>JAEBEK010000668.1:0-502 GCA_049998055.1 Amycolatopsis sp. cmx-4-37 | reverse complement strand
GGTACGCCGTCGGCCGCAAGCTCGACAAGCTGGGCCTGCGCACCTCCGACACCGCCGAACTCTCCTTCACCGACGTCAAGGTCCCCGTCGAGGACCTGCTCGGCGAGGAGAACAAGGGCTTCGCCTACCTCGGCCAGAACCTCCCCCAGGAGCGCCTGGGCATCGCGGTCGGCGCCTACGCCCAGGCCGCCGCCGCGATCCGGTTCGCCAAGGAGTACGTCCAGGACCGCACGGTCTTCGGCAAGACGGTCGCCTCCTTCCAGAACACCAAGTTCGAGCTGGCCGCCTGCCAGGCCGAGGTCGACGCCGCCGAGGCCGTCTGCGACCGCGCCCTGGAGGCCCACGACGCCGGTGAGCTGAGCGCCGCCGAGGCCGCCTCCGCCAAGCTCTTCTGCACCGAGGTCGCCTCCCGCGTCATCGACCGCTGCCTCCAGCTGCACGGCGGCTACGGCTACATGAACGAGTACCCGATCGCCCGCCTGTACGCGGACAACCGCGTCAA
>JAEBEK010000667.1:0-502 GCA_049998055.1 Amycolatopsis sp. cmx-4-37 | reverse complement strand
AGGTCGTGAGGGGACGCGGAGAACACGGGGACACCCGGACACGCGGCCCGAACCGGATCGCCGGAGTACGCGTGCGCACCATTCCCGGGGATGTCAGGACACGCGGCCAACTCCGGGGCGACTGGACGCGCAGCGCCGACCGGGCCGCCAGAGTGCGCACCATCCACGGCAGCGTCAGGGGACCCGGCGAACTCCGGAACACCGGGCCGCGCAACACCGGGCCGCGCAACACCGGCCGGGCCGCTGGCGTGCGCGCCAGCAACGGGGGCATCGAGGCACTCGGCCGACTCAGGTGCGCCCAGCCGCGCGGCCCCAACCTGTCCGCCATGCCGCGCACCGTCCACAGGTACGCCAAGACATCGCCCGGACTCCGGAACACCCGGAACACCCGGAAGCCCAGCACCAACCGGCCCCCAGGAGTGCCCACCGTCCACGAGAGAGCCGGGACCCCGGCCGAACTCCGGAACACCTGAACGTGCGCCGGACGCAGCCGTACCGGACC
>JAEBEK010000666.1:0-502 GCA_049998055.1 Amycolatopsis sp. cmx-4-37 | reverse complement strand
CAAACGCACCGACCTGCGGCTCACCGTCGTCGGCGACCGCTACTTCCCGGCCTACGTCACCCCGCGCACGCCCACCCTCGACTGGCGTTTCCTCCCCGCCGACGCCAGCACCTGGGTGGCCGGAGAGGTGGACGGCGCCCTGCGCGCGGCGGTGCGCCGCTACCTCCAGGAGGCCCAACTGGCCTATGCCGCCTTCGACTTCGCGATTGACGAGCAGGGCGATCCGTGGTTTCTGGAGGCGAACGCGGGCGGTCAGTTCCTCTTCGCCGAGATCGAGACGGGTATGCCCATGACAGAGGCGATAGCCGCCTGGCTGGCAATCCGACGGGAGTGAGTGATGGCGGGACGACTGCCGGACGAGCGCGAGTACCCTGCGCCCATGGGTTACTTCGACGACCTGTCCCCCGAGCGGACGTGGACGCCCCGTGTCTGCACCCTCTGCTGGGAGCCGTCCCGCCCGCTGGCCCTGATGTTCCCGGTCAAGTCCGTCCACTTCTGGCGG
>JAEBEK010000665.1:0-502 GCA_049998055.1 Amycolatopsis sp. cmx-4-37 | reverse complement strand
AACCCGTTCCGGATCGCCGAGACCCAGTCGATCAAGGACGAGGCGGCCAAGGCCGGCGTCAAGAAGCTGCTCACCACCAACGCCCAGTCGCAGCTGCCCAAGCAGATCAGCGACATCCAGGACATGCTGGCGCAGGGCGCCGACTTCCTCATCGTGGCGCCGCTCAACTCCGACGGCCTGGAGCCCGCGTTCAAGGCCGCCGCCGCCAAGAAGGTCCCGGTCCTCACCGTCGACCGCAAGGTCAACGCCGAGGCGTGCAAGGACTACCTCTCCTTCCTCGGCTCGGACTTCGTGGAGCAGGGCAAGCGCGCCGCCGACGCGATGATCGAGGCGACCGGCGGCAAGGGCCAGGTCGCGATCCTCCTCGGCGCCTCCGGCAACAACGTCACCACCGACCGCACCAAGGGCTTCGTCGACCGGGTGAAGGAGAAGGCCCCCGACCTGAAGATCGTCGCCCAGCAGACCGGCGAGTTCGCCCGCGACAAGGGCCAGCAGGTCATGG
>JAEBEK010000664.1:0-502 GCA_049998055.1 Amycolatopsis sp. cmx-4-37 | reverse complement strand
CGCCGCAGAGGACGACGCAGACGGTTTCGTCGGGGGCCGGGGTGTAGCCGTGGCCGGGGGAAGGGTCGGTGAGGGCGGCGAGGGCGGTGGCGGCGCCGTGTTCGACGGCGAAGCGGTGTTCGGTCCACAGGGTGTGGCGGGCGGCGGTGAGGGCGTCGTCGGTGACGAGGACGGAGCGGGTGGAGTCGTACTGGGCGGCGGCGTGGGCCAGTTGCCCGGCGCGGCGGGCGCCGAGGGAGTCGGCGGCGACGGAGTCCACGGGTACGTCGACCGGGCCCCCGGCGGCCAGCGCCGCGTGCAGGGCGCGGCTGCCCTCCGGTTCGGCGGAGACGGTCCGCAGGCCGTGGTGGCGGGCGGCGGTGGCGACTCCGGCGAACAGGCCGCCTCCGCCGGTGGCGACCACGAGGGTGTCCAGGGAGGGGAGTTGGGCGCGGATCTCGTCGACGAGGGTGCCGGCCCCGGCGGCGATGAAGGGATGGTCGTAGGCGTGGCTGGCCAGGGC
>JAEBEK010000663.1:0-502 GCA_049998055.1 Amycolatopsis sp. cmx-4-37 | reverse complement strand
CCCCGACCCCGTCCACTTCATCGCCCGTGGCTGGGACGACTGCCTCGCCGCCCTCGACCGGCTCCGGGCCGCGCTCGACACCCCCTCGCCCGAGACCGACCCCTGCCTGACCACCGGCGAGGGGTGGATCGCCGAGGAGGCCCTCGCCACCGCCCTCCAGTGCTACCTGCTCTTCCCCGACGAGCCCCTGACCGCCCTGCGCCGGGGCGCCTGCACCGCCGGCGACTCCGACTCGATCGCCTGCCTCGCCGGAGCCTTCGCCGGGGCCCGCCTCGGCGCCGCCGCCTGGCCCGCCGACTGGACCGACCACGTCGAGCACCGCGACGAGCTGCAGGCGCTGAGCGCCCTCTGGGACGGTGCCCGATGACGGTGACCGGGCCCGAAGCCCTCCGCACGGCGGGCCTGCCCCTGACCGACCTCGCCCCGCTCCTCGCCGACCAGCCAAACCCGCTGGTCTTCGCCACCGTCTCCGGCGCCCACCTGTACGGCTTCCCCTCCCGCG
>JAEBEK010000662.1:0-503 GCA_049998055.1 Amycolatopsis sp. cmx-4-37 | reverse complement strand
CCAGTTATTCCGGCACGGAGAGGCCCACGACCGCACGGGTGCGGTCGTGGGCCGGGCGGAGGGTCAGCCGCAGCCGCCCCCGCACTGGCAGGAGCCGCCGGACTGGCACCCGCAGCCGCAGCTGGAGCCGCAGCCGCAGGCGCCCAGCAGGACGAGCCGGGGCAGGTCGCGGCGGTCGGCGGGGTGGACGCGCTGTTCCTGGGTGGTCTCGGGTGTGCGGGCCTGGGCCATGGCGTTCCCTTCACAGGTCGCGGGCGGACGGCGTACGCGGCCCGGGCCGGCGCGGTGGCGGTCGATCGGCCGGGTACGCGTCCGCGGCTCGCGGACGGGCGGGCGGTGCGTACGGCTCGGAGCCGTACCGCCTCTCATTGGACGCCCCGACCGGCGGGCGCATCAACGGCGCACATGGGCGTGCGGGCAGGGGCGGTCGCACGCCGCTGCGCCCGCTCACACCACCGCACGTGACGGGCGGGACGGCCGGGGCACCGGGAGCGGACGTGAGC
>JAEBEK010000661.1:0-503 GCA_049998055.1 Amycolatopsis sp. cmx-4-37 | reverse complement strand
GCCGTACGCCGGTCAGGAGGCGGACGCCGTACGGCGGGCCTTCTACCCCCGTGCCCGCTACCTCGGCCGGTCCGCGCTGGGGGAGCCCGGCGGGACCGGGACCCCGGCCGAACTCCTGGCCTGGCTGCGTGATCCCGGGGGAGACGCCGGTGGCGTGCTCCATCTGGCCTGCCACGCCACCGTCAGGGCCGACCGGAACCGCACCGCCCAACTGCTCCTGCGCGGGGGGTCGCTCTCCGCCGAGGAACTCACCGACGCCGTGGCCGCCGTGCCCGGGCGGCTCGGGCTCGTCCTCCTCGCGGCCTGCCGCAGCCATGTCTCCGGGCGCGGGCACGACGAGGCGTTCAGCCTCGCCACCGCCTTCCTCGTCGCCGGGGCCCGCTCCGTCGTCGGCTCGCTCTGGCCGGTGCCCGACGAGGCGACCTCCGTCCTCATGTACCTCATCCACCACCACCTGCGCGTGGACCACATGCCCCCGGCCCGCGCCCTGCGCCAGGCCCAGC
>JAEBEK010000660.1:0-503 GCA_049998055.1 Amycolatopsis sp. cmx-4-37 | reverse complement strand
AGGGCGACGCCGGCCAGCCCAACCCGGTCCCGCCGGTCACCGCCGGCGACACCGGCCGCGTCGTCATCGTCGACCGACCCGGCGCCGTCCAGACGCAGCTGCTCATCGGCCGCGTCGGCCCCGACCGGCACGACCGGGTCTGGCCCGCCCAGGTCCTCGGCACGTACAGCCTCGGCGGCACCCTGACCTCCCGTCTGGACCGCGTCCTGCGCGAGGAGAAGGGGTACACCTACGGCGTGCGGTCCTTCGCCCAGGTGCTCCGCTCCACCCCCGAGGGGACCGGCGCGGCGATGCTCGCCATCAGCGGCTCCGTCGACACCGAGTCCACCGGACCGGCCCTGGACGACCTCTGGAAGGTGCTGCGCACCCTCGCCGCCGAGGGGCTGACCGACGCCGAGCTGGACACCGCCGTCCAGAACCTCGTCGGCGTGGCACCGCTCAAGTACGAGACGGCCGCCGCCGTCGCCTCCACCCTCGCCGACCAGGTCGAGCAGCACCTGCCG
>JAEBEK010000659.1:0-503 GCA_049998055.1 Amycolatopsis sp. cmx-4-37 | reverse complement strand
GGGCTTCGGCATCATCACCGCCCTGGTCGTCTGGGGCGCCATCCCCTTCGTGGTGGTCACCCTCTACGCCGCCCTCACCCAGGTCCCCAAGGAACTGGAGGAGGCCGCCGCCCTCGACGGCGCGTCCGCGACCGGGATCTTCCGCTTCGTCACCTGGCCGGTGATCAAGCCGGTCTTCGTCATGGTCACCACCCTCTCGGTGATCTGGGACTTCAACGTCTTCGGCCAGATCTGGCTGCTGCGGGGCAACAAGCCGGAGCCGGAGTACGAGACCCTCGGCCTCTACTCCTTCTCCAAGGCGTTCTCCTCCACCTCGTTCAGCCAGGGCACCGCCATCGCCCTCATCACGGTCGTGCTGCTGTCCGGCGTGGCCGTCTACTACCTGCGCCAGCTGATGAAGACGGGAGAGGTCGAATGAGCACCGCGACCCAGACGCCCCGGACCGGTACCCCGGCGGCCGAGGCCCCCGAGCCCCAGGTCATCCGGCCCGACCGGAAGAGAAC
>JAEBEK010000658.1:0-503 GCA_049998055.1 Amycolatopsis sp. cmx-4-37 | reverse complement strand
GCCGCACGTAGGCGGGTACGGCGCGCTCGCTGGAGTGCACGGTGACCCGCTCGACCCCGAGCCCCGCCGCCCGCTCCAGCACCGCGTCGACCAGCACCCCGCCCAGCCCACGGTCCCGCTCCTCGGGGACGACGTACGTGCACTGCACGTCGCCCGAACTCCGCTCGTACGCGCCCGGGAACGGCACGCGCTCCGTGACCGCCAGCCAGGACATGCCGACGACGCTCCGGGCACGGACCAGCACGAGGCAGTGGTGGGTGGCCTCGGCCTCCTGGGCCCAGGCGACGAACCGGGGGACGAACTCGTCGAGCGGGGCCTCGGGAGTGCCGTACAGCTCCCGCACCCACTGCCACCGCAACGCGGCGACGGCGGGCAGCTCTTCGGGCCGGACGGGGCGGCACACGAGGTCGTCGTCCATGGCCTCATCCTGCCGCACGGCCGCCGGGCCGGAACTCCCCCGTACGCCTCATCCGCTCGGCACAGCCCGAAGCGCCCGCGCGGGA
>JAEBEK010000657.1:0-503 GCA_049998055.1 Amycolatopsis sp. cmx-4-37 | reverse complement strand
ATGAGGGTGACACCGATGTACTCGCCGGTGGCCTCGGCGGGGTCCATCAGCTTGGTGATGCGCTGGACGCCCTTGTCGGGGTCGACGACGACCTTCATCTCCTCGTCGGCGAGGTTCTTCACCGTGTCGAGGGCGAGGATGATCTTCTGGCCGTTGCCGCGGGCGGCGAGCAGCGTCTTCTCGACGGAGACCGGGTGGACGGTGTCGCCGTTGGCGAGGATCACGCCGTCCTTGAGGGCGTCACGGCCGCACCACAGGGAGTAGGCGTTGTTCCACTCCTCGGCCTTGTCGTTGTCGATCAGCGTGATCTTCAGGCCGTACTTGGCCTCCAGCGCGGCCTTGCGCTCGTAGACGGCCTCCTTGCGGTAGCCGACGATGACGCCGACCTCCTCCAGGCCGATCTCGGCGAAGTTGCCGAGGGTGAGGTCGAGGACGGTCAGGCTCTCCTCGTCGCCCTCGGGACCCACCGGCACCAGGGCCTTGGGCAGGGTGTCGGTGTAGGG
>JAEBEK010000656.1:0-503 GCA_049998055.1 Amycolatopsis sp. cmx-4-37 | reverse complement strand
GCCAGCATCATCTCGGTGTTGACCGTGTGCGACTGGGCGTCCAGCAGGCCGCGGAAGACACCCGGGAAGACCAGCACGTTGTTGATCTGGTTGGGGAAGTCCGAGCGGCCGGTCGCGACGACGGCGGCGGTCTCGCGGGCCACCGCCGGGTCGACCTCCGGGTCCGGGTTGGCCAGCGCGAAGACGATGGCGCCCTCGGCCATGGCGGCCACGTCGGCGCCGTCCAGGACGTTGGGGGCGGAGACGCCGATGAAGACGTCGGCGCCGACCACGGCCTCCTTGAGGGTGCCGGTGACGCCCTCGGGGTTGGTGTTGTCGGCGATCCAGCGCAGCGGGGAGTCCGCCTCGGCGCCGACCAGGTCGTCGCGGCCGGCGTGGACGACGCCGTGGATGTCGGCGACGACGGCGTGCTTGACCCCGGCGGCCAGCAGCAGCTTGAGGATGGCGGTGCCGGCCGCGCCCGCGCCGGACATGACGACCCGGACGTCGCCGATGGACTTGCC
>JAEBEK010000655.1:0-504 GCA_049998055.1 Amycolatopsis sp. cmx-4-37 | reverse complement strand
CCAAGGAGCGGGTCCTCGACGCGCTCCACAAGGTCAAGTGGGAGATGGACGGGACGCTGACGTTCCGCCGCTCCTGCGCCCACGGCATCTGCGGCTCCGACGCCATGCGCATCAACGGCCGCAACCGCCTCGCGTGCAAGACGCTGATCAAGGACATCAACCCGGAGAAGCCCATCACGGTCGAGCCCATCAAGGGTCTCGCGGTCCTCAAGGACCTCGTGGTGGACATGGAGCCGTTCTTCCAGGCGTACCGGGACGTCATGCCGTTCCTGGTCACCAAGGGGAACGAGCCGACCCGCGAGCGCCTGCAGTCGGCCGAGGACCGCGAGCGGTTCGACGACACCACCAAGTGCATCCTGTGCGCCGCGTGCACCTCGTCGTGCCCGGTCTTCTGGAACGACGGCCAGTACTTCGGTCCGGCCGCCATCGTCAACGCCCACCGCTTCATCTTCGACTCGCGTGACGAGGCCGGCGAGCAGCGGCTGGAGATCCTCAACGACAAGG
>JAEBEK010000654.1:0-504 GCA_049998055.1 Amycolatopsis sp. cmx-4-37 | reverse complement strand
CGGTGAGCACGGCGGCGATCTCCGGGTCCCCGCCCCGCTCGACGAACCGGCGGACGTGCGGCTCGTAGCGGGCGCGGACCGCGTCGTTGACGGCGAGGTACTCGCTCCGTACGGCGTCCTGGCCGGCGCCGAGCAGCAGGAGCAGGAGGGCCGCGCCCCAGCCGGTGCGGTCCTTGCCGGCCGTGCAGTGGAAGAGGAGGGGGTGGGTGCCGTCGTCGGCGGCGGTCTGCACGAGGGCGGCGTAGGCGGAGCGGGCGCCGGGCGAGAGGACCATCCGCCGGTAGGCGTCCTCGAACAGCCGCTCGGCCCGGCCGCCGCCCAGTTCCTGTTCGGCGAGGACCGGGTCCTCCAGGTACCGCGCGAGGCGGGCCGGGGCGGCGCCCGGGCGGGTGCCGAGGACGTCGCCGACGAAGGGGCGGGCGCCGGGCGGCAGGACGTCGGGGGCGGCCTCGCGCTCCCCGGTGGTGCGCAGGTCGAAGACGACCTGGACGCCGCGTTCGGTCA
>JAEBEK010000653.1:0-504 GCA_049998055.1 Amycolatopsis sp. cmx-4-37 | reverse complement strand
ACGCGCGCTCGATGTGCGCAGCATGGGGGATTTTATCAATAATTCTCTCTGAACTCGATCTTGCGAGACGGCCCTCGATTTTTTCGGTGGGTCGTTTCGGCTTGCTTGACGACCTCAAACTCAGCGTAGAGAAGTCCAGGAACATCCAGGGCGAACGTCCAGGACCTGTCCGGCCGATCACGCTCGGAGCCGGATGACGAGGGCTGCGGTGTGAGGCACGGGCTGTTGCTGTAAGCCTTGTCCGCCGCGACGCTGGCCGGCTTCTTGCACACCCCGCCCGGCCCGGTCCGCAGGACACGGATCACTTCCTGTGCAGGCTCGAACTGCTGAGGGGTGGCCTTCGCGGCCGCCTCAGGGCGGGGTCGGGCTCCGGCTGCGGCCGGAGAGGCCGGCGGGACGGCCGCTCAGGGCTTCCGGGCCATCAGGCCGTACTGGGGGACCTCCTCGGGGAGGGTGCCGGTCGGGTCCGGTGTCGCGTGCCAGTGGGCGCAGGAGACGATGCCG
>JAEBEK010000652.1:0-504 GCA_049998055.1 Amycolatopsis sp. cmx-4-37 | reverse complement strand
CTCGGCCACCGACGGCAGCGCCGACACCGGCACCACCTCCGCCGGCTCCACCCCACCGAACAGCTCCTCCAGCAGGTACCCCACCAACGCGTTGACCGTCGGATAGTCGAATACCACCGTCGCCGGCAACCGCAACCCCGTCGACTTCCCCAGCCGGTTCCGCAACTCCACCGCGGTCAACGAATCAAAACCCAGATCCTGAAACGCACGCCCCGGATCCACCGACTGCACACCCGCATGCCCCAACACCACCGCAACCTGACCACGCACCAGATCCAGCAACACCTCACGACGCTCATCTACGCCCAACGCCCCAAGACGCTGCACCAGACCCGCCACCGCCACCGAACCACCCGCAGCCGCACGACGACCACGCCGCCGCACCAGACCGAGCATCACCGGGTGCAGGTCACCCTGCCCCCGCAGGGCGGCCAGGTCGAGGCGGACAGGGAGGACGACCGGCTCATCGGAGGCCAGGGCCGCGTCGAAGAGCGCGGTCCCCTG
>JAEBEK010000651.1:0-504 GCA_049998055.1 Amycolatopsis sp. cmx-4-37 | reverse complement strand
AAGGCACGTCAAAGAACATGGCTGAATGTGCCTCTCCGGGGCCCGCCCGATACCGTTCGCCCATGGATTTTGGCCCGGATGACCAGGTGGAGCGCGACGCCCCCGAAGCGCCGTACGAACAGCTCGCGGGCATCCTGCGGGCACGTCTCGAACGTGGCGATTGGAAGCCCCGCCGCCCCATCCCCTCAGAAGCGCGTCTGTGCGATGAGTACGGGCTGTCCCGCCCCACGGTGCGCCGCGCCGTCGCCGAGCTGGTGTCCGCCGGGTTGGTCTTCACCGTGCCGCAGCGAGGTACCTACGTGACCGCACCGGGGACCGAGGACGAGCGCCAGGGCGACGCCTAGCCCTGCACGGTCCGGAAGGTGTCCAGGTTCGTCGGGGGCTGGTCCGTTACCTCGAACCCGTGCCCCGGCGGGTGACCGGCGAACATGCCGCACGCTTCGTCACCAGCGTCCGCTACGCACCACGGGGCGGCGGAAATGGACATGTCGGTGCCGCGCCACT
>JAEBEK010000650.1:0-504 GCA_049998055.1 Amycolatopsis sp. cmx-4-37 | reverse complement strand
GAGGCCCCGGCCGGGCCCCGTCAGGACGGTCCGCCGTCGGCAGGGTGAACCAGATCGCCTTGCCGGTCTCGGTGGGGCGGTGCCCGCACGACAGGCTGAGCGTGCGGATCAGCAGCAGCCCGCGGCCGCCCTCCGCCCACACGTCGGGCGGCTCGGGCGGCAGCTCGCCCACGAGGCTCGGCGGGGTGGCGCGGCTGCGGTCGTGCACCTCCACCTGGCACCGCTGCTCCAGCAGGTCGACCACCAGCTGAATGGGGTCGTCGCCCTCGGTGTGCTCCACCGCGTTGGCGACCAGCTCGGCGGTGAGGAGTTCGGCCGTGTCGCTGTCCGCCGACGGCTGGATCTCGGCGAGCGCCTTCCTGATGAGCGCACGCGCGATCGGCACGGCCGCGGTCGAGTGCGGCAGCGAGACACGCCATGACGTGGTGGCGGGGGCTTCGGACACGGGCGTAATCCGTTCAGCGGGGTACGGCTCCCAGGCCGTGGCTCTTCGGGTGGTGCGCC
>JAEBEK010000649.1:0-504 GCA_049998055.1 Amycolatopsis sp. cmx-4-37 | reverse complement strand
GCCCTCGCCCACGAGGCACGGGGCGAGGAGGAGGCGGCCGGGGAACGGGGTACCGAGGCGTTCACCCTTTTCGAGGCGGCCGGCCGGACGGCCTCCGAGGACGCTCAGGTCGTACGGGCCTGCCTGGCGCGCGTGACGGCCGACGGGGACGGCTGACCGACGAGCGGGAGCCCGAGGGCCGCCTGCGGACTCTCTCCCGCCGCGCGCACGGCATGCAGGACGGAAGCACGCATGCGCCACTCCTGCGTCCGGCCCGGCGGCAGGGCGAGCCCCAGTACGACCGGGCCTGAACCGGTCGGGCGGGGACCGTCGGCGCGCCACCACAGTTCGGCGCGGTCCCCCCGGCGCAGGCCGACCACGGCCGCCCCTGGAAAGCGGTCCAGCAGACGGGCGCCGGGCTCCTCTCCCTGTCCCAGCAGCACGTCGGCATGGTGCAGCAGGTGAGCCGGCGCGTCCAGCGCGACGCACAGGTGCTCGTCGACCACGGGCCCGCCGGGCCGGCCC
>JAEBEK010000648.1:0-504 GCA_049998055.1 Amycolatopsis sp. cmx-4-37 | reverse complement strand
AAGTGCGGGGTGCTCAGCGGGTCCGGCCCGTCGTCGAAGGTCAGCGCCACCCGGCCGGGCGCCCCCCGTCCGTCGAGCCCGGGAAAGTACGCCGTACGGAGACCGGGCAGCCAGGTCGCCGCCGGACCGATGTGCCAGGCGGCGACCGCCAGCGCGCCCCCGGTCAGCACCCCGGCCGCCGCGCCCGGCGCGCTCACCACGGCCGTTCCTTTCCGTCGGTCGAGGTCAGCAGGGGAGAACGGGCCAGCTGCACGGTGCCCGCGATCAGCAGCGCGAGCGCCAGCAGTTCCGGCACCAGCCGCACCCCGAGCGTCAGGTCCTCGCCGAAGAGGACCCGGCCCAGCAGCATGCTGAGGAAGGCGTCGCCCAGCGTCATCGCCGGCTGCGAGGCCACCAGCGGCCCCGCCCGCAGCGTGAGTTGCAGCAGCAGGAAACTCCCCAGCCCCACGACGACCGCCGCGTACGCCTGCCAGGTGGTGGCCAGCGCCCCGAGGCCCCCGTCCG
>JAEBEK010000647.1:0-505 GCA_049998055.1 Amycolatopsis sp. cmx-4-37 | reverse complement strand
GGCGGCAGCGTCTACCTCCGCACCACCGACGAGGCGGTCAACGTCCTGGTCGGCGCCCTCGACACGGACGTCACCAGCGCCCAGATCGCCGCCGAGGTCAAGCTGGAGGTGCTGATCAACCGGGGCCGCCTCGCCGACGCCCAGCTCGCCGCCGAACAGGCCAGGTACCGCACCGTCCAGTACTCGGAGACGCTGCGCCGCGCCCTCGACGCCACCCGGCGCAACGTCCGGGCCGTCGACTGGCTCGGCGCCGTCCCCGACATGATCGCCGAGGCGCTCGACCACGTGGCCGACCGGTACCGCCACGAGAACGCCATCCTCACCACCCTCCGCAAGGCGCGCGACGAGTCCGAGGACCCCGAGCAGAAACGGCGCGCCGCCGAACTGGTCGACATCGTCAAGGACTGCATCCGCCGCCACACCCAGCTCCAGGCCAGGCTCCTGGAGGCGGGCCCGCTCTTCCGCGCCGAACAGGACCGCCAGGCGTTCGCCGCCCCCACCGCCC
>JAEBEK010000646.1:0-505 GCA_049998055.1 Amycolatopsis sp. cmx-4-37 | reverse complement strand
CCCGACGGACCGCTCGGCACCGGGCGACTGCTGCACGGCCCGGCCGCGGCCGGGGCGACCGGCGGCGAACCGGGCGTGGGCTCCCTCGGCCGGCTCGCCGTACGGCAGGCCGCGCGAGGACTCGGCGTCGGCGCGGCCCTGGTGCGCGGGTTGGAGGGGGCGGCGGCACAACTCGGGCTGCGCGCGGTCGACCTGCACGCCCAGACCCACGCCCTCGGCTTCTACGAGCGGCTCGGATACCAGGCGTACGGACCGGAGTTCGAGGACGCGGGCATCGGGCACCGGGCGATGCGCCGGGAGCTGTGACAGCCCGACCGCGTACCCCCTGACCTGCGGTCCGGCCCTACCGGGCAGGGGGCCGGGGGACCGGCGGAAGCGGCGGCGTGGCAGAGTGGGGACGTTTTCCTGACGTACCGACCTTGCCGGAGGCCACACAGTGGACCAGTTGGCGCTGCTGCTTCTGCTCCTGCTCGGCGCCGTGATCACGGTGCCGCTGGGGGACCGA
>JAEBEK010000645.1:0-505 GCA_049998055.1 Amycolatopsis sp. cmx-4-37 | reverse complement strand
CGTCGAGAACGGCACCCTCGACAAGGAGAGCGAGAAGAAGCTCCTGGACGTCCCCGCCTACCGCGACCGCACCTTCCCCGAGCCCGGACACACCGGCGGCGCCGTCGAGTTCGGCCCCGACCGCACCCTGTACCTCGGCGTCGGCGACGACGTGCCGCCCAACCTCGACCCCGACTGGCAGGGGTACGCCCCGCTCGACTGGCGCGAGGGCAAGGAGCGCCTCGACGCGGCCCGCACCGCCGGCAACACCGACGACCTGCGCGGCAAGATCCTCCGCATCACCCCCACCGACGAGGGCGGCTACACCATCCCCGACGGCAACCTCTTCGCCGAGGGCACCGAGGGAACCCGCCCCGAGATCTACGCGATGGGCTTCCGCAACCCCTTCCGCTTCACCGTCGACCAGAAGACCGGCGACGTCCACGCCTCCGACTACGGCCCCGACCGCGGCCTGCCCACCACCGACCGCGGACCCGAGGGCCTGGTCGAGTACAACGTCATCAAG
>JAEBEK010000644.1:0-505 GCA_049998055.1 Amycolatopsis sp. cmx-4-37 | reverse complement strand
GACGCCTTCGTCCTCCGTACGCTGCTGGTCCCCGCCCTCATGCACCTGCTGGGCCGCGCCAACTGGTGGCTGCCCGGCTGGCTGGACCGCGTCCTGCCCCGCATCAGCATCGAGGGGCCGCCCGAGCAGCGGGCCGCCCACCCGGCGGAGGTACCCGTACCGCGCGCCCCGGACGAGGACCCCGCCCGCTCCGCCGCGCTTCGTTAAGCGGACTCTCAGACTCCATCCGTACGGGGCCCCCATGGATACCAAGACGGCTGACGGCAAGCGCCCGGCGACCGGAGCGGAGGACGAGCAGCAGGACACCGACGGGACCACGCCCGGGAAGACCCCCGGCGAGGAGAAGGACCCGGCGGGCAAGGGGGCGCCCGCGGCGGCGGAGACGGACGGCGACGAGGCCGTCCACGACGCCGACGACCTCGACGCCGACGACGAGGCGGCGACCGAGGACACCACCACGGCAGCCCCCACCGGGATCGCCGCCGGAGCCGCCGCCAGCGTCTCC
>JAEBEK010000643.1:0-505 GCA_049998055.1 Amycolatopsis sp. cmx-4-37 | reverse complement strand
AACCGCCGGACGAGGAGGTGGAGGAGGACGGCGGCCAGCCCGAACCGCAGGGCCTGGCCGGCGAAGACGGGATGGTCGCGGAGGGTGCCGAGCACGGCGACGGAGCTGCCGGCCAGCGTCATGGAGAGCGCGGCGAAGGCGCTGCCTCGAATCATGCGCCGAAGCTAAGGTGACGCGGTGGCACCCCACGAGGACCAATCAACCGCCGGTGTAAGTGGACCAATTGAGGCGCTGACGGCGTCCGGGCTGCACGCCCTCACCGGCGACGCGGCCGCGCTGCCTGGGCCGGGCGGCCTCGGCGTACGGCTGGCGGCGCGGCTGCGGGAGCTGATCCGGGCCGGTGGGGCGCTGCGGCCCGGCACCGTGCTGCCGCCGACGCGGGCCGTGGCGGCGGAGTTCGGGCTGTCGCGGGGTGTGGTGGTGGCGGCGTACGAGCAGTTGGCCGCCGAAGGGTTCCTCGCGGGGCGGCAGGGGTCGGGGACGCGCGTCGCCGATCTGGGCGCCG
>JAEBEK010000642.1:0-505 GCA_049998055.1 Amycolatopsis sp. cmx-4-37 | reverse complement strand
CGCTCTGAAGACGTCGTTGCATTCGGTGGGATCGATAGTCTGTGTCGATGGAGAACACGGTCGAGACCGCTTGCCGTATCTGCGGGCTGGATGACGGGGAGTCTCTCTACGAGGACGGGTTCCCTCGGTACGTCATCTGCGAGTGCTGCTACAACGAATCCGGCATCGGTGACGACACCGTCACGCAAGTCCGCGAGCTCCGCGGCTACTGGGTCGGTCACGGCGCTCAGTGGCACAAGCCGCAGTCGAGGCCGGCCGACTGGGATCTGCTGAGCCAACTGGCCAACATCCCGCCGGAATGGCGCTGACTCGGGCGGCCGACCGTCACCTCACCTCACCTCACCTCACCTGGTGATTCGGCGGGAGCAGATGAGGGTTTCGATGCCTCTGCGGGCGATGCGGGGCACGATGTTGCGGGCGCGGAGCCGTTTCCGCAGGTGTTCGTAGTCGTATCCCTTGTCGGCGTGGAGCTTGGCAGGTCTGCCCGTGCCGCCGCCGGGCACCA
>JAEBEK010000641.1:0-505 GCA_049998055.1 Amycolatopsis sp. cmx-4-37 | reverse complement strand
CCGTCCCTGGACCAGCCGCGAGGCCACCAGCGCCGAGGAGGTGCCCGGGCGGCTCGCCGTCGTCGGCGGCGGGGTGGTCGGCGCCGAGATGGCCACCGCCTGGCAGGGCCTGGGCGCGCGGGTCACCCTGCTGGTCCGGGGCGAGGGGCTGCTCGCCGGGATGGAGCCGTTCGCCGGCGAACTGGTCGCCGAGAGCCTGCGCGCCGCCGGGGCCGACGTCCGCACCGGCGTCTCCGTCACGGCCCTGGACCGCGACGCCTCCGGCGTCACCCTCACCCTCGACGACGGCTCCACCCTCCAGGCGGACGAGGTCCTCTTCGCCACCGGCCGCACACCCCGCACCGGCGACCTCGGCCTCGACACGGTGGGCCTGACCCCCGGCGACTGGCTCACCGTCGACGACACCCTCAGGGTCACCGGCAGCGACTGGCTCTACGCGGTCGGCGACTGCAACCACCGCGCCCTCCTCACCCACCAGGGCAAGTACCAGGCCCGCGTCGCCGGC
>JAEBEK010000640.1:0-506 GCA_049998055.1 Amycolatopsis sp. cmx-4-37 | reverse complement strand
GTGCGGTCTGCGCGGTGGCGAAGGCACCGGCCAGGGCTCCGTTCATTCCGTAGTCCTGGACCAGCACCGTCGTCGTGACCGGCAGCAGAGCCGCCACGGCCGCGAAGGCCAGCCCGTGCGGAAGGTGGCGCACCCAGGCGTTCCGCGCGCCCGAGAGCAGCGGCCGGGTGGAGTCCGCCGGTGTGCCCAGCGCCAGCCCCAGGGAGCGCAGTTCCTTCCGGGAGGAGCGCACGGCCGGGGTGGTGGCCGGGCGCCGGGCCCATTCCCGTACACGGTCGAGCGCCTCGCGGAGGGAGCGGGGTGAGGAGGAGTCGTCTTCGTGGTCACGCGGCGGTTCGGTCTTCATGGCTCGCACAGCCTAGGCAGCTCGGCCCTGGACCGCGTCATACTACGGAGCTGCATCAAGGGTCATACCGGGGTATGCAGACACGTGTCCGAAAGAGGGGCATTCTGGGCGACGTGCCAGAGATGATCCTCAAGCCGCGTGCCCCTTGCGCACAGCCACC
>JAEBEK010000639.1:0-506 GCA_049998055.1 Amycolatopsis sp. cmx-4-37 | reverse complement strand
CTCCGGTTACGGGCGCCACGCGGTCACCCCCGAGGTGCCCGTACGGGCGGAGGCGGCCGAGCCCGCGCCGGGGCCGGTGCCGGTCATCTCCCCGCTGGTACGGCGGCTGGCCCGGCAGAACGGGGTCGAACTGCGGACGCTGACCGGGTCCGGCCCCGACGGGCTGATCCTGCGGGCCGACGTCGAGCGGGCGATCGGGGCGGCCGGCGCTCCCGCCGCCACTGCCGAGCCGAGTGCCGCCGCTGCTTCGGCCCCGGCCGGCGACGCCGGTGAGGTGCGGATTCCGCTGCGCGGGCTGCGCGGGGTCGTCGCCGACAAGATGAGCCGGAGCCGGCGGGAGATCCCCGAGGCGACCTGCTGGGTCGACGTCGACGCCACCGAACTGCTCGCCGCCCGGCGGGCGATGAACGCGGCCGGGGGCCCGGACGCCCCCAAGATCTCGCTGCTGGCACTGCTGGCCCGGATCTGCACCGCCGCGCTGGCCCGGTACCCGGAGCTGAACGCGC
>JAEBEK010000638.1:0-506 GCA_049998055.1 Amycolatopsis sp. cmx-4-37 | reverse complement strand
CGAGCAGCCAGGGGTGGGCCGCGGTGGCGGCGGAGGGGAAGGCGAGGGCGAGCAGGGCGGCGCCGGCGGCCTTGCAGGCGTAACCGGTGGCGATGACGTGGCCGGGGGCGAAGCGGGTGAGGAGTTTGCCGCCGGCCATTCCGGCGGCCATCTGGGCGAGGAAGACCGGGGCGAGGAGCAGGCCGATGGCGACGGGGCCGAGGTGCAGGGCGTCGTGGAAGTACTGGACGAAGTAGACCGTGCCGCCGATGGTCAGCACCCGGGACATGAAGACGGCGAGGGCGGCGCCGGTGAAGGCCGGGGCGCGGAAGAGGGCGAGGTCGAACAGGGGAGCTTCCGCGCGGCTCTCACCCCGGAGGAAGAGGGCGAGGAGCGCGAGGGCGGTGGCCGACTGGAACAGGGTGGCGGCCGAGGTCCAGCCCTGGTCGGCGCCGCGCAGCAGGGCGAAGTTGCCGAGGCCGAGGGCGGCGACGAGGAGGAGGGCGCCGGGCCGGCGGACGGTGCGC
>JAEBEK010000637.1:0-506 GCA_049998055.1 Amycolatopsis sp. cmx-4-37 | reverse complement strand
CCGGGGCGGAGGGTACGGACCAGGGGTCCGGCGTGGCTGCACGGAGTTCATGAACTCCCTGCGCACCCCGACCGACGTGGGCTACTACGTCATCGGTTCGGCCGTCTTCCTCTTCGTCATCCTCCGCAACCGGGACAACATCGACGAGACGACCGGCCTCAGCGCGGGCGCGCTCATGCTGCCCGGTGTGCTCGCCTTCTCGATGATCTTCGCCGCGCTCTTCGGGCTGGCGACCGCCGTCGCCACCGAGCGCGAGGACGGCACGCTGCTGCGCGCCAAGTCCCTGCCGCACGGCACCACCGGCTACGTCGTGGGGCAGAGCACCAGGACCGCGCTGGAGGTCTGCTTCTCCCTCACCCTGCTGCTGGTGCCCGGCCTCATCCTGCTCGACGACGGCTGGTCCGGCGGCGTGTGGGGGGTGCCGCACGCGGCCTCGCTGCTGGTGCTCGGGGTGCTCGCCTCGACCCCCCTCGGCTTCGCCGTCGGGTCGCTGGTCAAGAATCCGC
>JAEBEK010000636.1:0-506 GCA_049998055.1 Amycolatopsis sp. cmx-4-37 | reverse complement strand
CGGATCATGGTGACCCAGGATCACTACGATCTGACCAAGCCCATCACCGAGCCCGCGGCCTTCTACGGGCGCCGTACCGAGGTACGCGACATCGATTTCGCCCTGGACCGGGGGCAGTCGGTGGGCATCTTCGGCTTGCGCAAGGCCGGCAAGACCTCCCTGCTCAACTTCGTGGAGAACCACCGCGCGGACAAGGACAGGCCCGTCGTCCGCCTGGACATAAGCGGCCTGACGGCAGAGATGTTCCAGCTCAATCTGCTGCAGAAGTGCCACGAACTGCTGCGGGCCGGCGGGGCGCCGGCACCGCGCCTGGCGACGCTCACCCGGGACGGCCGGCCCAACACCGCGGCGAGCCTCTCCACGTACTGGCTCAACGACCTGGACGCGCTGCTGGACGGGCTGCCCGGCCGGCTGGAGCTGTTCGTCGACGAGATCGACCAGGCATGGCCCGGCCGCTCCAACCTGGAGGAGGACGAGGCGAGGGCGCTCATGCGCTGCCTCATCCA
>JAEBEK010000635.1:0-506 GCA_049998055.1 Amycolatopsis sp. cmx-4-37 | reverse complement strand
AAGGCGGGCAGCAGGGCGTCGGATATCCCGTACCGGTCCTGGATCGCCGGGATGCGGGTGACGAGCAGCGCGAACGCCACTCCCTGGACGAGAAAGCTGAACGCCAGGGCCGCCCGCCCCTGCCGCATACGCGTGTCGGTCATGGCCGCAGAGCGTACGACCGCCCGCTACCCGCCGGTATCCCTTTGACCGGATCAGGTGGAAGCCGTGACCAGCCGCGGCAACTCGGCCATGTCCGCGAAGAGTCCGGTGACCCCCGCGAGCCGCTCGGCGGGCGTCATCGCGCTGAACCCGAACACGTCCATCCCGGCCGCCCGCGCCGCCTCGACGCCGAGCGGACTGTCCTCGACCACGGCACACCGCTCCGGCGCCACCCCCATCCGCTCGGCCGCCCGCAGGAAGAGGTCCGGCGCGGGCTTGCCCCGGCCGACGTCGTCCGCGCTGAAGACGTGCTCCTCGGGGAACCACGCGTCAAGGCCGGTCTTCCGGTGCCCGACCCGGATGCG
>JAEBEK010000634.1:0-506 GCA_049998055.1 Amycolatopsis sp. cmx-4-37 | reverse complement strand
ACGACGCCAGCCCGTCCCCCGACTGGCTGGAGCACGCCCGCACCCCCGCCGCCCGCATCGCCATCCGCCGCTGGCTGCACGCCCACCCCGACCGGCCTGCGCCCGGCCCCGGCACCCGCAAGCCCCCGCTCACCGGCGCCGCCCCCACCGCCGCCGACGAGACGCCGGAGGCCGCCGTCACCGACCTGCCCGGCGCCACGGTGCGCCTGGCCCGCTGCTGCACGCCGGTCCCGCCGGACGAGATCACCGGCTTCGCGGTACGCGGCGGCGTCGTCACCGTCCACCGCTCGGCGTGTCCCTCGGTGGCCCGGATGGCCGCCTCCGGCCGGGACCCCGTCGGGGTGCGCTGGGGCGAGAACACCGAGTTCCGGGTCACCCTCTTCGCCGAGTCCTTCGGCCGCCCGCACCTGCTCGCCGACCTCACCGAGGCGATCGCCGCCGAAGGCGTCGCCGTCATCTCCGCCACCGTCGAACCCCCCGCCGAGCAGCGGGTGCGCCACACCTAC
>JAEBEK010000633.1:0-507 GCA_049998055.1 Amycolatopsis sp. cmx-4-37 | reverse complement strand
CCCAGCAGATCGCGCGGATGGACGGCGCCGAGATCCGCACCCTCCTCGACGGCGCCACCTACCTCTTCTCCAACGAGTACGAGAAGGGCCTCATCGAGTCGAAGACCGGCTGGAGCGACGAGGAGATCCTCGGCCGCGTCGGCCACCGCGTCACCACCCTCGGCTCGCGCGGCGTACGCATCGAGCGCGCCGGCGAGGACCCGGTCGAGGTCGGCGTGCCCGAGGAGGAGACCAAGGCCGACCCGACCGGTGTCGGCGACGCCTTCCGCGCGGGCTTCCTCTCCGGCCTGTCCTGGGGCGTCTCCCTGGAGCGCGCCGCCCAGGTCGGCTGCATGCTCGCCACCCTGGTCATCGAGACCGTCGGCACCCAGGAGTACACCCTCGGCCGGGTCCCCTTCATGGACCGCTTCACCAAGGCGTACGGCCACGACGCCGCCGCCGAGGTCCAGGCCCACCTGGTCTGAGCCGCACCGGCCGGGCGGCGCCTCGCATCAGCCGCCGCCCGGC
>JAEBEK010000632.1:0-508 GCA_049998055.1 Amycolatopsis sp. cmx-4-37 | reverse complement strand
GGGCGGACGGTGCGGTTCGGCATCCGGCTGCACTCGATCTCGCGCGACTCCTCCGCCGAGGCGTGGCGGACGGCGCGCGCCCTCCTCGACGAGCTGGACGCCGACACGGTGGCGGCGGCGCAGGAGGCGCTGGGGCGCAGTGAGTCGGTGGGTCAGCAGCGGATGCTGGCGCTGCACGGCGGCTCCCGCGACCAGCTGGAGATCTCCCCGAACCTGTGGGCCGGGGTCGGTCTGGTGCGCGGCGGCGCGGGCACGGCGCTGGTCGGCAACCATGCCGAGGTGGCCGACCGGATCGAGGAGTACCACGCGCTCGGCGTCGACCACTTCATCCTCTCCGGCTACCCGCACCTGGAGGAGGCGTACTGGTTCGGGGAGGGCGTGATGCCGGAGCTGGCCGCGCGGGGGCTGTTCGAGCGGCCCGGGAAGGGCGGAGCGGGCGGGGCTCCGCTGCTGGTGGCGGGCGGCCGCTGACCGGCCGGTGGTACGGGTGGGGGCGTCGGGAAGAACC
>JAEBEK010000631.1:0-508 GCA_049998055.1 Amycolatopsis sp. cmx-4-37 | reverse complement strand
TTCGACGGCGACGGCCGCGACGACGTGGTCTTCCACCACACCGCCTACGAGGAGTCCTCCGGCCCGGCCTGGCTCCGGGGCACCGCCACCGGCCTCAGCGAGCAAGGCGCCAAGTGGCGGAACGAGACCACCGGCACCGCCTTCGCCGCCGCCGACCTGGACGGGGACGGCCGCGACGACCTGATCGTCGGCGACGCCCGCGACGCCCCCGACCCGTGGGAGGAGCGCGACCCGAGCCACCCCGTCGACCGGAACAGCGGCGGCGTCGTCCGCGTCCTCTTCGGCAGTCCGGCCGGACCCGGCGGCGACCGAGCCCCGCTCGACCTCTCCCAGGAGACCCCCGGGGTCCCGGGCTCCGGCCAGGGCGCCTCCGAGGCCGGGGACCACTTCGGCGCCGCCCTCGTCGTCGGCGACCTCGACGGCGACGGCCACGCGGACCTCGCCGTGGGCGCCCCGGGCGAGGACATCAACGCCGCCGTCGACGCCGGTGCCGTCACCCTGATCCCCG
>JAEBEK010000630.1:0-508 GCA_049998055.1 Amycolatopsis sp. cmx-4-37 | reverse complement strand
CAGCCCCGCCTGGTCCGCCATGTCCGTGTACGCGGTCCCGGCCAGCCCCGCCGTCGTCAGGTCCACCAGACACGCCACCCGCTGGTGCTCGGCCCCCGGCACCCGCAGCCGCTCCGGCCCCGCGCACCCCGCGCCCCGCTCGGGGCCGGCTCCGGAGGCCGGTGCCGCGCCGGTCACCGCGACGGCCGCCAGCGCGGTGGCCAGCAGGACCGTGACGGGGCCGCGCCGAGCCCCGGGGCCTCTCTCCGGTCCGGTCCTCGTCCGTCGCACCCTGCGAAAAATCCCCATGGCTTGCCTCCCGGGCAGCACGTTCCGACGCTGTGAGCGCCTCATCGTGCGGCGGGCCCGCGAGGTGGACCATGGTCCGGAACCACACACGGCGGCCGGGAGCGGTGTGGCCCCGGTCCCGCCTCAGCTCTCCGGGGGCGCCAGCGCCGCCAGCCCCTCCAGCAGCGCCGGGAGCCGTGCGCCCCGGCCGACCGGGAGCACCTGGGCGGGCTCCTCGTCC
>JAEBEK010000629.1:0-508 GCA_049998055.1 Amycolatopsis sp. cmx-4-37 | reverse complement strand
CGCCACATGCTGGGGGTCGCCTGGGCGATGGTGGCCTCGCCGGTCAGCTCGGCGAGGCGGCCCGGGTCGCGGGCGGCATCGCGGCCGGCCAGGACGACGGTGGCGCCCCTCGTCGGCGGCAGGAGCAGTTCCAGCAGGGAGATGTCGAAGGCCACCGTGGTGTGGGCGAGGACCCGGTCCTCGGCGCTCACGGCCAGACGCTCGCCGATCCCGGTGAGGACGTTGGCGAGGGCGCCGTGTCCGACCTCGACGCCCTTGGGGTCGCCCGTCGACCCGCTGGTGAACAGGACGTAGGCCAGGTCGCCCGGACCCACGCGGGCGGGCACGGCCAGGGCCGATCCGTCCGCCTCCGGGACGGGCAGGGCCGGGCCGAGCGAGGCGCCGAGCGCGTGGGTGCGGGCGTCGGTGAGGATCAGGTCGGCCCGCGCCACCTCGGTGTACCGGCGCAGCCGCTCGGCCGGGTAGCCGGGGTCCAGCGGCAGGAAGGCCGCACCGGCCCGCAGCACGC
>JAEBEK010000628.1:0-509 GCA_049998055.1 Amycolatopsis sp. cmx-4-37 | reverse complement strand
CAAGAACAGGGACGATTTCTTCACGTTCTTCGCCGCCGACAAGGCGCTGCAGGACTGGGACCTGGACAACGACGAGATCGCGGACGGCATCGTCGACGGCGCGCACGACTGCGGCATCGACGGCATCTGGACCTTCGTGGACGAGCGCTACATCACCGCCGACGCGCACCAGTTCCTTCCTTCGCGCGCCGGAAAGATCGAGCTGATCATTCTCCAGGCGAAGAACTCATCGGGCTACCAGGAGTCGGTGATCGAGAAGCTGCACTTCCACCTGCCCACCTTGCTCGACATGGGCAGGGACGAAGAGGACCTGGTCGCCCACACCAACGCCAAGCTGCTGGAGCGCACCCGCCGTTTCCTGCACATCCTCGAGGAGTTGGCCTCCTCCTTTCCGCAGGTGCGCATCAAGGTCATCTACGCGAACAAATCGGCGGACACCCCGCACCCCAACGTGAAGGCCAAGGGCGACAGGCTCCGGCGCGAACTCGCGAAGATCACCTCCGACACCC
>JAEBEK010000627.1:0-509 GCA_049998055.1 Amycolatopsis sp. cmx-4-37 | reverse complement strand
ACTACGAGGCGTTCTGCGGCGTCGTCTCCGACGAGGCCCAGGAGGCCGCCGCCGGTTCGACGATCACTCCCAAGCAGCTCAAGGAGTGGATCGACGACGACGAGAGCATCGAGATCATCGACGTCCGCGAGCCGAACGAGTACGAGATCGTCTCCATCCCGGGCGCCCGCCTGATCCCCAAGAACGAGTTCCTCATGGGCACGGCCCTCCAGGACCTCCCGCAGGACAAGAAGATCGTCTTGCATTGCAAGACGGGTGTCCGCAGTGCGGAAGTCCTCGCCGTGCTGAAGTCGGCCGGTTTCTCGGACGCCGTCCACGTGGGCGGCGGCGTGATCGGCTGGGTCAACCAGATCGAGCCGGAGAAGCCCGTCTACTGAGTCCGACGTCACCTCGGCCGCCCGGTCCCCCGGGTGAGCGCCCGCCGAGGGAGCCGTTACCGTGACGAGGCCCGAGGCCCGTCCGCCCGCGAGGCGGACGGGCCTCGCGTTGTTTTCACCGCCTGTCCGCCG
>JAEBEK010000626.1:0-509 GCA_049998055.1 Amycolatopsis sp. cmx-4-37 | reverse complement strand
CCCCACTCAATGCGCATGATGCCCTGAGCCATGGAGCAGGCGTAGGCGACGAGCACTAGCTTGACGTCCTCTGACAACAACGCTAATTCGGGATGGGGCTCTTGCTCGTCCAACTCATCAAGGCCCAGGTCGAAGGCTTGCTGCATGGGCTCGGGACCGTGCCGGCGTATCAGGTCGGCGCGGAAGCCCGTGGCGCGTCGCAGTCGTGCCGCCGTGACGGGGACGTCTTTCTTCGCGTAGCGGAGCGGATAGATCACATGGTCGGCAAGGATCATGAGCGTTCGCCCCTGTAGGCGCACGGGCGTGGCTGTGGGCAATGAGGCGAGGCTCACTTCCAGTTCCTCGTACTGTGCGGCGTACAAGCCGTGTCCGTATGCCTCCAGGGTTTGGGTCTGCACCCCCTCGTGGCCGTTACGGGCTCGGACATGGGCACGAACCAAGCTGGAGGGGATTAGGTCGGCCAAGGGTCCTGCGGCGTTGCCGAAGGTTTTCTCGGCCCACCCTGTCAC
>JAEBEK010000625.1:0-510 GCA_049998055.1 Amycolatopsis sp. cmx-4-37 | reverse complement strand
CCCCGGTGGCGCGGGACGTGGCGGTGGTCCAGGCGGCCAGCGCGCGGACCCGGGCGGCGGCGTCGGCCAGCCGCTCCTCGGCCAGTTCGCCGGAGCGGACGGCGGCGACCAGGGTGTCCCGGAGCTTGATCACCGTCTGCTCGTCGGCGAGCCCGCCGCCGACGCAGATCGCGTCGGCGCCCGCGGCGATGGCCAGGACGCTGCCGCGCTCGATGCCGTAGGTCGCGGAGATGGCCTGCATCTCCATGCCGTCGGTGACGATGAGGCCCTCGTAGCCCAGTTCCTCGCGGAGCAGGCCGGTGAGGATGCGGCGGCTGAGGGTGGCCGGCTGGTCCGGGTCGAGCGCGGGGACCAGGATGTGGGCGCTCATGACCGCCTTGGACCCGGCCGCCATGGCGGCCCGGAACGGGGTGAGGTCGCGGGCGGCCAGGACGTCCGCGCCGACCCCGATGGTCGGCAGCGCGTGGTGCGAGTCGACCCCGGTGTCGCCGTGCCCGGGGACGTGCTTGG
>JAEBEK010000624.1:0-510 GCA_049998055.1 Amycolatopsis sp. cmx-4-37 | reverse complement strand
ATCGACCCGCCCAGCACGGCGAGGACCATGCCGATCACCAGCCCGCCGAGATTGGTCAGCGGGAACGAGGCCACGCCGACGACGACGGCCACGATCCCCGCCGCGTACCGCTGTCCCGGCATCAGCAGGATCAGCAGGGCCATCGCCATCAGCAGCGCGCCCGCCGCCATCCCCGCCACCCCGCCGATCCCCACCTGGAGGATGCGGCCGAGCGGTGCCAGCGGGAGGAAGAGGATGACGAAGCCGCCGAGCCCCGTCCACAGCGCACCCCAGAACGGCCGTGAACGCCGCCAGGTGCGGAAGGCGGTACGGGCGCGGGCCGCCGGGGCGGGCGACTTCGCCGTGGGCGGGGTTTCGGGTGCCATGGATGACCTCGCAGTACCTGAGCCGGGATGCGGGAGGGTGGCGGTGCGCGGTTCAGCAGCTCTTGTCGCCGTGCGCCAGGCCGATGGTGAGGTCGGGCAGGGTGATGGTGCCGGAGAGGGTCGCGCCGTTGGCGTCGGCGTGCAG
>JAEBEK010000623.1:0-510 GCA_049998055.1 Amycolatopsis sp. cmx-4-37 | reverse complement strand
CCGGGAGGGGCGGTGGGGGCCGGTGCCAACGCGGCGACCAGGGCGTCGAGTTCCCCCGGCGGAATCTTGCAGGCGCAGCCCCCGCCGGAGGCGTAACGGGTCAGGCGTGGTTCGGTCATTCGCCGGAACCTAGTCAGCCGGACGGGGATGGTCCAGCCCCGGAGCGCGGATATAGACTCAGCGGCGGAGGCGGGCGGGTGCCTGGTGGCCCCCACGGTCTTCAACACCGATGCGGTCGGGGACCCCGGCCGGGTGGGTTCGATTCCCATACGCCTCCGCCGGGATTCCACACGTACGCCTCCGCGGGGATCCCCCGCGTCCGGGCGGGGGAGGGCAGCGGTGACCGACCCCAGACGACGCGTGCCGCGCACCGACACGCTGCTCGCCGACCCCCGGCTGGCCGCCGCCGCACGGCGGCTGGGCCCCGGCCTGGTCCGCCGGGCGGTCACCGAGGCCCAGGAGCGGGTGCGCCGAGGGGAGTTGGCGCCGGAGTCCGCCGCCGACGCCGCG
>JAEBEK010000622.1:0-510 GCA_049998055.1 Amycolatopsis sp. cmx-4-37 | reverse complement strand
TGGCGTCGTACTGGCGGCCGATGCGGCGCATGGTCTTGCGGTCCCGGTGGCGGCGGGCGATGGCGAATTCGCGGCCGAGTTCGGCCATGGCGGGGTTGGCCGGGGAGTCGTTGTTGTTGCGGCGGAAGAGGCCCATCGTGGTTGTTCCTTTGCTGGTCAGTGGTGGTTGTTGCGGCGGCCGTGGCCCTTGTCCGCGTACATGGCCGCGTCGGCTGCGGCGAGGGCGTCGGTGAGGGTGGGGGCCGGGAGGTCGGCCAGGTGGCAGATGCCGAGGGAAGCGCCGGTGTCGATCCACCGGCCGTGGTGGGCGACGGGGCGGTGCAGGGCTTCGCGGAGTGCGGTCAGGCCGGTGGTGGGGGTGAGGCTGGTGAGGGCGGTGGCGAACTCGTCTCCGCCGAGGCGGGCGGTGATGCCGTGGGCGCCGGTCCAGCGGGTGAGCCGGTGGGCGGTGGCGGTGATGACGGCGTCGCCGGCGGCGTGGCCGTGGGTGTCGTTGACGGCCTTGAAGTC
>JAEBEK010000621.1:0-510 GCA_049998055.1 Amycolatopsis sp. cmx-4-37 | reverse complement strand
GCCCAGCCGGCGGCGAGCGACTCCTCCTCGGTGCGGGACTCCCAGCTCCAGCCCCACAGCAGGGTCCGCCCGTCCTCGACCAGGGCGGTCGGGGCGTAGAAGTCGCGGCCGTGGTCGAGCATCCCGCCGCTCGCGGCCACGAAGCGCAGCCCCTCCCCCTCGGTCCGCAGGTCACCGATGAGGTAGGAGGTGGTGTACGTGACCGAGTCGGCCCACAGGGAGAGCAGCAGGACCCAGCGCCCGTCACCGGTGGGCAGCAGGGCCGGGCACTCCCAGGCGGTGGCGGGGGCGGCGACGCGGGCGGCGATGGGGTCGGTGGCGTCGAGGAGGGAGCCGGCGTAGCTCCAGTCGGTGAGGGAGTGGACGCGGTAGAGGAGGACGTCGCCGGTGCCGGTGGCGCGGTGCCCGGCGCCGACCACGGCCCAGCGGGTGCCCTCGTGGGTGAAGAGGTACGGGTCGCGGAAGGCGTTCAGGTCCAGGCCGGGCGGCGGGCCCGGGACCACCGGTTCC
>JAEBEK010000620.1:0-510 GCA_049998055.1 Amycolatopsis sp. cmx-4-37 | reverse complement strand
CTGAAGGCGCTGGACCGGTACAACGAGAACCGGGACCCGGGCCTGCTGGGAGAGCTGTCCGGGTCGGGCCCCGCGCTGCCGGCCGTACGCGCGGTGGTGCGGCGGTTCGCGGCCGAGGCCGGTTCCGGCGAGCACCGCGCCGACGGGTGCTTCGTCACCAACACCGCCGCCGAACTGGGCACGCGGGACCCCGCGGCCGCCCGCCGGGTCGAGGCGAGCTGGTCCCACATCGAGACCCTGCTGCACTCGGCCCTGGTCCGGGCCCAGGCCCAGGGGGAGCTGCCCGCCGGCCGCGACCCGCGGGCCCTTGCCCGGATGCTGCTGGTGCTGATGCAGGGGCTGCGGGTGGTCGGCAAGGCGTCGGACGAGCCGGGCCGGGTGCGGGACGCCGCCGAGCAGGCGCTGCGACTGCTGGACTGAACGTGCCCCCCGTCGTGCGGGGGGCTTGCTTCCGGCCGCTTAATGGAACGATCGGTCAAAAAACAGGGGGAGTAGTCATCATGACCACAC
>JAEBEK010000619.1:0-511 GCA_049998055.1 Amycolatopsis sp. cmx-4-37 | reverse complement strand
CACAGGGCCCCTGTGTCCCGAGGCTGGGGTGAGGAGGGCTGGGTCGAGACCGTTCGGCTTCGGTTTTCGGTTCCGCCTCAGGGCACGGCCTGACAAGACACTGGATCTCCGAGCGGCGAGCCTTGCGCACTCCCGGGTCGGGCTCTCCGGATACCCGGCCCCGGTGGCCCCGCCCTGGTGGACCCGTGACAGGGCGGGGCCGGCGCCAAGTCGCCCAGTTTCCGACGTGACCCTAAGCCGGGCGGCTCCCGGCGAGGCCAGCCCCAGGCGAGGCAGATGCAGAGTCAGCCTGGCCTCCCGGTTCAGTCGGCTCCCCGGCTGCACCCACTGTCCGCACGGGCCAGCCCCAACGCCGGGCACGCCCGAACCTGCTCAGCCCTCGTCCTCCTTACCTCCCTCCCCTCAAGCACCCGCCTAGTCAGCACGCCCTCCAACTCCCTCCACCCCTCTCCAGCCATCTCGCCCAGCGCCCCACCCCGGACCCCGCCCCAGGCCGCCTGAACCCCCCCCC
>JAEBEK010000618.1:0-511 GCA_049998055.1 Amycolatopsis sp. cmx-4-37 | reverse complement strand
AGCTTGGTCTGGTCGACCAGCGACAGGCCCGCCTCCTGCGCCAGGGAACGGACCAGCTGCCGGGCCTTGACCACACCGGCGCTGCCGTCGAGCTCGATCGACTCGGTCCGCCGCGCGGTGTCGCCGGGCATCAGGCGCGGTCCGGTCGCTCGGTGTGGACGGCGCGGCGAAGGGCGGCCAGACCCGCCTCCAGGTTGAGGGCGGTACGGACGCCGCCGAGGGTCAGGCCCAGCTCGACCAGGGTGATGGCGACCGCCGGCCGCATCCCGACGACGACGGTCTCCGCGCCCAGCACCCGGGAGATGGCGGCGACCGTGGCGAGCATCCGGCCCACGAAGGAGTCGACGATCTCCAGGGCGGAGATGTCGATGACCACGCCGCGGGCCCCGGTGTCCACGATGCGCTTGGACAGGTCGTCCTGGAGGTCCAGGACGGTGCGGTCCTCCAGGTCCACCTGGATGGAGACCAGGAGGACGTCGCCGATCTGGAGGACGGGGACGCGGTCGGTCAC
>JAEBEK010000617.1:0-511 GCA_049998055.1 Amycolatopsis sp. cmx-4-37 | reverse complement strand
GACGTCGTAGCCCAGCTCCCGGGCCTGCGCCTCGGTGTAGCCGAAGCTGGCGATCTGCGGCTGGCAGTAGGTGGCCCGCGGGATCATCGCGTAGTCCAGCTCCATCGTCTCCGCGTCGCCGATCGTCTCGGCCGCGATGACGCCCATCGCCTCGGCGGTGTGGGCCAGCATCAGCTTGGCGGTGACGTCGCCGATGGCGAAGATGTGCGGCACGTTGGTCCGGCAGCGCCCGTCGATGTCGATGGCGCCCCGCTCGGTCAGCGCCACGCCGGTGTTCTCCAGGCCGTAGCCCGTCACCCGCGGCTGGAAGCCGATCGCCTGGAGGACCTTGTCGGCCTCCAGCACCTGCTGCTGCCCGTCCTTGCTGACCGTCACCCGCACCTGGGGCCCGGAGTCCTCGATCGACTCCACCCGGGTCGAGGTCAGCACCTCGATGCCGAGCTTCTTGTAGCGGCGCGCCAGTTCCTTGGAGACCTCGACGTCCTCGTTGGGGACCATCCGGTCCAGGAAC
>JAEBEK010000616.1:0-511 GCA_049998055.1 Amycolatopsis sp. cmx-4-37 | reverse complement strand
GGCCCGTTCCGGCGTGGCCCTCCAGGTCCTCGCGGGAGTTCATGACGAGCGTGGAGTAGTCCTGGCCGTTGGTGCCGACGAAGACACCGGTACGGCTGCCGCGCAGTTCGTCGGCGTCGATGCCGGACCGCTCCAGGGCCTCCCAGGAGGTCTCCAGCAGCAGGCGCTGCTGCGGGTCCATCGCCATCGCCTCACGCGGGGAGATGCCGAAGAACCCCGCGTCGAAGTCGGCCGCCCCGGAGAGGAATCCGCCGCGCAGGGTGGCGCTGCGGCCCCGGCCGTCGGCCCCGCCGGTCGTCAGCGTGGCGAGGTCCCAGCCTCGGTCCTCGGGGAATGCCTCGATGCCGTCGCGGCCCTCGCTGACCATGGCCCACAGGTCCTGCGGGGAGCGGACCCCGCCGGGCAGGCGGCAGGCCATGCCGACGATGACGACCGGGTCCTCGGCCAGTGCCGCCGGGGTGGCCCGGCCGGAGCCCGGGGTGTCCTGCTCGCCCAGCAGTTCGGCGAGGAG
>JAEBEK010000615.1:0-511 GCA_049998055.1 Amycolatopsis sp. cmx-4-37 | reverse complement strand
GGTCGTCGACGACGCCTACGCCGGACAGGGCCTCGCGGGGCAGCTCGTGACCCACGCCCTGACCGACGTCCGCGACAACGGCGGCCGCATCGTGCCGGTCTGCCCCTACGTCAAGAAGTTCCTCACCAAGCACGAGGAGTTCGCGGACCTCGCCGACCCGGTGACCCCGGAGATCCTCCAGTGGGTCCGCACGCTCGACGGGAACTGAGCACCCGGAGTTCACAGCCTCTCCCCCGCCCCGGTGCGCCGCGGGCGGGGGCCCGCACACCGCCTTCCGGATGGCACCCTCGGCGTGGTCGCGCCGGAAGACACCGTGGACCCGCTCCCGTACCGCAACCTGCTGGATGTCACCGGCGAGCGGAAGGGCGGAACCCGCATGTCCCTCCAGCGGCTGCCGTGCTGCACCCCGGCCACCGGCGGCGGCGCCCCGCGCCCCCTCCACAGCCCCGTACCGGTGATCACGCAGTACGCGAGCGCGGACCTGATCGGCGCCATCGTGTACGAGGGGCAC
>JAEBEK010000614.1:0-511 GCA_049998055.1 Amycolatopsis sp. cmx-4-37 | reverse complement strand
ACACGTTTCGACATGGCCAGCGGACACTCCCGCGAGTACAGCGGCGTACGCCCGTTCCTCATGCGGCCACAGGATGCCCAGAAGCGAGAAGGCGTCAGGCCGATGGGCCATCCCTTCGCCCGCAGCCACTCGCAGCACGTAGTCGAGGCCCTTCTCCTTCGCGGACCACCTGTACAGCTCAGGCAGCAGCTCGCCTCCGGCCCGGTCGTCCCACGGATCGTCCAGCAACCTCAGTGCCTCATCGATGTCGCGTGTCAGCGAGGCCACCACCGAAGCCGCTGACCAAGGACCGGCCCCCGCCGCGACGCGCCCCCGGTACCACCGCAGGTAGCGCTCACGCCCGCTCCAGAAATGATCGAACGTCCGCAGGGCTGGCCGAGGGAGGTGGAAGGCTCTCCAGTTCGCCGTGTGGAAGGTCAACGCGTCCACGATCGCGTCGCTCTGGGCCCCCACCGACAGCACGGCCCTCTGTCGGTCCTCCCGGGGAGGCCCCACCTCCTCCACCTCAGCC
>JAEBEK010000613.1:0-511 GCA_049998055.1 Amycolatopsis sp. cmx-4-37 | reverse complement strand
AGCCACTTCACGTGCCGGTTGGCGGCCTTGATCGCGCCCTCGGCCACCGTCGACAGCGTGCCGGGGGCGACCTTCAGCAGGTCGTCGAGGTTGTCGGAGGTGACCGAGGTGACGACGAACTCGGTGGCCGCCGACTCCGAGAGCGGGTACGTCGCCGCCGTCACCGGCACGTCGTTGGCCCAGGCCATGTGGATGTCGCCGGTGAGGAAGACGGTGTCGCGGATGCCGGCGCTCCGCAGGTGGCGGATCAGCTCGGTGCGGTCGGCGGTGTAGCCGTCCCACTGGTCGACGTTGATCGCGAGGCCCTGGGTGGGCAGGCCGAGGAGTTCGGCGAGCGGCTTCAGCAGGTGGGCCGGGACGGAGCCGAAGGCGACCGGCGAGATCATCACCGAGGTGCCGACCAGCTGCCAGGCGGCCTGCGAGCCGGAGAGGCCCGCCTTGAGCCAGTCGAGCTGGGCGCGCCCGGTGATGCTGCGGTCCGGGGAGTCGACCGCGCCGTTGCCGATGGAGA
>JAEBEK010000612.1:0-512 GCA_049998055.1 Amycolatopsis sp. cmx-4-37 | reverse complement strand
GGGCACCCGCGCGGCCCCGGCCGGGCGGGGGGAGGCGGTAGCCGAGCCCTTCGGCGCGCAGCGAGCCGGGGGCGGCGGCGCCGAAGCCCGGGTCGGCGGGGGCGGGGGCGGTGCGGTGGGTCATCCGGTGACTCCTTCTCCGCGCGAGGACCGGCGCAGCAGCCAGAGGAAGAACGGCCCGCCGGTGAGAGCGGTGATCACGCCGACCGGGATCTCCTCGGGCGCGGCGACGGTACGGGCGACCAGGTCGGCGACGACCAGGAAGAGGGCGCCGCCGAGCGCGGTGACCGGCAGCAGCCTGCGGTGCCCGGCGCCGACCAGCAGCCGGGCGGCGTGCGGCACCATCAGCCCGATGAAGCCGATCGCCCCGCTCACCGCGACCAGTACGCCGGTCACCAGGGAGGCGAGGACGAAGGCTCCGGCGCGGAACCGGTGGGTGTCCAGGCCCAGCACGGTGGCGCCCTCCTCCCCGGCGAGGAGCAGGTCGAGCGGCCGGGAGAGGGCGAGGAGCA
>JAEBEK010000611.1:0-512 GCA_049998055.1 Amycolatopsis sp. cmx-4-37 | reverse complement strand
GATGGTGACGGCGGTGGTGGGCACCCACAGGTTCATCCAGCCGCTGGCCGACTGCCAGGCGGTGACCACGACGGCCCGGGAGACCCCGGCGAAGTCGGCGAGCGGCGCGAGGATCGGCATGGAGAGCGTGGCGTGGCCCGAGCTGGAGGGGATCAGGAAGGCCAGCGGGAGGTTGACGACGAAGACGACGACCGCGAAGAGCGCCGAGGAGGTGCCGCGCACGGCGCTCTCCACCGAGTGCAGCACGGTGTCGGTGACCTGCGCGTTGTTCATGATCACCGTGACCCCGCGGGCCAGCACGATGACCAGGCCCGGGGAGATGAAGTCCCCCGCGCCCTGGACCAGGGTCGCGCTCAGCCGCTGCTCCCCCATCCGCGCCACCAGCCCCACCAGCACGGCGGCGGCCAGGAAGAGCGCGGCGAGGTGCGGGAAGGACCAGCCGAGTTCGAAGCCGTACGGCTCGGCGTCGGCGTCCCCGGTCAGCGCACTGGACCAGGGCACCACGGAGAAGA
>JAEBEK010000610.1:0-512 GCA_049998055.1 Amycolatopsis sp. cmx-4-37 | reverse complement strand
GCGACCGTCGCCGACGCGAGCGCCGGGGAGCCCTCGCCGAGCAGGTCGCGCAGCCCGGCCGCCACCGCCGGCTCGTCCTCGCCGGAGGCCAGGATCAGCGGCTGGTGGAGCAGTTGGGCCACCGCCACCGACCGCAGTCCCGCGTACGGATGGCCGGAGCCCACCACGGCGACCAGGTGGTCGTGGCCGACCGGGACCGACACCAGGCGTTCGGCGCCGATTCCGCGCGGCCGGCCGAGGGTGACGGCCACGTCCAGCTCCCCGCCGGCCAGGGCGGCGCTGCTGCGGCTGGACGCCATCTCGTGCAACTCCAGCCTCACTCCGGGCCGTTCCCGGCTGAACCGGCGCAGCACACCCGGCAGCGGGTCCAGCAGGGCCGAGGCGATGAAGCCCAGGCGCAGCCGGCCGCTCTCGCCGCGTGCCGCCCGGGCCGCGTCGACGGAGGCCGCGCCGATCTCCGCGAGCGCCGCCCGCGCCCGTACCAGGAAGGCCGCTCCCGCCGCCGTCGGGAA
>JAEBEK010000609.1:0-513 GCA_049998055.1 Amycolatopsis sp. cmx-4-37 | reverse complement strand
CTGGAGCTGACCCGCACGCTGGCCGAGCGGTTCAACGGGACGTACGGCGAGACGTTCACCGTCCCCGGCGCGTACATCCTCAAGGAGACGGCGAAGATCTACGACCTCCAGGACCCGACGGCCAAGATGAGCAAGTCGGCCGCCAACCCCAAGGGCCTGATCAACCTCCTGGACGAGCCCAAGGCGACCGTGAAGAAGATCAAGAGCGCGGTCACCGACACCGGCTCGGAGATCCGCTTCGACCGCGCCGAGAAGGCCGGGGTCAGCAACCTCCTCTCCATCCTCTCCACCCTCTCCGGCGTGACAATCGCCGAACTGGAGGAGAAGTACACCGGCAAGGGCTACGGTGCGCTGAAGACGGACCTCGCCGAGGTCATGGTCGACTTCGTCACCCCGTTCCGCGAGCGCACCCAGGCCTACCTGGACGACCCGGAGACGCTGGACGCGATCCTCGCCGCGGGCGCCGAGAAGGCCCGCGCCGTCGCGGCCGAGACCCTGGCGCAGACCTACGAC
>JAEBEK010000608.1:0-513 GCA_049998055.1 Amycolatopsis sp. cmx-4-37 | reverse complement strand
GCGCACAGGCTTCTGCTCGACCTCCTGGGCGCCCTGGTTCCGCCGGGAGTCGGCGGGTTCCAGGGGGATCGGCGAGCCACGCAGCGGCTCGTCGGCGGTACGCGGCACCGTCAGCCGGAACTGCGAGCCCCCGCCCGGCTCGCCCCACGCCTGGAGCCAGCCGCCGTGCAGCCGCGCGTCCTCCAGGGCGATCGAGAGCCCGAGCCCCGTCCCGCCCGTCGTCCTGGCCCGCGCGGGGTCGGCCCGCCAGAAGCGGCTGAACACCCTGGTCGCCTCCCCCGGCTTCAGCCCGACACCGTAGTCACGGACCGCGACGGCCACGGCTCCGCCGGCCGAGGCCAGCCGTACGACGACGTCCCGGCCCTCACCGTGCTCCACCGCGTTCACCACGAGGTTCCTCAGCACGCGTTCCACGCGCCGGGGGTCCACCTCCGCGACGACGGGCTGCTCGTCACCGAGAATCCGGATCCGGGTGCCCTTGCGCTCGGCGAGCAGCTCCGCGCCACCGACGAC
>JAEBEK010000607.1:0-514 GCA_049998055.1 Amycolatopsis sp. cmx-4-37 | reverse complement strand
CGACGCCATGATCCCGAGCCTGGTGGCCCCCGAACGGCTCTCCGACGCCGTCGCGATGAACGCGGCCCGGACGTACGCGGGTCAGCTCGCCGGTACCTCGGCGGGCGGGTTCCTGCTGGCGCTGAAGAACGCCTTCCCCTTCGTCGTGGGGTGCCTGGCGCACCTCGCCGGTCTGGTGCTGCTGCTGTTCCTGAAGCGGCAGCCGCCGGCCCGCCCGGACGGCGACCGGGACCAGACGGACGGGCGGGGACTGCTCGAAGGGGTCCGCTGGATCATGCGCCATCCTTTCCTGCGGGTGGGACTGGCCTGTGCCACGGCGACCAACTTCTTCTTCGGCGTCATCTACTTCATCGTGATCGCGTCGGCGCAGACCAGCGGGATGAACACCGGCCTCATCGGGCTCATGGCGGGGCTGCTGGGCGTGGGCGGCCTGCTGGGCGCCCTGGCGGCCCCGCTGCTCCAGCGCCTGCTGAGCGGCGCCCGCCCGGTCTACGTGGTGCTGTGGGCGTTCGCC
>JAEBEK010000606.1:0-514 GCA_049998055.1 Amycolatopsis sp. cmx-4-37 | reverse complement strand
CCTTGGCGAGGAGCTTGAGGTTCCGGGACATGTCCGAGACCTCCTGCTGACGGCTCTCGGCGCGCTTGGAGCCGCCGGACTGCATCAGCTGGAGGTAGTCGATGACGACGAGTTTGAGGTCGTTGCGCTGCTTGAGCCGGCGGCACTTGGCGCGGATCTCCATCATCGACAGGTTCGGGGAGTCGTCGATGTAGAGCGGCGCGGCCGACACGTCGGGCATGCGGCGGGCGAGCCGCGTCCAGTCCTCGTCGGTCATCGTGCCGGAGCGCATGTGGTGGAGGGCGACCCGGGCCTCGGCGGACAGCAGGCGCATGGCGATCTCGTTGCGGCCCATCTCCAGGGAGAAGACCACGCTGGGCAGGTTGTTCTGGATCGAGGCGGCCCGGGCGAAGTCCAGGGCGAGCGTGGACTTACCCATGGCGGGACGGGCGGCGATGACGATCATCTGGCCGGGGTGCAGGCCGTTGGTGAGCGAGTCGAAGTCGGTGAACCCGGTGGGCACGCCCGTCATCTC
>JAEBEK010000605.1:0-515 GCA_049998055.1 Amycolatopsis sp. cmx-4-37 | reverse complement strand
GTCAACAACGACGGCGCCACCATGGGCGTCACCACCCCGAGCCTGGATGCCCAGGTGGAACTCCTCGGCAAGGTCTACGAGACGATCGACCCCGCCACCGTCCAGTACGTCGAGGCGCACGGCACCGGCACCGCCATCGGCGACCCGATCGAGGCGCGCGCCCTCACCGAGGTGTTCGGCCGTGCCGGGGTCCCGCGCGGCTCCGTCGCCCTCGGCTCCCTCAAGCGGCGCATCGGCCACCTCCACTCGGCCTCCGGCCTCGCCGGGCTCGCCAAGATCCTCGTCCTGCTCCGCGAAGGACTCGTCCCCGCGCTCGGCGTCGAACGGCCCAACCCCCGCCTCGACCTGGCGAACAGCCCCTTCCACCTGCCGGCCGAGCCGGGCCCCTGGCCCTCGGTGCCGGTCCGCCGGGCGGCGGTGAGCGGCTTCGGCTTCGGCGGCACCAACGCGCACGTCGTCGCCCAGGCGGTGGCCGTGCCCGAAGCGCAGATCCCCGCCGGTCCCGTCACCCCGAC
>JAEBEK010000604.1:0-515 GCA_049998055.1 Amycolatopsis sp. cmx-4-37 | reverse complement strand
CAGCGCCGTCGCCACGTCGAACAGCTCCAGCGCCACCTGTTGCCGCCGGGCCTGCCCGACTGCCCGGGACTGGCGCTGAGCGCCGCGTACCAGGTCGCCGACGACAGCCTCGACGTGGGCGGTGACTTCTACGACGCCGTGCGGGTCGGTGACCGGCTCGCCGTCTTCATCGGCGACGTCTGCGGCCGGGGCGCCGAGGCCGCCGCCTTCACCGGGCTGGCCCGGCACACGCTGCGCACCCTGCTGGAGAACGGCACCTCGCCGGCGGGTGCCCTGGCCCGGCTCAACGGCGCCCTGATCGCCCAGCGGGCCTCGCGCTTCGTGACCGCCCTGGTCGCGGTCCTCACCCCGCGCGACGACGGGACGTGGCGGGTCCGCGTCGCCAACGCCGGGCACCCGCTGCCGCACGTCGCGCGGGCGGGCGGGGAGGTGGTCGCGGTGCCGGCGCAGGGGATGCTGCTCGGTGTCGTACAGCAGGCCGCGTACCGGGCCGTCTCCGTGACGCTGGGGCCCGG
>JAEBEK010000603.1:0-515 GCA_049998055.1 Amycolatopsis sp. cmx-4-37 | reverse complement strand
CTCGGCCGGTGGGCCTCGGGCGATCAGGACATCCGGCGCACCTCCGTCGACGACCAGGGCGACGACCGCACCAGCGTCTGGACCGACACCGTCTCGGTGGACGACGCCGCCTCCGGCACCCGGATCGTCGCGTACCGCCTGCGCCTGACGCTCTACCGCACCCCGGGCAGCGGTGCAACGCCCGTCGTCTGGCGGGCCGGGGCGATGACCTCCGACATCCCCGACCGCTACACCGTCCCCGCGACCAGCCCCGGCCGCGCCCGCGAACTGGCCGTGCCGCGATACTCGCAGAACACCCACGTCGGCCAGTACCCGGAGTACGACAACGGCGGCGAGGCGTGGTGCAGCCCCACCTCCTCGCAGATGATCATCGAGTACTGGGGCCGCCGCCCCACCGCCGAGGACCTGGCCTGGGTCAACCCGGACTACGACGACCCGCAGGTCTGCCACGCGGCCCGCTTCACCTACGACTACCAGTACGAGGGGTGCGGCAACTGGCCCTTCAACGCCGCCTA
>JAEBEK010000602.1:0-516 GCA_049998055.1 Amycolatopsis sp. cmx-4-37 | reverse complement strand
ACTGCACGAGGTCGGCGCGCCCGAGCGGCACCATGGCGTCGAGGAGTTCGTCGGTGATCCGCTGCACGAGCGGGGCGAGCGCCTGCACCCGGCGGGCGGTGAACTCGCGGGCGACGAGCCGCCGCAGCCGGGTGTGCTCGGGCGGGTCGGCGACGAGCATGTGGCGGCCGATGAGTTCGCCCTCGGGGATCGTGATGCCCAGGGTGGTCGGGTCCTTGGACAGGCGCGGATCGGCGAGGGCCTCGCGGGCCTCCTCGTAGCCGACGACCAGCCACGCCTCGACGGGCCCGTCCGCCCTGGGCAGGCGGACGCGGTGGACGGGCCCGCGTTCACGGAGTTCGGCGTAGACCGGGTACGGGTCGGCGGTGAACCTCTCACCGTAGGCGGCGAGGTCGACGACGTCGGTCATGGTTCCCCCTTCGGGCCGGCGCCGCGTCAGGTACCTCCTGGCACTTCACCAGCTCACCCACCCTACGCAGGAAGCTGGTTGGCGGCGTGCGCCGAGGGGGTCCCGGC
>JAEBEK010000601.1:0-516 GCA_049998055.1 Amycolatopsis sp. cmx-4-37 | reverse complement strand
ACACCGTCTGCGGCCTGCTCGGCGCCCTGCCCATGACCGCCGTCATCGTCCGCAGCTCCGCCAACGTCCAGGCGGGCGCGCGGACCAGGGCGTCCCGGGTCATGCACGGCGTCTGGCTGCTCCTCTTCGCCGCCCTGCTGCCCGGCGCCCTCGCCCTGATCCCGCTCCCCGCCCTGGCCGGCATCCTCGTCCACGCCGGGTGGAAGCTGATCCCGCTCCGCTCCTTCGTGCCGCTCTGGCGCCACCACCGGGGCGAGGCCGTGATCCTGGTCGTCACGGCCCTCGCCATCGTCACGGTCAACATGTTCGAGGGCGTCCTCATCGGCCTCGCCCTCTCCGTCGCCAAGACCGCCTGGACCGCCTCCCACGTCAAACTGGAGGTCATAGACAAGGGCGCCGGCCCCGTCCAGGCCCACCTCTCCGGCAACGCCACCTTCCTCCGGCTCCCCAAGATCCTCGACAGCCTCGAATCCCTCCCCCAGGACCGCCCCGTCGAACTCGACCTCTCCGGCCTCC
>JAEBEK010000600.1:0-516 GCA_049998055.1 Amycolatopsis sp. cmx-4-37 | reverse complement strand
CCAGGCAGATCCGCTTGGTCACGATGAAGGCGATGACCGGTCCGGCGAAGAAGCCGATCCGCACGAACCAGGTGATCGCGTTGATCGAGAGGTGGAAGTGGGTCGCCCAGAGGTCGTTTCCACCACCCACCAGCGTGATCATGTACATCGTGATCCAGGCGACGCCGAGCGCGGTACGCGTCGGGGCGTTGCGCGGACGGTCCAGCAGGTGGTGCTCGCGCTTGTCACCGGTGATCCAGGACTCGATGAACGGATAGACCGCCATCGCGCCCAGCACCAGGCCGAAGACCACCAGCGGGATGAAGACACCCAGGACCAGGGTGTGGCCCCAGAGGTTGATCTCCCAGCCAGGCATCACACGGACCAGGCCCTCGGCGAAGCCCATGTACCAGTCCGGCTGGGCGCCGGTACCCACCATGTCCGGCCGGTAGGGGCCGATCGTCCAGATCGGGTTGATCGTCGCGATGGCGGCGACCGCCGCGATGACACCGAAGACCAGGAAGAAGAAGCCTCCGG
>JAEBEK010000599.1:0-516 GCA_049998055.1 Amycolatopsis sp. cmx-4-37 | reverse complement strand
ACTCGGTCAACGACACCGTGGTCGTCTTCGACCGGCTGCGGGAGCTGCGCCGGCTCCGTCCCGGCGCGCCCTGGGAGACGCTGGGCGACCTGGCGGTGGGCCAGACGCTGCCGCGTACCGTCAACACCGGCCTGGGCGCGGTCTTCGTCCTGCTGGCGCTGGCCCTCTCGGGCGGCGGCACCCTGACCGACTTCGCGGTGGCCCTCCTGGCCGGCATCACGGTGGGCATCGGCTCGACCATCTTCACCGCGATGCCGCTGGCGGTACGGCTGGAGCGGCGCCGCGGCGCCTCGGCCTCGCCCGAACGCCCGCGCAAGCGCGTGCGGGAGGGGACCGGGGCCGTGGTCTGACGGGCCGCCACCCCGGTGGCGGGGCAGGGCCGTACGCCCGCCCCGCCGCCGGGACGTGACGCACCTCACGCTCCTCCCGGTGCACGGGCCCCCCTGTTCCACCGTCTAGCCGACTGCCGGGGCCTGACCGCCCCAACGGCCACAGGACCCAGGGGGGACCATGGAG
>JAEBEK010000598.1:0-517 GCA_049998055.1 Amycolatopsis sp. cmx-4-37 | reverse complement strand
AGCCAGCGGCGCAGGCGGTTCTCCTCGGCGATGCGGGCCCGCAGGCGCCGCAACTGCGGGGAGTCCTCCACCGGTTCGGCGGGCTCGTCCGGTCCGCCGGGGGGTTCGCCGGGCGGGGCCGGCGTGTTCATCGGGGCTCCGGGGCCACGCAATCGGCCGAGTCCTGGTGCCGTCTGAGCAGGACGCGGCAGTCGGTCGCCCTGCTCCAGTCCCGCTCGGCGTTGGCCTCCGCCTCGCCCTGCCGGAACTCCTCGCAGGAGTCGCAGTCGACGCGGGCGCTTGCCGGGTCCCCGTCCGGGGCAACGTTCAATCCGGGCATGCCTGTTCCTCTCTGTAGCCATTTCGCTACCGGGAGCACTCAGGCTGACCTAGAGTCAAAGCGCGATCAACGTGACAGTTGAGCACGGAAGGTTGGTGATGCCTCCTTGAATCGCAAGGAGCTGAACCCGGAAAGCAGTCCCCAGGCGGCTTACGTCGCGCGTTTTCGCGAGCTGAGAGAGGGACTGGGCTGGACACA
>JAEBEK010000597.1:0-517 GCA_049998055.1 Amycolatopsis sp. cmx-4-37 | reverse complement strand
CATGATGCTCTTCCTCTTCGTGGTCATGCTGGTCGGCGTCACCGCCGCCGACTCGCTCAAGGAGACCCTGAAGGGCCAGCGCTGGCTGGCCGCCCTCGCCGCCCTCGGCTTCGGCATCCTGCTGATCGCCGGCATCGGCCAGGTCGGCATCAGCCAGTTCAACGGCCTGGCCGCCGCCAACTCCGGGGGCAACGTCCAGGGCCTCGCCGCGCTGATCTTCACCAAGTACGTCTTCGCCTTCGAGATCACCGGTGCCCTGCTCATCACCGCCACGGTCGGCGCGATGCTGCTCACCCACCGCGAGCGCACCGAACGCGCCTCCACCCAGCGCGAGCTGGCCGAGAAGCGCGTCCGCGAGAACACGCACGTACCGCCGCTGCCGGCCCCCGGCGTCTACGCCCGGCACAACGCGGTGGACATCCCCGGCCTGCTCCCCGACGGCACCCCGTCCGAGCTGACCGTCAACAAGACGCTGCGCGAGCGCGGCCAGATCCGGGACGTCTCCCAGGAGGCCCTC
>JAEBEK010000596.1:0-517 GCA_049998055.1 Amycolatopsis sp. cmx-4-37 | reverse complement strand
GTACGTCCCGGTCGACCCCGGCTACCCGGCCGCGCGCATCGCCCACGTCCTGGGCGACAGCGCCCCGCACGTCCTGCTCGTCCGCGACGCGGAGCAGGTCCCGGCGGGCGCCGCCCCGGCCGGGGGCGTCCTGGACCTGGCGGGGCTCACCGGCGCGCAGGCGCCGGGTGAGGACGCCGGCGAGGCGCCCGCGCCCGGACCGGACGACGCGGCGTACATGATCTACACCTCCGGTTCGACCGGCCTCCCCAAGGGCGTCGTCGTCCCGCACGCGGGCCTGCCCGGCCTGGCCGCCGCGCACATCGACGCGCTCGCGCTGGACTCGGGCAGCCGGGTCCTCCAGTACGTCTCGCCCAGTTTCGACGTGGCGATGGCCGACGTCCTGATGACCCTGACCGCCGGCGCCACCCTGGTCCTCGCCGAGGGCCAGCCGATGGGCGAGGAGCTGCTGCGGCTGCTCGCCGGGCGCCGGATCAGCCACTTCATGGTGCCTCCGGTCGTTCTCAGCACCCTGCCC
>JAEBEK010000595.1:0-518 GCA_049998055.1 Amycolatopsis sp. cmx-4-37 | reverse complement strand
ACCCTCGCACGCGGCCTGTGGCCCTGCCCGCGCCGGGGGCCGCCCGGACGTACCGTGCGGGCGCGCCGACCAGCCCCCGGCGGACGGGACCTAACCCCGCGTCACCCGCAGGAACACCCGCCACGCCCGGTCCGAGACCCGTACCGTCCCGCGGCCCGGGTCCTTGCTGTCACGTATCGGAACCAGGCCGGGCAGGTCGTCGCGGACCTCGACGCAGTCCCCACCCTGCGTGTTGCTGTAGCTGCTCTTGCGCCACGGACCGGCGACGCCGTCGGGAGACGCGAGTGACACCGTAGGAGCCCTCCAACACGTTGCGGATCATGGCTGCGGACGCATGGGGTGAGAGCGCCTGGGCGTGAAGCTGATCGAATGCTAGCCCGTAGCCCGCGGCCGCCTCGGGGTCGTCGATCAGCTCTCCGGAGTGGGAACTTTCCAGGTAGGCGACGTCGGGGCGGCGGTCGAAGCTGAGGACGGTGACCGAGCCGCCGAGCGCCGGGTGCACCCCGGCGGAGAAGGGG
>JAEBEK010000594.1:0-518 GCA_049998055.1 Amycolatopsis sp. cmx-4-37 | reverse complement strand
CGGACGGCGAGGCGGGTGGCGTCGCGGGCGGCGGTGCGGAGGTCGGCGGCGGTCCGCTCGGGCGTGCGGCAGACGGCCGCGTCCCGCGAGACGTGGTCCTTGACCGCGACCCGTTCGGCCTCGGGCGCGTACGCCTTGGAGTCCTCGCAGGCCACGTCGTCGCCGGTGACCAGGACGACGGGCACGCCGTACTCGGCGACGACGTGCGCGTTGAGCAGGCCCTCGCTGGCGCGGACGCCGTCGAGCCAGACTCCGGTGAGGGAGTTGGCGAGGTAGGTGTGGGCGAGGACGCCCGGCATGCCGGCGCCCGCGTGGTAGCCGAGGAAGGCGATGCCGTCGACGTCGCCGTGCTGGACCCCCTCCACCATGCTGAGGCTCTTGTGGCGGCCGGTGAGCATCTGGGCGCGCGGGTCGAGGCGTTCCAGGAAGAGGTTGCGCATCGTCCAGTGCGCCTCGTTGATCAGCACCTCGTCGGCGCCCCCGTCGAAGAAACCGAGGACGGCGGCCTGGACGTCGGA
>JAEBEK010000593.1:0-518 GCA_049998055.1 Amycolatopsis sp. cmx-4-37 | reverse complement strand
GGAGGGTCCGAATCGGACGGGCCGCGGTACGTCCGAGGGATACGAGCAGGGCCAGGTGCCCGCACAGGGGGGCGGCGGCCAGGCGAGCTGGGGGCAGACGTCCTCCGGCGGCCCGGTGCGCCCGCCGCTCGACGGTCCGGCCCCCGATGACCTCGCGGGCGTGCCCGAGCAGCGGCGGCGCGAACTCGCCGAGGCGGAGTCGCCCGCGCCGCTCCCGGACGGCCCGGTGCCCGACGCGACCCTGGTCCTGCGGATGCGCGGCGGCGACGACGGGGCCTACGAGGAGCTGTACCGGCGCCATGCCGAGGCGGTCCGCCGGTACGCGCGGACCTGTTGCCGGGACGCGCACACGGCCGAGGACCTGACCGCCGAGGTGTTCGCGCGGACGCTCCAGGCGGTGCGGGGCGGCGCGGGGCCCACCCACGCGGTCCGCGCCTATCTGCTCACCACGGTGCGCCGGGTGGCGGCCGGCTGGACGCGCACGGCCCGGCGGGAGCAACTCGTCGAGGACTTCGCGG
>JAEBEK010000592.1:0-519 GCA_049998055.1 Amycolatopsis sp. cmx-4-37 | reverse complement strand
CCGAGCACCCGGTGCTGCTGAACCGCGCGCCCACCCTGCACCGCCTCGGCATCCAGGCCTTCGAGCCGCAGCTGGTCGAGGGCAAGGCCATCCAGATCCACCCGCTCGTCTGCACCGCGTTCAACGCGGACTTCGACGGTGACCAGATGGCCGTCCACCTGCCGCTCTCCGCGGAGGCGCAGGCCGAGGCCCGCATCCTGATGCTGTCCTCGAACAACATCCTCAAGCCGGCCGACGGCCGTCCGGTCACCATGCCCACCCAGGACATGGTGCTCGGCCTCTTCTTCCTCACCACGGACGGCGACGGCCGCGGTGTGAAGGGCGAGGGGCGTGCCTTCGGTTCGACCGCCGAGGCGATCATGGCCTTCGACGCGGGCGAGCTCTCGCTCCAGTCGAAGATCGACATCCGCTTCCCGGTCGGCACCATCCCGCCGCGTGGCTGGACCCCGCCGGTCGCCGAGGAGGGTGAGCCGGAGTACCAGCCGGGCGACAGCTTCCGGCTGAACACCACCCTGGGCC
>JAEBEK010000591.1:0-519 GCA_049998055.1 Amycolatopsis sp. cmx-4-37 | reverse complement strand
CGCGTCAGCCGCCACCCCACCGACGCGAACTCCGCCGGGTCCACCGTCCCCTTCTCCCGCACCCACTCGATGATCGTGTTCCGGATCTCCTCCGGGTCCGCCCACACCTGCTCCGCCGACGCCACGTGCGGGAACGCCCCGCCACCGCTCGCCCGGTAGTTGTTCACCGCCAGCACGAACCGCGCGTCCGCCGCCACCGGCTCCCCCTCGAACGCCAGCCCCACGATCCGCGACCCCGCCGGCTGCGCCACGTCCACCTCGTACGTCACCCCCGACAACGCGTCGTAGTTGTAGTCCGGAATCCCGTCCGCGTTGGTCAGCGCCACCGGGTCCACCGGCGCACCCGGCGCCGTCCGCACGTAGTACCGCGCCGAGAACTCCAGGTACTCCTTCAGCTGGGCCCCCGTCAGCACCCGTGCCTCCAGCGTGTTCTCGAACGGGTACAGACCCGCCGCGTCCTTGATCGTCACCTCACCCGCCGGCATCCGCGCCGTCCGCGAGAAACACGACGCCTGCGAG
>JAEBEK010000590.1:0-520 GCA_049998055.1 Amycolatopsis sp. cmx-4-37 | reverse complement strand
CCGGGCCCGGGCCGGGAAGCGTTCGGGAACTGGGGTGGGCACGGTGGAGATCGGCGGCTGGGCGGACGCGGGTTTCGGGGGCGTCGCGGACGTCTTCCGGGAGAACTTCGAGGTGTTCGGGGAACTGGGCACGGCGGTCTCGGTCCGGGTGGGCGGCCGCCCGGTGGTGGAGCTCTGGGGCGGGGTCGCCGACGAGCGGTCCGGCCGCCTCTGGGACCAGGAGACGGTGGTCCCCGTCTTCTCCTGCGCCAAGGGCCTCGTCAGCATCTGCGCGCATCTCCTCGCCCAGCAGGGCCGGCTCGACCTGGACGCACCCGTCGCCGCCTACTGGCCGGAGTTCGCCGCCGAGGGCAAGGAGCGGATCACCACGCGCATGGTCCTCGGCCACCGGGCCGGGGTCCCGGGACTCGACCGCACCGTGAGCTTCGGCGAGATCACCGAGTGGACCCCCGTCGTCCGTGCGATCGAGGAACAGCGACCGCTCTGGGAACCCGGCGAGGCGTACGAGTACCACGGGCAC
>JAEBEK010000589.1:0-520 GCA_049998055.1 Amycolatopsis sp. cmx-4-37 | reverse complement strand
CCCGGTGGAGCGCCGCGAGATCCAGCTCACCCGGGTGCGGCTGCCCAGCGCGGAACGGGACTACGGCTTCCTGCTCACCGCGACCGTGCGCTGGTACCCCCGCCCCGAGGCACCCGACCGGCCGATGGACGGTGGCGCGCTGGCCAGAGCCTCGGTCGTCCAGCGTGCCGAGGAGGTCACCCGTACCAGCGAACCGGGGCGCTGCTCCCTGGTACAGCACGAACTGAGCGCCGCTCTGGCCGTCATGCTCCCCGACCCGTACGACCTGGTGGACGCCCACGCCGTGGAGGTCACGCTGGCCTTGGACGACAGCGACCAGGAGCGGCTGGACCGGCTGGCCGCCATCCGCAAGGAGCAGGCGGTCTGGGAGCACGAACGACGCCACGAGCAGGACCGCCGGGAGTATCTGCACTCGGACGTACTGCGGGACACCGGCAGCGCCGTGGTGTGGTGGCTGACCCGCAACGGCGAGCAGATCGACCGGACCGTCGACGACCTCGGAGTCCTTGCGCAGCTCACG
>JAEBEK010000588.1:0-520 GCA_049998055.1 Amycolatopsis sp. cmx-4-37 | reverse complement strand
GCCCCGGCCCTGGTACGTGGGGTGGACGTGCAGCTCGGTGATGACGAACGAGCCGTCGAGCCAGGCGTCGTTGCCCTGGGCGCGCAGATAGGACTCGACGACGGTGGACCACCAGTGGCCCCGGTTGTTGGGCATGCCGTAGACGAACCCGGCCAGTCGCCCTGTGGGCGTGGTGGCGCCCAGCGCGCGGGCGCCGGGGCACTCCAGGTGGCGCAGGACGATGTGGCGGCGGACCGCGACCTCCTCCGCGCCGAGACCGAAGGCGACGGCCTGCACCTCCAGCGCCTCGTCCACGCGGGCCGCGAGGTCGAGGGGGCCGATCGTGAGGTGTTCCGGATTGTGGGTCCGGTCCCCGGGGAGGCGCGCCATGGCGGCGACCCTACCCGGCGCGGACGCGGCGCGGGCTCCGCGCGGCGTCGTCAGACGTCCTGCGCGCGGGGCAGCCTGGGCACGCTGGTGAGGAGCTTGCGGGTGTAAGGGTCACGGGGCGCGCCCAGCACTTGCGCGGTGTCGCCCTGTT
>JAEBEK010000587.1:0-521 GCA_049998055.1 Amycolatopsis sp. cmx-4-37 | reverse complement strand
CCTTCTCGATGTAGGTGTCCGACTGCGGGACGTACGCCTCGGGCTGGTAGTAGTCGTAGTACGAGACGAAGTACTCGACCGCGTTGTTCGGGAGGAGCTCGCGGAACTCGTTGGCGAGCTGCGCGGCGAGGGTCTTGTTGGGGGCCATCACCAGGGTGGGGCGCTGGAGCTTCTCGATCATCCAGGCGGTGGTGGCGGACTTGCCGGTACCGGTGGCGCCGAGCAGGACGACGTCCTTCTCACCGGCGCGGACCCGGCGGTCCAGGTCGGCGATGGCTGCGGGCTGGTCGCCGCTGGGCTGGTAGGGGCTGACGACCTCGAAGGGCGCCACCGTGCGTTCGATCTTCGATACAGGCCGCATGGAATCCACCGTACGACCCCCCACCGACAACCGTCGGCGTCAGCGCCGCTGCCCGGCGTGCGGGCCGGTTCTGCGACGGGCGGCGGGGCGGGCCGGGGGCCGGGCGGTGCGGTGGTCGCGGGAGGCGCGGGCGGGCCGCTCGGGGCGGGGGCACGGCACG
>JAEBEK010000586.1:0-522 GCA_049998055.1 Amycolatopsis sp. cmx-4-37 | reverse complement strand
CATGTGCTGACCGCTGCGTTGCGGTAACGGGAGGTTCCAGTAGTAGTGGCCTTCGTTGGTGCCCACGCCGCCGTTCTGCGGCGGGTCGGTCACCGTCTGCAGGTGGTCCAGGTCGCCCCAGGCGAGGGCCTGGTTCGGGTTCCACCCGCTCTTGGTGAGGTAGACCTCGAACTTGCCGGGATGGGCGGCCCAGTTGCTGTACTTGAGCTGGATGGTCGCCCCGGAGGTCAGGTGCGTCTTCGGCCAGTCGGTGCGGACCGCGTTGTACGCGGAGAAGTCGTACGGGCTGCGGTCGCCCGCACTGCACAGCTTTCCGTCCGGGACGTAACCCGCGCCCCTGCCACCGGCGTTGGAGTCCAGAACGGCAAACCAGTTGTACAGCGGGGTGGTCCCGGTCTGCCGTACCGCGTCCGCGCAGGCGGGGTTGGACGGCATCTGGGTCGAGCTGTTCTGGAGCAGGTCCTTGTAGCCCAGGTTGGTCCGCGAGCCGGGCATGATGCTGACGCCGTGCGCCGACGCGGG
>JAEBEK010000585.1:0-523 GCA_049998055.1 Amycolatopsis sp. cmx-4-37 | reverse complement strand
GGCCGCACCGTTCAGCATGGAGGAGCCACGGCGATGGCGGAACACACCAGCTCTAGCATCACGATCGACGCGGCCCCGGCCGAGGTCATGGCCGTCATCGCCGACTTCGCCCGCTACCCGGAGTGGACCGGCGAGGTGAAGGAGGCCGACGTCCTCGCCACCGACGACCAGGGCCGCGCCGAACAGGTCCGCCTCGTCCTCGACGCCGGCGCCATCAAGGACGACCACACCCTCGCCTACACCTGGCACGGCCCCGACCAGGTCCGCTGGACCCTGGTCAAGTCGCAGATGCTCCGCGAACTGGACGGCTCCTACACCCTCGCCGCCCTCGGCGAGGGCCGTACCGAGGTCACCTACCAGCTGACCGTCGACGTCAAGAGCCCCATGCTCGGCATGATCAAGCGCAAGGCCGAGAAGGTCATCATCGACCGCGCCCTCGCCGGGCTGAAGAAGCGCGTCGAGTCCCACCCGGACGCCTGTCCCGCCCGCCCCCCCCGGGGCACCCCCCCCGCACAGGGAGGCC
>JAEBEK010000584.1:0-523 GCA_049998055.1 Amycolatopsis sp. cmx-4-37 | reverse complement strand
CGGATCGACTACGCCCAGGGACAGCGCAACCCCGTCGCCAAGGCGGCCGCCTCCGTCACCGACGGCCCGGTCCCCCTGGAGGTCGACTTCACCAGCCAGGGCAGCGAGGACCCCGACGGCGACTCCCTGGAGTACGCCTGGGACTTCGACGGCGACGGCACCTGGGACTCCACCGAGGCCGACGCCACCCACACCTACACCGAGAAGGGCGACTTCACCGCCCAGCTGAAGGTCACCGACTCCAGCGGCAAGTCCGGCTACGCCAACATCCCCGTCACCGCCGGCAACACGGCGCCGAAGGTCACCGTCGAGACGCCGGTGGACGGCACGCTCATCGAGTTCGGCGACAAGATCCCGTACAAGATCACCGTCACCGATCCCGAGGACGGGGAGATCGACTGCGACCAGGTGGTCCTCAACCCGGCCCTCGGCCACGACGACCACGAACACCCCACCACCGACCTGCGCGGCTGCGAGGGCACCGTCGACACCGGTGACCTCGGCGGCCACCCCGAGGGCGCCG
>JAEBEK010000583.1:0-523 GCA_049998055.1 Amycolatopsis sp. cmx-4-37 | reverse complement strand
AGCCTCCGGCACGGGATACTCCACCCCCTCCCCGGCCGGGGTGACCCGCACCGCTTCCGACAGCCGCCCCACCTGGAGCAGCTCGGCGAGCCGCGCGGCCAGCGCCGGGGCGACCGGCAGCAGGGGGCGCCCGGCGGCGAAGGGCAGCAGATCGGGAGCGTCGGCGACCAGCGCGTCACGGGCGTCCACGACCGTCACGACGCCGTCGGCCACGGCCCGCAGTTCGTCGGGGAGCGTGACCTCCTCGGGGTCTAGCTCGGCCAGCAGGCCGTAGAGGGCGTGCAGTTGGCGGGCGGAGACCTCGCGGTCCGGGTCGGCGAGGCGGTCCAGGAGTTCGGCGGCGCCGCCGGGCTCGTCGAGCAGGGCGGCGGCAGTGGTGCGTACCCCGAGGGCGCGCAGCACCAGCGCGTCGTCGAAGCCGGCGGCGTCCACCTCGTCGTAGAGCCCGGCGAGCAGCGGGTCCCCGGAGGCGGCGCGCAGCCCCGCCGGGCGGCGGCCGTCGAGGACGGGGTGGCCGCGCAGC
>JAEBEK010000582.1:0-524 GCA_049998055.1 Amycolatopsis sp. cmx-4-37 | reverse complement strand
CGGAGAGCGCCCAGGCGCCGAGGTACGACATGAGGGCGCGGTGGTCCACGTCGAGCCGGGCCGCGGTCATATCGCACCGGAGAAGGCGGACGGCGCGCCCGGCGGCCGGGGCGCCCCGGCGGTGGCCAGCATCTGGAGGCCCAGCCGCAGCCTGCGGCGTACCTCCTCCTCGCTGACGCCGAGGTCGGCGGCGGTCTGGCGGTGGTCGCGCCGCTGGTGGTAGGCGAGGTTCAGGGCGGCCCGCAGCGGGGCGGGCATGGCGGTGACGATGTAGTCGGCGCGGGCGGCGGTGGCGGCCCGGTGCACGGTCCGCTCCAGCTCCTCGGCGCTGCCGCGGCCGGTGACGGCGTGCTCGGCGGCGCCGGTGGCGCGCAGGAGTTCGACCGCGCGGTGGTGGGCGAGCGAGGCGATCCAGGAGCGCAGCGAGCGCTCGCCCGGCGTGTAGTCGCCCGGCCGCTCCCAGGCGTGGGTGAAGACGTCCCGGGTGACGCGGTCGGCGGCCCGCTCGTCCTCCAGGACCCGGT
>JAEBEK010000581.1:0-524 GCA_049998055.1 Amycolatopsis sp. cmx-4-37 | reverse complement strand
TAGACATGGACCAGGGCCAGTTCCGGCACGGCCTGCTGGACGCGGGCCATCGCGGCGGGGGAGGCGGCCTCGCCGCCGGTCCAGACCTCGCGCAGGCCCGCGAAGCACTCCGGGTCCTCCTCGGCGAGGAGGTCGAAGAGGGCCTTGGTGAGGAAGACGGCCGAGACGCCGGAGGCGACGGCTACGCGGACGACGGGCGCGGTGATCTCGCGGTCGGCGACGGTGAGGGTGTGGCCGTTGAGGAGGGCGGCCCAGATCTCGTAGGTGGCGGCGTCGAAGGAGTGGGGGGAGTGGAAGAGGAGGTGGCGGTGGGCGCCGTTGTGCCAGCGGGTGTCGGCGGCCAGGGCGGTGATGTCGGCGTGGGTGATCGCGACGCCCTTGGGGCGGCCCGTGGAGCCCGAGGTGTACATGACGTAGGCGAGGCCGTCAGGGTGGACCGTGGCCGGGGTCCGGCCGGACGACGCCGGTTCGGTGTGTACCGGGAGTGCGGGCACGCCGGCGACCGTGGGCACGTCGCGGTCGGT
>JAEBEK010000580.1:0-524 GCA_049998055.1 Amycolatopsis sp. cmx-4-37 | reverse complement strand
ACCGCCGCCAGCACCTCGAAACGCGGCTCTCCGTCGTCCACTCCTCCCGCGCCTCCCTCGCCGAGGCACTCGACGCCCACCTGCGCGGCGAGCCCCACCCCCGGGTGGTCCAGGGGCGGCGGCTGGAGCCTGAGGACCGGCGCCTGGTCTGGGTCTTCACCGGCATGGGGCCGCAGTGGTGGGGGATGGGCCGGGGGCTCCTGGAGAGCGAACCGGTCTTCCGCGAGGTCGTCACCGCCTGCGACCGGGAGATCCGGCGCCTGGCCGGCTGGTCGCTCCTCGACGAGATGGCGGCCGGCGCCGAGACCTCCCGGATGGCGGAGACCTGGCTCGCCCAGCCCGCCAACTTCGCCGTCCAGGCCGGACTGGCCGCCCTCTGGCGCTCGTACGGCGTCACCCCCGACGCCGTCGTCGGCCACAGCACCGGGGAGATCGCGGCCTTCCACGAGGCCGGCGTCTACTCCCTGGAGGAGGCGGTGGGCATCGCCGTCCACCGCAGCCGGCTGCAGCACACCCTCGCCGGC
>JAEBEK010000579.1:0-524 GCA_049998055.1 Amycolatopsis sp. cmx-4-37 | reverse complement strand
GCGTCCTGGTCATCAAGCTCGCCGACCGCCTGCACAACATGCGCACGATGCGCTACCTCAAGCGGGAGAAGCAGGAGAAGAAGGCCCGCGAGACGCTGGAGATCTACGCCCCGCTCGCCCACCGGCTGGGCATGAACACCATCAAGTGGGAACTGGAGGACCTCGCCTTCGCGATCCTCTACCCCAAGATGTACGACGAGATCGTGCGGCTCGTCGCCGAGCGGGCGCCCAAGCGCGACGAGTACCTCGCCATCGTCACCGACGAGGTCCAGGCCGACCTGCGCGCCGCCCGCATCAAGGCGACGGTCACCGGCCGTCCCAAGCATTACTACAGCGTGTACCAGAAGATGATCGTCCGCGGCCGGGACTTCGCGGAGATCTACGACCTGGTCGGCATCCGTGTCCTCGTCGACACCGTCCGCGACTGCTACGCGGCGCTCGGCACCGTCCACGCCCGGTGGAACCCGGTGCCCGGACGGTTCAAGGACTACATCGCGATGCCGAAGTTCAACATGTACCAGTCG
>JAEBEK010000578.1:0-524 GCA_049998055.1 Amycolatopsis sp. cmx-4-37 | reverse complement strand
GAGGGGTGTTTCGCACCGCCTGTTGGAGCAGACGTGGCGTCAACAAGGTAACCGGTGAACGGCTAGTGACCGGCGCTCAGTTCGCGCCTACCGCACGCAGAATCGATGCGCAAGCAAGGGCGCGGCCTGAGAGCGCCGGGGGCCGGGGAACCGTAAGCTGTGGCTCGTCACAGGGACCGGGCAGCGGAGATGGACATGGCGATGATGCGGCTCCGACGCGAGGACCCGCGTGTCGTCGGCTCGTTCAGGCTTCACCGGCGGCTCGGCGCGGGCGGGATGGGCGTGGTCTATCTGGGCTCCGACCGGCGCGGCCAGCGGGTGGCGCTGAAGGTGATCCGCCCGGATCTGGCGGAGGACCAGGAGTTCCGGTCGCGGTTCGCCCGCGAGGTCTCTGCCGCGCGGCGTATCCGGGGCGGCTGCACGGCGCGGCTGGTCGCCGCCGATCTCGACGCCGACCGGCCGTGGTTCGCCACCCAGTACGTACCGGGGCCCTCGCTGCACGACAAGGTCGCCGACGAGGGGCC
>JAEBEK010000577.1:0-524 GCA_049998055.1 Amycolatopsis sp. cmx-4-37 | reverse complement strand
CTCTTCGACTTCGGTGTCTACCTGCTGGTCCTCGGTGTCGTCCTCGACATCGTCCGCGCCCTCGGCGCCAAGGTCGACCGCCAGATCGAACGGGCCGCGGCGGAGGGGACCGCCGGGGTCAGGGGCGTCCTCTCCACCCGGAGCGGCGAGGACCCGACCGACCCCGCCACCGGAGGAGGAGACGGCCGATGACCATCAGCCTCGCTCTGCTCGTCACCGCCACCGTGCTGATCGCGGTCGGCGGCGTCCTGCTGCTCACCCGGCCGCTGACCCGCATCCTGCTCGGCGCGGTCATCACCTCCAACGGCATCAACCTGCTGCTGCTCGCCGTCACCGGCCTCTCCGGGCCCGCCCCGCTGCTCTACCCGGGCGTCGACCCGGCCTCCGTCACGGACCCGCTGCCGCAGGCCATCACGCTGACCGCCATCGTCATCACCCTCGCCACCACGGCGTTCATCCTCGCCATGGCCTACCGCTCCTACCAGCTCACCGGCACCGACGAGGTCCACGACGACATCGAGGAC
>JAEBEK010000576.1:0-524 GCA_049998055.1 Amycolatopsis sp. cmx-4-37 | reverse complement strand
GAGCACCTGCGCCACTGTGTCGCCGACGCCGCCCTCAAGGGAGGCGACGAGATCGACGCCAAGGTCGAAGAGGCCACCAAGGCCATCGCCCGCATGCTCCGCACCTGACACCCCGCCCGGTGCGGGTACCCCCTGGGGGTCCCGGGGCGGGGCCGGCTACTCCTCGCCCCAGCACCCCGCGCCGACCGGCACCCGGGCCTCCCGCACCCGCAGCACCTCGTCGATCACGGCGAAACTCAGCCGCTCCCCGGCAGCGGTCGACGCGACGATCATCAACTCGCCGCACAGCTCTATCTCCGCGAGCGCCACGGCGTCCTGCACGCCCCCACCGCGCATCCCGCCCATCCGCCCTCGCCCCTTCCGACGCCACCGACCGGTCCCCCAGCGTAGGCAGGGGCCCTCGGTCGGCACATGACACAGAGGGGCCATTTCCCCTATGCCCCGTTGGGGTCAAGGGTGCGGGCCGGACGGCTCTGACCACACCGCCCGGCCGCGCCCCGGCTCAGGCGGCGGCACCCCCGTCC
>JAEBEK010000575.1:0-525 GCA_049998055.1 Amycolatopsis sp. cmx-4-37 | reverse complement strand
GCTTCGCGCCGCCCACCCCCGAGGACACCTCAGCCGATGAGCCCGAAGCAGCAGCGCGGCGAGGCCACCGTCGAACGGGCCCTGGAGGCCGCCCTGTTCGTCTACGCACGCGAGGGCGAGCAGGGGTTCACGGTGAGCGCGGTCACCCGGGCCGGCGCGCTGAGCCCCGGCAGCCTCTACCACCACTTCGGCAACCTCGACGGGCTCGTCCACGCCCTCGTCCAGCGCTGGCTGGAGCGGCTGATGACCCCGCTCGCCACCGCCCTGCTGGAGGCGGACTCCGCCCGCGAGGGCATCCGCGCCGCCGTCCGCGCCTACCTCGACTTCGTCCGGGACCACCCCGACGCCGCCCTCCTCCTGCACTCGGCCACCGCCGACCGGCACGGCATGGCGCACGCGAAGGAGCTGCGGGACGCCCAGGAGGCCCGTCTCTCCCCGCTCGCCGCCTGGCTGCGGCACCGCATCGCCACCGGCGAACTGGCCGACGTCTCCCCGTCGTTGCTCGAATCGCTGATCCTCGGTCCG
>JAEBEK010000574.1:0-525 GCA_049998055.1 Amycolatopsis sp. cmx-4-37 | reverse complement strand
CCCGCACCGTCGCCGTACGCTCCGCCACCTCACCCTTCGGCTTCCACGCCCCCGCGTACGCCGCCGACCGCAGGTCCAGCACCAGCCCCGTCCCGGCCACGCCGGGCAGCACCTCGGCCATCGCCTTGCGCCAGTGCGCCGCCAGCGCCCCCAGCCCCGGCAGCTTCACCCCCATCGAGCAGCGGTACGAGGGGATCGCGTCGCCCGGCCGCACCGCGCCCCACAGCCCCGAGAAGACCAGCAGCGACCGCTCCGCCCGTCGCGCCGCCGCCTCGTCGAGGGTGGCCAGGCCCAGCGCGTCGTAGAGCACGCCGGTGTAGATCTCCCCGGCCGGGCGGGTGCCGGCGGTCCGCAGCTCCACGTTCTTGCCGATCTCGCCGCGCAGCCCCTCGCTGAGTCCGAGGACGGTCCGCGCCTTCTCCTCGTCGGCGGCGCACAGCTCCACCAGCTCGTCCAGCACGGCCCCCCGGGCCGCGGTCAGCCCCGGTAGCGACAGCTCCTCCAGCTTCAGCGGCGAGCCCTGCC
>JAEBEK010000573.1:0-525 GCA_049998055.1 Amycolatopsis sp. cmx-4-37 | reverse complement strand
CGAGAAGGGCCGCAGCCTGATCCGCGTTGACCAAGGACCGCTTGTCCACGGCGTTCGTGGTCTTTGTGGCGGCCTTCGTCTCCTTTCCCTTGGGGAGCGGGTTGGTCCGCAGGATGCGGCGCCGGATCGCGTACTTCATGGCGACGTTGAGAATCCGGCGATGCCGCTTACGGGACCACGCGGCGGCCTGCCTGCCGTCGAGAAGCGTGTCGAGGGCCCGCAGAACCTCATCGACCTTGTCCGGCTCCTCCCAGGCCGAGACGGGCAGACGAGTTCCGCTCCACCCACTTGAGGATGACCGCCACATCGCCGGGAGCCGCAGCGCGCTGATTCTTGTTGAACGCCCACTCGCGCAGGGCTGTGCGAACCGCGGCCGGTTCGAACTGGGCGGGCTTGGTTCGAAGCAGTGCGATCGTGGTGGCCGTCATGGTCTTGGCGAGGTTCTTCCGGCTGTTGCCGCCGAGTTGAGCCCAGCGCGCGTCCACGTACTCGACGGCGAACTTGTACCAACTCAGGGCGGCGGCC
>JAEBEK010000572.1:0-525 GCA_049998055.1 Amycolatopsis sp. cmx-4-37 | reverse complement strand
GGGCGGAGAGTGACCGGCATGCGAAGGACGACCCTTGCCGCGGTGGCGCTGGTGTGCGGCATCACCTGCGTCGGCGGACTGGCCTCGGCGGGTACGGCGTACGCCGCCCCGGAGCCCGCCCCCACCACCTCGGCACCGGCCACGCCGGACACCCCGGAAGAGGACGCGGCCGAGGGGGAGCCGGCCACACCGACCGCCCTCGAAGAGGTGCGGAAGAAGATCGAGAAGCTCTACCACCGCGCCTCGGTCGCCACCGACGCCTACAACGCCGCCGAGGAGAAGGCCGAGCGCCAGGCCAAGGAGGTGGCCCGCCTGGAGCGCGCCGTCGCCAGAGGCCAGGACCGCCTGACCCTGCTGCGCCACCAGGCCGGCGCCACCGCCCGCGAGCAGTACCGCAGCGGCGGCATCCCCGAGGGCGCCCAGTTCCTCCTCTCCGACGACCCCCGCCTCTTCCTGGACAACGCCAACCGCTTCCAGCGCGGCCAGCACGCCGCCAAGGGCCTGATGTCCCAGCTGCGGACCACC
>JAEBEK010000571.1:0-525 GCA_049998055.1 Amycolatopsis sp. cmx-4-37 | reverse complement strand
CGGAGTACGGCTGCGGCTCTGCCACGGCGGCGGCGGCACAGTCGGCCGTGGCGGAGGCACCTCGCACGACGCGATCCTCGCCCAGCCCTGGGGCACCCTGGAGGGCGAGATCAAGGTGACCGAGCAGGGCGAGGTCATCTCCGACAAGTACCTCGTCCCCTCCCTGGCCAGGGAGAACCTGGAGCTGACCGTCGCGGCCACCCTCCAGGCGTCCGCCCTGCACACCGCGCCCCGCCAGTCGGTCGAGGCGCTGGCCCGCTGGGACGCCGCCATGGACACGGTGAGCGAGGCGGCCCACACCGCCTACCGCAAGCTCGTCGAGGACCCGGACCTGCCCTCGTACTTCCTCGCGTCGACGCCCGTCGACCAGCTCGCCGAGCTGCACCTGGGCTCGCGTCCCTCGCGCCGCCCCGGCTCGGGCGTCTCGCTCGACGGGCTACGCGCCATCCCGTGGGTCTTCGGCTGGACCCAGTCGCGGCAGATCGTGCCCGGCTGGTTCGGCGTCGGCTCCGGCCTGAAGGCGCT
>JAEBEK010000570.1:0-525 GCA_049998055.1 Amycolatopsis sp. cmx-4-37 | reverse complement strand
GCCTCAGGTCCCGGAACGGGCCCTCGATCTGGTCCTTGAGCGTCACGCCGAGCACGCCGATCGGGATCGAGCCGATGATGACCAGCCAGCCGAGCTGCGCGTCGTGGTCGCCCCGCATCGAGCCGTCCCGGCGGACCATCGCGACCACCGAACGGCACCAGGCGCCCACGATGGTGGCGATGTCCTTGCGGAAGTAGATGAGGACGGCCGCCTCGGTGCCGATCTGGGTGATCGCGGTGAACGCCGCGCCCGGGTCGTGCCAGCCCGCGAAGGCCGCGGTCAGCCGCAGATGGGCGCTGGAGGAGATCGGCAGGAACTCGGTGAGTCCCTGGACCAGCCCGAGGATGAAGGATTCGAACCAGGACATGGAAGGCAGGCCGTCCGGGGAGCGTCGTGCGTGGCGGCCGGTGGTCCCGGGGCGCCGTCGCGGTGCGGGCAGGGCCGCCCGACGTGGCGTCAGGCGGTGCCGACGGGTGCGAAAGGTGCGGTATGCCCCGGATCGCGCCCCCGGCCCGGGCAGCGTAA
>JAEBEK010000569.1:0-526 GCA_049998055.1 Amycolatopsis sp. cmx-4-37 | reverse complement strand
ACCAGGTCGCGGGCGACCCGATGATCGAGCTGATCGAGCGCGGCGCGCTCCAGCAGGTCGGCACCGGAGACGGCGACCCCTTCGAGTCGTACTTCTCCGGCAACACCATCCAGATCTGCCCGGTCGGCGCGCTCACCTCGGCCGCCTACCGGTTCCGCTCGCGCCCCTTCGACCTGGTCTCCTCGCCCAGCGTCTGCGAGCACTGCGCCGGGGGCTGCGCCACCCGCACCGACCACCGCCGGGGCAAGGTCATGCGGCGGCTCGCCGCCGACGACCCCGAGGTCAACGAGGAGTGGATGTGCGACAAGGGGCGGTTCGGCTTCCGCTACGCCCAGTCGCCCGAACGCCTCACCCAGCCCCTGGTCCGCTCCGAGAGCGGCGTCCTGGAGCCGGCCAGCTGGCCGGAGGCGCTTCAGGCGGCGGCGCGCGGGCTCAACGCGGCCCGCGGCCGCGCCGGAGTCCTGACCGGCGGCCGCCTCACCGTCGAGGACGCCTACGCGTACAGCAAGTTCGCCCGGGTCGCGCT
>JAEBEK010000568.1:0-526 GCA_049998055.1 Amycolatopsis sp. cmx-4-37 | reverse complement strand
CGGCCTTGCCTGATCTTGAGGACTCCGCGGCGGCGTGTGCGGTTCCATGAACGGGGCAGAAGCTCCGCACATGGACTTCGACGAGACGCCGGGCGCACGAAAAAGGACCCCCGAGGGGGCCCTCATCGTTTGCTCTCCCGACTGGACTCGAACCAGTAACCTGCCGGTTAACAGCCGGCTGCTCTGCCAATTGAGCTACAGGGGAATGCTGCTTCGCATCGAACGGGGCTCCCGCGCGGAGTGCTCCGGAGGGCGCTCGTTCGCTGCGACACATACATTAGCGCAAGCAGGGGGGTGCTTCGCCAATCGGTACCCGGCGGGGCCTCGCCCCTGCTCCCGCGCTCGGCAGAACCGACCACTACGGAAGGGTGGCAGTTGATGCGCTACCGGCTCACCTTCGTCGCCGGAGTGGCCCTGGGCTACGTGCTCGGGAGCCGCGCGGGCCGCGAGCGGTACGAACAGTTGAGGAAGTGCGCGGAGCGCGTGGCGCAGAACCCGGCGGTCCGCAACGCCGCCGAGAGCGCCG
>JAEBEK010000567.1:0-527 GCA_049998055.1 Amycolatopsis sp. cmx-4-37 | reverse complement strand
GCCAAGGTGCGCCGTGAGCGGATGGGCCACATCGAGCTCGCCGCTCCCGTGACCCACATCTGGTACTTCAAGGGCGTCCCCTCGCGCCTGGGCTACCTGCTGGACCTCGCGCCGAAGGACCTCGAGAAGGTCATCTACTTCGCCGCGTACATGATCACGTTCGTGGACGAGGAGCGCCGCACCCGCGACCTCCCGTCGCTGGAGGCCCACGTCTCCGTCGAGCGCCAGCAGATCGAGAACCGGCGCGACGCCGACCTCGAGGCCCGTGCCAAGAAGCTCGAGACCGACCTGGCCGAGCTGGAGGCCGAGGGTGCCAAGGCCGACGTGCGCCGCAAGGTGCGCGAAGGTGCCGAGCGGGAGATGAAGCAGCTGCGCGACCGCGCGCAGCGCGAGATCGACCGTCTCGACGAGGTCTGGAACCGCTTCAAGAACCTCAAGGTCCAGGACCTGGAGGGCGACGAGCTCCTCTACCGCGAGCTGCGTGACCGCTTCGGCACGTACTTCGACGGCTCGATGGGCGCCGCCGC
>JAEBEK010000566.1:0-527 GCA_049998055.1 Amycolatopsis sp. cmx-4-37 | reverse complement strand
CAGCTCGCCGGGCATCCGCTCCTCCTTCCCGCCGAGGCCGACCAGGTCGAGGACCTGCGGGACGGACTTGCGGATCTCGCCGCGGGACTTGCCGATGACCTCCTGCGCGAAGGCGACGTTCTCGGCCACCGTCTTGTTGGGCAGCAGCCGGAAGTCCTGGAAGACCGTGCCGAGCTGGCGCCGCATCTGCGGCACCTTCCAGTTGGAGAGCCGGGCCAGGTCCTTGCCGAGCACGTGGACCTGCCCCTGGCTGGTGCGCTCCTCGCGCAGGATCAGCCTGAGGAAGGTGGACTTGCCCGAACCGGACGACCCCACGAGGAACACGAACTCGCCACGCTCGACCTCCAGGGAGACATCCCTGAGTGCGGGGCGGTTCTGCTTGGGGTAGGCCTTGGAGACCTTGTCGAATCGGATCACGAAAGCACCACGTGTCGCCGGGGGTAGGTGAGCGTGACCCTACGCGAAGGCGATGTGAGGGCGCAGGCGACGGTCCGTGATGCGCGGTTGTTCCCGGCATCTTCCGGACA
>JAEBEK010000565.1:0-528 GCA_049998055.1 Amycolatopsis sp. cmx-4-37 | reverse complement strand
GCCAAGGATGAGAGTCGGCCGGCCGTCCCGGCGGGCCCGTACCCTGCTCATGACACTCGGGGTACTGGCCGTCCTGGCCATGGCGTTCGTGATGTTCGCCGGGTTCTGGACGGACTGGCTCTGGTACCGGTCGGTCCACTACTCGTCCGTCTTCACCACCACGCTGTGGACCAAGATCGGTCTGTTCTTCGTCTTCGGACTCCTGATGGCGCTCGCGGTGGGGGTGAACATCTGGCTGGCGCACCGCCTGCGCCCGCCGCTCAGCGCCATGTCGCTGGAGCAGCAGAGCCTCGACCGCTACCGGATGAGCATCGCGCCGTACAAGAAGTGGATGCTCATCGGCGTCACCGCCGTCATCGGCCTCATCTCCGGCGCCTCGGCGGCCGGGCAGTGGCGGACCTGGCTGCTGTGGATCAACGGCGTCCCCTTCGGCGAGAAGGACCCGCAGTTCGGCAAGGACGTCGCGTTCTACGCCTTCGACCTGCCGTGGTACCGCTTCCTGCTGGGCTTCGGCTTCGCCGCCGCGGT
>JAEBEK010000564.1:0-528 GCA_049998055.1 Amycolatopsis sp. cmx-4-37 | reverse complement strand
CGGAGACGTGCGGCAGCGGGCACGCGGTGGGGATGTCGGCGGTGGGGATGTCGGCGGTGGCCATGGGTGACCTCTAATCCGGGAGGCGGGAGCGGGCGGGGAGGGGACCGGGGCCGTGGTGCGCGGGGCCTCGGTGCGTACTCCACGATGCCGTTCGGGCAGCCCCCGACGACATGGGGCGGCCGGGCGAACCGGGGGTGGGGAAAACCCCCCGGTTCAGCTCTGGCCCGCCTCCCTCACGCCACCGCCGGCTCGCGCGACGACAGCCGCGCGCACTCCCGGCAGACGCGGGCCGATCCCGCCACCACGGCGTGGGAGGCGGCCGCGAGCGCCCCGGCCAGCACGGTCAGCGGCCACTGTTCGGCGAGGAAGGCGGCGGTCGCCAGGGTCAGCGTGGTCACCGCCATCGCGACGCTCGCCGCCGTCCCCGTCCAGGCGACCGCCGCCGGCAGCCGCTCGGCCGCGACCGGCAGCCACCGCCCCCACGCCCCCGTGGCCGCCAGTGCCAACGCCGCGAGCACCACCGCG
>JAEBEK010000563.1:0-528 GCA_049998055.1 Amycolatopsis sp. cmx-4-37 | reverse complement strand
GCCACCGGACAGGGACTCGCCGACGCCGCCGAACGCGCCCTCCTCGAAGTGGTCGAGCGGGACGCCCTCGAACTGTGGTGGCACCTGGACGGGCCCACCCGGGGCGTCGACCCCGGCAGCGTCCCCGGGCTCGACGCCGACCTCGCCGGGTCCGGCCTGGAGGTGAGCATCGTCGAGATGCCCTCGGAGTTCGCGCCCTGCGTGGCCGCCCTGGTCCACGACGCCCGGCGGGATGTCCACGCGGCCGGTTTCGCCTGCCGCTTCGACCCGGCCGAAGCCGCCCGCAAGGCCGTCCTGGAAGCCGTGCACACCTGGGTCTTCACCCTGGGGGCCGAAGCCGCCGACGGCTGGGTGCACCAGGCCGTCGAGGCCGGCGTCCTGGCCCGCGGCCTCTACCTGGACCACCGGGCCGACCGCCGCTACCTCGACGACTGCGGCGAGGAGTTCGCCGCCGTACGGGACCTCGGCGCCCACGTCCAGGCATGGCTCGACCCGCGCCTCGCCCCCCTCGCCCGCCGCTTCACCGCA
>JAEBEK010000562.1:0-528 GCA_049998055.1 Amycolatopsis sp. cmx-4-37 | reverse complement strand
AGCAGCCTGCCGTGGCGGCGGCAGGCGTCGGCGAAGAGCTCCAGCAGCTCCAGCTCCTCGGCGGCCTCCAGCGACTTGTCGCGGAGCTGGACGATGTCGACGCCGCCGGCCAGCACGGCGTCCAGGAACTCCGGGAGGTCGCCCTGGCGCTTGCGGGCGTCCACGCAGAGGTAGAGGCGGGCGTCGGCGAGGCGGGCGCGGGCGGTGTCGGACATGGGGTCCCCCCTGACAGCGGTGTGCGGGCCGCGTTCACGACGCGGCCCGCATCCGGATGGGCTCCCGGGCCGGCGCCCGGGTGCGAGCGGGGCCCGGGTGGGCCGTGCTCGCCGTGTGGCTGGGTCAGACGGCGAGCGCCTGGGCGCGGCGCTTCACCTCTGTCCCGCGATTCTCGTTCAGTGCCTGGGCCGGGGTGCCCGGCAGGGTCTCGTCGGGCGTGAACAGCCACTCCAGCATCTCGTCGTCGGCGAAGCCGTCGTCCCTGAGGACGGTCAGCAGGCCGCTGAGGCCCTTGACCACCTTGTCGCCGTC
>JAEBEK010000561.1:0-528 GCA_049998055.1 Amycolatopsis sp. cmx-4-37 | reverse complement strand
CCCGGCGAGACCCTCGTCCGGCGGGGCGGACCGCGCCCGTGACCGGCTTCTGGGGCGACGGCGGTGCCTACGGCGCCTGGGTCGCCCACCTGCGGGAGTGGGGCGAGGGCGGCGACCCGGACCCGGCGGCCCTTCCCGCGCTGCGGCCCGAGGACTGGGCGGAGGACACCTGGCACCGCCTCGCCGTCCACCTCCAGGAGGCGGTGGCGGCCCGGTTCGACCACTGGTCCACGGCACTGACGGCCGCCGCCGCCGACCGCGCGGGCGCCGGGCCGGGCGCCTTCGGCCGCACCCTCGCCCACTCCCGCACCGGCCTGCGCAATCTGCGCCGCTTCACCGCCCACCCCGGCCTGCCCGAGCACGTCCGGGACGAACTGGGCGCCCTCGTCGACGAGTCGATCACCCGGACCCAGCAGGCCCTGGAGGAGAACCTCGACTCCCTGGCCGCCTCCGGAGTCCCGTCCACCGCCGTCGAGCTGATGCGCCGCGAGCTCCGCGACAACGCCCTCACCGCGGTCCTCGCCGAGG
>JAEBEK010000560.1:0-528 GCA_049998055.1 Amycolatopsis sp. cmx-4-37 | reverse complement strand
GATGCTCGCGACACCACGCACGGTGTCGAGGTTCCGCAGCGCCTCGACGGTTCCGCTGAGGGCGGCGTCGTGAGCGCGGTGAGTGACGACGACGAGGCTGGCCTCGCCGTCCTTGCCCGTCTGGCGCACCGTGTCGATGGACACGCCGTGCTCGGCGAAGACCGTCGCGACCTGGGCGAGGACACCCGGCTTGTCGGCCACGTCGAGGCTGATGTGGTACCGCGTGACGACCTTGCCCATGGGGCTGACGGGCAGTCGGGTGTACGCGGACTCGCCCGGGCCGCGCGAGGCGGCGAGGCGGTTGCGGCAGACGGCGACCAGGTCGCCGAGGACGGCGGAGGCGGTCGGCGAGCCGCCCGCCCCGGGGCCGTAGAACATGAGCTGGCCGGCGGCCTCGGACTCGACGAAGACGGCGTTGTACGCCTCGCGGACGGAGGCCAGCGGGTGGGTGAGCGGGATCATCGCGGGGTGCACCCGGGCGGTGACCGACTCGCCGTCGGCGGCCCGCTCGCAGATGGCGAGGAGCTT
>JAEBEK010000559.1:0-529 GCA_049998055.1 Amycolatopsis sp. cmx-4-37 | reverse complement strand
CCCTGCACTCCTTCCCGGTGCCGCGTGAGGTGGCCGTGGCCCTGGGCGAGGCGGCGCGGCGGCGGGGCGCGACCCTGTCGATGGCGCTGACCGCCGTCACCCAGCTGGTGCTGGCCCGGCACGGCGGACAGTCCGACCTGGCGGTGGGAACCGCCGTCTCGGGCCGGGACCGCACCGAACTCGAAGGGCTCGTCGGCTTCTTCGTCAACACGCTGGTCCTGCGCTCCCGGATCGACGAGGCGGCCGGTTTCGGTGCCCTGCTCGACCAGGTGCGCGGGACCACGCTGGACGCCTTCGCCCACCAGGACGTGCCGTTCAGCCGCCTCATGGAGGAGCTGGCGCCCGACCGCGACCCGAGCCGCACCCCGCTGGTGCAGGCCGCCGTCACGCTCCAGAACGCCCCACGGGACTCGTTCGCGCTGCCCGGCCTGCTGGTCGAGGAGACGCTGCCGCCGGTGGAGACGACCCCCTTCGACCTGAACGTCGAGTTCGAACCGCGGCCCGACGACGGGCTCTTCGCCGTCGTCTC
>JAEBEK010000558.1:0-529 GCA_049998055.1 Amycolatopsis sp. cmx-4-37 | reverse complement strand
ACCCCTTACAGAGAAGTGGAGCGTTCCATGATCCGTCGTATGGCGATCACCCTGGCCGGCGTCGGCACCGCCGCCCTCCTCGCCGCCTCGCCCGCCGCCGCCTCCGGTGGCGGCAGCGCCGAGTTCGAGGTCGAGGGCTGGAAGGTCCACGGCACCGTGGTCAAGGTCGGCGACATCGTCGTCAAGGACTTCAAGGCCGGCGGCTTCGAGGCCGAGGCCGAGTTCACCCGCCGCTGACCTGAAGCGTCGGCGTCACCCCGCACCGGTGCCCCGGCCACCTCGTGGCCGGGGCACCGGTGTGTCCGTCGGGGGGGCCTCTCTCAGTGCCCGGCCGAGGCCGGTGCCAGGGAGAAGACCGCGCCGTCCGGGTCGCGCAGGACCGCGCCCTCGTCGGCGACCGGGGTGGTCTCCGCCAGTCGTACCGCGCCCAGTTCCACCGCCCGGCGGGCCGCCTCGGCGACGTCGGGGACCGGGAAGATCAGGTTCCAGCGCGGGTGGAGCGCGGGGTTCCGCGGGTCGCGGGGGCGGA
>JAEBEK010000557.1:0-529 GCA_049998055.1 Amycolatopsis sp. cmx-4-37 | reverse complement strand
AGTGGCCCTTCGGGCGGTCCCCGGGCGGGCGTTCCGCTCCAGGCTCGCGGCGTTCGGCGCGGTCCAGCAGGGCGAACGAGGCGAGTTCGATCCCTGCGAACAGGGCGAAGAACGGGGTGGCGTAGAGCAACGGGGTGTTGATCACGTCCCACAGGTCGGACAGCATCGCGGCTCCTCGGGGTCGGCCCGTTGGGAATTGACTCGTGGGTAAGTTACTCAGAGGTCAATTCGCGGTCAATGGGTCGCGCGGACCGGAAGGGAGCGGTCGGGTCAGGAGTGGGGGCCCAGGACGATGTGGAGCATCCGGGCGGCGCGGGCCGCCATGTCGGCGGCCGTCTGCTCGGGGTGGTCCAGCCCCCACTGGACGATCGCGGTCACCGCGTGCTGCCACACCGCGCTCAGCAGGTCGTGGTCGAGCGGGTCGTCGTCACCTGCCGCCCGCAGGATCTCCGCCGTGCCGACCGCGCCCATCTCGGCCAGCCGCTCGCGGTACTCGGCCGCCGCCGCGTACGCCGCGCCGTCCTCGGGC
>JAEBEK010000556.1:0-531 GCA_049998055.1 Amycolatopsis sp. cmx-4-37 | reverse complement strand
GGCCGCCGAGCAGGGCGTCGAGGTCGACCGCGCGGGGTTCACCGCGCTCATGGAGGACCAGCGCGAACGGGCCCGCGCCGACGCCCGCGCCCGCAAGTCCGGCGGCACCGGCGACACCTCGGCCCTGCGCGCGGTCCTGGACGCCTCAGGGCCCACCGAGTGGCTGGCCTGGGAGAAGCTCACCACCCGCGCCACCGTACGGGCCGTACTCGGCGCCGAGGGCCCGCTGCCCGTCGCCACCGCCGGGCAGCTCGCCACCGTCGTCCTCGACCGCACCCCCTTCTACGCCGAGTCGGGCGGCCAGGCCGCCGACGCCGGACACCTCACCGGCGCTTCCGTCGAGGCCGAGGTCGTCGACGTGCAGCGGCCCCTGCCCGGCCTCGTCGTCCACCGCGTGCGCGTCCTGGCCGGCGAACTCGCCCCCGGCGACGAGGTCGAGGCCACCGTCGACCCCGAATGGCGACTCGGCGCCCGCCAGGCCCACTCCGGCACGCACGTCCTGCACGCCGCGCTGCGCCAGGTGCTGGGCCC
>JAEBEK010000555.1:0-531 GCA_049998055.1 Amycolatopsis sp. cmx-4-37 | reverse complement strand
CCCGGCGCGACGGCCAGGTCCTTGGCGCTGTTCGCCACCGGCACGGCGTTCCCCTTCGCGTCCTCGGAGAACTCCGGTATCTCGTCCGGGGTGAGGATGGAGAGGTAGGCGGCCTTCCACTGCGCGTCGGGCCCGCTCTTGACGAAGGCGACGAACCAGCGGGTGTCCTGCCTCGGGTCGTCGTCCACGTCCCGGTTGCTGTCGGTGTCCGCGAGGAACCAGCGCGGCCACCCGGCCTTGGCGGGGATGAGGAAACGGGCGTCGGTCAGCTCCAGCGGGGCGTGACGCGGGTTGCCGCCCGGTGTGTTCTTCCCCTTGGCCCGCAGGCTGGCCTGGTTGATCTGGCCGAGCGCCCCGGTCACCCGGCCGGCGCTCAGCTCCGGGTCGTACGCCTTGTCACCGGCGTTGTACGCCTTGGTGAACTCGGCCAGCACCCGGGCCGCCTCGCCCTTCGTGGCGGCGGGTACGACCTCCAGCTCACCGTGGACGGTGACGCAACCGCTCGCCGCCAGCGCCAGTGCCGAAACCGCC
>JAEBEK010000554.1:0-531 GCA_049998055.1 Amycolatopsis sp. cmx-4-37 | reverse complement strand
GCCCCTCGCCTGGCTGGAGGCCGACGGGGGCGCGGAGCCGCTGGTCCTCGGCGTCCTCCAGCCGTTCCTGCGCGGCTGCGACGACGGCTGGGAGCTGGCGCTCGGCGCGCTCGCCCGGGGTGAGGACTTCTCCGGCGAGGCCCGCGCGCTGGGCCGGGCCACCGCCGAGGTGCACGCGGCGCTGGCCGAAGCGCTGCCCACCGTGACGCTGGGCCCGGCCCGGCTGGCGGCGCTGGCCGCGCAGATGACGGAGCGGCTGGACGCCGCCGCGCAGGCTGTCCCCGCGCTCCACCGACACGTACCGGGGCTGCGCACCGCCTTCGAGGCGATGGCCGACCCCTCGCTGGCCGGGACCTCGCTCACCGCCCAGCGGGTCCACGGCGACCTGCACCTCGGGCAGTGCCTGCGCGGGCCCGACGGCCACTGGTCGCTGATCGACTTCGAGGGCGAGCCGGTCAAGCCGCTGGCCGAACGGCGGCTCCCCCAGCCCCCGGTCCGCGACGTCGCCGGCATGCTCCGCTCCTTCGACTA
>JAEBEK010000553.1:0-531 GCA_049998055.1 Amycolatopsis sp. cmx-4-37 | reverse complement strand
CCTCTCCATGGGCGAGACGGCCGAGGAGGTCGCCGCGCTCGACGGGATCACCCGCGAGCAGTCCGACGCCTTCGCGCTCCGCTCGCACCAGCGGGCGGTGGCGGCCCAGCGCGCCGGGCACTTCGACCGCGAGCTGGTCCCCGTGCCCGTCAAGGACGGCGAGGTCACGGCGGACGAGGGCCCGCGCCCCTCCACCACGCTGGAGAAGCTGGCCACGCTGCGGACCGTCTTCCGGGCCGACGGCATCGTCACCGCCGGCGCCTCCTCGCCGCTCTCGGACGGCGCCTCGGCGCTGGTCGTGGCGAGCGGCGCGGCCGTCGAGCGGTACGGGCTGACGCCCCGCGCCCGCGTCGTCACCTCCGCCTCGGCCGGGGTCGAGCCGCACCTGATGGGGCTCGGCCCGGTCCCCGCGACGCACAAGGCGCTGGAGCGGGCCGGGTGGACGGCGGCCGACGTGGAGGCCGCCGAGCTGAACGAGGCGTTCGCCGCGCAGGCCCTCGCCGTGATCGGCCGCCTGAAGCTCGACCCGGA
>JAEBEK010000552.1:0-531 GCA_049998055.1 Amycolatopsis sp. cmx-4-37 | reverse complement strand
ACTGCCGCCGTGCGTCTCCGTGACGTTGCCGGCGTACTGGTGGATGCGGGCGTCCGGCGCCCAGGCCTCCCGGTCGAGGACGGGCTCGCCCCAGAGGTCGGGCTGCGGCTGCCAGCGCGCGAACCAGATGGCCGCCGGCAGGTCACTGGTCCCGGCCCGCCGCTCGCTCTCCAGGTGGCTGATGCCGGAGGAGGCGCTGGAGTAGAAGCCCGGCACGTAGCCGCTGTCGGTGACCGCGCGGTTCCAGGCGCGGACGAAGGCGAGGGTGGTCGCCGCGCAGTCGGCCTTGCGCTGGTCGTACGCCTCCATGTCGAGGTAGAGCGCGCTGCCCCGCTCCATGCCGAGGGCGGCGGCGCGGTCGACCGCGTCCGCGCCCTCCGCCGCGCCCCGCTCGACGGGGTCGCCGGTGATCCGCACGTTCTGCTTGTTGGACGCGATGACGCAGGGCGACTGCGAGCCGACGTAGATCGGCAGGAAGTTCCAGCCGATGCTGTCGCCCTCGGTCAGGTACTCCGGTGTCAGGTTCGGCTG
>JAEBEK010000551.1:0-531 GCA_049998055.1 Amycolatopsis sp. cmx-4-37 | reverse complement strand
GGCTCACGGCCCACCTTCCCTCCGCCCCTCGCCTGATCCTCGTGAAGGCCGACGGGAGTGTCTCGATCCACGCGGACGACCGGGCGTACAAACCGCTCAACTGGATGTCGCCGCCGTGCACCCTCAAGGAGGGCGAGGACAACGTCTGGACCGTGGTGAACAAGGGCGGGGAGAAGCTCGTCATCACCATGGAGGAGGTCCTGCACGACTCCTCGCACGAACTCGGCGTGGACCCTGGCCTCATCAAGGACGGCGTGGAGGCGCACCTCCAGGAGCTGCTGGCGGACCGGATCGAGACGCTCGGCGAGGGATACACCCTGATCCGGCGCGAGTACCCGACCGCGATCGGCCCCGTCGACATCCTCTGCCGGGACGCCTCCGGCGCCACCGTCGCCGTCGAGATCAAGCGGCGCGGCGAGATCGACGGCGTGGAGCAGCTGACCCGCTATCTGGAACTCCTCAACCGCGACCCGCACCTCGCCCCGGTCCGCGGCGTCTTCGCCGCCCAGGAGATCAAGCCGCAGGCCCGCG
>JAEBEK010000550.1:0-531 GCA_049998055.1 Amycolatopsis sp. cmx-4-37 | reverse complement strand
GCCCGCGACAACGCCCGCAAACTCGGCTTCGAGGGCCTCTTCTTCCCCTGGACCAGCGCCTCCTCGGGCGACCTGTGGGGCGAGTGCCAGAGCTGGAACCCGCCGCACTGCGTCACCCAGAACCACCTCCAGGGCGACATCGCGCTCGCCGCCTGGCAGTACTGGCTCGCCACCGGCGACCGGGGCTGGCTGCGCCGCGACGGGGAGCCGCTGCTGCGCGGCCTCGCGGAGTTCTGGGCCTCCCGGGTCACCGCCAACCCCGACGGCAGCTACTCGGTGAAGGGCGTCGCCGGCCCCGACGAGTACAGCAACGGCGTGGACGACGGCGTCTACACCAACGCCGTGGCCGCCACCGCCCTGCGCCACGCGGCGAGCGCCGCCGAGGAGACCGGCGCCACCGCCCCGCCCGAGTGGCGCCGCATCGCCGACGGCCTGCGCATCCCCTACGACGCCGGCCGCAAGGTCTTCCTCCAGTACGACGGCTACCAGGGCTCCCGCATCAAGCAGGCCGACGCGGTCCTCCTCGCCTAC
>JAEBEK010000549.1:0-532 GCA_049998055.1 Amycolatopsis sp. cmx-4-37 | reverse complement strand
GCCCGCCGTCGCGGCCGGCCCGGAACTCGACGCCGAGATACGCGGCCTGACCCCGGCCGGCTTCGCCTCCCGGCGGCTCCAGAGCGCCTACCTCGGCTGGGTGCACGCCCGGGTCCGCGCCGCCCTGCCGCCGCAGGTCACCGTCCACGAGCACCGGCGCGCCGCCGTCCGCGTCGAGGGCGCGCCGGACGGGCTCCAGCGGGTGTGGCCGGCGGGCTCGGACACCCCGCTGACCGCCGACGCCGTCCTGTTCACCCTCGGCCACCTCGACACCGACCCCGACGACGAGCAGCGGGCCCTCACCGCCTTCGCCGCCCGCCACGGCCTGACCCACCTGCCGCCCGCCTACACCGCCGACAGCGACCTGAGCGCGCTGGCACCCGGCGCCCCCGTCCTCGTACGCGGCCTCGGGCTCGCCTTCGTCGACCTGATGGTGCTGGTCACCGAAGGACGCGGCGGCCGGTACACCACCGGCGCCGACGGCCGCCTCGTCTACCACCCCTCCGGCGCCGAACCGGTGCTGTACGCGGGC
>JAEBEK010000548.1:0-532 GCA_049998055.1 Amycolatopsis sp. cmx-4-37 | reverse complement strand
GGCTCGCGCAGCGCGGCGTTGTGGATGGCACGGCGGTCCGGCGGGATGCCCACGCCCTCGTCCACGATCTGCACGACGGCCTGCTCGCCGAGGCGCCAGACGGTGACGCCGACCGGCGACTCGGGGGACGAGAAGCGGGTCGCGTTGTCGAGGATCTCGGCGAGGATGTGCGCCACGTCGTGCACCGCCCGCGCCGCGATGCCGACATCGGCCTCGACGACGCCGAGCGACACCCGCTCGAAGCGCTCGATCTGCTGGGCCGCGGCCATGACGACGGTGGAGCAGTCGACATCGTCGGTCCGCACCCGGCCGTGCCCGAAACCCCCCAGCACCAGGATGTTGTTGGTGTTGCGCTCCATCCGGACGGCGAGGTGGTCGAGGGCGAAGAGGGTCTTCATCCGCTCCGGGTCGGCCTCGTCGCGCTGCACCGTGTCCAGCTCCGACACCATGATGCTGGTGAGCTGGGCGCCACGGCGCGCGACCCCGACCAGCGTCTCGGCGAACTGCGCGTGGATGTGCGCCTGTTGCGCGG
>JAEBEK010000547.1:0-532 GCA_049998055.1 Amycolatopsis sp. cmx-4-37 | reverse complement strand
CCGACGGCGGGGACTCGACCTGCACCACCAGGTCCACCGCGCCCATGTCGATGCCCAGCTCCAGGCTGGAGGTGGCCACCACGGCGGGCAGCCGGCCCGCCTTCAGGTCCTCCTCCACCTGGGCGCGCTGCTCCTTGGAGACCGAACCGTGGTGGGCGCGGGCGATCAGGGGAGGCGCCCCCGAGGCCGAGGAGGCGGCGCCCATCAGCTCGGCCGGGGAGTGGTCCTCGGGCATGGCCTCGCCGGTGGCACGCTCGTAGGCGATCTCGTTCAGCCGGTTGCACAGGCGCTCGGCGAGGCGGCGGGAGTTGGCGAAGACGATGGTCGAGCGGTGCGACTGGATCAGGTCGGCGATGCGCTCCTCGACGTGCGGCCAGATCGAGGGGCGGTCGCCCGAGCCCTCGTCGCTCACCGGCGAGCCGCCCAGCTCGCCCAGATCCTCCACCGGCACCACCACCGACAGGTCGAACTCCTTGCCCGAGGCCGGCTGGACGATCTCCACCCGGCGCTGCGGCGACAGGAACCGCGCCAC
>JAEBEK010000546.1:0-532 GCA_049998055.1 Amycolatopsis sp. cmx-4-37 | reverse complement strand
CGTACCGAGGTGGCCCTGCGGGAGCGGGTGGCGCACCGGGTGCTGCCGCTGGTGGCCTCGGTCGCCGCCCGCAGGTGAGCCGGGCGGTCCGGCCCCTTTCTGCCATGCTGGGGCCATGGCGAACGTGACCGAGGCCGCACTCCCGGCGGTCGTCTTCGATCTGGACGGCACGCTGGTGGACAGCGAGCCGAACTACTTCGAGGCGGGCCGGGCCCTCCTGGAGGAGCACGGCGTGCCCGGCTTCACCTGGGCCGACCACGAGCGGTACATCGGGGTCAGCACCCGGGAGACGCTCGCCGACTGGCGGCGGCTGTACGGGCTCGGCGCCTCCCTGGACGCGCTGGCGGAGGAGCTGGACGACCGCTACCTCGCGCTGGCCCGGGCCGGCACGCCGGTCTTCGAGCAGATGGCGCTGCTGGTGGAGCGGCTGCACCGGGCCGGGGTGCCGATGGCGGTCGCCTCCGGCTCCTCCGGCTCCGCGATCACCGCCGTCCTCACCGGCACCGGCCTCGACGACCTGCTCGGCCCCGCC
>JAEBEK010000545.1:0-533 GCA_049998055.1 Amycolatopsis sp. cmx-4-37 | reverse complement strand
ACGTGAACGGCATCATCATGAAGGTGATGAAGGCCGGGATCGCGATGGTGAAGTCCGTCCAGTCGATCGCGCCGATCGAGCCGGAGAGGATCAGGAAGCCGACCGCGACCAGGGCCGGGGTGGCCGCCTGCGAGGGGACCATCGTCACGACCGGCGTCAGGAAGAGGCCGATGGCGAAGAGGCCGCCGGTCACGATGTTGGCGAAGCCGGTCCGGGCGCCCTCGCCGACACCGGCGGTGGACTCCACGAAGCAGGTGGTGGCGGAGGAGGACGAGGCGCCGCCCGCCGCGACGGCGATGCCGTCGACGAAGAGGACCTTGTTGATGCCGGGCATGTTGCCCTGGGCGTCGGTCAGCTCGGCCTCGTCGCCGACCGCCATGATCGTGCCCATCGCGTCGAAGAAGCACGACAGCAGCACGGTGAAGACGAAGAGGATGCCGGTGAGCAGCCCCACCTTGGCGAATCCGCCGAAGAGGCTGACCTGTCCGATCAGGCCGAAGTCCGGGGTGGCCACCGGGTTGCCGGGCCACTCG
>JAEBEK010000544.1:0-533 GCA_049998055.1 Amycolatopsis sp. cmx-4-37 | reverse complement strand
CCGGCACCCTCTGGGCGACCGGCACCACCGCCGAGCAGAACGGCACGCCCGTCATCGCCCGGTACGAGGACGGCCGCTGGTCCACCGTCACCCCGCCGCCCGACGGCCACCTGCTCGACCTGGTCGCCTTCGGCCCCGACGACGTCACCCTCCTCCAGGACCCCCACCTGCCCGACCAGGACGACGGCACCGGGAACCTCACCAGCGACGACCGCAGCCCGGCCGCCCACTGGGACGGCACCCGCTGGACCACCACCCTGCTGCCCTCGGCCGCCACCGCCCTCGACGGCACCTCCGGCGACGACCTCTGGGCCGTCGGCCACCGCTCGGAGGGGCCCGGCATCGGCGGCGAGGGCCAGGAGATGACCCAGACCGCCGCCCACCACTTCGACGGCACGCGCTGGAAGACCGTCGACACCCCGCTGCGACGGTTCCCCGACCCGGTCCCGCCCGAGGCGGGCTCCGCGCTCGGCACCGTCCTCGCCGTCGCCCCGGACGAGGTCTACGCCTACGGGCGGCACTCCTTCAACCAC
>JAEBEK010000543.1:0-535 GCA_049998055.1 Amycolatopsis sp. cmx-4-37 | reverse complement strand
CGCGCCGTCAACGTCCTCGCGCCCAACCCCTCGGCGATGACGCTGGACGGCACCAACACCTGGCTCGTCGCCGAGCCCGGCTCGGAGCTGGCCGTGGTCATCGACCCGGGGCCGCTGGACGAGGGACACCTGCGGGCGGTGGTGGCCACCGCCGAGGCGGCCGGGCGGCGGATCGGGCTGACGCTGCTCACTCACGGCCACGCCGACCACGCCGAGGGTGCCGCCCGCTTCGCCGAGCTGACCGGGACCACGGTGCGCGCGCTCGACCCGGCGCTGCGGCTGGGCGACGAGGGGCTCGGCGCCGGGGACGTCGTCACCACCGGCGGGCTGGAGCTGCGGGTCGTGCCGACGCCCGGGCACACCTCCGACTCGCTCAGCTTCCACCTGCCCGCCGACCGGGCCGTGCTGACCGGGGACACCGTCCTCGGGCGCGGCACCACGATGGTCGCCCACCCCGACGGGCGGCTCGGCGAGTACCTCGACTCGCTGCGGCGGCTGCACTCGCTGACCACCGACGACGGCGTCAGCACCGTCC
>JAEBEK010000542.1:0-535 GCA_049998055.1 Amycolatopsis sp. cmx-4-37 | reverse complement strand
CGTGCCGGGCGCGTGCGGCGTATCCACGAGTGCTCACGAGCCCCGACCGGGTGATCACCAAGTCGCCGGAACGCTCGCAGAACCTTCACGTGCGTGACCCGCATGGCCCCGGAAAGTGGGGGAAGCGACCGCCGGTGCCCGAAGTGTCAGTCGGTCGCGGATTTGTGATTACGAAAACTTGTTGAACAAGTCACAGGCTCATGAAGGTCTTGATCTGCGCGCGTCAATCAGACAGTGTTTCGTCCCAGCCCCAGCAATTCGCGAGAATTTGCGGGGCAGTTGGCGTCCGGCCGCACCACCCGCCCCACCCCCACTGCCGTACTCGGGCGGACGGAGCGCGCCGCACACCCTCACAACCCCCCACACAGCGCGAGGAGATCCCTCTTCATGGCAACTCACCAGCGTGCTCGCAGGACCAAGCTCACCGCCGCGATAGCCACCACCGCCATGGCGGTCGGTGTGACCGTCTTCGCGAGCCCCTTCGCCGGTGCCGCTCCGGCGCCCGCCGAGGGCAAGGTCTACGGCACCGCCGCCA
>JAEBEK010000541.1:0-535 GCA_049998055.1 Amycolatopsis sp. cmx-4-37 | reverse complement strand
GGCCGAAAAGAAGTCTTGCGCGATCCCTTGACCGGTGCCGAACGCGGGTTCACAGTACTCGCTAATGCGCATTACTAATACGCATTAGCGATCCGGAGGAACACCGTGGAAGAAGCCAGGAAGCGGGCTCGCCGGGGGCGGACGCCCTCCCCCGCCGGTCGTACGTCACGGCCGCGCCAGGCCGAGGTGGCACGGCTGGCCGGGGTCTCGCAGGCGACCGTCTCGCTGGTGCTGGGGGCCCGCAAGCAGGGCGTGGCGATCTCCGAGGAGACACGGCAGAAGGTGCTCGACGCGGTACGGGCCCTGGGCTACGTCCCGGACCCGGCGGCCAGCCGGCTGGCCGCCGCGCGGACCAACCTGCGCGGGGTCTTCAGCTTCACCTCGACCTTCCCGACCGACGTGCAGCACTCGTACTACCCGTTCCTGGTCGGCGTCGAGCAGGAGGCGGCGGCCCGCGGCTTCGACCTGGTGCTCTTCACCGGCTCCAGCACGGGCGGCGCCGGCGCGGCCGGGCCCCAGGCCCTCAACCGGGTGC
>JAEBEK010000540.1:0-535 GCA_049998055.1 Amycolatopsis sp. cmx-4-37 | reverse complement strand
GGCTGCCCCTTGTCCACCACCATGACGGCGTCCTTGGGCAGCCCGATGTCAGGGCGCTTGCCCTCCGGTTCGTCGGCGGCCTCGCTCGCCCCCGCCGAAGCCGACCCCCCGGCCCCCTTGATGTCGTCGGGCTCCCCCGACCCCCCGCAGGCGGTCAAGGTGAGGGCGGCGGCTGCGGTCAGCGCCGCGAGGGGCAGGGTGCGACGGGCCACGGTGGGGCTCCTTCTCGTACTGCTCGTGGGGAAACGGAAGGGATGCCCGGCCTGTGGCCGGGCATCCCAAGACGGTACCAACGGACGGAAAGGGGTCCACGGGACGTACGCGGTTCCTTCACGCCGCGCGGGCGAGGTTCACTTGCGGTGGGTGTTCCCCGACTTGGCGGCCGAACCCCGCCTCGTCCCGTCCGGCCACAGGCGCGGCGGGCGTTTGGCGGCCAGGTCCTCGACCCAGCCGACGGCCAGCACCATGAGCCCGATCAGCGGCCAGACCAGGACGAACATCCACAGGCTGTAGGTGGTGGAGAGGGCGTTGCCCC
>JAEBEK010000539.1:0-535 GCA_049998055.1 Amycolatopsis sp. cmx-4-37 | reverse complement strand
ACGCGCGAGACCGTCGCCCGCGACACCCCGGCGACCCGCGCCACGTCCTCCAGCGTCGGCGCCGACGAGGAGGACACTTGCGCATCTTGGCTCATGAACGCACTGTACAACAGGGGGAGAGCGCTCTCAGGGCGGCTCGTCGGCGCCCTCCCCGGACGGCTCCGGACGTACCGTCAGCGGGTCTCCACCGTCCCCGTCAGCCGGAGGTCCCCCGCCGAACGCCCCGCCCGCACCGTGAACACCCCGGGCTCGCGCCGCCATCCGTGCTCCTCCACCGACCAGTGCTCCACGGCGCGCGTCCCCACCCGCACCACCGCCTCCACCGCCGCACCGGGCTCCGCCTCCACCGCCGCGTACCCGGCCAGCCACCGCACCGGCCGCTCCAGCGCCGAGTCCGGCCGCTCCAGATACACCTGCACGACCTCCCGGCCCGGCCGCTCCCCGGTGTTGCGCACCCGCACCCGTACCGTGAACGCGCCGCCGCCCCCGGCCGGGCCGGCCTCCATCGACTCGTACGCCCACCGCGTGTACCCGA
>JAEBEK010000538.1:0-535 GCA_049998055.1 Amycolatopsis sp. cmx-4-37 | reverse complement strand
ACACCCGGGACCGGCGCGTGGTGCACCTGCACTACACGGAGGGCGGCAAGGCGCTGGCCCGCGCCCACTTCCAGCCGCTCGCGACGGCGGCCGCCACGGCCAGGGCCCGGCTGACCCAGGAGGAGGCGGACGCCGCGCTGCGTTTCCTCGCCGCGATGAACGGGGAGTTCGCGCAGATCCGGGGGCCGGAGCGGCGTCCGGGCGGCTGAGCGGCGGCCAATCCCTCCGGCGGCCCGCGCGGGTTTCGCGGCTCACGCGCATCCGGAGGCCCCGCTCACCCGGAAGAGTGAAGCGGCGTCGTTGTCGCGCCTTTCCGCCCGCACGCCGTGTGGCGGACCCCTTGTCGGACCCCAGGACGGGTATGCGTAGCATCGACCCGCAGAGTCTCTCAATCATTGAGATAGTCACCGATCGAGAGAACTCGGCGGGCGCCGCCGCGCGTCCGCGCCCGTCCGCCCGCCACCCGTTCCGCGCCGTCCGCGTCACCGTCCCAGGAGTGCGATGTCCAGCGCCGCCCGCAAGGGCCGAACCGCCC
>JAEBEK010000537.1:0-536 GCA_049998055.1 Amycolatopsis sp. cmx-4-37 | reverse complement strand
AGGCGCTGGCCGCCTCCGGCCTCACCACCGACGACATCGACGCGGTCGAGGCACACGGCACCGGCACCGCCCTCGGCGACCCCATCGAGGCCCAGGCCCTGCACGCCACCTACGGCAGGGACCGCGACCCCGAGAACCCGCTGCTGCTCGGCTCGGTGAAGTCCAACATCGGCCACACCCAGTCGGCCGCCGGCGTCGCGGGCGTCATCAAGATGGTCATGGCGATGCGCCACGGCCTGCTGCCACGCACCCTCCACGTCGACCAGCCCTCCACCCACGTCGACTGGAGCGAGGGCTCCGTCCGCCTGCTGACGGAGCCCGCCCCCTGGCCGGCACGCGAGAACGCACCGCGTCGCGCGGGCATCTCCTCCTTCGGCCTCTCCGGCACCAACGTCCACACCATCGTCGAGCAGGCGCCCGAGGAGCCCGCGACCGAGCCCTCCGCGTCCCCGGCCCCCGCCGGCGACCCGGCCACCCTGCCCCCGGACGTCCCCGTGGTGCTCTCCGCCCGGACCCCGGCCGCCCTGCGCGAGCAG
>JAEBEK010000536.1:0-536 GCA_049998055.1 Amycolatopsis sp. cmx-4-37 | reverse complement strand
GAGGCCGGAGAGGGCGTAGATGACGAGCTTCTGGCGCTTGACGCGGATGCCGGAGAGGCGGGCCGCCTCCTCGTTGCCGCCGATCGCGTACATCGAGCGGCCGATGTAGGTGCGGCGCAGCAGGAGGGCGGTGATCAGGCCCATCACGATCATGACCAGCACGGGCACCGGCAGCCAGCCGCCGAGGGTGTCACCGAGCTTGGAGACCGAGTCGGGGAAGGCGATCGGGCTGCCCTGCGAGATGACCAGCGAGAGACCGCGCCCGATGGAGAGCATGGCCAGCGTCGCGATGAACGGCGGGAGTTTGCCGTACGAGATGAGCGCGCCGTTGACCAGGCCGCAGGCGAGGCCGGTGGCGGCGGCGAGCAGCACCGCGATCACCACGGGGACGCCCTCGCTGGTGGCGAGCCAGGCCAGCACGGTGGCGGAGAGGGCCGCGACCGAGCCGACCGAGAGGTCGATGCCGGCCGAGACGATGACGAAGGTGACGCCGAAGGCGAGGATCGCGGTGACCGCGGCCTGGACGCCGACGTTGA
>JAEBEK010000535.1:0-536 GCA_049998055.1 Amycolatopsis sp. cmx-4-37 | reverse complement strand
CGGACGGCCGGTTCGCGGCCGGGGGGCAGGAACGGCTCGTCCGCCGGGGCCAGCCGGACCAGTTGTTCGTACGCCTCGCCGACCGTGTGGCTCAGCATGGAGTGGACGGGGCGGCGGCCGGTGAGGACGGCGAGGAGCCGGTCGGCGAACCAGTAGCGGGGGACCGCCTCGCGCGGGCGGCGGACGGTGCCGTGGCCGGGGCGGCGGCCCTCGCGGCGCGCGGTCGCGGGACGGGTGGTCGCCGGGCGGCGGGTGGTTGCGGAACGGGTGGGGGAGCGGCGGGCGGTGGTCCGGCCGGGGCCGGACGGGGGCCGGTGCATGGCGCCTCCTGGCGTGCGGGGTGACGCGGTCTACCGGGCGGTAACCGCTCGCCGCAGCCTGAGGTCCGGGCCGCCCCCGGGCCAAGCCGGGCAGCGCCCGGCCGAGGAGCCCGGGAAATTCACCTATCAGGAGGAGAAGCAGGGGGCAGAGCACTGCTGCCGCAAGGCTTGCGGGGGTGAGGGAGCAGCGCCGGGTTGACGGTTCACGCGGCGCCG
>JAEBEK010000534.1:0-536 GCA_049998055.1 Amycolatopsis sp. cmx-4-37 | reverse complement strand
TGGCGCGGCCCGATGCTCCACCGCGCGCTCCAGCAGTTCCTCGCGGACGTCTTCTGGGGCGACCTAGACGTCCTCCTGCTCGACCTGCCGCCCGGCACCGGCGACATCGCCATCTCCGTGGCCCAGCTGGTGCCCAACGCCGAGATCCTGGTGGTGACCACCCCGCAGCAGGCCGCCGCCGAGGTCGCCGAGCGGGCCGGCTCGATCGCCGTGCAGACCCACCAGAAGATCGTCGGCGTGGTCGAGAACATGTCGGGGCTGCCCTGCCCGCACTGCGACGAGATGGTCGACGTCTTCGGCACCGGCGGCGGCCAGGTCGTCGCCGACGGCCTGACCCGCACCACCGGCGCCACCGTGCCGGTCCTCGGCTCCATCCCGATCGACGTGCGGCTGCGCGAGGGCGGCGACGACGGGCGCCCGGTGGTCCTCACCGACCCCGAGTCCCCCGCCGGCAGCGCGCTGCGCTCCATCGCCGGGAAGCTGGGCGGCCGTCAGCGCGGCCTCTCGGGCCTCTCGCTGGGGATCACCCCGCGCAA
>JAEBEK010000533.1:0-536 GCA_049998055.1 Amycolatopsis sp. cmx-4-37 | reverse complement strand
GCGCCCGCCGCGGCGAGGGGGGCCGCACCTGGGCGGTGCTCGGACAGATGGCCGAGCTGGGGGACGAGGCGCTCACCGAACACGATGCCGTCGGGCGGCTCGCCGTCCGGCTGAACGTGAGCAAGCTCGTGGCAGTCGGCGGCAGGGAAGCGGCCTGGCTGCAGATGGGCGCATACAACGAGGGTTCGTGGGGTGAGGAGTCGGTGCACGTGTCCGACGCACAGGCGGCGGTCGACCTGCTGCGCAGCGAGCTGCGCCCGGGAGATGTCGTACTCGTGAAGGCTTCCCGGTCCGTGGGACTGGAGAAGGTCGCCGCCGCTCTGCTGGCGGACGGTACGGGCGAGGGTGAGGTCGCCGCCCGATGATGAAGCAGATCCTGCTCTCCGGCGTCATTGGACTGTTCCTGACGCTGATCGGCACACCACTGCTGATCAAGCTGCTGGCCAAGAAGGGCTACGGCCAGTACATCCGCGACGACGGTCCGCGCGAGCACCACTCCAAGCGCGGGACGCCGACGATGGGCGGTATCGCCTTCA
>JAEBEK010000532.1:0-536 GCA_049998055.1 Amycolatopsis sp. cmx-4-37 | reverse complement strand
CGCGAAGGCGGGGAAGGCGTCGGCGGCCTCGCGCAGCCCCTCGTAGGTGAAGAACGGGTCCCGCTCGGGGAACATCCGCTCGAACTGCCGCTCGCTCACCGGGAAGGCGGGCTTCGGCGGGTGGTGCGGCCGGTGCCGGTCGTGGGCGGCGGCGGGTCCGGTGAGCAGGGTCAGCACCAGTCCGGTGACGGCGGCCCGGACGGCGGCCCCGGTGGGGGTTGCTCTGCGCGACACGAGGTCATCACTCCTTGCGTGTGGGGGAGTTGCGGAGTTCCGGGCAGGCGCGGCCACCCGGCGGGAACCGGGCGGAGCCGCGCCGCACGCGACGATACGACGACCGAGCCGATTGGTCTGGTCCATTCACCGAATTGGTCTGTACCGGTGCCCGGAGTCCTCGACTCCGCTCCCCGCCCCCGCCTGCCTCAGCAGGCCCCCCGCACGTATCCCTCCTCGTCCTCCGGCAGGACGTCGCGGTCGCGCAGGACCACCGAGAGCCGCCCGTCCGCCGCCTCGCAGGCCCGCTCCAGCCCCTTCTC
>JAEBEK010000531.1:0-536 GCA_049998055.1 Amycolatopsis sp. cmx-4-37 | reverse complement strand
CCTGGCCGATCTCGTCGAGGGCTGCGCCGGCCTGCCCGCCGCCCTGCTGGTGGCCGGGCGCTGGGTTCGCAAGTACCGGCGGCGGCCCCTGTCGCGGCTGGTCGGGGAACTCACCGCCGAGCTGCGCGAGAAGGGCCTGCCCATGGTCGAGGCCGTGTGGGACGCCGCCTACGAGGGGCTGGACGGCGAGGCCGCCCGGCTGTACCGCCTGCTGCCCCTGCTCCCGGCCCCCGTGATCGGCGAGGAGCCGGCCGCGGCCCTGCTGGGCAGCGGCTACGACGAGGCGGCCGACCTGCTGGAGGAGTTGCAGCGCGCCGGGCTGCTGGACGAGGGCGTCGACGGCTGGCGGATGCACGACCTGCTGCGCGGCCACGCCGAGCGGCGGCTCGGCCAGGCCGACCCGGCGGGCGCCGAGCGCGACCGGGCGCTCGGCGCGCTGGTCCGCTGGTACCGGCGGCAGGCGGCGCGTGCGGACCGTACCGCCGCCGGGCCCCGGATGACCTTCGCCCCGCAGCCGGACCCCGCCGGGGACGGCC
>JAEBEK010000530.1:0-537 GCA_049998055.1 Amycolatopsis sp. cmx-4-37 | reverse complement strand
GCCGGGTCGGCCACCACCTCCCGCTCGAGGAAGGGCGTGGTCGCGCGGTAGCCGGTGCACCAGACGACGTGGTCGAACTCCTCGGTGGTCCCGTCGGTGAACCGCACCGCCCCGCCCTCGAACCGCTCGATGCCCGGCCGGGCGTCCAGGTGCCCGGCGGCGACCAGCGCGGGCACGGTGTCGCTCAGCGTCGGATGGTCCTGGAGCACCCCCCGCCGGGGCGCGGGCAGCCCGGGCCCGGCCGGGCGCCGGTCGGCCAGGCGCAGCACGGTCTGGGAGACGGTCTGCCGCACCCGCCACGGCAGGACGGCGGCGAGGGCGCCGTTGAGTTGGTCGGAGGGGCGGCCCAGCAGCCGCTTGGGCAGCACCCACACCCCGCGCCGGGTGGAGAGCGCCACCCGGCGGGCGTGGCCGGTCAGTTCGGTGGCGATGTCCATCGCCGAGTTGCCCGCGCCCACCACCAGGACCCGGCGCCCGGCGAACTCCCCGGGCACCCGGTACGCGTGGGCGTGCGACTCGGTGCCGGTGAACCGGCCC
>JAEBEK010000529.1:0-537 GCA_049998055.1 Amycolatopsis sp. cmx-4-37 | reverse complement strand
CGACGCTCCGCATGATCGCCGGCCTGGAGGAGCCCACCACCGGCTCCGTCCTGCTCGGGGAGCGCGACGTGACGGGGCTCCCCCCGTACAAGCGCCCCGTCAACACCGTCTTCCAGAGCTACGCCCTCTTCCCGCACCTCGACGTGTTCGAGAACGTCGCGTTCGGGCTGCGGCGGCGCGGTGTCAAATCGGTACGCGGGCAGGTCGGCGACATGCTCGGCCTGGTCGAACTCGGCGACTTCGCCCGGCGCAAGCCCCATCAGCTCTCCGGCGGCCAGCAGCAGCGCGTCGCGGTCGCCCGGGCCCTCATCAACCACCCCCAGGTGCTCCTCCTCGACGAGCCCCTCGGCGCGCTCGACCTCAAGCTCCGCCGCCAGATGCAGCTCGAACTCAAGCGCATCCAGACCGAGGTCGGCATCACCTTCGTCCACGTCACCCACGACCAGGAGGAGGCCATGACCATGGCCGACCAGGTCGCGGTCATGAACGGCGGCCGCGTCGAACAGCTCGGCGCCCCCACCGACCTCTACGAGACCC
>JAEBEK010000528.1:0-537 GCA_049998055.1 Amycolatopsis sp. cmx-4-37 | reverse complement strand
CCTGGTCCCGCTCAGCGCCGCCGACCTGCGCTACTGCTCCCCGACCCACCGCAGCCGGGCCACCGGCGACGCCCTCGGCTTCGCCCCGCTCGTCCAGCCCGCCCTCAGCGACTGGGACATGGGCGGCTGGCGGGGGCTGACCCTCGGAGAGGTCGCGGCGCACGACCCGCGCGCCGTCGACGCCTGGCTCCGGGACCCGCGCGCCGCACCGCACGGCGGGGAGAGCCTGCTCGATCTTGTCACCCGCGTCGGCGGCTGGCTCGACACCCGCCCCTTCGAGGACGGCGGCGCCCTGGTCGCCGTCGCCGAACCCGCCGTCGTCCGCGCCCTGCTGGTCTACGCCCTCAAGGCGTCCCCGGCCACCTACTGGAACGTCGACCCCGGCCCCCTCTCCGCCGCCACCGTCACCGGCCACCCGGGCCGGTGGAGCCTGCGGATGGAGGCCCCGCGCTGAGCGGCCGGCGGCTACCCTCGCCGGGGTGATCATCTGGCTGAACGGCACCTACGGCGCGGGAAAGACCACCACCACCCGCGAAC
>JAEBEK010000527.1:0-538 GCA_049998055.1 Amycolatopsis sp. cmx-4-37 | reverse complement strand
CGGTGACCTGGTCGGCGTCGTGATGGCCGGGCCGGGCGTGGTGGAGCTGCTGCCGCTGGGCCTCTCCAAGGCGACCAGGCTCTCGCTGGCCGCCCGGCGCCTGGGCACCAAGGGCGCCGAGACCATCGCCTTCGGCGACATGCCGAACGACATCCCGATGTTCGGCTGGGCGGGCCACGGCGTCGCCATGGCCAACGCCCACCGCGAGCTGAAGGCCGTCGCCGACGAGCTGACCACCTCCATCGCGGAGGACGGCATCGCCGTGGTCCTTGAGCGCCTGCTCACCGGCTGACCTCCCGGCTCACTCCTCCCCGGCCACCGTCAGGCTCCGCAGCTTCTGCCCCGCGTACCAGGTGGCCAGTCCGGTCGCCGCCACCAGCAGGATCACGGCGGTCGGCAGCGCCACGTCGGAGGTGACGGCCTCGCCGCCGGTCACCTTCTCGGCCACCGCCAGGGCCCACTGCTGCACGCTGAGGGTGCGGGCCCCGCTGATGAGGGAGGCGAAGAGCCCCTCCCAGATCAGGGCGTAGACCAGGCC
>JAEBEK010000526.1:0-538 GCA_049998055.1 Amycolatopsis sp. cmx-4-37 | reverse complement strand
AACGCCACCGGCCCCGGCACGCCGACGCCGATCGAGCGCAGGGTGCCCGGCGGGCGTCCCGCCTCCTCGGTGAGGGCGCGCAGGGTCCGCTCGACGTGGCGCAGGACCGGGTCGGGGCCGTCCGCGATGGAGAGCGGGTCCTCCTGGACGGCGAGCACGGCGCCGCCGATGTCCCGCAGCACCACCCGGCAGTGCGAGGCGCCCAGGTCGACCCCGGCGACGGTGTGCCCGCCGGTCCGCAGAGCGAGCCGCCGGGGCGGCCGGCCGCCGGTCGAGCCGCCTTCGGCCGCCTCGTCGACGAAGCCGTGCGCGATCAGCGCGTCGACCCGCGAGGAGACGGTGGAGCGGGCCAGTCCGGTGAGCCGGGCGATGTCGGCGCGGGTCCGCGCGGCACCGGAGCTGATCAGTGCGAGCACCTCGCCCGGCGAATGGAAGGAGGTCGCCGAGGGCTGCTCGGGCGCGGAAGGCATAGCCGTCACCCTAAGGAGGAGTTCTGCTGCTCACAAGGCGCCCATTGTTCGGCAGCCGTCCTAAGTCG
>JAEBEK010000525.1:0-538 GCA_049998055.1 Amycolatopsis sp. cmx-4-37 | reverse complement strand
ATGTCGTGGCCGCCCTGGAGCACGAACGGGCTCTTGTCGCCGTCCGTGCCCGGCGAGGGCGCCCCGGAGGACGCCTTGGGCTTCACGAACTGGAACTTGCCCTTCGCGTCCAGCGACATCACCGACTCGTTCTCGTCGGCCAGGCGCGAGAGGAAGTCCCAGTCGCTGATGTTGGGCTGGCTGATGAACTCGTAGAGCGCCGGGGTGGACTGGATGCGCCCGATCGGCACGCCCGCCTTCGCGGCCAGCCTGCGGGCGATGTCGGAGGCGGTCTGGTTGCGGTACGCGGAGACCCGGCGGCGGCGCATCAGGCGGTGCCCGAAGTCGTAGCCGCGTACGACGGCGAAGCTGCCGGTGCCGTCGTAGTCCGCCTCCAGGCCGGTGACCTCGCCGGTGAGCAGCGGATCGCCGAGCCCCTCGCCGTCGGCGACCGGGGTCAGCACCACCTCGGTGCCGAACTTCACCCCCAGCTCCCCGAGGACGATCCGGTACGGGTCGCGGAAGGTGAGCCGGAAGGCGGCGGGCACGCCCGCGCCCT
>JAEBEK010000524.1:0-538 GCA_049998055.1 Amycolatopsis sp. cmx-4-37 | reverse complement strand
CCGTCGATCGGCGAGTCCTCGCCGCCGCGGATGTCCACCGTGATCAGTGCGAACGCGATGACGATCAGCAGCACCAGGAGCAGCCGGCTCTCTCGTGTGTCCCTCACGTGCGGCGGCCGTGCCTTCCTCGTCGGAATGGGTTCTGGCTTCGGGTCGTGCAAGGGGGCGGCGGGCCGGGCCCGGGGAGATGACCGGTGCCGGGGGCCGGGTCACCGGGCGGGCCGCGTGGGCCCGCCCGGGAGGATCAGCGGCGCGGGGAGGCGTCCAGGACCTGCTGGAGGGCCTCGAACTCCTCGACGCACTTGCCGGAGCCGAGCGCGACGGAGTCGAGCGGGTCCTCGGCGATGTGGATCGGCATGCCCGTCTCGCGGCGGAGCCGCTCGTCCAGGCCGCGGAGCAGGGCGCCGCCGCCGGTGAGGACGATGCCGCGGTCCATGACGTCGCCGGACAGCTCCGGCGGGCACTTGTCGAGGGTGGTCTTGACCGCGTCGACGATGGCGTTGACCGGCTCCTCGATCGCCTTGCGCACCTCGGCGGC
>JAEBEK010000523.1:0-539 GCA_049998055.1 Amycolatopsis sp. cmx-4-37 | reverse complement strand
AGACGCTGAACATGGGCGTCGGCATGATGGCCGTCGTCCCGGCCGGCTCGGTGGAGATCGCCCTGACCACGCTGCGCGACCGCGGGGTCGACGCCTGGGTGGCCGGCGAGATCACCCGGCGCGGCGACGAGGCGACCGGCGCGACCCTGACGGGCGACTACGCGGCCTGAGGCGGACGGTGCCGCGCCGTGGCCACCCGGTCACGGCAGGCACCCGCCGACGGCGGTGACCAGGTATGACGATCATGGCTTCGAGGAAGACGGCGCGAGCGGGCCGACCGGCCCGGAAGCTGCCGACGGGACCGAGGGCGGTGGCGCGGATCGCGCCGTCGCCGGCCCGGCCCGGGACCGGCGCAGCTAGGGCGGCGGTCCCCGGGTGGCCGCGCGGTGCGCGGGTGCGCACGCTTCAGCGCGTGGCTCGCACCACGCGCTCGCTCACTCGGTCCGTTGTCGCGCAGGACAGCACAGAACCCGGTCCGGGACCTGGGTGGTCCCTGACCGGGTGCTCAGTGCGAAGTCAAGCGCCGCGGCGTTGCTTCG
>JAEBEK010000522.1:0-540 GCA_049998055.1 Amycolatopsis sp. cmx-4-37 | reverse complement strand
AGCTCCTCCAGGACGCGCTCGCCGTCGAGCCCGTCACCGAGGCGTCCGTCCTCGCCACCTGCAACCGCATCGAGCTCTACGCCGACGTGGACAAGTTCCACGCGGGCGTCGCCGAGGTCTCCACCCTGCTCGCCCGGCACAGCGGGGTCGGCCTCGACGAACTCACGCCGTACCTCTACGTCCACTACGAGGACCGCGCCGTCCACCACCTGTTCTCGGTGGCCTGCGGGCTGGACTCGATGGTGGTCGGGGAGGGGCAGATCCTCGGGCAGATCAAGGACTCCCTCGCCACCGCGCAGCGGCTGCACACCGCCGGGAGGCTGCTGAACGACCTGTTCCAGCAGTCCCTGCGGGTCGGCAAGCGCGCCCACAGCGAGACCGGCATCGACCGCGCCGGGCAGTCCCTGGTCACCTTCGGCCTGGAGCAGCTGGCCCAGGGCGAGCAGGTCGCCGACTGGGCCGCCAAGAAGCGCGCGCTGATCATCGGCGCCGGCTCGATGTCCTCGCTGGCCGCCGCCACCCTGGCCCGCGCCGGGGTCC
>JAEBEK010000521.1:0-540 GCA_049998055.1 Amycolatopsis sp. cmx-4-37 | reverse complement strand
CCCGTAGGTGGCCGCACGCTGAGCGCCCCAGCCGCCCGCGAAGATGCCGGAACCGCGCACCACGCCGTCGGGGTTGACGCCGTTGACGCGGATGCCGTGCTCACCCAGTTCGGCGGCGAGCAGGCGGACCTGGTGGGCCTGGTCGGCCTTGGTGGCGGAGTAGGCGATGTTGTTCGGACCGGCGAAGACGGCGTTCTTCGAGGCGATGTAAACGATGTCACCGCCCAGCTTCTGGGCCTCCATCATTCGGGCGGCCTCACGGGAGACCAGGAAGGATCCGCGAGCCATGATGGCGTGCTGGAGGTCCCAGTCCGCCGCGGTGGTATCCAGCAGGGGCTTGGAGATCGAGATTCCCGCGTTGTTGACGACCAGGTCGACCCCGCCGAAGGCCAGCGCGGCGGCGCTGAAGGCGGCCGCGATCTGGTCCTCCGAAGTGACGTCGGCGGTCACCGCGACGGCGGTGTCCGCCCCGCCCAGCTCCGCCGCGACCTCGGCCGCCTTCTCCCCGTCCAGGTCGGCCACCACGACGCAGGCCCCCTC
>JAEBEK010000520.1:0-540 GCA_049998055.1 Amycolatopsis sp. cmx-4-37 | reverse complement strand
GTCGACCACGGCGACGGTGCGGCGGGTGGTGCCGCCGATGGGGACCAGGGCGTCCTTGAGGTGGGGCTCTCCGGACAGGGCCTCGCGGAGCCAGGCTCCGGTGGGGCCGCCGGCGAAGCCCGTGACCGTGGTGGGGTGGCCCAGACGGGCCAGTACGCGGGCGACGTTGACGCCCTTGCCGCCCGGGCGGTCCTGGGTCTCCGTGACGCGGTGCGTGGTGTGTTGGCGCAGGGCGGGGACGTGGTACGTCAGGTCTACTGCGGTGTTCAGAGTGACGGTGAGGATCACGGTTCCAGCCCTGTGCTGCCCTGGCCCGCCCGGGGGTGCTGGCGGGTCTGCCTGCGGTTTCGTGGCCTGATCATGCCAAACCTAGGCGATGCGGCAGGGCTGCGGAAGAGGGCTGGGGGCACGGGGAAAGGACCCCGGCGCTGCGGCGCCGGGGTCCTCGGCCGTCAGCCGTGCTGCCTGGTCCGGCGGCTCCGGTTGAAGACCATCGCGCCACCGGCGAAGACGACCGCCCCCAGGCCCGCCACCACCGCG
>JAEBEK010000519.1:0-540 GCA_049998055.1 Amycolatopsis sp. cmx-4-37 | reverse complement strand
ACGGCCGTGGAAGCCGCCCTCGGTGGCCACCGTGTGGGTACGGCCGGTGAGCCGCCCGATCTTGAAGGCGGCCTCGTTGGCCTCGGCGCCGGAGTTGGCGAAGAAGACGCGGCCGGGGCGGCCGAGGAGGCGGAGAAGTTCCTCGGCGAGGGCGACGGGCGGCTCGGCGGTGAAGAGGTTGGAGACGTGGCCGAGGGAGGCGATCTGGCGGCTGACCGCCTCGACGACGGCCGGGTGGCCGTGGCCGAGGGCGTTGACGGCGATGCCGCCGACCAGGTCGAGGTAGGTGGCGCCCTCGGCGTCGGTGAGGACGGCGCCCTCGCCGCGGACCAGGGGCAGCCGCGGGGTGCCGTAGTTGTCCATCAGGGCGCCCTGCCAGCGCGAGGTGAGCGCGGCGTTGCCGCCGGGCTCGGCGGCGGGGGCGGGCGGGGTGGCGGTCACGTGAGTTCCTCCTGGTCCGGGACGACCATGGTGCCGATGCCTTCGTCGGTGAAGATCTCCAGCAGGATGGAGTGCTGGACCCGGCCGTCGATGACGCGG
>JAEBEK010000518.1:0-541 GCA_049998055.1 Amycolatopsis sp. cmx-4-37 | reverse complement strand
CCCCTTCGGCGGCGAGCTGCGCGAGCGCCCGGGAGACGGTGACCGGACTGACCCGGTACCGCTCGACCAGCGCCCTGCTCGACGGCAGACGCTCCCCCGGAGAGTAGCGGTCCACCTCTTCTCGCAGAGTTTTCGCCAGATCCGCCACACTGCTACGCTCGGTCATGAGAGCACAGAGTAGCGCTACCGCCCGCACCGCGAAAGCGGTCACTCCCCCGCACGCCCCCACGACCGCCCGGTCGTCGGGCCCGGGCACCCGGCCCCGCTCCGGCACCGCCCTCGCCCTGCTCGGCGTCTTCTGCTTCTCCCTGACCTTCCCCTCCACCGTGTGGGGCCTGGAGAGCTTCGGCCCGTGGTCGCTGGTGGCCGTGCGCGGCGTCCTGGCCGCCGCCGTCGCCGCGGTGTTCCTGCTGGCGCAGCGGGTCCCGCTGCCGGAGCGGCGCCACTGGGCCGGGCTCGCGGTGGTCGGCGGCGGTGTGGTGATCGGCTTCCCGCTGCTGACCACGCTGGCGCTAGGCACCTCCTCCACCGCCCACGCGGC
>JAEBEK010000517.1:0-541 GCA_049998055.1 Amycolatopsis sp. cmx-4-37 | reverse complement strand
GGCGCGGTACGCGGCGCCGCCCGCGCCGCCTACCGGCACGGCGTCCAGAACGTCGCCCCCCTCGTCCGCCGCCTGGGCCGGCTGTGACCGGCACCGACGGGCCCCGACCCGTACGCCCGAATCCCCAAGGAGACGCCATGCGCGACCCCGCTCCCCGCGTCCTCGCCGTCATCCCCGCCCGGGGCGGCTCCAAGGGCGTGCCCGGAAAGAACCTCGCCGAGGTCGGCGGAGTGCCGCTGGTCGCGCGGGCCGTGCACGCCTGCCGCACCGCCCGCCTCGTCAGCGAGGTGCTGGTCTCCACCGACGACCCGGCGATCGCCGAGGCGGCCCGCGCCGCCGGGGCCACCACCGTGGAGCGGCCCGCGCCGCTCTCCGGGGACACCGCCACCAGCGAGGCCGCCGTGCTGCACGCGCTGGACACCGACGAGGCCCGCCACGGCCGCCTCGCCGACGTGGTCCTCCTCGTCCAGTGCACCAGCCCCTTCCTCACCGCCGACGACGTCGACGGCGTCACGGCGGCGGTCCTGGAAGGCGCCGACAC
>JAEBEK010000516.1:0-541 GCA_049998055.1 Amycolatopsis sp. cmx-4-37 | reverse complement strand
CTCACCGACGAGGGCGCCCGGCTCCTCGACCGGGTGCGCCACGCCGTCACCGACTACGAACCGGCCGACGAGTTCGAGGCGCAGGCGTACCAGCCGCTGATGGACCAGGTGATGGCGGCGGACCAGGCACGTGGCGCCCGCGCCGACAGCACCGAGGCGACCATGCCGGCCGTGGTCTGGTTCGGGCTGATCACCGGCGGGCTGGTGACCCTGGGGATGATCTTCGCCCTCCAGATCCGGCGGACGGCCCGGGAGTTGATCCTCGCCGGGCTCTTCTCCGCCCTGATCGCCTTCCTGCTCTTCCTGATCTGGGACTTCGACGCGCCGTACAGCCGGGGGGTGGCGACCTCGGCCGAGCCGTTCCTGGAGCTGTTCCCGCACCTGGACCGCTGACGGCGCAGGCGGTTCACCCCGCCGGGCGGTCCTCCCTGCCCTCGCCCCGCAGCCAGAGCACCCCGCCGCCGATCAGGGCGGAGGCCACCATGAGGCCGCCGATGACCAGGTCGGCGGTGGAGGTGCCCTCGGACGGCGCGGGGCCGTC
>JAEBEK010000515.1:0-541 GCA_049998055.1 Amycolatopsis sp. cmx-4-37 | reverse complement strand
AGGTCCCGGACATGATCGGCCGCAAGAACGGCAACCCGAACGCCTGGTGCCCGCCCAACGCGCAGCACGCGCTGCGGCAGGCCAAGGTCCTCGGCGACAACGTGATCTCCGGCATGCGGGGCTTCCCGCAGAAGGAGTACAGCCACGCCAACAAGGGTGCGGTCGCCGGTCTCGGCCTGCACAAGGGCGTCGCGATGATCGTCATGGGCAAGATGAAGATCAAGCTCAAGGGCCGTCTCGCCTGGTACATGCACCGCGCGTACCACGGCATGGCGATGCCGACGTTCAACCGCAAGATCCGCGTCTTCGCGGACTGGACCCTCGGCATGTTCCTCAAGCGCGAGGTGGTCTCTCTCGGCGCGATGGAGACGCCGCGCGAGGAGTTCTACGAGGCGGCCAAGCCCGCCCCGGCCCCCGCCGCCAAGGCGGAGGAGTCCGAGTCGGCCAAGGCCAAGGCGTCCTGACGTCCTGACCGCACGCTGAATGCTCCCTGAGGGGGCGCCCGCCGTCCGTGGTGCGAGCGCCCCTTTCGGCGCGCCAT
>JAEBEK010000514.1:0-542 GCA_049998055.1 Amycolatopsis sp. cmx-4-37 | reverse complement strand
CGAAGGGAGCCCCCCTCATGCCCACCCCGCACACCTACGACGTAGTCGTCATCGGCGGCGGCGCAGCCGGCCTCGCAGGCGCCGTCACCCTGGGCCGAGCCCGCCGCACCGTCCTGGTCGTGGACGCGGGCACCCCCCGCAACGCCCCCGCCGCAGGCGTCCACACCTTCCTGAGCCGCGAGGGCGTCAGCCCCGCCGAGCTGCTGCGGATCGGCCGGGCCGAGGTCACCTCGTACGGCGGCGAGATCCGGGAGGGCACGGTCACCGACGCCCGCCGGGAGGGGGACGGGTTCGTCGTCACCCTGGCCGACGGGAGCGAGGTGAGTGCCCGGCGCCTGCTGGTCACCACCGGCATCACCGACGAGCTGCCGCCCGTCCAGGGCCTGGCCGCCCTCTGGGGCAAGGACGTGCTGCACTGCCCGTACTGCCACGGCTGGGAGGCCCAGGACCTGCCGACCGGCGTCCTCGCCACCGGCCCGCTCTCGGTCCACCAGGCCCTGCTGTGGCGCCAGTGGACCGACGACCTGACCCTCTTCACCCAC
>JAEBEK010000513.1:0-542 GCA_049998055.1 Amycolatopsis sp. cmx-4-37 | reverse complement strand
CCGCCCGGCTCTCCCCCTTCAAGAACGCCGGACGCCTCACCGACGAGGAGACCACCGCCCTGTACGAGGCGCTCCGCACCACCCTCACCGACGCCGTCGAGCGCGGCCGGGGCGTCGCCGCCGGCCACCTCAAGAAGGAGAAGAAGACCAACCTGCGGGTCCACGGCAAGGACGGCGAACCCTGCCCCGTCTGCGGCGACACCATCCGCTCGGTCAACTTCGCCGACTCCTCCCTCCAGTACTGCCCCACCTGCCAGACCGGCGGCAAGGTCCTCGCCGACCGCCGCCTCAGCCGCCTGCTCAAGTGAGCCGGGGCCCCGGTCCGGGCCCCGCAGGGCCCAGCCAGGGCCCGGACGGATTGGCCGGAACGCGACCTGCGCCTACACTCCACCGGCATGCTGCGCGTACTGGCTGTGGACGACGAGGAACCGGCGCTGGCCGAACTGCTCTACCTGCTGCGCGCCGACCCCCGGGTGCGCGCGGCGGAGGGCGCGACCGACGCCACCGAGGCGCTGCGGCGCATCACCCGGGCCGTGGAGGCG
>JAEBEK010000512.1:0-542 GCA_049998055.1 Amycolatopsis sp. cmx-4-37 | reverse complement strand
CGAGGACGTCGTCGTCGTAGGCCGTGCCGGGCTCCTTCATGGAGCGCAGGGCCTTGCCCTCGACGCGCGGGCCGAGCACGTCGGCGCCGATCAGCCAGTCGGCGTCCTCGGCGTTCTGCCCCAGCGTGTACTGCTTGAGGAGGGAGCCGAAGACGTCGGAGACCGATTCGTTGAGCGCGCCGGGCTGGCCGCGGTAGACGAGGTTGGCCGTGTACTGGGTGACGCCGTGGGCCAGCTCGTGGCCGATGACGTCGACGGGGAGGGTGAAGTCGAGGAAGACCTCGCCGTCACCGTCGCCGAAGACCATCTGCTCGCCGTCCCAGAAGGCGTTGGCGTACTCCTTGCCGTAGTGGACGGTGGCGTTGAGCGGGAGGCCGCGGCCGTCGATGGAGTCGCGGCCGAAGCTCTTGAGGAAGAGCTCGAAGGTGGCGCCGAGCCCGGCGTAGGCGCGGTTGACGCTGGCGTCGCCGCCCGGGTCGGAGCCCTCGGCGCGGACCTTGACGCCGGGCAGCTCCTCGCGGGTCTCCGCGTCGTAGATGGTG
>JAEBEK010000511.1:0-543 GCA_049998055.1 Amycolatopsis sp. cmx-4-37 | reverse complement strand
GCCGCAGGGCCCGCCCGGGTGCGTCACTGCGGTCCTCGGCGCCGGACGGCACGGCCCCGTCACCGTCGACCTGGCCGCCGACCACGGCGCCCACCTGCTGATCGAGGGCCCGCCCGGCAGCGGCCGTACCGAACTCCTGCGCGCGCTGGCCGCCTCGCTCTGCGCGGCCGAGCGGCCCGAGCGGCTCGGGCTGATCCTGCTCGACGGGGCGGACACGGGCGGCCCCGGCGTCGGCGAGGGGCTGCGCTCCTGTACGGAGCTGCCGCACGTCACCGCCCGTCTCGGCGCCCACGACCCGGTGGTCATGCGGGAGTTCGCGCAGACCCTGGCGGCCGAGCTGAAGCGCCGCGCCGAACTGCTCACCCCCGCCGCCGCGCCCACCCCCTCGGTGCCCGCGCCGCGGTCGGCCCGGACGACGGCGATAGCCCGCGACGGTGCCGCGTCCCGCCCCGGCACCGTCTCCCACCAGGCGCTCACCGGGGACACCCGGACCGTGCCCGCGACGCTCCCCGCCCAGTCCCAAGGCGAGGTGGAGGCACCGCC
>JAEBEK010000510.1:0-543 GCA_049998055.1 Amycolatopsis sp. cmx-4-37 | reverse complement strand
ACCGCCCCGCCACCGGCCCCGTACCGGAGCCCGACCGGCCGCCCCTGGGCTCGGCCATGCCCCGGTGGCTGCCGCGCGCCATGGTGATGGCGCTGGCCCTCGTCGCCGCATTCCAGCTCGGCACCTGGGCGTTCCACCAGCTCACCTCGTTGCTGATCAACATCCTGATCGCCTTCTTCCTCGCCCTCGCCGTCGAGCCGGCGGTCAGCTGGATGGCCGCCCGGGGCATGCGCCGCGGCCTCGCCACCGCCACCGTCTTCCTCGGCCTGCTCGTCGCCAGCGCCGGGTTCGTCACCCTGCTCGGCTCGATGCTGGCCGGGCAGATCGTCGACATGGTCGAGGACTTCCCCAAGTACCTCGACTCGGTGATCAGCTGGATCAACCAGACCTTCCACACCGACCTGTCCCGCCTGGAGGTCCAGGACAGCCTCGTCCACTCGGACTGGCTGCGGCGGTACGTGCAGAACAGTGCCACCGGTGTCCTGGACATCTCCGCGCAGCTCCTCGGCGGCCTCTTCCAGCTGCTGACGCTCGTCCTCTTCG
>JAEBEK010000509.1:0-543 GCA_049998055.1 Amycolatopsis sp. cmx-4-37 | reverse complement strand
CGCCGCGATGAAGATCGCGCGCAGCACCAGGGCGATGAGGACACCGATCAGCAGCACGCGCTGCTGGTACTGCGAGGGGACCGAGAACTTCGCCATGATCAGCACGAAGACGAAGAGGTTGTCGACACTCAGCGACTTCTCGGTGATGTAGCCGGCGAAGAACTCACCGGCCTGCTGCCCGCCTCCGAAGATGAGCAGGCCCACGCCGAACAGGGCGGCCAGGACGATCCAGACGATCGTCCAGATCCCGGCTTCCTTGATGGACACGTCATGGGGCTTGCGCCCGATGAAGAAGTCGGCCCCGATCAGCACGATCAGGCCGACAACAGTAAGGACCCATAGGGTCACGGAAACTTCCACTGCGCCTCCGGCAGTACGTAACGGCATCTCTCAGCGTCATCGCTGCCGGAGGTCTCTTCCACCCGAGAACCGCGCGAGGCGCGCGGTCATCGGATCGACGGCCCGGGATCGGGCCGGAATATCCGTACCGATCCGTATTGACGGGCTCGCCGCGCCAGGAGTACTCCCCTCCGCACCGGGAAG
>JAEBEK010000508.1:0-544 GCA_049998055.1 Amycolatopsis sp. cmx-4-37 | reverse complement strand
GAGGGCGAAGGCGGCGGCCCGGAGCAGGACGGTGCCGACGCCGGTCTCGGCGAGGCCGATCTGCCGGGCGATCCAGCCGAGCGCGCTGCCGCCGGCCGTGGAGGCGACCAGCGAGACGATCCCGGCGGCGCCGAGGCCGAGCAGCACGATCACGTCCTTGGCCTTGCGCGCGACCGGGTTGCCCTCCAGGGCGGGGAGTTCCCAGACGGCGCGCAGGCAGTCGCGGATCGAGCCGACCCAGCCGACGCCGGTGAAGAGGAGCAGGGCGCCGGCGATGAGGGAGACGGTGCCGGCGTTGTCGACCAGGGAGGCGATGTCGAGCTGGTCGGAGATGCCGGGGACCTGCTCGGCCAGCTGGTCCTGGAGTTCGCGCTGCCGCTCCCTGGAGAGGGTGGAGGCGGCGACGGCGGCGACCAGGGTGAGCAGCGGGAAGAGCGCGAGGAAGCTGATGTACGTCATCGCGGCGGCCAGCTGCGACCACCTCGTGCGGTCCAGCGTCTCGTAGGTGCGCCACAGGTGGGTGTGCATGAGCCGGGTCATCCAC
>JAEBEK010000507.1:0-544 GCA_049998055.1 Amycolatopsis sp. cmx-4-37 | reverse complement strand
GGGAACGACTTCCGACGGGTCCTGACGATGGGGGCGCGCGCACGGGGGAAGCCGGGTTACCGTCGTCGGAACGGCTCATTCCTCGATCACTCGTACGGAGTTCCCGGGTTGTCCCGTCCGGCGGGCGGATCTTGGGTGTGCGTCGTATCCTGCTCGGACATTCGCCGCCGAGCAGAGTCGGGCGCGTGGCGCCCCACAAGGGTGGTGGCGGGCCGACAGGGTGGGACGGCACACGGTATGACCAGGTCCGTCGCCCGCTGAAGACAGCTCGGCACCAGCCCTTTGACCGCAGATCAAGCGTCCCCGCCGAGGGGGCGCCATGGCCGTTCGACTGGAGATGCACGTGGCCGGGCGCATCGAGGACTACGCACTCATCGGAGACATGCAGACCGCCGCCCTGGTCTGCCGGGACGGCACAGTCGACTGGCTGTGCCTCCCCCGCTTCGACTCCCCGGCGATCTTCGCCGGACTGCTCGGCACCGAGGAGCACGGCTTCTGGAGACTGGGCCCCGCCCACTCCGACGAGGAGGAGCCCCCCACCGCC
>JAEBEK010000506.1:0-545 GCA_049998055.1 Amycolatopsis sp. cmx-4-37 | reverse complement strand
GTCGTGGCGCTCGCCGCAGCCGCCGTAGGCGCCGGCCACGTTGAAGTACCGCAGCGAGGCGGCGGCCAGGCCGTGGGCGTGGCACTCGCCGCTGATCATGTGGTCGACGGCGAGCTTGGAGGCGCCGTAGGGGCTGGTCGGCGCGGTCGGGTCGGTCTCGGTCAGGGGGACGGAGACCGGCTCGCCGTAGGTGGCGGCGGTGGAGGAGAAGACCAGGCGGCGCACCCCGGCCTCGCGCATGGCGGCGAGCAGGGCGGTGGTGCCGCCGACGTTGTTGACCCAGTACTTCTCGGGGTCCACGACGGACTCGCCGACCTGGGAGAAGGCGGCGAAGTGGAGGACGCCGTCGTAGGTGGGGTCCAGCCAGCGGGCGGCGTCCTGGATGCGGCCCTCGATGAACTCGGCGCCCTCGGGGACGCCTTCGCGGAAGCCGGTGGAGAGGTCGTCCAGGACGACCACCTGGTGGCCGGCCTCCAGCAGGTGCTGGGCGACGACGCTGCCGACGTAGCCGGCGCCTCCGGTGACCAGGTACTTCCCTACGCTCA
>JAEBEK010000505.1:0-545 GCA_049998055.1 Amycolatopsis sp. cmx-4-37 | reverse complement strand
CGAAGGAGAGGGCGAAGGCGAGCAGGGCGCCGGCCGCGATGCCGGGGGCGGCGATGGGCAGCGTGACGCGCAGGAAGGTCTGCACCGGCCCGGCGTAGAGGTCCTGGGCGGCCTGCTCCAGGCGCGGGTCCATCGACATGACGCGAGCCTTCACGGCGGTGACGACGAAACTGAGGCAGAACATGATGTGGGCGATGAGGATCGTCCAGAAGCCGAGCTGCACCCCCATGTTGAGGAAGAGGGTGAGCAGCGAGGCCGCCATCACGACCTCCGGCATCGCCATCGGCAGGAAGATCAGCGCACTGACCGTGGAACGCGCCCGGAACCGGTAGCGGACCAGCGCGAAGGCCACCATGACGCCCAGCACCGTGGCGCCCAGCGTCGCCCAGGCGGCGATCTGGAGGCTGAGCGCGAGGGAGCCGCACAGGTCGGCGACGCCGCACGGATCGCGCCACGCGTCGAGGGAGAACTCCTGCCAGGCGTAGTTGAACCGGCCCTTGGGCTTGTTGAACGAGAAGACGAGCACGACGAGGTTGGGCAGGATC
>JAEBEK010000504.1:0-545 GCA_049998055.1 Amycolatopsis sp. cmx-4-37 | reverse complement strand
CACCTGGAGCGAGACGCTGGTGCCGCCGCCCGCCAAGGTGTGGGACGCCTTCCTCACCGTCTCCACCACCCGGGACGGCGTACGCGGCTACAACGGCACCTACCTGGTCGAACACCTCGGGATCAGCCTGCGCCGCATCGCCTTCGGCGCGGGCGTGGGCATCGCGCTGGGTGTCCTCCTCGGCCTCGTCATGGGCACGGTCCGGTGGGTGCGTTCGCTCTTCGAGCCGTGGATCTCCTTCCTGCGCACCCTGCCGCCGCTGGCCTACTTCTCGCTCCTGATCGTCTGGCTCGGCATCGACGAGGAGCCGAAGATCACGCTGCTCGCCGTCGCCGCCTTCCCGCCCGTCGCCGTCGCCACCACGGCGGCCGTCGCGGCCGCGCCCCGCCACCTGGTCGAGGCGGCCCGGGCGCTGGGCGCCTCCCGCTGGGAGGTCGTCAAGGACGTCGTGCTGCCCTCCGCCCTTCCGGAGACCTTCACCGGCGTCCGGCTGGCCGTGGGCGTGGCGTACTCCTCGCTGGTCGCCGCCGAACTCGTCAACGGCC
>JAEBEK010000503.1:0-546 GCA_049998055.1 Amycolatopsis sp. cmx-4-37 | reverse complement strand
CCAGGGCCAGGGCGGCGAAGCCGAGCACGGTGGCCGGGGCCACGGCGAACTCGGCGACGAGGTTGCAGGGGACCGCGACCAGGCCGACGCGCGCCGACAGCACCGCGACGACCGGTGCGCAGACCGCCTGTGCGGCCGCGGCCGCCGCCCCCGCCTCGGCGATCCGGGCCGGTACCCCGCGTTCTCGGAGCGCCTCGCTCCAGCGGGGTGCGAGCAGCAGCAGTGCCCCCGTGGCGAGCACCGACAGCAGGAAGCCGTAGCCGCGCGCCAGCCACGGGTCCCAGAGGGAGAGCAGCAGCACCGCGGCGGCGAGTGCCGGGACCAGGCTGCGGCGGCGGCCGGTGGCGACGGCCAGCAGGGTCCCGGCTCCGCAGGCGGCGGCCCGCACCACGCTGGGTTCGGGCCGGCAGACGATGACGAAGGCGAGGGTCAGCGCGCCGCCCGCGACGGCCGTGGTGCGCAGGCCGAGTCCGAGCAGCGGTGCCAGTCCGCCGCGTTCGGCCCGGTGGGCACGGCCCGGCGGCCCGATGAGCAGGGCCAGCACGA
>JAEBEK010000502.1:0-546 GCA_049998055.1 Amycolatopsis sp. cmx-4-37 | reverse complement strand
CCGCTGCGCCATGTCCCAGACCAAGATCAGCAACATTGAGAACGGAAGACTTACACCGGCCCTCATCGACGTCGAACTGATACTGGACGCGCTTGGAGCTGAAGACAGTGAGGCGGCGGAACTCCTCTCTCTGGCTCGTGCGGCCAATACGGAATGGCAAGATCACTGGTCTTCCCGTCGTAGGGGGCTGGACAAGAAGCAGAATGAACTGGCGCGGCTCGAATCCTCTTCTGTCGAGTTCCGGTACTTTCTCCTCTCGGCGATTACTGGCCTGTTGGCCACGCCGGAGTATGTGCGGGCCAGTATCGCCGACGTTCCCGGAGATCAGTCCAGGACCGTGGCGAAGAAGCTGGAACGGCAGGGCGTTCTGCGCGACCCGTCCAAGTCCTTCACCTTCCTTCTCACGGAACAGGCGGTCAGATGGCCGTTCCTGCCCTCCCTCGGCATGGCTTTGCAGCTGGATTGGCTTGTCTCTGTTTCCCGGCTTCCCCGTGTCCGGCTGGGTGTGATCCCGCTGGGCGGACACATTCCGGAAATGCCTCTCAA
>JAEBEK010000501.1:0-546 GCA_049998055.1 Amycolatopsis sp. cmx-4-37 | reverse complement strand
GCTGTAGCGACGACGGTGGTCACTGTGGAGAGGCCCGGTATCGGTGACGGCCTCATCCCACTCTCCGGCGGTTGGCCGCGTACGAGACCGTGGGGTGGGGTCGTGTCGGGGTGCCCCCGCAGCAAACTGCACGCTAGGCCGTCTTGCTCCAATTGACCCCGCACCCTGCAGTTTGTGAGGAGGTACCCCGGCGCGGCCCCACCCCACCCACGCACCGGAGGAACCGCGAACCTGACAGCCCGGCCGGCGCTTGAGGCCAGTCTTTGACCGGCACGGTCGAGACGGAGCCCGGCGACCAACAGCCCGGCCGGCCCAGGCCAATGACAGCCCGGCCGGCGATTGAGGCCAGTCGGTGACCGGGCTCGAGGAAAGAGCGGCACCCCCTTGTCGCGGCGCAGCCGCGTGGGCGGTGTGGGTCAGACGGCGGATTTGCGGTACCGGCGAACCGCCAGCGTGCGGAAAACCACCAGGATGATCAGGGACCAGATGACCGAGGCCCAGATCGGGTGCTGCATGGGCCACGCGTCCGGCGTGACGAAGTCGGGC
>JAEBEK010000500.1:0-546 GCA_049998055.1 Amycolatopsis sp. cmx-4-37 | reverse complement strand
CGCAAGCCCCTGAGAAGGGATGTCGCTCATCATGGAACCCATGGCCAAGAAGAAACCGCGTGCCCGTCAACGACCCCGGCGGGTGTTCACACCTGAGTTCAAAGCCGAGATCGTTGAGCTGGTGCAGCGCGGCGAGCGAACCGTCCCGGAGGTGGTCCGGGATTTCGAGCTGACCGACTCTGTCGTGCGCAAGTGGATCGTCCAGGCCGAACGCGACGCCGGGACCCGCACCGACGGACTGACCAGCGACGACAAGACCGAACTCGCCGCCCTGCGGAAAGAGAACGCACGGCTGCGGGAAGACGTGGAAATCCTCAAACGAGCGACGGCTTTCTTCGCGAAGGAGACCCGGTGAACGTTTACCCGTTCATCGAGGCGGAGAACGCCAGCGGCAAGGGCACTGTCAAGCGTGCCTGCGCGCTGCTCAAGGTCTCCCGTGCCGCCTACTACACCCACCGCGCAGGCCCGTCCGCCCGCGAGCTGACCGACACCGCCTTGACCGACCACATCGCGCAGGTGCACGAGGAATCCCGCGGCACCTACGGT
>JAEBEK010000499.1:0-547 GCA_049998055.1 Amycolatopsis sp. cmx-4-37 | reverse complement strand
GGCGCCGGCGAGGGCCGCGCGCTCGGGCCGGCCGGCGGCGGCCGGGTCCGCGGCCGCGTCAGAGATTGCGGAGTCCAACGCGCACCTGCTCCAGACGTCGGGGGTCCACCGCGCCGGGGGACGCGGCGGAACGGGGGTGGCGGGCGCTGATCCGGCCCTGGTCGAGCAGGTCCGTCAGCAGCACCCGCACGATCGAGACCGGCAGCTTCAGGTCGGCCGCGAGCTCCACCACCGCCGTGGGGCGGCGGCAGGTGGTGAGGATCGCCCGGTGTTCGGACTGCATGCCGGAGGTCGGCTCGGTCTCCGTCACCACCAGCGTCACCAGGTCGAAGGCGTCGCTGTCGGCGCGGCTGCGGCCGCCGGTCAGGGTGAACAGCCGGTCGGGGGCGTCGTCGCGGCCCGGCCTGCCCATCAGGTGGTGGCCTCGGTGGCCCGCGGTTCGGCGGCCAGATGCTCGCCGAGCTGCTCCACCAGTTCGCTCATGTTGTGCCCGACCAGACCGGGGTCGCCGTCCTCGTCGGCGACGACCGCGAGGTGCGCGCCGTCA
>JAEBEK010000498.1:0-547 GCA_049998055.1 Amycolatopsis sp. cmx-4-37 | reverse complement strand
GCGTCTTGACCCGCGCCTCGTCGAACCCCATCCGCTTGTAGGCGCTGCCGTGCCAGGTCTGGAGGTACGTGGTGTGCCGGGGCTTGTCCAGGGCGTGCGGGAAGCCCTGGTTGTCGACCCAGTACTGGGCCCGGGCCAGCGCCACCAGGTAGGGCCAGGACCAGCGGCGCACCAGGCGGGCGTCGGCGGGGAACCCGTCGGGCTTCTCGGCGTACGACCAGACGGGGCGCAGCGGCAGGCCCCGGGCCGTCGCCTCCTCGTGGATCGCGCGGGGGCTGTCGCCGTACTGCTTGCCCATGTGGGCCTCGTAGACGACCTGGCCCTTGCGGACCGGCAGGCGCAGCAGCAGGGTGCGGTAGACCCGGGCCTTGACGGCCTGTCCGGCGAGGCGTTTGCGGCGGGCGGCGACGGCGGCCAGGCGGCGGCGCAGGGCGCGGGCGGGCCGGAAGTGGGTGGCGTAGTGGAGGAGTTTCTCGGCGAGCCGGGCGGGCCTGCGGCGGGCCAGCAGGCAGACGGCGAGGCGGTGGTGGGCGGTGACGTAGGGCTG
>JAEBEK010000497.1:0-547 GCA_049998055.1 Amycolatopsis sp. cmx-4-37 | reverse complement strand
ACCGTGGACGCGGGCGCGAACGGCGCCCCGATCCCCTCCACCGACAGCTCCGCGTCCCCCACCGCGATCTTGTTGTCCAGCACCACGTCGCAGTGGTCCTTCAGAAACGTCCCCGAGGGATTACGCGCCGTCGTCCCCTCCGCGTACGCCACCGAGGTCACCCCGATCACCCGGACCCCGCGCGCCCGGGCCGCCTGCGCCATCTCCACCGGCAGCGCGTTGCGGCCCGACAGGGAGATGATCACCAGCGCGTCCCCGGCCCGCAGCGGCGAACTGTCCAGCACCGCCGTCGCGTACCCCTCGACCCGCTCCAGCGCCGAGCCGAGCGTCGCGGGGCGCACATCGACACCGACCAGGCCCGGACCGGCCAGCAGGTTCATCAGGGCGAGACCGCCCGCGCGGTAGACCAGGTCCTGGGCCGGGAGCGAGGAGTGGCCCGCGCCGAAGGCGAAGAGCCGCCCGCCCGAGGCCGCCGTGTCGGCGAGCAGCGTGCCCGCCGCCGCGATCGACCCGGCCTCCTCCTCCCGGACCCGGGCCAGTAGCGCCA
>JAEBEK010000496.1:0-548 GCA_049998055.1 Amycolatopsis sp. cmx-4-37 | reverse complement strand
TGCCGGCCGGCAGCGGACACGGGGCGTACCTCGCCGCGCTCGACCAGATCGTCGAACCCGCGGCCCGCGCCTTCCGGCCCGAACTGATCCTGGTCGCGGCCGGCGTCGACGCCGGCGCCCACGACCCGATGGGCCGGATGATGTGCACCAGCCGCACCTTCCACGCCCTGTCCTCGGCCCTGTGCCGCCTGGCGGACGAGCTGGCGGGCGGCAGGATCGTCTTCGCCCACGAGGGCGGCTACTCGGCCTGGTACCAGCCCACGCTGGTGCTCGCGACCGCCGCCGCCATCGCCGGGCTCCCCGCTCCGCACGACCCGTTCCTGCATGCGCTGGAGCACCTGCCCGGCCAGCGCCTGCAACCCCACCAGAGCCGGGTCCTCACCCACCTGCGCGACCACCACCCGCTCCTTACCGGCCAGGGAACCCCCGTCGGTGCGGCACCCGGAGGGGCCGATGGATGACTGGTGGCTGAGAGCGGGCGCCGGGGCGGGCGCGACCGGCGAGCGGGCCCGGCGCCGCGTGGTCGCCCTCCCGCACGCCGGAGGCTG
>JAEBEK010000495.1:0-548 GCA_049998055.1 Amycolatopsis sp. cmx-4-37 | reverse complement strand
GCCACGGCGTCGGGGTCGGCCCAGGCGCCGGTGACGTCGGAGACCACGCGCAGCTCGGGCAGCCGGGTGGGCATGGCCGAGATCAGCTCCGCGAGACGGTCGGCCACGGGGGCCTGCAGTTCGCAGTGCGCGGCCCGGTCGACGTTGAGCGGCCTCAGGTCCAGGCCGGCCAACGCGTCGCCCTCGATCAGCTCCGTCATGGCCTGCGCGGGGCCGGAGAGCACCACGCCGCCCCGGCTGAACATGGAGATGGTCACCGCGTCGCCCAGCCGCACCCTGCGGGCCACTTCCTCCGCGGGGGCGTTGACCGCGAGCATCCGTCCGGGTGCCGTGGCCCGCAGCCCTTCGGCGCGCTCGTGGACCAGGACGGCCGCGTCGGTCGGGGACCACACTCCGGCGAGCGCGGCGGCGGCGTACTCACCGACACTGTTGCCGAAGAGCGCCGCCGGCTTCACCCCCCACTCCTCCAGCTGCCGGGCGAGGGCGTAGCCGAGCGTGTAGAGCCCCAGTTGCTGGTGCGACCAGTCCTCGAACCACTCCGGTGCCAC
>JAEBEK010000494.1:0-548 GCA_049998055.1 Amycolatopsis sp. cmx-4-37 | reverse complement strand
GCAACGGCGCGACGCCCAGCACCCAGACCTCCCTGATCCGCGCGGTGGTCCTCTGGCTGCCGTTCGCCTTCTGCTGCGCCTGCATCTGGACCATCATCTGCGGCGGCTGGAGCTTCTTCGACCGCCCCTACAAGCAGGGGCTCCACGACAAGGCGGCGAAGACGGTCGAGGTCACCACCGGCTGACCGGCACCCCGCACCCGGCAGGCCGCGCGGCGGCGGCCGCACCAGGTCCCGGCCCGGCTCCCCAGGGAGCCCGGCCGGGACCTTCGCGTTCCCGCCGGATCAGCCCCGCAGCCCCCGCTCCCCGCCGGGCACGGCGACCCCGGCGTGGCGCCGGACGGCCTCGTGGCGCGTACCGGCCGGGGCGGCGGGGCGCGCCCGGGCCACCGCGCAGGCGGCGCCGAGCCCGAGGCCGAGCGCGGCGGCGGCGATCAGCGCCACCCCCGCCCCGCCGGTCGTCCCGGTGAGCAGCAGCAGGGCGAGCGTGGCGAGGACCACGGTGGCCGTACCGGTGGCGTACTGGGCGGGGGTGGGGCGAGCCATGGC
>JAEBEK010000493.1:0-548 GCA_049998055.1 Amycolatopsis sp. cmx-4-37 | reverse complement strand
AGGAGGCGGGCGGCTGCCGGATGCACCCGGCCGTGAGGGTGGTGGTGACGGCGTACTCCGCCACGCCGTGGGCGACGAATGGATCCTCGGCGGCGATCCGCTCGATCCCGGTGCGGTGGAGTCTGAGCAGATGCGGCACGAGGGCCTCCGGCGTCTCATGGGCCGTGCCCCATGGTGCCCGCGCGGCCGTCCGCCGCTCACGCCGCACCCGGGGGCGGGGCAGCGCGAGGCGCCCCGGCGCGGCACATCGCCAACCCCGGGGCATGCCTCGTACGCGGTCATGTACTAGAGTTATCTCGACATCGAGATATCTACCCAGGGCGAGACCGCGACCGCCGCCGGTAAGGCTTACCTAACTTAGCCCTACCTTAGCTGACTGGTGCGAGTGCGGGGCGGCAGAATTGCGGTAGAACGCGCACATTGATGAAGGAGACTGTCGTGTCGGCGAACAGCTTCGACGCCCGCAGCACGCTGCGCGTGGGCGACGAGTCGTACGAGATCTTCCGGCTGGACAAGGTCGAGGGCTCCGCGCGCCTCCCTTACAGCCT
>JAEBEK010000492.1:0-548 GCA_049998055.1 Amycolatopsis sp. cmx-4-37 | reverse complement strand
GAGGCCGCGCTCGTCGCCCACCCGTCCGTCGGGGACGCGGCCGTGGTGCCGCACACCGACCCCGGCTCCGGCCGGACCGTGCTGGTCGGCCACCTGGTGCCGGCCCAGGGCGCCGTACTGCCCGGTGCCGCGGAGCTCCGCGCCCGCCTGGCCGCCTCGCTGCCCGAGTACATGCTGCCCGCCGCCTTCACGGCGCTGGAAGCCCTGCCGCTGACCGCCAACGGCAAGGTCGACCGGCGGGCACTGCCCGACCCGGACGGGGCGCGGCTGGCCACCGGCACCGCGTACGAGGCGCCGTCCTCGCCCACCGAGACGCTGATCGCCGAGGTCTGGCAGGAGCTGCTCGGGGCCGAGCGGGTCGGCCTGCACGACAACTTCTTCGAGCTGGGCGGCGATTCGCTGCTCGCCCTGCGCACGGTGACGCAGATCAACGCGGTCTTCGGCACCGGTCTGACCCCCCGCACCCTCTTCGACCGGCCGACGGTCGCCGAGGCGGCCGCCGAGGTCGAGGACGTGATCCTCGCCGAGCTGGAGGCGGCCACCGCCAC
>JAEBEK010000491.1:0-549 GCA_049998055.1 Amycolatopsis sp. cmx-4-37 | reverse complement strand
CGCGGCACACCGGCCCCGGCGTTCGGGGATTGTCGGCGGCGGCCGATAGCCTGCCGGTACGTGCGCGAACACCAGGTCGAACGAGGGCCACAGGCCGCCCGCGCCGGGGACGGACGGGCGGAAGGGGAGGGACGATGCGGGTACTGGGCGTGGACCCGGGGCTGACCCGGTGCGGCATCGGCGTCGTCGACGGCGTCGCGGGCCGGACCCTGACCATGGTCGGCGTCGGCGTGATCCGCACCCCCGCTGAGGCCGAGACCCCCGACCGGCTGGTCGCCGTGGAGGCCGGCATCGAAGCCTGGCTGGACGAGCACCGCCCGGAGCGGGTCGCCGTCGAGCGGGTCTTCAGCCAGCACAACGTCCGCACCGTGATGGGCACCGCCCAGGCCAGCGCCGTCGCCATGCTCTGCGCCGCCCGCCGCGGACTGCCCGTCGCCCTGCACACCCCCAGCGAGGTCAAGGCCGCCGTCACCGGGTCGGGCCGCGCCGAGAAGGACCAGGTCGGCGCCATGGTGACCCGCCTGCTGCGGCTCGACGCGCCCCCGAAGC
>JAEBEK010000490.1:0-549 GCA_049998055.1 Amycolatopsis sp. cmx-4-37 | reverse complement strand
ACGAGGGGGGGGTGACCGCCGGTGAGCGGGTCGCGATGCGGACCATCCTCGACGGCTGCCCGGAGGAGAAGCTGCCGGAGGGGGACGCGCCCACCGAGGCGCCGGACCGTTTCAGCGCGAAGTAGCGGCCCCAGGACCGTTCGGGGGAGCAGCCCGGGCCGGAGCGGCACCGCATGACGGCGCTCGCTCCGGCCCGGGCCGCTCTCGTGTGCCGGGCGGGCCGGGTCAGAACTCGCCGTTGCCCAGCAGTTCGCCGTCCGCGTCGTAGACCGTGACCAGGCCGTTCTTGCTCTGCTTCCAGTCGGCGAAGGCGGAGGTGAGGAGCTTGGCGGGGCCGAGGCCCTCGCCCATGACGCCGCCGGTGTAGTCGGTGTGGATGTCGGCGGTGTCGAGGACGTTGTTCTGCTTCTCGGCGCCCTGGACCTTGGTGACGTGGGAGGCGGCCTCCTTCTCCTGCGGCGTGCCGTTCTCCTCGACGAACGCCTTGAACTGCTCGGCCTGGGACGCCTTCGGCTTCTCCTGGGCCGGCTCCGCCTCGGCCTTGTCGCC
>JAEBEK010000489.1:0-549 GCA_049998055.1 Amycolatopsis sp. cmx-4-37 | reverse complement strand
CGGAAGTCGTCGTGGGTCATGCCCTCGGCCTGGACCAGGCTCGCGACGGTGACCACCTGGAGCGGGTCCTTGAGGCCCAGCTTCTCGGCCGAGCCCTCCAGGTCGTAGCGGGCGTACTCCTGCTTCGCCTGCGCCACCATCTTCTTGAGGACGTCGGCCGGCTCCATCGACTTGGCCAGCGGGTAGCTGGAGGGGAAGAGGAAGCCTTCCAGCGGGTCCTTGATGTCCTCGTTGTTGTTGGCCCACTTGGGCAGGCCGAGCGACGTGGACTCCTTGAGCGCCACTTCCTCGGTGGTGCCGGCCTTGACGCCGAGCCGCTTGTCGATCTGGTCGTAGACCCAGGCGTTGCGGCGGCCCTCGGGGATGATCAGCGTGTTGCGGCTCTTGGGGCTGAGCATCAGCTCGACGGCGGCCTTGCCGGACATCTGCTTGCGCAGGGTGTAGAAGCCGGGCTGGAGGGACTTGCCCTGGGGGTGCGCGTTCTGCGCGTTGACGAAGGCCGAGCCGCTCTTGACGACGTCGTGTTTCTTCAGCAGGTTGGCGATGTCC
>JAEBEK010000488.1:0-550 GCA_049998055.1 Amycolatopsis sp. cmx-4-37 | reverse complement strand
GCCTCTTCCTGGGCTTCGCCTCGGGTGTGGCAGGGGACCGCCGCAGCAATCTGTTCTACAAGAACGTCCTGATCTGAGCGTCCTGATCGGAACGTCCCGCTCTAGCCCTGGAGGTCCTTGGTCAGGGAGGTCCGCCCCGGCGCCGCCTGCTTCTCCCGGCGGGCGGCGACGGCGTGGGCGCCGGCCGAGTGCAGGGAGCGCAGGGCCAGCATGAGGAAGCCGATGTCGTCGAGGTAGATGGGGTCGGGGAGCAGGTCTACGGGGGAGATGGTGTAGACGACGGCGCTCCAGAACAGGGCCTTGTTCTGGAGCGGGATTCCGGCGTCCGCGAGGAGTTTGCGGGCCCGGAAGACGCGTACCAGCAGGACGAGGACGGCCGCCAGTCCCGCCAGGGCGAGGACCACGGCGAGGGCGATCCATTCACCGGTGCTCATGCGGCTACGCCTACCCCGTCGGGCCGCCGGCTCACGGGTACTCCTCGCCGCATCGCGAGCAGTAGACGGGGGCCGGGTCCTCGGAGACGCGGCCGCAGCCGGGGCAGACCCGGTCC
>JAEBEK010000487.1:0-550 GCA_049998055.1 Amycolatopsis sp. cmx-4-37 | reverse complement strand
CACCTGTGAGCCTGCGCGTCCGGGGGCGGCCCCGCGCCCGGCGCTGGGCCACCTCGGGGGCGCTGTCACCCGTTCCGCCGCACGGGCGCGGGTCAGTCGCGGGGCTCCCGCCTCGACCAGGGCCAGCGCACCCCGCGCCCGCCGGGCGGGGTGTCGGGCGCGTACACGTAGAGCCAGCCGCGCACGATGCCGGTGCGGCGGCCGCGGGCCGCCGGTTCGCGGAGGTAGACCAGGGTGCCGCCCTCGGGGACGGGTACCTCGTAGCGGGCCGGGACCTGGCCGGTCAGCCCGGTCACGACGGGCAGCACGCGGCCGTCCAGCGGCCCTCCGACGAAGGCGGTGTCCTCGGTTCTCACCCGCCCAGTGTCGCCCACCCGCCAGTCACCGGCACCGGCGGGAGGAGACCGGCAGGGGGTGTGTTTTCCGTCCTGGGCCTCGGGCACGCGAGTCGCGGGATCACCCCGCCGGTGTTCCCCTGGAGTGGACCTTTCGCCGAAGCGCACTGGGAGCCGTCGATGCACACCAGCGAACTGACCCCGGCCGTGCTGAA
>JAEBEK010000486.1:0-551 GCA_049998055.1 Amycolatopsis sp. cmx-4-37 | reverse complement strand
CGAACTCGACGCCGTGCTGGGCGTGTTGCGCGAGAGCGGCCCCGACCCCGGCACCGCCGCGCCGGGCCTCGCCGAGGGGCTGCCCGCGCTGCTGGACCGGACCCGGGCGGCGGGGTGCCGGGTCACGGTGCGCGGGGCGCCGCCGCCGGGCGTGCTGCCGCCGCCGCTGGACCGGGAGGCGTACCGGATCGTGCAGGAGGGGCTGGCCAACGCGTTGAAGCACGCCCCCGGCGCGCCCGTGCTGCTGCGGCTGGAGCGGACCGCGTCCGGGCTGTCGGTGCGGGTCGCCCAGCCGCTCCCGCCCGTTCCCCCGTCCCCGTCCGCCGGGGGCGGCCGGGGTCTGGCGGGCGTCGCCGAACGGGCCCGGCTGCTCGGCGGCTCGGCCACGGCGGGGCCGTGCGGGGGCGACTGGGTCCTGGACGTCACCCTGCCGACGGGCGCCGCGCCCGTCCCCCGTACCGGAGAGGAGACCCGATGACCATCCGCCTGGTCCTGGCCGACGACGAACGCATGGTGCGGACCGCGCTGCGCGCCATCCTGGGCGCCGAACC
>JAEBEK010000485.1:0-551 GCA_049998055.1 Amycolatopsis sp. cmx-4-37 | reverse complement strand
GTGCCCCGATGCGGGCCGTTCACCCTAGTGCGCAGGTGCGACGGCCTCATCGATGACCCGCCTGCCCCCCGACGCGACGGATCGATACGAGGAGCATGGCGGAGGCCGATAAACGTTCGATGAACGTGGTCGCACACTAGAACAGGTGACTGACACTCACTGTGGCGCGTGGGCCAGGAGTTCGCGGACGTCCGCCGCTTCCGGCCTGCTCAGACGCTCGTAGACGCCCAGGGCCTCCGTCCAGCAGGCGCGCGCACGGCCCTGCTGGCCGAGGGCGAAGAGGGCCTTGCCGAGGACGGTCAGGACGTTGCCGCGCCGCCAGTCGCCGCCGATCCCGCGGAGCTGGACCAGGGCCTGTTCGGCGAGGGTGGCGGCCTTGGCGGCCTCGCCGGTGTCGAGCGCGATCTCGGCCATGCGGAAGAGCGTCATGCCCTCCCAGAGCGGCTGGCGGTTCTCCTGGAAGACCGGGAGCGCGCCGCTGAGCTGGTCCACCGCCTCGTCGTGGCGGCCGGAGGCGGCGAGGGCGAGCCCGAGGGCGTACATGCCGTTGG
>JAEBEK010000484.1:0-551 GCA_049998055.1 Amycolatopsis sp. cmx-4-37 | reverse complement strand
AGGCGACGTCCGTGCCGAGCAGGGAGCGGGCCCGCTGCACGATGGCCTGGAGGACGGAGTCCAGGTCGCGCGGCCCGGCGAGGTCGTGGGCGGTCTCGAAGAGGGCCGACAGCTCGGCCTCGCGGCGCCTGCGGTCGGCGAGTTCGGAGCGGACCCGCAGCGCGAGGCGCTTGGCGTGTTCGAGCGCGGCCAGCCCGGCCTCGGAGGCGCCGGCCGCGCGGGCGGCGGGGACGGGTTCCTCGTACGCCTCGACGGCGGCGCCCCGGGCGAGCAGTTCGAGGAACGGCGCCTCCGCGCCGGTGGCGGCGAGGGTGTCGGTGGTGGGGTGCGGCCCGTCGTGCGTCATGTCCATCAGGAATACCTGTCGTGCGGGTGCCCCGCCAGCCCCTGGGGCCTCTGAGGCCACGGGGACGCCGGAGAAGCCGGGGTCGGAGACCGGCGGCCGGGCGGCGGGCTTCGGTGGTGACCTCGGCGTCCAGCTCGGCCACGGTCGGACCGCCGTACTCGGTCGTGTCGTACGCGTCGTCCGGATCGGCGGGCCGTGCGGTCAG
>JAEBEK010000483.1:0-551 GCA_049998055.1 Amycolatopsis sp. cmx-4-37 | reverse complement strand
CGAAGGGCGTGTAGCACAGGAGGTCCACCAGCCGGTCCAGCTCCTGCGCGGACCAGCCCTCGGCCGCGGCGTCGAGGAAGCCGGCCTCGGCGGGCGCGGCGTCCGTGCGGTACTCGATCCGCTTGTTCCAGGCGTCGAGCCGGAAACGGGAGCGCAGCGCGGGATGCCGGCCCAGGACCCGCCGGACGGAGGCCACGAGCAGGTCGTGGTCGACCGGTCCCGAGAACCGCACGATGGTGGGGATCAAGCTCGTGGGGCGCAGGTGCTCCACCCGGTCCAGGACCCACAGCCCCTTCTGCGCCGCGTTGGCCTCGTACCACTGGGGCTCGGCGGCCGGCCGGGCGGACGGGAGAATGTCATTCGCCGTTTCCATCGGTCCCCCTCAGGAGCGCGGACGCGCGGTGATGGGCACGTGCTTGTAGCCGGACGCGAAGTTGGAGATGAGCCGCTCGGGCTTGCCGGCCAGCTCGAAGTCCTCGTAGCGGGCGAAGAGTTCCTCGAACAGGACGCCGACGGTGATCCGGGCGACGCTGTGCCCAACGCAGTAGTGC
>JAEBEK010000482.1:0-553 GCA_049998055.1 Amycolatopsis sp. cmx-4-37 | reverse complement strand
CTCAAGGCGCCGCGCCAGGTCAGGCGCTTCACCGAGCAGGCCCTCTCCCAGCCGACCGACGAGTTCGTCCGCTCCCACGGCCTGCGCCTGATCGTTTCCGCCGTGGCCGAGCTGGAGTCGGGCAACCTCGACGCCGCCTGCGAACAGGGCGTCCGCGCCCTGGAGGTGGCCGGCCGGATCTCCTCCGCCCGCACCACGGAGTACGTCCGCGACCTGCTGCACCGCCTGGAGCCGTACGGCGACGAGCCGCGCGTGGTGGAGCTGCGCGAGCGGGCCCGGCCGCTGCTGACGGCGCCCGCGTAGGAGCGCATCGGCGCACGCGAGGTGACCGGCGCCACCGCCCGGCCGCCCCTTGTCCACCCATGATCACCGGGCAAGGGGTTTGAGGCCGGCGTCAGCGGCGCAGGCCACTATCGGGGCAGGGAGGTGGTGCGCGTGCGGGACGAGACCGACGTGGTGGTGATCGGCGCCGGGATCGTCGGGCTGTCGACGGCGTACGCGCTGTCCCGGCAGCGCCCCGGCATCCGCGTGACGGTGCTGGAGAAGGAGCAGG
>JAEBEK010000481.1:0-553 GCA_049998055.1 Amycolatopsis sp. cmx-4-37 | reverse complement strand
CGCCGGAGCGGCTCGGGGTGAAGCCGCGCGTTCCGCACAGGAGCGCGTGGCCGGGCACTCATCCGGCCCGAACCCGACAGCTCACCTCGTAGGCGTCGGTGAGGAGATTCCTTTCATGCTGACCAACAAGGCCAAGCACCGCCGTCCCTCCAAGGTCACCCGCATCCTGTCGCTCGCCGGGGTCGCCGGTGTCGCCGTCGCCGCGCCGCTCGTCGCGACCGGCTCCGCCTCCGCCGCCACCGCCTCCGAGTGGGACGCCGTCGCCCAGTGCGAGTCGGGTGGCAACTGGTCCATCAACACCGGCAACGGCTTCTACGGCGGCCTGCAGTTCACGCCGTCCACCTGGGCCGCCTTCGGTGGCACCGCCTACGCCTCCAGCGCCGACCAGGCCACCAAGGAGCAGCAGATAGCCGTGGCCGAGAAGGTCCTGGCCGGCCAGGGCAAGGGTGCCTGGCCGAACTGCGGCACCGGCCTGAGCAACGCCGCCTACAACGGTGGCGGCGCCGAGGCCGAGAAGCCCGCCGAGAAGCCGGCCGAGCAGCCCGCCCCGCAG
>JAEBEK010000480.1:0-554 GCA_049998055.1 Amycolatopsis sp. cmx-4-37 | reverse complement strand
TGGGAGAAGGCGGCCCGGTTCGACCCGGCCACCGGACGGGCGCGCCGCTACCCGTGGGGCGACGCCGACCCGGGCCCCGCCCACGCCAACCTGGGCCAGCGCCATCTGCGCCCCGCCCCCGCCGGGGCCTATCCGGCGGGCCGTTCGCCGCTGGGCGTCGGGCAGCTCATCGGCGACGTGTGGGAGTGGACGGCGAGCGACTTCCTGCCGTACCCGGGGTTCGCGCCGTTCCCGTACCGCGAGTACTCGGAGGTCTTCTTCGGCGACGCCCACAAGGTGCTGCGCGGCGGGTCGTTCGGAGTGGACGCGGTCGCCTGCCGGGGCACGTTCCGCAACTGGGACCTGCCGGTGCGCCGCCAGATCTTCGCCGGGTTCCGCACCGCCCGGAACGCCGCCACCGGCGAGGGCGCCGCGTGAGCGGGCGGGGGCGGTCCTGATGTGCCGGCACCTGGCCTACGTGGGCCCGGCGCTGCCGCTGGGCGAGCTGGTCTCGGCGCCGGAGCACAGCCTGTTCCGCCAGTCCTGGGCGCCGCGCCACCAGCGGTACGGCACGG
>JAEBEK010000479.1:0-554 GCA_049998055.1 Amycolatopsis sp. cmx-4-37 | reverse complement strand
CCTTGACGATCGCGGCGACCTCGTAGGCGAAGGCCGGGTCGTAGCTGAGCGCGGCCGGGTTGGTCGCGGCGATCACCGGCGAGTGGCCGTCGGCGTGCTGGAGGCCCTCACCGGTCAGGGTGGTGCGTCCGGCGGTGGCGCCGACGAGGAAGCCGCGGCCGAGCTGGTCGGCGAGCTGCCACATCTGGTCGGCGGTCCGCTGCCAGCCGAACATCGAGTAGAAGATGTAGAAGGGGATCATCGGCTCGCCGTGCGTGGAGTACGCGGAGGCGGCGGCGATGAAGTCGGCCATCGAGCCGGCCTCGGTGATGCCCTCGTTGAGGATCTGGCCGTTGACGGCTTCCTTGTAGTACATGAGCTGGTCGCGGTCGACCGGCTCGTACGTCTGGCCCTTCGGCGAGTAGATGCCGGCCGACGGGAAGAGGGACTCCATGCCGAAGGTACGGGCCTCGTCGGGGACGATCGGCACCCACCGCTTGCCGGTCTCCTTGTCGCGCATCAGGTCCTTGACGAGCCGGACGAAGGCCATGGTGGTGGCCATCTCCTGCTTGCCC
>JAEBEK010000478.1:0-555 GCA_049998055.1 Amycolatopsis sp. cmx-4-37 | reverse complement strand
AAGGCCCGCGCCAACAAGGCCCCCAAGGCCAAGGCGAAGCCCAAGTCCCAGCCGAAACCGAAGTCGAAGCCCTCCCAGAAGTCCAAGCCGACCCAGCGCAAGACCAACAAGGTCAAGGAAGAGGCCCGAGAGCAGGCCAAGGACGCGGTCAGCGAGGAGGCACAGGCACAGAGCTGCGAGGTCAACAGCTTCGTCCCCGGCACCAAGGTCCTGATGGCCGACGGCTCGAAGAAGCCCATCGAGGACGTCAGGACGGGCGACAAGGTCCTCGCCACCGACCCGAAGACCGGCGAGACCAAGCCACAGCCGGTCGCCGCCACCATCATCGGCAAGGGCGACAAGACGCTGGTCACGGTGACCATCCGCTCCGCCACCGAACGCGCCCCGACCACCCTCACCACCCCACCGCCCGACGGCTCGGTCCCGGTCGACGCCACCCAGCTCGCCCCCGACGAGGACGGCGAGGCCGACGAAGCCACGTCGACCATCGTCGCCACCGACGGCCACCCGTTCTGGGTCCCGGAACTGAACACCTGGCTCGACGCCGGCCAACTC
>JAEBEK010000477.1:0-555 GCA_049998055.1 Amycolatopsis sp. cmx-4-37 | reverse complement strand
CCCCGAGTACTACAAGTGGACGCAGTGGATCTTCCTGAAGATCTTCAACTCCTGGTACGACGAGGAGGCCGGCCGCGCCCGCCCCATCGAGGAGCTGATCGCCCAGTTCGCCAACGGTGACCGGGTCGCCGTCGAGGGCCGCGACTGGGCCGAGCTGGACGCCCGCGAGCGCGCCGAGGTGCTGGGCCGGTACCGACTGGCCTACGCCTCCGACGCGCCGGTCAACTGGGCGCCGGGCCTGGGCACCGTGCTGGCCAACGAGGAGGTCACCTCCGAGGGCCGCTCCGAGCGCGGCAACTTCCCCGTCTTCAAGGCGAAGCTGCGCCAGTGGAACATGCGCATCACCGCCTACGCCGACCGCCTGCTGGACGACCTGGACGGGCTGGACTGGCCCGAGGCGATCAAGCTCCAGCAGCGGAACTGGATCGGCCGCTCCGAGGGCGCCCGCGTCGACTTCCCCTTCGACGGGGAGCACACCGGCAAGGCCGCCACCGTCTTCACCACCCGCCAGGACACCCTGTTCGGCGCCACCTACATGGTGCTGGCGCCCGAGCA
>JAEBEK010000476.1:0-555 GCA_049998055.1 Amycolatopsis sp. cmx-4-37 | reverse complement strand
ACGCACCGAGACCCCCAGTTCGCGGGCGCCCGCCTCGTCCTTGCCGACCGTGCACATCGCCAGGAGCACCCGGCGCTCCATCTCGCTCAGGGGGCTCTCGCCGTGCTGCCCCGCGGCCTCGTCCAGGGGGGCGGCCTGGGCCCAGATCTTCTCGAAGAGGGCGATGATGTTGGCGACCAGGCCGCTCTTGTGGGCCAGCAGGGCGCCGCGTGCGGTGTCGCGGGGGTCGAGGGGGACCAGCACGGTCCGGCGGTCGTAGACGAGCAGGCGCTCGCCCGCCTCGCCCTCGTCGGCGACCCGGATGTGGGCCCCGGCGGTGGCCAGCTCCCGCAGGTAGGCGGCGGTCGGCGGGTCGGCGAGGGCCGAGTGCCGGACCACGTTGCGGATGCTGACGCCGCGGGCCAGACAGCGCAGGTCCAGCGGGCGGGAGCGGGCGATGTTCTCCGGGGAGAGCCGCGTGTAGGGCTCCACGGAGAGGATCTCCTCGCGGGCGAAGAACGCCAGGTCCTCGATGCGGCCGCGGATCGCCGCCAGCCCCTCGATCTGCTCGATGCC
>JAEBEK010000475.1:0-556 GCA_049998055.1 Amycolatopsis sp. cmx-4-37 | reverse complement strand
ACGACGGCACCCTCCCCTTCCTCCCCGACGACGCGGTCGTCGAGGTCCAGGCCGAGGTCGGCCCCGAGGGCGCCCGCCCGCTGGCCGTCCCCGCCCTCGACCCGCTGTACGCCGGACTGGTCCAGCACGTCACCGCGTACGAGGACCTGGCGCTCCGGGCGGCCCTGGAAGGCGGCCGCGACCGCGTCTTCGCCGCCCTGCTCGCCCACCCCCTGATCGGCCAGTATGACCAGGCCGAGACCCTCACCGACCTCCTCCTCTCCCACAACCAGGAGCACCTGCCGTGGGCCTGAGCGGAGCCGTCCTCGCCATCGACGCGGGCAACAGCAAGACCGACGTGGCCGTGGTGACCGCCGACGGCGAGGTCGCGGGCACCGCCCGTGGCGGCGGCTTCCGGCCGCCCGCGACCGGCGTAGAGGCGGCCGTCGACACCCTGGCCGAGGCGGTCGCCCGCGCCCAGGAGGCGGCCGGACACCTCCCCGTCGCCCAGGTCTCGGCCTGCCTCGCCAACGCCGACCTCCCCGTCGAGGAGGAACAACTCTCCGCCGCGATAGCC
>JAEBEK010000474.1:0-556 GCA_049998055.1 Amycolatopsis sp. cmx-4-37 | reverse complement strand
ACCCGGAGCCCGGTGATCCGGGTCTCCGTGACCAGGCTCGACGGGACAAGGGTGGAGATCGCGGTGACCGACCGTTCCCGCGTCCTGCCCGCCCGGAAGCCCGCCGCCCCCGACGCCCTCGACGGCCGGGGCCTGCTCCTCGTGGACGCCGTCGCCACCCGCTGGGGCGCCGACCCCCAGCGCTGGGGCAAGCGCGTCTGGGCGGAGGTGCGGGCGGCATGAACGCGTACGAGAGGCCGGACACGTACGAGCGACTGGGCGCGCCCGGCTGCCGTCAGTGCGAGGAGCTGCGGGACGAAGAGGTGCAGGCCCGCCGGGAGTTCGACCACTCCCGGGCGGTGGACTGCCGCGTACTGCTGCGACGCCACCCCCACCACGACAGCCCGGCACCGCCCGCCCCCACCGCCCCGCGATGACGGAACCCCCGGCCCGCCTCCCGCACCCCCGCCGCCACTGGACCCCCGGCACCTGCTGGCGCTGCGAGGCCCGCGAGGTCCCGGTGCTCTGGCTCGGCCCCCTACAGACCTCCTCCCGCCCCCGCTCGTTCACCCCCGGC
>JAEBEK010000473.1:0-556 GCA_049998055.1 Amycolatopsis sp. cmx-4-37 | reverse complement strand
GAGGCTCTCGGCGGCGTGCGGGCTCTCGGCGGCGGCCGCGGTCAGGGCGAGGACCATCGCGGCGTGGTGCGGGTCGCCCACCGAGGCGGCGTAGGCGCGGAACCAGTCGGCGAGCCGCTGGGAGCCGGTGGCGTGCGGGCCGGGCGCCGGCGAGCCGGGCACCGAGGCGAGGAAGCTGTGCAGCACCGCGTCGGCGACCAGGGCCGCCCTGGAGGGCCAGCGGCGGTAGAGCGTCGGTTTGCCGACCCCGGCGAGGGTGGCCACCTTCTCCATCGACAGCCCTGCGTACCCGTCCCGCAGGAGGACCTGCCGGGCGGCGTCCAGCAGGGCGTCGTCCCGCGCCGCGTCCCTGGGCCGCCCGGGCCGTCGTACCTCGTCCATGGCGCGATCCTACGAGTAGGCTGGCGTTACGGAACGTACCGTAACGTTATTGAGGGGTGTGTCGTATGGGCCGGAACGTGGTCGTCGTCATCGGTGTCGGAGGGATGGGCGAGGCGATCGCCCGACGGCAGGGGCCGGGGAACAGGCTGCTGCTCGCCGACTTCGACGAGGCGAC
>JAEBEK010000472.1:0-556 GCA_049998055.1 Amycolatopsis sp. cmx-4-37 | reverse complement strand
ACGGCGCCGAACTGGTCCTGCTCGCCGCGCCGCCCGGACGCGGCGCACGGCCGTACGTGGCGGCGCGGCTCCCCCTCCCCGCGATGGCGGGCGCGCCCCGGCCCGGCGGCACCCCGTGGGACGGCGTCCAGCGCCGGGCGGTCGCGGCCTCCCCCGGCGGCCCGCTGGTCGCGGTGAGCCGGGGCGGCCACGGCGAGGTGCACCTGGTCGACGCCGACCACGCCGAGGAGGTCGCCACGCTGACGCTGCCGACCCCGATGGACGACGGCGGCCATCTCGCCCTGGTCACCCCGGGGGACGGGGCGGAGGCGGACCCGGTGGGGCGGTGACTCCTCAGCTCGGCCAGGCGCGGGCCAGGGTGTCACGCAGCCCGGCCACCGTCTCGGGCCCGAGCCGCTTTCCGAGTTCCTCCTCCAGGTCACGAAGGATGCCGAGGGCGATGTCGCGACGCCGGCAGCCCGCGTCGGTCAGCCGGATCAGGGTGCTGCGCGGGAAGCCGGGCCCCGGCTCGCTGGTCAGCAGACCTTCACCGACGAGCTGGGTGACGGCGCGGTGC
>JAEBEK010000471.1:0-556 GCA_049998055.1 Amycolatopsis sp. cmx-4-37 | reverse complement strand
AGTACGCCCACTCGACGCCGGTCAGCCGGGCCGTCGGGATGGCGGCCTCGTTGGCCCGCTCCAGGGAGGCGGTGACCTCCGGCGAGGTCTGCCCGGCCTCGGCCTCCGGCACCCAGAACTCGAACCCGCTGTGCACCTGCGGCGCGAACGCCGCCTCGGGGTCCAGCAGCTCCTGGAGCCGGGGCCGTTCGGCGGGGGAGGCGGCGGACTGGGCGGGCAGGCGCCGCGCCTCGACGGGCGTGCCGGGCTTGGCCTCCAGGGCGCGCAGCAGGGTGTCGGCCAGGTCGCGGCTGAGGTCGCCGGAGGGGGTGTCGTTCTGCAGGCCGAGCAGGACGGAGCCGTCCTCGCGGCGCAGCGCGGGCCAGGCCAGCGGCAGCACGGTGGCGAGGGTCACCGAGGGAACGCCCTCGGGCAGGCCGTCCTTGAGCGTCAGCTCGACGGTGGCCGCGGGCACCAGTTCGCGCAGCGCCACCCAGTCGCCCTCACCGGCCAGGCCCTCGAAGGGGCGCTGCACCAGCTCGGTCACGGCGTGCGAGGCGGCCCGCCCGTGACACGC
>JAEBEK010000470.1:0-557 GCA_049998055.1 Amycolatopsis sp. cmx-4-37 | reverse complement strand
CGCCGTCCAGGACGGCGCTGTCGACGCTGATCTCGGGGCCGTCGAGGAACTCCTCGACGAGGATGCCGTGGCCGTTCGGCAGGGTGGCGTAACCGGCGCCGCCCGCCAGCTCGAAGGCGGCGGCGACCGCCTCCGGCTCCTCGACGCGGACCACGCCGACGCTGCCGGCGAGGGCGCGGGGTTTGACGACGACGGGGAAGCCCAGGCGGGCGGCGATCTCCTCGGCCTCCCGGGCGGTGTGGGCGAGGCCGTGGCGGACGGCGGGCAGCCCCGCCTCGTCCAGCAGGCGGCGGGTGAGGTACTTGTCCCGGCAGCGCTGGGCGGAGCGGGCGCTCATGTGGTGCAGGCCGAGCCGGCCCGCCGCCTCCGCGGTGACCTCCAGTACGGTCTCGTCCCAGGTGAGCACCGCGGAGCCGTCGTCGGCCAGCTCCTTCAGGGCGCCGGTGACGGCGTCCGGGTCGGTGAGGTCGGCGGTGCGCCAGTCCTGGAGGTGGGGCTGTTGCCAGGTGGGGTCCGCCGGCAGCAGGGCCGAGAGCCGGTACCGTCCGGCCAGGGAC
>JAEBEK010000469.1:0-558 GCA_049998055.1 Amycolatopsis sp. cmx-4-37 | reverse complement strand
GACCGGGGCGCCGGCGCTGAGCACGTCCTTGGCGATGCGGACGGATTCTCCGTCGAGGCGGCGGGCAGTGGGGTCCACGATGACCAGCAGCGACGGCGTGGTGGTCGTGGCGGGCTCTCGAGCCGACACCTCGGTCCTTCCTCGGGTAGCATCTTTGTGCAAAGGCCCCTTGCGCTCTTGCGCCAGGGGCTTCGTCTCTGTCGGGGCATGCGGTCCGACGGTTCTCGGCCAACGGCGGTCGGCGTGTACGCGTACGCGTGTGCGCCCTGAACCTTGGACATGCCCCGCCCGGAAGGGGTGTACGCCTGTGCCCGCACTTGTGCTGCTCGGTGCTCAGTGGGGTGACGAAGGCAAGGGAAAGGCCACCGACCTGCTCGGTGGATCCGTGGACTATGTGGTGCGCTACCAGGGCGGCAACAACGCCGGCCATACGGTAGTCGTGGGCGATCAGAAGTACGCCCTCCACCTCCTCCCTTCCGGAATCCTCACGCCGGAGTGCACTCCGGTGATCGGCAACGGAGTCGTCGTCGACCCGTCGGTCCTGTTCTCCGAGCTGAA
>JAEBEK010000468.1:0-559 GCA_049998055.1 Amycolatopsis sp. cmx-4-37 | reverse complement strand
TCCCCGCAGCCCTCTCCCCCAAACCCCCCCACAGCCCGCCACCGGCGACAATCCGCCACACCTCCGGCACCCCCCGCGCACACTCCCGCGCGAACCACCCCACCCCTCACTTCTTACGGGCGCCCCCCGTCCGACCCCCTCCCGCCGGACGGCGGCGCCCGCACCCCTCCCCACCCCGCCGTCACCCGGCGGGGCAGTTGCTCAGGCCAGCGGCCCGGTGTGCTGCTCGGCGGCTTCGACCGGGCGGCCCGAGCGGACGAACTCGGTGGTCAGCGCCAGATCCGGGGCGAGCACCCGGTCCGGTCCCGGGCCCTCGACACCGGCCGCGCGCAGCGCCGCGATGACGGCGGCGGAGGCCGGGGCCGGGGTGAGACCGGCCCGCAGTTCGACGGCGCGGGTCGCCGCGTACAGCTCGACCGCGAGCACCCGGGCCAGCGCGTCCACGGCGGTCCGCAGCTTGCGGGCGGCGGACCAGCCCATGGAGACGTGGTCCTCCTGCATCGCGGAGGACGGGATCGAGTCGGCGGAGGCCGGGACGGCGAGCCGCTTCAACTCGCTG
>JAEBEK010000467.1:0-559 GCA_049998055.1 Amycolatopsis sp. cmx-4-37 | reverse complement strand
CCGACGCGCTCTACGGCGTCTCCATGCAGGGCGACGGCGTCTCCAAGGTGATCAGCCAGCGGCTGCGCTGACGGGGCGGCGGACCCGACGCGGACTCGAACGGGTGAGCCGACGGCTTCCGGGAAGGCGGTGCGGGGCCGGGTGTGCGCCACTGGAACAGACCGCCGTCCGCCCCAACGTCCGGTTCCCCTAGGCCCGGCAGGACGACGGGGCCGAGGAGGACTTGTGACCAACGACGCCACGCCGCCCCGCTCAGGAGCGAGGGAGGCGCACCCCGAGCACCTCGGGCACGTCATCTTCATCGCGGCGTCCGCGGCGATGGGCGGCTTTCTGTTCGGCTACGACAGCTCCGTCATCAACGGCGCCGTCGAAGCCATCAGGCACCGCTACGAGGTCGGTTCGGCGACGCTCGCCCAGGTCATCGCCATCGCCCTGATCGGCTGCGCCATCGGCGCCGCCGTCGCGGGACGCATCGCCGACCGCATCGGCCGTATCAACTGCATGCGGATCGCCTCGGTCCTCTTCACCGCCAGCGCCATCGGCTCCGCCCTGCCCTTCG
>JAEBEK010000466.1:0-559 GCA_049998055.1 Amycolatopsis sp. cmx-4-37 | reverse complement strand
ATCGGCCACGGCGAGTCCGCCCGCTCGGTCATCTGCCACTCCATGGACGACGTCCTCGCCGGCGTCGAGGAGCTGGGCGGCTACCCGGTCGTCGTCCGCCCCTCCTTCACCATGGGCGGCGCCGGCTCCGGCTTCGCCCACGACGAGGAGGAGCTGCGCCGCATCGCCGGGCAGGGCCTGACCCTCTCGCCCACCACCGAGGTGCTCCTCGAAGAATCGATCCTGGGGTGGAAGGAGTACGAGCTGGAGCTGATGCGCGACCGCAACGACAACGTCGTGGTCGTCTGCTCCATCGAGAACTTCGACCCGATGGGCGTGCACACCGGCGACTCCATCACCGTCGCCCCCGCCATGACCCTCACCGACCGCGAGTACCAGCGGCTGCGGGACATCGGCATCGCGATCATCCGCGAGGTCGGCGTCGACACCGGCGGCTGCAACATCCAGTTCGCGGTCAACCCCGAGGACGGCCGGATCATCGTCATCGAGATGAACCCGCGCGTCTCCCGCTCCTCGGCGCTCGCCTCCAAGGCGACCGGCTTCCCGATCGCCAAGATCG
>JAEBEK010000465.1:0-560 GCA_049998055.1 Amycolatopsis sp. cmx-4-37 | reverse complement strand
CAGGAGCCCTGGGAGCTCGAACTGCGGCTGCTCACCGAGCCCGCGGTCCAGGGCAAGGGCGGCCCCACCGAGGCGCCCTCGCCGAGCCCCACCGACGCCCCGGCCGACGTGCCCGGCGGCGAACCCGTCGCCCGGCCCGGCGGCACCGGCTTCAACGACGCCGTCGCCCTGGGCGACGGCAGCTTCAAGACCCGCCAGAAACCGGGCGGGACGACCTTCTACCGGGTGCCCGTCGACTGGGGCCAGCGGCTCCACGTCGAACCGGAACTCGGCAGCGCCACCACCGACAAGTCCATGGCCTACGTCTCCTCCGCCCTGGAGACGGCCCTCTACAACCCGGCCTTCGGCCCCGTCGACGACGGCTCCCTGCTCTTCAACGGCAGCCCCCAGACCCTCGCGTCCGAACCGCTCCAGCCGGTCGCGTACGAGAACCGCAACGCCTCCGCCCCCTCCGTCAAGGGCACGCGCTTCGCGGGCTGGTACTACGTGCAGCTCACCCTCTCCCCGAAGATGGCCGAGGTCTTCCGGGGCGACGACTTCGGGGTCACGCTCCGGGTCCG
>JAEBEK010000464.1:0-560 GCA_049998055.1 Amycolatopsis sp. cmx-4-37 | reverse complement strand
AGGCGGCCAGCCGGACCTGTGCCCGGGCCGGGCCGCTCCCGGCCTGCGGGCGGCCGGGCAGCCGGGTCACGCTCGCCACCCGCAGCGGAGCCACCGGTGCGGCGGACGCCTCGGGCCGGGTGCGGCGGTCCGCCGGGACCAGGTCACGCTGGGTCAGGGCGAGCAGATCCGCGAGGCTCAGCCCGAGCGCCCCGGCGGCTGCCGCCAGCACCTCCGAGGAGGCTTCCTTGCGGCCGCGCTCGATCTCGGAGAGGTACGGCATGGAGATCCGCGCGGCCTCGGAGACCTCCTTGAGGGTGCGGCCCTGCGCCTGGCGTTCACCGCGCAGCGCGCCGCCCACCACCTGCCGCCAGAGTGGTTCCTTCGCCGCCTGTCCGCGCGGGCGGGGGCCGGGGCTCCGGTGGGCGTCGGGCTGCGGGTTCGCCGAGTGGTTGCTCACCGTCCCAGCCTAGGAGCGGCCCGGCCTCTCGGGCACCGCCTGGCGTTCCGCCCGCGGCGAACCAGGCGGAGCGGGGGACTCCGTTCGGCCCGGTGGCGCGAACCGCCCCGGCCCCGGCACC
>JAEBEK010000463.1:0-560 GCA_049998055.1 Amycolatopsis sp. cmx-4-37 | reverse complement strand
CGTGATGATGGCGACCTTCGGCGCCTCACCGATGCCGAACCAGATGATGAACAGCGGGATCAGCCCGACGAACGGCACCGTCCGCAACATCTGCACGCTGGCGTCGACCAGGTCCTCGCCGACCCGGAAGAGCCCCGACACCAGGGCCAGCCCGACCCCCACCACCAGCCCGAGCAACAGCCCCACCGCGACCCGCTGGAGGGAGACGGCCATCGCCGAGGGCAGCGACCCGTCCGCGACGAGGTCGACGGCGACCCGGGCGATGGTGCCCGGAGCGGCGAGGATGCCGGCCGGCAGCGCACCCGTACCGCTGAGCACCTGCCAGAGCGCCAGCAGCAGCAGCGGCCCGGAGGTCCGCCGCACCCAGCGCGGCACCCGGCTACGCCGCCCGGCCACGGCCGCCAGCGGCACCAGCTCCGGGTCCTTGCGCGGTGGGGCCGGTGAGCGCGGCAATGAGGAAACAGGGGATATGTCGGGCGGCGCGTGATCGATGCTCATGAAGGCTCCACGACGGGGGAGGGCGAGGGGCGGCGAGAGGCGGGGGTGTGGCCGGCGGGCCG
>JAEBEK010000462.1:0-560 GCA_049998055.1 Amycolatopsis sp. cmx-4-37 | reverse complement strand
CACGACGCCCTCGGTGTCCGGGGCGGGCGGAACGGCGACCACGACCGTCTCCGGCACCGCGTCGGCCGTGGCCAGCTCCTGCAGGTCGGCGTGGACGGCTGCGCCGTCGCCCGCGAGATCGGCGAAGCCCTCGCCGAGGAGGGCGACGGATCCCGCTGTGAGGGTCGCACGCGTGCCCCGGGCCGGGACCCACTCCACGCGGTACAGCGGTTCGGCGGTGTCGGCCGCGCGGGCACCGGCGGCGCGGACGGTGAGGGAGCCGACCGAGGCGACGGGGGCTCCGGTCGGGTCGGCCACGTGCACGGCCAGCGTGTCGTCACCGGTCCGGGTCAGCCGGGTCCGCAGGACGGAGGCGCCGGACGCGTGCAGGGTGACGTTCTCCCAGACGAAGGGCATCCCGCCGGGCGCGTCGTCGCCGCCGAAGGCGAAGGAGGCGTGCAGGGCGGCGTCGAAGAGGGCCGGGTGCAGGCCGAAGGCGGTGGCGTCGACGCCGTCGGGCAGGGCGACCTCGGCGAACACCTCGTCGTCCCGGCGCCAGGCGGCCCGCAGCCCCTGGAAGA
>JAEBEK010000461.1:0-560 GCA_049998055.1 Amycolatopsis sp. cmx-4-37 | reverse complement strand
AGGATCTCCTTGGCCTCCTCGATGGCCTTGACCTTCGGCTGGACGTCCTTCTTGATCCGGGACTCCTTCGCCAGGCGCGGGAGGACCTTCTCGATGGTCTGGAGGTCGGCGAGGATCAGCTCGGTGTTGATCGTCTCGATGTCGCTCTTGGGCGAGATCTTGCCGTCGACGTGGACGACGTTCTCGTCCTTGAAGGCGCGGATGACCTGGCAGATGGCGTCGGACTCGCGGATGTTCGCGAGGAACTTGTTGCCCAGGCCCTCGCCCTCGCTGGCGCCGCGCACGATGCCGGCGATGTCGACGAAGTCGACGGTGGCCGGGAGGATCTTGGCCGAGCCGAAGATCTCGGCGAGCTTGGCCAGGCGGGGGTCGGGGACTCCGACGACGCCGACGTTGGGCTCGATGGTGGCGAACGGGTAGTTGGCCGCCAGCACGTCGTTCTTGGTCAGGGCGTTGAACAGGGTCGACTTGCCGACATTCGGCAGGCCGACGATTCCGATCGTGAGCGACACGGTGGCGACTTCCCAGGGTGTGTGTGGAGTGGCGTGGTGCGGGGTGGC
>JAEBEK010000460.1:0-561 GCA_049998055.1 Amycolatopsis sp. cmx-4-37 | reverse complement strand
ATCGCGGGCCGGGCCGCTGGGAAGACCACGTGCCACAGGACCCGCAGGCTGTTGGCGCCGTCGACCCGGGCCGCCTCGATGATCTCGGTGGGCAGCGCCTGGAGCAGGTACTGCCGCATGAAGAAGACACCGAAGGCGGTGACCAGGGTCGGCAGGATGACCGCCTGGAGCTGGTCGGACCAGGAGAGCTTGGCCACCATCATGTACAGCGGTACGACGCTGAGCTGGGGCGGCACCATCATCGTGCCGATCACCAGCAGCAGCAGCGCGTTCTTGAACCGGAACCGCAGCTTGGCGAAGGCGAACCCGGCCAGGGTCGAGAAGAGCACCGTGCCGACGGAGACCGTGCCGGCCACCACCAGGGTGTTCAGCAGGGCCGACCCCATGTTGGCGTCGGTCCAGGCGATCTCCAGGTTCTTGAAGAGGTTCCCGCCGAACCAGAAGGGCGGCGGGGTCTCGGCCAGCCGCGTGTTGTTCCGCGAGGCCGCGATGGCCGTCCAGACCAGCGGGAAGAGCGAGATGAAGGTGACCACGCCGAGCACGGCATACGTGATCCGGCCG
>JAEBEK010000459.1:0-561 GCA_049998055.1 Amycolatopsis sp. cmx-4-37 | reverse complement strand
TCCGGCGGTGGCGGCGCCGCGGCCGGGGTGGGCCGGGTTCCCACCCGAACGAGTGAGGGGCCCGCCCGGAGTGCCGGGTGGGCCCCTTCTCGTGGCGTTCCGGGCCCCCTGGGGGGGCGGGTGGTACGCCGGGTGGGTGCCCCGGACCGGCCGGGGCACCCCCTGTGTCAGGCTCCGCGCAGGACGGCGCCGGTCCGCTCGGCCGCGAGGGCGACGGCGGCGTCGCGGGCGGCGCTGGCCTCCTCGACGGTCAGCGTCCGGTCGGCGGCGCGGAAACGCAGCGCGTAGGCGAGCGACTTGCGGCCCTCGCCGAGCTGTTCGCCGGTGAAGACGTCGAACAGGCGGATGGACTCCAGGAGTTCACCCGCGCCCTCGCGCAGCACGGCCTCCACCTCGGCGGCCGGGACCCCGGCGTCGACGACGAGCGCGACGTCCTGGGTGGCGACCGGGAAGGTGGCGATGCGCGGCGCCTCGACGGTGCCGGTGCCCGCCGCCTCGACGGCGTCCAGGTCGATCTCCATCGCGCAGGTGCGCGCGGGCAGGCCCAGCGCCTTCAGGACA
>JAEBEK010000458.1:0-561 GCA_049998055.1 Amycolatopsis sp. cmx-4-37 | reverse complement strand
GCCCGACGCGCCGACCCCGATGGCGGCAAGCCCCGGCCGGCCGAGGTCCTGCACGGTGGCCAGCGGTCCGGTGGCCAGGATCTCCAGGGCGTTCCCGCTCATGGCTGCCCCGCCTCCTCGAAGCGGACCCGGACGCCGGGCCGCAGCAGGGCGGGGGGTGTGCGGTCCTCGCGCCACAGCTCCAGCTCCGTACGGCCGATGAGCTGCCAGCCGCCCGGGGAGGGGCGCGGGTAGACGCCGCTGAACTCGCCGGCCAGGCCGACCGCTCCGGCCGGGACGCGGGTGCGGGACTCGGCGCGCCGGGGCACGGTCAGTTCCGGTGGGCCGCCGGTGAGGTAGCCGAAGCCGGGGGCGAAACCGCCGAAGGCGACCGTCCAGGTGGTGGAGGTGTGCAGCCGGACCACCTCGCGGACCGGCAGGCCGGTCAGCTCCGCGACGCCGGGCAGGTCCTCCCCGTCGTACACCACGGGAATCCGCACCAGCTCGCCCGTGCCGGTCCGGGCCTCGCCCGGCTCCAGGCCGCGCACGGCCTGTTCGACCCGGGCCGGGTCGGCGCCGGGC
>JAEBEK010000457.1:0-562 GCA_049998055.1 Amycolatopsis sp. cmx-4-37 | reverse complement strand
AGTACTCGGTACCGTCCCGGGTGGTCACCACCCAGTGCTCACCGTCGGCGTCCCCGTTGGCGTAGGCGCTGTTCTTGCGGAGCTCGACCTTGCTGCCGTCGCCGTTGGCCGTGACCCAGATGTCGGACTTCTCGTCGTCGTCCTTCACCAGCTCGGTGGTGTTGCCACCGAGGGTGAGAACGGCGTTGTCGGAGGCCCAGCAGAGGTCGCTGGTCTTCCGCTTCTCGTTGTTGCCGTCCTTCGCGTCGTCGCGGCACGAGCGGTACGTCCGGCTGATGGACCCGGCGTTGTACTCCCAGCCGTCGCCGATCCATGAGGCCTGGTTGTTGGTGGCCGAGGTACGGCCGTCGACGCCCTGCGAGTTGTAGTTGAACGAGAGGCTCGGCGAGGGGCCGCCCGGTACGACCGGGGTGTTCAGCGTGTAGCCGTAGGTGAAGGCGCCCGAGGAGCCGCCCGCCGACCAGGAGCCGGCGCTCGCCAGCGGGGTGGCGGCGAAGTCACCCTGCGAGCCGCTGCCCTTGGAGGTGGCCATCAGCACGGTCCCGGCCTGGGTGTTCGTGGC
>JAEBEK010000456.1:0-562 GCA_049998055.1 Amycolatopsis sp. cmx-4-37 | reverse complement strand
GTCGCCGACCGGGCGGGCGGCCGGGATGAAGGCGCTCTCCTGGTCGGCGCCCTTGCCCCGGATGACGCGTACGGCGGCCACCACCGGGGTGTCGCCGGAGTCGCCGGTCGGGGTGAGGACCAGGGAGCCGGGCTCGCCCCGGGTGACGTCGGCGAGGTCGACGGCGGTGGTCATGCCCGACTTGAGGTGCAGGGTCTCGTTGCCGGCGGGCGAGAGGGAGCCGTTGGGCCCGGCGAGGGAGACCTTCAGGTCGGCGTCGGCGGAGCCGGGCGCGAAGGCGACCAGGCGGACCGCGGTGGCGTCCTTGGGGATGCCGGGCAGCACGACGGAGGCCGAGGGCTCGGCCGAGGGCGTGAGCCAGTCGCCGCCCACCTTCTGGTCCAGGGCCTGCACGGCGGCGGCGACCCGGCCGCTGCGCGCGGTGACGTGCACGGTCAGGTTGGTCTGCGGCTTGCCGGTGAGGGTGGAGAGCAGGACGGGGACGCTGGAGCGCGGCGGCACCTGGATGCCCTCGCCGACCTCGGAGTCGAGGGCGCCGTCCTTGCCGTACAGCTCGATGTCG
>JAEBEK010000455.1:0-563 GCA_049998055.1 Amycolatopsis sp. cmx-4-37 | reverse complement strand
GAGCTTGACGCGGGCCGGGTCGTAGCCGAGGAAGCGGACGCGTTCCTCGGAGTCGCGGACGGCGACGAGGAGTTCGCCGTACCGGGAGTGGATCAGCTGGCGGGCCAGGGCGATCAGCGCGAGCAGGACCAGGGCGATGACGAAGTAGACCATCCGCTGGTTGGCCGGGTCGTCGAGCGCGTAGCCGAAGAAGCCCTGGATGTCGGTGAGGCCGTTGGTGCCGCCGGTGGTCGCCTGCTGGCCGACCAGCCAGATCGCGAAGGCCGCCGTCAGCGCCTGGCTGAGCAGGGCGAAGTACGCGCCGCGCACCCGGCGCCGGAAGATCAGCGAACCGAGCAGCGCGGCCACGCCCATCGGCAGCAGCACGGTGGCGGCGAGGGCGAAGACCGGGTTGGCGAAGGGCACCCACCACCAGGGCAGGGTGTCGGTCGTGCCGTAGAGGACCATGAAGTCGGGGAGGTTGCCGGGGCCCGCGTCGGCCAGTTTCAGGTGCATCGCCATGGCGTAGCCGCCGAGGCCGAAGAAGACGCCCTGGCCGAGGGTGAGCAGCCCGCCGCGCCCCC
>JAEBEK010000454.1:0-563 GCA_049998055.1 Amycolatopsis sp. cmx-4-37 | reverse complement strand
CGCCTACGCCGAGGCCGTCGCCCTCCTCCCCACCTGCGGAATGCCCGGCTTCGCCACCGGCCTCCCCGCCCTGACCCGCCTCGCGCCGGTGGTACGGGCAGGCGCACTACCCGCGCCCGAAGCATTCACCGAGGCGGAGTGGGGCCCGTACGACCCCTGGGTGCGCCCCCTGCTCCTCCTCGGCGACGCCCGCCCCGACGAGGCCCGCGAGGCCCTGCGCACCGCACCCCGCCCGCCCCACGACCTCATGGCCGAGCCGATGTGGTGCCTGCTGGCCCGCGCGGCGGCGCTCGCCGGTGACCCCGTACTCGCGGCACGGGCGGCGGCCGTACTGGGCCCGGCCGAGGACCAACAGGCGGGCGCTGCGAGCGGGTTGCTGACCTTCGGCCCGGTGGCGGCGTACCTGGCGGAGGCCCGGGAGGCGGCGGGCGGATAGCCGGCCCGCCCGCAGGGTGTCCCGGGCCGGCCGGTGTCCCTCACCCCGCCTCGGAGGCGATCTCCGGCTCCCAGCGGGCGAGGCAGGCGCGGAGCACGTCCGGCGGGACCTCGTAGACCGCGCAGAG
>JAEBEK010000453.1:0-563 GCA_049998055.1 Amycolatopsis sp. cmx-4-37 | reverse complement strand
CGATGCCGAGCTTCGCCTCGGGGAAGAGCTCCTGCACGGCCTGGGCCATCACGTGCGCGGTGGAGTGGCGCAGGATGTCGAGACCGTCCCCGGAGGAGATGTCGACGGGCTCGACGCTCTCGCCGTCGCCCGGGACGTACGCGAGGTCCTTCAGCTCACCGTCCACCCGGGCGGCGATCACGGTGCGCTCGCCGGCGAAGAGGTCGGCGGCCGTAGTGCCCGTCGTCACCACGCGTTCTTCCCGCTCGGAATCGCGTTGGATGATCACACGGACGTCTGACACCGGTCTCTCCTGACTGAGGTGGGGAGCGTGCGCCGGATCTGGCGTGCACGCACGGGGCCGATGGTACCGAGCCGGGGAGGGCTGACGCGAAAGGGTTCCGCCGACGCGTCCGCTCGCCCGGAGCCTGCGGGCCGCCTACCGTGCCCGCATGACTACGGACTGGAACGGCCTCCTCACCGATCAGCTCGACTGGTACTGGACCCACCTGCTCCGCCCGCGCCTCGCCGGGCTCACCGACGCCGAGTACTTCTGGGAACCGGTCGAGGGGTGCTGGAACATC
>JAEBEK010000452.1:0-564 GCA_049998055.1 Amycolatopsis sp. cmx-4-37 | reverse complement strand
GGCACCGGGTGCGGATGCTGGGCGTGAGCACCCGCAGCCTGTACGTCGAACCGGACGCCGTGCCCTGGTGGCCCGCCGTCTGCACGGTGGTCGACGTCTCCCCGCTGCTGCGGGAACTCCTCGCCGTGGCGGTCGGCTTCGAGGCCGGCTACAGCCTGGCGGGGCGGGAGGGCGCCGTCGCCACCCTGATCCTGCACGAGATCAACGCCGGTTCGCCGCTCCCCTTCCACCTGCGCGTCCCCGCCTCCGCCGATCTCGCCCGGCTCTGCCGCGCCTACCTGGCGGCTCCCGACGCCGGTGCCACCAACGCCGCCTGGGCGGCCCGGGTGGCGATGAGCGAACGCGCCTTCACCCGCCGGTTCCGGGCCGAGACCGGGGATAGCCCCGCCGTCTGGCGCGGGCGGGCCCGCCTGCTGGCCGCCGTACCGCTGCTGCGCGAACGGTCGGTCACCGAGGTGTCGGGCCGCGCGGGCTACGCCTCGCCCGCCGCGTTCACCGCGGCCTTCACCCGGAGCTTCGGCACACCGCCGTCCCGGTTCACGGGGCCCGCACCCCGCGCCTGAC
>JAEBEK010000451.1:0-564 GCA_049998055.1 Amycolatopsis sp. cmx-4-37 | reverse complement strand
CTCTGCGGCGACGCCTGCGAGTACGACCCGGCGGAGGCCAAGCGGCTGGTCGAGGAGGGCGGCGGCATCCCCGGCGGCACCATGCGGCTCGGCTACAACGCCGACACCGGGAGCCACAAGGAGTGGGTCGACGCGGTCTGCAACAGCATCAACAACGCGCTGGGCCAGGACCGCGCCTGCGTCGGCGACCCCACCGGCACCTTCGCCGACTTCCGCAACAAGATCGGCGAGCGGAAGATGCCCGGCCCGTTCCGCGCCGGCTGGCAGATGGACTACCCGCTGATCCAGAACTTCCTCCAGCCGCTCTACTACACCGACGCCTCCTCCAACGACGGCGAGTGGTCCAACGAGAAGTTCGACAAGCTGGTCGACGACGCCAACGCCGAGTCGGACACGGCCAAGGCGGTGGAGAAGTTCCAGCAGGCCGAGGAGGTGCTGCGGGACGAGATGGGCGCCATCCCGCTCTGGTACCAGAACGGCAGCGCGGGCTACTCGGAGCGCGTGAGCAACGTGACCCTGAACCCCTTCAGCGTCCCGGTCTACGACCAGATCAAGGTCGACTGA
>JAEBEK010000450.1:0-564 GCA_049998055.1 Amycolatopsis sp. cmx-4-37 | reverse complement strand
ACCCCCGTCATCGTCTTCTTCGACGAGATGGAATCGCTCTTCCGCACCCGCGGATCCGGCGTCAGCTCCGATGTCGAGAACACCATCGTCCCCCAGCTCCTCGCCGAGATCGACGGCGTCGAGGGCCTGGAGAACGTCATCGTCATCGGCGCCTCCAACCGCGAGGACATGATCGACCCGGCGATCCTGCGCCCCGGCCGCCTCGATGTGAAGATCAAGATCGAGCGTCCGGACGCCGAGGCCGCCAAGGACATCTTCGCCAAGTACCTCAAGTCCAGCCTGCCGCTGCACACCGACGACCTCGCCGAGCACGGCAGCGACCGGGACGCCACCGTCCACGGCATGATCCAGACCGTGGTCGAGCAGATGTACGCCGAGTCCGAGGAGAACCGCTTCCTCGAAGTCACGTACGCCAACGGCGACAAGGAAGTCCTCTACTTCAAGGACTTCAACTCCGGCGCCATGATCGAGAACATCGTCGGCCGCGCCAAGAAGATGGCCATCAAGGCCTTCCTCGAACAGCAGCAGAAGGGCCTGCGCGTCTCCCACCTCATCCAGGCTTGC
>JAEBEK010000449.1:0-564 GCA_049998055.1 Amycolatopsis sp. cmx-4-37 | reverse complement strand
CTGGACGAGGCGGTCCAGTCGGCCCCGCCCGGCCGGATCGAGATCATCGCGAACTACACCGCGTTCCAGGACGTGCGCCGCCGCGTCGGCAACTGATCCGCCCCAGCCCGTAAGGACACCACAGCATGAGCGACAACAGCCTGCGTCTGGTCTGGGTCTCCCCGGACCTTCTCAGCACCTACGGCGACCAGGGGAACGCCCTGGTCGTCGAGCGCCGGGCCCGGCAGCGGGGGCTGGACGTGACGCGGATCGACGTCCGCAGCGACCAGCCGGTGCCGACCTCCGGCGACATCTACCTGATCGGCGGCGGCGAGGACCGGCCGCAGCGGCTCGCGGCCGAGCGGCTGCACCGCGACGGCGGCCTCTCCCGCGCGGTGGGCAACGGCGCCATCGTCTTCTCGGTCTGCGCCGGCTACCAGATCCTCGGCCACGAGTTCGTCAACGACCAGGGCCAGCGCCAGGCCGGCCTCGGCCTGCTGGACGTCGTCTCGACCCGGGGCGAGGGCGAGCGGTGCGTCGGCGACGTCCTCGCCGACATCGACCCGCGCCTGGGCCTGCCCCAGC
>JAEBEK010000448.1:0-564 GCA_049998055.1 Amycolatopsis sp. cmx-4-37 | reverse complement strand
ACCCAGCTCTCCACCCGCAGGTTGTCCGGCAGCGACCCGGCCTCGGGCAGCAGGTGCTGCTGCTCCTTGGGCAGCTTCCACAGGAACTGGTGGGTGCCGGACATCCGCCGGGCCACCTCCACCAGCGCCGCGACCTCCTCGCGGGTGAGGCGGGTGATGGTGCCGAAGCCCATGTAGACCACCGACGACTGCGCGTCGAGCCACCTGGTGACCTCGTCGTCGTCCGGTGCCGCGGGCAGCGGCGGCAGCACGGCGCCCACCAGGCTCACCCGGTCCGGGATGTCGAAGGGGTAGTCCAGTTCCGCGACGGAGGAGCACACCACGGCGGCGGCCTCGTCGACCCGGGTCATGGCGTTCGGCGGGGCGATGCCCAGCTCCTTGCGTATCGCGGCGTCCTCGCGCAGCAGTGCCGCCATGTCCGGGTGCAGGAACATGCCGAGCGTCCGCCACTTGAACAGCGTGTTGGCCAGCTTCTGCCGCACCGACATCCGCGCGGGCAGCCCCGAGTTGGGCACCGGGAAGCTCTTGGGGGTGTACGAGGCGCCGAGCGGGTTGTGCGAGGTC
>JAEBEK010000447.1:0-565 GCA_049998055.1 Amycolatopsis sp. cmx-4-37 | reverse complement strand
CGGGGACGCGCTGGCGCCCGTGGCGCCCGAGGGGCGGGCGCCGGACGTCATCGTGGTGTCGGGCCTGTACGAGCTGCTGCTCGACGACGCCGAGGTGCGGGAGTCGATCGAGCGGCTGCGGGGGCTGCTGGCCGAGGACGGGGTGCTGGTCTTCACCACGCAGACCCGCCATCCGCAGCTGGAGCTGATCGCGGGCGTGCTGACCAACCGGGACGGCGAGCCCTGGGTGATGAAGTGCCGGGACATGGGCCAGGCGGAGGACTGGGCGGCGCTGGCCGGGTTCAAGGAGGTCAGCAGCAGGCGGGAGCGGGTCGGGCTGTTCACCGTGACGCTCTGCCGGGCGTGAGCCCTCGTCCCGGCGCGGGCTCAGGCGGAGCGCTTGCGTGCGGAGGCCGTCTTCTTCTTGGTGGTCGGGGAGGAGGCGGTCTTCTTGGTGCCGGAGCCGGAGGAGGCGGTCTTCTTGGCGGTGGAGGAGCGCCCGGAGCCGCTCTTGCCGCGCGAGGACGAGGCGGCGGACGTCCCGGAGCCGGAGCCGCCGGCCGCCTTCTTCCTGGCCGGGGCGGAC
>JAEBEK010000446.1:0-565 GCA_049998055.1 Amycolatopsis sp. cmx-4-37 | reverse complement strand
AACGAGCCGCACCCGCACGAGTCCCCGAAGTCCATGACGATCCCCATGATCGTGCTCGCCTTCGGCTCGGTCTTCGCGGGCGGACTCTTCAGCCTGGGTGACTCCTTCATCAAGTGGCTGGAGCCGGTCACCGCCTTCGAGCACGGCCACTCGCCGCTCAGCGCCGCCGTCGTCACCTCGGCCACCGTGGTGGTCCTGCTGATCGGCGTCGGGCTGGCCTGGCTCCAGTACGGCCGCAAGCCGGTGCCGGTGGTCGCGCCGCGCGGCTCGCTGCTCACCCGGGCGGCCCGCCGCGACCTCGGCCAGGACGACTTCAACCACGTCGTCCTCGTCCGCGGCGGCGAGCACCTGACCCGCTCCCTGGTCTACGTCGACCACACCCTGGTCGACGGCGTGGTCAACGGCACGGCCGCCTCCGTCGGCGGCCTCTCCGGCCGGCTGCGCAAACTCCAGACGGGTTACGCCCGTACGTACGCGGTCTCCATGTTCGGGGGTACGGCGGTGCTCATCGCCGCGACCCTGCTGATGAGGGCGGTCTGATACCGATGTCGTTTCCCCTGCTGAC
>JAEBEK010000445.1:0-566 GCA_049998055.1 Amycolatopsis sp. cmx-4-37 | reverse complement strand
AGCCGCGCGTAGTACGCCTCCATCGGCACGGCGCCCCAGCCCTCGGCGCCGGCGGTCTCCCACTCGTCCCAGTCGGAGGGGAGCGGCTTGAAGGCGATGAGGGTGTTGTGGGAGGAGCAGCCGCCGAGGACCTTGGCGCGGCTGTGCCGGATGTGGCTGTTGCCGCGTGGCTGCTCGGTGGTGGGGTAGTCGTAGTCGAGGTCGCCGCCGAGCAGGCCCATCCAGCGGCGCAGCGTGAGGACGTCGGGCCGGTCGATGTCGGAGGGGCCGCCCTCGATGATCGCGACGGTGGTGTCCGGGTTCTCGGTCAGCCGGGAGGCGATCACCGATCCTGCGGTGCCGCCGCCGATGACGACGTAGTCGTACGTGGGCATGTTGCTCCTCCTTGGCCTGCAAGGTGCTGCGCGTGGTGGGGCGTCGCCGCCTGGTGCGGCCGCCTGCGTGCTGCGGGACTTGCGGTCGTGGCTCTGCGTGGGGGGGTACGGGCGTCCCGGGTGGGGCGGGGTGCCCTGGCCCGGCCGCCGGATCGGGTGCCGGCGGCCGGACGGGGTGGCGGACCCGGGGTC
>JAEBEK010000444.1:0-566 GCA_049998055.1 Amycolatopsis sp. cmx-4-37 | reverse complement strand
GAACTCGCCGACGAGGCCCTCCTCGTCCTCACCCCCGACGTGGTCGCCGTCCGCGCCGCCAAACGCCAGATCCGCCTCTGGGAACGCCTCCAGATCCGCAAGGCCGAGGAGACCACCACCGTCGTCAACCGGTACGGCAAGGGCACCGAGATCAACCCCGCCCTGGTCGCCCGCATCACCGCCACCCGCGTCGCCCGCACCACCGTCCCCGCCCACTACCGCGAACTCCAGTCGGCCCTGGACGCCGGACGCGTCCAGGACCTCGACGCCAAGTCGACCGTCAAGCAGGCCCTCTGGGGGCTCGCCGGCGAACTCGGCCTCGGCCCCCGCGAACCCGACCGCCCCACCGGCCGCAAGCGCCGCGGCGCCCACGGCGACCGGGGCGCCGTCACCCTGGAGTTCGCGGGGATCTTCCCCCTCGTCCTCGTCGTCCTCGCCCTGCTCTGGCAGTGCGCCCTCTACGGCTACTCCTACACCCTCGCCGGAAACGCCGCCGACGAAGGCGCCCGCGCCGCCACCGCCGCCCACGCCGCCGGCGACTCCGGCCCCGCCGCCTGCCGCACCGC
>JAEBEK010000443.1:0-566 GCA_049998055.1 Amycolatopsis sp. cmx-4-37 | reverse complement strand
CTGCCAGGGTTCGTCCGCCTGTTCCAGACCGGGCAGGCCGCTGCCGAACTGGGGCGGCGCCGGCGGTACGGGGCGCGGCTGCTCGGGGTCCGGGTGGGCGCCGGGGTCGGGCGGGGAGGTCATGGGAGGGCTCCTCGGGCAGGGTCCTGGCCGGGGCGTTTCCCCGGTGATCCTCGAGCGGATCTCGAGTGGTCCTGTCCTGTGAGCCTTCGCGCTGGGGCCGCCGGGCACGATTCGGCGAGGGCCGTTGGGATGACGCACCCGGGGCGGTGCCGTCCGGCCCCGGGTGCGTCGCGCGGCCCGCTCCCCTATTCGGCGGGGACGAGTCCCGCTTCGACCAGCCCGCGCAGGACCGCCTGGCCGAGCGTCTGGACGGCGGACTGGGGACGGACCATGACGGTGATCTCCTTGATCAGGCCGGTCTCGTCGAAGTGGAGCAGGTCCATGCCGTGGATCTCCTTGCCGTCCACGGTGGCCCGGAAGAGCAGGACGTCCGCCGGGGAGGCCGGGGCGTCCTGGTCGCGGCTGGTGGCCGCCTCGCCCGTGAAGGTGCCGATGTAGCGGAA
>JAEBEK010000442.1:0-567 GCA_049998055.1 Amycolatopsis sp. cmx-4-37 | reverse complement strand
CACCACCACGTCGTGCAGCAGGTCACGGTGGTCGCCCCGACCGAGCACCTGAAGAAGCAGTGGGCCGAGGCCGCCGCCCGGATAGGCATCAAGCTGGACCCGGAGTACAGCGCCGGGCCGCTCAGCAAGGAGTACCAGGGCGTCGCCGTCACCTACGCCGGTGTGGGCGTCCGGCCGATGCTCCACCGCAACCGGGTCGAGCAGCGCAAGACCCTCGTCATCCTCGACGAGATCCACCACGCCGGTGACTCGAAGTCCTGGGGCGAGGCGTGCCTGGAGGCGTTCGAGCCGGCCACCCGCCGGCTCGCCCTCACCGGCACCCCGTTCCGCTCGGACACCAACCCGATCCCCTTCGTCACGTACGAGGAGGGCAACGACGGCATCCGCCGCTCCGCCGCCGACTACACGTACGGCTACGGCAGCGCGCTCGGCGACGGCGTCGTCCGCCCCGTGATCTTCCTCAGCTACAGCGGGCAGATGCGGTGGCGCACCAAGGCGGGCGACGAGATCGCCGCCCGGCTCGGCGAACCGATGACCAAGGACGCCGTCTCGCAGGCCTGGCGCACC
>JAEBEK010000441.1:0-567 GCA_049998055.1 Amycolatopsis sp. cmx-4-37 | reverse complement strand
CAGGTCGGCCAGGGTCTGCACGGCGGTCCGCAGCCGGCCCATGGTGGCGGTGGCGTGCAGCCCGCTGCCGAACACGTCGCCGACGACCAGCGCGGTGCGCAGCGAGGGCAGCGCGATGGCGTCGAACCAGTCGCCGCCGATCTCTGCCCCGGCCTCGGCGGGGACGTACGAGCCCGTGGTCTCCATGACCCGGGTGGAGGTGGACGCCTGCGGCAGCAGCCGCCGCTGGAGGCTGTCCACCGCCCGGTGCTCGCGGGTGTACCGGCGGGCGTTGTCCACGCTCAGCGCGGCCTGCGCGGCGATCTCGGTCAGCAGCTCGGCGTCCTCCTCGTCGAAGGGATCGGGCCGCTCGGCGCGCCAGACGCCGACGGTCCCGAGCAGCAGGGCCCGGGCGAAGAGCGGGGCGATGACCAGGGAGTGGCCGCCGTCGGGCGCCGCCAGCCGGATCCTCGCGGGGTTGCCGAGTATCTCCTCCACGGCGCCGCGGTCCATCCGGATGGTGCGGCCCTCCTGGATCTCACGCACCATCGGCCGGTCGGGGAAGGGCGGCACGCTGGCGCCGACCTG
>JAEBEK010000440.1:0-567 GCA_049998055.1 Amycolatopsis sp. cmx-4-37 | reverse complement strand
ACTTCCTGACCCGCAAGCGGCGCCAGATGAGCCGTCATCGCGGAGAACCGGCGCAGGACGACGGTCGATGCGTCGGTGGGCGCGAGGGAGAAGGCTTCGGCCGAAGGGTTGGAGGGGCGTAGGGGGCGGCGGTGCCTGCCCTTGGTTGAGGTCTGCACCCTAGATAGGGAAAGGGCGCGGCGGATACGGTTGAGCACGCTGTTCAGCTCCTATCGCTGATGGCTCGGTCCCCCGACATCGCCCGTCGTGGGGACCGCTTTGCGTACGACCGCGCAGAGGGTGCGGGCGTTCAAGCTGGGCGCGAGGAGGCCGAATTGGTCGGCCGCGGACACCGCGTCCAGGACCTCTCGCCATGTCTCGGCGGAGACGTCGTCCGGCATCTCCGCTTCGACCGTCGTGTGCCGGGGGTGTTCCTCCACTCGCGTGAGAAATCCGAGGGCGGACAGCCGGGCGGCGATGGCCTCCGCGCTAACTCCCGAAGCGGGCACAGGGCAGCCTCCGTCAACCGGCGATCACTTTCAGTGAAGCTAGTTAACTAGATTAGGGCTAGTGGACTAGATTTTCCAT
>JAEBEK010000439.1:0-568 GCA_049998055.1 Amycolatopsis sp. cmx-4-37 | reverse complement strand
GAGACCTTGACGCGGACCGTCGGGGAGCCGGTGATCCGCAGGTCCTTCTCGACGGGGGCCGAGTCGAACCGGGCGTGCTGGCCGGGGAAGTCGAAGGAGACGCCGATGCCGAGCGAGGAGAGCTGGGCGAGGCTGCTGCCCTGGTCGGCGCTCTCGCCGCCGCCCGGTCCGCCGCCGCCGAGGCCCGGCAGGGTGGAGATGGAGGGCGGGACGGCGCCGGCCGGGTTGTCGACCTTCTGCTCGCGGCCGGTCAGCGGGATGCGGACCAGGTCGTGGCCGAGGCCGGGGTAGCGGGAGCCGGTGGCGCCGCGCAGTTCGGCGGCGCCGTTGGTGGAGTCGACGCCTCCGGTGCGGGTGACGCGGAAGGCGGGCCCGGGGTCGGCGTTCTTGTCCTGCTTGAGGTAGCGGTCGAACCAGTTCGTGACGCGCTGTTCGACGCGGGCCGCCTCGGGGTTGCCGCCGTCGTGGCCGCCGGCCATCCAGTCGACGGCGACGGGCTGCCCGTTCTTCTTCAGCGCCTTGGCGGCCTGGTCGGTGTGGGAGAGCGGGAAGAGCGAGTCCTGCTGGC
>JAEBEK010000438.1:0-568 GCA_049998055.1 Amycolatopsis sp. cmx-4-37 | reverse complement strand
ATGTCCGCCACGGCGGAGACGGCCGGCTTCGCCGTGGGCACCGTACTCGCCGCGGCGGCCCTCGAAGCGCTGCCCGCCCTGAGCGTGGTCGGGGTCTTCCACGGTACGGCGGTGCTGGCGGCGCTGTTCCTGCTGGCGTTCGCCGTCACCACGGCCCGGTCTCCGTCGCGCACCCACGGATCAGAAGGGGACACACATGGAACGCGTCCAGGGACAGGCACTCCTCCGGGGGCCTGAGCCCGAACACGGCGAGCACGATCCGCGCAGCCCCGTGGAGGCCCTGCTCCGCGCCGCCGGCGCGGCGACGGGCGCCGGAGTCGTGACGCTCACGACGGACGGCACCCCGGCCCGCCTGCCGTATCCCCAACTCCTGGCGCAGGCTCGCCGGCTTCTCGGCGGGCTGCGGGAGCGGGGGCTGCGGGCCGGTGACGTCGTGGTGTTGTGCGGGTTACCCCTCGGGGAGTTCTTCCCCGCCTTCTGGGCCTGTCTCCTGGGCGGCGCCCAGCCGGCGGCGATCGCGGAGCGGGCCGTTCCCGGCTCCCCCGCGTACGAGCGTCTGCTGCACGCC
>JAEBEK010000437.1:0-568 GCA_049998055.1 Amycolatopsis sp. cmx-4-37 | reverse complement strand
AACCTCGCCGACGTCTGCACCGGCCCCGTCAGCGTCCGCCAGACCAGCGCCGGGTTCGAGCCGGACACCCTCTTCACCGTCGAGGTCAGCTGCCAGATCCGGGGCCTCGCCATGATCGGCGTCAACGTCCCCACCACGCTCACGGCGAGCTTCAGCTCGCCCCTGGACCCGTTCCGGAGGACGGCGTGACGATCCCCGCGCGCCTGCGCGCCGCCGCAGACCGCCGCCGGCTTGACGACCGGGGCTCCGGCGCCGGGGCCGTCATCATCTTCGCCCTCGTCTTCCTCACCCTCGCCGCCTTCGTCATCGACGGCGGACTCTCCATCTCCAAGCGCGAACGCGCCGCCGACATCGCCGAACAGGCCGCCCGCTACGCCGCCCAGGACATCGACCGCGAAGCGCTCTACGAGGACGAGGGCGGCCCCGCCCCCATCAACTACGCCAACTGCGGTGCGCGGGTACGCCAGTTCGCCGCCGAGATGGGCATGAACGGCGCCGACATCGCGGCCAGCGGCTGCGTGGCCGCCTCCGTCGACCAGGTCGAGGTCGAGATCCAGCTCACCTACGA
>JAEBEK010000436.1:0-569 GCA_049998055.1 Amycolatopsis sp. cmx-4-37 | reverse complement strand
AAGACGTGGCGCTTCCCCCCGAAATCCGCCTTCTGCCAGAGACAGAGCTGTCCGGCGCCGCAGGAGGCGAGACCGCCTTGCCCGGCCGCCTCGGCACGGACCTCGGCGGGTCCGGCCGGAACGGCCGAGCTCGGAGCGAGGGCCAGGGCGGTGGAGAGCGCGGCGACGGCGACGACCGTCATCGGGGCCAGGTGGCGGTTGGCCGACGCGTGGGCCAGCAGCCCCCGGACGAACCCCTTGGCACGCCTCTTGTCCGGTCCCGCCGGGCTGGAGGCTGCGGGTGCCGCGGCGTGCCGGACGATGCGCGGTTGCAGGGGACGCCGGCGCGCGGTGGGGGCCACCACGCGGTCCCGGTGGATGCCGCGTCCGGGGTGGGTCGGGATCGGCTTGGAGTGCTTCATCGGCTTCGACATGGTGATTCCCCGTTCCTCGGTGTGATGGATGGTGGTCGTTGAGTGATTGCTCTGCGGTGCGTCGTGCGGGGCATGGGCTCGTCGCGGCGCGTGCGGGCGCCGTTGCCCAAGGGCGGATGGGTGGATGGCCACGGAGTGCCGCGCCACACAGGCGGG
>JAEBEK010000435.1:0-569 GCA_049998055.1 Amycolatopsis sp. cmx-4-37 | reverse complement strand
GAAGTGTACGAGGAGGAGTTCGGCGGCACGCTGCTCCCGCCCCTGCTGGACGGTTCCGCGGAGGAGGTCACCTGGCCCACCGAGACCGCGCAGGCCGCGCTCTTCGCCCACCAGGCGGCGCTGGCCGAGGTGTGGCGCGCCGCGGGCGTGCGTCCGCGCCTGCTGTTCGGCCACAGCGTCGGCGAGTACGGGGCCCTGTACACGGGCGGCGGCCTCACGCTCGAAGACGGTCTGCGGCTCACGGCGTGGCGCGGGCGGCTGATGCGGGCGTCCTGTCCCCCGGGCGGCATGCTCGCGGTGCGGACCGGGCCGTCGGAGGCCGAGCGTGTCGCGCGGGCGGCGGGGGCCGTCGTGGCGGCGTTCAACGGGCCCCGCGCGCAGGTGCTCTCCGGTCCGCCCGAGGCTCTGGACGAGGCGGTGCGCCTGCTGGACCGGGAGGGCGTGAGATGGCGGGCGCTCGCGGTCGACCGGGCGTTTCACTCCCCGGCCGTCGAACCGGCTCTGGAGGAGTTCCGCGCGTACGCGGAGGGGGTGGCCTACAGCCCCCTGCACACTCCGGTGGTGACGGC
>JAEBEK010000434.1:0-569 GCA_049998055.1 Amycolatopsis sp. cmx-4-37 | reverse complement strand
GATCACCGCGCTCGCCTCCGTGATGGACCTCGGCTCCACCACCGCCACCCTCGCGATGATGATCGGCCTCGCCGTCGGCATCGACTACGCCCTCTTCATCGTCTCCCGCTACCGCGCCGAACTGGCCGAGGGCCGGGAGCGCGAGGAGGCCGCCGGGCGGGCCGTGGGCACCGCGGGATCCGCCGTGGTCTTCGCCGGCCTGACCGTGGTCATCGCCCTGGCGGGCCTGACCGTCGTCAACATCCCGATCCTGACCAAGATGGGTCTGGCCGCCGCCGGCACCGTCGTGCTGGCCGTCCTCGTCGCCATCACCCTCATCCCGGCCTTCCTCGGCTTCGCGGGTGAGCGGATCGTCTCGCGCAAGGACCGCAAGGACCGCAAGGCCCGCAAGGCCGCCGCCGAGCAGGCCGCCGCCACCGGCGAGGTCCTCGTCGGCGACGCCCCGCGCGACAACGGCGGCACCCGCTGGTCCCGCTTCGTCCAGCGCCGTCCCGTCATGGTGCTGCTCGCCGGTGTGATCGGCCTCGGCGTCATCGCCATCCCGGCCGCCTCGCTGGAGATGGGCCTCC
>JAEBEK010000433.1:0-569 GCA_049998055.1 Amycolatopsis sp. cmx-4-37 | reverse complement strand
CCGGGGTTCGGTCCCGACGGGCCCGAGGCCAAGGCGAGCGAGGCCGCAGACCAGGCCCAGGCCCAGACTCAGGCCCCCGGAGCGACGAATCCCGCCGCCGCACCGGAGCGGCCCTCCACCGACGGCTTCCCCCTCGCCCCGCCCGCGCCCCCGGCTCAGGACCCCACGTTCGTCCCGGCCCAGGCGCCCACCGCCTCGGTCCACCAGCCCGCCCCCACGGCACCCCCGGCGGCCCCCGCTCCGGTGTACGCCGACACCCGCCCGTACACGGCGCCCGGCCAGCCGCACCCCGGGCAGCAGCCCCCGTTCCCGGCCCAGCCCGGCTACGGCTACCCGCAGGCCCCGCCGCAGGGCTACGGCTACCCGCCGCCCGGCTCTCCCGCGCCGTACCCCCAGGCTCCGGCCGCGACGCCGACCCGCCCCGGCCCGTCGCCGAAGATCGCCGTACCGGTGCTCCTGGTCGCCCTGGTCTGTCTGGCCGTCGGCTTCTGGGCCCTCACCCAGACCTGACCCGGCTCCCGGCCGCACCACGTCGCGCCACCCAGAACCACACGCCGAGCCCCACCAGG
>JAEBEK010000432.1:0-569 GCA_049998055.1 Amycolatopsis sp. cmx-4-37 | reverse complement strand
CAGCGACCACCTGTACCTCACCGCCGAGACCGACCTCTCCGCCGTGCTCGGCCATCTCGACGCGGTCAAGCCCTCGTTGCTGGTCCTGGACTCCGTGCAGACCGTCGCCTCCCCCGAGATCGACGGCGCGCCCGGCGGCATGGCGCAGGTCAGGGAGGTGGCCGGGGCGCTGATCCGGGCCTCCAAGGAGCGCGGCATGTCCACGCTCCTGGTGGGCCACGTCACCAAGGACGGCGCCATCGCCGGCCCCCGCCTGCTGGAGCACCTGGTCGACGTGGTGCTGCACTTCGAGGGCGACCGGCACGCCCGGCTCCGCCTGGTCCGCGGCGTCAAGAACCGCTACGGCACCACCGACGAGGTCGGCTGCTTCGAGCTGCACGACGAGGGCATCACCGGCCTCGCCGACCCCAGCGGCCTCTTCCTGACCCGCCGCGCCGAACCGGTCCCCGGCACCTGCCTGACGGTGACGCTGGAGGGCCGCCGCCCGCTGGTCGCCGAGGTCCAGGCGCTCACCGTCGACTCGCAGATCCCCTCCCCTCGCCGGACCACCTCGGGGCTGGAGACCTCCC
>JAEBEK010000431.1:0-570 GCA_049998055.1 Amycolatopsis sp. cmx-4-37 | reverse complement strand
CGAGGCGGAGAGCGCGGAGAGGCCGGTGGCGGCGTTGCGCACGTGCGGCGGGGAGTCCTTGAAGGTGTCGGAGATCGCCTCGAAGCTCTCGGCGAGCTTGCCGGTGTCGATCTCGTCCACGGTGGAGCTGAGGTCCTGGAAGGCGCTGGTCACGTCGTACGGGGAGGTGGTGCGGGACAGCGGGATGCGGGCGCCGGGGTCCTGGGCCTGGGCGCCGAGCGGGTCGAGGGCGAGGTACTTCTCGCCGAGCAGGGTCTTGATGGCGATGGCGGCGGTGGACCGGTCGCCGACCCAGGCGTCCTGGACCTTGAAGGTGACCTTGACCTTGGCGCCGTCCAGGGCGACGCCGGTGACCTGGCCGACCTTGACGCCGGCGACCCGCACCTCGTCGCCGTCGCCGAGCCCGGCCGCCTCGGAGAAGTCGGCGGTGTAGGTGGTGCCGCCGCCGACCAGCGGCAGCCGCTCGACGTTGTACGCGAGGGCGGCGAGCAGGGCCAGGGCGAGCAGGCCGACGAGGGCGACGGCGACGGGGCTGCGGTCCTTGACGGGCTTGATGCGGGGGCGGCGGCT
>JAEBEK010000430.1:0-570 GCA_049998055.1 Amycolatopsis sp. cmx-4-37 | reverse complement strand
CAGCCCGGACAACCTGCCCGTCGCCGCCGTACCGTACGTGCCCGAGCAGGCGGCGGTGGAGCTGGAGAAGCCCGCGCCGGCCAGCTGGGACGAGGTCATGGCCGCGCCCCGCGCCACGGGCGGCGGCCCTGACACCCCGCTGGAGGCCGAGCGGGCGCGGCAGGCCCGGATGACCGTGGTCGGGGCCGTCACCGAGCGGTGGGCGCCGGAGCAGGCGGGGCCCGTGCACGACCGGTGGCAGCTCGCCGCGCCGGTCGGGCCCGCCGCCGACCTGTGGGCGCTGGGCGCGCTGCTCTTCCGCACCGTGCAGGGCCACGCGCCCTACCCGGAGGAGAGCGTCGCCGAACTGGTCCAGATGGTCTGCGCCGAGCCGCCCGCCTTCGCCGAGGAGTGCGGCCCGCTGCGGCCGGTCGTGGAGTCGCTGCTGCGCCAGGACCCCACCGAGCGGCCCGACTTCGAGGAGCTGAGTGGCTGGTTGCGTTCGCTGGTGCGTTCGGCGCCGGAGCCGGACGCCGGACGCGACATCGTCGCCGCCCCGCCCTACGAGCCCCGCAAGCTCCCCGAGAAGCG
>JAEBEK010000429.1:0-570 GCA_049998055.1 Amycolatopsis sp. cmx-4-37 | reverse complement strand
ACGGCGCCCTGCACTTCGCCACCGGCGCCGAGGAACGCAAGGCCCGCAACCTCGCCCAGAACCAGCAGGTCATCCTGACCACCGGCACCAACACCCTGTCGGACGGCCTCGACCTGGTGGTGGAGGGCGAAGCCTGCCTGGTCAGCGACACCGACCGCCTGACCTCCCTGGCCACCGCCTGGTCCACCAAGTACGGCCCCGACTGGGCCTTCGAGGTGGCCGACGGCACCTTCCACCACCCCGACGGCGCCAGCGCCCTCGTCTTCGCCGTCCCCCCACACCGGGTCTTCGGCTTCACCAAGGGCACCCCGTTCAGCCAGACCCGCTGGAACTTCACCTGACCGACGCCAGCCCGCCCAGCCCGGCCCGGCCCAACCCAGCCCGGCCAATCTCAGCCCGGCGAATCTCAGCCCGGCGAATCTCAGTCAGGCGAATCTCAGTCCGGCGAATCTCAGCCCGGCCGGCGCTTGAGGCCATCTGTGACCCGCAGCGGACAACCACCCGCAGCCACATCCCAGCCCAATCCACGCCCGGCCGGCGCTTGAGGCCAATCCAAGCCCGGCCGGCGCT
>JAEBEK010000428.1:0-571 GCA_049998055.1 Amycolatopsis sp. cmx-4-37 | reverse complement strand
GACGGCGGCGAACCGGCGGGTGTCGAAGAGCCGTCCCAGCAGCCGCCCCCGGGCCTCGGCGTCGGCGCGCAGGAACCGGGCGAAGTCCCCCTGCGGCAACAGGACGACCTGGCAGAACTGCTCCTTGCTCATGCCGAGCAGCTGGGTGATCTCCTCGCCGGTCTCCTGGTGGGAGCGGCTGAGGTCGCGCCAGGTGCCGGTGGCGGGGTCGTACTCGCGCAGCCAGGTCTGTGCCTTGTCGACCGTGGTGCCGGCGGCGCGCTTCTTGGGGCGCTCCCAGGCCGGCTGGCGGGTGACCTCCAGGCGGCGTCCGGCGACGGTGAGGTCGAGGACGACCTCGGCGCGGGCGTGGGGTGCGGCGTGGTCGCTGCGCAGCCCGGTGCCCTGGGCCCCGGTGGCGCGTTCGCCGGGCAGGGAGCCGTAGAGGGCGTAGCAGACGGCGTCCAGGACGGAGGTCTTGCCGGCGCCGGTCGGGCCGAGGAGGAGGAAGAGCCCGGCGGCGCTGAGCGCGTCGAAGTCGATCTCGTGGGCGCCTCCGAAGGGGCCGAAGGCGGTGATGCCCAGCCGGTGC
>JAEBEK010000427.1:0-571 GCA_049998055.1 Amycolatopsis sp. cmx-4-37 | reverse complement strand
CTGTTGGTGATCATGGTGGAGACCTGCCTGATCTACGCGACGGCCGGCTGGTACAAGATCCAGGGCAGTCGCTGGCAGGACGGGACGGCGGTCTACTACCCGTTGCAGCTGGAGTCGTTCTCGCCGTGGCCCGGGATCTCCGGGGTGCTGGCCGGGCAGGGGCTGCTGGTGCTGGTGGTGACGTACGGGACGGTGCTGACGCAGGTGGCGTTCCCGTTCGCGCTGCTCAACCGGCGGGCGAAGAACGTGTTGCTGGCGTTGATGATGGCCGAGCACCTGGCCATCGCGGTGCTGCTGGGGCTGCCGTTCTTCTCGCTGGCGATGATCGCGGCCGACGCGGTCTTCCTGCCGACGGTCTTCCTGCTGTGGGCGGGCGCCCGGTGCGCGAGGGCGCGGGCCGGGGTGGTGCGCCGGGCGCGTGCGGTGTTCGGGCGGGGCGCGGACGGCGTACCCGGGGGCGAGGAGCCCGCCGGGCCGGCGCGGAAGCCGCCCGTCCGGCCGTCGTAGGCTTCCCGCCATGGACGTGTACGAGGCGCTGGAGCGCTGGCGGGGGCTGGCCCCTGAGGCGGGC
>JAEBEK010000426.1:0-571 GCA_049998055.1 Amycolatopsis sp. cmx-4-37 | reverse complement strand
GGAGGACGAGCGGGGCGAAGCGGATGCCGAGCCGGTCGACGGCGGACTCGGCGGTGGAGACGCGGGCGGCGCCGGACTCCAGGGCGACGGCGAGGTCGTCGGGGAGTTTCGCCTCGCCGCGCAGCAGGCGCAGGGCGGCGAGGGCGGCGGCGACCGCGGCGGCGGCGAGCAGGGCGAGGCCGAGCGCCAGCAGCGGGGACTGGAGCGTGGGGCCGGCGGCGAGGGTGGGCACGGTCAGACCTCGATCTTTCCGAGGCGGCGGATGACGAGGAAGCCGACCGCGTACAGGCCGAGTGCGATCAGGATGAGGATCTGGCCGAGGGCGGAGCCGGTGACGCGGGCGAGGGCGCCCTCGTTCTGCGAGTTGATGAGCAGCAGCGAGCCGAGGCCAAGGGCGGGCACGGTGAGCGCGGTGGCGTGCACCTCGGAGAGCCTGGTGCGGACCTCGCGGCGGGTCTCCTTGCGCTCCTCCAGGGTGGCGGTGAGGTTGCGCAGCGAGGAGACGACGGTGCCGCCGGCCTGGTTGGAGAGGACCAGGGTGGTGACGAGGACGACCAGCTCGCGGGAGGGG
>JAEBEK010000425.1:0-572 GCA_049998055.1 Amycolatopsis sp. cmx-4-37 | reverse complement strand
CAACTCGTAACGCCGCCGCTTCCGTTGCCCGACCGCCTCCCAGTCACTGCGCAACAGCCCCACCCGCTCCAGCCGGTTGAGCGCCGGATAGATGGTCCCGGTCCGCAACTCCAGCGCCCCACCGCTGCGTTCCTGCACCGCCGTGATGATCGCGTACCCGTGCCGGGGCCCCGGCTCGACCACCGCGAGCAACAGCCCGTCCAGATGTCCCCGTACCGCATCGTGCCTCATACGTAGGCAGCCTACCCAAGGGGACACCTGACGTGCTATCCCTGACCCTGAACGCTTTACGTTGCCAGCCAACCCATTGGCCGCCAATATTCTTCTTCCCCCGTCTCACCCCTGAAGGGACCCGAACCCCATGGCCAAGCTCTTCCTCTCCCTCCACGTCCTGGCCGCCATCCTCGCCATCGGCCCGATCACCGTCGCCGCCTCGATGTTCCCCCGCCTCGCCAGAACAGCCCCGACCCCGGAGACACCCGCCCTCCTCCACAAGATCTGCCGCAGCTACGCGTACGTGGGTGCGGCCGTGCCGGTGCTGGGGATCGCGACGGGGGCGGCGCTGGGGGTGC
>JAEBEK010000424.1:0-572 GCA_049998055.1 Amycolatopsis sp. cmx-4-37 | reverse complement strand
CTCGGTCAGCCGCAGGTGGAGCAGGGCCCGGAAGGGCAGCTGCCACCAGCGGAACCGCTTCAGGGCCCGCCCGTCACCGGGCTCCACCCGGCGCAGGGCCTTGCGCCGCCGCCGTTCCCCGAACATCGGTGGCTCCCTCTCACCCGGCGGGTTCGGCCGCGCAGGCGAGGTCCCGCGCGGGCCGCTGCCCGGTGGTCAGGTACGTGGTCACGGCGTCGTTGGCGCAGCCGTTGACGCCGAACGGGTAGACCCCGTGGCCGCCCTGGTCGGCGGTGACCAGCACGGCCCGGTCGCCGAAGGCCCGCCGCAGCGCCTTCGCCCCGGCGAGCGGGGTGCCCGGGTCGCGCTCGTTCTGGACGAGGAGGACGTTGGAGGGACCCTGGTCGTCGACGCGCACGGGCTCCTTGACCCAGGAGCGCGGCCAGGAGGCGCAGGGCCCGATGTTGGCCGTGGAGCCGCCGAGCAGCGGGTACCGCCTGCTGTCGGCCCGCACGTCCCGCTGGTACTCCCGGATCGTGCGCGGCCACGGGGAGTCGCCGCAGATCACCGCGAACCGCGCCGACATGAACGGC
>JAEBEK010000423.1:0-573 GCA_049998055.1 Amycolatopsis sp. cmx-4-37 | reverse complement strand
TCGTCGAGGCGGGCCTGCTCACCCGCGACGACGCCGCCCGGCGCGGCCAGCGCGGTACCTACACCCTCACCGAGGCCGGCATCGAGACCCTCCCCGTGATGGTCGCCCTCGGCACCTGGGGGCTACGGCACCGGCCCACCACCCCGCGCCTGGCGGTGCGCGCCCGCATCCTCGCCGACTCCCCGCACCTCGTCGCCGAACTCATGGCCGAACTGCGCGAGATCCACCTCGGCGTCCCCCGCGAGAACCACACGGGCCCCAGCGCCTCCGAACAACTCCGCCAGGCGTACGAGGCCGCCTCAGGCTGACGAGAGGTCCGGCTCGTCCCGCCGCGCGCCGTAGTGGGCGATCAGCTCGGCCGCGTAGGCGTCCGGCACCCCCCGCCCGCCGAAGGCCGGTGGCAGCCAGGACGCGAGCACGCCGGCCGCGTCGGCGCACGGCCCGTAGCCACGACGCCACCGCTCCCGCGCGGCCTCGTCCGGGAAGCCCCGGACGACGGCGACCTCAGGGTCCCGTTCGCCCCAGCAGCCCCAGCGGGCGGAAGGGCCGGTCTACTCCCCCGCCTCCGGCGGC
>JAEBEK010000422.1:0-574 GCA_049998055.1 Amycolatopsis sp. cmx-4-37 | reverse complement strand
GCAGATCCTCGCCGCGGTGACCGCCGGGCAAATGACCGTGGCGCAGGGGGCGGAAGTTTTTGTCAGTGCCTCGCTGTTGGCGCAGGGTGCCCCGGCTGCCCCGCTCGCCCGGATGAATCCTGGTGCCCTGGTCGGATTGGCGTCCGATGCCCGCCCGCTCGTCTCGCTGCTGTATCTGCCCGCCATCACGACCGCTCGGTCTCTCGCCCTTGGGGAGAGCGAAGCAACCGCCGCACTGCGGGGCTTGAACCAAATGGCCATGATTACAGGCACGCAGATTGCCGACACCGCCCGCGCGGCAACGTCCATTGCCATGGCAGCACACCCGCGCTGTATCTCGTATGTCCGCGTGGTGAAGCTTCCCGCGTGCGCACGGTGCATCATCCTCGCCGGAAAGCAGTACAGCTATTCCACCGGATTCAAACGGCACCCCAAATGCGACTGCGGAATGCAGCCCATGACGGACGAGGAATGGCGCGCGTCGGACAGCCCGGAAGACCTCATACGGCAGATGAGCCCCGAAGAACAGCGGAAGCGGCTCGGCGCTTCCGGGGTCAAAGCCCTGGAGAACGGC
>JAEBEK010000421.1:0-574 GCA_049998055.1 Amycolatopsis sp. cmx-4-37 | reverse complement strand
CCATCGTGTACTCGCTGACCGGCGGCTGCCGGGTGTCGGAGCGTGCGTGCCGAATCCAGTCGGCGAGGACGGTCAGCACGTCGGTGGAGCGCTGATCGGCCTCGAAGAGGATCTGGAAGGCGCGCTTGCGGGCCGTATTGCGAGCAGCCACGGCTAGCTGTTCACCCGGCCGAGGTAGTCGCTCGTACGGGTGTCGACCTTGATCTTCTCACCGGTGGTGATGAAGAGCGGGACGTTGATCTGGTGGCCCGTCTCCAGGGTCGCCGGCTTGGTGCCGCCGGTGGAGCGGTCGCCCTGGACGCCCGGCTCGGTCTCCTGGATGACCAGCTCGACGGCGGCCGGCAGCTCCACGAAGAGCACCTCGCCCTCGTGCTGGGCGACGGTCGCCGTGAAGCCCTCGATGAGGAAGTTGGCGGCGTCACCGACGGCCTTGCGGTCGACGTGCAGCTGGTCGTACGTCTCCATGTCCATGAAGACGAAGTAGTCGCCGTCCATGTACGAGAACTGCATGTCGCGCTTGTCGACAGTGGCCGTCTCGACCTTGACGCCGGCGTTGAAGGTCTTGTCGACGACC
>JAEBEK010000420.1:0-574 GCA_049998055.1 Amycolatopsis sp. cmx-4-37 | reverse complement strand
CGTGCCGCCGGTAGGCGAGGCGGTGGATCAGCCACGGATAGCCGTGGTACGCGAAGATGACCGGCTTGTCGCGGGTGAACAGCGCGTCGTACTCGGCGTCCGGCATGCCGTGCGGGTGCTCGCCCTGGGGCAGCAGCCGCGCCACGTCCACGACGTTGACCACGCGGAGGCTCAGTTCGGGCAGGTGGCGGCGGAGCAGGCCGGCGGCGGCCAGCACCTCCTGGGTGGGGACGTCTCCGGCGCAGGCGAGGACCACGTCCGGTTCCCGGGTGCCGTCCTCGGTCCCGGCCCACGCCCAGGTCCCGGCACCGCGGGCGCAGTGGGCGCGGGCCTGCTCCAGGGTCAGCCAGTCGAAGGTGGGCTGCTTGCCGGAGATGATCACGTTGACGTAGTCGCGGCTGCCCAGGACGTGTTCGGCGGCGGCGAGCAGGGTGTTGGCGTCCGGGGGCAGGTAGACGCGGACGGCCTCGGGGCTCTTGTTGAGGATGTGGTCGACGAAGCCGGGGTCCTGGTGCGAGAAGCCGTTGTGGTCCTGGCGCCAGACGTGCGAGGTCAGCAGGTAGTTGAGGGAGGC
>JAEBEK010000419.1:0-575 GCA_049998055.1 Amycolatopsis sp. cmx-4-37 | reverse complement strand
CTCACCGGCACCGGCCTGGCACGCAGGCTCGGGTGGCCGAACTCGAAGGTGTCGAAGCTGGAGCTGGGCAAGCAGACGGCCACCCCCGAGGATCTCCGGCAGTGGGCCACCGCGTGCGGTCAGGCCGGCTCGTACGGCGAACTCCGTGCCCGGCTGGCGGGGTTCGAGTCGCACATCCGCTCCTGGCGGAGACAGCTCGGGGGCGGGCACCGGCCCGTGCAGGACGCCCACAACGACGCGCAGACCAGGTCGAAGGTGCTGCGGGCGTGGGAGTCCTCCTGGATCGTGGGCGTTCTTCAGACCCCCGACTACGCACGCGCCGTGCTGACCCGCTCCGTCGAACTGCACGGTTCCCCGAGGGACGTCGAAGACGCGGTCCGGGCCCGGATGAAGCGGCAGGAGCTGCTGTACAGCGGGGGCAGGCGGTACCACGTCGTCCTCTGGGAGCCGGTTCTGCGCTCGCTGGTCTGCTCGCCCTCGGTGCTGGCGGCCCAGCTCGACCGGCTGAGCGGAGTCATCGGCATGGACACCGTGGAACTCGGCATCGTCCCGCTCACCGCGTCGTTGACGGTCCC
>JAEBEK010000418.1:0-575 GCA_049998055.1 Amycolatopsis sp. cmx-4-37 | reverse complement strand
CACCGAGCTGGCCGGGGCCCGGCGGCCTGGCGATGGGCGGCTTCACCTACGACAACCTGGTCCCGCGCGGCCGCTTCACCCTCGCCGAGCGGCTGACCTGGGTGGAGGCGGCCACCCCCGAGTACAACCCGGAGCCGTACGAGCTGCTGGCGGCCGTGCTGCGGGCCGGCGGGGAGGACGCGGACGCCCGCGAGGTGCTCCTCGCCAAGCAGCGCCGCCGCCGCGAGACCCTCGGCCTCGCCGGGACGGTCTGGGGGTACCTCCAGGACTGGACGGTGGCGTACGGCTACCGGCCGGGGCGGGCGGCGCTGTGGATGGCGGTGCTCTGGGCGGTCAGCGCGCTGCTCTTCGCCCAGATCGACCCGGCGCCGATCAAGGACGACGAGCATCCGCCGTGGAGCTCCTCGCTCTTCACCCTCGACCTGCTGCTGCCCGTCATCGATCTGGGCCAGACCGGCTACTGGCACCTGGACGGCGGGTGGCAGTGGGTGACCGCCCTGCTGATCCTGCTCGGCTGGATCCTCGCCACGACGGTGGCGGCGGGGGCGACGCGGCTGCTGCGCCGCGGTTGACAC
>JAEBEK010000417.1:0-576 GCA_049998055.1 Amycolatopsis sp. cmx-4-37 | reverse complement strand
TTCCGCCTCGGGCTTGTCGGGCTTTCCTCCGCCCTGCTCACCGTCGCCCGGATCTTCCCCCGATCCCGGGCCACCGCTGCCGGCGTTCCCCACCCCGCAGGCGGCCAGCAGGGGAGCGGCGGTCGCTCCCGCACCCAGCGCCAGCAGGTCCCGACGGGTGATTTGTCGCATGATATCCCCTTTCCGCGCTGCCCCCATACAACGCCGACAAGGGGTTAGAGGCCGAGACCCACACACAGGTTCCCCACTCGACCACCCGTCTGCCAGACCTTCACACCTCACCCCAGGGGGTCACAAACGGTGACGCCTCAGACGCCGGCGAGGCTCTTTGGCCTCAAGCGCCGGCCGGGCTGATTGACAGCCCGGCCGGCGCTTGAGGCCAAGTAGCCCGGCCGGCGTTTGAGGCCATCGGTGACCGGTGCCGACGCCTCGCGGCACCGATCCGGGGCCCGAGTCCGGCACCATCCCAGCCCGGCCGGCGCTTGAGGCCACTCAGCCCGGCCGGCGCTTGAGGCCACAAAAATGGGGGGGTCAGGCCCACCGGGCCTGCCCCCCCCAGAGAGAAACCCTCAGCGA
>JAEBEK010000416.1:0-576 GCA_049998055.1 Amycolatopsis sp. cmx-4-37 | reverse complement strand
CTCATCCGGATGACCCCCACCCCCACCTCCGCCGTGCTGGCCTCCCGCTACGTGCTGGCGCTCGGCATCGGCGCCGTCCAGGCGGTTCTCTTCGTCGCCGTCGCCATGCTGCCGCCGTTCGGCCTGGAACTCTCCTCCGGCTGGCCGTACGCCTTCCTCATGCTGGTCGTCGGCGTCACCGCCTTCCTCGCCCTCGGCGTCATCGTCGGCTCCTTCACCCGCACCCCGGAGGCGGTCGCCGCCGTCGCCAACTGCGTGATGCTGCCGATGGCCTTCCTCTCCGGCTCCTTCTTCCCGCTCGACGCCATGCCCGACTGGATGCAGGCCATCTCCCGTGTCCTGCCGCTGCGTTACCTCAACGACGGTGTCTCGGCCTCCCTCACCGGCTCCGGCACCACCGGCGACATCCTGTTCTCCTGCGCCGTCCTCGCGGGCTTCGCCGTCGTCTTCACGGCCGTCGCGCTGAAGACCTTCCGCTGGTCCGACCGCACCTGACCGCCGCGCAGGCACCGGTCCTCCCGGTCCGGGCGGGGAGCGTACGCGCCCCCGCCCCGGCCCCGTGTTCCTCCCCGCCCC
>JAEBEK010000415.1:0-576 GCA_049998055.1 Amycolatopsis sp. cmx-4-37 | reverse complement strand
CGTCCCCGTGGGCCACCAGTCCTCGCGGCCGGGGTCGGAGATGTAGCCGTACCAGAGACCGTCGCGGCCCAGCCGGAGCTGGCGGTCGCCGGCCGGGTGGGTGAGGCGGTTGCGTTCGGGGCGCGGGCGCGGATGGCCCGCGGCGAGCAGGGCCGGGCGGGCCCGGTCGAAGGGGCCGGCGGGCGGGTCCCAGGGTTCCTCCAGGGCCACGAGGCCCGCCTCGCCGCCCAGTTGCCAGGCGGCCACGGCGCGGTGCAGGTCGGTGACGTCCCGTCCGGCGGCGCGGGCGAGGCGGGCGTACAGGTCGCGGGCGGCCGAGGTGAGCCCCGAGCCGGGCCGGGCGGCGGCGATCCGCACCGCGTCGGCCCAGTGGCCGAGCCCCGCGAGCGGGTCACGCCCGGTGGCCAGCAGGGCGTGGGCCCGCGCGGCGGCCTGGGTGGCGAGCTGGTCGAGGGCGAGCGGGTCGGGCCCGCCGTGGCCGGAGGGGTACGAGGGCGGGGCGGCGGGCCCGTCCGGGACCGGCGGGGGCGGCGGCACCGGCGGCCGGGGCCCGGCGGCGAGCACGTCGCGGGCGCG
>JAEBEK010000414.1:0-576 GCA_049998055.1 Amycolatopsis sp. cmx-4-37 | reverse complement strand
AGAGGTGGACGCGGGCCTGGTTGCGGATCTCGACCTCGGCGGGGAGGCCGGCGAAGAGGGCGCGGCCGGTGCGGATGGCGTGGTCCTCGGCCTCGTAGGAGAGGTCGGCGGGGTCGTAGTAGAAGAGGTCGTAGTCCTTGATGCCCTGTTCGGGCGGGCGGCCGGTGGTGACGTTCCAGATGGTCTGGAAGAGGCAGCCGGCGGTGAGGTACCAGCCGGGGAGGGCGAGGGTGGCGGCGCGGTCGAGGACGGTGAGGAGGGTGGGGTTGTGGGACAAGGTGGTGCGGAGGGCGGGGAGTTGTTCGTCCAGCGGCAGTCGGCTGATCACCCCGTGGGTGTAGCACGCCCCAGGTGCTCGTGGGAGAGCGCCGGGGGCGTGCGGGGAGGCGGGGCGGGCGTCAGTGGTTGCGCGGGAAGCCCAGGTCAACGCCGGTGGGGGCGTCGGCGGGGTCGGGCCAGCGGGTGGTGACGACCTTGCCGCGGGTGTAGAAGTGCGTGCCGTCGTTGCCGTAGATGTGGTGGTCGCCGAAGAGGGAGTCCTTCCAGCCGCCGAAGGAGTGGTAGCCGACGGGGACC
>JAEBEK010000413.1:0-576 GCA_049998055.1 Amycolatopsis sp. cmx-4-37 | reverse complement strand
CAGCAGGGCCTCGGTGTCGACGTCCTCGCGGGCGATGGTGGCGACGATGTCGTTGATCTTCTTGCGGAGCGGCTGCGGGTCGATGCCGTTCTCGGTGTTGTAGGCGATCTGCTTCTCTCGGCGCCGGTTGGTCTCGTCGATGGCCTTCTCCATCGCCGGGGTGATCCGGTCCGCGTACATGTGGACCTGGCCCGAGACGTTGCGCGCGGCGCGGCCGATGGTCTGGATCAGGGAGGTGCCCGAGCGCAGGAAGCCCTCCTTGTCGGCGTCGAGGATGGCGACCAGGGAAACCTCAGGCAGGTCGAGACCCTCGCGGAGGAGGTTGATGCCGACCAGGACGTCGTACTCGCCGGCGCGCAGCTCGCGCAGCAGCTCGACGCGGCGCAGGGTGTCGACGTCGCTGTGGAGGTAGCGGACCTGGATGCCGAGTTCCAGGAAGTAGTCGGTGAGGTCCTCGGCCATCTTCTTGGTGAGGGTGGTGACGAGGACCCGCTCGTCCTTCTCGGTGCGGGTGCGGATCTCGTGCACCAGGTCGTCGATCTGGCCCTCGGTGGGCTTGACGACGACCTCCGGGTC
>JAEBEK010000412.1:0-576 GCA_049998055.1 Amycolatopsis sp. cmx-4-37 | reverse complement strand
GTCCGCTCCTCGGGCGCCAGCGCCTCGGTGCGGGTGCGGAACTCGGCGACGACGGCCGCGACGGCGGCGCGGAGCACGTCGGGGGCGGGCAGGCCCGGTTCGGGGTGCCAGCCGGTGCGGGGCGGCAGGACCCCGGCCCAGGGCGGGCCGGTGACCGCTTCGGGGACGCCGAAGGGCGCGCCCGGCTCGGGCTCCGCGTGGACCAGCTCCAGCAGCTCACCGGCGGAGACGGTGCGGTCCAGCTCCGCCGGGGCATCGTCGAGCAGGACGGTGCGGACGGCCAGCACCTCGAAGGAGGCGGGCCGGCCGAAGACCGCCAGCCGCTCCCCGGTGAGCTGGAGGCGGACGGCGGCGGCCTTGTCGTAATGGACCAGGCGGCGCAGGAAGGCGGCCAGATCGGCCGCCTCCCCGCGGTCCGCCGGATGCAGCGGTGCCGTACTCACGCGGTCCGCGCCCCCGGCACGCCCGCCTCCTCGGGACCGGGCTCCTCCGGGAGGTACTTCTCCAGGAAGTGCCTCTCCTCCTCGGTGATGCGGCGCGGCCGCTGCGTCTCGAAGTCGTAGGGGACGACGACGG
>JAEBEK010000411.1:0-577 GCA_049998055.1 Amycolatopsis sp. cmx-4-37 | reverse complement strand
GCAACGTCGAGCTGAAGGTCACCGAGGTCGAGGGCCCCCGCGTCAGGACCATCGTCATCGAGGGCGGGGTCATCTCCGACCACAAGGGCATCAACCTGCCCGGCGCGGCGGTCAACGTCCCGGCCCTCTCCGAGAAGGACATCGAGGACCTGCGCTTCGCCCTGCGGATGGGGTGCGACCTGGTCGCCCTCTCCTTCGTCCGGGACGCCGAGGACGTCAAGGACGTCCACAAGGTGATGGACGAGGAGGGCCGCCGGGTCCCGGTCATCGCCAAGGTCGAGAAGCCGCAGGCGGTCGCCAACATGGAGGCGGTCGTGCTCGCCTTCGACGGCGTGATGGTGGCCCGTGGCGACCTCGCGGTGGAGTATCCGCTGGAGAAGGTCCCGATGGTGCAGAAGCGCCTGGTGAGCCTCTGCCGCCGGAACGCCAAGCCGGTGATCGTGGCGACCCAGATGATGGAGTCGATGATCACCAACTCCCGCCCGACCCGCGCCGAGGCCTCCGACGTCGCCAACGCCATCCTGGACGGCGCCGACGCGGTGATGCTCTCCGCCGAGTCCAGCGTCGGCGCGTACCC
>JAEBEK010000410.1:0-577 GCA_049998055.1 Amycolatopsis sp. cmx-4-37 | reverse complement strand
CAAGCCCAGCGTGAGCCAGCAGCCCAAGGGCGAGGACCCGTACTGGGTCAACCCGGACGGCAACGCGGCCCGCCAGGTCGCCGAGTTCGAGGACGAGGGCAAGAAGGACGAGGCCGGGCTGGTCCGCCGGATCGCGGAGCAGCCGGTGGCCGACTGGCTGGGCACCGACCAGCCCGAGGAGGAGGCGCGCGGTTTCACCGAGGCGGCCAAGGCGGCCGACCGCGAGGCGCTGCTGGTCCTCTACAACATCCCGCACCGCGACTGCGGCAACTACTCGGGCGGCGGCGCCGCCGACGGCAACGCCTACCGCGCCTTCGTCGACTCCGTCGCCAAGGGCATCGGCGACCGCCCGGCCACCGTCATCCTGGAGCCGGACGCCGTCCTCCACCTGGTCGACGGCTGCACGCCCGAGCAGTTCCACGAGGAGCGTTACGACCTCCTCAAGGGCGCGATCCAGACCCTCAAGGCGCTGCCCGCCACCAAGGTCTACCTGGACGCGGGCAACGCCGGCTGGGGCAAGCCCGAGCAGATCTTCGAGCCGCTGACCTGGGCGGGCGTCGCCGAGGCCGACGGCTTC
>JAEBEK010000409.1:0-579 GCA_049998055.1 Amycolatopsis sp. cmx-4-37 | reverse complement strand
GTGACGCCCCAGCCCTCCGGCTCGGGTGGCCTCAAACGCCGGCCCGGCTCAGTGGCCTCAAACGCCGGCCGGGCTCCGTGGCCTCAATCGCCGGCCGGGCTGGGTGGCCTCAAGCGCCGGCCGGGCTGTCGTGGGGCCGGGGTGGTGCCTCAGCCGCCGGTCACCGATGGCCTCAATCGCCGGCCGGGCTGTGGGGGTCGCGGGTCGTTCGCCGTCCTGGTCGGGCGGGGCCGTCAGTGGTTCAGGGAGTAGCCGAAGGCGTGGGAGGTGTTGGTGGCGAGGGCCTTGGCCAGTTCCTCCACGGGTTCCTCGCGGGTTTCGGCCATGGCGCGGACCGTGAGGGGTATGAGGTACGGGGCGTTGGGGCGGCCTCGGTGGGGGGCCGGGGTGAGGACGGGGGCGTCGGTTTCGACGAGGAGGAGTTCCTGGGGGGCGGCCTTGAGGGCTTCGCGGAGGGGGCGGGCGTTCTTGAAGGTGATGGTGCCGGCGAAGGACATGTAGTCGCCATGGCCGGCGCAGGTCCTGGCCATGTCGGCGTCGCCGGAGAAGCAGTGGAAGACGGTGCGGTCGGGGGCGCCT
>JAEBEK010000408.1:0-579 GCA_049998055.1 Amycolatopsis sp. cmx-4-37 | reverse complement strand
ACATGACCCGCGCCGCCCACTGGGTCCGCTCCCAGGGCGGCATCGCCGAGGCCCGGGTCTTCACCCGGATCTGGCTCGCCCTCTTCGGCTGGTGGCCCTGGGACCGGCTCCCCGAGCTGCCGCCAGAGCTGATCTTCCTGCCGCCGTGGGCCCCGCTGAACATCTACGACTTCGGCTGCTGGGCCGGGCAGACCATCGTGCCGCTCACCGTCGTCTCCGCCAAGCGCCCGGTGCGCCCCGCCCCGTTCCCCCTGGACGAGCTGCACACTGACCCGGCCGATCCGGCGCCCCGCGCCCGCTTCGCCCCCCTGGCCAGCTGGAACGGCGCCTTCCAGCGGCTGGACCGCGCCCTGCACGCGTACCGCAAGGTCGCCCCCCGCGCCCTGCGCAGGGCCGCCATGGCCACCGCGGGCCGGTGGATCGTCGAGCGGCAGGAGAACGACGGCTGCTGGGGCGGCATCCAGCCGCCGGCCGTCTACTCGATGATCGCCCTGCACCTGCTCGGCTACGACCTCGGCCACCCCGTCATGCGGGCCGGCCTGGAGTCCCTGGACCGCTTCACGCTCACCCGCGAGGACG
>JAEBEK010000407.1:0-579 GCA_049998055.1 Amycolatopsis sp. cmx-4-37 | reverse complement strand
AAGCGTTACTTACCGGCACCACCCGGCCACGGGCAGTGTGGAACCCGTCATCGACGCACAGCACAGCACGGCACGACACGGGAACGCAGACGGCGAGGGGGACCGGTGAATCCGGAGTACGCGCTCTACAGCGGTACCGACCGCTGGTTCTACGACACCCCGCGCCGGGCCGGCCGTGCGGCCGACGGCAGCGGCAGCGGCAGCGACGGTCACCGTTACGCCCTCGCCCGGCGCCCCGCCCCCGAGGGCTGGGAGAGCGCCGAGCGCGGTGACTGGTTCTCGCTCGCCCCCGCCGGGCACCAACTCCCCGCCCAGGGATGGAAGATCCACGTCTCCGCGACGCCGGACAACGCCGAAGAGGTCCTGGAGACGGTCGCCGGGATCTGCCAGGAGCGCGCCACCGCCTTCAAGTTCCTCGCCGGGCCCGCCCTGCTGCTCCACCGCAACACCAAGTACGCCGACCGCGCCGGCAGCGGCAAGTTCGTCACCGTCTACCCGGCCACCACCGCCGCCTGCGGCGCATTGGCCGCCGAACTCGCCGACGCCCTCAAGGGCAGCGCGGGACCGGTCGTCCTCAGC
>JAEBEK010000406.1:0-580 GCA_049998055.1 Amycolatopsis sp. cmx-4-37 | reverse complement strand
CCGCTCACGACCGTGCCCGCCGTGGCCGCCTCCCTGCCCCGACCCGCCCGCCGCCGAGGCCGTACCCGCCCCCGCGCCGAGCGCCAGCCCCGCGCCCACCGCCGCCGAACCACCCACGAAACCCCTGCGGTTGACCGCCATCATCCACTCCTCGTTCGCTGAGACAACGCGCGTAGATTCTGGCGCAGAGGCCCCCTCCGCAACACCCCTCCCAGGTTTCCATCCGGTGACGCGGAGCCCATTCGTCCACACCTTCGCCCTTTCGCTCGAAAGGGGGTGCCGAACAGCTCGGGAACGCTCATCGGAGCGTGCCCGCGCACAATTCAACAGTTGTCAATACCCTTTCGCCAAAAGGTCGTTGAGCAGTCATGCGCGGCCAATCGTCTACCCGCCGGTAGGCCCTAGGGTCGAACCATGCGCCGAGCAAAAATCGTCTGCACCCTAGGACCGGCCACCGACTCGTACGGGCAGATCAAGGCCCTCGTCGAAGCCGGAATGGACATCGCCCGCCTCAACCTCAGCCACGGCCTCCACGCCGAGCACGAAGAACGCTACGCACGCGTCCGCAAGGCCGCCGACG
>JAEBEK010000405.1:0-580 GCA_049998055.1 Amycolatopsis sp. cmx-4-37 | reverse complement strand
CGTTGACGCCGGGCCCGAACTCGTCGGCGAGCAGGTCGTACGCCTGGCGGGTGGTGCTGGAGGCCGGGTTGTTGCCCTGGTCGGAGGTGCCGAGGTGGAGGGTGAGCATGGGCAGCGCGAGGACGGCCATGACGGCGGTGGCGAGGACGCCGAGGAGCTTGGGGTGCCGCTCGACGAAGCGGGACCAGCGCGCGGCGAACCCGGTGGGCAGCTCCGGCAGCGGCCCCTCCGCGGCGAGCCGGCGCCGCTCGCGGCGGCTGAGGGCACGCGGTCCGATGTACGCGAGGAGCGCGGGGAGCAGGGTGAGGGAGGCGGCGACCGTCAGCAGCACGGTGAGGGAGGCGGCGATGGCGACGCCGTTGAGGAACTCCAGCCGCAGGATGAGCATGCCGAGCAGGGCGATGCAGACGGTGGCGCCGGCGAAGACGACGGCCCGGCCGGTGGTGGCGACGGCGCGGGCGGCGGCCGCGTCCACGGTGAGGCCCTGTTTCAGTCCGGTGCGGTGCCGGGTGACGATGAACAGGGCGTAGTCGATGCCGACGCCGAGGCCGATGAGCATGCCGAGCATGGGGGCGAAGTC
>JAEBEK010000404.1:0-580 GCA_049998055.1 Amycolatopsis sp. cmx-4-37 | reverse complement strand
GGCACTCTCGTAGAGGGATACGACGGAACGCAGATCCATGACGTCCGGGGCCGGGCCCCGCCACCTCCAGCTCAGACCGGTCCAGCGCGGGCAGGATGCCCTTTTTAGCACGACTGGTGCGTTGTGCCGGGCGGGGTGGGCCCCCCGGCCGGTCGGCGCGCGGACGGCCGGTGGGCGCGGGGCGCGTGGGCGGGCCCTGTGAGAGCTGGCTCTCACGCCTGCCGCAAGCGGAGTGGACAAGGCAGACTGTCCCCTGCGTTTCCCCGTGTGCACAGGGGCGGGACCGAAGAGGCGCGGACGATGTGGACGCAGGGGGTCGGGATGAACGGCGGAGCACCGGTACCGGAGCAGCGCTCGGTCTCCGGCGGCGTGCCGGAGCAGCCCCCGGGGCCGGACTCGGAACGGATCGCTCCGGCGGACGGCACGGGGACCGCGGACGCCTCCGGAGCCCGCAGCCCCGGTTCCGCGATGCGGTACGCGGTCCTCGGCCCCGTACGGGCCTGGCGCGGCGGCGACCGGCTCGCCCCCGGCACCCCGCAGCAACAGGCCCTGCTCGCCGTGCTGCTGCTGCGCGAGGGCC
>JAEBEK010000403.1:0-581 GCA_049998055.1 Amycolatopsis sp. cmx-4-37 | reverse complement strand
CTCCCGCCGGCGGCCCGGGACGCCGGCGCCCGCCCCGCCACGAGGTGCGCCGCCGCCCGCCGGGCCTTCAGCACCGCGCGCCCGGCCCGCTCGGCCGTGGCCCGCACACCGTTCCCCATCTCTACCCCCACACTTCACGCTCCGTGATCCCCCTGCCCTCTCCAACGCCGCCCGGTCTGCCCCGGTTCCCGCCACGCGCCTCCACAACGAAGCCGGTGGGAAACCCGCCTGACGATGCCTCAGCCCGCGCCGCCCTCCAGCGTGCACCTCGGCACTGACACCCCACCGGAGGCTCCACGTGCACGGTTGTCACTCGCGGCGGCTACGGTCGGAGCCATGACGGCAGCAGAGCATCCCCATCCGGTCGAGGCGGCGGTCACCGCCGTGGAGCGGTGGGACCCGGAGCCGGACAAACGGCCGGGCCGGACCGCGTACCAGCGGGACCGGGCCCGCGTCCTGCACTCCTCCGCCCTGCGCCGCCTCGCCGGCAAGACGCAGGTGGTGACCCCGGGTACGCGCAGCCGGGTGTGGGACGCCGCGCCCCGCACCCGCCTCACGCACTCCCTGGAGTGCGCCCAGGT
>JAEBEK010000402.1:0-581 GCA_049998055.1 Amycolatopsis sp. cmx-4-37 | reverse complement strand
CGGCTGACCGGCGTCGAGTGGGCGTACTGGTGCCGGACGCCGGAGAAGAACCACCTGCGCTGGGTCATGCCGCACAGCGAGGAGCGGCTGCTCGACGCGCTGGCGCGGCTGCACGCGGCGGGCACCTCCTCGCTCGGCGAAGGGACGCGGCTCGTCGGGTCGTTCCGGGCGCACGGGCTGACGGTGCCGGTGTGGGACCTGCCCACCTCGATGGAGGCCGAGGACGTGGAGAAGCCCGCGGCGGAGTTCGCCGAGCGGCTCGCCGCCGCGCTCGCCGAGGAGGCACCGCTCACCGCCGAGGAGCGCCGGGCCCGCGGCGGCCTGACCAACCGGCAGGTCACGCTCAACTGAACCCGGCCCGCCGGTCGTACCGGACTCCCGGAGTCCGGCGGCCGGGCGGGCGGTGACTCCGGTCACATCCGCCCGTCTCCACGGGGAAATCCCCTCGCGGGACAGGCCGATCGAATTTGCTAACCGGCGATCTCTTGTTACGGTTCAAGTAGCCCGGTTGCTGGTGCATCCCCCGTCGCCAGCAACCGGGCCCTTCCATGTCCGGAACTCTTCCGGACGGGCCGGGCCCC
>JAEBEK010000401.1:0-581 GCA_049998055.1 Amycolatopsis sp. cmx-4-37 | reverse complement strand
ACCTCGGCCCCGCCCTCGGGCTGGACGACGCCGAGGCCGCCGCCCTGCCCCCGATGGGCGGCCACCTCCCGCTCATCAAGGAGTACCTGCGCGGCGACAACCCCCGCATCGCCTCCGCCGAGACCATGATCAAGACCACCCCGCCGGGCCGCGGCTCCCGCCTGCTGCGGGTGGACGAGGAGAACCCGGTCTACGCGGCCTGCGCGCGCCCGGTGCGCCTGGACGGCGGCGAGGTCCGCCTGATGGCGACCGGCCCGTTCACCGAGTCGGACCTCGGGGTGGCCTGCTACCACTCCAAGGTCGGCGCCGTGGAGCTGTGCCTCAACCACCTGGTCGACGGCGCCGGCGAGTACGTCGTGGTCGACATGACGGCCGGCTCGGACTCGTTCGCCTCGGGCATGTTCACCCGCTTCGACATGACCTTCCTGGTCGCCGAGCCGACCCGCAAGGGCGTCTCGGTCTACCGCCAGTACCGCGAGTACGCCCGGGACTACGGCGTCGCCCTACGCGTCGTCGGCAACAAGGTGCAGGGCCCCGACGACCTGGAGTTCCTGCGCGAGGAGGTCGGCGAGGACCTGCTG
>JAEBEK010000400.1:0-581 GCA_049998055.1 Amycolatopsis sp. cmx-4-37 | reverse complement strand
GGGCGGTCGGTGCAGCGGGGTGGCCGGAAAAGTGCTGTTAGGCTTACCTTACTTTGGGTTGATGGCAGGTTTGTGGGCAGGGTTGGCCGGTTCTGACCGCGTGCTGGCGTGAGCGGGGGCCGGCGGCCGCACCGGTGCGAACGTCCCGGGGCCTAGAGCAAGGGTGAGATCAGAGTGCATGACCGCGTGACCGGCGCCCCGGCGGCCGGATCGTGAACGGCCCCGCCGACCGCGAGGGCCGCCCCGCCGACCCCTCCGGCACACCCCCGGCCCGTACGCGCTCCACGGCCATCCTCGACCTGGGCAAGCGGCCGGGCGCCGAAGGCGCGACCGCCACCGCCGCCCCGCCGCCCCGCCGCTCGGTCCGCAGCAGGCCCGCGCTGGCCGCCGGGCTGGTCCTCGCCCTCGTCGGCCTCGGGCTGACGCTGGTGGCGAGCCTCGCCGTCGGCAGCGGGGACGTGCCCTTCGCCGACGTGCTCGGCACCTTCCTCGACCCGGACGCGGAGAACAAGGCCCAGCTCATCGTCGGCGAGGTCCGCATCCCGCGCACCGTCGCCGGACTGCTCTCCGGGGTCGCGCTC
>JAEBEK010000399.1:0-582 GCA_049998055.1 Amycolatopsis sp. cmx-4-37 | reverse complement strand
GCGGCCGTCGGGGGCGAGGAGGGCGCCGAGTTCCGCGCCGAGCTGGTCGGCGGTGGTGTAGTCCTCCAGGAAGACGGTGACCACGGCCTGCCGGTCCCGGTCGAGGAAGTCGGCGATCGCGGTGAAGACGGTGGCCGCGTCGGCGTTGGAGCCGCAGGGGTTGAGGACCGGGATGGCGTGGCACATCCGCACCCGGCCGTTCGCGTGGTGCGCGTCCAGCATCAAGGCCCGTACTCCGTCGTCCAGTTGGCGGGCGACGCGGTGCGGCTGGTTGGGGGCGGCGAGGGACGAGCGGCCCTGGTCCTCGGTGTTGTGCATGGCGTTGTGGGCGGTGAGGAAGGTCAGGTCGGCGAGGGTGGGGTCCGCCGGCATGGGTTCGCGCCCGGCCGCGGAAGCCTGCCCGGTGAGCCCGGTGAGCGCCAGAGCGAGGGCCGCGGCGGCCACCGCGCACCGGCCCGTGAACGTACGACATGCCCGCACCGTTGTTCCCCTCTCCGCCCGACTTCCGGCGCCTGTAGGTCCGTTGGGAGGGTGGCACAGATCGGTGCGGCGGGCCAGGGTGCGGCCGGCGCCTACACTGCC
>JAEBEK010000398.1:0-583 GCA_049998055.1 Amycolatopsis sp. cmx-4-37 | reverse complement strand
CTCGCCGGTGGTGGCGCTGCCGCTCGCCGTCAGCGGTGTCGACCTCCCGCTCACCGGCCTGCTCTGCCTGGCCCTGGCACTGGCCGCCCGGCACCGTCCGGTGGCCGCCGGGCTCGCTCTGGCGCTGGCCTGCTCCCTGAAGTGGACGGCGTGGCCCGCCCTCGCCGTCGTCGCGGCTCTCCTCGCCCATCGCGCGGGGCTCGGTGCCGCTCTGCGCGGTACGGGGGTCGCGGTGGCCGGGACGGTGCTGGCCGTCCTCCCGAGCGCCCTGCTGGCGCCCGGTCCCCTGATCGAGCAGGTCTTCGCCTTTCCCACCGGGCGGGGTGAGTGGGAGACCCCGGCGGCCAGTCCGCTGCCCGGCCGGCTCCTGGCCGACCTCGGCCCGTTCGGCTGGTACGCGGCGATGACCCTGCTGGCGGCGGGCGGGGTGGCCGTCGCCGTCTCGCTGTGGGTCCGGCCGCCGGCCGGCCTGGTCCCGGCCGCCGACCGGCTGGCGGTGGGGCTCTGCACGGCCTTCCTGCTGGCTCCGGCGGGCCGGTTCGGCTACCTGGCGCTGCCGGTCCTCCTCAGCGTGTGGGCCCGG
>JAEBEK010000397.1:0-583 GCA_049998055.1 Amycolatopsis sp. cmx-4-37 | reverse complement strand
TCGCCAAGGACAACAAGAAGTCCGTCCAGAAGATCCTGGACGAGGCCGGTGTCAGCCTGAAGCGCTTCGCGCGCATCAAGGTCGGCATCTGAGTCCGGACCGCGATCGACGAACGGCCCTGACGGGGCCGGTGGCGGACGCCAGGGTGCGCCGCGTCGGACGCACCGGACGACCGCAGATCTGACGAGGAGGCCATTGCCGCGATCGGGATACCGCATCCAACGGCAATGGCCTCCTTCGTATGTGCACGAGGAGAAGACCCCATGGGCAATGTTGACAGTGCTGCCAGGAGCGAGGACGGCAAAGGAGCCGGCCGCTTCCTGCTGAAGCTTTCCGGCGTGGCTTTCGCCGGCGGCGGGGGGCTCGGCGTCGACCCCGACGTGGTGCACGCGATCGCCCGTGAGATCGCCGCCGTGGTCCGTGACGGTGCGCAGATCGCCGTGGTGATCGGTGGCGGCAACTTCTTCCGCGGCGCCGAACTCCAGCAGCGCGGCATGGACCGTGCGCGCTCCGACTACATGGGCATGCTCGGCACCGTCATGAACTGCCTCGCGCTCCAGGACTTCCTGGAGAAGGAAGGCAT
>JAEBEK010000396.1:0-584 GCA_049998055.1 Amycolatopsis sp. cmx-4-37 | reverse complement strand
AGGGGACGGCGGTGGCCAGGCGCAGCGCCTCGTCCAGCTCCACCTCCCGCACCGGCACCTCCAGGGCGGTGTGCACCACCTGGGTGCCGCGCCCGTCGACCGTGCCGAAGGTGGTCCGCAGCGCCTCGTGCCGCGCCACCAGCCCGGCCACCGCCGAGGCCAGTGCCGCGCGGTCCAGCCGCCCGGTCAGCCGCAGCCCCGTCACGACGTTGTACTCGACGCCGCCGCGTGCGAAGTCGTCCAGGAAGTACAGGCGTTCCTGCGCGAAGGAGAGCGGCAGCGGCTCGCCGCTCCGGCCCACCGGGACCACGCCGGCCTCGTCGGAGGCGGGCGCCACCGCCGCGGCCAGCTCCGCGACCGTCGGGTGGTCGAAGAGGGCGCGCGGGGTGAGGTCGCGGCTCAGCGCGGAGCGCACCCGGGAGGTGATCTTCAGGCTGGTGATGGAGTCCCCGCCGAGCGCGAAGAAGTCGTCACCGGTGCCGATCCGCTCCCGGCCCAGGACCTCGGCCCAGATCGCGCACAGGAGCCGCTCCGTCTCCGTGCGCGGCGCGGCGTACTCCTCCTCTGCCGGGGCGAACTCCGGT
>JAEBEK010000395.1:0-584 GCA_049998055.1 Amycolatopsis sp. cmx-4-37 | reverse complement strand
CGGTACCGGCACCGACCCGGGCATGCAGAGCCAGCTCTCCGGCCTCTCCGACGTCCTGGACAACGTCCCCGCCCTGCTCGGGCCCAACGGCAACGGCAACGGCTCCAACTCCAGGGTCGTCGCGGGCGAGCACACCACCACCGGCAAGCCGCTGCTCGCCAACGACCCGCACCTCTCCCCGCAACAGCCGTCCCTCTGGTACCAGATGGGCCTGCACTGCCGCAGCGTCTCCGAGAAGTGCCAGTACGACGTCTCCGGTTACACCTTCTCCGGGATGCCCGGCGTGGTCATCGGCCACAACGACCAGATCTCCTGGGGCATGACCAACCTCGGCGCGGACGTCACCGACCTGTACCTGGAGAAGGTCAGCTCCGGCGGCTACCAGTACGGCGGCAAGACCGTCCCGTTCGAGACCCGGCGCGAGACGATCAAGGTGGCCGGCGGCAAGAGCCGCACCATCACCGTCCGGGAGACCAACAACGGGCCGCTCGTCTCCGACCGCAACGACGAACTCGGCAAGGTCGGCAAGAAGGCGCCCGTCCAGTCCGCCGCCCCCGACCGCGGCGACGGCTACGGCGTCTCGC
>JAEBEK010000394.1:0-584 GCA_049998055.1 Amycolatopsis sp. cmx-4-37 | reverse complement strand
GCTTTGACGCCGGGGTCGTCGGTCATGTTGTAGAGGCGGGCGGTCTGCAGGCGGCCTTGGGCTTCGGCGGCGACGTTGGCGCGGAAGTCGGCGAGCAGGTTGCCGGAGGCGACGATGAACTTGCCGTTCCAGGGGTAGCCGTTGCTGTCGGCGGGCAGGGCGCCGCCGCCGGCGACGATGGCTTGCTGCGGGTCCATTCCGCCGAGGACCGCGGCCATGACCGGGTCTTTGACGGCTTCGGCGGTGGCGGTGGCGGGGGCGCCTTCGAGCAGGCGCGCGACCATGGTGGCGAGCATTTCGACGTGCCCGATTTCTTCGGTGGCGGTGTCCATGATCAGGTCTTTGTACTTGCCTTCGACGCGGCAGTTCCAGCCTTGGAACAGGTATTGCATGGTGACGGTCATTTCGCCGAAGGCGCCGCCGATGAGTTCTTGGAGTTTGTGGGCGTAGACGGGGTCGGGCTTTTCGGGCTTGGCTTCGAACTGCAGGAGCTTGGTGTGACGGAACAAGATTTCCTCCGTGGTCGCTGGTGGTGTCCGGCGGTCAGGGGTGCATGCCCGGTTAGCGGACGGTTAACCGCGCGG
>JAEBEK010000393.1:0-585 GCA_049998055.1 Amycolatopsis sp. cmx-4-37 | reverse complement strand
CACCGGGCAATACGAAGAGGGCCCCGCTGCTTGCAGCGGGGCCCTCTTCGCGGTCTACGCTGCCTCGCGTGAGCACGAATGCAGGGGAATGCACGGCTCCGAGTGAGCAGGAGTACGAGAGTGCGTACAGGACTTGGCGGGCTTCGCTGACGACGCTGCTCGGCGATTCCGCGGGGCTGGCTCGCTGGCAGGAGCGCCGGTACCAGTTCGCGCACCGGGTGGGGGCTCTGCTGACCGGGGCGTACCCAGGGAGTGCGGCGGTCACGGGGCCGGTGCTCTACGGGGTGTTCGCGCCCGGGGCCGGGCTCTGCTACGTGGGACAGACGCAGGAGGCGGAACGGCGCCTGCGGGATCTTCCGGTGGGTGAGAGCCATCACCTGGCGACCACGCTGCCTCCCGAGATCTGGCAACGGGTGGTCGTGGTCCGGTGGCCGCAGTTGCTCGACGCGGTACCGGAGTCCGAGCGGGCGGCGGTCGAGGAGATGGGGCGGCTCGTCTGCGGCCTCGCCCTGGAGCACACGCTCCAGGTGGCGAAGGCTCCGCCGCTGAATAGCCGCCGCCGACAGGCCGACGGCGACTGGCAGC
>JAEBEK010000392.1:0-586 GCA_049998055.1 Amycolatopsis sp. cmx-4-37 | reverse complement strand
CGAGGAAGAGCACGGCGCAGACCGGCACCATGATGCGGGCCATCCGCAGCAGCGCCGCCCGCGTGTTGCGTCCCAGCCGCGCCGGGTCGTGGGCGCCCTCCACGGTCAGCGAGGCGCCCATGTTGACGGCGAGCAGGTTGACGGTGCCGCCGATGGTGATCGTCACGTAGAAGTACGCGTTGTCGGCCGGGGAGACCTGGGCGGCGACGATGACCGGCACCAGGTAGACCACGGCCAGGGAGAAGAGCGCGCCCGTGCAGTCGCCGGCCAGAAAGCGGCCCAGTTCGCGCAGGGTGGGCGGCCGGGCCGTGGCCCGGGTCTCGCGTTCGTGGCGCGGCACCAGACGGCGCAGCACCAGCCAGCCCAGCGGCACCACGGAGACCGCGATGGCCACCGCCCAGGAGACGAAGACCCCCGCCACCGGCACCGCCCCGGCCAGCACCACCAGCAGGACCAGTTTCACCAGCGAGAAGGCGGTGTTGCCGACCGGCACCCAGACGGCGCTGCGCAGCCCGGTCAGCACCCCGTCCTGGAGGGTCAGCAGCGCCCACGCCACCACCGCCAGCAGGAAACCGGCGGCCGGCAG
>JAEBEK010000391.1:0-587 GCA_049998055.1 Amycolatopsis sp. cmx-4-37 | reverse complement strand
CGCGGTGGTGGGGGGTGGCGGCGGCCGTGCTGCTGGCGGTGCCGGCGGGCGGGCCCGCGGGCGGGGCGGCGGCGCAGCCGGTGGCGGTGGCCGCGGACCGGCCGCTGTCGATCACGTACGTGGCGCGGGACTGCCCGCAGTACTCGGACATCATGGCCAACAAGGCCCGTAACAACATCCAGGAGTCGCTGCGGGACCTGGGGCCGGACTCCAACTACAGCTCCTCCGAGGCCGTCTCGGCACAGAAGGAGGCGGCGGGCACCCCGCTGCCGCCGTGCGAGCCGCTGACGGACTGGACGTTCTCCACCGGTACGGGCTACACCGGCCGGACGCCGGCGACGGAGAACCTCTCCACGGTCACCGGCCCGATCCGCCAGGACATCACCACGGGCGCCGAGACGCCGGAGCTGGACGCGCAGGGCGAGCCGACCGGCCGTACGCTCCAGGGCGCCGTCACCGTCGAGCTGACCGCCGCCGAGCAGCAGGCGCTGGCCGCCAACCGGCTCTCCGTGCAGGGCGGCACGCCCGGCGCGCCGCTCAACGGCAAGCAGCAGCAGTACGGCTTCGGCGCGTTGCGCTGCGCGCAG
>JAEBEK010000390.1:0-587 GCA_049998055.1 Amycolatopsis sp. cmx-4-37 | reverse complement strand
CGCGGTCAACCCGCTCGACTGGATGGACGCCTACGGTTCCGACGCCCTGCGCTTCACCCTGGCGCGCGGCGCCAACCCGGGCGTCGACGTCCCGATCGGCGAGGACTGGGTCCAGGGTTCGCGCAACTTCGCCAACAAGATCTGGAACGCCACCCGCTTCGCCCTGATGAACGGTGCCACGGTCGAGGGCGAACTGCCCGCCGCCGAGGAGCTGTCCGCCACCGACCGGTGGATCCTCTCCCGCCTCAACACGGTGGTCGCCGAGGTCGACGCGTACTACGAGGACTACCAGTTCGCGAAGGTCTCCGACGCCCTCTTCCACTTCGCGTGGGACGAGGTCTTCGACTGGTACGTCGAGCTGTCCAAGACCACCTTCATGGGCGGCGGGCGCCCCGCCGAGGTCTCCGCGCGTGTCCTCGGCGAGGTCCTCGACACGACGCTGCGGCTGCTCCACCCGGTCATGCCGTTCGTCACCGAGACCCTCTGGACCACCCTCACCGGCCAGGAGTCGCTGGTCATCGCCGACTGGCCGGCGGACAGCGGCTTCCGCGACAAGGCCGCCGAGGCCGAGATCGAGCAGGTCCAGC
>JAEBEK010000389.1:0-588 GCA_049998055.1 Amycolatopsis sp. cmx-4-37 | reverse complement strand
GGGCGCCGGGCTGGGCACGCCGCGGACGGTGCCGTCCGGGTCGAGGAAGACCGGGATGCCGCCGGGGACCAGACCGAGGGTGTCGGCCCGGCGCCGCAGCGCGTCCGGCCGGGCCCGGGCGTCGACGTCGCGCTGGAGCTCCTGCTGCTCGTCGGTCAGCTCGGTGTTCTCGCGCTTCAGCTCGCGGAGGGTGAAGGAGCCTTCGTTGAGCGCGGAGTTGAGCACCAGCAGGGTGATCAGGCCGCCGCCGAGCAGCACCACCACCAGCAGCACGAACGGGGTCCGGGCGGCGTTCGCCGGGCCGGCGGGGAGCAGCCGCGCCAGCCGGGCGGCGCGGCCGCGGAGTTCGGGCCTGCCCACCTGGCGGCTCACTCCTGGTGCTCCTCGCGGATGCGCTGGGCGCCGCGCAGCCGAGCGGGGGCGGCGCGCCGGTTCTCGGCGACCTCCTCCTCGGTGGGGAGTTCCGCGCCCCGGGTGAGCAGCTTCAGCCGTGGCTGGTAGCGCTCGGGGACGACCGGCAGGCCGGGCGGGGCGGTGGAGGCGGCCCCGGCGGCGAGGACCTGCTTGACCAGCCGGTCCTCCAGCGAG
>JAEBEK010000388.1:0-588 GCA_049998055.1 Amycolatopsis sp. cmx-4-37 | reverse complement strand
CCGGAGAGCCCGTTCCCCGTGGAGCTGCGCGGGGTGGCCGCCCGCCACCCCGGGCAGGAGCGCGACGCCCTCACCGGCATCGACCTGACCGTGGCCGAGGGGCGCCGGATCGCCGTGGTGGGCCCGTCCGGTTCGGGCAAGACCACGCTGGCCCAGCTCCTGCTCAGGTTCCTCGACCCTCGTACCGGGAGCTACACGCTCGCCGGTGCCTCCGCCCCGGGGCTCGACGGGGACGACGTGCGGCGGCTGGTGGGACTCTGCGCGCAGGACGCCCACGTCTTCGACAGCACCCTCCGGGAGAACCTGCTCCTCGCCGACCGTTCGGCCACCGAGGCCCGGCTCCGCGAGGTGCTGGGGCGGGCCCGCCTGCTGGAGTGGGCCGAGACGCTGCCGCAGGGGCTGGACACCCCGGTCGGGGAGCACGGCGCACGGCTCTCCGGCGGGCAGCGGCAGCGGCTGGCCCTGGCCCGGGCGCTCCTGGCCGGCTTCCCGCTCCTGGTCCTCGACGAGCCGGCCGAACACCTCGATCTGGAGACGGCCGACCGCCTCACCGCCGACCTGCTGGCCGCGACCCGGGGGCGTACCACC
>JAEBEK010000387.1:0-588 GCA_049998055.1 Amycolatopsis sp. cmx-4-37 | reverse complement strand
GGAGCTGGGCCTGACCCACGACCCCAGCCGCTCGGCCGTCTTCCAGGCGATGTTCATCCTGCTCACCCACAAGGTCGCCACCGAGCAGTACGGGTACCGGCTGGAGTACATCGAACTCCCCGAGGAGGAAGGCCAGTTCGACCTAACCCTCTCGGTCTACGAGGACGAGTCCGAAGGGCGGTTCCACTCCGTCCTGAAGTACAACACCGACCTCTTCGACCCCGAGACCGTCCGCCGGATGGCCGGCCACTACGTCCACCTCCTCGACAGCATGACGCGCGCCCGGCCCGAGACGCCCACCCCCGAACTGGAGATGCTCGGCGCCGAGGAACACGAACGGCTCGTGGAGGAGTGGAGCGGCGCCCGGGAGGCCGCCGCGGCCCGGCCTGCGGGCGGCGCCCACCGGCCCGTCCACCGGCTCTTCGCCGAGGCCGCCGCCGCCCGGCCCGGAGCCACCGCCGTCACCGTCCCCGCCCCGTACGGCGCCTCCACCCACCTCACCTACGGCGAACTCGACCGGCGGGCCGATGCCAGGGCGCGACGGCTGCGCGCGCTCGGCGCCGGGCCCGGCACGGTGGTCGGCGTCCA
>JAEBEK010000386.1:0-591 GCA_049998055.1 Amycolatopsis sp. cmx-4-37 | reverse complement strand
CGCGCCCTGCTCCCCGGCTGGCTCGAGCGCGGCCACGGCCGCTTCGTCTCCACCGTCTCCGCCGCCGGCCTGCTCACCATGATCGGGGCCGCCCCGTACAGCGTCTCCAAGCACGGCGCGTACGCCTTCGCCGAATGGCTCTCGCTGACCTACCGCCACCGCGGCCTGAAGGTCCACGCCATCTGCCCGCAGGGCGTGCGCACCGACATGCTCACCGCCGCCGGTTCCGCCGGCGACCTGGTCCTCGCCCCCACCGCCATCGACCCCGAGGACGTCGCCGACGCCCTCCTCGCGGGCATCGCCGAGGACCGCTTCCTCATCCTTCCGCACCCGGAGGTCGCCGGGTACTACGCGGCCCGCGCCAAGGACCCCGAGCGCTGGCTCGGCTCCATGAACCACCTCCAGCAGACCTGGGAAGGAGCAGGCCGATGACGACCGCTCCCCGGCACGGCTACGAGACCAAGCCGTGGCTCGCACTCCTCGACGACGTCCAGAAGGCGCCCGTCGCGCCCCCGCCCACCGTCGTCCACGCCTTCCGCGCGGGCGCCGCCCGCCACCCCGGGCGCACCGCCCTCGCCTACTTCGACGGCC
>JAEBEK010000385.1:0-591 GCA_049998055.1 Amycolatopsis sp. cmx-4-37 | reverse complement strand
AGCCGCAGCTCCTCGGCGCGCGCCGAGATGTCCGCGCGGGCCTTCGACAGCCGGGCGGCGGCGGCCGGGTCCCGGTCGGCCCAGGCGCGCGGCGGCGGGGGGCCCGACGGGGCGGCGCCGGGCTGCGGCAGCTCCGTCTCGGTCAGCGCCCGCGCCCGGTCCACGGCGCTCTGCCACTGGTCGAGCTGGCGCCGGCCGGCCCGTCCGCTGAAGCCGCGCAGCCGCCCCAGCGCCTGCACGTCCACCGGCAGGGCGAGCGCGGCCTCCACGATGGCGGCGTCCGGGAGCACCTTGCCGGGCGAGATGTCGCGCCGCTGGGCGATCTTGTCCCGGGCGTTCCACAGCTCCCGCACCACGGCGAGCTGCCGGCGGCGGCGCACCTTGTGCATGCCGGAGGTCCGCCGCCAGGGGTCCTTGCGGGGCGGCGCCGGGGGAGCGGAGGCGATGGCGTCGAACTCCTGGTGCGCCCAGTCGAGCTTGCCCTGCCCGGCCAGCTCCTCCTCCAGCGCGTCGCGCAGGTCGGCCAGGAGCTCCACGTCGAGCGCCGCGTACCGCAGCCACGGTTCAGGGAGCGGGCGGGTCGACCAGTCG
>JAEBEK010000384.1:0-591 GCA_049998055.1 Amycolatopsis sp. cmx-4-37 | reverse complement strand
GCTGGGCCACGAACCGCCCCTGGCGATCGGCCCCGACGGCGTGCGCTCGCTGGCGTCCACCGGCGGCGTCCCGCTGGGCATGGGGGAGCTGTCCTGCGACGGGCCCGAGCACGGCGGGCCCCGGATCGTCCGCGAGGGCCTCGCGGACGACGAGACGCTGCTGCTCTTCACCGACGGCGTCACCGAGGCCCGCGACCGGGACGGCGTGTTCTACCCGCTCCAGCAGGACCTCGAACGGGCGCTCGCCGAGGACCCCGGCATCGCCCGCCCGGACCGCCTGGTCCGCTACGTCCGCGACGCCGTGGCCCGCCACATCGTGGGCGCCCGCTGGGAATCCGACGACCTCACCCTCCTGGCCCTCAGACCCCTGCCGGTCGAGCCACAGCGGGAGGCGTTTCCGTAGCTGGCCGGGGGCCTGGCCCCGTCCCCGGATCGCGGGATCGGGAGAGAGGCGTGAGGCTGGGAGGTGGCCGTACGGGCCTGGGGGACGGACGCGAAGGAGAGCCATGAGCCAGCCCGAGAAGCTCCCCGAGACGATGAAGGCGGTCCAGTACCGCGAGGTGGGCGCGGCGCCCGAGGTGGTGGAGATAC
>JAEBEK010000383.1:0-591 GCA_049998055.1 Amycolatopsis sp. cmx-4-37 | reverse complement strand
CAGGGTGGCGAGGCCGACCTGCTCCAGGGTGCCGACGATCGCGTGGTAGATGCCGCCGCCGGTCTCGGCGTCGGCGATCACGCCCATCGAGTGGCTGAGGAAGTACCCGTCCAGGACCTTCAGGCCCCGCTCGACGGTGACCCACAGCAGGGAGAGCAGCGGGATCAGCGCGAGGACGAAGGAGGCCCAGACCAGGCTGGTCGCGAGGCGGTCCCGCGCCTGGCGGCGGCCCTGGACCCGGGCGGTCAGGGCGAAGTTGGCGACGACGAACAGCAGGCCGGCGATGAGGCCCCACTGGACCTTGCTGCTCAGCCCGGCGGCGAGCCCGGCCGCGCAGCCGGCGGCGACGGAGCCGAGGGCGACGACCCAGGGCGTCCAGCGCGGCAGCCGTGCGGAGCTGAGCCGCGGGGTGGCGCCCGGGGCGGGGCCGCCGGCGGCAGGGGTGGTGGTCGCGTGGCTCATGCGTTGGCCCCCGAGTACTCCTTGCGGCGGGCGATGATCGCCCGGGCGCCGCCGTTGACCAGCAGGGTGATGACGAAGAGGACCAGGCCGGAGGCGATGAGCGCGTCCCGGCCCTGCTCGCTGGCCTCG
>JAEBEK010000382.1:0-592 GCA_049998055.1 Amycolatopsis sp. cmx-4-37 | reverse complement strand
CAGCTCGACGGCCTGCTGCTGCCGGAGTCGTTCAGCGCCCGCAGCTACGTCGACCAGCTGGAGTCCTTCGTGACCCGCTGCGCCGAGTTCCGGGCGGCCGAGCAGGCGCTGCGCGCCACCCCCTCGCTGGCCGAGGAGGCCCGCACCAGCCTGGCCCTGGAGTACCTGGCCGCCAAGGTCTTCGCCGCGCTGGCCTGGCCGATCACCCCCGGCCTGGCCCAGCGGGTCTGGGAGTGGCTGGGGCTGCCCGGGGAGCCGGTCCGCGAGGCCGACTGGACCTTCCTGCCCTCCGGCACCCGGTGCGCGGCACCGGCGCCGGCGGCCGCGAGCGGGCACGCGTGAGCGCGGCCGGAACGGGGGCGCGGCCGGCGGGCGGCGACTTACCCGGCCGCGCGGACGTCGTGGTGGTGGGCGCCGGGATCACCGGCGCCGCCGTCGCCCACCACCTCGCCCGCCGGGGCGCCTCGGTGCTCGTCCTCGAACAGGCGCCCCGGCCGGGCACCGGAGCCACCGGTCCCTCCGGCGGCATGGTCCGCGCCTACGACCCCGACCCGGACGTCGCCGAACTGGCCGCGCCCAGCCTGGCCGTCTA
>JAEBEK010000381.1:0-592 GCA_049998055.1 Amycolatopsis sp. cmx-4-37 | reverse complement strand
GCCGCCCGGGCCCTCGCCGACCTCGCCGACAGCGGCCCGCTCGCCGAGGCGCTGAGCCCGCGTCTGCGCCCCTTCGCCAAGCTCCCCGCACCGGCGGTGGCGGCTCTCGGCGGCGTGATCCTCGTCGCGGTGACCGCCCTCACCCCGGCCGGTTCCGCCGGCCCGCTGCTCGGCGCCGTCGTCTACGTGCTCTGCTCCTCGCTCGCCGTCTCCCGGCCGCTCACCGGCGCCCTGGACTGGCTCGTGCCGCCCTTCTTCCGGGCCGCCGAGTACGGCGTGATCCTGCTGCTGGCCGCCCGCGCCGACGACTCCGGAACCCTTCCGGCGGCCTTCGGGCTGGTCGCGGCGGTCGCCTACCATCACTACGACACGGTCTACCGCATCCGCGGTGGCAGCGGCGCGCCGCCCCGCGCGCTGGTCCGCGCAACCGGCGGGCACGAGGGCCGCGTCCTCCTCGTCACGGCCGCCTCGCTGCTGGCCCCCTCAGGTTTCACCGTCGCGCTCACGGTTCTCGCCGTGGCCGTGGCACTCGTGGTGCTCGCCGAGAGCATCCGCTTCTGGGTCTCCGCCGGAGCACCCGCCGTACACGATG
>JAEBEK010000380.1:0-592 GCA_049998055.1 Amycolatopsis sp. cmx-4-37 | reverse complement strand
CCTGTCCCGCCTGCGGGGGAGCTTCGGCCTGGTGCTGCTGTCCGCGGTCTGGATGCACCTGGACGAGCGGGAGCGTGCCGACGGCATGCGCCGGCTGGCCGAGCTGACCGCGCCCGGAGGATGCGTGGCCATGACGCTGCGGCACGGTCCGCCCCCGTCGGGCCGGCGGATGTTCGCGGTGTCCGCCGCCGAGACCGTCGCTCTGGCGGAGCGCTCCGGCCTGGTCGCCGTCGACCAGGGCGAGGCACCGGACCGGCTGGCCCGGCCGGACGTGCGCTGGAGCACGCTGGTCTTCCGCGAGCAGAGCAGCACCGTGGAGGGGAGCGCCGGATGACGCGGGAGTTCTACGAGGCCGAGCCGAGTCCACGGACCTCCTGGCGCCTCGCCGTGCTCATGGGTGCCAACAGCCGCACCTACAAGTTCGCTCTCGCTTCCGCCCTGCTGGAGTTCGCCGCCGAGGGCCGGGCCGAAGTGACGGTGGACGAACTGGCCGTGCCCTATGCCATGAGCCTGGTCGCCCGTCAGCAAGGCGCACCACAGGCGCCCTCCGGCTCCCTGGCGGGCGACAAGGACTTCCTGGCCGTGGCGCGGC
>JAEBEK010000379.1:0-593 GCA_049998055.1 Amycolatopsis sp. cmx-4-37 | reverse complement strand
CGCAGGGCGAGGGTGGTGGCCCGGGCGTCGGCGCACCGCTGGACGGCGGCGGGCAGCGGGCGCCCGGCGGCCTCCCCGGTGAGGCGGGAGCGGGACCAGAGCAGGCCGAGCCCGAGGAAGGAGACGAGGAGGGCGGCGAAGGCTCCGGCGAAGGCGTAGAAGGGGGAGACGGGCAGGTCGTGCCGGCTGCCCACCCCGTGGGCGAGGAGGGTGGCCAGCTCCCCGGCGGGCGGGAGCGGGGTCACCGGACGAGGAGCTGGGTGAGGACGAGGTGGGTGCCGTGGGTCTCCACCTCGAAGAGGCCGGTGCGGTCGGCGGTGAAGGTGAGCGTGGCGGTCCGGCCCGCCGTGAGCTTCTTCGCCTTGTCGTAGCCGTGGACGTGCAGGGTGTCGTCGCGGTCGGAGCGGACCTTGAGGGTGACGCGGTCGCCCTTGTTCACCTCGGTGCGGCCGACGGGCGGGGTGACGCGGCCGCCGGCGACGGTGAGTTCGACGGTGCGGGCGGGCGGCGCGGTCCGTTCCCCGGACTTCTCCCCGGTCTCCTCGCCGAGGGTGTGGGTGGCCTGGACGGGCCGTCTGTCGCGGACCCAGACG
>JAEBEK010000378.1:0-593 GCA_049998055.1 Amycolatopsis sp. cmx-4-37 | reverse complement strand
CGGTCACGAAGGACGGCACGGCGATGAGCAGCAGGGTGAGCCCGAGCAGGCCGCGGTCGCGGACCGAGTTGGGCTTGAGGCCGGCGATGAGGCCGAGCAGGATGCCGGCGACCACGATGAAGGTGAACGCGAAGAGCGCCAGCTGGATCGTGACCGGGTAGGCGTCGAGGATGACCTCGGAGATGGGGCGCTGGCTCGCGATCTGCGTGCCGAAGTCGCCCTGGAAGACGTTCCCGATGTAGGAGACGTACTGCACCAGGATCGGCCTGTCGAGGCCGAGTTCGGCCTTGAGCGCGGCGATCTGTGCCTGGTCGACGGCCTGCTCTCCGGCCAGCGCTCTCACGGGGTCGCCGGGCAGCGCGAACATCATCAGGAAGATCAGCAAGGTTGACCCGATGAAGACCGGGATCATCTGGAGCAGTCGTCGTGCGACATAACGCCCCATGGGGTGCCTCCGTGTGGATAACTGCGGGCCGGGGGCCGTCCCCGCCTGTGCGGGAACGGCCCCCGGTCCCCCCGGCGCCGGGTCAGCGGCCCGGTGCCGGGGTGATGGCCGAAGTGGGGAATTGGCCCGTGGGCGCGCTTACTTGACC
>JAEBEK010000377.1:0-593 GCA_049998055.1 Amycolatopsis sp. cmx-4-37 | reverse complement strand
GCGGAGTCGTACGTACGAAGCGGGCGGTCAGAGTCCGGCGGCCTCGGCGAGGTCCGTCTCGACGGCGGCCAGGGTGCGGGCGGCGGCGGCCCGCGCCTCGGGCAGCCCCTCCGGGCCGCCGACCGGGACGACCGCCTCCAGGTAGCACTTGAGCTTGGGCTCGGTGCCGCTGGGGCGGACCACGACGCGGGCGCCGTCCAGCGTGTACCGCAGGCCGTCGGTGGGCGGCAGCCCGCCCGCGCCCGCGCTCAGGTCCTCGGTCCGGACCACCGGCAGGCCGCCGAGGCGCTCCGGCGGGGCCGAGCGCAGCCGCTCCATGGCGTCGGCGATGACGGAGAGGTCCTCCACCCGGACCGACAGCTGCGAGGTGGCGTGGACGCCGTGGCGGACGGCCAGTTCGTCCAGCAGGCCGAGCAGGGTCCGGCCCTCCTCCTTCAGCTCCGAGGCCAGCTCGGTCAGGAGGAGCGCCGCCGTGATGCCGTCCTTGTCGCGGACGCCGTCCGGGTCGACGCAGTAGCCGAGCGCCTCCTCGTAGCCGAAGGCCAGGCCCTCGGCGCGGGAGATCCACTTGAAGCCGGTCAGCGTCTCCGCGT
>JAEBEK010000376.1:0-594 GCA_049998055.1 Amycolatopsis sp. cmx-4-37 | reverse complement strand
GCGCGGAATTGTCGCTTCCGTGGAGTGACCGTGGTTACTCTCTGTGATGTCGGTGGATGTGCGGCCCGCTGTGAACGACCGGTCGCGCACCGCCCGCCGTCGATCCCGAGGAGAGAGAACGCCGTGAACGCCCTGCTCGCACCCCAGTCCGACCCCGCTCCCGCTCCCGCCCGGGCCCTCGCCCCCGCCCGGACCCCGTCACGCCGCTTCGCGAGGCCGCCGCGCCCTCGCGAACTCGCCCTGCTGCCACGGCGGATGAGCTGCTACGGGCGGGACGGAGGTGCGCCCCCCGCCGAGCCCTGGCGCCGGCCCTGTCCACAGCTGTGGACAGGCGGCCCCGGGGGAGCGCCCCGGGGCCCGCGCGCACCCGCCTTGCAGTCGCGGGCGCGGCATCGGATGATGCGAGGAGAGCCCGTGTGTGCCCACCGCGCACCGGAGGGTTCGAGGGGACCGGAGCTCCCGCTTTCCACGGCACGTCGTGCGGTGGGCGGTCGAGCGGACCGCTACCCGGTAGTTCGTATCGAGGAGACAGAGATGTCGCACGACCTCGGTGCCACGGAAGCCGGTTCGGACACCCCGAATCTCGACTTCGCC
>JAEBEK010000375.1:0-595 GCA_049998055.1 Amycolatopsis sp. cmx-4-37 | reverse complement strand
CCAGCTCACCGAGGCGTGGACCTCGCCCAACGACGGCTGCCGCGCGACGGGCAAGACCGAGCGCATCCCGGACTACGGCGACGGAACAGTCAACGTCACCGCGGACAACAACGGTTACTGGAACTCCTACCGGTACGACGCCGTCGGCAACCGCACCGAGCTGGTCAACCACGACCCCGCACTCAACGCCGCCAACGACACCCGCACCACCTACCGGTACGGCACCGAGGACGGCAAGCGCCCGCACACCCTCTCCGCCTCCACCTCGACCCTCACCAAGGACAACGGCGTCCGCATCACCGAGGAGTCGACCTACGACTACGACGCCGCCGGCAACACCACCGCACGCCGTCAGGGCGGCGACGAACAGGCCCTCGCCTGGACCTGGGACGGTCAGATCGAGAAGATCACCGGCTTCGGGGCCTCAGGCGAAGGCGCCTTCGTCAACACGGCGAGCGGCATGTGCCTGGATCTGACCTCCGGCCTCACCAACGCGGGCACCGCCCTCCAGGCATACGGCTGCAACGGTGCCAAGGGCCAGAAGTTCCGCATCGAGGCCGCCGACGCCAAGGCCGACCCGGCGACCGGCCAGCTC
>JAEBEK010000374.1:0-595 GCA_049998055.1 Amycolatopsis sp. cmx-4-37 | reverse complement strand
GTGGTGAGGAAGGCGGTGGTGGCGGCGCCGGTGGCCGCGCGGTCGCCCCAGGTGTGCCCGATGAGCGCCCAGGAGGTGGCGCCCATGACCTCCCAGCCCATGAGCAGGAGGGGCAGGGTGGCGGCGGTGACGGTGGTCAGCATGGCGCCGGTGAACAGCAGCATGAGGCCGGTGAAGCGGGCGGCGGAGTCCGTCGGCCCGAGTCCGGCGCGGGCGGCGAGCAGGACGAGGGCGGCGACGGCGGCGACCGTGACGGCGAGCGGTGCGGAGAGGCCGTCGACGGCGAGGCGTACCGGCAGTCCGGGCAGGAAGGGCGCGGCCGCCTCGGGTCCGGTCCGGGCCGCGACGGCGGCGAGAGCGCAGGTGGCCAGGGCCAGGGCGGCTCCGGTGGTGGGGGCGGCACGGTCGGCGCGGTGTCCGGCGAGGAGCAGGGCCGCGCCGCCGGTGAGCGGCAGCGCCGGGAGGAGCCAGAGCAGGGCGCTCACCCGCGCAGCTCCGCCGCCTGGTCGGTGAGGTCCTTCTCGCCGGTGCGGAACAGGGCGGTGACCACGGCGAAGCCGACCGCCATCTCCAGGGCCATGGCGGTGACCGCGAG
>JAEBEK010000373.1:0-595 GCA_049998055.1 Amycolatopsis sp. cmx-4-37 | reverse complement strand
CCGCGACCGACTCCGCCGCCACGGAAGGCCCCACCCCGGAGGAGGCCCGCCTCATCCACTCCTGGGACCAGGACCTGGAGGCGCTCAGCGGCGAGCTGCTGCGGGCCCGCCAAGGAACCCGTGACGTGGTGCTGCCCGCCTCGTTGACCGCCTCCGAGCTGATGAGGCTCGCCGCCGACCCCGAGGGGTTCGCGGCGGAACTGGCCCGGCCCATGCCCCGGCCCCCGCAGCCCGCAGCCCGGCGCGGCACCCGCTTCCACGCCTGGGTCGAATCCCGCTTCGAAGACGTCCAGCTGCCGATGCTCGACCCGGAGGAGCTGCCCGGCCACGACGCCGACATCGCCGACGAACACGACCTCGAAGCCCTCAAGGAAGCCTTCGAGCAGACCGAGTACGCCCATCGCACCCCGCTCGGCGTCGAGGTGCCCTTCCAGCTCACCCTCGCCGGACGCACGGTCCGCGGCCGCATGGACGCCGTCTACCGCCTCGAACCGGACACCGCGACCGGCACCGGACCGCAAACGCCCGTGTACGAGATCGTGGACTGGAAAACCAGCCACACCCGCGACGCCGACCCGCTCCAGCTCGCCATCTA
>JAEBEK010000372.1:0-596 GCA_049998055.1 Amycolatopsis sp. cmx-4-37 | reverse complement strand
AACCGGGCCAGCCCCTCAACGGCGCCCCCGCCGGCATGCCCGCCCGCTACCCCGAGGGCCACCCCGCCCTCCAGTGCGCCGAACGCGGCGGCACCCTGCGCGCCGCCGCCGGCACCGGACCCGGCGCCATCGCCCCCGACCGGCCCGGCGGCGAGGAGGCCGCCCGCGTCTGGGCCGACGCCCACCTCTGGCCCGAGTCCACCCGGCACGCCCTCTGCACCGTCCTGCGCAGCCGCGGCCGCACCCTGGGCGTCCTCACCTTCCTCCGCGTCGGCTCCCGCACCCCCTTCGAACGCGCCGACCTCGCCCACGCCGAATCCGTCGCCGCCCACATCGCCCCGCTCCTGGACCTGGCGAACCGCCGCTGACACACGCACCGGGGGCGGCGCCTTCGTCGTGACGAAGACACCGCCCCCGGGGGCACGCGCCGCTCAGTGCTGGTAGTAGATCCGGTCGCGGTAGGTGGCGAAGACCTCGGCGTTCCAGGCGTGGCCGCCGTCGACGTTGCCCGAGCGGAGCATCGGCGGCTCCACCCCGCGCTCCAGCAGCGCCCCCGCCGCGCTCGCCATCACCGCCTGGAGGACGGCACTGGTCAC
>JAEBEK010000371.1:0-596 GCA_049998055.1 Amycolatopsis sp. cmx-4-37 | reverse complement strand
CGGCCCGGCCTGATCAGCCTGGTCCCGGTGGTGGCCCGCAGCATGCGCGCCGAACTGCGGCCGGACTCGGCCATCCTGCGGCACGCGATCCGGGTCACCGCCGTCGCCCTGCTCGGCTACCTCATCGGCACCCTGCTGCCCTTCGGCCACGGCTACTGGGCGCCCCTGGCCGCCGTCATGGTGATGCGGCCCGACTTCTCCCGCACGTACTCCCGGGCCGTCGCCCGGTTCGGCGGCACCCTGCTCGGGGTCTTCGCCGCCACCGGCATCCTCCAGCTCACCGAGCCGAGCGTGCGCGTCTCGGCGCTGCTCGCCGTGGCCTGCGCCGCCCTGATGTACCTGCTGATGCGCACCGGCTATGCGGTGAGCCAGTTCTTCGTCTCCGGCTACGTGGTCTTCCTGCTCGGCATGGGCGGCGAGGAGTGGACCCAGACCGTCCCCGAACGCGTCGTGCTGACCCTGATCGGCGGCCTCCTCGCGATGGCCTCGTACGCCCTGTTCCCGGCCTGGGAGACACCCCGGCTCCGCACCCGCCTCGCCGACTGGCTGACCGCCGCCGGGCGGTACGCCGCCGAGGTGGTCGAGCGGTACGCCAC
>JAEBEK010000370.1:0-596 GCA_049998055.1 Amycolatopsis sp. cmx-4-37 | reverse complement strand
AGAAGGCGGCGGCGCGGTCCGTGGCGTGGTCGCGGAGGGGCCATGGGGAACTCCTGAGGGGTCGCGGCTCGATGGGGGAAAGGGGGTGTACGGGCGCGGCGGACCGCGCCCCGGCACGCGCGTGGGGCGGTGCCGTGCGGACAGGGGTGGGACCGGCCAGGTCGGTCAGACGCGGATGACCTGGGGACCGAGGAGGGAGTAACGCTGGGCCTCGGCGGAGGTGAGGCCGGTGTCGGTGACGATGGCCTCGAAGTCGGCGACCTCGGCGAACCGGCAGAAGCTCACCGCGCCGAACTTGGTGTGCAGCCCGACGAAGACCCGCCGCCGCGAGCACCGCACCGCCTGCGCCTTCACCTCGGCGACCGTCGGGTCCGGGGTGGTCAGGCCGTACGAGCGGGAGATGCCGTTGGCGCCGATGAACGCCAGGTCGACCACGAAGTCACCGAGCATCCGCCCGGCCCAGTGCCCGACGGTGGCCAGGGTGGCGCCGCGCACCCGCCCGCCGAGCAGCAGCACGGCGGTCTTCTCCGCCCCGGCCAGCGCGGTGGCGACGGCCAGGGAGGCGGTGACGACGGTCAGTTCGCGGTCCTTCGGCA
>JAEBEK010000369.1:0-597 GCA_049998055.1 Amycolatopsis sp. cmx-4-37 | reverse complement strand
CAGGGCCCGGACCGCGGCCTCGCGGACCTCCTCGGGGCCGTCGGTGTCGGGGAAGCCCTGGCCGAGGTTGATGGCGCCGGTGGCCTGGGCCAGGGCCGACATCTCGGCGAAGACCGTGGTGCCGAATTCGGCCAGCCTGCGGTTGAGGAGGGGCCTGTCGTTCATGGTGTTCCGCCGTCCGTCGCGCCCTGTCCGGCGTGCCGGACCCGTGCCGAGCGGCCATTGTGCCAGGCGGGGACGGGGCCGGGCGGGGGTGTGGGGCGGGGCGTGCGGGCGCGAACCTCTGGAGTTCCTCAACTCCGCTTTGGGCTGCGGGCGGCGGGGGGATCGTCAAGGCGAACCCGTCACGCCGGGCCGCCCGCGACCGGGAGAACCGGTGGGAGGCTCCGGCGGACACAGGGGGACGGGGACGACTACGGGGAGGGCAGTGATGTTCGTATTCGCGGGATTCGTGGTGGTGGGTGTGGTGTGCGTGATCGCGGCGCGGCGGAGCAAGGCGTCGGCGAAGCGCAGGCGCCGGTCCGGCTGGGGGTCGGGATCGGGTTCGAGTTCGAGTTCGAGCTCGGGTGCCGTCGGCGGGAGCTGCGGCGGCGGGGG
>JAEBEK010000368.1:0-597 GCA_049998055.1 Amycolatopsis sp. cmx-4-37 | reverse complement strand
GGGCGGCTCGTGTTCCCAGAAGCGGAGCACGGTCCAGCCCGCTTCGCGCAGCGCGTTGTCGGTGTCCCGGTCTCTGGTGACGTTGCGGAGCACCTTGTCCGACCAGTAGCCGCTGTTGGTCCTCGGGGGCACGTAGTGCTCCGGGCACCCGTGCCAGTAGCAGCCGTCGATGAACACGGCGACCCTCACCGGGCGGAAGACCAGGTCGGCGGTGCGCCGCAGCGCCGGGAGGGGTCGGCTGGAGACGCGGTAGCGCAAGCCCTGGGCGTGCACGAGTCGCCGGATGGCCATCTCGGGGGAGGTGTCGCGGCTGCGGATGGCCTGCATGTTCCGGCGCCTGCCGGCCGACGAGGCCCAGGACCCCGCAGGTGGTTCCCACGCGGAAGAGGGCGGCTGCGCTGTCACGTCTGTCCAATGCGGTCGGGAGCGACACCGTGCGGTCCGCCCGGCTCCTGCCCGGGAGCGGACCCGGCCGTTCCACTGTAAGACCCGGGTCACGGGCGCCCGCCGCCGCTGGACCGACGCGGTGCGAGGGCGGGGCCCGTCTCCGCCGAGCCCCGCACCACCCCCACCAGCACCGCCGCCCCCGCGCACAGC
>JAEBEK010000367.1:0-597 GCA_049998055.1 Amycolatopsis sp. cmx-4-37 | reverse complement strand
TCTTCGGGAGCTTCGGCACCCCCGGCCCGGCGTTCACCTGCGTACCGGCCTGGCCCAGCCGCACGCCGCCGATCTCCGACATCTTCCCCGGCGGCTTCGCCTTGTCGTCGTCCGGCTTCTCGGCGGCAACTGCCGGGAACGCGGCGGAAAGCGTCAGCAAGGCGGTGGAGGCGACCAGCACGGTGGTCTTTCGCAAGGCAGGCACGATCGAGAACGTACAGGTACGGGCTGATGCTGTCTGCGCCCCGGTAGGCCGGCTGCCCGCCGCACCAAGCGGAACGGCGGCCACCGGCTCCCGACCCCGGCGCGGGGAGACGGAGCCGGGCCGCGATACTGGGCGTATGAAGCTCAGCCGCCCGGTCTCCTGGTTCCTGCTCGCCTTCGGGGTGTGGAGCTGGTTCATCTGGGTCACCTTCGTCAAGAATCTCTGGAACGACGCGAGCGGGCTCGCCTTCGACGCCGCCGGGGACCCCACCGCCTACTTCTGGGTCCACCTGCTGCTCGCCGTGACGTCCTTCCTTCTGGGGACGGCCGTGGGGGCCGTCGGGTTGCGCGGTCTGCGCGCCCTGCGCCGTGAGAAGATCCCCACCCCCGCCC
>JAEBEK010000366.1:0-598 GCA_049998055.1 Amycolatopsis sp. cmx-4-37 | reverse complement strand
GGACGGGTGCGCGCTGGTGCGGGGCGCAGGGGTCACGGGCGGGCCTCCCAGCTCCGTGTCCGGGCACGGTGGTCACGCGTGCCCCACCGCGATGCTGCCCGGCGGGGCCCGGCCACGGCATCGGGGCGTTCCCCCTACCTTTCCGGCGGGCCCCCGCCCGAAAATCCCCCACGGCCCCCAGGTGCCCGGTCAGCGGGGCACGGCGGCCGAGGCGCACTCGGCGGCGAACTCGCACAGGGCCGTGCGGTCCTGGCGGCCGGTCTTGGCGAGCAGGCTCGCCATGTGCTTCTCGACGGTGCGCGGGGAGATGGAGAGGTGCCGGGCGATCTGCTGGTTCCCGGGACGGTCCGGGAGGAGGACGAACACCTCGTACTCTCGCGGGGTGACGCCGCTGGTGCGCAGCGGGGCGGGGATGCGGTCGCGGCCGTCGCGGCGCTGCGGGGCGCTGGCCCCGGCCCGGCGCAGGGCGGCCCGGCAGGCGGAGGCGACGGGCTGGACCCCGGCCGCGTGGAAGTACTCCTCGGCGGTCCGCAGCCACCTCACCGGTTCGCCCCAGCCGTCGGCGACGGCGGCCTCCGCGACCAGCCGCAGCGCGAGA
>JAEBEK010000365.1:0-598 GCA_049998055.1 Amycolatopsis sp. cmx-4-37 | reverse complement strand
CACCACCCCCCAGCGGCGGTCGGTGGGCCACTCGCGTGCTGCACGTTAGTGCCCAGACCAGGGAGCGGCTGCCCGGTGGCACCGTGTCACGGCACGGGACCTCAGGGTTTCCCCGGCTGCGGATGCGACCTCCCGTAACCCTGGTGAGCCACCCACGAAAGATGAGAGAAGGTCCGGTTCATGCCGAACCAGTCCCGTCCCAAGGTCAAGAAGTCGCGTGCTCTCGGTATCGCGCTGACCCCGAAGGCTGTCAAGTACTTCGAGGCCCGCCCCTACCCGCCGGGTGAGCACGGCCGTGGCCGCAAGCAGAACTCGGACTACAAGGTCCGTCTGCTCGAGAAGCAGCGTCTGCGCGCCCAGTACGACATCAGCGAGCGTCAGATGGCCCGTGCCTACGACCGCGCTCGCAAGGCCGAGGGCAAGACCGGCGAAGCGCTGGTCATCGAGCTGGAGCGTCGTCTCGACGCCCTGGTGCTGCGTTCGGGCATCGCCCGCACCATCTACCAGGCCCGTCAGATGGTCGTCCACGGCCACATCGAGGTCAACGGCCACAAGGTCGACAAGCCGTCGTACCGCGTGCGTCCCGACGACGTCGTGA
>JAEBEK010000364.1:0-599 GCA_049998055.1 Amycolatopsis sp. cmx-4-37 | reverse complement strand
GAGCTGACCGTCACCGCCGTCGCCCCGCTCCCCTGCGACCTGACCGCGCAGCCCTTCGCCACCACCCCCGGCGAGCACCTGCTCGGCTTCACCGACGCCGCCGACACCGCCCGCACCCTGCCGGTCACCGGCCCCGACGGCGACCCCCGGGACGAGCCCCCCGTGCTGTGGCGCACCGGCGCCCGCGCCACCGAGCCGCACCTGCTCGCCGTCGGTCACCCCGGCAGCGGCACCACCTCGCTGCTGCGTTCCCTCGCCCTCCAGGCGCTGCGCCACGGCGACGTGCTGGTGGTCGACGGCGGCGGGGCCGGCGAGTACGCGTGCCTGACCGGCCGGGAGGGCGTCCTCGCCGTCGAGTGCGACCTCGACGGCGCGCTCACCGGCCTGGAGTGGGCCTGCCACGAGACCGAGCGCCGCCTCATCGCCGCGGGACGGGCGCGACAGGAGGGCCACCCGCCGCCCCCGGACACCCGGCGCCCGCTGTGGATTCTGCTCGACCGCCCGGCCGCCCTCGCCCACCTGGCCGAGGCCGAGGGCAGGACCGACCCGCAGAGCCTGCTCCAGGTCCCGCTGCGGCACGGGCGGGCCGCCCAGGTCAC
>JAEBEK010000363.1:0-599 GCA_049998055.1 Amycolatopsis sp. cmx-4-37 | reverse complement strand
CGTGGGTGCCCCGGACGGTCGCCCGGTCCAGCCGCACGCACTCCTGCTCCGTCCGCGCCCCGCAGGGCTCCGCCGCCCGGTACGCGTCCCGCTCGGCCACCGCCCCCCAGACCACGAACAGCAGCCCCACACCCGCCAGGACCACCGCCAGCCCCACCGACAACGCGACGCGATACCCGCGCCCCGGCGCCTTCTCCCCGGACATCCTGCCCCCCGTTCCCGCCACCCCGGCGCGCCCACTCGCGCCTGTGTTCGGTTCGTCCCGTTCATTCTGCCGTGTTCCACCGACAAACGGGGTCGCGGTGGCCGCGGTCCGGTCAACCGGAAGCCGGTCAACCGAAAGGCGGAGTTCCCGTTCCGCCCTCCGGCTCCGGGAGTGCCATCCCGCGTGCGATGCCCGCGACCCCCTCCGGCGGCGACCGTGGAGGCCACAGGGAAGCCGAGTGGCCGCGAGGCCGGAGAAGGGAAGTGAGGCGGGATGTACGTCGCATGGCGGGACCTGCGATTCGCCAAGGGGCGGTTCGCGCTGATGGGGGCCGTGATCGTGCTCATCACGCTGCTGGTGGGGCTGTTGTCGGGACTGACGGCCGGGCTCGGGC
>JAEBEK010000362.1:0-600 GCA_049998055.1 Amycolatopsis sp. cmx-4-37 | reverse complement strand
CTTCGGCTGGAAGTGGATGTCGGCGATCACCGGGATCTGCGACTTCTTCGCGATGACGGCGAGCGCGTCGGCGTCGTCCTGGGTCGGGCAGGCGACGCGGACGATCTGGCATCCGGAGGCGGTCAGCTCGGCGATCTGCTGGAGCGTGGCCCCGATGTCGGAGGTACGGGTGGTCGTCATGGACTGGACCGAAACCGGCGCGTCCCCACCGACCGCCACCGACCCGACCTGGATCTGCCGACTCTTCCTGCGCTCGGCGAGCAGGGTCGGAACGGACGGCATTCCCAGTGAAATCGCAGTCATCTGCAGTGCAACCCCAAGATGTGGATCGTGGTCCCGAGATCGGCGGGCTCCGACGACCGAGATTACGGCACGGGCCCGGCCCCCGGCACATCCGTCCCCGCGTGTGGCCCCGGCGCGGCGGAGCGTGCGGGGCCCCCGGGACCCCTGTCACCGCACGGTACGGAGGGGATGAGCAGGCCCGTCCGGGTCACCCGGTCGGCCGTTCGACAGTTCGGCCACAGATTCGGGAAGCCGGGGTGAACGGCCCGCGCGGAGCAGGGCGCGGGCCCGTCCGCAGCGGGCTCCCGCACACGGCGA
>JAEBEK010000361.1:0-600 GCA_049998055.1 Amycolatopsis sp. cmx-4-37 | reverse complement strand
ATACTCCCGATCTCCTGGTCGTACGTCCGGCTGATGGGCGGCGAGGGGCTCAAGCGCGCCACCCAGGTCGCGGTCCTCGGCGCCAACTACATCGCCAAGCGGCTGGAGCCGCACTTCCCGGTGCTCTACACCGGCCCCGGCGGGCTCGTCGCCCACGAGTGCATCATCGACCTGCGCCCGCTCACCAAGGCGACCGGCGTCAGCGTCGACGACGTCGCCAAGCGGCTGGTCGACTACGGCTTCCACGCGCCGACCATGTCGTTCCCGGTCGCCGGGACGCTGATGATCGAGCCGACCGAGAGCGAGAACCTCGCCGAACTCGACCGCTTCTGCGAGGCGATGATCGCCATCCGCGGCGAGATCGAGCAGGTGGCCACCGGCGCCTGGCCCGCCGAGGACAACCCGCTGCGCAACGCCCCGCACACCGCCCGCACCCTCACCGGCGACTGGGACCACCCCTACAGCCGCGAGGAGGCCGTCTTCCCGGCCGGCGTGCACGCGGCCGACAAGTACTGGCCGCCGGTCCGCCGGATCGACCAGGCGTACGGCGACCGCAACCTGGTCTGCTCCTGCCCGCCGCTGGACGCGTACGAGGACTGA
>JAEBEK010000360.1:0-601 GCA_049998055.1 Amycolatopsis sp. cmx-4-37 | reverse complement strand
GGCCGGTGCTCCCCGAGGGAGCCCGGCCCGTTCCCGTACGTACGGCGCCCACGCGGGCGTCAGACCTGGCCGCGCCAGCCGCCGGTCTCCGTGCCGCGCTTCTCGATGAAGCTCTTGAACCGCTCCAGGTCGCCCACGGCCTGGCGCCGGACGAAGCCGAGCTTGTCGCCGACCTGTTCGGTGACGCCGTGCGGTTCGAGCTCCAGTTGCAGCATGACCTTGGTCCGGTCGTCGGAGATCCGGTGGAAGGTGACCACACCGGCCTGCCGCACCTCGCCCCCGACGGTCGTCCAGGCCACCCGCTCGTCCGGGATCTGCTCGGTGACCTCGGCGTCGAACTCCCGCCGCACGCCGTCCACCTGGGTCACCCAGTGGGTCAGCGTCGGCGAGCGCTGCTCGATCCGTTCGACCCCGGACATGAAGCGCGGGTACTCCTCGAACTGCGTCCACTGGTTGTAGACCGCCGACAGCGGCGCCGCGACCTCGACGGACTCCTCGATCTGGCTCATGAGTGACTGCCTTTCCGTGCGGTGGACCGGGGGACCTGGAGCGTGTTGCCGGGTGGGGCCGGGTCATGCGAAAACGCCTCGACAGAGGTCGC
>JAEBEK010000359.1:0-601 GCA_049998055.1 Amycolatopsis sp. cmx-4-37 | reverse complement strand
CGCTGCTGGCCACCGGGATCGCCCAGCACGACTACCCGGTCATCCAGGGCGTCCTGTTCGTCTCCACCCTCGCCGTGCTGCTCATCGGTTTCGCCGCCGACCTGGTGCAGCGCCTCATCGACCCGCGGCTGCGCGGCCGGCTCTCGGGAGGGGCCCGATGACCACCCCCGTACCCGCCGTCACCGAACTGCCCGGCAAGTCCCGCAGCCGCCCCCGCCGCTCCGCGACCCTGGTCACCGGCTGCGTCCTCACCGGCCTCGTCGCCCTGCTCGCCCTCATATCCGTCGTCTGGCTGCCCTACGAGCCCGACGACACCTCCGGCACCCGCCTCGCCCCGCCCGGCGACGGCCACCTGCTCGGCACCGACAAGCTCGGCCGCGACCTCTTCACCCAGGTGATGAACGGCTCCCGGATCGCTTGGGAGGCCGGACTCGGCTCCGTCGCCATCGCCGCCGTGCTCGGCATCACCCTCGGCGTACTCGCCGCCTACGCGCAGGGGTGGCTGGACGACACGGTCTCGGCGCTCCTGGACATCCTCATCGCCTTTCCGACGCTGCTGCTGGCGATGCTCATCGTCGCCGCCCGGGACGCGACGCTGGGC
>JAEBEK010000358.1:0-601 GCA_049998055.1 Amycolatopsis sp. cmx-4-37 | reverse complement strand
GAGCACGGCATCGTCTGCCGGGTCGGCGCTCCGGCCACCCTGCTGCCGGGGGCGATGGCGCTGGGCGCGGGCGGCAGCCGCACCGACACCCGGCGGGCCGCGCACATCGCCGGGGCCGAGCTGGCGGCCCTCGGCATCCTCCAGAACTACGCGCCGGACGCCGACGTCAACGTCAACCCGGCCAACCCGGTGATCGGCGTCCGCTCCTTCAGCTCCGACCCGCAGGTGGTGGCCGACCTGGTGGCCGCACAGGTGAAGGGGTACCAGGGGGCCGGGGTCGCCTCCTGCGCCAAGCACTTCCCGGGCCACGGCGACACCACCACCGACAGCCACGAGGCGCTGCCGACCATCCACCACACCCGCGAGGAGTGGGAGCGGCTGGACGCGCCGCCGTTCCGGGCGGCGATCGCGGCGGGCATCGACTCGATCATGACCGCGCACATCGTGGTGCCCTCCCTCGACCCGGCCGAGGACCCGGCGACGCTCTCCCGCCCGATCCTGACCGGCATCCTCCGCGAGGAGCTGGGGTACGACGGGGTGGTGGTCACCGACTCCCTCGGCATGGAGGGGGTGCGCACCAAGTACGGCGACGACCGGGTGC
>JAEBEK010000357.1:0-601 GCA_049998055.1 Amycolatopsis sp. cmx-4-37 | reverse complement strand
CTGGGCGGTGGTGTCGTCGAGGTCCTTCTCGCCGCGGCGGCCCTCGTCCTCACCGACCTCGCCGTCCTTGACGAGCTTGTCGATGGTCTCCTTGGCCTTGCGGCGCACGGCGCGGATCGAGATCTTCGAGTCCTCGGCCTTGCCCTTGGCGACCTTGATGAACTCGCGGCGCCGCTCCTCGGTCAGCTCCGGGAACGACACGCGGATGATGCGGCCGTCGTTGCTCGGGTTGACGCCGAGGTCCGAGTCGCGGATGGCCTGCTCGATGTTGCGCAGCGCGCTCGAGTCGAACGGCGTGACGACGGCCATGCGCGGCTCCGGCACGGAGAACGAGGCCAGCTGATTGATCGGCGTGAGGGCACCGTAGTAGTCCGCCACGATCTTGTTGAACATCGCCGGGTGCGCACGGCCGGTGCGGATCGCGGCGAAGTCCTCCTTGGCGACCACGACGGCCTTTTCCATCTTCTCCTCGGCCTCGAGGAGGGTCTCTTCGATCACCACTTGCTCCTGCGTGTCTTGAGTTGGCCTGAGGACCCCCCGCACGGTGATGGCTGTCCGGGGGACGAAACAGGACCGGCTGCGTCGTGTGTCTTCCCTGCAC
>JAEBEK010000356.1:0-602 GCA_049998055.1 Amycolatopsis sp. cmx-4-37 | reverse complement strand
GATCGGGCCTACGGGACACGGGAGAGAACGGAACATGACGAACGCCGCCGAACGGCTGGTGGATCTGCTGGACCTGGAGCGGATCGAGGTCAACATCTTCCGGGGGCGCAGCCCCCAGGAGTCGCTGCAGCGCGTCTTCGGCGGCCAGGTCGCCGGCCAGGCGCTGGTCGCGGCCGGGCGGACCACCGAGGGCGACCGGCCGGTCCACTCGTTGCACGCCTACTTCCTGCGGCCCGGGAGGCCCGGGGTGCCGATCGTGTACCAGGTGGAACGGGTGCGCGACGGCCGGTCGTTCACCACGCGCCGGGTCACCGCGGTGCAGGAGGGCCGGACGATCTTCTACCTGACGGCCTCCTTCCACAAGCCGGAGGAGGGCGGCTTCACCCACCAGCTGCCCCCGGCCCGGGTGGTGCCGGACCCGGAGACGCTGCCGACCGTCGCGGAGGAGGTCCGCGAACACCTCGGCGAACTGCCGGAGGCACTGGAGCGGATGGCGCGCCGCCAGCCCTTCGACATCCGGTACGTGGACCGGCTGCGCTGGTCGCCGGAGGAGATCCAGGACGCGGAGCCGCGCAGCGCGGTGTGGATGCGCACGGTCGGCC
>JAEBEK010000355.1:0-602 GCA_049998055.1 Amycolatopsis sp. cmx-4-37 | reverse complement strand
ACGTGCAGGTGGTGCCGGTGGTACCCGCGGCGTGTGGGTGGCGCCACCCATCACCGGCGGGGTGGGGCACTCTTCCGGGCGCGTGCGGGGGCCCGTGGCCCGGCCGGGGCGCGGACGGGCGATAGTGGGGGCACGAACCGGAAAGGTGCGAGCGACGTGACGCATGACAGGAACGAGGGGCGCCGGCCGGCCCTGTCGTTGTTCTGGCGGATCTTCCTGCTGAACGCGGCGGTACTGGTGGCGGCGGCCGCACTGCTGCTGCTGGGCCCGATCACCATCTCCACCCCGGTGCTGCTGACCGAGGCGCTGATCCTCACCGGCGGGATCGCCTTCATGCTCACCGCCAACGCGGCGATGCTGCGGATCGGCCTGGCGCCGCTCCAGCGGGTGACGCGGGCGATGACCACGATCGACCTGCTGCGGCCCGTCCCCCGTACCGAGGTGGTGGGGCACGGCGAGATCGCCGACCTGATCCGCACCTTCAACACCATGCTCGACCGGCTGGAGGCGGAACGCGCCGCCTCCAGCGCCCGCGCCCTCTCCGCCCAGGAGGACGAGCGGCGCCGGATCGCCCAGGAGCTGCACGACGAGGTGGGCCAGAC
>JAEBEK010000354.1:0-602 GCA_049998055.1 Amycolatopsis sp. cmx-4-37 | reverse complement strand
CGTACCGCGCGGGGACCTTCGCGCTCTCGACGGTGCCCAGGAGGATGCCCCGGGCGGAGAGCGCCTTGATGAACCGCCGCCCGGTGGTGTCCTTGGCGCGGCCGACCTCGGGGCGGGCGGCGAGGAGGCTGGTCGGGGCGACGCCGGGGTGCGAGAGGTTGCTCGTGAGGCCCCAGTCGTGCGCCCGTGCGCGCCGCTCCAGTTCGAGGCCGAAGAGGCCGAACGCGATCTTGGAGTGGCTGTACGCCTTCATGCCGTTGTAGGAGGACTCCCAGTTGGGGTCCTCCCAGTTGATCGCGTTGCGGTCGGCGGCCACGCTGATCTGCGAGGTGACGCGGGCCCGCCCGGCGCGCAGCAGGGGCAGCAGATGGGCGGTGAGGGCGAAGTGGCCGAGGTGGTTGGTGCCGAACTGCAGCTCGAAGCCGTCGGCGGTGGTGCGACGCTCGGGCGGGGTCATGACGCCCGCGTTGTTGACGAGGAGGTGGACCGGGCGGTCCTCCGCGCGCAGGGCCTCGCCGAGCGCGGCGACGGAGGCGAGGGAGGACAGGTCCAGCTCGCGCAGCGACACCTCGGCCCCGGGCGCTCCCCGCCGGATCTCCTCC
>JAEBEK010000353.1:0-603 GCA_049998055.1 Amycolatopsis sp. cmx-4-37 | reverse complement strand
GACGGCCGGGTCCGTCTCGGTGCGGTGGATCCGGTCCTCCAGGGCCTCGCGGCCGGTCTTCAGGAAGAGGTCGCGGGGGACCGCCGGGAGGGTCAGCAGTCCGGGCCCGGTGTCGAAGGTGAAGCCGTCCCTGCGGTACGCGCCGAGGGCCCCGCCGTACGTCTCCGCACGCTCGTGCACCTCCACGTCGTGCCCCGCCACCGCCAGCCGGGCCGCCGCCGCCATGGCCCCCATGCCGGCGCCGATCACCGCGATTCTTGCCATGGGCCCGATTCTATGGCGCGGTCCGGGACGGCGGCCGGGGCGGTCCACGGCCCGCTGAGTACCCGTACTCAGCGGCGCCTGGGTACGGGCGCGGAGGCGGCCCGGAGCGGCGGCGGGAAGAGTGGGGCGCGCCGGGCGGGGTCGTGCGGTGACGTGTCCGTGCCGCCGACACGGGGCGGCGGGACGGACGGGGCCGAGAGGTCTTCCGGGGCCCCGCCCGGTCTCGCGTGCCGCCGGGTCAGGGGCGGGCCGGGCCCACGCCGCTGACCCGGCCCTGGAGGAGGAGCGAGAGGGCGGCGTGGACGTCGTCGATGGAGCGTCCGCGCTGGAAGGACTGCC
>JAEBEK010000352.1:0-606 GCA_049998055.1 Amycolatopsis sp. cmx-4-37 | reverse complement strand
AAGAAGAGGATCAGGTCGAGGGAGACGAAGACGCCGAGGCAGGTGGTCTGAAGGAGCAGGAAGAGCGCGGCGTGGGCCCGCACCCGGCGCCGTTCACGCCACGAGTAGAGGGCGCAGGCCAGGAAGAGGACGCAGGTCAGCACGGTCAGCGGCAGCGAGAGCCCGTCGACGCCGACGTGGTAGCCGACGCCCGCCGAGGGCATCCACCGCACCCGCGTCTCGTAGGCGTAGCCGCCGCCCGTGCCGTGCGCGGCCCACAGGGCGGCGGTGAAGGCGAGGAGCAGCGCGCTGGTCACGGTCCAGGCGGTGCGGTGGACGGCGTCGGGCACGGTGCGGGGCAGGGCGAGCAGCACGAGGGCGACGGCGGCGGGGGCGAACACCAGGACCGTGAGCACGGCGGGGCCTTTCTGTCGGGGCGGACCTGGTCCGCCGCTTCACCGGGCTCACCGGACGAGGACGAAGACGACGGCGAGGGCGGTGAACGCGGCGACGGCCTGCGCCAGGTACTGGTGGAGCTGTCCGGTCTGCGGCCGCCGCGCCTCCCGGCCGGCTCCGCGGACGGCCGCCGCCAGCGCGGCGACCGCGCCGGTGAGGCCCCGTTCGGCG
>JAEBEK010000351.1:0-607 GCA_049998055.1 Amycolatopsis sp. cmx-4-37 | reverse complement strand
AGGTGCAGAACGCCTTCACCTACGGCGGCACCACCCTGCTCCAGTACCCGCCGACCGTCTTCACCAGGGAACTGGTCGCCTCGGTGACCTTCGTGCTGCCGCTGGCCTTCGTCAACTGGGTGCCCGCCTCCTACGTCCTGGACCGCCCGCTGCCGCTCGGCCTGCCCGTCCAGGCGGCCTTCGCCCCGCCGCTGGTGGCCGCCGTCTGCTGCGTGGCGGCGGGGCTGCTGTGGCGGGTCGGGCTCAGGGCGTACCGCTCGACCGGAAGCTGACGACCCACCCACCCCGCCCCACCGAGACACAGGAGAGAACAGCGATGGACGCGACGGAGCGACCGGTGGCCGACCTGCCCGCACAGCGCGACGGCCAGGAGGTGATCCACCTCGACCGGGTCGAGAAGGTCTTCGAGGTGCGCCGCAGGGCCGGCCTGCTGCGCCGGGAGAAGCGCGAGGTCAGAGCCGTCGACGGGCTCTCCTTCTCGGTGGGGCGCGGCGAGGTGGTCGGCTTCGTCGGGCCCAACGGCGCGGGCAAGTCCACCACCATCAAGATGCTCACCGGCATCCTCACCCCGAGCGCCGGCACCCTGCGTGTCGCGGGTGTCGAACCC
>JAEBEK010000350.1:0-608 GCA_049998055.1 Amycolatopsis sp. cmx-4-37 | reverse complement strand
GTACTTGGACCAGCGGGTGACGCAGTGGATGTCGGCCTGCGGGGTCTCGCTGGGCAGGGACATCAGGGCGTCCCAGTCCCAGGTGCGTTTCTCGCCGGCGGCGGTGGTGAGGGTGAAGCTCCAGCGGTCGAGCGGGATGTGCGGCGTCGGGCCCGCGGAGAGGACGGGGAAGTCCTCGGTGACGTACTGGCCGGGCGGGAGGCGGTCGCCGCCGGGGCCGCGCCGTCCGTGGAAACCCCGGGAGATCACAGCCATGGGCCCTCGTCCTTCCTCGCGGGTGCCCCCTCCTCTCTACCCTGGGCACAGGCTCCCCGGCCCGCAATCGCAGCGGCGGGAACGGCCGAGTGGTCGTAGTCGGTGCCGTGGCGGCCGGTGCGCCGGGCCTACTCCTCCAGCGCCGCCAGGATCTGCCGCCTCGTCGCGGCCGCCACCCTCTCGTTCACCGCCGCGTAGGCGGTGTAGGCGCTCAGCCCCGTCGTCAGGGACCATCCGCGGCCGCGCAGCCAGGTCGCGTCGTCCACGTCCAGGGTCTCGCGGAAGACGGCGCGGGTCCGGGGGGAGAGGAGGGTGTGGGCGATCATCATGTCGCGGGCGGGGTCGCCGGCGCC
>JAEBEK010000349.1:0-608 GCA_049998055.1 Amycolatopsis sp. cmx-4-37 | reverse complement strand
CCACCCGCGAGAAGGTCAGCGAGGTCGGCCGGACCACCGAGACCGTCGAGGAGACCGCCGAACTGGTGACGGAGGCCGGCGGCGAGGGCATCGCCGTCCCCACCGACCACCTCGACCCCGAGCAGGTCCGCCGGCTCGCCGCCCGCGTCGAGGCGGACCACGGGCGGCTCGACATCCTGGTCAACAACACCTGGGGCGGCGAACACCTCATCCCCTTCGGCCGCGCCCTGTGGGACACCCCGCTCGACGAAGGGCTGCGGATGCTCGACCTCGGCGTCCGCTCCCACCTCATCACCGCCTCCCTGTTGCTCCCGCTCCTCATCCGCCACCCCGGCCTGCACGTCGAGGTCACCGACGGCAGCGCCGAGACCAACCGGCGCTTCCGCGAGAACGTCTTCTTCGACCTCGCCAAGTACGCCCCCATCCGCATGGCCCTCGGCCTCGCCCGCGACCTGGAACCGCACGACTCCACCGCCGTCTGCGTCACCCCCGGCTTCCTCCGCTCCGAGCAGATGCTCGACGGCTTCGGCGTGACCGAGGAGAACTGGCGCGACGCCCTCACCGAAGAGCCCCACTTCGCCGTCGCCGAGTCACCCGCCTACGTCGCC
>JAEBEK010000348.1:0-608 GCA_049998055.1 Amycolatopsis sp. cmx-4-37 | reverse complement strand
CCCATCTGGCCGACGGGGACGCGCTCCGCGCGCAGCACGGCGTCCGGCTTGAGGATCTCGACGGAGACGCCGCGCGGCTGGAGGGCGGCGTGGACGCCGCGCAGCAGCAGGGACATGCCGTCCCGGCGCAGGTCGGCGTTCTTGCGGACGGCGGTGCTGGTGGCCTCGTCGATGACCTCGCCGAGCCGCTCCACCAGGGTGGTCGGGTCGGGCTCCTCGAAGCGGATGCGCAGGAACTCCTGGCCCGACCACTCCCCCAGCCCCTCGGGCAGCCGGGAGAGCCGCTGGGCGGAGCGGAGGGTGGCCAGGGAGGACTCGACCAGGCCGCGCAGCCGGTCCACGATCGAGTCGCGGTTGCGTTCCAGCTGGTCGAGTTCGTCGGTGAGGACCCGGAGCCTTGGGGCGAAGGCCTCGGCCCACTTGGCGGCGTGTTCCGGCAGCGCGGCGGCGGGGAGTTCGCGGATCTGGGCGCGGGCGGGGGTGCGGACCTGCTCGTAGCGGCTGGAGTTGGCGTGCCGGACCAGGATGTCGCTGGTCTCGCGGAGGGCCGACTCGGCGCCGGAAAGGTCGGCGGCGCAGCCGCGCAGGGAGCGGCGGGCCTCGGCGGC
>JAEBEK010000347.1:0-609 GCA_049998055.1 Amycolatopsis sp. cmx-4-37 | reverse complement strand
GCGACGTCATGCGCCAACCCTCTCGCTTCGCGGTGGCGGGCGGCCGCCGGACGGCCCGGGAAGATCCTTTTCCGGCCACACAGCCCATCGATACGCCCGTGTACCGATACGGAGCCGTATCGGTACACTGGCGTATCGATCCGGCCGCCGTTCGACCGCATCCGCCGACCGCACCACATCCACACCGTCAGCAAAGGGGCCGGGGCATGAGAGCCCGTTCCGCGCCTGCCGCGGAGGACCGGCCGGACCTCGCGTCCCGGCCGCCGCTCGTCCGCGAACTCCTCCTCGTCGCCGGACTCTTCCTCGTCTACAAGTGCGGCCGCCTGCTCGCCGCCGGCGAGACCGCCACCGCCTTCCACCACGCCGACGGCGTCTGGCACGCGGAACGCGCGCTGGGCCTGCCCGACGAGGCCACCGTGCAGAGCCTGCTGCTGCACAGCGACACCCTGGTACGGATCGCCAACACGTACTACGCCACCGTCCACTTCCCGGCCACCGCGCTCTTCCTGGTCTGGCTCTACCGGCGCAGGCCGCGCCACTACCTGTGGTCCCGGCGCGTCCTCGCGGTCCTGACGGGCGCGGCCCTCGTCCTGCACCTGCTGGTCCCGC
>JAEBEK010000346.1:0-609 GCA_049998055.1 Amycolatopsis sp. cmx-4-37 | reverse complement strand
CGACCGCTGAACCCCCGGCCGCACGGGAGCACTCCCGGTCCTCTTCCGCGCCATCTCACTCTCCGGAGTGATCGAGTTGTCCACAATCGATCCTGTGTCCACAGATTTCCGATTTCCTCTGGTGTTTCGGCGCGCAGTACCTCACTCTGGGTAGTGGACTGTTGCGCTCGGGGTGTCCGCCGGGCGCCCGGTGTCACCGCTCCATGCCCGCCCGCCGGTGCGTGGCGGTGAGCGCCGGGCGCGGGCGGTTCCCGGGGCGCGGTGAGCGAACGGGGGAGCGGCATGGACGCGTTGCGACTGATCACCATGAACCGGCAGGCGCTGCTGCACGGTCACAGCCTGGAGACCATCACCGCCGAGGTGTGGGAGGCACAGGCGCTGAGCCGGGCCGTCGGAGCCCTCCTCGCCGAGGAGGGCCCGCGTGAACTGCGCGAGGCCGCGCTCGCCTTGAGCAGCCCCGGCGGCCGGGCCGCCGAGGCGACGGAGCTGCCGGTGCCCTGCCGCGGTGACCCGCGAGCGGTCCGGCTCACCCGCGCCCCGGACGTGGAGGCCACCCTGCTCGCCCTCGCCGAACTCCTCGGCGAGGTGGGCATCGCCCTGGTCGGCCTC
>JAEBEK010000345.1:0-610 GCA_049998055.1 Amycolatopsis sp. cmx-4-37 | reverse complement strand
ACCCGCAACGGCGTCAAGGTGGTGCTCGGCAAGGAGTACTTCGTCCGGATGCGCGGCACCTCGGTGGGCATCGCCGCGGGCAGCTCCGAGTCGTACGACCTGCCGGTGTACTACGCGACCCGGGTCACCTGGAGCGGCGAGTACGTGCACGCCGCGCCCTGGTCGGTGGGCTCGCACGGCTCGGCCAACGTCAGCCACGGCTGCGTCGGGATGAGCACGAAGAACGCCGCCTGGTTCTTCGAGACGGTCCGCGAGGGCGACCTGGTCCACGTCGTCAACAGCATCGGCGAGGACATGGACCCGTTCGGCAACGGCTTCGGCGACTGGAACGTCGACTGGGCGGACTGGAAGGCCGGCAGCGCCAACGCCCCCGAGGCGCCGCCCGGCAAGGCCCCCGGGCCCGCCGACCGCCTCAGTCCCCGGATCTGAGCGCGTGACGCGCCCGACACGCCGCGAGGGGCGGCCCGGATCTCCCGGGCCGCCCCTCGCGGCGGTCGTGCGGCTCCGGGAGCGAGGAAGATCACTCTTACGAGTGCCCCCGCGCCGGGAGTCAGGCCGTGACGGGCTTGCGCGGCCGCAGCAGGGCCGCCAGCGCCCCGGCGAACTCCAC
>JAEBEK010000344.1:0-611 GCA_049998055.1 Amycolatopsis sp. cmx-4-37 | reverse complement strand
GAGAGGATCTCCGACTCGGCGCGCAGCCGGGCCGCCTGGTGGGTACGGCGGGCGGCGAGGTCGACGACGGAGGCGACGGAGACGGCGACCGCGAAGGAGATCACGATCGCGACGAGGTTCTCCGGGTCGGAGATGGTCAGGGTGCGGGTGGGCGGGGTGAAGTAGAAGTTCAGCAGGGCCGAGCAGAGCGCGGCCGAGGCCAGCGCCGGGAGCAGCCCGCCGACCAGGGCTGCGCCGACGGTCAGCGAGAGGAAGAGCAGCACGTCGTTGGCGAGCCCGGGGCCGTGGTCCAGGGAGGAGAGCACGATGGCGAGCAGGGCGGGGCCGCAGACCGCGATGAACCAGCCCCACAGGATGCGCGAGCGGCCGAGCCGGGCGCCCCGGGCCACCGGCAGGCCCCGGCCCTGCCCGACCTCCTCGTGGGTGACGATGTGCACGTCGAGGTCGGGGGTGGACTCGCGGGCCACCGTGGCGCCGACACCGGGCCCGAAGACGTACTGCCAGCTCTTGCGGCGGGAGGAGCCGAGGACGATCTGGGTGGCGTTGACGCCGCGGGCGAACTCCAGCAGGGCGGAGGGGATGTCGTCGCCGATGACGTGGTGGAAGGTGCC
>JAEBEK010000343.1:0-611 GCA_049998055.1 Amycolatopsis sp. cmx-4-37 | reverse complement strand
GAAGGCGTCGGCGACGCAGTCGACGTCGACCCGGCCCTCCTCCAGGGTCTTGCCCGCGTCGCGGCTCTCCAGCAGGCCGATCTCCTCGCGGTCGCGGACCAGCAGGTCGGCGACGCGGCGCAGCAGGGCAGCGCGCTCGGCGACCGGGGTGTGGGGCCAGGGGCCCTGGTCGAAGGCGCGGCGGGCGGCGGCGACAGCGGCGTCCGCGTCCTCGGTGCCGCCCTCGGCGACCACCGCGAACGGCTTGGCGTCCGCCGGGTCGATGATCTCCCGGACGGCCCCCGACGTGGCCGCGCGCCACGTTCCGTCCTGCCGACACGTCGTGTTTGCCTTTCGATCCACGGGGTGTGCTGCCGCCTGCCTGCACGGCAGCCCGGTGCACCTGCCCATGGGCGTCGAATCCATGCCGTGCGGTGGGGGCATCGTGGGATGGCTCACCGGCGCCGTATGACATACGGCGCCTTTATCGGGCAAAGGGGGCCTTACCGTTGGTCACGTTGGTGCGGCGGTGTGTTGCCGCGCGGTGTGTTTCGGCCCTCCGGGCCGGGGGTGGGGCCTCAAGCGCCGGCCGGGCTGGTTGGGGTGCGGTGGGATCGACCCTGCCGGTCACC
>JAEBEK010000342.1:0-612 GCA_049998055.1 Amycolatopsis sp. cmx-4-37 | reverse complement strand
CTGGGCGAAGCAGTCCGGCCCCTCCGCCTGGGCGCAGCTCGTCCTGACCGCCCACGCCACCGGCACCGACCCGCGCGCCTTCGGCGGAACCGACCTGGTCGCCGGGTTGAACGCCACCGGCCCCGCGCCGAAGTCCGCGGAGCAGACCCCGAGCGCCCAGGACTCCGCGGAGCAGGCGGCGGACGAGGACGGCCCGCAGATCAGCGTCTGGTGGATCGTCGGCGTCGGCCTGCTCGTCGGCGCGGGCGTCGGCCTGATGATCAGCCTGCGCAACAAGTCCGGCCGCAAGTGACCCCCGGCCCCACCGCGTCCCGCCCCGCCCGCACCACCCTGCGGGCGGGGTTCGCGCTGCTCCTCGGCCTGCTGCTGGCCCTGCTCCTGGCGGCACCCGCGCAGGCCGCCGGGTACCGGTACTGGTCGTTCTGGGAGCGCGAGGGCTCCGGTTGGAACTACGCCACCCAGGGACCGGCCCAGCTCCGTCCGGAGGACGGCTCGGTGCAGGGATTCCGGTTCGCGGTGAGCGCGGAGGCGGACGACTCCGCCGCGCCCCGCTCGGAGGCGGCCTTCGCGGAGATCTGCGAGGAGACCGGGGAGCGCGCGGGGCGCAAGCGG
>JAEBEK010000341.1:0-612 GCA_049998055.1 Amycolatopsis sp. cmx-4-37 | reverse complement strand
CCACCGGCGTGCCCACGACCAGGTCGTCGCCCGCGCCGAGCCGGCTCAGCAGGGCGGCCAGCGCGGCGTGCAGCACCATGAACGGGCTGGCCCCGCCGGCGGCGGCCCGCTCCAGCAGGGCCCGGTGGACGGCGGCGGGCACGGTGACGGGGACGGCGCCGCCGCGCCCCGAGGGCCGGTCCGGGCGGGAGCGGTCGGCGGGCGGCGCCGACTCGGCGGGGGCCCCGTCGAGCGCGGCCCGCCAGTGCGCGAGCTGCCGCGCGGCCCGCCCGGTGGGCGCGTCCGGGGTACCGAGCAACTCCCGCTGCCAGAGCGCGTAGTCGGCGTACTGGACGGGCAGCGGTGTCAGTCCGGGGCCGCGGCCCGCTCTGCGTGCGGCGTAGGCGTCGCCCAGGTCGCCGAGGAGCGGGAGCATCGACCAGCCGTCGGCGGCGATGTGGTGGAAGGTGAGGACCAGCAGGTGGTCCCGGTCGCCGTCGGTGAACAGGCGGGCCCGCAGCGGCGGTTCACCGGCCAGGTCGAAGGGCTCGGGGTCCGGCGCGGGCGACCCGGTGCGCGGCAGCGGCGCCACGGCGAGCGGTACGGGCGCGGGCTCCCGCACGCGCTGGTACG
>JAEBEK010000340.1:0-613 GCA_049998055.1 Amycolatopsis sp. cmx-4-37 | reverse complement strand
ACGGCCTGGGCACCACCGCCGACGAAGTACGGACCCGTCTGCTCTCCCTGCGCGAGCGACTGACGACGCGTCCGCTGCGCACCTCGGACGGCACGTATGGGCGGGTGGAGACCGACCAGTACCTGGACTCCGAACCGGCCGACCGGGCGGGGGCCGGGGCCGCACTGTCGTCCCTGGCACGGGGCCGGGCCCCGGCCGGGGGCGGCGACGGCAAACCCCGCGCCGCCGCACCGCCCCTGGTCGCCCCTTTCGCAGGCACCGCACTGCTCTGCTCCCAGGTGACCCACGCCGCCTCGTTCACGGAACAGTGGTCGGCCTACGGCGAACGCCGCACCGCCTACCCGGTCCTGGGCGCGACCCGCCCGATGTTCCCGGGCAGCGGCGAGGTCCCGGGGACCAGCACGTGCGCGGGCTTGCCGGCTCCGGAGCGGCCGCCTGTGGAACCGGGCCGGGCGGACGGGCCTTTGCTGCTGGTCGCCCACAGGGACGAGGTGATCACGCCGTTGCCCTGGGCCCGTGCGATGCGGGCGCGAACTGGGGGGTCGTTGTTGGTGGTGGGGGACGGGGAGCATGGAGGGATGGCTGGTGGGGGGTGCGCGGGGCGGGTTGTGGA
>JAEBEK010000339.1:0-613 GCA_049998055.1 Amycolatopsis sp. cmx-4-37 | reverse complement strand
CGCTGTCGGCCCGCAGCGAGCCCAGCACGGACTGGGTCACCTCGCGGAACCGCACCGGGTTGAGCAGCACCCCGCTGCCGGTGACCTCGGCGGTGAGCGCGGCGAGGAAACGCTGCTGGCGCTGCATCCGGCTGAGGTCGCCGGTGCCGTCGAGGTGGCGGGAGCGGACGTACTGGAGGGCCTGGCCGCCGTCGAGGCGGTGCGGGCCCGGGGCCAGGTCGAGGCCGGTGTAGGAGTCCTTGAGACGGCGGACGGTGCAGATCTCCACGCCGCCGACCGCGTCGACGGTCTCCATGAAGCTGGTGAAGTCGACCTCCACGTAGTGGTCGATCTTCACCTCGGTCATCTTCTCAACCGTCCGCACGGTCAGCTCCGGCCCGCCCTCCGCGTAGGCGGCGTTCAGCTTGACCGGGTGCGGCCGGTGCTCCTCGCCCGAGGTGCGGTCGGTGTGCGGCGGCATCATCGCGTAGCTGTCCCGCGGCAGGCTGACCACGCTGACCCGGGAGTGGTCAGCCGAGAGGTGGAGCAGCATCAGGGTGTCGGTGCAGTGGCAGGGCTTGCCGCCGAGCCGGTACGCCTGGCGCTGCTCCTCGGTGATGGTGTCGCGGCCGTC
>JAEBEK010000338.1:0-615 GCA_049998055.1 Amycolatopsis sp. cmx-4-37 | reverse complement strand
CACCTTCCTCGCCCGCACCCGGCACTTCACCACCCGCACCCTGCCCGGCTTCCGCGCCTACCAGGCCCGCCGCGCCGCCCTGGTCGCCGCCGAACGCGACCGGCTCCGCCTCGACCAGCACCGCACCGGCGTCCTCACCTCCTTCGTCCGCAACCGCCACATCGACGAGGTCTACCTGCCGCTGATCGGCGACACCCTCGCCAAGCAGCTCGGCGCCGCCGGAGCCGCCCGCCGCACCGACCACAGCGGCCTGCTGCTCCTCCTCTCCCCGCCCGGCTACGGCAAGACGACGCTCATGGAGTACGTCGCCGACCGCCTCGGCCTGCTCCGGGTCCGCGTCGACGGGCCCGCCATCGGCCACCGCGTCACCTCGCTCGACCCGGCCGAGGCCCCCGACGCCACCGCCCGCCAGGAGATCGAGAAGATCAACTTCGCGCTGGCGGCGGGCAGCAACACCCTGCTGCACATCGACGACATCCAGCACCTCTCACCCGAACTCCTGAGCAAGTTCATCCCGCTCTGCGACGCCCAGCGCCGCGTCGACGGCGTCCAGGACGGCCGCGCCCGCAGCTACGACCTGCGCGGCAAGCGGTTCGCCGTCTGCATGACCGGCAA
>JAEBEK010000337.1:0-615 GCA_049998055.1 Amycolatopsis sp. cmx-4-37 | reverse complement strand
GAGGACCTGTTCGCCGAGCTGTACGTGTTCGCCTGCCGCGAGGCGGTGCGGTACGGGTACGGACTCCTCATGGACCACGAACGGCGGGCGATCGGCATCAAGGAGTACGCCGGGGTGCTGATCCCCGGGCTGCTCCAGACCGAGGGGTACGCGCGGGCGCTCTTCAGGGTCACCGTGGCCCGCGGCGAGGCATGGCAGGAGGAGCAACTGGCCATCCGTATGGCGCGCCAGACCGTGCTGCGTGGGGAGAATCCGCCCCACCACGCCGTGCTCCTGGACGAGGCCGCGATCAGGCGCCCCATCGGCGGACCTGCGGTGATGCGGGAGCAGTTGGAGTACCTGATCACCATGGTCGAGACCCCTTGGTGCGTGATCCAGCTCCTGCCGTTCAGCTACGGCGAGCACGGCATGCTCGGAGGGGCGGTCCACCTTCTGACCATGCCGGACAACCGCACGGTCGCCTACGAGGAGTCGACCGGGAACGGCACGATGATGGAGGCGCCGGATCGTGTGCAACGCCATGTGCGCCACTGGGACCGACTCTGGGCCTACGCCATGAGGCCGCAGGAGACCGCCACCTTCCTGCGTCAGGTGATCGAGGAACTTCCCAGCTCG
>JAEBEK010000336.1:0-615 GCA_049998055.1 Amycolatopsis sp. cmx-4-37 | reverse complement strand
ACGATCATCGCGACGACCACCGCGACGGCGCCGATCAGCAGCATCCGCGTGTTGGGCCCGCCCGAGCCGGAACCGCGCCCGCGCCCGCCTCCGGGCGCCACCGGCGGCGGCGCCCCGTGCTGCTGCTGCGGCGGCACACCCTGCGGCGCCTGCCCGTAGGGCTGCTGCTGGGGCGGGTAGCCGTACCCGCCCTGCTGCCCCTGGGCCTGCTGCCCGCCGTACCGCCGCTCACCGACGGCACGCACCTGGTTGTACGAGGAGCGGGGGCCGGGGTAGCCGTAGCCGCCGCCCCCGCCTGGCGGGGTGGCACCGGCCGCCTGCCCGTCGGCGTACAGGTAGCCGAACGGGTCGTCGCCCTCGGGCGTGCCGTTGTCGCCAGAGGCGCCGTTGTTGCCAGGGCCGGGTGTCATCCCGTGGTCACTCCTCAAACACGTACCGGAATCGCAGGGTCATCGACTCGGCGAGCCTACCCGCTCGAACTGACGCGAAGGGGTGATGTAGCCCTCCCCAAGGTTTCAACTCGCCTACAGCTACGGGGACGTTTGGGTCCCCGGTCCGGCCGGGGCTGTGCGTGGACTCACCTTCACACCCCTCCCCGAGGGAGAAACGGGAAGA
>JAEBEK010000335.1:0-616 GCA_049998055.1 Amycolatopsis sp. cmx-4-37 | reverse complement strand
GGGCCTCCGGCGTGCTGACCGACGGCCAGGCCGAGGAACTGGCCGGTCTGTGGCACACCGCCCTCGCCGAACTCGTCCACCACCACCCCGGCACCGGCCCGGTCCGGTCCACCCCCTCCGACTTCCCGCTCGTACGGGTGGACCAGAGCCACATCGAGACGTGGGAGGAGCGGTACGGGCCCCTGGCCGACCTGCTGCCCGCCGCACCGCTCCAGGAGGGCCTGCTCTTCCACGCGCTGTACGGCGCCGGCACCGGACCCGGAACGGCCGGCTCCGGCGAGGACCCGTACCTGGTGCAGCTGAGCCTGGACCTCTCCGGCGACGTCGAGCCCCACCGCCTGCGCACCGCCCTGCGCGCGCTGCTGCGCCGCCACCCTCATCTCACCGGCTGTTTCCCGCCCGACGCCGGCCGGCCGCTCCTGATGGTCCCGGCGGACGAGCCCGCGCTGCCCTGGCGCACCGCGGACCTCACCGCGGAGCCCGAGGACCGGCTCGCCGCCCGGACGGACGAGGAGGAGCGGGCCGAACGGCGCCCCTTCGATCCCGGCCGCCCGCCGCTGCTGCGCTTCGCCCTGCTGCGTACCGGCGAGCGACGGTGGCGTCTCGTCTTCACCCA
>JAEBEK010000334.1:0-617 GCA_049998055.1 Amycolatopsis sp. cmx-4-37 | reverse complement strand
CCCGGTCCCCGACGGCGTCCGCGGTGAGCTGTACCTCGCGGGCAGCCTGGCCCGCGGCTACCACGGGCAGCCCGGCCTGACGGCCGCCCGCTTCGTCGCCCACCCGTACCACGCCGGACAGCGGCTCTACCGCACCGGCGACCTGGTCCGCCGCCGCCCCGACGGCACCCTGGAGTACGCCGGCCGCAACGACCACCAGATCAAGATCCGCGGCCACCGCATCGAGACGGGCGAGATCGAGACGGCCCTGCTCACCCACCCCGGGATCGCCCAGGCCGCCGTCGTCGCCCGCGAGGACCAGCCGGGCGTCAAGCACCTGGCGGCCTACCTGGTCACCACCGGCCCGGACCAGGCCGACCAGGCCGACGTGCGGGCCCACCTCGCCCGGACCCTGCCGGACCACATGATCCCGGCGGCCTTCGTGACGCTCGACGCGCTGCCGCTCAACGCGGCCGGCAAGCTCGACCGGCGGGCGCTGCCCGCGCCCCGCTTCGAGACCGCCGGCCACGTCTACACGGCCCCGCGCACCGAGACCGAGCGCGTGCTGTGCGAGGTCTGGGCCCAGGTGCTGGGACTCGGCCAGGTCGGCGTGGAGGACGACTTCTTCGACCTCGGCG
>JAEBEK010000333.1:0-618 GCA_049998055.1 Amycolatopsis sp. cmx-4-37 | reverse complement strand
GGCCCTGGAGAGCTGACCCGGGGCCTGACGGGAGGCGGGAGGGTCAGCGCGGAACGCGCATGACGCCCTCCTGGATCACCGTGACGGCGAGCTTGCCGTCCCGCGTGTAGATGCGGCCCTGGCCCAGGCCCCGGCCGCCGGAGGCCGACGGGGAGTGCTGGTCGTAGAGGAGCCAGTCGTCGGCGCGGAGCGGGCGGTGGAACCACATGGCGTGGTCGAGGCTGGCGCCGGTGATGTCGCCGGTGGTCCAGCCGCCCCGGCCGTGGGCGAGCAGGACCGAGTCGAGCAGCGTCATGTCCGAGACGTACGTGGTCAGGCAGACGTGGGTGAGCGGGTCGACGTCGCCGAGCTTGCCGTTGGTGCGGAACCAGACCTGGGAGCGGGGTTCGCGCGGGGTGCCCCGGGTGGCGTAAGGGGGCTCGTGGACGTAGCGCAGGTCGACGGCGGCGCGGGCCTCCAGGAGGCGGTCGGCGACGCCCTCGTCGGTGAAGGCGGCGGCGTAGCGCGGGACCATCTCCTCGCCGGTGGCGAGAGTCTCCGGGTCCGGCGCGGGCGGCATCGGCTCCTGGTGGTCCAGGCCCTCCTCCCAGGTCTGGAAGGAGGCGGAGAGGTGGAAGA
>JAEBEK010000332.1:0-619 GCA_049998055.1 Amycolatopsis sp. cmx-4-37 | reverse complement strand
CGTGAGCAGTCAGCCGACGGGCGGGGCGCCGCCGGGGTCCGGCGTGGGTGCGTTGTCGGTGCCGGGGCAGCGTTCGCCCGCGGCTGCTCCTGAGACGCCTGGTCCGGCCGGTGAGCCCGGGCATGTTCCCGAGCCGCCGCACCAGCCCGGTCTGCCCTCGCGGCTGCGGGCGCAGGCTCGTACCGTGCCCGGGGGGTTGCGGGTGGTGGCGGGGTTGTTGACGGTGTTGATCGGGGCGTTCGGGGTGGCGGCCTCCTTTCAGGTGGCGGAGCGGTCGGACGCGGCGCGGGACGTGCTGAGCCGGTCGCAGCCGCTCAGTGCCGACGCGGCGGCCGTGTACCGGTCGTTGGCCGATGCCAACACGGCGGCCTCCAGCGGGTTCCTGGCCGGGGGGCTGGAGCCGGCGGAGGTGCGGGAGCGGTACGACCGGGACATCGCGACGGCCTCGCGGAAGCTGGTGACGGCCGCCGCGGCGACCGACGGGTCGGCGGACTCGGCGGCGGAGATCGAGGAGTTGAGCCGGCTGCTGCCGGTGTACACCGCGCGGATCGAGGCGGCGCGGGCCAACAACCGGCAGGGGCTGCCGCTCGGCGGTGCCTGGCTGCGGAACGCCAACGAC
>JAEBEK010000331.1:0-620 GCA_049998055.1 Amycolatopsis sp. cmx-4-37 | reverse complement strand
CTCTCCGCCGTGCTCTCCGCCGTGCACGCCGTGCCGATCGTCCACCGCGACCTCAAGCCGCGGAACATCATGATCCGGCAGGACGGCACCGTCACCGTCCTCGACCTCGGCGTCGCCTCCGTCATGGACAGCGACACCACCCGCCTCACCCACACCGGCTCGCCCATCGGCAGCCCCGCCTACATGGCCCCCGAACAGGCCATGGGCGGCGCCGTCGGCCCGTACACCGACCTGTACGCGCTCGGCATCGTCCTCTACGAACTCCTCAGCGGGACCGTGCCGTTCGACGGGAACACCGTCCTCGGTGTCCTCCACCGCCACCTCTACGAGGCGCCTCTGCCGCTCGGCCGGCTGCGCCCTGGACTGCCCGACGGGCTCGAACCGCTCGTCATGCGGCTGCTCGCCAAGGAGCCCCAGGACCGCCCCGGCTCCGCCCAGGAGGTCTACCAGGCGCTCGCCCCGCTGCTGCCGCCCCGCGGCATCCCGCGCGGCACCCCGCTCGACCCGGCCCGGCCCTTCCTGCGCCCGCACGCCCCCTGGCCCGACCACCCGCTGGCCCCCGCGCCCCGGCCCGACCGGCCCCCGGCCGCGCCCGCCGGGGGCGAGGGCGCGGACGTCGC
>JAEBEK010000330.1:0-620 GCA_049998055.1 Amycolatopsis sp. cmx-4-37 | reverse complement strand
CGGACCAGTTCGCGCTGGCGCAGCAGTTCCGGCTCGTCCGGGTCGAAGAGGTAGGCCAGCATGTGCACGCCCATGGGGCCGTCGGGCCCGGTGAGGCGGCAGGAGAGTTCGGCGCCCGGGACGAGGGTGAGCCCCTCGGGGAGCGCGGCGGCCGCCTCGGCGTGGCCGCGGGTGGTGTCGTGGTCGGTGAGCGCGACGACGTCCAGGCCCTGCGTGGCGGCGGCGCGTATCAGCGCGGCGGGGGTGTCCGTGCCGTCCGACGCCGTGGAGTGGGTGTGCAGGTCGATGCGCACGACGCGGTACTCCAGACGTGGGGGGCGGACTGTTCTGCGGGCCGCGCGTACGGGCCCGTAGAAGAGGATACCGGGACGCGCCGGGCAAGCCGACACGCCGAGGGGCGGGGGACGGGGGCGGGGACGACTGGTGCGTCACATCCAGATAGATGTAGCTTGCACTAATTAGCTTGGCTAACTTATCGTGGACGTACCTCACCCCCAGGCAGAAGGAGCGGAACCATGCGGAGCGAGACCGCGGAGCCGGATCCCCTCACCCACGGCGCCGGGCGCCCCTCGCTGCTGCGGCAGCCCATGGCCGTCTGGGCCACGGCCGGCGCCTCGGTC
>JAEBEK010000329.1:0-621 GCA_049998055.1 Amycolatopsis sp. cmx-4-37 | reverse complement strand
GCCGACCCGTCCGAGGGCGGGTTCCGGCCGGTGGCCGAGTTGTACGGGGACGGGCTCGCCGGGCACGTGGAGGAGATCGGGCGGCGGATGGGGACCGGGGCCGGGCGGGTCGCGGCCTCCACCGCGCAGCTCGGGCTGGCCTCGCGGCTCTGGTCGGTGGCGCTGGGGTGCGCGGCGCTCGGCGGGGTGGTCCCCGATCTCGGCCCCGGGCGCCTGTGGTGGCGCGGGCCGTCCGCCGGGCCCGTCGAGCTGCGGCTGCCCGCACCGCGCCCACTGCCCGGGCCGCTGCCCGAGGCCCTGCACCGGGCCGTCGCCGTCGACCACCTCGCCCCGCTCGACGAGGCGGTGCGCGGCCGGTACGCCCTCTCCCCGCAGATCCTGCGCGGCAACGCCGCCTCCGCGCTGGTCGGCGCCGTACGCGTCCTCCTCGACCGGGTGCCGGACGCCCCGTGTCCGCCCGTCCCCCTGGTCGAACACCTGCTGGCCCGCGCCCCGCTGGAGGGCACCGGCACCTTCCTCCACGAGGAGGGCCTCGGCGTCGCCTTCACCCGCCGCAGCTGCTGCCTGTACTACCGCGTGCCGGCCGCGACGTGCGGCGACTGTGTCCTGCGGACCCGTCCC
>JAEBEK010000328.1:0-621 GCA_049998055.1 Amycolatopsis sp. cmx-4-37 | reverse complement strand
ACAACGCGGGCGAGAGCCAGAGCGGCCCGCTGGAGGAGCTGCCGCCCGAGGCGCTGGAACGCCTCTTCCGGGTCAACGTCCTCGGCGCCGTTCGCCTCACCCAGCTCCTGCTGCCCGCGATGCGCGAGCGCCGCGCGGGCCGGATCGTCATGGTCGGCTCGATGCTGGCCAGCTTCCCCCTCGCCTACCGCTCCTCCTACGTCGCCTCCAAGGCGGCCCTGAAGGGCTTCGCCGACGCCGCCCGGCGCGAACTGGCCCCGTACGGGATCAGGATGAGCACGGTGGAGCCGGGCTCGATCGCCACCGGGATCAGCGAGCGGCGGACCGAGTACGTGGCGGCGGACTCCCCGTACCGCGCCGAGTACGCGACGATGCTCCGGCACCTCAACGCCAACGAGGCCGGCGGGATCCCGGCGGAGAAGGTCGCGGCGACCGTGCTGCGGGCGGTCGAGGACGAGCGGCCGCGCCCGCTCTACGCGGTCGGCAGCAACGCCCCGTTCGTCTTCGCGCTGCGCCGGCTGCTGCCGCGCGCCGCGGTGCTGCGGATCGTGGCGCGGCGGCACGGGCTCGGCTGAACCCGCTCCCACCTGCGGCTCAGCCCGCGTGCGGCCCCGCCCGGGC
>JAEBEK010000327.1:0-625 GCA_049998055.1 Amycolatopsis sp. cmx-4-37 | reverse complement strand
AGGAAGCCGGCGTCCACCTCGTAGAGCGCGGGGCGTTCGCGCAGGAAGGTGTCGACGGCCTCCTCGGTGCGGCGGCGGACCTCGGCCTCCGCCTGGGGGGTGGCGGGCTTGAGGCGGAGCCGGACGTGCGGGCCCTCCAGCCAGTAGTTGATGAAGAAGTAGCCGCTGATCAGCCCCTCTGCCTCCAGCTCGGCGACGAGCGGGCGGACGCAGGTGAGCAGGAACGGGCGGGGGTTGGCGGCGTAGAAGACGTGGGTGGCCTGCCAGGCGCCGGACGCGGTGGCGGCCCGGGTGCCGGTGAGGGTCAGGTCGGTCATGGCGCGGTCCTCGCGGGGGTCGGGGCGGGCAGGGTCTCCACGGCCAGTTCGGTGACGTGCCGGCCGCGCGGCGAGGCGGCGTGCAGCCCGTCCTCGTCGGGCAGCGCCTCACGGAAGACGGCGCGGGCCTTGTCGGTACGGAGCAGCGCCTCGAAGGCGGCGAGCGAGAGCGGGCTGTCGAGGTCGAGGTAGCTCGGCTTGGCGCCGGTCGCGCCGCGCGCCCCGCTGTCGGAGACGGTGGCGTAGACCCTCGCGGGCAGGCCGTGGGCCCGGCGGAAGCGGTGCCAGCCGAGGAACCAGGCGGCCTC
>JAEBEK010000326.1:0-625 GCA_049998055.1 Amycolatopsis sp. cmx-4-37 | reverse complement strand
CCCGCCCGCCCCCGTCGCGCGCTCCGCCCGGCCCTGGTACCGCGACCCCGCCTGGTACCAGGCGTACGGGGTCTACGTCGCCGTCGGCGCGCTGCTGCTCTTCAACGCCCTGTTCACCGACCGCTTCCTGACCACCGACAACCTCACCACCCAGCTGGTCCAGGTCGCCCCGATCGTCATCGTGGCGCTCGGCATGGCCCTGGTCATCGGCACCGAGGGCGTCGACCTGTCGGTGGGCTCCGCGATGGCCCTGGCCGCCGCCCTGCTCCCGCTCTACCTCGGCTACGGGCTGGTCCCCGCCCTCGTCCTGGCCCTGCTCGCCGGAGCCGTCACCGGGCTGGTCAACGGCGTACTGGTGTCGGTGGTCGGGCTCCAGCCGATCGTCGCCACCCTCGCCCTCTTCGTCGGCGGCCGGGGCCTGGCCCTGGTCCTCGCCGACGGCCAGCTCAAGCAGATCATCAACCCCGACCTGCTCTCACTCGGCACCGCGAGCCTGCTCGGCGTGCCCGTGGTGGTGCTGATCGCCGCCGGACTCGCCCTGGCCGTCACCTTCCTGGTCGCCCGCACCACCTTCGGCCGCCAGATCGTCGCCATCGGCGGCAACCGCAAGGCCGCCGTCCTCGCC
>JAEBEK010000325.1:0-626 GCA_049998055.1 Amycolatopsis sp. cmx-4-37 | reverse complement strand
CCCAGGGACCGGCCCGGTTGGGGCCGATGCGGCGCTGCATCCAGGCGACGACCTTGCGCTCCCAGACGATCGCGAAGAGCACCGTCAGCAGCAGGAAGGCGAAGCAGAAGACCGCCTTGACCAGGACCAGCCACCACGGGTCGCGACCGAACATCGAGAGGTCCTCGGCCGCCAGCAGGATCGGACTCACGCCGCCACCCCCCGGGCTCGGGCGCGGCGGGCGCGGTGGACGGGGGTTGCGGGCACGGCGGCACCTCCGGTGCGCTCAGGGTTCACGACTCCTCCACTTCCGCCGGGGCCTCGGCGGCCGGCGCGATCCGCACCAGCTGGCCGGGGACGGCCCCGGTGTCCGAGGCCACCCCGGTGCCGGTGGAGTTGAGCGGCAGCCAGACCACCCGGTCGGGCATGTCGGTGACGAGCAGCGGCAGTTCGACGCTGCCCGCCGGGCCCGCCACGGTGAGGACGGTGCCGTCGGCGGCCCCGATCTCGGCGGCGGTGGCGGCGGAGAGCCGGGCCGGGGCGGCGTGCCGGGTCCCGGCCAGCGCCTCGTCGCCGCGCTGGAGCAGCCCCTGGTCGAGCAGCATCCGGTGCCCGGCGAGGACGGCCTCGCCGGCGGCGGGCCTCGG
>JAEBEK010000324.1:0-627 GCA_049998055.1 Amycolatopsis sp. cmx-4-37 | reverse complement strand
GCGGCAAAGAACGCGGAACGAAACGGCCCGAAGTGAGGTAAAGGGCTAGCCTGAAAGGTAAAGCGGGGGGCATCGGTGAGGCCGCCCCGCCATGGCGGTCCCAAATCCCGTCCATGATGCGACCGGCTCCGATGCGCCCCGGTCCCCACAGGAGTCCACTGGTGGGAGACGACCGAAGGAGTCGGCATGAGCCAGACATCGCGGACAGGTACCCCCTCCGGTACCTCCAGCCCGACCTCCGAAGCCCCGATACCCCGCGCGCCCGTCGACACCGTGCACGAGGCGTACTCGTTCGCCTGCATGCGGTGCGGGCACGGCTGGGAGCAGGAGTACGACATCCAGCACTTCAGCGACCGCGACGGGCACGAGTTCTTCCTCTACCTCGCCGACGGCCACCGGGTGCCCTCACCGCTCTCCCGGCCCACCTGCCTCAACTGCGGGGGCCACGTCGTGCGCATCATGCAGGCCGGCCGGGTGGCCGCCGCCCAGGCCGCGATGCACGGCACCGCCTCCGGCGAATCCGTCGCGCGGGGCGGCATGGCGGCCCACGTGCCCAGCGAGCGGTCCGACACCGGCGCCGCCCGGGCCGGTGGGCGGCGCTCGATCTGGTCCCGGATCTTCGGGCAC
>JAEBEK010000323.1:0-627 GCA_049998055.1 Amycolatopsis sp. cmx-4-37 | reverse complement strand
GGAGGAGGGGGACATGACAGCCTTTCGGAAGCCTTCGGTGTGCTTCCGCGCGGCTCTAGCCTCGTGGGGCCGACGGCGAGACGGACGGGAACACCCGGTGGATACGCACGGGGATCGGTCTCACCTCCTCGGTCGGGGCCCGGAACGGGCTGCGCCACCGTACCACCGGGACGCCGCCCGGGCCGGGGAGAACTCAGCTCCCCGCGGCCGGCGTGAGCGCCACGCCGTCCCCGGCCCCGTCCGGGGGCGCGGGCTTCCACCCCGGCGGCCGGAAGACGTAGCCGAGCTTGTCGCGCAGGCGGGGCGCCGAGCGGACGTCGGCGAGGATGTTGCCGTACTCGTGGTACTGGAGCGTGAAGACGTTGTACGTGTCCACGGGCTTGGTCAGGCCGTAGGTGGGGCGGTGCGTCTCCTCCTGGAAGGTGCCGAAGAGGCGGTCCCAGACGATGAGGATGCCGCCGAAGTTGCGGTCCAGGTAGCCGCCCTGGGAGGCGTGGTGGACCCGGTGGTGGGAGGGGGTGTTGAAGAGGAACTCGACCGGGCGCGGCAGGCGGCCGATCCGCTCGGTGTGGATGCCGAACTGGTAGACGAGGTTGACCGAGGAGCAGAAGGCGAGCACCGCCGGGT
>JAEBEK010000322.1:0-628 GCA_049998055.1 Amycolatopsis sp. cmx-4-37 | reverse complement strand
ACAGGACCGGACGCAGCAGCGCGGAGACGGACGGTTCGGCGAGGAAGCCGACGACCAGGCCGGTGACGGTGATGCCGAGCTGTGCTCCGGAGAGCATGAACGACAGGCGTTCCAGCACCTTCAGGGCGCGTGCGGCGCGATGGTCGCCCTGCTCCGCCTCGCGGGCCAGCTTGAGCCGGTCGGCGGAGACGTAGGCGAATTCCTGGGCGACGAAGTAGCCGGTGCCGGCGGTCAGGACGAAGACGGCCAGCAGGCCGAGAGCGGCACTCATCGAACACCACCCCGCCGAGTGCCTTGATCATGATGTGGGCGGGATGGTCGGGGACTGTGCCCCGGAGGGTCCGTCGGACTGGCGGACACGCTTTCTCTCCTTATGAGCTGGGTCGGTCCCCAGGGAACGCCTGGGACGGGTGGGGCGTTCCCGCCTGGCGTGTGGTGTACGTCGTTGCGCCGGACGGCCGGGTGTGCTCCGCCGTCCGGCTCAGCGTCCGGGGTACGCGGCCAGCTCGGCGGCGGCCTCGGTGAGGTCCTTGGCGGTGTCGATGGCCCGCCAGTAGGCGCCCTGCGGGATCGGGTACCCGGCGAGGCGGCGCTCGCGGGCCAGCCGGGGGAAGGTGGTCCGCTCGTG
>JAEBEK010000321.1:0-628 GCA_049998055.1 Amycolatopsis sp. cmx-4-37 | reverse complement strand
CTGTGGGGGGATTTCGGCAAGTACCACGCACAGGGGCAGAAAGGCGCACAGGCGCTCGGTGAGGAGATCGAGCGGATTGCCCGCGAGGGCGGTATCGCCTCGCCCGTGACCACCTCGCGCGGCCTCCGCGCACGCCTGAGGTACCTCGACAGTCCAGCCGGCCGCCGGGCCCTCGCGGACCAGGGCGTCTCCGACCGCCTACGCCGCGCCTGGGCAGCCGGCCGCACCCCCAGCCGCGCCAAGCTCGCCGCCGTGGACGCGGCGTACTGGGACCGACGCCGGGAAAATCTGATTCGGTCCGGCGCATTGAAAAGGCTCCTCGACACTGAGGGGCGCGGTCGTCGAATTGAGATTTACCCCGTGGATCAGTCCGCGGTGCCGGAAAAGCGAAAGCGGGTCATCTCTCAGAGGACAGTCACCGCGCGCTACATCTGGGATGATGCGGTCGACGCATGGGCATCCGGAGATCTCAATACTCTTGATGAAATCTGGGATGACGTGATCTCAGACCTTGACTCCGAATATGCGGCTTACGCATACGTCGGTCCCAGCGGGATCAGCGCATAGCGCGAAAAGAGGGGCGGTCCGGCGGAATGCTGCCGGACCGCCCCTCTTTTTTGCTCCGGGG
>JAEBEK010000320.1:0-628 GCA_049998055.1 Amycolatopsis sp. cmx-4-37 | reverse complement strand
CCGGGCGAGCGAGGCGACGCCGCGCCCGGCGCCGAGCGCGGTGCCCACGAGGAGGGCGGCGAAGGTCTGGCCGGTGACGGGGACGGGCGAGCCGGGGACGGGCAGGACGATCTGCGCCGCCAGCCCGGTGAGAGCGGCACCGCCGGTGACGAGGGCGGCGTCGCGCAGCCGCGCCCTCGGAACGGTGGAGGCGGGCAGCAGGTCGGCGAGGACCTGTCCCGGGCGGGTGGAGGCGGCGGCAGTGCTCATCGGGGCTCCCCGAGGGTGAAGGGTGGGACAGCTCATGGGACAGCTGAGGACAGGCCGACGCTATCCCAGCGCGTCCACGCGATCACCAGCAGCCGCCGACAAAGCGGCGGTTGGGCCCTTGGTGGACTCCGCACAAAGGTCCGCTTGTACACCCGCGAGGGCGTGATGCTGCTCACTCGCCCCCGTGCGGCGGCTTTACCGCGTTGCTCCCGGGGCCGTGAGATGGGGAGACTGTAGGGTCCCGCCAATTCGCGGGACTCCCCCCACACCCCCCGCACCCGGGCGCGGCCCGGCCCGCGGGGACCGACGAAGCAGTGAGCACCGCCATGCACGACGCCCCCGCGGGCCCCGGCGTTCCCGGGGCCACCAGCGCCACCAC
>JAEBEK010000319.1:0-629 GCA_049998055.1 Amycolatopsis sp. cmx-4-37 | reverse complement strand
GCCAGCCACGGGGTGCGCCCGCTGCCGCGCCAGATCGCGTCGACGCCGAACCAGGCGCCGAGTGCCAGCAACAGGGCGCCGGCCACCAGGGAGGCGGTGGACCGGTAGGTTCTCGGCTCCGGTGCGGAGGACTGCGGGGTGCTCATGAGTGCGATTCTGCCCCACCGGCCACCGCGGCCCGCAGCACAGGCCCCGGACGGCGGCGTCCGCGCCGAGGGCCACCGGCGCGTACGGAGGGCCACGGGCCGCGGCAGGAATGCCCGCCTTGCACGCGGTACGGGGCTGCGTGACGCTGGAGAGAGGCCGCACGACGAGGCCGGTGACCCCGCTCGGCGGACCGGCATCACGTCCGAAGCGGCCGGCCCCGCGTCTCCCACGGCACAGATCACCGTCGGGAACGTCCGTCGGCCCGGCCGGCGCCGGGCGGAGAGAGCGCCCGCCGGTCGCGCGGTGGCGGACCGCGGCACACAGAGCCCACCCCACCCCGGAGGGACAGTCATGAGCACGGTAACCGCCTCGGATGGTACCGAGATCTTCTACAAGGACTGGGGGCCGCGCGACGGACAGCCGGTCGTCTTCCACCACGGCTGGCCGCTCAGCTCCGACGACTGGGACTCCCAGTTGCTCTA
>JAEBEK010000318.1:0-630 GCA_049998055.1 Amycolatopsis sp. cmx-4-37 | reverse complement strand
GCCCAGGCCCCCGCCGCCGCCGAAGGTCGCCAGTGTGGCGGTGCCGACGTTGAGGACCAGCGCCGTGCGGACCCCGGCCAGGATCAGCGGGACGGCCAGCGGCAGTTCGACCTTGAGCAGGACGCCGCGCGGGGACATGCCGATGCCCCGGGCCGCCTCCAGCAGCGTCGGGTCGTTGGCCTTGAGCCCCGCCACCGTGTTGGAGAGGACCGGCAGCACGGCGTAGATGATGATGCCGATGAGGGCGGGGCGCTCGCCGATGCCCAGCCAGATGACCATGAGGGCCAGCAGGCCGATCGCCGGGGTGGCCTGGCCGATGTTGGCGAGGGCGGTGGCGAGGGGGGCGGCCCGGCGCAGGCGCGGGCGGGTCAGCAGGATGCCCAGCGGGATCGCGATGATCAGCACGAAGAAGGTCGAGATCACGGTGAGCTGGATGTGCTGGCGCAGCCGCAGCCAGACGTTGCCGCCGCCCAGAGCGTTCTCCGAGATGGCGTCCAGGTCGGCGCCCCGGAACCACAGCCAGGTGCCGAGCAGCACCAGCAGCAGGAAGACCGGCAGGAAGGTCAGCTTCTGCCAGCTCACCCGCCGGGCGGGCTTGCGCGGGCCGTCCGGCTCCGGGGCCGGCCGGTC
>JAEBEK010000317.1:0-630 GCA_049998055.1 Amycolatopsis sp. cmx-4-37 | reverse complement strand
CGTCACCGAGGACCCCGAGGACATGGCGCGGGTGACGGCCGCCACCACGCTGCCCGTCGTGCTGCTCGGCGGGCCGGTCGGTGCGGCGCGCGGCGGGGACGCGACCTACGAGCGGTGGCGGAGCGCCCTCGCGCTGCCCACGGTGCGCGGCCTCGTCGCCGGCCGCGCCCTGCTCTACCCGCCCGACGGAGACGTGGCCGCCGCCGTCGACACCGCCGCCGCCCTCGTCCACGGGGAGGCCCGGCACGAGGGAACCCGCGCCCTCCCCGGCCCGTCGCGCGGGCTGCCCGCCCCGCGCGGGGTAGGTGAGGAGCCATGACGACGATGCCCCCCACCGACCCGCACCCGCTCCATCTGCGGCCCGGCGCCACCGCGCACCCCGGCAGCCCGTACCGGCTCAGCGCCGGGCCCGACCAGGGGCTGCGCCACACCGCCCTGCACATCCTCGAACTGGCCCCCGGCGACACGCACACCTTCGCCACCGGCGGCGCCGAATGGATCGTGCTTCCGCTCTCCGGGGGCGGTACGGTCCGGGTGCGGCCCGACGGGGGGCAACAGGGCGACGAGGAAAGCGAGTTCACCCTCGACGGGCGCCCGGACGTCTTCGCCGGGCCCACCGACTTCGCGTAC
>JAEBEK010000316.1:0-630 GCA_049998055.1 Amycolatopsis sp. cmx-4-37 | reverse complement strand
GGAGGCGTGCTTGTGGGCGATCCGGGCGAGCATCGCGTCGGGGCGGCTGTCCGGGTGGTCGAGCAGATGGCCGGCGAAGGCGGCTATCGACCCGGCGAGCGCCTGCCGCTGGGTCCCGGCGGCCTGGTTGCCGCGGTTGAAGAGGTCCCGCAGCAGCTCCGGGCGGTCGGCGAAGAGCCGGTCGTAGAACTGCCCGGTGATCTCGCCGATCGCCGCGCCGACGGCGGGCAGGGTGGCGCGGACGGTGGCGGCCGATCGCTCGGTGAGCATGGGGACTCCTTGAGGGGTTGGGGCGAGGAGGTGGCGCCGTTTAATTGGTTTCTCAGATTCCAATTTTGCGGCGTGCGGAGGAGAGGGTGTGCGGACGGCCGGACGGCCGGTTGACGGGTGGGCGTCAGAGCTCGTCAGGGGCCCGGCTGTGGGCGATGTCGAGCAGGACGGGGCCGGTCGGGGAGGCCGCGAGGCCGCCGACGGTCAGCGGGTCGAGGGCGGCGAAGAAGGCTTCCTGGGCCTGGCGGAGGGCGCCGCGCAGACGGCAGGCGGAGCGCAGCGGGCACGGCTCGGCGCCCTCGCACTCCACGACGTCGCCGGTGCCCTCCAATTCGCGGACCAGGGCGCCGACGGAGGCGG
>JAEBEK010000315.1:0-631 GCA_049998055.1 Amycolatopsis sp. cmx-4-37 | reverse complement strand
CGCGCGGAAGGGCTCGGCCGCGTCCGCCTCGGAGCGGACCACCCACACGCCCTTGCCGTCGTACCCGCCGCGCACCGTCTTGAGGACGACGGGGAAGCCGTCGCCCTCCTCGGCGAAGGCCGCCACATCGGCCGGATCGGCGACGATGCGATGGCGGGGGCAGGGCGCGCCGATCTCGGTCAGGCGGGCCCGCATCACCCCCTTGTCCTGGGCGTGCACCAGCGCGTCGGGCCCGGGGCGGACGGGGATGCCGTCCGCCTCCAGGGCCCGTAGGTGTTCGGTCGGGACGTGCTCGTGATCGAAGGTGATCACATCGCAGCCCCGCGCGAAGGCGCGCAGTGTCTCCAGATCGCGATAGTCGCCGACGACGACCTCACCGGCGACCTGGGCCGCCGAGTCCTGGGGAGTGTCACTGAGGAGCTTGAACCTGATGCCGAGCGGGATGCCTGCCTCGTGCGTCATGCGCGCGAGCTGTCCACCGCCGCCCATGCCGACTACCGGAAACGTCACGCGGTCCAGGGTATCGGCCCTCGCGCCGGACCCCGGAGTCGCGCACTGGGCGTGACGGCGTCCGGACAGCGCGTCGACACCCCAGGACGGGGCAGAAGCGCGGTGGTTAGCATGACCGGGT
>JAEBEK010000314.1:0-631 GCA_049998055.1 Amycolatopsis sp. cmx-4-37 | reverse complement strand
GGGCTCTCCGTCGGCGACCGCGTCATGGGCATGGTCCCCGGCGGCCTCGCCACGGAGACCCTGATCGACGAACGCTTCCTCACCCGCGTACCCGAGGAGTGGAGCGACGAGGACGCCGCCTCGGTGCCCCTGGTCTTCCTCACCGCCTACTACGCGCTCACCGAACTCGCCGGCCTGTCAGCGGGGGAGCGGGTGCTGATCCACGCCGGTGCGGGTGGTGTCGGTATGGCGGCGATCCAGCTGGCGCGGCATCTGGGTGCCGAGGTGTTCGCGACGGCGAGTGAGCCCAAGTGGGAGACGCTGCGGGGTCTGGGGCTGGACGACGCTCATATAGCGTCCTCGCGTGACCTGGGGTTCGAGGAGAAGTTCCGGGAGGTGACTGGTGGCGCGGGGATGGACGTGGTCCTGAACGCGCTGGCGGGTGACTTTGTGGACGCGTCGTTGCGGGTCACGGCTCCCGGTGGCCGGTTCCTGGAGATGGGCAAGACCGACATCCGCGACCCGCACGCGGTCGGTGACGTGCGGTACCGCGCCTTCGACCTCGGCGAGGCGGGGCCGGACCGGACCGGCGAGATGCTGAGCGAACTCCTCGGCCTGTTCGCCGAGGGGGCGTTGCAGCCGCTTCCGGTGC
>JAEBEK010000313.1:0-632 GCA_049998055.1 Amycolatopsis sp. cmx-4-37 | reverse complement strand
TTCCAGGCGAAGTCGGAGTCGTCGGCGGCCAGGGCACCGACCCCGACGTTCCAGCTGCCCGCCAGGTCGTTGATGAGCTCCCACTGCGGGGCGACCGTGAAGGTCAGCTTGCAGGTGGAGGTGGTGGCGCTGGACGCCTTGCAGGAGGCGTACTCCTCGTTCGGGATGAAGACGCCGTCGGCGGTCTCGTAGGTGGAGCCGTGCCAGAAGTAGGCGTAGGCGTCCCCGATGTTGCTGGCGTGCGAGGCGGTGATGCTGACCGAGAAGGTCTTCGCCTTGGTGGTGCCGAGGACGATGTCCTTCGAGATCTTCGGCACGGCGGCGGCCTTGAAGCCCTTGCCCTTCGCCGTCGCCTGCGTGCCGAACACCGACTCCGCGGTGGGCACCTGGATCCGCTCGCGGTCGGGTCCCGGGGCGGCCTGGGCGGCGGCGCCGGTGAGAGCGGACAGGGCCAGGGCGCCGCTGACGACGGCAACAGTGGCACGAATACGCATGTGTGTTTCCCCAGTGGAGAAGGGCCCCCCGTGGAGGCCGTCCCCAGACCGCGGCGGTACGGGCCCGCCCGGCCTGTCGAGTCCCATGACTCGACAGACAAGACCACCGGGACATGTGAAGGGTTGTAGGACAGTTCG
>JAEBEK010000312.1:0-632 GCA_049998055.1 Amycolatopsis sp. cmx-4-37 | reverse complement strand
AACGCGTACGCGGTGAACGACCTGGCCGCCGCCGTCGACGGGACCGACGAGGCCCCCGTGGACGCGCTGGTGGAGGAGTACGGCGACCTGTACGCCGTCGCCGACGAGCTGCGCCCCGGCGCGCCCCGCCACGACTCCCTCCGTTACGCGGCCCGGATCGAGGCGGGCCTGCGCGCCTTCCTCACCGAGGGCGGCTTCCGCGCCTTCACCACCAACTTCGAGGACCTGGGCGGGTTGCGGCAGCTGCCGGGCCTGGCCGTGCAGCGGCTGATGGCCGACGGCTACGGCTTCGGCGGCGAGGGCGACTGGAAGACCTCGGTGCTGCTGCGCACCCTGAAGGTGATGGGGGACGGACTGCCCGGCGGCACCTCCTTCATGGAGGACTACACGTACGACCTCACGCCCGGCCAGGAGGTGATCCTCGGGGCGCACATGCTGGAGGTCTGCCCCTCGCTGACCGGCTCCCGCCCCTCCTGCGAGATCCATCCGCTGAGCATCGGCGGGCGGGAGGACCCGGTCCGGCTCGTCTTCGACGCCGATCCGGGCGCCGCCGTCGTCGTCGGCCTCGCCGACCTCGGCGACCGGTTCCGGCTGGTCGCCAACGAGATCGACGTGGTCACCCCGCCCGAACC
>JAEBEK010000311.1:0-633 GCA_049998055.1 Amycolatopsis sp. cmx-4-37 | reverse complement strand
CCCCTGCTCCCCGGCCACCGTCGAGAACCGGGCCAGCATGGGCGTGCGCTTCCCCGGCTGGAACAGGTCCGCCTTGGTGAACTGGCTGACGTCGTTGGTCACCTCGAAGAAGCCGTACGCCCCCGACCCCTTCGCGTGCACGACCCGCTCGGGGACCCGCTCGCGGTTGAACTGGGCCATCTTCTCGATGAGGTAGTGGTCCTGGAGCAGGATCGGCCCGTCCCGGCCCACGGTCAGCGAGTGCTCGTCGCTCTCCACCGGGATGCCGGAGTTGTTGGTGGTGTACGGGGCCTGCTGCGGTGCGTCGGACACAGGGTCCTCCCATCGGTGCGGGGCTCTCACGGGCGCGGGCGGTGCCCGCACACCAGGAGGACACCGCCGCACCACTCCACCCGGCAGTCAAGCCCGCCGACCCGGTGTCGGCAACGCGGGTGGGCCGTCCGGTACGCCCACCCGCCTGCCCGCCCGCGACCCGGTCATGCCCCGGCCGCGTGTCAGGGCATCGGCAGCTCGAACCAGACGACCTTGCCGTTGCTCAGCCGCGTCGCGTCCCAGCGCCGGGCCACCCTGTTGACCAGGTACAGGCCGCGCCCGCCCTCGTCGGTGGCGCGGGCCTGCCGCAGCCTCGGGAGC
>JAEBEK010000310.1:0-634 GCA_049998055.1 Amycolatopsis sp. cmx-4-37 | reverse complement strand
GTCTGGGCCGCCATGAAGCACGAGCTGCGCCACATGCGGACCAAGGGCGGCGGCGCGATCGTCAACTGCTCCAGCCTCGGCGGCCTCGTCGGCAACCCCGGACGCGCCGCCTACCACGCCTCCAAGCACGGCGTCATCGGCCTGACCAGGAGCGCGGCCCTCGAATACGGCCCGCGCGGCATCCGCGTCAACGCCGTCTGCCCCGGCACCATCCGCACCCCCATGGTCGACGCCATGATCGAGCGCGGCGAACTCGACCGCACCCAGGCGGAGAGCGGCCAGGCCGTCCCCCGCCTCGGCGAGGCCGAGGAGATCGCCCAGGCCGTGCTGTGGCTGTCCAGCCCCGGCGCCGGTTACGTCACCGGGGTCGCCCTGCCGGTCGACGGTGGCTACACGGCCCGGTAGCGGCGCGAACCTCCCCTCCGCCCCCCCAGGAAGGATCACCATGGAGCACATCATCTCGACCCCGACGGTGAAGGCACCGGCCGAGCGGTTCACCGGCGACGTGTACCTCGACACCGTCGAGTCGCCCACCGCCCCCGCCCGCCTCGGCGCCGCCCTGGTCCGCTTCACCCCCGGCGCCCGCACCCACTGGCACCGTCACGTCCACGGCCAGACCCTCCGCATCACCGAC
>JAEBEK010000309.1:0-634 GCA_049998055.1 Amycolatopsis sp. cmx-4-37 | reverse complement strand
TACGGCGCGCAGCAGCAGGCCCAGTACGGTCCGGCGGCCGGTGGTGAACTCCAGCCGCAGCGGCCCGGCCGCCACCTGCCACCGGGGGCCGGCAGCCGTGACCCGGACCGGGACGACCGCCACCTCCTCGAACCGGTAGGTGGCGGCCACGTAGGCGGCCACCTCGGCGGTGGGCGCGAGCAGGGTGCGCCGCCCGCCGGCCTCCTCCACCATCACGTCGCTGAACGCGCCGAACGGCGACCGCTCCCAGTGCCCGAGCACCAGTCGCGCACCGGAGCCGGTCCCGACCCCGGCGATCCACCCCTCGAACCGCTGCCGCCGCTCTGTCACAGCCGCAGTCTGCGGTACGGGGGTCCGCCGCGCACGCGAGAGCGCCGGGCGCGGGTCAGGACCGCCCGGACGAGGCCGTGCCGTCGGGGCCGGACAGGGCGTCGATCCGGCCGGCCAGTTCGGGGTGGGCGGAGCGGAGCGGGGGCGCGGCCTCGCGGAGGGGGCCGAGGAGGGCGGCCGGGTCGTCGTGGGCGAGGGCCTGGTCGAGGCGGGCGACGGGGAGGCGGGCGGCGGCGGGCAGGCCGGTGAGGCTGGTGATCTGGGCGGCCAGGCGGCGCAGGTCGGCGGCGTTGCGCCGGGCCCA
>JAEBEK010000308.1:0-635 GCA_049998055.1 Amycolatopsis sp. cmx-4-37 | reverse complement strand
GGAACAGCACGTTCTGCATCCGCAGCGGCCCCAGCTCCGGGTCGTCCACCTCGGCGAGGGTGCCCAGCGCCGCGTACTGCGGGTCGGTCATCACCTCCCGCACGTCCTGCACCGGAGCAACGGCCGCCTCCGCCTTGTCGAAGGCGGCCAGCACGTCGTCCCGGGTGTGCCGGGCGATCCACGAGCCGACCGCCTCGTCCAGCTCGTCGGCGTGCGCCGCACGGCCCGCGCCGTCCGCGAACCACGGCTCCTTCGCCAGAGCGGGCCGCCCGACCAGAGCCATCACCCGCTCGGCCACCGACTGGGCCGAGGTGGAGACGGCCACCCAGGAACCGTCGGCGGTGCGGTAGGTGTTGCGGGGCGCGTTGTTGACCGAGCGGTTGCCGGTCCGCGGCTGGACGTGGCCGAGCTGGTCGTACCAGAGGGGGTGCGGGCCGAGCGCGGTGAGGATCGGCTCGATCAGGGCGAGGTCCACCACCTGGCCCTCGCCGGTGCGGTCCCGCCCGGCGAGCGCCGCCATCACCGCGTAGGCGCAGGCGATGCCCGCGATCGAGTCGGCGAGGCCGAACGGCGGCAGCGTCGGCGGCCCGTCCGGCTCCCCGGTGATCGCCGCGAAGCCGCTCATCGCCTCCGCC
>JAEBEK010000307.1:0-635 GCA_049998055.1 Amycolatopsis sp. cmx-4-37 | reverse complement strand
CTTCCGCTCCACCGCGGTGTACGTACCGACCGGCGTGTCCTGCGACCCGACCACCTGCACCGGAACGCCCTGTTCGGTGGTCGTGGTGGGTCCCGGCTCGGCCGGCGGCGCCCCTGGCGGAGTCTCCAGCCCGATGTCGAAGGTGCCCGTGGAACCGAGCGTCTGCTTGGCCAGGACCCCCGGCCCGCCGGTGCGCCGGTTGGTGTACGTACAGGTCACCGTCTCGCCCTCGACGAGGCCCACCCGCACCTCACCGGCGGAGTCGGTGCGGATCTGGCTCGACCCGGCGCCGCCCGAGGCCGAGACCGCCGCGCACACGATGGGGTTCTCCCGCTCCCAGCCGCTCCCCGGCGGCACGTACTCCTTGAACACCCACGGGTTCGTGTCGATGTCCGACTCGCCGCGGATGAAGCTCTGCGAGGCGTCCTGGCCGGAGCGGGCGGAGAGGACGAAGTCGTTGACCCCGTCGTTGTTGGTGTCGGCGTACGACAGGTTGCCGTCGTAGCGGAAGTCGCCCTGGCCGGCGCCGTCGATGTGCTTGACGACGCGGATGGTGCCCGCGCCCGGCGGCGGGGTGACCGCGTAGTAGTAGCAGAAGACGTGACGGGCGCCGGAGGGGAAGGTGACCCGTTCGA
>JAEBEK010000306.1:0-636 GCA_049998055.1 Amycolatopsis sp. cmx-4-37 | reverse complement strand
CCACCGCCGCCGACACCGATGACTTTGATGACTGCGAGGTAGTTCTGCGGTGCTGCCACGTCGAAGGCCTCTCGCCTCGATTACGTGTCGCCGCCGGGCGATGCCGCTCGGCGGACGACTGATGTCGAATGGGGACGGTCCGAACGCCGACCCGAACCCTAACGTTGACGTTCAGGGTTACCAGTGTGCCTGTTTCCTGGACTGTTCCGGACAGGACACTAAGTCGACAAGCGGCGCGCGTTCAACGAACACGCCGAACCTCCCGTTTTTCTTTTCACCCTATGTGATCACCCGTAGCACGGGCCAACCAGGGTGCTGGCCTGCGGATCTTCCGTCAACCATCCGACGCCGCAGGCGCGGTGGGCACGCTCACGTCGAAGTGACGGGCCTTCGGGGCCGCTTTCAGGAGTGCGGTGAGCGCCTTCGCCTTCGTATCACCCTTCTCACCGCTTCCCCAGACAACCGTGCGGTTTCCGCTCAACTCCAGCGAGATGGCGTCGAAAGAACGCACCCGGACGGCCCTCAGCTCCCCCCGGACCGCCGCCGGGACGTCGGCGGCCGCGGTGACCGCCTCGGCCCGGAGCCTGCTCACGGGAAAGCGCTTCAGGCTCGGGGAACGGGCGGCGTCCAGCTTCA
>JAEBEK010000305.1:0-637 GCA_049998055.1 Amycolatopsis sp. cmx-4-37 | reverse complement strand
CCGATCAGCGGCTCGAAGACCGCGCTGATGGTCTGGCGGCGCCGCCTGCGGAACGTGCTGTAGGCGATGGCGAGGCCGACCACGGCGTAGATCGCCCACGGGTGGAGCGTCCAGTGGAAGAGGGTGGTCGCCATCGCGGTCTGCATGGCCTCGCCGGCGTCGGCCGGGTCGGTGCCGGGCGGCGGGTCGGCGAAGTGGGCGAGCGGCTCGCTGACGCCGAAGAACATCAGGCCGATGCCCATACCGGCGCTGAACATCATGGCGATCCAGGAGACGGTCCGGAACTCCGGCCCCTCCCCCTCGGCGCCCAGGGTGATCTTGCCGTAGCGGCTCATCGCCAGCCACAGGGCGAAGACGACGAAGCCGGTGGCGGCGAGCATGAAGGCCCAGCCGCCGTTGTGGATGAGCCAGTTCAGCATCGTGCTGGAGGCGGACTCCAGCGCGTCGGTGGCGAGCGCGCCCCACAGGACGAAGGCCAGGGTGAGGGCCGCGGTCACACCGAACACGATGCGGTCGGTGGTGGGCCCGCTGCGTTCGGCGGGGCCGCCGGGTGGGGTGTCAGGCGCGAGCTTCGGGCCCTCGCCGGCCCCTGGTGTGTGCTCTTCGCGCGTCACAGGCGGCACCTTTCGGGGTGGAC
>JAEBEK010000304.1:0-637 GCA_049998055.1 Amycolatopsis sp. cmx-4-37 | reverse complement strand
GGCCTCGTCGGCCACGCCCTCCAGCAGCTCTACGGCGAGGAGCGCGGCGAAGGCGTCCCCAAGGAAGTCCTGGTCCCCGCCCTTCCCGAGAACACCGAGGCCGTCTCCCAGTGGCTCGGCGACCGGCGCGGCACCCAGGTCTCCCTGCGCATCCCGCAGCGCGGCGACAAGAAGTCCCTGATGGAGACGGTCCAGCGGAACGCCCAGCAGTCCCTGGTCCTGCACAAGACCAAACGCGCCTCCGACCTGACCACCCGCTCCCGCGCCCTGGAGGAGCTGGAGAGCGCCCCGCTGCGCATCGAGTGCTACGACATCTCCCACTTCCAGGGCGACGACGTGGTGGCCTCGATGGTGGTCTTCGAGGACGGGCTGGCCCGCAAGAGCGAGTACCGCCGCTTCCAGATCAAGGGCCGGGCCGGCGACACCCAGCTCTGGCACGGCCAGGGCCAGGACGACGTCCGCTCGATGCACGAGGTGATCACCCGCCGTTTCCGCCGCTACCTGAGCGACCGGGAGCGCACCGGCGAGTGGACCGAGGAGCAGGACGCCACGGAGGGCGGTGAGGTCACCGCCTCCCTCACCGACGAGGACGGCCGCCCCAAGCGGTTCGCCTACCCGCCGCAGCTCGTCGTGGTCG
>JAEBEK010000303.1:0-637 GCA_049998055.1 Amycolatopsis sp. cmx-4-37 | reverse complement strand
TCGTCAACACCGTCGTCCTGCGCACCCGCATCGAGCGCGCGGACTCCTTCGAGGAGCTGCTCGCCCGGGTCCGCACCACGGTCCTGGACGCCTTCGCCCACCAGGACGTGCCGTTCAGCCGCCTGGTGGAGGCGCTGGCACCGGAGCGCGACCCGAGCCGCACCCCCCTGGTCCAGGCCATGGTGGTGCTGCAGAACACCCCGCGCGCCGAGTTCGCCCTGCCGGGCCTGCGCGCCGAGGCGGTGCCGTCCACGCGGGACGCCTCCCAGTTCGACCTCACCTTCTCCTTCGCCGAGCAGGACGGGCGCCTGCTGGCGGCCGCCGAGTACAGCACCGACCTCTTCGACGCGGCGACGGTGGAACGCCTGTGCCACCACTGGGTCGAGCTGGCCTCCGCCGTGACAGGCGAGGGCGCCACCCGCCCCCTGTCCCAGGTGGAACTGGTCACCGGCGAGGAGCGGGAAACCCTGCTCCACGGCTGGGGCGTCTCCCGCACCGGCACCGGGCAGAACCCGGTCACCCTGGGCGCCCTCTGGCGCTCCCGCGTGGCCGCGCGTGGCACCCACGGCACCGCCGTGATCTGCGGCGACGAGACCCTGTCGTACGCCGAGACCGACGTACGGGTGGAGCGGGTGGC
>JAEBEK010000302.1:0-637 GCA_049998055.1 Amycolatopsis sp. cmx-4-37 | reverse complement strand
CCGAACCAGGCGTCGCAGCCGTCCCAGGCGGCCGGGGCGAGGGCGGGGGCGAGGTGGGAGGCGGTCAGGTGCGGGGTGTCCATCCCGATCAGCACGGTGGGGCCCGCGCAGGCGGCGAAGGCGGCGGCGATGCGCTCGTCGAGGCCGCCCGGTGCCTGGGCGCGTACCTCGATGCCCGGCGGCAGCCAGGGGCCGGGGCGTCCGTCGAGGACGAGGACGTGGCGGCGGGCGGGCAGGGTGAGGACGAGGTCCAGGGTGTCGGCGAGGGAGGCGGCGGCCAGTTCGGCGGCCTCCTCGGGGGAGAAGGGCGGGGTCAGGCGGGTCTTGACCCGGCCGGGCACCGGCTCCTTGGCGAGGACGAGCAGGGTCGTCGGTCCGGGGGTCACCGGGTCACCTCCGCCGGGCCGGAGGCGGGCGCGGGGGCCGCGGCGGGTGCGGCCGGGGGCGCGTTGAGGACGGCGCGCATGTCGCGGACGGCCTGCCAGGTGCCGCGCCAGGTGCCGGTCACCTTGGAGCGGCCGGTGCGGGCGAGGTACGGCACGTCCGTCTCGGTGACGCGGAACCCGGCGTCCGAGGCGCGCACCACCATCTCCAGCGGGTAGCCGCTGCGCCGGTCGGTGAGGTGGAGGTCGAGCAG
>JAEBEK010000301.1:0-638 GCA_049998055.1 Amycolatopsis sp. cmx-4-37 | reverse complement strand
ATTCCGGAGACCCGGCCCCCGGGGGCGGAGAGACGGTGGCGGGCGGTCGTGGTGGCGGTGACATGTCGGCTGCTCATGTCGACAGATCTACCGGTGGTGAGCAAGCGGTATCGCAGAGTTGCCGAAAGGCGGGACATCGGCGACATCCATGAGGTACCTTGCCCCCTCACATACGCCGTCGGCATATGCCACAGTCCCGCTCAGCCCCCGGCGGGACGCGCCCGCAGCAGGTCACGCCCGAACTCGATCATCTTCTGCGCGTACGCCTCGGTCCACTGCGCCCGCTCCCCGATCGCCTCCGCGCTCAGCCGGTCGAACCGCCGCGGGTCCGCGAGCTGCGCCGCCGCCATCGCCTGGAACTCCACCGACCGGTCGGCCGCCGCCCGGAACGCCACCGTCAGCTCGGTCGCCCGGTCCAGCAGGGCCCCCGGGTCCTCCATCGACTCCAGATCGAAGAAGTGCTCCGGGTCCCCCACCGCCTCCGCCGGCTCGAACAACAACGGCGCAGGCCGCAGCCTCGGCGCGTCCCGCTCGGACTCCGCCATCACATGCCTCCAAACCCAGGACCCACGCCCCAGAACCACCTTCCATTGTCCCCACCCACCGGACCGTCCATCCCCACCACTGATCACTTACCG
>JAEBEK010000300.1:0-639 GCA_049998055.1 Amycolatopsis sp. cmx-4-37 | reverse complement strand
TCCGCGCCGGGCCGACGCGTACGACCGGATGCCACCACCTCGCCATGAACCCGCTCCCCCGCCGCTCCCCGCCCGGCGGACTGCCGGCCGGTGGGCTGGTTTCCATTGCAGCGGATCAGCCGGGCGCGGGCCGGGCGCGTTCTGGGCGCATCCCGGCCGCCGCCGGCTCAGGTCGGAAGGGGGCGGGCGGGGTGAGGCCGAGTTCCGCCAGGCGAGCGGGGCGCGCGAAGACCGAGCAGGTGCGCACCTCTTCGGGTACGGGACCCTGCGGTGCGGGTCGATGAGGCCCACACCCTCGCTCCACCCGGCCAGGTGGCTCCGCACCAGCAGGCCGGTCCCGGCGCGGTCCGGTGCGGGTCAGGGCGGCCCCCGGGCCCCACGTGATGCCGTACGTCCGGGCGAAGCCTCGTCCGGGGCCGCGCCGGCGTCCCCGCCCTGCCGGTCGGGTGGGCGGTGCGCCGGTGGACGGCGCTCAACCCGCCGGTCTGCTCCTTCGCCGGCCTGATCGAGGAGCAGCACGGAGCCGGCTAGGGGGTGTCCCCGGCGTCCCGCAGCGGCCGCGAGATCTCTGCCCGCAGGGGTTCGAGGTACCGGTTGGCCAGGTCGATCCCGGCGTCGGAGTCGAGGCGGGCGATGCCC
>JAEBEK010000299.1:0-639 GCA_049998055.1 Amycolatopsis sp. cmx-4-37 | reverse complement strand
GCGGCGACACGATGTTCGTCGACATCTCCGCCAAGCAGGGCGAGAACATCGAGTCCCTGCTGGAGGCCGTCGTCCTCACCGCCGACGCCTCGCTCGACCTGCGGGCCAACCCGGAGCAGGACGCGCAGGGCATCGCCATCGAGGCCCACCTCGACAAGGGCCGCGGCGCCGTCGCCACCGTGCTCGTCCAGCGCGGTACCCTCCGCGTCGGCGACACGATGGTCGCCGGTGACGCGTACGGCCGTGTCCGCGCGATGCTCGACGACAAGGGCGAGAACGTCGAGGAGGACACTCCTTCGACCCCGGTCCTCGTACTGGGTCTCACCAACGTCCCGGGCGCAGGCGACAACTTCCTGGTGGTCGACGAGGACCGTACGGCCCGTCAGATCGCCGAGAAGCGTGCCGCCCGCGAGCGGAACGCGGCGTTCGCCAAGCGCACCCGCCGGATCTCCTTCGAGAACCTCGACGAGGTCCTCAAGAACAGCGAGATCAAGCAGCTCAACCTCATCATCAAGGGTGACGCCTCCGGTTCCGTCGAAGCCCTGGAGTCCTCGCTGCTCCAGCTCGACGTGGGCGAGGAGGTCGACATCCGGGTGCTGCACCGCGGTGTGGGTGCGGTCACCGAGTCGGACATCGACC
>JAEBEK010000298.1:0-640 GCA_049998055.1 Amycolatopsis sp. cmx-4-37 | reverse complement strand
CTTCTTCGCCTTCATGATCAACGTCGGCGGGCGGCGCCGGAAGGGCGCGGCCATCGCGGGCGTCCGCGGCTCGTCCTTCTACAAGATCGTCTACTTCTTCCCGCAGGTGCTGTCGATCGCCATCGTCGCCCTGCTCTTCCGCTTCGCCTACAACCCCAACAGCGGCGCCCTCAACTCGGCGCTCGGCATCCTGGGGCTGGACGGCCTGCAGAGCAACTGGCTCGGCGACCCGAAGCTCGCCCTCTGGTGCGTCATGGCGGTCATCGTCTGGTCCACCACCGGCTTCTTCGTGGTCCTCTTCTCCGCCGGGATGGCCTCCATCCCCAAGGACTACTACGAGGCCGCGCTGCTCGACGGGGCCGGGCGCTTCACCACCTTCTTCCGCATCACCCTGCCGCTGCTCTGGGACACCGTGCAGTCCGGCTGGATCTACATGGGCATCCTCGCCCTCGGCGCGGAGTCCTTCGCCATCGTCCACATCATGACCGTGGGCCCGGGCGGACCGGCCGATTCCACCACCGTCCTGCCGCTGCTCGTCTACCAGAAGGCGTTCGTGGGCGGCCAGGCGGCCTACGCGACCACCATCGGCGTCGCCCTGCTGATCGTCACCCTGGCCTTCGCGGCCCTGGTGTCGCGGGTC
>JAEBEK010000297.1:0-642 GCA_049998055.1 Amycolatopsis sp. cmx-4-37 | reverse complement strand
CCGACCGCGCCCCACCAGGCGCCGGCGGTCAGCAGCCGGACCAGGCCCCCGGAGCCGTCCGCCGCGGTGCGGGCGGCGAGGCGTTCCTGGGCCACGGCGGCCGCGGCGTAGGCGAGGGCGGAGACCAGGGAGACGGCGATCGCGACGGCCAGGTCGGCGCTCACCGCCGGCCGCCCGGCAGCGGTGCGTGGGCGAGCGGGTGGTGGCCCCGGGAGGGCGCCGTCTCCGCGAGCCGGACGCAGGCGAGGGCGGCGGCGAGCAGGTCGGTGGCGGCCAGCGCGTCGAGCCAGTAGTGGTTGGCGGTGCCGACCACCACGAGCAGGGTCAGCGCGGGATGGAGCAGCCAGAGGTACCGCCACCGGGAGCGGGTCGCCACGATCAGGCCGACGGCCACCATCAGGGCCCAGCCGAAGTGCAGCGAGGGCATCGCCGCGTCCTGGTTGGTGAAGGCGGTCAGCGAGCCGTAGTCGGGCCGGCTGAAGTCCTGGACGCCGTGGACCGTGTCGACGAACCCCAGCTCCGGCATGAGCCGGGGCGGCGCCAGCGGGTAGAGCCAGAAGCCGAGCAGGGCCAGCACAGTGGCGAAGCCCAGCGCCGTCCGCGCCCACCGGTAGGCGTCGGGTCTGCGGACGTACAGCACGC
>JAEBEK010000296.1:0-642 GCA_049998055.1 Amycolatopsis sp. cmx-4-37 | reverse complement strand
ACGTACCGAAGCGGTGCTGGTACGTCGGGCACGCAACGACGGGGCGACGTGGCCGCAGATCGCCGCCGCCCTCGGCGTGTCGAAGCAGGCGGTGCACAAGAAGCACAGCGGGCGAGGTCTGCCTGGCGGGCGCGCGTGAGCCCGGCGGTCCACGGTGACGAGCGGCTGGCCGCCCGGCTCGGCGAGTTGCTGGGCCCCCGTCACCAGGTGGCCGGGGCAGCCGTCGTCTCGCCGCGCGGGACGGTCCTGGCGGCCCGGGGCACCGGCCCGGACGGCGACTTCGAGATCGGTTCGGTCTCCAAGGGCGTCACCGGGCTGCTGTACGCCGACGCGGTGGCACGGGGCGAGGTCGCACCGGGGACGCCCCTCGGCGAGCTGCTGCCGCTGGGCGACACCCCCGCCGCGCGGGTGACGCTGCGGTCCCTCGGCACGCACCGCTCCGGCCTGCCCAGGCTGCCCGCGTCCGCGCACCCGTGGCGGCGCACCCTGGCCCTGTGGCGCCACGGCACCAACCCGTACGGCGAGGACCTCGCCGGCCTCCTCGGCCAGGCCCGGGGTGTTCCCGTCGGCAGGCCCCGCCCCCGCTCCGCCAACCTCGGGTTCGAACTCCTCGGCCACGCCCGCGCCCACGCCGCGAGGACG
>JAEBEK010000295.1:0-642 GCA_049998055.1 Amycolatopsis sp. cmx-4-37 | reverse complement strand
CCCGGGCCGCCGCCGGCATGGTCCGCCTGGGCCACGACCGGAAGGCCGCGTACTGGGACCGGCTCCACCACGAGCTGGACATCATCGGCCACCACGGCTTCGCCACGTACTTCCTCACCGTCGCCCAGGTCGTCGACGACGTCCGCGACCTCGGGGTACGGGTCGCCGCCCGGGGCTCCGGCGCCGGCTCCCTCGTCAACCACCTGCTCGGCATCGCCCACGCCGACCCGGTCGAGCACGGGCTGCTCATGGAACGGTTCCTCTCCAAACGCCGGGCCGTCCTGCCCGACATCGACATCGACGTGGAGTCCGCCCGCCGCCTGGAGGTCTACCGGGCGATCCTCGGCCGCTTCGGCGCCGAACGGGTCGCCACCGTCGCCATGCCCGAGACCTACCGGGTCCGGCACGCCGTACGCGACGTGGGCGCCGCCCTGTCCATGGACCCCGCCGACATCGACCGCATCGCCAAGGCGTTCCCGCACATCCGGGCCCGCGACGCCCGCGCGGCCCTCGCCGAACTGCCCGAACTGAAGCAGATCAACGAGGAGTTCGGCGGCCGCGACCGGCTCTGGCAACTGGTCGAGGAGCTGGACGCGCTGCCGCGCGGGGTCGCCATGCACCCGTGCGGCGTCCTCCTCTCCG
>JAEBEK010000294.1:0-643 GCA_049998055.1 Amycolatopsis sp. cmx-4-37 | reverse complement strand
CGAGGAAGGACTCGCCGGCGCTGGTGAGCCGGACCGAGCGGGTGTTGCGCTCGAAGAGCTGGGCACCCAGCTCCTTCTCCAGCTGGCGGATCTGCTGGCTCAGCGGGGGCTGTGCCATCTGGAGCCGCTTGGCGGCGCGTCCGAAGTGCAGCTCCTCGGCGACGGCCACGAAGGCGGTGAGATAGCGCAGTTCCACGGTGTTCCTCGGGGGGATTGTTCAGCTGGGCGTCTTGATGTGACCTTAATTCGGTATTGGACGGCAATCAATAGTCGCTGGCACCGTGAGACCCGGCCGCCGTGCGGGACGTCGAGGACGCCCCGGTCGCGCGCCGTTTCTGATTCGTACGCGCCGAGGAGCTGCCTGCCGTGGAACGATCCGTGGCCCCGCCGGACAAGACCCTGTCGATGAGGGACGCCGTGGCGGCGTTCGTGCACGACGGGGACACGGTCTGCCTGGAGGGCTTCACCCACCTCATCCCGACGGCCGCCGGGCACGAGATCATCCGGCAGCATCGCCGCGACCTGACGGTGGTGCGGATGACCGCCGACATCGTGGTCGACCAGATGCTGGCGGGCGGCTGCGTCAAGCGCCTCGTCTCCTCGTTCGTCGGCAACTCCTCCGCCGGTTCCCTCGGTGAGCTGC
>JAEBEK010000293.1:0-644 GCA_049998055.1 Amycolatopsis sp. cmx-4-37 | reverse complement strand
AGGCGGTGCTGATCCTCGCTGTGCTGGGCCGCCGGTACGACCTGGACGTCGATCCCGGCGAGATCCGGCCGATGACCACGCTCACCCTCCAGCCCGACCGCGACATGCTCGCCACCGTCCGGGCCCGGGGCGGCGGGGCCTGAGCCACCCGGTGACCGCACGGCGGGGCCGCACTCCTGAAGGGGGTGCGGCCCCGCGTCGTACCGGTCGATGCCACCCGTCCGGGTGAAGTCGAAAAACTGTGCGTCATACGGGAGTTGAAGGAAGAAAGTATTTCGCGGCGGTCCGGAGGCGCGGTCCGGGGGAGGCCCGGGACCGAGAGAGCGGGGCGTCGTGCGAGGTCACGGCGGCGCGCCGTGGAAGGTGCGCCTCCGGTCTTCCGTGAGGCGGCGGGGTCTCGCCCCAGAACGTCACTCTGTGTGTGCGGGTGGAGGCGTACTGTGCAAAAGGGTTCGAGTGTAGGGCCTGGAAAGGGCCGATGTGCGGCCTTGGGGAATATGCCGCACGGCGGTTTCCCCCGGCACTAAGCTCGCCCGCAGCGCACCGAGTTGAGAACTTCCTGTGCGTTCATCCCCTATCTCCCCCATGGTTCGCACAACTCCCGAGCCGATTGTTCTGAGGGCAATACATGGTGAGTGTCCAAT
>JAEBEK010000292.1:0-645 GCA_049998055.1 Amycolatopsis sp. cmx-4-37 | reverse complement strand
GTTGAGGACCAGGAGTCGGACGTGGCGCTCGCTCTGACGGCTCGTCTCCAACTTCACCTGGAGACGGCTGACGTTGAACATGCCCGCAACTTCACCGAGCTGCTTGCCGACGTGCTTGTGCGTGCGGCCCTCCGGCACCAGGAAGTCGTAGACGGTACCGAGCCCGGAAGGCAGCGGTTCGACGGTCACGTCCTCGGAGCGGATGACCTCATCCCGGCCGATGGCCCCGGCCTTGATCAGCGCCGCCGTGAGCTTGGGATGCGCAGCGACGGCTTCCTCGGCCCCCTCCGGAGCTTCGGCGGCTGTCGCCGCTGCCACTGCGGCCGGGGGCGGGGCCCACAGCCTCAGCACCAGGGTCCGTACGCGCCAGGCCAGATAGCCGAGCACGATCAGCACCCCAAGGGTGAGCAGCGCGGTGGCCGGCCAGGAAAGGCCGAGCTTGGCCTTGATCGTGGCGAGGACTCCGAAGACGAGAACGAGGACGCCGATCGTGCCGGCGGCCTGCCCCCACTGCTCGTCGCCCTCGTCCCTGTACCTGGACCCGTACCGGTCCCCGTGTCGGGAATCGTACTGAGATCGCCTATAACGGCTCATCCCACCCCCTCTTCTCTTCTTTTGGATCTTGAGCTTAATTCGCTCGCGTGA
>JAEBEK010000291.1:0-646 GCA_049998055.1 Amycolatopsis sp. cmx-4-37 | reverse complement strand
CCCGCGCAACCTCTTCGACCTCGTGGAGAAGAGCGGCCGTCTCGAAGGCTTCCTGGTCAGCCGGCACCGGGACGCCCAGGGCGAGCTGGAGGCGTTCCTGACCCCGCACCTGAGGCAGGGCACGGTCCGCGACCCGCTGACGGTCACCGAAGGCTTCGACCACGTGGTGGACGCCTTCCTCGGCATGCTCCGCGGCGCCAACACGGGCAAGGCGGTGGTGCGCGTCGCGAGCTGAGCCGGGGGCCCGTCCCCCGGTGTCCGTCCCCGGGCGGGCAGCGCGCGGGGCCCGGCGCATCCCGCCGGTGGCCCGGCGCCTACCCCGGCCCCCTGCACCACCCCCCGTCCATCCGGTTACATGGAGCCATGAGTGACACGAATGCCATGCCCGACTGGGAGAAGCGGTTCCGTGCCCCGCGGGTCTCCCTGCCCGAGTGGGCCGAGGACGCCCCCGACCGCGCGCTGTTCGTCTCGAACGCGACCGGCACCTACGAGCTGTACGCCTGGGACCGGGCCACCGGTGCCCAGCGGCAGGTGACCGACCGGCCCAACGGCACCACCGACGGCGTGCTGACGCCCGACGGAGAGGCGGTGTGGTGGTTCAGCGACACCGACGGTGACGAGTTCGGCGTGTGGATGCGCCAGCCCT
>JAEBEK010000290.1:0-647 GCA_049998055.1 Amycolatopsis sp. cmx-4-37 | reverse complement strand
TCCTCGGTGTGGTTGTCGGCGACCTCGTGCATCAGCACGTCGACGGCGCCGCGCTGGACGGGGTCGGCGAGGTTGAGGCGGTCCGGCTCCAGACGGATGCCCTGTGAGGTGGCGCGCCACCACCGCTCGCGCCCCTTGCCGTGCTCGGGCGCGTCCTCCACGAAGCCGTACGCGGCGAGCTGGCGCAGGTGGTAGCTGGTCGCGCCGCTCGACTCGTCCAGCCGGACGGCGAGTTGCGAGGCGGTCGCGGGCCCGCTCTCGCGCAGCGCCCGGAACAGCCGCATGCGCAGGGGATGGGCGAGCCCGCGCAGGGAGCGGGGATCGAGGGTGCGGACCTTGTGTTCCGAAGGTGCCGCGTGCCGGGGCGTGGCGCCGGACTCTGAGGGAGAAGGCATGCCAGAAACGTAAGGTTGCAAAGACTGCTTTGCAAGCAGTTCTTTGCAGGGATTCCTTTGCAAGGGAATCTTTGCAAGTGGACGCGCCCGTTCCTCGTGCCCGTTCCTCAGTCCTTGACGAACCCCTCCGCCAGCATCCACTCCAGCGCGACCGTGTGCGGGTCCTGCCCCTGCACCGCCACCTTGGAGTTGAGCTCCTGGGCGATGGCGTTGTCGAGCTTGGCCGTGATGGGGGCCAGGACCTCGGGGATG
>JAEBEK010000289.1:0-647 GCA_049998055.1 Amycolatopsis sp. cmx-4-37 | reverse complement strand
CCCTCGGCATGGTGCAGAAGCTGCCCTGCTACAACGGCGCCTGGTTCTTCGGCGCCGGCGCCCAGTACACCCACGCCTGCTACTCCGACATCCCCCACCTCTTCCAGGGCCGGGGGTTCGCCGACGGGCTGGTCCCGTACTTCGACCGGCTGCCGGGCGACATGCAGTTCCTGGAGTACCCGGTGCTGACCGGCGTCTTCATGGAGGTGGCCTCCTGGTTCACCCCCGGCTCCGGTTCGCTCGTCGAGCGTGAGCAGATCTACTGGCTGATCAACGCCGGGATGCTGATGGCCTGCGCCGCCGTGATCGCCGTCTGCGTCGCGCGCACCCACCGGCGCCGCCCCTGGGACGCCCTGCTGGTCGCCCTGGCGCCCGCGATGGCGCTGACGGCGACCATCAACTGGGACCTGCTGGCCGTCGCCCTGACCGCCGCCGCGCTCTTCCTGTGGTCCCGCGAGCGGCCGCTCGCCTTCGGCGTCCTCCTCGGGCTGGCCACCGCCGCCAAGCTCTACCCGGCGCTGATCCTCGGCCCGCTCTTCCTGCTCTGCTGGCGGGCGGGGAAGTGGCGGGCCTTCGGCACGGCGCTCGCCGGAGCCGCGGGGGCCTGGCTGGTGGTCAACGGGCCGGTGATGATCGGCGCCTTCGAG
>JAEBEK010000288.1:0-647 GCA_049998055.1 Amycolatopsis sp. cmx-4-37 | reverse complement strand
ACGAAAGGCGTCCGCTCCGCAGCGGCCGCAGCGGAACGCACCCCCCCCGAGCGCGCCCCCGAAGCCACTTCTACGGCGCCGCCCGGCTTCGCTTCCGCCGAGAGCTGCCGCACGCCTTCAACGGTTCCCGTCCACCGTGATGGTCTGGCCGCCGGAACCCACGGGCGCTCTCCTCGACTTCGTCGCCGACGCGACCGGCGTTCCCCTCACCGCCACCGGCAAGCCCGTCCAGGGACAGCTGGGAGGTCGGGGCGCCCGAGCCGGCCACGACGGTTCCTGGCTCCACCCGGGCAAGGTCACCGACCTCTCTTGACGCGGCACGCACCCTCCGAGCATGAAAAAACCCCAGGTCACGGCGAGTGAGTCCTGGGGTAATTCCGAGCCGCCTTCGGGATTCGAACCCGAGACCTACGCATTACGAGTGCGTTGCTCTGGCCATCTGAGCTAAGGCGGCAAGCTGCGGAAGAAGAACCCCTTCGGGTCCCGCCTCCGGGGAAGAGGTTCGCATCTGCAGCGACGTTCAGTCTACAGGGTTCCGGGGAGTGCGACGGACCGGGCCCGGTGGGGGCCCGGGGCCGGGTCAGCAGCGGGTGCCGTTGTCGGGCGGGGTGCCTTCGAGGAGGTAGGCGTTGATGGCGGTGTCGATG
>JAEBEK010000287.1:0-650 GCA_049998055.1 Amycolatopsis sp. cmx-4-37 | reverse complement strand
ATGTGGTCGGTGACGACGCGCAGCGACACGTCCGAGGCCTGGTCGGCGCCGTACTGGACGCCGGTCAGCTCGGTGGCCTTGTCGATGACGATCCGGGAGGTGTCGATCTCGTAGAGGTTGCGCACGTCCTGGAGGATCATGGCGAGCCGCTCGAGGCCGAGGCCGGTGTCGATGTTCTTGCTCGGCAGGTCACCGAGGATCGGGAAGTTCTCCTTGTCCTCGCCGGCGCCCCGCTCGTACTGCATGAAGACGAGGTTCCAGATCTCCACGTACCGCTCGTCGTTGACGGCCGGGCCGCCCTCGACGCCGAACTCGGGGCCGCGGTCGTAGTTGATCTCGGAGCAGGGGCCGCAGGGGCCCGGGACGCCCATGGACCAGAAGTTGTCCTTCTTGCCCAGGCGCTGGATGCGCTCGGCCGGGACGCCGATCTTCTCGCGCCAGATCGTCTCGGCCTCGTCGTCGTCGAGGTAGACGGTGATCCACAGACGCTCGGGGTCGAGGCCGTAACCGCCCTGCTCCTGGGAGGTGGTGAGCAGCTCCCAGGCGTAGGTGATGGCCCCTTCCTTGAAGTAGTCCCCGAAGGAGAAGTTGCCGCACATCTGGAAGAACGTGCCGTGCCGGGTGGTCTTGCCGACCTCTTCGATGTCCGG
>JAEBEK010000286.1:0-651 GCA_049998055.1 Amycolatopsis sp. cmx-4-37 | reverse complement strand
GCCGAAGGCCCGGCGGGCCGCCTTCACCGCGCGGTCCACGTCCTCGGCGCCCGCGCGGGCCACCTCGGAGAGGACCTCCTCGGTCGAGGGGGAGAGGGTCTTGAAGACCTGCCCGTCGGCCGCCTCGGTGAACTCGCCGTCGATGAAGAGCCCGTAGGAGGGGGCGAGGTCCACCACCGCGCGGGACTCGGGGGCGGGGGCGTAGAGGAAGGGACCGCCGAAGGCGTCCTTGGCCGCGCCGGATGTCGTCTCGCTCATCTCGGCCATCTCAGTCCACCGTGACGTAGTCGGGGCCGGAGTACCGGCCGGTACGGAGCTTCTGGCGCTGCATCAGCAGGTCGCCGAGGAGGCTGGAGGCGCCGAAGCGGAACCAGTGGCTGTCCAGCCAGTCCGGGCCCGCCGTCTCGTTCACCAGCACCAGGAACTTCACGGCGTCCTTGGCCGTACGGATGCCGCCCGCGGGCTTCACCCCGATCTGGACGCCGGTCCGGTCGCGGAAGTCGCGGACGGCCTGGAGCATCAGCAGGGTGTTGGCGGGGGGGGCGTTGACGCCGACCTTGCCGGTCGAGGTCTTGATGAAGTCGGCGCCGGCCAGCATCGCCAGCCACGAGGCACGGCGGATGTTGTCGTACGTGGAGAGTTCGCCGGTCT
>JAEBEK010000285.1:0-652 GCA_049998055.1 Amycolatopsis sp. cmx-4-37 | reverse complement strand
GTCCTGCGCACCGAGGCGCAGACCGTCTCGTCGTCGAAGGGGACCAGCGACCGCAGGTCGACCACCTCCAGCTGCCGCCCCTCGGCGCGCGCCGCCTCGGCCGCCTCCAGGCAGACCGGGAGCGAGGGCCCGTAGGTCAGCAGCGTCGCGTCGGTGCCGGCGCGGCGGACCACGGCCCGCCCGATCGGCTCGACCTCGGCGGGCGCCTCGGGCGACCAGTCGGACTTCGACCAGTACAGCCGCTTCGGCTCCATGAAGACGACCGGGTCGTCCGAGGCGATGGCGGCACGCAGCAGCCCGTACGCGTCCTCGACGGTCGCCGGGGTGACCACGTGCAGGCCGGGCGTGGCCACGTAGTACGCCTCGGAGGAGTCGCTGTGGTGCTCGACGCCGCCGATGCCGCCGCCGTAGGGGACGCGGATGGTGATCGGCAGGGGCATGGCGCCCCGGGTGCGGTTGCGCATCTTCGCGACGTGCGAGGCGAGTTGCTCGAACGACGGGTAGGCGAAGGCGTCGAACTGCATCTCCACCACCGGGCGCAGGCCGTACATGGCCATGCCGACGGCGGTGCCGAGGATGCCGGCCTCGGCGAGCGGGGTGTCCGTACAGCGGTCGTCGCCGAACTCGGCGGCCAGGCCGTCGGTGATCCGGA
>JAEBEK010000284.1:0-654 GCA_049998055.1 Amycolatopsis sp. cmx-4-37 | reverse complement strand
AGCGGGGTCTCCGTGGCCCGGGCCAGCGACTCGACCACGGGCACGCCGAGCGTCAGGTTGGGCACGAAGTGGTTGTCCATGACGTCGACGTGGAGCCAGTCGGCGCCCTCGACGGCGCGGGCCTCGTCGGCGAGGCGGGCGAAGTCGGCGGAGAGGATGCTGGGATTGATCTGCGCTGCCATGCCCCAAGACTGCCATGCTCGCGGCCGGTTCCGGCCTCCGGAGGCCGGAACCTCCGCTTCCGCCGCTCTTACTCTCCGACCCGCCCGTCGATGCGCTCGCGGAGGAAGTCGGCGTGGCCGTTGTGGCGCGCGTACTCCTCGACGAGGTGGACCAGGACCTCGCGGAGCGAGACGGGCTCGCCGTGCGCCTCGCCGGTGAGGTCGAGCGAGGGCGCCCGCGCCACGAACGCGTCCCCGAACTCCTGCTCGGCCCGGAGCTGCCGCCTCGCCTCGTCGACCAGGGCCGGGTCGGGAAGGGCGCCGTCCCAGTCGCCGTCGGGGTCCTCGGGCAGCCGGAAGTACGGGGGCGCGTCCAGCCCCGCCATCCGTGCCCGGAACCAGACGCGCTCCACGTCGGCCATGTGCCGCACCAGCCCGAGCAGGGACATGGTGGACGGCTCGACGGAGCGCCGGGCCAGCTGCTCGGCGTCGA
>JAEBEK010000283.1:0-654 GCA_049998055.1 Amycolatopsis sp. cmx-4-37 | reverse complement strand
GGTGTGCACGCGGACCTCCCGGGAGAGCGCCTCCAGAAGGTGGTCGGGCGCCTCGAAGCGACGCCCCGTCAGCCGCGTCGCCGGATCGTAGAAGACCCCGTTCCGGTCCCGTGCCTCCGTCAGGCCGTCGGTGAAGAGGAGCAGGGTGGCGCCGGAGGGAAAGGGCGTCGCGTCCGAACGGTCCGGCCACACCCCGAGATCCCCCATGCCGAGCGGAAGCGCCGGCTGGGTCGGCACCAGCACCCGTACGTCTCCGTCGCCGTGGAGCAGCAGCGGCTCGGGGTGGCCCCGGTTGACCGTGCGGACGACGGACTGCCCGGGCGGGATCTCCGCCAGCAGCGCGGTGGTGAACCCCTCGAACTGGTCCAGCCCCTCCCGCCGCACCCCCTCACGGGCGAGGGCGCGTTCGAGCCGCTGGGCCACCTTCTCCAGGCTCGACTCCTGCTCGGCGGCCTCCCGGAACGCGCCGATGACCACGGCGACCGCCTCCACCGCGCCGAGCCCCTTGCCGCGCACGTCACCGACGAGCAGCCGCACCCCGTGCGGGGTCTCCTGGACGGCGTAGAGGTCGCCGCCGATGAGAGCGTCGGCCTGCGCGGCCTCGTAGCGGGCGGCGATGTCGAAGCCGCCGATCCGCTCGGCGGGGATGGGCAG
>JAEBEK010000282.1:0-655 GCA_049998055.1 Amycolatopsis sp. cmx-4-37 | reverse complement strand
GAGCGCCCCGGGCGTGCCCGGCACCTCCGCGATGATCTTGACGTAGTCCACGCCCTGCTCGGCCCGCTCGGCGACGAAGGCCGGCGCGTCCCCGGGCCCGGCGAGCAGGCTGCTCCGAGGGAAGTGCGGCATGCGCGACTGGACGCTGCCGGGCGCGGCGGCCGGGGCCCCGGCGCGCAGCAGGGCGGTGGTGCCCGGCAGGCCGCGCAGGGAGTCGAGGAGGGCCGGGGGCCAGCCGCCCATGTCCAGGGCGGTGGTCACGCCGTGGTCGGCGAGCCGGTCCAGGGTCCGGGCGTCGCGGACGTGCACATGGGCGTCGATCAGGCCGGGGAGCAGGGTGGCGCCCCGGCAGTCCACGACCCGGGCGCCGGCCGGGTCGGTGCCGATCAGCGGCCCGTCGATCACCACGGTCCCCGGCTCCCGCAGGCGCTCACCGTCGAAGACGCGGACGTGGGTCAGGGCCGTGGCGGTGCTCGCGGTCATACGGGGGCTCCATCCGGGTGGGCGTTCGGCGGGTGCGCGGGTGCGCGGGTGCGCGGGTGCGCGGCCGGGCGGGCCTGGCTCTCTCCGCGCCTCAAGAGACGAAGTTGTTCACTGAGACCCTAACGCGGCCCCGTGCCCTCCGACCCCGCCCCGTGCCGCTATACAGAGGCCA
>JAEBEK010000281.1:0-655 GCA_049998055.1 Amycolatopsis sp. cmx-4-37 | reverse complement strand
AGTACTCGGGCGAACGCAGTTCCTCGGGGGTGGCGGGGGCGCCGGTGACGGTGGAGACCACCGGCACGAGCGGCGTCTCGTAGGTGAGGCCGCGGGCGACGCGGGCGAAGTCGTCGAGCATGGCGTCCATGCGCGGCGAGTGGAAGGCGTGGCTGACCTTCAGCGCGCGGGTGCGGCGGCCGTCCTCGGCGAGGCGGGCGGCGACGGCGGCGACCGGCTCCTCGTCACCGGCGATCACCACGGCGCGCGGGCCGTTGACCGCGGCGAGGGAGATCCGGTCCTCGCCTCCCTCCAGGAGGGGCAGTACCTCTTCCTCGCTCGCCTCGACGGCGACCATGGCGCCGCCCGCCGGAAGGGCGGCCATGAGGCGGCCACGGGCGGCGACGAGGGCGCAGGCGTCGTCCAGGGAGAAGACCCCCGCCACGTGGGCGGCGGCGATCTCACCGATGGAGTGGCCGGCGACCTGGTCGGGGCGTACCCCCCAGGACTCGACGAGCCGGTACAGCGCCACTTCGAGGGCGAACAGGGCGGGTTGCGTGTACGCCGTGTCGTCCAGGAGCGCGGCCTCGGCGGTGCCCTCCTCGGCGAAGAGCACCTCGCGCAGCGGGCGGTCCAGTTCCTGGTCGAAGCGGGTGAGGACGGCGTCCAGGGCTTC
>JAEBEK010000280.1:0-655 GCA_049998055.1 Amycolatopsis sp. cmx-4-37 | reverse complement strand
GCCTGCCCATCCCGCACACCGCGATCATCCCGCGCAAGAAGGACCAGCTCGGCGCCTCACTCGGCGCCTTCGTCGGCGAGAACTTCCTCTCCCCGGACGTCATCCGCACCCGGCTGCGCGCCCTGCGCCTCGGCAGCCGGGTCGGCGGCTGGCTGGCCGTCCCCGCCAACACCGACCGCGTCACCTCCGAGCTCTCCACCGCCCTGCGCGGCGCCCTCACCGTCCTGCGCGACAACGACGTCCAGGCCATCGTCGGCGAGGCCATCACCCGCCGCGCCGACGCCCAGGAGATCGCGCCGAGCCTCGGCCGGATGCTGGAGCGGATCGTCGAGGACGGCGGCCACCGTCGCGTCGTCGACCTCGTCTGCTCCCGTGCCCACGACTGGCTGGTCCTCCACAGCGACACGGTGATGAACGCCGTCCAGGGCGGCGCCCCCGGCTGGACCCCGCGCTTCGTCGACAAGCGCGTCGGCGAACGCGTCTACAAGGAACTCCTGCGCTTCCTCACCGAGATGCGCGACATGCCCGACCACCCGGCGCGCGCCGCCATCGACACCTTCCTCGCCGACTTCGCCACCGACCTGCGCAGCGACCCCGACACCCGCGCCCGCGTCGAACGCCTCAAGTCCGAGATCATCCACCGCCCCGAGGTCCA
>JAEBEK010000279.1:0-658 GCA_049998055.1 Amycolatopsis sp. cmx-4-37 | reverse complement strand
GACGCCCACTTCGACTGGCGCGAGGAGATCCGGGGCGACCGTACCGGCGCCACCGACCCCGGCATGCGCTGCGGCTTCGGCCACCGCGACGGCCGGACCGTCGCCTACGCCGCCCAGTGCGGCACCGCCACCCGGCCCGCCGGATTCCGCACCGCCGCCCGCCTGGTCCGCACCGCCGACCGGCTCGGCATCCCGGTCCTCACCCTCATCGACACCCCGGGCGCCGCCAACGACGCCGCCGCCGAACAGGGCGGCGCCGGGCCCGCCATCGCCGACCTCTTCGCCGCCGTCGCCGAGGCCGAGGTCCCCGTCACCTCGCTCCTCGTCGGCGAGGGCGGCTCGGGGGGCGCGCTGGCACTGGCCGCCCCCGGCCACCTCTGGGTCACACCCGACAGCTACTTCTCCGTCATCGCCCCCGAACTGGCCGCCGCCATCCTCAAGCGGCCCCCGGAGGAGATCCCGGCCACCGCCGACGCGCTGCGGCTGCGCCCGCAGGACGCGGTGGAGCTGGGGGTGGCGCGGGGGGTCGTGCCGGGCCCGGCCTAGGAGCGCGCGCACGTGCGGGGCGCCCCGGCCGGACGCCCCGCACGTGTCTCCCCCGCTCCCCCGGGTCCCCCGTATCCCCGCAGGTCAGATGGCGGGCACGGCCGCCCCCGTG
>JAEBEK010000278.1:0-658 GCA_049998055.1 Amycolatopsis sp. cmx-4-37 | reverse complement strand
AGCTCCGCGTACCGCTCGGAGGGGCTGCTGCCGGTCACCGCGAGGATCTCCGAGGCGAGCAGCGCCAGGATGATGCCGTCCTTGTCGGTGGTCCACACCGAACCGTCCCGGCGCAGGAAGGAGGCGCCCGCCGACTCCTCCCCGCCGAAGCCGAGCGAGCCGTCCAGCAGCCCGTCCACGAACCACTTGAACCCCACCGGCACCTCGACCAGATCCCGGCCGAGGTCGGCGGCGACCCGGTCGATCATCGAGGAGGAGACCAGGGTCTTGCCGACGCCGGTGGCGGCCGGCCACCGCTCGCGGTGCTCGAAGAGGTAGCCGATCGCCACCGCCAGGTAGTGGTTGGGGTTCATCAGCCCGCCGTCGGGCGTGACGATGCCGTGCCGGTCGGCGTCGGCGTCGTTCCCCGTGGCGATGGCGAACCGGTCGCGCCCCTCGATCAGCGAGGCCATCGCGTACGGCGACGAGCAGTCCATGCGGATCTTGCCGTCCCAGTCCAGCGTCATGAACGACCACGCCGGATCGGTCCGCGGATTGACCACCGTCAGGTCCAGCCCGTACTGCTCGGCGATCCGGCCCCAGTACCCCACCGAGGCGCCGCCCAGCGGGTCGGCGCCGATCCGCACGCCCGCCTTGCGCACCGCCGCCAGGTCCACCA
>JAEBEK010000277.1:0-659 GCA_049998055.1 Amycolatopsis sp. cmx-4-37 | reverse complement strand
ACCCCTCGTCCTCCAACGCGGCCATGTCGTTGCGGACCGTGGCCGGGGAGACGCCCAGCCGGTGGCGTTCGGTCAGCGCCTTCGAGCCGACCGGCTCCTCGGTGCCGACGTAGTCCTGGACGATCGCGCGCAGGACTTCGAGCCTTCGTTCACTGAGCACCGCGCACCTCCCAGTCGCCTGCCACGCTCCCGCGTCCTCGGCGGGCCTCTGCTGGCACTCACCTCGCGCGAGTGCCAACCACGTCGCGGACCAGTGTACGGCTGACCGGTGTGTCCGCGGCAAGGCCGGGGCACACCTGGCCGGGGACGACGCGGCGAAGTCACCCGGTACCGCCGGGTATGCCGCGCGACGCCTGAGAGGGTGGAGCCGTGATGAGCCGATGAACGCGTACGGGACCGGGCCGGAGTGGCGCTGGGAGTGGCCGGCCCCCGGCGTCGGGCGGCTGCGGCTGCCCCGCTGGGACGCGACGGCCGGACTGGCCGTGGGCCCCGCCGGCGCCCTGCTGATCGACGCGGGCGCGTCCCTGCGGGAGGGCGCCCTGCTGCGCCACGCGGCCGAGGAGGCCCTGCGGGAGCGCGGCGGCCCGCGCCGTGTGACGCATCTGGCACTGACCCACGCCCACTTCGACCACGTCTTCGGCGCCGCCGCCTTCGCGGGC
>JAEBEK010000276.1:0-660 GCA_049998055.1 Amycolatopsis sp. cmx-4-37 | reverse complement strand
GAGCCGGTACGGCGGCAAGATCAGCCACACCTACCAGCGGGCCCTCAACGGGTACGCGGTGAAGCTCAACGCCGTCCAGGCCCGGCGGCTCGCGGCGGACCCCGCCGTGGCCTCGGTCGCCCAGGACGTCAAGGTGCGCGCCTCGGCCACCCAGACCAACCCGGTCTGGGGCCTGGACCGCATCGACCAGCCGGCCCTGCCGCTGGACAAGCGGTACACCTCGCCGGACGGCGGCGGCGCGGGCGCCACGGTGTACGTCATCGACACCGGCATCCGGATCAGCCACCAGGAGTTCGGCGGCCGGGCCCGCAACGGGTACGACTTCGTCGGCAAGGACAAGGTCGCCCAGGACTCCAACGGCCACGGCACGCACGTCGCGGCCACCGCCGTAGGCTCCACCTACGGCGTGGCGAAGAAGGCCAAGGTCGTGGGCGTGCGGGTGCTCGACGCCTACGGCGAGGGGACCCTCGCGCAGGTCATCGCGGGCATCGACTGGGTGACGAAGAACGCCGTCAAGCCGGCCGTGGCCAACCTCAGCCTCGGCGGCGGGGTCAGCCCCGAGCTGGACAAGGCCGTCCGCACCTCCATCGCCTCCGGGATCACCTACACGGTGGCCGCGGGCAACGAGGGGCTGCCGGCCGAGACCACCTCGCCCGGCCG
>JAEBEK010000275.1:0-660 GCA_049998055.1 Amycolatopsis sp. cmx-4-37 | reverse complement strand
TCGATCAGCGCCTGGAGCAGCCGCTCCATGACCACCTGGGTACGCGCCGAGTCCAGGGTCCCGACCAGCGGCACCGCCACCACGCCGTCCCAGAGCTTGACGACCGGCGTCGACAGTTCCAGCAGCTGGTCGGCCTGCGAGGAGATGATCTCCTCCCGCGTGCGCGCGTACGCCTCGGCGGTCAGCAGGCCCAGCTCGTCCAGGAGGCGGCTGAGCTGGAGGTAGGCGCGGATGTCCTCCGCGCTCCCCGTCAGCGACGGCTCCAGCACCTGCTTGAGGGCGAAGACGCTGATGGCCGTCTCGGTCGGCGTGAAGCCCTGCCGGGCCCGGTTGCGCGACAGCTCCACGAGGAGGCTGCGGATCTCCGCGAAGCCGTCCTCCCGGGAGGTCAGCGCGCCGGACGCCAGACCGCTGCGGAGCGCGGCGTAGAGGTCGCGCAGCTCCCGCTCCAGCTCGGCGTTGCTCAGCCTGCCGCTGAGCGATTCGCCCACGGTCGCCACCCACTGGGTGACGAAGTCGTCCTCGTGGTCGGCCAGCAGCTCGACCAGACGCTGCGCACCCCTGTCCTCGGTCACTTCCTCGCTCCTCGCTGTAGAGGCCCGATCGTACGGCAGACGGGTGAAATCCTGAGGTCTCGGGCCGGGCCCGGACCGGCCGGGC
>JAEBEK010000274.1:0-662 GCA_049998055.1 Amycolatopsis sp. cmx-4-37 | reverse complement strand
CCAAGTGCGCCGGGCTGACCACCGAACAGCTCCGTACGAAGTCCTCGCCGCCCTCGGCGCTGTCGCTGCTGGGGCTGGTCCGGCACATGGCCGAGGTCGAACGGGCCTGGTTCCGCCGGACCTTCGCCGGTGAGGAGATCGGGCTGGTGTGGTCGCCGGAGGGCGACTTCCAGGTGGCGTACGACGCGGCGCGGGCGGACGCCGGGGAGGCGTTCGCGGTGTGGCAGGCCGAGGTGGCGCACGCCCGGCGGATCGAGGCGGCGGCCGCCTCGCTGGACGAGACGGCCTGGTCCCCGCGGTGGGAGGCCGAGGTGTCCCTGCGGGCGATCATGCTCCACCTGATCCACGACTACGCCCGCCACAACGGCCACGCCGACCTCCTGCGCGAGGGGGTCGACGGGGCCGTCGGCGTCTGAGGCCGGGCCGGGCGGCCCGCGCCGGTCAGATGGTGGCGGTGTCGATGACGAAGCGGTAGCGCACGTCGCTGTTGACGACCCGCTCGTACGCCTCGTTGATCTGGTCGGCGCGGATCACCTCGATCTCGGCGCCGAGGCCGTGCTCGGCGCAGAAGTCCAGCATCTCCTGGGTCTCGGGGATGCCGCCGATGTTGGAGCCGGCCAGCGTCTTGCGGCCGCCGATCAGCGAGAAGAGGTTGAGCGAGA
>JAEBEK010000273.1:0-662 GCA_049998055.1 Amycolatopsis sp. cmx-4-37 | reverse complement strand
CGGCGAGGCCCCGCCGCCCGCCTGGAACTGGACCGTCCCTCTGGTCCCGGCCGCCACCGCGCCCCCGCCCCCCGCCGGCAGCGCCCTCCCTCCCGCCGCCGACGTGCTGTGGGCCGTACCGTTCGGCGTCCACCGGATCGAGGCCACCACGCCCGACGGACGCACCGCCACCAGCCACCTCGTCATCGCCCCGGACCACATCCGCGGGCCCGAGTCCCGCGCCTGGGGCCTGCTCGTCCAGCTCTACTCGCTGCTCTCGCACCGCTCCTGGGGCATGGGCGACCTCGGCGACCTCGCCGAACTCGCCACCTGGGCCGGACGCGTGCACGGCGCCGGATTCGTCCAGGTCAACCCCTTGCACGCGGCCGTCCCCGGCACGCCCACCGACCCCTCCCCGTACCGGCCGTCCTCCCGCCGCTTTCCCGACCCGGTGCACCTGCGCGTCGAGGCGATCCCCGAGTACACCGCGCTCAGCGCCGACGTCCGCCCGCACCTCGACGGGCTGCTGCGCCGCGCCGCCGAACTGCGCGTCCGGGTCCTCTCCGGCGAGGCCCTCATCGACCGCGACGCCGTCTGGGAGCTGAAGCGCGAGGCGCTCGAACGCCTCTGCGCCGTCCCCCTCCCGCCGGGCCGCCAGGCCGCCTACGAGGACTTCACCGCCG
>JAEBEK010000272.1:0-662 GCA_049998055.1 Amycolatopsis sp. cmx-4-37 | reverse complement strand
TGAAGTGGTCCAGCGAGAAGTCTTCTCGATACGTGACCGTGAAGAACTCCTGTTCCACCAAGAAGTGCTTCACCGTGACCATCGCCCTGCGCACAGACCCGCAATTCACGGTCGGCGCCAAGAAGCAGGAGAAATTCCGTTACGGCGGCACCCTCGGCAACAAGGGGACCGGAATCAAGAACGTCGCCTGCTGAACACCGTTCCCCTCACACCTTGCCGATCCCCAAGGTGTTGACCCCGGGCAGCAGCCCCGACCCGATCGCCGCGATCCAGAACGGCTCCAGGGCCTTGGCGAGGTGCTCCCGCTCGTCGTCGGAGAGCACCCGCCAGGGCGCCGCCGCCAGTTCGTCGGTGCGGCGCTCCACCTGCGCTCGCAGCTCCCGGCCCGCCTCGGTGGCCGCGCCGGCCGCGTCGACCAGGCCCCGGGCGGCCAGCCGGGCGCGGGCCGCCTCCCACGCGGCGGGGGTCCAGCCCCGGCTGGCGAAGACCTCGGGCGGGGCCGCGCCGATCGCGGCGAAGGAGACCAGGGATTCGACGGGGTCGAGGCCGGCCTCGCGCAGGGCGCGGAGGTGGCCGTCGCCCCGGTGCTCGCGGATCACGGTGGCCGCCTGCCACAAGGCGGCGGCGGGTTCCCCGGGCCAGGGCAGCGCCGCGTTGGCCGC
>JAEBEK010000271.1:0-663 GCA_049998055.1 Amycolatopsis sp. cmx-4-37 | reverse complement strand
GTCCCAGGTATACGGAAAGGATGCGAAGACGGGGAAAAAGGTCGACGGTGGATCTGATGCCGGCAGCCCGCATCTCTCCTTCACGCTCGTGATGAAGGAGTCGGATGCCGTGGACAATCTCTGGCTCGTCCACAACGTGGAGAGCGAGAGGGGGGCCGCGCAGTGCGTCGGTTCCTGATCGTCGGATCGTTGACGGTGGCCACAGCCGTTCTCGTCAGCACGGGCGTGTCATTCGCTGCCCCTGGTCCGCCCGTCGATGTGGATGCTGGAGGCGGCCAGAAGGACGACCACATCTACGCCGGAGCGCAGATCAAGTTCGATACTTCGAAGAACGGGTCGGGCCCTTCCGCTGGGCCTGTGAGTTCTGTTCAGAGCGACTGGACTGCGCCCCCCTGCTGGTATGCCCCAAAGTGGACGCCGGACGAGTTGCGTGATTACTACCAGCGCATGCATCGGAGCATAGTCAAGGACCCTGGCATGCCGCCCTACGCTCGGGAGAAATGGAACGAGGAGCGGCAGAATTACATTGACGGGGACTACAAGGACTTCAATCAGGACAAGGAAGACGAGGGCATGTGGTGGGGGGCGGTGCAGAACCCCGATGCTTCGGTAGATGCCCAACTTGCCTGCGACCGAGTCCCCTTCTGGGCCGACAACGGTGAA
>JAEBEK010000270.1:0-664 GCA_049998055.1 Amycolatopsis sp. cmx-4-37 | reverse complement strand
ACCAGGGCATCCTGCGGCAGAACACGCAGACGGTGGTCGGCTTCGTCACCGTGGTGGTCCTGGTCTTCCTCGTCGCCAACCTCATCGTCGACCTCCTCTACGCCGTACTCGACCCGAGGATTCGCTATGCCTGACCCGCAGCAGCCGGGCCTCCCGGACGACAAGTCGGCCATCTCGGCGGCCGGGGCGGGCGCCGCCACCGACATGGCGATGAGCGAGGGCATCAGCCTGGAGGGACAGGACCCGCAGGGCGGCGGGCCCGACACCAAGCCCCGCTCCCTGTGGTCGGACGCCTGGCGCGACCTGCGCCGCAACCCGGTCTTCCTGATCTCCTCGCTGATCATCCTCTTCCTGGTGGTCATCTCGATCTGGCCCTCGCTGATCGCCTCCGGCAACCCGCTCTCCTGCGACCTGGCCAAGTCCCAGCAGGGCTCCCAGCCGGGCCACCCCTTCGGCTTCAACCAGCAGGGCTGCGACGTGTACACCCGTACCGTCTACGGCGCCCGCACCTCGGTGGCGGTCGGTGTCCTCGCCACCCTCGGTGTCGCCGTCCTCGGCAGCGTCCTCGGCGGGCTGGCCGGGTTCTTCGGCGGGGTCTGGGACGCAATCCTCTCCCGGGTCACCGACATGTTCTTCGCCATCCCGGTGGTCCTCGGCGGGCTCG
>JAEBEK010000269.1:0-664 GCA_049998055.1 Amycolatopsis sp. cmx-4-37 | reverse complement strand
CGCTGGCCCGTCTGGAGGGAAAGGCGGCCCTCGCCACCCTGCTGACACGCCTTCCGGACCTGCGGCTCGGCGCCGAACCCGACGACCTGCGGTGGCGCGGCGGGCTCATCATGCGCGGACTGCGCACCCTGCCGGTGGAGTTCACGCCGGAGCGGGGCTAGGGCGCGAAGAAGGTGTCAGGGCCACCCTTTTCGTTCACGAGAACTGACGACACGTCAATAATGTGATGTTGACGTGATCTCCGCTGCATCGACTTGTGACGAACGTTCGACAGCCGCTACCTTCAGCGCCAACCGGAAGCCCCGCCGCCACCTGGCGGGCGCCGGTCAGCAGTCGTCACGCGAAAGGCAACCGCATGCTCTCCGGGAACGGACGTCACCGACGCCCCCGACAGGCTCCGGCCTTCGTCGTCGCGGCCGGGGTGACCGGTTCGGCCATCGCCATCCCCCTGCTCGGCGCCGGATCGGCCAGCGCGGCCGACACCGCCACGTGGGACCGGCTGGCCGAGTGCGAGAGCGGCGGTGCCTGGAGCACCAACGCCGGCAACGGCTACTACGGCGGCCTCCAGGTCACCCAGGAACTCTGGGAGCGCCACGGCGGCCTCAGCTACGCGCCCTCCGCCGACCTCGCCAGCCGCTCCCAGCAGATCGTGGTGGCCGAGCGC
>JAEBEK010000268.1:0-664 GCA_049998055.1 Amycolatopsis sp. cmx-4-37 | reverse complement strand
CGCCAAGCCCGAACCGGTCTACGGGGTCTCCACCGGGTTCGGCGCCCTCGCCACCCGGCACATCGGCCCGGAGCTGCGCACCCAGCTCCAGCGCAACATCGTGCGCTCGCACGCGGCGGGGATGGGCCCGCGGGTGGAGCGCGAGGTGGTGCGGGCGCTGATGTTCCTGCGGCTGAAGACGCTCTGCTCCGGCTACACCGGCGTCCGGCCCGAGGTGGCGCAGACCGTCGCCGACGTGCTGAACGCGGGGATCACCCCGGTGGTGCACGAGTACGGCTCGCTGGGCTGCTCCGGCGACCTGGCGCCGCTCAGCCACTGCGCGCTGGCCCTGATGGGCGAGGGGGACGCCGAGGGCCCCGACGGCACCGTGCGGCCCGCCGCCGAGCTGCTGGCCGAGCACGGCATCACCCCGGTCGAGCTGCGCGAGAAGGAGGGGCTCGCGCTGCTCAACGGCACCGACGGCATGCTCGGCATGCTGGTCATGGCCCTCGCCGACCTCGACCGGCTCTACACCACGGCCGACATCACCGCAGCCCTCACCCTGGAGGCGCTGCTCGGCACCGACCGCGTCCTCGCCCCCGAGCTGCACGCCGTCCGCCCGCACCCGGGCCAGGCGGCCTCCGCCGCCAACATGGCCGCCGTGCTGGCCGGCTCCGGGCTGGTC
>JAEBEK010000267.1:0-665 GCA_049998055.1 Amycolatopsis sp. cmx-4-37 | reverse complement strand
CCCCGCCACCGTCACCTCGGCCATCGAGACGCCCGGCGCGTCCCCCGGCATCCAGCGCCGGAACAGGGCCGTGCCCGTCTCCTCGGCCAGCTCCGTGACGGCCGCGTCCAGCGCCTTCGCCTCGTACGGCAGCCAGACCTGGAACTGGTGGGTGTGGACCGGCCGGGGATGGAGCCGGAACCACGGCAGGCCGGCCGCGGTGAACCCGGCGTCGATCGCCTCGGCGACCTCCTGGGCCTTGGCCACGTAGGAGGGGAGCAGCGGCAGGACCGTCTCCAGGCCGTGCAGGGCGGCGAGGGCGGTGGGGAACTGCTGGAAGACCTGGCCGCCGTACCGGTGGCGCCAGGTCCTGGCCTCCAGGGCGGCGCCCCCGATGCCCTCCAGGGACTTGTAGAAGGAGACGTAGACGGTGTCGGCGAGAGCGGCGATCTCCGGCAGGGAGCGGCCGAAGTGGGGGGTGCACTCCCAGAGCCGGGCGCCGTCGAGGTGGACCACGGCGTCCCGTTCGCGGGCGGCGGCCACCACCTCCGTCAGCTCCTCCCAGGTGGGCAGGGTGAAACCGGCGTCCCGCAGCGGCAGCTCCAGCATCAGCGTGCCGAAGGGCTCCGGGAACTCCCGCACCTCGGCGGCGGTCGGCAGCCGCCGTTCCCGCGTCGGGTGGACGG
>JAEBEK010000266.1:0-665 GCA_049998055.1 Amycolatopsis sp. cmx-4-37 | reverse complement strand
CGGTGATGTCCATGCGTCGCTGGGTGCTGACCGCGTCGGTGTGGGCGACCGCCCTGGAGCGGGCCGGGTTCGCCGGCGTTCGCACCGACGTGCTCCCGGCCACCGGGGACCGGGAGCACGCGATCGGCACGCTGTTGGTCAGGGCCTTCCGCCCGGCAGGCTGAGGGGCGTCCCGTCAGCGCCCGGTCAGTTCCCCGTCCCGGGCCACGACGCGGCCCGCGCGGACCACCAGGTCCCGCTGGGGGAGGTCCACCAGGATCTGCGGCAGGCACTCCCCGCGTACGAGGAGGAAGTCGGCCGGGGAGCCGGGCTTCAGGTCGGTCTCCGGGAGGCCCAGGAGGCGGGCCCCGCCGTCGGCGCCCGCGCGGAAGGCGGCCTCCAGCTCCTCGTCGAGGCGGGCGTCGCCCACCCAGGCGAGCAGGTGCGCGCGGTGCAGCATGTCGGCGTTGCCGAAGGGGCTCCAGGAGTCCCGGACGCCGTCCGAGCCGAGGCCGACCTCGACCCCGTGTGCGCGCAGCCGGTCGATCGGGAGGACCAGGTCGGAGCTGGGCGCGACGGTGGTGAGGGAGATTCCGGCGTCCGCGAGTTCCGCCGCCAGCTGGTCCAGCTCGCGTCCGGGCAGGCCGGGGACGCAGAAGACGTGGCTGACCGTCACCTTCCCCTGC
>JAEBEK010000265.1:0-666 GCA_049998055.1 Amycolatopsis sp. cmx-4-37 | reverse complement strand
CGCCGGACATGGTGAAGCGGACCTTCTCCAGCGGGAGGCCGAGGGCGTGGGCCGTCTGCCGCTGGTCGACGTGGAGCCACTGGGTGGCGAGGAAGAGGTCGACGCCGCCGTCCTCGTCGGGGATCGCCAGACCGGACTCCGGCCCCAGGAACGCCTGGTCCTGCATGCCCATGGTGTACACGTCGGAGACCACGACCTCCGCCTCGGCCTCCGGGTCGCCCTTGACGACCGGCTGGTAGCGGACGATGTTGCCCTCCGGGTGCAGCTTCGGGAGGGTGTCGTCGTGCGCGGCCCGCTCGGGGTCGGTGACCGGCTCCAGGACCTCGTACTCCACGACGATCTTGGCCAGCGCCCGGCGCGCGGTCTCGGGGTGGTCGGCGGCGACCAGGGCCACGGGCTCACCCTGGTAGCGGACGATGTCCTCGGCGAGGACCGGGGTGTCGGAGACCTTCAGGCCGTAGACGTTCTCGCCCGGCACGTCCTGGTGGGTCAGGACCGCGTGCACACCGGGCTGCTTCAGCGCCTCCGAGATGTCCAGGGAGCTGATCCGGGCGTAGGGATGGGGGCTGCGCAGGGTGGAGCCCCAGAGCATGTCCTCGGCCCACAGGTCGGAGGAGTAGGCGTACTCCCCGGTGACCTTCAGAGTGCTGTCCGGGCGCAGCGGGC
>JAEBEK010000264.1:0-667 GCA_049998055.1 Amycolatopsis sp. cmx-4-37 | reverse complement strand
GCTTCCGGGCCCTGGCGGCCGCCACCGACGCCGCGATGGGGCTACGGGTGGGGAACGTGATCGTCTTCAACTGCGGGACGAAGACGCTGAAGCTGAAGGGCTATCCCGTGCTCCAGGTGCTCGACACGGAACGGGAGCCGATGGAGACCGAGGTGGTCGAGGGCACCCGCCGCATCTCCATGGGCCCCGAGGACCCCGGCCCCGGCCTCCTGGTCCTGGAGCCCGGCATGTCCGCCCGCTCCACGCTCGCCTGGCGCTACTGGGCCGTCGACCCCCACACGGGGAGCGGCCTCGGCGCGTACCTGCGGGTCGCTCCCGACAAGGAGACCGAGCCGCAGACGGTGGAGGTGGCCGACGGCGGGCTCGACGTGGGGGAGGGGGTGCTGGGGACCACCGCCTGGCAGTACGACATCAGCGAGGCGCCGCCGGAGCGCTTCTGAAGGCCGGGCGAACCGGGACAGAGTTACCGTGGGCGCAGGTCACGAGCGCTGGAGGCGGAACGCGATGCACGGTGAGTACAAGGTCCCCGGGGGCAAGCTGGTCGTGGTCGACCTCGACGACGACCACGGTGTGCTGCGCAACGTCCAGGTGGCCGGGGACTTCTTCCTGGAGCCCGACGAGGCGCTCGGCGCCATCGACGCCGCGCTGGAGGGCGTCCCGTCCGACA
>JAEBEK010000263.1:0-668 GCA_049998055.1 Amycolatopsis sp. cmx-4-37 | reverse complement strand
AGTGCTCTACGCGTGGCGGTCGTTCGAGCTGTACCCGGTCCTCGCCGACCTCGCCGGCCTCCGCAGCGTCCGCGTGCCGCTGGTGGCGGACTGTCACGACCTGCCCGCGATGGCGGACCGCGTCACCGAGCACACGCGCCTGGTCCTCGTGTGCAACCCCAACAACCCGACGGGAACCTTGCTCGACGGCGAGGAACTCCGGGCGTTCGTCGACCGAGTGCCGGAACACTGCCTGATCGTGGTGGACGAGGCCTACCACGAGTACGTGCGCCGTCCGGCGGCGCGCAGCGCCATCTCACTGGTGGGAGAACGCCCGAACCTCGTGGTGCTGCGTACCTTCTCCAAGGCGTACGGCCTCGCCGGACTGCGTGTCGGCTACCTGATCGGTGCCCCCCACGTCGTCACCCAGCTCCGCAAGGCCTGCCTTCCGTACTCGCTGAGCACGGTCGCCCAGGCCGCCGCGTCGTCGGCGCTGGAGAACCGCGAGCGGCTGATGGCAAGAACAGACCGCACGGCGGCGGAGCGAACACGGGTACGCCGGACGCTGACGGCGGCCGGCTGGCAGGTCGCTCCGAGCGAGACCAACTTCCTGTGGCTGCGGACGGGAGAGTCGAGCGCGGCACTCGGGGAGTGGTGCGCGGAGCACGGCGTCGCGGTGCGGGTCTTCC
>JAEBEK010000262.1:0-669 GCA_049998055.1 Amycolatopsis sp. cmx-4-37 | reverse complement strand
GGTGGCGGTGGGCCGACATGTGCACCCGGATCTGGTGGGTGCGGCCGGTCTCCAGCTTGATGTCGAGCAGGGAGGCGGCGCGGTACGCCTCGATCAGGTCGTAGTGGGTGACCGAGGGCTTGCCCTCGGCGGTGACGGCCCACTTGTAGTCGTGCTGGGGGTGGCGCCCGATCGGGGCGTCGATGGTGCCGCTCATCGGGTCGGGGTGGCCCTGGACGAGCGCGTGGTAGCGCTTGTCGACGGTCCGCTCCCGGAACTGCTGCTTGAGCAGCGTGTACGCCCGCTCGGACTTGGCGACCACCATCAGCCCCGAGGTGCCGACGTCGAGGCGGTGGACGATGCCCTGGCGCTCGGCGGCGCCGGAGGTGGAAATGCGGTAGCCGGCGGCGGCGAGGCCGCCGATGACGGTGGTGCCGGTCCAGCCGGGGCTGGGGTGCGCGGCGACGCCGACCGGCTTGACGATGACGACGATGTCGTCGTCGTCATGGACGATCTCCATGCCCTCGACGGGCTCGGCGACGATCTGGACGGGTGCGGGGGCGGCCGGCATCTCGACCTCCAGCCAGGCGCCGCCGTGCACGCGCTCCGACTTTCCGACCGCGGCGCCGTCGACCAGCACCTTGCCTGCTGCGGCCAGCTCGGCGGCCTTGGTGCGGGAGAAGCCGAACA
>JAEBEK010000261.1:0-671 GCA_049998055.1 Amycolatopsis sp. cmx-4-37 | reverse complement strand
ACGGCCGTGCCACCCACCCGGTGATCGGGGTGACCCTCGACATGGGGTACGAGGGCGAGGGCGCCAAGGTCGGCGGCGAGGCGGCCGGGGGAGGCCCCGCCGTCACCCCGGGCGGCCCGGCCGACCGGACGGACATCGCCGCCGGTGACGTGATCACCGAGGTCGACGGCGTCCCGGTCGCCTCCGGCGAGGAGCTGATCATCAAGATCCGCTCGCACCGGCCGGGCGACCGCCTCGCCCTCACGGTGGAGCGGGACGGCGAAAGCCGCCGGGTCACCCTCGAACTGGGCTCCTCGGACCCCTCCTGAGCTGCCGCGACACCGGCGGGGCCACCGCCGCCCGGGGGCGTACCGCGGACGGCGCGGGGGCGAACGCCGGGTGCACGGTGAGGCGGGTGGGGCGGTACGGTACCGCCCGCCGGGGCGGGCCGGGTAACGTGGAGCGGGCCCCGGTCGAGTGATGTCCCGCCGTGGGGCCGCGGACCGCCGCAAGGAGCTGCTAGGTGTTCAACGACATTGGTCTACTCGAAGTCCTGACGATCGTCGTGCTCGCCGTACTCATCTTCGGCCCCGACAAGCTCCCCAAGGTCATCCAGGACGTCGCCGGCTTCATCCGCAAGATCCGCGACTTCTCCGACAGCGCCAAGCGTGACATCCGCGAGGAACTCGGCC
>JAEBEK010000260.1:0-672 GCA_049998055.1 Amycolatopsis sp. cmx-4-37 | reverse complement strand
GTGGTCGAGGTCGACATCACCCGCCTGATGAAGCTGCGCGGCCAGGCCAAGGACGCCTTCGCCGCCCGTGAGGGCGTCAAGCTGTCCCCGATGCCGTTCTTCGTCAAGGCCGCCGCCCAGGCGCTGAAGGCCCACCCGGTCATCAACGCCCGGATCAACGACGACGAAGGCACCATCACGTACTTCGACTCGGAGAACATCGGCATCGCCGTGGACGCCGAGAAGGGTCTGATGACGCCGGTCATCAAGGGTGCGGGCGACCTGAACATCGCCGGTATCGCGAAGAAGACCGCCGAGCTGGCCGGCAAGGCCCGCTCCGGTGGCCTGACCCCGGACGACATGTCCGGCGCCACCTTCACGATCAGCAACACCGGCTCGCGCGGTGCCCTGTTCGACACGGTCATCGTGCCGCCGAACCAGGCCGCCATCCTGGGCATCGGTGCCACCGTCAAGCGCCCCGTGGTCATCGACCACCCGGAGCTGGGCGAGACCATCGCGGTGCGCAACATGACGTACCTGTCGCTCTCCTACGACCACCGTCTGATGGACGGCGCCGACGCCGCCCGCTACCTGACCTCGGTCAAGGCGATCCTGGAGGCCGGCGAGTTCGAGGTCGACCTGGGTCTGTGACCTCCGGGACCCCTGCGGTCCCATCAGGTGGACAACGGGTGT
>JAEBEK010000259.1:0-673 GCA_049998055.1 Amycolatopsis sp. cmx-4-37 | reverse complement strand
CCCGGCAGGCTGCGGGCCTGGCCTTCTCCCACCGGGTGGCGACCCTCGCCGCCGTCGTCGCGATACCGCTGGCCATCGCGGCGACCAGCTTCGCGCTCACCGACAGCCCCGACCCGCCCGCGCCGCCGGCCCGGGTGGAGATGGAGAGCGGCTCGCCCTCCTCCGGCCCCTCGGGCGCGCCGGGGAGCGGCGGCCCCTCCGCCGAGGACGGCCGCGATGACGGCGGTGCCCCCTCCGCCCGGCCCTCCGGCTCCCCCTCCCCGAGCGGCTCGGGCGACGACGGTGACGACGACCGGGACGACACCGGACCCGACCGCGACGACGACCGGGACGACCGCGACGGTGACGACGGCTGACTCCGTCCCGCACCGGATATCCGCCCGGGTCCGCATCCTGCTCTGGCTGCTGGTCGTCATGGCCGTCGCCCTGGCGGCGGTGGCCGCGACGACCCGGTCCATCCTGCTGCGGGACGTCGACCACCGGGTGGAGCGCCTCCTCGCCCAGGAGACGGGCGAGTTCACCGCCTTCTTCGAACGCGGCGTGGACCCCTCCACCGGCACCCGCTTCCGCGACCCGGAACGGCTCCTGCGGGTCTTCCTGGAACGCCAGTACGCCGACCCGGGCGAGGAGTTGATCGGCCTGGTCGGCCGCACCGGCGGCCGGGGCCCGGCCC
>JAEBEK010000258.1:0-674 GCA_049998055.1 Amycolatopsis sp. cmx-4-37 | reverse complement strand
CCGGTCCCGCCCTTGCCACTGACGACCTGGAGCCTGCTCACGCCATCGAGCCTAACCACTGGGGCGTCGCGGTACGCATGAGACCGCCCGCGCGGGGTGGGTCCCGGGAGCCGTTACGCTCGCCCCATGACCAAGAAATTCGAGTACGCGACGGTGCCGCTCCTCGTGCACGCGACCAAGCAGATCCTGGACACCTGGGGCGAGGACGGCTGGGAGCTGGTGCAGGTCGTGCCCGGCCCCAACCCCGAGCAGCTCGTCGCCTACCTCAAGCGCGAGAAGGCGTGAGCGCGGTCGAGGCACGCATCGTCGAGCTGGGGCTGACCCTGCCCGACGTGGTGCCGCCGCTCGCCTCGTACCAGCCCGCGGTGACCTCCGGGGTGTACGTGTTCACCTCGGGCCAGCTGCCCATGGTGGACGGCGCGCTTCCGCTGACCGGCAAGGTCGGCGCCGAGGTGACGCCCGAGGACGCCAAGGACCTGGCGCGGGTCTGCGCGCTGAACGCCCTGGCCGCCGTGAAATCGGTCGCCGGTGACCTGGACCGGGTCGCCCGCGTGGTGAAGGTCACCGGCTTCGTCGCCTCGGCCCAGGACTTCACCGGCCAGCCCGCCGTGATCAACGGCGCCAGCGAACTCCTCGGCGAGGTCCTCGGCGACAAGGGCGTGCACGCCCGCAGC
>JAEBEK010000257.1:0-675 GCA_049998055.1 Amycolatopsis sp. cmx-4-37 | reverse complement strand
CGGGGGCCGTCGCCGACCACATCCTCACCACCCTGCTCCCCGAGGGGCTCGACGACGAGGAGAGCGAGGAGGACGTGGTCCTGCTCGCCGTCCGCTTCGACTGACGCGCGGCACCGGGCCCCGCGCCCCCGGGTGACGGGACCAACAGCCGCACGCCCCTTCGGCACCGCCTGGAACGGACATACGATGGAGGAACATCCCATGTCACACCCAGGAGGAATGCCGTGGCCGAGGAACTCTCGGAGACCCCGAAGGACGTCGATGAGGCCGTGGCGGACGCCGGCGAGCAGCCGATCAAGCAGCGGAAGAACGGGCTCTACCCCGCCCTCTCCGACGAGCTCGCGGAGAACATGACGCAGGGCTGGGCCGACACCGAGCTGCACGACCTGCAGCCCATCGAGCAGGCCGCCGAGACCGCGGGCCGCCGCGCCGCCCTCTCCGCCCGCTTCCCCGGTGAGCGCCTGGTCGTCCCGGCAGGCAACCTCAAGACCCGCTCCAACGACACCGAGTACGCCTTCCGCTCCTCGGTCGAGTACGCGTACCTCACCGGTGACCAGACCGAGGACGGCGTCCTCGTCCTGGAGCCGACCGAGGCCGGCCACGAGGCCACGATCTACCTGCTGCCCCGCTCCAACCGGGAGAACGGCGAGTTCTGGCTCGACGGGCAGGGCGAGC
>JAEBEK010000256.1:0-675 GCA_049998055.1 Amycolatopsis sp. cmx-4-37 | reverse complement strand
GCCTTCGTGGTGACCGAGGACAACATCAAGGACACGGTCATCAAGGACGAGCTCTACAAGGTGAGCGAGATCTGCAAGGGCGAGTTCAAGAAGGCCTGCGCGGACGCGGGCATCGAGTAGCAGCTCTCCGCCCCGGAACGCCGGGGCGGCGGCCCACCCTCCTCGGGCCTCCGCCCCGGTCCGAAGACCCGTACGGCGCCCCGCCGCTCCCATGTCCAGGCCCCGCAGCCCGGAGCACGGGGCGCCGTACGCACCACCCCGCCGGACGGCCCGCCCTCCTCGTGAGGCCGGCCGCCCGGCCGCCCGCCGCTCTCCCCGAGCCGCCCGGGCCCTTGATCCGACCTGCCCGCCGGGCCCCGAGCCCGGCCCACCCCCCGCCCGTCCCCGCCCTGCCCGCGCCCCCGGCGCGCCGAGGGGGCCGGGGCGGCGAAGGAGATGGTTCTCATGTCCGCTGCGCCCGTGCTGGCGCTGCGCGGAATCTCCAAGCGCTTCGGTGCCGTTCAGGCGCTCACCGATGTCGACCTGGAAGTCCGCGCGGGCTCCGTCCTCGCCCTCGTCGGCGACAACGGCGCCGGCAAGTCCACCCTCGTCAAGACGATCGCCGGGGTGCACCCCACCGACGACGGCACCCTGGAGTGGGAGGGCCGCCCCGTCACCGTGGCCCGCCCCCAGGCC
>JAEBEK010000255.1:0-676 GCA_049998055.1 Amycolatopsis sp. cmx-4-37 | reverse complement strand
CAGGCCGCCGGTGGTGGTACCCACGACGTACGGGGTGTCGGCGTCGGGTACGGCCGTCAGGTGCTGCGGGGGGAGCGCCGGGACGGCCTCGACCCGGGCGGGGGCCTGGGCGGGCTCGTTGAACTCGGTCGTGAGCAGTTCCTCCGGAACACGGATCACCGCGCGCACACCTCCGTAGGGGGACACCGACCCGACCGAGACGGCGAAGCCGTAGCGGGCGGCGAGCATGCCGCTGACGGCGAATCCGACCCGGGGCGGGTCCCCGAGGCTCGTGATGTCGACGGTGCCGTCGCTCGCCAGCAGGGTGGCCGCGCGGTCCTTCGTCTCCTGGTCCATGCCGAGACCGGCGTCGTCCACGATGAAGCAGACGCCGCTGGGGACGGCCTGGATGTTGACCTCGACGGGGGTGCCGGGGGCGCTGTAGTTGGTGGCGTTCTCCAGCAGCTCGGCGAGGACCACCGCGACGGGCTCCACGGCCTTGCTGGTGACGGCGACGTTCACCTGGGAGTGGACGCTGACCCGGCCGAAGTCCTTGATCCGGCCCTGGGCGCTGCGGGCCACGTCGTACACGGTGGCGGTGCCGTCACGCCGGCCGAGCCAGCCGCCGCACAGGACTGAGATGCCCTTGGCGCGGCGCGAGAACTGGCTGCCGGTGTGGTCGACGGACATCAGGTCG
>JAEBEK010000254.1:0-676 GCA_049998055.1 Amycolatopsis sp. cmx-4-37 | reverse complement strand
AAGGCGATCATGGGCGCCGCGCTGATCTGCCTGTCGTGGCTCGGCGAGCTGCCCTGGTGGGTGACGGCGGTGATCCTCGGGCGCGAGCTGGGCATCACGGTGCTGCGCTTCTGGGTGATCAGATTCGGCGTGATCCCCGCCAGCCGGGGCGGCAAGCTGAAGACCCTCGCCCAGGGCACGGCGGCCGGCATGTACGTCCTCGCGCTCACCGGGCCGTTGGCCACCCTGCGGTTCTGGGTGATGGCCGTCGCCGTGGTGCTGACCGTCGCGACCGGCCTGGACTACGTACGGCAGGCCGTCGTGCTGCGCCGTGCGGGTCTCGCCGCCGAGCGGGCCGCACGCCGTGGCGCGGCCACGGGTCCCGAGGGCACCGTCGGTGAGGTCGGCCCCGCCGTCCCCACCGCGACCGCCTCCGAGGCACTGGTCGCCACGGCGGCGTCCGCGGCCGGGCCGGCCGAGCGGACCGGCGAAGCGCCACCGACCGCCGCCGAGCGGGCCGGGCAGGCCCGTGAGCAGAGCCAGGAGGCCGCCGGGGCCCGGCAGGGCGGCGGGGAGACCCGGCGGTGAGTGCCGAGGCGGAGCACGCCCTGCGGCTGCTGGAGGAGCGCGGCGAGACGCTGGCCGTCGCCGAGTCGCTGACCGGGGGCCTGGTCGCCGCCGCCGTGACCGCCGCCCC
>JAEBEK010000253.1:0-677 GCA_049998055.1 Amycolatopsis sp. cmx-4-37 | reverse complement strand
GTCATCGCCACGAACACCCGGCGCGTCAGCAGCCCGACGGTGACGCCGACGGCGGTGAGGAAGAGGGCGAACGCCGGCAGCATCGGGCCGGTGTTGTCGAAGACGGCTCCCTCGCTCCACTCGTGGGGCATCAGCGACCGGTGCGGTTCCCCGTACCAGGTGTGGAGCAGCCCGAGCGGGACGGCCGCCAGCAGCGCCAGCGAGTAGCACCAGGTCAGCTTGGCCAGCAGCCACTGCCGCCGGGTGACCGACTGGGTGGTGACCAGCTGGGCGGTGCCCTGTTCCTGGTCCCCGGAGATCAGGGGCGCGCCGACGAAGACCGCCAGTGCCACCGGCAGGGCGCTGAGCCCGAGCACCAGGTACCCGTGGACGCTGCCGCCGATCACGGGCTGCGGCACCTCCTTCGCGGGCCACCCGGCCCGGTCCAGGAGACCCACCAGCGCGAAACGCTGCTGCACGAGGAGGGCGCAGCCGACGGCGACCGCCGCGAGCACGCCGAGTGCGGTCGCCCGGTGCTGGCGGGCGACGAGCCAGGGCAGACCGCGCAGCAGCCCGGTCCGGGAGACGGTCGCCGTGGGGGCGGCGGGGACGGTGGCGGTCACGGCGTGGTGATCCCTTCGGCGGTGCGGGCGTCCGGCGCGTACAGCGCGGGCGCGTCGGGGGAGCGGAGGTGGGCC
>JAEBEK010000252.1:0-677 GCA_049998055.1 Amycolatopsis sp. cmx-4-37 | reverse complement strand
GAACTTCTTCACAAGAGAAAGTGCTCCGATGGGCGAAGTCGAGGGCCTTTCGGCCTCCATCTGGGCGACTCCGGGCCCCAACCCTCTGTGCATGGGGTGTTTCCCGCGCGTTGCCTGGGGATGAAAGGCCGGCCGGGCTCCTGCCCCCGGAAGAGGCGAGCGGGCAGCTCACAGGGGGTGGGGAACGTCCGAAGGGGGATGGTGGTTCCGCCACGCGGACATGACCTGGGTCACGCGGGCCGCGCAGTGTAGCAGAGGGGGTGGGGAACCTTGTGAAGGGGCGCACGAACCACCCCCCATGGACGGGTGGATACTCGATGGCATGAGCACCACGGAGCGTCCCAGGATCCTCGTTGTAGGCGGTGGGTACGTTGGCTTGTACGCAGCACGACGCATTCTGAAGAAGATGCGCTACGGCGAGGCGACCGTCACGGTCGTCGACCCGCGCTCGTACATGACGTACCAGCCCTTCCTCCCCGAAGCCGCAGCCGGCAACATCTCGCCGCGCCACGTCGTCGTCCCGCTGCGACGTGTACTGCCGAAGGCCGAGGTGCTGACCGGCCGGGTCACCACCATCGACCAGGACCGCAAGGTTGCCGCCATCGCGCCGCTGGTCGGCGAGGCGTACGAGCTGCCTTTCGACTACCTCGTCATCGCGATGGGCGCGGTCTCCCGCA
>JAEBEK010000251.1:0-678 GCA_049998055.1 Amycolatopsis sp. cmx-4-37 | reverse complement strand
GTGCAGCCGGCCCTGCCCCAGGTGCCAGCGGTAGCGGTCCCCGGGGTCCTCGGCGAGCAGGGGTCCCACCTCCTCGGCCATCCGGAGGGCCTCGGCGGTCAGGTCGTCCGGCGAGGCGGCCGGGTCGATCGCGGCGGGAGCCTCCTCCAGCAGGAGGCAGAGGGCGTGCCAGCGCAGCACCCGGCAGGCGCGCAGGAGGCGGCGCGTCTCCTCGTCCTCGGCCGAGTCGGCCCCGGCTGCCTCCAGGGCCGCCCGTCCGGTGTCCAGCAGGTGCCAGGCGGGCGGGAGTTGCGCCACCTCCCCGGCCGCCTCGAAGGCGGCGTACCGCACGACTCCGGCCATCGCGCGCAGGGCGGGGGTGGGCGGGCCGTCGCTCCCGGCGACCGGAGTCCCGTCCTCGTGGAAGCCGTCGCCGAGGGCGCGGAAGGCGTCCCGGGCGGCGTCGAGCCGCTCGGCCGCGCCGCCGCGCAGCACCCAGTCGGCGTACGCGGCCTCGGCGGCGGCCCGCGCCCCCGTCTGCGCGGAGGCGGGGCCCGGTGGCTGCGGGCCGGGTTCGGGCGGCATGGTCGGCTCCCGTCGTGCGGGCAGGTGAAGGCGCCCATGGTCCCCCAACGGGGGGCCGGTGCCTATGCGTTGCTCCGGCTCGCCCTGATCCCGCCCGGTCCGCGCCCCCGGCCG
>JAEBEK010000250.1:0-678 GCA_049998055.1 Amycolatopsis sp. cmx-4-37 | reverse complement strand
GCGGCGGAAGGTCTCGGGGAATTCCAGGATGCCGTTGACGTCGGCGCCGCGGAAGGCGTAGATCGACTGGTCCGGGTCACCGAAGGCGACCAGGGTGCGCCCGCCGCCCGCTCCGGGCACGGCGGGGCCGTGGTTGCCGGCGAGCGCCCGCACCAGCCGGACCTGGGCGGGGTCGGTGTCCTGGTACTCGTCCACGTAGACGGCGTCGTAGGTCTCGGCGAGCTGCCGGGCGGTCTCGGGCCTCTCGGCGAGCAGGACGGCGCGGTGGACGAGCTCGGCGTAGTCGAGGGTGCCCTGCGCGTCGAGCAGGTCGAGATATTCGGCGAGGAAGGAGGCGGCGGCGGACCAGTCGGGGCGGCCGCCGCGCCGGGCGAACTCGGCGAGCGCGTCGGCGCCGAGGCCGAGTTCCCGGGAGCGGGCGAGGACGGCGCGGACCTCGTCGGCGAAGCCGCGGGTGGTGAGGCAGGCGCGGAGTTCGTCGGGCCAGTGCACGCGGGCGCGGCCCTGGCGTCCGAGTTCGATCTGTCCGGCGAGCAGTTCGCGGACGGCGACGTCCTGCTCGGGTCCGGAGAGCAGCCGCAGGGGTTCGGCGAAGAGGTCGGCGTCCTGGTGGGCGCGGACCAGGGCGTAGCAGAAGGAGTGGAAGGTGGTGGCGCGCGGCGCGGTCGCGGTGGAGAG
>JAEBEK010000249.1:0-678 GCA_049998055.1 Amycolatopsis sp. cmx-4-37 | reverse complement strand
AGCTCCTCGACCGCCTCGTCCGACCCCGCCACGTCGGCGAAGGTCGTCTTCGGGGTGTCCTTGGTGATCAGCTTGGCCTTGGACTTCCCGAACTGCATGACGCGGGAGCCGCCGCCCTGCATCTGGTTCATCAGGAAGAGGAAGACCAGGACGATCAGGACGAAGGGCAGCAGCGAGAGCAGAATGCTGAGGAACGGGCTCTGCTTCGAGGGCGAGACCGTGTAGCCCTCGGGGATGCTCTTGTCCTCGTAACCCGCCTGGAGCTTCCGGGCGAGGTCGAAGCCCATGTCGCCGATGTAGCTGGCCTGGATCTTCGTACCGACCTTGATCATCTGGTCGTCACCGGTGGTGAGGCTGGCCGACTGTACTTGCTTGTCGTTGATCGCCTGGACGACCTGGCCGGTGTCGACCGTCTTGTGCCCGCCGGACGAACCGACGACCTGCATCAACACGACCACGGCGAGGACGGCCAGCACGATCCACATGACGGGCCCACGGAAGTATCGCTTCACGTCCATCCATACGGAGCGGTGCCGCCCCGTCCCTCCTGCCATCGCGAGATTGATAAAGGCTGTACTAGGGAGTGCTCTGCGGCTCGGTCACGTACCCGCGCCCGACACTCCCGGGAGCGCGGTGATCCGCGGGTCCAGGAGCCGTGCGCCGTAGAACAGTTCTGAC
>JAEBEK010000248.1:0-678 GCA_049998055.1 Amycolatopsis sp. cmx-4-37 | reverse complement strand
CGGGCTCGAACTTGGGACTCCCGTCGAAGTGGTTGACGGCGACGACGTAGGGCAGCCCACAGCTCTCGAAGTAGTCGAGGGCGGGGAAGCAGTCGGAGAGCCGCCGGGTGTCGGCGAGGACGACGGCGCCGATGGCACCGCGGACCAGGTCGTCCCACATGAACCAGAACCGCTGCTGCCCCGGCGTGCCGAACAGGTACAGGACCAGGTCGTCGTCGAGCGTGATGCGGCCGAAGTCCATGGCGACGGTGGTCGTCGTCTTGTCCGGCGTCTCGCTGAGGTCGTCGGTCTCCTCGCTGGCCTGCGTCATCAGCGCCTCGGTCTGCAGAGGAGTGATCTCCGAGACCGTGGTGACGAGCGTCGTCTTGCCGACACCGAAGCCGCCCGCCACCACGATCTTGGTGGCTATGGGGGCCCGGGTCTTGTCCCGCTGCCAGGGCTGGAGGGTCTCCTCCGACTCGTCGGCGGGGAGGAGGTCAGAGACGGCGGAGTCCATTCAGCACCCTTTCGAGCAGTGCGCGATCGGGCTGGCCCGGGCCGTGCCCGTTGCCGTACACGCGGATCTTTCCCTGGTCGGCGAGGTCGCTGAGGAGCACTCTCACCACGCCGAGCGGCATCTTCAGCATCGCCGCGATCTCGGCGACGGTGCGCATGCGCCGGCAGAGTTCCACGATCGCC
>JAEBEK010000247.1:0-679 GCA_049998055.1 Amycolatopsis sp. cmx-4-37 | reverse complement strand
GGCGGGCGCCACCGTGGGCGCGGGCTCCTGCGCCTCCTCCGGCTGTTCGAGGATGACGTGGGCGTTGGTGCCACTGATGCCGAACGAGGACACACCGGCCCGGCGCAGCCGCTCCTCCCCCGGCCACACACGCTCACCGGTCAGCAACTCCACAGCACCGGCCGACCAGTCGACGTGCGACGACGGAGCATCCACATGCAGCGTGCGCGGCAGCCTGCCGTGACGCATCGCCATCACCATCTTGATCACACCCGCCACACCCGCCGCGGCCTGCGTGTGCCCGATGTTGGACTTGACGGAACCGAGCAGCAACGGCCGCTCCTCGTCCCGGCCCTGCCCGTACGTGGCCAGGAGTGCCTGTGCCTCGATCGGGTCACCCAGCGTCGTCCCGGTGCCATGGGCCTCCACGACATCCACGTCTCCGGCCGACAGACCACCACTGGCAAGGGCCTGGCGGATGACCCGCTGCTGGGAGGGACCGTTGGGCGCCGTCAGGCCGTTCGACGCACCGTCCTGGTTCACCGCCGACCCACGCACCACCGCCAGTGCGCGATGACCGTTGCGCCGGGCGTCCGACAGACGCTCCAGCACCACCAGGCCCACGCCCTCGGACCAGCCGACGCCGTCCGCCGAGTCCGCGAACGAACGGCACCGCCCGTCCGCCGACAAACCACCCTGA
>JAEBEK010000246.1:0-682 GCA_049998055.1 Amycolatopsis sp. cmx-4-37 | reverse complement strand
ATGAAGATGTTGAGGACGGTCAGGCCGCCGACGGCGGCGAAGACGCCCTTGTCGACCTTCTCGTCGTCGCGTTTCACGTAGACCAGCGCGAGGATGACTATGAGGACCAGCAGCTTGATGCCGATCTTCATGTGGTTGAGGGTGCCGCCGTCCATCTCCCGGAGACCGACCAGGATGATGCCGGTCACGAGCATGGTGAGGGCGCCGTGGAGCATGGCGGGGATGAAGCGGGCCGTGCCCGCACCGATCGCCTTCATCTGGGTGAGGAAGCCACCCAGCAGTGAGGCGATACCGATGATGTGCAGGCCGACGAACACATTGATGAGGACGTCCATGGCCCGCACCCTAACGAGGGCCCTCGCGTCCCCTTCCCACCAGGGTCCTACCCGCCGAGGCGCCGGTGGTCCACCGGCAGCGGCCCGCGGCTGAGCACCGTCCGGATGGCGAAGGTGGAGCGCACGTCGCGGACGGGGCCGATGGCGAGGACCTCGTCGAGCAGCACCTGCTCGTAGGCGGCCAGGTCCGGTACGGCGATCTCCACCAGGAAGTCGGCCTCACCGGAGACCACGTGGCAGGCGACGACCGCCGGGATCGCGGTGAGGGCGGCCTGCTGCTCCTCTCCGGCCTCATCGCCCTCGTCTTCACCCGCCTCGGTACGCGGGCAGGGTCGGCGACCGGCGTC
>JAEBEK010000245.1:0-683 GCA_049998055.1 Amycolatopsis sp. cmx-4-37 | reverse complement strand
ACCTCCGTGGCGAGTAGATCCCAGGCGAGGAGCCCCGCGCCCAGGCATCCGGCGGTGTCCCCGAGGGCCGCCGGGACGATCGTGGGGAGCTTCTGGAAGGTGACGCGTTCCTCCACAGCCGCCCGCAGCGGTGTGAACAACGTTTCCCCCGCCTCGGCGAGGCCGCCACCGATGATCAGGGTGCGGGGGTCCAGGAGAGTGACGGCCATGACCAGGCCGTCGGCGAGCGCGTCCACCGCCTCCTGCCAGACGGCGACGGCCCTCGGGTAGCCCGCCGCCACCGCCCGCGCGCAGTCGGCGGCGTCCGCCTCCGGGTCGCCGCTCGCCTCCGCCCAGGCCAGGGAGACGGCCGAGGCCGAGGCCAGCCGCTCCAGGCAGCCGCGCTGGCCGCAGCCGCACGGGATGCCGCCGGGCCGGATCACGACGTGGCCGATCTCTCCGGCGGAGCCGTGCGCGCCCGGCTCGATGACGCCGTTGATACCGATGGCACCGGCGATGCCCGGACCCAGCGGCATGAACAGGAACCGGTCGGCGCCCCGGCCCGCCCCGATCCGGCCCTCGGCGAGGCCACCGGTACGGACGTCGTGGCCCAGGGCGACCGGGGTGCCGCCGAGACGGGCGGTGAGCATGTCCCGCAACGGGACGTCGGACCAGCCGAGGTTGGCCGCGTAGACCGCGACGCC
>JAEBEK010000244.1:0-684 GCA_049998055.1 Amycolatopsis sp. cmx-4-37 | reverse complement strand
GCCCGCCGGGCGTCGTGGACCGCCTCCGACAGCCTGCGCTCCAGCTCCCTGCGGTAGGGACCGACGGAGTCTTGGGGCGCGTCGTCGGGCAGTTGGGCGAAAGCCCGGTCGACGATGGCCCGGATCGTCTCCTCGGTGCCCTCCCGCATCGGTATCCGAACCCACTCCGGGGGTGTCACCAGCCGGTAGCCGCTCGGCGCGACCCTCATGTCCTCCTGCTCGCGGCTCACTTGCCTCGCTCCGTTCTCTTCGTGCTGTCCGGGTGCACCCGCGGAACGCGGCGCAGCACCATGGGCGCCATCAGGATGCCGAGGGGAGGCAGGACGTACAGCACGTGGTCGGAGTTGAGGGTAAGCAGGCCGTTGAGGATGGCTCCGGACAGCAGGACCGTGTCCAGGTCGCGGTCGCGTTCGGGTGAACTCCGGTACCGCACCGCCAGCCCTGCAAGCAGCAGGCACGCCAGCAGCGTCAGGGGGCCCAGAAGCCGAAAGAAGACGGTGGCGACCTCGGGGGCGAAGGCACCGGCGATCATCGCGATGCAGAACAGCAACGGCGGCATCAGCGACAGCACGCGGACCACCGCCAGGTCGCGCGTGTAGCGGTCCTCCGCCGCGTCCCGCTCGTCCTGCCGTCCGCGCCGGTCCGCCTCCAGCGCCTCGAAGTAACGGTCCCCCGGTTCGCGCC
>JAEBEK010000243.1:0-685 GCA_049998055.1 Amycolatopsis sp. cmx-4-37 | reverse complement strand
CACACCGTCTCCCTGCCGCTCCTCCCCGGCCACGGCACCCGCTGGGAAGACCTCCAGCTCACCGGCTGGCAGGACTGGTACGCGGAGGTCGACCGGGCCCTCGGCGAACTCCTGTCCCGCTGCGAGCGGGTCTACGTCGCCGGGCTCTCGATGGGCGGCGCGCTGGCCCTGCGGCTGGCCGCCCGGCACGGGGACGCGGTCCGCGGCGTGGTCGTCGTCAACCCGGCCAACAAGGTGCACGGCCTGAGCGCCTACGCGCTGCCCGCCGCCCGCCACCTGGTGCGCACCACCAAGGGGCTGGTCTCCGACATCGCCCTGGAGGGCTCCGAGGAGGTCGGCTACCACCGGGTGCCGCTGCACGCCGCGCACTCCCTGCGGAACTTCTTCCGGCTGGTCGACGCGGAGCTGCCGCAGGTCACCCAGCCGCTGCTGCTCCTGCGCAGCCCCCGCGACCACGTGGTGCCGCCCGCCGACTCGGCACGGGTGCTGGGGCGGGTCTCCTCGCGGGACGTGACGGAGATCCTGCTCCGGAACAGCTTCCACGTGGCGACACTGGACCACGACGCCCCGCGCGTCTTCGAGGAGAGCGCCGCCTTCCTCGCCCGCACCGGGGCGGACGGGGCGGACAGCAGGCCGGAAGGGGAGGCCGTCAGTGGCTGAACAGGGCGCGGGCCGCGAGGAGAAC
>JAEBEK010000242.1:0-686 GCA_049998055.1 Amycolatopsis sp. cmx-4-37 | reverse complement strand
CCTGCCTGCGCAGGGCGTCCGCGAGGGCGAGCGCCGGCTCGATATGACCGGCGGTCCCCCCACCGGCGAGTACGACATGCACCGAAATTCACCGCTCTCCGGACGAGCGCCCTCGGGCGCGCCGTCGCATCGTGTTCCATCTCACCGCTGCCCGCTTCCTGCCGGGCAGTCTCATGTCCAGTGCCGCCCGTGCGGCCGGGTCCGCCCGCGCGAACGCGATGAGCAGCCCGATGGCGGCCATGGTCGGCAGCAGGGCGGACCCACCGTAGGAGAACAGCGGGAGCGGGACACCGGCGATCGGCAGCAGGCCGAGCACCGCACCGACGTTGATCACGGCCTGCGCCATGATCCAGGTGATCACACCTCCCGCGGCATACCTCACGAAGGGGTCCTCCGTGCGTCCGGCCACGCGGATACCCGCATAGCCTAGAGCCGCGAAGAGCGCGAGTACCGACAGTGTCCCGGCGAGGCCGAGTTCCTCCCCGGTGACGGCGAAGATGAAGTCGGTGTGCGCTTCCGGCAGTTGACCCCATTTTTCCACACCCGCGCCGAGACCGGAACCGAAGAATCCGCCGGAGGCGAGGGCGTAGCTGCCGTGCAGCGGCTGGAGGCAGATGTCGGCGGGGCCGGCGTCGGTCGCGCCCAGGCAGCTGAGCCGCGCCATGCGGTTGGGGCTGGTCCAGATC
>JAEBEK010000241.1:0-689 GCA_049998055.1 Amycolatopsis sp. cmx-4-37 | reverse complement strand
ACGCCGTCGGCTACACCGGGCCGCTCTCCGTCGAATGGGAGGACGCGGGTCTGGACCGCGCCATCGCCGCGCCCGAGGCCCTCGAACGGGTCCGCGCGCTCGACCGCGTCCGGCCCGCCGCCGCGGCCTTCGACGCCGCCTTCGACGCGGCCTGACCACCCGAATCCCCACCGCACGGGAGCTTGCCATGACATGGGATCTGGTCGTCTTCGACTACGCCGAGGTCCTGTCACGCACCCAGCCGCCACCGGCGCGCCGCGCCCTCGAAGAAGCCGCCGGCATCGACCCGGACCGGTTCTGGGCCGCCTTCGACCGGCACCGGCCCGCCTACAACATCAGTACCGACGCCGCGGGTTACTGGGAGCTGGTCGCCGCCGACCTGGGCGCCGACTGGGACCAGGCGCACCGCCAGCGCCTCTGGTCCCTCGACATCGGCTACTGCCTCAACCCGCACGAGCCGACCGTGCGCCTCGCCCGCCGCCTGTACGGGCGCGTCCCGCTCGCCGTCCTCTCCGACGCCCCGGCCGACCTGGCGCGCGCCCTGGACGGCTCGCCGGGGATGGCCGCCTTCGACACGCTCTTCTTCAGCTGCGACCTGAAGGTCACCAAGCCCGACCGCGCCGCCTACGAGGCCGTGCTGCGGGTCACCGGCGCCCGCCCGGAACACACCCTGTTCATCGACGACAAGG
>JAEBEK010000240.1:0-691 GCA_049998055.1 Amycolatopsis sp. cmx-4-37 | reverse complement strand
AGGACCCGTTCGGCGACTACCTGCGGGCCGAGCTGGAGAAGTTCGGCGTCGACGCGCGGTGGGTGCCGTCCGTGCCCGGGCTGCCCACCCCCGTCACCTTCTGCGAGATCTTCCCGCCCGACGACTTCCCGCTCTACTTCTACCGGCGGCCCGAGGCCCCGGACCTCAGGATCACCGCCGACGCCCTCGACCTCGACGCGATCGGCGCCGCCCGCGTCTTCTGGGCCACCGGCACCGGCCTGTGCGCCGAGCCGAGCCGCACCGCCACCCTCACCGCGCTGGCCCACCGGCGCCGGGCCGCCCACACCGTCCTCGACCTCGACTGGCGGCCCCTGCTCTGGGCCGAGGACGAACGCCCGGACGCCCGCGCCCACTACGCCGACGCCCTCGCCCACGCCACCGTCGCCGTCGGCAACCTCGCCGAGTGCGAACAGGCCACCGGAGAGCGTGAACCGGAGGCCGCCGCCGACGCCCTGCTCGCCGCCGGGGCCACCCTCGCCGTCGTCAAACAGGGGCCGGACGGCGTCCTCGCCGCCCACCGCGACGGCACCCGCGTCACCGCCCCGCCCGTCCCCGTCGAGGTGGTCAACGGCCTCGGCGCCGGGGACGCCTTCGGCGGCGCCCTCTGCCACGGCCTGCTCGCCGGGTGGCCACTGGCGGACACCATCGGGTACGCCAACGCCGCCGGGGC
>JAEBEK010000239.1:0-693 GCA_049998055.1 Amycolatopsis sp. cmx-4-37 | reverse complement strand
ACCTCGCCCTGGAGGAGGCGGTGCATGGGGTGGTCGGTGGCGAGGTCGTCGAAGATCTCGCGGGAGACCTTCTGCTGGCCCTCGGTGAGGGTGAAGGGCAGCCGCGCGTCGAAGGCGGTGAGCAGCCCGTCGGGGGCGGGGCGCCGGGGCACGGCGGAGAGCTGGCCCTCGGCGTGGCGGCGGCGGGCGAGGGCGACCTGGAGGACGAACGCCTCGTCCCACTTGAGGCGGGCCCGGGCCTGGGCGACGTCGGCCTGGCTCTGCGGGCGGTGGATCTTGCGCAGCGCCTCGGGGAGCGGAAGGAGGCCGCGTCCTTCGCGGAGCGCGCCGGGGAGCGGGTCGAGGGCCTCGTCGGCGCTGGGGAGGACGGCGTCGACCGCCTTGGCGATCTTCCAGGACTCGAGTTTGGCGGTGGCCGGGTAGAGCGGGATGAGGGCGCCGGCCCAGGAGGAGACGTCCTCCGCGCCGTCTCCGCGCAGGAGTTGGTAGGCGGGGTGGGCGAGCTGGAGGCGGTGGTTGAAGACGGAGACCTTGCCCGCGAACATCGCCCGGGTGCCCGGCTGGAGGTCCTGGTGCGGCTTGTGCACGCCCCGGCCGAAGAAGACGAGGCGCAGCGAGCCGCTGCCGTCGGTGATGGTGACCTCCAGCCGTTTGCCGCGCCCGGCGTTGAAGGTGTGCACGCGGGCGTCGGAG
>JAEBEK010000238.1:0-693 GCA_049998055.1 Amycolatopsis sp. cmx-4-37 | reverse complement strand
CCCAGCCCACACCGGGCGCCAACCCTCGCGCCGACAGCGCCAGCCTGTCCTTGCCGGCCGGCCCCACGCACGGCAGCCCTGCTCCGTTATGCCGCGTCCCACCGGGGCCTCGCGTGACAGCACCGCCTGTCATACCCGGCACGCCGCCGCCCAGCCCGACCACACTTGGCAACTCCATGCCAGCGCCGCTCGCCCGTGCTCCCGGAGCGACCGCCCCGGCACTTCCAGCGTGCCGATCCAGCCGCTGTGCCACCCATCGGACTGCCGCCGGCCCGCGACACGACGGCACCCGCCCGGGTCCCACCGTCCCCCCCCCGGGGCCTGTCCTGGGCCCCGGATGAAGAGGGCCGCTACCCCGATGGGTTCGGGCCGACGTTCGTGGCAATCGTGTCCGTGCCGACCGTCGTTTCACGGCAACCGGTCTCCCCGCTCCCTTCCTCCTCGCCCTCCGAACCGGAGGCACCCCCGGCCTCCGAACCGGTTGCACCGTCCCCCGACGGACCAGCTCCGGCTTCCTCGACAGAATCGGTAGTCCGGTCCCCCAAGACACCGGCGCCCCCGCCCTCGGAGCTGTGAGCCTTTCCATCACCACTCGGGTCGTTCCCGACTCCTCCGGACTCAATGTCGGCGGCCCGCACGCCACCCCCGCCCGAAACGGCGCCCCCACCCCCCGTCAGCTCCGGCACCAGACTC
>JAEBEK010000237.1:0-693 GCA_049998055.1 Amycolatopsis sp. cmx-4-37 | reverse complement strand
CGTCGGCGATGCCGTAGTGCTCCAGGAAGGCGAGCACCTGCACGGCGAACGCCTCGTTGATCTCGAAGAGACCGATGTCGTCGATGGTCAGCCCGGCCTGCTTCAGCGCCTTCTCGGTGGCCGGGATCGGGCCGTAGCCCATGACCTCCGGCTCGTCACCCGCGAAGGAGTACGAGACGAGACGCATCTTGACGGGCAGGCCCAGCTCGTGCGCCACGTCCTCGGCGGCGAGCAGCGAGGCGGTGGCACCGTCGTTGAGACCGGCGGCGTTGCCCGCGGTGACCCGGCCGTGGGTACGGAAGGGGGTCTTCAGCCCGGCCAGCGACTCCAGGGTGGTGCCCGGGCGCATCGGCTCGTCGGCGGTGGCCAGGCCCCAGCCGGTCTCGCCGGCCTCGGCGTTGGTGCGGCGGACCGACACCGGCACCAGGTCCTGCTGGATCTTGCCGTTGGCGTACGCCTTGGCGGCCTTCTCCTGCGAGCGGACCGCGTACGCGTCGGCGCGCTGCTTGGTGATGGTGGGGTAGCGGTCGTGGAGGTTCTCCGCGGTCATGCCCATGAACAGGGCCGACTCGTCGACGAGCTTCTCGGAGACGAACCGCGGGTTGGGGTCGACGCCCTCACCCATCGGGTGGCGGCCCATGTGCTCGACACCGCCGGCCACGACCACGTCGTAGGCACCGAAGGCGATGGAGC
>JAEBEK010000236.1:0-694 GCA_049998055.1 Amycolatopsis sp. cmx-4-37 | reverse complement strand
CCCCGTGGTCCGCGTCATGACCAACACGCCCGCCCTGGTGGACGAGGCGATGTCGGTGATCTCCGGCGGTACGCACGCCAACCCGGCGCACCTCGCCATCGCCCAGGAGATCTTCGGTGGCGTCGGCAAGACCCTGCGCGTCCCCGAGTCCCAGCAGGACGCCGCCACCGCCCTCTCCGGCTCCGGCCCCGCCTACTTCTACTTCCTGGTCGAGGCGATGACCGACGCCGGCATCCTGCTCGGCCTGCCCCGCTCCCAGGCCCACGACCTCATCGTGCAGGCCGCGATCGGCGCCGCCGTCATGCTTCGCGACAGCGGCGAACACCCCGTGAAACTCCGCGAGGCCGTCACCTCCCCGGCCGGCACCACCATCAACGCCATCCGCGAACTCGAGAACCACGGCGTCCGCGCCGCCCTCATCGCCGCCCTGGAGGCCGCCCGCGACCGCAGCCGCGAACTGGCCTCCGGCAAGGGCTGACCAGAACGGGGTGGGGCGCCCGAGGCAGCCCCACCCCGCGCCCTTTCAGGCCGGCAGCAGCCGGACCGCCCGGTACGCCTCGTCGACCACGGGCCGCGCCATCGCCCGCGCCCGCTCGGCCCCGCGCCGCAGCACCGCGTCCACCTCACCGCGATCGGCCACCAGCGCGGCATGCCGCTCCCGCACCGGCCGCAGCACCTCCTCCACCGCCTCGGC
>JAEBEK010000235.1:0-694 GCA_049998055.1 Amycolatopsis sp. cmx-4-37 | reverse complement strand
GACCCAAGCAGGTGCAGAGCCAGTTCAACTCCGAACAGGACATCGCCGAGTCGATCCGCCTGCTGCGCGGCGGCGACTCCGAGGTCGAGTACGGAAACCTGCTGACGGTGCCCCTCGACGGCGGCCTGCTCTACGTGGAGCCGGTCTACGTGCGAGGCGGCGGCCTCAAGTACCCGCTGCTCCGCAAGGTCCTCGTCACCTACGGTGGCGCCACCGCCTTCGAGGACACCCTCGGTGAGGCGCTGGACCAGATCTTCGGAACCGAGGGCGCCGAACAGCCGCCGGGCGAGCAGCCCGAGAAGCCGACCGACCCGCCGACCGGCGGCAACGCGGTGGAGGACGCACTGAAGGACGCCCAGAAGGCGTACGACGAGGGGCAGACCGCGCTGAAGGAAGGCGACTGGGAGGCCTACGGCAAGGCCCAGGCCGAGCTGGAGAAGGCGCTCGAAGCCATGGAGAAGGCCGCGGCCGAAGGGGGCGACGGCAAGAACGCCGACAAGGACCCGGCGGAATCCGCCGGTTCCGAGGACGCCCGCAAGGAAGAGCAGGACGGGAACGGCGACAAGGAGGCCGGCAAGACGCCGGCCGACCAGGCGGCCGACCGGAGCTGACCGGCCCCACCCCGTGCCGTGGTACGGTTGACGCACAACGGCGCGGGGTGGAGCAGCTCGGTAGCTCGCTGGGCTCATAACCC
>JAEBEK010000234.1:0-694 GCA_049998055.1 Amycolatopsis sp. cmx-4-37 | reverse complement strand
GCCCCTCACTCCCCCAGCAGCTCCGCCGGCACATCGTCACGGAGCAGGTCCGGCACGCCGTCCGCGTCCGGCTGGTCACGGCGCCCGGAGACCACCGTCAGCTCCTGCGTCGCCCGGGTCAGCGCCACGTACAGCACGCGCAGCCCGGCCGGGGACTCGTCGGCCACCTCGGCCGGGGAGACCACCACCGTCGCGTCGTACTCCAGCCCCTTGGCCTCCAGCGAGCCGAGCGCCACCACCCGTTCGCCGAGCCCGGCGACCCCGCGGGCGGCCTGCTCGCGCCGCTCCATCGGGACCACCACACCGATCGTGCCGTCGACCGTCTCCAGCAGCCGGGCCGCCTCGGCGCGCACGGTCTCGCCCATCCGCTCCCCGGCCACCACGAAGCGCGCCTCGACTCCGGTGGAGCGGACGGCGCGCGGGGAGTCGGAGCCGGGCATGGCGAGGGCCAGCACCCGGGAGGCGAGTTCGGCGATCTCGGCGGGGTTGCGGTAGTTGACGGTCAGGGTGAAGCGGCGGCGGGGCCGCCGGCCGAGCGCCTCGTCGCGGGCCTCGGCGGCCTCGTCCGGGTCGGACCAGGAGGACTGGGCGGGGTCGCCGACCACGGTCCAGGTGGCCTGGCGGCCGCGCCGGCCGACCATCCGCCACTGCATCGGCGTGAGGTCCTGGGCCTCGTCGACGATGACGTGGGTGT
>JAEBEK010000233.1:0-694 GCA_049998055.1 Amycolatopsis sp. cmx-4-37 | reverse complement strand
CGATCAGGTCGGTCAGGGCGTGCACGGCGGCCCGGCCGAGTTCGGCGGTGGGCTGGGCGATCGCGGTGATCGGCGGCCCGGTGTGCACGAACCAGGGGATGTCGTCGAAGGCCGCCAGCCCGATGTCGTCCGGGACGGCGAGGCCCCGGGCGCGGATCGCGTCCAGCGCGCCGAGCGCCATCAGGTTGTCGGCGGCGAAGACCACGTCGGGCGGCTCGGGCAGGGCGAGGAACCCCTCGGTGACCCGCCGCCCGCTGTCCGCCTGGAAGTCGCCCTGGCCGACCAGTTCGGCGGGAAGCGGGATGCCGTAGGCGTGCAGCGCCTCGCGGAAGGCCTCGACGCGCTCGTGGCCGGTGGTGGTCGCGGCGGGCCCGGCGATGATGGCGAGCCTGCGGTGGCCGAGGCCGTGCAGGTGGGCGACGAGGTCGCGGATGGCACCGGTGCCGTCGGCCCGGACCACGGGGACGTCGAGGCCGGGCATCCAGCGGTCGACGAAGACCATCGGCGTGGGGCCCTCGGCGGTCTGCCGCATCAGCGGGGAGCTGCCGTCGGCGGGTGAGACGAGGAGTCCGTCGATCCGCCGGTCGAGCAGGGTCCGCACGTGGTGGTCCTGGAGTTCGGGCCGCTCGTTGGCGTTGCCGATGACGACGCTGTAGCCGAGCGCCCGCGCCTCCTCCTCCACCGACCGGGCCAG
>JAEBEK010000232.1:0-694 GCA_049998055.1 Amycolatopsis sp. cmx-4-37 | reverse complement strand
GAGGACCTGGACCCAGGCGATGAACTCTGCGGTCAGCAGGAGGTACTCGACGGCGATGCCGCCGAGGGCGACGACCAGCCAGAGGGCGGCGTGGACCAGTTGCCGGGTGGTCACGGTGAGGACGGCCGCGCCCACGGTGACCAGGCCGACGAGGAGGAAGACGATCTCGACGCCGGTCGGCGAGAGAAACCCCCGGTGCTGGACGGCGTCGGCACTCCGGGCGGCGGTGGCAAGGGCTGCCGTGGTCAGGGCGGTCATCGGGCGTCGCCGTCCTCGGGCCGGTCGGGCTTGGGCTGGGTGGGTTCAGGCCGGGTGGGTTCGGGCCGGGTGGGCTCGGGCTGGGCCGCCGTGGCGGCTTCGGCGGCCTGCTGGGCGGCGGTGCGGTCGGCGGACTTGCGGGCGGCCGCGTACTCCTTGGGCTCCTCGGCGGCGGGGACCAGGGCGGGCGGGGCCGGCACGGTCCACATCCAGTCGCGGAGCTTGTCGCGCTCGTGGGTGAGGTCGCGGATGTCGGTCTCGGCGTACTCGAACTCCGGGGACCAGAAGAGCGCGTCGAAGGGGCAGACCTCGATGCAGATACCGCAGTACATGCAGAGGGAGAAGTCGATGGCGAAGCGGTCCAGGACGTTGCGGCTGCGCTCGCGTCCGCCGGGGGCGGCGGGCGGCACCGTCTCCTTGTGGGAGTCGATGTAGA
>JAEBEK010000231.1:0-696 GCA_049998055.1 Amycolatopsis sp. cmx-4-37 | reverse complement strand
CCCCGAACTGCTGGCCACCCCCGGCTCGCAGCTGGCCTCCGCCCTCTTCCCGGTGAGCGGCGAGTCCGGCGACCCCGAGCGGACCGTCCTCGACGTCACCTTCCTCGGTGAGTCGACCTCCCGGCCGGTCATCTCGCAGCTCTCCCGTACGTACAACATCGACATCTCGATCCTCGGCGCCACCATGGACACCGTGGCCGGACGCCAGGTCGGCCGGATGCGGATCGAACTGCCCGGCCGCTACGAGGACAACGTCGTGCCGATCGGCTTCCTGCGCGAGCAGGGTCTGCACGTCGAGAACGCGGCGGACGCGGCGGACGCGGCCCCCTCGGTCGCCGAGGCCGCCCCCGCGCTGGTGAAGGAAGGTGCCAAGTGACCTGGTCCGAGATGCAGCCCCTGCTGGAGCAGGCGAGCTGGGACACGCTGTACATGGTCGGCTGGTCCACCGTCATCGCCGTCCTGCTCGGCCTGCCGCTGGGCATCCTGCTGGTCCTCACCGACCGGGGCGGGCTGCTCCAGAACTCGGTGGCCAACAAGGTCATCGGGCAGATCGTGAACATCGCCCGCTCGATGCCGTTCATCATCCTGATGGTCGCGCTGATGGGCTTCACCCGCTGGCTCACCGGCACCACCATCGGCCGCGAGGCCGCCATCGTGCCGCTGGCCATCGGCGCCATCCCGTTCTTCGCCCGGCTC
>JAEBEK010000230.1:0-696 GCA_049998055.1 Amycolatopsis sp. cmx-4-37 | reverse complement strand
CGGTGAGGATCTGCGCGCCGGCCGCGTAGTCGCGGGCGTCGGCGGGCAGCCCCAGCTCGGGATTGGCGTCCAGGGTGTCCCGGCCCAGCTCCTGGAGTTCGTAGGCGCGGAGCTTGGAGAGCAGGCCGATGCCGCGCCCCTCGTGGCCGCGGAGGTAGACGACGACGCCCCGGCCGTCCTCGACGACGCGGTCCATGGACTTCTGCAGCTGGGGGCCGCAGTCGCAGCGCTGGGAGTGGAAGATGTCGCCGGTCAGGCACTCGGAGTGGAGCCGCACCAGGACGTCCTCGCCGTCGCCGAGGTCGCCGTGGACGAGGGCAGCCGGACGGTGGCCTCGCGGCGGACGGTCGGCTCGCTGCTGCGGCGGTAGGCGATCAGGTCCTTGATGGAAATGATCGACAGGCCGTGCTTGCGGGCGAAGGGGACCAGCTCGGGCAGGCGCAGCATGGTGCCGTCCTCGCCCGCGATCTCCACGATGGCCCCGGCGGGGCGCAGTCCGGCGAGCCGGGCGAGGTCGACGGCGGCCTCGGTGTGGCCGGGGCGGACCAGGACGCCGCCGGGCTTGGCGCGCAGCGGGAAGACGTGGCCGGGGCGGACCAGGTCGCCGGCGGTGGTCGTCGCGTGGGCGAGCAGCCGCAGGGTGGTGGCGCGGTCGGCGGCGGAGATGCCGGTGGTGACGCCGTGGGCGGCGCTGCC
>JAEBEK010000229.1:0-696 GCA_049998055.1 Amycolatopsis sp. cmx-4-37 | reverse complement strand
GCCGAGGCCCGCGCCCTGCTCGCCGAGGCGGGCTGGAAGCCGGGCCAGGGCGCGGCCCGGCCGAAGAACGCCGGGGCCTCCGGTGAGCCCGCCGAGGGGGCCGAGGGCGAGGAGGCCGTCGGGGACTCCGGGAACGAGGACCGGCCCGGTGACGACGGCGGCGAGTACATCGTCGGCGAGGACGACGGGAAGTCCGGCGCCCGCGGTGGCCCGATGCTGCCGGGCGCGGTCGCGGCGGGACAGGGCGCGGCCCTGTGGCGCCAGGCCGACGTGGTGGCCCGGCAGGACGGCGACGGCAAGACCGAGCAGGGGGCGCACGCCCAGCAGGGCGGCCCGCCCGGCGCGTACGCGCCCAAGGGCACGGCGGCGCCGAAGGAGTCGGAGAGTCCGGGGGCCGAGGGGGCGGCGGGGCCGCTGGCCAAGGACGGGCTGGCGCTGACGCTGCGGTTCGTGGTGCCCTCGGGGGCCGGGTCCGAGCAGTTGCGCGCGGTCGCCGACAAGATCGCGGAGCAGCTGGAGAAGATCGGGGTGACCACGGCGATGAAGAAGGTCCCCAGCTCGGGCTACTTCACCGACCACGTCGCCTCCGGCCAGTACGACATGGCGCTCTACTCCTGGCCGGGCACGGCCTACCCGGCGACCGACGGGCGCCCCATCCACGCCAAGCCGGTCCCGGCGGCGGACGGCTCGCTCAAC
>JAEBEK010000228.1:0-696 GCA_049998055.1 Amycolatopsis sp. cmx-4-37 | reverse complement strand
CAGCGGCGAATGACAGTGCGCGCCCGGCTCACAACCCGCCCCCGGGGCCGCTTGCGCTCTCACCAACGCGACGCCCTGTACGTAGTCGATCCGGTGCGTGCGTAGACCGAACCGGGTCGTTATGTCGACACTTCGGCCCTGCGCGGGAGTGAGGACGTGCCCTCCCGCCGCCGAGACGGCCCGCGACAGGGCGGCGTAGAAACCGAGGAGGCGGTGGGGGTGCCCGGTGCCGAAGAGGACGGGACGCCGGTCGGCGACGGCCCGGCCGAGCCGTACGGCGAACCGGTCGAGGGCCAGCAGGGTCCGGTCCGGGTCGACGGTGTCGGCGCCCTCCCTCCGGCGCGGGTCGGCGGAGACCCCGCACCGCCGCGCCATCAGCGCCAGCACGTCCCGCTCGCGCCAGACGCCGGCCGGATCGAGGCCGAGCAGCACGCGGGGGTCGCGGGCGGCGAAGAGGCGGTAGCTGCGCAGGCTCGCCTCCCGGGTGGTCGCCACGGGCCCGGCGATCCCGCTGGCGAGCAGGTGGGCGCGCAGGGCCGCCCGGGAGGGCGACGGGGCCGGGGTGCGCGGGGTCGGCAGGAGGGACACGTACGCGATGCTGACGCACCGTGGAGCGTACGAGTCCGGTTCGCCGGAAATCCCCCCGGTCGGCCCAGCGTTCACGCGGCCGGCGAGCGCCCCCGCCGGAACACCCGG
>JAEBEK010000227.1:0-697 GCA_049998055.1 Amycolatopsis sp. cmx-4-37 | reverse complement strand
CGACTCGCCCCCGCCCGCTTGGGCCACCCTCGACCTGCTCACCGATGCCATCCAGGCCGCCGCCACCCGTGCGCAAGTCGACCTGCCCCCGTCCGGCAACCACCCCGCCCGCACCTTGCGGTGGGGCACCCAGCTCGACGTACGCCCCATCCGCGCCTTCGACAGCGGAGAGGACATCATCGAACAGGCCGTCGCCTCCTACGTCGCCAAGTACGCCACCAAAGCCGCCGAAACCACCGGCACCGTCGACCGCCGCATCGGCAACAAAGAAGCCCTCACCCTCCTCGACATCGCCGACCACCCCCGCCGCCTCATCGAAGCCTGTCTCGACCTCCATCCCCACTACCCCGACCGCAAACTCCGCGACTGGGCCCACATGCTCGGCTTCCGCGGGCACTTCTCCTCCAAATCCCGCCGCTACTCCACCACCCTCGGCGAACTGCGCCAGACCCGCGCCGACTACCGGGCAACCCAGCAACGCGCCGCACTCGGCCTCCCCGACCCCGACGACGAGCGAGCCACCACGCTCACCCTCGCCCACTGGACCTACGCCGGCCACGGCCACACCCCCGGCGAATCCTGGCTCGCCGCCAACATCCACCGCGACCTCCAACACAACCGTGAGACCGCCCGCGAACACCGCGCCGAACTGCAAGCCCTCGACGGATCGGAGGTGCGGGCGTGAAACGGCCTCTGC
>JAEBEK010000226.1:0-697 GCA_049998055.1 Amycolatopsis sp. cmx-4-37 | reverse complement strand
TCATGTCCCGTGCGCTGACCGACCTCTGCGATGTCCCGATCGTGCAGGCCCCGATGGCCGGCGGCGGCTCCTGCCCCCCTCTCGCGGCGGCCGTCAGCGACGCCGGGGGCCTCGGGTTCCTCGCCGCCGGCTACAAGACCGCCGACGGCATGTACCAGGAGATCACCCAGCTCAGGGCCCTCACCTCGCGCCCGTTCGGCGTCAACCTCTTCCTCCCGCAGCCCGAGCTGGCCGACCCCGCCACCATCGAGGTCTACCGCCACCAGCTCGCGGGCGAGGCCGCCTGGTACGAGACGCCGCTCGGCGACTGCGACCTGGGGCAGGACGACAACTGGGACGCCAAGCTCGCCATCCTCCTCGACGACCCCGTCCCCCTGGTCTCCTTCACCTTCGGCTGCCCCACCGCCGAGGTGATCGACTCCTTCCACCGGGTCGGCACCCGCACCGCCGTCACCGTGACCACCCCCCAGGAGGCCCGCGCCGCCGAGGAGGCGGGCGCCGACGCGCTCTGCGTCCAGGGCATCGAGGCCGGCGGCCACCAGGGCACCCACCGCGACGACCCCGAACGGGACGGCGCCGGCTTCGGCCTGCTCACCCTCCTCACCCTGGTCCGCGAGGCGGTGCACCTGCCGATGATCGCGGCCGGCGGCATCATGCGGGGCGAGCAGATCGCGGCCGCCGTCGCCGCCGGGGCGCA
>JAEBEK010000225.1:0-698 GCA_049998055.1 Amycolatopsis sp. cmx-4-37 | reverse complement strand
GCCCAGGGCGTGGTTGCCGGGGACGGAGGAGCCGTCGACGACCTCCAGGCGGGTGACGTCGCCGCCCTCCTCGTCGATGGCGACGAGGATGTCCTCGCGCTCGGCGCGGAGCTGCGCGGTGAGGGCGGAGAGCTGGCCGGGCGAGGTGATGTTGCGGCCGAAGAGCCCGACGGAGGTGAGGCCGTCGCGGATCTGCCGCAGCAGCCACTCGGGGGCCTCGGTGCCGGTGAAGCCGGGCTGGAGGACGGCGAGGGCGTCACGGGTGAGCTGGTCACCGGAGACGGTGGTGGGCTGGGCGGTCATCGTGCTCATCCCTTCACGGCGCCGGAGGTGAGGCCGGCCGCCATCTTGGACTGGATGATCATGAAGAAGATGACGACCGGGAGGGCGATCATCGTGGAGGCGGCCATCAGCGCGCCGTAGTCCGTTCCGCGCTCGGTGGTGAAGGTCATCAGCCACACGTTGAGCGTGTACTTGGAGTTGTCGTTGATCAGGATGTACGCGAAGAGGTACTCGTTCCAGGCGTTGACCAGCGCGAAGATCGACGCGGCGGCGAGGCCGGGGGCGAGCAGCGGGAAGATGACCCGGCGGAAGGCGCCCATCCGGGTGCACCCGTCCACCATCGCGGACTCCTCCAGCTCGACCGGGATGTTGACCACGAAGCCGCGGATCATCACCACCGCGAAGGGCAGCGTGGA
>JAEBEK010000224.1:0-698 GCA_049998055.1 Amycolatopsis sp. cmx-4-37 | reverse complement strand
GTCGGCGAGTCCGTCGTCACGATGGACCTGAACTACGCCACGATCACCGGCGTCGCCCGCGACGACCTGGAGGACGGCGGCGCCTGGCTGTACGCCGAGACGGTCCGCCAGATCCACGCGATGACCTCGGAGCGCGAGGGCGGCCACACCAAGGTCGAGCTGCTCATCCCCGACTTCAACGCCGACCCCGACCAGCTCGCCGAGGTCTTCTCCTCGCGTCCCGAGGTCCTGGCGCACAACGTCGAGACGGTGCCGCGCATCTTCAAGCGCATCCGCCCCGGCTTCCGTTTCGAGCGCTCGCTCGAGGTCATCACCCGCGCCCGCGAGGCCGGCCTGATCACCAAGTCCAACCTCATCCTGGGCATGGGCGAGGAGCGCGCCGAGGTCAGCGAGGCCCTCCAGCGGCTGTACGACGCCGGCTGCGAGCTGATCACCATCACGCAGTACCTGCGCCCCTCCGTGCGCCACCACCCCGTGGAGCGCTGGGTCAAGCCCCACGAGTTCGTGGAGCTGAAGGAGGAGGCCGAGGAGATCGGCTTCTCCGGCGTCATGTCCGGCCCGCTGGTCCGCTCCTCGTACCGCGCCGGCCGTCTCTTCCAGCAGGCGATGGACCGCCGCTCCGGCGTCCCCGCCGAGTCCGCCCCCGCGGCCCGCGCGCTCTGACGCCACCGGTGTCCGGGGCTGTGAATCCCCGCACA
>JAEBEK010000223.1:0-699 GCA_049998055.1 Amycolatopsis sp. cmx-4-37 | reverse complement strand
CGGATACGGCACCTACGACGCCTCGGGCCTCCCGCCGCAGCAGCAGCCGGACGGCACCTACGTCCCGCAGCAGGGCTACGACCAGTGGCAGGGCCAAGGCCAGGGACAGGGACAGGGACAGGGCCAGGGGTACGGCGGGCAGCCGCAGGAGCAGCCTCCGGCGCAGGGGCAGGGCGCGCCGGACCACGGCGGGCAGCAGTACCGGTACTGACGTCACCGTTGCCACGGACGCCGCCCGGGGGCGGCGTCCCGTTCAGGTCGAGCCGGTGAACTCCGGTCCCTCGACGATCAGTCCGGCCACCAGGGCGCCGGACATCCCGGCGTGCGGCAGGCCGCCGCCCGGGTGGGACCAGCCGCCGACCGTGAACAGGCCGGGAACGCGGGGGGAGTTGGCCGGGTGGAGCAGCGTGCCGTCCGCCGCCGCCAGGGCGGGGGCGGGGACGGCGCCGCCGGGGGCGCCGGTGGCGTGGGCGATGTCGGCGGGGGTGAGGGCGTGGCGCCACCGCATCCGCCCGGCGAGACCGGGGACGGCCGCCTCGGCGCGGGCGGTGATCCGGTCCAGGTCGGCCTCGGTGGGCTCGGTGCCGGGCGCCACGGTCAGCCGTACCGTCACCGCCTCGTGGCCGGGGCCCGGGACCAGGCCGGGGTCGTCGGGGCGGTCCACCGTCAGGGTCGGGTCGGCCGCCACCCCCGGTGCCC
>JAEBEK010000222.1:0-700 GCA_049998055.1 Amycolatopsis sp. cmx-4-37 | reverse complement strand
CGACCTGATGATCGTCGCCGGCCGGGTCAGCCAGAAGATGGCGCCCGTACTGCGCCAGGTCTACGACCAGATGCCCAACCCCAAGTGGGTCATCTCCATGGGCGTCTGCGCCTCCTCCGGCGGCATGTTCAACAACTACGCGATCGTCCAGGGCGTCGACCACATCGTCCCTGTCGACATCTACCTGCCGGGCTGCCCGCCGCGCCCCGAGATGCTCGTCGACGCGATCGTCAAGCTCCACCAGAAGGTGCAGAGCTCCAAGCTCGGCGTCAACAAGGAGGAGGCGGCCCGCGAGGCGGAGGAAGCCGCCCTCAAGGCGCTGCCCACCATCGAGATGAAGGGGCTGCTGCGGTGAGCGACACCCACCAGGACCCCGAGGAGCCGCGCGAGGAGTCCGCGCTCCCGGCCGCCCGCCGCGAGGGCGGCGACGTCATCGGCGTCCGCCGGGGCATGTTCGGCGCCCAGGACACCGGCGACACCAGCGGGTACGGCGGCCTCGTCCGCACCGTCTCGCTCCCGGGACCGGCCAGCCGGCCCTACGGCGGCCCCACCTCCCGCGAGGGGTACGGCGTCTTCGACGAGATCGCCGACGAACTCGAAGGCGCCCTCGACGAGCAGGGCCTGCTCCCGGCGAACGCCATCGACCGCACCGTGGTCGACCGGGGCGAACTCACCTTCCACATCGAGCGCGAGCACCTGC
>JAEBEK010000221.1:0-700 GCA_049998055.1 Amycolatopsis sp. cmx-4-37 | reverse complement strand
TCGCCGGCGCCGACCCCGCCGACGGCGAGAAGGCCGCCGACCAGGGCCCCTACTTCCTCACCCCCGGCGACGAGCCCGCCGAGGACCGCCGCACCCGCGAACTCACCCTCACCACCGACGCCAAGGGCAACCTCCTGCTCCCCGAACTCCACACCGACGACACCACCGGCACCTTCCGCCTCCGCGTGGAGACGACGGGCGGGGCGGTCGTGGTGCTGGAGCTGAAGGTGACCGACCCCGCCTGACGGGCAAGTCCACCCCGCACCGCCCCCGGTCCCGTGCGAACCGGGGGCGGTGCGGTGCGGCGCGCACAAGGCGGTGCGGGATGCCCGGCCCGGCGAGCCGCCGGCCGCTTCCCGGGCCAGGCCCGGTGTGCCTGCGGGTGCCCCTTGCGGCTCTGGCCGACCGCCCCCGTCCGAGCCGTGTCGCGGCCGCCGTCAGCCCCCGCCCCGCCCCTCCCGCTCCGCCCGTGCCTTGGTGTGGCGGGTCGGTGTCGCCGTGGCCGGGTTCTCCGGCCAGGGGTGTTTCGGGTAGCGGCCGCGGAGTTCGGCGCGGACGGCGCGGTAGCCGTCCGCCCAGAAGGAGGCCAGGTCGGCGGTGACGGCGGCGGGGCGGCCCGCGGGGGAGAGGAGGTGGACGAGGACGGGGACGCCGGCGACCAACGGTGTCCCGGTGAGGCCGAAGAGTTCCTGGAGCTTGA
>JAEBEK010000220.1:0-700 GCA_049998055.1 Amycolatopsis sp. cmx-4-37 | reverse complement strand
CTTCAGCATCTGCTTTTCCTCTTCGTCCGATGTGCACGGGTCGTGCTCCCCGCGCTCTCTGGACAACTCGCCACTTCGTCATTGGTGACGGCCGTTCACTCGAACGGAAGGGGCCGCGCACACCTTCTCCCCTTTTCCCGAATTCGGCCGCCGACTCCGATAATCACAGCATTCCACGCCCCCTCCCCCACCATTGGAGTGACACCGCCCGAACAGGCATAACCTCCCCGATGGCGACGAGTTGTTCAGAGCGCCTCATCCCCGGGGCACTCCATCGGAAAGAGGAATCACTGTGATCAAGAAGGTCATGGCTACCGCTGCCGTCGCCGTCTCCATCCTGGGTGCGGGCGCCGCCGCGGCCGCTCCGGCGATGGCCATCGGCGACGACGGCGGCCACACGTCGCTGAGCGGCAACGGTGCCGAGCAGACCTACGGCAACACCTCGATCGCCGGCGACCAGAGCCCCCAGCTCGGCCTGGTTCAGGGCTCCCTGAACAAGCCCTGCGTCGGCGTGCCGATCGACGCCAACGTCGGCTCGCTGGTCGGCCTCGTGCCGGTCACGGTCCAGGACCTGGACATCCTGTCGTCGCCGCAGCAGCAGCAGTGTGTCGAGAACTCCACCCAGACCAAGGGTGACGAGCCGCTCTCGCACATCCTGAGCAACATCCCGGTCCTCTCGGGCAACGGCGCCGGCAACAGC
>JAEBEK010000219.1:0-700 GCA_049998055.1 Amycolatopsis sp. cmx-4-37 | reverse complement strand
GGTGCCGGGCGGGGCCCGGCGCGGGGCCGCCGTGAAGTCCTGTGCGTGTCCGCGGTGTCCGGTACTCCCCCAGCTCGTGGTGGCTCGGGAAGTGCCGGGCGTCGTGGGCACCGGACAGGAGTTCCGGGGCGTCCCCGGGGCCCGCGGGTTGCGCGGCGCCGCACCGGCGCCACCGCCGGAGCGGGGGCCGGGACGCGTGCCTGCGGGCCTGGATCAGGTCGTACGGGCGGTGCGGGTGCGGTGGTGTCGTACGGGCGGTGTCGGCAGGTCAGGGGCGGATGCGCGGGTCGAGCGCCGCGTCGAAGGGCGCCACCCAGAAGAACTCTCCGGCCACGTCGTAGGCGTAGAGCAGTCCGGTCCGGCCCGAGCTGAGGGCCGGGTCGGGGTCGCTGGTGCGGACCTGGACGATGGCCGTGGAGCCGTCCTCGGCGACCACCTCGGCCTGTCCGAACCTGCCGTCCACCCGCCCGGTGCGGATGGTGCAGGTGGAGCCGACGAAGTCGAGCCGGGACGGCCCGGGTTCGTCGGGGAAGAGCGTGCGCAGGGGCCGCAGCAGCAGCCGGGTCAGCCCCCAGGCGGCGAGCAGGGCGGCGGCGAGGACGAGGAGGACCAGGGCGGCGTGGGCCACCCCCGTGGTGTCGGTGCGTCCCACCAGGACCCCGCCGGTGAGGCTGGCGAGCCAGCCGGTGGTGACGTAGAC
>JAEBEK010000218.1:0-701 GCA_049998055.1 Amycolatopsis sp. cmx-4-37 | reverse complement strand
GAGGGCACGTCCCTGGCCATCGCCACACGGGACCGGGCGGGGTTGCTGGGGGCGCTGACGCGGGCGCGGGGGGAGGGCTGAACTTCCACGTGCGCCAAGAGAACGGCGGAGGGAATCATGCCGCAGGGCGAATACACCCTGGAACGCTGGAAGGACCGCTCAGGTCCCCGGTGGAACCGGAAACACGGATACAGGGGCTCGCTGGGTGAGTTCGGGTCCGTCGAGGTGGTGTGTCCGGCCCAGCGGCACGGAGACACCTACGTCACGGAAGTCCGGGCGAACGCCCTTCCCCTCGTCTCGTTCAGCGGGTGGGCCTGGGGTGCGAAGCCTTCCCTCCACCTCGGGCAGCTCACCGTCGCCGGTGAGGGTGTCCGGCTGCGGCGCAACCGGTGGGCGCTCAGCAGGCAGGGCCGGGCCCTGCGGTTCCAGGTGGCCGGTCGCGCGTACCGCTACTACGCGACCAGCCCCCGGCATCGTCACCGCGCGCTGGCGCGGGAGGGCGCGGAGATCGAGGTGTGCCGGCCGCGTGGCGGGGTGGGGAAGAGGGCGACGGTGAGGGTCCGGGGGACCGCCGACGCCACCGATGTGGCGCTGGCGGTCGTGATGTGCGGGGTCAACACCCGTAATCTCACCCGGGGCGGTGCCGTACGAGCCTTCTTCGGCCGGGCGTTCAACTTCCTGGACGTCTTCCACCACTGACC
>JAEBEK010000217.1:0-701 GCA_049998055.1 Amycolatopsis sp. cmx-4-37 | reverse complement strand
CCGTCCCCTGGCTCGCCACCGCCTACGTGCCGGCGCCCTCGCTGGAGGAAATAGTGAACGAGTGCGGGCCGCTGCCCGCGCCCGCCGTGCGCTGGCTCGCCGCCGGCATCGCCGAGGCCCTCCAGTCGATCCACGGCGCCGGGCTCGTCCACCGCGACCTCAAGCCGTCCAATGTCCTGGTCGTCGAGGACGGCCCGCGCGTGATCGACTTCGGCATCGCCTCCGGCGTCTCCAACACCCGGCTGACCATGACCAACGTCGCCGTCGGCACCCCCGCCTACATGTCGCCCGAGCAGGCCAAGGACTCCCGCAGCGTCACCGGCGCCAGCGACGTCTTCTCGCTCGGCTCCACCCTGGTCTTCGCCGCCACCGGCCACGCCCCGTACCACGGCGCCAACCCGGTCGAGACGGTCTTCATGCTGCTCCGCGAGGGGCCCGACCTCGAAGGGCTGCCCGAGGAACTGCGGCCGCTCATCGAGTCCTGCATGCAGATGGAGGCGCCGCTGCGCCCCAGCCCCGCCGACCTCCAGGCGCAGCTCGCCCCGCACCTCTTCGGCTCCGGCAGCGACGACAGCGGCACCGCCTCCGCCTGGCTGCCCGAGTCCGCCGTCGGCCTCATCGAGGAGCGCCGCGGCGGCCGCGTCGCCGTCTCCGCCGGGAACCGCGGGCGCCCCGCCGTGCCCCCGCCGCCCCCGCGCCGG
>JAEBEK010000216.1:0-702 GCA_049998055.1 Amycolatopsis sp. cmx-4-37 | reverse complement strand
CCTGGAGGAAGTCCACGAAGCCGTCGGCCAAGTGGTGCATGGCGGCCGCCACTTCCCCCCGCTCCCCGGTGGCGACGGCTGCGGCGAGCCGGTCCACCAGCGGGGCGAGGGCGCGCTGCTCCCGCTCGTAGACCCGGGCGAAACAGGCGTCGTACAGGGCCGTCTTGGTGGCGAAGTGGTGGTGGACGCTGGAGACGTCGATGCCGACCCGGGCCGCCACGTCGCGCATCGAGACGCCCTGCGGGCCGCCCCGCGCGAAGAGCGCGGTGGCCTCGGTGAGGATGCGCTCCCGGGTCGGCGGCGCGCCGTCCGCGCCGCGCGGCGGCCGGCCGGGCCGCCTCGCCCGCGCCCCGCCCGCCGCCTCGTCCCCGCCGTCCGCCCGGTCCTCGCTCTTTCTCATTCGGCCCAGTGTGGCTACGATCCGGTCCACCCGCAATCAAGCATCTGGTGGATTAGATGAGTCTGCCCGCCCCGTCCGGCGCCCCCGGGGAGCTCCCGGCCCCCGCCACGAGCCCCGGCACCCCCGCCCTGGTGCGCTACGCCCTGGGTTCGGCGGGGATGGGCGTGTACGTCACCGTCCCCGGACTGCTGCTCCTGTACTTCCTCACCGACACCCTGGGCGTCTCCCCGTGGCTGGCCGGGCTCGTCCTGCTCGTCCCGAAGGTCGTCGACGTCGTCCTCCACCCCTTCGTCGGCTTCCTC
>JAEBEK010000215.1:0-702 GCA_049998055.1 Amycolatopsis sp. cmx-4-37 | reverse complement strand
CGCACCACCCTGCTGGTCCTCACCCTGGTCGGCTTCTTCTCCCTCCTGCCGCCCGTCTACGGCTGGCTCGGCCGCCTCTACGCCCCCGCCCTCAGCCAGGCCCACGACGCCGACGCCACCGTGCTGCTCCTCCCGGGGCTCATGGTCGGCGGCGTCGGCGGCGACCTCCTCGGCGCCCTGGTCGCCGGAGGCGCCTTCGCCGCCTTCCTCTCCACCGCCTCCGGCCTGACCATGGCGGTCGCCGGGGTGCTCAGCCAGGACGTGCTGCCCTCCCGGGGGGTGCGCCACTTCCGGTTCGCCACCGTCCTCGCCATGGCGGTGCCGTTCGGCGGGACGATCCTGGTCAGCGGCGTGCCCGTGGCCGACGCCGTCGGCATGGCCTTCGCCGTCTCCGCCTCCGCCTTCTGCCCCCTGCTCGTCCTCGGCATCTGGTGGCGGCGGCTCACCCCGCCCGGCGCCGTCGCGGGGCTCCTGCTGGGCGGCGGCTCCTCGCTGCTCGCCGTCGGCCTCACCGTCGCCGGGGTGGTCCGCTCGGGCTGGCTGCACACCCTGCTCGCCTGGCCCGCCGTCTGGTCGGTGCCGGTCGGCTTCCTCACCATGGTCCTGGTCTCTCTCGCCACCCCCGGCAGCGTCCCGCCGCACACCAGCGCCACCATGACCCGGCTCCACCTCCCCGAGGCCCTCACCGTCCGCCGCCCGCCC
>JAEBEK010000214.1:0-703 GCA_049998055.1 Amycolatopsis sp. cmx-4-37 | reverse complement strand
CGGTGAAGTTCTACACCGAGGAGGGCAACTACGACCTCGTCGGCAACAACACGCCGGTCTTCTTCATCAAGGACCCGCTGAAGTTCCCCGACTTCATCCACTCGCAGAAGCGCGACCCGTTCACCGGCAAGCAGGAGCCGGACAACGTCTGGGACTTCTGGGCGCACGCCCCCGAGGCCACCCACCAGGTCACCTGGCTCATGGGCGACCGGGGCATCCCCGCCTCGTACCGCCACATGAACGGCTACGGCTCGCACACCTACCAGTGGAACAACGAGGCCGGCGAGGTCTTCTGGGTCAAGTACCACTTCAAGACCGACCAGGGCATCAAGAACCTCACCACCTCCGAGGCGGCCGAGACCTCCGGGCTCGACCCCGACAGCCACCAGCGCGACCTGCGCGAGGCCATCGAGCGCGGTGACTTCCCGTCCTGGACCGTGCAGGTGCAGATCATGCCGGCGGCGGACGCGGCCACCTACCGCTTCAACCCGTTCGACCTCACCAAGGTGTGGCCGCACGAGGACTACCCGCCGATCGAGATCGGCAAGCTGGAGCTCAACCGCAACCCGGAGAACATCTTCGCCGAGGTCGAGCAGTCCATCTTCAGCCCCGCGCACTTCGTGCCCGGCATCGGCCCCTCGCCCGACAAGATGCTCCAGGGCCGCCTCTTCGCCTACGCCGACGCGCACCGCTACCGGCTCGG
>JAEBEK010000213.1:0-703 GCA_049998055.1 Amycolatopsis sp. cmx-4-37 | reverse complement strand
GAGCTGTACCTCGGCGGCGTCATGGAGCACATCGAGGAGGCCGGCATCCACTCCGGCGACTCGGCGTGCGCCCTGCCCCCGATCACCCTCGGCGGCTACGACATCAAGCGGCTGCGCGCCTCCACCGAGGCCATCGCCCGGGGCGTCGGGGTGCGCGGACTGATCAACATCCAGTTCGCCCTCTCCGGCGACATCCTCTACGTCCTGGAGGCCAACCCGCGCGCCTCGCGGACCGTGCCCTTCACCTCGAAGGCCACCGCAGTGCCGCTGGCCAAGGCGGCGGCCCGCATCTCGCTCGGCGCCACCGTCGCCGAGCTGCGCGCCGAGGGGCTGCTCCCGGCGGCCGGCGACGGCGGCACCCTGCCGGCCGACGCGCCGATCTCCGTCAAGGAGGCCGTCATGCCGTGGAGCCGCTTCCGCGACATCCACGGCCGCGGCGTGGACACCGTCCTCGGCCCGGAGATGCGCTCCACCGGCGAGGTCATGGGCCTCGACGCCGTCTTCGGCACCGCCTACGCCAAGTCCCAGGCCGGGGCGTACGGCCCGCTCCCCACCAAGGGCCGCGCCTTCATCTCGGTCGCCAACCGGGACAAGCGGTCGATGATCTTCCCCGCCCGGGAACTGGTCGCCCACGGCTTCGAACTGCTCGCCACCTCCGGCACCGCCGAGGTGCTCGGCCGCAACGGCATCAAGGCCACCGTGG
>JAEBEK010000212.1:0-704 GCA_049998055.1 Amycolatopsis sp. cmx-4-37 | reverse complement strand
CTCGCCGAGGACCTGGCGCGCGGGATCGACCTGGAGTCCGCGCCGCTGATGCGGCTCACCCTCGTCCGGTGCGCCGAGGAGAGCGTCCGGGTGATCTGGACCTTCCACCACCTCCTCCTCGACGGCTGGAGCACCGCCGCCCTCCTCACCGACGTCCTCGCCGACTACGCGGCGCTGACCGGCTCGCCGGACGCGCCCGTCGCCCGCGCGGGCTCCGAACGGCCCCCGTTCCGCGACTACGTGACCTGGCTGGCCGGGCAGGACCCCGCCCCCGGACTCGCCCACTGGCGCGAGCGCCTGGCCGGTTTCGAGGAGCCGACCCCGCTGCCGTACGACCGTCCGGCGCAGGGCCGCGCGAGCCACGGCCGCTCCTCGGACCACGCCGTCCGGGACCTCTCCCCGGAGGTGTCCGCGCGGGTCACCGCCTTCACCCGGCGCCACGGCCTCACCGTCAACGCCGTGGTGCAGGGCGCCTGGGCGCTGCTGCTCGCCCGGCACTCCGGGGAGGGCGACGTCTGCTTCGGCGCCACCACCTCCGGCCGCCCGGCGGAGCTGCCCGGCATGGAGTCGACCGTCGGCAACTTCCTCAACACCCTGCCGGTGCGGGTGCGCCCCGCCGAGGAGGGCGAGACGCTGGCCGGCTGGCTGGGCCGCCTCCAGGAGGAGCAGGCCCGAGCCCGGGGCTTCGAGCACCTGGCCCTGCG
>JAEBEK010000211.1:0-706 GCA_049998055.1 Amycolatopsis sp. cmx-4-37 | reverse complement strand
GGCCTCGCGAGCCGGGCCAGTTCGCGCGCCGGGTGCAGCACCGAGGTCGGGTTGGTGGGGTTGCCGACGACCACCAGGTCGGCCTCGTCGGGAACGGCGTCCGCGTCCAGGCAGAAGCCGTCGGCCTCGCGCAGCAGCACCCGCTCCACCCGGTGCCCGGCGTCCCGCAGCGCCGCCTCCGGCTCGGTGAACTGCGGGTGCACCACCACCGGACGGCGTACCGGCAGCGCCCGCGCCAGCAGGACGAACGCCTCGGCCGCGCCGGAGGTCAGCAGCACCCGCTCCGGTGCCACCCCGTGCCGGGCCGCGACCGCCGCCCGGGCCGTGCGCCCGTCGGGGTAGGCGGCCAGTCCCTCCAGCGAGGCGGCGATGCGCCGCCGCAGCCAGGGCGGCGGCGTGCCGGTCCGCACGTTCACCGCCAGGTCGGTCAGGCCGGCGCCGCGCACCTCGGCGTCGCCGTGGTGGCGCAGATCGGGCTCGTCCATCGTCACTCCGTCGTCGTTCCGTCTCCCGGGACGCCCGCCGCCGGGCCGCGCCGGGCCACCGCGCAGGTCGCCACCGCCGGGCCGGGGCCGCCCTGCTTCCTCTTCGGTACGAGCAGTTCGCCGCCGCCCGCCAGTGCCGCCGCCTCCGCCACCGAGGCCACCCCGAGTGCCGCCAGCGCCGTCGGCGAGGAGTGCGGGGTCTCCACGGCGGCCAGCACCCC
>JAEBEK010000210.1:0-710 GCA_049998055.1 Amycolatopsis sp. cmx-4-37 | reverse complement strand
GCATCTTGTCGGCCTGGGCGTTGAGGGTCGCGGCCTTCTTCTCGGCGTTCTGGCGCTCGCGCCTGCGGCGCTTCTCGTCGGCCTCGCGCTGCTGCTGGTAGAGCTTCCAGCCCATGTTGTAGATGTCGATCTGGGCGCGGTTGGCGTCCAGGTAGAAGACCTTGTTGACGACGGTCTCGACCAGGTCGACGTCGTGGGAGATCACGATGAAGCCGCCGCGGTAGGTCTTCAGGTAGTCGCGCAGCCAGGCGATGGAGTCCGCGTCGAGGTGGTTGGTGGGCTCGTCCAGGAGCAGCACGTTGGCCGAGGAGACGACCAGGGTGGCCAGGGCCAGCCGGGTCTTCTCGCCGCCGGAGAGGACCCCGGCCGGCTTGTCGACGTCGTCGCCGGAGAAGAGGAACGAGCCGAGCGTCTTGCGGACCTCGACCAGGTCCAGGTCGGGCGCGGCCGAGCGCATGTTCTCCAGGACGGTGCGGTCGGGGTCGAGCGTCTCGTGCTCCTGGGCGTAGTAGCCGAGCTTGAGGCCGTGGCCCTCGACGACGCTGCCGGTGTCGGGCTTCTCGGTGCCGGCGAGCAGCCGCAGCAGGGTGGTCTTGCCGGCGCCGTTGAGGCCGAGGATGACGACCCGGGAGCCCTTGTCGATGGCGAGGCTGACGTCGGTGAAGATCTCCAGCGAGCCGTACGACTTGGAGAGGCCCTCGGCGGTGAGC
>JAEBEK010000209.1:0-711 GCA_049998055.1 Amycolatopsis sp. cmx-4-37 | reverse complement strand
ACCACTGGCCGAGGCACGGCACTTCACCACCCACAAGACCTGGCACCTGCTCGACTTTCTCCTGCGCCGAGCGGCCTTCCCCGTCGACGTGATCCACGGAGAGGAACCCGCGGCCATCGACGACTGGGGCTACGGACCGCCGCGCCTGCTGACCCCGGACCAGGTGGGGGTGGCCGCCGACGCCCTGTGCCGAACCCCGTACGACCAACTGCTCCACGGTGTCGACCCCGCCGAACTCATCCGGGCCGAGATCTACCCCCAGATCTGGGACTCACCCGCCGAGCTGGAGTGGGCCCGGGACGTGTACGCGTCCCTGACCGCGTTCTTCCGGGGAGCCGCGTCGGCCAGTGACGCCATGCTGGTCTGGATCGACTGATCCGGCGGGACGGCTACGGGCCCGAAAGGGCCATCGCGGCCACGACGACCCCCAGCAGCCCCGCGTAGGCCCAGGCGTGGACGCGGTCCGGGATGTGGGGCGGGTGGCGGCGCAGCAGGGCGATGCCCGGCAGGGCGCCGAGGAGGAGGGCCGTGGCGGCCCGGAGGTCGACGAGGCCGAGCGGGGTGCCGTCGGCCACGGTGGGGGCGGTGGCGGTGGCGAGGTGGACGGTGGCGGCGGGGAGGGAGAGGGCCAGGGTGAGCGGGTTGGCGAGGGCGGCGGCGACGCGCATCGGGTGGCCGGCCCGTCGCATGGCGGGGACGGTCATGACGCTG
>JAEBEK010000208.1:0-711 GCA_049998055.1 Amycolatopsis sp. cmx-4-37 | reverse complement strand
GGCGCGGCCCTGGGCGCCGGTGGCGTCCTGGAGGCCGACGCGGGTGGCGTCGCCCTGGGCGCCCTCGCTCACCGAGCCGCCGAGGATCTGCTTGACGATCTTGTCGGTGGCCTCCTGGGCGGGACGCCCGTCCTGGCCGACCGGGAGCAGTTCGGTGGTGTGGTCGCCGCCCTTGGCGCGGTCGGCGAGCCGGGCGAGGAAGGCGCCGAGGTCCTTCTCGTTCAGCGAGGGGTCGAGGATCTGGGCCAGCGTCTCGACGGTCACGGTGGCCGCCTGCGGGTCCGAGGAGAGCTTGCGCAGGACGGCCTGGAAGACCTGGCCGAACCGCTGGAGCTGGGCGGTCTGCGGCTCGCCCTTGGCCTGGTACGTGGCGTAGGCGACGGCCGCGGGCCCGCCGAGGGTGCGGTCGGCGCCCTTGGTGACGAGCGGCGAGTCGCCCTTCTTGGGCGCGGGGACGGTGGCGTCGGCGTCCAGCTCGATGTTGCCGACCAGTTCGACGAGGTTGTTGAGGTACGGGGTGTCGAGCCGCCAGGTGCCCTCGACGCTGGTCCCGAGCAGCTGGTCGACGGCCTCCCGGGTGCCGGTGGAGCCGTCGTCGTCCACGGAGTCGGCGAGGGTGGTGGCGTTGCCGTCCTCGCCGGTCAGGGCGAGGGAGTTGGGGAGCAGCACGGTGGCGCCGCGCTCGCTGGTGGTGTTGTCGACCAGGAGCAC
>JAEBEK010000207.1:0-713 GCA_049998055.1 Amycolatopsis sp. cmx-4-37 | reverse complement strand
AAGCCGCCCCCGAGCCCCTTCAGGCCCTTGAGCGCGCCGAAGCCCTTGAGCACGCCGAGCCCGGGGATGACACCCAGCACGTCGAGCCCGAGCTTGAGCAGGTTGAGCTTGCCGCCACGCACCGTCATGTCGTACGCGTGGCCGGCCAGTGCCAGCGCGCTGCTGATCACGGCGAGGGCGGCGAAGATGGGGGCGAGTGCCTGGAGCGGCGGCACGAACGCGCAGATCACGGCGAGCACCGAGAAGATCGCCGAGAGGTTGGCCAGGCCGTCGGCCCAGTCGGCGAGGAAGTTCATGAAGCCGCCGGGGTCGCGGACCCCGTCGTGGTGGATGACGTTCTTGATCTTCTTCTGGGCGTCCTTGGCGGCGTCGTCGCGGATCTGCTTGGCCTCGGAGACGTCGCGCATGCAGTCCAGGACGATGTCGTAGTTGTCGTCCCGCTGCTCCTCGTACCGCTTCTGCTCGGCCGCGGAGAGTTCGCCGTCCGGGGGCTTGACCGTGGGGCGCGGGCCGACCTTCTTCAGCGCCTCCTGGTACTTCTCGTTGGCCGTCATCGCGCGGGTGCGCGCCTTGTCGGCCAGTTCCTGGGCGCGGTTGAGCTGGCTGGCGTAGTTCTTCGCCCCGTCGGTGACCTTGGTGCCCATCGCGGTGGCCGCCTCGTCGTACCGGTCGTAGGCCCGCTTGAGGCGTCCGGCGGTGTCGCCGGCGATCTC
>JAEBEK010000206.1:0-714 GCA_049998055.1 Amycolatopsis sp. cmx-4-37 | reverse complement strand
GCCCACCGACGAGAACCGCCGCTGGCGCGAGGTGGTACTCGCCGCCGCGATCCAGGGCGCCATCTTCACCGCCACCCGGGCGGTGGTGGACCGGGGCGGCGCGAAGGCCGTGAAGCGCGCCACCGGGACGTGGCCCGGCTGACGAGTTTCTCTCCGACTCCCCGGCCCGGTCGGCTCATGACCGACCGTCGGGCGGTGGGAGAGGTGAAGCCTCATCAGGGGTGATGAGAGCGACGGGAGGGGCTTGGTCCGGTGGTCGGGCTTGGCCCCTCCCTCGTGTGCGCGACCGGGCTCGGCTGTCGGGGCGCGGTTCGTGAGTCTTCGAGTGTGTCTGTCGTCGCTTGGCGGTACTCGACGCGGGGTGCAGGGCCCGTGGTCACCAGTAGCCGGTACTGGGGCCCAGGGGATCCGCTCAGGCGGGGCTGACTCGGGTGAGGCCGGGAGGCAGCTGGGTCGTCCGGTCGGTACGCGCGGAGCTGACCTGCTCCTGTGTCAGGTTCTTGACTGTGGACAGATCGGCTCCGGAGAGGTCTGCCCCTGTCAGTTCTGCGCCCGACAGATTGGTTTCGAAGAAACTCGCGTCTGTCATTTTCGCGCCCGAAAGATCGGCTTTGGAAAGGTTCGCCCCGGTGAAATCCGCCTTTGTCAGATCCGCCTTGCGGAGGTTCGCTTTGGATAAGTCGGCAAAAGAGAGAGACACATGTGACAAGTTCG
>JAEBEK010000205.1:0-715 GCA_049998055.1 Amycolatopsis sp. cmx-4-37 | reverse complement strand
AGGCCGTCCTGGGCGTCGAGGACGGCGTGGTGGACGCACAGGGCCAGTTGCAGGTTCGCCGCGGCGTAGGCGATGCCGGAGACACCGATTTCGGCGAGCAGTGCGGCCGCCCGGCCGGGCAGGTCGGCGGCGAACCCGGCGTCGCGTACGAGCACGGCGATGCGAGCGGTCATCTCGCTGGAGCGCAGGCTGAGGTGGGACAGCAGTCGTTCCGCCAGATCGAGTTCGTCATCGGCCCGAAGAGGATCGGAGAAGGAGACGGCGAAGGCGAGATGCGCCTGCACCATGGCGGTCTCGCCGACCACACCGTGCTCCTCGGCTTCGCTCCGGCCTGCCAGGTAGGCGGCTACCGCTCGCTCCATGTCACCCTGCACCCACCACACGTCTCCCAACACCCGATGGTGCCTCCCCTCCCAGCCCAGTCTCCCCGCGGCTTCGACCGTGGTCGGGAAGTCTCCGGACAGGCGGCTCAGGTGTGCCAGGCCGCGCCGAGCCGCGGAGGCGAGCTGACCGTCGGCGGAGGCGACGCGCTGCATCCCGCGACGCGAATCGTCGGTCAGACCGAGGTCTCGCTGGGCCTTCGCCAGGTAGTACGTGGCCAGTTCGACCAGGTCATCGGGGACCAGCTCCGAGGTGAGGACGGCCGAGAGCCGACTGGACGTGCGTTCACGGTGCTCGTGCTGGCGTCGGGCGATGGCGCTCAGCGTTTCGACCA
>JAEBEK010000204.1:0-717 GCA_049998055.1 Amycolatopsis sp. cmx-4-37 | reverse complement strand
CCGCTGCTCTTCGAGGGCACCGTGCTCGGCGTGATCGAGCTGGCCGCCTTCCAGCAGTTCACCCACATCCAGCGGGACTTCCTCAGCCAGCTCGCCGAGATGATCGCGACCAGCGTCAACACCATCAGCGTCAACACCAAGACCGAGGAGCTGCTGAAGCAGTCGCAGGAGCTGACCGAGCAGCTGCGGGACCGCTCCGAGGAGCTGGAGGTCCGGCAGAAGGCGCTCCAGGCGTCCAACGCCGAACTGGAGGACAAGGCCGAGCTGCTGGCCCGTCAGAACCGCGACATCGAGGTCAAGAACACCGAGATCGAGGACGCCCGGCAGGTACTGGAGGAGCGCGCCGAGCAGCTCGCCGTCTCCATGCGGTACAAGTCGGAGTTCCTGGCCAACATGTCGCACGAGCTGCGCACCCCGCTCAACTCGCTGCTGATCCTCGCCAAGCTGCTCGCCGACAACGCCGAGGGGAACCTCTCCCCGAAGCAGGTGGAGTTCGCCGAGACGATCCACGGGGCCGGTTCCGACCTGCTCCAGCTGATCAACGACATCCTCGACCTCTCCAAGGTCGAGGCGGGCAAGATGGACGTCAGCCCGACCCGGATCGCCCTGGTCCAGCTGGTCGACTACGTCGAGGCCACCTTCCGGCCGCTCACCGCCGAGAAGGGCCTGGACTTCTCCGTCCGGGTCTCCCCGGAGCTGCCCGCCACCCTCCACACC
>JAEBEK010000203.1:0-719 GCA_049998055.1 Amycolatopsis sp. cmx-4-37 | reverse complement strand
CACGAGGACGATGCGTCGCGGTCGGACCATGGGCAAACCCTAGTTCGGCCGCGCCGGGCGGCGGCGGCCGGGGCGTGCGGGCGCGTCGCGGGCGGCGGCTCAGACCGTCCAGGAGGGTTCGAGGTCGACGACGGCACCGGTCAGGGCGGCGACGTCGGCGGCGGTGCGGGCCCGCAGGGAGAGCCGCTCGATGCGCTCGGTGCGGTACTTGCCGTGCTCGGCGGCCGCCCGCCACATGGAGAGGATCAGGAACTCGTCGCCCGGCGCCTCACCGAAGAGCCCCCGGACCATGCCGGGTGATCCGGCCATCGCCGGGTTCCAGACCTTCTCCTGCATCAGGGCGAAGTTCTCGACGCGGTCGGGCCGTACCCGGCAGTGGGCGACCCGCACCACGTCCACGTCGGTGAAGCGCGGCTCGAACCCGGTCTTCACGTCGAAGCGGTGCGAGAAGAGGCGCACCCGCGCGCCCGTGAACGTCCCGGCCTGCGAGGCGGCGAGGCGGTCGTGGGAACGGGCCATGAAGGAGTCGTAGAAGGCACGGCTCTCCCAGAGGGTGAAGAGGTGGACCACGTCGGGCCGTGACCGGCTCCACCAGCCCCCCTGTCCCAGGAACCCCGGCTCCCCCGGGAGCCCCGCCCACTTGCGCTGCCCCCGCTCAAACCCCCGGCGGTCCTTCACGGTGCAACGCGTCCACTTGACCAGCACCGCGCCATCGTACG
>JAEBEK010000202.1:0-719 GCA_049998055.1 Amycolatopsis sp. cmx-4-37 | reverse complement strand
GGCCCCGCTGCACCAGCTCGTCCTTCGACCACGCCATGTTGTCGCGCAGGTAGTCGAAGCCGAACTCGTTGTTGGTGCCGTACGTGATGTCGCAGGCGTACTGCTCGCGGCGCTGCGCCGGGGTCATGTTGGCGACGATGCAGCCGACGCTCAGCCCCAGGAACTTGTGGACGCGGCCCATCAACTCGGAGTCGCGCTCGGCGAGGTAGTCGTTCACCGTGATGAGGTGGACGCCTTCGCCGGAGAGCGCGTTGAGGTAGGCCGGCAGCGTACCGACGAGGGTCTTGCCCTCACCGGTCTTCATCTCAGCGACATAACCGAGGTGCAGCGCGGCACCACCCATGAGCTGGACGTCGTAGTGACGCTGGCCGAGGACCCGCTTGGCCGCCTCCCGGACGGTCGCGAACGCCTCCGGCAGGAGGTCGTCGAGGCTCTCGCCGTCGGCGTAGCGCTCCTTGTACTCATCGGTGAGGGCGCGCAGCTCGGCGTCGGAGAGGCTGACGAAGTCCTCTTCGATGGAGTTGACCTGGTCCGCGATGCGGTGCAGCTTGCGCAGGATCTTGCCTTCGCCTGCACGCATGAGCTTTGAGAGGACGGACACGGGGGTTGGTCTCCTTGCCGGTCGGGCCTGGCACGGTCGGAATTCTCTTGGGCAACGGCCATCGTATGCGAGGACCCCACCGCGCCGGGAGGTCTGCCATCACGACAACGGACGGGCC
>JAEBEK010000201.1:0-720 GCA_049998055.1 Amycolatopsis sp. cmx-4-37 | reverse complement strand
CAGGCCAGAGGGACTCGCTCCGGTTCGTCGACGACACGCGGCTGGACGAGGACCCGGCCCGCTTCCACGGCAGGGACTGGCTCATCGAGAACGGCTCGACGGTCGACGTGGTCGCCGCCGGCACGATGAGCAGCCGCACCTTCACCAACGCCGGGCTGCTCCGCCTCGACGGCCCCGACGCCCCGGAGAACCTGCTCTCCACCATCGGCGGGAACTACGTCTCCGAGGGCGGCACCCTCGCCATGGGCGCCACCAGCGACGAGGCGAAGAACTTCCTGGAGATCCAGCAGGCGGCCGCCCTCGGCGACGACGGTCCCACCACCATCGACCTGGACCTCTCCCCCGACTGGGACGGCGACCGCATCGACCTGGTCCGCTCGGCCGCCGCCAGCGACGCCGGGGCCTTCACGATGACCCCGATCCCGGTGAACAACGGCTCCTTCCGGGGCACCGCCGTCCTCAAGTCCGAGCCCAACGAGGCCGGTGGCCTCACCTGGTACATCGAGGGCGTGCCGGAGGAGCTGTACACGGTCGTCGTCAACAACGGCACCCTGCCGGGCGGCCTGAGCACCGACACCTTCTACGCCGGGGACACCGTCGAGCTGACCGCCGACGAGCCCGCCGAGGGGATGCGGTTCACCGGGTGGCGGATCGACTCGGGCGGCCCGCTGGAGGGCATCGACCTCTCCTCGCCGTCCACCACGTTCACCATGCCGGCCA
>JAEBEK010000200.1:0-722 GCA_049998055.1 Amycolatopsis sp. cmx-4-37 | reverse complement strand
GAGGAGGGTCGAGTCGCCGCTGACGGCGGCGGCGAGGTGCTCGGAGACCCAGGTCTTGGCGGTGCCGGGGACGCCGAGGAGGAGCAGCGCCCGGTCGGTGGCGAGGGTGGTGACGGCGACCTCGACGATGCGGCGCGGCCCCACGTACTTCGGGGTGATCACCGTGCCGTCCGGCAGGGTGCCGCCCAGGAGGTAGGTCGCCACCGCCCACGGGGAGAGGTTCCACCGGGCCGGGCGGGGGCGGTCGTCCTGGGCCGCGAGGGCCGCCAGCTCACCGGCGAAGGCGGTCTCGGCGTGCGGCCGCAGGGCCTCCTGCGGGGCGCTCCCCGCCTGCCGCTTGTTCGAATTACCCATCTCGCCCGTCCCCCGCTGTCCGTCCTGCTCCGCCGCCGCACCCGCCACGTCACCCACGTCCTTCCCGCTCTCCACCGACACGCTCATTCCCACGATCCCCCTTCGGCCCGATTGCTGGTGTCCACCGTGCACCCCGCCACTGACAATCGCCCTGACCTGCACAGATGACGGATTGTCAGTGGCGGCCCCTACCTTCGACGACATGACTCAGCAGGGGGTGCGCTGGGCGGCGGAGCAGGTGCTGGCACTTGCTCCTGACGCGGCGTCACGCAAAGCGGGAAGCAGACTCGGCGCTTCGGGCCCGTGGTCCGAGGCCGGATGTACGAATGAGGGGGCGGTGTGGGGACTCTGCAAGGGCAGCGGCAGCA
>JAEBEK010000199.1:0-725 GCA_049998055.1 Amycolatopsis sp. cmx-4-37 | reverse complement strand
ACCACCCCTCGTACATCGAGCCCTACCAGGGCGCGGCCACCGGCGTCGGCGGCATCGTCCGCGACATCCTCGCCATGGGCGCCCGCCCCGTCGCGGTCGTTGACCCGCTGCGCTTCGGCGCCGCCGACCACCCCGACACCAAGCGCGTGCTGCCCGGTGTCGTCGCCGGCATCGGCGGCTACGGCAACTGCCTCGGCCTGCCCAACATCGGCGGCGAGGTCGTCTTCGACTCCTGCTACCAGGGCAACCCGCTGGTCAACGCCGGCTGCATCGGCGTCATGCGGCACGAGGACATCCACCTCGCCAAGGCCTCCGGCACCGGCAACAAGGTCATCCTCTACGGCGCCCGGACCGGCGGCGACGGCATCGGCGGCGCCTCGATCCTGGCCTCCGAGACCTTCGACGATGCCAAGCCCAGCAAGCGCCCCGCCGTCCAGGTCGGCGACCCCTTCCAGGAGAAGCTCCTCATCGAGTGCACCCTGGAGGCCTTCGCCGAGAAGCTGGTCGTCGGCATCCAGGACCTCGGCGCGGCCGGGCTCTCCTGCGCCACCAGCGAGCTGGCCTCCAACGGCTCCGGCGGTATGCGGGTCACCCTGGACGACGTACCGCTGCGCGACTCCACGCTCTCGCCCGAGGAGATCCTCATGAGCGAGTCGCAGGAGCGCATGTGCGCCGTGGTCGAGCCGGAGAAGGTCGACCGCTTCCTCGCCATCTGCGAGAAGTGG
>JAEBEK010000198.1:0-726 GCA_049998055.1 Amycolatopsis sp. cmx-4-37 | reverse complement strand
CAATTACCAGCGGGGATCTAGCCTCAAGCGCTTGGTGCGCTACACGAGTGTGGACGAAGTCATCAAGAAGACTCGCTTGCTGCTCTGCGGTACCAGTCGAGAAGTCGAGCTGCTCTAGTACGTCTCGCTTTCGATTTCTACTCGAAGCTGATAGCGCGTAAGTCTGAGGCAGCAATTGCTCTAGCCAATCCGCTACCGCTCCGTACGTTTCACGAGTTGCGACCCCGCTGACCACCTTGTCTCGAAAGGCGGTATCTGGCGAGTAGCTCACTGCGTGAGTGATTTCGTCCGCTCGCAGCGGGTCGAAACCGTCAGGGCGCCGACTCTGAGCGTCGCCAATCCACTGATCGATCCAGGTGACTGCACGCGTTAGAACGGTTTCCGCAGAGGGCCCTGGCGGCACCGGAGAGACGATGAACCGCGGCTCAGGCGTGAGGGGAATGTCGGACGTGGCCCTACGGCTCTTGGCGGACATCAATGCCTCGACAAGTAGCTCAGTCCCCCGCTCTGCCTGAGGGTGAGGATAGAGGCAAATGACAGCCAGATCAGAGATATCGAACAAGAGAGGTGCAGCAACCGGCGAAATTCCAGTGCGGGAGTCAAGGAGAATCAAGTCTGGCTCAAGCGCCGACTCTTTGGCCAACTGCAATAGTTTATGAAGAGGGTTGTCAGCCTCTCTGTACCAAATCTCAGGATCCAGCAAGCGGAGTCGATCTGCATAGGCGC
>JAEBEK010000197.1:0-726 GCA_049998055.1 Amycolatopsis sp. cmx-4-37 | reverse complement strand
AGGGCGATACCGACGGTGCCGATGAAGTCCCCGGCGAGGACCGCCGCCCCGACGGCGAAGAACACCAGCAGCGCGGTGCCGGTGAACTCCGATATGAGCGCACGCGTAGACATGGACACACCTCGCGATTACTTCCGGTTCGGGATGGTTCGTTCCGGTTTCTTCGCCGATTGTGCCCCTGGTTCCCCCGCCCTGCCTGTCGGCGCGGAAGCGTTCCCCCGGCGGCCCCGTCAGCGCTGGTAGACGGGTTCCTCGGCCGGCCCGTCGGCCGTGGCGGGCAGCACCGCCAGGTCGAGGCCGCGGACCAGGCGGGCGCGGAGCGGCTCGGCGGCGGCCAGCGCCCGGGCGACCCGGTTCAGGGTGACGGCCGGGTCGGCGCCGGGGGCCAGCACCACGGCGAGCACGCCGTCGGTGGCGCCGGTGGAGCGGGCCAGGTGGGCGCGGACCACCTCGGGCTCGGCCGCCAGCGCCTCGCGGACCGCCCCGGTGACGGCCGGGTCGGCGAGCGGGTCGGGGTCGGTGCGCCCCTCGGCGAGGGCGCGCAGGGCCGCGCCCGTCAGTTCGTAGGGCACCGGTCCGGCCAGGTCGAGGACGAGGGTGTCGGCCCGCTCGTGCGCGGCGGCCTCCCGGGCCCGGTGGAGGGCGACGGCGACGGGGCGCGCGCCGGGGTCCCAGCGGGCGAGGGACTCCGTGGAGGTGAAGGCGGGCAGGGCGGTGCGCTCGCCG
>JAEBEK010000196.1:0-727 GCA_049998055.1 Amycolatopsis sp. cmx-4-37 | reverse complement strand
AGCGCCCCACCTTCGACTTCGACGCGGACGAGGACGGCGAGGAACAGTCCGGCGAACGCCTCGTCGTCCAGGGCCTCGCCACCCTGGACGCCGCCACCGTCACCACCGCCGCCGCCCAGGACGGCGTCGCCCGCGCCGCCGGCGGCCTCAGCCTCACCAGCATCAGCGTCGACGGCCAGTTCCGCCGCGGCCAGGTCCAGCAGGACGACGGCTCCGACGGCTCCGCCACCCCGCCGAACGGCGGCCCCGGCGGCGGCGGTTCGGGCGGACCGGGCGGCGGCTCCGGCGGCCGCGTCGAGGGCGGCGGCGCCGCCTTCGGCATCGACTCCTTCACCGTCTACGGCACCGACGTCACCGCCGACGGCCTCGGCCCCCTCGCCTCCTCGGCCCTCACCGAAGGACGCGCCTTCACCAAGGCCGACACCGACGCCGCCGTGGCCGTCGTGGACAGCGGCTACGCCCAGCAGGAGAAGCTCGCCAAGGGCGACAAGGTCACCGTCGGCGGAACCAAGTTCACCGTCGTTGGCATCGCCACCGCCGACAGCGGCCAGGCCGCCGCCGACGTCTACCTCCCGCTGAAGCGCGCCCAGACCCTGGCCGACGCCAAGGACAAGATCACCACCGTCTACGTCCAGGCCGCCGACTCCCAGCAGATCGGCACGCTCAAGACGGCGCTCACCAAGAAGCTTCCCGGCACCACCGTCACCAGCTCCGCCGACCTCGCCGA
>JAEBEK010000195.1:0-727 GCA_049998055.1 Amycolatopsis sp. cmx-4-37 | reverse complement strand
CCCGGAGCGGCCCGTCCCCCTGCGCCCCCATGGCATCCTGAAGGAGCAGCGAGGGGCGGCCGAGCCCCGCCCCGGGAGGGAAACCCATGCCGACCGAAACGGACCAGCGCCCCCTGCGCGCCGACGCGCGGCGCAACCGTGAGCGCCTGCTCGTCGAGGCCCGGCGCGCCTTCGCGGCGCACGGCACGGACACCTCGCTGGAGGAGATCGCGCGCCGCGCGGGCGTCGGCATCGGCACCCTCTACCGCCACTTCCCGCACCGCGAGGCCCTGCTCAGCGCGGTCTTCGCCGATGCCGTGGGAGAGCTGCTGGAGCGGGCGCGGGTGTTGCTGGAGGCGGAGCGTCCGTGTGCGGCGCTGGTGGAGTGGCTCCGTTCACTGATCACTCATGCGAGTGAGTACCAGGGGCTCTCCGGGGCGCTCATGTCGGCCTCCAGCGGGACCGGTTCGGAGCTGTCGCGGTGCAGTGACCCGATGCGGGACGCCGGTGCGGCGCTGCTGGGCCGCGCCCAGGAGGCGGGGGTGGTGCGCCCGGACATCTCCATCGGCGACCTGCTCCAGCTGACCAACGCCATCGCGCTGGCGGCCGAGGCCACCCCGGACGAGCCGGAGCTGGCCGACCGCCTGCTCTCCCTCACCCTGCGCGGCATCCGCCCGGACTGACCGGCCCCGGCCGGCCCGGGGCCGTGCGGCGGCTCACCTCCGCCGCAGGTCCGCCATCCTTCCGC
>JAEBEK010000194.1:0-727 GCA_049998055.1 Amycolatopsis sp. cmx-4-37 | reverse complement strand
TTGACCCGTTTGGGCAGACAGGGTCGATGAGTGCTCAGGCTATCCGAGGTTCGGTAGCCGGGTGGGTGGTTGTTTCGTAGGCGCTGGGGCTGAGGTAGCCGAGGCTGGAATGCCGGCGGCGGGTGTTGTACCACCCTTCGATGTAGCTGAAGATCGCCTGGTGAGCCTGGGTTCTGGTCGGCCAGGGTCGCCGGTCGAGCAATTCGGTTTTGATGGTGGCGAAGAACGACTCGGCCACCGCGTTGTCCCAGCACTGGCCTTTGCGCCCGACTGAGAGCTGGACGCCGGCGTCGGTGGCGGTGCGGGCGAACTGGGCGGAGGTGTACTGGCAGCCGCGGTCGGAGTGGAAGATCACTCCGGGAGCGGGGCAGCGCTGGGTGAGCGCATCACGCAGGGCCTGGTCGATGAGGTCGGTGCGCAGGTGGTCGGCGGTGGCCCAGCCGACCACCTTCCGGGAGGCGAGGTCGATCACGGTGGCCAGGTAGAGCCAGCCTTCCCAGGTGGGGATGTAGGTGATGTCCCCGCACCACCGCGTGTTGACCTCGGCCGGGTGGCAGGTGAAGTCGCGGGTGATCAGGTCCGGGCGGGCCGGCGCGGCGGGGTCGGCGATGGTGGTGGTGCGCCACCGTTTCGGTGTCCGTCCGGCCAGGCCGGCCTGGCGCATCAGCCGGGCGACGCGTTTGCGGGAATGCCGGTGGCCTTGGGCCTGCAGTTCGGCGTGGATGCG
>JAEBEK010000193.1:0-728 GCA_049998055.1 Amycolatopsis sp. cmx-4-37 | reverse complement strand
CGGTCGAGCAGGAGCTGAACAACGGAGTGCCGCACTCCGCACGGATCTGGAACTACTGGCTGGGCGGCAAGGACAACTACGAGGCCGACCGCGAGCTGGGGCAGCGGATGGCGGAGATGTTCCCGCAGATCGTCGACATCGCCCGCGCCTCCCGCCAGTTCCAGGCCCGCGCGGTGCGCCATCTCGCCGGGGAGGCGGGCATCCGCCAGTTCCTCGACCTCGGCACCGGCCTGCCCACCGCCGAGGCCACCCACGAGGTGGCCCAGGCCGCCGCCCCCGCCTCCCGCGTCGTCTACGTCGACCACGACCCGATCGTCCTCGCCCACGCCCGCGCCCTGCTGACCAGCGGCCCCGAGGGCGCCACGGACTACGTCCACGCCGACCTCACCGACGCGCCCACCGTGCTCCGCGAGGCGGCCCGCACCCTGGACCTGACCCAGCCGGTCGCGGTCCTCCTGATGTCGACCCTCGGCCACGTCGCCGACGACGCCCAGGCGGCCGCCCTGGTCCGCTCCTACCTCGACGCCCTGCCCTCCGGCAGCCACCTGGTCCTCTGCGACACCATCGAGACCCCCCTGACCAAGGCCGGTTCGGACGAGTACGCGGACGGCGGCGCCGTCCCCTACGTCTCCCGCCCCCAGGAGGTCGTCGCCTCCTTCGCCGACGGCCTCGAACTCCTCTCCCCGGGCTTCGGCTCCATCACCCTCTGGCGCCCTGAGCCCCCGACC
>JAEBEK010000192.1:0-731 GCA_049998055.1 Amycolatopsis sp. cmx-4-37 | reverse complement strand
GCAAGCGGATCGCGCTCGTCCTCGACTTCGGCACCCCGGCCGACGCCCCCGAGGGCGAGCGCCCGCCGAAGCCCCGTACCGCCTGTGCCAGCGTGGCGGAGGAGGCGAGTGCCGCCGACGCGCTGGCGGCCGTCGCCCCGCCGCTGCGGTACGACTCCTCGGCGATGCTCTGCGCCATCGACGGCTACCCGAGGACCGGGTGCGGCGAGCAGGTCTCGGGGCCGGGCGAGCCGTCCGCCGGGGAGTCCTCCGCCTCCCCCGGAACCGAGGAGTCGGACTCCGGTTCCGCTTCGGGTGGGGACGGGCCTTCGGCCGGGCTGCTCGTCGGGGTGGGCGCGGTGGCCGTGCTGGGCGTGGCGGCCCTCTGGCAGTCCCGCCGCCGGCGCGGCTGAGCGGCTGGTCACGATGGCGCACGGCCCTCTTCAGCAGGCGCGCCGGGTACGCCCGGCGCTGCTCGCCCCGCTCGCGACGCGCTCCAACGCGCTGCACGCCGGGGCGTGGTGGCTGTGGGCGCTCGGGCTGGCCGCCGCCGCCTCGCGGACCCGCAACCCGCTGCTGCTCGCCCTGCTGATCGGCGTCGCCGGGTACGTGGTCGCGGCCCGCCGCACCAACTCGCCGTGGGCCCGCAGCTACGGGGCCTTCGTCAAGCTCGGCCTGGTCATCATCGCCATCCGGCTGCTCTTCGCCATGGTGCTGGGCTCACCGGTGCCGGGCACCCACGTCCTGTTCAC
>JAEBEK010000191.1:0-734 GCA_049998055.1 Amycolatopsis sp. cmx-4-37 | reverse complement strand
ATGCGAGAGCGCGGGAGATCGTGTTCGACTTTCTTCAAGACTATGACTTGCTCGGGGCCTTCTGGGTGACGGTGAAGCTCACCCTCCTCTCGGGCGCCGGTTCCCTCGTCCTGGGCACCGTGCTGGCCGCGATGCGGGTCAGTCCCGTGCCCCTCCTGCGTGGCTTCGCCACGGCGTACGTGAACATCGTCCGGAACATTCCGCTGACGGTCATCATCGTGTTCACCTCGCTGGGCCTGGCCGACACCTTCCGGCTCACCCTCGGCGGCGAGGGCGTCAAGGAGGTCGCCTTCCGGATGGCGGTGCTCGGGCTGAGCACCTACACCGCCGCGTTCGTCTGCGAGTCGGTGCGCTCCGGCATCAACACCGTCCCCGTGGGCCAGGCCGAGGCGGCCCGCGCGCTCGGGCTGAACTTCACCCAGGTGCTCACCCTCATCGTGCTGCCGCAGGCGTTCCGCACGGTGATCGGCCCGCTGGCCAACGTCCTGATCGCGCTGACCAAGAACACCACGGTCGCGGCGGCGATCGGCGTCGGCGAGGCCTCCCTCCTGATGAAGGAGAGGGTCGAGAACGAGGCGCAACTGGTGCTGATCACCGCTGTCTTCGCCCTCGGCTTCGTGATCCTGACACTTCCCACCGGCCTCCTGCTGGGATGGCTGGGCAAGCGGCTGGCGGTGAAGCGATGAGCTCCGTTCTGTACGACACCCCGGGACCGCGCGCCAAGGCGCGCAACC
>JAEBEK010000190.1:0-734 GCA_049998055.1 Amycolatopsis sp. cmx-4-37 | reverse complement strand
TACGATCCCCGTCCGGGGCTATACGTCCGGCCAGCGCCAGCTCCACTAGCTGTGCTCCGGCCAGACCGAGGTCGAGCGACTGCGGCTGAGCTGTGGTACCCGTGGCCGGGTCCAGAGCGAGCAGCAGAAGCTCCTCCGGAATCGTTCTGCGGCTCCTGCCCATCCATGCCTCCCCGCGTGGATGAGTGACAGGGTGACCCCTCTCACATTGGTCTGTCGAGAGCACGTGGGCGCTATGTACGGGAACCAGTAGGTATGTCGTTCTCGTCTGGCAAGAGGGCCCGTGGGTCACACAGGACACTGGTACATGGTTCGGACACGACGTCGTCCGGCACGACGGACGGCTTATCGAGGAGGCATCGGTGGCGGGCGAGATCCCCGACAGGTCGGAGCAGAAGAAGGCGGCGGGGGAGCCCGAGGCCCCGGCCACCGACGCTCCGGACCCGGCCACGGACGACCGTGACCCCCGGATCGCGGTCGCCCGCGAGACCCCGGACCCCGTCGACCACGCCACGACTGTCCTGAGGACGGACGAGGGGCGCGACGGCGGCAGCGGCAGCGACGGCGATGGTGACGGTGACGTGGAGGGCGAGGGCGTGAAGCCCGCCGACGCCGATGCCGAGGGTGACGCCGACGCCGACGCCGAGGACGCGGACAAGGCCGATGCCACGGACGAGGCCGACGCCGGCGCCGCGGGGGAGGCTCGCGACGCCGAGGCCGGCACCGAGTCCGAC
>JAEBEK010000189.1:0-737 GCA_049998055.1 Amycolatopsis sp. cmx-4-37 | reverse complement strand
CACCGGCGGCCGGTGGCTCCAGTACCCGGCGCCCGACGGGGCCGGGGCCGGCGCGGAGCTGCTGCGGGTCGTCCCGCTCAGCGGCCGCGCGAAGGCCGCGGACGAGGAGACGGTCCGCGCCGAGACCGCTCGGGCCCACGCGGCACTCGACCCGCGCACCGGCGAGCTGGTCCGCGCCGTGCTCCTCCTGCCGCGCTCCGGCTCCGCCCGGCTCCTGCTGGTCGTCCACCACCTGGTGGTGGACGGCGTCTCCTGGCGCGTCCTGCTGGAGGACCTGGAGAGCGCCTACGCGCAAGCCGCCTCCGGCGGGCCCGTCGTGCTGGAATCCGCCGGGACCCCGCTCGCCGCCTGGTCGCACCGGTTCGCGCGGGCGGTCGGCGAGGGGCGCTTCGACGCCGACCTGCCGTACTGGGAGGGCATGTTCGCCGATGACGCCGACGTCCTGCCGCGGGAGAGCGAGGAACCCAACCCGGTCTCCGGCACCCGCGAGGTGACCGCCGGCCTCGACGAGGAGACCACCACCGCCCTGCTGCGTGACGTGCCGCCGGCCTACCGCAGCGAGATCAACGACGTCCTGCTGGCCGCCCTCGCCCCGGTCCTCACCGAGTGGACCGGCCGCGGCCGCGTGGTCATCGCCCTGGAGGGCCACGGCCGGGAGGACCTCTTCGAGGACGAGGACCTCTCCCGCACGGTCGGCTGGTTCACCTCCTACTACCCCGTCGCCCTCACCGCCTCCC
>JAEBEK010000188.1:0-737 GCA_049998055.1 Amycolatopsis sp. cmx-4-37 | reverse complement strand
GCTCCAGGAAGACGGCGGCGACGGTCTCCGGGCCCTCGAAGAGGATCTGCTGCTCGATCTGGTCGGCGGCCCAGCGGCCGAACGCCTCGGGGTCGTCGCCGAAGAGCGGCGCGCGGTAGATGTTGGTGTTCGGCACCTTGTGCGCGCCCGGCACCAGCGGCTCGAACGGGGCCTTGAGGGCGGGCAGTCCGGTGATGGAGAGCGCCCCCTGCGGCGTGCCGTGGTAGGCGACGGCGCGGGAGATGACCTTGTGCTTGGTCGGCTTGCCGGTCAGCTTGAAGTACTGCTTCGCCAGCTTCCACGCGGTCTCGACCGCCTCGCCGCCGCCGGTGGTGAAGAAGACCTTGTTCAGGTCGCCCGGTGCCTCGTGGGCCAGCCGCTCGGCGAGTTCGACCGCCTTCGGGTGGGCGTACGACCAGATGGGGAAGAACGCCAGGTCCTGCGCCTGCTTGGAGGCCGCCTCGGCCAGTTCGGTGCGGCCGTGTCCGGCCTGCACGACGAAGAGTCCCGCCAGTCCGTCCAGGTATCGCCGCCCCTGGTCGTCGAAGATGTAGGTGCCCTCGCCCCGCACGATGGTGGGAACGGGTGCGCTCTCGTACGACGACATGCGCGTGAAGTGCATCCACAGGTGGTCGTACGCGGTTCGGCTGAGGTCCTTGCTCACGGCTATCGGGTTCCCCACATGTAGGTCTGCTTCTTGAGCTTCAGGTAGACGAAGCTCTCGGTGGAGCGCACAC
>JAEBEK010000187.1:0-739 GCA_049998055.1 Amycolatopsis sp. cmx-4-37 | reverse complement strand
CAGGTGGACGACGGCCCGGGTCGCGGCGTCGCGCCGGTACAGGGCCGTGTGGAGCGGGAACTCCTTGGACGGCCGGGGGCCTTCGAGGTGGGTACCGTCCCGGTCCAGGACGCTCAGGCCGTCCGGGTCGAGGCGGGAGAGGTCCGCCCCGGTCGGGGTGATGTACAGCAGGCCGCCGTCGCGGACGCTGAGGTTCCCGGAGCTGCCGGGGCTCAGGCCGAGGGCGGCGAGGTGTGCTCCGGCGGCCGCGAGGCCGGCTCGCACGTCGCTCATACGAGGGCGCTCCATGCTTCGGTGAAGATGTCGGTGCCGCCGAAGTTGCCGGACTTCAGGGCGAGGTCGATGTTGCGGCCGCCGCCGGTCCCGGTCTCGGCGCGGGCCCAGGTGACGCCCGGCGCGAGGGGCGCGCCGATGGCGAGGCCGCGCACCTCCAGTGCGGTGACCACCGCGCCGGAGGTCTCGCCCCCGGCCACCAGCAGGCGGCGGGCGCCGTCGTCGACGAGGGCGACGGCGAGGGCGGCGAGGGCCTCCTCGATCAGGGCGGAGGCGGGCGCCTCGCCCGGCGGGGTGGTGCGCTCCAGGTCGGCGAGGTCGTCGACGGCGTAGAAGAGCGGAAGGCGCGCCGGGTCCCGCCGCCACTGCTCGCGGGCGAAGGCGGCCAGACCGGCCACGGTGGCGGGGAGGTCGCGGCGCAGGGCGGCGACATCCAGCTTGCGGTGCGGCAGGTGGGCGCGGCCGT
>JAEBEK010000186.1:0-741 GCA_049998055.1 Amycolatopsis sp. cmx-4-37 | reverse complement strand
AGGGTGCCGAAGTGCAGGTGCGGGGAGAGCCGTGAGGTGGCGTCACCGGCGAGGTCGTCGTGCTGGTCCTCGTAGGCCCCGGCGTCTCGGCGCAGCCAGGCGGTGAGCCGGTCGCGGCCCTCGCTCTCTCCGCCGGCCGCCAGTCCGGCGGAGACGCCGCGCACGTCACCGCGGGCCGGCACCTTCTCGGAGCCGATCCCGTCGGGCACCCGGACGGTACGGGGCGCGCCGAGGGGGTGGCGCAGGTGCTGCTCGGACCACTTGCGGAAGTACGGGGTGAAGACCGCGAAGTGGTCCGAGGAGGCGGGGGTGACCGCGCCGGGCGGCAGGGCGGTGGTGACGCCCTCGTGGACGAAGAGCCGCCGTCCTTCGGACTCCAGTGCCTCGCGCAGCCGTTCCTCGCGGCGGCGGGCGAAGGCGCTGACGCCTTCGGCGAGGTGGACCTCGTCGGCGTCGGCCTCGGTGACGACCCGGCATACCTCCTCGACCAGGTCGCCGGAGCGGATCACCAGCCGTCCGCCGCGTTCCCTGAGGGAGTGGTCGAGGTCGGTGAGGCAGTCGGCGAGGAAGGCCGCCCGGTTGGGTGCGGCGAACCCGGCCTCGGCGACGGCGTCGTCCCGGACGAAGAGCGGCACGACGGCGTCGGTCGCGTCGAGGGCGGCCCGCAGCGCGGGCTGGTCGTGCAGCCGCAGGTCGGAGGTGAACAGGACGATGGAGACGGTCATGACGCTCTTTCCGGGA
>JAEBEK010000185.1:0-742 GCA_049998055.1 Amycolatopsis sp. cmx-4-37 | reverse complement strand
GCCGTAGGCGGTGCCGCTGCCCGAGGTGTCGTACGTGCCCGTGTCGTACGGCGTCTGCTGCGCCGCGTACGGGTCGAAAGTCTGGGTGTGCTGCTCGGTCAGCGTGGCCGCCTGGCCGGTGTCCGTCCACTGCGTGGCGTCGTACTGGCCGGTGTCGTAGGCCCCGGTCGCGTAACCCGCGTTGCCGTAGAGCCCGCTCATCCCGGAACCGTAGGTGGGGTCGCCCGCATAGGCGCCCGTGTCCTGGGCATGCGCGCTGTAGCTCTCGTACCCGGTGTAGCCGAACTGCGCGTTCTGCTGGTCGTACGTGGCGTACTGCGTGTAGTCGGCGTCTGGAGCCGGGTCGGGGGTGTGCGTGCTCCCCGACGGGTGACGGTCGTTCACCAACTTCTCTTTCGCCTCGACAGCAGGGCTGGGGGTCTGGTGTGGGGCACCCCCAGAGGCAGAGCAGTGCGGCGACTGTACCCGCCGGTTCGCGGAGCCGACAATCTTCGGCAGGTTTCCTGGCGTTGAGAAAGGGGCATTCGGTCGCCTTTCGGGGGACGGCGGGCGCAGGCTTGGCCGGAGATTCGATTCCTGTTCGAATGCGGCGGGCCGTTGCGGGGGCTGGGCGGACGGCTGGATGGTTGCGCCCGTTGCCGTTTCGAGTCCTCCCCGACACGGGAGCGAGATGGCGAAGCGGGGTGAACGGGGTCAATCGGGCGTGGCGGGGCGACTCCTGCCGCAAGGTGATGGCCAAGGC
>JAEBEK010000184.1:0-744 GCA_049998055.1 Amycolatopsis sp. cmx-4-37 | reverse complement strand
CGCGGCGCGCACCGCGGATCGTTCCGGCCGGCCGCCGCCGGGCCCGGGGCCGGGTAAGCCCGTCATCGCGGACCCGCCTCGGGGGCGGCGAGGCCCGGGTAGTCCGGCGGGGGCTTCAGGCGCTGGCCGGGGAAGCCGCCCTTCTCGTACTTCAGCAGTTTCCGGGCCTTCTCCGGGTCGGTCTCGCCCTCGCCGTACGACGGGCAGAGGGGGGCGATCGGGCAGGCTCCGCAGGCGGGTTTGCGGGAGTGGCAGATGCGGCGGCCGTGGAAGATGACGCGGTGCGAGAGCATCGTCCAGTCCTTCTTCGGGAAGATCGCCGCGACGGCCGCCTCGACCTTCTCCGGGTCGGTCTCCTCGGTCCACTTCCAGCGGCGCACCAGCCGGCCGAAGTGGGTGTCGACGGTGATTCCCGGGACGCCGAAGGCGTTGCCCAGCACGACGAAGGCGGTCTTGCGGCCGACGCCGGGCAGCGAGACCAGGTCGTCCAGCTTCCCCGGCACCTCGCCGCCGAACCGGTCCCGCAGGGCGGCCGAGAGCCCCAGCAGCGAGCGGGCCTTGGCGCGGAAGAACCCCGTCGGCCGGATCAGCTCCTCCAGCTCCTCGGGCGGCGCCGCGGCCAGGTCCTCGGGGGTCGGGTACGCGGCGAAGAGCGCGGGCGTCGTCTGATTGACCCTCAGGTCGGTGGTCTGCGCCGAGAGGACGGTGGCAACCAGGAGCTGGAAGGGGTTCTCGAAGTCCAGC
>JAEBEK010000183.1:0-744 GCA_049998055.1 Amycolatopsis sp. cmx-4-37 | reverse complement strand
GCGTCCGCCGTGGTGCTGTCCGCGCTGCACGCCGGCACGAGGGCGACGGCCGCGGCGAGGAGCGCGGCCGTCAGGGGGCGGCGCGGTGAGCGGCGGACAGGGGGACGGGGTCGGCGGTTCTCCATGCAGCCGACTCTAACGCTTAGGTGCGAGATGACTACTATGCGTGACGAAGGGGTGGGCGGGAGAAGCCCTTCAGCTCGGGCCCGTGGTCAGCCAAACCACTCGTTCAGGGGACGCGGGGGACGCGTCAGCCGGCTCGTAGCGCCATGGCCATCGCCTCGACGGCGAGGAGGGGCGCGACGTTCCGGTCGAGGGCCTCGCGGCAGGCGGCGATGGCCTCGATCCGGCGGAGGGTGGCCGCCGCGGTGCTGTCCTCGGCGATCCGCTCCAGGGCGTCGCGCAGCTCGACGTTGGCGACGGTCTCCGGGGAGGAGCCGAACTGGAGGGCGAGGACGTCGCGGTAGAAGCTGGTGAGGTCGACCAGGGCCAGGTCGAGGCTGTCGCGCTGGGAACGGGTGCGCCGGCGCTTCTGCTTCTCCTCCAGCTCCTTCATGGCACCCGCCGTGCCGCGCGGCATCCGGCCGCCGCTCTGTCCGCCGAGTGCCGCCCGCAGCGCCTCGGTCTCCTTCTCGTCGGTCTCCGTGGCCGCCTGCTTGGAGTCCTCGCCGGCCGCGTCGATCAGTTCCTGCGCGGCGCGCAGCCCCGCGCCCACGTCGCCGACGCGCAGCGGCAGCTTGAGGA
>JAEBEK010000182.1:0-747 GCA_049998055.1 Amycolatopsis sp. cmx-4-37 | reverse complement strand
CAGCACATCGGCCTCGATGCCACGGGCGAGCAGCGAGTACGGAGGCTGCTCGGTACGGAAGCGCATCAGCCCGCGGCGCTCGGCCACATGGTGCGAGTCGACGAGGTCCTCCACGGGGAAGGACGAACACCCGAAGGCGCGGATCTTGCCCTGCCGGACGAGGTCGCCGAGGACCCCGAGGGTCTCCTCCACGTCGGTGGAGTGGTCGGGCCGGTGCACCTGGTAGAGGTCGATCCAGTCGGTTTGCAGCCGGCGGAGGCTGTCCTCCACCGCCTGAGTGATCCAGCGTCGTGAATTGCCGCTGCGGTTGCGGCCCTCACCCATCTGGAAGTGCACCTTCGTGGCGAGCACCACGTCGTCACGGCGGCCCTTGAGGCCCTTGCCCACGATGACTTCCGATTCGCCCGCCGCATACATGTCCGCGGTGTCGACGAAATTAATTCCCTGGTCGAGAGCGGTGTGGAGTATGCGAATGCAGGAATCGTGGTCCGAATTCGCGACGAAACCGAAATTCATGGTGCCGAGGCAGTACGCGCTCACTTCTATCCCGGTTCCACCGAGCGTGCCGTAACGCATGGTCATGCTCCCTTGCAAGGTCGACTTGCCGAAATGGTGCAGAGTTCTTCCTGGTGTGAACGCGCAGCCCACGGTGGAGCGGAATCCGGGAAAGTGGGATGTGCGAGCTGGAGCGAGAGCTTACGCAGGTGTGCGACCGGGTTCAGCAGATGACCGGAGTGCCGGAACCAG
>JAEBEK010000181.1:0-748 GCA_049998055.1 Amycolatopsis sp. cmx-4-37 | reverse complement strand
ACGACGCGCTTGACCTTGCCGAGCTCGTCCATCAGCCCGGCCTTGGTGTGCAGCCGGCCCGCGGTGTCGATGAGGACGACGTCGGCGTGCTCGGCGATGCCCTCCTTGACCGCGTCGAAGGCGATGGAGGCGGGGTCGCCGCCCTCGGGGCCGCGCACGGTGCGCGCCCCGACCCGCTCGCCCCAGGTCTGGAGCTGGTCGGCGGCGGCCGCGCGGAAGGTGTCCGCGGCGCCCAGCACGACCGACTTGCCGTCGGCGACCAGGACCCGGGCCAGCTTGCCGGTGGTGGTGGTCTTCCCGGTGCCGTTGACGCCGACGACCATGACGACGGCGGGCGTCTCCAGGCCGTTGTCCGTCTTCACGGCGCGCGGGGCGTCGGTGGCGACGAGCTTCAGGAGCTCCTCGCGGAGCAGGGTGCGCAGCTCCTGCGGGGTGCGGGTGCCGAGGACCCGGACGCGCTCACGGAGCCGCTCGACCAGTTCCTGGGTGGGGACGACGCCGACGTCGGCGGTGAGGAGGGTGTCCTCGATCTCCTCCCAGGTGTCCTCGTCGAGGTGCTCCCGGGAGAGCAGGGTGAGCAGCCCCTTGCCCAGCGCGTTCTGCGAACGGGCCAGGCGGGCCCGCAGCCGGACCAGGCGCCCCTCGGTCGGCTCGGGCACCTCCACCTCGGGGGCGGCTGGTGCGGGCTCGGCTTCGGCCGGCGGGGCCTCGGGGGCCTCGGCGGTCGGAAGATCCACCTCCTCGATGG
>JAEBEK010000180.1:0-749 GCA_049998055.1 Amycolatopsis sp. cmx-4-37 | reverse complement strand
ATCGAGGCCTGGCTCGACATCAACCGCGACGGCACCATCGACCGCATCGCCAGCACCCGCGGCCACAACGCCCCGTACTGCACCTCCTGGAAGAGCGGCGACATCCCCGAGGGCACCCCCGTCACCGTCTACGCCGTCACCGTCAACGGCGGCATCGTCCTGGAGAAGGGCGGGGCACTCTGGTCGAAGGCGTGACCCTGCGGCCGGGGCGCGGTCCAACTGGGTGCGCACCCCGGCCACTTCACTCCCTTGCGGGGGTGAGGGGGCGCGGCTGACGCTGGGCGGCATGACGGACCTGCCCGAACTGCTCGCCCAGACCGCCTCGGCCCTCGTCGGCACCGTGGCGGGCGGCGCCATCGCCCTCTACGTGGCCCGCTGGCAGACCCTGCGCACGGCCGAGATCCAGGCGCGGACCACCACCGCCCAGGAGAACGCGGCCGTACAACTGGCCCACTCCTTACGCGTACACGAGCGCGAGACGACAGCGGCACGGGCGTTGCTGGAGCGGCTCGAAGGGCTGTACCAGTGGTTACCCTCCCTGCCGGACGTGGCCGAGGACCACCCGGTCCTGAGCGAGCACGCCCGAGACAACTGCTCCAAGGCCATGCAATCCGTCCGCAGCGGCATGAACACCGACCTGCTGATGATCACCGACCCGGTGGTCCGGGACCGCTACCGCGCCTTGGTCGAACTCGTCTACGACACCGGATACCGAGGCGCCGGCCAGGGCCACCGCGAACGCCAGATCC
>JAEBEK010000179.1:0-751 GCA_049998055.1 Amycolatopsis sp. cmx-4-37 | reverse complement strand
CACCCCGCGCCGGGTGGCCGAGCTGCGGCCCCGCGTCGAGGCGATCGTCGCCGGACTGCTGGACGAGCTGCCCTCGCACGCCGACGCCGACGGCGTCGTGGACCTCCGCCGGCACTACGCCAACCCGGTCCCGATGCGGGTCATCTGCGAACTCTTCGGCGTCCCCGGCCACGAGCAGCCCCGCCTCAAGGAGCTGATGGACAACATCTTCCGCTCCGACCTCGGCCCCGAGGAGGTGACGGCCAGCCAGGTCGAGCAGTACCAGCTGCTCGCCCGCGTCGTCGCCGCCCGCCGCGCCGCGCCCGGCCCCGACCTGACCAGCGCCCTGATCGCCGCCCGCGAGGCCGACCCGGACGCGCTCAGCGAGGAGGAACTGGTCGGCACCCTGCTGCTGATGCTCTCGGCCGGGCAGGAGACCACCCTCAGCCTCGTCACCAACGCCGTCCGCGCCCTGTGCGCCCACCGTGACCAGCTCCGCCTCGTCCTGGACGGGCGCGCCACCTGGGCCCAGGCCGTCGAGGAGACCCTGCGCTGGGACAGCCCGGTCAGCGCCTTCCCCTTCCGCTACGCCACCCGCGACCTCACCCTCGGGTCGACGGTCATCCCCGCCGGTCTCCCGGTGCTCGTCGGCTACTCGGCGGCGGGCCGCGACCGGGCCGCGCACGGGCCCGACGCCGACCGCTTCGACGTCACCCGGGCCGGACCCCGCCACCTCTCGCTGGGCCACGGCCCGCACTACTGCCTCGGCGCG
>JAEBEK010000178.1:0-752 GCA_049998055.1 Amycolatopsis sp. cmx-4-37 | reverse complement strand
CGCCGGAATCAGAAGTACTTCTGTGGTGTCACGGTTGACCCATGCTTTGACGATCGGCCTCCGGCAGCCAGGAACCGGGCGGCGCTTCGAGCCAGTGTTCGGCACGGGCGAGGGTGGCGGCCGCGCTCCGTACGGCGTCCAGCGCGGGATGGCGCAGCCCCTTGCGCCACACCAGGGAGACCGGGGAGAGCGGCACGGGGTCGGTCAGCGGGCGCAGCACGCACCCCGGCATGGGCGGGAAGTCGACCACGGCAAGCACCGGATGCCGGTATTTCGCCATGACACGTTCGAAGTCCTCGCGGCCGACGGCGAGCGGCGCGGGCGGCGAGACGCGGATGCCCCGCCCGGCGAAGAGCGCGTGGGCGAGGCCGGTCCACTCGGGGGTGCGGGGGTTGCCCGCGCCCGCGTAGACGTACTCCCCGGCGAGCGCGCCGAGCGGCACCTCGGCCAGGGCGGCGAGCGGGTGGTCCTCGGGCAGGACGACCGCCATCGGCTCCAGCCGTACGGGCTGGTGGTCGAGCTGGTCGCGCAGGGCGGGTTCGAGCCCGGCCCAGCGGCCGAAGGAGGCGTCGAGGCGCCCGGCGCCGATCTCCAGGGCGGCCCCGGTCAGCCCGCTCTCGTAACGGGCCATCACCTCCAGCTCGGGGACGAGGCGGCGGGCGTGCTCCAGGACGCGTTCGAAGACGAGGCCGGGCGAGTTGACGTCCACCAGCAGGGGCCTCGCCTGCCCGAAGGCGCTCCCCAGCTCCTCG
>JAEBEK010000177.1:0-754 GCA_049998055.1 Amycolatopsis sp. cmx-4-37 | reverse complement strand
ATGCCGAGCAGGTCGAGCGGCTCGGCGGAGTCGGAGGCGGTGCGGGACGATCGCTCAAGAGGCGTGGACAAGGGACTCTCCCAGGTACTGCTCGGCGTGGCCGGCTATGAGGTCGAGGACGGCGGCGATGTCGGACGCCTTCGTCTCGGGGTTGAGAAGGGTGAACTTGAGGTAGTGCCGCCCGTCCACCTTGGTGCCCGCCACGACGGCGTCACCGGAGGCGAACAGGGCCTTGCGGGCGTACAGGTTGGCGCGGTCGATCTGCGCCGGGTCGGTGGGCTGGCCGGGCAGGTAGCGGAAGACCAGGGTGGAGAGCGAGGGCTCCACGACCACGTCGAAGCGCGGGTCGGCGACGAGCAGCTTCCAGCCCTCGCCGGCGAGGTCGCAGACCTCGTCGAAGAGCTGGCCGATGCCGTCGGCGCCCATCACCCGGAGCGTCATCCACAGTTTCAGGGCGTCGAACCGGCGGGTGGTCTGGAGCGACTTGTCCACCTGGTTGGGGATGCGCTCCTCGGCGGCCCGGCGCGGGTTGAGGTAGTCCGCGTGGTACGTGGCGTGCCGCAGCGTGGCGCCGTCGCGGACCAGCAGCGCGGAGGAACTCACGGGCTGGAAGTAGGACTTGTGGTAGTCGACGGTGACCGAGTCGGCGTGCTCGATGCCGTTCAGCAGAGCGCGCCGGGTGGGCGAGACGAGCAGGCCGCAGCCGTAGGCGGCGTCGACGTGCATCCACGTGTTGTGCTGCGCGCACAGCTCG
>JAEBEK010000176.1:0-755 GCA_049998055.1 Amycolatopsis sp. cmx-4-37 | reverse complement strand
CGCGTCCGGCGCGAGACCCAGGCGGTGAATGCGGTCGAGGCTCTGCAGGAAGCGGCCGGCCATGAAGTCCCGGTCGACGTAGACCGCGTCATGACACTCACGGTGCAGGCTGATCCCCTCTCCGAGAGTGGCCGGGTTGGAGAGCAGCACCATGCAGTCCGGATCATTGCGGAAACGCCGGATCTGCTCCTCCCGGTCCGTGGTGCCGCCATGTACCACGGCCGGCTCGAACGCGGCGAACAGCCGCTCCATGGTCGTCAGACTCCGCACGAACGTCGTCCACACCAGGGTCTTACGCCCGGCCGAGGCATTCTCGGAGACGATCTTCAGCGCCTCCTTGTATTTCGGGGACAGTTCATAGAAGGGCAGGTCCCTCATCAGCGTGAACAGCGAGTCGCTGGCCGGTACCCGCAGGGGCGGCACCCGGTAAGTAAGCGGCTCGTAGCGGCTCAGTGCCTCGCCCAGAAGGGCGGGGCTCGTCGCCGCCATCAGCAGGCGCAGCATGGCCTTGCCCAGTGCGTCGAAGTCCTCACGTTCCGCTGAGGCCCTGGCGGAGTACCGGCCGACCAGAGCATCGTAGATCTCGCGGTGCAGCGACCCGTCCGGGAGCGGCACGTACCGGATCCGCGTCTCGAAGGGCGGCAGACCAAGTTCACGCTTGGTCGTTCTGGTGAACATCGGCCGCAGCACCTGGCTGGCGTAGGTGAGGTCTCCCCCGTCGACCGCGTTGGTCACGATCCTTCGTCCCTGGCCCG
>JAEBEK010000175.1:0-758 GCA_049998055.1 Amycolatopsis sp. cmx-4-37 | reverse complement strand
TCGGGCATGAGTAATCCATTGGTCGCTCCGGTGCGTGATTCGACCAAGTCGTATTCCGGGGTGCCGTTGCTCGAGGATGCCATCGGTCTGAAGACCGCGATCGAACGCGGCGATTGGGCGTCGGCGGCGATGGGGGTCGCCGGTACCGCGTTGGACGCGCTGGTGGTGGTGCTGGATCCGTTCGGTGCGATCTTCGCCGCCGGTGTCGGCTGGTTGATCGAGCACGTCGGCCCGCTCAAGGAGGCGCTCGAGGCTCTCACCGGCAAGCCGGATGAGATCGCGGCGCAGTCGCAGACGTGGAAGAACATCGCCAAGGAGCTCGGGGATGTGTCGGTCGAGCTGGCCAACTTGGTCAAGGCGGACGTGCAGGACTGGAAGGGGGACGCGGCTGACGAGTACCGCAAGCGCACTGACGACGTGTCCGGGTTGCTGGCTGCCGCGCAGAAGGGGTGTGAGGGTGCCGGCAGCGGGGTGAAGACCGCGGGTGAGGTTGTGGCGGCGGTCCGCATGTTGGTGCGCGACATCATCGCTCAGCTGGTCGGGCACTTGATCTCGTGGGCGTTGCAGGTGGTGTTCACGCTGGGTATCGGGTTGACCTGGGTGGTGCCGCAGGTCGTTGCGGCGGTGGCGAAGACGGCGCAGCAGATCGCCGGTTTGATGACCAAGCTGGTCAAGGCGCTCAAAGCGCTGGCTCCGTTGTTGAAGAGGGCGGGGACGCTGTTCGACGACGCGGCGAAAGGACTGAAGGGCGTCAGGGG
>JAEBEK010000174.1:0-759 GCA_049998055.1 Amycolatopsis sp. cmx-4-37 | reverse complement strand
ACTACGCCAGGTGCGGTACGGCGCACTCCGGCGTACGGCCCGGCGCGTACTCAGCCGGGGTCCTCATTCCTCCTCGCGTCGGAGCAGGGCGACCGGGCGGTGGGCGAAGAGGGCGGCGAGGTCGGCCTCGCCCTCGTAGGAGGCGGTGGGGCGCGGGTCCGCCCCGGCCAGCAGGTCCGTGTACCGCCCGGGAGGCAGCGGGAGGGTGGTCCCCCGCCAGCCGCCCGCCTGGTGCAGGGCGCCGGGCAGCCGGGTCACGGCGGTGAGGAGCGGCGGGTTCGTGCCGGGTCCCCGCCCGAAGGCGAGGCAGTGCGCGGCGGCCGGGCCCCGGGCGGTGACGGGGTGGTAGCCGGAGGCGGCGCCGAAGAGACCGGGGCGGTCGCGGCGGAGGCGGAGCGCGGTGGCGGTGAGGGCCAGTTTCTCCTCGTCCAGGCCGGTGGGCCGGCCGCCGGAGCCCAGTGTCCGGAGCGCGCCGGCCGGGGAGGGGACCGGGCGGCGGTTGTCGGGGTCCATGAGGGTGCGCAGGTCGTGTTCGGTGCCCTGGTAGACGTCGGGGACGCCCGGCATCGTCAGGTGGAGCAGGGCGGCGGCGAGGACACGGGCGCGGACGTAGGGGCCGAGGCGTTCGGCGAGGGCGGGGAACTGGTCGGCGGCGGTCCCGGTCAGCCCTTCGCGGACGTACCGCTCGACGGCCTCCTCGTACGCCGGGTCCTGCTCGGTCCAGGTGGTGTGCAGGCCCGCCTCGCGTGCGTGTTTGAG
>JAEBEK010000173.1:0-760 GCA_049998055.1 Amycolatopsis sp. cmx-4-37 | reverse complement strand
AGGCGCGGTGGTTACTTGACGGAGCCGGCGGTCAGTCCGGCGACCAGGTAGCGCTGGAGCAGCAGGAAGCCGGCGACGACGGGGACGCTCACCACGAGGGAGGCGGCCATGACCTGGTTCCAGTAGACGTCGTTCTGGGTGGCGTAGGACTGGAGGCCGATGGAGAGGGTCCGGGTGGTGTCGTTGGTCATGACGGAGGCGAAGAGGACTTCGCCCCAGGCGGTCATGAAGGAGTAGACGCCGACGGCGACGATGCCGGGGGTGGCGGCGGGCACGACCACCCGGAAGAGGGCGCCGAGCGGGCCGCAGCCGTCCACGGTGGCCGCCTCGTCGAGTTCCCTCGGGACCGACTCGAAGTAGCCGATGAGCATCCAGATGGAGAACGGCAGCGAGAAGGTCAGGTAGGTGAGGATCAGGCCGCCGCGGGAGCCGAAGAGGGCGATGCCGGTGGCGTTGCCGATGTTGACGTAGATGAGGAAGAGCGGCAGCAGGAAGAGGATGCCGGGGAACATCTGCGTCGACAGGACGGTGACGGTGAAGACGCGCTTGCCGCGGAAGCGGTAGCGGCTGACGCCGTAGGCGGCGAAGACGGCGACGATCACCGAGAAGACGGTGGCGGCACCGGCGACGATCAGGGAGTTCACGAAGTACTTGGCGAGCGGGACGGTCTCCCAGATGTCGAAGTACGGGCGGACGGTCAGCCCGCTGGGAATCCAGCGGAACTCGCCCGAGACGTCCTGGAGCGGCTTCAGCGAGCTGG
>JAEBEK010000172.1:0-762 GCA_049998055.1 Amycolatopsis sp. cmx-4-37 | reverse complement strand
CACCCCGGCCGCGTCGCCGCCACCGCCGGACACAATCAGTCCGGCCGAAGGGGTGGGCCCCACCGGGTACGGTGCGCGGTGCACCGGCTCTCCGACCCCCGGCCACCCCTCAGGGAGGCCGTCGGATGTTCCGTACCAAGCCTGGCAGCCGCGAAGCGCGGCCCCGAGCGGCCGGCGCCGCCCGGCATGCCCGGCACCACCCGCTCACCTCCCTCGCCCCCGCCCTGCTCTGGGGCGCCGCCGTCCTCGGCTACAAGTACGCCTGCCCCTTCGCCCAGCGCGACGACCTGCCCAGCCGGATCGCCACCAGCGCCGTCCTCTTCGTGGTCGGCGCGGTGCTCATCATCCGCATCCACCGCAGCCTGCTGCGGGACCTGCGGCGGATCGACGAGGTGGCCGGAGCCGCCCAGGGCGTCCTGCTCCGCCCCCTCCCCGCCCGCCTGGACGGCCTCACCCTCGCCGCCCGCCGCTTCTCGGCCCACCCCGCCGCGACCGTCGGCGGCGACCTCTACGAGGCGGTCGCCAGCGACCACGGCGTCCGCGTCGTCATCGGCGACGTGCGGGGCTCGGGACTGACCGCCATAGGTACCGTCGCCACCGTCCTCGGCAGCTTCCGCGAGGCCGCCCACGACGAACCGGCCCTCGGCGGAGTCCTGCGCCGCCTCGACCGGGCCCTCGACCGCGAACTGCGCCGCCGCGCCCGCCTGGAACATCCCTCAGGAGGCCCGGCCGACGCGGGCCACCCGCTCGCCGAGGAGTTCG
>JAEBEK010000171.1:0-763 GCA_049998055.1 Amycolatopsis sp. cmx-4-37 | reverse complement strand
CGTCCCGCTTGGCCGCCTTCTTGGCCGCGCGGCGCTCCTTGCGGAGTTCGACCATGGCGTAGAGCGTCGGGACCAGGACCAGGGTGAGGACCGTGGAGGTGATCAGGCCGCCGATGACCACGACGGCCAGGGGCTGGGCGATGAAGCCGCCCTCGCCGGTGACGCCGAGGGCCATCGGGATCAGGGCGAAGATCGTCGCCAGGGCGGTCATGAGGATGGGGCGGAAGCGGTGCCGGCCGCCCTCGATGACGGCCTCGATGATGCCGTAGCCCTTGTCCCGGTACTGGTTGATCAGGTCGATCAGCACGATCGCGTTGGTGACCACGATGCCGATCAGCATCAGCATGCCGATCATCGCCGGGACGCCCATCGGGGTGCCGGTGGCGATGAGCAGGCCGACCGCGCCGGTCGCCGCGAACGGGATGGAGACCAGCAGGATCAGCGGCTGCACCAGGGAGCGGAAGGTCGCCACCAGCAGCATGAAGACGATCGCGATGGCCGCGAGCATCGCCAGGCCCAGCTGGCCGAAGGCCTCGTCCTGGTCGGCGGAGACGCCGCCGATGGTGGCGGTGGCGCCCTCCGGGAGCTCCAGCGCGTTGATCTTCGTCTGGAGTTCCGCGGTGACCGCGCCGGTGTTGTCGGCGGTCGGGCGGGCGGTGACGGTGGCGGCCCGGGAGCCGTCGATCCGGGTCATCGAGACCGGGCCGTCGACCAGTTCCACGTCGGCGATCTGCCCCAGCTTGACCGGGCCGAGCGGCAGGGC
>JAEBEK010000170.1:0-764 GCA_049998055.1 Amycolatopsis sp. cmx-4-37 | reverse complement strand
CCCACGATGATGCGGTCGGGGCGCATCCGCAGGGAGTTGCGGACGAGGTCGCGGATGGTGATGTGCCCCTTGCCCTCGACGTTGGCGGGGCGGGATTCCAGGCGTACCACGTGGGCCTGCTGGAGCTGGAGTTCGGCGGAGTCCTCGATGGTGATGATCCGCTCCCCCTCCGGGATGAGGCCGGAGAGGGCGTTGAGCAGGGTGGTCTTCCCACTGCCGGTTCCGCCGGAGACGATGACGTTGAGGCGGGCCCGGACGAAGGCGGCGAGCAGCATCAGCAGGTGTTCGTCGAGGGAGCCGAGCTGGATCAGCTCGGGGAGGGTGTAGGCGCGCGGGAAGCGGCGGATGGTGAGGGTGGCGCCGGTCAGGGAGAGCGGCGGGATGATGACGTTGACGCGTTCGCCGGAGGGGAGCCGGGCGTCGACCATGGGGTGGGACTCGTCGACGCGGCGGTTGACGGTGGAGACGATGCGTTCGATGGTCTGCATCAGCTGCTCGTGCGAGGCGAACCGCATCGGCAACTGCTCGACGCGGCCCGCCCGTTCGACGAAGATCGCGTCAGGCCCGTTGACCATGATCTCGGTGATGGACGGGTCTTCGAGGAGCGGTTCGAGGACGCCGAGGCCGAGTGCCTCGTCGACGACGCGGCGGATGAGCTGGGTGCGTTCGGCGCCGGAGAGGACCGGTCCCTCGCGGCTGATGATGTGGCCGAGGACGCGCTCCAGCCGGGCCCGCCGGTCGGCGGTGGCCAGCGAGGACATCTC
>JAEBEK010000169.1:0-764 GCA_049998055.1 Amycolatopsis sp. cmx-4-37 | reverse complement strand
ACGCACCGGGCATCGCCAGGACCGCCGCGCTGCTCGGCCTGACCGGTCTCCTCCTCCAGTTCGCCCCCTGGTCCTGGCACCACCTGCGCAGCCGCCTGTACTTCGAACGCCCGATCTCCTGGCAGAACCAGGCCCCATGAGCCATGTCGCGCGTCACCGCAAGGCGACAGAAAGGCCAGACCTCCGATGGACTTCTCCGAACTCGGTGTGAACCTTCACGAGCAGTGGGTTTCGCTCCCCGACCCCACTCCGCCCTTCGATCTCGGCGCCTGGGCCGACGAGACGGCCGCGGAGCTCGCCGCGCGTTCCGCGGCCGACGGCGAGCCCGTCGACGCGAAGCGGCTCTCCCGCAACCTCCGCGCCATCACCAAGGAAAGTGCCACGCGTGAGCCGCTGGGCGCCTTCGCGTGGTACGTGAGCGGCTTCAACCACGCCGTCGGACTGGCCGAACTCAGCGCCGTCCTCCCCGACGAGACGGCCCCCGAGGTGACCCCGCAGTGGATGGCGGAGCACTTCGCCACCCACGACTTCGGCCCACCGGAGATCACGTACCTGGACCTCCCCCTCGGCCCCGCCGTCCGCATCCGCCAGAACGTCATCGGCGAGAAGAAGCGCCTCTTCGGCTCCCGCCCCGTGGTCCGCACCCTCGTCTACGGCGTCCAGCCGAAGGGGGAGAAGGGCCTCCTGGTCCTGCGATGCTCCTGGGCCGAATCCGTGATCGACGAACCGATCACCGGGATCGTGGACAACATGGCGCCGACGCT
>JAEBEK010000168.1:0-764 GCA_049998055.1 Amycolatopsis sp. cmx-4-37 | reverse complement strand
GCGCCTCCTGCTGGAGACCACCTGGGAGGCGTTCGAGCACGCGGGCATCGACCCGGCCGCCGTGCACTCCACGCCCACCGGCACCTTCATCGGCTCCACGTACCAGGACTACGGCGTCTCCATGGACGACGGGTCCGCGGGCCACGCCGTCACGGGCTCCAGCCCCAGCGTGCTCTCCGGCCGCCTCGCCTACTCCTTCGGCCTGGAGGGCCCGGCCGTCACCGTCGACACCGCCTGTTCCTCGTCGCTGGTGGCGCTCCACCTGGCCTGCCAGTCGCTGCGCAACGGCGAGACCACCCTCGCCCTGGCGGGCGGCGCCACCGTCATGACCAACCCGATGCCGTTCATCGCCTTCAGCCGGCAACGGGCCCTCGCCCGGGATGGCCGCTGCAAGGCCTTCTCCGAGAGCGCCGACGGCATGACCCTCGCCGAGGGCGTCGGCATCCTCGTCCTGGAGCGGCTCTCCGACGCCCGCCGCAACGGCCACCCGGTCCTCGCCGTGCTCCGCGGCTCCGCCGTCAACCAGGACGGCGCCTCCAACGGCCTCACCGCCCCCAACGGCCCCGCCCAGCAGCGCGTCATCCGCCAGGCGCTGGCCGACGCGCACCTCACCCCGGCGGAGGTCGACGCCGTCGAGGCGCACGGCACCGGCACCACCCTGGGCGACCCGATCGAGGCCCACGCCCTGATCGCCGCCTACGGCGAGGGCCGCGACCCGGAGCAGCCGCTGCTGCTCGGCACCGTCAAGTCCAACCTGGGCCACA
>JAEBEK010000167.1:0-767 GCA_049998055.1 Amycolatopsis sp. cmx-4-37 | reverse complement strand
CGTCTTCCACTCCTACGCCTTCGACTTCTCCGTCTGGGAACTCTGGGGCGCACTCACCACCGGCGCACGAGCGGTCATCGTCCCGCACGACACCGCCCGCAATCCCGAGGCCATGTGGCACCTCCTCAAACAGGAGAAGGTCACCCTCCTCAGCCAGACCCCGTCCATGTTCCGCGAACTCGTCGGCCACGGACCGGGCACCGACGCCCTCGACGCCGACGCCGACGTGCAGGGTCTCCCTGATCTGCGGTGGATCGTCTTCGGCGGTGAGGCGCTGGAACCGAAACACGTCCAGCCCTGGTTCGACCGCTACCCGGACGCCCCCACCCAACTGATCAACATGTACGGGATCACGGAAACCACGGTCCACGTCACCCACCAGGTGATCACCACCGACCACCTCACCCAGGGCGGACGCCTGCCCGCCGGACGCCCCCTGCCCGGCTACCAGGTCCGCCTCCTGGACCCCCACGGCAACCCCGTCCCCACCGGCGTACCCGGCGAAATCTACGTCGCCGGCAACGGACTCGCACGCGGCTACCTCCACCGCCCCCAACTCACCGCCGAACGCTTCACCGCCAACCCCCACCACGACATCGGCACCAGCACCGGCACCGGCACCGGCACCACCACCGGTACGCGTATGTACCGATCGGGCGACCTCGCACGCTGGCTCCCCGACGGCACCCTCGAACACCTCGGCCGCGCCGACGACCAAGTCAAAATCCGCGGCTACCGCATCGAACTCGGCGAAATCGAAACCGGCC
>JAEBEK010000166.1:0-768 GCA_049998055.1 Amycolatopsis sp. cmx-4-37 | reverse complement strand
GGCTCGCGCACTGCTTATGAGGGGGTCGGGCACCTGGGCTACTGGCAGGCCGGGCAGGGCTCGTTGCGCACGCCCTGGTAGGTCCGGCCGTCGGAGCCGGTCTTGTTGACGGTGACCTGGCGGACGCCCGACCCGCCGCAGAGGCCGCAGCCGCCCGACGGCGCGGGCGGGGTGTCGGTCCTCCTGGAGGTGCCCGCCGGGGGGCAGTCGTGCCCGGTGCATCCCCACCGGCCGCACAGGACGCACGCGTCCTCGCGCATCGCCGGCCGGTGCAGCGTGAGGACCGGCTGCCGGTCGTAGCCGGGCGCCATGTCCTGGAGGGTGCGCCGTGCCCGCCGGTCGCCCGGGATACGGGCGTCGGTCTCGCGGACCACCCGGCGGACCAGGCGGCCGAGCGCGACGGCGGGGCACGAGCCATCGGCGTGCCAGCCGTTGCACCGCTGGCAGGGGTACTCCGGGTTGACCGCCGGCTGGAGGGTGGCCCGTGACATGATCGTGGTGGCCAAGGTTTGCTCCTTCGGCTGTGGCAGCTCCGGAAGGTCAGAGAGTCGGGGCTGCCGTGCGACGGGCCCCGAGGCATCGCCTCGGGGCCCGAGTGCGTCTTGCGCACTCCGCCGGGCACCACCAAGCCGGGTCGGCTGGCGGTGCTCGGCGGGCAGCGCAAGCTGCGGGTGCGCGGGCCGCTTCCGCCACGCTGCCGCCTTTTCGTACTGGAGGGAGGCGGGTTCCCTCGGTCCCGACGCGGGCGCCTCGCCTTGGCTGGGACCG
>JAEBEK010000165.1:0-768 GCA_049998055.1 Amycolatopsis sp. cmx-4-37 | reverse complement strand
CGCTTCGCCGCCGGCGAGGTCGACGTCCTGGTCGCCACCACCGTCATCGAGGTCGGCGTCAACGTCCCCAACGCCACCGCCATGGTGATCATGGACGCCGACCGCTTCGGCGTCTCCCAGCTCCACCAGCTCCGCGGCCGCGTCGGGCGTGGCTCCGCCCCGGGGCTGTGCCTCCTGGTCACCGACATGCCCGAGGCCGCCCCGGCCCGCGCCCGCCTCGGCGCCGTCGCCGCCACCCTCGACGGCTTCGAACTCTCCCGTATCGACCTGGAGCAGCGCCGCGAGGGCGACGTCCTCGGCCAGGCCCAGTCCGGGGTCCGCTCCTCGCTGCGGATGCTCGCCGTCATCGAGGACGAGGAGATCATCGCCGAGGCCCGCGAGGAGGCCACCCGCACCGTCGCCGAGGACCCGGACCTGGCCGGCCTGCCCGCCCTGCGCACCGCCCTGGACGCCCTGCTCGACGAGGAGCGCGAGCAGTACCTCGACAAGGGCTGACCGGCCGCCCCGGCCCGTACGCCATATCGTGGACCCCGGCCGCACCCCCAGCCCCGAAGGACTCAGATGACCCGCGTGATCGCCGGCACCGCCGGCGGACGCCGCCTCGCCGTACCGCCGGGCACCGGCACCCGCCCCACCTCGGACCGGGCCCGCGAAGGACTCTTCTCCACCTGGCAGTCGCTGCACGGCGGGCCGCTCGACGGGACCCGGGTCCTCGACCTCTCCGGCGGCTCCGGCGCCGTCGGCCTCGAAGCGCTCTCCCGGGGCGCC
>JAEBEK010000164.1:0-772 GCA_049998055.1 Amycolatopsis sp. cmx-4-37 | reverse complement strand
CCGAGAGGAGCGCGACCGGGTCCAGGGTCTCGTCGCCCTGGGTCCAGTTGCACGGGCAGAGCTCGTCCGTCTGGAGGGCGTCGAGGACCCGGAGGACCTCCTTCGGGTTACGGCCGACGGAGCCCGCGGTCACCATGGTGAACTGGATCTCGTTGTTCTGGTCGACGATGAAGACGGCGCGCTGGGCGAAGCCGTCCTCGCCCTCGATGCCGAGGTCACGCATGAGCTCGTGCTTCGAGTCGGCCAGCATCGGGAAGGGCAGGTCGGTCAGGTCCGGGTGGTCCTTGCGCCAGGCGTGGTGCACGAACTCCGAGTCACCCGAGAAGCCGAGGACCTGCGCGTCACGGTCGGCGAACTCCTCGTTCAGCTTGCCGAACGCGGCGATCTCGGTCGGGCAGACGAAGGTGAAGTCCTTCGGCCACGCGAAGACGATCTTCCACTTGCCCTCGTAGGTCTTGTGGTTGATCTGCTCGAACTCCTTGCCCGTCTCCAGCGAGACGCAGGCCGTGAGGTCGAACTCGGGGAACTTGTCACCGACAGTGAGCACTGTGGTCCTCCGTTTGGTACTGAGGGGTTGGACTGTGGCCCAGCGTGCCACACGGGAGATCATGCAGAGAAATCGATCAGTTCCGTTCCACCGATATGGCGAACGAATCAGTTGCCCGCAGGTCACCAGCGGTTTTCCCGCATGTTGCCGGAGCCGGGAGAGACGGCCGCGAGCGACGCGCCGTCGGCTCCCGACGGCGGAACACGGTCGGCAACCGATCGGAAC
>JAEBEK010000163.1:0-772 GCA_049998055.1 Amycolatopsis sp. cmx-4-37 | reverse complement strand
TCACCGGCATCGCCGTGACCGCCCTGCTCATCTTCGCGGTCGGCGCCTTCACCCGCTTCGACGCCGCCAACCTCAACGACATCCCGGTCGACGCGAGCGCCTTCGGCTCCAACTCCTGGCTGCCGATGGGCCTGCTGGGCATCTGGGCGGCGTTCCCGTTCGGCATGTGGTTCTTCCTCGGCGTGGAGGGCGTCCCGCTGGCCGCCGAGGAGACCCGCGAGCCGGCCCGCACCCTGTCGAAGGCGATCCGCTGGTCGATGGCGATCCTGGTGGTGCTGGCGCTGCTCACCTTCTTCGCCTCGGCCGGGTCGCGCGGCGCCGCCGCCATCCAGGACGCGGGCAACCCGCTGGTGGAGGCGCTCCAGCCGGACGGCGAGCCGACCACCCTGAGCCGGATCATCAACTACGCGGGCCTGGCCGGCCTCGTCGCCTCCTTCTTCTCCCTGATCTACGCGGGCTCGCGCCAGCTCTTCGCCCTCTCCCGGGCCGGCTACCTGCCCCGCTTCCTCTCCCTGACCAGCCGCCGCAAGGCCCCCTACCTCGGGCTGCTGGTCCCGGGCGCCATCGGCTTCGGCCTGGCCGCCGCCACCGGCGACGGAGCGCGGATGCTCAACGTCGCCGTCTTCGGCGCCACCATCAGCTACGCCCTGATGTCGCTCTCCCACATCGTGCTGCGCCGCCGCGAGCCGGAGCTGCACCGGCCGTACCGCACGCCCGGCGGGGTGGCGACCTCCTCGGTGGCGCTGACGCTGGCCTGCGCGGCGCTGGTGGC
>JAEBEK010000162.1:0-772 GCA_049998055.1 Amycolatopsis sp. cmx-4-37 | reverse complement strand
GGCGCGCCGGAGGCGCGCGGTGACCGGCTGCGCCGACGTCGGCTGCCGGGGGCGCGGAGCCCCCGGGCTTTGGCCGCCGGCGCGGCCGACAACAGTCCACGCCCCGAGCCGATCGGCGGACCAGCCGAAGCCGTTCCGCATACGGCCGGGGCGCATCGCCGGCCCCCATCCGCTTCCCTCCCGGCAATTTCAAGCACTCTTTGACTCTCTTTTCAAAGTCCTTTTCATCTTTCCCTCGCGGTACTTGTTCGCTATCGGTCTCTCGCCTGTATTTAGCCTTGGACGGAGTTTACCGCCCGATTTGGGCTGCATTCCCAAACAACCCGACTCGTTGACGGCGCCTCGTGGGGCGACAGGGTCCGGGCCGGACGGGGCTCTCACCCTCCCAGGCGCCCCTTTCCAGGGGACTTGGGCCCGGTCCGTCGCTGAGGACGCCTCTCCAGACTACAATTCGGACGGCGCGGCCGCCCGATTCTCAAGCTGGGCATCTCCCGGTTCGCTCGCCGTTACTAGGGGAATCCTCGTAAGTTTCTTCTCCTCCGCTTATTTATATGCTTAAACTCAGCGGGTAGTCCCGCCTGACCTGGGGTCGCGGTCCGAGGCGTTCGCTCTCGGTGCGTTTGGGTCCTGAGGGGCCATCGCGCCGGCCGCGCGCCGGGGTGCACTGCGGCCTAGAGCCAGCGTGAGCTGTCCACCATGCGCTGTGCCCGGCACGCTTCGCCGGCAGCCCGAGCTTCGGCCCACCGCGCCGCGAGGCGCGGGAGGCCAGACA
>JAEBEK010000161.1:0-773 GCA_049998055.1 Amycolatopsis sp. cmx-4-37 | reverse complement strand
GCTCTCCTCGCACATCCTCAGCGAGGTCGAGACCCTCTGCGACCGCGTCTCGATCATCCGCGACGGCCGCACCGTGGAGACCGGAACCCTTGCCTCCCTGCGCCATCTCGCCCGTACCGCCCTCACCGCCGAACTCACCGACCCCGCCCGGCTCCCGGAGGGCCTCGACCGCCTCCCCGGCGTCCACGACGTCCACACCGACGGCCACCTGGTGCGGCTCGCGGCCGAACCCGAGGGGCTCGACGCCGTCCTGCGCGCCCTCACCGCGGCGGGCGTCCGCTCCCTCACCGCCACCCCGCCCACCCTGGAGGAACTCTTCCTCCGCCACTACCAGCAGGAACCGGCCGGCTCGGCCGAACGCCCCGCCGCTACGGAAGGAGCGGCCCGATGAGCGCCGCCGCCCTCCCCGCCCCCGCCCGCCCGGCGGGCGGCGGCCGCCCCTTCGCCGGCACCGGCGCCCTCTACCGGCTCGCCCTGCGCCGCGACCGCGTGCTGATCCCGCTCTGGGTGCTGGGCATCGGCGGCCTGCTCGCCGCCGGCCCGCCCGGACTCGCCGCCCTCTACTCCACCGCCGCCGAACGCGCCCAGGCCGCCGCCGGCATGAGCGGCAACAGCTCCCTGCGCGCCCTGTACGGGCCGGTGCTCGACGACTCCCTCGGGGCCCTGGTCGTCTGGCGGTACGGGGTGGTCGCCGCTGTCCTCACCGCCGTGATGAGCCTGCTCCTGGTCGTCCGGCACACCCGGGACGAGGAGGAGAGCGGCCGTCAGGAGAT
>JAEBEK010000160.1:0-773 GCA_049998055.1 Amycolatopsis sp. cmx-4-37 | reverse complement strand
CGACCAGGGGGTTGATGACCCCCTCGACGACCGAGTTGACGATCTTGGTGAACGCGGCGCCGATGACGACCGCGACCGCCAGGTCGATCACGTTGCCGCGCATCAGGAACGCCTTGAAGCCGTCCAGGAGGCTCGGTTCCTTCTTCTCGCTCACCACGGGGCCCTTCTTCGCTGACGGTTCTGGAGGAATCAGCTCCGCAACCTACGCCAGCGTTGGGCCAACCTGTCCAATCGCATCCCACGATCGAGGGACTTGACGAACAGGCGGTGAGCAGTACGTGAAGCACTCGCAGTGGGTTCAGCACACCGTCACCACCAACTGCGTCCCGGACCCGGCTCCGGAAGCCGCCGGCACACCCATCGCCGCGCCCGCCAACGCCTCCGCCGTCGCGCGACGCACCCGCAACAGCACCAGCCCCTGACGAGCGTCACCGGGATCCTCGAACTCCGGCCACGGCGCCTCGCCGGCCGACCCTTCCCCGCTCGCCCCCGCCTCCCGCGAACCGTCGGGCACGGCGGCGCCCGGTACGCGCAGCACCTCCGCACAGGACGCGATCCGACGAGCCCTGGACCCGCGACCGCCGCCCGCGTTGTCCGGCGGCGGAGCCAGGACGTCCACCCGGTCGCCGGCCCGCAGAAGGCCGGCCGTACCGCCATCAGCCAGGCGCACGGGCGCCGTCACGAAGCGCCCGGCAGCGGAAGCCGACGCGGCAGGGGCATCAGTCCCGGCCACCTCGACGCGCTCCGACGCCGTGGCGCCACCCGCCGCCTCC
>JAEBEK010000159.1:0-780 GCA_049998055.1 Amycolatopsis sp. cmx-4-37 | reverse complement strand
CGGACGCCCGGCGGAGGTGGCGTGGAAAGCCGGGGCGGTGCCCGACTCGGGTCTGGTGGAGCGGGGGTGTCGCGTCACGGACGGCTCCCGGCCTCGGCCCGGAGGTGTCCCGTCTCCGGGGAATGCGGCGGCCACTTGCCGACCGACGTGAGTTCTACATTACTGTAGAGACGCACGTGGGCCAGGGCCGCGAACCGGACCTGGTCCCCTCGGCGCTGCCCTGGCACCGCCACCCCCAGCTTCGGGCCGACGGAGCGTGTCCGCCACCGCGAGGACGCGGACGCCCGCTCCGCCCGGCCCCGCGACCCGGCGCCAGGGACCTTCTGACGGCGGCCACCCGGCCGTGGTCCCCGGCGCCTCACGGTCCCGCATGCCGTCTGCGGGACCACCGTCGGGGACCTCGATCACGACCAGGACGAGGTCCCCGCCGGCCTTTTCGCCGTCGTCACCCGGGGGCGACGCTCAGACGATGACCGGGACGGTCTCACCGGGGTTGGTGGACCAGTTGGTGACGATGGGCTTCTCCACCACCGCCGGCTCCGGGAGCGCCAGCTCCGCCGGGTTCGGGTCCTCGTCGGTGACGGAGACGATCACGTTCTCGAACTCGACGCCCCCGTCCTCCTTGGTCGTCTTGGGGCTGATCCCGGTGTACGCGACGGCCGAGCCCGACAGCTTGATCGGGTCCTCCCCGCCCTGCCCGACCGGGGAGGCGACGCCCTCCGGCTTGGACCCGAAGGAGACGCTCGGGGTGTTGACGTCCAGGTAGCAGGTGATGCCCGA
>JAEBEK010000158.1:0-782 GCA_049998055.1 Amycolatopsis sp. cmx-4-37 | reverse complement strand
GGGGCGGGGCGCAGCACCTCGTACTCGGAGAGGTCGACGCGGCGGGTGGCGTTGCGGAACTCGGTGGTGGTGCCGGGCCAGACGGTGGTGTTACGGCCGTTGGCGTCCAGGTACCAGCTGTTGCAGCCGCCGGTGGCCCAGACGGTGCGCTCCATGCGCTCCTGGACCTTCGCGTTCCACGCGGTGACGGCCGAGTCGCGGGCGTCCAGGGCCGCCTTGCCGCCGAGCACGTCGAGCTGGCGCAGGTAGTCGGCCATGTAGTTGAGCTGGGACTCGATCATCAGGATCATCGAGGAGTTCCCGAGCCCGGTGTTGGGGCCGATGATCGTCATCCAGTTGGGGAACCCGGCGGCGGTGGCGCCGCGCAGCGAGTTCATGCCGTCCTTCCAGGTGGCGGCGAGGGTCTCGCCCTGGTCGCCGACGACGCGTTCGGCGATCGGCATGTCGGTGACGTGGAAGCCGGTGCCGAAGATGATCGCGTCGACCTCGACCTCGCTGCCGTCGGCGCCGACCAGCGTGTTGCCCCGGATCTCGCTGAGACCGGAGGCGACCAGGTCGACGTTGGGCTGGGCGAGCGCCGGGTAGTACGTGTTCGACAGCAGGATGCGCTTGCAGCCGATGCGGTAGTCGGGGGTGAGCTTGGCGCGCAGCGCCGGGTCCTTGATCGCGCGGGCGATGTTCCGCTTGGCCAGGGTCTCCACCGCGCCCAGCTCGCCGGGCCGCTTGGTGAACGCCTGCACCTGCAGTTCGCGAATGCCCCACAGGAGGCCGCGCCGCGCGGT
>JAEBEK010000157.1:0-784 GCA_049998055.1 Amycolatopsis sp. cmx-4-37 | reverse complement strand
GTCATCGACCGGGGCCGCGCCATCGCCGACGACACCCCCGACGGGCTCAAGCGCACCGTCGGCGGCGAGCGGCTGGAGGCGGTGGCCGCCGAGCCGTCCGGACTGGCGGCCGTCGCCGAGGCGCTGGCCCGCGCCACAGGCGCCACCCCGCACACCGACCACGCCGACCGCCGCGTCCACGCCCCCGTCGGCCCCGGCACCGACGGCGTCGCCGCCCTCACCGGCGCCGCCCGCGCCCTCCAGGAGAGCGGCACGGCCATCGAGGACATCGGCCTGCGCCGCCCCAGCCTCGACGACGTCTTCCTCCGCCTGACCGGCCGGGGCGCCGCCGAGGCCGACGCCGCCGCCGACCCGACCACTCCCTCCGACGAGAAGGCGCTGCGCCCATGACGACCACCGCGACCCCGGCGGCCCCCGCCACCCCGGCCGACCGCCCCGCCCCCGTCGACCTGACCGTCACCGACGACCGCCACAGCCGCCTCTACTGGGCCGCCGCCGACACCTGGAACGTCGTCCGCCGCTCCCTCACCCACTTCACCCGCCGCCCCAGCTTCATCCTGTGGCAGCTCGGCTTCCCGATCGTCTCCGTCCTCCTCTACGGCTACGTCTTCGGCGGCGCCATGAAGCCGCCGGGCGGCGGCGGCTCGGCCGACTACCGGGACTTCCTGATGCCCGGCATGTTCGTCATGACGATGGCGATGGGCTTCATGAACACCGCCACCGGCGTCGTCACCGACACCACCAAGGGCGTCGTCGACCGCTTCCGCTCGATGCCGATGGCGCC
>JAEBEK010000156.1:0-786 GCA_049998055.1 Amycolatopsis sp. cmx-4-37 | reverse complement strand
CGGGCCTGGTCCAGGTGGAGGTCGGCGCGGCGGCCCCGCAGGGTGAGGGTCATGAGCTGGTTGCCGAACCAGGGGCCGCCCGAGCGCCGCCAGGTCACCGGTGCCCGGCCGGTGCGCCCGTGCCGGGCGAACACCCTCCCGAGCAGGCCGCCCGCGCGGCTCCAGCCGAGCCGGAACCCGGCCCGTATCGGCAGGGGGATGGCGTTGTGGACCGGCGAGCAGGTCAGCTGGTGGACCCGGCCCCGACCGGCGGGCAGGGCTGTGCGGGCGGTGCCGGCGGGGCGGCTCTCGGCGGCGTAGGCGTGGTGGACGTCGCCGGAGAGGACGCAGACCGTGGCGGGGCCGCCGGGGGCGGTGGCGGCTTCCTCGGTGAGGTGGGCGAGCCGGTCGAAGGAGGCGGGGAAGGCCGCCCAGTGCTCCAGGTCGGCGGCGCGCCGCAGCCACTCGCCGAAGCGGGCCCAGCGGGGCCCGCGCTCGCCCCCGCAGAGCGCGGCGTTCCACCGCTCCGCCTCGTGGACCAGCCCCGGGAGGAGCCAGGGCAGGGAGCTGCCGATCAGCAGGTGGTCGTGGCCGCCCGGGTCGCCGAGCGCCTGCTCGCGCAGCCACGCCTCCTCGTCCGGGTGCAGCATGGCGCGCTCCTCCTCGGCGAGGACCCGGGCCATGCGGGTGTCGACCATCAGCAGGCGGACCCGCCCCAGGTCGCGGCGGTAGCTCCAGCGGGTGCCCGGCCGGTCGGCGTCGGCCCGCGCGGCGAAGGAGCGCAGCGCCTCGGTGCCGTCGGGGGCC
>JAEBEK010000155.1:0-786 GCA_049998055.1 Amycolatopsis sp. cmx-4-37 | reverse complement strand
CCCGCACCTGAATATATAGGGTGTGTGGAGGGAACGCGGGGAAGTGAAACATCTCAGTACCCGTAGGAAGAGAAAACAACCGTGATTCCGTGAGTAGTGGCGAGCGAAAGCGGAAGAGGCTAAACCGTGCGTATGTCAAGCTGTCAGGCGTTGTACGTGCGGTGTTGTGGGACCCGCCTTGAAAGGACTGACATCTTTTCGGGTTGTTGTGCTGGTTAGTGGAACCGCTTGGGATGGCGGGCCGGAGTGGGTGAGAGCCCCGTACGCGAAAACCAGTGGCAAGGACCTTGGTGGTGTTCCCGAGTAGCAGCGAGCTCGTGGAATTTGCTGTGAATCTGCCGGGACCACCCGGTAAGCCTAAATACTTCCTGAAGACCGATAGCGGACGAGTACCGTGAGGGAAAGATGAAAAGTACCCCGGGAGGGGAGTGAAAGAGTACCTGAAACCGTGTGCCTACAAGCCGTCAGAGCCTACGTGTTGGGTGATGGCGTGCCTTTTGAAGAATGAGCCTGCGAGTTAGTGCTGCGTGGCGAGGTTAACCCGTGTGGGGTAGCCGTAGCGAAAGCGAGTCTGAATAGGGCGAATGAGTCGCGTGGTCTAGACCCGAAGCGGAGTGATCTACCCATGGCCAGGGTGAAGCGACGGTAAGACGTCGTGGAGGCCCGAACCCACTTAGGTTGAAAACTGAGGGGATGAGCTGTGGGTAGGGGTGAAAGGCCAATCAAACTCCGTGATAGCTGGTTCTCCCCGAAATGCATTTAGGTGCAGCGTCACGTGTTTCTCTG
>JAEBEK010000154.1:0-788 GCA_049998055.1 Amycolatopsis sp. cmx-4-37 | reverse complement strand
CTGGGACGCCTCCGGGGTGGCGGTACGCCCGAGCGCCCGGAACTCGCTCCTGACGAAGGCCAGCCGGTCGGCGGGCTTGGTCATCTTCGGACAGGCGACCTCGCGGGCCCCCGCCTTGCGGGCCGCGTCGAGCAGCCCCTTGCCCTTGGCTCCCCCGGCGTGCAGCAGGACGAGGGTGATCTCCTCGACCGGCGCCCCGAGGTACGCCTTGACGTCCTTGACCGAGTCCGCCGACAGGTCCTGGGCGTTGCGCACCACGACCACCTTCCGCTCCGCGAAGAGCGAGGGGCTGGTCAGCTCGGCGAGGGTGCCGGGCTGGAGCTGGTCCGAGGTGAGGTCGCGTACGTCCGTGTCGGCGTCGGCGGCACGGGCGGCGGCCACCACCTGCTGCACGGCGCGGTCGAGAAGCAGATCCTCCTGGCCCACGGCGAGGGTGAGCGGGGCGAGCGGATCGTCGTTGGCAGTCTTCCTGGGCATCGCCGTCCAGCATCCCACGGGCCACCGACAGGGGTCCGCCACCGGTCACGCCGGACACCCGGATCCCCGCTGCGGCACCTGCCGGGAAGACGTACGACCGCAGCCCGGCGCCCGCAGCCCCGCCGTCCTTGGCGAAGGTGGCCCGCAGGTCCCGGCCGACGTCGCTGACGACGCCGAGCGAAATCCCGGCACCGGTCAGCCGGTCGAGCACCGCCGTGGATATCGGCGTACGGCACCCAGTGGGCACCGGCGGAAGGGCGGACGGCCGTGCGCCGGCCTACGGCTCCTCGCGCCAGCCGTCCCACTCGCCC
>JAEBEK010000153.1:0-792 GCA_049998055.1 Amycolatopsis sp. cmx-4-37 | reverse complement strand
GGTGGATTCCATGCAGCGTCGTTGAATGCAGTGGATTTTATGAGCCAAGGCACAAAGCATCCCGATTGAATGCAGTGGATTCCATGCAGTGTCATTGAATGCAGTGGATTCCAGGCAGCGAGGCCCAATGAATCCCGATTGAATGCAGTGGATATTATCCAGCATGGCCCAAAGCATCCCGATTGAATGCAGTGGATTCCATGCAGCGTGTTTGAATGCAGTGGATTCCATGCAGCATGGCCCAATGGTTCCCGATTGAATGCAGTGGTTGCAATGAAGCATGATTGAATGCAGTGGATTCCATGCAGCATGGAGAAATTGAACCCTATTAAATGCAGGGGATTTTATGCAGCATGATTGAATGCAGTGGATTCCATGCAGCATGATTGAATGCAGTAGATTCCATGCAGTGAGGCCCAATGCATCCCGATTAAATGCAGTGGATTTTATGCAGCATGGCCCAAAGCATCCCGATTGAAGGTAGTGCATTCCATGCAGCATCACTGAATGCAGTGGATTCCATGCAGCATGGCGCAATGGATGTCGATTGAATGCAGTGGTTTCCCTGCAATGTGGCACAATGGATCCCGATTGACTGCAGTGGATTCCATGCAGCGTCACTGAATGCAGTGGATTCCATGCAGCATGGTAAAATGCATCCCGATGGATGCAGTGGATTCCATGCAGTGTCATTGAATGCAGTGGATTCCATGCAGCATGGTAAAATGCATCCAAATTGAACGCAGTGCATTCCATGCAGCGGGGTTAAATGGATCCCGATTGAATGCAGTC
>JAEBEK010000152.1:0-792 GCA_049998055.1 Amycolatopsis sp. cmx-4-37 | reverse complement strand
CCGACCAGGTCGACCTGGACGTGGTCACTTTCGTCGGGCCCTGCTTCGGCGACCGGGCCGACCAGGGCAGCTGGCAGCGCCCGGCCGGGGCCGAAAAGGTCGTCCTGGTCTCGCTCGGCTCCGCCTACACCCAGCAGCCCGGCTTCTACCGGGCGTGCGTCGAGGCGTTCGGCGGGGACGCCCTGCCGGGCTGGCACACCGTGCTCCAGATCGGCAGGCACACCGACCCGGCGGTGCTCGGCCCGCTCCCGGACGACGTGGAGGTGCACCGCTGGGTGCCGCAGCTCTCCGTCCTGGCGCAGGCCGACGCCTTCGTCACCCACGCGGGGATGGGCGGCTCCAGTGAGGGGCTGTACTTCGGGGTGCCGATGATCGCGGTGCCGCAGGGCGCCGAGCAGTTCGCCAACGCCGACCAGCTGGCCGCCCTCGGGGTGGCCCGGCGGATCGACACGGCCGAGGCCACCGCCGGAGCGCTGCGCTCCGCGCTCACCGCCCTCACCACCGACCCGGAGGTCGCCGCCCGCTCCGCGAAGCTCCGGGCCGAGCTGCGGGCCGAGGGCGGCACCGCCCGCGCGGCGGATCTCCTGGAGGCCGAACTGCCCGGCTGACAGACGGAGTTCCCGGCCGCCGTCCGGTCCCGCACGGGCCGGGCGGCGGTCAGGCCGCCGTCTCCTCGGCGACCTGGATCACGTGCTTGCCGCGGACCCCGCCGGACTCCAGGGCCCGGTGGGCGTCGGCGAGGCCGGCGAGCGGGCGCACCGTGTCGACCACCGGGCGCAGGGCGCCGCTGTC
>JAEBEK010000151.1:0-798 GCA_049998055.1 Amycolatopsis sp. cmx-4-37 | reverse complement strand
CGGGCCCGCCCGTGTCCTGACCGCCCTCGCCGCCGCCCACGTCGAAGGCGTCCCCGTCGACTGGCGCCCCGCCGTGTCCCACGGCACCGCCGTCGACCTGCCGACCTACGCCTTCCAGAAGCAGCGCTACTGGCCCGAGGCCACGCTCCCGCGCGCCGGTGACGTGCGCTTCGCGGGTCTCGGCTCCGCCGGTCACCCGCTGCTCGGCGCGGCCGTCGAACTCGCCGGCGCCGACGGCGCGGACGGAGTGGTCCTCACCGGACGCCTGTCGACGCGGTCGCACCCGTGGCTCGCGGACCACGTCGTCCAGGGCACCGTGTTGGTGCCGGGGACGGCCCTGCTGGAGATGGCCGTCCGTGCCGCCGACGAGGCGGGCTGCGGATCGGTCGAGGAACTGACGCTCTCCGCCCCGCTGGTCCTGCCCGAACGCGGCGCCCTCCAGATCCAGATACGGGTCGCCGCTCCCGACGAGGACGGCCGCCGTGCCCTCGGCGTACACGCGCGCACCGAGGACGACGACGGTGCTCCGTGGACCGTCCACGCCACCGGAACCCTCGCCCCCGAGACCCTCGCCCCCGACCCCTTCGACGCCACCGTCTGGCCGCCGCGCGACGCGGCCCCGGTCGACGTGACCGACTGCTACGAGAGCCTGGCCGAGGCCGGCTTCGCCTACGGCCCCGCCTTCCAGGGGCTGCGGGCCGCCTGGCGGCACGGCGACGCCCTGTACGCCGAGGTCGCCCTGGACGAGGGGACCGACGGCGACGCCTTCGGCCTGCATCCCGCGCTCTTCGACGCCGC
>JAEBEK010000150.1:0-798 GCA_049998055.1 Amycolatopsis sp. cmx-4-37 | reverse complement strand
CGTCCGGCTCGGCGGGCCGTGCGGTCAGGGGCAGTTCGTGGCCGTGGCTGTGGTGCGCCCGGAACGCCGGTGCCCTCGGGGACGCTCCCCCCGGAGCAGGCGGCGGCAGAACACCCGGGTGGCGGCTTCCTGTCCTGCCGTGCTCCCCGGCGGAGGGCAGTCGAGGCCCAGCTCGTCGAGGGCTCCGGGCAGCAGCTCCCGTGCGTCGTAGGCGGCCTCGGCCCGGGTGAGGGCGGCCAGGCGGCGGAGCGTGGGGCTGTCGAGCCCGCGGGGGGGGGCGTGGTCCAGCGGGTTTCGCGGAGCCGTGCTCCCCCGCTCAGTGCGCGGTCCAGCCTCCGTCGAGGGTCAGCGAGGAGCCGGTGACGAAGCCGCTCCGGGGGCCGCAGAGGTAGAGGACGGCGGCGGCGACCTCTTCCGGTTCGGCGAGGCGCTTGACGGCGCTGTCGCGCAGCAGGATCTCCTCCAGCACCTCGTCCCGGCTGATGTCGTGCGCCTCGGCCTGGTCGGCGACCTGCCGCTCGACCAGCGGGGTGCGGACGTAGCCGGGGTTGACGCAGTTGGAGGTGACACCGTGCGGGGCGCCTTCCAGGGCGGCCGTCTTGGAGAGGCCCTCCAGCCCGTGCTTGGCGGCGACGTAGGCCGCCTTGTAGGGCGAGGCGCGCAGGCCGTGGACGGAGGAGAGGTTGACGATGCGGCCCCAGCCCTGCGCGTACATGTGGGGCAGGGCGCCGCGGATGAGGCGGAACGGCGCCTCCAGCATCACGGTGAGCACGGTGTGGAAGGCGTCGGGCGGGAACT
>JAEBEK010000149.1:0-801 GCA_049998055.1 Amycolatopsis sp. cmx-4-37 | reverse complement strand
ATGTACCGCACCGGCGACCTGGTCCGGCGCCGCGCGGGGCGGCTCGAATACCTGGGCCGCGCCGACGGCCAGGCCAAGGTACGCGGCTTCCGCGTGGAGACCGGCGAGGTCGAGGCGGCCCTGCTGCGCCACCCCGGTGTCGCCCTGGCCGCCGCCACCGTCCGTCCCGGCCCCGACGGCTCTGGCCGGCTGCTCGCGTGGGCCGTCCCCGCCGAGGGGCACCACCCCACCGGCCGGGAGCTGCGCGCCCATGTCGCGACCCGGCTGCCGTCGTACATGGTCCCGGCCGCCGTCGTCCCCGTGGCCACGCTCCCGCTCACCGTGCACGGCAAGACCGACTTCGCCGCCCTGCCCGACGCCCCCGGGCCCGAGGCACCCGCCGACGGCACCGCCGTGCCGCGCTCGGCCCGCGAGGAGATCCTCTGCGCGCTCTTCGCCGAATGCCTCGGGCAGCCGCACGTCACCCGCGACGACGACTTCTTCGCGCTCGGCGGGCACTCCCTGCTCGCCCTCGGCCTGATCGGCCGCGTCCGCTCCGCCTTCGGCGTGGAGCTGTCCGTCCGCACCCTCTTCGACGCCACCACCCCGGCCGCCCTCGCCGCACGGCTCGACGCGACCGAGCCCGCCCGGCCGGCCCTGCGCCGCGCCGAACGCCCGGCCCGCCCGCCGCTCTCCCCGGCCCAGCGCCGCCTCTGGTTCCTGCACGGGCTCGACCCGGCCGACGCCTCGTACCACATCCCGGTCGCGGTCCGGCTCGACGGACGGCTGGACCGCGCGGCGCTGCGGGACGCCCTCGCCGAC
>JAEBEK010000148.1:0-802 GCA_049998055.1 Amycolatopsis sp. cmx-4-37 | reverse complement strand
GTCCAGCGGCTCCTGTCCGTAGAGGACCGGCCGGGCGTCGGCGGCGCGGGCGGCCTCGGCGAAGGCGGGCGCGAGGGCGGGCAGCAGCCGCGGGTCGGGGTCGCCGGTCGACAGGTCGCGGGCGCCGGGCGGCACCTCGACCCGGATCTGGTCGCGCGGCGTGGAGACCGGCCGGGCCCGGACGCGGCTGCCGCGCCGCCCGGCCGTCTCGATCACCCCGCGCTCCCGCAGCAGGCGGTAGGCGGCCGCGACGGTGTTCGCGTTGACCCCCAGCCGGTCGGCCAGCTCCCGCAGCGGCGGCAGGGCGTGGCCCGGCGGGAGCGCGCCGGTGGCGACGCCCCGCTCCACGCTGGCGGAAATCTCTGCGGCACGCCGCCCGGTGATCCGATACTCTCCTAGCACAAACCACATTATGCACTAGTGCAATTGGAGTTCGCCATGGCCGCGCCGCAAGAATCCCCGGACCAGGGCGCCTACGTCCCCACCCCGCGCACCGTCCCCACCCGCTCCCGCGACCGCGCCTCCTACGACCGGGAGACCGTGCACGCGATCCTCGACGAAGGCACCGTCTGCCACCTCGGCTTCGTGCGCGACGGCGCCCCGGTCGTCCTGCCGACCCTGTACACCCGGATCGGCGAGCACCTCTACGTCCACGGCTCGACGGGGTCCCGCCCGCTCCACTCCGCCCGGGGCGAGGCCGGACTGCCGGTCTGCGTGACCGTCACCCACCTCGACGCCCTGGTGCTGGCCAGGTCCGCCTTCCACCACTCGCTCAACTACCGCTCGGTGGTGGCCCACGGCA
>JAEBEK010000147.1:0-806 GCA_049998055.1 Amycolatopsis sp. cmx-4-37 | reverse complement strand
CCAGAGTGCAGGGCAGATTGCCCACGTGGTACTCACCCGTTCGCCACTAATCCCCGCCCGAAAGCGGTTCATCGTTCGACTTGCATGTGTTAAGCACGCCGCCAGCGTTCGTCCTGAGCCAGGATCAAACTCTCCGTGAATGTGTACCGGTAATCCGGTGCAACAGACATGAGAGCGGTGCGACAAGGAGGAATAATCCCTGTCGCACACAGCGTCCTCGCTGTTGTATTTCAAAGGAACCTCAACCAGCCAGGAACCTGGCCGGTCGGGGTATCAACATATCTGGCGTTGACTTTTAGCACGCTGTTGAGTTCTCAAGGAACGGACGCTTCCTTTGTACTCACCCTCTCGGGCTTTCCTCCGGGCGCTTCCCTTCGGTATTTCGTGTTCCCGACTCTATCAGACTCTTTCGCGTCCGATTTCCTCGGTGCCTTTCCGGTTCCAGCTCCGCGTTTCCGCTTCGCTTTTCCCTTTCCGGCGGTTCCGACTCTATCAGATCCTTTCGGGCCTGATTCCCAGTCAGCGGGTTTCGCCTTCCCGGCTGTTGGGCCGTTCCGACGTCCAGAACCCTAGTGGATTCCCGCCGCAACTCATAATCAGGCCGAAGCGGTCCGAGCGAGATGCGTCAGCCCCGGAAAGTGAATTCCAGGCAGCCATGACGGCATGCCGGGAATCTTCCCGGGAGGGATCTTGCTGGGGTGTGGAGTGCCGCGACCTTGCGCGGCTGAGGTGCTGCCCGAAGCACCTGTCGGGCTGTGGCAGCTCGGAGTACCTTACGGATCCGGCCGGAGCGTGTCAACCCCGTC
>JAEBEK010000146.1:0-806 GCA_049998055.1 Amycolatopsis sp. cmx-4-37 | reverse complement strand
AGGGCGGAGCCTCCTGCTCCGGCGCGGCGGGGGGCTGCTCCGCACGGGGCGGGGCCCCGGGCAGGCCGCCGCCCTGGCCGGAGGGCTCGATCCGCGCGTGGGACGGCGGGACGAGTCCGGGCGCGGGAGTGTCCGCCCAGTTCGGCGCGAACCCCCCGTTGAACGCGGGCCGCTGGGGCTCCCGCGCCTCGCCGCCGTCCCGCGAGCAGAACGGCGCGGCCCCGTCGGCCGCCGGCCGGCCCGCGCTGTCCGCACCCGTTCCGGAACCCGAAGCGGAATCCGAACCGACGCTTTCGTGCGCACCGGCTCCCGGACCGCTCTCCCCGTCACCGGAGGACGCCGGCGCACCGGAGCTGTCGCCCCGTGCCGCCCCGTCGTCCCCCGCCACGCCGCGCTCCGGCGCCCCACCGGGCTTCTGCAGGCCGAACTCCGAGGCGGCCCCGAGACCACCGCCCACACCGGAAGCGGAATCCTTCGCGGAGTCCTCACCGTCTGCGGCGGAACCGGCGGAACCGGCGGACGGCGAGGAGAACGGCCGCGCGAACGAGACCGGGCGCCCCGCACCCACCGCTCCGGCAGCGGCCGCCGAACCCGACCCCGCGGACCACGGCACGTCGGCGGACGAGGCGGACGACGCCGCACCGGACTCACCGTCCGGCGCGGACGCCGGCTCCGGCTCCGCCCCGGAAACCGGCGTCCCGGACGAGTCCGAGTCCGCGTGAGAGTCCGGCTCCGGCTCCGAGCCCGCCCCGGCCGTACCGTCCGCGCTCTCTCCCGCCTCTCCCGGCTCGCTCTCCCGGACCTCG
>JAEBEK010000145.1:0-808 GCA_049998055.1 Amycolatopsis sp. cmx-4-37 | reverse complement strand
TGATCGGCTCGACCGTGCCGGTCAAGGATGGCCTCAAGCGCCGGCCGGGCTGATTTTTGGTGCTGATCGGCTCGACCGTGCCGGTCACAGATGGCCTCAAACGCCGGCCGGGCTGGAAATTGCCGGGGCGGGAGGTGTGGCTCCCGCCCCGGGGGCGGGGTGCTCTGGAGGGGCGGTCCCGTCGGTCTGGGGGCTTGGGTGGGGTCTAGTGGAACTGCTGTTCCTCCGTGGAGCCGGTGAGGGCGGTGGTGGTGGAGGCGGGGTTGACGGCGGTGGAGACGAGGTCGAAGTAGCCGGTGCCGACCTCGCGCTGGTGCTTGACGGCGGTGAAGCCCTGGGACTGGGCGGCGAACTCGCGCTCCTGGAGGTCGACGTAGGCGGTCATGCCGTGTTCGGCGTAGCCGCGGGCCAGGTCGAACATGCCGTGGTTGAGGGAGTGGAAACCGGCCAGGGTGATGAACTGGAAGCGGTAGCCCATGGCGCCGAGTTCGCGCTGGAACTTGGCGATCTGGTCGTCGTCGAGGGCGGCCTTCCAGTTGAAGGAGGGCGAGCAGTTGTAGGCGAGCATCTTGTCCGGGTACTGCGCGTGCAGCGCCTCGGCGAACTCGCGGGCCTGGGCGAGGTCGGGGGTGCCCGTCTCGACCCAGATGAGGTCGGCGTACGGGGCGTAGGCGAGGCCGCGGGCGATGACCGGGGCCATGCCGGGCTCGACGCGGTAGAAGCCCTCGGCGGTGCGCTCGCCGGTGGCGAAGCGGGCGTCCTGCTCGTCGACGTCGCTGGTGAGGAGGTTGGCGGCGAGGGCGTCGGT
>JAEBEK010000144.1:0-810 GCA_049998055.1 Amycolatopsis sp. cmx-4-37 | reverse complement strand
AGCAGCAGGGCGCGCTGGGAGACCCGGCGGCTGGGGCTGGCGGCCAGGATCTCCAGCAGGTGCCACTCGGTCGGGGTCAGCCGGACCGGGTGGCCCTCGCGGAGCAGCTTCTTGGCCGGCAGGTCGATGGTGAAGTGATCGGTGGTCACCACCGTCAGCGCCTCGGCCTCCGCCGTCGCCCGGCGCCTGCGGGTGGCCGCCCGCAGCCTGGCCAGCAGTTCGTCCATGCTGAAGGGCTTGGTCACGTAGTCGTCGGCGCCCGCGTCCAGCGCCCGGACCTTCTCCCCGGACAGGTGGTGCGCCGAGAGCACCAGGATCGGTGCCCGGCTCCGGCTCCTGATCGCCTTGATCAGTTCGACGCCGTCCGTGTCCGGCAGACCGAGGTCCAGCAGGACGGCGTCCGGTTCGCCGGCCGCGAAGAGCCGGAGCGCGCCGTCCCCGTCCCGGGCGGCCGCCACCTCGTAGGAGCGCACCTCCAGATTGATCCGCAGGGCGCGCGCCAGTTGCGCGTCGTCCTCCACCACGAGCACCCGGGCCATGGCCGGTTCCTCCTTTCTCGGGGAGCGGGCGGTCTCCCGCCGGCCGGTCAGTTCCGGGCCAGGTCGCGCAGGGCCGTGTTCAGCCCCAGGACGTGGACGCGGGGCTCGCCGACGAAGCCGAGCGTCCGGCCCTCGGTGTGCCGGGCGACCAGCTGCTCGACCTCCCGCACCGTCAGGCCGTTGCGCGCGGCGACCCGGTGGACCTGGAGCGCGGCGTACGCGGGGGAGATGTGCGGGTCCAGCCCGGAGCCCGAGGAGGTCACCGCGTCGG
>JAEBEK010000143.1:0-813 GCA_049998055.1 Amycolatopsis sp. cmx-4-37 | reverse complement strand
CCAGCCTCTTCATGGCACTGACCGCCGTCACCCAGCTGCTGCTCTCCCGGCACACCGGGCAGCGGGACATCGCGCTCGGCACGGTGGTCGCCGGGCGCGAGCGACCCGAGGTGGAGGAGCTGGCCGGGTTCTTCGTCAACACCCTGGTGCTGCGGCAGCAGGTGCCGGCGGCGCTGCCGTTCGACGGCTTCCTGCGGCAGGTCCGCGCCACGGTGCTGGACGCCTTCGCCCACCAGGAGGCCCCGTTCGACCGGGTGGTGGAGGCGGTGGGCGCCGACCGCGACCCGAGCCGCACCCCGCTCGTGCAGGCCCTGCTGGTGCTCCAGAACTCCCTGGACATCGCCCCCGACTTCGCGGGCCGCCCGGCCCGCCGGCAGCCGGTGCCCCGGGTCTCCTCCCGGTTCGACCTCCTGTGGGAGTTCTTCGCGGAGCCCGACGGGCGGCTCTCGGCCGAGGTGGAGTACAACGCCGACCTCTTCGACGCGGCCACCGTGGAGCGGCTCGACCGCCACTGGCTGGCCCTCGCCGGGCAGGCGGTGCGCACGCCCGCGCTGCCGCTGGCCCGCCTCACCCCGCAGGACGCCGCCGAACGCGCCGCCCTGCTCCCGCCGTCCGAGGCCCCGGAGGAGGGCACCCCCTTCCGCACGGTCGTGGAGCTGGTCGCCGAGCGCGTCGCGGCGGCCCCGGAGGCGGTCGCGCTCCGGCACGGGGACACCTCCGTCCCGTACGCGGAGCTGGGCCGCCGCTCCGACCAGCTCGCCCGGCACCTGCTGGCCCTGGGCGCCGGGCCGGAACGGCGGATCGGCATCTCCC
>JAEBEK010000142.1:0-813 GCA_049998055.1 Amycolatopsis sp. cmx-4-37 | reverse complement strand
GAAGTGCAGGTGGAGATCGTCCCGCTCCATCACCACGTACGGGTTCGGGCGCTCCTGGCGGTAGGTGCGGGTGAAGCCCAGCATCGTGTAGAAGCCGGCGATCTCGTCGACCGACCGGCAGGGCAGCAGCGGCACCGTTCTCTCACCGCTCACGCGGTCCTCCTCACCGAGGGGCCAGGACACGTAGTCAAACTTTTCCACTGGCCCGTCAGGCTACGCCACCGGCCCGCGCCCGGCCACGGCCGGCGCCGTCACCGTGGACCGGCACGGCGGCCGGCCGGTCCACGGTGACGGGTTCAGGCCGCCGCCGCCTTCACCTCCTGGGTGACGCGGGCACGCAGCGTGGCGAAGTCGGCCGAGGCGCGCAGCTCCTCCGGGGTGGCGCCGGTGCGCGGCAGCGGGATGGGCAGGTCCAGGACGACCCGGCCCGGGCGCTTGCTGAGCACCACCACCCGGGAGCCGAGGAAGACGGCCTCGTCGGGGGAGTGGGTCACGAAGACGGCGGTGCGCCCGGTCTGGGCCGTGACGCGCCGTACGTCCTCCTGGAGGGATTCGCGGGTCAGGGCGTCCAGGGCGGCGAAGGGCTCGTCGAGGAGGAAGAGCGGGTTCTCGGCGGCGAGCGCGCGGGCGATGGCGACGCGCTGCTGCTGCCCGCCGGAGACTTCCCAGATCCGGCGCCTGCCGACACCCTGGAGCCCGACCCGCTCCAGCAGGGCGGCACGTCGCTCGGGCCACTCCTGCCTCGGGACGCCCGCGTACCGCAGGGCCACGTCGACGTTGCCCTCGACGGTGCGCCACGGGAAGAGGCGGGGC
>JAEBEK010000141.1:0-814 GCA_049998055.1 Amycolatopsis sp. cmx-4-37 | reverse complement strand
AGCGGCGGCCGGGTCCTGCCCGGCGGGAACGTACTCCGCCGTGCCGGAGGCGTCCTGGTAGGTGGCGGCGGAAGCGTCCGGGGCCTCCGGGAAGGGCTGCGCCTCGGTGTGCGGGGCCTGCGGGGCGGTGTCGTGGGCCGCGCCCTCCGGCTGCGCGGGCAGCGGCGTGTGGCCGGAGTGGTCCGGGGCGTAGGCCGGGCCGACCGGTGCCGCGTCGCCGTACGAGGCGTGCTGCCCGGTGTTCCAGGAGGCGTCCTGGCCGCCGGTCCAGGCCGGGTCGGTCTCCGGCAGGGCGCCCAGCTGGGGGCCGGGCAGGGTGGCCGGGTCGGGCTGGTCGAGGTACTCGGGGCCGGTCGTGGCCGGGGCGGCCTGCCGGGCGGGCGCCGGGTGGGCGGCGGGGCCCCGGTCGGCGAGGGAGCGGACCTGGCTGCCGCTGGTGCCGCCGGGGACGGGCGGGCCCATGTGGAGCGGGCGGCGCGGCGGCGGGGTCTGGGCGGCCTCGGCGGCCCGGACGGCGGAGAGGTCGACGGCGCCGCTGTCCCGGCCCGCGCGCTCGTGGGCACCGGCCTCGTGGGGCTGGGCCTCCTGGGCCGGGGCCTCGGCGTACGGCTGCGGCTCGGCCTCGGGGGCCTGGCCGGCGGCGTACGGCAGGCCCTCGGCGGGGTACGGCTGCTCGTGGCCCGTGGCGTACTGCCCGGTGGCGTGCTGCTGCCCGTCGCCGGCCGGGAACTGGCCGGTGGACCACTCGGATGCCGGGTACTCGCTCCAGGCGCCCTGGGCGCCGGGCATGAGGAGTTCGTCCTCGCCGCGCCGG
>JAEBEK010000140.1:0-818 GCA_049998055.1 Amycolatopsis sp. cmx-4-37 | reverse complement strand
AACTTCTTCACGCGCAGCTCACGGCCGACCGGGCCGAAGATACGGGTGCCGCGGGGGTCGCCGTCGTTCTTCAGAATGACGGCGGCGTTCTCGTCGAAGCGGATGTACGAGCCATCCGCGCGACGGCGCTCCTTGACGGTGCGAACGATGACGGCCTTGACGACGTCACCCTTCTTCACATTGCCGCCCGGGATCGCGTCCTTGACGGTGGCGACGATGACATCACCGATGCCCGCGTAGCGGCGGCCCGAGCCACCGAGAACGCGGATGGTGAGGATCTCCTTCGCACCCGTGTTGTCGGCGACGCGAAGTCGCGACTCCTGCTGGATCACGTCTATCTCCTGATCGTCTGCCGGTTCCCGGCAGGGGAGGAACCCCGTGGGGCCGCTCCCCTGCCGAGCCTGGCGGAACTGGTCCGAGAGTTACCCCTCGGAGGGATGCTCTTGCCTGTAGTCCCGGAAGGGATTACTTGGCCTTCTCGAGGATCTCGACGATGCGCCAGCGCTTGGTGGCGGACAGCGGCCGGGTCTCCATCAGGAGGACACGGTCACCGACGCCGGCAGCGTTCTGCTCGTCGTGGGCCTTGAGCTTGTTCGTACGGCGGATGACCTTGCCGTACAGGGCGTGCTTGACGCGGTCCTCGACGGCGACGACGACGGTCTTGTCCATCTTGTCGCTGACCACCAGACCCTCGCGGGTCTTGCGGAAGCCGCGGGCGTCCTTGGTCTCTTCAGTCACGTTGCTCTCGCTCATCAGGCGCTCTCCACCGTCTCGATGCCCAGCTCGCGCTCGCGCATCAGGGTGTAGATCCGGGCGAT
>JAEBEK010000139.1:0-821 GCA_049998055.1 Amycolatopsis sp. cmx-4-37 | reverse complement strand
CGCACGGACGGCCACCAGCTTCCGGTCGAGTTCCGCATCCAGTAGCCGGTTGGTGGCCGTCCCCGGGAGCGTGAGAGTCCGGCCGCGCACCCTGACGACCCGTAGCTCGGACCAGATTCCGCTCCGGGTCACTCGCTCCCGGGTCTCGATGCCGGCGACCTCGTTCCAGGGGACGACCCGCCTGCTGACCCAGGTGCGGAACTCCAGCCCCCTCGCGGTCAGGTGGACCCGGCCATGGATCTGGTTGGCCGTGCTGACGAAGGCGACCACGGCGAGGACGCCGAGGCCGCCGGCCCACCACCACCTGCCCGGTCCGCGCGTGGTCAGGATCGCTGCCGTCACACCGGCCACCGCCAGCGTCACGAGGGCGTTCCGCCACCACAGCCTCCGACGGTCCGCGGAGTTGTAGCCGATCCGTATGTCAGGCACGACGCGATGCTAGCCATGTCCGTGAACACCACGACCGGCCTGGCAGCACGACGCACATGCCTGAGGTGTCCGGCCCCCCTCACGCCCCCGCCGTGATCTCCTGCGCCAGCCGCACCAGTGCCGGGAGGGCCGGGTGGGTGGTGCGGTCCGGCCAGGCGAGGCTGACCGGGAGTGGGGGTGCGTCGGTGAGGGGGACGAAGGTGACGCCGGGGTGGGGGTGCATGCCCGGGGTGGCGGCGCTGGTGACGCCCACGGCGCGGTCGGCGGCGATGACGGCGAGCCAGTCGTCGGTGTTGGCGACGGTCAGGGCGCGGGTCGGGCGGCTGGCGGCGGGCCCGTGCGCGAGGGTGGTGGTGCCTGAGCCCGGGTTGAGGGCGACCGGGTCCGGGGCG
>JAEBEK010000138.1:0-824 GCA_049998055.1 Amycolatopsis sp. cmx-4-37 | reverse complement strand
ACGTGCTGAAGGAACTCGCCGCCCTGCGCGAGGCCGACGCCCCCACCCGGGGCGGCCGCACCTTCGCCTACGTCTACGACCCGGCCGTCGAGGGGCTCGACGCGCTGGCCGCCGACGCCTACCGGGCCTTCGCGGACGTCAACGCCCTCGACATGACGGTCTTCCCGAGCGTGGCCCGCCTGGAGAACGACCTCGTCGCCCGGGTCGCCGCCCACCTCGGCGCCCCCGGCTGCCAGGGGACCTTCACCAGCGGCGGCACCGAGTCGATCCTGCTCGCCGTGAAGACCGCCCGCGACCACGCCCGCGCCACCCGCGGCGTCCGCGCCGGCGAACTGGTCCTGCCCGCCACCGCCCACGCCGCCTTCCACAAGGCCGCCCACTACCTCGGCCTCACCCCGGTCACCGTCCCCGTCGACCCGGAGACCTACCGCGCCGACCCGGCCGCCACCGCCCGCGCCCTCACCCCCGACACCGTCCTGGTCGTCGCCTCCGCCCCCAGCTACGCCCACGGCGTCCTCGACCCGGTCGCCGAGATCGCCGCCCTCGCCGCCGAGGCGGGCGTCCTCTGCCACGTCGACGCCTGCGTCGGCGGCTGGCTCCTGCCCTTCCTGCGCCGGGCCGGCCGCGAGGTCCCCGACTTCGGCCTGACCGTCCCCGGCGTCACCTCCCTCTCCGTCGACCTGCACAAGTACGGGTACGCCGACAAGGGCGCCTCCGTCGTGCTGTACCGGGACGCCGCCCTCCGCCGCCACCAGTACTTCGCCCACGCCGACTGGCCCGGCTACCCCGTCGTCAACCCCACCGTCCAGGGCACCAAGTCGGCC
>JAEBEK010000137.1:0-826 GCA_049998055.1 Amycolatopsis sp. cmx-4-37 | reverse complement strand
TCCGCCGCCGCCTCGGCACCCTCGGCCAGCCACGCGTCGAGGGCCCCGGGCCCGTCCTCGACCGGCGGCCCCGCGAACCCCGGAACCGCCTCGTCCGGCACTTCGGCCGATGCGCGGGTCCGTACGATCTCGTTCATCCACCGGGTGGCACCGCCCACGTGCACGGCGAGGTCACGCAGCGTCCACTCCGGGCACGTCGGGACACGCGCCTGGAGATCGGCTCCGGCCAGCGCCTGCCGCAGCAATCCCGTCTGCACGGTCACCTCGTCGCAGTACCGGTCGTACGAGAGATCTCTCTGAGTCATGGCCGGAGCGTAGCCCCCGCTCCGAGGACGGTCACCGGCTTTTCCCGCCCCGTACCGCGGCGTACGGGGGGGCTGCGGGGCCCGCCCCGTCTCAGCCGAGGACGACCACGTCGTCCGGGTCGAAGGCCACGCCGACCTCGGCCCCGGGCGCCGGCGCCTCCCGCAAGGTACACGCCGCCTCCAACCTGGGCCCCGTCGCCGGGTCCAGCGCGAGCGAGACATGGGTGCCCCGGAAGGTCCGCGCGGCCACGGTGCAGGCCAGCCCCCGGTCCGGCTCCACGAGGCGTACGCCGGTGGGCCTGACCAGCACTTCGCGCTCCCCGTGCGGCGCCCCGGGTGGTACGGGCACCTTGCCCCAGGGCGTGTCCGCGACGCCGTCCGCCACCGTGGCGGCGACGAGGTTGTCGAAGCCGAGGAACCGGGCCACGAAAGCGTCGGCGGGCCGCTGCCACACCTGCAGCGGCGTACCGGACTGGGCGATGCGCCCCTCCCGCATCACCACCACGCGGTCGGCCAGCGCG
>JAEBEK010000136.1:0-830 GCA_049998055.1 Amycolatopsis sp. cmx-4-37 | reverse complement strand
CGAGACCGGGACAAGGGACCACGCGGTGGGCGGAGGGACGTAGGTCCATCGGCCGAGGCGGCGCGTGACCGGGCCGCCCGTGCGGCGGGCCGGCCACGCGCCGGAGACCTGGTGGGCTCAGCCGCCCTGCCCCGTCGCGGGCGGCGCCTGCGGTCCCGGGGCGCCCTGCCCCACTTCGCCGATCAGGGCGTCGGCCAGCCCCTCCTTGCGGATGCGCAGGTCGACGTAGACGAGGGCGGCGGTGAGGTGGGTGAGGGTCATGCCGACGATCTGGACCACCGAGCCCACCAGCAGACCGATCACCGAGCCGACCAGGATGTCGGCGAGGAGCGCGCGTACCTCCGCGCTGCCGAACCATCCCGTGTCCGTGTTGTCCACGACGAGCGAGTCGGCGGGGCTCTGGAACGCGCCGGTGAGGATCTGCAGGGCCAGGCTCAGCCCCATCGCCATGAGGGCCGCGAGGAGCAACAGCCCGAAGGTGCGCCACCAGTTGTCACGGACCAGCCGGACGGAGCGACGGAGGGCACCGACAGGGCGCTGGCCCTCGAACACGGCCGCCGGAGTGGCGAGGGCCAGCCTGATCCCCAGCCAGACCGCGAGCGCGGCCACTCCGAGGAACAGGAAGGGCATCAGCACCAGCCAGGGACCCGCATCGCCCCGGGAGAGCAGCGCGACCATGGTCAGGACCATGAAGAGGGCCATCAGCGCGACCGGGATCGCCACGATCAGCCCGCTCAGCAGCTGGATGCCGAGGACGGCCGGGAAGCGCTTCACCGACCTGAGGACCTGGCCGAACCGGGCGGGGCGGCCGAGCACCGCCTCGCGGGTGA
>JAEBEK010000135.1:0-832 GCA_049998055.1 Amycolatopsis sp. cmx-4-37 | reverse complement strand
AGCACGTGAGGGGGAGACCATGGGGACTTGGGGTGTCGGGCCGTTCGACAGTGACACGGCCGCGGACTTCTGCGGCGAGGTGGACGACGTGGCCGTGGGGGAACGGGAGCAGGCCGTACGCACCGCGCTCCTCGGCGCGGCCGACGTACCGGACGGCGTGGAGCTCGACGCGTGCGAGGCGGAGCGCGCGGTGGCCGCGGCCGCCCTCGTCGCCGCGCAGTGCCCCGGAGGAAAGCCCGCCGATTCCGCGTACGGGCCGGACGAACCGCTTCCGGACCTCACCGGCCTGCGCGGGCTCGCCGTTCAGGCCCTCGGACGCGTGCTGACGGAGCCCTCCGAGCTGTACGAGCTGTGGGCCGAGTCGGGCGGCGAAGACTGGGTCGCGGAGGTGCGGCGGCTGGAGAACGTGCTGCTGCCGCAGCCGGCCGGGGAGCAGCCGGGGCTGTTCCGGTGAGCTGGGACGTGCTGCTGGTCCGTCTGCCCGACGAGGTCACCTCGGTGTCCCAGATGGCTCACGACTACCAGCCGGCGCCGCTCGGCCCGCGCCATGACGTCCTCGCGACGGTCGCCGGGGTGCTCCCCGGGGCCGATCTGTCGGACCCGGCCTGGGGCGTGCTCTCCGGGCCCACCTGGTCCGTCGAGCTGAGCATCGGTGCGGCGGACCCGGTGGATTCGATGATGCTGCACATCCGGGGGGCGGGTGACGAGGTGCTGACTCCGGTCTTCGAGCTGGCCGGGGCGCTCGGGTGCAAGGTGTTCGACTGCTCGGCGGGGGATCTCATCACGCCGGGAGGAACGTCCGGCTGGCACGGCTTCCAGCGGTTCCGGGACC
>JAEBEK010000134.1:0-834 GCA_049998055.1 Amycolatopsis sp. cmx-4-37 | reverse complement strand
CGTTCCTGGGCGCGGTGGTGGAGGAGCCGGCCGAGCAGCTCGGTGGGGGCCGCGCTGAACTCCCCTGCCCTCGGGTCGTCCAGCAGCCCGGTGATCTCCTCCTCGACGGTCCCGGCGAGGCCCCTGTCGCCGACGCCGAGGACCAGTTCGGCGCCGGTCCGGGCGGCCTCGACGCGGGCGGGCCGCTGCCACCCCTCCTCCTCGGGGAGGCCCCGGGCCTCGTCGAGGGCGGCGGTCACCTCGGCGCGGGAGCGGCGCAGGGCGTCCGGGTCGCCGTGGAAGTGGGCGAGGACGCGCGGGAAGAGGGCGGAGGCGTAGGCCAGGCGGCGGTTGCGGGGGTGGTCCGGCTGGAGGGACCGGGCGGCGCGGTAGTGGGCCAGGCCCTCCTCGGCGGTCTCCCGGTCGCCGGTCCGCTCGACCCGCAGCAGGGCGACATGGCCGAGCATGTCGCCCAGCTCCGCCTGCTGCTCGTCGCCTTCGAACCCGGGGCGGCCGCGCAGCAGTTCCAGCGCGTCCCGGACCTCGTCGAGCAGGAGCAGGGCGTCCTCCGCGTCGCCCGGCGGCCCGTAGCGCTCCAGGAAGCGGTAACCGCCGTGGCCGAGGACGAAGACGGCCACGGGGATCAGCTCCACGTCGGCCGGGTCGTCGGGGTCGAGCCCGTCCAGCCCGTCGTGGGCGAGGGCCAGGCTGTGGGCGAGAGCGTCCCGGTCGCCCTCACCGTCGGCATGGACCTGGTTCCCGGCGAAGGCGGCGAGGACCCGGTGGCGCGGGAGCGCGTCGACCTCCGCCCCGCCCGGCGAGGCGGCCTCGGTGCCGGGCGGCGGGAAGAGGTGC
>JAEBEK010000133.1:0-835 GCA_049998055.1 Amycolatopsis sp. cmx-4-37 | reverse complement strand
CACGGAGGCGAACCAGACGGGATCGTCCTCGTCGGGCTGGACGACGACGAAGGTGTTGTCGGAGTGGTTGAGGTCGCTGATCATCATGAACAGCGCGTCCTCGGAGGGGTCGTCGATGCGGTCGCCGTTCTCGCTGTCGGCGCCGTAGTACTGAGCCGCCACCGTTGTCTTCCCCTCGCTGTCGACCCGGGTCGCGGTCAGCATGGCACGTGGAGCCGACAGCTCGGGCCCGCTCAGAGCCATTCGCCGATCGCGGCGATCAGGGCCGTGGCCTCGAAGCGGACGGCGAGTTTGTCGAACCGGGGCGCGACCGCCTGGTTGCGCTTGAGCCGGTCGATCCCGCACTCGACCGCGTGCCGAGCCCTGTGGCCCTCCCGGTCGGAGACCGGAGGCCGCCCGCCGGACTTCCCGCGCCGCTTGCGGTGGGCGACCTGGTCAGCGGGCTCCGCGATCGTGCACCGGATGCCGCGCTTTCGCAGGCAGGCCCGGCTGGCGCGGGAGGAGTACGCCTTGTCACTCCGCACCCCGCAGCGGCCGGACACGGGGACGGCCCGGTCCGGTGCGGGGCACCCGGATGCCTTCCAGAACGGCGACGAACTGAGGGCTGTCACCCCATTGACCTGCGGTGACCAGCAGAGACAGCCGCCGCTGACCTTGCTCGCAGGCCAGGTGAATCTTGGTGGTGAAGCCTCCACGGGACCGGCCCAGGCCGTGGTCGTCCGGCTCGGCGCGGGACCCGCACGGCGGTTCCTTCTGAGCCTGCCCGTCGCGACGGGCGCCCGCGGCGTGCTGACGGACCCGGCAGACCGTGGAGTCGACGTTGACCTCCCACGTG
>JAEBEK010000132.1:0-835 GCA_049998055.1 Amycolatopsis sp. cmx-4-37 | reverse complement strand
CTTAGAGCTTGTCTCATGTGGTGAGTTTGCGGAGTTTCTTGTAGCAGGTGAGGCTGGCCCCGAGGATGAGGAAGGCGAGGAAGTGCTCAGCTTTGCGTTCGTAGCGCAACGTGAGGCGCCGGTATCCGGTGAACCAGGCCATGGTTCGTTCGATCACCCAGCGGTGCTTGCCGAGCTTGTCCTTGGATTCGATGCCTTTGCGGGCGATGCGGACCTTGATGCCGCGGTCGCGGACCCAGCGGCGCAGGTCGGGCTGGTCGAAGGCCTTGTCGGCGTGCAGCTTGGCCGGCTTGCGCCGCCGTGGACCGCGGTGGGACTTGATGGCGGGGATCGCCATCACCAGCGGTTTGAGCGCGTAGGAGTCGTTCGTGTTCGCGGCGGAGACCGCGACCGCGAGCGGCAGTCCGGCGCGGTCGGACAGGGCGTGGATCTTCGAGCCGGGCTTGCCGCGGTCGACCGGGCTGGGACCGGTCAGAGAACCCCCTTTTTGGCTCGCACGCTGGCTCCGTCCACGATCGCGCGGCTCCAGTCGATGAGGCCCTGGCTGCCGAGTTCGTCCAGCAACGCGTGATGCAGCTGTCGCCACAGCCCGGCCTTGGTCCATTGGCTGAAGCGGCGGTGCGCGGTCTGGAACGGCACCCCGAACGAGGGCGGCAGGTCCCGCCATGCACACCCGCTGGTCAGCACGTACACGATCGCGGTGAACACCGCACGAGCGTCCACCGGGGCCGTGCCGCCGCCCTGCGGACGTGGCTCGAACACCGGGATCAACGGCTCCGCCAGCGCCCACAGCTCATCCGGCACCAACCGCAACGACAAACGATCGACCACAACC
>JAEBEK010000131.1:0-836 GCA_049998055.1 Amycolatopsis sp. cmx-4-37 | reverse complement strand
ACATCGTCGACATGCGCCGCTACCAGGTCATGATCGAGTCGGCCTTCCCGTCCGAGGCCGGCACGATGCTCAAGAACCTGGAGAAGAAGGGCAACCCCTGGGGGCTCGCCAAGAAGAAGCGCGTCGAGTGGACCAAGGAGGTCGACTTCGAGGTCCCGATCGTCGGCCAGGACGTGGAGGACCTCACCGAGGTCGACTACCTCTACTGGGTCGGCTGCGCCGGTGCCCTGGAAGACCGCGCCAAGAAGACCACCAAGGCCTTCGCGGAGCTGCTGCACATCGCGGGCGTCAAGTTCGCGATCATGGGCGGCGACGAGAAGTGCACCGGTGACTCGCCCCGCCGCCTCGGCAACGAGCCGCTCTTCCAGCAGCTCGGCCAGGAGAACGTCGCCATGCTGAACATGGCGTTCGGCGAGGACGACGAGGACGCGTCGACCAGGAAGCCCAAGGGCTCCAAGAAGATCGTCGCGACCTGCCCGCACTGCTTCAACACCATCGCCAACGAGTACCCGCAGCTCGGCGGCGAGTACGAGGTCATCCACCACACCCAGCTGCTCCAGCACCTGGTGGACGAGGGCAAGCTCGTGCCGGTCACCCCGGTCGAGGGCCTGATCACGTACCACGACCCCTGCTACCTCGGCCGCCACAACAAGGTCTACACGCCGCCGCGCGAGATCATCGCCAGCGTCCCGGGCCTGCGCAACGAGGAGATGCACCGCCACAAGGAGCGCGGCGTCTGCTGCGGAGCCGGCGGCGCCCGGATGTGGATGGAGGAGCGGATCGGCAAGCGCGTCAACGACGAGCGCGTCGACGAGGCCCTCTCCCTCAACCCGGAC
>JAEBEK010000130.1:0-842 GCA_049998055.1 Amycolatopsis sp. cmx-4-37 | reverse complement strand
ACTCGTTCCCCTCCGGGTCCCGCATGACCACCCACGTGCCCCCGGCCTCCGCCACCTCCCGCTCCACGGTCGCCCCCAGTTCCGTCAGGCGCTGGACCTCGGACTCGCGAGGGCGGTCGCCGGAGTGGAGGTCGATGTGGAGGCGGTTCTTGGCGGACTTGGGTTCGGGGACGCGCTGGAAGAGGATGCGGCGGCCCTCGCCGATGCCGGTGTCCTTGTCGAAGGGGTCGTCGGGGTGGCGTACGGCGATCAGGTCGCGCCAGGCGCGGCGGCCCTGGAACTCGACGGTGGCCTCCTCGGGGGCGCCGCCGAAGCTGAGGACGCGGGCGATCAGGGCGTCGTTGTCCTCGATCGTGTAGCCGAGTGCCGCCGACCAGAAGAGGGCCTGCGCGTGCGGGTCGGCGGCGTCGACGACGAGCTTCCAGTGGACGGGCGGGACGGGCGGGGTCGCGGAAGTCATGGGGTCATTCAAACGCCGGAGGGCGGGGCGCGAGGGGTGAACAGAGCGAACGGGCGTGCGCGGGGCGCGCGGGCGCGCGGGGTACGGTGCGGGCAACCGCCGGGAGAGTTCCCGGCGGAGGACGGGGGACGACATGTCAGGCGTGGGCGTGGACGGTCAGGTGGCGGGGGCCGGGCGGTGTGGGTGGACGATGACGGTGGTCGCCAACCTCTGCCTGGGCGTGATCGGGCTCCTCCCCTTCTTCCTCCTCTCGGTCTACGTGTCCAACCTGGGCCGCACCGGCGGCGCTCCGCTCGGCTGGACGCTGGTCGTCGTTCCGCTGACCGTCGGCTTCGGGGCCCTCTGGTTCCTGGTCAACCGGGGCCTGCGCCGCCTCACCGTC
>JAEBEK010000129.1:0-843 GCA_049998055.1 Amycolatopsis sp. cmx-4-37 | reverse complement strand
AGGAGCAGTGGCTGCGCACCGCCAAGTCCCACGCCACCAGCGGCGAGGCGGGCCACACCACACTGGAGCGCATCTGGGCCCGCCCCACCGCCGAGGTCAACGGCATCGGCGGCGGCTACCAGGGCCCCGGCGGCAAGACGATCATCCCCGCCACCGCGATGCTGAAGCTCGCCTTCCGGCGGGTCGCCGGCCAGGACCCCGCCCACATCGAGGAGCAGGTCCGCACCTGGATCGCGGAGCGCCTCCCCGCCGGAATCGGCCACACCGTGACCTTCGGCGGCGCCACCCGCCCCTGCCTCACCCCGCTCGACCATCCCGCCCTCCAGTCCGTCGTCCGCGCCATGAGCCGCGCCTTCCAGCGACCCGTACTCTTCACCCGCGAGGGCGGCTCCGGCCCCGCCGCCGACCTCCAGGACGTACTCGACGCCCCCGTCCTCTTCCTCGGGATCTCCGTCCCGTCCGACGGCTGGCACGCCCCCAACGAGAAGGTCGAACTCGACCTCCTCATGAAGGGCGTCGAAACCGCCGCCCACCTCTGGGGCGACCTCGCCCAGCAGGGACGCCATGCCCCCTGAGCCGCCCCACTCCGCCTCCACCGCCGGCCACCCCGACACCGCGGCCCCCGCGGACCAGGAGCGACCGCACCCCGCGCCCGCCCCGGTCACCCCGGCAGGACGCACGGAATCACCCACGCCACCGGGGAGTTGGAACCCACTGTGACCACCTGGACCCACGAACCCAAGGAACCGCTGCCGCTCACCGCACCCAGCGGCATCGACCGGGCGGCCCACCACCGCCTCGACGAGGCATGGCTGGCCGCCGCCTGGAGCCACCCCACCACCC
>JAEBEK010000128.1:0-844 GCA_049998055.1 Amycolatopsis sp. cmx-4-37 | reverse complement strand
CAGGCTGCGGACCCGGGGGCAGGATGACCCGAGAGGTCGGCAAACCGCAGTGATCAGGGAGGAACCGTCGTCGTGAGCAGCAGGCCATCACGAGGCGCTGCTCGCCTCGCAGCAATACTCGACGCGCTTCCCGACGCCCTGGTGCTCGTCAACTGCAACGGCACGGTCGTCAACGCCAACACCATCGCCCTGGAGCGCCTGGAGGCGCCCGGTACGGCGCTGGTCGGGCGCGGACTGCTCGATCTGCTCCCGGAGTTCGACTCGCGGCTGATCCCCGGATCGATGCGCCGCCCGGACACCATCGACGAGCAGGGCCGCACCAGGCCGACGCGGATGACGGCCCGGCGGACCGACGGTTCCGAGTTCCCCGTCGAGGTGACCAGCGCCAGCCTCGCCGAGGGGCGGGAGTCCGGCTGGGGTGCCCCCTCGCAGTTCGGGACCGGGGCGGCGGACCAGCGGTACACCGGCGACGAACTGCTGATGATCGTGGTCCGGGACCTCTCCGGGACCGTCGACACCGAGGCGGAGCTGGCCCGTTCGCAGCGGCAGACCGAGATGATCCTGCGCGCGGCGGCCGAGGGCGTCGTCGGCACCGACACCGACGGGCGCGTCGTCCTGGTCAACCCGGCGGCGGCGCAGATCCTCGGCTTCCGCGCCGGGGACCTGGGCGGCCGGGAGTTCCACACGCTGGTCCTGCACTCGCGGGCCGACGGAGAACCCTTCCCGTACGCCGAATCGCCGCTCGCCGACACGTTGCGCTCCGGGCGCAAGCACCGGGTGCGGGGGCAGGTGCTGTGGGCCAAGGACGGCTCGCCGGTGCCGGTCGATCTCACCACCGCGCCCG
>JAEBEK010000127.1:0-849 GCA_049998055.1 Amycolatopsis sp. cmx-4-37 | reverse complement strand
GGATGCGCAACTGCGTGAAGAGGGCCTCGCCGTACCCGAGCACCTGGGTGCCCACGTACAGGTCGGGCGCGGCCGCGCACTCCGCAAGCCGGTCCCGCTCACGGTCGTCGAAGCCTTCGAGCAGCGAGTCCAGCGCCGCGTCGGCCAGCGTCCGCTGCACCTCGCCGACCAGCACCGTCCGGTCCGGCAGCGTCCTGAGCCACCGCTCCTGGGCCGGGCCGGGCGTCCGCTCCCCGTCGGCGTGCTGGAGCGCCTGGAGGACCTGGCTGACGCCTTTGGGCAGGCCGCCGGTGAGCCGGTGGATGAAGGGCGTCAGCCGGGTGAAGGGCGACAGGCCGGGGTGGGTGTGGAGCTGCCGTTCGACCAGGGTGTGCACCTCCTCCGGCTGGAGGTCGCGCAGCCGGACCGGGTACCACCAGGTGTCCTCGCTGTCCCGTGGCGGCCGGTGGGCCCGCCAGTCCTCCAGCGACGCCCCGTCCGGCACCCGCAGCTGCCACGGCCACTGCTCGCCGGAGGCCGGGCCCCAGCGCGGCAGCCAGCGGTTGCAGCTCGCCACCACCGTCAGCGGGTCGCAGGGGCGGTTCGCCATCACCGTGTCGTGCCGGGCGTGCAGCAGCAGGTCGAGGAAGCGGCGCCCGTACCGGGTGTCGGCCTGGTCGAGCAGGAGCAGGAACGACCGGGGCGAGAACGACGGCGCCGCGCCCCGCCGCAGATCCTCCAGGAACGCGGAGAACAGGATGCGGTCGAGCCGCTCCCGGTCCTCCTCGTGACCCTGGTGGCGCCAGGAGTTCAGCTCGGTCAGCGCCTCCCAGCGGTCCTGGGCGCGGGTCAGCTGATGGGCGCCGTACC
>JAEBEK010000126.1:0-853 GCA_049998055.1 Amycolatopsis sp. cmx-4-37 | reverse complement strand
GAATCGACGTCAGCGGCCTGACCGCCTACTACGGCACCCACAAGGCCATCGAGGACATCTCGATGACCGTGGAGCCCCGCTCCGTGACCGCCTTCATCGGCCCGTCCGGCTGCGGCAAGTCCACCTACCTGCGCACCCTCAACCGTATGCACGAGGTCACCCCCGGTGGCCGCGTCGAGGGCAAGGTCATGCTCGACGACGAGGACCTGTACGGCTCCTCCGTCGACCCGGTCGCGGTCCGCCGCACCATCGGCATGGTCTTCCAGCGCCCCAACCCCTTCCCCACCATGTCGATCTACGACAACGTGGCGGCCGGGCTGCGCCTCAACGGCAAGACCAAGAAGGCCGACCTCTCCGACGTGGTCGAGAAGTCCCTGCGCGGCGCCAACCTGTGGAACGAGGTCAAGGACCGGCTGAACAAGCCCGGCTCCGGCCTCTCCGGCGGCCAGCAGCAGCGGCTCTGCATCGCCCGCGCCATCGCGGTCGAGCCGCAGGTCCTGCTGATGGACGAGCCCTGCTCGGCGCTGGACCCGATCTCCACCCTCGCCATCGAGGACCTGATCGGGGAGCTGAAGGAGCGGTTCACCATCGTCATCGTCACCCACAACATGCAGCAGGCGGCCCGCGTCTCCGACCGCACCGCCTTCTTCAACCTGGAGGGTGTCGGCCGCCCCGGCAAGCTCGTCGAGATGGACGAGACCGAGCGGATCTTCTCCAACCCGTCCGTCCAGGACACCGAGGACTACATCTCCGGCCGCTTCGGCTGACCCGGACTCCCCCAGCCTCCCGCGGTGCTGCATGGCGGTGCCACCGCGGGGACCCGCCCGCTCCAGCAGGGGCGGGGGTACGCGAA
>JAEBEK010000125.1:0-856 GCA_049998055.1 Amycolatopsis sp. cmx-4-37 | reverse complement strand
CTGCTGACCCGCCACCCGGGCCTGACCCTGGTCAACGGCTACGGGCCCACCGAGACCACCACCTTCGCCGTCAGCGGCCCGCTGACCGCCGAGGACGTGGCGGACGGCCCGGCGCCGCTGGGCACGCCGATGGACACGATGTCCACGTACATCCTGGACAGCACCCTGCGTCCGGTGCCGGTCGGTGTTCCGGGTGAGCTGTACCTCGGCGGCAGCGGCGTGGCCCGGGGCTATCACGACCAGCCGCGCCTGACCGCCGAGCGGTTCATCCCCGACCCGCACCACCCCGGGGGACGCCTCTACCGGACCGGCGACCTCGCCCGCTGGCGCGCCGACGGCCGCATCGACTTCCTCGGGCGTACCGACACCCAGGTCAAGATCCGCGGCTACCGCATCGAGACGGCCGAGATCGAGACCGCGCTCCTGGCCCACCCGGCCGTCACCCAGAGCTGCGTCCTCGCCCGCGAGGACCGGCCCGGCACCAAGTACCTGGCCGCGTACGTGGTCCTGGACCAGGACCAGGACGTGGCCGGGGCGGCGGACCTGACCGGCGGACTCCGCGCCCACCTGGCGGGCAGCCTGCCGGAGTACATGGTCCCGGCCGCCTTCACCGCCGTCGACGCGATCCCGCTGACCGTCAACGGCAAGGTCGACCGGCGCGCCCTGCCCGCCCCGGAGTTCGCCCCGGCGGGCACCGCGTACACCGAGCCCCGCACCGCCACCGAGCGCGCCCTGTGCGCGATCTGGGCCGAGGTGCTGGGGGCGGACCGGGTCGGTGTCGACGACGACTTCTTCGGTCTCGGCGGCGACTCCATCTCCAGCCTGAAGGTGACCTCCCGGGCCCGCACGGCCCTCG
>JAEBEK010000124.1:0-856 GCA_049998055.1 Amycolatopsis sp. cmx-4-37 | reverse complement strand
CCCTGCGTAAGCTGGACGCCGGTACGAAACGGCTGCCGTTGCCCCCGGAACCGCGCATCGAGACGGCCAGCCACATGATGATCGCCAATCCCTTCCGTCCGGGGGAGACGATGGCGAAGATGTTCTCCACGCACCCGCCGATGGCGGAGCGCATCGCCCGACTCGAACAGATGGCAGGCCGTCGTTGAAGACCCTTCTGAACATCATCTGGCTGGTCCTGAGCGGCTTCTGGCTCTTCCTCGCCTACATGGTCGCCGGAGTGCTGCTCTGCATCACGATCATCGGCATCCCGTTCGGCGTCGCCGCGTTCCGGATCGGCGTCTACGCCCTCTGGCCCTTCGGCTACTCCGCCGTCGAGCGGCGCGACGCGGGCGCCCCGTCCTGCGTGGGGAACGTGCTGTGGCTGGTCCTGGCCGGCTGGTGGCTGGCGCTCGGCCACATCACCACCGGCATCGCCCTGTGCGTCACGATCATCGGCATCCCGCTGGGCATCGCCAACTTCAAGCTGATCCCCGTCTCCCTGATGCCGCTCGGCCGCGAGATCGTCCGTACCGACCAGCCCTTCGCGGCCCGCTGACGCCTCCGGGCAACCACGCGTCCGCCGTCCACGTCCTCCTGGGAGGACGGCGTCCGGGCGCATGGAACGACGACCCGCACGGGGGACCGCGGTGTGTGCCGCGGAGGGGCCTGCGGTGAAGATCCACGACATGTACCCGCCCGACGCATGAACATGTTTGCGAGAGGCAGGATCACCGCATGGGCATCATCAGCTGGATCATTCTCGGCCTGCTGGCCGGAGCAATCGCGAAGATCATCCTCCCCGGGCGCGACCCGGGCGGTTTCATCGGCACCATCC
>JAEBEK010000123.1:0-856 GCA_049998055.1 Amycolatopsis sp. cmx-4-37 | reverse complement strand
GGGCGTCTACTTCAAGTTCTTCGCCAAGAAGGTGCAGGAGGAGTCCGCATGAGCCGCGCGTCCCGCATGACCCGCACGCAGTTCGAGGAAGGGCTCTTCGGGGTCCTGCGCTGGGTGGTGATCGCCTTCCTGGTCCTCATCACGGTCGTGCCCTTCTACTACATGCTGCTGCTGTCGGTGAAGCCGATCGACGCCCTGCTGCTCGACCCCGGGCAGCTGTGGATATCGGCGAAGGAATTCACCCTCGCCACCTACGAGTCGGTGCTCAAGCCGACCTCCGAGGGCGGCCAGGGCTTCCTCTCCCTGCTCCTCAACTCGGCCCTGGTCGCCGTCGCCACCGTCCTGCTGACCCTGGCCGCGGCCGTCCCCGGGGCGTACGCGGTGAGCCGGCTGAAGTTCTTCGGCGGGCGGCAGGTCAGCGCGCTCTTCCTCGCGGTGTACCTCTTCCCGGCCACCCTGCTGGCGGTGCCGCTCTTCGTCATGTTCGCCAAGATGGGGCTCTCCGGGAGCCTGGTGGGACTCGCGATCGTCTACATCGCGCAGACCGTGCCGGTCTCCATCTACATGCTGAAGAACTACTTCGTCACCATCCCGCACTCCATCGAGGAGGCGGCCGCGATCGACGGCGCCTCCCGGCTCCAGACGGTCCGCAAGATCATCCTGCCGCTGGCCCTGCCCACCCTGATGGCCACCGGGCTGTACGTCTTCATGATCGCCTGGAACGAGTTCCTCTTCGCGCTCCTCTTCCTCGCCGCCGACCCCGACCGGTGGACGGTCTCCCTCGGACTCCAGCAGCTCGCGGGCGGCATCGAGGTCTCCAAGACCGTCCTCATGGCAGGATCGGTGGTCCTCACCC
>JAEBEK010000122.1:0-859 GCA_049998055.1 Amycolatopsis sp. cmx-4-37 | reverse complement strand
CGGGAATCGTGCTCACCCGTCGAGTATGCCGGACGGCGGCGGCGCGCCGGACGCCGCCGTCGGACAGAGGTGCGACGGCGGCCGGGCGGACCGGACGGTTCAGTCCTTGTGGACGGTGCCGTCCGGGTCGAGTCCGCGGAAGGAGAGGATCACGATCAGGATGCCGCCGCAGACGATCGCGGAGTCGGCGAGGTTGAAGACCGCGAAGTTCTTCGGCGCGAGGAAGTCGACCACGGCGCCCTCCAGGACCCCGGGGGCCCGGAAGATGCGGTCGGTGAGGTTGCCGAGGGCGCCGCCGAGCAGCAGGCCGAGGGCGAGGGCCCACGGCAGGCTGTAGAGCTTGCGGGCGAGCCGGGCGATGACCACGATCACGGAGGCGGCGATGACCGTGAAGATGATGGTGAACGCCTCACCGAAGCCGAAGGCCGCGCCCGCGTTGCGGATGACCCGCAGCTCGAACCAGTCGCCGAGGACCTGGATGGGCGCGTGGTGCTCCAGCTTCGCGACGACCAGCAGCTTGCTGCCGAGGTCCAGCAGGTAGGCCACGACGGCGACGGTGAAGAGCACGGCGACCCGGCGCGGGCCACGCGGCGCGGCCGCGGTGGCCCCGCCCTCCTGCTCGTCCCCGCCCGGCTCCGGCGGCTCGGCCCGGTCCGGCTCGCGCGCTTCAGGGGTCTCAGGCATACCGATGATGCGCTCCGCCTCTGCCCCGTGTGTCCCTCGACGATGGGATAGATGCCCCGAGGGTACGACACGGACGGGCGCACCCGGGCGCCAGTACGCCCCCGGAGCACCGCGGGGGCACGCGCGGCCGGGCACGCGCGCCCGCGAGCGCCCGTGCCCGGCGGAGGCGGCTCAG
>JAEBEK010000121.1:0-861 GCA_049998055.1 Amycolatopsis sp. cmx-4-37 | reverse complement strand
CCCAGCAGCACCTCCGCGGCCAACCGCCGCGGGGCGCCCCGCGCCCACGGGCGGGGGCGGCGCGGCCGGGCGGGCGGCGGCTGGGGCGCGGCCCCGCGCACCGCCCCGGGCTCGGCGGTCACCGGGCCGGCCCCGGCTCCGGGCATACCGGCCGTGCCCAGGACGGTGTCATGGCCTCGCTGACCCACCACGGCTCCTCCTGTCTCCGGGTCCCGGTCGCGGCCCGGCCAGGACTCCCGTCACCCTCGGCCACCGCCTGGAACTCTGCGTCCACCGCTCCCCACCAGCGCGGACGCACACACTCCGCACCATTGTGACCCGGCGGCGCAACCCCTTTGGGCGGCCGCGCAAGGGCCGGGCGGCCCAGGCCTCAAGCCCCTTGTCCACCACGTGGTGTGACGACTCGTTGGCCCGATCGGGCCACCCCCTCATCCCGCCTTACGCTCCGTACGGGACGCTCGCTGAGGCGGGCAGCACCGCACCTGCGCCGCAGGGCAGGAAGAACAGGGAGGCTCGACGTGGTCGACGCGGATCAGACATTCGTCATCGTCGGAGGAGGACTGGCCGGGGCCAAGGCGGCCGAAACCCTCCGCGAGGAAGGCTTCAGAGGCCGGGTGATCCTCGTCTGCGACGAACGCGACCGGCCCTACGAGCGGCCCGCGCTCTCCAAGGGCTATCTGACCGGCAAGGACGAGCGGGACAGCGTCTTCGTCCACGAACCCTCCTGGTACGCCCGCCACCACATCGAGCTGCACCTCGGCCAGCCCGCCGTCGCCCTCGACCGCGAGGCGCACACCGTCCGGCTCGGCGACGGCACGGTCCTCAAGTACGACAAGCTGCTGCTGGCCACCGGCGCCGAAC
>JAEBEK010000120.1:0-862 GCA_049998055.1 Amycolatopsis sp. cmx-4-37 | reverse complement strand
GTGCGAGGGCCACCATCACCGCACCGCCGAGCAGGGCCAGCACGCCGGTCACGGCCCGCCCCGCGGTCATCGTGCGCGAGTCCAGGTCCGCCTCGCGCAGCGCCTCCGTCGGCCGCACCCGCGCGGCCCGCGTCGAGGCGGCCAGCATGCCCAGCACGGCGATGACCAGACCGCTGCCGGCCGCGAACACCAGCGGCCACAGCAGCGGGCCCGGCCGCAGGTCGACAGGGGAGAGCCCGGTCCCGTTCAGCGCCTCCACGGCGAGCGGCGCCGTTACCGCCGCCACCGCGCAGCCGGCCACCGCGGCCGGCACCGCCACCGCCAGGGACTCACCGAGCACCATCCGGCGCACCTGGCCCCCGCCCGCGCCCACCAGCCGGAGCAGCCCCATGTCGCGGCGGCGCAGCGCGATGCCGAAGGCGCACGTCCCGGCGATGACGAAGACCGTCACGAACGCCGACACCACTCCCGCCATCGCCAGCACGCTCTGCACGCCGCCCATGTCGAGGTCGCCGCTGGAGAGGGTGCGGGCCGCGCCGGTGCCGTCCTTCAGGGTCACCGACGGGGTGGAGCCGTCCGGCGTCGCGTCCACCGCCCAGGTCGCCGCGAGCGCGGAGGCCGAGACGCCGATCAGCGCGACGCCGAGCGCGAGCGCGACGAAGGTGCCCGCGAACAGGGCCCAGTAGTGGCGCACCGACTGCACCGAGATGCGCCACATCACCGCTCCCACAGGCTGAGCTGCCGGGCGACCGCCTCGGCCGTCGGGTGGTCGAGCCTGCCGACGACCTGGCCGTCGGAGAGGAACACCACCCGGTCCGCGCAGGCGGCGGCGGCCGGGTCGTGGGTGACCATCGCCACGGTG
>JAEBEK010000119.1:0-865 GCA_049998055.1 Amycolatopsis sp. cmx-4-37 | reverse complement strand
ACCAGGGCCAGTTCGGTGTCCGGCTTCAGGACCGTCGCCAGGCCGCCGGACGGGCCGTGCGGCACGAGGGCGGGCAGGTTCTCCATGAAGTAGGCGGGCTTCACCACCGTCCAGCGGGGGAAGCCGGCCGCGCGGACCCGCTCCAGGATCGTCTGCTTGGTGGTGAAGTACTCCTCCATGGCGGCCCAGCGCCCCTCGGCCCAGCCGGGCGCCCGCGTGTGGTCGCCGACGCCGGAGGTGGAGGACTGCACGAACTGCGGGACCCCGGCCTCCCGTGCCGCCTCGATCAGGTGGGTCGCCTGGGCCAGTTCACCGGCGAAGTCCACGCCGGCCTCGCTCATCGGCGGCATCTGCACCGAGAAGACGGCGCGGACCCCGCGCACCGCCGGAACGAGGGAGTCCGGGTCGTTGAGGTCGGCGCGCACCAGCTCCGCGCCGGCCGCCGAGACCGCCTTCGCTCGCGGCGCGCCGGGATCGCGCACCAGGGCACGGACCGGCACACCGGCGTCGGCCAGGGCCCGGGCGACGGCTCCGCCCTGGGTGCCTGTGGCACCGGTGACCAGTACGGGAGCAGGGGTGGTGACCATGATCGGGGCATCCTTCATCTCGGCACGGGCGAAACGGCGGGGTCCGCCACTTCACATCCGCTACGATATGGCGGACCCCGCCACTTAGCAAGAGGCGGACCCCGCCATTTTGTCGAGAGGGAGTGCCCGTGACCGGCCGGCGATCCGACGCAGAGCGCAACTACCGGCGCATCCTCACCGTGGCCGAGGCGGAGATCGCCGAGCTGGGCGCCGCCGCCTCCATCGAGCGGGTGGCCCGCACGGCGGGGCTCGGCTCCGCCACCGTCCGCCGCCACTTC
>JAEBEK010000118.1:0-869 GCA_049998055.1 Amycolatopsis sp. cmx-4-37 | reverse complement strand
CCCGGGTGGTGGTGGTCCGGGGGAAGAGGCGGCGGGTCTCCTCGGTGACGGCGAGGTCGCGGCCGGCGAGGACGGGGAGCAGGTCGGCGGCGGCCAGGGTCTCGGTGGCGGCGCGGGCGGTCTCGGCGAGCCGGTCGCCGAGGCGGTGGGCGTAGGCCAGCATGAACGACTGACGGAACGTCTTGGTCCGCTTGCGTCCCCCGGCGCGCTGCGCGGCCTCGGCGCGGCTCATCGCGGTGGCCGCCTGCACCAGCAGCGAGGTGTAGAGGAGTTCGGCCGGCTCCAGGTCCGCCTCGTGGCCGACGACGGTGGAGAAGGCCAGCTCCTCGTTCCACACGGCCTGGCAGCGGTTGGCGCGGGCGACGGCGTCCAGCAGGATCGCCTTGGCCGTCTCGTACGGCGGATCGACCGAGATCCGGCGTGCGCCCGGCGCGTCCGCGCCCCCGGCCCGGCCGGCCGACAGCTGGGCCTCGTCGACGCTGTGCCGGGCCATCAGCTCCTGCGCCTTGGCGGTCAGCGCCTCCGCCTCGGACGGGTACCCGGTCGCCTCCGCCTTGGCGAGCAGGGCGCGGATCCGGCCGAGCATCCGGTCCTCGGGGGCTTCGCCGCCGGGGGTACGGGGCGGGGCGGCGGCGCCGGCCGGGCGGCCGCCCGGGGGCGGGCCGAGGGGTTCGAGGGCGGGCAGCCGCAGCAGCAGGCGGAGCGCCTGGAGGACGGCGGTGGCGCGGGCGAACCGGTCGCGGCCGCCGGTCCCGGCCCAGGCGGGGGCGGCGAGGGCGTCGAGCTGGCGGCGCCAGAGCGGGGTGAGGCCGTTGCCGTAGCGGGCCAGTTCGGCGGCGGTCAGCTCGGCGAGCGCGGTGCGCGCGGCC
>JAEBEK010000117.1:0-873 GCA_049998055.1 Amycolatopsis sp. cmx-4-37 | reverse complement strand
TGACGTTGTCGAAGGATCCGCGGCGGATCGCCTGACGGGTGATGATGCCGAAGAAGACTTCGACCAGGTTCAGCCAGGAGCCCGAGGTGGGCGTGAAGTGCAGCGTGATCCTCGGGTTCTTGGCCAGCCAGTCGTTGATATCGGCGTGTTTGTGGGTGTGGTAGTTGTCCAGTACGACGTGTAGCTCGCGGCGGGGGTAGGCCTTGGCCACCTTCTTGAGGAAGTCGAGGAACTCGGCTTTGCCGTGCCGGTCGTAGCACTGATCGGTGACCTTCCCGGTCGCGATCTCCAGCGCCGCGAACAAGGTCGTGGTCCCGTGGCGTTTGTAGTCGTGCGTGGCCTTCTCCGGCAGCCCGGGACGTAGCGGCAGCATCGGCGCGGTGCGGTTGAGGGCTTGGATCTGGGACTTCTCGTCCACGCACAAAACGAGCGCCTTCTCCGGCGGGTTCAGGTAGAGCCCGACCACGTCCCGGACTTTGGCTTCCAGTTCCGGGTCGGTGGAGAACTTGAATGTCTCCTGCCGCCACGGCTGCAGGTGGTACTTGCGCCATGCTCTGGCCACGGTCGCGTCCCCGATGCCGAGGTGGCGGCCCAAAAGCCGGCTCGACCAGTGCGTGACCGCCAACGCCGCCGGTGGTGGCTCGAGTGTGGCCGCGATGATGGAGGCGTCGTCGACGGTTTTCGGCCGCCCGGGACGCGGCTCGTCATCCAACCCCGCCAGACCGTGCTCGGCGAAGCGGTCACGCCACTTGATCACCGTCGGACGAGAAACCCCGACCAGCCGGGCAGTACCTGCGGTTCCGTTCCCGTCCGCGACCGCCAGCACGATCCGGGCCCGCTCGACATGACTGGCCCGGATCGCCCGCGACCGTG
>JAEBEK010000116.1:0-879 GCA_049998055.1 Amycolatopsis sp. cmx-4-37 | reverse complement strand
AGCCCCCTTTTCGACAACGTTCTGAACTGCGTCACTGGAGGCAACCTCTTTCGCCTTGCCACCCAGATAGGAGACCACTTCGTTCACTTCATCGCCACGGTCCCCAATCCAGCCGAGCGGCCCCGGCAGACTACTGAGGCCAGAAGGATCAATTCTGTTCACCGGGTCCCCCTCCGCATACAAATACGGATTCGCTTCCTGGCCCGACGGGTCCTGGCTCGTGAAGCGTCCGATGTTGGGGTCGTAGTACCGGGCTGCGAAGTGGTAGAGCCCGGTGTCGTCCCGGTATCCGCCGGTGAACTGGTAGGGCTGCTTGACCTTCTCGTCCGTGCCGGCCAGCACCCGCACACCGCGCGGGCTGTAGCTGTAGGTGTTGACCTTGGTGCCGGATTCGTCGGCCATGGCCACGACGGAACCGAGCGCGTCGGTGAGGTAGAAGTACGCCTTCCCGCCCGTGGTCATGGAGTTGAGGGTGCCCCCGGGTTCCCGGTTGAACCCCATGTCCGTGCCGCCCTGGCTCTTTACGGAGAGGCCGAGGGGGCCGTTGTGGAAGAAGGTGTCGCCGAGCTTGATTCGCTCCGACTGGTCGGTCGCGCCGTACTGGGCGGCGTAGGTCCTGCCGCCGACGGTCAACGAGGTGTTCTGGGAGAACCCGTTCCACTGGCTGCCGGTGCGAGTCGGCGCGTCGGTCGTGCTCCGGCGGTCTCGTCGCCGGCCTTGCTTGTAGGACCAGTTCGTCGAGGAGCCGTTCTTCGCGGTGATCTGATTGGCGTCGTCGATGCCGTAGGTGGTGCCGGCCCTGACAGCGCGGAAAGAGATGGACGCGCTGGTCAGGGCCGCATCCTCAGCACTCGATGATGTTCACCGCCAGCCCGCCCC
>JAEBEK010000115.1:0-880 GCA_049998055.1 Amycolatopsis sp. cmx-4-37 | reverse complement strand
CCGCGCCTGGCCTCGCAGGGCTTCGTCGTCTTCACCATCGACACGCTGACCACCCTCGACCAGCCCGACTCACGCGGCCGCCAGATGCTCGCCGCCCTCGACTACCTGACGGAGCGCAGCTCCGCCCGAACACGGATCGACGGCACCCGGCTCGGCGTCATCGGCCACTCGATGGGCGGCGGCGGCACGCTGGAGGCGGCCAAGTCACGGCCCTCGCTGAAGGCGGCGATCCCGCTCACGCCGTGGAACCTGGACAAGACCTGGCCCGAGGTGACCACCCCGACGCTGGTCGTGGGCGCCGACGGGGACACCGTCGCCTCGGTCGCCACCCACGCGAAGCCGTTCTACTCCAGCCTGCCGTCCAGCACGGACCGGGCCTACCTGGAGCTGAACAACGCCACCCACTTCGCGCCCAACCTCTCCAACACCACCATCGCCAAGTACAGCGTCTCCTGGCTGAAGCGCTTCATCGACGACGACACCCGCTACGAGCAGTTCCTCTGCCCGCTGCCGGTGCCCGACCGCGACATCGAGGAGTACCGGGGCACGTGCCCCCTCGGTGGCTGACGGACCGCCGCACCGGGTTACGCACGCGTAACCTCCCGGGGATGACCGGCGAGGAACCCGCCCTCCCCACGGTGCGGCTGCACGGCCGCGCACCGCAGTTGAGCCGTGTCCGCGCCTGGTGGCACCAGCCGCCCGCCCACCGCACCGCCCTGCTGGTGGCCGGGGAGCCTGGCCTCGGCCGCACCGCCGTGCTGCGGTGGGCGGCGCGTGTCCTGGGCGCGGGCAGCACCGGCCACCTGGTGGCGGGGCCCGGCGGCGGGCCCCGCCCCCAGGGGTGGGCCCCCGGGACCCGGCTGCACGCCGGGGAGGGCGG
>JAEBEK010000114.1:0-880 GCA_049998055.1 Amycolatopsis sp. cmx-4-37 | reverse complement strand
CGCATCGAGCAGTTCGACACCCCCGCCGCCGTCCTCGGCGCCCCCGCCACCCCCTACGTCGCGGACTTCGTCGGCGCCGACCGGGGCCTCAAGCGGCTCTCGGTCACCCCGATCGAGCCCGGCGACCTGGTCCGCCCGCCCGTCGTCCACCTCGACGACCCGCTGGCCGCCGCCGGGGAGCGGCTGCGCGCCGAGGGCGCCCGCTGGGCGGTGGTGCTGGACGGCGAGGAGAAGCTGCACGGCTGGATCTCCTCGGCCCGGACCGAGGGCGCCGAGGGAACCGTCGGCGAGCAGGCCCGCCGGATGGAGGCGTGGCTGCCGGTCGGCGCGCCCCTCAAGCGCGCCTTCGCGACCATGCTCCAGCACGACGCCGGCTGGATCGCCGTCCTGGACCCCGACGCGGACCACCGCTTCCTCGGCGTGCTGACCCCGGCCGCCCTCCACGAGGCCCTGCGCCGCTCCACGGCCGCCGACTCGCGCGCCGTACCCCGCCAGGAGGTCGCCCTGGAGACGGTCCACGCCGTCTGACGGGGCCGCGCGGCGGCCGGGGCGTCCGGCACGGCCACCGCACGGGACCACGCGCACACGACCTACGCTTAAGACATGAGTACGTCGTTTGGGCGCGGGCGCGTCGCAGGGCTTCCGGAGTGGGACCGCTGCGCGGTCATGGGCGTCGTCAACGTGACCCCGGACTCGTTCTCCGACGGCGGCCGCTGGTTCGACACCGAGCGGGCGGTCAAGCACGGCCTGGACCTGGCCTCGCGCGGCGCCGACCTGATCGACGTGGGCGGCGAGTCGACCCGCCCCGGCGCGCCACGGGTGGACGAGGCCGAGGAGCTGCGCCGGGTGGTGCCCGTGGTGCGGGCGCTGGCCGCCGAGG
>JAEBEK010000113.1:0-883 GCA_049998055.1 Amycolatopsis sp. cmx-4-37 | reverse complement strand
CGAGGGATCGCGCAGTTCATGCCGTCCACGTGGGAGTCCCACGGAATCGACGGAAACAATGACGGAAAGCGCGATGTCTGGGACCCCGAGGACGCCATTCCGTCCTCGGCCAAGTACCTCTGCACCATCGCCAAAGACGTCGATGGCGTCCCCGGCGACAAGCAGAGCAACATGCTTGCCGCATATAACGCGGGACGCGGCGCCGTGAAAAAGTACGGGGGTATTCCTCCGTACAAAGAGACAGAGAATTACGTCAGGTCGATTTCCGCAATGGCCAACAAGGCGCCTGAAAATGGCGGCGGCAAGGCCGCCACTACAGATCAGGCAGCCACGGCCATCAATGCGGCAAAATCGATGCTTGGAAAGCCATACTCGTGGGGAGGCGGAAACGCCTCCGGCCCCTCGGATGGAACGTGCTGTTCCCCCAAGGGGCGCACGGGAAAGGGAATCGTCGGATTCGACTGCTCAGGGTTGGTGCTGTACGCGTACGCCCAAGCAGGAATTGACCTCCCGCGCACGGCATCCGCGCAGTACGCCGCCTCCAAGCCGGTCAAGCCCGATGAAGTCCGGCCGGGAGATCTCGTCTTCTACGGCGACAGCCCGACCAATCTCCATCACGTCGCCATCTACCTGGGACAGGGCCTCATGATCGACGCCCCTCGGCCCGACACCGAAGTCCGTTACTCCGGCGTGGACACCATGCCGGACCTTTTCGGGGTGGCACGCCCCGTACCCACCCCCAAGAAGGAGATCTGAAATGAAGCGCATTTTCCTCGCCAAGCCGCTCGACCTCAGCGACGGATTCAGCGACTTTTTCGCGACTATCGGGCTCACCGGCACCGGGCTGGTCACCAAGGGGGTCCCCGCCGTCATCGCCATCATC
>JAEBEK010000112.1:0-885 GCA_049998055.1 Amycolatopsis sp. cmx-4-37 | reverse complement strand
CCGGCGCAGCACCGGGGTGAACTGGTCCAGGACGGTGCGCGCGGCCGCGTTGGCGGCGGCGGTGACGGGCACCCCGTGGAAGGCGTCGTCGGCGGCGACGGCGGCGGGCACGTCGTTCTCACGCAGGGCACGGGCGAAGCGGGCGTTGGCCTCCCGCATGGCGTCGAGCTCGGCGGCGGAGAGGCGGGGTACGGCCTGGCGGACGACGAGTTCGTGCAGGGCGGCGGTGACCGACTGGGCGTCCCGGGCCGCCCGCACGTCCAGCGGGCTGACCAGCGTGTGCCGCCCCGGCGTGGTCCGCACCAGCCCGGCCTGCTCCAGCCGGGCCAGCGCCTCCCGGACCGGGGTACGGCTGACACCCAGCCAGGCGACGAGGGCCGCGTCCTGCAGCCGCTCACCGGGGGCGAGGGTGCCGTCCACGATGGCGTCCCGGATGGCCCGGTACGCCTCCTCCCGCAGGAGGGATCTGCTGACGAGCCCACGGCTCTCGGGAACTGGCATGCAATATATTGCACGCCGCCGGAGGCGGGACGTCAAGAGGCACGGAGGAAGTCCGGGAGCGCCGACGGCCCAGGGGCCAGGGCTACTCGGCCTGCCGCAGCCCCTGAAGGAGCAGCCCGACCAGGCGGCGCGGGTCGTAGCGGGGGTCGTCGTCGGACCCGGCGCACAGGTTGCCGATGCCGCGCATCAGCTCGTACGCCCGCGTGCCGGGCCCGATCTCGCCGGCGTCGGCGGCGGCGTCGAGGAGCTGGGCGCAGACGGGGACCAGGCGGTCGAGGAAGTAGGCGTGCAGGACTTCGAAGCCGCCGCTGTCGGCGCGCATCGCGTCGGCGAGGCCGTGCTTGGTGACCAGGAAGTCGACGAAGAGGCCGGTCCAGGCGCGGA
>JAEBEK010000111.1:0-891 GCA_049998055.1 Amycolatopsis sp. cmx-4-37 | reverse complement strand
CGTGGTCGATGGCGGCGTTGGCGGCGGAGGCGGCCGAGGAGGCGCCGCGCGCCTCGATGATGGCCGCACCGCGCTTGGCGACGGTCGGGATGAAGTCGTCGGCCAGCCACTGCTCGTCGGCGATGACCTCGGCGGCGTTCTTGCCCGCGATCTCCGCGTGGAAGATGTCCGGGTACTGGGTGGCGGAGTGGTTGCCCCAGATCGTCAGCTTCTTGATGTCCGAGACCTGCGCGCCGGTCTTCTTGGCCAGCTGCGACAGGGCGCGGTTGTGGTCCAGGCGGGTCATGGCGGTGAAGCGCTCGGCCGGTACGTCCGGGGCGGCGGCCTGGGCGATCAGGGCGTTGGTGTTGGCGGGGTTGCCGACGACCAGGACCTTGATGTCGTCCGCGGCGTGGTCGTTGATCGCCTTGCCCTGGGGCTTGAAGATGCCGCCGTTGGCCTCCAGCAGGTCACCGCGCTCCATGCCCTTGGTGCGGGGGCGGGCGCCGACCAGCAGCGCGACGTTGGCGCCGTCGAAGCCGACGTTCGGGTCGTCGGTGATCTCGATGCCCTGAAGCAGCGGGAAGGCGCAGTCGTCGAGCTCCATGGCGGTGCCCTCGGCGGCCTTGAGGCCCTGCGGGATCTCCAGGAGGCGGAGCCGGACCGGCACGTCCGCGCCGAGCAGGTGGCCGGAGGCGATGCGGAACAGCAGCGCGTAGCCGATCTGGCCGGCCGCGCCGGTGACGGTGACATTCACGGGAGTGCGGGTCATGGCGATCTCCGTTAGACAGCGGGCGGTGGGGCGTACCCCAGGTGCGGTGGACCCACCGGGCCGGGCCCGGAGCCGGTCATCCGGCACCCGGGTCGCGCGGCGCTGGATGATCGATCTCTTGGTATCAAGAGAGTTCCGGT
>JAEBEK010000110.1:0-895 GCA_049998055.1 Amycolatopsis sp. cmx-4-37 | reverse complement strand
CCGCTCGGTCCAGTGGCTGGGCCACACCAGGTAGACCATGAGCGTCCCGGTGAGCAGCGGCGCCAGCGTCATCAGCAGGACCGCCCGTATCCGGTGCGGTTCGGCCGCCAGCAGCCTGCGGTACTCGACGCGGTAGTCGGGGGCGGGCTCGGTCAGGGGCCCGGCTATTCGGCTGTGGGTGTCGTAGTCGTAACCGTCCGGCCGCACAACGCCCTCCAGATGTTCGACGACGGGCCAGTAAGCCCTACGAGACGGCACCCCCACTCCCCTGTCATTCCGGACGCCGCCGTGCGAGCGGCAGAGGCTGGCGTTCGGGTGACGGGTCACCCGGGTGCCGGGGGTGGGGCGGAGGAGGGGGTAGGGCGGGGCGGTTGTCGGTGGGGGCGGCGACAAGGGGGCGTACGGACGGCTGAGGGCCCGGTCGCGGCGGCGGCCCGGCCCGCTGTCGTACCCGGATGGCACGCTGCCGCCCATGACTTCGACGCCTGACGGCGCGTGCGCCGAGCCCGTGCGCGCCGCGCTGACCGTGGACGGCCGCCGCCTCTCCTACCTGGACTTCGGCGGGCCGGGGCGCCCGCTGATCGCCCTGCACGGCCACTTCGGCGAGGCCCGAACCTTCGCCCGCCTCGCCGGCGCCCTTGCCCCGGACTGGCGGGTGGTCGCCCTCGACCAGCGCGGGCACGGTCTCTCGGACCCCGGGCCCGACTACTCCCGCGCGGGGTACGTCGGGGACGCGGCGGCGCTCGTCGCCCACCTCGGCCTGGACCGGCCGGTGGTCCTCGGGCACTCGCTCGGCGGGGTGAACGCCTATCAGCTCGCCGCCCGGCACCCGGAGCTGGTGAGCGCCCTGGTGATCGATGACATCGGGGCCGAGGTCCGCGACGACCTGTCGTTC
>JAEBEK010000109.1:0-903 GCA_049998055.1 Amycolatopsis sp. cmx-4-37 | reverse complement strand
GTCGCCCGGTCGTACCGGGCACGGGCGTTGGCGAGGGGCGTCATGCCCGCAGCCTGCCAGAGAGCCCTACCCGGGGGTAGGGGGTGACCAGGGATCTCCCCGCCCGGTCTGCGCCCGCCGGGGATCATCCGGGCAGAACAGGCCCGACGGCCGCGGCCGTTCCCGCCGAGGCCGCGCCAACCCGTAGAGTGACGCGCACGGAGGGCGCGCGAGATGCCCCTGCCGGGCCGCGTGAGGGAAAACGGGGGGCGCATGAGTACGCAGGCACGCCGCCCGGACGTACCACCGCCCCCGGCCCGCCACCCGGAGGAGCCCGCACCGCGCGCCACCGCCCCCACCCCGCCGCGCCCCACCGCCCCGCCCCGGCCCGCGGCCCCGCCCAGACCCGCCGCGCCGCCCGCGCGGCCCGAGGCCGACGACGCCGCCCCGCAGAAGAGCCCCCGCACCTTCCCGGCCTTCCCCACGCCCCGCCCCGCCGAGCCCCGGCCCCGCGACCGGCGGCACACCGGCGCCGTCGACCTCACCGACCGGCCCGGCGCCGGAGCCCCCTTCGCCGCCGCCCCCAGGGGACCCGGACACGACGAGGCCACCACGCGGCTGCGCCCCGTACCCCGCTCCCCGCGCCGTACCGTGGCCGCCGCCGTCTGCCTCGTGCTCGGCCTCGGCCTGGTCGCGGGCGGCGCGGCCGGCACCTGGCTCGCCGGCGGGGACTCCGCGGGCGCCGCCGACCGCTTCGCGGCGGGCGCCGCCCTGTGGCACGACGCTCCCGTCGACCGCCTCTTCCCGCCGACGGTCGAGGGGAAGAAGGCCGGACCCGGCGGCGCCGACCGCACCTGGACCCGGATCGCCGTCGCCCCCGACAGCGGCTGCGCCAAGGCCCTCGACCCGCTCCTCGCCTCCGTC
>JAEBEK010000108.1:0-907 GCA_049998055.1 Amycolatopsis sp. cmx-4-37 | reverse complement strand
ACGGCCTGCGGCTGGTGCCCGCCGGCCGCCGCGATCAGCACGAAGCTGCCGCTGCCCGGGGTGGCGAGCGCGTACCGGCCCTCGCCGTCGCTGGCGCCGCGCCCGATCTGGCGGCCGGTCACGTCGATGAGGGTGAGGGCGGCGCGCGGCACGGCGGTGCCGTCGGAGTGCTGGACGCTGCCGCAGACCGCGACCCCGGCGGTGTGGCCGGTCCGGGCGGCGGGCAGCTGCGGCGCGGGCGGGGCGGCGGCCTCGGGCGCGGGTGCGGCGTGCGGTTCGGCGGCGGGGACGGAGGCGGGCCGGGACGCGGCGTGGGACACGAGGGGGGTCTCCTTGAGGAAGAAGGCGAGCAGCAGGCCCAGGAGGAGGACCGGCACGAGGTAGAGGAAGATCCGGGGCATGGCGTCGGCGTACGCCTGGATGTACGGGTCGCGCAGGGCGGGCGCCATCGCGTGCACCGCCTGCGGGGTGATCGCCTCGGCGTCGACGCTCCCGGCGGGCGCCCCGGCGGGCAGCCGGTCGGCGAGGGCGTCGGTGAGGCGCTGGGCGAAGAGGGTGCCGAAGACGGCGGCGCCGACGCTGCCGCCGATCTGCCGGAAGTAGTTGTTGGCGCTGGTGGCGGTGCCGAGGTCGGCGGGGCGGACGCTGTTCTGCACGGCGAGCACCAGCACCGGCATGATCAGGCCGATCCCCGCGCCGAGCACCGCCATCCAGATGCTGTAGTGCAGCCGCGAGGTGCCGGTCTCCAGCAGGGAGAGCAGCCACATGCCGAGCGCGGCGAGGACCCCGCCCGCGATGGGGTACGGGCGGTAGCGCCCGGTCTTGCTGATGAGCTGGCCGGAGAGGATCGAGGCGCCGACGACGCCGCCCATCATGGGGAGCATCAGCAGACCGGACTCGGTGGCGC
>JAEBEK010000107.1:0-907 GCA_049998055.1 Amycolatopsis sp. cmx-4-37 | reverse complement strand
AGGAAGGCGGTGTCGGAGCGGCCCACCTCCCCTTCGCCGCCGCCCAGCGAACTGTTCTCGCCGGAGCGCGAGTCGGAGCCGATGACCAGCACGTTCTGGCCGAGCGCCGCCGAGGAGGGGCGGTGGTCGGAGAGGCCGTCGGCGCCGAAGGTGTCGATGTTGCCGCCCAGCCGCAGGTAGGCCCAGCCCGCGCCCGCCCCCGTCAGCACGGCCAGCGACAGCCCGACGAGGAGCGCGGTCCGCAGCGGCCGGCGGGGCTTCTCCCGCCCGCGCCGCCCGGCCCGGCGGTCCTTGTGCCTGTGCGCCCGTGCCATCCCCGCCGCCTCACCGTAGCCCGTCGTTGTTATGGTTGCGCAATCTAGCAACTGACGAGGCGGGGTCACCCCCGGGGGCCCGCGCCGTACGAGGAGAGGACGGGCCCGCCGTGTACGCCAACGCCCTGAAGCCCTGGCATCTGCTGATCGTGGCCCTCGTGGTCATCGTGCTGTTCGGCTCGAAGAAACTCCCCGACGCGGCGCGGGGGCTGGGCCGCTCCCTGCGCATCCTCAAGAGCGAGGCGCGGGCGCTGAAGGAGGAGGAAGGGGCCGCCGCCACCCCGGCCGAGGAGGCCAGGGCCGAGCGCCCGGTCCCGCCCGCCGCGTGACGGACCGGCTCACGGGCTGGCCGGGTCGTACCCGTACCGCAGGGGCGGGTTCTTCACCCGCCAGTCGCGCCGGTACACGTGCACCTCGCTCACGCCGAACTCCCGCTCGCCGGGCGCCTGTTCCGTCTCGCACGCGCGGGTGACCTGGAGGATGGCCGGGCGGCCGGTGACGCGCAGGCGGAGCCCGGCGGCGGGGCCGTCGTCCAGTACGGCGGGTTCGGTCGCGGCGTCGGCGGGGCGCGGGGTCGTCGCATCGTCCATGAC
>JAEBEK010000106.1:0-911 GCA_049998055.1 Amycolatopsis sp. cmx-4-37 | reverse complement strand
TGCCGCGAGGTCAAGTCGGTGGCGGAGGTGTCGGCCCTGCTGTCGATGCCCCTCGGCGTCGCCCGGATTCTCGTCGCCGACTTGGCGGAGGCCGGGCTTGTCGCCATCCATCAGCCCGGCGGCGACGAGAACGCCGGGGGCCAGCCAGACGTGACACTGCTCGAAAGGGTGCTCAGTGGACTTCGCAAGCTCTAACGGCGGAGCGGCCCGCTCCACCACCAGCGCGAAAATCGTGGTGGCGGGCGGCTTCGGCGTGGGCAAGACCACGTTCGTGGGAGCCGTATCGGAGATCAACCCGCTGCGCACCGAGGCCGTCATGACCAGCGCATCCGCCGGCATCGACGACCTCACCCACACCGGCGACAAGACCACCACCACCGTCGCCATGGACTTCGGCCGCATCACCCTCGACCAGGACCTCATCCTCTACCTCTTCGGCACCCCCGGACAGGACCGCTTCTGGTTCATGTGGGACGACCTCGTCCGCGGCGCCATCGGCGCCGTCGTCCTCGTCGACACCCGCCGCCTCGCCGACTGCTTCCCCGCCGTCGACTACTTCGAGAACAGCGGCCTCCCCTTCGTCATCGCCCTCAACGGCTTCGACGGACACCAGCCCTACGCCCCCGAAGAAGTACGCGAAGCACTCCAGATCGGCCCCGACGCCCCCATCATCACCACCGACGCACGCCACCGCGCCGACGCCAAGAGCGCACTCATCACCCTGGTGGAACACGCCCTGATGGCCCGTCTCAAGTAGAGTCAGCCTGAAGGAAGTTGTGTGAAGACCCCGCAGCGGCGGGCTGTGTCCTTGGACACGGTCCGCCGCTGTGTTCATAACGTTTCGACAGGCAATTGCGTCCACGCCGCCACGGGTCGCGGTCGATCCGTGCCGCTGCGCGCACGCCCCTCCG
>JAEBEK010000105.1:0-917 GCA_049998055.1 Amycolatopsis sp. cmx-4-37 | reverse complement strand
CAACTCCCAGCGCCACGGCAACCGCCGCCTCTCCGACGAGGAGGTGGCCCGCATCCACGGCCGGATGGCCGGCTGGTACGGCTCCGGGCTGCCGATCATCGACAACTCGCACCTCGACGCCGCGCAGACCGCCCGGGCCCTCGACGACGTCCTCGCCCGCGCCATCGCCAGCCCGCCCCAGTGGTGACCGGGCCGGGGTGACCGGGCCCGCCCTGAGCGCCCCGGTGCCCGGTCGGACGCGCTGAACCGGCCGGTGCGCCGAGCCGCTCGTAGGCTCGGAACATGTCCGAGGCCCCGCACGCGTACGACGTGTACCAAGCCCGCAGGCAGCGGCTGCGAGAGCGCTGCGCGGCGGCCGGAGACGCCGCCGCCGTGGTCTCCCGCCCGGCCAACATCCGCTACCTGACCGGCACCGCCCCCGAACGGGCCGCCCTGCTGCTCGGCGTCCACGATCCCGGCGCCGACGTGCTGCTCTGCGCCGTTGCGCCCGGCGCGCGGCCCGAGGAGGGCAGGCCCGACGAGGCGCTCAGGCTCCAGCTCCTGGACGGCCCCGGCGCCGACCCGGCGGTCGCCGCCGCCACCCTGGCGCTGCGCCAGGACCGGCGTCCCGTCGCGGTCGAGGAGCACGATCTGACGGTGGCCCGGCACCGGGCGATGGCCTCCGCCGCCCCCGGTATCGCCCTCACCGACCTGGGCGGCGCCGTCGAGCAGTTGCGGTACGTCAAAGACGAGGAGGAGATCTCCTGCCTGCGGATCGCCGCCGAGATCACCGACCAGGCGCTCGGCGAACTCCTGGAGTCGATCCTGGTCGGCCGTACCGAGCGGCACCTCGCCCTGGAGCTGGAGCGCCGCCTCATCGACCACGGCGCCGACGGACCCGCTTTCGCCAGCTCGGTGGGGACCGGGCCCAACGCGGG
>JAEBEK010000104.1:0-917 GCA_049998055.1 Amycolatopsis sp. cmx-4-37 | reverse complement strand
ACGGTTTCCTTGCCCGCGTTGATCAGGTCCGGATCGACCTGGCCCTCGGCCGGGTAGGGGCCGGTGCCGAGGATGCCGTTCTCGGACTGGAGCACCAGTTCCACGCCGGCCGGGATGTGGTTGGGCACCAGCGTCGGCAGACCGATGCCGAGGTTGACGTAGTCCCCGTCGGACAGCTCCGCCACCGCGCGGGCCGCCATCTGCTCACGGCTCCAGCTCATCGCACCATCCTCTTCTCGATCCGCTTGTCGGCGGCCTGCTCGGGCGAGAGCGCGAGGACGCGGTGCACGTAGACGCCGGGCAGGTGCACCTGGTCGGGATCGAGCGCGCCGGGTTCGACCAGTTCCTCGACCTCCGCGACGCAGATCCGGCCCGCCATGGCGGCCAGGGGGTTGAAGTTCCGGGCGGCCTTGTCGAAGACGAGGTTGCCGTGCCGGTCGCCCTTGGCCGCCCGGACCAGGGCGAAGTCCGCCACGACGGCGTGCTCCAGCACGTAGGCGCGGCCGTCGAACTCCTGGGCCTGCTTGGGAGGGGAGGCGATCTCGACGCCGCCCGCGCCGTCGTACTTCCAGGGCAGGCCGCCCTCGGCCACCTGGGTGCCGACGCCGGTGGCGGTGAAGAACGCGGGTATGCCGGAGCCGCCGGCCCGCAGCCGCTCGGCCAGCGTCCCCTGGGGCGTCAGCTCGACCTCCAGCTCCCCGGCGAGGTACTGCCGGGCGAACTCCTTGTTCTCGCCGACGTAGGAGGCGACGATGCGGCGGACGCGGCCCGCGTTCAGCAGCAGACCGAGCCCCCAGTCGTCGACACCGGCGTTGTTGGAGACGACCTGGAGCCGGTCGGCGCCCGAGCGGAGAAGGGCGTCGATCAGCACGGCGGGTATGCCGCACAGGCCGAAGCCGCCCACCGCCAGCGTCGCT
>JAEBEK010000103.1:0-918 GCA_049998055.1 Amycolatopsis sp. cmx-4-37 | reverse complement strand
GTGGCGATCACGGTCCCGGCGACGGTGCTGGTCATCGTGATCGGCTCGCTGGCCGGGTACGCCTTCGCCTGGCTGGAGTTCCCGGGCCGCGACTGGTGGTTCGTGCTGGTGGTGGCCCTGCTGGCGGTGCCGGTGCAGGTGGCGCTGGTGCCGGTGTCGGAGCTGTTCGGCTGGGTCGGGCTCTTCGAGACGACGGCCGGGGTGGTCCTCTTCCACGTGGCCTTCGGCCTGCCCTTCGCGGTCTTCCTGATGCGGAACTTCTTCGCGCAGATCCCGAAGGAGCTGATGGAGGCGGCCCGCCTGGACGGCGCCGGCGAGGTCCGGCTCTTCACCCGGGTGGTGCTGCCGCTGGGCGGCCCGGCCATCGCCTCGCTCGGCATCTTCCAGTTCCTGTGGGTCTGGAACGACATGCTGGTGGCGCTGGTCTTCGCCGACTCGGACTCGCCGCCGGTGACGGTCGCCCTCCAGCGGCTGTTCGTCTCCGGTCTGATGTCGGGGGCGGTCAAGTAGGCCCATTCCGGCTGGTGTTGGCGGGGCCGTCCGGTGGCAACACCGGGCGGCCCCGCCGTCCTTCGCGCATCTGTCCGTCACCGCGGCGGTTCCCCCGGATGCCGCATTCCGCGTAACCGGCACGCCGGAACGCGCGTTCTGGGGCGGTAGGCCCCAGGACTCGCGTCGACCCATCGGATGTGCCGTGCCCAGGTTCAGTGTGATCGTGCCCGCCCACCGTGTGGAGGCGTACCTCGGCGCCTGCCTGGACTCGGTGCTCGGCCAGTCGTTCGGCGACCTGGAGGTGATCGCGGTGGACGACCGCTCGCCGGACGGCTGCGGGGAGCTGATCGACGCGTACGCGGCGCGTGACGGGCGGGTGGTGCCGGTCCATCTGGCGGAGAACGGGGGGCTCGGCCGGGCGCGCAA
>JAEBEK010000102.1:0-921 GCA_049998055.1 Amycolatopsis sp. cmx-4-37 | reverse complement strand
GATGACGGCGGCGGCGAGCAGGGTCATCGGGGGCATCGGCGGGTCCTCCTCCGTGGTCGGGCGCGTCGGCCCGCACCCCGGCCACACGACCCTACCGACCCGCCAACGGGCTGATCGCCAACGGCGGTTGACCATGAACCACGCCACCAACTAGCCTCACGGCCATCGCACGGGAAGTAGCCAATCGCTACGAAAAAGGCGACACGCGGAGCCCGGACCGCCAGGACGCGCGGCCCCGGGACACCGCCCCAACGAGGAGGCCGCGTGAGCGCCCAGGACCAGGGTGAACTGCTGCTCGTCGGCGTCGGTTTCATGGGACGCCCGTACGCGGCGGCCGCCCGGCGGCTGGGCCTGCGGGTCCGCGCCGTCGAGACACAGCACTGGACCGGCGCGATCGCGCACCTGGTCGACTCCGTCGAGCCGAGCCTCGGCCAGTACGGCTCGCTGGACGAGCTGTGGGCCGAGACCGTGCACGCGGCCGTGGTGAAGAGCCGCCCGACCGGCATCTTCGGCTTCACCGAGTCGCACGTCCTGGGAGCCGCCCTGGCCCAGGACCACTTCGGCCTGCCCGGCCCGTCCCTCCAGGCGGCGGTCATCTCCCGGAACAAGGCCCTCCAGCGCGGCCGCTTCGCCGCCCACGGCATCGGCCAGCCCGCCTACCGCCTCACCGACGACCTGGCCTCCACCGCCGAGTGGGCGGCCACCCACTTCCCCGTCGTCGTCAAGCCGCTGTCCTCGGCCGGCAGCGTCGGCGTCGAGCTGGTGGCCGACGCCGACGCCTTCGAAGCCGCCGCCCACCGCCGCGCCGCCGAGGGCCCCCTCCTGGTCGAAAAGGCCCTGGACGGACCGGAGTACAGCTGGGAGGCCCTGGTCCGGGACGGCGAGGTGTGGTTCGCCAACCTCACCGCCAAGGAGACCACC
>JAEBEK010000101.1:0-924 GCA_049998055.1 Amycolatopsis sp. cmx-4-37 | reverse complement strand
GTACAGCCCCCGGTCCTGCTGCGTCCCGCTGTGCGGGTGGAACCAGTACGTCCCCGGGTGCGGCACCGTGAAGCGGTACGTGAAGTCGGCTCCGGGGCGCACGTCCTTCTGGGTCAGGCCCGGGACGCCGTCCATGTCGTTGCGCAGGGCGAGGCCGTGCCAGTGGAGCGAGGTCGGTTCGGGCAGGTGGTTGGCGAGGGTGAGCGCCAGGGTGTCCCCGGCGGTGACCCGTACCTCGCGGCCGGGCAGCCAGTCGCCGTAGGCCCAGGTCGGGACGGTGACGGGGCCGAGGTCGAGCCGCGTCTCGGTGGCGGTCAGCCGGACCTCGCGGACCCGGCCACCGCCGGCCCGCGCCTTCTCGGCGTCCGCGACCTCGCGGCCCGCCGGGTCGATCCAGTCACCGGCACCGGTCGTCGCCCCGGAACCGGAGCCGTGGTCGGAGCTGGTGCCCCCGGAGGAGGAGCAGGCGGCCAGCAGCCCGGTCCCGGCCAGGCCGAGTCCGGCGCCGAGGAGGGAGCGGCGCGTGGGAGTACGCATGGGAGAGTCACCTTTGTCGTCGGTGGGAGTGCGGTGTGAGGCGTGCGGAGACGCGCCTGCCGCGCGAGGGCGCGGAGGCGGCGGTTCCGGCGGCCTAGATCCGCAGGACCGACAGACGGGCGAGGGCGAGCCGGGTCGGCGGCGCTATCGGCCACTGGGCGCCCCGGCGGCCGGTGAGGAGCACGCGTGCGGCGGAACCCGGGGCGGCGCCGCCCCACAGCAGGCCGCCCGCGCGCACCAGGAGGCCGAGGGTGAGCGCCGCGAGCACGGCCAGGCAGACCGACAGGGGGTCGGTGCCGGGCAGGGGGTCGGAGGAGTCGGGCGTACCGGTGACGGCTCCGGCGGCGATCCCGGCAGCGGGGGAGTGGTGCTCCGCCACGCCGGACC
>JAEBEK010000100.1:0-926 GCA_049998055.1 Amycolatopsis sp. cmx-4-37 | reverse complement strand
CGGGACTGTTCCAAGATCGGTGTTTCCGGCCCGACACGCCGGGCTGAGGTCCGGCGGGATGGGCACTGTGAGTGATGACATCGGACCTTGTGAGTCCACGCAAGCGTGACGAGAAGCCGGCGCGGGAGCTGTCGCCGGAGCAGGCCGCCGCGGCGGCGATGGTGGCCGAGGCGAAGGCACGGGGGCTGGCGTTGACCGGCCCCGACGGCCTGCTGAAACTCTTCACCAAGAACGTCTTGGAAACCGCCCTCAACGAAGAAATGACCGAGCACCTCGGCCACGAGAAGAACCACGCCGACCCGGACCGCGATTCGACAAATGTCCGCAACGGCACTCGGTCGAAAACGGTGATCTCGGATGCCGCAGGCGAGGTCAGTATCGACGTGCCGCGAGATCGGGAGAGCACGTTCGAACCGCAGATCGTGAAGAAGCGGCAACGACGACTCGCGGATGTAGACGAGATCGTGCTGTCGCTGTACGCGAAAGGGATGACGACCGGGGAGATTTCGGCGCATTTCGCCGAAATCTATGGAGCCTCGGTCAGCAAGGAGACGATCTCACGGATCACCGACAAGGTCGTCGCCGAAATGAACGACTGGGCCAACCGCCCGCTCGACGCCGTCTACGCGGCGGTGTTCATCGACGCAATCCACGCCAAGGTCCGCGACGGCCAGGTCGCAAACCGGCCCGTCTACGCCGCCATCGGGGTCACCATCGACGGCCGCAAGGACGTCCTAGGCCTGTGGATGGGCACTGGGGGCGAGGGTGCGAAGTTCTGGATGAGCGTGTTGATCGACCTGAAGAACCGCGGCCTGGCCGATGTGTTCTTCCTCGTCTGCGACGGCCTCAAAGGCCTCCCCAATGCCGTGACGAACGTCTGGCCGCAAACTATCGTTCAAACCTGCATTGTCCACTTGATCCGGAAC
>JAEBEK010000099.1:0-941 GCA_049998055.1 Amycolatopsis sp. cmx-4-37 | reverse complement strand
GAGGACGACCAGGTCGTAGGGGGCGGCGTCGTCGGCGTGGCGGCGCCGCAGTTCCGCGAGGAAGCCGGCGAGGGGGACCTCGGCGAGGGCGTCGGGGCGCAGGCCGACCTCGGCGAGCTGCCGCTCGGTGGGGGTGGCCCGGCCGCGCAGCAGGTAGCCGTCGGTGGTGGCGCCCTCGGGGGCGAGCCGTCCGGCGGTGAGAGCACCCCATTTCCAGCGGGTGTCGGAATCCGCGAGAACGGCGATGCGCGGGGTTCGGTGGTTGCTTGCTGGCACGTCGCCGACGTTAGGAAGGGTCGGCGCCAAAGGGCCCAACGGGACGGCAACAAAGGGTTAACAGCGCACCGACGAAAGGAATTGCCGGGCCCGGGGCGGAATTCGGCGAGGGGGTTAACAAGCTGTCCGCCCGGCGTTCACCTCGTGTACGCGAGGGCTTCGCGGAGCGGGCCTCGGACGCCCCTTAGCGTCGATTCCGTGGTCAAGCTCTCCGTCATCGTGCCGTTCTACAACGTGCGGCAATTCGCGCCCGACACTCTGCGCAGCCTGAAGGCGAACGCGCGGGACGATGTCGAATTCCTCCTGGTCGACGACTGTTCGTCGGACGGCACCCGGGACCTGCTGGAACGGGCCGTGGAGGAGGTACCCGGCGCCGTGCTGCTCCCCCACGAGGCCAACGGCGGCCTCGCGACGGCCCGCAACACCGGCCTGGACGCGGCCCGCGGCACCTACCTGACGTTCCTGGACGGGGACGACTGGTACGCCCCCGGCTACTGCGGCCAACTCCTCGACGCCGCCGAGAGACTGGGGACGGACTTCGTCCGCGTGGACCACGTCCAGGTGACGGGGAGGGCCCGCCAGATCCACCGGATGCCGCACGGCCGCCGCGAGGTGCCGCTGCGCCCCCTCGACGCGATCCTCCCCGCCGACCGCTCCACCTCGGT
>JAEBEK010000098.1:0-942 GCA_049998055.1 Amycolatopsis sp. cmx-4-37 | reverse complement strand
GCTGAACCAGCGCCCAGGCGGGCCTCTTAGCCCTCATCGTCTAGTGGCCCAGGACGCCGCCCTTTCAAGGCGGTAGCACGGGTTCGAATCCCGTTGGGGGCACGCATCACCTGTGTGGGACTCGTCCCGCACACATCTGGTCCTGTGGAGCAGTTTGGAGTGCTCGCCACCCTGTCAAGGTGGAGGCCGCGGGTTCAAATCCCGTCAGGACCGCGCTGACCTTCCGAGGTCGCGTGGCTGGGTAGCTCAGTTGGTACGAGCGATCGCCTGAAAAGCGATAGGTCGCCGGTTCGATCCCGGCCCCAGCCACAGAGAAAGGCCCCCCGTTCTCGAACGGGGGGCCTTTTGCGTGCCCGGGGCGGGGCCGGGTCCGGGGTGGGCCCGGGAAACTCGGTCGCCACTTCCCCCGCCGGGGTGAGATCCTGGGATCCGTATGTCTACGATCTCCGACCTTCAGCCCCTGTTGGCCGAGCTGTCGTTGCGCGACGCGCACCGGCTCGGCCGTCGACTGGAGGGCACCCGCCGTATACGCAAGCCGGAGTCCAGGGCGGCCGTCCTGGAGGAGATCAGGGCGGAGGCGGAGAAGGGCGCGGCCAGGATGGCCGAGCGCCGGGCGCGGGTGCCGGAGATCCGTTATCCCGAGCAGCTGCCGGTCAGCCAGAAGAAGGAGCTGATCGCGGAGGCGATCCGGGACCACCAGGTGGTCGTCGTCGCCGGTGAGACCGGGTCCGGCAAGACCACCCAGATCCCCAAGATCTGCCTGGAGCTGGGCCGGGGCGTGCGCGGCATGATCGGTCACACGCAGCCGCGCCGGATCGCGGCCCGTACGGTGGCCGAGCGGATCGCGGACGAGCTGGACACGCCGCTCGGCGAGGCGGTCGGCTGGAAGGTGCGCTTCACCGACCAGGTCCGCCAGGACGCCACCTTCATCAAGCTGATGAC
>JAEBEK010000097.1:0-953 GCA_049998055.1 Amycolatopsis sp. cmx-4-37 | reverse complement strand
GGGACCACGGTGCGTATCGCGGACGACGGCGAGGTCTGGCTCCACGGCGAGCACGTCTTCCGGGGCTATCTCAACGCGCCGCAGGCCACCCGTAACGCGGTGCGCGAGGGCTGGCTGGCGACCGGGGACATCGGCCGGCTCGACGAGGACGGCTATCTGACGATCACCGGCCGCAAGAAGGAGATCCTGGTGACCTCCGGCGGCAAGAGCGTCTCGCCGGGGCCGCTGGAGGAGCGGGTCCGCGACCATCCGCTGGTGGCCCAGTGCGTCGTGGTCGGCAACGACCGGCCCTACATCGCGGCGCTGGTCACCCTGGACGCCGAGGCGGTGAGCCACTGGCTGGCGATGCGCGGCAAGCCGGAGCTGACCCCGGCCGAGCTGGTCCGCGACCCGGATCTGGAGACGGAGGTGCGGCGGGCCGTCATCGCCGCCAACACCCTCGTCTCGCAGGCCGAGTCGATCCGCACCTTCCGCATCCTGGGCCACCAGTTCACCGAGGAGCGCGGACTGCTCACCCCGTCACTGAAGCTGAAGCGCAAGGCGATAGAGGAGTCGTACGCCACCGAGCTGGCGGCGTTGTACCGGGGCTGACACGGTGTCCGGGCGCCGGTGAGCGGCCGGGCGGGGGAACTCGCGGGGGCGTGAGCAGGTCCGCCGTTGGGAATGCGTGCGGGCGGGTCATAGTTGACCATGGGAGTTCCCACCGACCACGTTAGGACCAATCGCTCGTGAGCAAGGTTCCCCCGATCATCCTGAACAACGGCGTCCAGATGCCCCAGCTCGGCTTCGGGGTCTGGCAGGTACCGGACGACGAGGCGTTCACCGCTGTCGGCGCGGCCCTGGACGCGGGTTACCGCTCCATCGACACCGCCGCCGCCTACGGGAACGAAGAGGGCACCGGCAAGGCGATCGCCCGCTCCGGCATCCCCCGTGAGGAACTCTTCGTCACCACC
>JAEBEK010000096.1:0-962 GCA_049998055.1 Amycolatopsis sp. cmx-4-37 | reverse complement strand
CGCCGACGTCCTCGCCGTCGTCGCGCTCGGTGGGGCCTTCGCCGGGATCATGACGGGGAATCTCGTGCTGCTGGGGGCGGCCGCGGCGGGGGAGCGGAGTCAGGGGGTGTGGGCGCCCGCGCTGGCGCTGGGCGGGTATCTGCTGGGGACGGTGCTGGCGGTGCCGCTGACCGGGCGTGGGGGCGGGCGGCGGGTCTGGCCGCGGGGGGCCGTGTGGTGTCTGGGGGCGGAGGCGGTGGTGCTGGCCTCGGTGGCGGTCGTCTGGACGGTCGCGGACCGGCCCGATCCCGGGGGAGTGGCGGCCGGGGTGCTGCTGGTGCCCTTGTCGGCGGCGATGGGGGCGCAGGCGACCACCGTGCTCTCGCTGGGCCGCGAAGGGGCCCCGACCACGTTTTTCACCAGTACGCTCACCTCCCTGGTGGCCGGGTTCGCGGCGCGGCAGCCGGGGGGTGTGGACGGGTGGGCCGTCGCCCGGCTGGCCTGCCTCTTAGCCGGGGCGTGCGGGGCCGTCCTGGTGCGCCGGGCGGTGCCGGACGTGGCGCTCTTCCTGCCGGCGGTGCTGGTGGCGGCGGCGGTCGTGGTGGTCGCGGCGGGGCGTAGGGAATGAGGGGGTGCGCGAGGGCGGTACCGCCACCGGTTCCGGACAGGAGTGCGGAATTCCGCCGACATTTCGCCGTCCTGCGGCCACCCTTGGTCTAGACCTTGACAGGTTCAGATCACTCTCGCTTAGCTGACCGCATCCACGGCGGCGCGCGGCCGATGTCGCGCCGCACTCAAGGAGTGTGATCACGTGATCAGACGTGTCATGAGCCTGTTGATCGCGCTGAGCGCGGTCGTCGCGGCGCTCGTCGTCCTCCCCGCGGCCACCGCACAGGCCGCCGCCTGCGCCAACGCCTGGAACGCCTCCGCCGTCTACACCGGCGGCCAGAGCGCCTCGTACAACGGGCGCAACTACACCGCCA
>JAEBEK010000095.1:0-965 GCA_049998055.1 Amycolatopsis sp. cmx-4-37 | reverse complement strand
CACAGCCGCGGACGCCCCTCGCTCCTTCCAGTCGCTGTCGCTGGTGCCCAAGAGCGAGGCCAAGCAGTCCATGAAGGACTTCAAGTCCGATCAGGAGGTCCGCTGGTGCCCGGGCTGCGGCGACTACGCGGTCCTCGCCGCCGTCCAGGGCTTCATGCCGGAGCTGGGGCTGGCGAAGGAGAACATCGTCTTCGTCTCCGGCATCGGCTGCTCCTCGCGCTTCCCGTACTACATGAACACCTACGGGATGCACTCCATCCACGGCCGCGCCCCGGCCATCGCCACGGGTCTGGCCACCTCGCGCCGCGACCTGTCGGTCTGGGTGGTCACCGGTGACGGCGACGCGCTCTCCATCGGCGGCAACCACCTGATCCACGCCCTGCGCCGCAACGTCAACCTCAAGATCCTCCTCTTCAACAACCGGATCTACGGACTGACCAAGGGCCAGTACTCGCCCACCTCCGAGGTCGGCAAGCTGACCAAGTCCTCGCCGATGGGTTCGCTGGACGCACCGTTCAACCCGGTCTCGCTGGCGATCGGCGCCGAGGCGTCCTTCGTCGCGCGCACGGTCGACTCCGACCGCAAGCACCTCACCGAGGTGCTGCGGGCCGCCGCCGACCACCCGGGCACGGCGCTGGTGGAGATCTACCAGAACTGCAACATCTTCAACGACGGCGCCTTCGAGGTCCTCAAGGACAAGCAGCAGGCGGAGGAGGCCGTGATCCGCCTGGAGCACGGCAAGCCGATCCGCTTCGGCGTGGACCAGGCCAAGGGCGTCGTCCGCGACCCGGCCACCGGCGACCTCCAGGTCGTCGACGTCACCCCGGAGAACGAGGCCGACATCCTCGTCCACGACGCGCACAACGCCTCGCCGACGACCGCCTTCGCCCTCTCCCGGCTGGCCGACCCGGACACGCTGCACCACACACCGATCGGCGTCTTCCGCAGCGCCGACCGCCCGGTCT
>JAEBEK010000094.1:0-966 GCA_049998055.1 Amycolatopsis sp. cmx-4-37 | reverse complement strand
GGCCGGCCGGGTCGGACGCGGCGGTGGCCCGGCTCAACGTCTTCAACTACGTCGGCTTCCTCGTGGGCTCCCCGCTGGTCGGCGTCATCGGCGACGCCTGGAGCTACCGGGGGGCCATGCTGGTGCCGATGGTGCTGGTCCTGGTGACCGTCGGGTATGCCCGCTCGTTCGAGGGAACCGGCGGCCGGTACGGTGACGGGCATGAGCGGGCGCGCGCAGCTGATGTGGGACGAGACGGTCACCGGCTATGACTTCGGTCCTCGCCATCCGATGGACCCGGTGCGGCTCACGCTGACCCGGGGCCTGATCTCGGCGTACGGCGTCGACCGGCAGCTGAAGGTCACCGGGGCCAAGCCCGCCGGGGACTCCACGCTGCGGCTGGTCCACCGGCAGGACTACGTGGACGCGGTCAAGGCCGTCTCCGCCGATCCGGCCTCGGCGGACGGGTCGTACGGGCTCGGGACCGACGACGACCCGGCGTTCGCCGGGATGCACGAGGTGTCGGCGGCCATCGCCGGGCTCTCCGTCGGCGCCGCCGAGGCGGTGTGGCGCGGGGAGGCCGAGCACGCCGTGAACTTCTCCGGCGGCCTGCACCACGCCATGCCCGGTGCCGCCTCCGGCTTCTGCGTCTACAACGACGCGGCCCTCGCCATCGCCCGGCTCCTGGAGCTAGGCGCCGAACGCGTCGCGTACGTCGACACCGACGTGCACCACGGCGACGGCGTCGAGGCGGCCTTCTGGGAGGACCCGCGGGTCCTCACCGTCTCGCTGCACGAGCACCCGCGCACCCTCTTCCCGCACACCGGCTGGCCGGAGGAGACCGGCGGGCCGGGCGCCGAGGGCAGCTCGGTCAACCTGCCGCTGCCGGCCGGGACCGGCGACGCCGGGTGGCTGCGGGCCTTCCACGCCGTCGTGCCCGAGCTGCTGGCGGAGTTCCGGCCGCAGGTGCTGGTCACCCAGCACGGT
>JAEBEK010000093.1:0-969 GCA_049998055.1 Amycolatopsis sp. cmx-4-37 | reverse complement strand
CGAGGGACTCGGCGGCCAGCGGGTTCTCGCCGCAGGAGCGGAGCCTGAGGCCGAACGGCGTGCGCCACAGGACGAAGTACGAGCCGACGACCAGGAGCACGGTCAGCGCGGTGAGCGCCGAGACGTTGGTGACCAGGCCGCCGAGGATGCCGGCGAGGTCGGAGACGAGGAACCAGTGGTGGCTCTCCAGCGACTTCAGCCCGTCGGAGAGGCCGGGCACGGTGAACGACGGGAGGTCGTCCACGGCCGGGGACTGCTTGGGGCTGGCGCCGAGGTGGGCCAGCGGCTCGAACCAGCGCTTGGCGAGGTAGGAGGTGGCGCCGAGGGCCAGGATGTTGATGGCGACACCGGAGATGATGTGGTCGACGCCGAAGGAGACGGTGGCCACGGCGTGCACCAGGCCGCCGAGGGCGCCGGCGAGGACGCCGACGAGAACGCCGGTCCACGGCCCCCACTGGTAGCCGGCCCAGGCACCGAAGAAGGTGCCGAGGATCATCATGCCTTCGAGGCCGATGTTGACCACGCCCGCGCGCTCGGCCCACAGACCGCCGAGACCGGCGAGGCCGATCGGCACGGCCAGCGAGAGGGCGGCGGCGATCTGGCTGGAGCCGGTGATGTTGTCGGCGCCGGTGATGACGCGTACGGCGCACAGGGCGAGCAGCGCCCCGGAGAGGAGCAGCAGGACGCGCGGCAGGCTCATCCGCCGCGAGCGGGTGGGCGCGGGCGGGGTGGCCTTCTCAGCGGTGACCGTGGCGCTCATGCCGGCACCTCCTTCTTCTCAGGGCTGTCCGGGGTGTTCGGTCCGGCGTCGGGGCCGCGGTCGTCCGGGCCGTCGCCGCCGTCACCGGGGCCCTCGCCGCCGGTGCCGGAGTCGGGGTCCGGGCCACCGGGACCGCCCTGGCCGGCGGCGGCGAGCTCGGCGCCGACCATGCGCTGCTGGGACTTGAGGGAGTAGCGGCGGACCAGTTC
>JAEBEK010000092.1:0-970 GCA_049998055.1 Amycolatopsis sp. cmx-4-37 | reverse complement strand
CCGTCGAACGGGAGACCGCGGCCCTGGCAGCCCAGGGCCTGGGCAACCGGGAGATCGCCACGGAACTCGCCGTGACCACGCGCGCCGTGGAGCTGCGCCTCAGCGGTGTCTACCGCAAACTCCGCATCCGCGGACGTGAGGAACTGCGCGCACTCGTACAAGAAGCGGAGGGCAGCTGATCGCATGTTGCTGGAGCGCACCACCGAGATCGCCCTGGTCGACGCCGCCCTGGGCGCCGCGACCGAAGGCAGGTCCTCCCTCGTCCTCCTCACCGGCCCCCTCGGCATCGGCCGCTCCGCCCTCCTGCAGCGGCTGTCCTGCCTGGCCGACGACCGGGACGACGTCCGGGTGCTGCGGGCCCACGCGGCCCCCATGGAACAGGACTTCGCCTTCGGAGTCGTACGGCAGCTCTTCGAGACGCTGCTCGGCGACTCGCCCGAGGACGCCCGGGACCGCTGGATGGACGCGCACGCCTCCTTCGCCCGCCACGTCCTGGCCGACGACGCCGCCCCGCCCGGGGCCGACCAGGCCATCGCCGCCACCGAGGCCGTGCTGCACGGACTGCTCTCGCTGCTCGCCAACGTGAGCGCCGACAGCCGCCTGCTCATCCTCGTCGACGACCTGCAGTGGTCCGACGTGCCCTCGCTGCGCTGGCTCACCTACCTCGCCAAGCGGCTGCACGGGCTGCGGGCCGTCGTCGTCTGCGCCCTGCGCGACGGGGACCCCCGCAGCCACCACACCCTCGTCCGCGAGATCCGCGAGGCCGCCACCCAGACCCTGCGCCCCGCCTCCCTCAGCCTGACGGCCACCCACGAGCTGGTCCGAGAGCACTTCGGCGAGGCGGGCGACGACGAGTTCGTCCAGGCCTGCCACGAGGCGTCCGTCGGCAACCCGCTCTTCCTGCTATCGATCCTCGTCGGCACCTGCTTCCTCGGCCGCCGCCCGCTCGCCGAACACGCCGAGACCGCAC
>JAEBEK010000091.1:0-974 GCA_049998055.1 Amycolatopsis sp. cmx-4-37 | reverse complement strand
AGCAAGATCGTCTGTCCGGAGCAACTTTGCGATGGACACCCCGGCTTGATATAGGGACAGGCCATCTATCCGGCCACGCGCAAGCGGAGCTTCACCCTCCGGCCGACTCGGGACGGACCGGCGAAAAGCGGACTCCTCGCCACCGCACCTCCGCAAGCGCTCCGCACCGGGTCCGGGACTCCTCCGCACCGGTGTGCGTGCACACGTTCACGAGCGCGCGGGACGCAGCTGACGCAGTGACCGTTCCGTGACCTGCGCCACGTCGCCAGGGACGGCCGAATCCGGGGCTTGGCCATCCGCCCACTGCGGTGGTATGCCGTGGGCAATTCGGGCGTAACGCGGAAAACCAGTGATCACACGCATGATCACGACGGCCCGTTTTGCCCGTTGTGGCGTCAATAAGGGCTCGTGCGCCGCGCGTTCGGCGGGCAAAACGGACAGCTGTGGCGCACCCCACGTTTCTTGTGGGTAACCGGACGACCCTGGTAGCGGTTGTCCCATGTCCCACTCCGCTCCCATACGCAGCCACCGGAAGCCCCGCCGCCGCAGCACGTCGACCATGGCGCTGCGAGCCGGAGTCGCCGGTGGCGTCCTCAGCACCATCGCGGTCGCCGGCAGCGCCAACGCCGCCACGGCCGCCGAACCGGTCACCGAGACCATCGAGATGCCCACGCTGACCGCCACCCTCACCTCGAAGGCGGCCCTCTCCGCCGAGGCGACCCAGCAGGCCGCCGACGCGTACCAGTACCGCGCCGAGCAGCAGTCCGCGGCCGAGAAGGCCGTCAAGGACGCCAAGAAGGCGCACAAGGCGGCCGAGAAGAAGGCCGAGGCCGCCGCCAAGAAGAAGGCCGAGGAGCGCGCCGCCGCCGCCGAGCGGGCCGCCCGCAGCGCCGAGCGCACCGACCTGTCCGGTGTGCAGACCGCCGCCGCCACCTCGTCGTCCACGGGCTCCAGCGCCTCCGCGCCGAGCCAGG
>JAEBEK010000090.1:0-979 GCA_049998055.1 Amycolatopsis sp. cmx-4-37 | reverse complement strand
TCCGCCCACTCCGCCGTGGTGGACTGCGCCGTCTACCGGGACGGCCGCCGCCTCGTCCACGAGGAGCCGCTCACGCCGCACGAGGCGATGCTGCGGGTCCGCCGTGGCGGCGGCTTCGCCTGGATCGGCCTGCACGAGCCGACCGAGGAGGAATTCGCCGGGATCGCCGCCGAATTCGGGCTGCACCCGCTCGCCGTGGAGGACGCCGTCCACGCCCACCAGCGGCCGAAGCTGGAGCGGTACGACGACACCCTGTTCACCGTCTTCAAGACCATCCACTACGTCGACCACGCCGAACTCACCGCCACCAGCGAGGTGGTGGAGACCGGCGAGGTGATGTGCTTCACCGGCCGGGACTTCTTCATCACCGTCCGGCACGGCGGCCAGGGCTCGCTGCGGGCGCTCCGCCGCCGCCTCCAAGAGGACCCCGAGCTGCTGGCGAAGGGCCCCTCGGCGGTGCTGCACGCCATAGCGGACCACATCGTCGACGGCTACCTCGCGGTGGCCGACGCGATGCAGGACGACATCGACGAGGTGGAGACGGAGGTCTTCACCGCGCCGGGCAAGGGCACCTCGCGGGGCGTCGACGCGGGGCGCATCTACCAGCTCAAGCGGGAGGTGCTGGAGTTCAAGCGGGCGGTGGCACCGCTGTCGCGCCCCCTCCAGCTGCTCAGCGAGCGCCCGATGCGGCTGATCGACCCGGACATCCAGAAATACTTCCGCGACGTCGCCGACCACCTGACCCGCGTCCAGGAGCACGTCCTCGGCTTCGACGAGCTGCTCAACTCGATCCTCCAGGCCAACCTGGCGCAGGCCACCCTCGCCCAGAACTCGGACATGCGGAAGATCACCTCCTGGGCGGCGATCATCGCCGTCCCCACGATGATCTGCGGCGTCTACGGCATGAACTTCGAGTACATGCCGGAAGTGGAATGGAAGTTCGGCTATCCGCTGGTGCTCGGCGTGATCTTCGGCACCT
>JAEBEK010000089.1:0-982 GCA_049998055.1 Amycolatopsis sp. cmx-4-37 | reverse complement strand
GCCCACCTGCTCTCCGTCGACTGGGTGCGCAGGATCGAGGTCCCGGACGCCGCGCCGGACGACCCGCTGCCGCTCCTCCTGCGGGACCCGCGCGCCGTCCGCCCGCTCCCCCACCCGGCCGACTGCCTCTGGCTGCGCCTGCTCGACCTGCCCGCCGCGCTGACCGCCCGCACCTACCCGCCCGGGCTGCGGCTGGCGCTGCGGGTGGCCGACCCGGCCGGTCACGTCGACGGGGTGTGGCTGCTGCGCACCGGCGCCGACGGCTCGGTCGAGGTCACCCCGGACGGCGGCCCGGCCGACCTGGCCCTGGACGCGGCCGCCCTCGCCGCGCTCCACCTCGGCGGCGAGCAGGCGAGCAGGCTGGTGGCGGCCGGGCTGGCCACCGAGCTGACCCCGGGAGCGGCCCGCCGCGCGGACACCCTCTTCCGCACCACCGCCGAGCCGTGGTGCCCCGACCACTTCTGAACGCGGAGGGGAGGCGGCCCCGGGAACCTCAGAAGAAGACCGACCGCCGCTGCACCAGCAGCTTGTACAGCGTGTGCTGGATCTGTTCGCGCACCTGGTCGGTGAGGTTGAACATGAGCATCGGGTCCTCGGCGGCCTCCGTCGCGTACCCGTCGGTGGGGATCGGTTCGCCGAACTGGATGGTCCACTTGGTCGGCAGCGGCAGGGCGCCGAGCGGCCCGAGCCACGGGAAGGTCGGCGTCAGCGGGAAGTACGGCAGCCCCAGCACCCGCGCGAGGGTGCGGGCGTTGCCGACCATCGGGTAGATCTCCTCGGCGCCCACGATGGAGCAGGGCACGATGGGGACGCCCGCGCGCAGGGCCGTCGAGACGAAGCCGCCCCGCCCGAACCGCTGGAGCTTGTACCGCTCGCTGAACGGCTTGCCGATCCCCTTGAACCCCTCGGGCATCACCCCGACGATCTCGCCCGCGCCCAGCAGCCGTTCGGCGTCCTCGGCGCAGGCCAGGGTGTGACCGGC
>JAEBEK010000088.1:0-983 GCA_049998055.1 Amycolatopsis sp. cmx-4-37 | reverse complement strand
CGGCGAACCGCACGCCCCCGAGGAGGCCCAGCCCCTCAACCAGCAGGGCATCACGGTGTGTTTCGCGCTCTCGCACCACGAGGGCGAGGACCACACCATCGAGCGCCCGGCCGACTACGACTTCTGGCGGTCCTACCGGCCGGAGTTCTGGCCCGGGCCGCTGCTCGGCTTCCTCGCCCCCGATCCGCGCAGCCTTCAGGCGGTGCCGCGCACCTTCGTCCCCAACCCGGAGCTGGACCCGCTGGACGTCGACGCCGACCAGTCCGCCGACGCCGGCGACAAGGAGCTGTTCGGGTTCCGGCGCATCCTCGCCCGCAAGCTGCACAGGCCCGGCGCCTTCGACTCGGACATCACGCTGGTCAACTGGCCGCTGAACGACTACTGGCTGAAGCCGCTGATCGGCGGCGGTGAACAGACCTCGGCCGAGGCGCTGGCGGAGGCACGCCAGCTCTCGCTGTCGGTCCTGTACTGGCTCCAGACCGAGGCGCCCCGCGCCGACGGCGGCCGGGGCTTCCCGGGGCTGCGGCTGCGCCCGGACGTCACCGGCACCCGGGACGGCCTGGCCAAGGCGCCGTACGTGCGCGAGTCGCGCCGGATCAAGGCGGTCACCACCGTCACCGAGCACGACGTCTCGATCGACCTCGTCGGACCGTACGGCGGCACCCGGTACCGGGACTCCGTGGGCGTCGGCAACTACCGCATCGACCTGCATCCCTCGACCGGCGGGGACAACTACGTCGACATCGGCTCGGTGCCCTTCGAGATCCCGCTCGGCGCGCTCGTCCCGCGCCGCGTCCGCAACCTGCTGCCGGCCGGGAAGAACATCGGGACGACCCACATCACCAACGGCTGCTACCGGCTCCACCCGGTGGAATGGAACATCGGCGAGGTCGCCGGCGCCCTGGCCGCCCACTGCGTCGCCGAGGACGTGGAACCGCGTCAGGTCCAGGCCGAGGACAAGCGGTTCGAGGTCTTCGCCGCCC
>JAEBEK010000087.1:0-994 GCA_049998055.1 Amycolatopsis sp. cmx-4-37 | reverse complement strand
GTCTGACGCGGCACTCCGCAAGGCCCGCGCGCACGCCCCCTGGTGTGCCCGGACGGGACGGCAGGGGTGCCGCGAGGTCCGCGCGCACGCGCGCCGGACACGTACCGCCTCATCCGTTCACCACTGCCGAAAGTGGAGTTCCTTCATGTCTGTCGACAACGTGACCGCCGTCGCCCCTGCCTCCTCGCGCCGCCCCTGGGCCGTACGCGGCTCCGTCCTCGCGGTCGCCGCAGCCGCCGGGGTCGTCCTGCTCGCCGGTCCCGCCTCCGCCCACGTGAGTGTGCAGCCGCAGGGCGAGGCCGCCCAGGGTGGCTACGCGACGGTCAACTTCAAGGTCCCCAACGAGCGGGACGACGCCTCCACCGTGAAGCTGGAGATCAACTTCCCGGCCGACCACCCGCTGACCTCGGTCATGCCGCAGCCGGTCCCCGGCTGGGACGTGAAGGTGACCAAGGAGAAGCTGGACAAGCCGCTGGAGAGCCACGGCAACAAGATCACCGAGGCCGTCTCCAAGGTCACCTGGACCGCGGAGAAGGACGGCGTCGCGCCCGGCACCTTCCAGCAGTTCCCGGTCTCCCTCGGGGCGCTGCCCGACGACGCCGACCAGCTCGTCTTCAAGGCCATCCAGACGTACGACAGCAAGGAGGTCGTGCGCTGGATCGAGGAGCCGAAGGAGGGCGAGGAGCCGGAGTCCCCGGCGCCGGTGCTGGCCCTGACGGCCGCCTCCGGTGACGGCCACGGCGCCGCCTCGGACGACAAGTCCGCCAAGCCCGCCGCCTCCGGCCACGGTGACGACGCCGAGAAGGCGTCGTCCGAGCAGGCCGCCGAGGACTCCAGCGACTCCACCGCCCGCATCCTCGCGGTCGTCGGCATCCTCATCGGCCTCGCGGGCGTCGCCTTCGGCGTCCTCTCCGGCCGTCGGCGTACCACCAGCTGAACCCTGCGGTGTGCACCGGGATCATGACCGTGGAACGGTCACCCGGTGCACACCGCA
>JAEBEK010000086.1:0-1008 GCA_049998055.1 Amycolatopsis sp. cmx-4-37 | reverse complement strand
CTCCGGCGCCGGCTCCAGAGCCAGCAGACCGACCGCAGCGAGCGGCTGACGAACAACACCTTGATCCGCGTCGCCGTCGATCTCCTCATCGGGTATCAGCACCGGCTGACCGACAGCCCCGCCCCCGTCGACAACGAGGAGCAGGCGCTGGCCGCCGCCGTCCGGCAGCCGGTCCCCCGGCCGCTGCCCCGAAAGCTCCCCTCACCCGGCACCGCCCCGGAGCGAACCGGCACTGAGCAGACACCCAAGTCCGTAGAGTGGCCCACATGCTGATTGCCAGCCTGAAGCCCAGGACCATGGGTGGTACGACGAACACGGGCCTGCTGGCCTACGCCCTGGCACGGGCCGGCCATCCCGTGACTTGCTACGACGCTGACGAGTCACTGCAACTCGCGGCGTGGGCGCGGGAGGCCAGCGACTTCCCGGCCAAGGTGCACGTGGCGGACACCCCCGCATTCGCGGATACGGTCTACCCGGAGATGGATCACGACCGCGTCAACCTGGTTGATGCCGGGCACGCCGAGAACCACCCGGACATCGTCGACTCGATACTGGAAGTCGTGGATCTCGTGATCCTGACACTCTCTCCCACGAACCCGGACTACGAGCGGCTGACCAAGCCAGAGCGAGGCACGGCGCTCGCCAAGGTGATCAAGCGGTCGGCCGCGCTGCGCGAGAGCGGCCAGCCACCGACCACGTACGTGCTGCTGAACCGCTGCCAGGCCGGAGCGGCCAGCCCGAAGAAGTACGCGGACCTCCTGACGAACGGCGGCAAGGACGGTACGAACCCCAAGTGGTCGGTCCTGTCCACCCAGATCCCCAGACGCGAGGCCATCGCCTCCGCAGTCGGCTTCCCCTGCGACAAGCCCGAGCGACGGAAGCCGTACGACCAGCTCGTCACCGAGCTGACCCAGCGTGGCCACCTGCCCGAGGTGCACCGGTGAGCCCGGACGGCAAGGCGCCGGCCCGTCGGGACCGGGCCCGTGCCTTCGTCGCCGAGCTGATCCC
>JAEBEK010000085.1:0-1011 GCA_049998055.1 Amycolatopsis sp. cmx-4-37 | reverse complement strand
GGTCGCCGTTGAAGCCGCTGACCAGCTTCTGGAGGGTGGTGACGAGGTCGTCGAAGCCCGCCTCGCGGTCGTTGAGGGTGGTGAGGACGGTGTTGAGGTTGTCGATCACCTCGCCGATCACCTCGTCCTTGGCGGCGACCGTGTTGGTCAGCGAGCCGACGTGCCGGATGAGGCTGTCGACGGTGGCGCCCTCGCCCTGGAGAACCTGGACGATGGAGCCGGCCAGCTCGTTGACGTCCTTCGGGGAGAGTCCCTCGAAGAGCGGTTTGAAGCCGTTGAAGAGGAGGGTCAGGTCGAGGGCGGGAGTGGTGCGGGCGACGGGGATGGTGGCGCCGCCCTCCAGGGTCCCGGCGAGGTCGCCGCTGCCCCGGTCGAGGGAGACGTACCGCTGGCCGACCATGTTGAGGTACTTGACCGCGGCGGTGGCCGAGCGCGGCAGCGTCCGTTCCTTCTGCACCGTGAAGGTGACCTGGGCGAGGCGGCGGTCGACCACGCGGACGTCGGTGACCTCGCCGACCTTGACCCCCGAGATGCGCACGCTGTCGCCGTCGAGGAGCCCGGTGACGTCGGTGAAGAGGGCCTTGTACGTGGTGGTGCCGGTGCGGACGCCGGTGTTGGCGATGCTGAAGCCGAGGACCGTGGTGGCCAGCACGGTGACCACGAGGAAGGCCAGGGACTTCAGCACCGGCCCGGTCAGGCCGCGGCGCCGGGTGTGCGGGTTCCGGTCGGTCATTCGAGGGTCACCTCCGCGCCGCGGAACGCCGGTCCCGCCAGCAGGCTGCTCCAGTCGGGCAGGTCGCCGGGGTCCTGCCCGGCGCCGGGGGCCAGCAATTCGTTGACGAGGCCGTTCTCCTCCGGGGAGTTGGCCGGGCCCAGCTCCTGCTCCAGGGCGGCCGGGGGCTGGGCGGCGGGCTTCACCGAGGCACCGAGGTAGGGCACCGGGTAGCAGCGGGGGCCGCCCGAGGCGTCGTAGGACGGGGTGTCACGGCCCGGCTGGTAGGCGCCCCGGGA
>JAEBEK010000084.1:0-1014 GCA_049998055.1 Amycolatopsis sp. cmx-4-37 | reverse complement strand
CGGCCCGGATCACCGAGACCGGCGGCAACATCGACCGCATCTTCCGGCTCGCCAAGTACCCCGTGACGGCCGTGGAGTTCGCCGTCTCCGGCGCGGAGACCGAGGCACTGCGGACCGCGCTGGCCACCCAGGCGGCGGCGCTCGGTGTGGACGTCGCCGTGATGGCCTCCGGCCTCGGGCGCCGCGCGCAGCGGCTGGTGGTGATGGACGTCGACTCCACGCTGATCCAGGACGAGGTCATCGAGCTGTTCGCGGCCCACGCGGGGTGCGAGGAGCAGGTGGCCGAGGTGACGGCCGCGGCGATGCGCGGCGAGCTGGACTTCGAGCAGTCGCTGCACGCCCGGGTGGCGCTGCTGGCGGGGCTCGACGCCTCCGTGATCGAGAAGGTGCGCGGCGAGGTGCGGCTGACGCCCGGCGCCCGCACGCTGATCCGCACGCTGAAGCGGCTCGGCTACCAGGTCGGGGTGGTCTCCGGCGGCTTCACCCAGGTCACCGACGACCTCAAGGAACGGCTCGGGCTGGACTTCGCCCAGGCCAACACCTTGGAGATCGTCGACGGGAAGCTGACCGGCCGGGTCACCGGGGAGATCGTGGACCGGGCGGGCAAGGCGCGGCTGCTGCGCCGGTTCGCGGCCGAGGCGGGGCTGCCGCTCAACCAGACGGTGGCGATCGGGGACGGCGCCAACGACCTCGACATGCTGAACGCGGCCGGCCTCGGCGTGGCCTTCAACGCCAAGCCGGTGGTCCGCGAGGCCGCCCACACCGCGGTCAACGTGCCCTTCCTGGACACCGTGCTGTACCTGCTGGGCATCACCCGCGAGGAGGTCGAGGCGGCCGACGCCCTCGACTCCTGACCTGCCTCCGCCGCACACTTACGCGCCATGGGCCGGCCCCCCGCGGGGGGGCCGGCCCATGGCGCGTACCGGGGTCCGTGCCGGGCCCGGGTCAGCCCGGGTGCGGGGTCCAGAACTCGGTGAGGGTGGCCGAGCCGGGCTCCAGGCTCTTCCAGGGGCC
>JAEBEK010000083.1:0-1024 GCA_049998055.1 Amycolatopsis sp. cmx-4-37 | reverse complement strand
ACTCGCTGGCGAGCTGGGCGAAGTCGTCGTCCAGCTCGGGGAGTTCACGCTTGGCGACCTTGGAGACCTTGACCGTGATCTCGGCCTCCTTGCCGGCCGCCGAGCCGCCCTTCAGCTCGGAGGTGAAGGTGGCCTCGCCACCGGCCTCCAGGCCCTTCACGGCGTCGTCGATACCGTCCAGCAGCTCACCGGAGCCGATGGTGTAGGAGACGTCGGACGCGAGCCCGTCCTCCAGCACCTCTCCGTCGACCTTGGCCTCGAGGTCCAGGGTGACGACGTCACCGTCCTCCGCCGGGCGCTCGACCGGGGCGGTGGAGGCGAAGCGCTCGCGCAGCTCCTCCACGGCCTTGTCGACGTCCTCGTCGGTGACCTCGACCGGGTCCACCTCGACCTCGATGCCGGAGTAGTCCGGGATCTCGATCTCGGGGCGGATGTCGACCTCGGCGGTGAAGGCCAGCAGCTCGCCGTCCTTCAGCTCGGTGATGTCGACCTCGGGCTGGCCGAGGACGTTCAGCTCACCCTCGTTGACCGCTTCGGTGTAGAACTTCGGGAGCGCGTCGTTGACGGCCTCCTCCAGCACGGCGCCGCGGCCGAACCGCTGGTCGATGACGCGGGCCGGGATCTTGCCCTTGCGGAAGCCCTTCACCGTGACCTGCTGGTTGATCTTCTTGTACGCCGCGTCGAGGCTGTCCTTGAGCTCCTCGAAGGGCACCTCGACAGTGAGCCGAACCCGGGTCGGGTTCAGGGTCTCCACGGCGCTCTTCACGGTTCGGTCTCCTTGATGGCTGACTTCTGGGGGTTCTGCCGGACACCGCACACACAGGGGTGGCGGGGGATACCGGCGGATCGAGCCCGCCGCGGACACGCACAGAGGCACGCGGACACACGGGCTCGCACTTTGCATAGTAACCGTGTGGCGGAGGAGACCCCCAACGCGATCTTGCAGGTGGTCGGGGTGGCCGGATTCGAACCGACGACCTTCCGCTCCCAAAGCGGACGCGCTACCAAGCTGCGCCACACCCCG
>JAEBEK010000082.1:0-1029 GCA_049998055.1 Amycolatopsis sp. cmx-4-37 | reverse complement strand
CGCGGCCTTCGGCTTGGCCCCCACGATCTGCTTCACCGGCTTGCCACCCTGGAACAGGATCAGCGTCGGGATCGACATCACCTGGTAGTCACGCGGAGTGTTCGGGTTCTCATCGATGTCGATCTTCGCGACGGTCAGCTTCTCACCGTTCTCCTTCGCGATCTCCTCGAGCACCGGCGCGACCATCTTGCACGGCCCGCACCAGGTCGCCCAAAAATCGACGAGAACCGGCTTTTCGCTGGTCAGAACCTCATCGACGAACGTCGCGTCGGTCACCTTCACGGTGTTGGTCATGGTTTCTCCTTCAGGTTGGTCCGAAAGCCGGAAAGTCAGTTGGTACCGGGGCCGTAGCCGCCGCCGACCAGCTCGGCCGCTTCGTGCGCATCCGAGTCACCGTGCTCGGCGAGCCAGCGTTCCGCGTCGATCGCGGCACTGCACCCGGAACCCGCGGCGGTGATCGCCTGCCGGTACGTGCGGTCCACCAGATCACCGGCCGCGAAGACACCGTCCAGGTTCGTGAACGACGTCCGGCCCTGGGTGACGACGTAGCCGTCCTCGTCCAGGTCGACCTGCCCGCGCACCAGCTGGCTGCGGGGGTCGTGCCCGATCGCGACGAAAAAACCCGACACCTCCAGCGTCGACTCCGAACCGTCCTTGGTGTCCTTCAACCGCAGGCCTTCGACCTTGCCGTCCCCGACCACCCCGGTGATCTGCGAGTTCAGCTTCCACTTGATCTTCTCGTTCGCGCGGGCGCGCTCGAGCATGATCTTGGACGCGCGGAACTCGTCGCGCCGGTGCACGACCGTGACGGACTTCGCGAACTTCGTCAGGAAGGTCGCCTCCTCCATCGCCGAGTCGCCACCGCCGGCGACCACGATGTCGTGGTCGCGGAAGAAGAAGCCATCACAGGTCGCACAAGCCGAGACACCGCGCCCCAGCAGCTCCTGCTCACCCGGCACGTTCAGGTACCGCGCAGCGGCACCCATCGCGAGGACGACCGCGCGGGCGGCGTAGCGCTTGCCGTTCGCG
>JAEBEK010000081.1:0-1052 GCA_049998055.1 Amycolatopsis sp. cmx-4-37 | reverse complement strand
CTAGGGCCTGTATCGAAGTCACCTCCAGCAAGTTGAGCTGAAGTTGGCACTGCTGGGCGTGTCGGTGCTCGACATAGGTGAGGTCTCCGGTAGGTGGTTCGTCGACCAAGAAGAACCTGAACACCACCGGAGACCTCGTGGACACCCTAGCGGTGACGCGGCGGTTCGACCTGACCGACGAGCAGTGGGCAACGCTGGAGCCGTTGCTGCCCGCACCGTCACGGCCGGGCCGGCCCTCGTTGTGGAGCAAACGGCAGCTGATCGACGGGATCCGATGGCGGGTCCGCACCGGCGCACCGTGGCGAGACATGCCGGTTGGGTATGGGTCCTGGGCAGCGGTTTATGGGCTGTTCCGGCGTTGGCAGCGCGCCGGTGTCTGGCAGCAGATCTTGACTGCGTTGCAGGCCACGGCTGAGGCGGCCGGGCGGATCATCTGGGACGTCAGCGTGGACTCCACGATCGCGCGGGCGCATCAGCATGCGGCGGGTGCGCGGAAAAGGGGGATCTGCAAGCCGAACCGCCAGGCGGGACCACCGTCGAACCAGATGATCACGCGTTGGGCCGGTCTCGCGGTGGGTTGACCACGAAGGTGCATCTGGGGTGTGAGCAGGGGCAGAAACCGTTGTCGATCGTGCTGACCGCGGGGCAGCGTGGCGACAGCCCGCAGTTCGTTCCGGTCCTGGCCGGGATCCGGGTGCCCCGGCCGGGTGTTGGCCGGCCGCGGACGCGTCCTGATCGGGTGCTGGCGGACAAGGCCTATACCTCGAAAGCCAACCGGGCTCATCTGCGCGGTCGCGGGATTAAGGCGACTATTCCGAGCAAGGCCGACCAGGACGCGCACCGCAAAGCCAAGGGGTCGAAGGGTGGTCGGCCACCGGCCTTCGACCCCGAGATCTACAAGCAGCGCCACGCGGTGGAGTGCGGCATCAACCGGCTCAAACGTCACCGCGGGGTGGCTACTCGCTATGACAAACTCGCGGTTCGGTACGAAGCCACTGTCCAGATCGCCGCGATCAACGAATGGCTCTGACTGACTTCGATACAGGCCCTAG
>JAEBEK010000080.1:0-1055 GCA_049998055.1 Amycolatopsis sp. cmx-4-37 | reverse complement strand
GCTGACGGCGTACCCCATCGGGTTGATCACCGGCAGCGGCGTGCCGTCGAGCAGGACCGTCGGGGTGCCGCTCACCTCGCCGGCCTCGAACGCCGCCGAGACCTCCCGGGCCCACGGCAGGTACGTGCCCTCGCGGACCTTGCGGTCGAACTCCTCGCCGCGCAGCCCGTCCACCTCCCCGGCCAGGGTAAGCAGGGTGCCGGTGTCGGCGAAGGCGTCCACCTCCTCGGCCGGCTGCTCCGCGAAGAGCACGTGGAGGTACTGGGCGAACTGCCGCTGCCCCTCGTCGGCTGCGGCGCCGAGCGCGCTCAGCCCGGTGAGCGAGCCGCTGCCGCCCACTCCGTCGTCGATGACCGTCGCGAACCGGTAGTGCAGGGTGAACCGCCCCTGGTCGGCGGCGTCGGTCATGATCGTGCCCAGCCCGTTCTCCATCCGCTTGCAGAACGGGCAGCGCAGGTCGAGGTGGACCGTGAGCCGGTGCCGGTGGTCCGGCTCCCCGTAGACGACGACGGTGCTGCCGGGACCGGTGGTGTGCGAAGGAGCCATGGCTTCAGGCTGGGCAGCCGGGGCGCGGGGCGCAACGCGGCGGAGGGGCCGACCGGGTGAGCGCGCGCCGCTACCCGGCCCACCGGCCGGAGAGGAAGGTGACCGCGAGGATCGTCGTCAGCGGCCCGGCCAGGCAGAGGTAGACCGCCTTCGCCCGGGGTCTGCGCAGGCTCAGGGCGCCGAGCCCTATCCACAGCGGCCACCACAGGAGGGTGGACCGGGGCAGGGACATGTACCAGTCCGAGGTGCCGAGGGCCGCCAGGGTGAGGGCCAGGTACACGGCCTCGGGCCACAGGCGCCGCCGCGCGAGGACGCAGAGGAGGACGATCCCCACCACCATGGCCAGCAGTTCGGCCTGGAACATGAGGGCGTAACCGGTGGGGTGCCGGTCGCCGAAGGCCGCCTCCCAGGTGGCCGACCAGGCGTCCCAGGGCAGGTGGAAGCTCCGGTACCAGCCGCGTTCCTGGGCGTGTTGCCACGCCGTCCAGTCGCCGGTGTGCGCCGCCAGG
>JAEBEK010000079.1:0-1060 GCA_049998055.1 Amycolatopsis sp. cmx-4-37 | reverse complement strand
CCAGCCCGGCCCGCGCCCCGACCAGGGTGAGGACGTCGCCCCGGCGGACCTCGGTCTCGGGCGCCGCCGGGATGTCCTGGTCGCCCCGGAGGACATCGGTGACGTAGACGCCGTCACGGCGGAACTCGGGGTGCCGGGCCACCAGGGAGTCGATGCTGTGGCCGACGGTCGCCTTGTCGGTGACGGCGACCTGCTGGGTGGCGAGCGGGGTGTCCAGCCCCGGTACGGCCGCCGTCTCCGGGCCGATCTCGCGGCCCGCCTCGATGGTGTCGGGCCGCAGCCCGACGACCATGACGAGGTCGGAGAGGGTCAGCTTCAGCCCGGGGTCGGGGGTGAGCCGCTTGGCGCCGCGCTGCACCGCCTCCACCGTCACCCGCCCGCTCAGCGCCTCCTGGACGGAGCCGACGGTGCGCCCGTCGGCCCGGGTGACCAGGAAGGTCCGCCCCACCACGTCGGGCATCGCCTCCCGCTGCCCGGACTCCAGACCGCCCTGGTTCCCGCGCATCCGCTGCCACCACTCGCGGGAGGCGTCGGCCAGGTTGATCCGGAGCAGCATCGGCATGATCTGGCTGGTGTAGATCACGATGGTGATCAGGCCGAAGAGGTAGCAGACCGTGTACGCGGTGGCCACGTGCCCCTGGTACTGCTCGATCTGGCCGGCCGTCAGCCCGTCGAGCTTGCCGATCGCCTCGGTGGCCGTGCCGACCACGGCCGACTCGGTGGCGGCACCGGCGAGGATGCCGGAGGCGGTGCCCACGTCCAGGTCGAAGGACTTGGCGAGGCCGAAGGCGATGCCGAGCACGCAGACCAGCTCGACCAGGCAGAGCACGAAGAAGCGCAGGCTGCGCCGGTTGAGGTTGGCGAAGAACTGGGGGCCCGCCATGTAGCCCAGCGAGAAGATGAACAGGGCGAAGAAGACGCTCCGCACGTCGTCGTCGACCGAGACGTGCTGGGTGCCCAGGAGGAGCGAGACGATCAGCGTGCCGCAGATCCCGCCGAGGGTGATGGGGCCGACGCGCAGCTTGCCGAGGAGGTATCCGGCGGCCAGCGACAGGAACAG
>JAEBEK010000077.1:0-1069 GCA_049998055.1 Amycolatopsis sp. cmx-4-37 | reverse complement strand
GACCGGGAGTCCCGGTCGTATACAACGTGCCGGAAAGCACGAAAGGACCCGGGGGCGTCGCTGCCCGAGTCCTCTTCCCAGCACAATAACCCACATGAGTACGCCTACGGCAGGGCGCGGCGTGCGCCCGGACCCCTCTCCGGCCGCCTCCCGAGTGCCCTCGCAGGGCCGTGCGGACGGGCCGGGGCCCGGGCCCGGCGGCGGTGCTCGCGGCCCCAGGCCGGCCCCCTTTCCCGCAGGTCAGGACGGTTTGGCCGAAGGGGCCGAACGGGTGGTGCTGCTGGCGGCCGACGGGGTCGCCATCGAGGCCGTCCACGAGCCCGCCGATTTTGACGCGGATGTGACCCATGACGCGGCCGGGCGGGTGCCGGTCACCGTCGTCGCCCACGGCTTCACCGGCAGCGCCGGCCGGCCCCACGTCCGCCGGGCCGCGGCCGTCTTCCGCCGTTACGGGGCGGTGATCACCTTTTCGTTCCGCGGACACGGAGCCTCCGGCGGCCGCTCGACCGTCGGCGACCGCGAGGTGCTCGACCTCGCCGCCGCCGTCGCCTGGGCCCGGCGGCTGGGCCACCGCACGGTCTGGACGGTCGGCTTCTCCATGGGCGGCTCGGTCGTCCTCCGCCACGCCGCCCTGTACCCGGCGGCGGGACCCGACGCCCAGGCTTCCGGCCACGCCGACGGGCGGGGCTCCGGTCCCGCTGAGGGGCACGGCTCCGGCTTCGCCGACGCGCACGGCCCGGCTCACACCGATGCCGTGGTCGCGGTCAGCGCCCCGGCCCGCTGGTACTACCGGGGCACCGCGGCCATGCGCCGCCTCCACTGGGTCGTCACCCGGCCGCTGGGGCGTGCGGTCGGCCGGTACGGGCTGCGCACCCGCATCCACACCACCGACAGGGACCCCCTCCCCCCCCCCCCCCCCCACGCCCCCCCCCCCCAACCCCCCCCCCCCCCCCCCCACACCACCCCCCCCCCCCACCACGACGCTCTTCCGATCTCTCTCGGCCCCTCCCGCTCGTGGTTCGCCGCATCAGTAGGACGAGGTCGAACCACGAGCGGGAGGGACCGAGAT
>JAEBEK010000076.1:0-1086 GCA_049998055.1 Amycolatopsis sp. cmx-4-37 | reverse complement strand
GTCGCCGACCCGGACGCCCCCGGCGTGGACTCCGACGCCACCAAGGTGGTCAACTTCAGCCGCCCCCTGGAGGCCGACGGCACCCCGATCCGCCGCGTCGTCACCCTCTTCGAACGCCACCCGCCCGACCGCAACGTCCTCGCCCACGAGACCGGCCACGTCTTCGACCTGCCCGACCTCTACCACCGGCCCACCGACAACAAGGGCGACTGGGACACCCACGTCGGCGACTGGGACCTCATGGGCAGCCAGTTCGGACTCGGCCCGGACCTCTTCGCCTGGCACAAGTGGAAGCTCGGCTGGCTCGGCCACCAGCAGATCACCTGCGTCCAGGGCGAGGGCTCGCACCGCCTCTCCCTGGAGCCCGTGGCCGCCGACGCGCCCCTGCCCGGCTCCGGCACCCGCCTCGCGGTCGTCCCCGAGGGGCCCGGCACCGTCATCGCCGTGGAGGCGCGTACCGCCGAGGGCAACGACGTGGACGTCTGCCGCGAAGGCATCCTCGTCTACCGCGTCCGCACCGACCTGCCCTCCGGCGCCGGCCCCGTCGAGGTCCTCGACGCCCACCCGGACACCGCCGCCTGCTGGGGCCGCTCGGTCTACCCCGACCTCGCCGACGCCCCCGTCCAGGAGGGCGAGACCTTCACGGTCCCCGGCACCGCCCCCGGCGAGGGCGTACGCGTCGAGGTGGAGGACCGCACCCCCTCGGGCAGCTGGACCGTCAACCTCACCACACGGCTCTGACCAGCACCGAAAGCCCTCGGAGACATGAGAAAGCCCCCCGCTTCCGCGAGGGGCTTTCTCATCGTCTGTGCGCCGCCAGGGACTCGAACCCCGGACCCGCTGATTAAGAGTCAGCTGCTCTAACCAACTGAGCTAGCGGCGCCTGCTGACAACAAAATAATACCTGGCCCCAGAGGTGCTCCCGACCACGCGGCCGTGGTCCGCCTCACAGGGCCCGGTGGTCCGATCGGGGGAGAGGCGGCGTCCGGGCGCGAGAGCGGCCGCCCCGCCTGGCATCAACCCTGGGAGGCGGCGCACCGGGCGGCGCGAGGAAAGGAGCCCTCCCCATGGCACTCGGCGTACAGG
>JAEBEK010000075.1:0-1086 GCA_049998055.1 Amycolatopsis sp. cmx-4-37 | reverse complement strand
GGCGTAGGTGCCGTTGAACGCCTTGACCACCGGGTGGCCGATCCGGGCGGAGACCCAGCGGCTCTCGGGCAGGCCGTCCTCGATGGCGTCGATCCGGCCGTCCCGCTGCTGCGGGTAGTAGTTGTTGGTGTCGATCACGACGGCGCCGGGCACGGCCCCTTCGAGGAAGCCCTCGGGCAGGTCGGGGACGTTCTTCAGCGGGACGGTGACGATGACCAGTTCGGCGCCGTCGGCCGCGTGGGCCGCCTCGGCGGCGGTGGCCCCGGTCTCCTCGGTGAGGGCGCCGAGCGTCTCGGGCGAGCGGGAGTTGGCGACGGTCACCTGGTGGCCGAGGGCGGTGAGGCGGCGGGTGAGGTTGCCGCCGATGTTGCCCGCTCCGATGATGCCGATCCTCATGTCAGACCTTCCGACGGTGCTGCGGTGGGCGGACGCCCGCACGGCGCGTCCGGCGGCCCCCGGCGGGGGCTCCTGACAGGCCATCAACGGGACGATGCCGACCAGCTATTCCCGTCCATCTCCGCATTCCTCACCCCTCATCACCCTTTCGAGGGGCGTGAGCGGCGCATCGGACGCTCCAAGGCGGCGTGGGGGCGTCGGCGGGACCTTCCCGGGTAGGCCGTGGGGACGAGAGCGCACCGGCGACCACAGGAGGCAGGGACCGTGCTGCACGGCATCGACATCAGCTCCCACCAGAAGTCGTTCGAGACCGACGGGGTCGACTTCGTCTTCATCAAGGCGACCGAGGGCAGGTCCTACGTCAGCCCGCAGCTGGCCGACCAGACCAAGCGGGCCCGCGACGCCGGATGCACCGTCGGCTTCTACCACTTCCTCTGGCCGGGCAACATCGAGGGGCAGGCGGAGTATTTCCTCGCCAAGACCGAGGAGCGCGAGGGCGACCTGCTCGCCCTGGACTGGGAGCGCACCGGCGACGGCACCGCCGCCACCGGCAAGGAGAAGGACGCCTTCCTCCGCGAGATCAAGCGGCTCCGCCCGGACCACCGCGTCCTGCTCTACTGCAACCGCGACTTCTGGCTCAACCGCGACACCACCTCCTACGCGGGCGACGGCCTGTGGATCGCGGACTAC
>JAEBEK010000074.1:0-1108 GCA_049998055.1 Amycolatopsis sp. cmx-4-37 | reverse complement strand
CCGGTGAGGCCGGTGAGGCCGAGGTGCTGGTCGGGATCGAAACCGACCGAGGCCCCTGGGTGCAGGCGCTGGTCGCTGCCGGATACACAGTGCTGGCGGTCAACCCGCTGCAAGCCGCCCGCTTCCGTGACCGGCTCGGGGTCTCCGGCGCCAAAAGCGACCCCGGCGACGCCCACGTGCTGGCCGACATGGTCCGCACCCACAGCCACCAGCTGCGCCCGGTCGCCGGGGACAGCGCGCAGGCCGAGGCGGTCAAGGTCGTGACCCGCACCCACAAAACCCTGATCTGGGAACGGACCCGCCACACCCAGCGGCTGCGGCACGCCCTGCGCGACTACTTCCCCGCCGCGCTGGCCGCCTTCGACGACCTCGACGCCACCGACACCCTGGAACTGCTCGCCAAGGCACCCACCCCCGCCCAGGCCGCCCGGCTGAGCATCACCCAGATCAGCGCCGCGCTGACACGCGCGCGCCGCCGCGACATCGCCGGGAAAGCAGCAGGAATCCAGGCCGCCCTGCGCGCCGAGCACCTCGCCCAACCCGATGTCGTGGCCGCTGCCTACGCCGCCTCGGTCCAGGCGCTGATCGCGGTCCTGACCGTCCTGAACGCTCAGGTCAAGACTCTGCAAGGGCAGGTCGAGGCCTATTTTGGGCAGCACCCGGCCGCTGAGACCATCCTCTCCCAGCCCGGGCTGGGATCGGTCCTCGGCGCCCGGGTGCTCGCAGAGTTCGGTGACGACCCCGACCGCTACACCTCGGCCAAGGCCCGCAAAAACTACGCCGGGACCTCCCCGATCACCCGCGCCTCCGGCAAGAAAAAAGTCGCCCTGGCCCGGTTCGTGCACAACGACCGGCTCATCGACGCCCTGATGAGCCAGGCGCAGAGCGCGTTGCTGCGCTCGCCCGGCGCCCGCGCTTACTACGACCGGCAGAAAGCCCGCGGGGCCGGCCACAACGCCGCTCTGCGCCAGCTCGCCAACCGACTCGTCGGCATCCTCCACGGCTGCCTCACAACCAGCACCGTCTACAACGAGCACACAGCCTGGTCGCATCACACCCAGAACGCCGCTGCTTGACATCTACGCACCTGGGATGTCTTTCATGACAT
>JAEBEK010000073.1:0-1110 GCA_049998055.1 Amycolatopsis sp. cmx-4-37 | reverse complement strand
TCGCGGAGGTTGTGCGGCGGGATGTTGGTCGCCATGCCGACCGCGATGCCCGCCGAGCCGTTGATCAGCAGGTTGGGGAAGCGGGCCGGGAGGACCGAGGGCTCCTTGGAGCGGCCGTCGTAGTTGTCCGTGAAGTCGACGGTCTCCTCGTCGATGTCGCGGACCATCTCCATCGACAGCGGCGCCATCTTGCACTCGGTGTACCGCATGGCGGCGGCCGGGTCGTTGCCCGGGGAGCCGAAGTTGCCGTTCGAGTCGACCAGCGGCATCCGCATCGACCAGGGCTGGGCGCACTTGTAGAAGCCCTTCTCGGGCCGGTAGCCGCCGTCGTACATCGCGTACAGCACGCGCCGGTGGACCGGCTTCAGGCCGTCGCGGACGTCGGGCAGGGCGCGCGAGACGATGACGGACATCGCGTAGTCGAGGTACGAGCGCTGCATCTCGGTCTCGAGCCCGACGGGCTCGACCCGCATGGCCAGCGGGAGGCCCTCGGCGTCGATCTCGATCTCGGGAGTGCTGGGGTTGTTCTCGTCGGCCATGGCCGTGCTGGTTCCCTTCGGGAGCGAATCCCCCGCAGCCGGCCGCCGCGGTGGACGGGGGCGGGCGGTTCGGTTACGAGGACGAAGTCGTGGCGCCGCCCCCGCCCCGGCGGGCGGAGGCGGCGGCGCCGTCAGATGTCGAGGAAGCGGACGTCCTTGGCGTTGCGCTGGATGAACTGGCGGCGGGCCTCGACGTCCTCGCCCATGAGGACGGAGAAGAGGTCGTCGGCCTGGGCGGCGTCGTCCAGGGTGACCTGGCCGAGGACGCGGTGCTCCTGGTCCATCGTGGTGATGCGCAGCTCCTCGGCGTTCATCTCACCGAGACCCTTGAAGCGCTGGACCGAGTCGTCGCGGATGCGCTTGCCCTGCTCGCGGCCGAGGGCGATCAGCGCGTCGCGCTCGCGGTCGGAGTAGGCGTACTGGAAGTCGTCCCGGGTCCACTTGATCTTGTACAGCGGCGGGCGGGAGAGGAAGACGTGGCCCGCCTCGACCAGCGGCCGCATGAAGCGGAAGAGGAAGGTCAGCAGCAGGGTGTTGATGTGCTGGCCGTCGACGTCGGCGTCGGCCATCA
>JAEBEK010000072.1:0-1136 GCA_049998055.1 Amycolatopsis sp. cmx-4-37 | reverse complement strand
GGGGGTAGAGCTACTGGATGGTCTAGGGGCCTTACCGGGTTACCGAAATCAACCAAACTCCGAATACCGTAGAGTGAGAGCGTGGCAGTGAGACGGCGGGGGATAAGCTTCGTCGTCGAGAGGGAAACAGCCCAGAACACCAGCTAAGGCCCCTAAGTGTGTGCTCAGTGGGAAAGGATGTGGGATTGCCCAGACAACCAGGAGGTTGGCTTAGAAGCAGCCACCCTTGAAAGAGTGCGTAATAGCTCACTGGTCAAGTGGTCCTGCGCCGACAATGTAGCGGGGCTTAAGCACACCGCCGAAGCTGTGTCATTCATGCAATACATCGGCTCGCGCTCTTGAAGCGTGTGTCTAGTGGTGTGGATGGGTAGGGGAGCGTCCTGCATCCAGGGAAGCGGCGGCGGAAGCCAGTCGTGGAGGGTGTGGGAGTGAGAATGCAGGCATGAGTAGCGAATGCAGAGTGAGAAACTCTGCCGCCGGATGACCAAGGGTTCCTGGGCCAGGCTAATCCGCCCAGGGTAAGTCGGGACCTAAGGCGAGGCCGACAGGCGTAGTCGATGGACAACGGGTTGATATTCCCGTACCCGAGCATGTGCGCCCATGACGAGGCGTTTGATACTAACCACCCAAAGCGCGTCTGCGAAGCCTTCGGGCCTAGTGGGTGTTGTGGAGCGTGGGACCTGATTTCGTAGTAGTCAAGCGATGGGGTGACGCAGGAAGGTAGCTCCGCCAGTGAGTGGTAGTACTGGTGTAAGCGTGTAGGCCGTCGTGTAGGCAAATCCGCACGGCAATAGGCTGAGACGTGATGCGTAGCCGTTTGAGGCGAAGTAGAGTGATCCTATGCTGCCGAGAAAAGCCTCTAGTGAGTGCATGCACGGCCCGTACCCCAAACCAACACAGGTGGTCAGGTAGAGAATACCAAGGCGATCGGGTGAACTGTGGTTAAGGAACTCGGCAAAATGCCCCCGTAACTTCGGGAGAAGGGGGGCCAAACATCCTGAAGCCTTTCTCGGGCTAGGGGTGGGTGGCCGCAGAGACCAGCGGAAAGCGACTGTTTACTAAAAACACAGGTCCATGCGAAGTCGCAAGACGATGTATATGGACTGACGCCTGCCCGGTGCTGGAACGTTAAGAGG
>JAEBEK010000071.1:0-1179 GCA_049998055.1 Amycolatopsis sp. cmx-4-37 | reverse complement strand
GCGGCCCCGGAGGACCTGGCCCGCACCGCGGTGGACGGCTCGGCGGGCGGCGGCCTCGTCACGGCGACGGTGAACGGCTCCGGTGCCCTCCGCGGCCTGGTCACCGACCCGAAGGCCGTCGACCCGGAGGACACCGAGACCCTCGCCGACCTGGTGGTCGCGGCGGTCCAGGCGGCCAACGAGAACGCCCAGCAGCTCCAGCAGGAGAAGCTCGGCCCGCTGGCCCAGGGGCTCGGCGGCGGCGGCATTCCCGGCCTGCCGTTCTGACTCCCGGCGCGGAAGGGGGCGCGGAGCCAGTCCGCCGCGTCCCGTTCCGTACCACTTGATCCGAGTTCGACCCCGGCGCGTTCACCCGTGGTGAATCCGCCGCCGTAATCCGCCGCACGCCTTATGGGCGGGCGCCCCGGCGACTACGGTACGAAGCGACGGCCCGGCCCCGGCGAGGGGTCCGGCGCCGCGGAGCACGAAGGAAGGCGTTCCGTGTACGAAGGCGTGGTCCAAGAGCTGATCGACGAGCTGGGCAGGCTGCCCGGCGTCGGTCCCAAGAGCGCGCAGCGGATCGCTTTCCACATCCTCCAGGCGGAGCCGGCCGACGTGCGGCGCCTCGCGCACTCCCTGCTGGAAGTGAAGGACAAGGTCCGCTTCTGCTCGGTCTGCGGGAACGTCGCGCAGCAGGAGCAGTGCGGCATCTGCCGCGACCAGCGCCGCGACGCCGCGGTGATCTGCGTGGTCGAGGAGCCGAAGGACGTCGTGGCGATCGAGCGGACCCGGGAGTTCCGGGGCCGCTACCACGTGCTCGGCGGGGCGATCAGCCCCATCGAGGGCGTCGGCCCGGACGACCTGCGCATCCGTGAACTCCTCGCCCGGCTCGCCGACGGCACCGTCACCGAGCTGATCCTCGCCACCGATCCCAACCTGGAGGGCGAGGCCACGGCGACGTACCTCGCCCGGATGATCAAGCCCATGGGTCTGAAGGTCACCCGCCTCGCCAGCGGGCTGCCGGTGGGCGGAGACCTGGAATACGCGGACGAGGTCACTCTGGGCCGCGCCTTCGAAGGGAGACGACTCCTCGATGTCTGACGCCACGCTCCACTCCACCACGCAGGACCCCGACGACTTCACCGTCCAGATCGCCGACCAGGTCGAATCCTTCCTGGTCGCGGTCGTCGAGGTCGCCAA
>JAEBEK010000070.1:0-1257 GCA_049998055.1 Amycolatopsis sp. cmx-4-37 | reverse complement strand
GTCCCACCACAACGTGGGCGGCCTCCCCGACGACATCGAGTTCGAGCTCGTCGAGCCGCTGCGCATGCTGTTCAAGGACGAGGTCCGCATGGTCGGCCAGGAGCTGGGCCTGCCCGAGGAGATCGTCCAGCGCCAGCCCTTCCCCGGGCCCGGCCTCGGCATCCGCATCGTCGGCGAGGTCACCAAGGACCGGCTCGACCTGCTGCGCGACGCCGACGCCATCGCCCGCGAGGAGCTGACCGCGGCCGGGCTCGACCGCGACATCTGGCAGTGCCCCGTCGTGCTCCTCGCCGACGTGCGCTCGGTCGGCGTCCAGGGCGACGGGCGGACCTACGGTCACCCGATCGTGCTGCGGCCCGTCTCCTCCGAGGACGCCATGACGGCCGACTGGACGCGGATGCCGTACGACGTGCTGGCGCGGATCTCCACCCGGATCACCAACGAGGTGGCCGAGGTCAACCGGGTCGTGCTCGATGTGACGAGCAAGCCGCCGGGGACCATCGAGTGGGAGTGAGCCTGGTGGCTCAGGGTTGACGCCGGGTGCCGTTGTGTCCCCCTGCCGGGGGTGCGGCGGCATTTGGTGTTTCCGGGGGGCTCCCCGTCGCCGGATGTGCGTGCGCGCCGTGGGGGCGCGCGTCACTGATGGCCTCAAGCGCCGGCCGGGCTGGGAGGTGCGGCCTCAAGCGCCGGCCGGGCTGAGATCCCGGCGCTCGCTTCGTCGCAGGTCAGCGGCGTGCTTGTGGGTGTGTGCGTGCCCGGGAGGTCCCTGCGCGCCCCTGATGTGCCCCGGACCCCGCCCATACGGCACAATTTGCAGTCACCGCGCGGAAGTTGGCGGGGCCCTGTACGGGCCCGGGACCGGCGCGCGCCGAGGGTGCCGTACGGCACCGGGACCAGCGTGGACGACGGGGAAGGCGGGCATGGACCGTGGCGGGGCGAGAGGCCGGTAACACGGCGGACGACACCAGCGGGGCCGGCGTGACGCCCGCCCCGGGCCACCCCACGGACGAGGCCCCGCCGCCCGTACCGCACCAGGCCGGAGCCCCCGACGACAAGCCCGCGCCCGGGGAGCCGGCCGGTGAGGCGGAGCAGGCCGACGCCCCGCACCCGCACACCTGCACGTGCCCGGTCTGCCCGCGCGGCACCCGGGCCGCCCACCGCGAGGCGCAGGCCGCCTTCCGGGCCCGGCGCGACGCGCTGGCGGCGGGCGAGGGGCTGCCCGCCGCCGTCTCGTACTCGGCCGGCGCCTCCCGCCAG
>JAEBEK010000069.1:0-1264 GCA_049998055.1 Amycolatopsis sp. cmx-4-37 | reverse complement strand
TCTGCCCAACACCCGCGTCTACGTCCTGGACGCGGCGCGCAACCTGGTCCCGCAGGGCGTGCCCGGCGAGATCTGGATCGGCGGCGAGGGCATCGCCCGCGGCTACCACGGCCGTCCCGAGCTGACGGCGGAACGGTTCACCGACAGCCCCTTCGCCGGCGGCGACCGCCTCTACCGCACCGGCGACCGGGCCCGGTGGCTGGCCTCGGGGGACCTGGAGTTCCTGGGCCGCGCCGACGACCAGGTGAAGATCCGCGGATTCCGGATCGAGCTGGGCGAGGTGGAGAGCGCCCTGCTCACCCACCCCGGGGTGCGGGACGCGGTGGTGCTCGCCTGGCAGGAGGAGTCCGGCAGACGGCGGCTGGTGGCGTACGTGGTGCCCGAGGACGGCGGGTCCGGGCCGCGCGGCGCGGATCTGCGCGCGCACCTCTCCGGTCACCTGCCCGACTACATGGTCCCGGCCGTCTTCGTCACGCTCGACCACCTGCCCCTCACTCCGAGCGGCAAGGTCGACCGACGCTCACTGCCCGAACCCGAGGTCGACGCCGACCGGCTGGGCACCGGGTACACCGCGCCGCGCGACGCGACCGAGGAGACCCTGGCCGCCATCTGGGCGGAGGTCCTCGGGGTCTCCCGCGTGGGCGTGCACGACAACTTCTTCGACCTCGGCGGCGACTCCATCCTCTCCATCCAGGTCGTCTCCCGCGCCCGCCAGGCGGGGCTGCGCCTCACCTCGCGGCTGCTCTTCCTGCACCAGAGCGTGGCCGCCCTCGCGGCGGTCGCCGCGCCCGCCGAGGAGCTGTCGGCCGCGCCGGAGGCGGTGGTCTCCGGGCGCGTCCCGCTCACCCCGATCCAGCGGTGGTTCCTCGACGAGCACACCGTCGACCCGGACCACTACGCGATGTCCGTGCACCTGCGGCTGGCACCCGGCACCGACGCGGCCCTGCTGGAGCGGGCCCTGGACGCGGTCGTCGCCCACCACGACGCCCTGCGGCTGCGGTACGTCCGCCAGGACGGCGACTGGGTCCAGGAGTACGGCGAGCGGCCCGCCGGCCTGCTCACCGTCCGCGACCTCACCGGGTCCCCCGACCCCGAGCAGGAGCTGGACGCGGCCGCGCTCCAGGCGCAGCGCGCCCTCGACCTGTCCACCGGCACCCTGGTGAAGGGCGTGTTCCTGCGGGGCGCCGGCGCTTCCTGGCCGCGCCTCTTCCTCACCGTCCACCACATCGTCATGGACGGCGTCTCCTGGCGGGTCCTTCTGGAG
>JAEBEK010000068.1:0-1304 GCA_049998055.1 Amycolatopsis sp. cmx-4-37 | reverse complement strand
ATGTCGTCGCCCTCCAGCTGGGCGTCGACCCTCTCCACAGCCTGTGCGTCGTCGCTGGAGCCGGCCTCCAGGGTGAGCACGCCGGCCTCGAAGCTGAGGCGGACCGGGGTGTTCCGCTCGGCCACCAGGGAGACGCGCTTGACGGCCTCCACGAAGGGCGCCGTCTCGATCACCGCGACGGAGTTGAACTCGGTCGGGAAGAGCGTGCGGTACTTCGGCAGGTCGCCTTCGAGCAGCCGGGTGGTGGTGCGGCGGCCAGCGCCCTCGAAGCCGATGAGCCCCTCGCCCGCACCGGAGCCGGCCAGCGCGATGGTGACGCTGTCGCCGCTGGTCAGGGCCTTGGCGGTGTCGAGCAGGGTCTTGGCGGGGACCAGGGCGACGGCGGAGGTCTCCGGGTCCTCGGGCTTCCACAGGAACTCGCGGACCGCGAAGCGGTAGCGGTCGGTGGAGGCGAGGGTGACGGTGTCGCCCTCGATCTCGACGCGGACACCGGTGAGCACCGGGAGGGTGTCGTCACGGCCCGCGGCGATGGCGACCTGGGCGGCGGCCGAGGCGAAGACGTCGCCGGGGACGGTACCCGTGGCGGTCGGCATCTGCGGCAGCGCCGGGTACTCCTCCACCGGCAGGGTGTGGAGGGTGAAGCGCGAGGAGCCGCAGTTCACCGTCGCCCGTACACCGTCTGTGGAAATCTCCACCGGGCGGTTGGGGAGGGCGCGGCAGATGTCGGCGAGGAGCCGGCCGGAGACGAGGACGGTGCCCTCCTCCTCGGTCTCGGCCTCGACGGAGACCCGCGCCGAGACCTCGTAGTCGAAGCTCGACAGGGAGAGGGCGCCGTCCTCCGCCTTCAGCAGCAGGCCCGCGAGACCCGGGGCCGGCGGCCGGGCCGGGAGGGAGCGGGCCGCCCAGGCCACTGCCTCCGCGAGTACGTCGCGTTCCACCCGGATCTTCACCGTAAGCCGCCTCCTGCGCTTGCTGGCTGCTCTCGCCCTGCTGGCCGTCGTCTGTCTGGTCGTCTTGCTGGTCCTGCTGCTGCGGCGGGCGGGGCCCGGCCGCTCTCCGCGGCGGGCGGGCCACGGATGAAGTCGGCGGCGGTGGGTACCGGAGGAGGAGTCGGTGAGTGCTTCCGGCTCAGGTGCCGCTGCCTCGTCGATGCCGTCCCGGCGTCCTGCCGCCGTGCACCAGTCTGACGCACACCACCGACAGTCCGTGCGGCCCCGGGTCAAATCGCGAGATCGGCCCGGATCGGCGCTCGGGCCGAGTTGTGCACAGCACCCACTTCGAAACGGATTCCTAGCTCTCTACTC
>JAEBEK010000067.1:0-1307 GCA_049998055.1 Amycolatopsis sp. cmx-4-37 | reverse complement strand
CCCGCTCCTTCGGCTGGACCGCCGCCCTCACCCTCGACCTGCTCGCCGCCCGCGCCACCGCACCCCTCCCGGCGCAGCGCGCCACCGCCCCCGACCCCCACGCGTCCCGTACGCAGGAGAGGAACCCGGCGTGAGCCCCACCGCCGACACCACACTCGTGCACGCCGGGACCTTCGCCGTCCTCGGCCCCGACGGCGGCCTGACCGCACGCGGCGGCAGCACCCCCGACGGCCTCTTCCGCCGCGACGCCCGCCACCTCAGCCGCTGGGAACTCACCGTCGACGGCGCCCGCCCGCTCGTCCTCGTCCCCCTCGGTGAGGAGGCGGCCACCGCCACCTGCCTACTGACCCCGCCCGGCACCCGCGACGAGCCCCCGGCCTACACCGTCGTCCGCGAACTCGCCGTCACCTCCGGCGCCCTGGTGGAACGCCTGCGCCTGGTCAACAACCGGCCCGAGCCCCGCACCGCGCACCTCGCCCTCCTCGTCGACGCCGACTTCGCCGACCAGTTCGAACTCCGCTCGGACCACCGCGACTACCCCAAGGACGACGCCACCCGCACCGCCCACACCCGACCCGACGGCGTCCGCTTCACCTACACCCGCCGCACCTGGAAGTCCCGTACGACCGTCACGGCCACCCCGGCCCCGGAGTCGAGCGAGCCCGCCGAGCCCGCCGAGCCCGGCTCCACCGCGCACCGGCTGACCTGGAACCTCGCCCTCCCCGCCCACGGCGAGGCCGAACTGCTCCTGCGCGTCGAGGCCCGCCCGCACGGCGCCCCGGCCCCCGCCGAGGCCACCGACCCCGCCTCGGCCGCCGCCCAGGTGAGCGCCGCCGCCGCGGACCTCCTCGGCCCCGCCCTGCTCCCCGTCCCCGCCGACGCACCAGCGGGCCTCGCCGACGCCTGCCGGCAGGGCCTCGCCGACCTCGCCCGCCTGCGCGTCCCGGCCACCGGACCGGCGGGGGAGGAGGTCTTCCCGCCCGGCGCCGGAGTCCCCTGGTTCCTCACCCTCTTCGGCCGCGACTCGCTCCTGACCTCCCTCTTCGCCCTCCCGTACCGGCCGGACCCGGCCGCCGCGACCCTGCGCGCGCTCGCCGCCACCCAGGGCACCCGGTACGACCCCGCCCGCGGCGAACAGCCCGGCCGCATCGTCCACGAGGTCCGCCACGGCGAACTCGCCCACTTCCGCCAGGTCCCCTACGGCCGCTACTACGGCTCGGTCGACGCCACCCCGCTCTTCCTCGTCCTCCTCGGCACCTACACCGACACCACCGGCGACCCCGCGCCCGCCCTCTCCCTGGAACCCC
>JAEBEK010000066.1:0-1310 GCA_049998055.1 Amycolatopsis sp. cmx-4-37 | reverse complement strand
GGGGCCGGAGCCCCGCCGCCGGTGGCCACCGAGATGATCACCTGGCCGACGTCGACCGTGGTGCCCTCGGTGAAGCGCAGCTCGCGCACCGTCCCGTCGAAGGGGATCGGCAGCTCCACCGCAGCCTTGGCCGTCTCCACCTCGCAGACGACCTGGCCGTCGGTGACCGTGTCGCCCGGCTGGACGTACCACTTGAGGATCTCGGCCTCGGTGAGGCCCTCGCCCACGTCGGGCATCTTGAACTCGCGTACCGCCTGGGCGGATTCCGTCATCGTCGTCACGTCCCTCTCCCTCAGAACGCCAGCGAGCGGTCGACGGCGTCGAGCACCCGGTCGAGGCCCGGAAGGTACTCCTCCTCGATCCGCGCCGGCGGGTACGGCGCGTGGTAGCCGCCGACCCGCAGCACGGGCGCCTCCAGATGGTAGAAGCACCGCTCGGTGATGCGGGCGGCGATCTCCGCCCCCGTCCCCAGGAAGACCGGGGCCTCGTGGACCACGACCAGCCTGCGGGTGCGCTCCACCGAGCGCTGGATCGCGTCGAAGTCGACCGGCGACATCGACCGCAGGTCCAGCACCTCCACCGACTTGCCCTCCTCGGCGGCGGCGTCGGCCGCCGCCAGGCAGACCTTCACCATCGGGCCGTAGGCGGCCAGCGTCAGATCGGTGCCCGCACGGGCCACCTGGGCGCCGTGCAGCGGGGCGGGGATCGCCTCGCGGTCGACCTCGGCCTTGTCCCAGTAACGGCGCTTCGGCTCGAAGAAGATCACCGGGTCGTCGCTCTGGATGGCCTGCTGGAGCATCCAGTAGCCGTCGGCCGCGTTGGCCGGCGAGACCACCTTGAGGCCGGGGACGTGCGCGAACAGCGCCTCCGGGGACTCGCTGTGGTGCTCCACGGCGCCGATGCCGCCGCCGTAGGGGATGCGGATGACGATCGGCAGCTTCACCGTGCCCAGCGAACGGGCGTGCATCTTGGCGAGCTGCGTGACGATCTGGTCGTACGCGGGGAAGACGAAGCCGTCGAACTGGATCTCCACGACCGGCCGGTAGCCGCGCAGGGCCAGGCCGATCGCGGTGCCGACGATGCCGGACTCGGCGAGCGGGGTGTCGATCACCCGGTCCTCGCCGAAGTCCTTCTGCAGACCGTCGGTGACGCGGAAGACACCGCCGAGTTTGCCGACGTCCTCGCCCATGATGAGGACCTTCGGGTCGCTCTCCAGGGCGGTGCGCAGCGATTCGTTGAGGGCGCGGGCGAGCGCGAGCTTCTCCGTGGCCATGATCAGTTCGCCTTCCCGGTCACGTCGGCGTCCTCGA
>JAEBEK010000065.1:0-1353 GCA_049998055.1 Amycolatopsis sp. cmx-4-37 | reverse complement strand
AAGTTCGGCGGTGTCCTACTCTCCCACAACCCTTCGGTTGCAGTACCATCGGCGCTATCAGGCTTAGCTTCCGGGTTCGGAATGGGACCGGGCGTTTCCCTGACGCTAAAACCACCGAAACACTACGAAACACGCGTGGTGTTTCAGAACCGTAGAGTGGATGCGTAACACCTTCGTAGACAAGTCCTCGGCCTATTAGTACCAGTCAACTCGACAACACATTACTGTGCTTCCATCTCTGGCCTATCAACCCAATGGTCTATTGGGAGCCTTAACCCACAAAGGGTGGGATACCTCATCTTGGAACAGGCTTCCCGCTTAGATGCCTTCAGCGGTTATCCCTTCCGAACGTGGCCAACCAGCCATGCCCCTGGCGGAACAACTGGCACACCAGAGGTTCGTCCGTCCCGGTCCTCTCGTACTAGGGACAGCCTTCCTCAAGTATCCTACGCGCGCGGCGGATAGGGACCGAACTGTCTCACGACGTTCTAAACCCAGCTCGCGTGCCGCTTTAATGGGCGAACAGCCCAACCCTTGGGACCTACTCCGGCCCCAGGATGCGACGAGCCGACATCGAGGTGCCAAACCATGCCGTCGATATGGACTCTTGGGCAAGATCAGCCTGTTATCCCCGGGGTACCTTTTATCCGTTGAGCGACACCCCTTCCACCAGGAGGTGCCGGATCACTAGTCCCGACTTTCGTCCCTGCTCGACATGTCTGTCTCACAGTCAAGCTCCCTTGTGCACTTGCACTCAACACCTGATTGCCAACCAGGCTGAGGGAACCTTTGGGCGCCTCCGTTACTCTTTAGGAGGCAACCGCCCCAGTTAAACTACCCATCAGGCACTGTCCCTGAACCAGATCATGGCCCGAGGTTCAGATTCCCAATTCGACCAGAGTGGTATTTCAACAACGACTCCACAGCCACTAGCGTGACCACTTCACAGTCTCCCACCTATCCTACACAAGCCGAACCGAAAACCAATACCAAACTATAGTAAAGGTCCCGGGGTCTTTCCGTCCTGCCGCGCGTAACGAGCATCTTTACTCGTAGTGCAATTTCGCCGGGCCTGTGGTTGAGACAGCCGGAAAGTCGTTACGCCATTCGTGCAGGTCGGAACTTACCCGACAAGGAATTTCGCTACCTTAGGATGGTTATAGTTACCACCGCCGTTTACTGGCGCTTAAATTCTCAGCTTCACCCACCGAAATGGATTAACCGGTCCTCTTAACGTTCCAGCACCGGGCAGGCGTCAGTCCATATACATCGTCTTGCGACTTCGCATGGACCTGTGTTTTTAGTAAACAGTCGCTTTCCGCTGGTCTCTGCGGCCACCCACCCCTAGCCCGA
>JAEBEK010000064.1:0-1359 GCA_049998055.1 Amycolatopsis sp. cmx-4-37 | reverse complement strand
CTAATACTGCAACGGCAGTTAGGTGAGTGGGTAGCCGCGGCGTTTGTAGTGACTGAGCCGGGCTTGGTGTTGTCGTCGTCGGCGGAAGCATGACCAAGCCCAGATGTGCTCGGCGGTGTCGGTGACACGCAGGATCAGCTTGGTGAGCAAGCGTCGGATCTCCGGTAGCGTGTATCCGATCATGCCTGACTCGCCGGCACCGATTCCCCCTTTATGGCAAGGGATCGGGAGACGGCGAGCCAGGCGTGGGCCAGCATCGACAGGGTGATGTGGGCATACCACGCCCGCCACGAACGGACCTGGTAGTGATCCAGCCCGGCTTCGTTCTTGGCCTGCTGGAAGCATTCCTCGATCCGCCACCGGGTCCCGGCGACCCAGGCCAGGTCCAGCAGGCTCGAGCGGCGGGGTCCGTAGCAGACGTAGTAGGCGATCTCGGTCGGATCGCTGATCGAGCGCCGTGCGAGCAGCCAGTGCCCGCGCCCGGCCCGCCAGCCGGTCCCGAGCGGGATCCGCGCCCAGTCGTACTCGCGTGGCCCGTGCGCCCCGGCCCCGACCGACAACCGCCGCCACGACCGGGCGGGCAGGCCGGTGATCAGCTCATCCGCCCGGCGCTCATTGCCCTCGGTGGTGGTCAGCAGGTCGTTGACCTTGGTGGCCAGCACATACGCGGCGTCATGCTCCTCCAGCCACGCCCGCAGATACTTGACCTGCCCGTAAGCCTCATCGGCGGTGATCCACGCGAACGGCACGCCCGCCTCGAATGCCCGCGTCAGCATCGCCATGGCTTGCCGCGGTTTCGTCTCGAACTCGGTCCCGTCAGGGATCCCGGCCCGCCGGCACCGATCGGGGTCGGCGCACCAGGGCTCGGGCAGATACAACGCCCGGTCGATCAGCGCATGCCCACGAGGCGAGGCATAGGCCAGGAACGTACCGATCTGACAGTTCTCGATCCGCCCCGCGGTGCCGGAGTACTGCCGCTGCACCCCGGCTGAGCGAGTGCCCTTCTTCAGGAATCCGGTGTCGTCCACGATCAGCACACCACTCGGCTCACCGAGATGCTCGACGACGTAGTCACGGACATCGTCACGGACTCCGTCGATGTCCCAGTCCGCCCAGCGCAGCAACCGTTGCATCCCATCCGGCGAGACCTCGCCAGCTTGCTCGGCCAGCGTCCAGCCGTTCTTCCGCTCCAGACCCGCGACCAGCCCGGACACATACTCCCGCGCCCGAGCCCGCGGTTCCGACCGCGTGAACCGGCCCGCGATCCGCTCATGCACCCGATCCAGCTGATCCAACGTCACATCGACCACCACTCGGATGATCTACCACACACCACCCAAGTGCCGTTGCAGTACTAAG
>JAEBEK010000063.1:0-1377 GCA_049998055.1 Amycolatopsis sp. cmx-4-37 | reverse complement strand
GGGCGAATTCAACCGGTCGTCGCAACACCTTGATCGCGGAGGTGTGCGATGGGCGGCAACACGAAGCTGGAGCGGGTGCCCGAAGGGGTGCGCAGGCAGTGGGCGGCGGACCGGGCGTTGCGGCCGCCGATGCGGTCGCCGGGTCGGCCTGAGCCCTCGCGCGGTGTGCAGCGGGAGTTCTGGCGCCTGATCGCGACGGGGGTCACGACGGTCGAGGCCGCGCTTCACGTCGGCGTGTCGTGGCCGGTCGGGGCGCGGTGGTTTCGCCACGCTGGCGGCATGCCGCCAGCGTGGACGAACCCTCCGGCCGCTATCTGTCATTTGCCGAACGCGAGGAGATCGCGCTGTTGCGGGCGCAAGGCAAGGGCGTGCGGGAAATCGGCCGCAGCATCGGACGCGATGCGGGGACGATCTCGCGTGAGTTGCGGCGTAACGCCGCGACACGCAGCGGCAAACAGGAATATCGGGCCACGGTGGCGCAGTGGAAGGCGCAGCAGGCGGCCAACGCCCGAAGACAGCCAAGCTGGTGTCGAATCCGCGGCTGCGCGAATACGTCCAGAAGCGCTTGAGCGACAGCGTCCGCCGACCCGATGGCACGGCCGTCGCCGGGCCCAGACCGCCTGCGTGGAAGGGACTGAACAAGCCGCACCGGCAGGACCGGCGGTGGGCGACGGCCTGGAGCCCGGAGCAGATCGCCCACCGTCTCAGGATCGACTTCCCCGAGGATGACTCCATGCGCATCAGCCACGAAGCGATCTACCAAGCCCTGTTCATCGAAGGCCGCGGCGCGCTCAAGCGGGAGCTGGTCGCCTGCCTGCGAACCGGACGTGCGTTGCGTGAGCCACGCGCGAGGTCCCGGAGCAAGCCGCAGGGCCACGTCACCGCGGACGTGGTCATCAGCCAACGGCCGGCCGAAGCCGACGACCGTGCCGTTGCTGGGCACTGGGAGGGAGACCTCATCATCGGCACTGGCCGGTCGGCGATCGGCACGGTCGTGGAACGCGCCAGCCGTTGCACGCTGCTGGTGCACCTGCCACGACTGGACGGGTGGGGCGAGACGCCCCGGGTGAAGAACGGCCCCGCACTCGGCGGCTACGGCGCGATCGCGATGAGCGCCGCCTTGACGGCGTCGATGACCCAGCTACCCGAGCAGCTGCGCAAAACCCTTACCTGGGACCGAGGCAAGGAGCTGTCAGCCCACGCGCAATTCGCGCTCGAGACCGGCACGAAGGTGTTCTTCGCCGACCCGCACTCCCCATGGCAGCGACCCACCAACGAGAACACGAACGGGCTGCTGCGTCAGTACTTCCCGAAGGGCACCGACCTGTCGAGATGGACCGCCGACGACCTCGAAGCCGTCGCCCTGGCACTCAACAA
>JAEBEK010000062.1:0-1455 GCA_049998055.1 Amycolatopsis sp. cmx-4-37 | reverse complement strand
CCCCCGTTACCTTCTTCGTAGTTCCTGATCAAGGAGCTGTGGTCACCAGGCCCGGCATGACTCAGGCCCCCAGTCGCTCGCATGATCCGGGGGGTGGTGTCACCGGGTCTGGTGGCATCGAGGGACCGCTGATAGGGACACGGCCACCACTGGGTAGGTCTCGTCGTAACGTGGGTGCCGGCGCTCGATGCCTGATCGGTGACCACGTCACGGCGAACGAACGGCATGGTGAATGAGCAGCACTTTCAGCGTGTTCCTCGGCCTGGACGTCGGCAAAGACAACCACCACGCCGTCGGCTTGGACCCGGACGGGAAGCGGCTGCATGACGCCCCGCTGCCCAACACCGAACCCAAACTGAAGGCCCTGTTCGACAAACTCGCCCGGCACGGAACCCTGCTGGTCGTGGTCGACCAGCCGGCCACGATCGGGGCGTTGCCGGTCGCGGTCGCCCGCGCCGCTGGGCATCAGGTGGCCTACCTGCCCGGGTTGGCGATGCGTCGCATCGCCGATCTCTACCCCGGCCGCGCGAAGACCGACGCCCGGGACGCGTTCGTCATCGCCGACGCGGCCCGCTCGCTGCCGCACACGCTGCGCCCGGTCGATGTCGGTGACGAGGCCTTGGCCGAGCTGGAGGTGTTGGTCGGGTTCGACGACGACCTGGCCGGCGAAGCCACCCGGATCAGCAACCGGATCCGGGGCCTGCTCACGGGCATCCACCCCGCCCTCGAACACGCCATCGGACTGCGGATCAGCCACCCGGCGGTGCTGGAAATTCTCTCGCGCTGCGGCGGCCCGGCCGGCATCGCCAAGGCCGGTCGCCGCAAACTGACCGCGATCGCGAAGGTCCACGCGCCCCGCATGGGCGAGAAGCTGGTCGAGGCGATCATGACCGCACTGGGCGAGCAGTCCGTCACCGTCCCAGGCACCGCGGCCGCCGACACCGTGCTGCCGCGGCTGGCGGACAGCTTGAAAACTGTCCTGCAGCAACGGAAACAGGTTGCCGAGCAGGTCGAGGGGATACTTGATGCGCACCCTCTTGCCGGGGTCCTGATCTCGATGCCCGGCATCGGCGTCAGGACCGCAGCCCGCATCCTCCTCGAAGTCGGCGACGCCTCCAACTTCGCCTCCTCCGGACACCTCGCGGCCTACGCCGGCATCGCGCCGGTCACCCGCAGCTCCGGCACGTCGATCAAGGGTGAGCACCCGGCCCGGACCGGCAACCGCCAGCTCAAACGTGCGTTCTTCCTGGCCGCGTTCGCTTCGTTGTCTGACCCGACCAGCCGCACCTACTACGACCGAAAGAGGGCCGAGGGCAAGAAGCACAACGCCGCCCTTATCTGCCTGGCCCGCCGCCGCTGCGACGTGCTCTACGCCATGCTCCGCAACGGCACCCACTACCGACACCCCCAACCAGCCCCCGCAGCGGCTTGACAACCACATAGGGACACCCCCCC
>JAEBEK010000061.1:0-1487 GCA_049998055.1 Amycolatopsis sp. cmx-4-37 | reverse complement strand
CCTGGATCCACCGGTGAATGTGGTGTCAGGTGGTATGTCGTAGACGGGCAGATGCCCTCTGACCTGGGATGATTGTTCTTGTCTAGGGAACAAACAACCTTAAAGCGAGAGGGCATCTGCTGGATGCAAGCGTCTCATACCCGGGCCGGGGTGTCGGCGAGGTTCGATGATCAGAGTGTCGTGTCCCATGCCGGTCTGCTGCCGTTGGTGCGGCTGGCCGACAACGTCGGGTTCGCCGACCTGGCGACCGAGCGGGTCCGGATTCCCGGTCCGGCCGGAGCGAACCCGGACGCGAAGCTGCTGTCACTGGTGGCGGGGATGGCCGCCGACGCGGACAGCATCGACGATTGCGGTGTGCTGCGGACCGGGGCAATGGACCGGCTGTTTACCGGGATCCGGGCCCCGTCGACACTGGGGACATTCCTGCGCGGCTTCGACATCGGCCATGCCGGCGCGCTGGAGGCGTTCGCCGCGCAGGTGCTGATCCGCCTGACCCGCCAGACCGGCCGGCTGCTGCCCGGGGCCGAGCAGTACGCGATCGTGGATCTGGACTCGAAGATCACCCGCGTCTACGGACAGCAGAAAATCGGCGCGCGCCACGGCTACACCCACGTGCGGGGCTACCACTTCCTCGCCGCCACCCTCTCGACCCCGATCGCGGCGCCGGTGATCGTGGCGACCCGGCTGCGCGGCGGTCAGGCCGACACCCGCCGCAACGCCACCTCCTTCATCACGCAGGCGCTGCGGACCGCGCGTGGCTGCGGCGCCACCGGCAACCTGCTGGTCCGCGCCGATTCGGGCTACTACGTCTGTTCCCTGATCCACGCCATCGTCACCGCCGGGGCCCGGTTCTCGATCACCATGCGCCAGCATCCCGGCCTGCGCGCCGTGATCGAGAGCATCGACGAGCACGCCTGGACTCCGATCACCTACGCCACCCCGGTTTTTGACGAGGAAACCAGCACCTGGATCCACGCCGCCGACGTGGCCGAGACCGGCTACACCGCCTTCACCAACCCCACCGAACACCCCCAAGGCCCCATCACCGCCCGGCTGATCGTGCGCCGCTACCGCGTCGAGACCCGCAGCGACCAGGGCGAGCTGTTCCCCGTCTGGCGCTACCAGGCCATCTTCACCAACACCGGCCTGGACACCGTCGCCGCCGAACACCAGCACCGCGACCGGGCCGGCACGATCGAGCAGGTCTTCGCCGACCTCAACAACTCCGCCCTGGCGCATTTCCCGTCCGGGCAGTTCCACGCCAACCAAGCCTGGCTCACCCTGGCCGCCCTGACCCACAACCTGCTGCGCACCCTCGGCGTCCTGGCCAGCCGCTTCCACGCCCGGGCCCGCACCGGCACCATCCGCCGTCAGCTGATCGCCGTCCCAGCGAGGCTCACCCGCACCGCCCGCCGGCTCACGCTGCGGCTCCCGCAGAACTGGCCCCAGCACGACAGCTGGCACGGCCTGTTCACCGCCACCGCACA
>JAEBEK010000060.1:0-1856 GCA_049998055.1 Amycolatopsis sp. cmx-4-37 | reverse complement strand
CCGCCCTTATCTGCCTGGCCCGCCGCCGCTGCGACGTGCTCTACGCCATGCTCCGCAACGGCACCCACTACCGACACCCCCAACCAGCCCCCGCAGCGGCTTGACAACCACATAGGGACACCCCCCCCCCGAATTGTGTTGCTGCGCAGCATGTTTCCTCGTTTGTGGTGTCCGGTGTCGTGAGGGTGCGTGCCCGGTCGGGAAGCGACGGTCCGCCGTCGTGGCTGACGTGGGTGCAGTTCTTCGCGTCCGACGCCGTCGGCGTCGGCAGCAGGCGCACCGAGTCGGTCAGCGTCACGCACCCGGCCGGTATCGGCCGGCCCGGCTTGAGCACCGTCTGGATCGCCGCCGACCGGGAGTCCGCCGCCGTCGGTGTCGGCAGCAGCTGTGTCGGTCTGGCCACGGAGTCGACGGCGTCGTTGAGGTTGACCTGATGCCCGCCCGCGCGCCGCCGGGCCGGATCGACCGGACCGCGGGGCTCGCCGTCGCGGGCCTGCGGGGTCGGCATCATCCGCATCCCGTTCCGGCTGGGGGACGGCACACACGAACACCCGCTCGCGGCGGTGCGCCGCTCCGATGTCGCTGGCTCGTAGGCAACGCCAGACCGCGTCGTACCTCGCCTCGGCCAGCCCGCCGAGAACCCGGTCGAGTCCCCCGCCCCGCCATCGGAGGGCGGCGACGTTCTCCAGGACGACGAGGCCTGGTCGTAGAACGCGAACGGCGTCCAGCACGTTGCTCCACAGTCCACTGCGCGCGCCTTTCTCGATGCCCGCGCGCCGACCGGCGGCGGAGATGTCCTGACAGGGGAATCCGGCGGTGAGCACGTCCACCCGCTCCACAGCGGTGAAGTCGACCGTCCGCAGATCCCCCAGGTTCGGCACACCGGGCAGGCGGGTGGTGAGGATCTGCTCGGCGTGTGGGTCGACTTCGCTGTACCAGGCGATCCGGCCGCCCAATACTGCGGCGACCCCCAGGTCCAGGCCCAGCAGGCCGGTGCACAGGGACCCGATCACCGGGCCCTCGGTCGCCACGAACCGCAGGAGATCCTCGGCACCGATGGCGGACGCGGACTCGTCAGAGCTAGAGCCGTTCATCGGCATGCTCCCGTCCGTGACGAATCGTCCGAGACCCTGCCTGACTTTCGATGCGGCGGCCTCGGCGACGGGCTCGGCTGGGCGTGGCCGGGCCGACGCGGCGAGGGTCGCCGCGCAGCGTTCCCGGGGGATGTCCCGCGCTTGAGCCGGTCGGGCTTGGACGGCGCCGTGGCTCGGATCTTCTGGTGCAGTCGTGCCCGCCAGGCCAGGGCATAGCGCAGGCAGTTGGCCTCGCTGCGATGACTCGGTGTGCACCCCGGCAGGTACCTGCCGCTGAAGCTCCAGGCAGCCGAATCACTCGACGCGATCACGTCGCCGTAGTGAGCCAACCCGAGGGTCTTCACGCCGAAACAATGGGTGCTCACGTTGCGGGCGTGCAGCGACCGCACGATGCGCTCCACCTCGTACGTGTGCGACCGTCGGCACACACTCCCCACCCCGACCAGCGGCAAGCCGGCCAGGTCGACACCGTGACGCTCGTACAAGTCAGCACAGCGGTAATAGTCGGTGACCTCATTGCCCTGGATCACGGGGATGATCGGTAGCTCCGGCGCCAGGTCGCGCAGCTGCAGGTAGTTGCCCACCGTGCGCTGCAGGTGCGTGCGCATGCTCAGCCCGGTGCGGGCCCGCACCGCCGTTATCTGGAGTCCCCGACTGGGCGTGTTCGACGTGCTCCAGGCAGGTACGGGCCTGCGCACAGTCCCTCGTAGACGGGTTATCTTCCGCTGTCCATGAGGCACTGATGCGGAGGTGGTGTGAGGG
>JAEBEK010000059.1:0-2155 GCA_049998055.1 Amycolatopsis sp. cmx-4-37 | reverse complement strand
GTGTGGGGTCGACCCGCAGCGCGGTGCCGGTGTTGCCACCGGTCCGTTTCTGCGGGCCGCCCGCCGAACCCGGCGTGCCCGTTTCCGTGCACCGGGCTCTCCACGAGTGCCGTTATGCCTTCTGGACCGTCCACGGGTTCGGGATCTTCGTGCCCCGGAATCGGTAACGCTGGATGCTGACCGTTGCGGGTTGGAAGAGCCGGACTCCGTTGCTGGTGGGCCACCACTGGCCGGGGCCGTAGTAGTGGCGGATGATCCACCGTGCGTTCCGGTTCGGGTGCTTGTTACGCAGCCAGCGCCAGGCCCGCCACCATAGGTGGTGGTTGAGGGCGCCGAACGCGCTGCTGGACGCACCGTGCCGGAAGTAGAAGGCCCAGCCGCGGGTTATCTGTCCTAAACGGACGAACAACTTGTCCGCGGGGAGGCTGGTGGTCTGTCTGCCGGTGGCCGCGGTGACCTTGCGCCGAATCGTCGCCAGAGACTTCTTCGACGGATAGGTGTAGATCAGCCGCCGGTCGCTTCCTTTCTGCCGGTGTCGCTGGATGTGAAACCCGAGAAAGTCGAAGCCCTCGTCGATGCCGGTAACCCGGGTCTTGTCGGGCGCCAGCCGCAACCCAACCAGGCTCAGGACCGTTTCGATCTCGCTGTAGAGGTTCTCGGCGTGCTGCCGGGTGCCGAAGACCATCACCACGAAGTCGTCCGCATAGCGGACCAGGCGGTAGGTCGCGGCCCCGCGCCGGGTGGCTCGCCAGCGTTGGGTTTGGGTGCCCATCGCCTCCCACCGGGCGCGGAAATGCTCGTCGAGAACACTCAAGGCGAGATTGGCCAGCAGCGGCGAAAGGATGCCGCCCTGAGGAGTTCCGGTGGTGGTGTCCCGGAAGTCACGCAACTCGTCCAGCAGGCCCGCCTTCAGGAACGCCTTGATCAGCGCCAGGACACGCCGGTCTCCGACACGGATTCGCAGCCGGTCCAGCAGAGCCGGGTGCGAGATTTCGTCGAAGCAGGCGGCGATATCGCCCTCGAAGACCTGCTCGTAGCCGCGTGCGGCGTAATAGCGGATCTCCTCGATGGCGTCCTGGCATCGGCGCTGAGGGCGGAACCCGTAGCTGCACGGGTCGAAGTCGGCCTCCAGGATAGGCTCCAGCACCAGTTTCAAAGACGCCTGCACAACGCGGTCGCGCACCGTCGGGATCCCCAGGCGCCGGATCTTGCCGCCCGCCTTGGGGATCTGCGCGGTGCGCACCGGAGCTGGCCGGAAGGAACGGTCCTTCACCGAGGACCGCAGTTCGGCCAGGAACCCCGCCACGCCGCGCTCGCTGTTCTCGATCGACCACGCAGTAGCCCCGTCGATCCCAGCCGTCTTGGCGCCCCTGTTCTCCCGGACCCGGGTCCACGCCATGACGAGGAACGCCGGGTCCACCACGAGATTGAACAGATCATCAAAGCAACGACCCCGGTCGGCCGTCGCCCAACGGTGCAGTTTGGTCTGAATCCCCAGTACCCGCTCCCGAACCGCCAGCGGGCGGTCGAGCAGAGCACCGATATTCACCGGCGCATCTCCTGACATGACAGCATCCTTCCCACTCACATCGCTGCCGCCCTTCGCCATGCGACCGGCTCTCCCGGCCTCGGACTACTACGGCGGCTCCGCCCCGTCCCAGCCCGATCGGCCGGCAGCGGACCCAGCCTTGCATCACCGCATCGGACACGCGGTCATGCAAGGCGGAACCGGGACGGTTCCCGTGTTCACCTGTTACCGATCAACGAGTTAGGCGCCCAGCTATACCCCGGCGGCCTTCGGGACTACGCCGCAGACCTTCATCCCGAACTGTCACGACCGACGGCTTCGGTTGTGACGGGCGGCCCCATCGAAACAGTGGGACCACGCACCGCACCCCGGCCCAGATCCACCAGGTTCGAGCCGGTTCCTGTTAACGAGGCTTCACCGCTGGTTTCTCACGTGAACCTTCTCGTCTCGCTCGCCGGACCCGCACCATCTGGCAGTACTGGCACGTCCCGGCTTTGTCAGGGCCGCTTCCACCTTTCCCCGCCACTCCGCGGATCAGGCTGCCCTCAGCTTCACCAGACCGCTGCGACGGCCCGGCGTCGGAGGTCTCCCACCCCCGATCGAAATAACAGGCGCCTCACGGCGCAC
>JAEBEK010000057.1:0-2418 GCA_049998055.1 Amycolatopsis sp. cmx-4-37 | reverse complement strand
GGTGTCTGAGGGAGCGGCCAGTTTGGTCTGCTTCTTCGGTTGCCGGCCCCAGTGAACTCGGGATGTTTGGTCTCGGGGTGGTGGGTGGTTGGTCGTTGTTTGAGAACTGCACAGTGGACGCGAGCATCTGTGGCCAAGTTTTTAAGGGCGCACGGTGGATGCCTTGGCACCAGGAACCGATGAAGGACGTGGGAGGCCACGATAGTCCCCGGGGAGTCGTCAACCAGGCTTTGATCCGGGGGTTTCCGAATGGGGAAACCCGGCAGTCGTCATGGGCTGTCACCCGCTGCTGAACTCATAGGCAGTGTGGAGGGAACGCGGGGAAGTGAAACATCTCAGTACCCGCAGGAAGAGAAAACAACCGTGATTCCGGGAGTAGTGGCGAGCGAAACTGGATGAGGCCAAACCGTATGTGTGTGATACCCGGCAGGGGTTGCGCATGCGGGGTTGTGGGATCTCTCTTCCACGGTCTGCCGGCCGTGGGACGAGTCAGAAACCGTTGATGTAGGCGAAGGACATGCGAAAGGTCCGGCGTAGAGGGTAAGACCCCCGTAGTCGAAACATCAGCGGCTCGTTTGAGAGACACCCAAGTAGCACGGGGCCCGAGAAATCCCGTGTGAATCTGGCGGGACCACCCGCTAAGCCTAAATATTCCCTGGTGACCGATAGCGGATAGTACCGTGAGGGAATGGTGAAAAGTACCGCGGGAGCGGAGTGAAATAGTACCTGAAACCGTGTGCCTACAAGCCGTGGGAGCGTCGCGCATCGAGCTTGCTCGGTGCGTCGTGACTGCGTGCCTTTTGAAGAATGAGCCTGCGAGTTAGCGGTGTGTAGCGAGGTTAACCCGTGTGGGGAAGCCGTAGCGAAAGCGAGTCCGAACAGGGCGTTTGAGTTGCACGCTCTAGACCCGAAGCGGAGTGATCTAGCCATGGGCAGGTTGAAGCGGCTGTAAGAGGTCGTGGAGGACCGAACCCACCAGGGTTGAAAACCTGGGGGATGACCTGTGGTTAGGGGTGAAAGGCCAATCAAACTCCGTGATAGCTGGTTCTCCCCGAAATGCATTTAGGTGCAGCGTCGTGTGTTTCTTGCCGGAGGTAGAGCACTGGATAGGCGATGGGCCCTACCGGGTTACTGACCTTAGCCAAACTCCGAATGCCGGTAAGTGAGAGCGCGGCAGTGAGACTGTGGGGGATAAGCTCCATGGTCGAGAGGGAAACAGCCCAGAGCATCGACTAAGGCCCCTAAGCGTACGCTAAGTGGGAAAGGATGTGGAGTCGCAGAGACAACCAGGAGGTTGGCTTAGAAGCAGCCACCCTTGAAAGAGTGCGTAATAGCTCACTGGTCTAGTGATTCCGCGCCGACAATGTAGCGGGGCTCAAGCGTACCGCCGAAGTCGTGTCATTGCAGCATGAGGGCCAACGCCCGCTGTGATGGGTAGGGGAGCGTCGTGTGCCGGGTGAAGCAGCCGTGGAAGCGAGTTGTGGACGGTTCACGAGTGAGAATGCAGGCATGAGTAGCGATTCACACGTGAGAAACGTGTGCGCCGATTGACTAAGGGTTCCTGGGTCAAGCTGATCTGCCCAGGGTAAGTCGGGACCTAAGGCGAGGCCGACAGGCGTAGTCGATGGATAACCGGTTGATATTCCGGTACCCGCTGTGAAGCGTCAAACATTGAATCCAGTGATGCTAAGCCCGTGAAGCCGTTCCGGACCCTTCGGGGAATGGAAAGTGGTGGAGCCGGTGGCCCGAGCTGGTAGTAGGTGAGTGATGGGGTGACGCAGGAAGGTAGTCCATCCCGGGCGGTGGTTGTCCCGGGGTAAGGGTGTAGGACGTCAGGTAGGTAAATCCGCCTGGCTATAGTCTGAGACCTGATGCCGAGCCGATTGTGGTGAAGTGGATGATCCTATGCTGTCGAGAAAAGCCTCTAGCGAGTTTCATGGCGGCCCGTACCCTAAACCGACTCAGGTGGTCAGGTAGAGAATACCGAGGCGTTCGGGTGAACTATGGTTAAGGAACTCGGCAAAATGCCCCCGTAACTTCGGGAGAAGGGGGGCCATGTCTGGTGATGAGTCTTGCACTCTGAGCTGGGTGTGGCCGCAGAGACCAGCGAGAAGCGACTGTTTACTAAAAACACAGGTCCGTGCGAAGCCGTAAGGCGATGTATACGGACTGACGCCTGCCCGGTGCTGGAACGTTAAGGGGACCGGTTAGTCACATTTCGGTGTGGCGAAGCTGAGAACTTAAGCGCCAGTAAACGGCGGTGGTAACTATAACCATCCTAAGGTAGCGAAATTCCTTGTCGGGTAAGTTCCGACCTGCACGAATGGCGTAACGACTTCTCGACTGTCTCAACCATAGGCCCGGTGAAATTGCATTACGAGTAAAGATGCTCGTTTCGCGCAGCAGGACGGAAAGACC
>JAEBEK010000056.1:0-2830 GCA_049998055.1 Amycolatopsis sp. cmx-4-37 | reverse complement strand
CCGCCCTTATCTGCCTGGCCCGCCGCCGCTGCGACGTGCTCTACGCCATGCTCCGCAACGGCACCCACTACCGACACCCCCAACCAGCCCCCGCAGCGGCTTGACAACCACATAGGGACACCCCCCCGTTTGACTGCCCGCATCAGGCGATCGGAGTCCGGCCAGGAACGACAGGATCACGTCGGCCATCTCGTCGGGTACGTTCTCGGCGAGGTCGTGTCCGGCGTCGAAGACGTGACCGGTGACGTTGTGGGCCATCAGCCGCATCTGGGACTCGTTGCGGTCTCCGATAAACGAGGAACGCCGCGTGCCAGTACCGGGATGTCCAGCTTCCGCCGCGCGGCGAGCGGAATCCCAGTATCCTGCGGACATGCTGGACGTCCTCATCGAAGGCCTGCTTGGCGGGCTGATCGACGGCGCGACCTCGCGCCGAAGAGCCCGAAAGAAGGCCGAACGGCGCCAGCACGACTTCGCCGCGGGCGCGAACGTCACCATGCCCTGCTCGCTACGCCGGCCGCCCGGTTCCGGCGCCTGGACCCACGGCACTCTGCGCCTATCCCCGGACGGCGCGACCTGGCGGCCGCGCCTGAACCGCGGCGACCCCGTGACTCTGCCCTCGCGGACCGTCTCGTGGGTCGGCACGCACCCCGCCGAGCCGGGCCACGGCCTGTTCCTCGCGACGGCGACGACGGTGGCCGTACTGAACGCCGACGGCCACCGCCTGGAGCTCGCCGTCCTGAGCAAGGACGTCACCTTGCTCCTGAAAACCTTTCCCTGAGTTGCTACAGCTTTTGTTCGCCCTGCTCGAGGCTGCTCAGCAGCGCCGGAAGCTGGTCGTCCTCATCGTCGACCCGTGGGCAGCGGAGCTGCCCCGACTACCACCGGCTACTCGCTGGCTCAACGGCCTGCGGTACGGCGACACCGCGATCATCGTGCCGTGGGATGAGTTACGGGCGGCAGGGCGCATCGCCCCGTCTGGACCAGACCTCGCAAGAGCCGGAAATGCAAATCAGATATGACCGTTACGCGAAGCACCGAGGTCTCGTTCCCTGTGCGTGATACCGCACCGCCGAGGTCACATCGTTCCGGTCTAGAGCGTGACCACGATTTTCCCGTGGGCGTGCCGCCCCGCCTGCAGTGTCACGGCTTCGCGAAATTGCTCGACCGGGAAGGTCGCTGCGATCGGCACGGTGAGCTCGCTGGAGCGGACCGCGTCGGTGATCCGCTTCAGGGAGCCCGGGGGCGCATCGATGGCGCCCACCATGCGCACGTCCGGCAGTTTGGAGTTGTCGGCGACGGTGCAGATCCGCTCGGTCGACACGCCGAGCTCGAGCGCGGTCTCGCCGGTGTCCTTGGCGAACAGGTCGGCGGCCGCGGCGATTCCTTCGGGTGCCATGGCTCGCACCCGGTCGATCAGACCGGGGCCGTAGGCGATGGGGTCGACGCCGAGCCCGCGCAGGAATTCGAAAGTGCGTTCCGAGGCGGTGCCCAGCACCCGGGCGTCGGCCATCTTCGCCAGCTGCACGGCGAAGATGCCCACGCCACCCGCGGCCCCGCCGATCAGGACGGTTTCCCCGGCGCGAATCCCTAGCGCAGCGATGACAGCAGAAGCCGTCAGACCGGACACCGAGAGGGTGCTCGCGACCTCGTCACTGATACCTTCCGGAGTAGGCAACAGCGTCTCGACGGGGTTCTTGACCAGCAAGAAATCGGCGACGGCTCGTCCGATCGCCGCCCCGTACACCCGGTCGCCAGTCGAGAACCCGCCGACTTCCGTGCCTACCTCGTCCACGACCCCGGCGAAATCGGTGCCGAACCCGGCCGGCAGGGTGATGCCGAACCGTGTCGCCTTGTCGGGCTCGGCGGGGATCTGCCAGTCCAGCGGGTTCAGTCCGGCGTTCGTGACCCGGACGCGGACCTCGTCCGGTCCGGCATGTGGCTCGGGTAGATCGTGAAGTTCGAGTACTTCGAGACCACCGAACCGCTGATAGCGGACAGCTCTGCTCATCGTCGACCTATCTCCCTCGGTGATAAGACTTGGTCCTATGACCATACACCCAGTGATGGGACGAAGTGCCGTACGCTGCCCTCATGGCTCGCTGGCAACCCGACGCACCAGGGCGACTCGCCGCCGCCGCTCTCGACCTGTTCGAGGAATACGGCTATGAGGACACAACTGTGAGCCAAATCGCCGAGCGCGCAGGGCTCGCCAAGAGCACGTTCTTCCGACACTTCACGGACAAACGCGAGGTCCTCTTCGGGGAGGCCGCGATGACCGACTCGCTCGTCGAAGGAATTGTCGCGGCGCCGCCCGCCGCTGGGCCACTCGAAGCGGTGGCGCACGCGCTGGAAACGCTCGGCAGAGCAGCCTTCACCGCCGACCGCCGCGAGCTCAGTGCCCGACGTCAAGCGGTGCTCGCCGCCAATCCGGAACTGCGTGAACGGGAGGCCCTGAAGAGGGTCAACCTCACCGCCTCGATGGCCGAAGCTCTCATCCGCCGCGCAGTCCCCGACTTGAGCGCACGCGCGGCCGCGAGACTGGGCGCCCTCGCCTGGGAACTTGCCCTCGACCAGTGGCACGATCCGGACAACCGCGAGGAATTCGGTCCACTGGCACGACAAAAGGTAGCCGAAGTTCGCGCGGCCAGCCTCGAGTGCGCAGCTCGTTTCTGAGCCAGTCGAAGCTGACGCGAGGCGAACGGCTACTCCAGCCGCACTTCGTGATTAATGGCACGTCTTCGCTGGTAGTGGGCTTACTGGGCGCGGTATTGATGGCGTCGGCGCCAGTGTGACCAGGCCCAGGTGGCGAGGCGGTCGAGTGGGGTGGTGA
>JAEBEK010000055.1:0-4030 GCA_049998055.1 Amycolatopsis sp. cmx-4-37 | reverse complement strand
CTGGCCAAGAACCCGAGGATCACGCTGCACTTCACGCCCACCTCGGGCTCCTGGCTGAACCTGGTCGAAGTCTTCTTCGGCATCATCACCCGTCAGGCGATCCGCCGCGGATCCTTCGACAACGTCAAAGAACTCGTCGCCGCGATCCGCGGCTTCATCGCCGGCTGGAACACCCGCTGCCACCCGTTCAGCTGGACCAAAACCGCCGATGAGATCCTGCCCCACGCCACCCGTCAACGAACATCAGACGCGCGACACTAGTCGCGTCGAATCAGCGGGTCGAACTCGTCGGTGGTCGAGCTGATCTGGAGTGCCGCGTCGTACTCGGCGAGGCGGTCGGCGGCGGGAAGATCGTTGCTTTCGTCGCCCGTCGGATCGATGTCGCCTTGCTCGGGCTGCGGATCGCCGGCGTGGTGCATTGCTGCGACGATCGACGTGGCCGGATGGGTCGGAGGAGGCCATTCGTCGAGGTGCTCGGGCAGCAGCCCGGCCGCGCAAGCTGCGTGGACGAACGTACGCAGCAGCCGGGCCGCCCGCACGCGCTGGTCGTAATCGAGAGGTTCCTGGGCCTCGAGCACAGCCACCGTCACATCCTCGAACGCCGTGGCCAACGTGTAGGGCGGCATCTGTTCATCTTCGCTTAAGGGAGCGGGTGTCGTCTGATACCGACTCACTATCGCAGAGAAATGTCCTGTTCCTGGCCAGCGCAGGAAAGAATGCGCCGGATGAGCGGCTTCGTAGGCGCATGCCCTGGTGAGGCGTGAGCGGACCAGCAGCGAAGCTCGTCATGCCGAATCGCCCGGAGTAGTCGCGCCGAGCTCGCGCTCGCAGAAGCGCGTGGCGCCACATTCGTACATGGAGAAAGCTGTGCCGAGCATGGCCAGTCCTAGTACTGCAACAGCACTCGGGTGGTCTGTGGTAAATCATCCTGGTGGTGGTCGATGTGGTGATGGATCAGCTGGACCGGGTGCACGAGCGGATCGCGGTTGAAGCGGAGGCGCGATGTGTATCCAGCGCTCCCCGTGGTCGCTGAGCGCCTTGACTACGTGATGACGTCGGACGTACACGTTCACTTCGTCACCGACGTCCAGCCGGTGAGGGAACTAGAGCCTGTTTCATTGTCGTAGCCACTCATTGATCGCCGCTACATGCACAGTCGCCTCGTAACGAACCGCGAGTTTGTCGAACCGCGTGGCCACACATCGGTTGCGTTTGAGCCGGTTGATGCCGCACTCGACCGCGTGCCGTTGCTTGTAGATCTCCGGGTCGAATGCCGGTGGCCGGCCACCAGCCCGGCCGCGGTTGCGGCGATGCCGGACCTGATCAGCAGGCTGGGGAATCGTGCACGCGATCCCGCGCCGCCGCAGATAGGCCCGGTTGGCGCGGGAACTGTAGGCCTTGTCCGCCAGGACACGATCCGGCCTGCTCCGGGCTCGCCCACCCCCAATCCGGGCGACCCGAATCCTGGCCAGCACTGCCTCGAACTGCGGTGAATCACCGCGTTGACCAGCGGTCACCAGCAACGACAGTGGTTTTTGGCCTTGCTCAGTGGCCAGGTGCAGCTTGGTCGTGAAGCCTCCCCGCGACCGGCCCAGCGCGTGGTCGGCCGGTTCGGGCTCGCCGATACCGCCCGGCGGTTCTTTCTGCAGGTCACCCTCGATGCAGGCGCCTGCCGCGTGCTGGTGCGCCCGATTGATCGTGGAATCCACGCTCACCTCCCAGGTGATCAGCCCGGCAGCGTCGGCCCGGGTCTGCAACCCTGCCAGGATCAACGCCCACACACCGGCGCGCTGCCAGCGCCGGAACAAGCCATAGACGGTTTGCCAGCAGCCATACACCGGTGGGACGTCACGCCACGGCGAACCGGCACGAACCCACCAGCGGATGCCGTCCAGGAGCTGGCGTTTGGTCCACAAGGGTGGGCGGCCGGGTTTCTTGCCGACGGGCAGCAGCGGTTCCAGGATCGCCCACTGCGCGTCGGTCAGATCGGCTCGCCCCGTCGCCGCTAGGCTGGGCACGAGGTCTCCGGTGTTCTTGATCAGCTTGGTCGTTGATCGGTCTACCGGAGACCTCGTCTATTTCACCCAGGACACGCCGCACCGACAGTGCTGGCCAGAAGCTGCGCTGGTCAGCACATCAAAACAGGCTCTAGGCGGAGTTGACCGTCGGCAGGTCCATGTCAGCAAACGCGAGCATCGCGAACTTGCCCCGTAGACGCTTCGGCAGGCGGTCCCGAAACGGACGCGGCCTGCCCAACGTCAAGTGCGCCGTCTGAAGAATCGTCACGCGGCGACCGACATTCGTATCGCAAAGACTTCCGTCTCTGCGGGAATAATGGTCATCGCAGCCACTCGGACCTTGATCACCGCACGGTCCACGCGAAGCGCATATAGAAGCTGCCACGTCAAGGTCAGGCCCGACACTGCGAGGGCAAATCAGGCAACCACGCGCCACCTCCGATTCGCATCGGAGCTTAGCCGCGCTGGCTCAGTGGGTAGAGCAGCCGACACTTAATCGGCGGGTCCGAGGTTCGGTCTCTCGGCGCGGCACACGCCCCAGGCCTAGACCCAACCCGGAGGCCAGCCTTCCCGGAGAGCGCAGTTGGCAGAGTGGCGGACTGCTAATCCGCGCGTCCCAGGTTCGATCACTGGTCCGGGAGCAGTGAAAAGACAGGGCCGGCCTATCCCGCCACGGTGCGGTGACGCCCCTGGCGTGCTCGTCTGGGCGAGCCGCGCCCCTCTGGTTCCGGAGGGCGGTCACAGCGGTGACGTCGGCCATGACGGCGTAGGGCACAAGCTTTCCTCGGCCTCGCCGAGCATGTCGAGGACGGCGACGGCCGCCGCACCCGGGTACGCCTGGGAGCCGTACAGATGGGCGAAGCCGATTGGTCGAGGCGCCGGTCTCCAGAACCGCTGAACGGGGTTCGGTTCGGGACAACACCGGTTCGCCCGCTAATTCGGAATCGCGTCGACCACGGGAAGCACGGCGACGATCACGAACCAGCACGCCGTCAGCAACCAGTCCTTGAGCAGCATGCCGAGCGTTGCCTTTCCTCCGGGTGGCCTCGGCCACGCAGCGCAGGCCGAAGAGTGCCCGGCCGGTCGTGGTGCCCCACCACCACTGCAGCGGGACCCGGTGGACGAACGACATCACCGAATACGCCGCGACGGCCGTCAACAGGAACGGAAAGTCCAGCCGCGACGCGACCAGGAAGGCCACCGTGAGGTACAGCGCCAGGTCGGCCACAACCGCCCAATTCTCCTGCCACCGGGCTGCCTCGCCGAGGTCGCGACGACGCACGACCTCCAGCGAGATGCTCGACCAGCCCTCGTCGGTCTGCGGTTCCGTCTCCATGCCTCACTCACGCGCAAACCCGCCGTTCGGTTGCCACCGCTCGGCCGCTAGCTCTAAAACTTACAGAGGTGGTTGACAGTCTGGGTTCCTGATCAAGGGAGGCCCATGACTGAGCGAGTGTGGAGTGAGAATGACCTGGTCAGGCGCGCAAATCGGCGCCTGGCCGTCCTGCGGCACGCCGAAGAGGTCAGCGGCAACGTCGCGGCGACCTGCCGGCATTACGGAATCAGCCGCACCGTGTTCTACCGGCGGAAACGCCGCTATGAAGATGAGAGCATCGACGGTTTGAAGGACCGCTCGAGCGCGCCGCTGCACTGTCCGACCATCACCCCTCCCGAGGTGGTCGACGAGATCATCCACCTACGGCAGGACTACCACTTCGGTCCGTTGAAGATCGAGATGTACCTGCATCGCTACCACGATCAGGAGATCGACCACTCCACGATCTATCGCGTTCTGAAGCGCCTGGGTATGAGCCGGCTGCCAGCGTCTCAGTGCTACAAACGCCACCAGCAGCGGTGGAAGCGTTACAGAGCGATCGGGGACACTCCCCCGTTACCTTCTTCGTAGTTCCTGATCAAGGAGCTGTGGTCACCAGGCCCGGCATGACTCAGGCCCCCAGTCGCTCGCATGATCCGGGGGGTGGTGTCACCGGGTCTGGTGGCATCGAGGGACC
>JAEBEK010000054.1:0-5324 GCA_049998055.1 Amycolatopsis sp. cmx-4-37 | reverse complement strand
CGTTATCTGGAGTCCCCGACTGGGCGTGTTCGACGTGCTCCAGGCAGGTACGGGCCTGCGCACAGTCCCTCGTAGACGGGTTATCTTCCGCTGTCCATGAGGCACTGATGCGGAGGTGGTGTGAGGGTTCAGCGGGTCCGGACACCTGGATCGTTGGTCGAGTCGTGGACTCTGCTCGGAGCAGATCATCTGCCGGTGGCACCGGCTGAGAGGTGGCTGACCTACCTCAGTGCGGCGGAACGGTCGCCGAACACCATCAAGAGCTACGCCCACGACCTCAAAGACTGGTTCACCTTCCTGGCCAGCAACGATGTCGATTGGCGCGAGGTTCGACTGGAGGACTTCGGCAGTTTCATCGGCTGGCTGCGGCTGCCGCCGGCCGCACGGACCGGCGCGGTGATCGTGCTGCCGTCGGTCGAGGCGCACTGCGCGAGCAGCAGCATCAACCGCAAACTCTCCGCGTTGAGCTCGTTCTACGAGTTCCACAGCCGCCACGGCCTCGACCTCGGCGAACTGCTGATCACCTGGCGCCCATACTCGGGTTCCCGAACGAGCTGGAAACCGTTCTTGGTCCACCTCGCCGCCGGCCAGCCGCAACGCCAGCGGACGGTCAAACTCAAGGCCCCCAAGCCGATCCCACGAGTCCTCACCATCGCCGAAGTCCAGACCATCCTCGACGGCTGCGCGCGGCTGCGTGACCGGTTGCTGTTCGCAGTGCTGCACGACTCCGGCATCCGGATCGGCGAGGCGCTCGGGCTGCGGCACGAGGACTTCGCCGTCGCCGACTGTGAGCTGACCGTGGTCCCGCGGTTGAACGACAACGGGGCGCGCACCAAGTCGGGCAAGCGCCGCACCATCCCGGTCACCGCAGCACTGATGCGGCTCTACACCGACTACCTGGAGATCGAGTACGGCGACCTCGACAGCGACTACGTCTTCGTCAACCTCTGGAGCGGCACCATCGGCCGCCCACTGGCCTACGACACGGCCCACGACCTCGTGGAGCGCCTCCGTCGTGCCACCGGGATCGGGTTCGACCCGCACTGGTTCCGTCACACCTATGCCACGGATCTGTTGCGCCGCAAGACACCGATCGAGTCCGTGTCGGCGTTGCTGGGCCACGCGTCGATCACCACGACGCTGGAGATCTACGGACATTTGACACCCCAAGACGCTCGACGTGAGCTGGAGGCAGCCGGTTGGCTGCCAGAACGACAGGTGACTTTGTGACCACCCCCGAAATGCCCGGCGATCCCGGCATTGCTGCTGCACCAACGAAACTTCTGGAGAAACTGCTCGGCGCGGTGCGGTCGGAGTTCCGGGTGGACGTGCTTATCCCGGACGTCGACGACGCGATCCTCGGCAACGCCGCCTGTGTTGTTCCAGACTGCGTCCGGGTGTCTCGCTACGACGGAATGTGCACCGGGCACGTTCAACGCTGGAACCAACTCGGGCGCCCCGAGCTCGCAACGTTCATCACGCAGACCAACCCGCACATGCTCGGACGCGGACCACTGCAGCCCTGCGTCATCGACGGCTGCCGCTACGGTCGATACACGAAAGGCTTGTGCAACAACCACTCCTGGGCTTGGAAGCGAGACGGGCGTCCCGACGTCGAACGATGGATCGCCTCTGCCGTCATTCCCGAGCGTGAGCACCTGGACTGCGCGGTGCCTGGTTGCGCGTTGTGGGCGGGCCGGCGCAGCGGCTTCTGCTCCTCGCACCACGGCCGGTGGATGTCCTGGACTGCGCGGACCGGACAGGACGATATGGACGCGTTCGTCCGCTACTGCGACACCCGCGGCGACGCGAGGATCAACTTCAGCAAGCTGCCGCCACAGCTGAAGCTCGAGCTGCAGTACGCCACCCAATGCCGGGTTGACGAACGACGCGGCAAGATCAAGCCCTACGACCTGCAACTGGTCGTGCGCATGGCCGTCGACAGTGGTGCCCGGTCGTTGCTGGACTGGCCGCAAGAGGTCTGGAACGCTAAGTTCACCGCGTTCAGTCCGCGGGTCTACAGCAACGCCAACGCCATCCCGCTCGGGTTCCTGCGCACGGCCCGCCGCAAGGTCGACGACCTCGCCCATGGTCTGGGCTGGGCTGCCGAATACGACCGGGACGTCTGGGACCTGCAGCGCGTCGGGATCCACAGCAAGGCCCGCCACGTCCGCTTCGGCGGCATCCCTCAGCCTTGGCTGCGGGAGCTGGTCAAGCGGTGGGCGCGATGGAAACTGACCACCGACGTCAGCCCGGTGCACATCTCGCGCTCGGTCACCCACCTGAGCAGGTTCGCGGCCTTCCTCGCCGACACCAGCGCACCGCAGGCACTCGCGGACCTCACCCGCGACGGGATCGAACGGTTCGCCGCGCACATCGCGCAACGCGGGGACTCGATCCGGTCGCGGCGGCTCTCGATCGGCTCGATCAGCCGATTCGTGCTGGCCATCCGCCAGCACCGCTGGGACCCGACCCTGCCCGCCGAGGTCGTGATCCACCCCGAGGACTACCCGCGCCTGGCCGAAGCGCCGCCCCGCGCGCTGCCCGAGGCGGTCATGGCTCAACTGGAACGCGAGGACAACCTCGCCCGGTTCGACGACCCCGCCACGCGGCTGTTGACCGTCATCCTGATGAACACGGGGCTGCGGATCGGCGACACTCTGCAGCTCGCGTTCGACTGCATCGTGCGCGACGCCCAACAGGCGCCCTATCTGCGCTACTGGAACCACAAGATGAAACGCGAAGGTCTGGTCCCCATCGACGACGCCCTCGCCGGGTCCATCACCGCGCAGCAGCAACGGGTCCTTGAGCGCTGGGAGCAGCCGCACGTCCTGCTGCCACGGGAAAAAGCCAACCCGGACGGGCGCTGGCCGATCCCGGTGAGCACCTACCGCGTTCACCTCGCGCAGTGGCTCGCCGACTGCGACATCCGCGACGAACACGGGCGCCCCGCACACGTCACGCCGCACCAGTGGCGGCACACCTTCGCGACCCGGCTGATCAACCTCGACGTCCCGCAGGAGGTCGTCCGCCAGCTGCTCGATCATTCCTCGCACGCGATGACCGCGCACTACGCCCGGCTGCATGACACAACCGTCCGGCGGCATTGGGAACAAGCCCGCAAAGTCACCATCACTGGACAGACCGTCCAGCTTTCGCCCGACGGGCAGCTGGCCGACGCCACCTGGCTCAAAGACCGCCTCGCGCGGGCGAAGCAGTCCCTGCCGAACGGCTACTGCGGGCTGCCGTTGAAGCAGACCTGCCCGCACGCCAACGCCTGCCTGACCTGCCCGGTGTTCATCACGACCCCTGAGTTCCTGCCCGAGCATCACAACCAGCGCCGTCGCACCCTGACCCTGATCGACACGGCGACGGTCGCCGGGCACACCCGCGTCGTCGAGATGAACAAGCAGGTCCTGGGCAACCTCGACCGGATCATCACCTCGCTCGAAAGCGGCGAAGACCCCGTCGACGACGCGCAGGCCGGCGCCGATGCGGGCTGACAACTCCCGGCACCTGGTCACCGCTGCCCAGCGCCGCAGCGCCTCGACCAGGGACAAGGCGCTGCGCGCGCTGCGCCGCCTGGACGGGACCGGTGGCCGGATCACCGTCGAGGACGTCGCGCGGGAGGCGCGGGTCTCGCGGTCGTGGCTATACCGCCAGGACGATCTGCGCGCCGAGATCGACCGGCTGCGGTCCCGCAGCAGCGGCGACGCCCCGGCCGTTCCGGTGCGGCAACGCGCGTCCGATTCGTCGCTGCGCCAGCGGCTGCAGACCGCACAGGAACGCATCCGCGTCCTGTCACGGGACAACGAGGAGCTCCGCCAGCAGCTCGCCGCGGTGCTCGGGGAGCTGCGCGCGCAGCGCTGAACCAGGCAGCGTGACGTCCGCTGATGAGGCTGGTGCGATGACCGCCGGTTTGCCAAGGTCAACTGGTGACCGAACAACACGAGGACCAGGAGAACGTCGAGCCCCAGGTCGCCGCGGGCGAACAGCCGTGGATGACCCGCGGCGTCGGCGGCATCGGCTCGGCGAGCTTCCTCGCTGACGTCGGCCACGAGATCCCGACCGCGCTGTTGGCCAGCCTGGTCACCACCACCCTCGGCGCGCCCGCCTCGGCGCTCGGGCTGATCGAAGGGATCTCCGACGGGCTGGCCGGGGCCGGGCGGTTCCTCGGTGGCCCGCTGGCCGACGACCCGCACCGACGACGGCGGCTCGCGGTCGGCGGCTACACCGCCACCGCCGTGCTGTCCTCGCTGATCGGCACCGCCGGCAACGTCGTCACCGTCGGGCTGCTGCGCGGCGGCGCCTGGGCCGCGCGCGGCCTGCGGGTTCCCGCCCGCAACGCGCTGCTCGCCGACGTCGTGCCGGCCACCGCCTACGGACGCGCCTACGGCTTCGAACGCACCATGGACAACCTGGGCGCCATCGTCGGACCACTGCTCGCCCTCGGCCTGGTCGCGATGTTCAGCGTCCGCACCGCAATCCTGATCTCGGTCATCCCCGGCCTGCTCGCCGCCGTCGCGATCATCTACGCGATCCGGCAAGTCCGCCTTCCCGCCGCGCGGGAACGCCGCTCCGTCCGCATCCGGATCCGCCCGGTCCTGCACGGGCAACTCGGCCGGCTGATGGCCGCGTTCGCCGTGTTCGAAGTCGGCAACCTCGCCGCGACCCTGCTGATCCTGCGGGCCACCGACCTGCTCACCCCGGCCCACGGCATCGACACGGCCACGCAAATCGCACTCGCGCTCTACACCGCCTACAACATCGCCGCCACTACCGCGTCGTTCCCTGCCGGACGGCTCTCCGACAAGCTCGGCGCACGCGGCCCGGTGATCGTCGTCGCCGCGGGCGTCGCCACGTTCCTGCTGTCCTATGTGCTCTTCGCCGTCACCGGCCCGGCGATCGTGCTGCTCGCCGTCGCGTTCATCGCCGCCGGAATCGGCATCGGCTGCGCCGAGACCGCCGAACACGCCGCCGTCGCCGCGCTCGTCCCGGAGCACCTGCGAGGCTCCGCGTTCGGGCTGCTCGCCACCGTCCAAGCCGGCGGCAACGTCGTTGCAAGTGCGCTCGCCGGGTTGCTCTACACCGTCGCGTCCCCAGCAGCCGCATTCACCTATGTCGCCGTCTGCATGGCGCTGGCCCTCGGCGGACTGGCCTGGGCAGCAAAACCCACCACGACAAACGATCTTCGCTAACGCTTGAATAACGGTCCACAAGCGCATCTTCGGCGCAGCAACACCGCTCTCCGTCGCGTCAGAGACCCCGTCCCTGAAACACCCTCGCAGGTCAAGCCCACATGATCGACTCGGGCTCCAGATAAC
>JAEBEK010000053.1:0-6513 GCA_049998055.1 Amycolatopsis sp. cmx-4-37 | reverse complement strand
TTCTCCAGCCTGTCTGGAACTGTCTCATTGCTTCACCCAGATGCCACTCTCGTCGTGGCTCGTTAGGCCTTCCGCAATGGCTGTTGATCATGGATATGCGGAGGGTTCGTTGGAGCTGTTCTTCACCAACCGGAGGCGGGCACTCGCTGTCGGGGAGGTGCCCGGAATCGAGCGGGCCGAGCTGTCTGACCTGTTCGGACGGCGGCTGGCGCTGGACGGGACGCCGGTCCTGCTCGACCGGGGGATGCGTCCGGTCGAGCCGGTGTCATCGTGGTTTCGCCACCTCGCGCTGCTGGGTCGCAGCGTGAAGACGATGCGCAAGTACGCCTACGTCGCGGTGAGGCTGTCGGAGTTCCTGAGCCAGGCAGGTACGGATCTGATGTCGGCGACTGAGACCGACCTGCTGGAGTATCGGGCGCTGCGGACGCGGGAGCAGCCGGAGCCGATCGCGAAGACGACGTGGGAGGCCGAGGCAACCGCGATCAACCGCTTGTACGCCTGGCTGGTAGCGGAAGGGTATGTCGCGGCCAGGCCGTGGCGCGGCGACGGCAGCCGGGATTCGCTGCGCAACAGCGTTACGCGGGATCTGCGGGTGCGGCACATGACCTTGGAGCAATACCGGTATTTCCGCGACGTCGGCTTGGCCGGGCAGCTGCCGGACGGGACGGTGGATCGTTCGTTTCGGGGCAGGTCCCCGCACCGCAGCCGCGCCGGAGTGGAGCTGAGTTTGCTGACCGGAATGAGGCTGGGTGAGTGGTCGACACTGCTGCTGCCCGAGCTGGATTTGGACGTCGCACGGCCGCGTGAGGGGGTCGAGATCCAGCTCGCCGCCTGCGCGAAATTCGGCCGGCCCCGCGCCGTCTATGCGCCCCGCGCAGCGCTGGACCTGGTGCGGACCTATCTGCTTTTGGAGCGGCGGCACGTCGTGACGGCCGCACAGGCCACGTTGGCGAAACGACGGCCGGACCTGTTCCTCGTGGACGCCGACCAAGACGGCCGCGGCAAGCTGCGCGGCGTTCTGGACGGTCGGCGGGTGACCAGGTCGATCCGGCACATGCCGCCGGAACTGCGGGCGATCACGGTGACGGACACCGGCAGTGGGCTGGAGCCGTTGGCGGTGTTCGTCGGCTTGGGCGGGACCATGCCGCATCCGTCCACCTGGGACAAAATCCGCTGGCGAGCGTGGGAACGGATGCGCCTGCACGCAGCAGATCTTGCCGCTCCGGTCATGCCGACTCAGCCGTGGCTGTTCCACGATCTGCGCCACACGTTCGCGCTGCAGCTGCTGCGGTTCCTGATGCTGCGGGCAGCCCAGGACGGCGCGCAGTCCGACATGCCCATGTCCACTTTGGCCGACCACATCGCCTACAACCCTTTGCTGGTCGTGCAACGCCGCCTCGGGCACGCCAGCCCTGCCACCACCTACATCTACCTGCGCTACCTCAAAGACCCGATGCGCGAGGTCGACGAGGCGTTCGCCGCCTGGGCAGCTCAGGACGAGCTCACCTACGCCGAGATCGGCCGACAGCTGCTCGACCGCGGCGCCGAGGAGGGCAGCGGCGATGCCACGCAAAGGTGAGTACCGAAGCGCTCCACGCCCCGAGCGCGGCGACCCGGCACCGTCGAGGATCGGCCGGCGCCGCATCGAGGGCACCGAGCCCAACGGACACGTCGGCTCGACCACTCTCGACCCGTCGGAGTTCCGCTGCTCGGCGTTGGCTGCCGAGCTAGCCGATGAGTGGGTGGAACTGGGCGAGACCGATGGTCTGGGCGTCGCCACGATGCGCTGTTACCGGCGAGCGATCCGCAGCTTCTGCCACTTCGTCGACGCTCACCTGCCGGCCGCAGCTGACGCTTCACTGGCTCACACGGTCCCTGATCTGCTGCCGGTGATCCTGGACTGGACCAGGCAACTGCCGGCCCAGTGGCCGCCCGGCTCAACCGAGCCCGCGCATCAGGCCGGACGGCTGCGGAAACTGGTCCGGCGCCGCGGCGCGCATCCGGACCGCGACGTCACCGCCCACCTGGGCGGGTGGCTGACCGGGTCGACCGGGCTGCGGCGCGGCGCGACTCGTGAGGTTGACGAGTTCTCTCGCGCGGACAAGAAGGCCCTGGTGCGAGCGGCCTGGGCGGATATCGGTGCGCTGGAGCGGCGGCTGCAGCGCGGCCGCGACCTGCTCGAGCGCGCGGTGGATCCGCAGCTCGGCGGCTGGTTGGACCCGGCGAACCTGCTCTGGGCGATCGACCACGGCATGCCGACCCGAGACCTGCTGACCCACTTGCCGAGCCCGGCCGACTGGCCGGCGGAGCTGACTGATCTGCTGCCATCGGGGACGGCGCTGAACTACCGCGGCCGGACGTTGCTGCGGATCCTGACGGGAATGCTCTATCCCCGCAACCGTGATCTGCACGGTTTCCGGATCCTGCTGATCGCCGCGACCGGGCACACCTCGGAGGAAGTCACCGGCCTGACCGAGGATCAGGTGGAGTTCACCCCGCAAGGAGTCCTGCTCACCTTCACCAAGAACCGGGCCCGCTCGATCCGCCGCCGCTTCTACACCAGCAGCTCTACCGCGGACACCGAGGACGGCACGGTCACGGTGACGCACCTGGCGACCGGACGATTGGACGCCGCCGACATCCTGCGGCGCCTGCTGGCCGCCACCGCCAAGCTCCGGGCCCGCAATGGACTCACCTCCGCGCCGCTGTTCCTGCGATCGGCGATCTGGGTCTACGACCTGACGATCAGCCGGTTCAACGGCGACATGAACGGCGCAGACCTGAACATCTGGCTGGAGCAGATGAAGCTGCGGGTGAGCGGGCCGGCCGATATCCGGCGGCTGCGCAAGTCCGGAAAGGTGGAGAAGGCACTGGCCTACCGCGGGCGGGTCAGCGACGTCGCCGACGACCACAGCGTCGAGGTATTCCACGGCCACTACGCGCACGGCACCACCGTGAAGGTGATCGCCGGGCACGTCATCACCGGAGCCCAGCAGCGCTGGCTCGACGAAGCGCTCACCGGCCCCACGGTTCTGACTGCGGACGCTGAACAGGCCCTTGAGAATTCTGCCGGGGCCGCCGCGGCGGGCCTGACTCCGCGGCAGGTCGCGCAACTGCGTGACGGGGCTATGGACATGGGCGTCTCGGCCTGCCGCGATCCGTTCGACTCGCCGTTCGGCAAGGCCGGGGACCTCTGCCCGGTCGCGCCGCTGCGCTGCCTGGAATGCCGCCACGCCCTGGTTCTGCCGTCCAATCTGCCACAGCTGCTGTTGTTGGCCGACCACCTGGATCGGCTGCGAATCCGGGTGACGCCGCAGCACTTTCACGCGCTCTGGGGACAGAGCCACGCCAACCTCACCGCGGTGCTGGCCGACCGCGCGCCTGCCGAGATCGAGCTCGCCCGCAAGCAGATCGCGGCCGGGCAGGCCGATCTGCACCTTCCGCTGTCTGCACACGTGGAGTTCGACCGATGACTACCCGACTGCCCCTGCCCGCCGCGCACTCGTCGTTCCGCGACGACGAACCCGTCGTCCAGTCCCACCCGCTGCTGCCCGACGCCCGACCGCTCCTGTTCGGGCAGCGGGATCAGTGGAACCTCAACGGCGTCGTCGAGCGGCCGGTGAACCAGTACGCCGCCAACTACCGGGTGTCGTTCGCCGGGCTGTCCCCGGCCTGGAACCTCCGGGCTCGCGAGATGGTGATGATCTGGCTCAACCCGCGTCATCCCGCCGTCCTGGCCGCCGGTGTTCATCTCAAGCCACAACCGCGCGAGCCCCGCACTACGGCGCTACGCGCGGGCACGATGCGCACGCTGGCCGGCTGGGCCGAGACCGAAGGTCTTCCGGCGGACTTGCGTCGGTGGGACGTCGAGGATTTCCACCGCTACATCGACGCCCAGCGGCAACGGCTGACCCTCAGCAGCGTCAACGAACACGTCGTGGTGATCAAAGCGCTCCATGAGTTCGGTCCCGCGCTGGCCTGTGGGGGACTGCCGGCGGACCCGTGGCCCGGCCGGCCCGCGAGCCATGTTCTGGGCATCCGCGATACCGGGGAGCTGACCACGCCGGTGATCCCGCCGGAGGCCTGGTTCCCGTTGGTCCGCGCGGCCTGGACCTACATCGACGTGTTCGGACCGGACATCCTGCGGGCACTAGCTCTCTGGCAAGGCATGCAGGCCACCGCCCGCACATTTGCCACCGCTGAGCTGACACCGCTGGTCACGGCCTGGCTTGCCGACCCGCAGCACAGGGTTCCCGTTCGCCCGGCCACCGCCAGCGAGCCGGCCGCCGCGGCGGTGAACTGGTCGGTGCTGACCACGATGATCGGTGCCAGCAACGACGTCTTCAACACCGGCAACCCGGCCGGACGACACCGCCGCAGCCTCGTCCTGGACGCCGTCGCCGCCGACCGCACCCAGCCCGGCCTGCTCAACGACCTCACCGAAGTGACTCGGCCCGACGGCAGCCGCGGTCCCTGGCACCACTGCCTGCACCCGCTGCAACTCTGGCTGGAAGCCGTTGCGCTGCGCAATGCCTGCTATATCTTCGTCGCCGCTCTGTCCATGATGCGCGACAGCGAGATCCGGCAGATCACCCACGACAGCGTCGTCCAACACTACGGCGCCCCCGCCGTCGTCTCCACCAAACGCAAACGTGATCCCGGTCTGCCCGCCCGGCACTGGTGGATCATTGAGCCCGCAGCCACCGCGATCTTTACCGCGTCACAGCTGTCACTGCACCCGAATCTGGCGTTCGGCCGGGTGCGTGACGGCGGCGACGACGAGGGCTTCGCCAGCCAGCACGCCATCGACTCCTTCATCCGCCGCGTCAACACCTACCGCTGCTACAGCGGCTTGCCCGTCATCCCCGGCGGGAGGATCACCCCGCACATGTTCCGGCGCACCATGTCGATGCTCACCCGCGACCATCCCGGCTCCGAGATCGCGTTGGGCATCCAGCTCAAACACGTCACCACCCGCGCCCTGGCTAACCGCTCCACCCAGGGTTACGCCAAGGCCGCGCCGGCCTGGGCCCGTCACCTCGACGACGCGCTGGCCACCACGCAATTCCAGCGCCTGCAAGACCTCTACGACGCTCACCGTCGTGGCGAAACCGTCGGCTACGGACCAGCCGCCGACCGGATCCGCGACACCTTCGACAGCGTCATCCGCGCCTCCGAACAAGCGCAGCACGGAGACGCGCGAGTCGAATACGACCTGCTCCGCAAGGCCCGCATCTCGATCCGCTTCGGCAAGCTCAACCACTGCACCCTCGACGAAGCCAACCCCGTCGGCGCGAAATGCCTGGAGAACACCGTCGTCCCGGCCGGGCATCACGGCCCGCTGGTCGACCGCTGCCAGCCCGCCCGCTGCGGCAACAGCCTCTTCAGACCCGAGCATATCCCCGCCTGGCGGATCGAAGAACAGAACCTGCTCACCCTCCTCGACACACCCAAGATCGCACCCTGCCGCAAAACAGCGCTCCGGCGAGAACTCGACGACGTCCGCGCGGTCCTACGGAAGGTGACTCGATGAACAACTCTGACGATGTCTCGCCGGCCGTTCAGAAAGCCCTCCGCGATGCCACTCAGCGGCTCCTGTCGGGGCGCTCCAAGCACACCGACGGCCGTCTGACCAAAGCGAACCTCGGACGGGAAGCCGGCGTCAGCCACGCCACGCTCTATCGCGCCAAGTCCGCGCTGGCCGATTGGGATGAGGCCATAGCAGCGCTCGGCACAAAGACGATCCAGCACACACCGGTCGGTGACGAGGACACCACACTGCAATCGCGCCTGACCCAGAAAACCGATGAGTGCGCCGAACTACGTCGACGTCTCGAAGCCGCCGCCACGGTCATCGCGACCCTGCACCACGAAAACACCGCCCTGCGGCAACAACTCAGCAGAGGCAACACCGTCGTTCCTATCACCTCACGTGACGGGACTACGGGCCAAGCAGCTTCACCCTTTGGCGCTCGTCAGAACGGTCTGGACGGTGATGCCAGGTGACCACGACATGCTCCGCGAGGTCAGCGTCCACCCTCCTGGAGAGAAGGAACCTGCGCTGGTCGCCGGGTTCGAACACGTCAAAGTCCGTGTCTTCCCCCATGACACCAAGGTTGCCAGTGTCGACTTGCACGCCATACGCGGCATCTGTCCCAGTGTTGACGAGCACATGCGCGCTGCCACCCTCGGGAACGAGTTCGAAACGCACCCGACGACGCTCGGCCTCGGCAATCTCTTCGGCTCGACGGGCTCGCTCTACTTCGGTCATCTCCGCGGCGGCATCGGCAGAACGCTTGGCCTCTGCCGCCGACCGATCAGCCGCACGTTTCTGGCCGCGGCTATACCACACCGCAGCAACTGCGGCGACGGCTGCCACACACGAAATCACGAACGACGCGATGTCCATCGCAGCATCCAAGCATGACCCCTGGCCGAGCCTGCGGGCTGGCACCCGCCGCAACGTCCGCACGACCAGGCATGTCGTGAGACACCAGATTCTGGGGAACGGCG
>JAEBEK010000052.1:0-7555 GCA_049998055.1 Amycolatopsis sp. cmx-4-37 | reverse complement strand
TCCCGCGCCGGCTTCTCGTCACGCTTGCGTGGACTCACAAGGTCCGATGTCATCACTCACAGTGCCCATCCCGCCGGACCTCAGCCCGGCGTGTCGGGCCGGAAACACCGATCTTGGAACAGTCCCGCCGTCGCGGCCACCATCACGGTGACCGGCACCGACAGGGCGTGGCTGGGACTGCCGCTGTCCTGCGCGATCGCGCACCTGGAGCTCGCCCAAGGCATAGGGCGAATCAGGGAGCTGCCCGAGGGCACACCCTACAGCCACCTGGTACATCGCCGTGCGGCTCCTGTCCGCGATATGGTTGCCGTCCTTGTCGTCGCGGAAGGTGATTAAGTGAGTGGTTCAGCGCTCGATGGTCAACTTGACGTTCGGTTTCGGGTGACGGATTGCCACGACCCCCATGAGGAACTGATGTCTTTGCGTGAATGGCTAGCGCACGAGGACGAGCTGCGTGGAAGGGTCTCGATCGACCAGGAGACCCTCAAGCCAGGCCAGATGGGGTTGCTCTCAGACGTGCTGGTTGTGGCACTAAGTGGCGGCAGCGCAGTAACCGTGCTGGCCCGCTCTTTGCCAACTTGGCTGAAGCAGAGGCGTGCGGACGTCACGGTCGAGATCGTTGGTTCCGGACGGAAGTAGAACCAAGGTGACCGCTACCCGGATTCCCGACGCTGAGGCGGTCATCCGTGACGTGCTTGACGCACAGAGGGTCGACTATAAGAAGGGAGGTGAGTCTGTCGTTTGAGCCCGTTTGCACAGTACTGACCCAATGCTAGATAGTCGGTCGATTCGCTTTCTGTCAACTGGCGCCCGCCCGAATAGGAGTCGAATTCTCATTGTCTGAGTTTCGCAGCCATCAGGAGTCGGTTGTCAGCCGAGAATCGTGCAGTGTTGCAGGTCCTGCAATACTGGAACAATTGGTGTCGAACTGGAGTTCATTACGGGCGCCCCGGAACAAGCGACGGATGTACTTGCGAGGATGAATGACAAGCCGCCGCCAAAAGTACTAAGGGCGCGATTACCTGACCCTGCCCGATCACAGGCAATCTTGATCGGAACCAGCAGTTATTCATCAGACGCGCTACCTAATCTGCCTGCCGTGAGCCGCAATCTAGAGGCCCTACGCGCGATCCTTATTGACCCTTGCTTGGGCGGCTTACCCCCCGATCACGTTGCAGTCATCCACAATTCACCTGACGATGCGGAGATCAGCGAAGAGATCTTGCGGAGGGCCGAGCTGGCCGAGGACACACTCCTGGTATATGTCGCGGGCCACGGACTACCCGGCCTACGGACCGGCAAGCTGTATCTCGCCCTGTACAACACCAACCCCGACCAAGCGCCGTTCCGAACCCTGCGCTACGACGAGCTGCGGGACGTGGTCATGGACCGCGGCCGCATCGCTGCAGCCAACCGGGTAGTCATCCTGGACTGCTGCTTCTCTGGCCGCGCCATCCCGACGATGTCGGCAGGCGCCATCACCGGCTTGACCGAAATCGAGGGCGTATACGTCCTCACCGCCACTGCGCCAAACCACGTTGCGCTATCGCCGCCCGACGCTGAGTTCACTGCGTTCACCGGTGCGTTGCTCGAGTTGCTGCGCAATGGCGTACCTGGCGGGCCAGCACTGCTGACGCTCACCACCCTCTACGAGGGAGTGCTGCAAAAGATGCGCGCCCGTGGCCATCCCCGCCCTGAACAGATCAACAAAGATACTGTCGCTCAGCTCGCTATCTCCCGCAATGCCGCCTTTGCTGCCACCACTCGCGCCGTCCCGGTAGTGCCAATCATCAAAATCGTCGGCGCGGGCGGAGGCGGCGTCAACACAGTTGCGCGGATGATCGAGTCAGGGATCGCCGGTGTCGAGTATGTCGCGATAAACACCGACACGACGTCGTTTCCGCTAATCGACGCAGACACTAAGGTCAGCATCGGTGGTAAATTGACAGGCGGCATGGGCGCTAGGTTCGACCCAGCCGTCGGCCGTCGAGCCGCTGAGGAGGACGCCAGCGAGATCGAGCGGGCGCTCAGCGGGGCTGACCTGGTGTTCGTCACCTGCGGCGAAGGCGGGGGCACGGGCACCGGCGGTACGCCGGTCGTCGCCGAGATTGCTCGACGACTAGGTGCACTCACAGTTGGCGTCGTGACCCTGCCGTTCACCTTCGAAGGTAGGCGACGGCAGGCACAGGCCGAAGCGGGTATCACCGAACTGCGCAAGCACTGCGACACAGTGATCGTCGTCGCTAACGACGGGCTGGTAAGCGGGGGGAGCGTTTCGCTTTTGGACGCTTTTCGTGCTGCCGATGAGGTGCTGGTAAGGGCCGTACGCGGCATCGTCCACCTGCTCACAACGCCAGGCGCAATTCGGATCGGGTTCGACGCTGTGCGCGGCGCGCTCGACGACGCAGGTCCTGCAGTGATCGGCCTCGGCCGGGGACGCGGCACCGACCGAGTCATGGCCGCTGCCCAGGAAGCCATAGCGGGACAGCGGACCATCACAGACCAGGCGATCGACGGCGCGCGAGTCGTCCTGCTAACCATCGCGGGTGCTTCCGACATCACCCACGAGGAGGTCAGCGCCACGGCGGCGATGGTGTCCGAGTTGGTCCACCCGGACGCAGACATCGTGTTCGGCGTAGCTTTCGACGACACCTTTGGTGAAGAGGTGCAGGTGGTGGTGATCGCCGCTCGTTTTGATGGGCGATTCGGCGTGAGATCACCGGTGCGCCAGTGAACGTCACCGCTGTCAGTGGCGGTCCACCGTTCGATGCGGCCGAACAGTTCCCTTGATGCGGGGCCGGTAGCGGTGGATCCAGTAGGTCGTGCCGGTAGTTGCGCGGTCCGGCTGTGGCGGTTCCAGACCTTCCGGTTCCAGCACCGGAACGAGGTCCTCGGATCCGGACAGCAGGAAGACGTCGTCGGCCGGCACGCCGCGATCGGTGCACCGGGTGATCGACGGAAGGTCGATCGACCAGCTGAACCCGAACTCGGTCCGGCCCGCTCCCCGAGTCGTAGGTGAGCGTCATGGCTGGCCCGAGCCCGGAGCGTCCGGGGCTGATCGACAGCGGAACCGTCACCGATCCGGCACCGGCTGCGCGGTGAAGGTCTCCCCGCCGCCGCGGATCGCGCTACTGCCCTTGGCAGCGAAACCGCGCTGCGGACAGGCCGGGCCGGTCCGGGTCGGCAGAAACCTGTGGCTCTGGCGGCAACGTCATGCCGCGCACCTATCGCCGGGATGACCTGTTGAAAGGGAATGATACGCGTCGCCATACCTCGACGCTGGCGACAAAGTGGGCTACCGCAACAGTCTTGGCCTTTCCCTCCGCGCAAAGGGACGGTCGACGGGCCAGGCGGAATTGCTGCGAGCCGCCGACGCAACGTTTCGTGCGGCGATCGACGCCGCGCCGGACGCCACCGACGTAACAGCGCCGATGCTGAACCTGGCCGCGGTGCTTCAGGACCGGGCGGAGGCGGAGAACGACGCCGCGCTGCTCCGCGAAGCTGTCGACATCTACCGCAAAGTACTGCCTCATTTGGGAACGGCCAGGCAGGCCCGCGCGACGACGAACGCAGCCACCGCGATGGTCGACCTCTACCGCTACACCCTCCACCGGCAGTTTCTCACCGACGCGATTCAGGACCTGCGGGCATCCGCCGCCACCCTGCCCGACGAGCACACACGGCGCGTCGCCCTCGCCAACTTGGGCGCCGCGCTGCACGAGATGTACGACAGCACCGGGCAGATCTCCGTGCTCGACCAAGCGATCATCGTTCAGCAGCAGCTGCTGGACCGACCAGGTGAGTGGCTGCCCGAACGCCTGCTCAACCTGGGAGTCAGCCTGCTGGCGCGGTTCCGTCGTCGCCGTGCGACATCCGACCTGGATCAGGCGATCACGCTGTTCGAGGAGGTATACCGCAGCGCGGCGTCTCCGATCGAGCGCGCCTCGGCGCTCAACAGCCAGGCAAACGGCCTGTCCTTACGTCACGACCTCACTGGTTCGCTCGCCGACGTCGACCAGTCCATCTCCCTACGGGAACAAGCCATCGCGGTCGCCCTCAGCGGGTCGATCGATCTAGCACTCTACCGCGCGAATCTCGGCGTCGACCTGCTCAAACGCTTCGAACTCAGCGGCGCCGGCGCCGACCTGGACCGCGCGATCGACGAGCAACGCAGGGCACTGCGGGACGCACCGGCGGGGTCCGCCGACGGGCCCCGCCTGCTGGCAGGCCTTGCCGACAGTCTCGCCCGCCGATCCGACCTCGGCTCCGACGGCGAGGACGCTGCGGAGACGCACGCGACGTACCGACGGGTCGTCGAGCAAGGCGTCGATGTCTTGCCGGAACAGGCCCTGGCAGCGGCGCTCCGCTGGGGCGGCTGGGCCGCCAAGCTCGAGCAATGGTCGGAGGCAGCCACCACCTACCGCTTCGGCCTCGCTGCCCTGACCCGTCAAATCGCCCGCCAGGAGCAGCGATCGGACAAGGAGAGCTGGCTCGGCGACGCAGCAGGCCTACCCGCCTCAGCTGCGGTTGCCCATACCCGTGTCGGCGACCTTGCCGGTGCCGTCACCATGCTCGACAGCGGCCGCGCGATGTTGTTGACCGACGCGCTACGCCGAAGGCCCGTCGTCACGCACCCGCCCGAGTGACACACAGCGGCACCAAACGAACACGCACTACCCCGTTGGGGTACGCGCCGCTCGGCATGCAGGCGGTCCAAGGCAGGCAAGGTGGCACCACAACGTTCGGCATGCACCTTTGGGTGAACAGTGTGCGTGCCGAAGCGCTATCCAAACCAGGATTGTTGTGACATAACGTCACGTTCGTGCCGCGTCAGGTGCTCAACACGGCAGCATTCACCCGTTCGATGTCGCCGCATCCACAGAAGGCCACAGTCTGACACTTTCCGTACAACTACTCCATATGGCGGTAGGCGGTGCTTCATGAGAACCTGCCGCGGCTATGGCAAGCGAGCGTGGCGCTGACAGGAGTTCGGCGCGTGGGTGGCGATACGCCCCGGTGTGGGCACGCACCGACACATTCGACGGCAACCCCGTCAAACAGCTCGTCGTGCCTGCCGGCTCGTTCACTGAGGTGGCCGGAGCTGCAGGGGCCTTGGAGGTGGGCAACGCCTACGGGACGTGGTCTGCTGGCCGTGCCGACCAGCCCCTGGATCCCGAAGCACTGTGGGTGAGGCTGCCGGTCGGGACGAAGCCGGGCGACGCGCTGACTCGCGCGACGTGGAACACCCCCACGATGCTGACCCGTTCAGCCCCCGGAGACGTACTCGACAGCTACCACGCCGCCCTCGCGTTCACCGAAGGCACAGCCAAGAACCCCGGCCTGCGGTCGCCGCAGCTGGGGGCGATGTATGCGGTGCTGGGGTACTGGACGACGAAACGCATGACTCCAGCAACGGTGGTCATGCCCACCGGCACCGGCAAGACCGAGACCATGCTGGCGTTGCTGGTGGCCGACCGGCCGGATCTGCTGCTGGTCTTGGTCCCGTCGGATGCGTTGCGTGAGCAAGTGGCCGCCAAATTTGAGACTCTCGGTGTACTGCAGGAGCTGGGCATCGTCGATAGCTCCGCTCTGCGGCCGGCTGTGGGGCGGGTGCAGCACGGATTCACGACCGTCGACGCCGCCGCGGACTTTGCCGCGGCGTGCAATGTCATCGTCGCGACTCCGCAGTCCTTGGCGGCGTGTACACCAGAATCACGGGATGTGCTCCTGGACGACTGTTCGCACCTGTTCGTCGACGAGGCCCACCATGTCGCAGCTAAAACGTGGGCTGACATCCGTGAGGCGTTCACCGAGAAGCCGGTTGTGCAGTTCACCGCCACCCCGTTCCGCGAAGACGGCAAGCATCTGCAGGGCCGGGCGGTGTACTCGTTTCCGCTGCGCGAGGCCCAGAACCAGGGCTACTTTTCGCAGATCAACTACACCGCCGTCATCGACTTCGACGACGTCAACCGCGCCGTTGCGACCCAAAGTGTGGCGCAGCTGCGCGCAGACCTCGCCGCCGGCTTCGATCATGTGCTGATGGCCCGTGTCAACAGTATCCCCCGCGCGAAGGAGATCCTGCCCTACTACAACGAGCTGGCACCGGACCTGCGGCCGGTGATCATCAACAGCGCGATGCCGAAGAGGCAGCAGCTCGAGGCGTTGACGGCCCTGCGAGAACGCCAGTCCCGCATCATCGTCTGCGTGAACATGCTCGGCGAGGGCTTCGACCTGCCTGCGCTCAAGATCGCCGCAGTGCACGACCCGCAGAAGAGCTTGGGTGTCACGCTGCAGTTCATCGGCCGGTTCGCCCGCACCTCGGACACCGGTTCCTACGGTCCGGCATCGGCGTTCGTCGCGCGTGCCGACATCGACGTCGACAAGCGGCTCCGCACTCTCTACGCCGAAGATTCGGACTGGAATGTAATCCTGTGCAACCTCACCGAAGCAGTCGTGCAAGAGCAACAAGACGTCAGCGATTTCGAAGAAGGATTCACAAGTCTGCCCGAGGACGTCGCGCTGCGAAGCCTGCTGCCGAAGATGAGCACCGTCGTCTACCAGGCGCGCGGCCGCGGCTGGGAACCGCACAACATCGTGGACTTCTTCGGCGAAGAAAACCTGCTGACGGTCCCGATCGGCCTCAACGCAGAAGCAGGCGTCGCCTGGTTCGTGGTGGAACGCCACAGCGATGTCCGATGGGGTGACCTCAAGACCATCGAAGAAGTCGCCTACGAGCTCTACATACTTTACTTTGACAGCGACAACAAGCTGCTCTACATCAACAACTCGGCCAACGACGGCGTCTTCGAAGAGCTCGCGGCGGCCGTTGTCGGTCCCGGCGCGTCCCGGTTCACTGGCTCCACCGTCTACCGGGTGATGGCCGATATAGACCGCCTGGTGCCCACCAACGTCGGTGTCCTCGACGCCCACGACCAGTTCCGCCGTTTCTCCATGCATGTGGGCTCCGACGTCACGGCCAGCTTCTCCCAAGCCGAAGCCGGCACCAAAACGCAAACGAACATCTCCGGCGGCGGATACCGGGACGGCGAGCACGTGTCCATCAGCGCCTCCCTGAAGGGCAGGATCTGGTCCCACGCGACCGCGCAAAGCCTCAAGCACTGGTGCGACTGGTGTAACTCTGTCGGGGAGAAGCTGCTCGACAACACCATCAGCATCGACAAAGTCATCGGGCAGTTCATCCTCCCCGAACCGCTCACCGGCCGCCCGGAGGGCGTGTTGCTGTCGGTCGAGTGGCCTTGGCTCATTCACACCCTCCGCGCCGACAGCGTTCGGCTGTCCTTCCACGACCGGATCTTCGAAGCCGTCTACACCGACCTCCTGCCCTATACCGATGACACGACAGGTCCGTTCCGGTTCGATGTCACCACAGGAGCCTGGTCGGTAACCTACGAAGCAACGGTCGAGAAAGGGTCTGCCCAGGGTCTGGTTGACACCTCACCTGTGAGGCTTCGGCCTCGCCTGGAAGGATGTCACCGTGCCCAAGCCCTACCCCCGAGAGTTCCGCGACGACGTGATCGCCGTGGCCCGTCGCGGC
>JAEBEK010000051.1:0-8402 GCA_049998055.1 Amycolatopsis sp. cmx-4-37 | reverse complement strand
GGGCCGCTTCCACCTTTCCCCGCCACTCCGCGGATCAGGCTGCCCTCAGCTTCACCAGACCGCTGCGACGGCCCGGCGTCGGAGGTCTCCCACCCCCGATCGAAATAACAGGCGCCTCACGGCGCACATTCCGGATCAGGTGAATAATGCAGGTTTGGACAATGGTTTGCGGCCAGACGTTCGTCACGGCATCGGGCAGGCCTTTGAGGCCGTCGCAGACGAGGAAGAACACGTCGGCCACGCCGCGGTTCTTCAGGTCGATCAGTACGCTCATCCAGAACTTCGCGCCCTCGCCCCCGGTGCCCATCCACAGGCCTAGTACTCCAGCAGCACTTCGTGATTATGGTCGGGTAGTCTGTCGATCTTGTGTTGACCGATGAGGATCTTGCTGTCTGGATCGCCGGGCTGGATGACCTGTTCGCGCGGGTCGCGGGACGTTTCACCCGGGTCGAGCCACGACGCCGTGCCCGTGCCTACGTGCGTGGCCTGTTGGCGCCATTGGCGGGGAAGAACGGCTGGACCTTGGCCGAAGCCGCCGGTGACGCCACCCCTGACGGGATGCAGCGCTTGCTCAACGCCGCCTCCTGGGACGCCGACGGAGTCCGCGATGACGTGCGGGCCTACGCCATGGAACACCTCGGCGAACGCGATGGTGTGCTCGTGGTCGACGAGACCGGATTCCTGAAGAAGGGCGCCCGCTCCGCTGGCGTGCAGCGTCAATATTCGGGTACCGCCGGCCGGATCGAGAACTGTCAGCTGGGTGTGTTTCTTGCCTACACCACAAGCAAAGGACGCACTCTGATCGACCGCGAGCTCTACTTGCCGAAGTCCTGGACCGGTGACCGGGAACGGTGCCAGGAAGCCTGCGTGCCCGACGAGGTCGAGTTCGCCACCAAGACCATCCTGGCCCAGAACATGCTCGCCCGGGCACTGGACGCCGGTGTCCCCGCGGCCTGGGTGACCGCCGACGAGGCCTACGGCAAGGACTACAAGTTCCGCACCTGGCTGGAATCCAGGCGCATCAGCTACGTCGTGGCAGTGGCCCGCAACCAGACCATCCCCGCCACGGCCGGCACGTCACGGGCTGACCTCTGGCAGCACAGGCCCCCGAGGACGCCTGGAAACGCCGCAGTTGCGGCGACGGCGCGAAGGGGCCACGGCTGTTCGACTGGGCGGTCGCCTCGTTGCCAGCGTACGAGGACACCACCCCACCAGACTGGGCACGATGGCTACTGGTGCGCCGATCCCTGACACCTAACAGCAAGGGCGAACTCGAACTGGCTTACTACTTATGTTGTGCCCCAACGGGAACGACCGATGACGATCTGATCCGCGTCGCCGGCGCCCGGTGGGCGGTCGAGGAGTGCTTCCAGACCGCCAAGAACGAGGTCGGCCTGGACCACTACCAAGTCCGCCGCTACGACGCCTGGTACCGGCACATCACCCTGGCCATGCTCGCCCACACCTACCTCGCCGTCACGGCCGCGATCGCCCCAAAAGCCCTGGCAGCGGCCTCATCCCAATCACGCTTGGCGAGGTCAAGCGTCTCCTGGCACACCTGATCGCAACCGTTCCCCAACGCGCCGTGACCTGGGCCTGGTCCCACTGGCGAAGGCGCCACCAACACCGCGCCAAACAAGCCCACTACCAGCGACGACGCAACAAAAATCACGAAGTGCTGCTGGAGTACTAGTGCCCGAACCCACTGTCCCTTCCCGCAGCGGCACTCTCACCACGCGGCATGGCTGGAGCAACTTCGTCGACGACACCCCAACGCCACCGGACCTGCTGCCCGAACCGCAGTGGCACGAACTCGACAACACCGATCGCGAGGACTACGACGAGGCACGAATCCGCCACCACGCTCGCCTGGTTACCGTCGCGACCCCGCTGGTAAGCGACATCACCCGCACCGGAAGACGCCTGACGCTGCTGAACCGCGATCAGACCTCAGCGCGACGCGGCCTGATCGCGTCCGGTGAACCCGGCACCGGCAAAACCACCGCGATCACCCAGCTCGGCAAACACCACGAGATCACCGCCCGCCGACGCCGCGGCGACGTCCCCGGACCATTTCTGCCGGTCGTCTACGTCACCGTCCCGCCCGCCGCGACACCGAAGATGCTGGCCGGCGAGTTCGCGCGGTTCCTCAGCCTGCCGATCCGCCGCTACAGCAACCAAGCCCAGATCACCAACAGCGTCTGCGACCTGCTCAACCGCGCCGGCACCGACCTGGTCCTCGTCGACGAGATCCACAACATCGCCTTCCACACCCGCAACTGCGCCGAGGCATCCGACCAGCTCAAGTACCTCGCCGAACGCATCAACGCCACCTTCGTCTACGCCGGCATCGACGTCGAAGCACAAGGCCTGTTCACCGGCATCCGCGGCCGCCAGATCGCCGGCCGGTTCAGCGCCATCACCACCCGACCGTTCGGCAACACCACGACCGTCGAACGCGACCACTGGCGAGCCCTCGTTGCGACGCTCGAACAAGCACTGCGACTGCACCGCCTGGCACCCGGTCACCTCCTGCGCCACGCCGACCTGCTCCACGACCGCACCGGCGGCATGATCGGCAGCCTGTCTCACCTCATCCGCGACGCCGCCGTCGACGCCATCCTCAGCGGCTCGGAAACCATCACGAAGACTGCCCTCACCGCGATCCGACTCGACCACGCAGCCGAGGACCGCTCCGCCCGGTCACGCCGGCGCTCACCAACAGCCAGCTGATGACCGATATCGAGCCGGTGCCGGGTCCATACCTGTTCAGCGTTCGACCCGTCGACGGCGAGCTGGGTGCCTCCTACCTGGCGCGCCTGGCCGCGGTCAACAACCTCCATCCGCGGCAAGTCCTCAACCAGATCATCGGGACCATCGATGGCCCACTGGTCGACAATCAGCGCTTCTCCCGGCGACGTCTCGAACTCAACCGGCTCGCTCTTGCGCGGTTGGCCCAGCTCAGCGGGCATTCCGAACGCGCACTTCTGCTTGCGCTGACCGTCACCATGCTGCCCGGCAGCTGGCAGCGTCCCGTCGCGCGCCTGCGGCAACAACGGCAGCGGCGACCGTGGGCGTGGTCGCCGGTGAATGGCTGTGCACGCTGCTCAACCGGCATCGGCATCGCACCGATGCCGATCATCGAGTTCCGCGACGATCGGGTCTTCTGCCGTCGACACCGGCTCTGGCTCGCCGACCAGCACGATCAGCGACCGTTTCCGATCGACGCCGATCTGGAGCTTCGGGCTGCCGTCACGCTGCTGCGCCGGGCGTTCCGGCTCTACGGACTCAAAACACATCGCGCCTTCAACGCCGCCCACGCCATCTGGGCCACGCATCAGTCCGACCATGGACGGTCGGACTTCGTCCGAGATCGGTGGGCGAGCCGCGCGAAGAGCTTGGGGATGAAATCCGGCGTCACGACACTGGCACCCCGATACCCCGACATCGCCGCCCTTACCGCGATGATCGCCACGCCCGCCTGGAAAATCGCTGCGGGCCATCGCCGTCAAGATCCAAACGATCCACGCCCCGGCCTCACCGAGTTCCTCACGGAACTGGGCCGGCGCATCGGTCACCCAGATCCCGGGCGCTTCGCCACTCGCCCCGGCGCGATCGGCCAATGGGCTCTTACCCTCCGCAACTTCCACCCCGACCGCGATCGCCTCGAGCTGGCAGGGCCGATCGACATCAACCTTCATATCCGCCGGAAGTCACTGAAAAAGGCCAGGTAGCTCGATGTAGAAGTCGGTCAGCTGCGACGGAGGATCTGTCCCGGCTCTGCTCAGCGGGCTGGACCAGCTCAACCTTCAGTCCTCGACAACGACGTGGGACGGCGACAACGCGCCGGACCTCACCAAGGCCATGGCCTACGCGGTGAAGGGCAGCACGAGAGGTGACCGCTGGTACGTCCTGCCCGACGGCACCGTCCGCTATCGACGAGCTGACGGAACCTTCGCCCGCTTGAATATGCCGGTGGTGCCGCCGCTGTGGATCATTCTGCCGATAATGCTCCGCTATCCGGTAACTGCCTGGTACGCAGCGTCGTGGTTCAGGTGTGGTCGAGGTCGTCGAGTTGGTGTTGGACGCGCTCGGCGTCGGCGTCGCGGCCTTGGTCCCGGTACAGCTCCAGCGCCTCCCGCCACACCGTGCTGGCCCGCTCGTGTTGTCCGAGGGTGGCGTGGGGGTGTCCCACGTGTTCGAGGGTGACCGCGACCAGATAGGCGTCGCCGAGCTCGCGGAACAGGGTGAGGGCGTGGTGGTAGTGGCCGAGGGCCTGGTGGTGGTCGCCGGTGTGGTGGGCGATGTAGCCCAGGCTGTCCAGGGTGGCCGCCTCGCCGTCGGCGTGGTGGTGGTGTCGGTGCAGGGTGAGGGCGGCCTGGCAGTGCTCGCGGGCGGTGTCGAACTGGCCCAGGCGCGCGGCGTGCCAGCCCACCTGGTTGAGCGCGATGGCTTCCCGCACCGGCAGGTCGCGGGTGCGGAAAAAGGCGAGGGCGCGGTGGGCGTGCTCCAGGGCCTGCCGGTCGTCCCCCCGTCGTTCCCAGGCGAGCGCGAGTGCCTGGTGGGTGTGGGCCTGTTCGGTGGGGTCATGGTGGCGCAGGGCCAGGTCTAGGGCCTGCTCCAGATGGGTGGTGTCCTGTTCGTGCAGGCCCAGCCGGGAGCATGCGCCGCCGAGGAGCCGGTGGGTGCGGCCGCGGGTGGCGGGGTCGGGCAGGTGGTCGGCGGCGTCCAATGCGGCCTGCCACGTGGTGACCGCGTCGTGCCGATGTCCCCGCCGCTGGTGGAAGGTGTCCAGGTTCCAGGCCAGGTGCCAGACGGTGTGGTGATGGCCGAGGATGGCGGCGGCGCGCTGGGTGGCTAGCAGGGTGGCGTGCTCCGCGTCCAGCCAGGCCAGTGCCGCGGCGGCGTCGGGCAGCGGGTGCGGGTGCACGCCGGGCGCGGGCGGCTCGGGTCGCACGAGCGTGCTGTGGGGGGCCAGGAGGCGGTCGGCGGTGTGGGCAGTGTGCAGGTGGAAGTCCATTACCCGTGTCAGGGCCGCTTCCTGCACGTGTTCGGGCAGGGTGGTGTGGGCGGTGTCCGAGGCGTAGCGGCGGACCAGGTCGTGCATGGCGTAGCGGCCGCCCGGTCGCCGTTCGAGCAGGGAGGCGTTCTCCAGCCCGCTCAGCGCCCGGCGGGCGAGGCGGGCGGGCAGACCTGTGAGGGCGGCAGTGGCGGGCGGGGTGGTGTCCGGGCCGGGGGCGATGCCCAGCAACGCGAACACGGTGCGCTGGATGTCGCTGAGGTGGCGCAGGGACCAGGACAGCACGGTGGGCAGGCTGGCGGCCGGGTCGGTGTCGTGGTCGAGCGCCTCCAGGCCGAGGTCGCGCAGTTCGGCGGCGGTCTCGGCCAACGCGATGTCGGGGCGGGTGCCGGCGGTGCGCGCGGTGATCGACAACGCCAGCGGGTGGCCCCCGCACAGCCCGATCAGCTCGTCCACCGCCTCGGGTTCGGCGGCGACGCGGTCGGCGCCCAGGCGGGCGGCCAGCAGGCCGCGGGCCTCCTCGGGGGACAGGACGTCCAGGGGCAGGTGGCGGGCGCCGTGCCGGTCGATCAGCGAGGCCAGCCGGTGCCGGCCGGTGACCAGCACCGTGCAGGACGGTGAGCCGGGCAGCAGCGGGGCGACCTGGTCGCTGGTGGCGGCGTTGTCCAGCACGATGAGCATCCGCCGCCCGGCCACCAGGCTGCGGTAGAGCGTGGCCTGGGCGTCGAGGTCGGTGGGGATGCGGTTCGCCTCGACGCCGAAGGCGTCGAGGAACCCGCGCACCGCCGTCGCCGGCTGCACCGGTTCGTCGGTGGGGCTGAAGCCGTGCAGGTCGATGAACAGCTGCCCGTCGGGAAACCGCTCCAGGTGCCGGTGTGCCCAGGCCAGGGCGAGCCAGGTCTTGCCGATGCCCCCGGCACCGCCGATCGCCGAGACCAGCACTGTCGTCCCTGCATTTGCCGGGGCGGTGGCTGGGGCTGCGGTGGTCGGTTCCGGCGTGTCGGTGCCTGGTCCCTGCGGTGCGGCGGCGTGGGTCAGGGCGCGGTCCAGGCGGGCCAGTTCCGCGGTCCGGCCGGTGAACAGCCCCGGTGCGGCGGGCAGCTGCTGCGGGATGACCGGCGAGGGTCGCGGGGGTGGCGGGTGCAGGTTCAGGTTGCCGTGCACCACACCGACGGCGGCACCGTGATCGGTGGCGACGAGGTCACCGTGGATCCTCGTGGTCACCGGGGTGCCGGCGTCCGGGGTGGTGCCGGGGTCGGGCGGGTCGGTCGCCGACGCGGTGTGCCCGTGGTCCGCGTCGGCTAGCGAGGGTTGTGCGGTTGCTGCGCAGAGGGCGGTGGTGTGCTGATGGTGAAGTGGTCGCCGGTGGCCGCACCGATCGTGATGCCTGCTCCAGTGCCGTGCACGCCGCCGGTGACGTTCACGCCGCGCGGCCCGGGAGCGTCAGTGATCGTCGTGTCCTGGGCGCTCGGCGCGCTTGAGGCCGCCAGGGCGAGTGTGGGCTCGACTTCACACAGCTGGTGGATCAAGGCGCTGACGTCGAAGCGGGTATGACGCCGACGCACGGTCACAGCCTGGCAGCGCGCGAGTGCCTGCAGGTCGGCGGGCAGCTGCCCCTCGGTGGGCGTGTCCGTGTCGTCGACCAGAACTGGTACCACTCGAACTCCGGCGGCGAATGCCTCGACGATCTCGCGGCGGATCCAGTCAGCGGGGTCGTCGATTCGTCGACCGCCGGCAGGTGTGGTGACGGTTAGCCAGTCGCGGTCGATCACGACCAGCAGAACCCTGCAGCACCGGACTCGTGTCATCAGTTCTTGGACGAAGTCGGCACCTGGCCGGATGGAGTAACAGTCCAGGAACACCTGCTCCCGACCGAACGTCGCGGCGAGATCGCGGTCGAGCAGCTCGCCCATGGCGCGGCTGTCGTCGCCACGGTAGTTGATGAACACCCCGCCCACGGCGGCTCCCATCCGTACCTGTCCCTGTGTTGGTCAGCTGCCGATGATCAGGATGCCCTACCACACATGCATACGCCGCTTAGCAACCTCAGCGGGTAGGAACTGTCCACTATTTGACCAACAGCTGACGGCTATCTACATGCGGCTACGAGGCGTCGAGGACAGCCCGGCCCCCAGCGAGGACCAAGTGCCGCAGGATGTATTCCGGCAGCCTGCTAAGAGCCCCGCGATGCTCGGCGCTTTCGGCATACGCATGACGTCAGGGGCTGCCGCGCTGTGCCAAATGGCCTAGAGAGCGGTGTTCTCGGTCAGCGGCTGCCGGCGGCGGTGTCCAGCTCGCCGATTTGCTGTTGGACGCGTAGGGCGTCGTTGTTGCGGCCTTGGTCCCGGTATAGCTCCAGTGCTTCCTGCCAGACCGTGTGGGCCTGCATATGGCTCCCGAGTGCAGCATACGAGTGCCCGACATTGTCGAGGGTCTCCGCGATCAGGTAAGCGTCACCAAGCGTACGGAGCAAGCTCAGAGCTTGGCGGTAGTAGTTCACGGCCTGCCGATGATCTTCCCTGCGTTGGGCGATAAGCCCGAGGCTGTCCAAGGTGTCTGCTTCACCCGCGGAATCCTGGTGCTGCCGATGCAGCACGAGGGCTGATGGTGCTCTCTGAATAGGGCTCTGGCGCGGGTTTCGTGGTCCGGTGACTCGGAGTGAGCTTCGTTGAATCAGGCCAGGATGACTCTTTTGCGGAGGAGGTCGAGCTTCGCGCGGCCGTACATCTGCCGCTTGATGGCCTTGATTCGGTTGACGTTTCCCTCGACCTTGCCGGAGCTGTAAGGCAGAGTGAGCCCGGCGGTGACGGCGGCGTGGTCGCGGCGGATCCCGATGGCGAATGAGTGCAGTTCAGGCTGGTCGTCCGATTCCACTGTGGATAGCCAGGTGTCGAGATTTTCGCCTTCTCGCTGGACCATCATGGTGGCGAATGCCTTGACGTGCTCGGTGAGGCGGTCCAGGTGTGGACAGCGGGACCGGATCTCGGCGAGTTGACGCTGCTCGTCGTCGTCGAGATCGTCGGGGCGGCGCAGCAGCCAGCCGGTGACCTGGCGGACCTTGGGAATGGCCGGCGGCGCCGGCGGTGGGGTGAGCATCTCGCGGAAGGGGTGCAGGTAGCGGCGGACGGTCTGCTCGCTGCCCGCGTATCCCCTTGAGTTCAACCGGTCGTTGCAACACCGGCCCGTTCGGTCAAGCGTAGCTGTTTCTCGAACACCTCGGCCGGGGTGCGCCACCCGAGTATTTTGCGGGGGCGATTGTTGAGTGCCAGGGCGACGGCTTCGAGGTCGTCGGCGGTCCATCTCGACAGGTCGGTGCCCTTCGGGAAGTACTGACGCAGCAGCCCGTTCGTGTTCTCGTTGGTGGGTCGCTGCCATGGGGAGT
>JAEBEK010000050.1:0-11073 GCA_049998055.1 Amycolatopsis sp. cmx-4-37 | reverse complement strand
CCACCGCAAACGCCGACAACGAGGGCTGGGCAAACTCACCCCAGTCGAGTTTGAGACCATCTACACCACCGCAACAGCGGCCTGAGAAACAGTCAGCCCCGGTGTCAACCGAAGTCTGGGCAGACCCAAAGGCCGGCTCCGATACCGGTGCACCACCGCCGACGAGGTGACCGTGGTGAGAGCCCGCTCTGAGCAGCCGCTCAGCCACTGGCTCAACGAACACGGGCTGGTGTTCATCCTCGACGACGACCGCATCATCGACGGCGATCTGCTCTACAAGCCGACCTGGGACAAGGACCCCTACGACCGGTCACAGCTGACCCTGTACGACTGGACCGGAACCAAATTCAACGTCGAGTCACAAACTGAAGCCCGGCTCGCCCACTCCATCCAGTACCGGGCGATTGCCGAACTCAAGTCCGACGCCAAGCTATGGGACGTCATCCTCGACGACGACGGCAGCGGCGAAATCGCCGACATCGTCGCACTGCGTATCGACGCCGAAGGGCTCCTCATCCGGCTGGTGCACTGCAAATACTCCCATGAGGACTTCGCCGGTGCGCGCATCGACGACCTCTACGACGTGTGCGGACAAGCCCAAAAGTCCATCATGTGGCGCCGCAGCGACCTGCGGCCCTTCTTCCGCACCCTCGACGATCGCGCCCGCAAGAAGCAGCTCCGCACCGGCGTCAACCCGTTCGAAGTCGGCGACATCAAGAAGCTATACCAGATTCGCGACACCGCGATCGCTCTGCGACGCCGCATGGACATCGTCATCGTGCAGCCAGGACTGTCCGCGGCGAAGGCATCGACGCAGCAGCTCGACCTCCTCGCCTCCACCCAGGCATACCTCAGAACAACGATCAACGCGCCACTGGCCGTGTGGTGCAGCAAGTAGACGCCTCGCTGGCGCCGCATCGACGGCCGCGGGCCAGTCGTTAGGCGCTCAACATCACCGGCGCACTCCGCACGATCTCCCACGACCAGCTCAACCGAGCCACCATCGTCACGATCACACAGCTGACGGAAGAAGTTGATCAGTCCCTCTTCCCGGTCCACTACAGGGGCTACTGCGCCGAGATGCGGACGTTCGGCACGCCGCTCAGCCGCCAGGGAGCCGCGCCGGCCGCGATCCAGCGGCTGAGCACCAATACCCACGGTGAGCCGAGTTGCCCGGCCCGGCGGATGCGCGACGTGACGGATACCGTGATCGCAATCGCTCGCGAGGTCCAACCGCCGGCGGACCTGTCCTCGGACAACTCGCGGAATTGGCAGTCCTGCTCGAGCGCAGCGCACGGGTCGCCCGCCGACCTGGCTGTCCTAGCCGGATCAGCGCTCGCACCTGGTGGGTGAATGTCAGTTTGATCATCGAGATTGTGAGGCCCGCCGTCACCGGTCGGCGGACCGCATGACCACTCGTCAATCCGGTGACGGGTTCGCCCATTCGGGCCTCGCCGACTACCCGGTGCGAACCTATGGTTCGAGGTTCATCCCACCTGGAGGCTCGCCGGATGGCAGCGAAGAACGTCGGCAAGATCATGAAGCACAACCACACAAAGGTCGTCATCCTCCGGACCGGTCTGAGCATCGACGGTGCGGACGCCGTGAAGATCGCACCGCTCAGCGCGAGAAGGCCGTCGGGCAGTGGCCGGTACGTAGAGGCGAAGACCTGGGTCAAGGACTACTGGATCGCGCTCGACCAGGTGAAGGACGTCAAGGCCACAGAGGTGGTCGACGTCGCCCTCCCGCCAGGACAGCTCCCCAAGCAGCCATTGAACGCTGCCCTGAAGGAGTTGGGCAACGGCTCCCAGTAGCTCAGTGGTCAGAGTGAAGGTTTACTGCTGGTACTGGGCCTGCCGCTTGGTCTGCGTACCGGCAGGCGAGGGGGCATGTCGGCGGCATCCTCAACGCGGGCAAGGTCGCGTCACAAGGACCTACACACGACCGCTGCTGTGACACAAATCATCCCGCCGCGCGACGCACGTCACTTTCCGTAGTTTCATCAGCGGCTCGTCCAAGCTACTGCTGGCACAACAGCGACTATTCGTTCATTCCAGGCACGCACTACGAACCGCAGGCCCGTGCCGCTGAGGACAAACCTGACAGATCAAGATCGGGAGTAGTCGGACCTCCAGCGATAGCCCGAGCCCGCAGCGGACCCTACGATTGATGCGTTCTCTACCTGGCGAAGTTCGCTTGGCGCACAGGGTCGGCACGCTGCCCAGAGTCAACGCGGACCGGATCGCGTCTTCCGCGCACGGCCCAGAAGCGGCCCGGGAGTCCACTATGAACATTCACGTACGCGAATACAGCAGCTCCGGAACAGACGCTCCACTCAGGTCCTCGTGTGCTGCTCTCACCCCGTTTTCCTTTCGTGACAACATGATCGGCTGCGGGACCGTTCGGTACAACGCAGCGGCCACTCGGGCGTGGCACGTTCGGGCAGCCCGGAGTGCAGACTGCCCGAACGCCTTGCCGCGTCTTCTACGGCAGGCCGGTTGCTGGCGCCGGCGTCGCACGGCCGACGATACTGACCGGCCCGGCCTCCACGTCGGCGTTCAGCACCTTCATCCCGACCACGATGCCGCCGACCACGGTCACCACGACGACCACGACTATGACCAACGCGCGGACGGTGGTCGACCAGGTCGCCACGATCTGTCCCAGCAGCCCGAACACGTCGCCGCGCCCCGGCCCGCCGCCCGGGCCCCGGGTTTCGGCGGGCGCTCACTTCAGCACCACGCCGGGGTTGCGGTGCACCAGATTCCGCAGGAGCACCTTCGCAATCTCGATCTGCTGGTGGCGGTGCTCCCATGCGGACAGCTCGGCGTTGTTCTCCACACCGAGGGCCAGCAGCAGGGCGCGGAGCTGGTCGAAGGTGGGCAACGTCTGCCCCTTGAGCACCCGCCCGAGCGTGGAGCGGGACATCATCCGGCGCTGCATCCGCCGGAGCAGGTCGCCGGGGCCGATGTCCCAGCGCCGCATCAGCAGCCGCAGGTCCCAGGCCAGGCCGGCGAGCATTTCGTCGGGGATCGCGGTGCCGCGCGGCGGCTCCGGGTTCTCCGCCACGAACACCGTCTTTGCGGCGTCGAACGAGATCGGCCCGGCGTTGCTGCCGCGACGTCAGCACTGTCGCCGCCACGCGTTTGGCGTGCGCGTAGTAACCGGACGTCGAGACACCCAGCAGCCGCGCCATGCGCCGGACCGAGAATCGTGTGCGCTTGGGCGAGGCGGCGCCAGTGGCCTCGGCGAGCTCGTCGGGGCCGGCGTACTTGGCCATCAGAGCGAACCGGGCTGGTTCTTCTGCATCGCGGCAAAGTACGCCGAGGCTTTTACCAAGAACTGGTTGTCCTTCTCCAGCTCGGTCACTTGCCTGCGCAGGCGCAGCAGTTCGGCCCGCTCGGCCGCCTCCAGGGGCTTGTCCCCGTGGGACTCGGCGGCGGTGATCCGGCGTCGTTCGTCTTTGACCCAGACACTGAGCATGCCCGCGTCGATGCCCAGCTCGCGGGCGACCTCGGCGATCGTCCGCCCGGAGTCGATCACGCGGTGAGCAGCCTCGACCTTGTACTCCGCCGGGTACGACCGGCGCTTGCGAGGAGGCATGAGGACATCCTTTCAGCAGGACCTCCGGTCCTGCTAACTCGGTGTCCACTACCCGGGGTGAACCTCACGGCAGGCACGACAGGTGTTGGCCGCGCTCGCTGAGAGGATGGCCGAAGTCGGGCTGCGCCTGCATCCAGACAAGACCAAGATTGTGTACTGCAAGGACTCTCGGCGGCGTGGCTCGTTCGACCACACGTCGTTCGCGTTCCTGGGGTATACATTTCGCCCCCGCAAGGCCCGATACCCGGATGGGAAGGCGTTCACGTCTTTCCTGCCCGCGGTCAGTGCGGAGGCACTCAAGGTGATGGGTCGTCGGGTCCGCTCCTGGCGGATCCACATGCGCGTCAGGGACGATCTCGGTGAGCTCGCCGACTGGCTCAACCCGGTCGTGGTGGGCTGGATGAACTACTACGGCCGGTTCTACCGGTCGCAGCTGTATCCCTTTCTCCGACGCATCAACACCTCCCTGATGCGCTGGGCGCGGAAGAAATACAAGAGGCTGCGCTCCTTCAAACGCCGAAAAGCATGGTGGACCGGAATCCTCGATCGAGAGCCCGGTCTGTTCAAGCACTGGGCATGGGAGCGCCAGTTCAGCTGGGGAAGATGAGAAGAGCCGTGTAACGGGAGACTGTTAAGCACGGTTCCGTGGGAGCCCAGGGCTGCGATGCCCTGGGCCACCCGACCCTGTTCGGCGGGGTCTGGGATCGGTGGACTTGGATGCCTTGCCGCTACGAGGTTTTCGCGTGCCTGTAGTGGTCACGATGTGCACGTCATAGCGCAGAGCGGGACGGTGGTTGGGGTGTCCTGATGGTTGGCCCGGTCCTGGTCGGGTGAGTTTCGGTGCCTGGGCTGGACAGGTGATGTGTCGACGGATGTACCGAAATCCGCGTCGGACCGGTGCCGGAGTGAGTCGGTGCGGCGTAAGGGTTTTCTCCCAGGGATGCCGCAAGTCGGCGACCATGCCGCGGGCCAGGCGCAGTGGGGTGTAGGCGGCCAGCAACAGCCAAGTCCATCGATCGGCCGCGCCGGGATCGCGCAGTTTCGGAGTGACCCAACCGAGGGTCTGTTTGGAAGTCCAGGTGGGTGTCGACACCGAGAACGATGTCGGCCTCGGTGGTGGACTCCGGGCGGGAAGTGGTCACGGACGTGGTCTCCTCGGCTGGCGGCGACACGGCAAGCCACCACCGGCACGGCGGAACGGTCAGACCTGTGATGGTGCCCGACGCGAAGGCCCCTATCCGGACACGACCACCGGACCGGCAGCAGCACGCCCTGCTCCAGGCGCAGCCGACGGATCACACTCAAGGCGTCACGGCCAGGCATGATATGGGTCAGACCACGACCCGAAGCGGGACACCACCATCTTCACAGGCACGATAGCTGATCACGGGGAGCTTTTTGACTGGGCTTTGATCTTCGCAAATCCCAGTCCTACCAGGGGCTCCCCGTCCTTGTGCGCCTACCCCTTCGGTTCGCCGAGCATATAGCCGCGCACTCCTGCGAATTCCGTCAGGTCTTCAACCCGGAATCGCCGTTGGTGAGATCACCTCAATGAGCCAGCGTGAGGCTGACAGTGCCAGCGTAAAGCCCGCCAGCACCTGACATATTGCGGCTACCAGTAACGACGAAGACCTGATGCGAGCGAAGTTGTGATAGAGCAATGGAGCCACGCCGATAAATAGCAGTCCGGCGATCACGGCCCCACCATAGGCAATAAAAATAGGCAGGGGATGCCGCCGGCGGGCGAAGAAAGACGCCGCACCGGAATCTTCGTCGATGCCGAGGGCGGACCGGCCCAAAACGAGAAATACGACCGTCCCGAATGCCCCGAGGAACAGCAGAATGCCAGTGGTGCGTTCGACGTTAAAGAGGCGGCGTGCGGTTTCATTCCTTCTTGAATGGGTCTTTGCGGATCCTTGATAATGAGCGCTTTGTCGCTGGAGTGAAAGATTTCGCCCACGAATCAGGCCCTTTCATGTTTTGCTTTGCATGGTACCGAGTCGTCATTGGTCCTCCTCGTAGTCCGAGGCTCGACGAGGGCGTCTTTGATGGTATGGATGAGACGGCGCGGTGATGTCGTTGACTAGCCGAACGTCGTCACCTGGTTGGTGGGTCGCCGCGTAGGGAAGTATAAGAAGAATTGATCCGATAGGTCGTCAGACTGGTGGGGCGATGAATACACCGCGGTCGATGTCGTTGTGCTGCTCCTTTAGTATTATCTCGTTCAATGGGTTGGCGGTACCCCATTGGTCGGTGACGTCGTCTTCGAGGAAATTGTAGTGGTGCGGGTGCCAGGTATCTTCGTCCAGCAGTTCCAACTCAGTGGTGTATTCGAGGGTGTTCCCGTGCGGGTCGAGGAAGTAAGAGAAGGTGTTGTCGCCGGCCAGGTGACGGCCCGGACCCCACGACATGTGTGCGCCAGCGCGCAGCAGTCGGCCGGTGCCCCGCATGTACTCGTCGAGGCCGCGCATCTCGAAGGAGACGTGGTGGAGAGATGTGTGAGGGCCGGATGCGATGCCTAGGCTGTGATGCCACGAATTGATGCGCATGAAGTTAAGGACGTCGCCGGTCTGGGTGGAGCCGATGGTGTCGGTGAGCGTGAAGGCGAGATGCTGTTCGTACCATTTTCTAGTAGCGGCAATTTGGGGCGAATTAACCACGACGTGGGAAAGACGTACTGGAATCGATTCCTTTTCCTCAATGCGGCGGTGCTGGCGCGCGAGCACATCAGCCGACACTTCGACGGTCCGTCCGTCAATATCGAAGAATCGAAAACCGTAGCCGCCACCTGGTGAATCGATCGGCCCAGGTCGAGTAATCAGTCGTACACCGCCCTTGAGCAGCTGCTCGGCCAGCGTGTCGACGTCGGCTGCGGTGGCCACCCCGAAGGACAGCAGATCGAGACGTTTATCGTCGGCACGGCGAAGCCGGACAACGTATTGTTCCGGGGAGCCTTCCGCAGCGAGAAATGAGACTCCCGAGTCTTCAGCGACTGTGGTCAGCCCCCAAACATTGGTGTAGAAACTAAGTTGCTTATCATAGTCAGGTACGGCGAGGTCGACGTGTCGCAGATGTGTCAGGAGTCGTTGAGTCATAGCTATTCGCTGTCCTTTCAGTTTGTTGTCAGTCTCGGCTGGCGACGCAGCGGGTGCGTTGGGAGCCGAGGCCGGTAATGGTGCTTTCCATGACGTCTGCGGGGCGCAGGAAGCGATGCCAGTACACGCCGTTACCCGAAGGGCTGCCGGGTGAGTAGTAGGTCGCCGGGTAGCAACTGGGTTGTCTGGGAGGTGCAGGAGACGAGTCATGCGACGTCGAAGGTCATGTTCTTGACCCTCTCGTCCTGTCTTACCTCACCGTTCAGCATGAGCGTGAGGTGCAGGCCGCCCAGATTGCCGAGGTGCCGCGCCGGAACAATATACGGGCCGAGTGGCGTGAAACCGGGAGCGTTCTGCTGGACCGCCAGTCGGTTCCGATCTGGCCGAGGTCGCGACGGAACACGGCGTCATGGGCCGTGACGCCGTTAGTGATGGTGTAGCTGGCGCGACGTGGGCGAGAGCATCTTCGGCGGCGACGCAGTACGCCGCACGGCTTCGATGACTGCGCACAGTTCCAGTTCCCGGTCCGGCTTACTGCACCAGCCAGGAATGACACGGTCTTGGTTCGGCCCGGCCAGGGCAGACGGCAAGCCCACGAATACGTAGGGATCGCCCTCGGCGACGCGGAGCGCATTGTCAGCAGCGACATCTTGCCTGATCTGTTGCTCCGTACGGAGGTCGTCCGGCCACCGTGTCGCCAGCGTGAGTTCCATTTGGGGCTGTTGTAGTTGGCTCCGGCCTGCAGAATCTGACGCAGCTCCACCGGAGGATGCACCGTGAATTCCTCCAACTCACGCCAGACATCGATGTTCACGCTATGGGCGATGCGTTCGAGTTGCGGTAGAGCGGCGTCTTAATTCTCCAGCAGCTCACACATCGACGCTGCCCTGGCAGGGGTCGCGACCCTGCTCAGGTCAAAAACGCGCGCTTGAGCGACGAACCCAAGAAAAGGAATCCTATTTTGAGACAAGAACGTTCCCAATGCGAACGGTCCGGCGAACATCGCATCCGAACAGCAGTCATCCACTCGACATCCCTTAAGATATGTGATCTCAGCTACCGGCCGCGCCGAATGGCCGCCGCCGTGGCGATATCCATCTGCGGCGAACGGAGTCGACGGTGTGTGGCACGCGTCCCGTATCGGTGTCCGAACACACGGTGTTCTCCAGTCGTCAGCGGGGGCGTTCGTGCAGCAGCAATGCGGACGGGTGGTGCACGCCATGGTGATAGGTGTCAGTGCCAACCTTCTGTCCGTACCAGTGGGTCATCGGGGCGTCGGCGATGGGGCTCTCGTTGTTGCTAATTTCGAGACGGAGCCGATCACCTTTGCGGGCGAGCACAGACATCGGTAGGAGCTCGACCCGCAGCAGGTAGATGCGCCCCGGCTGGAGGGGCTCTTCACGGTCGTGGATGTGAAAGGGACGCATATCGGTACTCAGGTCGGGGTCTTCGGCACGATGCGATGCCCGCAGCCATCCTTGTGTGATCCTGACGGGCCCGGCATCGGGATCGTCAGGGATGAGCGTGACTTTGACGATGACATCCATGTCCGTCTGATCGGTGGAGGCGTTCAGCAGCAGGACGCCTTGACCGGTGAATTCGCGGTCACGGTCTATTGGTGAACTGGTGAAGGTGGTGACGCGTGCGACGTGGTCGGGGCGGCCTTGATCGAAGGTGGTGACGCCGGCCATCCAGCGGGGGTCTGGATAGCTCCATTCGGTGCGGCCGTCCTCGGGAACAGTTTCGGTCAGGCTGCCGTCGTTGAGTGAATCCACGGTGCCGCTGCGGGTGTCGCTGAGGTACAGGATCGTCTGGGTGGCGTCGGATGGAGGCCAGGCGGTGCTCGATCGGTAGGTGCCTTCGCGTTGCACAAAGTAGCGAACCGATGGGCGGTCCATCACGTTGTTCCAGTTGCCTTTGAGGTGATGGTCGTACCAGGGCAGCAGTTCGCTGCGGTGGAAGTCCTCGTCGAAGAAGTACTGTTGCGCGGCCCCGAAGCTCGCAGGGTGGGTGAGGAGCAATTGCTTGGGTCCTCCGACCCGGCTGAAGCCCTCGATGTTGCCGCGCAAGTGCAGTCCAGCTTTGCCCCAGACGCCGATGGACAACACCGGGATCTCTATCGACGGCAGCTCCCAGAATGGGGACCGTCGGCGCTGCCATTCATCGTCGAAGCGGTGAGCGAGCATGTCGAACAGGGCGTGGTCTTTGCGGCCCGCCTCGAATGGGATGCCCTCGGCCTGATGTTGCAGCAGGATCGCCTGGAGCATCCAGCTGCTGATAAATCCCGCAGTAGGGATACCTCCGTGGTACATCCAGTCGCGGTACATATCTGTCGCGCCGTCGTACGCCACGATGGTGCGCAGGTGCGGTGGTCGGGTGCGGGCTGCGTTCCACTGACTCCAGCAGTAGTACGACATGCCGATCATCCCGATGGCGCCGGTCGACCATTCACGGCTGGCGACGTCCTCGATGACGTCGTGGATTGCCTCGCCCTCGACCCGGGAGACCGGGTCCCAGGTGCCCTCGGAGCGACCGGTTCCCGGCACGTCGACCGCCACGTACGCATAGCCATGATCCAAGTACAACTGGATCGGCCCATACTCGATGAAGGGGAACACAAAATTGGCTGGCAGGCGCCGCAATGCCTTCATGTACGGCGAGGCGCCCAGCACCACCGGGACAGGACCGGAAGCGTTGCCAGGCAGATAGACGTCGGCGCGTACCGTGTCGCCGTATCGTGTGGTGGTCTCGATCTCGAACGACCGCACATTGACATCAACCATGACGTAGTCCTCCGACCCCGGTTGCTGGTGCAGCAATCGGGGTGCTGTATGGTCATTGTTATATAAGTCAGCTTATCAGGTGTCTGATATTATGTCTAGGATGTCTTCGACCAGAGAGGGATCCCATGGCAGAGGACTACACGCAACGTCTGCTCTACCTGGCACGCACGCTGTCGCACGCCCTGTCGAAGCAGCTCGAACGGGCGCTGCGTCCGCTCGAGCTGACATTTGCGCAGCTGTCCGCGCTTGCACAGCTGGGGCGCACGCCATCCGTTGGCATGTCAGGAGCCGCGTTGGCAAACGGCGCCGGGGTCAGCGCGCAGTCGATGTCCACCGCGTTAAAGCTTCTGCTGTCGCGGGAGCTGATCTCCCGGACGCCGCATCCAACCCATGGACGAGTGTTGGAAGTACGCATCACTGCGTCGGGGCTGAGGCTTCTCGAACGAGCCCAGGCCGCTACCGCCGCCGCCGAAACCCGTACCCTTAACGGCCTCACCCAGCAACAACGCGATCAGCTCAAGTCTTTGCTGACGCTTTCGCTGACCGCACTCGGAATCGATGAAGCTGGCGACCGACCGCCGTTCAATTGAATCCGTGACCCCAACTTACTGACGTTTCGCAGTTATGCGGCGGCTGAGCCGATGGTCACGGTCCCTGCGGGATAATGATCGAGTGTGTACTGGCCTGCGGTGACGGCGGTAATTCGGGCTCGCCGGAAGGCGATGAGCATGTCGTCGACGCTCACGTGGGTCTTCTTGCGGTTCCAGGTACTGTCGGGTGGCCCGGAGGAGTCTCACCCCCGGGCTCCCGCAGATCCGTACAGTCGCGGTAGGAACCGCCCTTTCGGGCGCCCCCCGCGCAGATCCCAGCGAGCGGAACTACCGCACTGGGCTCCCGCCTTGGGTGCGGACGTCGAATCGCACACTTGGCCATGAATGTATGATCCGGGCCTGGGGCAGCCACCGGGTGGCGAGGCGGTCCATACGTTCCCAGTTGAGGCGGCTGCGCTGACTCCGGCGGCGAAGCGCTCGGGACTTAACCCCGGATGTTGGTCACAGGGGTTATGCGGCATGAGTCAGCGTAGTCGGTGTTGGGGTGAGGCTGTTCTCGTAGTCGATCGGAGATTTCTGGCAGAGGTGGGAGTGGCGTCGTCGGGTGTTGTAGCGGTGCGCCCAGCCGAACACCGCCAATCGCGCTTCCCTTGCACTGCACCAGTTCGGGGCGCCTTGGAGGGTCTCGCGTTTGAAGGAGGCGTTGAGGCTTTCGGCGGCGGCGTTGTCCGCGGAGCTGCCCACCGCGCCCATGGACCGGGTCACCCCGGCGGTGTGGCAGGCGTCAGCGAAGGCCTTGGCACCGTATTGCTTGAGTTCAACCGGTCGTTGCAACACCGGCCCGTTCGGTCAAGCGTAGCTGTTTCTCGAACACCTCGGCCGGGGTGCGCCACCCGAGTATTTTGCGGGGGCGGTTGTTGAGTGCCAGGGCGACGGCTTCGAGGTCGTCGGCGGTCCATCTCGACAGGTCGGTGCCCTTCGGGAAGTACTGACGCAGCAGCCCGTTCGTGTTCTCGTTGGTGGGTCGCTGCCATGGGGAGT
>JAEBEK010000049.1:0-18744 GCA_049998055.1 Amycolatopsis sp. cmx-4-37 | reverse complement strand
CGCACGAGCGTCCACCGGGGCCGTGCCGCCGCCCTGCGGACGTGGCTCGAACACCGGGATCAACGGCTCCGCCAGCGCCCACAGCTCATCCGGCACCAACCGCAACGACAAACGATCGACCACAACCACGATCGTCGCTCATCAGCAGTCGATCACCACGTAAGACACGCTCTTAGGATCTCGTTTCATAAGGTAGTCGCAAAACCTGCTACGAACTTTCATCCCGAAATTGGGACCAAGATCGCCGTCCTGCGCGGATGGGCGCGGGCGGCTGAGGAGTCTGCCGTCGTGGAGAGCGGCGGCGACTTCCGAGAAATTGACCGGCCGAAGAGTACGAGGTCGATGACCGGCGGTGCACATGAAGCGGCCGTCGCGCCGGAACGGGCAGCTCGGGCGTCAACTGCCCAGAAGCCCGGGGCCAAGGTCCAGCGTCGGAACCCGCGCGCTGTGGCGGGCTGGGCCGGACGCATCGGGTTGGCCGCTCGTAGGCAAGGGCCGCAGTCAACCGGATCGGTGGCTGCGGCCCCACGCGCCGTCCAAGAGGTCGGGCGGCTACTCGGCGTCCGTGGTCGGCGGGACGTCGACCTTGTCCGGGTTGATCGCGAACCGCTTTGGTGCCTCGCAGGTCTTGATCGCGTACCCGTCGGCGACCAGCTTCTCCAAGGCGTTGTTGACCGCGCCGCCGGAACGACCGAGGTCTTTGCCGATCTTGGCGGGCCCGAAGCTCTCGCTCGGGTGCTCGGTCAGGTACTCCTCCACCATGGCCCGCAGCCCGCCCTTGGGTAGGCGATCGTGCTGGGCAGGGGCGGTGTCGGCGGATGCTGTGCCCGCCGGAGCAGTGTCCGGAGACGGGACAACCTCGGTAATGGCCGCGTCCGGCGCCGGGACGACCGGAGCGGAGCCGGGCGGTGGGGTGGTCGCGTCGCCGTCCGGGCCGAGTTCGTCGGGCCCGGTCGAGCCGTCCTTCGTGACTTTCACGTCGGTGGTCTGCCCGCCGTCGGCGTCGAGGGTGTCCACGGGTGTCTCCGTTGCGGTGGCGTTCTCGGTCGATGGGGCATCGCCCGTCGTGGCCTGGGTTGCGGAGGTATCAAGGTCGGTCATTGTTGCGGCGGTGCCGTTGGCGTGGTCGGCGCTGGAGGTTGCCGTTGCGTCCGTGGGCGTGTCGGCGGTGTCCTGTGCTTCGGCGGCCCTGTCGGACGCCGCCAGCGTCCAGGTGTCGGGGTTGCGGGGCTTGTCGCCGGTGGTGCGGATCGCGGTGCCGTCGCGGTCCCAGCGGGCCAGGACCTTCGCAGCGGTCGAACGGCCGACCCCGGCCGCCAGCGCCAGGGCGACGGTGGTCAAGCCGGGGTTTTCCGCCAACGCCGAGCGCACTTTGTCTTCGGTGGTGGGCGCGGCCTGCTGGGCGGGGTGTGCGGGCACCGCCTGCAGGTGGCGATCGCCGTTGCTGGTGGTGGCATCAGCGTTGCGGTTGTTGCTCTTCGTGCGGGACATGACGAACTCCGTGCGTGGTGGGTGAATGGGTAGTCATGCCCCGGCCGGGGCGGCAGCCCGCCGGTGCGCATCCGGTGGTTCGGGCTACACGTCTATGAACGCTTCGTCTCTGCCTCCGTGTCAAGTGATCCGTCGAACCAAACCGTCTCCTGTGGACACTGGGGCCGCGCAAATCGAGAGAAATGAACATATTTTGAAAGTTGGCACCATGATCGCTTGACATGACCGCAGGTACGGAGCGTCGATGGACCCGTCATGGACCGAGCCGCGGTCCGCTGGCCGAAAGGATGGATCTGTCATGGACGAGCACACGTCGCGCGCCGGCGCCGAGGTATCACCCGGCGAAAACTCGGCTCCAGGCATGGCGGACGAGGTATTTCTGTTTCCTGCGCAGGGATCGGTCCCGATGCGCTGCCCTGATGGGTTCGCCGCGATACTTGTGACATGCGTCGACATCGCCGACGGGGCCGTTCTCGACCACGACGGTGACGTCGAGTTCCTGACCGGGCACTGGATGTCTGTCATCCCGCAGCCTGATCACGGCAACGACGGTGACGTCATCCTCGTGCTGCACAGCCCGAACGGTTCGCCCAGCACCGGGGGCGGGGATGCTCGGGTCGACATCGAGATGCGGCTGCTCAACGGCCGACGCTGGCAGCGAGTGGGCGTCTGGCCAGCGCAGGACAACCGCTGGCCCCATGTTGTCGCGCCGACCGCTTCGGCGATCATGGGACTGCACACCGATATCCTGGAGTTGGAGGACCCGCCGCAGCGGATCCGGTCCGCCTCCGGGCAGGCGCCCGTCGACCAGATAGCGCCGTAGGGGTGACGGTGTCGGAGAAGTTCCGCCGTCGCGTCCTCGACGTACTGGTTGCCGCGTCCGCCGCCTACGGCGTCGCCTGCCTGGTTGACCTGCCGTGGCCGCCACCTGACGCGCGGACGAGCGTCCACACGAGTGTGACCGTCCTCGTGGGCGCCGTGCTGTACGTGGCGTGGCTCCGGCCGCGCATCGCCGCTGCGTTCTGGTGGACGGCGTACGAAGTGGGGGCCGTTCACGGGTTCTTGGTCACCCTCGTCAAGCAGGTTCCGCATCGGCGTCCGTTGTTCGACCCGGTCGACGAGGTCGTGCTGGTGTGCCGGAAGCGCGGGAGAATCAAAGGTATGGAGGTGATGCGAATCCGGGGCGATGACTACATGGCTATCGCCGAGCGATCGCAGTCTTTTCTCATAGTGGAAACCTTCTGCCTGACGACCTGGGGGTCGAGGCTGGTCACTCGTCGTGTCGAACCGTAGTCGATGACTCTAAACGAGTCGCTCTTTCCCGTCAGCGCCCACCCGGTCCCAACCCACGACGACGAACCGCGTCCCCGCGATGACAGCATCACGGCGTGGACGGCGCTGCTTTTCGCTGCGCCGGAGGACGTGCAGGCTCTGGCCGACCAACTGGCACGCGCTGTGCCGTAGGCCTTGACCGGGCGCCTCGAACACGGCCGCTGGGCCACAGACGGCGGGAACCTCGACCCCGCCTGTCACGATTGGTCTTCGAGCTGTGTTCTCGCTTCGTGATCAGCGTGCGGGACGGGTGGCGCCCACGTAGTCGTCGCCGGGGTAGCGGTAGTTGCCGATTTGCACGGGTTGACCAAAGTCCGGGGCGTTCACCATTTTCCCGTCTCCTATATAGATTCCCACGTGTCGAATTCTCGACGGTGTGCCGTAGTACACGAGATCGCCCGGCAGGAGGGCCTGCCCTTCGGGCACTGGTGGCCCCGCTTGGTATTGGGCGTGCGCGCTGCGGGGAAGGGAAATCCCGGCCGCGTCGTAGGCGGCTTTGGTCAAGCCCGAGCAGTCGAATCCGCTATCCCCGTTCAGGGGGCCGTTTCCGCCCCATACGTACGGCAGACCGCGTTGGCCGCACGCGTAGTTGATGGCAGTCATCGCGGTGGCGGTGGCGGCCTGGATGTTGTCGCAGTCCCCGGTTCCGGTGGTCGCGGGCGTGGGTTCGCAGTGGACCCCGGAGACGGCGGCGACGATCGCGCGCGCGGTGTCTTCGTGCTGGGCGTAGGCGTTCGGGAATCCTGAGCCCTGGACTGCTTGCGCGGCGTCGTTGACGCTCATTGCCTGCCAGTGGGGTGTGGCTACAAGGTGTTCGAAGAATTCGGATGCGGCGTAGGTCGGCGTGGTGATCTGTTCTGGGGTGCCCCAGCCCATCGAGGGCCGCTGTTGGAACAGCCCGAGCGAGTCGCGGTCGCCGTAGTGGAGGTTGCGCAGCTGGGACTCCTGCATCGCGGCGGCGATCGCGACCACCCACCCGGGTTCGGGCACGCCCATCTGTTTGCCGACCGCGACGATGGTGGCCGCGTTGCCGAGCTGTTCGGCGGTCACCCCCGGCACCGCATTGCGGGCATCGCCTGGTGTGCACGTCAGCGAACCCGACGAGCCTCCGCTGCCGAAGAAGGTGGCGGCGATCGCGACGATACCGCCGCCGATCAGCAGCGTCGCGGCGAGGAACGCGGTGACGATGCCTACCCCGAGCTTGCTTCCCATTGCTGGATCGCGCTCCTTTCTGTGGACGGCTCACAGGCGCGGAAGAGGACAAGGGGAGGAAGCGTCGCCGGCGGAGGTCAACGCCCTCTCGCCCCCGTCAACTCGCGTTCACGCGGTGCCGCGGTTCGGCGATGCCGGCGGCGGTACCGGGTTCGGCGGCGGCAGCCGATATGGCGTAGCCGCGACGTCGCCGAACTCGCTGTCACCGGCGTGGAGCGAGTTCGGGTCGGCCGGCGGCGCGAGGCCGGGCCAGGCGTCGATGAGGTCGGCGAGGCGGTAGCGCGGGCAGGCGCGACCGAGGCGTGCAGGGGTCAGCGGCAGCCACACTGCCTCGGCGGGGCTGGGATGCGGGTTGTTCGGGTCGAGCTGGTCGGCTGCGGCGGTGGCCACCGGCACCGCGGCGGGGACGTCGAGGTCGGCGTGCACGCGGGCCAGGGCGGTGCGGGCTCCGGCTTCACGGCGGGTGGTGGGCAGCCAGAGCAGCACCGGTGTCGCGATGCCGGTCGACTCGGCCAGCCGCGCGTAGCCGATGAGTTTGCGGCCGACCTTGGCCAGGGATTCGGTGCCGGTATCGAACTCGAGGAACCACTCCACCTCGCGCACGCCCTTGTCCCGGCCGGCGCGCCAGCGGCCGTAGCCGTCGGGGATGACGACGTCGCCGAAATGCCGGGCGCAGCGGGACTCCGCCCACCACGTCGTCAGCGTCTCTGTCGCGGTGGGCGGGGAGTGGCGGGTGCGGGCGATCAGCGAGGTGAAGAAGTCGTTCACGCCGACGGTGTGGGCGAGGCGCTGGTTGTGGGCGATGCCCATTGCGCGGTCGTGGCGGTAGCCCAGGTCCTTGACCTCGAGGCCGTGTTCGGCGGCGAGCACGGCTGCGCCGGCCGGGCCGAGGACGTAGTGCATCGGGGCGGAGCCGAGTTGCTGGAACGGCTGGAACCTCGAGACCGCGCGCCAGAGGTAGAGCTCGCGCAGCCGCTGACGGGTCGAGCGGTCGGAGGGGAACGCGGCGTCCTGGATCTGGCTGGTGGTCAGGACACGGTGCTCGTGCAGCAGGGCCAGCAGCCATTTGTCGCGGGCGGTGAGGCGGGCGGCGAGGATGGCTTGGTGCTCGACCGAGCCGGCGGCGCGGGCGGAGTGACGGCCGGGCAGGTGGCCGCGCAGGGTGTGCTGGCGGGTGGTGGTGATGATCACGAGCTCTCCTGTCGGGAAAGTTGTGAACAGGGTGTGGACAAGTCCTGTGGGTAGCTCGACTTCCGCGCCGGTGCGGGATCGGCGGCTAAGGGATGTGTCGTGGTGACGCGGCGCCTGCCGTCTCGTGCGGTGTTCAGGGGCGGGTACGACGCGGGTCGGTCTTGGGTGGGCGGGTCGGCGGAACCTGCCCCCCGCTCGGCGTGGGCCCGGCCGTGCTGGTGGCGGTGCGGACGCGCGGTGTGGTGTCGCCGTTGCTGTGCGCGCGGCGCCGGGCGCGCAGCACGGCCCGGATCTCGCGTGCTCGCCCGGGAATGGGGGCGGGCAGTGGTGTGGTGGTCATGGTGAACGGTTCTGTTTCTGCGCCGCTCACGACCAGCCGGGTGGCCGTGTGGTAGACGCCGAGGTGGGACAGGTCGTGCTCGGAAAGCCGGGGTGCGGTGTGGCGGGCGAGCTCGCGGGCGTCTTCGGGGCCGGCGGAGAAGAAGATCTTGTTGCGGGCGTTGGTGGAGATGCCTTCCTTGAGCTCCCGGGGGAGCTGGCCGAGGTGCTGGTGGGCCAGGGTCATGCCGACGCGGAAGCCGCGGGCTTCGGCGAGCATGTCTTCCATCGGGTAGGGAAGATTGAGGAAGTTGTGGCACTCGTCGATCACGAGGCTCGCGTCGGGGCGGAGCCGTTGCGGGATCCGGGCTCGCGCCGTCGTGGCCTGCCACGTTCGCGCCACGACGAGTGATCCGACGAGGCGGGTGGTTTCCTCGCCGAGGGAGCCTTTCGGGATGCGGACCAGGCAGATCCCGCCCTCGTTGAGGACCTCGGCCATGTCCACCGTCGAGCGTCCGCCGGCGATGGCTTCCTTCACGAAGGGCCGCAACAAGAAGGCTCTCAGCTTGTTCATCAGTGGGGAGATGACCTGGGAACGACTGCTGTCGGTGAGCTCGTCGTACCACTGCCAGAACCCCGTGAGAATTGGGTCGGAGAGGCCGGCGGTGATCCGCGATCGAAACGCCGCACTGGTCAGCAGCTTGGGCAGGTCGGCCAACGTCGGGATACCTTCCTGGGCGCGCAGGGTGAGGCAGGAGGCACGCATCAGGTCGTCGGTGCGGGGCCCCCAGAACGCGGAGTAGACGCGGCGGAAGACGGAGACCAGGTTGTCGACCTCGCGGTCGGTTTCGCCGCCTTCCAGGACGTTCAGACACGGCGGGCGGTGGCGGGAGTCGGCGTCGAAGAGCACGACCCGTTCAGCGGCGGTGGTTGGGATGCGGTTGAGGGTGTCGGTGACGAGGTCGCCCTTGGGATCGATAAGCACCAGGCCGCGGCCGGCGTCGATGTCGTCGAGGATCAGGTTGCCCAGCAGTGTTGACTTGCCCGAGCCGGTCGCGCCGATGACGTGCAGGTGGTGACGGGCATCGGCCACCCGCAGCCCGACCGGTCGCGCGTGGCCGGTGTCGGCCTGTCCGAGGGGTTTGACGTCCGGGCCGGGCGTGGCGACGCCGGGTGGCGGGCCGACGGCTTTGGCGCCAGCGCGTTCGACACCAGGGATCTCGGCGTCGGTCGGCAGGTGGGCGAGCGCGGCTAGTTCCGGGACCGAGAGCAGGTCGCCGCGGTCGAGGCGGCGCTGGGCGAGGGCGTGGGCGGGGTGGCGCAGGCGGGTGCGGGTGTAGTGGTTGTGGTCGGTGTAGGCGGCGAACGCGGCCGCCAGCGCGTGCGCTCGGCCGCGCGCGGTGTCGCGGGCTTGGCGGGCCAGGCCGTCAGCGGCGTCGGCGGGCAGGTCGGTGGCCACGGCGTAGCGCACGAGTGTTTCGTACTGCGATCCGCGTTGCTTGCCCACGATCGCCTTGTTCTGGGCCGAGTACTCCAGCGACAGTTGTGGGTCTTGGCTGATGCGCCGCGCGTCGGCGGTCCGGCCCGGCCGGGTTGTCTTCGCGCCGCGTGTGATCAGGTCGAGAATCCGGCCGCCGATGCGGCCGGAGGAGCCGTGGTGGACGCGGCGGGCGGCGCGGCGCGACTGGGCTACCCGGCGGCCGGTGACCGGGCGGGCGAGGATCTGCACGCAGGCGCGTTCGTCGCGACCAAGCCCGACCGGGGCACCGAGCAGCCCGCGGATCGGGTCGGCGTCGAAGCCGCTTCGGATCGGCAGGGCTTCGGAGCGGGCCAGCCGCAGCTGCCCGCCGACGGTGATCCGCCGGCGCCCGGCAGCAAGGTCGGGGAACGGCGAGGCGGCCGGGGTGGTTCCGGTGTGCGAGCCGGGCCACGCCGCTTCGATGGCGCGTTCGACGAGGCTGGGCGGGATGACACCGGGGACCCAGAACTGCACGGTGACGCCGTGTTCACCGAAGACGTACTCCATCGTGAGGTGTGGCTGTCCGGCCCACCATCGTCGCCATGTGGGACGCAGCAGGCCGACGAGGTTCGACCAGACGGCTGCTCCACCGGCCGGGTCGACGATGGGCGGGGCGAGCACGGTGATCCGGCGAGCGTCGTCCAGCAGCGCGCGGTGCCGGCGGGCGAGCCACCTGCGGCGGACGATGCGCCAGCCGATTAGAGCGAGTGCCACTGAGGGGACAGCGACCGGTCCCCAGGCCAGCGCCCACTCGCGTAGCGAGGCGAGCAGGGCGGCGGTGGCGTCGCCGGGGTCGCGCAGATAGTCACTCACCCAGCCTTGGGGCAGCGGAGTGCCGGTGGCGTGTGCGGGCACGGCACACCTCCTTTCGAGCAGCAGTACGGAGTGCAGTCATGCCGGGTCGAGCTCAACCCGGCCGATGTCGTCGAACCCGGGGCTATCGAGGTCCGGGTCGGCTGATCCGAGGTCGATGTAGGCCCCGGCGAGGCTGCGGTCGGTGGGGCCCGGCGGCTCGGCGGCGAACCGAGCGAGTTCGGCCGGGTCCGTGGTAATCAGGAAGTTCTCGGTCGGTGAGGCGAGCGATTGGAACGCGACGCGGTGTGCGCCGGCCACCAGCAGCCCTTGGCCGCGGTCGGCGGAGAGCAGGAACTGCCGTTCCCCGGCGGAGAGGTCGAACGCCTCGGCGACTTCATCGACGGCCTGAGGTGCCTGGCGCATCAGGATCTGGGTGGCGCTGTTGGCGACGATCGCCTTGCCGAGCTCGGTACCGAGCACATCGGGCGGATCCTGGCTGGCGAAGGTCAGGCCGCACCAGCGCTTCCGCAACGCTTTGCCCATCCGGTACAGGTAGCGGCCGCCTTCGGGTTGCTGCATGAGCAGCCACGCCTCGTCGACGACCACCAGCCGGGGCCGCCGGTGTGCTGGGTCGGACACGCGCCGCCAGACCGCGTCCAGTACCAGCAGCGTCCCGATCGCGCGCAGCTCGTCGGGCAAATCCCGTAGCGAGAACACCACCAAATGCCCATCCGGCGTGGTGGAGGTGGGGCCGTCGAATAGGTCGTTGAAGGCACCGTCGACGAACGGGTGCAGCCGCGCGGCCAGGTCCGCGGCGGTCGGGTCGCCGTGGTCGCCGGTGTCGGCGAGGACGTCGCGTAGGTCCCGCAGCAGCGGAGCGGGGCGGGTCCAGGTGCGCGAGTCGGCGGTGATCCCGACGCGGGCGTAGGTGGCGGTGATGGCGGTGTCGAGCACCGTCCGTTCACCCGGGCTGATAGCGGCGCCGAAGAGGACGGCGAGCACTGTGTGCAGGAACAGGCTGCGTCGCCGCAGCGCGTCCTGGGACGCGGTGCGGCGTCCGGCCGGGTCGGTGTGGATGGGCAGATCGAACGGGTTGAGCCGGACGCTGTTGGCGCCGAGGTGCAGGTAGGTGCCGCCGACCTGGGCCGCGAGGCGGGCGTACTCGTCTTCGGGGTCGATGACGAACGCCTGGACACCGGCATAGAGGCTGCGCAGTGTCTCGAGCTTGACCAGATAGCTCTTGCCGGACCCGGAACGGCCGAGGACGACGGAGTTGTAGTTGTCGCAGGCGAAGCGGTCCCAGTGCACCAGCCCTTGGGAGCCGACGTTGTAGCCGTAGAGCACACCTGAAGGGGTCGCGGTGCTCGGATCGGTTGGGGGCAGGTCGGGTGAGGTGAACGGGTAGGCCGCGGCGACGGCGGGCGTGTCGAAGGTTCGGGTCAGGCCGAGGGAATCCAGACCGAGGGGCAGCGTCGAGACCCAGCCTTGCAGGGCCCGGTAGGTGGCGGGTTTGGCGTCCAGCAGCAGCGACGCGCACAGCGACCGCAGCGCCGAGACCTCCTCCGCCAACGACTCGTCGTCGGGGGCGTGCACGGTGAGGTAGAGCCCGAACTTGAAGAGCCGGCCGTCGCCGCGGGCGATACGTCGGGACAGGTCGGCGGCGTCGTCGGCGGCGGCGTCGAGGTCGGGGTCGTCGAGCCGGTCGTGGCGGGCGTTGTGCCGGCGAGATGACTCGAGCTTGGCGCGCTGGCGGCGCAGCCCGGTGGCGGCGGTGGCCGGGTCGATGGGCTGGATGTGCACCGAGACGTCGAGGCGGGCCGGGTAGGTCAGCAGCGGCGCGAGCCACCCGGGATACACCTCCTGCGGATAGCCGGTGATCCCGAAGGACGCGACGAACTCGTTGCCGACCTCCAGATGCCGGGCGCCCACCGACAGCGAGTCCGGGGTGAACGCGCTCGCCGACCCGTTACGGGTCGTGGGGCGTGTGGTGCGGACCATGGGGTCTACCTGCTCTCGATCTCGTCGTCGTAGTCGAAGTCGTCCTCGTCCGACAGCCACGGACCCGGCCGCGCCGGAGCGGTCGCGGGTGACGCCGGTCGGGCGCGTGGGGCGGGGTCCTCGGCGACCGGCGAGGTGCGAGGCCCGTGCGGTTGCCATGTCCTGCGACGGTGGGCAGGGGCGTCGGTATCCGGGTCGGGGCCGTACAGGTCGGTGAAGGTGGTCGTGCTGGTGATGACGTCCTCGGCGGCGGCGAGCTGCGCCGACGGGGGCAGGAAGGTGTCGGGGTTGCACGCCGAGGCCAGCACTCCGGTGGCGGCAGCGGCGTCGAGCGGGGTCACCACGATCCCGGCCGGGGTCAGCAGCTCGGTCGCTTCGTCCAGGCGGCGCACCAGCCGGGCCTCGGCCGCCTGCCGCACCCGCTCATCCACAGGCGGCGCGTCGCGGCGGCGTCGCCGCAGCATGCCGGAGGCGGATCCGGGCGTGGTGCGCAGCGGCTCGCGCAATACGAGCAGGACCTGCCGGCGCAGCAGATCGGCCTGGGCGGACAGGTCGACGAGGTAGTCGGCGTGATCGCGCGCGGCGGTCTCGAGCGCGGGGTGCGGCAGCCCGCCGGCGTGGTCCCGTAGCTGCGCGATCTGCGGGGCGAGGTCGAGTCGTTCGGCCCGTACGAGGATCTGCACGGGCGCGGTCAGGCTGTGCAGGTAGCGGGCGAAGGAGGCGACCAGCGCCTCCTGCTCACCGGGGGTCTGGAGGGAGAAGTTCACGGTGCTGCACGCGACGATGACCGCGAGCCCGTCGTCGCCGAGGTCGATGACGCCGGCCCTCGCGCCGGTGTCGGCCACCCCGCTGGCCGGCAGCTCCAGCGGCGCCGGGGACACCCGCTCCACGCCCGGCGAGACCGGTGACCGGCCGCGGCGACGGGTGCGCGGCGCCGGGTCCTGGTCTGTCAGCCATGGCGGTGCGGCGCGCACTCCATCCGGGGCGGCGACGCGGTGGCGTGGCGCCAGCCGCTGGCGGAGTGCTGCGAGGACGAGCCGGTCCAATGGAAGCCCGTCCCGCTGCCCGAGAGCCAGCACGGTGACCACGATCCCGACCGGCACCGCGACGATCAGAAACACCGGCAGCGGCACGATCGCGCGGGTCAGGGAGTGGAGCCCGGCCAGCAGCACTCCGGCCACGCCGAGGATCGCCAGCTGCCGTGCGGTCAGCGGCCCGAGCACGCGGTCGGGCCGATCGACGTCGGCGGGAACACGGATGGGACTCGTCATGAGCGAAAGGCCTCATTTCTTCTTGGGGGCCGGCCTGCGGCGCGGCCGCGTGGGCAGATCGAGGGGCAGCGGCAGCTGCACGCCGGGACGCGGCTTCGGCGTCGGCGTGGCCGTCGGCGGGGGAGTGGTGTCGGCCGGTGGCGCCTGTGTGGGTTGGCGGCGCACACCCAGCGGCAGCGGGTACTGGCCGGAGGCGAGTGGTCGGTTGCCGGTGTAGGCGTCGCGAGGACGGCGGCGCGGAGCGCGGGCAGCCCGGTTGATCTGCCCGGACGGGGTGATCAGGCCGGCCCCGGTCTGCCGAGCCGGTGGCGCGGGCGGGGCGTCGGCGAGGGTGTGCCGGGCTTCGCGCGCCGGGGCTGGCCGCAGGTGGATCGGCAGCATCCCGGTTCCCGGTGCGATCAGCGCGTTCGGCAGCGTCGCGGGCGGGCGGGCGTTGCGGTTGATCCGCCCGTCGACGGTGAGCAATCCGGGTTGGTGCACCGGTGTCGGTGTTGGTGGGCGGGCGGCGAGGTCGTCGGCCAGCGACCGGCGCCCGACACGGTCGGCGTCGCGACGAGTGGTGATCGGCAGCCCGAGCTGGTCGCGAGGCAGCGCGTTCGGCAGCGGGTGCGGTGTCACGGCGCGCGGGTTCGGCGCCACCCGGCGCGCCTGGCCGGAGCCGCTGGTGGTGAACAGCGACAGCTGGCCCGGCCCAGGATGGCGATCAGTCAGCGGCAGTGCGGATTCGACCTCGCCCAGCCGCGGCGAACGCGGTGCCGCCGGCGGCACCCGGCGCACGCGCATCGGGAGCATGTACTGGCCTGTGCGCGTCGAGGGAGGATCCTCGGGCAGCTGCCCACCGCTGTCACGCCCGCGCGGAGCCGCCCGCCCCGCCGCCCGTCGTCCGCCGAGCGCTGCGGTGGCACCACTGAGCAGCCCCATCGTCTGGTAGGCGATGACGCCACGCACTACCCGGCCCAGCAGCGAGGGACGGCCGGAGCGTAGTGGGGCGAGGAACCAGAACGGGATCTTGATCAGGATGTACAACAGCGCGATGCACAGCAGCACGTTCACCACCGCCGACGGTGTCGGCCCGAAGACGATGAACCCGCCGGGAGCGAAAAAGACCCTCACCGTGACCACCAGCGTCAGCGACTGGCCGACCTGGATCGCCAGCATTCCGCCGTAGCCTTTCCACCACCGGTAGGCGATGCCTTCGGTGTGCGGGAGGGCGTGCAGCATCAACGCGATCGGCGCGGCGGCGACCAGCAGAATCGTCACGATCACCCGCACGGCGAACACGACGAGCAGCACCAGCAGCAGCGCCACGATGACCAGGCCGAGTGCGCCGAGGAACAGGCCGCCGCCGTGCAGCGACCCCTGCACCATCGTGATCAAACTGCGGGTCAGCGCGGCCGGATCGACACCCTCGCCGAGCACCGCGGCCGAGAGCGCGTTGGCGATCTGGATGCCCTTGGTCGCCAGGAACAGCGACAGCGTCCCGGCGAGAAACCCGACGACCAGCCGCGGCGCGAGTTCTTTGACGGTGTAGCGGGCCTGCAGGGTCTGGTAGCTCATGATGATCAGCCCGGCCAGCAGGATCAGCACGCCGTAGGCGGTGAGCAGGATGTGCCACGATCCGGTCCACGCAGCGCCCAGTCCCGGGATCTTGTCCGGTTCCGGGGTGGTCAGCAGCGTTTTGCCGAGCAGGTCCAGCAGCGGGTTCAGTCCGGCGGCGACGATGGCGGCGAACATGGCGCTGGCGGCGACGACCATGCAGCCGGTGAGGGCGGTCAGTCCGCAGCTCGCAGTGTCTCCGGTTCCGTTCGGTATCGGTTGCGGGAGCGGGACACTGGGGGCGAGGGTCGAGGGCTGGGGGATGCAGTCCAGGCCCCGACACGGGCCTTCGAGCGAGGGCGCGCACCCGGGCAGGATCGACCCCGGGAAGCAGGAGGGTGCGGGGTCCGGCAGCGCGGTCGGCGGGGGCAAGGGCGTGGCCGGGATGCTCCGGGTCGGGCTGGTGCTGGGGAGGTGGCAGGCCGGCTCCGGCGAGTCGGGCACACAGCTGGGGTTTGGCGGCAGTGGTAGCGGCGGGTTCTGCTGTGGCACGGTGTGGGCGGACGCGGTTGCGTAGTCGGTGCCGGGTGTGGCCTCCGCCGAGGCCAGCGCGCCGAGGAAGGTCGCCAGCAATACGCCTGCGACGATGAAGATCCGACGCCGGAGCCGGGTGCGCTTGCCGCGAGAAACGTCGCCGGCCGGGCTGAGTATGCGGCGCTGCGGTGAGGTGGCGGACATGGCTACAGCCCGCCGACGATGTTCTTGAGAATTTCGACGGCCAGGGGTGCGAGGGCGGCCAGGCCGAACCCGATGCCGGCAGCTTTGAACGCGCCTTTGGCTTTCTCGACTTCCCCGAGGTTGTCGCCGGCCATCAGGTAACGCAGCCCGCCGATGGTCAAGAACACCAGCGCGATCCCGGTGAGGATGCCCATGATCCAGTTGCGGATGTTGGCCAGAACCTGATCCACGGTCTGAGCCAGCGCGACGTAGGTCACCGTCTCCGCCTGCGCCGCCGAACCGCCGATCAGTACGAGTGCGGCAGCCGCGGTGAGGCCGAGCAGCACCGCCGCGCGGTAGTGCCGCCGCGGCGACGATGCCGGGCATCGACTCGGCGTGCGTGGCCGGCGGCGGGTAGCGGACATCGGGACTGTCGGGGCTGAGGTCGGACGCCGGTCTCGCGGGGCTGGCGGGTGGGTGGACAGGGCGCCGCGGCGGATGGTGCGAATGCCGGTGCGTCCGTGGATCAGTCGCATGACCGAGCCTCCTGAGCAGCGCCCGGTCGGGCTGCGGGCCGTCGTGGCCGCGAGGGAGCACAGAGGCGTGGCCCGCGATCACCGGGTACGGAGTCCGGGGCGTTCGCCGCCACCGGAGGGTGCTGTTCACGTGCCGACTTCGCGTCCCGATCTGTAACGATGTGTAGCCGCGCTGAAGTAGGGGGTACCGAGGCGCGTGGCCCGCCTGGCGCGTCCGGCGGGATCTCCGTTCTCAGGTGCGAGACGAGGCGAGATTCGGCGCGTCGGCGGGACTTCTTTGCCGCCTCGTAGGTCTGCCCGCGCGCGTGTGCAGCCTCGGCCAGCGACAGTTCGCCGAAGCGGGTCGCGCCGATCAACGTGGCCTCCTGCGCGGAGATCACGCCGGCATCGACAGCCGCGAGGAGGGCGAGTTCGGGATGCCCACTCAGCTGCGGTGGCGGGCATGAGCGGAAGCCAGACGCCGACGCCACACGCTCGGCCAGCAGCTCCTGCATCTGTTCGTCACTGGGGTGGCCGAGCGGTGAGGCGGCGTGCAACGTCTCGCGCAGTGCGGCGCATCCAGCCCGGTAGGCGCTCCAGCGCAAGCGGACCAGGATTCTCGGACGGTGCAGATCGACCGTGGTGAGCTCTTCGAGGAAGCCGGTCACGACTGCGGCCTGGATGTCGTGCGCCTCGCCCTGGGCCGACCGGGTCAGCCGTGCCGCGACCTGCACCAGCCACGGCAGTGCCAGACCGACGCACGCGACCGTCCACGTCCCGCCGTCGGTGCGGGACCGGGTCACGAGCGCGGCCCACGCGGCGTCCCGCAGCGGCTGCGGAGTGTCCTTGTCCAGCAGCAGCGACCCGAGCTCATCCAGCGGCACGCGCCGCGCCGGCAGTCCGGGTATCGGGCGGCAGTCGAGGGCGACCGGATGCGGTCCGGTGACCAGCCATTCGAACGCCGTGCGAGCGATGTCGAAGACCCCGGGCTCGGTGATAAGCACAGGGTTCCGGCGCCGGAAGAAATCACGGAAGTCGGGATCGTTCTCCGGTTGCGGCGAAGTCATCATAGATCTCCTCAGGCGTGAGATGCGACGCCTAAAGGAAGCCATGCAAGGCGCTTCAAAAACGCCTCAAAAACGCATCATGAACGCCTCTGAATCGCCTCAAAGGCGCCACAAGTCGCAGAAGAGTAAAGGCTCAATCCTGGCGCAAAGAAGGTGCCGGGCATATCGCCCTCGTGTGTGGAGCCCATCGTCACATGCTCTTCGAGCTGTACGGATGAGCGATTGAGGCGAGCCTGAGGATGAGTGGCGCCTCAGACACGTTCAGTGACATGCAGCTGAGTCTCACGTGCCGAAATGGCCACTTGAAAATTATCGAGATTCGTCGCGGTGAGCTTGCCGTTATGGGGCCACGGGCGATGTATCGGCCCGTGCTCCGCGACCGTCGCTACGAGGAGTCCGGTGGGCATATTTACTTTCTCTGTGGTCTGTGTCCCCGTAAGGCCATTTTTCCGGAACTAGTAGGTGACAGCACCACGACCCCGCCGGTACCTCCCGGCGGCACCTGGCACCGGAGGCCCATTCATGACCCACCGCCCGCACTCCCCGGACGGCCGTCCCCGTCGCCAAGGGGACTCGACCCGCCCGCCGCGCAGCCGTCGCGGCGGCAGCCTCGCCCCCTACCCCGGAGCCCGCAGCAGCGCCACCGCGGAACCCGCCGGCACCCGCGCGACCGCACGACCGGAAGGCCCGCCACCCCGCTCGCGCCGACGCACATCCACGCGATCGCCAGACCCGACCCCGGCGACCGTGTGGACATGCGGACCCCATCCGATCGACACGCGCGAAACGTGGCCGGTACCGATCGTCGAGCGCATCACGACCGCGTTCACCACACCCGGCGCGCACGTCGTTCTCCTCGACGCCGGTGCCGCTGCGCCCCCATCGGCCACCCCCGGAAGCGGAAGTTCCATGGTGGCCGGTCGCCTCGTCCCGGCACCGGTGCAGGAGGCGGTCCGCGCACTTGCCCGGACTGTCAGCGCCGTCGCCCTGGACACGCGACCCGATGCCGCCGTGCCGCCGTCACGACCGTTTTGGGCCGACCTCGTCGGTGACTCTGCCGCGCCCGCCCCCTCCCCGCCCGTCCCGGTCTCAGGTGCTGTCGGCGGCCTGGCCCTCGGTGATCGCGGCGGCGCGGATTCCCGACGAGGGAAACGGGCGGATCTGGTGCTCGTCGCGCTGCCGGCACAGGTCGTCGAGCACGTGTCGCTCGACCGGCTCGCGCTGAGCGCGGCGGCGATGGTGCGCCGCGGCGGCATCGTCGCGGTGTATACGCACAGTGACGGATACGGGGAGCGGTTGCTCGACCCGACCGGTGCGATCGTCGCCGCCGCGCAGCACGCCGATCTGCTCTATCTGCAGCACGTCATCGCGCTGCACACCCCGGTCCGGGCAGGGCGCCTGCAGGCCGGGCCGAGCGCGTCGGTGGCCGCCGAGCACGACCGCACAGCGCATCGCGCGACGGTGCGCGGGCTGCCCGCGCCGCACGTGCGAGCCCACGCAGACGTCTTGGCCTTCGCCCAGCCGGCCGACCCCGAACCAGCGCCCCCGAACAGTCTCGACCTCCCCTCGGCTGCCGCCGACGACATCGACCGCGGAGACCTCGGATGAGCCCGGCGCCGTGTCCCCCGCCCGAGGCCACCCGGCCCGCGCCGGTCGTTCCCGAAGCACCGAAAGGCACCTCGTTCATGTCCTCCTCGCACCCCTCGTCGTCGACCTCGGACAGGACGACCGCCGGCTCCACAATCGGTGTCGGCGACGAGGCCACCGTGCCGGTTCCGCGCTGGCTCATCGACACCCTGGACACCGCACCGCGGCGTGGCGCGGCCGGGGGAATGGACGCCGCGGCGCCTGTCCCGACCGACCCCGCCAGCACCGTCGATGTCGCGGGGGCGGAGGAGCCGCCGTTGTCGGTTTGGGTGACCGCGCAGGCCTCGCCGGCGGCGCAGCGCAAGGGCCGCTACGTCCCCGACTCCACCGCGCACCCGGCGAAGATGCTGCCCACGGTCGCCGCGCACGCGATCGGTCACTACACCCGACCCGGGGACCTCGTCTTCGATCCGATGGCCGGGTCGGGCACCACGTTGGTGGAGGCGCTCGATGCGGGGCGTCGCGCGGTCGGGGTGGAGTACGAGCCGCACTGGGTCGCGGTCGCCCGCGCGAACCTGCTGCTCGCGCGGGAACGCGGCCACGAGGTGGACGGCGAGGTCGTGCAGGGTGATGCTCGCCAGCTGCCGCAGCTGCTGCCTGAGCGGTACCGGGGGCAGGTCGCGTTGGTGGTCACCTCGCCGCCGTATGGGCCCTCGACCCACGGGCAGGTCGTCACCGCGACCACCGACTCGGACGACGGGAAAGTGCACAAGTACCACCACCGCTACGGCAACACCCTCGACCGCGGGAACCTCGCCAACGTCGGGCACCACCGACTGCTGGCCGGGTTCACCCGCATCCTCACCGGTTGCGCCGCGGTGCTGCGCCCGGGCGGACACGTCGTGATCACGGTGCGGCCGTGGCGCGAGCATTCAGAACTGATCGACTTGCCCTCGCAGATTATCGCCTGCGGCGCCGCGGCCGGTCTGATTCCGGTCGAGCGGTGCGTGGCCTTGCTGGCGCGTGTCGCCGACACCGACCTCGTTGCCCGCGGCTCGTTCTTTCAGCGCGACTTCATCCGCAAGCAGCGCGAGGCCGGGCTGCCGCTGCACCTGATCGCGCACGAGGACGTCGTCGTGCTCCGCAAGGAGCTGACACCCGCCGCGACGTCGGCCTCGTCCGCCGCCGGTGGCCGTGGGGAGCGGGCATGAGTGCCCGCGCCCGCTGCACCGACTGCGGGTGGATCGTCCATCACACCAGGCCCGACGACGCTCGCGCTGCCGCCGATCGACACCGTTGCAAGCCGCCGGACGGGGCGGCGCAGCAGCGGCCGGACGTAAGCAGGCAGCCATGACTGCCCTGTCGAACAGCAGCACTGTGCCGCATCGTCCGGTTTCCCACGCGGGCCGCCCGCGCCGACGTGGCCCGGCAGCGTTGGCTGCCGGGTGGTCCTCGGCAGGCTGCTACCTCGCTGCGGTCGTAGGCGCGAACTGGGCCAGCAGCCACTACACGTTCGCGGTTGGGGCTCTGGCCATTCCGGTCGGCGCGTGCGTGGCGGGGGCGGCGTTCATCGCCCGCGACGTCGTGCACGAGGCACTCGGCGTGCGAGGCGTGTTCGCGGCGATCGCCGCGGGAACGGCGCTGTCGGCGGTCGTGGCGACACCGCGGGTCGCGCTGGCCAGTGCGACCGCGTTCCTGCTCTCCGAACTCGCCGACTCCTGGCTGTATCGCCGGTGGCGACCGCACGGGCGGGTGCCGGCGATCGCCGGGTCGAATCTCGGTGGCCTGGTCACCGACAGCGTCGTGTTCGTGCCGTGCGCGTTCGGGTCGCTGGCCCTGCTACCCGGGCAAATCGCCGGGAAAGCGCTCAGCACACTGGCGGCGCTCGCGGTGGTGGCCGGGACGGCACGACGGCGGGAGGTGCGGTCGTGAAGTTCTACCTCGGCGTCCACCAGCCGGCGTGGCTGGAACGCGACCTCGGTATCCCGCTGCTGGTGTCGCACCGGCGCCTTGCCGGGCGCCGCACGCTGCCCCGGGCCACACACGAATGGGCCCTGGACTCCGGCGGTTCTCCAGCCTGTCTGGAACTGTCTCATTGCTTCACCCAGATGCCACTCTCGTCGTGGCTCGTTAGGCCTTCCGCAATGGCTGTTGATCATGGATATGCGGAGGGTTCGTTGGAGCTGTTCTTCACC
>JAEBEK010000048.1:0-27590 GCA_049998055.1 Amycolatopsis sp. cmx-4-37 | reverse complement strand
CACTTGATCACCGTCGGACGAGAAACCCCGACCAGCCGGGCAGTACCTGCGGTTCCGTTCCCGTCCGCGACCGCCAGCACGATCCGGGCCCGCTCGACATGACTGGCCCGGATCGCCCGCGACCGTGCCCACGACTCCAGGATCGCCCGGTCCTCGTCACTGATCAACAAACCCGACGAAGGCATGACCCATCATCGCAAACCCACGGTCGTAAACCAATTAACGACGCGCGACACTAGCTGTGCGCGAGGAGGACGAACCGGCAGCACTCACTGCCTCGCCAGTCCCACAGCCGTCGCCGTCGGCGGCGTCCGGCTGGCATCGCATGATGCCCGACCCCAGCCGGACGGGGTACCCACCCAACCCGAGGTCTTCTCGGGCGCGGTGATCATGCCGCATCCGATAGATGTGACGCTCACGTCATGTCACGTCTCTTCCCGCCGCCGCGAGCCCAGCATCGCGCGGCGACCGCCACTCCTGCCTCGCGCGCCGTCACGACGATCGAGCAGTCACCACCACACAGATCGGCGCGAGCTCAGCAATGTCGCACTCGTCGTCATTGTCCAGATCGCAGCCGACCAGGTCGACACGCTCGTGCCGAGGGACGGCGTAGATGGCGACCGGCGAGCCGGCGGTGGTGTAATGCGGGCACACTGCGGCGGTCAGCCGCGCGCACTTGAGCGAACACACTGCGCCGCCGTACATCTCCACCATCGTGGTTGTCTGATGGACCGGCGCCATCACGTACACGGTGTCCGTCCGTGGCGTCCCGCACAGCTGGCAGAGATCCTCGGTGCGCATGCGCCCGGCGCGGTCGCTGTCGAACTTCCACGGGTCCCAACCGGCGCCGCGCGTGCCCGGGCCGTGAGCGGCGAGCCATGGTTGCGGGCGCGTGAGTGGGCGTTGCGGGAGTGGGGCGCCGGTGTGGTCGCCTGTTCGCGGTAGACGTCGACGATCACCTCTAACGCCCGTTTCCATCGGACGCGGACACTGCGCTCGACCGCGTCCCAGGAGACGTGGAGTACTTCGGTCGCGGAGACGGGCACCTGCACCTCCCGCACCCACGTCTCGTCGGACGTCTCCTCGGCCCGCGGGACGACCTGATCGCGGCATGAGAGTGCATACATTGCAAGGGGCTCCCCCGGGTGTTATCGGGCCAGCTTGCGGCAACGCACTGGGCTGAGTGGCGTGAAGCGAGTTCTCTTGATCGTCCAGCGCGCTGATGATCTGCAGGACGGCGAATCACGAATCGCTCACCGCAAAGTCGTGTCGTCGACGGCTTTCATCACGGCCGTACGCGTAGTACGCCCGTCAGCATCGGGAGGGTAAATTCGCCGGTGGTGGTTTCGGATCTGCTCGCGAGGAAAGCGCGGATCTGGCCGAGGGTAGCCTCTCGTTCTTGTTCTGGCATGACCAGCACCCCTGCGCGGGTCGCGAGTGTTGCGACGAGGGAGTCGGCGGCGCGACGCTGTCCGTGCGGGAATTCTGCCTGCTCCGGTGAGCCGAACCGCGCCGTCAGGCCTGCCGTCGCGGCGCGCCAGCTGCTGAGCGTGTCGCGCGGGCCGATGGCCGCATTTCCGCTGATCCGTTCGAGCCCGGCGATCCAGTCGACCTGGTCATCCAGGATGTTCCAGAGGCCGGCCAGGAGGCCGCCGGGTGCGAGGACCCTGGCTATCTCGGGTCCTGCGACGGCCATGTCGAACCAGTGCAGGGCGTTTCCGGCCAGCACGGCATCGACGGACGCATCCGGCAGCGGTATCGCCTCGGCACTACCCGTCAGGGCACGGACAGCCGGCAGTGCGCGGCGTAGCTCGGTCAGCATCGCCGGGTCGGGCTCGACCGCGATGACGTCGGCGCCCAGCGCGATCAGGGTGCTGGTCAGCTTGCCGGTTCCGGCCCCGAGGTCGAGCACTCGCGGGCCGGGCGCGGGCTCCAGTGCCCAGCGCACTGCAGCCACTGCGTAGTCCGGGCGGTGTTCGGTGTAGGCGGCCGCCGCTGCGCCGAACGACAAGGCGTGAAGGAGCCGCAGTTCTGGTTCCATGCAGTCACCGTATCCGTGCCGCAAGTACCTCTACCGGACGACCGATCAGCGGCATGTGAGGACGTCGATAGGACACGTTTCGAGGCTTCGTCATGCTCGGCGGAGTGCAACGCCGATCCGGTGCCTGGCCTTCTGAGTCAACCGCAGTACGTCCGGAGAGCCGAGCGGCTGGTCCGTAGCGGCGATCGTCCCGCTCTCGACAGGGTGTGTTGCTAAATCCTGATGGGGCGAGTCGGCGATGTCGGGCTGGTGTCGGTGATGTGGTCGCGGACGGCGTGTGGGCGCTGAGATCCGCACGTATCGGTCGACGCCTCTGATTGGCGGGGTGGTGCGCCGGCTCGAACTAGGGCACGTGCCAGGTCGGTGCTTTCCGAGAGGGTGTCGATCGGGAGCGGTTGCGTGGCGAGGGCGCCCTCGTGGAGCACGAGGAGCTGGGCGGCAAGGGTGGCGGGGGTCGAGCGGTCCGCGGCGGTGGCGAGTTCCTTGAACAGGTTCAGCAGCCAGAGCTTCTGGTTCGCGGCGATGCGGTGCGCGGGATGCGCGGGGTCCGGAAGTTCGGCCAGTGCGTTGATGAATGCGCAGCCGCGGGTGTTGGTCTCACTCCAGGTCCGCAGTGCGTCGAAGGGTGCGGTGACGGCCTCGACGGGACTGTCGCAGGCGTCAATCGTGGCACGGACAAGTGACCGCCAGCGCTGGTCACGTTCCGCGAGGTAGGTCGCCACGAGGTGGTCTTTCGACCCGAACTGGTTGTACAAGGTCCGCTTGGACATTCCTGCGTGCTCAGCGATCAGATCCACGCCGACCGCTGCGATTCCGCGGTTGTAGAACAGCTCCTCGGCAGCCGTGATAATGCGGCGGCCAGCCGGTGTCATGGGCTGCGCTTCCCGCATTGAGCGCTCCTTCACTGATCGGTGTACCGTTGTCCGAGTTCACAGATCAGTGTACCTATGAGGAGGTTAAGCGATGGGCGTCTCCCAGACCATGCGCGCGGTGCGGATCGTCAAGCACGGAGGACCGGAAGTTCTCGAGCTGACAGAGGTGGCCGTGCCTACCCCGCAGACAGGAGAGGTACTAGTCCAGGTCAGCGCGGTAGCGCTGAACAACACCGACCTGTGGACACGGGAAGGCGCCTACGGGCGCCCGGGAGACCCGGAGGCACTGTCGGGCTGGCGAGGCCCGATCGACTTCCCGCGCATCCAGGGCGCCGACGTGGCCGGCCGGGTCGCGGCAGTCGGCGCCGACGTGGACGAGAGCCTCGTCGGTCGCCGAGTGGTCGTCGACCCGGCGATCTACGACGCCGAAGGGCCGGATGCGAACCCGGTGGGCCTGATGGGCAGCGAACGCGACGGCGGTTACGCCGAGTACGTGACCGCGCCGGCGGAGCGTATGCATGACGTGACGGAATCCCCCCTCACGGACGATCAGCTCGCGACATTGCCGACCGCCTACGGCACGGCGCTGGGCATGATCGAGCGGGGCCGGCTGCAGGAAGGAGAGACCGTCCTGGTCTCGGGAGCGTCCGGCGGTGTCGGCCTCGCGTTGATCCAGATCGCCCGTGCACGCGGGGCGAGGGTGCTCGCCATCAGTAGCGGACCCAAGATCGATTCGGTGCGCGAAGCAGGCGCACACGAAGTCATCGACCGAGCGCGAGACGTCGCCGAGCAGATCCACGCGGCCGCCCCGGAGGGCGTCGCCGTCGCACTCGACGTCGTCGCTGGTGACCTGGTGAGCGAGGGACTGCCGCTGCTACGCGAAGGGGGCCGGTGGGTCATCGCCGGCGCGCTCGGCGGGCATGATGTGACCTTTGATGTGCGCCGTCTCTACCTGCACAACGCGCAGGTGATCGGCTCCGCGATGCACACGCCCACGCACTTCGACCTCCTCATGGACCTGGCGCGTCAGGCCGAGATCCAGCCCGTGATCGCCGCGACATTCCCACTGGGCCAAGCGGCCCGAGCGCAGGAAGAACTCGCCCGCAGGGTGCACGTAGGAAAGATCGTCCTGCACCCCTAGCGCGGCAGCTCAGGCTCGATGGCCTCGGCGATCTTGAGGGAGGCTTCGTGGAGCTTCTCCTGCATGTCCGGTTTGGCGTGCTGGACTGCGATCTTGACGGTGAGGCCTCGCCGACCGCGAGGTTCACGTCGCAACCGACCCAAGCGGTGTCGGACAGCTCTCTGCTGTGGCCGCAGACGAGAAGTCGGTGTGGCCGCCGACCGCTCTACTCGCTGCGGCCAGCGGCCACAACGCCGCTGTGACAACGCCGGACAACCGGCACAGGACAACATGCGCTCATCGGCATAGCGGATGTTGCCGTTGGTCTGCGTGCCCGGACTGCGCACGAACCACGGCCGGCACCTCCGCCTCCGCAAGCAATCACGCGTGATCAACTTGACAAGTGCAGATAAGCCACCGACACCCTCACAGCAGCGCGTAGGCGTAGCTGCGCACTGACGTCGGGCTGGCACTGCTGGCTACAAAATTGTTCAGGTAACGCAGGATGGGCTGCACTGGCGTTCCGTCGTCGTCGACGACCAGCCACGGCACCGGCCCCTCGGCCATCACCACTCGACCCCACCGCGGCAGTGGATCACCGCGATGTTCCGGTCTAGCTCAGCGAACACGCTCACGTCACCTTTCTTGATCAAGATGTGTGAGAAGTACCGGTGGGGTCAGCTGACCGCATCGAACGCGTCGGCGTGTCGCCTCGTAGTCCGGTCAACAGATCGTTTCGACCCGGACGTCTTCGCAAATGGGGTAAGCCCGTCGGCATCGAGGAGGTCGCGGAGGCGTTCGGCGACCCGGCAGCAGTCCACGATCGACGTCCCGGGCCCGGGGTCGAGGTCGAACACCAGCCGATCCGGCGGCCGCCGACCGCCTGGCCGACGGCCGCGCCGACGTGGTCGCGGCCCAAGGTGTCGACATCACCGCGAACTCCGCCCCATGACCTGGCTTCGCCGACCGCCGCACAGCCGTCTCACGGCGCGCTCGGTGCTGTTCGCTCGGAGGCCGCTCCCGCAAGCGCGGCGGAGCGTAAGCGGACACCGCGCGGCCCCGGTGGCGGCGGACACGAGAGTGCGGGACCCGGCAGCGCGCCGGGTCGGCGCCGCGGCAGCAGCCGCTCGACCAAGTGCCCGGGTCCGCGCCGAGGCCCTCCACCCCGCCGGAGCTTCCGGGCCTACGGCGAGCGTGATGGGGGGAGGGAGGTCCCGTTTGCGCTGGCGTCTACTGCGACTTGGTCGATCCGGACGGCGGGGTACGCCTGCGGTGACACCGGCCGAAAGAGCCGCCTAAGGTGCTCGACCTGCTCAACACGACAGGGTGAACACCTCTCGAGCTCAGCTCCACCGCCCGCCCGGCCGGGACCCACAGATCTCGTGATCGACGAAGTCGAGGAAGGCACCATGCGCATGACCTTGCCCCGCAGGTTCCGTTCGCTGATCGCCGCTGCTGCTGCCGTCCTGCTCGCCGTCAGCAGGGCGCACGTCCGCTCCTGCCACGGTGCGGAAGCGGCGGGAGCGGAGTCGCCAGCAGGCCCTCGATCGGGGTTTCCGACTTGTGTCTGAGGGCGTGCACTGCCATCTCCTTTCCTCAAGGTGAATTACCTCAGCCAATCTGGGTGTACTGGGTTATGCGCTACCTGGTGGATGTGACCTCGACCGCGAGGTATCGGTCGTCGCCGAGGTCGGAGAGGAGGCCCGGTTGGGTCGGTGTCCAACCGAGCAAGTCGCGGGTGAACTGACTGGAGGTGGGGTTGTCGAGATCGACGAAGGAGGCCAGGAAGCCGAAGTGCTGCTCGACGTCCTCAGCGGCGACAGACGTGATAGGGACCCCAACCGACGGCCGATCAGCGTGGCGATCTCGTGAAGGGTGACGCCTTCCTCGGCGACGGCGTGCAGGCGGGATCCCGGGGGTGCGGACTCGAGCGCCAGGCGGTAGAGGCGGCCGACATCGCGCGTGTTGGCTGATGGCCAGCGGTTGTTCCCGTCGCCCGGGTACCCGGCGATCCCGGTCGAGCGAGCGACCGAGATCAGGTCCGAGACGAAGCCGAAACGGCCGGAACTGTGCACCGTCGGAGGCAGTCGGACGACCGAAGATCGCACCCCTTGATCGGCGAGCCCGACGACCATGTTCTCAGCGTCGATTCGCGGACCACCGGCGAGCGCATCGTGCTCTGTCAGCTGTCCCTGAAAGCCGGCGAGGGCCAGAGCGCCTGTCGCGCTTGTGCCGACGAATACTTTATCGGATCTCTAGAGTGCATCGCCCATCGTCTCGATAGCTCGCAGGTCCGCGGTGACTGCGCCGGCCAGGTTGCCCGAGTGCTGTTCGTCGTGGTTGAACGCAAGATGAATCACGCCGTCGGCCTCGCGAGCTGCCGTTGCCAGGCCATCGAGGTTATCTAGATCGCCGCGTCGCACGTCGGCGCCGAGAGACTGCACGGACTGCTTAGGCAGTCCGGAGCAGCACAGCACTCGAAGAGATTGGCAAACCTGGTAGTAAGTGGCGATCCAGCCTATGTCGGAACAGTGCGGGGTGGCTAGCGTCGAGATCGTGACCGGAATAGTCGATATGCGTCCCGCCTCTGGGCTGATTCGAGACGGTGGGCTATTCCGGATTAATCTCGTGGCGTTATACATCGCTGCCAGCTCGACTTGCGCGGTCTACACCGGTATCACGGCCGCCTGCCGGGGGTTTTCGCCCTCCGGCCGGACTTGCTGCTGCTCGACCTCTACCCTCCCGACGGCCACGGGCTCGAGTCGATGCGATCCCTCGGCGGGGCCACACCCCGCCCCGACTTCATCATCACCGCCGCGCAGGACATCGACAGCGTCCGGCAGGCCATGCAGCTGGGGGCCGTCTACTACCCGGTCAAGCCGTACGGGTTCGCTCAGCTGCGCGAGCAACTCGCCGCGTACGGTCGGCTGCGCGAAAGCCTGGCCGGGCTCCACGTCGCGGACCAGGAGACCGTCGACACCCTCTACGGCCTCCTGCGCGGCCCGGCCGTCCACCAGCCGGGCCGGCGGCGGCTGCCCGCCACGATGGCCCAGGTGCTCGAACAGGTCCGGATCGCGCCGCACGCCCTGTCCGCGATCGAGGTGGCCGAGCAGCTCGGCGTCAGCCGCGCCACGGCGCAGCGGTACCTGGCCGACCTCGTCCGCCGGGACCTGCTGGACCTCAGCCTGAACTACGGCACCGCGGGCCGTCCGGAACACCGCTACCACGCGCCCCGCCGGTGGTCACAGCACGAGCGGCTGCCGGCCGGGCCGGACCCGGCGCCACGCGATCACCAGGAACACGATCAGGCCCGTGAATGGCAGCGACCCGACCAGCCAGCTCAGCGCCAGCGGCGGCCCCGGCTGGCCGAGGACCGTGATGTCCGGGAGCTGCCCTTCGCCGTGCCCTTGCGGGCCGTCGATGGCGAACCCGAAGCGGTAGGCGCCCGCGCTGCTGAACGACTTCACGTCCAGGCCCCACGAATCGAGCTTGCGCGGGTGGCGGACCAGCGGGCGGGTGTGCTCGTCGGACTTGACGCCGGGGCCGTTCATCAGCAGGGTGCCGGACTTGCCCGCGATGCCGCCGTCGGGCAGGAACGTGAAGTCCAGCGACTGCATGGCCCGGATCGGCCAGACGGAGAACCCGACGGTCACGCTGTAGGGCCCGGCTTGGACGTGTTCGGTGTGCACGATGTTAACGGGCGCGTAGGCCATCGCCGGGGCCACTCCGGCGAAGCTCAGGGTCAGAACAGCGAGTGCCGTGACGGCAAAGCGCCGGGTGCGCGAGGTCATCGGGTTTCCTCCGGGGTGAGGGCGTCGAGCATCGTGGTGAACCGGCCGCCGAGGAACCCGGCGAGCACGCCCAGCGGGAGGCCGAGGATCGCGACGAGCGCGAACTCGGTTCCGGAGATCTCCGCGGTGGGGTCGGTGAGGGTCTGCTGCAGCGGCAGCCCGACGGCCACGACCAGCCCGGCCACCGCGCCGGCCAGGAGCAGGACCCGCTTGGCGTCGAGCCCACGACGGCGCGTGACGTGCAGCAGGCCCTCGACCAGGACCGCCGCGACGATCAGGAACATCGGCATGGCGCTGGGCAGGTCCGGCGGCTGGGAGGTGAGCCCGTCGCGCAGCGGGAGCTCGACGGCCGCGGCGTAGGTTTCCGCTGCCCACGGGGAGAACCACCACAGGAACGCCTGCAGCACCCCGAGGACCACCGCGATCGCGACCGCCGAGCCCGGCCGCCGCAGCAGCGTCGCGCCGATGACCAGCAGCAGCGGTGAGAAGAAGATGATCCCGATGATCGTCGGGTCGATCGGCAGCGGGAAGTTCTTGAGCGCGTTCGCGGGGATCGGCGCGAAGGTGATCAGGATCGGGATCGACCCGATGACACCCCAGCGGCCCCAGCGCTGGTCCTTCGCGGCGGCGAACACGATGATGCTGCCGATCATGGTGACGGTGATTGAGAGGAACAGTGCGACGTGCGAGGGGGTGTTCAGGACGGCGTCGAAGCCGTAGATCGAGTGCCACACCAGGTCCAGCAACCCGTAGAGCAGGAACGACGCCGCGCCGATCCCCGAGACCAGGTAACCCAGCGGCGCGGTGAAGACGCCGCCGAACACCCGCACGGGCGTACCGCCGACCGTGCGGAGCATCGGCTGGCCGGCGCGCTGGGCTGCGGTCGCCAGCAGCACCATGACGAGGCTGGCGACGCCGGAGAGGGCGCTGCCGGTGTAGAGGGCCAGGTGGGACAAGGTGAAGAAGGTGTCCGGCCCGACCTCGGTGTGCCACTGGATGTCCCAGCTCAGTCCGGCCGTGGTGATGACCGTGCCGAGGAACACCGTCCACGCGCCGGCCTGGGCGGCGGTTCCCGCTCGCGACGCTGTTCGTGTGGCGGTGCGATCGCCGGCCAGTGATGCCGATATGTCCATCATCGTGTCCTTTCGGGGTGGGTGTCAGCCGGAAACCGGCAGCGAGAGAGTGAGGTGATCGGCGCCGACCGAGAGCAGCAGCTGCCACGAGCCAGCCATCATCAACGGCACGCCGTCGGCGCGATAACCGCCGCCGCCGGTGGGCACCGCGGTGACCGGCGGGCCGGTGTGGCCCATCTGCGGCATCACTGGCTGGATCCGGACCGTGGCGCCGGAGACGGGGCGACCGGCCGGATCGGCGAGATCGACGTCGACGGAAGTGCTGCCGGGCTTGGGGTTCCGCACCGTGGCCGTCACCGCGTAGTGGGCCGACGCGGCGTGCAGCACGGCGGGCCCGGCCGGGCTGGGCCACAGTGCCGCCACGAGCACCGCGGCCACGGCGACCGCCACGCCGAGGGCGACAGCGGGCCCGCGACGGGAGCGGGTGGGCGTGGTCGTCACGGTGTCTCCTGGGGTGCGGGGGCGACGTCGAGCACGACCGGGACCGTCAGCACGGCGTAGCGGCGTTCGACCTGGATCCAGAGCCGGTACTCACCGGGCACGGGGAAGGTGTAGGTGAACGGCACGTCCGGGCCGTAGGCGGCGACGGTCTCGTCGGGGGCGCTGTCGCCGTTGACCGGCGGCAGGCCGGCCATGCCGGGGCGCGCGGGGTCCATTGTGGACGTCGAACCCATGGCGTGGACGTGCGCCCACACCGGCGCCCTCTGCGCCGCCGCCCCCACCGGCGCCGCGGGCGGCAGCGGGCCGGCCACGATGAGGTGCCCGGCCATGCCCAGCCAAGGCTGCCGATCACCGGTGTCACCGGCGCGGGCCGTCACGGTCGTGGGCTCCCCTGCCACCGGCGCGGTCGTGGTGACGGCGATGTCGCTCGACGCTGTCACGCCGGTGAGCTGCCTGGCCCGGAGCCGGACCGGGTCCGGGACCGCCGGCGGCACGGACGAGCCGGGGACGTCGAGGCCCGCGGCGGCACGCACCAGCTGGACCCCGCCGCCGCGCCGGACCAGTTCGGCCGACAGCGCGTAGTGCCCGGACGTCGGTGGGGTGATGTGCAGCTCGTAGTGGCCGGGCGCCGTCCGGATGGGGTGCTCGTGCCACAGCTCGCCGTCCGGGCCGACCAGCAGCAGGTGGACCAGGGCGCTGTCGTGGACGATCAGGTCGTCCACCGGCAGGCCCGTCGACCCGTCGGTGAGGGTGAGCCCGAGGTCCGCCGCGTGTCCCGCGGTCAGCGTGCCGTCCACGGTGAGCACCACCGGCGGGCGCGAGTAGTCGCCGGTCATCGGCTGGGTCAGGACGTAGGGGTCGGTGACGTTGGCGACGGTCGGGTCGAGCTGGGTACCGGGCTGCGGCGGCAACGGCAGCGACGCCGAAAGCACCGCGGCGGTCACCGCGACCGCCAGCCCGGCCACCATCCCGCCGGCCGGGAGCACCGCCCAGGCCGCCCGGCGAGCCCGGGTCGCCGTGACGACCGACACGAGCAGCAGCACACCGGCGGCGAGGAACCCGCCGTACACCAAGCGTTCCGGCGGCGAGATCACCTGAGCGGGAACGACGAACGGGATCCGCGCCGTGCGTGTCCCGTCGCTCAGGGCCAGCTCCCACGGTCCGGGCCGGTCGACGTCGACGACGGCGCTGTAGGTCCGCGGTTCCACCCGGAGGTCGACCGTCGCCGAGGGCACCGGCCCGCTTTCAGCGGTCGCCCGGGCCGCCACGGTGAGCCGGCCGGGTGCCGTACCGGCATGGGTGATGACGTCCAGGTGCAGCGGGCCGGGGACGCTCGTGACGCGCCGCAGGACGACGGTGAGTTCACGGTCGCCGAGGGTCTGGGCCACGGTGACGTCGCCGCCCGACGAGGGTGAGTCGGCGTGCGCCACCGGGCTGGCGGCCAGCAGGAACACCAGGCACACGAACGGGACCAGCGCACGGTACTTCGGAAAGTGCGGCACAGCAGGAGCTTCGCGAAAGTCGCCTTACAGGACCCTTTCAGCCGGTAAACGCGCTTTTGCCCGCGCCCGGTGATACTGGAGCGATGCGGATACTGGTGGTCGAGGACGAGGAGGCCATGGCCGCGTCGCTGGCCTGGGGCCTGCGAGCGGAGGGGTACGTCGTGGACGTCACCGCCGACGGCCGGGACGCCCTGTGGCAGGCCCACGAGACGGCCCACGACGTGATCGTCCTGGACGTCATGCTGCCGGGGCTGGACGGTTACCAGGTCTGCCGCCGCCTGCGCGCCGACGGGTTGTGGACGCCGATCCTGATGCTCACGGCCATGGACGACGACCTCGACCAGGCCGAAGGTCTCGACTGCGGCGCCGACGACTACCTGGTCAAGCCGTTCGCCTACCCCGTCCTGCTCGCCCGGCTGCGGGCGCTGACCCGGCGCGGGCTCGGCCGCCGTCCCGCGGTCCTTACCGCCGCCGGCCTGCGCTTCGACCCCGCTGGGCGCACGGTCGTCCACGACGGCGTCACACTGGACCTCACCACCCGTGAGCTGACCGTCCTGGAGTACCTGCTCCGCAAGCAGGGGCAGGTGGTGTCGAAGTCCGAGCTGCTGGACCACTGCTGGGACGCCGCCTACGACGGCGGGCCGGCGGTCGTCGAGGTCACCGTCCACCGCCTGCGGCGGAAACTGGACCGGCCCGGCGGCCAGGACGTGATCCGCACCCTGCGGGGCCAGGGTTACCTCATCCGGGACGACGCCGATGAGCGGTGAACGCCCGCGGTGGCGCACCTTGCGAGTCCGGCTCACGATGGTCGCCGGGCTCGTCATCACCGGCGCCGTGGTGCTCGGGATCGTCCTGCTGTACCTGCTGCAGGTCCAGTCCGTCGACCGCACCCTCGACGGCCAGCTGCGCGCTTACGCGGTCGAGATCACGGAATCCGCGTCGACCGGCGCGTGGCCCCGCGTGCTGAATTCGTCCACATTGGACGCCGACGCCGAAGCCCAGGTGATCGCCCCGAACGGGCACGTGCTGGCCGCGACCCGCACCCTGGCCGGCCTGCCCGCGATGTACACCGTCGCGGGCAACTCCGAGACACCGCAGCGCACCGGCGCCGCCGACGGGATCATCCCCGACGACGTCCGCGTGGTCGCCGTCCGGCAGATCGTCGGCGGACAGCTGGTCACCATTCTGGCCGGCACCCCCACCGGGCTGCTGACCCAGCTGCGCGAGGCGTTCACGTCCAACCTGCTGCTTGGCTTTCCCGTCATCCTCCTCGTCGCCGCGGGCACGGTCTGGCTGATCGTCGGGCGGGTGCTGCGCCCGGTTGAGGAGATCCGGCACGCCGTCACCGAGATCACGTCCGCCGACCTTTCCCGGCGGGTGCCGGAGCCCGGCACGCCCGACGAGATCGGCTCACTCGCCCGGACGATGAACGACATGCTCGTCCGGCTCGAGAACTCGGCTGGCCGTCAGCGGCGCTTCGTAGCCGATGCCTCCCACGAGCTGCGAAGCCCGCTCGCGGCGATCCGCACCACGCTCGAGGTCGGGCTCGCCCACCGTGACCGGGTCCCCTGGCCCGAGATCGCCGAGCGGGCCGCGCGGCAGTCCGACCGCCTCGAAACCCTCATCGGGCAACTGCTGCTGCTCGCCAGAGCGGACGAACACCAGCTGACGGCCCGCACCTCCGAGGTGGACGTCGACCGGCTGTTGCGCGACATCGACGACACAACGCCGGCCGGCCACCTGACGGTCATCCTGGAATCAGCGGGCGACAGCAAGGTCCCGGGTCACGCCGATCACTTGGAACGGCTGTTCCGCAACGTGCTCGACAACGCGGTGCGGCACGCGGCGACGACTGTCCACATCAGAACGACGACCACGGACGAGCGCGTGGTCACGGAGATCGCCGACGACGGTCCGGGCATCCCGGCCGAGGACCGCGAGCGGGTCTTCGACCGGTTCGTCCGCCTCGACGGCAGCCGGGACCGCGCGAGCGGCACGAGCGGGCTCGGCCTGGCCATCGCGCGGGAGATCGTCACCGCTCATCGCGGCGGCATCAGCGTGGCCGACACCGAGGGACACGGAACCACGGTCGTCACCTGGCTGCCCCGCACGACCTGACGTCAGCGAAGTCCGGGTTTCCGCCGCGAGCTTCCGGCCGTTCGGGTCTGCTCTCGCTCTGCGTCCGGTCATCGGGCGCCGGCCAGGGTTCGTTCGCCGCTTCCGGCCAACGGCCGTAGGGCGCCGTCGCGCAGGTGGTCGACGAGGACCGTCATCGGGCGCCGCAGCGGCAGGCCCAGGCAGGCGACCAGCCCGCCGACGACAGCTCCGGCGAGCACGTCGTGCGGGTAATGCGCACCCAGGTACATCCGCGAAAACGCGACCAGCAGGGCAAGCCCGAGCGCGACCAGGCCGGTGCAGCGCGCCGCGAACAGCAGGGCGACGGCCGCGGCAACGGCGAGCGTGACGTGGTTGCTCGGGAACGAGTAGTCCGTGGCGTAGTCGCACGTCGCCACCGTGGGCACCGCCGGGTACCGGATGCACGGCCGCGGTTCCTGGACGAGGACCTTCACGAGGTTGCTCAGGCCGTAGGCCAGCGCGACGGCCAGAGGCACCCACAGCGCGGCAGCCATGCGAGCGGCGTCACGAGGCCGCATCCGCCACCACGTCACCACCGCCAGCAGCGCGAGCAGCGCCAGGCCCGCGTTGGTGTAGATCGCCATGAACCCTTGCAACCACGGGGTTTCCCGGGCGAACCCCAGCACCGCGAGGTACCAGCTGCCATCGATTGCCCCGCCATCCACGCGAGTGTCCCCTTCCGCCGTACCTCTACAGTCTTCTAGAAATTCTACTCCAGTGTAGATGTACGGCGAGGCGTTCCTGCCCCGCGTTAATCTGCACGCCTGTAGAACTTCGGCATCGATCGAAGGAGAAGGCATGGCGCGCATCGTGATCGTCTCCGCCCGGTTCGGCGCCGGCACGACCGGGCCGCGTACGCCCTGGCCGACCGGCTGAGCGCCCACGCCGTCGAGGTCCTCGACTTCCTGGACTCCTGCCACCGGCGTTGGGCGGCCGGCTGTGCCGGCTGTACCGGCGCCAGCAGCAAACGGCCCCGCGCAGCTGGGACTGGACCTTGCGCGCCTGAACAGCCCCCGCGCCGCCGGCCTGGCCGGCCGGGCGGCCACGCTGGCCTGCCGCAGGCTGCGCAGTGCCCGGACCGACCTGGCCGTCTCCACCTACCCGCTCGCGACGCACGCCCTGGCGCACCTGCGCGAACGCGGCGAGCTGACCGCCCCGCTCGCGGTGTACCTCACCGACCCCGCCGTGCACCGCGTCAGCGTCAGCGTCAGCGGCGCCGCGCACCTCCATCTCGCGCCGAACCACCTGGCCCAGCAGCAGGCTCTCACCCTGGGCGCCCGAGTGGCCGCGGTCGCAGCTCCGCTCGTCGCGTCCGCTTTCCGGCCCGCGACCCCGCCCGAGCGGCGCCAAGCCCGCGAGACGTTCGGACTGCCCCCGGACGGTCGGCTCGCACTCGTCACCGCCGGCTCGTGGGGCGTCGGGCAGGTCCGCCGGACCGCCCACGACGTCGCCCGGGCCGGCGTCGCGACGCCGGTCGTGGCCTGCGGCAGCAACACCGCCCTGCGCGACCGGCTGCGCGCCGAGGGCCTGGCCCACGTGTTCGGCTGGGTCGAGGACACGCCGGCCTGATGCGCGCGGTCGACGTCGTCGTCCAGAACGCCGGCGGGCTGACCAGCTCGGAAGCCCTCGCGGCCGGCCCGTGCTCACCTACCGCGCCCTGCCGGACCACGGCCGCGCGAACGCCGCCGTCCTGGACCGGCTCGGCCTCGCCCGCTGGATCCGCGACCCCGCCGACCTCGCCACCGCGCTGTCCTCCGCACACAAGCCGGCCACCACCGCCCAGCCCGCCGAAGACCCGATCCCGCTGCTCGAGAAGCTCCTGGACCGCGCGTGAAAGCCGTCGCCGCAGCCGCGGCGCTCGCCGCAGCCGCGGCGCTCGCCGCGGCCGCCCACTTCGCCCCCGCCGCGGCCTTCCTTCCCGGCCCCCGGCGCACCTTCCTGCCGCGGCTGGCCGGGATCGGCGTACCCGGGCAGGTCGCCCTGACCTTCGACGACGGCCCCTCCCCGACGTCGACCCCGCAGTTCCTCCGGGCCCTCGACCACCACGGCGTCAAAGCGACGTTCTTCCTGCTCGGCGCCCAGGCCCTCCGCGCCCCGAAGCTGACCAGGGCCATCGCCGAGAGTCCGGGCACGAGATCGGCGTCCACGGCTGGGACCACCAGTGCCTGCTGCGCAAGACTCCCGGCCGCACCCATCGGGAACTGCTCGGCGCCCGCGACCTGATCGAGACCCTCACCGGCGTCCGGCCCCGCTGGTTCCGGCCGCCCTACGGCGTCTTCAGCACCGCGTCACTGCTCTCGGCCCGGCGCTTGGGGCTCACCCCGGTGCTGTGGAGCACGTGGGGCTTCGGCTGGACCGAAGGCTGCACCCCGGCGTCCATCCATCGCAAGGTCGTGCGGAACCTCGGCGACCGCGGCACGATCCTGCTGCACGACAGCGACGTCACCAACGGCAACGGCGCCTGGCGAGCCACCCTCGGCGCGCTCCCGTCGATCATCGGCGACGCTCGCCGCCGCGGCGTCCACCTCGACCGGCTCGGTACGACACTTCTGTAGAATGCGGCCATGAGGATGCAGCGGGACGAAGGCGCGCGGCGGCCTCCCGGCGCGCTGGAAGCGGAGGTCCTGGCGATCCTATGGGAAGCCGACGGCCCCCTCGCACCGGCGGACGTCCAAGAGCGCCTCGAGGGTGACCTCGCCTACACAACCGTCGTGACGATCCTCTCGCGGCTGCACGACAAGCGCGTCGCCGCTCGCGAAAAGCAGGGCCGGTCGTTCCGCTACCACGCCGTCGAGGACGAGCCCGGCCTGGCGGCGCGGCGGATGACCAAGGTGCTCGACAACGAACCGGACCGCCGCAGCGTGCTCGCCCGCTTCGTCTCCCATCTGTCCACATCGGATGAACGCGAGCTGCGGAAGCTCCTGGGTAAGTCCGGTACCGGGGACTGAGCCGTGGACCTCGACGTCTGGGTCCCGCTGCTCCTCCCGCTGGCCGCGTGGCCGCTGGCCCGGCTCGTCGCCCCCCGGCTCGCACCTCGCGAAGCCAGCTGGCTGCTGACGGCCGGCTGTCTCGTGCTCGCCGCCGGCAGCACCATCACCTTGGCGTTACAAGCTTTCGCCGGCCTGACGCTCGTCCCGGCGGTCGCGCGGGCCGGCCACTGGTCACCCGCGGTGTTACGCGGCCTGGACCCGATCAACCTTCCGGTGTCGGCCGCCTGCGGGCTGCTGCTCGCCGGCCTCGCCGTCGCGTTCGTCCGGACCGCGATCGGCTACACGCACTGGATCCGCGCCCTGACCCGGGAACTCGACGACCACAGCCGCGAACCGGGCGTGGTCGTCTTGCCCGGCGCCGAGCCGATAGCGTTCGCCGCACCCGGGCGCGGTGGCCGGATCGCGATCTCCAGCGGCATGCTCAGCGCCCTTTCGCCGCGCGAACGCACCGCCCTGCTCGCGCACGAACGCGCCCACCTTCGCTTGCGCCACCACCACTTCCTCTTAGCCGTCGCCCTGGCCGGCACGCTGAACCCGCTGGTGCGCCCGCTGTGCACGGCGGCCCGGTTCGCTCTCGAACGCTGGGCCGACGAAGCCGCCGCCGAGCAGGTGGGCGACCGCACAGTGGTCGCCCACGCCGTCGCTAAAGCCGCGCTCGCCGGCCAGTCCCGGCCGACGTTCGCACTCGCCGCCACCGGCGGCCCGGTCCCCCGCCGCGTCAAGGCACTGCTGACGGCCCAGCGCCGCCGGCTCCCGGCCGCCGTACTCGCGGCCGGGCTAGTCTTCTGCATCACAGCTTGGTCCGCGGAGACCGCGCTGGACTCCGTCACCGACCTGCACAGCACGATCGAATCGGCACAGACGGGGCACCAGTCCGACTGACCTCCCGGCGTCCGGCAGTACGTTGCGCGTACTACTTGACGCGTAGTAGCGTGCCGTGGATGCCGAACGACGCCCAGATCCTCGTGCTCTACGCGCTGGCCGACGGGCCGCTGCACGGTTACGCCATCAACATCGCGATCGACGAGCTGACCGGTGAACGGCTGGGGCCGGGCAGCCTTTACGGCGCGCTCGCCCGCCTGGAGGCGAAGGGGCTGGTCGAAGCTCTCGAGGGTGAAGGCCGCCAGCGTCCGGTGCGGATCACCGACCAGGGGCGGACGGTACTGGGGCGCGAGCTGCGGGCCATGGCCCGGGTGGCCGACGCGGGACTCCGGCGGCTCGGCGTGCGGCCAGCATGACCGTCGCACAGCGGCTGGTCCGGCTCTACCCACGGGCGTTCCGGGCTCGCTGGGGCGCCGACCTGGCGGCCGAGGCCGCCACCGGCGGCCCGCGGTCCTGGCCGAACCTGCTCGCGGGCGTCGCCGACATGTGGTTGCACCCCGGCGTCTGGCCCGCACGCTCGGCCGCCCAGCGCCACGCCCGGGTCGTCGCGATGGCGGTGATCGTGACAGGCATCGGCTGGTTCGCCGCGCACCTGATGGTCGAGGACACCCGCGGACTTCCCCGAATGCTGGACGTCTGCGCGGTCGCGGTCGTCGCCGGTCTCCTTCTCGCCACGCCGCGCCCGGTCCCGGCCACGCTGACAGCCGTCGGGCGACGGCTCCTGCGCCGGCTCGCCGGACCCGCCACGCTGGGCACCATCATGGTCGCCATCGTCCACGGCTCCGACGGCTACTCCGCGCCGCCGGTCCGGCTCACGCTGCTCCTGTGCTGGTGGGGTGCGTGGGGCCTGGCCGTGATCCAGGTCGCCAGGACCATCGCCGGGGTGGGTTCCGACCCAGGCGTGCCCCCGCGGCGCTTCCGGTTCGGCGTCCGGGTCCTGGCCGCGGCGGCCGCGGCCACCGGCGCGACGCAACTGGTCGCGGCGGTCACCGATCCGACGCCTGTTCCGGTCGCGTTCGGCGTGTGCCTGCTCATGGCGCCGCTGTTCCTCCGGCCCCCGGCCACCGTGGCCTGAAAGGTGGAGACGATGCGCGTCACCGCGCCCCTCTACGCCCTGTACACGCCTGTCCCAGCTTCCACCGCTGCGCCGCGCGCTACGATGCAGTTCCGGCTTGACGAAGCAGTCGGCCATCGTGACCGACGGACGGCTTCTAGCGCCGTTCGCTGTGCGTAACGTTCCGCCCACGCATGCGCCCCGGGTCGCCAAAGGGTTCCTACTGGCGCGTAGAGTGCATCAAACAGGGTTGAGATCGCAGCCTCTCGTTGGCCACATGCGCCATTCAGGTGCATCCACGCATACTGCGTCGGCACCAACCGTCACGGACGCGTGCACTTCTAGCCTCTGCCTGGAGGCATCACCCATGATGTCCACTCCCTTACTGCGCGCACCGGCAGACTCGCGGTTCACCGTCGAGGTCGACAACCGCGCCGACGTCTTTCTCATCCGCGCCGCCGGTGAGCTTGATCTGAACGCAGATCCCCTGCTCGGCGCCACCCTCGCTCGCGGCACCGTCGGCCGGCTGCCGATCATCGCGGACTTCACCGCGGTCACGTTCTGCGCCTCGTCCACGCTTGATCAGCTCGTCACGGCGGGCCAACGCACTCCTTACCGGGTGACCGTCATTGCCCACCATCGTGCCGTGGTGCGGCCCCTCAACTTGCTGGGACTCGACAGATACCTCATCGTCGTTCCTGACCTCGACAACGCCCTGCGGGTCGCGGCTTGACCGGCCCGAACTGACTGACAACGAGTAAGCAGTCGGTCAGCGCACCGCCAGCCGAACCAGCCAGTCGAGCAAGGCACTGAACCACAGCCCATAGGTGTCTCGACGACGGCCTGGCGCAACGTGCTTGACCATCGGGATTTGTCCGCGGGCACCTGCGTGCTCGCGACATCGTCGCGGTGATCCCGGAGTCCGCCGGTCAAGTCGGGCATCACCGCACCGAACTGAGCGACGGGATGGCTATTGGGCGCGGGCGACCTGCCTAGTAGTGTGTCGCTGCTTAGTTGTGGTGCGTGTGGCTGAGAAGGTGTTGTCCGGCAGGTCCTTCGCCTGCCGGACGAGGATGGTTGTCGTGCCTTCAGAGCTGAAGCGGCCGGTCACGTTGTCGGCGCGAGATCGTGAAGAGTTGATCCGGCTGACCACCACTGGCGTGCATCCGGCATTTACGATCAGGCGGGCACGGGTGCTGCTCGCGTTGGACACCTCGACCGGCGAGCCCGATCCGAAGGAAGTCATCGCAGCCCGGCTCGGGGTCTCGGGCGAGATGCTGCGGCTGGTCGCCAAGCGGTTCGCCGAGACCGGCGGCGATGTGCTGCCACGATCTCGCGCAAGAAGCGTGACCTTCCGCCGGTGCCGTCCCCGGTGACCGGTGAGGTGGAGGCCCGGCTGATCGCCCTGGCGTGCTCACAATCGCCGGCGGGGCATGCCCGGTGGTCACTGCGGCTGCTGGAAAAGCACGTCGAACTCACCGAGGACATCCCGAACCTGGACCACTCCACCATCGGCCGGGTCCTAAAAAAACGGAACTGCGTCCTCATCTGAGGAAGTGCTGGAACATCCCGCCACGAGCGAACGCGGAGTTCGCCGCCCGCACGGAGGACGTGCTCGCCGTCTACGCCCGGCCGCGCGATCTCGCCCGCCCGGTCGTGTGCATGGACGAGAAACCCTTCCAGCTCCTCGGTCAAGTCCGTGATCCGCTGCCCGCCCGGCCCGGTCGAAACGCCTGCGAGGACAGCGAATACGTCCGGTGCAGCACCTGCTCGATCTTCGTGTGGGTCGAGCCCCTGCACGGGTGGCGCCGTGTCCACGCCCTGGACCAGCGAACCAAGATCGACTGGGCCGGGCAGGTCAAACAACTCCTGACCGTCGACTATCCCGAGGCCGAGACCGTGGTGCTGGTCATGGACAACCTCAACCTCAATACCCACGGCATCGCCTCGCTCTACGAGGCCTTCGAACCCGGCGAGGCCTTCTCGCTCGCCCAGCGGCTGGAGATCCACCACACCCCCAAGCACGGATCCTGGCTCAACATCGCCGAGATCGAACTCTCCGCACTGTCGCGGCAATGCCTCGACCGCCGCATCAGCGACCTCGACACCCTCAACGTCGAACTCGCCGCCTGGCAACACGCCACCAACACCAACCAGCGCGGAGTCGACTGGCAGTTCACCACCGACGACGCACGCGTCAAACTCCGCCACCTATACCCCAAGAATCAGCCGTGACAATCTACTAAGGCGTGTGTCTTGGATCATGGCATCGACACTGCTGCGCCTACTGCCGGTGGCGAGGGCCAGCCGAGGCAGTTCCGGTGGCGGCATCCTGCTACTCACCGTGGCTCTTGCCGTTCCCCTTGGCTTTGCCTTTGGCCTTGGCCTTGGCCTTGGCGTTTCCGCCCTGGTCGGCGGCGTGGCCGGCGTCCGGCGTGGCGGCGATGGGGCGTTTCGCCGCCGCCCACTCAGGCGTCGCTGAGTCCGCTGTCTGTGACGATGCGGCCATGACGGTCGACGCGGGCGGTCCCGCGGACGGGGGCGGTGCCGCGCTTGTCGTGACGGGGGGCCCGGCGGCCGGCAGCCGATCCGGACTGGAAGCTGCGCCGTCCGGCCTGGTCAAGAGCATCGCGAGCACCACCGCGGCGCCCGCGGTGGCCAAGCCCCCGGTCGCAGCCAGCGTTCGGCGGCGCCGCCGCACCGGCAGGGCAGCCGAAGCCGGCTCGGAGGTTGCGAAGGCGACCGGCTGGTGCAGTAGCCGCAGGATGTCGTCGGCTGTGGGACGGTCTTCGGGTTCGCGGGCGGTCATCCGCTCGATCGTGCGCGCGAGCGGGGCAGGCAGGCCGGCAGGGATCCGGGGCGGCCGGTTCAGCCGCGCCAGCGCCGATTCGGCCAGCGTGCCCGGGTACTCCCGCTCCGCGGTCAGGCACTCCAGCAAGATCAAGCCAAGCGCGTAAACGTCGGCGGCCGGGCCGGCCGGGTCACCGAGGATCTGCTCCGGCGCCAGGTAGGCGGCCGTGCCCGTCAGCAGGCCGGTGCCGGTGATGTGGGTCGCGTCCAGTTCGTGCGCGATCCCGAAATCGGTGATCATCGGGCCGTCGGGACCGAGCAGGACGTTGGCGGGCTTGAGGTCCCGGTGCACGATCCGGTGAGCGTGGACGTGCGCTAGCGCCTCGGCCAGCCGAGACCCCAGCTCGGTGACCTCCTCGACCGGCAGGGGCCCGGCGAGCAGGCGCTGAGCGAGGTTCTCCCCCTCGACCAGCTGCATGACTAGAAAGGGCCGGTCGCCGTCGGCGCCGCTGGCGAACAGGGCCACGACACGGGGATGGTCGATGCTGGCCTGGATGGTCCTTTCCCGCACCCGGCGCAGCTGTTCCACCGCCACCGCACCCCGCTCGTACAGCTTGACCGCCACGTCTCGGCCCAGCCGTCGGTCATGAGCCCGGTAAACCTGCGCGGTGGCACCACTGCCGAGCAGGCACTGCACCTCGTAGCGCCCAGCGAACGACACCGGCAGGCCGTCCTGAGCCGCCGACGGGAAACTCCCGCCCTGCTCCAGCGAAAACCGAGGAGACGTGCCCTCATCGTCGCTACTGACCGGGCTCAGCCGTCATCACTAGACACCCTCCGCACTCGGTGAACCACCGAGTACCCGGGTACAACGACCGGGCAAACGACAATCCGGGCGGCGTACCACACAGCCAGGCTGCGAGAAAGGGGCGGGCCGGGACACCGAGGGAGAGGTAACATCCCGACCTGCGGCCTCGCACACTAACCAGCGCAGATGAAGACCGCACGCCGGTCAAACAATCGCGGGTCAGCATCCGAACACCGCAGCGATCCGAACGAGGTGGAATTGATCGCCGACCCAGGACTCCCGTCGGCTAGGGGCGCTGCCGAGCGTTGAGTGCTTCCTCGACGCTGTGATAGAGCGCCAGCACGTCGTCGAGGCCGGTGACCTCGATGGGCCGGATCACCGGACGATTCGCGTCGACGACAATCCGGAGCGGTTCCGGCCGGGCGTCGGCGTGCCAAGTCGCGTCCAGCAACGCGGTGAGGCCGGCCGAGTTGAGGAAGTCGACGTCCGTGAGGCCGTTGTGCACGCGCGGTTCGAGGCCGTGGCCGTCCATGCGGGGCAGGTGCACCAGCATCGTGAATCTGGTGGCGCGCTCGACCGGCGTGCCGATAGCGGAGCTGTCCAAGCCGATGACCAGGTCTCCTCCCAGTGCCGGGGACCGCGCGGTCTATGGCCTCGGCAGGGCGCTGGCTGATCACCACCTCGGGTGTGCCCATCCCGTCGGGGCGTTTGCGGGCGCGCGAACGGGCACTCGCATCGCGCGGTCGACGGAGACGCTGCGTAGCCAGCCTGGAAAGCCTGCCTAAAGCGAGTGGAGGTGACGACGCCGGCCATGCGCGTCGCCCTGTGGTTTGGTGCTCCGCGTCGGCCATTCCGAGCCGACGCGGAGCACTGTTCAACTAGAGACTCGGCACGCGTCCACGTCGAGGCCGCATCGTCCATGCGCCGAGCAGGCTAAAGCCGCCAACCAGCGTACTCAGCGACGCGCCGACCGCCGGCCCGCTCGTCATAAACACCGCGACGATGATCCCGCCGCTCACCGCAAGCAATAGACACACGCGCAAGGTCGGTGCCCAGCCCGCGAGGATGGCCATCGCCAAGCACAGCCAGTTGTCGCCGGTTCGGCGTTGGCGCCGCACCAGACCACGGCGAACCATCACTCGATCCGCTGCCGCAAGCATCTCGTCGCGAGTTGCGATCCGTCGTCGCTCAACCGCCTCGACGTGTTTTGCGTCAATCTTGACCCGGTGGGCGACATCTTCGTCTGGCGCCTTGCCAATATCAGGTTGTACAGTCACAGTGTCCTATTCCTTGTGTCGCAAGCGAGTAGTCGGACAACCCGCATGGCCTCCTGGTGCAACAGGGGGCCATGCAGCACCATGCTGGGTCTCACCCCCGCAGTTCGGTTAGAGACATCTTGACGAAGCCGATTGGTTACCCTCGCGTAGCACTGAGGGTGTCGCGCTGAGTGGTAGCGGTCGATCGTTCAACGGTTGGGTGACCGCGTTGATTACAAGCCGTAGTCAGTAGGTCCGATCTTCTACGCGCACGCCTGTCGCCGCGAGTTAGCCTGTCGTCCCAGCTGCCGCGGCATTTCGACGTGACAGTGCACCGCAACCGTCCCGCCGGCGGGCCGCGCTTCGGGCCCGCTGAAGCTCGTATGCACCCCCGATGGTGCGAGGTTCTGTTCGTTCGGATGAAGATCCCCTGACCAGGCCAAAAGGCATGTCACAGTCGTCGCGTGACGCCGCGGCGTGTCCTCACCGACCGACAAGAAGCAGTGCTCCGTCAGATCGCCGCCGACGCTGCCGAACCGGTGACGTCGGCGCAGCCGCTGCTTGCTCGGACGGTGTACGCCTTGCTTGACCGCGGTCTCATGGCCGTCATCCGCCAGGGAAAAGCCTGGACTGCCGAACTCACAGAAGCCGGCCGCCGACACCTCGAAGACGACCATCTCGTTCGTCGGCCAGCGGCGGCGCGAATCGCTCAGAATGATCGCCGTGCATCCAGATCCGAGCAGCTGCCCGAACCGCTGACACCGGACATCGTCCGCGACGGCCAGCCCCGGGAGCACGCTGGGTTTCTCTGGAAGCCCGTGGTGGGAGCCACTGCGACGTTCGAGGAGTGGGTGGACGCACGGGCCCGCGTGCTCGAGATCAACCGCGACCGGATCTGGAACTCGTGGCGCTCGGACGAGCGGGAGACCCAGTGGCAGGCGGCTACGGCGGTCTTCGCCCAGTGGGATCGAGCGGAACCCGGGTTTCGCCGCATGAGCCAGGCCGACATCGAGGCGTGTATGGCCGAGCAGGACGCCAAGTTCAAGGCGGAGCAGGGGCATTAAGCTCCCGATCTTCGACAGCGAGCATACGGGCAGCTCCGCGCCGAAGCGCGGCCTCCTCGACGAGGCCATCGACAAGGTCAACGAGATGTTGAAGGCCAAGGGCGTCGACGTGAGCCCGAAGAGCCTCTCCGGTTTCATCACGACCTTCTGCGGCTTCCTCGACGCGAACGAGGAGGCGATGGCGATGGCGATGGCGATGGCGATGGCGATGGCGAAGAACAATACCGTCGCGCAGCTCAAGGCATCCGAGGGCTTCAGCGGTGCCGTCGAGCTCGCGGTCCTGAAGACGGTGAACGAGTCGAAGGAGATCCAGTCGTACATGACCGATCCGGCGTTTCTTGGGCAGATCGCCGCAGACGCCCTCCACGCCCAGCATCGCTCCGACCCGGCGCCCGTTCGCCGCCGGTGACGTCGTCCGGCTGCCGCCCGGTTCGACCCACCGCGTCGTCAACGACGGCGACGCCGACTTCGAGTACTTCGGCGTGTGGTGGGACCCCGAGATGTCGACGCGGTTCGTGGCCCGGCACGAAGCGAGCAAGCCGTGAACGCCCGGACCATTATCGTCTCCCCGGCGATCCCAGCCCAAGACGTCCCCATGCGCGAGGCACCATCGTTTACGGAACCTGACGACTCCCCGTTACCTGGTAGCGGAGCCGAAAGGGGCCGGTTGCCAGGAACCGGGCTGCCCAGGGATCGTGCGACTCTGACCGTCCATCACATTTTGTTCATGGGCGTGCGACTCAGCGGCCGGGACGCAGACCTTCCGCGACAGAGACCAACTTCTCCACGGTCTGCCCGGGGACGAAGTCGATCTGCATGTCCGGCGGCACTTCAAGGGAGACCGAGAACCTGCTGCTGTTCTCCAGCCAGGTCAACGTCAGGCCGCCGTTCCCGATCGGAAGCACTTCAGCGGCGTGGCCGCGGACCATCGGCGACGCCAGCGGTGGCCCCTCGGCAGGTAACCGAGCATCCTCCGGCAGTCTCCGGACGACCAACGGGATCGGCGGATCCGCGGCGGGGTTGAGGTACCTCAACGCCGAGTCACTGCCGTGGTTCCCGCTGGAGTCTTCGCGGTAGCCCGGGGGGAGGTAGGTCGGATAGAGCATGCCGGACGGCACGCTCGTCTCCGTCGGCGAGTTCGTACGGCTGGTGCCAGTCGTCGCCGAGGTGATGGCAGTGCTGTTGTCGCCGGCCAACACCACGGTGCCGGTGGCGATGATGGCCACCGCCGCGATCACCCCGGACATCTGCGCCCTGGTTCGCCGCCGGGCTCGTCGCCGGATGGCCGCCAGTGGCGGTTCGGCCACGTCCGGCGGCGGCTTCGGCAGGTGTTCGGTCAGCAACTCTCGTACGGAATCGTCCCTCATGTGGCCTCCATGGCGAGCAGGTCGCGCAGACCCCGTTCGGCGCGCAGTGCTGTCAAGGCGCGGGCCGTCTGGCTTTTGACGGTCCCGATGCTGACGCCCAACACCGCTGCGGTAGCGGCTTCGGTCAGGTCCCCGTGGAAACGCAGCATCAGCACGGTGCGTTGCCCCGTGGGCAGCCTCCGGAGCACCCGTTCGACGGCGATCCGCAGGTCGGTGTTCGTCGACGAGGTGTCGGCGACCGGCTGTTCCGGCGGTTCGGCCGTGGGCGTCTCCACCCTCCATCGTCTCCGCCACCACGACACGTAGGTCGTGGCGAGAACCTTGCGGACGTAGGCGTCGGCGGAGCCCGATCGGACCCGTCGCCAGCGTGTGTACGTCTTCGTCAGCGCGGTCTGCAGGAGGTCCTCGGCCAGGTGCCAGTCACCGGTCAGCAGCCACGCCGAACGGAGCAACCGTGGCCAGGCCGCGGCCACGTACCTGTCGAAGTCTTCCATCGTCCTCCTCCGTCACCCGGGACAACGCTCCAGGGCGCGAAAAAGGTTGTCACGGTCACCACCCGGCCGACGAGCAGCACGAACGGCAAGCCCGAGGTAGCAGGCGAGCAGCACGCGACGCCACACACCGGCCCGCGTGATGTCCAGCGGTCGCGCCACGTGTGCCCGACCGCAGCGCCGCCGCCGCCCACGGTGACGTCGTAGCCGCTCATGGGGTGGGTGGGGTGCCCGGCGATGAGGTGCTGCGTGGGCGGGCGGACCTGCTGCGCGCGCTGGGTGACTCGACGAGGTTGCGTATTACGCACGCGTTGTTCGCCGGGGACGAGTTGTGTGTGCGACCTGGCGTGGATCGTCGGGTCGTCGCAGGGGCTGGTCTCGCACCATCTGCGGCAGCTGCGGTCGGTGGGGCTGGCGACCTCGCGTCGCGACGGGAAGCTGTTGATGTACCGGCTCACCGACAGCGGCCGCCGGGCTCTGGCCCTGGCAGCCGCCCCGATGGCTGAGGCGGACCCGGTATGAGCGATCTCTGCTGCGGGCTCGGCGAAGGCCCCGACGAGCGCACCACCCAGGCCGACGCACCCGAGGAGGCGCCACAGCGGCTGTGGCAGGTGCGGGAAATCCCGCTTGCCGCTGTCGCCGGGGTGCTGGTGCTGGCCGGGTTCGTCTGCGCTTGGTCCGGCTGGGACTCCGGTGCGATAGGCTTGCGCGTCGCCGCCGCCGTCGGCGGGGTCCCGTTTTTGTCACCTACTCTCGACGCGCTGCCTAACGCCGTCTCGATGCGTGAGCGAATCCTCCACTCCTCACACTCTGTCCGACGGGCCGCGTGCACGGGCCACACCTAGTACTCCAGCCGCACTTCGTGATTAATGGCACGTCTTCGCTGGTAGTGGGCTTACTGGGCGCGGTATTGATGGCGTCGGCGCCAGTGTGACCAGGCCCAGGTGGCGAGGCGGTCGAGTGGGGTGGTGATCAAGTGTGCCAGGAGACGCTTGACCTCGCCCAGTGTGATTGGGATGAGGCCGCTACCAGGGCTTTTGGGGCGATCGCGGCGGTGACAGCCAAGTAGGTATGGGCGAGCATGGCCAGGGTGATGTGCCGGTACCAGGCGTCGTAGCGGCGAACCTGGTACTGGTCCAGGCCGACATCGGTCTTCGCGGTCTGGAAACAGTCCTCGATCGCCCAGCGCGCCCCGGCAACCCGGATCAGATCCTTGTCAGTCGTTCCTGCTGGAGCACAACACAAGTAGTAGGCAATTTCGTACTCGCCCTTGCTGTTGCGGGTCAGCGAACGGCGGGCCAGCAGCCAGCGACCCCAGCCGGGCGGAGTGGTGTCGGGATAGGTAGGCAGTTCGGCGACGGCCCAGTCGAACATCTGTGGTCCTTTGGCGCCATCGCCGCAGCTGCGGCGTTTCCACGCGTCATCGGGTGCGTGGGCGACGAGCGCGTCGGCGCGGGACGTGCCGGCCACCGCGGGAATGGTCTGGCTGCTGGGCACGGCCACGACGTAGCCGATTCGGCGGTCTTCCAGCCAACGCCGGAATTTCGAGTCCCCGCCGTAGGCTTCATCGGCGGTGACCCAGGTGGCGGGCACACCGGCGTCCAGGGCACGGGCGAGCATCCGCTGGGCGAGCACGGGCTTCGTCGCAAACTCGATCTTGTCGGGGACCGCCGCCTCGCGGCAGCGTTCCCGCTCGGCGGTCCAGGATTTCGGCACATACAGCTCGCGGTCGATCAAGGTGCGGCCTTTGCCGGTGGCGTAGGCGCAAAACACGCCGAGTTGGCAGTTCTCGATGCGTCCGGCGGTGCCGGAATACTGCCGTTGCACCCCGGCGGATTTGGTGCCCTTCTTG
>JAEBEK010000047.1:0-27724 GCA_049998055.1 Amycolatopsis sp. cmx-4-37 | reverse complement strand
CGCGCCCGATGGACGATGCGTTGGAAACCTGTGATCAACGCCTTCGCCATCACCTTCGGTGACCGCTGGCCGGGAGCCGAGACCTACTGATCAACAACGCCGGAAACACCGATCACGGGATAGACCCGCGACGGCTAGGGCCAGGCAGACGATGACAGCGGGGTAGGCGATCAGGTTGCGAGGAAGGCGCGTAGTGGGATTCTCGATCGTGTGACGATGCCTGGCCCACGGCCTGCAGCCCTCCCTCCTCGGAGCTGAATGTTTACTGTAACGGGATGGCGACGCTCGGTTGTAAGTCATCGAGTGACCGCATCCGGGCCGTCGCGCCGCGCTGAATCGGCCGCAGTTGCGGGCACGGGTGCTGGCGATCCTGCCCCGGCCGAATCCAAAGCCGCGGTCGGTACGAAGGACGCCGGCGACGTAACCGCGTCCGGCTGGTTGGGGACGTCGGGTCAGTCCGATGCGTGCAGGATCGGCCGGACGGCGAACGGCTGGCAGCCGGTCAGGGCGGGCTGGTCGAAGTGGTCGAACCGGGCTGCTCGCAGGTGCTAGTGCTTTGACCACATAGGTTGGCCGGGTTGGTCAGGCGGCGTGTGTGGTGGGTTGGCCCCAGCGGTGGTGGCGTTCGCTGCGGACGCGTGCTGGTTCGCGGCGTTGGGCGGCGAGGACGTCGGGGTGGCGTGCGTTGGCGTTGCGCCATCGCAGGTAGGCCTGCAGGGCGCGGGTGGCGACGGTGTGGTTCGGGTGGTTCGACCCGGCGACGACGAACATCTTCAGCGGCCCTCGATCGGGTTGGCCCAGGAGCAGTAGGTCGGGGTGAAACACAACTCGACATTGCTGCGTGCGGCCCAGGCTCGGATCGTGGTGCCTTTGTGGCGGAGAGGTTGTCCAGGATGATGTAGATCGGTGCACTGTCGGGGCGTGCTGCGCGGATTGCGGGGCGACTCGGCAGACGCCCCTTCGCGCGGCGGCCGGAACACTGTCGCCAGTGGTTTGCGGATCGGTTCCGCCGTTCTCGGTCAGGCTCGCTACGGTCGTGGTGTGACGTTGCTGGGGATCTTGGAAGACGACGAGTACCTGCCCGAGTACGGGACCTTGGTGATCCGCGACCGCTACAGCGCGGACGGACTGGAGCCGCTGGAGAACGAGCTGCTCGGTGAGCTCGCGACCGAAGCTCTGTCCGGGACGGTCGCCACGGCGGGGGACGGCTGGGTGCACGGGCATGCCGGCGACCCGTTCCAGTCTGTGCGGCTCGAGGCCCACGACGCGCCGCCGTCGGTCGTGTTCGACGACTGGGAGGACGTGGTCGAGTCGCCGTTCCACAGCCGCAGCGGCCGGGTCGCCCTCGGGTTGCTCACCGGCGGCGAGTACGACGGGACGCTGGAACTCGGCCGGCGCGGGCTTTTCCGGGTACGGGTCGTTCGCCGTGCGGCGGCGGCGAGGGAGGAGGGCGACGTCTGGCTGGTGCAGTTCTGGCCGTCCGACGGCCCTGGCTTGCCCCGCTGGGTCCGGCGGACGCGGCCGGCGATGTTCGCGCCCGATCCGGGATGGCAGCAGGTGCTCGGCTATCCCGTGATGTCGGCGGCGTGGACCGCGGCCGGGTTCGGCCCGCCGCGGCTGGACTCCTGGCTCGATGAGCCCTTGCGCGGCGATCCGCCGGACGCGGCGATCTGCGCGCAGCTCGGTGTGGAGCGGCCGGTGTCCCAGCGGGACGCGGTGGCCCTCCTGGTCGCCGCCGGCGTGCTCGTCACGGACGGCGACGGGCACCGGCTCGCGGAACATCCGCCGCTCGCGGCGGACCGTGTCTCACTGCCGGACGGCCTCGCCGCCCAGGTGGAGCGAGCGGCCGCCAGTGCCCGGTACACGTGGGCCGCGGCGGACCTCACCAGTATCGCCGCGTGGGGCGACCCCGCCCCGGCCGGCGACCTCGCCGAGCGGCTGCTCGTCGCGCCGGACGAGGTTCCCGGATTGCTCGCCTACGCCGTGTCGGACCATCTGGTGGAGCAGGCCGGCGCGGGCATCGCGGCGCTGCCGCGGCAGCAGCCGGAGCGGGTGTCGCCGCCGGTGTCGGTGGTGGTGCCGTCGCGGTCGGAGAATCCGGCCACGATCCCGGGGGTACCACCGCGGGCCGGGGTCATCGGTGGCAACGGTGAGGTCATCGTGTGGCGGGCGGGCGAACCGGTCGTGCTCGGCCGTGTCCCGGACCAGTATCGCTACCGCGCGCACGAGACGCCGGTGGGGATCGTGGTGGCCACGTCCGGTGGCCCGGGGATGCTGGTGCGGTGGGACGGCACGAGCGAGCGGCTGCCCGTCGACCTCGGGACCCACCCGGTCCGCAGCGTCGACGGGCGGTTCCTGGCCGGGGTCGAGCATCACGTCGGGCGCCGGTCGTGGGACCGGCCGCACCTGCTGGACGTCACCACTGGGGAGGTCACGAGCCTGCCCCGGACCGACGAGCTGACGCGCCGCGCGCTGGCCGTCATCGACGGCGCACTGTTTTACGCCGACGGCTTCCACACCGCCAGCCGGACGTTCCGCTGGCGCCCGGGCGCCGACCCCGAGCCGGTGGCGCACGATCTCTGGCAGATCGACCCGCTCTCGGGCGCGGCGCTGGAACGCGGCGCCGACGGCGCCTTCCGGCACGACCCGGCCGGCGCCCGCACCCCGCTGCCTGCCGACCGGCAGTACGAGCTCGCCCCGGGCGGCGAACTGCTGTACGCGTTCCAGTACGCGCCGCCATCGGTCTGGCTCCTCGGCAACGGCGAACCGGAGGAACACCCGTTGCCGGAAGGCTGCGGCCTCAGCACGGCGATCCCCGCGGCCCCGTTCTGGGAGACCCCGACGACGCTGGTGTTCACCGGCGAGCGCGGCGGCGCGAGCCGGCTGGTGCGCTGGGACCTCCGGTCCGGCCGGTTCGACCACTTCGACCTGCCCGCGGTGGCCGGGTACCGGCCGTTCGCCGTCCAGCCGGTCCTCCGGCCCACCTCGGCTTAAGGCGGCCGCCAGTGGCCGTCCGATGGCCGACCCGATTCTGCGCGCCTTCCGATGGGGGCCGGCCACTGGCTAGTCCCGGTCCGGTTCGAACCCATGCTCTTCAGCGGCCACCCGCTACGGGCCGAGGCTGGGGTCGTCAGCGGCGTGTACTTGACCACCGACGATGAGACTCGAGCCGCTGGACTCCTGCAGCGGTTCGCCGACCACTGCCGCGACCCGGCGCGGCACGCCGTGTTCGCGACGGTCTGGATCGTGCACCTGCACGACCACACACCGCCACTGGCTCTCGACGCGATAGAAGGCCGTTGCGCGGACCTGCTGGAGCTACGAGTCCGTGCAGGTGCTCGGTGATGGCCCTCCAACGCCAACTGGCCGACGGTCGTGGCCTGAACCCACATCGTCGCCTAGTAGGGTCCGCGGGTCCGCGGGCGCGCGGGACTGAAGTCGGCGGGCCCACCGGCCGGGCCGTGCACGGCCCGGCCGTCGTCAAACCGGGCGTCCGGCGGACCGCGGGGTACCGGCGTCCAGCTACACCGCCCACTGCCGCAGCTACAACAGCGGTACCAACCCGCCCTGGATTACTTCGCTCTTGCACGTGGGCCCGTGATTGCAGCAGGTCGAGTCGGAGCGAGCCAGGCCGGAGCCGCTGCGCGGTCGTCTGCGCCGAGCCCGGCTCGCTCCGACTCGACCTGCATTGCTCTCTCGGTCCACGAGCTGCGCGAAGACCAGGAGGGGCGATGTCCTCACGCTATGAACCGGTGCAGGTCCCCGTTATCGGGACGAGTGTGCGATGAAGCGAATCGGATGGGTGAAGCGTCGTCGCGTCGGCCGCGTGAGGCCAGATACGTCCGTGGAGGCGGTGGATACCGAGATCCGGCTCGCCGACAGAGACCTTGAACGAGCGATTCGAGCTCGTCATGCAGAACTTGATCTCGCCGAACGCGAGCAGACTGCTGCCGCGTTGCGAGCAGAACAGTTGCGAGACGAGAGCCGTCGTGAGGCTCAAGTGCGTTGGGATGCGCGTAGGCGTGACCGGCGACTGAAACTGCGGACCCGTCGTCTGAAGCGGGCCGCCTTGAGAGCGCGGTTCGAAACGGCTCTGTCAGGTCGTTTGGTGATGTTGTTGGTCGCGATGGCTGCGGCGACGGCGTGGTACGGGCAGTATCGGTACCTTCGTGAGACTCAGGCGCTAGGCCTGGTGTTCTCGGCTGCTGGCGCAACGGCACTTGAGCTGTTCGGCCTCAGCATGTTCGCCAACGCTCGGCAGCTCGGGAAATTCCGCGATCGGGCGATTCGCGTTCGGGGTTTCGGGTGGACGGTGATCGCGTTCTCGGCGTATAGCAACTGGGTGCATAACGGCCTGGTGTTGGCGGCAATGTCGGTGGCAGGACCGGTCGCGTGGGAGTTGCACGAGTGGACCCAGCAGCGAGTCAGGCTCCACAATCTCGGCAAACTCACCACGCGACCTGTACGGCCGCGGTTCCCGATCGATCAGGTTCTTCTCTTCCCGCTCTGGTCGATGCGTGCGTATCGGTGTGCAGTGCGAGATCGAATCGAGAATGTCGGCGAAGCGCTCGCGGTCGCGCGCAGGGATCGACCTGCAGCGGTCGGCGTCCAGCGAGTCGGAAGTCGATCGTGGCATCGGACGGTGCGGCGATCGATCGCTTGGCATCGAAAGTCGTCGGCCGGCGGAGCCAGCGCGAAGTCTGGACCGATCGATCGGCTGATCGAACGTTCCGATCGGAACAGCGTCGACCCGCCGAAGCTGATCGGCTACCTCAACCCGAGGCACGGTTCAGGCACCGAATCGAGGTCTCGTGGTGCCACGTCGAGGCCGATCGTCGAGCCAGGTCGATCGACATGGCCCTGGATCAGGCGAAGTGAGGAGGTCGCGATCGGCTCGACCGAGACCCGACCCAGAGGCAGTCGACCTCAACCCGATCGATCGGTCGCGCCACCGCCGGCGTCGTCGATCGACGACGAGCAGCGTGAGACTGCGTCACCTAGTTGCCAGCCGTCACCTGATCTTGGTCGGCACGTCGGGTCGATCGAGCCGACGCCGACAACCACCATGTGTGGCAGCGGGGACGACTCACGATCGAGCCCACGAGAGCCCCTTCGGCCCACTGATCGACGGCCTGAGTCTGCAGCGGCACGACCCGCCGATCAGTTAGTGAAACGACGGGCACTGTCGATCCCGGAGTTGTTACCACTTGCACGTCGGGTGGCGAGTGACAAGGGATGGACGACGGCTGAGCAGGTCAAGGCAGAACCGCTACGGATCGCCCTACGTATTAGCCCGAAGCGATCTCGCATGCTCAGGTCCGCGTTACGGAAAGAAATTGAGGCTCGGAAGACCGGCGGGGATGACATAGTGTCTGGCCGAGATTCCGTAGATGCGTGACGCGGTGAGGGGACAGGATTGCCGCGCGGCCTTCCCTGTGCTAATGGTGCAGCCTTAATTGCTTTCGACTACGGCGCCATCGGGCGGAAGGTGTTGAAATCATTCGCCCGATGGCGGCAAGCGTCCCTCGTCTTACGTGCACGCACATCTAGAAGTAATGCTGACGAGGAGCTTTCCTGGCTTCTGTCGCGATCGGGCGGAAATCTACCGGCGGCCGCGTGGCGATGCGAGTCGTCGACCGGGCCGCCGAATGCCCGCTACACGACGACTTCCTGTGGGTGCGCTAGGCTGGTATTGCGCGCCTCCGGCCTGTGCGGCAGGGTAAACCGTGGGAGGGAAAATCGTGTCCGTCGCTAAGCGTGCCCGCTCATAGCCCGACGGCAGTAGGTGGACGTACGTCCGCAAGGTGAAACCCTCGCTCTTGTGGCCGAGAAAGATCGCAAGTTCCTTAATGCTCACACCTTGGGCAAGCATATACGAGGCATACAGATGGCGCAGGGCGTGCAGTCCGTCCTCCCGTCCACCGTACTCTACGTTGGCGGCTTGAAACCCTTTCTTCCAGATCGTGTCACTCCATACGCTGGGGCGCCAGGCCTTGTTCCGGTCGTCGGTGATGAGCAGGTTCACGGTCATGGTCTTGATGCCATCCTGCTCCGCCCATGGCAGAGAAACTTTGACTGAGGGAAACCGTTCGGAGTACTCGTCGATTCGCTGCAGAACACCTTCGCTGATCGGAATCTCGCGCTCCCTGTGATTTTTGGGGAGCTTGAACTTTAGGATGCCGTTTCTGTATACAAGTTGCCGGGCGCAGCGATACATCATCCGTTCTCGGTCGATGAAGTCGGGAGAGAAGGCAAGTACCTCGCCGAGTCGAAGGCCTAGTCCGCCTGCGATGGGTACGCTGATCTTGTCACGTTCACGGAGTCCGCTCTCGACCGCGTACATCTTTGACTCTGGCCACGGCGTCACCAGGCGGGTGGTGCGCTTAGGGCCAGTGATTGACTTGCTCTTGAAGGGATTGCTGTAGAGCTTCCGCGCGTCGACAGCCGCGTCAAACATGAGGCTGGCAACTTCCCAAGCGTCCGCCTGATAGTTTGCCGACGCCCCGCTCTCATTGGCGAGCCAATGCTTCCATTCGCGAATCCGAGAGTCGTCTACCTCGTTGAGCTGATACCTGCCGAGGAACTTCACAATCTGATTTTTGATCATGTTGCCAAGTGTTATCTGACTGGACTCGTCCTGCGATCTGCCCTGCAGGTAGGACTTGCCCCAGCTTTCGACGAGTATCTCGCCCTCGCGTGGATCGATGAACGTCTTAATGCGAAGTTCGTGCTCAACCTTTGTCGCGAAGTCGCGCGCTGCAGTCAGAGTCTTATCGGGGAACGACAGCGATTGCTCGTCCCCCTTCCCGTCATACCACCGTACGCGATACCGTAACCCCTTTCCGAATCTATCGGATCTCTCCATGATCGGCTTGTTGTCCTCGTCGAACAACTTCTTGCCGGTTGTTGGATCCTGCTTTTGCTGCATCCAGCGGTCGTCGATACTCGCCACGAACGCTTCCTTTGATTTCCATGGTGCCGACTATTTAAGCGTCAGGCGCGCGCCTCGGTAAGCCAAGAACGGACTTCGCTTGGCCGGTATCGTACATGCTTTCCAACGTGGATCCACGGCGGCCCTGTTCCGTGTAGTCGCCAGTGGGCCAGAGTCTTCTTTGGTATCTTGAGATAGCTGGCGAGATCATCTGTGGTCCAGAGCTCTTCTTTGCCGTCGCCGTCATTCGTGGATGACAATAGCCACCTCCAGGCTAGGTCGACGGACACCGTCTACAACATTGCCACCTGTGCGATGGCGAACACGGTTGTCGGCATGGGAAGTTCTGGCGCCGGCGCAGCTCGTAGGGTGAGAACAATGAGTATGCGCCGATCGGCGTTGGACTGCTCGCGCTGCAGCCAATAGGCGCCACTGACGTTGGAGGGCACACCGGGTCACGAGGTCGTCGGTCGCTCTGGTCAACCTGCACCTCCAGCTGCTGTCGTCGTGCCAAACTTGTGCACGAGTCAAGTTTAGACGCACCGAGTCGGCTCCGCCACCGATAACTTGACGCTCACTCAAGTTTCTGTTGACATGGTGTCGTTCAGTCGGCGTGCTGGCGCTGCTCGCCCGCTTCGGGGCCGCCCGTTGCAGGCGGCAGCCCTGGAGGTAGCGAGCCTGCGCCTGTACCAGCGTCGAGGCTCGAGTTCGTCGGAGGTAGATCTGTTCCCACGGTCCGTGGTGGCCGAGAGGAGGGCTTGTGTTTACGGCATCGCACTTTGATCAACTTCGCATCCAAGATGTCGATGCCGAGCTCTTCGAGCCACCGTTCGTCCTGATCGACTCGGAGAATCGGGCTGCTGGATCGGTCGCAAGCTTGACTGACGCCAGCGCTGCGTTGGCTGACCCGAGATTTGCGAGCTTTGTGGGGCAACTTCGCCCTGGTGTACTCGCCGTGGACATCGATCCTGGTGACTCGGGAGCTGAACCTGAGTCAGGAGTTGCTGTTGGCGACGGGGTCGCGGCGTGGTGTGACCGTGCTGGCATCGGGTGGATACACCGCGCGTCCGGGCGACCTGGTCACCGGCACATCGTCGCTTCGGTCCCACCGACGTTGATCGGCGACTTCCGAGAGCTCGTTCGTCGGTTGGCGGCGTGGAACGCTGTATCGGCGTCGGTACGAACGAGCCTGCGTCCATTGACCGCTCCCCACCGTCTCGGTCTGCATTCGCCCCTGATCGATGGCAACTTGTTCGGGACCCTCCGTAGTTCGCTGCCCGGTGAGTCGCCCGCAGCCGAGCAGGTACCGTCGCCCGCCCAGGCACGACTGGTCGACGCGGCTCGTCGATCTCGAAAGTCCCGCAGTCGGTCGGAGGGCGAGTTTGGTGATGCCATCGCTCGCGTCCGGGCGGGCTGGTCTAAGGATGATGCGTGGGCAGCGTTGTGTCGTCGTGGCACCAAGGCAGCCGAGATGGGTGAGTGTGGCTGGTCTCGCTGGATCTGGTCCGCGGCTGTGACACTCGTTGACGCCGAACGAGGGGTGTCGGTGATCGATGCGTGGGAGAACTTCAAGAACGCATCGCCCGAACAGGCTGGACATCTAGGACACTCCGGATGGCTTGAGCTTCGGTGGCGACCCGCGGTTCTGGAAGCAGAGATCGAGCGTCCACGGAGAAGGCGACTGCGGACACTTGGATTTACGGGGGCAGTGGCTTCTCCGGGCTCGCCTGACCATGACATTGCGGAGATCGCTGCTACGGCCGCCGGCTTGACCGCTGCGGCCTGCCGCCTAGCAAGTGCGAGATCTAGCCTACCGGGGGGTATCCGCCTCAAATCACTCTGCGCTGCCTTGGTGGCCCTGGCCAGACCTATCGTGGTCAGGGGCGGGTCGGTGTCGGTCCGCGCGTGGGCGGAAATCGCACGACTCGATCCGAAGACTATACGGCGAGCTCGTGATGCGGCAGTGGAATTGGGGCTACTCTGTCAGGCTGGGAAGTTTAATGGCGGCAAAGAGTCCTGTGATGCATGGCTGCCGACCCGTTTTGCGCAGGCTTTTATCAGATCCGGAAAATCCCCCACTGGGCGGTACGCCCCCTATGCGCGTGCCATTGGATCTGCAAACCGGCGCGACATGACAGGGCGTCATGATAGGGAACGGAAGGTGTGGTACAAATATTTGAGCGAGCTTGCCAGATTTCGTCTCTCCGGTTCTGTGCTGAATCGACGGCAGGATTCCGTGTCCAGAATTGTGCTAAGTCACCGTCGGTGGTGGAAATCTCTTAGTGTTACAGAACAGCGATATCGTCGCCGGCGGCGACGATTGTTGATTCGCGCTCTAGGTCCGAGTGATCGTGCGGCGTGGATTGCATGGCTGAACGACCGAATACAGTTGACTGCAAATGTCGTTGCGGCTGCTGCAGGTGTTGACGGGGTGTCGACGGTAAATAATGTGCCGGGCGTGCGACAAGATGTGCTAGCAATCCTTGCTCGCGGACTGCCCGAGTTGTTGCGTCAGTGCTCGTGACCTAGCGCGTTCGGCCGAGGTTTGGCCCAGGTCAGACGGGCGGCTTGGGAGCGCGCTCTCCTTGGGAGTCGATGCTATCATTGCGTCAACGTACCGTTGGTGACTGGAGACACATATGGCAGATGGAATGGGCGACGAAGACGCATTCCGTACGCCAGTAGATGACCCTAGTGCGTCCGAGTACAGCTTCGCGGCTCGCCTTAATCTCTTATTTGAAAAATCGAGACATCCGACTGAAAAGTCCAGGAATGGGCGTGCGAGAAAATGGAAAGCCAGAGAGCTCGCTGGCGCACTCGGCCTCAGTGAATCCTACGTCTCCAAATTGCGGAGCGGAGCTGAAGCGAATCCGTCTCTTGAGTTGATTCGAAAAACTTCTAGGTTCTTCGGTGTGTCCACTGCCGTGTTAACAGACGACGATCCTTTGGTAGGTAGGTTCGTCGCAGCTCAGCTAGATCTCTATGCGGCCTTGCTTGATCGTGAAATAAGTATCGACCAATTGCGAGAAATGGTTGAATCTCCCACGCGGCAGCCCAGTGAACTTGTCGCTGTCATCGAGTTACGCAAGCTGCTCAACGCCGCCCGAGGGGGATCGCATGAATCCGCTGAGGCCGATCCGGAAGGGTGGGGCGGAACTGCTTACGTCCAATTCAGAGAGCCGTCACGAGGCTGACAAGTTAGTTATGACGATTTCGGCTCAAAGATGTCGAAGAAGTGTCCAGTCAAGATGTGGCATCAATGCCTGGACGAGCGCCAATCTCGCCGCTTCGACGCGTTGATGCGGCAAGTTGACCCGCAGTCCACCTGCTTCGAGTCGTGTTTGCCTGTTTACAACCTGTAGCAAGCGCAACCACGGGGACCCTTGCTCTGGTGTTGCCTGATCGACCAACATGCTGCTCATGCGTGTGCCGCCCCTGAGTTCTATCGGGTTCGTCCTCTTGCTCTAGTGTCCGACTGTACTTGAATCTGCCTCCGGACGTGGGCAGCATTAGGCAGGCGCAGTTCGTCCTGAAAGCATCGCAAGTTCCCAAGCTGGGGCATGTGAACCAGGCCAGCCTGGCTGCCGATCTCCACTCAGCGGTTCTCGCTGAACCAACTCAAGCAGGATCCCAGGTGTCGGTCCACACTCGCACCAGTGGGTGCGTCCGGTCACCACCGGCACCTTGCGACAGTGGTGTGGCCTCGAGTTCATTGCGCACGGCGGCGGTCCCTGAGGCGCTCGGGGCCGCGGACTGCTTCACCTCAGCAGGCCAGGCTGCCCCTCGTCAAAGCGCCTACGGCGTCGCACGCGATTCCCTTGGCGAGGGGCAGTCTGGCCTGCACGACCGGCTTGGTCCGCGCCTAAACGAGCGAATCGAGGAACCGGTTATGATCGAAGCGCATATGAACGCATATATCGAGCGCATCTGTCGTCAGATCGAGCACGTAGGGTGGGCCGTGCCCGTCGTCGTCGGGGAAACCTCGATCTTTGCGTACACTGTCGGTTTGACTGGCCTGGGGCTGCCCGAGATCTACTGCGAAGGTCTCGATCAGCCGATGTCTGCGGGGGTGCTCAACTTCCTGGCACAGCAGCAAATTAAGAATGGGCCCATCAGTGCCGGGACAGTACTTGATGTCGAAGGCCAGAGTGTGCTTTTGGATACCAAGTCCAGCCTTGCACCACTTGTGCTCGTCCGGCGCCTGTTCGAGGACGCCGTGCCGGCACCGCGCGCCCCCGAGCGACGCTTGTTGGTTCGACCTCCGGGTGAACAGTCAGTTGCGGACCGCCACCGTCGTCGTTCGTTGACACGGTCTACCCGGTTCGTCAGCCGGCACTGACTAGTTCGGACTGAGTGACCAGTCGCGAGTGGCGTAGCTGCGAAGGTGTGACCACGTGCTCAATAAGGTGGCCTCGCTCGCCATTGGGATCAGCAGGGGCGACGCCCAGAGGCGAGGTCGCCTTCGTCGGCGGCGAGGGCGACGTGTCCTCGCCGCCGACACTATCCATAATGGTAGGTTTCAGGCGGCGGCCTTCTTGCGCGAGGCACGCTTCCGCGGTGTCGGTGCTTCCGCTTCGGCGACCTGGGCCTGTTCGAAGGCGGAGACCAGGTCGGACGACAGACGTCCCCGCTCGGAGACATCGTAGCCGTTCGCGTTGGCCCAGGCACGGATCTGCTGATTGCGCTCACGGTCGGAAGCGGTAGTCGTCGACTGGCCGGTGGCGACGCGGACCTTGCGGCCGCCGATGCGTCGGCCGGCGCCGATGTACCGGGCCAACTCGTCGCGCAGGGCAGCCGCGTTCTCGTCCGAGAGGTCGATCTCGTAAGTCACACCGTCCAGGCCGAACTGCACCGTCTGAGCGGCTGCGCTGCCATCGATGTCGTCGAGGATCTCGACGAGGACTTTCTGGGCCATTGAATGCTCCTCGGGGTTAATGTGCTCTAGTACGGCAGCCGCAGTGTGTGATCTAGCGGCGTGTCGTGGGCATGGAGGCGGCCACCGCGTGATCGACTTCAAGGTGTGTTGGATCTCGAAGAGGGCGCGGTGGCCGCGTCGTGGACTGTAGTAGATGATCGCCTGGCTCGGTGGCAGGCCGGGTTCGACGACGCGTTCGCGCTGGTAGCGGGACGTTTCGCGCAAGCGGACTCACGTCGTCGAGCCCGGATGTATGTGCTGGGGCTGCTGTCGGGCGCGGAGCGGAAGAACTCGTGGACGCTGGCCGAGCAGGCCGGCGACCTGACCCCGGACGGCATGCAGCGACTGCTGAACTTCTACCGGTGGGACGCCGACGCGGCTCGTGACGACGTCCGCTCCTATGTGCTGGACAGTCTCGGCGAGCCGGGCGGGATCGCGGTGGCCGATGAGACAGGTTTTCTGAAGAAGGGCACCAAATCCGCCGGGGTGCAGCGGCAGTACTCCGGTACCGCCGGGCGGATCGAGAACTGTCAGCTCGGGGTGTTCTTGACCTACGTCTCAGCCAAAGGCCGGGCGTTGATCGACCGCGAGCTCTACCTCCCGGTGTCCTGGACCGATGACCGGGAACGCTGCGCGGAAGCCGGAATCGGTCCGGAGGTCGTGTTCGAGACCAAACCCGAACTCGCTCAGCGGATGCTGGAACGGCTGCTCGACGCCGGTTCCGACATCGAGTGGTTCACCGCCGACGAGGCTTACGGCGACAACCCCGGCCTGCGCGGCTGGTGCGAACAGGCCGGACTGAACTACGTCATGGCCATCTCTTGCGATCATCGCTTCGACACCCCAGCCGGGAAGATGCGGGCCGACGCACTCGCCGCCGCGGCACCACGCAAGGGCTGGCAACGGCTGTCGGCCGGGATCGGCAGCAAAGGACACCGGCTCTACGACTGGCTCCTGCTCGACCCCGGCACCGGCGGCGGGCACCGGCGGCGGGCACCGGCTGCTGGTTCGCCGCTCGATCAGCAAGCCCACCGAGCTGGCCTACTACATCTGCCACAGCACCTATCCCGTGCCGGTCGCCGAACTCGTCCGGGTCGCCGGGTCCCGGTGGGCGGTCGAGGAAACGTTCCAGTTCGCGAAGAACGAGACCGGGCTGGATCACTACCAGGTCCGCAAATACGACGCGTGGTACCGGCACATCACCCTGTCCATGCTCGCCGCCGCGTTCCTCGCCGTCACCGCCCACGCCGAACGCGCCCGGGACGAAAAAGGGGCACCGCCACAGAAACGCCACGGCTGATCCCGTTGTCCTGCAACGAGATCAGACGGCTCTGGTCCACCCTCACCGACCCCGCGCACCCACTCGAGCACACCGATCACTGGTCACGCTGGCGACGACGCCACCAAACTCGCGCCCGCCACAGCCACTACCAGCGACAACGCGCCAAACATCCCAGACTGCGGCTGCGGTACTAGCAACACCTACGGCCGCAAGTCGCACATTGTGCGATGCTCTCTGTCCGAGTGTATCTGCAGTAGGGCTAGAAAGGACAATGACCCCAGCTTCACCGCACTGAAACGACGTTCGCCTCCCTTGACTGATGGTGCGCACCGTTCGCGGGAGGCCGCCCGCCGCTCATCGACGGACGCACGCAGCGGGCGCTCAGCTGCCGCGAGCAGAGCACCTGTCTGCTTTGCCTGAGTCCCTTCCTGGGTGTGCCTTGCCGACCCGGCGGAACCATCCACTCCAGACACTCGCGACCGCGCTGGCCGATGTTCGGGTCACCGTCGGTGAGTCGATGGAGCCCTGCCCTGAACCGCATCCGTCGACGCGCCAGCGGGTATCCCTCACCTTGCTCTGCAAGCGTGCAACATTCTGGTGGAAACGGTGCCAGGCGGTTCGGCGTAGTCACCGACGTCGGCGCGGAAGCGCTTGGCGACTTCCGATCAATCGCTCGTTTGCAGGCCAACGGGCGTTCCCTGACTGCGACCCCTTCGCCACAATGAGTGAAGAACAAGTTGGTGGCCACGAGTCAGCTTTGCCATCTAAGCCCTGGTCCGCCGTACCTCAGAAGTCCCTGGGCGGAACGCCGGGCGCACCTGCGCAGCATCATCGGAGGCGTTCGACATCCGCCCGAGCGAGAACTACGGGGGTGTCGAGGCCTGCGGGCCCCGGCTGGCACCTCGGAACGGACACCGCGGGGATGCGCTGCCTGGACGACCAGCGCTTCCGGGCGGGACTGGCGAGACCGCAGCCAGCTCCCTGGTGACGACCGGCGAAGTCGCGGGCCGGCCGACGCTCGGGCCGTTGCCAGACGCCGACGGTCTCCCGTACCTTTCGCTGAGTGCTCCCGCGCGCCGAGGAACTCGAGTTGCCGGCCCGGGACGGGATTGATGCGGTTCGGATGCGTCGCCGACGACGAGCCAACTGGTCGGCGTGCACCTGGCGCGACGGTGATCTTCTCAGCTCGTTTCGGCAAGGCAGGCTTCAAGACCGAAGGATCGCTGGCCCCAGCCATTGACCTGGTCCGGCTCGAAGCGGGTGTCTGGTTCCCCCGCTTGCACGTCGACGGCTAGAAGCGCCGAGCCGTAATGCTCCAATTCGGGCGATGCGCCGCGGCTGCAGGAGGCCAGACGGAGGACACGTTCAATCGACGATGGTGACCGACCAGAACGCCTCATTGTCGGCGATCTCAAGCTGGACGTTTGTCACTCCGAGGACATCAGCCACCCAGTCGGCAACCGCTTCGGTGGGCTCGCTGCCTGGGGGAGTACCCGGGCATCGGCAGGCGTGCTCGTCGAAGAAGCCGATACCCGGTTGTTCGGTCCCCAGCATCCATTGCGCGTTCGCGGTACCTCCGTTACCGAGCTGGAGCAGGTACGCAGTCGGTTCGCCACCGTGCTGTGCCGTCATGGTTGTGCCCTCTCTTTCGACTGGTGCCGGCCAGTTGATGCAGCTGGCCGGCGCAAGTCCGATGGGTCCGCCGGGCAGCGCCGGCGAAGGCGGAGATGTCGGTATCGCCGAGGTATCGGTCGCGGAGAAATCCAGACCTGGCTCCCTCAGTGGTGGCGCGCAGGAGTCGGACTTTTCGTCAGCGTTGCGGCAGCGTCGAGACCCTGGACCGGGCCATCAGCCATGGTGGGACGCCTCGCCGACGAGGGCGGTACGAGCCCTGTTGAGTGCGCCCATCGCGACGTCGATGGCCTTCAGGGCGGACGCGACGGGATCCACGCCGGGAGGCGTGGGCAACCCCACCACGAAGGTGCCGCGCCCCTGCTGGGGCTGGAGAAGACCTTCGCCGACGAGGAGCGCCTGCGCGCGCCGGACCGTGTTCAGTGACCGAATGTCGTACTCGTCCTGGATCTTGCTGATGGTCGGGAACCGATCACCGATCTTCCACTCGCCGTCTCCGAGGCGGGCGCGGAGGGTCTTGGCGAGCTGCGCATAGGCCGAGTCCATGCCGACAACAATACTGCACGAAACAACTGATGACACGTGTTATGTGTTGACTCGGTTGACTGGTCACCTGTGTTGACTCCTGTCCCGCAAGTGCGTGGCCTCGGGAGAGCAGCAGAACCGAGGCCGAACGGCAAGGCCGCGCCGCTGCGCGGTCGGCTTCGCCGAGCCTTGCCCGCACGGCCTCCGCCCCCGCTGTCAGCCACCGGTCCGCACACCACCGACCGGCCAGGGAGCCCGCCGATGTCCATCACCTTCACCGCAGAACTGGGCGCGATCATCGGCTTCTCGATCGCCTGCTGCCACGAAGCGGCCTGCGCCGCGCCGCGCTACGGCACCTACGACGATGCGCTGGCCGACCTGGTTAAGCGCAAGAAACACGAAGACGCCTCCGCGACACGGCGCGAGCCCCTGCCCGGGTGCGCCTGGCCGGAATTCTGTCCCGACGGCTTCCTGACGATCTGGGCACTCGAGGAGCAGGAATCGCCAAGCGTCAACGTCAGCGAGCGCAATGCCGTGCTGCTGCTGCAGGCGCTCGGCTACCGCGAACCGTTCGAATGTAGCCCGCTCGCCGGTGCCGCCACGGTCGAGGAGTTCCGCGGCCGCGTGCTAACCGCGCTGGCCCTTGCCCGGGCCGACGACGGCGCGCCGTGGCGCGAGACCAGCCCGCGCTTCACCGACTGCGGCCGCAGGCCCGGCTACCTCCAAGACCGCCTGGAGGAGCTGCACGAGCTCGCCGACTGGTGCATCCAGCACCACCGCGAGATCCAGTGGGCCTGAACCCGGCCGGCCGGCCGCTGCGTCCTCCCGGACGGCGTGATGAGCGGGCGAGCCAAGCAGGCCGCGCGGCGGCGCCCGGTCAAGGCCGCGCCGCTGCGCGGTCGGCTTCGCCGAGCCCTGACCGGCCACCGGCGGCCCGCCCGCACCGCTCGTCCACGCCGCCGACAAAGGAGCAGCCGATGAGCGAGAACACCGAATCCGACCCCGCCGCCACCAGAAAGCGCCGCAGCTGGAACGAACTGAGCTTCAGCGACCGCCGCACGGTCGAGATCTTGCTCGAACACGCCGACTTCGGCCGCGCGGTCGCCGAGAACACCCGCGCCGATCACGACTTCGCCCTGTGGCTGCTCGACGCCAGTCTGGCCTTCGCCGACCTCACCCAGGAGTTCCCGCAGGACCTCGCCGACGGGATCTGGCGAGGGTGGTACGCCGACGACGTCAGCCCCTGGGTTGCGGCGCGGGTCGCCCTGCATCACAAGCCGATGGTCCGCATCGACGGCGGCCAGCTCGTCTGCCCGGTCTGCCAGACCCCCGACGAGATCTCCGCGCGCGACGTCGCCATCCGCTACAACCCACTGACCGTGCAAGACGGCCACGTCTTCGGCACAGCCGAGACGCCCGACTTCGTGCATGACCAGTACATCTGCGGCCACTGCGACAGCAGCGTCCGGCTGCCCCGCGGAGTCGAGGACTTCTCCTGACGCCGTCCATCCGCTGATGTCCACAATGGAGGAACATGATGGGTGACAACATATTGGGGCACAGCCGACCTCGGCACGCACTCCTGCACCAGGTCGGCGCTACCGCGGACACCGAACGTCGGTGGATCCGCCGGCGCAACCCGCGCAAGACCGATCCCGAGAGCGGCCTGCCCGATCACCTCTACAGCATCGACGCGCCCGGTCATCAGCCCAGCCCGATCCATCAGCGCACGATGCGCCAGCTGGACCTGCACGGCCTGCTCAATGCGGCGCCCGGTGCGGACGAACGAGAGAAACTGAGCCTGTCGCCGGAGGGCCAGCGCGTGCTCAGCGCCTGGACAGACGAGTTCGGCAAGCCGGACACACCGTGACGGAAGCCAGCGGCACCCGGCTCCGGCGCCGCGTGCCGCTGGCCCGGGCGGTAGTGAAACCATATGATTTGAAGGTGCAGTTCGGCGTGTAAATCGAACCAGATCAGCGCAAGAAGCTGGCCGCGCTGATGGACGCTGAGCGAGCCCGGATCCGGCCCTGGTGGAAGCCGCGGAAGCAGCGGCTTGCCGAGATCGAGAAGCCCAGCGAGCGCGCCATCGCCCTTGGCCGGTACAAGGAAAAGTTCGCCGCCGCGGTCGCGTCCCGGCAAGCTCGTAACCACCCGCGACACCTTCGTCACCCCGGCCCTGATCGCCGAACTCGACCAGCGGGGCTGGAACGGCCCCTACGACCCGGTTCCGGTGCCCGCGCGCGGGCCCGGGCGACGCTGGGGATCGACCGACATCCAGGGCCGGAGCCGGCCAGGCTCGGGAGAAGGCCGCAACTCCACCCGGCACATCGGAGTCGTGTTGCCCGACGACGTCGGCACCCGGCTGGAGCGGGCCTGCTACTGGGAAAACCTCGACCTGGTCGGCCAGCTCGAACGCTTCTACGACACCTTCGGGGACTCACCCGAACTGCCCGACCCGCGGCCAGGGGGAGACGCCGAACGAACTGGCCAAGCAGTACCGCGACGCCCTGCGCCGCGACATCACCACCACCGGCGACATCCTCCGCGCCGCCATCGCCCGCGTCCTCGCCGAACGCGGCTGGCGCCCGGCCCCGCGACGGACATTGGGTAGACATCCCGCCTTGCCCTGGTCCAAGGTGGTGTTGAGCCTCGGGGTGCGCACGGCTGTAGACGCCAGACCAACCGAGTTAGGAGGCCGAGTGAATTGACTGAACGGCCGAGAATCGATGACAAAGTGGCGGTTCGAGCTGGATCGGCTCGCCTAGGCGATCGGACCGCGTTTCAATACGCTGTCACGTTCCTCTGCGGCAGCGCAAGCGAGACCGAGGACAACGGTGTGCAGCAGGTCACGCGTGGCGTATACTTTACGCTGATCAATGTACACAACCCGTCATCGCTGGCGGTGACTTTTTCGTGGAGAGCAATAGTCGAGACGAAACTGGGCATCGCGCTGAATCCTCCGCAAATCTCTGGCTCCCGATCCATTACGATGAACAGTAGTAGCGTCGCCAAGATAGATGCGCTCGACCTTTTCTCGGTGACTACCGGATCTGGTGATGTCATCATCGGCGGATCCGCGCTGCTCGCGGGTTATGCAGTGATCCTTAGTCCCATTGAACTGGACGTCACTGTGCTGTACACGAGCCGTCCCCAACAAGGGTATGTTACTTCTATCGACGTAAAGACGGTTCATCCGCGCACGGTGACTGTTGCGCGATCGGCGGACTCTGGGATCAAGCGGCTCCAATCGAGGATCGCGCGCGTGACCCAGCATAACCTCGCTCAGGCGTTCGCCAGACTGGCGTCACTGCTGGAGGCGCGCAGCGTCCGTGCTGATTTCCGCGGGGGCTTTGGCGGCGGCAGCGGTGGTGGCGGCGGCGGCGGGCGCGACTTCGGAGGCCCTGGTAGTCCGGTTCCTGAGCCGATTCCACCTGAGCCAACGGAGCCATCTCCGAGTCCGGTTCCGGAGCCGATTCCACCTGAGCCCACGGAGCCGGCCTGAGCCCACGGCGGCATCGTTTGGGACCGTGCGGAACCGCTGTTTTACGTCATGTCGGATCTCGCCAGGTCCCACGGACTTGTCGGTGATCCCGGTGAGGATTGACACGACTCCCGGGCGGGTGTGGAGCACGTCGGTTCGTCAATGCGTTCCAGGGCGTAGATGCCCCCAAGTCGGGTTTGTAGGTGCTCAGCCCCCTGGGTGCCGAGTTGGTCAATGGCCTTGGTATAACGGTCGGTGATCTGTCCCTGCTCGGACAAGCTGATCTGCTCGCGGGTCGCGGACAGTGACTGCGCGGCGAATCCCGGGGCGGCCAGGGCGGTGGCTGCGGTCACCACCGAAGTGATCGCGGCCCAGGTTCATCGCCGCTTCGCTACCGGCGTATCGCTTGCCGGCACGGTGGCACGTGCGAGCAGGCCGAGGTGGCCCGGTTTCGATTCCCGCCCGTACCGCTGTGGACTTCGTGGCACCACGTTTGGTGAGCGTGATCGCTGTGCCAGCCAACATCATTGCCAGCAGCGGCGGCCACCACTGGCCCAACCAGTCACCGATCGTCGGCCAGCCCAGCCGCCACTCCTGGCCCAACAACTGTCCCATCATCAGAACGGCGCTCCCCGCGCTCAACAGGATCACCAATATCCGCCGTGTTCCCGGTTGCACCCAATACAGTCGCGGCTCGCCGTCGGGGCGCTACACCATCACCGCACTGGCAGTGCGGTGGCCAGCTCATCGTCGGCGAGCACGTCGTCGGTCAGCTGGGCTTCGATCAGCGCGAGCCGCTGCTCCTCCAGCCGATCAGACGACCAGTCCGTCGGGCCAACGCTGGCGAACTGCGGAGCGAGTGACGGCGAGCCTCCGACGACGTAGTCGACCCGGATTCCGGTTACCGCAGGTTCGGCGCCGAGGGACTCGGCCACGGCGATGACCGTGAACTAAGTCACCGGCCGGGTGAGCGCCGTCCGGCGCGGTGAGCCGCCATTGCGCCCCCGACGAGTTCAGCCGCTCCCGCACCTGAGTCTTGTCGTCGTAGATCGCCGCGCTCTATTCGCTCATCGGCCGCTCCGTCTCACCCTGGGTCCGCATCGCCCAGGTACCCGCGTCCCGCGCCGGACCTTCCGCGCGACCGCGGTCAACGACGCCCACCGCCGTGCCGCAAGCCCGCCCAGTGGGTGGTGGCCGCGAACCCTGGACCGCCGACGCGGCTGCGCCCGATGCCCCGTTCGCCCGCGCCGGGCGGGGGAGACGGGCCTCGCTGCGCTCGGTCGCTGCGCGATCCCACCCCGCCCGGGCGAGCGCGGCGCCCCGGCCGTCCGCGCCGGCGGTCCTTGGGAGCCGCGTCCCACCCACAGCAGGGCAGGGCGCGCACGACGTGGCGGCCATAGCTGCCCGGCCGCCACGTCGTCCGCCGCTCGGGTTCGCCGAAGCCCGAGCTCACCGCGAAACCGAAGGAGTTTCAGCGCGATGACCACCACCGAGTTGGCGCCGTTTACCCGACGCCCCCGCCTGTCGATCGATCAGCTGCTCGCCCACCTCAACGAGCAGAAGGCACGTCAGCAGGACCTGGTCGTGCCCGCGCACAAGATGCGCGTGACTTCGGAGGGTCTGCTGGAGGTCGACGAGCCGCGGATCACCTCCAGCGGAGTCAGCGACGTCAGCCACTTCCGGCTGACCAACACCTTCGACTCCGGCATCGCTGCCAAGCTGAAGGTGCCCGCCACCTACCTCGCCCGGATGCGCGAGTACGACCAGCTGCCGCTGCTGGCGCAGAACGTCAACGCCTGGTTGGCGCTGGAGCCGAACCGGCCGTTCCTCGTGCGGCTGTTCCGAAGCACCGACGACGAGCCCGGCGTCGGCCGCGCGCTGCTGAGCGACTCCTACGGCATCCGGGACAACCTGCCGCTGCTGCTGGCCGTGCTGGACGGGATCAGCGACCGCGGCGCCGACGTCGAGATCACCGGTGAGCTCACCGACCGGATGATGGTCGTCAAGATCGTCGCCCCGCGCGTGGTCACCGACGCCACCGACCTGCTGCGGCACTACCGCTCGCCCTTCACCGGCCGGTTCGGCCGCGAGAACCCCATCGTCGCGGCCGGCGTGGTGCTGACCAACAGCGAGCTCGGGTTCGGCGCGTCCACGATCACACCGCAGTTCACCGTCCAGATCTGCTCCAACGGCCTCACCGTCACCAAGGACGCTATGCGCACGATCCACAACGGCTCGAAGCTGGAGCACGGCGTCATCCGGTACTCCGAGGAGACGATCCGCAAGGAGCTGGCGACCGCCACCTCCCGCGCCCGCGACGCGGTGAAGACGTTCCTCAACGTCGACTACATGGTCCGCAAGCTCAACGAGATCCAGGGCCGCGCGCAGGTCGACGTCATCGACCCGGAAGCGACCATCGAGCACGTCGGCCAGGTCGTGAGGTACACCGCCGACGAGCAGAAGCGCATCCTCTCTCACTTCATCCGCGGCGGGGACACCACCGCCGGTGGCGTCCTGCACGCGGTCACCAGCGCGGCACAGACCCTGCCCGACGCCGACTCCGGCTACGAGCTGGAGAAGACCGGGCTGCGCGCCCTCGAGGTCGCGGCCGCCTTCCAGCGGTGAACCACCCGGGCGCCGGCCGGGACGGACATCCCGGCCGGCGCCCGCAGTCCACCTGTCCACGCGGCGCAGCAGCGCCCCCGGCACGCCCAGGAGGAGCATCTGCCATGTCCGCATCCGCATTCCTCGTCGATGCCGACCACATCGACGCCCTGCTCACCGCCGGGCTCGCCTACGCACGCGACCTCGGCGCCCTGACTTGGTACTACCCGACTCCCGACGGTCCAGCGCCCGACGACCTGTCCGACCTGGCCCGGCAGCTGACCCCGTCCACCGCGGGCCGGGTCGGCGCGATGCTGCTGGCCGAGAACATGCGCAGCGTCAACCACACGCGGGGCAGCGAAGGCTGGGAACCGCCGTACCTCTACCGCGAGCTGCCCGGCGACCCGGACCCGGTCGTCGTGCTCAAGGCCATCTCCTGCCTGCAGGCCCAGTCGTGCGAACACCCCGGCTGGCCCGACAGCGAGGCCTACGCCTTCTGCGACGCCCTGCACCGCATGGCCGTCTGCCGGCTGCCCGGGTGGCGGCAGCTCACCGACACCGCCTGGCCCATCAAGAACCGCCGGATTTTCGAACAACCCGAACCGGCCTGAACCCCTGCTCGCTTGCCAGCCGCCGCCAAACGACTGGCCCGCAACCCACCACCACAATCCACAATGGAGGGACCACCGATGGTTCTCTGGCTGCACACCATCAGGAAAGACCGGACACCGCCAATCTGGCTGCTGGCCGTGACCGACCCCAGCGGCCGCACCTGGATCCGCCGCCGCGACGACGCGAAGCTGTTCACCGACGAGCAGCACGAGGACTACTGGGAGCACGAGACCCCAGGTGGGGAGAAGCTGACCTCGAGCTGGCGCGAGCTCATCGCCACGCACAAGGTGCTCTCCACCGCCGGCGACGACAACCGCCTGACCGCCGAGTACGACGGCAACGGTCAGATCGTCCTGTCGGTGGCCAGCGCGCCGGGCGACCATCCGGCCGTCGCAGTGAAGCTGTCGGCCAGTGCGGCCGCGGCCGCACTGCGCGAGCTCGACACTGCGATCGTCGACTCGGAGAAGCACCTGTTCCAGCGACCGCCCGAACCGGCCGCTGCAGTGCACGCCGAGCACGGCGACGTCCGCATCGACGACGCCAGCGGAGTCGTCGTGGTGTGCTGCAAGGTCGGCTGGCAAACCCGGTGGAAGGTCCTCGGCGAGGACCCGCGGCCGATCACCGGCAGCGGCTGGCGCGACACCGCCGAAGTCGGGCACTACCGCTACGTCGGCAACCTGCTTCAGCACTGGCAGCTACCCACCTCCGGCCGGCCCTCCGATCCGCACCGCCGCGTCGACCGGGCCTACGTCGAGAACGTCGCCGACGCCGCGATCACCCACGCCGCACCGATCGACCTGACCAGCGAGCCGGACCACGCTCGGATCTGGCCTGCACTGACCGTCTGGGAAGCCGCCTCCTGGGCCCGCAAAGCCGCCCTCGACGCGGCCGAGGCAGTGCTGCGCACCCACGGCATCCACGTCGCCGAACCTGACGGCACCGCAAAGTAGTGCCCTGCTCGCCAGCGGCGACTTCCGGTGCTCGCCGGCAGCGGCGGACCAGGAACGCCAGCAGAACGAGCCGAGGCGGGAGCAAGGCCACGCCGCTACGCGGTCGGCTACGCCGAGCCCTGCTCCGCCTCGGCTCGCCCCTGCTGCAGCGCCTCCCGTCCGCCCAGCCGTACGGAACAGGAGCCACGATGGGACTGCCCGAAGTACACGAAGACCAGATCTTGCCGACGCCCGCGATCACGCGCGACGTCATGCTTCTATGGAACCTGCACATCTCAGGCAAGGTTCGCCTGAAGAACCGAGCCGACACTGATCGAACCTGGGAATATCTCGGGCATCACTACCCGAACGGCACCCGCACCGAAGCGTGGCTTCCCGTAAACAAGATGGCGGCCGAGGCCTACACCCGGCTCTTGCAGGCGGGAAAGATCGTCGTCGAGGCCGATGGCAACGCCCGTCTCGCGGCCGGCGGCTTGGACGGGCCGCTGGATGAGCGCTGGGCGAGCGTCCGCGGGTTCGAGGGACTGTACGACGTGTCGACGATGGGACGAGTGCGCAGCTACCACGCTGACCCGCGAGGACGACTGGTGAAGGCACAAGTTGGTGGCGACGGGTACCACGTCCTCCGGCTCATTCGGCCCGGAGACACGCGCCCCGGTGTACAGGCCCGCGTTCACCACCTGGTACTCGAAGCGTTCAGCACCAGCCAGGCGTACCCGACCAAACGACGCGACGTCCTCCACCTCAACGACAATCGGCGTGACGACCGCCTGGTGAACTTGGAATGGGCAGAACGTAAACGCACACGGCACCAAACTGCCGCTGAAGGCGGCACGTGCCCCGACGGCCACGAACTGACCGAGGACAACGTGTACCGGGATCGCCCGGCGGCGGCCCGAAGTGCCGTAAGTGCCGACGCGAACGACAGCGCGCCAAGCGGCAAGCGGTGCGCGACGGCCTCATATAAGGCCAACAAGCGCAATTCCCCCGCTCGCCGAACTCGCAGATCGGATGGCCTACGCGCTCCCGGCCGGCGCAGTGGCGTGGACCGGCGATGCCAGCGGCCCCGGCCGGGGGCGGTCCAGGCCATGCCGCTGCGCGGTCGGCTGCGCCGAGCCCGGACCGCCCCGGTCGCCGGGCCCGCTCACGACCTCCCGGTCCACGCACAACGCGCCGACCAGGAGGAATCAATGCCCTCGCCCGAGCAGCCTCGAACGCCCGCGCCGGTCCGGCATTTCCTCGAGACGACCGACGACGTCTCCGCCCGCCATCGCTACTCGGTGACCCGGTTCTACCGACGCGGTGACCGCACCTTCCGGGTCACCGTCGAACGGGACAGTTACGAGCAGCAGTCCACCGCAATGGCCGAAGTGCTCACCGCCACCGGCGAATGGACGCGTGTCCTCAGCAACGCGCCGTCGAACTGGCACGACTCCACCTCCCTGTACGCGACGAAGGGCACCGGAGTGCAGCCGGAGCCCGGGTTCACCACGCTGCGCCGCCTCGCCGACGCACTGGCCGCCGACGCGATGACGATCGTGCCCGCCTGACCAGCCGGCTGACGCCGTCCAAGCAGAACGACCTGGACGGCGCGTCAGCCGCCCCGCGCCCCGATCGCCTGGCTCACGTGGACCGCAGGGAGCGCAGCAGACCCGCCGCGCGGAGGCAAGGCGAACCGCTTCGCGGCCGGCGGCGCCGGACCTTGCCTCCGCGCCGCAGGTCCGCTGGACGTGCGCCCGTCCACGCACACCAGCGACCTCCAGGAGCCCGAATGTGCCATTGCGCAGATCAAGCAGACAATCCCGCCTCGACCGACGTCGACGCGGTCCGCGCCGCACTCAACCAGATTCTCAACGGCGAGCAGCGCCACCTCGCGTCCCCTCGCGTCATGAGCGAGGTCGAACGCACCTACGAATCCCTGACGCGAGCCGGCCTCTCCCTCAACGACCCGGCGTTCCTCCTGCCCGTCTACAGCGACCTTGGCGAACTCGCGACCGCAGTCGAGGTTCGGCGGCCGCAGGACGTGCACTTCCGCGCCCTCACACTCGCTGCCCGGTTCCTGCGCATCGCCGAAACGGCCCTTGAGGACCAGCAGCATGAAGACCGCAACGTGGGCTGCTCCGACGAACCGCCGTTCTGACCTGACCCCGGCGGCCTGCCCTTCGACGGGCGGGCCGCCGCGGCGTCGGAAGCGCCGCGGGTCCTCCACGCAGCGCGGTGTGCGTGGACCGGTGATGCCAGCAGACCCTGTCGTGCCGGGTCCAGGCCACGCCGCTACGCGGTCGGCTCCGCCGAGCCCGGACCGCCCCGACCACCGCGCCTGCTCCGCCTTCCCGGGCCACGCACACCGCGCTGACCAGGAGGAACCGATGCGCGTCACCCAGCCCGTGTCCGACCGCACCCGTGAGGTGCTCGCCGCCGCGAAAGTCGATGGCCACCATCTGCGCCTGACCGCGCAGCTCTCCTCGAAGGAGTACAAGGCGGTCGACGTCGTCCTGCGCAGGCTCGGCGGCACCTGGAACCGCAAGCACCAAGCCCACATCTTCGACGGCGACCCGGCCGCCGCCATCGCCGAGGTTCTCGACGGCGCGGACATCCCCAGCCCGAACCACGTGCTGGAAGGCTACTTCGCCACGCCGCCCGAGCTGGCCCAATGGGTGCTGCACCACCACACCGACCTCGACGTCCTTCCCTCCGGTGCCCGGGTCCTGGAGCCATCCGCCGGAGACGGCTCCTTCGTCCGCGCCGTCCGGCAGATCAACCCTGACGTCCAGATCACCGCCGTCGAACCGAACGCAGAACGCGCCGCGAAGCTCGGCCCGCACCCGCGGATCGATCCCGTCGTGAGCACGTTCGAGGCGTTCACCGCGGCACCGGCGCGCCGGACCTACGACCTGGTCGTGATGAATCCGCCGTTCGCGGTGCCGGACGACCGCACCGCCTGGATCACCCACCTGATGCTCGCGTGGGACCTGGTCGCACCCGGCGGCCGGCTCGTCGCCATCGTTCCCGGCGGATACGACTTCCGCACCGACCGCAAACACACCGCTGTGCGCGAGCTGATCCAGGCACACGGCGGGGACATACAGCTGCCCGACAAGTCCTTCCCCGGTCTCGGTATCCACACCTTCCTCGTGTGGGCCGACCGGGAGGACGCCGAGGGCTGACCGGGCGCGGGTGGCGGCGAAGCAGCCGCCACCCGCGAGCCGGAACGACATCCGACCAGAAATGTTGCTGCAACTGCACAACGGCTCGTTCCCAGGCCAGGAACCACGGCCGGACCGGCGCGCCGATCGAGTCGCCCGACAGGTCCGGCCGCATGCACGCTGGCCGACGGCGCCCGCAACGGCAAGGGACGCTCCGCCAGCGCGGACTGCGACAGCCCTCGCTGTACCGCGGAATTCCCAGGTCCGCGCTGCCCTTGCCCGCCGGGGGCGCCGCCGGCGCGGCCGCGCGCGCCCGGAGCCGCTCCGGGCGCGCGGACCACCACGCCGGAATCCAGCTCGAGGAGCGCAATGGACGAACGAGCCCGCCGAGTCGTGCACGACATCCGCACACGGATGCTCAACGCCCGCGGCGAAGCCGAGCACGACGGCGGTCACCTGCTGAAGGTCAGCATCCGGTTGACCAGCACGACCGTCGGAGACGAACCGACCTGGACACCATCGGCCGACCACACCGAACTCGTGCCCGGAGAGCTGTGGGCACGTCCCACCGAGACACCCGGGCTCTACCACGCTGCGGCCGCGGCCCATGCCCGTCAGCACGGCGGACTGCTCGCCCTGACCACCGGCACGGTCACGCTGGCCGACCTGATGGGATTCAACGGCGTCTACGACCGGCCCCACCTGCTGGACCTCTACGCGACCGAGGGCACCGTCACCCGAACCGTCCTGCCGGAGGACCACCCGCTCCGCCTGCGACACCGATTCATCGAGCAAATCTGGGACCAGCTGGTGTGGCAGTGCCAGTACAACTGGCAGGAATCGCTCAAGTACAGCTGCCCGCCGATGCCGTCGCTGAACCAGCTCGCCGACGGCACCTGGCGAATCGGTCTCCTGCTGCGCATCTGCGCGCGCGGTACATGGGACGACAACGACGATCTCCACTCCCGGTTACTGGCCGGGCTGTTCGACGCCTACCCCCGCGGCGCCACGGAGATCACCGCGTACGTCCCGGACCCGAGCTGCCCCTCCACCGACGCGTGGCAACGCCTCGGCCTCGCCCCGCAGGCACTGAACCCCCGCCAGCTGGACAACGACCCGGACAACAACAGGCTCCCCTTCTGACCCCGGGTGCCGGGGCGCAGCGGCGGTTCCGCGCCCCGGCACCCGGACCGACGGCCGTCGGCGGCGGTGCCCGGTGCGGGCGCGGCCGCACCGTAGCCGACCGCGCCCAGCTCCTCTCGCCCACCGGACAGATCCCGCGCGCGGCCGGCTCGCCGAAGCGGCCCGCCCGGCACACCCGGGCAACCGCCGGTCGAGCACGGCTCGGCCCCGTCGTCGAGGAGCTCGCCGTGACCGTCTACCTCGGTGCTCCCGATCCACAATGGATCGGCGTCAGCGACCGCCCGCTTATGGTGTCGCACAGCAGATTGCGCCGGATCAAGCACGCCTTCAACCTCCCCGTCGCGGACTCGGCACCGTGGATTCTCGACTCCGGCGCTTCTCCAGCCTGTCTGGAACTGTCTCATTGCTTCACCCAGATGCCACTCTCGTCGTGGCTCGTTAGGCCTTCCGCAATGGCTGTTGATCATGGATATGCGGAGGGTTCGTTGGAGCTGTTCTTCACC
>JAEBEK010000046.1:0-34859 GCA_049998055.1 Amycolatopsis sp. cmx-4-37 | reverse complement strand
CCCGATGGAGCGAAGCCCCGATGGAGCGAAGCCCCGATGGAGCGAAGCCCCGATGGAGCGAAGCCCCGATGGAGCGAAGCCCCGATGGAGCGAAGCCCCGATGGAGCGAAGCCCCGATGGAGCGAAGCCCCGATGGAGCGAAGTCCCGGGGAGCACTTCCGGTCGGTGAGAGCGGTTCGCGTGGACCGGGGGCGATGCGGCCGGGAGCCCAATGCCGTTTTTGGTGCGTTGAGCGCACCGGAATCGGCTTGGTGCCTGGGTCGCCGGCGAGGCGAACGGCCCGTGAAGGCGGAGCCCAGGCGAGATCAAGTCCCAACCAGGTCAAGTCCCAGCAAGGCCAAGGCCCTGGGGCGAGTCCCCCCGAAACCCGTCAAGGCTCCAGCTTCGCCGCCTGCGACTCCAGGTAAGCCTGCTCCGGCAGGCTCAACGTCCGCCGAGCCGCGGCCAAGTAAGCCTCCCGCGCCCCGGCCCGGTCGCCGGACAGCTCCAGCAAGTGCGCCCGGACCGCGTCCACCCGGTGGTGCTCCACCACCGGGGCCTCCGCCAGCTCCGCCAACCCCGCCCCGGGTCCGTTGACCTGCGCGAACGCCACCACCCGGTTCAACGTCACCATCGGCCCCGGCGCCACCACCCGCAGCAGGTCGTACAGCGTGAGGATCTGGGCCCAGTCCGTCTCCGCGGCCGTCGGGGCCTCGTCGTGGACCGCCGCGATCGCCGCCTGGAGCTGGTACGGCCCTACCGGGGCCGTCGACAACGCGGCCGTGATCAGCGCGATGCCCTCCTGGATGAACGAACTGTTCCAGCGGGTGCGGTCCTGGTCGGCCAGCGGGACCAGCGCGCCCGACGGAGAGACGCGGGCCGGGCGGCGGGCTTCCGTCAGGAGCATCAAGGCCAGCAGGCCGGTGACCTCGCCGTCGTCCGGGAGCTCCGCGCGCAGCCGGCGGGTCAAGCGGATCGCTTCGGTCGTCAGCTCGACTCGGTTGAGCGCGTCGCCCGAGCTGGCCGTGTGGCCCTCCGTGTAGATCAGGTACAGCACCTGCAGCACGGCCGCCAGCCGTTCCGGGCCGCCGTCGCGCGTGAGGCTCGAGCCGCGGAGCTTCTGCTTCGCGCGGCTGATGCGCTGGCCGATCGTGGCCTCCGGGACGAGGAACGCCCGGGCGATCTCCGCCGTCGTCAGGCCGCCGACCGCGCGCAGCGTCAAAGCCACCTGCGAAGGCCGCGAAAGCGCCGGGTGGCAGCACAACAACAGCAACGTCAGCGTGTCGTCCACCGCGACCGGCTCCGGCTCCGGCGGCGAGGCCAGCGCCACCGCCTCTTCGCGTCGCCGACGGGCCGTCTCGCTGCGCCACTGCTCGATGCGCCGCCGGGACGCCGTCGTGATCAGCCACCCCTTCGGGTGATCGGGCACGCCGTCGACCGGCCACTGCTGCGACGCCGCCAGCAGCGCCTCCTGGACGGCGTCCTCGCAGGCCTCGAAGTCGCCGTACCGCCGGACCAAGGCCGCGAGGACCTCGGGCGCGAGCGAGCGCAGCAGATCCGGAGTCACAGCTCGGGCCCGTGCAGCCCCATCACCGGCCGCACTTCGACCACCCCGAACGCGGCTTCGGGGATCCGCGCGGCGATCTCGACGGCGCGTTCGCGGCTCTCGCAGTCGAGCAGGTAGAAGCCGGCGAGGAACTCCTTGGCCTCGGCGAACGGGCCGTCGGTCGTCGTCGTGCCGCGCTCGCCCACGCTGACCCGCGTCGCGAGCTCCGGGAAGGCGAGCCGCTCGGAGACGACGCGCTCGCCGGACGCGTCGAGGTCGTCGTTGAGCTGCTGGTAGTAGGCGAGCCCGGCGGCCCGCTGCTCGTCGCTCATGCCCGCCCAAGCCGTGCGGGACTCGGGGTTGCCGTAGATCAGGACCACGTATTTCACGAACGCCTCCGGTCGATGTCGAAATCCGCGTGGCGGCGCCTACGTCCCCTCCGAAGCACCGACTCACAGGAGGATGGCATGACCGAGCAGGACGACAAGCGGATTCGCGAACTGGTGGCGGCCCGCGCGAAGGCGATGACCGAACGTGACGCCGAAGCCCTGGCCGGGCAGTCCGCGCCGGACCTCCGCGCGTTCACCCTGGCCCCGCCGCTCGTGCACCACGGCGAAGACGTCGAGGCCCGCAAGGCCTGGTTCGCGGGCTTCGACGGCCCGATCGAGTACGAGGTCCGTGACCTCGAAGTCACCGTGGGCGGCGACGTCGCCTTCAGCCACTCCCTCAACCGGCTGTCGACGACGCCGAAGGGCATGCCCCAGCCGTTCGAGCTGTGGTTCCGCTCCACCCTCGGCTTCCGCAAGCAGGACGGCGAGTGGCGGATCACCCACGTGCACGACTCGACGCCGTTCTACATGGACGCCACGATGAGCGCCGCGCTGGACCTGAAGCCGTGACGCGTCGCTTTCACGTGAAAGTGGCGACCTGGGGTCGCCGCTTTCACGTGAAAGCTCCGCTCAGAGGATCTCGGCGGACGTGCCGACGTCCGGCGGGCCCAGGTCGGGGTTGAGCGCCCCGGTGAGCTCGATCAGCTCCGGCTCCACCTCGTGCGGCTGGATGCGCCCGTCGCGGATGTCCTCCGCGTAGTGGCACGCCACCCGGTGACCGCCGCCGATCTCCCGCAACTGCGGACGGTCCGTGTCGCACAGGCTCGCCTGCTTCCACGGGCACCGCGTGTGGAAGCGGCAGCCCGACGGCGGGTTCGCCGGCGAAGGCAGGTCACCGGCGAGCAGGATCTGCTCGCGGGTGTCCTCGACCTGCGGGTCCGGCACCGGGATCGCCGACAGCAGCGCCCGCGTGTACGGGTGCAGCGGGTCCCGGTACAGCGAGTCCGCGTCGGTCTCCTCGACCAGCGCGCCCAGGTACATCACGCCGATGCGGTCGGAGATGTGCCGCACCACCGCGAGGTCGTGCGCGATCACCACGTACGTCAGGCCGAGCTGGTCCTGCAGGTCCTCCAGCAGGTTCACCACCTGGGCCTGCACCGAGACGTCCAATGCGGACACCGGCTCGTCCGCGACGATCAGGTCCGGCTCCACGGCCAGCGCCCGCGCGATGCCGATGCGCTGGCGCTGCCCGCCCGAGAACTCGTGCGGGTACTTCCGCAGCGACGTCTCCGGCAGGCCGACCGCGGACAGCAGCTGCCGCAGCCGCCGCTGGGTGGCTTCCTTGTCCTTGTCGAGGCCGTGCGCGTGCATGCCCTCGACCAGGATCGACTCCACCGACTGCCGCGGGTCCAAACTGGACATCGGGTCCTGGAAGATCATCTGCATCCGGCGCCGGGCCGTCCGCAGTTCCTCTCCCTTGAGCTTCGCGACGTCCGTGCCGTCGAACTTCACCGAACCGGCCGTCGGCTCGTTCAGCCGCAGGATCGCCCGGCCCAAAGTGGACTTGCCACAGCCGGATTCGCCCACCAGGCCGTAGGTCTCACCGCGGCGGATGGCCAGGTCGACGCCGTCGACCGCGAACACGTGGCCGACCGTCCGGTCGATCACGACGCCGCGCTTGATCGGGAAGTGCACCTTGAGGTCGGTGACCTCGAGCAGCACGTCACCAGCAGGACGGGTCATCGGGCTCCTCCTCCCGCCACGACCGCCGGTCGCACGGGGTTGTGACAGCGCAGCAGCCCGTTGCGGTCGGGCACCAGCTGCGGCGAGACTTCGCGGCAGACCGGCAGCGCGTTGGGGCAGCGGGGCGCGAACGCGCAGCCGCCGTCCCACGGGATGTTGTCGGCCACCGAACCCCGGATGGGGACCAGCTTCTCGCCGCGGCCCGCGTCGAGGCGCGGGATCGAGGCCAGCAGGCCGTGCGTGTACGGGTGCCGCGGCTCGCCGAACAGCTGGTGCCGCCGCGCCCGCTCGACGATCTTGCCGCCGTAGAGCACGTTGACCTCGTCGCAGAGCCCGGCGACCACGCCGAGGTCGTGCGTGATCATGATCAGCGCGGTGCCGGTGTCCTGCACCAGTTCCCGCAGCAGCGCCAGGATCTGCGCCTGGATGGTGACGTCCAGCGCGGTGGTCGGCTCGTCGGCGATGAGCAGCCGCGGCCGGCACGCCAGCGCGATCGCGATCAGCGCGCGCTGCCGCATCCCGCCGGAAAGCTGGTGCGGGTACTCGGAAAGCCGGCGCGACGGGTCGGGGATGCCGACCTTGGCCAGCAGGTCCGTCGCTTCGAGGGACGCCGCCTTGCGCGACATCCCGCGGTGGCGTTCCAGCACCTCGGTGATCTGCAGCCCGATCGGGATGACCGGGTTCAGCGAGGACAGCGGGTCCTGGAACACCATGCCGAGGTCGCGGCCGCGGCGGTCGCGCATCTCGCGGTCGGACAGCTTGAGCAGGTCGGTGCCTTCGAAGCGCACCGAACCGCTGACCTTGTTGCCGCGCCGGGCCAGCAGGCGCATGATCGCCAGCGACGTCACGGACTTGCCGCAGCCGGACTCGCCGACCAGGCCGACGGTCTGGCCCGGCTCGACGTCGAAACTGACCCCGTCGACGGCGGCGAACGGCCGCTCGCCACGGCGGACGAAGTTGACCGTCAGGTCACGGACTTCAAGGAGTGCCACGGGTGCTCACCGCCTGTTCTTCGGGTCGAGGGCTTCACGGAGGGACTCGCCGACCAGCGTGAACCCGAGCGCCACGATGATGATCGCGATCGCCGGGTAGTACGCGAGCTCGGGACGGACGTCGAGGAACTGGTGCGAGGCCTTGCCCAGCATCAGTCCCCACTCCGCCCGCGACGGGTCCGGATCGCCCAAACCGAGGAACGACAGCGCCGCGGCCTCCAGGATCGAAGTGGCCAGCGTGAGGGTCGCCTGGACGATGACCGGGCCGAGCGAGTTCGGCAGCATGTGCCGGAACACGATCGTCCCGCGCTTGACGCCCAGTGACGTCGCCGCCAGCACGTGGTCGGCGTCCCGTTGGGTCAGCATGGAACCGCGCAGCAGCCGGGCGAAGATCGGCACGCCGATCATCGACACGGCCAGGATGACCGTCCACTGGCTCGGCTTCGCGAACAGCGCCGCGATCGAGATGGCCAGCAGCAGCGACGGGAACGACAGCATGACGTCGACCAGTCGCATGAGGACGGTGTCGACCCAGCCGCCGAACGCGCCCGCCAGGCCGCCGATGATCACACCGATGATCACGCCGACGATCGTGGCGAGCACACCGACGATCAGCGTCTGCTGGGCGCCGGCGATCAGCCGCGACAGGAAGTCGCGGCCGAAGTCGTCCACACCGAGCGGGAACCCGGACTGCGCGCCCGGGATGAAGTTCGGCCGGATCTGGTCGCCGAGGTAGTGGACGTCCGGGTCCTTCGGTTCCAGCAGGGGCGCGAAGATCGCGACGATGAGGAACAGGCCGGTGATGACGCCGCCGGTGATCGCGACCGGGCTGCGCAGCATCCGGCGGAGCGCGTCCCCGCCGAGGCTGCGGCCGCTCGCCGCGGCGAGCTTGTCGATCGGTTCCTTCTTCTTGTTCAGCAGAGTGTTCATCGCACACGCACCCTCGGGTCGATGATCCCGTACGAGATGTCGACCAGCATGTTCACCAGGACGTACACCACGGCCCCGAACAGCAGCAGCGCCTGCAGCCGAGGGTAGTCACGCCGTTCGATCCCTTCGGCCAGCAGGAAGCCGAGGCCGCGGAAGTTGAACACCCGCTCGGTCAGCACGGCGCCGCCGAGCAGGGCGCCGGTCTGCAGGCCGATGGTCGTGACCACCGGCAGCAGGCCGTTGCGCAGGACGTGCCGGGTGCGCACCACCTGCTGGGTCAGGCCCTTGGAGTTGGCCGTGCGGATGAAGTCCTCGTTGAGGACGTCCAAAACCGACGCGCGGGTGATCCGGGTGATCACGGCGAGCGGGATGGTGGCGAGGGCGAACGCGGGCAGGATCAGGTGCTTGATCGCGTCCCAGACGGCGTCCCACTCGCCCGTCATGATGCCGTCGAGGATGGCGAAGTTCGTGATCGCCGTGGCGTCGAGGCCCGCGGCCTGCCTGCCCTGCGACGGCAGGCCCAGCGGCGCGGCCAGGATGTCCTGCATCATGTAGCCGAGGAAGAACACCGGCACCGCGACGCCGATCAGGCTCAGCACGATGACCACGTTGTCGACCGGCCCGCCGCGGTACCGCGCGGACAGGTAACCGGCCGGGATGCCGACGATGATCGCGATGATCATCGCGGAGAGACCGAGCTCGATGGTCGCCGGCAGGAAGGTGACGATCTCGCCCATCACGGGCTGGGTCGACACCAGGGAGTTGCCGAAGTCGCCGGTGAGCGCCCGGCCGAGGAACCCGAAGTACTGCACGAAGATCGGCTGGTCCAGGCCGAGCACGTGGTTGAGGTTGGCGATCTTCTCCGGCGTCGCCTTGTCACCCAGCAGGGCGGCGGCGGGACCGCCGGGCAGGGACCGGAGCCAGGCGAAGACCAGGATGGACAGGATGAGGAGCGTCGGGATCGCTTGTAGCAGCCGACGCACGAGGAAACGGAGCACTTGCAGTCCTTTGTTGCCAGCCCGGGATCAGGCGCAGGGGGTGGGTGCGGTAGCACCCACCCCCTGCCGTTGGCTGAAATCCTTCGTCAGCTCACGGTCACGGTGTTGAAACGCTCGTCGGTGAGCGGGCTCGCCACCAGACCCTTGACCTTCGGGCCGACCACGATCGCCGGGGTCGGGTACGCGATCGGGACCGCCGGGAGGAAGTCCATGATCTTCTTGTTGACTTCCTGGTACGCCTTGGCGTGGTCGTCACCGGCGGGCGAAGCGTCCGCCGCGCTCAGGGCCGAGAACAGCTCGGCGTTGTTGAAGCCGAACTCCTTCTTCTCGCGGCCGAAGAACGTGCCGACGAAGTTGCCGGCGTCGTTGTAGTCACCGGTCCAGCCGAGCAGGTGGAGGTCCTGCTTGCCGGCCTTCTGCACGTCGTCCTTGTAGCCACCGTTCCACGGCTCGGCGTGGGCCTCGATCTTGATGCCGATCTTCTTGAGGTCCTCGGAGATCGCGGTGAAGGTGTCCGCCGGGTTCGGCATGTACGGACGGCTGACCTCGGTCGGGTAGTAGAACTTCAGCGTGAGGTCGGTCGCGCCGGCCTGCTGCAGCAGCTGCTTCGCCTTCTCCGGGTCGTACGGGTACTTCGTGACGTCGTCGGTGTAGCCCGAGATGACCTTCGGGACGAACTCGGTCGCGACCTCGGAACCCTCGGCCAGCTTCGACTTCACGAACTGCTCGCGGTTGACGCCGTAGGCCAGCGCCTGGCGGACCCGGACGTCCTTGAGCTTCGGGTTGTTGGCCTGGTTGATGCCCAGGTACAGCACGTTGAACGACGGGCGGATGAGCACCTGCTCGCCGTCGTTGCGCAGCAGGCCGTAGTCCGCCGGGCTCGGGTAGTCGTAGCCGTTGATGTCGCCGGCCTTGAGCGCCTGCTTGCGGGCGTTCTCGTCCGGGATGACCTTGAAGATCAGCTTGTCGAGCTTCGCGGGCGACGGGCTGGTGTCGTTGCGCACCAGGGTGATCTCACCCTTGGCCTGGTCCCAGCTCTCGAACTTGAACGGACCGGTGCCGGTCGGGAACTTGTTCGCGTACTCGCTGTAGGTGAACGAGTCACCGCTCTGGGTGACCACGTCCGCGTTGTGCGCCTTGAGCGCGGCCGGGCTCTCGATGGAGAACGACGGCAGCGTGAACGCCGACGGGAACGCACCCTTGGCCTTGTTCAGGTTGAGGACCGCGGTCGTCGGGTCCTTCGCCTCGCAGCTCTTGTAGACCGGGTCGCCGCTCGCGTCGCCTTCGTTCTTGGCGAAGCCCTCGAAGACGTCGCCGTAGTAGATCATCTGGCTCTGGGCGGCGGCGCCCTTCATGTTGTACCAGCGGTCGAAGTTGTAGCAGACCGCCGTGGCGTCCATCGGGGTGCCGTCGGAGAACTTCACGCCGGACTTCAGGGTGAACGTCCAGGTCTTGCCCTCGGCGCTCGACTCCCACTTCTCGGCGAGAGAGGGCTCGAGGTCGGCGGTGCCCGGCTTGTTCTGGATCAGCGTGTCGTAGATCTGCCGCGTGATCCGGAAGGTCTCGCCCTCGTCGTTGAACGCGGGGTCGAACATCTTCGGGTTACCGGCCGCGCCGAAGATCATCGTGCCTCCGGTACCACCTCCGGCGCCCTCTTCACGCTTGGACTCCGCACAGGCGGACAGCGAAACCGCGAGCGCGCCGGCGAGCCCGATCAGGGCCACACGGCGTGTTCGGGTCAGCCGCAATTGCTGCATCTGGCACCCCTTGGGAGATGTTCGGGTTCAAAGTCACCGTCCGGTCGGTCAGGAACTCGGGCGGACGGCCGGTGTGCTCGCCGACACTAGCGGGAACTCGGCCCGCACTTAAGCACGTGAGGTTACGATCGCGCTACGTGGGCGCCGATTTGACCGCAATGTGTCCGTAAATCACGACAGACTGTGACCATTTGTGGCCGACCACTCCACCCGGTGCCGAATCACTAACTCAGATGGCGGTACCAACGTTAGCCCGGTCGTGGTGACCCGAGTGGCTGACCTTGATCAATCCGGAGTGGACCGTTGACGCACGGTGACGGTTCGGTTTCCGACGAAAGTCGGGTACCGGCGGCCGCGGCGGTGCCGTCGACGGCGAACCAGCCGCGCTCGAACCGTTGCCAGCGGCCCAATTCTGCCCGTGCCACCTCGCCGTCGCGCGCCACGGCCCGGGCCAGCCGTTCCTCGTCGGAGCCGCCGGAGAGCCAGCAGAGGAGCGAAAGCAGGGGTCTTACCGAAGTCCGGCCGCACGAGACACCCTCCAGCACCAGGACTTCCGGCACCGCCACCCGAACGAGTTCCCCCGGCCGGGGTGCCCCGCCGGCCCAGTCCGTCCGCCGGTAAGCACCTTCGACACCGTTCGCCAGCGGCCGCAGGACACCGTCGGCCAGCCGTGGCCACCACGAAACCGGGTCGTCCCACGTCGCGAAGGCGTCGGTGCTCACCAGCTCGGTCCGGCACCCGCGCGCACGCAGTCCGGCGACGATCCGAGCGGCCAGTGTGGACTTCCCCGCACCCGACGGGCCGTCGACGGCCAGCAGGCGCACCGCCCCCAACCGGGCGGGCGCGGAAAGCAGGGCTTCGATCACCCGGTCACTTGCTGACGCGCTCGACCTCGGGAAGCCCTTTGACGTTGTCCGGCGCGGTGGTCCGCGCCTCCAGCTCGGCGATCCGGCCCGCCAGCTCGCGCTTGGCGTCCTCGAGTTCGCAGCGCAGCAGCGCGGTCTCCTCGACCGACGTGCGCACCTCTTCCTCCAGGTGCCCGACCTCGGTGGACAGGTGCAGCGACACGAGCGCCAGCACGACGCCGGCGAGGAGGAAGACGAAGTTCGACGGCGTCTGCACGCCGGTGTGCTTGGCGAGGAAGTCGGCCGCCTGCGGCAGCACCGCGAGGACGACGACGCCGACCGCGACGACGAGCCACACGCCCGCGTACTTCTCGCGCAGCTTCCGCCGCCGCATCATCTCGAGGACGACGAACAGCACGACGCAGGCGACGACGATGCTGAGGATGCGCCAACCGGCCATTTCAGTTTCCCCTTACGCCGAGTCGGAGGAGTCGACCGCGGGCCGGCGGCGCACGAGCGCCAGCAGCAGCGCGAGCCCGGCGCGGCCCAGGTAGACGGCCGACTTCACGGGTGAGTGGCTGGGCGTGCCGCCCGCGCGCTCCCGCATGACGACCGGGATCTCCTTGATGGTCAGCTTGGCCCGGATGGCCATCACCAGCGACTCCACGGTGTCCCCGAGGTACTCCGCCGGGTAGTAGCCGGCGAACAGCCGGATCGCGCGCGGCCCCATCGCCTTGAACCCCGACGTGACGTCGGTGAGCTTGGTCTTCGCCAGCCGCGAGAACACGAGCGAGAGCGCGACCATCGCGTACTTGCGCGGCCCGCTCGCCTTGTACGAGCCCTTGCCGGCGAACCGGGAGCCGATCACGATGTCCGCGTCGTCCAGGCCGCGCAGCAGCTCGTCGAGCTCGTCGGGATCGTGCTGGCCGTCCGCGTCCACCTGCACGACCACGTCGTACCCGCGGGCGGCGGCGTAGCGGAAGCCGGTGCGCATCGCGCCGCCGACACCCAGGTTCACCGCGAGCCGGGCCACTTCGGCCCCGGCCGCGCGGGCGAGCTTGGCGGTGTCGTCGACCGAACCGTCGTCGACGACCAGCAGGTCGCCGGTCGGCAGGGCGCGTTTCACCTGTTCGATGACCGAGGCGACGCTCGCGGACTCGTTCAGCGCGGGCATCACGATGAGCACACGGCGGCTGGTCACAGAGGTGCTGGACACGCGATCACTCTAGCCTTTCACTGCCCGTTACCGGCCGCGGACCCTGGAGCTGCACCAGCTGCGACAACGCCCTGCTGGCCCTCGATCTCGTAGATGGTGGAGCCGGGGTTCTGGAACACGACCTTGAAGCCGGGCGTGGTGTCGAGGTGGCTCAGGCCGGGCCCGCTGTTCGTCTCCGACGTGACCTTGCCCTTGCCGACGAAGACGTAACGCACCTTGAGGTCGGTGAGCAGTTCCCGTACGTGCGGGTACTTGTCGACGTCGTCGAGGTAGACGCTGAGGTAGCCGGCCGGGGAGTCCGGCTCGGCGCCGTAGAAGGTCCATTCGACCGGCTTGACGCCGTCGAGCGCGTACATCCAGACCGAACCGTCGGCCTTGCCGTTCATCACGTGCTCGCCGGGCGCGACGTGCTTGCCGAGCCAGTCGAACGCCTGGCGCTCGTCGTCGCTGACCGTCGGGCCACCGCTGTAGTTGATCTGCAGGCGGGCGGCGTTGCGGCCGATGTACCCGCCGCGGCTCAGGCCGCCGATCACCACGACCAGCAGCACGACGCCGACCGTGGTGAGCGTCGCCGGCGAGACGTCCGGCAGCCGGGTGCCGGCCTTGCGCCCGATCCAGCGGGCCGCGGTGTCGGTGAACTCACCGAACGCGACCGAGCCGGCCAGCGGGACCAGCGCGCCGATCCGCCAGTGGTCGTTGTAGAAGATGCCGGTGAGCGTGTGGATGAGCGGCGTCTCCAGCGACACGGTGGCCGCGAACAGCCCGCCGAACACGACGTAGGCGGCGACCATCCACAGCATCCGGCGGTGCTTCACCAGCAGGAAGATGCCGATGAGGGCCGGCACGCCGATCCACCACTGCGGGAACGCCGCCATCGGCGAGAACGTGATCGTTTCGCCGAGCCCGCCGGTGACGGTGGCCTGCGACGCCCAGGACGCGCCCGTCACGCCGCCCGCGTTGTACAGCGAGGGCAACGCGAGCGGCAGCCCGCAGAGGACGGCGAGCACGATCGTCGCCCCGAGCGAGGCCCCGGACCGGCGCCAGTCGATCCGCTCGAACCGGAAGAGCACGGCGAGCAGGATCAGCAGGAAGTACACGACGACGACGAACGCGACGCTGGTGTGCAGGCCGATCAGGCCGGCGACGCCGATGCCGATCGCGACCGGGCCGGCGACCCCGCGGGGCTGCAGCAGCAGGCGGGCGAGCGCGAGCATCGCCGGGATCAGCGCGACGCCGGCGACGTACGGCCAAAGCGGGCCGCGCCACAGCGAGTCGTACGGGAAGTTGGTGAACGACGCCGTCACCGCCGCGGCCGCGGCGACCGCGAGCGTCGGCATCCGCCACACGTGGCACATCGCCGCGACGCCGATCGGCACGCACAGGATGACCGTCAGCACGCCCATGTTCAGCGTCGGCATCATCGCCAGGCCGGCCTTGTCGAAGACCAGCGCGAGCAGGGCGTGGTAGGTGTCCGGGTAGAAGTAGTTCGTCTGGTCCGGCAGGTTCGCGATGGTGCCGACGGTCGACGGCCGGGCGTCGCCGTGCTCGGCGATCCAGCGCACCAGGTTGGCGTGGAACGGCGCGTCCCAGCCCTGCTGGACCTGGTTGAGGCCGCGGGCGCCGCGCAGGAACGTGACGATGCCGACGAGGCTGCCGGCCAGGACGCCGGCGCCGATCAGCAGGTGCTCGCGCGGGGACCGGGCGGGGGCCGCCGCGGCGGCGTCCTGCTCGGCCCAGTCCGGGTGTCGCCGCGCGGTGAAGCGCGCGACGGCGAACGCCAGCCCGAAGCCGGCGATCGAGAGCACGAGCGTCCACAGGGCGACGTCGAGCATCGTCCAGCGGATGCCGAGGCCGCCGAGCACCGGCACGCCCAGGCTGACGATGCCGAACGTCAGGATCGGCGCGGCCGCGGCGAGCAGCCAGCCGCGCAGCCGGATCGCGGCCCCGAAGACGAGGCCCGGCAGCCAGAAGGCGAGCACGACCAGAAGTACGTTCATGGTTTTCCGCTGTCCAACCTCACCGGCGTCTTCCCGCCGATCCTGTCCCGGGTTCCGGCCGGGGTCACCCTACTGGGACGTCCGGAGCGGGCCGCACGTTGCCCGGCCGCCGCAGAACGAACACCAACACGACCACGAGACCCAGCGTGGGCCCCCCGGCCAGCCCGGCGACCGCCTTGAGGATCGGGTCACCCGGCACGAGCAGCAGTGTCACCGCGGTGGCGACCGCGACGACGGCCCAGGTGACGAGCACCTTGCTCGCCTCCTTGCGGGCCACGAGCACGGCCGTCATCAGCTGCAACGCCGTGAGCAGCACCGCACCCCACACCATCCACGCCACCCACCAGCCCTGGGCGACGAACTTCGCGCCGTAGAGCAGGGAGACCAGCCACGGCCCGATGAGCCAGCCGACCAAGGCGCCGACGACGCCGAGGACGACCGTGCCGAGCGCGCCGGCCGCGAGCAGCTTCCGCAGCCGGTGCTGCCCCTCCTCGGTGCCGGAGAGCCGGACGACCGTCGGCACCGCGAGCGCCTGCAGCGGGGAAAGCAGCAGGAGCGGCACCCGGGACACGGTGAGCGTCGCGAAGAGGACGCCGACGTCGGCGTCGGACCCGCCCGGGGCGAGCAGGCTGACCATCGCCGGGTAGCCGGTGATGACGCTGGCGGTCAGGCCCGCACCGGCCATCAGCACGAGGATCCGGGCGGTCACCGGCCCCCAGCCGTCGCCGTCGGCGTGCGGGTCGACCAGCCCGGCGACCGGCTTGACGAACAGCAGCCAGGCGAACGAGCCGGTCGCGGCCGCGATCGCGAACGACGTCAGGCCGGTGAGGCCGGCCGCGGCGATCCCGAACAGCACGAGCACGCGGACCGCCGCCTCGGCGACGACCAGCCCCGAGTACGGCTTGATCCGCTGCTGGCCGACGAGCAGGCCGCGGGCGGCGAACTGGCAGGCGAACGAGACCGCCCCGCACAGCACGATCACGCCGAGGGCGGTGTGGCCGGCGTAGAGCCGGTCGGAAAGCACCGGCACGACCAGGGTCAACGCGGCGACGACGGCCACGGTCACGGCGCCGACGGTCAGGGCGCGCAGCGCGGGCTTGCCGGCCTTGCCGCCGTCGAGCGCGGCCACCGCGGACTGGCGGGACAGCTCCTGCTCCAGCGGCGACAGCGCGCTGCCGAGGCCCATCAGGATGCCCCAGAACGAGAGGTAGACCTTGCTGTTCTCCGGCCCGAGCCAGCGGGTCGCGACCAGCGTCAGCACGTAGCCGAGCGCGATCGCGACGAGCAGCGAGACGCCGATCTTCCCGGCCGAGCGCCCGGTCTCCTTCGCCAGGCTGCGCCCGTCGGCTTCCTCGGACTCGTGGGTCACCGGTGAGCTCATCGGCCCCGCCGGCGGCGGGCGCGCAGCGCCATGACGAGCCCGCGGACGGCACCGGCGCCGAACCCGGCGCCGAACACCGGGGCCAGCTTCGCGACGGCCTTGGCCTCCGCGTTCGTCGCGCCGAAGCGCGTCACGGCCGCACCGGCCGCGGCGGACCCGGCGGCCGCGAGCAGCACGGCCGTCTTCGGGCGCTTGGCCGCGACGCCGAGGCCGAGCAGGCCGACGCCGAACGCGGCGAACAGGCCGGTGCGGGCCGGGCCCGGCGAGCCGAGGTAGGAGTCCACGAAGGTCGTCCCGCGGAAGTACGCCTGGGCGGCGAACTTCTTGAAGCTCTCGCGCCCGTGGTAGGTCGCGGAGAACTCCGGGGAGAGGAAGATGCGGTGCCGTTCGGCGATCCAGCGCAGGACACCGGTGTCGTCACTGGCGAAGCGGACGTCGTCGAACAGCGAAACGAAAGCGTCCGACGCCGACTCGAGAACCGCGCGCGGCGCGGAAAAGAAACCGGTGCCCTTCGGGAACAGGTCGAACTCTTCGATGCCGAAGGACATCAGGCGCGGATTCGCGCAGTACCGGCGCCAGGGAATCTTCACCAGCCCGGCCATGAAGCCGGCGTACGGGTTGTCCTCGGAGGCGACGTTGACGTGCCCGTTCCAGACCGTCCGCTCGGGGTGGTCGACCAGCTGGTCGCGCAGGAACGTCAGCGCGCCGGTGTCCACCACCACGCGGCTGTCGAGCAGGAGGATCTGGTTCCCGGCGGCCTTGGCGATACCCGCCCGCCGGGCCTCGAAGCGGCCCGCGTTGGCCTGGCTGAGCACGGTGATGCCGTGGCGTTCGCGCAGCTCGTCGAGCCGCGCGGGGGTGGCGTCCGTGCTGCCGTCGTCGACGACGACGACCTCGATCGGCCAGCTGGCCTCCGTCGCGGAGGCGAGCAGCGCGCCGACACTGCGTTCGATCCAGTCCTGCTCGTTGTAGACCGGGATCACGACGCTGAGCGAGGGGAGGAGCGGGTTCGCACTCACCGGGCCGAGGCTACCCGGCGGCCCCCGCGGTGGGTCGGCCAGTATCCTTACGCGACCGCACCCGACCAGAAATGGGCTTTCACGGTGATTTCCTTCATTCTCGGCACCACCGCGGAACTGATCAAGATCGCGCCGGTCTACCACGGGATCCGCGATCGCGGGGTGCGGCCGAAGATCTGGTTCACGGCGCAGCACGTCGACGAGGTCGCGGACGTCCTCGCGGACCTGGACATGCCCGCGCCGGACGTCTGGCTGGTGCCGGAGGAGAAGGCGCACAACCTCGAGTCGCCGGCGCAGGTGCCGGGCTGGGCCGCGCAGGTCATGCGCACCGCCTGGAGCCGCCGCCACGAGCTGCGCGCCGCCCTGACCGAGGACGGCCGTCCCCCGCTGGTGCTGGTGCACGGCGACACGTTCACCACGCCGTACGGCTCGCTGATCGGGAAGCGGATCCTCAAGTCCCGCGTCGGGCACGTCGAAGCGGGCGCGCGGTCGGGCAGCATCCTGTCGCCGCTGCCGGAGGAACTCAACCGCAAGATCGCGGCGAAGATCGTCGACATCCACTTCGCGCCGAGCGCGCGTGAGGTGAACAACCTGCGCCACGCCCGCGGCGTCGTCGTCGACACCGAGGCGAACACGGCGATCGACGCGATGCGCCTGGCCATCAACCAGCCGCTGGACGTGCCGAACCTGCCGGAGAAGTTCGGCCTGGCCACGCTGCACCGCTTCGAGCTGGTCTCGCGCCCGGACAAGTACCGCGAGGCGCTGGAGATCCTGCGCGAGCAGAGCCGGCAGATGCCGATCCTGTACATGGCCGGGGCGCCGGAGCGCGAGAAGATCCGCGCGCTGGGCATCGGGAACATCTTCGACGACCAGTTCATCGTCCAGCCGAAGATGCGTTACCTGAAGTTCCTGCCGCTGGTGGCGCGCGCCGAGTACGTCGTCACCGACTCGGGTGGTCTTTCGGCGGAGTGCTACTACCTCGGCCTCCCCTGCGCGGTGCACCGCGAGCGCACGGAGACGCCGCAGCACCTCGGCGAGACGGTCGTGCTGACGGAAATGCGCGGCGACAAGCTGCAGAACTTCCTCGACACGTACCAGAACCGCCGCGGCGAGTCCTGGATGGACAAGTACCACCCGTCCGAGATCGTCGTGGACACGCTGGCGCAGCTCGGCTACTGCTGAGGTCCCTTTAGGGTGACCACCGGTTTCCGGCCCGGGCCGGATCGGGAACCGTGTCGCCATGATCCACATCGGACTGGCGGCGTTGCTGGTGGTGGTCCCGCCGATCGACCAGGCGTCCGTTCGCGACGCGGCACTGGCGGCGGGCTACCAGGAGTCGTACGTCGGCGCGGCGGGCCCGATCGCGCGCGCGATCCACGCGGCGTACGACATCCCGGCGTCGGTGACGGTGGCGCAGTCGATCCTGGAGTCGAACTGGGGCCGCAGCAAGCTGTCGACGGCGGAGCTGAACCACTTCGGCTTCAAGTGCGTGACGCCGACGAGCCCGGGGCCCATCGCGGTGCGGTGCGCGCGGTATCCGACGACGGAGTGCATTCCGTCGCCGTGTCATCCGGTGGATGCGTTTTTCCGCTCGTACACCTCGATTTCCGACTCGTTCCGCGATTACGGGCGGCTTTTGACGACGTCGTCGAACTACGCGGCGGCGCTGCCGGTGCGTTCGGATCCCGACGCGTTCGTCCGGGCGGTGGCGCGCAAGTACGCCACCGACCCGGAGTACGCGAACAAGGTGATCAGGCTGATGGACCTCTACGACCTGCGCCGCTTCGACCAGTGAGCTTCTGGATCTCCTGATCGTAGAACCGGCCGGTCAGCTCGCCGAGCTTCTCGAAGAACGCGACCCCGCCCGCGGTGAGCGCGGCGAGCAGCTCCTCCTCACCGGTGACCGCGCGCCGGCTCGTGGCGTCGTCGAAAGCCAGGGTGAACCGCGCCAGGGCGCCGGGGACCGGCTCGAGCCGGAGCGCGCCGTAGCCCTCCGACAACCGGGTCTCCGCGCGCCCCTCCTCGCGGTACTGCGCCACCACCTCGGCGAGGTCGTTCCACAGCCACTCGACCGTCACGTGGATCGTTTCGTCGAAGATCGCTACCCCGCCGACGGTCAGCTCGACCACGCCGTCGCCGCGGAAGGCCTTCCGGCCGGGCAGCTCGGCGCAGTCCTGGATGTCGACCAGCTCCGCCTTCCGCGCCCGCCCGATCAGCAGGAGCGTCCGGATTCCCCCGTCAAAGGACACGCCGGCCCGAGAGCGCGCGACCCAGCGTCAGCTCGTCCGCGAACTCCAGGTCACCGCCCATCGGCAGCCCCGACGCCAGCCGCGTCACGCTCAACCCCGGGAAGTCGCGCAGCATCCGGACCAGGTACGTCGCCGTCGCTTCGCCCTCCGTGTTGGGGTCCGTCGCGATGATGATCTCGCTGATGTCCGCCTCGCCGATGCGCTTGAGCAGCTCACGCATCCGCAGCTGTTCCGGGCCGATGCCCGACAGCGGGTCGAGCGCGCCGCCCAGGACGTGGTAGCGGCCCTTGAACTCGCGCGTGCGCTCGACCGCCAGGACGTCCTTCGGCTCCTCGACCACGCAGATCACCGTGAGGTCGCGGCGCTCGTCGCGGCAGATGCGGCACTTCTGCTGCTCGGAGACGTTGCCGCACACCTCGCAGAACTGCACGCCCTCCTTGACCTTGCCGAGGACATCCTGCAGCCGCGAGATGTCCACCGGGTCCGCGGCCAGCAGGTGGAACGCGATCCGCTGGGCGCTCTTCGGCCCGACCCCGGGCAGCCGCCCGAGCTCGTCGATCAGGTCCTGGACGACACCTTCGTACAAGTTCGTCAGCCGCCGAAGCCGAGGGCGCCGAGGTCCGGCATGCCGCCACCGCCGCCGAGGCCGTTGGCCAGCGGGCCGAGCTTCTGCTCGGTGAGCTTCTGCGCGTTCGCCGACGCGTCGCGCACCGCCGCGACGACCAGGTCGGACAGCGTCTCGACGTCGTCCGGGTCGACGACCTTCGGGTCGATCTGCAGGCTCTTCAGCTGGCTGTCACCGGAGACGGTCGCGGTGACCAGCCCGCCACCGGCGCTGCCGGTGACCTCGGTGTTGGCGAGCTCTTCCTGGGCCTCGACGAGCTTCTGCTGCATCTGCTGCGCCTGCTGCATCAGCTGGGAAATGTCGAAGCCGCCGCCGGGTTGCACCATGATCGCACTCGGTCCTCTCTGCACGCCTGTGTCATCCACCAGGGTAGTCGCGCCACGCCGGGTGCCGGGCTGTGGCACCGTGGTCGCCGTGCGACGCGCGATTGCCCCCCTCCTGCTCGCCGGTGCCCTGCTGCTCACCGGCTGCGAAGAAGACACCCCGGCGGCTCCGGCGCCCGCTCCCGTGACCACCCGGACGGTGACGCCCACGCCGACGACCGTGACGCCGTCCCCGTCGCCTTCGCGGCCGCCGTCCTCGGCCGCCGCGCCGCCGGTCGCGGCCGGGAAGGTCGTCGTGCTCGACCCCGGCCACAACGGCGGCAACGGCTCGCACCCGGCGGAAATCAACCGGCAGGTCCCGGCCGGGCGCGGCCAGCGGAAGCCGTGCAACACGACCGGCACCGCGACCAACGCCGGCTACCCCGAGCACGAGTTCACCTGGGACGTCTCGCAGCGGGTCGGGAAGGCGCTGGCGGCCAAGGGAATCCGCGTCGTCTACACGCGACCGGACGACACCGGCGTCGGTCCCTGCGTAGACCGCCGGGCCGCGATCGGCAACGAGGCGGCCGCCGACGCCGTCGTCTCCGTCCACGCCGACGGCTCGACCGCGGCCGGGGCCAACGGCTTCCACGTCGCGTACTCGTCGCCGCCGTTGAACGCCGCGCAGGGCGAGCCGTCGACGCGGCTGGCGCAGACGGTCCGGGACACGCTGCGCACGAGCGGCTTCAGCACGTCGAACTACATCGGCGGCAACGGCCTTTCGGCGCGCTCGGACCTCGGCGGGCTGAACCTCTCGACGCGGCCGGCGGTGCTCGTCGAGTGCGGGAACATGCGCAACGCGGCGGAAGCGGCCCGGATGACCAGCGCGGAGGGGCGCCAGCAGTACGCGTCCGCCATCGCGGCGGCGATCGAGGCCTACCTGGCTTCCTGAGCCTCGAGGACGGCTTCGCGTGACCGCGTACCCGGAGGGTCGGCTCGCGTACCTGGACAGTCGGCTCGCGTACCTCGACAGTCGGCTCGCTGACCGACCGCCTGGGTACGCGAGCCGACCATCCGGGTACGCGAGCCGACCGTCCGGGTTCAGTCCAGGGGGCGGGCGCCGAGGTGGTCCGAGATCAGCTTGCGGGCCAGCTCGTCCGGGTCCTGGTCCGGCGGCGGTGGGGGCGGTGGCGGGGCGGGGCTGGCGTCCTCGTTGTAGAGGTCCTCGTCGTCCTCGTCGGAGGGCTCCGGGGGCAGCGGGATGTCCGGCTCGGCCGTGGTCACCTTCGGCCGGGCCGGTGCGGCGGCGGGCGCCGGCGCGGGCCGGGCGGGCGGCGCGGCGGGTGCGGCAGCGGCGGCCGGTGCGGCCGACTGCCGGGTGAACGACCGTTCCGGCGCGGGCGCGGCCTGCTGCGAACGCGCGGCGGGCGTGGCCGGGGCGTTGCCGTGGACGCAGCGGACCTGCCACTCGCCCCCCACGACGTCCGCCAGCGCGCCGGCGATCTTGCGGGCGTTGTCCTGGTCGGAGAGGCGGCGGGCCAGGGGTTCGGACTTGTGGGTGAGCGTGAGGGCATGGCCTTCGACGGTCGCGACGGTGGCCTGCGTGAGCATCGCCTCGAGGCTGCGGCCGCCGGTGAACTTGCGCAGGGCGGTCATGAGCTGCGGCCAGACGTTCCGGATCGCCGCGGCATCGAGCCCGCCGGCCGCCGCTGGTGCCGGAGCGGGGTCGGCAGCCGGAGCGCTCGCGGCCGCCGGGGCGGGCGTGCCCCCACCCGGAGTGCGGGGCGTTCCCCAGCCGCTGTCCGCGGACTGGCCGGCCGGAGCCGGCGCGCGAGTTCCCGGGCCACCGTCGACAGGCGCGGCCGAAGCGCCTGCAGCCGGTGTACCGCCGCCTGGAGTGCGCGGCGTTCCCGAGCCATCCGCGGACTGGCCGGCAGCAGGCTCCGCGGCCGGGGCACTGGCGCCCGCAGCGGTGCCGCCGCCCGAACCACCCGTGGCCTGGGCCGGTGGGGCGCCCGCAGCTGCAGCGGTGCCGCCTCCCGGAGCCTGGGCGGGCGCCGGCCGGGCGGCCGGCTCGGCCGCGACCGGCGCCGCTTCCGCCGAGGTCGGACGCTGCGAAGGACGTGAGAACCGCTCCGACGCCGCCCGGACCGGAGGCTCCACCCCACCCTCGGCCGGCGCGCCACCCCCGCCCGCCAGCGTCGCGCGGCGCTCCAGCCGCTCGAGGCGGGCCAGCAGTGCGTTCTCCGCCTCCGTCACCGACGGCAGCAGCATCCGCGCGCACAGCAGCTCCAGCACCAGCCGGGGCGAGGTCGCCCCGCGCATCTCCAGGAGTCCGTTGTGGACGATGTCCGCGTACCGCGAGAGCGTGGCCAGGCCGATCCGCTCCGCCTGCGCGACCATCCGCGACAGCTCTTCCTCCGGCGCGGACACCAGCCCGCCCGCGGATTCCGGCACCGCGCGCAGCAGCACCAGGTCGCGCAGCCGGTCGAGCAGGTCCGTCGCGAACCGGCGCGGGTCGTGCCCGGCCTCCGTGACCTTCTCGACCGTGCCGAACACCGTGCCGGCGTCCTCGGTCGAGAGCGCGTCCACCATGTCGTCGATCAGCGCGACGTCCGTGACGCCCAGCAGCGCCACCGCGCGCGAGTACGAAACACCGTCCGGGCCCGCGCCGGCGAGCAACTGGTCGAGCACCGACTGCGTGTCCCGCGCCGAACCGCCGCCGGCCCGGATGACCAGCGGGTACACCGCGGGCTCGACCTCGACGCCCTCCGCCGCGACGTTGCCCTCCAGGAGCGTGCGCATCGCGCCCGGCGGGATCAGCCGGAACGGGTAGTGGTGCGTCCGCGAGCGGATGGTGGTCAGCACCTTCTCCGGCTCGGTGGTCGCGAAGATGAAGATGACGTGCTCGGGTGGCTCTTCCACGATCTTCAGCAGGGCGTTGAAGCCCTGCGTGGTGACCATGTGCGCCTCGTCGATGATGAACACGCGGTAGCGCGACTCCGCGGGCGCGTAGAACGCCTTGTCGCGCAGCTCGCGGGCGTCGTCGACGCCACCGTGGCTGGCGGCGTCGAGCTCCGTGACGTCGACGCTGCCCGACCCCTCGGGGGCGAGCGCCTTGCACGAGTTGCACTCGCCGCACGGGTCCGGCGTCGGCCCCTTCACGCAGTTCAGGGAGCGCGCCATGATGCGCGCGCTGGACGTCTTGCCGCAGCCGCGGGGGCCGGAGAAGAGGTAGGCATGGTTGATGCGCCCGGCGGACAACGCCGTGCGGAGGGGTTCGGTCACATGCTCCTGACCGACTACCTCGGCGAACGTCGCCGGACGGTACTTGCGGTACAGCGCTAGGGCCACGACCGTGAATCTACCGCGACGCGAAGCGTCTCCGTTGAGGGCGGTGGTGGGGGCATGGGTGGACTACCGGGGAGCACCGACAACTAGGCTGGGCGGTCGTGGCGCGCACACGCAGGCCTGGTCCGGTGCCCGGGCGGTACCCCGTACGGTTCGGGACGGCGGAGCTCATCCGGGACGCCGATCGCGGCAACGCGTGGCTGGTGTCGGTGGACGGGGTCGCCCAGTCCTACGTCGACCTCGACGACCCGATCAACCTGGAGTTCGACTACGTCCGCCGGTTCGGCGACGTCGTGGACCAGCTGCCGCCGGGCCCGCTGGACGCGCTGCACATCGGCGGAGCGGCGTGCACGCTGCCGCGCTACGTCGCGGCGACGCGCCCGGGGTCGCGGCAGCTGGTGTTCGACGCCGACGACGAGCTGGTCGAGCTGGTCCGCACCCAGCTGGGGCTGCGGGTGCCGGGCCTGCGCGTCCGGGTGACGGACGGCCGCGCCGGGCTGGCCACGAGACAAGAGGACACGGCGGACCTGGTGGTGGTCGACGCGTTCGAGCGGGCGACCCTGGCCGGCGGCCTGGCCACCCTGGAAGCGACGCGAGCGATAGCGACGATCCTGCGGCCGACGGGCCTCTACCTGGCCAACATCACGGACGGCACAGGACTCCCGTTCGCCCGCCGCTTCCTGGCAACGCTGCACGAGGTGTTCCCCGACGTCCTGCTGCTGGCGGACCCAGCGGTGCTGAAGGGCCGCCGCTTCGGCAACCTGGTGTTCGCGGCCTCGGCCACCGACCTCCCAACAGCGGCGATCGCCCAACGAACAGCATCAGCCGCGTTCCGAGCAAGGTGCATCCACGGCCCCGAGCTCCAAAAGCTAGCGGGCCGCGCAGCCCCGCTAACGGACGAGAACCGCCCACCATCCCCCCAGCCCCCAGAAGACGTACTAGGCCTGTTCTAGCGTCACGGCAGACCCCCCAAGCCGCGAGAGAGGCACCGTGGGGGTCCGGGGGCTCGGCCCCCGGGCAAAAGGACGAAGTGAAGGCCCGGCCAAAGGGGCGAAGCCCCGAGAGCCGGAGCCGAAAAGAAGGGACCCCGCGCACCCGTCAGAGCCTGCTTATCCTTGCTGCCTTCCGGCCCTGGGGAGGTTCACAGGGTGGACGCCGCGCGGGGTCCGTGGATCAGTGTAGCGAAGTGCCCGCGGCCGCCTGGGCGCGGGCCTTCTTGAACGTGTTGTGCAGTACCGCCAGCAGGGCGTCCCGCACCGAAAGCTTCTGCCGCGCGTCGAAGGTGATCAGCGGGACGTCCTCGCTGACCGCCAGCGCCCAGCGGATGTCCGCCAGGTTGTGCCCCAGCGCGCCGTCGAACATGTTCACCGCCACCACGAACGGCAGGCCCGCGTTTTCGAAGTAGTCGACCGCCGGGTAGCAGTCGTCCATGCGGCGGGTGTCCACGATCACCAGCGCCCCCAGTGCGCCGTGGACCAGGTCCTGCCACATGAAGCCGAAGCGGTCCTGGCCGGGCGTGCCGAACAGGTACAGCTTCACCTCGTCGTCGATCGTGATGCAGCCGAAGTCCAGCGCCACCGTCGTGGTGGTCTTGGCCGGGACGTGGCCGGTGCTGTCCACCGAAGCCGCCACCGACGTGATCGCCGCCTCCGTCGTCAGCGGCTTGATCTCCGAGATGGACGACACCGCCGTCGTCTTGCCCACGCCGAAGCCGCCCGCGATGACGATCTTGACCGGCGCCGGCGGGCGGGCCCCCGGTTCAGTGAATGGCTTCGAGTCCACGAATGACCCTTTCGATCATGCCGAGGTCGTGCGAGTTGTGGTTCGCCGGCCGCCGGACGACGACGTAGCCCTGCTCGGCGAGGTCGGCCACCAGCACCCGCGCGACGCCGATGTGCAGGCCGAGCATGGCGGCCACCTCGGCGACCGACATGGTGCTCCGGCAGAGCGAGACGATCTCCTGCCGCTCGAACGTGAGCTTCGGGTGCGACGCGGCCCCGAGGCGGGACGTCATGACCTGCGCCTCGATCTCGAGGCTCTGGTCGACCGGCTGGGCCCGCCCCGAAGTCAGCAGGTAGGGCCGCAGCAGGGAGGTGTCCGGTTCCTCGGTCATCACGAACCCACGGTGTTCTTGAGCTCCTCGATCAGGCCGGGCGTGAGGACCTCGGTGGCGCGGTTGGCGAACATCGCCATCTCGTAGGCGATCGTCCCGAGGCTGGCCTGCTTGTTCGCGAGAACGCCCAGCGAGCAGCCGATGCTGATGGTGCAGACCAGCAGGTACCCGTGCTCCAGCTCGATGATCACCTTGTCGGGCGAGCCGAGCGGGTGGCTTTCGGAGACGCCGTGGGCGAGCCCGAGCATGGCGGAGGAGATCGCGGCGAGGCGGTCTGCGTTGGACCGCTCGAGCTCCGAAGACACGGCGATCAGCAAGCCGTCGGCCGAGACCGCGATGGCGGCGATCGCGCCCGCGGTGTGCTGCGCGAAGCGGCTCACCAGCCAGTTGAAGTTCTGGGCTTCGACGCTGACGCCCGGTGCGGGGATGCTCATTTCCTGCTCTCTTCTGCTCGTTCCATCACACGACCGGCGACCACGCCTTGCGGCGGGTTGTCTGCCGCGACCACGTCCGCCTTGGCGAGGCCGGCGGCGAACGAGTCGAACGCCGCCCGCTCGGCCGCCGGGTCCCGCCGGGGGCGGTTCACGACGGCTCTCGCGGCCGGCCTGCCCGCGGCGGTCCGCGGGCGCAGGCCGGGGGCGAGCTGGGCACCGGGGACCCGGCGGACCAGGCCGTCCCGCGAGGCCGCGGCCGGCCCGGAAACGTCGCTTTCACGTGAAAGCGACGTTCCGGAAGCAGCGGCGGCCCGGGCGAAGGCGCTCTGGAAACCGTCCATCGCGGTCCTCGTCGCCTCCGGGTCGTGCCGCGGCTCGGGCTCGGCCGCCACCGGCGCCGTGGTGCCCGGGCTCGGCAGCTGGGCGCCGCGGACGCGCCGCTTGAGCCCGCCCCGGTTCTCCGGCTCTTCCTCGGCCCGCACGTCCGGCTCGGCGTCCGGCCACACCGGTTCCCGCTGGTTGAACCAGAGGAAGCCGTTCCGGGACCCGAGCAGCGCCGGGATCGCCGGCGCGGGCAGCTCGACCGGGCGCGGCGCGTCCGAAATGGACGCGGCGGCCACCGCCACGGCTTCCGCGGGACGCGCCTCCGGCACGACCTGCGCGGGGATCGCCGGTGGGGTCTTCACGCGCACCCCCGCGCGGTGGCTGAACAGCGACGGCGGGATCGTCAGCCGCGCGGTCACGCCGCCGGTGGTCGGCGTCGCGAGCAGTTCGACGCCCAGGTCGTGGCGCCGCGCCAGGCGGCCGACCACGAACAGGCCGAGCACGCTGGTCGGCGCCAGCTCGAGCCGTTCGCGCTCGACGAGCCGCTGGTTCTCCTCGGCGATCTTCTGCGCGGTCATGCCGATGCCGTGGTCGACGATGCTGACCAGGCAGGAGCCGTCGGTGAGGAACATCGTGTCGACCTCGACCATCGAGCCCGGCGGCGAGAACGACGTCGCGTTCTCAAGCAGCTCCGCGAACACGAGCACCAGGTCGGCGCCGAGCGCCGAGGACAGCAGGATTTCCGCGACGACGCCGAGCTTGACGCGCTGGTAGTCCTCGATCTCGGCGAGCGCGGAGCGCAGGGCCGTCGACAGCTCGATCGGGCCGGCGATGCGCGTCTCGTCGCGGGTGCCGGACACCACGAGCAGGTTGTCGGCGTTGCGGCGCAGGCGGGTGGAGAGGTGGTCGAGCCGGTAGAGGCTGGCCAGCAGCCGCGTGTCCTGCTCGTTGCGCTCGACCTCGTCGATCAGCGCGAGCTGGCGGCCGACGAGGTTCTGCGTGCGCTTCGCGACGTTCGCGAACATCAGGCCGGTGTTGCGCCGGGTGAGCGCCTGCCGTTCGACCAGCTCGGCCGCGGTGGTCTGGACCCGGTTGAACGCCGCGGCCAGCTTGCCCAGCTCGTCACTCGAAACGACGTCGATCGTGGCCAGCCGCGGGACCTGCGCCTCGGCCTCCTCGGTGTCGGTCACGCGGACGAGCTCGGTGCCGGCGAGGTCGGCGACCGACGTCGCCGCCGTGGTCAGCCGCCGCAGCGGCAAGGCGATCGAGCGGGACACCGCGACGGCGAGGAACGCGACCAGCAGGAACAGCAGGCCCGCGCCCACGCCGACCAGCCAAGCCAGCCGCGTGCCGGCGTCCGCCCGGTCGTTCGCCGCGTCGGCGATCTCGCCGGTGACCCGCTCCTGGACCAGCTTCCGCTGGGCCGCCTGGCTTTCCGACGCGGTGAGCACGTCGGTGACGTACTGGGAGGTCGCGGCCGCGTCCCGCGGGTTGCCGACCTGGGTGGCGAGCTCGTCGATCCGGCGGCCCGCTTCGCTCTGTTCGACGTTGACGACCAGGGCGGACTGGTCGCGGTCGGTGTCGTCGTCGGCCTGCTGGACGAACCGGTCGGTGAAGATCGGCGCCCGCTGCGTCGCGTCGTCCAGGATGGACCGGCCGGCCTCCGGCGACACCGCCGTCACGATCAACGCCATGCCGCGCAACGAGTTCTCCTCGTTCGCGCGCAGCAGCGCCTCCAGCGCGGTCAGCTCCCGGATGCCCTCGGCGTCGCTGGTGAGCTGCGGGACGAGCCGCAGTGAATCGATTACCGCGCCGATCACCGCGTGGTAGGTGCGGGCGACGCTGTCGAGCGCGACACCACGGCGTTCGGCGTTCTGCCGCACCTCGGTGAGCGAGCCGATCCGGGTCAGCGCCGCGGAAAGCTCGTCCGGCGCGTCGGCGCCCAGCGACGACCGCACGTCCTCGACCGCCGCGTTCACCACCTTCCGCTGCCGCAGCATCTGGTCGGCGGACATCGACGGCGTCGCGACGTACGCCCCGGTCAGGAGCCGTTCGCGCTGCAGCTGCCAGACCAGCCCGCCGAGCTGCTGGGTGTGCCGTGCCACCGTCGCCGACTGCGTCGCGGCCAGCGCGCTGTTCGCCTGGGTCAGCACGAACGGCACCGACACCAGCACCACCGCGGCCAGCGGGGGCAGGAGCAGCAGGTTCAGCTTGCCGCGAATGCCGAGCCGCGCGAGGATTCCCCCGCCGCCGGCCCGTTCCGCGGTCGCCCTGCCGTGCCTCATCCCGCCACCTTCCCGTCTTCCGTTCTCACTCGACCGCGGCCACCCGGCTCACGTGGCCGCGGTGCTGCTCCCGGACGAGGTCCTCGATCCGGGCGCGCAGCGCGAGGAACGCAGGCTCGCGCTTCACCGCCAGGTCCCGCTCGGCGGGCAGCGTCACCTCGACGTCCGCGGCGATCCGGCCCCGGTCGGAGGCCAGCACCACGACCCGGCCGCCCAGGAACACCGCTTCCTCGACGTCGTGGGTGACCATCAGCACCGTGGTGCCGGTGTCGGCCCAGACCCGGCGGATGAGCACCTGCATGTCCTCTTTGGTCTGGACGTCCAAGGCGCCGAAGGGTTCGTCCAGCAGCAGGACAGCCGGCTCGCACGCGAGCGCCCGCGCGATCGCGACGCGTTGCTTCTGGCCGCCCGAAAGCTGTTTCGGCAGCGACTTGCGCACGGCGTGGAGCCCGGTTTCGGCGAGGTACCAGTCCACGCGCTTGGCGCGCTCGGCCGCGTCGACCGGCAGCAGCTCGAGTCCGAACGCGACGTTCCTTTCGACGGTGCGCCACGGGTACAGCGCGCCGGCCTGGAAGACGAGCCCGCGGTCCGGGCCGGGGCCGGTCACCGGGACGCCGTCGAGCACGATCTCGCCCTCGGTCGGCTTGCCCAGCCCGGCCACCAGCGAAAGCAGCGTCGACTTGCCCGAGCCGCTCGCGCCGACGACGCAGACGAACTCGCCGCGCGGCACCTCGAGGTCGACGCCGTCGAGCGCACGCGTCACCTTGCCGCGCACGGTGTAGTCCTTCGCGACGTTCCGCAGTTCCAGCGTCATGCCGCCCACTTCCCGACCCGCGTGCGCAGCGTGCGCAGCAGGACGTCGATGACCAGACCGGCGACCCCGATGACCACGAGCACGGCGAAGATCGTGTCCGTCCGCAGGAACCGTTGCGCCAGCACGATCCGGTGGCCGAGGCCCGCCTGCGAGTTGATCAATTCGGCGACGACCACGAAGTTCCACGCCGCGGCGGCGTTGACGCGGATCGCGTCGATCATGCCCGGCAGCGAGTGCGGCACGACGATCTTGCGCAGCACCTCACCTCGGCGCGCGCCGAGGGTGTAGGAGACGTCGAGGAGCTCGCCCGGCACACCGCGGACGACGTCGGCGGTCATCAGCGTGTTGAAGAATACGGTCCCGATGAAGAGCATGGCGATCTTCGACGGCTCGCCGATGCCGAGCCAGATGATCAGCAGCGGGATGAACGCGCTCGCCGGGAGGTAGCGCAGCAGCCCGATCAGCGGCTCGAAGAACGCTTGCCCCGCGCTGAAACCGCCCATCAGGATGCCGAGCGGCACCGACACCAGTACGGCGAGCCCGAAGCCTTCGAGCACCCGCTGGGTCGTCGCCCAGAGGTCGTCGAAGAGCTCGCCGGTGCCCGCCATGTCGATACCGGCCCTGACCACCGCGGCCGGGGACGGCAGGAACGTCGGGTTGACGACCCCGCTGACGCTCAGCGCGATCCAGGCGAGGAACGGGATCGCGAACGACAGCACCGCCAGCCTCCAGCGCGCCGGCGCGGAAATGGGCGTACGCAAGGAAAACAGCGGCGACGCGGCTTTCGGCGCGGTCCGGCGCGGCAGCGGTCCCCAGGACGGGCCGGACTCTCGGCGTTCGGCGAGCTGCCGAGTCGGACCGGTCACTGCGCCGCGGCCTTCACGAACTGGTCGTCGAACAACCCGTCCAGCGACGGCCGCTGCTGCGCGAGCCCGGTGTTCACGATGAAGTCGACGATCTTGTTCGCCTGGAAGTCGAGGTGCTGCGCGGTGACGCCGGGCGTGAACGCGTCGAGGTTCTGCTGGCGCGTGAAGATCGTGGTGCCGGCGTCGTAGGTCTGGTAGTCCGCGTCGGAGACGCCACCGCGCTTGGCCATGATCCCGACGGCCGCGTCCTTGTTGTTCTTGATCCAGGTCAGCGTCTCGAACCAGGTGTTGACCAGCGCCTGGACGTCCTTCGGGTGATCCTTGACGAGCTTCTGCGACGCCACGAGGTGGTCCGGGATGGCGCCGGGGAACTCCGCCGACGTCGAGATCGCGCGGCTGCCCGGGCGCTCGAGGGCCTTCGAGGTGAACGGCGCGAACGCGCCCACCGCGTCGACCTGGCCGCCGACGAACGCGGCCGCGGCGGCGTCGGTCGGCAGGTTGACCAGCTCGATGTCCTTTTCGGTCAGCTTCGCCTCCTGCAACGCGAGCAGCAGCAGGTAGTGGTCGACCGTCCCCTGCTCGACCGCGACCTTCTTGCCCTTCAGGTCGGCGACGGCGTTGATCCCGTCCCGCGCGATGATCTTGTCGTTGCCGGTGGAGTTGTCGTTCACCAGCACGATCGACAGCTTGGCGCCGCCGGAAGCCGAGGAAAGCGTGTCGTTGAGGGTCTGGCTGTTCGCGTCGATGGCGCCACTGGACAGCGCGTTGATGCTGTCGGTGTAGTTGTCGAAGTACTTCAGGTCGACGTTCACGCCGTTCTTGGCGAACAGGCCCTGTTCCTGTGCCACCTGCCAGGGGAACCAGCCCGGCCAGGCGCTGAACCCGAGGGTGATCTTGCCGCCGGTGCCCGAGGCGGAACTGTCACCGCACCCGGAAAGCGCGGTGACCCCGGCGAGGGTCAGCAAGGTCAGGAGCACCGTCAGGAAACGGGGGCGGGAACGGGAAATCACAACGAACTCCCAGTTGCGGGGGAAGTGGAGTGGTGCCGTGCCAAAGGAAAACGCGGCGCTCCGGACTAAGGACCGGCGGAGAGCCTAGCCAGTAGCACAAGATCTCCACAACGCCTCATCAATGCAGCCGAACGAGTGATCCCCAGTGAGGACAATCAGAGCAAGCGGGCCGCTCCGACACCGAGTTGTCCCGCGTTTCTGTCGGCCGCCCGGCCAAGATCACGGCCACGGGCGCGAACAATCGCACAGCCTGTAGTCCCTCGTCGTCTTCCCGCGCCGCATCGTCACCGAGGGCTATTTCCCGAAACCGAACAACCGTTCGCAATGCGTCGGCCGACGGGACCGTGATCGAACAGATGTGCGTCTCCGCCGATACCGCACAGTCCCCGGATCCGCGAATGATTCCACGACTGTTAACACGCCGGAAACAATCAATCGATTTCGATCAATTGACAGATTTTGTGAGGTCGTAGACCGTCGTGCCGCCGACCGTCGCCGGCGCGAAGTTCTGCTCGACCCAGGCCTGGATTTCGCCCGAGGTGCCGCGGCCGCCGCCGAAGCCGCCGCGCCCGCCCGCGACGAAGTAGTGGATGTCGCCCGCGGCGACGTACTGCTGGAACCGCGCGAGCGTCGGCGCCGGGTCGCTGCCGCTGAAGCCGCCGATCGCGAGCACCGGGCGTCCGCTCGACAGCGCCAGCCCGGCCGACTGCATCGCACCGCTCTGCGCCGCGGCCCACTTCGTCGTCGTGCTCTTCAGCAGGTCGATGACCGCCGCGTCGGTCTGCCCCTCGCCGAAGCCGCCTCCGCCGCGGCCGAACCCGCGTCCACTCGCGACGGCCGGACCGGACGACGGCGTGCCGCCGGAGTGCGCGGTCGCCGCCGTGGCCAGGGTGAAGGACGCCGTGCCGAGCAGCGCGCCGCACAGGCCGGCCACGGCGACCGCCGGGCCGAAGCGCCGGAACCGGTCGGCGCCGAACAGCAACGCCAGGACACCGCCCGCACCGAGCACGAGGAGTGCGTAGCGGATCCACGGCTGCCAGTCCGGCGTCCGCGCGAGGAGCACGAACCCCCAGACCGCGGTGACCGCGAGCAGCACGGCCAGCACCGCGCGGGCCGCGAAGTTCGCCCGGCCGCGCCACAGCTCACGCGCGGAAATCCCCAGCGTGGCCGCGATCCCCGGCGCCAGCGCGACCGTGTAGTACGGGTGGATGATGCCGCTCATGTAGCTGAACACGAGCGTCGTGACGACCAGCCAGCCGCCCCACAGCAGCAGGGCCGCGCGGGTCCGGTCGGTGCGGGGCGCCCGCCGCGTGAACCACAGGCCCGCGACCAGGCCGAGCACCGCGGCCGGCAGCAGCCACGACGCTTCCCCGCCGAACTCGCCGCCGAACAACCTCGTCAGGCCGGTTTCGCCACCGAAGCCACCTCCGAAGCCACCGCCGGCTCCACCCGGCGCCGTCCCGCTGCCGCCCCGGCCTTCGCCGAAGATCCGGCCGAGGCCGTTGTAGCCGAAGGCCAGTTCCAGCACGGTGTTGTCGGTGGAACCGCTGATGTACGGCCGGTCCGCCACCGGCCAGAGCGCGACGACCGCGATCCACCAGCCCGCCGAGACGACCACCGCGCCCGCCGCGGCGAACAGCTGGCCGATCCGGCGGCCTAGGGACGTCGGCGCCGCGACGGCGTACACCAGCACGAACGCGGGCAGGACGAGGAACGCCTGCAGCATCTTGTCGAGGAAGCCGAACCCGACCGCGACCCCGGCGAGCAGCAGCCACTTCGTGCTCGCGTGCTCCAGCGCGCGCACGACGCAGTAGGCGCCGGCGACCAGCAGCAGCACGAGGAAGGCGTCGGGGTTGTCGTAGCGGAACATGAGCGCGGCGACCGGCGTCAGCGCGAGCCCGGCCCCGGCGAGCAGCCCGGCGCCGGGGCCCGAAAGCCGTCGGACGGCGAGGTAGAGCAGGCCCACGGAAGCGACGCCCGCGAGCGCGTTCGGCACGAGCAGGCTCCAGCTCGAGAAGCCGAAGAGCCGGCCGGACAGCCCCATGACCCACAGGGAGAACGGCGGCTTGTCGACGGTGACGACGTTGCCGGGGTCGAGCGAGCCGAAGAACAGCGCCTTCCAGCTCCACGTGCCGGCCTGGGCGGCCATCGCGTAGAAGTCGTTGGCCCAGCCGGTCTTCGCCAGGTCCCACAGGTAGAGCAGGCCGGTCCCGAGCAGCAGCGCGGCAACGGAAGGCTTGACCCAGCGAGGTTCCCGGGCGGCCTCGGGAGCGGGCTGGGCGTGTTGGGGCGCCGACAGCGTGGTCGTCATGGTTCCGACCGTGTCGCCGCCGCATGTGGTGAACTTGTGCCGAAGCTGTGCGTGCGCTGTGCATCGCGCCCCAAGGTGGCCTTGGTTGCGTCAGACGCACCCAAGGCGGCCTTCGGTGCGTCTGACGCACCGAAGGCCACATTGGGGCGCTAGGAAGCGGGGGCCTCCGCGAAAGTCATCTCGAACTCCGTCCGGCCCGGCCGGCTCTGCACGCCGACCCGGCCGCCGTGGGCGCCCACCACCGCGGCCACGATCGCCAGCCCGAGCCCGGTGCTCCCCGCCGCCCGTGAGCGGGAGTTGTCGCCGCGGGCGAAGCGCTCGAAGACGTCCGGGAGGACGTCCGGCGGGATGCCCGGCCCGTCGTCGGCCACGCGGAGCCGGACCACTCCGTCCGATGTGGACAGTGTGGTCGTGACCGTCGTGCCGGCCGGGGTGTGCGTGCGCGCGTTGGCCAGGACGTTGATCACCACCTGGTGCAGCTGGCCCGCGTCGCCGAGGACGCCGATCGGCTCGCCCGGGACGTCCATCAGCCACTTGTGGCCCGGCCCCGCGACGTGCGCGTCCGCGACCGCGTCGGCCACCAGCCGGCACAGGTCCACCCACTCGTGCACCACCGGCCGTCCGGAGTCGAGGCGCGCGAGCAGCAGCAGGTCCTCCACCAGCGTCGTCATCCGGCGGGACTCGGACTCGACGCGGCTCATCGCGAACGCGACGTCCGGCGGCACCTGCTCGCCGCCGCGGCGGGTCAGCTCGGCGTACCCGCGGATCGCCGCCAGCGGCGTCCGCAGCTCGTGGCTCGCGTCCGCGACGAACTGGCGGACGCGGTTCTCGCTCGCGTGCCGCGCGGTGAGCGCGTTCGCGACGTGCTGCAGCATCCGGTTCAGCGCCGAGCCGACCTTGCCGACCTCGGTGTTCGGGTCGGTGTCGGCGTCCGGGACCCGTTCCGACAACGCGACCTCACCGCGGTCCAGCGGCAGCTCGGAGACGCGCGTCGCCGTCGCGGCCAGCCGGTCGAGCGGCTTCATCGTGCGCCGGATCGTCGCCGCGCCGACCGCGCCCGCCACCAGGATCCCGGCGAGCGCGACCCCGCCGAGGATGAACCCCAGCCGCCAGAGCGTCTCGTTGACGTCCTTCAGCGGCAGGCCGATGACCGTCTTTTCGCCGCTGGGCGCCACGGTCGAGACCACGCGGTAGTCGCCGAGGCTGCCGCCGAGGTCGATGCTGTGCTGCCGCCCGTCGGACGGCACCGCCAGCAGCACCAGCACCTGGTCCTTCGGGAGGCCGCGGAACGGCGGCTTGCGCTTCGACGGCGCGCCCACGGTGGAGTCGAGCACGCTGCCCTGGGCGAGCGGGCCCTTTTGGACCACCGCGAGCGTGCCGTCGCCCTGGCCGAGCGCGCGCAGCGGGTCCGGCGGCGGGGCGTCGCCGTACGGCCAGGTCGACCGGTCCGGCGCGTGCGCGGCGCGGTCCGTCGCCGCGGCCAGCCGCTTGTCCTGCTGGCCGACGAGGAACTCGCTCAGCGCGAACTCCGTGACCACGCCGACGACCAGGCACACGAGCGCGAGCAGCGCGGCGAGCTGGACGATCAGCCGCCGCCGCAGCGACCACGGCCGCTGCACCCGGAACCGCCGCTCAGCCCGCTGGCTTGAGGACATACCCGGCGCCCCGCATGGTGTGGATCATCGGCTCGCGGTCGGCGTCGATCTTCTTGCGCAGGTAGGAGATGTAGAGCTCGACGATGTTGGCCTGGCCGCCGAAGTCGTAGCTCCACACGCGGTCCAGGATCTGCGCCTTCGACAGCACCCGCTTGGGGTTGCGCATGAGGTAGCGCAGCAGCTCGAACTCGGTCGCGGTCAGCGGCACGAGGTCGCCACCGCGGTGCACCTCGCGGCTGTCCTCGTCGAGCGTGAGGTCGCCGACGACGAGCGCCGACCCGCTCGCGCCGGTCACCCCGCCGGCCCGGCGCAGCAGCGCGCGCAGGCGCAGCGCGACCTCTTCGAGGCTGAAGGGCTTGGTGACGTAGTCGTCGCCGCCCGCGGTGAGCCCGGCGATGCGGTCTTCGACCGCGTCCTTCGCCGTCAGGAACAGGACCGGCAGGTGCGGCGCCTCGGACCGCATCCGCCGCAGCACCTCGAGACCGCTGAAGTCGGGGAGCATGACGTCGAGGACGACGGCGTCCGGGCGGAAGTCGCGCGCGATCCGGACGGCTTCCGTGCCGTCACCCGCGCTGCGCACCTCCCAGCCCTCCATGCGCAGGGCCATCGACACGAGCTCGGCCAGCGTCGCCTCGTCGTCGACGACGAGGACCCGCACCGGGCTCCCGTCGGCGCGGCGCAGGTCGGCCTTGCCGGGGCCGGGTGACGTGGCGTTCATAGCGGTCATAGTGCCATCTTCTCGGCGGCTCATCGGTGCTCGCTGTGACCGCGCTGTGCGTTTCCTGTGAGAGTCCTTCGTCCGGGTAAGGGAGCCACAGCGCGTGCTGACGCCTCGCACAGCTCAAACACAGCCTCGGCGGTGAACCTGGCCTGGACCAGTGTGGGTACGACCGGAGGACACGATGACGACCGAGCCGACGCCGAACACGCCGCCCGAAGGCGGCCCGGCACCCGCCGCCAGCACCCCGGCCTGGGGCGAACCGGCCCCGGCGAACTGGGGTGACCCGGCGTCCGCCCCGCCGAAGAAGGGCTGGTCCGGCAAGAAGACCGCGATCGCGGCCGGCATCGCGGTGGTGATCGCGGCCGGCGGCGGCGCGGCGATCTGGGCGGGCACCAGCAGTGCGGACAACTCGGCCCAGCAGGGCCCAGGCGGGTTCGGCGGCCCGGGCGGCGGCCAGTTCCCCGGCCAAGGCGGTCCGGGCGGCAACTTCGGCGGCGGCTTCGGCGGCGGGATGGCCGCGCTGCGCGAGGCGCTCCACGGCGACTTCGTGGTGTCGAACGGCAGCGGCGGCTACACGACCGAGCGCCTCCAGACGGGCGACGTCACGGCGCTGAGCGCGACCTCGGTGACGTTGACGAGCAAGGACGGCTACAAACAGACGTACACGCTCGACGGCTCGACCCAGAAGACGGGCGACGTGAAGCAAGGCGACCAGAACGTGACGGTGGTGGCGAAGGTGGACGGCACCACGGCGACGGCGACCTCGCTGGGCCAGGCGGTGCAGGGCCAGCGTCCGGGAGGCGGCCAGCGCCGCGGCGGCACCTACTCGGCCCGCCCCACGAACTGAGGCGGGCTCCCCGGGACCGGCCCGCACCACCCGCCGAGCTGAGGTAGCCGAGGCGGGCCGGTCGAACGTCATGAACGACTCTTTCATGTCGTCGGACCTGGATCCACCGGTGGGATTCTCGGTGATCTTGGTTGGGGTTTGTTGATCTTGGTGGTGGTTGTGGGCGTGCTGGATTGTGCTGGCTGCTCCAGCACGCCCACGTTCGGGTCTCCGGTCGTCG
>JAEBEK010000045.1:0-37084 GCA_049998055.1 Amycolatopsis sp. cmx-4-37 | reverse complement strand
ATGCGGAACAACACGTGGCGCAACAACACCTGGTCGCGATGAACGCGTGTCTCCGCTGTGCGGCATCCGGAAGGAGGTGACGACCATGCGCAACAACACCTGGCGACGGAACAACACCTGGTCCTGAGGCTCTCGTGCCCACCGCTGTCGAGGACCCGACGTGCGGGTCCGCTCAAGCACCGGCGCTGCTCGCGTTTCGCTCCTGCCCCGCCCGGGGCAGGAGCGGCACAGCCCGGCGCCAGGCAACCGACGCCGCGACCGCCGCGAGCGTGCCGCCCAGGCCGGCGAGCCCGATCACGATCGCCGGCGTGATCGCCTGCGCGAGCAGACCCCCGGCGACCACTCCGACGCCCTGCGCGGTGAGCATCGCCGCGACGGCCAGCCCGATCGCCTGGCCGCGGGAGGAGTCCGGCACGGTCTGCACGAACGTGGTGTTGGCGACCATGTCGTAGGACGAGAACAGGCCATTGGCCACCCACAACGCCACCGTCGCCCACAAGGGCGGAGCCCACGCGGTCGGCAGCAGTACCGCGCAGGTCGCCACCGCCAGCGGACCCATCAACCGCAGCCGCCAGTCCGGCCGCAGCCCCTTGAGCGCCAGCATCCCCAGGACCGCACCAACCGGGTTCGCGGCCAGCAGCAGCCCGACCGCGAGCGTGCCGCCGTGGATCTGGGCGGCGTAGGGCACCGCCAGGCCCTCGGGGATGACGTAGAACCCGGACACGCATGCCAGCCCGACCAGCGCGCGCAGTCGCCGGTCGCCGGTCACCAGGGTGAACCCGGCCCACAGCGTGCGCCACCAGGTCCCGGCCCCGCGCGCGGCCGGCCCGTCCGCGGCCGGCCGGTAGGCCTGGATTCCGAAGGACAGCAGCAGCGCCGAGACGGCGAACGTCGCCGCGTCCAGGAGGAGGGTGGTGTGCGTGCCCAACGCGGTCACCAGCGCGGCGCCCGCGCCGAACCCGGCGACGTGGCCGAGCTGATCGGTGGTCCGCATGATCGCCGTGCCCACCACGAACCTGTCACCCTCGAGCACCGCAGGCAGCACAGCGCTGCGGGCCGCCGTGAACGGCGCGTAGAGCACCTGGACCACGGCCAGCAGTACGACCATCACGACAATCGGCTGGCCGGCCAGCGCCATCACCGCGACCAGCACCGCCCGCAGCCCATCTGCGGCGACCATGACCGTGCGCCGGGGGAACCGGTCGGCCAGCCCCGACAGCAGGGCCCCACCGGCCAGGTTCGGCAGGATAGTCATCGCGTAGGTGATCGCCGCCCAAGCGGGGGAGCCGGTGCGGTCGAACACCAGGATCGACAGCGCCACGCGCGCGAGCTGATCACCCAGGACCGACTGGACGTGCGCCAGCCAGAGGATCCGGAACTGCCCAACCCCGAAAACCTCACGGTAGGTCGCTGGCCCGACAGGCCGTGACACGTCCCTCGTCATCTTCTCCCCCGGTCCGGCCGCGTTCGGTACCTTCTGAACCCTGCAATATAGCCACGATCGGGCCGCTCACCAGGGCATAAAGCCACAACTCCGTTACCGAACGCTGAACGCGGTTCACGACAGAATCAGTCAGCGAGACGCCGGAGCGTGCCCCTGGTACGAAATAGCCCTCGGCGGTCAGCCCGACTGACGTCGGACGCGGCCTGCACCCAGGCTGTCGACAGCGCTGCAGGGGCGTGGTGGGTGGAGTAGGCCACCCACAAGTACCGACAATCGGAGGGTAGCGGGTTATTCGGTGCACTGCAGCCCGACGCTCGGCGTGAGCCATCCTGACCGGTTCAGCCGTCGCCGCGGCTGGCCTCGCTCGTCGCCGTCCTGGCACCGAACACCAGCGGCAACCTCAGCCGCATCCAGTAGCGCACCTGAGCAACACGGTCGACACTATGACGCCCGCGGCGCGCGAAACCAACTGGTGCTGAGGGCACGCTGCGGTGACGGTCCGGTCGGAATGCCGCATGACATGCAGGACCGTGCCCATCGCGACTCCCGGTGCGACAGTCGTGTTTCGTGCCCGCACGGAACTGAGTCGTCAGTATGCGTGCAGGCCCTCCCTGGCATGCCGATCTTAGTCGGCACCCGCCGTGGTGCGCACGCGCCGACCCGGCCACTGGTGGCTTTGGTCGGTCCCGGGCAGGCCGGGGACGCGCCGATGTTCCCGCACCTGATGCGGCATCTGCGGGTCCGTCGGGCTGGGCCCGGACGGGCTCGCACTCGTCCCGAGCGTGTCCGCGGCGACAAAGCCTATTCCTCCCGCGCGATCCGGGGGCACTTACGTGCTCGCGGCATCACCGCGGTGATGCCGCGAACCTGCTGATCAGGTGGGCACCGCAAGCACCGCGGTTCGCGTGGTGGTCGTCCACCGGCGTTCAATCCGGTGGACTACCGCGGGCGCAACGTTGTCGAACGCCGCTTCAACTTGCTCAAGCAATGGGGCGGCCTGGCCACCCGCTACGACAAGTTGGCCATCGTTTTCCGCTGCGCGGTTGCCCTCCACGCCGTGATCACCTGGACCAAGGCTTTATCGGACATGCCCTAGTAGTGCTTTGTTAGGTTCGTTGTCGGTTGTTGCGGTGTAAGGGTTTCACCGTTTGGTGGCAGGTCAGGCATGCGCGGTCCAGGTCGCGAGGAGGAGCTGCAGTTCGCGGATGGCCGTGTAGAGGGTCAGGCCGGCGCAGCCGCTTTTGGGTCGGCTCGCAGCAGGGTGAGGAACAGGTGCGCGGCGGTGACCAGGGTGACGTGGCGGTGCCAGCCCTGCCAGGAGCGGCCTTCGAAGTGGTCCAGGCCCAGGCCGGTTTTGAGTTCGCGGTAGTCGTGCTCGATCCGCCAGCGGATCTTGGCGTAGCGGACGAGATCGGCGGCAGGAGTGGTGGCGGGAAGACTGGACAGCCAGTAGGTGACCGGTTCGGGCTCACCGTCGGGCCACTCGGCAATCAGCCACCGCTGTGGCAGGGCGCCGTCCTCGGCTCCGCGAGGGACGCGGTGCCCGGCCGGCCGGACCCGCAGGAACACGAACTGTGAGGTCAGTGGGCCTTTGCTGCCTTCGCGCCAGGTGATGGTGAGCGCGGCCTCACGGCCGGCGGCGGCCACGTGCCGGGCCAGGCTGACCGGTTCGTCGGCGTAGACGGGCGTGGCGGCTGGTGGGCGGCCGCACCGGCCCGTCCCGGACCATTCCCGCAGTACGGGGACCGCTTCGCTGGTGTGAGCCAGGGCCTCGCCTTTGAGCGGCACGCTGTAGGCGATGTCCCGCTCGTCGAGCGCGGCCCGGAACTGGCCGTTGTCTCCGTAACCGGCGTCGGCGACCAGTACCGGCGGGCGCAACCCGTGACCGGCGAGCTCGTCCAGCATCTCAACGGCCAGCGTCCATTTCGGACGATGCCCTTCCTGCACGGGTATCCCGCACCGGTTCCGGCGCGCTCTGGCTGCCTCAGTGACCGCCTCCACGTCCACCTCGACCCTGGTGCCGGCCAGCTCACCGGCCGGCGCCGCGGCTCGTGGCGCGTTCCTCAGTGTCTTGCGACGCTTGGTTTTGGCCGCCTTGAGCGCCGCCGGGCCCGCTTTGGCGGTGTCCCACGACTCCGGCAGGAACAACCGCCAGCCCAGCGGGCAGGAAGCCATGTCGGTGACCGCGTGCACGCTGACCCCGATCTGGCAGTTGGCGACCTTGCCCAGGGTCCCGGAATACTGCCGCGCCACGCCCGGTGAACTCGTGCCGTCTTTGGGGAAGCCGCTGTCGTCGACCGCCCATGCGACCGGATCGACAGCCTCTACCGCTCGCTGGGCCAGCCGTGCTCGCACCGCGTCGGTGTCCCAGGTCGAGGTGGTCAGGAACTGCTGCAGCCCTTGATGATCCACCCCCAGCCGCTCCGCCATCGGCTGCATCGACTTACGCCGCCCGTCCAGCAACAGCCCCCGCAGATACGTCTCGCCCTTGGCCCGCTGGTCCGACCGGGCCAAGGGAGCGAACACCTCCGCCGCGAAAGCCTCAAGACGTTGCCGGACATGGACAAGCTCGTCGGGAGTCACCGGAGCATCAATCACCCAGCCCGCTTCACATCACCACAACACGCCAAGACCTAACAAAGTACTACTAGCCGCTCAGCTTCCCGCGACGGTCCTGTCCGACTTGCTCAACCTGCACATTGGGACCACCACGGCATGGAACGACATCGCAGGCAACACCCGCCCGGGCTACGCCGGCGAGGTATCCCGGCGGAGCACGGCCACCTGACCGTACAAACCTGCCGGGAGACGCCACCAGCACAGCGCTGGGGCCGCAGCAGGTCGTTGACCCCAGCGGCGAAACCAGTCAGGAGCAGCAGCCGGATGAGGCCGGAGCGTCGATTGGTGTGTCGACGTTGCCGTCCGCCTCGTCAGTATCGGCCAGCAGCCCCTCCCACGGTCAGCTCACATTCGCTCTCGTAGGTCGTGGCCCCAGGCATCGTCCTGCACGACGTAGCAACAGGTGGTGCCGATGGCGCCCCGGGCAGCCGGTCGAGATTTCCGCGCGAATCAGGAGGAAGCTCGACTGTGAGGCCTGGGGTACCGCTCGTTCAGGTGGCGTCGTTGCTGGGCAGGCTGGCGTATTCCTCGATTCGGGTGATGAGGCCGTCTTCGAAGCGGAAGTACACGGCGGCGTCGACCCGGAAGAGCGCTCCGTCCTTCATGACCACGTTCACGACGTGTTGCTGGAGGACTTCGTCGGACTGGGAGAATTGCCGGGTGACGTCGTAGCGCATCGACTTGATGGGGTCGATCTGGGCTTCCATGCCGGAGATGTTCTCCTGGATCGTCGAGTCGCCCTTTCCGTCGTTGTGCCAGACGGTGGCCTTCTCGGAGCACATCGCTTGCGCATCGGCCCATTGCCTGTTCTCCAGGTGGCGGAGGTAGGCGATTGCCTTGTCTTTGAGGTCCTGGCTCATGGTGTTGCTTCCTTCTGTGCGTGGTGTGACTGTCGGGAGTCGGGTGCGCGCTCAGTTGTTGGCGTAGATGAGAGCGCGTTCTCCTGCTTCGACTCGCGTGGGCAGGTGGTTGCCGGGAGGCGAGAGAGGACAGGTGAAGACAGCCGGGACCAGGTGGTGGTGCGACAGTGTTGCCTGGTTGAAGTCGACCGTCAGGGTGCTGCCGGGCTCCCGGAGGGGCAGCACCAGCCAACGGCCGATGCCGGGTGTCTCGGTTCCGTTGGTTTCGTCGGTGAAGACCACAAGTCGCTGACCCGGCATGTCTTCGAGGACGGACAACACGTACTCAGCGCCGTTGATGGTGACGGCGAGATCGACGGGCGCCAGGATGGCTTCCGTGGTGCGGGGAGTGGTCAGGCGATCCACTTCGATCCGGCGACCCTCCGGAGCTGCTCGATATTCGCCTTCGAAGACCCAGTCCGGGTCGTAGGGGTAGGTGTCGATCCCGCTGAGGCCCGACCGGGCGAGAGCCTCGTGGTCCATGACGACCACGCCGTAGAACCCGCCCGCGCCTCCCGCGAAACCCACGCGTCCCCCAGAGAATTCAAGAGTGCTGCCGGAGCGCACCTCGGCTGTTCCGTTCACTGCTTCGCCGTTGACCGTCACGCTGTCGGCGGCAGCGGCCGACACTGTCAAGGTGCCCGCCTCGGTGATGCGCCACTGTCCGGGAACGCCGGGGATGACGTGGGTATCCCGGCCGGTCACCCTGCCGTTGGCGACCACCTTGGCCTTGCCGTTCGGGCCGGCGATCTCGTCCCACCTGGCCTCGCGCCACGCCTCGTAGCCGGCGGGCACGTTGTTCGCTGTCTGCTGGCGGGAGGAAACGTGGTCCGTGTCCATGAGATGTCCTGCTTTCTCTCTGTCGTAGTGCGAACGCTGTCCACCTGGGATCAACTTACAACTGTCGTGCGCTAGAAGCATGAACTGTTGCCTATCGCGCAAACAGCTGGGCGCCTGGATGCCCGTCGGGCACTCGCGACGCGGGTTTTGGGTTGTGACTGCGGGGTCGATCTCAGACGCGGCGTGCGGCCCACACAGTGCGTTCGGTGCGCACTGCGAGGTCGTCGCGGCGCAGGATGCTGTGCGGGCTGGTCGTGTCGAGCAGCTGATCCAGCGCGGTGAGATCCTCGGTCGTGAGCACATCGGCTACGGCCTCGCGCATGCGTCGCAGGCCACTGAGCGCGTAGCGGCCGACCGCCCTGGAGCGGGAGTGTTCGATGTCGACGGTGAGCGTCCGTTCGCCTTCGAGAGTGAATCCGGCGGCGGTCAGCTTGGCGCCCCAGTCAGCCCCCCGGTGCGGTACCTGCTCGGCATGGCGACGCTCGCTCGCGGCGTGGCAGCGCTTCTCCAGACCGGGACGGACTTCCGGGGCGTCATCGGGCAGGAACCGGGGGAAGCCGGCGAGTTCCACGACGGCGAAGAGCCCGCCAGGGCCGAGCGTTTTGCGCACCTGGCGCAGGGTGCGGTCGGGATCGGCCATGTGGTGCAGGGATGCCGACGCCCACACCAGGTCGGGCTCGCCCAGATCCGGCCACGTCGAGTCGAGGTCGGCCTGGAGGGTGCGCACGCAGCCGGCTACCGCGTGTTCGTGGGCCTTTTCCCGCAGACGACGCAGATGGTCGGCCGAGGAGTCGACGGCGGTGACGTGTGCCTCGGGGAAGCGGGCGAGCAGGGCGAATGTCCCGGCGCCGGTCCCGCACCCCAGGTCCACGATCTGGCGGGGGCTCGCCGCGAGGGGCAGCCACGCGGTGATGGACGCGGTGTGCTCGGCGAGGACCTCCGCGTCGAGCTCCAAGATTTCCGCCTGGCCGTCCACGTTGCCCCCGTGTCGGTGATGGTGGCCGGGGAGGCCGTCATGGTCCTGCGTAGTGGACGTCATGACAACGACGCTAGGCTGCCCATGCGTTAGATGCACGGAGTCTTGCTCATGAGGCAAGGCAATGACTGCTCGGGCTGCCGACCACGCAAGTGACCCCGGAGACCCCGGTCGTCATGATCGGTCCGTGTTCGGCTGGGCGGTCTTGTCAGTGTGGTGCCCGCGGCGGGCCTCGCGGTCGAAGATGCCCAGGATCTCGCACGGTCCGCCCGCGGTGCCGATCGCGTGCGGGAGCATGGTCGGGAACTCGGCGGCCTGGTTGGTCTCCACGCGGAGGCGGCGGTGGCCCAACATCAGGACGGCGGTGCCGGAGAGGACGACGAGCCACTCTCGGCCTGGGTGTGCGCGCATGCCGGCGGGATTGTCCGGTGGCGGGCTCGTCATGCGCTGACGCATGACGGTCATCCCGGGCTCCGCCTTGATCGGCCACCGCATCAAGCCGTGGGTGCCGTCGATCATCGGACTGACGATCACGTCGTCGGTGTCCGTCTCGACCAGCTGATCAAGAGAGGTGTCCAGAGCCCGGGCCAAGGTGACGAGCTGGTCCAAGGCAAGGCGGCGCTGACCGTTCTCAATCCGGCTGAGTGACGATGGACTCAGCCTTGCACGGGTGGCCAACTCCTCCAGCGACCAGCCCTGCGCCACTCGTAGAGCGCGGATGCGTTTGCGTACCAGGCCGTCCAACCCGCCATCGTCTTGCGTCATAGGCACGATCTTATGCCGGAGCCGCAACCTGCGCTTACCGTCATGGTGTAGCCCCATGCACGTGAGAAGGAGCCACCACCATGCCTGAGACCAGGACGGACCCACTGCCGGAGGACACCGTCGACGCCGTGGTGATCGGCGGTGGCGCAGCAGGCTTGAACGGCGCACTGATGCTGGCCCGCTCACGCCGCTCGGCCGTCGTGATCGACAGCGGCAGTCCCCGCAACGCCCCGGCCGAGGGAGTGCACGGCCTGCTCGGCTTGGACGGCACGCCGCCCGCGGAGCTGCTGCGCCGAGGCAGGGAGGAGGTGCGCCGCTACGGCGGTCGGCTCGTGACCGGCGAAGTGGTCTCCGCCGCGCCGGCCGCGTCTCCGGCCGACGGAGATCCGCGTTTCGCCGTATCCCTTGCCGACGGCGGCCTCGTGCGGGCACGCCGGGTGCTGGTCGCCACCGGACTGCGCGACGTGCTCCCCGACATCCCCGGCCTGGCCCCGCACTGGGGCCGCGGCGTGGTCCACTGCCCGTACTGCCACGGATGGGAAGTCCGTGACCAACCGATCGGTGTGCTGGCCGTGGGCCCGGCCTCGGTCCACCACGCGCTGTTGTTCCGTCAGCTGACCGAGGACCTGGTGTACTTCGCCCGCGGTATTGACCTGGATGAGGACACCCGCGCGCGGTTCACCGCCCGCGGCATTCGCGTCATCGACACCCCGGTCGCCGAGGTCCAGTCCGACGGGAACGACATCACCGGCGTGCTGCTGACCGACGGGCACGTCGTGCCGCGCCGGGTACTCGCCGTCGTCACCACGACGCTGGCTCGCGCGGACGGGCTCGACGGCCTGCGGTTGCCGATGGAGGACCTGCCAGGCGGTATGGGCCGCCGCTTCATCACGGGCATCGCGGGCACCACCGAAGTGCCGGGGGTGTGGGTGGCAGGCAACGCCACCGACCTGACCGCACAGGTCGGCGCCGCCGCCGCGGCCGGAGCCCTCGCCGGAGCCCACATGAACGCCCACCTCGCCACCGCGGACACCAACGCGGCCCTTGCTGGCGCGTCCAGCGTCACTCACGTTTGAAGCGCCGCACCGCACGGCGCCCCCATACCTGCCTGACGGGTCATCGCTCCTCCGCCGCAACGCACCTCGCTCCGGCGTGGATTTCCTATGCCTTCTGGAAGGGATTCATGAACACTGACCAGCCACCACGGACACATCCTGACCCGAGCGGCCCCGCGGGCGCCTTGGTCTCGGACGCCCGCCAACGCCGCTCGATCCTCATCGCGGTCTCCATCGCGTTGATGGCTGTCATCGCCTCGGTCACCGGGCTGAACGTCGCCCAGCCGGACCTCGCCGTCGACTTCGACGCCTCACAGGGCACGGTCCTGTGGATCATCAATATCTACGTCCTCAGCCTGGCCGCGCTGCTTCTGCCGCTCGGCGCGGTCGGCGACCGATGGGGGCGCAAGCCCGTGCTCCTCGCCGGCCTGACCATCTTCGGCGTCGCGAACGTGGCCGCAGGTCTTGCCCCCTCGGCCGAGGTCATGCTCGCGGCACGCGTTCTCGGCGGGGTGGGTGCGGCGATGATCATGCCCGTCACGCTTGCCGTCATCACCTCGACCTTCCCGGAGAAAGAACGCGGCCGCGCGATCGGCGTGTGGACCGGCGTCGCCGGGGGCGGCGGACTACTGGGAATGTTCCTCTCCGCCGTCCTCATCGACGTGGCGAACTGGCGCTACCTGTTCGTTCTTCCCGTCGCACTTGTCCTCGTCGCGGTAGCCACGGTGTGGCGCTCGGTCCCCGACTCGCGCGAGGCATCACAGCACTCCTTCGACACGGTCGGCTCCCTGGCGTCCGTCGTCGCCGTGGTCGGGCTCATCTACTTCCTCCACGAAGGCCCCGAGAAGGGCTGGGTGGCGCCCACCACCGTCATCAGCCTGCTCATCGGCGTCATCGGCACCGTCGGCTTCGTGGCCTGGGAGCTTCGCCACCGCGCCCCGCTGTTGGACGTCCGCCTCTTCCGCGAACGCGGCCTGGCAAGCGGCTCCGTGGCGCTCCTGGCGGTCTTCGGGGTCCAGGCGGGAGTCTCCGTCGTCCTCTACCCGTTCTTCCAGACCGTCTTCGGCTGGTCGGGCCTGCTGTCGACCGTGGCGCTCCTGCCCATGGCCGGGCTGATGATGATCGCCTCCGGTCTCGCACCGCGTCTGGCCGAGCGAGTCGGAGCGCGCGCAACCATGACAACGGGCATCTTCCTGGCCGGCGCGGGCCTGGCCCTGTTGGCGACTCTCGTCTCCGTCGACGGCGGCTACCTCGCGGTCCTGCCCGGCATGATCGCCATGGGCGTCGGTATGGGCTTGTCGATGCCGCCTGCTACCGAGGCCATCACCAGCGCTTTGCCGCGGGAACGCCAAGGCGTGGCCTCCGCTCTCAACGACGTCACCCGCGAATTCGGCACCGCCCTCGGCGTCGCGCTGCTCGGCGCACTGCTCTCGGCCGGCTATCGCAGCGCCATCACCCCCAGACTCGACGGCGTCCCCGCCGGCACCGCCGACACCGCACGCGAAGGCGTCGCCAACGCCATCGAAGCCGCCCACAGCACCGGCGACCGCGGGCAGGCACTGGTCCGAGCCGCACAAGAATCCTTTGTAGACGGCTGGCAAACCGCCATGTGGGCCGGAGTCGCCATCATGGCAGTCCTCATTGTCTACATCCTCACCCGCGGACCGAAGAACCCGGCGGCACCTACCTCTGAACACGACACTGGGACCTCCGAGACCGTCGTCTCATGACACCTCGACACAAGCCAGCACCCACTCCGCCACAGACACAGCGATCACCATCGAAGGCGTCACGTACCCGTCGGGCGAGACGTGCCCAAATGTCTCCGGTCGCGAGGCGTCCGAGGGCAACCTGCGCTACTCGACTACGCAAGTCGCCGACGACAGCACACACCATCAAACATCCAGCTAGCTCACAATCTAGATTTCTGGGTGCCTGCGGTCACCGCCACCATCCAGGACCGGCTGCGCGACTTCCCCGAGGTCGACAAGGGCAAGACTCCCGGTCCCGTCACCCTGGTGGACGGCAGCGTGCTCGCCGGGGCCGTAGCCGGCAACCCCCGGATGGGCGGACCCGTGTGGTTCGGCGAGGATGACGCCCACCACGCCGTGATCGAGACCGTGGAGGCCGCCGACCAGACTGGCCGCCTCCGCGGCATCCTGGACGCGGTCCGCTCGAACAGGATCGAGGACGACTTCTCCAACCACTGGTCGTACGCACGCGAAGACTTCGAACGCAAGCTGTACGGCAAGCGGCGCAAGGTCACAGTGAAGTTCGTCGAGTTGACCGACACGACGCCGGTCCAAGGGCCGGAGAGCGAGGTGCTGGGCAATGTGGTCACCAACGACTTCCTCGCGCTGATGGACGCCCGGAACCGGGAGATCGTAGTGCTGCTCAACAGTGGCATGACCAGCAAGACTGAGATCGCGGACATACTCGAATACGCCAACCACAGCGCCGTTTCGAAGCGCCTGACGCAGATCCGCCGCGCCGCGGTGGAGTACTTCGACGAGAACTGAATTGCCTTCGGCGTTGCAACTCATACAGGCATGTGACCACTCGCATCCCGCTGTCACGTGGTTCAGCTCAGGCCGCAGCTCTGCGAGTCAGATTCTCGAACGCATGTGCGAATGTAGTGTACGTTGCTGGTCATGGACCTGGAGCTGCTCCGAACTGGCCGCCGGACGGCCCTCTGCAGTACGGCCGCGACAGCGTTGGCGCGGTGGTCGCCATCTTGTGCATACCCGGTCATGACCGGATGACCATGAAACGTTTGTTTAACCAGCAATCCCAAAAGGAGGGGGTCATTCCTTGGCGAGTGCGTCTGGCAGCCACATCAGCCTGTCGCCGACTACTAGGATCGGATCTCGCGTCAGGTATTCGAGCAGCTGGTGTCGGTGCTCGGGGAAGGCGGTGAATGGGACTTCAAGGCCACACTGAGCAAGCTGTCTAGCACTTCTGCCAGAGTTAAGGAAGGACTCGGCGAGCCCGAGGCGGTGCGCGGTGTTGCTGCCGTCTTCGAGGACGCGTAGCCGCGTCGTACCCAGGACGATCACCTCACCATCATCCGGACCGACCACCGATACGGCAGGGTCGGCGCTCGGCTCACCGGTCTCCGGTTGGTCGGCATACCTCGATTCCAGCGCGAGAACACAGCGACTGTCCAAGACCATTCTGTCGAGTCGATACCGCAAAGGTATCGTGGCACTATGGAGCTCCGGAATCTGCGCTATTTCTTGGCTGTAGCTACGACTTTTCTAGTGCACACGGGGGGTCATGGGATCTCCACAGCCACTCCGCGAGCGGGGCCGGACGCTGATCGAACATGACCCTGACCAGCTAGTTTGGATCCTCCAAGCTCGTGAGTCCAGGGTCGTACCGGGCCAGGATGCCCCGGGTGAGGGACAGGTCGACTACCAGCTCACCGACCTGCGGAAGTTCGTCAAGACGATCGGCGGTCGGGTCGCTCGTGAGGTTCCTGAGCCCAACGTGTCGTCATTCAAGCGGCGGCGGGTGCTGTTGCCTGATGGCACCTACGGCTATCGCGTGGTCCGTCCGGATGGGAGTCGATTCTCACCCCTTGCGCCGGGGTGAATGCAATGCCCGCGCCTCTGCCGATATCGACCGCGCGACCCGTGACCCGCGTATGCTTGAAGATCTCATTGACACGGTCGAGTTGTACGGCATTTACGTCGTCAGCATGACCGGAAACATCAATCTGACGACCGATGAGGGAATCGACTCCGCGCGACGCCTGGTCAATCAACGCAACGCCGAATCACGCAACGTCGCGTCGCGTTACCGACGGAAAGCGCCGGGCGGCGCAAGCGGGGAAGCTTCACGGTGGCCCCAATCGCCCGTTCGGCTGGCGCAAAGACCGAATCACAGTGAACAAGCGTGAATCGAAACACATCCTGGCGGCCGTCCCGCGCATTATCGCGGGACTGAGTCCACTCACTTTGGCGCGAGAATGGAACGATCGCAAGATTCCCACGGTGACCAGGGTCGAGTGGCGAGCGGCAACGGTCCGGAACATGTTCACCCGCCCCCGCATGTGCGGAATGGTCATCTACCGTGGCGCGGTTGTCAGAGTAGAAGATGGCGAGCCGATTCGCGGACGGTGGGAACCGATTCTCACCGATGACCAGTGCGCGGCCGTGGTGCGCGCATGGAGTCCTGCGCAAGACCACGAACAGTCCCGGGTCGGCGGTAAGGGACGCGGGTACCGGACCAATCATTTGCTGTCGCCGTTCGTCCGGTGCGGGAAGTGCAATGCCCGCATGGTGGGTTCCAGCAGGCGCGATCAGCGTTCTAAGAATCTGGTCGAGATCTACCGGTACTCATCGAAAGGACAAGGCGGGTGTTCCAGCGTCTCACGAGACGCAGCGCCTGTGGATGCCTACATTCGAGCTTTGGTACTGGCGGAACATCGAAAAGATCCAGTCCCGCAAACTGGAAAGTTACCGCCGTGGACGAAAGAGAAGGAACTTCAAGACCTAAAGGACCGAATCCGGGAATCGACGTTGCGGTACGAGGCTGGCACCTACTCGGCGGAAAACTACTTTTCGAGCCTGGCGCGCATGGAATCCAAGGTCGCAATCCTGAAACGCGAGAAACGCAAGTACGCTGCGCGGCAGGATGCCTGCGACGCAGCGATAGTCAACCTTGACGAGTTATGGGAGAAGACGAGTTTCACCATCGAACTGAAGCAAGCGGCGATTGCGCAGACCCTTACCGCAGTGTTGAGTACGCCTGCCGGGAAGGGTGTGCGGTTTCATCCAAACCAAATCAAGCCGATCTTTCGGAGCGAAGACGGCTGACGGCTACGCGAGCGCGGCGGGACATCCGACTTAGATGCCCGCCGCGTTTCTTTGGAACAACATAGTCGTGAACTTCAATTTCTTGGCCGTTACGCGGGCGGCGGTCGATTGACGGCGCCGCCGACCACTACGCGGCTGATTTCTTCAAGGACAGACTCGGTAACGTCGCTTTCTATCGGCGCCGATTCACGGCCGCTGCCAGTAGAGACAAGGGTTGCCGCAACGTCATGCAACTTGGTATTCGTGCGCTGTGAGATCTCGCGCAGCGCGTCAAATGCTTCGTCGGCCGACCAGCTCCGCGAAAGCATGAGCATGCCTTTGGCCTGTTCGATGACTGGTTGTGTGGCGAGCGCCTCTTGCAGCTGCGCGACCAGCCGCTGCAGGTGAGCGGCCTCGTCGGGTGGTGCCATGGGCTTATCTCACCGGACAGTGAGCGCCTGCGCCAGACACACAACCAACTTTTTGCCTGGTGTTCGATCATGCGTTCGGCCTGGTGGTGTTATCGCAGGTAGAGGCGCAGCCTGGGGACATGGGCGGAGGAAATTTCGTAGACCGTGTGGTCACTGCCGGGGAGAGGAAAGCGGCCCGATACCAGGACCGGAATCGCCGACGCGCGGCGATTGAGCGCGCCGTCCGGCTGCCCGCACTGATCGGCGCGGCGACACTCGCGCTGCTGGCGTGGTGGCTATCCGGCTGGGAAACGTGGCCGTGGCTGCTCGGCGGGTTCGGTGGTCTCGCGGCCGTGCTGGTCGCGGCCCGGCGCGTGCCGCCGGTATGGCGGGCGACGGTGCCGCTGCTGGTGGTCGGGGTGTGGCTGCTGACCTATGTGGACCCGTGGTGGTGGGTGCTGCTGGCGGGCGTCGCGGTGACGGGCGCCGGGGTCGCTGCGCTGGTGATGTTGCGGCTCCGGGTGCGGCGCTGGCAGACCCTGGGAGCGCTGGCGGTGGGTGTGGTGATGGTCGCGGCGGGCTGGGCGATGCTGGCGGTAGACGCGGCCCGGCAGGCACGCCAGACGCAACAGGAACTGAATCAAGCCCACGATGACGCCGTGGCCCGGATCTTGCCCGAACCCCGGCGAGCATGGTCAACTTCCTGGCGGAACGGATCGCCCGCCCGACACCGGACGCGGTCGCCGACGCGTGTTTCGTCTTCGCACCCGCCGCCGCACGGCAACTCGCCGACGCCCGGCATGTGCCTGACTGCTCGGCCGCTATTCGTGCGATGGCCGCAGAGGTCACGGCGGCGGGCGACTACGTGAACAACCTGTATCTCGCGGGACAGGCGTCCCGGTCGAACCCGGACGGCACGCTGTCGGTGGACGCGTGTCACCTGGATTTCAGCGGAATGACCGACGACACCCCGCATGCGAACCCCGGGCCGCAAATCGGCATGCTGACGTTGGCGCAGCAACGGGCCCAAGGGCACCTCATCGTGAACTGCCGGGACTGTCCATTCGGGTGAACCCGGCGGTAGTTCGGCCCGGTAGCCGAGAAAGAGCGCTAAGTTGCTGCGCGGCTGACCCGGTTCAACACCGAGCCTCGCAGCCATGGTCCCCCCCTCGACAGAACCCCGACAACCACGGTTGCCGGGGCTTTGTCGCGTTCAGTTCCCGTGATGCGCGTCGGTGGGCATCTCCAGGCCGTAGATGGCCGCGACCTTGACGGCCCATTCGCGGGACCGCTCGGGAGCGTGTTTCAACTGTTCCTGCGCCCACTCTTCCGGGGTGGGGATGGGACGCGGCGGGGCCACCCTCCTCCGTGTTCGGCCTGTTGCGTCGGTGACGCGCTGAGAAGCCGCGTCGGTCCGGATGATGCGGCGTGGACGGTGTCGAGCCGTCTACGGCCCGTTCAGGTCGTCCTACGGTGGTGCGCCGGGGACGGTCGGTGTCGGACCGGTCTCCGCTCGCCGGGCTGTCGGCACGGTCACCGTCTGACGTGCTCGTCCCGTCCGTGTCGTGGGTCGGACGGCCGTCCTCTGTTGTGGTCATGGTCGCTGCCTTTCGGAACCTGCTGTGTGGTCGTCTGCGGTGCGGCGGTGGCGTGGTCGGGCAAAGGGCTTCTCACCTCCCCTCGTCCAGCTGCGGGGGAGCCGGGGAGGGACCGGGGCCGGTCCCGGAATCCCCCCGGTTTCGGCTCGATCCGGGGTTCGGCCGGCGGCGACTCCCCGGCCTCCCCGAGCCGTATTCCCGCAGGTCAACGGGGACAGATGGGTCCAGGGAGTCGGCGGGGAGAACTCCCCGCGCCGTCCCCACCCGCATCCCCGGTATACCGGCGGGCGAGGGCGGCCGTGACGGCGGCGGCCGGCGCCGCGACCATCACCGTCGGCATCCTGGGAGACAGCTCCAACCCGGGCACAGATCGACTCGCCCGTGCCTACCGCGAGCGGCACCCCCGTGTAGAGGTTCGCATCCGCGAAACCGACCTCACCGATCCCACCTGTGGACTGCACGCCGGCCTGGTCGATGTCGCCCTTACCCGCGGACCGTTCGACGAGACCGGCCTGACCGTCCATATGCTGCGCTCGGACCCGGTAGGAGCGCTGCTGCGCACCGATGATCCCCTGGCCTGCCGAGACAGTCCTAAGGGATGTCCCGTAACCGGTGTGGTGGTTGGTGGGGCTGGTGTTGCGTTCAGTCGGCGGGGAGGATGTTGTGCAGATGCGCGATGCCGGACACCGTGTCGGCGAGCGTGCTCCCCGCCCTGCGATAGTCGCGGAGGATCTTGAAGTTCCTCATCCGGGACAGGACGTGCTCGACGCGAGCGCGGATTTGCGGTGAGTCGCGTTGAGGTCTTCCTTCCAGTCCGGCAGTTCGCTGCCGTCGCGGGGTTTGCGGTAAGGCATGACAACCCCGGGATTGCCTTGGTAGCCACCATCGGCCATCACGGGTCGGCCGGCGAGCTGTTCAGCGATGCCGGAGTCGCGGTAGACGGTGCAGTCGTTGCGGCCGCCCGGCCGTGGGTCGCCGGTGGCAATCACCAATCTGGTCTCGGCGTCGATCGCGACCTGCACGTTGGTCGAGTACCGGTAGTTCTTCGACGGCGTCGCCAGCCGATGATCTCGCGTGCGCACCAGGGTGCCGTCCACGATCGCGACCGCATCCACCCGGCGTTTGCGGACCGGGGCCAGGGCCAGCAGCGGCCCGATCGTGTCGATCACCCCGTGCGCCGCGGAATGCGACACCCCCGAACAGCGGCCCGAACTGGCGCATCGTCAGGTTCGTCCGCCAGTAGGTCGCGACCAGGAGAACCCGGTCTGCCAGCGGCAACGCCCACTGTCGGCCCGGGCGCCCGTCCGCGATCTCGTCTCCGCCGCGCTTCGCGACCAGCCGTACCAGCTTGCGGAACTGGCCCGGTTCCAGCCCGGTGAACGGGGCAACCCACTCCGGCCGCGACGCTGTGATCACCTGCACCACGACGACATGATCAACTACCGGCCCCGCCAGCCCGACACCGGGTTACGAGACATCCCTTGGTCCGCGCCGCGGGGTGGGCCGGGAGTGGCTCGTTGTGACTTCGCCCTTGCTACCGTCCGACGTATCGGTGCCCGCCGCCGTCGAGAATGTTGCCGAACTTGGTTACATCGACGTGGATCAGCGATCTGGGATAGGCATGCCCGTAGCGGCGCAAAGGGATCACCGGTGGCCCAGTCGCTGTTGGAGAATCGACTGATCCGGTACCGGGTCAGCACCGCGTGCACTGTGGAGGCGGGCAACTCGAGGCGGCAGCCGATCTGGATCGGGCCCAGCCGGCGCCGCCACCGTAACCGCATGATCTGCCGCGTGAGTGGCTTGGCTCGGGGATGCAGGTTGGGCTGTGACGCGGGCGCGAGCTGCGATCGGCCATCCCGGCTTCGCACTCGGCGCGGTAGCGCGGCGCCCACTTGGTGGCGGTCTCGGGCGAGAGTGACCATGAACATCTCCGCCGCCGCGCACAGGTCCAGTTCTGCTGGAAGATCAGGCGCACCAGCCGCAGCGGGGTCCGGGTGGGACCCGAAGGCTTCCGGTCGGTGGTTCGATTCCTGCCGTCGCTCGTGTGGGTTACCCGCGGCGTGCACTTTCGTGTGCTTTATTCGCGATTTCCTGACGCGCCGATTAGTCCCTGCCTATGATTCACCTAATCGGAGGCCAGGTGGCGGAAGATCACCTTCCTGTGTGGACGAGGGTTCCGGCCCGAACTTCGCCGGTTCGGCTGTCAAAATCGGTGGAAGGAACACAATGGAAGGCGAATCCCGCACAACGCATTCGGCGCGGAACTGGCGCCGGAGCAGCGCGGTCGTAGGTCTGTGCGCGGTCGTGACCACGCTGGGTCTGGGCTTGGTGATGGGGGTACCGCAGGCCGGTGCCGCCGAAGCACCCGTGGGGCTTGGCACCGCGGGGTCCTATTCCGTACTGGGTGGGCAGGCGGTGACCAATACCGGCCCCAGCACGCTGGCCGGGGATCTCGGCGTCTCGCCCGGTACCGCGATCACCGGTTTCCCGCCGGGCACCACGGCCGGTACCACGCACGCGGGTGACGCCGCGGCCGGGCAAGCCCAGTCCGACCTCGTCGTCGCCTACAACGACGCCGCCGGCCGCGCACCGACCGCGAACGTCGCGGGAGACCTCGTCGGGCAGACCCTGGTCGGTGGCGTCTACAAGTCCACCGGCCCGCTGGCGCTCGGCGGAACCCTGACTTTGGACGGTCAGGGCACCTCCGGCACCGTCTGGATCTTCCAGGTCGCCTCCACCTTGATCACGGCGTCGGCGAGCAACGTGAACCTGATCAACGGCGCCCAGGCCTGCAACGTCTATTGGCAGGTCGGCAGCTCCGCGACCCTGGGGACGAACTCGAACTTCGTCGGCACGATCATGGCGTTGACTTCGATCACCGTGACGACCGGCACCACCGTCGCCGGGCGCGCGCTGGCCCGCAACGGCCAGGTCTCCCTCGACGACAACACGTTCACCACCCCCACCTGCACCACACCCCCCACCACAACGTCGTCCACGGACGCCGAGACGACCACCGGCACGAGCACGGGAACCACGACGGACACGACGTCGTCCACGAGCACCCGGACGACCACCGGCACCACCACGGACACCACAGACATCTCGAGCACCGAAACGACCACCGGCACCAGCACCGGGATCACCACGGACACCTCGAGCACCCAGACGACCACCGGCACCAGCACCGGAACCACGACGGACACGACGTCGTCCACGGACACCCGGACGACCACCGGCACCACCACGGACACCACGTCGTCCACGAGCACCGAAACGAGCACCGGCGCCAGCACGGACACCTCGTCCTCAACCGGCAGCGAGACGAGCGCGCCAGGGGCGGGTCTCGGCACGACTTCGTCCGGCGTTGACCAAAATGGTGGCGGCACCGATTACGACAACGGGGCCGTCGGTACGTCGGATCTCGCCAGCACCGGGGCCAGCCCCGTGCTGGGTACTCTGGGCTGGCTGGGAGCGTTGCTCGTCCTCCTCGGCGGATTGCTGCTGACGGTCGCCCGCCGCCTCCGCCGGGCAAGGCGGTAGCAGACGATTCCCGAGCACATTTCCGTTGGCGTCGAGGGTGGACTCATTTGCACCCTCGACGCCCGGGCGACGCCCCGTCGCCCGGGACGCGATCCCGACCCGCACGGTCACGACGGGCCATCCGCACCGTTTCGAGCTGGCTGGTCGGGCCAAGGTCGTTGATGCCAGCGGCACCGTCGCGCCGCTGGTCGCCACCCGTGTCCTGGCTGTCGACTTGACCGCATTGCCCACGCCACGCCAAACTGGCTTCAGGTATTTCTCCAGTTCGCTCCGTCGTGTGGAAGCCAACTTGCCCGGAGGCGCCTGAGGGTTCCCACAGGGAGCCGGTCGTGCAGCTGAGGCCGAGTCGCTCCCGTGAACTCGGCCGCTCGACCGGCTTCCGGCAGAGCGTTCACGGCCACGGGACCAGTACACCGCCCGGCTCGTCGAGGTTCTGGCCCGCGGAGTTCCGCATATCGTCCTGGACATTTTCGATGTCTCGGTCCGCCCGCTCGCCGGATTCGCGGTAGACGGTGGTCGCTGCGCTGCCCGGCCGCGGGGCGGTGGGTGCTCGGCAGTTGTTCGTCAGCGGGTTCGCCGGCCGATGATTCTGGGGCGGCGAAGGACGGCTTCCACAACCGCGACCACCTCCACCAGGCGTTCGCGAACCGGCGCGAGCAGCGGCCGGAGTAGACCCCGGCGAACAGCATGTGGCCAGCCGGCGGCAACACCCGCTGACGGCCTGGGCGGCCATACGATCTCATCACGACCGCGCTGCGTCACCATCCGCGCGAGCTTGCGGACCTGCCGCGTTGCGGCTCGGTGAACGGGGCGATTCGCTGAGGCCGCGACGCGATGATCACCTGCGCTACCACGACATGATCACTGCTGGCCGGGTCTATCTCGTGATCGGTGTTTCCGGCGTTGTTGATCAGTAGGTCTCGGCTCCCGGCTTTGTCAGGGCTGCTCCCAGCCTCCCCGGCACCTCCCGGATCAGCCTGCCCTCAGCTCCTGCCAGGCCGCTGCGACGACCCGACGGTGGCGGTCTCTCACCTCCACTCAAACCACAGCGCCTCACGGCGCACGAAACCCGTGATCAACGCGTTCGAGATCGCCTTCGACGGCCGCCTGGCCGCCGGACGCAAGTAGGTCCCCTTCAACCCGAGTTACACTGTTCGTTTGACAGACCCCCTCGCGCTCCGCGGAACGTGGCCGTTCTGTCGGCGGGTACGTGGACGCCGGCGGCGAGTCCGTGGATCGCGGGAACCGGGCCTCGGCGATGACTGGGCGGTTTCATTTGGCCCCATTCGGGCGGCTTGATGTGGCCCCGGCTGGGTGACGTGGGGTGTGTTATGGCGGTTTGAGATGGACCCACTGGTCGGGTGATTTCACAGATCACCGCTCTGTAGTAAGAGGGCCCGTTGATGGCCGATTCGAGACTGGAACTGTTCGACGCGATCCGTCTGGGTGCCCGGCAGGGGATTCGATGAAGTCGGGTGGGTCGAACGGTCGATTGGGTGTCGGGCAGGGCTCACTTCAGCCCGGGGACGACGACGCTGAGCACGCTGACCGCGAGCGGCGCAAGAAGGCCGAAGGCGGCGGTAAGGCTCTTCGCGACGGTCACGTCCGCGCCGAGGAGGCTGATGAGTCGTGTCCGGCCTTCGACCCCCGCCGCGGTGGGCCGGGCGTCGGTCGGCAGCGGGTAGCACTGGTCCACGAACAGCAGGCAGCGGGTGCGCCAGGTGAAGAACGTGGGCACGTAGAGCAGCGCGAGATCGCGGTGAACAGTGCACCGTGGAGGAGCACCCACTCGGGTGGGAACTTCTCCGGCGGGATGCCGGTGGCGAGGAACGCCTTACGCTGGGCACCCAAACCGACCACCGCGATGGTGATGATCGTCGCCAGCACGCGGTCAGGCAGACGCCGATGGCGCGACGGCAGTCGATCAGGTCCGCGAGCACCGCCTCCGCTCGCGTCGGCGGGTCGGTCGGCGCCGACAGTGCCTCCGAGATCCGGCGCAGCCGCGTGTTGACCAGCCACAGTCCGAGCACCTTCGGCGCGGCCGCGGTCAGTGCGATCAGGACCAGCACGCGGGACACCGGCAACGCCGCGGCCGGGCGCAGCTGCGTGATCGGCCCGCCGCCTGCCCACAGGAAGGTCAGGATCGCCACAGCGAACGCGACGTAGCACCACACTGGCCCGCGGCCGCGGGCCCCGGCTTCGCGCCAGCCGGTCGCCAGTGGGAGGGCGTGGGAGAACAACATTCGGTGCGGTACTCCGGGAGAGGGGATCCGCTTGCGGAAACACTGGTCGTGGCCCGCGCTCACCGCCGTGGCCGGGCTTGGTGCGTTCACCGGCCTGACCTTTCTCGTCCAGGCGATCGTGGTTCCCCATGGCAGCGCGGGCGCGTTCGAGTTCGGCGTGTGGTCGGCCTTGATCGCAGCCTCCGCGGTGGTCTTCGTGTTCCTGATCATTTCTGCCGGGGGCCGCGCTGTTGCCGGAGCGGCTGCCGCAGGTGGGTGGGGCGCCGGATCGGAGGCAGCATGGACATCAGCGGTCTGCTTTCCGAGCTCCTGACGCCGGTGCGGCGGCCATCGTTATACGTGTTCGGATTGCCGCGATTATCACATCGAGACCGAAGTCGAAGCGGCGTTCCGCTCCCTCCTGCGCGACAGCTAGATAGGCGCGCCACAGCGGGCCGACGGTGTGCAGGGAGTCCTGCTCGCTCGGCGTGACGGGCTCGCCACCTTCTTCGAGCATGTGTCCGAGGATGAAGCTGTAGAGGACTAACGCGAAACGGACGCATTCCTCCAGCGGCAATGGAGTTGCGCTGAGCGCATCGGTCCATGCCTGTGCGATTGCGGCGGAGTTCGGGCCGGTGGCTGCGGTGCCGGCGACGACTCGAACGGCGTCGCGGCGCGCGTTCAGCGTCGAGCGCAGCGCGTAGGCGCACTGCCGCAAGCCCGCTTCCCAGTCCTCGACGTCGGGGCGGATAACGGCGTCGGCGACGATCCGGTCGGCCATCGCGGTGAGCAACTCCCGCTTGCCGGAGAAGTGGTGATAAAGGCTGGGCGCCTGGATGCCCATGCGGGCACCGAGGGCCCGCATGGTCAGGGCGTCGACGCCGACTTCATCCAGGAGACCGAGGGCGTTGTCGATGATCTCGCGTCGCCGGGACTGCAGTAGGTCGTGGGTCACATTGTTGCGCGATTTAGCCACTCCTCAGCCTAACATCGTTAGGGTGAAGGGGCCTAACGATGTTAGGCTGAGGAGAGGGGTAGTTGTGTCAGTCACAGACGACGCCTTCGCGGATCCCATGCCGGTGCCAGCGGTCGAGAAGATCATCGGCGTGCCGAACAGCGCCATCATGCTCAAAGAACTCGCCCATCTGGATGCGGACACCGAGGAACTGGTCAGCCACGCCCGTCTGGCCGGCGTCGGTTACGTGGATCACGAGGGCTTGCCCTGTTCACGTTTCATCACGGGCGACCCCTGTCCGGTGCGGGTCCTCGATCAGCAGCGCCTCGTTGTCGTGATCGACGACGAGCCGCCACCTGCTGACTTGTCACCGGTAGGGCTGCTGCTGTTGTTCCCCGGGGTGGGGGAGGTGCTGCGGATCAACGGGCGATTCGCGACCGACGCGGCCGAGCCGTGGACCATCAGGATCGAAGAGGTCTATGTGCACTGCTCCCGTGCGGTACAACGCGCGCGACTGTGGGAGCTGCCCACCCCTCGTCCCCGCGACCTGCCGGAGGCGCAGTTCACCGCCGGGCACCTCGCCGGCCCGTTGGACGACCCGGACGTCGCCTGGCTGATGGCGAACTCGCCGTTCCTGATCGTCAGCTCGTACGGGCCGGACTCGACGGCCGACACGAGCCCCCGCGGCGACGCCGCCGGCTTCGTGCACCGCATCGACGGGGAGACCCTCGCGATACCTGACCGCAACGGCAATAAGCGAGCGGACACGTTTCACAACCTCGCCGGCGACATGCGCATCGCCATCGCCGCGCTGGTTCCCGGTACCGACCGGATCGCGGTCGCCTCCGGCATCGCCATGATGACGACCGATCCCGACTTGCTCACCGCAATGTCCAAAGACGGGCGAGTGCCGCAGGCGGCGCTGAAGATGCGCGTACGCGACGCGCGGACAATGACGGCAACCAAATTGCGCGAGATGCACCTCTGGGACGAGTCGAGCCGAGACGGCATCGAGCAGGTGCCGAACCTCAATGCGATCGCGTCCAAGCAGATCGCGCGCCGGAGCGCGACCTCGAATCCGCTGCTGGCGCTGCTGCTGCGACCCCTGAACGCCGTACCCGGGCTGATGGACCGGCTCACCTCGTTCGGGCTGAACCGTGCTCTGGTCCAGGAAGGCTACAGCCCCGGACCGCCCGCACCGCTGGAACCCATACCGGTGCGGGTGACATCGGTTCACCGCGAAACCGACGACACCGTCAGCGTGCGACTGCGCCCGCAGCACGCGTGGCGCCCGGGCCGGTTCCGCTTCCGGCCGGGGCAGTACTACACGATCGCGCTCGAGATCGACGGCCGCGTCGAGCGCCGCTCGTACTCCGTCTCCGGACCTCAGTCGCGCCGGCTGCAGCTGACCGTCCGCAGGGAACCGGACGGCACCGTCTCGAACTACGTCAACGAGCGCCTGCGCCGCGGCGACCGCCTCCGGGTCACCGGACCCCGCGGAGACTTCACACCACCGATCCACCAGGATCACGACCTCGTGCTGATCGGCGCAGGAAGTGGCATCACACCCCTATACACCGTGATCCGCACAGCCCTTCGGCGCCGAGAGAAGCACCAAGGCAAAGGTCGTATCGTGCTCATCTATGGCGCGCGAGATGAAGCGCACGTCATCTTCGGCCGACAGCTGCAGCGACTCGCGCGGCGATTTCCTGAGCGGTTCGTATTGCGCCTGCACCTCAGCCGGCCCTCACCGGCATGGCAGCAGAAACCAGGCCGCATTTCGGTCGCAACGCTCCGCGCGGATTTCGCCGAACTTGGCATCGACAAGGATGCCAGCTACTGGATCTGCGCCTCCGACGCGATGATGGACACGGTCAACGCCGCACTGATCGAGCTCGGTATCCCACCACGGGCCATCCACGAAGAACGCTTCACGCAGGCCGCAGCCATCGAGGACGCACCGCTGGAGCCGACAGAGGTGACGATCAGGCGCGGCACAACCGAGACCGCGCGGCTGAGAGTCGACCCCGGACGCTCAATACTGCAGGCGGCGCTCGACGCCGACGTGAAGCTGCCCTACTCCTGCGGGGTCGGCAACTGCGGCGAATGCGCCGTCCAACTGCTCGAGGGAACCGTGCACATGGCGACCCCCAACTGCCTCACCAAAAAGGAGATCGACGACGGGGTAATCCTCACCTGCGTCGGCCGCCCCGCCACCCCCGCCGTCGTCGTCGATAGCGCTCAGCGACGAAACCGCGACACCGACCTGGGATCCGGATTCACGACCTGGGCAACGGCCTACCGCTAAACCACCCCCCAACCGGACACCACTCGACAGCTGTCATGGAGCCACGTGCCGTAGCCGGGCCCGCACCCGATCTCAAAACCCGGGTATCGGCGGGAGGGCACCGCCGAGGCGGCGCAGCCAGGGCACCTCGTACCAGCGTTGCAGCCACCGCCGCGGCGGTGAATTGATCAACGCTGTCTCCACCCGTGCCGCCGCCTGTCGCAACCGATTGGTCAGCCGGACGCGGGCGGGCACCTCAGCGACCTACTCGGTGAACGACTTGCGCGGACAGGCCGCAGTCGGGCAGTACCAGCGCCGCTTATGCCAGCGCAGCCGCACCGGCCGTCCGCCGATCGGCAAATTCCGCGGCCGGGTCGTCCACTGCTTGACCCGGACCGCCCGCTGCCCGCACCGCTGGCAGCATCGTGCCTGCTCACAACCCGTGGACAGATCCACCACCGGGACACCCGCGGCGTCCAGCTCGACCCGCTCGGCCACCAGGCCATCCAGTCCCAACAGCCGGGTCGTATCGTTGACCATGCTCGCAGCTCTGCACTTATGACCATCCAAACTCGACACTCAGATGATCACTGATGAGCTGCGAGCCATCCACGCTCGGGCCGGCTTCAGCCGCGAACTCCGCTCAATTTCAACAAGCGCATGGATGGCCCGCTCGATCGCCTGGTGCACGAAGCGTGCCGGGCGTTGGCTGGCGCAGTGCACCACGAGGGGCGACCCGAGGCGCGCTACTGGCCTTCCGACCAGTCGCGTTTCCTCGGGCCGCCCTCCGGACCCGGCGTGCCCATCATCGAGCGCCAGGCTCCCCGCAAGTCCCGCGCGGTTCACGGATTCCCCGGTGTCGCGCACAGGGTGGATTCAGCTGGTCAGCGCAACACCGGGTGGATTGCTGTCTGGTTGCGAGAGTAGCCGACCGAGTGCTTCGGCGGGGCTGCGCCATCCGAGGCGTTTGCGGGGCCGGTTGTTGAGTTCGGCAGCGACGAACTCAAGGTAGTCCGGGTGGTAGCCGGACAGGTCGGTGAACTTCGGGAAGTACTGCCGGAGAAGGCCGTTCGTGTTCTCGTTGGTTCCGCGCTGCCAGGGCGAGTGCGGGTCGCAGAAATAGATGTCCAGGTCGGTCGCTGCGGCGATCTGGAGGTGGTTTGCCATCTCCTGTCCCTGGTCCCACGTCAATGTCCGGCGCAAAGTCCGCGGCAGCCTGGACATCGTCACCGTCATCGCTTCCTGGACGTCAAGGGCCTTGGGCGTGTTCGGCAAATGTAGCAACATGACGAACCCGGTGGCTCGCTCGACGAGCGTGCCGATAGCAGAGCCGTTTCCGGCTCCGGTGATGAGGTTGCCCTCCCAATGCCCCGGTACCGCTCGATCCTCGACTTCAGCCGGCCGCTCGCTGATCGAGACAGCACCAGCATGCCGGCTGCGACGCTCGTCGGCCTTGCGCAGCGCACGACCGGTTCGCAAACACTGCGCCAGTTCACGTTTCAGCGCGCCTCGCCCCTGAACGTAGAGCGACTGGTAGATCGTTTCGTGAGACACGCGCATCTCCGGATCGTCAGAGAAGTCGATCAGCAACCGTTGACTGATCTGCTCGGGACTGTGCTTGAGAACCAGTTGCCGCTCAACGTAGGCGCGTAATCGGGTATCACGGCGAAGCAACGCCATCTTGGGACGACGAGCACGGTTGTCGGCCAGTGCTAGAGCGACAGTCGCCCGGTAGCCGGTCTTCGGCCGACGAGTACCACGGATGAGTTCGCGGCTGACAGTCGAGGGCGATCGGCCGATCGCCCTCGCGATGGCTCGAATACCCTCGCCGGCCGCTCGGCGACAGGCGATCTCTTCCCGGTCGGCGAACGACAGACGGGTCGGGCGACTCGCGGATTCACGTCGCTGTGGTGGCATCACCCCACCAGCCTCGCGGAACCACCGCCAGGCGACGGTCTTTTCGGCCGAGTGCCGTTGCGCACGTACGTCGACTCGCGATCCGGGTCGGCCTGGTTCTTCTCGTGCCCGAGGTGCTCGGTCATCTCCTCGTTCAGCGCGGTCTTGGTGAACAGCTTCAGCAACCCGTCCGGCCCGGTCAGCAACAGCCCGCGGGCCTTCGCCTCGGCCACCATCGCCGCCGCGGCGGCCTGCTCCGGCGACAGCTCCCGCGCCGGCTTGGACTCACTCTTACGTGGACTCACAAGGTCCGATGTCATCACTCACAGTGCCCATCCCGCCGGACCTCAGCCCGGCGGGTCGGGCCGGAAACACCGATCTTGGAACAGTCCCTGCTGGCCCGGTCAAGTGGCGGCAGGGTATGAGGAATTTCGTGAGGAGGTCGAACAGAGATTCGAGGCGGGTGCGGGTCAACAGATCGGCACGTTGACTGTGCGGGCGATCGACCGCGTGCTGCCGTAGACGGCGGTGATGGTGTAGGTGTAGGCGGTGCCGGCGCTGGTGGCGGTGTCGGTCCAGGTGAGGGTCGTCCGGCCGACGATGGAGGTCGTGGGTCCGCCGGTGCGGATGATCTCGTATCCGGTGGCGTAGGTGTCCGGGGTGGCTGTCCAGCTCAGATCGATCTTGGGGTCCACGCCGCCTCCGGCGGCCTTGACGAGAATCGACACGCCGACCGATGCCCTGGAGTTGGCGCCGAGCGAACTGGTCCGGATGTTGGTCGCTCCGGTACTGGGCCAGGGTTGATCCGCATGGAGAATCCGGTCGCGATCCCCGAAGTCGTCGGGCGTGGTCACCATGGCGCGCAGGGTCATGCCGGTCGGTGTCGTCGGTGTGATCGTGGCGACGTTGTCCACGCCCATGATGGTCACGAGGGTCGTGGGAGCGCTGACGGCGGTCAGATCGGGAGCGGTGACCGTGGTGGACGTCGCGTTCGCCTGCGAGCCCGCGACGTCGATCGGGGAAGTGGTGTCGGCCCCGGTGTAGGAGGCCATGAACCCGGCGGCGCCACTTGCTGATCCGCTGAAGGTGAAGGTGTAGCTGGTCGGTGGGGATGCTGGCGCGAACCGCCAGTACGTCGTGGTGCGAGAGGTGTTGCCGTTGAACTGGGATGGCGTAGCCAGGGTCCAGCCGGTCGGGGTAGTGGCCGTGACGGCACTGGAGGTGCTGTCCATGACATGGCCCGCGATCAGCAGGTCGCCTTGCACGGTCCCGGCTGGCACAGGGATGGTGAGAGAGGTAGCACCTACTGCGCTGATGGCTGTTGCCTCGGCTTTGAAGGCCGGAGAGACGCTGGCGGTGCCCGTGCATGCCCGGGTGTAGGTGAACGTGGCGGGAGGGTCCAGCGGGTCGGCGGTCAGCACGACGGTGGTGGCCGCCGAGGTTCGGCCGGTGTTGTCAGTGACGGTGACACTGATGCTGGCGTTGGTGGTGGGCGCCGTGGGACCAGGCCAGGAGTAGGTGTTGACACCGATGTTGCCGGCGGTGGAGGTCCAGCTGGTGCCGGCGGAGCTGAAGGTGTAGCTGGCTGCTCCGGCGCTGCTGCTCGTGGTGGCGGTGGTGGTGAAGGCACCGCCGGCGGCGGAATTGGAGATGTAGGTGAGGGCGCCCGTGGCGTAGCTGGTGTTGGTCAGTGCGGAGAAGGCCAGGTTGGGGGCGGTCGGGACGGCGGCGCTGACCTTGATGTCTCCGCTGGTGTAGGTGGTGGAGTGACCGAGCGTGTCGGACACGAGGTACTGGTAGCGGTAGCAGGCCTGATCGGTGACTACGTCCGTTGTCGGCGAGGCCGGGTCGGTGCCGCCGGTGATGAGGAGGTAACTGCTGAACCCGGTGCAGACGCCTGCGCTGAGGGTGCCGGTCGAGCGTTGCAGCTGAGCCCCGCTGGCAGCCACGCCGCTGGGGTCTATTCCTTTGGCGAGGACGAGGGTGAGCGTGGTGGATGTCGAGTAGCGGGAGCCTGTGCCGACGAGTCCACTGGCGTCGACGGAGCCACCGGTGGGTCCGGTGACGTCGCCTGCTGCCGTGCCCAGCGCGTAGTGGTTGGTGACGGTCGACTGGGTCAATACCGTGGTGTAAAGCGACACTTCGTCGAGGTAGCCGGTGAAGTAGCGGCCGGAGTTGCTGTCACCCGGGGTGATCACTGCGCCGATCCCGAACCCGTAGAAGTCCATGACGGTTGCGCGGGTCGCGGCTTGCGAGGGGAGGGCGATACCGTCGATGTAGAGCGTGATGACGGTTCCGTTGTAGGTCTCCACGACCTGGTGCCAGGCGCCGTTGTTGACTGCGGCGGGCAACGGGAAGGACTTGTCGTTGCCGGCTCCCCATCCCCACGCGGTCATCGCCGCTCCGCCGGTGTCGAGCCACAGCCCGAACTCCTGGGCGTTGCCCGCTGTGCCGTAGCTGTAGAGGATCTGCTGGTTCGAGCTGCCGGTCTTGAACCACATCTCGACCGATCGCAGCGAGGAACCGACCGGGATACCGGTCGAACCGAGGACTTGGACGTAGTCGTTGACCCCGTCGAACTGGGCAGCGGTGTTCGGGTCACCGGCGAGGGCGCCGGTGGCGCCCAGGGTCACACCGTTGACGTAGTCACCGGTGTTGCTGCCCTTGCTGTCGACGGCACGCGAGGTCGATGCTTCGCCGAGACGCCATTGGCTGAGCAGGCCGGTTGTGGCGCCGACAGCCCCCGCGTAGTCGACGCGGGCCACGTTCGCACTGGCCACCAACGCCTGGTTGCCCAGCTGGTCGGTGATCGCGTACCGGTACTGGTAGCACGTGCTGTTGGTGACCTGGCTGTCGACGTAAGGGGAGGCCGGGTTCGCCGGCCCGATGGTGGTGAAGCCGGTGAACGTCCCGCACGTGCCGCCGGCGAGGGTCGCAGTGGCGCGTTGGAGTCGGCCGGTGGCGATACCGGAACCGCTGTCGCTGCCGGCGGTGAAGGCGACGGAGACCGACGGGTCGCTCTGGTAGCCGTCGGTGTAGGTGATGGTGCCGCCGACGGGCGCGGCGGAATCGTTGACGAACGACAACGTGGTGGCCGCGGCGTTGCCCGCCAGGTCGCGACCGGTCACCGTCTCGGTCGGTGCACCGGTGGTTCCGGCCGTCCAGCTGAACGAGGCGGAGACGTACGGACCTGCGGAGGGCGTCGAGACCGTCGATGGGTTGTGGGTCCAGCCGGTCGAGGTCCCGGCCAGGGTGGCGGTCGTGCTCGAGGCGGGGCCCGATCCCGTGTCGCTCACGCCGTTGGTCAGGGTGAAGGAGCCCGCGGCCGCACCGCGGTAGTAGACGGTGTTCCCGCTCTTCGCGGCGTTTCCGGTGAGATCCGACAGCGAGAGCGCATTGACCGGCGCTGCGGTGTCGGCAGGCTGGACCGTGGTTGTGGCGCTCATGGCGCTTTCCGCGCCGCGCCAGTTGGTGCCGACGAGAGGTGTCACCGAATAGACCCACTGTCCGGCCGGGACGTTGTTCTCCGTACATGCCGTCGCGGTGACCTTGCCGGTACAGGCTGACAGGGTGGTTTGCGGGGTATGGGCCGCGGCGTCGTAGCGGGTGATGGCGTAGCCGTCGACTGCACGGCTGGTGGACAGAGTGCCGGCGGCCCAGCTGACGGTGACGGCGTTGCCTGCCACGGCCGCGGTGGGGGTCGCCCCCTGGTTGACCGTGGTGGCCGCCGCGGCGCCGTTTCCGCCCGGAGTGGAGATCGTGGACCAGAACGCCCATGCCACGGCCGCGGGGACGACGGCCATGAGCGTGATCAGCAGCAGTAACCTGCACCTGCTCCGGCGAGCCCTGGTCATGATCCGATAACCAGGTAGACGGTGATGCTCGCGCCCTGGCAGGCGTTTGCGGCGGTGAGTCCCATGGCGAGTGCGTCGGGCACTGTGATCGGCAGAACGCCGTTGGCGGCGCCCACCTTGGCCGGCACGGTCCAGCCGGTGTCGCTGGTCTGCGTGGCGAAATTCAGTGTCGACGTGCCGCAGCCGGAATGGCCGGCGTCGACTGCGAATCCACCGATGCCCTGACTGGTGTCGAGGGCGAGGGACCCGATGCGAGCACTGGACGCGTTCGGGTTCGAGGCGGTCAGGGCGACACTGGTTGTGCCGCCCGGGTAGAGGGCGGCGGATGGTGTTGCGGGACTCAGCGTGAGGGGCGCGGCGGTGCCGGTCGTCCCCGAGCTGTTCCCGTGGCCGGTACCGCGCCAGTATGCGAACGCTGCACCGCCCGCAGTCACGGCGATCACGGCGATGAGCGCCGCCACGAGCACTTGTCTGTTCATTGGGTGCCTCCTGTCGCGGACGCGGTGTAGGAAAGGGTCAATGACGCCCCTTTGCAGCCGTCCTGGTTGACCGGCCGGTCGTGCATGCCCATGCGGGGCCACGTCGTTGAGGGCAGGCCGAGGCTGCTCAACGTGTTCGTCGCCCGTGCGGCCAGTGTGATCCGCAGATCGTGGGGGGCCTGGTCGACCGTGAAGTCCTCCACGGTGCAGACGTGGGTGGCGTCGGAGTTCGGTGCGTCGACCTGGGCAACAGCCACAGTGAGATGGGTGATCGACACCTCGAGGTTCTGGGGGTTGATCAGCGTCAAGTCAAGCGGAACCCTGACCCCCGGGGCGATCGGCTCGGTGACGTTGCCCTGAATCCGCACCACTCCGGCCGGCTGGTCGGTGTCCGCGTCACCCGTCCCGTGCCCGCTCATGGTGGTGAGCGGGTCGCAGGTCACCAGCGATATCCACGCGGCCGCGCCGAGAAGCGTCAGGACGCTGCAGAGTGTGACCGTCTTGCGGAATCCGCGCGTCATCCTGACCTCCTCGATGAATCGATGGGGATTTGAATCGACGTGACCGATGGGGGTGGTCTTGTGATCACAGCCCCCACCAGTCGCCCTGTCGGGCAGGTCAGCTCGCGGCGTAGGCGAGGGTGACCGTGGCGCCCTTGCAGCCGTCCTGGTTGACGGCGGCATTGTTGGCGAACGCGATCGTCGCGCCGCTCCAGGCCCCTTGAGCGGTCCCCGCGGGGACTTGCGCTCCGACAGGCATGGCCGCACCGGTGAGGGCGTAGTCAGCGGCAGTACACGTCCCTGCCGCCGCGCCGGCGGCCTTGGTCACGCCGGAGATGCTGGCGGTCACGGTGGTTACGTAGACCGGGCCGCTGCTGGCGTTGTTGAAATTGCCCGACAATGCCTGCGGGGCGATTCCCGGTCCCATGGCGGTCACGGTGCTGGTCTGCACGACCGTGACGTCGGCACTTGTCCCGGTCGCCGCGTTTCCGGCGCCGGCGCCACCGGCAGTCCAGAAGGCGAAGGCGACGCCGCCGGCAAGGATGACGCTCGCGGCAACCACCGTCACCACGGTGAACCTCTTGCTGAACCTGTGCATCATGGAACTCCTGTCTTGTAATTTGAGAATTGAAGGCGAAGTTCGGATTTCTTTCGCCATGCTCGACGGTAGCACGCCAAGTCACTTACTCGCGCGTTTGTCAATTTTGTCTCAAGAGTTCCTCATGACTCGTAACGAGATGGAATTCGCGTTATCCGATCGCCGACTATTCCGCCACAACAGAAAACTGAGGAAATCTTGACTTTGGCGCTGCCTGGGCCGTGTCCGATCGGACATGCGACCTCGACGAGGCACCCGCGGACTTCGCGGACCTGGACGTCTCTCCCGCCTATGGCTCCACGCGGGGCCTCGATCACCGTACGGGTCGAATAGACCACCTGATCGGGTGACGTCAGGCTTGGGGTGCCAGGTTGCGGGGATAACTTCGGTCAAGTTTTCTTATGCAGGACGGGTGGATTTTACGTGCCAGCCAGGACGGACTCAGCCGACTTCGAGCGGGTGGTGGCCCTGCGTGCCTTGTCGCTGCTCGACACGCCGTCCGAAGAACGCTTCGACCGCATCACTCGGATCGCCCAGCACTTGTTGGACGTCCCGATCGCCATGGTGTCGCTGGTCGACGCCGACCGCCAGTGGGCAAAGTCCCGCATGGGAAGCATCCCGCAGGAGACTGCACGTGACCTGTCATTCTGCTCGCACGCCATAGACGCAGGACAACTGTTCTGCGTTCCCGACGCCGCGGCCGATCCGCGGTTCGCCAAGAATCCCGCCGTGGTCGGCGGGGAGCGCATCCGCTTCTATGCGGGCTGGCCTTTTGCGGCACCGTCCGGCCATCTGGTGGGCACCCTTTGTGTAATGGACCGCGTGCCCCGGCGGTTGACCGCGCGGCAGCGTCAGGAGCTGGGCGATCTGGCCGAGTGGGTCGAGCTGGAATGCGCGGTGGTGCAGGTCAACCAGTGGGAGCAGGCGGCCGAACGCGCCCGGCGCGACTTCGTGTCCATGGTCAGCCACGAGCTCCGGACGCCGTTGACCTCCATCTACGGGTCGCTGGAGTTAATCGCGGCCGGACAGTTCGGTGCATTACCGCCGCAGGTCGGCAGGCTAGTGGACATCGCGGTGCGGAATACCGACCGGCTCGTCCGGCTCTCCCGGGATGTGGTGGACCTGCATCAGATGCGTCGGGGTCAGCTGCGGTTGCGGATCGATGACGTCGCGCTGCCGGATATCGTCGAGCAGGCCGCGGACGCCGTCAAGGATGTCGCCGAGCACGCCGCGGTACCGGTGCTCGTGACATGCGACGAGCCGGCCATGGTGCGCGGCGACGCGGATCGGCTGGTCCAGGTGGTGACCAACCTGCTGGTCAATGCGGTGCGCGTGTCCCCGCGGGGGGAACCGGTCACCGTCACGTGTGGGAGGGACGGCACGCGGGCGCGGCTCGAGGTCCGCGACCACGGGCCGGGTGTCCCCCAGGGACAGCTCGACGAGATCTTCGAGCCTTTCGTCCAATTCGACGTCCCTGGTCAGCGCCGGACCGGTAGCGCCGGACTCGGCCTCGCCATCGCCCGTGGAATCGTCGAGGCGCACGGCGGAAGGATCGGCGCGCAGCCCGCGATCGGAGGTGGCAGCACCTTCGCAGTATCGTTGCCCGCTACCGGCCCGGATATCGACCGGACGTGGTGGTGACAGCGACGAGCGCAGGCAACGGGCGACCTACTCGCCGGATCCGTTGACCCGTTCAGCACAGCGTGGACAGCTGCGGAGCATGTGGATCGGCCAACACCGCGGCCGGCACCCTAAGCGGTCCAGGACGCGCATCCCCACGCCCAGCAAGATCGCCTCCAGCTCCTCACCCATCCTGAGGCATGAACCGGTAGCCGACACCGCGTACTGTGGCGATCATCCCGCCGTAGCCGGCCGCCCCAAGCTTGTGCTTGAGGTTCGACATGTGCACGTCGACGGCGTGGTCATCGGCCAACGACGCGCCGCCCCAGACCCGTTCCCGCAGCTGGTCTCTGGTATGTATCTGCCGGATGTCGTCGGTCAACGCGATCAGCAGACCGAACTCGATCTTCGTCAAGCTCACCAGCTTGCCGCCTACCCGCACCTCCCGGGTGTCCCGATCGATCTCCACCACCCCTGTCGGCCGCTGGCCTTCAGCTCCGGCCAGCTCACGCGGGCGACGCAGCATCGCCTGGACCCGGGCCACCAGTTCACGCGGCGAGAACGGCTTGGTCAAGTAGTCATCCGCGCCGACCGAGAGCCCGATCAGCTTGTCGACCTCCTCTGCGCGACCGGTCAGCATGAGCACGTAGGCGTTGGAGAAGTGCCGCAGCCTCCGACAGACCTCGATCCCGTCGGGTCCGGGGATGCTCAAGTCAAGCAGGATCACGTCGGGCGCCCAGTCCCGTGTCGTCGTCAGTGCCTGAACGCCGTCACCCACTGCACGCACATCCACGCGCGCCCGTGCGAATGCCGACTCGATGACGAACCTGATCTCCGGGTCGTCCTCGACGATCAGGATCTTCGCGGGCATGCTCACGTTCCCCATTGTGTGGACTCTGTCCGCGCAGCGCCACCGAAGGCGCGGTGCTCGTCACTGATCGAACTTTTGTACGGTCCTCATACCAGTGACAGTCGCCGACGCGGCTGTAGTTAACATCGGAGGCGGATCTGAAACGGCGCGAACCCAGCACTATAAGCGTCACTGCTCGTCTATAAGTCGTGCCCGGCACGGTCAGCCAAAGACAGTTCGATTCAGCATCCCATTACACCGGACTCCCCCACGAGCCCGCTGGAGATAGTCCGGCGAGGACGGACGACGCGCCCGGCCGTCGACGGCCGCGCTGGCGGTTCAGGCCGAGCGAAGAGGTCCGCGCCCCGGCGATCATCATTTCCGGCGATCGCGTTGCCGGCAACCCTGCGCTTAGAAACTGCGCGTTTGGTGTGCACAGAGAACCCGAATATTCATTGATAAAGCGCTGGAAAGCTGACGTATCTTTTTATGCGAGTGCTGGGTCTCTGTTCGGAGCAGAGTTCCTGTTGGAAGGCGATTTCATCTGCGGCACGGGATCTGAGTGTCGGAGCAGCCTCATGGTCGTGTTACTGCTCGCCCATATGAGCCGACTGAGGCGTGCAATTTCGTGTTCGTTATTGAGGATTCGCTGGCAGGTCGATCTCTTTCGGTCCACCGTTCACTGGATCGATGGTCAGGTGGCGATGATCGTCGATCCTATGTAGACGGCATTGCGGCGTGGACGTCACCAGCTTCGATTATCGAGCGCGTGGAAGGGACACGAATGGAAGCGAGTTCTGGCGAACGGAATCGGTGCGGAGGTGGCGCCGGGGTAGTGCGGTCGTGTGTCTGTGCGCAGTCGCGGGCAATGTCGGTCTGGACCTGATCGGGGTGCCGCGGGCCGTTGCCGTTGAAGCACCCGTCGGGCTCGGCATCGCGGGGCCTATTCCGTGCTGGGCGGACACGCGATCACCAATACCGGCCCCTCCACGCTGGACGAGAACCTCGGCGTCTCTCCCGGTACCGCGATCACCGGCTTCCCGCCGGTACCACCCACGCCGGTGACGAAGTCCCTCGACTACGCCACCACCACCTCAGACCGGACTGGTCCGTTCGAGGTCATCTTCGACACCGTGGGAACAGAGCTCGCCTCCTACCGCCGGCGGCTGAGGCAAGGCGCCAGTTGATCAAGTCGTGGACGTTCACGGGTAACAGTGGCTGCCTGTAGGCCGATATCCGAGCTCGAAGTAGCTGCGTAGTTGGCCGTTCGGAGAAGCTTGCACTTGTGAAGAATGGAGATTAGAAGATTTCCGTGCATGGGATGATCCCTGGACCGTGGCTTGATGATTTGGGGTGGTCTTGAGCGGGGGCGGGTAAGTCACTTCTCCGATCCCGATCCAACCGTGGCGAAGACGCAAAGCCGATGGGCCATCGGTGATCCGGCGCCACAGTCGCTGCCGATTGGCGACTTTAATATGTAGCGAATACCTGGGTCGATGTGGGTGCGCGTTGGAAATCTTCACCAACGCCGACTCTGCGCCTCGGTATACCGAAGGGTAATACTCCTTATTTAGCCTTACTCTTGCCTCGGGTTGCTGTAGGTTTCACCCATGTCGCGTCGTCTTGCCGAAGTCGCCCGCAAGGTCGGGGTCAGCGAAGCCACGGTCAGCCGGGTGCTCAACGGCCGGTCCGGGGTGTCCGCGAGCACCCGGGCCGCCGTGCTCACCGCATTGGACGTGATGGGCTACGAGCGGCCCACCCAGCTGCGCGGCGAGCGGGCCCGCCTGGTCGGGCTGGTGCTGCCGGAGCTGCAGAACCCCATCTTCCCCGCGCTGGCCGAAATCATGGGCAACGCCCTCGCGCAGCAGGGGTTCACGCCGGTGCTGTGCACGCGGACCGCGGGCCGGGTGTCGGAGGCGGAGTACGTCGAGTTGCTCCTGCAACAGCAGGTGTCGGGCGTAATCTTTGCAGGCGGGCTGTACGCGCAGGCGGACGCTGTGCACTCCCACTACCACCACCTGGCCCAGCGCCCGCTCCCGACGGTGCTGATCAACGCAGCGGTCGAGCACCTCCGTTTGCCGCAGGTCTCGTGCGACGACGCGGTGGCCGTCGAGCAGGTCGTCGGGCACCTGAGTTCCCTCGGGCACGAGAAGATCGGGCTGGTGCTGGGGCCGTCCGACCACGTGCCTTCGCAGCGGAAGCTGGCGGCGTTCCAGTCGTACGCGGCGAAGCTGGGGTTGCCAGTGCTGGACGAGCTGGTCGAGCACGGCATGTTCTCGATCGAGGGCGGCCACGCGGCGGCGGCCCGCCTGTACCCCCGCGGCGCGACGGCGGTGCTGTGCGCGAGCGACCTGCTGGCGCTGGGCGCGGTGCGCGCGGCGCGTCGCCAGGGGCTGTCGGTGCCGGAGGACATCTCGGTGGTGGGCTACGACGACTCGGCGTTGATGAACTGCACCGACCCGCCCCTGACGACGACGCGGCAGCCGATCGAGGCGATGGGGCGCGCGGTGGTGGAGCTGCTGGTGAAGCGGATCAACGGCGGCGAGGTGGCGGCGGAGGAGCTGCTGTTCGCACCGGAACTGGTTGTCCGCGGCTCCACGGCCCGCCGCAGTCCCTAGTGTCGCGCGTCTGAGGTTCGTTGACGGGTGGCGTGGGGCAGGATCTGGTCGGCGGTTTTGGTCCAGGTGAACGGGTGGCAGCGGTCGTTCCAGCCGTTGATGAAGGCCCGGATCGCGGCGATGAGTTGTCTGACGTTGTCGAAGGATCCGCGGCGGATCGCCTGACGGGTGATGATGCCGAAGAAGACTTCGACCAGGTTCAGCCAGGAGCCCGAGGTGGGCGTGAAGTGCAGCGTGATCCTCGGGTTCTTGGCCAG
>JAEBEK010000044.1:0-43365 GCA_049998055.1 Amycolatopsis sp. cmx-4-37 | reverse complement strand
CGCCGCCGGCATTCCAGCCTCGGCTACCTCAGCCCCAGCGCCTACGAAACAACCACCCACCCGGCTACCGAACCTCGGATAGCCTGAGCACTCATCGACCCTGTCTGCCCAAACGGGTCAAGCCCACCCGAACAGAGTAATCGCTAAGTTACTTTGCCAGAAAGTTGTACTTTATACGTTTACGCCGCCTTGATGAGTGGGTAGTTTGGAGCTCTCGCCGGGTGATCAGCACTCGCGCCGCGACGAGCCAGGAGATCCTCTGGTGGCCGGATCGTCGCCCCGCTCGACGCAGGCAGGGCCCGCCCGCTGCTCGTGCTGGACAAGACCGCAGCCGATGAGGTTACCGGCATCATCGACCCCTACCCCGTGCTGTTCATGCCTACCCGCACCACTGTCGACAGTCCCTACCGCCCCGGCCAGGAGCCGACGTCCGCCACGACCGGAATGCCGCACTACAGCGCTACCACTCTCGCCCCCCGGACTGCTGGCCCACCCCCGAGCTGGAACTGTTCCTCTGGCTGCACGCCCCCGGGCCCGCAACTCGGCGGTGGCACCAAGCACAGCGTAGTGGTCGCCGAACGCGGCACCGCCGCGCCGAAGCCGACCTCACACCGCTCGCAGACGGCACCTGGTCCATACGTCAGCACGGCTCCTACCGTCTGTGGGACACCCTCGAACATGCCGTAGCCGCCTTCGAAGGGCTTGACCGGCATCCCGGCTCTGCGTCTCCGCGCTGAACGTGCCCGGCAAGCAGTTCATCAGGCTCGACGACCCTGACAGTGACCACTGCTGGCCCCCCATCGCCGCTTCATAGGCCGTCACCGGCGTTTACGAACAGGCCCACCGCCAATCCCCGGGAGTTCCCCGTCCTCCTGGCCGGCACCTGGGCCCACCGCGCCCCCTCGTCGGCGGCCTAACCCGGCGTTCGCCGACCTGACGGAGGACTACACCGCCTCGGCGGTGACGTCGCGGTGACTCGGATTCGACTTCAAGTTATCCGGCGAGATCACCGCGGTGCCGGCGAAGCCGCCGTTGTCACGCACGAACACCACCCGATCCTTCAGCACGCGCCCCTTCCCCTGCGCGATGTTCCCGCCGTCCGCTTCCAGGAACACGCGCGCCCCAGTCAGGTCCGGCAGCTCCTTCGGCTCCTCAGCCACGGGGACCTCCTTCCGATCAAGCAGCCCCACACCCCTGCCTCCGACATCCCGCCGGATCGCAGCAGGCTGGCCGGGCTGCGTCGCGCATCACCCCGACGTGAGAAGGTTCCCTGGTGAACATGCTCGGAGAACTGCTGACCCCGCAAAACCGCCCCGACCCCTACCTCCTGTATGCGCAGTGGCGGGAGAAGGCGCCGGCTGTCCGGGTCGGTGGCCCGTTGGTCGCCGCGCTCGGCCACGACGAGGCGGAGCAGGTACTGCGCGGCGCACAGTTCGGACACCCCGAGCCGGAGGTCATCGACGGAGGCGACCCGGACCACCCCGTCGACGCGCAGGGCCGCGTGGTGCGCGCGTTCGCGTTCCTCAACCCGCCGGACCACACCCGGCTGCGTCGCCTGGTGTCGAAGGCGTTCACCCCGCGCATGATCCGCGACCTGCAGCCGCGGATCGACGCGCTGGCCACCGAGACGGTCGACCAGATCCTGGACGCCGGCGAAGCGAACCTCATGGAGGCGCTGGCGGTGCCGCTGCCGGTCACGGTGATCGCGGAGCTGCTGGGCGTACCTGGCGAGGATCGGGAACGGTTCGGTGCCTGGTCGGCGGCGATGGCGCGGGCGTCGGACCCGGGGTTCCTGCTGCCGCCGGACGTCGCCGAGCGCGCCGCGGCGGCGCGGCGGGAGTTCATCGCCTACTTCCGCGACCTGGCCGCCGAGCGCCGACGCGCACCGGGCGAAGACTTCCTGTCCGCGCTCGTGGCGGTCACGGACGAGAGTCAAGTGCTCAGCGAAGACGAACTGCTGGTCACGCTCACCCTGCTACTAGTCGCCGGCCACGAGACCACCACGAACCTCATCGGCAACGGCGTCCTAGCGCTGCTGCGCCACCCCGAGCAGTACGCCGCACTCGTCGGCGACGGCGCGCTCGCGGACGCCGCGGTCGAGGAGATCCTGCGCTACGACTCGCCAATCCAGCTCACCATGCGCACCGCGCTGGCCAACACGACCCTCGGCGACGTCCAGCTGAACGCCGGCGACCAAGCGCTGGTGTTCATCGGCTCAGCCAACCGCGACCCGCGCACACACCAGGCGCCCGACACGTTCGACATCACGCGGGCTCCGGAGCGGCACCTTTCGTTCGGGCACGGCATCCACTTCTGCCTCGGCGCGCCGCTGGCCCGCATGGAAGGCCGGACTGTACTGCGGGAGCTCGCCCGCCGAACCCCAGGCCTGCAACTTTCCGGGGATCCGGAGTGGGCGGACACGTTGACGTTGCGCGGACTGAGCTCGCTGCCGGTCACCGTGACCTGAGCCCTACCGGGCTCCCCGCACGTGGCGACGAAGGCGGCGTAGTTGTCCGCAACCTGCTGCCCTTCGTCCGCCGTGAGCCGCTGAACCTTGGTGAAGCCGGAACCTTGGGGCCATGAAGTTTCGCCCCGTGGGCGACCGCTGTGCTCGTCAGGATGTGCTCTTCCAGCTCGTTGGCGACGCTCGGCGTTGACTCGACAAGCCAGCTTCTGTCTCGATACCCGTACCGGCCCTCCGGCCCGATGTTTTTCTCGCGGATGCGGCGCCCAATGTGCCAGTTGCCTCCCTCGGACTTCGCCGGAGTACCGTCACCGACCGGCACGATGATCTCTCTGGGTGATCACGTTCGCGATCACCTTCTTCTGGGAGGTCAGCCTGCACGCCGCTGTCTCCGGCGGAGACGTCGCAGCCTTGGCCGTGGTTACGGACCGGTCGCGTCACTCCTACTGTTGGTCGTGGCGTTCGTCTGCTGGTCTCGTGTGGTCACTTGCCACCCCACCGCCGCGCAGGTCGCGGGGCGCGCAGCTCTGGAGTTCGGGGTCACGATGTTGACCTTCGTGCCGACGTTCGGGTGACCCGAACAGCGTACCTTCTAAGATTCCTGAGGTGTGGTATGTAATTTTCAGTTGACGTCGGTTGCGTTGGACGGATAGCGTGAAGATCTCGCAGGGCAGCCGGTACACCCGACGAGACAGCGGGGAGCCTGCTGGCGACACGGATCCGATATCGCGAATCTCGTGTCGCCAGCGGGAAATCTCGTTCCAGAACCGTCCGTCGCGATAGGACATGTGGCCTGGCATCCGCCGAACCCGGGCCACCGCGGCGAACGACAAGCGCCTCGATATCTCCCCAGAGTGCCGGCGCTTGCTGATGGGCTCAGCCATTCAGCGCCGCCTCGGACTCGTTCGTACACCGCGGGCGTCGCAGATGGGAAAGACTCCGTCGCCGAGGGACTGGCTTCGGCAGCTGCAAGGTTGTGAACGTCGTTTACACGTGAACGTGGGGACAAGCAATTATGGCCCGTCCAAGGGGGACGAGTCCGGACCGGGTTCACCTGCCGCACGGTGGCGATTTTGCTGCCGTATGGGTGGGTGAGCTGGGCTCGGTCACCGGGGACCAATCGGCTAAGGTGGCCGTCGCGCTCCGGGTTTTAGATCACACCGGCTCGGCAGCGTGGACCGGCGCGGCGTACGCGGGGGACTTCCTGGCACCATTGCTGACCGGCCACCTGCTGGCGGGCCTGGCCGATCGCTATCGGCGACGTCAGCTGATGGTGGTTTGCCTCTTGCTGCAGCCCCTGGTTGTTGTCCTGATGGCGATCCCAGGAGACCACGTCGCATTCCTGTTCGCGGGGACAGTGGCCGCCGCACTTCTCCGAGTGCCGTTTAAAGGCGCTCACGGCGCCGTTGTCCGCCAGATCCTGGCCGACCACACGATCGACGCGCGAGGTGTGGCGCCGGACGGTCCGGCTCGCGGCGATCTTAACGGGCGGGGCAGGGCCGGTGACTCTGAGGGAGGTCGGCCAGCTCGCCGGCCCCGGCGCCGCTGCGGCCCTGGTTATGGTCATGGTCATCGGGACCAGCTGGGCCCTCGTCGCCGCTGTCGCTACCTTCGTGATCGCCGCGATGTTGCAACGGAGCTGGCTGCGCGACCGGGGCGCGCCGGCCGGCGCCGGGTCGTCTGGTAGCTCCACAATGGAAAGCTTGTTGGTGCAGTCGCGCGAGGGCGCAAACCTCGTGCGTGACGACCAGGCGGTGCGGCTGCTGGTCGGGTTTATCGACCTCATCGGCTGCACTGCTGCGGCGGCCGCCGTCATCGTTCCTCTGGTCGTCGAGCTTGGGGCGCCGCGGTGGATGGCAGGTACATTTCTCGCGACGGACTGCGTTGGAATGGCCATGGGGGCCTGGTGGCGGGAAGGGCAGCCCAGGAGCCGCAAGACGAGATGGATGGGCTCTACGGCGGTGCTCAGTGTGGCGCCTTTGACCCTGTTCTGGCTTGAGCCCGTTGGCTCGGCTGTGGGCGCGGACGGCGTCCATGTCCGTGACGAAGTTCGCCGTTATCGCGCGCCTCTCCGACTAGTTGACAGCGCGTGCGCGCAGGCTAAGTGACCTACTATGCGCCATGGCAAGGTGCCCGCCGCCACCTTGATCGCACAGGGTCGCTGGCAGCTCGGAAGAGGGCCCACTCTTCTATCGCGCTGGAGACACCCATCACAGTGGTTTCGCCGTGTTGATCACTGATGTCGCACGATCAACTGCGGACCGTTTAAGGGGATAGATGGCGAATTCGTCCTACCGGAGTGAGGCTCGCGGGCGCCCACTAACCGCGGCCGAGCAATTTGGCGCAGCCATGCGTCGGTCACGTCTCCGGCAGAAGCCGAGGATGAGCCTGCGGGCCCTCGGCCAGCTTGTCAACTACTCGTACAGCGTGCTCAGCCGCATGGAGCTCGGGCAACTGCCGCCCACCATCGAAGCCGCTAGGGCGATCGACGATGTGCTCGGCGCGCGCGGTGCGCTCGTGACCCTGGCCGAGTTCGCTCGGTCAGAGCCGTACGCGGGATTGCCACCCAAGCCACCGCAGTTCGTTGGTCGCGAGCAGGCACTGCAGACACTGACCAGCACATTGATCGACTATGCGCACCCGGATCGGTCGACCGTGGCGTTCGTGTTCGGGCCTCCAGGAGTCGGAAAAACAGCACTAGCCCGCTGGTGGGCAAACAGCCACCAGGACGACTTCAATCACGTGTTGTACGCCGACCTTCGCGGTTTCGATCGGCGCCAACCTGCGGAAGCACCTGAGACTCTCGAGCGTCTTCTGCGCGGCCTCGGCGTCCACGACGACCGCATTCCGGCTCAGCCTGACATGCAGCTGGCCCTGCTGCGCGGCCAGCTCGAGCATCGCGCGAACGTCGACCACCGGGTGTTGATCGTGCTCGACAACGCGCATGACTCCCGCCAGGTCGCTCAGGTTCTCCCCGGCTCACGCGGCACCTCGGTTCTGGTCACCAGCCGAGTTCGCCTGTCTGGCCTCGTGATCAACTCCGGTGCGGAGGCGATCGCACTGCAGGCGGTAAGCAAGGCGGACGCCACTACCCTGATTCGCAACTTCGTCGGAGACCAGCGCGCAGACGCCGAGCCCCAGGCCGTGGCACGGCTGGCCAGCCTATGCGCGTTCCTGCCTCTGGCCCTGAACATCGCCGCCGAGCGCGTCGCCGGCAACGACACCATGACGATCGAGCAGCAAACCGAGATTCTCGCTCATCGCGCACTGGAGTTGCAGGTCGACGACGACGAGACCATCGGCGTCCGCGCCGCCTACAGCTACTCCTACGACCAGCTCAGCCCGACGCAGGCTCAGGTGTTCCGAATGTGTGGGCTGCACCCCGGCGCGCAGTTCAGCGCCGAATCGGTCGGAGCGCTGGCAGGGATCGCAGCGGACGACGCGTTCCGAGTGCTGGACCAGCTGACGCAGCTGTCGCTGCTACAGGCCCTGCCCGGGCACCAGTTCCGACTTCACGACCTGCTGCGCGACTATGCCGCCGAAGAGGCCGGGCGCCCGGAGTGGGGCGACGAACGCTCCAGCTCAATCCACCGTCTGGTCCACTGGTACCTGCACGCGGTCAACCACGCGGCCTGGGCGATCACCCCGGAGCGGCCTGAGCACCACATCCGCCTCGACCCGCCACCAGACGGCGTGGTGCCGCCGACCTTCAGAGACTTCAATGAGGCTTTCACGTGGTCGCTGCGGGAACTGCCGACCATCAGCGGCGTGGCCGAGCTCGCCCGAGATCACGGCATGCTATTTCCCGCGTGGCGGATTCCGGTGGAGTGTTTCGATTTCTACATCCACCACCGCCCGGTGGCCGTATGGATCCAGTCCTTCGAGGTAGCAATCGACGCGGCCGAGAAATCCGGCGATCACCTGCGGATCGCCCAGGCCGCCGAGGAACTGGCCGAAGGTTACCTGCGGCGCGGAAACGCGGAAGACCTCGATCGAGCCCACACGCTGACCAGCCGCGCGATCGAAGTGTGCCGTGATACGCCGACCCGTTTCGTGGCGTTCGCCTACATCGAGCAGGGCAACATCGAGCTCCTGCGCTGCAACTACGAGCGCAGTGCGCAGTTGTGCGAACAAGCCCTGACGGTCGCACAAGCTGTCGGCGCCAGGGTTGCCGAGACTCTCGCCCGTACCCACCTGGGCAGCGCCTACCGCGAGCTGGGACAGCTGGATCTCGCGATACACCACGGGCTGACGTCGTTCGAGATCCTGCGTGCGCATAACGATTACCATGGCATGGGCTTCGCCGCGGTGCCCTTGGCACGCACGTACCGAGCGGCCGGCGACCTGGACGCCGCCGTGCGGTTCTGCGACGAAGCGATCACCGCGTACCGGCGGCGCGAAGACTTCCAAGGCCAGGCCGAGGCCATGGCTGAACGGGCCCTGACCCTCTCCGAACTTGGGCAGCACGAGGACGCGCACAGGACCTTCACCGACGCGCTGGATCGGCTCTCCCAGATCGACCATCGGGTGGCCGCGACCTACGAGGCCGATTGGAAGAGGCTCATCGCCCTCCGTGCCGGCGAGTGATCCTGACTGGCTCAAGTTTCACCGGGCGTCAGTGGGTTTGCGGGCAGTCAGGTACCACCTGAGGCCCGACCCCGGCCTGGTCGCAGGCCGGGTGAACTCGACGACGTCTTCGCGAACAAGACACAGACTTGCCTCGTTGATCAGCTCCCGCAGCACCGGCACGGGGAAGCTGAACGTTTGCGCCGTGTGCCCCATCCAGTCGCAGCACACTGTGCCGTCGACTGCCCTTATTCCGCACACTTCGAACCGAGCGTCGGGATTCGGCGGCAAATTTGCTTCACCTCGGGTTCGACGTTCGTCCGCTATCCAGGTATCGCGCGATCACACGGCGACCGGAGTGAACGCTCGGCGCAAAGCTCGTCAACCTCGGCGCGGATCATCTCGGTCAGCCGTGAGAATTCGTCAAGTCGCTGCGGTCTACCACAACCGAGAGCCCCTGCGATCGATCCACCTCGGATCTGCAGCAACTCGTATATCGCTTCGATGAATTCATCCATGGCGCGCAATAATCGCTCATTATCCAGCAAGTCTCGCGATAGATCGTCGGTGAAGAAAAACGCGGGACTGACAGCGAAGAAGGCAGCCAATGCTTCGATTTTGTCCATCGCGGGGCCATGCGTTGCTTTGCCGCACATGAGTTGGCTGATATAGGAGGGCGAGCAGCTTCGACCAGTCCTGGTGCGCACGAAGCTGGCGATCTCCTCCAGACTGGGCGGTTTTCCGTGACGGTATTGCTGGCCGAACTGGTGGCGCAAGTAAGCGACCCGCTGCCCGAAAGTGCCGGATGAATCGCCCCGGTTTTCGAGATCGCCAAGCGTTTTACCGAAGAGCGAGAGAATCGCAGCCAAACGCTCCACCGATGGGTACCTTGTTGCGCCGGGAGTAAACAAGTATTCGATGGCTTTCTCGCTGCAGCGGCGATCGGTGACTCTTGTGACATGTTCAGCGATCTGCTTGTACGTATGGATCCGATTATTCAGACCCCGATGGGTGAACCGCAGGTAGCGCAGCTTGTCAAAAAGCGTGCCGTTGGGATCACCCTTGTCCACAGACCCCATCCGGCTCACCCCCGCCTTCGCGTGCACAGCTCCACACGGCGTCGCGCTCCCCATGCCAGTAACAAGCCGCGTCTTCTCGTGTACAGGTGGTCACCCTGCTGGGGATGAATGTTAACTGAATCCTCAATCCTAGTGAAGGCCGTTTCACACCTTGGCCGAGCTCGCGGGCCGACACCGTGGCCTTGACCTGCACTTTTGCCCGCAGCGCCGCGCTACCAGAGGACACTACGCGCCTCTTCGCAAGTTTCACGGAAGGACGAAACAACAGATCCATCCACTTCTCGTCCAACTCTCCTATGCTCGATGGGCCGACGTCGAACGGCTCGACGGTCTTCCCTCGCAAACCCGAGGAGCGGATCGACGAGCCGGGCGTCGGTACAGGTCAGATGCCCGCCGGGAGGGACAGGCACTGACTGCGGGAGGGTGAGCCGATGACCACAATGACGACAAGTCCTGATCTTGGCGGGCACCTGGTGGTCCACGGCTGTGCGTGCACCGACGCTGTCCCGGCCGCGCGGGAGGACGTTCGCGATCAGGGGGAGACGCACATGGCTCGTGCCACTGCCGTTCCGGGAGAGGACGTCGGGAGGCGCAGCACAGGCACCGTCGGTCGGGGCACCGTCCAACCCCTGGTTCCACCGGCGGAGATGAAGAGCTTCGTCGGCCGGACCGGTCTGCTTGAAGAGATCAAACAGCGGTTGTCCTCGCCCGATCTCCAACTGCTGACGTTGACCGGCGCCGGCGGGGTCGGTAAGACGAGGCTTCTGCTGCGCCTGGAGAAAGAACTGGCCGCCGCCGGCACATATCGGGACGGCGTCGTCGTGGTTCGGCTCGAGAAGGTCAAGGCGGCTGACGACCGCTTGGAGTCGTCGTTGGCGACCGCACTCGACATTCTGGACAACTCCACCAAGAAGCACGTCCTGGCGCGCCTGCTCGAACACCTGCGGGACCGGCACCTGCTGCTGTTGCTCGACAACTGCGAACACCTGCTCGAGGAGGATCAAATTCCTCGCCTGCTGCGTATCCTCCTGCCGAACGCCGAGAATGTCCAGGTCGTCGCGACCAGCCGCGACCTGCTCGGGGTCGAGGGCGAGAAGGTGGTGCACGTGCCTCCGCTGCACGTCGCAGACGTGGCCGCAGATACCGCCGTTGTCGATCGAACCGTGCACGAAGCCCTCGCGCTGCTCATCGATCGGGCCGAGGACCGTGGCTACCCGATCGAACCGGGCGACTACCCGATCGCCGCACGGCTGTGCCGCGTCCTCGACGGCCTGCCGTTGGCGATCGAGCTGGCAGCCGGCGCCATGGATGCGATGTCGCTGCACGAGATGGTCGATTCGCCGCCGCCGGAACTCCTGAACATACTGGTGGACGGGTCGGCGGAGCAGCGGCACCACCGCACGCTGCACTCCACCATCGCCTGGTCGCATAAACTTCTGGAACAGCCTGACCAGCGGATGTGGGCGTTGTGCTCGGTTTTCGAAGGCAGCTTCGACGCCGCTGCTGCAGCGGCGATCTGCCGTGACCGCGGCATCGACGAGATCCATGTCCGTCGGCTGCTGGGCAGGCTGGTCCGCAAGTCGATCCTGGTGCGCGAGCGACATCGGGACCGAACCCGGTTCAGCATGCTGGGGACAATTCGCAGCTTTGGTCAGGACCTGCTGACGGAGGTGGAAGCCGCCGAGCTGCGCGATGCCCACGCCGACTACTACGAGGCGTGGACCGGCCGGGTCGCCGACACCTGGTTCGGGCCGGACGAGGACAAGCTGCTCCACGATCTCGGCGCGGATCAGCCCAACTGCTGGTCGGCGCAGGAACATCTGCTGTCCGCGGCGGACACCGCCCTGCGTGGACTCGTGCTGCCGGTCAGCGTCGTCGGAACCCGGTTCTACTTCCTGGACGGCAACCTGAACACCGGCCGCAAGATGATCGACCGCGGGTTGAAGGCGCATCCTGCAGAGCCCTCCCTACTGCAGGTCGCGGCCCTGTCGATGGCCGCGCACACCGCGCTGTGCCAGGGCGATCAGGAGCGGGCGGCGCCGCTGCTCGCGGCGGCCGAGGCCGCGGCACATCAGCTGGGCTGCTTTGACCAGTTCGGAGCGATCCTCTACGCGCGGGCGACCAACCTGTGGCTCGCGGAGCCGGACTCCGAGCGTGCTCACGAATCGCTGGAGCTGTTCCAGAAGGCGATGGACGCGTTCCGCGCCGAGGGCAACCGAGGTTCCCGGTGGATGGCTTGGCTGTTCCGGGTGATGGCGGCCGCATTTGCGGGTAACCGCGACATCGCCGTCAGCGAGAGCGAGGCGCTGCTTGCCGAAGCCCGCGCCGCGAAGGCGAGCTGGTGCATCTCGTGGGCGCTGTGGGCCTGCGGACTGGTGGAACTGAGGTTCGGTGATCCCTGGAAGGCCCTCCGGCTGGCCCAGAAAGCACTGCGGATCCAGCATGCCATCGGCGACAAGTGGGGCTGGGTGTGGACAGTGTGGATGATCGCGCTGATCGCGATCCGCCTGGGCTTCCACGAGCTCGGCGGGCAGGTCCTCGGCGCCACGATGACCGCACAGGAAGACACCGAGGTGTCCTTGCCCGGCTTGCTCCCCTGGCTGCAGCTGCAAAGGTCCATCACGGCGATGGCGCGCCGGGAGCTGGGCGACGCGATGTGGGAGTCCCAGCTCGTGATCGGCAAACCGATGGGCCGGGGCCGCGAGGCAAGGGAAGCGCTCTACAAGCTGGTCACCGAGCAGTTCCCGGACGCGCCGACGGCCGCAGCACCCGACGACCGTCCCGGCGGCTTGTCCGAACGCGAATACGAGGTCGTCCAGCTGGTGGCTACCGGCCGCACGAACCGGGAGATCGGCGCGCTGCTGAATATCAGCCACAGGACCATCGACAACCATGTCCAGCGGATTCTCAGGAGGCTCGACCTCAAGTCTCGCGTCGAGATCACCAGGTGGTTCCTCGCGCAGGCGCGCTCCGCCGACCTCCCCTAGACGCGGCCTCGGCGCCGTGTGCCGCTCGACCATGCCGAACGACGCCAGCGGACCAACGCCATCTTCACCCTGAAGAACACGACGCGGAGATCGTCAGCCAGCCGCCGCCGGCGCTGAGGCTCGAGGTGCACCGGAAGGTCGACATAGCCGTTCATGATCGCACTGTGCTTGCGGCGCAGCCGGCGTTGGCCGACGGCCAAGCGTGCGTTCGGGAACCGGCGCGTCAGGGCGCCCAGCACGATCTCCAACTCCATCCGGCCGAGCGAGGCACCGAGACAGTGGTGGATACCGTGGCCGAAGCTCAGGTGCGCGCGAGCATCGGCTCGGCGCAGGTCGAACAGCTCGGCGTCGAGGAATCGGGCGGGGTCACGGTTGGCGGCCTGCAGCGAGACGAGCACGACCTCCCCCGCGGGGATGCGCACGCCACCGATTTCCACGGCCTCGTCGGTGTAGCGGAAGGTCGCGTTGCGCACCGCAGAATCGAAGCGCATCGACTCCTCGACCGCGTTAGGGACCAGTTCGGGCTGCCGACCCAGAAGCCGCCACCGCGCCGGGTCCTGTAACAGCCACCGTGCGGCGTTGCCGATGGCATTGGTCGTCGTCTCGTGGCCAGCCACGAAGATGAGAAACACGGTAGCCAGGAGCTCGGACTCGTCAAGCCGATCCTCGCGGTCGGCGACCTGGACGAGCGCCGAGAGCAGGTCATCCTCGGGAGCTTGGCGCTTTGCCTTGATCAGATCGACGAAGAACGCCTCGAGCGCCTGCGAAGCGGGAATGTTCTGATCGGGGTGATCCTCCATCATCGCTTCGGTCCATTTTCGTAGCGAGTCGCGCTCGTACAGTGGCACGCCGAGCAGTTCGCAGATAACGGTGAGCGGGAGCTGAAAAGCTATCCGGTCGATCAGGTCGACCGGATGAGCCAGGGGCAGCTCCGCCAGGATGTCGGTGGTCAGCTGCTCGATCCGTGGTCGGAGCCCTTCCACACGCGCGCGCGTGAACCCCGCGGCCAGCAGGCGGCGCAGCCGAGCGTGTTCCGGATCGTTCTGAAAGAGCATGTGGCCCGAGAACATGTTCGACAGCGACGGATCGAGGCCGGCACGGCTGAGCTGATCGTGGATTACGGCCTTGAGCCCGTCGATCGCCTTGCTCAGGTGCGGATCGGCCAGCGCAGCGCGGGCTTCGTCGTAGCGGCAGATGACCCAGACCTGCAGCCCGTTCGCCAGGACGGCCTGGTGCACAGGCCTCCTGTCGCGTAGGCCATCCCCGATGACCAAAGACCGGTCCCAGAAGCCTTCGCTGAAGAATGTGTCACTCGTCACCGCGCGTTCGTCCTTGGAGAGGGCAGCGAGATGACGCGGCTGGAAGTGCTTCAACACAGAGTTGAGGAGGCGTGATCCCACGGTTCCGGACTTCCCTTCAGGCGACGACGTGCGCTCTTTTACGCGGCAAGGCAGGTCAAGAACCAGAGTCCGTGAACGCGAACGTATTCGCCATCAGCGAAATTACGCAATTTAAACGACAGGGCTACCTAACGAACGCCTACACGCTACCTACTTCACAGGGGAACGCCACCTAACCACCGGCAGATTTGCCACAATGCCAACCGGCAAAGTTTCGCGATCAATCGCAGAACGATACGAACATGGGTAGAGATACGCGGACTCCTTCTCGATTAATTCCGAAACTGCAAGATGCACGGGTTGCTCACCATTCACCGTCAAGACGACCTAAGAGCAACGCTATGAACAGGTAGTACTACTCACTGTGTAGGACTAGGTATACCCTGCGTGCTCACCCACGTGATCTCACCTAGCCTATTCGTGGGAATGACAAAAACTGGACACAAAAACCTCACGGTGCGCTTTGACGCTTCAACCTTCTGGCCTATTGTTGCCACATCGACCGAGCCTGATCTGAACGTTCAGTTCATCACTGAAACCAACCGATCCCGCCTCTTGAACTGGTAGTTCACCAGCACAGGGGTCCGGTGAAGTACGACCAGGCGGGAAACACAGGGCAATCGAGCACGAGGGGCAGCGATGTGGACGCATACTGGGAGACCGGGACCCGGGGTGGAGCACCGGTCACCTGCCCCGCTCAGCACCGCCACACCGCATGCATTGCACCTGTCGTGTGCATGGGGCCCCGGCTGCCGCGACCGAGCCGACACGGAAGGCGCGCCGGACGGCGAGGCAGGGAGGAGCCACTGGTGCCCCGGTCAGCACACCACTGCCAGTCTCAGGCGAGAGATCGACAGGCGTGCCGGGTCGCGCATGCTCGAACACCAGGAGCACGCGTGGCGCCTGATGGCTGGAGTCGCTCTCCCCGGCCTCCCCAGCCCGGCGCCGCTATGTTCGCCGAGGTGGACGTCTTCCGGGTCGAAGGCAGCCGGCACGGCGCGGCGGCCTCCCGGACCGGCAATGTCTTCGGCGAGATTCACGAATTCGGATCACTGGCGTGCGGCAGCTGGGAACAGACTGGCCTGCCGCCGCTGGGCTCTCTTCAGCGGCCGACCGAGATCGACGCGGCGCGCCGTTCCGGCCACCTCGCCCCCTCGGGGTCTGGCCGTAGCCGAGCTCGCTGATGCTGGCTGCCCGGGTTGGCCATGGCGCAAAGAGTTCGCGCCCTACCGGCCCGTGCGTCGCCGCGGCCGACGCTGGCTCGGACGCTGCGGCACCGGTTTTCCACTTTCCATTCCCTTGCTCACGGAGGTTGATCATGACCGATCACGACACGCACACCTTTGCTCCGCTCCTGGTCTTCGTCCGTGACGAGGAGACCGGGTGGGTTCACGCCGCCGAGCAGCCGCGCAATACGTCGAAGAAGCCAACGTTCCTGGGGTTCCTGCACACCACGTCCGCAGACGAGCTGCTGGCAGTGATGACCGGCGTCGGATATCAGCGATTCGCCAGGTTCTCGATCGACGCCTCGAGCACGACACACTGGTTCGCGCCCGCTGAGCCGCCACCGCGTCCACGTGAGGCCGGTTTGCTCAGCTCGCCGGCCGCGCATGCCGCATGAACCTGCCGCCGATCAGCCGACGCGCTGGCACGTGGTGGGAACACCGCAAGGAAGGAAGATTGGTGCTACACCTCGGGGAACGACACGAGGCAGTCCCGGCGGACGTCGCGAAGCTGCTGATGGATCCGCGATGGCAGGGGCTCACTGCCGACGTAGCTGCCGACGTTCTGCGGCTCGAGGCGGAACTGCGCGGTCTCGAACATCGGCTCGCGGAGAAAGTTGACGAGGCGGCACGGGCAGTTGCGACGCGACGGCAACACGTGGCAAAACTGCGTCTAGCCAGGTTTACCCGTGGTCGTGCTGCGCGCGCGGCCGTCGAGGCGGCGGTGGAGGCGCACAGCCGGATGACGGCTATGCGAGCGGACGTCGTTTCCTACCGTGAAATCCTCCGGTCGTTCGTCATCGCGCTCGAACCCTCTGACGGCCTGCTGGCGGAGGCGGCAGCGGGGTGGTCACGCAGCCCTGATGTGCCGGCGGGAGTATCGGTTTTTCACGACGAGGACTACTTCCTCACCGATACCCGACGTACGGCGGGCCCGGGCGGATTTCCGAACATCATCGGAGGCGAGGCCTTCGGCGATCTCTGGCGGCGCGATGGCGACGACCCCGCTGACCAGCCGCTGAACAGGCCGGGCTGCTGGCTCGTCGGCTACATCGAGCGCACTCAAGAGATCTACGCAGTCCGGCGTAGCGAAGGTCAACGCCGTGAGGTGTGGCTGCTGGGCCGCGCGTTCACCTCTGACCGGGCACATCAGCTGCTTCAGCCGCTGATGGAGCGCATGCAGGAACCGAACTCCGTGATTCTGGTGGCGGAGATGGTCGCAGCCGCGCAGCACGCCCACGACCCCAATCTCCGGAGTCTGCCGTGACCAGGCGTCCGAGCGGGCTTATTCCACTCACTGTCGCCGTCGCCGCAGTCACAGCCGGCGCGATCTCCGGCTGCAGCGCGTCGAATTCGCCACCGACGACGGCTACGGCGGCACCACCGACGGCCACGACCCTGATGCGGCCGCAACCGGATCGTCCCGGCCCTCGGGTCCAGGTGGACGGCCAGGTGGCCTGGCGAACCGCCCACATCGGGTGCGCGCAGATGGTCACGGCGAGCGGGCAATACCTGCGGCTGATCGGCCAGTTGGCAACCGACCGCGAACGAGCCGCGCTCGGTTCAGGCCCGCGCAGCGAATACCTACGCATCACGGGGTTCGTTCCGCAACGCAGCAACGTCGGCGAGACCGTCTGCGGATCCGGGATTCCATTCTCGCTAGAAAAGGTGGACCCCATACATTCGCAGTAGAACAAATAGCACACGACACCTTCCTCAACCCGGCACGCTCTTGAGTCACCGGGGGCTTTGTCGCGCTCGATTTATCGGGCATTTTGTTTCTCGAAACCCTGCAACAAAAACAGTTGACTTCGTCGTTGACCGTTGGGCACAGTGAAACCCGGGCTGAGAAATTGCAGCCCGAGAAGCCGGCAGGGAGACGCTGGCGATCACCAGAGCGGAAGCTCCAGAGAAACCCCGGTGAATTCGAAGTACACCCGCGGGGTTTCGGCACGTTCCGCGCAGCGCGCTTCGGCGCTGACTTGACGCGGAGAGCGCCTGGTGATTTCGGGAAGAAACCGAGTAGGGGTACCACACATGGCAGTACGACCATCTCGCGCTGCAAGCGTGATCGCCGGATGCGCGGCGCTGGCCGGAATCGCGACAGCCGCACCGGCTACCGCAGGGACTGACCAGGTCGTTCCCGGCGATCGGGTGACGGTCGCCGGGAGCACACCGGCGTGGGCCACGCCCGGCGCCAGGATCGGCGGTATCGACGCTCGCGCCAAGCGCCACGTCCAGGTGGCGTTAGCGCTGCGCGATCAGGCCGGCGCCGAAGCCTTGGCCAAGGCGATCAGCACGCCCGGATCACCACAGTTCCACAGGACGCTCTCCGCCACCGAGTTCACCGACCGTTTCGCCGCGCTCCAGAGCACCGTCGACCGGGTCACCGCCTGGCTGCGTCAGCAGGGGCTGACCGTCACCGCCGTCACCGGCAACCGGCATTTCATCGATGCGACCGGCGACACCGCGACCCTCGAACGCGCCTTCGGCACCACCCTGGCCACGTTCAAGCACAGTCTCAAGGGCGGCAAGACCACGACCCTAGTCGCCCCGGAGCGGCCGATCACCCTGCCGAGCTCGCTGCGCGCGGCGGTGACCAGTGTGCTCGGGCTCGACGACTCCGAGAAGACCATCAGCCCGCAGCGCATCGCCCAGCCCACTCCCTCCGCCGAAGCTGCGGCCGGCACCGGCTGCGCGAGCTCGTGGGGCCAGACCAACAACACCGCCGTGCCGCAGGTCTACGGGAACGGCGCGCAGAGCAATCTGATCTGCGGCTACAACACTCAGCAGACCCGTGGAATCTACGGTCTGACGGCCGCCAACACGGGCGCTGGCACGGCCATCGGCATCGTCGGCGCCTACAACGGCGCGACGACGTTGGCCGACGCGAACCGAGCCGCGGCGCACTTCGGCTCTCCCGGCTTGGCCGCGGACAAGTACTCCGTGGCGCTGCCCAGCGATGGGTTCAACGCCGACCCGTCGTGCGAGCCGGACTCCTGGGCCGGCGAGCAAGCCCTGGACGTGCAGGCGTCGCACACGATCGCCCCGGCCGCGTCGATCCGGTACTACGCGGCCAAGGACTGTTTCAGCCTGTACACCGCGCTGAACGCCGCGGTCTCCGAGAACAAGGCCAGCGTCATTTCCAACAGCTGGGGCTACAACGGCGGCGAGAGCACCGTGCCCGCCGCGACCCGCCAGCAGGTCGACGCGATCGGCGTGCAGGCCGCGATTCAGGGCCAGAGCATCGTCGTGTCCTCCGGCGACGCGGGCGACAACTCCGGCGTCGCGGGCAAGGCCAGCCCGGCTTTCCCCGCGTCCAACCCGTGGGTGACCGCGGTGGGCGGAACGTCGGTCGCTGTGGACGGCTCCGGCCGCAAGCTGTTCGACACCGGCTGGACCTCCACCGCGCTCGTGCAGTCCGGCAACACGTTCGTCCCGACTCAGGACAAGGACGGCCCGTTCGCCGGCGGCGCCGGCGGCGGTGTGTCGTCGATCTTCGACCGCCCCGACTACCAGGCCGGCGAGGTGCCCGCGGGGACGAAGCGCATGGTGCCCGACCTGTCGGCGCTGGCGGACGCCTACACCGGATTCGCGATCGGACAGACCGTTCCCGGACAGGGGTACGTCGAGTACGGCTCGGGTGGTACGAGCCTCGCGGCTCCGCTGATCGCGGGCCTGGCGGCCAACGCGGCCCAGGCCGGCGGGTTCGACCGCATCGGGTTCTTGAACCCGGCGATCTACGACCTGGCCGGCTCGTCGGCCATCGCCGACGTCACCCCGCACAAGCGTGGTGTCTGGACGCCGGTGGTCTTCGGTTACGACGGCGTGACCGTTCCGCCGGCGCAGGGCTCGTACTTCATCGACTTCGACGCCAAGCCGCAGTCGCTGCAGAGCGGTCCTGGCTGGGACGAGGTGACCGGCGTCGGTACGCCTGCGGCCGGGTTCGTGGCCGCGCTCGGCCAGTAGCACCAGCACGTGTGGTGGCGGCACCGCCGCCCAGGGGGACGCGCGGCGTCGTCACCACACCTCGGAACCCCCCTACAACCAGGAAGGAGGAGGAATGGACAGCGCGGACGACGGCCGGGCCATGCAGCCGGATCCGAACGCGGCCGAGCCGGAGGCCTCACCGGGCCCGATTACCCCTCCGGGAGTCGGCGGCACGACGGTGCCGCTCTCCGGTGCAGGGAACCATCGACGCGGTCTGATCCTCGCCGCCTACGGGCTGGCCGTCGTTCTCGCTCTGGGCGGTCTGACAGCCGCATTGACCAGCGGCACGCCTGCCGGGCATGCCAGCGAAAGCCCGACCTCAACGGCGCCGTCCGCCGATGGCTCCGCCGACGAAGACGAGCTCGTGGTGGCGCCGCAGCTGGTTACTGCCGAAGACCTGGCGAAACTGCCGGTCGCCGACACCTTCGCCACCATCGCAGGAGCTCCCGCCGACCCGGCACCGACCGCTCGCACTGCGGGCAGGATCGCGCACCCGTCGACAACGGTCGCGATCTACGCCTCGCCGGGCGGACAGCCGATCGCAGCGCTGCCAGCTCAGCAGCACTTCGCCGAGCTGACGACCGAGACGAAAGTCCCGATCATCGCCGAGCAGCACGGCTGGGCGCAGATCCTGCTTCCCAGCCGGCCCAACAACTCCACCGGGTGGATCTATCTCGATGACCCCGCCGTCACCACCGAGCACAGCCGCTTCCGCATCGACGTCGACCGCCAAGCCTTCACTCTCGACCTCTACCGCGACGACGCACCGATCGGTCACTGGCGTATCGGTGTCGGCAAGGCGGGTGCAGTCACACCCCCGGGCCGAACGTTCATCCTCGCGTCCATTTTGGACAACAGTCCGAAGCCGTTCAGCCCGATCGTGATGCCGCTGGGCACGCACTCCGCAACCCACCTCACCTTCGGTGCCGGCCCTGGCACCGTCGGCGTCCACACGTGGCCCACCGACAACGTGTTCGGGCGGGCCTCCTCAGACGGCTGCGTCCGCGTTCCCCGCGACGCACTCGACGTGATCTCCAAGACCGTGCCGCCGGGCAGTGTCGTCGAGATCGCGTGAACACCTCAACCCACTCACCTTTAGGGGGGACCACGTGGTCCGCACCATCGAACGACGCGCCACGCAGCGGGCGCTGACCGCCGCCGGCCTGGGCGGCATCCTCGCCGCCGGGATCGTCGGCTTCACCTTGAGCACGCCGGTGTCACCGGCCGCGGCCGCCTCGGGGTCGACCGCGTTCGGCGTCCGAGCCACCGGCACGGCGAGCCTCAGCGCCGACACTGGCTCGCTGTCCGACCCGAAAGTCTCGGCGACGGGGATTACCACCGAGACGTCGCCCGGGTACGCCAAGGCCTCGGTCGGCAGCCTCACCGTCGGCGGCGTGTCGATCGGGTCGGTGTCGGCCACCTGCAAGCAGGGCGTCACCACCGTGACCCACAGCGGCAGTGCGCAGGACACGCCGTACTTCCACGTCGTCTTCGGGAAGTCCGGCGGCGCCAGTGCCACCGGCGTCACCGTGACGATCACCGACGCCAAGGGCAAGGTCTCCGAGACCGTCCGCGCGGCCGGGGTCTCGTGCAGCACGGCCGACACGACGCCGCCGACGAGCGAACCGCCGACCAGCCGCCCCGGCCCGCCCACCAGCCGCCCCACCGGCGCACCAACGACCAGGCCGACCAGGCCGACCAGCAAGCCCGGCCAGCACCCGACCGCCACCACGAAGCCGAAGACCGCGAAGCACCCGGACAAGGACGCGACTCCGGTCACGCCGAAGCCCGGACACCTCGCGGTCACCGGCTGATCCCCGCGCCGCCCTATGCCAGCCGAGCTTCGACGAGAAGGAGTACCCATGCACGCCGCACGATCGAGCATCACCAGCCCGGCCCCGTGTCCGCCGCGCCGGTTCGCCTCGATCGACGACCAGCTCGGCCCGCGAAACCAGCGCTTCTTCGGCAGCGGCTTCAAACGCGTCAAACACGACATCACCGACGCCACCGTCGAACCGAACCCCGACCGGCTGACCGCCCGGGCCCACCTGAGTTACCCCACCGACTGGTCGGCGAAATCCGCCACGACACAGCTGACACCGCACCTGAGCTCCCTCGACGCTGCAGTGCTGGCCGCGCAGCTGGCAGAACTGCACCTGACGACCATGCACGGCCTCGACGCGCAGCAACGCCGCGCCCTGTGGATCCGGCGCCTGAGCATCAAGGCCGGCGCGGCACCGCAGGAACAGCTTGACGACGTTGCACTCTCGACTCAACGTACCGCGACCGAGCGGCGCGCGGGCACGGCGACGTCGCGTCTGGACGGCCAGGTCGGCGCGCTGGCCACCACGTGCGAAGTCGTCCACGACGACCACCGACGTCGAACCGGCGCTCCTGAAATGATCGACGTCGGCGGCACGCTCGGTGAACCAACCCGACGCTACTTCGGGAGCGGATACCAGCAGCGCGACTACGACCTCCGCGACGTCGTCGTCGCCGACGACTTCTCGGTCGTCTCCGCCACGACCCGGGTTTCCGGCGACGCCATCCATCCGGACGGCATCGCCGGCAAGTACCAGCCCGCCATCACGTTGATCGACGGCATGATCGTGCTGGCACAGCTCGCGCAGAGCCTGCTGTACGCACTCGACGGCATCGACCGCACGGCCAGCAACACCCTGTGGATGCGCCGCGTCGACGTCACCGGACCACCGCCGCACCAGCGTCTCGGCGCGCCATTCCGCTCATCCACGTCCATCGTCCGCACCACCATCGTCGACTTCGCCGGCGGCCGCTGGCGGACCTCGGAGTGGCGGGCCCAGTTCAGCGGCCTGCGGTTCAGCTATCGGCTAGCTCACGAGCTTCCCGCATCGCGGGAGGCACGATGACCACGCAACCGGCAGTACGGCATGGCGACATCCTCATCGTCGCCGAAGGCGCGGCTCGGCTGAGCTGGACCCGCACCAGCGCCGCGACCTGGCGCCCGATCGGCCTGTGGCCCAGCGACGACGAGCAAGCCGCTATAGCTGCTCATGTCGACGCTGGCGAGCCACTGCTGGTCGTGCTCGCGGAGATGCCGACGATCGTGCCGGTCCTGCCCGAAGAGCTGATCGATGCACCGCAGGACCTGATCAAGCTGGCCGAGTTCACCGGCTACCTCGGCGAGCTGACGATCCCGTTCCTCGGCTGGCTGCCCCCAGAGTTGCGCGCCCGCGGCCAGCGCTTCTTCGAAGACAGCAAATCCACGTTGACGGTCACTCCCCGCGAGGTGCGTTCGCCGCTTCTGCTGGAGACGCCGCCGGCCGGCGAGCTCGCCCACGTCCGGTTCGCGCGCTGGCTGCGCTCAGGCCACCCGCCAGTCGACGACCTCATCCCCGCGGCCGACCACATCTTCTTCGGAGGACCTTCATGACCACCACTGATCCCGGCCGCACTGTCGTGCGCCTGGCGATCTCGGGCACCTATTCCACCGGCAAGAGCACCACGACCGAAGCGCTGTCGATCGCCACCGGAATCCCCCGGACGCACGCCAAGACCTCCCGCGAAATCCTCATGGATGTCGTACCCGGCAAGCAGGTCCAGGAGCTCTCGGCGATGGAGCTGATCAAGCTGGGGCTCCGCCGGTTCGAGGAACGCGTCGCCAACGAGTCGACGTCAGGGTCGTACATCAGCGACGGCTCGGTGGTGCACGAGTGGGTGTACGGCGAGGCGCGGATGCGCGTCGGGATCAACCCCGGCGCCAGCTGGGGACTGCGGACACTGAAGAAGGCGTCCGGATTCCGCGTCCGCCATTTCTACCAGCAGTACATGGACATCTACGGTGACCTGACGAAAGCACGCGCCCGGCGCATCTACGACGCATACGTCCATCTGCCGGTCGAGTTCCCGATGCACGTCGACGGCCACCGCCCCGTCTCGGAGAAGTTCCGCCTGCTGTCCGACGAACTGCTGCTACGCACGCTCGACGAGCTCGGCCTGCCGTACTACGTCGTCCGCGGAAGTGTCGCCGAGCGGGTCGCGCGGATCGTGGACCTCTTCGACCTCCCCCTGGTCGTCCCGATCCCCGACGCGATCGACCAGGCGCAGGAACGGGTCCGCGCCGCCACTGACGTCCTCGAGGCCGACGCCCGGCTGCACCACGCCCGGCGACACAAGCCGCTGGCCCGCCGCATCGCGTACGCACTGCGGTACTGACCGGAGCCTCCTGCCCGGATCACGACCGCGGCCTCCCCCAGACGCACCTCCAGACCCTCGGAAGGAAAACCATGTCGACCGACTTCGACCTCCGCATCCAGACTCCTGGCTTCCCCCCGTACGCCGTCGGCGCGCAAAACCAGCAACTGGCACCGGTAGTGCACTCCGGCGTCGTGAATCCCCGCGGCCTCACATGCGGCATGGTGAAGATGAATGGCGGACACCGCGCGGTCGCTCACGTCCACGAGCACTCACCGATCCTGGTCTTCGTCCACACGGGAGTGATCGCCTCGTTGGTCGGCGAGCAGCTGCAGCCTCTACTGCACGCACCCGGCTCGGTGCTCTGGATCGGGCCGGGGATCGCGCATCTCGGCATCAACCTCGATCCCGACGCCACCGCATCGCTCCTCGAAGCTCGCACCGACCCGGCCTTCAACGACGACGTCGTAAGACGGCCGGATCTCGATGAGCTCGTCGCCGAACGCGCCGCCGATCTGCAACGCCGCTATGCCCGCGGCGACCTCGACCACCAGCTGGCAGCTCCCAGCGTGCACATCGTGGATCGGTAAGAGCGATGGACGTCATCCCAGACGAGCCAGTCGTCGCGACTGAGGCGCGTCAACAAGGCAGCTCGGACGATGCCGAGCAGGGCCTCAGGGGAAGCACACCGCCATCCCACCTCACGACGGGTCACTCCCGGCGCAGGTCTGCCGTGCGAGGTCCGTACCGATCCGGACGCCATCGCGCTCGACGCCGGCCGAGTGTCGGCCATGCCGATCACGGCGACACCCGGTCCGTACGGCGACTGCCCTGGACGCGGATCGCGCTGCTGGGCGCCGGCACCTTCTCGATGGGCGTGGGCATCGCATCGCTGGTCGCCAGTCGGCTGGGCATGGTGCCGATGGACACCGTCCACCTGGCCGTCGCCCACAAGCTCGGCTGGACGCTCGGCAGCGGCATCGTGCTCTGCCAGGCGGTGCTGCTGGCAACGCTCATCCCGCTGCGGATGCGGCCGGGCCTGGGCACCGTCTTCGGCCTCGTGGTGCCTGCGGTCACCGCCGATGCCGTCTTGGCCGTGCTGCCGCCCCTGACCAACATCGGCGTTCGCCTCATCGTCTTCGTCATCGGCGGCTGCGTGTTCTGCGCCGGTGTGGCGACGTACCTGACCGCGGACCTCGGCCCGCTGCCACGCGACGGGCTCATGCTGGCGCTGGCTGGCGACCGGTCCGCGACCGGCCGCAACGGCCGCCGGCTCGCGTTGGCCCGCATCGGCATCGACGTCGTTTTCGTCGGCACCGCCACCCTCATCCTCGGAACGGCCGACGCCACCCGAACCGGCGTCGCCGCCGCCGGCACGGCGGTACTGGCCCTGGCCAGCGGCCCGCTGATCGCCCTATCGTTGCGCTACATCACCCGGATTCGGGGAGTTGGCCGCCCCAGCTCGCCGCGGCGGCACCGGCCGCCGATGACGCTCGCTCGCCACGTGCAGCGGCTGGCCTACATCGGGTTCCAGCACGCGCAGGGATCGCAGGCTCTGCAGGTTCATTTCGTCCAGGCCTACATCCGCATCCTCGCCGAGAACAACGTCCCGCAAGTGCCGCAGACACGGGAAGAACTCGCGGCCCGTGCCGCGCGCCTGCGGCCGCCACCAGGCCACCTCGACGTCGGGGATGACCAACTGGTCCGGGCACAGTTCATGTTCTGGGCCCACAACACCTGGGACATCGCGGCCGCTGTCTACCACGACAGCCCGAGCCTGCTGCCCGACCGCGTGACCCTCGACGAGCGCGCGGCCAACGTCGGCGGGAACGCGGACATGACCAGCTTCTCCGATGGCGAAATGACGGCATTGGCCGAGGCCTTCGCGACCTACCGGAGCACGCCGGGATCGCAGCTGAGCGCCGCCCAGGTCATCGACCTGCACCTGGTACCGGTCCTCATCGAGGTCGAGCTTGCCTTCCAGGGAGCAAGCGATCGCTGGCCGCAGCGCCCCCGGACAGACGGTGGCGATGTCCACGAAAGCCGTCTTCTCACTCACTGCCACACCGCACTGCTGCGCCACCGTCAAGGCCGCGTGCGCGTGACCGACCAGATCTATCACCGCGTCTGCCACCGCCTCGACTCCCTGAGCGCAGCCCAGCCGGGAACCGATCCCGTCGCGGCCCGCTACGCCGAGCTGATCGCGGCCTATAACCGCAACCACCCCGCTGTCCAGGCTGTCCGATTGCACGTTCCCCTCACCGAGTTCCCCGCCACCACGTTGAGCGGTGAACAGCGATGACCGGCGCGCAGATTCTGCAGCTGGCCGGCTCGATCCTCTTACTGGTCGCGTTCCTGCTCGCCCAGAGCTCCTCGATCGCGACCACGTCGCTCAGCTACCTGATCTTGAACTGGCTCAGGTCTGGGCTCCTTGCGGGCGGGCTCGCCCTTGCCACGCAAATCGGATTCGTTCTCGAGGTCATCTGGTCCGCCGCTTCGTTGATCAGCCTCGTGCGGGTTCTCGCGCCCCGCCGCCACGCCATGCGCGACCACCAATTTTCCCTGAAAGGCAACACAAACACCGAAAGGAAGCCATCATGTTGAACACTACGAAGGTCGCCGCCGGAACGTTGCTGCTGACCGCCGCGATCGCCGGCGGCTCGGCGCTGCTGACCACGGCCACGGCGGCCGCCGCGGAGCGTCCGGACAACCGCGAACTCACGGTGTCCCCCACCGGCACTCGGATCAACTTCGGCGCGCCGGACAACCGCGAGCTCGGGGTCTCCGTGAACGGCGTCCGCATCACCTTCACCACGCCGAGCACCCGCGAGGGCAGCGTCGGCCCGGACGGCACCCGGATCAACACCGTCTCGCCGGACACCCGGGAAGGCGTCGTGTCACCGAACGGCACGCGCATCTACGGCTCGACCGAGGCGCCGGGCAGCTACTCGCACGGGGTCAGCCCGGCTGGCGTCCGCATCAACTTCTAGCCGCGCCGGCTTCCGCCGAGCAGCGTTCATCCCCGGATATCAAACAGAAGGAGTTGTCCATGTCGGTCTCCCGCATCAGCACGACCGGGATTCTCGCGGCGGCAATCACCGGCGGCGTCTTGACCTTCACCGGTGCGGCGACCGCGGAGGTTCCCGGCCCCGTGCCGGCGACGCCGGCGATCTCGGCTGCGGCGAACGTCGCCGTTCCGTCGCAGCCGATCCTCACTCGCGGTAGCCCCGCACCGCCGGAAGCCCCGCCCGCCACGGTGCCGTCGCGGTCTGGCGCCGCACCGGCGCAGGCGCTGCAGTGGATCGAGGCCCACTCGATCGTCGACGTCGCGCGTGTACGCAGCAGTCCGGTCAACGGGCGCATCATCGCCGGGATGCCGCGCGGCGCCGGACTGTGGACGTCGTGCAGGCGCCTGGCATCCGACGGTTACTGGTGGGCCTGGGTCGCCTACAACGACCGAGGCGATCACTGGGTGGCCGGCTGGACCCGCGGTGACCTCGTCCGCATGGTCCGTCCCAACACCCTGCCGTCCTGTTAGGACGACAGCTTCCCGCCTCACCGCACACCATCGCCGCCGAGTGGTTGACGGGCACACGATCCGCCCGTCAACAACTCGACGCCGACCGCGCAACCGACGCACAACCCAGCCCGCTCCCTGCGGACTCTCTCCCAGCCAACATCCGACTTCGGAGATCTCGATGTCCGTTTTGACCACCACTCCGCCTGTCACGACGCACTGGGCGCCGAAACCGCTTCGCGTTCACGCAGCCGGCACTGTCCCGGCCGGCACCGGCGGCGACCCGCTCTCGACCATGCAATGGCACCTCGACCATCGCCACGGAGCGCGGATGACGGCCCTGCCCTTCGACACCGATCCCCACTGGATCATCGGCTGGCTCAACGCGCGAGTGGAGGTGCCCGGCCTCGTGCAGGTGCGCGATGGGGCCAGCCGCGGCTACGACGACATGCCGTACTACAGCGTGGCCGAGGGGCATCGGCTGACCGCGGCCGAGCTGGCGCTGGGACGCCCACAGCTGGCGGAGGAGGCGTTTCACGAGAAGGAGCGCCTCGTCGGCGATGACATCCCATCGCGGCTTCAGGTGAGCATCCCGAACGCCCTTGATCTCGCGTACTTCGTCTCCGGGTCGGCGGAGGCGTCGGTGGAGTGGATGCCGGAGATGCAGGCGATGGTCGCCGGCGAAGTCAGCGAAATCGCCGACCGCTGGGGCGATCGCGTCGTGTTCCAGCTCGAGTCTCCGACGGTCCTGCTGGCCTACGCCAGGACACCGCGGGAGGACTGGTCGCTGCTGACCCGGGAGCTGGCGACGCAAGTCGCTGGAATCCTGGCCGCTGCGCCGGAGGCCGAGTGGGTGCTGCACTTGTGCTGCGGCGACGTACAGCACCAGCCCCTGATCGTGCCGACCGACCTCTCCGCGGCCGTGCAGTTCCTCAACGCACTGGCCGAGCTGCTGGCCGAACTCGGCATCGCGATGCCGACGGTGCACCTTCCCGTTGCGCACGGCGATGCCGCGCCCTCTACGGACCCGGCGTTCTACGCGGCGCTGCGGGACTTGCGGCGGGGCATCGCCGTGATCGCGGGAGTGGTGGCCGAGTCGTATCCGGACCAAACCCGCACGGCGCTCGGCCTGGTCGTCGACGCACTCGCAGGCCCCGTCGACGGGGTCGGCGCCGGCTGCGGACACGGGCGCCGCACGAACGCCGCCGCCGCGGCGAACGCCGCGCTCGCGGCGAACCTCGCCCACGCCTGGACCGCCTCGGCGAGCCGATAGGTCCGCCGAGCACGAGCGAAGACCGCTCATCCCGCATGGTCGCCGACCGCGACCTCAACGCCTGATCAGGGGGAAGAAATGAAAGGACGACACACTCGCCGGACTGGTCCGTCGGATCTGCCGCTGCGCCGTAGCCGCGCCTACCGAGGTCGGCACCGGGTTCGTGGTGGCGCGTGGGGGAAGGTGTTGCCGACGTTGGTTCTGCTCGTCGCAACGATCCTCGCCGGGATGGCACTGCCGGCGTCGGCCGCGAGCCGAACGACGTGTGGAGAGCTGGATGAACCGGTCCACTCCGGACTGGTCACCGCCACCATGCACGCGAGGCTCTGCTCGGCCTCCGCGCGGCTAGGCGACGCTCCTCTGCAGGTCCTCGTCTCTGGCGGCACCTACAACCGGACGTACTGGGCCGGGCTGGGTCTCGACGCCTACTCCTACACCCGCCGGGCGAATGCCGCCGGATTCGACACGCTCGCGGTGGACCGGATCGGCACCGGTGACAGCAGTCATCCGCTGAGCGCGCTGGTCACCGCCGGAGTTCAGGCCGACGCCGTGCACCAGCTGATCACGCGCGCCCGAAACGGCACCCTGGACGGGCACCGCCACAGCCTTGTGGCTCTGGTCGGCCACTCGCTGGGCAGCATGGCCGCCGTCATCGCTGCCGCGCGCTATCCCGGCGACCTCGGCGCCCTGATCCTCACCGGCTACAGCCACCTGATCTCCGGCGACCAGCTGCTCACGTCGCTGACGTCGATGTATCCGGCGGCCCTGGAAGGCCAGCCGCTGGATCCGGGCTACCTCACCACGCGTCCCGGCGTCCGGGCCGGACTCTTCCACACCTCCGACGACGTCGACCCCGCCGTGGTCGCCGCCGACGAGGCCACCAAAGACGCCTCCAGCGCGACGGAACTGCCCGACGCGGTCCTCGTCGGCATGGCCCAAACCACGTCCCGCTCGATCACGGTCCCGGTACTGGAGGCCAACGGCGGGAAGGACTCCTGGGCGTGCACCGCGGTCGACTGCAGCAGCCCCGACGCGCTGTACGCGGCCGAGCAGCCGTACTTCTCGACGCCGCTGACGACCTACGTGCAGCCCCGATCGGGACACTACCTCGCCCTGGCCGCCGACGGCGGAGAGTTCACCGACTTCGCCAGCCAGTGGCTCACCACCGTGCTGCGAGCCGGCGACACACGCGGTGCCTCGTGAGCACCCCCACGCGGACCGCCGCCGCAGCATTCCTGGCCGCAGCCGCCGCTCTCGCCGCGGGATGCTCGACCAGCTCACCTGCTCCGGCAGCGGATGCCACAGCCAGCGCACCGGCACCGGCGACCGGCCCGTCGGTCGCGTTGCCGCCCGTCACCGCAAGCGTCCCTGCGACGACCACGGCAAACCCGCCGACTGGCGTGCCGGCCCCGGCGCCTTCACCGCCGTTCACCGCCGACGTCTACGCCTCCCCGGTCTCGGTGGCCACGGCCTGGATGACCCAGTGGTGCAGCACTGACTGGCAGCAGCCGCGCATCGCGAACGTTCAGCGGGCCGCCGCGCTGCAAACCTCGTTCGCTGCAGCCGCCGACCTCGCAGCTGGTGATTCCGAGGCGGCCTACCGGCAGATGCAGGACATGAAGGTCAGCAGCGCCTGCGACCACGTCGCCGCCGAGGTGGACCCGGAGGCGCCAGCGGGGCAGAACCGCGTCTTCGTGATCGTCACGGCGAACCGCACCCGGATGGCCGACGGGCGCCCGTTCCAGACCGCTCCCGAATCCAGCACCCGGGCCGTCGTCCGGCAGAGCAACGGGCGCTGGCTGGTCGACGTCGCTGTGGACGCCGGCTGATGAAGGCTCTGCTCGCCATCCCAGCGCTCGCGGTGGTCGCCGCCTTGGCGACGGTGCTCGTCCTCGGCAACGACGACCGCGCCGAAGCCGTCGGGCCACCCCCGACCTGCAGCGCGCCCGCACCGATCGCGGCACCGGGAGACCCGCCGCAGCCGCCGACCGGCGGAAGCATCTTCGGCGGGATCACGCTGTCCCCACCGCAGATCTCCGCAGCGCAGACGATCGTCAGCACGGCCAAGGGCTTGAACATCACCGCACGGGGCACCACGATCGCGCTCCAGGCGGCGATGCAGGAATCGACGCTGAACCCCGACGCCCAGAACGGCAACGCCCTTGGGCTGTTCCAGCAAATCCAGCCGGGACCGTACAACGCTTACGTCGGCTACAACCCGAAAGGCTCCCCCGGTCCGGCGACTCGCGGGTTCTTCACGGTGCTCACGAAACGAGCACCCGGCTACGACACCGACCCCCGCACGAACGCCGAACTCGCCGAGCTGGTCGAGGCCAGCGGGCACGGTGAGCGGTACGCCAAGTGGGAACCGCTGGCCAAGGCGCTGGTCTCCGCGCTGTTCGACGGCGCCGCCGGCGGCCCGCTCAAGTGCGAAGACCAGTCGCTGAAGGGAAAGATTCAGGTCCACATCCGAGGCGGGAACGTCGTGACGCTGCCACCGGAGGCCGGGGTCGAAGGCGATGTCACCGCGGCGTCTCCGCAGATCGCGAAGGCGATCGCGGCCGGGCTGTCGTGGCTCGGAACCCCGTACGCCTGGGGCGGCGGCGACGCGAACGGGCCGACCCGCGGTATCCACGACGGCGGGGTCGCCGACGAGCACGGGGACTACAACAAGGTCGGTTTCGACTGCGCCGGGTTGACGTTCTACGCGTATGCGCAAGCAGGCGTGACGTTGACAAAACCGTCCCGGACCCAGCTCACCAACGCGAAGGTTGTCGTCCCGTTTTCCCAAGCGCAGCCGGGCGACTTGCTGTTCTGGGGGCAGCACCACGTCGCGATGTACCTCGGCGTCGCCGCGGGCAGGCAGGTGATGTTGGAGGCCCCGCAAAGTGGCGACGTGCTCAAGGTCTCGAACGTGCGACTCGGCGGAGATTTCCGCAACGTCGCCACCCGCCCCATTCCAGGAGGTGAATAGAAAATGCGCAGCGAAGACACTCGAGGATACGGCGCCGAACCGCCGGTGGACCTCAGCCGGTCGGCTGGCCCGGCCGCAGAGCGTGCGAACGACAGTCAGGAGTTGAAACCGCCGGGCGCCGCAGAGCAGCCCCTGGAAGCGCCCTCGCCGTCGGCGACCAGCGCACCGCCCCAGTGGGGATGGCGCGGTCGTCTCCGCCGATTCAGCGGAGGGCTGATCACGCCGAAGCCCGGCAAGGCCGAAGAGCGGTACCGGCTCGCCGAAGCCGCTGCTCGCCAGCACCTCGGCGGGTCGCGGGTGCTGATGGTCGCCAGCCCGAAGGGCGGCGCAGGCACCACGACCGCGACGCTGCTGCTCGCCCACACACTGGCCGTCGTCCGCAGGGGCAGCGTCGTCGCGTGGGACAACACCGACGCCCGCGGCAACCTCGGCGACCGCGCCGAGGTGCGAACCCCGGCCACGTCGGTGTCACATCTGCTCGCCGCCACCGAACATCTCGTGACCTCCGCAACCACCGCCGGGGACATGACCTACTACCTGCGCAGCCAGCCGACCGGTGCCGAGATTCTGGCCGCCGACACCGACCCGACGTCTCCGCATCCCGTTGGGCCCGCCGAGTGCGGACGGATCGCCGCACTGCTGGAACGACACGTCCGGCTAACCGTGATCGACAGTGGCAACGACGTCCACACCGCCAGGTGGAGGTGGGCGGCGGCCGCGGCAGACTGCCTGGTCGTTCCCATCACGCTCGACATCGACGTCGCGCAGGCAGCCTCCTGGATGCTCGACACGCTGCTCGCCGTCGGACGATCAAGCCTGGTCGCGGGTGCGGTCGTGCTGGTGCGCCCGGGCATGACGACTCCCCCGGACGCCACCCGCCTGCGGATCCTCGAGCACTTCCACGCGCGCTGCGGGGTGGTCCTCGAGGTTCCGCACGATCCGCAGTTGGCAGCTGGCGTGCCATTGGTGTTCACCTGGCTCGGGCCTGCGACGCGCCACGCCTGGGTGATGGTCGCCGCCGCAGTCGCCGATCAGCTCGCCGCCGTCCGGCGCGAGCGTCCCGACCAGCGCGGCGACGTGACCCGCGCGCACCCGCCGGCGCGGGGCACACCCCCGCCGGCGTCTCAGGACTCACACGGACTCGGCGCGTCGGTCACGGCGCTGCCGTTCAGAAGGGCTCAAGCATGATCCACCACTACCTGGACCTGGGTGTGCAGTTCCTCACCCAGGCACCGTCCGTACCCGCGGATCCGACCGGCGGCGGGCCGCCAAATCCGTTCAACGGTGTCACCCCGGACTTCTCGTTCTTCGGGATGAAGTTCAACTCTGCCTGGAAGAAACTGCTGGCCGGGGCCTGGGGCATCGGGTTCGTGATCATCGCCTTCGGCGCGATCCGTGCCGTCGTCGAACTGCAGTCCGCCCGCCGCGGTGGGCATCCCGGATCAGTGCTGGAACACAGCGAATCCGCGAAACGCTCCGGAATTGCGCTCGCTGCCCTGGCCGGAATCGGCATCATCTTCGGTGCAGTGATCGCCCTCTTCTGACCTTGGAGCACGCAAATGACGACCTACGCACCTCAGCCCGCCCGTCCCACGGGTGCCCGACCCCGCCGGCTCTGGCCGGTCATCGCCGCCATCGTCGTTGCCCTGTTGATCGGCGGCGTCGCGGGCTGGCTGATCAGCCCAGCGGGGAGCAACTCGGACAGCGGGCCTGGCGGGGACGCGCCGACGTCGTCGGCCGGTGGCCTCGGCGCGCCGCACGGTCCGAAGGTGATCCGCAACGGGGTGCCGTCGGGCTACACCCAGGACCAGGCCGGCGCGGCGAACGCGGCGGTGAACGCCGTGCAGGTGCAGACGGCTGTCGCCCACGGCAACGCCGACGGTGCCGAGACCGCATCCACCTGGATCGCCGCGGCCGCCGACGCGCACGCCCGCGCCGCGTTGTCGGCCGCCACCGGCGCACCGGGTGACGACCAGACCTCCAAGACGCCCGTGTCGACCCGGGTCACAAGCTTCACCGGCTCGGCCGCCACGGTCGAGGTGTGGATCGTCGCGGTCGGCTCGTCGGCAGGCATCGGCGGCGGCGTCACGACGTCGCAAAACTGGTCGACCCAGACCTACGCGCTGACTTGGGAGAAAGGCGACTGGAAGGTCGTCTCCTTCCGCACGAAGAACGGCCCGCAGCCGGGCGACGGGCAGTCCAGCACCGGCGCGTCGGTCCCGCCGCTGACCAACGGCCTCTACACCGTCTTCATCAACTGACATGAACGTTTGGGGGGAGCATGATCCAGCGCCTGACCGCGTTGCTGATCGCCGTGGCCGCGCTACTGACGTTCAGCGCGCCCAGCGCCCTCGCGCAGCGAGCACAGCCAAGTCCGGCGGGTGAAGTCCCTCAGGGCTTCCCCGCCGACCTGAAGAAGTTCGTCGGCGGAACACCGGAGTTCAAGGACGGACCGTGGTTTCACGATCCGGACTGTGTGAACAAGGGCGGCAACGTCGGCATGTACATCAACGCGGTGATGAAGGACGAGCCGCGTCTGCTGTACTGGTCCGCGCCACCTGAGGCCCGCCTGCTGATGGCGGCCGGTGATCCGAACAAGGAACCAGCCGACCTGCCCCGGACATTCCCCGCCAGCTCCGCGGATCGCGACGCCTACCACCTCAGCGAGAACTACTGCGCCGACGACCTGCGCAGCTGGTCTACCCCAGCTGACAACGCATGGGGATTCATCTGGGCGCCCGGCCCGGACCCAGACTCGCTCGAGGCGATGAAGCCCTACGCCGCCAACGCCGACGACCCAGACGCCCTGATCCGTCGGATGGCGAAACCGTGCGAGAGCGCCGGATCACCGTTCTGCCAGAAAGCGTTCTTCGTTGACTGCGGCAAGACGTTGTCCAATCAGGACATCCTGAAACGCTGCGTCGCCTGGAACACCGACGTGGCGAACCTCTTCGCCGGCATCGCCCACTACATCGACCAACACACCAGCTGGCTCGACAAGATCGGCCAATTCTTCGGAGCGGTGGGCACCGCAGAGATCACCGGCGGCAAGGTCCTCGTAGACGCCTTCATAGGCATCCTCAGCATCGCTGTGGAGATCGCGAAATTCGTGGTCAACCCCGCCGGCGCGGTCGACGACCTCGCCAACGCGCTGCACAACTCGGCGACCGACCTGACAGCGAAGGTGCTGCAGGGACTGGCCGCCTCAAGTAAGTTCGACCCCTCGGCCGCATGGTTCCTCCAAGCATACGCAGCGTCCGCCGGGATCGGCATCGTCGTGATGGCGTTGTGCGCAGTTCTGATGATCATCCGCGCCGCCCGCGGCAGCGGCGGCCGCGAGGAACTGCAGGAATCGCTGTTCAAAAACTTGCCGCTGGGCCTGTTCCTCGCGGTGTTCGCGCCGGGCATCGCGACCTTGCTCGGGCAGTTCACCGACGCGTTGACCGACGGCATCGCCACCTGGCAGGCCGGGTCACTCAACTCCGCAGTCGCCAAGCTCGCGTCGATCGGCACGGTCACGGCCGCCGCTGTCCCCGGCGGCGTCATCATCGGAATCGTCATCTTCCTGCTGATGGTCATCGGATCGTTCAGCATGTTCGTCGGCCTGGCCATGCAGTCGGTGGCGCTCCCGTTCTCCGGTTTCGTCGCTGGCATCGCTTGGGGCATGTGGGTGCACCCGAAACAGCGCAAGAAGGCGCTGCGGGTCCCCATGACCTACTGCGGGGTGTTGCTGGCGAAGCCCGCAACGTTCCTGCTGATCGGGTTCGGCTTCAAAGCGATCGACGGGAACGCCTCCATCCCGGCGTTGAAATCCGGCGGCATCCCGCTGCTGACGCAGCTGGTCTTCATCATCGTGATCTTGCTGATCATGGGACTTGCGCCGTTCTCGTTGCTGAAGTACTTCCCGCTGCTGCCAACAGCCGCCGACAGCATGGATTCGCAGCCGTCTTCCGGCTTCGGAACGGCCTCGACGGTGGGTGCCACAGTCGGCGCGCTCGCAGACCGGCATCGCACCAACAACGCCTCGTCACCGGACAGTGGCCCCCGATCCATCGCCCAGACCTACGAGTCGGGGTCGAAGACCCCATCGAAGCCGTCCGCTCCTCAACCGCCGTCCGGAACTGCCGGAGCGCGGCTGAACGCACCGCGTCCCAAGGCCCCAACGTCCTCTCCGACCTCACGCGGCGCAGCGCAAGCCGCCTCGACCGCGACAGTGGGCAACGCAGCCAGCCGGCTGCTGGGCTTCGGCCGCGAGGCTGGCAAGACCGCCGGACTGGCTCGCGGCGGGGCCGAAGCCGCGCGGGTGTCCGCTGCGCCGGGCGCACCCGCGGGATCGGCAGCTGCACGGCTACACGGCGCGGGACCGACATCGCGCGCTGCCGGCGCGCAGGTCATGCGCGGCGGTCCCGCGGCCGTTCAGGCACTGTGGAACCGCACCGCCGCAGCTGCCACGTCGGCAGCGACGTCGACCGGCGACGGCCCGTTCAGCCAGAGCACTGGCGGCGAGCAGCCCAGCGGCTTTCTCGCCGCCGCCGCGCGGTCCGCGTCCGGCCTCGCCCGCACGCCCGCGAACGCGGGCGCGCTCGGCGCGCTCACAGGGATGGCCAGCGGCCCGTGGGGGGTCGCCGCGAACGCGGGCGTCGCGGCGTTCAACCGTCTGCGGACCGCGGCGCATAGCCGGCACGGCGCCGACCTCGACGTCGATCCCGCACAGAGGAGTTGATGAATGATGCGTATCGCGGTACTGGGCGGTGAGGTTCGCCGCCGTAGCTTCCTCGGTTCATTGAGCAAACCGGCCTACGTCGCACTCGGTGTCGCTGCTGCGGGCGCGTTCGTGTTCTGGATCGGCGTACGCGGCGTCGGCGGCGGAGTCGCCGGGGTCCTGTTGTTCGGCGGCACCTGGGCTCTTGTGCATCCGTGGTCAGGCCGTCGATCCCTCGTCGAGAACTGGCTGTGGACGCTTCGGTGGACGCTTCGCCTCCGAGCGGGGCACACAACGTACATCGCCACCGGCGCCCGCGCGATGCCCGACGAAGACGCGACGGGACCGCTGTGGGAACTACCGGTCCCGCTCGGACGGGTGGAACCACTACCGCTGAAGGACACCGGATACGACGACATGTTCGTGCTGCACCACCACAACCCCGGTGAACGCCCGTACCTGTCGGTCGTGCTTGAGGTGCAGGGACAAGCCGCCGGTCTGCGATCAGAGCACTCCTACGACACGACGAGCATCCGCTACGGCGTGTTGCTGGCGCAGCTGGGGAAACATGGGTCGTTCATCCGCGGGCTGCAGCAGATCAACCGGATCTTGCCGCATGACCCCGCCCTGCACCGTGCCTTCGTCGCGAGCCGGGTCTCGACCCGGCCGGGGCTGTCTGCGCTGGTCGAATCCTATGAGGACCTTGTCGAAGGCACCGCGCTGGTCGCCGAGCAGCACCGCAACTACCTGGTCGCCCGGTTCCCGCTCACGCTCGAGTTCTTCGAGGAAGCGCGGCCGTTCGGAGCTGGCGTCGTCGGCTGGGCCGGGTTGGTGCGCGAAGAGCTCGCCCGGCTGGCGGACCTGGCGTCCCGCGGGGAGCTGAGCCGGCCGCTGGTGCTCGGCGAGCAGCGCACCTGCGCGGTGCTGCGGTCCCTGCAGGACCCGTCCTGGCCCATCGACCGGCATGAAGGCGCCCGGTGGGACAACTGCTGGCAGTCCTACGTCACCGAGGCCGAGCAGCTGGTAGTCAACGACCGCTGGTACACCCGCACCGCGGTGTTGCCACGCGACGGCATCGCGCCGGCCCCGCTGGGACCGCGATGGCTCGCACCGCTGCTGACCAGCGTCAGCCCGTCGGTGATCCGCACCTTGTCGGTGCGGATGGAGTTCGTGCCCGACAAGACCGCGCGGGCTCGCGCCGTCAAGGACGTCACGCAGGACTCGGCGTCGATGTTGGGCGACGCGAAGTCCGGCAGCATCGACGACGGTACCGACTCGGTCCTGCTCTCCGCGTCGCAACGACGCCTGCGCGATCTGGCACCAGGTTCCGGGCACCAGGGGGTCGACTGGTCGATGGCGATCTCCGTGACCGCGGCCGACCCGGCCGAGCTGCGCCGCGCGTGCATGCGCGTCGCCAACGAGGCCGCCGGCTCGGCGATCACCGACCTGGTGTGGCAAGACGAGGCGCACGACCTCGCAGTCCTGGCCACCTATCCGCTCGCGCGGGGAATGGCGGTGGCGTGATGCGCGGCCCCACAGCGTTTCACCACCAGCGCCTGGCCTCAGTGGAAGATCTCCTCGCCGCCGATGCTCATGAGCTGCAGCTCGGTGTGGAGAAGGCAGACGGCCGACGATGCCGCAGCGGTGACCCCGAGCAGTTTTTCCTGCCCGACGGCACCCGATTCCTGCGGCGCGAAGAGCTGGACGCCGAACGTGCCCGCGTCGATGGGCTCTGCCGCGGCTGCCCCGTGCGCCAAGAGTGCCTGGCCGCCGCACTGGTGCGCGACGAGGTGTACGGCTCCTGGGGCGGGATCGCTCAGCCGGACTATCAGATCATCCGGCGGCTGCGGCGTGAGCAGCTGGAACAGGATGCGGCGTGACGGCGCCCCACGCTCAAGCTGCCGCAAAGGGAAAGACTGCGGCACCTGTCGGATGGCAACCGCCGCGGCCGGCACCGGAACCCCACGTTCCGCGGATCATGGCCCCACCGCGTCGGCGGCGATGGCTGGATCGGTGGGGCTGGTACGAGCCGCGCGTCGAGCCGATGCATTCGACCACCCGCCAGGCCGAAGCGCTCAATCTGGCGCTCAGCTCGCCGCCGACGTCCTATCGCGGGCTCATCGTCGGCACCGACCTGCTCACCGGACAGCTGGTCACCCACGATCTGTTCGTCGCCTACGAGGACAAGCGGATCTCCAGCGTGAACGCGGCGGTCATCGGCGACGTCGGCAAGGGCAAGTCGAGCTTGTTGAAGACCTGGGGCTGCATCCGGCAGCTGCTTCTCGACGATCGCCGCGTCGTCGTCGTGGACAAGAAGCTGCAATCCGGCGTTGGTGAGTACACCAGGCTTGCCCGGTTCCTCGGCGCGCCGTCCATCAGGTTCACCGTGGACGGCCGCGGGTCGCGGCTGAACCTGCTCGATCCGGTCATCGCGCTCGGCGACGACCAGCTCGATGACGCCGAGTCCGGGTCGGCGTTGTCCCGCCCGACTGGGCAGATGATGCTGCTGCGCGCGGTGCTGGGCGAAGCGCTCGGCCGGCCCGTCGCCGAGCGGGAAGGCAAGGCCCTGCGGCAGGCGCTGGTCGCCGCGACGCGCGGCGCCCGCGAGCGCGCCCGCGTGCCGGTGATCGGCGACATCGTCCGCCACCTGCTGCATCCCTCCACTGACGACGCCGAGGTGCTCAACCGCACCGTCGACGAGCTGCAGGACTGGGGTCTCGATCCGGCGTTCGCGCTCGAGCGCATGATCGAGGAAGACCTGGCCGGGCTGGTCGATGCCGAGACCAGCCCGGAGGTGCACCTCGATCACCCCAGCGGCTTCACCCACTTCGACATCTCCGGACTCCCGCTCGACGGCCCCGCGCTGCGGGTGGTGATGACCCTGATCAACACCTGGCAGACCAACATGCTGGCCCGCCGATCGGAACAGCAGCTGCAGACGGTGAACGTGATCGAGGAGGGCTGGCACGTCACCGAAGGCAACGTAGGCACGATCTATCGGCGCAACACGAAGCTCAGCCGAGGTCTCGGGCTGGCCAACGTCGGCGGCTTTCACCATCTCTCGGACATGCCCGTCGACTCTCCCGCCCGCAGCCTGCTGCAGGAGGCCGAGACGGTGTTCATCTACGGCCAGGGGTCACTCGATGACGCGGAAGCGTGCGTCGAGCTGTACAACCTCCCTGCTGGAACTGCTGAGACGATCATGTCGCTGGAGCAGGGCACGTGCCTGATGAAAGTCGGCGTGTACGACCCGATCTTGTTACGTCATGAGCGATCACCGCGGGAGGTCGCGCTGACCGACACCGACGGGTCGCTGACTGGGGTCCTTCGCGATGCAGCCTGACCCCTACGAGCCGGGTGAGCTGCCCGCTGCGCAGCCGATGATCGGGGTGTTCACCGGCAGTCTGCTGACCGGGCTGTTCCTGCTCGTCTGCGACGTCCTGTACAGCACGCTGCTCGCGCACGCGCTGTTCGGCGTCCCGGCGTGGCCGCCGTCGGTGCCGACCTACCTGCTGATGGCAGTCGCGCTCGGCGGCGAGATCGTGGCGGTGGTTGCGGCACTGCGGTGGCTGCATCGGCGCCGGCAGCGACGTGAGCAGCGCCAGCCGTCCAAGGACGGGCTGGCCAAGCCCGATGTGCTGGACGAACGCCTCGGCGCAGAGGCGGTGATCCGATCTGCGCGACGGCTACGACCGTCTCTGGCAGCGCAGGAGAACCCGGATCCTGACCAGGCCGGAGCGCGGTTCGCGGTGCAGCGCGGGACCGGGCTCCCGTTGTTCGCCACCCACGAGGACAGCAAGCTCGTGGTCGCGCCGGTCCGGATGGGCAAGACCGGCCGCCAGGCGGTCCAGGACATCATGCTCGCGCCCGGCTCCATCGTGGCCACGAGCACACGCTTCGACTTGCTCGAGCTCACGATCATGGAACGCCGACGGACGGGCGCCGTCATGGTATTCGATCCGGAAAGCCGCACTCCGTGGCCGACGAAATTGCGCTGGTCGCCGATCGCCGGGTGCGAGGACTACGACACTGCGCTGCGGCGAGCGATCGCGATCTGCTCAGCTCGGCCCCTGGGCGATACCAAGGGCGGCGGGTACTTCGGCGGCAGCGCCGAAGGCGTCCTGGCCGCGCTTCTGCATGCAGCTGCGCTCTCGGGCGCCAGTGTCGACGAGCTGCGGCTGTGGACCACCACGAAGTCGCGGCGTCCGGAACAGGTTCTCGACACCCACCCCGCCGCGGCATTTGGCGTGGCCGCGGAGCTGCGAAGCATCCTCGACAGCGCCGCTAGCAACAACGACACCAGTGGCGGCGGCGCGATCTACTCCACGCTCGGGCTGCTGCTGCGGCCCCTGGCCTCGCCCAAGACCCGCGACGCATGCACGCCCCGCGCCGGCGAACCGCAACTCGACATCGACGCCCTCGTCCGCTCCGGTCGGGACACTCTCTACCTGGTCAGCCGAGGCCGCAAGAACAGCGCAGCACCGATCGTCAACGCCTTGATGTCGGAGGTGCTGCACCGAGCGGAAATACTCTCCCAGTTCCAGACCAACGATCAGTTGGCCTCCCCCGCCTTTGCCGAGGGCGATCTGCGACTCGACCCTCCGCTCAGGATCGTCATGGACGAAGCAGCGAACGTCAGCCCCCAAGAAGATTTGAGCATGCGGCTGGCCGACTCGGGCGGTCGCGGCATTGAGCTGTATGTGTTCGTGCAGAGCTTCAGCCAGCTGAGGCAGCGTTGGGGACCGGAGCAGGCGATCGAGATCTGGGACAACGCGTCGACCAAGCTCATTCTGGGTGGCCTGTCCAACTTCGGTGACCTCGAGGCGATGTCGCGGCTGCTGCAGGAGCGGGCGATCGACCAGACCAGCGTGTCGACCGGGCAGGGTCGCTCGCAGGTGCAGGTCTCGCAACGGTATCGGAGCGCACTGCCGGTCAACCAGATCAGGGAGCTGCTTGACGGCCAGGGCTTGCTGTTCTACCGCAACATGCCGGCCACCCTCGTCGACCTGCCCGGCTGGTGGCAAACGGCCAACCTGGCGGATCGGGTCCAGCGCTCCCGGGCACAGACTCGGCAGTTGGTCGCAGCGACCGGCGGGGTGATGCCGATCGAGCCTCCGGAAACCGAGCCCGATGATGGCGACACCGGCGGGGCCGAGTCAGGCGGTTCGCCACATGCCTAAGAAGAGCTCATCGGACGAAGACGGCGCACTCGACGACGAGGTCATCCAGAAAGCCGCAGCCCATGCCGCCGCCGAGGTTCTGGCAGGGCTGCCGGACGACGTCCCGTTGCTGGACGAGTCGATGTTGCCCGAGGTTGTCACAGAGCTGGCCGCCACCAGCGACAAACACAGCGCCCAGCTGGGCATCCTGGCCACCCAGGTCGAGTCATTGGACGAGGCGTTCCAGGCGCTCGAGGAAAGCCTGACCGAGCGGGTCGACCTGGCGCGGCCGTCCCGCTGGGCATGGGAGTTCCTCACTCAAGACGAGACTGCGCAGCTCTGGCGGGAGACCCGGTGGTTCGTCGACTACCTGATCCGCCGCTATCCGCTGGTCAGCGAGGTCAGCATTCCGCCCTGCTGGTACCGGCACACCGTCGCCGTCGACGAGCTCTCCGACCTCTACGCGGCGTGGCGGGAGGCCTACTGCTCCAGCAGTCGGCCCTCTTCGGCGATGACCGCGTGGCGCGACCGATGGCTGTGGCCGGCGCTCAACCGGCTCTCGACCTATGCGAACTGGCGGGAATGCAAGGAGACCCGAGGGCACGTCGAACCCGCTGCGCGGCAGGACCTGACCGACGAGGAGTTTGACAGGTTCGTCGAGGCCAACACCGCGAAGCGGCCCCGAACGCGCTTCGGGGTCATGCCGTGGCCGACGAAGCCGACCGGGAAGGAAGGAGCGGTTACGGGTGGCATCGCTTCGGCCAGGGCGGATGCATGACCAGCGGAGTGATCTTCCCGGCACGGAGCTCGATGTCGGGCCGGCCGACAGCTCGTGCGTACTCGAGCAGTTTTTGATGTTCTTGGAGCGGAAGCCACCCGAGGTCCCAGCCAGTTTCGAGCAACATCAGGTGACACAGTAGCTCCTTCGAACTCGGGTCGAATCGGTGCATTCTGGCCGCGAAGCGGTCTGCCACCTCCTCGTTGCCCCGGAACCATGCACTGGTCGCCAAAAGCAACTCGCGGGCAGCCAGGATGTCGTGCCGTCGGACACCTCCCTCAGCCGCCAGATGTTCAGCCAAGCGCAAACTCTGCCCGTTTTCCTCAACGTGTCCGGCGTCCGCCGCGGCGACCTCTTCCTGGATTGCCCACAGTAGAGCTCGCGACTGCGTCGTGAGGTAGTCCTCATCTGGGTCGAACATACGCTCTCCTCGCCGACGGCGGCCGACAGTGATACCCCGGATGGTGTTCGGCGGAACCAACGCTGTGGCTGCACCACGTCCCATACTTGTCGATCAGCGCAGCATGGGCAACGGAAGTTGCTGTTGACCCGTGGTCAACATGCGGCCGCCTGGATCAACAACGACCCGCGTAATAGGGTCCATCTGGGTGGACTACCGTTTGTTCGTTTCTCGCGGTCAGCGGTAGCCCGAGGCGCGAAGGAAGCTCTCCGCTGAGGCGGCGTCCCCGCTGGCGCAGGCACCATTTGATCAAGTTCCGCCATCCTCGGCGGCACTGGCGCTTGGCGTACTGGTCGCACTTGCCTGGCGATGGCGCCACACCCGGGCCACGGCACGGTCAAGGCGATCCTGCATGTAGGGCTTGAGTACGTAGTCGATGGCCTCGAGGTCGAAGGCGTTGACCGCTTCGTCATCATGCGCGGTGACGAAGACCACTGCGGGCGACGGGCGCAGCGCGGCGAACACCCGGGACATCTCCATGCCGGACAGCCCGGGCATCTCGATATCGGCGAAGACCGCATCCACGATCGGTAGCCCTCGGTCCCGGCGGTCGCGCAGGCGAGGATCGTCCGTGGACAACAGGCGCAATGCCTCGGCAGCGTCGGTCGCTGGGAAGACCATGGTCACGTGCGGGCTGTGACGTAGGCAGTGCACGAGTTCGTCAAGACCGTGGGGTTCATCGTCAACAGCCAGGACCACCAATTCAGCTGCGTCGTTCGGAGCAGGGTCGCCATTGAGCGTGGTCGTGTCAGCAAGCTGCTTGTCCGATTCACTCGAATCTTCGAAGGCGTGGAGCGGGTCCGCGAACGCGGCCTCCCACAGGTGCCTGACTCGTTCGACGATGCCGCGACCATCCGGTAGCCGGCCGAGAACAATGAGCGCTTCGACTATCCCCAACGTCGTGGTCCAACTCGGCATCGTGGGCTCGACGAGCGCTTTGTGGACCGAGGTGTGGGAGAGCTTCGGCCAATCGCCGGGAAACTCCGCTCGATCGGCTCGCGCCTTCAGCCATGCGGAGATCCGGTAACTGCTGACCTGACCGGCGTGCGCATGAAGGCGGTGGAGTTCGTTGTTGAGTTCGCGTAGGGGGCCTTCTGGGAGATCCGGCTGACGCCAGCCTTTCATGCCACCCCCAGCGCCCTCGTCCATCACCATGGTGCAGCACCGAGTATAAACCGACATAAATGATCAAGTCCGCTGCCAGGCGAAACCCGGCCTTTGCCAGATCGCCCGAGAGACTTGCCTGCGCGGATAGAACCAGGCATAACCAGACGTCACCGGCAACCGTTGACCCACGTAAACATCCTCCAGCTTCGAAAAGGGCCATCTCGGCGCCCGGGTCAAGCGGGAGGACACGTGACAGGGAACTGGCTGTGGATAGGCTCTTCAGCCACCGCGATGATCGCAGCGATCGCACGATGTGTGCTCGCCCGGATCCGGGCAGAGAGCCAGCGGCACGCACTCGAGATCGCGTTGGAAGGCGCCACGCCGCGGGAACGCGTAGCGATCATTCGCGAACTTCGCAGGGATCAGCCCAGGTAACCCGGGGAACCACACGCCGGTCGATCAACCCAGGTCGCGGAGCCGCTGGTCTGCCTGCTCGAAGAGGCCGCGCTCCGCCACGGAAGCGGCGCAGGCTTCCAGGCGCCCGCCGAAAACGCCATCGGCTGCGCTCGATGGCGCTGCGAACCGGGCCGGACGTGTAACGGCGCCCCCCGGACGCCGCGACCTCCACCAACAGCACGCCATCCCGAAGGGACCGCGATGACTGCCCTCGTCGCTTCGCAGCTGGTCGCCGACGACGCAAAGACCGCCCGCCGCCGCGCGGGCCCCTGCGACCCTGAACGTCGTTCGCTGCCAGGACCGCTACGGCACACCACCCAGACCGACAAAGCCGCTTTCGCCCTGCTCCGCCGAGTGCAGGACACTCAGCGGCGACTGAAACATCACCGGCAGACGCGCCGCGGATCTGCTGGTCGTTCTGCCGCGCGTCGACACCAGCCCGCCGCTGGGGCGCTCCAGCGATGCGCTGCTGGCCACCGGCTTCCCCCCGGCGCGCGGCTGGTTGTTCACCTTCTACGACCCGCACTTCGACGGACTCACCCCCGGCCGGAACGTCTACGCCCCGTTCGACGCGGCGGGGCTGCCGAAGTCGCCGAGCTCGCCGTCCGGATAAACTGCGATCCCGCCAACCCGTTCCCGCACCGGTAGACGAAGCTGTGCCGATGCCAGCTGACCGCGCGGATGACCGCGAAGGAAAACGCAACAGCGTCTGCAGGTGCTGGCGAAGATTCTGCAGGTGCTGGCGAAGGTTGGCGTCGCCGGGTTCGCCCTGTCGTTGACCATCTTCGTGGGATCATCGAGCGTCGGCTCGGCGGCATCGGCGTCGTGGATCCTGGGCGTTTTTGCCGGTGCCGGACTGATGGCAGCCGTGCTCGGGTCGTGGTACCTCGATCGGAAGATCCAGCGCGAGCGAGGGCTGACGCATCAGGACTGGGCTTGACCCGTTTGGGCAGACAGGGTCGATGAGTGCTCAGGCTATCCGAGGTTCGGTAGCCGGGTGGGTGGTTGTTTCGTAGGCGCTGGGGCTGAGGTAGCCGAGGCTGGAATGCCGGCGGCG
>JAEBEK010000043.1:0-49595 GCA_049998055.1 Amycolatopsis sp. cmx-4-37 | reverse complement strand
TCGACGACCCGTGGATCCAGCACGCCGACCGGCTGCCGGCCGCGGTCGAGGTGTCCGCGCGCATCTACGTCCGGCGCCCCGAGGACGTGGCCGGGGAGCTGCAGCGCCAGATGAACAAGGTGCGCTCCCAGGTCAAGCACTACACCGACGAGCACGAGCTGGAGCCGCCGCAGTCGCTGTCGCGCCAGGCCGGACGCGTCCTGGAGATCGACGACGAGATGACGTCGGGCTTCACCGCGCTCGCCACCCGCGTGCGCTCGTGGTGGCGGCTGGCGGTGTCCGGCCCGACCGAGCGCGACGCGCTGCGCCTGGCCCAGCAGCTGCTGGACCTCTACAAGCCGAAGATCGCCATCGAGCACCCCGAGGCCCAGTACGCGCTGGCCCGGGAGTTCATCCCGGGCGAGCCGCTGGCCTCGGCGGCGTACATGCGCCGCGGGTCGGTGGTCTGGGCGTCCTCGTCGGTCCCGACGGCGACCGCGGAGGTCGGCGACCGCCGCGGCATCCTGCTCGGCGAGACGTGCACGGCGACCCGGCGCCCGGTGGCCTGGGACCCGTGGATGGCCCAGGAGATCCGCGACGGCTCCGGCCTGACCGCGATGGTCGCCGGCCTGGGTGGTGGTAAGTCGTTCCTCGGCGGCGGCATCGTCTACAAGACGCTGCGCGCCGGAGCGAGCTGGACGATCCTCGACCCGTCCGGCCCGCTGTCGCGGCTGTGCGACCTGCCGGAGCTGCGGCCGTACGCGCGGCCGATCAACCTGCTCAACGCCCAGCCGGGGATCCTGAACCCGTACCGGGTGGTCGCCGAGCCGCTGATCGAGCACTTCATGGACGAGGACGACCCCGAGCGCTCGTGGCGCCGGGAGAAGGCCCTCGCGGGCGCTACCCGACGGCGTCTCGTCCTGGACGTCCTGCAGGGTGTCCTGCCGTACGAGGTGTCCCGGATGGCGCAGACGCGGATCGTGCTGCTGCGCGCGGTCCGCACCGTCGGCGGCCGGTTCGACGCCGACCCGGGCCAGGTGATCGATGCCCTGCGCCGGGATTCTTCGGAACACCACGAGCACGCGGGTGTCGTCGCGGACTTCCTCGACGAGATGCGCGAGCGGATGGCGCTGCTCATCCCGGAGGCCGACGCGGACCCGTACGCGGAGACGCGCGACGACCGCCTGACGGTGCTGACGATGGCCGGCCTGACCCTGCCGAAGGACGGCGTCCCGCGCGAGTACTGGACGGACGCGGAGTCCCTCGGCGTCGAGATGCTGAACCTCGCGGCGTGGCTGACCCAGCGGTCGGTGTACGAGAAGCCGAAGGAGATGCGCAAGGGCGTCTGGATCGACGAGGCGTTCTTCCTGTCCGAGGTCCCGACCGGGCGCGTGCTGATGAACCGCTTCGCGCGTGACTCGCGCAAGTGGAACGTCCGCGTGCTGCTGTCGTCCCAGATCCCGGCGGACTTCCTGAAGATCCAGGGTTTCGTGACCCTGCTGGACTCGGTGTTCGTCGGCCGTCTCGACGACGACGACGCCCAGGCGGACGCTCTCCGTCTGTTGAAGGTGCCGGTGGGCGTCGGCTACGAGCAGGTGGTCGCTGCGCTCGGCCGTCGCCCAGGATCGCAGCAGCGTGGCGTGGAGCGAGACGTCGAGCCCCGCCAGTTCATCTTCGGCGACGGCGCGGGCGGGGTGGAGCGCATCCGCGTCGACTTCTCGGGGCCGCACCTGGACCACCTGCGGGCGGTCATGGACACGACACCGGGTTCGAAGGACGCGGCATCCCCGCCCCGCCGCCCGGGCAACGAGCTGGCGCTCCCCGCGGAGGAGAAGAAGCCGTTCGTGGCATCCCCACCCGAGGACGACATCGGGCTGGAGCAGGACTTCGAGCTGGCGGCGGAGCTGGAGGTCGGCTTGGCCGACGAGAACCTGCTCGGCGCCCCGGACCCCCTGGCGTCCGAGACGGGCGAGGTGGAGGGCGGGGTTTCCCCGAACGGCGGAGTTTCGCCGAACGGCGGTGTTTCCCCGAACAGCAACGGTGGGCAGCAGCACGCCCGCACGGGCGGAAAGGGCGGCACCGGCCGGGACGCCGCATGAACACCGTGCTGACGCTGGCGGTCCTGCTGACGTTGGCCGCGGGGTGGCACTCGCTCAAGCGGCGCATCAAGGAAGGCCCGCGGTCCGCCCGGCGCACGCCGTCACGCAAGGCGACGATGTTCGCCGTCATGCTCGTGCTCGGCCTGCAGGCGATCGCGACCGCCCCGGCGGCGAGCGCGGCGGCCTGTGGTGAGGCGCCGAACCCGGAACGCCCCGGCGCGGGCATGGTCGGGGCGATCGACCCCGCCGAAGGCCACGGTGAAGCGGGCAGCGCGTACGTCGACTACAGCTACGCCGGGTTCGTCTGGAACACCTTCGAGACGAACTGCTCCGGGCTGAGCCTCACCCCGGCCGGGTCCACTTTGGACACCTGGGGCGGAAACCAGCTGTTCAACCTGGGCAAGAACATCGTCGGCGCGACGAACTCGCTGCACTACACGGTGCTCGAAGGCGGGCTGCTCAACCCGCTGTACAGCGCGGTGAAGTCCGGCGCGGAAAAGGTTTACAACAACATCTACGCCCAGTTGTTCGGGCTGGTCGCGCTGATCCTCTCGATCATGATGTTCCGCAACATCTGGCGTGGCGACCTCGCCGCGGTCAGCAAACGGGCGCTGTACGCGATGGCCGGCATCTGGCTGGCCGCGTCCTCGCTGGCGATGCTGCGGTACTTCGACCCGATCGACAAGGCGATCGTCCAGACCACGACGAACATCCAAGCCGGCTTCGTCGACGACTCCGACGACCGCGTCATCCGGCACGTGCTGCCGACGAACCTGCACAACGAGATCGTCTACAAGAACTGGGTGCGCGGGGAGTTCGGCTCGCCGACCGCACCGCAGGCCGAGCAGTTCGGCCGGCCGCTGCTGGACGCGCAGGCGTTCACGTGGGCGCAGCTGCGCAACGGCGACGACGGCAACCAATCCGTCATCGACGGCAAGAAGAACGCCTACAAGGACATCTCCACCAAGCTCGGCCCGGCCACCGGCTACTTCACCGGCGAAGCAGGCGGCCGCACCGGCGCCGGCTTCCTCTCCCTCGGCCAAGCCCTCGTCTACTCGCTCTTCCAGCTCCTGGCGAAAGCGTCCGTGCTGCTGGCCCAGGTCCTCATCCGCCTCTTCGCGCTCACCGCGCCGCTGATCGGGCTCGTTGCCCTGCTGCACCCGGAGATCCTGCGCCGCGTGCTCAAGGTCGCCGGCGGGGTCGCGTTCAACCTCGTCGTGCTCTCGGTGCTCGCCGGGGTGCACGCGCTGCTGCTGCAGGCCATCTTCGACGCCGGCAACTCGCTGAACATGCTCACGCAGATGGTCCTCGCCGGGCTCATCACCGTGCTGCTGTTCATGGTCGGGCGGCCCGTGCGGCGGCTGTGGCAGATGGTCGAGATGTCGGTCAGCATGGTCGGCGCCGCCGTGCCGTCGCCCGGGGGCGGGATCTTCTCCCGGTTCCGGCGCAACCGCAACGGCCCGACGCCGCAGGACGAGTTCTGGCAGAACGTGCGCGACACCGACGACGTCGTCGACGGCGAGCAGCGCGGCCCGCTCGGCGCCACCGCCGGGGGCGGCCGGTTCCGGCCGGAAGCCACGATCTTCGCCAACTCCCAGCGGCTGGACCACACCTCGGGCGCGTCCCGCCCGGCCGCGGCCTGGTCCGGCGCCTGGCCGGGGGCCATCAACGGGGGTCCGGCGGGCGCGCTGCCCGCGGGCGGACGTCCCGGCTCCCCGGTGTTCGGCCAGTACAACCCGGCCAACGGCGACCCCGGCGACTACGTCGTCGTCGGCGCGAACGGCCGGCCGACCACGCGGCAGGAGAGCCGGCGCGTCGACACCTCCCCGGTGGCCGACCGCCGCTGGAACGACGAGCCCGAGCCCGTCGTCGTGCCGTCGGACCTGCGCACCCCCGAGTCCGGCTTCAGCGACTACACGCCGCAGGACGTGCCGCGGACCCCGGGCGTGCGCGCGCAACCTCGCCGCGTCGACCCCGAAGTCGTCGCCGGGAAGCCGGTTTTCGTGCTGTACCGGCCGTCGCGCGGCATCGAGGTCCGCGAAGAACCTCGTGACACCGACCAAGTGATGGGGCGGTGACCGATGCCGATCCGCACCAACCGCGGCCGCGCCGCGGTCTACCGCCGCCTGTGGGGCTGGCCGCTGCGCTCGCCCCGCCACCTGATGGGGACGCTGGTGTTCCTGGCGATCCTGGTCACCGCGCTCGGCATCGTGCTGCCGAAGGTGGTCGGCAAGCCGCAGGCCAAGGCGTCGCCCCACACCGGGACGACGACCACGTCCGTGACCGCGACCACGCCGGGTGTCGCGGCGCCGGTACCGACGTCGAACCTGCCGACGCGGCTCTCCGCGCCGCTGGCGACCCCGACGACGGCGGCGCCGAACGGCGACGCCGTCCGCGTCGCCAAGGAGTGGGCCGCGGCCTGGGTCGACCACCCGGCCGGGATCACCTCCGACCAGTGGCTGGCCAAGCTGAAACCCTTCACCACCGAGGAGTACCTGCCGGTGATGGCGTCGGTCGACCCGGCGAACATCCCGGCGACGAAGGTCACCGGTGAGCCCGTGGTCGGGACGTCGTACACCAGCTCGGTGCAGCTGACGATCCCGACGGACGGGCCGAAACTGGCCATCACGGTCGTGAACACCAACGCGGGCTGGCGCGTCGCCGACTACGACCAGGCGAGCTGACCGTGCGGCGGCTGGGGTTGTGGCTGGGGCTGGTCGTGTTCGTCGCGATCGGTGCCCTGGTCGTCACCGCCGTCGCCGCCAAGGTCGTCATCGACAACCAGCAGGCGCAGGCCCGGGGCGTGTCGCTGATGAGCTGCGACGCCTCGGTCGGGCCGACGCAGCCCGGCGAGGGCGAGCGCGGCACGGTCGACGCGTCGAAGCTCGACGACGAGCAGAAGGGCATCGTCGCGCTGATCATCACGATCGGCAAGCAGCGGTCCCTGGCGCCGCGCGGGTGGCAGGTCGCGATCCAGGCCGGGATGACCGAGTCCGGGCTGCACAACCTGACCTACGGTGACCGCGACTCCCAGGGCATCTTCCAGATGCGCCCGTCGATGGGCTGGGGCTCGATCGCCGAGGTCACCAACCCGACGTACGCGGTCAACAAGTTCTACGACGTGCTGCTGGCGGTGCCGGACTGGGAGAACATGCGCCCGGGCGACGCCGCGCAGAAGGTCGAGCGCTCGGGGTTCCCGGGCCGCTACCACAAGTGGGAGCCGATGGCGGCGACGCTGGTGGAGAACGTCGGCCAGGTCGTCGACGTCGTCGCCTGCGGCACCGGACTGGGCCAGCTGTTGCCGCCGAGCCAGGCCGCCGGGAAGGCGATCAGCTTCGCGCTGGGCGAACAGGGCAAACCGTACGTGTGGGGTGCCACAGGCCCGAATTCGTACGACTGTTCCGGTCTGATGCTGCGCGCGTACGAGTCGGCCGGGATCATCCTGCCGCGGGTTTCGCGCGACCAGTACCACGCGGGCGCGCTGCTGCCGGTGCGCGAGGCGCAGCCCGGTGACCTGCTGTTCCTCGCCACGGATCCGTCGAACCCGGACACGATCCACCACGTGATGATGTACCTGGGCGACGGCAAGGTCGTCGAGGCGCAGCAGACCGGCGTCCCGGTGCACACGCGGCCGTTCTCGTTCGACGAGGCCGAAGTGGTGCCGCAGGCGGTCCGCCCCGGCGTTTAGCATGGGTCTCGAGGGCCTTGACACGAATCGGCCGATTCACCCGACGTCGCGGCGCTTCCACGAGCAGGTGGCCGCGTACTGGCAGAGGATGAGCACGTGGGACGCAAGTTCGGCAAGCGAGGCAAAGCCGGTCAGGACCCGGCGGAGCTGTTCGGTGCGCCACAGCCGCCGAGGCAGTCGGCGCGCCCAGCGTCCAGCACGCCGTTGGCCGACCAGCTGAGCCAGGGCTACCCCGGCGTCGACGCGGGGTACGTCGTGCTGCCCCGGTCGCTGGCGGAGGGGATGTCGCTGCCGTGGCAGCACCAGATGGCGGCGCTGCTGGCCCAGTTCCACGCCGAGCACGCGTCGCTGGCGTGGCCGATCTACCGCGTGGTGCCTTCGCGGTACGAGAGGCTGGCGGACCTCGACGAGGAGCAGCTCGCGGAGGCGGGCTACCTGGTGGAGATGGACGCCGACGGCGAGATGGTCTACCGCGAGCGGAGTGGCCGGAAGGTCGAGGACCCGGAGAACACGTCGGTGCTGGTGTCTTCGCTGGATCCGATCCCTCGCCCGGCGGCTCGTCCTACGCCACCACCGCCGGGGGCCCCCCGGGTGCCGGGGCAGGCCCCAGCGCCGATGAACATCGGGCCGGCCCCGGTGTGGCGAACGGTCCCCCACCCCCCGGCGGCGCAATCGGTGCCGGGGACACCGGAGCAGCAGGTACCGCCGGGGTGGGGACAGCAGCCCGCTTCGGGGGCGGCCCGGGGACGCCCGGAGGACCGCGAGTGGTCGGTGGCGGCGGAGTCGGAGCTGCCGGGCCCGGTGAGGGCGGCGCGGCATGCGGCTCCGGAGGCGAGTGAGTCCGCGGTGGGGTGGTCGGCGACACGCGCGCAGGAGGAGCCGCCGATCGCCGAGCCGATGGAGACTGGGTTACGTCGGCCTGACGTGGCTCAGGGCGAGCCGGTTGCGGAGACGCCCGCAGTTGAGGTGACCTTCCAGGAGCCGTTGCCTGCTTCTCGGGTGGAGGCGCCAGCGGCCGAGGCTGAGGTGCGTGAGCCCGCGCCGGAGGCGCCTTCGCTGGAACCGGCCGGGGAGTCGGCCGAACTCGCCCCGGCCGAAGCCGAGCCACGGGATGCGGGTCAGTCCGAAGAGGCTGCGCCTTCACCGGCTGAGCGTGAGTTGGGGAATGTCGCGGAGTCCGAGGCTGAGCCGGTGGCGCTGGATGTCGCGGAGCCGGAGAGTGCTGCGGCTGGGGCTGCGCCGGGGGAGTTCGCGGGGCCGGAGGCTGCCCTGGGTGGGTCTGAGCCGCGCGATGTCGCGGAGCCCGAGCCTGCTCCGGATGAGCCCGAGCCGCTGGATGTCGCAGAGCCAGAAGCTGCTCCGCCCGGCGATGAGATCCGAGCTGAGGACTTCCAGCCGGTGGCGAGCGAGCCGAAGCCAGAGGATGAGGTCGAGGCGCCAGCGCCGCGGCCTGTCGCCGCGGAAGAACTTCCCGCCGGACAAGAGGCAGGCGCTTCCGAACCTCATGGTGCGCAACTGCCGCAGCCGGATGAGGAGCAGCCCGCCGAATCGCCGGCGCTGGCTCAGGAGCCTCCGGCCGCAGCTCAGCAGTACTCGCCTGCCGGTCCACAAGCGCCAGGCCAGGAGCAGGCGCCTGCGGTGCAGCCGCAGTCACCTGGGCAATCGCAACCGCCGGCCCACCAACCCGCCGGTCGGCAAGCGCAGCCTCAGCCACCGGTCCAGCAGCACCCTGCCAGCCCGCCGGTGCCGACCCAGCAGCACCCTGCCAGCCCGCCGGCGCCGACCCAGCAGCCGCCGGCTCAGCAGCAACCGGCCAACCAGCAGCCATCGGCTCAGCAGCAGCCGACCAGCCCGCCGGCACCGACTCAGCAGCCACCGGCTCAGCAACCGCCCGCCGCGCAGCACCCTGCCGGTCCGCAGCCCCCGAACCAGCCGCAGCCGCACTCACCAACCCCGCAGCAACCCCCCGCCGCCCCCCACTACCCGCCGGCCGCGCCCAACCCGGCCTGGGGCCAACCCCCCACCCCTCCGGCGCGCTCCAAGCCGGTCTTCCCCGGCCCGGAGTCGACCCCGCAGCCCTTCCCGGCCCGTCACGCGGCCCCCGCCCGGCCGGTCTTCCCCGGGCCCGGGACCATGCCGCCCGTTCCGCCGGCCTCGGCGAACCCCGTCTTCCCCGGCAAGGAAACCGCCCTCCCGCAACCCTCGCGCCAAGAGCCGCCGACTCCGCCCCGCGGGACTCCGCGCGGCTGGTTCGACGAGTTCACCGACCAGCCCGCCGAACCCGAGGAAAACCAGGACTTCGGTCCCACCGGTACGCCGACCGAGATTCCCTATCGGTACAAACGCTGACAACGTGCGAACCTAAGACCATGGCGAAAGATCCGAACCCGGACCAGGGCTGGTACTACAACACCCGCACGAACCAGGTCGAGCACCTCGAACGCGGCCGCGGCATCGACCTGCTCGGCCCGTACCCCGACGAGGCCACCGCCCGGCGGGCCCTCGACATCGCGCGGGAACGGACCCGGCGGGCCGATGCCGAGGACGCCGACGACTAGACCGGCAGCCCCGGGCCCAGCACGAACTCCGGGTCCACCTGCGAAACGAGGTCGTCGCCCGCCCAGGCCCGAGCGTTGCGCAGGTGGAACTCGACCGCTTGACGCTGGTAGCGCGCCCAGTCGCGCTGCTCCGCGTCCACCGCCGCGTGCATCGAACGCAACGTCGAGAGGTTGCGCGGCTCGAGCTCGGTGATCGGCCGGGCCGTGCCGCGCTCCGCCGCGCGTACGTGGCGCGAAGCCACCATCCACCCCAGCAGCGCCCCGCCGACCTGGTCCTGCAGGAACTCGACGTCCTCGGCGTCGGTGACCTTGTTGCCCACCACCACGAGCCGCACGCCGAAGTCGCGCGCGTAGTCCGCGTACTGCCGGTACACGCCCACGCTGCGGATCGTCGGCTCGCACACCAGGAACGTCACGTCGAACCGCGTGAACAGGCCCGACGCGAACGCGTCCGCGCCCGCGGTCATGTCCATGACGACGTACTCGCCCTCGACGTCGACCATGTGGTTCAGCAGCAGCTCCGCGGCGCCCACCTTCGAGTGGTAGCACTTGACGCCCAGGTCGTCCTCGTCGAACTGCCCGGTCACACCCAGCCGCACCCCGCCGAGCTGCCGGAAACACGCGTCGAACACCGGGTTGTCCTCGAACGGCCGGACCAGCCGCGACCCCCGCCCCGGCGGTGTCGTCTTGATCATCGACGCGGCGTCGGCGATCCGCGGGTTGTCGCCGCGCAGGTAGTCCTTGATCAGGGTCATGTTGTCGCCGAGCGTCGGCCAGGCGAGCGCTTCCTCCTCGGGCGCGCCGAGCGCCACCGCGAGGTGCTGGTTGATGTCGGCGTCGATGGCCAGCACCGGCCGGTCGGCGTCGGCGAGGTACGCCACGAACAGCGACGACAACGTGGTCTTGCCGCTGCCGCCCTTGCCGACGAACGCGATCTTCACGGTCGGGACCTTTCTGAGAATGAAGACGGTTTTCATTACCTGCGAAGGTCAACGTACACCCGACCGGCCCATGCCCGATCGGGCGATCACAAGGCCCTTCGAGGGTTAGGGTTGGGGGGTGCCTCCCCTCGTGATCAGGACACACTCGGCGGGCGGGGACTTCGGCCCCCTGCGTGCCGAGTTTTCGCTGCCGGAGTCCTTCGGGCCCGAGGTGCTGGCCGAAGCGGAAGCCGCGGTGCTCGATCCACTGGCGAGCGCCGGCCCGCGCGAGGACGCGACGGACCTGCCCTTCGTCACCATCGACCCGCCCGGCTCCAAGGACCTCGACCAGGCGATGGTCGTCGAGCGGACCGCGCACGGCTTCCGCGTGCACTACGCGATCGCCGACCTGGCCGCGTTCGTCCCGCCCGGCGGCGCGCTCGACCGCGAGTCGCGCTCGCGCGGGCAGACGCTCTACCTGCCCGACGGCAACGTCCCGCTGCACCCGCCGGTGCTGTCCGAAGGCGCGGCGAGCCTGCTGGCGGGCGAAATCCGGCCCGCGGTGCTCTGGACCATCGAGACCGACGAGGCGGGCGAGCCGACCACGACGCGGGTGCGCCGCGCGCTGGTCCGATCCACCGAGCAGTTCGACTACGAGACGGTCCAGGCCGCCCTCGAAGCCGGGAACCCGCACCCGTCGGTGGCCGCGCTGCCGGAACTGGGACGGCGACGGCGCGAACTGGCCGTCCGGCGCGGTGCCGTCGAGCTGCAGCTGCCGGAGCAGGAGATCAGCGGCGACCCGGACGGCGGCTGGGTGCTGGCCCGCCGGCCACGCACCGCCGTCGACGCCTGGAACGCCGAGATCTCGCTGCTCACCGGGATGGCCGCGGCGCGGATCATGATCGACGCGCGGGTCGGCGTCCTGCGCACGCTGCCCGACCCGGAACCCGAGGCCGTCGACTGGCTGCGCCGGTCGGCCGAAGCGCTGGGCATCGGCTGGGCGCCCGAGACGACCGTTTCGGAGTTCCTGTCCCGGCTGGACCCCGGGCAGCCGGCGTCGATGGCGCTCTACGCCGACACGACGCGGCTGCTGCGCGGTGCGGGCTACACGGCGTTCGACGGCGAGCTGCCCGCGTTGACGACGCACGCGGGCATCGGCGGCGCGTACGCGCACGTCACGGCGCCGATCCGGCGGCTGGTCGACCGGTTCGCGACGGAGATCTGCCTCGCCGTCTCGGCCGGGCGCGAGGTGCCGGAGTGGGTGCGGGCGGCGCTCGCGGACGTCCCGGACCGCATGACGGCGTCGGACACGCTCGCCGCGAAGGTCGAGCGGGCGTGCATCGACCAGGTCGAAGCGTGGGTGCTGGCCGAGCACATCGGCGGCGAGTTCAGCGCGGTGGTGCTGCGCGCGGACGAGAACAAGGCGGAGATCCTGGTCGAGGACCCCACGGTGATGGCGAAGTGCGCGGGGGAGAAGCTGACCGCGGGGGAGCGGATCGACGTCCGGTTGACCGCGGTCGACGTCGAGAAGCGGAAGGTGTCGTTCGAACGCGCATGACTTGGGTCGACGATCTCGGGGAGCCGGTGCCGCTGAGCGGCCCGGCTTCGCGCGTGGTTTCCCTGGTGCCGTCGCTGACCGAAGCGGTCGAGGTCAGCGCGCCCGGCCGGCTCGCCGGGGCGACCGACTACTGCACGCATCCGGCTGGTCTGGACGTGCCGCGGGTGGGCGGCTCGAAGTACCCGAAGATCGACGACGTGCTGGACCTGGCGCCGGACCTCGTGCTGGCCAACTCGGAGGAGAACCGGCCGGAGGACGTGGAACGCTTGCGCGCCAACGGGATCCCGGTCTGGGTGATGGCCGCGGCGGCGACGGTCCCGGCCGCGTTGGGGTCGCTGCGGCGGATCCTGACCCAGGCGTACGAACTCGACGAGCCCGACTGGCTGGTCGAAGCCGAGGAGGTCTGGCGCGAGACCCGGCCGGTGCGGTTCCACGCGGTGGTCCCGGTGTGGCGCAAGCCGTGGATCGTCCTGGGCCGCGAGACCTTCGGCGGCGACGTCCTGCGCCGCGTCGGCGTGGCGAACGTCTACGCGGGGTCCGAGGAGCGTTACCCGCGGCCGGACGTGGAGGAGCTGCGGGCGCACTTCGCGGCGGACGCGGACCTGCTGGTGCTGCCGGACGAGCCGTATTCGTTCACAGAGAAAGACGGCCCGGACCACTTCCCGGACGCGCGGTACGTCCTGGTCTCGGGCCGCCACCTCACGTGGTACGGACCTTCGCTCGTCGAGGCGCACGCCGCCCTTACAGCGTCAATCCCGTCAGGACCGTGACCCGCTCCTCGGTGAAGTCCGCCATCGCCGACGCCGGGCCCTCGCGCCCCACACCGGAGTCCTTCACCCCGCCGTAAGGCATCTGGTCCGCGCGGAAGCTCGGCACGTCACCCACGAGCACCCCACCGACCTGCAGCGCCGCCGACACCTCGAACGCCGTCGGCAGGTCGCGCGTGAACACGCCCGCCTGCAGGCCGAAACGCGACGCGTTGATCCGCGAAACCCCCTCGGCCACCGAAGCCACCCGGACCAGCGAAACCACCGGCCCGAACACCTCCTCGGCCAGCACCGACGCGTCCTCGGGGACGTTCGCCAGCACCGTCGGCTCCACCGTGGCACCCGACCGTCCGCCGCCGGTCAGCAGAGAAGCGCCGGCCGAAACCGCGTCGGAAACCCAGGACTCCACGCGGGCAGCCGCGTCCTCGTTGATCAGCGGGCCGACGTCGACACCGTCCTCGCGCGGGTCACCGGTCCGCAAAGAACGAACCTGCGAAAGAACCTTCTCGACCAAAGCGTCGTAGACGTCCGAGTGGACGTACACCCGCTGCACCGAAATGCACGACTGCCCCGCTTGGTACATCGAGAACGTCGCGATCCGCTGCGCCGCGAAGTCCAGGTCCGTCCAGTCCGGACAGACGAGCACCGCCCCGTTGCCGCCCAGTTCCAGGGCCACGTGCTTGCGCGGCACGCGGTCGCGGATGGCCCAGCCGACCGGGACCGAGCCGGTGAACGACACCACCGGCAGGCGCGGGTCCTCGACCAGGCGAGACGACGTCTCGTTGTCCACCGGCAAGATGGACCACGACCCCGCCGGGAGATCGGTGGAAGCCAGGATCTCGCCGAGCAGCAACGCCGTCAGCGGCGTCGCCGGCGCGGGCTTCAGCACGATCGGCGCGCCGACCGCGATCGCCGGGGCCACCTTGTGCGCCACCAGGTTCAGCGGGAAGTTGAACGGCGTGATGCCGAGGACGGGCCCGCGCGGAACCCGCCGGACCAGCGCCAGTCGACCGGTGCCGCCCGGGTCGGTGTCGAGCCGCTGCAGCTCACCCGAGAAGCGCCGCGCCTCCTCGGCGGCCCAGCGGAACGTCGAGACCGCGCGCCCGACCTCGCCGCGCGCCCACTTCAGCGGCTTGCCGGACTCGGCCGTGATCAGCTGAGCGATCTCCTCGGACCTTTCACCCAAGGCTCGGGACACGTGGTCCAACGCCCCGGCGCGGACGTGCGCGGGCAGCGTCGCGAACTCGTCGGCGACGTCGTGCGCGGCCTGCACGGCGGCCTCGACGTCCTCGGCCGAAGGCACGAAGTGCGAGCCGGCGGAAGAACCGTCGTAGGAGTGGCGGACGACGGCCGTCGAGCCGCCGGTCACCGGCTTTCCGGCGACCCAGAAGGGGAAAGTCATGCGCGAGCCTCCGTTCGGACAGCGTGCTCGAGGACCGAGAGGCCCTCGTCGAGCAGGTCGGTGGACAGGGACAGGGGCGGCAGCAGCCGGACGACGTTGCCGTAGGTGCCGCAGGTCAGCACGACGACGCCGGCCCGGTGGCAGGCCGCCGCGACGCGTTTGGTGAGGTCGGCGTCGGGCTCGGTGGTCCCGGGTTTCACGAACTCCGCCGCCAGCATCGCGCCGCGCCCGCGGACGTCGCCGATCACACCGGTTTCCGAAGCCAGCGCCCGCAAGCGCGGCAGGACAGCACCTTCGATCCGCTTCGCCGACGCCGCGAGGTCCTCGGCTTTCATCGTCTCGATCGAGCCGAGCGCGGCGGCGCAGGCGATCGGGTTGCCGCCGTACGTGCCACCGAGGCCGCCCGGGCCGACGGTGTCGAGCAGCTCGGCGCGGCCGGTGACCGCGGACAGCGGCAGCCCGCCCGCGATGCCCTTGGCGGTCGCGATCAGGTCGGGGACGACGTCCTCGTCGGTGGACGCGAACCAGGAACCGGTGCGGCAGAACCCCGTCTGGACCTCGTCGGCGACGAACACGACGCCGTTTTCGCGGCACCACGCCGAAATCGCGGGCAGGAAGCCGCGCGCGGGCTCGATGAACCCGCCCTCGCCCTGGATCGGCTCCAAGACGACGGCGGCCACCTGGTCGCCGCCGATCTGCTTCTCGATCCGGTCGATGGCCAGCGCCGCGGCTTCGGGGCCGGACAGGCCGTCGCGGTACGGGTACGAACCCGGCACGCGGTAGACCTCGGGCGCGAACGGGCCGAAGCCGTGCTTGTAGGGCACCGACTTCGCGGTCATGCCCATCGTGAGGTTGGTGCGGCCGTGGTAGGCGTGGTCGAACACGACGACGGCCTGGCGCCCGGTCGCCGTGCGCGCGATCTTCACGGCGTTCTCGACGGCTTCGGCGCCGGAGTTGAACAGCACCGACTTCTTCACGTGGTCGCCCGGCGTCAGCTCGGCCAGCGCCTCGCAGACCTCGACGTACCCCTCGTACGGCGTGACCATGAAACAGGTGTGGGTGAACCAGCAGGCCTGCTGGCGGATGCGGTCGACGACCGCCGGCGCGGAGTGCCCGACGTTGGTCACCGCGATGCCCGAGCCGAAGTCGATCAGGACGTTGCCGTCGGCGTCGGTGAGCAGCCCGCCGCCGGCCGAGGTGACGTAGACGGGCAGCACCGAGCTGACCCCGTCGGCGACGGCGTTCGCGCGGCGCTCCTGCAGCTCACGGGAGACGGGACCGGGGATCTCGGTGTGCAGCCTGCGCTGCCGGGGCGCCGGCGCCTGTGGCCCGGCGGTGGTGCTTGCGGTCACGGCGTGCTCCTGCGGACGCGGGACGGGTGGACGTCCTCAGGATGAGTCCGTGTGCGGCGGCCGTCAGCTCGCCTTTTCGTCCAAGAACGAGCGTAGAATTGGCCGTTATGGCACTCACGCTGGCCGGACTGGCCGCCGACCGCCCGCTCGGGCTGCGGGTGCTGACCGGCGACGCTCTCCTGGACCGCCCGATCGGCTGGGTCCACCCGACGGAGCTGACCGACCCGCAGGCGTTCCTCGAAGGCGGCGAGCTGCTGCTCACCACCGGGCTGGCCCTGGACGAAGAGACGTCGCCGGCCTACGTGCGCCGCCTGGTCGGCGCCGGGGTCGCGGGGCTCGGGTTCGGCGTCGGGCTGAGCCACGACTCCGTCCCGCGCTCGCTCGTGTCGACCGCGGCTTCGGTGGGGTTGCCGGTGCTGGAGGTGCCTCGCGAGACGCCGTTCATCGCGATCACCCGCGCGGTCTCGCGAGCGGTGGCGGCCGACGAGTACGCGACGACGGTCCGGATCGGCAAGGCCCAGCAGGAGCTGACGCGCGCAGCGGTGGGTCGCGGCGGTCCGTCGGTGGTGCTGAGGAAGCTGGCGAAGCTCGTCGACGGCTGGGTGCTGCTCTTCGACCGCACCACCGTCACCGAAGCGGCTCCGGCGAGCGCACGCGCGTACGGCGCTTCGCTGCGCGAAGAGCTGGAGCGCCTTCGCACCGGGACGCGGGTGGTGGCGCTCGACGGGCAGGAAGTCGTGCTGCAGACCCTCGACACCAGCGTGCGCCGGGTGCTCGCGGTCGGGGCGTCGCTCGACACCGCGGGGCGCCACATCGTCAACACGGCGGTCTCGGTGCTTTCCCTGGCGCTGGAACAGGATCGCGCGCAGGCCGCGGCGCGGCAGGCGCTGCGGTCCGGGTTGCTGGAGCTGCTGGTGGGCGGCCAGGCCGAGCTGGCGCTGCGGGTGCTGGCGACCACCGGTGGTGAGCCGCCCGAGTCGCCGTGGTCGGTGCTGGTGTTCGCCGGTGCGCCCGCCGCGCGGCGCAAGCTGCTCGGGGCGCTGGAGAACGAGCCGGTGTTCGCCGCGCGGCGCGGTTCGTCGGTGGTCGCGATCGGCCCGGCCGACGTGGCGACGGAGGCGGCGGCGCGGATCGGCGGCCTGCACGGCGGACTGGCCGGGCCGGTGTCCACAACGGACTTCGCGGCGGGTCTGGAGCAGGCGGAGCTGGCCGCTCAAGCGGCGTTGGCGGAGGACAAGGCCCTGGTGTCGGCGGCGGAGCACATGGGCCGCGGCCTGGTGTCGCTGATCGAACCCACGGTGGTGCAAGCGTTTGCGCGCGGCTTGCTCACGCCGCTGCGTGCCCACGACCTGGCAGGCCGAGGCGACTTGGAGACGTCGCTGCGCTGCTGGCTGGAGCACCACGGCCACTGGGACGTCGCCGCCCTGCGGCTCGGCGTCCACCGGCACACGCTGCGGAACCGGATTCGCAAGGCGGAGGAGCTGCTGGGCCGTGACCTCGACTCACCCGGGGTCCGCGCGGAGCTGTGGGTCGCGTTGCAGGCCTGACCCAAGCGCCCCAATGTGGCCTTGGTTGCGTCTGACGCACCCAAGGGGCCCTTCGGTGCGTCTGACGCACCGAAGGCCACATTGGGGCGCTAGGCCCCGGTGACCAGGACGATCGGCGAGTCGCCGCAGCGGCGCAGCGCCGGGCTCGGCTCCGCGCCCGCCGACCACCACGCCGGGACGTCGGCCTCGCGCACCAGGGACCCCGTCGGCTGCCGGACGCTGTTGGACACGATCACCCGCCCCTGCGCGTTCAGCAACGCCGCGCCCCGCCCCGACGACCGCAGCCGCGGCCGGACCGCGCGCTCGAACTCGCGCACGTACACGTCCGCGCCCACTACACCCGCGAAGGAACCCCCGCGCGAAACGGGAATCGTGAACGTCAGCGTGTACTCGTCGGTGCACAGGTAATCGACGTACGGGCCGTTGATGTGCCGCCGCCCGGTGTCGCGGGGGACCGTGAACCACGACTGGCGCGTGTAGTCCAGGAAGTTCTCCGCGGCCGGGTCCAAGCTGATGAACAGCTGCGACGGCTCGGAAGCCGAGCCCGTCCACCACTCGAAGCCGAACTCCGGATCCGACAGCACGTGCGGCGCGCTGACGAAGCCCGCGCCGATGATCAGGCCGCCCAGGGCCTCGGTGACCTGCGGGCGGATCCGGTGCAGCGCCGCCGCGGAGGGGGCGTCCGCCAGCACCGACTCGGCCGCCGCCAGCAGGGGCTTCAGCCGTTCGAAGACCCCTTCCACCAACGCCGAGACCTGCTCGACGACCTCGTCGCCGGTCAGCGTGCGGGTGTCGTTCACGGTGCTCACCTCGATGCGCGGAGTAGTCCGGAGTTTAGGGGGCCAGGAGGCCGAGGTGCACGTCCGCGAGCCGGTCGAGCGCCCCCAAGATGTGTTCCTCGGTCAGCTTGCGGGCCAGCTCGCCGTCCGCGGACGCGATCGCCGCGGTGATCGCCGCGTGCTCCTCGTGCGGGTGGGCGCCGAGCGGCAGCCACAGCAGCCCGCCGCGCTCGCTCTGCAGGTGGAGCTCCTCGTGCGTCAGCCTCGGTGACTGCGCCGCCGCCGCGACCTCCAGGTGGAACTGCCGCTCGGCGCGCGTGAAGTCGATGCCGTGCGCCGTGCGGAGGTCGTCGGTCGCCAGTCGCAGCCGGGCGACGTCCTCGGGTGAGCTGCGCTCGGCGGCGAGCTTCGCGGCGGCCCCGGCGATCGCCAGGTAGTGGTCGCCGACGTCGCGCAGATCGGACAAGGACACCTCGCGCAGCCGCGAACGCCACTCGTCCGGGGGCGGATTGGCCGGCGCGCGGACGAAGCTGCCGCCGCTGCGCCCCCGGCGCGTCTCGACCAGCCCCTGCTGCCGCAGGGCCACCAGCGCTTCCCGGACCGTCACGGTCGAGACGCCGAACTGCGCGGCCAGGTCGGCTTCGCTGGGGAGCTGCTCCTCGTCGGCGAGCAGGCCGAGCGTGATGGCGTCGACCAGCCGCGCCGCCACCGCTTCCGCACGGCCGACCTGGCCGAGCGGCGCGAACATGGCGGACCGCGCGCTGTGCGACATGCCCTTGCGCATCGTGACCCTTCGTCCGCCCGAGTACCCGTTCGCACCAATCTTGCCTGATCCACTTGTCCTATTACATATGAACTTATATGTTTTGGCTCCGCCAGCACCGAGGAGCAACCGTGCAGGAGCTGAAGCACTACGTCGGCGGCGCGTACGTCGAGTCCAAGTCGGGCCGGACGGCGGAGATCGTCGACCCGGTCACCGGGCGCGCCTACTGCACCGCGCCGATCGCCGGGCCCGACGACGTCGACAACGCGCTGCAGGTCGCCGCGACCGCGTTCGAGACCTGGCGCGCGACGACCCCCGCCCAGCGCCAGCTCGCGCTGCTGAAGATCGCCGACGCCCTCGAAGCCCGCGCCGAGGAGGTCGTCCGCGTCGAGTCGGCGAACACCGGCAAGCCGATCGCGCTGACCCTGGCCGAAGAGATCCCGATGGTCCTCGACCAGATCCGGTTCTTCGCCGGGGCCGCGCGCGTGCTTGAAGGCCGTTCGGCCGGCGAGTACCTGGAAGGCCACACGTCCTTCGTGCGCCGCGAGCCCATCGGCGTCTGCGCGCAGGTCACGCCGTGGAACTACCCGCTGCTGATGGCCATCTGGAAGATCGCGCCCGCGCTCGCCGCCGGCAACACGGTCGTGCTCAAGCCGTCCGACACGACTCCGGCGTCCTCGCTGCTGCTCGCCGAGATCGCCGGCGAGTTCCTGCCGCCGGGCGTGTTCAACGTCGTCTGCGGCGACCGCGACACCGGCCGCGCGCTGGTCGAGCACGACATCCCGGCGATGGTGTCGATCACCGGCTCGGTCCGGGCCGGCATCGAGGTCGCGCGCAGCGCCGCGAACGACGTCAAGCGCGTGCACCTGGAGCTGGGCGGCAAGGCGCCGGTCATCGTCTTCGCCGACGCCGACCTCGAAGCCGCCGCCGAAGCGATCGCCGTCGCGGGCTACTTCAACGCGGGTCAGGACTGCACGGCGGCCACGCGCGTACTGGTCGCCGACGAGGTGCACGACACCTTCGTCGCCGCCCTTTCCCGGCAGGCCGCGAACAGCAAGACCGGCAAGCCGGACGACGAAGACGTCGCGTACGGCCCGCTCAACAACGCGGCGCAGCTGGAGAAGGTGTCCGGGTTCATCGACCGGCTGCCGGACCACGCGACCGTCCACTGTGGAGGCCATCGCGTCGGCGACGAAGGCTACTTCTACGAGGCCACCGTCGTCTCCGGGCTGAAGCAGGACGACGAAATGAGCCAAAACGAGATCTTCGGTCCCGTGATCACGGTGCAGCGCTTCGAAGACGAGGCCGAGGCCCTGAAGTCCGCGAACGGCGTCCAGTACGCCCTCGCGTCTTCGGTCTGGACCCGCGACCACCAGCGCGCGATGCGCCTGGCCGCGAAGCTCGACTTCGGCTGCGTCTGGATCAACACCCACATCCCGCTGGTCGCCGAGATGCCCCACGGTGGCTTCAAGAAATCCGGCTACGGCAAGGACCTCTCGCTGTACGGCCTGGAGGACTACACCCGCGTCAAGCACGTGATGAGCGCACTGTGAGGGTCGCGATGCCCAACCAAGCACCGGCCGAGACGCGGGAGGACGCCGCGCCGCCGAACGAAACCGCGGGGCCCGCCATCCGGCTTTCCGGGCTGCGCAAGCACTTCGGCGACGTCCACGCGGTCGACGGCGTCGACCTCGACGTCCCGCCCGGCGAGTTCTTCTCGATGCTCGGCCCGTCCGGCTCCGGCAAGACGACCGTGCTGCGCATGATCGCCGGCTTCGAGCTGCCCACCGAAGGCACGATCGAGCTGGACGGCCGGGACGTGAGTCACCTCCCGCCGTTCGAACGCGACGTCAACACGGTGTTCCAGGACTACGCCCTCTTCCCGCACATGAGTGTGCAGCAGAACGTCGAGTACGGCCTGCGCGTCAAGCGCGTCCCGAAGCGGCAACGCCGGGAGCGCGCGCTCGAGGCGTTGAAGACCGTGCGGTTGGACGACTACGGCTCCCGCAAGCCAACGCAGCTTTCCGGCGGGCAGCGCCAGCGCGTCGCGCTCGCCCGCGCGCTGGTCAACCGGCCCAAGGTGCTGCTGCTCGACGAGCCCCTCGGCGCGCTCGACCTCAAGCTGCGCCAGGCCATGCAGCTCGAGCTCAAGCAGATCCAGCGCGACGTCGGCATCACGTTCGTCTTCGTCACCCACGACCAGGACGAAGCCCTCACCATGAGCGACCGCATCGCGGTGTTCAACGACGGCAGGATCGAGCAGGTCGGGCCGCCGGAAGAGGTCTACGAACGCCCCGCCAGCGCGTTCGTCGCCGGGTTCGTCGGCACGTCCAACCTGCTCGGCGGGCGCGGCGCCGAGTCCGTGATCGGCCGGCCGGGCTGTTCAGCATCCGGCCGGAGAAGATCCGCATCGATGGCGAGCTGTCCGAGCCCGCCGCCGCGGGGGAGACCAGCGCGACCGGCACGGTCACCGACGTCGTGTACGCCGGGGCGACCGTGCGGTACGCCGTCGCGCTCGACGCCGGCGGGCAGCTCTCGGTCGTCCGGCAGAACACCGACGGCGCCTTCGCGGACGGCCGCGTCCGGCTCAGCTGGCGTCACGAACACAGCTTCCAGGTCCAGTAGTCCTCGAAGGGGATGCCATGAAGAACAGGAAAACGCGGCTGGCCGCGCTCCTCGGCGCCAGCCTGCTGTTGGCTGCATGTGGCACATCGGGTTCGAACTCCGCCGCGCCGCCCGGCGCGCAGGGATTCACGCCGCCGAAACTGGAAGCGATGAAGGCGCTCGGGCAGCCGGAGGGCCAGCTGAACGTGCTGGCCTGGCCCGGCTACGCGGAGAACGGCTCGAACGACCCGAAGGTCAACTGGGTCACGCCGTTCGAGCAGCAGACCGGCTGCAAGGTGAACGTCAAGCCGTTCGGGACGTCGGACGAGGCCGTGACGCTGATGAAGACCGGGCAGTACGACGTCGTGTCCGCCTCGGGTGACGCGTCGCTGCGGCTGGTCGCCTCCGGGGACGCCGAGCCGGTGAACACCGCGCTGGTGCCGAACTACGCCGATGTCCAGCCGTTCCTCAAGGACAAGTCGTGGAACAGCGTCGGCGGTGTCTCCTACGGCATCCCGCACGGCTGGGGCGCGAACCTGCTGACCTGGCGCACGGACAAGGTGACGCCGGCGCCGACGTCGTGGTCGGTCATGTTCGACGCGAACTCGCCCTACAAGGGCAAGGTGATCGCCTACGACTCGCCGATCTACCTCGCCGACGCCGCGCTGTACCTGATGGCGCACCAGCCGGACCTCGGCATCAAGAACCCGTACTCCCTCGACGACAAGCAGTTCACCGCCGCCGTCAACCTGCTCAAGCAGCAGCGGCCGCTCGTGAGCGAGTACTGGTCGGACTACCTCAAGGAGTCGCAGGCGCTGAAGAACGCCGACGCCGTCGTCGGCACCGCCTGGCAGGTCACGGTCAACCTGACCAAGGGCGAGGGCGCGCCGCTGGAGTCGGCCGTGCCGAGCGAAGGCGCGACCGGGTGGTCGGACACCTGGATGGTCGCGGCGAAGTCGGCGCACAAGACGTGCGCGTACAAGTGGCTCGACTACATCATCAGCCCGAAGGTCAACGCCCAGGTCGCCGAGTACTTCGGCGAGGCGCCGGCGAACACGAAGGCGTGCGCGGAGATGACGGACAAGACGCTCTGCGACACCTACCACGCGAGCGACGCGGCCTACGCGTCGAAGATCGCGTACTGGACCACGCCGATCCCGCAGTGCCTCGACGGCCGCACGGACGTCAAGTGCAAGGACTACGGCGAGTGGACGAAGGCCTGGACCGAGATCAAGGGGTGACATGACCGCGCTCTCGGCCTTCTTCTACCGAAAACCCAAGCTGCGCCTGGGTTTCCTGCTCTCGGCGCCGCTGCTCTGGCTCGGCCTGGCCTACCTGGGCGCGCTCGCCGCGCTGTTCGTCACGGCGTTCTGGCACACGGACGCGTTCACCGGCCAGGTCGCCGTCGAGTGGTCGCTGGACAACTTCAAGACGTTGTTCAGCGACGCGGTCTACCGCACGATCACCTTCCGCACGGTCGGGATCGCGGCGCTGGTGACGGTGATCGACGCGGTCATCGCGTTCCCGATGGCCTACGCGATGGCCAAGCTGGCCTCGCCGCGGGCGCAGCGGATCCTGGTGATCGCGGTGATGACGCCGTTGTGGGCGAGCTACCTGGTGAAGGCGTACGCGTGGCGCTCGATGCTGTCCGGCAACGGCGCCCTGAGCTCGATTTCGCCGGGTTACGGCGTCACGGCCACGATCATCACGCTGTCGTACCTGTGGCTGCCGTACATGATCCTGCCGATCTACGCGGGCCTCGACCGGCTGCCGGACTCCCTGGTGGACGCGTCGGGTGACCTCGGGGCCCGCTCACTGAGGACGTTCCGCTCGGTGATCCTGCCGCTGACGTTCCCGGCGATCGTGGCCGGCTCGATCTTCACGTTCTCGCTGTCGCTCGGCGACTACATCGCGGTGAAGATCGTCGGCGGCACGTCGCAGATGCTCGGCAACGTCGTCTACGACAACATCGGCGCGGCCAACAACCTGCCGTTCGCGGCCACGGTGGCGACCGTGCCCGTGGTGATCATGCTGGTCTACCTGGCCGCGGTGCGCCGCACCGGCGCGCTGGACAACCTCTAGGAGCCTCGATGCGTACCTCCCGGGTGGTGCTGTGGACGGCGCTGGGGATCGGCCTGGCGGTGATCTACTTCCCGCTGCTGGTGGTGCTGCTCAACTCCTTCAACGCGGACACGACGTTCGGCTTCCCGCCGACCCGGTTCACGCTGGAGTGGTGGAGCCGCGCTTCGTCGAACGAAGGCGCGTTGAACGCGTTGTGGACGAGCGTCGAGGCGGGGCTGGCGGCGACGGCGATCGCGCTGGTGCTGGGCACGATGGCGGCGTTCGCGTTGCAGCGCTACCGGTTCTTCGGGCGCAACCCGGTGTCGCTGCTGATCATCCTGCCGATCGCGCTGCCGGGGATCGTGACGGGCATCGCGCTGAACAACGCGTTCCGCACGATCCTCGGCATCGACCTCGGCCTGCTGACGGCGATCATCGCGCACGCGACGTTCTGCATCGTGGTGGTGTTCAACAACGTCGTCGCGCGGCTGCGCCGGATGGGCGGGAACCTGGAAGAAGCGTCGATGGACCTGGGCGCGACCGGGTTCACGACGTTCCGCCTGGTGACGTTCCCGATGTTGCGCTCGGCGTTGCTGGCGGGCGGGCTGCTGGCGTTCGCGCTGTCGTTCGACGAGATCATCGTGACGACGTTCACCCTGGGCACCGGGATGGAAACGCTGCCGATCTGGATCTACAACAACCTGTTCCGGCCGAACCAGGCCCCGATCGTGAACGTGGTGGCGGCGGTGCTGATCGTGGTGTCGACGGTGCCGGTGTACCTGGCGCAGCGGCTGTCGGGCGACACGGCGTCCGGCGGACGGCTCTAGTGCACTGACCGGATCGTGCCACCGTCGACGCGGATCGTCGCGCCGCTGACGTAGGCCGCCGCCGGGCCGACCAGGTAGCCCACCGCCGCCGCGATCTCCTCGGGACGGCCCAGCCGGCCGACGTCGTTCGGGACGAGGTCCCGCGCCGCCCGCCCTTCGATCTCCGCCCACTCCGTGCCCCAGCCGTGCTCCGGCGCGATCGACGTCAGCAGCTCGCGCACCGAGTCCACCAGGATCGCGCCCGGGGCCACCACGTTCGACGTCACGCCCGTCCCGGAGAGGTCGCGGGCCAGGGACACCGCGAGGTTGTGCCGCGCGGCGAGCGTCGCCGTGTAGTGCGGTTGCCTCGCCATCGGCTGGATCGCCAGCCCGCCGCCGAGCTGGACCACCCGGCCCCAGCCGCGCGTCCGCATGCCCGGGACGAACCGGTGGATCATCCGGACCGCCGAGACGACGTTCGCCTCGTAGGCCGACGCCCACACCGCCGGCGTCGCCTCGGCCCACCCCAGGTGGTCGTACGAGCCCGCGTTGTTCACCAGGATGTCGACGTCGCCGGCGGCCGAGGCCACGGCGTCCGCACCCGCGTCGGTCGACAAGTCGCCGATCGCCACCCCGGCCGCGCCGATCGACGCGGCGACCCGCGAAGCCCGGGCGACGTCCCGGCCGTGCACCACCACCGAAGCGCCTTCCGCGGCCAGCAGCCGCGCGATCGCCTCGCCGAGACCGGCGCTGGAGCCGGTGACCAGAGCCCGTTTACCAGCGAGTTCGAGATCCATGAAGCACCTTCCCAAGAGGTATACACCTGTAGACTCAGCGTAAGTCTACACTCGTATACATGAGACCCCGCAACGCCGCCGCGACCAGGGAAGCGATCCTGGACTCCGCGCTCGAAGCCTTCACCCGAGCCGGGTACGACGCTGTCGGCGTGCGCGAGATCGCCGAGTCCGCCGGGGTCACGGCGATGCTCGTCAACCGCTACTTCGGCTCGAAGGAAGGCCTCTTCGCCGAGGTCGTCGAAGCGGCGATGGCCGAGCGCACGGTGCTCACCGACGACCCGGCGACGCTCGCGGCGGACATCGCGGCCGCGCTGGTGCGCCGGACCGCCCCGGACGCCGGGCGGCTCGACCCGTTCCTGCTGATGCTGCGGTCCGCGCCCAACCCGCGCGCCGCGGAGATCCTGCGCGCGGGCATCGAGCGGCACGTCGAAAAGCACCTCACCGACGTCCTCCCGGACCAGAAGAGCACCGAGGGGCCGGCGTTGGTACTCGCGGTGATCGCCGGTTTCTGGGTGATGCGCACGCTCCTCGGCAGCACCGAACTCGCGCGCGCGGATGAAACCGTCGTCAAGAAGAAGCTCGAGAAGGTGTTCGCGGTGCTACTGGCGGAATGAGTCCGTCGCCGCGCGCAGAGCCGCCAGCACGCCCGGGTCCGTCACCGCGTGCCCGGCGCCCTCCAGCAGCTTCAGCTCCGACCCCGGCCACGCCCGGTGCAGCTCGTACGCCGTGGCCGGCGGGCACACCACGTCGTAGCGGCCCTGCACGATCACGCCGGGGAGGCCGGCGAGCTTGCCCGCGTCCCGGATCAGCTGGCCGTCTTCGAGCCACGCGCCGTGGCGGAAGTAGTGGACCGCGAGCCGCGCGAACGTCAGCGCGAACGCCGGATCCGCGTACTGGCGGACGAAGGCTTCCTGGGGCTGCACGGAAACCGTCGCGCCTTCCCACGTGCTCCACGCGACCGCCGCCCGGTGCCGGACCTCTTCGGAGGGGGCGTCGAGCAGCGAGACGTACGCGGCGAGGGGGTCGTCCCGCAGCGATGCCGGGATCGGGGCGAGGAAGGCCTCCCACTCGCGCGGGAAGAGGTTCGCGGCGCCGCCCCGGTAGATCCAGTCCAGTTCGCTCTGCCGCACGGTGAAGACGCCCCGCAGGATGATCTCGCTGACGCGAGAAGGGTGCGTCTGCGCGTACGCGAGCGCGAGGGTCGCGCCCCAGGACCCGCCGAAGAGCTGCCAGCGGTCGATGCCGAGCCGTTCGCGCAGGGCTTCCATGTCGGAGACCAGGTGCCACAGCGTGTTGTGGGTGAGGTCATCGGCGCCCGGTGTCGACCGTCCCGAACCACGCTGGTCGAACAGGACGATCCGGTAGGCCGCGGGGTCGAAGTGCCGCCGCGCCATCGGCGCGATCCCGCTGCCGGGCCCGCCGTGGAGCACCACGACCGGCTTCCCGGCCGGGTTCCCCGCCTCCTGGCAGCGGATCCGGTGCCCGTCGCCGACGTCCAGGAACCCTTCGGCGCGCGGGGGAATCGGCGGGTAGAGCTCGTCCATGCCCGACACTGTGCCGGAGGGTCCTGGCCGCCGTCCCGACACCCCGCCGCCAGAGGCCGGGACGACGACCAAGAAAGGTGGGAGCCCGCCCCCGCCGCCGGGCTGAGCGGGCTCCCAGTCAGTGGGGCTCGGACGTCCTGCGGCTGACGTCCGAACTCGGAGGAACGACGCCGTCGGTGTGGTCACGACGGCCGGCAGTCCGCACACGCATTCCCGTCCTCCTCGTCGAGGTTCGAAGCTTCGTCGTGGCGGCGACGGGCTAAACGCTAAGCCAAGGCCCGAACGTCAGTCAAGGACATGATTGAAGTTCATGTACGTGAACACGTGCTGAGAGGACGCTGAGCGCGGCCGTGCCCCTTGCTCGGCGTTAACGAATGGGCCGGTACGTTCCGGTGTCGGAGTTTCGAAAAGTGGTACGGAAAGGCTCGGAATGTCCGCGGTGACCTATCTCGAGGCGATTGTCGTCGGCGCCTTGCAGGGGGTGTCGGAATTGTTTCCGGTGTCCAGTCTCGGCCACAGCATCCTGCTGCCCGCCTGGCTCGGCGGGCAATGGCAGCGGGACCTGAGCATCGGCAAGGATTCGCCGTACCTGGCGGTGCTCGTCGCGATGCACGTCGCCACCGCGCTGGCCCTCGTGCTGTTCTTCCGGAAGGACTGGGTGCGGATCATCGGCGGCTTGTGGACGTCGCTGCGCCACCGCGAAGTCCGCACCCCCGACCAGCGGCTCGCGTGGCTGCTCGTGCTCGCCACGATCCCGGTCGGGCTGGCCGGCCTGCTGCTCGAAAGCGTGTTGCGCGACTTCCTCGGGAAACCCGTCCCGGCGGCCATCTTCCTCGCGCTCAACGGCGGAGTGCTTTACGCCGCCGAGAAATTCTCCCGAAAGAAGCCCTCGGCCGACGATGACACTGTGGACTTCTCGACCGAGGAGACGCTCGTCATGCGGGCGGTCACGGTCGAGGAGAAGACCGACGTCCGGCTGGCGAAGCTGCGGGTCGGCGAGGCCGTGCTGATCGGCGCCGCGCAGATCCTCGCGCTGCTGCCGGGCATCAGCCGCTCGGGCATCACGATGGTCGCCGGGCTGCGCCGCGGGCTCGGTCACGAGGACGCCGCGCGCTTCGCGTTCCTGCTCGCCACCCCGGTCATCCTCGCCGCGGGCGTGCTGAAGATGCCGACGCTGTTCGCCCCGGAGAACCACGCTTCGCTCGGGCCGGCCCTCGTTGGCAGTGTCATCGCGGGGGTTGCTTCGTACATTTCTGTCCGATTCCTCACCGGTTACTTCGAAACGCGCACTCTGATCCCCTTCGCCATTTACTGCGTGGTCGCCGGAATCGGCAGCCTGATCTTCTTCGCGGTCTGACGTGCCGCTGACCTTCGACGCCCCGGCGGTGCTCGCCGTCCTGGTCCTCGGCACGCTCTACGTCCGCGCGGCCCGCCGCCTCGACTGGCCGCCGGGCCGCACGGTGGCCTTCCTGACCGGGCTCGCGACGGTCCTGGTGGTCACCTGCTCGGCGCTGGCCGTGTACGACACGACGTTCTTCTGGGTTCGCGCGGTCCAGACCACGACGTTGCTGATGATCACGCCGCTGCTGCTCGCCCTCGGCGCCCCGATCCGGCTCCTGCTGGACACGCGGCCCGCGACCTGGCTGCGTCGCCACGGCCGCGGCCGGGTGGCCCGGGCGCTGACGTTCCCGCCGGTCGTCACGCTCACCCTGGTCGTGCCGGTGCTGGTGCTCTACCTGACCCCGCTCTACGACCTCACGCTGCGCTCGCCGGTCGCCGACGGCCTGGTCCGGCTCGCGCTCGTCCTATCCGGCTTCACGTACTTCTGGACCCGGCTCGGGCTCGACCCGACGCCGCGGCGCGACCCGCACCTGGTGTCGGTGTGGATCGCGTTCACCGAGGTGATCTTCGACGGCGCGCTCGGCCTGGTCCTGTGGCTCGGCCCGCTGCTGGCGCCGGCGCACTACGCGGCCGCGCACCCGGGCCGGGGCCCGGATCCCCGCACCGACCAGATCATCGGCGCGGGCGTGCTGTGGATCGGCGGCGACGTCGCCGGCCTGCCGTTCGTGGTGGCGCTGTTCATCCGCTGGGCCCGCGACGACGAGCGGCGCGCGAAGCAGATCGACGTCCAGCTGGACGAAGAAGCCGCTTCGGGCGCCGCATCGACATCGGAACTGTGGTGGGAGAACGACCCGGCGCTCGAGGAACGGTTCAAGCGCCGATGACGAAGGTTCCGAAGCGCCCCAATGTGGCCTTGGTTGCGTTCAACGCACCCAAGGGGCCCTTCGGTGCGTTCAACGCACCGAAGGCCACATTGGGGCGCTCGGGGCCCTGCCTAGTCGTGGAAAGCGTGTTCCGGCGCCGGGAACTCGCCCCGCCGGACGTCCTCCGCGAACGCCGTGGCCGCGTCCTGGAGCACCGTCGCGACGTCGGCGTAGCGCTTGACGAACCGCGGTGCCTTCCCTCGCCGCAGCCCGGCCATGTCCTGCCAGACGAGCACCTGCGCGTCGCAGTCCGGGCCGGCGCCGATGCCGACCGTCGGGATCTTCAGCTCCGCCGTGACGCGCTTCGCGGCTTCGGCGGGCACCATCTCCATCACCACCGCGAACGCCCCGGCCTCCTGCAGCGCCAGCGCGTCGGCGAGCAGCACGTCCGCCGCTTCGCCGCGCCCCTGCACCCGGTAGCCGCCGAGGTTGTGCTCACTCTGCGGGGTGAACCCGATGTGGCCCATCACCGGCACGCCCGCCGACGTCAGCGCCTCGACGTGCGCGGCGAACCGCCGCCCGCCTTCGAGCTTCACGGCGTGCGCGCGGCCCTCCTTCATGAACCGCACCGACGTCTCCAGCGCCTGCTGCGGCGAGAGCTGGTAGGACCCGAACGGCAGGTCGGCGACCACGAGGGCCCGCTTGACCGACCGGGTGACCGCCCGGACGAGCGGCAGCAGCTCGTCGACCGTCACCGGCAGCGAGGTGTCGTAGCCGAAGACGTTGTTGGCCGCGGAGTCGCCGACGAGCAGCACGGGGATCCCGGCTTCGTCGAACAGCGCGGCGGTGTACATGTCGTACGCGGTGAGCATGGGCCACGGCTCGCCGCGTTCCTTGAGCTCGCGCAGGTGGTGGACGCGGACCTTCCGGCCCGAAGCCGGCTTGGGCGCGGATCCGGTGCCGTAGGGGGCGGGTTCTTCGGCGCTGGCAGACATCGTCGTCGACCGTCCTTCCCTCGAGGCCTCGGTGAGGTCCCCGGGTCGTGGAGCAGAGGCGTCCCAAAGCGTGACACGCTCCTCCGACGCGCCCCAACGACGTGCGACCAGCTTCACACCGTCGTGCGAAGGGACGACCGGCCGTCCTTCTTCAGGTTGATGCCGGGGGACAACCAACCTGTGTTCACTCACGTCAAGAAGAGGGCATGACGACCGATCGGCCGCGAAAGGCGACGAAAGCAACGATGGGAACCCTCGCGAGCACACGCCCGCGCCTCCCCGCCTGGAAGGCGAGAGCGGGCGGCATCGTCGCGACCGTGGTCCAGCTGGCCGCGGTCTTCTCGGTGCTCCTCCTGTTCACCAACGGCCCGCACGGGCACCTGCTCAACGGCATCGACATGGCGTTCTCGAGCCTGAGCGTGCCGACCAGCGCGAGCCTGGTGATGGTGCTGCTGCTGGTGGTGCTGGGCGCCGCGCTGCGCCGCCGCAAGAAGGCCGCGCTGTACACGCTCGTGCTGTTCCAGGTCGTCGGGCTGGTGCTCACCCTGGCCCTGCAGGCGACGCTGCTGTGGTCGCCCGAGCTGCTCTCGCTGGGGTCGAAGCAGGTCCGGCACATCCCCGTCCAGCTGTGGGCCCTCACCGCGGCCGACGTGCTGTCGGTGGCCCTGATCGTCTTCCTGCTCATGCTGCGCCGGGCGTTCCCGGCCCGGCTCGCGCCGAGCGCCTGGCGCGACGGCCTGACCATGCTCTTCGGCGGGCTGGCCGCGGTCATCCTGGTCGGCTGGGGCCTGGCGGAAGCGTTCCCCGGCCGGCTCGGCGACTCGTGGGAGCGCTTCGCCTGGGTCGTCAACCACGCCACCGGTGAGAACCTGCAGCTGCGCCGGATCGGCGTCGGCGAGGGGCCGGCGTGGCTGGACGTGCTCATCGACCTGAGCGCCACCGCCGTCGCCACCGCCGCGCTGTACACGCTCTTCCGCGGCGTACGCAGCCGTCGTCTCCGCACGGACGAAGAAGAGCTTCGCGTGCGCCGGTTGCTCGCCGAGCACGGCGAAGACGACTCCCTCGGCTACTTCGCCACCCGGCGCGACAAGAGCGTCGTCTTCTCGCCGAACGGCCGCGCGGCGGTGACCTACCGCGTCCTCGGCGGCACCAGCGTCGCCAGCGCCGACCCGATCGGCGACCCCGAGGCGTGGCCGGACGCCGTCCGCGCGTGGCTCGACGAGACGCGCACGTACGGCTGGACACCCGGCGTGCTCGGGGCGAGCGAGCGCGGCGCGAAGGCGTACACCGGCGCCGGCCTGCGCGCCCTGGAAATCGGCGACGAAGCCGTGCTCGACATCCGCGAGTTCAGCCTCGCCGGGCCGGAGCGGCGCTCGGTGCGCCAGGCCGTCAAGCGCATCGAACGCGCCGGCTACACCTCGCGCGTCCGCCGCCACGGCGAAATCCCCGAAGCCGAGATGGCCGAGCTGCTCGCCCGCGCGCAGGCCTGGCGCGGCGCCGAGACCGAACGCGGCTTCTCGATGGCCCTGGGCCGGCTCGGCGACCCGAGTGACGGCCGCAGCGTGATGGTCGAGGCCTACGACGCCCACGGCGACCTGCGCGGCCTGCTGTCGTTCGTCCCGTGGGGACGGCGGGGGCTCTCGCTGGACCTCATGCGCCGCGACCGCGACGCCGAGAACGGCCTCAACGAATACATGATCGCCGAGGTCGTCGCGGCCGGGCAGTACCTGGGCGCGCAGCGGATCTCGCTCAACTTCGCGATGTTCCGCGCGGTGTTCTCCGAGGGCGAGCGGATGGGCGCGGGCCCGGTCCTGCGGGCCTGGAAGGGGATCCTGAGCGTCGCTTCGCGGTTCTTCCAGCTGGAGTCGCTGTACCGCTCCAACGCCAAGTACGGGCCGGACTGGGAGCCGCGGTTCCTCTGCTACTCCTCGGCCCGGCGGCTCCCGCGCGTCGGCATCGTCGCGGGCGCCCTCGAAGGGTTCGTCCCGACCGGACGGTCGCGGGCGCTGCGGCTGGAGACGGTCGGCGACGACTTCGTCGCGCGCGTCCGGGAAATCGAAGAGTCCGCGGCGGTCCCCGCCGCGAAACCGGCGCGGCGGCCGGAGCAGGTCCGCGTCCGCATGGCCAAGCTGGCCAAGCTGCGCGAGGCGGGGATCGACCCGTACCCGGTCGGGTTCCGCCGGGACGACCACATCGGCGACGTCGTGAAGAAGTTCGGCGGCCTGCAACCGGACGGCGCGACCGGCCACCGCGTCCGGATCGCCGGGCGCGTGCTGGCGATGCGCACGCTCGGCGGGCTGTGCTTCGCGCGCGTCAAGGACTTCAGCGGCGAGATCCAGCTGATGCTGGAGGCCGGCGAGCTCGACCTCACGGGCTGGCGGACCGGCGTCGACCTCGGTGACCACGTCGGCGTCAGCGGCCAGGTCGTGACGTCGAAGCGGGGTGAGCTCTCGGTGCTCGTCGACGAGTGGACGGTCACCGCCAAGTGCCTGCACCCGTTGCCGGACAAGCGGAAGGGCCTCACCGACCCCGAGACGCGGGTGCGGCAGCGCTACCTCGACCTCGCGGTCAACCCGGACTCGACGAACATGCTCCGCCTCCGGTCCACGGTGGTCCGCGCGGTGCGCGACCGGCTGCACCACGCCGACTACCTCGAGGTCGAGACCCCGATGCTGCAGACGGTCCACGGCGGCGCGAACGCCCGGCCGTTCGTCACGCACATCAACGCCTACGACATGCGGATGTACCTGCGGATCGCGCCCGAGCTGTACCTGAAGCGGCTGTGCGTCGCCGGCGTCGAGCGCGTCTTCGAGCTGAACCGGAACTTCCGCAACGAAGGCGTCGACGCGACGCACAACCCCGAGTTCACGATGCTCGAGGCGTACCAGGCGTACGCGGACTACGACACGATGCGGACGCTGACGCGCGAGCTCGTCCAGCACGCGGCCGAAGCGGCGTACGGCGCCCAGGTCGTGCGTAGGCCCGGCGCGGACGGCAAGGTCGCCGAGCACGACATCTCCGGCGACTGGCCGGTGATCACCGTGCACGACGCCGTTTCGGCGGCTTTCGGCGAGCAGGTCGGCTCGGGCACCTCGGTGGCCGAGCTGCGCCGGCTGTGCCTCGCCGCGGGCGTGCCGGTGGGGGAGGACCCGAGCCACGGCGACCTCGTGCTCAAGGCGTTCGAGCACCTCGTCGAGGGCACGACCGTGCTGCCGACCTTCTACACGGACTACCCGACCGACGTCTCGCCGCTCACCCGCCAGCACCGCGAAGACCCGCGGCTGGCCGAGCGCTGGGACCTCATCGCGTTCGGTTCCGAGGTCGGCACCGCCTACACCGAGCTGACCGACCCGATCGAGCAGCGCCGGCGGCTGGAGGCGCAGTCGCTGCGCGCGGCGAGCGGCGACGTCGAAGCGATGGAGCTGGACGACGACTTCTTGCTGGCCCTGGAGCACGGCATGCCGCCGACCGGCGGGCTCGGCCTGGGCGTCGACCGGCTGCTGATGATGCTCACCGGGGCCTCGATCCGCCAGACAGTCCTGTTTCCCTTCGTCCGTCCGCAGGCATAACGACTCGGTCGAGCTGATCACGATGGTGCGGCCGAGGTGGCCGGGGTCGCTTAATGTGTGCCACGTGCGCACGGCTCGGATCGCCTCGGCCCTCCTGATGGGACTGGCCGTTCTCGCGTATTCGGGATGGCTCCTGGAGTTCTTCCTGCCCACGGGCGTCTCGCCGGTCCACGACCCGGTCGAAGCGCTGCTGACCGGGCCGCCGGTGTTCCGCGTCCTCCTGGCCGTCTCGGGGGTCGCGTTCCTGCTCGCCGGGCCGCCGCTGCACCGGCTCGGCCCGGTCCAGTGGACGGCGCGGCTCAGCTCGGTTTCGGTGAGCGTGTTCGGCTTGCTCGCGCTGCTGCAGGCCGCCTACCCGGAGCAGAGCGGGGTGCTCTCGTTCCTGGCGACCGTCGTGCTCGTGGCCGGGGTGGTCAGCCTGATCCTGTGGTGGCCCCCGGGCTGGCGCCGGCTGGCCGTCGCCGGGCTCGTGGTCGTGCTGGTCACCTGGGCCGCGCTCGTGCTCACGCGGCAGCTGGACGCGGGCGAAGGCGTGGTCAGCCGGGTTCAGCAGGTCGTGCGTGCCGTCCTGTACGGCGTGGGTGGGGCGTACGCCTTCATCAAGCCTGCGCCCCGACATGCGCCTCGAGGCGGCTGAGCAGCTCCAGCAGCGTCTTGCGCTCGACCGGCTCGAGCACGCTGAACGTCTCGTCGGCGTGCCCGTGCTGGATCTCTTCGATCTCCCCGAGCCGCGCGCGGCCGGCGTCGGCGACGGCCAGCAGGCTCGCGCGCCGGTCGGTCGGGTCCGGTTCACGCCGCAGCAGTCCGTCCCGCTCGAGCGCGTCGACGGCCGAGGTGATCGCCCGGCCGGTCACGCCCAGGCGGCGCTCGACCTCGCCCATCCGCGGCCGGTCGCCGACCAGGTCGACCATCAGCAGCAGCTGGACCTGGGCTCGGACCGGTGTCGTGCGTTCGCTGTGCGAAGGGTGGACGGAGTTCCGGTCGCACCGCCGGCTGACGCGGCGGGCGTGGCGCTGGCGGGCCCGCTGGCGGCTTGGGCGGGTGACCGCGGCGCGCTGGCGATCGCGGCGGCGCTGCTGTTGGCCGTTTGTGCCGGAAATGTCGGTGGTCGATGGCACGATTCCGGGGACGAACGCGAAGGAGCTGATCTCGATGGCGGGAAACGTGCCCCCGGTGGCCGACGAGCGTGACGGGCTGCTGCGGTACCTGGAGCAGCAGCGGCACGTGCTGAAGGTGGCGGCCCACGGGCTGACGGACGAGCAGGCGCGGCTCACGCCGACGAAGAGCTCCCTGTCGGTGGGTGGGCTGGTCAAGCACGTGGCGTCGACGGAGGACGGCTGGCTCGACATCCTGGTGCAGCTGCCGCAGAAGCCGTTCGACCAGGCGATGGCGGAGTACCAGGCGGCGTACCGCTTGGGGGAGTCGGAGACGCTGGCCGGCGTGCTCGCCCGCTACGACGAGGTGGCGGCCCGCACGGCGGAGGTGATCGCGGGGATCGAGGACCTCGGCCAGGCGGTCCCGGTGCCGAAGGGCGTGCCGTGGTACCCGCAGGACGTCGAGGCGTGGTCGGTCCGCTGGGTGCTCCTGCACCTGATCGAGGAGACGGCCCGCCACGCGGGCCACGCGGACATCATCCGCGAGCACGTCGACGGCGCCACGGCGATCCCCCTGCTGGCGGCGGCCGAAGGCTGGCCGGAGACCCCGTGGGTCAAGCCCTGGAAAGCACAAACCCAACCCGCCTGACCCGCGATCCCGCAAGCCGACCCCCCAGGTACGCGAGCCGACCGTCCAGGTACGCGAGCCGACCGTCCAGGTACGCGAGCCGACCGTCCAGGTACGCGAGTCGTCCACTTTCGACCGGCTCCGGCCCGGCGGCCCCACCTCGCCGGGCCGTGTCGACTCCCCAATCACGCGTGTCGACCTCGCAATCACGCGTGTCGGCCTCCCGAGCACGCGAGCCGCTCAGAACAGGGACGGCTCGTCGGCCGACGCGCCCTCGATCACGAGCATCCGGCGTCGTCATCCCGGCAGCCTACGACCGAAGAGGGGTACCGCCGCCGCGAATGATCGCTAAGTTCGGTTTGGGCGATTCGAGGAGGCTTGGGTGCGGCGAGTAATCCTGGCGACGGCGGTCCTGCTCGGCCTGACCGTGACCCCCGTGGCAGCAACAGCGGACCCGCTCGTCATGCCGCACGTCGTGGTCGCCCACCACACGGGCTGGGCGGAACACGTGATCAAGAAGGCCGGCGGCACGATCGTCGCGAGCTACCCCCAGATCGGCGTCGTCGTCGCGTACACGGCGAAGGACGACTTCGCCGCGAAGGTCCGGAGAACCCCGGGCATCGACGCCGTCGGCGCGACGCGCACCGCGAAGATCCCGAAGGAGTTCTTCGCGCCCCGCAAGGACGTCCGCTACACCGGCCCGAACTCGCCGAACTCCGGCCAGGTCCCGCCCGAGGGAACCGCGTGGGACGTCCCGGCGCTGCGCCTGCCCGAAGCGCACCAGGTCACCGAAGGCAGCAAGCGCACCGTCGTCGGCGTGCTGGACGTCGGCGTCGACGACACCCACCCGGACCTGGAACCGGCCTTCGACAGCAAGGACTCGGTGTCCTGCCTCGCCGGCTGGGCGGACCGAAGCCCCGGCGCCTGGCGGCCGACGCTCGACGGCCACGGCACGCACGTCGCGGGCACGATCGCCGCGGCCCGCAACGGAACCGGCGTGGTCGGCGTCGCGCCCGGGACCCGCATCGCCGCCGTGAAGCTCGCCGAACTCGACGACACCGAGACGGCCGAGAGCATGGTCTGCGGGTTCGTCTGGGCCGCCGAGCACGGCTTCGCGGTCACCAACAACAGCTACCGCTCGATCCCGTGGCGCTACAACTGCGACGACCAGCCGGACCAGGCCGCGGCCAAGCTCGCCGTCGGCCGCGCGGTCGCCTACGCCCAGCGCCGGAACGTCCTCGTCGTCGCGTCCGCGGGCAACGCCGGGATCGACCTCGACACGCGCTCGGTCGACACCGAGAGCCCGGCCGACAGCACCCCGGTGGAACGCCGGATCGACCCGACGTGCACCCGGCTGCCGCACGAGCTGCCCGGCGTCGTCGGCACCGGCGCGCTCGACGAAAAGCTGCTGAAGGCGAGCTTCTCCAACTACTCCGCGTCCCGGATCAGCGTCGCGGCACCCGGTGCCCGCGTCTGGTCGACCTGGCCGAACGGTGAGTACCGCTCGGCGAGCGGGACGTCGATGGCCGCGCCGCACGCGAGCGGGGTCGCGGCGTTGATCGCGAGTGAGCACCCGCGCTGGAGCGCCGAGCGGGTCAAGCGCGCCCTCTACGCGACAGCGTCACCGCTCCCGTGTCCCGACGCGGTCTGCCGGGAGACGAAGACCGGCACGACCTACTACGGCCACGGGATGGTCGATGCGGCGAGCGCCGTCGGCGCGGGATGATGTCGCCCGTGCTCGATCACCTCGTCTACGCCGGCCCCGACCTCGCCGAGGCCGTCGCCCGCGTCACCGCGCTCACCGGAGTCACGCCCGCGCCCGGCGGTAGCCACGTCGGCCTCGGCACCGCCAACCACCTCGCCGACCTCGGCGCCGGCATGTACCTGGAGGTCATCGGCCCGGACCCGGCGCAGCCCGAGCCCGAAAACCCGCGCCCCTTCGGCATCGACGACCTCACCGAGCCCGCCCTGGTCGCCTGGGCAGTGCGCACCACGGACCTCGACGCCACGATCAAAAACGCCCGCGCGCACGGCTTCGACCCGGGCGACGCGCGGGAGATGTCCCGCGAGACCGCCGACGGCGAGGTCCTGCGCTGGCGCCTGACCCCGCCGAGCGCCCCGGGCACGCTCCACCCGTTCCTCATCGACTGGGGCAGCACGCCGCACCCGACCACGCGCGGCCTGCCGTCGATCCCGCTTCTGATGGTCACCGGCACCCACCCGGACCCGGACTCGGTCCTCGCCGTCACCGACGCTCTCGGCCTCGAGCTCCTGGTCCGCCGGGCACCGAAAGCCGGCCTGTCCGCCGCGCTGAGGACGCCGGAAGGCCGCCAGGTCGCCCTGAGCTAGAGCCGTGAATGTCGCATTGAGGGACTCAGAGTCCCTCAATGCGACATTCACGGACGTCAGGCCTTGCCCTCGCGCCACAGGTTGGTCATCGGCAGCCGCCGGTCCCGCCCGAACGCCTTGAACGTGATCTTCGTGCCCGGCGGGTACTGGCGCCGCTTGTACTCGGCCTTGTCGACCATCCGCACCACACGGTCGATCGTCTCCGGCTCGAACCCCGCGGACACCAGGTCCGCGTAGCCGCGGTCGCCCTCGACGTAGTCGTCGAGGATGTCGTCGAGCAGCGCGTAGTCCGGCAGCGAGTCGGTGTCCACCTGGCCCGGCCGCAGCTCGGCCGACGGCGGCTTCGAAATCGAGTTCTCCGGGATCGGCGGAGTTTCGCCGCGCTTCAGGGCCTCGGCGTTGCGCCACCGCGCGAGCTGCCAGACGTGCGTCTTGAAGACGTCCTTGATCGGCGCGAACGCACCGACCGCGTCGCCGTAGATCGTGGAGTACCCGACGGCCAGCTCGGTCTTGTTGCCGGTGGCCAGCACGAGATGACCGTCCAGGTTGGACAGTGCCATGAGGAGCATGCCCCGCGTCCGCGCCTGGATGTTCTCCTCGGCGAGACCCGTCAGCGAAAGCTGCTCGACGTACACGCGGACCATGTCCTCGACCGGCTCGACGCGGTAGTGCGCCCCGATCCGCCGCGCGAGGTCCTCGGCGTCGTCCTTCGAGTGCCCCGACGAGTACTTCGACGGCATCGAGACGCCGTAGACGTTGTCGCCGCCCAGCGCGTCCGCGGCGAGCGACGCGCAGACGGCGGAGTCGATGCCGCCGGAGAACCCGAACGTCACCGACGAGAAGCCGTTCTTGTGCACGTAGTCCCGCAGCCCGACGACCAGCGCCGACCACACCTCGGCCTCGTCCGACAGCGGCTCGCTGATCACCGGCTCGGCCGTCGGTTCGTACGCGGGCACCGGCTCCTCGCTCAGCACCCGGCGCCGGACGTCCAGGCCTTCGTACGAACCGTCGCCCGCGTACTCGGTCTTCGGCAGGTCCAGGTCCAGCACGAGCAGGTGCTCGACGAACTGCGGCGCGCGTGCCAGCACCGTGCCGTCCGCGCCGACGACCAGGGAGTCGCCGTCGAAGACGAGGTCGTCCTGGCCGCCGACCTGGTTGGTGTAGACCAGCGGCGCACCCGCTTCGGCGGCGCGACGCGCGATGAGCGGCAGCCGCTGCTCGTCCTTCGACCGCTCGTACGGCGACGCGTTCGGCGCCACCACGAGGTCGACGCCGGCGCGGCCCAGCGCCGAGATCGGCCCGCCGTCCTGCCAGATGTCCTCGCAGACGACCATGCCGATGTCGAGCCCGTGGAACCGGACGACGTCGAGTTCGGTGCCGGGCTTGAACCAGCGGTGCTCGTCGAACACGCCGTAGTTGGGGAGGTGGTGCTTGAACTGCCGCGCGACGACCTCGCCGCGGTACAGCGCCGCCGCCGCGTCGCGCGGTCCGACCTCGTCGAGGTCGAGGTAGCCGACGTAGACGAGCACTTCCCCGCAGCCCGCTTCGTCGAGGCGGCGCGCCAGCGACTCGATGCCCTGCCGGGAGGCGGCGGCGAAGGTCTTGCGCAGCGAAAGGTCCTCGACGGGGTAGCCGGTCAGGGACATCTCGGGGAACACGACCACGTGGGCGCCGGCTTCGGCGGCCCGGCGCGTCCAGGCGACGTGCAGTTCGGCGTTGCCGTCGAGGTCACCGACGGTGGGGTTGACCTGGGCGAGCGCGATGCGCAGTTGCGGCATGCCGCCATTCTGGCTCACGGCCACCCGCTCAGCCGAGCGAATGTGGGCGAAACGCCACGCTAGGTCGACGCGACCGCGTCCCGGTGCTTGAGCTTCGCCATCCGCCCGTCCCGGTGGTGCCAGACGACGCCCTCGAACTCCGGGTGCGCGAGCAGCCACGCCATCAGCCCGTCGAAGTCGCGCGGGACGCCGGCGAACTCCTGCGCGGTCGCGTGCGGGACCAGCCGGTGCGTGCCGAGCTTCTCCGGATCGCCGTTGACCTTCGGCCCGCACAGCTCGTAGGTGCCGGGCGCCGCACCGAAGAGCCGCTCCTGCGCCTCCTCGAAGAACGCCGCGAACGACGACTGCCCGACCGGCTCCCAGCCGACCGTCTTCCCGGTCTCCGGGTCGGTCTGCGCGGCTTCGAACCCGTCCGGCGCGGCCTTGCCCGCCTTGACCTCGCGCCGCGCCCACCACGTGCCGGACTCGTCGAGCCGGACGCAGGTGCCGTCGTACTTGCGGGTGGCCACGCCTTGGCCGTCGAGCACCCACTGGCACGCGGGGTGCACTTCGCGGGTCACCCGCCGGAGGTCTTCGGGGTCGCGACGGAACAGCGTCGGGATCTTGCGCATGCCCCGATTCTTCCGTCCCGGGCAACCGAGAAAACCCCCGCCCGGACCAACCGGACGGGGGTTTTCGGGGAAGAAGGCTACTTCCGCTTGATCATGCTCCGGACCTTCTTGATGGTCTGCTCGAAGTCGGAGTCGAACGGGTTGTCGTGCACCAGGTAGGTCCACGTCGTGTTCGCCCGCCGGACGCCGGCCTCGCCCAGGTCGATGCCCTCGTCGGTCAGCTCGGCCTCTTCGAGCGTCTTCGCCGCGCGCGAGTCCGCCTCGGCGATGATCTTGTGGAACTCCGGGATCGCCGCGCGGTGGAACTCGTCCAGCGGCGTCTCCCGCGCCAGCGCCCGGAGGTGGATGCTCTCGCGGACGTCGGTCAGGAACGCCAGGTGGTCGGACCAGAGCTGGTCGACGTGGAACAGCAGCACCTCGCGGCACATCTGCTCCAGCTTGTCCTGGTCGTCGAGCTTCTCCTTCAGCTCGCCGAACTTCTCCGGGTGCGCCTTCTCCAGCTGCTCCGCCGCGTACGCGGTGCGGAGCACCTTGTCGCGGTGCACCAGCAGGTCACGGCGCTGCCGCTCGATCAGCCGCGTGTAGCGCCAGGTGTTGCGGTGGATCTCCAGGTCGACGCCCTCGGCGACGCGCTGGGCGTGGTTGAGCTGCCGCAGCGCCGCGTTGTCGGTGATCTCGCCGGTCTCTTCGTCGTCGACGATGCCCTCGGGCACGTCCGGCGCGTTCGACAGCACGAGCTCGTCGTTCAGGCTCGCGAAGAAGATCGCGCTGCCCGGGTCGCCCTGGCGGCCGGAGCGGCCGCGCAGCTGGCCGTCGAGCCGGCTCGACGGGTACCGCGCGGTGCCGATGACGTGCAGCCCGCCCAGCTCGACGACCTCTTCGCGCGACGCGCCGTCGGTGCCGCCCAGCCGGATGTCGGTACCGCGGCCGGCCATCTGCGTGGACACGGTGACCGCGCCCTTCTTGCCGGCCTCGGCGATGATCGCGGCCTCTTCGGCGTCGTTGCGCGCGTTGAGCACGACGCACTCGAGGTCGACCTTCGCCAGCTTCTCGGCCAGCTCTTCGGACTCGGCGACGTCCTGGGTGCCGACGAGGATCGGCCGCCCGGTCTCGTGGACCGTGCGGATCTCCTCCTCGATCGCCCGCAGCTTCTGCGACGGCGACGCGAAGACCCGGTCTTCCTGGTCTTCGCGGATGTTCGGGGTGTTCGGCGGGATGACCGCGACCTCGAGCTCGTAGAACTCCCGCAGCTGCTCGGCGACGGCGACCGCGGTACCGGTCATGCCGGCGACCTCGGGGTAGCGCGCGAGCAGCGCCTGGACGGTGATCGAGTCCAGGATCTCGCCGCGGTCGGTCGCGGTGACCTGCTCCTTCGCCTCGACGGCGGCCTGGAGGCCGTCCGGCCAGCGCTGCAGCTCGGCGACGCGGCCGCGAGCGGCGTTGATGAGCTGGACCTTGCCGTCGCGGACCAGGTAGTCGACGTCGCGGGTGAGCAGCGCGTGCGCGTGCAGCGCGACGTTCACCGCGGGGAGCCGGTCCGAAGCCGTCTCGCCGTAGAGGTCGTCGACCTCCAGGCCGAGCGACTTCGCGACGACGGACGCGCCGGCGTCGGTCAGCCAGGCGTTGCGGCCTTCGCTGTCGGTCTCGTAGTGCAGGTTGAGCCGCAGCCGCCGGACGACCTTCGCGACCTCTTCGTCGGCGTCGGTGTGGTCGATCGAGCCGGCCATCACCAGCGGGACGCGGGCCTCGTCGACCAGCACCGAGTCCGCCTCGTCGACGATCGCGACCTCGGGGTCGGGCTGGACCAGGTCGTCGACGTTCGCGACCAGCCGGTCGCGCAGGACGTCGAAGCCGATTTCGGCGACGGCGCCGTACGTGACGTCCTTGGCGTAGGCCTCGCGACGCTCCTCGCGCGAGTGCGCCGGTTCGACCCACCCGACCGACACGCCGAGCAGGGCGTACACCGGGCCCATCCACTCCGCGTCGCGTCGCGCCAGGTAGTCGTTGACCGTGACGACGTGGGCGCGCTTGCCGCGCAGCGCGTACCCGGCCGCGGCCAGCGCGCCGGCGAGCGTCTTGCCCTCACCGGTCTCCATCTGCACGACGTGCTTGCTGAGCAGGCCCATCGTGCCGAGGATCTGGACGTCGAACGCGCGCTCGCCGAGGGCCCGCCGCGCGGCCTCGCGACCGAGCGCGCAGATCTCGATCAGGTGGTTGTCGCCGAAAGCGGTGTCCTTCAGCTTCTCGCGGAGCTTGCCCGCCCGCTCGGTCAGCTCCTGGTCGGAGAGCTTCTCGAGCTCGGGTTCGAGCTTCTCGACCGCGGGCAGCAGTGCTTCGTAGCGGGTCAGCTCGACGCTGCCCGGCCGCTGGATGATCCGGCGGAGCTTCTTGCCCACCCGGCTGATCAGTGCTGCCACCCCTGGTCTCCCGTTCTCTCTCGCTCGACCGGCCTGCCCCACCCAACGTGGCGGTGGTGCGTTCGAGTTCCGCGGCCGGATGGGACGATCCAACCGTGTTCCCTCATCCCAGCGCCAGGTCCGGTCGTCGCCGGATCCCCGCAATTGCGACATCCGTGCTGATCGCGGCCTCGCTGGCCGCCTGCACGTCCACCGGCAAGCCGGCACCGGTCGCGCCGACGACCGAGTCGCACCCGCCGTCCGGGCCGGTCCCCGCCGGTCTGGAGCGGTTCTACGGCCAGAGCCTGAGCTGGGGCGACTGCGCACCTTACGCGACGTCGGAAGACGCGCGGTCGGCGTTCCAGGCGAAAGACCTCCAGTGCGCCCGGCTGACCGTGCCGCTGGACTACGCCAAGCCGGCCGGCGACACCATCACGCTGGGCCTGCTCCGCCACAAGGCGACCGACGAGGGCTCGCGGATCGGGTCGCTCGTGGTCAACCCCGGCGGCCCGGGCGCCTCGGGCATGGTCGCGGCCGCCGGGCTGGTCAAGCCGACGACGAGCACCGGCCTCCCCAAGCGCTTCGACCTGGTCGGCTTCGACCCGCGGGGGATCGGCGCCAGCCAGCCGGCCATCCACTGCCTGACGGATCAGGAGCGCGACGCCGACCGCGCCGACGACAGCGAAACGGACGGCTCGCCGGCGGGGGTGCTCAAGCAGGAGTCGCAGGAAAAGGACTTCGCCGCGAAGTGCGCCCAGCGCACCGACGACGGCACCGGGATGCTGGCCAACGCCGGCACCCGGGACGTCGTGAAGGACCTGGACGTCCTGCGCTCGGTCCTCGGCGACGAAAAGCTCACCTACCTGGGCTACTCCTACGGCACCCGGATCGGGTCGGCCTACGCCGAGGCGTTCCCCAAGAACGTCCGCGCGATGATCCTCGACGGCGCGGTCGACCCGGAGCAGGACGCGGTCGAGTCGCTGGTCGCCCAGGGCCAGGGCTTCGGGACGGCGTTCACGGAGTTCGCGAAGTGGTGCACCGCTCAGCAGGACTGCGCGCTCGGCCAGGACGCCGGCACCGCGGTCAAGGCGTTCCAAGACCTCGTCCGGCCGCTGATCGACTTCCCGGTGCCGGTCGGCGACGGCCGCAAGCTCTCTTACGAGGACGCGACCACCGGTGTCATCCAGGCGCTCTACCAGGAGACCCTCTGGGACACGCTCAACTCGGGCCTGAACGAGCTGCGGCAGCAGCGCGGCGTGACGCTGGAGAAGCTCGCGGACATCTACAACGAGCGCGACACCGACGGCAAGTACGGCACCACGCAGGACGCCTTCACCGCGATCCGCTGCGTCGACGACCCGCGCGTCACCGACCCGGCCGTCATCCTCAAGGCGCAGGAGGAGTACGTGAAGGTGGCGCCGTTCCTCGACGACGGCCGCCCCGCTTCGGCGGCCCGTGACGCGTGCGCGTTCTGGCCGGTGCCGAACACCTCCGAGCCGCACGTGCCGAACGTCGAAGGCCTGGCGAAGACGCTGGTCATCTCGACGACGAACGACCCGGCGACGCCGTACCAGGCGGGCGTCAACCTCGCGAAGGGCCTGAAGGGCGCGCTGCTCACCTTCGAGGGCACGCAGCACACGGTGTTCCTGCAGGGCGTGAAGTGCGTGGACCAGGCGGGCACGGACTACCTGGTCGACGGCACGGTGCCGCCGGAGGGGACCCGGTGCACCGGGCAGTAGGCCTCGCCGCCCTCGCGGTGCTGCTGGCGGCGTGCACGGGTGCTCCGGCGCCCGTGCCGCCGCCGTCATCGTCGTCCCGCCCGCCTGACCTGGGGAAGTTCACTCAGCAGAAGCTCGCGTGGCGCCCGTGCGGCGAGGCCCTCGACTGCGCGCACCTGACTGTCCCGCTGGACTACGCCGCCCCGGCCGGGCCCACGGTCACCGTCGGCCTGCTGCGGCACAAGGCGACGAAGGAGCGGATCGGCTCGCTGGTCGTCAACCCCGGCGGACCTGGGGGCTCGGGCACTTCGACGGCCGCGGCGCTGGCCAAGACGGCCGCGGCCGCGCCGCTGCTCGAGCGCTTCGACCTGGTCGGCTTCGACCCGCGCGGCGTCGGCACGAGCGAGCCGCGGATCACCTGCCGCACCGATGCCGAGCAGGACGCCGACCGCGGCTCCGACGTCGAAAGCGATTTGTCGCCCGAAGGGGTGAAGAAACAGCTCGCCGAGGCGACCGCGTACGGCGCGAAGTGCGCCGAAGCGACGAAGTACGGCAAGACGCTTCTCGCGAACATCGGGACGCGAGACGTCGTACGCGACCTCGACGTCCTTCGCGCCGCGCTCGGCGACGAAAAGCTGACCTACCTCGGGTATTCGTACGGGACGCAGATCGGCGCGGCTTACGCCGAGGCGTACCCGCGCAACGTCCGCGCGCTGCTGCTCGACGGCGCCGTCGATCCCGCACAGGGCCTGGTGGATTCGCTGGTCACGCAGGCCGCGGGCTTCCAGGACGCGCTGAACGAGTTCGGCAAGTGGTGCGCGTGCCCGTTCGCCGGCAGCACCGAGGGGCTCCAGCGGCTCGTGCGCCCGCTGATCGCGAAGCCCCTCCCGGCCGGGGCCCGGAAGCTGTCGTTCGAGGACGCGATCACGGGCACGTTCGCGGGGCTCTACTCGCGGGGCGACTGGCCCGCCCTGAAAGCCGCGCTCGCGCAAGTGGCCCAGGGCAACGGCCGGACCCTGCTGGCCTTCGCCGACGACTACTACCAGCGCGACCGCGACGGCCGGTACAGCGGCGCGATCGACGCGTACTTCGCGGTCCGCTGCGTCGACCACGACCGGGTGACCGACCGCGCCGAGATCGACCGCGCTCACCAAGCGATGCTGGCCGGCGCGCCGTTCCTGGCCGGCGGCACGCCCGACACGAGCGAGCTGGACATCTGCTCGACCTGGCCGGTCCCGCCGACGTCGGCCGAGCACGCGCCGCGTCCCCCGGGCTTGCCGAAGACGCTGGTCGTCTCGACCACCCACGACCCGGCGACGCCGTACCAGCAGGGCGTCGACCTCGCGAAGGACCTCGACAGCGCGTTGCTGACCTACGAGGGCGTCCAGCACACGGTCTTCCTCGACGGCAACGCGTGCGTCGACCGCGCGGGCATCGCGTACCTCATCGACGGAACGGTCCCGCCGGAGGGCAAGCGCTGCCCGGGGGCGTGACTACGCCTGCTGGTGGGTCAGCGACAGCTCGATCATCACCGGGCTGAGGTGCTCGTCCGGGGGCGGGATCTGCACCCACAGCCGGACGAACCGCCGGGGCAGGGTGTCGGAGACCCACACCTTGACGTTCAGGTCGCCGTCGATCTGTTCGAGCACGCTGTGGGCGACGGCGGCCGGCACCCGGCCACCCACGCGCAGCGCGGCCGCGCCGTCGACGTTCTCGCGTCCCTCGGTCTTCGCGTCGGTCACACCGTCGAGCAGCCGCTTCAGCCCGCCGTGCGGGCCCAGGAACGCGCTCACGGTGTAGGCGTCGGGCAGGGGACCGGCCGAGGAACCGGTCATCACGTGCCCGTCCTTGACGGTGAAGCCGAACTTCGTGTGCCCGTCCCCGTCCTGGATGTCGGCCGTGCCGGTCGCGGACCCGTTGTCGTCGAGGGTCGCGTCGCCCTCGATGAGCCGGAGCGGGAAGCCCGGCAGCACGCCGTTGACCCCGGCCGCGAAGTGCACGCCCCGGACCGAGGCGAACGACGTCGCGGCGTCGCGGACCAGCTCGGCACCCGCGGGGAACGGCCCGCGCGTGTCCGGTGATCCGGTGCAGCCGGCCGCCAGCAGGAGCACGAGCAGGAGGGTGAAGCGGGACATGCCCAAAGCCTAGCTGTGGCCCGATCCTTACGGATGATGTCCTTCAGGCCACTTTCGGCGTCACGCGCGCGCGGTGAAACTGCTGGGGTGACTGTCGAGACCCGCCCTGCCCCGAAGCTGCACCGCGCCTGGCTGATCGCCGGTGCCGCCTTCGTCGCGCTGCTCGCCTCCGCCGGCTTCCGGTCCGCGCCCGGCGTCCTCATCGACCCGCTGCACCAGGAGTTCGGCTGGTCCACGGCCACGATCAGTTCGGCCGTCTCGGTCAACCTCGTGCTCTACGGTCTCTTCGCGCCCTTCGCGGCCGCGTTGATGGAGCGGTTCGGCATCCGCCGCGTCTCGGCGACGGCGTTGTTCGTCATCGCCCTCGGCGCGGCCGGCACGGTCTTCATGAGCGCGAGCTGGCAGCTGGTCCTCTGCTGGGGCGTGCTGATCGGCGCGGGCACGGGCTCGATGGCGATGAGCTTCGCCGCGACCGTCGCGGCCCGGTGGTTCGTCCGCAGCCGCGGTGTCGTCACCGGCGTCCTGACCGCGGCGGGCGCCACCGGCCAGCTGATCTTCCTGCCGCTCATCGCGAACCTCGCCGTCGGCTCGGGCTGGCGGACGGCGTCGCTGGTGATCGCGATCGCCGCGCTGGCCGTCGTCCCGGTGGTCCTGCTGGTCATCCGCGACCACCCCGCCGACGTCGGCACCACGGCCTACGGCGCGCCCGCCGGCGCCGAGGTCGCGCGCCCGGAGTCGAAGACCGGCTCGGCCCGCCGCGCGCTTTCGGTGCTGAGGACGGCCGCCCGGACCCGGACGTTCTGGCTGCTCGCGGTCGGCTTCGCGATCTGCGGCGCGACGACGAACGGCCTGGTCGGCACCCACTTCGTCCCGGCCGCGCACGACCACGGCATGCCGCAGACGACCGCCGCGGGCCTGCTCGCCCTCGTCGGCGTCTTCGACGTCGTCGGCACGATCTTCTCCGGCTGGCTCACCGACCGCGTCGACCCGCGGATCCTGCTCGGCGTCTACTACGCGCTTCGCGGCCTTTCGCTGGCCCTGCTGCCGCAGCTGTTCACGGACTCCGTGCAGCCGAGCATGTGGGCGTTCATCCTGTTCTACGGCCTCGACTGGGTGGCCACGGTCCCGCCGACGGTCGCCCTCTGCGTCCGCGCGTTCGGCGAGGCCGGCCCGATCGTGTTCGGCTGGGTCTTCGCCTGCCACCAGCTCGGGGCCGCGTTCGCCGCGTCGGCCGCCGGCCTCGTCCGCGACCAGCTGGGGAACTACAACCTGGCCTGGTATGCGGCCGCGGTCCTGGCGGTGCTCGCGTCGGTCGCCTCGCTGGCCATCACGCGGGCGAAGAAGCCCGTCGCGGTGCTCGCGGCCTGACTTCGTCACCCCCGGGCCCCGGGGGGCGAAGTCGTGGCGCGCGGTCTGCCGGCAGGCCGCGTGGGACGTCATGAACGAGTCGTTCATGACGTCGGGCGAGGTGAACGGGTCGTTCATGACCTTCCACTTCATCACCCTCGGCGCGTCGTGAAACATGCCGTTAACACGCTGTCGTTAGGGTGCGGCCATGGATCGCCAGCAGGAATTCGTGCTCCGCACGCTCGAGGAGCGCGACATCCGTTTCGTCCGTCTCTGGTTCACCGATGTGCTGGGGTTCCTCAAGTCCGTCGCGGTCGCGCCCGCCGAGCTGGAGGGCGCGTTCACCGAGGGGATCGGGTTCGACGGTTCGGCCATCGAGGGCTTCGCGCGCGTCTACGAATCGGACATGGTCGCCAAACCCGACCCGGCCACCTTCCAGGTCCTGCCGTGGGAGACCCCGGACGGCGGCCCGTACTCGGCCCGCATGTTCTGCGACATCGCGATGCCGGACGGCTCGCCGTCGTGGGCCGACCCGCGCCACGTCCTGCGGCGTCAGCTGTCGAAGGCGGCTGAAGCGGGCTTCACCTGCTACGTGCACCCGGAGATCGAGTTCTTCCTGCTCTCGACCCTGCCGGACGACGGCAGCGAGCCGGAGCCCGCGGACAACGGCGGCTACTTCGACCAGGCCAGCCACGCCACGGCGACGCACTTCCGCCGGCACGCCATCGAGACCCTCGAGGCGATGGGCATCTCGGTCGAGTTCAGCCACCACGAAGGGGCACCGGGCCAGCAGGAGATCGACCTCCGTTACGCCGATGCGCTGACGATGGCCGACAACGTGATGACGTTCCGCTACGTCGTCAAGGAGGTCGCGCTGACCCAGGGCGTGCGCGCGTCGTTCATGCCGAAGCCGTTCACGGACCAGCCCGGTTCCGGGATGCACACCCACATCAGCCTGTTCGAAGGCGACCGCAACGCCTTCTACGACGCCGAGGACCCGCACGAGCTGTCGGAGACCGGCAAGGCGTTCGTCGCCGGCCTGCTGCACCACGCCAAGGAGATCTCCGCGGTCACCAACCAGTGGGTGAACTCCTACAAACGCCTGATCAGCGGCAGTGAAGCGCCGACGACCGTCTCCTGGGGCCGCGCGAACCGCTCCGCGCTCGTCCGCGTCCCGATGTATTCACCCGGAAAGGCGTCATCCCGACGGGTGGAGGTCCGTACCCTGGACTCGGCGTGCAACCCGTACCTGGCGTACTCGGTCATCCTGGCCGCCGGGCTGAAGGGGATCGAGAAGGGCTACGAACTGCCGCCACCCGCCGAGGACAACATCTGGCAGCTGAGCGACTCCGAACGGCGCGCCGCCGGGTACGCGCAGCTGCCCCAGAACCTGGGAGAGGCGCTGGCCGAGATGGAGAAGTCCGAGCTCCTGCCGGAAGCGCTCGGCGAGCACGTCTACGACTTCTTCCTGCGGAACAAACGCGTGGAGTGGGACAACTACCGCAGCGCGGTCACCCCGTACGAACTCCGCACCCTCCTGCCGGTGCTCTGATGGGGCGGCGGCCGGTGTTCCTCGCGATCCTGGCCGCCGCACTCGTGCTCGTCCCCGCGGCACCGGCGGTGGCCTCCTCCCGGTTGGACCTCGACACCGCCGACATCCCGGCGCTGCAGGCGCGGATGGCGGCCGGCCGGCTCACCGCGGTGGGCCTGACCGGGTTGTACCTCGAGCGGATCCACCGCATCGACGGCAAGGTCAACGCCGTCCTGGCGCTCAACCCCTCGGCGTTGGGCCAGGCTCGGGAGAGTGATGCCCGGCGGCGCGCGCACCACCTGCGCGGGCCGCTCGACGGCATCCCGGTGCTGGTCAAGGACAACGTCGACACGCGCGACCAGTGGACGACCGCGGGGTCACGGGCCCTGCGCAGCTACCCGGCGAAGGACGCGACGCTGATCACGCGGCTTCGCAACGCCGGAGCCGTCATCCTCGGCAAGGCGAACCTGTCGGAGTGGGCGAACTTCCGTGCCGCGAAGCCGACGTCCGGCTGGTCGGGCGTCGGCGGACAGACGAACAACCCGTACGTGCTGAACCGCAACCCGTGCGGGTCGTCCGCCGGATCCGCGGCCGGCGTCGCCGCGTCGCTGGCGCAGGTGGCGATCGGCAGCGAGACCGACGGCTCGATCGTCTGCCCCGCGGGGATGACGGCGACGGTCGGGCACAAACCGAGCCTCGGCCTGGTCAGCCGCACCGGGGTGGTGCCGATCTCCGCCGAGCAGGACACCGCCGGGCCGATCGCGCGCAACGTCGTCGACGTCGCCTTGACGCTGTCGGTCCTGCAGGGGCGGGACCCCGCGGACCCGGCGACTTCGCAGTACCCGAAGTCGCAGCCGACGGACTACGCGAAGCTGCTTCGGCCGGGCGTGCTGCGGGGTGCGCGGATCGGGCTGTGGCGGCTGCCGGTGCTCGGCCCGCAGACGGACGCGGTCATGACGTCCGCGCGTGCTGCCCTGGTCAAAGCGGGTGCGACGGTCGTCGAAGTGACCCCGCCCTACCAGGCGAGGCTCGGCGAGCTGGAGTTCCCGGCGCTGCTCACGGAGTTCCACCGCGACATCGACGCGTACCTGGCGACACGCCTCCGCGGCCCGCGGAACCTGGCCGAGCTGATCGCCTACAACCGCGCCGACCCGCTCGAGCAGACGTGCTTCGCCGGCCAGGAGCTGTTCGAGCAGGCACTCGCCGCGCCGCCGCCCACCGACCCGGGCTACCTCGCCGGTCGCGCCGAGCTGTCCGACCTCGCTCGCCGGTCCCTCGACGAGACGCTGACGAAGTACCACCTCGACGCGATCGCGTCGCCGACGAACCCGCCCGCGTGGAAGACCGACTGCGCGGTGGGGGACAACGACGTCATCCCGTCGTCGACCCCGGCCGCCGTCGCCGGCTACCCGGACGTGACCGTGCCGGCGGGGTTTGCCGGACCGCTCCCGGTGGGTATCTCGTTCATGGGCGCCCGGTGGTCGGACGCCCGGATGCTCGCGCTCGCGGCGGACTTCTCGCGGGTGGTTCCGGCGCGGGTCCCGCCGAGCTATCTGGCGACGCTGCCGTCGTAGTGGCTCGGACACGCTCTGACCTGCGGCAATGGCGTTAAGTGACCCCCCTGTTCGGGACCGGTTTCAGAGCATGTAATCTTCTCTTCGTCGCCAGGAACACCGGGTCGCCCCGGGGCCGCAAGCCTCGAAGATCCGGCCGGGCCGAGCGGGTTGACACCGCGGATCGGACCGGGTAATGTTCAGCGTCGGCCCACGAGCGGCCGCCGAATCCCTACGACTAACACCGTAGGCCGAGGCATGCTCGACCAAAAGCTTGTGAATATCGCTTGGAACAACTGCCGAGGATATAGCCGCTGATAAGGCGGCGAGTCCGGAGTGTGTTGCTTGAGAACTCAACAGTGTGCTAGTGAACTAAGCCAGTAGAGCTTATATAACCTCGTAAGAGGTTCCTTTGAGAATGATTGAGTACATAGTCTCGATCGAACTGTTCATTGTTGGAGAG
>JAEBEK010000042.1:0-50700 GCA_049998055.1 Amycolatopsis sp. cmx-4-37 | reverse complement strand
CGAGACCGAACGCCGTGACGCCTTTCCGGGCTGGTTGCACACCTACAATCACCACCGCGGCCACACCGCACTCGCTGGCAAGCCACCCGCCAGCCGCGTCCCCAACCTCACGGGGCAATACACCTAGCCGAGCAGTTCCAGCAGGATCCGCTGCAGCTCGGTGCGGTCGACCGGCGCGATCTTCGCCAGCCGGCGGTCGAACTCCGCCGCCAGTGCCGCGAGTGCGCGGGCACGGGCCGCTTCCCCTTCGGGGGTCAGGACGAGCCGGTGGCGCCGCAGGTCCGCGTCGTCGATTTCGCGGCGCACGAACCCCTTCGCGACGAGGTTGCGCACGTACACCGTCACGCTCGCCTTCGGGATCACCAGCGCCGTCGCCAGCTCGGCGGGGTACGGCGACGCCGGGACCTCGGCGAGCACGAAGAACTCCTTGGGATCCAGCCCGAGTGCGCCGAGCTCGCCGCTGCAGGCGTCCAGCACGACGGTCAGCAGGCGGTGGTTCAGCGTCCACAGCTGGGCGGCGTCGACCGGCACGCGACTCTCCTCAGGTGGTACAGTTCGGAACTAGTTCAATTTCGTACTAGCAAGGTCATCGAACAAACCCTACGCGAAAGGTGGTCACCCAGTGCGCCGGCACCTCACAATCCCGCGCGGGCCGATCGAGCTCGCGGCCGACCTGCACCTGCCCGACGACGCCGGCCGCGAGCCGCTGCGCGCGGTGGTGCTCGCCACCCCCGGCAGCAGCGTCAAGGAACAGATCGGCGCGAACTACGCCTCCCGCCTCGCCGCCCGGGGCATCGCCGCCCTCGTGGTCGACCCCGCCCACCAAGGGGCGAGCGGCGGCGAACCCCGAGACCTCGAAGATCCCTACCGCCGCGGCGAGGACATCTCCTACGCCATCGACGCGCTCGACACGACGCCCGGCATCGACCCGAACCGCATCGGCGTCCTCGGCATCTGCGCCGGTGGTGGCTACGCCGTGCACACCGCCCGCACCGACCACCGCATCAAGGCGGTCGGCACCGTCGTCCCGAGCGACATCGGCGCCGCGTTCCGCGGGTTCCAGCCCGCCGGCCCCGCGGCCGCGCTCGACGCCATGGCCGCCGCGCGCACCGACGAGAACCGCACCGGTCACCTGAACCGCGACACCTGGCTGCCCGACACCCTCGACGACGCACGAGCCGCCGGGATCACCGACCTCGACACCACCCAGGCGATCACCTACTACCGCACCGAACGCGGCCACCACGAGAACTCGACCAACCGCCGCCTCTCCCGCGGCGACGCGCTGCTGCTGGGCTACGACGCCTTCCACCTCGTCGACCAGCTCATGACCCAGCCCCTGCAGGTCGTCCTCGCCGGCCGGACCGGCAGCACCGGCTCCTACGAAGCCGGGATGAAGCTCTGGAAACTGGCCCCCCACCCGGTGGATCTGACGGTGCTCGACGGCGCCGGTCACTACGAGATGTACGACGTCCCCGAATACGTCGACGCCGCCGTCGACCGGCTCGCTGCTTTCTACACCGATCACCTCTGAGCCGGCTCGGCCGCCATCGGCGGGATCGGGTGCCGCGACCACGTCTCCATCCGGGTAAAAGTCGCGCCACCGACGGCCTCGTCGAGCGCCGCCGCAGTCCGCTCGACGAGGGGATCGACCGCGCAAGCCAAGCCGTGCACGACGGCCACCAGTCGTCGGTGGACGATCTGGCCAGCCACCTCATGGCCGCGCTCTCCCCGACTGGCGGCTACGAAGACGACGGCGCCCTGCTGGTCGATCGGCGCCCTGCAGAGAGTTCCCGAGCCGACGGTCCACCACTCGCGTCACCGGCGCGTAGCGGCCCTTCGGCGGGATATACCTCAGGAAATCCCCCGCCTGAACAAAGATTTCACCGTGCTGGGGCGAAGGGGCGTTTCACGCCGACCGCTCAACCGTTGGTCGGTTGCGTGCCGAGTGCGTAGGAGTCGACGAGTGCGGTCAGCAGGCCGGCGATGTCGTCGACGTCGACGACGGCGTTGACGATCGAGTCGCGGTGGATGGTGGCTTCGGGCATGGCCGGCGCCGTCGCAGTGGCAGGTTCGGTGGCGATGACGGTCCCGCCGAAGCGGCGGACCGCGGTGGCGCCGGTGGCAGCGTCGTTGCCGCGTCCGGACAGCACCACCGCGACGACGCGGGTCCCGGCGACCACAGCGAGCGTGGCGAGCAGGAGGTCGGCCGAGGGGCGGTAGGGCGGGATCCCGTCGGCGAGGATGGTCGCGACCGTGCCGTCGGTGGCAGCCACCAGGTGCTGCCCGGGCGAGACGACCAGCACCTGTCCGGGCACCAGGGGTGCGCCGTCGACAGCGGGACCGACCGGCAGCGCGGTCCGTTGGGCGAGGATCTGCGGCAGCAAGCTGGGGACGTCGGGGGACAGGTGCTGCACCACGATGATCGCGGCCCCCAGATCCGCCGGCAGCGGAGCCAGCACACGGGTGACCGCGTCCAGCCCACCCGCCGAACAGGCCAGCACCACGATCGGAAACCGCTCGTCCACGTTCTTGCCCTCCAGCATCCCTCACGGTCTCGGCTGTGGTGCCACCGCCCAACTATGCCGTAAGACGAGGACATCTCACGGCGTCCGGAGATGATCGGCCGTCCGTTGCCGGGCGCCACCGACCCTCAATGACCCGCGAGACACCATCGCCTCATTCCAGGCCGTCTTGCCGGAGTCACGCTGTCAACCGCATCCGACCTCGCGGTTTCCAGCGTGGCGCTCCCGCGACGCCGGCCGGCCGATCGGCCGCAGCGTCCACGCCGTCGGCAGCATCGACGCGGCCCCGACTCTGTCCACGACCGCGGCGCGCTTCGGCTGTCACTCGCGGCGTTGGTTCCGTTGACGGCGCAAGTGGCGGGTCACAACATCGCGAGCGGCCTCCGTCAGCGGCCGCCCGTCCGCGAACGCCGTCGCCCGCAATCGGGCCAACGCCTCGTCGGTACTGACCGAGTGCCGAGCCGACAGCAGACCGACCGCGATGGTGACATCCTCGTAGACCGCGGAACCGGCGATCTGCTCCGCCAGCTCACGGTCGGCCAGCAGCATGGCCGCGAGCAGCTCGGCCAGATCGCGCGCCCCGGCCAAGTCAGTTGAGGGCTTTCCGGGATCACGCCGGTAGAGGGTCATTGTTCCCAGCGTGGCGGCGGTCGCGGTAGCCAGCGGGAAGGCGAACACCGCACCCACCTGGTAGCCGGCCGCCGTGTCGGCGAATCCCGGCCACACCCACCCCTGCTCGGTCAGATCGGTGACAGTGACCGGTTCGCCGGTGGTGAACGCGGTCACCGACGGCCCCTCGCCGGTGGTGTACTGCAGCTCCTCGATTGGTGTCCCCACCGATCGGTGGCCGCGAGCTCGTGCTGGGTGAGCCCACGGCCCCGGATGGTGATCACCACCGCGTCGGCACGCGTCCCGGCGACACGGCGAGCTACGAGGGCAGCTGAGCGCGAGTCGGTAAGGCACTCGAGGCCGTTGTTCGGCGATCTTGTGCGTCCATCGGTTGAACGGCAGCGGATCGGGTACGCCGCAGCTGACCGGGTCAGCAGGCGAGTGCCGAGGGAGGTGTGCCGGACATGTCCTCGGACTTCCCGCGCATGGGTGAGCCGTCGGGTGACGGGTCGGTGATCGAGGAGCTGACCGCCGGCCATCTGGCGGCTGTCTTCGCGCGCATGTCCGGTTTGTTGCTGTCGTCCGAGAAGGTGGACACGGCGCTGAAGCTGATCACCGCGCTGGCGGTCGAGATGGTGCCGGGAACGACCGGAGCGGGAATCAGCCTGCTGGATCGCCAGGGTGAGCGGGTGACTGCGGCAGCCACCGACGAGGTGGTCGAGCGGGCCGACGCATTGCAGTACCAGCTCGGCTACGGACCGTGCCTGACCGCGTGGGCAGATCGTGTGATCGTGCGCGTCGACGACCTTGCGCAGGACGAGCGGTGGCCGTCCTGGTCACGGCCGGCGGCCGAGCTGGGGCTGCGGTCGGCGTTGAGCGCGCCGATGGTGGCCGGTTCCGAGCCGCTCGGCGCGGTGAAGGTCTATGCCGCCCATCCCCATTCCTATGGCGAGCGCGAGGAAAACCTGCTCACCATGTTCGCGTCCCAGGCGGCCATCCTGATCAGCAACATGCGCACCGCGCAGGACGCCGAGCGCGCCAGCGCCCAGGTCGCGGCGGCCCTGCGTGGCCGGGAAGCCGTCAAACTGGCCAAAGGCATCATCATGGCCCGCGACCACGTGGACGAACGCGCGGCGCTGCTCACGCTGGCTCAGATGGCCGAGCAGCAACGCGCCACGCTCCGCCGCACCGCCGAGCGGCTGGCCCAGTCCACGGTGCGACGGCTGCGATGACCAGACACCCCTGTTCGGCAACGCAGGCCGGGTTGAACGGTGAACTGCGGTGAAAGAGGACCATCCTGTCGACCGCGCGGCCGAGCAGCAGCGCAGTGCGGCTGTGGCGTTCAAGCGTGCCGAATTATCGCTGGAGGACCTGTGGCTGCGGTACTTCGGAGCGGGCGGTGAAACCGGATTCATCGACGTCGATGCCTATGTGAACGGACTGTCCGATCTGCCGGCGATGGAACGCGACACGCTCGCCCTCGTGTTGAACGAACGCCTGGACGAGCTCACCTGGACGCACCGGGCCGGCCTCAGCCGTCAGATCCGGGACAGCGTCCCCAGGAGCGCTCCGTTCGCCGCCTTGGTGCGGCTGTTGGAGGGCACTGAACTCGCGCCGCCCGACCGGCTGTTCGCCGTGGTGGAAAACGCAGCCACCGCGCTCGGTGTGCGGGTCGGTGTCTACCTCGTCGATTACGACCAGTTGTGCCTCCATCCCCTGCAAGCTCCGAAGGACGGACCCGCCGCGGAGCATCGTCACTGCCCTCCAGCTGATGGGCGGGGCGAGCTGGACCGGGCGGCGGCGCCCGGTGCACCGGCATCGGGACGTGACGCGCTCGATGTGGACACCACGCTCGCGGGACGTGCGTTCCAGCAGATCCAGATCCTGCCGTCGGAGGCACCCGGCCGGCCTCGCTTGTGGGTGCCGCTGCTGGACGGAGCGGAGCGTCTCGGCGTCCTCGAGGTCGAGGTCGACGACGTGGACGACCTCTACGACCCCGGTCTGCGGATGCAGTGCCGGTGGTTGTCCATGCTGCTCGGGCACCTGGTCACCCTGCTGTCGCAGTACGGGGACGAACTGGACCGGTTCCGGCTGCGGACCCCCCGGTCGGTCACCGCGGAACTGGTGTGGTCGCTGTTGCCCCCGTTGACCGCCGGGGTCGACAGCTTCGTCGTGACCGGTGTGGTCGAGCCCCGGGACAGTGTCAGCGGTGACGCCTTCGACTACGCTCTGTCCGAGACCACCGCCAGCTTGATGGTGCTGGACGCGGTCGGTCACGACCTGCGCAGCGGTCTGATCGCCGCCGCCGCATTGTCCGCCTACCGCAGCGCGCGCCGCGCCGGCCACGGCCTTTTCGAACAAGCCCGGCTGATCGACGAAACCATCAGCGGCCACTTCGGCGACGTTGCGTTCGCAACGGCCGTGCTCGTCGAACTCGACCTCGCCACGGGGCGCTTGCGCTACATCAACGCCGGCCATCCCCATCCCTTGGTCATGCGCGGCGGAAGAATCGTGAAGCCCTTGGCCGCGGGTCGCTGCCGTCCGCTCGGCCTCGGCTTGGGTGATCTCGAAGTCGGCGAGGAGATCCTGGAACCGGAGGACTGGCTGGTTCTCTACACCGACGGCATCACCGAAGCCCGCGACCACACCGGCGAATTCTTCGGCGAACCGCGCCTGCTGGATTTCCTGCGCCGTGAGGCCGCCGCAGGCAGCCCACCGCCCGAAACCGCCCGTCGGCTCACGAAAGCCGTCCTCCGCCACCAGAACGGCGCGCTGCAGGATGACGCCACCGTCCTGCTCGCCCGCTGGACGCGCCCCTCCCGCATCACCCCCTGAACAACCGACCGCCTTTTCGCCGACGGCGCCTGTAACGCGATGGGCAGCCAATCACGCTGCCGCTGCCGGCATGGACGGGCAGGGCCTTGGCCTACTACCAGCTGTGTTCATGGGCGGGCAAGCGCTCGGCGCGCTGCTGTGGGGTTTCGTCGCCGATGCGCCGGGCTCGCCGTGGCGTTCGCCGTCCCCGGCGCCGGCCTGGTCGCCGCGGCGCTGATCAGCGGACGTGCGCTGCGATTGCCGGACGGCTCCTACGAGCTGAGCAGCACCCGCTACTGGCCGGAACCTGCGGAGCCGGCGACCGCGTCCGGCCCGGTGCAGGTCCAGGTCGAGTGGCGGGTCGCCGCGCAGCGAGCCGGCGAATTCGAGCGCGCGATGCAACGGGTCGGCTGGGCCCGGCGGCGCCGCGGTGGCGGCTGCACCGCGACCTCGACGACCCGGAGCTGTTCGTGGAGCAGTTCGTGGTGGCCAGCGGGGAGGAACACCTCCGGCAGCACTACGAACGGTCGACGGAGCTGGATCGCCGGCTCGACCAGCGTGTACGCGCCTTGACCGCGTACGGTGCTCCTCCGGGCGTGCGGCACCTGGCGCAGACCGTCCTGCCGCGCCGGGACCGCCGGTTGCTCGGCCGCTCTCCGCAGTCAGCCTGTTGTCGGTGGCCTGGTCGTCCGGTCGACGACTTCCGGCCGCCGGTTTAAGCTCGGCGAGCACGGGTAGACCGTGCCGGCAGGTGCACGAACGGAGGTGGCATGGGACCGCGCAAATGGCTCGAGCTGTGGCCCGTGTACCGCCAGCTGACCGGCGACGACCCGCTCGGCCGCGGCAAGGCGGCCGAATCACCCGAGTCGGCCGCCAGGATGCCGCGCACCGCGAGCGCCGACCGGGTCGCGAGGTCGGTCTGCCCGTTCTGCGCCGTCGGCTGCGGCCAGCAGATCTTCGTCAAGGACGAGAAGGTCGTCCAGATCGAGGGTGACCCGCACAGCCCGATCTCCCGCGGGCGGCTCTGCCCGAAGGGCTCGGCGAGCAAGCAGCTGGTCACCGGGCCACAGCGGGAGCAGAAGGTCCGCTACCGCGCACCGTACTCGACCGAGTGGACCGATCTCGACCTCGACACGGCGATGGACATGGTCGCCGACCGCGTGCTCGATGCCCGTCGCAAGGGCTGGCAAGACACCGACGAGCACGGCAAGCCGCTGCGGCGCACGACCGGGATCGCCAGTCTCGGCGGCGCCACGCTGGACAACGAAGAAAACTACCTGATCAAGAAGCTCTTCACGGCCCTGGGCGCGATCCAGATCGAAAACCAAGCCCGTATTTGACACTCCGCCACGGTTCCCGGTCTGGGGGCCTCCTTCGGTCGCGGCGGCGCGACGGACTACCAGCAAGACCTGCAGAACTCCGACTGCGTCATCATCATGGGCTCCAACATGGCCGAGGCACACCCGGTCGGGTTCCAATGGGTGATGGAAGCGAAGGCCCGCGGGGCCGAAGTGCTCCACATCGACCCGCGGTTCACGCGCACGAGCGCGCTGGCCGACGCCCACGTCCCGCTGCGGGCCGGCACCGACATCGCGTTCCTCGGCGGGGTGATCAACCACATCCTGAGCAACGACCTCGACTTCCGGGAGTACGTGGTCGCCTACACCAACGCGTCCTTCCTGGTCGCCGAGGACTACCAGGACACCGAAGATCTCGACGGCCTGTTCAGCGGCTACGACGAGGCCAAGGCCGCCTACGACCCAACGACCTGGCACTACGAGAGCGTCGAGCCGAAGGAGACCGGGCACGGCAAGGAGATGTCGTCGTCCTACCAGCACGGCTCGGGCGGCCCGGTCATCGAGGGCGGCAGCGAGGAGATCACCGCCGACCCGACACTGCAGCACCCGCGGTGCGTGTTCCAGATCCTCAAGCGCCACTTCGCCCGCTACACGCCGGAGATGGTCGAGTCGACTTGCGGGACGCCGAAGGAGCTGTTCCAGCGCGTGTGCGACGCGTGGGCGTCGAACTCGGGCCGGGAACGCACGGCCGCGCTGGTGTACAGCGTGGGCTGGACGCAACACAGCGTCGGTGCCCAGTACATCCGCGCCGGGTCGATCATCCAGCTGCTGCTGGGCAACATCGGCCGGCCCGGCGGCGGGGTGTTCGCGCTGCGCGGGCACGCCAGCATCCAAGGCTCGACCGACATCCCGACGCTGTTCAACCTGCTGCCGGGCTACCTGCCGATGCCGACGCCCGAGCACGCCACGCTGTCCGACTACGTCGAGAGCATCCGCGGCGACAAGCAGAAGGGCTTCTGGCGCAACGCCGACGCCTACGCCGTGTCGCTGCTGAAGGAGTACTGGGGCGAGAAGGCCACACCGGACAACGACTTCTGCTTCGACTACCTGCCGCGGATCAACGGCGATCACGGCACCTACCGGACCGTCATGGACATGGTCGACGGCAAAGTGTCCGGCTACTTCCTGCTCGGCCAGAACCCCGCCGTCGGCTCGGCGCACGGGAAGCTGCAACGGCTCGGCATGGCCAACCTCGACTGGCTCGTCGTGCGCGACCTGGTGATGATCGAAAGCGCGACCTTCTGGAAGGACGCACCCGAGGTCGAAACCGGCGAGATCGTCCCGGAGGACTGCCGCACCGAGGTGTTCTTCTTCCCCGCCGCCTCGCACGCGGAGAAGGAAGGGACGTTCACCCAGACCCAGCGAATGCTGCAGTGGCGCGAGAAAGCCGTCGAACCGGCCGAGGACCAGCGCTCGGACCTGTGGTTCTTCCACCACCTCGGCCGCAAGCTGCGGGAACGGCTGGCCGGGTCCACCGACGAGCGCGACCGGCCGCTGCTCGACCTGGCCTGGGACTACGAGGTGCACGGCGACGAGCCCTCGGCCGAGGACGTCCTGCGCCGCATCAACGGCCAGGACCTCACCACCGGGAAGGAGGTCGACGGCTACCTCGACCTCAAGGCCGACGGCAGCACCTCGTGCGGATGCTGGATCTACAGCGGTGTCTACGCCGGCGGTGTCAACCAGGCCGCGCGCCGCAAGTCCCGGTTCGAACAGGACTTCTACGCGCACGAATGGGGCTGGGTCTGGCCGCTCGACCGCCGCGTGCTCTACAACCGCGCGTCCGCGGATCCGGACGGCAAGCCGTGGAGCGAACGCAAGGCCCTGGTGTGGTGGGACGCCGACCGTCGCGAGTGGACCGGCCACGACATCCCCGACTTCGAGAAGACCAAGCCACCGGGCCATGTTCCGCCGGAAGGCGCGGTCGGTCCGGACGCGCTGCGCGGCGACGACCCGTTCATCATGCAGGCCGACGGCAAGGCGTGGCTGTTCGCGCCCTCCGGGCTGGCCGACGGGCCACTGCCGACCCACTACGAACCGCACGAGTCGCCCTTCCGCAACCAGCTCTACGCCCAGCAGGGCAACCCGACGCGGAAGGTGTACGGCCGCAAGGACAACCCCTCACACCCGTCGCCGCCCGAAGCGCACAGCGAGGTGTTCCCGTTCGTGTTCACCGCCGCGCGGCTGACCGAGCACCACACGGCGGGCGGGATGAGCCGGACGCTGCCGTACCTGTCGGAGCTGCAGCCGGACCTGTTCGTGGAGGTCTCCCCCGAGCTGGCCAAGGAGCGCGGGCTCGCCCACCTCGGCTGGGCCCACGTGATCACCGCGCGGGCCGCGGTCGAGGCGCGGGTCTTCGTGACCGACCGGATGGCGCCGCTGCGCGTGCAGGACCGGGTCGTGCACCAGGTCTGGATGCCCTACCACTGGGGCAACGCCGGGCTCGTCTCCCGCGACGTCGTCAACGACCTGCTCGGCGTCGTCGTGGACCCGAACGTGTTCATCCAGGAGAGCAAGGTCGCCACCTGCGACGTCCGGCCGGGTCGCCGGCCGCGCGGCGCCGCCCTGATCGCGCTGCTCGCCGAGTACCGTTCCCGGGCGGGCATCACACCGGAAACGGGTACCCGGGTCGCGACCACCCACGACGTCGAGCACGTCGAGCCCGGTCACCAGGCCGAGGAGGACCCCGCATGAGCATCGAGAACCGGCTGTCCGGCCCGCTCGCCGACGTCGCCGGGGAAGCCGGGCACACCGGGCACCCGCCGCGCGTCGGGTTCTTCACCGACACGTCGGTGTGCATCGGCTGCAAGGCCTGCGAAGTCGCCTGCAAGGAGTGGAACGACGTCCCCGAAGACGGGCTCGACCTGCTCGGGATGTCGTTCGACAACACCGGTGCGCTCGGCGCGAACTCCTGGCGGCACGTCGCCTTCATCGAGCAGCAACATCCGCTCGGCGACCAGTCGCCGGGGCTCGACGGGCTGCCGACCGGGCCGTCGGCGATCGACGTCACCACCGCGTTCGTCGCCGAGGAACTTCGTGCAGCGCCGCGCGGTGGCGGCGAGCTGGGCACCTCACCCCTGCCCCGGGCGCCCGACGACCTCGGGATGCCCTCGTTCGACCTGCCGGGCGCGAAGACCGGCACCGACGGCCGGACCGACTTCCGCTGGCTGATGGCCTCGGACGTATGCAAGCACTGCACCCACGCCGGCTGCCTCGACGTCTGCCCCACCGGGGCGCTGTTCCGCACCGAGTTCGGCAGCGTCGTCGTGCAGCAGGACATCTGCAACGGCTGCGGCTACTGCGTTTCCGGCTGTCCGTACGGCGTCATCGACCGCCGGCCGGGTGACGGCCGCGCCCAGAAGTGCACGCTCTGCTACGACCGGCTCCACGACGGCCTCGAGCCGGCGTGCGCCAAGGCGTGCCCGACCGACTCGATCCAGTTCGGCGAGCTGGACGAGCTGCGCGAGCGGGCCGCCCGTCGCGTCGAGCAGCTGCACGAGCGCGGGGTCACCGAGGCCCGGCTCTACGGCGAGAACCCTGACGACGGCGTCGGCGGCAACGGCGCGTTCTTCTTGCTGCTCGACGAACCCGAGGTCTACGGGCTGCCGCCGGACCCGGTGGTGCCGACCCGCGAGCTGCCGGCGATGTGGAAGTACGCCGGGATGGCGGCCTCGGCGCTGCTCGCCGCCGCGGTCGCATCGTTCGGCAGGAGGCACCGGTGACCCCGCGCGAACCGCTCAGCGACGCCGGAGCGGCCGACAAGGGCGCGCGCGTGTTCGGCCGCCGCAAGCGGGGCGGTGGCGGCTCCCGCGAAGAGCTGATGGTCCCGCGCGCCGAATTCCGGTCGTACTACGGGCGGCCGGTGCTCAAACCGCCGGTCTGGGAGTGGAAGGTCCCCGCGTACCTGTTCACCGGCGGGCTCGCCGCGGGCACCTCGCTCCTGGCCGCCGGCGCCGACCTGACCGGCCGGCCGGCGCTGCGGCGCGCGGGCCGCACGGGATCGCTGGCCGCGCTGCTCGCGAGCGTCTACCTGCTGGTCGCCGACCTCGGGCGACCGGCGCGGTTCCACCACATGCTGCGAGTGGCGAAACCGACGTCGCCGATGAGCGTGGGCACGTGGATCTTGAGCGCGTTCGGCCCCGGGGTGGGAGTCGCGGCGCTGGCCGAAGTGCTGCCGGGGCCGATCCGCCACACCTGGCCCGGCAAGCTCCTGCGCGTCACGGCCCGGCCCGCCGGGCTGGCTTCGGCGGTCATCGCCCCCGCAGTCGCGTCGTACACAGCCGTGTTGCTGTCCCAGACGGCGGTCCCGGCGTGGCACGAAGCTCACCCGCAGCTGCCGTTCGTCTTCACCGGCTCGGCGGCCGCGAGCTCCGGCGGATTCGCGATGGCGCTGGTACCGGTGGACGAAGCCGGGCCGGCCCGCGCGCTGGCCGCGTTCGGCGCGGTCGCGGAGATCGCCGCGTCGAGGGTGCTGGAGCACCAGCTCGGCCTCAGTGCGGAGGCCTACACGACGGGCAAGGCCCACCGGCTGCGGAAGTGGTCGGAACGGCTGACCGCGGCCGGCCTGCTGGGCACGCTCACCCTCGCCCACCGCAGCCGAGCGGTGGCCGCGGCGTCCGGCGCGTCGTTGTTCGCGGGCAGCGCGCTGCAGCGCTTCGGCGTCTTCGAAGCGGGCGTGGAGTCCACGAAGGACCCCAAGTACGTCGTGGTCCCCCAGCGCGAGCGCCGCGACGCGCGCTAGCGGCTCGAGCGTGTTGCCGAGAAGAGCTCTGCTCGTGCCGGCCGGTGGACGCATCGAGGTCGAGCCGGCCGTCCACGAGTTGAACTGGAGGTGTTCGAGACGCGGATGCCACCTTCGACCGCTTCCTCCACAAGCCGTCCTCCTACACGGGTGTGCACGTCGCCTTTTGCCGCAGTTCTCCTTCCCGTCCACTGGCCTTGCCCCGTTCGAGTGACCTCCGTTTGCCGGTGTCGAGCCCCGGATAGTGCGTCCCCGTCCGGCGTGAGGAGGCACGCATGTGGGAGGTCCACGCAACCCCACGGCAGCCGCTGTGGTCCGCGGAAATCCAGCGCATCGGCCCGCACCCGGTCAATGTCGTAGCCGGCGAGCTGGATTTGACCGCTGATCCCGGATTCGGGGAGCGGTTGGGCAAGCTCACCGCCGGCGTCGCGGAACCGGTCGTCGATCTCAGTGGGGTACGTCTGCTCAACGCGGCGAGCGTCCGGCGGCTGCACGCATTGGCCGACGGGATGGCTGTGGGGAATCTCCGGGCAATGCCTTCCCCGCGGCGACGGCGCCAAACCGGATGGCAAGGTCGTCGGCTCCCCTGTGCGGTACCGCAGCAGCGGCACGTCGGGGTGGGTTGCTGCGCGCTCGTCGGCGTGCGAGACCAGCAGTCTCATCAACGTCGGCGACACCGGCTGGAACCGGCTCGTGCCGTCCTTCTCCCCGCAGGTGCACACGGACGCGGTTCGCGTCCCCGGGGGGGCGACTCAGGCCATCAGGGCGATGAGGGTGGCCAGGGCGGGTGCGCCCTGGCCTATCAAGCCCTTGATCCGCCCCCGGCGGGGGTCGAAGGCGATCAGCGCCACGCTCGCCGCGAGCATGGACACGCCGGCGGCCAGGACGAGGGCTTGGCCTGCCGCGATCGCGCCCGAGTGGGCCGCGGTCAGCCCGGCGAGCACCTGCAGGGCCAGGAGTGCGTTGTAGCAGCCCTGGTGGAACGCCCAGGGGCGGACGATGCCGAGATCCGCCGCGCGCACCTCGAACATGGCGTGCACTTCGGGGCGCCCGAAGCGGACGCTTTCCATCGTGAAGATCCACAGGTGCATCAGCGCCGCGGCCAGCGCGAGCAGCTGCGCGGGGATGTTCATCGGGAGCGAGTCAGCCGCAGGGGCGCGCCCGGGAGCAGCGCGCCGGTCTCGTCCAGCTCGGCCAGCAGAGCGGGCACGCCGACGGTGAGCATCTTGGTCCGGACCGAGCCGAGCAGCTTGGCCATGGCGAACCCGCCGATGCCGGTGAATCCGGTGTGGTGGTAGGTGAAGCGGGTTCCTTCGGCAGTGGGCTCGAGCCGGTAGCGGACGTGGCTGGGTGTCTCCCCCTCCGCGCCCACCCAGGTGTAGTGCAGCAGTTCCCGCTCGCGGACTTCCAGCACCTCGCAGTCGACGATGCCCCGCCAGCCGGGCATCGGCTTGGCGACGAACCGGAACTCGTTCCCGGCCACCGGCTCGAACCCCTCGGCGCGGGCGCCTTTGCCGGTCGAAGTCCAGTACGGGATCAGCTCCGGGTCGGTCATGGCCCGCCAGACCTTCACGGGCGAGTGCGGGTAGTCGCGGACGATGTGGATCTCGGACATTGCGGGCTCCTTGACTTCAGTGACTATAAAAGTACTGTAGCAGAACTTTTCTGGTGGCTGAAGTAGGATGGTCGCGTGACGACAACGGGAACCGGCCGGCCGGCCGTCGAAGGGTTGCGGGAGCGCAAGAAGCGGGCGATGCGCCGGCAGTTGTCGGACACCGCCGCGCGGATGTTCCTCGAACGCGGCTTCGACGCCGTCCGGGTGGCCGACGTCGGCGAAGCGTGCGGGGTGTCCGAGAAGACCGTCTTCAACTACTTCCCGAGCAAGGAGGCGCTGCTCCTGGACCGGCTCGAGGCCACGGCCGACGCGTTGCGCACCCACCTGCCGGACCCGGCGCTGACCCCGGTCGACGCGATGCTGACCATTCTCGATGGCGAACGGGACGGCCTCGCCAAGGGTCTCGCCGCCGACGCCGACGCCGACCGCGCGCTGGCGCGGTACCGGAAGTTCGGCGACCTGATCCGGAACACCCCGTCTCTGCGGGCGTATCAGAGCGACATCGCCGACCGGTTCGTCGACATCGCCGCCGAAGCGCTCGCCACCCGGACCGGACTGCGCCCCGACGACCCCGAACCCCAGATCGCCGCGGCAACGCTCCTCGGCATGTGGCGGGTCCAGTTCCGCGCCCTCCGGACCCACGTGCGCCCCGGCCACCCCCTGCCGGACGCGATCGACGCCGTGAGCCGGGAGGTCCGCCGTGCCGCCCGCCTGGCCGAAGCAGGACTGGCCACCTTCCCGGCACCCGCGAAACCACGCTGACCTGCCAGCAGCTTCGAACGCCGCACCCTACGCCGCTGTTCCCCCGGTGCGGACCGGGCCTGCCGCGCCAGCATCGCCGCTACCGCCGATGTTGGTCACCGACCCGTAGCCGCATGCCACCATCGCCGGCCGGCTCGAACTTCGATCACGGCCACGCGATCACACGCTCATGGCTCTCCGTTATGTCAAGGGGTGGCCGTGGCGGGGGTAGGCTGGTCGTCGGCAGGTGACGTCGGGTCTTGGCCCACGATGTCCCGTGTTGTGATCGTCGCGACGTGCGCGCGTGCTTGCGTCGCGGACAGGAACTTCTTCGCACCGCCGGGAAACAGCGAGGGGTAGGACTTGGGCACGGTGACATCCTTCCTGGCGAGACCGCAGCCTCACACGTGAAGTTTTGCCGGTGATCGCGCTGTGCCAAGCCGTCGATACTCAACGGGTGGCCGGTGTTGCGGTGGATGCCGGGTCCAGCACACCTTGTTCGCGCATCCGGCGTATCACTTCCGTGCCGACCTCCTTGACGCGGTCGCACGCGCGGTCGGCCGTGGCCGGAGGTCGCTCACCCGAAACGACCTCGATGACGGTTCCCTGTTCAGCGGGGAACGCCATGCCGCAAGCCGGGATCGTGCTGCTCTTCTGAAGGATGACCTCTACGCCATCGAGGACTGCTGCCGCGGCCGGCAACGGATAGGCTTGGCTGAAATTGATCAGGACCTGCGGATCCCAGTTGATGTAGACCCCCACCGAGAACGCCTCGGCGGGCCACCTGCAGCTGCGGACCACCTCTCCCTGGTGCAACTGTCCGGGGTGGAGCCCGTGCGGCACCCGGGATTCCGGCAGGAACGAGCAGGGATCGGCTTCCCGCAGGCTCGCAGGCCGCAGCGGTTCAGCGCTCGCCGGAGACGGTTGCTCGTCAGCGGAATGACCGCAGCTGCTCAGCAGCGCGGCAGCGATCAGCGTCACCGTGACCGTTGTCCACTTCATTGCTCCAGCGCGGAGACGCGGTACGAGCAAAAGCAGTGGATGGACACAACCGGCCACACCGGAACTCAATGCAGCCGCCGGAGCGCTTCCAGCCCCAGCGTCTTGTTGAGCCCGGCCCCGCCTGCGATGTCCTTGGCGGTGTCCAAGCCCTCGTTGTCGACCGCCAGGTCCACCATCCCCGGTACCTGCAGCCCGACGTCGACAACGCTGCCGGCCACCTCCGCGACTCCCGTGGCCGCCGGGGTGAGCTCCGCCAGCTCCCACACCGCGCGGCCGGCCGGGATGAGCCCGACGGCGTCGCCGCCGAGGCCGATCCAGGCGTTCGGGTCGTCGTAACTCTCGGTTGCGATCATGTCGACGCCGTGGGCCGCCAGGGCCGTCGCCCCCGCCAGCAGCGCCACCGGCGCCGCGAACGGCGCCAGCACCGGGATCAGCGCGAGCCCGCCGGCGACCGCGGACACCGCGCCCGCGATGTCACCGACCTGGCCCAGCGTGGTGTCGGTGTCCGGCGCGGCCGGCGGCGCGTGCATTCCTTGCGTCTGACCCGCCACCAGCGCCTGCAGCTGCGCGGCGACCTGCCGGGCGAACTCCTGCTGTTTGGCCTGGCCCGCCGCGCCGTACATCGGATTGCCCAGCTGCAAGTAGGCCGGCAGATTCGCGTTGACCGCCTGGACGATCGCGTTCTTCACGCTCGTCAACGCCTGCGCGTAGCGGTCGGCCATCGCCGCCTGCTGCTCGGCGCCCTGGCGTTGGCTTTCGAGCGTCGCGGTTGCCTTGCCGATGTTCTGCCCCATCGCCTGCCCGGCCTGATCGCGCCACGCCTGCTGCGCAGCCTGGCGTTGGTCGGACAGCTCGGTGCCGGCCAGGTTCGCTGTCGCACCGGCCTTGCGCCAGTCGTCGGCGACGTCGGCGACCTGGTCCTCGTCGTCCGGGGGCCAGGGGTTCGCGATCGCCTTGACGGCGCTCCACAGCTCGTTGGCGGGTTCCGCGACGGCCATCAGCGGCCGCCGAGCGATTCGCCGCCGGCGGCGTCCGCGGCCCGGTAGTCCCCAGCCGAGCCGTGCCCGGCCGCGGCGGTGTCCTCGAGCCCGCGGGCGATCCGCGCGGCCTCGTCCCCGAGGGCTTCGGCGCCGGGCCGGAAGCCGGCGAGGAAGGCGGCGCCCATCGGGCCCTGACCGAGCCCGCCGGTGCCGGCCGCGGTCGCGTTGCTCCATCCGGTGTGGAACGCGGTACCGGCCTGCTCGAGTCCTGTCATAGCGCTGGTGACGCCGTCCACGTCCATGTCGGCACCGTCGGTCATGGTGCGGTCCTCCTGTTCAGAGTTCGAGCTGGCGCACGGTCAGCTCGAACGCGCGCGCGTCGGCTGCTTCGCGCGCGGCCCGGTGGGTTTCGGCGATCGCGGCGGCGAGCCGGCGCGAGTCGGGGTCGCGGTAGACCCGCGGGTCGAGCACGAGCTCCAGCAGGTCACCGCGGGCGTCGACGGTCACGGAAATCAGGCCGTCGGCTGAGAAAGCGGTTTCCCGGACGGCCGCGAGTTCCCGTTGGATGTCGCGGATCTCCCCGACCAGTCGTTCGAACCGCACGGGTTCGTAGGTCAGGACCATCCGCTGGATTTCCACCGCGCCTCCCCGGTTCGTGCGTGTACGGGGAGTCTGCCGGTCCGACAGGTGCGCGACGGCGGGCTGGCCGCTTCCGGCCACGGGCGTTCAGCGGTTGCAGGTGGCGCCGCGAATGGCCTTCGGCAGGCTTTCGTATACCCCGCGCGAGGTGGCGGCACGAACGAGGAAGCAGTAACGCCGCCCGGGTTCGACGGGAACGGTGAGGCTGAGCTCGCGCCCGGCGGGGAAAACCCGCGCCTGCTCTCCTTCGGCGGCAACGACGATGGCGTAGTCCATGGGCGCCGAACTCCGCCAGGTGAGTTCGACGCTGTCGCTGGAGTCCCGCGGCGGGAGCAGTTCGAGCGCGGTGGCCGGCGCGGCGACCGGCGAGGAGGGCGGCGGGGCGGCGGGTTGGGTTTCGGGGGGTTGCGCCATCTCGACGGACCCGTTGCCGAGCACGACGATCAGCCCACCGACAACGGCAGCAACGGCGAGGGCGGCCCCGCCGGCGACGAGGATCTTCCGGCGGCTGCGGCTTTTTCCGGGTTTGCCGCCGCGGAAGTCGAAAGAGGCCACGGGAACGCGGGCGGGTGCGGGGATCTGCGGCGCCCACGGCGCCGCGGCGGGGCTCGGGGGCAGCGCAGCGACGACGGGGCTCGACGGCCTGGTGTACTCGGCGGGCACGCGCGGCACGGGCGGCGGTCCGGCCCGCTGGTCGGCAGTCGGCGCCGGCGGCGTGGAAGCAGCCGCAGCCGGTCTTCCCCCCGCCCCGACCACGCTCGGCGCCGGCTGTGCCGAGACGGGAGCGGACATCGGCGCGCTGGTCGGGGCAGCGCTGGGCTCCGCCCATGCCGGGGCCGCCGACACCGGCGGGGGTGCCGACGCCGGAGCCGCGGGGGCCGCCCCGGACACCGGCGCGACCGGCCCGTACCCTGCGCCCGGCATCGCGGCAGGCACCGGTCCCGAAGCGAAGTCGTCGAAGCCCGGCGGTACCGAACCCACCGTCGCCAGCCTCCGGGCCACGTCCGCCGCGTCCGTCAGCCGATGGGCCGGGTCCGCCGCCAGCAACCGGCCGATCGTCGTGGACAGGGCCACCGGGACGTCCTCGCGGTGGATCGCCGGCACCGGCTCGCGCAGCACCCTCAGCACCCGCTCGCCCTGCCGCTCCCCCAGCTTGCCCGGATGCGGCGAACTGCCCGTCAGCGCGAAGTGCACCACCGCACCCAAGCCGTACAGGTCGTTCGCCTCGTCGAGCACCTCCGTGCGCGCGGCCTCGGGCGCGCGGAACTCGATGGCGTGCAGCGGATCGCGCGGGAACGTGTGGCGCAGCACCAGGCCGCCATCGGCCAGGACCGGCTCACCCGAGGCGCGGAACAGCACGTTGTGCGGGCTCACCCCGCCGTGGACGACGCCCGCCGCGTGCATCCCGGCCAGTGCCGTGGCCAGCGTCCGGCCCAGGACGACCGCGTCCGCCGCGGACAACGGGCCACCGTGGGCGACCAGCCCGGCCAGCGACTGCGGGCACTGCTCGCGGCGCAGCACCTGGCTGCCGTCCAGCCGCGTCTCGACCGCGTCGATCGCCAGCACGGACGGGACGTGCCGCAGCGCGGCCTGCTCACGTTCGAACGCCGCCTTGGTGCGCTTGTCGAACTTCGACGGCAGCGGCCGGTAGGTGAAGGGCACCCGTGACGCAACCCCCGGGTGCGTGTCTCCGGCCGTCGTTCCCGTCATGACCCCCGCCTGTCCGCAACCTGCCGCCACACCCTTCGCGTGGCCCCGCCCGTTCATAGTAGGTCCGCCCGCGCCAGTCCGCGGGTGCTCGCGGCAGCTACCTGCCGCGAGCCGAACCGAGGAAGGCCACCATGACCACGACCGGCCTGGTCCGCGTGACTGTCGCGACGCAGCACCGCCGCATCGACCTCGGGCTGCCCGAACGAGCGCCGCTCGCCGAGCTGCTCCCGGGCCTGCTCCGCCACGCCGGCGCGGCCGACGAGCCGCCCGGCGGGTGGCTGCTGCGCCGCGGCGACGGCGGCCGGCTCGACCCCGCCCGCACGGCCGCCGCGCAGCGCGTCGGCGACGGCGAGGTCCTGCACCTCGTCCCGGCCCACGTCGACTGGCCCGAACTGGAGTACGACGACCTGGCCGACGTGATCGCCGACGGGTCGGCCCGTCTCGGCGGCACCTGGCAGGCCCGCCACACCCGGGCGGCGGGCCTGGCGGCCGGCTCGCTCGCGGCGCTGCTGGCGCTGGCCGTGCTCATCACCGCGGGTCCGGCGTGGACCGGTCCGGCGATCGGGGCGCTGCTCGCGGCGATCGCGCTGGTGGTCGGCGGGGCGGGCCTCGCCCGGGCGTTCGGGGACAGCGGGGCCGGCGCGGTGCTGGCGGTGACGGCGTGGCCGTTCGCCTTCGTGGGTGGCGCCCTCCTGCCGGCGGCCGACAAGCCGCTGGGCGCGCCCCAGCTGCTCGCCGGGTCTGCGGCGGTGCTGGTCGCCGCCGTCGCCGGGTTGGTGGGCGTGGCCGACCGGGCAGCCGTCTTCACGGCCGCGGCGGTCGCCGGGCTGGCCGGGACGCTCGGGGCGTGGCTCGCCACGGCCCGCGTGGTGCCCGGCCCGCAGGCCGTGGCGATCGTCGCGGCCGCGGCCCTGGTCGGTTCACCGGCTTTGCCCGCGCTGGCCGTCCGGCTGGGTGGGCTGCCACTGCCGGTGCTCCCGCGCGGCACGGCCGACCTGCTGCGCGACACCCCGCACCCGGCGCGGCGCGCGGTCTACGCGTCCGTCGTGCGCGCCGACGGCCTCCTCACCGGACTGCTCTGGGCGATCGCCGCGGCCGCCGTGCCGGCGCAGGTGTGGTGGGCCGGGCACGGCGGCACCGCGGGCTTGGTCTTCACGGCGGTGCTGACCGCCGGGTTCCTGCTGCGGGCGCGGCTGCACCCGATCGTGCGGCACCGGGTGCCGCTGCTGCTGGCCGGTGCGACGGGCCTGGCGAGCCTCGCCCTGCTCGGCGGCGGGCGCCCGTGGACGATCACCGCGGCGTGCGCGGCCGCCGCCGTCGCCGCGGTGCCCGCCGGCCTGCGTTACGCGGCCAGGACGCCGACGCCCTACCTCGCGCGGTGGGGCGAGGTCGTCGAAGTGCTCGTCGTCGTGGCCGTGGTCCCGGTGTTGTGCTGGGTGCTCGGCCTCTACGCCGTGCTGCGCGGGCTGGCGGGCTGACGTGGCATCCCCTCGCGACCAGCTGCACGCGCACCAGTTCCTCGTCCAGCGCACGGTTTCCGCGCTGACCGCTCGCGAAACCGACCCGGAGCGACCGCGGTTCCGGCGGCCGGCGACCGCGGCGTTCGCCGGGATCGGGCTGTCGCTGGTCCTGCTCGCCGGGTTCGGGGTCTTCGGGATCCTCGTCCCGGGCGGCAACACGTCCTGGCAGGCCGGCGACGCCGTCGTCGTCGAAAAGGAGACCGGTACGCGGTTCGTCTACATCGCCGGCCGCCTGCACCCGGCGGCGAACTACACGTCGGCGGTGCTCGCCGCGGGTAGCGCGAAGACCCTTCAGGTGTCCCGGAACTCTCTCGACGGCGTCCCACGCGGACCGGTGATCGGCATCGCCGACGCGCCGGACGCCCTCCCGGCAGCCGATCACCTGCTCGGGCCGGAGTGGTCGCTGTGCTCGCGGCCCGAGACCGGCGCCGACGGCAGCGCGGTGAGCCGTTCGGTGCTGCTCGCCGGACGCACGCCACCGGGCGGAACGCCGCTGGGCGACCGGGCGCTGCTGGCCGAGTCCGCGGACACCGGCGAGCGATACGTGGTAGCCGGTGGCTTCCGGCACCGGATCGCGGCGGCCGACGCGGTGACGGTCGGGCTGGCGTTGCGCTCGGCGTCCCCGGTCCGGCTGAGCCCGGCGGCCGGTGACCTGCTGCCGGCCGGAGCGGCGATCGCGCCGATCCCCGTGCCGGACGCGGGGAAGCCGTCGACGGCCGTCCCCCGACGGCCGCAGCTGCACGCGGGTCAGCTGCTGGCCGTCCGGACGAGCGGCGCGACGGAGCACTACCTGACCGAAGCCGCACGCCTGCGTCCGATCACGCCGCTGCAGTACGACATCCAGCGCGCGTACCCGCCGACCGCGGCCGCTTATCCCGACGCCCAACCGGACGCCGTTTCGCTGAGTCCGCTCGACCTGGCGGAGGCCCGCCAGGCCCCGGCGCCGCCACGGCAGCCGGGCGACGTTCCGGCGCGGCTGCCCGGATTCGCCACGGGCGCCACGGTGTGCCTGGGCTTCACCCCGGACGCGGAAGCGCCTTCGGTCCTGATCGACCCCGCACTCGACCCACCGGACCCGATGACGGCGACGCCCGGCCGCACCGCGGCGGGCGCGGTCCTGGCCGACCACGTGGTGGTGCCCCCCGGCACGGCGGCGCTGGTGGAGGCGATGCCGAGCCGGACGGCCCCGGCGGGCACCCTCGCGTTGGTGACGGACGCGGGACGCGCGTACCCGCTGGCGTCGCGCCGGACGCAGGAGGTGCTGGGCTACGGCGCGGTGACCCCGGTGCGCATCCCGGCGGCGTTGCTGGCCCGGGTGCCGCAGGGACCGGGCCTGGCGGAGAACTCGGCCATGAACCGCTGACCGGTAGCCGGTCTGCCGCGGCTGGTCGTGAGTGTTGAGGGCGGGTGGATTCAAGCGGTCGTCGCACCAGAATCCTTTGTGGACAGTAGCTGGTCGGGTCGCTCGGCTGGGGTGTCCCAGCCGAGGGTCTTGCGGGTCGGGGCCTTTTGGGGAAAGTTCTGAGGGAGCAGACCGTGCTGCGCTCCACCAGGGTGCCAATCACCGAACGGCCCCGGCGCGGCCCGGTCGGCGGCCTCGGCGGGCCGCTCGGTGATCGGGACCATCCCGGCGATCTTGCCCTGGCGGGCGCGGCGCCCGTCCGGCATCCGCTGGGGTGCGCGGATGGCGCGTCCGGTGCGCAGGCACCCGGCCAGTTCACGCCGCGGCTCGCCCCGGCCCTGCACGTGGATGGCGGGGTAGATCGTTTCGCGGGTCACGTGCATCCTCGGCGGGTCGGGGAAGTCCCACCTCGGCCTGGCAGCGATCTGCTCGGGAGACCAGCTGCCGCGCGATCTCGGCGCGGGAAGGTCCTCAAGCGTGCCGGATCATGATTTCTTCGCGTTCGGCCAGCGAGAGATATCGACCCGAGGCGGCCGGTGGCGCGTTGGTGATCACGCCGCCAGCCTGGTCGAACAGTCGTCTCCCGCCGGCCGGCGACGACGGATTCCGGTCATGGCAGCACCTCCAGTGTCAGGTGGTGCAACGACCACCAGAACCCAAGCGGTTCCAACCGTCCTAACCACTCACGACAACCTGCGGCAGACCCCAGAAGGGGCACTTTCACGTGAAAGTGCCCCTTTGCTGGTGGGACTGGTCGGGTCAGCCGTGGTCGGAGCGCAGCGGGGACGGCAGTGGTGCGACGTCCCACAGCTCGTCGTCGAGGCGGGGGGTGTCCGGTGACCAGCGGGGCTCCTCCGCCGGGGCCGGGCGGCGGTCCTCCCGGGCGCGGCCGCCGAGCCGTTCGGGGACACCCGGTGTCCGGCGCCGGAGCGGGCCGCGGCCGGTGAACGGGTGCTCCGCGCGACCCGGTCCCGGGCGCTGGCCCGAGCCCGCGAGCGCGCCCGACATCGGGGGCATCATGCCCGGGAAGCCGCCGGACGCCGGGCGCGCGGACGTTCCCGAAGCCGGGGCTTGGACGATCGGTTCCTCCGGGGCGACTGCCGTCGCCGGGGTGACCGTCGTCGCCCGGGGCACCGCCACCTGCGGGATCGCCGACGCGCCCGGGAGGCGGACCGAGCCCGCGAGTCCGGCGAGGCCGCCCAGTGCCGTGCCCGGCACCGGCGCCGCCGACGGCAGTGACGGCGCGACCGGAGTCACCGACGGCGGCATCGGCGGGGTGACGCTTTCCAGCCCCGCCAACGTCGGCGCGACCGGTGACGGCAAGTCCGGCGCCTCGGGAGCCGGGACCGCGCCCGGGTCGGCACCACCGGCCGCCTGCGGCCCGGCGCCGGCCGCGGCATCCGCGCCGCCGGCGGCACCACCCGCGGCAGCCGCGCCGGCCGCGGCACCAGCCGCGCCCGAGGCACCACCGTCCGCGCCGCCGGAAGCGCCACCGGAAGTGCCGCCGGCGTCAGCCGCGGCGCCACTCGAAGCGGCGCCACTCGAAGCGGCACCACCGCCGGTAGCGCCACCGCCGCTCTCGCCCGCCGCCGCGCGCAAACGCTGGGCCGCCGCGACGTACAGGCGGCCCAGTTCGTCCATCTTCGCGCCGGCCGCCTCCTGCAGCTGCTTCACCTGCGAATCCGTCGGCGCGCCACTCGCCTGCGCGGCCGCGGCCTGGATCTGCCTCGCCTGTTCGAGACACTGGGCGACGAACTGCGCCACCATCGGCACCGCCTGGGCGGCCGCGTCGAGTGCCGTCCACGGGGCCGCTGCGGCGATCCGCTGCGCGTGGGTGCGCAACGACGTCGTGCCGTCGGTGGTCCGGCGGACGAAGCTCTTGCCCGCGTCGTCCTGCCACGCGCCGGAGATCCGGTTCGCGTGCTCGGCCAGCTGCCCTTCCGCGGTTTCCAGGGCGGTCCGCGCGGCCTGCCACTTGCGGCCGATCTCGCCGAACGCGCCGACGTTGCCCTGCTCCGCCTGCACCATCGCGAGCTGCTGCTCCAGCGGCAGTGATCCGTACCCCATCGCTCAGTCCCCCAGTCCGCTGCCGGCCGTGGCGAGGGCACGGGCCCCGGCCGCGTTGCCGGCGAGGTAGTCCTGCGCCGCGCCGCGGGCGATCCCCGCCAGCGCGACGAACTCGTCGTGTACCCGCCGGACGTACGCGGCGAGCGCGGTCGCCGACGCCGTGTCCGCGGCCGTCAGCTCGGCCGTCTCGCGCAGCCCGCCGCCGCCGAGGCCCGGGCGCGCGGCTGCGACGCCCGGGTCCGGCGGCTGCGGGGCGAACTGTTCCAGGCCGTCGGTCAGGCCGTGGATGTCTTCTCCCATCAGGGGTTCCCTTCGTCCACTGTGGTCACATCACCGGGTGGCAGCCAAGCCAGCTGCAGCAGCTTCGGCGCTTCGCGACGGCCGATCAGCCGGCCGCGCCCGGCGGGCAGCGGTTCGGCCTTGACCCCGCCGAGCAGCGGTCCCTCTTCCTTGTCGCCGGACAGGAGCAGCCCGGGCGTGCCGACGTCGCGCAGCCGCGTGAGGAACGGCTCGAACAACGCGCGCCCGGCCCCGCCGGTCCGCCGCGTCACGATGACGTGCAGGCCGATGTCGCGGCCCTGGGCCAAGTGGTCCAGCAGCGGCAGGAACGGGTTGGCCACGGGGTTCACGACGAGGTCGTAGTCGTCGACCAGCACGAACAGCTCCGGCCCGCGCCACCACGACCGCGTCCGCAGCTGGGCAGGGGTGACGTCGGGGCCGGGCAGCCGTTCGGCGACGCCGCGGGCGGCCTCGGCCAGGAGGTTCGCCGTCGACGCCGGGTCGGTGCCGTAGCCGAGCAGGTGCGGCTCGGACAGGTCGCCGAGCAGGCCGCGCCGGTGGTCGACGACGATCAGCCGTGCCTGCTCCGGCCGGTAGGCGCCGGCGATGCGGTGGGCCAGCAGGCGCAGGAACGCCGTCTTCCCGGACTCGCCGTCGCCGAGCAGCAGCAGGTGCGGGTCGGCGGCGAAGTCGAGCCGCACCGGTCCCAGGTCCTGCTCGGCGATCCCGACCGCGAGCCGGTGCGTGGCCGGGTCGTCCACAACGGACAGATCCGCGTACGGCAGCACGCCCGGTAGCAGCCGCACGCTCGGCGCGGGCTCCCCCGGCCAGGCCGCCGCGACGGCTTCGACGAGCGCCGCGGACCCGGCCGGGAGGTCGTCGGCGCTCGCGCGCCCGTCGATGCGGGGCAGCGCGGTCAGCATCTGGTGCCGTCCGGTCGTGACGCCGCGCCCGGGCGCGTTCTCCGGGACGAGCAGCTGGCTCGCGCGGTCGACCATGGTGTCGACGGGGTCGCCGAGCCGCAGCTCCAGCCGCCCGCCGAACAGGTCGCGCACGGCCGGGCGCAGGTCGAACGAGCGCGAGCAGGCCACCAGCAGGTGGACGCCGTAGGCGAGCCCTCGCGCGGCGATCCCGGCGACGACCTCCTCGAGGTCCTCGAAGTCCTTGCGCAGCGTCAACCAGCCGTCCACGACGAGGAAGACATCGCCGTACGGGTCCTCGGCGAACTCACCGGCGGCGCGGCGCCGCCGGAACTCCGGCATGCCGTCGAGCTCCAACTCGGCGAAGCGGCGTTCACGGGCCGCGAGCACGCCGGCCACCTCGGCGACCGTGCGCCGCACCGCGCCGCCGTTCTGCCGCGCGGCGACGCTCCCGACGTGCGGCAGGCCGCGCAGCGTGGCGAGGGTGCCGCCGCCGAAGTCGAGGCAGTAGAACTGCGTCTCCCGCGGTGTGTGCGTCAGCGCCAGGCTCGTGATGATCGCCCGGAGCGCGACGCTCTTGCCCGACCGCGGCGCGCCGACGACCACGGCGTGCCCGGCCGCGCCGGAGAAGTCCAGCTCGAAGGGGTCCCGACGCTGGTCGAGTGGCCGGTCGACGATCCCGGCGACGGCGCACAGCTTTCCCTGCCGCCCGGGGCCCGCGACGAGGCCGCGCACCGGGTCCACTACCGGGGTCCCGAGTAGATCATCCAAAGTAGACGAATCGCGCAGCGGTGGCAGCCAGACCTGGTGCGCCGGTGTGCCCTTGCCGGTGAACCGATCGACCAGGATGTCCAGGAGGCTCTCGCCGACGGCGTCGTCGAGGTCTTCCCCGGCTGCCGGCTTCTCCGTCACTTCCGGTGCGACGTAGGAGGTCGTGTACTCGCGCATCGCGGCCTGGTGCTCGCGGGGACCCGCGCCTACCGTGCCCGGACGGTGGACGCCGGAGACGTAGGCGGAGCGGAAGCGCGTCATGACTTCGGTACCGAACTTGAGGAAGCCGTGGCCGGGCGCGCGCGGCAGCGTGAACGCCGCGGTGACGCCGAGCACCGCACGGCTTTCCATGTCGGAGAACGTGCGCAGACCGATCCGGTAGGACAGGTGGCCGTCGAGCCCGCGCAGCCTGCCCTCCTCCAGGCGCTGGCTGGCCAGCAGCAGGTGGACGCCGAGCGACCGCCCGACGCGTCCGATCTGGACGAACATGTCGATGAAGTCCGGCCGGGCCGAGAGCAGCTCGCTGAACTCGTCGCAGACCACCAGCAGCGTCGGCACCTCCGCCAGCGGCGCCCCGGCGAGCCGAGCCTTCTCGTAGTCGCGCAGGGATGCGAAGTTCCCGGCCGCGCGCAGCAGTTCCTGACGGCGGATCAGCTCGCCGTTGATCGCGTCGGCCATCCGGTCGACCAGCGGCAGCTCGTCGGCGAGGTTGGTGATCACCGCGCTGGTGTGCGGGAGGCCGTCGAGGCGGGTGAAGGTCGCGCCGCCCTTGAAGTCGATGAGCGCGAAGTTGAGCTGGTTCGGCGGGTGCGTGATGGCGAGTGCGAGCACGAGGGTGCGCAGCAGCTCGCTCTTGCCGGATCCGGTGGCGCCGATCAGCAGGCCGTGCGGCCCCATGCCGTCCTGCGCGGACTCCTTGAGGTCCAGCTCGACCGGCGCGCCGTCGGGGGTGATCCCGAACCGCACGCGGAGCCGGTCGCGGCTCGGCCGCGGCCGCCAGGTCTCCGTGGGGTCGAACCCGAAGGGGTCGCCGAGGTCGAGCAGGTCCTCCAGGCCGAGTTCGCTGCTGAGCGGCTGTTCCCCGCGCGGGCCGCCCGGCAGCCGCAGCGGCGCCAGCGTCCGCGCCAGCGCTTCGGCGGCGGTGCACGCCATTTCGTCGGCACGGCCGAGTTCCTCGGTGCCGCCGGTGGTCCGAGCCCGGAGTGTCCCATCGGGATCGACGGTCAGCTCGGCCGTGCCGCGGTCGAGCGCGCGCGGCACCGGCGAGCTGAGATCGAGCACGGTGACGCCTTCGACACCGCCGCCGGTCATCAGGTGGTCGGAGCCCAGGACGTCGCCGCCGTCGAGGACGACCAGCAGGTGCGGGGCCGGGGCGCGCCCGGCGCTTTCGGGGTCGAACCGGGGCCGGCCGGCGAGCAGGTCGTCGAGCATCGCCTCGAGCCCGGTCGCGGCCGGGGCGACCAGCCGCAGCGGGCCGACGGCGTCGGTGCGTTCCGGGTGCAGCGCGTGCGGCAGCCACTTGACCCAGTCCCACCCCGGCAGCCGGTCGGGCGCGGCGCACACGGCGATCCGGACGTCGTCGGGCGCGTGCAGCACCGCGACCTGCGCCAGCAGGGACCGGGCGAGCGCGGTGCGGCGGTCACGGTCGCCGGTGAGGTGGAGGCGCGCGAACCCGTCGACCGAGACGGCGAGCGGGAGCCCGCCGACCGTGGTGTACGCCGTGACGAACCGGCGCAGCGCGAGCGCGGAAAGCGGCTCCAGCCGTTCGAGGGGCAGGGTGTCCGGCGGGACGATCGGCGTGGCCAGCACCTGGGGGCCGAGGCCGATCCGGGTGACCAGGAAGTCGGGGTCGGCGGGCCGCCGTTCCCACAGCCGCGGCCCGACGGCCAGCGACCACAGGGTCGCCGGCTCCGGGTGCAGGTGGGCCAGCGCCGCGCGTTGCCGATCGATGGTGCGGGTGACGCGCATCCGGTGCTGGGCCAGGCCGCGCAGGTAGAGCCGGCGGGCGTTCGCCATCTCGCGCTTGCTGACGCCGCCGCCATTGAGGAAGGCCGCGCAGAGCATGCCGAGGATGGCGACGCCGAACAGGCCGAGCACGACGTACCGCAGCGCGCTGGCCGTCCCGCCGAAACCGAGCAGCGTGCCGCCCATGATCGCCACCATCGGCAGGACCATCAGGGCCTGGGTCCACGTCCGCCCCGAAGGCAGCGGGATCTCCGGCGGTGCTTCCAGCACCACCTCGCCGGACGGCATCGCCGGCCCGGCCGTCCGGTCACCGCGGTGCACCAAGGTTATCGCCACCCGGTCATCGTCGGGCCTGGCGCGGCGGCGCGGGGTGGGGTGGCAGGAACGTGCCGTGACCGGGCCACGCGAGCCGGGCGGCACCTAGCGTCGAGCCGGAAACGGTTACTCCGGTGAGAAAGGGAGCCGCGCGTGGCGAGCATGCAGGATCAGCTACACGGCGAAATGGACGTCCTCCAGCAATCGGCGAAGACCGCCGGTTCGGTGGCGGACAGCATCAACGGGCACCGGGCTTCGCTGCAGCCGGTGGTCGGGGCGATGCACGGGCAGTGGGTCGGCACGTCCTACGAGGCGTTCGTGCGCGCGCACGAACAGTGGGACCAGGGCATCACCCGGCTGACCGCGGCACTGGGCAACCTCGGTGAGAACACCCAGTTCTCGGCCAACACCTACCTCAGCGCCGAAGACGCGGCGCGTGCCGGCATCGAGTCCGCCCAGGGGCACAGCCCCTTCGGCGGCGCGCTGCGGGCCTGAACCGGAAGGGGATTCTCGTGCTGATCAAGGGAAACTTCAGCGAGCTGCACCGGCTCACCGACCAGATCCGCAGCACCGTCGGGCGGGTCGACCAGGAGATGAGCACCTGGCAGACGATGTCCGGCCAGACCGCCGAAGGCTGGCAGGACCAGGCCGGTGGGCAGTTCTCCGAGGTGAGTGCCGCCTGGCAGCAGGTTTCGCAGGCGCAGCAGCAGATGCTGGAGGCACTGCGCGGCGGCGTCGACAACACCAACACCGAGCTGCAGCAGGCGCTGGCGTCGGCGAAGGCGCGGGTCGGCAGCACGTCGATCTGAGGCTGACGGACGAAGGGGCGGTCCCGGCGGGACCGCCCTTTCACCAATCCGACCGAAAGCAGGCTGCCCCCGCGCGGCACGTAACCGTTGCCACCGAGTCATTCGGCCGTGGCTGTGGTCGGATTGGTGACGAACGGCTCAGTAGTGCCCGCCAGGCAGCAGGAACGGCTCCGCGGCGACCGGCTCGCGGTCGGGCCGCGGCGGCAGCGGCCGAGTCCGGGCCGGGGTCCACCGCCGTCGTCTCCCCCGGCGCAGGACCACGATCAGCGCGGTGCCCAGCAGGGTCGCGGCCAGTGCGACGGCGACTCCGGCCCGGGCCGTGGCGCCCTGCCCGGCCCACCACGCCGCGACGCTCTCGGCTGCGCGGTCCGGCGGCGTGGGCGTCACCGACGGCAACGCGGCCGCCGGGCGGGCAGTGAGACCTTCGGTCACCGCGCGGTAGGGGTCGACCAGGCCGGCGCCGTACTCGAGGCTGCCCGCGCCGCCGGGCATCGGCGTCGCCGTGGCGATCAGGCGGTCGGCGACCTGGGCGGCATCGAGTCCGGGCTCGGCTTGGCGCACGAGCGCGGCGGTGGCGGCGACGAAGGGGGCGGCGAAGCTGGTGCCGTCGAAGTAGTCGTGACCGCCCGCGCGGGTCGTGCTCAGCACCCCGGCTCCGGGCGCGACGATGTCCACATAGGACCCGACCTGGGAGCCCTGGGCACGGTGACCGCTGATGTCGATCGAGCCGACGCCGAGGACGCCGTCGTACATCGCCGGGTAGGACGGGCCGGAGCTCCGGTTGCCGACGGCCGCGACGACGAGGACGTCGTTCTGCTGGGCGTGCCGGATCGCGTCGTGCACCAGCACGTCGTCGGCGTACCCGGACAGGGAGAGGTTGAGCACCTTGGCGCCGGAGTCGGCGGCGTACCAGATGCCGCGGGCGAGCACGACGGGGTCGATGGGGGTCGGGCGGCCGTCGTCGGCGAGGTCGCGGTCGGTGATCCGCACCGGCAGGACGGTGGCGCCGGGGGCGAGCCCTTGGAAACCGACACCGGCCCGCGGCGCGGCGGCGATGATCCCGGCGACGGCCGTGCCGTGGGAAGCGCAGTCGAAATCGCCGGGGAGGTCTCCGGCGAGGAAGAAGTCCCTGCCGGGCAGGACTTTCCCGGCGAGCTGCGGATGGCCCGCGTCAACCCCCGAGTCGACGACGGCGACGGTGACCCCGGCGCCCGTGCTGTGCGTCCACACGCGACGGGGGTCGAGGGCGCGCTGAGCCCAGGGAAGTTCGGCGACGACGGAGTGCGCGCCTTCGGCGGCGGTGGAACAGGTCCCGGCGGGCGGCGCGGCGGCCGCGGGCGGCGCGAGGGAGACGAGCACCGCGGCGACAACACCCACCAACGCGGGCAGGGTTCGGCTCATCACTCCATCGTCCCGGGGACATCCACCGGCCGGTCCCCGGTGGCCGGAACCGGTCAGCCCCCTTCGCCGGGCGCCGGGAAGTTCGGCTAGGTGCGGGAGGGGCGCAGGCCGCGCGGGTCGAACCAGGCCAGGATGCGGCGGCCCGGGCGGGCCCGGGCCAGACCGCGGCGCAGCTTGCGGACCGCCGCCCACGCGCGTTCGCGTTCGTCGGCCGCGGACGGGGTCCACATCGCCGCGTCCAGGGCGTCGGCCAGTTCCGAGAGGCCGTCGCGAACCTCCGGAGGTGCTGAGGGTCCGACCGCGGCAAGGGCGTCTCGTACGGTCATTCCCGCTGTCAGGACCACGCCGTGGGCTCGCAGCCGGTCTCGGGCTTCCGCCCATGCGCCTGCCACCGACTCGTACCCCGGGCGGCGACGTCGGCGCCATGCGCGGAGCAGGCCCACCGCCGGGACTCCCGCCAGCCACAGCACCAGCAGCACCGCCGCCGGCACCGCGAACACCGGCCACGGCAACGACAACCCACCGTCCGGACCCGAAGTGCCGCCGAGTCCGGTCGCCGGCAGGCGGGGCGGGGTCACCTGGTCCGGCGGGGGCAGCGCCGCCCGGGCGCGCGCCGTCGTGTCGCCGAGGCCGCCCGACGCCGCCGCGGCTCCGGTCGGGTCCAGTGGCACCCAGCCGACGCCGTCGACCGCGACTTCGGGCCACGCCAGCACGTCCGCGTTGCGCACCACCACGTCCCGGCCCGCGCCGGCCGGTGACCGGAAGCCGACCGCGATGCGGGCCGGGATGCCGAGCAGCTTCGCCACCGCCACGTACGCCGCCGCGAACTGCTCGCTCGTCCCGACGTGCGTCTCCAGCAGGAACCGCTTCAGCTGCGGCCAGCCGCTGCCGGTCGGCAGCCGCTCCCCCGCGCGTACCACGCGGTAGTTGTCGCTGAAGTACTTCTCCAGCAGCAACGCCGTCTGGAACGACGGCCGCATGTCGCGGACCGCGGCACGCGCCAGCGTCGTGACCTCCGGCGGGATCGCGCCGACGTCGCCGACATCCCGGGCCGCGGCCGGGTCGACCCCGCGTCCCAGCAGCCCGGACAGGCTGCCCGGTTCCCACCACCGCAAGCGGTACGCGGCGCCGTCGGCCGGGCCGGGCAGCCGCAGCTGGCCGGAAGCGGCGTCGACGAACGGCGTCACACCGTCCACTCCGGACACCAGCGGCTGGCTCGGCAGCCACGGGCCAAGCGAGCCGAACACCGTGACGTCGGCGGTCCGTAGATCCGACGGCGGCGCCGCGGGGGCGGGCAGCGGCGCGCCGAGCCGTCGTGGCTCGCCGCCCGGTGACCACGTGACGCCGTTGAAGCGGTCGAAGACGGCCAGGCGCCACCGGTCGACCGGCGTGACGCTCGAGTACCGGAACACCGGCACCCCGGGGTGCCGCAGCCGCCCCGCGATCTCGGTCAGCGGATTGGCCACGCGGCCCGGCGGCAGCGGCGCCGGCTGGTTCTCCTGCAACGAAAACGCCGGTGTCCCGGCCGGGTTCGCGACGCTGCCGGCGATGACTCCGACGCCACCGAGCGCGACCACGGGCACCGCGGCGAGCAGCAGCGTCCCCACGCGCGGCAGTGGTGACGGCGTCGCCGGCCGGTCGGGCCCGGTCAGCACCAGCAGCAGCACCACCAGTGCGACGTAAGCGGCCCCGACCACCAGCGCGGTCGCGCCGGTCAGCGCGCCGAAAGCCTGGCTGAGCACCAGAACCGGCAGCGAAGGCAGCACCGCGAGCAGCGGACGCCGCCCGAGCAGCTCGACCGCCAGCACCGAAGCCACCAGCACGAGCAGCGGGACGAACAGCACCAGCGCCGGGTCGGCCGGAGCCGGCCACGTCGTCTGCAGGGTGAGCCGCCACGAGTCGGTGACCCCGGCGGCGACGACGCGCAGCGCCTCCGCGGGGGAAGCCGTGCCGCCCACCACGATCTCGACCACGGCAATCAGCCCGAGCACAACGGCGGCGACCGGACGCCACGGCAGCAGCACCGGCCGCCGGTCACCCAGCTCCGCAACGCCGAAGCACACGACACCGGCGGCGAGCACGGGCAGGCACAGCGCCCAGAACCCGAAGACCGGCGCGAACAAGAGACCGGGCAACGCGGTCAGCAGCAGGACGACGGCCCTGGTCACGAGACAACCACCTCGGCCCAGCACCACAACGCGACGGCCGCCCTCACGACGCGACCACCTCGGTCCACCGCCGCAGCGCGGTCACCGCGTCCGGCACCAGCAGCACCCGGGTCGCTCCGGCCCGTGGCGCCATCGTCCCCAGTACCACGGCGACCGTGCTCGCGTAGCGCGACCGCACCGCCGCCACCGGCGCCAGGTCCGGCGTGCCGATGGCCACGACGGTCAGGATGCCGCCGCGCTCACGGCTCTCCGGCAGCAGGGGCGCACCCGGCGGGGTGCCCGCGGTCAGCACGCACAGCTCGTCCAGCAGGCGCCGCACCGCCTGCGGGCCGGACGGCGTCCCGACGTCGACGCCGCCCGAGGTCACCAGCCGGCACCGCTGGCCGGCCGCGGCGGCCGCCGACAGCAGTGAGGCCGCGACGTCGACGGCTTCCTCGAACAGCGGTCCCGGCGGGCAGCGGGTGTCCAGGACTACGGTGAACCGCGGCTGCTCCGGGTCGACGAAGTCGCGCACCATCAGCCGGCCGGTCCGGGCGGTCGCCTTCCAGTGCAGGTGCCGGACCTCGTCGCCGGGCACGTACTCGCGGACGTCGCGCAGGTCGTGGGCACCGTGCGGGGACAGCTCGGTGGTGACGCCCTCGTGGTGGTGGCGCGGGTGCCCGCCGACCGGCAGCCGCACCGGCCGCACCTTCGGGTGCACCCACAGCGTCGCGGTGTCCCCCGTCGTCAGCCGGGCGCGGCCGAGCCCGAGCGGGTCGCGGCGTTCCAGGGTCAGCGGCCCGACCTGGTGCCTGCCCCGGGTTTCGGTGGGCAGCTCGTAGTGCTGCACCGACTCCGTTCCCGGCGGCAGCGCGCGGACACGCACCTCGCGCGTCCCGGCGCCGACGCGGTCGCCCGCGGTGAACGCGCTCTGGCGCCGGCTCCCGGCGTTGCGGACCCGCAGCTGCGCGAACGCCGGACGGCCGCGGCCGACGCGGTCCGGGTACACCTCCCGGGACACCGAGACGCGCACGCGGCGGGCGCCGGCCAGCAATGCGCCGAGCACGGCCAGCAGCCCGGCCGCGCCGAGCGCGCGCGGCAGCGGCCAGCCGCCGGCCAAGCCGGCGGCGAGCAGGGCCAACGAGGTCACCGCCAGGCCGGTGCCCCGCGCGGTCGGGCGCGTCATCAGCCGACCGGGGTCCCGGCGGCCGGGGTGCGCATGGTCGGGGCCGGGGTCGCGGCCAGCACCTCGTCGAGGATGTCCGCGGGCTGGCGCTGGGCCAGCTCGGCGTCGGAGGTGAGGATCAGCCGGTGGGCCAGCACGGGCTGCGCGACCTCCTTGACGTCGTCCGGGGTCACGTACCCGCGGCCGTAGGTGGCCGCGATCGCCTGTGCGGTGCTGATCAGCGCGATGCTGCCGCGCGGGCTCGCGCCGTGGCGCAGCGCGACGTGCGTGCGGGTGGCGGCGGCGATGCGGGCGGCGTACTCGCAGACCGCGGTGTCGACGTGGATCGCCCGCACCTGCGTGATCGCGGCGCGCAGCGTCTCCAGGTCGACGACCGGGGACAGCTCGTCGGGCCCGACGCCCGCGCGGTCGCTCATGATCACCAGCACCTCGGTGGCCAGATCCGGGTAACCGACGGTCAGGCGCATGAGGAACCGGTCGAGCTGGGCTTCGGGCAGCCGGTAGGTGCCCTCCATCTCGATCGGGTTCTGGGTGGCGACGACGAGGAACGGCGCCGGCACCTCGTGCCGCTCGGAGTCGACGGTGACGGTGCGCTCGGACATCACCTCCAGCAGCGCCGACTGCGTTTTCGGCGTGCCGCGGTTGATCTCGTCGGCCACCACGACGTTGGCGAAGATGCCGCCGGGGTGGAAGCGGAACGCCTCTTCGCGCTGGTGGTAGATCTGGACGCCGGTGATGTCGCCGGGCAGCAGGTCCGGGGTGAATTGGATCCGGTGGTAGCTGCCGCCGATGCTGCGCGCCAGGCACCGGGCCAGCGTCGTCTTGCCGAGCCCGGGCACGTCCTCGACCAGCAGGTGGCCCTCAGCGAGCACCGCGGCGACGGCCAGCCGCACCACCTGCGGCTTCCCGCGCAGCACCGTCTGCACGTTCGCCGCGATCCGCTGGTACACCTCGGCCGGTGTCGGCACGCTCATCCCCCTGTCCACATGAGACGGTTCGACGTGATCGTCGCACCGTCGCTGGTCGTGGTGACCCAGACGGTGTGGCCGACCCCGAAGTAGTCGAACGCGCTGAACGACGCGCGCCCGCTCGAGTCGGTTTCCGTCCCGTGGCCTCCGTTGCTGTAGCCGGAATCCGTCGAGTGCGGCTTGATGTCGAAGTGCGTGTTGGGCGCGAACCCGCTGAGCACCACGCGCATCTTCGCGCAGCCTTCGCGGTCCCACTCGGCGTCGCACTTCCCGCCGCGCGAGAGCGTCAGCTTCTCCGCGCCGACCGGTGTCACCGAGCCCGACGACGCGCCGGGGCCGTCGCCGGCCTCGTTGACCGCCTTCACGGTGAACGTGTACGCCTTGCGGTTCGCCAGGCCCTGCACGGTGGTCGAGCGCGCCGACGCGACCATCGTCACCGAGCCGCTGCTGCCCCCGGTCCACGTGATCTTGTACGCGGTCACCGGTGAGCCGTTGGCCGCGGCCGCGCCCCAGCTGACCGTCGCCGACCCGTCACCCGGCTTCGCGGAGACCAGCGTGGGGGCGCTCGGCGGGCTCGCCGCGACCGTGGGCGGTGGCGCGGGGGGCGGTTTCGGCGTCGACTTCGGGGTCGGCGTGGGCTTCGGCCGCTCCGTGCGCACCACCGTCCGCTCCGGCTGCTGCGGCGGCGCCGGCGGCCGGCTGCTGACGACCGGGGTCTCCGGTGGTGGCGGGCTGGGCGGTGGGCTCGTCGCCGGCGGGCGGCCCGCGGCCGGGACGTCGGACACCCGGCCGTCGTGGTCGAGCACCAGGACGTGCCGGCCGCGGTCGCCTTCGACGTAGACGCGGGCGTCGCCGCCCTGCACCAGTTTCGGCGTGCCGGGCTCGGGCGGGATCGGCTTGGTGTCGCGGATCGCGCCGGTGTGGTCGTAGGTCAGCAGCTTGTCGCCCGCCTTGTCGACCAGGGCGACGACGTCGCCGGTCGAGGCCGGACCGTCGTAGTCGCCCGGTGGCAGCTGCGCGGAGATCGGCCGCTCCCGCTGCTTCGCCGGGTCGAACCCGGCCGGGTCCACCAGGTACAAGCGTTTGCTCTCGGGGTCGAACAGCGCGACGCGGCCACGCACGTCGGCCGCGGCCGGGCGGGTCGCGGCCGAGACCGGGACGTCCAGGGGCACCGCGGCGCCCTCGCCGTCGTCACCGATGGTGCGCAGCGTGCGGTCGTGGGTGTTGACGAAGACGGGTTTGCCGCCGACAAGCGTCATGCCGCCGGTGTCGCCGGGCTGGGCCGAGGCCGGGCAGGAGACCGACGAGTCGTCCTTGCGCAGCCGGCACAGCTGCCCGGTGTCGGTGCGGTTGAGCCAGAGTGTGCCGTCGGCGGTCGCGACCGGGTCACCGAAGGGGCCCTCGACGTCGATCAGCTGGACCGCATCGCCGAGCCGCGCGATCTTGCCCGCGTTGCGGTAGGCGAGGTACGGGCCGCCGGCGGCTTCGATCGCGAGCCCGCGCTCGTCGTCGGGGGCCGGCCGCGGCGGCTGCACGGCGAGAGTGGACTGGTCGAACATCGTGATGCCGCCGTCCTGTCCGACGACGTAGCCGCTGGTATCGCCCTGCAGCACCTGGCTGCCGGGGCGGCCGGGCACCTGGCCGGCGGAGTCGATCTGCGCGGTCGAGCCGTCGATGTGCAGCGCGGACTGCGTCTCCGAGTCGTAGAACCAGTGTCCGGCGGGCACGAAGTCCGACCCGGCCGACGGTGTCCTGCTCGAAAGCGCGACGACGGCGCCTCCGGCGCACAACGCCACGACGAGCACCAGCGGGATCCGGGAACGCAGCTTCTTGCCCCCCGGCAACCGCTCTTTGATCCCCAGCTTCACGTGACGGAGTGTACGACACCCGATACATTCCCGGTCCATTTCCGCACCCCAGCAGTGTGATCACGCGCGAGAGCAGGCGAAAGACCCCGTGACGCTCAGTGGCGCTCGGGGGCCGGTGGCAGTTCCAGCTCGAAGATCGCGCCGCCTTCGTCGGCGTTGTAGAGGTTGAGGCGGCCGCCGTGGGCCTGGGCGACCCAGCGCACGATCGACAGGCCCAGGCCGGAAGAGCCGCTGCCGGTCCGAAACCGGTCGAACAGCTCCTCCGCCGTCGTGCTCTCGACGCCGGGGCCCTGGTCGGCGACGGTGACCCGGCCACCGGCGACGGTGATGTGCACGACCGCCTGCTCCCCGGGCCGCCGTCCGTAGCGCAGGGCGTTGTCCAGGAGATTGCCGATCGCCCGGCGGACCAGCACCGGGTCGACGAGCACGGTGCACGGCGCGGCGGTGAGCGTGACGCGGGCGCCCTCGGCCGGGGTGTCCTCGACCAGCCCGGAAACCAGCTGGTCGAGCCAGACCGGCTGGACGGTGAGCCGGTCGACCCCGGCCGCGAGCCGGGCGCGCACGAGCAGACCGTCGATGATCTCGCCCATCTGGGCGGACAGCGCCACTGTGCGCGGCAGCAGCTCGGCGGATTCGGCCGGGTGCCGCTGCGCCGTCTCGGCGAGGGCGCGCAACGCGGCCACCGGGGTGCGCAGGTCGTGCGCGGTCTCGGCGAGCAGCTGCTCCTGCTGCTCGAGGGCGCTCGCCGCGGGCCGGATCGCGCGGCCGGACAGCAGCCAGCCGGCCAGGCCGAGCACCCCGGCGAGCACCACGGCGCCGCCGACCACCCAGAGCACCTGGCGCTCGTGAGCGTCGGCCTCGGCGCGGGCATCCACCACCGCGACGACGGCCCCGGCGTAGCGGCCGGACTGGGCGCGGACGGGGTCGACGCGCATCCGCAGCGGGCTGCCGTCCGGCGCGTCGATCTCACCGTAGAGGAACTTGCCCTGCTCGACGGCCTGCTGCGCGTAGCCGTTGAGCACGTTGACGTCGACCGCCACACATGGGCGGCCGCTCAGCTTCGCCGGGAACGTCCCGGACCCGCCGGGCAGCACTGCGAACTGCGGGCAGGCGTCGTTGACCTCGTCGCGGTCGACGCCGGCGGTGCTGATGCCGTCCGGGCCGTCGGCGCGCAGCAGCCGCTTGACCACGGATGTGACGCGGTAGAGCTCGTCGTCGAGGTGCTCGTCGCGCTGGCGGGAGTCGGCCGCGAGGACGAGCCAGGCGACCACGACCAGGCCGATCGTGTTCATCGCCGTGAACAGGATGGTGAGCAGCACGCGCAGACGGCGCAGGCGGTCGGCCGAGGAGCGCGTCACTCCGCCGCCAGCCGGTAGCCGGCGCCGCGCACCGAGTGGACCAGACCGGGTGCGCGCAGCTTGGCGCGCAGCCGCTTGACGACGGCGTCGACGACGTTGGCGACCGGGTCGGCCGAGCCGTCCCAGCAGTGTTCGAGCAGGTCTTCGCGGCTCACCACCTGCCCGGCGCGGATCAGCAGCACCTCGAGCACGGCAAATTCCTTGTCCGACAACGTCAGCAGCACCCCGCTCCGCCGGACCTCGCGGCGGGCACTGTCCAGCTCCAGGTCGGCGAGGGTCAGCACGGACGGCCGGGGCGTGCCGCCGCGCCGGCACAGGACGTGCACCCGAGCTGCCAGTTCGGCCGGGGAGAACGGCTTGACGAGGTAGTCGTCGCCACCGTGGGCGAAGCCGTCGACGCGGTCCTGCGTGCTGTCGCGGGCGGTGAGGAACAGGACCGGCACGGCCCAGCCGCGTCGGCGCCGGCGTTCGACGAAGTGCAGCGAGTCGCCGTCGGGCAGCATCCGGTCGAAGACGACACAGGCGACGTCGCCCCCGCGCAGGGCGGCGTCCGCGCCGGCCAGGTCGGCGGCGGTCACGACGGCGAGGCCCCCGGCGGTGAGCTCGGTGTCCACCGCAAAGCGCAGGTTCTCGTCGTCTTCGACGACCAACACCCGGGTCGTTGTCATCGAATCCTCATGTCCGGTCGCGCAGGCTGAGCACTGCAGACCACGAGGGGGGTGCCAGCGATGCCGGCGACCACGCTGCCCGAGGTGTCCATCGGGCCATTGTCCACAGTGTCCCTTCCCGCGCTGTTCTCGGTGCTCGGACCGGTCCGGGTGCGCGGGGTTCGCGGCGCCCGGAAGCCACTGGCGGTGCTGACCGCACTGCTGCTCCACGCTAACGAATGGGTGGACGTCGAGCAGCTGATCGCAGCGACTTGGCAGGAACAGGACGCGCCGGCGTCCGCCGAGGCAAACCTGAAGACCTACATCTGGCACTGGCGCCGGACACTCCCGGACGCCCTCGGCGGCCCGCGCATCGAGCGCGGCGAACACGCCTACCGGCTGCGGGTGGAGCCGGGCGACCTCGACGTCGACCACGTCGAGGTGCTGGCCGGGCAGGGCCGCCGCGCACGGGATGAGGGCTCTCGTGCGCGGGCCGCGGCCCTGTTCGGCTCGGCGTTGGAGCTGTGGCGCGGCAGGCCGTTCGACGGGCTCCGCGCGGACTCCGGCCTGGGCACGGTGACGTGGCTGGAGGGCGTACACCGCACCCTGCGGCTGGAACTGGCGGAGCTGTCCGGCTCACTCGGGCGGTTTCGCGAAGCCGAGACGCTGCTGAGGGGGCTGGTGGACGAGGACCCGTGGTGGGAACAGCCGTGGGTCCGCTGGATGGGTCTGCTGTGCGACCGCAGCCGGCAGGGTGAGGCGATCGCGCTGTATCGCCGGGCCCGCGCGGTGCTCCGGAGCGACCTGGGGGTCGAGCCGGGGCCCGAGCTGACGGCGGCGTTCCGGCGGGCGGTCGAGGGTGTGGTGCGCGATGGCCGGCGCTGAGTCCTGGGAGCGGCCGACGGTCCTGGCGGCGATCAACCCGGCGGTTGGGGGTGCGGTGGCCTCGGCCGCCGACCGCCGGCCTTCACCCGTCGCCACCCACACCTCGGCCACCCCGCCGCCCGTGGTCGCAGCCGCCGTCCGCGGTCCCCTTCCGTACTCCGCGCCGCTCTCCCTGCCCGCGACCCGGCCCGCACCACCGGTCACCGTCGCCCAACCGCCCGCCGAACCTCCGCACCCGCTTCCCCGTTCCGGTGCCTTCGTCCGCTGGGAATGCGCCGCCGCACTGGTCGCCGCATCCCTGACCCAGCCCTGGCCCGTGACCTTGGCCGCCACACTGGCCGCCGCCGGGCTCGGCGGGAGCACCGTTCGCGTCAGGAACCGCAGCCTCGCCGAACTCGCCGCACGCGGTCTCGACTACCTGGGCCGCCCCCGCGACCTCACCCTGCCGCCGCACGAAAGGGCCGCCGCGCTGCTGGGCCACCTGCTACCCGCCGTCAGCCTCGGGGCCACCGAACTCGCCGGTATCCCCGTCCTGGTGATCCGGCACGCGGGCGGCGTCGCGGCCGTCACCGAACCCACCACCACCGGGCCGCGGTGGGTTTCGCCCGCCGCCCTGCTGCCCGAGGCCGGACCCGACGGGCCCTACCCCGGTGTGCAGGCGATCTTCCACGCGGGCGGGGAGCCCGGCTCGCCGCCGCGGCGGTGGTTCGGCGTGCACGCCGTCCGCACCGCCGAGCACGCCGACGACGAGCTGCTCACCCTCGTTCTGCGCAACACCCTGCGCCGCGTGCTGCGGGGCCTCGCCCAGCACGGCGTGCCCGCCGAACCGCTCGGCCGTGAAGCCGGGCTTGCCACCATCGCCGCGCTCGCGCACGTCACCGGCGGCCGGACAGAGCTGCGCGAAGAATGGGGCCGCTGGCGCACCGGACCTGTCTCACAGGTGTGCTTCCGGCTCGACGGCTGGAACGCCTTGCCCCCTCCGGTCACCGAACGCCTGGTTGCCGGTCTGCTCAGCCGACCGGCCGGCGTCGCCGTCACCTTGGCGGCGCAGGCCCGGCGCACCCCGCGCGGCATCACGGCCGGCGCCGCCCTGCGCCTGGCCGCCCGCTCCCCCACCGCGCTCGACGCCGCGCTACCCGGGCTCTTCCGCTGGTGCGCGGGCCACGGCCTGCGGCCCGACCGCCTCGACGGCCACCACCTCACCGGCGTCACCGCCACACTCCCGATCGGAGGGACCTCGGAATGACCACGCCCCGCGACGATCTGCTGGCGGACGCCCGCCGCGAAGTCCTCGTCATGAGCACCTCGGGCCCGGCGGCCCGCGCGCCGCTCGGCGCCGTCCGGCCGAACGACCACGTCCACCTGGGCCGCGGCGTCAGCTACCGGATCCTGGTGCCCGACACGGCCCGGACGGCTCCGGCGCTGAGCCGGCGGCTCGGCACCCTCGCGCTGGCCGGGGCGTCCGTGCGCACCCTGCCCACGGTCCCGACCGACGCGCTCGTGCTCGACCGCTCGCTCGTCGTCCTGCCCGCCGACCGCGCGACCAGCTCCTCCGGCGTGCTCGCGTTCCGGCTGCCGGGGGTGGTGACAACGACGGTCGAGCTGTTCGACCGGCTCTGGCCGGCGGCCACCCCGCTGATCGAGGCCGGCCACGACGAAGAGCTCGACCAGCGCCAGGCCCGGCTGCTGGAGCTGCTCACCACCGGCCACACCGACGAGTCCGCCGCGGCCGCGCTCGGTGTGTCGGTCCGCACCGTGCGCCGCATGGTCGCCGACATCATGCGGCGCCTCGGCGCGCGCAGCCGGTTCCAGGCCGGGGTCAAGGCCGCTGACCGTGGCTGGCTCCTGGCCGAAGCGAGCTGACCGGGCGCCGGGCACTACTGTCCGGAGGTGTGCGTGTGCTGATCGTCGAAGACGACCCCGACCTCCGGCTCGCGGTCGGCGCTGCGCTGCGCGGGGCCGGATTCGCCGTCGACGCGGTCGGCGACCTGCCCGCCGCCGACGAGGCGCTCTGGGTGAACAGCTATGACTGCGCGGTCTTGGACCGGATGTTGCCCGCCGGCGACGCCGTCGGATTCCTCGCGGCGAAGCGCGCGGCCGGGCTGCTGACGCCGGTCCTGTTTCTCACCGCGCGCGACGCCGTCGCCGACCGCATCGCCGGACTCGCCCACGGGGACGACTACCTCGTGAAGCCGTTCGCGGTGGACGAGCTCGTGGCCCGCGTCCGCAGCCTGTGCCGCCGGGCGCCGCGTGCCGTCGATCCGGTGGTGCTGCGCTGCGGCGACCTCGAAATGGACGTCGGCAGCCGTCAAGTGCGCCGCGGCGGCGTGCTGCTCACGTTGACGCGCACGGAGTTCGCGGTTCTGGAGCTGCTGGCGCGGCGCGCGGGCGAGGCGGTTCCGCGGGCCGCGCTGCTCGCACATGGCTGGGACGAGATGGCCGCCCCGGCGACCAATGTCCTCGACGTCGTCATCGCGCAGCTGCGGCGCAAGCTCCGGCCGCCGTCGCTCATCCACACCGAGCACCGCGTGGGCTACCGGCTGGCACCGTGAGCTCGTGCGCGGTGGCGAAGTTGCGGCGTTCGACCGCCTTAGCCGCCTGCCGCACGGTATCGGCGATTGCCGCCGCCAGCGCTTTCGAGTCGTGGCAGGCGCGTGGGCTCACCTCGAGGCCGGCGAGCCGGCCATCGCCGGTCACGGTGGCGCTGATCAGGCCGTCGGCCGAGATCGCCGTCTCGCGGACACCCGGCAGTTCGTCGCAGAACCGCGCCACCCTGTCGCGTAGCGCGGGAAAGCCGGCCAGCTCCTGGAGCAGGGCGTCGAAATCGAGTTCGGCTTCCCGGGCCAGCGTGTCGAGCACCTTCGCGGCAAGCCGGTCCGGCTCCCGCAGGACGCGGGGGTCGAGCCACAGCCGCACCAGTTCGCCCCGTTCGCCGAGCGTGGCGCGGACGGTGCCGTCGGGAGACACCTTCCCGGTCACCGGCCGGCCGCCATCGTGCCCCGGGCCCGCTGGTCGGCCGCCGCGTAGTCCGCAGCGGACGCCCGGCCGGCTTCGGCGGTCGCGGCGAAGTCCGGCGCGATGAGCCCGGCGGCCTGGCGCACCGCGTCGCTCGTGCTCGTGTAGCCGTCGCGGAAGGCCGCGCCCAGCACCCCGGCGCCGATCGCCGGCTCTCCCGCCGTGATGGCCGCATCGCCGTCACGCCAAGCGGTCCGCAGGGCCGTGCCGCTGTCGGCGAGAGCCTGCGCGCCGCGGTGGACGGTGTCGGTGTCCATGCCCATCTGATCGCCCGCTGCTGTGGTCACCCACCCAGTTTCCGGGGTGCGTGCAGCGCTGAACCGGCGTTGGCCGCTTTCGGCCACCGCGCGCGCTCCCGTTCGCACGAGCGGAATCCTGGAGTCATGCCCATCGCCGAACCCGCCGACGCCCTGTGGAGCGCGGTGAAGGCCAAGGTCCCGTGGCCCGACACGAACGAAGACTCCGTGCGCACGCTCGCCGGCTCCTGGGAGTCGGCGGCCGGGGCGTTCGACCGGGCCGCGGGGACGAACACCGCCGACCTGACGACCTCGTGGACCGACACCGCCGGCGTCGCGATGTTCACCCGCGCTCACCGGGTGCTGACCCAGGCCGGGGACAACGGCCAGGCGATGCGGCAGGTCGCGGCCCGGGTGACGGAGTTCGCCGACGAGGTCGCCGCCGCGAAACAATCCCTTGTGGACCTGATCGCGACGAACGCGCCCACCTACCAGAACCTCGCCAAGCTGCCCGCCGGGGCCGGCGACTCCTACCGGGCGCAGTTCGCGAGCCAGGTCGCCACGCTGGCACAACGAGTGCTGACTGAAAGCGCGGACCGGATTTCGCAGGGCGCCGGGGCTCCGCTGACGGCGCCCGACCACGGCCCGCCGCCGGCGGCGCCACCGCCCGGCGACCCGGCGGCGGTCAAGGCATGGTGGGACGGCCTGTCCGACGCCGACCGGGCGAAGGTCATGCAGGACGCCCCGGACTCGATCCGCAACCGCGACGGCATCCCCGCGACCGTCCGCGACTCGCTCAACCGGGCCGCGCTCGACCGGGAGATCGACACCGCGAACGCCGCGCTCAAAGCCGACCAGAACCAGGGCTACAACCCCTACACCGGTGGCGGAGGCGGCGTTCCGGACGGCGGCGACAGCGCTCTGCAGGAGCGGGTGCGCGGCCTGACCGCCCTGCGCGACCGGCTGAACGGGGGCGGGCCACCGGCGTTTCTGCTGGAGCTCGACACGACCGCGGACGGCAAGGGCGTCGTCGCGACCGGGAACCCCGACACGGCGGCGAACGTCACCACCTACGTCCCGGGGACGATGGCCGATCTGAACAGCATCGCCGGGGACGTCCACCGCGCCGACGTGATGTACGACGCCGCGCAGGCCTCGGGCTCACCGTCTACTTCGGTCATCACTTGGGTCGGCTACGACGCGCCGGACGAGCTCTACAACGCCGCGAGCGAGTCCTACGCCGACGGTGGGAAGGCCGACCTGCAGACGTTCCAGGACGGCCTGCGCGCCACCCACGCCGGCCCCGCTTCGCACAACACGGTGCTGGGCCACAGCTACGGCACCACCACGATCGGCCACGCGGCCCGCGATGGCGGCCTGAACGCCGATGACGTGGTGTTCGTGGCGAGCCCCGGCGTCGGCGTCGACCACGCGGACCAGTTGCACCTCGACGGCGTCGACCAAGCGCACGTCGCCGAGCACGTCCACTCGACGACCGCGGCCAATGACATGATCCACATCACGAATATCAAGGTGAACACGGAACCCTACGCGGCGGGTGGCCCGCTCGACTCAGGCCAAGACATCGCGCTGGGCCCAGACCCGGCGGACCCGGCTTTCGGCGGCGACGTCTTCGCGTCGGGGCCGGGCACCCCGGGCTGGTTCGGCGGCGTCAGCGGCGCGGCACACAGTGAATATTGGGACCGGGGCAACCCGTCCTTGACCACGATCGGCGACATCATCGCCGGCCGGCGGACTTGACCCTCGAAGTCTTGGCTCGACGACCCGCGGACCCGGCAGGAACCGGACAAGTGCCGTCACTGCCGGGAAATGGCTGTTATCAACATTCCATGCGTCGAAACATTCCCGTTCTGGCAGTGGTTTACGTCGGCCTGGCCGGTTGCGGCAGCGCACCGGTGGCACAACCACCGTCCGCTCCTTCGGTATCGACGACCCGACCCGCGACGACATCTTCGGCCGTACCCTCGACCACGGCCACGCCCACGACGACTTCCCCTTCCCGGAATCCGAATCCGCCCGCGCCGCCCAGCACCAAGGTGCGGGACTGCTTCGACGGCGATTGCACGCTGCCGCTGGCCAAGCCCACCACGATTCCCCTGGATGCCGCCAAGTTTCATTACTCCTCGCTGCGGGTGACGGCGATCAGCGCAGACAGCCTCACGTTCAGCGTCGCCTACCCGCAGGGCGGTGGCGCCCAGTCGAGCATCGGCCCGGGTCTCGGTGGGGCGAGCTTCGGGTTCCGCGGCTCCCCGTCGATCGAGGTCGGCTTGACGCAAGCAGGCGGCAAGCCGGCGTTGGTGCTTCAGCCCGGGGCGATCACGTGAGCCGCGCCGCGGCCCCCGCCGGCGCAACGCTGGCAGCAGTGATACGAGGAATCTGGCTCGTGCCCATGGTGGTTCTCGCCGCCGGGTGCGTCGGCGAGACACCGCCGGCCGATGTGCCGGCGTCGGCCTCCACCCCGGCGTCGTCCGCGCCACAGACTGCCGCCGACGGCAGTGACTACGCCGCATGCGCCGACGGCACCTGCGAGGTGCGGGTAAGCGGCCCGGTGGACATCCCGCTGACCGGTCAGGGCGGGCTGCACCGGTTCTCCGTCGCCTCCGTGACCGCCGACGGGATCGGCTTCGCCACCGACAGCGGCGGCACCGGCACCCTCACGCCCGGATGCGTGCTCACCTTGTACGAGAACGGGAGCGGCTCCAGCTGCAGCAGCGGTGCACCGCAGAAGCCGAAACCAGTGGACGGCGTGCTCGCCCTGCAGATCGCCGACCTGCGAGGCGGCACCGCGATCCTCCGGATCGTCTCAGGCAAGGTCGGGCCACCGCCCGCCTCACTGCGGCCGCCTCTCCCCCTACCGCCGTGGACCCGATGATCCGAGAAGTGGACGCGACAACTTCAGCGGGCGCCGACCGCGACTTCTTCGCCTAGGTCGAGTGCGTCTGCGGCTCGTCGGAGTGATCGCGGTGCGGATCTGTGGTCAGCCGTGTTCCCATCCCTCGGTACTCCCGCCCGAGGTCCGGCCCTCCGCACGACGATCTCGCGCAGGTTGGCGCCCTCTCCGGGGTCCGGCCAGGGCGGCGGCACCTCCCAAGACCACCAACCGACAGGAGGGAAATGCGCCGCCACTGGCCTCCGAGCCAAGGCCTCGACCTCCCACGGATGGCGCGGCAACTGCATCTGACGAGCTCCGCTCTTCGCCGGGTCGGGCCGAGGAACAGGCGGCGGTTCCGGCCGAGGCAGCCCAGATGGCGGCCGACGGTGCGCACCGACGCGGTCGCGCCGTGGTCGCGTCCCGCGTGGGCACGCCCGGCCCGAGCACGAGCCGGAAGACGCCTTGCAGAGAAGGTTCGCGCTGCCGCTCGCAATCGCCGCCGCTCGCGGTGGTTACGCCTGGAGAGCCACCCCACCCCTGCGACCCGGCATCGCCCGCCACCCGGCAAGCAGGCTGCCGCCGTGGTCGCCCAATGCTCCGCCGGTCGTAGTGGAAGGCCGGGCGCGGGCCGAAACCGTCACCTGAGCGACCTCGTCAACACGATTCCCGGTCACCGGAGGATTTCCACGTCACAGCGAACCCGTCCACGGCCGAGGGAGGCAGCGGCCCCGCCGGGAGGGCCGCACCGTCGAAGCCGCGTTCGCCATCCTCGAACACGGCTGGCGCGCCTCACTGCGCTGAGCTGATCCTCGGGTGACCTCGCCACCCTCGGGTTCTTGGCCGGACCGACCGAGCCGGCCGACCTGCTTCGACGCCGACCGCAACCGGCTGGTGTCACCGGTTCCCGCAGATCTGGGTCAGGTGCGGGCCGGCTTGACAGCGTGCCGGATGAACATCCTCATTCTGTCACTGGTCGTGCGTTCGCGTTCGATCAAGCCGGCTGAGGATGCAAATCGGGGAAGTGGCCGGTCGCGCGGCACACCTGCGGACCTGTACTCGCACATCGCCGCAGTTCTCCCGCCGCACCTGGCCGGCCAGCCTGTCGCGGCTATCCGCTTCCCGACCGGATCGGCGCCGTCAGGCAGCAGTTCTTCGAGAAGAACGTCCCGAACGCCGCCCCTGACTGGCTGTCCGCCGTCCGCCTGCCCAGCACCGGTACACGCGTCGGACCAGCGCGACCGCCCGAGCCTGGAACTCGGCGGGATAGCCTTCGGCATGATCGACAGCCTTCCACTCTGGGGCAACGCCACGGTTTGCGACCCAGGGCGCAACCCCAAATGCGCGTGTTCACGCACACACGCCGACCCGACAGGCCTACCGGGCGGCTACGTCTGCCACTGTCCCGGTCTGGGCCTGCCCGCCTCCAGAGTGGTGTCCAGCCAGTTGGTCTGCGGGTTGGCCAGGCCGCCGCCAGGTGCTTTCCACAGCTGGAGGTTGATCGGGCGTCCGCTTTCAATCGCCGCGGCGTAGGTGTGGTGACCGTCGCCGAAAAGCTTCAGCTGGTGGGGGAGGTTCGGCGGGTAGTAGACCTTGATGTCCACGGGCGTGTTCATCTTTCCCTCCTGCTTCCACTTCGCGATCTTGTCGTCGATGATGCCTTGGAAGATCTTCGGCTGCACCGGAGTCACGTCGCTGTGCTGGCTACCTCCGATTTTCTGCGGCTCCGGCCTGAAGACGTACTCCCCCTCGAGTCTGGGCGGACGGCCCGGGCCCGGTTGGTGGAAGTCCGCCCTGCCCGCCGGCGGCTTCGGCGCCGGGTCACCCGCCGTGCCCAGCCCCGGCTTCGGTTGCGATGGACCGGGCTCGGGGTCGAACTTCGGTTTCGGCGGCGGAACCGGCTTGCTGCCTGACGGGGTGAACGGCGGTTTCTTGTCCCTCGGCGGCACCGGCGGCGGCGCGGGTTTCCCCGAGCTGCCACCTGTGTTTCCGGCGTCGTGCCCGCCCTTCGGGGTCTGTGGGGCGTCACCGCCGCCCGAGGACTGCGAGGTGGTGGCGCAGTTCATCAGGCCCAGCGCGTCGAACTCCGCGTACGGATCGGGCACGTAGGCATACGGATCCGGGCCCGCCTCGAGACCCAGCGGGTCCTGGCTCAGGTAACGCGCCGTCGCCGGGTCGTAGTAACGGAAGACGTTGTAGTGCAGGCCCGTTTCGGCGTCGGCGTACTGGCCGGGGAAGCGCAGCGGCGTCGGCGCGGCCGTCAGCTCCCGGCCGTGCGCGGTGCGGCGGCTGGTCCACATCAGCGCGCCCCGCTCGTCGAGCAGGTCGGTCGGCGTGCCGACGGAGTCGGTGACGAACGTGCACGTCCGCGTGCCCTGGGCGTCCCGCTCCCGCTGGACGACCGGGGTGACGGTGCCGGGCAGGTGGTCCCACGTGACGAGCCGGCCGGGCGCGGCCTCCTCGATGAGTGTGGTGCCGTCCCAGGTGTAGATGGTGGTGGCGGTGCTCCCGTCGGTGCCGTGGCGGGTCTTGCCGATGCGGCGGCCGAGCGGGTCGTACTGGTAGCGCCACACCGTTCCGTTCGGCGTCGTCGCCGCCGTGAGGCGGTCGCCGGACCACGTGTACGTCAGCGTGCCGTTGCTCGCGCGCTGGGTGACGCGACGGCCGTGCTCGTCCTCGGTGGCCGCGAAGCCGGCAGGCGGCAACAAAGTGCCGACAGCGTCGTAGCGGTACACTTCGCGACCTTGCGCGGTGGTGACACCGACGACACGCCCGGCGATGTCACGACTCAGTGCTGCGGTTCCCGTGACGTCGTCGCGCAGTCCCCCGAGCGTGCCATTGACCTGGTAACTGAAAGACCGTCGTTGCACCGGGACCCCTGCGGCGGTGACGGTCTGCGCAGCAAGCTCGCCGCTCGTGCCGAATGTCTGATCGAGCTGGGCGACCCCGTCGTGACGGCCGATCACGCGGGACGCGGCGTCGTAGCGGTACACGATCTGCTGCGAGCCGGCGAGCAGTCCGATCGGCTGGCCGAAGTCGTCGAAGAACCAGGCGCTCTCGGCGCCCCCCGGCGTGCGGCGGTGGATGTAGCCTGCTTCGTCGTACTCGAACGTCACGCTGCGCCCGTCGACGGTCTCGCGGACAACGCGGCCGAGGGTGTCCCGCTCGAACTCCACCGTGGATTCGCCGTTCTCGGCGTGCACCAGGTTGCCGACCGGGTCGTACCGGTAGGTGGTGGCGCGCTCCGGCCCGCGCACCTCGACGAGGTTGCCGATGACGTCGTGGTGGTAGGTGGTCACGCTTCCCGCCGGGTCGGTGGAGCGGACCAGCTGCCCGGCCGCGTCGTAGGCGTAGGAGCGGGTGCGTCCGGCGAAGTCGGTCTGCGACTGCAGGCGCCCCAGCTCGTCGTAGCGGTAGCTCCAAGTGCGGCCGTGGGGGTTGGTCACCGAGGTCAGGCGCAGCTCGGTGTCGTAGCCGTACACCGTGCGCCCGCCCGACGGGTCAGTGACCGCGGTGAGCACGTCGAACGGGCCGTACTCGCGGCGAGTGACGCGACCCAGCTCGTCGACATGCTCGGTTTCGTTGCCTTCCCCGTCGTAACGCCAGAAAGCGTGTTCCTGCCGCGGTCCAACCCGTGCGGCTGGACGGCCCTCGACGGTCCAGCTGAGCGCGACCGTCCCGTCCGCGGTCGGCAGCGCCCGCGGCCGGCCGAACTGATCGGGCTCCACGCCTTCGGGTGCAGGCGGCTCGCCACCGCCGAACGACAGCGACGTGGCCACACCCACCGGCGTGGTGCGCGGATCCGGCGCGTCGTCTTCGTACCTGCGATGCCATCTGGCGTCCCCGTTGCGGACGGTGATCGCGGCGGCCTCGCCCGCGGCACCCTCGACGAGCACCACGGAGCCGTCGTGGCGGTGCACTTCGGTGAGAGTGCCGTCCTCGTCGTAGCGGTAGCGGGTGGTGCGACCCAGCTGGTCGGTGCGGGCGAGCAGGTGGTCGTAGCGGTCCCATTCGGACAGCGTCACGCCGCCGGCCGGGTCGACCTCGCGCACGACCTGGCGCGCGTCGTTGAGGTGGAACTCGGTGACGTGCCCGAGCGAGTCGGTGTGGCGCGTGACGTGGTCGCCATAGGCGAACGTGCCGTCGAGGAAGCCGCCGTCGCCGGTGGTGCAGACGCACCGGCCCAACTCGTCGTAGGTGTAGGCGTAGTGGACGTCGTTGCGGTCTTGCCACGCGGTGAGACGCCCGGCCTCGTCGTAGTCGAACCGCTGCGCCTGCCCGGAGGAGTTGGCCACCCCGGACAGGTGGCCCTGCGGGGTGTAGTCGAAGCGCAGCGCCGTGACGTCCGGCAGTCCGTCACCCAGGACGACGAGCTCGGTCACCCGGCCGCGCCGGGTCCGCAGTGCGACGCGGACGCCGTCCTCGCGGCGCAGCAGGGTGGGAGTGCCGAAGTCGTCGTAGAAGACCTCGACCCGCTGCTCGCCCTCGAAGGCGCGCAGCGGCACCACGCGCCCGGACCCGGAGAACTCCAGCACGGCGTCGTCGGTGGTGAGGGTGAACGTGTCGCCGTCGCGGGTGAGGGGCCAGCGCGCTCCCTCCAGCGGCAGCTGAGCACCGTCGCCGCGCGGGTAGACCAGGATCGCGCCGGCGGGCGAGAAGTAGCAGACGTGCTCGTCGTCCACCTCGAGCCGCTGGTCCACGGTGGACGACCAGGAGACGCCGAACCAGTGGCCAGCCCGGTAGGTCGACACGTGCGTGCGCGCCAGCACCAGCGAGCCGAGTTCGAGGTCGCGCTGCTCGAGGATCACCTCGCCGCTCGCGATGTCGACGGGGTCATCCTTGCAGACCCGGTTGTCGGGGTTGGGCGCGGTGTCTCGCGGGTTATCCGGTTTGTTCGACGACGGTTTGGTCCCGTTGCCCCCGGGCGAGCCGTTCGTCCCTCCGGCGGGGTCTTTTGCCGGGGAATTCCCGTTGGCCGGTGAGTGATCGCCCGAGGTCGTCGGGGTGGAGTCACCCTTCGCGTCGCCACCTCTGGTGGTTGCAGGCTCACCTGAGGTCGAACCACTCCCATGGCCTGACGAGTGATCCCCGGCAGCGGTGGTCGAATCTCCGCCCTTGCCGTCCTTGGGTTCGGGACCTTTCGGGCCACCGTCGATCTTCGGCGGCTTCGCCGGCGCCGCAGCCTTTCCACCCCTGACGCCCTTCAGTCCTTTCGCCGCGTCGTCGAACAGCGTCCCCGCCCTCTTCAACAACGGAGCCAGCGCTTTGAGCGCCTTGACCAGCTTGGTCATCAAACCGGCGATCTGCTGCGCCGTCT
>JAEBEK010000041.1:0-56225 GCA_049998055.1 Amycolatopsis sp. cmx-4-37 | reverse complement strand
CGGGGAAGTTCTCCACCTCGGTCGTCGTCATCAGCGCGCCGCCGAACTGCGTGCCCTCGAACACCAGCGGTTCCAGCTGGGCCCGTGCCGCGTAGACGGCAGCGGTGTATCCGGCAGGACCCGACCCCACGATGATCAGGTTCCTGACTTGTTCTTCCTCCGGCATGACAGCCTCCATCGTCAACGACCCAGACGCGACCGCTTCGCGCCGATCACTTGCCCCATACTCCGCGCTACACAGTTCCACCGGCAAAGGACCTTGCCGAAACCGCAAACAAGACCGGTCACGAACTCGCCCCGCGCAGTCAGTACACCGACACCAGCGCCCCCGAAGCCCCATGGCGGCAGCAGGGTCTTCCCGTCCGGGTGGGTGCTCACCGTGAGCCACGTCGAAACCGCCGCGGCAACCGAGACGTGCGAAGCCGGCCACGCGGCCGCCGCCCCGAGCACCAACGGCCGGGTGAAGTACCAGAGAAGCACCAGCCGCTCCAGCACCACCGTCGCGAGGGACGCCACCGCGGACCGCGGCCACGCCCCCCGCAACCACGTCTCCGCCGCATCAGCGAGCTTCGCGAAATCGTCTCCGTCGATACCAGGGACGTCGGCTCGTGTCGTCAAGTCGATCCGGGTGATCTCGAACCCACCTTCGACGGCGAAGAGCCGCACTGCGGCGCTCGTCTCCACCGAGGACGGTATATGTCCCGCACCCTCCAAGATGTCGGTCAAAGCCATCGAGAAACAGCCGGCGTGCGCCGCTCCGACCAATTCCTCCGGATTCGTTTCCCGTCCGTCCTCGAAGCGGGACAGGAAGGTGAACGGACAAGGTGTCGACAGAGAGGTGGTTACCCGCAGGACAATTGGTTCCCGACGGGAACCACCGACGTCCGGAGGCGGCCCTCAGTTCTGGCCGGCCGCTTCCACGGCCTTCTCGGCGTCCTCGATGGTCAAATTGGCGTTGAGCGTCGCAGCCGCGGTGACCCCGGAGGCGGCCGCCTGCATGACACCGGCCGTCACGTCCAGCACGTTGCCGGCCACCCACACCCCGGCGACACCGGTGAACCCGCTGGGATCGGCCTCGACCTGCTCACCGATCCCGAGCGGGTGCTCGATCGTCTTGACGCCGAGCGGACCGAGCAACTCGTGCCGCGACTCGAACCGCGGGCCCACGACGACCACCGAACGAACGTGCATCTCCCCCGACTTCATCCGGACGCCGGTGATCCGGTCGTCTTCGATCTCCACAGCCTCGACTTCACCCCGCACGACCGTGATGCCGCGGGCCGTGAGCTGCGCAAGTTGGTCCTCGGCCGGTTCGGGAGCGGTGTGCTGGAACAGGATGACGTCGTCGCTCCACTGCCGCCACATGAGAGCCTGCATGGCGGTACCCGGGCCTTCTCCCAGGATCGCCAGCGGCTGGTCCCGGTGCTCCCAGCCGAAGCAAAACGGGCAATGGACGACGTCCCGTCCCCACCGTTCACGCAAGCCGGGGATGTCCGGGTAGCAATCCACCAGTCCGGTGGTCACCAGGACCCGGCGTGCCGTGTGCTGTGCGCCACTGCGGGTGGACACCACCAGCCGGCCGTCCGCGAGCCGCGTGATGCCGTCGACGGTGTCTTCGACGATCGTGCCGCCGTAGCCGCGCACCTCCGCCCGGCCCCAGGTGAGCAGCTGGAGCGGAGGCGTGCCGTCGCGGGTCAGGTAGCCGTGCGCGTGCGCCGCCGGCGCGTTGCGGGGCTGACCCGCATCGACGACGATCACGGAGCGGCGCGCGCGGACCAGGGTCAGCGCGGCACCGAGACCGGCGAGACCACCCCCGACGATCACGACGTCGAGGGTCTCATCCGAGCTGGACTCCGAAAGAGGATTCGTTGCTGTGGCGGTCATGCATCCGACTATCCACGGCAGACCCACCGACCAGCAACCGGAGTTGCCAATCTAGCAAAACGTCGAGGTCGGTCGGCGCCCGACGAATGCGACGACACGCAAGACCGGCTCGGCCGATCCCGGGATCGGCCGAGCCGCGAGAGACATCGCCGGCGGTCACATCTCCTTTTCCCGGGGGATCTTCTCCCCCGCCTCGACCGCGAACGGCAGCCGGTTGCGCGGCGGCGCCGCCGGGCAGACGGGAACGAAGTCCGAGAACGCGCAGGGCAGGTTGTACGCGCGGTTGAAGTCGAGGGTGACGGTGCCGTCGGCGGCCGGAGCGTCGATGTTGAGGGCACGGCACTGCGGGTAGGTCGTGACACCGCTGGTGGCGTCGGCGAACACCGTGTTCATGCCCGCGGCGCCCTGGAGCACAAGCAGTTCGCGTTCTTCGCCGCCGTACTCGAACCGGACCACACCGGGGGTGTCGTGTTCGTGGCGCCGCCAGCCCACGCTGTCCAAGACGACCGACCGCGGTTCACCGTGCGGCTCGAACCGCCCGGTGAGCACCCAATCCGGGTCGGGCTCGAAAGTGGGCACGCCCTTGAAGTCGCGGCGCTTCGGCGGATCCAGCTCGTAGCCCACGATCATGTACTGCTCGCGATAGGTGATGCCCACCTCGACATCACCGGCGGCGACGCGCACCTCGTCCTCGACTCCGACCAGCGAAAAACTCTTCTCGGTCGTGAACTTCTCGTCGCCGTAGGACATTTCGACGCCCTGCGGGTCGATGTGCACGTCGTCACCTTCGTGCCACCACAGCCCGGGAATTCCGTCGTAGGCGCGTGGGGTCTCGTCCAGCCAGTTCATCGACACGGCGGACAGCCAGCCGAAGGGCTGGGCCAGCCACTGCTCCCAGCCGCCCCGCCACGCACGCCAGTCGGCGAGGTAGGTCTCCACGTTTTTCACGTCATTCTTCGGCACGGCTTCACCTTCCGATTCGGGGTTCGTAAGGCCATCGTCAGGAAAGTCTCCGCAAACCGGCAACCTAAGTTGCTAAGTTGGCAAATACCCCCGAACCTGTGAACGGTGCCGTCACGAGGACAGCTGACGCGCCTCGCATCGAGGCCGCCGGCGGAATGTACGAACATCCGACTCAGAGACCACACCTTCGTTGCGGAAACGGCAACATGCGTTGCTCTCGTCTCGCCTTCGCCCGCAAAGTCGGTCCAGTACGACGAGGACGAAGGACGTGAGGACGAGATGACTCTTTCCGATTTGGGACCTGCTGAGATCGGCTCGAGCCGCCGGGCGAAGATGCCGTGGGCCGGTGTGGTGATGCTGAGCCTGCTGCAACTGGTGCTGTCGGTGGACACCAGCGTCGTGAACGTGGCGCTGCCGCAGATCCAATCAGCGCTGGGGTTTTCCGCCGCCGGCCTGAGCTGGGTCATCACGGCCTACGCGCTCGTCTTCGGCGGCTTGGTCCTGCTCAGCGGCCGCATCGGCGCGATCATCGGACCGCGCCGCGCCCTGCTGCTCGGGACGGCGATCTTCGTCGCCGCGTCCGCGCTCGGCGGCCTGGCGTCATCCCCGGGAATCTTGGTGACCGCACGAGCCGTCCAGGGCGTCGGCGCGGCGCTGGCCGCACCGAGCACACTGGTGCTGATCATGGGGATCACCAAACCCGGCGCGCAGCGGTCGCGGGCGATGTCCTTCTTCGTCGCGGCGCTCGGCAGTGGCGTCGCGATCGGGCTGGTGCTCGGCGGGGTGCTCACCACCACGCTCGGCTGGCGCTGGGTCATGTTCGTCAACGTCCCGCTCGGCCTGGTCGTGCTGGCCGGCGCGCGGCTGACGGTTCCGCGGCTGCCGCGGACCGCTGCGCGGCTCGACCTCGCCGGCGCGGTCTCGTCGACCGCGGCGATGGCGGCACTGGTCTACGGTCTGACGTCCGCCGCGTCCGATGGATGGAGCAGTGCGAAGGCCCTTGCTGCCTTCGCCGTCGGGCTGGTGGCGCTGAGCGTCCTGATCGCCGCCGAAAGGCGGCACCCCAGCCCGGTGCTGCCGCTCGGCTTCTTCGGCCGGATGAAGTCGGCGGCACCGTTCCTGGCGATGCTGCTGATTCCCGCGGGACAGTTCGGTTTTCTGTACTTCGCCGCCTTGTTCACCCAGGACGTGCTCGGTTACAGCCCGCTGCTGACCGGTTTGGCGGTCCTGCCGTTCACGGTCGCTCTGGTGCTCGTCAACGTGGTTGTGCCCCGCCTGGTGGCTCGCTGGGGCGAGCGGGTGACGGGTGGCGCCGGGATGGCCGCGCTGACCCTCGGCCTGCTGTGGATGTCCCAGCTCCACGCGGGCAGTACGTTCACCGGCGGCCTGCTCGGCCCGTTCGTCGTGCTGGGGGTCGGCGCGGGGCTCACCGTCGCACCGCTGACCAGCGTGCTGCTGGCCCAGGGACCGGCCGAGCAGCTGTCCGCGGCGTCGAGCCTCAACCAGGGCGTGCAGCAGCTGGGCGGGGCGGTCGGCTTGGCTGCCCTGACCACGGTCTTCAGCGCGGCCGGCGGCGGCGTGGGAGGCATCACGACGGCCCTCCTGGCGGGAACGGTGTTCCCGGCACTGGCCTTCACCCTGTTCACGATCTGGGCTCGTCGGATCGGCAACTCCCGCTGAACGATCGAGCGAGTTCCGGGAGCAACCGCAGTGGCACCACCCGAGACGCCGGAAGCCCCCGACCATCGAACAACGCGCGACGCTAGCGCGAACGGGCGCGCAGGTGGGGCCGTTCCCCTTGCTGACCGAAGATGATCAGGATCTCCGCCGGGCGTTCACCGGCGTTCGCGATCGCGTGCGCGATCCGGGTGTCGAACTCGGCCGCCTCTCCCGCGTTCAGCTCGAAATCCTGGTCGCCCAGCGCGAGCCGGACCGTCCCCGTCAGCACGTACAACCATTCGTGGCCCTCGTGCACCTGCTGTCCCAGGCGTTCCGGCAGCTCCCCTGCCACCGGCAACAGCTGTTTGAAGGCGTTGAGGCCGCCCGGTTCACGGGACAGTGGCACCCACACGACACCGTCCCGCATGACCGGCCGCGGATGGATCCGGGGGTCCCCGGTCGCGGGCGCCCCGACCATGTCGTCGAGCGGAAGGTGGTAAGCCTGCGCGAGCGGCAGCAGCACTTCCAATGTCGGGCGGCGCTGACCGGACTCGATGCGCGACAACGTGCTGACCGACATCCCGGTCAGCTTCGCGATCTGGCCGAGTGTCATGTGCCGCTGCCTGCGGATCGCGCGCAGGCGGGGGCCCACCGCGTCCAGAGTTCGGTTGAGATCGTCGGACATGCCGCCAGTTTGCGCCCGCGGCGGGCTTTTCTCCACTCGGCTACCGGATCCGCCCGCGTCCTCATGGACGTGCCGGTAAAACCCGTGGTTCCCCAAGGGAAGTTGCCCACCTTGCCGGTAACCTGATATTTCGTGCTATGAAGCCGACGATATCAATAACCGGATGCGCTCGGAGACTCCAATTCGCGTCGAAACCATCGGAGGTAGACGTATCGTGCACGTCGACGTTCGGTTCTCGCGCTGCCTTGCGCGCTCCCGGTGAGTGGAACGCCTACTTGGTCCACCGCTTCGGCGGCACTGGCCGCCGAGCCGTGCGTCCCCGGCGGCGCGGACTGGGTATGCCTCTACGACAACGTCGACTTCACCGGTCAGTTCTGGAGCCAGTCCGCCGTCGGGATCTTTCGGCTGGCAACGAGGTTCGACAACCGCGCTTCGACAGTGGTCAACGCTCGCGCCGGGCCGGCGCTGGGTGACTCCCCCTCGACTGGGACAAGCGACTGACCTCGATGTTCCTCAACCAGCTTTCCCTGGAACACAGGCTGCATACAACAGAAACCGGACTCAACGTGAGCGATTCTCTCTCAATGCGGTCGATCTGGGCGATGACGGCAACTACCATTTCCGCCGTCTTCTCAATCGGCCCGCTGAGGAAGTCCCGACATCGAGTCAGCTTCAACGCCTGGCCCGCCGCGAACAACCTGCCGTCAGCCGGAGCCGATATGGCGTTGGCCGTCCACACCGCTGCCTGCTCCTCCGCGTCAGCGATGCTGCGGGCGATCGCATGCGCTCGTGCCACATTCCCGACGGCAGAAGCGATCCAGCGTCTCCAATTTCCGCAATTTTCCGGCTATCTGGCGAGCACTGGACGCCTACCTCGAAGCGCTCCAGTTGATGGAACGGCGTCCCTCGCTTGCCGCGGTCAGCTTCGTCGCCTCGGTCGAAACGATCGCGGCCAGGCTCTTCAAGTTCGAACGGTGTAAGACTTGCAATAGTCGACAGAAACTGGGAATGGAGCATGACCTCTCCTCCACCAACCCGCGTTCCCCTATCGTCGTCGCCCGCTGATGGGGACGCCGACGGTCCTGTCACTCCGAAAGGTAACGACGTTCCGGAGTCGTTCAGCTACCCGCGCCGGCACCGGACAACCCCGGAACCCCGGTCGACGCCCGGGTCCGCGAGCGCGAACCTGGGCCAGTCGGCGATCGACAGGGAATGACTCCTAGCTGAAGTCGGCCTCACTGGCATCCGGCCGTGCGGTCGAGATCCTGGCCCGGCCAGTGGCCCGGCCCGGCGATGTACCCGTCGACTGACACCGGCATGTACTGCTGTCGCGGTGTCCTGTCCGCCTCAATTCCCCTACTCCGGCCAGTCGGCGGCGGTCATGCCGTCGGCGTGGCCCGCAGGCCACTGGACGAGCTCGATCCGGCGACCATCCGGGTCGGCGATGAACGCCGTCTTCAGGCCGTCGTCGTTTTCTTGCCCCGGTGCGGCCGGCTCGATCCCGTGGGCGGCCAGCACGTCGAGCGTGTCGGCCATCGCCTCGACCTGGACGACGAGGTGACTGACATCGGTGCCGCGGTCGACCGGCTTACCGTCGTGAACGAGCTCGAGGGTGACGAACTCGTCGTCGGGGAGCTTGAGCATGGTCAGCTGCCCGATCGGCGTCTCGGGCACGCTGCCGACGATCTCGTAGCCGACGGCGGTGTAGAACGCCAGCGACCGATCGAAATCGGTCACCCGCAGTCCGATGTGCAGGGTCCTCAAGCTGACCTCCTCGTGTCCGGGCGGCCTGGTGCGAAGCCGCTCTCACCCGTACGTCGATCGCGCGGCGCCGGATTCGACAGCCGTCATGCACTGAGCGTCGGGCCGAGTGCCGACGCGGCGACCTTGCCCGGTGGCTTCACACGCTCACAGTCCGCTAACGCCGCATCGCTTCAATCGACCTCGAAGATCACTCCTCGAGAACGTTAGGACGATCGTTGCGCATCGGACTTAGTCTTCCGCAGTTCGGCTCGCACAGTGACGCCTCGCGCGTCGCGGCCTTCGCCAGGTCTGCCGAAGAGCTCGGTTACACCTCCCTCTGGGTTGCCGACCGGGCTTTGACACCGCTGGAGCCCAGCGCCCTCTACCCGGACGGGGGCACTGCGGAAGCGCCGTACCCGCCCGAGTTCACGGCGGCCCTCGACCCCTTGGTCATCCTCACCGCCGCCGCAACCGCGACCAGCGTGTGCCGGCTCGGACCCGTCCGGGTGCGATGCGGGCGGAGATCTCCCAGGCTTCGTCCAGCCGTTGGGCGTGCCACAGGCACCAGGCGAGGATGAGCAGGCTCTCGTCGTGGTGGGGCGTGCCGGGCGCCAGGAGCCACGTGTCGCCGTGGCGGTCGAACAGCTCCAGCCCCCGGGAGCACTGGTCGAGGGCGAACGAAACCCGCAGGATCACGGCGCCGACCTCCGGCCGCGGCGGCCGGCTCGCCGTGCCGAGGACGTCCAGCCACCGGACCGCGGGCGCGAAGTCCATCCGGGCGACCAGGTCGGGGAACACCTCCGCGGCCTGTTCCCACGCCTGCTCGGTCTCGCCGGCCTGCAGGAGCTCGTCCACCGCCTGTTCGTGCTCCCCTTGCGCGATCAGGAGCTCGGCGTGCTTGCGATGCACGGAATCGAGCACGATGTGCGGCTCGAGCGCCAGCCGGCCCAGCAGGAACTCCCGGAACTGCAAGGACGGCGTCATCGCTTCCCCGTCGGGCGACCAGGTGACCGGCAGCCGCCGGGTCCGGAGGCTCGCGATCAGCTGTGCGGCGTCCGGTTGTCCCAGCGCGCGGGCGTCCGCGGCGGTGATCTCGTCGAGCAGGCTGGTGTGAGCCAGGAAGCGACGTTCGTGCGCCGGCAGCGGACGCAGCACGTTCTCCTCGAGGTAGGCGTTCAGGTCCTGCCGCGGCTCGGCGCCGTCCGCCCGGTCGAGCTCGGCCTCGATCCCGGTGATCCAGCCGCCGGTCATCTCGACCAGGCGGGCGGCGTCCTCGGGCGGCCGGCCGCGAAGGTTCAGCAGTTCGGTGGTCGTCTGCTCGTCGAAGGCGAGATGGCCGGTGCCCAGCTCGCCGACGCGCGCCAGTTCCATGGTGGACCCCCGGTCCAGTGGCAGTTCGGCGCGGGAGACCAGCACCATGTTGAGCCCGGCCGGCAGGTACCGGATGAGCGCGGAGAAGACCCCCCATGACCTCCGGGTCCTCGGCCAGCCGTTGGCAGTTGTCGCAGACCAGCACGTCGTCGAGGTCGAGGACGAGCCGGCCGTCCTTGGCGGGGGTCAGGAGCTTGAGCAGGTTCACCACGTTCGTGCCGTAGAGCTGCGAAGCCTGCGCGGGAAGCCGGCCGGGGAGATCGGTGTAGCCGATGATGGTCACCTGGTTCTCCGTGACGACGACCTCCCCGGTCTTCGATCCGGCCACGTTCCCGCCCTGCGCCGTCGCCATGTCGACGATCACGCTGCCGGGTTTCATCGCGGCGACGTCGTCCTCGGTGATGAGCTTCGGCGCCGGGCGCCCCGGAATCAACGCGGTCGTGATGATGATGTCCACGTCCGCGGCCTGTTCGTGGTAGATCTCCGCGGCCCGCCGGTCGTAGTCCGCCGACGTGGCCTTGGCGTAGCCGTCGGCACTGGCTTCCTGCGCGACCTCGACCGCCAGGAATTCGCCACCGAGGGAGCGGACCTGCTCGGCGACCTCCGGCCGCGGGTCGGTGGCCCGGACGATCGCGCCGAGGCTGCGCGCGGCGGCCATCGCGGCCAGTCCGGCCACCCCGGCCCCCGCGCGCGGCACTGCTGTAGAACGGCGTGCCGTGGTGTTCCGCCACCCAGAACCGCCGGTACCCCAGCTCTTCGGCTCGACGGGCCAGGGCCTTCATTTCCCCCAGCACCTGCGACAGCGACGCCCCGTTCTGCGTGACGGCGAGATCGAGCACAGAGGCAGGTATCTTCATCATCCGGTCTCCCCGTCGGTTCTCTCGTTTCTGATTTCCGAGAAGAACACGCAAGCCGTTAGTGAGCCGTTAGCCGTTGCAGGTCAAGGGTTTCCTCTTTCGCGGCGGTTGTGGCGCACGGCACCGGCGGGCGGTGGGCCGCGGGGTCCACGGTGGCGGCCTGCTCGGCGAGCCAGGCGAGGTTGCGCGCGTGCCGCTGCAGGACCTCGTGGCGTTGGTCGAGCAGGAGGGGCCGGCGCCGCGTAGTTCGACCATGAAGCTGACCGCGTACGCCGACGCGTTCTCGAAACCGTTGAGGTGGGCCCGGATCCCGGCTCGAAGCCGTTCTCGCCACGGGGCGCCGGCGGCGTCGGCGACCCGGTCGCGGATGAGGTCGAGGGGTTGCCGGCTGGTGCTGCACGGAAGTCGCCCCGTAACCGCGTGCGGCCACGTCTTCGGTCACCGCCTGCAGGATCCAGCCCTGCTGGCCGGCGCCGCGCCCGGTGCGCTCGGCGACCTGACGCGGGCCCGGAGGTGACCGGATGCGCCCTCAGAAGACGGCGATGGGGTTGTTCGGCACCGCTCGCGATGGCGCCGAGCTGACCCGGGTCCTGGCCGAGCTCGGCGAGCGCCTCGACCAACCCTTACCTCGCCGACGGAACCTGCCGTTCCTCGACGAGCCCCAGCACGCGAAGCTTCGGCGGTACCAGCATCAGCACACGAAAGACTGGAGCGCGACCGTCGATCGCGCCGACGTGTTCGTGTTCGTGACGTCTGGTCGGTGTCGTGTTCGAGCGGTACGTCAACGACGAGGCGCAGCCCATCGTCGAGGCGGCCGTCGCCGGCGCTTTCGGCAGGCCCGGTGCCGGTTGGTACCGGGCCTGCCTGCCCCGCCCGGGGTGCGAGGTTGTGGGGCAAGCACGATGGCAACAGTCAGTGCTGCAGGGTCATCGCGTAGATCTCGAGGTCGCTGTCGCGTTGCCAGTCGAGCCCGCCGGATCCGGGCGCGACCCAGGCCGGCACGGACGGGGTGGCCAGGGAGAGGGAACGGACCTGCTTTCCGGGTTCCAGCGGGACGGTCGTCTCGTAGAGCGAGGCCTTGGCGGTGGTCTTCCCGGTTCCGGCCTTGAGCTGGTACTCGGTCGTCAGCGCCACGCCGTTGCCGAAATCCGGGGCCTTGTTCGCCCAGCCGGTGAGTTCGAGCGGAACGGTTGCGGTGCTGCCGTCGGTGTAGGTGACGACGGCGGTGGCCGAGGCGGCACCGGTGCTGCCGTTGTCGGCCGCGCCGACGATGTGGAGGCGGCGGTAGTTCCCGGCGGGCAGCGCCAGCGCCTGCCCGGTCGACTTGACGAAGTTCCGGCTGGTGCCGTCGGTCGGCGGGGCCTGGTAAGTGACGCCGTCCAGGGTCACCGGTCCCGCCGCGGGCAGCTGGTCGGCGGCGAAGCTCAGCCCCGTGCCGTCGAAGTCGCCCTGGCCGGGGGCGGCGAGGGTGGCGACGCCGTCGTTGTTGTAGGCGGCGGTCAGATCGACCGCGCACGAGGTGTCCGTCCGGATCGCGCAGCTCCCGGACGGCCCGACCACGACGGTGACGGTCTTCTCGACCGCGGCGGCTCCGGGGAGCTCGGCGGTGACCGACACCGGGTAGGTGCCCGCCGGCGTCCCGGCCGGCACGGTGATCCGCAGCGTCTCGGTCAGCTGGGCGGGGAGCCCGTTCGAGCCGGCGGTCCGCACCGCGGCGGCCGGGGACACCGACCACCCCTGCGGCGCCTTCGCGGTCACGGCGACGCGGGCGGTGTGCGGAGACGTCGCCAGCAGGGTCAGCTCGACCTGCTGCTGCGCCGGGTGATCCGCCGTGGGCGCCACGGCGACCTGGTCGGGCGCGACGTCAGCGCTCAGCCGGCGCTGCGGGCTCGACGCCGTGTCGATCGACGGCGGAGCGTCCTTCGCCGCAGTCGCCCACGCGGTGGGCTTGGTGCTCAGGGCGTAGTCGATGCGACCGCCGTGGGCGATGTCGGCCTGGCCGACCCAAGCCTGGTTCCAGGCCCGGCCGTTCACCGTCGCCGAGGCGATGTAGCGGTTGCTCATGCTGGTGCCGGGCGCGGAGATCGTCAGGTTCCCGCCCTGCGTCTTCCCGTAGCCGCCGATGCGCACCTGGGCGATCGGGAACTGCGGAGTGGTGATGACGTCGAAGTTCGCCCCGCTCATCGTGGGGTAGAGCCCCAGCGACGACAGCACGTACCAGGAGGACATCTCCCCCATGTCGTCGTTGCCGGGGATCCCGCCGGGAGTGTTGGTGAACAGGGTTTCCTGTGCCTTGACCACCGTCGCGGTGTGGCCGGGCTGCCCGGTCCATGCGTACAGGTACGGCGCGACGAGGTTCGGTTCGTTGTTCGGGTTGTACTTCGTGGAGCCGTAGTAGTCGTAGGGGTCGCTGACCCATGCCGTGCGAGCGGTGCCCACGGGGTCGGTGAGGAGATCGTCGTAGGCGAAGAACTCGTTCAGCCGGGCGGTCGCCGGACCACGGCCACCCAGCATGCCGACCAGCCCGGCCGGGTCCTGCGGCACCATCCACTGGTACTGGCTCGCGTTCTGCTCGTGGAACGCGTGGTCGCTCGTGACCGGGTCGTAGGGGCTCAGCCAGGTGCCGTCGGCCGCGGTGCGGGGCCGAAACTGGCCGATCTTCGTGTCGAAGACGTTCTTGTACGCCTGACCGCGCTCGGCGAACATCGCGGCGTCGGACGCGTGCCCCAGCCCCTTGGCCATCAGCGCCAGCGACGCGTCGGCCGCCGCGTACTCCAACGTGGCCGACGTGCCGTAGTAGCAGTCGTTGTCGTTGCTCTTGGTCGGGCAGCAGCCGCCGCTGGTTCCGCCCGCCGCGCAGCCGGCGTTCGTCGTGATGTTGAGGCCGTAGGGTACGTACCCGCGTTCCGCGTAGTACGCGACACCGGCGCGCCCGTTCTCGCGGACGTCGGCGGAGGGCACCTCGGTCGCGTTCGCCCGGAGGTACTCGTACGCTTCCTGGGCGTCCGCTCCGGTGAGCAGGCCCTTCGACCAGCCCTCGACCAGGAACGGCGTGACCGGGTCACCGGTCATGATGTTGCCTTCCTGGTCTTCCAGGTACCAGCGCGGCAGCGCGCCGCCCTCGCGGGCGATCGCGAGCAACGACAGGTCGACGTCGCGCGCGACCTCCGGGACGAGCATCTCGAGGAGTTGGTTCTGCGTCCGATAGGTGTCCCACAGCGAAAAGTTGCTGTAGGGCGTGTAGCCGTCGGCTGTGTGGATCTTCTTGTCGGCTCCGACGTAACGGCCGTCGACGTCCCCGATGAGGTTCGGATCGAGCAGGGAGTGGTACAGCGCCGTGTAGTACGCGACCTGCTGGTCGTGCGTCCCGCCGCCGATCGCGGCCTTGTGCAGCATCGTGTTCCACTGCTCGTTCGACGCCTGGTGTGCGGCGTCGAAGTCGAACCCGAGCTTCGCCGTCTCGACGGCGAGGTTCTTCCGGGCCCCGGCGAGCCCGGTGAAGGAGAGCCCCACCTTCACGACGACGGGAGCGTCGTTCTGCGTCGTGTCGAATGTGGCCCATGCCCCGTTGGCGCCCTTGGCGGCCGACTCCCGGGACCCCGGGCTCCGCTCAGTTCCCTTCCAGGTTCCGTACGACGCGAACGGCCGGCTGAGCTGCGCGACGAAGTAGGTCTTCTTGGAATCCTCGACCCAGCCCTCCACGGTGCGGTCGCCGACGACGCGGATCTCGGAATCGCTCACCCCGGCGCCGGCGTTGAACAGCACGTTCGCCTGGGTCGTGCGCGGGAAAGTGTACTGCTGCCACCCGGTCCGCGCGGTCGCCGTCAGCCCCACGGTCACGCCGTACTTGTCGAGTTTCGTCCGGTAGTAATCGGGCCCTGTCGTCTCGTCGGCATGGCTGAAGGTCGACGCGTACTGAGCCGGGTCGGTCGAGCTCACCGCCCCCGTGGTGGGCATCAGTGGCAGGTAGTTGAACCGGCACCCGTTGATCGTCGTCTGGCTGAAGCCGGTGACCGTGTCGGCGGACTCCCGGTCACACCCCGTGCCACTGGCCGTCTTCATGAGCGGGCTCTCCTGCACCAGACCGAACGGCGCACCCGCGGCGGGGAAGGTCAACCCCTCGTTTTCGGTCCCGATGAACGGGTTCACCAGCTTCGTCAGGTCGGTCTCCGCGCCAGGCAACGAATTGGCCGTGGCCGCGTTCGCGCTCACCGCTGATCCGGCGACGGATCCTGCGACAGCGAGGGCGATGCAGAGGGCAACCGTCCCCCATCGACTCCTGACGCGCCGCACCGCCGACCTGCTCCGGGTTGCTGCGTACCGCGTTGATCGCATGTCATCCTCGCCGTGTTTCGCGTCTATGACACCGTTGTCATGAGTCGCAAACGACGTTAGCCCGCTTCTTCCGTCGCTCGCAAGGGTCCGGCGGCCGTCGGGCCGGACAGGATCATTGTCATCCGAAGCTCGGACCCCGCCTCGCGGCAGTGGGTGTTCGCGGCCGGAGGTCGCTTCGTCGCAGATGTCGGTCATGATGAGCGGAAGCGCTTTCTCGCGGCGGCCACGGGCAGCGACAAACGCCACGCCGAGACCGCCGAGGTCGGCGTCCGGCCCTTTCTCCCCCTTCGTCTTACGGCGACCGAACACCCGATCCTTCCCCAGTCCCCCGACGGCCCGACCCAGGCTACCGTCGCCGGTGGCGAATAGCGTTCTTGGTTCACACCCTGAATCGACTCCGAGTAAGTGCTGAATCCGTCGATGGTCAGCGAGGCCGGAAACCGGTCGGCTCGCGAGGCTGCGACAGACTCAGCGAATTGTCCTGTTCCGCCGGGCCCGGTCGCCCGGCGGCGTCGAGTCCGCCCTCGGTCGCTACGCTGCTCCCGGTTGAGCCCACAGCCGATCCGGGATGAAAATCCGTCGCCAGGTCGAGCAGGCCTTCCTCCGCGCACCTTTCGGTGCGAGACAGTGCGGTGCCCATGACGTCACCAACCGACCCCGCCGCCGAGGGGCACCACCCGCTCGTGGGACAGCCCCACCGCGACGACGAAGGCACGGTCGCCGAGGCCGAAGCCGAGGCGGCCGAGATCAGCACCCCCGAGCAGCCGCTGGGCCGGGTCGGCAAGCGGCTCGATCGCCGGTCGCCGTTCTTCATCGGCATGGCCGCCGCGGCCGGTGTCGCCGTGACCTACGGCCTGATTCAGGTCGTCGTGGGCGCCGAGCAGATCCTCGTCCTGATCGGACTGGCCTTATTCCTCGCCATCGGCATGGAGCCCGCGGTGTCGTGGCTCGCGAACCACCGGTTTCCCCGCTGGCTCGCCGTCACCACCGTGTTCGTGATCGCCTTCGCGGCCGTCGGCGGGTTCCTGGCCGCCGCCATCCCCGTCCTCGTCGAACAAGCCACCGCGCTCGTCACCAAAGCACCCGAGTACCTGCGCCAGGCCCAGGACCACAACACCTTCCTCGGCCGGCTCAACGAGCGTTTCCACCTGCAGCAGGCGGTCGAATCGTCCCTCAGCTCGGGGAGCGGCCTCACCGGCGGCGTCCTCGGTGCCGGCAAAGCCGTCTTCGGCGTCGTCACCGACGCCTTGATCCTGATCGTTCTCACCATCTACTTCGTCGCCGACCTGCCCCGCATCCGCGCCGCGATGTACCGGCTGATCCCCCATTCCCGCCGCCCGCGGGCGATCCTGATCGGCGACAACATCTTCGCCAAGGTCGGCGGATACGTCCTGGGCAACCTGGCCGTCTCGGTCATCGCCGGCGTGCTCACGCTGGTCTGGCTGCTGATCTTCGGCGTGCCCTACGCGGCATTGCTGGCGATCGCCGTCGCGGTGCTGGACCTGGTCCCCGTCGTGGGATCCGTGATCGGCGGTGTGCTGGTGAGCCTCGTCGCGCTCACGGTGTCGCTGCCGGTGGGCTTGGCGACGGTCGGGTTCTTCATCGTCTACCGGCTGGTCGAGGACTACCTGCTGGTGCCGAAGATCATCGGGAACGCGCTCAAGGTCCCGGCACTGGTCACCGTCGTCGCCGTCCTGCTCGGCGGCGCACTGCTCGGCGTCATCGGCGCCCTGGTCGCCATCCCCGTCGCCGCCGCGATCCTCCTGCTGGCCGAGGAGGTGCTCTACCCCCGCCTCGACCAGGGCTGACGCGCCGGCGTCAGAGGCGGTTCCGGTGCTCGGCGATCAGGTCGGCGTAGTAGTGGCCGCTGGCTTTGACGGTGCGGAGCTGGGTGCCGAAGTCGACGCGGACCAGGCCGAACCGTTTGTCGAGGCCGTTGTCCCATTCGAAGTTGTCCAGCAGGGACCAGGCGAAGTAGCCCTTGACCGGCGCACCCGCCTCGGCGGCCGACGCGACCGCCGTGAGGTGCTCCTCGAAGTAGGCGATGCGGTCGTCGTCCCGGACGGAGCCGTCCTCGGCGACTTTGTCGTCGAACGCGGCACCGTTCTCGGTGATGTAGATGGCCTGCGCGCCGTAGTCGTCGTGCAGCCGGTGGATCAGGTCGGCCAGCCCCTGGCCGTGGATTTCCCAGCCCATGGCGGTGGTACCCGCGCCCTCCGCCGGCACCTGCCTGGCGAAGGGCGCGGGGCCGGTGGGATCGTCCTCGACGATCTGGCGGAAGTAGTAGTTGAGGCCGTGGTAGTCGGTGTGTGCCGCGATGACGTCGAGGTCGTTGCCGAGCACGGGCGGCTCGACACCGTAGACCTCGAGCATGTCGGCCGGGTACCCGCGCCCGTTGGCCGGGTCGAGCCACCACCGGTTGACGTGCCCGTCCATCCGCTTCGCCGCGGCGATGTCCTCGTCGCGGTCCGAGGCGGCTTCGATACCCGACAGGTTGCAGACCAGGCCGATGCTCGCCGGGCGAGCGGCGTGCGCGCGGATCGCTTGGACGCCGAGCCCGTGGGCGAGCAGCAGGTGGTGCGAGGCGGGCACGGCCTGCGTCAGGTCGCTGATGCCGGGGGCGAACCGGCCTTCGAGGTATCCGAGCCAGGCGGCGCACAGCGGTTCGTTGATGGTGCTCCAGTCCCGCACCCGGTCGCCGAGGCGCGCGGCGACGACCGCGGCGTACTCCGCGTAGGCGTAGGCCGTGTCCCGCTCGGGCCACCCACCCGCGGCCTGCAGTGCCGACGGCAGGTCCCAGTGGTACAGGGTGACGAACGGGCGGATCCCGGCTTCGCACAGGGCGTCGACGAACCGGTCGTAGTGGTCGAGGCCCCGGGGGTTCACCTCGCCGCGGCCGGTGGGGATCACCCGCGGCCAGGCGATGGAGAAGCGGTAGGCGTCGAGACCCAGCTGCTTCATGATCGCCAGGTCTTCGGGCCAGCGCCGGTAGTGGTCGCACACGACGTCACCGGTGTCGCCGTTGTCGATGGCACCGGGTACCCGGCAGAAGTCGTCCCAGATGGACGGCAGGCGGCCGTCGACGTCGACGGCGCCCTCGACCTGGTAGGCGGCTGTAGCCGCTCCCCAGAGGAAATCCGCGGGCAGGGAAAGCTTCAAGGCAGGACCTCATTCAGGAAGGGCGCGTGGGCGTTACTTGACGGCGCCGGCGGTGAGCCCGGAGACCAGGTAGCGCTGGAAGAGGAGGAATCCGGCGACGATCGGGACCGAGACGATCAGGCTCGCGGCCATGACCTGGTTCCAGTACACCTGCACCTGGGTCGAGTACTCCTGCAGCCCGACGGCGAGTGTCCTGGTGTCCGAATCGGTCATGACGGAGGCGAACAGCACCTCGCCCCAAGCCGTCATGAAGGAGTAGATCGACACGGCGACGATGCCGGGCACCGCGGCGGGGATGACGACGCGGATCAGTGCTCCCACCGGCCCGTTGCCGTCGACCATCGCGGCTTCGTCGAGCTCCTTCGGGATCGAGTCGAAGTAGCCGGCGAGCATCCAGATCGCGAACGGCAGCGAGAAGGTCAGATAGGTCAGGGTCAGCCCGAGGCGGGAGCCGTACAGGACGATGCCGGTGGTGTTGCCGATGCTGACGAAGATCAGGAACAGCGGCAGCAGGAACAGGATCCCGGGGAACATCTGGGTCGACAGGACGGTCATCGCGAAGAAGTTCCGGCCGCGGAACTTGTACCGGTTGATGGCGTAGGCCGCGAAGATCGCGATCAGCACCGAGCAGACGGTGGCCGCGCCGGAGATGATCAAGCTGTTCAGGAAGTACTTGGCCAGCGGGATGGTCTGCCAGATGTCGAGGAACGGCTGGATCGTCAGCGTCGTCGGGATCCACTGCCACGCCCCCTGGACGTCGCCGAGGGGCTTCAGCGACGTGGAGATCATCACGTACAGCGGCAGCAGGGTGAACAGCGCGAGGAAGCCGAGGACGAAGCGGCGGGCCCAGGAGACCCAACGGGGTTCAGACACTTGCCGTCCTCCTCCGGCGGGCGGTCACCGCGAGGTACGCGGCGCTGACCAGCATCAGGAACAGCAGCAACAGCACCGACATGGCGGAGCCGAGCCCGAAGTTCCAGGTCACGAACGAGCTTTGGTAGATGTGGATGGAAATCAGGGACGCCTCGCGGGGGGCGGACTTGCCGAACAGGACGTACGGGGTGTTGAAGTCGTTGAACGTCCACAGGAACAGCACGAGCATCAGCACCTGGTTGACCGGCCGCAGCATGGGCTGGGTGATCGCCCGGAACTGGGTCCACCAGCCGGCGCCGTCGATCGAAGCCGCTTCGTAGAGCTCACCCGGGATGTTCTGCAGCCCCGCCATGACGATGAGGAACGCGAACGGCCAGTTCCGCCACACCGAGACGATGACCAGCGACCAGAAGCTGTTGTCCCCGATCAGCCAGAACGAGTGGGTGCCGAGCAGGCTGTTCACCAGGCCGGTGTCGCGCTGGAACATGAACGACCAGGTGATGACGGCGGCGTACATCGGCAGCGCGTAGGGAACGAGGAACAACGTCCGCAGCAGGCCCCGCCCGCGGAAGCCGCGCTGCATCAAGACCGCGGCGGACGTGCCGAAGAGCCAGCAGAGCCCCACCGACAGGACCGTGTACTCGACGGTGATCCCGAACGAGTGCGCCAGCGCCTTGCCCGTGGCGGTGTCGAAGTCGAGGACGAACTTGTAGTTGTCGAGCCCGGCGCCCGGGGCCGCCGACCAGTTGCGGATGAAGTACTGGGTCAGCTTGACGAAGCTCATCACGACGCCGACGAGCATCGGGACGACGTGGATGAGCAGTTCGAGCAGCAGAGCGGGCAGCAGCAGGAGGTAGGGGAGGGCCGGCCGGCGGCGTTTGCGCCGCGGGCTTCCGGGCCGGGGGGCGCCCGCCGCCTTCGCGGCCGGAGCCCCCCGCACAGCGGTCGTCATTTCGGGTTAGCTCCCGGCCGCGATCTGCTGGTCGGCCTGAGCCAGCTGATCCTTGATCTTGCCGGCCTCGACCGTCCGGCCCGCCGCGACGTCGGCGAACATCGTCTTCATGGCGGTGCCGATCAGCGTCTCGAACTGCGACTCCTGGGGGACCTGCGGCATGGGTTCGGCACTGGTGCTCAGGACGGTCTGGAACACCTTGACGTCCTCGGTCTGGAACGCCGGGTCACTGTAGGCGTCCTGCACGGTGGGCAGCGAGCCGTAGGTCTTGTTCAGCAGCGACTGCTCGGGTGCCGACACCATGAACTTCACGAAGTCCAGTGCGGCTTGGGGGTTCTTGGCGGACTTGAAGACCGACAGGTTGATGCCCGCGACGAAGCTGGTGACCTTCCGGCCGTTCGCGGGCGGGTTGGCCGGCAGCGGGATCGGCGCGACGCCGATGTTGGTCAGGTCCGCCCCGATGTTCTTGAACGAACCGGCCGACGCCTGGTTCATGAACATCGCGGCTTTGCCGTCCGCCAGGTCCTTGAGGGACTTCGCGGTGTCGGCGTACTCCGCGTTCGACGGGTTGACGATCTTGTCCTTCTGCATGAGGTCGACGTACTGCTGGACGGCCGCGACCGCCGGGTCCGACGCCAGCTGCGGCTTGCCGTCCTGGGAAAAGAAGTTCGCCCCGTGCTGAGCGCCGAGGATCGCGGCGTGGTGGCTGTTCTCGGTCACCTGGCCCGCCTGCAGCGACAGCCCCCACTGCCCCTTCTGCGGGTCGGTGAGCTTCTTGCCGTCCGCGACGAGCTCTTCCCACGTCGCCGGGGGCGTGGCGATACCGGCGTCCTTGAACAGCTTCTTGTTGTAGTAGAGACCGTAGGCCTGCCCGTAGAGCGGAACGCCCACCGGCGGCTGGCCGTTCGCGCCGGTCGCGGCCAGCGACGGGCCGAGGAACCGGGACTTGCCACCCACCTTGTCGAGAGCGGCGTCGTCGAACGGCAGGAACGCACCGGTCGCCTGGAGCGACGCCGACCACGTGTTGCCGATGTTGAGGACGTCGGGCCCCTGGCCGGAGGTCGTCGCGGCCAGGATCCGGTTCAGCAGATCCGACCACGGAACGACCTCGAGCTTGACCTTGACGCCGGTGGCCTTCTCGAACTTGTCGAGCTCGGGCTGCAGGACAGCTTTGTCGTTGTCGAGGCTCGTGCCCTGGTTGGAGGCCCAGTAGGTGAGTTCCTTGGGGCCGTCGGCCGACGTGGAGTCACCGCCGCCACAGGCGGCGGTGGTGGCGGCGGCCAGCGCCAGGACGAGCGCTGACGCGGTGGTTCTCATTCGCATCTGAAGTCCTCGGGGGTGCGCGGACGAGCCACGAAGGTCTCTGTGACTCAGGACACAGCTTAATTCGCGCCTTGATTTAACTCGTGTGGCCAACCAGAGTCAAGGCCGTGAACACCCTTTGTTCACGGCGTGTAGGAACGGTCACCGGGAGAACACCAGTCATGACGCAGCGCCAACCGAACACCGTGGGCGCCGTCGGCCGAGGCAACCGCTCACTGCTGCTGCGCTCGTTGTACTTCAGTGCCCCGGCCAGCCGGCACGCGCTGGCAACGGCCACCGGACTGAGCGCGGCATCGGTCGGCAAAGTGGTGCGCGAACTGGTCGGCGAAGGCGTCGTGATCGAGGCCGGCTCGCTGGACTCCGCCGGTGGCCGGCCGCGGACGCTGTTGCGCATCGCTCCCGGCCACCGGCTCGTGACCGGGGTGGACGTCGGGGAAACGAGGATCCGGATCGGGCTGTTCGACCTGTCCATGACCGAGCTCGCCCGAGCCGACTGCCCCATCGACCCCCGCCGGCACGGCCCGGAAGCGGTCGCCTCGCGCATTCTCGCGGGCCTGACCACCGTGCTGGCGAAGAGCGCCGTTCCCTCCGACGCCGTGATCGGAATCGGCGTGAGCGTGCCCGGCAGTGTTCGGCAGACGCACGAGGTGACCGGCGGCTCGCCGACCTTCGGCTGGAACATCCTCGAGAGCCTGCTGCGCCGGGGCACGGACCTGCCGCTGCACTTCGACAGCCGCGCCAACGCCACGGGACGGGCCGAGCTGTGGTTCGGCAACGGCCGGGAAACGCCCGGCACGGTGGTCGTGCTGCTGGGTTCGGACGTGGGAGCCGGCCTCGTCTCCGGCGACCCCGCAGCCCACCGCACCTCGGCGGCCGCGGGCGAGTTCGGGCACACCGTCCTCGTCGCCGGCGGGCGTCCTTGCCGGTGTGGCAGCAAAGGCTGCCTCGAAGCCTACGTCGGCGCCGACGCGATCCTCGACCGGTTCCGCGAAGCGGGCGGGATCATCGCGGAAGCCGCCGATCAGCGATCAGCCCTCGCCGCGGTCGTCGCCGACGACCAGGGAACCGGAGTCCTGGCGGAGACTCTCCGCTACCTTGGCGCGGGCATCGGCGGGCTGATCAACCTGCTCAACCCCGCCCGCGTCATCCTCGGTGGCCGGGCCGGCTCGCTCCTCGGCGAGCGCGATCTCGACGCCATCCGCGACGCTGCCCGCCTCCATTCGCTGAAGCACTCGTTCGCCACGACGACGATCGACCTGTGCCGGCTCGGCCCGGACGCCGCGGTCCGTGGTGCCGCCACCCTCCCCCTCGAGCACTTCCTGAACGACTGAAGCGGGCCGACCTTGCCGCCACCGCGGGTCCGGCAAGGCCGAACCCGCGGACGTCAGCGGTCCAGCGCGATCGCCTTGAAGCTTTCGGTCTGCGCGCGGATACCCGTTTCCGTCGGCAGCCGCTCGATGGACGAGGCGCCGAAGAACCCCGCCACACCCGTGGTGTTGTCCAAGACGTACTTCGCGTCGGCGGGCTCGGCGATCGGCCCGCCGTGGCACAGGCACAGGATGTCCGGGTTGACCCGCTTCGCGGCGTCGGCCAGGGCCTGGACCCGCTCGGCCGCGTCCTGGAGGGTGATCGCCGTGTGCGCCCCGATCGTGCCGGCCGTGGTGAGTCCCATGTGCGCCACCAGGATGTCCGCCCCGGCCGCGGCCATGTCGGCCGCCTGCTGTTCATCGAACACGTACGGGGCGGTCAGCAGGTCGAGCTCGTGGGCGGCGCGGATCACGTCGACCTCGAGGCCGTACCCCATGCCGGCAGATCAGCTTGAACGAAGCCGTCCAGAGGCTGACCAGCCTGGACCGAGCACGCGCCCGTGGTCCTGCCGGTCCCGTTGACCTGGGTGTGCCGGTCATCGCCGACTCGCCGGGGTGAGCAGCTGAGTACACGGTCGCCCTGCTTCGGCGAGACCGGCGCCTTCCGTGGACGACAGCGGTCAACCCAACGAAGGACACAAGCCAACGTCCTGTCATGCCGATGAGCGGCCGAACAGGCCACATTCTTCGGCGACGGCAGATCTGCCGGAGTCAAATAGGACATCGACGAGTGGTCGCGGCCGGCATGCGATCCCGCGTGGGCCAGCGGACCGATGAAGAGCAGGAGCCGCTCCGACGCGGGCAGCCGCGCCGGAGCGCAGGATCGGCGTCACTTCAGCGCCATTCCCGGAACCCGGGCGCGGATCGCGTCCATGGTCGCCTCGTCCGAGACGCCCTGCCAGTCGTACCGCGGCGTGTAGGGGGCGGTGAGGGCGCGGACGTCCTCGTCGGTGAGCTCGACGTCCAGCGAGGCGATCGCGTCGTCGATCTGCTTGGTCGAACCGGCGCCGACCAGCGGGGCGGTGACCACCGGCTGACGGTGCAGCCAGGCCAGGGCGATCGAGGCGCGGCTCACGCCGTGGTCGGCCGCGACCTTCCCGACCGCGTCGATGATGGCGTGGTTCGACGCCTCTTCCGCAGGTGAGTAGAGCATGTCGGCGTAGCCGCCGTCGGTCTCCGACCGGGCGGTCGACCTCGCGTCGTCCCAGGCGCGGGCGAGCCGGCCGCGGGCCAGCGGGCTCCAGACGATCGTGCCGACGCCCTCGTCGAGGCACAGCGGGATCATCTCACGCTCTTCCTCGCGGGCGAGCAGGTTGTAGTGGTCCTGCATCGAGACGAACCGCGCCCAGCCGTGCTGCTTCTGCAGGTGCAGCGCCTTGGCGAACTCCCAGGCGAACATCGACGACGCGCCCAGGTAGCGCACCTTGCCCAGCTGCACCAGATCGTTGAGCGCTTCGAGGGTCTCCTCCAGTGGCGTCGCGTGGTCGTTGCGGTGCACCTGGTAGAGGTCGATGTAGTCGGTGCCGAGCCGCCGCAGGGAGTGGTCGACTTCGGTCATGATCGCCTTGCGGGAGAGGCCCTTGCCGTTGGGGCCGGGGCGCATCGGGTGGCGCAGCTTGGTGGCGATCACCACGTCGTCGCGGTCGGCGAAGTCCTTCAGTGCCCGTCCGAGGATCTCCTCGCTCGACCCGTTGGAGTACATGTTCGCGGTGTCGAAGAAGTTGATGCCGGCCTCGACGGCGTGCTTGATCAGCGGGCGCGACTGCTCTTCGCCCAGGGACCAGACGGGGTGGCCGCGGTCGGGCTCGCCGTAGGTCATCGCGCCGATCGCGATGGGCGAGACGTCCAGGCCGGTGGCTCCGAGTTTCACATAACGCATGAGAGATCTCCTGAGAGGCAAACTCGCGGACGATCCTCCGCAAGTGCTGTCCAAACTAGCGGAGGATTGTCCGCGAGTCAACGAGAGGGCAGTATGGGGTGATGACCGACCAGCCGCCGACCACCTACGGCACGCAGCGCCAGGCCGCTGCGCGCAATCGTGTCGCGATCATCGAGGCCGCCCACGAGCTGTTCGCGCAGAACCCGCTCGTGCCGTTGAGCGAGGTGGCCAAACGCGCCGGTGTCGGCGCCGGAACGTTGTACCGCCACTTCCCCACTCGCGAAGACCTGATCCTCGCGGCCTACCAGCACGACATCGAACGCCTCACCACCACCGCCGACGAAGTCCTCGAACGGCATTCCTCCGCGAAGGCCGCCTTCGTCGAGTGGTTCGAAACCCTGTCGGCCTACATCCGCATCAAGCACGGCCTCGGTGACGCGTTGCACAGCGCCGCCGCGCAGGACGTGATCAGCGCCTCGTGGGCGCCGACCACCGCCGCGGTCAAGAAGCTCGTCGACGCCTGCGTGGCCGAAGGCACGATCGCCGCGGGGCACGACCCGGCGGACATCATCATGTTGATGAGCTTTCTGTGGCGGGTCGCGAACAACGCCGACGGCGTGGCGCAGGGACGACGCCTGATCGCCGCCGTGTTTTCCGGTCTCGAGCAAGCGCCCCGACCAGTGTGAACAGCCGGCCATCCGCGATTCGCGCAATACGCCGCACCTGCCGGTGCGGCAACGGTTTGCCGAGCTGCTCGACCCGCTCACCGTCCGAATCATTGCGATCGGTGGTCTCCGAGGTCGACGCCGACCAGCCCGATCCACGAGCTGAGCTGGAGGTGGAGCAGCGGATGCGGGCCGCAGCGCGGTACCCGGCTTGGCTCGACACGCTCGCCGCGACCGCACCGCGGTGCCGGTGACGTCGGGGAGGTGGGTGGTGTCCGGGCATGCCGAGGCGCCAAGTCTGGCTGCGATCGCTCGGACCGCCGCACGCGTGGAATACGTCGCCGAAGCCCACGATGCGGTCGATGGGCTGCGTCCGGACGCCGCTGCTGCCGGGGCGTTGTGGTTGCCGGGGCGAAGCCAGCCTCGACGTCACCGCATTGCTCGACGCGCTGGCCACGGCGATCGCAGGGCAACGCGGCGTCGGCTGGCGCGACACCGTCGCCACTGGCCTCGCCACCCGGGGTCGGGCGGTGAGGGTGAGCTGCGCGGACGGCACGGTGCTGAACGCCGACCGCGTCGTGCTCGCCGCCGGCATCGGCATCCCCGCGCTGCTGGGCCGCGCCAGGCCGAGCTCGGCGTGCCGCGCCTGCTGGCCGGGCGTGGCGTGAGCCTGCTGCTCGAGTCGACGCTGCCGGTCCCGCACACGGTGCGGACCTCCAGCAGCGGGTTCGCGTGCGGCACCCACCTCGTGCCACGCGGCGGCGGAAACCTCTACCTCGGCGCCACCAACCGCCTCACCTCTCCCCCAACCCAACCGCGGCCGCGACGCTGGACGAAATCGGCGTGCTCATCGCCAACAGCGTCCGCGTGCTCTACCACCGGCTCGCCACCGCGGCGCTACGGCGCCCGCAGGGTCGGCTACCGGCCCTACACCGTCGACCACCTGCCGCTCGTTGGGGCAACCGCCGACCCGCGGGTCCTACTGGCGACCGCCACCTACCGCTGCGGCGTGCTGCTCGCGCCACTGTTGGCTGACCTCATCGCCGAAGACATCACCGACCCCGGGGTCCTGGGACTGCACCCCTACCGCATCACCCGTCCGATCTCCACGCCGACACTGCCCCAGTTGCTCACCGCGCCGACCGCGCGCGACCTGGCCCACACTGAGAACTGCTTATCTGCACCTCCGCTCGCTGATCATCTGGGCTGGGTTCTCGATGGGGTTCGTTGGTCACTGGTGGTCACCTCTCCGGATCTGGGGCAGGCCGAGCGAGACCGTCGGCTTGGTAGCCAGCCGTGCGGCTTGGGCTCGCTTGTCACGGAGGAACGTGAGCGTGGGGTCAATGCCTTCGATCTCACCGAGGTATCGCCGGATTCTGCGCGGTCGCGACGAAGCAGCGGATCTGCTTCGAGGTCGTTGAGCCGTTTGATCATTTTGGGGTTGACGTTGAGCATCGGGCGGCGGACACAAGCTTAGCCGAAATGATCTTGAAGTGGATCTGCGTCCAGTTCGAAGCGGAGTGCTAACTCAGGGTAATAGTTGGAATCGTCGCTGAGCATGACGCTCGGGCGTGTCGCGGTGTTTGCTGCGGTGCAGCGCAGGGCGGGCAGCCCGGCCGTGCCGCTTCGCCGGCGAAGAGCGCGGCCAGCTTTCAGGCGGTCGAAGAACCGACCATGCGCCTGGCGATCTCAGCGTCCAGCGGGCTCATGTCCTCGTTCACCGGTTCCGATGGCGGCCACCAGCGGAAGTCCAGCGCTTCGTCGTTCACAGTCAGCCGCGGCACGACCTGGAGTTGAACCCGGTAGACAGCAAGGAGTTCCCGGCGCTCCGGCTTCGTGAGATCGAACTCGGCCACGGCAGCGAAGGCCAGGTCCAGGTCCAGCACGTGGATGCCGGTCTCCTCGCGCAACTCCCGCGCGGCTGCTTCGCGCGTGGTTTCACCTGGCTCTCGTGTTCCTCCGGGAAGCTCCCACTGCTTCCGCCAGCTGTCGAATACCATCAGGACGGTGTCCGCGTGGCCGACAACGACCAGCGACGCGGGCACGGTTACCTGCTCGACCAGACAAGCCAGCTCCTGTTCTGTGACGAAACGAAAGTCGACCAGGGCGTTGCCAGAACGATCGCAGATCGGAAGTGCGGCCATGAAGTCGATCCAACCGCAACACCGACAACGGCATGCCCGACGAGCCACTCAAGTATGCACATCGAGATGAGCGGATGCGCGGGCAGGCGTGTGGATCAGCCGTGGGAACTCGACCTTCCAACAGCCAGACCGAAACCGGGCATCCCCAGGGTAGGAGCGGTGTGCTGGGCTGCCGCCGCTCGCATGGCGACGAGCTTCTGCTCGGCGGAGGCCAACGTGGTCTCGATCGCGGCGACCTCGCCGAGCCAGCCCTGCTCCTTGGCCTCATCGAGCCGGTCGATGAGATTGGCGTGGATGCTTTCCAGTCGGGGCATTTGGACTGGATCAACCCAAGGAGTGGACACCTGACGCAGGCTTCTCTGAACTTCGGGGCCGTTCCGTCCCAAAGCCTCTGGCCGGTAGCTCTGAAACCGAATCGGTGACGCCAGAGGCATCACAGCGAGATGTTCCGGGGCGAGAGCCGCTCCGCCGGCCGTCTCAGTACTGTGACCTCGCATGACCGACACCGAGATCGAGATCACCGCAGACCTCGTTCGCGACCTGCTGCAGGAGCAACATCCAGACCTTGCAGGGCTGGCCATCCGCGAGGTGGTGGGCGGCTGGGGCAACCAGATGTGGCGTCTCGGGGACGAGTTGGCCGTGCGCATGCAGCGCATGGACCCCACCCCGGAGCTCCAGCTCAAGGAGCGGCGGTGGCTACCGGTGCCGGCCCCGCGCCTGCCGCTCCCGGTGCCGACCCCGGTGCGGTTCGGCGAACCGTCCGAGCGCTTCCCCAAGCACTGGACCGTGATGACATGGGTTGCCGGCGAGCCGCTGGACCACGGCTCGATCAGCCGCGACGCCCACGCGGCCGACACGCTGGCGGGCTTCCTCCGGGCGCTCCATGTGGAGGCGCCCGCCGAGGCGCCGGTCGCGACGGACCGCGGTGCCCACCCCAGGGATTGCGTGGACGGTTTCGAGAACTTCTTCCATGCCGTTGGCCCCGCCGACATCGCTGCGGACGTCCGGGCGGTCTGGGACGACGCCGTCGCGGCCGAGGCGTGGGAGGGCCCGCCGGTGTGGGTGCACGGCGACCTCCATCCCGCGAACGTCGTCGTCTCTGACGGAACGCTCTCGGGCATCGTCGACTTCGGTGACATGTTCGCCGGAGATCCGGCGTGGGACCTCGCCGCCGCATGGGTGCTGCTACCCGCGGGCACGGCCTCACGGTTCTTCGACATGTACGCGCAGGCAGACGAGGCGGCGATCCGGCGCGCCCGCGGGCTGGCCGCGATGAAGAGCCTCTTCCTGATGCTCATGGGGCAGAACGGAGATCGGGGTCTTCCCGGCGGCAAGCCTCACTGGGGTCCTGCAGGCCGGGCGGCACTTGATCGTGTTCTGAAGGGCGTTTGATGTGCGCTTCTTTGGATTTCCCTGAACTTAGCTTTCATGGTCCGAGATCCGTCCGGATCTCGATCCGAAGGGCGGCATGCCCAGTTCGGTAGCGGTGGATTTCCTCCGGAGGGTGGCGTCGACTTGGGCCAAAGCTCAACCGAAATGATCTTGGAGTAAGTCTGCGTCCAGTTCGACGGCCGTGTGCTGACTGACCGTGAGACTTGGATGTTCGCGGAGCACGACGCCCGAGCGTGTCAGGGCGTTTGCTGCGATGCAGCACGTGGCGGGCGGCCTGGCTGTGCCGCGGCATGAGCGACGTGCTGCGGCGGTCACAAGGTGCACTGCCGCTTCACGTGGAGTGTCAGCCCGGGTCGGCCTCCCGTATCATTTTCCGCTCGGCGAAAGGGTCCTCGACTGGCTGTTTGTCGACGAAACCATGACGCCTATACAGGGCCATCGCGTGGTGGTTTCCTTTAGCGACCCGCAAAGCGATCCGGCCGGCTCCGCGGTCCTTGGCCCACCGCACCACCGCTCCCACCAGTGCGTCACCGACGCCACACCCGCGGGCGAACGCCGCGACCCACATCGAGATGAGCTCGACCGTGCCATCTTGATCGGGCAGCATCCCGCTTACCATGCCGGCCGGTCTTCCGTCGAGATCGGCGAGAAGGTTGAGCGATACACCGGCAAGGCGCTCACGCCAACGCCGTTCGGAGTCTCCTTGGCCCTGCCAGTCGGCGAGCTTCGAGCCAAATGCTTGCGGTGCATCCCTTAGCGCCGCGAAGCGCAACACCCGCCAGTCGGCCCAGTCGTCAACCGTCAGCACATGCACCACGATCACGGAACAACCTTCCCCGAGTTAGGGGTAGATCGCAAAGCAGTTGTCGCCGGAACACGACCGTCAGTCCGCACCACGGGCTCGTTCCGCGCTGCAGGGCCTGTGCACCGCCGGCGCTCGGCCTGGTGAGCCGTGGCCGTCCACCCGCGAGCCCGCCGCCCCGAGCGGCGGGCAAGCACCGGCCACGCAGAGAGGACTCTGACCGTGTCGAAGGAAACCAGCACGTGGCTCAACACCAACGTCCTCATCGGATTCACCGACAAACGCGGACATGCCTGACACTACCGCGCCGAAGACCAAGGCACCGAGCCGAACCACTACCCCGGCCCGATCCCCATCACCGAGGTCAAACGGCGCCTGTTTCCCTAAACCGCCGAACCGGCCCGGGTTTTCGTCGAAGACCGCTTCGGGCTTCGACTCGCCCCGCACCACCTGGGCGTGACCGCCTCCGAGACCGGCGACATCCTCGCCATCCACACCGACGAATACGGCGAAAGCGTCAGCGATCTTGAGGAATCGCACCTCCGCCGCGAGCGAGCGGAAGTAAACACTCCCCGGTCAAGCTCACGGTCCGCACTTCTTCCGTAAGAGTGACCTTGTCCGATGAAGCGACCACCGGTCGCGTCCCAGCCGAAACCAGGGATCTCAGCATGCTCGACGATCAGGTCGCCATTCCCGCCGCTGAGCCGGTCGAGGCGGTCTACCGCCACACCGGCACTGGTATCCGTCGTCACTTGGTCGTGCACAGCTTCACCGCCGGCAGATCCGCTCTCGTGCTCGATACCACCGGAGGTCCAGGCCTCATCACAGCCACCATGGCCGGGCAGTCCGACGAAGACTTCGTCGGACTGCCCGCCATCGATCGCACTGACCAACCTGAGGGACCGTTCACTCCTGCGCCGACGGGGCTGTTCGCCACGTTCAGCAACGGGCAAAAGCACCCGTCGTCTACTACGACGTCCGCGGCCCCCGCTCGTGATCGATGCCGAGCCGATGTTCCGGGAACTCGGCCTGGCCCTAATCGATACCGATCTGGTCGGTATACACGGTGCTCCTCGCGGCGACACGACCGTCCACGACAACGCCTGACATCGGCGACCTGCCTCGAGCTTCTCGGTCGCGCCTCGTGGTGGCAGGCGACGTCCCGGGTCCCACCAACCACGAAGAGCCCCTATCAGGCCTCGCGGCTCATCCGCCGGTGCCTGGCGCGCGCCACCAATGCATCGACCAGAAAGCCACCCAGAAGACAGCCGGTCAAGATCAATATCCACGGTGCCTGATCGAGAAAGACCAAGCCGAGTACAAGCCCGAGGGCGAGCACAGCAAATACCACGGTGAAGTAGATCTTGGTCCGGTGGAGCGTGCGTGCGGAGTCCGCCATTAGAAGAACCTTCCGATCCGAGGCAGCTTGGCCACCCCCTTCAATACACCACCGGCCACGCCGAGCAACCCGTCGTCGCGGACTTCCTGCGGACTGCCCCCGCCGAGCTTCGAACCCAATCCTGCCCCGGCCCCAGCGGTCAACCCGCTCACAACACCAGCGGCCGCAGCGCATCCTAAACCGCAGTGGCCGGGCAACTGGCCACCGCGGCAGCAGCCACCGCACCGCCAATCAGCGCTGCAACGCTTTTCGTTGCCTTAGAAAGTAAATCTCCCCTCGGAGCCGATGGCTCCACCCCTGGCGGCCTGGCACCGCCAGCCCTCGCCACGCTATTCCGGTGCCCGGCTACGGCTGCGCCGACTTCCTGGCCCACGGGCACGCCTCGGCTATGCCTTGGCCGGCCGCGCCGACCTCACCCCCTTGGTCACCAGCCCCACCGGCACCTCGGGCGAGGCCGTCGACCTCGACAACCTCGGCGAAACGGCTGCGATCAGCGACAGCGACGAGATCGCGGCCGCCCGCGCCGCGCAGGCCGCCGCCGAACTCGAGCGCCAGAAGGCGCGGATCATCCGCAAGTGGGTGATCCAGAACAACAAGGACTGGGACGCATCCGAAGCACCCGCCGGGAATGGCTGACAAGCCTCGTGCAGCGCAACACCGCACCGCAGGGCGCGCAGCTGTTCCTCGCGCTGCAGAAAGCCCCCGGCGGCTACGAGCTGCGCCGCGCCTTCGAACGCAACCACCCCCTCGCCATGAAGCTGTTCGGCATGGCGGTCGTTGCCACCCTCGCCGACCTGACCGCCAAGATCGCCAAGGCCCCCACCGCGGGGAAGGCCACCCTCTACGACCTCGTCCTCACCCTCTGCGCGATCGAAGACGACCTGTCCCGCAACGCCTGGCGCAGCCCCTGGGGCTCCTCGCAGGCGTACATGGCCGCGCTCATCAGCTGGAAATACCCCGCCTCCGACGTCGAGCGGAAGGTGCTCTCCCCGGAAACCGAGCAGGACGTCATCGCCGCCCAGCTCGGCAACCTCGACACCGCCACCACCGGCGACGACATCGCCGGCACCGACGAGGAACCGGTCCAGCCGAACGACGAGGTCGGCGTCGCCGACTTCGACTGGCACGAGCTGACCACCACCATCCGCGACGGCATCGCCGCCGGCCGCGAAGACCCCCGCACCCTCACCGACCGCCCCGCACCCCGACATCGAGCCGCACCGTGCCCCTGCCGTCCGCCGGGAAGGCCACACCGCCACCGCGTACTGGAACCTCGGCCGCCCGAACCTCGACGGTTGGGTCCCCTGGGCGCGCCTGCACATCGCCTTTCAACCCGACATCGGGTTCGCCGCCACGCTCTCCAGTGTCGAGAAACGCCACCAGGCCGGCGAGCATCGCGAACGCCAGCGGCCACTCGACCCCGTCGTCGTCCATCACCACCCGACGCGCCGCCTCAGCCACCACGCCGTGCGCACCTGCCTGCGCGACGCCATCGACACCGTGATTTCCGCGGCCGGACAACGCCAACCAGTCCTCTGCGCCCACTTCGTACCGATCCTGATGTCCCGCAGGAGAAGTAATCAGCAGTCGGCTCGACGGGACGCCGCGCGGCCCGCCCCGGTCATCAGAAAAGCACAGCGCGGCCCGGAACCCGCCACGGTGCCCACCCACCGTCGGGCAGTCAAGGGCCCGGGCCGAGCCCTGGTGTCCGGTTGGCCTAGGCGGCGCGGGCTCGCAAGTTAGACGTGTAATGAGGAGCAGTGGGTACCTGAGGTCCCAGGTTCATCGCTGCGCCGTCGAACAGCTCTACTTGAGATGGCGGCGGAGCCCGAGGAGATAGCCAGGCGCGCTGTTCCGTTTGCTACGCATGTCTCGGCGCGCGTCGCGTATCGAGGCTATGAGCTGGACTGTGACCATGCCGCCCGCACCGATGATGATGGGCAGTCCCACGGCGTGTGCGGCCAGCGCGGCGACCGCAGGTAGCTCAACCGATTTCAGCCCCAGCACAGCACGAGCTGGCTGCAACCCCAGAGTTCGCAGGCCGCGTTCGAGTTCGGCCATTGGTTTGGTCAGGTCGCGGTTCACCATGTCTTGCATGCGGGCTTGGAGGATGACTGCGTCGTCGCTGTCGCCGAGTTTCGCGAACTGATCGTCGAGACTATCGAGGTGAGCGCGGAAGGCCTGGAATTCCTCGGACAGTACCTGTCTGGCCTGGACGATCTTCTCGACCGGTACGTCCCCTAGATTGTCCGGGATCACCGTGTGCAGGGCGATCGTGGCATAAAGCGACTTGGGCGTGGTGTTGTCCAGCAGCGGTCCAGGCGGCGCCGTTCGCAGCAGGGCGGTTCCGAGGTTGTCCACAGTCCATTCCCCGGACAGCGTCAACATCCTGGGATCGTGGGTCACCAGCGTCAGGGAGTTTGCTCGCGCGAGCCGGTCGGCGAGAGCGCAGGAGTACACCGCGACCAGATGCGGGTGCATGCCCACCCAGTGCATGTCGCTGTGGCCGCTGAGCGGATCGCGGCGTTCCAGCAGCGCGAGACCTGCGCGCCTGAGACGCCAGCTCAGCGACGACAAGTCGGATGAGTCGGCGGTCTCCCCGAACTGAGATTTATGGAGCCACGCATAGCCCTGCTCACGGTGTTCGAAGCCTTCTGCGCTCGAATGACCGAGGGAAGGTACGAACCGGCCGGGGCTATCGGGTAGTCGGTACCGCTGGATCAGGGCGTCGCGCTCGCGCTCGAAGAACGCGTCGAACTCACCGGCTAGCTCGATCGCGTGTGCTCCGGGATCGAGGTCAAGCAGAAACCCCAGCTCGTCGCGCAACGCTGCTGCGGCGGGTGAGTCCCTGATTGGGTATTCGGGCGGTCGCACTCGGGCAAGCTGAGGCAGGTAGAGAGCCGCTGCTTTCAGCCAGGCATCGTCCCGCACGTGGAAGTACGGGTAGTACAGGCCGATCTCGTCCACCATCGTTCCATCATGGGCCGACTCGAGGCTTAGGCGACAGGTGCAATCGAGGCTGTCTGAGGGGCGTCAACATCGAGTGCCCGGACTGCGCTGCCGACGATGGGACCCGACGTGGCGTGGTCGGTGAAGCGCTCGTAGCCCGCCGTCGGACTAGGACGTGTTTCTTGGATCATGGGACGGGGTCGCGGAGCCAGATCTTGATCGAGGCGACGTCGATGGTGCCCTGGAAGATGGTGTCGAGCTTGTCATATCGGGTAGCGAGTGCTCGGAACGCTTTGAGCTTGTTAAAGGCACGCTCGACGGTGTTGCGGTCCTTGTAGCGCCTAGCGTCGAAGGCCGGTGGCCGGCCACCGGCCGAGCCGCGCTTGCGGCGGTTGGCTTTCTGGTCTTCCTTCACCGGGATGACTGCCTTGATCCCGCGCCCGCGCAGGTAAGCCCGGTTGGCTTTGGAGGAGCAGGCCTTGTCCGCCATCACCCGAGCGGGCCGGACCTGGGACCGGCCCAGGCCACGACGCCGGATCCGGATCCGCTCGATCAGCGGGATGAAGCGGGGAGAGTCACCATGCTGACCCGGGCTGGTCAACCGGGCAATCGGCCGGCAACGCCGGTCGGCGACCAGATGAATCTTGGTCGACAGCCCACCCCGCGAACGGCTCAGGGCCTGGCGGCCGGCCCGGGATTTCGTGTCATTCGACCCGGCCCCCCGTGTCACCCCCGGCGGCCTCATCATGGCGGGCTCCGGCGGCGTGCTGATGCGCGCGGACCACGGTGGAATCCACCCCGACCGTCCAGTCCATCCCTCGAACTCGTCGCACCCAGCCCGCAACCGGTCCAGGACCGCCGCCCACGTCCCATCCTTCCGGTTATGGCGCCTGTAGACCGTCACCCAATTTCCGTACTCGGCGGGCATGTCCCGCCACGGGCACCCGGTCCGGACCCGCCAGAAAACCCGTTGATCGTGGCCCGGTGATCGGCCCACCGGCCGCCCCGGCCCGGATTGGCAGGCAGCAACGACCGCAGCCGCTCCCATTCCTCATCACGCAGATCATGCCGATCATACAGTCAACACGATCTACCGAATCTCTAGATCAAGATCCAGGAAACACGCCCCAGGTGGGACGAGCAAGGCCGGTAGCCACCGGCGGACGCGATGTGTCCGTGTAGGTCCCGTGCTCACGGACACGCCGAGCGCCTCGGCGAATTTCTTCCGGTTCGAGCTTGCCCCAGGACGTGAGCAGCAGGACGCCGCGATCCTGTGCGGGCAGCGGGACGAACCGCCGGCCGGCGAGGCGCGACGGTATCGCGAGACCACCGGTTATCCGCAAGGGCGGTTGGTTTCCCAGAGGAAGCACAGCAACTCCATGCCACGGTGTGTCCGAGACGGTGAGCGCCCGCGGACACGCCGGCCGGCGGCGAAGTCCGTACTGTGAAAGATCCTCAGATCCGACTCTGGACTGGCGATCGGATCGAGAACGTCCGACTAGAATTCGTCGGCATCGCTTTAAGGAGGCTGGTATGTGCGCTTTCGTGCTGGTGGCCGAGGACGACGTCAAGCAGGCCGAGCTGCTGCGCCGGTATTTGCGGCACGAGGCGCATTCAGTACTGGTCGTGCACAACGGCCAGGAGGCGGTCGACCAGGCGAGGCTGCGACAGCCCGATCTGCTCGTCCTCGACGTGATGATGCCTCGTCTGGACGGCTTCGACGTAATGCGCGCTCTGCGGCAGGATTCCGAGGTCGCGGTACTGGTGGTGACTGCGCGGTCGACCGCGGAGGACAAGCTGGCCGGATTCGACCTCGGTGCCGACGACTACCTCACCAAGCCCTACGACCCGCGGGAGCTGATGGCCCGGGTACGGTCTTTGCTGCGCCGGGCCAGGCCCGCCGGCCACCGGCCGGTGCTGCCGCTTTGCGTCGGTGACCTCGTGCTCGACCAGGTCCGGCACACCGTTCGCATGCACGGCCATCCGATCGACTGCACGCCGGCGGAGTTCCGCATCCTGGAGGCATTGCTGGCCGAACCCGGGCGCGTGCTCAGCCGGCGGCAGCTGCTGAACCAGGCGCACGGCGATGAAGCCTTCGTGACCGAACGGACCGCCGACACGCACTTGAAGAATCTGCGCCGCAAGATCGAGGCTGATCCCCGTCAGCCCGCGTACCTGCACACGGTATACGGCGTCGGCTACAAGATCGCCTACAGTGGCTAGCCGCGGGCTGCGGGTCCGGTTGCTCGGCGGCACGGTGCTGGTGGCCGCCGGCGCGGTCGCGGCGACCGCGTGGCTGACGGTTCAGGGAACCACGGGATCGATCGCCGAGCAACAGAACTTGGTCAACGAGGTGTCCGCCGAAGCGTACGGCAGCTTGATCGGCTATGCGGCCACACACACCAACTGGAACACCGTGCAACCCACGCTCGCGGGACTGTCGGCAACCTTCGGTGCCCGGGTAACGCTCACGCCCGTGGGCGGTGCGCTGATCGCCGGCTCGCCGGGTCCGTCCGGCCCGGTCCACACCGGTCCATCGCTGCAGATCGACCCCCTCGCGGTCGACAACGCCATAGCCCGCACCCAGTTCCCCGACGGGATCGACCCCGCCGTGGTCGGTCCATTCCGGCTCAGCACCGCCGAACACGCCGATCTGGAAGCGCGCATCGAGCACGACGTGAAGTGCCTGCAGGCGCGAGGTGCCGCCGTGACCATCGCCGAGGTGCCCGGCGGACGCCCATATCTGCGCCTGACGCAGGGCGTCGCGTCACCCGACTGTGTCAAGGACCTGGCCATCGCGGACTGGCCGGTCGGCTTCCAGGACACCCCTCGGGTGGCACCCACCCCGACCGAACAGGCGGCCTTGGCGCGGCTGGTGCCGGCGGTGAAGACCTGCCTGGGGCAGGGCGGCGAAGTCGCGGTCGTGCTCGACGCCCACGGCGAGACGCGTCCGGCCGCCGGGACGCGCGATCCTCGGGTTGCTCAATGCCTGGTGGATGCGCGCCGCCAACTCTTGCGGCCTTACGTCGCTCCAGTTGCGTACCTGCAGGTCACCAACACACAGAGCAGCCAGCAGGCCGGCGTCGGATTATCGCCGAACGGGCTGCTGCGTGTCGCGGGGGTGACCGCGATCGTGCTGGTGCTGACAGTCGGGGTGGCGACGCTACTGGCGAACCGGGTCATCCGGCCGGTCCGCGAGCTCACCGCGGCGACGCGGCGCATGCGGGCCGGCGACAGTGATGTGCGGGCGCAGGTGCGGGCGAGCTGGGAGATCGCGGAGCTCGCCGCAGCCTTCAACGAGATGGCCGCGTATGCCGCCCGGACCGAGGAGCAGCGCAGGGAGTTGATCAGCGACGTCTCGCATGAACTGCGGACCCCCCTGGGCACCATCCGGGGCTGGCTGATCGCCACCCAGGACGGCCTCGCCGACCTGGACGACGAGCTGGTGGCGTCGCTGGTGCAGGAAACCTCGTTCCTGGAACACCTCGTCGACGACCTGCGTGACCTGGCACTGGCCGATGCCGGCATGCTGCGCCTGGAACGGGTCGAGATCGACGCGACGGAACTGCTGCGGCACGTCGCGGCGGCCCACGGCTCCCGCGTCGACGTGCGGATTCGCGAAGGCGTGCTGGTGGAAGCCGATCCGGTACGGCTTCGGCAGATCATCGGCAACCTGCTGGTCAACGCCGTCCGCCACACCCCGCCGGATGGGCGGATCGGGCTGTCGGGACGCCGCGACGGCCCGGATGTCCTGATCACCGTGACTGACACCGGCGACGGCATTGCCCCGGCGGACCTGCCGCACGTGTTCGACCGGTTCTGGCGCGCGGACAAGTCGCGCACCCGGCGGACCGGCGGCAGCGGCCTGGGTCTGGCCATCGTGCGCAAGCTCGCCGAGGCACAGGGTGGCGACGTCACGGCGACCAGCTCCCTCGGCGAGGGCAGCACCTTCACGCTGCGCCTGCCCTCGGCGGTGGACCGGTGAAGGTTCGTTCGTGACGTCTCCACAGTATCTTCACAATCGTAGGGCACCTTGGGTCGCGTGATGCCCTGCCGATTCCTGCTCGCCGCGTCGGCTGTGGTCCTGCTGGCCGGCTGCTCGTCCCCGCCTGCGCCCGCCAGAGTCGCCACGCTGTCCACGGCCGGATCGGCCACCACGTCGGCGTCGTCCGCCGATCCGGACAACGGCCGTCCGCGCGCGCGCATCGACATGACCGATGCCGAACAGGTCGCTCTGGCCGAGATCTACGAGACGTGCCTAGCGCAAAACGGATTTGACAAGGCCAAGATGACCACGATGCCCGACCCCGACCAAGCACTGACCAAGGCGAAGGCGGCCTGCGTGTCGAAGGATCCGCTGCCTCCGTGGGAGATGGACGCTTCGAACCCGCACGCCGCGGACTTCGTGCACGCAGTCGTGCAGTGCCTGCGCGCCAGGGGCGTGAAGTACGTCGACGAGGAGCCGCCGGACAACGGCGAGGTGCGCTTCAGCCTCGGCGGGCCACAGAATGACTCTGCCTCCATCACGAAGGGGATGGAGCTCACGCCGGCCTGCGAGAAGGAAGTTGCCGCCCAGGGTATCGGCAAATGAGGAAACGGACCCTGGCCGGCATCGGCACTGTCACGGCGCTGGTCGCCGGCGGCGTGACGGCGTACGTCTTCATCACGCGGCCCGCGCCGCCCGCGGTGGCCGCGCAGCCGGCACCCCCGGCGACCACCGTCGTCGCAAAGACGACGCTGTCCACCTCGGTGACGCTCGACGGAACGCTGGGCCACGGCCAGGCGACTGTCTACACCGGACGAAAGCCCGGGACGCTGACCTGGCTGCCCGCGGTGGGCACGGTCGTGCGCCGTGGCGGGCGGCTCTACACGGTCGACGCGAAACCCGTCGTGCTGTTCCTAGGCGAGCTCCCGCTATACCGGACGATCGACCCGGCCGCCACGCCGGGAGCGGACGTCGGGGAGGTCAACGCGAACCTCCGCGCACTGGGCTACCGCACGGCACCCACGAGCAGCGCATACACCGACGGCACGGCCACGGCACTGAAAGCGTGGCAGCGCAGGAACAAGCTCGAGGAGAACGGCGCGCTCGAGATGGGTGACGTCGCGATGCTGAGCGGCGAAGTCCGTGTCGATTCGCTGAAGGCGCAGCCGGGCGCACCAGCGGCGGCCGACTTGTTGAGCCTGACCGGCACCGCCCGGCAGGTCACCGCGCCGGTCGACCCCGCCCAGGTCGACGTCGCCCTGTTCAAGGCCGGGAGCAAGGTCGGCCTCACGCTGCCGGACGGGACGAGGGCGCCCGGCACGGTCACCGCGGTGGGCCCCGGCTCAGCCGGGGCCGCGGGGGCGTCGCCGGGTGACCTCACCACGGGCTCCGGGCCGGGTCGATCGGTGACGATCTCCGTCGACGATCAGGAGAAGGTGTCCACCATGGACTCCGGCAGTGTCGGCGTCTCAGTCACCACGGCGCGGCGCGATGACGTGCTCGCCGTTCCGGTCGGAGCCCTGGTCGCGCTGCAGGAAGGCGGTTACGCCGTACAGGTTGTCGCCGATGGCCGCACGATGCTCCTCGCGGTGCGGACCGGCGTGTTCACCGATGGCCGGGTCGAGGTGTCCGGTGACGGCCTCGCCGCAGGCCAGCAGGTGGTGACCGTGTCGTGACGCCGGTACTCGCGATCCGCAACGCCGGCAAGGAGTACCCCGGCGGCGTACAGGCCCTCACCGACGTGACGCTCGCCATCGAGCCCGGCGAACTGCTGGCCATCGCCGGCCCATCCGGCTCCGGCAAGTCCACCCTGCTCAACCTGATGGGCACCCTCGACCAGCCGACCAGCGGAACGATCGAGATCTCCGGACAGGACGTCACGGCGTTGTCCGATCGCGCGCTGTCGGCGCTGCGCGCCCGGGAGATCGGCTTCGTGTTCCAGCACTTCCACCTCACCGAGGGACTCACGGCCACCGAAAACGTCGCCACCGGTCTGCTGTACGCGGGAGTGCCGCGGCGCCGACGCCGGCCGCTGGCCGAGTCCGCGCTCGAGCGGGTCGGCCTGGGGCACCGCCGCGGTCATCGGCCGCACCAGCTCTCCGGCGGGGAAAGCAACGCGTGGCCATCGCGCGGGCGCTCGTGAACACTCCGTCCCTGGTGCTGGCCGATGAACCGACCGGGTCGCTGGACACCGGCACCAGCGGAGCGGTGCTGAACCTGCTGCGGGACCTGCACCGGGGTGGCACCACCATCGCCGTGATCACCCACGACCGAGAGATCGCGGCGAGCATGCCGCGGCGGGTGGAGATCCTCGACGGCCGGATCAGATCCGACCCGTTCCGGGCGCCGAGCGGGCCGACATGACGCGCCCCGCCGTGCGCCTCGGCCCGGGCGATGTCGTACTGCTGGGCCTGCTCGGTCCCCGGACCCGTCCGCTGCGCGCCGCGCTGTCCTCGCTTGGCATCTCGATCGGGATCGCCACGGTGATCGTGATCATCGGCATCTCGGCGTCCGGGCAGCAGGCGCTCGACGACCGGCTCTCACTGCTGGGCACCAACCTGCTGCGTGCGGAAGCCCAGCTCGACCAGGGCACCCAGACACTGCCGCCAATCCCGGCCGGGGCGGCGAAAATGACCGCGCGGATCCCGCCGGTCCGGCTGGTCAGCCAAGTCGCCAACACGCACGCCCAGGTCCGCCGCTCGGCAGCCGTCCCGGCCGGCGAGGGCTCGGGTCTGACGGTGCTCGCCGCGGCGAACGACCTGCTGCCGGTCCTTGGCGCGCATGTCGCGTCCGGCGTCTTCCTCAGCCCGGCCAACGCCGCGTTCCCTACGGTCGTGCTGGGGGCGGTCGCCGCGACCCGGCTCGGCATCACCTCGCTCGCCCCGGCGGGTCGGCAACCCGCGGTGTGGATCGGCGACCGCGCCTTCACCGTCGTGGGGGTGCTCGCCCCGAGCCCGCTGGCCCCGGAGATCGAACGGTCCGTGCTGGTCGGCTGGCCGGCGGCGATCCGCTACCTGAAGTTCGACGACCATCCCACGGTGCTGTACGTCCGCGTGGACGAGGCCCAGCTCACCGCCGTGCGCGGGGTGCTCGCGCAGACGATGTTCCCGGCCAATCCCGGCCAGATCATCGTCAGCAGGCCGTCAGACGCCCTGGCCGCCAAGCAGATCTCCCAGACCACGTTCTCCGGGCTGTTGCTCGGGCTGGCCGCCGTCGCGCTGCTGGTCGGCGCGGTTGGCGTGGCCAACACGATGATCATCTCGGTACTGGAGCGCACTCGAGAGATCGGGCTGCGGCGCGCCCTGGGGGCGACCCGCCGGCACATCCGCGGCCAGTTCCTCGCCGAGTCGGTGGCGCTGTGCCTGTTCGGCGGACTCGCCGGCACCGCCGTCGGCTTGCTCGCCACCGTGGACTACGCCGTGTCGCGTGGCTGGCCACCGGTGGTTCCGCTGACCGGTGTGGCCGGTGGAGTGATCGCCGCCCTGCTCGTCGGTGTCCTCGCCGGCATCCACCCGGCGGTGCGGGCGTCGAAGTTGTCACCGACCGAGGCGCTGGCCACCTGATCGTCGCATCCAGTCGGCTTCGGCCTCGTGACCAAGGCCACTTGTCACGACGTGGACCGGGAAGGGGTTACCCGCAAGGACAAGTAGTTCCCCAACGGAACCATCGCGGTCTGGGCAGCCCTCAGTTTTTGTCAGCCGCCCGCACGGCCTTCTCGGCGTCCTCGATGGTCAAATTGGCATTTAGCGTCGCAGCCGCGGTGACCCCGGAGGCGGCCGACTGCATGACACCGGCCGTCACGTCCAGCACGTTGCCGGCCACCCACACCCCGGCGACACCGGTGAACCCGCTGGGATCGGCTTCGACCTGCTCACCGATCCCGAGCGGGTGCTCGATCGTCTTGACGCCGAGCGGACCGAGCAACTCGTGCCGCGACTCGAACCGCGGGCCCACGACGACCACCGAACGAACGTGCATCTCCCCCGACTTCATCCGGACGCCGGTGATCCGGTCGTCTTCGATTTCGACGGCCTCGACTTCACCCTGCTTGTCAGTGAGGGCTGCTGTAGCTTGTCCAGGCCGCCCGGTGGTGTGCTTGGAAGCCGATGGCAGCGCCATGTACACCATCTCTGCGCTGTGGACCCAGGCCCGGGAGAATCTGGACATCACCACCGCCGTGCTCAACAAGTCCTACGCCATCCTGCGCTCGGAACTCGATCTTCCGCACCCTCCAACAACACCACAGCACCGCGCACCTGCAACCCCTTGACGCCACATAACAGCGTCATAGGGACGCCTCCGGATCGAACGGGCACAGGGTCGAGCTGCGAGCGTCCGGCATGGGCATCACCGAAGCCGTGCCGGACACCATCGCCGCTGAGCCCGCAGCAGCGGCAGGTCGTGCACCCGCCGCGTGGGGGGCGGACGAACCGGGAGATCGGTCACCGTCTGTTCCTGTCCCCGCGCACCGTCGGTTCGCACCTGTGCCGGACGTGCCCCCAAGCTTGGCGCACGACGCGCGATCACTTCCGTGACCTGCCGGCCGCCGAGCAGGAGTGGTTCGGACCTCCGGAACCGATGAGTCCCGCCGAGCCGGACAGGTCCGGCCGGCATGTCCCGGCAAATCCGGCAGCCACCGCCTGCTCGATGGCAAGCGCGACACGGAATGCTGTCACGTCCCCGTACTTCGCCGCGATGACCTGCACGCCCGTCGGCACACCGTTCGACGCCCATCCGGAGGGCACCGCGACCACCGGGTGCCCGCTGCAGATGTTGAGCGCCGGGGTGAGCGAGGCGTCGGAGAAGTGCTCGAGTTCGCGGCCGTTCACGACGATCGGGTTGTCGACGTAGTCTTCGCCGGCGGCGAAGGCGATGGCCCCGACGGAGGGGATGAGGTAAGCGTCGAAATGGTCGAGCACGGCATCGAGCCGTCGCTGGATCACCGACTCGAGAGCTCGTCCGGTGTTGGCGTCCACCAGCGGGGCGGTTTCGAAGCCTTTTTGCGCGAAGGCCAATGTGTAGGGGGTGATCTTGCCCGGCTCCCGGCGGTCGAGCTCGATGATTTCAGCCGCCAGGCCGTTGCCGAAGTGCGCCCAGAGGGCTCGTTTGATGTCGTCGAGGCGCCAGTCGATGTCGACTTCCTCGACCACGGCGCCTGCATGCCGCAGGGCCTCGGCCGTCCGGCGGGTGTTGGCGCGGACTTCGGGTTCGACAGGAAAGTCTCCCGGCGCCGTGCTGAACGCGACGCGGAGGTTCCGAACACCCGCGAGATCCGCCGGGATCGGCGTTTCCGGGAGTTCCGACGCCGGGTCCCGGCGGTCTTGGCCGGACAGCGAGTTTTGAAGCAGCGCGCAGTCGCTTACGGTTCTGGCCATGGGGCCATGGTGGAAATAGGTGTCGGTGCCAGCCGGCGGCAGGATGGGGTTGCGGCCCCACGGTGGCTTGAAGGCGACGACGCCGTTGAAGGAGGCAGGCGCGCGCAACGAGCCCCCGATGTCGGACCCGGTGGCCAGGGTGGCAGTGCCGGCAGCCAGTGCGGCCGCCGACCCGCCGGACGAGCCGCCTGCGGCCGCCGACAGATTCCACGGATTGCGCGTCACACCCCACCGCCGGGTGTGGGACAACGGCATGCAGCAGAACTCGGACGTCGTGGTACGGGCGTGCAGGATGCCACCCGCGACCTGGACCCGGGAAAGGACGATCGACGTCGTCGACGCGGTACGCGGCGACCGCAGGAGCGTGCCGTCGGTGGCGGGGTGGCCCGCGATCTGCTGCTCCTCCTTGGCGGCGACCGGCAGTCCTTCGAGCGGCCGAGCACGCCCGCCGGGCCGGTAGCGCTTCTCCGCGTCGGCTGCCGCCTGCATGGCCTGTTCGAACATCTCCTCGGCGAATGCGTTCACAGCGGGCTCGACGAGCACCGCGCGGTCGATGACCGCGCGCATCAGCTCGATCGGCGACAGCTGCCGGGTCCGGAACATCGCGAGAGCTTCGGTGGCGGAGAGGTAGTGCAGGTCGGTCATTTCACTCTCCCGGGTGAGGTGTTATTGCCGCTCTGCGGGTGCGGCGAGGTCGAAGACCGACAGGGCCGGCGCGAGCATCGTGTAGTAGCCGGTCAGCCAGACCAGCTCGGCAAGGCCGCGTTCCCCGAGTTCGGCGACGGTGTCGGCGTACCCGGCCGCGTTCAGGGTTCCGGTGCGCAGCATGGAGTGGACCGCGCTCAGCGCGCGGGTCTGGCGGCAGGTCAGGTCCGACGGCAGAGTGCCTGCCTTCAACTGACCGAGCTGGGCTTCGCCGAGCCCCGCCCGGCGCGCGGGCCCCTCGTGGGCGAACCACTCGAACTCACTGCGGTAGCGGGCCGCCACCAGCAGCACCGCGGCCTCCCGCACGATCGGGTCGAGCTGTGACGCGTACCGCACCGCGGCACCCAGCTGTGCCACCGCGTCACCGATGTCGGGTGTGATGGCCATCAGTGCGAAGGGCCCGAGCAGGCGTCCGTCGGCGCCGGTCAGCGGAACGTCACCCGCGGCGCCGCGCGGGCCTCGACGAGACGCCGGTAGAAGGCTTGCTGATCACGGTCGAGCGCCGCACGCGGTGGCGGCGAGAAGCGTACTGGTGAGTTCTCGTTCACCGCTCGACCGGTTCCTTGACATTGGGAGTGCCGTAGCGGTGAAACCCCGGCGGCAGTGGCGCACCCCAGTCGGGGTTGGCCTTCCACGTTTCGGCGCCCCAGACGTAGGGTTCGGCGTCGGGCGCAAACACGAGATATCCGCCGTTGGCGATCTCGATCCGGTTGCCACCCGGCTCGCGGGTGTAGAGGTAGAACCCTTGGATCGCCGTGTGGCGGGACGGCCCGGCTTCGATGTGGACACGCGCGTCGGCCATGATTTCCGCGGCAAGCAGCACCTCTTCGCGGCTTTCCACAACGTAGGCGGAGTGATGGAGCCGGCCGGAGGCGTGCGTGCGCTCCTGGGTGTAGATGAGTTCGTGCCCCTGGATAGAGCTGCTCATCCACGCCGCGGCTTCGCCCGCTTCGTCGGGCAGCTTGACGATCTCCCACGTCCGCAGACCGAACCCGGCCTCCCAGAACTCCCGGCAGGCACGCACATCGCGTGCCAGCAGGTTGACGTGGTCGAGCCGCCGCACGGCCGCGCCCCGCCCGGTGTAGGCCTGGAAGCCGGTGGGGACCACGGGGCGCTTCCCCGCCGGGGCGGCATACCGCGTTGTCTCGTAGTACAAGCGGAAGACGTGCCCGTCGGGATCGCAAAACCGGTAGTAAGGCCCGATCCCCCGGTCCCGCTGCACCCACTCGCCGGGGTGCCCGTGTGCTTCCAGCCAGGCGACGCGGCGGTTGAGCGCCTGCGGGCTCGTCGCACGCCACGAAACCCACTCGACGCCGGCCTGATCGGAGCCGATCACCTTCAACGACCAAGCTTCGTAGTCGCCGGAGGCACGCAGGTACGTCGCGTGCCCTTCCCTGGCCACGACGTCCATCCCGAGCAGGTCCACGAAGTAGCGGACCGTTTCCACCGGATCGGAGGTCAACAGGGCGTGTCCGCCCAAGTGGGCCAATTCGTGCAGCGGTTCGTCGGTCATGTGCGGGCTCCCGGTGGAGAAGGCGGTGCGAGGAGGTCGTCACGGAAGACCGGCACGATGATGCGCTCGGTGATCCGCCACGCCCCGCCCGCGTCACGGCGGTACTTGTCGTGGAAATCGGCGACCATGAACAACGGCACCCCGCGCACCGCATGGTCGTTGCCGGCGAAGGTGTGCCACGAGCTCCGCCCGGTGACGGTGCCGGAGGGACTGTCGGCGAGCAACAAGTTGCCGAGACCGTGCCGGGTGGTGCGCTAGGTGTCTTGCGAGTGGAACGCCGCCACCACGGCGTCGGCGTCGTGGAACTCGCCTCTCCTGCTCAGGTAGTGCACATCCGTCGCCAGGACCTCGTACAGCGCAGTCCAGTCGTGCAGGTCGAGTGCCCAGGCGAACCTCGCGTTCAGGTCGCCGATCGCTGCGCGGGCCGCCATGTCGAGAGTCATCGGCGCTGCACCGGATTGGCCAGCGTCCCGATCCGGTCGACCGAGACGGCCACGACCCCGCCGAGCCGGTTCAGGTCCAGGTTCTGCACCGCGCCACCGCCTCCGGACGACTTTCGCAGCGCGGTGCCCATCCCAATCACGTCACCCGGCTCCAGGGTCAGGTAGCGCGACGCGAACGCGATCACTTCGGCGACGCTGAACCTCAAGTTCGCTGTCGTGTCGTCGGTGACCAGGTTGCCATTGTGCGAACAGGTGATCCGCAGTGCGTGTGGGTCGGGAATGTCGTCGGTGGTGACCACCCATGGCCCCAGTGGCCCGAAGGTGTCGGCTCCCTTGTAGCGCGCCGGGTAACTCACCCAGCTCTCCACGTGACGCACGCTGTCGGGAGCCTCCGAGCCCGGGTGGATGGCCCGGTAGTGGAAAGTGTCCTCACCCCGCATCGTCGGCGAGGTGATGTCGTTGAGGATCGTGTAGCCGAACACGTGCGACAGCGCGTCGTCACGGGCGATGTCCGCACCTTGTTTCCCGATGACGACGGCGAGTTCCGGTTCGGGGTGCACCCGCCCGTCATCGGCGCGCAGGCGGATCGGCTGTTCGTGTCCGACCAACGACGAGGACGGTTTGACGAACATCGCCGGCGTGTCCGGGCCAGAGATGATGCGGTTCGGGTTCGCGCTGTTGTTCAACGCGACACAAAGCACCTTGCCCGGACGTGTCACCGGCGGTAGCCAGGACAGCTTCGCTAACGGCAGCCGCGCTCCCGAGGAGAGTGCCGCGCGGACCGTCGCGTCGCGCTCGCCCTCGGTCGCGCGGAGGACGTCCTCGACATCGGTGAACCGCTCGGGAAGAACGGCCACCTCCGTTTCGGACACCGCTACCACTGCCGCGCGACGTCGCAGGTGCTCGATCGTGGCGAGTCTCATGACGGCTCCTCACGTATCCGTTCCGTTAGCTGCGGCCGACAGCGGCACGACTTCACCGTCGCCGACGATGTGGGCGCTGATGCCACGCGTGTCGGCGGCCAGGTGGACGCGCTGGACGATGTCGAGCTGCTCGGTGTAGACCGGGGGGTTGTCGAACAGTTCGTAATGGATCGGGCAAACCGCGCCGGCGCCCAGTGCGTTCGCGGCCTCGACGGCCTGCTCCGGCGTCATCGTGACCGGGACATCGGCCTCATAGCCCTCGAACCGGGCGATCACGCCGTTCACGGGCAAGAAGGCCACGTCGAACGGACCGTGGTCTCGGCCGATCTGCCACCAGTTGCCGTGCCACATGGTGTCACCGCAGTGGATGATGCGCGTGCCCGCACCCTCGACCACCCAGGCAACCTGGACGGAGTCGGTCCCCCGCCAGTCCAGCGACGTGACCGGGGTGACGCTCAGCGGCCCGATCCGGCGGGGTTCGCCCAGTTCCTGCGGAATCGCCGCGGTGCCGTGTTCCGCCAGTTCCGAGACGACGGCCGAGTGGCAGCCGATCGTGCCGGACGCGGGCAGTCGCGAGAGCAGCGCCCGGTCGTAGTGGTCGGGATGGGTGTGGGTGATCAGCACGTGCGTGCCCTCACCCAGCTCCACCGGGGGAAGCGCACGCTTTGGGGGTCCGAGCACCGGTTCCATGTGTGCGACGTTCTCCAGCGGATCGATCAGCAGCCGCGTGTCGTCGAGCCGGATTTCGACGCCGGCCCAGCCAAGCCGGCGCAGGAGCAAGGTGTTGCTGGCCCGTGACGGGTCCGCAGTCATGGTTCGGTCCTCCTCAGACGGCTGGGCGCCGCGGGTTCGCATGGGAAAGATGGTCGGCTCAGCCGTTCACGGCCGCGCGGGCGACCTCGGCGAGCGACGTGGGAGCTCGGCCGGTCAGGTCGGCGACCGCGGTGGTGACGCTGTCGAGGAACCCGGCGCGGATGGCCGCGTTGAACGACGTGACCAGATCCACCGCCGGCTGTGGGAGCCCGGCGGCTCGGAGCCCGGTGGCGAACTGGACGTCATCGACGTCGATCCGCACCACGTCGCGGCCACCGATCTCGCCGGCCAGCGCCGCGAGATCATCGGCGCCGAGCGCCGCAGGCCCGCTGATGTCCAGGGTATGGCCCTCGAACCCGCCCTTGGTCAAGACTCCGGCGGCCGCGGCGGCACAATCTTCACGGGTGACGTAGGACGCCCTGCCGTCGCCGATGTTGGTGACCAGCTGCCCGGTCGCGGCTGCCTGCTTGATCGCCGGAAGCTGCAGGTGGGCGTACAGGTGGTTGCGCAGGATTGTCCAGCGGAGCCCACTCCCGCGCAGTTCCTGCTCGGTGCCGGCGTGGTCGTCGACGACAATGGCCGGGTTTCCGGCAACCGGCTCCGGCACCGAGGTGTAGATGACGTGTGAGACACCCGCGGTGGCCGCCGCTCGCACCGCGTTCCGCTGCTGCTCGAGCCGCGCGCCGATCCGATCGGTGGAGATGATCAGTACCCGTTCGACGCCGTCGAGTGCCGTGACGACGGTGTCCGGCCGGTCGAAATCGGCGTGCCGCACTTGCGCCCCGAGAGCCGCGAAATCGACAAGCGCCTCCGGTCGCCGCGTGGTGAGCACGACCTCTCGCGGGTTCGTCGCCGCCAATATCGCCTTCGCCGCGGCACGGCCCAGGTCGCCAGACGCGCCAGTAACACCGATCATCGTCGGCTCCTAACTGTAGCTATCACGATTGCAGTTAGCGAACTGTAGTCACCGTCACTACAAAATGGCAAGATGGACCCGTGGCCCGCTCGACCAACACCCAGTTCGCTGTCGCAGTGCACGTGCTGACCTACCTGGCTGGCGTCACTGACGGCCACGCCGTCAGCTCGGACGAGCTCGCCTCGAGCGCGAACGTCAACCCCGTCTACGTGCGCCGCGTCCTGGGGCCGCTGCGCACCGCGGGCCTGGTGCGTTCCCGGCAAGGCGCCAGCGGGGGGTGGAACCTGGCAGCGGTCGCCGAAGACATCACCCTCGACCAGGTCTGGCGGCTGCTGCAGGGCACCGAACCCGTGCTCGGGATCCACGGGCCCGACCCGTCCTGCGCCACCGGGCGCGGAGTGCAAGAGAGCTTGATCGCCATCGATCGCGCCGTGGCGGCGGCGGTGGAGCGATCACTGGGCGGTTTCACGTTGCGGCACGTGCTCGCAGGCTCGCCTCAGGCGGTCCTGGCGGAACTGCCAGCCGGACAAGGCGGCACTTTCCCGGCTGGGCAGTAGCCGGGGCAAGAGTTGTTCGACCTTCGGCAGCGGCTGAACCGGCTCACTCGCCGAACCGGGCGGTCGTCGAACGCCGCCAATGCGGCCTTGGCGCAATTCATGGCGGTCGGCATCTGCGGTCGGACCGAGCGCACGCGCTGCAACACGGGTGGGCGCCCGACGCGGGTGTCGAAGAGCCAGACGCGCCCACCGATCCGGCTTGGATCGACGCCCTCTCCGACCGACTCGATCACCCCGGCTCCGTCGTCGAAGCTCTCGATCAGCCCCGCCTGCAGCAGGCGGCTGAGGATCGGGTGCAAGGTGCCGGTCTTGAGTCCGGCCACGCGGGCGATGTCGAGTCCGTAGCGCGGCATTGTCGGGTCTGGTGTTGGTGCTGGCGTTGCTGCTGAGATACGCGAGAACCCCAGCCAAGGAGCGAGTAGTGCCTTGTCAGGCGCTATTGTCGGCGAGACCGGCACCCGCATCAGACGGCGGCGGTTCGCAATGTGCAGACCTGGAGGCAAGTCTCTGTTTGGTTGACTTGTTGAAAAGTGCGTCACCGATGAAAGTCACCTCGCCGAACAAGGCGGCGTCAGCGAAAGTCACCTCGCTGTCGAACCAGGCATCGCCCATGAAGGCCGCACCCGCGAACAGGGCGTTGCTGATGAAGATTGCCCTGTTGAACTCGGCTTTGTCGGTGAAGGTCACCTCCCAGAACAGGGCGTGCACCGAGGTGGTGGCCACCGCGGACTGCCCGGCGTCGTTGGTGACCTTGAGCCCGATCGGGTAGTCCCCGGTGGCCACGAATGACGTCTCAAGGACGTCGCCGTCGGTGGTGGTCGCGTACCGGCCGGAACCGTCGAGGTCCCACGCGTAGGTCAGCGGCCGTCCGGCGGGATCGGACGACTCGCCGGCGGACAAGAGAAACGGCTTGCCCGGCACCGCGCCGTCGACCGGGGTGATCGTCGCCTCGGGCCCGGACGAAGGCGGCGCCGGCCGGACCCGCGCGGCGAAGAACTTGGCCGCGTCGAGGGGGGTAGGTGTCCTGCCCGGGCCCGTCCCCCACCTCGTGGTAGTTCGTGTGCTGAGAGAAGGAGAACGTCGTGATCGGCTGAGTGAGGCTCGTCCACCGCACGACGCCCTGGCAGACCGGGTCCAAGGCGTGGCAGTACGACCGGACCTTGTCCCGCGGGGCCGGAAACTCCGGCGGCGCCGCGTCGTTGAGCCAGTTGGTCAGCAGGCCGTTGCGCTTCCGGTCGAGGTTGCCGAGGCTGGTGCGTGCCTTGCCGTTGAGCAGGGGGTCGCCGAACAGCGACACCCCGAGCACCCGGCCCCGCTGGTCCGCCGGCAACGACCGGTAGACGTTCCGGTCACCTGCGCGCCCTGGCTGTAACCGGACAAGACGAGCTGGGTGCCGGCGCAGTTGTCGGTCACCGACTTGATCTTGGCGCGGAGATTGGCTTCGCCCTTGGTCACCGACTGCCGGTACCGGCCGAAGGTGCCGTTACCGATCGCAAGCCCGGCACCCAGCCCGTTGACCAGCCCTTCCCAGCCTCCCGCGACCGGTACGGCCGGGTACTGGGCGGCGACATCGTCGGGAGTGTCCGCCTTGCCGTTGGCCCACAGCTCGATCGTCACACCGGCCGCTTCCACCAACGGCGCGAAGTCCGTGTAGAACGCCGCGACGGCCGGGCCGACACCCTGGTTCAGGCTCACGTCCTCGCCCAGCCCCGCGACCCGAGAACCAGCACCTCGGGACACGATTCGTCCGCACGAGCAGTGCGCACCGGCACGGCGAAGACACCAAGGATGACGGCGAAGACGACGCAGAGGGTTCCCCAGTACCGCATTCCTGCTCCCCCAGAGAATGACGTGTCAGAAATCTAAACGACGATCGACCGCAGCACCATCCGCTACTCGGACCCATGTGGACGGGATAGCCTGGAAGCATGTTCTTCCGGCGCAAGCTCAAACGGCAACGCGTGTACCTTTCGGCCGTCGCGGATCGCATCGGTGCGAGGGACGGCGCCGTCCTGAAGGACGAGTTCTCGGGCGGTAAAGGCGCCAACGGACCGCTCACCTTGGGGATTATTACCCTTCGGAAGGGCGACAATGTCGATGTCCTCCGGGCCCAGATCGACGCCGCGGTCGCCGCAGGTTACGCCGAACCGCCGACACGCCGGAGCTCCAACGGTGCCGGGTTCGTACGCAACCCGGGGCTGCCCATGCTGATCCTCGAGACGTTTGCGGCCGGAACCGTGGTTCCCCATCACGGCGAAGTCCCGGCGGGTCAGACCGGTGTCGTGTTGAGCCTGACCTAAGGGATGTCTCGTACCCGGTGTCCGGCAGACCGATCGTAGTCGCACAGCTCCTTCGCGGACGCGGCATCGCTGAACGCGACGCATAGCGGCACCAGCCGACGCATGTCCTGAAGCCGCTTACCTCCGACCTCTTCTGGGTGATTCTCGCGAGCTCGGCGCGGGCTGTCGACAGCGCGTCACACACATGTTCACGACATGAGTCTGCTGCTCAGGGTCACATTTTGCCTTGTGAAGGTCGGTAAACTCGACGGCGCCTCTCACCCGGAAACCCTTGTCGAAGAGGCCGCCCGGCTGGAGCTGGACGCGCTGGTGCTCACAGACCACGACGGGATGTATGGCGCGGTCCGGTTCAACGACGCCGCCCGCGAGCTCGGCGTCCGGGTCGGGTTCGGCGCCGAGCTGTCGCTCGACCTGCCCGCGCCACCGGCCGGCGAGCCGGACCCGGCCGGTCGCACCTGCTGGTCCTGGCCCGGCAGCAGGAGGGCTACCACCGCCTCTGCCGCGTCATCTCCCACGCCCAGATCGCCGGCGGCAAGAAGGGCCGCCCCGGCTACGACCTGGAGGAGGTGGTCGACGAGCTGGCCGGGCACGTCGTCGTCCTCACCGGCTGCCGCAAGGGCCCGGTCCGCCGCGCGCTCGCCGAACACGGCCCCGCCGCGGCGCGGGCTGAACTGACGCGGCTGGTCGACTGGTTCGGCCCTCAGCACGTCGCCGTGGAACTGATCAACCACCACCAGCCCCATGACGACGCAACCAACGACCACCTCGACGAGCTGGCCCGCGAGCTGCGGCTGCCGACGATCGTGTCGAACAACGTCCACTACGCCCGCCCAGACGAGGCCGTAGTCGCCGATGCGGTCGCCGCGGTCCGGGCCCGCCGATCCGCCGAAGAGCTAAAGGCTGGCGGCCGCCTTCCGGGCAGGCATTCCTGCGCTCGGGGATGGAGCAACGGCGGCGGTTGAGCGCCGCTACCCCGGCGCGGTGGGGCGCGCCGCGGTGCTCGGGGTCGAGGTGGCGTTCGACCTGCAGCTCGTCGCGCCGGACCTGCCGCCGTTCCCCGTCGACCCGGGGCATGACGAGATGTCGTTCCTGGCCGAGCTGACCCGGGCCGGCGCGGCCACTCGCTACGGCTCGCGGGCGGAGAACCCGCGAGCGTATGCGCAGCTGGAGCACGAACTGGACGTGATCAAGCAGCTCGGCTTCCCCGGCTACTTCCTCGTCGTCTGGGACATCGTCCGCTTCTGCAAGGAAGCCAACATCCTCTGCCAAGGCCGAGGCTCCGCAGCGACTCCGCCGTCTGCTACGCCCTCGGCATCTGCCACGCCGACCCGGTGAAGTGGAACCTGCTCTTCGAACGCTTCCTCGCCCCGGAACGGGACGGGCCGCCGGACATCGACATCGACATCGAATCCGACCGCCGCGAGGAAGCCATCCAGTACGTCCACGGCAAGCACGGCCGCTTCCACGCCGCGCAGGTCGCCAACGTCATCACCTACCGCGCCCCCTCCGCAGTCCGCGACGCCGCCAAAGCACTCGGGCAGCCCCGGGCAGCAGGACGCCTACAGCAAGCTCGTCGACCGATGGGGTGGGGTCGCCGCCACGAAGCAGCAGGCAGACGGCGCGATCCCCGACGACGTCCTGGACCTCGCGACGCGGATCGAGGACTTCCCCCCGGGCTGATCATCCGCGACCAGCAGGGACGCGTTCTGCTCGTGCACACCACCTACGGCGCCAAGCTGTGGGAACTGCCCGGCGGCCGGCTCGAACCCGGCGAGTACCCGCCCGCCGGCGCGGAGCGCGAGGTCCGCGAAGAGATCGGCGTCGAGGCGAAGGCAGGGATCCTGCTGGTCGCCGACCTGGTCCCCTACACACTGCCCGATGGCCAGCCCGCACTGCTCACGAACTGGCTCTTCGACGGCGGCATCGTCGAACCCGACCACATCCAGCCCGACCTCGCCGAGGTCGACGAAGCGCGCGCTTCTGCACCCTGGCCGAGTGCCACGAGCTGCTTCCCCCGCACATGGCTCGCCGCGTAAGCCACTGTCTCGAAGCCTTGCGGACGGGACAGTCCAGCTACCTGCACCACGGCCACCTGCCGACGAGCTGACGCGCTCGTCGAGCGGTCGGGCGGCGCCACGACTTGGCCAGGATCGTCACCGATCAGCAGCGACTGACCGAGCGACAACGCGGCGTGTCGATGGATCTCGCGCCAGAGGGGGTTGATTCGGGGCAACCGTCCGGAGCACCGACGATGTCCTCATCCAAGACATGGAGTTCGATCCACGTAACTTGCGTCTTTGCAGTTATACCGCGGTTCGCGCGGCAACCGACCACCGTCCTTCGCGTCGAGACACACCAGAACCGAAGATTAAAAGCCCCGGGTTCACGTACCATAATGCGGGTTGTCGATCGTGAAGCCTCCCCTCCCGAACCTGTCCGTGGTGTAGCCGATGGAGGTTCCCGAGAGGTACGGGGCACTGAGCCGGTCTGTGTGCACCCTCACGCCGTGGAAGTCACGGATCACGTCACCTTCCATTGTGAGATCGTCCAAGAACACCTGATAGCGCACACCCGAGTTGCCACCGGGCTGGACGGCAACGCGCAGGTGCATGTCGGCACCGCCCTGCTCCGCGCGAATGGCTCTCACCCTGGCAGCCGCATTATCGCTCAGCGTGATGCCGTGGGCGGGTGCAGCCCGCGTCGCGCCGGCGTGGTTGTTGTTCTGAATATGGGTGGCGTCGCCGGAGCCTGGCCGGTGAGGGCCGGGATTGGCCCCCTTGCCGCCGCTGCCGGTACACCCGAGGCCGAGCGGGTCGGCCTGTATGAGCGGATTGAGCACGTAGGCGCCCGGGTCCGGTGCGGGAGCCAGGCCGAGGGGGTCTTGGCTGAGGTACCGTCCGGTGGCCGGGTCGTAGTAGCGGAAGACGTTGTAGTGCAGGCCACTCTCATCGTCGGCGTACTGCCCGGGAAAGCGAAGAGGAGTGGACGTGTCGTTGGCGCGCTGCGGTTTCGCCTTGCCCCACAGGGCGGCACTGCCGTGCCAGGCGAGTTCGCCGTCCCTGCCGACCAAGTCGACCGGGGCACCGATCGAATCCGTGACGACCGAGAAGAACCGGACACTCTCGCCGAGGTGCTCGGTCTGAGCGACCGGGCGAGTGGTGCCTGGGTGATAGTCCCAGGTCAGCACCAACACCTGCCCCCGCTCGTCACGGTGAACATGCTCGACGAGGTGCTGACCGCTCCAGGTGAAGGTGACTTCCTCGGCCACGACCGCGCCGGCCGGTCCGGTGGCAAGTCGCTGTTTGGCGACCCGGCGTCCGAGCGGGTCGTAGTGGTAGCGCCAGATGGTGCCGTCCGGAGTGCGCACGCTGGTCAGCCTGTCAAGCGGGTCCCAGGTGTAGGCCCAAACCCCGCGGGCGTCATGCCGGTTGACGAGCCGGCCTTGCCGGTCGTAGGCGCAGGCGCCGCCGAGGAGTGTGATGAGCCGGTTGCCATCGCGGACGCGGATGCCGGCCACGGGAACGCCGGATGCCGGCCGGTGGGCTTCAGCAACGATGCCAGCCGGGCCGTAGCGGTACTCCTCGGTGCCGTCTGCGGCGGAGACACTGGTGACCCGTCCAGCGGCATCGACCCCGTACCGGAGCGGCCCGGAGACTGCGTCGTCAACGGCGGTGAGCTGTCCATCGGGACGGTAGCGGTATCGGCGCTGCTGCACCACGCGCTGATCGGCGCTGGTGACGGTCTGCCCCACGAGCTGGTGCTCGGCGTCGAAGACCTGGGTGAGTGCGACGCCTCGGTCGGTGGTCCGCACGACCTCCCGGCCCGCGGTGTCGTAGCCGAGCGACACGACCTGCCCCGCGACGGCGAGGGAAACGGCGTTGCCGCTCTCGTCGAAGGTCCACGCACTGTCCACTCCGGACGGAGTACGGCGGTGCAGGGTCCGGGCGACGTCGTGGACGTAGGTGACGGCACGGCCGTTGACCGCCTCGCTCACGACCCGGCTCTGCTCGTCGCGCTCGATCTCCAGTACGCACTGCGGCGTGGCGGCCCGGACGAGCAGGCCGACCGGATCGTAGGCGTAGGTGGTGGCCTCGGCGGCCGTGGTGCGTTCGACGAGGTTGCCGAGCGGGTCGTAGGCGTAGGTCACGACCTCGCCGAGGCCGTTGACCGTGCGCACGAGCTGCCCGGCCGCGTCGTAGCCGAAGCGCAGCACCCGTCCGTCGAAGTCGGTCTCCTCCGTCAGCCGTCCGACGGGGTCGTAGGTGTAGTGCCAGGTTCGGCCCGCCGGATTGGTGATCCGGGTCGTGCGCAGCTCGGTGTCGTACTCGAAGGTGGTGCGGCCGCCGGCGGCATCGATCATGACGATCGGCAGGCCGAATGGGCCGTACTCGTAGCGGACGCGGGTTTCCGGCGAGCTGCTTTCCTCGACAAGATTGCCTTCGGCGTCGTACTGCCATTCCTCCTGCCGCCCGAGCGGTCCGATCCGCCGCGCAGGCTGTCCCTCGATGGTCCAGTCCAGCCGTGTCCGGCCGCCGACGTGGTCGGTCACCACCCGTGGCCGCCCGAACAGGTCACGCTTCAGCACTTCCCCGGCCAGGTCCGGAGCTGCGGCGGGAGCCGGAATCGCCCCGGCGCCCGGCGTGGGCTGCGCACCCAGCTGGGCGTTCCGGTCGAACGACGGTGCGACCGGGGCGCCGAAGAAGTCGGGGGCGGCGCCGGGGGCATACACCCGCTCCCAGCTCCGGTCGCCACCGGCGACGGTGACGGTGACGGTGCCGTCGGAGCCCGTCGTGACCCGGGCACGACTGCCGTCGGGCCGGACGACGGCCGCCAGCGCACCCTCGTCCGAGTACTCGAAGCGGGTGGTGCGCCCGAGCGGGTCGGTGCGGGACAGCAGGCGGTCGTAGCTGTCCCATTCCGACGTCGTGACCTGGCCCAGCTGGTCGACCTCACGGACGAGCTGGTTCGCCTCGTTGAAGTGGAACTCGCTGGAATGGCCGAGAGAATCGGTGTACGTCGTCGTCCGCCCCTCGACGTCGTAGGCGAACTCGCCGTCGTAGAAGCCGCGGTCTCCGATGGTACGGACACAACGGCCGCCGGCGTCGTACACGTAGCGGTACCAGGTACCGTTGCGGTCCTTCCAGCCGGTGACCCGGCCATCGTGGTCGTAGTCGTAGAACTGCGCGAGACCGGAAGCGTTGAACTCCTGGACCAGGTGCCCGCTCGGGTCGTAGCCGAAGCGGCGGACCAGGACCCGGCCGGTGCCGGACGGTTCCACCACGTGGATCGCGGTGATCCGGCCCACTTCGGCTTCCAGTTCCACCCGGTACCCGGCGGAATGCCGCAGGACCCGTGGCACCCCGAGGGCGTCGTATTCGAACTCGACCGTCGCACCGTCGGCGTCGGTGACCGACCGCAGCACGAATTCGGCCGGCCCTCGGCCCGGCAACGCGGCGAAACGCAACTCCCGGCCCCGCACCGGGTCGGTCTGCGTGTAGCTGCCGTCGGCGTGGTGGGTCAGGGAGCGGCGTGGCCCGGTCAGGGGCAGCACCGGCGTCCCTCCCACGGGAAGCGGATAGGCCTGGATCGTGCCGTCCGGGGAAAAGCACCGAACGTGCGCCCCGGCCAGCTCCAGTCGATGGTCCACAGTGGACACCCAGGTGGGACCGAACCAGCGACCGGCCCGGTAGGAGGACACGTGCAGGCGCTCCAGCACCAGCGGCGACGGCAGGTCCAGGTCGAGCTGGTCGATCACCACGTTCCCGCGGACGACGTCCACCGGGTCCGACTTGCACACCCAGTTGTCCTTGCCGCTGCCGCCGCCGTCGCCACCGGTTTTCGCCGTCGCACCCGCGGGCTCTTTCGCCGGCGGTGGCCCACCCGGGGCCGAGCTCCCGTTCGCCGGCGGGTGGGCGCCCGACGCCGAGGTGGAGTCACCCTTCGCATCGCCGCCCCTGGTCGCGGACGGCTCGCCTGAGGCAGGGCCACCGCCGCGGCCCGTCGAGTGGTCCCCGGCGGTGCCGGTCGAATCCCCGCCCTTGCCCTCCTGGGGTGTCGGATGACCGCCTGCCGTGGCGGTCGAGTCCCCACCTTCGCCGCGCCGGGGACCGGGGTCCTTCGGACCGCCGCCGATCTTCGGCGGCTTCGCCGGCGCCGCAGCCTTTCCGCCCCTGACGCCCTTCAGTCCTTTCGCCGCGTCGTCGAACAGCGTCCCCGCCCTCTTCAACAACGGAGCCAGCGCTTTGAGCGCCTTGACCAGCTTGGTCATCAAACCGGCGATCTGCTGCGCCGTCT
>JAEBEK010000040.1:0-56487 GCA_049998055.1 Amycolatopsis sp. cmx-4-37 | reverse complement strand
TTCCGAACCCGGAAGCTAAGCCTGATAGCGCCGATGGTACTGCAACCGAAGGGTTGTGGGAGAGTAGGACACCGCCGAACTTTTTTTGGGGAAGGCCCCGGTTGAGAACTTCGGTTCTCCCGGGGCCCTTTTTCATGCCCGCATCCACTTTGCCCGACCCTCCAGGCACGCGAGTTGACTGTCTGGGTACGCGTGTCGACCCTTCCAGTCACGCGAGGCGGATCTCGCGTTCCTGGAGGGGCATCACGCGTGATTGAAGGGGCATCACGCGTGTTTGAAGGGGCATCTCGCGTGATTGGCGGGTCGACACGGCTAGCCGGCCGGGCGGCGGAGGAGGTACGTGTCCATGATCCAGCCGTGGCGTTCGCGGGCTTCGGCTCGCGCCGAGCGGATCTCGGCCGCCAAAGCAGGGGTGAGCGGTCCGGACAGGAGGATTTCGTCCGGCGTGCCCACGTACGCGCCCCAGTAGATGTGCAGGCCCTCGGAAACGAAGCGGTCGAACGTCGTGTGGGCGTCCAAGAGGACGAACACGTCGTCGACGCCGGAAGGCCAGCCCGACGCCAGCCGGCGGCCCGTCGTCAGCTGGACCGACCGGCCGATCTGGTTCATCGTCGTCCGGTGGCGGGCCACCAGGGCCGAGATGCTGCTGATCCCCGGGATCACCTCGTACTCGAACTCCACGTTCCCGCGCGCCAGCACCGCCTCGATCAACGCGATCGTGCTGTCGTACAACGACGGGTCGCCCCACACCAGGAACGCGCCCGTCGAGCCGTCCGGTAGCTCCGACAGCAGCAGCCGCTCGTACACCGCCGCGCGCGCCGCGTGCCAGTCCGCGACCGCCGCCCGGTAGTCGTCGGGGGTGCGATCGCGGGGCGGGTCCTCCGCCAGCACCACGCGGTACCCCGGCCGCGTCACGAACCGGTCGAGGATCTCCTGGCGCAACCGCACCAGGCCGGCCTTCTCCGCACCCTTGTCGAGCACGAAGAACACGTCGACGCGGTTGAGGCGGTCGATCGCCTGCACCGTGAGGTGCTCCGGGTCACCGGCACCGATCCCGATCGCGTAGAGCTTGCGCATACCGCGAGTGTGGTGGGGGTCGCGAGTGAACCCCTACCCCCGATGGGTATAAAGGAGGGAGAACGAAAGGAGCCGCTGATGACCGAGGCGAGCTACACCGTCGAGGGCATGACCTGCGGACACTGCGCCACGTCGGTCCGTGAAGAGGTCTCCGAGCTGGAGGGCGTCCAAAGCGTGGACGTCGACGTCGAGAGCGGGCGCGTCACGGTGACCAGTGACACCCCGCTCCCCGCCGACGCCGTCGCCGCGGCCGTCACCGAGGCCGGCTACCGCCTGGTCGCCTGAACCATGACCACCGCGACCCGCGTCGAACTCGCCATCGGCGGCATGACGTGCGCGTCGTGCGCCGCCCGGGTCGAGCGCAAGCTCAACAAGGTCGACGGCGTGACCGCGACGGTCAACTACGCCACCGAAAAAGCCCAGGTCAGCTACCCGGACGTGCTGACGGTCGACGACCTCAAGGCCGTGGTCGAGGCCGCCGGGTACTCGGCGAAGCTTCCCGAGCCCGAAGCGCCCGACGAAACACCCGGGCTGCGCAAGCGTTTGCTCCTTTCGGTGGTCCTGACCGTCCCCCTGATCGCCCTCGCGATGGTCCCGGCCTGGCAGGTCGACCCGTGGGTCCTGCTGGGCCTCGCCGCCCCGGTCGTGACCTGGGGCGCGTGGCCGTTCCACCGCGCCGCCGCCGTCAACCTGCGCCACGCCACCGCCACCATGGACACGCTGATCTCGCTCGGCGTCGTCGCGTCGGTGGCCTGGTCGCTGTACGCGCTCGTCTTCGGCACAGCCGGCGACAGCCTGTACTTCGAGGTGGCCGCCGCGATCACCGCGTTCATCCTGGCCGGCCGCTACTTCGAGGCCCGCGCCAAGCGCCGCGCCGGCGCCGCCCTCCGCGCACTCATGGACCTCGGCGCGAAGGACGTCACGGTCGTCCGCGCGGGTGCAGAACACCTGATCCCCGTCGCGAAGCTGCAGGTGGGAGACGTTTTCGTCGCCCGGCCGGGCGAGAAGATCGCCACCGACGGCGTGGTCACCGAAGGCGGCTCCGCGGTCGACGCCAGCATGCTCACCGGGGAACCCGTGCCGGTCGAGGTCGGGCCGGGCGACGCCGTCACCGGTGCCACCGTCAACGTCGGCGGGCGGCTGTTCGTGCGCGCCACGCGCGTCGGCGAGGACACCCGGCTGGCGCAGATGGCCCGGCTCGTCGAAGCCGCGCAGAACGGCAAGGCCGAGGTCCAGCGGCTCGCCGACCGGGTCTCGGCGGTGTTCGTCCCGCTGGTCGTGCTCGCGGCGCTGGCCACGCTGGTGGTCTGGCTCGCGACCGGCGGACAGCCGGAAGACGCGTTCACCGCCGCGGTGGCCGTCCTGATCGTCGCCTGCCCGTGCGCGCTGGGCCTCGCGACGCCCACGGCGCTGCTCGTCGGCACCGGCCGAGGGGCTCAGCTGGGCATCCTCATCAAGGGCCCCGAGGTGCTCGAGAACACGCGCCGCATCGACACCGTCGTCCTGGACAAGACCGGCACCGTCACCACCGGCCGGATGACGCTGGTCGAGGGTGACGGCGAGCCGCTCCGGCTGGCGGGCGCCGTCGAGGCCGGGTCGGAGCACCCGATCGGCCGTGCGATCGCGGACGCGGCGAAGCAGCGCTTCGGCGCGCTTCCCGCCGTGACGGAGTTCCGCAGCATCCCGGGGGTCGGCGTGCGCGGCGTGGTCGACGGACGCACCGTCAGCGTCGGGCGCGCCGAAGGCGACGGGACGACGGTCGGCGTGACCTGGGACGGCGAGGTCCGCGGACGCCTGGTCGTCGCCGACACGATCAAGCCGACGTCCGCGCGAGCCGTCGCCGAACTGCGTCAGCTCGGCCTGAAGCCGGTTCTGCTCACCGGCGACAACGCGGGCGCGGCCCGGGCGATCGCCGCCGAGGCGGGGATCGGCGAAGTCGTCGCCGAGGTGCTGCCCGAAGGGAAGGTCGACGTCGTCAAGCGGTTGCAGGCCGAGGGCCGCGTGGTCGCCATGGTCGGCGACGGCGTCAACGACGCGGCCGCGCTCGCCCAGGCCGATCTGGGCCTGGCCATGGGCACCGGCACCGACGCGGCCATCGAGGCGAGCGACCTGACGCTCGTGCGGGGCGACCTGCGGGTCGCCGCCGACGCGATCCGCCTGGCCCGCCGCACCCTCGCCACGATCAAGGGCAACCTGTTCTGGGCGTTCGCCTACAACGTGGCGGCGCTGCCGCTGGCCGCGCTCGGCCTGCTCAACCCGATGATCGCCGGCGCGGCGATGGCGTGCTCGTCGGCCTTCGTGGTGAGCAACAGCCTCCGGCTGCGCCGGTTCCGCTGAACCCCCGGAGGGTATAGTCGAGGGTGAGGGACGCCGACGAGGGGACGGGTGCGCGATGACGGGTTACGGCACTGAGCGGGAGGCCTATCTCAAGCGCCTCCGCCGGATCGAAGGACAGATCCGCGGGCTGCAGCGCATGGTCGAGCAGGACAAGTACTGCATCGACATCCTCACCCAGGTCTCCGCGGCGACGAAGGCCCTGCAGTCGTTCTCGCTCGAGCTGCTCGACGAGCACCTGGCGACCTGTGTGGTCCAGGCGGCCGCGGCCGGGGGCGAGGAAGCCGACCTGAAGGTCCGGGAAGCGTCGGACGCGATCGCGCGCCTGGTGCGGTCCTAACGCACCAGCACGGCCAGCGTGAGGCCGCCGGCGTTCGTCACGAAGTGCACGATCACCGACGCGAGCACCCCGCGACCCCGGTGGCGCCACCAGTGCAGGAAGATCCCGGCGACGCCCGCCGCGGCCATCGCCAGCACCTGCAGCACCACCACCGGCGTCGAGCCGAACACGGCGTGCACGGCGGCGTTGCGGCCGATCGCGAGCGCCGGCAGCGCGTGCCAGAGCCCGAACAAAGCCGCCGAGCAGAGGATCGGCGGCCAGCGCCACCGCTCGTCCGACGCGCCGAACAGGCCCGGCAGCACCCCGCGGAACGCGACCTCCTCGATCAGCACCGTCCCGAACAGGATCCGGCCGCACGTCAGCCACAGCAGCTGCCCGAGGTCCGGGTCGCCGACGCGGCCGTCCTGGTAGACCGTCCGCAGGGCCGGCACGGCCAGCGCGATGCCGAACACGACCGCGACCAGCCCGGCGCCGGCCAGGCCGACCAGCGCGGGGCGGCGGAGCGTGGCGAGCCCGAGGTCGGTCCAGCCGCACCCGCCGGCCCGGCCGAGGGCCACCAGGACCAGCGCGGCGACCAGCCCGCAGACGGGGTACGCCCACCCGGGCAGCACGCGGTTGGCCAGCGTGGTCGACGCGGCGAGCGTCACGACCGCCGCGACCAGTGCGAGCACCCGCCGGAGAGTCCAGGTCAAGGGATGATGTCCGAGGCGTCGTGCGAGGTCGGCGGCCGGACGGCGGCGAGGCCGATCGTGACGCCGCGCGTGCTTCGGGCGCCCGGCAGCACTGCGACCAGCGCGATCTTCGTCCGCCTCACGTTCTGATCATGGGGGCTGCCCGGCCGGTGGGCAAGGGATCAGCCGACGGCGTCGGTGAGGTCCGCCGGGGAGCGCCGCTGGACGGGCACTCTCTTCGACATCGGCAGGGTGGCTTCGGGATCGAACGGCGCGGGCCGGTCGTCGAGGGCGACGGCCGCTTCGGTGAGGAGCGAGCGGCAGCCGGTGAGGCTCGCGTGGAGCTTGTCGCGGACCTCGGTGAGGGCAATGACCTCGCGTTCGGCGGCTTCGACCAGGGATTTGCCGTGCAGGGTCGCTTCGGTGACCAGCTTCTGCGCCTTGGCTTCGGCGGTGGCGACGAGCTTCTTGGCCTTGGCGTCGGCCGCCGTGACCTGTGCTCCCGCCTTCGTCTCGGCGGCGGTGACCAGTTTCTTCACTTTGGCCTCCGCCGTGGTGACCAGCGTTGCGGCTCGGGCTTCGGCGGCCGCGACCAGCTCATCGGCGCGGGCTTCCGCCATCGTGACCAGCGTTTCGCTGCGCTTCGTGGCCTCGGCGACCACCTTCCCGGCCTCGGCTTCGGCGGCGGCGAGCTTGCGCTGCCCGCTCGTCACCAGGGACTCGTTGCGCCGGGTCGCCTCGGTGACCAGCTGGTCCGCCTTCGCGCGAGCGGCCGCTTCCTGCTCGGCCAGTTCGCGCATCGCGGCGGCGCGGCGGATGGTCATCGCCCGGCTGTGGTCCTCTTCCTGCTGGGCCCGGCGGTGCGCGGCGGCCTCGTCGAGCTCGCGGCGCCGCTGCTCGGCCGCGCGCAGGAACTCCTCGTGCTCGACCCGGCGGCGTTCGGCCTCGGCCTCGGCTTCGGCGACCAGCCGGCGTTCCTTTTCCGTGAGCCGGACCGCTTCCCGCTCGGCTTCGCGCCGGGTACGTTCGGCGGTTTCCGTTGCCCGCGCGGTGATTTCGGTCGCTTCCTCGCGGGTCAGCTCGATCATCCGGCGCGAGCGCTCCTGCAGCGCGTCCGGCTCGATGGGGATCCGGCTGATGCGGTCGATCTTCACCCGGAGTTCACGGTTGTCCTCGGCGAGCGCGCCTACGCGCTGCCGCGCGGAGTCGCGTTCGGCGGTGAGTCTGCGCATCTCGGCGTCGGCCCACGCGACGTACTCCGCGACTTGCGCGCGGTGAAAACCGCGCCACGCCAGGTCGAATCCGGGCTGCGTGTGCGCCACGTCCTCGCCGCCGCCGGGGGCCATGCCTCACCTCCGAATTGGATGGTTTCTCCTCGGCCGCACGTTTTCCTTGCGGTACCGGGGAATTCCGTGTGCACCCCAGTGTGCCGCAAACCCGGCCCCGCGCGCTGCCCGGGCGGGCGATCATTCGTCGAGCGGTTCCCCGGGGCCGGTGGACGTGCTCCGGACGCCCGGCAGTTCGGCGAGTTCGGCCGCGAGGTCGTAGAGATCACCGCGGCCGTCGAGGCGCAGCGTCACGACCGCGATCCGTTGCCCCTCTTCGGAAACGGGCTCGTGGTCGACGTCGACGTGGTGCACGCTCCACCCCCGCCCGGTGCAGGTGGCGAGCGCCGCGCGCAGCACGCCGTGGCCGTCGAGGTAGCTCAGCCGCACCACGGGTGGCTCGCGGCGGTGCCGGGCGACGAAGCGCTGCAGCGGCGGGAAGCCGCGGGTCACCACGAAGTGCGCGATCGTCGTCCCGGCGGCGAGCACCGGCAGCCCGGCGCCGCAGGCCGTGCCGACCGCGGCGGTGAGCCAGATCGTCGCCGCCGTCGTCAGGCCGCGCACGGCGTCCCGGCGGACGAAGATCAGTCCGGCGCCGAGGAAGCCGATGCCGGACACGATCTGCGCGGCGATCCGCGACGGGTCGAGCGAGATGCGGTCGAGGTCGAGCAGGTCCGCGAAGCCGTACTTCGACACCAGCATGAACACGGCCGAGCCGACCCCGACCAGGCTGTGCGTCCGCAGCCCGGCGGCCTTCATGCCGGCTTCGCGCTCGAGCCCGATGGCGACGCTGAGCACCAGCGCGAGCAGCACCGGCGGCAGCAGTTCCCACTGCGCCGGCGTGGACCACAGAGTGGGCAAGATCACTACCTCCCGAGGTCTTCGGTGTCGGCACGCGGGGAGAACCAGCGGGGCCGTCACCTGGGCATACTGGGCCGGAAGCCCCGATCGTGCCAGGTGAGGTGGGACGCGTGACAGCGAGTCGGCCGGCCCCGGACTTCGTGGGCTACCCGGAGGTGCGGCGCGGCGTCCGCGCCCTGCTGGGGTCGCGCGCCGACGTGCACCGGCGCCCGGTACCGGCGTGTCCGGAGTGGACCGTCGCCGACCTGCTGGGCCACCTCACCGGGATCGCCGAGCGGGTGCTCGAGCGCTACGGCGGCCCGGTCCCGGTTTCGACGGCATCGACGGTCCCGGAGCTGCTCGACCGCTGGGACGACGTCGGCGAGGACCTCGACCGGCGCCTCGCGGAGGCGGGCGGGCGCAGCGGCGAAATCATGGTGATGGACGCGTACACCCACGAGCTGGACCTGCGCGCGGCGCTGGGGGTGCCCCCGCCGGTCGAGCACGCGGCCTGGGCGCCGAGCTTCGAGGTGCTGGTCCGCGGCTTTTCGGGCTCGATCGCCGGGCGCGGGCTGCCGGCCCTGCGGATCTGCACGACGGGCGGCTCGCGGTGGACGGCGGGGGCCGGCCGCCCCGCGGCGACGGTGACGGCCCCGGCGCACGAGCTGTACCGGGCGCTGGCCGGGCGGCGGTCGCCGGGTCAGCTGGCGGGGCTGGAGTGGAGCGCGGCGCCGGGGCCGTGGCTGCCCGCGTTCAGCTGGGGGCCGTTCACGCCGCCGCGGTCGCCGGGCGTCTGACCGGGGCGGGCCGCTTCGCCTGCGATGGCCCCGGTGCGCGGCTGCCGCCGTGTCATGAACGAGTCGTTCACCTCGCCTGACGTCATGAACGAGTCGTTCATGACGTTCAAGCCGGCCACCTGCGCGGCGCCGGGGCCGTGGCTGCCCGCGGTCAGCCGGGGAGGTCACCCGCCCGGTGGGGTCGCCGACAGCACCGCCGCCAGCGCCAGCACCACCGAGGCCAGCGCCACCTCGGTCGTCACCGCCAGGCGCAGCCGGCGCAGCTCCGCCGTCACCACCGCCGTGCCCCCGCCCTCCGAAGGCCCCGCCACGCCTCTCAGCACCGCGCGGCGGGCCACGTTCGCCACCGTCAGGAGCGCCGCGAACCCCGCGATCTTGCCCAGCAGCAGCCAGCCGTACGTCGTCGTCCACAGGGCCGGCACCGACGGCACGATCCGCAGCGCCAGCACCCCGCCGCTGATCGCGATCAACGCCACGCAGTTCATCGCGAGCCGGGAAAACCGCGTCACGACCGGGCCGAGGTCCGGGGCCGGGCGCACCAGGCAGAGCGTCAGCTGGACCAGCCCGCCCGCCCACACCGCGATCGCGCCCCAGTGGACCAGGTCGGCCGCCACCGAGAAGTACATCACCCGGTCCGTCACCGGGTGGCCGCTCGCCGAGAAGCTCAGCAGCGCCGCGAACCCGGTGATCATCGCGAGGTTCTCCAGCCGGCCACGGCGGGCCGAAGCCGGCGTGGCCGTCAGCACGCGGGGCAGCACCCAGGCCAGCACCCCGGCCGCGACCAGCCGGACCAGCAGCAGCTTGCCGTAGGGCAGCCGGAGCGTGTCGGCCAGCAGGCCCGGGTCCAGCAGCGCGCCGAGACCGCGTCCGGCCGCGTACGGGCCCTGCAGCAGGAACGTCGCGACCGCCGTGCCCGCCGTCAGCCCGGCGCCCGCGCGCAGCAGCCGCCGGGCCCGCGGGTCGGCTCGCCCCGCCGGGTGGCACGCCAGCAGGAACACCAGGCCGCCGAGCAGGACGATGCCGGCGAAGGACAGCCAGCGCACCACCGTCGAGACGACGTCGACCACCGGGTCCGTGCCCGTCGCCGCGGCGACCGCGCCCGCCGACGTGATCAGCGGGCCGGCCCCGACGACGAAGGCGAACGTGCCGCGCACCGGGTGGGAGTCGGTCGAGACGAACGCGTACTCGACGAGGTAGCTGCCGTCGGGGAGGTCCGGCCGCAGCCGGACGGCCACCTGCTCGGCGACGTCGCCGGGCTGGAAGACCGGGCCGGTGTCGACGGCGGTGCCCTGCGTGTCGACGACCTTCAGCGAGCCGGGCTGGATGCCGACGTTCTCCGACAGCGTCACCGACACCTGGGCGGGCGACGCGGTCAGCCGCGTGCCGTCGCCCGGGGTGACGGAGACGATCTCGACGTGCGCCGACGCCGGCGCGGCGGTGAGCACCAGCCAGCCGGCCAGGAAGGCCAGCAGGGCCAGTGCCCGCCGCGCGGCCCGGCCGCTCACGAGGCGGCGAGCGCCGGCGGCTTCTGCCCGCAGGTGCAGCCGGTCAGCTCGTGCTCGGCGGCCGACGCGCGCCGGTGCAGGACGACCGCCACGATCATCGGGATGGTGACGATCGTGTTGTAGAACAGGTGCAGCTCGACCCGGGGCACGAGCAGCTGGATGATGCTGGTGGGCACCTTCTGCCCGGCCAGCCGCCAGCCGGACTGGGCCTGGATGAACAGCAGCAGGTGCTCGATGTGGTGCCAGAACTGGATGGCCAGCGCGAGGTTCCACCACTGCCGCGACCGGCCGGCGAAGCCGTGGCGCAGGATCCACAGGAACACCAGCATCACGAGCGCGTAGCCGTAGTGCAGCCACTCCTGCGAGATCAGCCACGGGAAGGGCATCCCGAGCACGCCGCGCGCCTTCGGGGCCGGCCAGCCGAGCGCGTAGATCTGGATCGCCTGCACGATGTGCTCGGCCCAGTGCGCGAGCACGACGAGCATGAACACCGCGAGCGCGCGGTGGTGCCAGCGGCTGTTGAGCTCGCCGAGGAACCCGGACGGTCGGGTGAGTTCGGACGTCGACATACGGACCCCAGTTCACGAAGACGACAGCGTGCGTCGACGATAGCCGTTCCCGGAGCCGCTTCCGTTACTCCGGATTGCTGATTGCACAAGGGGAAGTGCGACGCCCGGCGGATTGTGTACCGCCGGGCGGGGGCACGCGGTCAGTGCACCGAAAGCCCGGTCGGGCGCTCCGGGGCCGGCGGGATGTGGAACAGCCGGGTGAACAGCTCCAGGTGGGCCGGGTCGCCCTCGACGTGGACCTTGCCGCTGGCGATCGCGTCCTGGGCGGACAGGCTGCCGTTGAGCAGGTCGAGGATCGCCGGCCCCTGCGGCGCGATCACCAGGTCGGCGGCGGGCAGCGCGCCGGCCGACGCCTTGAGCGAGCCGTCGTCGACCATGGCGTGCACGATCATCTCGCCGCCGAGGTGGTGCAGCTCGTAGTTGACGTGCACGCCCGCGGCGGCCTCCTCCTGGAAGGTCGTGTAGAGCGAGATGATCGCGGTGTCGAGGGTGTAGACCTCGTCCGCCCGCGGGTAGCTCAGCGAGCGGGCGCCCCACAGGCCCAGGTCCAGCACGATGTGGTCGAGCTCGCAGCCGTACTCGGTGAGCTCGTAGACGACGCCGGCGTCCAGCTGCGACAGGACGCGGCGGCGGATCACCCCCGTCTCCTCGAGCTCGTTGAGGCGCGAGGTCAGGATGCTCACGGGGATCCGCGGCAGGGTGCGCTGCAGGTCGTTGAACCGCTTGGGCCCGAGCATGAGGTCACGGATGACGAGCAGCGACCAGCGCTCGCCGACGATCTCGAGCGCCCGGGCCAGTCCGCAGAACTGTCCGTACGTGCGAGCAGAGGTAGGCATACTCGGTCCTCACTTGTCTCGGGACTTGTCTCGGGTGCCAGACCGGGCGCCGGCCGGGTTCGCGCGGGACCGCGAGCTCGGTTACGGTGCCCCTGACGCCGTGCCGCCACGGGCGTCGCTGTCTACGGTGACGGTTCCCCGTAGTGCGCGGCCAGTGAACGACGCATCGGTGCCCCATGCGTTTTCCACGTCAAACCATGCGTTTCGCACGACGTGCCCGTGCTCTGAGCACTGGCTGAGTAGACCTCTCGTGGAGCACGATTCTGGTCTCTCGTACCGCGAAGCCCGACGACGTCAGGGGGGCCCATGCGCACGACAGCGGTGGACGCGCACGGCGGTGGCGTCACGGACGTCCCGGTGCCGGCGCGCGCCCCGGCGTTCCGGCGGCACCTGCGCGCGGAGGTCCGGGCGGGCAAGGGGGCGTACCTGTTCTCCGAACAGGGCGTGATCGCGATGCGCGGTCCGAAGATCGAGTCGCTGGCGGCGTTGCTGGACGGGACCCACGACCTCGACCGCCTGCTGCGCGACCGGCCCGGCGGGATGGCGCCCGAGGAGGTCGCCGCGCTGCTGGCGCAGCTCGTCGACGCCGGGCTCGTGACGCTGCGCAGCCCCGGCACCGACGAGCGGCCTGGCGACGAACGCGCGCTGGCCTACTGGGACGCCTGCGGGGTCGACGCGGACGTCGTCGCGGCACGGCGGGACACCGTGCGGCTGACCGCGGTGGGGGACAGCGCGGACGGCGTCGACACCGGCGCCGTCGAACGGGCCCTGGCCGGCGCCGGGCTCGAGGTGGTCCACACGGACACCGCCACCGCCGGCCTGTCGGTCGTGCTGTGCGCCGACTACCTCGACCCGCGGCTGGCGGAGATCGACGCCGAGCACCGGCGGGCGGGGCGGCCGTGGCTGCTGGCGCGCCCGTCCGGGGCGCAGGTGTGGATCGGCCCGGTGCTGCAGCCCGACGGAGCGTGCTGGCACTGCCTGACCCACCGGCTGTGGGGCCACCGGCACGCCGAGGCGTGCGTGCAGGAGGAGCTGGGCCACGCCGGCCCGGCGCCCCGCCCGATGCCGGCGCTGCCGCCGCTGACCGCGGCCGCGGCGCACCTCGTCGCGCTGGAGGCGGCGAAGTGGGTGGCCGGGTACCGCCACCACGGCCAGCAGTGCGTGTGGACGCTCGACTCGCTCGACCTGCAGGGCCGCCTGCACGAGCTGCGCCGCCGCCCGCAGTGCCGCTGCTGCGGCGACCCGTGGCAGGTGGTGTGGCGGTCGGTGCGCCCGGTCGCGCTGCAGGCGGCGAAGAAGGCCACCACCGGGGGCGGCGGGCACCGGACGGCGACGCCGGCGCAGATGCTCGAGCGGCACCGGCACCTGGTCAGCCCGGTCACCGGGATCGTCAAGGAGATCCAGCCGGACCCGGCCGCGCCCGCGTTCGCCAACGCCTACCGCTCCGGGCCGAACATCGCCCGCGGGATCACCGCGATGGCCGCGTTGCGGGCCGGCCTGCGCTGCGAGAACGGCGGCAAGGGCGTCAGCCCGCTCGACGCCGAGGTCGGCGCGCTCTGCGAGGCCGCGGAACGGTTCTCCGGCAACTTCCAGGGCGACGAGCTGCGCATCCGCGGTTCCTACGCCGAACTGGACGAGGAAGCCGTGCACCCCAACGCGTGCATGCTCTTCGCCGACCGGCAGTACGCCGAGCGCGCGGCCTGGAACCCCGAGCACGCGGACTTCCAGCGGGTCGGCGAGCCGTTCGACCCCGAGGTGCGCACCGACTGGACGCCGGTGTGGTCCCTGTCCGGGCGCCGCCGCCTGCTGCCGACGTCCTACCTGTACTACGGGACCCCGCGCGAGAGCGCCGCGCGCGGGGTGCGCGCCGACTCGAACGGTGCCGCGGCGGGCAGCAGCCTGGAGGACGCGATCCTGCAGGGGACGCTGGAGCTCGTCGAACGCGACGCCGTCGCGCTGTGGTGGTACAACCGCACGCCGGTGCCGGGCGTCGACCTCGCGTCCTTCGCCGACCCGTGGCTGGACGAGATGACCGCCGGCTACGCGGGGATCGGCCGGGAGATGTGGGTCCTCGACGTGACGTCCGACCTCGGGATCCCGGTGACCGTGGCGCTGTCGCGGCGGACCGACGGCCCGCACGAGGACATCATGATGGGCTTCGGCGCCCATCTCGACCCGCGGATCGCGGTGCGTCGCGCGGTGACCGAGCTCAACCAGATGCTGCCCGTTGTGCAGGCCGCGGGCCACGACGTCGACGACCCGGACGCGCGGCGCTGGCTCGCCTACGCCACCGTCGCGAACCAGCCGTACCTGCGGCCCGTGGCGGGCGAGCGGATGCGGGCCGCCGCGGACTTCCCGTTCGTCAACCGGGCCGACGTCCGGGACGACGTCGAGGCGCTGAACCGGGTGTTCGACCGGGCGGGCATGGAGCTGCTGGTGCTCGACCAGACCCGCCCGGACGTGGGGATCCCGGTGGTCAAGGTGATCGCGCCGGGGATCCGCCCGTTCTGGGCCCGGTTCGCGCCGGGCCGGCTCTTCGACGTCCCGGTCCGGCTGGGCCGGCTCGCCGAGCCGACCCCGTACGAACGGCTCAACCCGTTCCCGATGTTCCTTTGAGAGCCTTCGCGGGCGCTCAGTGTTGGCCTCGCGCTTGAGGAGTTGGCTGTGCCTGCTTATCCCCCGGAGACCGTCCGGCTCTGGTCCCTCACCGAAGACACCCTGCTGGAGGCGGGGGACGACGACACGCTCGTCGCGATCACCTGGTGGGGCGAGTACGAGCTGGCGGGCATCCCCCGGCCGGTTCGCGAGTCGCTGGGCCGGATGGCGCTCGGCCCGGTGTCGATGGGCAACCTCGCGACGTCGGACGGCGGGGCCGCCGAGGCCGCGGCGGGCACGCTGCGCAAGGTCCTCAACCAGCTGTCCGGCTCGGTCGTGCACTCGCTCGCGCTCAACGACGGCCGCGGGCCGCTGCTCTCGGCCATCCCGGTGACCCAGGCGCCGGTCTTCCCGGCCGATCCGGTGCCGGCCGGCCGGTTGATCAAGCTGTCGCGGTACTCCGCGCTGCGCCCGGACGGCAGCGGGCTGCTGCTGGAGTCGCCCCGCGCCCGGTACCGCGTCGCGCTGCTGCGGCCGCAGGCGGTGACCGTGGCGTCGTCGCTGGCCGGGCCGATCACCGTCGCGCAGGTCGCCGGGGACTCGGGACTGGCCGAGCCGGTCGTGGCCGACGTCGTGGCGTTCCTGGTGGCCGCGGGCGTCGTGCTGGTGGCCGACGACTGGGCGGAGTTCGCCGAGGACACCGACACCGACCTCGCCGTCTGGTCGCCCGACGACCTGATGTTCCACGCCCGCAGCCGGACGTGGCTCAAGGGCGGGCCGCCGGACCCGGAGGCGCACCGGGCGGGCGCCGAGCCGCCGGTCGTCAAGCAGATCACCGCCGGCCCGACGTTCCCGCTGCACCGCCCCGACCCGGCGGTGCTCAAGGCGACCGACCCGACGCTGGCCACGCTGCTCGAACACGACCACACGTGCCCCGAGGTCACCGAACGCGCGTTGTCCGCCGAGCAGGTCGGGGAGTTCCTCTTCCGCGCCGCGCGGGTGCGCTCGATCGGGCCGGCCTACCTGCCCGGCGGGCCGGGCCACGAAGCGTCCCAGCGGCCGTACTTCAGCGTCGCGTGCCTGTACGAGCTCGAGATCTACGTCGGGATCAACCGCTGCGCGGACCTCGCGCGGGGGATCTACCACTACGACCCGCTGTGGCACACGCTGACGCTGATCAACGACGACCTCGGCGTCCTGGACGGCATGCTCGACCTGGCGATGGTCGGCGCCGGCAGCCACCGCCGTCCCTCGGTGCTGCTGACGATGACCGCGCGGATGTCGCGGATCGCGTGGGTGCTCGGCAGCGCCGCGTACGCGACGACCCTGGTGCACGTCGGTGCCCTGCAGCAGGTGCTCTACCTCGCGGCGAAGGCGATGGGACTCGCCGCGCACGCCGTGCCGGTCGACGCGGGTGACCGGGTGGACCGTTCGCTGAAGCTGGAGTGGCCCGCGGAGGTGAGCGTCGGCGAGTGCGTGCTCGACTTCCCCGGCGGGTCCGTCATCGGCTGACGAAACGACGCCTCCGCCGGAAGGTTCGCCCTGTACCTTGAAACACTGGGGTGCAGGTGAGGTGGGAGGCGCCGTGGCGTATCCGGTACGGATCCGCGGGAGATTCCGAGTACGGGTCGCGGTGCCGGCGGGTGAGGGGGCCGGGCAGCCGGACTCCCGCGCGCTCCTCGCCGGCGGGCCGGTGGTGGCCGCCGTCGCGGTCGCGCTCATGGCGTTCTTCCCGGTCCTGGCCGAGTCCTGGGGCCCGCTGCTGCTCGCGCTGGCGTGCGCCGCGGGACTGGCGGGGGTGCACCTGGGCGCGTTCGCGCACGGCCGCGTCCGCCGTCCCGGCCTGGCGCTGACCGCGCAGGCCCTGCTGGCCTACGTGCCGATGCTGCAGCTGGGAGCCCTGTGGAGCACCGCGGGCGGGTTCTTCGCCGGGGGTCTGCTGCTGGCGGTCCGGCCGGCCAGGGCGCTGCCCGCGGCTGTGCTCGTGTGCGTTGCGGCGGGGCTCGTCGCCGCCCGGGGGACCGGGTCGGCGGACGCCGGATTCGCGGCCGTGGTGGCCGCCGGGGCCGGCGCGCTGGCGCTGTTCGGGACGGGCGCGGCGGTGCGGCTGATCGCCGAGCGCGCGGAGGAACGGCGCGAGCTCAAGCGCAGCGCGATCGCCGCGGAACGCAAGCGGTTCTCCCGCGACGTCCACGACCTGCTCGGCCTCAGCCTTTCGGCGATCACCCTCAAGGGTGAACTCATCGACCGGTTGGTGATCGGCCAGCCGGGACGGGCGAAGGAGGAACTGGCCGAGCTGCTGACGATGTCGCGGCGCGCGCTGGCCGATGTCCGCACGGTCGCGGCGGGCTACCGCGAGCTGTCGCTGGACGACGAGTGCCGGGCCGCGGCGGCGGTGCTGAGCGCGGCCGGCGCGCGGGTGACGGTGGCCCGGGCCGGCACCAAGGACCTGCCCGCGGTGGTGGCGACCGCGTTCGTGGCGGTGCTGCGCGAAGGGGTGACGAACGTGGTGCGGCACAGCACCGCGAGCTGGTGCGCGTTCTCGGTGAGCACGGCGGACGGGACGGCCTGGCTGGAGATCGTCAACGACGGCGCGGGCGGCGTGGCGTGCGAGAGCGGCGCGGGTTCCGGTTCGGGGCTGCGGAACCTCGTCGATCGCGTCGAATCCCTGGGCGGAACGCTGGCGGCGGAGGTGGGCACGGGCGGAACCCACCGGCTGCTGGCGGCGATCCCGGTGGGGTGCGACGCCGTCCGGCGGCGGCGGACGCCGGACGAGCTGACGGCGTAAGCGCTTTCCAGCTGGGTGGGGACGCGGGTTTTCGGTGTCTGGGCGGTCGGTTCGTGTGTCTGGAGGGTCGGCTCGCGTGATTGGGCGGTCGACTCGTGTGTCTGGAGGGTCGGCTCGCGTACCTGGGCGGTCGGTTCGCGTGCCTGGAGGGTCGGCTCGCGTGATTGGGCGGTCGGCTCGCGTGTCTGGAGGGTCGGTTCGTGTGTCTGGAGGGTCGGCTCGCGTACCTGGGCGGTCGGCTCGCGTGCCTGGGGGGTCGGCTCGTGGGGTGGGGCGGGTGGTGTGGCCCTTACTTGCTTGGGGCTACAGCCATTCCGCTTCCGTCGCGATGCGGATCGCGTGGACCCGGTTGCGGGCGTTGAGCTTCGTGACCACCGCGGCCAGGTAGTTGCGGACTGTGCCGGCCGAGAGGAACAGCTCCGCCGCGATGTCGGCCACGTTGCGCCCGCGGGCGGCCAGCGAGAGGATCTCGATCTCGCGCGGGGTGAGCGGGCAGTCGTCGGTCTCCCAGGCGGCCAGCGCCAGTTCGCTGTCGATCACGCGGCGGCCGATCGCGACCGAGCGCACCGCGTTCGCCAGCTTGTCCGACGGCGAGTCCTTGAGCAGGAAGCCGTTCACCTTCGCGTCCAGCGCCCGGCGGACCGTGCCCGGCCGGCCGAGGCTGGTCAGGATCAGCGTGTGGACGTCGGGGAGGCTCTCGTGGATCTCCACCGCGGCCGACAGCCCGTCCTTGCCCGGCAGGTCGATGTCGATGACCGCGACGTCGGGCTGGGCCGCCTTCGCGGCGGGCAGGATCTGGTCGCCGGTGGACACCTCGGCGACCACCTCGATGTCGGACTCCAGGTTCAGCAGGGCGACCAGGGCGCCGCGGACCATGTGCATGTCCTCGGCCAGCAACACCTTGATCACGACGGTACCTCGCACCCCAGTCCGTTGACTCCGAACCGCAATTGTACGCCATTGCGCCGCCCCGACGGTGTTTCGAAGAAGCGCACCCGGGAATGGCCGGGAATTCACCGGTGGGTCGCCCGCCGGTCCGCTGGGCCGATTGGCTGCGGGGAACGCGGACCTGGTGAGTCCGCCGTCCGTGGATTAACGGACGGCGGATTCGCGACCCCGGAATTGCACGCTGTCAGACCGCCATCGGGCGGGCCACCGCGGGCTGGCGCAGGTCCGGCAGCGCGAGCAGGACCGGCGGGTCGAAGCCGTGCCGGGGCCGGAGCCGGACGTCGGCCAGGCTCGCCGTGACGCCCCGGTGGACCGTCACCGGCCCGGCCATACCGGTGTAGGGCCGCAGCGTGTGGTGGTCGACCTCGCCGCAGCCGTAGGCGTGGGTGAGGACGTACCACGAACCCAGCGGAACGTCTGCCAGTGCATACGGTCCCGGGCCGGGCAGGATGGCGTACCGGGCCGGCGCGCCCTCGGCGATCCGGGCGGCGAACAGCCCCACGAACACCGGCCCGACCTCGGCGGACGTCCCGGCCCGCAGCTGGCCGCGCACGGTCGTCCCGGTCCCCGTCTGGGTCTGCCGATCCGCGACGCGCGGCGCCATGCCGCGCAGCTGGCGGTAGCCCGACGGCGAAACGCCGACGCTGCCGCTGAAGCGGGCGCTGAACGTGCCGACGCTGTTGTAGCCGACCTGGTGGCTGATGTCGGCCACCGAGATGACGGTGGTCGCGAGCAGGCGCTTCGCCTCCGCGAGCCGCAGGGCCGAGAGGAACCGGCCCGGCGAGAGCCCGGTGACCCGCAGGAACACCCGGGTGAAGTGGAACTTGCTGAACATGGCCGCGCGGGCGAGGTCGTCGATCGTGAGCCGCTCACCCAGGTTGTCTCGCATGGTCACGATGGCGCGTGCCACGGCTTGCCGGACGATCTCATCCATGGTGGCCGTCCCTCCCGGTCGACAATGCGCACCCGGACCTTCCCGGTGAAGGTTCTCGATGCGGCGGATGTGATTTCGTCCAAAACTGTAGGTCGGCGGGCGTCTACTTCTTAAGTGCTCTGTGCACCGGTCCGGATGGATTTCACCGGTCCCGGACATGCGTTTTGCACATCGGGTGTGAGCGGCGTCCGAGATGGGAACTCCCACCATGAACGCATGTGCGTTTCTCATAGCCCTGGTTGCGGGCGGGATGCGCGCGACCGCGCACCGTGACGAAAAACCAGCCATTCGGCCGCGTTCGACGGCCTGGCTAGCCCGTTCGGAGTCTGCCCCCGTACCGCACGGACCATAGGTAAGGCACAGCACGGCGATGATGCGGGCACTGGTTGATGCTGCGTCCGTTGGCGACGATTTATGGCACGTGAAGCATTCATCTTCGCCACTGGGAGCAGAACATGTCCGCACAGATTTCCGCCGACGTCCGCGCGCTTTTTTCCGATCTGGGGATCTCGATTGCGAAGAGCGAGCGGGACGCGGTTCTCGTGATCGACCGCTTCGAGCACCTGCGCAACCCGATCGAGGGCCGCGCCAAGGGCACGTCCGGCTGTCTCTGCCTGCCCGACGTCCTCGCCGACGCCGCCTGAACGTTTTGCCAGGTCCGCGACGCTCGTGTGAGCCGGTCACGACTGCGCCGAGAGCGCCGTCCGTGGCCGGCTCGTCGCGCGGAAGTGGTGAAAAAGTCCCGCCGCCGGGCCGCCGGGCCGGTCACGGCCGGTAGCCGCCCGGTCGCCGGTCGGCGTTTTTAACCACGTCTTTGCTTTTGCGTGTTCGCATTCCGGGGTGGCATCGCCGAATGCTGCCCGATCGGTGCAACCGATTCGTCGAGCAGAATGGTTGACTTGGCTTCTGGGGAATCGTGAGTGCGGAGGCACCTGTGATCAGAGTGCTGGTAGCCGAGGACATGCACATCGTGCGGGGAGCACTGGTGGCGCTGCTGCGGCTGGAACCCGACATCGACGTGGTCGCCGAGGTCGCCTCCGGGCTCGAGATCCTGCCCGCCGCGCGCGCCAAGCAGGCGCAGGTGGCCGTCATCGACATCGACCTGCCCGGCAAGGACGGCCTCACCGCGGCCGGTGAGCTGCACGAACACCTGCCCGACTGCCGGACCCTGATCCTGACCAGCCTGGGCCGGCCGGGCACGCTGCGCCGCGCCCTGGACGCCAAGGTGGGCGGGTTCCTGCTCAAGGACGCGCCCCCGGCCAAGCTCGCCAACGCGGTGCGGGGCGTGCTCGCCGGCCGCCGGATGGTCGACGGCGACCTGGCGCTGGCCGCCTGGGACACGGTCGACTGCCCGCTGACCGCCCGCGAGCTGGACGTGCTGCGGATGACCGCGCAGGGCTACGGGACGGTGGAGGTCGCCGCGCGGCTGTACCTTTCCGCCGGGACAGTACGGAACTATCTCACGACCGTGGTCGCGAAACTCAACGCCCGCAACAGGGTGGACGCCATCCGCATCGCCGAGGAGTCCGGCTGGCTGTGACCGGCATGGTCCGGACCACGCAAAGGTCCGGACCACGGACGGGTGACCCGGGTCGTGCCGATGACGCGGCGGCGCGTTGGGCCGCGCGATCGGTTGCCGAAACTTTCGCTCGTCGTCTCTCGTGCGGCCGGTGCCGATGACGGGACCGCGTGCGATCGGTCGCCGAAAGTTTCGCCTGTCGTCCCCGTGCGGCCGGTCCCGAGAATCCCGTGGAGCGCCGCGTCAGACCGGGACGGCCGCGCGCAGCCGGAAGCGGCCGTCCGGCTCCACGCCCGCGCTCAGCTCGCCGCCGAGGTCCGCCACCCGGTGCGAGAGGTTCCCGATGCCGCTGCCCGGCGACGTGTCGCCGGACGGCGCCGGCCCGGGCTCGGCGGACGCCTCTCCGGGCGGTTCCACGCCGTCGTTCACGATGTCGAGGCTGACGCCGTCGGCGGTGCGCCGCAGCGCGATCTCGCAGCTCTCCACCCGGCTGTGCCGGAGCACGTTCGTGACGCCCTCGCGCAGCACCACGGCCAGGACCGTGCGCACCGGCTGCGGCAGCTCGTCGTCGAGCATCTCCATGCGCACGCGGACGTCGGCCGCGGCCAGCACGGACCGCGCCATCCGGGACTCGCTGTCCAGGGACAGCTCGCGGTAGCCGCTGGCCACCGAGCGGACGTCGGAAAGAGCCTGGCGCGTCAGCCCGAGGACCTCGCGCAGCTCCTCCGCCGCCCGGTCCCGGTCCAGCGGCAGCACCCGGGCGGTCAGCTCGCTCTTGAGCGCGATCGCGGACAGGCTCATCCCGAGCAGGTCGTGCAGGTCGCGGGCGAAGCGCAGGCGCTCCTCGGCGACGGCCATCTCGGCCAGCCGCCGCCGGGTGCTCTCCAGCTCCGTGACCAGCCGGACCAGCCAGAGCAGGCTGAACACGATCAGGCTGCTCATCACCGTTCCGGCGGTGAAGAAGATCGCGAGGTCGAGGCCCAGCGTGCCGACGTGCTGCATCCAGGCGTAGAAGGCGACGTTGAGCACGAAGAAGGTCCAGCCCGCCGCGGGGGGCATGACGAGCAGCGCGCTGCCGATCAGCAGGCTGGGCAGGCTGACCCAGTGGTTCTGCAGGGGCAGCAGGGGCAGGTAGACCAGGCAGGCCTGGACGAAGAGCATGCCGTAGCTCTGCGCCGACCGCAGCCGGGTGGTGGGCCGGTCGAAGTAGCTGAACTGCAGCACCAGCAGCCCCGCGAGCGACCCCGCGACCAGGGCGACCTCCCAGAACTCCGTGGTGATCAGGAGCATGTGGATGACCACGCTGAGAGCCATGCTGCCGAACACCGCGGGCAGCAGCCTGCCGACCCACTTCGATTCGGCCCGCGACTGCGAGCCGGCGTCGTCGGCCGCCACCACCGCCGGCGCCGTCAGCACCGGCAGCTCGACGTGCAGCCGGAACCGGCCGGCCGCGTCGGTGCCGGTGGTCACCCGGCCGCCGAGCGCCTGCACCGCGTCGGGCAGCCGGGTGAGCTTCCCGGACCCGGCCGGCAGGTCCTCGGCCGACACGCCGTCGTTGACGATGTCGAGGGACACCTTGCCGTCCTGCTGGCGGACGTCGATCTCGCAGTGTTCGACGTCGCTGTGGCGCAGGACGTTCGTGACCCCTTCGCGCAGCACCTTCGCCAGCAGCGTCCGGGCCTGGACCGGGAGATCGGCCTGGTCCAGGTGGACCTTCACGGCGATGTCCGAGGCGGACAGCAGCGATTCGGCGGTCCGGGACTCCCGTTCCAGGGAGAGCTCGCGGTAGCCGTGGGAAACCGCGCGGACGTCGGCGAGCGTGCGTTGCGCGGTCGAGGTGATCTCGGCCAGCTCGGCCTTCGTGTGCTCGATCGACTTCCGCATGAGCCGGTACGCGAGCTCGCCCTTGAGCGCGATCGCCGACAGGCTGATGCCGAGCAGGTCGTGCAGGTCGCGGGCGAAGGCGAGCCGCTGCTCGGCGACCGCGTGCCGGGCCAGCTCGGTGCGGGCGAGGTGCAGCTCGCTGATCATCCGGACGAGCCGGGCGAGCAGGCAGAAGATCAAGCCGTAGGCGACCGTCGCGACGGTCGTGTAGGCGGTGCTCAGGAAGTCGTTCCCGTAGAGGGGGTACACCAGGGCGACGGACAGGCCGACGAGGGCGAACACCGGCCAGGCCAGCCGGGTGCGCAGCGTCAGCAGCGCGCCGGCGGCCACGAAGGACGGCATCACCAGCCAGGGCGAACCGAACGTCAGGACGGGCACGTACGCCGGCAGGGCCAGCGCGGCCAGCAGCACCTTGCTCTTCGTCGAGTCCAAGCGGGTGGCGGGCCGGCTGAAGTGGAGCAGCTGGATCGCCAGCAGGGCGGCGGCCGCGAGGATCCCGTACACACCGGTGAGCAGGGTGACCGGTGCCGCCAGGAGCGCGTTGTACAGCCCGGTCACGCAGAAGCCGACCATCACCAGCGTGACGGCGGCACCCGCGAGCCGGGAGGCCAGCCGGGGACGCCGGTCGAATCCGGTGGTGCCGCGGGGTTCGGCGGTGGCGGACAGCTCCACGACCGGCTCGAGCGCGGCGACCGGCGACATCTGCGGAACCCCCGGGGTCTCGGCGGTGGCCGGGCGCCCCAGGTGGCCCGGCCAGGGCGCTTCGTGCGTGCTGCTGCCGACCGATCGTAGCTCAAGCGACGGCCGTTTCCCTGCGCCGAAAAGACCTGGCGCCGGTGCGCGGCGGGCTCGGGACGACGGCACGGGACGGCGGGGGCGGGCCGGGTCAGCGGTGGCCGGTGGCGGACCGCAGGCGGTCCGGGACGCCCAGCAGGCTCAGGAAGTCCAGCCGGGACACGGCGACCGACCCGGTGTGCAGCACCTGGCCGCGCTCGTGGGCGAAGAAGCTGAGCCCCGCTTCGTCGTCCTCCCAGAACTCGCCGCCCGCCGCTTCGGGAAGGCGCAGCGAGGCCGGGAAGTCGGTGGTGAACGCGCCGCCGGCCGAGTACGTGGGCAAGTCCGGGCCGAAGTGCCGGCGGTACTGCTCGAGCTTGGCGTAGGGCGCGCGGGAGACCAGCACCAGCCGCAGGTCCGGGTCGTGCAGCGCGACGGCGAGGTCGGTGGGTGGCACGACGTCGAAGGGGCCGCTGTGGTCCGGCATCGTGTGGTGCACGGCCAGCCGCGGGCGGCCGTCGAAGAGGTCGGCCAGCGAAATCCGCCCCTGCGGGCCCTCGAACTGGTACTTCGCCGCGGCGACGGCCCGCGGCCGGTCCAGCTCCGGCACGGTCAGCTTCGTCATGGCTCGCCCTCCCTGGTGTGGTCCCCTGCGGAGTGTCGCGCGGGTGACCGGGCGGGCCCCAGCGTTCGGCCCGGGAACCGCAAGCTGGGAGACGCGCGGGCCGGGTCTTCGCCACCCGGGACCCGCGAAACCGGCGCCGCCGCGCCCGCCGGGGGGCCGGACCCTAGGCTCTGCGGTCATGGCACGCTATTTCGACCTGCACCCGGAGAACCCGCAGCGCCGGTCGCTGGGCCAGATCGTCGAGATCCTCCGGGGCGACGGCCTGATCGCCTACCCGACCGACTCGTGCTTCGCGCTCGGGTGCCGGCCGGGCAACCGCGACGGGCTCGACCGGATCCGCACCATCCGCAAGCTGGACCACCGGCACCACTTCACCCTGGTGTGCCAGGACTTCGCCCAGCTGGGGCAGTTCGTCCACATCGACAACGCGGTGTTCCGCGCGATCAAGGCGTCGACCCCGGGCAGCTACACGTTCATCCTGCCCGCCACCAAGGAGGTGCCGCGGCGGCTGATGCACGAGAAGAAGAAGACGGTCGGCGTGCGCATCCCCGACCACCGCGTCACCCAGGCGCTGCTGGCCGAGCTCGGCGAACCGCTGCTGTCGAGCACGCTGCTGCTGCCCGGCGAGGGCGAGCCGATGACGCAGGGCTGGGAGATCAAGGAAGAGCTCGACCACCAGCTCGACGCGGTGCTGGACTCCGGCGACTGCGGGGTCGAGCCGACGACCGTCGTCGACTTCTCTTCCGGGGAGCCGGAGATCCTGCGCGTCGGCGCGGGCGATCCCACGCCGTTCGAGTGACGCCGCTCAGTTCTCCAGCAGCTCCAGCCACTCGGCGGTGTGCTCGCCGCTGAACGTCAGGGCGAGGTCCTCGGCGTTGCGGCGGCCGGTCACCAGCAGGCAGAAGTCTTCGGCGGGGCCGGCGACGCGGTCGGCGGCGTTCTCCGGCCCGAAGTCCCACCGCGTCCCGGACGGCGCCCGCAGCTCGAACCGGAACGGGCCGGGCGGCGTCCGCTGGTGCCGGTGGTAGGCGCGGTCCCGGGTCCGGACGCCGTAGTAGGCGACGTGCCCGATCTCGTCGTCCCGCCGCGCGGGCACGCCGAGCGCGTCGGCGATGTCCTGGCCGCAGGCGAACAGCTCGGTCAGCGCGGCCGCGGCGAGCACCGACGGGCGCAGCGGGCCGCCGCTCCACGGCAGCTCCGGCTTCGCGGGGGCCGAGGCGAGCAGCGCGTTGGCCTTGCGCTGCTCGATCAGCCAGGTCACGATCGCCTCTTCGAGCGAGGCGTAGGAGATCTGCGGGGTGACGCCGAAGGCGCCGGGGTTCTCGGCGCTGAGCCGGACCAGCCGCGCGGTCGACGTCAGGCGGGCGAAGTGCCCGGTGAGGTCGGGGCCGGGGCCGGACCCGTGGCGCTCGGCCAGCTCGGCCAGTGCCTCGGTCTCGGTCTGCAGGTCCGTGAACACGTCGGCCATCGGTGCCTACCTCCTGGTTCCGGGGACGGTGCCGAGGGGTGCCGATCCGGCCACGGCCACGGCCGGACGGCTTCGTGGCCACGGTCGCGCGCTGTGGGGAGGCCGGCCTGCTGCCGGCCGGATCGGTAACCGGGACTGCCCGGATCCAGGCTGGCAGGCGGCCCGGCGGCGGCTCCACTCCGCGCTTGCGACGTGCTGCCGCGGGGGCCGGCGAGGTCGGCTATGTTCATGCCTCGGACGAGGCGAGGGCGGCCGAAGGGAGCCCGGACGTGAAGTACCTGCTGGCGATGTACCTCAACCCCGACGTGATGGCGAACCTGTCCGAGCAGGACATGGACGCCATCATGGCCGGGCACCAGGACTTCATCCGCACGATCAGGGAGTCCGGCGAGATGATCGGCACGCAGGCGCTCGCGCCGGTCGCCGACAGCACCGTCGTGCGGGTGCGCGGGGGCCTGCCGGCGGTCACCGACGGCCCGTTCCTGGAGTCCAAGGAGTTCCTGGCCGGCTACTACCTCGTGGACTGCGCGAGCAAGGAGCGCGCGGTGGAGCTCGCCGCGATGATCCCGGACGCGGCGATCGACGGCCTCGGCATCGAGGTGCGGGAGATCGTCTTCTTCGCCGACGCCGAATCCGAAGTCCCCGGTTCGTGAGGTGACCGCGCCCGCCCCGGTCGCCGAGGTCCTGCGCCCGCTGGTGCCGCAGGTGCTGGGCGTGCTGGTGCGCCGGTACGGCCAGTTCGACGCGTGCGAGGACGCCGTCCAGGAAGCCCTGCTGGCGGCCAGCGAGCAGTGGCCCGCCGAAGGCGTCCCGGACAGCCCGCGCAGCTGGCTGGTCACGGTCGCGACCCGGCGGCTCACCGACCACTGGCGCAGCGAGAGCGCGCGGCGCCGGCGTGAAGAGTCGGTCGCCGTGCGGGAGCCGGCCGGCTCGGCGGTCGTCCCCGGCCCCGGCGAGGAGCGGCCCGCGGGCACCGACGACACGCTGAAGCTGCTGTTCCTGTGCTGCCACCCCGCGGTGTCGCCGCCTTCGCAGGTCGCGCTGACCCTGCGCGCGGTCGGCGGCCTGACCACGGCGCAGATCGCGAGCGCGTTCCTCGTGCCGGAGGCGACGATGACCCGGCGCATCACCCGCGCCAAGGAGAGCATCGCCGCCGCGGGGTCGACGTTCAGCGAACCCTCGCCGGACGACTTCGGCGATCGGCTGCGCGTCGTCCTGCAGGTGCTGTACCTGATCTTCAACGAGGGGTACACGGCGACGTCGGGGGCGAACCTCGTGCGCGCCGAGCTGGCCGCGGAGGCCATCCGGCTGACCCGGGCGGTGCACGCGCTGACCCCGGGCGAGGGCGAGGTGGCGGGCCTGCTCGCGCTGATGCTCCTGACGGACGCGCGGCGCGAGGCGCGCACCGGCCCGAACGGCGAGCTGGTGCCGCTGCCGGACCAGGACCGCGGCCGCTGGGACGCGGCGATGATCGCCGAGGGCGAGGCGCTGGTCGACGCGACGCTGGGCCGCGCGGCGCTCGGGCCGTACCAGGTCCAGGCGGCGATCGCGGCGCTGCACGCCACCGCGCCCAGCACGGAGCGCACGGACTGGCCGCAGATCGTCGAGCTGTACCACGTGCTGCAGGCGCTGATGCCGAGCCCGGTCGTGACGATCAACCAGGCGGTGGCGGTGGCGCAGGCCTCCGGCCCGGCGCGCGGGCTGGAGCTGCTGGACACCGTCGACGCGAAGCTGGACGTGAGCCGGCGCCTGGACGCGGTCCGCGCGCACTTGCTGGAGCTGGCGGGAGACTTGGCCGGGGCTCGGGAGCACTACCTGCGCGCGGCCGAACGCACGGCGAGCCTGCCCGAGCGGCGGTACCTGATGAAGCGGGCGGGGCGGATCGCCCCCGGCGGGGATCCGGCGCACAACTGAGGCCGCCCGGCTGCCTGTGATCGCGGCGCCGGATTGCCGGGGCGGGACGTCATGAAAGAGTCGTTCATGACGCTGGACGTCATGAACGAGTCGTTCATGACGTCGGAAGCCGGGCGGGGCAGGGCCCGGAGCGGCGCACGGCTGAGCGGAGGCTCGCCGTAGCGAGTCTCCGCGGACGCGGCGGGGCCCGCCCGGGGCCGAGCCGGGCGGGCCGTCGACCTCAGCGGACCACGATGCCCGACGGGGGTTCCGGGGCCGCCGGGACGTGGAACAGGCGAGCCAGCAGCTCGAGGTCGGCCAGGTCGCCCTCGATCGCCAGCTTGCCGCTGCGGACCGCTTCGCGCGCCGACACGTGGCCGCTCATCAGGTCCAGCATCACCGCGCCGCTCGCGGCCTTGACCACCAGGTCCGCGCCGGCGAACCGGCCCTCGCCGACCTTGACCGCGCCGTCCTCGACGAGGGCGTGGACGATCATGCGGTCGTCGTACCGGATTTCGTAGGTGATCTGGACGCCCTCGGCCACGTCGGCGCGGAACGTCGTGTACAGCGAGAGGATCGCCGAGTCGAGCGTGAACACGTCGTCCGGGCCCGGCTGGTGCAGCGAACGCGCGCCCCACAGGCCGAGGTCGAGGAGGATGTGGTCGAGCTCGCTGCCGTACTGGGTCAGCTCGTAGACCAGGCCCGCGTCGAGCTCGGCGCGGACGCGGCGGCGGAGCACGCCGGTCGCCTCGAGCTCGTTGAGGCGGGCCGACAGGATGGACGGCGGGATCTTGGGCAGGCCGGCCTGCAGCTCGTCGTAGCGCTTCGGGCCGAGCACCAGGTCGCGGACGATCAGCAGTGACCAGCGCTCGCCGATGATTTCGAGAGCGCGGGCGAGACCGCAGAACTGGCCGTAGGCGCGGGTGTTGGGAGCGGGCATCGAACTTTCCTCACTTCTTTCTCGGGCGATGCGACGGAACACGGCCGAAGCCGGGGAAGCGGTGGATCAGCGGTGGTCCCCTTCGGAGATCAGCTCGCGGTGCAGCACCTGGAGGTCGTCACACGGTTCGACGCCCAGCTCGCCGGCCAGCCGTGACCGGAGCCTGCGGTAGACGGCCATCGCGTCGGACCGCCGGCCGCTGCGGCCGAGCACGCGCATCAGCTGGCCGTGCAAGGCTTCGTCCAGCGGGCTGCCGGTGGCCAGCGAACGCAGCTCGCCGATCAGCTCGCGGTGCTTGCCGCTGATGATCTCCGCCTCGATCCGCAGGTGCAGGACGCTGCGCCGCTGCTCGAGCAGCTCGGTCCGGTAGGCGGACAGGATTGGTCCACAGTGGACGTTGGCGAGCGGCGGCCCGGACCAGAGGTCGAGCGCCGCGCGGTAGGCGTCGGCGGCCGCGGCGTGGTCGCCGGCGTCCTGGTGCTCGTGGCCGAGCTGCTGCAGCCGGATGAACCGGTGGGTGTCCACCTGGGACGCGTCGATGTAGAAGGTGTAGCCGGACTGCTTGGTGGCCAGCATCTTCTCACCGTCGGCGGCCAGCCGGTTCTGGTCGATGCACCGGCGCAGGTGGTAGACGTAGGTGTGCAGCGTCGTCCGCACGGTCCGGGGCGGGTTGTCCGACCACAGCTCCCGGATGAGCGTGTCGATGTGTACCATCTTGCCCGGGCGCATGACGAGCACGGCGAGCAGCTGCAGGACCTTGGGCGTGGTCGGCGCGTAGTCGACCCCGGCGCGCTGCACTTCCAGCGGGCCCAGAACGGTGAACTTCACGCCACCGTCGTCCGGTGGGTCCGTGGGTGGCAGTTCGGAGTACATGGCAGGCCTCCAGCGTCATCAATGCGTCCTCGCGCTCCCCAGTCGTGCCACACGGGTCGGGGGACGGCCGACTCCGGGCTTCTACCTGAATGTGACAGAGCGTCGAGCGGGCGACCAGTGAGCCGCCCACCAGAGTCGACGTGCGTTTGCCCCGTGCCCCCGTGCGTTTCGCAGGTTCGGGCCGTGCGTTCCGCACGGTCGACCATCCGGCCCAACCTGGGCCGGGGCGCTCGCCGGCGTCCCCGGAACGGACCAGGCGCGGGGGCGGCGGGGGCCGCGGCGATCACGCGGGCACGTGGCCCGCACGCCGTGGCCGTGCGTTCCACACGGGACGTCCCCTGTGGAACGCCCGCGCCCGCGCGGGTGTCACACGACCGGGTGCCTTTTCACGCCGTGGTCCTCCATCGCTCGTCGATCGATCTGCAAGGCGCGGCGTCTTCCCTGACACCAGGAGAACTGCCATCAGGGGAATTCGAGGTTGGACGGATGATGTTGCGGTCTATTGCGGCTGTCGGATACGACAGCGAGTTCGACGATCCGCCCCGGGTGCCGGCGCTCGAGCGGGTGGAGAAGTCGGTCCGGCCCGCCGTGCTGCAGGCCATCTCGTCGATCCAGGAGCGGTACTTCGAGCCGATCACGCTCGCGGAGCTGGCGTCCGAGGTGTTCGTGAGCCGGTTCCACTTCTCCCGGATGTTCGCCGACGCGACCGGGGTGACGCCCGGCCGGTTCCTCACCGCGGTGCGCCTGTTCGAGGCCAAGCGGCTGCTGCTGACGACGTCGCTGAACGTCTCCGACATCGTGTGCAGCGTCGGTTACAGCAGCGTCGGCACCTTCACCAGCCGGTTCTCCCGGGCGGTCGGGATGACCCCGACGCAGTACCGGGAGCCGCAGGTCGCCGAGCTGCTCGTGGCGATTTCGCCGACGTTCCAACGGCTTCCGCCGCTGCGCACGCTGCGCGCGGCCGGGCGCAGCTGCGCTTCGCTGCAGACGGGCACGGGTGTGCTGTCGATGCGGCTGGACATGCCCCGCGGCTCGGCGCCCGCCGACACCCTCGTCGGGCTCTTCGCCGACCCGGTGCCCCAGTGCGGTCCGGTCGCCTTCGGCGGCATGGCCAACATGAGCTCGGGCGAGCTGACCATCCACGGCGTGCCCGCCGGGCGGTGGACGGCGATCGCCGTCGCGCAGCACCAGCCGGGCGGGGCCGGGCCGCGGTTCTCGATCGGCTACCAGGGCGTGACCGTGGCGCCCTACGGCCAGTCCACCGCCCGGGTGGGCCTGCGCGCGCCGGCCGCGACCGACGCGCCGATCGCGATCACGCTGGCGTCGAAGCAGTCGCCGTTCACCCAGCGCATGCTCGCCGCCCAGCGCCCGCACCTGCGCGCCGTCGCCTGATCCCCCGACGAGAAGAGGACGAGACCATAATGTCCACCGTAATCGGAGTCCTGCGAAAGCGGTTCCTCGCTCCCTCGCTCGCGTCGGTCGGGTTCGCCGAGCGCGGCTTCCCGGTCACCCACACCGACGCGACGGCCCGGCTGGAGGCGGTCCCGCAAGCGGTCGTGTGCGGGTTCGAATGGGCCATCGAAGGCGCCTCCCTGTGGGAGATCGAGCGCCGCCTCGCGCTGATCGAGCCCGAGCAGCGCGGGTTCGCCTACGAGGGCGCGACGATGGGCTACACGATCCTCGACGCCATGCCGGGCGGCGGCCGCGACCGCACCCGGGAGCTGCTGGAGGGGCCTGGGCGCCCGCACATCTTCCTGACCTACATCGGGATCGGCTTCGCGATGGCGCGGCTGCCGCGTCCACTGTGGAAGAACATCCTGCCCGAGCTGACCGGGGTCGCCTACCACCCGGTGATGAGCTGGCTGGCCGTCGACGGCTACGGCTTCGACCGCGCGTACTTCGACACGGACAAGTGGGTGGGCGAGCAAGCCGACCCGGTGCCCTACCCGTGGGCGGGCCGCCCGGAGTACTTCGGCCGGGCGTTCGACCAGGGGGTCGGCCGCGCGTTGTGGTTCATCAACGGCGGGAACCCGGACGCCGTCGCCGCCGCGGTCGGGCGCTTCGCCGAGCACCGCCGCGCGGACCTGTGGAGCGGGGTCGGGCTGGCCGCGACGTTCGCCGGCGGCAGCGACCAGGCCGGGCTGAGCCGGCTGCGCCGCGCGGCCGGCGAGCACTACGACGAGCTCGCCCTCGGCGTGGTGTTCGCGGTGAAGGCGCGGACGTACTCCTCGTACGTGCCCGCCCACACCCACCTCGCGGCCGGCGTGCTCACCGACCTTTCCGTGCAGGGGGCCCAGAACCTCGCGGACCGCACCGAACGCGCCGACGGCGACGACGGACCGGAACCGCCCTACGAGCTGTGGCGGCAGCGGATCCGGGCGGAGTTCGGCCGGGTCGCCCGGCGGCAGGCGGGCTGAAAGTGCGGTCCCGTGATCGCGGGCAAGCGCGGAGTAGAGCGCTGACCAGCGAACCTGTGACTGTAGAAGCGAAGAACTGATCCCTGATCCCAGTCGACCCTAAGGGGGAGAGTGCGTTGGGCAATGGTTGGCGCGCGCTCAGACGTCGCATCCTGACACCGAACGTCTCGGAGACCTTGCTGGAAAAGCGGGGCTTCCACCGGAAGAGCCCAGCCGCTCAAGAACGACTCGAGACAGTCGGGGAGAAGTTCCTCCTCGGGTACGCCCACGCTGTCGAAGCGAAGTCGGTCGAGCAGGCCGAAGAATGGCTCGAGCGCATTCCCCCGCAGTTCCGCGGGTTCGCCTACGAAGGCGCGGGAATGGGGTACGGCGTGCTGGACGGCCTGCCGTTCGGCAAGAGCACGAACACCGCCGAGTTCCTGGCGGGCCCGGGCGAAAAGCACGACTACATCATCTACGTCGGCGTCGGCTGGGCGATGGCCCGGCTGCCGCGGTTCGCGTGGCCGAAGCCGGCGGCCTTCGACCCGCTGCTGCGCTGGCTGGTGCTCGACGGCTACGGCTTCCACCAGGCGTACTTCAAGACCGAGAAGTACATCCGGCAGCAGCACCAGGACCCGGGCTTCCCCTGGCCGGACCGGCGTTACGACCGTTACGCGCTGCGCGCCATCGACCAGGGCATCGGCCGGGCGCTGTGGTTCATCTGCGGCACCGACGTGCCGCTGGTGACCAAGACGATCGAGGAGTTCCCCGAGTCGCGCCACGGCGACCTCTACGCGGGAGTCGGGCTGGCCTCGACCTACGCGTGCGGTGTCACGCCCGACGAGCTGGCGGAACTGGTCGAGCGGGCCGGGATCCACCACGGCCAGCTGGCGCAGGGAAGCGCCTTCGCCGCCGAGTGCCGGGTGCGCTCGGGCCTGCTGATCCCGGAGACCGAGATGGCGGCCCGGGCGATCTGCGGCCTGTCCGCCGAGCGGGCCGCGGCGATCACGCAGGAGGTCCGCCCGGCCGTGGTCGTCGACGGTGACGACGTCCCGGCGTTCGAAACCTGGCGGCAGCGGATCGCCGAAGAAGTGCTGACCCACGGAGGGAAGAAGAAATGACCGCGACCTTGGGCTGGCTGCGCAAGCAGCTGGCGGGCATCGTGGCGCTGGTGCTGATCCTCGGCCTCTACACGGTCGCGCAGCTGCCCCGCGTCTCGGCCGCCGAACAGAACACGATGGCGAGCCAGTTCCACTTCACCCCGATGACGATCGCGCTGCCCGCGGCCAAGAAGTCGCAGTCGATCCGGACGGTGAACAAGGAGTACGAGCACATCTCGGCGTGGATCTCCTCGGTCGGCGCCGCGATCGCGCTCAACGACATCAGCGGCAGCGGCAAGGCCAACGACCTCTGCCTGGTCGACCCGCGCAGCGACCAGGTCGTCATCACGCCGGCGCCGGACTCCGGCCCGCGCTACGCGCCGTTCGCGCTCGACCCCGCGCCGGCGCTGCCGACGTGGGACCACATGGCGCCGATGGGCTGCGTCCCCGGTGACTACAACGAAGACGGCCGGACCGACGTCCTGGCCTACTACTGGGGCCGGACCCCGGTGGTGTTCCTGCAGAAGGCCACCGCGACCAAGCTCGACGCGTCCGCGTTCCAGCCGACCGAGCTGGTGGGCGGCAACCACCGCGGCGCGGACGGCAAGTACAGCGGTCCGCTCTGGAACACCGACTCCGTCACCATCGGCGACTTCGACGGCGACGGGCACATCGACGTCTTCGTCGGCAACTACTTCCCGGACAGCAAGGTCCTGGACCCGAACGCCGACGGCGGCATCACGCTGAACCAGTCGATGTCGCACGCGACGAACTCGGGCGGCAAGTTCATCTACCGCTGGACCGGCGGGACGTCCGGGGGGAACCCGACCGCGCGGTTCGTCGACGCCTCCCAGGGCATCCCGGAGAGCGCGCGCCTCGGCTGGACGCTGGCCTCCAGCGCGACCGACGTCGACGGCGACAGCCTGCCGGAGCTCTACATCGCCAACGACTTCGGGCACGACCACTTCCTGTACAACAAGTCCTCCCCTGGCCACATCGAGTTCGGTGAGGTGACCGGCGTCCGCGGGTTCGACGACCCGAAGTCGAAGGTGCTGGGCCACGACTCCTTCAAGGGGATGGGCGTCGACTTCGGCGACCTGAACCACGACGGCCTCTACGACCTGTTCGTCAGCAACATCACGACCTCGTGGGGCATCGAAGAGTCGAACTTCCAGTTCATGAACACCGCGAAGAGCGCCGCGGACCTGCGCAAGCAGCTGAACGACGGGGTCGCGCCCTTCGACGACGTGAGCGGCTCGACCGGGACGGCGTGGTCCGGCTGGGGCTGGGACGTCAAGATCCAGGACTTCAACAACAGCGGCGAGAACCAGATCGCGCAGGCGACCGGGTTCGTCAAGGGGCAGGTCAACCGCTGGCCGAACCTGCAGGAGCTGGCCACGGCCAACGACGGCCTGCTGTCCAACCCGTTCTGGTGGCCGAACGCCCGCGCCGGTGACGACATCGGTGGCGACCAGACGTTCCACTTCTTCGTGAAGAGCCCGGACGGCCGCTACACCGACCTCGGCCCGCAGCTGGGCCTGGCCGTGCCGGTCCCGACCCGCGGGATCGCCGTCGGCGACACCGACGGGGACGGCCTGCCCGAGTTCGCGGTGGCGCGGCAGTGGGAGCAGCCGATCTTCTACCACAACGACAGCCCGAACCCCGGCAAGTACCTGCAGCTGAAGCTGACCACCGACGCCCCGGTGGCGCCCGGCCCGCTGCCCGCGGCCGGCGTGCCCGCGATCGGCGCCCAGGCCACCGTGACGACCTCGGACGGCAAGAAGTACCTCGGCCGGGTCGACGGCAGCAGCGGCGAGGCCGGCCGGCGCAGCTTCGACGTCCAGATCGGCCTCGGGCACGACGTCAGCGGCCCGCTCGACGTGCACCTGCAGTGGCGGGACCGGACCGGGCAGCTGCGGACGCAGGACCTGAAGCTCGAACCCGGCTGCCACATGTACCAGCTCGGCACCACGGCGAAGGAAGAGATGTGACGGCATGGCCACCCCGACTCTGACCACAGTGGACAGCGCGCCGCCGAAACGGACCAACAAGGTCGTCACGGCCTTGAAGCGGTTCGCGATGTCGATCACGATCTTCAACATCATCGGTTACACGATCCTCGGCTTCGAGCAGCCGTGGCTGTACCCGTTCATCGCGCTGGCGACCGCGTACACCACGGAGATCCTGCTCGAGATCATCAACGCCAAGGTGACCAAGCGCGACGTCCGGTTCAAGGGCAACGGCTTCAAGGGGCTCATGGAGTTCCTGCTGCCGGCGCACATCACCGGTCTCGCGCTGAACATGCTGACCTACGTCAACGACCGGATCCTGGTGATGATCTTCGGGGTGGTCGTGGCCGTCGGCGCCAAGTGGGTCCTGCAGGCGCCGGTGTACGGCCGCATGCGGCACTACATGAACCCGTCGAACTTCGGCATCACGATCATCCTGCTGTTCTTCCCGTGGGCCAGCATCGCCCCGCCGTACCACTTCAGCGAGCAGATCGCGACCTGGGGCGGCTGGCTGATCGTCGCGATCATCCTGATCTCGGGCACGGTCCTCAACGCGCTGCTGACCAACCGGATGTTCCTGATCGCGGGCTGGCTGAGCTTCTTCGTGATCCAGGCCTTCGTCCGCGGCTGGCTCTTCGGCACGTCCATCCCGGGCGCGCTGGCGATGGGCACCGGGATCGCGTTCGTGCTCTACACGAACTACATGGTGACCGACCCGGGCACGTCGCCGTCGAAGAAGGGCTCCCAGTTCGCCTTCGGCGCCGGGGTGGCGCTGGCGTACGGGTTCTTCACCGCCGTGCACGTCTCCTACGGGCTGTTCCTGGCCACCGCGACCGTGTGCCTGATCCGCGGGGCCTTCCTGTGGGGCCTGCACTTCTCGAACCAGGCGCGGATCAAGTTCGAGGCCGACCAGGCCGCGCAGAAGGCCAAGCTCGAGCTGGCGCCGGCCGGCCCGAACGGTGACGGCGAGAAGCCGGGAGCGGTCGCGGCATGACCGGTCCCACGGACGAGGCCCGGGCGGCGCGCACCGCGCCGCCCGGGCCGCCGCGCCGGGCGACTTTCCGGTTGCTGAAGCAGCTCTTCACCGACCGGCTCGCGCTCATGGGGGACAACGCCGAGACCTACGGCGACGTCGTCCGCATCGCCATCGGTCCCAAGGCGATGTACCTGGTGAACCACCCCGACCTGGCCAAGCACGTCCTCGCGGACAACGCCGCGAACTACCACAAGGGCATCGGCCTGCAGGAGGCCCGCCGGGCCCTCGGCGACGGCCTGCTCACCAGCGACGGCGAGACCTGGAAGAAGCAGCGGCGGACCATCCAGCCGGTGTTCCAGCCCAAGCGGATCTCGCGGCAGGCCGCGGTCGTGGCCTCGCAGGTCGACGCGCTCGTCAAGCGGCTGGCCGAGCACGACGGGCCGGTCGAGATCCTGCACGAGATGACCGGCCTGACGCTGGGCGTGCTGGGCAGCACGCTGCTCGACGCCGAGCTCGGCGGCTACGAAACGCTGGGCCACTCGTTCGAGGCCGTGCAGGACCAGGCCATGTTCGAGGCGGTCACGCTGAGCATGGTCCCGCAGTGGGTGCCGTTGAAGAAGCAGGTGGAGTTCCGGACCGCGCGCGACGACCTGCGCCGGATCGCCGACGAGCTCGTCGAGCAGCGGCTGGCGAACCCGGTGGAGAACGGCGAAGACGTGCTGTCCCGGCTGATCGCGTCCGGGTCCGAGCAGGGCGCGTCGCGCGAGCGCATGCGCGACGAGCTGATCACCCTGCTGCTGGCCGGGCACGAGACGACGGCGAGCACGCTCGGCTGGGCGTTCCACCTGATCGACGAGCACCCCGAGGTCGCCGAGCGGCTGCACGCCGAGGCCGTCGAGGTGCTCGGCGACCGGCTGCCCGAGCACGACGACCTGCGGAAGCTCACCTTCACGGTCGCGGTCGTCGAAGAGGTCATGCGGCTGTACCCGCCGGTGTGGCTGCTGCCGCGGATCGCCCAAGCCGACGACGAGATCGGCGGGTACCACGTGCCGGCCGGGTCCGACGTCGTCGTCGTGCCCTACACGCTGCACCGGAACCCGGAGTTCTGGACCGACCCGGAGCGCTTCGACCCGGGCCGGTTCGACGCGGCCAACCCGGCCGGGCGGCCGCCGCGCTACGCCTACCTCCCGTTCGGTGCGGGGCCGAGGTTCTGCATCGGCAACAGCCTGGGCGTGATGGAAGCCGTGTTCGTGCTGGCGATGACCGCACGGGACCTGGAACTGCGCAAGGTTCCCGGGAAGGTCGTCGAACCCGAGGCGATGCTGTCGCTGCGGGTGCGCGGCGGGCTGCCGATGACCGTGCACCGCCGGGAGCGGCGGCGGGGTGCCGAAGCAGCTTGACGTCTACTGTGGACATTCGACGAGGAGGTAGGCCGGTGCAACCCGAGGCCCGACCTGAAAGCACCGAAGAAGAACGCGTCATGAACACGACCCTCGAGGCCTACGCGGACACGATCGTGCCCGGGGAGAAGCGGTTCCCGGAGGACCGGGCGATCGCCGGGGCCGCGCCCGGCCCGGGATCGGTGGTGGCGGGCGCGCTCGAGCTGCTGAACTTCGACGCGACCGGCGTCACGGCCGGCCTGCCCTACCTCGCGCAGTCGCTCAACGACCACGCGAAGTCCTACGCGGGCGAGGTGGCGCTGGCGCTCGACCACGACGTCCCGCCGTTCGTCGCGCTGCCGTACGAGCACCGCCGCGAGCTGGTGCGGCGGCTGACCACGCCCGGCCACCCGGAGAAGGACGGCTGGGTCAGCCTCGCGCTGTTCTGCAACATGGCCTACGACAGCGCCCCGCACCTGCACACCGCCGACGCCATCCGCGACGGGCACCCCGGCCTGCTGGCCCTGGGGTACAAGGCCCCGGACGCCGACGGCTTCTGGCGGTTCCCGAAGTACGGCTACGGCCGGAAGCTGGCCGAACTCCACCCGGACACGACGCCCTCGGGGAGCCCCGCATGAGTGCCATCGAGCAGACCGACGTCGTCATCGTCGGCAGCGGATTCGGCGGGTCCATCCCCGCCTACCACCTCGCCGCGGGCGGGGCGAAGGTGACCGTGCTGGAGCGCGGGCCGTGGCTGGCCGCGGACGACTTCGAGCACGACTACCTGCTCGGCTCGTCCTACACGCGGGCGTTCGACTTCGTCGTCGGCGACGGGATGAGCGTGCTGGGCGGCAACTGCGTCGGCGGCGGCAGCGTGGTGTACTTCGCCGCGATGCCGCGGGCGCCGCGGTTCGTGTTCGACCGCCACGGCAACATCGGGCGCCGGATGTGGCCGTCGGTGATCACCCGGGACGCGCTCGAGCCGTGGTACGACCGGGTCGACGAGTCGATCCCGGTGTCCAAGCAGGACTGGAGCGACGTCTCCTACTCCGGTGGCCTGTGGGCCGCGGCCTGCCACCACTCCGGGCGCACCGCGAACCCGGCGCCGGTGGCCGTGGACAACGGCAGCTGCGTCAACTGCAACTTCATGATGGCCGGCTGCAAGTTCGACGCCAAGCGGTCGATGCTGACGAACTACCTGCCCGCGGCCCTGGCGCACGGGGCGAAGATCCGGCCGCTGCACGAGGTCCAGCGCCTCGAGCGGACCGAGGACGGCGGCTACCGCGTCCACTTCGACCTGATCGACGAAGAGGACTACCGGATCCACACGGGCAGCGGCGTCATCGAGGCGAAGGTCGTCATCATCGCCGCCGGCGCCGGCGCGACGCCGGTGATCCTGCAGCGGTCGGAGGCCACGCTCGGCGCGATGCCGCACGGCGTCGGCCGGTACTTCTCCGGCAACGGCGAGCGGCTCAACACCGCGATCATCGACGAGGACCGCGTCCGCGAGGTGCTGGGACTGTCCCGTGAGGACGGTCCGGTGTACTCGGCCAACCACATCGGCAAGGGCCCGACCGTCGCGAACTGGGACAAGCTCGACGGGTCGCTGCCGGAGTACGAGCGGTACTCGCTGGAGCAGCTGTACTTCCCGCCGGGGCTGGGCACGATCCTCGCGCAGGTGCCGGGCGGGGAGGAGCCGCGCTGGTACGGGGCGCAGAAGAAGGAGATCCTCAACCAGTGGGCCAACTGGCTGACGATCTTCCTGATGACCGAGGACGACAACGAGGGCGTCTTCGGCACCCCGCCGCCCACCGGCAACGCCTACCGCATCTCGCAGCAGATGCTCGGGCGCGGCCCGCTGCGCTACGACCCGACGGAGAACACCCGCCGCGGCTGGGCGCTCGCGGACGCCGACTGCAAGGCGATCATCGAGAAGGACGGCATCGCGAAGGTCGCGCCGTGGACCAACGACGTCGTCGGGGCGTACACCGTGCACCCGCTGGCGTCGTGCCGGATCGGGGACGACGCGGCGACGTCCGCGCTGCACCCGAACCACGAGCTGCGCAACCACCCGGGGATCTTCGTCACCGACAGCGCGTCGGTGCCGGGTGCCCTGACGGTGAACCCGGCGATGACCATCGCCGCGCTCGCCGAGCGGTCGATCCCGGGCATCGTCCGGGAGCTGCAGTCGCGCGGCGTCGACGTCAAGTACGGCGCGCCGTCGCCCGACGGCTCGATCACCGGCCGCCGGGCGGTGTCCAAACTGGACCTGGTCGCCGGCAGCTGATGCACGGCTACTTCGAACTCGCGCTCCTGGGTTCCTGGGAGCGCGAGTTCGCCCGGGGCCGGTCGGCGTCGCGGCGTTGGCGACGTCATGAACGACCCTTTCCTGTCGTCCAGCGTCATGAACGACCCTTTCATGACATCCCGCCCAGCAAACGCGACTTTCTCGAGGAGGAACCATGGCGCCCGGACTGGTGCGGTTCGCCCTGCGGCGGACGCTGCGGGACGTGAAGTACGTCGAGGCCGTGCGGCCGCGGCGGGCGCGGGGGCTCGTGCGGGACGTCTACCGGCAGGTGGAACGGGACTTCGGGATGCTCGCGCCGCCGATCGCGCTGCACTCGCCCGCGCCGGACGTGCTCGCCGCCGCGTGGCTGGTGCTGCGGGAGTCGCTCGTCGCGCGCGGGACGGCGAGCCGGGCCGACAAGGAGGTCGTCGCGGCCGCGGTGTCGGCGGCGAACTCGTGCCCGTACTGCGTCGAGGTGCACGGCATGGCGCTCGGCTCGCTGGGGGAGCCGGCCGCCGCCGCAGCCATCGAGACCGGCGACACCGGGGCCATTCCGGACCGGGACACGCGCGCGCTGGCCGCGTGGGCGCGGGGCGAGGGCGGGCTGCCGGCCGACGTCCCCGCCGGCACGGCCGCCGAGTTCACCGCCGTGGCCGTCGCGTTCCACTACCTCAACCGGGTGGTGAGCGTGTTCCTCGGTCCGTCGCCGCTGCCGGACGCCGTGCCGCCGCAGGCGCGCGCGAAAGCCAAGGCGGTACTGGGACACCTGCTCAAACCGGGTGCCGCGCCCCCGGCCGGCGAGGCGCTGGGCCTGCTGCCGGCGACCGCCACCGACGGCCCGGGATGGGCACCGCCGGGCGGCACCCTGGCCGATGCCTTCGCGCGCGCCACGGCGGCGATCGAGGCCGCCGGGGAACGCTCGGTGCCGCCTCGGGTGCGGGACCTCGTCCGCCGGGAAGTCAAGGCGTGGGACGGGAAACCGCCCGGGATCAGCCGTGCCTGGGCCGAGCCGGTGCTCGCCGAGCTGCCCACCGGCGATCGCGCGGCGGGCCGGCTCGCGTTGCTCACGGCCAAAGCCGCCTACCAGGCCGGCCCGGCCGACGTCGCGGCCGTCCGTCCGGAAAGGACGGACGATCGCGGCCTGGTGGAGCTGGTGTCGTGGGCGGCTCTCACCGCGGCCGTGGCGGCCGGTGAGCGGCTGCCCCACCGCCCGCGAAGAGAAGACTCCGCAGGTCGGCGCGGGTGATGATCGAAAGGTCAGATCGCCCGCCGGGGCGCGCAGCACCGGGACGCACCGAAACTCCGGTCCGTGACGCCACCCCGGCCGGTCCCGGTCTGCCGGACGGCGGTCGCCGCGACGGTGGCTCCCCTTACCCCGCCACCCCGCGGCGGCCGCCGTCCCACCGTTTTCGGGGTCCGGAGCCCTGGTTGTTACGAGCAGACGTCGCACCGGTGAGAGGACAGACAGGTGACTGACACCACGGGCGTGATCGCCGACCTGACCGCCGAGGCCGCCGAGGTGGACGGCCTCGTCGCCGGTCTTCCCGAGGCGGGGTGGGACACCCCGACCCCGGCGCCCGGGTGGGCGGTCCGGCACCAGATCGCGCACCTCGCGTTCATCTTCCGGATCGCCGGCCTTTCGGCCGCGCAGCCGGCGGCGTTCGTCGAGATGACCAAGGCGGTCGCGGCCGTCGGCTTCGAGAACGCGGTCCAAGGCGCGCTGCAGGAGTTCATCCACGACCCGGCCGAGGTGCTGCTGACCCGCTGGCGCGCCGAGCGCGACGCGGGCATCAAGGCGCTGGCCGCCGTGCCCGGCGACCAGCTGGTGCCGTGGCTGGTGACCCCGTTGCCGCCGTACGTGCTCGCCTGCGCCGGGATGATGGAGCTGTTCGGCCACGGCCAGGACGTCGCCGACGCGCTGGGCGTGCGCCCGGAGCGCACCGACCGGATCAAGCACCTGGTGGGGTTCGCCGTCCGGGTCCGCGACTTCGGTTACGAGGCGCGCAACCTGACGCCGCCCGCGGAGGAGTTCCGGTACGAGCTCACCGCGCCTTCGGGCGCCCTCTGGACGTTCGGCCCCGCCGACGCGGACCAGCGGGTGAGCGGCAGCGCCGAGGACTTCTGCCTGCTCGTCACCCGGCGACGGCACCGCTACGACCTCGACATCCGGGCGAAGGGCACGCTGGCGGACCAGTGGCTCGACATCGCCCAGGCCTATCGCGGGCCGGCCGGCCAGGGCCGCCGTCCCGGGCAGTTCAACGCCTGACCAAGCCTCACCGGTCCTGAGTGGACAGTGAAAATCGTTGTCCCAGCGTGCTGACGTGCGGGCCGGGGCAGGGAGAAAGAAGACGGTCCGCCCCACGGAGGAGATGCTGGACTCCGGTGGCCCGGCGGACCGGGCGAACCGGGCAGCGGCGCCGCCGCGGCCCGGGAACGACAGACCGGCGGCGGGACCCCGTTCCCGCCCCGGAGGACAGCGGGGACCTGATGGTTCCGGTCATACGGGGCTCGAGAGCCAGTGGGAGTGCGGTGGCATGAGCGTAGAGCGGATTTCGATCGTCGGTATCGGTCTCCGGTACCCCGACGCGAGTTCTCCGGAGGAGCTCTGGGAAAACGTGCTGGCCGGGCGCCGGGCGTTCCGCAGGCTGCCGGACGAACGGATGAACCGGGCGGACTACTACTCGCCCGACCCGAAGGCCCCGGACCGCTTCTACGCGTCGAAGGCGGCCGTGCTGCGGGACTACGAGTTCGACCGGGTCGCGCACAAGGTCGCCGGCAGCACTTTCCGGGCCACCGACACGACGCACTGGCTGGCCCTCGACGTCGCCGCCGCGGCCCTCGCGGACGCCGGCTTCGGCGAAGGTGACGGCGCCCCGCGCACGACCACCGGCGTCGTCATCGGCAACAGCCTCACCGGTGAGTTCTCCCGGGCCAACATCATGCGGCTGCGCTGGCCGTACGTCCGCCGCACGGTCGCGGCGGCGCTGAGCTCCCGCGGCTGGGACGACGAGGACACCGCGAGCTTCCTGCGCGAGCTGGAGGTCCAGTACAAGGAGCCGTTCCCCGAGATCAACGAGGACTCCCTCGCCGGTGGCCTGGCGAACACCATCGCCGGTCGCGTGTGCAACCACTTCGACTTCGCCGGCGGTGGGTACACCGTCGACGGCGCTTGCTCGTCCTCCCTGCTTTCCGTGGTGACCGCGGCCAACGCGCTCGCCCAGGGCGACCTCGACCTCGCCATCGCCGGCGGTGTCGACCTTTCGATCGACCCGTTCGAAGTGATCGGCTTCGCGAAGACCGGTGCGCTGGCCAAGCGCGAGATGAAGGTCTACGACGCCGATTCCAACGGCTTCTGGCCCGGCGAGGGCTCGGGCATGCTCATCCTGATGCGCGAGAGCGACGCGCTGGAGCAGGGCAAGCGGATCTACGCGTCGATCGGTGGCTGGGGCGTCTCCTCCGACGGCAAGGGCGGCATCACCCGGCCCGAGGCCGCCGGGCACCGGCTGGCCCTGAAGCGCGCCTACGACCGCGCCGGCTACGGCGTCGAGACCGTCTCCTACTTCGAGGGCCACGGCACCGGCACCGCGCTGGGCGACGCCACCGAGATCGAGGCGCTGTCCACCGCCCGCCGCGACGCCGACCCGCTGGCCAAGCAGGCCGCGCTGTCGACCATCAAGGGCAACATCGGTCACACCAAGGCCGCGGCCGGGGTCGCCGGCCTGATCAAGGCCACGCTGGCGGTGTACCACCAGGTCATCCCGCCCGCCACCGGCCACTACGAGCCGCACGAGTCGCTGACCGGCACGTCGGCGCGGATGTACGTCCCGCGCGACGCGTCGCTCTGGCCCGAGGACCAGCCGGTCCGCGCCGGGGTCTCCGCGATGGGCTTCGGCGGCATCAACTCCCACGTCACGGTCACCGAGTCGCCGACCGCGGCCCGCCGCCGCGAGCTCGACGAACGGGCCCGCACGCTGGTCGCCGGCCGGCAGGACGCCGAGCTGCTGCTCTTCGACGCCGACGACGTCGCGACCCTGCGCGGGAACATCGCCGCGACGCTGGAGGTCGTGCCGAAGCTGTCCTTCGCCGAGCTGACCGACCTCGCCGGTGAGCTGGCCGGGGCCCTGGCGGGCCGGGCGGTGCGCGCCGCGGTCGTCGCGGGCAACCCGGAGCAGGCCGAGCGGAAGCTGACCAAGCTGCTCGAGCAGCTCGAGTCCGGCGACGCGGTCTTCAACAGCGCCGAAGGCATCTTCGCGAGCAGCCGCGGCTCCGCCCCCAAGATCGGCTACCTGTTCCCCGGCCAGGGTTCCGGGCGCGGCGGCGACAGCGCCCTGCGCCGCCGGTTCACCGTGGCCGAGGAGGTGTACCGCGCCGCGGCGCTGCCGGTCAGCGGCGACCAGGTCGCCACCGAGGTGGCCCAGCCCCGGATCGTCACCGGTTCGCTGGCCGCGCTGCGGGTGCTGCGCTCGTTCGGCCTCGAGGCGTCCACCGCCACCGGCCACAGCCTCGGCGAGCTGACCGCCCTGCACTGGGGCGGCGCGCTCGACGAGCGCGGGCTGCTGGCGCTGGCGAAGGTCCGCGGCAAGGTGATGGCCACGACGACCGGCGACGGCACCGGCGCGATGGCCGGGATCGCCGCTTCGCCCGGCCGGGTCGAAGAGCTCGGCCTGGGCACCGACGTCGTCATCGCCGGGTACAACGCACCCGAGCAGACGGTCGTTTCCGGTCCGGCCGAGGCGATCGACCGCATCGTCGCCCGGGCCAAGGCCCAGGGCGTCGGCGCGACCCGCATCAAGGTCTCGCACGCCTTCCACTCGCCGGCCGTCGAGCCCGCCGCGAACGCCATGACCGAAAAGCTGGGCGAGTTCAACTTCGCCCGGCTCGAGCGGCCCGTGGTCTCCACCGTCAGCGGCGACGTGCTGCACGCCGCCGAGAACCTGCCGGAGCTGCTGCGCGACCAGATCGTGCTGCCGGTCCGCTTCCGCGAAGCCGCCGCCAAGGTGGCCGAGCGCAGCGACCTGGTGGTCGAGGTCGGCCCCGGCCGGGTGCTGACCGGGCTGTTCGAGGAGATCGCGCCGGAGACGCCGGTGCTCGCGATCGACACGGACAACGCTTCGCTGCAGGCTCTGCTGCGGGTCGTCGGCGCGGCGTTCGCGCTCGGCGCCCCGATCTCGGTGGACGCGCTGTTCGAGGGCCGCGTCGTGCGCGCCCTGCCGGCCGACGGGGTGTTCAGCTTCCTGGCCAGCCCGTGCGAGGCGGCGCCGTCGATCGACAGCGAGCTGGCCGCCGAGCTCGCCGCGGAGAAGGCCCAGGCCACCGAGGCCGACGCCGGCACCGCCGAAGGCGAGTCCGGCTCGACCCTGGACCTGCTGCGCAAGCTCGCCGCCGAGCGCGTCGAGCTGCCGCTGGAAGCCGTCACCGCCGACACCCACCCGCTCGACGACCTGCACCTGTCGTCGATCACGGTCGGGCAGCTGGTCAACGACGTCACCCGGGCGCTGGGCCGGCCCGCGCTGGAGGGCATGCCGAACTTCGCGACGGTGTGCCTCGGTGAGCTCGCCGAGATGATCGACGAGCTGGCGCAGACGGCCAAGCCGAGCGACACCACCGGCAAGGGCGAGGCCCCGGGCGTCGGACCGTGGGTCCGGCCGTTCGCGGTCGAGTACGTGCCCGCGCCGCGGCCGACCGCCGACCTCACGCCCGGCGCCGGCCGCGCCGAGTGGCAGGTCTTCGCCACGCCGCGGCACCCGCTGGCCGAACCGCTGAAGGCCGCGCTCGCCGCGTCCGGCGCCGGGGACGGCGTGCTGCTCTGCCTGCCGGCGGACTGCGACTCCAGCCACGTCGGCCTGTTCCTCGACGCCGGCCGCGCCGTCATGGCCGCCCCCAACGGCACGCGTTTCGTGGTCGTGCACCACGGCTACGGCGCGGCGGGCCTGGCCCGGACCCTGCGGCTCGAGGACCCGTCGGCGAAGACGACGATCATCGACTTCGCGGACCCGACGCCCTCGGGTGCGGACGAGCTCGCTTCGGCCGTGTCCACCGTGGTGGCCGAGGTCGCCGCGACCACGGACTTCACCGAAGCCCGCTACGGCGCCGACGGCGGGCGCACGGTGCCGCGGCTCTCGGCACTGGCGGCGCCGAAGCCCGGCCCGATCCGCGACTCGCTGGACGCGAGCGACGTCCTGCTCGTCACCGGTGGCGGCAAGGGCATCACCGCGGAGAGCGCGCTGGCGCTGGCCAAGGACTCCGGGGCCCGGCTGGCCCTGCTCGGGCGCAGCGACCCGGAGACCGACACCGAGCTGGCCGAGAACCTCGACCGCATGGAAGCGGCGGGCATCCGCTACCGCTACGAGCGCGCCGACGTCACCAGCGTCCCGCAGATCGCCGAGGCGGTCGCCCGGGTCCAGGCCGACCTCGGCCCGGTCACGGCGATCCTCCACGGCGCGGGCCGCAACGAGCCGGCCGCCCTCTTCTCCCTCACGGAGGACAGCTTCCGCAAGACCCTCGCCCCGAAGATCGGCGGCCTCAACGCGGTGCTCGCCGCGGTGGACCAGGACCGGATCAAGCTCCTGGTCACCTTCGGCAGCATCATCGGCCGGGCGGGTCTGCGCGGCGAGGCGCACTACGCCACGGCGAACGACTGGATGACCGAGCTGACCCTGCGCTTCGGCCAGGAACACCCGCAGGCGCGGGCGATCGCGCTGGAGTGGTCGGTCTGGTCGGGCACCGGCATGGGCGAAAAGCTCGGCGTGGTCAGCGCCCTGATGCGCGACGGCATCACGCCGATCCCGACCGAGGAGGGCATCACCATCCTCCGCCAGGTGCTGGCCGACCCGGCCGCGCCGCCGGTGCTGGTGGTCTGCGGCCGCACGTCGGGCTTGGCCACGCTGCCGATCCAGAAGCGCGAGCTGCCGCTGACCCGGTTCGTCGACCGCGCGGTCGTGCACTACCCGGGCGTCGAGCTGATCACCGAGGCCGACCTCTCCGACGGGGCCGACCCGTACCTGACCGACCACCTGCTCGACGGGCAGCTGCTGTTCCCGGCGGTGCTCGGCATGGAGGCCATGACGCAGGCCGCGGCCGCGACGCTGGACCGCACCGGCACCCCGGTGCTCTCCGACGTCGAGTTCCTCCGGCCGATCATCGTCGCGCCGGGCGGGTCGACCACGGTCCGGCTGGCCGCGCTGGCCCGCGACGCCGACACCGTCGACGTCGTGATCCGCAGCGACGAGACCGGCTTCAGCGCCGACCACTTCAAGGCGCGGCTGAGCTTCGCCCGGCCGGACCAGCTCGGCGAGTGCGTCCCCCGCGACGTCGCGCTGCCGCCGGTCCCGGTGGAGCCGATCAGCGAGCTGTACGGCTCGGTCCTGTTCCAGGGCAAGCGGTTCCAGCGGGTCCTCGGCTACCAGCGGGCGAGCGCCCGGCACGCGGTCGCCGAGATCTCGACCAGCGCGGACCACAACTGGTTCGCCCCGTTCCTCCCGCAGGAGCGGCTGCTGGCCGACCCGGGCACCCGCGACGCCATGATGCACGCGATCCAGTGCTGCATCCCGGACGCGACGCTGCTGCCGCAGGGCATCGAGAAGCTGTACCTGGCCGAGCCGGGCCGCCAGCACGACGAGTACGTCCTGCTGGACGCGAAGGAACGCCTCCAGGACGGCGACAGCTACGTCTACGACCTCGACGTGCGCAACCCGGACGGGACGCTGGTCGAGCGCTGGGAAGGCCTGAAGCTGCGCGCGGTCCGCAAGCGCGACGGTGCCGGGCCGTGGGTCCCCTCGATGCTGGGGTCCTATGTGGAGCGTGCCTGCGAGCGGCTGCTCGGCGGGACGCGGTCGGTGGTGCTGGAGCCGGACCCGGCCGGGCGCCCGGCCGAGGGCATCGCCGAGCGGAGGGCGCAGACCGCGCTCGCCGCGGGCCGCGCGCTCGACCGGCCGGTCGAGGTCCGGTACCGCCCCGACGGCAAGCCGGAGTGCGACGGCGGCGTGCAGGTCACCGCGTCGCACACCTCGGAGCTGACCCTCGTGGTCGCCGGCGAGAACCAGGTCGCCTGCGACATCGAGTCGGCGATCGAACGCACCGAGGAGGACTGGGCCGGGCTGCTGGGCGAAGAACTCCTCGCCCTCGGCCGGCTGCTGGCCGCGGACACCGGGGAACCGATCAGCGTGGCCAACACGCGGGTCTGGAGCGCGCTGGAGTGCGTCCGCAAGACCGGCTCGATGACCCAGGCCCTCACCGTGCGCCAGGTCGACGCCGACGGGTGGGCGCTGCTCGCCTCCGGTGGGGCCCGGATCGCCACCTGGTCGACCACCGTCAACGACCGGACCGACCCGATCGTCTTCGCCGTGCTCCACGCAGAGGGGAACTGAAGATGTCCGACTACTACGAGATCCGCCACACGGTCGGCTTCGAAGAGACCAACCTGGTGGGCAACGTCTACTACGTGAACTACGTGCGCTGGCAGGGCCGGTGCCGCGAGATGTTCCTCAAGGAGAAGGCCCCGGCGGTGCTCGAGGAGGTCCGGCACGACCTCAAGTTGTTCACCCTCAAGGTGGAGTGCGAGTTCTTCGCCGAGATCACCGCGTTCGACGAGCTGTCCATCCGGCTGCGGCTGGAGGAGCTCACCTCGACGCAGATCCAGTTCGCGTTCGACTACGTCCACCTGCGTGCGGAGGGCGAAGTGCTGGTGGCCCGGGGACGGCAGCGGATCGCCTGCATGCGCGGGCCCAACACGGCCACCGTGCCGTCGCGGGTCCCCGAGCAGCTGCGCGAGGCGCTGGTTCCCTACTCGACGGCCGCGGTCAACGGCAAGGGAGTCTGAAAGTGGGCTACGAATCGGAGCCTCACGTGCTGAAGCGGCTGCCGACGTCACCGGCGCGCCGCGGCCTCTCGGCCCAGCCGGGACTGCGCCAGGTGATGTCGCAGTTCGCCACCGGGGTGACGGTGCTGACGGCGGGCGGCGAGGACGCGCACGGCATGACCGCGAACGCGTTCTCGTCGGTGTCGCTGGAGCCGCCGATGGTGCTGTGCTGCGTGTCCAAGGCGGCCCGGATGCACGCCGCGATCGTCACGGCCGGCTCGTTCGGGGTGAACATCCTCGCGGCGGAGCAGCAGGAGACGTCGAAGTACTTCGCCGACTGGCGGCGGCCCGACGGCATGGCCCAGTTCGAAGCCGTCGGCTACACGCCGGGCGGCAAGACCGGGGCCCCGCTGCTGAACGGCGCGCTGGCCTGGCTGGAGTGCGAGCTCGCGCAGGTGCTGGAGGGCGGGGACCACTCGATCTTCCTCGGCCGGGTGCTCGCCACCAGCCGCGGCACCGGTGAGCACGCGCTGGTCTTCTACGGCGGGGGCTACCACCACGTCGACGGGAAGGCCCGCGCGGCCTGAGAGGGGACGTCATGCTGATCGCGGTCACGGGCGGCACCGGCTTCCTCGGTGCCCACACGGTCGCGGCGCTGCTGCGGCGGGGGCACCGGGTCCGGCTGCTCGCCCGTGACCCCGGCGCCGCTCCGTCCACAGTGGACGTGGTGGCGGGCGACGTCACCGACCCGGCCGCGGTCCGGCGGCTGGTGGCGGGGGCGGACGCGCTGCTGCACGCGGCCGGCGTCTACACGTTCGACAGCCGGCGCCGCGACGAGCTGTGGCGGGTGAACGTCCGAGGTACCGAAGTCGTCCTGGGCGCCGCCCGGCGGGCCGGGATCGGCCGGATCGTCCACGTCTCGACCGTGGGGACGCTGTTCCCCACGACGGCGCCGTCGATCGGGCCCGCCAGCCCGCTCGGCGAGCCGCGGGAGGCGTACCTGGCGTCGAAGGCCGCCGCCGAGCGGATCGCGCGGCAGCACCGGTCGGTCGGGGCGCCGGTCGTCGTCACCTACCCGCCGGCGCTGCTCGGCCCGGACGACCCGCACCTGGGCGACCAGAACGCGCGGCTGCGGGCCGTGCTGCGCGGGCTGACACCGATCTGGCCCGGGCGGGGGATCCCGCTCGGCGACGTCCGCGACTCGGCCGAACTGCACGCCCGGCTGCTCGCCGGGGAAGTCTCCGGTGCCGCGTTCTTCGGGCCCGGGCACTTCCTGACGACCCGGGAGTACCTGGCCACGGCCCGGGCGGCGACCGGACGTGCGTTGCCCGCGGTGTTCCTGCCGCCGCGGGCGCTGTACCCGGTGGGCCGGTTCGCCGACCGGCTGCAGCGCGTCTGGCCGTGGACGCTGCCGGTGCAGTTCGGCGCGATCCACGTGTGCGCGACGGCGGTGCCGGTCGCCGCGGACGCGCCCGCGGGCGGGGTGCCGGCCCGGCCGGCGCTCGAGACCGTGCGCGACACGGTGGCCTGGTTGCACGCCACCGGGCGCGTGACGGACCGGCAGGCCGGCGCGGCGGTTCCGGCCGCCGGCCGGCATTCAGCAGTTTTCACCGGTCCCGGTTCCGGGACCGTCCAGACCGAGGAGGTCCTGCCATGACCACCAGCGACGCCGGGCACGCGGACACCGGTGACCGGCAGCCCGTGCGGCAGGCGGCCGAGCCGGCCCCCGCCCCGGGCCCGGTCGAGGCGCTGGTCCGCCCGATGCCCCGGCTGGGCCGCGGGATCGTGTGGTCCGACATCGTCGCCGAGATCGAGCGGGACCACCGGGCCCGGATGAGGGATGCCGCGTGAGCGGAAGCCAGGAGTCCGGCGCCGCCCGGGCCGACGACGCGGAGGTGGTGCCGGTCCCCGAGGGGGTCCGGCGCCGCCGGCTCGGCCGGACGTCCGGGGACGCCCGGGTCATCGAGCTGGCCCGCGCCACCGACCTCGTGCGCCCGGCACCGCCCGACATGCCGCTGCTGCGCCGCCGCCGCGAAGAGCTGCGCTCGCACATCCACGAGGGCAAGCTCGACGCCGTCCGGCGGCAGCACTCACTCGGCAAGCTCACCGCGCGCGAACGGCTGGCCCTGCTCCTCGACGACGACTCCTTCACCGAGATCGAGCCCTACCGGCGGCACCAGGCGACCGGGCCGGGCCTGGCCGGCAACCGCCCGCACACCGACGGCGTGGTCGCCGGCTCCGGCACGATCGACGGACGGCGGGTGTTCGTCTACGCCCAGGACTTCACGCTCTTCGGCGGTTCGCTCGGCGAGGCGCACGCGGCGAAGATCCACAAGGTGCTCGACCTCGCGGTGGCCAACGGCGCCCCGGTGATCGGGCTCAACGACAGCGGCGGCGCCCGGATCCAGGAGGGCGTGCTGGCGCTCAACGGCTACGGCGGCATCTTCCGCCGCCAGGTCGAGGCGTCCGGCGTCATCCCGCAGATCAGCGTCATCCTCGGCCCCTGCGCGGGCGGCGCGGCCTACTCGCCCGCGCTGGCCGACTTCACGTTCATGGTCCGCGACACCGCGCGGATGTACCTGACCGGGCCCGACGTCGTCGAGGCCGTGAGCGGGCAGCGCGTCACGCACGAGGAACTCGGCGGCGCCGACGTCCACGGGAGCGCGTCGGGCGTCGCGACGGTGGTGCACGACGACGAGGAGAGCTGCCTGGCCGACGTCCGGTACCTGGTGTCGCTGCTGCCGTCGAACTACCTCGAGCCGCCGCCCGCGACGGTGCCGACGAACGCCAAGGACGACTACCGGCCGCTCCTGGCGGACCTGGTGCCGGTGGAGCCGAACCAGCCGTACGACATGCGGGACGTCTTCGCCGAGGTCGCCGACGACGGCGAGTTCTTCGAGCTGCACGAGGGCTGGGCGCGCAACGTCCTGTGCGCGCTGACGCGGATCGACGGCCGCGTGGTCGGCCTGGTCGGCAACCAGCCGGTGGTGTTCGCCGGGGTGCTCGACGGGCCGGCGTCGCAGAAGGCCGCGCGGTTCGTGCGGTTCTGCGACGCGTTCGGCATCCCGCTGGTGAGCCTCGTGGACGTCCCGGGGTTCCTGCCCGGGGTGGAGCAGGAGCGCGGCGGCATCATCCGGCAGGGCGCGCAGCTGCTGCACGCGTACTGCGAGGCGACGGTGCCGCGCATCCAGGTGATCCTGCGCAAGGCGTACGGCGGCGCGTACATCGTGATGGACTCGCGGTCGATCGGCTGCGACCTGTCGCTGGCGTGGCCGACGAACCAGATCGCGGTGATGGGCGCGGAGGGCGCGGTGAACGTGCTGTACCGCCGCGACCTGGCGGCTTCTCCCGATCCGGCGGCGTTGCGCGCGAAGCTGGTGGCGGAGTACACGGAGGAGTTCTTGAACCCGCAGTACGCGGCCGAGCGCGGCTTGGTCGACGACATCATCGACCCGGCCGAGACCCGCGCGGCGGTGGCCCGCGGCCTGGCGATGCTGCGCGACAAGCGCAAGCCGGCGCCGGGCCGCAAGCACGGGAACCTGCCGATCTGAGAAGAGGTGTCCGCGATGCCCCCGATCCGCGTGCTCCACGGCGCACCGGACGACTGCGAGCTGGCAGCACTGGTGGCGGTGCTGCAGGCGGCCCGCGCGGCCCGGCCGCCGGAGATCCCGGCGCCCTCGGCGTGGGGGGACCCGGGGTGGCGGGCGGGGGAACCGCGGGCGCGCGCGGGGGCTTGGCGGATGTCGGGACTGCCGCATTGAGGTAGCGCGGGAGGTTCGTCCCGCGCGGGTCCGCTCCCGCGCCTCCGGCTTGCTGTGTGCGGTGCGTGGGAGCGCCCCAATGTGGCCTTCGGTGCGTGAGACGCACCCAATGTGGCCTTCGGTGCGTCAGACGCACCCAAGGCCACATTGGGGCGCTCCCCACGGCTTGCCGGCGCCGTCAGGCTGCCTGGCCCGGGATTCCCCTCAACCTCCGCGCCGCCGCGCGCTCGCGGCTGGGGGAGTACGTCGTGTGGCCCGGGTGGACCGCCACGTACCTCACCTCGCCGTCCGACACCGCCTCCACCTCCGTGCGCTCGCCGCGGGTGAACTCCGCTCCGCACACCGCGCACGTGCGCTGGCGGTCCGCCGCGCCGCCGAGCGGCTTCCGTTCCTCCGTCATGCGCGCACCTCGCCGTCGAGTGGGGAACCTCCAGTGCACTCCGCCCACCCCTATCCCGACCACTCAAAAGCTGCGCACGTCACCGGTTCCCATCCGATCCTCGACCCCGGAGGCGCATGGTGGACCCACATCCCCGACTCACGCGGAGGAACGCCATGACAGCAGCAGCGGTCCCGGCCGACGACTGGACACCACCACCCACCGAGGAAGCCCGCGGGCTCAGGCTGGTCGAAGTGCCCGTGCCGGTCGAAGAGGAGCTCGGCGAGCACATCGTGCTCGGTTACAACTGAAGGGGCGGGGCTCCGGCGCCGGACACGGACGGTGCCGGAGCGCACGCACGGAGATGAGCAGCGCGTCGCCCGCCGAGGAGAATTGACCCTGTCCGGGCCGGAGTGTCACCGCAGCACGGTGGCCCATGCGTGACGGCGATCTGCGACGTTCGGTTGGGAGGCCGGCGGATGGCAATGCGCCTTCAGCTCACGGCGGGCCTCGAGGTCCTCGAAAGCTGGGCGGAGACGGCGTCGCAGGCGGAGCGGAACGTCGTCTACGAGGCCCTGTTCGCCGTCGGTGACGGTTCCGCTTTTCTCGTTTACGACATTTTCGGTGACCCCGGTGATCCCGGTAATTTCCTCATCATGGTGAAACCGGGGCTGGTCCTGAAAGTGATGGTGCAGCGCGCCGATTCCGCATTCGAAATCCGCTACGTCGGAGCGCTCGAAGACGAGGTCGACGCCGCCGCCACACCGCAGGGGTCGGCCAGTCCCGAGTGATAAGTACTGCGCCGAACGGGCTAACCCGCGATCCGCACCCGGCTGCGGACGTTTCCCCTGATCGGCTCTCGAATATCGGCTTCCGGACGTGTATTCCTCACCTTGACAGCGTATCTTGCGATGTGAAAGCCTTTGCGTGTTCGCTGGTCAGGCCGCTATTTCTGGGGTGGGTAACGTAGGAGGCTGCACCATGTCTTCACCGGAATTGCCAGGACTCGATGTATCCAGCCGCGTGCGCGCCCGGGACGTCCAGATGACCGGGACCGCCGACCTCGGCCGCCGCGTGCTCATGATCACCGGCGCGATCGACACCACCGACCACGACGTTTCGGTGAGCGTGAGCCTCCCCGAACCGGGCCGCTGGCAGGTGATCAAGGCGGAGACCAACCTGACCGACCAGACGTGGGTCGCGATGCAGGCGGTGATGGACGAGGACTCGACGTTCCTCGACGACGAGATGCTGATGTCGCCGCAGTTCTCGAAGAGCTTCATGACGCCGGACCAGCGCCGCCTCACCTTCTACGACGGCGAGGTCCGCCCGGGCGAGACCGTCCTGAAGACGTATTCGATGGAGACCGGCGGCCGCAAGCCGACCTACTTCTATTCGCGCTACAGCCCGATCGCCACCGACAGCGCCGAGCAGTCCCAGCAGACGCTGGACGAGCTCGTGACCAACGGCATGAGCCAGCGGCCGGTGGTGGAGCTGATCGTCCCCGTCACGGTGCTCTGAGCCGGCGGCGGGGCGAGCGGTGATCAAGTTCGTACCGGAGCCGCACCTGCTCGACTCGCCGCGTGGCCGCGACTGGCCGCGCCCGCCCGCGCCACCGTCCCCGGCGCGGGAGGCGTCGCCGGCGTCCACCGCCGACGTCGTGATCGTCGGAGCCGGGCCGGCCGGGCTCGCGGTCGCCTCCGCGCTGTGGCACCACGGCGTGCCCGACGTCGTCGTGGTGGACCGCACCGGGCGGCCGTGCGGGCGGTTCTTCGGCCGGATCGACCTGCTGGGCCAGCGCGTGCTGCGCTCGCCCTACGAACACCACCCCGGGGTCGAGGGGTTCCGCGACTGCGAGCTGCTCGACTTCGCGCGGCTGCACTGGGGCCGGCTGACGCCCACCGAGCGCCGCGAGATCCGGATGTCGCAGTCCGGGCACCGCTCGGTCGTCCCGGTGGACGTCTTCGACGCCTACTGCGCGCACCTGGTCACCACCCACCACGTCGGGGAGAAGACCTGGCAGGCGACGGTCCGCGAGGTCGCGCCGGGGCCCGGCGCGGTCACCGTGCACACCGACCGCTTCTCCGTCGCCGCCCGGCACGTCGTGCTGTGCCCGGGCGAGGAACGCCGGCCGGCGCCGGAAACCTGGTGGGGCGGCGGGCACCCGCCGCGCGGAGTGTCCTTTTGGGACGAATCGGTGCCGTCGGGCCCGCGCTGCCAGGTGGTCGTCGGCGCCGGGCTCACCGCCGCCCACCTGATCGCCGGCGCGCTCGAGGCCGGGCGCGAGGTGCGGTGGGTGGTCCGGGAGACCGGCGAGCACTACCAGTGCGCCGACGTGAACTCCACCTTCTTCCGGCCGGAGGGCCGCAAGCGCTTCGACGGCGTCGGCTGGGCCGAGCGGCTCGACCTGATGGGCCGGTTCCGGCGCGCGTCGATCATGTTCGAGTTCCGGCCGCTGCTCGAGCGCGCGGAAGCCGAAGGCCGGCTGGTCGTCCACCGCGGCGAAGCGGTCAAGGAGATCGCGCCCGCCGTCGGCGGGAGCGTGGTGCTGCGGCTGGAGAGCGGCCGGCGGGTCGCGGGCGACCACGTCGTGCTGGCGCTCGGCACGACGCCGTCGATCGGCACCGGCCTGCTGCCCGACGAGCTCGTCGACGCGCGTGACGGCTGGCCGTCGCTGGACGAGCGGACGCTCTCCTACCGCCGCGAGCCGCGCGTTTCGGTGGTCGGGGCCGCGGCCGGGATGGTGCTCGGCCCGGCCGCCCGCAACATCGACGGCCACCGCGTCGCCACCACCCGGGTCGCCGCGGCCATCGCGGCGCAGCTGCGCACCGGAGTCGCCGCGCCGGCCGAGGCGGTCGTCGGTGTCTGAGCCTCACGACTCGCGGTTCGCCCTGCCGGACGTCGACGCCTCCGGCGCCACCGAAGCCGGGATCATCCTGCTGGGCCTGGACGCCGACCGGCTGCTCGCCGGGCTCGCGCTCGCCCGGCTCGCCGACGACCCGGCCCTGGTGACCCAGGTGGTCGACCAGGCCCGGCACGGTTCAGCGGAGTTCGGCCTGGGCGGGCTCCTGGAGTCCGGCCGGCAGCACTGGCTGGGCCTGCGCGACCGGGTCGGCGAACCGCCGTCGACGTCGTCGCCGGGCTCGCTGCGCCGGGAGTGGGACCGCCGCCTGGACCTCGTCGCGGCGGCGGTGCCCGGCGCCGGTGCGGGCACGATCGCCTACCTGACCGCGTGCGCGCTGCGCGGCACCGAGGTCGACCAGCTTGCCGCCGGGCTGGCGGACGGAAAGGAACCCTTCGATGTCGTACCTGAGGTCCCTGCCGGCTGAAACCACGCTGCTGCAGGTGTTCCGGGCCTACCCGGGTCCCGCCAAGCACCTGCTGGCCTTCCACGAGGAGCTGCTGCGCGGCGAGTCGCCGTTCACTCCCGGCGAGCGCGAAATGATCGCGGCGTACGTGTCCGGGGTCAACGCTTGCGACTACTGCCACGGCATCCACACGGTCACGGCGGAGGCGTTCGGCGTCCCCGAGGGCGTGCTCGCCGCCGCGGTCGCCGATTTGGGCTCGGCGCCGGTCGAGGAGAAGCTCAAGCCGGTGCTGGCCTACGTCGGCAAGCTCACGCGGACGCCGTCGCGGATGACCGAGGCCGACGCCGAAGCCGTGTTCGCGGCGGGCTGGGACGAGCGCGCGCTGCACGACGCCGTCCTGGTCTGCGCGCTGTTCAACTTCATGAACCGGATGGTCGAGGGGCTCGGCATCGAGGCCGACGCGGCGTACGCGGTCGAATCGGGGGAGCGCCTCAAGGAAGGCGGCTACGCGGGCCTGGCGGGCCTGCTCACCGACGCCTGACCCGGAATGCCGTGAAGGCCACCTTACGGGCGTCAGACGCCCGTAAGGTGGCCTTGACGGCAGTACCTCAGTTCTCGATCGGGGTGTTCTGGTACGCGGCGATCAGCCACTCGCCGTCCTGCTTGGCCAGCACCCAGATGGCGCGCACCTGGCGGGCCGGGCTGACCTCGGTCTCGCCCGGGGCGAGGACCCCGCCGAGGGTGATGACGACGGCCGCCTCCTCGCCGAGGAACTTGAGGTCGACGGGCTCGCCGAAGACGCGCGTGCCCTGGTACGGGCCGGCGTACCCGGCGCCCATGAACGCCTTGATGCCGTCACGGCCCTTGACGAAGACGCCGCCGGGGAGGGCCATCGTGCCGTCTTCGGTGAAGGCCTTCGCGAAGGCATCGGCGTCGTTTTCCGCCCACGCCGCGACGATCCGCTGCGGGACGGCGGCGACGGCGGCCTGTTCGGTGGCCACGGTGGACGTGCCATTGCTGGTGGACATACCGGGATTCCCTCTCCCTCGGTGGGCGCGAGTACGTTCGAGACTAGGTGTCGCGGCCCCGGCCGGACTACCTGCCGGTTGCGAGAAACCTTTGCCCGCCAAGGGGTCTGGGCAAGAGGGCACGCGAGCGGGTGCGCAACCGTGGAGACGTGGGTATGCGCGGGCAAGCCGGATCATGAAGTGACCGGGACCACGACCGGCGCCCGCCGGCCGAGCACGGCCTGGAACGCTGAAGGGGTTGTCGACTCATGGTGATCGTCATGGCCACGCACGCCACGGCCGAGGACGTCGAGGCGGTCGTGGAGCGGGTGGAAGCAGTGGGCGGGGAGGCCTTCGTGAGCCGCGGGGTGAGCCGGGTGATCGTCGGCCTGGTCGGCGACGTCGACCGGTTCGAGACGCTCAACCTCGGCGGGCTGGCGGGCGTGCAGAGCGTCACCCGGATCTCCGCCAAGTACAAGCTGGTCAGCCGGGAGCACCACGCCGAGCGGTCCACTGTGTACGTCGGCGGGGTGCCGATCGGCCCGGACACCGTCACGCTGGTCGCGGGTCCGTGCGCGGTCGAGACGCCGGAGCAGACGCTCGAGGCCGCGCGGATGGCCCAGTCCGCCGGCGCGGTGCTCCTGCGCGGCGGCGCGTACAAGCCGCGCACGTCGCCGTACGCGTTCCAGGGCCTGGGCGAGCTGGGCCTGAAGATCCTGGCCGACGTCCGCGCCGAGACGGGCCTGCCGGTGGTGACCGAGGTGGTCGCCGCCCACGACGTCGAGATGGTCGCGCGGTACGCCGACATGCTGCAGATCGGCACCCGGAACATGTCGAACTTCGGGCTGCTGCAGGCGGCGGGCGAGGCGGGCAAGCCGGTGCTGCTCAAGCGCGGCATGAACGCGACGATCGACGAGTGGCTGATGGCGGCGGAGTACATCGCGCAGCGCGGCAACCTCGACATCGTCCTGTGCGAGCGCGGCATCCGCACGTTCGAGACGGCGACGCGCAACACGCTCGACATCTCGGCGGTCCCGGTGGTGCAGCGGCTTTCGCACCTGCCGGTGATGATCGACCCCTCCCATTCGGGCGGCCGCCGCGACCTGGTGCTCCCGCTGTCCCGCGCGGCGATCGCGGTCGGGGCGGACGGGGTCCTGGTGGACGTCCACCCGCACCCGGAGCAGGCGTTGTGCGACGGCCCGCAGGCGCTGGTGGCCGAGGACCTGCAGAAGCTGTCGGCGGAGCTGGACGACCTCACCGCGGTGGTCGGGCGCCGGCCTTCGACGTGGTGGAACCGCCGTCTCCTGGCCGGCTGAGAACGGACACGGCCGCCCCGACCCACCGCGATGTCATGAACGAGTCGTTCATGACGTCGGTCGCCGGGGCCTCGGCAAAGTCGCGTTGCTGGGCGGGATGTCATGAAAGAGTCGTTCATGACGCTGGACCTGGATCCACCGGTGGGATTCTCGGTGATCTTGGTTGGGGTTTGTTGATCTTGGTGGTGGTTGTGGGCGTGCTGGATTGTGCTGGCTGCTCCAGCACGCCCACGTTCG
>JAEBEK010000039.1:0-58442 GCA_049998055.1 Amycolatopsis sp. cmx-4-37 | reverse complement strand
ATCAACCGGCTCAAACGTCACCGCGGGGTGGCTACTCGCTATGACAAACTCGCGGTTCGGTACGAAGCCACTGTCCAGATCGCCGCGATCAACGAATGGCTCTGACTGACTTCGATACAGGCCCTAGTACCGGGCGAGGGTGGGGTGACCGGGGTGGGACTCGCATCCATGTCGGACCTCCGTACCTGCCGGCCGCACCGCCGGTTCTCAACGGACTAGAGCACTTAACCGGTTAAGTGTCAAGAGATCCTTTTCCTGCGACATAAGCGTTCTCGAAGCCATTGAAACTTAACTGGTTAAGTGTCACCGTCGTTGCCATGGCCGGATCGAAGGTGCATACGTTCAGGCGGTTCCGGGTAGCCGCGATGGCGACACTCATCACCTTCGCGGCGGTGCTCGATCCCGTCACAGCGACCGCCGCGACGCCGCCGGGACCGGGCAGGCACTGGGTGCCGGGTTGGGCCGCCAGTCAGGTCGTGGGCTCCGCGATCCCCGGCTCCACCCGCCCCGGCGGGTACCGGCCTCACCGACCGGACGGTTCGCAACGTCTTATTCCTCAGCACCGGCGGAGACGACGTCCGGATCCGCGTGACCAACAGCTTCGGCACCCGGCCGATGCGGATCGGGCACGTCACGGTGGCGCGTCAGGGCAGTGGCGCCGGCGCGACTCCTGGCACGATGCGCGAGCTCACCTTCCGCGGCCACCGGTCGGTCACGCTGGCGCCCGGGGCCCGTGAGTTCAGCGACCCGGTGCCGTTGAAGATGGCCGCCCTGTCCACGTTGCTGGTGAGCGTCTACGTGCCGGGTCCGACCGGTCCGGTGACCAACCATCCTTTTACTGCGCAAGGCAACTACCTCGCGAGCGGCGACCGGGCGAGCACCACGTCCGGTACCTCCTATGCGGATACGCCGTGCTGGATGTTCGTCGACGGTGTCGAGGTGACCGCGCCGCGACGCGTCGCGGGCACTGTAGTCGCGTTCGGCGACTCGATCACGGACACCGCGAACACGACCGGCAACGCGAACCACCGCTGGCCGGACTTCGTCAGCCGCCGGCTCGACGCCGTACACGGACCGACGCTGTCGGTGGTCAACGCCGGCCTGGGCGGGAACCGGCTGCTCGCCGACCGCCCCGGGCAGCCCTACTACGGCGTCGCCGGAGTGAACAGGCTGGACCGGGATGTCTTCCAGCAGAACGGTGTGCGCGCGATGATCCTGCTCGAGGGGATCAACGACATCGGCTACAACGCCGCCGCTTCCGACATCATCGCCGGCTACCGCCAGGTGATCGGGGCCGCGCACGCACACGGCGTCAGGATCTACGGCGCGACGCTGACCCCGATGGGCGGCTCCTTCCTCGACTCCCCCGCCCAGCGGCAGACATGGCGGGACGTCAACGCGTGGATCCGGACCGCGGGAACCTTCGACGGTGTGATCGACTTCGCCGCAGCGACAGCTTCCCCCGCGGACTCCTAAGTCCTGAACCCCACCTACGACAGTGGCGACCACCTGCACCCCAACGATGCCGGTACCCGCGCGCTGGCCGACGCGGTCGATCTGTCTCTCCTCCTGTCCTGCGCCTGAAGTGACCCGCCGGGGCGCCACGTCGTCATCGTCAGCGAGTGCCGGGCGCGAAGCCCGCACCTCGGCGAGGGTGAAGATGCCGGTGCCGGTCAGCCGGCGCAGGCGCCGGGCTATTTTGCGATCGTTGACAGCACGATGTGCCAAGGCGCAGCTGCCTACCCGATGTCGATGTGAATGCAGCCGAGCATCGCACCGACCTCTCAACGCTACTACGCAAGCGATACTCACCCGTTCTGAACAGACGCCACGGTTGCCCTTGCCCTGCTCGGTCCCGACGGCCCCACCGGCGAGTTCCACAACCGCCACGGCCAGCTCGTCTGCTGAAAGCCATCCCTGATGAGGAAAGGACTCCGATGAATGAAAGCAACCTGCGTGGGTGGACCTCCAGTACATCGCCGCGCTCGACGCCCACGAGATCGACAGGATGGACAAGTTCGTCGCCGACGAGGTGCTCCTCAACGGCGAGCCGGGGACCCGCAACGACGTCATGGCCGACATGAGGAGCATCATCGGCGCCGTTCCCGACTTCCGCTGGGAGGTGCGGGAACTGCTCTTCGACCGCGACCGCCTCGCCGCACGGGTGAGGAACACCGGCACCCCGGCCAAGGAATGGCTCGGCGTTGCTCCGACCGGCGCCTCCTTCGAGATTATCGAGTACGCCATCTACAAGGTCGCCAACGGCAAGTTCGCGCAGATGACCAACTTGCACGACTCCGCCGAGGTGCATCGACAGCTGGCCACCTGATCCCGCTACGAAGACGGCGGAAGCCCAGAGAGAGCGCCGTCACGACGCCGGTTCGCCAGTTCCTCCGCGCGATGCTGCGATCGAGCGCTCGACGGCGCGTTCTCTCCGGCGGCCGATGTGCCACCCATGCCCACTTGGAGTTCGGGTACAGGTGATTGCCCGAGTTTTACGAGCCGCAGCCCGGGCCCGGCACTCGCGCCGGGATGTTCCGAGCTGGCACCGGACAGCCCGCCTGCGACGTCCGTCAACAGAGGCTGAGTTCCGCGTGGATTTCATACAGGGCAGCCGCACGACTTTCACCAAGGGTGACCCGGCTGGGCGTCGAGAAACGCCGCAGGAGACGCTCCTGCGCGCTGAGGTCGCGGCGCTCCAGAACGGCGTCGCCGAAGGATCGCCCCGTCGGACTCGATGCGCAGGGGGCCGCTGCCCGCCGAGATCGGCGTCAAGGCAGACGCCGTTGAAGTCCTCACGCCTACTGGGCAACAGTGAAAGATCAGGCGCCGCATGCGTCAATACCACCGTGCGGCCGCGAAGCGATCTGGCGTGTTGCCGGCCTCTGCGCGTTCTGCCGGCCTGAGCGGCGGCGCGGCTCAGCCCCGGCCGAGCTCGCAGTGCACCAAGCTCCACGGCCTGCTCACTGCTCGGCACGGACGACGTGGCGCCGGCGACGCTTCGGGATTTCGCCGCTGTCGAGCTCAGCGGCGGCCAGAGTGGTCTCGATTGCGGCGACTTCGCCGAGCCGTAGCCTCAGGCCAGTGAGGCGAGCGGCTGCTCGACGGCCTTCAGGTCCGGCAGCCGCAGGCCGTCGTGCAGCGGCACCAGCTCCGACTGGAGAACCATCGCCGCGCCGCCGATCGCCGACGCCGTGGCCGCGGACCGCGACAGCCACACCTGGGGCACGTGCACGGACCGCGCGAAGAACACCCGCTCCAGCTCGTCCCGGATGGCCGGCAGGTAAGTCGCGCCCGCGACCGCCAGGCTCGGGCCGGTCAAGACGACACCCTCGAGGTCCATGATGTTGGCGAGGTTGCGCACGGCCACGGCGACGTAGCGGGCCGACCGGTCGAGCAAGGCCGTGGCGGCCGCGTCACCACGCTTCGCGGCGCGGCTGACCGCCGCGAACTCCGTCAACACCGAACCGGTGGCGGGCGGGCGCCTGCTCAGCCCGGCGGCCCGGGCCAGCCGCCGGTCCGCGCGGGCTTGCTCCACGACCGCGGCCGGTCCCGCGAGGACTTCCAGGCAACCGCGCGCGCCGCACCAGCATTCCGGCCCGTCGAGGTCGAGGCACAGGTGACCGATCTCGCCGGTGTTCCCGCCCGCGCCGCGGTAGGTCATGCCGTTGACCAGCACGCCGGCGCCGATCCCGCTCGCCATGTACACCGCCGCCAACGTCGGCGGGGTACCGGCGCCGCCGGACCAGTGTTCTCCCAGCGCGGCGGCACTCGCGTCGTTCTCCAGCAGGACCGGTAACGCGGTGACGGCGCGGAGCTCGGCACCGAGCGGGTAGTCGATCCACTGGGACATCGACGGCGGCGCGACGGCCATGCCGCCGGTCGCTCCGAGCGGTCCCGGGAACACCAGGCCGAAGCCGAGCAACCGGCCGGGATCCACGCCGGCGCCGGCCACCAGCGCCATCGCCTCGTCGGCCATCCGGACGACGACCTGCTCCGGGGCAGCGGCACCCGCCCCGGGCCGCGTGATCCGCGCGACGACCGCTCCGGCGAGGTCGGTGACGGCGTAGGTGATGCCGTCGTGGTCGAGGTGGATGCCCACCGCGAACCGGGCCGACGGCTCGAGCTGCAGCAGGACGCGGCGTTTGCCGCCGGTGGACTCGGCGCGGCCGGTCTCGGCGACGAGCCCGTCCTCGATGAGGCCGCGGACCACGGTGGAGATGGTCGCGCCGGTCATGCCGGTGGCGGCGACGATGCCGACGCGGCTGATCGTGCCGGCCGCCCGGATCACGTCCAGGACGGCCGCACGGGTGCTGACGTGCGGCGTGGTCCTCGGCGGGCCGCTCATGCACTCTCCTCGCCACTTCGTTCACTCGTCGCACGAAGCTTAACCGCTCAACACTGCGGCCGATCCTGTCCACCTGGACAAGCCTCTCCAGTCCTTGACTTTGTTTATTCAGTGACTTAACAATGTTCGCCATTCGAGCGGCAGGCAATGTAGCCAGGAGAGGACTCGACATGTCGGGTACGCCAGTTCGACGCCGAGCACGCACGCTGTCAGCCGTGATCGCGGCCGCCGCCGTCGTCCTCGCCGGATGTTCAGCAGACAGCGGCAGCAGTTCCGCGGACGCCACACTGGTCGCCTACACAGGCCAGTCCGGTGACTACCAGATCAACTTCAACCCGTTCTCCTCCAGCGTGCTGGAAAGCTCGGGCACGATCTTCGAGTCGTTGTACTTCTACAACACCACTCAGGACGTTCCGCCCCAGCCGCTCCTGGGCACGGACTACTCCTGGAACCCGGCCGGCACGGAACTGTCGATCACTCTGCGGCCCGGCGTGAAGTTCTCCGACGGGACACCGTTCACCGCGGACGACGTGGTCTTCACCCTCGACATGGTCGCCAAGAACAAGACCATCAACACCACCGGCTACAACGGCAAGGCCGTCGCCACCGACGGCACGCACGTCAAGATCACCTTCCCGGCTCCGGCGTTCATGCAGGGCCCCCAGGTGCTGGGCAAGACGTTCATCGTGCCGCGGCACCTGTGGTCGAAGATCGCCGACCCGGCGAACGACGTCATCGCCCAGCCGGTCGGCACCGGCCCGTACCAGCTTGAAGAGTTTAAGCCGCAGGCCTTCACGTTCAAGGCCAACCCGACGTACTGGGGCGGCGAAGCCGCGGTCAAGCGCATCCGCTACCTCGCGCTGTCGGGCAACCAGTCCGGGGCCGACGCGCTGGCGGCCAAGCAGATCGACTGGCAGACCGGGCCGGTCCCGGACGTCAAGAACGTCGCGAAGAACTACCCCGGCTACCAGGCCATCATCACGCCGATGAACCAGATCGCGTTGTTCGCCTGCTCGAACGCCGCGCTCGGGTGCACCGGCCCGCAGACCGACCCGGCCGTCCGGCACGCCATCTACTACGCGATGAACCGCACCCAGCTCAACACCCTCGCCTTCGAGAACACCGCGTCCGACGTCTCCCCCGGCTTCGCCCTGCTCGGCCGCGACGCCAAGTGGGTCTCCGGCAAGCTCCAGCAGAAGATCGCTCCGAAGGACCCCGACCCGGCCAAGGTCACCGGCCTGCTGCAGGGCGCCGGCTACACCAAAGGCCCGGACGGGATCTTCGCCAAGGACGGCAAGCCGCTCGAACTGACGGTGCAGACCCCGTCCGGCTGGACCGACTACATCACCGCGCTCACCACCCTCGGCCAGCAGCTCCAGCAGGCCGGCATCAAACTGATCGCGCAGCAGGTGTCCTACAACGAGTGGGCCGACGCCCGGGTTCGCGGCCGCTTCCAGCTGCTGATCGACTCGCTGCTGCAGGGCCCCTCGGCCGACCCGTACTACACGTTCAACTACTACTTCGCGACCGAGACCACCGCGAAGGTCGGCGAATCCGCCTACCCCAACTACAGCCGCTTCTCCGACCCGGAAGTGGACGCCGCTCTCAACGCGCTCAAAGGCATCCCCGCCACCGACGCCGCCCGCCGTCAGCCCTACTACGACATCGTGCAGACCAAATCCGAAGAAGCCATGCCCTACATCCCGGTCCTGACCAGCGGCACCATCAGCGAGTACAACACGGCCAAGTTCACCGGGTGGCCGACCAAGGACAACCTCTACGCCTTCCCCGCGGTGTGGAGCCGACCGGACCAGGCCCAGATCTTCAAGGCGCTCAAGCCGGCCGGGCAGTAACGCGGTGATGGTCTACTACCTGCGCAAGTTCGCGTTCTACCTGGTCGCGCTTTGGGCCGCCCTGACGCTGAACTTCTTCATCCCGCGGTTGCTGCCGGGCAACCCGGTGGACGTCCTGCTGGCCAAGATCGCCCAGCGGGGCGGCGCACCCGACCCGTCGGTGCGCCGGGCGTATGAACTGCTCCTCGGCACGCACAGCGACGAGTCGCTGTGGTCGCAGTACTTCTCCTACCTGGGCAAACTCCTCCACGGCGACCTCGGCATCTCGGTGAGCGTCTTCCCGGCGAAAGTCTCGGACGTGATCGGCCAGGCGTTGCCGTGGACGCTCGTCCTGGTCGGCGTCGCGACGCTGATCTCGTTCCTGCTCGGTGTCGCGCTCGGCATGCTCGTGGGCTGGAAGCGCGGCAAGTGGCTGGACTCCCTGGTGCCGGTGACGACCGTGCTCGCCGCCGTGCCGTACTTCTGGCTCGCGCTGATCTTCGCGGCGGTGCTCGCGTCGGCACTCGGCTGGTTCCCGCTCCTCGGCGGCTACGACGTCGCGCTGGATCCGGGCTGGAACGGCGAGTTCCTCGGCTCGGCGATCTACCACGGCGTGCTGCCCGCCCTCACCATCGTCGTCTCCTCGGTCGGGGGCTGGCTGCTCGGGATGCGGAACATGATGGTGTCGGCCGGCTCCGAGGACTACGTCCTGACCGCGCAGGCCAAAGGTTTGCGGGACAGCCGGGTGATGCTGCGCTACGCCGCCCGCAACGCCGTCCTCCCGTCGGTGGCCGGGTTCGCGATCTCACTGGGTTTCGTGGTCTCCGGGTCCATCGTCACCGAGCAAGTCTTTTCCTACCCCGGCATCGGCTCGAAGCTGCTGCAGGCCGTCCAGAACAACGACTACGCGTTGATGCAAGGCATCTTCCTGGTCATCACGGTCGCGGTGCTCGGCGCCAACCTCGTCGTCGACCTGCTCTACGGCCTCATCGACGCCCGCACCCGGGCCCGGGCCTGAGGAGGCCGCCATGACGAACCTCGCTCCCGCCACCGTGCCCGCGCCGCGCTGGGGAGCCGGCCTGAAAGCGATGTTGCCTCGCTGGTCGCCACGCCTGGGAGTAGGACTCGGCTTGGTCGGCGTGATCGTGCTGTTCGGGGCAGCCGGCCCCTGGTTCACCGGTGATCCCGACGCCGTGCGCGACGCGGGCCTCACGCCGCCCGGCGGTGGTCACCTGCTCGGCCTCACCCAGACCGGCCAGGACGTCTTCGCCCAGCTCGCGCACGCCACTCGCGGCTCCCTGGAGATCGGCCTGCTGGTGGGCGTGTTCGCGACGCTGCTTTCGGTGATCTTCGGCGTCATCGGGTCCTACGCCGGCGGCGCGGCCGACGAGGCGTTCTCCTTATTCTCCAACGTCATGCTGGTCATTCCCGGCCTTCCCCTGGTGATCGTGATAGCCGGGTTCGTCCCCGCCGAATCCCGGGGCTCCTGGACGATCGCGCTGGTCCTGACGATCACCGGCTGGGCGGCATCGGCCCGCGTGCTGCGAGCCCAGACACTGTCCCTGCGCAACCGCGACTACGTCGCCGCGGCCCGGGTCGCCGGGGAAAAGCCGTGGCGCATCATCGGTGTGGAGATCCTGCCGAACCTGCTGCCGTTGCTCGCCTCGCAGTTCGTGTTCGCCGTCATCGCCGCGATCCTGAGCGAAGCCGGGCTGTCGTTCCTCGGGCTCGGCGCCGCCAACTCCCCGACGCTGGGCACCATGCTCTACTTCGCGCAGAACGGGTTCGCCTTGCAACGGCACGCGTGGTGGTGGTTCGTCCCGCCGGGCCTGGTGATCGCCCTCTTCGGCTGCGGACTGTCGCTGATCAACTTCAGCATCGACGAGATCATCAACCCGAAACTCCGGAACTCCACCCGCCCGGCCCCGGATCAAGCCGGCCCCGCCGAAGTGGCCGACGTGGCCGACGACGTCGTCCTCGACGTCAGCTCGCTCGACGTCGTCTATCGCGCGGACCAGCCGGTGCACGCGGTGAAAGACGTGTCGTTCACCCTCCGGCGAGGCGAAATCCTCGGCCTGGCCGGCGAATCCGGCTGCGGCAAGACGACACTGGCCTACGCCGTCAACCGCCTGCACCGGCCCCCGGCCGAGGTCCGCGCCGGTTCGGTGGTCTTCCACGACCGCGACGGGTCCGAAGTGGACATTCTCGGTCTGGGCCCGGCCGCCCTCCGGGCGTTTCGCTGGGACAAGCTGGCGATGGTGTTCCAAGGCGCGATGAACGCGCTCAACCCGGTCACCACCGTCCGGGCCCAGCTCGACGACGTGCTCAAGACGCACCGGCCCGCCATGGCGGCCGACGCGCGGAGAACGCGGTGCGAAGAGGTGCTGCGCCTGGTGCGCGTCGACCCGGCGCGGCTCTCCTCGTACGCGCACGAGCTTTCCGGAGGCATGCGGCAGCGGGTGATGATCGCGATGGCGCTGCTGCTCGAACCGCAGGTGATGATCATGGACGAGCCGACCACGGCGCTCGACGTCGTCGTGCAACGCGAAATCCTGCAAGAGGTCCTGCGGCTGCGCGACGAGCTCGGGTTCGCGGTCGTCCTGATCACCCACGACCTCCCTCTGCTGTTGGAAATCGCCGACCGCATCGCGGTCATGAAGGACGGCGAGATCGTCGAATACGCCGACGCGGGCGAGCTGTACCGCGCGCCGGCCCACCCTTACACGCGCACCCTGCTCGAGTCCTTCCCCAGCCTCACCGGGGAACGCGGCGCCTTCGTCCGCACCGACCAGCTGGAGGGAACGCGATGACGACGCTCGAGGTCACCAACCTGGTCCGGGAGTTCCGGGTCCGCGACGGCGTCCGCCGGACCCGGTTGCGCGCGGTCGACGAGGTGTCCTTCACCCTGACCCCGGGCCGGACGGCGGCGCTGGTCGGCGAGTCGGGCTCCGGGAAGTCGACGATCGCCCGGCTCATCGCGCGCCTGGACCGGCCGACCGGCGGCACGATCACCCTCCACGACGACGGCCGTCTCGTCCCCGACCGGTCCTACCGCAACCACGTGCAGATGGTGTTCCAGGACCCGTTCGCGTCGCTGAACCCGTTCCACACCGTCGCCCACCACTTGGCGAGGCCGCTGCGGCTGCACGACCGGGCGAAGGGACCCCGCGAGACGTGGGAGCAGGTCCTGCACCTGCTGGACCGGGTCAGCCTGCGGCCGGTGGAGGACATCGCCCGCCGTCGCCCGCACGAGCTGTCCGGTGGCCAGCGCCAGCGCGTCGCGATCGCCCGCGCCCTGGCGCCGGGCGCCAAGGTAGTCATCGCCGACGAACCGGTGTCCATGCTGGACGTGTCGATCCGGCTCGGGGTGCTCAACCTCCTCGCCAGGCTGCAGCGCGAAGACGACCTCGCCGTCCTCTACATCACCCACGACCTCGCCACCGCCCGCCACTTCTCGGACGACGTGCTCGTGCTCCACCACGGCCGCGTGGTCGAGCGCGGGCCCGCCGACGAGGTCATCCTGCGCCCGCAGCACCCGTACACCCGGCTGCTCGCCGCCTCGGCGCCCGACCCGGAGAAGCGGGGCGCCCACCGAGCGGCAGTCACGGACCCGTTCGAACCCGAAGGAGCGCGATGATCCACCAGGAACTGCACGACGGCTGGCAGCTGGAAGCAGCCGGCGGCCCGGTTCCGGCGGCCATCCGGGGGCAGGTGGTCCCGGCCGAAGTCCCCGGATCAGCCCACCTCGACCTCCTGCGCGCCGGCCTGATCGAGGACCCCTACCTCGACCGGGCCGAAGCCGATCTCACCTGGGCACACCGGACGGACTGGCGCTACACCCTGCGGTTCCCCGCACCGGCCGCCGACGACCGGGTCGACCTCGTCTTCGACGGCCTCGACACGGTCGCCACGATCGCCCTCAACGGGCACGAGCTCGGCCGGACCGCCAACATGCACCGCGGGCACCGGTTCGACGTCCGCGACCACCTCCGCGACGGTGTCAACGAACTCGTCGTCGACCTGCGCTCGGCGCTGGACCACGCCGAAGAGGCCGAGAAGGCACTCGGCCGCCGGGAGCGCGCCTACGGCCACCCGTTCAACATGGTGCGCAAGATGGCCTGCTCGTTCGGCTGGGACTGGGGTCCCGACCTGCAGACCGCCGGCATCTGGCGGCCGGTCCGCCTCGAACGCTGGCACGACGCCCGGTTCGCGAGCGTCCGGCCGCTGGTGACGGTGGACGAGGACGGCACCGGCCGGGTCGCCGTGCACGCGGAGGTCGAACGCGCCTCCGAAGCACCCCTCGAGCTGCGGGTGACGGTCGCCGGCCGCGTCGAACGCGTCGTCATCGCCCCGGGAGCCACCGAGGCGGTGGTCGTGGTGACCGTCCCCGGCGCGTGGCTGTGGTGGCCCACCGGCCACGGCGACCAGGTGCGGTACCCGCTGACAGCCGAACTCCGGTCCGGCGCCGACGTCCTGGACTCCTATGAGCGGCGGATCGGCTTCCGGACCATCACGGTGGACACCCGGCCGGACGAGATCGGGACCCCGTTCACGTTCGTGGTCAACGGAAAGCCGATCTTCGCGAAGGGCGCCAACTGGATCCCGGACGACCACTTCCTCACCCGCATCACCCGGCAGCGGCTGCTCAGGAGGATCACCCAAGCCGTCGACGCCAACCTCAACCTGCTGCGCGTCTGGGGCGGCGGGATCTACGAAACCGAGGACTTCTACGACGTCTGCGACGAGCTCGGTGTCCTCGTCTGGCAGGATTTCCCGTTCGCCTGCGCCGCCTACCCCGAAGAAGAGCCGCTGTGGAGCGAGGTCGAGGCCGAGGCGCGGGAGAACGTCACCCGCTTGACGCCCCACCCGTCGCTGGCCCTGTGGAACGGCAACAACGAGAACCTCTGGGGCCACGCCGACTGGGGCTGGCCCGAGCGGATGGGCGACCGCACCTGGGGGCTGAAGTACTACACCGAGCTGCTGCCCTCGATCGTCGCCGAGCTCGACCCGACCCGGCACTACGCGCCCGGCAGCCCGTACAGTCCGGGCGAGGTCCACCCGAACGACGCCGACCACGGGACCCGCCACGAGTGGGAAGTGTGGAACCGGCTCGACTACCGCCACTACCGCGACCACGTCCCGCGGTTCTGCTCGGAGTTCGGCTTCCAGGGGCCGCCGACGTGGTCGACGCTCACCCGCTGGATCCACGACGAGCCGCTCACCGCCACGTCCCCGGGGTTCCTGCTCCACCAGAAGGCCGAAGACGGCAACGGCAAGCTGGATCGCGGGCTGGCCCCGCACCTGCCCGTTCCCGCGGACTTCGCCGGCTGGCACTGGGCGGCCCAGCTCAACCAGGCCCGCGCCGTCGCCTTCGGCATCGAGCACTTCCGCTCGTGGTGGCCCCGCACGGCGGGAGCGATCGTCTGGCAGCTCAACGACTGCTGGCCGGTCACGTCCTGGGCGGCGATCGACTCGGACGAACGCCCCAAGCCGCTGTGGTACGCGCTGAAGCACGCCTTCGCGCCGCGTCTGTTCACCGTTCAGCCCCGCGACGGCGTCGATGTTGTCTTGGCGATCAACGACACGGACGAGGACTGGGCCGGCGAACTGCGGCGCGAGTGGCGTCGCGTCGACGGCACGCCGAGCGGCGGCGATACAGTTCCCTTCGCCGTGCCCGCCCGCTCGGTGGCCCGCGTCGTGGACGCCGGGACGGATCAGGAGGTGCTCGTGGTGTCATCCGGTGGCATCCGCCTGGTGCACGTCTTCGGCGAGGACGTCGACCACGAATACGAGCCCGACGTGCTGACCGCGCGCGCCGAACGGGAACCGGGCGGCTACTGCGTCGACGTCACCGCGAGCGCGCTGGCCGTCGACGTGGCCGTGCTCGCCGACCGGGTGGCCCCGGACGCCGTGGTCGACGACATGCTCGTCACCCTGCTCCCCGGCGAGACGCGCGCCTTCCACGTCCGGACGACGGCCGTGGTCGACCCGGCCGCGTTCGCCGGCCCGCACGTGCTGCGGTCCGCCAACGCCGTCCGGGCCCCGGCGGTGTCGCCGTGACGGAGACCCCGCAGCCGGGCGCGATCGGGCTGGTCCTGGCCCGGCCGCCCCGGCTGCTCGGCACCGAACCGTTCTTCATGGAGTTCATCGCGGGCATCGAAGAGCACCTCGCGGCCTGGGATTTGTCGCTGCTCCTGCACATGGTCGCCACTCAGGACGCCGAGACCGCGGCCTACCGCCGCTGGGCCGCGCAAGGACAGGTCGAAGCGACGATCGTGGTGAACCGGATGCTGGAGGACACCCGCCCGGCCGTGCTCACGGACCTCGGGCTGCCGGCCGTCCTGGTCGGCGAGCCCGCGCCCGGGTTCGCGGCGGTGCGGACCGACCACGCCGGCCCGGTCCGCGAAGCGGTCGGCGAGCTGCTGCGCCTCGGTCACCGGCGGATCGCCCGCGTCACCGGCCCGGCGCAGCTGCAGCACACGGCCGCGCGGTCCACCGCCTTCGTCGACGCCTGCGCCGCGGGCGGCGCGCAGCCGCGGCTGGTGGAGGGCGACTACTCCGAGGAGTCCGGCGCCAAGCAGACGGCCGCCCTGCTGGCGCTCCCCGAACCGCCGAGCGCGATCCTCTACGACAACGACGTGATGGCGCTGGCCGGTCTCGCCGCCGCCCGCGAACGCGGAGTGGACGTCCCCGGCAGCCTGAACATCGTGGCCTGGGACGATTCCGCACTCTGCCGGCTCGCGTCGCCGGCGCTGACCACGATGAGCGTCGACGTGCACCAGTTCGGCATCTCGGTCGCCGGATCGGTGCTCGAGCTCGTCGACGGCGGCCCCGTCACCGAACGCTGGTCGCCGACCGCGCACTGGGTGCCGCGGGCCAGCACCGGACCCGCGCCCGCACCCTGACCCGGCGCTCACGGCGGCTTCCACGCCCCGAACACCGGCGCACGGTCTCCGATGTCCCGTCACGCACCGGTTGCGCTGTCCGGCCGAGGCCGGTGATCTCCTCGTCGACGAGGCCGCCGACGCGCGGGAACCGGGCAACTCCACGACCGGACGATCACGGCCAGCTCGGCGGTCGGCCTCAACTTCGCCGCCCGCTAACCGCGCTTCCCGTCCGGGTGAAGTTTCCTCCGTATTATCGTCGCGATGAAGATCGTCGACGTGTGGGCACAGCACCCCACCCAGCGGTTCGTCCGCCACGACATGTTCGACTCGCTGCGCCGGTGGACCGGCGCCGAGGAGCTGACCGAAGAACTCCCGGTCGCATGGACGATCGCCGCGATGGACGCCGCGGACGTCGACGTCTCGTTGATCAGCGCCTGGTACGGCCCCGAGGGATCGCTGATCTCCAACGAAGAAGTCGCCGCCTTCGTGGCCCAGGCCCCCGGTCGTCTGGCCGGAGTCGCCTCGGTCGACCTGCGCCGGCCGGTCGCCGCCGTGCGCGAGCTACGGCGCTGTGTGCGCGAACTCGGGTTCGTCGCGCTGCGCGTGGTGCCGTGGCTGTGGGGTTGGCCGCCGGACGACCGCCGCTACTACCCCCTGTACGCCGAATGCGTCGAACTCGGTATCCCGTTCTGCACCCAGGTCGGCCACACCGGCCCGCTGCGCAGCTCCGAGACCGGCCGGCCGATCCCGTACCTGGACAACGTCGCCCTCGATTTCCCAGAGCTGACCATCATTGCCGGACACGTCGGCTACTCCTGGACCGAAGAGATGATCGCGCTCGCCCGCAAGTACCCCGGCGTCCACATCGACACCTCGGCCTACACCAGCAAGCGGCTGCCGACTGAGCTGGTCACCTACCTCCGCAGCGGCCACCACAAGGTCCTGTTCGGCACCAACTACCCCATGATCACCGCCGAGAGAGCCTTGGCCGATCTGCCCAGCCTCGGCCTCAACGATGAGGCGCGCGAGCGTTACCTGCACCGAAACGCCGAAACGGTGTTCGATCTGCAGGCCGTCATCAGACACCGGACAGCCGAGGACGTCTCACGCTGACCGGAGTCCGGTTCCACGGCGTCCGTCCCCAAGGTTTCGCCACCGAAAGCCAGGTCATGAACAGGAAGTTCGTTCCTCGTCCCGGGCGCGCCTTACGACGTTCGTTCGTGACACCGGGGTCCGCGCCTCGAGCTGGCTTCCGCACACACAACGGGCGGCCCCGGCGCGGAAACTCAGTTGCCCTGGCTCGTGCCGCCGTCGGCCACGCCACCCGAGGCGCAGTTGTAGGGGTTCTCGCCGCTGGCCACGTGGCCGCCCGGCGACAAGATCGGCACGCCGACGCCGTTGAGCGAGTTCTGGATCGGAACCTGGACACCCAGAACGTTGACGTTGTTGCCGCAAATACCCGGGGTGACGTTGACGTTGTGCAGCAGGTCAGTGTTGTTCAGGTTCAGCAGACCGGCCTGGCCGCTGTAGTCGTAGCCGCCGTAGTGGTGACCGTGGTGGTGCTCGTGACCGCCAGGGGTGTCGGCGGCGGCGACACCGCCGGCCAGGAACGCACCCGCAGCCATCGTGGCCACGACAAAAACAGCCTTCTTCAGCATGAATTCTCCTAGAATAGAACAGTCGCAACTCGCAGAACGGCGGCGAAGGTGTGTTCTCCGTCCCACGTGCTCAAAACGTACTGAGAGACCGGACGCTGCTCGCGTTTCGATCCACCATCGTGTGGCCGTCGAATGCCCGCGACCGTCGCGGGTATGCTCCATTCGAGTCGACGCGACGAGTACCAATTCGGGATTCCACGTTGGTGTCGCGTCGCGCGACCGTAGTGTCACGCAATCGTCTGGCACACGTCATCGCTGGTGGGTCGAGGCGGCCACGCCAGCGCCTCCGCGGGTAGTGAGTCCATCGACTCGCCCGCTCGAACACGCCACGCGAGCGAGGCCACGGGCGCGGCTGGTGATTGCAGCCCGTTTATCGTCGTAGCTGTTCCCTGTCGATCCGGTCTTGAATGGGGGTGTAGCCGCGGCCGACATCTGCGCCGGCCTGGTCTGCCGGTTTGATCTCCTTTTGTCGCACGTCTGTTCAGGCAATGATCACCCGCAGGATTACCGCAAGATGAGGCGACGGCGCCGTAGGCTGGAATCGGACGGCTCAGTTCTCTGCACGGGGAACGCGGCGTCCGTCGGATGAACCGGCGAGGTAGCAACTCCCAGGCCGAGCCGCAGCCGGGGCGACGCGCTAACTCGCCGGTTCACCGTGCAACGCGAGCCCTCGGGCCGGGATTCGGTGGCTATGCGAGTGAAGGGTCGAGGGAGACCAAGGGTGTTTACCCGAGCGAGCTGCGGGAATTCCACGTCCGCGGTCGGTGGTTGAGCAGCCAGCCCCTGACCGCTCCACGCCACACCCTTCCGGACAGCAAACAGGACCCAGCGCTGCCGGACGCGCCGGTCGGCGCAGCCGGTCCAATAGCGACAGTTACACCTCGGCTGCCAACAGCCGTTGGTGGCGTTCTGCGTCCAGATCAGACTCGGTAGCCACACCGTCACCATCCAGGGCGGCATGCTGGATCTGCTTGCCGACCAAGTAGCTATAAGTGGATGCTGCCATAGCTGACGTCGTGATCACTGACTTGATCGCGGTCGCCGGATCCGGCAGACGCCCGCGACCGAAGAACCGAAACAGTCGAATTAGCTGCGCCGCATCCTTGCCGTGCCGACTACGCCGATGAGGTGCAGAGCGATGGCACCAGCTCCGGCGGGTGTCCACCGGGACCAACCAGTACTGGTGACTCGCGCCGCCGTCACACGATCCGCCGCACGCGACGCGGTCCCGTTCAGCCCGACTGCACCCATCAACGATCCGCCCAGCCACACGGCCAAGCCGAGGTTTCTCGTAGTCACGCGACGCACTGGCGGACACCAGTGTTTCGCGTGACGGTACCTGGGGTCAGCGCGGATCGGAGTCGGCGCAGGCCTGCACGAGCGTGCTGATGTCCGGCAGGGATTCGAGGTCGTCGACCATCGCGGTGATGGCATCGACAGCCTCACCAGGCAGGGCGCGTGCAGCGTTGGCGGTGAACTTGCCGGTGATCGCTTCCGGAGAGAGCGGATTGTCGGGTGTTCCGCTACTGGCCGGTACCCGGCGACGCACGGTCTCGCCGGTGCGGAGGTGGACGATGACTTCACCGGGGAAATGGCGGGGGAAGTCGCTGTCGGGGTCGACGGGGCAGGTGACCTTGGCGGCCATCGCGAGCACCTCCGGGTCGTCGAGTGTCTCGTCGTAGAAGGTGGCCAGGTCGACCCGGCCGCGGACCAGGGCGTAGGCGACGGCGTACTGCACGCTGAATTGGGCGTTGTAGAGGGTGTCGGGTGCCTGCTTCTTCGCCGCGGGTTCGGTGACCGAAGACATGACCCGCTCGCTGGTCGGGCACACGATCCGGTCGACCTCGTCCGGACGCAGGGTGTCACCGCCCAGGCCGGTGAGGATCTGCAGGGCGGCGTCGATGAAGGCGTGGGTGAAGTGACAGCACGGATACGGCTTGATCGCGATGTCGGCCGCCATCCATCGGCTTCCGAGGTCGTGCAGGTTCAGCGCGGCGGCGGCGCCGGGGTCGCCGAGGTGGCTGCCGTAGAGCCCGCGCGGCCCTTCGAAGATCGTCAGAGGTCCGACGAAGCCGGCGCCGGCCAGGGTCGAGGCGATGATGCCGGCGTGCGCGGCCCAGCCGGGGTGCAGCCGCTTGAGCCAGGACTGACCGAGTTCGAGAGTTCCAGCGGCTTGGCTGGCGCAGATGCCCAGGGCGTGGGCGAGCACGGGCGCGCTCTGGTTTCGCAGCTTCGCGGCGACGCAGGCGGCCGCGAACGTTCCGGCGATTCCGGTCGGGTGAAATCCTCGGTCGTGGAACTTCCCGGCGGCCGCGGCCGCGATCCGGCACCCGACTTCCAGGCCGATGATGTAGGCGAGCAGGGTGGTCTCGCCGTCGGCGTGCTCGGCCTGGCCGACCGCCAGCCCGGCCGCCAGCGCAGGGGCGGTGGCGTGGTAGATCGCCTCGATGTGGGTGTCGTCGAAGTCAAGACCGTGGATCAGCGTGCCGTTGACCAGAGCCGCGGCCGGGGCCGGGAGGCCGGTGCCGAGCCCGATCGTGTGCGCCTCGCGGCCCTTGCCCAATTGGGACGCGGCCTGGTGGACCGAGTGGGCGAAGTCCATGTCGCTGGAGGCCAGAGCGATACCCAGCCCGTCCAGCAGGTGCGCGCGGGCGACGGCGCGCACTTCGGCAGGCACGTCGCTCATCGACAGCTCGGATACGAACTGCGCGAGCTTCTCCGAGACCGTGCCCTGGTCCTGGTCGGCAGCGATCTGGTCGGTCTGGGTAACCGTCGTCACGGCGATCATTCCTCCTGCAGTCGGCGTGCGGGTGATGGTGAAGCTACTTGCGGGCGCTCGCAGTGGAGGCGTTCTCCACCAGCGGCCGGTTGGTGCTGCGCATACCGAAGATTCCGGTGACGGCACCTCCGATCACGAGGATGACCGCCATGGTGACGAAGTAGCCGGAGAAGCCGGCCGCGGCGACCAGCGGGGCGAAGATGAATCCGCCGGCGAACACCCCGAGGCGCCCGAGGCCGTTGGCGATGCCCGAGCCGATTCCGCGCAGGTGGGTGGGGAACATCTCCGGGAGGTACGCGTACAGGAACACCGTCTGCGTCTGCAGGAACATCGAGATGAGGAACCCGGCCGCGAGCACCAGCCCCGCTGCGTTGGTGACTCCGAAGACCACGAACAGGGCACCGACCACCACCGTCATACCGGCGATCAGCAGCTTGCGCTCGAACCGGTCGACCACCGGCCACGCCAGCAGCGCCCCGGGGACCGCGGCGATCGAGAAGATGGACGCGAACAGCAGGGTCTGTGATGTGGTGTAGCCGTGGTCGACCAGCAGAGTCGGCACGTAGGCGTTGTAGCCGAAGAAGGCGAACGCGACCAGGACCGAGCCGGTGCACAGCACGACGAAGTTGCGGAGGTTTTTTCCCTGTAGCAGTTCACCGACCCGGCCCGGAGCGACCGGGGGTTCCTCCACCGGGGCGGGTAGCGGCGCCCCGGTCTTGGCCTTGGCCTGCGACTCAAGCTTCGCGACGGTGGCATCGGCCCGGTAGTCTTCGCCGTGCAGGCTCTGCCAGCGCACCGACTCGGGTAGTAGCCGGATCGCGGCGACGCCGACGAGCGCGCCGAGCGCGCCCAGGACGAACACCCAGCGCCACATGCCGGGACCGAGGGAAATCACCAGCCGGGCGAGCCAGGCGGCGATCGGCACGCCCACGAGACCGAACGCGAGCAGCAGCGACTGGTAGCGCCCGCGGGAGCGGCGGGGGAACATCTCCGCGACGTACACGATCAGCACACCGGTCATCGCCTGTAGCCCGAAGCCGGTCAGGAACCGGGCGATAACCAGGAATCCGACGGTGTTCGCGAAGGTGGTGATCAACGAGAACAACGAGTAGACCATCACGGCGCCGATAATCGTCTTTTTCCGGCCAATGCGGTCGGATATCCGGCCGCCGGTGATTCCGCCGAAGAACATTCCCAGGAAGGTGGCGGAGGTGACCGCGCCGACGCTGTGCAGCGACAGGCCCCACTCCCGGGTGATGGCCGGTGCAGCGTAGGAGAAGGCGTAGATGTCGATGACGTCGAAGGCGAACAACGCACCGAGGACAACGCACCACAATTTCTGCGAACGGGTGACCACAGGTAGCGCGCTTAATCGCGCTGGCGCGGAATACGCTGCGGACGTGCTGGTCTTGGTTGGCTCAGAGAGCGTCATTGGTCTCCGTACTCACGCATTAGGGGCGGTCGAAACAGCAGGCCTCGACGGGAGCGCCGAGTCCGGTCATCGCGGTGACGTCACCTTGAACGACCAGGCGCAACCGCCGCAATCTAAGTTTCAGCTGCCGCAACCATCCAGGTCACAGCTGCGTGAAGCGGCCGGATGACGAATCAGGCATCCGCTTCATCCGCGGCTTCGATGAAGTCCTGGATGGTGACGTCGAGAGATTCGAGACGAATGGAGGAGTTGGGGCCGAGCACGGTCGCCAGGTGGGGAGCGAGCTGGGTGCAGGCGGCGGTCAGCGGCTGCGCGAGCCGGCGCAGCCGGTCCTCGGGCAGCGCGTGGTCGGGGCCGGCGATGACAATCGACCCCAGTGGATAGCCGTCGTCGGGATCGAGCAGGGCCACGCCGATTCCGTTGAGGTGGGGGTGGTTCTCACTGAAGGACATCGCGTAGCCGTCGGCGCGGATGGTGGCCAGTTCGCGCTGGATTACCGTGCGCCTCTCGCCACGGGCGTGAGTGCCGATCACCTTGGCGGCCTGCTTGTCCGTCAAGTGGGCCAGGATGACGCGCCCGCTGCACCCTGAGGTCAACGGGGCCCGCTCCCCGACGTGGATACCGCGGCGCTGCGGATTCGTGACCGGCTCGGCGCCGAGCACGAGAACCCGGTGTTCGCCACTGCGCAGGTGCAGGGTCGCGGTCTCGTGCACGGTGGCGGCCAGTTTGGACAGGACCGGGCGGGCGCGTTGCAGCAGCGCCGGACGTGGACCGATCAGGGACGCGAGTGCGATCGACCGGCTGCCGACCCGGTAGCCGCGCCGTCCGAGATGGTCGACATAGCCCTCCTCCTGCAGCGTGCGCAGCACCCGGTACGCGCTGGCCTTGGACAGGTCCACCGCCGCCGCGATCGCCAGCAACCCGGCGGGCTGTTCCATACCTGCCAGCGCTTCCAGCACCCGCAGCGACCGACGCAGGATGTCCGACGGCACCGGTTCTCCGGCCTTCGCGAAAGTACTCATCACACCTCGTTGGTTTCACGTCACGAAACCAACGTTGCACCGGTCGGCGGCCGATGTCCAGTCTTGGGCTCAGCACGCGAACGACGCGGTTCTCTGCCCGAGGATGAAGGTGGCTCATGCCGAACGACTCCCGCACCATGTCCCTGATCGCGTTCCTGCAGGCCCAGAACTGCTCGAACTACGTCGGCTCCTGGCGCCACGCACTGTCCATGACGGACTTCCTCACCCCGGACTACTTCACCCGGATCGCCCGGACCCTCGAGGACGCCCGGTTCGACATGGCCTTCTTCGACGACCGGCTGGCGATGCCCGACATCTACGGCCGCAGTCACGAGCTCGCGGTGCGCCACGGGATCCGGTCGGTGAAGATGGACCCGACCCCGATCCTGATGGCCATGGCCGGGGCAACCTCGCACCTGGGCCTGGGCGCCACGTACTCGACGACCTACTACGAGCCGTTCCACGTGGCGCGTCTGTTCGCGACGCTCGACCTGATGACCGGAGGCCGCGTGGCCTGGAACGTGGTCACCTCGCTCAACGACTCCGAGGCCGCCAACTTCGGGGTGAGCGAGCACCTCCAGCACGACCTGCGCTACGACCGAGCTGACGAGTTCCTCGAGATCGTCACCGACCTGTGGTCGGCATGGGAGTCCGATGCGCTGGTCCTCGACAAGGACACCGGGCTGTTCGCCGACCCCGCCAAGGTGCACCGCACCGACTACGCCGGCAAGTTCTTCCGCCTCAACGGCACCTTCCCCGTGCCCCGGTCCCCGCAAGGCCAGCCGGTCCTGCTGCAAGCCGGTTCCAGCGGCCGCGGCCTGCGCTTCGCCGGCCGCTGGGCGGAGGTCGTCTTCACTGCCTACTCCGGCCAGGACGCCGGTGTGTCCCAGTATCAGGCGATCCGGCGTGCCGTCGCCGACGCCGGACGCGACCCGGACACCGTCACGGTCGCGCCGGCCGTCGGCGTGATCGTCGCCGAGACCGAGCAGCTCGCCCAGGAGAAAAAGACATTGCTGGCCGAGCTCGCGCGGCCCGAGGACGGGCTGGCGCTGCTGTGCGAGGTCATCAACACCGACCTGTCCGGACGTCCCCTCGACGAACCGTTCACCGACTCCGAGCTCGCGCAGATGTCCTGGCACGGCCTACGCGATCGGGTGATCCGGCTCAGCGGCACCGCGAACCCTTCGGTCAACGACTTCGTGCGGTATTCCGGGCGTGGCAGCCTCAACGAGGGCGCGACGTTCGTCGGCACCCCGGTTCAGGTCGCCGACCAGATGGAGGCGTGGTTCACCAGCTGCTGCGATGGGTTCGTGCTCTCCGCGGCCAGCGTGCCCGGCACCTACGAGGACTTCGCCCGGCTCGTCGTTCCCGAGCTGCAACGCCGTGGCCTGAGCAAGACCGAGTACGCCGGCTCGACCCTGCGCTCGAACCTCGGCCTCCAGATCACGGATTCGGCCAAGGCCGCCGGCACGGAGGTGGGACAGTGAGCACGCCGGTGCGGATCCTGACACCGTGCGGCATGCTCGGCTACGGCTACTCCAACGAAGACTTCTGGGCTTGCGTCGACCAGGGCGTCGACGCCATCATCGTCGACTCCGGCTCGACCGACCCCGGACCGTACATGCTCGGGCTGGGCAAGACGCTGGTCACCGAGGAGTCCTACCTGCGTGACCTGCGGCCGATGCTGCTCGCCGGCAGCAAGCACCGGATTCCGGTCGTCGTCAGCTCCGCCGGCGGCGCCGGCACCAACGCCCAGGTCGACCAGCTGACCGCCCTGGTGGAACGCATCGCCGCCGAAGAGAAGCTGAGCCTGCGCATCGCCACGATCTACGCCGACATCGCCCCCGGCGTGGTCGCCGCCCGGCTCGCCAAAGGGATGATCGAGGCGAACGTGCGCGGCGAACTCCCCACGCCGCAGGACATCTCGACGTCGGCGGCGATCGTGGCGCAGATGGGTGCCGAACCGTTCATCCCGCTGCTGACCGAGGACCACCCGGTCGACGTCGTCATCGCCGGCCGGGCCTACGACCCGGCCCCGCACGCCGCGTTCTGCCTCTCCCGCGGCATCGACCCCGGCATCGCCTGGCACATGGGCAAGATCGTCGAATGCGGCGCCGCGTGCGCCGAACCCAAGGGCGGTGGCGTACTGGCCACCGTGTACCCCGACGCGTTCGAGCTGGCCCCGCTCAGCCCGGGCCAAGCCTGCACCCCGCTGTCGGTGGCCGCGCACACGCTCTACGAGAAGAGCCGGCCCGACTTGCTGCCCGGCCCTTCAGGCGTTCTCGACGTCCGGGACTGCACCTATACCGCGGTCGACGACCGGACCGTCCGCGTCGCCGGCAGCCGCTTCCTGCCCGCCGACGGCCCGACTGTCAAGCTCGAGGGCTCCGCGATCGTCGGTTACCGCAGCATCTTCATCGGCGGCGTCCGCGACCCGATCCTCATCGGACAGATCGACGCCTTCCTCGAGCGCGTGCACAAGACCGCCGGTGTCCTGCACCCTGCCCTCGCCACCGGAGAGGCGGAGCTGCACTTCCACGTCTATGGCCGCAACGGGGTCATGGGCGAGACCGAACCCGCGGCCGCGGTGCCGCACGAAGTCGGAATCCTGGGCGAGGCGACCGCCCCGACACAGGCCCTGGCCGACGCGATCGGCACCACGGCCCGCGTTGGGGTCCTGCACCTGAACTACCCCGGCCAGATGGCCACCGCCGGCAACGTCGCCCTGCCGCTCAACCCGATGGACAACCCCATCGGCCCGGTATGCGCGTTCACCCTCTACCACGTGATGCACAGCGACGGGCTCGACCTGTTCACCACCGCCACCAAGGAGGTCGGGTCATGACCGTCCCGCTGTCCCAGCTCGCCGCTGTCATCCGCAGCAAGAACGCCGGACCCTACGAGATCACCTTCGACGTGATGTTCACCGACCATGCCACCTACGCGCGTGTGCGCGACAGTGGCGCGCTGACCCTCCAGACGGTGGCACGCGCCTATGGGGTGACCGAACAGGACGTCCTCTATTGCGATTTCTTCGAACCCGCGCTCGCGTTCAAGCTCACCCTCATCCGTCCGGGGCGCCAGGGCAGCATCGGCGAACGCGACACGTTCGGCGCCCAGCAGCACGCACCCCTGCTCGACATCCCCATCCCCATCCCCGCACCGGCCGGCTGACCCCCGAGTCTCCACGACCGCATTGCCGAGGAGGTAACCCATGCCAACCACCACCCATCCGTGCCCGGGCCCGAACGCGCCTTCTACGACCGACGCTGAGCTGCAGCAGCGCTTCCGTGATGTGATGGCGGGTGTCGCGACCCCCGTCGCGGTGATCACTGCCATGGCCGACCGCGTGCCCCACGGCACCACCGTCAGCGCGTTCGCGTCGCTGTCGATGACCCCGCCCATGGTGGCGGTGTGCCTCGACCGCTGCTCTGACCTGCTGGCGATGATCCGCACCACTGGCTACTTCGGCGTCAACGTGCTCGGCACCGACCACGCCGCCCTCGCCCTCACGTTCGCCCGCAAAGGCGGCGCGGCCAAGTTCGACCACGTCGAGTGGACCGCCGACCACGGTCTCCCTCGCCTGCCTGGCGCGGCTTGGCTCGCCTGCCGCGTGAGCCAGTTCGTCGACGGCGGGGACCACGTCGTTGTCCTCGGCGACGTCCAGGCCGCCGACGCGCAGGACGACGATCCGCTCACCTACCACCGGCGGGTCTTCGGCACGCACAGCGCGTTGAAAGAGCTGACATGACCACACAAGCCGCCCGATCGGTCGAGCGCGCCATTGCCACCATCGCCGCGGGCGGCATGGTGGTCGTCGTGGACGACCACGATCGGGAGAACGAGGGTGACCTCGTCGCCCCCGCCGAGCTGATCACCGCCGAGCAGATGGCATTCTTCGTCCGGCACAGCACCGGCATCGTCTGTGTCCCGATGCCGCCCGAGCGCGCCGAGACCCTGCGACTGCCGCAGATGGTCGCCGACAACACCGACGCCCACGGCACCGCGTTCACCGTCAGCGTCGACCACGAGAGCACAACCACGGGCGTGTCGGCAGCCGACCGTACGCGCACGATCCGTGCCCTGGCCGACGCCGCCACCCGGTCGGAGCACCTGCGACGTCCCGGCCACATCTTCCCCCTGCGGGCCCGCCCTGGAGGCGTCCTGAGCCGAGCCGGCCACACGGAAGCCGCGGTCGATTTGACGACCATGGCGGGTCTGTCCGGAATCGCCGTGATCAGCGAGATCGTTGACGACGACGGCTCGATGCGTCGCGGCACATCCCTTACCGCGTTCGCCGCCGAACACGACCTGCCCCTTCTGACAATCGCCGACCTCGTGCGATACCGACGCGGCAACGAAAGCCAGGTCGAAAAGGTTGCCTCGGCGCGCATGCCTACCACGTTCGGCGACTTCGAAGCCATCGCCTACCGCGACGTCCTCGAGGGGACCGAGCATCTGGCTCTGGTGACGGGTGACCTCGCCGCGGCCGGTCGGACCGAGGCCGGGGCGTTGGTACGGATCCATTCCGAGTGCTTGACCGGCGACGTGCTCGGCTCCCTGCGCTGCGACTGCGGTACACAGCTCCAACACTCGATGCAGGCCATGGCCGCGGAGGGCAGCGGCGCCGTGATCTACCTGCGCGGCCACGAGGGCCGCGGCATCGGGCTGGCCAGGAAAATCTGCGCCTATTCCCTCCAAGAACAAGGTCTCGACACCGTTGATGCCAACACCGCCTTGGGCCTGCCGGTGGACGCGCGCAGTTACCACATCGGCGCCCAAATCCTTCGCGACCTCAGCACCACACGCGTCCGGCTGATCACCAACAACCCGGACAAATCCGCCGGGCTCGCCGGTTACGGCATCACGATCACGGAACACATCACCGTGCCGGCGCGGGAGACACCGCACAACGTCCGCTATCTCACCACCAAACGCGACCGCTTGGGTCATCATCTGACCAGTGTGGCCGCCGTACACTGATCCTCGAACGTTCCGCAGTTTCAGCAGGCGTTGCCTGCCCGGCGGCGAGGACGTCGACGCAGTACCGCAGCTGCGCGCGGCTGAACATCCCGCTCGGTGTGATGTATACGTCCTGCTGCACGTACTCGGCGATGGTGGCAGTGGTCGGTCACCGATCTCGAACGGTTCGAGGCCTCGATTTGGGACCACTTCGAGGATCCGCGGCTGCTAGCACCGCGTCCTCGTCTCGACGAGATGCCTGGCCCGAGCGGTTCCCGGGCGCGGGGCTGAATTACGCCGACACATGCCGCTTCAACAAGATCATCATTGACGAAGCGTAAGACTGTTCCACTCTGGACCTGGCAACCCTCACCGAGCTCAGCAACGCAGGCATACCACTGGTTTTCGTCGGTGATCCCGATCAGGCGATCTACGAATTCCGCGGCGCACAACCCGGGAAGGTCACACGTTCGGTACTACCCTCGGCTCGCGCGTCGACCTCGTGGGCAACTGGCCCCGCAGCCCGGCGATCTGTGCGTTCGCCGAGACACTGAGGCCATCGTGAGCCCGAGCAACCGACGATCCCGTGGGACCACACCACGACAAGGGCACGGAAGTGCTTCTGATCCCCACGAAGGATCCCCGAGACGAACAGACACTGGCCCGGTTCAATCAGCACGCTGACACCCTCGGTACCGCCGCCGAGCGCTGGTTGGTGCTCGCGCACGCCGCCGCGACGCTGCCCGCCGTAGCACGGGGCGGCCCGTCAACACCGCCGGCCAACCAGTCGACCTGGGCCGCCTGGGCCGCGTCTATTCTCGGTGCCAGCACCGCAAGCAAGACACTGCGCGAGACGGCTTCTGAGGTCTTCGAGCGCCTTGTCCTCCACTACTGGTACACCGAGTCCGACGTCGACAACCGAACCGTCGCGATGGCTTGCGAACAGCTCGGTCTCGACCCGTCGCACCTTCGTCAACTGGCCGCACGCCCGGCAAGCTATCTGCCTGACTTAGAGGCTGTCTCACGTGGTGCTCCAGCTACTCGACCGCGCTCGTGAGGAACGTGCGGATTTCGGCGGCGAGGTTTCGCATCTCCTCACCAGCCGCGTGCACGGTAGTAGTCTCGAAGCGCCACTCCGCGGACGGCGGCCGGTCGTGGAGGCCCCACGTCAGGTGGACGTAGCCGCCGGGGCGGTGTTCCGCCGAGATTGTCAGGTCGTGTTCCAGAGAACGCCAGGCGCGCGTTCCTTCCCAGCCCCGGAAGTCCTCGGCCAGCGTGGAGAGAAATGTGTCAAGGCCGTCACCGTCCCACGTCCGCACCCGGGTCTCGACGCTCACCCGTTGCCCGCGAGCTTTCACCAGGAAGTCGAGCGTGGGATCGTTCCCGAACGGTCTTGTCGGCTCGGACAAGAGCAGGTGGACCGGTCGTGGTCCGGGGTTTCCCACGTGTACCCCTGGGCCGTCTTCGATCATTCGAGCAGGTTAGAAGTCGTGAGACTCGATGACCAACCGCTGAGTCAGCTATTTGCGCGACACATCACCACCGAACCGGCGCTTCGGCACCGGTCTGCAGCCGGCCGGTGACTGACCGTCTTCCGAACAGGGACCTTCCCCTCGCGGAGTCACGGCGGTGGACCCGTGTCTGACCGCGTCGTTCCCGCTCTAATTCCTGACGATGTCCGCCCAACCCGAACCGAACACCGCCGTGGAAGGCCCACCGCGGCTCCTGACCTCGCCCAGGTGCCAACTGCGCCAAACCGGGCGACGTGGACCTACGCGATCGCCCGAGTCGACCGCTCAGGCCGAGTCTCGGAGCAGTCGGTCGTCGACGCGCTCGGCTGGACCGTCGACGACGCCCTCGCCCTCACCACCGTCGGGGCGGGCGCCGGGACCTACAACGCGCGACGCACGGCTGGTACCGCCTCACGCCCCGGCGTGAGATTCGCATCCCTGCTCCCATGCGCGCACGATGCGGAATCGTCAAAGGCGACCGCCTCCTGCTCGCAGCCTGCGGCGAGCGCGACGCGCTCGTCATCTACACCATGGCCGAGCTCGATCGCCTGCTGTCACCACACCACGAGTTCGCCCAGCCCGGAGGCCGCCCGTGAGCACGGAAGCCTCCATGAACGAGCAGACCGTCGCAGCCGCCGCCGAACTCGTGCTTGCCAAACTCGGCCTGTCACTCGAAGACGCGGCACGCCTGGCCCAACCCAAGACGATGCCGACCTTCGCCGAGTACGCACCCGAGGTCGCGAAGTCGACGCCCAAGACGTCGAGCAAGACCTGGACCTACTACTGGGACGTACTGGTCGCCGAGTGGGACGACCGGCCGATCGACGAGCCCCGCGCCACCGAAATCAACGCACTGGCGAACCTGGTCCAAGAACGAGCGGCCGCCAAACCACAGTCCTCAACCGGCGCAGGAGCACGCTCGCTCTTCATCGACGCCGTCAAGTGCTTCTACCGGCGAGCTGGCGGCGTGGTCGGCCGAAGGGGTCGACGGCATCAGCGCGTAAAACCGTTGCGGCGACGGCGGCTGTGCGATCTTCCAGATCGGAACCGCCGTGGCCGCCGAGATCAGCCCGCGAGGCGCGGGAACAGCTGCGCGCAGTTGCGGGTGGTCAGCTCGCGCCAGGTGGTGCCGTCGCGCGGTGGGGCCGCGTCGATGGTCGCCAGCTGGGCGTCGACGGCGGCCGGCGGGGTCCAGCAGTAGTCGCTGCCGTAGAGCAGCCGCTCGGTGCCGAAGGCGCGCTCGAACGCGGGGACTTGGTGCGGGAACGGTGTCCCGGCGAGGTCGAACCACAGCTCCCGGATCTGCGCAGTAACCGAAGGGCCATCGCTGTCGGCAGCGAGCAGGGTGCGGAACAGCTCCAGGCGCTCGGCCAGCAGCGGCAGTACGCCACCGCCGTGGGTGAAGATCCACCGGATCCCAGGGTGCCGCTGCAGGACACCTGCGAAGATGAGGTCGCTGACGGCCCGGCCGGTGTCGTAGAGGAACTCCAGCATCGGCCGCGGCCGGCCGAGTGCGATCTCTTCCGCGTGTGGGGGTGAGGTCGGGTGTACGAACACCGGCGTCCGGCGGCGTTCCAGCTCCGTCCACAAGGGACCGAACGCCGGGTCGCCGAGGTAGCGGTCGTCGGCGTTGGTCTCGATCGTGACGCCGTCGCAGCCCAGTTCGTCCACGGCGTAGGCCAGTTCGGCGAGGGCGCCGTCCATATCAGGCAGGGGCAGTGACGCGAAGTGCCCGAACCGGTCCGGATCCCCCCGGCGGACTTCGGCGCCGGTGTCGTTGACGTGCCGCGCCAACTTCCGCGCGGCCGCGTCGTCGCCGAAGTGCACACCCGGCGAGGAGATCGACAACAACGAGACCGCGATGCCCCAGCGGTCCATCAGCTCCAGATGCGCTGCGGCGTCCCACGTCGGCCAGCCCGGCATGCCGTCGGGTGAACCGTGCCCTGCGGCGATCGCCGCGTCGACGTAGTCCGGGGTGAGGAAGTGGGCGTGGACGTCGACGAGCCCGCTCACACGACCACCCGGCCAGCCGCCCAAACACGCTGGATCTTGGCGGTCGCCGTGATGTCGCGAGTCGGGTCCCCCTCCACCAGAACCAAATCCGCCCGCAACCCCGCCCACACCGCTCCACGGTCGGGGAGCCCGAAGTGGCGCGCTGGCAGTTCGGTCGCTGCACGCAGCGCGTCCACTGCGGACAAGCCCGCGTCGACCAGCAACTCGAGTTCGTGGTTCAGGCTCGCGCCCTGGACGACCGGGAACGGCAGCATCGGCGCGGAAAAGGCGTCGGTACCGGCGAGGACCGGCACCCCGGCCGCGTACAGTGCCACGACGGAATCGCGGCTGAAGGCGTAGCCGTCCGCGCCCACCTTGGTCGTCAGCGCTTCCATCATCGCCAGCGTGGGCACGGCGACCTGCCCCTGCTCGACCATCCGCGCGGTGGTCGCCGCGTCGAGGACGCCGTCGCGCGGTACGTGGGTGACGACGTCCGCGCCGGCCCGTACCGCGCGCTGGTAGGCGTCGACGGAGGATGCGTGGGCGACGGTGAGCTTGCCGTGCGCCTTGCCCTCGGCGATCACCGCGTCGATGGTCGGCTGGTCCAGCAGGTCGCCCTCGATGACGACCTTGATGTAGTCGGAGCCCTCGGCCACCCGGCGGGCGACGAACCCGGCGGCCTGCCCGGACGTGGTCAGGATCGCCTCTTCGGGCATGCCGGGCATTTTCGCGTGGTTGCCGCCGGGGCCGATGGCGGGCAGGCCGGCGCTGCGGACGTCGGGGACCTGCCCACGGAAGGAGTCGACGCGTTCGCGCGGCCAGCACGCCATGTCCAGTGCGGTCGTAACGCCGTGAGCAGCCAGCGCCCTCAGGTCGTCCGGGGCGAGCAGGTGCACGTGGGCGTCGAAGAGCCCGGGCAGCAGGGTGGCGCCGGCGCAGTCGAGGGCCTCGGCGCCGTCCGGGTCACTGCCGATCTGCGAGCCGTCGATGACGACGGTAGTGGGTTCGGTGAGGCCGGTGCTGTCGAAGACGCGGACGCCGGTCAGGGCGATCTTGGTCATGAGTCCTTCCCGGGAAGCCAGGAGTAGAGGGAGTCGTAGAGCTCGGCGACGTCGTCGGGCCGGTCGTCGCCGTAGAGATCGTCGGCAATCGGGTACCCGCGGCGGTCGAGCACATACGCGAGGAACCGGTAGGACGGGCGAAGTCCCTCGATCGAGGGCAGCGGGACCGCCGTTCCGGGTATCACCGGCGCGAGGACGTCCCGCTCGTAGACCGGGTCGAGGGACGTGATCAGCCACCGTCCCCCGCGGACTTCGGCGCGATAAAGCAACCGGGTGTAGGAGGTCAGGTCGACGTCGACGCCCTCGAGCGCGGTCCGGACTTCGATGGCCGCCGGCACCTCCGCCACGGCTCGGTCGCCGTCGAGGTCCACGATCGGGGGGCCGAGCCGGTGCCGGGCGACGTCGCCGTGGGCCGCCTGCTCCCGGGATCGGGCGACGAACTCTTCGGCGCTCCCGCGGAACCAGCTCAGCCGCACGACCGCGTCCTGCGCGTAGCACGCCTGCATCCGGTCCCACCAGCCGCGGTCTCGGCCTTGCCGTTCGCGCAGGACCAGGTCGGCGACGTCGGCGGCGCTCACGAAGCCGGCTCGGCGGCGAAGCTGGACTCCATCACGATCTCGCGGGTCCGGCTGACGTGGGCCTCGAACCGGCCGACGGCCAGCTCGGCGTCGTGCGCGAGCGCCGCGTCGACCAGGCCCTGATGCTCACCCGCGACGTCGCGGTGACGCTCCTCGCCGCCAGGACCGGACCAGGCGCGGTAGAGCTCCGCGGCATCGGACAGCCGGTCGCAGATGTCGAGCAGCACCACGTTGCCGCAGGCCTTGATCAGCGTGTGGTGGAACTCCAGGTGCGCGCGGGCCCACTCCTCGTTGCGCCGCACCGGCGGACCGGGCAGGATCATCGGCTGACCGGCCAGCCGGTGGTGCGCGGCCAGCACCTCCGACTCCCACGTGACGCCGCCACGCTGCACCGACAGTCGCAGCGCCGAGCCTTCGTTGACGATCCGGGCCTCGGTCAGGTCGGTCAGCGCCTGCAGGGACAACGGGACAACCCGGAAGCCGCGGTTGCGGTCGACCTGCACGAGATCCTTGGCCGCCAGCAGCCCCAACGCCTCGCGCACCACGCTGAGGCTGACACCGAACTCGGCGCTCAGCTCCGCGGGCTTGAGCCGCACTCCCGGGGCCAGTTCTCCGTTGAGGATCGCCGACCGCAAGCCGGTGTACACCGACACGGCCAGGCTCTCGCCGCCCGCTCTCTTCGCCATGCCCAGACGATAACACACTGTCCGCGCAAGAATCGATTCTTATCTTGACAGAAGGATATGCGGCGCAGAGTATGAGCAGACCGAAGCACCTCTGCCACTCCGGCCCGTCCCGGCGATCCCGCCGAGCGACGCACCGCGCCGGAATCCTCGACCGAAAGGCATCGCGATGCGGATCGCCAACCTCGCCGGCCGGCTCGTCCTCCTCACCGAAGACGGCGCCGTCGACGTCGAGCGCGCCAGCGGGCAGCGCTTCCCCGCCGACCCCCACGCCGTCTACGCCCGCTGGGCGGAGTTCACAGCCTGGGCGGCCGATCTCCCGGAGGCCGAAGCCGAAGCGTTCGACGAAGCCGCGCTGCGGGCACCCTCCCCCACGCCCGCGCAGGTCTTCGGCGTCGGGCTGAACTACCGCGACCACGCGGCGGAATCCGGCCTCGGCCTGCCCGACTCCCCGGCCGTGTTCACCAAGTTCCCCAGCTGCCTCACCGGTCCGAGCGGCGAGATCGCGCTAACCGGGTCCACTGTGGACTGGGAGGTCGAGCTGGTCGCCGTGATCGGGCAGGAGGCGCGGAACGTGCCCGCCGAACGCGGCTGGGACCACGTCGCCGGGCTCACGGTCGGGCAGGACCTCTCCGACCGGACAGTTCAGCTGGCCGGGCCGGCCCCGCAGTTCAGCCTCGGCAAGTCCGCACCCGGCTTCGGGCCCACCGGCCCGTGGCTGGTCACGCCCGACGAGTTCGCCGACCGCGACAACCTCGAACTGGGCTGCGCGGTCAACGGCGAATCCGTGCAGAAGGGCCGCACCAGCGACCTGATCTTCTCCGTGCCCGAGATCGTCGCACGGCTGTCGGCGATCCTGCCGTTGCTGCCCGGCGACGTGATCTTCACCGGCACCCCGTCCGGCGTCGGCATGGCTCGCAGTCCCCAGCGGTTCCTCGCCGCCGGCGACGAACTGGTCACCACGATCGAAGGCATCGGCACCATGCGCCACCGCTTCACCGAGGAGCCGTCATGACGACGATCGACGCGAGCCGGTTCCGCGCGGTGATGGCCGCGGTCTGCGCGCCGGTCACGGTCGTGACCACGACCGCCGCGGACGGCCCGCGAGGGGCGACCGTCAGCTCGTTCACCTCGCTCTCGCTCGACCCGCCGCTGGTCAGCGTCGCCTTCGACCGGCGATCGGCGCTGCTGGCCGGCATCCTCGCCACCGGGCGGTTCGGCGTGAACCTGCTCGGCCAGGGCCAGGACGACCTCGCCGTCCGGTTCGCCACCCGCGGCGCCGACCGGTTCGGGGACCCGACCGCGTGGTTCACCGACCGCGGGCTGCCCCGGCTGCGTGACGCCGCCGGCTGGGTCGCCTGCAATCTCGACCGGGTCGTCGAGGCCGGCGACCACCTCCTGCTGTTCGGCCTGGTCACCGACCTCGGCCGCGCCGACCTGCCGCCGCTCGTGTACGCCCACCGCACCTTCGGGACCCACTCCCGCTTCGCCGAGCGGCCGCGCCCGCTCATCACCGACCAGATCGCCGCCTGCGCCCGCTGACCCGCCTGGAAGGACAACGCCGTCATGACCCTCGCGACCGAACAACCCACGCCCACCCTCGACCAGCTCCTCACCCGCATCGCCGACATCCAGCCGCTGCTGGAGCGCAACGCCGCCCAAGGCGAAGCCGACCGGCGAGTCGTCGAAGAGAGCATCGCCGCGCTCACCGACGTCGGCGCGTTCAAGATCGCCCAGCCCCGCCGCTACGGCGGCTACGGGCTGCCCGTCCGCGCGATGCTCGACGTCTCTTCCGCGGTCGCCGAAGCCGACGGCGGCACCGCTTGGGTCGTCGCGCTGAGCAACGTCTGCGCGTGGCTCGCCGGACTATTCAGCGTCCAGGCCCAAGACGACATCTGGGGCACGAACCCGGACGCGAAGGTGTCCGGCGTGCTGACGCCGACCGCGGAGACGACCAAAGTGGACGGTGGCTGGCGCGTCACCGGGCGCTGGTACTACAACTCCGGCTCCTGGCACGCCGACTGGGCGGCCCTGGGCATCCCGCTGACCGACGAGCGCGGCGAGGTCGTGGACCAGGGCATGGCCCTGCTCCCCCGCCCCGACCTCGGCTTCGAGGACACCTGGTTCGTCGCCGGGATGCGTTCATCGGGGTCCAACTGCCTGATCGCCGACGACGTCTTCGTGCCCGAGCACCGCGTCATGTCCGTGCCGCCGGCGATCGGCGGGCAGTACGCGAACGGCGAGCCCGAGGAGGACCTCTTCCGGGCCGCGCTCGTCCCGGTGCTCACGCTGGTGCTGGCCGGTCCGCAGCTCGGCCTCGGCCGCAAGGCGCTGAAGCTGGTCAAGGAGAAGGCCGCCCGCAAGCCGATCTCCTACACGACCTACGCGACGCAAGCGGACTCCGTCGGCTTCCAGCTGCAGCTCGCCGAAGCCGCGATGCGGATCGACACCGCGCACCTGCACGCCTACCGCGCGGCCGACGACATCGACACCGCCGCCGCGGACCACACCTACCCCGGCGTCGAAGCGCGCGCCCGGACCCGCGCCGACACCGGCTGGGCCGTCGAAAACATCACCCGCGCGATCGACATCCTGCTCTCCGCCCACGGCGCGGGCAGCTTCGCCGACGTCAACCCCCTGCAGCGGATCTGGCGCGACTCCGCCGTGGCCGCCCGGCACGCGATCGCGGCGCCCGCGATCAACTACGAGATCTACGGCAAGGCGCTCCTCGGCCGCGACGACCAGATCACCCCGCTCATCTGACCCGGAGGACCAGCCATGAGCCTGCACCGCCTCACCAAGATCGCCATCGGCGTCCCCAACGTCGACGAGACCGCCAAGTACTACACCGAATTCGGTCTCACCCCGACCGCGACCGGGTTCGCCACCGCCGACGGCGGCGAGCAGCTCGAGCTCCGGCGGACCCCGCACCGCCGGCTGCTCACCCTCGGCATCGGCGCCGACGACCCGGACGACCTCGGCCGCATCACCGCGTCGCTGGCCCGCCTCGACGTCCAGAGCCACACCGAAGGCGACAAACTGTACACAAAGGACCCGGTCACCGGGCTCGACGTCGTCGTGTCGGTCGCACCGCGGCTAAAGCAGGATCCGCCCGAGGCCGTGGCCTACAACCAGCCCGGCACGATCCGGCGGCCCAACACCCGCGCACCGGGCATCGACCGCGAGCCGGCGGTCCGGCCGCGCAAGCTCGGGCACGTCGTGTTCGGCTCCACCGACCAAGCCGCGACCCAGAAGTTCTTCACCGAGGGCCTCGGCTTCAAGGTCAGCGACGAGGCCCCCGGCTTCGCCTCCTTCATGCGCTGCTCCACCGACCACCACAACGTGCTGGTGCAGCAGGCGCCGGTCAGCTTCCTGCACCACACGTCCTGGGAGGTCGACGACGTCGACGAGGTCGGCCGCGGCGCCACCGCGATGCTCGAGGGCCACCCGGAACGCCACACCTGGGGCCTGGGCCGGCACTACATCGGCTCGAACTTCTTCTGGTACCTGCGCGATCCCGCGGGCAACTTCTCCGAGTACTACTCCGACATCGACTGCATCCTCGAAGACCAGCTCTGGGAGCCCCGCGTCGTCGCCGGCGAGAAGAGCCTCTACACGTGGGGCCCGCCGCCCCCGCCGTCGTTCCTCGCGCCGAAGGACCTGGCCGAGCTGATGACCGACGCCCACGACGGCGCATGAGCGAGCTGGACGCCTTCGGCCGGGGCTTCGGCTCCTACGAACAGCTGTGGCGGTGGTCGGTCACCGACCTCGAAGGGTTCTGGGCGAAGGTCTGGGACCACTTCGAGGTCCGCGGCTCCTACGACCGCGTCCTCGGCTCGGCCGCGATGCCCGGCGCCGAGTGGTTCCCGGGCACGAAGCTGAACTACGCCGAACACATGCTGGGCTTGGCCGAGGACGCTGAGCGGACCGCGGTGCTCGCGTACTCCCAGACGCGCGCGACGCTGTCGCTGACCTTCGGCGAGCTGGCCGATCGGGTCGCCCGCGCCCGGGCCGGGTTGCGCCGGCTCGGGGTCGGCCGCGGCGACCGCGTGGCGGCGTACCTGCCGAACATCCCGGAGACGCTGGTCGCGTTCCTCGCCTGCGCCTCACTCGGGGCGATCTGGGCGTCCTGCGCCCCGGAGTTCGGCGCCCGCAGCGTCATCGACCGGTTCGCCCAGATCAGGCCGACCGTGCTGCTCGCCGTCGGCGGCTACACCTACGGCGCCAAAGAGATCGACAAGAGCGCCGACGTGGCGGCGATCCGCGCCGGACTGCCGTCCGTACAGCACGTCATCGGCGTCTCTTACGGACAGTACACGGTGGAATCCGGAGCGCCCTGGGACGAACTGCTCGCGTCGCCGCCAGAACCTGGCTTCGATCGCGTGCCGTTCGCCCACCCGCTGTACGTCCTGTTCTCCTCCGGGACGACCGGCCTGCCGAAGGCGATCGTGCACGGCCACGGCGGGATCCTGCTCGAACACCTCAAGGCGCATGCGTTCCACCTCGACACCCGCCCCGGCGACCGGCTGCTCTGGCACACCACCACCGCGTGGATGATGTGGAACATCGTGGTTTCCGGCCTCCTGCGGCGGGCAACCGTGGTCCTGACCGACGGGAACCCGCAGTACCCCGACCTCAGCGCGCAGTGGCAGCTCGCGGCCGAAGCGCAGGTGTCACTCTTCGGCACCAGCCCGGCCTACCTGATGGCGTGCCGCGCGGCCGGCGTCGAACCGGGGCCCCTGCCGGACCTGCGAACGCTGGGTGTCACCGGGTCACCGCTGCCGGCCGAGGGGTTCGACTGGGCCACCGAGCGCCTGGGCGTCCCGGTGAACTCGATGTCGGGCGGAACCGACATCTGCTCGGCGTTCGTCGCCGGGAACCCCTGGGTACCGCCGCGGCGAGGTGAGCTGACCGCGCCGTGCCTCGGCGTCGACATCACCGCGTTCGACCCGGTCGGGCGGGAGGTCGTCGGCGAGGTGGGCGAGCTGGTTGTCCGCCGGCCGATGCCGTCGATGCCGGTCGGGTTCTGGAACGACCCCGGCCACCGGCGATACCGCGCGGCCTACTTCGACACCTACCCGGGAATTTGGCGGCACGGCGACTGGGTGACGATGACCGCCGAACGTGGCTTCGTCATCTCCGGTCGCTCGGATGCCACGTTGAACCGCGGTGGCGTCCGCCTCGGCACAGCGGAGCTTTACTCGGTCGTCGAAGAACTCCCGGACGTCGACGACTCGCTGGTGGTCCACCTTGAGGACACCGATGGCGGCCCGGGGGAACTCGTGTTGTTCGTGGTCACCCCGGCTGTCCTGGACGACGGCTTTCGGCAGCGGATCCGTCGTGCCCTGCGCGAGCAGCTCTCGCCGCGGCACGTCCCCGACCGGATCGAAGCGGTCCCGGCGGTCCCCCGGACCCTGACCGGCAAGAAGCTCGAGACGCCGATCAAGCAGATCCTGCGCGGCCGCGCGGCCGCCGAAGTGTCTCGGCCGACGCGGTCAGCGACTACTCCGCGGTGGAGGCCTTCGCCAAACTCCGGCGACGACGGTGAGCGGTGCGCCGTCGTGGGCGGCCTCACCCACGACGACGGTCTCGCAACAGGCGAGGCCGGCAAATGGCGCGTCAGAAGATGGCGAGGGGGTTGACGACGAGTCCCGTGGTGCCGGTGATTCGCGGGGGCGCCAGTACCAGCATGAAACCCGAGCGGTTCAGCGATCCGCAGACCTCGGCGAGTTCGTGGAGGTCTGCCGCGTCGACCAGTGGCAGACCGAGGCGCGCGAGTGCGACCTGGTGCAGCGGCAGGGGGAACCGAGCCGGTCGCGCGTCGCCGATGTCACCGATGTAGACACTGACGCCATGGTCGGCGAGCCACCGGACAGCGCTGAGGTCGAGGCCGGGGACCGGTTGATCGGGCGGGCAGTTGGTATCCCAGCCGCCACGTACGGCAACAGCGTCTCCGATGCCCAGCACCGTGTCCGCGCGTTCAAGTGCGGCCTCGAGGTCAGCTGCGCCGACCCTCCGATCAGCCGGCAGGCTGCCGCCATTGGGCGCCAGGTCCAGGAGGACGCCGCGGGTGACGACTCCGGCGCCGAAAGGGTCGGCTGAGCCGTGTGTCACGCCGGTCGGCGTCACGGCGGCATGTACTGGTACGCCGGGGTAGACGTGCTCGTCGATCGGCATGTGGGCGACGGCGTCGAGATGGGTCAGGGAAGCGTTGTGCGTGTTGATAAGGAGCGTGTCCGTCATGGCCATGGGTTTGGCCCCGGTGAAGTTCACGGCTTGCAAAACGCCGGCGGGCATCGTGGCCGGGCTTCCGACGGGCCCGAGCCCGGTCGTGAGCGGCACCGGATCGGATCGGCGAGCGAGGCTGACGTGCCGGGCGTCGCGCACCTCAGCGGCGGCTCGTTCTCGTGCTGCGTCATCGATCAGGTGCAGGGTACCCAGCTGATCGGTATCGCCCCACCGACCCCAGTTGGTCGGAAGGTCCGTTTCGGTCATCGCGTGCTCTTTATCGCTGAGGCGGCTCGTTGGGCGATCAACCGGTCAAGCGCAGCGCGGAGACCGGAGTTCCCGGTACCGCGAGCGCTGACGTAACCGTCGGGACGAACCAGGATCCAGTCCCCGCCGGTCGCGGCCAGCGTTTGGTGAACCCGGCCGTCGGCATCCCACACACCGTGGTCGTCCCCGTCTGGCCGACGCGGGCTGATCGTCACCTTGTCCAGCCACACCGGTAGTGACGTGGTCTCCTCGAAGGCCTGGTCCGGACCGCCTCCGGCGAAGACGAGCAGGTGCCAGGCCGCGGTCCTGAGCAACGCGCGCAGCGGCGTCCAACCGGGTGACTGGGCATCGGCAGCGGAGATCTGGGTGAGCCGCCGGCCAGGGCGCGGTCCTTCACCGGAACCGTCCCCGGGCACCGTCAGCGGGCTGTCGGGGTAACCGATGTCCAGGCCTGACATGTTCCGGATGAGCTGGCGCATGAAACCGCGATCGGAATCCCGGGCGTCGTTTCCGGGATCGGCCATGGCCGTGTCCATGACCTCGCCGGTGGACGCAAGCAGTGCCTTCCCGATGGGAACGCGCTCGGCGTCGTAGGTGTCGAGCAGCGCGGCATCGGCGTGGCCGTGTACGACCATGGCCAGCTTCCACGCCAGGTTGTACGCGTCTTGGATGCCGGTGTTGAGACCCTGACCCGAAGCCGGGGAGTGGACGTGGGCGGCGTCACCGGAAACGAAACACCGTCCGACATGCATCGCGGGCACCGCGCGCTGCTGGATGGTGAACTTCGAGACCCAGCTGGGGTTGTCCACGACGATGTCGCGCCCCAGAGCTTGCGACACCTTGGTGCTGAACTGCCGAGCGATTTGGTCGGGGCGCTCCGGCACTCCTTCGCCGGTCGTGTCCAGAAGCCGCCACTTGCCCGGGTCCGGAAACGGGAAAAGCATCAGCGCACCACCGCCCGGAAACAGCCAGTGCACGCCGTCTCGCGCCAGGTCGCCGTGCATGATCGCGTCGGCGATCAGCCAGGTGTGGGCGGCTTCGCCCGCCAGCGGGAGCTGGAGGGACTTGCGGACGGTCGAGTGCCCGCCGTCGCAGCCCCAGAGGTAGCGCGCCCGTACCGTCTCGGCGCCGGCACCGCCGCGCAGTTCGGCCGTGACCACCGCATCGTCCTGCTGGAACGACTCCAGCCGGGTGTTCCACTCCACCTCGACCCCGGCGGACGCCGCATGTCCGCGAAGCACGCGCTCGGTGATCACCTGATCGACGTTGAACATGTACGGGAAGCGGGTCGCCAGGTCGCCGAAGTCGTAGTCGACCCGGGTCGTGTGGTCGGCCTGGTGGCGGATGAACGCGTTGACCCTCGTTCCGTGCGGAGCAATGTCGCCGAGGATCCCGAGCTGGTCGTAGATCTCCAGGCTGCGGGCGTGCGTGCCCAGCGCGCGGCTGGTCGTGGCCGGACCGGGTGCGGCATCCACCAAGCGAACCGAGATGCCCCACCTGGCCAGCTGCAGTGCCGCGGTGAGTCCGACCGGTCCGGCTCCCGCGACGAGAACGTCGACGTCATAGTCTGCCATCGAAAGCAAACCCCCTGTGTTAGCAATGCTGACACAGGAGCGTAGCTCACGAGCGAGAGGAACGCGAGCGATGAGCGCCGACGATCACCCGAAGGCGGATCTGCCTTTGCTCATCCTTCTGCAACGGGGTGTCCGGTGGTTTTCCGACGAACTGCTGGAGCACCTCGACGCCGCGGGCGTGGACCCGATCACGCCGGCGCACGCGGCCGTGCTCGCGCACCTGGACCGCGGCGCGTCGCTGAGCATCGCCGAACTCGCCCGCCGCGCCGGCGTCACCCGCCAGACGATGCACCGCGCGGTCGTGCAGCTCATAGACGAAGGGCTCCTGACCAGCACGCCGGGATCGGGATTCCCGCGCAGCACGCTCATCGAACTGACCGACGCGGGGTGTCTGCGCCGTGACGTCGCATCGGAAATCCTGCGCGACTTGGAACGGGTACTCGGCGACAGACTGGGGTCCGCGGCCTTGGCGGAACTGCGCGACAGCCTGACGCGAGCATGGTCGCAGTGAGAGCGGCAGGGTCCCGCGAACATTTCAGCAAGGGCGGACGCCTACCACCGGTCGCGACGCAGGACGCAAGACGCAAGAGGATCCGAGCGCGCATCGCCCGAGGCGACGACATCTGACATGACACCGTCCTCCTCGAGCGCCGGGGCTAGCCACCTGCTTCTGCTGCGCGCTCGTCGATCCGCTCCTCTGACCAGAGCCGAGGTGAATGTGGTCTACCAGCGCACCGGGAGTTCATGCAGGCCGCCGGTGAGCCGTTCACTGTGCAGACGCAGCTCGCCGGCGTCGACCGCGAGCCGCAGATCGGGTAGCCGGGTGAACAGCGATGTCAAAGCGACCCGTAGTTCGGTGCGAGCGAGACTGGCGCCGATGCGGTAATGCGCGCCGTGCCCGAAACTCAGATGAGCCGCGGCAGGGCGCGCCGGGTCGAACGCCTCGGGCACCGGGAACGCCGCCGCATCGCGGTTGCCGGCCAGGGTGGCGATGATGACCGCGTCCCCCGCGGCGATGGTGACTTCGCCGATGGTGATCTCTTCCCGGGCGTAGCGGGCCAAGCCGAAGTTCTCCGGTGCCGCCAAGCGCAGAATCTCCTCCACGATCTGCGGTCGAGCAGCCGAATCATCGACGAGCCGGCTGCGCGCCTCGGGGTTTTCGAGCAGCAGCAGGGCGCCGATGCTGATCCGGTTGACGGTGGTCTCGTGGCCGGCGAACAAAACGCCGGCCACTACCTGGGTCAGCTCGGCAGTGGTGAATTCAGGGTCATCGCGTTGCGCCTGCACGAGGTCGGTGATCACGTCCAAGCCCGGGTCCTGGCGCTTGACCTCGGCGAGCTCGCCGGCGTAGGCGAGCAGCTCGACGATCGCGGCGAACGGGTCGTCGCCGGTCATGGTCGCGGACCGCTCGGACAGGTCCTTGAAGTAGTCGCGTTCGGCGTAGGGCACCCCCAGCAGCTGGCAGATGACGAAGATTGGCAGCGGCAGGGACAGGTGTTCGTGCAAGTCGACGACCTGGCCGTCGCCGCCGGCGGCGATCATGTCGTCCAGCAGCGAGTCGGCCAGCTTCTGCATCCCGTCCTCCAGCCGCCGCATCCGGCGCGCCGAAAAGGAGGGCACCAGCACCCGGCGCAGCCGGGCGTTGAAGGCAGGCTCGGCGTCGAACTCGCCGACCGGGCCGCCGTTGAAACCGGAGTTGGGGATCCGCGATGCCACCTCCGGTTCGCGGTGGGAGCGGCCGAGGCGCGAATCGCTGAAGAGCGCCTTCGCTTCGGCGTAGCCGGTGACCAGCCAGGCGGGATCCCCGGCCGGGGTCACGACCGGAGTGATCGGGTGCCGGGCTCGCAGTTCCGCCCAGACGGGACCGACGTCGAGCACCGCCGGACGGTCGAAGGGCAGTCGAGGCAGATCCGCGATGTCGGCCGACATGGGCTACTCCCGGGAGCGAAGGGATTCCGGCTTCGACCACTCTACGTCTAAGTGACACGCTCGTGTCACTTAGATTGTGGTCCACGCCGCACTGAAGCCAGCGAATCGACCGACGCAGTTCCACGGTGACCTGCTCGGCGACCGAGCGGGATCGATCGGCCGCACGCCGGTCGACGGTGATGCCACAGGAGCACCCTGCTCTGTCGGATGAGGCCGAGCCGAAACCGTGCTCACCTATAACGCCCACCGTGACGTCGCTCGTTCGGACACGACCTTGCTGTTATCACATATAATTGTTAGGTTATGCCTCCCAGCCCTGGAGCAGAGGAGCTTCATGCGCATCGTCAACGCGGCCGATCGGGCGTGTCTGGTCGTCGGCGACGGCCTGACCGACATCGAGTCCGCCAGCGGCGGTAGCCTTCCCGCGGATCCGCAAGCCCTCTACGAACACTGGGACGACCTGCACCACTGGGCGGCCGGCCACGACGGCAGCGCGACGCAGCCGTACCGCGCGGAACTGCTCGGACCACCCGCGCCCCAGCCACGGCAAGTGTTCGCGATCGGCCTCAACAGCCGCGACCACGCCGTCGAGTCCAAGATGGACGTTCCGGGCACCCCCGTGGTGTTCACCAAATTTCCCGCGTCGATCACCGGCCCGTCCGCCGTCGTCAGCCTTCCCGCCGGTTCGGTCGACTTCGAAACCGAGCTGGTCGTAGTGCTCGGCCGCGAGTCCTACCGCGTCCCGGCCGCCCAGGCCTGGGACCACGTCGCCGGTCTCACCCTCAGCCAGGACCTTTCGGAACGGGAACTGCAACTGAAGCCGCCGGCCCCGCAATTCAACCTCGGCAAGTCCTACCCCGGGTTCGCCCCCATGGGACCAGAGCTGGTCACTCCCGACGAGTTCCCCGACCGTGACGACATCGGCCTGGGCTGCCACCTCAACGGCGAGCAGATGCAGAAGTCACGCACCAGCGACATGATCTTCCCCGTCGCCGAGATCATCACCTACCTCTCCTCGATCCTGCCCCTCTACGCCGGCGACGTCATCTACACCGGCACCCCCGCCGGCATCGGCATGGCCCGCCGACCCGCCCGGTTCCTGCACGTCGGCGACGAACTCCTGACCTCCGTCGAAGAGATCGGCTCGATGCGCACCCAATTCATCTCCTAGCCGCGAACGCCTTCGCTCAACGTCGAGAAAGGAAACCCCCATGTCCGCCACCCCAAATTCGCCCACGTGGTGTTCCAGACCAGCCAGGCCAAGGAGATGCGGGACTGGTACTGCGCCGTGCTCGACGCCCACGTCGTCTACGAGGACGACAACCTCACGTTCATCACGTTCGACGAAGAGCACCACCGCGTCGCGCTCCTCAACTCCCCCGTCCCGCTTGAGCGCAAGACGCCGGCCACGGCAGCGATGCACCACACGGCCTACACCTTCGACCCCCTCGACGACCTCCTGGACCGCTACGAATCTTTGCGGGACAAGGGAGTTTCGCCGGCCGTGTGCATCGCCCACGGCGTGACCACCTCGATGTACTACCAGGACCCCGACGGCAACTTCGTCGAGATGCAGGTCGACAACTTCGCCGAACCCGACGACGCGACCGCCTACATGAACGGCCCCGAATACGCCGCCGACTCCGTCGGCCCCGCATTCGACCCGCCGACCATGCACGAAGCCCGCCGCGGCGGCGCGGACGTCGAAGAACTGACCAACCGGGCCTGGTCGCTCAAAGCCGACCTGCCCAACCCAATGTCCGTCCTCGTCGGCGCCCCCTGAACGCCGATGACACCTACTGCATGCCTGATGTGCCGGATGGAGGACATCGACGGCTCCTCGGTCGTCTTCCGCGACGATCTGTGGGCCGCCGAGGTCGTTCCCGCTTTCGCCGTGCCTGGCTGGTTCATCCTGCGCGCCCGCCGCCACGCCGAACGCATCACCGGCCTCAACGACGAGGAACTGCATTCACTCGCCCGGCGCGCCCGCGACCTCGTCGCGGCGGTCACCGAAGTCACCGGCGCACCGGCGACGTACCTGCTGGTGTTCGGCGAGAACTACCCCCACTTCCACGCGGTCATCACGGCCCGGGGCGAGGACGTACCCGAGCACCTTCGCTCCGGCGACATCCTCAAACTCATCCCCGATCGCGTCGACGCGGCCCGGGCCGTCGAGCTGATTCCGGCGGTCCGGGCCGCCTACGAGCGCGCCGCCGCGCTCGTCACCGGGCAGTAGCAAAGCCCCACGCAAGCGACGACAGGCAGGAGCGGTAGTGGCCAACCCGACATCACCCCAGGACCTCGCCGGCCGGTACGACGTCATCGTCGTGGGGTACGGCCCAACGGGAATGGTGCTCGCGCCGCTGCTCGCCCAGCGCGGCCACCAGGTCGCGGTCCTCGAGCGGTACGCGGGCCTGTACAACCTCCCGCGGGCAGCCACCTTCGACGACGAGACGATGCGCGTCTTCCAGAAACTGGGCATCGCCGACGTCGTCGCACAAGGCACGACTCCGCGGCTGGTCTACGACTGGTGCAACGCCGGGGGGCAGCTCCTCGCCCGGCACACCTTCGCCGAGCGCGGCGTGTCCGGATGGCCGGAGTTCAGCATGATGTACCAGCCTTGGCTCGAAGACCAGCTCGACACCGTCTGCCAAACCATGCCCAGCGTCGACGTCCTCCATGAACACCAGGTAACCGGGTTGCGGCAGGGCGAACGCACAGTGATCGTCGAGGCGGCGACCCCGCACGGCCTTCGCCGGTTCGAGGCGCGGTACGTCGTCGGCTGCGACGGCGGCAACAGCGCGATCCGCGACCTGCTGGGTGTGGACCTCGACGACTACGGATTCTGCGAACCGTGGCTGGTCTGCGACTTCGAGCTCAAGCGGTCCCCGGACGGCCTTCCGCCGGCACTGCAGCTGGGCGATCCCCGGCAACCGGCCTCGATCTTCACCATCGACGACAAGCACCAGCGGTTCGCGTTCATGCTCGACGACCCGAACCAGGTCGACACGATCACCGACGAGGACGTGTGGCAGAAGGTCTCGAGCTGGCTGCGGCCGGAGGAGGCCGACCCGATCCGGATCGCCACCTACACCTTCCGGTCACGTTCGGCGCGGCACTGGCGGCGTGGGCGCGTCTTCCTCGCCGGCGACGCCGCGCACGAAATGCCGCCGTTCCTCGGACAGGGCATGTGCTCGGGCATCCGCGACACCAACAACCTGGCGTGGAAACTGGATCTTGTGCTCTCCGGGCGGGCCGCCGACAGCATCCTGGACACCTACCAGCTCGAGCGAGCACCGCACGTCCGCAAGATCACGCAAAAGGCCATCGAAATGGGGCGGCTGCAGACCATCCGCGACCCGGGCCAAGCCCGGGCCCGCGACGAAGCGATGCTGAAGGCCCGCACACAGGAAGGACAGCGTGCTGCTTACGCGTTTCCCGCCTACGACGACGGTTTTCTGTCCACGTCCGACGCGGGCATGGGACGAGGCCGGCTGTTTCCCCAGGGCCGGGTTCGTCGCGCGGACGAGGCGATCCACCGGTTCGACGACCTGGGCAGCGGAGGATTCCGGATCGTCGCGGTCGACCCGGGCACGGCTGGTGACATTGCCCTGGGCGCGGACATCGACGTATTCGTAATCGCCGACGAAGATGCCGAAGGCACGGCACCGGCCGGTACGACAGCGCTAACGGACCTCGACCGGGTTTACCGGCCGTGGTTTTCCGAATACGGCTGCGCGGCCGCCGTGGTGCGCCCGGACGGCTACGTCTTCGGCACCGCCGAGGACCGCGCCGCGCTCTCGGCCGTCCTGACCGAACTCGGCGAACGCCTCGCTCCCGCCACGCCGGTCGCCGGCTGAAGACTGTCCCCGTTGCCCTGCTCACCCGAGACGTCGAGGAGAAGAACCGTCATGAGCGAAACCGAGCCACTGCTGCAAGTCGTGATCGCGAGCACCCGGCCGGGCCGGATCGGACCCGCGTTCGCCGAGTGGTTCGCGAAGATCGCCGGCAACCACGGCGGCTTCACCGTGGAGACGGTGGACCTCGCCGACGTCAACCTGCCCTTCTTCGACGAGCCCAGCCACCCCAAACTGCAGCAGTACCAGCACCAGCACACCAAGGACTGGAGCGCGACCGTCGACCGTGCCGACGCGTTCGTGTTCGTGACACCCGAGTACAACTACGGCTACAACGCCGTGTTGAAGAACGCGATCGACTTCCTGCACCGGGAGTGGGCGGACAAGGCGGTCAGCTTCCTCAGCTACGGCGGCATGGGCGCCGGAACACGGGCGGTCCAGCAGCTCAAGCAGGTCGTCACGACCCTGCGGATGGTCCCGATCTTCGAGTCGGTCAACGTCCCGTTCGCGATGCAGAAGCTCACGACCGGTGGCGAGGTCGCCTCCGATCCTCCGATGGAGGAAGCAGCCACCGTCATGCTCGACGAACTGCTGCGGGTGACGAAGTCGCTGCGACCCGCCTTCCGCGATCCCCGCATCCGCTGAGAGTTCCGGTCGGCCAGGAGTGCCGGCCGTGGCCGCCGCGGCGGCGGCCACTCTCCTCAGGCCGTGGATCCAAGTATCGACCTGTTCGGTCGGCGCGGATTTAGGCATCCCGGTCATCCGCAGAGCCATCGAGGGCAGGTCTGCCGTCGTAGGGACCGACACCACGATCGATGCGAGGTCGTAGCGTCGGCCGGCGACGAGATCCGGACAGAATAGATCGACGAGATCGGCGGTTGCCCGGCGCACGTCTCGTTCCTGCCGAGGTAGCCGATCGGATCGCTCGAACTCGGTCAGCACCGCCTGATGACGCTGCAGCAGCTCCGGCTCGGCAGCCAGCAGCGAGTAGCCACGATCCCGCACTGCGTCGAGCAGGCTGCCGGGGAGAACGCGACGGTCTCGGCTGTCGTCGGGCGCCCGCTGCAACCAGGCCTCGACCTCCGCGGGTGCCGCGTTCGCCATGAACAAGGCGCCGAATGGCGGGATGATGGGTTGACGATGTCCGAGCGGGACGGTTTCGGACGTCTGCCCGCCATTGGCGGTGACCACTTGGACCGCGTCGCTGCCGATCTTGACGAGGACGCTGCAGTCGACCGCGAAGGCGATGCTGAGTTCTTCCACCTCGGACCGAATCGTCTCGGCCAGCTGCGCTGCCTGGATCAGCTCCGGATCCGGCGCGGCGATGAACGATCCGGCCGAGAACTTTCCATATCCGCCCTGGAAGCACAGCAACGGCAGCGTCGACCGGGCGACGCCGAGCTCTTGCACGCGCCCGAGAACGATGTAGTGGTCACCCGCCTCGCGCACGTCCTCGAACGTGCACTCGATCCAGGACACCGCACCCTCGAGGACGGGCGAGCCGAGGGGTCCGGGCCGCCGGCGCACGCCGTCGAACTCGGCTGCGCCACCGGTCGCCATCCGACGGCACAGCGGTTCCTGATCGGACGCCAGGACGTTGATGCAGCACGTGGCGGCATCCCTGAACCGCACGAAGCTCCTCGAGCTCCTCGCGGGAAAAAAGGCGATCAGAGGAGGATCCAGGGAGACCGAAGTGAACGTTCCGACGACCATGCCTTCCGGGATTCCGGTCTCGGACACAGCGGTGACGACGGCTACCCCCGTCGGGTAGTGCCCGAGCGTCTCGCGGAACAGTGCGGGGTCGATCGTCGCGTTGCCGGATTGGCGACGAGGATTGCCGAGAAGCACAACGGGGGTCTTGTCGTCGATCGGATGAAGGAGACACCGCTGTGGCGGGTCGTCTGCACCCGTGCCTCCACTGACGAGGAGAGCATCGTGCATCAACCCATCTGCTCGCCGGCGCCGGGCTCACCCCGGCGCCGACGGGTGCGGCTCTTCAGCGACTCGACCACCTCCTCCAAGATCCCCGCCCTCGGGCGCGCAGGGTTCCTCGAGCTGGCCGACTACGCCCGCCCCACCGACACCCTGACCGTCTCCGAGCTCTACCGGCTCTACGGTTTCCGGCCGACCCTCCCGCATCGAGTAGCTCGGCCTGCGCGAGCAGGTCCGGGATCGATTTCCTCGCCGGGACCAGCATCGCCGCTCTCACCCGCCGCCACGTCGTCAGACGCGTGGCCATCCGCACCGCCGTTGGGCCGACCGTTGCCTGGTCGGCCCGACAGGCCCACGCCGGCGATCGTGGCGGCCGAGGCCGACGCCCGGGTCGAATCTCCGGCAACATTGCCCGGCACCTGGCCGAGCACGACAGCCTAAAGCAAGCCGGCGGCAGACCCTGCACCCGCGGCCGCCGGGTACGGCCTGACCCGGGCTACAGCCCGCACGTCACCGCGCCGCTGCAGATCCACCACACCCCCGCCGTACTGCTACTTCAAGACGCTCACTGCCCGGGCAATAACCAGCAGTGATGTCAGCAGCGCTGCAACGCTCTGCACCGCCATCAGGATCTTCGCCCGCGAGGACAGTGGCATGGTGTCGGTCGGGCTAAACGCCGTCGAATTGGTCACCGACACGTACAGGTAGTCCAGCAGCGTCGGCACCCAATCTGACTTCACACTGGAACCCTCGGCGACCTCCTCGACCGTGTCGGCGTTCTCATCCTGCGAGAACCGGAAATCGGCCAGCGGCAGATCGGCCCGGCCTGACTGCGTACGCTTGACCGGGCCACCGCGGTCCAGCTCCCAGTAAGCCAAGCCGAACGCGATCACGTTGGTCAGCCACACCTGCAACGCCCCCACCAGCAGCGCCTGGCCGTCGCCGGCCGCGCCAGCGACCAGGTCGTGAATGAGCAGCACCAGCGCGCAGACGTTGGTGGCCCCGATGACCGCTACCAGCGTCAGGGACAGAATCCGGGAGAGCCGGGTCTGCCGGGTGACGCGGCGCGGGTTGATCGCGATCAGCGGCACCAGCAGCAGGAACTCTAGGGCCGGCATGACGAACCGGGGTGCGACCAGCAGCTGTTCGGGCAGCGCGAGGTAGAGCGCGATGGCAACCAGGGTCGCGACGGCGGCCGGCAAGCGGGCCTCGCCACGGCGCTGGTGGCGAGGATGGCGGATGGACGCCTCAGCACGGTCGGCGGGCATAGTGGCGGCTCCTCGCGGACGGCCGCTAACCGGCCCCTGTGCTAGACGGTGCGCTAGCCTAGACCTTCGTCTTGCCCGACCTGCTGCAGCGGGTCAAGTTCGATGTCGCATCAGGTCGGAGTTTGCGTCAAACTACGTGGCCCTTTCCGATTTTGCACACGGACGCTGCTGCGCGACGTCAACTCGAACTGCGCTTGGAGCAGGCTTGTGGGGTGGTCACCAGATCGGGCCAAACCGACGTGGCCAGGCCACCGAATTACCACCGACCGATACGTCTGAGTTGCCGCTCCAGACCCCAGCGGCCGTAAAGGAACGCTGGAGTTCGTCTTGAGCATTCGTCCTATCTCCGAACAGCATCTCGCACAAGCTCTTCCGCCCGCGAACGAAGCGGTCGACGACGGACGTCGAAGCCGGCGACGGACACCACGCGCGAGCAAGGTGACCGGCGCGTGCCCATCCGCGCAGCCGACTGGATGGGCGGATCGATGGGCCATCGACCTCCTTGCGCCGAAGCCTCCCAGCCGCACCTGGGACCAACGTCGCCAGGACGTATTCGGCCGTCGTCTTAGCAGCACCTGGTGGCGAGCGCTCATCGCGTTTCTCACCGGCCACCACCGGCCTCGCATGAATGCAACGGCGATACAGAAACGAGATGTCGGTGCGCGACAAGACTAGAGACTCGCTGGGGCGTCAGCTTTGGCCAGGCTTCGTCCGGCTCGGGGTTGCTCCGGCAGCACACCGGCCTGCAACCTCCGAGACACGCCACGGGGTCAGGATCGTCACAGCCTGCAAATACGGATCCCGCGTGGTCACAGGCGCACCGAATCAGGAGGTGTCGAACCCGAGCGGGCGCTGCACGACCCTCGCACCGCAAACACCCGCCTGGCGCGAGATCTGCAGGCCGGCCTGATGCCCACGACGCTGCCGACATCCCCGGCGTCGACATTGCCACCTACTGCCGCACCCTCGGCGACGGCCTCACCGCCGGTGGCGACTTCTACGACGTGGTGGACCTCGGCGGCCGGTGGGCGTCGCTCATCGGCGGCGTCTGTGGCCACGGCGCGCCCGCCGCGACCACCACCTGCCTCGTCCGTCACACTGCCCGCGCCGTCGCGAAACTCGTCGACAACCCGGTGACCGTGGTCGAAGCTATCAACGACGCCCTGCTCGAACGGCCCGAGCGGCACATCGGTTCGTCACCCTCGTCTACGGTCACCTCGAAGTGACCCCGGCCCAGCGGGGTGCAGGTGGAGCTCGTGCACGCCGAGCACCGGCTCGACTGGCTTGAGCACACTGTGAGCGGCGCCCCCAATCTGGCCGAGCAGCCCGAGCCGATCCGGCGGCGGCGAACCCTCGGACGCGTTCGCGGCCCCCGACACAGCCACGGCCAGCAGCGTAAATCCGAACAACGCGCCGGGCACGACCAGCACTCGAATCAGCACCGAGCGCACGGCCGACGCGTCATCCGTCAGGGAAGTATCCACCCAACTCACCCCCTTCGGGTGTGGTACTTCACCGTCAGTCAGCTTTCGAAGCGAGCGTCGTCACCGGATTGGGTTCCGGCGGGCGTCGTGAAAGTCACTTGAGGGATTAACCCATCCGCGGGGTCCACGGCCTCGAACGGGGGGTGTCCACGAAGGATCCGCCCCATCACCGGGAGCCCAGATGGGGGCTACGCCCGCTCGTTCCCGCGCGGGCGGGTTAGGAGATCACCCGTGTTTGGCAAGCGCTACGCCGCATCAATGATCAACCCCAGCGCCGAGAACAATCAGGACCGCCGCCGTTTCCTCAAGGCGGCTGGGATGACGGGCCTCGGAGTCGTTGGCGCGGGTGCCCTCGGCGGGCTCACCGCCGACCCTGCAGCCGCCGCGACGGCCCGGCCAGCCGCCACCGACGCCGCGGCAGCGACGGCGCGGTGCTCAACTTCGCGCTCAACCTCGAGTACCTCGAAGCCGAGTTCTACCTCTACGCCGTCACCGGCAAGGGCCTCGCCGACTCGATGACCACCGGTACCGGCACCCGCGGCGGCGTGACCGGCGGCCGCACGGTCAAGTTTAAGACCCGCACCGCCCGCCAATACGCCCAGGAGATCGCGGGCGACGAGAAGGCCCACGTCCAGTTCCTGCGTTCCGCGCTCGGCTCGGCCGCGGTCAGCCGGCCGGCGATCGACCTACGTCCAGCTTCACCGCCGCCGCCCAGGCCGCCGGCCTGGTCAAACCCGGCCGCAGCTTCGACGCCTTCGCCTGCGAGGAGAACTTCCTCCTCGCCGCGTTCCTCTTCGAAGACGTCGGCGTCACCGCCTACAAGGGGGCCGCGCCGCTGATCAGCCCGTCTCGGCGCCGCCGTCCGAGGAACTCCTCGGACGAGTCGCACTCGGGGATGAGCAGGCTTTCACCCGGCTCTACGACCGGCTCGTGAGTCCGGTCTTCGGGACTGTGCTGCAGGCTGCGTTCGCGAGCCCAAGCGGAGGAGGTCGCGCAGGAGGTCCTGCTCGAGATCTGGCGCAAAGCCGCGCAGTTCGACCCGGGCACGCGCCAAAGTCTCTACCTGGGCGCTGACCATCGCTCACCGCCGCGCCATCGACCGCGTCCGCTCCGAACAGTCCGCCCGTAACCGCGAAGACCGCGTCGAATTGCTCGACCTGCGCCGGCCCTACGACAACGTCGCCGAAGCTGCACTGTCCACGGAAGAACACCACCTGGTCCGTCAGGCCCTGTCCACGCTCACCGAACTTCAGCGGGAATCCATCCTGCTGGCCTATTACCAAGGATTTACCTGCCGAGAGGTCGCCGAGAAACTCGGCGTCGCGATCGGCACCGTCAAAACCCGGCTCCGCGACGGCATGATCCGGCTGCGGGACGCGTTAGGAGCAACTCGATGACCACCGCCGAAGCCCACACTTTGACCGGTGCGTACGCGCTCGACGCGGTCACCGACCTCGAATGCGCCGCGTTCACCCGCCACCTCGCCGAATGCCCGATCTGCGCGAACGAGGTCGCCGAGTTTCATGTGACGGCAGCCAAGCTCGCAGCGGCGACGACCGCGACCCCTTCCGCCCGGCTGCGCAGCCGGGTGCTCACTGAGATCACCGGCACGAGGCAGCTCCCCCCGGTGGTCCCGTCCGGACGAGGCCCCCGGCCATGGCGCAAGCGCGCGACCATCGCCCTCGCAGCCGTCGCCGCTGCTTCGGCGGTGCTCGCCGGCGGGATCGGCATCGGCGCGCTGCAGACGGCTGCGGCGCCGGCGACGCAGATCGCCGAGGCCGCACCGGACACGATGGTGGTCCGCGTGAGCGGCGCCGGCGGCGGTTTGACTGTCGTGCGCTTTTCCCGGCAACGCGGCGGAGCCGTCGTCACTGTCCAGGGGCTGCCCGCACTCGACGGCGACCACGCGTACCAAGTATGGCTCATCGGTCCGCGAGGCGCGCAGTCTGCGGGACTGCTGCACACCGGATTTGGAACCGTCATGACGGCGCTTCCAGCCGACGTCGACCGCATCGGCATCACTACCGAGCCGGCAACGGGTTCGCCGCAGCCGACGACACCGGCCGTGAGTCGGGTATCACTAGTCTGACGACGATGCAGAACTGGCGGCGCGGTCGTACCGGTCGCGCGGAACGCGCCGAATGTCGTCCATCGTTGCAGCCGACGTCACTGCCGTCTGGAGCGCTCACGTGCGAGTGTGTGCGGTTACGGTTTGCAGGGACGCTCGCAGCAGGCGGGCGACCTGCTGCGGAGTCCAACCGGTCCTGGCGCTGATGTCGGCGACGGTGTGCTGGGCCGTGGCCGCGGCCCATAGCGCGAACCGTTGCCGCGGCGGCAGCAGAGCCAGCTCGTCGAGCAGTACCGCGTTGCGCAGCGCCGCGTCGAGTTCACCATGGCTCACTCGGCTGCCCAGCTCCGACCGCAACCGCGCCAAGACCTCACTTCGCAGCCTTCGACCGGAGTCGGTTGTCGTCGACACATCCGAGCGTGGGGCCTCCGGGCTTTGGGCGAGTACGGCGCCGACGACGATCCGCCGGCACAATCGCGTGCGTTGCCGCTGCGAACGACCTAGCTCGGTCGCGACCCGATAGGTCAACATCAGCATCCTGTCCGGAACGTCAGGCTGGTCCGACACCCACGACGGCACGTCACAACGACGTGCTTGCGTACCGGTGTGGAGCAGCGCGGCGGCGGTCACCGGACCGACCCGATGACAAATGTCTGCGCCGCAACCGCGGTTTGCGGAAGGTGCTCCAGCAGCCAGCTGAGTTCGCCGGCGTCGATGACGCCAGCGTCAGCGGCACGAATCCAGGCGTACGCGGCGCGACGCGCGAAGTCCGGCTCGTCCCGCGGGGCTCTCGCATGCTCGACGGTGTCCACGACATCTCCCACGATCCAGAAGGTGCTGAAGGTCGGCCTACCGGGGTCTGGGGTGGCGTTCGGCGGTCGAGTGCCCCCGCTTTGTGATCATAAACTTCGCCGATCTCCGGGTTGAGAAGCAGCGCCGCTGCCGGTCGGCGGGCGTTGCGGCAGAAGAGCTCCCGTCGGCCGCGGCGGAACCTTCAGCATGTGGTCAGACGGGCGCCGATGGTGGCGGCGGGTCGCCGCCGACGAACCTCTCCGCCACCCGCCGGGACGGCGTGCCATCGTTTGTAAGCCAGCTGTGACGGCGGGGGCGCAGCACACGGTAGTAGCGCGCGGAGATCAGGTGGATCCGCGCAGAGCCCGTCCGCCTCGCCCTGATTTGTCCCGATCGTGATGGCGTCAAAATTGTAGCCCGGCAACTGTTCAGGTCATTTTCAGGCTGTAAGTGGCCGTGTGGGATGATCTTGTTGTGGGGGAAGGTGTTCGTCCGTCGTAGGACGAGCTGGCCGCGCTGGTCGCAGCGCAGGCGGTGGAGCTCGCCCGTGCTAAATAATGATCGTTGTCACCGGCACGTCCGGCAACATGAACCGGGCACCTCCACAGCTCACCGCTTCCGGCCGCGAACACAAAGTCGCGGGTTGTATGCCGCTGCCCATTCGAGCTAATTCCTCCCTACAACCGAGCAGACAGGGAGGCAACAGACCTCGGACGACCCGACGCGGGAAACGGGCTCCGCGCCGTCTTCGCCTGAGCTGTCGCCGTGTCCACCCGCCCTGGGATCACAGCCTGTGCGCCGCGCGCCGCCGCTACGCCATCTCGTGCACGGCTCGCCTATACTCGGCGAACCGGTCGATGAAACGTGGCTTGCCGCGGAAATGTCTGGCTCTTCACAACGTGCCCGGTAGCCGGCGCGCGTCGCCCCACCACGCGACCACGATCGACTTCTCCGCAAACCTCGCCCAGGCGCATCCGGCTAAACGATCTGACTGCCGGCGCATACGAGGATCGCGGTGACCTCGTCCCGCTTGACATGCTTCGGCGCCGGGTAGACGGCTGATGTGGCTCAGCGGCAATCTCGCCGTTACTGCAGGTTCGGAACCGCCGACGGGGTGATTGGGTCGCCGAACCGCTTCTTGGCTCGTCCCCTGATCGGACGCCCATCCACACGCCGCTCGGTGTCGAATCCGGATTAGGTGGACTGGAGGGAAACAACGACGTGAATTCCGATCACGAAGTAAGATTCACTCGGGGGCCGCACGAGGCCGCGGACGCGACGGTCGATCTCGCCGGCCGATCCGACCTACGAGATGTGCGAGCCAAGATCGCCGAGGGACTGATGGCAAGCGCCGACCCGGAGGACCGGCTCGGCGCGGTGCTGCTGGTGATCGACGAGTTGGTCGGCAACGCCTACCGTCATGCAACCACACCGAGGCTGCTGAGCGTCGGCCGTACATCGTCGAACGTGCTGATCGAGGTCAGCGACCGCGACCCGGTCGCGGGCGTTGTCCGAATCGTCGCGTCAGGGTATGGGCTACGTTTGGTCGGTCAGCTGTCGCTGGACTGGGGCGTCCGCACCGACTCCAGGGGCAAAGTCGTCTGGGCTCTGGTTCCTCTTGATGTCTATCCAGGCGAAATGTAGAAGTCCACAACTATTCGACACAGTTGTCGGTTCGCGATGCAGGAAACACTCTGCCAACCGGCGGCGGCCGAAGCAGTGCCGGCGCGGTCGGCGGTCTAGGCGCAGCCGGATCCGTCAGCGGGCGGCACGTCGTCGCGAGCACAGGTTTGGAATGCCGTTCGTTTCGGCAGAACAGGAAAGCAACTAGCGCAACTGCGACAGCAAGAACAGCCAGGTGTTGGTGGGTGCTAGTGGCTGTGTCGAGCACGCGGTCAACCCCTCGTCAATGCAAGGAGACACAAGGTGCCGCGCCTTTCAGCGATGCCGGTTGCATGCGTGGAGGCGAGCGTATGGGTTCGGGTGGCGGCTGCCGGTCTGAGCCAGAACGCGCACGACGACGGCACGCTTACATCGGGCGCCGATGTCCCGGTCGCCGGGTAATCCGGGCACGATTGCGTACTTACCCGGTCGGCGGTTCACCCGATCGTGTCAACAGAGGGTCGTTGCACATCAGCGTTGTTGACGACCGTCCAGAACGCGTTGCCGGAGGACCGCCGGTGAGGCAAGGAGATCAGGGTCTGCTTACCGCTTCTCGACCACCGAAGTAACCTCGTACGCGCCAGCGCCGGCGTGTGATCGCGCCAAGATCACGTGAAGTATTTCGGTCGTCGCAGGTAAGGAAGCCCGCGACCCGGGTAACCAGGAGCGGAGACCCGGCACGGATGAGCGGGCCGAGTGCGTTGGAGGCCGGTGTGTCGGGTTTGTCGCTGCCGTCGCTGTTACTGATCTTTGCCGGGGCGGGTGCGGCCATCTGGGTGGCGGGAACGTTCTTGTCGAACCAGACTGACGTGCTTTCAACTCGGCTGCATCTCGGGTCGGCCCTGGGTGGGTTGATCCTGCTCGCGGTGGCCACGAACCTGCCGGAGATCGCGATCGTGGCCTCGGCGTCGCTGTCGGGCAACGTCAGCGTCGCGGTCGGCAACATCCTGGGCGGCATCGCCATCCAAACCGTAGTCCTGGTCGTGCTCGACATCGCCGGTGTGCGCGGTGACCGCCCGCTGACCTACCGGGCGGCCTCACTGGTGTTGGTGCTCGAAGCTCTGCTGGTCGTCGCGGTACTGGCCGTCGTTGTCGCCGGCACCCAGCTGCCCACGGACCTCATCGCCTTGCGGTTGACGCCGGGGCCGGTGCTGATCACCGTGCTGTGGGTCGCCGGACTGTTCCTTCTGCGTCGCGCCGGACGGTCACTGCCGTGGCACCAGTCCGGGCAAGCACCCGACGGGCAGAACCGCCCACGCGGGCACAAACGCGACCACACCGAGCGGCAGGCCAGCGCGAAAGGCACCAGCACCACCAAGTCGGTGTTGATTTTCACCGCCGCGGCCCTGGTCACCCTGGTCGCCGGGGTGTTCCTCGAACGCAGCGGTGACGCCATCGCCGGCCACATCGGCTTGTCCGGGGTGCTGTTCGGCGCCACCGTGCTGGCCGCCGCGACGTCGCTGCCGGAGGTCTCCACCGGCCTGGCCTCGGTCAAGCACGGCGACTACCAGCTCGCCATCAGCGACATCTTCGGCGGCAACGCCTTCCTGCCCGTACTCTTCCTGGCCGCCACGCTCCTGTCCGGCAAAGCGGTGCTGCCGCGGGCGCAGAACTCCGACATCTATCTCACTGCCCTGGCCATGCTGCTCACCCTCGTCTACGCCGCCGGCCTGTTGTTTCGGCCCCGCCGACGCATCGGCCGCATGGGTCTAGATTCCCTGGTCGTGCTGACGCTGTACGTGCTCGGGCTCGCCGGACTGTTCGCCATCGCCACCTGAACCAGACGAGCCTGCGCAGCCGAGGTCGTCTTCGCCGCGATGGTCGAGGTCTCGCAGAACACGAACGTCAGCTGCACGATGTCGCGGAGGTGGTGGTCGTGGCGGGCAGACGCACAGATCACACCGCCCTGGACGGGCAGCTCGTCGCCGCCGTGCCGGCGGAGCTGCGGCACCGGACTATCTCACGTAACTCCACCAGGTCGCCGCTTGGCTCTTGCAATACGGGCGTGTACCCGAGGCAGGACCGGGTAAGGCCGTCGAAGGTGGCCTGGTCGGTTGAGCAGACAGCCAATTGGGCCGCCGCATTACCACCGCCCCTGTACTCACGGCTCGGAACTGTCGCGGACACAGAAGTAGTGATCGCTGTCGTGGTGCAGTGAGAGCAGCGGCAGCCCTAAAGGCGGCGAGGAACCGCGCCCGGCCGACGCCGAGCTCGACCATACGTCCGAATATCCCAGGCCGACCCGTTGCTGCGGTGACAGCGTGCGCGGTTGGTGGATAGCGGGCCCGGTAAGGTGGGCGAGCTCGGGCACGTACCACCGCACGTAGTCGCCATCGGGTCGTGCTCCGCGGCTTGGCGCAGCGGGTTAAGCACCTGATAGGGGCGGGTGCCGGTGCCCGAGATCCACTGCCACTTGACCTGGTTGTTGGCGATGTCGGCGTCGACGAGGTGGTCCAGAAATACCGGGCGCCATAACACCAGTCGATCAGCAATGTCTTGGTCAAGAAGCTGGCGACGATGAGGCGGGCGCGGTTGTGCATCCATCCTTCGCGCAGCAGCTGACGCATGCCGGCATCGACGATCGGATAGCCGGTGCGTCCGGTCTGCCAGCGCAGCAGGTCTTCGGACGCGCTGCGCCAAGGCAGCCCTCGGTGGCGGTAGTCACGATAGGCAGCGTCCGGACGCGCGGCGAGAAGTTGGTGAGTGAAGTCGCGCCACGCAACCTCTCGAATGAACGCCTCACCCGCGGGCTCGGAGCCGATCTTGATGACGAGATCCGTCGCCGAAATGGAGCCGAAGTGTAAGTGCGCCGACAAGTGCGAGGTCGCATCACCAGCGAGATCGTTGTGGCCGCCGGCGTAATCGTCGATCATGAGCAGCCAGCGCTCGGCGAGCGCCCGTCCGGTGCTCTCGCCGCCGGCCGGCAGCTCCGTGGCAATCGAGCTAGGACGAATTCGCGCGCCGGCCGGGATCGGCGAGCCAGTTGCCTCGTCGGCGGGGCCGGACGGCGAGATGGTCGGCGCGCTCGGGCCGCAACGCATTCAGGCCGCCAACGGTGAGAGTCGCGTCGTGCACTTGCAGTGCGCAACCGAGCTCGGAAAGCCGCTCGGTCAGAGCCCGCTGGCGGCGCTGGGCATAGCCGCTGGCACCGCGAGCCACATGCACCACTGCCACTCGGTGCTGCGTGACCAGCTTGGCTACCTCCTCGACCACCTCGCCACGGCGAACGATCAACCGGCTCCCGCGCTGGCTTAACGCAGCATCCAAACGCGCAGGCACTCGGCGGGGAAAGCGGAACGGTTCAGGCTCAGGTAGCCGGTGTGTTCGATATCGTCGTCCAGGACGAAAGTCGGCACAACTTGAGTGGCCGAACTTGCGGCCGCATGCACCACTGGGTTGTCATGGACGCGCAGATCGCGGGTGAATAGCACCAACGCCACAGTCATCGCATCTCCCGGTACATCGATCGACTAAGTGGCTCGCGTACCCGGAAGGGACTCAGCTACGCGCGGTCACGGGCTGCTCGAGCAGCCGGCCCGCTCGCCATCCCGAGAGCCGAATCCACCGCGCTGATCGGTGGCGATCTTGATCTTCGAGTTCGACGAGCGGTACGCACATCACCAGCACACCGACACCGGATCAGCAGATCCAGCATCGCATCCACCCTCTGTACCGCTCCTCGGCCTGTGACTTAACACGTCGCCGTCGAGCGATCAGCTACCTGGCCGCCCGTGATCAGTCGTTCCACAGCTGGTGGGCCAACCGTAGGAACTCACTGTCGTCGCCGGCGCGCAGTGCCGTCACCCGATCGAGGTAAACGTCAAGCACCGCACCCATACCCGTGACAGCAAACACTCGCGCCACCAACGGATTTGTACCGAGCACAAGACGAACCGAAATGTTCTGGCCAACCGCGTGGTCGACCACAGCATGCAGCATGCGAACACCCGCGACCGCGAAGAACCGCAAATCGGACAAGTCGATGATGACAACCTGTGGAGGCGGGACCTGTCCCAAGACGTCGGCCATCGCCCGCGCGCCAATCAATATCGTGCCGATGTCCAGCTCTCCGGAAAAGGACATCACGACTGGGTCGCCGTGGGACCGCGAGACCTGCAACCTGCCACCGGCCGGGTGCGCTTCGAACCCTGCCCCCATGCTCAGCACCCACCCTCCGCGCGACGTACTGCACTGACGCAACGACGGCTGCATGCTGAACCAACGACAGGTTAGAGCGCACCAGCACCTGTGCACAACCAGTGACCCAGTCACGCGTAGGCCACGACGCCGCGGCGGCACTGCATCGATCCTGCCGATATCACCTCCACGACTGGCAGCTGAACGACGGGGTAACGTTGCCTGACCGTTGCAACATCCAAGCCTCTCGTAACGCAGCGTGCTACGCCGATTAGTCGAACGGCGAGTCGGCGTGCCTGTGGTTCGCCGGCCGCGCAGACTCCCGGCCGCTTCGGCGAACCCGTCACTGCCGTCCTCCTGCCTCCTGTACCGCTTAGTACTGCAACGGCACTTGGGTGGTGTGTGGTAGATCATCCGAGTGGTGGTCGATGTGACGTTGGATCAGCTGGATCGGGTGCATGAGCGGATCGCGGGCCGGTTCACGCGGTCGGAACCGCGG
>JAEBEK010000038.1:0-59175 GCA_049998055.1 Amycolatopsis sp. cmx-4-37 | reverse complement strand
GCCGCGACGGGCCACGGCGATCACGTCGTCGCGGAACTCTCGGGGGTAGGGCTTGGGCACGGTGACATCCTTCCAGGCGAGGCCGAAGCCTCACAGGTGAGGTGTCAACCAGACCCTGGGCAGACCCCTCATTCGCCATCGGGATCCGCCGCGACCGTGATGCCGTCACCGCCGGGCTCACCCTGCCTTACAGCTCCGGCAAGGTCGAGGGAAACGTCAACCGGATCAAGGCCATCAAGCGCCAGATGTACGGCCGCGCGAAGCTCGACCTCCTCCGCAAAAGAGTCATCCTGGCCTGATTCAACGACGCTCACTCCGAGTCACCGGACCCACGAAACCCGCGCCAGAACCCTAATCACGAAGCGCCATCAACGACCGCGCACCCGGGCAGCCGGTGGACCGCACGACGTGCTGGCGTTCCCGTTGCCTGCCCAGGTGATCAGCGAACTGCTCGGCGTACCGCACGCCGACCGTGAGCACTTCGGCCGGCTGTCCGCACGGGTCGGCGTCCTGGACAACGTCGAGGTCACCCGAGCCGTGATGGCCGAGTTCATCGAGTACACCCACTGGCTGGCCGCGGCCACGGCAGCGGTGATCGAGTAGCTACTGATGCGCGTCACCTGACGGGATACCGGTGCGCAACTGGGTGATGGTCTCCCGGACGATGGCGGGCAGGCCGGTGGAGCCGTCTCCGGCGCTCCACGCCTCGATCGAGGTCTGCACCGCCACCCCGGCCGCGGCGGCCAGCAGACGGGAAGCCAGGTCCTCGGTGCCGGTGCGCTCGGCGATCGCCTGCTCCAGGAGCCGTTTGACGCGGTCGAACGAGGTCAGATGCGCCGCCAACATGGTCGGTTCCTCCCGGGCCACCCGCAGCAGAGCGACGACATCCTCGCGACGGCTGACCATCGCGGAGACCGCGTCGGGCAGCACGTTGGCGAGGCTGTCCCACACGGGCTCGCCGGCCGGGCGGGTGCGCAGCGCGTCGGCGATCGCCTCCACATGGCGCACGACCGCCTCGACGATCGCCTCCTCCCGTGAGAGGAAGTAGTTGCGGAAGGTGCGACCGGACACACCGACCGCTTCGGCCACGCTCTCGGGGCTCACCGCATCCAGCCCCTTGTCCAGCATCATCGTCCAGGCGGCGTGGCTAAGCGCGGCCCGGGTGGCCTGCTTCTTACGCTCCCGCAAGCCCTGCTGTGGCGTCACAGCTCCCATGATCGCAGAAGGTTTCAATCCTTGCAAGTTTTCCAGTTTCGAAAAATTCTGCTACGTTCGCCACAGAAGGAGCCGACAGTCGACTGACGATCACGTTGTGGAGTGGGATCCGATGAAGGTGAGCGTAGAAAACGCCAAGTGCATTGGCGCGGGGCAGTGCGTGTTGCTCGCGCCCGAGGTCTTCGACCAGCGCGAGGACGACGGTGTCGTGATGCTGCTGGACGACGCACCCGCACCGCAACTGCACGACACCGTCCGTGAGTCGGCCATGGTGTGCCCGGCCTCGGCCATCGCCGTGGCCGAGTCGTGAACCGCAGCCAACACCCCATGGACCGCCGCCCTGTCCGACACCGCGCATGTCCCCAGGAGATCCTTTGAGCACCGCGACCAACACCGACGACACCACCGGTCTTCCGGTCTTCCCCGGCGACCGCGACGCGCGATGCCCGTTCGACCCGGCCCCCGAGTACACGCGATGGCGCGAGACGGGCGGTCTGCGGCGGGTCAACTGGGACGGCGACCCGGTCTGGGCCGTGAGCCGGTACGCGGACATCAAGATCGCGATGACCGATCCGCGGATCAGCGCGGTAGTCGCCGCGCAGCAGGCCGACGGAGGCCTCGATGCGCCGCAGGTCTTCCCGCGCATGGACGACCCCGAGCATGCCCGGCTGCGGCGGATGCTGACCAAGGACTTCACGGTGAAGCGGGTCCAGGCCCTGCGCCCGCGGATCGAGCAGCTGGCCAACGAGCTCATCGACACGATGATCGAGAGCGGCGGCCCGGCCGACCTGGTGCAGGCCTACGCGTTGCCCATCCCGTCCCTGGTGATCTCCGACCTGCTCGGGGTGCCCTACACCGACCACCAGTTCTTCCAGGAGATCACCGGCACCCTGATGAGCCGAACGGCCACCGAGGAGGAAAAACAGCAAGCCAACGGCCAGATCTTCGGCTACCTGATCGACCTCGTCGCCAAGAAGGAACGCGACCCGGACGACGCCCTGATCAGCCGCCTCGTCCAGGAATACCTCCCGACCGGGGATCTGACCCGCGAGACCATCGCGATGAACGGCTTCATCCTGCTCACCGCCGGCCACGAGACCACCGCAAACATGATCGCGCTGGGCACCCTGGCTCTGCTGGAGAACCCGGACACACTGGCCCGCGTCCGGGACACCGACGAGCAGAAGGTGATCGCGAACGCGGTCGAGGAACTGCTGCGTTACCTGACGATCGTGCACAGCCTGGTCGTTCGGGTGGCCACAGCGGACATCGAGATCGGTGGCCAGCTCATCAAGGCGGGCGAGGGCCTGATCATAAACCTGCCCGCCGCCGACCGGGACCCGGCCTTCCTCGACGACCCCGACACCCTCGACGTCGACCGCAACCCCCGCGGACACCTGGCCTTCGGCTACGGCGTCCACCAGTGCCTCGGCCAGAACCTCGCCCGAGCGGAACTCGAGATCGCCTTCCCCGTACTGCTGCGCCGGCTGCCGGGCCTGCGACTCGCGGTACCGCTCGAGCAGATCAAGTTCCGCAACGACATGAGCGTCTACGGCGTGCACGAACTGCCCGTTGCGTGGTGAGCCAACAACCACGGGGGTTGCCATGACAGACCTTCGATTCGAAGGCAAGGTCGCGATCGTCGCCGGCGCCGGCGGCGGGCTCGGCAAACACCACGCGCTGTTGCTGGCATCCCGCGGCGCACGCGGCTCGGTCACGGGCGACGGCACGGACGCAGGCCCGGCCGAGACGGTCGCCCGCGAGATCCGCGACCATGGCGGCGATGCGGAACCGGTGGTGTCACGGAATCTGTCACGAAAGTAGATTCCTGTCGGCGTCGCGGACATCACCACGCGGCAGGGAGGGAGCATACCCCTCGGCGGATCAACCCGACTGGCCCGCGTCAGGGGGTGCTGTGGTGCCGCGCGCTGCCCACTCCTCGCCGCTCATCGGGAACCACCCCGCCGCCAAGCGAAGGGTGCCCACCGGGCGGATCGTGATCTCAGGCCCTTCGACCAGCACCGAGCGGTTCGTATGCTGATGCGTTAGGCCCACCGGCTGGTCCGAGTCGTGGTAGACGATCGCCTGGTCGTCGACGGGAATTGGACGTTGTCAGGGACCAGACCGTCCACGGTCTCGATGACCTCGTCGGTGTAGCGCAGGGACGGAGCCTCACGCAGCCGCACGGCCACGGCCGCCATCACTGACCGGGCGTTCCGGGCCAGCACGGCATCATCCACGTTGTCCTGAGCGAGGAACCCTCCGGTCGCCTCCGCAGTACCGAAACCATGCCACGACGCCAGCAACGACGCCGCCATGTCGCTCGGATCTGTCGACCGCAGCCGGGCGATCGCCTCAACGACCAGATCCAGCGCCGTACACGAACGATCAGCGGAAGGTGTGGTGGTCACAGCCAGGGATGGTAGTCACCAACACCGTGACACGAACGAGCGAACCCAACCAGAGAACGGTCAATTTGGTCAAAACTGAGTACTGCGTGCCGCTCACAAGAAGGGTGATCGACGGACACGCCGGCCCCGCGCGAGCAGGCGCATCTGGATCGCGGACGGCAGCTTGTCAACCATGGTGCCGACCCATCGAGGCCACCGCCGTCCAGCGGCGTGTTCCTGCCAACTTACGCGGATCGCGGCTCGGGCGTGGTCGGCGGCCGGGATCGCGGACTGTGGTCGGTGTCAGGCAGGTAGCGCCCGTTGACCGGGCAGTGCTGCACTCCTGCGGCGCGCAGGGCGCAAAGGCGGTGCTGGCCGTTGGTCAGCATCTGGTCGCGGTCATCCCACTCGATCGACTCGACCAGCAAGGTGTGCAGCCACTGCTTGTCTTCGGCAGAGAGCAGGACGTAGTCCGGATGCCGTTGCGGCTGAGGGTCCTGTCCGTCGGCGGTGTCCGGGATTTCGATGAGGATGCGGACCAGGCGCGGCCAATCGGGCTGGTGGTACGGGCAGGAGGTCATTGCCGCGCGGCCTTCCGCCGAGAGGAACGCCGCGGCGTTGGCGGCTTGCTCGTCGGCCACGATCGCCTCGTAGGTATCGGCGATGCGGCCCATCCGGCAGTGGGACTGGTTGTGTGGCCAGGGCAGAGCTGACAACGGCACAGTGCGCAACCCGTACGGGGACTCCAACGCCAGCCGCCTCTGAAAGGGGTCGCTAAACCGGCTGGGGTACCAGCCGGCCTCATCGACCTGCGGTCGGCAGGCCGCGTCGATCGCCTCGGCGGCCTGCCGCTCGGCGTCAGTGGGCGTGTGGCTGCCGGTGAACACCATCGACGGTTGGCCCGACCACCGGTTGCGGGGCTCCCAGACGACTCGCTCCGGATTGGGCAGCGCCTGGACGTCGACCGCGTCCTCGCCACGCAGCACCAGCACGCCGGGCAGCCCGTACAGGCTGACCACGACGACGGTGCTGCACCAGGCAGGGGTGGCGAACAGCTGCTGCGCCGGCTCGGGGTCGAGTAGGCGCAGGTGCTCGACTCGGGCGAAGCCCTCGTTGACGTCCTGATCGCACTCAGGCTAGCGATCGCGATGGATCCGCAGGTAATCGCGCACGAGCAGTGCCGCAGCGAGCTTGGTGAACCCGGTCGCTCGGTAGGACGCGCGGCGCGGCTCGTCGGCGTTTGCCCAGGTGATGTGCCCGGTCCGTGGGGTGGGTTCACGGCGCCACCGGTGAGGCTTGTGGCCTGCGGCCACGGCGCCCCGGAGGAGGACTCGCTCGGCGGGGGGCCACGACGGGTGCGCTTCATCGTGGCGAACACGATCGGGGTTGGCGTGGTCCAGTACGTGCACGTCACCGCCGCGCAACACGAGCGGACCGGGAACGCCGTGACACCACACCACCGGCACCGGGCCCCAGTCGATGGACCGGGGAGTGAAGACCTCGCGCGCGAGGTCTTCGGCGAGATGTTCGACTCGTTCAATGCGGGCGAAGCCCTCGTCTGCACCTCGGCTGTTGCGCGGCGCTGAAGATGCCGGCTCCTGCCACCCGAAGCCGGAGTTCTCGCGGGCGACCCGCACGTGATATCCCGCCTGGTCTCCCCATCCGTCCACGGCGAGATCGGCGGATTTCACGGCGTCCGGCCCGAAATCACCGGTGCTGGCGGTGGTCGCCGTCTTCACCTGAGCGGCGTCGGCTTGCCCGCCGGCCGGCAGTGCCGTCACCATCGCCGCGATCAGCCCCGCGACGAGCCAGAGGACGACGAACGTTCTTCCGGGCACTAATGAGCCTCGTGAATTGCGCACAGCACAAGCCTTCCCACCCCAAGTACGGCCGCAGCCGTCCAGCTCGCGCGTGCCCGCAACCCGGGCCGCTCAGCGAAGCTACGCACTCCGGAACAGAAAAGGATCAGCCGATCGGCGGAACATGATCGCATCGGCGTAAGAAAAGCACAAAACGAATCCGGCAATTCCATTGCCGATTCATTGACATCTCTTTGCATTACCGACCGGCGACGCTAGACCTCGATATGGGAGCCCATGATCACCGTGCGGTCCCGCGGCAGGTTGAAGTACTCCGCAGCGTCCGCGGTGATGTACGACGTCGCGATGAACAGCCGCTTGCGCCAGCCCGCCATCGTCGGCTCCGAGCCGCGCTGCAGCTCGATCTTGGACAGGAAGTACGACGCCTCGTCCAGCCGCAGGCGGCCTTCGGTCGCCGACGGGTCCAGCTGCGCCAGTGCGCTCGGCACGTCCGGGGTCTCCATGTAGCCGTACCGGGCGGTGACCAACACGATCCCGTCGTCGGTGTAGCCCAGGTCCTCGACGGTCACCCGCTCCTCGGCCGGCACCCGTGGCACCGGCTCGGTCTCCAGCGACAGGATGACGACCTGCTCGTGCCGGACGTGGTTGTGTTCGGCGTTGGCCCGCAACGCCAGCGGGGCCGTCATACGGCCCCGGTTGAGGAAGACGGCCGTGCCGGGGACCTGCCGCGTGGGCGTCTCCCGGTCCCTCAACTCCTCGACGAACTCAGGCAAGGAGCCTTCACGGCGCTCGCGTTCGGCCGTGACGATCCGGCGGCCGCGCTGCCACGTCGTCATGATCGTGAACGCTGTCAGGCCGATCAGCAGCGGCAGCCACGCGCCGTGCACCAGCTTGGTCAGATTGGCCGCGAGGAACAGCAAGTCGACCGTAAGCAGCACGGCCGCACCGACGCCGATCAGCCAGCGAGGTGTCCCCCACTTCGACCGGGCGATGTAGAAGAACAGCAGCGTGGTGATGGTGATCGTGCCGGTCACCGCCATGCCGAACGCGAACGCCAGCGCCGCCGAACTGCGGAACGCGAAGACCAGCGTCAGCACCGAAACCAGCAACAGCCAGTTGATCCACGGAACGTAGATCTGGCCCCGCTCGGTCTCCGAGGTGTGCGCGATCCGCAGTCGTGGGAGGTAGCCCAGCTGGGCGGCCTGGGCGGCGACCGAGTACGCCCCGGTGATCACCGCCTGGGACGCGATCACCGTGGCGGCCGTGGCCAGCACCACCATCGGCAGCCGGCCCCACGACGGGACGAGCAGGAAGAACGGGCTGCTGACATTCGCCTGGTCCTCGAGGATCAGCGCACCTTGCCCGAGGTAACTGAGCACGCAGGCGGGAAGGACGAGGAACAGCCAGCCGCGAGTGATCGCCTTCCGGCCGAAGTGGCCCATGTCCGCGTAGAGCGCTTCGGCGCCGGTGACCGACAGCACGACCGCCGCCAGCGCGAAGAACGCGATGCCGAAGTGCCCGGCCATGAACCCGATCGCGTACGTCGGCGAAAGCGCCTTCAGGATCGCCGGGTTCCCGGCGATCCCGGCCACACCGCACGCGCCGATCACGACGAACCAGGCGATCATGACGGGCCCGAAGACCCGGCCGACCGCGGCGGTGCCGCGCCGCTGCACCAGGAACAGCCCGATGATGATGACGGCGGTGATCGGCACGATCCAGGCGTCGAGGTCGTCCGAGACGACCTTGAGGCCCTCGACCGCGGACAGCACGGAGATCGCCGGGGTGATCATGCTGTCGCCGAAGAACAGGGCGGCGCCGAAGATGCCCAGCCCGGCCAGCACGACCGCGGCGCGTTTGCCGCGCTGCGCGCCCCAGCGGCGCAGCAACGTGATCAGCGCCATGATGCCGCCCTCGCCGTCGTTGTCGGCGCGCATGGCCAGCAGCACGTAGGTGACGGTCACGATGATCATCACCGACCAGAAGATCAGCGACACCACGCCGAACACGTTGTCGGTGCTGACCGGCACCGGGTGCGGGTCGGCCGGGTTGAACACGGTCTGCAGCGTGTAGATCGGGCTGGTGCCGATGTCCCCGAACACGACGCCGAGCGCACCGATCACCAGCCCCAGCCGCACCGAGTCGCGCACGTGCGAGGAACCGCCGGGCGACACCGCCGGGGACTCCGCCGTGGTCGTCTCCTGGCTCACGCGCGCTCCTCCTCCGGCCAGGCGGCCGGAAGCCTGGCGCATCGACGCGGACCCTACCGGTCCACTTCGGCCGCACGCCCGCCTCACGACGCCAACGCGAGCGAGCCCTGCGCGTATTTACGAAAAATTAGCGGCGCCGGGCCCGCATGTACCGCAATGGATGAACCAGCCAGTAGAAGTTCATGCCGTATCCCCAGCCGAACGTCTTCGGCGTCCAGAACCGCAGATCATCGCGATTCCAGGCTCGCGCGGCCATCCGCGCGCTGGTGGGCGCCCGCCAGTCGTACGGGATCCCCGCCACGTGCCCCTCCGGCTCGATCGGCCGCTTGTCGTCCTGTGCACCAGCCATGGCCATCACCTTCCCCGGACAGGGTCCGCCCGCGGCCCGCCGTGGTCAAAACGTCGTCAACCCCCGGCGCAGATCAGGTCAAGATTTCGTCGAGGAGGTTCGCCGGCCACGGCTCCCGGGCGCATCCTGATCCCATGAGCGATTTGGCGTGGGCGCTGACCCTGATCGGTGGATTCGCGCTGGTGGCCCTCCTGCTGCGGGTCACCGGCAACTGGTTCGAAACCCACGACGAGGATCCGAAGGCGCGCCGGCTGCCGCCGCGGTGACGACGGTCAGTCTTCGAGCCCGGCGTGCTCGAGATCCAGCAGCCGCTGGATCCGGCGCCGGGTGCCATCGGTGATCTCTCCGGCGTCGAACAGCCGCGTCAGCTCGGCGGCCTCGATGTCGATCAGGTCCCGCCGCAGGGCTCGGTAGTCGATCCCGCGGAGTGGGTCGCCCCGTTCTTCGTCGCCTTGGATGCGGTCCAGCCGGGCCTGCCAGCTGGCTCGCAGCTGGTCGACCACGAACGGGGGCACCGATTCGGTCTCGGCCAGGTGCTCCACGTGGCTCAGCCCGGCCGACGCGAGCTTCCGACGCGCGGTCGCGTACTCCGTACGCAGGTCGGCCGGGTCGAGCGCGATCCCCGTCCGCCGCACCAGAGGTGCCAATGTGAAGCCCTGGACGACCAACGTCAGCACGATGACCGCCGTGGTCAGCACCAGCACCAGGTCACGGGCGGGCAGCGGGGAACCGTCCATTGTGGCCACCGGCAGGGACAGCGCGGCCGCCAGCGGCACGACCCCGCGCGCACCCGCCCACGACACCACGGCGGGTACCTGCCAGGTGATCCGGCCGTCCTGGCGGCGTTGCCGCAGCGCGGACAGGACGAACACCAGCAGCAGCCGCGCCGCCACCAGGGTCGCGGCGATGGCCAGCGCCTGCAGCAGCCACCAGGCACCGCCGCCGGCCACCCGGCGAACCAAGGCGGGCAGCTGTAGCCCGATCAGGCCGAAGACGACGCTCTCCAGCAGGAACACCACGGTCTGATACACCGCGCCGACCTGCAGCCGGATCCGCGCCGTCGTCAGCCGCGCCGCCTGGGTTCCGAGGATCACGCTCGCCACCACGACCGCGGTCACGCCCGACCCGCCGACCGACTCGGCGACGACGTAGCCCGCGTACGGCGTGACAAGGGAGATCACTGTCTCCAGGACCGGGTCTTCGGTGCGACGCCGGATCACGAACGCCCCGGCGGCCGTCAGGACACCGACCGCCACGCCCCCGCCCGCGAGGACCGCGAACTCCCCGAGCGTCCGGCCCCAGGACGCGGCTCCGCCCGCGACGGCCAGGAACAACGCCACCCGGAACAGCAGGAGGCTCGTTGCGTCGTTGAACAAGCTCTCGGCCTGGATCAGGGCTTGCACCCGCGGCGGCAACGCGAGCCGCCGCGCCAAGGCCGTCACCGCGACCGGGTCCGTGCTGGCCAGCACGGCGCCCAGGACGAACGCCATCCCGACCGGCAGCGGCGTCACCGCGACCGCGATGCCGACCACGGCCGCCGCCGACAGCAGCACCAGCCCCACCGACAGCACCGCGACCGGCCGCCCGACGGCGCGCAGGTCCCGCCACGGCAGCTCCTCCCCCGCGGCGAACAGCAACGGCGGCAGCACGACGAGGCTGATCACCTCCGGGGTCACCTGCACGCTGGGAACACCCGGCAGCAATCCCACTACGACACCGACGACGACCAGCAGCGACGGCGCCGGCACGCGCAGGCGCCGGGCGAAGGTGGCCACGACGGTCGCCACGATCACGAGGAACAGTACGGTTTCGACCCCGCGCATCAGCCGGTCCTTCCCATCCCGAATCGGATGCCGACCAGACTTCCCGGCGCGCCGGGGGTCAGCCTACGCGAACCACCCGATCGGCGACGTCCGAACCACTTCGACGTCGACGTGACCGGCCGCGCGCAGTCCGGCAGCATCGAGGGGCCTTCGCCCGGGATGAACAGGTCGTCGGCGCGGTCGTACACCTCGATCGCGACACAGTGCGGCCTGCGGAACCGGCGGCCGGCGAGCCAGGTCGCCAGCGACGGTCCGCGGAGCCGTCGAGCGCCACTACTGGCTGTGCCAGGACCGCGGCGACCGACCCGAGCCAACCGCCCGCCGCACAGCCGTCAGTCCTCCAGCTCGCCGATGGGCACCGAGAGTCGAGGATCGCGCGGGCACGTCCACCAGGCCCTGGCGACGCAGAAGCCGGACCGGGGTTCGATCCCGACCAGGTTGCGGGACAACATCTCCAGCCGCGCTGCGCGCGGTTGCCGACTCAGCAGTCCAACGACATGGCACTGGCAAGACCGCCGCCGGGGTCGACGCAACCAAGTTCCCCGAACGCCACCGCGGCGCGGCCTGGCTACTCGCCGACGAGCTCTCCGGCGTCGGCGCCTCGGAAGGCGTGATCATCCGGGCGGCGAAGCTGGACCTCGGCCCGACCCGCGCCGCCGCCGAAGCCGGACGCGAGCGGCGGGACGTGCTCGGCCTGCTGACCGGGGACGCAGCCAAACAGCGCCCGCCGGCGCCGGTCGAGGCGGCGACGCTGACCGAGTTGGTCGCGGCCAGCGCCGCCGACGCCGAGCAGGTGGACGCCGAGATCGTCGAGGACGCGGCGGGCGGGCCGCTGCCGGAGTACTGGCGTTGCTGGCCGACGTGATCGGCGAGGACGAGACCGGGATCGTGACCACGGCCGAGCTCGCCAGCCGGATCGGGTGGGAGGCGAAGGCCCTTGGGGAGGCGTTGCGGCGCTGGGAGATTCCCGCACCGCGGCCGTCGCGGCAGCGGATCGATGGAAACAAGCATTCGGTCTCGGTGCTGCACGTGGACGCGATCGTCTCGGCGATCGTCGAGCACGGTGGCGACGACGGTTAGCGCCGTTGGTGAAGGGGTAGCGTGCCGCAGCCGGTCTCGCTGGCTGGACCGGACGCACCCGGGTCGGGTCACGTGCAGGCTCCGCTGCGTCCCCGCATAACGCGATGACCAGCTGCGACAGCCGGTGTGCAGGCGTGCGAGCCGGTCCCTGAGGTCCGCGCGCACCCCCGCACCAGCTGCTCGGGCAGGCGCCACATGCGTGGTCACAGGAACCGGTCGATGTCGTTCCACAGATCGCCGAGCAGGTCCTTGACCTCCTCGGCGACGATCCGCACTACGACGGCACCGACGATCTTCGCGATGACCGAGCGTTCGCTGGTCACGTCCGGTCGTGGGTGGGTTCGACGGCGAAGCGGCCGCCGTCGTCGCCACGGGGATCTGTTGTTGTGCTCGGTCAACGGTCCTCCTGGTGCTCAGACCCGCGCGAAACGGGGTCGGTTTCTGTACTCAGCTGATGGCGCAGAAACCGAGGAAGGCAGCGAGGAAGGCAGGAAAGGCCAGCGAATTACACAGCGCGGAGACGCGGCACCTTCGGCGGGCTGGCCTCGAAGGCGCTGTCGGCGACGATCTTTTCGAGCTTGGGCCTCTTCGTGGGCTTGTCGAAGTCGCCGGTCAGGCGCCGCATCAGCCGACGGTCCACGCCGTCGGCGGACAGCTCGTTCCGGACCTTGCGGTACTTGGAGGCGAGCAAGCCGTGCTCCTCCAGCTCTGCGTAGCCGCGGTTCGCGGTGGAGACGGATATGCCGTACCACTTCTTCACGTCGTCGGCGGGGAGCCAGAACTCCCGCTGCTCGTCCAGCGCGATCAGCAACATCGCCAGCCCGGGGAGGTGGAGCTCGTGGTGCCAGTCGTTGGTCCAGTAGGTGAGCGGTAGCTGCAGGTACGGGTCGTCGCGCTCGCCGCTGATCTCGGTGTACGGGTCGCCGTTCCCGGATTCGTGCAGTGGGTAGACGACGCTCTTGCGGCCTGCACGCGACCGGGTGATCAGCTTGTCGTCCTCCAGCCGACGCAACGCCTTGGACACCAGGCCGCGAGCGGCGGTCGGCTTCCTGCCGTCCAGGTCGAGGTTGAGCGCCCGCACCCACACGCCCGAGTCGAGTTGGACGTCCCACGGGTCGTGGCTGCCCAGCATGCGCGCGAACAGGTAGGCGTTGATTGCGGTGTGATCGCCGTTGCGCACGAGCTTGGCCAGGGGGCCGGGTCTCGCGTGGCGCCCACGGCCGCCCTGCTGGAGGAAGGCCTTGCGGATGCCGACGCCCTGCTTACGCTTGGAGCGGCGGACGTACGCGGCCACCATCTCTTGTCGGGTGGCTGCTTGCTCATCGGGCTCGAACCCGTTGTCGTCGTGCATGGACCAATCATGCGCTTGTAGGACGACTCGGTGGTTTCGCCGGACCCGGGTCGCTTGCCTCGGGAGACAGTGCTACTCGACAACCCTCGATCACCAGCTACGAGTGCCGACTACGAGCACCTCGAACGCCGCTACACCGGCTTGCCGCGAAACCCCTGGTGGGTTGGTTCCTGATACAGGGACCGTGCCCCCTTCGAGGGATGACTTCCCGATTTTCTCAGACTAGACGCGATGATCATGGATTCCGGCTGGAACGGTGCGGTGCGCAACGCGCCAGGTCGCCGGACCAGGGCACCGTCCGCTCGGCAGCCGCCCGATATGGGGCTTGGTGTCGCCTGCCTGGTACAGGCACCGTTGACCATGTGGAAGCGCGTGAGTTCCGGGTGCGGCTGCCCTGCGACGCGCCGCCAGCCCGGTACGCGGCGATCGTGCACGCGGTTGCCGGGGTGCTCGACGCCGCCGGCATGGTCGTCAGATCGTCCATCGACGTGGATGAGGTAGCCCGCGACGAGGAACTGAACGCCACCTTCGACGATTTCAGTGCTCTGTATCCGTGGAGCGACTGCTGACTGTGGTCTGGAACGGCGTCCGGCCGGGTAGTTTCTTGACCGGCTACCAGAGCCGCGGCGGCCAGCCAGGCTTCGGGACGATCTCCGCGCCGACGTTGAGCACTCGCCACTGCTGGTCGGCGAAGTGCATGACGATCGGGACAGCAACGCTGTAGGTGCCGGGCTGGAAGACGCCGCCGGGCAGGCTGGTCACGTCGTGGACGTACAGCAGTTCGGTGTCGGCACCGAGAACCCGGGGCGTTGCGCCGATGCCCCAGTTGGCCGGATCAGCCCCGATCCCTTGGTGGGTCCGCAGGGCCAGGTTCCGCTTGGAGACCCGCTCAAAGTGCTCCCACAGCGGGTGGTCCGGGGCATCTTCGGCGAGTTCGCGGGCCAGTTCGTCGCGGCCGGTGCTGGCGATGGCTTGTTCGTTGGCATGGATCCAGTGCTGTGCCCAGCACAGACACAGGAGCGGGTCGGCCAGCGGCCACACGGCCAGCAGGTCGCCACCGCCGGCGGCGGTTTGGAAGAACCGGTGCGCTACGCCGGTGACGGCCAGCTGAGCTCCGCATTCCAGCTTGACTTGTACTTGAGCTCGACGACCGGACCGTCACAGTTGTGGACCAAGACCGGCGTGTCGCCCGCGAACACGTAGTACGCGTGCAACTCGTCGATCGTCAGGTCGAGGTGACCTCCGTCGAGTGGTACGGCGTCACCTCCTCGACTGTCGCCTCGCTGCCGTCCGCGGTCTGCAGGTGGTCGCCCACCCGCAGGTCCACCGCTTCGACGAACATCTCCTGTGTCACGTCGCAGAACGGGTGGTGGAACGTCGTCGTCAACGACGACGGCGCAGCAGAAGCCGGGACCGTGCCGCCGGTCACCACCGCCGCAGCGACAGCCAAAACCGCCACCGCACGGCCGACCGCGCGACGAACCCGGCTCGGCTTCACCCTTCAAATCCACGAAATCGTGGTCCGTCTCCGTCACGATCACCCGGTCCACCGGATGCGCCTCCAGACCGGCCTTGCCTGGCCGCGAGTTCGCGACCCGATCCCCCACCTCTAGCGAGGAAATCGGCTTCGCAGAACCATCAGCCAGCAGGACCTTCGGCTGCCGGCGCGCAATTCATCCACGGGTAGATCCGCCAGAAGTGGACCTCGCTGGGTTGGGAGCGGAGCGACCTGGCCTACCCGACCAGCGACGAGTTCAGCGTCACCGGCGGCCGCCGCAACAACTTCCAGCACGGGACTATCACCTGGGTCAGCGCCAGCTCGACGACCCAGGTCGCCTACAGCTGATCGCGGGCTGCCGGGCTGGCCTGCTAAGTGCCCGACCCGGCCGGATCGCGAGACCATGCAAACCTCACCTTCAGTATTGGTGGTCAGTGATCATGCGTTCGCCGAAGCTGGCCCGCCACCGGTCGTGCCAGTACTGGGCGTCGCTGGCCTTGGCGCCCTTACCGACGTGCGCGGCCGCCACGTGTAGGCCAGCGTGGCCAGCTCTGCCACCAAACCCGGGTAACGTGGCCAGCTGGTGATGCCGTCGGCGCGGGCGTCCTTCCGGCGCAGCTGACGTGAACCGAGCGGGTCCGCGGGCTGCCCCCAGGTAGCCCGCAGACCCGCTCAGGCCGCCGTCCCCGTCGCCTGGCTGCGGGAGACCGCGGACTTCATCAGGCGGCCCAACAGGACCGCGTGGTCGGCGAACCGCTCGTAGTGGCGGCTCAGCAGGACGACATCGGTTACCGCCGTGCCGTCGCACCGGTTCCGAACGTCGGTCAGGATCCGGCGCAGGTCGTCGAGATCGTCCTCGATGCTGATCAGCGACCGGACCTCGCCGGCGCCAGCCGTCAGATCCGCCAGCCAGACCGCGATGCGCCCCATCTCGACGAAGTCCGGAATCAGCTCGTGCGGCAGCACGGGATGCGGGTAGCACCGCTGCACCGCTCGCGCGACGCCGAGCGCGAGCAGGCTCATCCGCTCCACCTCGGTCAGCGCGTGGATCGTCGCGAGCACCGTCACGGCCGGCGCCCGCAGCCCCGGAGCCGCCCGCGCCAGCTCCTCGCGCTCACGGTCGAGCCGAACCGAGTCGGCCACGAGCTCGGCCGCCAGCGCGGCATCGGCCTCCTCCACCGCCACGGTCGCCCGCTCCATCGCGACCGCGGTGGAGCGCACCAGCCGCCGAAGGTCCGCGGCGGCCCGGTCGAGTTCGTCAGAGATGGCGGTGCGCATGTCTCCACACTGTCCAAGGGGGACAACGCTGTCCATGGCCCTTGACGAGATTTCGACGCCGGCCCGGCCCGGATCAACGTCCCGTCAACATCGGCCGCGCCGGCATGAAGGAATCATGACCGCGCCAAGCCGCCGGTGCGCGCTGCGCCATCGTTCGGTCACCGAGTTCGCCGAGCAGGAGGATCCCGATGAGCGACCTGGTCTACACGCTGATGCTGATTGGCGGCTTCCTTGTGCTGGCTCTCGTGTTGCGGGTGGCGGAACACTGGTGCCAGGCCCACCTGCGCCGGAGCGAGACTGTGCCGACGCGGGTCGGCCACGACGAGCGGAGCTAGGCCCCGAGCTTGTCCGCCACCGTCAGCCGCTCGCTGATCCGCCACAGCTTTGGCCACCGCGTCCGGGTTGACCGCGGTTGCGCAGGCTTTGGTGGGAAGCCGGCCGTCGTAGAAGGCGCCGCCCAGCACCTTTGTTTCCGGGTTCGCCGGCCGCGCCGGCACTTCGGCGCCCTCGGCGACCGGACGGCCGCGGTAGCTGTTAGCAGGACAGCATGGCGGTGGTGATGGTGCCGGGGTGCACGCTCACCGCGTCGCGCACCTTCAGCCGGAACTCGGTCAGAGCTGTCGTGAGCATCGTCAGCGCGAGCTTCGACTGCGCGTACGCGGCGCGCGAACATAAGAATTCCTTACTACTCGCTTTCGAGCTCGGCGAGCACCTCGGCCGCGGTCTGGCTGCCCGCGTCGGCGAGCCGACGGAGTTCGTCGAGATCTTCGCGTTCCGTGGCCAGCTCGATGAGCAAGTCGACGGCGTCACTGTGCCCGGCGGCCGCCCACCTCCGCAACTCGGCGCGGTCCCCACGCTCGGCCGCCAGCTCGATGGCTTCACCCGGCTCGGTCATGACGGCTCCTCGGGAACGAAGCGGTATCCGATGCCCTGCTCGGTCACCAGGTACCGCGGGCGCGACGGCTCGGGCTCGAGCTTCCGCCGCAACTGTGCCATGTAAACACGCAGATAGTGCCCGCGATCCGCGCGGTCGGGCCCCCAGATCGTGGTCAGCAGGTGCTTCCCGCTGATCAGGGAATCGGGATTGCGGACCAGCTGCTCGAGGATGGCCCATTCGGTCCGGGTCAGGTGCACCGCGGCCTCGCCCCGCCGGACGATCTTGGCCGCGAGGTCCACCGTGAACGCGGCGGTCTCCACGACGAGGTCCGGCTCGGGCGGCGCGCCTAGCGCAAGACGGCGTTCCGCGGCACGCAGGCACGCGAACAGCTCCTCCATGCCGAACGGCTTCGTCACGTAGGTGTCGGCACCGATGTCGAGCGCCCGGATCTTGTCTGCGGACTCGTGGCGGGCCGAGAGCACGATGATCGGCATCGCGCTCCACGTGCGCAACTCGCGGATCACGTCGATGCCGTCGATGTCGGGCAGCCCCAGGTCCAGCAGCACCAGGTCCGGGTGCTCGGTCGCGGCCGCGACCAGCGCCGAGGCGCCGTCGGCCGCGGTGGTGACGGCGTAGCCGCGGGCCGTGAGATTGATCCGCAACGCCCGCACGAGCGCGGTTTCGTCGTCGACGACCAGCACAGACGTCATCACGTCACCGCCGGCAGGGACACGACGACCGTCAGCCCGCCGCCCGGGGTGTCCTCGGCGCGGACGGTCCCGTCCATCGCCTCGACGAACCCCTTCGCGACCGACAGTCCCAGGCCGACCCCGGTCGTCGAGTTGCGATCGCCGAGCCGCTGGAACGGCGCGAACGCCGAGTCGGCGCTCCCCTTCGGCAGGCCGCGGCCGTGGTCGACGACCCGCAGCTCGACCCGGCCCGCGTACGCGCTGGCACGCACCGCGACCTCACCACCGCCGTGGCGCAGCGCGTTGTCGATCACGTTCGCGACGGCGCGTTCCAGCAGCCCCGGATCGGCCGTGACCCCGGGCAGCCGGTCGTCGACGTCGACCGCCACCTTGGCGCCGCCGTCCACCGCGGCCAGCGCCGTCGCGACGACTTCGTCGTAGCCAACCGGCCGCAGGACCGGCTGCACCGCACCGGTCGCCAGCCGTGACGAGTCCAGAAGGTTGTCGACGAGCCCGGAAAGCCGGTCGGTCGACTCTTCGCCGGCGCTGAGCAGTTCCTCGGTGTCCTCTTCGGACAGGCTGACGTCGTGGGCGCGCAACCCGCCGAAGACGGCCTTGATGGACGTCAGCGGGGTGCGCAGGTCGTGCCCGAGGGCCGAGAGCAGCGCCGTGCGCAGCTCGGTGGTTTCGGCCCGGCGCTTGGCCTGCTGCGCCTGGTCGGCCATCCGCTGCTGCCGCAGGGCCAGCAGCGCCTGGCCGGCCGCGGCCTCCAGCACCCGCTGGTCGTGCGCCGGCAGCGTCCGCCCGCGCAGTGCCAGGTGGACGTCGTCGGTCACCGGTACATCGGCGTCGGCCTCGTCCGGGTCGTCGCACGGCCGCTCCCCCGTGCAGGCCACGCGCACCCACTCACCGCCCTGGTTCTCCAGCAGGGCGACGGACTCGAGCGCGAAGTTTTCCCGGACCTTCTCCAGCAGGCGCTGCAGCGGCCGGTCGTGCCCGAGCACGGTCCGGGCGTAGGAGGCCAGTAGTGCGGCCTCCATCCGGGCCTGCGCGGCGGCGTCCGCCCGGCGCGATGCGCGGTCGACCACGAGTGCGAAGGCCACCGCGACGACGACCATCGCGACCAGCGTGATGACGTTCTGCTGGGCGTCGACCGTCAGCGTGTACAGCGGCGGAGTGAAGAAGAAGTTCAGCAGCAGCGCGCTCGTGATCGACGCGAACAGCGCTGGCCCGAGACCGCCCACCAGCGCCACGATGATCGTCGCGAGGAAGTAGTCGATGACGTTGGTCGACAGGATCAGCGTCTGCCGCAGCAGTACGCCGATCAGGGTGGCGACGACGGGAAGCGCCAGCGCGAGACCCCAGCCCAGGATCTGCCGGCGCCGGGCCAGTGAGCTGCGTGGGAACAGCTTCGCGCGTAGGCGTCCGCCGGATTCGTCGTGGGTGACCATGTGGACGTCGATCGGGCCGGACTCCTGGACCACAGCGGCGCCGATGCCCTCGTCGAACAGCCGCGCCACGCGGGAGCGCCGCGAGGTGCCGATCACCAGCTGGGTCGCGTTGACCCCGCGGGCGAAGTCGAGCAGCGCGTCCGGCACGTCGTCGCCGACGACGGTGTGGAACGTCGCGCCGACGTCGTCGGCGAGCTTGCGGTACTCGGCAATCGCCTGCGGCGAGGCCCCAGCCAGTCCGTCGCCGCGCAGGACCTGCAGCACCAGCAGTTCAGCACCGGCGCGCTTGGCGATCCGCCGGGCCCGCCGGATCAGCGTCTCGCTCTCCCGGCCGCCGCTGATCGCGACGACGACCCGCTCCCGGGTCTCCCAGGTGTCGGTGATCTCGCGTTCGGTGCGGTAGCGCTGCAGCGCGACGTCCACCTCGTCGGCCACCCACAACAGTGCCAGCTCGCGCAGCGCGGTGAGGTTGCCGGGCCGGAAGTAGTTGCCCAGGGCCGCGTCGATCCGCTCGGCCGGGTAGACGTTGCCGTGCGCGAGCCGCCGCCGCAGCGCCTCCGGCGTGATGTCGACCAGCTCGAGCTGCTCGGCGCGGCGGACGACCTCGTCCGGCACGGTCTCCTGCTGCGCGATCCCGGTGATCCGCTCGACGACGTCGTTGAGGCTCTCGAGGTGCTGCACGTTCACCGTGGACAGCACGTCGATGCCGGCGTCCAGCAGCTCGTCGATGTCCTCCCAGCGTTTGGCGTTATGCGAACCTTCGACGTTGGTGTGGGCCAGCTCGTCGATGACGGCGACCTCGGGAGCGCGCGCGAGGATGGCGTCGAGGTCCATCTCCTCGAAGGGGTGCCCGCGGTAGTCGACGCGCCTGCGCGGCACGACTTCGAGGCCGTCCAGGAGCTCGGCGGTCTTGCGGCGGCCGTGGGTCTCCACCAGGCCGACCACGACGTCGGTGCCGCGGTCGAGCCGGCGGCGGGCCTCCCCGAGCATGGCGAAGGTCTTCCCCACGCCCGGGGCGGCTCCGAGGTAGATGCGGAGCTCGCCGCGGCGGCGTTGGGGTTCGCCGCCGGGCGGGCTCGCGTTCTCCGTCGTCACCGGTCAGTGCCTGGCCGCCGCGACCGCCAGGTTCATCCCCAGCACGTTCACCGCCGGGTCACCGAGGACACCGATACCGCGGCCGGTGGTGTTGTCCGCGACGATCTTGCGGACTTCGTCCTCGCTCAGCCCGTTCTCCCGGGCCACCCGCGGCACCTGCAGCTCAGCGTAGGCCGGGCTGATCTGCGGGTCGAGCCCGGACGCCGATGCGGTGACGGCGTCGGCGGGGACCTTCGAGACGTCGACGCCTTCGCGCTTGGCGATCAGGTCCTGCCGCTCCTTCACCGTGGCGAGCAGGTCCTCGTTGCCAGTGCCCTTGTTCGAGGCGCCGGACGTCGACGGATCGCCCGGCCCGAGCGGGTCCTTCGACCCGGCCGAGGGCCGGTTGTGGAAGAACGGATCGTGCGCCGGGTCCTTCGCGACCGGGTCGACCCCGATCAGAGACGATCCGACCGCTTGGCCGTTCTGCGTGACGATCGACCCTTCGGCGTTGTCCGACAGCCCCGGGATCCGCGCCACGGCCCACACCGCGAGGGGGTAGACGACGCCGAGCAACACGGTCAGCACCAGCAGCATCTTGAGGCCGGCGACGGTCTGCTTGTACAGCACCTTCATGGTCACATTCCCGGGATCAGTCGGACGAGCAGGTCGATCAAGCAGATCCCGGCGAACGGCGTCACGATGCCGCCGAGGCCGTAGATCAGCAGGTTGCGCCGCAACAGCGACTTCGCGCTGGAGGGCCGGTAGCGGACACCGCGCAAGGCGAGCGGGATCAGCGCCACGATGACCAGCGCGTTGAAGATCACCGCGGACATGATCGCCGAGTTCGGCGAGTGCAGGCCCATGATGTTGAGCCCGCCCAGCTGGGGGTAGATCGCCGCGAACATGGCCGGCAGGATCGCGAAGTACTTCGCCAGGTCGTTGGCGATGGAGAACGTCGTCAGCGCGCCACGGGTGATGAGCAGCTGCTTGCCGATCTCCACGATCTCGATGAGCTTCGTCGGGTTGGAGTCGAGGTCGACCATGTTGCCGGCCTCCTTGGCCGCCATGGTCCCGGTGTTCATCGCCACCCCGACGTCCGCCTGCGCCAGCGCGGGAGCGTCGTTGGTGCCGTCGCCGGTCATCGCGACCAGCCGGCCACCCTCCTGCTCCTTCTTGATCAGCGCCATCTTGTCTTCAGGCTTGGCTTCGGCGAGGAAGTCGTCCACCCCGGATTCGTCGGCGATCGCCTTGGCCGTGAGCGGGTTGTCGCCGGTGATCATGATGGTTTTGATGCCCATCGCGCGCAGCTCGGCGAACCGCTCTCGCATGCCGGGCTTGACGACGTCGGACAACCGGATCACACCGCGCACCAGGGCGACGCTTTCGACCTGCTCGGCGACGACGAGCGGCGTGCCGCCCTCGGCGCTGATGGCGTCGACGACGGTGCGCACCTCGTCCGGGACCGTGCCGCCGTGCTCGGCGACCCACGCCCGCACAGCGCTGGCCGCGCCCTTGCGCACGACCCGGCCGTTCAGGTCGATACCGCTCATCCGGGTCTGGGCGGTGAACGGGACGAAATCGCCGGACTTCTCGGCCTCGCTCGGCTCGGTGGGCAGGACGTGCTCGCGGGCGCAGAGGTCGACGATGCTGCGGCCCTCAGGGGTGCCGTCGGCGAGGCTGGAGAGCCGGGCCGCGATCGCCAGGTCGTCGATGGTGGACGACCCGACCGGCACCAGCTCGGTCGCTTGCCGGTTGCCGAAGGTGATGGTGCCGGTCTTGTCGAGCAGCAGCGTCGAGACGTCCCCCGCGGCCTCGACCGCGCGGCCGCTGGTCGCGAGGACGTTGCGCTGCACCAGACGGTCCATGCCCGCGATGCCGATCGCGGACAGCAGCGCGCCGATCGTCGTCGGGATCAGGCAGACCAGCAGCGCGGTCAGCACGATCACCGAGACCAGCCCGCCGGAGTAGCCGGCCATCGGCTGCAAGGCCACCACGGCGAGGACGAAAATGATCGTCAACACGGCCAGGAGGATGGTCAGCGCGATCTCGTTCGGCGTCTTCTGCCGCGAGGCGCCTTCCACCAACGCGATCATGCGGTCGACGAAGGACTCACCCGGCTTGGTCTTGATTTCCACGACGATCCGATCGCTCAGCACCGTCGTGCCGCCGGTGACCGCCGAGCGGTCGCCGCCGGACTCGCGGATGACCGGGGCCGACTCGCCGGTGATGGCCGACTCGTCGACGGTCGCGATGCCCTCGACGACGTCGCCGTCGCCCGGAATGACCTCGCCGGCCTCGACGACCACGCGATCACCGATCTTCAGCTCCGCGCCCGGAACAGCCTCCTCGGAGCCGTCCTGCCGCAGGCGCCGTGCGACGGTCTCCTTCTTGGTGCGCCGCAGGGATTCCGCCTGTGCCTTGCCGCGTCCTTCGGCGACGGCTTCGGCGAGGTTCGCGAACAGGACCGTGAACCACAGCCACAGCGCGACGCCGATGTTGAACACCCCGGGGTCGGTGATCGCGAAGACGGTGACCAGCACCGACCCCACCCAGACGACGAACATGACGGGATTGCGCAGCTGGTGGCGCGGGCTGAGCTTGCGGAAGGCGTCCGGCAGGGACGTCCAGAGCTGACGGGGGTTGAACACGCCCGCCCCGATCCGGCCCACATCTTCGGCGTGGTGCTGGGTGGTTTCCTCGGGGGAACGCTGGGTGGTGATGGTCATGCGAGGGCCTCCGCGATGGGACCGAGGGCGAGGGCGGGGATGAAGGTCAGCGCCGCGACCAGCACGACCGTGCCACCGAGCATGGTGGCGAACAGCGGGCTGGTGGTCGGCAGTGTGCCGGCGGTCTCCGGTGTCTTCTTCTGCGCCGCCAGGGAACCGGCCAGGCACAGCACGGCCAGGATCGGGATGAACCGGCCCAGCGCCATGCAGACGCCCAACGTCGCCTGGTACCAGTCGTTGGTCACCGTGATGCCCGCGAACGCGCTGCCGTTGTTGTTGCTGGCCGAGGTGTAGGCGTAGAGCAGCTCGGAGAAGCCGTGGGCACCGGGGTTGTTGAACGCGTCGGTGTTGCCGGGAATCAGCAAGGCCGCACCGGCACCGAGCAGCACGCAGGCGGGCATCGCCAGCATGGCGATCGAGGCGCAGGTGACCTCGCGCTTGCCCAACTTCTTGCCCAGGTACTCCGGCGTGCGCCCGACCATCAGGCCGGCCAGGAACATCGCGATGATCGCCATCACCAGGATGCTGTAGAGGCCGGTGCCGACGCCGCCGGGCGACAGCTCACCGAACATCATGTTGATCAGCGTGCCGAAGCCGCCGAGACCGGTGAGGCTGTCGTGTGCCGCGTTGATCGCCCCGGTCGAGGTGGCCGTGGTGGTGTCGGCGAACAACGACGAGCCGGCGATACCGAACCGGACCTCCTTGCCTTCCATGGCCGCACCCGCCAGCCGGGTGGCCGCGCCGCCGGTGTGCGTCTCACTCCACCAGATCACCGCGAACATGCCGCCCCACAGCGCGCCCATGACGCTGAGCAGGACGTAGCCCTGTTTGGTGTTGCCGACGAGTTTGCCGAAGGTGCGGGTGAGGCTGACCGGAATCACGAGGATCAGGAAGATCTCGATGAGGTTGGTCCACGCGTTGGGGTTCTCGAACGGGTGGGAGGAGTTGGCGTTGAAGATGCCGCCGCCGTTGGTGCCGAGCTCCTTGATCGTCTCCTGGCTCGCCGCCGGGGCGAGCGCGACGGTGCTGGCGGAACCATCCGGGTTGAGCACCGAGACATCGGACTTGAGGCTCTGTACGACGCCGAGCGCCACCAGGACGATGGCGAACACGAACGCCATCGGCAGCAGCACACGGACCGTGCCGCGGGTCAGGTCGACCCAGAAGTTGCCCAGCCGGTCGCTCTTCGAGCGGACGAACGCCCGGGTCAGCGCGATCGCCACCGCCAGGCCCACGCCCGCGGAAACGAAGTTCTGCACGGTCAGCCCGGCCGTCTGGACCACGTGGCCCATGACGGCCTCGGGGATGTAGGACTGCCAGTTCGTGTTGGTGACGAAGCTGATCGCGGTGTTGAACGCGACCCCGGGGTCGACCGTGCGGCCGAAGTTCAGTGGCAGCAGCGGTTGCAGGCGCTGCAGCAGGTACAGGAACAGCACCGAGACGAACGAGAAGCCCAGCACGCCCGAGGCGTAGGTCTTCCAGTGCTGCTCGGACTCCGGGTCCGCGCGCACGATCTTGTAGACGGCCTTCTCCAGCCGCCAGTGCTTCGTGCTCGTGAACACGCGGTGCATGTAGTCGCCCAGCGGCCGGTACACCACCGCCAGGGCGAGCAGCAGGAGGGCGATCTGCCCGAAGCCTGCCCACGTCGAAGACATCAGAACTTCTCCGGTTTGATCAGCGCGATGAACAGGTAGACGATCAGGGCCAACGCCAGGACGCCGCCGACGACGTTGGCGACCACGCCGGTGCCGCTCACAACCGCTCCATTCCACGCAGGGTCAAGGCCAGCACGGCGAACACGACGATCGCCAGCAGCACATAGGCCAGATCGGCCATACGACTGCTCCCTTCTCACACACGAACAGGCTGAGGTCGACCGAATGGTGACCCGGCGGGCGGAAGCGTGCCTCCCGGAGTTCCTGTTCGGATGTCACCTGACAGAGTCTTGACGCGGCTTCACGCCGCGTTGACGCGTTCTTGACGGCCACGGCTACGCAGCGAATGGGCAACCCCCCGAACGAAGTAATCGGACAGTCGATCACCGGCCGTCGAGCACACCCGGAGTGTCCATTCCGGACTTGGTCACAACTCGGCCTCGGCGACGTGAACGGCTCGCATCGACGGGAATTCCGGGCCACCCTTGAACGATCACGCTTCCAGCAGCCCATCCGGACCTCATCCCCGGAGTTCTCCTTGGCAGCCGACCCCGACCTCCGCCGGATCCCGCGCAACGCCGTCCAGGTGAGCCACAACAGCCACGACGGCGCCATCTCCGTGGTGGTGACCCTCGACGGACAGGTCCGTGACCCCCTGCGTGTCAGGGTGAGTTGAGTCCACTGGTTCACAGCAACCCGGCCTGATGCAGGGCGAGATACGGATCAACTGAGATGACCCGCACGAGCATGTCCTCGCTGATCGAGGGCGATAATGAGCAGATGGCTTCCCATCACCCGCGCAGTGACGGGCCGCGGCGCCGGCGCGTGTTCACCGCGTCGGAGAAACTTGCCCATCTGAGTGCCTACGAAGCGGCGTGCGAGCAGAGCGACGGCAGTGGGTACCTGCGACGGGAAGGCTTGTACTCGTCGTTGATCAGCGAGTGGCGCAAGCAACGCGACGCCGGCGTGCTGACAGGCAAGAAACCGGGGGAAAAGGTCGGCAAGCTGTCCGCGGAGCAAGCTGAGATCGCTCGGCTCACCCAGGAAAACGTCCGCTTGAACAAACGGTTGAACACCACAGAGACCGCCCTGGACATCATGGGAAAGCGCACGCTCTCTTGGAAAATCTCTCCGAGAGAGCGGATTCAGACGAGAAGCACAAGAAACGTTGACCCGCGCCTATGCGTCGATGACCACCGATGGTGTATCGACCAGGCAAGCCGCCCTGCTGACCGGTCTGGTGCGCTCAACGGCGATCCGTCACGGCAAGACTGCCGCCGCACCCACACCGGTGGTCGTGCCGCAACCGGCGCCGGACCCGCTCAACAATCTGACCGTTTCCGAACGCCGACGGATTCTCGAGGTACTCACCGGCACCCGGTTCGTGGACATGGCGCCGCTGCGGATCTACGCCCACCTGCTCGACGAGGGCGTCTACCTGTGCTCGGTGTCCACGATGTATCGGGTGCTGGCGGAGAACAAGCAGGTCAAGGAACGCCGCCGGTTGGCGCGCCACCCTGCGGCGGTATGCCCGGAACTGGTCTCGACTGCAGCCCGGCAGGTCTACAGCTGGGACATCACCAAGCTCGCAGGGCCAGTGAAAGGCACTTACTTCGACGCTTACGTGATGATCGACATCTATTCCCGGATCATCGTCGGCGTCCATGTCCACGCCCACGAATCCGGTGTTCTGGCAAAGGAATTGATGGAACAGATCTTCTCCGTCCACGGCGTCCCGCAGGTCGTGCATGCCGATCGGAGTACGTCGATGACCAGCAAACCGTCGCGGCTCTGCTCGCCGATCTCGAGGTCACCAGATCGCACTCGCGGCCCCGCGTGTCCAATGACAACCCGTACTCGGAGTCACTGTTCAAGACGTTGAAATACGGTCCGTAATTCCCTGAACGCTTCGGGTCGCTATCGGAGGCGAGACGATTCATGGACACTTTCACGCAGTGGTACAACCACGAGCATCGACACACCGGCATCGGTTTGCACACGCCGGCCGACATCCACTTCGGACTGGCGGCCGCCAAAGGCTGCCGACCGACGTGTCGTGCTCGCCGAGGCCCGTGCCAGGCACCCGCACCGGTTCGGTGGCATCACCACGGCACCGAAGGTGCTCGATCTCCCCGACACCGTCTGGATCAACCGACCAGCCGACGACACCAGCCAGGAGACCGAACCCCAAGCCGCCTAACACCCACGTGTTCGGGATGCGGCACCGGGCTGCGTCGCCGCGACGAGGTCGGGGTGACCCGCCGGCAGGTGGTGGACCTGCCCGAGGTGCGCCCGTCGGTGACCGAGCATCGCCTGCACCGGCTGCGGTGCCGCGGTTGCCGCCACGTCACCACCGCGCCCGCGCCGGCCGAGGCGACCGCACCCGCGTGTTACGGGCCGAACGTGACCGCGCTGGCGGTGTATCTGCTGACCTACCAGCACATCCCGGTCGCCAGGACAGCGCAGCTGCTGGCGGACCTGATGGGCCTGCCGGTCTCGACCGGCTGGGTCGCCGGGGTCCTCACCCCGGTCGCGGCCAACCTCGAGGGGTTCGCAGCGCAGGTCGAACAGGCGCTGCGGGCAGCGCCGGTGGCACATTTCGACGAGACCGGCATCCGGGTCGAAGGGAAGAACTGGTGGCTGCACGTCGCCTGCACCCCACACCTGACCGCGTATCTGCCGCACCGGCAGCGTGGCGGTGAGGCGATGGACGACTTCGGGATCCTCACCCGGTTCCGCGGTGTCGCCGTCCACGACGGCCTGATGTCCTACCAAGACTTCGGACGCAACCACGCCCGCTGCAACGCCCACCATCTGCGCGAACTGGTCGCCGTCGGCGAAGCCCACCCCGAGCACACCTGGCCCAGGATCGCCATCACCGCCCTCGAGCGGCTCAACACCACCGCCCATGCCGCGCGAGACGACGGCCAGACTGCGATTCCCGCCCACATCGTCGATCCGCTGATCTCCCGGTTCGTCCGCACCATCCACCTCGGCCTGCTGCTGCACCCACCGAGCCGGGACCGCAAGCAAAGCAAGACCCGGAACCTACTGGTGCGCCTACGCGACTACCAGCACCAAGTGCTGCTGTTCGCCCGCGACCTCACCGTCCCGTTCACCAACAACCAAGCCGAACGCGACCTACAGATGATCAAGGCACAGCTGAAGATTTCCGGCGGGTGGCGCACCCGGCACGGCGCCTGGGCGTGGTTGCGTGTCCGCGGTTACATCTCCACCGTCCGCAAGAACGGCCTTCACGTTATCACCGCGCTCCGCGACGCCATCACCGGAAACCCCTGGCTACCAACAACTGTCGAAGTGACCTGAACAGTCACTGACACTTCAGCCTGAACACTCGTTCGAGAGTGCCGAGGTCGAGTTCCCGCTCCGGAGCCAGCACGGAGTCAGCCTGCTGCACGAGCTCACAGACCTGCTGGCGGATCGCGAGAGCGTACGGGTGCGCGTCATCGTCCGGCCGATACGCACCAAGATCTGATCACCGGTGGTCTTGCGGATGCGCCCGAGCGTGCGGCTCATCGCCGAGGCGGAGAGACGCATCCGTTCCGCGGCGACGGTGACGCTCGCTTCCTCGATCAGCATATCGAGCGCCGTCAGAAGGTTCTGATCGAGGTACATCGCATCGTCCTGTTCACCGTCGTCCCAAGTGGACCCTGGCCACGAGGCATTCTGTTGCCTCCTCGGCAAGCTCACGGTAGGAACGGCTGCACATAACGTCAATGCAGAAAAGTAACCCCATACTTTACCAAGACGCACTTGTGCTGCCGAGCTATCCGGCGTCACGCACGAGCGGTCGCCCGGGCAGCGAATATGGAAGCAGCTGTCGTTCACGCACGACCAGCTCGCCGTTGACCAGCAGGTGACGCACCCCCGCGGAGGGCTGTGTCGGCGCGGCGAAGGTGGCCAGGTCGGTGATTTCCGAGGGATCAAGGACGACTATGTCGGCATCGGCGCCGGGGCCGAGATGGCCCTTGGCCGCCAGGCCGGACGATGTGGCGGCGAGGACCCGGGTGGGCAGCCAGGAACAGCGGCGGAACGCCTCGATCCAGCTCCAGTGACCGGTTTCGAGCACCATTGTGCGGAGTGTCTTGGCGAAGGTGCCGGCGGTGCGCGGATGTGTGGTCGCTCCGCTGGGCACCGGCCAGATCTGCGGGTCACGGCTCGAGCCCGCCGGCAGCATCACGGGCATGGCGTCGCTGGCGATGATCGCGTCGGGGAAGGCGATCGACCGCCACAACAGGTCACGGTCGGCGGCCGAGTGCTCGTCGAGAAAGCGCACGGCGCAGGGCGCAGCCGGCTGTGCCTGGCGCAGGTGACGCAGCCGGGCGGCGTCGGTGACCTGCTCCCCCGTGCCGAGCATCACTATATTCGCCGGGGACAACCCCCACACCGCCAGCCGTTCCGGTGCCAGAAACGCCGCACCCACGGCGGTGGCTCCCGCCCCGTAGGGGTAGGCCTCTACCGTGATCCGACTACCGGCGGATCGCGCCTCGTCGAGGGTGCGGAGGACCCGGTCGACGTGTCGGCGGGAGGTGGCGTTGACGTGGCAGTGATGCATGCGGGCACCGGTCTCGGCCGCCGCGATCGCGATCTCGTCCGATCCGTCGACCGGAACCGACGGATCGACTTCGGCCAGGTCCCGCACGTGGGTGAAGGTCGGTGCATTCGCGGCGGCGGCGAGCCGCGCGACGGCGAGGAACTCGACGGGGCTGGCCCGTGGCGCGTAACCAAGCAGTACCCCGATGCCCAGGGCACCGTCCTGCAGTTCTCGCTCGAGCAGTCTCAGCCACGCCCGCAACTGGCCGGGCGACGAGCTGCGCTGCCAGCGTGCCTCGCCCATCATGCGGAACGTCGTGTCGATACTGGCGTCGGGGGCCCAGCCGAGCAGCACCTGTGCCCGCGCCGCCGCCCACGAAGCGGAGAATCCGTAGTTCAGCGGCCTGCCTTCACGGGCCGCTTCACCCAGGGCCCGCGTGATCGGGGCGAGCCCGGCTTCCAGGTCGAGAGCGGTCGTCACGCCGTCCAGCGCCTGCAGACGATGCCCCAGAATGGAATGGACGTGACTGTGCAGGTCGACGAAGCCGGGGCCGACCACACACCCTGTCACGTCCAGAACCGCAGAGTGTGGCGGCGTGGCCAAATCCGTACCGACGGCGACGATGCGCCCATCGACGATGACTACATCGCTGATCTCGTCGGTCCGCGACGCGGGATCGATCACCCGGCCACCGCGCAGCACTATCGCCATGGCCACCTACTCTTGCCGGCCGGGCGGCATCCGGGGCGGCCGCGACGGACTCGGGAGGTCCGCGACGCCGGCGGCGTCCAGGCGCAGGCCGATGATCGTCTGCACGCGTGCGGCGAAGTCCATCAGGTCGGCATCCTGGCCGGGATGGGCGATGATCTGCAGTGCCATGGGCATGTCGTGCTCGCCGGGTCCGATCGGCACGGTCACGGCGGGCCAGCCCAGCACGTTGAAGGGCACGGTGTTGCGCGGGGCGACGTCGAACCACGACACCGTCCCCCCGGCCACGGACGCGGCCAGATCGGCAACCAGTGGTGCCACGCACTGCACGGTCGGGGAGACGATGAAGTCGACGTCGGCGGCCAGCTCGGTCATCCGGCGAGCGAGCCCCGCTCGCAGGCGTCCGCACAGCACATAGTCGGCGGCCGATACGCGAGCAACGCCAGGGCGCCGAGTCCCGTTCGGCTGCAAGGGTGTGCGCCACGCCCGGCATGGTCCGTGCGTACAACGCGGGGCTGTCGATCCGTGAGCTGAGCAAGCTATGGCACACGTTCAGCTACGGCGGGATACACAGCCGACTGACCAACTCCGGCGTCGCCATGAGGCCGGCTGCCGCCCACGCCGGACCCACCGAAGCGGTCATGCTCGACTTCTACCGGCAGGTAGCAGAAAGAGAGCTACCGCAACTTACGAAGAACCCGGCGAAGTCTGCATCGCCGGGGATGATTGCCGCGTACAACGCGGGGCTGTCGATCCGCATCGTCAGCAGTCTATGGAACGGCCTCGCCCTGGCGGTCGTTCACAACAGACTTCGCGTGGCGGGAGTCAGGATGAGGTCGGCTGCGGAGGCAGGCAGAAAGGGGCCACCCTCCACGCAGCTCGTCGACCACTACAGGTCGGTCGCACGGAGGGAACTATGCAACGGAGTCCAGCACGAATGCTTTGCACGTCCCCAACAAGGGCAGATCCAGTGGCATGCCATCGATCGCGCGCGAGCAGTCATGCCCCGATCCTGATCGGACTCCTGGCGATCGGAGGAGTACTGGTCTGGGTCGCGCACACCCTCGTGCGCGATCTTCGCAACGGGACAACGTAAGAAGCGAAAGCCGCCACCGCTCACCCCGGGTGACGACCACACCGGATGCGGCGGGGGGGATGGTGCCAACGAAAGAGATGCGCCGGTCCATCTCAATTGGACAGAGGGACTACGTGACGAGCCAGCACCGAGCTGGAGGAGCTCGCGCGGGGCTACATCGCGGCACAAGAGAAGATCGGGCTTCGGCCGTCCAAGTGTCTGAGCTTCGGACCATTTGAACGAGCTTGGTCCTGACGTCCAAGACGCCGGGCTTCGACTCCGCCAACGAGTTTGTCTGCGAGTTCTATCGGATGCTCGGCTCCGCTCCCGGCGCGAGCGTTCTCGATCGGGCGGAGATCGGCGGCCTCAAGGCGCGCCTTTAGGTCGGCAAGTAGCGAGATCCTCTGTGGACAGATCGGAGGCAGTGATGGCGGAGGGAAAGTCGCGCAAGCCGGTACCGCCCAACCCCGGTCGCGAGACTCTCCAAGACGAGGGGGTGACGTTCCGGCCACCACGTCCACGCCTCCAGAAACTACTGCCTGCTACGCAGGAGATGGTTGACGACTACGACCGCATGTCGTTGAACTGTCAATGGCCAGTTTGTTCTCCCCGTCGGCGGCCAGATGTTGTCCCCACTGACATTGAACGAAATGGGGGTGAAGTATCACACCGATCCGAATCGAGTCCGCGAGCGGCTGAGACTCGTTGGCGTTCAGATACGCGCGCGAGGTCAGCCGGCTCCAGGGCGGCCGAAGGAGCCGAACGAGCCGAAGGCTCGGAGTCCGCGATCACGTGGCACACGCACACGACACGGCAGTCAGGCCGAAGACCCTTGGGCACAGCCAGCGACGAGGCCGCCCGCGCTCACAGACATGATCGTCGAGAAGTTCGAAGCGCAGATGCCCCTTCCGGAAATCGCTGCATCGCTCGGCCTCAGCGAAAAGTCCATCACGAAGCGGCTCGCCCGGGAAGGCCTGGGACCCGAAGCGTGAGGCCCGGTTGCCTGCCTTGCGCCGCGCAGACTGCCGCTGGCGGGTGTCCTCTCGCCGCCACCGCAGAATGCCAATCCAGGCGGATGGTCCGGGCACTCGTCTACACCAACGCCGTCTCCCGGATCCACCGATTCGCGCCGTCGGCACCGCCAGGTCCAGACCCGCAGCTCGCCTCCAGAACATCAGCGAGACGCCGAGTCAGCCGCTGCGATCAACGGTCAGCGGGAAGGCCACCAAGGCGGAATCCGGGCCGGCAGCTGCAACGCGTAGGAGCTGCGCCGGCCGGACCAGCACTCCCCGAGCGAGCGCAGATAAGCAATCGACCCGAGCAGACCGCGTTGGTCCGGCCAAACTCCAGCCCGAGCGCCGGCCTCACGCAGTACCGAAATGGCGGTCGTGGTGAAGTCCTGGATCGCGGTGACCGCGGCCGCCGCGTCGGCCTCGTCGAGCGTGGTCAATGCCTGCGCGACCAGCCCGAACCGATCGGCCGGCAGCGAGGGCGCACTGGCCAGCTGCGCAGCGGCGTCGTACTCGCAAGTCTGGGCGTTGCCTTGGCGCGCCTTCCACACCGGCGCCGCCGAGGCCGCCTCCAGCCTGATGTGTGTGGTCTCGAAGGATCCTTGACGGTTCGTTCTCGCAGGATGGTTGACAACTCCGCCTGAAGTTGATCTTGTGTCTCCTGTCGAGTGTGGGGCAGGGGTCGAGTGGGCGAAAACGATGCGTGGAAGGCCGAGCAGCGCTACCGGGCGGTGCTGGAGGTTGCCGATGGTGCGCCGGTGAGCGAGGTAGCAGCGCGGTACGGGGTGTCCCGGCAGACGATCTACACGTGCAGAGACCGATACACCGAGCACGGCGTGGGCGGCCTTCAAGAGGGGTCCCGCCGGCCCCATCGGACACCGCACCGGGTGGAGGCCGAGCTGGAAGCATTGATCTGCGAGGTACGCCGCCAGCACCCACGCTGGGGCGCGCGGCGAATACGCCACGAACTGGGTCGGCGCCAGGTCGAGCGTGCTCCCTCCCGTGCGGCTGTGCATCGCGTTCTTTCACGCAACGGCCTCATCGCGCCCCAGGAGCAGGAACACAAGCGTAAGTACAAGCGGTGGCAACGAGAAGCGCCGATGCAGCTGTGGCAGATGGACCTCGTGGGTGGCGTGTTCCTCGCCGATGGACGCGAGTGCAAAATGGTCACCGGCATCGATGACCACTCCCGGTACATCGTGATCGCCGCGGTCGTCGTCATCCCGACCGGCCGCGCGGTCGTCGAAGCGTTCGTTGCGGCGATGCGTCGCTACGGCGTTCCCTCGGAAGTGTTGACAGACAACGGGAAGCAGTTCACAGGGCGTTTCACTCGCCCTTATCCGGCCGAAGTGCTGTTCGAGCGGATTTGCCGCGAGAACGGCATCAGCCAACGGCTGACCAAACGTCGATCGCCCACCACAACAGGCAAGATCGAACGGTTCCACAAGACCCTGCGCGAGGAACTCCTCGACGAGGTCGAGTCGTTCGAGAGCCTGGATGCCGCTCAAGACGCGATCTCCGCGTGGGTGCACGAGTACAACCACAGCCGACCGCACCAGTCGCTCGACATGGCCACTCCGGCAAGTCTTTTCCGGCCAAGCAAACCGAAACCGCTCACCATCCCTTCGACGGCACTCGAGCCCGCGGACACCGCCGCTCACGCGGACTTCGACATCGCTGAAGCGCTGATCCAAGACCCGCCGGCCACAGGAGCGCCCGCCGCGATCGAAGCCGAGTTCCGAGTGCCGCCAAGCGGTCATTTCGCTGTCGCCGGTGGCCAGGAACTCTGGCTCGGCCCGGCTTACTCGGGCCGCACCGTCATGCTCTGGGCGGACGACCGCAGCATCCACGTCAGCCTCGACGGGCATCACATCAAGACCGTCAGCTCCCGCCTGCACGAGGAGCATCTGCGTTACCTGCTGATGCGCGGCGGCCGGCCAGGCGGGCCCGCGCCGGCGGCACCCGCGCTGCCGCGCACCAGCACCGGCCGGACTCGACTGCCCGAGAACACCGCAATCGAGGTCGACCGCGTCATCGGCCGAGACGGAGTCGTCAACTTCAAGAGCGAACAGTTCCCGATCGGCACCAGCCTCGCCGGGCAGCGCGTGTCAGTCCGGTTGGACGGGCACCTAATGCACGTGATCGCGAACAGCCTGGTCAAGACCTTGCCCTACCCGATCACGCTGGAGAAACGGCTTGCCCTCACCGGCGCACGACAAGCCACCAGTCCGCTGCCGCCGGCCCCGCCACAGCAGGCACCGCAAGCCGAACGACGCGTACCGAAAGACGGGATCGTCATGGTCGCCCGGCAACGCCTCCGCGTCGGCGCCAGCCACGCCGGGAAGATCGTCACCGTCGTCGTCGAAGACACTCACTTCCGAGTTCTCCACGGCGAGCAAGAGCTCTCCCTGCACCCGCGTGACCCGAACCGCCCGATCGCCCGCATGAAGCCCTATGCACGACGCCGATAGGCGCGACTGATGTCAAGCATGCTGAGACGACAAACTGTCAAGGATCCTTCGAGACCACACACGTCAAGCCCGCACCTGCGCGCCAACGCCAGCCCATCCCACACCAAGCCCAGCACCCCGGACGTGTCACCGGGGTCGGCATTCCCGAGCCGGCCGGTCAGGGCCGCGAGGGCCGCCCGGCTATCGCGGGACTCGTCGGCGTCCACTGTCACGCGCCACATCCTGCCATCCAGGCGTCACCGAGCTTGTCAACCACCCCGGTGACATGCTTACCCGTGGAGGTTCGAACTGGTGAACACTTCTTCTAGCTACCCCGCCAACACCCCTTGCATAAGCCCGAACCTGCATCAGCCGCGGTAAGCGGCCCCTGACCGACCGAAATTGAACGAAGCCAGCCGAACCGGAGACGCATGGTGCTGGTAAAGGCTGTCGGCGACGACACAATGCCAGAGCGGTCGCCGAGGTCGGCTGCATGGAAAAAGGGGCGGAATGCGGACGTTCGAGGATGAGCGGTGGTCGCCGGCGGACCGCGGTGGGTGGTGCAGCTTCAGCTCGGCGCCCCGGCGGGGGATCTCGGCGACGCCTACGCAGCCACCCTGCACCAGTGGTGGAGCGAGTCGAAGGATCCGCAGCCACTGGATACGGTGTTCGAGGTGCTTCCACACGCCCACCGGCGCATCACCCAGCAGGTCATCGACCACCCCGCCGCCGAGTTCGGACACGCCGAGCTGGAACTGCTAAAGGCGGCGCTGCTGGACTACCTGGCCCGCGAGCGGGCGCTGTCGGGGCTGGCGTGGGGGCCGGCAGTGCTCAACGCCGTCGCGCTCGAGCTCTACCTGCAGCCTCACCCTCAGCTGGCCCAGCTGCGCGAGACCGTCGCCGCGGCGTGCCGGTCGGTGTTCACCCCGCGCCCGGCGGTCAAGCCGTCGCGGGCGCATTCCGCGATCGCCTACCGCAACGGCAGCTCTGGGGACGGCAGGCCGATTCAGATTTCCAAGCACGTTCTCGATGCGGTCGGCGAGGGTCCGAACCTAGAGTCGGATGCCTGCCCAGCGGGCGAAATTGGCAAGACTGTCGGTTCGACGACGGTCTTGTCGAGCCAGCGTCAGGACCGTTTCACGGACTGAGGGGTGGTAACGGGTTTGCTGAGGAGAAGTAGCGCGGGCCCGGTTAAGTGCAGTGATGGATCGCTCTCGGTCTCCGTGCAGCTGGCACCCGCGAGCAAGGTCTATCCAATGATGTCCGATTCGTTCTGCTGGTGTGTCAGGGCGAAATCGCACGGCCGAAGCGCGCTCCATGGCCAGGCCGCCATCGCATAGCTCTACGGCCAAGCCAACGCTCCAGATCTCAACGTTCGTCGGCCCGAACGCCAGTCGATAATCGTCCCGTTCCCCAGTGATCCCGGCGGCTTCGCGTGCGTGCTCGAGGTGCGCATCCGCGGTGGGGCGGTCCCCTGCGCGGGCGGCCGCCAGGCCTGATTTCAGGTGCAGATTTCCCCAGGTGCTCCAGGTCGCCGGGGCTCCCGTGCGGAGTTGCGGTTCCAGCTGCGCACGGGAGTCTTCCAGCATTTGCTGAGCACCGCGGAAGTCTGCGGTGCCGATCAGTTCACCTGCGCGCCGGTAGTCGCCGACCAGGACAGCAAGCTCGTCGCCGGACTGAGCTGCAGCCCATTCGTAACGATCGACCGCGGTCGACGCAAGATCGGGGTAGCCCAGCTTGGACAGAACTTGGTCGGTGGCGTAGTACGCCTCCGCCAAAAGGCCGAACAGGCGTTCCCGGGCCGGACCGTCGGCGCGGGAGGCGGTCGCACGCAGCTCCAACAGCAGGCCGGGCAGCTCAGAGCCGAGAACGTCGAGCGACGCGGCGTGGCGGCGGCGAGAGGCGGAGTTCACGGCGGCGCGAAGCCGCTGGTAGGACCGCGGCTGAACGGCGTCATCGGGGGGTAACCTGTACCGAACCAGCTCCTGTCGAAGCGGTGCGACGACAGCGTGTACAGCCAGGTCCAGGTCACGATGGTAAGGCTGGTCGGTCAAGCTGGTGACGTCGAGGTTGAGCGCGCGCGCTGCGGCCGCTGTGAGTGCAGCACTCGCCGGTTTGTGCCCTTCCTCGACCTTCTTCAGGTAGCCGACGCTGTAGCTGATTTTGGCGGCGAACTCGGTCTGCGTCATTCCAGCAAGGCGCCGATTTTCCGCGATCCTGGCGCCGACGCTGTCCTCGGCGAGCTCGTCGCTGATGGTGTCTTCGGTACTCATCCAAGCCACCCTGTCCGGGGAAACGTGCGTTGTCACCATCTTACGACCTGATCTCGCCGTAGTGATCCTTTAGGGACCCTTCAGGCCGCAAACAACGAATACCTTCACCCTGTGACGCGCACGGGCCGGACAAATACGCAGAGTCACATTCGGTCCGGCGGAGCCGGCTGACACCAGGTACGGGGGGCGAAACTTGAAGATCGTGGAAGGCGAACGGACACAGGCTGCGACTGCCTCGGCGGTTGGAGTTCTGTTTGCTCGCCCTGGCCGAATACAGCTGGTAACCGAATCTTCATTGTTTCAGCAGCCGACATGGTGGGTGTCGGATACCGACCGCCGCGCGGACGTGGGACCCATCGACGCCGCTGGGAGGCTACGCGCGGAAGCCGGCACAACTTGCGACGACACCCTCACCCGGTGTGAGGAGGTCGAGTTGGTCGACACAGTTGGACTGCGCCGCCGCTACCGCAGCCGCCTTTTCCTGCAGGTGGCATTGAGCCCGATGGCCGTGGGTGTACACGCCAAGTATGACGAGATGCTGTGGCGGCCGCTCTCGGGAGGGTCCAAGCTCGACGGTCCGCTCGACCGGGCATTGTGCACCAAGCACGCGTTCGCGCCGGAATTGGTACTCATGGCGGCTGCGGCGTTTGGAGCAGACGACGAAGCGGTGCGCCTGGTCGACGCCGGCACCGACGGCCGTAACGAGTGGTGGTGGGCTGCGCTGGCCGCCAGCGTGGCCAACCGGGCCGCGTTCCATCTGGACTTGCAGTCAGTCCTGGCTGGGGTGCCTCTGCGCTCCGCGCGGGACAATTTGGTGTCGGTCCTCAGACGTGTGCTTTCCATTGCTGAGGACGGCGTGTCTGCGCTCCCGGCCAGGGTGATTCCCAGGGAACGGCCATGAATACGGCTACTCCTGGCTCGGGTTCGAGCAGGGCGAGCGACGAGGCAGCGACTAACACGGAGACCGCCCGCGACTGGCGCCTCGGGCAGCGCTCGCCGTGGCTCGCCCGTCAGTCATCGCCGCCGCTGACACTCCGAGACCGAGCTACGGCGCCCACGGAGGAATTCCCGCGTCCGCTGACGACCGCGCAGGCCCATGCAGACTCAGTACCCGCTCAAGCTCGGCAGCGTACTCAGCGTCCGGTTACTCCCCTGACCGGGCAGGAGGTGAGGCGGCAACCCCCGTCGCCGCTCGTCGCAGAGCCACGGGCGGCGAAGCCGCCTCACCTCACCCCCTTCGCGTCGCCTTCACGAGCCGAGTCGGATTCGGAGTCGCTGATCCGCTATACCGTGCCCCGTTACCGCGGGTCCGCACGTCTGGCAGACCTGGTCCTGACAGCGACCTTCTGCCAGGACATGCACCGCTCAGCAGTGCGCAACCCCGAGCGCGTCGCCTGGGTCGTCGGCTGCATGCTGCTGGCCGAGCTCAGCCAGCTCCGCCAGGTTCACGTTGGCCAAGACGGGCGGCTTCATCCCGAACGGGGCGTAAGCAACGACGACCCCGCCCTGATGGCCGTGCTGCAGAAGATGCAGGCTGAACGGTTCGACCACGCGACCGCGAAGTGGCTGGAATTTCTCGCGCAACATGACCGCTCGACGATGCTGGTCTGGCAACGGCTGGTGCAAGCAGGTGCCGCCGCCCCGGCACGGAAAACTCGGCTGCGGCGACACGCGCAGCTGGAACTGACCGAACTGCGAGCCACCCGATGGGCTCGTCAGTACTTGCTGGAGCAGGTCATCGACCTTCCGAAAAATCCTGACGACACCCAGGTGCCACCGGGAGCGGTGCTCGTCTGGCGTGGTCTGGAAGAACTGCCACTTGACGCGGCGATCCTGGACCTCGATCCCGATGTCGCCCTCCGGCTGAAGCACGCACCGTTCCCAGCTGAACAGGCACCCCTGTTCGATGCGCTCAACCACTCCCTGGCCCGGCTGGCCGCCAGCTTCTGACCCTCGGGTCCTCACCTCAACACACCGTTCCCCACGACACTCTCTCAGGAGCCTGTTCATGCTCGGTTTACGCCGTAGATCATCTGGAGCTGCAGGGCTGGACGCCGAGCTCGGCGGCCTGTCCGCGCCGTCGATCACCGGCCGTGTGGTCAGCGCCGCCACCCCGATGACAGTGGTCGCCGGTGTCGTTCCGGTCGGGATCGCGGTGACCGGCGGCAACTTCCCGATCGTCTTCCTGATCGTCGCCGGCGTGTACGCGCTGTTCTGTGGCCCCTACCTCGCGGCGTCCCGTCTGCACCCGACCAACGACGCCAGCTCCGCGTTCTACAGCCTCATCCGACACGGGATGGGAAAGGTCATCGGGGTCGGTGCCGGCTGGGTCGCCGTGGCTGCTTACACCGCCCTGACCCTCGGGCTCTACGGCCTGATCGGCAGCGTCCTGAGCCCCCTGCTGTCGGACGTGTTCGCCGTGGCGATTCCATGGCAGGTCGTCGCCTGCGCGGCGGCGCTTCTGGTCGGTGGCCTCGGACTGCTGCCCATCAAGGCCCCCACCCGGCTGCTGTTGGTCTTGGTGGTCTGCGAGATCGCGATGATCTTGGCAGTCACCGTAGCCAACCTGGCCCATCCTGCTCCCGGCTCCGGTTTCGCCGCGGCGCTCGATGCTCGGCAGCTGAGCGCCGGGACGCCAGTGCTCTCCGCGCAACTTGCGCTTGCCGTGCTCGGCTACATCGGCACCGAGCTGACTGTGGTTCACACCGAACAGGCCCGCGGCGGCCACCGTGGGGTGGCCTGGGCGACCTACGCCGCCATAGCGGTCCTGACGATCCTCTACTTCCTGGCCTCGGTCGGCCTCAGCGTGACCCTGGGCGAGGACGGGGTGGTCGCCGCCGCACAAGCCGACCCCGCCGGGCTGTTCGGCAGCACCGCGCACGCCAATCTCGGTGCCGCGGCCGCGACCCTCATGCAAGCCCTGCTGGGCACCAGCCTCCTGGCCGGCGCGGTGTCGTTCCATGGCACGACCTCGCTGTACGGGCTCTACTTGGGCCGCAGCCACGCTGCCCCTGCGATCCTGCAGAAAACCAGCCGCAGGCACGGGACCCCCTACTTCGCCTCGGTCGCCCAGACGGTTCTCGCGTTCGTCGCGATTCTCATCGTGTCGATCAGCGGCGCAGACCCGGTGCAGGTCCTGTTCTACTACGGCGGCACAGGCGGGGGTGTGGGAATTTTGACCTTGCTTCTGCTCACTGCCCTGGCCGCTGCGATCATCCTGCTGCGTCGCACGCCGGTCGCCTCCCAGGACTGCGGCATGTCGGGCGGTCACCATGTCAGGCGGCCCGGATGGGCAGCTGCCGCGGCAGTCGCGTCCACCGTCGTGCTGGGCGCACTGGTCGCCGCCGTCATGGCGAAACTGGACACGCTGTTGGGCGTGGCCCCGGACTCCCCCCTGCCGGTCATCGTGCAGATGAGCTACCTGGTCGTGTTGCTCGCCGGCGCGGCGTGGGCGGGCTGGCATCGGCTGTTCCGCCCGGAAATCTTCGCCAAGATCGGGACGCCGCCTACTGCCGTGATCGCACCAGCCCGAGTCGGTGGGCTGTGACGGCGTCCACGTCGGTCGAGGTCCTGCGCCCGCGCGACGCCGGCGAGGTCGCGGCCGTGATCGCGTCGGTGTTCGCCTCCGAGCTGGCCATCGCCCACTGGCTGGTCCCCGATGACCTCGCTGAGCGTCAGCGATGCTTGGGCGAGCAATTCACCCTCTTGGTGCAGGCGGTGTTCGACCGAGACGGGCGTGTACAAGGGATCCGAGAGCAGGGTCGCCTCGTCGCAGTGGCCGTGTGGTCAGTCCATTCCGGCGGCGAAGCGGAGCAGCTTCCTGGCTACGGCCGGACCCTGCGCTCCATCACCGGTGGGCACTATCCCCGTTTTCGTGCGCTCGACGACGTGTTCGCCGGCACCGCGCCGCGTGTGGCGCATCATCACCTGGATTTCCTCGCCGCCACTCAGCGTGGCGCCGGGCTCGGCAGCCGGCTACTGACCAGCTACCTCGGCTGGATCGATCGCCTGCCCGTACGGCCGATGCTTTACCTCGACGCCAGCAACACCGACGCCGTCCGCTTCTACACCAGGCACGGTTTCGTCCTTCGCCATCCGGTCGAGATCCCGGGCAGCGGTGGTCTGCAGGTCTTCCCGATGTACCGCCATCCCCCGGCACGACCCTGACGGTTCGTACCTGCCATCGCCAACCTGAAATCCATTAAGGACAATAGCAGTGTTCACCTTCTTCCATGACGTGGAGAAACCCGGCAGGCGCGCACCAGCCTGGTCGGTGGGCGCTCATTCCGAGGCGAGCAGGCTGGCCATGCTCGTCGCGGCCGGAGGTCTGTCGGCCGTGGCCCGGCATCCCGCGGGGCGCCACCGCCGGCCGTCAGTGGAACTCGGTCGTCGTCGAGTGGCGCGTTGTCGCTCGGGTGGCTACCCCTCGTTGGCGACGGCCACGACACCGAGGCTCGCACCTGAGCGGTGGAGGCGGCAGCCAGGTTCCTGCGTGCCACGGGGATTGCTGTTGCCGTCCCGGCTGGGGCCGAGGTGACTTCGCAGCTGCCGGCAGACCCCCACGAAGCGCCTGCTGACCGCCAGCGCAGCGGGGCGCCGCCAACTCCGTCGCCGGACGGCGACGGGCACACAAAACACACATCACGGAATCGAGGTACGTTTTGCGAATACGACAAACCGCCAGGGCGGCCATCGCGGGATTGCTCGCGCTGGCCGGGTTGGTCGGTGTCGCGGTCACACCGGCTGCGGCGATCGTCGGCGGAACGGCGGCTGAGGCCCCCTATGCCGGGATCGGGTCGCTGCAGGTCGAGGCCAACGGTGTCCCCGACTGGGGATTCTGCAGCGCCCATCTGATCGGCAACGGCCATCACGGCGAGAGCGACCTGGCGCTGACCAACGCCCACTGCGTCACCCCGCCGGATCAGGACGCGCAAGTCGAGGTTCAGGGGCCGGTCCAGCAGGTCAAAACCCAGGCCGGGTACTTCCGGTCCCTGACGGCACCCCGCAGCAAAGCAACTCCAGGGGCGACGCCGTACACGTTCGTCGTGGGCAGCACCGACCGGTTCGCCGGCGAGCACGTCCGCGTAGCCGCGGTAGGTGCCCCTGACCGCTGGGACTGGGGTACGCCGGACCCGGGGGTGGTGGACAAGAAGACCAAGGGCTGGGTCTGGGACATCGCGCTGCTGAAGCTCGAGCACCCGGTCCACTACAGCGGCGCGACGATCGCCCCGGTCCTGCCCTGGCTCGAGGAGCTGGCGGCCGGGTGGGGGATGACCAATCCCGACCCGGCAACCTGGACCCACCCACTCGGGGCCCAGCTCAACCGCAACACCGTCCCGGTCGTGGCAAACCAGGAATGCGCCGGCGCCGGCATCGGCAAGGCCGAGGTCTGCTTCGGCGTCGCCCGTGACGGCGGCAGCGCCTGCGCGGGTGACTCCGGCGGCGGCGGTGCGCAACGGTGGGGCGATCGGTGGGTGCTCACCGCGACGACGTCGCGGGGCCCCCAGCCCTACTGCGGCACGCCGAACGTCTACACGCAGCTGTGGCCCTACCGGGCGTGGCTCGTGCAGACAGCCAGGTGGCTGAACACCTCGGCACGCATCGACGTAGCCACCGTCGATGAGGTGCGCGCGCAGGCCACCACCCATCACGTCAGTGATTCGCAGCTGGCGTACGCGCTAGCGGGCTGAGCAAGCCGTCGTTACCTGACCTGGTGGATGTGGCCGCCACCGCACTCGACGCGGCCACATCCACCAGTCCCTCCAGTTCGGACACTTACACCGAGGTGATCATGAGGACTTCGTCCCGGGTACTGAGCGCCGTCGCCGCTGTCGCGGCGACCGCAAGCGCTTCCGGGCTCGCCGCCCACCGTCGTTCCCTCCGGCAACAGCGCGGGCCGCAACTACACGTCCAGCTCACCGACGTGCAGCTGCAGAAACTGCAGCTGCAGAACCAGCTCAAGGATGAGTTGCTCGGCGCGGTGGCCGAGTACCTCGGCGCGCTCACTCGGGGCGAGCAGCCGCCACCGTGGCCACCGAAGTCCGGCGACGCCACCACGGAGGACAGCGCGGTCGTCGGGCGACTGCTGGAGACGGTGCGAGACCGGGAGGCAAGTACCCGCAGTGCCGCTGTCGCTCTCGCACGCAGCTGGCAGGCCGATTCCCACCGACTGCAGAAGGTCACCGACGGGATGCTCGACCGTCATAGTGACCATCCCGACGTCATCGAAGACGCCTTCCGTATCGCCCACACCGCGGCCGTGCAGGCGCACCGGGCGCAGTCGCTGGCCCTCCTGTGCGGTGCCGGGCTCGGGCAGCAGTGGCAGCACCCGATGCCGCTAGCGGAAGTGATCCGCTCTGTGACCGGGCGCATCACCGAATACCGGCAAGTGAACGTGTCCGAGGCGCCGGACGTTGCGGTCACCGCGCACGCCGCCGAAGCAGTGATCCACGTACTCACCGCACTGCTGGCCAACGCGACCACAGTGTCACCGCCCTCCAAACCGGTGAACGTCACCTTCGCCGCCGTCGATGGCGGCCACTCGATCACCATCACCGACGACGGGGGCGGTTTCAGCGCGGACCGTCTGAGCCGGGCCGACGATCGGGCATCTGGGCGCGAACAGGTCGGTCTGGCCGACCTCGGCGCACCACCCCAGACCGGGCTAGCCGTCGTCGGCTACCTCGCCCGCGAGTATGAACTCAGAGTCCGGCTGGATCAGTCGGTCTACGGCGGAGTCACCGCCGCGGTAACCGTGCCGGAACACCTGCTGGTGGCCGTCGAGAACATCACAAAGACGCCGCCGCCTCCGCTGCCGCGGGTTCCGGCCGTTTCCCCACCCACCGCAACGGAAACCACGTTCCAGCCGGAGCACGCACCACCGCCCACCACGCCCGGGGGGCTACCTAGGAGAACTCGCGGACAATCCCCGCCTCCCCCCGTCCCGCCGACGGCTCCGCGACCGCCCGCGGCGCCGACACGCAGCCCTGCGGAAACCGGATCCTTCCTCACCCGACTCGCAGAGGGCGCAGCCGCAGCCACGCCCGGTTCCGCAGGCCCCGACGCAACCGCCGCCGAACCGCCGATCACTGAGGAACAACGATGACCACTCCGTCACCGGAAGACTGGAAGCTGGCCGACCTGGCCGCCATTCGCGGTGTCCGCTTCGCGCTCGTGCTGAGCACCGACGGCTTCCACAAGATCCAGACCGAGGGCATCGGTCGCGACGAGGCGGAACTCGTCGTCGCGGCCTGTGCCGGAATCCGCTCGCTGGCCAAGTCCTTGGAAAGCCCGCTGGGCGTCACCGACTTCCAGCAATCGCTGTACGAGTGGGCCGATGGGTTGCTGTTCGTTCGCGGTGCCGGTGACGGCTCGTGCCTGGCCGTGGTGACCACCGCAGAGATCAATCCCGGCGTGATCGGGCAGGCGATGGCCGAGAGGGTTCTGCGGGTCGGCGAGGGCGCGCTGAGCACCCCACCGCGACCACCCGCTGCTGATGCCCTCGGCTGACGACGGGTCGTGGCCCAGCCCAGTGCCGCCCTACGTGATGACGGACGGGCGCACCCGGCCCTCACGCAACACGCTGGGCCCGGAAACTCTGCTGCACGTCACCGCCGCCGGGGTCACCCAGGGACACGCCAACGCCGAAAAGACCGAGCTGCTGCACCAGTGCCACTGGTCGCTGTCGCTGGCCGAAGCCGCCGCGCACCTGCAACTGCCGATGAGTGTGGTGCGGGTGCTGGCCTCCGACCTGCTCGACGACGGCCTGCTCACGGCGAAGTCGGCGCCCCGGGACACCCGACCTGATCAAGCACTTCTGGAAAGGGTCCTGCATGGACTCCGCAACATCTGACGAACTGCGACACCACGGCCGGCTGCCGGACACCATCACCGACACGGTGAAAATCCTCGTCACCGGAGCCTTCGGCGTGGGCAAGACCACGCTGATCGACGCGGTCAGCGAGATCCCGACGCTGCGCACCGAAGAGCCCATCACCACCGCCAGCATCGGCATCGACTCCCTCACCGGCGTCGAGGGCAAGACCCACACCACGGTGGCGATGGACTTCGGCCGGAAGACCTTGTCCCCGGAACTGGCCCTGTACCTGTTCGGGATTCCGGGCCAGCAACGGTTGTGGGGTATCTGGGACGGACTGGTCGAAGGTGCCATCGGCGCCCTGGTCCTGGTGGATCTGCGGCGGCTGAACGAAAGCTTTGCTGTGCTGGACCGCCTCGATACCTACGGCCTGGCCTACTCGGTCGTCATCAACGACTTCCCTGACACCCCGGACCATCCCGACGAGGAAGTGCGCCTGGCACTCGACCTGCCCGCTGGGATCCCGCTCCAGCACTGCCACGCTCCCGACCGCGACTCCGCGGTCGCCGCCCTGATCAACCTGGTCAAACACTCCATCGCCACGCTCGACACCACCGAGGTGCCCGCCTGATGTCCGCTCCTGTGACCGTGACCAGCCTGGACCAGCTGACCGGGCTGTCCCCGCTGTCGGAGACCACCGTCTGCGCCGACCCACGCGCCGCGTACGCCCAGCTGCGACAACGCTGGGGCGGCGGGCCGCTCGCCCCGGTCGAACTCGAGCCGGGCATCCCGGCCTGGCTGGTGATGGGCTATCCCGAAGTCCGCATCGCGGCACGTGACGAACTGCGCTTCGCCCGCAACCCCGAGCACTGGCGGCTGCTGTCCGACGGGCTGGTGCCCGAGAATTCGGGTCTGGCGCCGATGATGTTCCCCCGGCGAAACGCTTACTTCGCCGACGGCGCCACCCACCGGCGGCTGCAAGCGCCGCTCGTAGCCGGGCTGGATGGGCTCAACGAACACCGGATGACCGACCTGATCGAGGCAACGTGCCGACGGCTGATCTCCCGGATGCCCGACCGCGGCGAGGTCGACCTCGTCGCCCACTACGCTGCGCAGGTCCCGATGCTCACCGTGGCCCGTTTGTTCGGTCTCGGCCCCGAGTTGAGCGACGAGCTGCAAGGCTGCTTGGTTGCCCTGTTCGGCTCCGGCGCCGACTCACAGACTGGCTACCGCCGCCTCCAAGAGATCCTGGCCAGTGTCCTGGATCAGCACCGCGCGGCCCCCACCGGCAACCTGACGACGGCATTCCTGCAGCATCCCAACCTGCGCGACGACGCCGAGCGCATCCAGTCGATGTTGCTGATGCTCTCGGCCGGCTGGGAGACCACGAAAATCTGGATCAGTCATACGCTGCGGATCCTGCTGAGCGACCCACGCTTCGCCGCCCGGATGCGCGGCGGCCGGCTCGGCACCGACGACGCCCTCGACCTGGTGCTCTGGCAAGAACCGCCGATGCGGAACATGCCCGCCCGCTACGCCCTGAGCGACACCGTCCTCGGCGGACAGGCCATCGCCCGCGGCGACGCACTGATCCTCTCCTTCGCTGCAGCGAACACCGACCCCCGAATCCAGCCGTCGGACGGTGGGACTGACCCCGGTAACCGCGGACATCTGGCGTGGAGCGTGGGCAACCACGCCTGCCCCGCCCAGCGCGCCGGACGGATCATCGCCCGCACCGCCATCGACACCGTCCTGCACGCGCTGCCCGACGCCCGCCTCGCCATCCCCGGCGATGCCATCCGGATGCAGCCGTCGCCGTGGACCCGCGGCCCGGCCGAGCTACCCGTCACAGCAACCCGCATCCGCACCCTGGAGGCACACCATGCCTGACGCCCCGCCCGGCTCCGCCGCCCCGATCGCGCTGGACCCCACCGCGGCCGACCACCACGGCGAAGCCGCCCGGCTGCGTGCCGCCGGGCCCGTCGTCCGCGTCGTCCTGCCCGGGGACGTCCTCGCCTGGATGGTCACCGACCACGCCTTGCTGGTGACCCTGCTTACCGACCCGCGAGTCAGCAAAAACCCCCGGCATTGGAGGGCGCTGCAGACCGGGCAGGTTCCCACCGGCTGGCCGCTGCTGGGCATGTTCGTCGTCGACAACATGTTCAACGCCGATGGGACCGAGCACCAGCGGCTACGCCGCCCGGTCGCGAAGGTATTCACCCCCAACCGGGTCGTGCAACAGCGGCCCCAGATCGCCCGGATCGTCGCCGGCCTGCTCGAGGAACTACCGGAGCAGGCTGGGCCCGACGGCGTGGTGGACCTGCGCCGGCATGTCGCCTACCCGGTGCCGATGACGGTCATCTGCGACCTGCTCGCGGTCCCGCCGGACTGGCGGCCGAAACTACGGGAGCTGGTCGACAGCCTCTTCGACAGCACCACCACCGCCGAGCAGGCCGCAGCGACCCAGACCGCCCGCCGCGAACTGCTCGCCAACCTGATCACCGTGCGCCGCGGATACCCCGGCGACGATCTGACCAGCGCCCTGATCGCGGTCAACACCGATGACCGCGAGGCACTGTCAGACTCCGAACTGGTCGACACCCTGTGGCTGCTGCTCACCGCCGGGCACGAGACCACGATGAGCCTGATCACCAACGGCGCCCGCGCGCTGCTGTCCCACCCCGACCAGCTGCGGATCGCACTGTCCGGCGGGCCGGAAATCTGGGCACGGGTGGTCCGGGAGACGTTGCGGTGGGACGCCCCGGTCGGGAACTTCCCCGCCCGCTACGCCCTCGAAGATCTTCCAATCGGCGCTGTCACCATCCCGGCCGGCGACGTGATCCTCGCTGCCTACAGCGGCGCCGGCCGCGACCCCGGCCAGCACGGCCCCGACGCCGACCGGTTCGACATCACCCGCCTCGACAGCAAGCACCTCGCCTTCGGCGGCGGCGCCCACGTCTGCCCCGGCGCGCACCTGGCCCGCCTCGAAGCCATCCTCGCGCTCGAAGGCCTGTTCACCCGCTACCCCGGCCTCACCCTGGCCGTCGACGCCGCCGAGCTGCCGCCGGTGCCGTCGCTGTTCTCCAACTCCGCCGCGCAGCTCCCGGTAAGGCTGGCTCACCCGTGACCCGAAACCTCGCTCCGGCGACCCTGATTCCTACGTCGACCGAGCACGCAGTCCCGACGCCACACCCGAGTTCCGCTCTTTCCTCGCCACCTGCGCTCGCCCGCACGTCGCTGCCGGCGCCCGACGTAACCGGCTGCCGGGATACGCCCGCCCGACCACTCCACCGGCGACGCTGCACCACCACTGCCGCCGCTCTGGTCAGCGCCGCGCTGCTTGGCACGAGCGCCTGTGACACACCCGCCACCGAGCATCCCGCCCCAGTGCAGGTGGACGCGGCCGTACAGGCCCTCATTACCGCGTCGACCGCCACGCTGGACATCGACGGGCTGGAGAGTACCCGCGCCGGCGGATGCGGCGCCACGATCCTCACCGTCAACAGCCTGCTCACCGCCGCTCACTACGTCCTGACGCCGTTCCCGCCGCTGGCCGCCACCGACGTTCCCCGGCCGGTCGCACCGACTCAGGTTCGCGCGAGGATCGGGTCCGCCGACCGCACCTCCGGCGGAACAGTCCGCGCCGTCACCGAGATCACCATCGACCCCGAGTTTGCTTACCCCAATCACGCTCACGATTTCGCCGTGTTGCGCCTGGACCGGCCTCTGGTCACCTCCGCGGTCGCCATCCTCGGGGAGGCCGCGCCTGGCACTTCCACCCGCACCCTGGTGTGGACGGCCACCAGGCGCGCGGACGGCACCTACCCGCCTCGCGCTGCCGTTGCGAGCTACGCCCCTGCGATGGTCATCGACCGCGGCCGGTGTCCGTTTCTCACCGAGGGCGATCAGGGTTTGTGCTTTGACGCGGCCGCGGGGGCAAGTGGTCTCGGCAGCGGGGGCAGTGGACTGTTCCGGGTCGAGACTCCGGCGACTATCCGCCTTGTCGGAGTGATATCGGGTGCGGGAAACGACGAGCAGACCACCGGCATCGCCAATCCAGTCCTCCCGCAAACCCCGTGGCACACCAATTTTTGACCGCCTGAGCCACCACCACCCCTTGATGTCTGACAGCCGGGTACGCCAGCCTCCCGCGCCAGAACATCGCGGCACCGGCGTTCCGGCTGACACCGGAGCAAGAACCAAGATTGGAGAAACTCGTAGCGTGATCAGCACGGCCCAGCACCCGAACATGGGTGCAGGAAAGAAAACCTCACTCATTCCGCGCGGCGATCTGTTCGGCAACCCCGAGCAAATCACATCCACAATCTCGCCCGGTGGCAAGCGGCTGGCGCGAGCCACACCGGATGACAATGTGCTCAACGTGCGGGTGAGGCACATCGACGATGGCGCAGCGCGGGAGGCGGTCGTAACGTCGCACGCCGTGGCCGAGGCACGCCGCCGGTACGAGCCCGGCGCGACGAGCGAAGCCGGCCGAATCGTCCGCCTCCGGCTGTCGACGGGTCCGGGAGGCCGTGCTGCCGTACGGGGTCACGCACCGGCCGCCGCGCGCTTTGACGTTCCCGCTGCATCTGGTCGCACGCCACGCCGCCGTCCCCTCCGTCACCTCCGGCGTCCGAGACGACCAGGAGCAGGTTCGCGGTGAGTAGCGTCTCGTGTCCATGCGGTGCCGCGATCGCCGCCGCCCTCGCCGGCGGGGTGAGCACCGAACAAGCGATCACCGCCTACGAACTGGCCGCTTTCCAGGCGATGGCATCCGGTGCGGAGTTCTACGTGCGCCGCCACGACGCCGGTCACACCCCGGCCGAGGCGGCCGACGAGCTCGACGGGATCCTCCGACGGCTGCGGATCACCCTGGCACTGCAGGAAAAGCAGCTGGCGACCCATCCGCCGGCGCAGGAGACGCCGGGCATGGTGGCCAGGGACTTGCGGTCATGGGCCCACACCTACGCACAGATCGCCGCCCGCTTCTACCGGGAAGCAGCGCGCCTGGACGTGTCGGCCCTGGGCGATCACCCCCGAGTCACGTCCGCTGCCGTCCCGGGCGGTGATCTGCGATAACCGAGGAGAAGTGGTACCCCACGACACCGCGACGCTCGCACGGCCCGGTCAAGGTCGTCCTCCTCGTGGTGGCCGGGTTCGGCTGCTGCGGCCTGTTGTGGGCGCTGGTCCTCGTGGCGATCTTCGCCAGCAACCCCGGACCGCCCATCCGGTTCGTTCGTCACCACCACCTCTGCAGCTACCAGCCCCGCTCCTCCCGGGTCGGCTCGGCCCGCCGTGAACGGCCCGTTCATGTCCTCGACACCACCGGGATCTCGCCCATGACCAGAACCTCAACACCGGCATTCGCAGCGCTCGCCGCGATACCGCTTCAGCCGGCCAGCACCCCACACGTGATCATCCGGCTCGGCGCAACCGCGGCCGTTCTCCTGTTGTGTGCGGCGTGCGCTGCGCCAGCCCACGGCCCGTACACCGCCTCGACAGCCGCGTCGACCACGTCCTCGGTGTCACCATCCGTGCCGTTCGGCGGCGCACCCGCGGTGTCGAACCCTCTGCCGGCCACTGTGCTCGACGGCGACCCCTGCACCGAAGCACTCACCCCCGACCAAGTCGAGATCGCCATCGGCGCCGGTGTCCCCGGCGTCCGTGAAGATCTGCCGGAGACCGGGCCGGCCTGTGCCTGGACCAACCACGACACCGGTGGCGCCGTCGGCGTCGCCTACACCCTCAACATCCACACCGGTCTCAGCGGCGTCTACGCCAACACCCAACCCAAGTCCCCGGTCTGGCGGCCCCTGCCGCCGGTACAGGGCTTTCCCGCCGTCGCCCACGCCGGCCAGGTGGGCCAGCCACCGCCCGTGGGGTTCTGCCAGGCCAGCGTCGGGCTCGCCGACACCTTCTCCGTTGACATCAGCCTGCACCTCGGCGACAGCAAACGCGGCATCGCCGACCCCTGTGGAGAGCCACTCCAGCAGATCTGCGACCTCGTGATCACCACCCTGCGCACCAAAGGCCGCCCATGACCACGCTCGGGTGCACCTCACCCCACATCGCCACCCGGACAGACGACTCCGCGCTCGTGTGCGTCGACCTCGAGCGCCCGCGCCGCGACGCCGTCGGCGACTTCCTGCTCGGCGGCAGCATCAACTCCGCCATCGACCGCCTCTTCGCCGCCGACCTCGTCACCGCCCACCCACACCTGCCGCAGCTGACGATCACCGCGGCCGGCTGGGACAGCGACGCCGCCCAGACGATGCTCGACCGGCGCATCCGCCACTTCCTGATCCTGGGCACCGGCGGGTTCCCGATCTGGTCCAGCCACTGCACCCTGGCGACCCTGCACCAGGCGCAGGCACGGATCGTGGTGATCGAGCACGACCCGGTCACCCGGAACCTGCACGAGCTCGTCGACGGTGGTGCCGCCGCCGGCCGGGCCTACGTCCTGCACGTGCCCGCCGAACAGAACCACGCACTCCTGCAGCTGCCTGCGGTGGCGGACCTCGTGGCCGGCGGCGCTCCGGTCGGCATCCTCGCCACCGGGCTGCTGCGGCCCGCAGGCCTCACCCTCGCCACGATCCTGTCCCTGCTCACCGCCGCCCCGCTCGGCAACGTGCTGGCCCTAACCCAGCTCACAAGCACCGGACACAACCATCCCGACGGTGCCATCGCCCCTGTCGCCGCGCGCTTCGCCGATGCCGGTATCCCGATCGCGGTCGGAGCCCCGACCGCCGTTGAGGCAGCCATACGACCATTCCGGCACCTCACGCGCGCAGGCGAGGTTGACGCCGTCGGGGCGCCGACGCCGCCGACCGGCGCGGGGCTACTGACGGTTCTGCTGACCGGGTGTGCGGCGGCCTCGTACCGGACGAGCCGATGACCGGGCTTAAGACGGCGGGTGCTCGGCTCGCGCTGCAGCTGACTGCGTCGGCTGCAGCACCTACGGCCGGTCAGCGCTCGCGCCGCTCGTCCCCGACGGGGAGCGCCTCGCTCATCCGGACACCGACGGCCGATGCCGCTGCGGCCGCATCCGGACCGGTTACTGCCCGCGTGCGCCACCGCGATCGCGCTACTCATCGGCCCTCACCGCCGGTCATCCACGTCCCTCCAGCATCCCAGGGAGCCCGCCGATGACCTCTGCATTTCACCCGGACGCCGGCGACACCCCGCCGGGCAGGCACACGCGCGAACGGATCATCTTCACCGCGGTCTGGGGCCTCTACGGCGCGGTCGGCGTCGGCCTGCTGACCTGGAGCGGCGCCCTCTATATACCGTTCCCTCGCTACCTCGGCGTCGTCCTCGCCGCCGGCATCGTCGGAGTCTGGCTGGGGGGACTGCTGGCGACCTGGCGAGTACTCCCGCAGGGATCGCCGCGCACCTTCGTGCTCACCCGCACGCCGCTCCTGCTGGCGCTCTGGCTGGCCAGTATCGGCTACGGCCAGGACGACGCACTCGCTCCCGACTACGTCGCCTCTCTCGACAGCTACCGCGGCGGCTGCCTGGCCGGAACTGACTACGGCAGCGCTGAAGTCCAACGGCTCTCCTTGCAGGCTGACACCGTCACCGTCGTTCCCCGCCACGGTCCCGATCTGCGGTTCACCCGCACCGGCTACTCCTGGCCCTCCCCGGGCCGCGCCGAGATCGGCGGCAGCGGCGTCATCCCTGCCGACCAGCCGACCCGCTCCATCCTGACCGCTCTCGGCTGCCGGTGACCGTCCCCGATCCCCCAGCCCGCCCTCACGAAACGGCTCTGTTCATGAACGTCGCATCCACCCCACTGACCGGCGCCTCCCACCCGCCCCCGGGTGTTCAGGTCCGACGTGTCCTTCCCCGCAGCTCGCACACCGGTGCCGCGCGCCGGCCCGCCTCGCGCGGCCGCATGCTGACCGGCCTCGCGGCGGTACTGGCCGCGACAGCCTGCACCGGCCCCACCGACACACCGCCACCCAGCACGACATCGGCTCCAGTCCCGGCACCGATCACCTCGGTGCCGCTCGACGTCGCCCGTTACCACGCTGCTCCGTGTTCGGCCGTGCCTGCTGCTCTGACCGAGTCCCTCGGGCTGACTCGGCGCGACGAGCGCCACGACAACGTCCTGGTCGGCGCGGGAGAGCAAGCCCAGTGCCGCATCTCCACTGCACCGCCGCTCACCGGCGTGGTCGAAGTCCGCCTCTACCCGGCCTCCCGACCTGTGCCTCTCTTCACCGGTATCAACGCCGCCGTCACTCCGGCATCGGTGGCCGGGTATCCCGCGGGGCAGTGGATCCTCAGCACCGGCAGCGACGGCAGCTTCACCTCCTGCCACAGCATCGTCGACCTCGCGCCGCACCAGGGCCTCAGCGTCATGGTCAACGGCCCCGCCGGCGAACCCATCCAGACCTCATGCGCCAGAGCCCGACATCTCGCCGAAGGCGTCATCGCCGGGCTGCATACATGAACCCTTCCCTTCCCCACGTCGGTGACCACCAGATATCGCCACTCTTTGACAAGCAGGAAGTTTCGCCCCATGCCGTTCCCTCCGCTGGCCGCTGGTTCCCCCTCCGAATCCGAAAAACCACTGGCGCCTGGTGTCAGCACATCATCGACGACTCGACCGTCCATATCGGACACGGTACTGCGGATCGCGGCGCACCAGTGGAAGCCGCCGCCGTTGGACCTGGCGAATGTGAATCCGGCGCGGATCAAGGATTTCTACCTGGGAGGCGGCAACTCCTACGCGCTCGACCGAGACTGGTGTAAGAACGCGACACGCCGCGTGCCGAACCTGCCGCGGGTCTACCGCGACGAGCGCGATTTCCTGCGCCGAGCGATCCGATTCGCGAAACGGAAGCGGGACATTCACCGATTCCTCGTCCTGGGCGCCGGACTGCCCTACGCCCGACCGCTCCACGACGATGTCCTTCCACACCGTCACGGCGCGGTCGTGTACGCAGAACCGGACGAATACGTCGCCGCCCACTTGAACCTGCTCACGCCGGAGCAGCCTCGGATCGCCGCCGTCCAGGGTGACTTCGCGGAACCGGGCACCATCCTGTTCGACGACGCCGTCCGCGCGCTGCTCGCCAGCGGCAACCCGGTCTGTCTGGTGCTCACCGGTGTTCTGGAGACGATCGCCGATACCGACGACGCGACCGCGGCGTTGCAGTGCTACACCGAGCGATTTCCGCTCGGCAGCCTCGTGATCGCCACGCACGCCACCGTCGACGGCCTCGACGCCGCCGACGCCGCCGACGCGGACCTGGCCGAGCGACGACGCCAGCTCTGCCATACCTACGGCCAGACCGCGCACCGGCCGCCGCGTCACCTGCGCACCGCCGCCGAGCTGCGCGACATTCTCGCCGGCCTCCGGCTCGTCCAACCCGGCATCACCTACACCTCCGACTGGCACAACCCTCGCCTCGCCGGCAGGCTCCGCCCCGCCGAATCGTTGTGCCTCGCCGCCGTGGCCGCAGTACGCAGACCCAGAACACCGCGGCGGCCGGCGGCCGGTGGCCGGGCCGTGGGCGAGGACGCCCGATGAACGGCGCCGGCAGGCCCGACGACGCAGCGTCGATGTCCGCGCCCACCCCACGCGACGACGCCGCCGGTGAACGCCACCCCGGAGTGCACGGTGGGGTCGGCACCCCAGCGCCTGACCAGCCCGGTCAGGCGGACGCGACGGATCCGCGTCCGCTGCGCCCTCGCCAGCTGCCGCCGGTCACGGCGCACTTCGTCAGCCGCGTCGACCAGCTCGCCGGCTTGGACGACCTGGTGAGGCCCCCTGCCCGCGGGCCCGGGTCAGGGGCCAGCGTGGCGGTGGTGATCGGGCCCGGGGGCGTGGGAAAGACAGCGTTGGCGGTGATGTGGGCCAACGCCCACGCCAGCCGATTCCGCGACGGTCAGCTCTATGTCGATCTGCGCGGCTTCTCCGCCGACACGACCGTGACGCCGGTCGACGTGCTCGGCCGGTTCCTGCGCGCGCTGGGCGTCGAGCCCGAGCAGGTGCCAGGCACACTGGCCGAGCGGGAGAGCCTGTACCGCACGATCACTGCCGAGCGGCAGCTGCTGCTTTTGGTGTTGCTGGACAATGCGGGCTCGGCCGAGCAGGTTCGGCCGTTGATCCCCACCTCGGCCCGCAGCGTCGTGGTCGTCACCAGCCGGCTGTGGCTCGGCGGCCTGCTCGTCGACGGCGCGCAGCTGGTGGAAGTTCCGCCGCTGACGCAGGCCGACGCGGTGGCGCTGCTGGTCAAGCTGGTCGGCGAGCGCCGGGCCCGTGCCGATCCGGACGCGGTGGCCGAACTGGCCCGGCTGTGCGGGCGATTCCCGATTGCCCTGCGGGTGGCGGGCGCCCGGCTGGTCACCCGACCGCGCTGGTCGGTGTCCGACGTGGTGGCCCGGCTGCGGGACGAGCGGTCACGGCTGGCCGCGCTGTCGCACCCATCCAGCCCGGAAGAGTCCGTGATGGCGCTGTTCGACTGGTCCTACTGCTACCTCGCCCCCTACGTAGCCGACCTGTACCGACTGCTCGGCACCCTCCCCGCCGCCGAGTTCGGGATCGGTGTGGCAGCGGCGGTGACCCAGCTCGGTCAGCACGAGGTGCGTACCGGTTTGCAGGCGCTGGTCGACGCGAGCCTGCTCGAGGAGGTCGGCCGCGACCGGTACCGATTCCACGACCTGGTCCGGCTGCACGCACGGGCTCAGCCCGACCAGGAACGGCACGAGGTGATTCCCCGCGCCGGCGCCTGGTACCTGCGGGAGATGACCCGAGCGAACCTCGTCGTAATCCCGGCGACGTTGCGCTGGCGTGTCAGCCCCGTCGCCGAGCAGCTGGCGGGCGAGCCGGCGACGTTCGATTCCGAGGGCGAGGCTCTGGACTGGCTGGCCGGGGAGCTACCGAACGTGCTTGCGGTGTTGGAGGAGGCGGTCGCCGACCGGCACGACGAGCTGGCGTGGCAGCTGGGTGAGGCGCTGTGGGAGCTGCAGCTCTACCGCAAGCCTCACCCGGAGTTGCTGCGCGCGTATGAGCTCGGGATCATCGCGGCGCGGCGTTGTGGGAAGACGGTCGCCGAATCTCGGCTCCGCTACCAGCTGGGACGGGCGCACCTGGACCTCGGGCAGCTGGATTCAACTGAGAAGGAAATCCTGCTCGCGATCGAGCTGGCACGTGACGCGCAGGACCGCCGCAACGAATCCGCGGCGCTGGAACTGCTGGGGAGACTGACGCAAGCCCGCGGTGACGTCGACACGGCGATCGGGTACTTCACCGCGAGCCTGGACATCGAGGCGGAGCTCGGCATCTGCCGCGGCGTGGCCTCGCGGCACCGGCGGATCGGCGAAGCGCTGCTGCAGGCCGGCCGCGAGACCGAGGCGGCGCCGCACCTGGCGCAGGCGCGGCAGATGTTCGCCGCGGCGGGAGACGACAAGGACCTGGCCCGCTTGGCAGTCGGCCAGGCTCTGCTCGACGCGCGATCAGGCCGGACCGAGGCCGCAATCGCGGAGTTGACGGCAGCGCGCCTGGTGCTGGGCCGGTCCGGTTCGGCGGTCTACGAGGCGAGCGTGCTGCTCGCCCTGGCCGAGGTCACTGGACTGAAGGAACGGCCTGCTCAGGCCCGCGGCTACCTCAACGAGGCGGTCGGACTACTTCGGGAGCTTGGCGGGGCGGCACTGGACGAGGCCCGCGAGGCCCTCACAGCCTTTGACCGCGGCACTCGCGCGACAGGACAAGCACCACCACAGGCCGACACGACCGGCTACAGCGGAATCCGACGAGAGGATCACAATGACATCTGACCAGACGACGTCGAACACCACCGATGGACCGTGGTGGAATAGCCATCGCCGACACTACCGGAAACCACTCATCGCGTACTTCGAGGCCGAAGCGCACGCGACGACTGTGCGGTCGTTTCAGCCTTTCGTGATTCCCGCCCTGCTGCAGGAGCCTGGCTACGCAGAGGCGCTGTTGCGCAGCTACAGCAACACCTCCACCGCCGAGATGATCGATCGCACCATCGCCGTGCGCGCTACTCGGCGAGCGGCCTTCCTCGGCGGCCTGCAGGAGGCGACTTTCGTTCTTGATGCCTCGCCGTGCTGATCGCCGAGCGCGACGCCGACCGCGCCTACGATCAGACCTTCCACGCCGGCAAGGTCGCGGCCGGGCTCGTCACCGCGCTCGGGCTCGTCGGCGGCGGTGTCGCTCTGTTCATCGCGCTCATCCGCACCCCGCACGTCCTGGGCTGGTTCCTCGGAGGCTTGTTTCTGCTGCTCTTCGCAGCGACGTTCGTCTCCGGCGTCTTGACGATCCGCTCCAGGATGCCGCCTCGATGCAAGATCGCCGAAGACCACACAGGCTGGCTGGCGACCTTGGCGGTCGCGCCCGATCAGCTCGCCCAGCACTACCTCGATCGCGCAAGCAGACGCCTCACGGTCACGGCCGCCGAAGCCCGGCGTCTCGCCTCGATCGCCCACGCCAAGCACCGACGCAACATTCTCACCGCAGGCCTGCTGATCAGCGACGTGCTGGCCGGCCTCTCCGCCTTCGCAGCGATACGGCTCGGCTTGTAACCGTCGCCGTAGCCGCCTTGAACGGCGAGGTGGCTCGCACCAGACCGCAGCGGTCTACTCCGACAGCATGCTGGGCCCCGCTAACGGGCAGTCCCTCTACGAGTTCGACCCTGATGCAGATCAGCACCGCCTGAAGCTCGTGTGCGGCACAGCTTGGTTAGCTGTGGGATTACACCGTAAACTAGATGTGACATCGGCAAGGTCATGTGTACTTTGGGTGACACATAGTCTCGCCGGGGGCTTCAGGAGGGGCAGCGCGATGGCCACACCACAGGACCACGACCCGGGGTCCAACCTCTCTGAACGCCTGAGCTATGCGATCCGCGTCAGTGGCCTCACTGACCAGCAGATTCTTGACCGTATCGACGCTGCGGGAGGCCATCTGAGCAGGAACGCGCTGTACCAGCTCAAGACTGGGAGAAGTCAGAACCCCACACTGGAGACGATCGGGTCCCTGGCCAAGGTGCTTGAGGTCGGTGTGGCCTTCCTCACCGACTTCGACCACACCCCCAAGGCGGCGGCCGCGATCGAGGACGCAGAGACGAAGGCGGCGCTGAAACTTCTCCGCGAAGACGCCGGCGTCAAGGAAGTCCTCTTCCGCATGGGGAAAATGTCACCCGAAGCACGGAGCGTCCTCGCCAGCATGAGCAAACAACTCGTCGCACTGAACCAGAAACACAAGCCACGCGAAGATCCCGGACAGGAATAGTAGCACTATGTCCATCGACGACAGCCCGGCCGCCGGCACCCCGAGCCAGCGGCCGGAACTGCTGGGAGCCACCGAGTACCGACGGCTCCGCCGCCGCATCAACAAGCTCTTGAACGAGGTCGGCGTCCCCGACCCGTGGGACATCCGCGAGTTCATTCAGCGCCTGGCCAACTCCCGCGGCCGGCCGATCGAGCTCCTCGCCGCCGAGGTTCCCTCCGACGGGCCGGACGCGATGTGGGTGCCCACCGAGAATGTCGACGTCATCCTCTATGACCGCACCCTCCGCGAGGGTGACCTGCATCAGGAGCAAGTTTTGCTACACGAGGCCGCACACATTCTGCTGTGCCACCGCGGCGACGAAGACGCCGTGCTCGCCCGCGGCCCGCTCAACGAGCAACTGCGCGAGGTGATCATCCGCCACGCCGGTGAAGGCGCCGACTGGGACCGGGTACTCCACCGCGAGACGTACTCGTACCACCAGGAGACCGAAGCCGAGATCGCGGCATCGCTCATCTGGAAGGCTGCCGGCCGCAAGCTGATCGAGCCCGAACGTCTCGTGCGCGGCGCCGACCTCGTCAGCGTCGACGCGCTCGCCTCCGTCCTGGAGCGCGCTCGTGCGTGAGGCGATCCAGACCGCGCTGCAATGGGTGATGGTCCTCGCCGGGCTCGCCATCACCGGCTACCGGCTCGTCGACCTGATCCGCTCCCCGAAGCGGCCCGCGATGTGGGCGATGTGGTCCGGCCTGCTGCTGCTGACCCTCTGCGTCGCGGTCGGCATGAAGAGCATCTGGGTCCTCTCGGCGTCGCAGTTCCTGGTCCAGCACCTGTTCATCCTCGGCTGCCTGGTCTCCTTCACGTGGTTCTACCTGCTGTCGATCTACGGGAAACGGGAACGGCCCGCCGTGATCCGCTGGCATTGGGCCGCGATGTACCTGTTCGCCGGCGGCATGGTCGTCACCTGGGGGCTCAGCGTCGCTTTCGAGAACCCGGACTACCTCGACCTCGACTACGCGGCCTTCCCGTACATCCGCGCGGCAGTGCTCTGCTACACCGCGGCCACCGGCGTCGCCCTGCTCACGCTGACGGGCCTTTCGTGGAAGTGGTCACGGATCGCCGACCGGGTGTGGCTGCGCCGCAGCCTGGTGACGCTGGCCATCGGCACCGGCCTCGGCCTGCTCTACACCGCCCACCACCTCGCGTACACGCTCCTCGAGGCGATCGGCGTCACCCCGCCGTACCCGCAGGGCCTCGAAGTGCCCGTGATCGCGGCTGGGGTCCTCGCCTCCCTGATCGGCCTGTCCATGCCGGTCTGGGGCCCGCGGGTGACCGCCCTGCGGATGCTGGTCGAGTACCGGCGCTCCTACCGGGAGCTGGAACCGCTGTGGCAGGCGTTCATCGCGGCCCAGCCGGCGATTGCGCTGGAGGCCCGGCCGCCGAAGTGGGACAGCGAGTTCGCGCTCTACCGCCGCGCCATCGAGATCATGGACGGCCGCAGCAGACTCCGCGGATACCTGAACCCAGACGTCGCGCAACGTGCAGAAGAGGCCGCCAAGTTGCTCGGCCTCGATGGCGCCGAGCTGGTCGCCGCCATCGAGGCCGAGCTGTGGCGCGACGCGATCGCCGCCCACGCTGCTCAGTCTCGTGAGCCGGGTGAGAAGGTGCTCACAGAGCCGGCGACCGGCAACAACCTCGCCGCGATGGTCGAGTTCCTGCGGCTAGTCGCGGCGGCGTGGCAGCGCCCGCCGCTCGTCCCGGCCAGCTCCACCCCGAGTTGATCATGAGAAGGCGATGACTACCGAGACCACTGAACATCAGACCCTCGCCCGCAAGACCGCGAAGGTCGTCGGCGAAATCCTGGCGCCGTGGGTGGTGCTCGTTCTGCTGTCACTGGCGGTTCCGTGGCGCGCCACGGACTACAGAGTCGGATTTACGCTGCTCTGGGGCTTTGTGATCGCGTTCTTCTGCGCTGCGGTCCCGATGGCGTTCATCGTCCGAGGTGCGAAGAAGGGCGACTGGGACGGCCACCACGTCCGCAACCGCGAAGGCCGAGCGAAGCCGCTCATCGTCTGCTTCGCTTCCACCGCGGTCGGGCTGACGATCATGCTGTTCGGGCATGCGCCGACCGACCTGGTGTACATGGCGGTCGCCATGCTGGTGTCTCTGGTGATCACGTTCGCGATCACCAGCTACTGGAAGATTAGCCTGCACGCCGCGGTCTCCGGTGGCGGCGTCGCCACGCTTGCCGTGGTCTACGGGCCTGCCGCGCTGGTCCTGCTGCTCGTCGTGGCACTGATCTGCTGGTCTCGCGTCGTCACCGCCGATCACACCGCCGGGCAGGTCACGGCGGGCACGGCCTTGGGCTTCGGGGTGACGGTCCTGACGTTCGCGCCGACCTTCTGGTGACCCTGGGCTTGACCCGGTTTGGCGGACACCTCTCATCAGGGACGCAAGCCCCTGAGAAGGGATGTCGCTCATCATGGAACCCATGGCCAAGAAGAAACCGCGTGCCCGTCAACGACCCCGGCGGGTGTT
>JAEBEK010000037.1:0-59294 GCA_049998055.1 Amycolatopsis sp. cmx-4-37 | reverse complement strand
TCGCGACCTCCGACGCCCGGAATGAGTCATTCGCGACGGTCAGATCCCCAGCCACGCAGAGATTCGCGCCCGGCGCCGTTCGCCTGGCACGTCGACAACCGACTTTGCCGGAACCCTGCCCTTCCCTAGGGGGCCGGCCCCGCCTCCAGCGTATCGGCCGCCACCGACAAAAGCGGAAAAGAACCCGCGCCGGGCCCCGGTTGTCCACAACTGCTCCAGCCTGGGGACAACCGGGTCCGGGCCGGGGGACAACCGGGCCTGGCTGAGGGATAACCGGGGCTCAGCCGACTCCGATGCCCGCCAGGATCTCCCGCGCGCTCACCACCAGCGACGCCCGCGACGGCGTGGCCGAAGCGCCCGCCAAAGCGCCGAAGATCGTGCCCTCCATCCAGTCGACCACCAGAGCCGCGTGGCGGGGCGGGTCGGACGACCCCGCCGCCGCCAGTGCGTCCGTGGCCAGCCGGCGGATCACTGCTCCGCCCGAGTCGTACTCCGCGCGCAGCTCCGGACGGCGGGTCGCCTCCAGAGCGAACTCGTAGCGCGCCAGCATCCGTGTCCGGCCCGCGCCCAGGGCCTCGGACACGTAACCCGCGATCGACTCCGCCAGTCCACCCGACGGCGCCGGCGCCTGGTCCAGCTCGACGATCCGCGCGAACGTCAACGACAGCAGCGCCGCCCGGGTGCGCGCGTAGTACGACGTCGAGCCCACCGGCAGCCCGGCGAACCGGTCGACCGCGCGGTGCGTCAGCCCGCGCATGCCTTCCGCCGCGATCACTTCGATCGCCGCGTCGCCGATCACCGAAAGCCGGTCCACGAAAAGCACTCTACAGGTGTAGAGTCCTCTACAGATGTAGAGGAGGAGCCATGCACGCGATAGTGGTCGGCGGCGGCATCGGCGGACTGGGCGCCGCCGCGGGGCTGCACCGGATCGGGTGGACCGTCACCGTGCTCGAACAAGCCGAGGAATTCGGTGACGTCGGCGCCGGGATCTCGCTCTGGCCGAACGCTCTGCGCTGCCTCGACGAACTGGGCGTCGACCTGGGAGAACACCTCGCGCCTCAGCACGAAGGCGGGTTCCAGGACCGCCGCGGGCGCCGCGTCACCCGCTTCGACTCGGCCGCTTTCGAACGCATCCACGGCCGGCCGCTCGGCGCCATCCACCGAAAAGACCTGATCGCCGCACTGAGGAACGCCGTCCCGGCCGAGAGCCTGAAAACCGGCGCCGAAGTCACCGAAGTGCACGAAGACGGGCGAGTCCGCTTCACCGGCGGAGAGCTCCAGGCCGACCTGGTCGTCGCCGCCGACGGCATCCGCAGCCCGATCCGCCACGCGCTCTTCCCGCGCCACCCCGAGCCCGTTTACTCCGGCAGCACGGCGTTCCGCGGCGTCGTGAACTACCCCGGCGCCCGGCTCAGCACCAGTTTCGACCGCGGCACCGAGATCGGCGTCCTCCCCCTGACCGGCGACGACGTCTACTGGTGGGTCTCCTCCCTCGCCAAACCCGGGAATCGGCCGGACGACCCCAAGGAATACCTGCGGCACCAGTTGAAAGACTGGCACGACCCGATCCCGGCGCTCATCGACGCCACCCCGCCGGAAGCCCTGCTCCAGCACGACCTCTACTACCTGGGCACGCCGCTCGAGACGTACGTCCGCGGCCGGATCGCGCTGCTCGGCGACGCCGCCCACGCGATGCCGCCGTTCCTCGGCCAAGGCGGCTGCCAGGCCCTCGAAGACGCGACCGTACTGGCCCACGGGCTGTCCACAAAGGATCCGAAAGAAGCGCTCGCAGCCTACGACGAAGAACGACGGCCCCGCAGCCAGCAGGTCGCCCGCGAGTCCGTCCGGATGGGCAAGCTCGGCCCGCAGCTGGCCAACCCGGCCGCGGTCCGGCTCCGCACCGCTCTGCTCAAAGCCCTCCCGGCGCAGGTGACCGTGCGGGTGGGCAAGAACATCACGGGGTGGCGGCCGCCGCGTCTCCCCCGGCCAGCCCCGCCTCGTACGCCGTGATCGCCGCCTGCACCCGGTTCTTCGCCCCGAGCCGGGTCAGGATCGTGCTCACGTGCGCCTTCACCGTGCCCTCCACGACGAACATCTTCGCCGCGATGTCCGCATTGGACAGTCCGGCACCCACCAGCGTCAACACTTCCCGCTCGCGCGGGGTCAGCACCGCGACCTTCGACCGCGCCGCCGCGGCCCGGGAGAGCCGGCCGCCCGACAGCCGCGCGATCACCCGCTGCGCCACCTTCGGCGAGAGGAACGCGGCCCCGTCGGCGACGGCGTGGATGCCGGCCAGCAGCTCGCGCGGGTCGCCCGACTTCAGCAGGAAGCCGCCCGCGCCCAGGCCCAGCGCGCGCTCGATGTACTCGTCCTCGCCGAACGTCGTCAGCATGATGACGCCGGCCGACGGCAGCAGCCGCCGGATCTCCGCGGCCGCGCCCAGGCCGTCCAGCCCGGGCATCCGGATGTCGAGCAGCACGACGTCGGGGTGCGTGGCGAGCGCCTGCGAGACGGCCGAACGCCCGTCCCCGGCTTCGGCGACGACCTCGATCCCCGGGTCCGCGCCGAGGATCGCCGCCACCCCCGCCCGCATCAGCGCCTCGTCGTCGGCCAGCACGACCCTGATCACGATTCCCCCTCGCTGAACCAGTCCTTCGAAACCAGCTTGCCCTCGGCGAAACACAGCCGGTAGGCGGCGTACTCGGCGTCGAGCCACGGCCTTCCGGTGCCGTAGTACTCGCACACGGCGCCGGGTACCGAAGGCGGTTCCCCGCGCACCGGACGCGCGGCGCGCTGGTGCTCCGGCAGCTGCGGCGCCAGGTCGGCACGCGCCTGCCCGGCCCGCATCCGGTCGTACGCGGCGGCAGGCAGCTCGGAGGTGTTCCACTGGTAGAGGAACGCGATCCCGCTGACCGCGAGGAGCACCCCGAAGAGCGCGAGCGGGATGGTCACGGCGTAGATCAGGCTGCGCCGCACCTCCCGCCGCGCGAGCTCCAGGGCCCGCGCCGACGTCGAGTCCTCGGCGGTCTCCGGGGTTCCTTCGACCGGCGCGGCGTCGTGCGGCAACGTCGCGGTGACGGCGAACCCGCCGTCGCGCGGGCCGGTCCGCAGCGTCCCGCCGACGAGCCGGACCCGCTCGCGCAGGCCGATCAGCCCCACGTGCCCGGACGCGGCGCCCGGCAGCGGCCCGGCGGGCGGCGACGCGTTCACGACACTGACCGAAGTCTCCGAGCCGGTACTCGTCACGCGCACGGTCACCGCGGCGCCCGGCGCGTGCTTCGCGACGTTCGTCAGGGCCTCCTGCACCACGCGATAAGCGGCGCGCGCCACCATCGGCGGCGCCTGCGTGCTGTCCACTGTGGACTTGATGAGCAGGCCGGATTCGCGGGCCCGGCCGATCAGCTCGCCGAGGTCGCCCTGCACCGGATCGACCGGCGCGGCGTCCTCGCGCAGCACGCCGATGATCTCGTGCAGCCGCTCGGTGGCCGCCGCGGCGCTGGTCCGCAGCTGCGTCGCCGCGTCGCGCTGGGCGTCGTCGAGCCCGCCCGTGACCTCCAGCGCCGCCGCTCGCACCGCGATCAGGCTCAGCTCGTGGCCCAGCGAGTCGTGCATGTCGCTGGCGATCCGCGCGCGCTCGCGCAGCCGGGCCTGGTCGGCGACCAGCCGTTGCCGGCTTTCCATCTCCTCGGCCCGCCGCCAGCCGGTGCGGGCGAGCTCGCCGCGCACCCGGACGTACCGGCCGAGCAGCCACGGCGACAGCCCGGCGAACACCAGGATCGCCATCATCGAGCCCCAGTCGCCGAGGCCGTCGGGTGCGACGAGCAGCGACAGCGGGATGCCCAGCAGCGAAACGGCCGTGCCGATCAGGACGGCGGGGCGGACCCGCGCCATCCGCAGCGCGGCCTGGTAGCTCATCGCCACCAGCACGAACACCGTCCACACCGGCACGCGGTCGCCGTAGGGGAACGGGACCGCGAGCGTCCCGGCCAGGGCGATGCCGAGCGAGACGGCGGGGAGCCGCCGGGCCGTCGCGACCGACCCCGCGACGACGACGAGGCCGGCGACGAGCTCCCAGGTCCGCTCCCCCACCGCGTCGGCGACGACGACGAAGGCCAGGAACAGCCCGAGGGCGACGTCGAACACCACGCGCCACTTGCGCTTCGTCACCTCTCGCACAGGTTCGAAGCTACAAGCACGTCAGCGGGCCGGACCACTGCCGAAAGTCAAGGTGTCCAGTAAAGCCAGCGTCTGCGGCCAGGACAACGCGTACGCGTCGGCGTTGACGGTGGTGCCGTGCCGCGAAGAGTCGCTGAAGCCGTGTTCGGCGCCCGGGAAGTGCTGGGTGAACGTCGCGCCGCGCGGCCGGGACTGCAACGCCGTCTGCAGGCGGGCGAACGTCTCGTGCGAAACGACGGTGTCGGCCTCCGGGTAGGCGACCAGCACCGGCGCGGTGATCTCTGTCGACAAAGCGACTGTGTCGAGGTCGTGGTTCGGCGGCGCCGGCTCGCGGACCGTCGGGTGGTAGGCGACGACACCGGAAAGCCGCTGGTCACGGGCCGCGAGCAGGAGTGCGAACCGGCCGCCCAGGCACCAGCCCATGACCCCGGCCGACGCGCAGCCGAGGTCGCCGAGCAGGTGGTCGAGCAACGCCGTCTGCTCCGCCAGAGCCGTCTCGTCGCGCAGCTCGCCCAGCTTCGCCCCGAAGTCCTCGCGGGAGGTGTTGTCGGTGCTCGCGCCGTGGAAGACGTCCCAGGTCAACGCCGTGATCCCGCGACCGGCCAGCTCGTCGGCCCAGGCCCGGACCTGCTCGCCGATGCCGGTGATCATCGGCAGGAGCAGCATCCCCGGCTCCGCTGTGTCTCCAAAACCGCGGCCAACCGGGCGGGCCAGGTACGCGGAGAGGTCGCCGACAGGGACCGTGGACGTCTCGATGCTCATGTCGGCATGATGCATGATGATCCACCATGGCCGAGCGCACACTCGCCGAACAGTTGGGCGGCTACCTCCCCGAAGGCATCGAGGCCCTCGAAGAGCACGAACGGCAGGACCTCGCCGACGCGCTGCGCGACGTGCGCAGGCGGCAGGCGAAAGCCCTCGCCGAAGCGGGTGAAGAGGGCCTTCGGTACGTCCCCGCGCTGCTGCGCGGAGCGGTCCGGAAGGCGGTCGGGCTGTAATGAATCAAGAAGCGACGGACTACGCGGCCGAAGCCGAGATCCTCAAGCTCGCGCGCGTCCTCGACGTCGAGCCGGCGCGGCTGGAGTACCTCGCCCGCGTCGACGCCGACGACCTCCAGGCGTTCCGCGAGCAGGTCACCGACACGCTCTTCGACGCGAACATCGCCGTGCTGCAGCGGATGGCCCTGGCCGCGCGGCTGCTGCCCGGCGGGCTGCTCGCCAAGATCGCCGAGAAGGTGTTCGGCCCGCTGCTGTGCGCCCGGATCGCCGGGGTGGTCGACGTCGCGCGCGGCGTCGACGTCGCCAAGCGGCTGCCCCCGCGGTTCCTCGCCGAGGTCGCGGCCGAGCTCGACCCGCGGCGCGCCAGCGCGATCATCTCCCGCATCCCGCTGGACACCGTCCTCGCGGTGGCGAACGAACTGGCGCGCAAGCGGGACTGGATCACCCTCGGCCGGTTCGTCGGGCACCTGCCGGACCCGACCGTGCGCCGCGCCCTGGAGGAGATCGACGACCCCGGCCTGCTGCGGATCGCGTTCGTGCTCGACGACAAGAACCGCATCGACCACGTCGTCGGCCTGCTCCCGGCCCACCGGCTCGGGCGGCTGCTCACCGCCGCCGGCGCCGACGAAGACCTCTGGACCCCGGCGCTCGACCTGCTGAACCACCTGAGCGCCGAGCGCCGAGGCACGCTGGTCCCGATGCTCGGCGGTCTCCCGGACGGATTCCGGGAGCGCGTTCAGGCGACGATCAAGTAGATCCCGTAGCCGACGATCGCCAGGCACAGCACGAAGCAGATGACCGCCCCGGCCAGCGGACCGGTGCCCGAGGCGCCCGATTCACGGGCCGACTCGCGCTGCGAGAGCCCGACCACCCCGAACGAGAACAGGCTCGTCAGCACGACCACCGAAGCGAGCGCGACGACGAAGACGAGACCGAGGGAACCCCAATCGATGTTCACGGCGCTCCTCAGGCGTTGGCCGGCTGCGCGGCCGGCTCGGAGTCGTTGATGGAGTTGGCGTTGACCGGGTTCCGCTTCGACGCGAGGTAGATGCCCACCGCGACGACGACCCCGGCGAGGCCGATCAGGACGGTGCCCCAGGTGCCGAGCGTCGAGACCTCGGCCGCGACCGCCCCGACGATCGCGGCGGCGGGCAGCGTCAGCGCCCAGGCCACGACCATCTTCCCGGCGACGCCCCAGCGGACCTCGGCGAGGCGGCGGCCCAGGCCGGAGCCGATGATGCCGCCCGAGCAGACGTGCGTGGTCGAGAGCGCGAACCCGAGGTGCGCCGAGGTGAGGATGACGGCCGCGGCGCTGGTCTCGGCCGCGAAGCCCTGCGGCGTCCGGATTTCCGTGAGCTTCTTGCCCATCGTCTGGATGATCCGCCAGCCGCCGAGGTAGGTGCCGAGCGCGATCGCGGCGCCCGCGGTGAGGATGACCCAGATCGGCGGGTTGGAGCCCGGCGCGAGCGAGCCCGACGCGATCAGCGTCAGCGTGATGACGCCCATGGTCTTCTGCGCGTCGTTCGTGCCGTGCGCGAGCGAGACCAGCGAAGCCGACGCGATCTGACCGGCCTTGAAGGTCCGGCCCACGGTCCCTTCCTTGGCGCGGGCGGTGATCCGGTAGACGAGGAAGGTGCCGAGCGTCGCGACGATCCCGGCGACGATCGGCGAGGCGAGCGCGGGGATCAGGACCTTCTCGACGACCTTGCCGAAGTGGACGGCGTCAGAGCCCGAGGCGATCCAGGTGGCGCCGATCAGCCCGCCGAAGAGGGCGTGCGACGAGCTCGACGGCAGCCCGATGAGCCAGGTCACCAGGTTCCACACGATCGCCCCGACCAGGCCGGCGAAGATGATCACCGGCGTCACCTTCGTGTCGTCGACGATGCCGCCGGAGATCGTCTTCGCGACCTCAACCGAGAGGAACGCGCCGACGAGGTTCAGCACGGCGGACACGGCGACCGCGACCCGCGGTTTCAGGGCGCCGGTGGCGATCGAGGTGGCCATCGCGTTGGCCGTGTCGTGGAAGCCGTTGGTGAAGTCGAAGGCCAAGGCGGCGACGATCACCACCAGCACGATGAGTGAGAAGTCCATTCGTGGCTCTCCCGTCCCGAAGTCGCTGCGAAAAAACGCTACCCAGCGGGTGCCCGGCGCCCGATCCCGAAGGCGTGACGGCTGGTTGAACTCTCCATGAACCGGTACGCGCTTTCCCGGCATATCCGGCAATTCCGGCAGGGTAGGGCTGGCCCGACCCCCGAACCGGGGGTGTGACCCAGTGCGTCCGGACCGTTCGGCTGCGACCGTCGAGGCCGGACGAGAGGGGCAGCGATGAACAAGCTGGGGTGGGCGGTCGTCGCGACGGTGGCGTCGGCGGTGTTGTTCTTCTTCGGCACGGGACTGGACCCGGTACCCGAACTGGCGTGGTTCGCCCCGCTGCCGGTCCTGCTGCTCGCGCCCCGCGTGCCCGGCGCGGCCGCGCTCGGCTGCGCGGTCACCGCCTACCTCGCGGGCAGCGCCGGCACCTGGAGCTACTTCTGGCACTCGCTGGCGGTCCCGCGGCCCGCGGCGATCGGGATCCTCGGCGGCAGCGCGCTGCTGTTCGCCCTGGCCGTCGGCCTGTTCCGGCTGCTGGTCCGCCGCGGCCACGGGTTTCTGGCCGCACTCGCCGCGCCCGCGTTGTGGACCGTCGTGCTCTACGGCGTCTCGCTGCTGAACCCGACCGGGCTCATGGGCACCCTCATGGCGACCCAGGCCGATCGGCCGTCCGTGCTGCGGATCGCCGCGGTCACCGGCGGCTGGGGCGTGGAGTTCCTGGTGCTGTTCGTCCCGGCCGCCGTCGCCGCCGCGCTCGCTCCCGGGGTCCGCGGCCTCGCCCGGCTGACCGGCCTGGTCGCCGTCGCCGCCGCGCTGGGCGGGCTCGTCTTCTGGAGCGTTCCGCCGCTCACCGGGCCGTCGACGCGGATCGCCCTGGTCGCGCCGGGCCAGAGCCGCTGGGCGGCCGACGTCGCGACCCCGGACGGCCAGGCGCTCGTGCGGTCCTATGTGGACCAGATCGGCCGGCTGCCGGACGGCGTCCAGGCCGTCGTGCTCCCCGAAGCCGCCTTCGCGGTGGACCAGACCAGCCGCCCGCGGCTCGTCGAGGCCTTCACCGACGTCGCGCGCACCCGGAACCTCGACGTCGTCACCGGTGTCCTCGACACCACCCCGGACGGCCGGTTCAACGCCGCTCTCGCCGTGCCGCCGTCCGGCCCGCCGGTCGAATACCGCAAGTGGCACAACGGGGATTCGAAGAACATCGCGTCCGGCACCGCGCTCGCGCACCTCGCCGGGATCGGGCTGATGGTGTGCATGGACGTCAACTTCGCCGACCCCAGCGGCGAGTACGGCGAGGCCGGCACCGGCCTGGTGCTCATCCCGGCCTCCGACGAGGACGTCGACGGCTGGGAGCACAGCCGCACGGCGCTGATCCGCGGCGCCGAGAACGGCTTCGCGGTCGCGTGGAGCGCCGCCCGCGGCACGTCGATGCTCGCGGACTCCAGTGGCCACGTCCTGGCCGACGCGCACACCGGCGGCAGCCCGTTCACGGTGGTCGTCGCCGACGTCCCCGTCGGGCCGGGCAAGACGCCGTACGCGCGCTTCGGCGACTGGTTCGCGTGGCTCTGCGGCCTGGTCGCGGTGGCCGGGATCGTCGTCGGAGCCCGTAAACCGTCGTTGTCACCCGTCACAACGAACGCCGGACAACTCTGAGCGTTTCCCAGGTCGTCTCCAGCGGTATGTGACCGATCATGATCGGTTCGTCGACCGGGTGCGGTCCACGACCGGCGCGGCGAAGGTCGCGCACTTCGTCGGCTTCGGCGCGAACTACGGCTTCGAGCGGCGGAGCCCCGGCCAGCGCGGACGCCAGCACCGCACCGTCGCGCAACGCGGTGTTGGCGCCCGCGCCGCCGGCCGGGCTCATCGCGTGGATCGCGTCGCCGACGAGCGTCACCCGCGACGGTTCCCAGGGCACAGGTAAGCCTGCTGCCGCCCGGACTAACCCATATAACAGTGTCTTCGCGCGTCCTCGCCGTCGACGTCAGCGCACCCGATCTCCGGCGCGCCACACCGATTTCGTCAGCGGCACCCCCGGCCGATAGGCCAGGTGCGTCACCGACGGCGCTTCGAGGACGTGGACGTCCGCCCGGGCTCCCGGGCGCAGCACGCCCACGTCCTCGCGGCGCAACGCCTTCGCGCCGCCCGCCGTCGCGGCCCAGATCGCTTCCTCGATCGTCATGCGCATCTGCAGCACCGCCGTCGCGACGCAGAACGCCATCGACGTCGTGTACGAGCTGCCCGGGTTCGCGTTGCTGGCCAGCGCCACGGTCGCGCCCGCGTCGAGCAGCCGCCGGGCCGGGGCCAACGGCTGGCGGGTCGACAAGTCGCACGCGGGCAGCAAAGTCGCCACGGTTTCCGACGCGGCCAAGGCTTCGACATCGGCGTCGCTCAAGTAGGTGCAGTGGTCCACGCTCGCCGCGCCGAGTTCCACCGCCAGCCGCACGCCCGGGCCCTCGCCGAGCTGGTTGCCGTGCACGCGCAGGCCGAGCCCGCGCTCGGCCGCGGCCTTCAAGACCCGCGACGACTGCGCCTCGTCGAACGCCCCGGTCTCGCAGAAGACGTCCGCCCAGCGCACGCTCCCCGCGACGGCGTCGAGCATCTCGCCGCACACCAGGTCCACATAGGACTCCGCGTCGGCGCCCGGCGGCACGAGGTGCGCGCCGAGAAACGTGACCTCGTCGGCGACCTCCCCGGCGATCCGGGCGCTGCGGGCCTCGTCGGCGACCGTGAGCCCGTAACCCGTCTTCGTCTCCAGGCACGTCGTTCCCTGCCGGGCCGCTTCGTCGACGTGGCGGCGCAGGTTCGCCGCCAGCTGCTCGTCGGACGCCTTCCGCGTCGCGCCGACCGTGATCGCGATTCCGCTCGCCGTATAGGGTTTCCCGGCCATCCGAGCCTCGAACTCGGCGGTGCGGTCGCCGGCGAAGACGAGGTGCGTGTGGCTGTCGACCCAGCCCGGCAGCACCGCGCGGCCGCCGACGTCGACGCGCTCGTCGGCGTCGGGAGCTTGCCCGGCGGCACCCACCCACGCGACTTCGGCGCCGTCGATGACGAGAGCCGCGTCGGTCAGCCGCCCCAGCGACGGGTCGTTGGTGGTGAGCTCGCCGATGCCCGTGATCAGGACGGCCACAGTGCTTCGATCTCCTTCGCCAGCAGGGTTTCCGGACGGTCGATGAGCAGGTGCGCGCCGTCGCGCACGACCTCGCGGCCCGCGACGACGACGTGCCGGACGTCGGCGCCCGAAGCCGCGAACAGGATCCCGGACGGCTCGATCCCGGCTGTCCGCACCGAGTCCAGGCCGACCGTGACGAGGTCCGCGCCCTGGCCCACGGCCAGCGAACCGACCTCGGGCCAGCCGACGGCGGCGTGGTCGGTGCCCGCTTCGAGGAGTTCTTCGGCGCTGAACCGGCCGCGTTCCTCGCTGGCCAGCCGGTCGTCCAGTTCCAGGGCGCGGGTTTCCTCGAAGGCGTCGACGACGGCGTTGCTGTCACTGCCGATGCCGAGCCGCACGCCGGCGTCCCGCAGCGCGCGGGCCGGGCCGATGCCGTCGCCGAGGTCGCGTTCGGTGGTCGGGCAGAAGCACGCCCGCGCCCCGCTCAGCCGGGTGATGTCCGACGCCGTCAGGTGGGTCGCGTGCACGGCGACGAGCCGGTCGGTGAGCACCCCGCGTTCGGCCAGCAGCTCGGTCGGCGTGCGGCCGTACGCGCTCAGGCACTGCTCGTTCTCGGCCCGCTGCTCGGATAGGTGGATGTGCACGACGCGCGCACTGTCCACAAGCGACAACTGATCGGCCGGAACCGCGCGTACGGAATGGATCGCCGCGCCGACCCGGAACAGGTCGTCTTCCTTCAGCTCGCCGACGCGCTGAGCCCACGCCGAAGCCGAACCGTCGGAGAACCGGCGCTGGACCTCGTCCGGCTCGACGCCGATCCCACCCGCCAGATAACACGTGTCCAGGAGCGTCAGCCGGATCCCGGCGTCCGCCGCGGCCTGGCGCAGCGCCTCCCCCATCGCGTTCGGGTCGGCGTACGGCTGCCCGCCGGGCCCGTGGTGCAGGTAGTGGAACTCCCCGACGCTCGTGTACCCGCCGAGGACCATCTCGGCGTAGACCCCGCGCGCCAGCCGGTAGTACGTGTCGGGGTCGAGCCGCGCGGCCAGCGAGTACATCCGCTCGCGCCACGTCCAGAACGTGCCGCGCTCGTGGTGCGTGCGGCCCCGCAGGGCGCGGTGGAACGCGTGCGAATGCCCGTTCGCGAAGCCCGGCAGCGTCAGCCCGTCGAGCACGACGCCCGAGCGTGGCGCCCCTGCGGTCACGCCCGTGATCCGCCCGTCCGAGACGTCGATCCGCACCCCGGAAGCGATGCCGCCGGGCAGCCACGCCTGTTCGCACCAGAACGTCATCGCGCCAGGTGCTCCAGGACGTCGGCGAGCGCCTTCGCGCCGGCTTCGACGTCGTCGGCCTCGGCGAATTCTTCCGGTGAGTGGCTGATCCCGGTCGGGTTGCGCACGTAGAGCATCCCCGCGGGGACGAACCCGGCGAGGATCGCGGCGTCGTGGCCGGCGCCGGTCGGCAGCTCCGGCGGCCCGCCGAGCCAGCCGCCCAGGGCGCGGCGCAGGGCGTCGTCGAACACGACGTCGCCGGAGTAGGACTCGCGGGTGATCTCGACCCGGCAGCCTTCCTCCTTCGCGGCCTCCGACGCCGCCCGGCTGATCTCGGCGACCAGCCCCGGCGTGCCCTGGCCGGGCACCCGCGCGTCGAGCCAGAGGTCCACTGTGGACGCGATGACGTTGGTCCCGCCGGGGGTCGGCACGAGCCGGCCGACGGTCGCGCGCGCGTCCGGCACGTTCGCGGCCAGCCGCCGGACGGCGGTGACCGTCGCGGCCGCGGGCAGCATCGGGTCCGCGCGGTCGGCCAGCGGCGTCGCGCCGGCGTGGTTTCCCTGTCCGGAGAAGGAGAACCGCCACCGGCCGTGCGCGATCACGGTGCTGCCGACGGCCACCGGTGAGCCGAGGTCGATCAGCCCGCGGCCCTGCTCGACGTGCAGTTCGACGAACTGCCCGATCCGGTCGAGCCGCTCCTCGTCCGGCCCGATCCGCGCCGGGTCGACGCCGGCTTTCGCGGCGGCCTCGGCGAACGTGACGCCGTCGGCGTCCCGCAGGCCGCGCGCCTTGTCGGCGTCGATCGTGCCGGTGAGCAGCCGCGAGCCGAGGCACGGGACGCCGAACCGGCCGCCCTCCTCCTCGGCGAACACGACGACGGCGAGCGGCTTGCGCGGCCGGAAGCCCTTGGTCCGCAACGCCTCCACGGCGGCCAGCGCGCTCACGACGCCCAGCGGGCCGTCGAACGCGCCACCTCCGGGCACCGAGTCGAGGTGGCTGCCGGTGACGACGGCGGCCCGCCCCGGCGGTCCCCACCAGGCCCAGATGTTGCCGTTGCGGTCGGTCTCGACGTCCAGCTCGAGCCCCAGCGCCCGCTCGACGAACCACTCGCGCAGGTCGTGCTCGGGTGAGTCGAAGGCGTGGCGGGAGTAGCCGCCGCGCCTCGCATCGCGCCCGACGTCGTCGATCTCGGCCAAGAGCTCGGAAGCGGTCACGCATCCTCCTGCATCGGCACCCGCACGCCACGCTCGGCGGCGACGTCGGTGGCGCGATCGTAACCGGCGTCGACGTGCCGGATGACGCCCATGCCCGGGTCGTTGGTGAGCACGCGCTCGAGCTTCTGCGCGGCCAGCGGCGTCCCGTCGGCGACGCTCACCTGGCCGGCGTGGATGGACCGGCCCATGCCGACGCCGCCGCCGTGGTGGATCGAGACCCAGCTGGCGCCCGAAGACGTGTTGACCAGCGCGTTGAGCAGCGGCCAGTCGGCGATCGCGTCGGAGCCGTCGGCCATGCCCTCGGTCTCGCGGTACGGCGAGGCGACGCTGCCGGAATCGAGGTGGTCGCGCCCGATGACGACCGGCGCCTTCAGCTCGCCGCTCGCGACCATCTCGTTGAACCGCAGGCCGGCCAGGTGCCGCTCGCCGTAGCCGAGCCAGCAGATCCGGGCCGGCAGCCCCTGGAAGGCCACGCGCTCGCCGGCGAGCTTGATCCAGCGGGCGAGGGATTCGTTCTCGGGGAACAGTTCCAGCATCGCGCGGTCGGTAGCGGCGATGTCTTCCGGGTCGCCCGACAGCGCGGCCCAGCGGAACGGGCCGTTGCCCTCGCAGAACAGCGGGCGGATGTAGGCGGGCACGAAACCGGGGAAGTCGAACGCGCGCTCGCAGCCGCCGAGCTTGGCCTCACCGCGCAGGGAGTTGCCATAATCGAACACAGTCGCGCCCTTGTCGAGGAAGCCGAGCATGGCGTCGACGTGGTCGGCCATCGACTCGCGCGAGCGGTCGGTGAACTCGTCGGGCTTCTTCGCCGCGTAGTCGTGCCAGTCGTCGACGCTGACGCCCTTGGGCAGGTACGACAGCGGGTCGTGCGCGGACGTCTGGTCGGTGACGATGTCGACCTCGACGTCGCGGCGCAGCAGCTCCGGCAGGACTTCGGCGGCGTTGCCGACGACGGCGACCGACAGCGGCCGCTTCTCCCGCTTCGCCTTCGTGACGCGGGCGATCGCGTCGTCGAGGTCGTCGGCGACCTCGTCGAGGTAGCGCGTCTCGACGCGGCGGTGCGCGCGCTGCGGGTCGCACTCGATGACCAGCGCGACGCCGTCGTTCATGGTCACCGCGAGGGGCTGCGCGCCGCCCATGCCGCCGAGGCCGGCGGTCACGGTCAAGGTTCCGCGAAGCGTGCCGCCGAACTTCTTCTTCGCCACGGCGGCGAACGTCTCGTACGTGCCCTGGAGGATGCCCTGGGTGCCGATGTAGATCCACGAACCCGCGGTCATCTGGCCGTACATGGTCAGGCCCTGCTGCTCGAGCCGCCGGAACTCCGGCCAGGTCGCCCAGTCGCCGACCAGGTTCGAGTTGGCGATGAGCACGCGCGGCGCCCACTCGTGCGTGCGGAACACGCCGACCGGCTTGCCGGACTGCACGAGCAGCGTCTCGTCGACGTCCAAAGCGGTCAGTTCGCGCGTGATCGCGTCGAAGCTGGCCCAGTTGCGGGCGGCCTTGCCGGTGCCGCCGTAGACGACCAGGTCCTCGGGCCGCTCGGCGACGTCGGGGTCGAGGTTGTTGTGGAACATCCGCAGCGCGGCTTCGGTCTGCCACGACTTGGCGGTGAGCTGGGTGCCGCGGGCGGCACGGACGACGCGGGACATCAGACCTCCAGACGGGCGGCGTCGAGGACGGCGCCGGAGCGGACGAGTTCTTCGGCGGCCGCGATCTCGGGCGCCAGGTGGCGGTCGGGGCCGGGGCCCGCGACCTTCGTGCGGAGCAGGTCGCGGACCGCGCCGGTGACCGGCGACGGCTCCAGCGGCGCGCGGAAGTCCAGCGCCCGGGCCGCCGTCAGCAGCTCGATGGCCAGCACGGTGGTGAGGCCGTCGACGGCCTTGCGCAGCTTCCGCGCGGCCGACCAGCCCATGGAGACGTGGTCCTCCTGCATGGCGCTGCTCGGGATGGAGTCGACGGACGCGGGCACGGCGAGCCGCTTGAGCTCGCTGACCACGGCGGCCTGCGTGTACTGCGCGATCATGTGCCCGGAGTCGACGCCGGGGTCGTGCGCGAGGAACGGCGGCAGGCCGTGCGAGCGGGCCTTGTCGAGCATCCGGTCGGTGCGGCGTTCGGCGATGCTCGCGACGTCGGCGACCGGGATGGCCAGGAAGTCCAGCACGTACGCGACGGGCGCGCCGTGGAAGTTGCCGTTGGACTCGACGCGGCCGTCGGCGAGGACGACGGGATTGTCCACAGCGGACATCAGTTCGCGCTCGCCGACGAGTTCGGCGTGCGCGAGGCTGTCGCGCGCGGCGCCGTGGACCTGCGGGGCGCAGCGCAGCGAGTAGGCGTCCTGGACGCGGTTGCAGTCCGGCCCGCGGTGGCTCTCGACGATCTTCGAGCCCTGCAGCGCGTGCCACATCCGGGCCGCGCTCAGCGCCTGGCCGGGGTGCGGCCGCAGGGCCTGCAGGTCGGCGGCGAACACGCGATCGGTGCCGAGCAGCGCCTCGACGCTCATCGCGGCGGTGAGGTCGGCGACGTCGAAGAGCCGGTGCAGGTCGGCGGCGGCGAGCAGGAGCATCCCGAGCATGCCGTCGGTCCCGTTGGTGAGCGCGAGACCCTCCTTCTCGGCGAGGACGACCGGCTCGACGCCGGCGTGCTTCAGCGCTTCGCCGGCGGGAACGACTTCGCCGCGGTACTCGACTTCACCCTCGCCCATGAGCGCGAGCGCGACGGCGGCCAGCGGCGCGAGGTCGCCGGAGCAGCCGAGCGAGCCGTACTCGTGGACGATCGGGGTGATCCCGGCGTTGAGCAGGGTCGCAAGCGTTTGCGCGGTGCCCGGGTTGATGCCGGTGTAGCCGCTGGCGAGCGTCCGCAGCCGCAGCAACATGAGCGCGCGGACCACCTCGGTCTCCACGGCGGGCCCGGCGCCGGCGGCGTGCGAGCGGACGAAGCTGCGCTGCAGCGCGGTCCGGCTCTCCACCGGGATGTGCCGGGTGGCCAGCGCGCCGAAGCCGGTCGAGACGCCGTAGGTCGGCGTCACGGCGTTGGCGAGGTTTTCGATGTGCTGGCGGGTCGCGGCGAGGTTCTTCTCGGCCGCGTCCGTGAGCCCGACCGGCGCGTGGCCGCGGACGACGTCGACGACCTGGGCGGCGGTCAGCGGTTCGGGGCCCAGGAGCACTTTTTCCGGCATGGGCTCATTGGACATCGTCCTTCCCGCTGGTGGGATGCCTCAACGAGTGGTTGTGTCTGGTATCCCAGACACGCGGGTTACCCTGGCCCCGAGCCGGGGAGGTGCGATGGGTGAGAGCAGCGAGGTGCCGGCGCTGCGCCGCGGCTTGGCGGTGCTGAGCCTGCTGGCGACCCGCCCGGGCCCGGTGACCGCGGCGGCCATCGCGCGCGAAGCCGGTCTCCCCCGCTCGACGACCTACCACCTGCTCAGCGAGCTGGAAGCCGCCGGGTTCGTCGTGCACCTGCCCGCGGAACGCCGGTACGGCCTGGGCATCGCGGCTTTCGAGCTGGGTTCGGCGTACCTGCGCCACGACCCCCTCGAGCGCCTGGCCGGGCCGTTGCTGCGCAAGCTCGTCGACCGCACCGGCCACACCACGCACCTGGGCGTGCTGCACGGCAACGAGTCGCTGTACCTGATCAAGGAGCGCCCGGCCCGGCCGGAGACGCTGGTCACCGAGGTCGGCGTCCGGCTGCCGGCCCAGCTGACGGCGTCCGGCCGGGCCATCCTGCGGCACCTGCCGGCGCCGCACGTCCGGGCGTTGTTCCCGTCGGCGTCGGCGTTCGTGCTTCGCACCGGCCGCGGTCCGCGCACCCTCGCCGAGCTGCGCCGGACGTTGACGGCCGAGCGCCGCCTGGGCTGGTCGATCGAGGACGGCCACGTGACGGAAGGCTTCGCGTCGGTGGCGGCCCCGGTCTTCGACCACGGCGCCCGCCCCCTGGCGGCGATCAGCGTGACCCTGCGCCACCACTGCACCGCCGAGCCGTGCGCGCAGACGTGGCCGGAACTGGCGGCCGAGGTGGCGGCGACGGCCGCCGAGCTGACCAGCCGGATCGGCGGCCACCCGGGCTGACCCGCTGCGGCGATCGGGGCAACTGTCACCGAACGGCTCGATTCCACTCCGCTCGGTTATTACCGTGGTTGAGCAGGGGTTTCGAGGGGACGTCGGGTGATGGACGACGCACGCGTGACGAGGGTGGGGTTCGGCGCGGTCCTGGCCGTCGCCGAGTTCCGCACGATGTGGGTCGCCGAGCTGCTGTCCGTCTGCGGCGACCAGCTCGCCCGCGTCGCGCTCGCGGTCCTCGTCTACCAGCGCACTTCGTCGGCGGCCCTGACCGGCCTGACCTACGCTCTGACGTACGTACCCTCGCTGCTCGGCGGGGTCCTGCTCGCCGGCGCGGGCGACCGGTGGCCGCGCCGGGACGTCATGGTCGTGGCCGACCTGGCCCGCGCCGCGCTGGTCGGCGTCATCGCGGTCCCCGGCGTCCCGCTCTGGGTGCTGTGCGTGCTGGTCGCGGTGATGACGGCGCTGGGCGGCCCGTTCAAGGCCGCGCAGCAGGCGCTGCTGCCTTCGGTGCTCGAAGGCGAGCAGTACCTGGTCGGGATGGCCCTGCGGAACGTGACGATCCAGGGCGCGCAGCTGGCCGGGTTCGCCGGCGGCGGCCTGCTGATCGCCGCGCTCGCGCCGTCCGCGGCGCTGGCGCTGGACGCGGTGACGTTCGTGCTCTCGGCGGCGTTCCTGGTCACGGGCGTCCGGCGCCGCGCGGCGATCGCCCGGGCGGTCCGGCCGGCGTGGCTCTCGACGACGTCCGCGGGCATCCGGCTGATCTGGCGCGATCCCGCGTTGCGGACGCTGGTGGCGCTGAACTGGCTGGCCGGGTTCTACGTCGTGCCGGAGGCACTGGCCGCGCCGTACGCGGCCGGGATCGCCGCGGGCGCGGCGCTGGTGGGCCTGCTGATGGCGGCGGACCCGGCGGGCAGCGTGCTCGGCGGCGTCGTGTTCGGCAAGTGGGTCCCGGAACGCGTGCAGGTCCGCGTGCTCGGGTGGCTGGGGATCGCGGCGGGGCTGCCGCTGATCGGGTTCGCCTTCCGGCCGGGGCTGGTGCTGTCGGTGGTGTTGCTGGCGGTGTCCGGGCTGCTGGCCACGGGCTACAACATCCAGGGCACGGTGTCGTTCATGCGGCGGGTGCCCGACGAGCACCGCGCGCAGTGCGCCGGCGTGAACTCGGCGGGGCTGCTCACCGTGCAGGGCGTCGGCGCGGCCGCGGCGGGCGTGCTGGCCGACGTGCTGAGCCCGGCGCACACCATCGCCGTGGCCGGGGCGGCGGGCGCCGCGGTGGCCGTGCCGATCGCGAGGGCGTGGCGCCGGGCCGGGCTGGAGGAACCATGACCTCAGTTGTCGCGTCCGCACATGGCGCGCCTCCCTTCGGCACCTCGGGCCGTGCCGGCTCCGTCACCGGCCGGACACCATGAGTATGCAGACCGGAGCCCGGAACCCGCGCGGCGCACCGCGCTTTCGTGACGTCCTCGTGGCACCACGGCGCTGGGCGCTGTGGCGCCAGAGCCCGCGGGTGATCGTCTACTGCCTGCTGAGCGAAGCGGCGGCGGTGGTCCTGACGCTGCGCCCGTTCCCGGTCGCGGTGGACCGCCGGACGCTGCTGATCCTCGCGGCGCTGCTGGTCCTCGGCGTCATCCAGTCGGAGACGGGCCGCCGGGTCGAGCGCATCCGGCGCCGCGTGTCGGGGACCCCGCACATCAACATGACGTCGGTGTGGACGTTCGCCGGCGTCCTGCTGCTGCCGCCACCGTTGCTGGCGGTGCTGGTCGGCGGCCTCTACCTGCACCTGGCGGTCCGCAGCTGGTACCGCCTGCAGCGGGTGCCGGTGTCGAGGACGGTCAGCAACGCGGCCATCATCCTGCTCTCGTGCTACGCGGCGCAGGCGGTGCTGAGGGTCTCGGGTGCCGCAGACGTGCGCTCGGCGTTCACGCACGGCTGGGCCGGGACGTTCGCGATCGCGGCCGCGGGAGCGACGTTCTTCGTGGTGAACGCCCTGCTGGTGCTCCCGGCCCGCCGCGAGGTCGGCCGGACGCCGGAGGCGTTGTTCGGCACGTGGGCGGACAACGGCCTGGAGGTGGCGACGCTCTGCCTGGGCGCGCTGAACGCCGTGGCCCTGGCGATGTTGCCGGGCCTGGTGGTGCTGGTGCTCCCGCCGTTGCTGCTGTTGCACCGGACGGTGCTGGTGAAGCAGCTGGAGGTGGCGGCCCACCGCGACGCGAAGACGGGCCTGTACAACACGAGCGGCTGGCACGCGCTGGCGGAGCGAACCCTGGCGGCGGCCGCGCGCCAGCAGACGACGTTCGGCTTGCTGATGCTGGACCTCGACCACTTCAAGCAGGTGAACGACACGTACGGCCACCTGGCGGGCGACGCGGTGTTGCGAGCGGTGGCGGAGGCGATCATCTCGGCGGTCCGCGGCCGGGGTGACGCGGTGGGCCGGTTCGGCGGCGAAGAGTTCGTGGTCCTGCTGCCGGGCATCGCCCACCCGGACATCGGCGCGGTGGCGGAGCGCATCCGCCGCGCGATCACGGCCCTGGAGGTCCCGGTGGGCCAGCTGTCGATCACCGGCCTGTCGACCTCGATCGGCATGGCGATCTACCCGACGGCGGGAACCTCACTCCAGCGTCTGCTGGACGCGGCGGATACGGCGCTGTACCACGCGAAGGCGACCGGCCGGAACAAGGTGGTCCACGTAGCGGACCTGGTCTGATCAGGCGATCTTGTGCCGTCGCCCGGCATCGAGCCCGAGCATGGCCAGCAGCTCGGCACACTCCCCGACGTCGGACGAGTGCCCGGCGACGGTGATGACGGCCCGATCGTTCTGCTCAGCGAGCCGAACGGCCTCCTCAGCCCGGATAACCCCCATCCGGCTGTCTTCATCATTGGCGGTCGAGCTGCCGTTGGAACGGGCCCAGGTCATCTGGCCACCTACTTCCGACTCCGCGGGTGCAGAGCCATGGTCGGGCCTCCAGCATGACACTCACAAAAATTTCACCCACAAGTGGGCCCCATCACAAGCTTCCAGACACGGTCCGTGGGAGGTGAAGGTGGGGGCCGCCCGAGTGGGCGAGGGGTGGGAGTTGGCAGGTCAACGCGGAGTTGTTCGCGGAGTTGGCTGGGCTGGGTCGCTCGGGGGTCTTGCGGGGTGGGCTGTTTCGGTGGGCCGTCCTGGCTCGCGGGAGCGGGCTGTCCCGTCGGGCCTTTCGGACTCGCGGGAGCGGCGTGGCGCCGGGAGCTGTCTCATGGGCCTTCCGGCACCCCGAAGCTGTCATTGTGACTACGGCCGGCAACACCGCGTCAAGGCGGGAAAGATGCCTTGACCCGGCGCTGCCGGCCGTGTTCTGGCTTCGGATCGGGGTGCGGGGGGTCTGGGTCCTCGTCGGTGCCTGTTCCCGTGCTGGCTCGCTTGCGGACTGGCGCGCTAAGCGCAGCGGCGCGGGCTGCGGCGAGGCGCCGGCCGGAGCCGCGCAAAGGGGGGCGGCGAAGCCGGGAGGCGCGCACGCGAAGCCAGCCGGAGTCGAGCAGCGCAGGGGCACGAGGCGCCAGCCGGAGCGGCGCATACAGGGCGAGGCGCGCGGGGGCGAGGCGCGGGGGCGAGGCGCGGGGGCGAGGCGCGGGGGCGAGGCGCGCAGCGCAGGGGCGCGCAGCGCAGGAGGGGGCAAGGGGCGAAGCCCCGAGAAGGGGCGAAGCCCCGAGAAAGCGGGGTCCAGGGGCGAAGCCCCCGGGGAGGGGGTCCAGGGGGCGAAGCCCGCCTGGCGGGGGTCTGGGGGTTCGACCCCCAGAGGACACGAGCGAAACCGAAGAGAAGGCCCAGCCCCGAAGGGGCGTAGGCCTTCTCGAAGGTGGAGGTGCCGGGAATTGAACCCGGGTCCTCTGGCGTATCAACAGGGCTTCTCCGTGCGCAGTCCGCTACGTCTCTACTTGGCCCCCTCGGTCACGCGAACAAGCCGAGGTGACGAGCCCAGCCACTGTTTGCTTCACGGCTGTTCCCCGTGGCCGGGACAGTCGCTGAGCCTCCTAGCTGATGCCGGTACCCGGGCCGGAGGCGAACCCGGGCCGACAGAGACGCACTCGCTCAGGCGGCGAGGGCGTACTCGCGCTGACTGGAGTCGGCGCTTATTTGGTTGCGATGACGCTTAACGGTGGTCTCTCGCCTGCACCGGCACGCTTCCCCTGGATCAACGTCCAAAGTCGAAACCGTTCACCCCCTTGGTGGGAACACAACCTGTACATCATAACGCGTGCCGCCACCTCTTTACTCCAGGTGGGTAGGGCCAGCCCTACCGCGAGGATGCCCGCGCGCACCATGTCGGTGACCTGCCGGAACGGCGATCCTTGAGTCCATCGTGGGATGAAGGGAGCCCGTCATGGGTAGCGAGAGGCGGGATCCGCCGTTCGGTGGGTCGGTGGTGTTCCTGCTGATGAACCTGCCGCTGGGGGTGGTGGCGTTCGCGCTGCTGACGTCGTTCGCGGCGGCCGGGCTGGGGACCGCGGTCGTGTGGGTGGGGGTGGGCCTGCTCGCGGTGCTCATCCTCGCCGTCCGGGGCGCCGCGAGGCTGGAGCGTGCGCGGGTTTACGCGCTGCTGGACCGGTACATCGATCTGCCCTACCTGCCGTTGCCGGCCGATGGCCGGAAGAACCGGTGGAAGGGGCGGCTGAAGGACCCGTCGACGTGGCGGGACCTGACCTACTTCTTCCTGCTGTTCCCGCTGGGCGTCATCGAGTTCGTGCTGGTGACGACCTTCTGGGCGACGAGTTTGGCGCTGGCCGGGCTGCCGATCTACTTCCGGTGGCTGCCGGAGGGCGCGTACTACTTCCCGTCCGACGACCTGCGGTGGCTCACCGTGGATTCGACGGTCGAAGCGCTACCGTGGGCAGCGTTGGGGGTGTTGTTCATCGCGTTGTCGGTGGCGTTGACGAAGGCGCTGGCCGGGGTGCACGCCCGCGTGGCGAACGCGCTGCTGGGGACGACCGTGGCCCAGCGCCGTCGGATGGAGCGCTGGTGGGAAGACGCGGAAGAGAAGAACCTGGTGGCGGGATGACCGAGGCGCAGCGGCTGGAGCACCCGAGGCCCAACCCGGCTCGCACGATCGTGTACATGATCGTGAGCTTCGTCATCCGGATCGTGCAGTTCGTGCTGATCGTGACGGGGATCGCGGTGGGGGTGGGCACGGCGGTGGTGTGGGTCGGGTTCCCGATCCTGCTGGCGACGACGAGCTTCATCCGCTGGTCGGCGGATCGGGAGCGGGTGTGGCTGGGGGCGATGCTGCGGGTGCCGCTGCCGCCGGTGGAGCGGCGCTCGCAGGAGGGCCTGCCCCTGCTGCGGCGGTGGATCGTGCGGCTGAGCGATCCGACGACGTGGCGTGACCTGGCGTACCTGATGCTGGCGTTCCCGCTGGCGTGCGCGGAGCTGGGAATCGCGATCGCGTCGATCGTTCTGTTGCCGATGGCGGTCTGGGTGACGCCGTGGCTGGGCTGGCTGCACGGCGAGCTGGGCATCGCGCTGCTGGGGCCCGACCGCACGGTGCGGCTGGAGCAGAAGGCCGAGCGGCTGCAGGCTTCGCGGGCGCGGGGGGTCGACGCGGCCGAGGCGGAGCGGCGCCGCATCGAGCGTGACCTGCACGACGGCGCGCAGCAGCGGCTGGTCGCGGTCGCGATGAGCCTCGGGCGGGCGAAGTCGAAGTTCGACCAGGACCCGGCCATGGTGCGGGAGCTGATCGACGAGGCGCACTCGGACGCGAAGCTCGCCGTGTCGGAGCTGCGGGACCTGGCTCGCGGTATCTACCCGGCCGTCCTCGGGGACCGGGGGCTGGACGCGGCGCTGTCGGCGCAGGCGGCGAAGTCGCCGATCCCGGTGGACGTGACGGTGTCCGTGGAGCCGCGGCCGCCGGCCGCGGTGGAGACGACGGCCTACTTCATCGTCGGCGAGACGCTCACGAACATCGCGAAGCACTCCGGAGCGTCCGAAGCGGTCGTGAAGGTGTGGCGGACCGACGACCACGTGGTCGTCGAGATCACCGACAACGGCCACGGTGGCGCCGAGGTGCGTCCCGGCGGCGGGCTGGCCGGCCTGGCCGACCGCGCCGCGACGATCGACGGCGTGATCACGGTCGTCAGCCCGGTCGGCGGGCCGACGGTAATCCGGGCTGACCTCCCCTGCCAGTGGTGAATAGGCTGGACCAAGTTCATCCACGAGCTTGGGGGCCGGATGCGGGTAGTCATCGCCGAAGACGCCGTGCTGCTGCGGGCCGGGGTGACCCGCCTGCTCGCCGACGAGGGCATCGAGACGGCCGCGGCCGTCGACAACGGCGACGACCTGCTCGGCGCGGTCAAGGAACATCACCCTGACCTGGCGATCGTCGACGTCCGGATGCCCCCGACGTTCACCGACGAGGGTCTGCGCGCGGCCCTGGCGGCGCGCAAGGAGATCCCGGGGCTGCCGGTGCTGGTGCTCTCGCAGTACGTCGAGGAGTCGTACGCGGTGGAACTGCTGTCGGGCGGGGCCGGCGGCGTCGGCTACCTGCTGAAGGAGCGGGTGGCGGACGTCGAGGAGTTCCTGGACGCGGTCCGCCGGGTGGCGGGCGGCGGCACGGCGATCGACCCGGACGTGATCGCCCAGCTGATGGCCCGCGGCCGCCGCAACCCCCTGGACGCGTTGACCGCCCGCGAGTCCGAGGTGCTGGGGCTGATGGCCCAGGGCCTGTCGAACACGGCGATCGCGAACTCCCTGGTGGTTTCGCACGGCGCGGTGGAGAAGCACATCGGCAACATCTTCTCGAAGCTCGGCCTGGAAGCCAGCGCGGAGGAACACCGTCGCGTTCGTGCGGTCCTCACCTACCTCGGCCGCTGAGCGACTGACGGTGACCAAAAGTCCCGTAAAGTGGACATACGGTCACCCGTTCCGCGGGCGGCACCCCGCACACCGCTCACTTACCATGAGCGGATCCGCCGACGAGAGGAGCGAGCAGATGACCGATGAAGTCCGCTTCTTCGGCGGCCCGCTCGACGGCCGCGTCCAGGAGCTCGGGGACGCCGAACCCGTGCCCGGCACCGTCATCCGGCACATCCACCTCCACGGCGGCCCGAAGATCGAGACCCGCTACGAGCTCGGCCTCACCGAGGGCGGCTGGGAGTACCGCGTCTCCGCGACGCAGCACGAACCCGAGCCCGACGGCCTGAGGTAGGGAGAACCCCCGTATCGACCGGGGGTGAACAGGACCCCGAAGACGCCGGTCAGCACCGCTGTTCTCGCAGGTCGAACCGGCCAGGCTTGGCGCATGCAGACAAGCCAGGGGGTCGCCCGAGGCGGCCGGGACAGGTTTCTCGACGTCGTCCGGGCGGGGGCCATCCTCGCCGTCATCGCCCAGCACTGGGTCATGCCGGTGCTCTCCTACTCCGACGGCCGGCTGACCACGGGCAACGCGCTCGCGACGCCCGGCTGGTGGGTCGTCACCTGGCTGTCCCAGGTCATGCCATTGGTGTTCTTCGCCGGCGGCGCGGCCAACCTCATTTCGCTGAGCCGCGCGAAGTCGACGCGCGAGTGGCTCGGCGCGCGGCTCAAGCGGCTGATGCTGCCGGTCCTGCCGCTGCTGGCCGTCTGGCTGGTCATGCCGGACTTCCTGCGCGGCCTCGGCATCCCGCCCCAGCCGTTGCAGGTCGCCAGTGCGATCGCCGCGCAGCTGCTGTGGTTCCTCGCGGTCTACGTCCTGGTCGTGCTCCTCACGCCGCTGATGGTCGCCGCGCACCGCCGCTGGGGTCTGAAGGTGCCGCTCGTCATGGGGGTCGCCGGTGTCCTCGTCGACGTCGCCCGCTTCAACGACTTCGGCTACATCGGTTACGCCAACGCGATCTTCGTCTGGGTCGCCGTCCACCAGCTCGGCTTCCACTACGTCGAAGGCCGCCTCGGCACGCTCACCCGCCGCGCCGCGCTGACGCTCTCGGCCGCCGGCTTCGGCATCACCGCGATGATGGTCGCCTTCGGCCCCTACCCGGCCAGCATGATCGGCATGCCGGGCGCGCCGGTGTCGAACATGAGCCCGCCGACCGTGCTGCTCGCCTTCCTCGCCGTCGGCCAGATCGGCCTGCTGCTCGCCTTCCGCCCGCAGCTCAACGCGCTCGCGGAACGTCCCGGCATCGGGCACGCGCTCGGCTGGCTCGGCGCGCGGTTCATGAGCGTCTACCTCTGGCACATGCCGGCGCTGATCGTGGTGGCGGGCGTGACGGTCTACGGCCTCGGCTACGAGACCCCCGAGCCGGGCACGGTGCTCTGGCTCGTCATGGCGCCCGCGTGGTTCGCGGTGTGCGGGCTGGTGCTGCTGGGCCTGCTGCGGTTGTTCGCGCACTTCGAGGTGCAGCGCGACACCGCGGCCGTCACCGCGAGGACGCCGCAGCTGGTCGTCGCCGGGCTGATGATCTCCGGCGGCCTGCTCGGCCTCGCCGCGCACGGGTTCGCGCCGCTCTCGGACGGCATCGCGCACGGCCCGGTGCCGTGGGTCGTCCTCGCGGCGGCCGGGTTCCTCCTGGCGGGCAAGCAGGTTCCGGTGGTCGACCTGCTGGGCCGCGCGGTCGCCGTCACGGAACGGACCGCGGTCAGGCGCTGAGCAGCCGCAGCGGGGTGTCGTGCAGGACGGCCCGCAAGAACGGCTCCCCCAGGCGATCGTCGGCCGCCCAGCCGGCGATCGCCCGCAGCTGCGTCGCGTACGAGTACGGGATGTTCGGGAAGTCCGTGCCGAGCACGACGCGGTCGGCGAACCCGGCCAGCCGCGCGGTCCAGCCCGGCGGCAGCGGCGCCATCTTTTCCGCGAACGGGACGCCGACCATCGTGGTGTCCAGGTGCACTCGCGGGTACTTCTCGAGCAGTTCGAACGCGGTGCCGAACTCCGGCATCGCCGAGTGCGCGAGCACCGCCGTCAGGTCCGGGTACCGCGCCAGGACCTCTCCGAACACCGACAACCCGGTGAAGTCGCCCCGCAACGGACCGTGTCCACAGTGGACGACGACGGGAACGCCCGCGTCGGCCAGCGCACCCCAGACCGGCTCCAGCAGCTCGTCACGCGGGTCGTACGCGCCCACCTGCACGTGCGCCTTGAACACCCGGGCGCCGGCGCGCAACGCACCGTCCACAGCGGACCCGGCACCGGGCTCGGGGTAGAACGTCCCGGTCGGCACGGCGTCCGGGACGTTCGCGGCGAACTCGAGTGCCCACGAAGTCAGCCACTCGGCCATCCCCGGCTTGTGCGGGTAGACGAGCGGCGCGAACTTCAGCACTCCCAAGGACCGCAACGTCTCCAGCCGCTCCTGCTCGGACGTCCGGTAGTGCACCGGCCAGTCGGTGCCGTAGTGCGTCGAAGCTCGGTCGAAGTACGCCCAGACCTTGTCCATCACCGGTTTCGGCAGGAAGTGGACGTGCAGGTCGACCAGGCCCGGCAGGCCCAGCGACGCCGTCCAGCGAGCGACGTCGGCATCCGAAGCCGGGCCCGCCGTCACTCCGTGAACCGGCCCTTCAGCGCGCGGCCCATGGCCTTCCTGATGTCCCGGTCCGCGTCGCGCTTGGCCAGCGTCTGGCGCTTGTCGTAGGCCTTCTTGCCCTGGGCCAGCGCGATCTCGACCTTGACCTTGCCGTCCTTGAAGTACATCGACAGCGGCACCAGGGAGAGCCCGCTCTCCTTGGTCTTGCCGATGAGCTTCTCGATCTCCCGCCGGTGCAGCAGCAGCTTCCGGGTCCGTCGCGGCATGTGGTTGGTCCACGTGCCCTGCGTGTACTCGGGGATGTGCACGTTGCGGAGCCAGACTTCGCCGTCGTCGACCGTCGCGAACGCGTCCGCCAGCGACGCCTTGCCCTCGCGCAGGCTCTTGACCTCGGTGCCGACGAGCACGAGACCGCACTCGTAGGTGTCGAGGATGGAGTAATCGTGCCGCGCCTTGCGGTTCGACACGATCACCTTCTGGCCACGTTCCTTGGGCATACGACCACTCTACGTGATGTCAGGGGCTGCCGGCAGCCGGTTGAAACTAGTGCCGGACGTAGAGCCGCAGCGTGACGTAACCGGTGATGGCGGAGATCACCACGGACACCGCCAGCAGGATCGGCGCCACCGGGAACAGCAGCTCCAGCGTGGTGATCTTCGGGAACACGTCCCCGGTGAACACCGAATCGAGGAACCCGGCCTTCGTGATGATCAGCATGATGATCCCGATGACCGCACCGAAGGTGCCGGCGACCACCGCCTCCAGGAGGAACGGCAGCTGCGTGTACCACCGGGTCGCGCCGACGAGCCGCATGATGCCGACCTCCGTGCGCCGGGTGAACGCGGACACCTGGATCGTGTTGGCGATCAGCAGCAGCGCGGCGATGGCCATGATGAGCGCGGCCCCGAACGCCATGTTGCGGACGCCGTTGAAGGCGTTGAACACACGGTCGAGGAACTTCTTCTGGTCGTCGACCTTCCGCACGCCCGGCTTGCTGCCGTACTCCTGCACGATCGACGCGCTGCGGTCCGGGTCCTTCAGCTTCACGTGCAGTGACGCGGGCAGCGACTCCGGCCCGGTCAGCTGGATGAGCTCCGGCTGGCTCTCGAAGATCTTCTTGAACCGGTCGAAGGCCTGGTCGCGGTTCTCGAACACGACCGACTCGACACCGTCGTTGCTCTGCAAGGACGAACGCAGCGACTGGCACAGCGACTGCGTGCAGGTCTTGTCGTTCGCGCTGATGTCGTCGGTGAGGTAGACCGAAACCTCGACGTCGGCGAGGAAGTTGGACTTCATCTTGTCGATCGTGCGCACGGCCAGGAGGCCGCCGCCGAGCATGGCGAGCGACACGGCCGTGGTCAGGATCATCGCGATGGTCATCGTGACGTTCCGGCGCAGGCCGGTGATTACCTCACTGAAGACGAAACTGGCACGCATGTCGGGGTCAGGTCCTTGGTGTCGGGGGCGTTGGCGGGGCGGAGGGTGCCGGAGTCAGCGACCGATGCCGTAGACGCCGCGGGCGTCGTCGCGGGTCACGCGACCGAGCTGCAGCTCGACCACGCGGCGCCGCATGGAGTCCACGATGCCGTGGTCGTGGGTCGCCATCAGGACGGTCGTGCCGGTGCGGTTGATCCGCTCCAGCAGCAGCATGATGTCCTGGCTGGTGTCGGGGTCCAGGTTCCCGGTCGGCTCGTCGGCGAGCAGCACCAGCGGCCGGTTGACGAACGCGCGCGCGATCGCGACGCGCTGCTGCTCACCGCCGGAGAGCTCGTTGGGCAGCCGGTCCGCCTTGCCGTCGAGGCCGACGAGCTCCAGCACCTCGGGCACGACCTTCTTGATGGTCGGGGCGGGCTTGCCGATGACCTCGAGCGCGAACGCGACGTTCTCGGCGACCGTCTTGTTCGCCAGCAGGCGGAAGTCCTGGAAGACGCAGCCGATGGTCTGCCGCAGGCGGGGAACGCGGCGGCGGGCCAGCTTGGCGACGTCGAAGTTGGACACCATCACGCGGCCCTTGGTCGGCGTCTCTTCGCGCAACAGCAGCCGGAGGAAGGTCGACTTCCCCGACCCCGAGGGACCGATGAGGAAGACGAACTCACCCTTTTCGATGTTGACGGACACCCGCTCGAGCGCGGGCCGCGTCGAGGTCTTGTAGACCTTGGAAACCTCTTCGAGCCGGATCACGATTCGGCATACTACCCACCGGTCTCGTGAAGCCCCGGTTGCCCGGGCCACCCGGGTGGAGCAAGGGGCGTTTGCGCACGGTGAGCGGTCACGCAGACACCCCTCGCGCCCGGATTACGCCCCGGTCTGCTTCCGCCAGCGGATGCCGGCGTCGAGGAAGCCGTCGATCTCGCCGTCGAGCACCGCCGACGGGTTGCCGACCTCGAACTCGGTCCGGAGGTCCTTGACCATCTGGTACGGGTGCAGCACGTAGGAGCGCATCTGGTTGCCCCAGCTGGAGCCGCCGTCCTTGAGCGCGTCCATCTCGGCGCGCTCCTCTTCCTTCTTGCGCAGCATCAGCCGGGCCTGGAGGACCTTCAGCGCGGCGGCCTTGTTCTGCAGCTGCGACTTCTCGTTCTGGCAGGAGACGACGATGCCGGTCGGCAGGTGCGTGATGCGCACCGCGGAGTCGGTCGTGTTGACGCTCTGGCCGCCGGGGCCCGACGAGCGGTAGACGTCGACTCGGATGTCCTTCTCCGCGATGTCGACGTGGTCGACCTCTTCGACCTCGGGCAGCACCTCGACGTGCGCGAACGACGTCTGGCGGCGGCTCTGGTTGTCGAACGGCGAGATCCGGACGAGCCGGTGGGTGCCCTGCTCAACGGAGAGGGTGCCGTAGACGTAGGGGGCGGTCACCTTGAACGTCGCCGACTTGATGCCCGCCTCTTCGGCGTAGGAGATGTCGTAGACGTCGGTCGGGTAGCCGTGGCGCTCCGCCCAGCGCAGGTACATGCGGAGCAGCATCTCGGCGAAGTCGGCCGCGTCGACGCCACCGGCCTCCGAGCGGATGGTGACGACGGCGTTGCGGTCGTCGTACTCCCCGGAGAGCAGGGTGCGGACCTCGAGGCCGTCGATGGCCCTGCCGAGGTCGACGAGCTCGCTTTCGGCCTCGCCCAGGCTGCCGGAGTCGCCCTCGGCCTCGGCGAGCTCGTACAGCACGCCGAGGTCGTCGAGCCGCTGGCGCAGCTCGCTGACCCGGCGCAGCTCACCCTGCCGATGGGACAGCTGGCTCGTGACCTTCTGCGCCGCCTCCGGGTCGTCCCAGAGGTTGGGGCTCGAAGCCTGCTGCTCGAGATCGGCCACCTGGGCACGCAGCGCATCCAGGTCCATCACCGACTCGATCTGCGTCAGCTTGCCGGTCAGGTCCCTCAGTGCCGCATCGAACTCATCACTCACGTTTGTCAAGGTTACGGCAAAACCCACGACCGGTTGCGAGGACCGGTCGTGGGCGCGCGAACCTCAGGCCGCGGGGATGGCGTCGAGCAGCTTCAGCGCGGCCTTGGCCTGAGCTTGAGCGAACTCGGCGACGGCCTTCTCGTACGGCCCGTCGGCGGCCTTGGTGGCCGCCTTCGCGTCGTCGAGCTGCTGGCCGTAGCTCGTCCGGGCCGACTCGAGCAGCACCTGACGCTGCTTCGCGGTCAGCGACGCCGCGTGCACGAGCCGCAGGATGAGCGGGCTGCGCAGGTGGTCGGGACCGGCCTCGGACGTCAGCCAGGCCTTGAAGGCCTTCTTGCCGGCGGCGGTGATCAGGTACTGCTGGCTGGAGCGCGGGCCCTGCTTGCCGAGCCGGACGAGACCTTCTTTGGACAGCGCCGGGAGCTCCCGGTACACCTGGCTGCGGGTGACGCTGAAGAAGGCGCCGAATCGCTCACCCGCTCCCGCGACGAGCTGCCCGCCGGTGGCGGGACCGTCGTGGAGCAGACCGAGCAGGGCGGCGGCTGTTGCATTCAATTCGGACACGTCCCCTAGATTCCCACTTATCGGCCGCTGTGTCCACAGTGGTCAGCGGATCTGTCCTTTGTGGCTAGTGAGATCCCCTCGTTCGGCCCAATGCGACCAGGTCCACTGTGGACCGCGGACACGCTGTGCAACCACGTGGGCGGCACTTTGGTCCAACCAGCCGCACGCGAGCCGCCCCGACGCCGCCAGGCAGGTGAGTTCGCCGGGCGGCCCTCCCCGGCTTGGCCGACTCCGGACACGCACCGCAACCGAGCACGAGAATGCCCATATCGCGAGATTCGTAGCAAAACGAGACCACGACGGGGGATCCGAGGGGGCGAAGCCCCTTTGGCGGGGGTTTGGGGGTTCGACCCCCATAACAATGCGAAAGAGGCCTGTGTTCGCGTTTTCTGCGAACACAGGCCTCTGCCACTGTAGCGGGGACAGGATTTGAACCTGCGACCTCTGGGTTATGAGCCCAGCGAGCTACCGAGCTGCTCCACCCCGCGCCGTTGTGGTACTTGAATAGATTACACGGGGTGGCTACCGGGTTTACACCGGGGTCTCCAAACCCGCTGACCAGGCGTTACTCCGCTTCGAGCCACTGGCGTGCTCCACTGAGGACCATCGTCAGGCCGTCCTCGAACCGCGAGCCGACGTCGGCGAGGAGATCTCCGGCCGCCTCGCTGCGGTAGCGCTCGTCCAGCTCGCCGGGCTTCGGGTAGACGGCCTGCTCCTCGATGGTGAAGCCGACGACGTAGCTGTACACGGTGAACAGCGCCTGGCCCGCCCGGCGCTCGTCCAGCCCGGCCTCGATGCTCCGCCACAGCGGGCTCCGTCCGACCAGGCCGGTGTCCCCGAGGTAGGTGCCGGCGAAGACCTTCCCGCCGTCGCGGTAGGACAGCATCATCCGCCGCAGCGTCCGCGCGCCGTGCGCGACCGCCTCCCACTCCGCCAGCGAGTCCGGCGGCCGCCGGTCCTCGGCCGAATCGGCGTACATCTGCGTCGCCATTTCGTCGAGCAGCTCCTGTTTGTTCTTCATGTGCCAGTACAGCGCCGGCGCCTTGACTCCCAGGTCGGCGGCGATCAGCCGCAGCGTGAGCCCGTTGAGGCCGACCTCGTTGAGCAGCTTCAGCCCCGAACGCGCGATGTCCCGCCTGGTCAGGGCCATGTTCCGGTTCTCCTCGCGGTGCTCGCTTGACAATTTAACGATGTTAAGGGCATTCTCGGGTCAGGTCAATTTAACGCTGTTAAGGAGCTGGGGATGAACGCGCTGGACGCCGAGGTGGTCGTCGCCGGAGCCGGGCCGACCGGGCTGATGCTGGCGAACGAGCTGGCACTGGCCGGAGTGGACGTCGTGGTCCTCGAGCGGCTGCCCGGCCGGACCGGGTTGTCGAAGGCCCTGAACCTGCAGCCGCGCACCGCGGAGGTCCTGGATCTCCGCGGTCTGCTCGGCCGGGCGGAGCAGCGGTCGTTCGCGACCGTCGCGGACGGACACTTCTCGGTGATCCCGGTGCGCTACGCCGGCTGGGACACGCGGCACCCGTACCAGGTGGGCATCCCCCAGGCGCAGGTTGAAGCCGCGCTGGAGGAGCGGCTGGCCGAGCAGGGCGTGAAGGTGCTGCGCGGGCACGAGCTGACCGGCTTCGAGCAGGACGCCGCCGGCGTGACGATCACGGCCGGCGACCTCCGGGTACGGGCGGCGTACCTGGTGGGCTGCGACGGCGGCCGCAGCGTGGTGCGCAAGGCCCTGAACCTGCCGTTCGAAGGCATCGAGGGGCGCGGCCACGGCGTCTCGGCGGACGTCCTGTTCCGGTCGACGCCGCCGGGCGCGCCGACGCAGTGGCGGTCGATGGGGAACATGGTGACGTCGCTCAGCCCGGGCAAGTTCGTCGGCCTGATCCCGCTGGGCGAGCCGAACCTGTACCGCCTGAGCTACGGCGACCGGCTGAACCGCCCGGCGGACCTCCGGGCGGAGGTCCCGGAGGAGGAAGTCCGCGCGGCGGTTCGCGAACGCTTCGGCGCGGAGGCGGAGATCGAGGAGATCCGCTGGGTGTCGCGCTTCTCGGACGACAGCCGTCTGGTGGCGAAGTACCGGGTGGGCCGGGTGCTGCTGGCGGGTGACGCGGCGCACGTCCACTTCCCCGCCGGTGGCCAGGGTCTGAACCTGGGTGTCCAGGACGCGATGAACCTGGGGTGGAAGCTGGCGGCCGAGTTGCGCGGCCGGGCGCCGGACGGCCTCCTGGACACGTATGAGGAGGAGCGTCGCGCGGTGGCGAACGGGGTGCTGCAGAACGTGGCGGCGCAGAACGCCCTGATTCCCCTGACGCCGGACCAGCTGGCCCTGCGAGCGCTGTTCCGCGACCTGACGGGCATCCCGGAGGTCGAGCGCAAGCTGTCGGGGATGGTCTCGGGTCTGGACATCCGCTACGGGGCAAAGGAAACCCACCCGGCGGCGGGCGCCCGCCTCCCGGACTTCAAGCTGGGGGAAGGCTTCGCGAGCGACTTGTTCCACAGTGGAAAGTTCGTCCTGCTGACGAAAACCCCGGCGTTCCCGCCCCACACAGAGGTAGTCGTAGCCGAAGTACCGGAGCTGCCGTGGCCCGACCTGACGAAGGTCCTGGTCCGCCCGGACGGTTACGTGGCTTCGACGACCGGTTCCGTGACCGGCTGGCTCGTTTGACGTACGAAAAAGCGCGGTTGGCAACCATCGCCAACCGCGCTTTCCCGTCTGTAGCGGGGACAGGATTTGAACCTGCGACCTCTGGGTTATGAGCCCAGCGAGCTACCGAGCTGCTCCACCCCGCGTCGTGGTACCTACTGTACGCCCTGGGTTCGGGCAGGCGCACAGCAGGTACCACTTAGGTAACTGACGTCACCCGCCCGGCTGGCTGCTCGGCGGAGGAGTGCTGGTCCCGGGCGCCGCGGTCTTGGCCGCTTCGTACTCCCGGGCCGCGGCATCCAACGCGGCCAACGCCGCACCCTGGTCGGTGAAGTTGCCCGACTGCTGGGCCGCCTTGAGCTTCGCGAGGGCCGACTGGATGTCCGTGACGGCCTTGTCCAGTGCCGCGTTGCCGCCGCTGGTGTTCGGCGGCGTCGTGGTCGGGGTCGTCGTCGGACTCGTCGGGGTCGTGGGCGTGGTGGGCTGGCCCGCCTGGGGTGGCGTGGTCGTCGCCTCGCCGGTGCCGGGGCCGAAGATCTGGTCGAGGGCTTCCTGCAGCGTCGCGCCGTAGCCGACCTTCGGCCCGTACGAGACGAGCACGCGGGCCAGCTGTGGATAGCTGTTCTGGTTGCGCTGCCGGATGTACACGGGCTCGACGTAGAGGAAGCCCTGTGCGACCGGCAGCGTGATCAGGTTGCCGTAGATCGGGATGACGTTGGGGTTGTTGAACAACGTCCGGTCCTGCGCCACCCGTGGATCGCTCTGGAACCGGTTCTGGACTTGGACCGGGCCGTCGACCTGCGTGGCTCCGGTGGCCGCGCTGGGTAGCTGGAGGACGCGGATCTTCCCGTAGTCGACCGGATCCGAGGACACCGACATCCAGGACGCGAGGTACTGCCGCTGCTGACCGGTGAGCGAGCTGGTCAGCTGGAACGTCGGCTTGCTCTGGCCCGGGGTGTCGGCGAGGACGTAGTAGCCGGGCTGGTTGGCCGCGCCGGCTGCGGCCGGGTTGGAGCCGCCTTCGGCCGTCGGGTCCTGCGGGACGCTCCAGAACGCCTGCTGCGAGTAGAACTCCTGCGGGTTGCTGACGTGGTAGCGCGACAGCAGCTCACGCTGGATCTTGAAGAGGTCCTCGGGGTAGCGGAAGTGCGACCGCAGGTCCGGGGAGATCTCGGAGCTCGGTTTCACGAGCCCGGGGAAGACCTTCTCCCACGCGTTGAGGACCGGTTCCTTGTCGTCGATCGAGTACAGGTTGACCGTGCCGTTGAAGGCGTCGACGGTGGCCTTGACCGAGTTGCGGATGTAGTTGATCGAGCTGTTGGCCTGGCGGGCGACCCCGTTGAGCGAGTCGTTGGTGGCCGCGCCGAGCTGCGTCTGCTGCGAGTACGGGAAGTTGTTGATCGTGGTGTAGCCGTCGATGATCCACTGGATCTTGCCGTCGACGACCGCGGGGTACGGGTCGCCGTCGAGGGTCAGCCACGGCGCGACCTTGCTGACGCGCTCGCGCGGGTCGCGGTTGTACATGATCTTCGAGTTGTCACCGATGGCGTCGGAGAACAGGATGTTCCGTTCGCCGTACTCGGCCGCGAAGGCCAGGCGGTTGAACCAGTTGTCGACCGAGACGCCGCCGGTGCCCTTGTAGGTGTAGCGGTCGGTGGCGGTGTCGTACTCGCCGGGCGCGTTGCCGGTGGTGCCGCCGACGATGGCGTAGTCGGAGTCCGCGGCGGACAGCTCCCCGTAGTAGATCCGGGGTTCCTTGACCTCGATGCCCGGCTGGCCCGCGGCGGGCGAGCCGGCGCCGGCCGGGCTCTGGGTGTCGCTGGTGGTGGCGATCGGGTAGCCGCCGTCGGAGTTGGCGTCCTTGACCGCGCGGTCGATCGTGTTGGCGGGCGCGGCGACGAAGCCGTTGCCGTGGGTGTAGACGAGGTGCTTGTTGATCCAGCTGGTCTGGTTGCCGGTCAGGCCCTCGGTCTTGATCTCCTTGGCGGCGACGATGTAGTCCTGCGTCGTGCCGCCGACGGTGTAGCGGTCGATGTCGAGCTTGGCCGGGAAGCCGTAGAAGTTCTCGCGGCCGACGCGCTGGGTGAAGGTGTCGGAGAGGATGTTCGGGTCGAGCAGCCGGATGTTCGACATCGTCCCGGTGTCGGCCTTGAGCTGGTCCTCCGTGGCGGTGGCGCTGCCGGTGTAGGGCTGGTACTGGACGTCGGTGAGGCCGAAGGCGCGGCGGGTGGCGTCCATGTTGCGCTGGATGGACGTCGCTTCCTTCTCGTTGGCGTTGGGCTTCACCGAGAACTGGTCGAGGATGGCGGGCCACGCGACGCCGACGAGAATGCCGGACAGGATGAGCAGCACCAGCGAGATGGCCGGGAGCTGCAGGTTCCGGAGGAAGGCGCCGGCGAAGAACGCGATCGCGCAGATCACCGAGATGCACAGCAGGATCAGCTTGGCGGGCAGGACCGCGTTGAGGTCGGTGTAGGTGGCGCCGATGAACAGCGGGTACGCGCGGTCGGACAGCAGCAGGTTGTACCGGTCGAAGAAGTACTCGGCGGCCTTGAGCAGGACGAAGAGGCCGACGGTGATGGCGAGCTGCGCGCGGGTCGGGCCGGCGAGCTGGCCGCCCTTGCCGGCGAGCCGGATGCCGCCGAAGACGTAGTGCGAGATCAGGGCGCCGAAGAAGGAGATGACGACCATGATGAACAGCCAGCCGAGGAGCCAGTTGTAGAACGGCAGGTCGAAGGCGTAGAAGCCGACGTCGTTGCCGAACTCGGGATCGGTCTGGCCGAACGAGGTGCCGTTGAGGAAGAGCTGCACGACCTGCCAGTCGCTCTGGGCGGACAGGCCGGCGATGAGGCCGGTGAGCACCGGGATGCCGACGCCGAAGAGGCGGATGCGGGCGACGATCGCGGAGCGGTAGCGCGCCAGCGGGTCGTCGGCGCCGGAGATCGGCACGAACACCGGGCGGCTCCGGTAGGCGATCATCAGGCTGATCGCGAGCGCGCCGCCGACGAGCAACCCGACCGCGAAGAACAGGATGACGCGCGTGACCACCTGGGTGGTGAACACCGAACGCGCGCCGACCTCTCCGAACCACAGCCAGTCGACGTACGTGTCGAGCAAGCGGGCCCCGAGCAGGAGCGCCAGCACGATCACCGCGGCGATGATGAGGAGGATCCGGCTCCGCCGGGACAGCTTCGGCAGGCTCACCGGGGGCCGAGTCGCCACGGTGCACGCTCCTGTCATTCGTCAGCACTTGAACAGGGGCGCAAGCGCCCCCTGATTCCCTAACTCTACGGATGCCGTGGGAAGTTCCCGGAACCCGCCCGAATCGGACTCCCGGCGTGGTCGCGCGGACCGGCCTGACACGATGTGCGCATGGAACCGCAGCAGGCCGGCGTGGCCGCTCTCGCCCGCGAGATCGAGGAGTTCATGGCCGCGGGTGGCTGGGACCAGCCGCCGCAGCTGTTCGCGCTGGTGCCGACGGCGGCGCTGCTGGACGAGCAGCCGGAGCTGGCCGGGCAGCTCGACCGGGCGAACCCGCTGACGCCGGTGGCCCAGGAAGCACTGCCCGAGGGCGACCTCGCCGAGGCGCTGGGCCGGATCGCCTGGCCGGACCTGGTCATCGGGTGCGCCCTGGCACAGGAGATCATCGTGCTGCCGCCGGGGTCGGAGTCGCAACTGCCGGACGTCGCGGAGGCCGACGCCGACAGCCTGCGCCGCGCGGCCGCCGACCACCCGCAGCGGACGGAGGCCCGGCTGGTGGCCGCGGTCCTGCGCGAGGGCAACGGCGCGTGCGTCATGCGGCTGCGCGGCATCGGGACGGCCGAGGGCTCCGACGAGTCGATCGACGAGATCGTCGAGAGCCCCGACCTCGCCCCGAACCTCCTCGAGGCCCTCAAGGCGACGCTCCTCCCCTAACAGGAGACCGTCGGGCGGCCCGCCTTCAGGTTGGCCAGCTGCGCGAGCGCGTCGTCCAGTGTGGACACCTTGATGAGGTTGAGCCCGTCGGGCGCGGTGGTCTTGGCCTCGGCGCAATTGTGCTCGGGCACCAGGAAGTCGGTGGCGCCGGCCTCGCGCGCGCCGACGACCTTGAACGAGATCCCGCCGATCGGGTCGACTTCACCGGTCTCGGTGATCTCGCCGGTGCCGGCGATGTGCCGCCCGCCCGCGAGGTCGCCCGGCTGCAGCCGGTCGATGATCGCCAGGGTGAACATCAGCCCGGCCGACGGGCCGCCGACGTCCTGCAGGGAGATGTTGACGTTGAAGGGCGCGTCGGCGCGGTCGACCGCGGTGAGGCCGATGAAGCCTTCCTTGCGGTCCGGGCGCGAAGCGAGCGTGAGCGGCACCGTGCGCTCCGGCTGGCCGTCCGACTGGAAGGTGATCTGGACGGTCTGGCCCGGCAGGGTGCCGGCCAGGGCGGCCCGGACGTCCGCCGCTTCGACGACCTTCTTGCCGTTCACCGTGATCAGCTTGTCGCCGGGGGCGAGCACGTGGTCGGCCGGGCTGCCGGAGACGATCTGCTTGGCCAGCACCTTGATCGGGTAGCCGAGCTTGCGCAGGGCGGCGACCTGGGCGTTCGTCTGCGAGTCCTGCAGCTGCTGGATGTTCTCCTGCTTGACCTGTTCGTTGGTCTCGCCCGGCTTGAAGTACTCCTCGCGCGGCGCGAGCGCGTAGCGGCCGCTGGCCCAGAAACCGAGGCCCTGGAAGAGCGTGACGCCGTCGTGCAGCGAGACGGTCGTCATCCGCAGCTCGCCGGTCGTCTGGAAGGTGTCGTGACCGCTGACCTGGATGACCGGGTTGCCCGCGGCGTCGCGACCCAGCGTGTCGTAGGTCGGGCCGGGGCTGATCGCCACGAACGGCACCGGCACGACCAGGCCGAGCACCACGAAGACGAGGAACAACGAGCCGCTGACCACGAGCGTCCACCCTCGGCGGGTCATCCGCCGGGCCTCGCCGGCGGCCTCGGCGCCGGGGTCCGGGCTGCTCTTCGCGGGCGCGGTCTGCTCGGAGGACTTGGTCACGACCGACAGCGTACGGTGACCGCGTTCGCTTCCCGGTGAAGGCCACGCACATGACGCGCTTCGGGCCTCCCGACCCGCGTACGGTGGACGCATGAGCAAACCCCCGTTCGGCTTCGGACCTTCCGATCCCGACAAACGAGGTGAGAACGACCCCTCGGAGCCGTCCGGTGCCGAGGCCTTCAACCAGCTCGGGCAGATGCTGAGCCAGCTGGGCCAGATGCTCAGCCAGGCCGGTACTTCCAGCGGGCCGGTGAACTACGACCTCGCCAAGCAAATCGCCCTCCAGAGCCTCGGCAGCGCCGGCAACACCGGCGAAAGCCGCCTCGGCTTCTCCGGCGGAGACGACTCGAACGCCGCCGTCCGCGACGCCGCCCACCTCGCCGAGCTGTGGCTCGACGCGGGCACCCAGTTCCCGGCCGGCGCGACGTCGGCGGTCGCCTGGTCGCCGCGCACCTGGGTCGAGAAGACGCTCCCGACGTGGCAGCGGCTGTGCGACCCGGTCGCCCGCCAGGTGTCGGGCGCCTGGATGGAAGCGCTGCCCGCGGAAGCCAAGGAGGCCGCCGGCCCGCTGCTGCAGATGATGGGGCAGATGGGCGGGATGGCCTTCGGGTCCCAGCTGGGCCAGGCCCTGGCCCAGCTCGCGCAGGAGATGCTGACGGCGTCCGAGATCGGCCTGCCCCTGGCCCCGGCCGGGACGTCGGCGCTGCTGCCGGCGAACATCGAGAAGTTCGCCGAGGGCCTGGAGCTGCCGAACAGCGAGATCCTGGTGTTCCTGGCCGCGCGCGAGGCCGCGCACCAGCGGCTGTTCACCCACGTGCCATGGCTGCGGCAGCGCCTGCTGGCGACGGTCGAGGAGTTCGCGCACGGCATCTCGGTGGACACGTCCGCGCTCGAGTCGCTGGCCGGCCGGATCGACCCGGCCAACCCGGCGAGCATCGAAGAGGCCATGTCGTCGGGGCTGCTGGAGCCCCAGACGACGGACGAGCAGAAGGCGGCGCTTCGGCGTCTCGAGACGCTGCTCGCCCTGGTCGAGGGCTGGGTCGACGTAGTGGTGGCCAACGCGGTCGGCGACCGGTTGCCCGGAGCGAGCGCGCTGCGCGAGACGCTGCGCCGCCGCCGCGCGACGGGCGGCCCGGCGGAGCAGACGTTCGCGACGCTGGTCGGCCTGGAGCTGCGCCCCCGCCGCATGAGGGACGCGTCGAACCTGTGGAAGCTGGTGGGCGACCGCCACGGGCTCGAGAAGCGCGACGGCCTGTGGTCCCACCCGGACCTGATGCCGACGGCGGAGGACCTGGACGAGCCGATCGACTTCGCGGACCGCGTCGGCGAGACGGGCTCGCTGGACGACCTGGACCCGATCGCGGAGCTGGAGCGCACGCAGCAGTCGGAGCAGTCGGAACGCTCCGAGCGCGAGCAGAAGAGCAAGGACACCCCGCCCGAGGAGGGCGAGACCCCGGCGTAGCCCGGGTCGTCTTCGGGAAGCCGGTGCTCCGCGGAAGCGGGCCACCGGCTTTCTGCTTTGTCGGAGACCTCGATCGCGCTGGCCGCCGGCCGCTTCCCTGTCCTTCCACTACGGCCACCCAGCTCGAACCCCGCCGGCCCGCCTGCCGGTCCGGTCGCCGCCGCCCAGCCTGTCCTTCGTCGCCAGCCCGCCTGCCGGTCGTTTCCGGCGGCCTGCCGGTCATCGCCGGCCGGCCTGCCAGTCGTTTCCGGCCGCCGACACTCGCACATCACCCGATCGGTCCACCGGCCGGCCAGGCGCCGCGAGCCGCCCGCTCCGCCTGCCTTCCCTGCCCTCTTGCCTCCCCCTGCCTGTCCCTCCAGCGTCCGCCGCCCAGCTCGAACCCCGCCGGCCCGCGCCTCCACCTCTCCCCCTCGACCTCCCCTCCCACCGGCCCAGCCGGTGGCCACAAAGGCCACCGAGGCGACCCGGAACCGCAGGTCACCCCGGCCATCTCACCCCTTCAACACTCGGTGTCGATCCCCCACCCGGCGGCCGCCGCCAGCCCCTCGAGGTATCCCATCGCGCGCTCGGTCTTCGGGTACTTCCGCACCAGCGTCCAGAACGCCGCGTCGTGTCCGGGCTCGCGCAGGTGCGCCAGCTCGTGCACCAGCACGTAGTCCAGCACCCAGGGCGGGACCTTCCGCAGCCGGTCGCTGACCCGGATGGTCGCGTCGACCGGTGTGCAGGACGCCCACCGCGTGCGCATCGGCGGCACCCAGCGGACGCTCGCCAGCACCGCGGTGCCGCCCAGGTACTTGCCCGACAGCAGCGCGCAGCGCGCCAGCAGGGCTTCGTCCGACGTCTTCGGGGACGCCGGCCGACGTGGTTCCGAGCGCTGCAGCTTGCGCTCCATCTCGGCGACCCAGTGTTTCTCCTCCGCCCTGGTCATCCGCGCGGGGATGAGGACGATGAGCGTGTCGTCCTTCCAATACGCGGTGACCGTCCGGTGCCGGCGCTGGCTGCGCCGCACTTCGACCCTGTGTCCGGGTGTGTCCGACAGGGGGTTCGTTTCCCCCCGGCCTCTCAGTGAGGGCATCTGTGCTTCGACCACCCGACAACGGTAAGGCCCGGCACCGACAACTCCGAGCGCATTGAGGTCACAGAGCCGAGTTGTCCACAGCCCCTTCTCCTTGTGGACAACTCGGCCGATCCGGCGCCTTCCCGGGCTCGACCGACGCCGCCGGGTGCCATCCTCCGGACATGCTCCTCTCCACCGCGGACATGCCACCCGTCCTCCTACCCGCCCATCCCGCCCTGCTCCCGGGCATCACGGTGCTCGAACGCGCCCCGTGCGAGATCCAGCTCGGCCTCGACCCGCGCCACGGCGTGATCGTCGAAGGCCTGCCACCCGGCCTCGTCACCCGGCTGCGGAAACTCGACGGCAGCAAGCCCGTCGAGCGGCTCCTGCTCGCCGAGAGCGAACACCGCGATCAGCTGCGGACGCTCCTGCGGCAGCTGACCGCGCTCGGCCTGGTCACCGACGCGGGGCGCCCGGACGGCCCGGGTCTCCGCGCCGAAACCGGCCTCTGGTCCCTGCGGGCCCGCCACCACCAGACCGCGCTGAGCGACCGGCGCCGCGCCACCGCGGTCACGGTCCACGGCGACGGCCGGGTGGCGGTCGCCGTCGCGGTACTGCTGGCCAACGCCGGGATCGGGCACGTCGAGCTGGAGCTGCCCGGCACGGTGACCGAGCACGACCTGGGCACCGGCTTCACCGAAGCCGACCTGGGCCGGTCCCGGCGCCACGCCCTCGGCGACCTGCTCCGCCGCGTCGATCCCGAGGTCCACGTCACCCGCCTGCACGACCGCTATCCGGAGCTGGCGCTGCTCACCGACGCCGTCGTCCCGGCCCCGGAGGTCGTCGCCGACCTGATGGCGGACGGCGTCGCGCACATGGCCGTCCGCGTCCGCGACGGGACGGGCATCGTCGGGCCGCTGGTCGTCCCGGGCCGCAGTTCGTGCCTGCGCTGCGCCGACCTGCACCGCACCGACCTCGACCCGTGCTGGCCGCGGGTCGCCGGGCAGCTGACCGGGCGGCACCAGCGGCCCGACCTCGGGGCGGTCCACGCGTGCGCGTCGCTGGCCGTCGCGCAGGCCATGCGGCTGCTCTCCCCCGCCCAACCGCCGCCTCCGACGTGGAACGCGACCCTCGAGATCGACGCCTTCGACGGCCGCATCCGCCACCGCGGCTGGCCGCCGCACCCGCGGTGCGGCTGTGGCGCTCCGGCGCCGCAACAGGAGACGTAGGCCACTAAGACGTCGTGAGCAGGCTGCGCGACGCCGAGGTCGCAAGGCAGAATCGCGGAGGTGACCGACTTCCGCGACCCAGGCGATCGTGACCCCGCGATGCCGCGCAAGGGTGCCGCCCGTACCGCCAAGCTCGCCAGTCTGCCGCTCGGGATCGCCGGGCGGGCGGTCGGCGGGTGGGGCAAGCGGCTGGCCGGCCAGAGCGCGGAGCAGGTCAACGCGACGCTCTCGGCGAAGGCCGCCGAGCAGCTGTTCGAGGTGCTCGGCACGCTCAAGGGCGGGGCGATGAAGTTCGGCCAGGCGCTGAGCGTGTTCGAGGCGGCGGTGCCGGACGACATGGCGAAGCCGTACCGCGAGGCGCTGACGAAGCTGCAGGCCGCGGCGCCGCCGATGGCGGCCCGGCAGACCCACCGCGTGCTCGCCGAGCAGCTGGGCCGCACCTGGAGCAGCCGGTTCGCGTCGTTCGACGACGAGCCGGCGGCGGCCGCGAGCATCGGCCAGGTGCACCGCGCGGTCTGGCACGACGGCCGCGAGGTCGCGGTCAAGGTGCAGTACCCGGGCGCCGACGAAGCGTTGCGCAGCGACCTGCGGCAGCTGCAGCGGTTCAGCAGGCTGTTCCAGGCGTTCGTGCCCGGCACGGAGGTCAAGCCGCTGCTGGCCGAGCTCGCCGAGCGCATGAACGAGGAGCTCGACTACCAGGCCGAGGCCCAACACCAGCGCGCCTTCGCGAAGGCGTTCGAGGGCGATCCCGGCATCCTGGTGCCGCGCGTGGTGGCGAGCGCGCCGAAGGTCGTTGTCACGGAGTGGGTGACCGGCACGCCGTTGTCGAAGGTCATCGCGGACGGCGACCGCGAAACGCGGAACCTGGCGGGCCGGCTGCTGGCGGAGTTCCACTACTCGTCCCCCGAACGCGTCCACCTGCTGCACTCGGACCCGCACCCGGGCAACTTCATGATCACCGCCGACGATCGGCTGTGCGTCATCGACTTCGGCGGCGTGGCCCGGCTGCCCGACGGCATCCCCCGCCACCTGGGCGAGATGACGCGGCTGGCCCTCGACGGCGAGTCCGCCGGGCTGATGCGCCTGCTGCGGGAGAACCGGTTCATCCGGCCGGACAGCGACCTGGCCGCGGACGAGGTGCTCGCGTACCTGGCGCCGTTCACCGAGCCGCTGGCGGAGCCGATGTTCCACTTCACGCGCAAGTGGATGCAGAAGCAGGCGTGGCGGGTCGGCGACAGCCGCGGCAACGACTTCCGGGTCGGGCGGTCGCTCAACCTGCCGCCCGAGTACCTGATGATCCACCGGGTGACGGCCGGATCCACGGGCATCCTCTGCCAGCTCGACGCGGAGATCCCGGCGCGCGGCATCGTGGAGCGCTGGCAGCCCGGGTTCGCCGCCTGAGTTGTCCACAGGCCGGGCCGCGAACGGACGGATTCCGGCGAGTTGTCCACAGCCGCGGGAAACGGGGTTCCACCCAGTTGGCCGAGCCGCCATGCTCGGTTCATGACCGCTACTCAACGCACCGACGCACTGGCCCTCAGTAACCCCGGCTCGTGCGAGGTGATGAACCTCGAACAGCTACGCAGGGCCGGGGTGTCCGACCGAAGAACCCGGCGGCTCTGCGGCCCCGGCGGGCCGTGGCGCCGCCTGCACCCCGGTGTCGTCCTGCTGCGCAACTGCACCCCGACGCGGCAGCAGCTGCTGCACGCCGCACTGGTGCGCTACGGCCCGCGGGCGGTGATCACGGGCGCCGACGCGCTGCGGGCCCACGGCGTGAAGTGCCCGGCGGGCGACGAGGTCAGGCTGCTGGTGCCCGACCACTGCCGGGTGGCGGCGTGCGACGGAGTCAGTGCGGCACGCACGACCCGGCTGCCGGCGCCGGTGGAGGTGGACGGCCTGCCGTTCGCGCCGCCGCCCCGCGCGGCGCTCGACCTGGCGAGGTCCGAGCCCGACCCGGCGCGGATCCGCCACCTGCTGACGCTCCCGCTCTACTGGGGCCTGTGCGACCGGCAGGAGCTGCTGACGGAGCTGGCCGAGGGGCCCCAGCGCGGCACGGCGGCGGTCCGGAAGGTGCTTCGCGAGCTGGACGAGGGGCCGATCCAGGCCCACGGCCTGGCCGTGCAGGCCCTGGACACGGCGCGCCTCCCACCGCCGGTCTGGGACGTGAAGATCTGCGACCGCCGGGGCCGCCGCATCGGCGAGGCGGACGCGTGGTGGGACGAGATCGGCCTGGCCTGGCAGTACCGCTGCGGCCCCGGCACGGGTGGCTTCTCGCACCTGGCCCTGGCGGCGACGGGGATCGTCCTGGTCCGCTGCACGGTCCGCCAGCTGCGCCAGGTCCCGCGCGAGGTGGCGCGAGAGCTGGCCCAGGCCTTCGGCGAGGCCTCCCGCACCCCACGCCCCAAGGTCCGCACGGTCCCGATGACCCCGATCGGCGACGCGGCATGAGCGCCATCCCGTGCTCCCCGGGAAAGCACGGACGTGCACGACGCCAGCAGGCCATCCCGCCAGCCCCACGCGCCACCCGGGTCGGCGGCACGTGAGCCGCGCAAGGTCGCGCGGCCCGACGTCCGGAGAGGCATCACCGGCCACGTCACCCGCGCATCCCGACCTGGCCCGCCGCGGCGCGCCTCACACCGGCCGCGCGATCCCGCCGGCGAAGCCACGCGCGGCAACGGCACACCATCCAGGCAATCGCACCCCTCAGGAGGGCCGATCGATCACCAGTACTCGTCGGGCAGCTTGCCCTCGATGTCCCGCACGTGCTGCCGCGTGCAGTCCGGGCACAGCCACCGCAGCCCGCCCCGCTCGCGGCTGGACACCCAGGCGAGCGCCGTAGCCGGGTCCTCGTCGGCGCCGCGGGTGCGGCCGCACCGCGTGCACACGACCGGCTCCGGTGCGCTCACGGGCGCCGTCCACTGTGGATCGCCTTGGCGCCGAACAGGAACAGGTCGTCGCGGCGGCCGAGGAAGTCCGGGCCGTCCGGCTCGGTCAGCGCGGCGACGGTGGCGCGATCATCGGCGTCGAGCCGGTCTCCGGCCGACTCGGCGAGCCACCCGATGCGATGCACCACGTACTCGCGCAGCAGGTCCGAACCCGGCATGGGGTGGTCGATGAGCGCGCCGAACGACTCGACGTCCTCGAGCCCGGCCTCACGCAGAGCGCGCGGCCAGCCGTAGGGCATGGCGACGCTGCCCGGAAGCCCGGCCCGCATCCCGGCGAACCACTCGGCCCGCGCGGCGAGCAGCCGTTGCTCCAACCCCGGCCGTCCCACCCCGACATCCCAAGGGAGGCACCGCATTTCGAGCCCGCCCTCGCCGAGGGCGAGCACCCCACCGGGCCGCAGCAGCCCGGCGAGAACGCGCAAGGCGGCCTGCTGGTCACCGACGTGGTGCACGACGCCCGAGGCCCACACGAGATCGGCCGCGGGCACCCGCTCGGCCAACCGCGGATCGGCGAGGTCTCCGTGCACGCCGACGACCTCGACGTCCTCGCCGGCGGCCTCGGTCACGGCCCGCCGCGCCGCGGCCAGCAGCGCGGGCGTGGCGTCGAGGAGCACGATGGTGCCCCCCTCGCCACGGGCGAGCTCTCGCGCGAAGAGCACGCTCATCCCGCCGGCCCCGCACCCGACGTCGAGGAGCGTCGGCTGCCCGGGCACGCGGCCGAGCAACCGCCGCGCGACGGGCGCGAGCGCGCCCGCGTCGAGCGAGTCGGCCATGCGCAGCTGAGCGAGGCGGTCCGCCCAGTCGATGTCGTCGTGGGTGTGTGCGGACATCGCCCCATTCAACACCAGCGAACGCGACCGGACCGCACCCGAAGGAGGCCGCCGGACCCATACCCGCAGGCCCACCGCCCACCGGGCAGCACGACGGCCCCCGCCGCCCGAAGGCGGCAGGGGCCCTGCGCTCAGTCCTGGTCCAGCTCGTACCGCTCCGCTCGCCGGGACGCCCATCGGGCTACCCGCGTCCAGCGGCGGACGGCACGCGCGCTACCTCGGGCCCGCTGGGCGCGGACCCCTTCCTCCAGATCCCGTATTCGGGCCCTGGACAGTTCTTCGTAAAGCAACATCTCGCTGATCTCCTCGATCTCGGTCTTCGTCAACTGCAGGTGCGGACGGCACATCCGCGCTTCGTGGTCCTTCGTGGTGACCGGTTCGACGCTCATGCGGCGGCGCTCCGGTGGTCGCCGCCGGCCTTGGCCGCGACGGGCTCGACGACGGCGTTCTTGCGCGGGCGGCCACGGGGCCGCTTGCGCGCGATCACGACACCGCGCTCGAAGATCTCGCCGCCCCAGACGCCCCACGGCTCGCGACGAGCCAGTGCGCCCGCCAGGCAGGCCTCGCGCACCGGGCAGTCGGCGCACTGCGCCTTCGCGCGCTCGAGCTCGGCCGGGGACTCGGCGAACCACAGGTCCGCGTCGCCCGAACGGCAGGGCAGAGCCGCGTCCGGCACGGCGATGGGGTCCAGCAGGTCGGCGAATATTGCCTCACCCGAGGTGTAGGCGATGGCCGAAGACATGGCAGTTCCTCCTTGTGTCGTACGGGTTTTCGGTTGGGAGATGGAGCTGGGCAACGCTGATCCTCTTGGGGTTGTGCAGCCAAAAACACGAAGGCCGCGGATCCGGGTTATCCGGTTCCGCGGCCTTCGTGAGCCTTTAGTCCTGACTAGGTCAGGAACTTCGCTCCCGTATCGACAACGGAACACGGAACTGCTTGATGGTCGGCAGATCGGCCTGCGGGTACGCGGCGAGAACGCCCTGCGTCCCGAAGACGACGTCACCAGTGGCCCAGCGCCGCTCGGTGCGACGCATGCCACGGATCTCGTGCGCGCTCACGGACACACCGGTGCCCGGGCGCTGAGCAGCCGCGACTTCCGCGGCGCAGGACAGACGGGTGCCCGGGTTCGTGAGCGTCATGGTGTTGATCATTTCACCGGCACCTCCTTCTGTACTCTGCACACACGGCCGCCGAGCGGCGCTGCTACGTGGATCCCCAGCCGAGCCCTTCGGGCTCGGTACTGGCAGGTTATTGCTCCCCACCACACGGGGGCAACTCAATTAACGGGAAAATCCTCGAAGATACGAAGATCGCCCCTGAGCAGCGGGTTCGCCGCGTCGATCATGGCTCGGACGCGGTCAACACCGCACCGGGCCGGCAGCGCCGTCAGGAGCTCGCCGACGCCCGGACCACGCCGAGGATCCCCGTGCCGAACCGCTCCAGCTTCGTCGCACCGATCCCCGAGATCGACACCAGCGCCGCTTCGTCCACCGGGCGCTGCTCCGCGATGGCCATCAGCGTCGCGTCGGTGAACACCACGAACGCCGGCACCTTCAGCTCCCTGGCCCGGTCGGCGCGCCACGACTTCAAGCGGTCCAGCAGGCCCTCGTCCACCGTGGACGGGCACTTCCCGCAGCGGCCCAGCTTGACCTCGAGGGTCTCCAGCAGCGGCCCGCCGCAGACGCGGCAGCGCGTCTTGATCGGCGTCGCCGGCTTCTGCTGGGCGCGGGCCACCCGGGCGGCCGGGTGGTCCTCCGGGATCAGGCCGTACAGGAACCGGCTGCGCCGGCGGTTGCGCCGCGCGCCCGGCGTGCGGGCCAGCGCCCACGACAGCCAGAGGTGCTCGCGAGCGCGCGTCACGCCGACGTAGAACAGCCGGCGCTCCTCTTCGATCGCCGCTTCGTCGTCGCCGGCGTGCAGGATCGGCATCGTGCCCTCGGCCAGGCCGACCAGGAACACCGCGTCCCACTCCAGGCCCTTCGCCGCGTGCAGCGACGCCAGCGTCACGCCCTCGACCGTCGGCGGGTGCTGGGCCGCGGCGCGCTGGTCCAGCTCGGCGTTGAAGCGTGGCAGGTCCGCGTCCTCGACCGTGGAGGCCAGCTCTTCGGCCAGTTCGACGATCGCCAGGAGCGCGTCCCAGCGTTCCTTCGCGGCGCCACCCGCGGGCGGCGACTCGGTGAGCCCGACGCGGGCGAGCACCGACCGCACCGTCGTGACCAGGTCGGAGCTGCCGTCGCCGCTCGCGGCCCGCAGCGCCGACATCGCCTGCCGGACCTCGGTCCGGTTGAAGAACCGCTCGCCGCCGCGGACCAGGTACGGGATGCCGGCCTCGGTCAGCGCCGACTCGTACGCCTCCGACTGCGCGTTCACCCGGTACAGCACCGCGATCTCGCTCGCCGCGACGCCGCCGTCCAGCAGCTCGCGCACCCGCCGGGCGACGGCCTCGGCCTCGACCACCTCGTCGTCGAACTCGGCGAAGCGCGGCTCCGGGCCCGGCGGCCGCTGGCCGATCAGCTTCAGCCGCGAACCGGCGGGCCGTCCGCGCGCGGCGCCGATGACGCGGTTCGCCAGCGAGACGACCTCGGGCGTCGACCGGTAGTCGCGTTCGAGCCGGACGACGGTCGCGTCCGGGTAGCGCCGCGTGAACTCCAGCAGCGACTTCGGCGACGCGCCGCCGAAGGAGTAGATGGTCTGGTTGGCGTCGCCGACGACGGTCAGGTCGTCGCGGCCGCCGAGCCACGCGTCGAGCAGGCGCTGCTGCAGCGGCGTGACGTCCTGGTACTCGTCGACGACGAAGCAGCGGTAGCGGTCGCGGAACTCCTCGGCGACGACGCCGTGCTCCTCGAGCACCGCCGTCGTGTGCAGCAGGAGGTCGTCGAAGTCGAGCACCTGCGCGGCGTTCTTCAGCTCTTCGTACGTGCGGTAGACCTGGGCGATCTGCGCCGCCGGCGCCGGGATGTCCCGTTGGATGCGCGCGGTGACGGCCGGGTAGTCGTCCGGGCTGATCAGCGACGCCTTCGCCCACTCGATCTCGCTCGACAGGTCGCGCAGGACCTCGGTCTCGGTGCCGAGCTTGGCCCGGGTCGCGGCCTGGCCGACGTAGCGGAACTTGTTTTCCAGCAGGTCCCACGGCCGGTCGCCGACCACGCGCGGCCAGAAGTAGCGCAGCTGACGGCGGGCGGCGGCGTGGAACGTCAGGGCCTGCGCGGCTTCGACGCCGAGGCCTCGCAGCCGCGTCCGCATCTCCCCCGCGGCCCGGGTCGTGAACGTGACAGCGAGCACCTGACCAGCGGAAACGTGGCCCGACCGGATGAGGTGGGCGATGCGGTGGGTGATCGTGCGGGTCTTGCCCGTGCCGGCCCCGGCGAGCACGCAGACCGGCCCCCGTGGGGCACTGGCGGCGGCGCGTTGCTCGGGGTCGAGACCATCGAGCAGACGGTTCAGGCTCTTGGGGGAAAGTACGCCGGTCACGTCCGGCATCCTCGCAGAGGGGGACGGGGAATCGGGGCAGGGGCACGCGGCCGTATCCTGGTGAGATGGCGGGAAAGCAGGACAAGGAAGCGGCCAAGCTGGCCAAGAAGGAGAAGCGCGCGGCGAGCAAGGCCCGCCGTGGCCAGCTCTTCGAGGCCTTCAAGATGCAGCGCAAGGAAGACCCGTGGCTCATCCCGTGGATGGCCGGGTCGATCGTCGTCGTCGCCGGCGTGTTGTTCGGGATCGGGTTCTTCTTCGACTCACAGTGGGTGCTGCTGCCGCTGGGCCTGGTGCTCGGCGCCCTGCTCGCCATGATCATCTTCGGCCGGCGCGTCCAGAAGACCGTCTACTCGAAGGCCGACGGCCAGCCCGGCGCCGCGGCGTGGGCGCTGGAGAACCTCCGCGGCAAGTGGAAGGTGACGCCGACCGTCGCGGCGACGACGCAGCTCGACGCCGTGCACCGCGTGCTGGGCGGCCCGGGCGTCGTGCTCGTCGCCGAGGGCGCGCAGCACCGCGTCAAGACGCTGCTCGCGCAGGAGAAGAAGCGCGTCTCCCGCCTGATCGGTGACACGCCGATCTACGACGTGACGATCGGCCACGAAGAGGGCCAGATCCCGCTGAAGAAGCTTCAGGGCTTCATGATGAAGCTGCCGCGCAACCTCAAGCCGGCCCAGGTCGACGCGCTGGAGGCGAAGCTCGCCGCACTCGGCAACCGCGGCGCGGCGATGCCGAAGGGCCCGATGCCGGCCGGGGCGAAGATGCGCAACGTCCAGCGCACGATCCGCCGTCGCTGACCCGCACGCACGACGAAGGCCCCGTCCGAGCCGGACGGGGCCTTCGTCGTTCAGCGCATCTTGATGACGACGGTGCCGGTCAGCCGGTCGAGCCAGCTGCGGCCGTCGGCGTTGCGGACGGCCGCCGGGATGAGCACGAACGTCAGCACCGCCCGGACCAGCGCGCGCGGCGGGCCGACCAGCGCGGCGCCGTCGAGCCGGGCGACGCGGATGCCGACGGCACCCATCCCGGGCGTGAACCCGAAGAAGCCGGCGGACACGACGGAGATGATCGCCCACACGCCGCCGGACCAGAGGTTGAAGTTCTGCATCACGGCCGGGTCCTGCAGGCTGGGGTGCACGAAGATGGCCGTGACCAGGGCCGCGACCACGAGGTCGACGATCAGCCCGAGCAGCCGCGCGCCCCCGCTCGCCGCCGAGCCCACGCCCGATTCGGGCAAACCGAACTTCTCGCCCGGCCAGCGCGACTCGTGCTGATCAGCGTCCTGCCGGCCCTCGCCGGTGCCGGGCAGCCATTCACCGGTCCATCTCGCCACCCATCCAGGGTATGCCGGTGGCGCGGACCACATCCGCCCTGGTCGGATAGCCGGTATCCACCCACCCGTTAACACCCGCGAAACATACGGGTGACGGTCGGGCAACACCGCCCTCTTAGCGTGAGCCGAAGAGAGCACTGCCGTACGAGCTCGAACGAGAAGGAGTCACCGAGGGTGCCCACTACTCCAGACGACATCCAGCGCCTCATCGCCGATGAGGACGTCGAGGTCATCGACGTCCAGTTCTGCGACCTGCCCGGCGTGATGCAGCACTTCACGGTCCCCGCGAAGGCCTTCACCGATGAGGCCTACGAAGAGGGTCTCGCGTTCGACGGCTCCTCGGTGCGCGGCTTCCAGTCCATCCACGAGTCCGACATGCTCCTGCTGCCGGACGCGGCGACCGCGCGGATCGACCCGTTCCGCAAGGCGAAGACGCTCGCGCTCAACTTCTTCGTGCACGACCCGTTCACCCGTGAGGCGTACAGCCGCGACCCGCGCAACATCGCGCGCAAGGCCGAGCAGTACATCTCCGAGTACGGCGTCGCCGACAACGTCTACTTCGGCCCCGAAGCCGAGTTCTACATCTTCGACTCGGTCCGCTTCGACTCCGCCGAGCACGCCTCGTTCCACGAGATCGACTCGGTCGAGGGCTGGTGGAACACCGGCACCGACGAGGTCGGCGGCAACCAGGGCTACAAGACGAAGTTCAAGGGCGGCTACTTCCCCGTCCCGCCGGTCGACCACTTCGCCGACCTGCGCGACGACATCGTCCGCAACCTGACGAACACCGGTTTCGAGATCGAGCGCGCGCACCACGAGGTGGGCACCGCCGGCCAGACCGAGATCAACTACAAGTTCAACACGCTGCTGCACGCCGCGGACGACCTGCAGCTGTTCAAGTACATCGTGAAGAACACGGTGTTCGCCGCGGGCAAGACCGCGACGTTCATGCCGAAGCCGCTCGCCGGCGACAACGGCTCGGGCATGCACTGCCACCAGTCGCTGTGGAAGGACGGCCAGCCGCTGTTCCACGACGAGTCGGGCTACGCCGGCCTGTCGGACACCGCGCGCCACTACATCGGCGGCCTGCTCAAGCACGCGCCGAGCCTGCTGGCCTTCACGAACCCGACGGTGAACTCCTACCACCGCCTGGTGCCGGGCTTCGAGGCGCCGGTTTCGCTGGTCTACTCGCAGCGCAACCGCTCGGCCTGCGTCCGCATCCCGATCACGGGCAACAACCCGAAGGCCAAGCGCGCCGAGTTCCGCTGCCCTGACTCCTCGGGCAACCCGTACCTGGCGTTCTCGGCGATGATGATGGCCGGGCTCGACGGCATCAAGAACAAGATCGAGCCGGCGGACCCGATCGACAAGGACCTCTACGAGCTCCCGCCCGAGGAGGCCAAGAACGTCAAGCTGGTCCCGGGCGACCTCGGCACGGTGCTGGACACCCTCGAGGCCGACCACGAGTACCTCCTCGAGGGCGGCGTGTTCACGCCGGACGTGATCGAGACGTGGATCTCGTACAAGCGCGAGAACGAGATCGACCCGCTGCGCCTGCGCCCGCACCCGTACGAGTTCGCTCTGTACTACGACGTGTGATGCGGTAGGACGGCCCCGGACACGCCGGCGGCGAGGTGCGAAGAGCCCTCGCCGCCGGCGTTTCTCGTTCAAGCCGGGCGCAGGTCCAGCCACATGATGCGGAGCCCGACGTCGCCGTGGACGGGGTGGCGGAACGCTCCCGGGGCGACCCCGAGGGTCGTGAAGCCGAGGCTTTCGTAGAGGTGGATCGCGCTCTTGTTGGTGTCCACCACCGCGTTGAACTGGATCGCCGCGAAGCCCGCCTCGCGCGCCCACGTGATCATGTCCGCCGCCAGCGCCCGGCCTGCTCCCCTACCGCGGTCCGCGGCTCCGACCATCAGGCTTCCCGAGGCCACGTGGCTTCCCGGCCCCGGACGGTTCGCGTACATGTTCGCCGTGCCCAGCACCCGGTCGCCGACGGTCGCGACGACCGTCCGGGCCGGCGCGGGCCGGAGCCAGCTGTCGCGAGCCTCGTCCTCGGTCATCGCCGGGTCGTACGGGAACGTCTGCTGCTCCCGGACGACGTCGTGGATGATCGGCCAGATTCCCGGCCAGTCGCCGGGACCGGCCGGGCGGATCTCCACCCTCAGCCCTCCGAAGTCGAGAGCAGCTTCAGGTCCGCGCCCGCGGCTTCGAAGCGGCTTCGCGGGTCCGCCACCAGCTTGCGGGCCTCCAGGTCCATCAACCCCAGCGTGCAGCTGATCTCCGCGGCGAGGGTCCCGTCGAGCTTGTAGATGGTCGAGTCCATCTTGAACGTCTTGCCGCTGCCGAACTCGACGTCGCACGTCACGTCGACCTCGTCGCCCGCGCGCAGTTCGCGGCGGAACACCACGTGCGTCTCCAGCAGCACCGACGCGAGCTTCTCCTTCACGAAGTTCTCGAGCCCGCCGGCCGCTTCGAGCAGCTCCAGTCTCGAGACCTCGCCGTAGGAGTGGTAGACGGCGTGGTTGAGGTGGCCCAGGGTGTCCAGCTCGTAGTGCCGGACCTTGATCCGGGTCCGGAACGGCTCGCGCTCAGTCACCAGCCCACTGTAGGTCAGGCCTCGTAGAACAGGTGCTCCACCACGGTGTGCGCCCGCCGGGTGATGCGGCGGTACGTGTCCAGGAACTCGCCCGGGTCGTCCGCCGCCGACTGGCCCAGCACCCGGGCTACCGCCGTCAGGTCGCGGCCCGAGCCCGGGACCTCGTCGACCGCCTTGCCGCGCACCAGCATCCCCGCGTTGCGCACCCGCGTCGCCAGCAGCCACGCCTCCCGCAGCGAAGCCGCCTCGGACGCCGAAGCCAGCCCCGCCTCGGGCAAGACCGCCAGCGCGTCCAGCGTCGACGTCGTCCGCAGCCCCGGGACCGAACATGCGTGCTGGAGCTGCAGCAGCTGGACCGTCCACTCGACGTCGGCGAGGCCGCCGCGCCCCAGTTTCGTGTGGCGGGTCGGGTCGGCGCCGCGGGGCATCCGCTCGGTCTCCACCCGCGCCTTGATGCGGCGGATTTCGCGCGCCTTCGTCCCGTCCAGGCCGCCTTCGGGGTAGCGGATCGGGTCGATCATCGCGATGAAGCGCTCGCCGAGGTCGTCGTCGCCCGCGACGAACCGGGCGCGCAGCAGCGCCTGCGCCTCCCACACCTCGCCCCAGCGCGCGTAGTACGCGCGGTACGACTCCAGCGTCCGCACCAGCGGCCCGCTCCGCCCCTCCGGCCGCAGGTCGGCGTCGACCTCCAGGGCCGGGTCCGAGCTCGGCGCGCCCAGCATCTTCCGGACGGTCTCGGCGACCGACGAAGCGAACTTCACGGCGTCGGCGTCCGAGACCCCTTCGGACGGCTCGCACACGAAGAGGACGTCGGCGTCGGAGCCGTAGCCGAGTTCGGCGCCGCCGAGCCGGCCCATCCCGATCACGGCGATGCGCGCCGGCGTGCGACCCAGCTCCGCCTGGCGTTGGCGGAACGCCGCGGCCAGCGCGCCCTGCAGCACCGCCACCCAGACGCTGGAGAGCGCTTCGCACACCGCGGGCACGTCGAGCAGGCCGAGCAGGTCGGCGCAGGCGATCCGCAGCAGCTCGTGCCGCCGCAGCGAACGCGCGGCCGTGACGGCGGCGTTCAACCCGGGCTGACGCCGGACGGCGGCCCGCAGCGACGTCGCCACCTCGGCCGGCGCGCGGCCCACCAGCCGGGCCGGGTCGCCGAGCAGCTGCAGCACCTCCGGCGCGCGCACGAGCAGGTCCGGCACCAGCCGGGACGTCCCGAGCAGGGCGGCCAGGTTCTCCACGACCGTGCCCTCGTCGCGCAGGACCCGCAGGTACCACGGTGTGTCCTCCAGGGCCTCGGACACCTTCCGGTACGACAGCAGGCCGCCGTCGGGGTCGGGGGTGTCGGCCAGGAGGTCGAGCAGCACCGGCAGCAGCGCCTGCTGGATCGCGGCGCGCCGCGAGACGCCCGAGGTGAGGGCCTTGATGTGCTGGAGGGCGCCGTCGGGGGCGGTGTAGCCGAGCGCGGCCAGCCGGCTCGCGGCCTGTTTGGTGGTCAGGCGCAGCGCCTCGGTCGGCACGTTCGCGACGGACTGCAGCAGCGGCCGGTAGAAGATCTTTTCGTGCAGGCGCCGGATGCCCTTGCCGTGCTTGCGGAACTCGGCCAGCAGCGCCTCGCCCTGGCTCTTGCCGCCGCTCGCCTTGATCCCGCTGGCCCGCGCCAGGATCCGCAGCTCGTCGGTGTCCGACGTCGCGGGGAACAGGTGCGTCCGGCGCAGCCGCCGCAGCTGCAGCCGGTGCTCGATCATCCGCAGGAACTCGTACGACGCGCCCAGCTCGGCCGCGTCCTGACGCCCGACGTAGCCGCCTTCGCCGAGTGCGGCGAGCGCGTCCATCGTGGACGGCGAGCGCAGGCCGGCGTCCACGCGGCCGTGCACGAGCTGCAGCAGCTGCACCGCGAACTCGACGTCCCGCAGCCCGCCGCGGCCCAGCTTGAGCTCGCGTTCGGCGTGCTCGGACGGCACGTGCCCCTCGACGCGGCGGCGCATCTGCTGCACCTCGCCGACGAAGTTGTCGCGGTCGGCCGCCGACCACACCAGCGGCGCGACCATCTCGGCGTACTGCCGGCCGAGCTCGGCGTCGCCCGCCACCGGGCGCGCCTTGAGCAGCGCCTGGAACTCCCAGGTCTTGGCCCACTTCCGGTAGTAGCCCTGGTGGCTTTCCAGGGTGCGGACCAGCGCGCCCGCCTTGCCTTCGGGGCGCAACGCGGCGTCGACCTCGAAGCACGCCTTCCCGACGACCCGCATCGTCGTGCTCGCCAGCCGCGTCGCGACCCCGAGGTCGTCCGCGCCGACGAAGATGACGTCGACGTCGCTGACGTAGTTGAGCTCCCGGCCGCCGCACTTGCCCATGGCGATGATCGCGAGGCTGCCCTCGGCGGACGCGCCGACCTCGGCCTCGGCCACGGCGAGCCCGGCCGCGAGCGCGGCCTCGGCCAGCTCGGTCAGCTGCGCCGCGACCTCGGGGTAGCTGGGGTGCTCGAGCCCGTCCTCGACGAGGTGGCCCAGGTCCGCGGCGGCGATGCCGAGCAGCTGGCCGCGGTAGGCGATCTTGAGGGCCTGCTCGGCTTCGAGGCCGGTGACCGCCGAACCGTCTTCGCGCACGAGCGCCGTGCGGAGGTTGTCCCGGTAGCACGCGGAGTCGGTGCACTTGTCGCCGGTGAGCGACTGCCACTGCGCCGGGTTCGCGGCGAGGAAGTCGGCGAGCGCGCTCGACGTCCCGAGCACGCTGAGGAAGCGGCCGCGGAAGGTCCGGTGGGCCCGCAGCCGCTCGTCGAGGCGGGTCCACTCGCCGTCGTCGGCTTCGCGGATCCGGTCGATCCCGCGCAGCGCGAGATCCGGGTCGGCGGTCCGCGACAACGCCGCGAGGACGTCGGCGGCGGCCGCGACCGGGCCGCCGTCGTCCCACCAGCCGGCCGCGCGCAACTGACCCTCGGCACGGGAATCGGTGAATCCGTACCTCGCCGCCGAAGCGGTCGAACGCGCGCGGTCAGCCATCATGGACCACCGTATCCGGGAAGAGCCCGGTTCAGGCGGCGAGCCGGCCCGGTTCGGTCCCGGCGGGCGTCGGCTCGGGTACCTGGAAGCTGTGCGCGGTGACGGGGTGGCGCCGGGAAAGCAGCCAGATCCCGAGGCCCACACCGATGCCGACGACCCCGACGGCGATGGTGCCCGCGGCGCCGAGCGAGGCGATCTTGCCGGACACCGCGCCGACGATCGCGGCGGCGGGCAGCGTGAACAGCCACGCGACGACCATCCGGCCCGCCATCCGCCAGCGCACCGGCGCCTCCCGGCGTCCGACGCCGGAGCCGACGATCCCGCCGGAGCACACGTGCGTCGTCGACAGCGGGAAGCCGAGCCGCGACGAGATCAGGATGACCAGCGCCGAGCTCGTCTGGGCGGCGAAGCCCTGCGGGCCCTCGATGTCGGTCAGGCCCTTGCCGAGGGTGTGGGTGATGCGCCAGCCGCCGAGGTACGTGCCGAGCGCGAGGGCGCAGGCGGCGCTGATGATCACCCAGACGGGTGGGGACGCGCCCGCCGGCAGACTGCCGGCGGTGACGAGCGTGAGCGTGATGACGCCCATGGTCTTCTGCGCGTCGTTGGTGCCGTGGGCGAGCGAGACGAGGGACGCCGAGACGACCTGGCCGACCTTGAACCCGCGCGTGGCCGGCCGGCCGCGGACGAGGAAGCGGTAGACGAGGTACGTCGCGATCATCGCGACGACGCCGGCGATCACCGGGCTCGCGGCCGCCGGGATCAGGACCTTCTCGACGATCTTTCCGAAGTGGACCGAGTCGGTGCCCGCCGAGACCCAGGTGGCGCCGATCAGGCCGCCGAACAGCGCGTGCGACGAGCTGGACGGCAGGCCGACGAACCACGTCACGAGGTTCCAGACGATCGCGCCGATCAGCCCGCCGAAGACGATCGACGGTCCGATCTTCGTGTCGTCGACCAGACCGCTGGAGATCGTCTTGGCGACCTCGACCGACAGGAACGCGCCGACGAGGTTCAGCACCGCCGAGATCGCTACGGCGACGCGGGGCTTGAGCGCCCCGGTCGCGATCGACGTCGCCATCGAGTTCGCGGTGTCGTGGAACCCGTTCGTGAAATCGAAAACCAAGGCCGTGACGACGACGAGCACGACCAGCAACGAGGGTTCCACCCCGACCTCCGAACCCTTGTGGGACTCCTTCCGCAAGGTACCTGAAGGGTGACGCCTGGCGTTAACAGGATGTTGCTTATCGTGACCCTTGCCGTTAAGCCAGTGGTAACGAGCGTTGACTGTCGGCGGCGGGCTCGAGCTCCCCGGCGGCCAACCGGACGAACCGCTGCGCGAACGGGCGCCAGGTTTCCTCGAGATCGGCGTGCACGGTGATCAACGCGTCGTGCTCGAGCGAACCCGGACGGGCGAATTCCGCCATCTCGGGCTCATCGGCCGCCCAGCTCTCGACGACGAGGGGCGTCGTCTCGATGTGGAACTGGACACCGTAGACGCAACGGTTGAACCGGAACGCCTGGTTTTGGTACAGCGGCGCGGAAGCGAGCAGCTCGGCGCCGGGCGGGAGCCGGGTGATCGCGTCGTTGTGGAACTGCAGGACGTCCTGCATGAGCGGCATCTCGGCGAAGAGCGGGTCGGTCCACGCCGCGTCCTTCTTGGCGACGAGGTGCGGACCGACCTCGGGCCCGTCCCGCCCGACCTCGACGCGGCCGCCGGTCGCGACGGCCAGCAGCTGGGCGCCGAGGCAGATCCCCAGGGTCGGGATCCGCTTCGTCGCGGCTTTCGCCAGCAGGCGCCGGACGTCGGCGAGCCACGGGTGCTTCGCGTCGTCCTCCGCGGCCATGCCGCCGCCGAGGCAGACGACTCCCTGGTAGGCGTCGGGATCGGCGGGCAGGTCGTCCTTCGGCGGCAGCCGGACGTCGAGCTCCGCGCCGGCGTCGGTGAGCCAGTCGCCGAGAGGGCCGAGCGGGTCCGAAGCGTCCGGCTGGATGATGAGCAGTCGTGTCACGTCTTCCAGGGTAGGTGCGTCAGCAGGCGCACCGGACCGCGGCCGGTTCACCTTCGACCGCGTAGCCGGCCGCGATCCAGCTGGTGATGCCACCGGAAAGCCGTTTCACCCGGAACCCCAGCTCGGCGAGCTTGAGGGCGCCCTTGGTGGCGGCGTTGCAGTTGGCGCTCTCGCAGTAGCAGATGTAGACGAGCCGCTTGTCGAGGTGCGCGGTGGTTTCGGCCGTCATGTCCTTGTAGGGGAGGTTGATCGCGCCGGGGATGCGAGCCGCTTCGAAAGCTTCTTCGGCGCGCGTCTCGACGACGACGTAGCCGTCGGTGCGACCGGCTTCGAGGTCTCGGACGAGATCGTCGGGGTCGACCTCGAAGGCGAGTTCGGCACCGAAGTAGTTCACGGCGGCTTCCGGCGCCGGGGCGGGGACGGCGAGCGTGCGTGCGGTGGTCATGCCTTGAATCCTGCTGGTCCCGGCGGTTCTGACACAGGGCAGAATCGAGGCGGAAGCCCGGGCCGGCCGGGGATTTCCGCGTTCTGACCCTGCTCACCTTGGAGAATCGCGGTGGACCTCGACGACGTCGACTGGCACCTGCTGGAGCTCCTCCAGGAGGACGGCCGGCTCAGCTTTTCGGAGCTGGGCCGCCGGGTGTCGCTGTCGGGTTCGGCGGTGACGGAACGGGTACGGCGTCTCGAGGAGCGCGGAGTGATCACGGGCTACGCGGCTCGCGTCGACACGACGAAGCTGGGGCTGCCGATCGAGGCGATGGTCCGGGCCCGCGTGCGGAGCCTGGACACGCCGCGGTTCCGGACGGCCGTGTTGCCGCTGCCGCAGGTCGTCTCGGCGGACCACGTCACCGGAGAGGAGTGCTGGATCCTGCGGGTGCTGTGCCGGGACACCGCGGAGCTGGAGGGGTTGGTCGAGAAGGTGCAGCGGTACGGGGAGACGACGACGTCGCTGGTCTTGTCGAGCCCGTTGCGGAGCCGGGCGGTGCCGCGGCCGCACTCGGTTTGAGGTTTCACGCGTGATTCCCGGGGCATCTCGCGTGATCGCGCGGGCATCTCGTGTGATTGGCGGGGCATCACGTCGCCGGTCGAGCCGGCGTTGAGGTGGCCCGGGCCGTCACTCGCGTGATCGGAGGGTCGACACGCGTACCCAGACGGTCGGGTCGCGTGCCTGGAGGGTCGGGCAGAGTGGATGCGGACATGAAAAAGGCCCCGGGAGAACCGAAGTTCTCAACCGGGGCCTTCCCCAAAAAAAGTTCGGCGGTGTCCTACTCTCCCACAACCCTTCGGTTGCAGTACCATCGGCGCTATCAGGCTTAGCTTCCGGGTTCGGAATGGGACCGGGCGTTTCCCTGACGCTAAAACCACCGAAACACTACG
>JAEBEK010000036.1:0-61003 GCA_049998055.1 Amycolatopsis sp. cmx-4-37 | reverse complement strand
GATCCACGCCGACGACCCGGCCGACGGATACCGGTTCATCGCCGACGAACTCGCCCGCCGCGGGTTCACCGCCTCAGAGAACCGGGTGTGGCGGATCTGCTCGATGCAGCAGATCTCCTCGCTGCACGCCAAGAAGAAAAGCCTTTACCGCAAGGCGGGGCCACCGGTGCACGACGACCTGGTCCGCCGCGACTTCACCGCCGGCGCACCGAACACCAAGTGGTTGACCGATATCACCGAGCATCCCACCGGTGAGGGCAAGCTGTATCTGTGTGCGGTCAAGGACTGCTACTCCAACAAGATCGTCGGATACTCCATCGCCTCGCACATGAGAGCCTCACTCGCCGTCAGCGCGCTGCGCAACGCGATCGCACTCCGCGACCCGAGCGACGTCGTGGTCCACTCCGACCGCGGGGCCCAATTCCGATCCGCCGCCTACCGACGCCTGCTGCGCAGCCACGGGCTTGCAGGGTCGATGGGCCGGGTCGGTGCTTGTGGCGACAACGCCGCGATGGAATCGTTCTTCTCGTTGCTGCAAAAGAACGTTCTCGATACCCGGCGGTGGCGCACCCGCGAGGAGCTGAGGTTGGCGATCGTGTCCTGGATCGAGACGAAGTACCACCGCAAACGCCGACAACGAGGGCTGGGCAAACTCACCCCAGTCGAGTTTGAGACCATCTACACCACCGCAACAGCGGCCTGAGAAACAGTCAGCCCCGGTGTCAACCGAAGTCTGGGCAGACCCGTTGTCGCCGGCGGTGACGAGGAACTGCCCGGCCAGCTCGATCCCGACACCGTGAAGCTCGACCAGTTCCGAGGCTGTAGCGCGGACCAGCGCCTCGATCTGCTTGTCGAGGTTTTGATCTCCTCGTCCAACGTCTTCCACCGGCGGGCCAGATCACGCAGTGCCGTGGTCACTCCGGCCGTGAGCAGCCGTGCGGGTGCATCGATGAGGGTGAGGACGTCATCGGTCTCGGGATGCAGCTGCAAACATCGGTTGATCAGGGTCCTCTTGGTCAGTGCCACCAGGTCGTCACGCAAGGGCGACGGGGCGCCGATCATCACTCCACAGAGTGTTCACGGTTTGGGTCCGAGCCTTGAGCCCGCTGGAACGGGTGATCCGGAGGGTTCGGATCACCTCGACGACGCCGGACTTGGCCTTCGGGGTTGCGGTCGAGGTCTGGCCAAGGACAGCGCGGGCGATCTGCTCGGCGTCCAGGCGGTCGGACTTGCCGTCCATCCGGCGGTCCAGGCGGTTTGGCCGGTTGACCTCGATGACTCGGACGTCAGCGGTGGTGAGGAACCTGCTCAGGGTGGCCCCGAACGACCCGGTGCTTTCGACACCGACCGCGGCGACGACACCGTGGCTTGTGATCCAGTCCAGCAACTGGGCGTAGCCGCGATCGCGGGCAGGGAACTCGCGGTGTCCAAGGAGCCGGACGTGCTCATCGACCACGGCTGCGTAGTGGGTGTGCTTGTGCGTGTCGACACCGCCGATGACACGGCCTGCAGAAGTTGTCATGCTGGAACTCGCTCCTCCGGTGTGTTCGCGCTGGCGAATGGGCGAACCGACCGGACGGGCGACAGGTCTGTGACGGGGCTTCTGATCCAAGCTCCTATCAGGTCAGACCCGTCTGGCCGGTGCGCATACGGTGCTGCGCCCGAGCGGGCCGACAAATCGAACGCAGGACACCACGAACTACCCGCGGGTCACACCTTGGCCGGGGTCAGACCAGCCCGACGCAGCACCAAGCCCCAGTCTTCACAGACCTTGCCGTTGTGGCGTGGGGTACAGGGGTTGATCCGCTGGTGGCGGGCGCCGCGTAGGACGGTGGCGAAGTCGTTCGCGCGGTAGCAGGCGCCGTTGTCGGTGACGAGGCGGTGGATGTGGGTGATGCCGTGGGCGGCGAAGAACGCGCGGGCGCGGTGGACGAACCCGATCGCGGTGCGGGCCTTGCCCTCGGGTAGGGCTTCGGTGTAGGTCGGTCTGGAGAGCCGTCGATGGTGGAGTGCAGGTAGGTGTAGCGGGGCCGTTGACCTAGGTTTTGGTGCGGGCGACGTGTCGTGCGTGGTCGCTGTCTTTGCCGTGGATGCGCCAGCCCGCTGCCGTCGGGGATCTGGCCGGTCTTCTTCACGTCGAGGTGGATCATGTGCCCGGGCCAGCGGGCGATGATCCGCCTCGGTTGCCGGTTGGTGGCGCCGGTCGGGTCGATCCAGCGGCGTCGGTTCAGCCCCAGCTGCAACAGGTGCCGGCCGACGGTCCGCATCGAGATGGTGACGCCCTCGGCGGCCAACTCGGTCGCGATCCGGCGGGCAGAGTACTTCCGAGCCCGGCGCAGCTGCTCGATCCGGATGATGACCTCGGCGACAGACAGCGGGGCATTACGGTGGTGCACGGACGGGTCTTTCTCTCGGTGGACGAGTGGGTCGCACTTCTCCTCCTGCCGCCGAAAGACCCGTCCCTCCTCTCAATCCCTCACCCGCGTCACCAACGTCATGACCCACACCAACTAGCCGTCGCGCCGGACCCGGTTCGTGAGGGAACCGATGCCGTCCACCTCGACGGTGATCAGATCGCCGTCACGCAGGAACAGCGGGGGATCGCGACGGAAACCCACTCCGCCGGGAGTGCCGGTTAGTATGACATCACCGGGCAAGATGGTGGTGAACTCCGAGACGGTCGAAATCAGAGTCGGGATGTCGAAGATCAGCCGAGAGGTATTGGAGTCTTGCAGCTTCTCGCCATCCATGACTGTGCGGATACCGGCCGCTGACACATCCGCCTCGTCGGGAGTGACGAGGTAGTGGCCGAGCGGAGTCGAGCGTTCCCAGGATTTCCCCTGCAGCCACTGGTGCGTTTTGTACTGGTAGTCCCGCATGGTGACGTCATTTGCCACCGTGTAGCCGAGAATGTGCTCCGCGGCCCGGTCGCGGGGTACGCGCCGGCCCGCCCGGCCGACGATCACCGCGAGTTCGGCCTCGTAATCGACCTGCTCGGACTCCGCGGGAATCAGGATGTCGTCCCGCGGGCCGACAAGGCTGGAAGCGAACTTGGTGAACATCACCGGGTAGGTGGGCAAATCACGCCCGGTTTCGTCGATGTGGGCGTGGTAGTTCAGGCCGATGCATATGATCTTGTCCGGTAGCGGGACGACCGGACAGAGGTGCACATCGCTCACCGCGACGGTCTCGGTGGGCAGCTCGACCGCCTGCTTCAGCAATTCGATCGGGGTGTCACGACCGAGTTCGGTGAGACCGCGGAGTGGTACCAGGCGATCTCCTGCTTTGCCGGGCTCGACGCGGCCGACGCGCCGGCGGCCCTGGTATTCGTAGGTGGCGTAGGACATCAATCAGTTCCCTTCAGAGGTGCGGCGCCAGCCGGGGAGCTGACCGCCCCAGAGGTTCACAGTGGTGGGTACGGGCTTCCAGCGGCGTGGAACGTAGGTGACGCGGTCGTCGTGGAACTTCTCCATCTCCGCCGAGAGCTCGATGTGATTGCCCGCGGGGTCGTCGAAGAAGACGAACAGGTTGTTGCCGGGCCCGTGCCGTCCTGGGCCCCAGGCGACATCGACTTCCTGGTCGGTGAGGCGGTCACACCACACCTTGAAGTCGTCCCAAGCGGCGAGGTCGTAGGAGTAGTGATCCAAGCCGGACTGTCCTGTGTGGACTATCGCCAGAGTGTGGTGGTCACGGTCGGAGCGGAGCCAGGCGAAGCGGCCGTCGGCGAGCTGGTCGGAGATCCGGAAACCGACGACGCCGGTATAGAACGCGACCATGGCCGGGAGGTCCACGGTCGACAACGTGACGTGTTGGTACTTGATCGGGCGGCGCCCCGTGTCGGCGGTGTGCTCGCCGGCGCGATGGACCGGCGTGTGAAAGTGCACCGCGTTGCCGTCGGGATCGGTGCACGCGAGTCCGCGAGAGTCGTTGCCGGCGGCTTCGTCCAGGTAGCCCGGGTCAAGCTCGGTGACCGTGTGGCCGGCTTTGCACAGCCTCCGTTCCAGGGCGGCAAGGCCCCCGATATCACGAACTTCGAAACCGATGTGGTCGAGCCCTCCACTCCCGGGCAGCAAGTCGAGAACGTGGTGGCCCACGCCCCAGCCGAGACGACGGCCGCCTCCGGGCACGTCGCGGTGCGTCGTGAGGCCGAGGACCCGGGCGTAGAAATCGGCACTGCTCGCGACGTCCGGTACGCGGAGGCCGATGTGGGAAGCCGCGGTGCGGCGCAAGCTGCCGGCGGCGGGAGGTTCGTCGAGGACGAGGCGATTCGGACGGGACATGCGAACTTCCTTCTGCGCAATGCTTCTATCGGACACGAGCGATCGCCGAGGAACCGTGCTGCCGCACGGCTCCTAGGCGAGGTGGTTCGCCAGGCAGCCACGAAGCCGCGATGAAACGATCCGGCCGGAGCAAGACGACCCGGCCGCGATAGTCCGCGAACTCGTGGTCGAGGCGGCCGTCGACGTCCACGAGGAGCCGGACCGGTCCGGCGGGCAGGCGGTTGTCGACGGCTACGCGCACCAGCGTCGGCGAGAGCGCATCAAGTGGCTCAGCGGCAGCGTTCAGTTCGGAGGCGGTGACGCCGACTCCGAGCAGGGCCCACCCGGTCCCCAGTGTGTTGTCGAGCAGAGTGATGGACGAGCTGACGGTATCGAATACCGCCGGTTGCCCGATCATCACACCCACCGGCGGACCGTCCGGGGTGCCGGGATGGAGCAGGCCGGCTGTGTAACGGTGCGGTGGCCGATAGCGCATCTCTTCGTAGAAGGCGCGCGTGGCGGGATCCCGCAGCGTCGCGGCGAAATAGGCGTCACGCCGTGCGGCCCATCGCGGGTTGGTGGTCATCACGATCCGGCCGAGCCGTTCCGCCAGTCGCACGGTGGCGTTCGCGTGCGGGCGGCGCTCCTGCTCGTAGGTTTCGAGTGCGGATTCATCCAAACGGCCGGCGAGTACGTCGGCAAGCTTCCAGCACAAATTGGCGGCGTCACGGATCCCCGTGTTGAGGCCCTGACCCGCGAACGGGGGCATCATGTGGGCAGCGTCGCCGAGCAGGAAGAATCGCCCCACGCGCCACCGTTCGGCGATCAGACTGTGAAAGTGGTAGATCACCGCACGCTCGATCTGAGCGGGTGCGATCGACCGGTACGGCGCCAGCAGGCGCTGCACCAGGGCGAACTCGGGGGCGTCGCCGTGGCCGCCTTCGGCTTCGCCCGCGTGCAACAAGAACTCGTATCGGCAGCGGCCGTCTCGCCCGGGAACAATCACGTGGGGGCGGCTGGGATCGCCGTGGTGCATTCCGTAGCGCTCGTCATGGCCATCCTCGAGTACGTCGACCACGAGCCAAGGTTCACCATGACTGCGTCCCGTCATCTCCACAGCGCACGATGCGCGAACGACGGAACGGCCACCGTCACAGCCCAGGACGTAGGTGGCGCGCACCGTATCCGTCGATCCATCCGGCCGGGTATAGCAGACCCCGACTCCGTGGGTGTCCTGGGCCATGTCGGTGACCTCGGACTGCATGAACACCCGCACACCGGGGTGCCCCAGCAGGTGGTCGAAGAGCTCGCGTTCCAGGTCGGGCTGAGCGAACGGGTTTTTGAACGGGTAGCCGAACCGGTAAGGATGCGGCGAGCGAGCCTGAAGGATGGCGTTGCCCTGCGCGTCGTAGTACCGAGTGCCAATCCCGGGAGTGATAACCCCGAGAATCCGCTGGACCAAGCCGGCGGACTGGTACACCCGCAGAGCTTCATCGTCCAGGCTGATGGCCTTCGGCTCGTCGCTGGTAGCCGCATTCCGCTCGAGAACGACGACTCGCACACCGCGGGCGGCCAGCAGCGCAGCGGCGGTCATACCGACCGGGCCGGCGCCGACGACGACTACGTCGGCGGTGGCGGGCGCGATGGCATCTCTTCTGTCGTCCACCAAGTCACCGTATCAGCCAGTCCTGAAAATCCGGCGCATCGTTCTGCAAGTCAGGACACTGGTCAGCTGCTCGTCAACCTTCGGAGGCGTGTGCTCAGCGTCGCAGGCTGTGCTGGCCTGTCATCAGGCCGGCGAGGTCCTCCGGCTCCAGGAACGACGGCGGAGGCGGCGGGCCCCAGTTGTACAGGCCTTGGGCACCTTCCCAGACTTCCGGTGTCCAGATCTCGTCCTCGGGAATGCAGTCCATGTCGGAGTAGTATTCGGAGAAGTTACCCGCCGGGTCCTTGAGGTACCAGAAGAAGTTCGAGCCGGCGTGGTGGCGGCCCAGCCCCCACACGTGTCGTTCGGGGTGGCCGTCGAGCATGGCGCATGCTCCACGGCCGATGTCGTCGATGTCGTCGACCTGCCAGCTGGTGTGATGCAGGAAGTTCACCGGCGCGGCCATGGCCAGGATGTTGTGGTGGTCGACCGAGCAGCGCATGAACGCGCCTTTGTCGCTGATGAAGTCGCTCACCTTGAAGCCGATGCCGTCGACGAAGAAGCCCATGGTGGCTTCCAGGTTGGTCGTCCCGATGACGGTGTGGCCGAGCTTCTTCGGCTGGACGGCGGCCGTGCGGACGACACCGGGTGCCCGCCCCCACCGTTCGATGCGGCCGGGACCGTTGTAGGGAGCGGCCGCGACGGGCGCCTGGACGATGCGCGGCGCGACTTCGACCCGGGCGACGACGCCGGAGATCGGCTCGGTCGCACGAAGAACGGTTCTGGCGGCGGTCCGCGGGACACCGAGGCGTTCGAGGTTCGAGGCGACGCGGGCGATGTCCTCGCTGTCATCCACGCCGATGCCGACTTCCACGAGCCGGCGGATCGGGGTGTGCACGAGCCGCAGTTGTTCCCCGCCGTCGCGGGTGGCGAAAACTCCGCCGCCGCGGTGGTCGAGCCCGAATTCGGTGTAGTAGGCGATGGTGGGGTCGAGGTTGGGGACGCCGATGGTGACACTGGTCAGTCTGTGCAGGCTCATCGGTTTACGCCTTCCTGGTCGTGACGAAAGTCTGGTTCAGCTCGCCGATGCCTTCGATCCAGCTCCGCGGCGTTTCCCCCGGCTTGATGAACCGCTGAGGCTCGCGGCCGGACCCGACCCCGGTCGGTGTACCGGTGAAGATCAGATCTCCGGGGTACCGGGTGATTGTGCGTGATAGCTCAGCGATGACTGCGGCGACGGGGAAGATCAGATCGCGAATGCGGCCACCTTGCACGACCTCGCCGTCCAACGCGCAGCCCAATTCCAGGTCATCCTTCTCGGGCACCTCGTCCGGCGTGGTCAGCCACGGCCCGACCGGCGCGAACCGCGGACAAGCCCTGGATGCAGCAGAGACGGGCCAGGCGCGCGGATCCCTGCGTGGTAGTCGTCCCCGCGCTCGATCTGCGACTTCGCCGGCTGCAAGTCGCCGCGGATGGAACAAGGCGCTCATCATGGTGTGCGACCCCGAGCATCTGCTCCAGCCGGGTTTCGCGTCAGGTAACCGTAACCGGCCGCCAGCTGGTCCGGATTCCAGATCTGCTCGTTCTTGAAAGCTGCTTCCCGCACGTCAGACCAGGTGCGCGGGCCGCCGGCCGCGGCGGCCAGCAGCTGGGTGCGGCAGGCCCGCTCGAGCAGCACGGCGTACATGACCGCGGTCACCGCATCGGGTCCTGCGGTAACCGCCCCATGGTGAGGCATTAACGCGGCGTAGGTGTCACCGAGGTCCCCGGCGAGGTCCCGGCCGAGTTCGACGGTCGCGATCAGCGCTCCCGTGCGGGTGAAACGCGGAAGCTTCGCGAAGGGAACCGCGTCATGGGAGATCGGCCGGAGAGGTTCGTTCAATGCGGCGAAGGCGGCCAGAGCCGGCGCATGGGTGTGCACAACGCAGCCGATGTCGGGACGCCGCGCCATGATCTCGGTGTGGATCGGGTATTCGATATGTCGTTTGCCTTTGCCGTCCAAAACCTCGCCTGACGGTGTGACGAGCAGAACGCACTCGCGGTGGACCTCTTCGAATCCCCACCCCGCGGCCTTCATCCAAACCCCGCGGCCCGCGGGGTCGCGCAACGAGACATGTCCCCAGACCAGGTCGCTCAGGCCTGCGGCGGCCAGAGCATGGCTCGCCCGGGCGACCTCGTCACGCAGCGCCGTGGACGAAAGGGTGGATTCACGATCATCTTCACCTGAGAGCGTCGACAACGTCACTCCTCTGGGATCTGAGCAATAGGACGCGGAAGCAATGGCGCTCGCCGTCGATCAGGAACAGGCGGCCGAGCGACCGAAACGGCGTCGGCGGCCGAAGGTTGTCCCGTCGGCGCGGACGTTTGGCAAGACCTCGGCAGCGTTTGGCCACCCGCTCGGGACGTCGCGGCAGGAGAGGCCGGAGGCCGCCGTGGAGCTGAGACCGCGCAGAGGCCCCAGCAGATGAGCTTGTCGTCGCGGCAACATGGCGCGACGTGTCCGCCCGCGTTGCATCGTGGTCCTCACCGCGGCCAAGATCGACCGCCAACCAACCGAGTTCTCGTTGCTCCATCACAAGTCCCGACGAGTCTTATGCCGCAGCCGCCACCTGAAGGATCTGATCGCCGGTACGGCGGTACAAAACCGGGTGCCCACAAGCTAGGGCTACAGTGGCCTGCTTGGCAAACGTGTCGTCTCGACATGCAGGACACGCAAGAATTTTCACACGTCCCGCAGTTCCAGGTCCCGGGTGATGGTCGCCGCGGCGTGGCGAACGGCCGCTTCCACGTTCTTCAGTTCCGTCCTGGGCACTCGCACGGCCAGCGCGGCGACGCTGATAGCAGCACAGACCGCGCCGGCCGCATTCCGGATCGGAGCGGCCACGCCGAGTATGTGCTCGTCGAGCTCGCCTCGGGAAACGGCGACGCCACGCTTGCGGATGTACGCCAGCCGCTCGCGCAGCTCTTCAGGGTCTGTGAGAGTCTTGGGAGTAAAGCTTTCGAGAGGCCCTTGAGCAAGTAACGCTCTGACTTCCTTGGGATCGGCCCAGGCAAGCAGCACCTCCGCCGCCGCACCAGCGTTGATCGGCAGAATCTGACCCCGATCGTAGGAGAGGCGGACCATCTGACGCGCCTCGGCGAGTTCCAGGCACACGACCGAGCGGCCGGACCGTCTGGTCAGCAGCACCGTTTCGTTGAGTCGCCCGGCCAGCAACCGCATCACAGGAAGCGACACTTCCGACAGGCCGAGACCGGCCCTCGCCGACCGGGCGAGTTCGAAGATCCGCGGCCCCAGCCGGGCCCCGCCGGCGGTCTCCTCGAGAAACCCGGAGCCGATGAGACTCTGCAAGTATCGATACCCCGTCGAGCGCGCCACGCCCAAGGCCGTTGCGACCTCACTCCCTGTCCACACGGGCTTCTCGGCGGAAAACAGCGTCAGGATGTCGAGCGCGCGATCGGCAGTGGAGTTGCGTTCACGATAAGTCCCGCCGCGTCCGGTCATGCCGACCATCCTAACGCGCGACTGGAATCCTGACCACCAGGACGATGCTTCCGTATCGCAGGACCATGCGCCTAGACTGGAGCAACGAGACAAGCCTGCCTAGCCAACCTGAATGCAGGCTCGATGAGTCGTCGTATCGACGAGCCGAAGCGGCCCACTCGGCAAGCCGCCGCGCGGGGTGCCCGATCTCCGCGCAATTCCGGAGTTCGCTGTGAGGACGCTGAGAGTGTGGCCGCAATGGACGCGTCAGATGTCGAAACAGTGGGTATCTGATGATCCGTTCGCAGTTGGGGGCAGGAGGAACGATCATGGGCTTGTTGATCGGGTTGCTGGTGATCTGGGCGGTTCTGGTGGTTCTCGGAGCCGTGATCAAAGGGTTGTTCTGGCTGATCATCGTCGGCGCCGTGTTGTTCGTCGCTACGGGCGTGATCGGCTTCATGAAGCGTAAGACGCTCAGCGGGCGCGGCTGAACTGACGACCGGCGGGGTCCGCGCCGCGGCCGTATCGGCGCGGACGCCGCCGCCAATCGACCGTGAACCCGCCGCAAGGCCAGTACGACGCAGCTACCGCGGCACCGTCAAGGCACCGGCGATCACCGGGTCGGTCAGTGGGCCAGTTGTTCCTGATCAGGTCGGAATTGTGGCCGTGGCCGCCGGAGGTGACGACGACCGCCTCGGCCCGGAGTTCGAAGGACACCACCGTCGTCCGCGAGGACGCGGACGCCTTCCCGCGGCAGATCGATGGGCTCGAGCACGGTGCCGCGCACACCCACCACCGCATCGTTCTCGACGATCAGCTCGTCGACCTGGTGGCGGAAGGCGAACCGCGCCAGCCCGCGCCGCTCGCCCTCGAGCACCGGCTCACGGAATACGCGCACGACCTTGAGGCCAGTGCCCCAGGTCAGGCGGAAACGGGACACCGAGTTGCCGTGTCCGTCGGCGCGTCCGCCGCCGCGCTCGGCCCAGCCGACGGCCGGGGTGAACCGCAACCCGAGGTCGTGCAGATAGCCGCGCTTCTCCGTCGCGGCGAACCGCACATAGGCCGCGGTCCACAGCCGAGCCCACTTGTCCTCCTCGTCCCGGTCGAACCCGCCGACCTCAGCCAGTCCTGCCGAGCCAGCTCGTAGGAATCCTTGATCCCGTTGCGGCGCTGCTCCGGACTGTTGACGAGGAAGATCCCGCCCAGTGACCAGAACGCCTGGCCACCCAGGTTGTTGCGGTTCTCCTAGCCGAGGACGAGCACCCGGCGGCCGGCCTTGACCAGCTCGTGGGTGGCGACCAGGCCGGCGACGCCAGCTCCCACGACGATGACTTCCGGTTCGGTGTCCATTTCAAACTGTCCTTTGTGCTGTAGGCGGTGCCGACGTGGACGAAGAGGTTGGTGCGCTGCTGCCACACCCCGGGGTTGTCGGGCTCTAGCACGCACCTGGGCGGCGGTGCCGTCGTGCACGGCCACGAGCGCGCGGCCGAGCGCTTCGGCATCGGGGACGGCGCGGCCGAGGTGGACGAGCGCCCCGATCAGCGGCGGCACCATGGCGGCGATGATCGCCTCTGCACGAGCCGCGATGACGCGGCGCAACTCGGGAAGGCGCAGGGCGTGCGCCGTGAACCCGCTATTGACCGGTAACCAATGTTCGTCGACCGGGAGCGCGTGGGCCAGCCGCGCCACCACGGTGTCGACGGGCTCGTCGGCCTGCACGACCGCCTCGGCGATCGTCCGCACTTCGGCGAGCTGCACCTGGGAACGTTGTTCCCACATCTCGCGGAAAAGCTCTTCGAGAGAGGCAAGTTCGAATAAGTCAAGCGCTTGTCGGACCGCACGGATGACGAGCCGACAAGCGCCCTGAGGTCAAGCTTTGGCGGCGCTGGTGTTGACGTCGCCGTTGACGCCCTTGGCGAAGAAGCCGTGGCGTTACCGCGGTTGTCGCTGAGCCCTGGTCATCGGCGGCGGGGCCGTCGAGGCTGACGGGGGCGTTGGACAGTTTGATGGAGGCTTCGCGCAGGTTGCGCCGAATGTCCCGAGGATATCGGCGGCAACTTCGCGGTAGGTCTTGTTCGACGGCAGCGTCGAGGTACCGACCGGCCCAGACCTCGATCGCGTCCGGGGCGGCGAGACCGCCGATCGGCAGCGGCACAACCTTTCGTGAAGGCAATCTGCGCCGATCCGGCCGAGCCTCGATCTCGGTCACCTGGGCGGTCATGGTGCCAGGATACCGGTTGCCTTCACAGAGAAGGCCTTCCCTGAAGCCAACACAGCCAACAGACGTACCAGATCTGCTCGTAGATCCGTCTTGCGAATGCTTGAAAACTCAGCTGGCCTGAGGGTCGGAACCTACCTTCAGTACACGACGTGCAATCTTGCACTATGTGCATCGAGTCGCTAGTTTGGTGTCGTGGGAGCCGATGAACGCTCAGCCAACCGGCGCGAGCGCCAGAAGTTGGCCACCCGGCAGCAGCTGAGCCGGGCGGCTCTGCGCCTGGCGGTTGAACGCGGCCCGGCGCACGTCCGCGTCGAGGAAATCGCCGCTGAGGCGGACGTCGCGTTGCGGACTTTCCACAACCATTTCGCCAGCAAGGAAGAAGCCATAATGTCCGTCGGTGTCGAACGGGCGGCTGCGATCAGCGCCGCGCTCGGTCGTCGCCCAGCCGGCGAGTCGCTCGTGGATGCTCTGGCCACGGTCTTCTCCGAGCAGTACGGCTTCGACGGAGACCTCGACGACCGCTGGTTGGCCGGGGTCCGGCTGGCCATGTCCACACCAGGGCTGCGTGGCGAGTACCTAAAGACGCTCGAGTCTTCAGAGCAGGCGCTCGCCGTGGCCATCGCCCAGCGGATCAGCGTACCGGCGGACGACCTCGGCCCACGTGTACTCGCCGCAGCTGTGTCCGGAGCGGTCCGCGTGGCGGTCGCCCACTGGCTGAACCACGGACCGGCAAACGGCCTGCCATCGATCCTGCACAGCGCCATCAGGTCGGTCGTGGCCGACCGATCCTGACCCATCCCTACGAAAGGGCAGATCATGACCACCCTCGTGGAGGGCACGCTTGCCGTGCCCGGAGCAAACCTGTACTACCAAGTCCGTGGCGCAGGACCGACCCTGCTTCTGATGTCCGGCGGGCACGGCGACGCGAACAGCTTCGACGGCATGGTTGCCGCTCTGGCCGAGCACTTCACGGTCGTGAGCTACGACCGTCGCGGCTACAGCCGAAGCCCCTTGGCTGACCCTGCGGCGCCGCAGACCGTTGCCACACATGGCGATGACGCAGCGGCGCTGCTCCGTACGGTGGACAACGGCCCGGCTCATGTCTTCGGCACCAGCGCGGGCGCAGTGGTCGGACTCGATCTCGCCGCCCGCCATCCGGCGCTCGCGCGCACCCTTGTCGCGCATGAGCCACCGATAGTTCAGCTGCTCCCGCCAGCGGAACGCCCGACGGCACCCGTCGAGCTGCTGGAACAGTTGCGCGTCGCCGGACCGAGCGCGGCGATGGATATTTTTCGGGCGATGCTCGACGTCGACCTCGACGACCGCGAGCCGGAAGTCAAACTCCGTCCCCAGGATCCTGCTCGGGCCAAGGCCAACGCCACGTTCTTCTTCACCCACGAGGCAGCCGCTCTGGAGCAGTTCACCCCGGACATCGCGGCGCTCAAGGCATCGCCGGTCCGCCTGACTTTAGCCGGCGGCACGACCGGACACGAAACCTTCCCGTATCGCTGCGCTGCCGTCCTCGCCGAACTGGTCGGTCTCGCGTTGGCCCAGTTCCCGGGCGGCCACGCCGGATTCACTACCCACCCGCGGGCATTCACCCAGCAACTCCTCGCAGCCCTCGTCCGGTGACGCAGAACTACGCACGGAAATGCCATCGACTAGCGGCGCCGAGGACGCCGCGCCGTTCACCGTCGAGGAACTGCTCGCCGGGATGATCGCGACCACCGGCCTCGACGCGGACACCGTCACCAGATGGATCGAATCCATGTGGACGCCGGACGCGATCCAGATGCGCGCGGGCGTCCTCGGCGGCGCCATGGACCCCGCCACCGGCTACTTCCGCACGCGAGCCTGGCGCGCGGCCGAGTTCCCCGCCGCCAACATGGTCGCCGACGCGCACCCGCTGGCCCGGATGTACGCCGCCACCGTCAGCGACGTCGACGGCCTGCGGCTGCTCGACCCGTCGACAGTCAAGACGATGACGGCCGTCCAGACCGACAAGACGACGATGTACGGAGTGCCGGCCGACCTGGACATCCCGGCGGACCGCTCGTTCAACATGTCCCTCGCGTTCTGGCGAGCCTGCCCACCACTGCCGATGCTCGGACCAGGCTCGTTCGGCCACCCCGGCTCCGGCGGCTCGATCGCCTTCGGCGACCCCGAGGCCGAGGTCGGCTTCGGCTACGTCACCAACCTTTGGAACTACCGCCCCGACGACACCCGGGCGACAAACCTCGCCAAGGCCGTCCGATCCTGCCTCGGCTGAGACGAACCCCTGCCGGCCCACCGCGGCATTCAGCGCCGCGGCGGGCGGTGCCACGGAGCCAGCATCCTCCGTTGGCTGCCGCCGCAGCAAGCCTCGCCGAGCGTCGGGCGGAAGTACCAGTTCGACGACTGCGGCGCACGGCAGCGTCTCCACACGCGCGGAAAGCCGGCCGGGAGCGGAGTTAAGCATCGGGCGAACCTGAAACGACGGATCGATACGGCGCCCACAGCGAGCTGAGCGCAGGCAGCGACGCGAGGTGAACCCCCAGTGTGACGGGACAGCCAGCCGCCGTTGATTAGAGGGCCACCTATCGATTAGAGTGCCCTAATGTCGGTTACGGTGCGTTGCCGCGGACAGGCGGTTGCCTCACCCGGAGGCCGCACCGTTCAGGCGATGATTGGCGTGTCACATGTCTGGGCAGGCGAGCAGTGCCCGCTTCGCTTCCCCGGCCAGCCAGCGCTCGGCGTGGTCGAAGCTCCACCTGCGGTGACTGACAAGGCTGAACCAGGCCGGACGGCCCGAAGCTGACGCCGCTCAACCAAGTGGAACGTTGTATCGCCGGGGTTGTGGCCCGTAAGCCTTGATACTCAATCCGCGGAGGAGCCCGTCGCCAGGTAGTCGTGCACGCGGCGCTTAGCTGGCAGGCGGGGCGTCACTCGACCACGCCGCGCCCTGGTTGGCGGCGCGGTGCTTGAGGGCAGCGTCAAGTTCGGCAAACAGGGAGGTCGGGGCACTTCGTCCATAGCGGGTGGCAATCACTGGCCACAGACGGCGACCCAGTTCCAAGGCGGCGCGCAGCGCCCCGATCAGTTCCTGCGGCAACGCGGCAGAGGTAGCTGCCCTCAGTCTCGCCACCGTGTCCGCCGACAACTCACGTTCGGCACCTCGCGACGGGGTCAACCAATGCGCAGTTGACTCCTCGGCCAGGCGTGCCATCCATAGGAGATGCCGCTGGGCATGCCCGAGCGCATCCCACGCACGCAGGTCCTCACCTCGTGCCGCCAGATGATGCGCCAGGACCAGCCAGTTGGCGATGATGGTGCTCTCTGAATAGGGTTCTGGCGCGGGTTTCGTGGGTCCGGTGACTCGGAGTGAGCGTCGTTGAGTCAGGCCAGGATGACTCTTTTGCGGAGGAGGTGGCGCCGCAGGTCCTGGACCGCGGCATAGCGTTCCCGTGTACGGGTCACCAACCGCGACTCCGCGGGCTCGGACACGGTGGCGGCCGGGTCGCCCTCGGCCGAGTCGGCCGGTGGGGCTTCGCCTTCGAGCAATTCGGGCTTGAAGCAGCCACGGTGGCGCGCAACGGCTTTCTCCACGTGGTCGCCCAGGTTGCGCCACAGGTGGAACCTATCGGCCACCTGGATGGCGTCCGGAGCGCCGGTTTTCGCGCCTTCGGCGTAGGCACCGGCACGGTCGCGGCAAATCACCTCGGCTCCGGGGTGGTCTCGCAACCACTGAGCCAGGGGCTCGGCTTCGCGACCGTCCAGCACATCGATCGCCTTGCCCGTGCTGACATCGACCAAGACGGTGCCGTACACGTGTCCTCTGCGCAGAGCGAAGTCGTCGACACCGAGCACCGTCGGCGCGTTCGTGAGCTCCGGCTCGGGCAGCGCACGAACCAACCGCAGCAACGTCGTCCGGTCTACCTTGATACCCAGGTGTGCGGCCAGTCGTGCCCCGGCACGTCCGGCCAGAGCTAGGCCGACCTGCGCCAACGTGGCAAGCAACGGGACCGACCGGCGGCGGTGCCGTTGCGACAGACCCTCCACCTGCTCCACGAACGTCGCCGCCGCGCAATCGGCGTTGCGGCAGTAGAAGCGACGCACAGTCAACACGATCGTCACCGGCCGTCCGCCGACAGGCTCGTCAGACACGCGTCGCACGCAGCGGCTGTGCACCCGCTCGGACCACACCGTGCATGCCCGGCATGGTCGGCCCGGCGCACAGGACCGCGCGAAAACCGTCACACCGTCATGCGCAACCTCCGCCCGGTCAACGACCAGCCCACCCAGATGCGGCAACAACGCTTCAAGATCGACAGAGCACTGGCGACATGATCACCGACCACGCTCACCGCCCGTCACCGGACCACGAAACCCACGCCAGAGCCGAATTACGTGAGCGAAAACCCCTCAGACCTGCGGAATTTCATGAGCGCTGACACGTGTTCGCTGTGTTGCGGCTACTGTCGATGACCGACCGCGAGAAGGACGTCGAGATCCTCGCCCTGCGCCACCAACTGACCATCTTGCAACGACAGCTCGGTGACCAGCGCCCGCGACTTCGTGCCGAGGACAGGATGTTCCTTGCAGCGTTGCTGGCGCCGCTGTCCCGCGGGGTGCTGCGCCGACTCCGGCTCATGGTCATCCCGGACACGGTGCTGCGGTGGCATCGCGACCTGGTGAAACACCGTCACGCCCGCGTGAGCGTGAACCGAGGGCCGGGGCGTCCGCGTACTCTCACCTCGATCCGTCGCCTCGTCCTCCGTCTGGCGGCCGAGAACCCCTCGTGGGGCTACCGACGCATCCACGGCGAACTCGCCCTGCTTGGTGTCAGGATCGCTCCCTCGACCGTGTGGGAGATTCTCAAGGCCGATGGTGTCGACACGGCGCCGCAACGGGCGACCGTCAGGTGGGCTGACTTCCTGCGCTCCCAGGCGGAGGCGATTCTGGCGATGGATTTCATCGAGACCGTCACCCTTACCGGGCAGCGGCAGTACATCCTCGCTGCGATCCACCACGCGGGCCGGCGGGTCCGCGTTCTCGGTACCACCGCGCACCCCACCCATGCCTGGGTGACGCAGGCTGTCCGCAACCTGTTGATGGACCTAGTACTGCAACGGCAGTTAGTGGTGTTGTGGTAGGTCTCCGTTGTGGTGGTCGATGTGGTGATGGATCAGCTGGACCGGGTGCATGAGCGGATCGCGGGCCGGTTCGCGCGGTCGGAACCGCGTAATCGCGCGCGGGAGTATGTATCCGGCCTGATCGCGGGGTTGGAGCGGAAGAACGGCTGGACGCTGGCCGAGCAAGCCGGCGAGGTGTCACCAGACGGGATGCAGCGGTTGTTGCGCTGGGCGGACTGGGACATCGACGGCGTTCGTGACGACGTTCGCGACTACGTGATCGAGCATCTCGGCGAGCCGGGTGGGGTGTTGATCGTGGACGACACCGGGTTCCTGAAGAAAGGCACCCGCTCGGCCGGAGTGCAGCGGCAGTACTCCGGAACCGCCGGACGGATCGAGAACTGCCAGATCGGCACCTTCCTGGCCTATGCATCACCTCGCGGACATGCGCTGATCGACCGCGAGCTCTATCTGCCCGAGCCCTGGATCGCCGACCCGGACCGGTGCCGGCGGGCGGGAATCCCGGAGAGCACCGAGTTCGAGACCAAGCCGCGCCAGGCCATGGCGATGCTGGGGCGCGCGTTCGCGGCGAAGGTGCCCTTCGCGTGGGTCACCGCCGACGAGGCCTATGGGCAGGTCAAGTACCTGCGGTTGTGGCTGGAGGCCTGCGATGCCGCGCACGTGCTGGCCACCAAGGTCAACGACACCCTGGTCACCACCGGCGGCCGCGAGGCCCGAGCCGACGAGCTGATCGCGGATCTGCCTGCCCGGTCGTGGCGGCGGTTGTCGGTCGGGGCCGGGGCGCATGGGCCGCGGGAGTACGAGTGGGCGCGGGTTCCGATCCGGATCGGATGGCAGCCTGGGCGCGGGCACTGGCTGCTCGCCCGCCGCTCCCTCTCGGATCCGACCGAGGTTGCCTACTACGTCTGCTACGGACCCCGCAGAGCAACGCTGCTGGACCTGGCCTGGATCGCCGGGGCCCGATGGCGGATCGAGGAATGCTTCCAGCAGGCCAAGAACGAAGCCGGACTCGATCATTACCAGGTCCGGTCGTGGCGGGCGTGGTATGCCCACATCACCCTGTCAATGCTCGCCCACGCCTGGCTCGCCGCCTCGCGATCCCTTGTCGCAAAAGGGGAACCGGCGCTGACGAGCCGGGCATGATCGGATTCACGCTACCGGAGATCCGACGCCTGCTCACCAAGCTGATCCTGCGTGTCGCCGACGCTGCCGACCATGTCTGGGCCTGGTCTCGCTTCCGACGCCGACGACAACACCAAGCCCGACTCAGCCACTACAAACGACGCGGCTACCCACTCACCTAACTGCCGTTGCAGTACTAGCGGATGCCGGAAACGTCGCGCGGATGAGGTTCTTCATCCGCGATCGCGATGCCAAGTACCCCGTGTTGATCGATGAGATCCTCCGCGACGCCAAGATCGCCACTGTGCTGACTGGCGTCCGGATTTCTCGGATGAATGCGATCATGGAACGTTGGGTGAAGACGCTGCGGGCCGAACTGCTGGACCGCACGTTGATCTGGAACGAGGCCCACCTCCGGCACGCGTTGCGCGAGTACGAGCGGCACTACAACCCTGCATCGAACCCATCGATCGCTGGCCGCCGGAGCGCCCCTGCGAGCCCGGCCTCAGGCCCTTGAACCCGAGCGGATCGAACGCCTCGTGATCCGCCGGCAGGACCGCCTCGGCGGAGTCCTCCATGAGTACAGACATGCCGCTTGACGTGCATGGACGTAATTTTCGGCACCCACAACGTCGATGACCAGCAAAACCGTCGCCGTCTTGCGCGCCGATCTCGAGGTCACCCGGTCGCACTCGCGGCCGCGGGTGTCCAACGACAACCCGTACTCGGAATCACTGTTCAAGACCTTGAAATACGGTCCGGAATTCCCTGAACGTTTCGGGTCACTGTCGGAGGCAAGGAAATTCATGGACGAGTTCGCCCAGTGGTACAACCACGAACATCGACACACCGGCATCGGCCTGCACACGCCCGCCGACGTCCACTTCGGCCTGGCAACCACCAAAGCCGCCGACCGACGCGCCGTGCTCGCCGAAGCCCGGGCCAGGCATCCGCACCGGTTCGGTGGCATCACCACGGCACCGAAGGTGCTCGATCTCCCCGACACCGTCTGGATCAACCGACCAGCCGACGACACCAGCCAGGAGACCGAAGCCGAAGCCGCCTAACACCCACTGGTCTCACTCACCTTGACAAATTCCGTTGCGATCTGGGTTGCGCAGGCTGTGGTTTGGGGCCTGGCCACCCTAGCGCTCGCCGGCTACACGGGTCTCATCCGCAAAACCACATAGGGCCATGTGCCTTACTCTACCGCGCGTGACCGTGGCGCTGGCGATGCCCTTGTAATGGCACCATCGGTGGCTACGGGACATGGATGCAGGCGCACGACGAAGTGCAGCTTCTGTCACTCGGTCAATAGGGCGTAGCCCAGGAAGGTGCGCGACATCGACAACGGCGTCGACATCGCCTACGAAGCTGGCGGCTGGACGCACACGCTGGCGGCGGACGAGGTGCTCGCTGCGCTCGGCCGCGATGACTCCTTGGTCGGGCCCTCGCTCAGTAATGCCGCTCCGGACAACTCGCCTCACGGCGACTTGCCCTCGGGCCGGAATCCGTCCAGCCGGGGTCTTGGTGGGGCGTGCTCAACCGCCCGGAACGGCTCCCATCGCGGCCTGGTGAACCTGTTTCGCGAGATCGAGCCAAAGGCGCCGGGCGATCGAGTCGGTCCAGCCAAGGCCGTTACCGCTCATGTGGGCCATCAGTTCGCCCTCAGCTGTCTTTCGGGCGCGAATGGTTAGCGAGAGCGCGGACCCTCTGTCCTTGGGACCGGCAGCTGCGAGCACATGGCAGATCAAGGGGCCAAACTCGATCTTCGCCGGCCGAATCGGCGGGATGTATTCGAAGAAGGGGGCCATGGTAGATGGAGAGTCGAAAAAGGACGTCATCGCACGCACCTCATGCTGATCGAAGCGGCTGTAGCGGCGACATTCGACCACAGCGGCGCGCACACGATGGGCGTAGTCGGCGTCGAGCAGCCGCCGCGGACGCGGCAACGGCACGTGGGCAACGTTCATGCACGGCCCGATCGTCCGTTGCCACTCGGGTCTATCCCGCTTGCTGAAGATGGTCGCGAACAGGAGATCACCATCGCTCATGTACGGCCGCATCGAACACGCGAGGGCTGCGAACAGAGTCGTCAGGGTCGTGCCGCGTTGAGCCGATGCCAACCACTCCACAGCCGCCAGGTCGGCAGGTGCGAGGGCCTGCTCACGGAATGCGAAAGCCGATCCCGTCGCGGGGCGTACCGCACCGAACGAGGCCTCGCCGATGGCCGAGCGCCACCAGTGATGCACCGATGGCCGATCGGCACGCGCCTGTGCGAGCTCGGCTTCCGCGTATTCGCCGTATTGGCCGCGAGGCGGCGAGACTTGCGGACCGCCTGCGGCTTCGCCGTACAGTGCACCGAGCTCTGTCAGGACGATCCACAGCGTCATCGGATCGGCGAAGAGGTGGTGGAGGTGCACCGAGAGCACGTGCCGGTCGAGGGAGCGTCGGGCGAGCCTGGCGACCAGTGGCGATGGGTCGTCGGGTGGCACCGGTGCGTGGGTCCAGCCGCCGGTGGCCTCGATTTCGCCGTCATCCACGAATTCGATGGCCGCGTCGCCCCGGCTCGCCACTATCTGGATGAGCTGAGTTCCCTCGTCGGCAAGTCTGGTGCGCAGCAGCTCGTGGCGCCGCACCAGTTCATTCAACGCATTGGTGAGATGGGCGCGGTTCAACGGTCCTCGAAGCTCGACCACGGCGTTCATGGTGTACCAGGGAGACCGGTAGCTGTTCGGCCGCAGCCGCTCGAAGAGCAGCCCGTACTGCTGCCACAGCGAGGCTGGCCATATCTTCTCGCCGGTCATCGGATTACTCGATCCGCGAGCATTCGGGAGTAGTCGGGGAGTTGGGTCGTTGCTTCGAGCAGCGCTCGATGCAGGGGCTCGAGAGCGTCGACGTCGAACCCGGTGCGTCGCCAGTCGCTCCACGAGATGGCGAAGCCGAGCTCCTCCCAGAGGCGTGCATTGCGTTGTTCGTGGGCACCGAACGCCTCGAGCAGGACGGCTGGCGTGGCCGACCACAACGAATCGAGCAACGTGCCGCCGCCGGGTTTGCTGATCGTCCCCGCCGCTGTGCGCGTCAGGTCGAAGGAACCGTGATGACCGCAACCGCGGGTGAACACCGTCGGACTACCAGGGCGGAATTCGCCGATTGGGGGATAGCCGTCGTCGTGCCAGGGATGCCAGTCGGGCGACAACATGAAGTAACGAATTCCTGCCGACGTCACGTCGGACGGCTCGTAGGCGATGACGTCGAGTTCGAACTGACGCTCGAGGAGTTCGCCGAAACAGTCGCGATAGGTACCCATTCCCCAGCCGCCGCCGTGCAGCAGAAGCCGCGCACGGTCGGCCCACGGGACGGGTGACCGCCGAGCGACGGGAATGCTGCACAGGATCTCGCCGCGATCGGCGTCGGCGAGCCAGATCTCGTGAGTATCCAGGTCGACGGTGCCGACCTTTGTGAAGGAAGGGGATCGCACGGAATCGACGTGGCATACATCCACCTCGCACCCGGTCGCGGACGCGTAGCGCTCGACGAGGGGCAACCAGAATCCGGAGAAAACGACCACATGGTCGACTTTCCGCCGTCGCCAGTCCTCGAACAGGCCGGCGACGGCTGTGGCATCCGCGGAGTCGGCGGGATTCGCCGCCATCCGCTGCCCGGCCTTGGCGACTCGAAAATTACGGTGAAATGCCTGCTTCATGGTGACTGTGGCGGCGAGTTTGAGTGGGGGCAGCAGCCGTTCCAGCACGCTGATACCCGCTTCGACGCCACGTTCTCGCAGCCGGTCCGCGAGGAGCAAGCCGGGCACATGCACCCCGAGCGCGACACCGGAGGTGAGTATCTCGATCAACGGTCCAACTCCGTCAGTGCGGCGTTCAGGTGACTGCTTGTGAAGTGTGCGAACCGATCGCGTTCGGGACCTGAATACCCACGCGGTCCGCCCTCGGCGAGCATGATCAAGTACAGGTAGCAACGATAGAGGGCCAGCCTGCGCATCGCCGGGCCGGATCGGTCCAACTCGCCGTATCCGGTCAGGAAGTCCACGTCGTCTTCGATGCGCAGGAACAGCGCTAAGGAGGCCATGTCCGCCAGCGGATCTCCCCAGAACGCACGTTCGCCGTCGACGATACCTGTGATCGCGCCGTCCTTGACGAGAATGTTGCCAGCCCACAGGTCGAAATGAACCAATCTCGGCGTGGCCACGTCATCCAAGGCTCCGAGGTGAGCGAAAAGCAGCGTAGTGATCTCCTTGAGGCTCCGCGGCAGCGGTGGCCCGTAGTGTTCAGTGTCGGCGATCAGGTCCTCCAGCATGCCGGTGAAGGCAAGGCGCCAGGAGGCGGAGCGCCGACCGTTCGGATAGCCGAATTCTGGGCCGTCGAGGTCGTGGAGCGCCGCCACCAACCGGCCGAGTTCGGTCCGCAACCGCTTCTTGTCGTCGTCCTCCAGTTGGGCGGCTTGGCTGTACCAGTTGTCGCCCGGTAGTTCGGTCATCAGCAGGAAATCACTGTCGAGTATCTGCCGGGTGAAATCGGCATGGACCACAGTGGGAACCGGGACCACACCCGACGCGCGCCGGTAGAACTCCGCCTCGGTACGCATCAAGTTCTTTTCGTAGGTTAGGCCAGGAGCGGTGGGGTCCGGGGCGATTTTGAGCACGAGGCGATCGCCGCCGGTCAGCTGGAGACGATACGCGGTGTTGTATGTCGCTTCGCCCAGTACGGACCGGTGCACGACCTCGTGTGCGCCGATTCCACACGATCCCAGCACTGTGGTGAACTGCGCTTGGCTCAGTTGCCGTCGGTAGATGTTGTCGCTGATTTTGTGGCCTCCTAAGCCGTCCCTGCATTCTGCCCGGTAGCGCGGAGCCCGCGTTCGACGTCCGTTCGGCCACGGGTTGCCCGCGCAAGCATCATCCCACTGGTGGCGGCGCACGCGCCCCCGGCGACGAGCACCAGAACCAGCCCGTGCACGGTGCCGAGTACGGAGATGCACGAACCAGCGGCCGCCCCTCCCACCAGTGACCCGGCCGGCGTGGCGGAGGCGACCAGCGTTCGGGCGGTCGCGTGGACCGTGCTCTCGTGACGAGCCCCCGTGAGGTATTGGCGCATACTTGTGGTCAGCACCGCCCATACTGGCAACCAGTAGGACGACAAGATCCTGATCGCCAGGACCACCGGTAGGGGCGGGGCAATCAGGCACAACGGGAGAGCGAGCCAGGTCGCACCCTCCAAGCTGCTGAGCAGAGACGCGGCGCGTAAGCCCATTCGGGCGACCACCCTGCTGCTCAGCATGGCTCCGGCGAATGCTCCCGCGGTGCCCGCGGCGAACAGGAGCCCACCGCCGAGTTCGGAGAGGTTCAGCGCGCGATAGGCGAAGAGCAGGAAGGCCGTGTCCACGACACCGATTCCGAAGGCGCGCACCGTGGAGCCGTAGACGGTCCAGCGGAGGAGGGCGTCGCGCTGAATCTGACTGAAGCCGCCGCGGATGCGGTTGAGCAGTTGCCCGTGGCCGATTGTGGCCGCCGTGTTTGGTGGTTCCGGCGTGCGCACCCGGGACTGCCCGGCAGCGGAGAGGAGGAACGGCAGGCCGGTTATGACCAGCGCGGACGAGGGGCCGACGAAGTCCATGATCAGTCCTGCGATAGCCGGTCCCAGCAGTTTGGAGAGGCTGTTCGCGCTCTGGAGCCGCGAATTGGCCGCGAAGTGTGCGCCGGGGCGGAGGAGGTCTGACAGGAACGTCTGACCGGCGACGTCGCCGAATACCGTGGCCACGCCGGCCGCCCAGACGGCCACGGCCAGGCCGGGCACGCTCGTCCAGCCGGCCAGGAGACCCGCTCCGCAGCCGACAAAGACGGTCAGGCGGGTGAGTTCGGACGCGACCAGCACTGTGCGCACAGGACCATGCGCGAGCAGTCCGCCGGCGAGCAAACCCACCATCGGATAGGCCAGCCAGCCCGCCGCGGACAAGAGACCGACTTCGGTGCTGGAAGCGTGCAGCACGATGATCGCGATGCTCGGCACGGTGAAGCCGGTCAGCCGGTCGCCGATGAAACTCATGGTCTGGCTGAACCAAAAGTACTGAAAAGGGCTTCCGAGCGCCGAGCGGGTGGATTTCATGCCGACCGCCGGTCGTAACGGAGGTGAGGTGCGTGTGGCGCTTGGACAACCCGGGGCCACGCTGTGTCCGAGGAGCTAACGTTGCACAAAAACACTGTTGGTGCCGAATTCGATGGAGCTCTTCTTCGAGTTCCCTTCGATGGGATACGGGCGGCCACTGCAGTTATTGCTCTCGAACAGGGAAGCTGTGCCGCTGCTTGTGTTGATCGCTGACTTCACCCGATTCCCCCAGCCGTGCTGCACGAGGTCGACGCATGCGGACTGGTTGGGCGGCAGTGGGGTCGCGCTCAGAGTCGCACCGACGAATCCGGCCTGGTCCCACATGCACAGAGTGCTGGTGAACGTGCAGGTGCCGACGGCACTGGCTGAGGATGCGGTGATGCTCTGTATGCTGGTTGACATCACCAGGGCTGCGAGTAGCGTGCCTGATTTGCGAAGTGTTCTGCGGTGTTTCATCGGATCTCTTTCTTCTAGATTTCTCGCGCATCGATCGATGCGTCCAAGGACGTCACGCCATGCGTTATGTCTCGGAAGTCGACAAGGATGTCGTGAAACACGTCGTCCTCTGCGTCGCTGAAAACATGGTCGTCGATCGACGCGAGTTTGCGAACTTCGAGCAGTGTTGCTCCGATGAACGCGCCGGAGAATGACAGAATGTCGTCTGGATAGATATCGCGCTCGATCACCCTGATCCCGCGCTTGGCGGCCAGGCTGGCGACGATGGACCGGGTGATACCCGGGAAGACGTCGGCATCGAGAGAGGGCGTGATCAGCTTCCCCTGGGAAATGAAGAAGATGTTGGACGTGCAGGACTCGGAGATCCGGCCTCGCGCGTCGAGCATGATCGCGGTGTCGTAACCGCGTTCGTACGCGTCGTACTGGGCGATCATGCTGTTGGCGTAGGCGCCGGACACTTTCCAGCGGACTGGGATGGCCGAGCTTGAGACCCTCCGCCACGGAGAAAGGCAGCAACGAAGCGCGCGGTCGACGTCGCGCTCGGCGCTGACCGCGATCACTACGACGTCGGCCGGTGCGTCGAGTGCGCTCACGTCGTAGAGTTCCGGTCCGCGGCGTAGGGCCAAGGGGCGGATGTAGTGATTGTCCTCGGGAAGGTGGCGCAGGAGGTCGACGATGCCGGAGTGGATTTCCGACGCGCCGAACCCGATGGGTAGACGCATCTTGACAACGCCGGCGCAGAAGCGATGCAGGTGCGGGAGGACGGCGTGCAGCAGATAGCTGCCGTCGTTCCAGTAGGCCATAATGCCGTCGAAGACTCCGGTCCCGAGATGCAGGTTGTTGCTGGCCACGGAGGGTGCCGCGGCTTCTCGCGGGGCGATCTCGCCGTTGAGCCAGGCGAACTCGCGTGCTGTACTCATCGGTACTCCTCGTCGTCGGTGCCGCGATCAGGGGGGATCGCTGGAAACCTTCGGCCCAGTTCCTCGCACTCCGCGGCGGTGAGGTCGAGACCGAGTTCCTGCAAGGTCGGTACTAGTTCGCCGGGCTCGATGGTCCTGGTGGTCGTCTTGCCATCGGTCCGTTCTTCGGTCAGCCGGGTTCCTGTCAGGCGTCGCCTAACGTCGGAATTCACCTGCAGGACGAGGGGTCTCCCGACGAACGGCGAGTCGTGATGTGTTGCCAGGTAGTGGTGTGACACCACGCAGTCGGCCAGGTGCCAGCGGGCGTCGTCGAATCGATGCTGCGGTATCCAGCTGCCGGCCTTGTTGCGTTCGAGCTGCCACGACCTGGCTCGCCTGGTCAGCCTGTATTCCCAACCTGCCTGGTCCACGACGACTCGCTCGCGCAACGGCATGGGATGGAGGATGGTCGCGCCGAACCCGACATCGGCCAGGTAGTCGTTCCCATCAAGGGTGACGACGAGCAGCATGTGGGTGAAGGGACCGTTCTTTTCCGGGGTGACACGTGCCAGCCTCCGGGAAACCTCGAACCCCAGCCGCTCCAAGACGGCGCCGAACAGAAGTGAGTGCTCGAAACAGTAACCCCCGCGTCGGCGGAACAGAATCTTCCGCTGAATGACGCTGAGGTCCAAGCCCCCGTCCGAGTCCGTGATGACGTCGATGTTTTCGAACGGAATCGCTCGCACGTGTGCCTCATGGAGGCTCATGAGGCCGGCAACGGTGGCATCGACTCGTGCGTGATCTATTCTGGCGAAGTACGCGTCGAGGTCGACAGCGGCGACATTCCATTCGTCGAGCCCTGCGGGCGCGAAAGACGGCATGGCTTCATTTCTAGGTGGTGTCCGGATTCGTCGGCAACTCAGGCGGGAAGCTTTGTGTGAATCACCAACGTCTCTGAGGTGCCGGTGCCGGTCGGATAGCCTCAGTACGTATCGGCTGGACAGGTTCTGCGATCGGCGGGACCTGTCGGTAAGCAGACGGGCAGGATGATGCAGGTATACCTCTCTGGGCAAGGCGTCTTCGCAGTTCAAGTGGCCTCTGCTCTCAGTTCGGCGGGGCATGGGATCGTGGGTCTGGCGACGCCGGATCTGCGTCGGGGTGGAACCGTAGAAGCCGACCCGGCGCACTGGGACCGCTTGCGGGCGTGGGGCTACCCGAGGTCGATACCGTGGGTCAAGTCCACTGATCTGCGGGAGAAGGACGTGCCCGAGGCGACGGACGTCATCGTGGCGGCGCATTCGCATGCCTTCATCGGCCGTCGCACACGCCGACGTGCCCGGGAGGCCGCGATCGGCTATCACCCGAGTCTGTTGCCCCTGCATCGTGGTCGTGATGCCATACGATGGACGATCAGGGATCGGGACAAGGTGTCCGGCGGCACGGTGTACCACCTCACTGACCGGACCGACGCCGGGCCAATAGCGGCGCAGGAACACGTCCTCGTCCCGCCAGGCTCCACCCCGGCAAGCCTCTGGCGGGACCTGCTCGCACCGCTCGGTGTCCGGTTGCTGACGCAAGTGGTCGCCAGGATCGCGCGCGGTCAGCGAATCGAGGTGCCGCAAGACGAGGACCTCGCCACCTGGGAGCCGGCTTTCGCTTCGGCGCCGCTGTTCAAGCCCGAACTGATCGAGCTTCCCGGTGCGCGGCCAGTGGACGGCCACCGATGGGCGATCCATCAGGACTGACCGGTGTCGCATGACCGACCTTCCGATTTATCCGAAAACGTATGTGAAGTTGGGTGCGGCAGCAGAAAGTCGTCACCCGGCTTCGGTTCTCCGCTCTTGTCGTAGCTGATCGCGACGTGACGCCTCGCATTGAGGCGTCACTTCTGCGGGAAACTCGCTCAACCAGGACAGCTGGGCAGGGTGGCAGCGTCGCGATCTGTTGTACACCTTCGCTCTGTTGCGGGCCTTCATTCGTTACGAATATCTTCAGGGTTGAAAATAAGGTTCTAGCAGTGTTACGGTATGAACCTGTCCAGCTACGCCGAGCGACAAGTCGAGAGGCGTGCCGTCAGTGTGACGGCCCGGCCCGGCGTCGTGCGCGTAGTGGCAACCGAGGTGGGGATCACCGGAGGGTCCGGAGGTAAGGCTGAGCGCTCCAGCCTGCGGTGTGGCTCGTTGGAGCTTGCGTAGCCTTCGATGAAGGGGTGGGTTGCTTTGCTGGTATGCCAGGCAAATGGCGCTTTCAAGGCTGTGGTGACCCGGCTACGGCGCCTAGTCATTCGGTGAGACGTTCCCGTCGTGGGGTCATTCGCTGTGCGCCTAGCCGTTGCTCTGAGGAACGCGCCCGAAGTCGCACCGGTGGTGGCGAAAGTGAACGGGAAGCTCGAGATTGGCTAGTGCTGTTCCTGTGTCATCGATTGAGGAGACGTCACAATGCGCCCGGAAACCACGCGAACGCTTACAGGAAAAGAGTTCGCGGACATCAAACACACGGTGTCGATCCGCTCCCGCGCCCGCCGGAGTTCGCTAGTCGACCCCGGCTATGCCGACGCGCTTCCCCGAGAGGTCAGCCTCCAGTTGACCTATAAGTGCAATCTACGCTGCACGCACTGCTACCAGTGGAACGAGCAGGGGTTCTTCCGGGACTTCAGCGCCCAGCGAGCTCGTACCGAGCTTGATGTCGGCGTCATCGAGGACGTGCTGAGGGTGACCACGCCGGTGCGCTCAAAAACGTTCCTGTGGGGCGGGGAGCCGCTCATGCACAGCAGGTTCGGTGAAGTGGCCGAGTTGTTGCAGCAGTACCCGCGCACAGTCAACATGTGCACCAACGGGCTGCTGTTCAAGAGGAACCTCGACAGCTTGCTTCGCATCGGGGAGAACCTCAATCTCCTGGTCAGCCTAGACGGCCTGGGTGAAGACCACGAAGCGCTGCGGGGGAAAGGCACGTTCGCCCGCACGACGAAGAATATCGAGTTGATGCTCGACCTCAAGCGTGCGGGTCGGTTCGACGGCGAGGTGTCGTTGTCCTGCATGGTGTCCCATGTGACTGTGTCGAAGATGTATGAGTTCATGGAGTGGGCGGAGCAGCTGGGAGTTAACACTGTGTACTTCCAGTTCCCTTGGTTCATCAGCCCCGAGGTGGCGCGATCGATGGACCGGGTTTACGCGGACTCGTTCGAGTGGCTCGAACCCGACACGCGAACCAGCAAGGCGACGTGGCACTCCTACACTTACCAATTACCGGTCGACCGGATCAGCGTGCTGCGTGATTCGATGCGCCGGCTCGCCCGCCGGAAGTGGGACGTCCGGATCCGTTACCAGCCGGATCTCGAAGAGGACGAAGTCGACGACTTCATCCGCGGGACCTCCCGCCCTGCACAGAACCGGAACAAGTGCCTCGCGGTGTCGAACCGCATGGAGGTGCATGCGGATGGGGCGGTGAGTTCCTGCAAGTTCTTTCCCGAGTTCGTCGTGGGCAACCTTCACGACACCCCGGTGCTCGACCTCTGGCAGAGCCCTAAATTCCGTCGTGTGCGGCAGATTCTGTCGGCCAACGGAATGCTGCCGGTCTGCTCGAAGTGCATCCTTCTGTACCTGAACGGAGTTTGAGGATTTGATCGATATTGATAAGCAGGTGAAAATGGTGCTGGCCGGAGTGCTGGCGAACGGAATCGCCGTCGACGATCTCAGCTCGACTGCCGACCTGGTCGATGACTACGGACTGGACTCTCTCCAAATGATCTCCTTTCTGCTCGGGATCGAGGATGTCCTCGACGTCGAACTCGACTACGAGGCTCTCGAGCTTGATGATCTCCGGTCGATCGAGCACTTCGTCGCCTATCTGACAGCGCTGGTCCGAGAGGTTGTCAGGTGAGCGGTCGGCCGACCGCCCGCCTCGGCACCTTCGACGCGGAGCGCTGGTGGCGGCCGGCCGACCTGGCCGTGCTTCCAGCGATCACCATCGGCGACGTCGCGCCGGCGATGGAGGAACTCCTAGCCGGATTCTGCACTCCTGGTGATCTTTTGCTCACGAAGCACACGATCGCGACCTCGCTGCGAGATCAGCTGGCCGCCGCGGGTGTCGTGTTCGATCACCACGTCGTAGCAGAGCCAGGGCCTGTCGAAGCCGCCGTGTTGCGCGACGACGTCGCGCTTACCTCGATCGAGAAATGCACCACGCTCGAACCTTACGCGATCTTGCCGGGCACGCAGGCGCTGCCAGGTTCCTGGCCTCGGCTGGAGATCGTGGCCAAGGTGAACTCGAAAGTATGGTCGAACGACCTCGCGCGGTCGTTGGATCTGCCCGGCACAGGGGTTGTTGTCACCACCGTCGAAGAGTTGTCGGACGCGGTCACAGTGCTTCAACCCGCGGTGCTCAAGGATCCCTACGGGGTTTCGGGCCGCGGCGCTTTGGAAATCCGTGACTCACGAACGCTCCGCGCCGTGCTGCGGACGCTGGCTCAGCAGGTCGCGCATGGTATGCGGGTCGAGTTTCTGGTGCAGCGGAAGTTCGAGGTGCGTGCGGACTTCTCCGCGCACGTCGAGATCGCTCGCGGCGGAGCATGGCGGTTCCGCGGAATTCGCAGGATGATGAACCGTGGGTTCAGGTACCTCGGATCCGGACCACCGAATGCCGAACTGCGGCGCGTCATCGAAGACACCGGCTACCTGAGCATCATCGAACGGGTCGCCATCGCGCTGGCCCAGGCGGGCTACCACGGGCCGGCCGGCGTCGATTCCGCACTCCTGGCCGATGGGTCTGTCGTCCCGGTACTCGAGATCAACGCCCGCCAGTCATTGGGCTTGCTGTCGCTGAAACTCGACGACTTCGCCATGGAGGCAGCCGGTTTGCGAGCGCATCTGCGGCAGTGTGAGGTTTCCGTGCCGCCGGGGACGACGATCGACGATCTCATCTCCTGCCTCGAAGACATCAGCTACACGGGCGGGGAACGGCCTGGCGTCGTTGTTCTCAACGGGAGCCGCCTTCGGGCGCCGGGCGGACGGATCTACTTCGCGCTGATATGCACGGACGAACACGTGACGCGGCTGCGCGAATGGGTGTTCGATGCCTTCGCGGCGGCCGGCGCGCGACCAAGAGGTGTTTTCCGTGCGGCTTGAAGTCGGTCTCCTCGGCGCCACCCGGATAGCGGAGCGCGCGGTCGTCGGTCCGGCTGCGGCGCGTGGTGACATCTCAGTACGCGCGGTTGCCGCGAGTGACATCGATCGCGCGAAAGACTTCGCGTCCCGCAACGGAATACCGGACGTCCACCGGAACTACGCGGCACTGGTGCGCGATCCGGCGATTGATCTCGTCTACGTCTCACTGCACAACTCGGCGCATCAACCCTGGGCGGTGCGCGCGGCAGAGCAGGGAAAGCACGTCCTCGTCGAGAAGCCGCTGTGCCTCGATCGACGGCAACTCGCGGTGGTCGCGGCCGCGGCCAGGACCAACCGGGTGGGGGTTTTCGAGGCGGTTTCGACGGCAGGCCATTCGTGGCAGCGCGAAGTGCGGGAGATGCTCGTCTCCGGTCGGTACGGTGAGCTTCGCAAGGTTCGAGCCGACTTTCGTTTTCTCGAACCGGCTCGGGGAAGTTATCGCTTGCGACGTGAATTGGGCGGTGGGATCTTCTTCGATTGTGCCAGCTATTGGCTACAGGCATTGCAGGCGACTACGGGTCTGGAATGCGTTTCGCTCGCGGGGCAGTCGGAGTTCGACGGCCCCGGCGGCGTCGACAGGCGGTTCCAAGCCGAGGTCAGCTGGAGGAGTGGTACGAAGTCGGTGCTCGATTGCCGGATCGACTCGCGGCACCGGGCCGAAATCGAGTTTGAGTTCGACGACGCCTCGGCACGAATCCGCGGTCTCCTGCGGCCGACGGCCGGCGCCCTGCCGCTGAACCTCGTCGTCCACCGACGGTCCGAGAACAAGACCGTCAAGTTATTCCCGCCACTGGCGTATTACGAATCTCAGCTCACCCGGGTGCGGGAGTTTATCGAAGACCGTGAGGCGAGCGAAGCAGAGTTGGCGGCAGCAGAGCGTCGGATCGAGGTGATGGCGGACATCTTCGAGATGGCAAGCCGACGCCGGCCGTGAGCCGAGCCAGTGGACTACCCAAGCGGAGAAGCGTCAAGCGGATATTGATCGTGAAACGGGGGGTAAGGGTGAATACGTCCATGACAGGCGTGCGTGATCGACGTCTGTTCGACCATCTCGACGAGATCGTCGACGAATCTGTCGAACTCGTGAAGCGACGCCATGACGAAAACGAGCCCGCCATGTCGGCTCGTGTACTGGTCGCCTGGGTCCGGTCCGTGGTTCTCGCGCTCGTTCACTCGCTGGCGACCAAGGCAGCGTGCGGCCGCGAGAACCACGTCGCCGAGCGAGTTTTCGTCGCACCGGAGATCAGCTGCAAGTTCGCCAGCCGATGCGTGCGCGAGATCGCTCACGCGACGTGGGACAGCCTGCTTTCGCGAGCTGACGGCCAAGAGCGGTCGCAGCTCGCCGGAAAGGCGAGCACCTACTTCGCGAACAGCGAGAACCTGCAGCAGGTGATCGAGTCGATGTACGCCGAGCCCGCTCATGCCGTTCCGGCCAACGAAGCACGAACCGCGAGCGTGGATTCACGAGCGCTCGACCATGCCGTCGAGGAGTTGGGCGTGCCGTCTGGCCCCGGCTTCTATGTGATCGTCGCGTTTTCCCGGATCGAGGAGCCCGCCGACGGACCGGCCGATCGGCCGCCGCCGGTCCTGCAGATCGTGTTCAGGCGGCTGAGTCCGGCCACCAAGGCGGTGCGCACGGTCACCGCGGAGGGTGAGTTATGGGTCCTCTCATACTCCGGGCGCGAGGACTCTGAAGCGATGTGGTTGCTGCGGGACAGCCTCCGGACGGATGTGGTGCAGTCGCCGGCTCCGACGATTGTCGGCGTGGCAACCGCGGCTTCCGCGGGAGACGTCCAGCTGGCCGCGACCGAAGCCCGCGAGGTCGAACGAATCGCCTCGACACTGGGCTATCCGCCCAACCTGTACCGGGTTGCCGACGTCGAGCTGGAAATCCTCATTTACCGGTCACCGGACCTCGCTGCACGGTTGGCTGACCGAGTAGCGCCGCTGTTCACCGGGCATGAGTACTTGACAGAAACCCTTGAGGCGTTTTTAACGCACGATCTCGACCGCAAGCAGCTCGCGCGCATTCTTTTCATTCACCCGAACACGTTGAACTACCGGCTCAGGCGGATACACGATCTGACCGGTCTTTCAGTGACCGCGCCGCGCGACGTGGCCACCCTGCGGGCTGGACTCATCTCGTGGCGCCTGAGAACGTGAACGCGTCATACGTGGTGATCGGTGCCGTTGATCCCGGAGATCCGGCCCCTCCGCAAGGAGTCGCGCGGCTCCTGTGCGGGCTCGTGCGGGGACCCGTTCCAGACTGCACACTGCCGTCTCAGCCGATGGGCCGAAGCTGGCCTCTGGCGCTTCGTGCACCATGCGGTGCTGGATGAACTCGGCGCCAGGGCCACCTCGGCTGGAGCCGCGCGATCGTGGACCGTGCCTGCGTAAGAGCCAGAAAAGGATCCCATGACCGGCCGGGTTCCGCGGACCGGGCCGAGTCTGGAGGCAATATTCACGCACTGTCCGACCGTGGGGAACCGCCGCTCGCGGTCGCGATCTCAGCGGCGAACACTCAGCCATCCGTGCCCTCAAGCCCTGGTCGTGGCCGTCTCGCCGATTGTATCCCGACGCGGGCCGCCGACGCTGGGTCCGCGCGAGCGCCGCAGCTCCGCGAACTCACCACACGGGGCAAGCTCCTGCCTGGCCCGGTGCTTCGTCGCCGGGCTCGCGCGAGCGCCGGTTTGCCGAATAGCGCGGGGTGGACCGACGACCGCGGCGAAATTTCGTGGTTATCGACAGGATTTCGGATTTCTGTTGTGTGGCACGTGCCACGACCTTAATGTTGGATCGTGGCGAATCCGTGTGCGATCGCTCGCGATAACTGCTAACTCTGGAAGGGAAGTCATGCGGCGTCGGCGAATGCTCAACTCCAAGATTCACAGGGCCGTCGTCACCGATGCGGACCTGAACTATGTGGGCTCGATCTCGATCGACCCCGATCTGCTGGCCGCGGCGAAGATTCTGGTGAACGAGCAGGTCACCGTGCTCGATATCAACAACGGCGCGCGTTTCGAGACCTACGCGATCGAGGGCAAGCCGGGGGAGGTCTGCCTCAACGGTGCCGCCGCGCGCCTTGTGCAACGCGATGACGTGGTCATTCTGCTTACCTATGTGGATGTCGACGAGTCCGATGTCGCCGACCACGTCCCAGCCGTCGTGCTGATGGCCGAAAACAACAAGATTGAACGCGTTCTCTCCGCTGGTGAAATGGCCTGAGTGGACAACACGATGATGATTGAGTTCCCGCTCACCTCGGCGCAACGCCGAATCTGGTTCGCGGAACAGTTGCGCGACACCGGGGCCAGCTACGTGCTCGACGCCTCGTTGCGGCTGTCCGGGCTGGTGCGGCCCAAGGAGCTGGCGTCCGCGGTGAGACGGCTTGCCGAGCGTCACCCGATGCTGCGGCTGCGGGTGCGTACCCGGGCCGACGGGACCCCGGTGCAGCAGGTGAGCGAGGATCCCGTTGACCTGCGGCAGGTTCAAGCCGAGGGAACGACGCCGGCCGAACGGCGGCGGGACGCCGAGAACCGGCTGCGGCAGGAGCTGTCCACGCCGCTGCCGCTGACGGGACCGGTGTTCGACCCCGTCCTGATCACCGTCGAGCCGGACGAACACCTGCTGGCGATCCCGTATCACCACCTGGCCGGCGACGGAGAGTCGAGCCGGGTCATCCGCGGCGAGCTGATCGCTCTCTACGAGGCGGAATGCGCGGGTGTACCGGCTGAGTTGCCATCTGTCAAATCGTCCTTTCTGGACAGTGTCGTGGCCATTCGGCAGGAGGCGGCGCGCCGTCGCGTCGAGGCGGCCACAGCTGGGGCCCGGCTGCGGTTGGCCGGAGCGCCGATGGAGAGTACGGTGCCACCCGATCGCCCTCGGCCGCCCAGGCTGCTGCCGGCCGCCCACTGCGTGCGGATCGATCTGGCCACGGAGCTGACCACGGCGGTCGATACCCTGGCCCGCAGTCGAAGACTGAGCCGGTTCCTCGTCTACTCCGCCGCGCTCCATCTGCTGCTCCGGCGCTACAACGGGCAGAGCGAAACGCTCGTCGGTTTCATGACCGGCAACCGGGCGGCGGCGGAGCGCCGTACCGTCGGTCTCTACGCCCAGACTGCCGTGCAACGATTGGTCGGCGGCGACCTGTCCACTGTCGATGACGTGCTGCGCAGATTGCGGATCGACATCCTTGCCGCGGACGAGCAGCGGCACGCCCCGCTGGAGGACGTCGTCGAGGCGCTGGGGCAGTCCGGCTTGCCCGGTCGGCATCCGCTGTTCCAGGCCATGATCGTGCTGACGGACGCTGGCCAGGAGCTGACGGGGGCCGGCTTGACCGCCATGCCGACCGTCGAGCCCGTTCCCCTCGCGTGGCTTGATCTGGAGCTGCGGCTGCACCCGCACCCTGATGGCTCCGTGGAGGGCTGGCTGCGCGCGCCCACCAGCCTCTACGACCACTCGACGGTCGTTCGCCTCGCTCGGCACTTCCACGCGTTGCTGGCCGCCCTCGTCGCGGCTGATCCGACCGAAACGGTCGGCACGCTGCCGATGCTCGATCCCGCAGACCGCGCGGAGGTGCTGGCCGCGAGTGAGGGGCCGCGCCGAGCGCTCGCCGGCACGCTCACCGGGCAGTTGCGGGTCGCGCTGCACAAGCACGGAGATCGGCCGGCTGTCACGTTCGAAGGCCGGACACTGACCTATCATGAACTACGCAATCGAGCCGACGCGCTGGCCTCGCGGTTGGCCGCCGAGGGAATCGGGCCGGGCAGCCTGGTCGCGGTCAGCACCCACCGGAGCATTGACCTGGTGGTGGCTCTGGTCGGCGTAATCCTCGCCGGCGCCGCTTTCTTGCCCGTGGACCCGGACGAGCCGGAGGCCCGACGGGCGTTCATGCTGGACGACCTGCACCCCGGGGCGCTTCTTGGCCGCGCCGCGGCGGGACCGGGCGGACCCCCAGCGCACGACATCGCCGAACTCAGCGACAATGCGGCCGCGTTACCCCCGGTGGTCGTCGGGCCCGCGCCCGGTGACCTCGCCTACGTCATTTACACCTCCGGCTCCACCGGCCTGCCGAAAGCCGTCGGCAACACCCAGCTCGGCCTCGTCAATCGCCTTGCCTGGATGCAGGAAGACCACCGGCTGGACGAGACCGACAGCGTCGTCCAGAAGACGCCGTTCACGTTCGACGTGAGCGTGTGGGAGTTCTTCTGGCCGCTGCTGGCCGGCGCGCGGTTGGTCGTGGCCCGGCCCGGCGGCCACCGCGATCCTGCTTACCTGGGCGGGCTCATCCGCGGCGAGGGTATCACCACCGCCCACTTCGTGCCGTCGATGCTCCGTGCCTTCATCGCGGCCGGCGAACTGTCCGGTGAGCTGCCGTTGCGCCGGGTGATCTGTAGCGGTGAGGCGCTGCCGGTCCGTGTCGCGGAGGACTTCCTGGCCGCCGGTGCCGGGGAGCTGCACAACCTATACGGCCCGACCGAGGCCGCCATCGACGTGACCCGCCACCGATGCGTCGCCGGTGCTGACCCGGTGATGCCGATCGGGCGGCCGGTGCCCAACACCAGGGTGCTGGTGCTGGACGCGCACCGGCAGCTGGTGCCGTTCGGGGGCATCGGCGAACTCTATCTCGGCGGTGTCCAGCTGGCCGCCGGGTACCTCAACCGGCCGGAGCTGACCGCCGAGCGATTCGTTGCCGATCCGGCCGAGCCGGATCAGCGTCTCTACCGCACGGGCGACCTTGCTCGGATGCGGCAGGACGGGGTGATCGAGTACCTCGGCCGTACCGACCGGCAGATCAAGCTGCGTGGTCTACGCGTGGAGCCCGCGGAGGTCGAGGCGGCCCTCGAGGCGGTCGACGGTGTCACACAGGCCGCCGTCGACGTGTCCGGCACCGCCTTGGTCGCATTCGCGGCCGTCACGGATCCCGAGCTGACCCGAGAGGCGCTGGTCGCCCGGCTCTCCGGGCGCCTGCCGGTGCACCTAGTGCCCGGACGGATTCATCTGCTTCCCGAACTTCCCTTGTCACTTAACGGCAAGGTTGATCACGGCGCACTGCTGGCGCTGGACGAGGCCGCGCCCCCGGCCGCGCCGGGCACAGCGGAGCCGGCGTCGCCGACCGAGGAACGGCTGCTGGCGTTGGTGCGGTCGGTCGTCGGCCGTGCGACCGTCGGGGTGGCCGACTCGTTCTTCGCGGTCGGTGGGGATTCCATCCGCAGCATCGAACTCGTGACGAGAGCCCGGGCCGAGGGATACGCGCTGTCCGTGGAGACGATCTTCGGTCATCCGTCGGTCCGTCAGCTCGCAGGAGTCGTCGGCACTGGCACGTCCGTGCCGGACGAAGCCGCGGTCGCGCCGTTCGCGTTGCTCGACGACGGCGTGCGGGCCGGTCTGCCCGACGATGTCGTGGATGCTTTCCCACTCCCGACGACGCTGTCCGGCCTGCTGGTGGAGTCGACCCAGCCCGGCCGCTATCGGGTGTACACCACGAGTCTGCGGCTGCGCGGCGATCTGGTCGCGGAGGAGATGGAACAAGCTCTTTCGGTGGTGTTGCGCCGGCACCCGTTCCTGCGCAGCGCGATTCGCGTCGATGCCGACGGCGGCTCGGCGGAACCCGTCCAGCTGGTGCATCGTGAGGTGCCGGCGGCACTAGCCGTCATCGATCTTCGCAGCCTGCCGGCCGACGAGCGCGACCGCCGGGTGGCCGACTGGCTCGAACGCGAGCAGACCGTCGCCTTCGACTGGGAACGCCCGCCGTTGCTGCGACTGACCGCACACCGGCTGACCGACGACGAATTCCAGCTCACGCTGGCCGAGCCCCTTCTGGACGGCTACAGCGCCGCACTGACCCTGACCGAACTCCTCAACGCCTACCAGCAGCCGGGGCGTCTCCCGGTGACCGAGGTGCGCGGCTACGCCGACTACCTGGCCGCACAGCGGACCGCGGTGGCGCGGTCGGCCGGGTTCTGGCGGGACCAGCTGGTCGACGCGCCCGACAGCCACGTCTATGGGCTCGACGGGGGTGTCGAACGGCCGGAGATGTCCTATGTGGACATCGAGTTCCCCGGTGAGGTTTCCGCCGCCCTGATCGCCCTCAACCACGCCACCGGGGTACCGCTCAAGTCCATTCTGCTGGCGGCGCACGTGCGGGCTGTCGCGACGGCGACGATGCAGTCCGAGGTGGTCACCGGGCTGATGGCCAACGCCCGGCCGGCGACCGTCGCCGGCGCGACCACCGTGGGACTTTTCCTGAACGTCAACCCGCTCCGCGTCCGCATCGCCGAGGGCACCTGGTGGGACCTGGTCGAGCAGGTGCGGCAGGTGGAAGCCGAGACGCTGCCGCACCGGGCGTACCCGTTCGCCCAGCTCCGACGAGACCGACTGGTCGACGGGATCGGCACGTTGTTCAACTTCACTCACTTCCACCCCTACGCGAAGATCGCCGAAGGTGGCCGGCTTCGGGTGCTGGACCGCACGGCCAACGATCAAACCTACTTCCCGCTGACGGCGCAGTTCCAGCTCGATCCGCTGGACCAAATCCTGGCCGTTCGCCTGGAGTGGTTCGGCGCGGGGCTGGACGAGGCCGACCGGGAAGCCGTGGCGACGCTGTACCGCGCGGCCGTCATCGAGCTGGCCCGATCGCCGCGCAGCCGGCATGACATCGAGCCCGCGGTCGGTGGGCCGACGCCCTACCCGCAGTCGGTGCTCGACGGCGAACCCGGAGAGACGCCCCAGGCACTGCACCGGACGTTCGCCGCCGAGGCCGCGCGCGTTCCGGACCGCGTGGCGGTGCGGGGCGGCGGCCGGCAATGGACCTTCGCCGAGCTGGCTGAACGGGCTGACCGGATCACAGCAGCGCTCCGGGAGCACTCGGTGCGCCCGGGTGAGCCGGTGGGTGTCTGCCTGCCTCGTGAGCCATGGCTCGTTGCCGCCCTGCTCGGCACGGTGCAGGCCGGCTCCGTCTACCTACCACTGGATCCCGGGCTGCCGCGGGCCCGCCGTGACGCGATGCTGGCTGCTGCGCGGTGCCGGGTGGTAATCGCGGGACCGACGGCCGAACATCCGGCTGGCGGAATCGTCACGGTCGTGCCGCACGGGCTGTCGATGGTGTCTTCGCCGGCGCCGGCGCATCCGACCGACCCAGAACAGGCCGCTTGCCTACTGTTCACGTCGGGCTCGACCGGTGTGCCCAAAGGCGTCCTGATCGCGCATCGCGCTATGGCGAACCGGCTCGCCTGGGGGCGGCGAGACGCGCCCTTCACCGGCGACGACGTGCTGTTCGCACGTACCGCTATCGCGTTCGTGGACTCGGTCGCCGAACTGCTCGCCGGACCACTGTCGGGGGCCACGACTCAGCTCGCCGGGGATGCGGGCGACGACCCCGCCTCGCTGGTGCGGAACCTCGCCGCAGCAGGGGCGACGCGCGTCACCTCGGTGCCCACCCTGCTGGCCGAGGTGCTGAACCTCGATCTCGACCTCGCCGGCGCGCTGCCCCGACTCCGGCACTGGACGCTGAGCGGAGAGGTCTTGCCGGCGGAGCTGGCCCATGAGGCGCGCCGACGACTGCCGGACGTGCGGTTCCTCAACCTCTACGGCTCCACCGAGGTGGCCGCCGACGCAACCGCACACGTCGTGCGAGGGGACGAGACGGGGCCGACCATCCCGATCGGCCGCCCGATCGACGGGGCAGGCGTACTCGTCGCTGATCCGTGGGGCCGGCCAGTGCCGCGACTGGTGGCCGGTCGGCTCGTCGTCACGGGCGCGCCGGTAGGGGCCGGCTATCTCAACGGCGGTCCGGGCGGATTCACCGGGCCGCCCAGCGCGCCGACCGCGTTCCACACCGGCGACCTGGCCCGGGTCGACGCCGACGGCCGGGTCGTCTTCCTCGGGCGTTCCGACCGGCAGATCAAGATTCGCGGCGTCCGGCTGGAGCCGGCCGAGATCGAGGCGGTGCTGACTGGGCTGCCCGAGGTCAATGCCGCTGTCGTGGCGGCCACCGGTACTGGTGCGGCCAAGTCCTGCACCGCGTACTTGGTGTTGCGGCCCGGTGCGGCGGAACTCGAGCCCCGGGCTGTTCGGCAGGAGCTGCGTCGGCGGCTGCCGACGGCGGCTATCCCCGACGAGTTCGCCGTGCTCGACCGACTGCCGCTCACCGACACCGGCAAGGTGGACCATCGGGCGCTGGCCGCCGGCGCCAGGTCGCTACGCCGGACCGAAGCCTGCGGGCAACCGCCGCGGACGCTGGTGGAACGCGAGCTGGCCAGGCTTTGGCAGGCCCAGCTCGGTGACCGGCGGATCAACCTCGACGACGACTTCTTCGACGCCGGTGGCCACTCGCTGCGGGCACTGCTGCTCGTCGCGTCCATCCGCAGCCGGATGGGCGTCGAGCTGTCCCTGACCGAAGTCTTCGATCACCCAACACTCGTCGAACAGGCCGCGCTGATCGAGGAACGCCTCGTCGAGGTGCCGACATCGGGCGCCGGTCTGTGACCACACCACCCAATCCCGGCCCGCGGCCGGGACCATCAAGGAGGTAGTTCATGAGTGCCATCGCGTCGTCCGACCGGCTGGCGTCGTTGCGGGCCGACATCGACAGCGCCGACGCGCAGCTGCTGGAGTTGTTGAACCGCCGGATGCGGATTTGCCGCGAGATCGCCGAGCACAAGGCGGCCAACGATGTGCCGATGATGGCGCAAGACCGGCTCGACGGCGTTTTCGCGAAAGCCCGCGCTTACGCCGAGGCGAACGGGCTGGACGTCGACTTCGTGACCGACGTCTACGACGCCATCACCGTGGAGAGCTGCCGCATCGAGGGCGAGATTATCGGTGACACCCCGACTGAGGGCCTCGCTTCCCACGCGCTGCGCATCGACCACGTGGCCATCGCCGTGCGCGACCTCGAGGAGGCCATCAAGCTGTTCTGCGGCGTGTACGGCTTCAGCGTGATCGAGCGCCGGCTCGTGCGGGGCGAGGTCAGTGGCATGGACACGGCGACCCTGCGGGTCGGCAACGTGACCTTCGTGCTGTGCCAGGGCGACTCACCCAAGTCCAATGTGTCGCGTTACGTCGAGCACTACGGCCCGGGTGTGCAGCACATTGCGATCTCCGTTCGCGGCCAAGGCGATCTCGTCGAGGAGTTGCGTGAGCGCGGCGCGGAAATGCTGACTGGCGTCATCAACTCGCCAGGGCTCGACCAGTCCTTCACCCGACGCGAGCCGAACGCCGGCACTCAGCTGGAGTTCGTCACCCGCACCACGAACAAGGGCTTCAGCGACGACAACATCCGCGAACTGTTCACGGCAATGGAGCGCGAGGACGTCTACTGACGCCGCGCGCCGCCCCGCAGTCTTCTCATCCCAGGAGAAACCTCGATGTCGATCGACCCTCGAGCCACGGCGGCCGACCGTAGCAGGCAGGAGCTGGCCGAGCAGGCGCTCATGGCCCGGCTGCGGCGTGCGGAGAACGGGCCGGCACCGGCTCCGCAGGTTGCGCAGGGGCAGGCCCGGCTGTCGTTCGCACAAGAGCGGATGTGGTTCCTGCACGCCATGGAGCCGGACAGCCCCGCGTACCAGATCACCAGCGCCACACGGCTGTCCGGGCCGGTGGACGTCGACCGGCTCCGTGCTGCCGTGCGGCTGCTCACTGAACGGCACGACATGCTCCGATCCGCGTTTCCCGCAGGTCCGGACGGTCATCCCGGTCGATACGTGCGGGCCTCGGTGACGTCGCCGGTGAGGGTGCTCGACGTCACCGACCGGCGGGCGGCCCAGCGGGTGGAGGCGGCCGACGAGGCGATCCGGGCGCATCTCGAGCGCCCGTTCAACGTGGCCGAGGCACCGCTGTTCCGGTTGCTGCTGGTGCGGGTGGGCGAGTTGGACCACCGGCTGGCCCTCAGCGTGCACCACCTGATCGCCGACGGCTGGTCGCTCGGTGTCATCCACCGCGAGCTGGCCGAGCTGTACCGGCTCGGCGCGGCCGCGCAGCTGCCCGAGCCGGTGTTGTCGTTCGACGCTTTCGCCGCCGCAGAGGCGGCACGGGCGAGCTCGGCCGAGGATCCTGGCTTGGCCTACTGGCGAGCCCAACTGGCCGGCCTGCCTCAGCTCGAGCTGCCGATGGCAGCGACGACGGAGGCAACGGCCAGCTCCGTCGGTGCCCGGATGGAGTTCCAGCTGACCGAGGAGCTTGCCGGCCGGCTGGAGCAACTCGGCAAGCGCCATGGCGCGTCGCTGTACATGGTGCTGGCCGCCGCGCTGGCCGCCTTGCTGCACCGGTACTCCGGGCAGACCGACATCGTGTTGGGATCGCCGGTGGCCAACCGCGCCGATCCCGGCCTGGAGCGGACTGTCGGCTTGTTCGTGAACAGCGTGGTGCTGCGCACCGACCTGACTGAGGATCCGTCCATCACGACGCTGCTGAACCGAGTCCGGCTCACCGCGCTGGCCGCATTGGAGCACCAGGGCACGCCTTTCGAGCAGGTCGTCACCGAGCTCAAGCCGGAACGGTCACTCAGCCACAACCCACTGTTCCAGGTGATGTTCGCGCTACAGACCGCGGACAGCGACCAGCTCGCCCTAGGCGGCGTCCCCGGCGAATCAATGAACGCTGACCTGGACGTCGCCCGGTTCGACTTGGAATGGACGCTGTGGCGTCGCCCAGACGGGATACGAGTGCGAGTCAATTACCGCGTCTCGATGTTCGGCCGGGAGACCATTGCCGGGATGACGGGGGCCTATCAGCGGTTGCTTGCGCTGATGACCGAGACCCCTGCCCTCCCGGTGAGCCGGCTGTCCGTTTTCGACGGCGCTACGACTGCTGTCGGCGTCCTGCGGTCACCAGCGCCCGGAGCAGGGCCACGAACTCTGGCCGGCCTCTTCACGACGGCGGCACGGCGCTGGCCCACGCGCACCGCGCTGGCCGCCGGCGGAGACACGCTCACGTTCACGGAACTCCGGCGGCGGGCCCGCTCGGTCGCCGGACACTTGCACAGGGCTGGTCTTGGTCGCGGGGACGTGGTGGCGATCTGTGCCGGGCGCACGGTAGATCTGGTCGTCGCAACGTTGGGTGTCATTCTGGCCGGTGCGGCGTTCGTGCCGGTCAACCCCGAGGATCCGGTTGACCGACGGCAGTTCCTGATCGAGGATTCAGGCGCGACGATGGTGCTGACCGATGACCTCAGCCTCGGGCATGGCGACCAGACGCCGGCGGTGCGGATCGGTGACGTCAGCCTGGCTGGCGACCCGGCCGTGGAAGTCGACGTGACGCCGGACGAACTCGCTTATGTGCTCTACACTTCGGGGACCACCGGGCGGCCGAAGGGCGTCGCCGTCGAGCACCGCAACATCTCCAACACGCTGCTCGCCTGTCTGGAGCGCTTCGGTTTCGAAGCCACCGACGTCGGCCTCGTGCTGGCGCCGAGCACGTTCGACGTCTTCTACTACGAGCTGTTCTCGACCATGCTGGCCGGCGGCCGTGCCGTTCTGGTCGACAAGGCCGAGCTGTTCGACCCGGTGCGGCTGTCAGCACTGCTCGAGACGGCCACCGCCATGCAGGCGGTGCCGGGATTGATGGAGCACGTGCTCAGCTCCCTCGACGAGGCGGCCATCGGATTGCTGCCCGGTATGCGTGTCGTGGTGACCGGCGGCGACGTCGTGCCGGGCGCGCTGATCGACACGCTGCACGACGTCTTCCCGGCCGCCAAGGTCGTCGTCACCTACGGTCCCACCGAGGCCGCGATCTTCGCCACTGGCCACGTGTTCGAGCGTGGCGGCGACACCAGCGGCCATCCCATCGGACTTCCACTGGGCGGCGTGGAGATCCGCATCGCCGACGACCGGGGCCGGCCGCTGCCGGCCGGGGTCGCCGGGGAGATCTGGATCGGTGGCCGAGGCGTCGCCCGCGGCTACCTCGGCCGCCCGGCGGAGAACGCCGCGCGGTTCGTCGACGTCGACGGGCAGCGGTTCTACCGCAGCGGCGACCGAGCCCAGCTGCGGACCGGCCGGTTGGAGTTCCTCGGCCGGGCCGACTCGCAGGTCAAGGTGCGGGGCTTTCGTATCGAACTCGGCGAGGTCGAGTCGGTGCTCGCTCAGGCACCCGGCGTCCGGCAGGGTGTGGTACTGCCCGTCGGTGACGGTCCGAGTGATCGCCGGCTTGTCGCGTACGTGATGCCGGCCGACCAGCCGGCCGAGCCAGCGGCCACCGACCTGCTCGCCGAGTGGCGGGAGCTGTTCGACCGGACCCACGGCGCCGTCGACACCGCCGGGCGGGATTTCACTGGCTGGAACAGCAGCTACGACGGCACGCCCATCCCGCGCGCCGAGATGGACGAGTGGGTGGATGCCACTGTGGCCGCCCTGCGAGCAAGGCTAGCCGGCTGGTCCGCCCCGGACATATTGGAGATCGGCTGTGGCACCGGTCTGCTGCTGACCGAGCTGGCCGGTTCCGCTGGACGCTACGTCGGCACCGACTTCTCCGCCGTCACCCTGAACAGGCTGGCCGGACGGGTCCGGGAGGCCGGTCTGGATCACGTCGAGCTGCTGGTGGCCGAGGCGGACCAGCTGCCGGACCTCGGTGACTTCGACCTGGTGCTGATCAACTCCGTGAGCCAGTACCTGCCCGGTGAGCAGCACCTGACCCGGGTGCTCGAAAAGGCGCTGGGGCACACCAGGGCCGGCGGGCTGGTCTTCGTGGGCGATGTGCGGAACCTGGCACTGCTGAAGGCGTTCCATGCCTCGGTCGCGGCGACCCGCGACCCCGGCGCCGACCACGCGCAGATCCGCTCGCGGGTGGCCCATGACAACGAGTTGGTGCTGAGCCCGGCGTATTTCCGCGACTTCGCGGCCGAGCACGCCGAGATCGGCGAGGTGGAGATCGAGCCACGGTGCCAGCACGCTCGCAACGAGCTGACCCGATTCAGGTACAACGCGGTGCTGTGGTGTACGGACGCGCAGCCAGAGGAGCGCCTCGATTGGGAGGCATGGGACAGGGCCGGCTGGACAGCGGAGACGTTCCGCGACGAGCTCACCGCGGGTGGCGCCGAGCAGTACGCGGTGACCGGCGTGCCCAACGCGATGCTGAGCGACGACGCCACAGCCGTGACACCGTTGGAGTTGCGGGACATCGCCGCCAATGCTGGCTACGAAGTCGCGTTGAGCCTGGCGGCCGGCCGCCAGGACGGCAGCTTCGACGCCGTGGTGCACCGGCCCGGACGGCGTCCACGCATGGACTGGCCACAGCCAACCGGTTCCGAGCCGACCGCGCACGAGCCGTTCCGGGCGACGCGCTCGCTCGGGACCGCGGTGGAGATTCGCGAATGGCTGGCCGGCCGGCTGGCCAGCTATCTCATGCCGGCATCGGTCATCGTGCTCGACGCGTTGCCGCTCACCCCGAACGGCAAGGTGGATCGTGCCGCGTTGGCCCGGCTAACCGTGCCCGCCGCGCCCGCCCGCTCGCTGCAGGGATCGACCGAGCATGCCGTCGCGGAGGCATGGGCCGAGATCATCGGCGGCGAAACCCCCTCGGTCGAGCAGGACTTCTTCGAAGCTGGCGGCACGTCGCTGCTCGCCATCCGCTTCGTCGTCGCGTTGCGCAGGCGTAACTTGAACCTTCCGCCGCAGCAGGTGTTCGAGTTGCGGACGGTGGCCCGGCTGGCCCGCTGGCTCGACCAGCAACAGGAGGAGGTCTCCGTCAGGCCGGTCGTGCCGGGGAGGCCCGGCCGCGGTCCAGCACGGGCGGTGCCGCCCCTCGGACCGGATCGGTGGACGACAACCGCCCGGCTCCTGCTCACCGGTGCGACCGGCATGCTCGGTGTGCACTTGCTCGACACTGCGCTCCGGCGATACCCGGACCTGGCTGTCACCTGCCTGGTCCGAGCCGAGGACGACGGCGCTGCGCAGCACCGGCTCGCCGAGCAGTACCGGTGGTACTTCCCGGATTCACCGATCGGTCCGGAGCAGTTCGCTGACCGGGTTCGCGGCTACGCCGCCGACCTTCGCGCCGACGGCCTGGGTCTGAGCCCTGCGGGACGGCGGTCGGCTACCGGCAGCGTGGACGCGGTGCTGCACTCGGCAGCGGACGTGCGGCACGTCGCGGACGCCGAGGAGGTGAGGGCCGCCAACACCGCGGGCACCCGGCGGCTGCTCGATCTGCTCGGCGCCGCCGGTTCCCCGCTGTTCGGCCACGTGTCGACGATCGGGGTGGCCGGACGGATGCCGGACGGGCGGGTCGCCGCACTGACGGAGGATCAGCTGGACATTGGCCAGTCGCCGACCGAGGCGTACTCGGCCAGCAAGCTCGCGGCCGAGCGGCTGGTACGGGCATATAACGCGGCGGGCGGTCGCACAGTGGTGCTGCGGGTCGGCACAGTCGGCCCGAACCGGGCAAGCGGACGATTCCAGCGCAACATCGACGCCCACTTCTTCAGCCGGTACCTGCGGGCCATCCTGTCGCTCGGAGTGGCGACAGACTGGCCGGACCGGCACATCTCGTTGATCCCGGCCGACACGATGAGCGGCCTGCTGTTCGCGCTCAGTGGCCAGCAGGCGGCTGAGGGCCGCACCTTTCATGTGCAGACTCCGCATCACCTGACGCACGGAGAACTGGTGCGGACTCTTGTCGAACTCGGCTATCCGATCCGGCTCTTGGACGAGGAGCGCTTCGCGGCAACGGTCGTGGCGTTGGGCAGCGACCTGAGTCTAACCGAGGATGTCGGGCGCATGCTGCCGACGTTGGAGCCCCGGGTCGGCCGAGCGGTCCGGCTGGACCATGACTGGACCGACCGGTGGCTGGATCGCCTTGGTGTGGCCTATCCGGCCGTCGACCGGGATTACATCGCGCGCTTCGTCGCCCACGGGACCTCGGTCGGCTACTTCCCGGCGTCGGGGAGAGACAGGTGACGGCCATGCGGTACCGCCGGCTTGGTGCCACCGGCCTTCAGGTCAGCGCGCTGTCGCTGGGCACCTGGAGCACCGTCGGCGAGCGCCTCGACCTGGACGAGAGCGTCGCGCTGCTGGACCAGGCATACCAGCAAGGCGTCAACTTCTTCGACAGTGCGGAAACCTACGCCGACGGTGGCGCCGAGACGATGCTGGGTAACGCTCTGGCCCGGCTCGGCTGGCCGCGGGAGACGTATTTGTTGTCAGGCAAAGTTTTCTGGGGTGTGCACGGCAAACTGCCCAACACCTGGGGCCTGAGCCGGAAACACCTCGTCGAGGGCTGCCATGCCGCGCTGCGCCGGCTCCGTGTCGACTACCTAGACCTGTTCCTGTGCCACCGGGACGATCCGACGACGCCGCTGACCGAGGTCGTCTCGACGATGTCTGATCTCGTGCGGCAGGGCAAGGTGCTGTACTGGGGCACCTCGGAATGGCCGGCGGCCAAGGTGGAGCAGGCGCATCGGCTGGCCGTCGGGCGTGGCGAGGTGCCCCCGGTGCTGGAGCAGTTGCAGTACAACATGCTTGAGCGCGATCGTGTCGAGCGTGACTTCGCTGGCCTCTCGCAGCGCCTCGGGCTCGGCATCACCACGTGGTCGCCGCTGGCGTACGGACTGTTGGCCGGCCGCTACGACGAGTCCTTTCCAAGCGATGCCCGGCTCAGCGACCCGGCGTACGGCTGGCTGAGGGAGACGGCGTTCGGCCAGGACCGAGCCGGCGTGCTCGCCCGCGTCCGCTCGGTCAACGCGCTGGCCAAGAGGCTGGGGCTGCACCCGGCGACGCTGGCTCTGGCTTGGGTGCTGCGCAACCCGGAGGTCAGCACGGCCATCTGCGGCGCGTCCCGGCCATCGCAGCTGACGGCCCAGCTTGCCGCGCTGGACATCTTCGACATGCTCGACGACGACACCCTCAGCGCCATCGACCACTTGCTGGCCGTCCGGGTTCCCACTGACTGAAGGAGAACGATGGGCTTCGGCGAGAACGAGTCACCGGTGCCGGCACGCCTGGTCCACTCGGTGACGGATTTGCTCGACGACCAGGTGCGGCGTCGCCCGCACGGTGTCGCGATGGAAGACGGCAAACGGGCGGTGACCTACGCGGAACTGCGCGACCTGGCCACGGGACAGGCCGCCGCGCTCGCCGATGCCGGCGTGGCACGGGGCGACCGGGTGGCCGTCGCCGTGCCTCGTGGCATAGACGCCCTCGCGGTTTTCCTCGGTGTCCAACTGCTCGGCGCGGTATCGATCTTCGTCAGCGACTTCTCGAAGCCGGCACAGATTGTGCACATCCTCCGCGACAGCGGCGCCCGTGCCTTCGTCACCGACGCTCCTCAGCGTGCCCCGGCTGATCGGCCCGAGGACGTGGTGGTGCTCGCTCCCGGAGGTCGCGGCGTGCCGCCCCGCCCGACAGGCACAGTCACGGGACGCGACTTGGCCGCGCTGTTCTACACGTCCGGGTCGACGGGTATGCCGAAGGGAGTGATGTTCACCCGGGAGAACCTGGTCCGGGGTGCGGAGATCGTCGGCGCATACCTGGAACTCGGGCCGGCCGACCGGGTGTTGTCGGTGCTGCCCTGGAGCTTCGACTACGGCTTCAACCAGGTGCTGTCCACCATGTCTGCCGGGGGCACCGTGGTGGTGGCCCCGTCGTCACATGCCCCAGACATCTGCCGGCTGCTGGCCGATCGGCACATTACCGGGCTCGCCGGGGTGCCGCCGTTGTGGGAGGTCCTCGTCGGCAGGTTCTCGCCGTTTCTCCGGCAGCAGCTGCCCGAGCTGCGTTATGTGACCAATTCAGGCGGTGTTCTGCGGCCAGGGACGTTGGCCGCCATCCGGAAGGCCCATCCCGATACGCGGGTGTTCCTCATGTACGGCCTGACCGAGGCGTTTCGCTCCACCTACCTGCCGCCCGAACTGATCGATCAGTGCCCCGACTCGATGGGCCGGGAGATCCCCGGCACCGAGATCCTCGTGCTCGACGCGACCGGTCGTCCCTGCGGGCCGGGCGAGGTGGGCGAGCTCGTGCACCGGGGGCCGACCGTGGCCGCGGGCTACTGGAACGCACCGGAGGCCACTTCCCGCGTCTTCCGGCCGCATCCGAACGCGCCTCCCGGCGCGGTGGGGGAGACGGTTGTGTACTCGGGCGACTTCGTCCGCCGCGGCGAGGACGGCCTGCTCTACTACGTCGGCCGGCGTGACGAGCTGTTCAAACGCCGTGGCATGCGGGTCAATCCGACCGAGATCGAGTCGTTCCTGCTCGGCACCGGCCTGGTCACGCACGCGGTCGTGTTCGCGGCGCCCGCTGACGGCCCCGACCCAGACGTCGTCGCGGTGGTTGTGCTCCCGGAAGACAGCGGCGCGGGCCCGGCCGAGTTGGCCGCGGCCTGCCGAGAGGGGCTGCCCGCTTTCCAGCGGCCCAGTCGGGTGGTGGTGCGCACCGAGCTTCCGCGCACGACGTCCGGCAAGATCGACCGGACAGCGGTCAAGGCGGTCGGGCTGGCCGGGTCGCAGGAGCCGAACCGGTGATCGCCGACGACGAGCTGGCCACGCTGCTCGGCCCGCTGGACCAGTTCGCCGCGGTGCACGAGCGCGCGCTTCGGAAGTGGGGTCCGGCCGCGATCGACCTGTCGTACCCGAACCCGCGGGTGCACCGCGATTCGCGAGCCCACCGGCTGCTGGCGGACATCGCCGCGGAACTGGACCCGGACCGGCTCCAGTACACGCCGTTCGGCGGCGCGACCATCGTCCGGCGCCGGATCGCCGCCGTGCTGACGCGGCTGACCGGGCTTCGCCACGGCGTGCACGACATCGCGATGACGCCCGGCGCCACCGCGGCGCTCAACATCGCGATCTCGACCCTCTTCCGGCCGGGCGAAGAACTCCTGGTGGCCACCCCGTGTTGGATGGACTACCCGATCTACATTCGCGAGCACGGGCTGCGCTGCCGGATGATCGCGGCCGGTGACGGCAAACGCCTCGATCCGGATGCGATCGCGCGCGCCTGGGGACCGCACACCGCGGGGCTGATCATCAGCCAGCCCACCTGTCCGACCGGCGTGCAGCACACCGCCGCGGAGCTGGCGGGGCTGGCCGGGGCGCTGGCCGAAGCGGGACGCGGCCGGGCCCGGCCGCCCGTACTGATCAGCGATGAAGTGCACCGCGACCAGAGTTGGGCCGGCGAGCCGTTCGTCAGTCCGGTGGCGTCCTATCCGGACACGGTCAGCGTCTACTCCTTCGGAAAGGCCTGGTCCATGCAGGGACAGCGGACCGGATACCTGGCCCTCTCGCCCAGGCTGACCGGGCACGACGACGCGGTGGCGGCGGTGGCGCGAAGACTGCGGTGCTCGGGCTTCTGCGCCCCGACCGCGCTGATGCAACAGGTGGTGGGGCGCTTGTGCGGGTTGGAACCGGATCTTGGGCCGCTGCGCGAGGATCAGGTCGCAGTGCGCGGGCGGCTGGCGGCCGCCGGTTACGGGGTGGTCGCCGGGCAGAGCACGGTGTTCGTTTACGCCCGTAGCCCCGAACCGGACGAGGTGGCGTTCACCACACGGCTTGCCCTCGAACACGGGCTGATCGCGATGCCGTCCGCCATCTTCCATGAGCCAGGCCATTTCCGGCTTGCGCTCAACGTTACCGGCGATCGGCTGGACGAGGCCATGGATCGCCTCGCCACAGTTGGCCGTCCTGCCGTCACAGGGTGAGAGAGGGGATCAGTGGACACAACGAACTCTGCGGAGGTCGACCGGGACGGCATCGCCGACCGACTCGAGGAATTCGTGCGCCGGACCGGCGAGGTGACGGACGACGATCTCGAATTCGGACGGGACGTGCACATATTCGAACACGGCTATCTGGACTCCCTCGGGGTGGTCCGGCTGATCGAGTTCCTAGAGTCAACCTATTCGATTGCCTTTACTGACGAAGAGCTTTTCGATCCAGTATTCACGACTATCGACGGAATTGTCGGGATTATGGTGGCACATCTTGGACGCGCCGGAAGAACGGTGACCGCAGGGTGAGTGTGCGGCCCCGATCTGCGGCATTCGATGGTGCTCGTATGCGAACTCCGGAGAACTTATGCAGCTCAGTTTGTTCTATTTCGCCGACCAGGCTAGCCGGTCCGAGCCCGGATATCAGCTGCTGCTGGATGGCGCCCGGTTGGCCGACCAGCTCGGGTTGACCGCCGTCTGGACGCCGGAACGGCATTTCTCCGGATTTGGGGGCCATTACGCCAATCCGGCCGTCACCGGGGCCGCGGTCGCGGCGGTGACCAGCCGCATCGGGATCCGGGCCGGCAGTGTCGCGGTTCCGCTGCACCACCTCGTGCGCGTCGCCGAGGAATGGGCGATGGTTGACCAGTTGTCCGGTGGCCGGGCCGGGCTGTCGCTGGCGCCGGGCGGGTCCAAGTCCGACTTCGTGCTCAATCCCGGAGCCTACGCCGAGCGGAAGCGTCTGGTCGCGGCCGCGGTCGAGCAGCTGCGAAGCCTCTGGCGAGGCGAGCCGCACCGGACTGACGCGATCGAGCCGGGCGGTCGCTATCCGGTCAGCCCGACGCCGTTCCGGGCGCCGCTTCCGCTGTGGCTGACCACCGCCGGTGACCCGGCTACCTTCCAGGCGGCCGGCGGCGCCCGGACCGGCGTGCTCACCCATCTCATGCGGCAGACCCTGCTGGAACTGCGGGAACGAATCACGCTGTACCGGCGGGCCCTGGCCGAGGCCGGGACGGCGTGGCCCGGGCACGTCACGCTGATGGTCCACACCTACGTCGACGTGTCAGTGGAACGGGCACTCGAGCGGGCCCGAGAGCCACTCGAGCGCTATCTGGTGTCGGCCATGGGCTTGCTGCGCCCCGAGGCCGGCGCGAATGGGGGTGGCCGACGTGCGGCACGGCTCGCCGTCCGTACCGCGGCGGACCGCTACCTGGGCGAGGATGGCCTGGTCGGGTCGGTGGCCAGTCTCCGGCCGGCGCTGGACCGGTATCGGGAGGCCGGGGTCGACGAGCTGGCCTGCCTGATCGACTTCGGGGTGCCGCTGGACGAGGCGATCGAGGGCATCGGGCGGCTCGGGGAACTGGCCGCCGATGGTGGGGTCCTCAGCCGGCCGCCAGCAGCGCCTTGATCAGCTCAACGGCCTGGCGGAAGTAGCGATGGTCGGCCGGCCGGGTCAGGAAGCTGGCCAACGAATACAGGTCGAGCGCGTGAGCAAGCCGCCGCCAGTCCGCCGGCAGTTCGCCGCCGGCTGCGCTGAACCCGTTGACGAACGCGGCCTCGTAGCCGACCGGCCGGGCAACACGCAGCATGTTGCCGAGGTCGAACAGCGGGCTGCTGCTGTAGGCGAACTCCCAGTCCAGCACCGCAGCCACCTGCCACCGACCAGCGCGCCGGGTGGCCAGCAGGTTCTTCGGGTTGTAGTCGGCATGCACCAATCGGCGAGAACCCCGCAGCACCTCGAGACCGGGCATCGCCTGCTCGGCGAACCGGACCAACCGTTGCTGCTCCGCCGCGTCGAGGTGTCCGTGCCCGTTGCCGTCGCGCAGGCAGCCCAGGACGAACTTGTCGAGGTCGGCGGTGGGCTCGATGCCGGGCGGTCCCGGTTCGAGACGTTCGTCGGTGAAGAAACCCGGCGCGGGGAAGGTGATCTCGCCGATGCGAGCCAGCGTGGCACCGACGGACCGGCCGAGCTCGGTCACCTCAGGTTCGCCGGCGTCGGCCAGCACGTCGGTGACCGGCGGACCGGGGACGAAGACCGAAAGCAAGACCGGTTCGCCCGCCTCGGCGCCGGTCGTGTCGGCCGCGACCACCTCCGGCACCGGCACCAGGCCAGCCAGCCGGGATGCGATGGCCACTTCGACGGCGCAGGAGTTTTTCCGCAAATAGCGGCGCAGCACGAATTGGGAGCCGTCGAGGGTGCCGACGAGAATATTGTCGTTGCTGTAGCCGCCAGAGAGTCGGCGTAGGTCTCCGACGCGGCGGCCAGGTAGCGCGATGCTTTCGAGCCACGTGCGCATTAGCGGGTTCAGTTCCACGTTGTTTACCTTTTCATGTGATGAGTGATTGATTTGGCAGAAATGCTTTTGTGATTAGTTCAGTCTACACCTGGCACAGGGCGGTTCGTGAGTCAGTTCGGCATAGCCGGTGGCCGCCGGTCCGGACACGTCGAGCGCGCAGTGTTTGTGTTCATCAACAGAACGACAGGCGTGATCTTGCGGTTTTGCGCGTATGACCCCTAGTCTGGGTCGGGCTCGGCGTTCTCATTGTTCGTTCGTCGTGAATGTGGGAGCTGATGATGGTGAATGTGACCGTGCCGGCGACCGGCAGGGATCGATTACTGGTTCGGCAACCGTCGGTCAGGTGGACGGACGGGTGGCCGGTCGGCGGGCGGTCCCAGCCGGTCACCGCGCAAGTGGCAGCCGGAACACGATTCGTGCTCGGGGCGGGGCCTCGGCGACCGACCACCGGACAACGAGCGTCGCGCGAGTGGATCGAGGCCGTTGCTCAAGCTGTTCTCATCGCACGCTTCGTCCACGGCCTGCCGGTCACCTGGGTCGAGCCGTGGCACACCGGACGGGACGTCCGCCTCGCCTGGCTGAAGCTCTTCTCCGGCAGCGCCCGGATGCGTGAGGCTGCTCGGCTCATGCAGGCATTGGCCGGACGTGAGCCGGAAAGCCGCCTGGTCGCCGAAATCGCCAGGGCCTGCAAATTCATCGACGCGATCGGTGAAGCCGACGGGTTGGACGACCTGCCGGACGGGTTCCTGCGGCTGACCGCGCTTGGCGCCGAGACAGAGCCGGGCACCAGCTGGGGTCGGCCGGACTCGGTCCTGTGGTCGCCGGCTCGCGCCTCCGCCCCGACCGGTTTGGCTTCTTTACTGATCAGGGCTCGGCCCGATTCGGTGGTAGTGGACCTGCCTGGCGTGCTCGACCGCAGTTGGCGTGCTGGTCTTCGTGGCCTGCTGACCGAGCGCAGCGGCGACGGCGAGGTCGTCTTCCGGTGCCGGGGCGAATTGCTCCTCGATAACACAGTGCTCGACGAGCTCGCCGGGAGCGGCAATCAGATCGTGGTGTGGATCGTCGTGTTGGGCGCGCACGACACTGCGCAGTCGTTCGGACGGGTGGTATCGAACCTCGAACGGCACGGCAACTCCGTTCATCGGCTCGGCGGCCTGCACCTGCCGGTCCATCGCGGCGGGACGCCGAACTTGCAAGCGCTGCTCCGGATCTCTGAGGACATGCTTCGCGGTCGGTGACCGCATCTCCGACGACCCGATAGTCGAGGGACACTGTGCGAGTTCTGCTGATAGACAACCACGATTCGTTCACCTACAACCTCTACCAGTTGCTGGCCGAAGTCGACGGCGTCGCGCCGCAGGTGATCACCAACGACGACATGGCCGCGTGGCGACGACTCGACCTGGACGCCATCGACGCGATTGTCGTCTCGCCCGGACCGGGTCGGCCGGAACGCGTCGCCGACTTCGGGCTGAGTCGGCTGGCGGTGATGCGACAGGAGATCCCGTTGCTCGGTGTTTGCCTGGGCTACCAGGGAATGTCGCATGCCGCCGGAGCCGAGATCGTGCACGCCCCGGAGCCCCGGCACGGCCGGATCAGCCGCATTGAGCACGCCGGGGACGACCTGTTCCGAGGCATTCCTGAGCGTTTCTCGGTTGTGCGCTACCACTCGTTGATCGTCGACCAGGTGCCGTCGCGCCTGCGGGTGATCGCACGGACCGAGAACGGGCTGCCGATGGCGATCCGCCATCTGAACCAGCCGCACTGGGGCGTGCAGTTCCACCCCGAGTCGATCTGCACCGAGCACGGCCGCACGTTGCTGGCCAACTTCCTCGACCTGGCCCGCGAGCACAACGACCGGAGCCGGCCGCGACGGGTCGTGCCGGCCGGCCCCTCCCCGGTGTTTCGCCTCTTAGTCGAGCAATTGTCAGGCTTTCCAGACGCCGAGCAGGCGTACCTGCGATTCTTCGCCAGTCAGTCTGGCGAGTTCTGGCTGGACAGCAGCCATGTGGTCGCCGGTCTGTCCCGTTACTCGATCATGGGCTCGGCCGCCGGCCCGCACGGTGAGGTGCTTACCTACGACCTGGCCCAGCGCACGGTGACTGTGCGCCATCCCGCTTCGGGGCGGGAAGACCGGCACAACAGGTCGATCTTCGACCACCTCGACATGATGCTGCGGGAACGCCGGATCCAGGACGCGGGCCTGCCGTTCGAGTTCAATCTGGGTTACGTCGGCTATCTCGGGTACGAGCTGAAGGCCGAGGCTGGAGGCGACTCCGCGCACCGCGCGGAGACCCCGGACGCGGCCTTCTCGTTCAGCGACCGGGCACTGGTGTTCGATCACGAGACCCGCATGTGCTGGGCGCTGGCGCTGGCCGAGCCGGACACGGAGGACGCGGCTCAGCAGTGGATCGCCGACATCCGGCAGGGACTCGAGCCGTTGACGCCCGCGGCCGGTCGCGCACATCCGGTGTTCGGTGCGATGGAGATCAGTCTTGAGCCGCGGCACAGTTCCGAGGAGTACGCGGAGCGAATTCTCCGCTGCCTCGAGGCGATCCGGGACGGGGAAGCGTACGAGATCTGCCTGACCAATATGCTGTCGGTACGGGCGGACATCGACCCGCTGCGGGCCTACCGCACGTTGCGCGCGGTCAACCCGGCGCCCTACGCGGCGTACCTCAACTTCGGCGGCGTTGCGGTGCTCAGCTCGTCACCTGAGCGGTTCCTGACCATTGATCGGAAGGGCTGGGTCGAGTCGAAGCCGATCAAGGGGACGAGGCCGCGTGGCGCCGATCCGGACGAGGACAAACGGCTTAGGGACAGTCTTCGACTAGCCGAGAAGGATCAGGCCGAGAACTTGATGATCGTGGACCTGGTGCGCAACGACCTGGGGCGCACCGCGGTCACCGGCAGCGTGCATGTGCCCAAGATCTTCGACGTCGAGTCCTACCAGACCGTGCACCAGCTGGTGAGCACGGTGCGCGCGCGGCTGTCGCCGGACTCGTCGCCGGTCGAGTGCGTACGAGCCGCGTTTCCGGGCGGCTCGATGACCGGTGCGCCGAAGAAGCGGACCATGGAGATCATCGACGCCCTCGAGGGCGGGGCCCGTGGTGTCTACTCGGGCTCGCTCGGTTACCTGTCGCTGAACGGGAGCGTCGATCTGAGCATCGTCATCCGGACGATGGTAGCGCGGCCGGGGAAGGTCACATTGGGTGTCGGCGGCGCCATCGTCGCCCAGTCAGACGTCCAGGATGAGATCGAGGAGACCCGGGTCAAGGCCAAGGCTTTGCTGGCCGCGCTGCACCACGAGCTGGGCGCGGCAGACCGTGGCGAACCTCCGCTGGCGCCGGCCGCCGACGTGGCGGTGTGAACCTTGCGCGTCTGTGTAATCGGAGCGGCTGGCGGCGTCGGCTCGGCAACGTCTGCGGAACTGGTCGGTCTGGCAAGCGTCGACGACCTCGTCCTCGTCGACTCGGCGTCCGAACACCTCGCGGTAGTGGAGATGGACCTGTCCGTCCGGACGGTGCTGGGCGGCGCCGGATGTGTAGTCCGGATCGGTCGAGCAGCGGACGCCGCCGACGCCGACGTTGTGGTGTTCGCCGCGTCCGTCCGGCATAGAGATGGTGTGGCCCGGCTCGATTTCCTGGCTGAGAACCTCAAGCTGCTCGACACCGTGCTCGCCGAGTTGCCGCCGTACTGGTCCGGATCCCTGGTCATTGCAACGAATCCGGTCGATCCGCTGTGCACAGTGGCGGCGCGCCGGCTCGGCCCGGCCGCGCGTGTGCTGGGCTACTGCATGAACGACTCCCTGCGGCTCGCCGAGGGCGTGGCCATCGCCAGCGGCCGGCATCGGGCGGAGGTCACTGCCTGGGTGCTCGGCGAACACGGGTCGCATATGGTGCCGCTCCGCGAGCGTGTCACGGTGGCTGGGAAGGCGATCTCCCTGTCGGCCGCGGAATGGGCGGTCGCGGTTGGCCACCTGTGGAGCTGGTACCAGCGATGGCAGCGGCATCGGACCGGAATGACTTCGATGTGGACGTCCGGTGCGGGGATCAGCCGGCTGGTTGCGGCGACGGCGGCCGCCACGCCGACGTTACTGCCCGTCTGTGCGCCTTTGTCGGGCCAGTATGGGGTGCGCGATGTCTGTCTCGGTGTGCCGGTGATGCTGAGTGCCGACGTCTGCCAGGTCGAGGAATGGCCGCTGGCCGCGCCGGAAGGCGGTCAGCTGCGGGCAGCCGCGGAGCTGGTCGAAGCTGCCGTGAACCTGGTCTGACGGGCTCGCAATCAGTCAGCTGTGGGGAAACGGGGTGGTGGCATGTGGAACAGTTCGGCGCAGTACCGCGCAAGTGCGCCGGCATTCGCACCGAGATGTGCTCGAATATCCTCGAGGTACTGCGCGAATTTGGCTGTTGTGCCGTCGGCAACCAGCGAGTCGAGTTCCGTCAGCGACGTGACCAGTGCCTGGCGCGCGGCCGGTGCGGCGGGATTCGCCGCCTGGATGTCGTGGTACACGGACGGTTCACCGGCGCAAAGGCGGGCCAGCAGAGCCAACATGGTCAGATGCGGCGGAGGTGCGACGGCGCACAGCGTCGCGAAGTTGGTCCCGAGCGCGCGCAAGCTCGCGCCAACCGAAAGAATCGCGGCGTGGGTGACGACCTGTGCGGCCGCCATCAACCCGTCGTGCTCGGCGCTGGTCAGCTCGGTCAGTTGGGCCCCGCTCGCCGACAGCACATCCAGAAAAGCTCTGGCACGCAGTGATTTTCGAACCGGCACGACCACGATCGGGCGGCCCCGTAAACCAAGATCCGGATGGAACATCGGATTGACGCTGACCGCCTCGGCCACCGTGGAGGCCTCGATCATGGGTACGATGCCGCCTTTGACCGAGAGCGTGTCGACCAACAGGGCTTCGTGGCGCATCGCGGCCGTCACAGGGGCCACGGCTACGCACGCGACGTCCTCGGGCAGAGCCATCACAACGACGTCCGCCTCCGCGAGCACGTCGTGAAGCGCCGGGCCTGGGCGCCGGGCATCAGCTGCTATCGTCGCGGATCCGGTGGCGGACACCGTCTTGTCGGCGACCGTCACCCTGATCCCGGCGCCGGTCAGCTCGGCGGCCAGCATCCGGCCCACCGCGCCGGAGCCGCCGAGGACAACGGCGGACCGAAGGGGGGAGGGAGTTTTTTCCATGGCGGGTTCTCCGATTCTCGCGTCGTTGTGATGGCCGATCTCGAGCGTACGGGTCATCGCCGCATACGAGAGGTTTTTGATGGAAAACGATGATTCGCGATGGAAACTCTTTCGAACCCGACCGTTCCGACTACTCTGGTTCGCTCAGTTGACGTCTGCGGTCGGCGATCGGTTCATGGAGCTAGGCCTTGCCTTTCTGACTCTGGAGTTGACTCATGATGTCGGCTACGTCGGTGTGTCGATGTTCGCGGTTTTCGTGCCAAGGATTATTTTCACCGTTTTCGGTGGTGTGTGGGCCGATCGGCGGGCGCGGATTCAGCTGATGATCTGGGCCGACCTCGTACGTCTGGTAATTCAGGCGGCCACCGGAATTCTCGCGCTGTGCGGAGTTCTCAGCATCTGGGCCGTCTCCGGCTTCGCCGTTGCCTACGGTATTGCGTCGTCGTTCTTCACACCGGCCTGCGCCGGCTTCGTCACCGAGATTGTGCCGCGAGACAGTCTCGGTCCGGCCAACGCGCTGCTCAAGCTGGGGCGCAACAGTCTCTCTCTGGCCGCACCCGGCATCGGCGGAGTGGTAGTCGGGCTGGCAGGAACTGGCTGGCTGTTCATCGCCGACGCGGCGACCTTTCTGATCAGCGCGGCGTTACTGCTGGTGGTGCGCGCGCCGGCGCGCACCTGGACCGCCCAGATCTCGTTCAGAAAGGACCTGTGGGCCGGGTTCCGCGAGGTCAGCCAGCGGGTCTGGTTGCGCACGATGATCATGTACTACGCGCTGTGGAATCTCGTCGTCGGGCCGATGTTCGTGCTGGGCCCGTTCGTCGCCGACACTTCGCTGGGCGGTGCCGAGGCGTGGGCGGTCATCATGATGGGCAATGCCGCGGGTGCCGTCGCCGGGAACCTGTTCGCGCTGCGCTGGAACCGGCCAGCTCGCCCGATCCGGGTGCTGCTGATGGTGATGTTGATCCCAGGGGTGCACTGCGTCGCGCTCGCTGTCCCGTTGTCCACCGCTGCGCTGGTGGTGACCATGGGTCTGGCCTCGGGCGCGATGTCGTACTCGATGACGCTGTGGACGACTGTTCTGCAGCGCGCGGTTGCGTTGGACAAGCAGTCGAGGGTGAGCGCGTACGACTTCATCGGCGGGTTTGCGACACTGCCGCTGGGTTTCGCGCTGGCCGGGCCGCTGGTCAGTTGGGTCGGCGTCAGCGGGGGCCTCGTCGCGCTCGCGGTGACGCTGACTGTCCTCACCGCCGGGACACTGGCGCTGTCCCGGTTCTTCGAGTTCAAGTCATGGGAGAAGCCAGTCCCGGCGGCGTTGAATTGATCCGTTCTCGGCGTGATGGGAGTGTTGCGTGGACGCGTTGCCAGTTGTTGCGGACGAGGTGCTCGCCCGAATTCGGGCCGAGCACACGGAGCGGATCTCGACCGAACAGGACGAGGCCTGTCGTGTCGCGTTCGTGGTCCCGGTCTACGACGAGTCGACCGACCGTATTCAGCGGATGCTCGACTCCCTGGCCCATCAGGACGTGCCGCTCGGACAACTCGAGGTAATACTGGCTGTCAACAACGGTCCGGACGACGGTTCTGAGACATGGCGCCGCGCGTTTGCGGCCAACCAGCGGGTTTTGGGCATGGAGGTGGTTCGCAAGGGATATCACCCGGATTCGGGCTTTCCGGCGATGATTCCGGACGGTTCCCGGATGGCCGTGCATGCCATCGACCTGAGCAGTCCCGGCTCGGAGATCCTCGAGTGCAATGTCGGCAAGGCCCGCCGGGTGGCGTTAAACGAGACCGTATCGCGGTTCGCCCGCCGCGGAGTCAACGGCACGGTTGTGCACACCGACGCGGACTGCTGGTTCGACGAGTTCTCGTTCGTGTCCAAGGTCTTGTGGCTGATGTCGACGAAGCCGGACTTGCTCGGCCTGGCCGGCGATTCCTATCAGGTGCTGGACACCGATGACGCCGAGGCCGAGGAACTGGCCGGCAGCCTGCGCCAGTATTTCCTCATGCGGCACTACAACTTCTTGGCCGACGCGTTGGCCAACGGTGACGCCAACTTCGCACCCGATCAGGCGCTTGGTCGTTGCATCGTCCATCGGGCGTTCGAGGGCATCCTCGCTGGCGGCGTTCCGCCGATCGTCGTGGGCGAGGACGTCGAGTTCGGCCGGCTGCTTCACGCCTATGCCGACGCGTACGAAAGCCGGTTCGAGCATGGCCGGCGATGGGGCATCGGAGCGGCCACCTCGCTGCGGATCTCCGATCGGACGCCGAGCAGCATCCGGGGGGTCTTTCTGGACCAGCGGCGATCGGACGGTTCGGTGCTGGTGGCGGACGTTTTTCAACCCGGTCGGCAGGTGGTGCTGTCCGAGGAGTACATCGACGCCATGAAGGTCGCTGTCCAACAGCTCCCGGATGGGCCCCGACAGCTCGACTACATGCTTGTGGAAGCGCCGCTGGCCAAGATTCGGCTGGAGGGCCGGCTGCGCGCCTGACCACCTTCGGCGGGCCCGGCCCGACCCAGGCCCGGGCCCGCGGCATGCGCAGCCATGCCGGACCAACTCCGTGAGGCCGGCTACCGCCGTGGTCGGAATGGCGACGAGGTTGATCGCTTGCGGTCCTCGGTACCGCTGGTAAGCGGTCTGGACGGAGAACACCCCGGCGGTTCGGTCTTCCTGTGCCTTGCCGAAGCTTTGGTCATGATCAGCGACGCGCAGCGCAACCAGCTCGGCGCGCATTACAATGAGCTCGCAGACTCCATCGCCGACGCGGAAGCTGACCACTTGGGCCTGTCTCGTGATCGGTGTTTCCGGCGTTGTTGATCAGTAGGTTTCGGCTCCCGGCCAGCGGTCACCGAACGTGACGGCGAACGCGTTGATCACTGGCTTCCAACGCATCTTCCATCGGGCACGGCCGGTCCCGGTCGGGTCGAGGCTGCGAGTCACAAGATACAGGCACTTCATCGCGGCCTGCTCGGTCGGGAAATGTCCGCGTGCGCGGACCGCCCGCCGGTAGCGGGCGTTCAACGACTCGATCGCGTTCGTGGAGCAGATCATCGTCCGGATCTCGACGTCGTAATCGAGGAACGGGATGAACTCTTCCCAGGCGTTGCGCCAGAGCCGGATCATCGCCCCGTATTTCTTCCTCCATTTCTCCTCGAGCTCGTCCATCGCGATAGCCGCGGCGTCCGGGCTGGGTGCAGTGTAGATGGGTTTGATGTCCCGCTTCACCGCGTCCCAGTCCTGACGCGCGACCAGCCGGAAGGTGTGGGGTCGACCCGCAGCGCGGTGCCGGTGTTGCCACCGGTCCGTTTCTGCGGGCCGCCCGCCGAACCCGGCGTGCCCGTTTCCGTGCACCGGGCTCTCCACGAGTGCCGTTATGCCTTCTGGAC
>JAEBEK010000035.1:0-67114 GCA_049998055.1 Amycolatopsis sp. cmx-4-37 | reverse complement strand
ATCCAGCAGATGCCCTCTCGCTTTAAGGTTGTTTGTTCCCTAGACAAGAACAATCATCCCAGGTCAGAGGGCATCTGCCCGTCTACGACATACCACCTGACACCACATTCACCGGTGGATCCAGGTCGGACGCCATGAACGAGTCGTTCATGACCTCCGGGCCACCCGGCTTCCGGGCCACTCGGCTCCCGGGCAACCCGGGAGCGAGCAGCGTCCGCCCGCTTCGAAGCGCCATTGACCTCCTGTCCAGGGAACGCTCCGGTGCCGCGTCCCCCTCCCGCCGCATCGGGGCGTTCCCGCCCACCCCTGCTGCCGACTAGGGCACAGTTGCGGGCGTGCACGACATCAGCGGGTCCCTGCGACGCCAGTCGCTGCTGGTCGCGCTCGTCTGCGTCGTCTGCGACGCCGCCCTCTTCGCCATCCGCGGGCAGCTGGGGGACGCCGGCTGGCGGGCCTGGGTCGTCCTGCTCGGCGGGGTCGCCGTCAACGCCGCCCTCGCCGGCCCGGCCCGGTACTCCGGCTGGGTCGCGCTCGCGCACGCCCTCCTCTTCGCCGGCTCGCCGCTGCTTCTCTGCACCTGCAGCGGTTACGTCGTCGGCAACAACGCCGGCATCCTCATCGCCGGCTACCGGGCGGGCGCCTGGCTGCGCCCGAAACCCGCCGTCCTCGCGTTGCTCGCCCTGCTCGCCGGGGTCGTCGCCGGGTGCATCGAAGGCGGCGGGCGCACCGCGTCCGACTGGCGGCTGATCGCCATCAGCGTGAGCGTCAGCGGCCTCCTGCCGTGGCTGGTCGGCCGGTACACGACCGCCCGGCGCGCCTACATCGCCGATCTCGAGCGCGCGACCGACGAACGCCGCCAGCACGAAGAAGAGGCCGTGCGAAGGGCCGTCACCGAGGAACGCACGACCATCGCGCGCGACCTGCACGACGTCATCTCCCACCACGTCAGCGCCATCGGCGTGCACGCCGGCGCCGCCCGGCTCGGGCTGCCCGACGGCGACACGCCCGTGCGGAAGTCGCTCGGCGCGGTCGAGTCCGCCAGCCGCTCGGCGATGGCCGACCTGCGCCGCCTGCTCGACCTCCTGCACGCGGAGACCAACGCCGAACAGCCCGGTCTGGACAACCTCGACGAGCTGGTCGAGACCGTCCGCGCCGCCGGCCTGCCGACCCGGCTGACCCTGCGCGGCGAACCCCGCGAGCTCCCCGGCTCGCTCGACGTCGCCCTGTACCGGATCGCCCAGGAAGCCCTGACCAACGCGCTGCGCCACGGCCGGGGCCCGGTCGAGGTCGAGCTGAACCACGGCCGCACCGAAATCGTGCTCACCGTGACGAACGGCCTGCGTCCCGGCCGCACGAGCCAGAACGAACACGCGCACCGCGGCCTGGCGGGGATCCGCCAGCGCGTCACCCTGTTCGGCGGCCAGGTCTCCTACGGCGAAACCGGCGAGCACTGGCAGCTGCGCACGACCTTCCCGGTGGAGAGCACATGATCCGCGTCCTGCTGGCCGACGACCACGCGATGTTCCGCTCCGGGATGCGCGCGCTGCTGGACACCCAGCCCGACTTCACCTGCGTCGGCGAGGCGTCCGACGGCCGCGAAGCCGTCGCCGAGACCGCGCGCCTGCGCCCGGACGTCGCGGTCCTCGACGTCCGGATGCCCCGCCTCGACGGCCTCGCCGCGACCGAGGCGATCCTCGCCGCGCCGGGCAACGACACCCGCGTCCTCGTGCTCACGACCTACGACGCCGACGAGTACGTCTACCGCGCGCTGCGGGCCGGGGCGAGCGGGTTCCTGCTGAAGAGCCTGGCGCCGGAGGAGCTGGTCGCGGCGATGCGGGTGGCCGCGCGCGGCGACGCGCTGATCGACCCCTCGGTGACGCGGCGGCTGGTCGCGAAGTTCGCGTCGGTGCTCGAACCCGCGGCCGCCGAACCACCCGAGCTGGCCCGGCTCACCTCCCGCGAACGGGAGGTCCTGCTGCTGATCGCCGGCGCCTGCAGCAACGCCGAGATCGCGCGGCAGCTGCACGTCGGCGAGGAGACGGTCAAGACGCACGTGTCGCGCGTGCTGAGCAAGCTCGGGCTGCCCGACCGCGTGCACGCCGTCGTCTACGCCTACCGGCACGAACTCGTCCCGGGCGACCGGCCTGCCTAGACTGGCCGCATGAGGCGCTGGATCACCTTCGCGGTCGGGGTCGTGCTCGTGCTGGTCGGCGCCGTCTGGGTGCTGCAGGGCATCGGGGTGATCACCGGCAGCTTCATGACCGGGCAGAAGCTGTGGTTCCTGATCGGGCTCGTCGCGTTCCTCGTCGGCGTCGTCCTGATGGCCGCGAACCTGACCAAGCGGCGCAAACCTACTTCGTGAAGATCTCGAAGATCGGGTAGCCGGGCGCGATCTCGCGCAGCTTCTCGTCCGACGCCTTCGCGTCGACGCCGTCGAAGAACACGCCGACCTCGAACTTCCACCGCTTGAGGTAGGCGCGCAGGATGCCCGGCTTTTCGTCGTCGCCCAGCTCGCGGAAGGTGAACTCCTCGACGCGGCGCCCGACGCGCAGCGTGCCCTGGCCGGCGGCCCGCAGGTTGCGCACCCACTGCGTCTCGCCGCGGGGGGCGACGAGGTAGCGCACGCCGTCGACGGTCAGCAGGTTGACCGGCACCGACCGCGGCTCGCCGCTCTTGCGGCCGACGACCGTCAGCACCCGGCTCCCCCAGACGCTGAAGCCCATCCGGGTCAGCTTCGCGACGGCCTCGTTGAACGCGTTGGTCGACTTCTTCGGCTCGATGTAGCGGGCGGCAGTCATGGTGTCCTCCGAAGTTCGGGAGAGCAGTGCTCTCGGTTAAGAGCAGTGAACACCTGAACACTGCACTGTGTCAAGAGCACTGCACAATATTAAGAGCACTGCTCTCTATTTTGTGCGCCGCTCTCGTCGTGGCACACTGATCGCCATGACCGCGACCCGGACCGCGCGCGAACGTGCCCGCGCCGAACTCACCCAGGAGATCAAGGACGAGGCCCGCCGCCAGCTCGCCGACGTGGGCGCCCACGGGCTGTCGCTGCGCGCGGTGGCCCGGGAGCTGGGCATGGTGTCGTCCGCGCTGTACCGGTACTTCCCCAGCCGCGACCGGCTGCTGACCGGCTTGATCGTCGACGCCTACAACGCGATCGGCGAGGCGGCCGAGCAGGCCGACCCCGGCCAGGGCGCCCCCCGCGACCGGTGGCTCGCGATCTGGCAAGCGACCCGCGACTGGGCCCGCGCGCACCCGCACGAGTACGCGCTGATCTACGGCTCGCCGATCCCCGGCTACGAGGCCCCCCAGGACACGGTCGCGCCGGCCGGCCGCGTCGCGCTCGCCCTGGTCAAGGTGCTCACGCACACCGAGCTGCGGGCGGTCGACGGCGACGTCCCGCCCCAGCTGCGCGCCCAGGCCGAGACGCTCACGAAGGTCCTCGGGATCGTCGCCGGCCCCGAGACCGTGGCCCGGCTGCTGATGGCGTGGACCCAGCTGTTCGGCGCGATCAACTTCGACCTCTTCGGCCAGTACGTCGGCAGCGTCGACCCGGCCGACGAGTTCTTCACGCACTCGGCGAAGCGGATGGCGGAGTTCGTCGGCCTCTAGGGGCCGCGTTCGCGGCTTTCCGCTCGCGTCAGCCGCTTCCCCGTCGCGGCCGAGACGGTACCGTCGCCCGAGGAACATCGGCGCGAAAGGCGGGCACGACGTGACGGGGTGGGCCGGGAAGGTCGGCAGGATCCGGGTGATCGGGACCGGGGTGATGGGCCGCGGGATCGCCCAGCTCGCGGCGACCGCGGGGGTGACCGTCGAGCTGGCCGACGTCCGGCGCGAGGCCGTCGCCGAGGCGATCGACCACGTCGGCGCGATGGTCGGCAAGCTGGCCGCCAAGGGCAAGCTCGACGACCCGCGGGCGGTCAAGGACCGGCTGGTCGCGGTGGACGCGCCCGACGCGCCCGCGGACGGCGTCGACCTCGTCGTCGAGGCCGTGCGGGAGGACCTCGGGACGAAGCGGGCCCTGTTCGCCGACCTCGAGCGCGTCTGTCCACAGGAGACGATCTTCGCGACGAACACGAGTTCGCTGTCGGTCACCGGGATCGCCGCCGAGCTGGCCGATCCGGGCCGCCTGATCGGCCTGCACTTCTTCAACCCGGTGCCGCTGATGCGCCTGGTCGAGGTGGTCCCGGGCACGCGCACGCACGACTGGCTGCCCGCCGAAGCCCTCGAACTGGTCAAGAGCTGGGGCCACGAACCGGTGCTGGCCAAGGACGCGCCGGGCTTCCTCGTCAACCACGCCGGGCGCGGCCTGAGCACCGAGGCGCTGCAGATCCTCGCCGAGGCGCTGGCCGAGCCCGCCGACGTCGACCGCGTCGCCCGTGAGGTGCTCGGCCTGAAGCTCGGGCCGTTCGAGCTGCTCGACCTGACCGGGCTCGACGTGTCCCACGCGGTGCTGGAGAGCATCTGGAGCGGGTTCCACGGCGAACCGCGGCTGCGGCCGTCGTGGCTGACCCGCCCGCGCGTCGCCGCCGGCCTGTTCGGCCGCAAGAACGGCGAGGGCTTCTACACGTACGCCGAGGGGAAGCGGCAGGTCGCCGAGGAGCCGGCGGCGCCGCCGAAGCCGTCGAGGCCGGTGTTCGTGGCGGACGAGCACCTGGGCCGCGTGCTGTCGGCGGCCGGCGTGCAGGTGGTGTCGGACGCGTACCCGGACGCGGTCCTGCTCGTCCCGCTCTACGGAGAGTCCACAGTGGACGCGGCCACCCGCGCGGGGCTGCCGCTGGACCGCGTCGCCGGCGTGGATCCGCTGGGTGGCTACGAGCGGCGCCTGACGATGTCGGTCCACCCGGGCCTCGACCCGGTGGCGGGCCGCGCGGCCTGGGGTGCGCTGGCGGCCACGGGTCACCCGGTGACGGTGGTCCGCGACGGACCGGCCCCGATCGCCCAGCGCCTCCTCGCGTCCATCGTCAACACGGCGTGCTTCATCGCGGGCCAGAACCTGGCGTCCCCGGGGGACATCGACACGGCGGTCCGGCTGGGTCTCGGGTATCCGCGCGGACCGCTGGCGTGGGGAGACCTCGTCGGGGGCGACATCGTGCTGCGGATCCTGCGCGGCCTGGCCGCGACCACCGGGGACCCGCGGTACCGGCCGAGTCCCTGGCTGACCGAGCGGGTGGCGCTCGGGCTGCCGCTGACGTCGGCCGGGACCACCCCCGCCGACCTCCGTTCCTGAGCGGAGCTTTCACGTGAAAGCTCCCACCCACCTGTCCCGGAGCTTTCACGTGAAAGCTCCGGGACAGGTTCAGCTTCACCAGGGGCGGTCGACCGCTCCCGTCGCCGGCGTGAACGTGATGTAGCCGCCCTGGAAGTCGCTGCGGTACACCCCGTTCGTCACGTACTCGTCCGTCGTCGGGTACCGCAGGTAAGACCGCTCCCACCCGAGGGCCGCCCAGCGCTTGCGGATCTCGCCCTTCACCACGTGCGCGCCCGTCGCGTTCGTGAAGTAGATCGAGTGGCCGAGGCTGAAGTGGTTGAACCGGCCGACACCGTCCGGCGTGCCGTCCTCGTCGTTCGTCGGGTAGCCGAGACCACGCTCGTACCCGTACGCGGCCCACTTCTTCCGGATCTCGCCGTAGATCGCGTGCGCGCCCGTCTGGGGCGTGAAGTAGATCGAACCGACGTTGGCGCCCTTGACGAAGTGGTTGAACCGGCCGACACCGTCCGGCGTGCCGTCCTCGTCGTTGGTCGGGTAACCCAGGATCTGCCCGTAGCCGAGCGCCGCCCACTTCTTCCGGATCTCACCGTAGATCGTGTGCGCACCCGTCGCGGCCGTGTAGTAGATCGACCCCACGTTGCCGTTGTTGACGAAGTCGTTGAACTGCGCACCGTCCGCGGTGGTCGCGGTGTCGGACGTCGGCGGCCCGAGCTTGGTGATCCCGCCGACGGCGAGGTACTTGTCCAGCACCGGGCCGGTGAGGACCTTCGTACCGCCGACAGCACTCCAGTACAGGCGCCCGTTGGCGTAGGTCCGGTAGTGGACCGTGCCGTCGGTGACCTCGGTACCGGTCGGTGCCCCGAGCATCGTCCGCAACGCCGGGTCGGCGTTGTAGCGCTGGTCGATCGGGGTGTCGTAGTTCGCCGTCAGCGTCAGGTCGCTCGTGCCGACCGTGACGACCCACGTCGTCGCCGACGGACCGCCCTGCCAGCCGATGAACTTCGAGACGCCGTCGGTGCCCAGCGGCGCGGCCTCGACGTCGAAGGTGGCGCCCTCGGTCACCAGGGCCGAGTTGACCCCGCCCTCGACCGGGATGCTCAGCGCCGCGGGCTGCGTGCTGAGCAGGGTGATCCGGTGCTGACGCGGCATCGCCGTGTACGTCTTGGACGTCGTGACGCCCGCGCTGTCGGTCACCGTCGCGGTGAACTCCATCCGGGAGTCCGGGTGCTCGGTGAACGGCTGCGCGAAGCTCGTCCCGGTGCCGCCGGCTCCGGGGTGCGAGTGGCACGTCGCCTCGCTCGGGCAGTGCCGGACCGCGGTGGTCCACGAGATCGGCAGCGTGCCGTCCTCGGCGTCCGTCGCGGTGGCACTCAGGCTGACCTGCTGGTTCACCGCGAACGTCGCGGTGTTCCCGGGCGTGGTCACCGCGAGCTGCGGGGTGTGGTTGCCGGGCGCGACCGCGATGGTGGTCGTGCCGGTGGTCCCCAGCGGGTCCCGGACCGTCAGCTGCGCGGTGAACGACTCGGTGCCCGCCGCGTAGGCGTGGTTCACCGCCGGGCCGCCGTCGGTGACGGTGGTCCCGTCACCGAAGTCCCAGTCGTACTTCAGCAGGTCGCCGTCGAAGTCGACCGACGTGGAGCCGTCGAACGACACCGTGCGGGTGTCCGGATCGGTCGTCGTCGTGGCCTTCGCCACCGGCGCGGTGTTGCCGGCCGAGTAGCTCAGCCGCCGCAGGTTGCCGGTGAGGATGTCGGCGTAGACGATGTCGCCGTTCGGCGCCGCCGCCAGCCTCGTCGGGCCGCCGATGTCGGTGAAGACCGGCGGGTTCTCCGGGGCCTGCGTGAGCTTGCCCTGGTCGTCGTAGCGCAGGGTCCACAGCTTGTGCGTCACGTAGTCGGCGAAGAAGTACGAGCCGCGGTACGACGCCGGGTAGCTGGATCCGTTGTAGACGATCCCGCCGCTGACGCTGTTGCCCTGCATGGCCCCGTTGCCGTGCGGGTACTCGAAGATCGGGGCCTGGTTCGCCACACCGGCGCAGCCCGCGAGCGTGCTGTAGCCCGGTGTCGGGTGGGTGCCCTCCCAGCACGGCCACCCCTGGTTGCCGCCGCGCTGGACGACGTCGACCTCTTCCCAGTTGTTCCAGCCGACGTCACCCACGACCGGCAGGCCGAGGTTCGCGTCGATGGTGAACCGGAACGGGTTGCGGAAACCGCGCGCGAAGACCTTGCTCGCGGTCGACGCCGGGTTGGCCGCGTCGTAGTACGGGTTCCCCGGCACGCCCTTGCCGTCGGCGGTCAGGTGGAAGATCTTGCCGTACGGCTGGTTGATGTCCTGGGCGCGCAGCGCGCCCGGGTCCACCTGCGTGAAGTCGCCGTTGTCGCCGATGGACAGCCACAGCGTCCCGTCGGCGGCCGCGACGACCGTGTCGATGGCGTGGACGTCGAAGAAGCCCGGTACCTCGAACACCGCCTGCTCGCCGGTCAGCGCGGCCGGCGCGCCCGCCGCGTCCACGGTCACCGTGAACTTCGAGAGCCGCAGGACGAATCCGCTGCCGACGTTGACCGAGCGCGTCAGGTAGATCGTGTGCGACGTCGCGTAATCCGGCGCGACGGCCAACCCGACCAGCCCCAGGTCGCTGATCTCACGGGTCGGCAGGGTCGCGATCGTCCGTGGCGTCCCGGTGGCCGGGACCCACTGGACGCGGCCGTTCTTCGCCGTGGCGAGCACGGACTGGTCGGGCAGGTACGCGAAATCGGTGAGCTGGTAGTTCCCCAGCCCGGTACTGGTGTCCCGCAGGACGAACCCCTGCGGGAGCGCGGTCGCCGCCGTCGCCACCCCCGTGGACACGACGGGCAGCAACGCCCCTGTCAGCACCGCCGCCACCAAGGCGTGACGTAGTGCTCTGAGCTTTCCCAAGGCCATTTGGCCCCCCTTCCCAAGCGATCACTTATCGCCTGAGCAGGGGGACCAGTTGCACTCGGCCGAGCGAATTTACCTGTTCGTGACCTACTGTCCGTGCCCGCTCGTCGGTGATTACGGGACAACCTGCACGACGTCACCGACGTGCAAAGTGTTGAAGAACTTCAGGGACGCGCTCGCCGACAGGTGGATGCAGCCGTGCGAGTACACCGAAAGGCTGCCGGTGTGGAAGGCGTCGCCCGGGTAGAAGAACACCGAGTTCGGCATCGGCGCGTTGTCGAACTCCTTCGACAGGTGCACCTTCTCCTTCGACAGCACGTGGAACGTGCCGGTCGGCGTCGCGTAGCCCTTGCGGCCCGGCAGCATCGGCACCGGCCCGTAGACGACCTTGCCGCCCTGCAGGATCCACGCCTTGTGCGCGGAGATGTCGACGCAGGCGGCGGTGCCCGACGCGGCGGCCGCGGCGGCGCACGGGACGCCCGGGTCGCTCGCCGGAGCCGCCGGCTTCGGCTTGGGCTTCGGCTTCGGCTTGGCCGTGGTGCTGGTCGGCGCCGGCTTGGTGGTCGACGGCGTCGGGGTCGCGCTCGTCGTGGTGGGGGCCGCGGTGGTGCTCGACGTGGTCGGCGCCCCGCCCCCGCTCCCGGCCGCGGCGACGGCCCCGCCGCCGGCGTTCGGCCCCTCGGGCGCCGTCCCTCCCCCGGAGCAGGCGGCCAGCACGAACGCGGTGGCCAGCGCGGCCGCTCCCGCCAGAAGCCTCTTCACGATCCGTTACCCCCATACTCGATCATCGCTTGTGGACACCCGTAAAGACGGCGGTCACCCGTTCGAGGTTCGTCCGGAAAGGTCACGATTTGGGCAGAAGATGAACCCACGGTGATCGTTTCGCCGTAGTAGTTGCCTGTTCGAGGGAGCTCTTTCCCGGGTCGAGGTGCCGCGGGCGACAGGTCACCGGGCGGCCGGCCGACGTGCCAACGGGCTGACGGGCTGACGGGCTGACGTGCCGACGTGCCGGAGCTGTCCACAGCCCCGGCTCCTTGTGGACAAGTCCGCGGCGAGACCCCTTTTCCGGCCGGTTCCGTCCGCCCTCGCCGATAGACTGGAGCAGGGCACGCCCCCCAAGGGAAGGGCGGGGGCCGCCGGCGGCCGGCGGTGCTCAGCCGCTGACGCGCCCCAGCATCCGGGCGTACATCCGGCCCGGGCTGGGCACCGACGGCGGCACCAGGAACCCCGGCAGCGGGGGCAGCGCGCCGACGAACGCGCCGAGCCGCTCGTACAGCGCGGCCGCTCCGGGCGGCCGCGCCTCCGGGTCCTTCGCCAGCAGCTCGGCGAGCAGCGCGTTGAGCTGCTTCGGCACCCCCGCCACCGGCGGCGGCAGCTCCTTGACCTGCCGCTCGAACACCGCGTACGCCGTGGGCCCGTCGAAGAGCCGCTGCCCGGTGAGCATCTCGTGCAGCACGCACCCCAGCGCGTACAGATCGCTTCGCGGCTCCGCGCCACCGCGCTGGATCTGCTCGGGCGCCATGTACGACGGCGTCCCCAGCAGCTGCCCGGCCCGCGTGAACTGCGCGGCGTCGGCTTCGCGGAGCACCGCCAGTCCGAAGTCCATCACCTTGACGCCGCCGTCCGGCCCGAGCATCAGGTTGGACGGCTTGAGGTCGCGGTGGCACACCGCGACCGCGTGGGCGGCGGTCAGCACCGCGCACGCCTGCGCCGCGATCGCCGCGGCCCACGGCACCGGCAGCGGACCGTGCTCGGCGAGCAGGTCGGCGACCGTCACGCCGTCGACGAACTGCATGACCTGGAACAACCGGTCGTCGTGGGTGCCGTAGTCGTACAGCGTCGGCACGCCGGGGTGATCGAGCGTCGCGAGGATCCGTGCTTCGCGGGCGAAGCGGGCTTCGAGCTCTTCGTCGCGGCCCGGCAGCCTGAGCAGCTTGATCGCCACGCGCCGGCCGAGCCTGCGGTCGTGCCCGCCGTGCACCGCGCCCATCCCGCCGCGCCCGAGCGGCAGCTCCTCGAGCTCGTAGCGGTCGGCGATCAGCATCCGTTCCCCTAATGGCCCGGCTTGAGCCGTCCTTCGACAAGTCCCGCGAAGCCTAGCCGGACCAGCTCACGGCCCGTTTCCGCCGTCTCGCGCAGGACGGCGTCGAACTCGGCGAGCCGCCGGAAGACCTGGCCGTACTCGCGCTGGACGTCGATCGCGACCCGCGGGATCCGCACGCGCCTGCCGTCGATGCGCGTCGACGCGGACGCGGCGGGCAGGTCGGCCGCGCGGAGGCAGCCGGCGAGGAAGTCCGCGTCCAGCCGGTCCGGGTCGACGCGGTACACGGTGAGGCCGGCGCCGACCGGTTCCGTCGGTCCACTGTGGACGTACGCGATCCCGGTCACGGACGCGACGACGTCACCCGCTTCGGCGCTCGGGTGCTCGGCGTCGGCGCGGGCCGCGTGCCGGACCTCGAGGACCCCGGCTTTGACCAGCTCGCCGATCGTCGTGAACGCCGGCTCGGTGTCGACGGCCTCCAGGGGCGGCAGCTGCGGCGCCAGTCCGGCGAACCGGCCCCGCACGGCCTGGAACGCCTGGCCGGGATCCTCGTCCCGGCCGCGGCGCCGGGCCGGCGTGAGGTCGACGTCGTCGTCGAGCAGGTCGATGATCCGGACGCCGGATTCGGGGTGCTCGCGGAACTCCCGCCACAGATCGTCTACTGTGGACAGATCGGCGCCCGCTTCCGCCAGTAGGACGGTGGACGGCGGCCGCTGCCCGGGCACCGGCCGCCGCAGCAGCCAGAGGTCCGGACCCGCCGGCGTCAGCGTGACGACCGCGCGCACCGCGCCCGCGCGCAGCAGGTTGCCACGGATGCGCTTCCCGCTGCGCCGCCCGGCCGCCGCGCCCGGCATCAGGATCACCACCGGGCCACCGGGTCCGACGTGCGCGAGGCAGTGCTGCACCCAGGCGAGCTCCGGCTCGCCGCGCGGCGGCAGGCCGTACTCCCAGCGCGCGTCGCCGACGAGTTCGTCGTGCCCCCAGGCCCGTTCGTTGAACGGCGGGTCGCACAGCACGGCTTCGGCGGTCCGGCCGGCGAAGGCGTCTTCGCGCAGCGCGTCGACCGCGTAGACCTCGGCTTCGATGCCGCGCAGCCGCAGCCGCAGCGTCGCGATCGACGCCGTCATCGGGTCGCTGTCCTGCCCCAGCACGGTTTTCGCGCCGCTCGCGAGCGCGAGCGCGCCGAAGCCGCACGCGGGGTCGAGGATCGCCGAGACCGGGCCGGCGAGCCGGGCCATCAGCTCGGCGACCGGCTCCGGCGTGGCCGACAACCGCCGCGAATGCGCCTCGAAGTACCGGCGGCACAACAGTTCGAACGACTCGAGCGGCCCGGCGCGGTGCGTCATCTCGCTGAGCAGGGTGAGCAGCTCGGGGTCGTCGAGCTTGCTGTCGAAGGTGTCGAAGACCCCGGCCTGGAAGGCGAAGAAGGCGCCGGCGCGGCTCACGCGCTCGGCGAGGTCGAGGTCGTCGCCCAACGCGCGCAAGCGCTGCCACGCGCGTTCACCGGCGGAGAGCTCGAACTTCTTGCCGCGGGCGCGGAACCAGCCGGCGACGGCGGACAGCCCGAACAACGGGCTCGACGCCGTGCCGCCGACGGGCGGCGGGAAGTCCGGGTAGCGACGGCGCCAGTTGCTCACCGCGGCCCGGCCGACCCCGGCGAGCCGCGCGATGTCGGCCGCGCTGACCGTGGCGTCGTCGTCCATGGCGGCACTCTATCGGAGAGTGCTCCATTCAGCCGATTTGCTTGTGAACTCAGTCAACCAATGCTTTCATGGGGACATGACACTCGATCGGTACGTCCTCCGGTACGCCGCGGGGTCGGACGTCGGCCGGCGCCGCCAGGTCAACGAGGACTCGCTGTACGCGAGTTCCCGCCTGCTCGCCGTCGCCGACGGCATCGGCGGCCAGCCGCACGGCGAGGTCGCCAGCGCGACCGCGGTGGACGTGGTGCGCGAGCTCGACGTCGACCTGCGGCGGATCGACCTCACGAGCATCGACCTGGCCGCGACGCTGGCCGGCGTGGTCAAGTCCATCGATGAACGACTTGCGGAGGTCGCTTCGAACGAGCCGGCGACCGTGGGCATGGGCACGACGTTGACGGCACTGATGTTCGACGGCGTCGAGTTCGCGGCGGCCCACGTCGGCGACTCCCGCGGGTACCTGCTGCGCGAAGGCGGCCTGCGGCGCCTGACCCGCGACCACACGCTCGTGCAGGCCCTGGTCGAGGACGGCCGGGTCGCGGCCGAGGACGCGGACTCGCACCCGCGGCGGTCGCTGCTGATGAAGGCGCTGCAGACGACGGGGTCCAGCGACCCCGACATCTGGACGTTCACGGCGAAGCCGGGAGACCGCTATCTGCTCTGTTCGGACGGCCTGAGCGGCCCGGTGACCGAAGCGACCATGCGCGACGTCCTGGCGGCGATCCCCGAGCCGGCCGACGTGATCCCGGAGCTGATCCGCCTGGCCAACGAAGGCGGCGGCCCGGACAACATCACGTGCGTGGTGGCCGACGTCGTCCCGGGACCGCCGGCCGCCAACGGCTGAGACCCACCTTCAGGTCCCGGGACGGCCATCCGGTATCGTCTCCTGCGGAGGATTGGCCGAGCGGCCTAAGGCGCACGCTTGGAAAGCGTGTTGGGTTCACGCCCTCGCAGGTTCGAATCCTGTATCCTCCGCCGTTTGATCAGGCAAAACGCCGGGCGCCCCGATTCGGGACACCCGGCGTTTTCCGTCTTAGTCTCAGTTCTAGTCTCATTTGCCAGTGGTCAGGCCACCTCCGGGGTCTCGTCATCGTCGTTCGCCGCGTCGTCCGGTCGTGCCCAGAGCAGCCCATCGACCCGGCCGGCCACGCCCCGGCGGATGCGGTCGGTCACGTGCTGGTACCTCGCGGCCATGGCCGTGCTGGACCACCCCATGATGGACATGACGGTCCGCTCGGGCACCTCCAGCAGCAGGAGAACCGTCGCGGCGGTGTGCCGGGCGTCGTGAAGCCGCCGCTCCCCCACCTTGGCGTCGCGCAACAACTCCTTCCAGTGGTGGTAGTCGGTGTTGGGCACGAGCGGCTGACCGTTCGGCTTGGTGAAGACGTAGCCGGTCTCCTCCCAGAGGTCAGCGGCCAGGGCACGCTCCTGGGCCTGAGCTGCCTGGTGCCGCACCAGCAGCAGCGCCAGTTGCTTGGGCAGGCCGATGTACCGCTTACCGGCCCTCGACTTCGTCGGCGCGGTCTCCCGGCGGGTCGAGACGCGCTGCGGGCAGTACCCGCCGAACTTCCGCCCGCACGGCGTCGTGCAACCGTGCTTGTACTTCGGACGCAGCCGGTTCCGCCGCACACCGATCTCCGGCGCGTGGCGCTTGAAACACTTGGCACAGAACGGCGACTTGTGCTTCTTGCACGGCCGGTCCCAGCGGTCCCAGTTCACGTCCGGCCACTGGATTCCCAGCGCTTCACCCTGGCGGAGCCCCAGCGCAAGCGCAGTGGCCCAGCGTGCGCTGTTGCGCCGCCGATTAGCCGTCTCCAGAATGCGCTGGATCTCGTCGACGTCGTACGGCTCATACTCCTGCTCCTCCACCTTCGGGGCACGAGCCAGTTCCGCGGGGTTCTTGGTGATGATGTCGCGCTTGGCGGCCTCCTTGAGGGCACTTCGAATCGTGCGGTGAACCTGGTGCACGCGGCCAGGAGCGGCGCCGGCCCGCATCATCTTCCGGTAGAACTTCTCTAGGTGCTCAGGCTCCAGCTTGTGGTCTGCGTGGGAGCGTTGAAGGCGATGTGCCCCAACACCCGGGATAAGGTGCACGCGGCACGCCACCTCGTATGCCTCCCAGGCGTTCTCGGTGATGGTCGGCGGGGCCACGATCTCGTACAGCCAGTGGTTCAGCCACTTCTCGACCGTCCAGTTCTTCCCCGCCTTCCGGACGCGCCCTTCGTCGCGTTCGTTCTCCCACTCCCGCACCCTGTTGCGGACTTTGGACTCGTCCTTGGACATGCTGTGACGACGGTCAGGTTCTCCGTTGTCCTTACGTCCGACCGTGACCCGGCCGTGCCAGTGGCTGTCCGTTTCACTGAAGTAGACGCTGCTCGCCCCGTTGGGTGCACGGCTACCCTCGGGTCGCTTCGATCTTGGCATGGCTTTCCCTCTCTCCAAGCAGCATGCTCACCGTCCACTTGAGCGGCCAGGCTTGCGGCGTAGGCATCAATTGCGTCAACGTGAACCCTCCGCAGCCGGCCGATACGAACCGAAGCAAGCTCGCCTGAACCGATCAAGCGGAAGGTCGTGGTACGCCCGACGCCGAGTCGCCGGGAAGCCTCTTCGACGGTCAGCAAGACCTGAGACGCCGCTGGCGCGTCAAAGGACGTCGGCTGGCTGGCGTCTGCAGCCAGCCTCTCCGTCAGCCGCACGAGTGTGCCGACGAGTTGAGCGATCTCTTCAGGATTCGTCATGACGGCCTCTCGAAACTCGGTTTGCACTGGCGCTGGCAAGTGCGGGCTCAGGGGGTGATACCTGAAACAGTGTCTTGGAGACATGGGGGCAACTGGCCCACCGTCGGTGACTGGACACAGTCGACCGCGACGATGGCCGCCGCGGCGCCGCGCGGCGCGAGCCCGGTCGAGCGACACGTGCTCGGTAACCTGTCCTGATAGGGCGACGAGCGCCAGATCTGCCCGTTCTCCCCGCCACGAGCCCACGCCGCCGCGACCACGGATAGCCGAACTACCCGCCGCGCCTGTGGCCGAGCCCGCGGACGGCGTGGCGGAGTCATCGACGAGGTCGGCCCAGAATGGTCGTGACAGTGTCCCGGCGGCATTGGCTCGTGTGTCCAGGGCGACGGCGCTGACGGTTGGACCGAGTGCGCAGACCGCCTCCTGCGCCGGTGCCGGGATGAACCCTTCGGAGACCGTGGAACCTGTGGTTCCGGCGGTGTCGGATGGCGGTGCAGCGCTGCCGGCATCGACGAGAACGACGTGCGCGCCGGCGCGGTGAATGCGGTCGCGATGCGCCCCACAATCGGCACCGGCTACGTCTCGTGCGCGTCGATCGGATCGGCTCCGCACGTCCACGCCGTCGCCGGGATCCGGGCGGGCGCCTCGGTGCTCGTGCGGCGGTGCGAGCGGCGCGCCGGGCCCTCTGGCCACGAGGTCGCGCGGGCGCTGGCGGCGTCGGTGGCGGTGATGCTGCGGGCTCCGGGGGAGCGCGGTTACCGCCGCGCCAGCTGCGCGGCGGATGGGTCGAATCTCCTCGGTGGTGAGGACGGCCGTCCGGGGGTTGCAGCGTTGGGTCATGAGGAGGCCTCCGGTGCCAGGTGCCGCCGGGACGTCCCGGCGGGGTCGTGGCGCTGTCACCTACTAGTTCCGGAAAAACAGCCCCGCGGGGACACGGACTACAGAAAACCGCCCCATCGGACTTGGCGCCGCCGCGATCGCAGCGGTACCGACCGATACATCACCCATGCCTTCGGCGATCGCCGCGAAGTCGCGCTGCAGCGTGTCGCGCGCGGCGGACCGGAAGTCGACGAGCCGGTCGGCCAGCCGCAGCTCGGCGGCGCACAGCGTGGCCAGCTCGCTCGGCGTCAGCGCGGCGCGGCGCGGGCGATGCCGTAGGAGACCATCGCCTGGCTCAGCGAACGGCAGCGCGAAGGCGGCGAGCGGCAAACGCGACGGGCTGACGCTCCTGCTCAAAGGTCTCCGAGCCGCGATGACGAAAGGCGTGCGGGTGGACATCCTCAAGCCCGATGCCGCGCTGCGCGCTGAGCGGGTCCGGGTGTCGTCGGTCGGGGATATCTACTCGGGTGGCCAGCTGCTGGCGATCATCCTCTACTGCACGATGGCCGCGTTACGCTCGAACGAGCGAGGCCAGCTTCGGCGCCCGCACACCGGTGTCCTCTTCCTGTACAATCCGATCGGCCGCGCCTCGGCGGGTTACCTGCTGGACCTTCAGCTCGGCGTGGCCGACGCGCTCGGTGTCCAGCTGATCTACACGACCGGGCTCTTCGACATCAACGCACTGTCGCTGTTTCCGCTGATCATCCGGCTGCGCATCGACCGCGATCTGCGCAGCGGCATGTCTACCTGACCGTCGAGGACGAGATCCGGGCCGGACTGCCGGCCGACGGGACCCCGAGCATGGGCAGATCACCGCAGCACGGTTCTTCCGCAGGCCGACGAACATCGAGGAGGCAGGCTGAGTGGCCGACGACGTCGACGCTGCCGGTTCCACCCTCAGCCCCCAGGCCCGTCAAATGCGGACCTGCTCGCCGAGTGGCCACGACAACGAGTTCAGCTCGAGGAGTTGTGGCAACTGCTCGACACAGCGGACCCGGCCGACCGCTCGATCCCCGGCTGGCGGTCGGTGCTGTCCGACGTGATCGCCGAGCGTGATCACGCCGGGTTGGTAGGACCTGCCGGTGCGCGGTCATGTGATCGCAGTCAGAAACTTCATTTGCCGCGCTTCGTCAGCCTGCCTGCACCCGAGCCGCAAAACCCACGATCACCTGCAGCGACTTCGCATCATCACCGACCCCGCGAACGGAAAGCTCCTTCCGATGGCACGCCTGACCTACTGGGCGGCCAGATCCGAAGGGTGCGTGGCCAGCGGGGTGACGTCGATGGTCATGAACGGGTAGAGCGGCAGGGCCGAGAGGATGCCGTGCAGCTCGTCGTTCGAAGCGACGTCGAAGACGCTGAAGTTGCTGTAGCGCCCCACGATCCGCCACAGGTGCACCCACACGCCTGCGCGCTGCAATTCCAGCGCGCGGGCTTTTTCGGCGGCGACCCGGTCGGCGACGTCGAGCCCGGGCGGGATGGAGACGTCCATCCGCACGTGGAACAGCATCTCAGTGCCTTTCCAGGCGGCGCACGGCCGCCAGGTCGAGTTCGACGCCGAGGCCCGGGCCGTCCGGCAGGTGCAGCTCGCCGCCGTTGTAGCGCAACGGCGTCGTCAGCAGCTCTTCGTTCATCAGCAGCGGCCCGAACAGCTCGCTCCCCCACGTCACTGCCGGGGTGGTGCAGGCCAGCTGGAGCGTGGCCGCCGTGCCGACCGGGCTCTCGATCGACGTGCCCGCGTGGCACGGGATCCCCGCCGCGGCGGCGACCTCCGCGATCGCCCGGGTCGCCCGCAGGCCGCCTGACTTCGTCGTCTTGAGGGAAAACACGTCGGCCGCGCGGGTCTTGGCCAACCGGAGCGCATCGCCCGGGGTGCGGAGGCTCTCGTCAGCCATCACCGGGATCGGCAGCGCCCGGTTGATCTCGGCCAACGCTTCGACCTCGGCTGCCGGCACCGGCTGCTCGACGAGGTCGACGCCTGCATCCGCCAGCCGCGGCAGGTACCTCAGCGACGTCAGCAGGTCCCAGCGCGCGTTGAGGTCCACCCGCACGCTCGCCACCCCGACCAGCTTCTCCGCTACCGCGCACACCCGCGCAACATCCTCGGCCGGGTCGAGTGCACCCATCTTGAGCTTGAAGCTGCGGTGGCCGACGTCGAGCTTCGCGAGGGCCTCGTCGGCCACCACCGGCGCCGGTTCGGTTCCCAGCGCCCACGTCACCGGCACAGACCGCCGCGCGAGGCCGCCCAGCAAGGTGTGCACCGGGACGCCGAGGCAGCGCGCCCAGGCGTCGTGCAGGGCCACCTCGACCGCGGCCTTGGCGTAGAGGTTGGCCGCGACGACGTCTCCGAGGTCGCGCAGGATGCCCACGATCTCGTCGACCCGTCGGCCGAGCAGCACCGGGGTGAAGTACCGCTCCACGACGAGCGCCATCGTTTCCACCGACTCGCCGCCCCACCACGGGCCGCCCGGCACCACGCCTTCGCCGACGCCGACCGCGCCACCGCGGGTGTGGACGAACACAAGCAGCACCGGTTGCGCGGCCATGCCGGTGCGGGCGAAGCGGTGCGGCCGGCGCAGCGGCACGTCCAGCAGCACCGTTTCAACGCGCTCGATCGCCAGGTCAGTCATGTTTTCCTCGTTCCAGGAAGGACCGGCCGGACCCGCGCGGGCCCGGCCGGTGCGGACGTCAGGCGAGTTCGAGCACGAAGTCGTACGTCGCGCGCAGCCTGCCGTCCTCCTGCGGCTGCGGGTCGAGCACGAGCTCCGGCTTGGTGGCTTCCGCGACGTCGCTGTCGAGCCACTCCCCGCCCTGGAAGTACAGCTGCGTGGTGATCGTCCGGTGGCCTGGCGCGCGCACCATGAGGTGCAGGTGAGCGGGCCGCCACGCGTGCCAGGCCGCGGCCGCGATCAGCTTGCCGGTCGGCCCGTCGGTCGGGATCTGGTAGGGCGCGGGCTGGACGGTGGCGATCTCGAACCGGCCCTGTCCGTCGCTCACGACGACGCCCCGCAGGTTGCCCGCCGGGATGTCCGGGGCGAAACCGGAGTAGTAGCCGTCGTCGTCGGCGTGCCAGATGTCCAGCTCGGCGCCGGCCACGGGGTTGCCGTCGAGGTCGCGGACCTGGCCGGCGAAGACCAGCGGCGTGCCCTTCTCCTCCGGCCGCATCGGCAACGCCGTCTGCCACGGCAGCGTTTCCTGGTCCGGCAGGTAGTACGGGCCCTGGATGCTGCCCTTCGTCCCGTCCTGGCTGCGGGCGGCGACCTCCTCGACGACGTGCTCGACGAACACGTCTAGGAACAGCGGCCACTCACCGCCTTCGCCGACGTCCATCAGCCACTGCTTCGCGGCCTGGAACTCCGGATAGGTGACGCCGTGCTCGCGGATGGCCTGGTGCACGCCGTGCAGCACGGCGCGGGCGACTTCGCCAACGCGCTCGGGCGGCACGTTCTGGGTTTGCCGGGTGGCGGCGCGGAAGGCTCGGCTCGCGGAGCTGCCCGAAGCGGCGGCGGTGGGTGCGTGTTCGGTGGTGGTCATGGAAGTCCTTCGTCAGCGGGAAAGGGAGGTGGCGCCGGGGTTGTAGAGGTCGGGCACGGTCCAGCCGTCGAGGTCGTACTCGGCCATGCACTGCTCGGCGAAGCCCTTCATCGCATCGGCCGAGCCGGACTGCTGGGCGGCGAAAAGCAGTTCGGCGCGCACGCCCTCGTGGTTGCCGGAGTAGTTGCGCTCGTAGAGCTCGTGGCGGCCGCCGAACTCACTGCCGATGGAGTCCCAGATCAGCTTCATCAGCTTCACGCGCTCGACGGAGTCGTAGCCGTTGGAGCCGCGGACGTACTGGTCGAGGTAGGGCCGGATCTCCGGCGAGCCGAAGTCCTTCGCCGACGACGGCAGGTAGATCAGCGCGGACCCGAGGTCCTGCATGATGATCTCGCGGATGCGCGGGTAGCCGAGCGTCATGAACCAGCGATAGGCGAGGCCGTAGTCCAGGTGCGGCAGGACGGCACCGTTCTTCCACTCGTCCGGGTTGGCGGCCATCGCGTCCGAAAGCGCCCAGAACAGGTTGCGCCAGCCGATGACCTCGCCGACGCGGGTCTGGATGCCGCGGAAGTCCTTGGTGCCGGTGACTTCCACCCCCTTCATCAGCAGCCCGGCGATGAAGTCGAGCTTGACAGCCAGCCGCGCGACGCCGTGGAAGGTGAAGCGGTGCAGAAAGCCCGAACCCGGGAAGAACGTGCTCGCCTTCTCGGCGTCACCGTAGATGAAGACGTCCTCCCACGGGATCTTCACCTTGTCGAGGATGAAGATCGTGTCGTTCTCGTCGAACCGGCTCGAGAGCGGGTAGTCGAACGGGCTCGAAGTCTTGTCCGCGACGTTCGAGTACGAGTTGCGGCAGATCAGCTTCATCCCGGGCGCGCCCATCGGCACTGTGCAGACCAGCGCGAACTCCCGCTTCTTGATGGGCAGGCCATAGTGGGCGATGAAGTTGTAGTTCGTGATCGCCGAGCCGGTCGCGACGACCTTGGCGCCGGAGACGACCAGGCCGTCGTCGCGCTCCTCCTCGACGTGGATAAACAGGTCCTTGACGTCGTCGGGGTTGCGGTCGCGGTCCACCGGCGGGTTGATGATCGCGTGGTTCCAGTAGAGGACTTTCTCCTGCGACTCGGCGTACCAGCGCCGGGCGTTGTCAGCGAACGGCTCGTAGAAGTCCGAGTTCGCGCCGAGCGTGCCGAGGAAGGCGGCCTTGTAGTCCGGGCTACGGCCCATCCAGCCGTAGGTCATCCGCGCCCATGCGACGATCGCGTCGCGGTCGGCGAACAGGTCCTCTTTGGACTTCGGCGTCCGGAAGAACGGATGGGTGAAGCCGTTGCTGCCGGTGTCGGTTGGCACGGTGAGCACGGACTGCTGATCCGGGTCGTGCAGGGCGTCGTAGAGCCGGGCGGTCATCCGGACCGAATTGCGGAACGCGGGGTGCGTGGTGACGTCGTCGACCTTGTCGCCGTAGATGAACACCTCCCGGCCGTCGCGAATGGACTCGACGTACTCGTCGCCGGTCATCGGCCGGGTGGTACGCACCTTCGCGGGCGCGTCCTGCTCTTGGATGCTCATCGGTGAGCCCTTCGTCGGTTTCTAGGAGGCTGCGGTGAGGGGGGTGAACTCGGCGGCCGAGCCGAACCAGCCGAGGTCGGGGCAGTCGACCGAGGCCGACCAGTGGGCGTGGCCGCGCGGGCCGAGTTCGCGGAACCCGCCGGCGAAGAACAGCAACGGGTCGGCGTCGCTGATTTCGAGGTGTTCGACCTCGCCGACGACGATGAGGTGGTCACCGCCGTCGTAGGTCCGCCACGGCCGGCACGAGATCGTGGCCGCAGTGCCCGTCAGCACCGGGGCGAAGGCCCCTTCGGCCCACTCCGGCGCCCGTTCCTGAGAACGGCCGGCGAAGTGCCAGGCCGTGTCGAGCTGGTCCGCGGCGAGCACGTTCACGGCGAACGGCGCGCCGTCAAGGTAGCCGCAGGCCTTCGAGCGCCGGGTCAGCGTCACCTGGCACAGGGCCGGCTCCAGGGAGACGGCGGTGAAGGCGTTCACCGTCGCGCCGTGGGGCTCGCCCTGGTGATTGCGGCAGGTCACGACCGTGACGCCGGTGGCGAACCGGCCGAAGGCGTCGCGGACTTGGCGTTGGTCGAGCGACATCGCTCCCACCTCCCGTACGCTGTGCGTACAACATGAACGCTATGCGGACATGTTGAGGAGAGTCCCCCAGCGGGTCCGCGTTGTCAAGACGAGGCTCTCCGGCGGGGTACGGGAGGATGGCCGGATGGAGACCGACCGCGACTTCATCCAGAGCATCGAGCGGGGCTTCGCCGTGCTGATGGCGTTCGACGCCCAGCGCGCGAACCCGACGCTCGCCGAACTAGCGGCCGCGACCGGCTTGTCCCGCCCGGCCGTCCGGCGGATTCTCCTGACGCTGCAACGGCTCGGTTACGTCCGCGGCGACGGCCCCCGCTGGTCGCTGACCCCGCGCGTGCTGAGCATCGGCCAGCACTACTCGGCGTCGCACGGGATGATCGAAACCGCCCAGCCACGACTGCTGAGCCTCGCTGAGCAGACCGGCGAATCGGCGTCACTGGCCGCTTTGGACGGTGCCGAGGTCGTCTACGTCGCCCGCGTACCGGTGCGGCGGATCATGAGCATCAACGTCTCGATCGGCACGCGCGTGCCGGCGCACGCGACGTCGATGGGCCGGGTGCTGCTGGCCTGGGCCCGACCGGCCTTGGTCGACGAGGTGGTGGCGGCCGGGTTGCCGAGGTTCACGGCTCGGACGGTCACCGACCGGGAGGGTTTTCGCCAGGCGTTGCGAACCGTGCAGGATCAGGGCTGGTCCTTAGTCGCCGAGGAGCTCGAGGAAGGCCTGCTCTCGGTGTCGGCACCGGTGCGCGACGCGAGCGGAGCGGTGGTGGCGGCGTTGGCGTCGTCGACGTCGAGTGGCCGGTCGGACGTCGAGAAGCTGCGCCGAGAGGTGGTGCCCCTGGTGGTGCGCACGGCCGCGCGGATCAGCGCCGACCTCGGGCATCGGGTCGCACCAGGCGGCGGTCGCGAAGGGTTCTTCTGAGCGATACAGCACCGTAGTCGCGCAGCCGGCATCACGCCGGTCGAGCTCACGAAGGGGCCGCTCGATGTGACCGTCGGCCGTTCGAGACAAAATTGTCAGCTCAGCAGCGATTGCCCTGTTGGTGGGCCGAGACGATCGACGCCGCGATGTCCCCGGCCTTTCACCCACCATCACTCGCAGTGTCGGCCGCCCTGGTGATCAGCTGGGACACGGCGTCCTGGTCGCTCAAGGCACTGCGCGCGGACTCCTCAGCCGGCCGCAGGGCAGCGGTGAAGACCCCTATCACAGGGCTCCTTCGACCAGGCTCGACCTGAGCCCGGCCTCGGCTTCGTCCGCCGCAGACCGGTGGGGCCAGACGGTGCTGATGTCACGCACGACCCGGTCGCGGCCTCGTTCGCCGACACGGTGGTGTCCCTCGCCGACGGCCTGATCGTCGGCGAGCTGACCGCCACGACCCCGGAGCGGATCGCCTAGCGCACGACCCATCTTGGGGAGTGGTGATGAGCATGTTCGCCTTGGCCTGGAAGACGATCCGCGCGCGCCGGACGGAGCTCGCCGCCGCGTTCGTCGCGGTGTTCGCCGGTTCCGCGCTGATCACTGCGAGTGGCGTCCTGCTCGAATCGGGGCTGCGGTCCGGAGTCCCGCCGCAGCGCTACGCGGCCGCCGCGGTGGTCATCACCGCGGAGCAGACACGGTCCACGGGGGGACGAACCCGAGCAGCGGTTCGCTGAGCGCGTTCCGCCGCCCGTCGCCCGGGTGCCCGAAGTCGCCGCCAGGGTGCCCGACGTAAGCGTGCGGGCCGGCCTGCGGAGGCCGGTCGGCTCGTCCCGCTCGTCGTCCACGGGTGGTCGTCGACGCGGCTCGGTGCTGGCACGTTCACCGGCGGCCGGGTTCCGGGGCGACCCGGCGAAGTGATGCTCGACGCGGGGCGCGTCGGCGACGTGGTCGACGTGACGGTCGGCGGGCTCGCCTCGTCGTACCGGGTGGTCGGCACCATCGCGGCCGGTCAGCCGTCGGTGTTCTTCACCGACGAGCAGGCCCGCGCCGCCGCCGGCCGGCCGACATGGTCGACGCCGTAGCGCTGGCCGAACCCGGCACCGACGCGGCGAACCTCGCCCGGCGGATCGGCGCGGCCGTGCCGGGGTGGCGACGGTCACCGGCGACGACCGGGCCGCGGCCGAGTTCCTCGACGTCGGCGCGGCGCGCTCGTTCTCGACGGTCGTCGCGGCCTCGTTCGGCCAGGACGCGAGGCGCCCCTCCTCCTGCTAGACGATCTTGGCGGCACGTCGGACCGAGTCGTCGGAGGTGACGTCGAGCTGGACGAAGTTTGCAGCGACAATCTCGGCGGCAGCGCGACAACGCTCGGGGTCACGAGCGCCCAGGTACACGCTCGGGCCGTGGCACAGGGACCGTGTTGGTGGTGGTGATGGACATGGTGACCTCTCTGTGGGGGTGTGGGACGTCGGGCACGCCGTGTCAGGTCGCGCTCGCGCGCACCCAGCCTGGTACTGCCCGTTCGTGGCTAGACAGTCTTTGATCGGCCCTGCGCTCGGCGCGCATACTGGATGCATGACTGTTGCACTGATCACTGGAGCCTCTCGCGGACTGGGCGCCACCGCCGCGCGCCGCCTCGCCGCGCAGGGAGTGACTGTTCTCGCCGGGGCACGAGAGCCCGCTGCACTCGCCGAGCGGCTGCACACCGAGGCACCCGGGCTGGGCATCCGCGTCATCGCGCTCGACGTCACGGACGATGCCTCCGTGGCGGCGGCCGTGCGGGAAGTGGAGGGCTCCGTCGGTGCGATCGACGTGCTGGTCAACAACGCCGGTGTCAACGGCACTCCCGCTCCGGCCACCGAGGTCGGACCAGACGACCTCCGACACGTCTTCGAGACCAACGTATTCGGAGCAGTGCGGGTCACGCAGGCGTTTCTGCCGCTGCTCACGCGAGGGCATCATCCGCGCCTGGTCATGGTCTCGTCCGACCTGGGTTCCTTCGAGCTGATGACTACTAACGAGCTCTACCGAACCCTGACAGTCCTGCCCTACCCAACGTCGAAGGCGGCGCTGAACATGCTCGCCGTGCAGTATGCAAAGGCGCTTCCGGACGTACTTGTAACTGCAGTCAATCCGGGTTACACCGCGACTGAGTTCAACGGCTACAGTGGACATCAATCGATCGAAGAGGGCACTGACGCGATCATCGCGGCTGTGCTGGACCCTGCAGCACGAAGCGGCCGCTTCCTCGACCGCCACGGCACCGTCCCCTGGTGAAGGTGAGCCTCTCACGGAGAGCCAGGGCTGAGCAGCGCATCGGGGGCCGCTCGCGTCTTCGGCGTCATCAGCGTGCGGCTCAGATGCTCGACGACCGCAAACCAGAGCTGAGGCTCGGCGTACGACCACGGTCACTGTACAAGCACGTCAACGGTATGGCCGACCTCCAACGTGGCGTCACGATCCGAGCAAAGAAGAACCCTCGCCGCGACGCTCTCCCAAGTGGCTGTCGGACGCTCCGGGGAAGACGCGATCCGGCAGATAGCGCGGGAGTACCCGCGCTTCGCTGCACGGATTCGTGGACCTCGAAACAAGCGGCGCGTTCAAACTGCCGGTCGACCTCGAACGCAGCTACACAAACTTGTCGAGAAGGTCGCAGTCTCCCTGACTACATGGGTCGCTGACGCCGGCTCAGCGGTCTAGAACCAACTCAACGGCCTCCAATATCGCCGGAGCGGTCCAGTCCGCCGCCCCTCCATTGGGGACAACGCCGCGAACCCGGCGTCGTTGAACGCGTGGATCACCTCCCGCACGTACCCCTCGGTCGCGGCGAACGTCGCCGCGATCTCACCCGCGGACCCGCCCAGCACCGAGGCCAGCACGATCCCGGACGCCGCAGCCGCACCCGGTCCTTCGCCGACCTCGTGATCTTCACCAGCCGCTGCGCCTCCTCCGGCTCCAACGACCGCGCGAACACCTCCGGCAGACGCGCCACCAGCCTCACCTCCACGGCCAGCCCCACGCGCACCGGCCCGGATGTCCACGCGACACGATGACAACGTCAACGTTTCTTGATGAGGCGCTGAGCGACCAGTTCAGCAGCTTCCACCGACCAGCTTATCAACCTACCGAACCAGAGGTACTGATCCCAATGGGCCACCATGGTCGGCCGAACAGGTCAACCGACAATGTCGGTCAGACAGCTTCTTCGGGAAGGCTTGTCACCTCTGATTAGTCAACGCTAACTTGTCTAGACCACGTCGCGTGGTTCATCGACTACGGACCGTCGGTGTCGAGGTGTGTGCGGAACACTATTCCGGGAGGCACTTCAAGTGCATTCAGCCAGAATGAGAACAGGCAGTTGGGTGGCCGTCGCCTCCCTCACGTTCGGGACCGTAATCGGTACGCCGCCGATGGCCAACGCCGCGCCGGCCGGACCGCTGGTCGGCCAATCGGTCACATTGATCACCGGTGATCGGGTCGTTGTCCTGGATGCGCAGCGGGACGTCAAAACCATCGTGCCCGGCAAGGGCCGGAGCGAGATCGCGTTCTCCACGTACCAGCGGCACAATCACCTGTTCGTGGTCCCCAAGGACGCGGTTCCACTCGTCCGGCAAGGAAAAGTCGATGAGCGCCTGTTCGACGTGACGACGCTCCTGGACTCCGGCTACGGCGACAGCAAGCGGGCGACGCTCCCGCTCATCGTGACCTACGCACCTGGTGTGGCTCGCCCGCAATTGGCCGGTGCCAAGCAGACGCAAAGCCTGGCGAGCATCAACTCGTCCGCGGTCAGCGCGGACCGTGACGGATCGGCCTGGCAGTCGGTGCAGAGCACCACCGTGCGGAAGGTCTGGCTGGACTCCGTAAAGCACACCTCGCTGGACCGCAGCGTTCCGCAGATCGGCGGGCCGGAGGCGTGGAAGGCCGGTTACACCGGTGCGGGGGTGAAGGTCGCCGTCCTGGACACCGGTGTTGACGAGACCCATCCGGACCTGGCGGGTAGGCAGGTCGCCGAGCGGAACTTCGGTGGCGCAGCGGACAACGTGGACCGGGTCGGCCACGGTACGCATGTCGCGTCGATCGTCGCCGGCACGGGAGCGAAGTCGGGCAGCAAGTTCAAGGGCGTTGCCTACGATGCGCAGATTCTCGACGGCAAGGTGTTCGACGACGATGGCAGAGCCGCGGACTCGTGGATCATCGCCGGCATGCAGTGGGCGGTCGAGCAGGGCGCCAAGGTGGTGAACCTGAGCCTGGGCGGAGTGGACGACGAAGGGGTCGATCCGCTGGAGGAGGCCGTGAACGAACTGTCCAAGACGGGCACGCTGTTCGTGATCGCTGCGGGCAACAACGGCGGCGACGGCACCGTCCTGTCGCCGGGCAGCGCGGATGCCGCGTTGACAGTCGGGGCCGTGGACCGCGAGGACAACCTGGCGTCGTTCTCCAGCCGTGGCCCGCGAGTCGGCGACGGCGCGATCAAGCCGGACATCACCGCGCCCGGCGTGGGCATCGTGGCCGCGAAGGCCGCCGAAGGCCAGATCGGTACCCCCGCCGACGAAGGGTACGTCGCGCTGAGCGGCACGTCGATGGCGACCCCGCACGTGGCCGGATCGGCCGCGCTCCTGGCGCAGGAGCACCCGACGTGGACCGGGCAGCAGCTCAAGGCTGCGCTGACCGCGTCGGCCAAACCGAACGACAAGCTGAACGTATTCGCCCAGGGTTCCGGCCGCGTGGACGTTGCCCGCGCGATCAGCCAAGTGGTGACGACCGAGCCGACGAACGTCAGTCTCGGCACCCAGCTCTGGCCGCACGACGACGACCAGCCGGTGAGCAAGACCGTGACGTACCACAACGCGAGCACCACAGACCTGACCCTGGACCTCGCGGTGACCGCGACCGGTCCCGACGGGAAGCCGGCGCCCGCCGACATGCTGACCGCCTCGGCGTCGAAGGTGACGATCGCGGCCGGCGGCACGGCGTCGGTGAACGTCGTCGGCGACACGCGGCTGGGCTCGCTCGACGGCGTGTTCAACGGAGTGCTGACCGCGACCTCGCGCAGCACCCAGGTACTCACCCCGGTTGCGGTCACCCGCGAGGCGGAGAGCCACACCTTGACCATCAGCCACATCGGCCTCGACGGCCAGCTGGCCACAGCCAATTACGGCACCGTCGCGTACAACATCGACACCGGCGTCAGCTACCCCCTCTTCAGCCCGGACGGACGCGTGTCGATTCGGTTGCCCAAGGGACGTTATTTCCTGGACAGCGTGCTCACCGCCGAGCACGTCGCATGGCTGGTGTACCCGTCGCTGGACCTGATCCGGGACTTGGGCGTGGACTTGGACTTTCGCGCGGCGCGGCAGACGAAGATCACCCCACCGGATAACGCCTCCTTGGGCGTCGCTGACGTCAGGTACGCAAGGTACGGAGGCATCAACGGCGGCGGCGGCTTCGCCTGGGTGCGCTTCGGCGGCGACTTGGGCGACCTGTGGACCGCCGGCCTCGGCCCGGAGCTGCCGCCGAATGAGTTCGTGACGCAGTACAACACGCAGTGGGTCGGCGGCAGCGGGGACTTCTATGGCCTCGGTTATTATGCCAACGGTTCCTTCCCCACCGGGTTCACCCGCGCGGACAGGAAGGAGGACCTCGGCCGCGTGCACACCACGTACGGGGTCCCGCTTCCTGACAGGTCGGGGCTGGCGTGGTCGTTCCCGCATCCGAAATTCGGCCCGTCACTGTCGGGGTGGTGGTCCCGAGCCATGCCCGTCTCCCTGCCAGGCGAACGGTACGGGTACTACTCCCCCGACGCGCGATGGGTGCTCGAGGCGTGGCAGATTAGCCCGGACCAGACGACGCTCGAGGAGCGACTCATCTCGCGGCCTCGGACTGTGCAGGCGGGCACGACCATCGAGGCACCCTTCAACCGCGGCGTCTTCGGGCCAGCGTTGCCGGAATCGAAACACGACACCGACTACCTGACCAGGGCCGGCGACAAGATCCGGGTCAACATCCCACTGTGGGGCGACGCGGCCGGCAACATGGGTGTGTCGGCAGAGGACAAGCGAAGCATCGTCCTTTACAAGGACGGCGTGAAGGTCGGCGAGAGCACCTACGGCGGCGATGAGTTCAAGGTCCCGTCAGATCCAGGCACCTACACACTGTTCACTGAAGGTGTCCGCAGCCGCGCCGCCGACGTGACCACCACGGTCCGGCTCACGTGCACGTTCCACTCCCAACACGCCGGTCCTACTTGGACGCGGCTGCCGATGTCGGTCATCCGCTTCACACCCGCGTTGGACGCCGATAACTCGGTACAGGCAGGTGGCTCGCTCATCGTGCCCGTCACGCTCCAGCAGCAGGCGACGAACACCGGCACCGTGCCACGGACGTTGACGGTGGACGCGTCGTTCGACCGCGGCGTGACGTGGACGCCGCAGACCGTCGTGGCGAACGTGCTGGCAGTCGTCCGACACCCCGATGACGCTACCTCGGTGTCGTTGCGGGCCAAAGCGACCGACGCGGTCGGCAACTCCGTCGAGGAAACGCTGATCAACGCCTACAAGTTGCACTGATCGACCGACTGGGCACCCCATTCGGGAAACCGCTCCTCGGAGGTCGGAACGGTCATCCGGTTCCGACCTCCGGGGAGCGACGCGCGGATTGATGCTCCTCCGGCTGGAGTACCGCCGCGTCGTGGTCGAACCTATCCGAGGCTTACGCGATCGCCAATCTCAACTCCTCGCCCGGGTGCGCCATCGCCGGGTGTCGAGGACCTTCTTTTGCAGTAAGGAAGGAACGACTCCATGGCGGCGTTGTCACCGCACGCTCCGACCCGACCCATCGACCCGGTCAGCCCGTGATTGCGCAGCAAGCGCCGGTAGCTCGCCGATCGGAACTGGGCGCCCACGACGCGGCGGCCCTGCAAGCCGTCGCCGACGAACTCAACGGACGCCCCAGAAAATCCCTCGACTGGGACACCCCCGCCGAACGCCTCGATGCTTTACTGAACGCCTGACAGTTCCGACTGTTGCGACGACCACTGGAATCCAAGGTGAAGTCGCGGCGGACCGGTTCGTCGTGCACCGGCGGGCCCGCGGTGCGGGAACGGCCTTTCTTCTTGGCGTGCAGCGAGAAGATCTGCTGCATCGACAGAGCCGCCACACCCGGTTCTCTGAGGCGATGAAGCCGCGCCGGGCGAGTTCGTCGGCGATGAACCGGTATCCGTCGGCCGGATCGTCGGCGTGGATCTCGAGCGCGGCGTTGATCAGGTGCGCGTCGTCGTAGTCCGCTGTGAGACCGGGGCGACGCACCACTGGTAGTAGGCCTGCCGGGAGATGCCCAGCACCCTGCACGTCACCGCGGCCGGCACCCGCACGGGGGCGGGCTTCGCCGCCCAGGTAGCAGCCGGGGCTGAGTGGGACTGTCACTGCCCGATTGACGCGCCGGCTCCGGTGAGAGCGGCGGTTGCCAGCCACAGGCTTTTAGCGACGGTCGGGTTCAGGCCGGCCCGGCTGGGCCTGCGGATAAGGGGGTATCCCGTGAAGCTGAACAAGCCGTCGGGGCCGACGTATGCGTTGCCGGGGACGTCCTGTGTGGCGGCGTACAGCAACGGTAGCGCTCCGTGCTCGACGTCCTGGACCAGGAATGGGAGCCGGTTGACAAATCGTAGCTTCGAGTGGGTGACCAGTCCGGTCCGGGCGACGCCGGGGTGGGCGATGACTGAACGGATGTGGCTGCCCGCGGCGGTCAGGCGGCGCTGCAGTTCCAGCGAGAACAGCACGACCGCAAGCTTGGACGACTCATAGACAGCCAACCCGTCATATTTGCGGGCGCGCCAGTCGAGGTCATCGAGGTCCAATTTGCTGAACCGGTGCATCTGGCTGGACACCGTCACCACGCGGTCGGTCAACCGGGACAGCAGCAGGTTGGTGAGCAGGAACGGCCCGAAATAGTTCGTCGCGGTCTGCACGTCCAGGCCCTGCGCGGTCCGCGCCGCCGGGATGTCCATCACCCCGGCGTTGTTGATCAGAATGTCGATGTCGCCGGTATACGTCTGCGCGAACGCGCGTACCGAGTCCAGATCGGCGACATCGAGGTGCTGGAATTCGAAGTCACCTCGCATATCGGTGGTTGCCTGGCGTGCCTTGTCGACGTTGCGCACGGCCAGCACCACGTGGGCGCCGACCCGGGCGAGTTCCCGGGTGGTCACCAGTCCGATTCCTCCACCCGCGCCGGTGATCAGCACCGTTTTGCCGGTCATGCTCGGCAGTTGGTCCGCGGTCCATTTCGGCATGGAAACTCCTTCAGAGGTGAGGATGCTCGATCCGGGAGACGTCATCCAGTAAGTACAGCCGGTGCTTGATCTTGTTCTATTTCGAGGTGCCGGGTGGGAAGTGGCGGACGGCGCTCTGCAGGCCGGTCTGCACTGCCCCTTCGCGTTGGCAGAAAGGCTTGGTTTCTGCGACCGCGCCAGGTTGCCGACAGTGTCCGCGCTGACCCGGCGACCCTGCCGGGCCGGCGCGTCGGCGATGCTACGGGACGATTTGGTCGTCCACCACAACGGCGACTTCGGATCACCCCGCTCGTCTGGCTCTACCAACGCCATCAACGCGACAGAAGGTCTGGATTCCTTTCGAAGGCCCGTTTCCGGCGGCCGCCGGGCCTGCGAATGCGGCCCAGCGGCGATGCCCTGCTTCCACCTCATCGACACCGGCCGCGACAGTCGCCTGGCGAATTCCGGCGGCCGCGCTACTGCCTTTCCTCGGCCGAAGCCTGGGCCTAGGCACCCAGCCACAGGCGATGCTGCCGCTCATCCGGATGCGGCAAGATCGCTTCGAACTTCGCGGCAAGTACTAGCCGCACCTCATTGCTGACCGCATGAGAGATCAACGCATCGAAATCAACATACCTACGGCTCGTTTCCGGCAAGCCCTTTAGCTACCCGGCATTGCGCCTAGAGGATGCCGTCGCGGGCGGCGGCGTAGATGGTCGGCACGCTCGGGGAGAAGCCGAGCTCACGGATGAGGGTGCCGTCCAGGTGCCCGAACCACGGGTTGGCCAGCGGCTCGGCGGACCCTTCGATCGGTTGCCCGGCGAGGCGGGCCATCTCGAAGATGGTGACCGGGGCGCCGTCGGTGACGTTGACGATCCGGCCGTCCATCACCCCGGTCAGCGCGAGGCGCGCGGCGACTGCGATGTCGCGGTGGTGCGCCACGGCGTAGGCCTGCGCCGGGTGCAGGCCGAATTGCGGGGCGAGTGTGTGGATGGACGCGAGGTGACCGTCGCCATCCCCGTAGACGAACGGTAGCCGCAGGACCGCCCAGGTCAGGCCGCTGTCGCGGAGCAGCTGCTCGGCTGCCACCTTGCTCGCCCCGTAGGCGGTTTTCGGCGAGCATTCGTCGGTCTCCAGCGCCGGGCGGGTGGCGTCGGCGTTGTAGACGTTCCCGGTGCTGCTCATGATGAGCCGGGCGTTCGGCGCGTGCTCCTTGACGGCGGCGATCAGGTTGCGGGTGCCGTCGCGGTTCGCTCGCCAGATCGCGGCCTCGTCCTGTGTGCGGAACTGTGCCGCCAGGTGGACCACCGCGTCGACGCCTTGCACCGCCGTACGCAGCGTGTTCGGGTCGGCCAGGTCACCGCGGACGCCGGTGGTCCCCGGCGGCAGGGCGGCGTCGCCGCGGACGAGCGCGCGGCACTCGAAGCCGTCCTGCGCGAGGCGTGGCAGCAGCCGTGAACCCACAAGACCGGTGGCACCGGTGAGTAACAGAGTCGTCATGATGTTCTCCTTCGCTGATCGTCAGTGGTACTGACCATCAGTCTAGCAGTATCCTGTCGGGATGACGACCGAAAGGGACCTGGGGCCGCAGCTGAATGCACGGCTGACCTATCTGCTCAAGCACGCCCTCATCGCCCTGGAGGCCCTGCACGCCGAACACCTGGCACCGGTCGGAGTCAGCGGGCGCGAGCTGGCCGTCCTGCTCCTGCTGGACGGCCATAATCCCGAGTCGCAGCAGCAGGTAGCCGCACGCCTCGGAGTCGACCGGACCACGATGGTCGCGCTGCTCGACGGGCTGGAGGCCAAGGGGCTCGTGGCGCGCCACGCGGACGCCGGGGACCGACGACGCAACGTCGTCGAGCTGACCGCCGGCGGGCGGACGGCGCTGGTCCGAGCGGTCCGCGCCAGCGACGAGGCCGAACGGCAGCTCCTCGCGGAACTAGACGACGCCGAGTCCGCGCAGCTGCGCACCCTGCTGACGCGCCTGACCCAGGACCGCTCGAACACCTCGAGCCGCTTTTCGTGACTGGTTGGATTCGAGGGCGAGGCGGCGGGCGTAGTGGGTCCGCCTGGCTCGTGCCTGGTGACGGCCTGGCCGGCGACCGTGTCGGTCGGTCTTCGCCGATGATCTCGTCACTGCGGGCTCTCAGCCAAGCAGCCGCTCACTCAGCTCCCAGAGCCGGCGTGCGTCGTGGGGGTCGAGCATCGCGGAGTTCGCGTCCGATGGGATGTCGTCGAGGGTCACGGTCCGGGGGGTGTCGTCGAGCACGGCGATGTCGCTGTCCTTGAGATAGACACCGCCGAGACCGTCCAGTAGCGGGCTGGCGGCGCCGAAGACGATGGTCGCTGCTCCTTGCTCAATGGTCTTCTTGCCAGCGTTGGGGTCGATGATGGCGGCGCCGGCTTCGGCGACCAGCCCTTGCGCTCGGTAGAGGGCCAACGTCTCCGGGGGAAAGGGGCCGGGGCCGACGATGACTCCGGGGTGGGCGGCGAGGGCCCGGACGCCCTGATCGGCGTACCGACCGTCGAGCTCGACGGTGAATAAGACATTGGCGCGCTTGGACTGGCCGTAGGACGCGAGGGGGTCGTAGCCCGTGGCGAAGTCCAGGTCGTCCCAGCGGATCTCGCCGACCCGAGCGGCACCCGAAGTCACATTCACCACACGCGCGCCCTGCGCCGCGCGCAGGGCCGGCAGGAGCGCACGGGTGAGCTGGAAGTGGCCGAGGTGCGAGGTGGCGAACGCCAGCTCGTGCCCCCGCGCGTCGAGCAGTAGCTCGGGGGGCGGCGGCAGCACTCCAGCGTTGTTGATCAGGACGTGCAATGGGCGGCCAGAATCAAGCCAGCGCTGCGCGAAGGCCTCGACGGACCCGGGGTCGGTGAGGTCGAGCTGCTCGACACGCAACCCCGCGATTCCGGCCACCGCCGCGGCCGCCCGCTGCGGGTCGCGCGCCGCTACGGTCACCGCGGCGCCGGCGGCGGCGAGGGCCCGGCTGACCTCGCGCCCGAGCCGGCTATGACCGCCGGTGACGATCACCTCCTGCCCGGTCAGGTCCAGGCCGTCGAGGACGTCGGAGGCGGTGGAAGAGGCAGAGAACGGGGTGCCCAAGGGGTCCTGCAGTGCTGACATGATGTTCTCCTTCGCTGATCGTCAGTGGTACTGACTATCAGTCTAGCAGTATCATGTCGGGATGACGACCGAAAGGGACCTGGGGCCGCAGCTGAATGCACGGCTGACCTATCTGCTCAAGCACGCCCTCATCGCCCTGAAGGCCCTGCACGCCGAACACCTGGCACCGGTCGGAGTCAGCGGGCGCGAGCTGGCCGTCCTGCTCCTGCTGGAGCACTGGTTCGTCGGCGGGGAGAGCCTCGCCCGGCTGCGCGAGTCGGGCCGGCGGCGACCGCGCCCGTTGTCGACCTGCACGCCCACGCCCCCCTGCCGTTGCTGGAGGATCTGGAGCGCGACGGGCTCGCCGACCTCTCCGGTCTGCCGCGGCGCGTGCTGACGCTCGCGCCGCAGCTGTCGGGACTCGCGCCGGGCGCGCCGATCCCGCTGCCCCCGCGAGCAGTACGACCTCGGCGCCGGCAGGAGGCGATGGCCGCCTCGGGCGTGACGCGGCAGCTCGTGTCGGCACCACCGTTCGTGTTCGGCTCCTTGTCGCGCGACGACGCCCTCGTGCTTGACGTGACCCGCCGCAGCAACGACGCACTCATCGCGCATGTCGCCGGGTCCGGAGGGGTGCTGCTCGCGACGGCGCCCGTCGGGCTGCCCGGCGCGGCGGCGGAGCTGGCTCGTTGCCTCGACGAGCTGGCGCTCGCCGGTGCCGTCCTCGGCACGTACGGCGGCGGCCGCGAGCTCAGCGACCCGGTGAACGAGGAGCTGTGAGCGTTGCTGTCGGCCCGCCGCTGCTTCACGCTGCTGCACCCAGCCGAGGGTCCGCGCCCGAGCGGCTCGCCGACTTCCATCTCGTGGAGCTTCGAGATCGCCACTCTTGAATACGTGGACTGGTTCAACCACCGCCGGCTGTTCGAGGCCTGTGGCGACATCCCACCAGCCGAGCTCGAGGCCGCCCACTACCGTCAACACACCGCCCTCGCCGAGGTCGGCCACTCAACTGCGTAAGCCTCCCGACACGCCGGGGCGCTTCACTCCGGTGGGTGAGGTGGCCTTGCCCATGAAGCTGGCCATGACCTGCCACGCCTCCATGCCGCGCCACAGGTGTGCGCCGAGGTCGCGGTGGATGGGGGCGAGGTAGTCGTCGGGCCGCAGCGCCGACGCCGCCCCCGCCGAGATCGCCTCGTGCCAGTGGCCGGTGTAGAGGGAGCCCAGCAGGTCACCTCCGCGGTACATGGCGACCATGCGGTCCTCCACCGCGCGGGTCAGCACCATGACCTCGTGGATCCGGCGCAGCAGCACGGGGTCGCGGCCCGCGAGCGTGCCGGCGGCGGCTTCTGTGGTCGCCATCGGTCAGCCGCCGAGGAGGAAGTCGCGGACCTGCCGGTTGAAGTCGTCGCGGCGCTCGATCATCGACCAGTGCCCGCAGTGGGAAAACACCGACAGGTCGGCGTTGTCCAGCAGCTGCAGCAGCTGCAGTGACGTGGTCAGCGGGATCACCCGGTCCTCGCGGCCGTGCACGATCAGCGTGCGGTGTGGGAGCGCGCGAATCTCGTCGTGCGACACCGTCATGGCCTCGACCCAGCGCTGGCGCGGCGCGGGGAACATCGAGGAGAATGACTCCTGGAACCCGGGCTGCGTCGCACCCTCGAAACGCGTCTGCGCGAGGTCGCCGCCGGTCAGCGACTCGTCGTAGGCGAAGTAGCCCATGACCGTCCTCATGTGCTCCAACGTGCCCTCGAAGCCCCAGACGTTGTCGAGGCCCGCGGTGATCTCGAAAGGGACGCCCATGCTGCCCATGAGCACCAGCTTGTCCACCCGGTCGGGGTTCTTCGTGGCCAGCCGCAGCGCGATGGCGCCGCCGAAGCTGTTGCCCACCAGGTGGGCCTTCTCGATCCCGAGGGTGTCCATCACGCCCAGCGTCTGGTCGGCCCAGGTGTCGAGGCGGTAGTCGGCGTTCTCCGGCCGCTCGGAGTAGCCGAAGCCGACCATGTCGGGCGCGACGCAGCGGAAGTGCTCGCCGAGCACCGGGAGCACGCCGCGCCAGTTGGCGTACGCCGTGACGCCGGGCCCCGAGCCGTGCACGAAGACGATCGTCTCCCCGCCGGAGCCGGCCTCCAGGTAGTTGGTGCGGATGCCGCCGGCGTCGACGGCCTTCCCGACGGCCGGGTTGCCGGTCGGTGTCGCCGAACTCGTTGCGGTGGTCATGCGGCTCTCCTCAGCTGTAGTAGCGGAACACGAGATCAGCGACGCAGCACGGCTTCGGCTTGCCCTCGACCTCGTAGGCCACCCGCCAGACCACCTCGGCACCCGCCGAGCGGCGTGACCTCAGCGACCGCCACGTGCATCCCGATTCGGCTTTGCACCGTCAACGGCGCGGGGAACCGGGCTCCCAGAACGTGTCGCCGGGTGGACGAGCATCGGGGTCCCCCGAGTTCGAAAGTCATCTCGCCGTCGAGCGTGTAGCCGTAGACCGACCGTCGGGTCGGCCGAACCGGACGACCGGACGTGGTCAGTCTCAGCCGCTCGCGCCCGGGCCGGGATCGACGGCGACGACATCGAAGAACATCCCCTCGTGGCCGTCGGACAGCCCCTCCCAGTAGAAGTTCGACGCCCCGAACCCCGGCTGGTCCGCCAACTTCTCCAGGTGCTCGACGGTGGTCCACTGCCCGAAGTTGATCGCCTCCTCACCGTCGACGCTGGGGTGGAAGTTCACCCCGATGACCCCGCCCGCGCGGAAGGACTCCTTCGAGTGGGCACGGGCCTCGACCAGCAGGGGCTCCATCGCCCGGATCCGGGTGAAGATGCCCATGTGTGCGATCGGCGCGGCCGCCAACGACACCGGGGTGCCCGCGCTGCCCTCCGTGAGCGACTCCGTGAAGTCCACCGTGAAGGTGCGGGAGTCGATCACCGTCACACCGGGCAGGCACGGCCGCAGCGACCAGGCGTCGGCGACGGTCGCGGGCGCGGACCCGTCGGCCGGGCGCCGCCAGCGGCTGTAGACCGCGAGGCCGGGGACGTTGCCCGGCCCGGAGAAGATGTTGAACGTCTGCTTGCGGTGGCGCAGCAGCAGCGAACCGGCGTAGTCGCCACGCCCGCGCCACTGCTCGGCGATGTGCCGCTCGGCCGTCCCGAGCGCGGCGCTCAGGTCATCCGCGTCGGGGATCGAGAAGCGCTCAATGACGACCACGGTGTCGTCCGAGCGTGCGATCACGAAGGTCGTGGGGTCCTGAGGTGTGACGGTCATGGACGTGGTTCTCCGTTCATCGGTCGGTCCCGCCCAACGTGTGGACGAGGCACCGCGCGGTCCTGCACAAGCGCGTCCCGGGCGGCGAGGTATCCGTGGGCGAGCCCCCGCGAGATCGACGTCCCGCTCTGGTAGCCGATGACGTCGACCACGCCGGCCGCGTTCCCCGCGGCGTACAGGCCGGGGATGGGGACGCCCCGCGAGCCGACCACCCGCGCCGACCCGTCGATCTTCAGGCCGGCCGACGCGACGCCCGCCGTCAGCTGGTTGAGCTTGATCGCGTAGAAGGGAGGCTTGTCGAGGGCCCCCAGGAGCGACCGCTCCCCCACCGACTCGTCCCCGATGGCGACCTGGCTCCACGCGCGGGTGCCTCGGCCGAAGTCGTCGTCGTGGCCCTGCTCGCTGAACCGGTTGAACCGCTCGATCGTCGCCACGAAGTTCCCGGCGTTGACGCCGATCATCTGGGCGAGCTCCTCGAGGGTCCCCGCCGAGCAGGCCACGTCGTCGGGCAGGGGCACACCTGCGGGGAACGGGGGGAAGGCGAACTTGTCGCGGTAGTTCTGGTCGAACACGTACCAGGTCGGCAGGTTCGGGTAGGTCATGGTGACGCCGTCGAACATCGCCTGCACCGCGTGCAGCGCGGGGTAGAACGACTCGTCGGCGAAGCGCCGCCCGTCCTTGTTGACGAAGATGGTGTGGGGCCGGCCGGTGAAGATCGGCATGTCGAACACCTCGCCCGGGGCGGGGAAGTTCGTGATGCGGAACCCGTTGATCAGTGGCGTGAACGACGGCGGCCGCAGGGCGACCGCCGCCCCGACCTCCCCGCCCATCACCATGTGGTCCCCGGACTGGTTCGGAGGGGTCAGCGTGTAGAGGTCGGCGCGCTGCTCGTAGAGCTGGACGAGGTCGTGGTTCCAGTCGTAGCCCCCCGTCGCGAGCAGGACGGCGCGAGCCCCGACGTGGAGCGGGCCCTGTGCGGTGGACACCGCGACACCGACGACCGCGCCGTCGACGGCGTGGAGGCGCTCGACCCGGGCACCGGTGCGGATCTGCACCCCGCGCTCGATCGCGACCTCCATCAGCCGGGCGACGAGACCCGCGCCGCCGCACACCTCGTGATTGGCCTCGCGCCGGGCGTGGATCGCAGCGAGCTCCGCGCTCATGCTCTCCGGCGTCGTGCCGTCGCGCCCGGCCCCGACCGCCGCGATGTCGCCCTGGCTGGTGCGCGACCCGTTGTACGGGGAGACCGTCAGCAGCCCCTCGAACGACCCCAGCCGCCGCGCGTCGAACGGCTCGACCTCGAGGTAGCGCCCGCGCCCCTTGGACCCGGGCCCGTCCGGGAAGAAGTAGTCGACGCGGGTGGGCATGATGCTCAGGCCCAGGTCGGCGTGCTCCTCGAAGTACTCGATCGCCTCGCGGGTCTTCGCGAGGAAGTGCCGGCGCAGCTGCGCGTCGCCCAGCCCCGCGGACAGGAAGTCGAGGTACTCGAGGGCTTCCTCGACGGAGTCGTCGGCGCCCTCGCGCGCCTGGACGAAGTTGGCGGGAACCCAGATCTCGCCCTCGGAGTAGCAGGTGAGCCCGCCCAGCATCTCCGTCTTCTCCAGCACGAGCACCCGGGCGCCGCCGAGGGCCGCCGTCACGGCGCCCGCGAACGCCGCCCCGCCGGAGCCGACGCACACGAGATCGACTTCCTCGTCCCACTCCTGCCGCTCAGCCACGGCGCTCCTCCAGGGTCGATCCTGACCGGGCGAGCGCTGCGGTGCCGACGATCGAGCACCGACGCTCAACGAGAAAGTGTATGCACCTTGACGACTACGTCAAGGCTCTATCTGGGCATTCATGGCCATCAACGGCAGTCGGCTACCCTTCTCGACCAGGATTCTCCCCGTTGACCTTTTTTACTGTGTGCACTAATAATAGGGGTAGCCACTCTCGCACGCACCTGCGCGACGGGGCGTGGGCTGTGGCGGGCGATGAGGAGGACGAACCATGGCAGGCCGCCTGAACGGTCACGTCGCACTGGTCACCGGAAGCGCCCGCGGCATCGGAGCCGCGCTGGCGGTACGGCTGGCCGCCGAGGGTGCCGCCGTGGCGGTCGTCGACATGGGGAACCCCGACGACACCGTGCAGCACATCGCGACGTCGGGGGGTCGGGCCCGCGGCTACCGCGCCGACATCACCGACAACGGGCGGATCGACGCGCTGCGCGGGGACATCGAGCGCGACCTCGGCGTCGTCGACATCCTGGTGAACAACGCGGGCATCTACCCCCAGACGCCGTTCGAGGACGTGGACGACGACGAGTGGCGACGGGTCTTCGCCGTCAACGTCGACGCGCCGCGCGCGCTGGCGCGGAGCTTCCTACCGCCCATGCGCGCGGGCAGCTGGGGCCGCGTCATCTCGATCGCCTCGAACGCGATCGCCCTGCAGGTCCCTGGGCAGGCGCATTACCTGGCCTCGAAGATGGCGGTCATCGGGCTGACGCGCGCACTGGCCACCGAGTACGGCGAGCACGGCGTCACGGTCAACGCCGTCGCGCCGTCCGCGGTCCGCACCCCCGGGACCGCCGCCATCCCCGAGGAGGGCTTCGCCGCCCTGGCCAGTATGCAGTCGATCAAGCGGACCAGCGTCCCGGACGACCTGGCCGGGACAGTGGCGTTCCTCGCCTCGGACGACGCCGCCTTCATCACGGGGCAGACGCTCTTCGTGGACGGCGGGATGGTCCGGTCGAGCTGACCCCCCGCCGGCTGCCGCCTTCCGCCACTTCCGACCGACCAGAGGAGACACCGCATGTCGCTGTCGAAGGACGTCGCCGCGCTGCTGCGCCGTCCGGTGCACGCCTTCGTGACCACCCTGAGCGCCGACGGCTCCCCCCACACGACCATGACCTGGGTGGACACCGACGGCGAGAACGTCCTGATCAATGTGCCGTCGTGGTCGCGGAAGCTGCGCAACGTCCGGCGCGACGCCCGGGTGAGCGTCGGCGTCGCCGACCCCGACCAGCCGCGCCGCTACGTCGCCGTCCACGGCACCGTCACCGCCATCACCACGGAGGAGGCGGGCGACCACATCGAGGAGCTGGCCCAGCGCTACCTCGGCCTGTCCTACGCCGCGATCGGCGGGGACCCCACCGAGCGCGCCCTGATCCACGTCCGGGTCGACAAGCTCCACGCGATGGGCTGGGACGAGCCCGCGGCACTGTCCACCACCGACACCACCACCGGCTGACCGGACCGAGCCGGCAGGCGACGAGGCCGGGTGCGCGGTCCGGCCCGGGGGGGTGTCCCTATGTGGTTGTCAAGCCGCGGCGGGACCGGGTTCGGGGTGGCGGTAGTGGGTGCCGTTGCGGAGCATGGCGTAGAGCACGTCGCAGCGGCGGCGGGCCAGGCAGATGAGGGCGGCGTTGTGCTTCTTGCCCTCGGCCCTCTTTCGGTCGTAGTAGGTGCGGCTGGTCGGGTCAGACAACGAAGCGAACGCGGCGAGGAAGAACGCGCGTTTGAGCTGGCGGTTACCGGTCCGAGCCGGATGCTCCCCCTTGATGCTGGTGCCGGAGCTGCGGGTCACGGGGGCGATGCCGGCGTAGGCGGCCAGGTGCCCCGAGCTGGCGAAGTTCGAGGCGTCGCCGACTTCGAGGAGGATGCGGGCGGCGGTCCTGACTCCGATGCCGGGCATCGAAGTCAGGACCGCCGGCAAGAGGGTGCGCATCAAGTATCCCCTCTCCCTGCTCGGCGACTTGTTTGCGTTGCTGCAGAACCGTTTTCAAGCTGTCGGCCAACCGCGGCAAGACCGTGTCCGCGGCGGCGGTGCCCGGAACGGTGACCGGTCTGCTCGCCCAACGTGGCCATGATCGTCTCGACCAGTTTCTCCCCGAGGCGGGGTGCGTGGACCTTGGCGATCGCGGTGAGCTTGCGGCGGCCGGCTTTGGCGATGCCGGCCGGGCCGCCGCAGCGGGAGAGGATTTCCAGCACCGCGGGGTGGCTGATCCTGGGGCCGATGGCGTGTTCGAGGGTGGGGTGGATGCCGGTGAGCAGGCCGCGGATGCGGTTGCTGAGGCGGGTGGCTTCGCCGGCGAGGTCGTCGTCGAACCCGACCAGCACCTCCAGCTCCGCCAAGGCCTCGTCGCCGACGTCGACCGGGCGCAGGGTGTGCGGCAGGGAGCGGGCGGCGTCGGCGATGACAAAATGCGTCCCGGGCGTCGGTTTTGGCGCGGCCGGCGTAGAGGTCGGCGATGCGGCGCATCGCCAGGCCGGGCAGGTAGGCCACCTGATGACCGGCGGCGCGGGCGACCGCGACCGGCAGCGCGCCGATGGTGGCCGGCTGGTCGACCACGGCCAGAAGCGGACCATGCGCGGCGAGCTTGTCGAACAAGGCTCTCAGCTTGGGTTCGATGTTGGGCAGCGGACCGTCGTGCAGCCGGTTGCCGTCCGGGTCCAGGCCGACCGCGTGATGGGCGTCCTTGCCGACGTCCAGGCCGAGGAACACGCTGAAAGTGCTGCTCATCCACCATGCCGTTCGTTCGCCGCGACGTGGTCACCGATCAGGCATCGAGCGCCGGCACCCACGTTACGACTGTGATGATCAAGGGGTGCCGTCCCGGGCTGTGGCCTGACCCGCGTTACGACTGACCGATGTGTCCTTGTCTCGTTCCGTCGGCCTGGGTCCGGGGCGGTGCTTGCTGCCGCCGGCTGATGGGGTGTGTCCCGATAGGGGCTTTGCCGCACTGCGCATCTTCACAGTCCTGACCACCTGATCGGCCCGGCGTCGGCCAGCCACCGGCGTTTCGAGCAGAGCAGGAGCCAGCAGACCGTGCCCAGCACCCCTCCTTCTTCTCAGCCCCTGGACCGTGGCGGCCAGGAGGTGATCGTGGGAGTCGACACCCACAAGGACTTCCACGTCGCCGCCGTCATCACCGCGTTAGGTGTGCTTCTGGCCGGCAAGACATTCCCGACCACACGAGCCGGGTATCAGGCTCTGGTGAAGTGGGCGCGCGGGTTCGGTGTGGTGCGCCGTTCGGGCGTGGAGTGCACGGGCTCCTACGGAGCTGCGCTCGCCCGACACCTGGCAGCCGCCGACATCGACGTGTTCGAGGTCAACCAGCTGGACAAGGCCAACCGCCGACGCCGCGGCAAGAACGACACCATCGACGCCGAGTCCGCCGCCCGATCCGCACTGAACGGGCAGGCCAGCGCCCTGGCCAAGGGCGGCCAGGGGCCAGTAGAGATGCTGCGGATGTTCAAAGTGGCCAAGACCTCTGCCGTCAAGTCACGAACCCAGGCCATCAACCAGCTCAAGGCCGTCCTGGTCTCGGCCGACCCCGCGCTGCGTGACGAGCTGCGTGACCTCAGCACCGCGAAGCTCGTGCAGCGGTGCATCGACTGGGTTCCCACCACACCATGCGACACCGCTACCGCTGCCCGGTTTACTCTGCGCCTGCTCGCATGCCGGATCGACCGGCTCAGCCAGGAGATCTCCGACCTCAACGCTCAGACCGCCGCGGTCCTGGCTGGCCACAATCCCGCCATGCTCGAGACCTACGGAGTCGGACCCGACACCGCTGCCACGCTCCTCATCGCCGCCGGCGACAACCCCGAACGGCTGCGAAGCGAAGCGTCCTTCGCCGCGCTCTGCGGCGTCAGCCGGTGGAAGCATCCTCGGGCAGAACACAACGCCACCGACTGAACCGCGGTGGCGACCGCCAGGCCAACTCTGCCCTGCGCACCATCGTGCTGGTGCGCCTGCGCTGGGACCGACGCACCCGCGACTACATCGACCGACGAGTCTCCGAGGGCAAGACCAAACGCGAAGCCGTCCGGTGCCTCAAACGCTACATCGCCCGCGAGCTCTACCGGGTCATCACCGCGCCCGCCCCACAGGCTGCACCAGCACACCACGCTGCTTGACGAACAATAGGGGCATCGAGACCTACCTTCCGGTGGCCGTGTCCCTATTCAGCGGTCGGTCGATGCCACCAGGCCCGGTGACACCCCCCCGGATCATGGGTTCGACTGGGGGCGTAAGTCATGCCGAGCCTGGTGACCACAACTCCCCGGGCGGGAATTACGAAAACGGTAACGGGGGCGGACCGCGCACGGCGTCAGCTCCAGTGAAAGCGCCCGGTCCCCAGCGACACCGTGATCCCGACCGAGCCCTCGTTGACCCGCCACCGGAACACCTCGGAGCTGCGCAGGCCCGCCCGCACGAACGGGTCGCCGCCCGCGAGCCGGGCGGCGTCGTCGGCGTCGTCGGCGCGCAGCACCGTCACGCCAGACCCCGGTCCGACGCCGGGCCCGTCGAGCAGCGGGCCGGACAGCACGACCCGACCGGCCGCCTCCAGCTCCAGCAGCCAGGTCACGTGCTCGTCGACGACCTCCGCGACGGCCCCGGGCGTGACCCCCGGCAGGGGGTGGGACAGGACCAGCCAGTGGTCGCGGCCGAGCAGGCCGGGTGCGGCCACCGGGTCCGCCCCGCTCACCCGCCCACCATGACCGGCACGGCGGCCCTCGACGGCGCCTGGCGCTGCGTGGTGGTCCGCGCGGTCCTGCCGAGCCACATGTCGATCGAGCCCGGCTCGGCCGGGTCGAAGGAGCGCGGCCGCCACGCGGCCTCGTCGGTGATGCGCTGCACGCCGAAGGAGTACTCGTAGGTGAAGTCCTCCGGGCCCGCGAAGTAGAGGAACACCGCTGTGGACTGCGGGTGGCGCCCCGGGCCCTGGATGATCCGCACGCCCGCGGCGGTCAGGTGATGCCAGTTGCGGAACACGTCGTCGAGCACCGACACCTGGAAGTTCATGTGGCACATGCCGGGCTCGTCCCCCTTGAACACGGCCAGCTTGTGGTGCACCGGGTCGATCCGCATGAGGCACGCCGCGTCGCCGATCCAGTCCGAGACCCGCGCGTTGAACCGCGTGTTCCAGAACCGGTACGCCTCGTGCACGTCGGGGGCGTCCAGGCACACGTGACCGAACTCCTCTATGCCCGCGACACGGCCGAACTCCACCGGCCGCGTCACCGTCTCCTGCTGGCACACCAGCTCGATCCGGTTGCCGAACGGGTCGTCGAACCCGATCACCTCGCGCACGCGCCGCGAGCGGGCGTCGACCCTGCTGCCCCGCCACACGCGAAATCCCGCGCGCTCCAGCTCGGTCTCCGCGGCGTCGAGCGCGGCGTCGTCGGCGACCTCGAAGCCCGAGGCCAACACGCCCGACTCGCCCTGGACGAACGCCAGGCAGTGGTGGCGCCAGTCGGCGCGCAGGTGGGCGACCCCCGGCTCGGTGTTCTCGACCAGCTCCAGCCCGACCACCCGCGTCGCGAAGTCGACCGACCGGTCGAGATCGTTCACTCCGGAGCGGACGTAGGCGATGTCGCGCAGCTCGATCATGTCTTTCCCTCGGTACTCGCGTTCTCGGAAAAACCGTCCGCCGGCGGTCCGCCGGCGAGCTGGTCGTGGACAAAGGAGACGTCGAGGTGGCCGAACCCCTGCGCGACCGCCTCGTCGAACAGCTGCTTGGCGGCGTCGAACATCGGCGTCGTCGCCCCCACCTCGTCGCGGTACCGGTCGATCTGCACGAGGATGTCGTGCAGGGTGGCGATCGGGCCGGGGGCGGGCAGGTACGCCCGCCGGCGCATGCGTGGCCCGAACCGCGTCCAGACCGTCGACCCGGCGATCGAGCCGTCCAGGCTCGCCTGGACGACGTCGAGGTCGAGCCCCGAGCGCCGGGCCAGGGCCAACGCCTCGGCCGCCGCGACTGTGTGCACCGCGAGCAGCAGGTTCGCCACGTACTTGAGGTGGGCACCGGCGCCGAACGCGCCCGCCCGCACCCACGGCCCGGAGACGGCGTCGAGTACCGTGCGTGCGGCCTCGATGCTGGCGTCGTCACCCGAGGCGAAGGTCGTCGCCAGCCGCGGGCGCACCATGTTCGCGCTGCCGCTGATCGGAGCGTCGAGCAGGTCCCCGCCCGCCGCCCGCACCCGGTCGCGGACCTGCGCCTTCTCGGTGACGTCGACGGTGCTCATCTCGATGTGAACCGTCCCGCGGCGCAGCCCCTGCAGCACCCCGGCGGGGCCCTCCACGATGTCGCGGACCGCCGCGATGTCGGGGACGATCGAGAGCAGGACGTCGGAGCGCGCCGCCACGTCGGCGGGCGAATCCGCCAGGACGATCCCCTTCTCGGCCGCCTCGCGGGCCGGCGACCGGCGGTAGCCGACCACCGCGAAACCCCGCTCCATGAGGTTCTCGGCGATGGGCAGGCCCATCCGGCCCAGGCCGATCACACCGACCGTCGTCATCGTCGCCACCTCCGGCGGAGATTCACTCGGGACGAGCCGCGCAGGCTCAGGGCCGCTCACCCGTGACGACCCGGCGGACGGCGTCGACCGTCGAGACGACGGCGTCGAGGTAGTCGCCGGTCATCCCGTCTGCATACGCGCGCTCGTCGGCCGACCCGCCCTCGATCCCGGCAAGCACGAGGGCGAAGCTGAAGCGCAGGTGCAGGTCGTCGCCCGCATCCTCGATCTCGTTGGCGATCGTGCCGAGCACGGGCCCGTCGAGCCGGGTGAACACCACCCGGTGCGGCTCCTCGAGGGTGACGCGCTCGGTGAAGAGCTGGCCGCGCAGCTCGATCCGGCGGTCGAACACCGCGTCGCTATGCTTCTCCACGACCTCGCACGAGGACATCGCAGGCACGAACGGCAGCGCGTTCCCGGCCTTGGCCACGAGGCCATCCCACAGCGCGCGCCGGCTCACCACGACTCGTCCCGCCGTGTTCACGGGCACGCTCCTGCTCACGTAGATCACGTCGCCTCCTCTTCGAGCCGAGCACCGCTGCACTGCACCAGCCGATTAATAGTGTCTGTACTTTTAGACCCCGTCAATACTCGGAACAGCAGTCCATAGCGGCCCCAGGGGCGAGCAGACCTTGACACCCACATTAACTGTATGCACTATAGAGTGCTGGTGAGTTGCGCCGGTTCACGTCCCGACCTACCGCGATCACGGCTGGCCCATACCGAGAGGACGACGATGACCGATCACACGGAGGGCACCGCGGACCGCACCGCACCCGCGGCCGAGGTCGAGAAGCTCGGCTACGTGGGCTTCCAGACCCCCGACCTCGACGAGCTGGTCCACTACTACACCCACATCCTCGACTTCTCCCTCATCGAGCGGTCGTCCGATGCGGCCTACCTGACCACCGGCTTCGACCACCACAGCGTCGTGCTGGAGCGCAGCGCCGAGGGCGCGCGGGCGCGGTCCTTCGTCGGGTGGGAGATCAAGGACTCGCTCGACGACGCCGAGCGGCGCATCCGGGAGCGCGGCTACACCACCGAGCGGCGCAAGGACATCGCCCCCGGCTCGCCGGACACTCTGATCGTCGTCGAGCCGGGGTCGGGCACCCCCCTGCACCTCTACGAGCAGATCGACACCACGTCGACCCCCGTCAGCTGGCTGCGCCCGACCAAACTCGGCCACGTCGCCGCGTTCACCCCCGCACTCTCCGACATCCAGGGCTTCTACGAGGAGCTGCTCGGCTTCCGGTGGTCCGACACCATCGGGGACTTCTTCGTGTTCCTGCGCTGCGGCCCCGACCACCACAGCGCGAACTTCATGCAGAGCTCGAAGTTCCGGGACATGCACCACATCGCCTACGAGGCCCGCGACCTCAACCACCTGCAGATGCTGCTCGACCACCTCGCGGCGAACGACCACCGCCTGGAGTGGGGGCCGGGCCGCCACGGCGCCGGGCACAACATCTTCACCTACCACCGCGACCCCGCCGGCAACGTCGTCGAGCTGTTCACACAGCTCGACACCATCAGCAATGAGGCAAAGGGCCACTTCGACCCCCGCCCGTGGCACGAGGACGCGCCGCAGTACCCGAAGACCTGGCAGGCCGACGTGATCGCGGCCAACAAGTGGGGCCCCCTCAACCCCGCATTGCTGGAGCACTGAGCGACCGTGCCCGCCGACCCCGTCGGCGTCGTCGAGGTCGGCCGGGTCGTGGCCGCCGCGGGTCTGGTGACCGCGTTCGGTCACGTCTCGCGCCGGCTGTCGGCGACGAGCTACGAGATCACCGGCCCCGGGGACCTCGCCGCGCTCGAACCCCACGAGACCGCACGGGTCGACCTCGGCGCCCCGGCCCCGCCCGCGGACGCCCCCGGCGAGTCGTGGCTGCACACCGAGATCTACCGGGCCCGGCCCGACGTCGGCGGGATCGTGCGAGCGCAGCCGGTGACCGCGTTCGCGGCGGCGGCGGTGGCCCGCGAGCTGCGGCCCGTCCACGGTCAGGCCGCGTGGCTCGGCGCGACCGTCCCGGTGTTCCCGACCTGCCGACTGGTGCGCGACCGCGCCCTGGCCGTCGCCGCGGCCGAAGCGCTCCGCGGGGGCCACGCGCTGCTGCTGCGGGGGAACGGGGCCGTCACCGTCGGCGCGGACCCGCAGACCGCGGCCGCCCGGATGGGGCTGCTCGACGCGGCGTGCGACGTCTGGCTGCGCGCGCGGCCCGTCGGGTCCCCGGCCGAGCTGGACGGCGACGACCTCGCCGCGTGGGCGGCCGCCGGGCCGCCGCTGCTGGACCGGCTGTGGGCGACGATGGTGAGACGCGCCCGGATCTGACGAGGAATTAGGGTGGTCCAGGGTGGTGGGTCGTCCACGATGCACCACACCCTTGCCGTTCGGGTCTTGCGCGGCGACACCGGACGAGAGCCAGGGAGGGACCGCATGCAGGACCGGACCGAGGTGGCGGCCACCGGAGTGAGCGCGCGCAGGCGTGGCCGCAAGCCCGCGCCGACGCCCGACGTGATCACCGCGCTCACGATCACCAACCCGCGGGAGTCGTCCGTGCGGGTGCACAGCTACCTGCGAGACCTCATCCTCGCCGGGACCCTGCGACCGGGCACCGTGCTCGCGCAGAAGTCCCTGGCCGAGACGCTGGGCACCAGCCGCACGCCGGTGCGCGAGGCGATGCGGATGCTGATGGAGGAGGGACTGCTCGACGGGCAGCTCAACCACCAGGCGCGGGTCCGCGGCTTCGACGCGGCCGATCTGGACAGCGTGTTCGCCGCCCGCATCATGATCGAGACGCTGGCCGTGCGGGTGACGGTCCGCGACCTCGGGCCCGACGACGCCGATGCCATGGACGAGGCCATCGCTCGGATGGCGGCGGCGTCCGACCGGGCGGCCTGGCACCGGGCGCACCGGGATTTCCACGACCAGGTGGTGCGCAGCGCGGCACCTCAGCTGCGCGACTCCCTGCGCGCCCTGACCGAGCGCTGCGAGCAGTACGTCGAGCTGTTGCGATCGGCGAGCGACCAGGACGCCCTCGACGACTCGCGGCGGCGCGAGCACCAGCACATCGCCGCCACCGTGCGCACCCGCCGCTTCCGCGAGCTCGAGATCGCCACGGCCCGCCACCGCGCCCGCACGGCCACCATGCTCCTCGCCGAGATCGCCCCGGAGTTCGACGCGGCGTCGATCCGCGCGGCGCTCGGGCTCATCCTCGCCGGCGAGTGCCGCGGGCCCCTCGATCTGTGGCAGTAAGCCTTCCGGACCATCGACTATGTAAAGTGTATGCAGTTATAGTGGTCTCCGACGGACGGCGACAGGAGACCGCACATGCGCACGATCGCACTCGAGGAACACTTCGTCACCGAGGCGCTGACGGGCTACGGCGCCAGCACGGCGGGCGTGGCGCAGCCCCACGTCTGGGCGGAGGCGTCGCGGCGACTGCTCGACCTCACCGGTGAGCGGCTGGCGGAGATGGACACGTCCGGCGTCGACGTCGCAGTGCTCTCGCTGAACTCCCCCGGCCTCCAGGCCGAGACGGACGCGGCGACGGCGGTGCGCGCCGCGACGACGGTGAACGACTTCCTGGCGGGGGTCATCGCCGAGCACCCCGACCGCTTCGGCGGCTTCGCCGCGCTGCCCCTGCAGGACCCCGCCGCCGCGGCGAAGGAGCTCGACCGTGCCGTCACCCAGCTCGGGTTCAGCGGCGCGCTGGTCAACGCCCACACCAACGGCGTCTACCTCGACGACCCCTCTCTGCGCACGGTGTGGGAGCGGGCCGCGGGCTTCGACGTCCCCCTCTACCTGCACCCGGGCAACGGCTACGACACCGCGCACGTGCTGTCGGGCCACCCAGAGCTGGTCGGGCCGATGTGGAGCTGGGGCACCGACACCTCCACGCACGCCCTGCGCCTGGTGTTCGGTGGGGTGTTCGACGACTTCCCGGACGCCAAGCTGCTGCTCGGACACATGGGCGAGGGCCTGCCCGCGACGCTGTGGCGCCTCGACTCGCGCTGGGCTTTCCACAACCACCGCGGCATCGAGCTGGCTCGCGAGCGGCCCTCGGACTACCTGCGGCACAACCTCTACATCACCACCAGCGGAGTCTGCTCGGACGCACCCCTGCTCTGCGCACTACTGGCCCTCGGCGCCGAGCACATCCTGTTCGCGACCGACTACCCGTTCGAGAGCATGAGCGTCGCCACGACGTTCATCGAGACGGCCCCGGTGAGCGAGGCGGACCGCGCGAAGATCACCCACGGCAACGCCGAGCGCCTGCTGCGGATCCCGGCCACCCCCGCACTCGTCTCCTGAGCGCCGCCGCCCCGACCGGCGACGTCGGTGCCGCCGGGAGATGCACACCGTGCGGGTGGATCGTCGTCGGCCCGCGGCGCCGGTGACGCCCGCGATCGTGGCGCTGAACGCGGCCCTGCTCGACGGAACCCGCTGACACGCCCACAAATGTGTATGTAGTTAATTGTTTGCCGATACCTCAAGGAGGTCGACGATGACATCACCCCTCACCGCACCCGACGTACCCGGGAGCCGGTTGTGATCGCAGGCGTGCCCGGACTCGCGGGCATCGAGCACATCGCGGTGACGGTGCCCGACCTCGAGGAGGCCGTTGACTTCTTCACCGACGTGCTCGGCTGTGAGCGGCTGTACGACATGGGGCGGTTCGCCGACCCGGACGGCACCTGGATGGCCGACAACCTCGACGTCCACCCGCGGGCTGAGATCGACAACTTCGCCGTACTGCGGTGCGCCAACGCGGCCAACTTGGAGCTGTTCCAGTACCGCGCGCCCGACCAGATCACCCGGTGGCCGCGGATGAGCGACCACGGGGGCACCCACATCGCCTTCTACGTCGAGGACATGGACGCCGCCCTCGCCCACCTCGTCGCCCACGGCGTCCGGGTGCTCGGTGAGGGCAAGAAGGACGCCATCGGGCCCGAGAAGGGCGAGGACGCGACGTTCGCCCACTTCCTGACGCCGTGGGGCCAGCTGCTGGAGTTCGTGAGCTACCCCTACGGCCGCGCCCACGCCGACGACCGCACCCGGCGCGCATGGCGCCCGGACGCGTCGTGACCGGCTCCGCGGGCGGCGCGGTGGAGCACCACACCGCGCGGCTGCGGGGCGAGCGGGTGCACTACCTGCGGGCCGGCTCGGGCGACCCCGTCGTCCTGCTGCACGGCTGGCCCCAGACCTCGGCCGCGTGGAGTGCGATCCTGCCCGCGCTGGCCGCGACCCACACGGTGATCGCCCCCGACCTGCGCGGCCTGGGCGCCACCTCGAAGGCGCTGGACGGGTACGACACCGACAACGTCGCCGCGGACGTGCACGCCCTGGTGCAGCTCCTCGACCTCGGGCCGATCCACTTGGTCGGTCACGACTGGGGCGGGGCGGTGGCGTACTCCTACGCCGCGCAGCACCGCGACGGCGTCCGCACGCTGTCGGTCCTGGAGATGGTGCTGCCGGGGTTCGGCCTGATGGAACAGGCGATGATCCCCCAGCCGCACGGGGGCTTCCTGTGGCACATGGGCTTCCAGTCCGTGCCCGGTGTCGCGGAGTCGCTGGTGAGCGGGCGCGAGGCCCTCTACCTCAACAACATGTTCCAGCTCTACGCCTACGACCCGGATGCGGTGCGGCCCGACCGGATGCAGCACTACGTCGACGCCATGCAGCAGGTGGGAGCGCTCAGCGCCGGCCTGGGCTACTACCGGGACTACTTCGTCTCGGCCGAGCAGAACCGCGAGCACGGCAAGGAGAAGCTCACGGTACCGGTGCTGGCGTTGGGCGGGGAGGCGTGCCTGGGCGACCTGCCGCGGCAGTGCCTCGAGATGGCCGCCGACGATGTGGTGGGCGGGGTCATCGAGCGCTGCGGCCACTGGATCGGGGAGGAGCGACCGGACCACGTCGCCGAGCGGCTCCTCGCCTTCTTCGCGGGCGGAGGCGGGTCCCGATGAGCAACGCGGTGCGCGGACCGGCACCGGTGCACGCCGGCCGCGTCGCGGTCGTGACGGGCGCCGCTGCAGGGCTCGGCCGGGCCTACGCGACCCGGCTCGCGCGCGACGGCGCGGTGGTGGTCGTCGCCGATCGCGACGACGGCCACGACACCGTCGCGGAGATCGAGGAGGCGGGCGGCCGAGCGCATTTCGTGTCCTGCGATGTGAGCTCCGAGGAGTCGGTCGGCGAGCTGCGGTCGAGGACGGGCGAGCTCGTGGGCCGGTGCGACCTCCTGATCAACAACGCGGGGGTGTCGCCCAACGTGAGGTGGGCGGACCTCACGTTCGCGCAGTGGCGGGACATCATCTCGATCAACCTCGACTCGATGTTCCTGACCTGCCGGGCCTTCTGCGGCGACATGCAGGAGGCCGCCTTCGGCCGCGTGGTCAACATCGCCTCGAACACCTTCGGGCTGGTCATCCCCGGCTTCGTGCACTACGTCGCGAGCAAGGGCGGCGTCATCGGGTTCACCCGCGCGTTGGCCACCGAACTCGGCCGGTACGGGATCACGGTGAACGCGGTGCTGCCGGGGCTCACGCAGACCGCGACCGTCCTGGCCCAGTGGGAGGGCACCACGCTGTTCGCCGACATGGCGGCGCAGCAGGCGATCCCGCGCCCCGCGGTCCCCGCGGACCTCGAGGGGGTCGTCTCGTTCCTCGCGTCCGAGGACGCCCGCTGGGTCACCGGCCAGGCGATCGTCGTCGACGGCGGCGTGATCCGGCACTGACCGCCCCGACACCGCGCTCCCTCCGGGCGGAGGGGCCGCGGTGTCGGGGAGTCAGGCGCCGGGTCGCCGGATCGGATCGCGGCCGTCCCAGCCCGCGCTGGACTCGTGGACGTCGCGCCAGAACGCCCGGATGCCCGGGGTGTCGGCGTGCACCTCGACGGAGTGGCCCCACAGGTGCGTGGCGTCGTGCATGGTGAACGCGATATCGCCGAGCACGGCCTCGAGAAAGGCGGGGATACCCATCGCCTCCAGCTGGGCGCGGACCTCGTCGGGGGACGAGGTGACGTAGCCGAAGTGGTGCAGCCCCGGCCGCGTCGCGGGCACCGTGCCGGTGATCCGGTCCGGCGCGGTGTCCTTGATCTGCATCAGCTCCAGCGCGAGCGCCCCGCACCGGCCGAACGCGGAGCTGTGCAGGAACCGCGCCGGCTCCCCGCGGGAGGTCACCTGCAACGGGATGTCCTCGAGCAGCAGGAACGGGCCTGCGCCGAGGGTCCGCGCGGCATGCTCGATCGCCGCCTCCAGGTCGGGCACCGCGTACGCGACGTGGTGCACCGGCAGAGCGAAGGGCGTCGGCGGGTCGTTCGGGCCGGTCATGGGGTCTCCATCACGTGGTGGGGTCAGGGTGCAATACGGGCGCGGTCGAGGATCGCCGCGACGTCCGCGACCGTCACCGGGACGGGGGCCGTGGGCCCCTCCGCCACGACGAGCTCCGCGGCCCGCGCGGCGTCAGCACCGGTCAGGCCCAGCTCGGTCAGCGACGTCGGTGCCCCGACGTCCCCGCACAGCGCGCGCAGCCCCGCGACCGCGTCGGCGGTGTCGAGCGCCCGGCCGACGCGCGCAAGGGCATCGGGGACGGCGGCGGCGACGTGCTCGACGACCGCGGGCAGCACACAGGCATGTACGTCGGCGTGCGGGAGCCCGAACGTGCCGCCCAGCACGTGGCAGATCCGGTGGTGCAGGGCCGTCCCGGCGCCGGCCAGGGCCAAGCCGGCCAGCCACGCCCCGCGCAGCACCCCGCCGCGGGCGGCCAGGTCGCCGGGGTGGCGGACCACCCGGGGCAGCTCGCGAGCGAGCAGCAGTAGCCCCTCGGTGGCGACCGCGTCGGTGACCGGGGTGCGCCGGGGGGTCCAGAACGCCTCGACGCAGTGCGCGACGGCGTTGATCCCGCTCGCCCCGCTGGCCCGCGACGGGAGCCCCACCGTCAGCTCCGGATCGTAGACCACCAGTCGGGGGAGCACCCAGGGGTCGCGGCTCACCCGCTTGTGCGCATCCTCGGTGATGCCCCAGATCGGCGTCATCTCCGAGCCGGCGTACGTCGTCGGCACCGCGGCGATCGGCAGTCCGGTGGCGTGCGCGACCGCCTTGGCGACCCCGAGGGTCGAACCGCCGCCGAGCGCGACGAGCCAGTCGACCCCGCCCGCCTCCACCGCGGCCCGCGCGCGCTCCGCCAGCCCGGACGGGACGTGCTGCTGCTCCACGCGCAGGCGTAGCACCCGTCCGGGCCCGAGCAGGGCGGCGACCCGGTCCGCCGGACCGGCGTGCGGGAGGCCGTCGAGGAGCGCCAGCCGGCGTGCCCCGGCTTCGGCGAGCAGGTCGGGCAGGTCGGACAGCGCGCCGGTACCGAAGACGACGGTGGTGGCGTGGCCGTCGTGGCGTACCCGCGCGGGCGCGGCCACCGGGGTGGTGGTCAATGGGTCCGCCCCCCGTCGACGAACGGGTCGGCGGGGTGGTCGGACGGGGCGAGGACCAGGTCGATCTCGAGCTCGACCCACGACTCCTCGATGCCGGGGGGACGCGCGGGGTCGTCCGCGGCGCGGGCGGCGAAGGAGTGGACGAGGGTCGGCTTGACGGCGAAGACCGTGTCGTCGTGGAGGTGGTGGCTCTCCGCGTCGAACAGGTGCGTGGTCAGCGTGGCGTGGCCGGCGGCCCGTACGACGACGTGGATGTGCGCCGGCCGCCAGGGGTGGCGCCCGGTGGCCGCGAGCATGCGCCCGACGGGGCCGTCGTCGGGGATGCGGTAGGGCACGGGGCGCACGGCCCGGAAGGAGAATCCGCCGTCGTCGTCGGTGAGGAACCGCCCGCGCAGGTGGTCGTCGGGGGCGTCGGGGTCCTGCACGGCGTAGAGCTCGTTGTCGCCGTTCTGCCAGACGTCGAGCTCGGCACCCGCGATTGGGGTGCCGTCGAGGCTGCGCACCCGCCCCCGGATCCAGGCGGGGGTCCCGGCCTCCTGCTCCGCGATGTCGGCGCCGTGCTCGCGCAGCGGGGAGCCGGGCACGTAGAACGGGCCCAGGATGGTCGACTCCGTCGCCCCGCCGGGGCTCGGGTGCGCGAGCGCGTCGACCAGCATGGACACCCCCAGGGTGTCCGACCAGAGGACGAACTCCTGGCGGCGGTCGTCGGTGATGTGCCCGGTGGCGGTCAACACGGCGACGGCGTCGGCCCACTCCCGCTCGGTCAGGCCGACGTCGGTGACGAAGGCGTGCAGGTGCGTGACGAGGCTCTGCAGGATCTCCCGCGACCGCGCGTCGGGGGTCGCGGCGAAGCTGTCAACGGCCTGCCGGGTGATCTCGGTCGGGCTCAGGCGCGTGCTGGACGACGTCATCGGGTCTGCCGGCTTCCTCGGGGACGGGCGGGCGTGGTCAGCGGCCAGAGGCGGTGGACGCAGCGGACGCGGTGCGGCCGAGCGGCGCCTGGTAGGAGGGCGGAGCGATGGTGGTGCTCAGGGTGCCCAGGTCGCCGATGCTGATCTCGATCCGGTCGCCGTCCTTCAGGAAGCGCGGCGGGCGGCGGCCCGCGCCGACTCCGGCCGGCGTCCCGGTGGCGATCACGTCGCCCGGCTGCAGCGTCATCACCCGGGCGTAGTGGCGCACCAGATCGGCCACGCCGAAGATCATGTTGGCGGTGGTGCCGTCCTGCTGGACCTCGCCGTTGACGCTCAGCCGGACCGGCAGGTCCTGCGGGTCCGTCACGTCGGCGCGCGGGGTGATGAAGGGCCCCAGCGGCGCGGCGCCGTCGAAGCCCTTGCTGACCACCGCGTCGAGGCCGAGGGTGTGGGGGAAGGGCAGGAAGTCCCGCAGCGACAGGTCGTTGACGATCGTGTACCCGAACACCGCCCGCAGCGGGTCGTCCCCGCCGGCCTCAGCGGGGTCGCCGATGACGACGGCGAGCTCGGCCTCCCAGTCGAGCTTGTGCCCGTAGGAGGGCCGGGCCACCGTCGCGCCGCTGCCGACAAGGGCCGTCGGGGGCTTGAGGAAGCTGAACGGGAAAGGGGCCTCCCGCTGCTCCAGACCCGCCGGACCGGCCATCTCCGCGACGTGGTCGTGGTAGTTGGAGCCGACGCACAGGAGCTTGGCCGGGACGAGAGGCGGGAGCCAGCGCACGGTCTCCGGGCCCCGCGCCGCGGCGGCGCCCGCCGCCGCGGCGAGCTCGCGCAGCTCCGGCGCCCACCGGTCCCAGTCGCGAATCAACGCCGCCACATCCGCTGGCGGGTCGCCGACCACGTCCGGCAGCGGGACGACGCCGAAGGCCGCGACGGCCGCGACAACCGCCGCGCCGTCGATCTCGACGGTGGCCACACCCGGGTAGGTCCGCACGTCCGCACGCTCCTTCTCTCCGACAGGGCCGGCCCCGGCGGAGTGACCGCCAGGGACGCCTCCAACAACTGGGTGCAGCGTTCGACGTGACCGTGACCGTGGCTGTGGACGGCCGTCGGCGCCCGACCCCCGGGCACTCCTGCGATCAGGCGAAGACGGGGGTGACATCGATGTAGATCCGCCAGTCGGCCACGAGGTCGCCGTCGAAGGTCAGGATGTCGGCGTTGGGCACGATCACCCGCTCGCCGTCCTTGCGCAAGTACTCGACGTCGATCTGCACGACGACGACATCGCCCACCTCGTGGGTGTCGAGAATGTGGTGGGTCAGTCCGCCGACCTGTCCGAAGAAGCCGTTGACGGCCTCGACGATCGCCGGGCGGCCGACGACCGGGTCGGCGTTGCCGAACCGGAACACCGCGTCGGGGGTGAAGTGCGTGGCGAACCGCTCGGCGTCGAGCGCGTCGATGGCGGCGAAAATGACGGCGATGTCCCGGCTCATGACGCACTCCTCATAGCGACGTTGCCTAGTTAGTGTATGCACTAATCTAGCCAGGGTCAAGGCCTCACTCTCCTACGACTGAGCGACCCCGAAGGCGCCACACCGCTGCCGCAAGCGCAGGAGCGGAACGTTGACATCCGCATTAAAAACTACATACACTAATGAAGCCGTTAGCCGACCGCCCATCTGGGCCGGCCGCTCCTTCCCGCGGTGGCCGCCCGGGCCGACCACTCCTCTCCTCGACGACAACGGAGGCCGACCGTGCACACGGACGTGAGCGCCGAGACCGACATGGACCTCGTCGTGACCGGGCGCGACGATCTGGCCGAGGGCGTCGTGACCCTGATGCTGGGCCGCGCCGACGGCAGCGAGCTCCCCGCGTGGCAGCCCGGGGCGCACGTCGACCTCTGCCTGACCGACTCCCTGATCCGGCAGTACTCCCTCTGCGGCGAGCCCGCGGACCGCTCCCGCTACCGGGTGGCGGTGCTGCGCGAGCCCGCGGGCCGCGGAGGCAGCGCCCACGTGCACGACCGGCTCACCGTGGGGACGACCGTGCGGGTGCATGGCCCGCGCAACCACTTCCCCCTGGTCGAGAGCCCGCGCTACCTTTTCGTGGGCGGCGGCATCGGGATCACCCCGCTCGTCCCGATGGTCGCGGCCGCGGAGGCGGCGGGCGCCGACTGGCAGCTCGCCTACGGCGGGCGGACCCGGGCGTCGATGGCCTTCGCGCAGGAGCTGTCGGACCGCTACCCGGGGCGAGTCACCCTCGCCCCGCAGGACGAGACGGGCCTGCTGGACCTCGACCGGATCCTCGCAGGAGCGGCCGGTGCCGCCCACGTCTACTGCTGCGGCCCGGAGCCGCTGCTCGCCGCCGTCGAGTCGCGGTGCCGCGGGCTGGCGAACCGGACCCTGCACGTGGAGCGGTTCGCCCCCAAGGCGGGGGACCCCTCGGTACTCGACGGCTCCTTCGAGGTCGAGCTGGCCCTGTCCGAGAAGGTCGTCATCGTCCCGCAGGACAAGAGCATCCTCGAGGTCCTCGAGGACGAGGGCATGCCTGTGGCGTCGTCCTGCGGTGAGGGGACGTGCGGCACCTGCGAGGTGCAGGTCGTCGCGGGCCTTGCCGACCACCGGGACTCCCTGCTCTCGGAGGAGGAGCAGGAGGCCGGCGAGACGATGTTCATCTGCGTGTCGCGGTCGCGGACGCCGCGCCTCGTGCTGCAGCTCTGAGGCCGTCGCCACCGGCCTCCGCCCGACACCGACGCAGTTTCCTCGACACCGACGAAGCAGGAGAGCGCATGGCCATCGAGTGGGAGCCGAGCACCGCCTTCCGGGACGTCGCCGTCGGCCGCGCCGACACGACCGGTCCCTACCGCGAGCTCCTCGGCAAGTGCCCCGTTGCCCACTTCCGGGCCGACGAGGGGTTCGAGCTCTGGGGGATCTTCGGACACGCCGAGGTCGCAGCCGCGGCGCTCGACACGAAGACCTTCAGCAGCGTCACCGTCCCCCCAGGGTCACCCCGGATCCTGCCGCTGATGGCGGACCCGCCGGAGCAGACCGCCTACCGGCGGCTGCTCAACCAGTTCTTCTTCCCGCCCCGGATCGCCGCGGTCGAGCCGGCCGCACGGGCTACGGCCGTCGAGATCATCGACGGGATGGTCGCCGCCGGGACCGCCGACTTCGCGACGACGTACGCCTACCCCTTCTCGACGCGCGTGCTGTGCCATTTCCTCGAGGTCGAGGACGACTGGGAGATCTACAACGACTGGTCGTCGGAGATGGAGCGCGTGACCAAGGCGGGCATGGCCAAGCCCGGCACCCCGCTACCGGCGGACACGTTCCAGAAGGTCATGCCGTACCTGGAGAAGCTGACCGCCGACAAGCGCCGGCAGAGCGGCGACGACGTGGTCAGCGGCATCATCAAGGGTGAGATCAAGGGCCAGGCGCTCGACGACCAGGCGGTGATCGGGCTGCTGATCGCGCTCATCCTGGCCGGTCGCTCCACCACCGCCAGCGGACTCGGCAACCTCGTGCTGCGCCTCGGCAGGGACCCCGAGCTCCAGCAGTTCCTCCGCGCGAACCCCGAGCGCATCCGGGACGCCGTCGAGGAAAGCCTGCGCATTGACGCACCGCAGCAGGAGCAGCCCCGCGTCTGCACGCGCGACGTAGAGATCGGCGGACAGCTGATCCGCAGCGGTGACCGCGTGTTCCTGAACTTCGGCTCGGCGAACGTCGACCCGCGGCACTGGGACGACCCTGCGAGCTTCGACATAGACCGGCCGGACAAGAAGCACTTCGGGTTCGGCAAGGGGGTCCACCAGTGCTTCGGCGCGCCGCTGGCTCGCATGGAGATGCGCGTCACCGTCGAGGAGCTCCTGGCTCGGACCCGATCGTTCACCGTCACCGGTCAGGTCGATCGGCTGACGTGGCCACGCCTGTCCGTCGAGCACCTGCCCCTGACCATCACGCCCGCCTGACCGGATGCTCGGCGATCCTGGTGGCCGCATGTCGGGACCGGCACGGGCCTGCGCATCACCACCGGAACCACACCACCACCTTCACCGCCGCAGCCGCTCTGATCGCCGTGGCGGTACTCGTCCCGCGGGACGTGCGCGAACCGATCACCGGGAGGCCCCGCATGACCACCACCGCACCCGCCCACGGGCAGGACGCCGGGATCGCCGGGTTCCGCCACGAACGCCACGAGGTCGACGGCACGACCCTGCACGCCGTCGTCGGCGGCGACGGCCCCGCGGTCGTCCTCGTCCACGGCTGGCCCTTCACCTGGCGCGCCTGGCGTCCCCTGCTTGGCCCCCTGGCCGCGGCCGGGTACACCGTCATCGCCCCCGACCTGCCCGGCACCGGCGATTCCGCCCCACCACCCGCCGGATACGGCAAGGACGAGATCGCCGGTCAGCTCGACGGGCTCGTCAGGACCCTCGGCCTGCCGCGGGCCCACGTCGTCGGCATGGACATCGGCACGATGGTGGCGTTCGCCTGGGCGACCCGAGCCGACGCCGTCGTCGACCGCCTGGTGCTCACCGAGAGCGTCTTGCCCGGCCTCGGCCTCGAGGAGCTGATGAACCCCGCCACCGGCGGCTACTGGCATTTCGGCTTCCACATGCAGGTCGACCTGGCCGCATTCCTCACCGAGGGCAAGGAGCGGGCCTACCTGGAGCCGTCGCTGGCCGTGATGGCGCGCGGCCTGTCCGACGCCGACCGCGAGGACGTCCTGGCCCACTACGCGGCGCCCGGCGGCATGCGCGGCGGCTTCGCCCACTACGGCACCCTGCTCGCGGACGGCGAGGCCAACCGGAAGCTGCGCCCGGGCGCCGTGACCGGGCCCGTGCTCGTTCTCAACGGCGAGCGGGGGCTCCCCCAGCAACCCCTGCTCGACGGCGTCCGCCGCGTCGCGACCGACGTGCGCCACGACATCGTCCCCGGCGCCGGGCACACCTTCGGCGCCGACAACCCCGCCTGGACCGCCCGGCGCCTGCACCGCTTCTTCAGCGAGGCGGACCACGACGCCGACCAGTGATGTCCACCTCCGCCGCGCACGGTCACGTGCACCCCAACCTGCCGGTGATGGCCGAGCTGGTCGCCCGCGGAGTGTCCCCGGCGCGGCCGGCCCGGCGACTCGGTGCTCGCTCACGAAGACCGGCGGCACCAGCCGCCACGTTCGCAGGTGGGTATGGCCGCCCGTATGATGCTCCGTATGCAGAAGGAGCGTCTGACGGTCAGCCTGGATACAGGGGTGGCGGCGCGTGTGCGGCAATGCGGCGCGCGCAGTCGCGGTGGCGCGTCAGGCTACCTCGAGCGGCTGGTGCGTGAAGACCAGCTGCGCGAGGGCGTGGACGCGATGGCTCGCTGGTACGCGCAGCACCCCGGCTACGCCGAGGACGCGGAGGCCGAGCGGGCTGCCGCTGCGGACGAGCTGGGCGAGAGCGCGTGAGGCGTGGCGAGGTCTGGCACTACGAGCCGGTGATCGCGCGAGCCGGCCAGTCCACCACCCGGTTGATCGTGTCCGCGGACTCGATCAACCGCAACGAGGCGCTCCCGGTCGTGTACGTGATGCACGTAGTCGACTCCGACCCGGCCTCGCTGCCGGCCGTGCGGATCGGCGAGCAGGGATGGGACCTGGCCACCGAGATCGACCGTCCCGTGCGCAAGCGGCTCACCGAGAAGCTCGGGGAAGCCACGACCGCGGAGATGGAACAGGTCGACGCCGCCCTGCGCGCAGTCTTCGACGTCTAGGCCCCGGGCCATCTCCGGGTCAGCGTCCGAGGCGAGCAGCCGGGGTAACGCGTGTCGCCGCAGCGCGTCGACATCGACGATCAGCGGGTTGCCGTGGTCGATGTGATGGTTCGGGGGCGGGTTCGCGAGCCGGCTGCCACACCCGGGCGCGGCCGCCGGCCGGGCGGTGTTGATCGCGCACGGCGCCGTCGTCGCGTCGACGGCGAGCCACTCGATCGCCGCTGACACCGTCGGATCCGACGCCATCACGCCGTAGACGCCAAGCTCGGCGTGCAATAGTGCGAGTTCGGCCAGACAGTCCCCGCCAGCCCTGATGGCCCCATGTTCAGCCAGCCAGAGCGATGCGTGTGGTTAGTGCGCAACTCCCCCCTCGGACACCAGCACTATTCACCCGTCTTCCCAGGCGGACGCCCACGTCCGCGGCGTTCATCCCAGGCTCATAGCGAACCTGCAGGTCAACGGCCGTGTAGAGGTTCGCCAGGTTCTCCTCTTCAGCGTCAGACAGCGCCGTGCCGACGTCGCCGAGCGAGTCGACCATGGCGTAGACCTCAGCCTGTACGGGCTCGCCCTGGACGCGCATGCATGGGACCTGTTCGATCTCGTCTTCGCCGACGACGTGACCGCCGAGTTCGGCCCGGCCGGCAACGCGTGGGTGGGCGTGGAGAACTTCAAGCGGTCCTTCGCCGAGTTCCACGAGACCCTGGACAGCCACCAGCACACCATGATGGGGCAGCTCGTCCACGTGGACGGGCACAGGGTGGTACGACGACGAGCTCGTCCGGACCGACCGCGGTTGGCGCATCCAGCGGCGGGTGTGCCGGCTGATGTCCTCGGCCAGCACGACGCTACGCGGCGCGGCGGCTCGCTGACCAGATATCGACCTCGGCCAATTACTGAAGGTGGCTCTCCGCCCACCGTGTGAGCTCGGTTATGGCGGGACGCATGGCTGCGCCGTGTTCGGTGAGCGCGTACCGCACGCGGCCTCCGCCCTGGTCGACGATCGTGCGGCTGACCAGACCCAGCTCAGCCAACTCCACCAGCCGCTCGTTGAGCACCCGGTCGCTGATTCCCGGGATTCCGCGTTTGAGTTCGTTGAAGAACACCGGCCCCTGCATCAGCGTGCTGACCACGTGGCCGGTCCACCGTTTGCCCAGCATCGTCATCACCCGCGCGAGTGGCTCGCTCAGCGTCTCGCACGCGCTGTCGACCGCCTCATCCGACCGTGCGAACAGCTCCGGCCCAGTTGACATCATCGCCTCCACGACTTACTTTTTGTAAGCAGCCAATAAAAAGTGGGCAGCGCACTTAGCTTTAGTCTAGTGACTCAAGGAGCGCGGATGAACGGGGCAGCCGGCCCGGACCCGAGGCGGTGGCTCGCCTTGGCGGTCATCTCCGTTGCGCAGTTGCTGATGGTGCTGAACGACTCGCTGATCAACATCGCCCTCCCGTCGGCCGCATGCGATCTCGGGATGACCGATGCCTCCAGGGCCTGGGCGATCACGGCCTACGTCCTCCCGTTCGGCGGTCTGCTGCTGCTCAGCCGACGGGTCGCCGACACGGTCGGGCGCAGGCGGGCCGTCGGCATCGGCCTGCTCGGTATCGCGGCCGCCTCCGTCGTCGGTGGCCTGGCCACCAGCGCGCCGGTATTCTTCGCGGCCCAGGCCGGGCAGGGTGCCTTCGCCGCGCTGGTCACCCCCGCAGCGCTCGCGCTGATCACCGTGATCTTCCCAGACCCACGCGAGCGGGCCCGCGCGTTCGGGGTGTACGGAGCTATCTCCGGGGCCGGGGCCGCCCTCGGGGTGATCGCCGGCGGAGTTCTCACCGAGTTCGTCTCATGGCGATGGTGCCTGCTGGTTAACGTACCGATCGCCGTCGTCGCCACGGCATTGACGATATTCGCGATCCGGGAGAGCCGCGTGCCAGGCCAGGCCCGCTACGACGTCGGTGGCGCCATGGCGGTCACCGCCGGGCTGACGGCGCTCGTGTGGGCATTCACCCGGGCCGCCGATCCGGGCACCGGCTGGCGCGACGCCGGTACGCTGCTTGCCCTCGCCGGCGGTGCGGTTCTCATCGTGGTGTTCGTTCTCATCGAACGTGCCGCCACCTCGCCGCTCGTGCCGCTGCGCCTGATCCTCGAGCGTATCCGCGGGGCGGTTCTGCTCAGCGCGGTGCTCATCAACGCCGGGCTCTTCGGGTTCTTCCTTTTCCTCGCGTACTACCTGCAGCAGGTCACGGAGTTCAGCGTCCTGCGCTCGGGGCTGGCATTTCTGCCGTTCACTGGCGCGATCGTCATCAGCTCCGCCGTCGTGTCACGGCTCACCCACCGCCTCAGCAACCGCACCGCGCTGCTGAGCGGCACGCTCGTCGTCACCGGCGGCCTCGCCCTGCTTGCCCTTTCGCCCGCCTCCGCTGGTTACCTGGTCGGCGTGCTGCCCGCTGAAGTACTCATCGGCGTCGGCATGGGATTCGTCTTCGTTGGCCAGCCGACGCTGGTCATGCACGGCGTCGGCCACGCCGACGTCGGCACCATGAGCGCTCTGCTGAACACGGCGCAGCAGGTCGGCGGAGCGCTCGGCGCGGCGGTCCTCAACTCCGTGTATACCGCGGCCGCGCTCACCATCGGATCGGTGACCCCGGACGTTGCTCCGTACAGGCTGACCTTCCTCACCGCCGCCGCCTGGTCGCCGTGGCGTTCGCCGTGCCCGCGATCCTCACCTCTTCCCACCGCATTCCCTCGATGAAGGAGTCGCTCGCATGAGCGCGACATCTCCCCCGCCCGCACCGGGCTTCAGGCATTCCCATCGGACGATCGACGGTGTTCGCCTGCATGCCGTCGTCGGCGGCACCGGCCCCGCCGTCGTGCTGCTGCATGGTTGGCCGTTCACGTGGCGGGTCTGGCGGCCCCTGCTCGTCCCGCTCAGCGAGGCCGGCTACACCGTCATCGCTCCCGACCTGCACGGCGTCGGCGAGTCCGGACCGGTGCGAGACGCGTACCGCAAGCAGCAGGTCGCCGACGACCTGCACCGGTTCGTCACCGACCTGACCGGCCAGGACAGCGTCCGCGTGGCCGGCATGGATCTCGGCACCATGGTCGCCTTCGCCTGGGCGACCCGGCACCGCGACGCGGTCAGTCACCTGGTGCTGAGCGAGTCGGTCCTGCCCGGGTTCGGGCTCGAAGAGCTGATGAACCCCGCCACCGGCGGGTACTGGCACTTCGGCTTCCACATGCAGACCGACCTCGCCACCTGGCTCACCGAGGACAAGGCGGTGGGGTACATCGGCCCCATGCTGGGCATGATGACCGCCGCCGGCGGCCTGGCCGACGAGGACCGCGACGACATCATCAACCGGTACGCCGCGCCGAACGGAATGCGCGGCGGATTCCAGCACTACGCGACCCTGCTCGAGGACGGCCGCGACAACCGGACGGCCGCAGCCGAACCGCTGACGGCGCCGGTTCTGGTGCTCAACGGTGCCGCCGGGCTGCCACAACACCAGCTGCTCGACGGCGTACGCCAGGCCGCTGTCGACGTCCGGGCCGACATCGTGCCGCAGTCTGGTCACACCTTCGCCGCCGACAACCCCGCTTGGACCGCCGATCGGCTCGCCACCTTCTTCCGCACCGGCAACTGACCGTCACCTGGAAAGGCAAACACATGTCCGCCGACCTCAACGCCCGCATCCAACGTCTCGAGGACCGCAGCGCCATCATCGACGTGGTCATCAAATACGCCACGTCCATCGACCGCGCCGACTGGGAGGGCTACGCCTCGATCTTCACCGACCCTGTCCACATCGACTTCTCCGAGGCCGGCCTGCCCGCGGCCGACTTCCCCCGCGACCAGTTCATCGGTTTCGCCAAGCAGGGCCTGGAAGCATGGGACGCCCGCCAGCACATCAGCCCGAATCACGTCGTGGAATTCGACGACCATGATCCCGACCGCGCCGTGTGCCGGTCTTACATGTACGCCCAGCACTACAAGAAGGGCGCACCGGGCGGCGAGTTCTACCTCATGCGCGGTTCGTACGACAACCACCTGCTCCGCACCGGCGACGGCTGGAAGATTCACAGCCTGACCCAGCACATCTCCTGGATCGAAGGCAACGTCCAGGCAATCGGAGATAAGCATGCGTCCTGACCCGACGGTGAACCGGCCGCGGGGACGGTGAGCTCAGTCGCCGCGGCCGCGGCCGCTCTGTTGCTCGTGCACGTCGCGGGCGATGAGCTCGAGCAGATCGCGGAACGCCTCCGCCTGCTCCGGAGTCAGCGCGGACGGAAGCCTCGATTCCGTAGGGCTACGCCGGCGCCCGCGAGGCGGATGTGGCGTTGGTGCCGGGCGGGTGGTGGCAGCGGCTGGTGTTCGGCAGAGCGCCCGGAGGGCACGGTGGACCGCAACGCCTACGTGTTCTACGTGCTGGAGCTGTTCCACACCGGGCCTAAGCACCGCGACATCTTCGCCACGGCCTCCGACCGGTGGTCGGATCCGCGGTCTCGGCTGCTAATCGGGCCACTCTGGGTCGAGGTGAAAGACGCCGTGCTGGGCGCGCTGCAGCTGCCCGAGGACCCGGAGGATTCGCTGGCCGGGCACGCCACGGACCTGGATCAGGCGTGGCGGGTGGTTGGTGGCGGGATCGTGCCGGACGGGCCGGTCAGAATCGACGCCGAGGGCCGGCTGCATGTGGTCAAGGACGACGCCCGCGACACGCCACCGGGTCTTGTCGACCTGCGGGACCGGAGCGGGGCGATGCTGCCTGGGGTCGATCTGCCCGAGGTGATTCTGGAGGTGATGGCCGAGTACCCGGCCTTCGCCGAGGCGTCACCGCGGTGTCCGGCGGCAGCCCGCCTGGCGGACCTGCACGTGTCGATCGCGGCCCTGCTGACCGCGCACGCGCTCAACGTCGGCCTGAAACCGGTCCTGGCGGATCTACCGGCGTTGACCCGTGACCGGCTCGCCCACGTCGACCAGCACTACCTAGCGGCCGGAGAACTACGCGGTGGCCAACGCGGTCCGGATCGACGCTCAGGCGGCGATCCCGCTTGCCCGGTTATGGGGTGGCGGGCTGGTCGCCGCGGTGGACGGGGATGCGGTTCGTGTTCCCGGTGCGCACCGCGGACGCCCGCGAACCCGAAGTACTTCGCCCGCAAACGAGGCGTGACCTGGCTGAACATGATCTCCGATCAGGCGGTCGGACTGGCCGGCATTGTGCTGTCCGGCACCCCACGCGACACCCTGAATGTCGTCGACCTGGTCTACAACCCCGACATCAATGCGCACGGCCACTACACCTTCGCCTTGCCCGACCTCGGTGAGCAACGGCGCCGTCCGCTGCGCGACCCCGGCCAACTCGACGAGTAGTTCACTTGTCGGCGGATCACCATCGAGTCGGTTCAGCGCCCGAACGCAACGTGGGCCCGTGACCGCTCGCCATCCCCGCCGGCGGAGTTCGCGACCTGCTGGTTGACTATCTCAGCGAGCGGCGTGCGCTATCGGGGTTGACGCGGAAGAGCGGCCAGTGCTGTCTCGGTGATGCTCCGCAGGGCATTCTCGTCGGTCCCGGCCTTGCCGAGGGCCTCGATGCCGCGGTGAACGGTCAGCAGCAGGCCGGCGAGTTGCTGCGCATCGGCGGCGCGGTCGATGTCGCCGTTGCGCTGACATGCCTCGAGGTTGGCGGTGAGGGCTAGTTGGACGTTCTCGAAGGTGATCAGTGAGCGAGCCGCGACTACTTCGTCGTGCTCGGTCAGCTCGGCCGTGGTCTTGGCCACTAAACAGCCGTGTTGGCGGCGCTCGGCGCAGGCAGCCGCGTGGCCCAGCAGATAGGCGGTGAGTCGCTCGAACGCCTGCTCGTCGTCACCGCTGAGCTGGCGGTTAGCTGAGCCGATTGTCGCATTGCAGTGATTGTCGTACACCCGATGGAAGAGCTCGCGCTTGCCGCCGAACGCCCCATAGAGGCTGCCCTTGCCCAGGCCGGTGGCTGCCGCGATCGCATCCATGCTGGTGCCCGCGTAGCCGGTCATCCAGAACTGGTCGCGGGCTGCGTTCAGCACGCTCTGCTCGTCGAACTCTCGCGGCCTCGCCACTTCGCCAGTCTAAGCGTTTTTGACGGCACCGTCCATAACCCTTTATGTTATAGACGATTCATTCCAGAACTGGCTTCGACGAGAGTGAGTGATCAGGCGATGAGTGGACTTCTGGACGGCAAGGTGGCCGTGGTCACCGGTGGGACGAGCGGGATCGGGCTGGCCATCGCCGGCGGTTCGTCGCCGAGGGTGCGCTGGTCTTCATTACCGGTCGGCGCCAGGCCCAGATCGACGCGGCGGCCGCGGAGCTTGGGCCGCAGGCCGTCGGGGTGCGGTGTGATGTGGGGAACCTGGCGGAGCTCGACGCCCTGTACGAGGTCATCAGGCAGCGGTCGGGCCGGATCGACGTCCTGGTGGCCAACGCGGGCGGCGGAGAGCCGGCCGTGCTCGGGGACTACACCGAGGAACAGTTCGACAGCATGTTCGCCACGAACGTGAAGGGCGCGGTCTTCGGTGTGCAAAAGCGATGCCCTTGCTGTCGCAAGGGGCCTCGGTGATCCTCATCGGGTCGAGCACGTCCCAGCGTCCTGGCCCGGGGATGGAGGTCTACGGAGCGACCAAGGCGGCGCTGCGCAACTTCGCCCGCAGCTGGACGCTCAACACGCAGAAGAACGGTTTCCGGGTCAACGTCCTGAGCCCGGGGGCGGTCCGGACCCCCGGCCTGCTCGGTATCGTCCCCGAGGGCCAGCAGGACGCCTTCGCCAAGACGATGGCAAGCATGCTCCCGTCAGGACGGCTCGGCGACCCCGACGATGTCGCGTCGGCGGCTCTGCTCCTGGCCTCCGACACCGCTAAGAGCGTGTCTTACGTGGTGATCGACTGCTGATGAGCGACGATCGCGGTTGTGGTCGATCGTTTGTCGTTGCGGTTGGTGCCGGATGAGCTGTGGGCGCTGGCGGAGCCGTTGATCCCGGTGTTCGAGCCACGTCCGCAGGGCGGCGGCACGGCCCCGGTGGACGCTCGTGCG
>JAEBEK010000034.1:0-71704 GCA_049998055.1 Amycolatopsis sp. cmx-4-37 | reverse complement strand
GAAGATCGACATCGATGAGAACCCGAACACTCCGCGTGACTACCAGGTGATGTCGATCCCGACGCTGATCCTGTTCCAGGGTGGCAAGCCGGTGAAGCAGATCGTGGGGGCCAAGCCGAAGGCCGCGCTGCTGTCGGACCTCGCCGACGTCCTCTGAACCGAACAAGCGCATTCAGCGGAGTTGCCGGATGGCCGGCGGCATCGACGGTCATCGTCTCCGGGACGAGGCACGTCCTCGGCTTGGAGATGTACGACTGCGCCTCGCGCGGCCCGGCAGCTACCGGAACGGCCCGCCGGCGATCTCACGGTACCGCCTGATCCTCGACGACGACGCCAACCTGGCGTTCGCCGCGGCGCCCCCGCTCGTCGTCTGCGGATGCCGGTGCTGTTCGTCCACGCGCGGCGTGACGTCCTCTGCGACACCGTATTCAGTGCCCTTCCCGAGCCGATGCGACACGACTGCGCGGCCCTTGCCGAGACCAGTCTCGACGGTGGTCACGGAGTCGTGATCGAACTCCCCGGCGGGACCAATACCGCCCTCGACCGGTGGCTGGCGACGAAGGGGCTCGCTGTCGGATAATCATCGCCCATCTCGGCTTCGTAAGCTTGTGCGCCGAGAAAGCAATGACGGGAAAAGGTTATTGGTACCGGAAGGGAATCGGCTGCTGCGTTCGGCGGCTGGACATGTCTTGCGGACAAGGTCGAAAGTGATCGCCTGGGCTTCTGCGCCGGAACAGGAAAGAGGCTGATGTGTTCGCGTCACCGCAGTCATGGCCGGCTCGGATCGTCACAGCGATCGTGGGCTTCATAGTTGTTGTCTCCGCTGCATTGCCGGCGCACGCCAAGGACGGCCGGCCGGTCAGGGACGACGGGTTCGTCCGCGACGGTCACGCGCGGTTCGAGGTACTGACGCCGACGTTGATCCGGCTCGAGTACGCGGGCGACGACCACTTCGAGGACCAGGCCACGTTCAACGCCATCGGACGCGGCGTCGCACCGCCCGTGTTTACGACGAAGGTCGCCGGGGGTTACCGCGAGATCCGGACCGCGAACCTGATCCTGCGGTACCGGCAGGACAGCGGTCCGTTTACCCCGGCCAACACGTCGATCCGGCTGCTGTCGACCGGTGTCACCGCCACGCCGCTATTCCCGTCGTACTGCGTCTTTTCCGCGCTCTGCGAAGGGGAGAACGGAGTGCCGGTCGGCTCGGCCTCGGTCGCCTACGATCATCGCGGGCACACCGGGTCCGGGTTCCTCGCCGGGCTCACGAAGTCCGGGGCGACGCTGAACCAGGACGTCTCAGCCGTTCCTTCCGCCGGGCAGTACCAGTTCACGATCCGGTACGCGAACGCGCAGGGTGGTGACGGGCAGAACACCACCCGTACCCTCTCCACGCTCGTCAACGGCGCACCTGGCCCGCAGTTCGCCTTGCCGGTGACAGCGTCGTGGGACACCTGGGCCACCGCGTCGGTGTCGATCCCGCTGAACGCCGGGACGAACGCCGTCAGCATCGCTCAGACGGCCGCCGACTCGGGCAACGTCAACATCGACAGCCTGGCCGTCACCGCACCGGGAGCCGCCTATCCCGCCGACGGCTCGTCGCTGCTCACCACCGCCTACGGCGCGGGGCCGAAGTCCGTCCTGGGTGGCTGGGACCGGTCGCTGGACAACCCGGAGGCGGTCCCGACGCCCGAGAACCCCGGCCTGCTCGACCGCGACGGCTGGTACCTGCTCGACGACTCCCGGTCGGCGCTGCTGAACGCCGACCGCACGATCACCGACCGCCCGAGACACGGGACCCGGCCGTACCAGGACGGCTACTTCTTCGGCTACGGCAAGGACTTCAGACGCGGTTTGACCGACCTGAACACGCTCGCCGGCCCCACGGCCCTGCTCCCTCGATCCGCCTATGGAGTCTGGTACTCCCGCTACTTCGGCTATTCCGACGACTACTACCGCACCACGCTGCTGCCCACGTTCCGTTCCACGCACACGCCGATCGACTGGCTGGTCGTCGACACCGACTGGAAGTCGCCCTCGCAGTGGAACGGCTGGAACTGGAACAACGCCCTCTTCCCCGACCCGCCGGGCTTCATGGACTGGACGAAGCAGCAGGGGCTCGACGTCACGCTCAACGTGCACACGTCCATCGCAAACGATGATCCGCGGTTCGCGGCGGCGAATGCGACGGCGGGCGGCCTGAACCCGGACGGTGGGGGGAACTACACCTGGGACTGGTCGAATCCCGCGCACCTGCGCAGCTACTTCGACCTGCACAAGCCGTTCGACCGGCAGGGCGTCCGGACGTGGTGGCTGGACTACTGCTCCGGATGCGGCGGTGCCACTGCCTCCGACCCGGGCGTCGCGCCGGACAACTTCATCAACCAGGCCTATGCCGACCACGCGGCCGCACAGGGGTACCGCGGTTTCTCGTTCGGCCGCATCGGCGGCAGCGAGCGAGGCGGCATCCACAGCAGTTCTCCGGTCGGGCCGTGGTCCGAGCGTCGCAACACCCTCCAGTTCACCGGCGACACGCCGGCGAGCTGGGACATGCTCGCGTTCGAGGCACGGTTCACCCCGGACGAAGCCGCGGCCGGGCTCAGCAACGTCAGTCACGACATCGGCAGCTACCACGGCGGCCACCTGCCCGACGACCTCTACGCGCGGTGGGTGCAGCTGGGGACGTTCCAGCCGGTCGACCGGCTGCACTCCGAGCACGGTGACCGATTGCCGTGGGACTATCCCGGCGCGGCAGGTGACAGCGCGAAGAAGTTCCTGCGCCTACGTGAATCACTGGTTCCCTACACCTACACCCTGGCCGAGCAGGCGAGCAGAACCGGGGTGCCGATCACGCGCCCGCTCTACCTGGACTACCCGGACCAGGAGGCCGCTTACTCGAACCCGCACGAGTACCTGTACGGCGACGACGTCCTGGTGGCGCCGATCACCTCGGCCGGCGGTTCGGTCACGGCGTGGATCCCGCCTGGCACTTGGACCGACTACTTCACCGGGGCCGTCTACACGGGACCGTCGACGGTGACGATCACGAAGCCGTTGTCGGAGATGCCGGTGCTGGTGAAGGCAGGAGGTGTCGTGCCGCTGCGCACCAACTACGCCGACAACGCGGCCGCACCGCTCGACCAGTTGACCGTGTCGGTGACGGCAGGCGCGGACGGCGGGTTCTCGCTCTACGAAGACCGTGGCGAAGGGACGGGTCCCTCCGTGACCACCGGGATCCGCTGGCAGGACGCGGTGAAGACGCTCAAGGTGGACCCGGCGTCCGGTGCCGCTCCCGACCGGGCGTACACCTTGCGCTTGGCGAACTCCACCGCACCGGCCGAAGTATCCGTGGACGGCGTTCGCCTGCCGGCGACGGCATGGTCGTACGACGAGGGCTCCCGGACCGTCACGGTCACGACGGCGCCCCTGTCCTCGCGCGGCAAGCACACGGTCAAGCTGACCGACGTCCGCTCAGGGCACGGCGTCAGGCCCTGCCCGCTGTGACCGGTCGGCGGCCCTCGTCGTCGACGAGGGCCGCCGACGCGCGGCGGTGGATTCCCGGTCGAGGTGGGTTTCGGTCCAAGCCATTACCGCGTGCAGTGGCTTCGTCGAGCGGTGGCCGAGTTCGATCAGGGAATACTCCACGTGCGGCGGCACCGCGGGGTAGACTACCCAGGCGACCATGCCGAACTCCTGCAATCTCCGGAGCGCTTGGGCCAGTACCGTCGGATACACGCCAGGTAGGGCTGTGGCCGTGTCCCTACCAGCGGTCCCTCGGTGCCACCAGACCCGGTGACGCCACCCCCGGATCATGGGTTCGACATGGCGATGGACGACACGGAGGCCGAGGCGCCGGGGGGAGCCGAAGGGTCGTGCTGTGCGTTGCGGAGGGGGCGGAACGCGAGGTGTTGTGGTCGCGTTGGGTTGTGCTGTACCGGACGTACGCGACGTATGCGAAACGCACCAGCCCGCGGATTTCGGTGGTCGTGCTCGAACTGCCGCTTGGCGAGTCGGCGGGAACCGCGTGAGGCCGGTGCTTACCTCTTATACGCCCAACTTGCCCTAAGGGGCCGGATCGGGGCGAGATAGGAGCGTCAGCCGTGCGCCGGACTGCACAATGCGCTCGTGGATGTGCTTCGTCGGCCTCTTCGGGAGAATCCCGGGGCGCGCCACCGGAAACCCGGATCCGTGGCGACCAAAAAGGATGGTCGACCCCGGACGGTCCGCACCGGCCGGTTGGGCCACGAGCTCGTCGTGGCCTGGATCTACCTGGCCATCATGGCCGCCTCCGCGTTGCCCACACCGCTTTACCCGCTGTACCGCCGACGACTCGAGTTGCCCGCGTCGGGGATCACCGCGGTGTACGGCTTCTACGCGGTCGTGGTGCTGCTGACCTTGCTCAGGCTGGGTTCCCTGGCCGACCGGATCGGCAGGCGGCCGGTGCTCACCGCGGCCGTGGCGAGCACCGTGCTCAGCGAGGTCGTGCTGGTCGTGAGCCCGACCCTGCCCGGCCTCTACCTGGGCCGGGGGCTGGTCGCCGTCGCGGTCGGGCTGGCCATCGCCGCGCTTCCCGCCTTCCTCGCCGATCTCGCCGGGCCGGATCAGGCGACCCGGGCCACGTTGTTCGCGGTGGCCGCCAACATGGGCGGACAGGCGCTCGGCACCTTCGCCGCCGGGGCGATCCCCGCGTCCGAACCGCTCGTGACGCCCTACCTCATCGGCTTGGGCCTGCTCGTTCCGGCCGTGCTCCTGTGGACGACCCGAGTACCCGAGACGCTGCCTGCCCTCCGCGGCCCGAGATCCCGGCCGCGGCCCGTGAAACGGATTCCGCACGCCCTGCGGGCGGACTACCGGGCCATCGCCATGACCATCGTCGGGGCCTTCGCGATGTTCGGGTCGATGACCGCGATGACCGGCCAGATCCTGCAGCAGCGGATGCTGGTCACCGGTACCTTGACGACCGGGCTGGTCACCGCCGCCATGTTCGCCGCGGGCGCGGTCGGGCAGCTGCTGGCCCGCCGGATCGCGACGACACGCAATCCGGCAACCCTGGTCGTCCCGTTGCCGATCGCCGCGCTCTTGCTCGGCTGGGCCACGCTGGCCGGTTCGGTGCCGATCTTCGCCGTAGCCGTCTCGGTCTGCGGCTTCGCCGGCGGTAGCTGCCTGCGCGCCGGCAGCATGCGAGTGCTGGCGCTGAGCCCGGTGGAGAACCGGGCGCACGTCAGTTCGCGGCTGTTCGCCGCGCTGTACCTCGGCGCCAGTGTGTGCACCGTGTCGGCCGGCCTGCTGGCCACGGAGGTGAGCTTGGACGTCGCCGTGCTGGGGCTCGGCTCACTGGTGCTCGCGTTGAGCGCGGGCGCTGCTGTCCTGCTGAGCCGGCTGCCGGGTACTGACGAGGCACTGGCCACCACCGATGTCCTCGACCTGATCGGCTCGTACTCGGCTGAGTCGACCGTCCAGTTCTTCGCGGTGCCTGCCGTGCGTTCGTTCAGGTCCGACGCCCTCGAGTTCCCGCCGTCCCGGGGCCGGCTGACCGGCCTGGAGAGGCACTGGTGACGACCACGAGCCCCGCAATGCTCGCCGCAGCGGTCACCACTCCACCCGCCGACCACCCGGCAACGGCCGGCGCCGGGTTCGCGGTCCGGTCGTTCACCTGTGCCGCATCGCCCGGCGTCCTTCTGGCCGGCTTCGCCTGCGTGGTGGCGCGGTTCTCCGGCGACTACGCGGTAACCGTCGTGTCCGGTCACGTGGCTGTCACGGTCGACCTGACGGACAACCCGACGTTCCGTGAACTGGAACGTCGGGTGACCGGTACTCCCGTCCGGCCGGTGGACGTCACCCCTCCGCTGCGCATGCGGATCACGTCGGGTCGCGTGGTCGAAGTGCGTTTCCGGGCCGACTGGTTCAGCGCGGAGGTGGCGGAACTGTTCCTCGCCGCGTTCCGGGTGCTGCTCGACCGGGTCGCCGCCGATCCGGGCGTCCGCGTGCAGGACGTGCTGTTGCGGGCCGAGCCGCACGTGCTGCGAGAGGTGTCCCGCGAACAGGCGGTGCACCGATATCCGCGCGTCACCCAGCTGATCGCTCGCGTGGTGGCCGCGGACCCGGGCGCGACCGCGGTGGTCAAGGGCGATCGCCGGTGGTCCTACCGTGCGCTCGACGCGGTGTCCGCCGAGGTGGCGGAAGCGCTTCGGGCCGCCGGCCACCGGCCGGGGGAGACGGTGGGGATCTGCCCGGCCGAACGGTGTCTCGAGCTCTACGCCGGGATGCTCGGGGTCTGGCGAGCCGACGGTGTCCTCGCGATGATCGACGGCGGTATGCCGGTAGGCAGGCTCGCCGCGACGCTGGACCACGCCCGGGTGCGCACCTTGCTGGTGATCGGGACCGAGCCGCCGGCGTGGTGGCCGCAGGCCTCAGTGGCGAACGTACTGCTGCTGACGCCGGACCGCGGAACATCCGTGCTCCGCGTGGGATGCGAACCGGGTGCCGCCTTCACCGAAGACTCCGCCGCCTACCTCTTCTTCACCTCCGGCACCACCGGAGCACCGAAGGCGTTGCTCGGGCGGCACGACAGCCTGTCCCACTTCCTGTTGTGGCAACGGGACGAGTTCGGGATCGGGCCGGGTGACCGCTGCGCCCAGCTCACCGGTCTCTTCACCGACGGCGTGCTGCGCGACATCTTCACCCCGCTGATCAGCGGTGCCACGGTGCACGTGCCGCCCGGACCGGGAGTGCGCACGGACGACCCAGGGATCTTCGGGTGGCTGGCGCGATCCGAGGTGACCGTCGCGCACACCATGCCTTCGCTCTCCGGCCATTGGCTGGCGGGCGCAGACGGTCGGTCCCGCCTGGACCGGTTGCGCCGCCTGTTCTTCTCCGGCGAGCCCCTGACCGGGACCCTCACCGAAAGCTGGCACACGTTCGCGCCACGGGCCGAGCTGGTCAACCTGTACGGCACCAGCGAGTGCACCATGATCCAGGCGTTTCACCGCGTTGTCCGGAACCGCACCGAGCTGGTCCAGCCGGCCGGCTGCGCCATGCCTGGGGCGCAGGTGCTCGTGCTCACGCCGAGTGGCGCGCTGTGCGGCCCGGGTGAGGTCGGCCGGGTGCACATCCGCACGCCCTATGCCGCGCACGGCTACCTCGGTCGCGAACGTTCCACGTTCACCCGCAACCCTTTTCGTCCGGACGAACCCGATGACCGGGTGTTCCGCACCGAGGACCGGGCCCGTGTCCGGCCGGACGGCACGATCGAAGTGCTCGGCCGGGAGCAGGACGGCGCATCCATCGGCGGCGCACGGGTCGAGCCGGCGCGGGTGAACGCCCTCCTGGCCCGGGAACCGGGAGTTCGCGCGTCGGCCGTGCTGCGCGAGAGCGGATCACCCAGGCTGATCGCTTTCGTCGTGCCGAGTGACCCATCGGTCCGGATCGACGAAGTTCACCGGGCTCTCCGACGGAAGCTCCCGCCCGAGGCCGTGCCCGCTCATCTGGTGCCGGTGCCGAGCCTGCCGGTCACCCCGGTGGGCAAGCTGGATCGTGCTCACCTGTGGAGAAGAATCGAGGAAAGCTGATGCCCACCCGTCCGGTCGCCATGCTCGATCGTCACCTCGCGGAGGTCGATCCCGAGGTCTTCCACGAGTTCGTGGGCGAGCTACGTCGTCAGCGTTCGACCCTGAGCATGATCGCGTCCGAGAACTACACGGCGTCGGCGGTGATGAGGATGCAGGGCTCGGTGTTCATGAACAAACTGGTCGAGGGCTACGCCGGGCGACGCTATTGCCACGGCTGTGACCATTTCGACGTCGTGGAGCGGCTCGCCGTGGCGCGGGCCGAGTACCTGTTCGGTGCCGAGCACGCGAACGTGCAGCCGCATTCCGGGGCGCAGGCGAACGCGGCCGCGTACGACGCGTTGCTCGAGCCCGGCGACACCGTGCTCGCCATGGATCTGGCGCACGGCGGTCACCTGACCCACGGGATGCGCCTAAACTTTTCGGCCCGGTGCTACGACTTCGTCCATTACCACGTCAATGCGGACAGTTCGCTGGTGGACATGACCGAGGTGGCGCGGCTCGCCCGGGAGCACCGGCCCAGGCTGATCGTGGCCGGGTGGTCCGCCTATCCACGGCACCTTGATTTCCCGGCTTTCCGGGAGATCGCCGACGAGGTGGGTGCGCGCCTGCTGGTGGACATGGCGCACTTCGCCGGCTTGGTCGCCGCCGGGATGCACCCCAATCCCGTGCCCTACGCCGACGTGGTGACCACGACGACCCACAAGACGCTCGGGGGCCCCCGGGGCGGTTTGGTGCTGTGCCGCCGGGAATTCGCCGACGCAGTCGACGCCGGAGTGTTTCCCGGGCAGCAGGCCGCTCCGCTGGCGCACACCATCGCGGCCAAGGCGGTGGCGTTCAAGATCGCGGCGAGCCCGGAGTTCCAGGACGTCCAACGCCGAACCGTGGTGGGCGCCGAGATCATCGCCGACCGGCTCATGCGGCTCGACGCGGCGGCCGCCGGTATCCGGGTCCTCAGCGGCGGCACGGATGTCCACCTGCTGCTGGTGGATCTGCGCGAAGCCGGGATCACCGGCAAGCAGGCCGAAGACCTGCTCGGCGAGATCGGCATTTCGGTGAATCGCAACGCGGTCCCGTTCGATCCGCGGCCCCCGCTCGTCACCTCGGGGCTGCGCATCGGCACCGCGGCGCTGGCCACCCGGGGTTTCCGCGAGGCGGATTTCAAGGCCGTCGCCGACATCCTCGTCGAGGCGCTCGCCGCTCCGGCCGACGTCAAGGCGCAGGCCCTGCTGCGGGACCGGGTCGCCGCGCTGGCCGGCAAGTACCCGCTTTATTCCTTCGCGGACGACGAAGCGCCGATCAGCACTCTCGCCGACGGTGAACCGGAGGAGACATGACCCGGCGGCCGATCTCGTTTGTCGGCTTGGACGGAGAAGTCCGGTTGATCTTACCGGCGCGAAACGAGCCCACGCCCTCTTTACCGGCCGACAGCCGATCGACCGCCGACTGCGAGTCCAGAGTGGATGCCGACGAGTCGGATTGCTCCGGTGTCGAGCCGAATGGGTTGCCCGAAATTCAGTAGTCTGTGACGTCGTCGCGGCCGGCGTGGACGTGGTGTCCCACGTCGGGAGGTTCGTCTACGCGACCAGCGGATCGAAGCGGCCTTCGCCGCACGACTGGTGCGGCACGCCCACCGGGCGGGAATCGAGATCTCGGCTGGGACCGACTTCGAAACCGACCCGGCGGACCCGCTTCGGGCCTTTTGCGAAGAGTTGGAGTTTCTGGTGAAGGAATGCGGCCTGGCGCCCACGAGGCCCTCCGGTCCGCGGCACTCGTCAGCGCGAGCGGCCGGCGCGGGCGAGTCTCGAGGATCGGTCGAAGTGGGAAAGATCGCCGACTTCGTCGCCCGCGCCGAGGATCCCCTCGAGGACCTGAATAAATTTCGTAGTATCGAAGTGACTGTAAAGCGCGGACGCCGCCACAAGAGGAAAAGCAGACGTCTGGTTCCCAAAAGAAAGCAATGCGCCTTCTGAAAGTGAAAGTCGTGCGCGACGACGAATTCAGAACAGCCGATTTGGTGAAGACGACGAACACGCCGGTCTTCCTCGTTCCTAACATTGCCTCGCATGGGCACCCTCGACGACGTTCACGCTTGGCTCGGTGCGCGACTCCCGGAGCTGCTGCCGGAATACGACGTTCCGGCTGCATCGTGGGCCGTCTTGCACGAGGGCCGGATCATCGACGGTGCTGCCGGTGTACTCAACAAGGCCACCGGTGTCGCGGCGACCGCGGACTCGGTCTTTCAGATCGGGTCGGTGACCAAGCTTTGGACGAGCACGCTGGTGCTGCAGCTGGTCGACGAAGGCCGGGTGAGCCTGGACGAGCCCGTGCGGACCTACCTGCCCGAGTTCCGGATCGGCGACGAGGCAGCCGCGCAGGCGATCACCGTGCGGCAGCTGCTCAACCACACGGCCGGCTTCGAGGGTGACATCTTCACCGACACGGGAACCGGCGATGATTGCCTCGAAAAGTACGCCTCCACGCTCGGCGAGGTCCAGCAGCTGTTCCCGCCCGGCGAACGGTTCTCGTACAACAACGCGGGCTACTGCGTGCTCGGCAGGCTCGTGGAGGCGCTGCGGGAGCAGCCGTACGACACGTGCCTGCGCGAGCACGTCATCGCCCCTCTGGGGCTGACGCACACGGCGACAGGTCCCTACGAGGCGATCATGTTCCGCGCCGCGATGGGGCACGTCGAGCCGGAGCCCGGCACCGGCTACGCGCCCGCGCCAGTGTGGGCGATGGCGCGGTCCAACGCACCGGCCGGCTCGATGCTCGCGATGCGAGCTCGTGATCTCGCCACCTTCGCCCGGATGCACCTCGAAGACGGCCGGGCCGAAGACGGAACTCCAGTGCTGGCGCCGGGAACCGCGGCGGCGATGCACGATCGCGAGGTCGAGTTGCCGGACCTCGGGCTCATGGGCACGTCGTGGGGACTCGGCTTCGAACGGTTCGACACGGCGGACGGCGCCATCATCGGGCACGACGGCACCACCATCGGCCAGGCCGCCTTCCTGCGGATGGTTCCCGAGGCCGGGCTGGCCGTGGTGCTGCTGACCAACGGCGGTGCCGGCGTCTCGCTCTACCGGGACGTCGTGGGGCACGTGCTCGAAGCATCGTCCGGCGTCGCACTGCCCGCCCTTCCGGCGCCGCCGGCCGAACCGTGGCCCGTCGACGCCGCCCGGTACGTCGGGACCTATTCGGCCGAGGTCTTCGACCTCACCGTCAGCCAGGACGAAGACCGCAAGATCTGGATCGAGCAGACCCCCAAGGGCGCCTTCGAAGAGCTGGGCGGCCGGGCCGAGCGGACCGAACTGGTCGCCTACCGCGACGACATGCTCATCCCGCGCCACGCCGATCGCGGAACGCACCTGCCTCACGCGTTTCTGGGCGACGACGGCGCGGGCCACGCCCTCTACCTCCACCTCGGTCGCGTCATCCGGCGGGCCGGCGCCTGACCACCGGCCATCGAACGATCACGCACGGAACGGAACCACCATGAAACCGACCACCGTGGGCCGCTATGGCCTCAGCCTCTGCCTGGCCGTCGCCCTCGCCGGCTGCGGGAGCGCCTCGAACACCACCGGGAAGGCCGAGGTCGTCGACGGCGGCACCTTCACGCTCGGGCTTTCGTCGGACCCGGGGAACCTGGACCCGCAGATGGGACTGGGCACCACCCTGTTCACCGTCACCCAGTTCGCCTACGACCCGCTCGTCAGCGTGGACGGCAAGTCCGGCGAGGTCCGGTCCGCGCTGGCCAAGAAGTGGCAAGTCGACGGCACCACCGTCACGCTCACGCTGGCCGACGGCGTCACGTGCTCCGACGGCACAGCGCTCAGCGCGTCGGCCGTCGCCGACAACCTCAACTTCGTCGCCGACCCGAACAACAAGAGCCCATTCCTCGGCCCGATGCTCCCGGCCGGCGTCAAGGCCAAGGGCGACAACGCCACCCACGTCGTGACCATCACGCTCGTCGAACCGGCGCCGTTCGTCCTCAATGGACTCGCCGATCTCCCGATCGTGTGCCCGGCCGGGGCGGCGTCCCGTGCTTCCCTCAAGGCGGCGACCGCGGGAACCGGGCCGTATCAGCTCACCGAGGCCGCCCCGGGTGATCACTACACGTACACGCGACGTGACGGCTACACCTGGGGGCCGGGCGGTGCGACGACCGCGACGAAGGGCATGCCGAAGACCGTGGTGGTCAAGGTGATCGAAAACGAGGCGACGGCGGCGAACCTGCTGCTTTCCGGCGGCCTGAGCGCCGCGCAGGTCGCCGGTCCCGACGCGAAGCGCCTAGAGGCGGCGAAGCTGTTCGCCGCCGAGACGCCGGGACTGCTGGGGGAGCAGTGGTACAACCACGCGGCCGGGCGGCCGGCCGCCGACGCCAAGGTGCGCAAGGCGCTGACCCAGGCCCTCGACCTCGGGCAGCTGCGCAAGGTGCTGACTTCGGGGCAGGGCGTGCCCGCGACGACGCTCGCGGCCAACGAGCCGGTCGCCTGCCCCGGTGACTCGGTCTCCGGCGCGGTGCCGCCCACCGACGTCCAGGCGGCGAACGCGTTGCTGGACGAGGCGGGCTGGGTCCGCGGCGGTGACGGCAAGCGGACCAAGGACGGTAAGCCGCTGACGCTCACCCTCCTCTACGAGAACAACACCGGCAGCAGCGGATCCGCGGCCGCCGAGCTCGCCGTGCAGCAGTGGAAGGCCGTCGGCGTGGAGGCCACCGCGAAGAGCCAGAACGAGACCACGTTGACCGGCACCCTCTTCAGTGCGGGCGACTGGGACGTCGCCTGGGTCACCTTGAACGTCAGCACCCCGGACAAGCTGGTGCCGTTCCTGTCCGGACCGGCGGCTCCGCAGGGCAACAACTTCGCCGCGATCTCCGACCCGCAGTACGACCAGGCGGTGAAGTCGGCCATGCGGACCAACGGCGTGGCTGGGTGCCGCGACTGGCTCGCCGCGGAGTCCGGGCTGATCGCGAAGGCCGATATCGTGCCGTTCGCGAACAAGTCCGTCCGCACCTTCGGCAAGGCCGCCGAGTTCCAGACGCCCGGCCAGCTGATCCCGACGAGCATCCGCATGCTGGCGCGGTGATCGGGGATGTCGGCGATCCTCACCGTCCCGGCGCCGCCCGCGGACCCGGAGCGGACGCGGCTCTGGGCGCATCCGTGGACCCGCTTCACTCTCCGGCGCCTCGGGCGGCTGCTGGTGTCGTTGTGGGTCCTGGTGACGGCGTCCTTCGCCATGATTCACCTCATCCCCGGTGACCCGGTCCGCGGAGCGCTCGGCCCGACCGCACCGGCTGCGCTGGTCGAGGCGCGCCGGCACGCCTTGGGCCTGGAGGACTCGATCCTCACCCAGTACCTCCATTACCTGAAGGGCCTGTTCACCGGCGATCTGGGCACCTCGTTCTCCTCGCAACTGCCCGTGTCGGACGTCATCGCCCAGCGGCTGCCCGCCACGCTTTCCCTGGCCCTGCTGGCTTTCCTGCTGGCGGTCGGGGTGGCGATGCCGTTGGGCGCGGGGATGGGCGTGCTCACCCGGCGTGGACACGGGAGGCGGACCGAACTCGCGTTCACCACGATCGGCATCGTCGTGGCGACCATCCCGGACTTCCTCATCGGCGTCGCGCTGGTCTACCTCTTCGGGATCCGGCTGGGACTGCTTCCCGTCGCGGGCGACGACACCGCCGCGGCCTACGTGCTGCCGGTCGTGTCCCTCGCGATCGGGCCGGCGGCGATCCTCGCCCGGATCGTCCGCGTGGAAATGGTCGCGGTTCTGGACGCGGACTTCGTCCGGACCGCCCGCGCCAAGCGCCTGCCCGCCCGGACGATCTACCTGGGCCACGCCCTGCCGAACGCGGCCACCGGGGCCCTGACCATCGGCGGGCTGCTGCTCGGCTCCCTGGTCGCGGGCACCGTGCTGGTGGAGAACGTCTTCGCCTGGCCCGGTCTCGGCAGCACCATCACGCAATCGATCCTCGGCAAGGACTACCCGGTGGTGCAGGCCGTCGTCCTCGTCTACGGCGTGGGCGTGCTCGTCACCAACCTCGTCGTCGACGTCGCTCTCGCTGTGCTCGATCCCCGTTCCAGGATCCGGGAGGACTGACGAATGCCTCATCGCTGGTCACGGGTCGTGCGCATGCCGCTCGGCCTCACCGCGACCGTGCTCGTGATCGCGGTTTTCGCCTTGGCCCTGCTCGGGCCGCTCCTGTGGGGAGCCGGTGCCGACGCCGTCGACACGGGCAACATCCTCGCGCAGCCGTCGGCCGCGCACTGGGCGGGAACCGACAACCTCGGCCGGGACATCCTGCTGCGGACGCTCGTCGCGTCCCGCCTCTCGGTCCTGCTGGCCCTGCTGGCCACCGCGATCGCGGTGGTGATCGGCCTGCTGCTCGGCTCGGCCCAGGTCGTGCTGGGCCGGCGGGCCGCCCGGCTGGTCTCGGCCGTGGTCAACATCGCGGTCGCCTTTCCCGGGTTGCTGCTGGCGCTGTTCTTCGCCGTCGTCTTCGGAGTCGGCGCCACGGGTGCGGTGCTGGCCATCGGGCTCGCCGGAGCGCCGGCGTTCGCCCGCCTCACCCAGACCCTGGTCGCCGGGGTCGCGGCGCGGGACTACGTCGCGGCCGCCCGGATCGCGGGCACCCCCCGGCTGCGCGTCCTGGTTCGTCACGTGCTGCCGAACGTCGGCGAGCCGTTGATCGTGAACGCCACCATCGGGGCCGGGAGCGCGTTGCTGGCGTTCGCGGGCTTGTCGTTCCTGGGCCTCGGTGTCCAGGCGCCCGCCTTCGACTGGGGCCGGTTGCTCTACGACGGCATCGGGGCCATTTACGTGAACGCGCCGGCGGCGTTCGCTCCCGGGGCGGCCGTTCTGCTGGCCGGCCTGGCGTTCAACCTGTTCGGTGAGGCGGTGGCCAAGGCCCTCGGTGTCTCCCCCGGGGTCGGCCTGCGTGCCACGGTGGCCACGGTCACCGAGCGTGTCCGGGACGGTCGGGCCGTCGAGGAGGTCCCGGCGCGTCACGCCGAGGTCGTGCTCGACGTGCGTGACCTCGAGGTCGCGTTCCCCGGCCCGGTCCGCCCGGTGCGCGGGGTGTCGTTCCGGGTGCACCGCGGGGAGGCGGTGGGCATCGTCGGCGAGTCGGGGTCCGGGAAGTCGGTGACGGCGCTGGCGATCACCAGGCTGCTCGCCGACCACGCCGCCGTCGACGCCACCCGGCTGGACCTGCTGGGCGAAGACCTTCTCGCGGCGGATACACCGGTCCGCCGCCGGGCGCTGGGTACCTCGCTGGCCATGGTCTTCCAGGATCCGATGAGCGCGTTCAACCCGGGCCGCCGGATCGGCCGGCAGCTGGCCGAGGTGGCCACGCACCACCAGGACCTGAACCGGCCCGCCGCACTGGCCCGCGCGGTGGACCGGCTGGGCGCCGTCCGCATCCCGGACCCGGAAGTGCGCGCGCGGCAGTACCCGCACGAGTACTCCGGGGGTATGCGGCAACGGGCGATGATCGGCATGGGCCTGATGGGGACCCCGGCGCTGATCGTCGCGGACGAGCCGACGACCGCCCTGGACGTCACCGTGCAGCAGCAGGTGCTCGAGCTCCTCACCGCGATCCGTGAAGCTGACGACGTGGCGTTGATCCTGATCAGCCACGACGTCACGGTGGTCGGGAACGTCTGCGACCGGGTCCTGGTGATGTACGCCGGCCGGATCGTCGAAGATCTGCCCGCCGGGGACCTGGCCACCGCCGCGCGGCACCCGTACACCCGGGCGCTGGTCGACGCGGTGCCCGACATGGCCACCGACCTGGACCGGCCGCTCGCGACGATCCCGGGACGTCCGGTGGATCCGGCCGACACCCCGCCGGGGTGTGCTTACGCCGCCCGGTGCCCGCTGGCCGATGGCCGGTGCCGGGCGGAGGACCCGCCCTTGGTTCCCGGCGCCGCGCGGGGCCACCTGGTGGCCTGCTGGCACGCGGGGGAGCCGCTGCCGGCCGCCGGGAACGCCCACGAGCTGGTGGAGTCACCATGATGAACGAGCTGCGGTTCGACACCGTGACGGTCCGCTACGGCCGGACCACCGCGGTCGACGGCGTCAGCCTGAACGTGCCGGAGGGTTCGGTGGTCGGCCTGGTCGGCGAGTCCGGCTCCGGCAAGTCGACGCTGGCCCGCGCCGCCGTCGGCCTGGCTCCGGTGGCGGCCGGCCGGATCACGCTCGGCGGCGCGCCGGTACCCACCCGGGGCAGGCGACGCCCGTTGCAGATGGTCTTCCAGGACCCCTATTCCTCGCTCGATCCCCGCATGAGCGTCGGCGAGAGCGTGGCCGAGGCGATGCCGCCTGGCGGGTCACGCACCGGACGGCGAGCCGAGGTGGATCGGCTCCTCGCCTTGGTGCACCTCGACCCGGGCTGCGCCGAAAACCTTCCCTCCCGCCTCTCCGGCGGGCAGCGGCAGCGCGTCGCGTTCGCCCGCGCTCTCGCCGCCCGGCCCAGCGTGGTCATCGCCGACGAGATCACCTCCGCACTGGACGTCTCGGTCCAAGGGGCCGTGCTGAACCTGGTGCGCGAGCTGCAACGCGAGATCGGGTTGTCGATGCTGTTCATCTCCCACAACCTCGCGGTCGTCCGGTACGTGGCCTCGCACGTCGCCGTTTTGCGCCGCGGTCAGCTCGTCGAGCAGGGACCGACGTCAAGCGTGCTCGGCGAGCCTCAGCACGAGTACACCCGTGAACTGCTCGCCGCCGTTCCGGGACGAACCGCTCGAAGGAGCAGGCCATGAGCCGTCACGTACGCGTCGAAGACCTCACCGATCTCGCGGTGCCGTCGCAGCCGTCGCTGTCGCCGGACGGCCGCTGGATCGCCTACGTGGTGCGAACCCTGGATACCGCCGATGATCGCACCGTCGACCAGTTGTGGCTGGTCGGCGCCGATGGCGGGAAGCCCAGGCGCCTTACGTCCGGTCCGGCCGACACGGCGCCGAGCTGGTCGCCCGATGGCGGTCGGCTCGCCTTCCTCCGAGACGGGCAAGTCGCGGTGCTCGACGCCGGGAGCGGTGAGCCCGAGGTGGTGACCGGCTTGCCGCTCGGGGCGGGGGAACCCCGCTGGAGCCCGGACGGCCGCCGGCTCGCGTTCACCGCACCGGTCGACCCGGCCGGTGACGCGCGGGGTCCCATGGTTTCCGACGGTCTCGGGTACCAGGCTGACGGTGCGGGGATGTTCGGGCAGGTCCGCTCGCAACTGCACGTCCTCGACGCGGACACCCGGAAGATCCGTCGGCTGACGGACGGCCCGCACCACGCGGGCATCCCGGCCTGGTCTCCCGACGGCACCACTCTCGCGTTCACCGGTGGAACCGGAGACCACGACCTGCACCACCGCACACCGGTGCACCTGCTGGAGGTGGACGCAGTGCGGGCTCGGCCGCGCATGCTCGCCTTCGCCGGTGGAGTGGCGGTCACCGTCGGGTGGGCCGCCGGGGGATCGGCGCTGCTGGTGATCGGCTGGTCCGGAGATCCGGTCGGCCACGCGCACCTGCACCGGGTCGATCCCGGTACGGGCGTCGTCACTGATCTTTCGGTGGGCCTCGACCGCAACGTGATGCCCGGCGCTCCCGCCTACCCGGGTGGGCTGCCACACGAGCACGACGGCCGTGTCTGGTTCTGCGTCCGGGACCACGGCTGCACCCACTTGTGGTCGGTCGGGCTCGACGGTGACGACGCGCGTCCGGTCGTCGACGGCGTCGGCCGGGTCGTCTCAGGGCTGTCGGTGAGCGGGAACCGCGCCGCCGTCGCGCTCGCCACGCCTGCGTCGTACGGTGAGATCGCCGTCGTCGAGCTCGAGACCGGCGCGGAAACCGTGCTGACCGAGCACGGCGCCACACTGAGCGAACTGGCGCACCACCCGCGTGAGGAGCGGTGGTTCACCATCTCGGACGGCACCGAGGTCCAGGCCTGGTTGATCCGCGACCCCGCCCGCAGTGGTCCGGTGCCGACGTTGCTGGACGTGCACGGCGGGCCGCACAACGCGTGGAACGCGGCTGCCGACGAAATCCACTTCTACCACCAGGAACTCGTCGAACGCGGTTGGGCGGTCCTGCTGGTCAACCCGCGCGGCAGTGACGGGTACGGCGAGGCGTTCTACGACGGAGTTCGCGCAGCATGGGGGCTCGCGGACGCGGCGGATTTCCTCGAGCCGCTCGACCAGCTCGTCGCCGAGGGGCTGGCCGACCCGGACCGGCTCGCCGTCGCGGGGTACAGCTACGGCGGTTTCATGACCTGCTGGCTCACCGCCCAAGATGACCGCTTCGCTGCGGCGGTCGCCGGGGGCACGGTCAGTGACCTGGTGAGCGCGGGCGGCTCCAGCGACGACTGCCACGCACTCAGCGCCTACGAACTCGGGGGCGCGCCGTGGCAGAAGCCGGCGGAGTACGCTGCCATGTCACCGATCACCCGCGTCGCGTCCGTCCGCACGCCGACCCTCCTGATCCACGGGTCGGCCGATCTGACCTGCCCGGTCGGCCAGGCCCAGCAGTGGCACACCGCCTTGCGGGAGCAGGGCGTGCCCACTCGGCTGGTCGTCTACCCTGACGCTTCGCACACCTTCGTGCTCTTGGGCCGGCCGTCGCAGCGGCTCGACTTCAACCACCGTGTCCTGGATTGGCTCGAGCAGCACACCACCAGGGCCGGCCGGGCTCGCGTCGACACCGCGCACTGGCAGCGGCGGCTGTCCCGGCTCGCCGAGCGGCACGGGGTACCGGGGGCTCAGCTCGGGATTCTGCGTCTCGGGACCGGCGGCGCGGCGGACGAACTGGCCGAGGTCGCCCACGGTGTGCTCCACGTCCGGACCGGCGCCCCGGCGACCCCGGATTCGCTGTTCCAGATCGGGTCGATCAGCAAAGTCTGGACGGCAACCGTGGTGATGGCACTGGCGGAAGAGGGGCTGCTCGACCTCGACGCCCCGGTCGTCGAGGTTCTTCCCGAATTCCGGCTCGCCGACCCCGACGTCACCAAAACGGTGACCCCGCGCCATCTGCTCACCCACACGAGCGGAATCGACGGCGACGTTTTCACCGACACCGGCCGGGGGGACGACTGCCTCGAGAAGTACGTCGGCATCCTCGGCGAAGCGCGGCAGAACCACCCTCTCGGCGCAACTTTCTCCTACTGCAACTCCGGCTACTCGCTGTTGGGCCGGGTGATCGAGAAGGTAACAGGCAAGACGTGGGACCAGGCGTTGCGCGATCGGCTGATCGCCCCGCTCGGGCTCACGCACACGGTCACGTTGCCCGAGGAAGCCCTGCTCTTCGCCGCCGCCGTCGGCCACGACACCCACGACGGCGAACTCACGCCGGCACCGGCGTGGTCGCTGCCCCGCTCACTCGGCCCGGCCGGGCTGATCACCTCGACCGCCGCCGACGTCCTGGCCTTCGCCCGCCTGCACCTGACCGGCGGTGTCAGCGGCGACGGCACCCGGGTTCTCAGCGAGGAAAGCGTGGCTGCCATGGCCGCGCACCACGCCGACCTGCCCGACAAACTCGTCCTCGGCGATTCGTGGGGTCTGGGCTGGATCCGGTTCGGGTGGAACGGTCGCCGCCTGATCGGCCATGACGGCACCACCCTGGGCCAGGCGGCTTTCCTGCGGGTGCTCCCGGAGGAGGGACTCGCCGTCGTGCTGCTGACGAACGGCGGTCAGGCCGATGACCTGTACCGGGACCTCTGCCAGGAGATCTTCGCCGAGCTCGCTGGGGTCACGATGCCGCGGCCGTTCGCGCCGCCACCGGAGCCGCCACCGGTCGACGTGACACCTTACGTGGGGGTGTACGAGCGCGCAGGAGTGCGGTTGGAGGTCGAAAGCCGTCCGGACGGACCGCTCCTGCGAACCGCGTTGACGGGTCCGCTCGCCGAGCTGATCCCGGATCCGGTCGAGGAGCACTCGCTGGTCCCGGCGGGGCCGGCGCTGTTCGCGTTCAAGCCGCCCGCGGCGCGGACGTGGACTCCGGTCACCTTCTACGAGCTGCCCACCGGTGAGCGGTACGTGCATTTCGGCGTGCGCGCGACTCCGAAGGTGGCCTCGTGACCGACATCAGCGTCACCGGCGCAGACTCGGTGCTGGACAAGGCCGTGCAGGCTGCGGACGTGGCGGCCCGGGCCGCCGGGGTGGCGGTCCGTGAACTCACCGCCATCGCGGACCTCCACAACGTAGTCGACCTCTTCGCCACGATCTGGAGACGCGCCGAAAGCCCGCCGGTGACGGTCGAGCTGCTGCGCGCGTTCACCAAGGCCGGTAACTACGTTGCGGGGGCCTTCGACGCCGGTCGGCTGGTCGGCGCGTGTGTGGGCTTCTTCCACGCGCCCGGCGGCGACGCGCTGCACAGCCACATCGCCGGGGTCGCCCCGGCAGCTGCGGGGCGCAGCATCGGCTTCGCGCTCAAGCTGCACCAGCGGGCGTGGGCGTTGCTGCGCGGGGTTCCCGAGATCGCCTGGACCTTCGATCCGCTCGTCGCTCGCAACGCCTACTTCAACCTGGTCAAGCTGGCTGCGTGTCCCGTGGAGTACTTGCCGGACTTCTACGGTCCCCTGGCGGATGCCATCAACCGCGGCGAGGAGTCCGATCGCCTGCTCCTGAGCTGGCGCCTCCGCGACCCCGCTGTCGAGCTCGCCGGACTCGGGGGTGTCGCCGACGCCGAGATCGGGGCGGACGCCGTGGCGGCGCTGAGCGTCGCCGAAGACGGCAGCCCGCAGCCCGGTGAGTGCGACGGAGCGACCTCCCTGGTCGCCGTTCCGCAGGACATCGAGGGACTGCGGAAGACCGACCCGGCCCTCGCCGGTCGCTGGCGGGCGGCTGTACGGGACGTGCTCACCGACCTGATCGGCCAAGGCGGCCGGATCGCCGGATTCGACCGGGCCGGCTGGTACGTCGTGCGGCGGGAACCGTGACACCTGCCTGCGTGGCGAGCACACGTTGACTGCCTTGTCGCACGACTACGGCGTCGGCACGCGCACCACCCTCAGGCGCGTTCTCGACCACCTGGGCACGACTCTGCTCGCCCTCGCGCACGGCGATCCGGAACGTGCCGGCGGGATCAGCGCCGTCGTCTTCCACGATCCGTTCGATCAGCCGGTGCTGCCGCCGCACGCCCTGGTGTTCGGCGTCGGGCTGGAAGCTCCCGAACAGGTGGTGGTCCTCCTGCGTTCGCTGGGACGCCGGAACGCCGCCGCACTGGTCCTCCGTGCCCCGGTCGTGCTCACCGAGGAGGTGCGAGCCGCGGCCGACGAGACGGCGGTCGCGGTGCTCGGGCTCAGCCGTGGTGCGCCGTGGGCGCACCTCGGCGAGATGCTCCGTTCCCTGCTCGCCCAGGACACCGGCGGCGGCGGGGAACCCGAATCGCTCGGCGGGCTCCCGGCCGGTGACCTGTTCGCCGTCGCCAACGCGATCGCGGCACTGCTCGACGCGCCGGTCACCATCGAGGACCGCAGCTCCCGTGTCCTCGCGTTTTCCGGCCGTCAGGACGAAGCCGACTCCTCGCGAGTGGAAACCATCCTCGGCAGGCAGGTTCCGGACCGCTATGCGCGGATCCTGCGTGAGCGGGGCGTCTTCCGGGATCTGCTGCGCAGCGACCAGCCGATGTTCATCGAGCCGATCCCCGAAGTGGACGGCGGCTCGACACAGCCTCGCGTCGCCATCGCGGTGCGGGCGGGAAACGAGCTGCTCGGCTCGATCTGGGCGGCCGTTCCGGGCCGGTTGAGCGCCGAGCGCACGGCCGCGCTGGGCGAGTCCGCCAAGCTGGTCGCCCTCCACCTGCTTCGGATCCGGGCCGGTGCGGACGTGCAGCGGCGGGTGCGAGCGGACCTGCTCAGCACCGCCTTGGAGGGCGGGTCCGGTGCGGGCGTGGCACTGGAGCGGCTGGGGCTTTCCGGGCAGCCGCTCCTGGTGCTGGGTGTGGCGCTTGACGAACGCGGTCCGCTCGGTGCGGACGAGGACAGCGCAACGACGGTCCAGAACCGCCAACGGCTCAGCGACGCGTTCGCCCTGCATCTGTCGGCGATCCACCCGCGGTCAGCATCGGCTGCGATCGGCGCCGTGACGTACGGGCTGTTGCCGGCGACCGGCGCCGCGGAAGCGGCCGAAACCCGTGCCGTGCGGATCCTCCAGGACTTCACAGAACGAGTCGGCGCGCGGCTCGCCTCCCTGGCAGCCGTCGGAACGGTGGCGCTGGACCTGTCCGGGGTGGCCCGGAGCCGCGCCACCGTGGATCGGGTACTGCGAGTTCTCCGCGACGGACGACCGCACCGCCGGATCGGCCGGTTCGACGAGTTGCAGGGCGAAGCGTTGCTCTCAGAGCTGCGCGATGTCGCCGTGGCCCGCGGGGAAGGGCCGACGGGAGCGTTGGCCCGGTTGATCGACTACGACCGCCGTCACCGGCTCAACCTGGTCGAAACTCTGCGCGCCTGGCTGGAGGCGTTCGGAGACGTTGCCGCGGCGGCCGAATCGACCGCCGTGCACCAGAATACGTTCCGCTACCGATTGCGGCGCGTCGCCGAAGTCGGCCAGTGGGATCTCGGTGATCCCGATCAGCGGTTCGCGATGATGGTGCAATTGCGGGTGCTGGCCGCGGTCCGCGAATGAACTTCCGGACGAACGCCATCACGGTTACCGGACGCATACTAGGCTTTCTGATCAGCCGTAATGGCCCGTGCGTTCCCGACTTTGGTCGGTGGACCGGCTGCCGGCGATTCTTTAGCTTTTCCTTGTAGGTATCACTTCCGATTGGGTCACATTCGGCCGGATGGCCGAGTTCCGCAGGGAGAAATCGATGGTGAGATTCAGCCGGGTCGCCGCGCACGCGGTTCCGCTGACGGTCGGCGCGTTGCTGCTGACGACGGGGGTCTCGGCGGCGCAGCCGTCCACGGTGGACGCCGCCGCCGCGCGCACCGAGGCGGGCATCAACGCGCTCCAGAGCGTCAAGCGGAGCCTCACTCCCGCCGAGCGCAAGCAATCGAGCCAACTGGTCGTCGAGAAGCGGTTGCGGGCCGACCGCTCCCTGGCCGCGAAGCTGCCCGGCTACCGCTCGGGCGTCGGCGTCAGCGGTGCGGGCACCGTTTCGGTCGACATCGCCGCCACCGGCGGTCCGGCCGTCGCGAACGCGGTCGAGGCGGCGGGCGGCACCGTCCGCTTCGCCTCGCCGGGTGGCGCCGTCCGCGCCGACCTCCCGTTGTCGGCGGTGGACGCGATCGCCGGCCGCGCCGACGTCGCGGAGGTCACGCCCGCGTCGCAGGCGACGACCTGGAACGAGCCGGGCAACCGGGACGCCGGGGTGCCCGCGGCGGTGAAGGCCGCCGCCGCGACCCAGGTGTCCGAGGGCGACAAGGCGCACGGCGCCGACACCGCCCGCGCGACCTACGGGGTCAGCGGTTCCGGCGTCAAGGTTTGCGTGCTTTCCGACGGCGTCGACTCGCTGGCGAAGTCGCAGAGCGCCGGCGAGCTGCCCGCGGTGGACGTCCTGTCCGGCCAGCAGGGCAGTGGCGACGAGGGTACCGCGATGCTGGAGATCATCCACGACCTCGCGCCGAACGCCGCGCTCGGTTTCGCGACGGCGTTCACCAGTGAAGCCAGCTTCGCCGCGAACATCCGCGCGCTGCGCACCACCGGGCACTGCACGATCATCGTCGACGACGTGGCCTACTTCGACGAGTCGCCGTTCCAGGACACGCAGGTCGCGCAGGCGGTCAACGACGTGACCGCGGCGGGTGTCCTGTACTTCTCCTCGGCCGGCAACTCGGGCAACGCGACCGACGGCACCAGCGGTTACTACGAAGGCGACTTCCGCGCGTCGTCGTCGAAGATCAGTGGTGTCATCGGTACCCCGCACGACTTCGACCCGAGCGCCACGACGCAGAACTTCGCCGCGCTTTCGGCGGGCTCGCTCGGCCGGCCCGTCACGCTGTTCTGGTCGGATCCGTGGGGCAAGTCCGCCAACGACTACGACCTGTTCGTCCTGAACTCGGCGGGCAGCGTCGTGGCCTCCAGCGAGAACGGCCAGTCCGGCGCGCAGAACCCGTACGAGATCGCGAACGTGCCTTCGACGGGCTCCGGCTACAAGGTCGCGGTGGTCAAGTACAGCGGCGCCGACCGGTTCATCGCGCTCAACGTGATCCGCGGCCGGTTCGTGGGTTCGGGTTCGCTCAAGGCGTTCAGCACCAACGGCGTGACGAACGGCCACTCGGCGGCGGCGAGCGCGTTCAGCGTGGCGGCGGCCCCGGCGGCGGGTGCCTTCACCCGGCCGCTGGAGACCGGCGACCCGGCCAACCCGACCGGGCCGTACCCGGGCCTGTTCAGCGCGTCGAGCAAGTGGGAGCGCTTCTCCTCCGACGGCAAGCGTCATCTGTTCTACAACGCGGACGGCACGGCGATCACGCCGGGCAACGTGTCCTCGACGGGCGGCACGACTCGCAGCAAGCCGGATATCACGGCGGCGGACGGGGTGGCGACGTCGGTGCCGGGCTTCCAGCCGTTCTTCGGGACGTCGGCGGCGGCCCCGCACGCGGCGGCGATCGCGGCGCTGCTGCTCTCGGGCAAGCCGACGGCGACCCCGGCGCAGATCCGGTCGGCGCTGGTGTCATCGGCGATCGACCTGGGCACGCCCGGGTTCGACCCGGTGACCGGCAACGGCGTGATCATGGCCGGCCCGGCTCTGGCAGCCCTGGGCGTCCAGCCGAGGTGAGCACTCCCCGAGAGCCGGCCCGGAGAACAGCACGCTCTCCGGGCCGGCTCCGTGCCGTATCCGGTCGCCCTACGCTACCGGCTAAGGAGTCGGCCCCAGTTGATTTCCGTTATTCCTGCTGGTGGCTGTCTCGCACCGGGTAGTCGGTGTAGCCGACGGCGTCGCCCCCGTAGAACGTCGCCGGCTCGGGCTCGTTCAGCGGAGCCCCCTCGAGCAACCGGTCGACGAGGTCGGGATTGGCCAGCGCGAGCGTCGCGACGGTGACCATGTCGGCCAGGCCGGTGTCCAGGTCGGCGGCCCTGGCAGTCAGGTCGGCTCCCGGCCGGTTGACGACCAGCGTGCTGGACCACGCCTGGCGGATCCTGCGGAGAAGCGAGTCGTCTTCCCCGGCGTGGACGAGCTCCAGGTACGCCAGGCCGAGTGGGTCGAGGGCGCGGACCAAAGCCGGGTACACCTGCTCGATGTCGTCTTCGACGATGCCGTTGTGGGGGATCCCGGGTGTGATCCGGATGGCTGTGCGGTCGGCACCGATCTCGTCCGAGATCGCGGCCGCAACCTCGACGGCAAAACGGATGCGGTTGTCGACCGATCCTCCGTAGCGATCGGTGCGCTGGTTGGCGCCGGTGGCCAGGAACTGCTGCACGAGGAATCCGTAGCCGCCGTGGATTTCCACGCCGTCGGCTCCGGCCCGGATCGCGGCGGCGGCGGCCGCCCGGAAGTCCTGAACGGTGGCGGCGACCTCGTCCGTGGTGAGCGCGCGGGGCTCCGGGACCGGCAGAGGGCCGGTGGCAGTCGGCATTTCCGCCTCGGCGCGGACGGCGGACGGCGCGACCGGCTGCCGGCCGTGCGGCGTGTTGGACGGGTGGGCGACCCGGCCGACGTGCATGAGCTGGATGAAGATGCGTCCACCCGCGCGGTGCACCGCGTCGGTGACCTGCCGCCACCCTTCGACCTGCTCGTCGGTGTGGATCCCCGGGGTGAGCGGGTACCCCTGACCGTCGGCCGACGGCTGGGTCGCTTCGGAGATGATCAGCCCGATCGAGGCGCGCTGCGCGTAGTACTCGGCGTTCAGCGCGGTCGGAACGCCCTCGGGAGTGGACCGGTTGCGGGTCATCGGAGACATCACCAGCCGGTTCGGTACGTGCATGCCTCCGATGTCGGCGGGTTTGAACAAAGAAGAAATCGTCTTGGTCATCGTTTGGCTTTCCGTCGGACTTTCGCGCCGTTCTTCTCGGCCGTCCGCTTGACTATAAACACTCGGATTCGGTTACCGGCAAGAGAACTTGGATCCGAAATAAATGATTAGGCACCGCGGGGAAACTTGTGAACCCGGAGGTGACCGGCTCGTTCGAATTGATCGCGCGCCCGGGGTCGCCGTGCATCGAGGGCCGTGGGCACGGCAGCCGGGCGACGGATCCTCGGCGCGCCAGCAGCTCCCGCCTCAGTCCTCGCGCGTCGTAGCGAGCGCGGTGCTCCAGTCCCGCTGGAGCACGGTGACCGGCATCACGAGCCGGTTGCCCGCTTCGCGGTCGGCGGTGTCGTGGCTTCGTCGCTGGCACGCAGGTACGCGGCGCGGATGTCGGCCGGGATGGCGTCGGGGTGTTGCGTCCAGGCGTCGAGAAAGTAGCCGAGCCGCACCGGGCGGCGGCCGCCCGGACCGCGCTCGGCTAGCGCTGGCAGTCTGCCCATGTTCCGATAGAATACCGCCATGACCCGGCACCGGATGGTGGTCGTCCTGCTCGAGGACGTCCTGCCGCTCGACTACGCGATCCCGGTTCACGTCTTCGGCCGGGAGGCCTCCGAGGCCTACCACCTCGTGACCGTGTCGCTCGGCGGTGGTGCGGTGCCAGTGGCCGGCGGGACCACGGTGGTTCCGGACGGCGGACTGGAGCTGCTGCGCCGGGCGGACACGATCGTCGTGCCGGGCTACGCAGACGCGGTGGAGCGTGAGCTACCCGGCTCGCTGCTGCGGGCGCTCGCGGGGGCGCACCGCCGAGGCGTACGGATGGTCTCCATCTGTTCCGGGGCGTTCGCCTTGGCGCGGGCCGGGGTGCTCGACGGGCTGACCGTGACGACGCACTGGTCGTTGTGCGCGGAGCTCGCCGAGCGGTTTCCCGCGGTCACGGTCGACCAGTCGGTGCTCGTGGCCGGTACCGAGGCGGTCCTGACCTCCGGTGGCGTGACCGCCGGCGTGGATCTGTGCCTGCACCTGCTGAACGTCGATCTGGGACCGGCGGCCGCGCGGCACGTCGCGCGGCGCATCGTCATGGCGCCGCGGCCGGCGGACGGTCAGCAGCAGTTCGTGGAGAAAGCGGTCGTCCCGCCCGGTGACGACGTCATCGCCCGGGCTCAGCAGTGGATGCTCGTGTCGCTGGAGCAGAACCTGTCGGTGAAGGACGTCGCCGACCGGTTCGCCATGTCGGAGCGGACGTTCCACCGGCGGTTCCGCGAGAAGACCGGCCTTCCGCCGTTGACCTGGCTGCGCGACCAGCGCATCGCCCGGGCCAAAGAGTTCCTGGAGAGCTCGGAGTTCTCGGTCGAGGACATCGCGCGGCGGGTCGGTCTCGGCACGGCCACCAATCTTCGGGTGCAGTTCCGGCGCGCGACGAACGTGTCGCCTCGCGAGCACCGGAAGGCCTTCACCTTCGACGGCGTCTGACTCGGGGTTCGGTTGGCGGGAAGATTTCGATAGTTGACAGGACTGCCACTGTCTGTGGGGTGTCTCCGGACGCGAAACTCGGTGCTGTACCGATTCGACATCAGGAGAGCGAACCCATGAACCAGCCGACCGTCGTCCTCGTCCACGGCGCCCTGACCGATGCCTCCGTGTGGCGCCGGGTTTCCGTGCGCCTGCAGGACGCGGGTCATTCCGTCATCGCGCCGTCCCTGCCCATGCGTGACTTCGACGGGGACGTCGCCTACCTCAAGCAGTTCCTGAGCACCCTGGACGGCCCGCTCGTGGTCGCGGCGCACTCCTACGCCGGGTCGGTCATCTCGGCTCCGGACGCGCTGACCGCGGAAGTCCGGTCGCTGGTGTTCGTCACCGCTTTCCAGCAGGACGCGGGGGAGACGGCGGGCGCGCTGAACGGGAAGTTCCCGGGCAGCCTGCTCATCCCGGACAACCTGGTCGTGCGGGAGTACCCCGGTGGCGCGGAGATCTACCTCCGCCCGGACAAGTTCGCCGAGGTCTACGCCGGCGATGCCAGTGAGCGCGACCAGAAGGTCCTCGCTGCCGCGCAGAAGCCGTTCAACCCGGTCACCCTGGAAGGCAGCTTCGCGAAGGCCGCGAGCTGGCACACCCTGCCGTCGTGGGCCGTGGTGTCCACTCAGGATAGTTCCATTCCCACCGAGGCCCAGCGGTGGATGGCCGAGCGGGCCGGCTCCACTGTCGTGGAGGTCGATTCTTCGCACGCCGTGCCGCTGGTGCACCCCGATGTGGTGGCCGAGGCCGTCCTCGGCGCGGCGAACTGAGGACCGTGATCGGCTCTTGCTTTCCTGTGGAAAACGAGAGCCGGTCACGGTCATTGCTTTACCTGGTCACGTTTGCGGAAGTCGGGAGGTCGATCTGCTGCCGGTCCGGCGAGCTCCCTGCGTGAAGACCGCGAGCCGTTCCGCATCGTCGTCGCCGACGAAGACCTGGCCGATTTGCCTCACCGGTCACGCCAACCCGCTGGTCCGACCACATCAAGGGTGCGGCGGGACGGCACTGATCCCGTGTATTTGTGCGAGCTCGTCGGATGCAGGGCCGAGGAGTACGACTCGCGGAGCGAAAGCGGCGGCTGAATGCGTTCCCGCGGCTCTGGAGCGTGGTCGACGGGTCGCGTGTGCACTATGTACACTCGCGGGCCGACGGCGGCGGTCTGCCAGTACTGGTCCGGCACGGGTGGCCCGGGTCGTTAGTGCAGATGCTCGACCTGCTGCCCCTGCTCGTGGCGCCTACCGACCACGGAGGAGCGCCGGCTGACGCGTTCGACGTCGTCGTCGGATCGCTGCCGGGATTCGGGTCCTCGCAGGCGTCCGGGGACCTCAGCGGCACGGCGCCGCGAGCCGACGACCCGCCGGCCGATCCCAGCCCCGCGATCCGCCGGTACATCGATGACGTGGAGCGGTGGCGAGCGTCCGAGGTGGGCTACGGCGCGATCCAGGCCACGAAGCCGCAGACCCTGGCCGCGTCGCTCAACGATTCGCCGGCGGGGCTCGCGGCCTGGATCGTGGAGAAGTTCCGCCGGTGGAGCGACTGCGACGGGGACGTCGAACGCCGGTTCACCAAGGATCAGCTGTTGACCAACATCAGTGTCTACTGTCATGCGGGCTTTCTTCAGAGGATTACGCTGAGCCCGGCTTGCCCTGGCCGGTAACGCAAGCCAAAGCCGGGTCGGGGACGAACCACGCCGACCCGGCTTCGACGTGCGAGGGTTTCCTAGTCGAGGAACATCGAGGTCAGCTGCTTGTCCCAGTCCGGGGGCGCCACCCAGCGCTGTCCCGGCGCGAGGCGGACGCTGTCACCCCGGTCGAAGCCGTCCTTGTAGAGCCAAAGGTCCTTGTCGCTCGCGTTGACCACGGCCGAGGCGCGGTTGTCGAACTTCGGCGCCAGCCAGAAGGTCCCGACGGCCGGCTGGCTCCAGAACTGCCCGGTGAAGTCGGCGTTGTCGTAGAGGCACACCCAGTCCGCGCCACCGGGTACGCACGGCTCGGCGGCCGGTGCCGCCGAAGCGGTGGGCAGGGCCAGCGTTCCACTCGTCGCGAGCGTGAGGGAAAGCGCGAGAACAAAACGTCGAACTACGCGATGCATAGGTCCTCCGATAAACGGTGACGTGAAGTCGAATTGATAGCACGAAATACCGGGTTACCTTCAAGGCGGGCAACTACCCACGGGGAACTCGCGACGGACGAGGTTGGCCGGAAAGTATCGCTCGATGTCGCTCAAGCCACTCACATCCGCGTGTCCCTGATGCGCAGACTGACTGAAGACCGAACCGCCCAGCCGAGGAGCGTCATGGCAAGCACCGACGAAATCGCGGCGGAACCCGCCACCGACTGGGACCTGATCCGGTCCGGCCCCGAGTTCACCGAGCTCAAGCGCCGGCTGCGCCGCTTCGTCGTCCCGGTGACGGCGGGGTTCCTCGGCTGGTACGTGCTCTACGTGGTCCTGGCGGACTTCGCTCACGGCTTCATGGCGACGAAGGTCATCGGCAACGTGAACGTCGGACTGGTGCTGGGCATCCTGCAGTTCGTCTCGACCTTCGTGATCACCGGTCTTTACCTGCGCTACGCGGCCAAGCGGCTCGATCCCCTCGCCGAGCGGATCCGGGTCGAGCACGAACGGACGAGCCGATGAGCGACCCCGTGCTCAACATCGGCATCTTCGCGGTCTTCGTCGTCGTCACGCTGCTGATCGTGGTTCGGACCCGGCGCCGCGGCGCCACCACGGCGGACTTCTACACCGCGGGTCAGGCGTTCACCGGCCGGCAGAACGGGGTCGCGATCGCGGGTGACTACCTGTCCGCCGCCGCGTTCCTCGGGATCAGCGGTGCCGTCGCGACCTACGGGTACGACGGCTTCCTCTACTCGATCGGGTTCCTCGTCGCGTGGCTGATCGCGCTGCTGCTCGTCGCGGAGCTCCTGCGCAACACCGGCCGGTTCACGATGGCCGACATGCTGAGCTTCCGGCTGAAGCCGGGGCCGGTCCGCACCGCGGCCGCGCTTTCCACCCTCATGGTGAGCTTCTTCTACCTCCTGGCGCAGATGAACGGCGCGGGCGGGCTCGTCGCGCTCCTGCTCGGTGTCACCAGCCGGGCCGGGCAGGCCGTCGTGGTCTCCGTGGTCGGGGCGCTCATGGTGCTCTACGTGCTGATCGGGGGCATGAAGGGGACGACCTGGGTGCAGATCATCAAGGCCGTCCTGCTGCTCATCGGGGCGTTCGGCATGACCGTCTGGGTGCTCGCCCGGTACGGGTTCGACTTTTCGGCCATCCTGCACGCGGCGGTGGAACGCGGGGGCGCTGGTGGCGAGGCGCTTCTCGGGCCGGGCAAGCAGTACGGCGCGTCCGGCTTGTCCCGTGTGGACTTCCTGTCCCTGGGGATCACCCTGGTCCTGGGGACCGCCGGACTGCCGCACGTGCTGATGCGCTTCTACACGGTCCCCGATTCGGGCGCGGCCCGGCGTTCGGTCGCGTGGGCCATCGGGTTGATCGGCGTGTTCCTGCTCTTCACCCTCGTCCTCGGCTACGGCGCGGGTGCGCTCGTCGGGCCGGAGAAGATCGCGAACTCGCCCGGCAAGGCGAACTCCGCGATCCCGCTGCTTGCCCAGACCCTCGGCGGCCCCGTCCTGCTCGGGCTCATCGCGGCAGTCGCCTTCGCGACGATCCTCGCCGTGGTCGCCGGGCTCACCATCACGGCGTCCGCCTCGTTCGCCCACGACCTCTACGCGGGCGTGTTGCGGCGCACCAACCCGCCGGACGCGAAGTCGGAGGTCCGGGTCGCCCGCTGGGCGGCGGTGGCCATCGGGCTGGTCGCGATCGCCGGCGGCATCGTCACCAACGGCCAGAACGTGGCTTTCCTGGTCTCCCTCGCCTTCGCGGTCGCCGCCTCCGCCAACCTGCCCGCGATCCTGTATTCCCTGTTCTGGAAGCGGTTCACGACCCAAGGCGCGCTGTGGAGCATCTACGGCGGGCTCACCGTGACAGTGGGACTGATCATCTTCTCCCCGGTGGTTTCCGGGACGCCCACGTCGATCTTCCCGGCCGCGCACTTCGACTGGTTCCCGCTGGCCAATCCGGGACTGGTCGCGATCCCGCTCTCGTTCCTGCTCGGCTACCTCGGCACTGCCCGGTCGGCGAACCGGTCGGATCCACACAAGTTCAGCGAGCTGGAAGTGCGGGCGCTGACCGGGATCGGCACCACCCAAGGAAGGCATTCATGAACCTGACCCGCGCCGTCGCGCCGGACCCGTATTCGCTGCTTCCGGAGTGCGACTCGTTCACGCTCAAGTCCCCGGATGTGGAGGACGGCCGGCAGACCCCCCAGGAGCACGTGCTCGACGGCGGCAACCGCTCTCCGCGGCTCGGCTGGGCCGGCTTCCCGGACGAGACGAAGGGGTTCGCCGTCACCTGCTTCGACCCGGACGCGCCGACGCCGTCGGGCTTCTGGCACTGGTTGCTCCTCGACCTCCCCGCGTCGGTCACCGGTCTCGAGCAGGACGCCGGTGCGCCGGACGCGTCGCTGCCGGCGGGCGCTTTCCAGCTGCGCAACGACTTCGGCTCCCTCGGCTACGGCGGCGCGGCTCCGCCGCCGGGGGACCGGCCCCACCGCTACTACTTCGCCGTCCACGTCCTCGACGTCGAGCGGATCGGCGTCGACCGGGACGCCAGCCCGGCGGCGGCTTCGTTTTCCCTGGTTTTTCACACGCTGGCCAGGGCTCTGATCGTGCCCGTCTACTCGCGCTGACCGCGTGCACCCCGTGAAAGGAACACCGCTGACATGATCGACCCCGGACGTCACCTCCAGATCGGCTCTCTGCTGTTCGAGGGCCTCGACCAGATCGACCTGACCGGTCCGTTCGAAGTGCTTTCCCGAATCCCGAACTCCACCTACCGCGTCTTCGGCAAGACCACCGAGCCGGTCCGCGACATCAAGGGCCTGCGCCTGACCCCCGACGCCACGCTCGGCGAGGCGCCGCAGCTGGACGTCCTGCACGTGCCCGGCGGGTTCGGGCAGGAGAACCTGATGGCCGACGACGAGGTGCTCGGCTGGCTGCGCGCCCAGGCCGCCGGCGCGACCTGCGTGTTCTCGGTCTGCACCGGCGCGCTGCTCCTGGGGGCGGCGGGCTTGCTCCGCGGCCGCCGCGCGACCACGCACTGGTCCGCTTTCGAGACGCTGCCCTACTTCGGGGCGGAGGCGGTGGACGAGCGGGTCGTGGTCGACGGCGGCTGGGTGTTCGCCGCCGGGGTGACCGCCGGCATCGACGGTGCCCTGCGCGTCGCCGCGGAGCTGCGCGGCGACGAAGCGGCGCAGACGATCCAGCTGCACATGGTCTACGCGCCCGAACCACCGTTCGACAGCGGCACGCCGCAGACGGCGCCGCCGGAGGTCGTCTCGAAGGCGCGCAAAGCCGTCGAAGGAATCACCGCCCAGCGCACGGCGACCGCCCAGCGGATCGGCAAGGAGCTCGGCGTCGACCTGGCGTCGCTCAGCTGATCGGTCCGCGGAAGGCGCGCCGGTAGTCGGAAGGGGAGAGGTGGACGAGGTCGCGGAACCGCCGGCGGAAGGCCACAGTGGACTCGAACCCGCACCGCCGGGCGATCTGGTCGATCGGGAGGTCGCAGGTCTCGAGCAGCTGCCGGGCCCGGGTGATGCGCTGCCGCGCCAGCCACTTCCAGGGCGAGGTCCCGATCTGCGCCTGGAAGTGGCGGCCGAACGAGCGGGAGCTGTAGCCGATGTGGCCGGCCATGTCGGCCACCGTGAGCGGCTGGTCCAGCCGTTCGTCCAGCCAGACGAGCAGCTCCGCCATGTCGATGTTGGTGGCGGCCGGGTCGTCGTGCTCGATGAACTGCGCCTGGTCACCGGCGCGGTGCGGGGCGATCACGCTGCGGCGGGCGATCTTGTTCGCATACTCGGCGCCGAAGTCCTCCCGGACGATGTCGAGGCAGAGGTCGATCCCGGCCGCGACGCCGCCCGAGGAGAGCAGGGTGCCGTCCCGCACGTAGAGGACGTTCGGCAGGACGGTCGCTTCCGGGAAGAGCCTGGTCAGCTCGTCGGTGACGGCCCAGTGGGTGGTCACTTCGCGCCCGTCGAGCAATCCGGCGTGGCCGAGGGCGAAGGCGCCGGTGCAGATGGACACGACGCGGGCCCCACGGGCGACGGCGCGCCGCAGCGCGGCCGCCGTCGCCGGGGCCAGCGGTTCGGTGATCGGCTCGTACCCCGGGATCACCAGCGTGTCCGCGACGTCGAGCAGCTCCAATCCACCGTGGACACCCAGCGGAACCCCGATGCCGGTCCGTACCGGTTCGCCGTCCGCCGAAGCCACGTGGAATTCGTAGCGCACGGGCTCGGGATCGCGGTGGCGGTGCCCGAAGAACTGGGCGACGGCGCCGAAGTCCAGCGCGACCACGCCTTCGAGCGCCAGTGCGGCTACACGATGCATGGCCGGAATTTAGCACTCGATACCACTTTCGCCAACTCGGGAAGGCCGACATGGATGTCATCGAACTGACGCGCAGGCTGGTGTCCCTCGACACGGCCGGCCACGCCGAAAACGCCGCCGTCGCGCTGCTGGCACCGATCCTCGAGTCCGCCGGGTTCCGGCTGGACGTCGTGGCGCACGAACCCGGGCGGAGCACGCTCGTCGCGGAGTGGGAAGTGGACCGGCCGGAAGCGCCCCCTGTGCCTGTCGGGGCACCTCGACACCGTGCCGTTCGGTGCCGCGCCGTGGGAACGGAGTCCGCTGGGCGCCGAACTGGACGGAGACCGCCTGCACGGGCGCGGGACGACCGACATGAAGGGCGGCGTCGCGGCGATCGTCGTCGCGGCCTGTCGAGTGGCCGCGCACCGGCCGGCCCGGGCGGGCCTGCGCCTGGTGCTGACCGCGGCCGAAGAGACCGGCTCGGAGGGTGCCGCCGCGGCCGCGACCCGGCTGGTGGGACGGCCCAGCGGTCCGCTCGTGATCACCGAACCCACCGACAACGTCGTCGCGTTCGGCCACAAGGGAGCGCTGTGGCTTTCCGCCCGGGCACACGGCGTCACCGCGCACGGGTCCATGCCGCACCTCGGCGACAACGCCGTCACGAAGCTCGCTGCCGCCGTGACCCGGATCGACGGCATCGAGTTCGTGGAGGACGACCACCCCGCGATGGGCCGGCCGACCCTCAACGTCGGCACCTTCCACGGCGGACTCAACGTCAACTCGGTGCCCGACCACGCGGAGGCCCGCGTGGACGTGCGGAGCATCCCGGGGCAGGAGCACGACGTCATCCGCGCGACCTTGGGCGAGCGCGCCGGACCCGGCGTGACGCTGACGCCGATCGTCGACCTCCGTCCGGTGTGGACCGATCCGGCCGGTACCTGGGTGACGTCGGTGGCCGAGACGGCGCGCGCGGTCACCGGCGCCCCGGCGGCCGCGCCACGCGCGATGTCGTTCTTCACCGACGCTTCCGTCCTCACCCGGGCGCTGGGGTCGGTGCCGACGGTCATCTGCGGCCCCGGGAAGCCCGAGCTCGCGCACGCGACGGACGAATGGTGTTCGATCACCCGCATCCACGAGTCGGTCGAGATCCTCGAGCGGGCGTGCCGTGACTGGTGTGGGCGGTGAGCGACGTCCGAACCAGATGCGATGGCAGACAGCAAGCGGAGGGTTGGCGTCGGGGACGCCCAGTTCGCTCGTTGCCTGTCGGCGACAGTAACGGACGAGCTTGCGCGAGCACCAGCCCGGCTGCCAGGACGTCGAACGGCCGCTTTCCACCGCCGAGCAGGCTCACGCCACGTCCGGGACCGCGCGAAGCATCGCGCGGGCGATCGACGAATCGAGCCATGCCATGGCACGCACGACCGGGACGAGGGTCAGTAGCGTCACTGCGCCGACGGCGAAGTCGAACCAGGGACTCCCCACTGAGCCCCGGCCGACAAGCAGGTCGGTGACGGAGTCGACCTCGATTGCCAGCGACCGAAGGTGCATCGGCGATGCCAGTCCGATCAGCGCGCCCATCCACCAGGTGAGGGCAACGCAAAAGGCCGGCAAGGCCGGAACGGACCGCACCACGGCGTAGCTGAAGTCCAGCCAGGACTGCGGATCGGCGAGCGGAGCCGCCCAGCGCCGCAGCGTGCCCGCGTCCGCTGAGGCCTGCCGGTAGCTGGGCGCCGAAACGCTCCGGCCCAGGACCACCTCGACGCGCTTTCGCTCGAGAGCTGCGAGACGGCGGCACGTGTGCAGCGTCGCCGCGAGGATTGGAACGCCGGCCACGACGACCGCGAGGCCGGCGCCGATAGAAATTCCGGTTACCGCAACCGTGAAACCGAACAATGACAACGGCGCGCCCAGGAGCAAATGCCGGGAATCCAGAAAAAGCTGACGCAGGTGCCGTCCCAGGAAATTCTGCGCGGCGCGTCGTTCGGTCAGAGTCATGCAATCGATCCTCAAGAGGTGCGGAAGACTCGAAGTCCCTCGCGAGAGGGAACGGTCGCGGCTCCCGAAGCTACGGTACGCGGGGATCCCTGCCGCCGTCCGGGGTCGGTACTCTTTGGAGCACAACGGGACATTCGGGAAGCAGGTATCGCGGGCACGGCACGCGGGAACCCGCATCCCCCGCGAGAGCGAAGGAACCTCGCAGCGCCGGGTAACGGCCGCGCCTCTCCGCATTCCTGGGTTGGCCACATCAAGGTCGCCACACCGGCTTCTTGACCGCACCGGTGCCATCGACCTGACCGGGCACTACTACGCCGGCGGACTGAAGCCGATCCTGGGGGAGCGGGACCTCCTGCTCATCGATCCGCGGGGCGTCGGCCGGTCCGGGGCCATCCAGTGCTCGGCGCTCGAGGACCTCACCCGGATCTTGCAGGACGTGGACTCCCAGCGTGCGGCCACCGGGGAATGCGGACGGCAGCTCGGCGCGAAGGCCGCCTACCACGGCACGGCGGCCGCCGCCGACGACTTCGAGGACGTCCGGTCCGCGCTCGGGATCGATCGCGTCGACCTGCTGGGCGACTCGCACGGCACGTATCTGATGACGACCCTCGTCGCCCGCCACCCGGAGCACGTCGACTCCGTCGTGCTGTCCGGTGCGTTCGAACGCGACCCCGCCACGCAACCGGTTGCCGTTCGCGGTCGAGGCGCGGGAGAAGATCCACGGGAGACGGAAAGGTGACCGACAGTCCACTCCGGACCTCGATGTTTCCCTTCGGGAACCACTCGTCCTTGCGGGTAACCACCTCCCTCTCGATAGCTTGACCCTCGACGGCGCCCGGGATCGAACGGGCGGCGATGACGGAGGGGACGAACAATGGCTACGAGAGTGTCCACGGCGCGCTGGCAGGGGTCGGTCGTGAAGGGTTCCGGCACGATGAGCCTCGGCTCAGGGGCCTACGAAGGCCCGTTCAGCTTCCTGTCCCGTTTCGAGGACGGAACCGGAACGAATCCTGAGGAACTGATCGCGGCGGCGCACGCCGGCTGCTTCTCGATGGCTTTCACCCACATCCTGGAGGGTGCTGGGCATTTGCCGCGCTCGGTGGAGACGAGCGCGGCGGTGCGGCTCTCCGCCGTCGAAGGCGGGTTCGAGATCACCCGGATCGAGTTGAAGGCGCGGGCCGACGTCCCGGGCATCGACGGAGACGACTTCGCGAAGCTCGCCGATGCGGCGAAGACGGGTTGTGTGGTCTCGAAGGCGTTGGCCGCTGTGGAGATCACCTTGGAAGCGACGTTGGTCTAGGGCGTTCTCGCTGAGTGGACCAGGTGATCGACGAAGTCCAAGACCCGGTCGCGCGTTGGCGTCGGATCCGATCATGCTCGCCGGACTGTCCGTTCTTCTCGCGGCTGAGTCGAGGTTGTCCGTCCTGCCTGCCGGACGGTACGACGAAGCCGAGGTGTTCGTGTACGCCAGCGGGCGGGCGGATCACCGGACGCTTGAGTCCTTTCGCACGCACTCGGACCGGTTGACCGCGCCGATCGTGGTGATCGCGGGAAAGTACTTCGGCAATGACCTCCGGGACCTCGCTGTCTGCGGTGTCGTCACCGTCCTGCTGTACGAGGCCGTGGGTTCCCTCGCTCACACGGTTCTGTCGGCCCGGAACCGCCGGGAAGCTTCGATGCACGGGAGATCGAGATCGTGCGGTTGCTCGCCGAGGGCCGGACCACCGCTTCGATTTCCCTCGAATGAGGTACTCGGAGCGGACGGTGAAGAACCAGAACCAGATCATGACGAGCAGGCTTGGGCTGCGCAACCGGTACCAGCCGGTGCCGGCCGCCCGCGCTCCGAGTGGAGGAGGTCGTGCTCCAGCGCCGCCTGCTGTCCCGAGCGCATCGTGGATTCCGCGCGGAACGACGTCACGTCGAAGCCGCGCAGGAACGGGGCGAGGACGCGGGCACACCGTGCCGCAAGGCGCGCCGCGACTTCGTCGAACGACCGTACGTCGTAGGGGAAGCCGTGGAGCAGGACGAGCGGAATCCCGTCCGGTGGCCCGCTTGCTCGCGCGCGACGTCCACAGTGGAGGTCCTGACGCGTCCTGCCGACGTGAAGCCCATGAACGGAGTGTGACACACCGGACAGCGGCGGCAGAAGCTCGGCGATGTTTACCTCCGAGGGAATTGGTTCGGCGCACCGGCTGCCGCAGACTTCCAGCCATGACCAGTTACCGGATCCACACCGCCGACACCGCCGCCGAAGCCGCCAAGGAGCCGCTTCAGGTCCTCGAAAGCGCTTTCGGGTTCGTTCCCGCCGGTGCGGGACTCATGGCGAACTCGCCGGCGCTGATCAACACCTTCTTCTCCGCTTTCGGTCACTTCCGGGGCGGGGGCACGTTCGGCCCGGACGAGCGGCAGGTCCTGCTGCTGTCCAACGCGGTCGCGAACCGCTGCGAGTGGGCGGTGGCGTTCCACACGCTGGAGTCGCTCCAGGACGGCGTCGAGCCGGCGGTGGTCGAGGCGATTCGCCAGGGCGAGGTGCCCGCGGACCCGCGGATGGCGGCGCTGTCGGCGTTCACCCAGTCGTTGATCGAGAAGCGGGGCCACGTCGACGACGCCGAGGTGGCGGCGTTCAAGGCGGCGGGCTTCACCGAGGAGCAGGTCTTCGAGGTGATCACCGGAGTCGCGATCTCGGCGATGACGAACTACACGGCCAACCTCGCCTGGCCGCCGCTGGAGGACGCGGTGGCGCCGCACGCTTGGAAGGCGGGATCCTTGGCGGGTGCCTGACGTAGGTCCGCTGCTGAAACACTGGCGCGGTACTCGGCGGTTGAGCCAGCTGGCTCTGGCCGCCGAGGCCGCCGTGTCGTTCCGCCACCTGAGTTTCGTCGAGACGGGACGTGCGAACCCGAGCCGTGCCATGGTGCTGAAGCTGGTGGAGGTGCTCGACGTCCCGCTGCGTGAGCGCAACACCCTGCTGCTCAGCGCCGGATTTTCACCCGAGTATCCGGAGTCCGCATTGGACACTCCCTCTTTGGTCGCGGTGCGGGAAGCACTGGAGACCATCCTCGCCCAGCAGGAACCGTTCCCGGCACTGGTGATGGACCGCAGCTGGGACATCCGGCACACCAACACCGCCGCCCGGCGGTTCTTCGCGTACCTCCAGGATGGACAGCCGGAGAACCCGCCAGGACCGGCGAACGTGCTTCGCCGGATGTTTCACCCGGACGGGATGCGCCGGCACGTGACGAACTGGCTGGAGGTCGCCGAGGCACTGGTGCGACGTGCGCGGCGGGAGGCGATCGGCGGGGCCCTCGACGAGCGGGCCCAGCGGATCCTCGACGAAGTGCTGGACTACCCGGGAGTGTCCTCGCACCTGCGGGTGGTGGACGTGACCGCGCCGGCCCTCCCGATCGTGCCGATCCGGTACGAGCGCGGTGACCGGCGCTTCGACTACTTCTCGACGGTGACCACCCTGGGCACACCGCAGGACGTGACACTCCAGGAACTGCGGATCGAGTGCTACTTCCCGATGAACGACGAAACCCGGGAGCACGCCCGTGAACTGGCCGGGCGGTCCGGAAAATGACCGGGGTGGCTGCTTCCGGGAGGAGCAGCCACCCCGCTTCGTCACCAGTCGAGGTCGCTGAGCGTCTTCCGGACCTGAGCACGCAGGCCGGAGAGCCGGTCACCGGTGCGGGTGGCCGCACTGCTGTGCGCTCCGCCTAGCGGGCCGGGCACCGGGTGGACGACGTCTTCGTCCGGCAGCGGGATTCCGGGGCAGGTGGTGTTGGCAGGGCGGGAGTTCTTGACGAGGAAGGTGTTCACCATGCCGTCGACACAGGGATTGCCGTCGAGGGCGTACTGGCCGTGGAACGGGGAGTCCTCCACGGACACCAGGGGTACGCCCGCCGCCCGGGAAGCCGCCTTGGCCTGCTCGTAGCCGGTCTGGGGGTCGAACTCACCCTGGACGACCAGGAGGTTCTTCGCGGCTTCCGGCGTCAAGTTGGGCAGAACCTGGCGCGGCGCGTCGGACCAGAAGCCGCACACCTCGCTGAGGCCGTAGTTCCAGCCGAAGAGGGGGTATTCGGGGCCCTGTCGGTCGCTGAGCCGCTTGTACCAGTTCGCCGACTTGGTCGGTTGGTCACCACAGGCGACGGCAAACCGGGTGCCGGTGATTCCGGTGTAGTCGGCTTCCAGCTTCGGTAGCGTCTCCGCGACCTTTGCGACCGTCAGCTGCGCCGCCGGGACGCCGAACGCCGTGCGGGACACCGAGTCGAGCTCGCCGGTGAGGCCCGCGTTCTCCGAGTCCATGGTGTTCACCGCCAACGTCATGAGCAGGACGCCCAGGTACCACTGGAGCTGGTTCCCGTTGCCCACGAACAGCTGGTCGTAGGAGTCCGCGTCGAGCCCGTGCGTCTTGTAGTACTCCCTCACCCGCTCCCAGGTCGCCTTGACCTCGGCTGCGGTTTTCCCGAGCGGGTCGGTGTAGCGGCGCGCGACCCACGGGAGGTAGACGCCGTCGAACTGGCGCTGATCGATCACCGGGAACGCCTCGAAGTCCGCCTGCAGCCGGCCTTCGAAGTTGACGCTCGAGTCGAGGACGGTCTTTCCGGCGTGCTCGGGGAACAGGGAGGCGTACTTGGCGCCGAGCCACGTTCCGTAGGAGTACCCGAGGTAGTTCAGCTTCTCGTCGCCGAGCAGGGCACGGATCAAGTCCATGTCGTGCGCTGTCTGCCACGTCGTGATGTACGGCGCGACGGCGTCGCTCTGGCACGCTTCGGCGATGGCGCGCGGGGTCTGCTGGTGCAAGGCGATGCTTTGGGCAGACCGGTCGCGGGCGTCCAGGCCTGACGGTATCCGCTCGGTGGGCACCTTGCAGACGAACCCGTGGTCTGTGGTGCCCTCCTGGCCGGTTCCGCGTGGATCCATGCCGATGAAGTCGTAGAGCTCGTTCACCGATGGTTCGAGCCCGGCCAGAGACCCGGCCAGTGACGTCCCCCGACCGCCCGGGCCGCCGGGGTTGACGAGGATCGCGCCGGTCCGGTGACCGGTGGCGGTGACCCGGCTGATCGACACCCGCAGGTCGGTGCCCGAGGCGGGATTCGCCCAGTCACGCGGAACGGTGACCAGCGCGCACTCGGCCGGCTTGCTGCCGTCCGCCGGTTTGAACGCGCACTCGCCCCAGGAGACTTGCTGAGCGAGGTAGGGAGCCAGCGGGTCGGTCGCGGCGGTCGCGGGGGTGACGGCTGTCAAGAGTACGGTGGCGGCGACGATCGGGACTATTCGGATACTCGGCATCGACAACCTCTCGTGAATTGATGAAGAGCCGAGGTTCCCATGCGAAGGCGAGATGTGAATCGGAAGAAAGTACTAGCGGTGCGCTTCCCTTTGGAAATCAATGGATCGCGGACGTGGTGGCGAAGGTGCCGGTCCCTTAGGCTGACGACCCGGCCGAAAAGTTCCTGAGCCGCCTGGCCGGGGCCGGCGGCGACGACCCGACCGCCTCCTTCCCGCCCGAGCCGGCGGGCCACGCCCAGCGTGGCCGGGTCCACGTCGGCCGGTTCCGGCACCTCGAGCACCGCCCGTGCCGGCGTTGGCCGTGCCGTGCCGGGATTCGCCGGCCGGGGTCGATGAGCGCCCGCTCCGGGCTCCCACGAGCGGGGTGGGAGAACCGCCAAGACGGGCAGGCAGGATGTACCCCTGAATCGGGAAGCACAGACGTCCACGGCGGCACCGCGAGATGTACACCCGGCGTCAGGTGGCGGCGGCGTCGTCGGGTGTCTCTGGTGGGGGGATCAGCCGGATGGTGCGTTCGAGCAGCCAGGTGCGGAATCGTTCGGGTGACCAGCCGGCGAGGTTGACGAGCAGGTCGTACTGAGTCGGGTGGGCGGCAGCCCAGAACTCGTCGGCGATTGCGGTCGGGTTGACATTCGGGTCGACCAGGCCACGGGTCACCAATTCGGTCACGAACTCACGGCCGGCCGTTCGCATGTCGTTCATCCGCCGGCGGTATGCCGCGGCCAATTCAGGGTCGGCTCGGCGGGCCTCGCTCCAAGCCGCGGTAAGAGCGTCGACCCGTTCGTTGCTGGAAGCGACGTAGGTGACCAGCGCGGCGAGGATCTCGCCGAGACTGTCGCCGGCCCAGGCCGGGGCGATATCGCTGCGCTGGATCAGGCCGCGGGGTTCCCCGTCGTTGATAGCGTCTTCGAACGCGGCCAGCAGCAGTGCCGGTTTGCCGCCGACCGCGGTGACCCGCTCCAGGGACACGCGCGCATCGCGGGCCACCATTCGCAGGGTTGTCGCAGTGTACCCGAGGTCGGCGAACAGCTGCCCCGCGACTTGCACGACCCGTTGGCGGGTCTCGGCGCGCCGGGCGTCGCGAATCGGAGAGTCATAGTTGCGGGGCATCAAGGCTCCTGGGCGGCTTCGTCAGCATCGACGTTGGTTCTACCAGGTCGACCATACGGTATTAGCCAGACTGTGTTATGGTTAATTACCGGCTCGCCGACGTGCGAGCGCCCGATGCCTCCCGTCGCGCACGAAATGGACCATCATGTCTTCAGTCATCCTCGCCGCCCCGGGCGTTCCCGGAGAGCTCAATCCCATCCTGGAACTCGCCCGCGATCTGCTCGCCCGCGGACACGAGGTGGTTGTGGTCACGAACACCATGTTCGGGCCGGCCGTAACCGCGACCGGTGCTCGATTCGTGGCGGTCGGCGGCGCGTGCGATCTCGACGAGCACGGGCTGTCCGCCCTGCTGAGTGAGGGTGCCGCACTTGCGCCAGGGCCGGAACTGCTCAACTTCCAGTGGAGTCGGCTGTTCGCTGACCCCATTGCCGACCAGCACGCCACCCTGCAACGCCTGCTCGACGAAGATCCAACCCGTGTGCTGATCACCAACTCGGTGTTCCTCGGTGCTTGGCCGGTCGCGCTGGGCGCCCCCGGCCGACGCCCGGCGCGGTGGATCGCCGTGGGAGCCAACCCTCTGTCGGTTTCCAGCATCGACACCACCGCGTTCGGGCCGGTACCTGCCGAGCCTGGACAAGACCCGCACGCCGGTAACGTCGCTGCCAACGCCGGTCTCGTTGCGGCGACCGAACCGACTCGTCTGCACATCGAGAAAATTCTCCGCTCTCTCGGGGCAGATCAGGCCGTGCCGTCTTTCGTCGACGGCATTGTCACCGTCCCGGACATCTTCGTCTCGCTCAGCGTGCCGGATTTCGATTTCCCGCGCAGCGACTTGCCCTCCAACGTTCTCTACGCCGGCATTCTCGCCGCTGCGCCGTCCGCACAGTGGACACCACCCGAGTGGTGGGCGGACCTGGATGGCGAGCGCCCGGTCGTTGCCGTCACCCAAGGCACCGTCGCCAACCGGGATCTGACCGAACTGATCGAACCGACTCTGCGCGCCTTGGCCGACAGTGACGTCCTCGTCGTCGCCGCCACCGGTCGTGAGGACGACGCGATCGGGACCACCGTGCCCGACAACGCCCGGGTCACCTCCTTCGTGCCGTTCAGCGAATTGCTGCCCAAATGCGCACTGCTGGTCACCAACGGCGGATTCGGTGCAACCCAACAAGCCCTGGCCGCCGGAGTTCCGGTCGTCGTTGCCGGCGCAACCGAGGACAAGCCGATGACCGCTGCCCGAGTCGCGTTCCACCACCTCGGTGCCAATCTCGACACCGCCAACCCCAGCCCTGCCCAGATCCGCGAAGCCGTCGTGCGCGTCCTTGCCGACACCGAGATCGCGGCCAACGTCACCACCATCTCCACCGCTTACCAATCGCACGACGCCCGAAAGGAAATCGCCGACCTCGTCTATTGAGACGAGGAGCGGACCGGTTCGCCGCATCCTCGGGGGAAGCCCTCGAACCCGCCGTCGGTCGCGTCCTTAGTGGACTACACCGTCCGCTGGGAGGGAGCCGGGGAGTTCCAGCACAGTGCGGTCGAAGTCGAGGTCATGCTCGGAAGGGAACGGCCACTGTAGAACGGCGACGCTTCGATCTGCCGCGGAAGCCGCCGGAGCAGGTCTTCGGCGGCGGTACTATTCGCCAGGTATCAGCCCGGCGGCCGCAGCGTGAAAGTGGATCAGTGTGAGGGCGACCATGGCACCAAGACGGGAGGGGCGATGACCTCCAGTGGTATTCGGCTCGGCGTCGACACGCTGCTTGCTGCGAAATGCCTACGCGAGCGGATCCAGGAGGGCTGGGCTACCACGGCGAATGTCGTCGAGCTCTCGCCGGAGACCGCCGAGGCACATCGCGGTCGGCTGTCGGCAGCATTGCCCGGTGAGCGGATCGCGGTGGCGCCCGGCCGCCCGGTGGTCCGGTTCAACAACACCTTTCACCCGTTTCGCGCCGACAGCGACTTCGTATGGCTGATCGGTTACCGGCTTGAAGGTGCAGTTCTTTTGCTGACCACGGCCGGCCAGGCGCACGATGCGACCCTTTGCCTGCCCAGTCCATCGGAGCCAGGCGAGGACGACTTCTTGGCCATTGTGGACACGAGCCCGCATTCGCCGGTGCTCCATCGGACACGCTGTTCCGGGCCGGTCCGGGAGGACGACGTCCTGCTGCTCGCCGCCCCCGCGGAGCGCGAGGTGTACGAGCTGGTGCACGAGGCTCACCTGGCCGCCATGGCCGAAGTGCGCCCCGGACAGGACTACGTCAAGTTCGAACCAGTGGCGATGCGGGTGCTCGCGATCGGGCTGCACGCCTGGGGGCTGCTCTCGGTGTCGGTCGACGAAGCACTGTCTCCGCAGGGGCAGCAGCATCGCCGGTTCATCGTCTGCGGGAGTGGGCATTTCCTCGGCCTCGATGTGCACGGCTGCGCCGCCGCGCGGCCGGGATGTTACCGGAACGGCCCCCTGGCTGAAGGGATGGCGCTGACTGTCGAGCCCGGTCTGTACTTCCGCCCGAACGATCTCACGGTACCGCCCGAGTTCCGCGGTCTTGGGCGTGCGTATCGAGGACGGCGTGGTGGCCACCGAGGTCGGCTACGACCTGCTGTCCGCCGCTTTTCCCGCCGACGCCGACGAGGCGGAAGCGTGGATGGGCTGAGGGTGGCAGGTTCCTTGCGCTTTTTGGCAGTAAGACGACTGTCCACGCCGTTGAGACCTGGCGGACCATACCGTTCAGGGTCGTGTGCGGCGTCCGGTCGGGAGTTTCGTTGACAAGAGTCGGTGATACGCGAAAGCGATCTGCGCACGATGCGTGTGCGGCCGATTGCCCGTGTCGTGCGCTGTTCGACTTGTTCGGTACCAAGTGGACGGCGCCAGTCGTCGGGACCTTGGAGGGCGAGCCACTGCGGTTCGGCGAATTGCAGCGCCGGCTAGCGAACATCAGCCCCAAGGCGCTGGCGCAGACGTTGCGGCGGCTCGAGCGGTACGGCTTGGTCGATCGCACGATCTATCCCGTGGTGCCGATGCGTGTCGAGTATTCGCTGACGGAGCTGGGCCGGAGTTCCGCGGAGCCGCTCGACGCGCTGTGGTCCTGGGTCGATTCCCACGCCTACCCGGTGCCCTGATCCGGTCACTCCGCTGAAGGCACGACCAAACCGGACTCGTACGCCGCCACCACGGCTTGCGCCCGGCTGCTGAGTTCCAGCTTGCCCATGATCCGCTTGACGTGGGTCTTCACCGTCTCGGCGCTGAGCGTGAGTCGTTCCGCGATTTCGGTGTTGCTGAGCCCGTGGCCGACGAGGCGCAGCACCTGCGTTTCCCGGCTCGTCAACGCGGCGAGGTGGTCACGCCGGTATTTCGACGGCTGGTGTTGCTGGGCGAAGGTATCGATCAGGTGGCGCGTGATCCGGGGCGACAGCAGGACGTCGCCGGCCGCGACGGAGTGGACGGCGGCGATGATCCGGTCCGCGGGTGTGTCCTTGAGCAGGAACCCGGCGGCTCCCTCGCGCAGCGAGGTGTACACGTACTCCGAGACGTCGAAGGTGGTGAGGATGATGATCCGCGGTGGCCGTTCGTCGTCCCGGCTCAGGATCTGGCGGGTCGCGGAGATCCCGTCCAGACCGGGCATCCGCACGTCCATGAGCACTACGTCCGGCCGGCTGGAGGCGGACAAGGTGACCGCGTCGTCGCCGTTCGCCGCGCCGCCGACCACGTCGATGCCCGGGGCGGCGTCGAGCAGCGCCATGAGCCCCGCCCGGACCAGCGGCTGGTCGTCGGCGACCAGTACCCGGATCGTCATGCCCTCTCCTCGATCGGCAAGCAGGCCACGACAGCGAAGCCACCGTCGCGCCGTGGTCCGACTTCGAAGGTACCGCCGTAGAGGACCGCGCGCTCGCGCATGCCGTGGACGCCGTACGACGACCGTCCACTGTCGACGCGGGAACCGGCACCGTCGTCCGCGATCCGGACGTCGAGGTACCGGCCGCGGTAGGCGATCTCCACGAGGGCCGACGCCGGGCCCGCGTGCTTGAGGACGTTGGTCAGCGACTCCTGCACGATCCGGTAGACGGAGATCGCGACGCCGGGCGGCACGGGTCTCACCCGGCCCGTCACCGTCAGGTCCACCGTCAGGCCCGCCGCTCGCACGCGCTCGACCAGCCCCTGGACCTCTTCGATACCCGGCTGCGGCGACAGGTCGATCTTGTCGTCGTCGAGCCGGAGCACGTCCAGCAGCCGCCGCATCTCCAGCAGCGCTTCGCGACTGGTCGTCTCGACGGTGGTGACGGCGGCCCGGGCCGTCGGCCGGTCAGTGTCGAAGACGTAGTTCGCCAGCCCGGCCTGAAGGGAGATGACGACGACCGGTGCGACCTGACGAAGGACGAGCGGGGCGACCGTCAGCATCCCGAGGAGGTAGATGACCCGTCCCGCGCCCGGACGGCCGACGACATTGGCGACGGTGAGGCCCACGAGGGCCACGGTGATCAGGCCGTCGAGCAGGGGGGCGGGAAGCTCGGCGCGCACACCGTCACGGTAGTCGAACAGCGGACGTCCTCCTTGCGGCAACGGTCACTACCACCAGGGGGGTATGGCCGGATACTCACTTCGGATGACGCCTGGCGGCGAGAATCTTCTTATTGTCGCGGATGAGGGGAGTTACACCATTGCGACCACTCGATGGGCGTCGGTCTCCACGGCCGACAGTGTGACATCGCTATATGCAGCGTCACACATTAGCGGCTGTGCCTCCACTCGGCAACACCAAGTTCGCCGACTTGTCCGGTGTCAACGTGGTTCACAATGGTCGGGAGAATCGAATGAGCAGCACTTGCGAGGTCGCCGTCGGCACGACGGATGGGGGGTCTCGTCAGCGCGCCTTGGTCAGCTTGTTCACGAACAAGTGGTCGGCGTTGGCGATCGGAGAGATGGAGGACGGCTCCCTCCGGTTCGGCGAGCTGCAGCGCCGGCTACGGGGCGTGAGCCCCAAGGTGCTCACCCAGACGCTGCGGCGGCTAGAAGAGTTCGGGCTCGTCAACCGGGTCGTCTTCCCGGACATCCCCCTCCGTGTCGAATACTCGCTGACCGACGTCGGACGCGGTGCCGCGGAATTGTTGCGGGACCTGCGGAATTGGGTGGACGAGAACATGGACGAGATGCTGCGCGCCTCGCCGCCGGACGAGGCACCGAACCCGGTGTGATTCGATGACAGTCAATCATGGCACCTTTCCCGGCAGGACCGACGACGATATCGTTCGCGTTCCCTGCTTGCCCGCACCGCTGTCGTCCCAGGACGACGACAGCGCTGCCCGGCTCCCATCCCTTTTCCCGGAGGGGTTTCCGGCCGATCACCCGCCGCGAGACAACGGCGGATCGGCGACCTTCAAGGTGGTGACCCCGAATCCGGTTTCTTCGACCACTCCGGAGACCTTCCACCCCGGGATCAGGGGCAGGTCACCGGTCACGCCCGACACTCCGCCACCAGCCGGGTCTTCCAGTCCACGGGGTCGACCTCGGCCGCGTGCACTTTCACCAGGACCTCGGTGGGCCGGGGTGCGGGCTTCGTGACCTCCTCGACCCGCAGCACCTCCGAACGGCCGTAGCTGTGGTGGACAACAGCGCGCATCGACGCCGGCATCTGGACTCCCGAACTGGTTCGTCGGACTGCGGTGGCACTTCTCGGTGCCACCCGGAAGCTACGTTCGAGGGTGCAGTTACCCGCAAGGGCCACGATTCTCCAAGAGAAAGCGACCCGTGTGGACACCGCAAGCCGAAGCGGGAACCAAGTTCCCCGCGGGGACCAGCGACCCTTGAAGGTAAGCGCCTGGTCGGTGCTAACTTGTCTCGGTGGTTCATCCGCTTCGCGGTGTCGAGACCGGCCGGGAAGAGCCGGCAAATTCGGCACGGGTCGCCGTCATGGCGAGCGATCCGCTGACCCTGGCCAGACTCGTGTCGTACCTCGAATCGTCGCCGCGCCTGGTCGTCTCCGGAAGTGACCACGCCGGGGGCGGACGTCGTGGTGGCCGGCTTCGAGCAGCTCAGCGAAGCCACTTTCGAAGTGCTGCGGGAGATCTCCGCTCACACCAGTGCGCCCGTCCTGCTCGTCGCCGATGACGTCAGCGGGTCGAAGTTGCTCAGGGCGTTGCGGTATCGCGTGTTCGCCGTCGTGCCGCGGTCAGCCGACCCGGAAGAACTGGTCGATGCGGTGGAGGTGCTGGTCGCGGGCGGTGGCTTCCTGTCCACCGGCCTACTCGGTGATCTCCTGAAGGATGTCGCCCGGCACCAGCCGGAAGTGCTGTTCAGGTCCAGTAGGCACCGGTATCGGCTCGGGCGCCGCGAAATCGAAGTCCTCCGGCTCCTGGCGGACGGGTTCGGCACCCGGATGGTGGCCGAGAAGCTGGCCTGTTCCGAGCGGACCGTCAAGAACGTGGTTTCGAAGGTCAAGCAGGAGCTCGGTGTCCGGAACCGAGCACACGCGATCGCGTTTTCGGTGCGAGCCGACCTGATTCAGCGCGGTCGCGAATACCCGATAGGACCAGGTTCGCGTTCTTTCGGTCCACTCGGCCGGAAGCGTCGGTTCCGGGCCGTCCGGCGTTGCTAGTGTCCGGGCAACGGTGTCCGTCCTCGAGGTCGTCGAACGCCGACCAGGAAAGGAACAATGCTGATGACCGACGACCTGCCAATGGCTCCCACCGGCCGGGAAAAGGCCGATTTCGTCCCGGCTTCGCGCGATGAGGTGGCAGCAACGCCCGCACTGCGGGATGAACTGACGACGGGAACGCAGGCGCTCAGCCCGGCTTTCGTGGCCCGGACCGGTCTCGCGGGGAACCAACTGAAGCAGCTCGCCGAGAGCGGCGGCTTCGCCGTCGACGACACCACGGGCAACCGGCTGATCGAGGCGCTCGAGGGCGTGCTCGAGACACTGGAATCCCGCTGGGCCACGCTGCAGCGGTTGCACGACGCCCCAGCGATGAGCCAGACCCCGACCGGGCAATGGGTATCCGCGCAGATGGTCAGCACCGCGGCCGACGAACACGGCTTGCTCACCCAGCTGCAGGCGGCGCGGCAGGAGTTCCCGGCCTATGTCGACGCCATCGTGCTGGCCAAGCAGAACTACCGGTCACAGGAAGAGAACACACGGGCCACGTTCGAGTCGATCCCACCCGCCGACCAGAGCTGAAGGAAAACATGGCGACCACCATCGAGTCCTCGCGAGCGCCTGGGGGCCGGGAAAGCAACCAGCGCGGGACGGGCTGGCTCGGTCCGGCCGTCGAGCCGGCGTCGCGCGACGAGACGGCCCAGGCGCAGTTCGAGCGGCACTTGGACGAGGGCGTCACCATGCGCGAGCCCGGTGACCCGCCGCGCACGCTGTGGGTCAACGCGAGCCACGAGCAGATGAACGAGGCCATCACGCAGGACGCCAACCCGGCGACCGTCGCGGAGACCTCGCAGGTGTGGGTCGCGGTCGGCAGCGACCTGGGCACGCACCAGAAGACCCTCGGTGACGCGATCAACGCGAGCACCAGCAACTGGCAGGGTGACGCCGGCGACGCCGTCCGCGAGCACCTCGCCGGGGTCGGCAAGTGGCTGGGCGCGACCGCGCAGGGCGCGACGCTGGCCGGTCGGCAGCAGGAGATCCACTCGCAGGCGCTCGACGAGACCCAGCGGCAGATGGTCGCGAACCCGCCGGTGCAGTTCGACCTGCAGAGCACCAACCGGCGCCTGATGTCGATGACGGATCCGGTGCAGTACGCGGCGGCGGCCGGCGTGGCAATGCAGACCTACCGGGCACAGGAAGCCGCACATGAGCACGCGGCACAGATCATGACGCAGTACGACGAGCTCATCGGTAATGCGGTCGCGACGCCGATTTTCCCGGCCCCGCCGAAGCTCCCGTCGGTGGTCGCCGGAGCGGCGCAGGGTGGCGGAGCCGGCGAGACCGGTGGTGCACGGCCGTTGACTGCGTGGTCGACCGGTGAGTCGTCGACGGGCGAGAGCCCGGCGGCCTTCGACGGCTTGGGTGCCGGGGCCGGCGTGTCCAGTGGTACGCGGCCGTTGGCGGCGTGGTCGACCAGTGGGTCGTCGGCCGGTGAGAGTGCGGCCGCGTTCGACGGCCGGAGCGGAGGCTCGGGCACAACGGGCACAACGGGCACGCCGGGTGCCGGGGCCGGCTCGGGCCTCACCGCCGGCGGAACCCTCGCGGCCAACGACGGCGGAAGTGCGCTCAGCACCTTCGACAGCCGGTCCGGCGCGGGTTTCCGCGGCGGTGGCCTTTCCACCGCGGCCGGCGGCACTGGGGCAGGCAAGCCCAGGGGCGGCGGCCTCCGCGGTGGTTCCGGTGTGGACGGAGCCGGCTTTTCGGGCAGTGGCGTTCCCGGCGTGCCGGATGATTCAGGCGTGGGAGGAACTGGCTTCTCCGAGGCCGCTCACGCCGATAGAGGTGGTTCCGGCGTCGGGCCGTCGGGCTTCTCCGGCAGTGGTATCCCCGGCACCGGCACCCCACCGAGCTTCGACGCGCCGGACCTGCCCCGTGGCGGTAGCTTCAGCGGTGCCGGAATGGGCCCGGGATTTGACGGCTCGACGACGTCGTCCGGGTTGACGTCCCCCGGCATCGACGCGAGCGGAGGCGCCGGCGGGGTCGGGTTCGCGCCGATGCCGTTGAGCATCCCCGACACGGCCGGTACCGGCGGCGTCCGCGGCGGCAGTCCGCTCACCGGTGGCGGGTTGAGCACGCCCGCCATCGACCCGATCACCGGTCTGCCCGTCGCGGCGGGCGGAACCGGCACGGGCGGGACCAAGCTGCCGTCCATCGGACGCGGTGGTGGGATCAATGGCGAAAGCATCGGGAGCCGGCTCGGTGGCCCGGGTGGCGGTGGCGGGCCGCTCGGCGGAATCGGCGGTGGCGGCGCCGTGTCGCCGGGCGGAGGTGGCCCTGCCGAGACCGGTGCGGCCGGCGGCTCGAGTGCTCGTGGCGCGGGGAATCTGAGCGGTGGCGCGGCCGCGGAGGCGGAAGCCGTGGCCGCGCGCGGCGCGACGTCCGGACGCGGCGGGGCCGGCGCGGCCGGCAGCCCGGGAATGGGCGCCATGGGATCCGGTACCAGGAAGGAAGACGACAAGGAGCACAAGGCTGCCAGCTTCCTCGAAAATCTTGACCTGGAGTTCTTCGCGGGTGAACAAGTAGTCGCCCCGCCGGTGATCGGGGACTGGACCAACGAGGACTGGAAATGACCTCGTGCGGGTGAGCGGGCATCGATCCGCTCGTCCGCGCGGAGTGCTCGACCGGGGGCGAGCTGCGGTCATCGGCTGGTGGGAGCCGGCCGGCCGAGACGACGGCATCGGGGCTGGGTTTCCCACCGCCGACGGCAGGACTTCAGTCAGTGCCGCGACCGTGTCGACGACTCCGGAGCCGACGCAGCTGTCGCGCCCGCCTGGGGAGGCCGGGGGCTGGGCCGTCTCCTGATCCGGGTACTTGGCCTTCACCAGTGCTGCCAGACCCGCGACGTGCGGCGGCCTTCGAACGTCAGGTTCACCAGATTCGTCGATCCCTCGGCGGGATCCAGCGAAACGATCCTCGTACCGGGTGCCGCGACACCGACCCACGGGTCGCGCACGCTGAACGGCGCTACCCCGCCGGTCTCGTCGATCGCGCTCACGGACAGCACGTCGTCGACGAACCAGGGCGGCGTCACGATCGTCTTCGGCTTCCGCGCGTCCAGTTGACCGTTGTGCGGGCACGTGTCGGTCGCGTCGCCCGTCGCGGCGACGATCACGATATCCTGTCCGGCGGCGAAGTGCAGGGAAATGAGCTGCTGTTGTCGACCGGCGGCGCAGTCGAGGAGTAGCCGTCGGCCGGCGCCGTCTGCGCCGGCGCGGGTGACGCGATGGCCAGCGGCGAGACGACACCGATGGCACCGACGAGCAGGGCCGTCGTGGTCTGTGGGACTGCGCCGGGACGCCATGCTTGCGTCATCGATGTCAGCGGGCCTTCCGGGCTTTGGAGAAGTAGACGTTCGACGCCGGTTTGAAGGACAGCACAACGCCGAGCACCGCGGCTACGAGGCCGACGTATCCGAGGACGCTCCCCCCCCGTTAACCAGGATCGAAACCACGTCGAGTGCGGTGACGACGGTCAGCACGGTGCGTGCCCAGTTCCGGCCCGCGCGCAGCTTGCCGGCGAAAAGCACGAAAAGCAGCGCGATGATGACCGAAAACACCGCCACGACGATCGTGGAGGCATCGGCGACCCGGTCGGCGTCGACGCCTTGGAGGAGGTTCGCGTCGTGGGCCGCGTCCTCGACGGACTTCCTGCCTGGTTCGCCGTTGCCCGCAAGATTCGACCGAAAGGGCAGCACTCCATGCCCTTCGGGAATTCGGCTTCGCCGAATCGTGCCTTCAGCGGTCGGCCGGCGAGCACTTGGGAGATTTCGACGAAATCATCGGGGGAAAATGTGCCGTCGTAACCAAGACCGTGGCGGGCGCCACTGTCAAGCTGTCGCTCCCGGACTCAACGGAGGCGCCATGAAAGCTTTGCTCGCCATCGGGGCAGCCGGTGCGCTGTCCCTGACACTGGCCGCGTGCGGCGCCTCCTCGGGTGCGGGTACTCACGGTCTCGTGGACGGCAAGACCTTCACCATGGCGCTGAGCGGCGATCCCGGTAGCCTCGATCCCCACTTCACCTCGCTGGCGGTGACCGATCAGGTCGATGACTTCCTCTATGACTCCCTGGTCGACGTCGACGCGAAGGGTGCCGTCATCGCGAGGCTGGCGGACAAATGGGACGGAGGCGCAACGCACGCCACTTTCACGTTGCGTAAGGGAATCACCTGCGCGGACGGCAGTCCGCTGACCGCGACGCAGGTCGCCGCGAACATCACGTTCGTCGGCGACGCGAAGAACGCGTCGAGCCGGACCGGTGTCTTTGTGCAGCCCGGAACGACGGCGACCGGAGACGACGCGTCCGGTCTCGTGACGGTTGAGTCACCGTCGCCGGACGCCTTCCTGCTGCGCAACGTCGGGTCGCTGGACATCGTCTGTGCTTCCGGAATGCAGAACCGGCAGTTGCTCAGACAAGGTGCTGCGGGGACCGGGATGTTCGCCGTCACCGATGTGGTCGCGGGTGATCACTACACGTTATCTCGGCGAAAGGACTATTCATGGGGGCCGGGAGCATTCACGAGCGATCAGCGAGGATTGCCGGACGTCGTCGTGTTCAAGATCATTTCCAACGAGACGACCGCGGTGAACCTGCTGGCAGCACACAGTCTGAACGCCGCGTCGCTGTCAGGACCGGAAGTGCAGCGCGCGCAGGGGCTGGGCTTGCGGAAGTCCGACGCGGTCGCGCCGTTCGGCGAGCTCTGGTTCAACCACAAGGCGGGCCTGCCCGGTGCCGACGAAGCGGTCCGCCGAGCACTGGTGCAGGCGCTCGACCTCGCTCAGCTCGGCAAGGTACTGACCAGTGGTCACGGCAAACCGTCCACAGGTCTGATCCCGGCCGGGATCGGGCCCTGCCCCGGCGACACAGTCGGCGCCACCTTGCCGGCTCACGACCCCGGTGCCGCGAAGTCCGCTTTGGACGCCGCGGGCTGGTCTCCCGGAGCAGGTGGTGTACGCGTCAAGGATGGGCGCAAGCTATCGCTGGCCTTGGACTACCGGACCAGCGGGGACGCGGCTCAGCAAGCCGGTGCGGAACTCGTCCAGCAGATCTGGGGCGGGCTGGGGGCTGAAGTGACTCTGAAGGCGGTCGCCGACGCCGAAATCGGGCAGTCCATCGTCGGCGGGGAGGGCAGCTGGGACGTCGCGATCATCCCGATGCTCATCACCCTGCCCAGCACGGCGGTCCCGTTCCTGTCCGGACCGGGCGCGCCGGCGGGCACCAACTTTTCGGGCATCGCGAACGCCGAGTACCTGGCCGGGGTCCGGGCCGCGGCTGCGCAGCCCGGCACCGCCGGCTGTGCTCAGTGGAACGCCGCCGAGACGGCGCTCTACCGGCACGTCGACCTCGTGCCGTTCGTGGACACGAACAGCCCGGTGTTCCTGCAGGACGCGAGTCTCGAGATCAGCGAGCTCGTGGTCCGTCCGTCGTCGATCCGGATGCTCGGGTGACTGTGGAGTCCGCAGAGGAGGTGGTCGCCGACATCAGAGCGCATGCGAACCAGGCCGGAGTCGAGGTGTGGTTGCACGCCCGGGCGCTCGACGGTGGGCCGGAGCTGTCGATCCGCGCTACCGAGCCGGTGGTCACGGCGTCGGTGTTCAAAGTGCCGGTCGCCGTCGAGCTGGCCAGGCGGGCCGCGGAGTCGGACATCGACCTGGCCGAGCTCGTCACGGTCCGGCCGGGGGAGGGGCCACCCTCGCCGTACGGGCTCGCCGCGTTCCGCCACGAAACGACCTTGTCCTGGGACGCGCTCGCCACCCTCATGATCAGCGTGAGCGACAACGTCGCGACCGATCTCGTGCTGGCGAAAGTGGGGAAGGACGCCGTCAACGCCCTCCTCGTCCGGCTGGGACTTCCCGGCACCGCCGTGACGCACAGCTGCGCGGAGTTGCTGGCGACCATCGGCGAGGACCTGGGGATCTCGTACGAGGACGACGAGCGGGTGCTCAGCGGCTTGACAGCGCGTGAGCTCGGCCGCTTGAGCGCCCTGGACCCCGCCCAGACCTGCCGCACCACCCCGGAGGAAGCGACCCGGCTGCTCGCCATGATCTGGCACGACTCGGCCGCACCCGCGCGAGCGTGTGCGGACGTGCGCCGCTGGCTGGGCGGGCAGGTGTGGCCACACCGGCTGCGGTCCGGTTTCGTCGGCGACGACGTCCGCGTCTCCGGGAAAACGGGAACGCTCCCGACGATCCGCAACGAGATCGGCGTGGTCGAGTACGAGAACGCCGGCTACGCGGTCGCGGTCTTCACCCGCGCCGAAGACGCTCGCTCCCAGGTGCCGGCGCGGGACGCGTTCATCGGCTTCGCCGGCGCCCGCGCTGTCGGCTGGCTGCGCGAGCGGACTTCGGGACCCGGCTTGAAATGAGGGAGATCTGGTGGCACCAACAGGGTGGGATGTCGTCGTTGTGGGCGCCGGCTCGGCGGGTGCGGCGTTCGCGGCCCGCTCCGCCGGGCAGGGAAAGCGGGTGCTGCTGCTCGAGGCCGGTCCCGACTACCGGTCGGCCGACATGCCGGAGGCCTGGCGCTCGCCCAACCCGGGCCGAGCGTTGCTCGATCCCGCGGCGGTCGAGGGATTCCTCTGGTCCGGGCTTGAGGCTTCCCGGACCGACCGGCAATCCGCGGCACCGTATTGGCGCGGCCGGGGTCTCGGTGGCTCGTCGTCGATCAACGGCCAGATCGCCATCCGTCCCTCCGTCGAGGACTTCGAGGAGTGGGCAGCTGAGGGATGCGCGGGGTGGTCACCCGCCGACGTCTTGCCGTATTTCGCCAAGCTCGAGAACGACGAGGACTACGGAGACGCACCGCACCACGGGCTTCATGGGCCGATTCCCGTTCACCGCACCCCGCGCGAGCTGTGGGGCGCGGTCGACGAGGCGTTGTGCCGGGCGGCGCTGGCTGCTGGGCACCCGTGGGCTCCCGACGTGAACGCCCCTCACACGACGGGGGTTTCGCCCTACCCGATCAACTCCCGGGCGGGTCGGCGGGTTTCGGTCAACGACGGCTATCTCGAGCCGGCCCGCGAACTCGAGAACCTGACCATCCGCGGAGACGCGCTGGTGGACCGGGTGCTCTTCTCCGGTCACCGGGCCGTCGGGGTCAGCGTGCTCGTGAACGGAGCCCCGACCATGGTGTACGCGGACGAAATCGTGCTGAGCGCGGGCGCGATCCACTCACCCGCGATCTTGCTGCGGTCCGGGCTGGGCCCGGCGCGTGACCTCCGGTCGTTCGGGATCGAGGTCCGGCAGGACCTACCCGTGGGCCAGGGCCTGCAAGACCACCCGCTCGCACTCGTCGAAATCGCCGTCCGCCCGAGCCCCGGGGAGACGGCGGACGACCGGCACACCAACGTCTGCGTGCGCTACAGCAGTGACGCGGGGCAGGCACGCAACGACATGATGCTGGTTTCCCTCAACCGGAACGTGCTCGCGATGGCCGACGCGGACGCCGGTTCGGCGCTCGGTGGTCTCGGCGTGTGGGTGAACCGGTGCCATTCACGAGGTGTGCTGAGGCTGGCATCCCTGGATCCGGCCGTTCAGCCCGAAGTCCGGGAGCGCATGCTTTCTGACGAACGGGACCTCGCCCGGCTGTGTGCGGGGGTGCGGGCCTTGTCGGCACTGGCCTGCGGCCCGGAGATCGCGGAAATCAGCGTGCGGCACCCGGCTGAGCAGAACGCGGAACTGTTCGCCACGCTCGACGACGACGCGAAATTGGGCGAGTACCTGCTCGCTACCGTGTCCGACGCCCAGCACGTGACGAGCACGTGCCGGATGGGCGGTGGCGCAGATCCGCAGACCGTGGTCGACTCGCGATGCCGGGTCCTCGGCGTCGCGGGGCTCCGGGTGGTCGACGCGTCGATCTTCCCGTTCGTGCCCAGTGCCAACACGCACCTCACCGCCGTGATGGCGGGCGAACTGGCGGCCGACCGAGAATAGCTTGCTCTCCGTTGAGACGAAGAGCGAAGCGGGCGGCCGCGACAGCCGCCCGCTCCGCATCGCCGGCGATCAGCGGCGGGGCCGGTGACCAATGATCTATCGCAAAGTAAACGGCCAAGAGTTCCGCAGCGCCGAACAGAGACCGGACTACTTCGATGGTGCGCAGCCGGAAACGGTGTCGAGATGAGCGGTCCCGGCCGTCCTGTACTGCGAAGCGTTCGCGACGACCTCCGAAGGCGCTACCACCTGGTTACCCGCGTAGTAAGTCCAGTCGACCTGCTCGGTGTAGACGCTGGTGCCGCTTGTGTGTCCGGCCGTGTCGATGAACCAGATGTTGTAATTGATCGACATCGGCGTCCGCGGGGTCACCGGGTCGCCCTGGTCGTCGGTGGTGTGGTCCGCGGTAAGCACGCCGTCGATGTAGTACTTCACGTGCCCGCCCGACACCTGCGTGACGATGTCGTGCCAGCCCGCGAAGCTGCGGTTCTGCGCGGTGGAGGTGCGCAGCCCGTCCCACGTCGGGTTGTTCCAGTAGGTGTACCAGCTGGTCTGGTAGTCGGCCGTCGGTCCGTCCCAGCCGCCGTTGGGCAGGTATTCGGAGAAGTCGAGTTCGCTGTAGAGGGGGTCGCGGTCGTACCGCAGCGGCGAGATCGTGAAGTATGTCTCGTTGACGTGGTCGCCGTCGGTGCCGCTGTCCGGCGCGTCGGTGAAGCGGACCCGGCTCGCGTAGGTGCCTTCGAAGAAGCGCAATCGGTTCTGGTACAGCTCGGAGTGGGTCGTGCCCGCCGAGCTGCCGTCGGTGCCGGCGGCGAGCTGGGCGACGCGCTCGCCGTTCACCGTCGGGAAGGTGACGTTGCTGGTGAGCCAGCGCGCGCCGGCCACCCCGGGGCTGCCGACGTCGTTGCGGGTGGTCCAGCCGGCGCCGCCGAACGCGGAGTCGGTGGGGGAGTTGTAGTGGAAGTCGTCGAACAGCACACCGCAGCTCGCGGTGGTGGTCAAAGGACTCGCGTCGGCGCCGGCGGTGACCACCAGAGCGGTGGCGGCCGCGATCGAGAGCGCGGTCGCTTTCCGGGCATGGCGGAACATGACAATCTCCTTCGTCAGCGGAAGTGGACGATCGCCAGAGAAAATTGATGGTAAGGGGCCGGATGTGGTTACCCGCAAGGGCTGTTGCTTCCCATATCGTCAGGTCGCGATGTCGTCCAGGTACTGCAGGACCGCGAGGACCCGGCGGTGGACGTCGTCGCCCGGTGGGAGGTCCCGCTTGGCGAAGATCCGGTTGATGTACTTGCTGACCGCGCGTTCGGTGATGCCCAGCTCGACGCCGATGGCGGAGTTCGACAGCCCCCGGGCCATCAAGCTGAGGACCTCGCGCTCTCGCGGCGTCAGCTCGGCTTGAGGAGCGGTCTTGGCGAGCCGGTCGAAGACCGCACGGACGACCTGCGGGTCCAGGACTGTGCCGCCCGCCGCGACCGCGCGCAGGTCGGTCATGAATTGCCGGACGTCGCTGACGCGGTCTTTGAGGAGGTAGCCCACGCCGCCGTGCGGGTCGGCCAGCAGTTCCCGCACGTAGGTGCGTTCGATGTACTGGGAGAGGATGAGGATCGGCGTCCCCGGGTGGCGCCGGCGGGCTTCGATCGCCGCGCGGAGGCCTTCGTCGCGGTAGGTCGGCGGCAGCCTGATGTCGACGATGGCCACGTCGGGCCGGTGCTGTTCGATCGCCTCGAGCAGCGCGTCCGGATCGTCCACGGCGGACACCACGGTCCAGTCCAGCTCGGTGAGCAGGCGGGTCAGGCCTTCGCGCAGGAGCAGGAGGTCTTCGGCGATCACGACGCGCATGGCAGCTCCACTCGGACAATGGTGGGTCCGCCGGGCGGACTGGTGATCGACAGGATGCCGTCGAACGCGGCCGTGCGGCGCCGTAGGCCGGCGAGGCCGCTGCCGCGCAGTTCGTCGGCGCCGCCTTGACCGTCGTCGTGCACTTCGACGCGCACCCGCTCGCGGTCGGCTCGCACGGTGACCTCGGCCTTCCCCGCGGTGCTGTGCTTGGCGACGTTGGTCAGGGCTTCGGCGACCACGAAGTACACAGTGGACTCCAGTGCCGCGGGGAGGCGGCCGGCGACCTCGACGGTGGCTGTGGCCGACCCGATGGCCGGCGCGCTCCGCTCCACGAGCGATGCGATGCCGCCGGTCAGGCCGCGGTCGGCCAGGATCGGCGGGTACACGCCGTGGACCAGGTCCCGTAGCTCCTGCAACGCCTCGCTCACCGCTGACCGGGCTTCGGTGAGCAGCTTCCGGCGGTCGGTCGGCAGGTCGTCGAGCTTGATGTCGAGCAGGCCGAGCAGCATTCCGGCCGACACCAGCCGGGCCTGGGCGCCGTCGTGCAGGTCGCGCTCGATCCGGCGCAGTTCGGCGGCCTGCACTTCCAGCGCGTCGGCCCGGGAGGCGGTCAGCACCTCGACGCGGCGGGTCAGCCGCAGGGAGCGGGGGCCGTCGAGGACCGCGCGTCCCACGGCGGCGTGCCAGCGGGGGAGGCCGTAGCCGCACGCGACGGCCAGCAGGAGCAGCGGGAGCCCGCACAGCGCGCCGACAAGCGAGCTGGCGGTGTCGGTGATGGGGACGAACACCACGGGCGCCGACGCCAGCCGCCACCACAAGGGGGTGCTGACCACGACCGCCGCGGTCAGCCACATCACGACGGTCAGCGCCAGTATTCCCGGCCCGAGCGCCGCCTGGACGGCCAGCCAGCGCACCCGCCGGCCGGTGCCCTCGCCGCGGCCGCCGGGCGCACCGCCGTCCACCCGGTCCTGGTGCTCGATGAGGGCGTCCGCGTCCGGGCGGGGATCTCGCCCGAGCACCAGCCAGACCGGCCACCGCACCAGTTGGCCGCCGGCGCGCAGCCCGGTCAGCGCGTTGCGGAGGATGAGGCCCAGTCCCTGGTGGTGCACGGGTTCGCCTTCCTGGCCCGAGCCGGTCAGTACGGCCGCGCCGTGTCCAGCGTCCGGTGGACGGTGTCGGCGAAGCCGGTCAGCGTGTCTTGGTCCGCGGTGCTGTTGACAGCGAGGGTGATGATAAGCCCGGTTTCCGGGACGTAGGTGTGCAGCACCTGGAACCCGAACGTCTCACCCCGGTAGGCCCAGACGGGGCGGCCGGTGCCGGTGTCGATGCGCTGGGCGACGCCGAGCCCGAAGCCCACCGGGTCTTCCGCGGTGACGGTCCGGATCGGCCGGCCGGTGGTCACCGAGACCAGCGACCGGAGTTCGCGCTGCTGCGCCGGCGGCAGGAGCCGTCCCCCGTAGAGGGCTTTGGTCCAGGTGGTCAGGTCCGGCAGCGAGCCGATCAGTCCGCCGGCGCCTTGGGCCCAGGACAACGCGAGGGCGGGCACGGGCTTGCCGAGCCAGGTGGGCAGCGCGGAGACGCCGGAGTAGCCGGTCGGCATCCGCCGGGTGGTGTCGCGCGGGCAGGCCGGCGGCAGGCAGGTGTCGTGCATCTTCAGCGGGCCGAGGATGCGGCGGTGCAGCTGGGAGTCGTAGCTGTCGTGGGTCACCCGCTCGATGATCATTTGCGCGAGGATGTAGTTGGTGTTCGAGTAGTTGTAGCCGGCCGGGCCCAGCGGCAGTCCGGTGACGAAGGACACCAGCCGCTTCGGCGTGAACTCGGTGGCCGGATCCCCGAGGATCGCCTCGCCGAAGGCGTCTTGCTGGGTGTAGTCGGGGATGCGGCTGGTCATCGAGAGCAGCTGGGTGATGGTGACGTCGCGCCACGCCGGGTACTGGGGGAGCCACTTCCCGAGCTTGTCGTGGACGGACAGCCGTCCTTCGGCTTCCAGCTGGAGCAGGAGCACGGAGGTGAAGGCCTTGGTGTTGCTGCCGATCTGCCACAGCGCGTCGTCCGGTACCGGTCGGCCGGTGCTGACGTTCACCGCCGTCGCCGGGCGCCGGTCCGGATAGCTCACCCGCAGCGCCACTGTGGACATGTGGTCCTGCGCGCGGTGGGCGTCCAGGTAACTTTGGAGGGCGTCGTGCAGTGCTTCGTCCAGGCCCGCGGCCGGCCGTTGCGCGGCGGTGGCGGACTGGGTGGTGGAGCTGTAGGCGAACGCCCCGGCGGCCAAGGCCACGAGCACGACCGCTACCGGGAGCCGCCGCCGGCCGAATGCCTTCTTCGTCTTCATCGTCATCCCCTGTGCCGTTCCAACTTGACGGTGATCACGTTAGGGCTGGCCGTTGTACCGGGAAATCATCCCAGCACCCCACTTTCCCGACATGCCAGCATGTCATCCGCACCGAGGGCGACCCGCCCCGAACACCGCCGGCGATCCGAGGCAGGTCGGCCGCGATCTTCACCGGAACCTGCTTCAAGTCGTCAAACCGCTGGTCCCACTTCACCTGAGCCTGGTCGTAGTTGTCCTTCGCGCTACCGGTCCAGGTGGTGATCAGCGATTTGAGATCGTCCTTCAGCTGTTCGAAGACCTGCCCGCGGCGACTTCGACCACGTCGTCGCGATCCTGAACGGCACGACCACTGCCGCCCGCCACGCGGCATCAGGCGTCGAACGTACGCTGACGGCGATGGACGAGTGGTGTCCGCCCGCGCAGTGCAGCACGATCGGGTGGTCGCGCGGGAGTTCCGCGACCCACCCGTGGTAACAGGGCCAGCGGGATGTGCAGCGAACCTGCGATGGCGCCCGCCGCGCGCTCGTATCGCGTCCCGCACCAAAACGTGTGCTCGAGCCGGGCTTCGGCCGCACGGTCCGCAGCCTCGTCGCCGGCGCGCAGCGGGGCGTCGGGTGCATGCGTTCCCGGGAAACCGCCGTAGCGGTAGCTCAGGTTCGCGATGATGTCAGGCTCGGTGAGGGTGACGACGTAGCCGAGGCGCTGTCCCAGGTACCGGGCTGTGTGGTCGCAGAGCAGAAGCCGCGGAGGAGTGATCGCGAGTCGCTGCCGAACAATCGGGAATGGTGGTGCAATCACCATCGCCCACTCGGACCGCGATCCTGCCTGAAAGGGCAGTTGTGCCAAGTGTGGAAAACGCGGAGGTCAACTTTTCGGTGGTGCCGCACGTACTCATCCGGTGACCGACCGACTGCTCTTCGGTACCGATGAACAACTGCTCACCAGAAGGAGTGTTCATGCGAAAACCCATCGCCACCCTCACCGTGGTTCTGCTCGCGTCCGCGGGAATAACAGCGGCACACGCGTCGCCCCTCGCCTCGAAATCGGATTCGCCGGCGGCCGCCGGCGCTCTCCTGGTCACCGGCGACCGGATCACCGCGCAGCCGTCGCCGGACGGCCGGCGGGCGATCACGGTCCAACCCGCCGCGGACAAGGGACTCGGCCGGGCCATGGTCCAGCTGACCCGGGGTGCCAAGTCGTACGTCATCCCGGCGGCTGCCCTCCCGTATCTGGGTCGCGGCCTGGACTGGAGCCTGTTCGACGTGGACACCGTTCTTGGGGCCCAGCAGGGCCGGCAGCCGGCCCCGCTGGCTGTCAGCTCCGCCAAGGAGTTCGGCGCCGCCCTGGTGAACCGGTTCCTCAACGACCGCAAGCACGGCAGCTACCCGCCGATCGAACCAGCGGTGAGCGCACCGTCGGCGCCGGCCACGTCGTCGAAGAAGCCCGCGCAGGCCGCGTCCGTGATGCGGACGCTGACCGTGTCCGCCGACGACCCGGACGGCAAGCCGGACACCGGTGACGTCGCGATCGTGTTCAACACCGACGACGGGAACCGGTTCGACGCCGTGGAGTCCGAAGGCGTGTTCGCGGGCGGTATCGCGAAGTTCAGCGCCCCGGAGGGACATTACAGCGTGCTGGGCCTGTTCTTCGGCACCGATTCCGACGGCAACCTGACTGCGCTGCGAATCTCGGCTCAGCCGGAGGTCGCCGTGTCCGGGGACACCGGGACACGCGTGGACGCACAGGCGGCTACGAGCAAGGTCACCTGGGACACCCCTCGGACAGCCCTGCCGGAGGACGGTGGCTTCATGATGCGCCGCGAGCCGATGACGGGGCCGGCGCAGACCGTCGACGTCGCCGTCGGTTCCGGCGTGGCCGTGTTCGTCTCGCCGACCACGGTGCCGGTCACGACGGGCAAGCTCCAGTCCTACCCGTACAACCGGCTCACCTCCCCGCCCGGGCCCGGGAAACCGTACGAGTACCAGCTGCAGCGAGCCACCACGGGGGTCATCCCCGAACAGCACTACACCGTGACGGGCGCCGACCTGGCTGTGATCGACGCGAACTACTACTCCGAAGTCGGCACGGTCGGCTCCCGCCAGCGCGCGGGCCGATATCCCTTCGAAGACGTCACTGTTCGGCACGGCCACCAGATCGTGCTGCCACGCACTCAGACCGAGTACGTTTCCGCGGATCCGGCGATCCTCTGGTACGGCGGGCTGGGCAAGTATGTCAGCCCCGCTTTCGACACCTGGTTCGGCGGCCAGTACGAGGCGCCCCATCACTACCGGCCCGGCGAGTCGCTTTCGGAAGACTGGAACAAGTTTCCGCTGCATCCGGCCGGCGCCGCCGACCGGCTCGACCCGGACGTGCCGTGGCCGACCGTGCCGCCGGTGACGCGGGAGGGTGACGACCTGCGGTTCGACCTCGTTCCCTTCAGCGACAACCAGCCGGGGCACACCGGCTTCGGCTTCGCCGGCGAAGCCCGTGACCACCTCTCCGGCTCCTACGAAGTCCGGCAGAACGGGACGCAGATCGCCGGTGGCCCGATTGGCAGGGGCTTGATCGACTTCACGACGCGTGTGACAGCCGATCCGGCGCCGGCCACGCTGGAACTGACGTTGGACGCGACCCGCGAAGGGCCGATGTACCTGATGTCCACCACGAGCCACACCGAGTGGACTTGGAAGTCTCAGCACGTGGAAGGTCGCTCCCTGCCGGCGCCGTACGCCTGTGTGCAGTCCAACGGCGGGCAACCGTCTCGTGACTGCGCGACCGAACCTTTGCTGACACTGCAGTATTCGATCGGCGGACTGAACTTGAACGGGATGGCCGCCCACGGCGCGCAGTCCGTCGATCTCGCCGTTGGGCATGTTCAGCCGGCAGCCGCCTCCCTCGTGAGCGGGGCGACCCTGCAGTTCTCCCTCGACAACGGCACGACCTGGCAGGACGCGGCTGTCGCGGGCCAGGGCAATGGTGCTTTCCGGGCGACGTTCGACGCCACCGGGCCGACCTCCCGAGGAGTGGACGTCGCTTTGCGCGTCACCGCTGCTGACGCCGACGGCGGTCGGATCTCGGAGACCCTCCTCCACGCGTACCGGATCTTCAACTGAACTGAGGAGAAGCAATCATGCGCTACATCCGCACAGTGGCGACGGCGATCGGTCTGCTGGCCGCGCTGGCCGTGGCGCCGGCCGCCGTCGCGAGTCCGCGTCCGGGCCCGGTGTGCCCGGAGCCCGCGCCCGGCTTTGCCCGCTGCTTGACGGCTTACGAGACGGTGCCATCGACTTCCGCGGCTGTCGTCGACGGGGTGGGCGCCGACGATCTCGCCGCAGCGTACAACGTGCCTCAAGCGACAGGCGCGCAGACCGTGGTGGGCATCTCGATCGCCTACGACGCGCCGGACCTCGAAGCCGACCTCAACACCTACCGCCGGCAATACGGTCTGCCGGAGTGCACCAGCGCCTCCGGCTGCTTCCGCAAGGTCAACCAGACCGGCCAGGCCGGGCCTCTACCCAAGGTGAACCAGAGCTGGGCAGTGGAGTCCACCTTGGACGTGTCCATGGTCTCGGCGGCCTGCCCGACCTGCCGGATCTTGGTCGTCGAGGGAAACTCGCCCAGTTTCGGTGACTTGGCCGCGACCGAGGACACCGCGGTGCGGCTCGGTGCGGCGGTGGTGTCGAACAGCTACGGCGTAAGGGAGAACGGCCTCGCCCTCGCTTTCGAGTCGAGCTACGTCCGTGACGATGCCACGATCGTCGCGTCATCGGGTGACAGCGGTTTCACTGCCGCGTCCTTCCCTGCGGTGTTCGGTTCCGTCGTTTCCGTGGGCGGCACGACCTTGACCAGGGAGGAAAGCTCCCCGCGCGGCTGGTCGGAGTCGGCCTGGCGATTCGGGGGCAGCGGCTGCTCGGCCTACGTCGCCAAGCCGTCGTGGCAACCGGGCACAAGCTGCTCCTTCCGCACGACGGCGGACATCGCGGCTGCTGCGGCCAACATCGCCCTGTACAACGCGGCTACGGGCGGCTGGGGCACCGTCGGCGGCACCAGCGCTTCGGCCCCGTTCATCGCCGGGCTTTACGGCCGGGCTGGGGGCAAGCCGGCGCACGGCTCCCTCTACCGGCACGCTGACGCGATGTTCGACATCATCACCGGCGCCAACGACAACAGCGGCACGGGTGCCAAGTGCGGTGGCGACTACCTGTGCACGGCTCAGCCGGGCTACGACGCTCCGACCGGCCTCGGCACACCCAACGGACTCGCGGCCTTCGAATAGTCGGCCGGAACCGGAAGTGTTCTCGGTGCCCGGCACGTTTCGCGTGCCGGGCACCTGCACTTTCGACGCCTGACTGGCGGGCACTCGTCATCCTCCCGCTCGGGACGCCGCGTCATTCGGCTGGCTGCGACAGAACGTTACGTCTCTATACTGAGTCGATGCCGAAGGCCGAGAACGATCCCCGTCAGCGCTTGCTGGACACTGCCACCCAGTTGTTCTACGCCGAGGGCATTCACACGGTTCCGGTGGATCGGCTGGTCACCGAGGCAGGTGTCACGCGGTCCACCTTCTACCGGCATTTCCCCGCCAAGGAAGACCTCGTCGTGGCCTACCTGCGGGCGGTCGACGCTGATCTGCGCGCCTCCGTCGAGGACGTGGCTTCGCGCGAGGACGCCGAGCAGGGGCTCGGCGAACTGCTGGACCTGATCGGTTCGACGATTTGCGCCGACGGCTTCCGCGGTTGCCACTTCATCAACGCCGCGGCGGAGTACCCCGACGCAGCCGATGACGTGCGCAAGACCATCGCCGAGCACCGCGCGTGGTTCGAGGCCGCGGCGACGACGCTCGCGGAGCGCGCGGGGCGCGCGGATCCGACTCACGTCGGCCGGTCGTTGGTCATCTTGCATGACGGCGCCCTTTCCGGTGCCCAGTTGGACGATCCGGAAACCGTCCGGCGAACATTTCTGCGCGCGAGCCGCGCGATCATCGGCCTGCCCGAGTAGCTCCCATTGTCATCGTTCCGGGACGTTGGAGTCGATGTGATGTATTAAGGTCGATGAGGTACCAAGCTTCTTCCTGGTAACCAAGGTCAGGCAATTCTCGAGCTAGTTGACCAATTCGCCATTCTGCTGTTGACTAACATCGGAACGAACGTTCCGTCTGCTCGAAGGAGAAATCTGAATGGTTACGAAAAGCCCTGCTCGACGGTTCCGCAAGGCGCTGCCGCCCGTGGTGGCGACGATCGCGCTGACGGGCCTGGTGGGGTGGCTGGCTCCCGGTGCCACCGCCGATCCGGCCTCCGGCACCGCCGAAATGAAGTCGAACGTCGCCGCGCACGGTGGTTATTCCGATCATCACGAACCGAAGCCGACGATCGTGCTCGTGCACGGGGCCTTCACCGACGCGTCGGTGTGGAGAGGCGTGATCGACCGGCTGCGAAACCGCGGTTACCCGGTGGTCGCGCCGGCGATCCCGCTGCGGGGGCTCGCCTCCGACTCGGCCTATCTCGCCGCGTTCCTGAAGACCGTCCCGGGGCCGGTCGTCCTGGTCGGACACTCGTACGCGGGCGCGGTGATCTCTTCCGCGGCGCGGGACAACACCAGCGTCAGGTCCCTGGTCTACGTCGCCGCCTTCCAGCCGGATGCGGGGGAGACGGCGGGCGGTCTCAACGCGAAGTTCCCCGGCAGCAAACTGGGGCCCGCGACCACCGTGGCACTCCCTTACCCCGGGGGCAACGACGTCTACCTCAAGCCGGAGAACTTCCGCGAGGTCTACGCGGGCGACGTCGACCTCCGCACTGCGGAAGAAATGGCCGTGACCGAACGGCCGCTCGAGGCTGCGGCGCTGAGCGAACCGTTCCAGGGTACTGCCGCGTGGCACACCATCCCGTCCTGGGCGATCGTCGCCGACCAGGACCAGTCTCTGCCGCCGGCGCTCGAACGCTACATGGCCGATCGCGCCCATTCGAAGATCACCTCGGTCCGTTCGTCCCACGCCGTCCCGGTGTCCCATCCCGGGCCGGTGACGGACGTGATCGTCGACGCGGCACGATCGGTGCGCTGAGCCAGGATAGGCGCGGTTCGCGATCGGCGAACCGCGCCGCCGTCCTGTGGCGGGATCAGATGACACCGGCCCCGCAGCACGAAAGCGACCGCGTGGGATCGGGGATTTCGCTGTGCTCAGGTGCGCGGCAGCTTGGCTGACGGTCCTTCACGCGGTCTTCAGGCGCTGTGCGCGGTCCCCGGTGGGAGGCAGTGTCACTTACGAGTACCGGAGTCCGCATGATTGCGCTTTCGCATGCTTGTCGAGTGTCGGCCTGAAGAGGAGATCGATGATGGACAGCGACCCCGGTCTGCGCTTCGAGGTCTTTGAGCCGGTACACGTCTGGCTCGTTGACCGGAAACCGGCGGTGTCTATTCGTACGTCTTCGCTTTGAGGAAAGTTCGAGCCCGACCGCCGGCCTCGTTCCGGCGACGGATTGCTCGCCTCCGTCGGCGCGGGCTGCTCTCGCTTCGCGTCGGTGAAGACCGCCTCGATGTCAACCGGTTCCACGATCTCCGAGCTGCGAGAGTGAGACACCGCAGGACGGCCCGGGCTGAGCGCGCTCTGTGCGACCAGCGGACCGTGCCTGCGAGATGCGAAACGGGGCGTGGGTGGTGACATCGCGCGAGCGGGCTCCTTCCGGAGCGCCGGGTGGCGAGCGTGACGCCGGGGCTGCCGAGCTGCGGCGAGGTCGGCGTACCGGGTGGCGCCGACGGCCGCGGGTGTCCCTCGTCCGAGACCAAGAACTGCCGACGCGGGGCTCGCCACGAGCAGGCACCGGCGGCCGGTCCGGATCGGCCAGGTCGTCCGGTCCGTCGACGGTGGAGTCATCCCGGCTCCTGGACACCGGGCCGCCGTCCCCGGAGAAGCCTTCAGGGTTTCCCCTACGGCGCCCGCCTCGGGAAGTAGTCCCTAGGGGGCAGCAAAAGACGCCACGAGGAGGTGACGCCGTCACCGGCTGGCGCTCATACCGTTGCCGGCATGAGACTGATGACCCTTCTTCCGCTCACCGCCATCGCGATGGCCGCCGTGGCCGGACCCGCGAGCGCAGCTTCCGACCAGGATCGACCGGGCAACGCACTTCGCCACGTTCTTCAGCAAGACGCCGACTCCGTGATAGCAGCCGGCTCACCCGGCATCCTCGCCCAACTGAGCTCCGAGCGCGGATCGGTCAAGATCCGCAGCGGTTACGGTGACGTGGCCCGGCGTATCCCGGTGCCCTGGAACGCGCAGTTCCGTATCGCCAGCTTCAGCAAGACGTTCGTGGCCACCACGCTGCTCCAGCTGGTCGGCGAAGGCCGGCTGAGCCTGGCCGACTCAGTGGAAAAATGGCTGCCCGGAAGGGTTTCCGGCAGTGGTAACGACGGGTCCAAGATCACCGTTCGCCAGCTCCTCCAGCACACCAGCGGTCTCCCGGACTACATGCTGGGCCTGCTTCCCATCTTCACCGAGCCGGGCTTCCGGCAGCACCGCCTCGACGCCCACACCCCGGACGAACTCGTCGGGCTTGCGATGCGGTACCCACCCACCTTCGCGCCGGGAACGGACTGGCGGTACTCCAACACCAACTACATCCTGGCCGGTATGATCATCGGCAAGGTGACCGGCCGCGACTGGCGGGCCGAGGTGCACGACCGGATCATCGACCGGCTGCACCTGAACCACACTTATACCCCGGCCGCGAGTGCTCGGCTGCCGAGCCCCCACGCCGTCGGCTACCAGCGATTTCCGGACGACCCGGAGTCGGCGAACCCCGTTTTTGGCGCCTCCGTGGAGGTTACCGAGCTCAACCCGTCGTTCGCGGACGCTGCCGGGGAAATTGTCAGCACCACCGACGACGGCAACCGCTTTCTCCAGGCTCTCATCGGTGGCAAACTGCTGGCGCCCGCACAGCTCAAGGAGATGCAGAACACCGTACCGGCGAAAGAACTCACCGGTGCGTGGCCGGGTGCACGGTACGGGCTCGGTCTACTGTGGACACCCAACTCCTGTGGCGGAGCTTGGGCCCACGCGGGCGACATCCAGGGCTTCCAGACCCGCAACGGCGTGAGCCCCGACGGCAAGCGCAGCGTGGTGGTCTCCCTCAACACCGACTCGGTCATCCCGAAGAACTCCTCGACCGTCCCGTTGTCGTCTGTCGACCCGTCGGCGAAGCTCATCGATCATGCGCTTTGCGGTGTGCGGTAGAGGCTTCGGTGAAACACCGCGCGGCCGGACGGGATCAGCCCGTCCGGCCACGTCGGATCCCGCTACACCTGGGGGTGTCCGTTGGCGCTGGTCTCGGCCACCGCCTGCTTGACGTCCCAGTGCTCGACGACCTTGCCGGCGTCGTTGAACCGGAGGGTGTCTTCTTCGACCGTTCCCCGGTCGTTCGGGTTCAGCTTGAACAGACCCTGCGTGACCACCAGGTCACCCTGTGTTGTAATTCTGGTGATGTCAAGGGAAGCGTCCGGGAACTGCTTTACTACCGGCTCGAGCGTGGTGATCACGGCGTCCGGACCGTCCGGACCGTCCGGATTGTGCTGGATGAACGACCGAGTATCGAGGTAGCGTTCGACCGTTTCACGAACCGAGTGCTGGTTCAGCAGACCGTCGAACACAGCGATCGCGGTCTCGGCGTTGGCCCGCTCTCGAGGCGAGAGGCCCGTTCCGATCGAGTAGGTTCCGCCAGTTCCGGAGACCAGGCGACCCAGCAGGACGTTCGGGTTCTTGTTGGTGGAGAACGCCGCGTTGGCCACGTAGACGTCCCGGCCCTGCAGGGCGATGGCTGCCGGGTTCTGCAACCCGTCGACGGACGTCAGCACCGCAGTATGGAAACCGTCCTCGCGGACGAGATCCACCTGGTTGGCCGGGTTGAGGGTGGCCAGCAGTTCGTCTCCGACCCCGGTGAACGCGAAATCGTCGATGCCAGGCAGATCTCGCGCCCGGACCGCCACCGAACCCGCGGTACCGTACGACGTGATCGGCACGCGGACGATGAGCCCCTGGTCGAAGTTCGACACCCACAGCGCACCGCCGCGCAGCTTCAGGCCGTTGGCACCGAAAGCCGACACCGGAGCCAGGAGCTGGTCCGTCACCCACTTTTGAGCCGCCCCGCCTCCCAGCGGTGCTCGCCACACGGTCTTGAGCTTGGAGTCGCTGATGTAGGCCTGCCCGCTGCGTTCGTCGACGACGAGGCCGTTGGGTAGGCTGTCGGCCGTCAGTGCGACGATGCGCTCCGCCGTCCTGCCCGGACGCAGTCGCCACAGGCCGGTAAGCCCGGCGTCGCCCGCGTTGTAGTTGAAGTACAACGTACCGTCCGCGGTACGGGCAATGCCCGTGGTGGCCGGGAATCCTGTGCCCGGGGCACGGTTGTCGTCGGCGGGCTGGGGCAGGGTGGCCAACACCCGGACCGAACCGTCCTTCGCGACGTGCGCGACCTGATAGCTCTTGGCGAAGCTGACGTCGGCGCTGCCGTCTGGTTCCACCGTGATGTTTTCCGGCGTTTGCCCCGCGCTGAGGTCGAGCCGGGTCTGGATTCGCGTGTCGGCGATGCGGTAGTTCCCGTGGGTGAGCGGAATGCCCGATGGGCTGACCTCGTGCGGCGACGCCGCAGAGCCGGCCGAAAGCGCGGCCGTCGCGGACAGGGCCAGCACCGGAGCCAGAAGGAGACGCGCTCGGGGTCTTGTCATGATTTTCTTCTCCATCGAGGTGCAAGGGGAGCGGTTGAGCTCGGGAGCCTTGCTTCACGAATTCACGCTACGCGCGATCCGATAGTTACTGTCAAGGCAAACTGCTGACCTCCAGGTAACCGGCGACGCCGAATCGGTCGACCTGCTCAGCGGTAGCCGCTTCAGACCCCGATTCAGCCGGAACGCGAACCAGGAATTCGTCGTCGACGGGCATGCAGAGTATCTGTGAGCCGATTCGGCAATTCCGGAACGCAAGGTTGCCGGGCCAGTGGAATCGGCGGGACCGGAGAGGGCCACGGCGATGATTCGGCGACTTCAGGGAATTCGTCTCCCCGAAGCCGCAGGTGACCAAAGCCGCGGTACCGATTTCTGGGCCGGAAGTGACGAGCGACGGGCCGATGGTCGAACGGCACCGCACTGCGGTTGACCGGAGTCTCCACGCGTGAGGTGCAACTTGAGCGTGGAGGCGCAGCAGAACCGTGAAACTCCCACCTGGACCGTTCAGGAGGGCTCTCTTGTCTCTGCTGCGCCGCGACCCACCTTGCAGTACCGCCGACCTCAACCTGTAATTCCGGTCCGGCGACCGAGCGGCGACACCGTCAGCGCGTAGCACGCCCGCCGGGGTGTACTGGCGTTGCACGCCGACGGTGTGGACGCCTTTCTTCAGGTCGCCGGTTTCGTCGATTGGCGAAGATGCGGTTGACGTACTTGCTGACCGTGCGTTCGGTGATGCCGAGCTCGACGCCGATCGCGGAGTTCGAGAGCCCGCGCACCATCAGGCTCAGGACCTCGCGCTCCCGCGGCGTCAGCTCGGCCTGCGGCGCGGTCTTGGCGAGCCGGTCGAAGAACGTCCGCACCACCTCCGGATCCAGCGCCGTACTGCCCGCCGCGACCGCGCGGAGGTCGGTCATGGACTGCCGGCAGCTCCCGCACGTAGGTGCGTTCGATGTACTGGGACAGGGGCAGGATCGGCGTCCCGGGTAGCGCCGGCGTGCCCTCGCCGCGCGCAGGCCCTCGTCGCGGTAGGCCGGCAGCCTGATGTGGACGATGGCCACGTCGGGCCGCTCTCGCTCGAGCGTGTCGAGCAGCGCGTCCGGATCGTCCACGGGACACCACGGTCCAGTTCATTCCTCGAGCAGGCGGATGGACCCTGCTGGTTACCCGAAAGTGCCTTACTGTCAAAAGTGCACCTAAATTTCCGCACACTGTGATCCTGGAACTGGCCTCTTCGGACAGTGTCGGAGCCCCATAAGGCAGAAGGTTCGCCTGATCGTGGTGGTCGGCTGACCCGGTCGCTAGCGTCGGCTACAGACTTTCTGTTCAGTTAGCGGGGGTAGTTCGGGCATGAGTAATCCATTGGTCGCTCCGGTGCGTGATTCGACCAAGTCGTATTCCGGGGTGCCGTTGCTCGAGGATGCCATCGGTCTGAAGACCGCGATCGAACGCGGCGATTGGGCGTCGGCGG
>JAEBEK010000033.1:0-82631 GCA_049998055.1 Amycolatopsis sp. cmx-4-37 | reverse complement strand
CGGGCTTTTCGGGCTTGGCTTCGAACTGCAGGAGCTTGGTGTGACGGAACAAGATTTCCTCCGTGGTCGCTGGTGGTGTCCGGCGGTCAGGGGTGCATGCCCGGTTAGCGGACGGTTAACCGCGCGGGGGTGAATGCGGCCGCACGTCGTGTGAAACGGGAGGCCGGGGGTACCAGGAACCGTTCGCGCACCCGTCAGCCGAGGAGTCCGCCGTGTCCCAGCCCGCCCAGCAGCAGAGCCCGCCCGGTTCCACCGCGGAGATGACCCCGCGGCCCGACCACGGGGAACAGTCCTACCGCGGTTCCGGCAAGCTGACCGGGAAAGCGGCCCTGATCACCGGCGCCGACAGCGGGATCGGCCGCGCGGTGGCGATCGCGTACGCGCGGGAGGGCGCCGACGTCCTGATCTCCTACCTGAACGAACACGACGACGCGGAGGAGACGCGGCGCTGGGTCGAGGAGGCCGGGCGCAGGGCCGTCGTCGTCCCGGGTGACATCGCCGATCCGGCGCAGTGCCGGGCTTTGGTCGCCCGCGTGGTCGAGGAGTTCGGCCGGCTCGACGTCCTGGTGAACAACGCCGCTTTCCAGATGACCCACGAGACGCTGGAGGAGATCCCGGACGACGAGTGGGACCACACGATCGCGACGAACCTCAGCGCGTTCTTCCACCTGGCCAAGGCCGCGGTCCCGCACCTGAAGCCGGGTGCGTCGATCATCGGCAGCTCGTCGGTGAACTCCGACAACCCGAGCCCGCAGCTGCTGCCCTACGACGTGACGAAGGCGGGTGTCGCGAACATGTGCGCCGCGCTGGCCCAGCTCCTCGGCCCGAGGGGGATCCGCGTCAACAGCGTCGCGCCGGGGCCGATCTGGACGCCGCTGATCCCGTCGACGATGCCCGCGGAGCAGGTGGAGTCGTTCGGGCAGCAGGTGCCGCTGGGCCGCGCGGGACAGCCGGCGGAGCTGGCCCCGGTGTACGTGCTGCTGGCCTCCGACGACGGCAGTTACGTGTCGGGTGCGCGCGTCGCGGTCACCGGCGGGACGCCGATCCTGTGAGAGCGGAAGACCGCTGTTCGGCGGAGGCGACGCTGGACCGCGAGCGCGGACTCGCGCTGCGGAACCACCAGGGGCCCGCCGGCCCCGGGCAGAACTGGTCCCCGTGCTGGTGACCCGACGCGTGCGGCACGGGCTGGTGCGCGCGCTCGCCCTCGGTGCCGACCGCACGGGCAGGAGCCCGATCGTGCTCCTGCCCGGCCTCGGCGCGCCGGGGTACCTGGTGGACACCCTGCACGGGTGCGCGGCGTCGACGGCATCCTTCCTGCTGGACGTGCCCGGGTTCGGATCGGAGTCCTTGGCTTGCGAGCCGGAGCTGGGCGCGGTCGTCGAGGTCGTCACCGAGTGGCTGGGCGACGTGCTGGACCAGCCGGCCGTCCTCTTCGGGCATTCGACCGCCGCACAGGTCGCCCTGGCGGTCGCGGCGCGGCGGCCGGAGCTCGTGGGCGCGCTGGTGCTCGCCGGCCCCACGTTCCCGCCTCCGCTGCGCCGCCTCGGCCGGCTGCCGGGCGCTCTGCTGCGGGACCTGGTCCACGAATCACCCGCGGCGCTGCCGGGCACCGTCCCGTACTACCTGCGGGCGGGGCCCCGGCGACTGCTGCGGTTCGTCAAGTCCGCCCAGCGCGATGAACCCGAACGAGTGATGCCGCTGGTGCGCTGCCCCGTCCGGGTGCTGCGGGGCCGGCACGACACCCTGAGCCCACCGGACTGGGCACGGTCGCTCGCCGACGCGGCGCGGCGCGGCAGCCTGGTCACCGTGCCGGGCGCGCACACGTTCCCCGCGACGTCCGGCGGCCTGACGTCCCGGCTGATCACCGAGTTCGGTGCCGGGGGTGACGCTCAGCCGCCGCGCTGAACGACGGCCGTGGTGAGCGTCGCCGCGATCAGGTCGAGCTCGTGGTCGGTCGCTTCCTCGCCGTCCAGCTGCGCTCGCAGGTCGGTGCGGGTGATGACGTCGCTCGCGCCGGCGGTTTCGGCGTCGGCCGGCTCGACCTCCATGCGGCCGCCGGTCAGCACCAGCACCGGATCCGGCAGCGAAGAGCCGAGCAGGCGCCGCAGGTCGTCGATGGTCACCTTCATGTCGTTCTCCTGGTTCGTCGATCGAGGTGCAGGCAGGCCGCGAGGTTGACGGCGACGCAGCCGGCGAACAGCCACGGCAGGTCGACGAAGATCCCGGCGGTCACCAGCGCGAGCGCGGCGGCGTCCAAGCCGAGACGCAGCAGGGTCCGGCCCGGGGGAGCGCCGCGCAGCCCGCGTTCGATCCCACGCAGCTGCCGCCGTTCCCGCGCGGTGAGGTGGATGGACTCCGTCACGACGTCACCGGCCCCGCGGGTCTTCGGACTCGCCCTGCTCGTCGGGTTGGGTGGCGCCCGCGGCGACCTCGAACGGCGACGCGGCGTCCTTCGGGTTGCCCTTCGTGAGGTGGGCTTCGGCGCGCATCCGCTCGATCATGTGCGGGTAGTGCAGCTCGAACGCCGGCCGTTCGGAGCGGATCCGCGGCAGCTCCAGGAAGTTGTGCCGCGGCGGCGGGCTGGTCGTCGCCCATTCGAGGGAGTTGCCGAAGCCCCACGGGTCGTCGGCGTCGATCGGCTCGCCGTAGCGGTAGCTCTTCACGACGTTCCAGATGAACGGCAGCACCGACAGGCCGAGCAGGAACGCCCCGATCGTGGACACCGTGTGCATCCCGGTGAAGCCGTCGCTGGAGAGGTAGTCGGCGTAGCGGCGCGGCATGCCCGCGTCCCCGAGCCAGTGCTGCACGAGGAACGTCGTGTGGAAGCCGATGAACGTCGTCCAGAAGTGCCACTTCGCGAGCCCCTCGTCGAGCATCCGGCCGGTGATCTTCGGGAACCAGAAGTAGATCCCGGCGAAGGTGGCGAACACGATCGTGCCGAAGAGGACGTAGTGGAAGTGCGCGACGACGAAGTAGCTGTCGTGGACGTGGAAGTCCAGCGGTGGTGAGGCGAGGATGATCCCGGTGAGGCCGCCGAGCAGGAACGTCACCAGGAACCCGATGGACCACAGCATCGGTGACTCGAAGGTGATCGAACCCTTCCACATGGTGCCGATCCAGTTGAAGAACTTGATCCCGGTCGGTACGGCGATGAGGAACGTCATGAACGAGAAGAACGGCAGCAGCACGGCGCCGGTGGCGAACATGTGGTGCGCCCAGACCGCCACGGACAACGCGGTGATCGCGATCGTCGCGAACACCATCGTCTTGTAGCCGAACAAGGGTTTCCGGCTGAACACGGGGATGATTTCGGTGACGATCCCGAAGTAGGGCAGCGCGACGACGTAGACCTCGGGGTGCCCGAAGAACCAGAACAGGTGCTGCCACAGGATCGCCCCGCCGTTCTCCGGGTCGAAGACGTGCGCGCCGAGGTGGCGGTCGGCCATCAGCCCGAACAGGGCGGCGGTGAGGATCGGGAACGCGAGCAGGATCAGCACCGACGTGAACAGGATGTTCCAGGTGAAGATCGGCATCCGCCACATGAGCATCCCCGGACAGCGCAGGCACACCACGGTCGTGACCATGTTGACCGCGCCGAGGATCGTGCCGAGGCCGGTGACGATCAGCCCGGCGATCCACAGGTCGCCGCCGACGCCGGGGGAGTGGATGGCGTTGGACAGCGGGGTGTAGGCGGTCCAGCCGAAGTCGGGCGGCCCGCCGGGGGTCAGGTAGCCGGAGAGCACGATCAGGCCGCCGAAGAGGTAGAGCCAGTAAGAGAACGCGTTGAGCCGCGGGAACGCGACGTCCGGTGAACCGATCTGCAGCGGCAGGACGAAGTTGGCGAAGCCGAACAGGTTCGGGGTCGCGTAGAGCAGCAGCATGATCGTGCCGTGCATGGTGAACAGCTGGTTGTACTGCTCGGGGGAGAGGAACTGCATGCCGGGCCGGGCCAGCTCGCCGCGCATCAGCAGCGCCGTCAGGCCCCCGATCAGGAAGAACCCGAACGACGTCGACAGGTACAGCACCCCGATCGTCTTGTGATCGGTGGTGCGCAGCGTCTTGAGGATCGCCGAGCCGCGCGGGGCGCGCCACGCCGGGCGGTGGGGGATCGGAGCGGGTCTGGTCACCGTGTCGGTCATCGGACGTGCACCTCGTCGCCGCCGTCGGAAAAGCAGGTCGGCGCGCAGATACCCGGCCCCGCGCCGGATAACCCCGCGTTCAGAGCGGCAGGAACTCGCCGCGCTGCAGCAGGTGGACCCGGGTGGCCGGCTTGCGGACCCGGACCTCCTCCAGGAAGTTCGAAACCGGCGAGTGGAACAGGCCGTAGTCGTCGAAGTGGACCGGGACCGCGCGCCGCGGTTCGAGGAGGTTCAGCAGGTCGACGCCGCCGCGGTGGTCGAGGGTGACCAGGACGCCGAACGCCCGCGTGCCGCCCAGGTGGACCACGGCGAGGTCGAGGTCGGGGAAGTGCTCGCGGATGGTGCGCAGCTCGTCGTGGAGCACGGTGTCCCCGCTGATGTAGATCCGCAGCGGGGTGGCGTCCGGGCCACCGTGGTATTCGACGACACTGCCCATCACCGGCGGGAGGACGCGCCGCAGGAGACCGGGGGCGTGCCGGGCGGGCACGGACGTGATCTTCAGCCGGGCTTCGCCGTCGGTGAAGGTTTCGCTCGTCCAGGTCGGGAGGGGGAGCGGGGCGTGGAAGCCGCGCCGGAGCAGCCGGGTGGCCGCGTGCTCGGTGGTGAGGATGGGGACGTCGCGGGGCAGTTCGCGGGAGGCGATCCGGTCGAAGTGGTCGCCGTGCAGGTGGGAGAGCACCACCGCGGTCAGCGGCGGCAGCTCGGCCGGCTGCAGCGCGGGTTCGGTGCGGCGGCGCGAGAACAGGCCCTGGCCGAAGTACGACCATTGGCCGCGGTGCAGGAAGTTGGGGTCGGTCAGCAGGGTGAACGGGCCCAGCCGGAGCACGGTGGTAGCGGTCCCGACGAACATCAGGGAGTCACCGCCGGGAACCTCGGACATCGGTGGTCCTTCCAGGTCGAAGCGGGCTCAGCGAAGCTGGGGGACGGCGCCGAGACGACGTCGGAGTTCCGGGACGAACGCCGGATCCGTCCGGGCGAGCGTCTCCAGATCGGTTTCGCGCGGGAGCGCGAGACCGTGCTGCAGCACGCCGTCGAGGACGACCCCGGCCGCCGCCAGCACCAGGCCGGCGTCGTCGACCGGGGGCAGGTCCGCGAACGCGGGTGACCAGCGGGGCAGCACGAGCTCGAAGGTGCCGGCCGGGCCGCCGCGGCAGCAGTACCGCACCCGGTACCGGGACCCGTCGACGTTCCGCACCTGCCAGACCGTGCACGCCGTGCTGAGGGACATGACCTCCCGGTACCCGGCCCGTCGGGGGACAAACGGCGTGACGTCCATGTGTGTTCGCCGCGAAATGGGGAAGCCAGCCCGGACCCTGCCCCCACCGGAATCGAGGAATCGGCATGAAGTGGCCGATCGGAGCACCCGCCATCGCGGGCGCCGCGGAGCACCCGCGGCTCGGCGCCGACCGGCCGGACGCGGTCCCGTAAGCCTGCCACGCGCGCCTACCCGTGCGCGTCCTGCACCTCTGAACCCGTTCTCACGAAGGGAAAGTCATGTCAGCATCCACCCCCACCCGCACGCGTACCCCGGTGCAGGTCGCCGCCATGGTCGTCTCCGCCGTCTTCCTGCTCGTCGGCGTGCTCGGGTTCATCCCGGGCGTCACCACGGACTACGACCAGCTGAGCTTCGCCGGCCACGACTCGATGGCCATGCTGCTCGGCGTGTTCATGGTGTCGGTCCTGCACAACATCGTGCACCTGCTGTTCGGCATCGTCGGCTTCGCCGCGGCACGCACCGCGCGCGGCGCCCGGACGTACCTGGTCGCCGGTGGGGTCGTCTACCTGGTCCTGTGGCTGTACGGGCTGCTCATCGACCACGGCAGTGACGCCAACTTCGTGCCGGTCAACACCGCGGACAACTGGCTGCATCTCGTCCTCGGCGTCGGCATGATCGCCCTCGGCCTGCTCACCGCCCGCGCCGGCGCGAACTCGCGCGCGGCCCGCGGTCCCGGGCTCGGCTGACCACCACGCTCCGCGTGGTCCCCAGGGACGTCGGCGGTCGCTCTCCGCAGCCCGCCGACGTCCCGGCGCGCGTCAGTCAGGCCGGATTCCTCGGCGCCGTGGGGTCGTCCCCGGCGAGCTCGCCGGGGGCAGCGTCGTCGAGCGGCTGCTGCCAGCGGAACACGCCGGCGCCCTGCGCATAGGCCAGGTGCCCGCCCAGCGCGCCGCCGGCGCTCACCGCGGCGAGGCCGAGCGCGCCCAGCAGCTTGCCCCGGGCCCCTCGGCCGCGGGTGCGGGCGAGGTAGGACGCACCGAAGAGCGTGGTGGCCGCCGCGTTGCAGACCGCGTGCACCAGGCCGACCCGTCGCTGCCGGGTGTCGAGTTCGGCGTAGTCGGCCCAGCCGAGCGCGATCGCGGGCGGAGTGGCCAGCAGTCCGGCGGCGACCAGGCGGCGCGCGGTGTCCTGCTGTCCGGGGATCAGGTCGAACGCGGCCGAGCACAGCCAGGCGCCGACCGGGACGGTGACGGCGAGCGGGTGCAGAGGATGGCCGAGCGGACGTCCGCGCAGCAGCCGTCCGACGGCGCTTCCGGCCGGGCGGCGCAGCACCCGGGTGATGCCGGCGGCGGGGCGGTCGAGTGCTCGAGCGTTTTCGACAGCTCGTAGTGCGCGGTGGGTCACGGCGGGCTTGAGCCGGGTTTCGTGTGCGGAGTCCATGCGGGGTCGGCTACCCGGCCGGTCGCCGGTCAACCCCCCACGATCGGCGTCTCTCAACGTGACCTCGAGCATGCGGCACCGACTCTCCGCGCGAATCTTGGCTCGCACACAGCGCGCCACCGCGGTCGCTGCCGCTGTCGCCGACGTCCCGATCCACAGCCAGTCCATTCTGCGGCCGTCTCACCGCCGTCATTCGTGGGTGTCGAGGACGACGCGGAACCGCGCGTTGCCGGACATCATCCGCTCGTACGCTTTCGGGGCTTCCGACAGCGGCATGATTTCGTTGCGGCTGCGGATCCCCCGGTCGTGGGCCAGCCGGAGGCTGTCCTCGTTCTCGATCGCGGAACCGGTGAGCGCCCCGACCACCGCGTGCGTGCCGAAGATCAGCTCCGGCGTCCGGACCTCGATCGGATCGGGGGCGGCCCCGACGACGAGCAACTGCCCGCGGGTGCCGAGCCCGGCCACGAGCGGGGACATCGACGCGCCGCTGGACGCGGTCGCGAGAATCGCCGCCGCGCCGCCGAGGCGGGCGAGCGCCTGGCCGGGGTCGGCGGCCGTGCTGTCGATGTACTCGTCCGCCCCGAGTTCCGCGGCCAGCTCGGCTTTTCCGGTGCCGCGGGCGATCGCCGCCACGCGGTAGCCGAGCGTCTTGGCGTACTGGACGCCGAGGTGGCCGAGGCCGCCGATGCCCTGCACGGCGACCAGCGAACCCGGCCGCGCGTCGGCGGTGAGCAAGGCCCGGTACACCGTGAGTCCCGCGCACAGCAGGGGTGCGACGTCGAGGGACTGCGCGCCGTCGGGGATGCGGACCAGCCCGGTGGCGCGGGCGTAGGCGACTTCGGCGTACCCGCCGTCGGTGGTGGTGCCGGTCCAGGGCTGGTCGGTGCAGTTGACGAAATCCCCGCGGCGGCAGTTCTCGCACTGCCCGCAGTGGCCGTTGAGGTAGCCGACGCCGACGCGGTCACCGACCGCCCACGCCGTCACGCCGGGGCCGGCCGCGTCGACCACGCCGACGACCTCGTGGCCGGGCACGACGGGCACGGACGGATCGGCACGCAGCCCTTCGACGGCGAGGGTGTCGCTGTGGCAGACCCCGCAGGCCTCCACGCGCAGGCGCACCTCGCCCGGCAGCGGGTCGCGGAGTTCGCGTTCGACCAGCGCGAACTGGCGCGTCCCGGTCACTTCGAACGCTCGATAGGTCATCACTGTGCTCCCGGGGTGTGGTGGACCTGGCGGTCGAGATCGCGCAGGACGTGGAGGAACGCTTCGGAGAAGGTCGGGAACGGCTGGACGACGTCCAGCAGCACGGCCAGCGGGACCCGGGCGCGGATCGCCAGCGTCGCCTGCTGGAGCCACTCGCCGGCCTCGGGGCCGGCCGCGTACGCGCCGGTGAGCCGTTCGCCGTCGGAGACGACGGTGAGGAAGCCGGGGCGCGTGTCGTACGCGCGGGTGTAAGTGGCTGTGCGGGCCACCCCGGAGAGCTGGACCGTCGCGGTGAAGGTGCCTTCGGCGGCGCCGACGGCCGCGGCTTGCGGATCGGTGAACACCACCCGGGGAATCGCGTCGTAGTGCACGGAAGCGGGCCGGCCGAGGATGTTCGAAGCCACCACGCGGCCCTGGTACTCGCCGACGTGGGTCAGGTTCCACTGCCCGGTGACGTCGCCGACGGCCCAGAGGCCCTCGCCCGCGGCCATGCGGTCGTCGACCGGGATCCCGTGCGGATCCGCCTCGACACCGACGGTCTCCAGGCCGATGCCCTCGACGCGCGGCCGTCGTCCGGTGGCCACGAGCAGCCGCTCGGCCCGCAGCCGGGTGCCGTCGGGGAGGTCGAGCACGTACTCCTCGCCCTCGAGCCGGGCGGCAATCGCGTGCTGCCCGAGGTGAAGTGTGACGCCGTCGGCGCGCAGGGCCTCTCCGACGGCTTCGCCGAGCGCCCGGGGTTCGCGGGGGAGGACGTGCTCGGCGCCGTCGACGAGCGCGACCTCGGCGCCGAGCCGCGTGAACGCCTGGGCCAGCTCGACGCCGGTCGGCCCGGCCCCGAGGACGAGGAGCCGGCGCGGGATCTCGGTCGCGCCGGTCGCTTCGCGGTTCGTCCACAGCCCGGGCAGCTCGCGCAGCCCGGGCACCGGCGGGAGCACCGGCGCGGAGCCGGTCGCGACGACGACGTGGTCGGCGGTGTAGGTCTGCCCGCCGACGGCGACGGTGTGCGGCCCGGCCAGCCGGCCGTCGCCGCGCAGGACCTCGATGCCCGCGCTGGCGGCCCAGGCCTGCTGGCCCTTGTCGTCGTAGGACGAGACCATGAAGTCGCGCCAGGCGAGCGCGGCGGCCGCGTCGGCCTGGCCGGTGACCGCCTCGCGGGCACCCGGGACGTCGCGGGCCGCGGCCAGCGCTTCGCCGGGCCGCAGCAGCGTCTTGGACGGGATGCACGCCCAGTAGGAGCATTCGCCGCCGAGCAGCTCCCGCTCGACGACGGCGACCCGCAGGCCGCCCGCGGCGAGCGCGGCCGTGGTGTGTTCGCCCGGTGCGCCACCGCCGAGGACGATGGCGTCGAAATCGCGTTGAGCCATGGTTCCTCCTTTCGGGGATCCGGTGCGCGGGAGTGACCCGCGCACCGCCGGATGGGCTCAGGCGCCCTGGTGCTCCGCCATGTACTGGGCGTACCAGTTCGGCCATTCCTCGTCGTACTGCCCGGTCTCCTTCTCGTGCTCGCCGTGCGCCGCGGCGGCCTCGCGCAGCGCCGTCTCGAGCTTCCGCGCCGAGCCGTAGGTCACGCCGTCGATGCGCCCGGGGAGGCGGGTCGTGATCTCCTGCAGCAGCCAGGTGTTGCCGTCCGGGTCGCTGAACGACGCGAACGAGGAGTAGGTGCCCCGGTCGGGGTGGATGCCCGGGGCGAACGCGCCGGTCGCGTCGCGGTGGAACACCTCGGTGACGTCGGCGCCGTGCCCGGCGAGCTCTTTGCGGGCCGCTTCGATGTCGTCGACGACGAGGTAGGTCCCGCGGACCGAGCCCGGGGCGGCGTCGGTGATCCCGCTGCCGAACTGGACCGACGCCGCGGATCCCGGCGGGGTCAGCTGCACGACCCGGGTGTCGCCGAACACGATGTCGGCGTCCTCGCGCCAGCCGAGGGTCTTGTAGAAGTGCTTGGTCCGGTCGACGTCGGTGACGGGCAGGACGACGACTTCGAGTTTCATGTCCATGATCGGAACTCCTTCGTGGGAGGCGAACGGGCTCTGTGCCGCTCGAGACCACTCTCGCCCGGCGCGGGGGCTGTTCGCCCCAGGGAGACACCCTGGTCCGGCCCGGGCCCGGGCCCCCGGGGAGCGCGCTAGGGTTTCGGGTCATGTCCGGTCAGGAGCCGCCGCTGGTCGGCCGCGGCGACGAGCTCGCCCTGCTCGATGGCGCGCTCGCCGCGGCGCGGACGGGGCAGAGCCGGGTGCTGGTGCTGCGCGGCGAGGCCGGGATCGGCAAGACCGCGCTGCTGGACCACGTCGCGGCGCGGGCCGCCGGCTGCCGAGTCGCGCGGACGGCCGGAGTCGAGTCCGAGCGCGAATTGCCCTACGCCGGGCTGCAGCAGCTGTGCGCCCCTTTTCTGGATCGGCTCGAGCACCTGCCGGCGCCGCAGCGGACCGCGCTCGGCACGGCGTTCGGCTTGACCGCGGGTACCCCGCCGGACCGGTTCCTCGTCGGGCTGGCGGTGCTGACCCTGCTCGGCGAAGTCGCCGAGGACCGGCCCCTGCTGTGCCTGGTCGACGACGCGCAGTGGCTCGACCGGGCGTCCGCGCAGACCGTCGCGTTCGTCGCGCGGCGGCTGCTGGCCGAGCCGATCGCGCTGCTGGTCGCGGTGCGCGAACCGGCGGACGAACTCGACCTGGCCGGCCTGCCGGACCTCGCCGTCCGCGGCCTCGGCGAAGCGGCGGCCCACGCCCTGCTCGAGTCGGTCGTCAAGGGCCCGCTCGACCCCCGGGTGCGCGACCGGATCATCGCCGAAACGCACGGCAACGCGCTCGCCCTGGTCGAGCTGCCCCGGTTTTGGACGGCCGCCGAGCGGGCCGACGGGCTCCTCGGCCCGGACGGCAGTGCGCTGGCCGATCGCCTTGAGCGCTGCTTCCTGCAGCAGCTGGCTCCGCTGCCGCCCCACACCCGGAAGCTGCTGCTGGCGGCGGCCGCGGAGCCACTGGGGGACGCGACGCTGCTCTGGCGCGCGGCCGGTGAGCTCGGCCTGGGCGCCGACCCGGCCGCCGCCGCCGAGACGACCGGGCTGATCGAGTTCGGGCCGCGGATCCGCTTCCGGCACCCGCTCGTGCGCTCGGCCGTCTACCGGTCCGCCTCGGCACGGGAACGGCAGGAAGTGCACCGGGTGCTCGCGGCGGTCACCGACGCGGCCGTCGACCCGGATCGGCGCGCCTGGCACCGCGCGCAGGCGACCGTCACCCCGGACGAAGACGTCGCGGCCGAACTGGAGCGCTCGGCCGGCCGAGCCCAGGCGCGAGGGGGACTCGTCGCCACCGCGGCGCTGCTCGAACAAGCGGCCACGCTCACCCCCGATCCGGCGCTGCGCTCCCGGCGGGAGCTCGCGGCGGCCCGGGCGAAACGCCGCGCGGGCGCGCTCGAAGCGGCACTGGGTCTGCTGGGCGCGGCGGAGGCCGGCCCACCGGATCCCGCGCGGGACACCGAGATCGAACGGCTGCGCGGACAGATCGCGTTCGACCAGCGGCGCAGCGGCGATGCGGCCGAGTTGCTCCTGCGCGCCGCCGGGCGCCTCGACGGCGACCAAGCTCGCGAGACCTACCTCGAGGCGCTCGGCGCCGCGGTGTGGGCCGGATCCGGCGTCTCCGACGTCGCGAAGCGCGCGCGTGCCGCCCCCGCGGCCGATACACCGCAGACCGCCGTCGATCTCGTGCTCGGCGCGCTCGCCACCCGGCTCACCGACGGCTACGCGGCCGCGGCCCCGCTGATGACCAAGGCGCTGGACGTCGTCCGGGCGCTGGACACCGGCGGCGGGAACACCGAGCGTGTGCTGTGGCTGCTGGGCAACCGGGCCGGCGGAACGCTGGCGACCGAGGTGCTGGACTACGCGACCGGCCGTGCGTTCGCCGAGCGTCAGGTGCGGCTGGCGCGCGACGCCGGAGCGCTCGTCCAGCTGCAGTTCGCGCTCAACTTCCTGGCCAACCACGAGCTGCTGGCCGGCGATCTGACCGCGGCCCAGGCGCTCGTCGAAGAGGACCGCCTGCTCGCCGACGTCACCGGAGGCCGCCCGGTCGGGTACAGCGCGATCCTGCTGGCCGCCCTGCGCGGCCGGGAAGCCGCGGCCGGCGCGGAGATCGCGACCGCGGCGGCGGAGGCGGCCGAGCGGGGTCAGGGCCGGGTCGTGCGGTTCGCCGACTACGCGAGCGCGGTGCTCGGCAACGGCCTCGGCCGCCACGACGTCGCCCGGGACGCGGCCCGCCGGGTGTTCGAGCACGACACCGTCGGCCACCAGGCCCTGGCGACGGCCGAACTGGCGGAGGCCGCGTCGCGGACCGGGGACGACGACCTCGTCGCCGCGGCGCGGAACCGGATGTCCGAACGGACCCGGGCGACCACCCCGACCGCGTGGACCCGAGCGCTCGAAGCCCGGCTCCGGGCGTTGGCCGGCGAGACCCCCGGTGAGTGCTACGCCGAATCGATCGCCCTGCTCACCGGGACGCCGTTGCGGATCGACCTGGCCCGTGGCCACCTGCTGTTCGGCGAATGGCTCCGGCGCGAGGGCCGCCGGACCGACGCCCGAGAGCACCTGCGCACCGCGCACGCCATGACCTCCGCGATGGGTCTCGAAGCCTTCGCCGACCGGGCCCGCCGTGAGCTGCTGGCGACCGGGGAGACAGCGCGCAAACGCACGACCGGCGCCACCGAGGCGCTGACGGCCCAGGAGTTCCAGATCGCGCGGCTCGCCCGCGAAGGACTGTCCAACCCGGAAATCGGCACGAGGCTCTTCCTCAGCCCGCGCACGGTGGAATGGCACCTGCGGAAGGTCTTCGGCAAGCTCGGGATCAGCTCGCGGCGTCAACTGCGCGACGCTGCTGTCGCCCTGTGAGCCGACCGGCTGAGGGCTCCAGCTGAACGACGCCCGAAATTGTCGGTGGGCCCGGCCAGATTTGCTCGGTGCGGTGCGGTGCGGGTGCCGCGCTGCGAAGCGCGGCACCCGCACCACAGGTCTGCCGGTTCCGGCACGGGCGGACACTAAGAGAGCTGGGCGACCTCCGCGTCCGTCAGGGCCGTGCCGACCACGGCGACGTTGTCGACCGCGCCACGCCAGAAGTCGACGTTCTGGCCGTTGTACTTGGCGCGCCCGACCGTGAACGCGCCGGTGCTGACCAGCGCCGGTCCGGCCGGTGCCGTCGCGACCTTCACCCCGTCCACGTAGAGCCGGATCTCGTTGCCGGCCCGCACACCCGTGAGTTCGTACCAGCGGCCGATCTCCGGCACGACCTCGTAGCGGGCGCGGTTGCCGCCGGGTGTGCTGAACGCGAACGCGCCCTGCCCGTACTGCAGGTAGAACGGGCTCTCCGGGTCCCGGCCGTCCTGGCTCACCGCGGTCGCGTAGTTGCCGGGCAGCTCGTCGAGCCGCACCTTCGCGGACACGGTGTAGTCACCGGTCGTGTCGACGACCGGGCCGTAGGTGTCGGCCGAGCCGCCGGAGAACTGCAGCGCGCCGTCCTTGAACGTCGCACCGGCCGGGGTGAGCGTCAGCGAGTTGTTGCCGCCGCTCGAGTCCTTCGCGATCGTTCCCCTGCGCTCGTCGAGGTTCCACGAACCCTTCCCCGCGTAGGGGTACGGCTTGCCCGCGTTGGCACCGGCCTCGATCACCCGCCGGTTGATCTCGCGGACGGGACCCGGGTCGACCTTGATGCGCTTGCGGTCGTAGGTCCAGAGGCCGTTGAGCTCGCCTTCCAGATCGGTGACCTGCGTGTAGACCGAAGCCGACAGCTCGGCCCGAGCCTGGCCGAGGTAGAACGTGCGGGTGTTGTCGACGTACTTCGCCGTCAGCGCCGCCTTGTCCGCCACCCCGCTGTAGATCGCGATCGGCGCACCCGGCCACTGGTGACCCGGCGTGCGCAGCGTGAAGCCGCCGTGCTCGCCGTCCATCGCGACGCGCTTGCCGTCCGAATGGGCCGGGTCGGTGTTGTTGTAGTCGTGGTGGTCGATGACGTCGCCGCGGCCCGAGTCACCCTTGGACGCGCAGCAGTTCACCCCGCTGTGGGCGTTGACGATCCGGCTCGGGTCGGCGGCCTTGACCTGGTCGGCGATCCGGCCGGTGGCGGTCTTGTCCCACTCGCCCCAGCCCTCGTTGAACACGATCCACGCGTAGATCGACGGGTAGTTCTGTAGCTGGTGCATCTCTTCCAGGCCCTGGCTGAGCCACGCCTGCTGCGCCGCGGGGTTGTTGCCGTCGTCGAGGGACACGAAGTCCTGCCAGACCAGTAGTCCGAGCTGGTCCGCGTGGTAGTACCAGCGGGCGGGCTCGACCTTGATGTGCTTGCGGACGGCGTTGAACCCGAGGTCCTTCTGCGCCTTCAGGTCGAAGACGAGGGCGTCGTCGCTCGGCGCGGTGTTCAGGCCGTCCGGGTAGAAGCCCTGGTCCAGCTGCATCAACGAGAAGTACGGCTTGCCGTTGAGCGTCAGCTTGGGGACGCCGCCGACGGTGGTGATGCCGGTCGACCGCATGCCGAAGTAGCTCTTGACCTTGTCGCCGCCCAGCTTGATCTCCAGCTGGTACAGGTACGGGTCGTCCGGCGTCCACAGGTGCGGGTTCGGCACCGGCAGCTTCAGGTTCGCGTTCGCCGGCCCGGTGACCGTTCCGACCTGCCGGCCGCGCGCGTCCTTGGCGACCGCCGTGACGGTGGCGTTGCCCGCGGACTTGACGTTCAGCGCCAGCGAGCTGGTGGTGAGGTCGGGCGTCGTCTTGATCTCGTCGATGCCCTTGTCCGCCACCGGCTCCAGCCACACGGTCTGCCAGATGCCCGACGACGGGGTGTAGAAGATCCCGCCGGGGTTGGGGGACTGCTTGCCCTTCGGCTGGTACGGGCCGGTCGTGTCGGTGACGGCGACGACGATCTCCTGCTCGTCGCCGCGCTTGAGCGCGTCGGTGATGTCGGCGCTGAACGCCGTGTACCCGCCGGTGTGCTCGGCGACGACCTTGCCGTTCACCCAAACCTTGGCCTGGTAGTCGACCGCGCCGAAGTTGAGCTTGAGGCGCTGCCCGCCGCCGATCTTCCAGTCGCGCGGGACGGTGACCGTGCGGCGGTAGAACATGTGGTCCTCGTGCCGCTCGAGCCCGGAGAGCTGCGACTCGATCGGGTAGGGGACGACGACCTTCTCGGGCAGCTTCTTGCCGAACGCCGGCTGCTGGCCCTCCTTCGCGGCCGAGAACTCCCACGGGCCGTTGAGGTTGACCCACTTGTCGCGCTCGAGCTGCGGCCGCGGGTACTCCGGCAACGGGTGGCGCGTGTCGACGTTCTCGCCCCACGTCGTCCGGAGCCGTTCCGTCGACGCGTTCGCGACACTGCGGATGGTCTTGCCGACCTTCGTGCCGTTCACCGCGAGCGCACCCGCGCCGTCGTAGTAGACGCTGACCCGCTGGCCCTTCAGGATCCGCTCGGCCAGCCGGATCGTGACCCGGTCGCGGCTCGCCGTGACGAGCGAGACCGGCATCGGCGTCGCGTCGACCTCGATCCGCAGGTGGTCGGCCAAGTCGCCGGTACCCCAGACACGGCCGTCGAAGCCGGCGGTGAGCGTGCGACCGTCCTTGGACACGTCCGCTGTGCGCGGCACGACGGCGAAGTCGGCCGGCGGCGTGAACGCCGAGAGCGGCACGATCTGCTTCGCGATGGCCGCGCTCGACCAGCGCAGGAACATGTTCGCGCCGCCGGTGTCCTGGAACATCTCCAGCTTGAAGTCGTACTGCTTGCCGGCGGTCAGCGTGACCGGCGCGCTGGTCTGTTCCTTGTCCCAGTCCCCGACCCAGTGGTCGATCACCGGCGCGCCGTCGAGGAACAGCCGGAACCCGTTGTCGCCGATCGCGTAGAACGTGTAGTCGCCGGTCTGCGGAACGGCGAGCTGCCCGGTCCACCGAGCGGTCGTGTTCTCCGTGCGCCCGGCGATCAACCCGAAGACCGAGGTCAGGTCCGCGTGGTCGACCTCCGAGTCGAGCGCGGTACCGGCCAGGTTCGCGAAGTCGTGCGCACCCGGCGCCGACATCGTGAAGTATTCGGCCTTCAAGCCGTGGACAGGCTCGGCGGCACCGGCGGGCGGCGTGCCCGAGGCCACGCCCAACGCCACCAGGAGGGCGAGGAGAACGGAGGCGGCTCTTCTCATCGGCGAGGTCCCCTTCATTTTTACAACGTTGTAAAACGCTCTGGAGGGGATCCAATCAGACAACTCGGACTCCTCGATACCGCCGAATGTCGGTATCTTGAGGGCCAACTGCCCAAGGCTTCCGGGCGTCTGTGCGCGCGGGTCGACGTGGCCCTTGAGCTACTGGCGGGCCGCCCGCGGTGCCGTCAAGGCGTGACGGCCCTTGCCGGGTCGGTGGAGAGCGTGAGGTAGACGGCGCGCACGGCCAAGGTGCGTTCGATCTCGTCGATGAGGGGGGCGAAGAACTGTTTGCGGTGTTCGGTGTCGCTCATCGACGTGACCGCGAAGTACATGCTGCCGAACCCGGCGAGCAGGGTGGCGTTGCGCAGCAGGGCGACCGGGACGCCGGGGAGCAGTGGTGAGATCGCCGGCGTGGCCCCGATCCACTGTTCCGCCGCGGCGGGGGTCACGATGATCACGCCGAGGAGGACGAAGAAGGCGAACAGGGCGAGGCCGATGACCGCGGCTTGCACGAGCTGACGGGTGGCGAGCATCAGCAGCAGGTTGCGTTTCTGGCGGCCGTTGAGGCTGACCGCGCGGATGGGCGCGTCGAGGGTGACGGCGGCGAGCGGGGTGCCGGCGCAGGCGGCGGTCAGCATGGGCGGGCTGAAGTCCTGTTCGACCCGGCCGATCTCTTCGCGGAGGCGGGCGGCCGCGGCGAGGACGGTGACGGCGCCGAAGAGGGCGACGACCAGGGCGAGGCGCCACCAGGCGAGCTGGTTCATCAGCTGCCACAGCTCGCCGGTGAAGAACAGGAACAGGGTGACGAACAGCAGCACCGGCAAGGCCCGGCCGAGGACCTGCACGCTGTTGCGGAGGTCGGTGATCGCCTGCCGGATGGCTTGGCGCAGCAGCGTGCCGAAGCCGTAGGTGGTGGCGAGGTAGGTCGCGGCGAAGACGGCGGCGAAGAACACCAGGAAGGCGAGAACGCCCAGCGCGCGGGCGCCGGGGAGGGTGATGGCGCCGTCGAACGCGAGTTGCAGCAGCGGGACGGCGACCGGCATCGCGGCATACGCGACCAGGATCGCGATGGTCGCGGCGCGGGAGAAGCGGGGGAGGCGCCGGACGAACAGCGAGATCGTCACCCACGCCGCGACGGTCACCGCGACGACGACGCCGAGCAGCACCCACCGGCCCGAGCCGGCGGTCTTGAGCGGGACGAGCCAGGCGAGGCTGGCGAGCATGACGAAGGCGAGCGCGGGCAGCATCCGGGGCAGGACGTGCTCGGCGAAGCCGTAACCGGCGATCATCGTCGGGGTGCCGCGCCGGAGGAACCAGCGTTCGGTCCGCTGGACCCGCGCCTGAGGTGACGATGTCGGCATGCACAGATGATCCCCGGCGGCTCCCGTCCTGGTCCGGCCGGCCTGGCTACTTGCGGCGTGCGTCGAGGCGCACCGGCTGGCCACGCTCGACTCGGCCAGTCCCGATTCCGGCTTCCGCGCCGTGATGTCCCGGTGTCCATTTAGGACGTTGTCCAGTACTTCGGTGCCGCTTGGCCCCCGGGTGTCTCCGGTGGGATCGCGTTCAGGGATAAACCCTTCGTGCCGCGGAGGCGTGTATTCGGCGCGGGATCGTCCCGCCTCCGGACGAAGGGGGAGTTCGTGCCGATGTTCTCCGATTTCAGAAAGCTCGTGGTCACCGTGGGGGCGGGCTCGGCGGCCCTGCTTGCCGGCGCGCTGCCGGCCGTTGCCGCGCCCGCGGAACCGAACGTTCACGTCGTGTCCACCCGGTTCGACAAGCTCAGCTACCAAGCCGGTGACACCGCCGCGGTCACCTTCAAGTTCGCGAACTTCGGTCCGGTCGATGCCGTCAAGGTCGTCAACGACAGCGGCGGGAACGGCGACCAGTGGGAGCTGGAGATCACCGACTGGGCCGGTGTCGGCTACGACCAGGAGGGGATCACCATCCCCGCGGGCCAGACGGTCAGCGTCGTCCTGCGCGGCGTCGTGCCCGTCGGCGCCGCGCAGGTCGGCCGGGTGACCATCGCTTACGGCTTCACCGCGCAGAACGGCGACACCGATCCGGGGGACAACGTCGGGGTCGCGCGGGCGTCCGTGCCCGGGCTGACCGGCGAGTCGGTGGGTAGCAGCTACTACGACAAGAACGCCAACAACCGGAACGACCCCGGCGAGGGACTCAAGGGCGTCAAGGTCACCTTGATCGGGTTGTACGACATCGACCGCCGAGCCACCACCTACACCGACCGCAACGGCGATTTCCGGTTCACCGGGCTGCCGGTCGGCGAGTACGAGATGCGCGTGACACCGCCCGCGGGGTGGTGGCTGACCTACGGGGGCAACGTCGGAACCACCGAGGTTCGCTCCCATGAGCACCCCTTCGTCGTCCTCGAGGTCGAGCCCCAGCCCTGAATGAGCGCGGTCGTCTCCCTCGGTGGGAGGGAGACGACCCGCTGACGGCCGGCGTGCTCACGCTCGTTCGGTCGCCAAGCCCTGATCGGAGATACATAAAAGATTAATATAAAGCTGCTATGCTTCCGGCGTGAGTCGCCGAGACGCCGCGCACGGCGCTGCCGATGCCATCGGGTCAGCCCTCTACGGTCTGGCCACCAAGGCTGTGAGACGCCTTCCCCGCGACATGAGCCTGACGTCCGCCGCCACCTTGGCCACCCTGGACAAGACCGGCCCGCGACGGATCACCGATCTGGCGGTGGCCGAGGGCGTGACCCAGCCCGCGATGACCGTCCTGGTCCGGGTGATGGAGGAATCCGGGCTGGTCGAGCGGACGGGCGATCCGTCCGACAAGCGGGTCACGCTGGTGTGCCTGACCGAGGCCGGCGCGTCGTACGTCCGGACGCGACGCCAGGCGGGCGTCGACGCGTACGCGCGGTTGGTCGACGAACTCACCGGTGACGAGGTCGAGGCCCTGGCAGCGGCCCTTCCGGCGCTGCTGCACCTGGCGGAGCTCGAGAGCCACGCCCGAGAGGAGTCGGGCCGGTGACCCCGGCCCAGGCTCATGACCAGCCCGAGAGCACTGCCCGGATGCGTTCCCAGGCACGTCTGCTGGTCCCCGCCATAATGTTCATCGCCCTGGTCGTGGCGGCGGTCGCCAGCCTCGGGACGCCGCTCATCACCAGCGTGGCGACCACGTTCCCCGTCTCCCTCGACAGCGCGCAGTGGACGCTGACCATTGCCCTGCTCAGCGGCGCCGTCGCCACACCCGTCCTCGGCCGGCTCGGAGCCGGGCCGCACCGGCGGGCCACGATTCTCGCCACGCTGGCGATCGTCGTCATTGGCAGCGCGCTCACCGTGCTGCCGCTGCCGTTCGCCTGGCTGCTCGTGGGCAGAGCGGCCCAAGGCGCCGGACTCGGTCTCACGGCGCTGATGATGGGCGTGGCCCGCGACCATCTTCCCGAGGAGCGCGGCGCGGCCACGATCGCCCTGATCTCGGTGGTCTCCATCATCGGAGCCGGCGTCGGCTACCCGCTGGCCGCGCTGCTCGCCGAGTTCGGCGGGCTGCGGGCCGCCTACGGCCTCGGCCTGCTCGTCACCGCCATCGCCTTCGTGACCGCGTGGCGCTCCATGCCCGAAGCTCCCGAAGGCCGCTCCGCGCACGTGAACGTGGCCGGTGCGCTCGTCCTGGCGGGTGGACTGCTCCTCGTCCTGTTCCTGGCCGGCGAGAGGAGCCTGTGGAGCCGGCACCTCGCCGTGGCGGTGACCCTTGCCGTCGCCGCCGCACTCCTGCTCTGCGTCTGGGCCGTTTCCGAACTGCGAAGCAAGACGCCCCTGGTCGACGTCCGGGCGGTGCGGCACCCGGCGGTCGCCGGGGCGAACTTCGCCATGTTCGTCGGCGGGATCGGCATGTACCTCCTGCTCACGCTCATCACCCGCTACGCGCAGACGCCGCACAGCGCCGGCTACGGCTTCGGACTGACCACCTTCGTGGCGGGGCTGGTCCTCATCCCGTTCTCCGTGCTGGGGTTCGTCGCCGGCAAGCTCACGCCGCGGGTCCGCAAACGGGTCGACGGCCCCCTGCTCCTGGCCGGCAGCGCCGCCATCGTCGGCGGCGGGTTCGTCCTGTTCGCCACCGCCCGGTCCACCCTGGCCGAACTGCTCGCGGCGATGGGCGTGCTGGGTTTCGGCGTCGGCAGCTTCTCGGCCGCCATGCCCGGCGTCATCCTGGCCGTCACCCCCCAGAGCGAGACGTCGAGCGCGATGAGCTTCAACTACGTCGTCCGCAGCGTCGGGTACTCCCTGGGCAGCGCCGTGGGCGGCCTGATCCTCGCCGCGGGCAACCACTTCCCGAACGACGACGCCTACACCACCGCGGCGCTGGTCGGCGTCGCCGCGATGGCGATCACGACGCTGACCAGCCTCGCCGTCGCCCGGCGACGCTCGTCCGAGACCACCCCGTAAGTACTCATCCCCACACTGGAGGTTCCATGCCCAAGGGCTACTGGGTCAGCGCCTACCGCACCATTTCGGACCCCGAGAAGCTGGCTGCCTACAACAAACTGGCCGGTCCAGCCGTCAGGGCCGCGGGCGGTCGGGTGCTCGCCCGCGACGGCCGGGTCGTCGCACACGAAGCCGGACTCGCCGGGCGCACCATCCTGATCGAGTTCGACAGCTTCGAACAGGCGGTCGCGGCGCGCGAGAGTGCGGCTTACCAGGAGGCGCTGGCCGCACTCGCCGACGGCGTCGAGCGCGACTTCCGCATCATCGAAGGCCTCGGCTGACGATCGAGGCTGCGGGGATCACCCCGCCTCGTCAGCGCGCCGCGTCGTCGCGAACAGCGTCCGGCCAGTGGCCTCGGCGGTGATGTCCAGTCCGGCAACGGTTCCCGGCGGCGCGGACGTCGGCCTCGATGTCGGCGGGGGCGGCCAGGTTGTGCCGGGCGGTGCTGGGGTGTCACAGAGAACTCTGATGATCGCTGAGTGTCGGTTGCGAGGAATGACTGCGGTAGCCTTCTGCGAGGCCCGGCGCGACCTTCCGGCTCGAGCATGATGATCGCAAAGGCGTGTGCGCTTGCCGCGGTGTACGTCTGCGAGGGAAAGCCCCGCGATCTGAGGCGACGTCGCCGCACGCCGGCATCGGCCGCGACGGTCCCGGACGAGCGTTCGCCGGATGCCGATCGTCGGCCTGATTTGATGGCCCGGTTGAGCAGCGTCCCGACGGGACGTGGGCGCTGGTCCGGCGGAACTTGTGGCTGGACCCGCGTGACGGTAAGACGCAGTTCGCGGACTTCGCCGAGGAGTGGCTCGCCGCGGTGGCTCCAAGGCTGGAGCTGAATACGGTCGCGAAGTATCGGTCGTTCCTCGACCGTCAGCTGTTTCCACAGTGGAGGGCGTGGTCGCTGATCGCGATCTTCAACGGCCACGTCGAGTTCGAGCGGTGGCTCTCGGAGCTGCGTGAGGACTACCTCCGAGAACCGTGGCATCGAGTTCCGGACGCCGCTGAAGGAAGTTGGCGGGAAGGTCTACAAGGGAGGCCGGAAGAGTGATGATGATCACCGCCGGACAATCGGAACCGGCCGCCGACAAGGCAGGGCAACTCCCGGCCCAAGAAGGGGGCGGACAAACCCTTTGCAGGGACTCGGTTTATAACACTGCCGCCAGGTATGGCCGTGCTATACGAGGAGCTGATGGACACCCATCGGGAACCGTTTGTGATGTGTACGCCCGTGGCGGCGGTCGAACTTGCGGGTCCGGTTCTGGCGGCCGGGTGGGACGGTGTCGAACTCGACGACGCGAGGGGTTCCCGGCGATCGGGCCCGGTTCGGGAGCCATCGCCGGATCGTCGCCGACAGACGACTGAAGCCCTGCCCCTCCGAGAAGGGACAGGGCTTCAGACCTGCGAAAACACGTGGTGCGCGATACTGGGATTGAACCAGTGACCTCTTCCGTGTCAGGGAAGTGCAAGCGCTCGGATCGACCAGGTGAAACGCGTTGTCGTGCAGGTCGTGCGCTCTAGTTCCTTCTCGAGGGGGCGGCTTCAGCGTCGTTCGTTCAGGTCGCCGTCGCCGGACGATCGCCGGGCAGGTTCGGACCGCCATCACAACGCATACTCGTAACCAGTCGATTATACGTCTGCCGCGATCTCCGCGGAGACACTCCGAAAGCAACTTTGTCGGTGCGACGATATCGCGGGCCCTGGTGGTGGAGGTTCGGATGCCGAAACGTTCGGCTGTACCCCTTGGTGGTGCCGCAGGTGGCCTTACCCGTGGGGACGAGCCGCGGGTGCGCAGGGATAACGCCCAACCTGTCGCCGATGAATCCGAGTGGGAATCGAACCAGTTCCGGGTGCGCGAGGACGACCGCCGCTCGCGGCCGCGGTCCTCGGGGGTCCATGGACAGCCCCCGCGGAATTGATGACCACACCGCGAACCGCTGCGCCAGCTACCACGACCTGGGACCCAACCCCACGTGCGCGGACGACGCCAGCGGGTTCGGCCTGGACATCGGGAAGGGACCCGTCCCGCGTGCGCGGGGGACGAACATCGTCGGCCTGGACATGACGGGCACCGACCCGGGACTAGCTCCGCGTGCGCGGGGACGACACTTGCTGACCTGCAATGCTGTAAGTCGTAACAGTGTTTTCGGTTGCTTTCCACTTGGACTGTTCTCGGGACTGGCTTCGCTCCCCACGACCGACCACCCTGACCATCCCCCTTCCACCTCGCTGGTGCGCAGGTCGCCCGACCGCCGCTTCCGGACCGGACCGTGACCGATAAGTCCCGCATGCTGGCTGGGAGGGATACCGCGAGGTCCAGGTATTGCACCTTGTCGTGGTCTGCGACGATCCGACGCTGCTCCAGTACCGTGGGCGAAGACTCGTCCAGCACCGTCGCGACCGACGGTGAGGTCGCCGAGGTACATATACCCAGCGGTGCCGTGGCTCACTCAGCCAGTAGTCGCGCGAAGTGCCCGGATCGCATTTTGATGGCGCACATGCGCGATTTGGCGATCTCTTGATGGCCCACGTCGAGCTGTGGCCCGTCAATGGACGACTACTCAAAGTACCTATGACTCCACGAAGCGTAACAAGACAAGCCGGAGGGCAGCGCGGCCTTGCTCTTGTAGTCTGCTCCAATTCGGAGCAGACTAGGTCAACAGGGAGCAGCTGGTTCCCCCGGGGCCCGCGGAGGTGGCCTGTGGGCTTACCGAGGAGTCGGGCGCAGGCCGGAAAGGCGCATGCCCGGAGAACCGTAAGCTTGGGTGCAGCGACGTCGTCCGGGGTCGGGTTGACGGGATCTCTGGTAACAGTCGCCAACCACGGCGGTACAACCATGGCTGTGTTGATCTTCGTCGTGGCTCAACTCTGGGCTGCCGTAGATTTGGTCTGCGCTTGGCGGCTCCGCATGCGTCAGAGCCGGCTGCTTGAGGACATCGCGCGTAAGGCGCTCGAGAATCCGAGCGACGAGAACCTTCGCACCCTGATGTTGGATGTCGCGAGTACGCATAGTGAGGAACTGGGGTCCCGCCTCCCGGTTCGGCTCCGGCTGAAGCACTCGGGTGCCGATGCGAAACCGCATCCCGAGGACGAAGGTAGCGTAGGCTAACCACAGATGCTCTAATGCGGAGCATCTTTGGCGGATCGACGATAGGTGAAGGGTGGCGGATGAGTCGGGTATCGGTCACGATCCACGTCGCAGATCGAGTCAAGACTTTGCGTGCTGAACGACGATGGTCTGCTCAGCGTCTGGCAGACGAGTGTGCCCGCGCCGGCATGAAGTCGTTGTCGAGAAGTACGATCGCCAAGATTGAGGCTGGCGTGCGCAAGTCGATTACGGTCGACGAACTTGCAGTACTATCCGAAGTCCTTGGTGTCACAACTGACAACCTCGTCGCATCGGACAGTACATCTTCCTCGAGCTTAACGTCCGTCGCACGAGATGCGGCTCAAAGAGGCGACGGCGGCGCGATGGTGTCAGCAAGAAGAGAGAGTGCGCTACCGTCGATGATGGATGTTGAGTCGCCTTTCTCGCTGTCCAACCTTCCTTATTTGCCTAGGTTTTTCGTCGGTCGTGCCGACATCGGCGCTTGGGTTACTGATGCATTCGAAGGTGTGTCGAACGTTGTCGCAGTTGCGGCTGTAAACGGCCTAGGTGGAGTGGGGAAAAGTACCTTTGCTGCTTGGTGGGCACACCGTCACGCGGAGTCATTCAATCCGATTTGGTGGATCAGAGCCGACTCCGTGTCTAATATTGACACTGACCTCGCCAGGCTTGCCTCGACACTCGAGCCCGGAATCTCTCTATCTCTTGACGCATTGCGTAGCCGTGCAATGCAGTGGCTGGCTAGCCATGATGGATGGCTTCTTATTCTTGACGACGTGTCCAATTGGGCCGACATTGCACCATTGATTGCCCAGAGTGGGAATGGTCGGATACTGATAACTACCCGGCTTTCTGTTGCGTGGCCAAACGCGAAAACAATCAGAATGGATACGTTGACCTTGGAAGAGGCGACGACTCTTCTGCGGGAAATCGCATCTATTCCCGACGCCTCCTACAATCAGCAAGACATAGATTCTCTGTGTCTTGTCCTTGGGAACTTGCCGCTGGCTATTGCTCAAGCTGGAGCGTACATTGCCGAAACGCGGATAACTCCAGCCCGATACTTGAGGCTGCTCGAGCAGTACACGGCATCGATGTTAACCGAGACGTCAGAGGCGTCTCATTATGGCCATACCATGGCACAGGTCTGGCGGATTACACTTGATCGAATCGGCCTCACGCCACTTGCGCGTCAACTAATACGAATCCTCGCTTGGTATGCTCCTGATAGTATCCCACGAACCCTAACTCGGGGAATATCGGACGAGCCGAAAGTATTGACTGCGATCGGTCGACTTTCGGCTTATAGCATGTTGATCGTTGAAGAAAAGACCTTGCGAGTGCACCCATTGGTTCAAAAAGTCTTCCGAACGGCAGATGTTGAGGACCCTCATCGCCAACCGGAAGATGTGAGTGTTGCACATGGTCTCGCCGTCGATTTGCTCTTGATAGCTCTGGATGGTCTGAATTATCGGGAACCTTCTCATTGGCCGTTCTATCGTGAACTAGTTCCGCATGCGATTGCACTACTAGAATATACGCCGCCTGACAAGGAGACCGAGGCAACTTCCTTGTTGATGCATAACGTAGGCGTATTTTTGCGTACGCAGGGAATGCTTGAGTCTGCAGTCACTTATTTGGAGCGAGCTGCTTCTTTCGCTGAGCGAATTCTCGGGCCGTATCACGTGAAGACCCTTGCTATTCGTAACGATCTCGCACGAACTCATGCCGACGCGTGGAGCTTGGATCTCGCGATTACTCAACTTGAGTCAACTTTGCAAGATCGCATCCGCGTACTTGGGGCCGATGATCCCAGCGCATTGGAATCTCGAAATGAACTTGCCCAAGCATACGCAAAGATTGGTCATCTGGACCGAGCAATAGCGTTGTTCGAGTCAACATTGAGTGATCAGCTTCGTGTGCTTGGGCCTGACCACCCTGACACGCTGACGACTCGTCACAACCTTGCGCGCTGGCGTGGTGAGGCGGGGGATCCTGTTGGGGCGATTGCTGCCTTTGAGCAGTTGTTGAGTGATCAGCTTCGTGTGCTTGGGCCTGACCACCCTGACACGCTGACGACTCGTCACAACCTTGCGCGCTGGCGTGGTGAGGCGGGGGATCCTGTTGGGGCGATTGCTGCCTTTGAGCAGTTGTTGAGTGATCAGCTTCGTGTGCTTGGGCCTGACCACCCTGACACGCTGACGACTCGTCACAACCTCGCCTACTCGCGTGGTGAGGCGGGGGATCCTGTTGGGGCGATTGCTGCCTTTGAGCAGTTGTTGAGTGATCAGCTTCGTGTGCTTGGGCCTGACCACCCTGACACGCTGACGACTCGTCACAACCTCGCCGACGCCGACCGTGGCGGGGAGTCCGCTGACTTCCCTTCTTCGCGGCCGCATGCAGTGCGAATCGAGGTAAGTCATGATGAGATGGACGACCAACTTATCGTATCGGATCGACCGAGTTATTGCACTGAGCATCCGGGTAAATCTTCTGATCCGGCGCATCTTACGAATCAGGAGCGTGTTAACGAAATTGTTTCCATGTTGGTTAGTTATCGCAAGAAGGGAATGTTCCAAGAGGCGCGTCAAATTTTTGATAGCGTCTCGCTGGATGGTCCTGAGATCCAATTGGAACGGGCTCGCCTGCATCTGACTGTAGGTGAAGTCGGTCAAGCGTTGCAGATTGCCGAAAGACTTGCTGGCGTATCTGTCGGTATTTCGCGTCGGCAACGATTGGAGGCAATAGGAATACGGGCTGAGGCTTATTTGAGTCAAGACGTGGCGGTCTTCAATCCAATTTCTGGTGGTGATGAAGACGCTGTTCAAAGCCTGCTGTGGGAGCGTGACCAACTGAAGCAGAGGCTGGGGGACCGTGATATTTCTGTCCTGGTCGCTGACCTGCGATGCGCGCACGTGTGGGTGACCCGAGGACGTCCGGCACAGTGTCTGAGGGATCTCAGGGGTGTGGCAGCCGCCGTTGAAGAAATCGTTGGAGTTAGTAGCCGTCTGTACTACTGGGTGCGTCATTCTGAGGCGCAAGCGCATGCGCAACTCAAAGAATACGACCAGGTTGTCCGTATATTGGAGCCACTCCTTCAGATGCAGCTTGAAGGGGATGGACCGTATGCCCCAAATACTGTTACTACGTTGATTGATTTAGGTATCGCTCTGGCTCTTATTGGTCGTAAAGATGAGGGCAAAGAACTCGTTGTTGAGGCCGAGCGCCGCGTAGCTGAAAAATTCAACTGGCGAGCTGAACTTCGAACTCGTGCTGCTGTCGCAAGGTCGCTTATGAACCTGCCCCAGGGGCTATGGCGCCTATTCTCACATCTCGACCTTGCGTCTGGGAAAAGGTGAATTTGTGATGCGTCAGCGTTCTGGCAAGGCGAGATGAAGTAACAATTTTTTCGCTTCCTGCATTTCCTTGGATCATTGCACCGTGTTCGTTTAATCCCTGACCGCTAGTTGGGTTTTTGTGTCATTGTTTTCGTCGCTGTCCTCGATCCCAGCGTCGCTTGCCTCGTTGAGTGACCTCTTCCGCGGCAAGCCCGCCGGCATCGACATCGGGATGTCGGGATCCGCCCCACGTGCGCGGGGACGACTGGATCCAGGGGCAGGCCGGCGAGCTTCCCCAGGGACCGGGACAGCGAATGCGGGGCTCGGGCTCGTGCTCGTCGGTGTAGTGCTTGACCTGCGAGTGCACCTTGTTCATCTGGCGCTGCAGCTCGCTGACGGCTTACTCGGGGCGGCGGACGTAGATGCGCGCGGACACCTCGACCGCGGCGGGCAGCCGGTCGGCGTGCTGGATCCCTAGATCCACCGGTCGCGACCTCGGGGATCTGCCGGCCGTGCATCTGCCCGACCGTGAGGACGGCCAGGTTCCGCGAGACCCCGGCGTTGGAGCCGGTGCGGCCGCGGACGGTCACCGTCGGCGGGGTTGGAGTGCGGGCCGGCGTCCAGAACCTTAGAGTGGTCGGCCGTCGCCCACGGCTGCCGCACCGCCTGGGCGGGCGGCCAGTCCGAGGGCCGAGGGCGTCACGAGGGACACGGGGGTGTGAACGGGTGATGAGGGAGATACTTGCTCCACTGCTCGGCGGTGATCGGGTCGCCTGCTTGCTTACACGGCTGGATCCCGCCGGCCAGATTCACGACCAAGAGGTGGCCGAGCGGGAAAAGGTGGTGAACTGGGGCTCGATGCCCGGCATGGTGGCGATGAGCTGTGGCTGCTTCGGATCGACGACGTCGAAGAGCTTGACCGTGGGCGGCTTCGGATGGCCGGCTCTGTAGTCGTTGCTGTCGACGAGCGACAAAACCTTTCCGTCAGTGCTGAACTTGAGATCTTAAGGTGAAGTGGTCGACAGAGTCAGTGCTTCCTCGTGCTGGGCGAGGATTGCATCGATGTCAATGGAGGGCATGCGGGAGGCGCCTTTCGTGATCGACACCCGTTCCGAGCAACAACTATGGTTGGTAAATTACCATAACGAGTGGCTCGCGGCCGCAAAGTGCGTAGGAGTGAAGACTTCGCGACGTGCGTTTCGCACGTGTAACCTCGCGCAATGAGCAACGCAACTAGCGCCACCGCTGGCCCTTGGTGGTTTACGGCTATCGTTGCCGGAATAACCGGCATTATCGCCTTGGTGACGGGCGCAACCACGACGTGGCTATCAAATAGACAATCGAATAAACGACTGAAGATCGAGTTGTCTCACATGAGATACCTCGAACGCGAGAAATTGCTTTTCGATAAAAGGTATGCCTTGTATGTCGAAGTTTCGAAGCTGCGCACGCGGGTGGTTGACGTCCACGTCGCACTAGTGTTAGGCCATAAACAAGACCGAGCCAGTCGAGTCAGCCGTGCCAATAAGGCGATAGCATCTATGGTGGAGATTTCATCCGACTTCCGAATGACGGTGGAAGAAACCGGAATCGTCGCTTCGCCAAACGTTGTCCGCATCGCCGAAGAAGTTGGCCGCGCGTTAGATCAAATCATTGTAACCCTAGACAGAAGAAGCGAAGATGCCAACGAGTCGCGCGACGCAGAGAAACGTATGCGGAAGGTTTTCGACTCTTTTCATGAGAAATTCTCCACGCTTAAGCAAGCCATGAGTCGTGATCTGGGTGCAGTGGAACACCTCAACGCTGCTGCTGCTTTCACGCCAGCCAGCGCATGGACCATTCGGCCGCCCGAACCGGAAGCGCCCAACCTTCCTTGAAGACCCGCAGCGCGCTGTAGCCGTCCGCGCCCGGGTAGGCGGTGATCGTGCAGTCGTAGCCGATCAGGGTGTCACTCTTGTAGGTCAGCTTGCCGCGTTCGGAGACTTCGGCCGTCGGCAGGAAGATACGTCGGTCGTAGGCGCCGTCGATGCCGAAACAGCGCAGATCCCGGGCAGGCTTGCCCTTCTCCTTGAAGCTGACTACGGCGTCCGCGCCAGCGCTGGTCTGCGTCATGTCCGCCAGCCCGACCCGGTAGTACAGGCTGATCGTCTCGAACTTCGACTCCCAGAGCGTGGCCTGAAACGTCAGGGTGCTCTTGGTGATTTCGCTGCGGATCGGCGTGGCGGACTGCTAGGGCCTGTCCTCAAAGCCAGAGGAGGAGTGTGGCCAAATCGATCATGCTTCGGTAGGAAGTGGCGGTCTTGTCGAAGCGAGTGGCGATGGCACGGAATTGCTTGAGGCGGTTGAAACAGCGTTCGACGATGTTGCGGCGCCGGTAAGCGACACGGTCGAAGGCCGACGGACGACCGCCGGCCCGTCCGCGACGTAACCGATTGGCCCGCTGGTCACGGCGTTCGGGAATGGTCGCCGGGATGCCGCGTCGGCGCAGATAAGCCCGGATGGCGCGGCTGGAATAGCCCTTGTCCGCCAGCACCCGCGACGGCCGGGTCGCCGGCCGCCCCGGACCAGGTCGACGGAACTCGACACCGGCCATCACGGCGGTGAACTGAGTGCAGTTGTTGACGTTGCCGCCGGTCAGCACCACCGACGGTGGCCGACCGTGGCCGTCGCAGGCCAGGTGGATCTTGGTGGTGGGTCCGCCACGGGACCGGCCGATGGCATGATCACCTGGCTCGCTGTGCCCGCTCCACGACCCGGCTTCCCCCTGTGTGAGACGCGGTAACGCGGCGGGCGCCGGCGGCGTGCTGATGCGCCCGCACGATGCTGGAATCCACCGACACTTCCCGGTCGAGTTCGTCGATCGCGTCGGCCAGCACCCGCACCTTCGCCACCAGCGCGGACAGGGTGCCAGTGCGTGACCAGCGCCAGAACCGGTTGTAGACCGTCTTCCACAGCCCATAGCGTTCCGGCAGATCCCGCCACGCGACACCGGTCTTGGCCTTGAACAACATCCCGTTAATCACCCGCCGGTCATCCACCCGCGGCCGCCCTTTCACACCCGAAGCGGGCAGCAATGGTTGGATGACCTGCCACTGCTCATCAGTCAGCTCATGCCTACGCACCACGACCGAAGATCAAAGCAGATCACCACACCAGCTTTGAGGACAGGCCCTAGGGGTGAACTGCTCGTTGTCCTCGTCGCGGCCTTCGGTGATGCCGTCGTCGCTGATGTAAACCGAGGTCGACCATCCCGGTTGGCCACGCGTCGATGGCGGTGGCGCTGGGCGCGGTCGTGCCGAGCGGTCCGGTGTAGAACGCGCCGGTCACGCCGAGACGCGTCAGCTCCCTGTTCAAATTAGAACGGACTTGTGTACACCGGGAAGCAGTGAATGCTTGACTGCCGCACGGCGTCGCCAGGGCGCTTGTTCTCCCGAACGGCGCGTCGAGCAGCTGCTGGGCCAGGCGCAGCGCGTCGCGCTCGGTCGGGCCGGACACCGCCAGCCGCCACCAGGACCGCACGCGGGTGGCGAGCGCGGTGAAGCCCGACGTCATCTCGTCGTCGATCTCCAGCACGCGCCCGGCCTGGCGCGACAGCGACTGCGGCGGCTCCAGCTCGTGCTCGTCGGTGTAGTGCTTGACCTGCGAGCGCACCTTGTTCATCTGGCGCTGCAGCTCCCCGGCCACGTCCTCGGGGCGCCGGACGTAGATGCGCGCGGACACCTCGACCGCGGCCGGCAGCCGGTCGGCGTGCTGGATCCACGGGTCGTCGACCTCGGGGATCTGCAGGCCGTGCATCTGCCCCACGGTGAGGATCGCCAGGTGCCGCGAGACGCCGGCGTTGGAGCCGGTGCGGCCGCGGACGGTGACCGTCGGCGCGTACGGGTCGGCGTAGTAGTCGGCGGCGTCGGTGAAGCTGGCCAGGTCCTCGGGCTCCCAGGCCGCGCCGGGCACCGCGGGCATGTTGCGCGGTGCGGGCAGGCCGAGTGAGCACGAGCGGTGCATCAGCCAGGACATCTCCTCGGCGTGCACCGGCCGGCCTTCCAGCCCGGCGCTGCCGATGACCTGGTCGAGGTGCTCGACCTCGGAGTCCAGCGCGGTCAGCTCGGCGTCGACGGCCTCGGGCAGGATCTTGCGCAGCACCGGCGCGGCCCGCTCGACCGCGCGGTCGACCATCCGCCGGGTCTGCACCTGGACACCCAGGTAGACCTCTTTTTCGGCCATCGAGCGGCCCATGAGCTGTCGTTGGCACGCTCGGTCATGCGGTATGACTATGCGTCAGGTAGAGTGCGTCGGAATGTGACGTAGATCACTTTGATGCAGTATTTCGTCGGTTGAGGGGTGTAGGCCGGGTCGGCTCGACGACCAGGGTGTGATGACGCAGGCCAACGAGGACGACGAGCTGCTCAGCGCGTGGCAAGATGGACGCGCTGAGCCTCTTGACGTCTTCAAAGCTGTCAGCGCGCCGATGCGCCAACGGGCTCGCCAGGGCATCGCGATGATCACCGCGGACGTCGTGTACGAACACGACGTCGACGACGTGGTGTACGACGCGTTCCTCGAGCTGGGGCGAATCGGGCCTGCGGGCGTGAAGTCCTTGATCGGCTTGGCCAAGACGATCGCGTATCGCCGGGGACAGGACGCCGGTCGGGCCATCATTCGCGAACGCGAACGCGAGCGCATGCGTGACCTCGTGATCGATCTCGGTGTCACGGCCGATCCGCAGTTCGCCGAGGATGACGTACGGGAAGCGGCAGAGCAAGAGGTGCTCCTCCGGGTGGCTCTCGAGTGCATGAAGGGCCTCACCGACGAGCAGCGCGCCGTCGTGCACGAGACGATCATGAACAGCACTACCTTGTCTGACTGGGCACTGCAGTCAGGAAGGAGCTACCAGTCCGTCGGCAGGCAACGCGATCGAGCGCTGGATGCGCTGCGCAGATGCGTCAACCGCAAGCGATCACCCGATCATGAAGGGGCAAATGATGAACGGTGACGACGAGATCGGCGACCTGAGCAGCGACATGACCGAGCGGTACCTGCTCTTCCTGCGCGGGCGTGGACCCGAGCCGGACTTGACGGAACTGCCTCAGGAGCTACGCGACGCCGTGCGGGAACAGCTCGAGATCGTCGCGGCGCTCGCCGATCGCGGCCCGGAGCCGCCTCCTGTCGAGGAGGACCCGGTGGCGATCCGGCTGGGACTCGTGCCCGGACCCAAGACCCCCGAGACGCCACCGACGGCTGGGCGGGATCTCGGATACGGCAGCGTGCGGCAGGTGCTTGAGGACCTGCAGTTCCGGTTCGGCGAGCAGATCGACCTCGAGTTCGCCCCTTCCTGGGAAGCACGGGTTCCGGCAGGGATGACTCCGGTCGCCCAGTCCGCGGTCTTCGGTGAAATCGTCGCCGTGTGCCTGGCTGAACCCGGCCAGTGGCTCGGGGAGCCGGAGGCCGTCGCCATGTTCTTCCGCGAGAGCCCGATCTCGTCGCTCGCGATCACTTCGGTAGATGGCGAGCGGGCGGTGCTGATCACTGCGGCCGACGCCCAGCGCTCGGTGGACCCGGTCCGCGGATGGCTACCTCCACGGAGTCCGGCGCCTGAACCGCTCGACATCGCCCTCGGCCGGCATTTCGATCAGTTGCTTCCAGCGTGGGACCAGGTTGTAGGGCTTGACGGCTTCCTCGACGTCGCCGACACCGAGGCGACCGGGGCAAAAGCCGCCGAGGATGAATGGCAACTGGCTCTCCGAGGGAAGCCGCGCCTCGATCACAAGAAAGAGGGGCAGCGCTGGCTCGGAGAAATCGGTTCCTCGCCGATCGCCGCGATGGTCACCGCTGTTCAGGCGCGACGTCTGGTCGGCGATGAACTGCTGGCCGAGCTCGCCAGGGTCAGTGGGGCAGGCGCGTCGTGATCCGCAGTATCCAGCTCGCCAACTGGCGGGCGTACCGGAGTCTGGACCTGCATCTCACTCGTCCCGTCACGTTCTTCGTTGCTCCCAATGGAGTGGGAAAAACCTCGCTGGTCGAAGCGGTGCGGTGGGGGCTACTCGGCACCCCCGGCCAAGACCGTCGACGTGCCGTCCGAAGCGGAAGCGAATCGGCAACCGTCCGGCTCGGACTCAACTTGCCCGGGTATCCAGATTTGCAGGTGACCAGGACTCTGAAACGAACCGGAAGCGCGACTTTCATCGCGACGGCCGGTGGTGCGGAGATAAACGAATCTAAGTACGAAACGATTCTCCGTGAATCCTGGTCTGCTCGGCCGGGTTTGTTGGATGCGCTCATCTTCGGCACCAAGGCGACTGGGAAGGACACTGGGTTTCCGATCCGTGACCACCTCGCGGACGTCTTCGGCATCCAGCCGCTGCTGGATGCCGCTTCCCAGCTCAAGGAGCGCCGAGGCGTCCTGGCTGCGAAGATCAAGTCGGTCCGTGACGATCTCGTTGCGACCGACGGGGCGGTCGCCGAAGCCGACCGCGAAGTAGCCGACCTCGAGCATGAAGTCGAAGCGGCTGCTAGGGAACGAAGCATCGCCGAAGCTCGAATCGGCGATCTTGAAGTCACTGCAGCCAGAGCTGATGCGTGGGAACGCTACCGCCACAGCGCAAAGGACTACGACGATCGAGTGCGCGACCTGGTCGTGCAGATGACCGACGTGCTGGATGTCGGCGCGCGCGATCCGGCGAGCGCGCTGGCCGATGAAGAGCGTGAGGCTGACGCTGCTCTGCAGGACAGCCTGGCTGCCCGGGCAGCAGCCGAGGTCGCGTCGGCGACGGCCGCGAGCGTCGCCGATCTCCTGAACGCCGCGATGACTGAATGCCCGACGTGCCTGCGCCCGCTCAGCGCGGCCGAGCGCGACGCCGCACTCGCCTCGCACGGCGACCTCGGCGTGCACGCTCGCACCGAGGTCGAACGCCGGGACCTGGAGACCGCGTCCGTCCGGCGGCGGCTTGCCGCAATAGCCGACTTCGGCCGGACCTTGAACGGCCTGCAGGCTCCAATCGAGCCCGAGAACGAAGACCCAGGCCCGGCCGCAGCCATCGAGCTAGCCAACGCACGCCGGTTGGTGTCCGAGCTCGCCGAGAAACATGGCGCACTCGGTGCCCGGTTATCGGAAGCACGACGGAAGGCGGCGAGCCTGCGCCAAGCCGGACGTGAGCACAACGACCTTTTGACCGCGGCTCGCGAGGACGCCGTCGCCGAGGTTACACAGAACAGTTTGAATCGGGTGGCGGACCACTATCTGAACGAACGGATACAACCGCTAACCCAGGAGATCAGCCGCCGCTGGAAACTCGTGTTCGGCAGTGACGGGCTGCGGTTCGGTCCGGATGGGCACCTGGGTGTCCAGCACGGCGACGTCGAACTCGGCCTCGGCGACCTCAGTGGTGGCGAACGTGCGACAGCGCTACTGGTGACCAGATTGCTTCTGATAAAGACGTTGGCGCGCGCGTCGACGATCTGGTTCGACGAACCCCTGGAGCATCTCGATCCTCGCCGCCGCGCCACCATCGCACGGACACTCCTGCTTGCCGCCGACGCGGGTGCCGTCGACCAAATCGTGGTCACGACCTACGAGGAAGGCTTGGCCCGCAGGTTGGCCGCGATCGCGCCGAACACGGTCGAGCTCATGTACGCGCGAGCGAATAAAGAATTGCAAGTTTTTCCCGGAGAGGGCGGTGTGGAACCGACGAGGCCGACGACCTCTTAGTGAAAGCCCGCATCAGGCGGGCCGACCAGAGGAGGCGACGTGTCAGCCACTCACGCCGGTGCCGACATCGACGACACCCCGGGACGTCACCCCGGGGAACAGCGGGCCAAGTTCGTGTTCGACGTCGACGGCACCACCTACGAGCACGAGCACCCCACCATCACCGGCGCGGAGATCATGGCCATCGCCGGTATCAGCTCCGGCGACGGACTGATCCAGATCCTGCCGGACGGGACCCGCAAGACTGTCGCGCCCGACGAGTCGGTTCACCTGGTGCCCGGAGCGCAGTTCAAGCGCCGTCCGCGGTTCAAGCGGGGCTGATCATGACGGAGCCGAACCGGCTCGGGGCGCGCCTGGCGCAGGAGGAAACCCTGCTGCGCCAGGCATACCCCGGAGCCCGCATCGATCGGGAGTCCCTCGTCGTCGTGCTTCCCGCTCACCGGCTTCCAGGTGGCTGGTCGCACGACGAAACCGACGTGTTGTTCCAGATCCCGCCGAACTACCCGGCAGGGCAGCCGGACAACATCTGTGCCCGGCCCGACCTGACCCTCGTGAACGGCGGGACGCCGGGCAATAGCCAGGGCGTGCAGGTGCACGCGGGCAAGCCGTGGCTGCAGTTCTCGTACCACGTTGAGCCCGGCGACTGGAGGCCGACCGCCGACCCGGCTTCCGGCAGCAACCTCGCCGAGTATCTCGCCGGTGCCCTCACCCGCTTCCAAGAAGCGGACTGACGACCATGAGCTCCCTCAAGTTCACCGTGCCGGGCCACTGGGCCCGCATCGAGCAGCACCTCAGGAACGCTTCGGGCGAGCGCTTCGCCTTTGCCTTGACCGACGTCTTGCGCAACGACCCGAACGGCCCGGTTCTCGAGGTCGTGGACGTTGTCCTCATCGACGACCGAGAAGTCCACCATGGCGCTCACGGCTGGTCCATCAAGGACGACGCACTCGACCGGGTCCACAACCGAGCTATCACATCCGGCCGAGGTCTGGTCGAGTTCCACAATCACTACATCGGGCCGCCGCAGTTCTCACGCATCGACGAGACGAACCTCGCGCCCATGGCGGGGTACGTGCTGGACCTCCTCGACGGTACGCCCTACGGCGCGGCCGTCTGGGCTGAGGGCTCCCTGTGGGCCGAGTGGTGGCGACCGGCCGAGGCCGGAGGTGTGGAACGCCGTCCGTTCGACACGGTGGTCTCCGTCGGCTCCTCCTTGCGCGTCCTCAACGCCCGGGCGGCGGAAGACGAGCGGTTCGCCCGCCAGCTCCCGCTCCTCGGAGCCGAAGCCCAGGCATCGATCGGCAGCATGCGGGTCGCCCTCGTCGGCGCCGGCGGGACCGGGTCGCACGTTGCCGCCGCGCTGGCTTACCTCGGCTTCCGCAATGTGCTGATCTTCGACGACGACCTGGTCGAAACCACCAATCTCAACCGGATGGTGACCGCCGACCACGCCGACATCGGCAGCCCGAAACAGCTCGTCGCCCGTCGCCGTATGCGCGCGATCGACCCGCTCATCAACGTCGGGCAGCTGCCTGGGATCACCGTTGCCGAACCGCACCCGGAACTGCATGACGTCGACCTGATCATCGGCTGCGTCGACCACGACGGTCCCCGGCACCGGCTCAACCAGATCGCGGTCGACACGCGGGTGCCCTACCTCGACATCGCCACCGGGGCCGACCACACCGCCGAGCCCGCGGCGCTCGGTGGCCGTGTCGTGTTCGTCCTGCCGGACGGTCCTTGCCTGTCTTGCCTGCACGAGTTGGATCCGGCCGAGGTCGCACGCTGGGCGAAGTCCGCCGACCAGCAAGCCCTCGATCGGCAGCACGGCTACGGAACCGGCTCGGCCAACCCGTCCGTGGTCTACCTCAACGGGCTTACCGTCCATGCCGCGCTGGTCGAACTGGCAGCCTGGCTCTCTGGTTCGAGGCCGCCGGCGACGTGGCTCGACGTGGACCTGGTCGGCAGCACGCGCCAGCCCGGCACTCAGGTCGGCCCTCGCCAGGTCGCCGGCCCTCGCGAAGGCTGCATCGACTGCGGTGGAGTTCGACGATCCCGGTCGGCTTGACCATGGTCGAGCCCCGGGACGACGAGATCACCGGCGTACCGGCCCCGAACCATGCCGCGTCCTGACCAGCCAGCGGCCCGTCGCTTTGGTCGCCGCAGCTCCGCGGCTGCGGAAGCCGGACCGGCTGGTCGCCGACGTGCAGGTAATGGTGCGCGGCGTTCGCGGCAGAGTTACGTTCTCGGTGACGCCTTGGTAGAGGCCGAAATGAACGAACGACGTGAACAACTGGGGGTCAAGAGTTCCTGCTCGCCGCCGCTGGAACCTTGTCACCCATCAGATCAATGTCTCAAGGAGCAGGCGCGACTCGATTATTTTGGTCGCGTCGTAGGAGTTTTGCTGGTTCAGTTTAAAGGCCAGTTGATAGTGATGCTCGGCGAGACGCCATTCTCTGCTCTTTGCGTAGAGGTGCACAAGTTGAATGTTCCTGTCATGTAGTGCTAAGGTGTCTACCGGTCGTCCGATGTCGCCAATGGCGTAGTATGCTTCATCTAAGTACCGTCCTTGTTCAATAAGAGTTGCCGCCCATGAATTTTGTTGAATATAGAATTCCAGGGGATCCAGATTTCCAGAGTGTAACAGTGGATTGACCTGAGTTCGGTGATATCGAACTGCGTCATCAAACTGTCCGAAGCTTCTCATTACGCCCGCCACTCGAACTCGCCAAGAAACTCTCTGATCGTAGATGGCGTGGTCTGATATGAAATTTTCTACGTTTAGAAGTATTTTCTTGGCTCTGATTGGATCTGACTGTTGCCAAGTAAGGGCTTGGCCCAAGAGTGCTGGCGCGGCGATCTGATAATCGCCCAGCCGGTATGCAATCCTGGCTGCCATCAGGTAATGGCCTGCGGTGACGCTTGGCATTCGGTCGAGCTGTCTAGAGGCGCGAGCTAGCGCAAGTATTCCTCGTGTCAAGAGATGCTGCGTGGCCGGGCGTCTTGCGTCTTTCGAGCCTTCAAGAACTCGTAACGCTCGAGATAATGTGAAATACGCAGAAGGATAGTTCAATCCATGCTCAACTTGAGCGATAGCAGACTCTGTCGATGCTGTTGCTTTGAGCAAAACTTGTCTACCGGCAAACATGTCATGACTCCGCTCTAATTAACTCCCATGAAAGTCAAGCCTGGCCGGATGAACGTAGTCTTCTTATGGCTACTCGATACATGTTTCGAATAGATCACCTTCACGATCAGATCGTCGTAATCGCTGACAACTTCTTCATATATTGGGGCTATGGCCGATCGTGGACTTTGTGGAACAAAAATTTTTATTGTGTTGCCTGGATTCAGGGAGTTGGCGTCGTGTATCCCAGAGGCGACACCGCCGTGGCTCAACGTCCATTCTGCCACAGTTTGCACGTTGAAGATCTCGACTGAGGCCACGAGATTTGCGGCAAGTGTAATCGGATCACCTAACTTCGACGTTCGAATGATCGTGAAGCGGACGGTCCTGCGAACTCTGGTTCTGAAGTCGTAGATGGCCTTCACGATTGCGACGATTCCGGCGGCGGCGCCGACTACGGGAAGGATGTTGGTCATAGCTCAGTTTAAGTCGATCTGTGTGCGGTCGCAACCACGGCGTGGCTCGAGAGGGCGCATGTCCCAGTGTATAGTGCGCGTAATATACGCGGCAATTCCTGTGAGGCAGGCGGTTGCGCGCAAGAATTGTCGATTCTGGATATGCGACCTCACTTCTGAAAGTACGCCGATTAAGTTCGCGCGCGTGTACCAATTTCCGACCGTAAGTAAGTTCCTATAGTTCAAGTGCTGCATGCGATATGTATATCGATTGGAGTTGTCTGCATCGTGATGGAAAATAGCATTTTTGTAGGTATATACGAGGCCAAAGCTGGCGAGTCTTGCGCAAATCTCGACATCTTCGCCGTACATAAATAGTCTTTCGTCAAAGCCATTTACGGCCTCAAATAGCTCTCGGCGGACAGCTAGACATGCGGCTGGTGCCCAGTTTATCCCTTTGGTGAGCTGGCGCATCCTGTCGATGGCCTTTTCTCTGGTTGGTCCTTGATGCGCGGCTACTGCTGCAACGTTGGGCTGCGAGAGTTCGCGCTCTAACGCATCGAGTACGCCTGACGGCAAGTCTCCGTCGGGGTTTATGAACAATATCAACGGGCTTGACCCTTGCCGTGCGCATAGATTGGCACCCTTGGCGAATCCGTAATTTCTCAGACTGTTGTCGTGGATATAGACCCTGTCATCCTTGCGAATTGACTTTACAATACGGTCTGCTGTATTTTTGAAAGTAACAATGCATATGTCGAATCCCATGTGCGCTCCTTATTTTCAATCAGACCGGCGAGCCGTGTTCTGATAATTCACTGATCTGGCGTTACTGTGGCTGCGAAAATAATTCTCGCCATTTGCAAGTTCGGTTGCGGCTTTTACCTCCCTAAAGTGCAGTGTGGGGACCGCGTGAGGCAAGGTTGCTTCGTTAGATGTCGGAGTTGCGGTCTTGATCTCACGTACTGGCAGTCTCACGCGCCGTCAGTCTGAAAGGTCGACCCGCTGCGCAAGGGTGAGGCTACTGGAAAGGAGTTATCATGTGACTTTCATGTCATATCGACCGCCTCGCCTCTATCGCTGCCACTATGTGAATTCCAGGTGGCGAAAGATGAACCACGTACGGAGAGCGATATGCGTACGTTTCCCGGTGAGCGAGGCTGCAGCCTCTGCCAATGTGGCGATGTGAAAGTAAGCTCGCGCTCGCGAGTCAGGCAGGCCGGCCATCAAGGCGAAGCGCCGGGCGTGCCGTTGCGCCAGACGCAGGGAGTGCTGTTGCCGATGGCGAGGCGGTGGTTGACGTTGGCGCGCAGGCTCATGAGGTAGCCGCCGCGAGTGGCGTTGATGAACATATCCGCGGGCCGACTGTCGGTGCTGAGCGTCCACCCGTGGCCCGCCCACCAGGCCTTGAGGGCATCGAAGTGGGCGTTGTTGTCGTGGTTGCTGGGGAGGTTGTTGACCCAGTAGGTGACCCCGAGCAGAACTTGGCCGGTGGGTTTGCCGGAGGAGTCGGTGCAGTTCAGCGGCTGGGGTGGCAACTCTTGCAGGGTGAACCCGGGCGGGAAGGTCCCGGCGGCGGCTTCTCGGATCTGGTCGCCGGCGGCCTGTTGGGCTTGAGCGAGGGTGATGGTGGGTTCCATGGGGTGGTCGTCTCCGCATCCGGCGGTGGTGGCCAGCAGAACTACGAGGACCAGGAGCCACCGAAGTGTCTTCGGGGCCTCCCGGTGTCCTCGCGTCGCGGCGGTCACGGTGCCGACGCGCCTGCTATCAACTTCGCCATTCCTTGCAGTGACCTGGAGTTGGGATCCCAGTACTCGGTATGGCCGGTGGCCGGGTCGGAGTCGAACTGGTGCCCGCCGAACCAGCTGGTAGCTGGGTCCGGGCCGAGCGGGTCGATGCGGTCGAAGGCTGGGCTTTGCAGGTTGGTCAACGCAGGGACCGGGTCTACGGCCGATTTGGTGGCGAAGAAGTGGTTGCCCATCTGATCGGGTGGGACGCCGTCGAGGTGTAGGTCGGTGGCGTGCTGGACGCCGACGCCGGGGCTGGCGACCATGACGAGGTTGTCCACTGGGAGGCCGAGGTCGCGGGCGGTCTGGCCGACGACGGTGGTGCCGTAGCTGTGGCCGATCACGGTGGAGTTGACCGGAATCGCATCGTGGCTGGCGCCCAGCCCGTTTTGGAAGCGGCGCAGTCCGGGTTCGGCGTGATCGGCAAAGCTGGTGCTGGCGGCGTCGGGGAGGACGCTTTGCGGTGCGTCGTAGCCGGCCCAGGTGATGACCGAGGTGGGGACCGGGTTGATGATGCTCGCGGTCTGGTTCATCAGGTCGGCTCGCTGGATGTCGGTGGCGAAGCCGTCGAGTCCGGTTCCGGTGCGGGGGACGTAGGTGGCGACGTTGACAGCGTGGTCGGGGTTGCCGATGGCGATGATGGCGTGGCCGGCGTTGGCGGTGTCGATGCCCAGCAGGAACGCCGGCGGCTGGCCGGGGTAGGGCTGGGTGAGTCGCTCGTTGATCGCGTCCAGGCCCTGGAGCTTGGTGTCCATGGCCGCCGCGTCGCGTTCGAGGTCGAAGTGCTCGACCTGCTGGGTCGGGTCGGACTGGTTCAGCGCGTCCATCCGCTGCTGGAGTTCGTGGCGCTGGCGCTGTAGGTCGGTGTACTGCTGGGTGAAGACCGCCCGGTTGGCCTCGTCGCGGACCTCGGCGGGCAGGCCGTCCATGACGCCGAGCGCGGCCGGTCGGTCGTGCAGGAGGATCGCTCGGCCGGCGGGGGAGAGGCTGGCCCACCACGCCGCGGCCTGGGATGGAGTGGCGTTCGCAGGTGGCTCCGGCAGGGTGAGCCCGGGATCGACGGCGCCGGCGGCGGCCGCTGCGGCGACGGTCGTCTCGTCGCCGGTGCCGAACTCGCCGTTCTCGGCGCGCTTGAGGACCGAGGCGAGGTCGACGTCGATGTCCTCGGCGGTGCGGAGTGCCTGGGTGATGTCGTCGACGGCTTGCTGGTGTGCTCGGGCCCGGTCGCCGGGGTCGAACTCCGGCGGCGCCTGGCCGTTGGGGAAGGTGTCGGTGACCGCTCCGGTGTCGGTGATGCGGTAGCCGTACTTGCGGGCGTATTCCTCGGCGTTGGTGACCGCGCGTTGCACGCCGGTGATGGCGTCTGCGGCTTGGGCGATGGCCTTGCCGACGATACTGGCCCCGGCGGCGAGCTTGTCGATGCGGGCCATCAGCGCCCGGTGGGCGGAGGCCGCGGTGTCGGCGGCGGGTCCGGACCAGCCGTCCACGGGGACGGTTTTGCCGTAGTCGTCGCCGGAGTGGATCAGCATGTCGAGCTGGCGGCGGATGGCGGTGTGGATCTCGTCGAGCTGGGCGGTGTTCCACCGCTTCACGTCGGAGAGCGAGACCATCAGCTCGGGCCTCGGAGTGATCCGGCGGCGGTCAGGTCGTCACTGCCGGCGCGGTCTGTTGCCTGGTAGCGCTCGGCGGCGGTGGCCAGGTTGTCGGCTTGGGCTTCGGCGTCGGCGCACCAAGAGGTGAATGCTGTTGTCCATGACCCGCCCATGGATGCGGCGGTTCCGGCGGTGGTGCCGCCGGGCATGGCCGTGGCGAGTGTGCAGACCGGTTCCCCGCAGTCGATACCGCTCAGCTCGGCGACCGCGTCGGCGGCTGATCTTCGTGCGGCGCGCAGTGCCTCCGGTACTGTCTGAAACCCCATGGTGTCCCTCCCCGTAGCGACCTAGTCACGGTAAGCACGCAGAGTTGCCGAGTGCAACATGCACATGGCGCAAGTTCACGGGTTGACCTGATTCTGTCCAGTTATTGTGGACGCCACTCAGAATCGCGTTGATCCGGCCGGAATTTGTCGAATGTTCGGCGGGCGATTCGATTGCTTGGTCTTTGCTGGTGGACTTCAAGGCCCTGACCAGGGCGGTCGTCGGATAGTGCAGATCTTCGCCTTCTGTGCAAACCGGCGCGACATGCAAGGGTCGCTCCTGTGGCGCGAACTCTTGCGCCGAAAGACGCCGCGTTGCGGTTACATTGAGTGTACGTAGATGTGCGCAGGGGGGTTGATCAATCGATGGCGGTCACGCGGGGTGAGGATCGTTTTTCCGATTCGCTGCCCGATCCCCGAGGCTCGAGCTCGCTGGATGATCTGGTGGCGTGCTTAGAAAGGACCAGGGTGGAGGCTGGTTCGCCGTCGCATCGGAAGCTGGCCGAAGCGGTTACCGACCTCCGGCGGACGAGGGCCGCCGCTGTCGCGGGAGAAGTGGTCCGGAAGGTTCCTCACCAGACGATCAACTACCTGTTCCGTACGACCGACCGTACGGACTTGGACTACGACCTCGTGTTCGACCTGCTCGCCGTACTGCGCGTGCCCGCCCGGGGCGTGCGCTGGTGGCGGGAGGCATGGGCAACGGTCGGCAGCCGCGGCGGTGCGCCTGCGTCAGTGGAGATCCCCATACCCTCCGAAGAAGGTGAATTCTTCGGCCGTAGCTCCGAGGTCGAGCGCGTGTTGGCGCTCTCCACCTCTCCGGAGACTGGCAGCCTGGTCATCTCGATCGAGGGAATGGGCGGCCTGGGCAAGACGCGACTGGCAACGTATGTCGCCCGACGCCTCGTCGACTCCGGCCGGCACGACGATGTCCAGCTGCTGGTGAACCTGCACGGGTTCGACACCGAAGGCCGGCCCCCGGCCGAACCTGGGGTGGTTCTGGAACAGCTGATCCGCGCGCTCCGGCCTGCTGGTAGTCCCCCCAGCGGACGCAGCGCCTTGGTGCGTGCCTACCGGAACCTGTTGCTGGGCAGAAGCGCCGTTATCGTTCTGGACAATGCGGTTACCGAAGAGCAAGTTCAGGACCTGTTGCCCGGTCACCCCGGGACGATGATCATCGTCACCAGCCGCAACGTGCTCGCTGGATTGCCCGATGTCGTCAGGTTTCCTCTTAGTGTTTTGTCGGAAGCAGAGTCGGCGAACCTGCTTCGTGGCAGCGTGGGGAGGGATCCGCAGACCCTCGACGACGTCGCTCTGCGGCGCGTCGTACACCTGTGTGGCCGCCTTCCTCTCGCCTTGACCGTCGCTGCTGCCCAGCTCCGCGAAGACCCTAGGCTTTCTCTCAGCGACTACGCAGAGCATCGGGAGGAACTCGGCCTCCATGACGAGGTGGAATCGTCGCTTGCCCTCAGCTACGAGCATCTCGCTGAGCCACTGCGACGGTTCTTCCGCCTCCTGAGCCTCCACCCCGGACCTGATTTCGACGTCCGCGCGGCCGCGGCGCTAGGCGATCGCGAATTGGGAGAAGCCGGTCGAGAACTTTCATCGCTGGTGAACCGGCGACTGCTGGACCGGCGGCAGGACGCGGACAGGTATCAATTCCACGACCTCGTTCGCGCTTACGCTGCCGCCCGTACCCGGCAGGAGGACCTTCCACGCGTCCGCCGCGCGGCGGTGGGAAGAGTGCTGGACCACTATCGGTCCACGGCAGCGACCGCGATGGACTTCCTCGCGCCGTATGAGCGGCACCGGCGGCCCCAGGTTGACCGGGCGGAGACGCCCACACGCGAGGATGACGCCCTCGCCTGGCTCGACGAGGAGCGCCACAACTTGGCCACCGCCGCAACCCAAGCGACCGCCGGCGGTTGGCATCAGCACGCTGTCGATCTCTCCCAGACCCTTTTCCGTTACCTCGTCATCGGGGGCTACCACCGCGACGCTCACTCGATCCACGAGGCAGCAGTGCGTGCGGCGCAGGCGCAGGACGATTCCGTCGGCGAAGCGGTCGCGCGGCAGAACCTCGGAGTGGCGTGCTGGCAGCTGGGTGACAGCGAAAGCGCACTCCGCCACCTGCGCGAAGCCCTGGCGACCTTTCTGAACATCGGTGACCACGGCAACGTCGGGCGAGCGCACAACAACCTAGGGCTCGTCCACCAGTCGATAGCGCAGCACGCAGAAGCCCGGGACAATCACCAGGCAGCTGCGGAAGCGTTCCGTGCCGCGGCCGATGACATGGGTGTGAGCGCCGCGCTCGGGAACCTCGCCCTCGTCTATTGGAACTGGGGCGAGTACACCAACGCACTGGTCTACTTCAGGCAGGATCTCGCCCTCGCCCGGCGCGCAGAAGATCGCGACGGGATCGCGATTGCGCTCGGGAACATGGGCGGCGTGTATCAGCGCATCGGTCAGTCCGGCAAAGCGCTGGCCCGGCACCGTCAGGCCCTGAGTATCTACCGCCGGAGCCGGAATCGAGCGGGCATCGCCAGTGCTCTCATGAACATCGGAACCGTTCACGAATGCCTGGGCCAGCATCGGGACGCGCTGGACCACCACCAGCAGGCTCTCGCCATTTACAGCGATCTTGACGACGTCGCGCTGGCCGCCGAGGTGGAGGCTGCAGTGATCATCAACGAGTACCGGCTCGGCGAGACCGCGGCGGCGGCCAGGCGCATCGAAGTTTCGATGGCCCGGTACCGGCCTATCGAAACTTTGGGGGCCGAGGCGCTCAACCGCCTCGGTGAAGCCCTTCGACTGGTCGGCCGGGACGCCGAAGCCTACGAGTGGTTCAGGACCGCACTCCGCCAGGCCCGCCAGTCGGGCGAGCGCTATCAAGTCGCGAAGGCCAGAGACGGCCTGGCGCACCTGCTCGAACGCGCAGGTCGTGCTGACGCGGCTATCCGTCGGTGGCGGGAAGCCCTGCTGCTGTATGCCGAAGTGGGCGTTCCGGAGGCCGAGCAGACCCGAGAACGGCTGGCTCGCCTCGACAGCTTGTGACCGGCCCTGCCTCTGGTCGGCGCGGGTGTCCAAATGTGTCCAGACAGACCGTGTTCGCGGTGAGCCGGGCGCCACGCTGGATCTCGCAAGGGTTCAGCAACTCCCGGAGGTAGGGATCATGAAAATCAGGTTGACCACGTTCGTCGCCAGTGCCGGTGCGGCGGCCGTGCTGGTCGCCGCTGGGGCGGGAACCGCCTCGGCGGCGACCTACCCGGCGCCGGCTCAGCTCGCGGCGGCTGAGATGTCGACGGCTGGTGTTCAGGCGCAGGCCGGGTTCGACCGCGATCACTGGTGGATCAAGGTCAGCACCGCCGAGATCGTCAGCTTCGGCGCAGGTGCTGTGTGCCGCGCGGCCTTCGGCGGTGCCGGCTGGTTCGTCTGCCCGCCGATCGCCGCGGCGATCCAGACCGCACTGGCGCAGAACCCGAACGTCGGCGGCTTTTGGGCCGAGCTGTACACCAACGGCCAGGTCCGGGTCGGCGCTTGGTAGGTCGTCATGAAAGGAGGGCCCGTTGACCGCCAGGTCGACGGGCCCTCCTTTCATGCGTCAGTGAAATCGCGTGCTCCGCGCCTGGCGCGCTGGCCGATCTTGAAGTCAGGAATCTGCTTCGACGATCGGCGCCCCTTCAGCGGTCCGAAGTCGATCTGGCCGGCTTCGTTGTAGACGACGATCTCGACGTCGAGCACTGCGGGCTGCCCGTCTAGGGCGGTGCGAGGACGCCGGCGAGCGCAGCGAACTCGTGGGTGAAGTCGATGCCGTTGCGGCTGGTGGGTACGGCGGGTGCAGTCGGCGGCGATCTTCATGCAGGCGCGGTAGCCGTGCAGCTCGTACTCGTACGCCCAGTCCGGGCTCCTCGCGCAGCCGGCCGCCGTCGGCCTTGGCGAGCATTGGCTTGCTCCGCTCCGGAACGTCGGACGAGCGACGCACCGCTATGCCGAACCCTGCCGTTCATGGCTTCGAGACCCGGTCTAGACGGTGGCCTGATCGGCCCAATTTGCCGTGTTTGCGCTGTTCAACGCCCTGGCTGGTGACAGCAAGTGCTCTCCTGAACGCTCTATGCGCCAACCGCGCTGTCGCAAAGTGACGTTTGGTCGCTCGGCTTGACAGCGCGACCATTTCGGCGACCTGGAGGCCGCCTGCCGAGAGTTCTGCGAGCAGGTCAACGACCGGCCGCACCGCGAGACCCACCGCCGACCGGCCGAGGCATTGGCGGAGGAACGGACCCGGCTGCATCCCTTGACCCGCAAGCCGTTCACCGTCGCGTTCGGCACCACCCGCCGCGTCAACTGGGACGGCACCGTCTCGGTCGAGGGCGTGCGCTACTCGGTGCCGCCCCCGCTGGTCGACTCCCGGGTCTGGGTCCGCTTCCACGGCGACGACCTGATCATCACCGCGGTCGATGAGAACGGCCCGGCCGAGGTCGCCCGCCACGCCCGCTCGACACCGGGAAACCCGTCGATCCAGGACGAGCACTACCCACCACGAGCCGATCACCACGGCGACCGCGTCCGCGGGCCACCTCGCCGGAGGAAGCCGCGTTCCTCGCGCTGGGCAGCGGCGCGGCGGCCTGGCTGACCGAGGCCGCGGGCCGCAGGCGTCCGCCGGATCCGCCCGAAGATGGCCGAAGCGGTGACCCTCGCCAAGCTGCACCCGGCCACGGAGGTCGATCAGGCGCTCGGGATCGCGGCGATCGCCGGCCGGTTCGCCGAGAACGACCTGATCCGCATCCTGACCCACCACACCGCCCGCGACGCAGGCGAACCCTCGCGGGCCAGCGAGGACCACAGCCTGCAGCCAGGCACCTCCGCATGGTCCCGCTTCGGCCTCCCTGCCAGCGACGTGTCAACCAGCGGCAACGACTCTGAAAGCGATCTGTCATGACCTCTGGACTGCGTGTCGCCGGCTCCGCTGGTGACCCACTCACCGAAGCTGTCGCGTTGACGAAACGGCTGAAGCTGCCACACCTGCGGCGCGCGTTGACCGACCTGATCCCGACCGCGAAGGCGCAACGCTGGGACCCGGCCGAGGTCGTGCGGGTGCTGCTCGCGGAGGAAGCCGCCGGGCGGGACGCGGCGAACCTACGGACGCGGCGCAAACGCGCCGCGTTCCCCGCGGGCAAGACCTTCGGCGACTGGGACGAGCAAGCCTCCTCCATCGCCCGCCCCACCCAGGACTCGCTGAAAACCCTGGAATGGGTGCGGAACAAGGAAAACCTCTGCATCTGCGGCCCGTCCGGGACCGGCAAATCACATTTCTGCGAGGCGCTCGGCCAGGCCGCGATCGAGGCCGGGCTGACCGTCGCCTGGTTCACCATCGAAGACCTCGGCGCGCTGGTCCGCCGGCACCGGGTCGACGACTCCATCACCCGCGCGCTGGCCCGGTTGATCCGCGCTGATCTGATCATCATCGACGACATCGGGCTGCTACCGGTCAGCCCCGACGCCGCCGAAGGGTTCTACCGCCTGGTCGACGCCGCCTACGAACGCCGCGCGCTGGCCGTCAGCTCCAACCTGCACCCGTCGGGGTTCGACGAGATCATGCCGAAAACCCTGGCTACCGCCACGGTCGATCGGCTCCTGCACCACGCCCACGTCGTCGTCACCCAAGGTGACAGCTTCCGCCTCGCGCAAGCGACCTCCGGGCAGGGGGTGAGACCACCGCACTGACCACCAGCTCCACCAGGCGGGGAATTATCTGGCCGCCGTTGGGGAGATCAAGCTGGCCGCCAGTGGGGACAACATCTGGCCGCCGACGGGGAGAACAAACTGGCCATTGACACTCGCCGTTGACTTGCTCCCGCTCCGGGAGAAGGTGTTCGGCTCAGCCGATCCGAGAACGCTTCGAACCCGTCACCTCGTCGCAGAGTTCACTGGTCGTTCGGGTGACCCGGGGCGGGCGGCCGAACTCTTTCGACAGTTGGCGGATGATCGTGGACGGATATTGGGCGCGGAACACAAGGTTACCCTGTTGACGCGGTTGCAGTTCGTCCGCTTCGCAGCCCTGGCCGGAGACCGCAACACTGCAGCGGATGTTTTTAATCTGCTGCTTGACGAGAGGCAGCATGCGCTGGGTAACTCGTCGGCGGCGATGATTGCGGAGGACCTGGTACTTAATTTTGGTATGCGTGCACCCGTTCACACTCGGCTGGGCAAGCAAGACCTCAGTGAATCGCTTGAACTCTGTGAAAAATTGCTGGGGGTCGACCACCCCTTAGCGGTGGTCGCGGAACACATCGTTCGGCAGGCCCGAGTTGTCGATTAGAAGGTTCACAGGGCAGCCTGCCCGCACGTCATCGGCCTCCAGTGGACGCAGCACGCTGCCGCCGCCTCGAGAGACGCCCTCGCCTCGGCGTCGTGGCCCCGCGGCCTGAGTAATGCGTCGCGGACAGGCTGTGGTGGGCACGGACGCGCTCGCGCCGGCGGCTGGTCCGGTCACGAGGCTTGGTCGAGGGGAAGACCTACGCGCCCTCCTCTGGTGTTCGGTGAAATGATCGGCGATGCTCTGCGGTCGCACCGTGTAAGTCGCCAACCGGAGCGGTCAGTCGAGCTGCAGGTCAGTGGCGAAGTTCAGTGTGGGGTTATAGATCAACTCGGTCCTCCGACTGGAACTGAAGCCCCACGGCCGTGACTACCGACGACAGCAGCGCTGGTCGGCGTCTGCGGCAACGCTTCAGCCCGAGTGCTCAGCTTTCAGAGCTCTTGTACAAGACTGCGTAGGTTGCGGTGGACGCGGCCTGTCCGCCTGAGTCGCCGCATGCTGTTGAACAGGTGGGAAGCGTGAGACCGTTCGCCGACGAGGTGGTCGCAGTAGCCGGCTGCCGCGGTCAGGTACATCATGTCCGTCAGATCGTTGTCTTCCCAACGAAGCTCTCCGTCGGAGAGCTTCTCATACAGGACCTCACGAAAGAGTCCCAACGCCGGCATCCGGCTGACGTCATAGTCGCTGTGCTCGAGGTACCACTGAGACAAGTTGTCCGTGGTGATGTGGGACGAAGAGGCCGCCACGGCGATTTCTTTACCCGCGTCGGCCAGGAACTTCAAATGGATCCTCTTGCGCTTCATCTCCTTCTCGGTGGGGTTGTCACGGAGAAATTCGGCGAACTGTCGGAAGCCGTCTGCCCAGCCAGGCGTTAGATCCATCGGCACGTGGTCGGCGTCGAGCATCGTGTCGATGTTGCCGCCGATGCACGTGATGGCGTGTACCGCCCACCGAGCTTCAGGAGGGAGGTCGGCGGCAACTTCCGGAAGTGTCTTCTCACGACCTTCATGTATCGCATCGGGTTCGAGCGTGACTCCTGCCAGCGGAATGAGGCAGTGGTCCCGGTATCGCGTCGTGAGGGCTTGCCGCAGTTCAAACCGGCGAAGACTCAGGGGGTCTCGAAGCTGCCAGCCGCCTGAGAGCCGCGCGATCGTCAATGCTCGCCAGTAGCGTTGCTCCCGGTCGAGTTGCTTGCACGTTTCGGCCATGTGAGCCGATGACATCAGCAGAATGACCTTCCGGTCAGTCGCCAGTGCGATGAGCTTGTCGGCCGCAGCCCGCTCCCGCTTGTCGCGCACCTTGTGCGGCCACTGGACGGCGCTGGTGAGCGTGCTCCAGTGGTTCTGGTCCAGGTAGATCGTGGGGCGACCGAGCAGCGGAGACAGGTCCGTCGGTTTGGGCAGCTCGACGACGATGTTGTGGCCACGCGTGGTCTGGAGATGCAGCTGGCATGAGTGCGGGTGATGGGTGGACGACGCGATGGCGCTGCTGGGTTCGAACGCCGGCTGTTCGCCAGGCACGGTCATCGCTCGACCGTCGGTGAGGACGAAGGACATCGTCCCGTCCCGATCCAGCCTCATCGCCTGGATGTGCTCGTAGAAAGACTGGCTCATGGAACGGTGACCTTCTCTGCCCTGCCGACCAAGTGCGTGACGTAGCTCAGCGTCGCCAGCATCTCTAACGCCTCACTCGGTGTCGGGTCGGGCCAACCCGGATGAGTAACGAGATTGCGCACGCCCATGAACGCACCTCGAACCAACGCGGCCGCGCCCTCGTGCGCGGACCTCCAGGTTTTGGAGTCGGGGTCGAGACCGCGGATGCGCAAACGTGGCGATTCCGAGGTCAGCGGGCCAGGCGAGAAGACAATGGCGAGGTTCTCGCCCGACGAGCCCGGACCGCCGATGCTTTGCAGCAGCCTCTCGAAGGCGGACGCAGCGATCTGGACGGCCGCACGGTGATGGCCGTCGTCCCACAGCCGAGCGGCGGCGCCCCAGATGACCGGATAGAACTCGGCCGCCTGGAGGCGCGGCCCGGTGGGTCCGATTATCTCTGATAGCTCCTCGCGCTGCGACAAGATGGCGATCGCTTCGACGATGGCCAGGCGCGCTTGGGTGAAGAGATGACCGCTGTAGCTCCGGGGGGTGTGCTCGATAACTCGCGCTGCCAGGTTCGCTTCCCCCCATCGCGGTGATTACGTCGTGGGCGAGTCTCGTTCGAACGCGAACCTCGTCGGCGAGGTCATCGACTTGTGAAGCTAGCCCAGGCTGGCCCCCGTGATAGGGGTTTCTGCCCCAGCGTTGCTTGCAGAGATTGCCCCACCTGTCGGTGAGCGCGAGCACATCGTCGAGGCGTTCGTGTGCGAGGGAGTCGTTCACGATCAGCACCGTACAGTGCAGGCACGACAAAAACCGGGTGGCGAATCGAGGCCGTGACGGTCTGCCCTGGACCACGCCAGGTTCACGGGCGAAGACCTCAACCGAGCTGAGCTTCGCCTCCACGTCAGGGGCAGGCGCGGAGGGAAACAGCAGAATCGGCCATGGCTTGTCTCCAAACAGCAGAACGGCCGGAGTTAGAGGCGTTACGGTGTCCGTTCGGCGCGGGACGACCGCGCTGGAGGTGGCCCGATGGTTCCTGAGTGTCGAGAGTTTCGGTGCAGATTTGGGTGGCAGGGCGTTTCCGGAGGACGGATGACGTCTAGCTGCCTCGGTGTGTTACTTGCCCTTTTTAGTGTTCGTTCGCGATTTCGATCGCGCTCGATCCTTCCGGGCGGCGCTTCCGTTGTTGGTCGCCTTGCGAGATGCGTGGTACGCATTGATGATCGAGACCGGGATCCGCCCTCGATCGGCGACTTCGTGGCCGTTCTCTTGAGCCCAGGTTCGAATGTCGTGCGTTGCCGTGTATTCGACAGATGCGTCGGCGGTGGGCTTGGTGTCGCCGGTCGTCTGGCCGACGGCGACCCTGATCCGGCGGCCTCCGATGCGGCGCGCAGCTGACACGTACGGCGCCAGCGCTTCCCTTAGTTCAATCGCGTTCGCCGTGGACAGGCCGATCTCGTACGACACGCCTTCGAGTCCGAAGGGGACGGTCTGTTCGGCCTGGCTACCGTCTGTGTCGTCGAATATCTCGATGGTGACTTTCTTGGTCATCACTGGAGCCTTTCGTTTGGTCGCTGCTTCGTGTGATTGATCAACCGAATAGTAACGTTCGTAAAACCTGCAGCGGTGGTGGGTCTGTGCTTTGACGAGTCTCTTTGAGCTTCTGTGGAGAAACTGTTGACCATTAGCGATCCTGTAGGCATGGATAGGCATGTACTGCGGCGAACACTTCCCTAATTTGACTCGATTACTCGATGAGGAATTGGAGTATGTGATGGATATCGAACGTGACCGTGGGTGCGCCGATGGTGGTGCGGTCGCTGCTGCGATCCGGGATCTTGCTGCGGCCGTCCGCACGACCGCGCCGGAGGCGCCGGCAGACCCGGATGCCCTGCTGACTGCGGAGGAGGTAGGGGAGTTGCTGCAGCTGTCGCCGAGGACGTTGAAGGACCAGGCTGCCGCCGGGGTGCTGCCGCATCACCGGTTCGGGAAGCACTACCGGTTCACGCGCGCCGATGTCACTGAGATCGTGCGGCTCAGCGCCGCGCCGGTGAAGGCGCCGTGGCGACGGGTGTCCGTCGCAGACGTTGCCCAGGACTTCCGTGCCGCGTGATGCGGCCGGAGTGACAGAGAAGAAGAGGAGTTGAAGGATGGCTCACGGCCAGGAAGAGCCCGGCACAGGTGAGTGGCGTGCCCGGTACAAGCGTCCCGACGGGACGTGGGGGAGCCGGTCAGGGTTCCCCACCAAGAAGGCGGCCGAGGACTGGGCGCTGGAGCAGGAGGCGCTGATCCGGCGGAACCTGTGGCTGGATCCGCGTGACGGCGAGACGCGATTCGACGACTTTGCCGAGGAGTGGCTCGCCGCTGTGGCTCCGAGGCTGGAGCTGAACACGGTCGCGAAGTATCGGTCGTTTCTCGACAGTCAGCTGCTTCCGCAGTGGAAGGCGTGGCCGTTGGTTGCGGTCTTCAACGGGTACGTCGAGATCGAGCGGTGGCTCTCGGAACTACATGAGGACTACGCCGAGTCGTCGGTGTCGTCCTACTTCGCGTTGTTCTCCACGATCCTCAACGCTGCCGTGCGGGATCGGATGATCCCGGCCAACCCGTGCAACGGCGTCCGCGTGTCGAAGGGCGAGTTCGACGCCGAGCGGTTGGTGGCTACGCCGGCGCGGCGCTGCGGGCCGCGATGCGGCTTTATGAGCAGGGTCTGGGGATGTCGGGGTTCGTGCTATGCCTGATGGATTTCTATACCGGTACCCGATGGGGTGAACTCGTCGGGCAGCAGCGGCATGAGTACGACTCCGAGAAGCGTGGTATCGAGATCCGGACGCCGTTGAAGGAGGTTGGCGGGAAGGTCTACAAAGGAGGCCGGAAGAGTGATGATCATCACCACCCGGACGGTCGGAACCGGCCGCCGACGAGGCGCGGGAACTCCCGGCCGAAGAAGGGACGAACGAAAACGCCAGCGGGGACTCGGTTCGTGGCGCTGCCGTCCGGGATCGCGGTGCTATACGAGGAGCTGATGGACAGCCACCGGGAGCCGTTTGTGATGTGCACACCGGAGGGTCATCCGTGGCGGCGGTCGAACTTCCGGATCCGGTTTTGGCGGCCGGCGCGGGACGGGGTTGAGCTCGATGATGCGGGGGCGGGGGAGCGGCGTCCGCCGATCCTGCCGACGTTCACGTTCCACGAAGGACGGCACACGCACGCGACGTGGCTGACTGAGGACGGGATCCCTGAGGTTGCGCGACGGGCGCGGTTGGGTCAGAAGATGAAGGGCATCGCCCGGGTCTACGACCACGTGACCCCGGCGATGGTGAACCAGATCCTGGGCGCCCTGGAGGAGCGTTGGCTGCGGTCGCTGGCGTCCCTGTATCCGGGGGAGCGGGCGAAGCTGGTGTCGTGGTTCCCTCACCTGCGGTCCCGGCGGGCGATCGGGCCCGGTCCGGGGGCCGTCGCCGGATCGTCGCCGACAGACGACTGAAGCCCTGCCCCTCCGAGAAGGGACAGGGCTTCAGACCTGCGAAAACACGTGGTGCGCGATACTGGGATTGAACCAGTGACCTCTTCCGTGTCAGGGAAGCGCTCTCCCGCTGAGCTAATCGCGCGAGGTGGAGACGGGATTCGAACCCGTGTACACGGCTTTGCAGGCCGTTGCCTCGCCTCTCGGCCACTCCACCGTGCCAGGCCTCGAGAGCCTACCGAGCGGATGACGGGATTCGAACCCGCGACCCTCACCTTGGCAAGGTGATGCGCTACCAGCTGCGCTACATCCGCATTCCACAACCTCGGAGGCTCGAACCCCCGTCGCCGCGGTGTGTGAAAACCATATCGGACCCCGGAAACAGCTTTGACACCGGGGTGTCACTCCGCCGTTGCGAGCCCGTCATCAGGCCAGATCGTGGGGGATCAGGTGGGTGAGCGCGTCGTCGACGTCGACCCACAGGTGCTCGTTGCCCGGGAGGACCACGTCGTAGGTGCGGTCGAGGAAGTCGGCCAGCTCCTGGGCGGACGCCTCGAACATGGCGTGCCCGGACGGCGAGTTCAGCTCGATCAGCACGGACTCGGGGTCCTCGACCGAAGGGCGGATCCGGACGTCCCCGTCACCCGCGTCGGCCAGCAGGCCGTCCGCGAGGAGGTCGCGCGCGTAAACCCACTCGACCCAGCCGGCGCGGCCGGTGCGGAAGGCGGCGACGACCGCGTACGGGTCGCGTGTGTCGTAGCGCAGCTCCACCTTGACCGGAACCGCGGGCGTCCGCGGCGCCAGCAGGTCGAAGACCGCCGTCGAGCGGAGCGTCACGTGATCGTTGCGCATCGTCCTACCCTTCGTCTCCCTTCCCGGCCCGGCCTGGCCGAGGGCGTCACCACTGGGACGCATCGGGAGGCCGATTCCGTCGCAGGTGCGCCGCATATCACCCGTACGGGCCCGTGAGCCCCCGTTTGCGCCCGTGTGATCTCCCCACGGCGCGCGATCGACCGGCGCACCCCGTGTGGGCCCACTCCTCCATACTGCGCGGTTCAGCCGCCGGGCGATAGCACCGTCGCACGGGTGTCGAACGTGCCCTCGGGCGGCCCCCATCTGCCACGACCCCGGCTAGCTCGGGGTTGTTCGTTCCGTACTCGCCGGTAAGCGGAGTGTGGTCGAACAGGACCACCCATTTGCAGGCGCCCGGAAGTCGTACGCTAAAGTTCACCCAACACCGCGAGGGGGCGATTAGCTCAGCGGGAGAGCGCTTCGTTCACACCGAAGAGGTCACTGGTTCGATCCCAGTATCGCCCACGAGATCGCAGAGAGAGCCCCTGTTCGCGGAAAGCGCGGACAGGGGCTCTCTCGTCGTCCGGCGTAGGGGTCCACCCCCGCCCGGAGCAACCCCTCGGATCCCTTGCTCGGCCGCGTTGTGACGTTGGCCACCGTCGAAGCGGAGTGAACGATCCGCTCGGATCTTCCGTATCTGCTGTCAGAGCCGTTCGCGCCCGTGTCGTCGGGGTTCCGGGGACGTGCCTCTGGGGCCTGCCGTCGCGGCGGCCTTCTGTCGAACGAACCCCGCGGGAGGCTCGCGCGTGATCCTCGGTACGGCAGGGCGGCCGAGGCGGGCGAACTTGTGACGGAAACCCGCCTGTGTGACTATCTGGCGACGAATGTCACGGGCTGATCATCGAGCGCCCGCGCGGCGGCCGCCCGCGGCCCGCCCTGGTCCACAGTGGACCACCGGTGCGCGACAGTGTCCACAGTAGATCTCCGGGCCCGGTTCGGCCGTTCGGCACAGTGTGGGTCCACCCGGGTGCGGGTATCGCTTCTTTGGCTACACTCCGTAGTTTTTGCGGGGATACGCCCTATTACCCATCGTCATCATCTTGTTATGTTGCGGCCACTTTCTGGCGGAAAACACGCGCTGCGTGTGGCTGGAAATCCTTGTAACGATGCTGAGAGAGTCGCCGATACCTTGCCGTGTGAAGCCCTCCGCGGGCACAGCGCGAGATCCGATCCGTGGTGACTGTACGAAATCACTTCCGGTGACGCAGCGTGCTTGCGGACCCAACCCGATCCCTGGTCCCGGGAGGTCAGATGGAAGAGTCGGTGCGGCCGTCGTACACGGTGAGCCAGCCACCGCCGCGCATCGACCTCCAGGCCATTCCTCGTCCCGCCCCACGGGACGGCAGGCCGGCCGAAGCGGCCGGGACGCCGTCCCCCAAGGCGCTCCCGGCAGCCTGGGAGGCGAGATACAGAGCCTGGGTCATCGGCAGCGACGTCTTCATCACGCTGCTGGTGATCGCGATCAGCGCGTTCGTCATCGATCGCGTTGCCCCGCACGACATGCACGCCTTCGGCACGATCCTCGCCGTCTTCGTTTCGCTGCCCGCCAGCCGGGCGTGGAGCTCGCGAGTGCTCGGCGAAGGCGCGGAGGAGTACCGCACGCTCGGCCGCGGCTTCATCACCGCGGCCGTCCTGGTCGCCTTGGGCGGCCTGCTGTTCGGCGCGCTCGAGGTCCAGGTCTGGGTGTTCGTCGTCGTCCCGGCGATCGCGCTCGTCGCGTTCCCGCAGCGGTACCTGCTGCGCCAGGTGCTGCACCGCAAGCGCGCCAAGGGGCTCTGCCTGCTGCCGGTGATGGCCGCGGGCAGCCCGGAGACCGTCGCCGACCTGATCGCGCGCACCAAGTCCGAAGTGCACGTCGGCTGGCGCGTCGAGGCGGCCTGCACGTTCACCGGGACCGGCGCCGACCGCGACAGCGGCGAGATCGACGGCGTCCCGGTGGTCGGGAGGCTGGAAGAACTGTCGCGGTACGTGCGGCGCGGCGGCTACCGCGTCGTGGCGATCACCGCGGACCAGTACTGGACGCCGAAGCGGTTGCAGCGGCTGGCCTGGGACATGGAGGGCACCGGCGCGGAGATGGTCGTGGCGCCCGTGCTGATGGAGGTCGCCGGCCCCCGGCTCAACGTCACCGGCGTGCTGGGGATGCCGCTGCTGCGCGTCACGGCGCCGATGTTCACCGGCGGCCGCCGCGTGGTGAAGGAGATCGTGGACCGCGCCGGCTCGGCGTTCCTGCTGACGCTGCTTTCTCCTCTGCTGGTGGTGATCGCGCTGGCGATCAAGCTGAACGACCGCGGCCCGGTGATCTACCGCCAGCGCCGCGTCGGCCGGGACGGCGCGACGTTCACCATGCTCAAGTTCCGCACGATGGTCACCGACGCCGACGAGATCCGGAAGAAGCTGGAGTCGGAGAACGAAGGCGCGGGCCCGCTGTTCAAGCTGAAGCGCGACCCGCGGATCACCCGCGTGGGTGGTTTCCTGCGCCGATATTCGCTGGACGAAGTGCCCCAGCTGTTCAACGTGGTGTCCGGGAAGATGTCGCTCGTCGGGCCGCGGCCGCCGCTGCCGGAGGAGACGGAGCAGTACGCGCCGGACGCCCGCCGCCGGCTCCTGGTGAAGCCGGGCCTGACCGGGCTCTGGCAGGTGAGCGGACGCAGTGATCTGACGTGGGCGGAGAGCATCCGGCTCGACCTGCGCTACGTGGAGGACTGGTCGCTGGCCCTGGACCTGGTGATCCTCTGGAAGACCTTCCGCGCGGTCATGGGCGGTCAGGGCGCCTACTGACCCACCGACGAGCCGCGCCCGCGCACCACGGCCGCCGATCCCCGCCGCAGGGGTTCGGCGGCCGTGTCGTTTCCGCGCCCGGAGCGCCCGGAGCGCCCGGAGGGTCGGCTCGCGTACCTGCACGGTCGGTTCGCGTACCCGGAGGGTCGGAGCTGCGCGTAATCCGGCGCCCTCCGTCTGTGATCCACACAACTGGTTGAACGCGAAATAGTTCAACGCTCAACTTGGTTGCACGGGGTACCCGACCAACGGAAGGAACGCAGCCCCATGACCACCTTTGCCGAGCAGACCGAGGCCCTCCAGGTCCCCGCGGACGTCCAGAACCTCCTGTTCCGCGAGGCGCGCACGGCCAACAGTTTCAGCTCCGAGCCGGTGACCGAGGAGCAGGTCCGCGCGATCTACGACCTCGTCAAGTGGGCCCCGACGTCGATGAACACCCAGCCGCTGCGGGCGCTGGTGCTCCGGACCGCCGAGGCGAAGGCCCGCCTGCTGCCGCACATGTCGCCCGGCAACCGGGACAAGACCGAAGCCGCCCCGCTGACCGTCGTGCTCGCCGCGGACGTCGACTTCCACGAAAACATCCCGCAGACCTTCCCGCACAACCCGGGGGTGAAGGACAACTTCTCCGACGAGCAGGGCCGCGTCGAGTTCGCCAAGCTGAACTCGCTCCTGCAGGTCGGCTACTTCATCATCGGCGTCCGCGCCGCCGGCCTGGCCGCCGGCCCGATGACCGGCTTCGACGCCCAGGGCGTCGACGACGAGTTCTTCGCGGACCGGAAGTGGCGCTCGCTGGTCATCGTCAACGTCGGCAAGCCGGGCGAAAACCCCTGGTTCGACCGCCTGCCGCGGCTGGACTTCGACCAGGTCGTCGAAACCCTCTGACCTCGATCGGACCGGCCGTCCCCGCACCCGGGGGCGGCCGCTCCGGCGTTCGCGGACGCGCGTGAGGCCCCCGCGGGCCGCCGACTAGCATCGACGGCGTCATCTTTCTCACTGAAGTTCGAGGAGCCATCGTGTCCCAGTCGCCCCCCGTTTCCCCCGTGGCCGCCTCCCGCGTGGTGGTACCGGCGGGCACTACGGCGGGCGCGGCGGTCCGCGAGGCCGGCCTGCCGACCAAGGGCCCGGACACGGTGGTCGTCGTCCGCGACGCCGAGGGCAAGCTGCGCGACCTCGCCTGGGCGCCGGAATCCGACGCCGAGGTCGAGCCGGTCGCCGCGAACACCGAGGACGGCCGCAGCGTCATCCGCCATTCGGCGGCCCACGTGCTCGCCCAGGCCGTGCAGCAGCAGTTCCCGAACGCCAAGCTGGGCATCGGCCCGCCGGTGAAAGACGGTTTCTACTACGACTTCGCCGTCGACACCCCGTTCACCCCGGAGGACCTGCAGGCGCTCGAAAAGCGCATGAAGCAGATCGTGAAGGGCGCCCAGCAGTTCTCGCGGCGCGTTTTCGACTCCGTCGACGAGGCGAAGAAGGAACTGGCGGACGAGCCGTTCAAGCTCGAACTGGTCGACCTCAAGTCCGAAAAGGACACAGTGGACACCTCCGAGGTGATGGAGGTCGGCGAGGGCGAGCTCACCATTTACGACAACCTCGACCCGCGTACCAAGGAACGTGTCTGGAGTGACCTCTGCCGTGGTCCGCACGTGCCGACCACGAAGTTCATCCCGGCGTTCAAGCTGACCCGCGTCGCCGCCGCGTACTGGCGGGGGAGCGAGAAGAACCCGCAGCTGCAGCGGATCTACGGCACCGCGTGGGAGTCGGCCGAGGCGCAGGACGCCCACCTCGAGCGCATCGCCGAGGCCGAGCGCCGCGACCACCGCAAGCTCGGCGCGGAGCTGGACCTGTTCTCCTTCCCCGAGGAGATCGGCTCCGGCCTGCCGGTGTTCCACCCCAAGGGCGGCATCATCCGCCGGGAGCTGGAGAACTACTCACGCCGCCGCCACGAGGAGGCCGGCTACGAGTTCGTGAACACCCCGCACATCAGCAAGGGCGAGCTGTTCCACACCTCCGGCCACCTGCCCTACTACGCGGACACGATGTTCCCGCCGGTGCAGTTCGACGAGGAGAACTACTACCTCAAGGCCATGAACTGCCCGATGCACAACCTGATCTTCCGCTCGCGCGGGCGGTCCTACCGCGAGCTGCCGCTGCGGCTGTTCGAGTTCGGCACGGTGTACCGCTACGAGAAGTCGGGCGTCGTGCACGGCCTCACCCGCGTGCGCGGCCTGACGATGGACGACTCGCACATCTACTGCACCAAGGAGCAGATGCCGGGCGAGCTCCGGTCGCTGCTCAAGTTCGTCCTCGACCTGCTCGCCGACTACGGCCTCTCCGACTTCTACCTCGAGCTGTCCACGCGCGGCGACTCCGAGAAGTTCATCGGCGAGGACTGGGAGTGGGAGGAAGCCACCGAGACGCTGCGGCAGGCCGCCGTCGACTCCGGCCTCGAGCTGGTCCCGGACCCGGGCGGCGCGGCCTTCTACGGCCCCAAGATCTCCGTGCAGGCCAAGGACGCGATCGGCCGCACCTGGCAGATGTCGACCATCCAGCTGGACTTCAACCAGAACAAGCGGTTCGAGCTCGAGTACACCGCGCCGGACGGCACCCGGCAGACGCCGGTGATGATCCACCGCGCGCTGTTCGGCTCGATCGAGCGGTTCTTCGGCGTGCTGACCGAGCACTACGCGGGCGCGTTCCCGGCGTGGCTCGCGCCGGTGCAGGTGGTCGGCATCCCGATCACCGCCGACCAGGTCGGGCACCTGCAGGACCTCGAGAAGGCGTTGCGGGCCAAGGGGATCCGCGCGGAGGTCGACGCGAGCGACGACCGGATGCAGAAGAAGATCCGCACGCACACCACGCAGAAGGTGCCCTTCATGCTGCTCGCCGGCGCGAAGGACGTCGAGGCGGGCGCGGTGTCGTTCCGCTTCCGCGACGGCGGCCAGATCAACGGCGTCCCGGTGGCCGACGCCGTCGACGCCATCGCCGGCTGGATCGAGCGCCGCGAGAACGCGTCGCCGACGGCCGAGGCGCTGGAGGCGGTCGTTCGGTGAGTGAGGGTCCCGAACTCGTCGAGCAGCAGGGCGTCGGGGTCCAGGACGCGTTCCAGCGCCTCTGGACCCCGCACCGGATGGCCTACATCAAGGGGCAGGACAAGCCGGACGGCGACGAGGACACCGGCTGCCCGTTCTGCCGGATCCCGTCCCTGGACGACAAGACGGGGCTGATCGTCGCGCGCGGCGAGACGGTGTACGCGGTGCTGAACCTGTACCCGTACAACCCCGGGCACCTGATGGTGGTGCCGTACCGGCACGTCGCGGACTACACCGAGCTGACGGTGGAAGAGACGCGCGAGGTCGCGGAGTTCACCCAGCACGCGATGAAGGTGATCCGCGCGGTGTCCGGCGCGCACGGGTTCAACATCGGCCTGAACCAGGGCGTGATCGCGGGCGCCGGGATCGCGGCGCACCTGCACCAGCACCTGGTGCCGCGCTGGGGTGGCGACGCGAACTTCATGCCGATCATCGGCCAGACGAAGGTGCTCCCGCAATTGCTGGGCGAAACGCGGGACCTGCTGTCCGACGCCTGGTGAAATACTCAAATGCCGTAACCGGCAAAGCCTGATTGAGTGTTCAACCGAGGGTATGATGGGGGTATGTCCGAAACCCGATGGCTCAGCGACGACGAGCAGCGCGTCTGGCGTGAGTTCAACGCGGCCACCCGCATGCTCAGCGCGCACCTCGAGGGGCAGCTGCAGCACGACTCGGGCATGCCGCACACGTACTACGAAGTCCTCGTGGCGCTCTCGGAAGCGCCCGGCCGCCGGCTGCGGATGAGCGAGCTCGCCGACGCGCGCCAGGCGTCGCGAAGCCGGCTCTCGCACGCCGTCGCGCGGCTGGAAGCCAACGGCTGGGTGCGCCGCGAAGCCTGCCCGACCGACAAGCGCGGCGCCTGGGCGGTCCTGACGAAGGAAGGCTTCGCCGCGCTCGAAGCCGCCGCGCCCGGGCACGTCGAGGCCGTCCGCGAGAGCCTGTTCGACCCGCTGACGCCCGAACAAGTGGCCGCGCTCGGCGAGATCAGTGCCGCGATCCGGGACCGGCTCTCCCCGAAGTGCGCGGCCGCGCAGGCCGCCGAAGAGGCGCGCGAGCACGAGGGCGAGCTCACGAAATCGGGCTGAGCCGGGGCGGCGCGTCGGGTTCACCGGAGCGGGTGGATAGGCTGCCACCGCCCACCCGATCCTCGTAGCCAGGTGTCTCAGACGAACCGATGCTCAATATCTTCGCGCGTGCCTCCGTTTCCCGCGTCACCGATCCGATCGGCCAGGCGCTGGTCCGCGTCGGGCTGACCCCGAACGCGATGACCGTGCTCGGCACCGCCGGCGCCGTCGTCTGCGCCCTGGCCTTCTTCCCGAACGGCTACCTGCTCTGGGGCACCTTCACGGTGTGGGGCTTCGCCATGCTCGACCTCCTCGACGGCGCCATGGCCCGCGCCCGCGGCTACGGCACCCCGTTCGGCGCGGTGCTCGACGCCACCTGCGACAGGCTGGTCGACGGCGCCCTGTTCGCCGCCATCGCCTGGTGGTGCTTCGTCGTCGACGACAACCACCCGGCCGCCGCGGCGGCGCTGCTGTGCCTGGTGCTCGCCCAGGTCATCTCCTACGTCAAGGCCCGCGCCGACGCGTCCGGCCTGCCGGTGGACGGCGGGCTCGTCGAACGCGCCGAGCGGCTGATCATCGCCCTGGTCGGCACCGGCCTGCACGGCTTCGGCATCCCGTACACCGTGGACGTGACGCTCTGGCTGCTGGCCGTGCTGTCGGTCATCACCCTGCTGCAGCGCTTCGCCGCCGTGGCGAAGGCGGCCAAGGCAGCTGCCGCCGCCGGGGAGCAACCGGCATGACCAGGTGGTCCGAGCGGTTGAGCACCTTCGGCTACGCGGCCGGGTGGCGGCTGGCCGGCTGGCTGCCCGCCGGGTTCGGCAGCACGGTGTTCTCACTCGGCGCGGACCTCGCCGTCCGTCGGGACGGCGGCGGCGTCCGGCAGCTGCGCGCCAACCTCGCCCGCGTCGTCCCGCAGGCGGACGAAGTCGAGATGGACGAGCTGACCCGGCGCGCGATGCGCTCGTACGCCCGGTACTGGCACGAGACGTTCCGGCTGCCGTCGATGGACCAGAAGGAGGTCAGCGCCAAGGTCGCGGGGTCGATCACCGGCGTGGAGAACCTCGACGCGGCGCTGGCCGAGGGCAACGGCGCGGTGATGGCGCTGCCGCACAGCGGGAACTGGGACATCGCCGGCGTCTGGCTGGCCGACTACCTCGGCGGTTTCACGACCGTCGCCGAACGCCTGAAGCCCGAGTCGCTCTACCGCCGGTTCGTCGAGTACCGCGAGTCGCTCGGCTTCGAGATCGTGCCGCTGACCGGCGACAGCTCGGCGATGCGCGTGCTGCTGAAGCGGCTGCGGGAGAACAAGGCCGTCTGCCTGGTCGGCGACCGCGACCTGACCACCAGCGGGATCCCGGTGAAGTTCTTCGGGGAGGCCGCGCGGATGCCCGGCGGCCCGGCGCGGCTGGCCGCCACGACCGGCGCGGCGCTGATCCCGGCCGGCTGCTGGTTCACCGAGGACGGCTGGCAGATCCGGCTGCACCCGCGCATCCGCGTCACCGCGCGCGCCGAGGTCCCGGCCGCCACCCAGGCGCTCGCCGACATCTTCGCCGGCGACATCGCCGCGCACCCGGCGGACTGGCACATGGTGCAGAAGTTCTGGCCGGCCGACCTGGACGCCGGCGACCAGGTCAGCCTGGAAGAAGCGAGCTGAGGCGTGGCCACGCGTCCGATGCGGGTCGGGATCGTCTGCCCTTACTCCTTCGACGTGCCCGGCGGGGTCCAGGGGCACGTGATCGACCTGACGAAGGCGCTGCTCGCCCGCGGGCACCAGGTGTCCGTGCTCGCGCCCGCCGACGACGACGCGGACCTGCCGCCGTTCGTGCACCCGGCCGGCAAGGCCCTCGGCATCCGGTACAACGGCTCGGTCGCGCGGCTGCAGTTCGGCCCGGTGTCCTACGCCCGGGTGCGGCGCTGGATCCGCGACGGCGACTTCGACGTCCTGCACCTGCACGAGCCCGCGGCGCCGAGCCTTTCGCTGCTGGCGCTGCTCATCGCCGACGGCCCGATCGTCGCGACGTTCCACACCGCGACCACGCGCTCGCGCACGCTTTCGGCGTTCCAGCCGGTGCTGCGGCCGCTGCTGGAAAAGATCACCGCGCGGATCGCCGTGTCCGCGCTCGCCCGCCGGGTGCAGGTGGAGCACGCGGGCGGCGACGCCGTGGAGATCCCCAACGGCGTCGACGTCGAGTTCTTCTCCTCGGCGGCGCCGCTGCCCGGCTATCCGCGGGCCGGCGGCACGGTCGGGTTCGTCGGCCGGTTCGGCGAGCCGCGCAAGGGCATGGGCGTCCTGCTGGAGGCGCTGCGGCGGATCCTGCCGGAGTTCGAGGACCTGCGGCTCGTGGTGGTCGGCCGCGGCGACGAGGATCAGCTCCGCCGTGACGCCGGTCCCGAGCTGGCGCCGCACCTGGAGCTGCTCGGGCAGGCCGACAACGACGTGAAGGCCCAGGCGCTGCGCAGCGTCGACGTCTACTGCGCGCCCAACACCGGCGGCGAGAGCTTCGGGATGATCCTCACCGAGGCGATGGCGGCCGGGACCCCGGTGCTGGCCAGCGGCCTCGACTCGTTCCGGCGGGTGCTCGACGACGGCCACGCCGGGATGCTCGTCGAAACCGGCGACCCCGCGGCCCTCGCGGACGGGCTGCGCGAGCTGCTCGCCGACCCGGCGCGCCGGGCGTCGCTGGCCGCGGCGGCGGGGGAGCGGGTGACGATGTTCGACTGGTCGGTCGTGGCGACGCAGGTGCTGCGCGTCTACGAGGCGGCCGTCGCCGCCGACCCGCGGCGCGTCGCGGCGCCGGAGCGGGAGCCCGCCCGGTGAGCGTGCTCGGCTGGCTGCTCCCGCTGCTGGCGCTGGTCGTCGTGCTGGGCGGGCTCTTCCTGCTGGCGACGGCGAACCGGCTCGACCGGCTGCACGTCCGGACGGACGCGGGCTGGGCCGCCCTCGACGCGGCGCTGGCCCGCCGCGCGGTGGTGGCCCGCGCGGTCGCGGTCGTGCTGGGCGACACGGGCCTGCGGACGCTGGCCGAACGCGCCGAAGCAGCACCGCGGGCCGACCGCGAGGGCGAGGAAAACGAGCTGACGCTGCAGCTGAGCCGCGTCGACCGGGCGGGTTTGCCGGCCGAGCTGGCCGAGGAGCTGACCGACGCCGAGCACCGGGTGGTGATCGCCCGCCGCGTGCACAACGACGCGGTCCGCGACACGCTGCGCCTGCGGCGGCGGCGGAAGGTGCGGTACTTCCGGCTGGCGGGGACGGCGCCGCTGCCGGAGTACTTCGAGTTCGCCGAACCGGAGGTCTGACGTGTGGTGGGTGATCGTCGAAGAGCAGCGCGGCGCGGGTGACAGCCGGGCCTGGTCGCTGTCGGAGACCTTCTCGCACCCCGACCAGGAGACGGCCGAGGCCGAAGCGCTGCGGCTCGCGCGGGAGTACCAGCCCGTCTACCCCTGGTCGCCGAAGTCGCGCAAGGCGATCCGGATCGCGGGCGGGTACCTCGTGGTCGTCGAGGGCCGGACGTCGACCTTCCACTTCCGGCTGAGCGTCGGCGAAGAGATCTGAAACCACCGCGGTCCCGGCTGCGTCGGACCGGCATGGGTTCGACGTGGTGGGTGGTCATCGAAGAGCAGGGCGGCATGGGCGACAACCGGGGCTGGGGGGTCGCGGAGGCGACGCCGTACCCGGACCGCCAGAGCGCCGAGGACGACGCTCACCTGCTGGCCAAGCAGCACCGGCCGCCGCGGCCGTCGTCGCCGCAGAACCGGCTCGTGCTGCGCGTGACCGACGGGTACCTGGTGCTCGTCAAGGGCAAGACCGACCTCTGGCAGTTCCGGGTCACGGTGGGCGAACAAGCCTGACAGACTGGGCGGCATGAGTGAGACCTGCGACGTCGCCCACGGCACGGCGGCGGCCGATCCGGACGTGCGGACCCTGGTCGCGGTGTTCGCGTCCCCGGTCTCGCGGTACCTGCTGAAGTTCGCGCGGGACCTCGGCTACCACGTCGCGCTGTTCGAGCCGGACGCCGCGCGCGCCACCGACGGGCCCGACGGGATCGAGGCGGCCACCACGCTGCCGCCGCTCGACGCCTCGGCGGACGTCGTCGTCACCGACCACCACCGGCCCGAGCTCGGCGAGGTGCTGAAGGCCGCGCTCGGCCAGGCGCCCCGGTGGATCGGGGTGCTCGGCAACCCGCGCCACCCCGGCCCGCACGTGTCCGCGCTGCAGGGACTCGGCGTGGCGGCCGCCGACATCGCCCGGGTCCACCGCCCGGTGGGGCTGAACATCGGCTCGCGGACGCCGCCGGAGATCGCGCTGGCCACGTTGGCGGGTCTGGTGGCCGACCGCAACGACCGCCCGGGCGGCTTCGACTTCTGACCCCGGTCGTGAGTGAGAAACAGGGTTCTAACCCTGTTTCTCACTCACGACCGGTTCAGTGGACCGCCATTCCCTCCGGCATCGGCTCGAACCTCGCGTGCCGGCGGGTGAACGTCGCCGTGCCGGAGCTCATCGAGCGCAGGTCGATCAGGTACCGCAGCAGCTCCGTCGCCGGGACCTCGGCCCGGATCACCGTCCGCCCGCCTTCGCCGGCTTCGGTGCCCAGCACCCGGCCCCGCCGGGACGACAGGTCGCCGAGCACCGTGCCGAGGTGCTCGTCCGGCAGCCGGATCGCCACCTCCTCCAGGGGCTCCAGCATCGTGATGTGCCCGTTCGCCGCGGCTTCCCGCACCGCCAGCGCGCCCGCGGTCTGGAACGCCGCGTCCGACGAGTCCACGCTGTGCGCCTTGCCGTCGACCAGCGTCACCTTCACGTCGACGACCTGGTGCCCGTCGGCCAGCCCGCGCTGGAGCTGGGCGCGCACGCCCTTCTCCACGCTCGGGATGAACTGGTGCGGCACCGACCCGCCGACGACCTTGTCGACGAACTGGAACCCGCCGCCCCGCGGCAGCGGCTCGACCTCGATGTCGCAGACCGCGAACTGGCCGTGCCCGCCGGACTGCTTCACGTGCCGCCCGTGTCCCTTGGCCGGCTTGGCGAAGGTCGCGCGCAGGCTGATCTTCACCGGTTCGGTGTCGACGTCCGCGCCGCCCGCCCGCAGCCGCGAGAGGACGACGTCCGCGTGGGCTTCGCCCATGCACCACAACACCAGCTGGCTGGTCTCGGCGTTGCGGTCCAGCCGCAGCGTCGGGTCACCGGCGACCAGCCGGGACAGGTTGCGCGCCAACGTGTCTTCGTCGCTGCGGGTCTTCGCCACCACCGCGACCGGCAGCAGCGGTTCCGGCATCGCCCACGGTTCCATCAGCAACGGCTCTTCGGGCGAGGAGACGGTGTCGCCGGTCTCCGCCGACCCGACCTTCGTCAGCGCGCAGAGGTCACCCGCGACGCAGTAGGGCACTTCCCGCAGGTTCGCGCCGAGCGGGGAGTAGAGGTGCGCGACGCGCTCGTCGGCGTCGTGGTCCTCGTGCCCGCGTTCGGCGAGGCCGTGGCCGGACACGTGCACCGGCCGCTCCGGTCGCAGCGTCCCGGAGAACACCCGGACGAGCGACACCCGGCCGACGTAGGAGTCGACGGCCGTCCGGACGACCTCCGCGGCGAGGGGGCCCGCGGGGTCGGCGGTGATGGCCGCGTGCGCCGCGCCGTCCGGCGTGGTGACGTCGGGGGGCTCGTGTTCGAGCGGCGAGGGGAACGCCCGGACGATCCCGTCGAGCACCTCGGCCAGGCCGATCCCGCTGGTCGCGCAGACCGGGATGACCGGGTGGAACGACCCGCGCGCGACGGCGGTTTCGAGGTCGGCGATGAGGGTCTCCTCGGCGATCTCTTCGCCGCCGAGGTAGCGGTCCATCAGGGATTCGTCCTCGCTCTCGGCGATGATGCCTTCGATCAGCTCGTTGCGGGCTTCGGCCATCCGCGCGAGGTCGGCCGGGTCGGGCTGGCCGAGCTTCGGCGGGTGCCCGGCGGAGTAGTCGAAGTACCGCTGGGTGATGAGCCCGACCAGGCCGTCGCCCGCGGGCAGGTACAGCGGCAGGACGCCGGCGCCGAACGCGGCCTGGCAGGCGGCGATCTCGGCCATCGCGTCGGCCCGGTGGTGGTCGAGCCGGGAGACGACGACCGCGCGCGGCATGCCGACCGCGGCGCACTCTTCCCACACCGCGACGGTCGACGCGTCGACGCCTTCGGCGGCGCAGACGACGAACAGCGCGGCGTCGGCCGCGCGCAGCCCGGCCCGCAGCTCCCCGACGAAGTCGGCATACCCGGGTGTGTCGATCAGGTTGATCTTGTGGCCCTGGTGCAGCACCGGCGCGACCGAGAGGCCGACCGAACGCTGCTGGCGGACCGCCGCGGGGTCGTGGTCGCACACCGTCGTCCCGTCGACCACCGAGCCCGCGCGCGAAACGGTGCCGGACGCCGCGAGGAGGGCCTCCGTCAGGGTCGTCTTCCCCGAGCCGGACGGGCCGACGAGCACGACGTTGCGGACCTTCGCGGGGTCGTTCACAGCGACGGCGGCCCCGGTGTCGGCGTTCTTGGCTTGTTTGTCGGCCATGACGACTCCTCGGCGAACGGCTGGTGGACGGGATGTGTCCTCGATCACACACCCGCTACCCTGGTCACGGCAAGGCAGGGCTCCCGGGACCAGCCGAATGCCCGGGGGGACCACGGGGCAGGGGGAGTGGATGGACAGGCGGACTTTCTTGCGGGTGTCCGGAGCGGTGCCGGTGGCGGGCCTGGCCGGGTGGCCGCCGCGCGACGACTGGGAGCGGCTGCGCCGGCGGCTTTCCGGGCCGCTGTTCCGGCCGGGCGACCCGGGTTACCCGGCGGCCAAGCAGGGCTTCTTCACGATGTACGACGACCGGGTGCCGGCGGCCGTGGTCGGCGCCGCGCGCGTCGAGGACGTCCAGGCGGCCGTCGCCTTCGCCGCGCGGCACGGGCTGCCGGTCGTCGCCCGCAGCGGCGGGCACAGCTATCCCGGCTATTCCACTGTGGACGGTGGGATCGTCGTGGACCTGAGCCGGTTTTCGGGGATCGAGGCTCGTCCCGGCGGTCGCGCGGTGATCGGCGCCGGCGCCCGGCTGGCCCCGATCGCGACGACGCTCGCCGCGGCCGGCCGGGTGCTGCCGGCGGGCAGCTGCGGCACCGTCGGCATCGCCGGGCTGGCCCTCGGCGGCGGGGTCGGCGTGCTCGACCGGAAGTACGGACTGACGTGCGACCACCTCGAGGCGGCGCGGATCGTGACGGCCGACGGCCGGTGCCGGACGGTATCGGCCGCCGCGGAGCCGGACCTCTTCTGGGCACTGCGCGGCGGGGGCGGCGGGAACTTCGGGATCGTCACGGGCTTCACCTTCCGGACGGTGCCGATCGCGGACGTCGCCACCTTCGACCTCAAGTTCCCGCCGGCGGCCGGGGCCGCCCTCCTCGCCGCCTGGCAGGAGTGGCAGCCGGCGGCGCCGGACGAGCTGTGGTCGGGGATCGGGCTGGCCTGGAACGAGGCTTCGCTCGGCGGGACGTTCCTCGGGCCCCGGGCCCGGATGCACGCGCTGCTCGAAGACCTCGTCCGCCGCGTCGGCACCGCGCCGACCGAATGGAAGGAAGACGTCCAGGCGCACCTGAAGGCGATGCGGTCGTTCGACGACCAGGAGTCGCGGCCGTCGGCGGCCGCCGACCGGGGCACCTACACCGGCACGTCGCGGATGCTGACCCGGCCGCTCGCCGATCCGGGCGCGGTGGTCGAGGTGCTCACCCGGGACCCGGGCGTCCGCACGATCGTCGACGCGGGCGGGGGCGCCATCGCGCGCGTCGGCGCCCGCGAGACCGCGTTCCCCCACCGGACAGCCCTGGCCAGCCTCCAGTTCCTGCACGGCGCGGCGCCCGAAGAGGGCGGTGAGGCCGGTGCGCGGCGCTCGCTCGCCGCCGTGCGCGACGGGCTCGGGCCGGAGTTCGGCACCACCGGCTACGTCAACTACCTGGATCCGGAGATGCCGGACTGGGCCGAGGCCTACTACGGCGTGAACCTGCCGCGGTTGCGCGCTGTCGCCCGGAAGTATGACCCGCGAGGAATTTTCGCCTTCCCGCAAGGGCTTTCCGCGCCCCGGTCGACTGTCCACATCGGAGAGACTTAGACTCCGCGGTACGTCGGCAGAGAGGCAGCGCGTGCTCGACCTGGCATTCTCCGCAGAGGACCTGGCGCACACCCGGTTCGCGTTCTCCCCGGCGTGGGAGATCGTGGCGAGCGTCCGCGTCCTGAACCAGCCGGGGGAGCACGCCCTGCACCTGCCGTGGGTGAAGCGGGCCACCGCGGCGCTGGCGGCGGCCGGCCTCGACATCGGGCTGCTGCGCGATCTCGTGCCGCTGCGGCACCTGCCCGGGTTCCTGGCCGGCACGCCGTCGACACCGCTGCCCGAGCTCGCCGACGAGCTCGCCGACCTGCGCGACGTGCCCGGCCGCCTCGTCCGGCGCGAGCTGGACGCGATGGCCGGGCCCCGCACGCCCGCGCTGAACCGCCTCCACCGCGATCCCGAGGCCGGTCTCGACCGGCTCGCGGCGTTGATGGAGGCGTACTGGGACCTGGTGCTGGCGCCCGACTGGCCCCGGATCCGCGCGCTGCTCGAGGCCGACGTGCTGCATCGGTCGCGGCTGCTGGCCCAGGGCGGGGCCGCCGAGCTGTTCAACGACCTGACCCCGCTGGTCCGCTGGCAGGGCGGCACGCTCACGGTCGCGCACCGCCACCTGCGCGCGGCCGTGCCGCTCGACGGGCGCGGCCTGGTGCTGGTGCCGTCGGCGTTCGTCTGGCCGCGGGTGTTCTCCAAGACCGACCCGCGGTGGCAGCCGGTGCTGCGCTACCCGCCGCGCGGGATCGCCACGCTCTGGGAGGCCGGGAGCGCCGTCGCGCCCGGCGCGCTGGCCGCCGTGGTCGGCCGCGGGCGGGCCATGCTGCTGACCGAGCTGACCGCGCCGGCGTCCACCGCCGAGCTCGCCCGCCGGACCCGGCTCAGCGCCGGGGCGGTGTCGCAGCACCTCGGCGTTTTGAAGGCCGCAGGCCTGGTCAACGGGCACCGTGCCGGACGTCACGTGCTCTACGCACGCACCCGGGCTGCGGAAGTCCTGGTCGCGGGGGTGCCGGAAGTGGACTCCTGAGATAGCCGCGTACTGGCCTGCCTGAAGGGTCCACCGCCGACCTACGCTCGGACTCGTCACCCCCTGTTCGTCCTGTGGAAAGGCCCCGTCGTGTCCGAGCAGCAGACCACCTCCAGTGGCACCGTCCAGTCCGTCACCGGCACCGCCAAGGTGAAGCGCGGCATGGCCGAGATGCTCAAGGGCGGCGTGATCATGGACGTGGTCACCGCCGAGCAGGCCAAGATCGCCGAAGACGCCGGCGCGGTCGCGGTGATGGCGCTGGAGCGCGTGCCCGCCGACATCCGCGCGCAGGGCGGCGTGGCGCGGATGAGCGACCCCGACCTGATCGACGGCATCATCGAGACCGTCTCGATCCCGGTGATGGCGAAGGCCCGCATCGGCCACTTCGTCGAGGCGCAGGTGCTGCAGTCCCTCGGGGTCGACTACGTGGACGAGTCCGAGGTGCTCACCCCGGCCGACTACGCCAACCACATCGACAAGTGGGCGTTCACCGTCCCCTTCGTCTGCGGGGCGACGAACCTCGGCGAGGCCCTGCGCCGGATCACCGAGGGCGCGGCGATGATCCGCTCCAAGGGCGAGGCCGGCACCGGCGACGTCTCCAACGCCACCACCCACATGCGGCAGATCCGCGGCGAGATCCGGAAGCTGACCTCGCTGCCCGAGGACGAGCTGTTCGTCGCGGCCAAGGAGCTGCAGGCGCCGTACGAGCTGGTTCGCGAGGTCGCGGCCAACGGAAAGCTGCCGGTGGTGCTGTTCACCGCGGGCGGCATCGCCACCCCGGCCGACGCGGCGATGATGATGCAGCTCGGCGCCGAGGGCGTGTTCGTCGGCTCCGGCATCTTCAAGTCGGGCAACCCGGCCCAGCGCGCCGCGGCGATCGTCAAGGCGACGACGTTCTACGACGACCCGGACGTGCTCGCGAAGGTGTCGCGCGGCTTGGGCGAGGCCATGGTCGGCATCAACGTCGAGGAGCTCCCGGAGCCGCACCGGCTGGCCGAGCGCGGCTGGTGACGTCCTAGATGTATTCGGAGATCTCGACGCCGTAGGTACCCGGCTCGAGGGCTTCGAAGATGTGCGGGACGTCGCCCGGGTAGGAGATGTAGTCGCCGGGGTTCAGTTCTTCCGGCGCCTCCAGCACGCCCACCCGGGCGCGTCCCGCGCACAGCACGATGTGCTCCATCACGCCGGTCATGTGCGGGTCGCTTCGGCGCGGGGTGCCCGGTTCCGCCCGGATGAGGTACATGTCCCGCCGCGCGGACGGGGGACAGGCCGACAGCAGCGTGCACGCGTAGTCGGCGTGCTCGGCGAAGACCGTCGGGCCCTTGCCGGCGCGGATGACGCGGACCTTGGGCCGCTCCGGCTCCACCAGCCGGGAGAACGGCACGTCGAGGGCCACGCCGAGCGCCCACAGCGTCTCGACGCTGGGGTTGCCGGTGCCGGACTCGAGCTGGGACAGCGTCGACTTGGCGAGGCCGGCGCGCCGCGCGACCTCGGTCAGGGACAAGCCCGTGCGCGTGCGTTCCCGGCGCAGGGACGCCGCGATGATCTCCAGCGGTGCGCCCGTCGTTTCCTGCGGCATTGCTGTTCGCTCCATCGGTCGTTCTGTTCGCCTTGACGAACAGCGGTCCTTGTGTTCACTATAGAACACATGCGTTCGATACGGCGAACACTCGATCGGGACCTGGCCCGCGACATCGGCCTGGTCTGCCTGGCCGATTGTCTCGTGGGGGTGTCCTACGGGGCGATCGCGGTCAGTTCCGGCTTCCCGTTCTGGCTGCCGATGCTGATGTCGCTGCTGGTCTTCGCCGGCGCGTCGCAGTTCATGTTCATCGGGATCGTGGCCGCGGGCGGCAACCCGTTCGCGGCGGTGCTGGCCGGGTTGCTGGCCAACGCGCGGCACCTGCCGTTCGGCTTCGCGATCGGCGACGCCCTCGGCACGCGGTGGCCCGCCCGGCTGGCCGGCAGCCACCTGATGATCGACGAGTCGGTGGCGTTCGCCCTGGCCCAGCGCGAGGCGCCCCGCCGCCGAGCGGCGTACTGGGCGTGCGGGATCGGCCTGTTCGTGAGCTGGAACCTCGGCGTGGTCGCGGGCGCGTTCGCCGGGTCGGTCATCAAGGACACCGACGTGTTCGGCCTGGACGCGGCGTTCCCGGCGGTGCTGCTGGCCCTGGTGCTCCCGTCGCTGCGCGACCGCGCGACCCGGCTGCCGGTGCTGGTGGGGGTGGTGGTCGCGCTGGCCGCGACACCGTTCCTGCCCGCCGGGCTCCCGGTGCTGCTGGCGCTGGCCGGCGTCGTCGTGGGTGTCGCGGCGAAGGAACCCGAGCTTGAGGAGGCGCGCTGATGGACGGGGTGGAACTGCTGGTCGGCACGGTGGTGCTGGCGTTGGGGACGTTCGCGTTCCGGTTCGCCGGGCCGGTGCTGCGCAGCCGGGTGAAGCTGTCTCCGCGAGCGGAGCGGCTGATGGCGCTGGCGGCGGTGGTGCTGCTGGCGGCGCTGGTGGCGGTGAGCGCGTTGACGGAGGGGCACGGGTTCGCGGGCTTCGCGCGGCCGGCGGGGGTGCTGGTGGCGGGGGTACTGGCGTGGCGGAAGGCACCGTTCGTGCTGGTGGTGGTGGCCGCCGCGGCGACGGCGGCGCTGCTTCGTCTCGCTGGCGTCCCGTGACCGGGGTGCGACTGCGGCGCTGGTCCCCGGCTCCCGCTGTTGGCCGGTTGCCAGCGCCCCAATGTGGCGGGGGGGGGGGGTGCCCCGCCGCAAGGCACCATGGGGGGGGGGGGGCGCCCCCCCCCCCCCCACCGCCACATTGGGTGCGTGGACGCAACCAAGGCCACCTTGGGGTGCTTGGGGTCGGGGCGGGCGGCCCGGTGCGGGTCGGTCGGCCGGCTGTCTGACGTCATGAACGACTCGTTCATCGCGTCCGGCGCGGTGAACGAGTCGTTCATGACGTCCGCGGCCGCGATCCGGAGCCGGGCTGACCTGCCGGGAAGCCGCCGGGGGAGTGCGTCTAGGCTGGTGGGAAGGTCTTTCGGGAGGTCGGGTGTCGTCGGAGCCGGTCATCGGTGTGCTCGCCATGCAGGGCGCCGTGCGGGAGCACGTCGCCATGCTGGAGGAGGCGGGCGCGAAAGCGAAGCCGGTGCGGCGGGCCGCCGAATTGTCCGAAGTGGACGGTCTGGTGCTGCCCGGTGGCGAGTCGACCACCATGTCGCGGCTGCTGGAGAGCTTCGAGCTGCTCGAGCCGCTGCGCACGCGGATCGCCGGCGGCCTGCCCGCCTTCGGCTCGTGCGCCGGGATGATCCTGCTCGCGCGGCAGACCCTCGACGGCCGGCCCGACCAGCAGCAGCTCGGCGGGCTCGACGTCGTCGTCCGGCGCAACGCCTTCGGCAGGCAGGTCGATTCCTTCGAGGCCGAGCTCGACTTCGCCGAGGTGGACGGCGGGGCGGTGCACGCGGTCTTCATCCGGGCCCCGTGGGTCGAGAAGGCCGGTGACGGTGTCGAGGTGCTGGCCACGGTCGGCGGCGTGCCCGGCGTGGCGGACGACACCGCTAGGATCGTCGCGGTCCGGCAAGGGGCGGTGCTGGCGACCGCGTTCCACCCGGAGCTGACGCCCGACGTGCGGGTGCACCGGCTGTTCGTCGACCTCGTGCGGAAGGCTTCCTGAGACGCGGTGCCCGGCCGGGGTACGGAACAGATGGAGGAGAGATGAGCGGCCACTCCAAGTGGGCCACCACGAAGCACAAGAAGGCCAACCTCGACGCGAAGCGCGGCAAGCTCTTCGCGCGGTTGATCAAGAACATCGAGGTGGCCGCGCGGACCGGCACCGGTGGTGGCGACCCGGACGGCAACCCCACGCTCTACGACGCCATCCAGAAGGCCAAGAAGAACTCGGTCCCGCAGGACAACATCGAGCGCGCCCGCAAGCGCGGCGCCGGTGAAGAGGCCGGTGGCGCCGACTGGCAGAACATCACGTACGAGGGCTACGGCCCCAACGGCGTAGCGGTGCTGATCGAGTGCCTCACCGACAACAAGAACCGCGCCGCGATGGAGGTCCGCACCGCGCTCACGCGCAACAACGGCTCCCTCGCCGACCCGGGGTCGGTCGCGTACATGTTCACCCGCAAGGGTGTCGTGATCATGCCGAAGGGCGACGCCACGGAGGACGACGTCCTCACGGCGGTCCTCGACGTGGGCGCCGAAGAGGTCAACGACCTCGACGAGAGCTTCGAGATCGTCTCGGAGGGCGGCGACCTGGTCCCGGTGCGCAAGGCGCTGCAGGAAGCCGGCTTCGAGTACGAGTCGGCGGAGTTGACGTTCCTCCCGTCGGTCAGCGTCCCCCTGGACGCGGACGGCGCGAAGAAGGTCTTCAAGCTGATCGACGCCCTCGAAGACTGCGACGACGTGCAGAACGTCTACGCGAACTTCGACGTGTCGGACGAGGTGCTGGCCGAAGTCGGCTGAGTGCGGAAGCGAACGGGATGCGCCGCGGGAACTTTCCGCGGCGCATTTCTTTTCCTTGCGGCGCAACGCATCCGGGCCCGGGCCGGAAACTTTTCCGGCCCGGGCCTTGGGCTCTCGCGGGCTCGTCGGGCAGAATGTGCGCCGTGACCTCGACGACCCCCGCCGCCTCCGCCGACCTCGCCGCCGAACTGACCGAGGAACAACAGCGCCTGATCGCGTGGATCGAGGGGCAGGCGAAGGAGCGCGGCAACGCGGTCATCACGGTCGCCGGGGACGACGAAGGTGCCGGCTACTGCTTCACCGCCTGCGCGTGGGCGCTGCACAACGTGCCCGAAGCCGTCGTGGTCGGGCTGCCCGACCAGATGGGCCAGGTCCTGCTCGACGCGTACGTCGACCGCGCGGCCAACGGCGAGATCTTCGAGGTCGGCAAGCGCTACGACGACTTCTTCGAGGGCGTCCCGGTGGTTCTCGAGCGGGTCGCCAAGGGGCACTACCCCGAGTACTTCGGCACCGCCTTCCTCATCTACCCGGACGGCGACTTCCCGGCGCTGCAGCTGATCGTCGCCACGCCGGAGGGCAAGTTCCCGTGGCACCCGGACGCGCCCGAGGGGTTCGACCGGTGGCAGCTCGTGCTCACCGCGAGCGGTGACCCGGAAAGCTGGACCCCGGGCGTCGACGGTCCCTAGAACTTCCGCAGGTCGGCGGCGGCTTCCGGATAGGCGGCCGCCAGTTCCGAAGCGGCCGCGAACTCCACGCAGCCGTCGGTGTACGGCGGCACGACGACCGTGCCCAGCAGGCTCCACGAACCGCGCGTGACCGTGGCCTGCCAGGTCCCGGCGGGCACGACGACCTGCGGTCGCTCCCCGGCGGCGACGTCGGTGCCGAGCACGGGCCGCTCGACCGAGCCGTCCGGGTGCAGCAGCAGCATCGCGGCGGGCGCGCCCGCGTGGTGGGCGTAGACCTCGACGCGGTCCAGCCGGTGCGGCGCGGACCGCTCCGGCGCGGCGAGCAGGTAGTAGATCGCGGACCCGGCGCCGGAACGCCAGCTCTGCGCCCACCGCCCGCCTTCGACAGGCAGTGGCTCCAGGCCCAGGTGGGTGACGAAATCCGACGGCTCCGGCATGTCACCCATCCTGCCGCAGGCGCGGCCAGTAGCCTGCAGTCTCGAACTGGTGTTCGCGGCGGGAAGGAAAACGGGTGCGGGTGCTCGGGGTCGACCCCGGTCTGACCAGGTGCGGCCTGGGGGTGGTCGACGGCGGCCGGGGCCGGACCGTCCGCTGCGTCGCCGTCGACGTCGTGCGGACGCCGGCCGACGCCGACCTGGCGCACCGGCTGCTCGGCATCTCCGACGAGGTCGAGCGGTGGATGGACAAGTACCGGCCGGAAGCGGTGGCCGTCGAGCGCGTCTTCGCCCAGCACAACGTCCGGACCGCGATGGGCACCGCGCAGGCCGGCGGGGTGGTCGCGCTGGCCGCCGCGCGCCGGGGCCTGCCCGTCGTCTTCCACACGCCGAGCGAGGTGAAGGCCGCGGTCAGCGGGTCGGGCCGGGCGGACAAGGCGCAGGTCACCGCCATGGTGATGCGGCTGCTCAACCTCGAGGTCGCGCCCAAGCCCGCCGACGCCGCGGACGCCCTCGCGCTCGCGATCTGCCACCTCTGGCGCGAGCCGATGCGCGCCCGGCTCGCCGAAGCCGAGGCCCGCGCGGCCGAGATGGCCCGCACGCACAAGGCCCGGCTGGCCGCGGCGGCGAAGCAAGCTTCCGCGAACACCGCCGCCCAGCAAGCCATGACCAAGACGAAGAAGCCTGGAGCAGCACGATGATCTCGTCGGTACGCGGGGAAGTCCTTTCAGTCGGCCTGGACCACGTCGTGGTCGAGGTCGGCGGGGTGGGCTTCGCCGTCCAGGCCACCCCGGCGACGCTGGCCACCCTGCGCCGCGGCGAGGAGGCCCGGCTGCACACCGCGCTGGTCGTGCGGGAGGACTCGCTGACGCTGTTCGGGTTCGCCGACGCCGACGCGCGGGAGCTGTTCGGGCTGCTGCAGACGGTGTCCGGGATCGGGCCGCGGCTCGCGCTGGCCACCCTCGCCGTGCTCGACCCCGGCAAGCTGCGGGGCGCGCTGGTCGAAGGCAACATCACCGTGCTCACCTCGGTGCCCGGTATCGGCCGCAAGGGCGCCGAGCGGCTCACCCTGGAGCTGCGCGACAAGGTCACCGCGCTCGGCTCCGGCGAGGCGCCGGCCGTGACCGCGCCCGGCGCGTTGCGGGCCGAGGTCGTCGAGGCGCTGGCCGGGCTCGGGTTCCCGGCCAAGCAGGCCGAGCAGGCCGTGGACAAGGTCCTCGCCGACGGTGACGGCCACACGACCGCGAGCGTCCTGCGCGCCGCGCTGGCCACCCTCGGCCGCAAGCGGTAGGCGCGGACATGGAGTATGAAGCCGTGGAGGAAGACGAAGCTCTCTCGGCGTGGGCCCAGACCGGCGAGGAGAACGTCGAGGGCACCCTGCGCCCGCGCAAGCTCGACGAGTTCGTCGGCCAGCCGCGCGTGCGCGAGCAGCTGGAGCTGGTGCTGGAGAGCGCGCGCCGCCGCGGCGTGCCGCCCGACCACGTCCTGCTGTCCGGCCCGCCCGGCCTCGGCAAGACGTCGATGGCCATGATCGTCGCCGCCGAGCTGGGCGCGGCCATCCGGATCACCTCCGGCCCGGCGCTGGAACGGGCCGGCGACCTCGCCGCGATGCTGTCCAACCTGGCTCCCGGGGACGTCCTGTTCATCGACGAGATCCACCGGATCGCCCGGCCCGCCGAGGAGATGCTCTACCTCGCGATGGAGGACTTCCGGGTCGACGTCGTCGTCGGCAAGGGCCCCGGCGCCACCAGCATCCCGCTGGAAATCGCGCCGTTCACGCTGGTCGGGGCGACCACGCGCTCGGGTTCGCTGACCGGCCCGCTGCGCGACCGGTTCGGCTTCACCGGCCAGATGGAGTTCTACACCGACGCCGAGCTGGAGCTGGTCGTCCGGCGCGCCGCGACGATCCTCGACATCCCGATCGACCGCGAAGGCTGCCAGGAGATCGCCGGTCGCTCGCGGGGCACGCCCCGGATCGCGAACCGGCTGCTGCGGCGCGTCCGCGACTACGCCGAAGTCCGCGCCGACGGCAAGGTCACCGTCGACATCGCCCGTGCGGCACTGGCCGTCTACGACGTCGACGAGCTGGGCCTCGACCGGCTCGACCGGGCCGTGCTCACCGCGTTGACCAGGTCGTTCGGCGGCGGGCCGGTCGGGATCTCGACGCTGGCGGTGGCCGTGGGGGAGGAGTCGACCACCGTGGAAGAGGTGTGCGAGCCCTACCTGGTGCGCGCCGGTATGCTCGCCCGCACCCCGCGGGGCCGGGTCGCCACGGCGGCCGCCTGGGAGCACCTCGGCCTGGTGCCGCCCGCCGACCACCCGGGGCGCCCGGACCCGGGCGGGCTCTCGCCGTTCGAGCAGGACTGAGCGGCCGGAACCGGCGGGTGGGTGCTGGCGTCCGCGCTGGTACCTGGCACACTCGACAGGAGCACATACCCAAAAACCGGACATTTCGGCTGGGCCCGAGAGTCCGTCGAACGGAGAATCATGCAACAGCTATTGCTGCCCCTGCTGCTCGTGCTCGTCCTCGCCGTGCCGCTGGTCATGAGCACGCGCAAGCAGAAGAAGCAGCAGGCCGCGCAGCAGGATCTGCAGAGCAGCCTGGCGCCCGGTGACCGCGTGATGACCACCTCGGGTCTCTACGGCACCGTCGCGGACACGTCCGGCGACAACACGATCGACATCGAGATCGCCCCGGGCGTCGTCACCACCTGGCTGCGCCTCGCGGTCCGCGAGAAGGTCGAGCCGGTCGTCGAGACCGAAGAGGACTCCGCCGACGAGGTGGTGGAGGCCCCCGCCGAGGAGTCGATCATCGAGTCGAGCTCCGGCATCAAGAACGAAGACGAGCCGCAGACCACCGCTCAGGTGGCGCCGCCGCTGGAGCACGGCAAGAAGTAACCCCCGCGGCACCCTGGGCGGGCCGCGAAAAACCTCCGACGAAAGTCGGTGTGGCCTCGCACGCCGGGCTCACGCAGCACCGAGTAGTGTCTCGGTGCTGCGTGCGTGTCCGCCGTCATACCCGTGCCCGGGAGTGAATCGCACACAGTCCCTCCCGGTAACCCTCCGGGCGGGCACCGCAACTTTGGGGTCCACCCCGTCCGAGGAGACCGAAGCACCGTGGCAGCTTCAGCCGGGCATCTCCGCCCGGGACGCTATCTCGCCCTGTTCGCCCTGATCGTGATCGTGCTGTACGCGCTGGTGTTCCTCACCGGCAACCACAAGCCGACCCCGAAGCTGGGCATCGACCTGCAGGGCGGCACCCGCGTCACGCTCACCGCCCGCACCCCCGACGGCGGTCAGCCGACCCGGGAGTCCCTGAACCAGGCGCGCCAGATCATCGAACGGCGCGTCAACGGGATCGGCGTCGGCGGCACCGAGGTCCTCCTCGACGGCAACAACGTCGTGATCACCGTCCCCGGCGAGCAGGGCGACCAGGCGAAGAACCTGGGCAAGACCGCGAAGCTGGGCTTCCGGAAGGTCGTCGCCAACGCGACGCAGCCGGTCGTCCCGCCGCAGACCACGCCGCCGCTGGCCACCGGCGCACCGACGGGGACGCCGACTTCGGGGGCCCCGAGCAGTTCGGCGCCGGCTTCCTCGGGCGCCCCGGCGGCGACCTCCGGGGCGCCGACCGCCACCAAGACCGGTGGTGGCGGAGCCCCGGGCGCCGCGCCCGCGCAGCAGCAGAGCACCACGCCGGCCCCGCCGACGAGCAGCACCACGCCGCCGCCCGCGTCGAGCCAGGCCCCGGCCCCGTCGGACGGCTCGGTGGACGCCGACACGGCGAAGGAGATCCAGGCCGCGAAGGCGGTCCGGCAGAACAAGGACCTGATCGGCGCGGACGGCCAGCCGAACCAGGAGCTCGTCACCCAGGCGATGACGTCGCTGACCTGCGCGCCGAACGCCAAGGACCCGCTCGAGGGCAACGACGACCCGAAGCTGCCGCTGGTCGCCTGCGGTGACCACGACACGTACAAGTACCTGCTGGAGCCGGAGTTCCTGCCGGGCACCGAGATCGCGGACGCGAACTCGACCTACAACACGCAGAACGGCCAGTGGGTGGTCAACCTCAGCTTCAAGGGCGAGGGCACCAAGATCTGGGCCGACTTCACGTCGAAGAACGTCAACCAGCAGGCCGCGTTCGTGCTCGACACGCAGGTCGTGTCGGCGCCGAACATCCAGGTCGCCATCCTGGACGGCAACACCCAGATCACCGGCAAGTTCACGCAGGCCGAGGCGAAGGACCTCTCGGACATCCTGAAGTACGGCTCGCTGCCGCTGTCGTTCGCGTCTTCGGACGCGACCACGGTGTCGGCCACCCTCGGCCTGGCTTCGCTGCAGGCCGGGCTCCTCGCCGGCGGCATCGGCCTGCTGGTGGTCTTCGTCTACTGCCTGTTCTACTACCGGCTGCTCGGCGTGCTCACGATCCTGTCGCTGGCCCTGTCCGGCGCGCTGGTGTTCGCGGTGCTGGTGCTGCTCGGCCGCTGGATCGGCTACACGCTGGACCTCGCCGGGATCGCCGGCCTGATCATCGCGATCGGGATCACGGCCGACTCGTTCGTCATCTACTTCGAACGGCTGAAAGACGAGATCCGGGAGGGCCGGACGTTCCGGTCCGCGGTGCCGCGCGGCTGGGTCCGCGCCCGGCGCACCATCCTGGCTTCGGACGGCGTGAGCTTCCTGGCCGCGGCGATCCTGTACGTCATCGCGGTCGGCGACGTGCAGGGCTTCGCGTTCACCCTCGGCATGTCCACGGTCCTCGACCTCGTGGTCGTGTACCTGGTGACGCACCCGCTGGTGGCCATGGTGTCCACGTCGAAGTCGCCGTTCCTGTCCAATCCGAGGAACCTGGGCCTCGGCGCCGTGCAGCAACTGGGTTCGCAGCGGAAGAAGTCGGCTTCGGTCGGCCGCGCGAACGTGAAGGAGGCCTGACGTGGGGGTCGAAGAACTGGGCACGGACGCCGAGGGCAACGCCAAGGCGACGGCGAAGCCCGGCAAGAGGGAAAGCGTCTTCCACCGGCTCTACGTCGGCACCGGCGCGTTCGACGTCGTCGGCAAGCGCAAGCGCTGGTATTTCTTCTTCGGCGCGCTGGTGCTGGTGTGCCTCGCCTCGATGGTCTTCCGCGGCTTCAACATCGGCATCGAGTTCGAGGGCGGCACGCAGATCCAGCTGCCGGCCACCGGCACCCACGGCGTGATCACCGAAGACCAGGTGAAGCAGTCGTTCCAGAAGGCGCTCGGCCGCCCGGCGGCGGAGACGCAGAAGGTCGGCACGGGCAACGCGTCGACCATCCAGATCCGCACCGACACCCTCGACGCGGCCGACGTCGCCAAGGTCAAGCAGGGCCTGTTCCAGGACCTGGGCCCGATCGGCAGCAACAACCAGCCGAGCGTGCAGTCGATCAGCGACAGCGCGGTGAGCGCGTCCTGGGGCGGTGAGATCTCGCAGAAGGCGTTGATCGCGCTCGCGGTGTTCCTCGTCGCGGTGGTCATCTTCCTGGGGATCTACTTCGATCTCCGGATGGCCGCGGCCGCACTGGTCTCGCTGCTGCACGACATCGTGGTCACGGCCGGCGTGTACTCGCTGGTCGGCTTCGAGGTCACGCCGGCGACCGTCATCGGCCTGCTGACGATCCTCGGGTTCTCGCTGTACGACACGGTGGTGGTGTTCGACAAGGTCCGCGAGAACACGCGCGGCCTGCTCGGGCTGACCCGCCGAACGTACGGCGAAGCCGCGAACCTCGCGCTGAACCAGACCCTGATGCGGTCGTTCAACACGGCGTTCATCGCGCTGCTGCCGATCCTGGGCCTGCTGATCGTCGGGTACATCCTGCTCGGCTCGGGCACGCTGCAGGACCTGGCGCTGGTGCAGCTCACCGGCACCCTGGTCGGCGTGCTGTCGTCGGTCGCGCTGGCGACGCCGCTGCTGGTCGACTTCAAGATGCGCGACCCGAAGTACCGGCAGCAGGCCGAGCGGGTCCAGCAGCGCCGGGCCGGCCAGGAGCGCAAGGCCGCCGGCGCGGCGGACTTCGACGCCTCGGACGACGACTCCCTGGCGGCGGAGCTGCGCAAGGAGAAGGCGTACGCGGCCGCGGCCAGCGTCCCCGCCCGGATCCAGAAGCAGCGCCCCTCCGGCAAGCCCGCGGGCAAGCGGAAGCGCTGACGTGCAGCTGGACGACGCCCTCGGCCTGATCGCCGAGGTGCCGGACTTTCCCGAGCCCGGCGTGCTGTTCCGCGACCTGAGCCCGCTGTTCGCGGACGCGGGCGCGTTCAAAGCGGTGACCGACGCGCTGGCGGGCACCCTCGACCCGGGGGTCGAGGCGCTCGCCGGCGTGGAGGCCCGCGGGTTCCTCCTCGCCGCGGCCGTCGGGTACGCCCGCGGCCTCGGCGTGGTGCTGGTCCGCAAGCCGGGCAAGCTCCCGCGGGTGGCGGGCCGGGTGGACTACGCGCTGGAGTACGGCACGGCGACCGTCGAGCTCCCGGCCGGCGTGGTCCGGCCGGGCCAGCGCATCGCGATCGTCGACGACGTCCTGGCGACGGGCGGCACGGTCGCGGCGACGGGCAAGCTCCTGGAGGACGTGGGAGCCGTGGTCGACAGCGTGTCGGTGGTCCTGGAGCTGGCGGCTTTGCGGGGCCGGGACGTGCTGGCGAACCGCAAGGTCCACGCGCTGCAGGTCTGCTGAAGAACGGACGGCCGAGTGGGTCTGCCGCGGCTGGTCGTGAGTGAGAAACAGTGTTCTAACCCTGTTTCTCACTCACGACCCGG
>JAEBEK010000032.1:0-88871 GCA_049998055.1 Amycolatopsis sp. cmx-4-37 | reverse complement strand
CCGCCGACGCCCAATCGCCGCGTTCGATCGCGGTCTTCAGACCGATGGCATCCTCGAGCAACGGCACCCCGGAATACGACTTGGTCGAATCACGCACCGGAGCGACCAATGGATTACTCATGCCCGAGCTCCCGCCACCAAGATCACCAACGTCGGTGCCGACTTTAACCACCGAAAGAAGCGATTCAGCCGCGAAGCGCGAACTCCTGCCCCAAAGGTCCACGGCACCGACCGAAAGGGAGGAACGAGTGCGGCAGGCCACTTTCGGCACGACTCTGCTTTCCCTTCGACCGCAACGCACCTACGGGTAACCAATACCAGGGCCATAACAGTTGAGACGCCGACAACGCAGCTGAAAATCGCGCACGCGCCGATCCGGTCCGGCTCACCGTCTACCGGTTTGTCCAAGAAGGACTGACCAACGCCTTCAATCACGCCCCGGGATGCCGCACGATCGTGCGAATCCGCCGTTCACGTCCACGACGAGCTCGTCGTGGACGTGACGACGGAAGCACGCTCCCCGACGTGCCGGCACCGGAGGGTCCCTTCCCGGAGCCGTCCGGACGAGGCCTCGCGGGGCCGCGTCTTTCTGGATCGCAAGCGGAGAGCGGTCGCGACGAACGCCAACGCAGCGATAGCCCGCGATGATGTCTTCGGTTCTCCGGACCAGCTTCGAATATCTTTGATGATATCGCCGTCGACGGCACTGTCATGAGACCACCATCCGTACTCTGTAACTGTTCAGACCCTTTTCGTGCGGTGAGCGGGCTGGTGGGATGATCTTGTGGTGAGGGAAGGTGTTCGTCCGTCGTATGACGAGCTGGCCGCGTTGGTCGCAGCGCAGGCGGTGGAGCTCTTGCGTGCGCGAGAGGAGATCATCGCGTTGCGGGCCGAAGTCGCTGCGCTCAAGCGCCGCTTGGGCACGGACTCGGGCAACTCTTCGATGCCGCCATCGTCGGACCGGTTCAGCCTGGCCGGGATACCCGCCCATGTCGTCGATCCGTTGATCTCCAGGTTCGTCCGCACCGTCAATCTTGGCCTGCTGCTGCACTCACCAGACCGAGACCGCAAGCAAAGCAAGACACGGAACCTGCTGGTGCGCCTGCGCGACCACCGGCACCAAGTGCTGCTGTTCGCCGGCGACCTCACCGTCCCCTTCACCAACAACCAAGCCGAACGCGACCCACGCATGATCAAGGCACAGTTGAAGATCTCCGGCGGCTGGCGCACCCGGCGCGGCGCCTACGCCTGGCTGCGGGTCCGCAGCCACATCTCCACCGCCCGCAAAAACGGCCTGCACATCATCACCGCGCTCCGCGACGCCATCACTGGAAACCCCTGGCTACCACCAACTATCGAAATGGCTTGAACAGTTACGCTGAATCAGTCGACTTCCGAGCCCGCGGATCCGCGCGATCTTCTCGGAACCCCTCACATACAGAGGGTGACAACTCCCCTTTGAATCCTGCCGCCTAGGCTCGGCCTCGACGACCGCACTCCGGCCGGAGCTCATGCGAGAATGGCTCCACAACACCGACTACCCGTTGGCAACGACCGGCTGCAACCGCTCCGCTCGACCTCGCCAGAAGTGTCACGGAGCCCGATCACCATCGGTGAGATTCCGCACAGAGAAAGCCCGCCGCCGCTCTCGATCCACGTCGGACGACGTTCCGGCCACACTGTGCTGGAACCGTGGTCCTCGCCGTTGCCCGGTGGTTGCACTTCGAAGGCCGACGAAGGAAGCAGAGCACGGCACCCACTCCGGGGAACGAGGAGCCTCGACAGCTCAGATCTCCGCCGGCCCGACTCCGCCGAACAGGGGACGAGGCCGGAAGCATGACTCGAAAAGTCGAAAAGCATCGGATGACCACCCGGCATTGTGCCCCTTTATCCGCGCGATTGCCCACTCGGGCAGGATTCTTGTCACGCACTGTCTGTTGACGCGACCATCCCGTCCACCTTAAAGTTCTCGTCCGAGGTCGATCGAGAATGTCTTGCTTATCCCTGACGACAGCTGAATGACTAATCCAAAAGAGGTGCATCAGTCATGCCGTTCCGCCCTCCGCTCGTGGCCTGCGTCGTTGCCGCAGCGCTCCTGTCGAGCGTATCCCCCGCTTTTGCCACCGCCGCTCAGGCAACCGACAGCAATCTCGGCGCACATCAACCGACCTCCATCTCCAATCTCATCATCGGACCGGTGGACACCGTGGAAAGGACGTACAGTGTCGACGTGAAGGTCGAGGCGCGCTATGTCGTCTCGTTCCAGGTCAATTATCCGGAGACTTCTTCGGTGTTGTCGTCCTCCGTTGACGGACGGACGCTGCCCGATGTCGTATCGCCGGTCAGGAACGGCGCGTTCGCGGTGTTCGCGTATACCAGGTCGTTCAAGCTGGAGCCCGGCAGGCATTCCATCGCGGTGCAGGCTTCGTCGCTGCCCAGCCAGGTCGGGATCTTCGCGACCTTGAACGACGCCACCGCCGTACGTCCGTAGCGTTTCCGGACCGGCAGCTTTCATTCCCCGGTCCGACCACCGCGTGATCCCCCGGGCCGGTCCCGGCTCGGGGGATCACGCGGCCGACAGGCTGGGTGGATGCGCAGGCTGAGCAGCGGATGGAAGTAGCTGGCCGATCCCCCCGCGTGCGGAAAGCAGACCAGGGTGATGTCGCTGCCGGGAGCCGCGTGGTGCCGCCTGAGCCAGAGGCCGTCCAGTACCGGAAGGTTAGCCATAGCTTTCGTCCATTCCGTTGTTCTGCCTGTCATATGTGTGTGCACCCGCAGGCGGGGTTCGATCACGGTCGGACCTCACGTGACCGGGTGAATTCACCCATGCGAGCCAGCTAAAGCCTTGTGCCGTTCTCGTCGGCGTAGGCGGGGTCGGCCAGCGTTCGGCGGTCGAGCTTGCCACTGCCGGTGCGGGGCAGCTTCCCAAATCGGTGGTGCACCGCGGGCAGCATGTACTGCGGCAACCGTTCGGCGGCGTGAGTCGAAAGGTCCGCCGCTGAGACGCCCGCCGCGCCGGACACCGCGGCACGCAGCACCGGCAGAGCCGGGTCTGGATAGTCGAGCACCACGACGCACTCGGCCACGCCGTCCAGTTCAAGCAGCACGCTCTCGATCTCACCGAGATCGATGCGAATGCCGCGGATCTTCACCTGGCTGTCGGTGCGGCCAAGGAACTCCACGTCGCCGGAGGGTAACCAACGGCCGATGTCGCCGGTGTCGTACATACGACCGTGCTTGCCGCCGAATTCCGGCACGAAGCTGCGCGCGGTAAGTTCCGGGTCGTTCAGGTAGCCACGGGCGACGCCGGTCCCGGCCACGAACAGAGTACCGAACACCCCAATCGGCATGGGCTCTCCGTGCCTCAGCACGTAGATCCGCGTGTTGTCGATGGGCCGTCCGATGGGAACCGGTCCGGTGAAGGGTGAGGACGGGCAGGAGAAGCCGGTGACATCCACGGTCGCCTCGGTAGGTCCGTACAAGTTCACCAGGACCGCACCCTGCGGGCCGAACAGCCTGCCGAATGCGGTAACCGAACTCGCGGGTAGGCTCTCTCCGCTTGAGAAGCACCAGCGGAGCGTGGACATAGTCGTTGTGTCATCGCGGTCGGCCAGATGGTCCAGGAACATGCCGAGCATCGAGGGCACGAAGTGCAGCACACTGATCCGCTGCTTGAGCACGATCTTCTCGATGGCCAGCGGGAATCGTTCCATCCCGGGTGCAAGCAAATGCATGCGTGCCCCGGCGAAGAACCACCAGAAGAGTTCCCAGACCGAGACGTCGAACACCACAGGAGTCTTTTGCAGTAGGGTGTCCTCTTCGGACAGCGGGTACTGGTTCTGCATCCAGTTGAGTCGGTTCACCACCGAGCGGTGCTCGACCATGACCCCCTTTGGTCGCCCGGTGGACCCCGATGTGTAGATGACGTACGCGAGGTCCTCCGGACTGCCATACATCTGCGGACCTGGAGCTGGTCCCGCGTAGAGGTCCGGGTCGTCGAGGCTCAGCACCGTTGGCGCGATCTCCTGCGGTACGGCAAGGTGGGCCTGCGTGAGCACCAGTGCCGCGCCGCTCTGCTCCACCAGAGCCGTGAGCCTGCGGGCAGGCGCCTCTGGATCGAGCGGCAGATACGCGCAGCCCGCCTTGAGGATGCCGAGCAGCGCCACCGGTAGATCCAGACCGCGTTCGGCAAGTACCGCCACGATGGCACCCGGCGCCACTCCGCATCGGGCGAGGTGGCAGGCCAGCAGATCGGTGCGTTCGTCCAGCTCCCCGTAGGTCAGTGACTCCTTATCGGTGCTGACCGCGACCGCGTCAGGGGTGCGCTCGGCCTGTGCATGGAAGATGCCGTGCAACGTCTGCTGGTGCGGAAATGCCTTGTCGGTTTCGTTGAACTCCACCAACACACGGTTTCGTTCGAAACCGCTCAGCAGTTCGAGCTTCCCCACGGGGGATGACCGCCCGGACTCGGCGAGGACCTGAGTCAGCACCGTGCGGTACACCGAAACGAGCGTCCGGGCATCGAGTTCGGCGCCCGGCGTGTCGTTGTACGCGCACGCAACCACTTCACCCCCCACTGTCAGGGACAGCCGGAATTCACCCGCCGGTCGCGTGCTGAAGCGGACAGCATACTGCGTACTCTCGTCCGTGCGCGGAGCATTTTCGACCCTTGCCACCAGGGTCGCGAAGTCCTGTTCCGGATCCACCGGGACGGCGATCGTGCGGCTGGACGCGTTCTCCCTTACGACCCGCACCACGGGATTGTCGTCGTGGGTGACGTAATACAGGCTGAGTACTGCGGCTGCGAGTTGGGTGCTCTCGACCCTGCCGGGTGCGATCGCCTGCAGAGCCATCAAGGCCGACGAGTCGAGAACAGCCTGGATGGACCGATCCTCGGTGATCATGACAGCCCCTCCTTCACGGCGTTCACCAGAGCAGGCGCCAGGCTGCGTTCGAGAATCTGCTCGGTGCCCTCGATGATGCTGAGCACCTTGCTGTCCCGGTAGGCCCGCGCGCTCATCGACCGCTCGGAGACGCCGGCGGAGCCGAGCAACTGCACTGCTGAAGCGGCATGCTCCTGTGCGACCCTGCAGACGAAATACTTCGCCAGCAGGACCCGTCGAGTGGCGGAGACGTCGTTCGACTGCATCGCCCTCGAGGCGGCGACGCACAGGTGCCGGGCGGCCTCCAGGTCGGCCCCCATCCTGGCGACGAGGCTCTGAATTTGACCATGCTCGATGAGCGTGCGATCGAAGGCCCGCCGTGTCCGCACGAACCGCGCGCACTCGGCAAAGCAAGCCTCCAGCATGCCGAGCGCCATCCAGGCCACGGCATGCCTACCGTGCTCCAGTGCGGTTGGGACCACCACCGACAGCGCGAAGCCCGGTTTGCCGACGACTGCCTCCGGCCTCACCTCGCAGTCGGAGAAGGTGATGCGTGCGAGTCCCGCAGCGCGCAGGCCGAGCATGTCACCCATCGGTTCGATGGTGAGGCCCGGATTGTCCCTGCGAACCAGGACTGCCTCATGCAAGCCGTCGCGGACGACGAACACCAGGAAGTCGTCGGCACGCCGGCCAAACGTGATGTACACCTTCGTGCCATTGACGACCAAGGTGCCCTTCTTCTCGGACAGGCTGGTGGTGATCCCCTCCAGATCGCTGCCCGCGTGCGGTTCGGTCATGCAGATCGCCCCGACCCGGCTACCCGCGCCGAGCGCTGGCAGCACGTGCTCACGGTGCCAGGCCGTGCCCCACTTCGCAATCGCCTGTGCCATCATTCCATGCACGTTCACCAGCGAGGCAAGCGAGATGCTGACCCGACCTAGTGCTTCGTACAGGAGTCCGGCCTCTATCGCGCTCCAGCCTCCGCCACCCGCGGCGGTAGGCAGCGGAGCCCCGAGTAGATCCTGCTCTTCACACCACCGCACTACCTCCTCGGGCAGCATTTCGCCGCTCTCCCAGGTGTGCGCGGTGTCCCCCCAGCGGTCCAGTACCAGCTTGCGGAGCTGGCTGTGGTGTTCGCGTTCCGCAAAGTCCAGAGATTGGTCCATGGCCGGCCACTTCCCTCTCGATCAGGCCTGATCCGATACGGCGGCCTGCTTGCGCTGCACGAAGCTGGTGATCTTGGCGATGCTGGAGAAGTTGGCCAGATCGAGGTCATCAACGTCCATTTCGATCGAGAAGCTGTGCTCGATGAACTTCATCAGTTGGATGGCGAAGAGAGAGTTGACGCGACCGGTCCGGAACAGGTCCTCGTCTCGCTCGGGGGCGGGGCTCGGGTCGTGTGAAGCGAGGTAGTCCCGTACTGTCTCGTCGATCTCGTGCTGAACCTGGGTGGTCATCGTGCCTCTCCAGTTGTGGTCACAGTGACGGTGCCACCGTGGTAGTGGTAAAAGCCCTGTCCGGACTTGCGACCCAGCCGACCGGAAGCGACCATCTCGCGCAGCAGCGCGCAGCCGTCGTAGCGTTCGTTCTGGTAACTGTCGCGCAGGTTCTCCAGCGTCAGCAGAACCGTGTCGAGACCGATCAGGTCTGCGGTCTCCAGCGGCCCCATGGTGTGTCCGAAACAATTCTTGAAGATCTGGTCGACCACTGCGGGGGCGACACCCTCGTCCTCCACTGTCCGGATCGCCTCGTTGAAGAACAGGTGTGAGATGCGGTTACTGACGAAGCCCGGGAAGTCGGGGACCACGATGGACTGCTTACCCAGCAGGGAGAGCAGTTCGCGTGCGTGGTCGAGACACTTGTCGGAGGTGTCCGCGCCCCGCATGACCTCCACCGAGTCCTTCAGGTAGGACGGGTTCATGAAATGGATACCGACGACGGAGTCCGGGCGGGTGGTCTCGGCGGCCAGCCGACCGATCGGGATGCTGGAGGTGTTGACGCCGATGCCGGCTCCTGGGGGAAGGATGCTGTCGAGTCGCCGATAGAGGTCGCGCTTGGTCTCCCATCGCTCGCTGACGTTCTCCACCACGAACTCGCACTCGGCGAGCGCGGCAAGGTCGGTCGTGGTGACAAGGCGGTCCATCGCCTCGCTCGGGGCGAGGCGGGTCAGACCCGGGCGAACCGCAGGCAGATAGCGGTTGACCTCGTGTAGCAGATCGCGTGTGCTCTCCAGCGACGACTCGTCGAGGTCGACCGCGACAACTTGGAAGCCATGCGTGACAAAGTCGACACAGACGGTGGCGCCGATGCAGCCGGCGCCGATTACTCCAATGGTGCGTGGGGGTGGGGTCATGTTCTCTCCAGTTTCGAGACACAGCGGAGTTGGTGGGCGAGGGAAGTGCTCAGGAGATCCCGAACTCCTTGCCGATGAGGCTGAACATCTCGTCATCGGTCGCAGTCCTCAGAGATTCCTCCGCGATGTCCGCTGCGGCCGTGTCCTGTCTGGTCCAGCGGGCGAGCATTCTCGACAGGCGCATGGTGACCCGGGACCGCGTCGCCGTGTCGCCCGGCTCCATCGAACCGAGGGCGAGTTCGAGACGGTCCAGCTCCGCAAGCATCGTCGTCGTGCCGGAGTCGCCGCTCTCCACCAGCGTCGTGCGGAGATACTCGACGATGTCGGCCGGAGTCGGATGGTCGAACAGCAGGGTGACCGGAGCGGTCAGTCCCGTCCTCTCGTTGAGGCGTTTGCGGAGGCCGACCGACGCGAGCGAGTCGAACCCGAGATCTCGGAATGAACGCCCCAGCGTTATCTCGTCGGGCGACGCATACCCGACCTCCGCCGCGGCCTCCTCCAGGACAAGCTGGAGGAGCGTCGCGCGCTGCTCCAGCTCCTCCATCGCGGCCAGCCGCCGCACCAGCGATTCCCGGGCGGAGTCGACTTCGGTGGCCTCGTCCCGTCCGAGGGCCAGGACCTGGGGCAGGTCCTGGATCAGCGGCGACCACCGGGAACCGGTGAAGGTGGCGACGAATGGTTCCCAGTCGACGTTGGCGACCACGACGGCCTTGTCGTCGCAGTCAAGGGCGTACTGCAGGGCGGCAATGGCGCGTGTGTGGTGCATCGGGCCCACGCCACGGCGACGCAGCTGCTGCTCGGCCTCCACGCCCACCATCGCAGAATCGGCCCAAACCCCCCAGGCCACCGCCGTGGCCACGCGTCCACGAGCCCGGCGGCGCAGTGCCAGGGCGTCCAGGTAGGCGTTGGCTCCCGCGTAGGCGCCGGTCGTGGCGCTGCCCCAGATGCCAGAAATCGACGAGAACAGCACGAACGCGTCCAGCTCCCGGTCACCGAGCAACTCGTCCAGCAGCTCGGCTCCGAGGACCTTTCCGGATACGACGGCGATGAACTCGTCCCGGGTCATGTCATCGATCATGGTCGTCTGGCCTACCCCAGCGGCGTGCATGACCGACCGGATGGGCGGCCCGCTGCGGTCGAGCTCGTCGAGCAGATCGCGCAGGCTGTCGCGATCGGTGATGTCGCAGGCCTCGACCCGCACCTCGGCGCCCAGTTCCTCCAGTTCGGTTCGGAGGGACGCGGCTCCCGGCGAATCCGGGCCTCTACGGGAGAGCAGCACCAGACGTTCCGCGCCTGTCCGCGCCAGCCACCGTGCCACGTGTCCACCCAGCGATCCCGTACCGCCGGTGACCACCGTTGTGCCGCACGGAGACCACCTGGCCGAGGGCGACCGTCCCTGGGTCGCCGGTGCCAGGCGACGGGCCCACGCCCCGGATGTCCGGATCGCGACTTGGTCCTCACCGCTGGCGCCGGACAACACGGCGCACAGCCTGGCGCCCACGGCCCCGTCCCAGTGCTCGGGCAGATCGATGAGCCCGCCCCAGCGATCAGCATGTTCCAGGCCGGCCACACGTCCAAGCCCCCACACCTGGGCCTGGACCGGGCTCGTCGGCGCATCGCCGTCCGCGACAGTCACCGCGCCGGCGGTCAGGCACCACAGCGGCGCGGTCACGTCGGCGTCACCGAGGGCCTGGACGAGGCTCAGCGTGGCAAATGCGCCGGATTCCTCATCAAGTCCCAGTAGCGAAACCACCCCGGCCACGGCGGGAACCTCGGAGAGCGACTTGGTCATCGCCTCACGGTCCGCGTCTGCGGCGCAGCGCACTAGCACCACCTCAGCGCCACCGTTCGTCAGCGCCTCCGCGCACCGCGCCTCCAGGTCACCGTGCCGATCAGCGGAGCCGACCAGCAACCAGGAGCCGGACACCGGCGACGAGACCGGCCCGCGTACGGGCTCCCACACCACCCGATAGCGCCATGAGTCCAGAACATCCTGTTCGCGACGACGTCTGCGCCAGTCCGCAAGGACCGGCAGTGCCTCGCTCAACCCCGTAAAATCCGTGTCCTCGATACCCAGCGTGTTCGCCAGACTGGCGAGGTCATCGCTGTCCACCGCGGACCAGAACTCCGCGTCCCGTGCGTCGGCCGAAGCGGCGGCGGCCGGCCTTCCCGGCTTCAGCCAGAAGGGCAGGCGCTGGAACGCGTACGTCGGCAGGTCCACCTGCCGGCAACTCCCGCCCAGCACGGCCCGCCAGTCGACTTCAAGGCCGCGGGTATAGCCCTCCGCCAGCGACATCATCACGCTGTCCAGGCCGCCATGGTCGCGTCGCAGCGAATCCAGCACCACACCCTCGTGGCCCCTCGCCTCCAGCGTCTCCCGCACGCCCACAGCCAGCAGCGGATGCGGGCTCATCTCCACGAAGAACCGGAAGCCATCCGCCGCCAGGGCGCCCACGGCCTGCTCCAGCCGTACCGTCTGCCGGAGGTTGCGATACCAGTAGTCGGCGTCCAGCCGGGAACCATCCACGACAGTGCCCAACACTGTCGAGTAGAGGGGGGTCTCCACGTCCCGGCCGCTGATGTCCGCCAGCTCCGTCAGCAACGGCTCGCGAACCGGTTCCACCGCGGACGAGTGGGAAGCGAAGTCCACATCGACCCACCAGGCCCAGACACCGTCGCGCTTGCAAGTGCGGGCGAGCTCCTTCAACGCGGTGGTCTCGCCGGACACGACGACCGACGAGGGACTATTGACGGCGGCCAGCGCCAGCCGGTCCGACCACGGCGCCATGCGTTCGGTGACGGCCTCGGCCGACGAACCGACGGACAGGACCCGGCCCTTACCCGTGAGACCCGCGAGCAGCCGCGAACGGACCGCGACCACCCGCGCCGCGTCCTTCAGAGACAGGGCACCCGCGATGTGGGCCGCCGCGATCTCCCCCTGCGAATGCCCCACCACTGCGGAGGCCCGCACGCCCCACGACTCCCAGAGGCGGGCCAGGGAAACCATGACCGCGAACAGTGCGGGCTGGACGACCTCGACCCGCTCCAGGGCCTCAGCGTCACGCACCACGTCCAACAGTGACCAGTCCACGTGGGGTGCCAGCGCCTCAGCGCACTTGGCCATCGTCGCCGCGAACACCCCATGGGTGCCGAGCAACTCGTCCGCCATCCCCGCCCACTGCGAGCCCTGGCCAGGGAATACCATCACCACGGATCCGCCACTCGCCTGCGCCCGGTGCACGCCGAGTGGCAGGGTGTCGGCGCCTGCCAGGCTGTCAAGGCCCCGCAGGAGGGAGTGACGGTCCTCGGCCACGATGGCTGCCCGGTGTTCGAACGCGGACCGGGCGACGGCCAGTGACCACCCGACGTCGGCCGGTGCGAGTTCCGGCTGTGCCAGGACTGCGGCGCGCAGCCGCTCCACCTGTGCTCGCAGCGCCTGCGGGCTCTTACCCGACAGCACCCACGGCACCACGCGCGGCCGATGTGGCGGCGCGGGCTCGGCCTCGGCCGAGGCCAGGGCAGGGATCGGCGCCTGCTCCAGGATGACGTGGGCGTTGGTGCCACTCATCCCGAACGAGGACACCGCGGCCCGGCGCGGATGGTCGTATTCCGGCCACGGCCGAGCCTCGGTCAGCAGCCGTACCGCGCTCATCGACCAGTCCACCTCTTCCGTGGGGTGATCGACGTGCAACGTCCGCGGTAGCACGGCGTGCTGGAGTGCCAGAACCATCTTGATGACACCGGCGACACCAGCAGCGGCCTGAGCGTGCCCGATATTGGACTTGAGCGATCCCAGCCACAGCGGACGGTCGGCGGGATGCGCCTGGCCGTAGGTGTTGATGAGCGCTCGCGCCTCGATCGGGTCGCCGAGGCGTGTACCGGTTCCATGCGCCTCAACCGCGTCCACGTCGGACGCGGAAACGCCCGCGTTGGCGAGCGCCGCCTTGATGACTCGCTGCTGGGAGGGGCCGTTCGGCGCCGTCAGGCCATTCGAGGCGCCGTCTTGATTGAGCGCCGAGCCTCGGACGACGGCCAGGACCCGGTGTCCCCGACGGCGTGCCTCGGACAGCCGCTCGACCAGCAACATCCCAACGCCTTCACCGGGGCCGAATCCGTCGGCCGAGGAGTCAAACGCTTTACATCGTCCATCCGGAGCGACACCGCGCTGCCGGGAGAACTCGACGATGGAGTCCGGCAGCGCGAGGACCGTCGCACCGCCCACGAAGGCGAGGTCGCAGGCGTCCTCGTGCAGTGACTGGCATGCCAGATGCAGCGCCACCAGCGAGGCCGAGCACGCCGTGTCGACCGTCACCGCAGGCCCTTCGAGTCCCAACGTGTAGGAGATGCGTCCGGAGGCGACACTGGTGGCGGTGCCAGTGACGAGGTGGCCTTCGACTTCCTCCGGCACTGTCCCCGAGCCGAATCCGTAGTTCAGCGAGGCCGCCCCAACGAACACGCCGGTCCTGGTGCCGCGCAGCGATTCGGGGGTGATCCCGGCCCGTTCCGCAGCCTCCCATGACGTCTCCAGCAGCATGCGCTGCTGCGGGTCCATCGCCAGTGCCTCACGTGGCGATATCCCGAAGAACGCGGCGTCGAAATCGGCGGCCCCGTGCAGGAAGCCGCCCCCACGCACGTAGGTCGTGCCCGTACTGTCGGGGTCCGCGTCGTACAGACCTTCGAGGTCCCAGCCACGGTCCGCAGGAAACGGCCCGGTGGCGTCTACCTCGCCCATCACCAGGTCCCACAACTCCTCCGGAGAGGTGACGTTCCCGGGGAAGCGGCAAGCCATCCCCACGATCGCGACCGGTTCCGTGGCGCGCTCTTCGACCTCCTGAAGGCGCTGGCGCGTTTGACGCAGATCGGATGTGACTTTCTTGAGGTAGCCCCTGAGTTTATCTTCGTTGGACACGCGATCAGCTCTCCTGGTGCGGGGAAATGGTCTGGGCCCGGTGGGTGCGATTCAGCGAAACGCCATCAGTCAGGACATGCCGAACTCCCGGTCGATCAGGCTGAACATCTCATCGTCATCGACCAGTTCGAGGTCTTCGCCTATTGGGTCGGCCTTGCCCGTCGGGCTTCGACGGTCATTCCACTGCCGCACCACCGACCGCAGCCGCGCGGCGATGCGCTCGCGTTCCGTGTCGTCGTCGGGGCTCGCGGCGAGCTGGGCCTCCAGCTGGTCGATAGCCTGATCCAGCCCGTCCGCGTTGGTCTTCGGGTCCAGCGCCAGGTCTATGTCGATCCGGTCGGCGAGCGCCCGGGGACTCGGATAGTCGAACACGAGCGAGGCGGGCAGTTGCAGGCCCGTGGCAGCGTTGAGCCTGTTGCGCAACTCGACTGCGGTCAGGGAGTCAAACCCGAGATCCCTGAACACCTGGTTCCCCTCGATCGCCTCGTCGGTCGCGTGCCCGAGGACGGTGGCAACCTCTTGGCGGACGATGTCCAGCAGGGTCTTGCTGCGCTTGGCCTTCGATAGGCCGGCAAGCCGGCCGACGAGCCGGTGAGTACTCCCCGCCCAGTCCATTGCACCGACGCCGGCCACAGCGTGGCGGACGGCCACGCCGGCGAGCTTGTGCAGCAGCGGGGGAAGTTCGCGTGCGGCGGCGAGGGTACCCAGGGCGGTGATATCCAGCCGGACCGGCACGAGCACACCGTGGTGGTCGGCGGCCAGCGCGGCGTCGAACAGCTCGAGCCCCAGCGCTGTGGGCAGCGGCAGCACACCGTTGCGTGCCAGTCGCCTCAGATCGGCTTCACCCAGGTGTCCGGTCATGCCGCTGGCGTCCTCCCACAGACCCCACGCGAGCGACAGTCCCGGCAGGCCGTGGGCGCGTCGGTGCTGGGCTAGCCCGTCGAGGAAGGCGTTGGCCGCGGCGTAGTTGCCTTGCCCCGGCGTCCCCATCACGCTGGCCGCCGAGGAAAAGGTGACGAACGCGCAGAGGTCGGCGCCCCGGGTCGCTTCGTGCAGCACCCACGCGGCGTCGGCCTTCGGCCGCAGTACACGGTCGATCTGCTCGGGGGTCAGTGTCTCCACCACGCCGTCGTCCAGAACGCCGGCCGCATGGACAATCGCGGTCAGTGGATGCCGGGCCGGAACGGAGGCGAGAAGGTCTCGGACGTCGGCGGGATCACCGACATCGCACGACGTGACGGTGACGTCGGCCCCGAACTGGGCATAGTCCTGGCGCAATTCTTCGACGCGCTCGTTCGAGGCTCCGCTGCGGCTGGCCAGTAGCACATGCCGTGCGCCGTGTTCGGCCACAAGGTGACGCGCGACCAGCCCGCCGAGGGTGCCGGTGCCTCCGGTGACCAGTACGGTGCCCTCGGGGTTCAGCGGAGCCGGGATGCTGAGCACCAGCTTGCCGACGTGGCGGGCCTGGGAGAGGTGACGGAAGGCCTCCGGAGCCTGGCGGACGTCCCACACGGCCACAGGCAGGGGCGTCAGTGCCCGCCTGGCGAACAGATCGAGGATGTCGGTCAGCATCTGCTGGATACGGTCTGGTCCGGCCTCGATCAGGTCGAAGGCACGGTAGGAGATCCCGCGTCCGCCGAAGGCATTCGCGGAGCGGACGTCGGTTTTGCCCATCTCCACGAACCTGGCGCCCTCCCCGCACAGCTCCGCCGAGGCGTCGACGAATGCGCCGGCGAGCGAGTTGACGACGACGTCCACACCCCGGCCGCCGGTGGCACGGTGAAACGCCGAGGTGAACTCAGTCGTCCGTGAGGACGCAATCTGGTCGCCGCCGAGGCCGGCGGCCCGGAGTGTGTCCCACTTGCTCGGGCTCGCCGTCCCATACACCCGGCCGCCGAGGTGGCGGGCGAGTTGGACGGCCGCCATGCCCACCCCGCCGGCCGCCGCGTGCACCAGTACGGCTTCCCCGGCCTGGACATCCGCCAGATCGACGAGGGCGTAATAGGCAGTCAGGAACGCTATCGGCACCGCAGCGGCCTGGACAAAGCCCCAGTCCGAGGGAATCGGGGCGAGGGTGCGGTGATCGCAGATGGCGACGGTGCCGAAGGCATGCGGCAGCATGCCGAACACGCGGTCGCCCGGCACGAACCGGGTGACGTCGGCGGCGACCTCCACGACCACGCCGGCGCCCTCGCTGCCGATGCTCCCGCCCCCGGGGTACATGTCGAGTGCGATCATGACGTCGCGGAAGTTCAACCCGGCGGCTCGCACGGCCACCCTGACCTGTCCCGGCGCCAACGGGGACAGCGCCTCGGGGGCATCAATGAGCGTCAGATTCTCCAGCGTGCCCGGCTCACGCGCCTCCAGACGCCAGGTGGCCGCCCCGGGCGGGGCAACGATCGCGTCGTGAGCGTGCGGTCGGACCAGACGCGCGGTGTGTACGACGCCTTCACGGATGGCGTACTGGGACTCATCGCCCACGAGGGCCGTAGTGAGCGCACTCCCGTCTCCGGGCCGGTCATCGACATCGATGAGCGAGAACCGGCCGGGGTGCTCCGAATGCGCGGACCGGACCAGGCCCCACACGGCCGCCTGCGTGGGGTCGACGGCGCGCTGTCCGATGGCGACCTGGACGGCCCCGTTGGTGAGCAGCACCAGGCGAGATCCGGCTAGCCGGTCCTCGGAGAGCCACGACTGCACCAGAGCCAGCACACCGCGGACGGCACCCGGCCCACTCTCTACCGGCGCGACGACATGGTCGGGGGCTCGGTGTCCGGCGTCCAGGGTGTCCAGCAACGATGCCAGATCCGGATGGACCTTCGCCCGACCTGCCCAAGCGCCAGCTGGTCCGCCACCGAGGAATTCCACGGAATCCGTCCCGGCGGTGAGACCGGCCGACATCGGGACCCACTCCAGACGGAACAGCGCTTCGCGGTGAGCCGGGGCCGCCTCCGACAGCTCACCGGTGGGCAGCGGACGCACGGTCAGTGACTCCACCGTCAGCACCGGATCGCCAACCGGATCCGCCATGTACAGCGAGTAGGACGTGGTAGCCGTTCCGGTGAGCCTCACCCGCAGGACGGCGGCACCGACCGCGTGCAGCGCGACTCCCTCCCAGTGGAAGGGCAGCAACACCTCGGGAGCGGCAAGGTGCCCCGGGGCCGGCGGCTTCAGGGAAATCGTGTGCAGGGCCCCGTCGAAGAGCGCCGGGTGCAGTCCAAAGCCCTCGACGCCGGTTTCGGCCGGCATCGCCACCTCCGCGTAGACGTCCTCTCCGTCCGACCAGGCGGCGCGCAGACCACGGAAGAGCGGACCGTACTCCAGCCCGATCCGCGATAACGCCGGGTAGAGGTCGGCGACGTCGACCGGCGTGGCTCCCGAAGGCGGCCACTGCGTGAAGTCCACCAGCGGGGTGGCCACGGCGGAAACGACCGTTCCCCGGGCGTGCAACGTCCACTCTGGGCCCGGCTCGTCCTCCGGCCGGGAACGGATGGACAGCTCGCGGCTCCCGGTCGTGTTGGCGTCACCGACCTCGACACGTATCTGGCGCGCGGCTTGGCCGGAGAAGACCATCGGGCTCTCCAGCGTCAGCCGGCCGATGCAGGGGCAGTCGGCCAGACCGCCGGCGTGCAGGGCGAGTTCGACGAAGGCTGCTCCGGGCAGCAGCATCGAGGTGCCCACGACGTGCTCGGCGAGCCAGGGATGCGTACGGACCGACAGGCGGCCGCTGCACTGCAGACCGCCGCCTTCGGTCGACGTGACCAGGGCACCGAGCAGGCGGTGGTCCACTGTGGTGAGCCCGGCGGTGGTCACATCACCTGTGCCGGAGGCTGCCTCGGGCCAGTAGCGTCGGTGCTGGAACGGATACGTGGGCAGTTGCACGCGGCGGATACCGGCGTCGGCCAGGGCGGTGGACCAGTCGACGTGTGCACCCCTCACCCAGACCTCGGCGAGCGAGCGCAGGAACCTGGCCCACTCGCCCTGGTCTCGCCTGAGGGTGCCGGTGACCACGACCGGCCCTGAGACCACGTCTTCCCGCAGCGTTTCGTCGATGACCGTCGTCATCACGGGATGTGGGCTGACCTCGATGAAGGTGTCGTGGCCCGCTTCGGCCAGCTCACGGACTGCGGACGCGAACAGCACCGTCTGCCGCAGATTGCGGTACCAGTAGCGGGCGTCGAGCCGGGCCCCCTCGGCCCAGGTGCTGTCGACAGTCGAGAACATCGGTGTCACGCCCCGCCGGGGCCGGATGCCGGCAAGGGACGCGGCCAGTACGGCCTCGACAGGTTCGACCTGCGGCGAGTGCGATCCGTAGTCCACTGCGATCCACTGCACCCGAAACCCGGCGGCCTCACGTTCCGCTGCGAAGCGACGCAGCGCAGTGATTTCCCCGGAAACCACTGTCCATCCCGGCGCGTTGATCGCCGCTACCGAGAGTCCGGTGCCTTCGTGGTCGAGCCATTGATCGACGGTGTCGGCCGGCGCCATGACAGTCAGCATGCCGCCGGTGCCGGAGAGCACGCGCAAAGCCTTGGACCGGCTCACCACGACCCGCGCCGCATCCTCGAGGGACAGTATCCCCGCCACGCATGCCGCGGCGATCTCCCCCTGGGAGTGCCCGATGACCGCATTGGGCTGCACCCCGCATGAGCGCCACAACTCGGCCAGCGCGACACCTACAGCGAACAGGGCCGGCTGGACCACGTCGACACGTTCAAGAGATGGCGCCTGCTTCGCTTGCGTCAGCACATCGAGAAGCGACCAGCCGGTCATCTCGTCGAGCACGGCCGCACACTGCGTCAGCCGCGTGGTGAACACGGGTGACGAGGCGAGCAACGACCGCGCCATCGCGGCCCACTGAGCTCCCTGGCCGGGAAAGACGAACACCGTGCTGCGGCCGGCGTCGGCGATCCCGGACACCGCTGCCGCGGTGCGGGGGCCTGATTCGTCCGGAAGACGGGACAGCTCGTCCAGTCCCAGGACCAGTTCGTCGCGGTCGGTTCCGATCACGACGGCCCGGTGGCTGAACGATGTCCTGGTGGCGACCAGGGAAGAGCCGATGTCCCGCGTGGACAGGGCGCACTGCCCGGGCGCCCGCACGAACGACGCCAGCCGCCCAGCCTGGGCCCGCAGGGCGCCGATGGTCCTGGCCGACAACACCCACGGCAGCACCGCGGACGGATGCTCGTCGGCGGCCTCGACCGCGGACCTGGGGGCCTCCTCGAGGATTACGTGCGCATTCGTTCCGCTGACCCCGAAGGACGACACCCCGGCACGCCGCGGCTGGTCGCTCGGCGGCCAGGCGCGTGCCTCGCCCAGCAGCGACACCGCCCCGGCAGACCAGTCGACATGTGGAGTGGGTTCGTCGAGGTGCAGCGTCTTCGGCAGCAGGCCGTGCCGCATGGCCAAGACCATCTTGATGACACCGCCAACACCGGCCGCAGCCTGGGTGTGCCCGATGTTGGACTTGAGCGACCCGAGCCACAGCGGCCTGCCTTCCGGCCGGCCCTGTCCGTAGGTGGCCAGCAGCGCCTGGGCTTCGACGGGGTCACCCAACTCGGTCCCGGTACCGTGCGCCTCGACAACGTCCACCTGAGTCTGCGACAGGCCGGCATTGGCAAGCGCCTGTCGAATCACCTTCTGCTGGGCCGGTCCGCTCGGTGCGGTGAGTCCATTGGAGGCACCGTCCTGGTTGACCGCTGAACCCCTTATAAATGCGAGCACCTCATGGCCATGGCGCTGGGCATCCGACAGCCGTTCGAGAGCGACCAGGCTGACGCCCTCGGCCCAGCCCGTCCCGTCCGCGGCCGCGGAGAACGGCTTGCACCGCCCGTCAGGGGCCAGCCCCCGTTGTTTGCTGAACTCGGCGAACAGCACAGGGCTGGACATCACGGTGACGCCACCGGCGAGTGCGAGCGAGCACTCGTCGTGGAGCAATGCCTGACAGGCCAGGTGCAGGGCGACGAGCGAGGAGGAGCACGCGGTGTCCACCGTGAGGGCAGGTCCTTCCCACCCCATGGTGTAGGAGATCCGGCCGGAGGCGACGGACGGCCCGTTGCCGGTGGCCAGATAGCCGCCGGTTTCCCCGGTCGATCCGGCCAGACCGAGGTAGTCCTGTATTCCGCCCGCGCCGATGAACACGCCGGTCCTGCTGCCCTCGAGCGACTCCGGAACAACGCCCAGCCGCTCCAGCACCTCCCAGGAAACCTCCAACAGCAGCCGCTGCTCGGGGTCCATCGCCAGCGCCTCACGCGGTGAGATTCCGAAGAATTCAGCGTCAAATCCAGTTACGTCATCAAGGAATCCACCTGCGCCGACGGAGCTGGTGCCCGACCGAATCCCTTCCGGATCGTAAATGTTCTCGATGTCCCAGCCGCGATCGGTGGGGAACGCTGACACTGCGTCGTGTCCACCGGTCACCAGACGCCATAGGTCCTCGGGCGAGGTCACTGCTCCGGGGAATCGGCAGCCCATAGCCACAATGGCGATGGGCTCGTCGGTCACGGCCTCTGCTTTCTCCAGTCGTTTCCGCGTCTCGTGCAGCTCAGCGGTCACACGCTTGAGATAGCCGAGAAGTTCCTGCTCAGCGACCATCATCAACTCATCTCGGGGGTTGGAAGAATTCCTCAGTGGCCGGCGACGAGGCCGGTGTCCGGCGCCCCCGCGAGCCAGTCGTTTATGACGACCGCCGCTTTGTCGGCGTGTTCCGCGACGATGGTGCAGTGGTCGCCCGGAATACGAATGGCGGTGTGGTGCAGCGGCCAGTACGCGCGCCAGTCCTCGGTGATCGGCGGAGCAGCCGGGTCTCCAGGAATGCAGTCCTCGGGGGTGACGAACAGCGTGGGTGCGGCGACTGCCTGAGGCGTCCAGCTACGGAACAGCTGACGATAGGCGCCGAGCGCGGTCAGCGTTGCGAAGTTCATCGTGGTAAACCGAGCTCGCCGTTCGTTGACCTCGTAGGTCATTGCCCGGCGCAGGCTCAGCGGCATGCTGTCGGGCAGATAGGTGTCCAGCAGCACGACCCCGGTCGGACCGCTTCCGGACGCTTCAAGGCTCGTGGCCACTGCCTGCGCTAGCCATCCGCTGGAGGAGTACCCCAGCAGCGCGAAGGCCTTTTCCCCCGCGCAGCGCAGCGTCGCCTCAGCCAGTACAGCCACCAGCGTCGCGACACTGTCGGCGAGCGGCGTGTCCGGCTGAAAGCCCGGCACCCTGACCATGGACAGGTCCCGGCGCCCGCGGAAGTGCACGGCCAGCCGGGCGAACTGGAGGGATTGCTCGACGGGCGCGAACGGCGGGAAGCAGATGAGAGCTGGCCCCTCGTCTCCGGTCGCGAGGCGGACGAATCCGGAGTCGACGTCACGGGCGTCGGTGAACCGAGTGCGAAGGCTGGCTGCACCGGACAGCAGCGCCTCTACCTCCGTCATGTTGCCGCGCAGTGCGACTCCCCGGTAGATCGCGGCGAAGTCCTCGCCCGACGCCGTCTCGGCGGCGACGGCCGGGGCCCGGTCGGATCCGCCGTCGACGAGCGCCTTCTCCAAGAACGCACGAACGTCAACGACGGTCGGGTGGTCGTACACAAGCATCGCCGGGAGCACGAGTCCGGTCGCGAGACGCAGTCGGTTGCGAATCTCCACCGCGGAAAGGGAGTCGATGCCCAGCTCGACGAAGGGCTGCTCGCCCGCGACGGCAGCTGTGTCCGTGTGGCCGAACACATCGGCGACCGTTACGCGCACCAGATCCTCGAGCGCTGACGCCCGGTCGGCCGGGGGCAGCCCGGCGAGCGTCTGGCGGATGTCCGTCTGCCGGGTGACGGGAGCGGCAGCTCCCTTCGTACGCACGGCCTTGACCTGGGGCAGGTCCTCGATGAGCGGGCGCTGCCTGGCGGCGGTGTACCCGGCGACGAAGGGCTCCCACTCGACGTCCACGATGCTGAGTACGGTCTCTTCGCGGTCGAGGACCTGCCGCAACATGGTGATGCCGTCGGCCATCGGCATCGGGACCAGACCGCGACGGCGCAGTTGTAGCTCGCCACTGGGCGAAACCATCCCGGAGTCTTCCCACACGCCCCAGGCGATCGCGGTGGCGGATCGTCCCCGTGCCCGGCGCTGCTCGGCGAGCGCGTCAAGATAGGCGTTGCCGGCGGCGTATGCGGCGTAACGGCTGCTGCCCCAGACACCGGAGATGGAGGAGAACAGCACGAACGCGTCGAGCGCGGTGTCGGCCAGCAGGTCGTCGAGCATCTGGGCGCCGTCGATCTTGGCGGAGATGACGGTGCGGAACTCCCTGGCAGTCATCTCGGCCAGCGCGGTGCTCTGCCCGATCCCGGCAGCGTGGAACACCGCTCGCACCGGTTCGCCCTCCTCGGCGAGTACGGTAATCAGTTCGGACATCTGGTCACGGTCGGCCACATCGGCGGCGACTACACGGACCTTCGCGCCCGAGTTCTCCAACTCGCGAGCCAGTTCACCGGCGCCGGGCGCCTCAGGGCCACGTCGGGACAGCAGCACAATGGAACAGTCACTCTCGGCGGCCAGCCAGCGGGCCACCGACGCACCGATCGATCCGGTGCCGCCCGTGATGAGCACGGTCCCGGTCGGTTCCCAGGCGCGCAAGGCGGGGCCGGCGGGCGCGGGTTCGATGCGCCGCCGCCACACGCCCCCTGAGCGGACGGCGAGTTGGTCCTCATGCCCGTCGCCGGCCAGGATTCCCGCCAGCCAGCCGCTCACCCGGTCGTCAATCTTCGCGGGAAGATCGATCAGCCCGCCCCAGCGGTCGGGGTGCTCAAGGCTGACGACGCGCCCCAAGCCCCAGCTCGCGGCGGCGTGGGCGTCTCGGGGGGCCTCGCCGTCTCCGGTCGCGACCGCTTCCTGGGTGAGGCACCACAGGCGGGCACCGATGGCGGCGTCTCCCAATGCCTGTACCAGTACGAGCAGTGCTTCTGGCTGGTCGATCAGGCTGATGACGCCGGACAGCAGCGCGAGGCCGTTGCCCGCTTCGCGAAGGGCCGCTGCGGCCTCTCCCCTGTCACTGCCGATCTCTACCGTTACGACATCGGCGAGCTTTCTGGTCAGCGCGCGAAGCCGCGCCGCGACCTTCGCGCCGCCTTCAACGGGCAGCACCACCAGCCAGGAGCCGGAGACCTGGGCAGCGAGGACGGGTTCGGCCGCCGGACGCCAGACAACGCGGTAGCGCCACGAATCGAGGGTGCGCCGGTGGCGGTCCTCGCTGTACCAACGAGCGAGCGCGGGCAGTGCTGGACCGAGCTCGGCCGGGGCACCGAGCGTGTCCGTCAGCGCGTGCAGGTCTTGCTGCTCCACCGCAGTCCAGAACCGGGAGTCGTCGCTGGATGCAGCGGCAGAGCCAGCCTCCTTGACGGCCAGCCAGTACGACTGATGCTGGAAGGCATACGTGGGCAGCGCCACGTGCTTCCCCTCGCTCAGCAACGCCGGCCAGTCGACCTCCACACCGTGGGCGTGTGCCGTGCCGAGCCCTTCCAGCACGGTCCGCACCTCGGACTTGTTCCGCCGCGAGGCGGCGATGGCAGGACGTTCGCCCCCCAGCATGGGCACCAGTGCGGCGTCGGGGCCGATCTCGACCAGAACGTCCGTGCCGGTCATCCGCTCGACCGCGTCGGCGAAGCGCACCGCGCGCCGAGCGTGTTCTACCCAGTACCCCGGGGTGGCAAACGGCTGATCGGTCTCGGCGGCCGGGCTCACCGCGATCGCCGCTTCGGTGAACGTCAACCCGGCGACGACGGCGGTGAACTCCTCCAGCATTGGCTCCATCAGGGGCGAATGGAATGCGTGGCTCACCTGAAGCCGGGTCGTGCGCCGCCCCTGCTCCCGCCAGTACTCCCCGACCCGCAGCACCTCGGCCTCGGCGCCGGACACCACGACCGCGCCGGGGCCGTTCACCGCCGCGATGGCCACGTCGGGCGCGCCCTCGACCATGACCGCCACCTCGGCCTCGCTTGCGGCGATGGCGACCATCGCTCCGCCTGCCGACAATGACTGCATCAGCTGACCCCGCGCCACCACCAGACGTGCGGCGTCCTGGAGGGACAGGATACCGGCGACCACTGCTGCCGCGATCTCTCCGACAGAGTGCCCCGAAATAGCGGAGAAGCGGACGCCCCACGACATCCAGAGCCGGGCCATCGCGACTTCGAAGGCGAACAGCGCGGGCTGAGCGAACTCCGTGCGCTCGAGCAACTCCGCGGACGATGACCACATCACCTCTTTGAGCGACCGGCCGAGCAGCGGGTCGGTCAGGGCAAAGGTCTCCTCCAGCGCCTGTGCGAAAACCGGGAAGCGCTCCGCGAGTTCCCGCCCCATACCCGTGCGCTGGGCGCCCTGACCGGAGAAAACGGCGCCAAGCCGGCCGGGTCCCGAACGGATCGGGTGCACGGCCGACAGGGCCTTTGCAACCTCCTGGCCGTCCTTTCCCACCACCACCACACGGTGCTCGAACAGAGTCCGCCCGGTTACCAGTGATCGGGCGACGTCGGCCAGCGCGATGTCGGGATGTGCCGACAGGTACGTCCGCAGAGCCGCCGCCTGACCGCGCGCGGCATCCGCCGTCTTGCCCGAGAGCACCAACGGGATGAATGCATGGGTGGCATCGGAGCGGTCGTCGGGCTCCGGCACCGGTACGGATTCCGGCTCGGCCTGTTCGAGAATGATGTGTGCGTTGGTCCCGCTGATACCGAACGCCGACACCGCCGCGCGGCGCGGACGGTCCCGGTGCGGCCAGTCTCGGGGCTCCGTGAGCAGTTCGACCGCTCCGGTGCTCCAGTCGACGCTGGAGGTTGGCGTGTTCGCATGGAGGGTCTGGGGCATTCTGTTGTGCCGCATCGCCTCGATCGTCTTGATCACCCCTGCCACACCCGCGGCCGCCTGGGTGTGACCGATGTTCGACTTCAGGGAACCCAGCCACAACGGGTCGTCCTGGTCCCGCTCTTGGCCGTAGGTGGCGAGCAGCGCCCCCGCCTCGACAGGGTCGCCCAGCTTGGTGCCGGTGCCATGCCCCTCCACCATGTCGACGTCGCCCGGCCTCAGTCCACCACTGATCAACGCGTCTAGGATGACCCGCTGCTGCGCGGTTCCGTTCGGCGCAGTCAGGCCGTTCGACGCACCGTCCTGGTTGACGGCCGAGCCACGGAGCCGAGCCAGCACCTCGTGTCCGAGCCTACGCGCGTCGGAGAGCCGTTCCACCACGAGGAAACCGACGCCCTCGGCCCAGCCCGTGCCATCGGCACCGTCGGCGAACGACTTGCACCGACCGTCTGGCGCCAGCCCCCCCTGGCGGCTGAACTCGACGAACACGCTCGGCTTGGCCATCACCGCGGCACCGCCGACCAGGGCGAGATCCGACTCGCCCCGACGCAGGGACTGACCGGCCAGATGCAAGGCGACCAGAGACGACGAGCATGCTGTGTCGATGGTCACCGCGGCCCCTTCCAGACCGAGGGCATAGGCGATACGGCCGGACAACAGGGAGGTGGAGACACCGGTGATGCCATAGCCCTCCACCCCGATCCCGCCGCCTTGGACGTCGAAGCCGTAGCCCTGGGTCGCGGCGCCGACATACACCGAGGTACGGCTCGAGCGCAGGCCGGCCGGGTCGATCCCAGCGTATTCGAGTGCTTCCCATGCCGTCTCCAACAGCAGCCGCTGCTGTGGGTCCATGCCCAAAGCCTCACGCGGTGAGATCCCGAAGAATTCGGCGTCGAACTCGGCCGCACCGTAGAGGAAGCCGCCCTCACGGGTGCGGGTGGTGCCGGGCCGCTCGCCGCTCGGATCGTAGATCCCCTCGACGTCCCAGCCGCGGTCGGCGGGAAATCCGGCAACCGCGTCCGTGCCGATGGAGACCAACTGCCACAGGTCGTCCGGGGTGAGCACCCCGCCGGGCAGCCGGCAGCTCATACCGACGATCGCGAGTGGCTCTATGTCCCTGGCCTCGTAATCACTGAGGCGCTGCTTCGTCTGACGCAGGTCGAGGGTCAACTGCTTGAGGAAGTGCCGGAGCCTGTCCTCTGTGGACACGTTCTCTTCTGTGGACACGCGTGGGTACCTTTCACGGGCGGAGCTGCCGGTTGGCTTGCGGCGAAGGACATGGTGGCGCGGCGGTCCGTCCCACCTCAGGTGCCTTCCGTACCGGAACCCGGTTCCAGCTGGAGGCCGAGCTGGCCGTTGATGAAGTCGATGACCTCACTGGCCGACGCCTCCGTGAGCGGGACGGCCTGGTCGGCGTCCGCTTCGACGGAGTAGGTCCTGACCAGTTCACGCAGCCGCGCTTGGACGGCACCGCGGCCAACGTGGTCGAACGTGGCCGCACGGAGCACTGTCTCGAACCGGTCGATCTCGGCGAGTGCCGATTCCGGACCGGTGACGATCTCGTCGAGCAGTCGGGATCGCAGGAATTCCGCCAGGACGTCCGGGGTTGGGTGATCGAAAACCAGGGTGCTGGGCAATCTGATTCCAGTGACGAGATCCAGGCGATTACGCAGTTCCACCGCGGTCAACGAGTCGAACCCGAGTGCCTGGAAGGGCCGGCTGGAGTCGAGGCGCCAGCCCACGCCGTGCCCGAGGGTGACAGCAATGTGCTTGTGCACCAACTCCAGCAGCAGGCCATGCTGTTCGGCCGGCTCGAGACCGACCAGGTCACGGGCAAGCGATGCCTCGCCGGCCGGTGTGATGTCGACGACGGCCCCCGCCACCTCGGCGAGCTGCGGATTCGGATGCCCCCCGGCGACCTTCGCAGCGAAGGTGTCCCAGTCCACGTCGGCGATCAATACGGTGGGTGCGTCGTCGCCGACGGCCTGCCACAGCGCCTCGAGGGCCTGCTCGGGCGGCATCGGATTCAGACCGCCCTGCCACAGCCGAGCGGCTCCGACGTTCTGGGCCATGCCGCCCTCGGCCCAGGGGCCCCAGGCCACCGCGGTCGCGGGCAAGCCCTCCGCGTGCCGGCGCTCGGCCAACGCATCCAATTGGGCATTGGCCGCGGCGTAGTTGCCTTGTCCGCCGTTGCCGAGGACACCGGCCAGCGAGGAGAACATGACGAAGGCGCGCAGCGCGTGCTCCTGCGTCAGCTCATGCAGGTGCTCCGCTGCCCGGGACTTCGCGGCAAGCACCCGGGCGAAGCGCTCCGGTGTCTGCGCGTCGAGGACACCGTCATCGAGGATGCCGGCGGCGTGGATGACCGCGCTGAGCGGCTGATCGTCCTCGACATCAGCCAGCACGCGGGTGAGGGACGCACGGTCCGACACATCGCATGCGGTGATGGTCACGACGGCGCCCAGCTCCTCCAGTTCTCGGCGCAGCCGCGCCGCTCCCGGGGCATTCGGACCCTGTCGGCCGACGAGAAGCAAGTGCGTGGCCCCGCGGGCGGCCAGCGACCTTGCGACCTGGGCACCGAGGCCACCGGTTCCGCCGGTGACCAGCACGGTGCCGGTCAGTTCCGCTTCCGCTCCTGCCGTGGTGGGCGCACGCACGATTCGGCGTGCCAGAAGCGTGCCCGGTCGCAGGGCGAGCTGGTCCTCGGTCCCGGTCAGCGCGGTGGCCAGCAGCACAGCAATGTCGCCGGCCGTGGCGGGGGGAAGGTCCAGGAGACCGCCCCAGCGGTCGGGGTGTTCCAGTGCAGCAACCCGGCCGAGACCCCACAGGGCAGCGCCATCGGAGGTGGGTGATTCGCCGTCGGCGACGGCGACCGCACCCCGGGTCAGGCACCACAGTGGAGCGGCGACCCGGGCGTCCCCCAGGGCCTGCACCAGGGCGAGAGTGGCGTCCAACGCCCGGGAGTCGCCGACGCCCTCGATCGCCTGGTCGAGGCCGAGTGTGGAGACCACACAGTCCGGCTCGGGCGCCTCGGCTAGCAGCCGCGCGAAGGCGGCCCGGCCGGGGGCCGTAGTCACCGCTACATTGACCACATCGGCCCCGAGGCCGGCCAGTACAGCCCCGAGTCCGTGGTCGGCGCCGACCAGCAGCCAGGTACCCGCGAGGGTCCGATCGGCGGCGACCGGCACAGGCCGCCAGACGACCTTGTACCGCCAGCCAACGGCTGCGCTCCGCAGTTCCGCTCGTTCGCGCCAGCGGGTCAGTGCGGGCAGTACAGCAGTCAAGTCCGCGTCCACGCCGATGCCGAGTTCGGCGGCGACGGCGGTGGTGTCGCGGCCGGTCACCAGCGACCAGAAGGTGGCGTCATGGGCGGCGTCCGCGCGCGACGGCACGTCAAGCCAGTGGCGCACCCGCTGGAAAGCGTAGGTCGGCAGGTCGAGAGCGGAACCGCGGCCGGGCAACAACGTGTTCCAGTCCACGATGAGGCCGCAACAGTGCAGTTGTGCCAGGGCGGTCAGCAGGGACTGCACCTCGGACCGTTCGCGGCTCAGCGTCACGGCGCACAGCGCGCGGCGGCCTGTCAGGCAGTCCGCAGCCACCCCGGCCAGGACTCCGGAGGGACCCAACTCGAGGAAGGTGGTGACACCGTCGTCCTCGAGTGCCCGGATTCCGTCGTGGAACCGGACAGCCCTGCGCACGTGCTCCACCCAGTATCGGGGATTGGCCAGGTCCGCAGCCGCGGCAAAATCGCCGGTGACGTCGGAGACGATCGGGATCGACGGCTCGCCGTAGCTCACCGATGCGGTGACGGCAAGGAAGTCGTCGAGCATGTCGTCCATGCGCGGGGAGTGGAAGGCGTGGCTGACATTGAGCGGCTTGGCGCGCCGCCCCAGGCCGCGCCAATGCGCGGTCAGTTCGGTCACGACATCCTCGTCACCAGAAACGACCACCGAGCGGGGCCCGTTGACGGCGGCGATGCCGACCCGGTCCTGTCGGCCTCGCAGCAGGGGAAGGACCTCGTCCTCCGTGGCCTGGAGTGCGACCATGGCACCGCCGGACGGTAGCGCCTGCATGAGCCGGCCCCGCGCGGCGACGACGGCGCACGCGTCGGGCAGGGACAGCACACCCGCGACGTGAGCGGCGGCGAGTTCACCGACGGAGTGCCCCATCAGCCGGTCGGGCCTTATCCCCCACGAGTGCAGCAGCGCGAACAACGCCACCTCGACCGCGAACAGGCCAGGCTGCGCGAACTCGGTGCTGTCCAACAGCGCGGCTTCGGGTGTTCCGGCCATGGCGAAGATCACCTGCCGCAGCGGCCGGGCAAGGTGCCGGTCCAGTTCGGCGCACACGGCGTCGAAGGCAGTCGCGAACGCAGGAAAAGTTGCGTACAACTCCTTGCCCATCTCCGGGCGCTGGCTACCCTGCCCGGAGAACACGTACGCGAGCCGTCCGGGTTCGGCCACCTTGGCCTGCACCAGATTTGGGCTCTCCTCGCCTGCGGCCAGTGCCGCGAGCGAGGTTCGCAGATCGCCGATATCGGCGCCTAGCAGTACGGCACGGTGCTCGAACTGGCTGCGGGTGCGGACCAGTGCTCTTGCGATCGGACCAGGCTCGGTGTCCGGCCGGGAATCGGTCCAGCCGAGCAGCGCGACAGCCTGGGCTCGTAGAGCTTGGGCCGAGCGTCCCGAGAGCAGCCACGGCACCAGTGGCGGATCGGCCTGCCTGGTGTCCGCCGGGACGACGGTCCCGTTCATGTCCTCGGGAGCTTCCTCGACGAGCAAGTGCGCGTTGGTGCCGCTGAGGCCGAACGAAGAGACACCGCCGCGCCGTGGGCGCGCGCCCGCGAGCCACGGGCGCGCGGTGGTGAGGGGGACGACAGTACCCGCCGACCAGTCGACCTCGGGCGTGATCTCAGCCGCGTGCAGGGTGGGCGGGAGAACCTTCTTCCGCAGCGCCATCATCACCTTGATCACTCCAGCGACACCGGAGGCGGCCTGGGAGTGCCCGATGTTGGACTTGACAGAGCCGATCCACAGCGGGGCGCTCTCATCGCGCGCCGAGCCGTACACCGAGATCAGCGCGTTGGCCTCGATGGGGTCGCCCAGCCGGGTGCCGGTCCCGTGCGCCTCAACGAGGTCCACGTCGCCCGCGCTCACTCCTGATGCCGCCAGAGCATCCCGGATGACACGCTCCTGCGACGGCCCATTCGGCGCGGTGATGCCGTTGGACGCGCCGTCGCTGTTGACCGCAGACCCGCGGAGCACCGCGCGTACCGCGTGGCCGTTCCTGCGTGCGTCGGAGAGCCGCTCCAGCAGGAGCACCCCCGCGCCCTCACCGAGACCGAAGCCGTCGGCGTCCGCGCCGAACGCCTTGCACCTGCCGTCCGAGGCCAGCGCACGCTGCATACTGAACTCGGTGAAGGCGCGCGGAACGGTCATGATGGTCACGCCGCCGGCGAGCGCGGCCACGCACTCACGATTTCGCAGCGACTGTATGGCCAAGTGCAGAGCGACCAGCGAGGACGAGCACGCGGTGTCGACCGTCTCGGACGGCCCGCGTAGCCCCAAGGCGTAGGAGATCCGACCGGAGACCGCGGAGCCAGTCGTTCCAGTGTAGAAGTAGCCCCCGGCTGCCTCCTCTGCCGCCGCGAGCACATGGTCGTAGTCCTGGTAGTTGGAGCCAGCGAACACACCTACCTGGCTGTCCCGCAGCGACCGCGGGTCGATCCCCGCGTTCTCCACAGCCTCCCAGGAAGTCTCCAGCAGTAGCCGCTGCTGCGGATCCATCGCAACGGCCTCGCGCGGGGAGATGTCGAAAAACTCCGCGTCGAAGAGGTCCGCGTCGTGGAGGAATCCTCCTTCCCTCGTGTAGCTGCGTCCGGGGGCATCGCGGTCGGGACCGTACATCCCGGCCAGGTCCCAGCCGCGGTTCACGGGCGGCCCGGAGACTGCGTCGCGACCCTCGATGACGACCTTCCACAGGTCCTCGGCGCTGGTCACCCCACCGGGATAGCGGCAGCCGACACCTACGACGGCGATGGGCTCGCGCTGCCGGTCCTCCAGCTCCCGGACACGGGATTTGGCTTCCCGCAGTTCGGTGTCCATCGTGCGCAGGTGCCGGGTGAGGCGTTCCTCGGTGTCAGGCTTCTCGTTCGTCACTTCCCATTCCCGCCTGAGCTGGTCCGGCACACGGCCGGACGCCTGTTCATGAGTCACCGAACCGCTTGTCGAGCAGGTCCAGCAATTCCTCGGTGGTGCCGGCCGACTCCAGCTCCGCGGAGCGATCCTCGTGGTTCGTTTCGCTCTGCACCGCGGTGAGGAGCCCGCTGATCCGGGAGGACAGCCGCAGGCGTGTGGTGTCATCGGCCGCCAGGGTTCTGATGTCCGCCTCGATCCGGTCGAGGCGGGTGATGACCGTCTCGATCGAGACAACGGTCTCGTCGGACAGTTCGGTAAGCAGGTATCGGGCGAGCTGGGCCGGGGTGGCGTAGTCGAACACCAGCGTCGGCGGCAGGCTGAGGCCGGTGGCACGGCTCAGCCGGTTGCGTAGATCCACCGAGAGCAAGGAGTCGAATCCGGCTTGGCGGAATTCCTGTCCGGGTGCCAGTGCGTCGTCCGTTCCGTGTCCCAACACCGCGGCCCCGTTGGTCCGCACCACTTCGAGCATGGCGCGCTCTCGGTCGGCTGCGGGCATCGCGGCCAGCCGTGTCTGCAGCCGTCCGCCCGCCCAGTCGTCGGCTGCCTCCGGCCGCGTCGGCCCGCCCGCGGCTTCGGGGAGGTCGCTGATCAGTGGGCTATTGCGTACGGAGGTGAACACCGGCACGAAGTTCGGCCAGTCCACGGCGGCAAGAGCGAGGAACGGCTCGCCGGTGGCCATCGCCTGGTACATGCCCTCGAACGCGGTTGCCCGGTCGAGGAACGGCAGACCGCGTCGGACGAGATTGGGGTCGGTGCGTTCCCTCGTGACCGCCTCATCCCAGATGCCCCATGCTATGGAAAGGACTGGCAGACCGCGGGCGCGGCAAGACTCGGCGTACGCGTCGAGGAAGGCGTTGGCAGCGGCGTAAGCACCGTGGTCGCCGCTGCCCCACAGTCCGGCGATCGAGGAGAACAGCACGAGTTCCCGCAGGTGCTCCGGATCGAGCAGTTCGGCCAGGTTGACCGCGCCGGCGACCTTGGCGTCCACCACGTCGGCGAACTCCGCGAGCGTCGTGGTCTCGAGCGGTGCGATGTCCAGGTGCGCGGCGGCGTGGATTGCCGTGGTGACCGGGTGTCCCGCCTCGGCGAGCTCGCGCAACACGCCGGCCAGCCGCTCACGGTCGCGGACGTCGCAGGGGAACACGGAGACTTTCGCGCCGAGTTGTTCGAGCTCGGAGACAAGTTCCGGCACGCCCGGCGATTCGGCGCCCCGCCTGCTCAACAGGGCCACTCGCGTGGCGCCCTGCTCGGCCATCGACCGGGCGACGTGCGGGCCGAGCGAACCGGTTGCACCGGTGATCAGGACCGTGCCGGTCGGCTGCCACGCGCTGTCCCCGGCAGGCAGCGGCAGGTCACGGTGGACGAGCCGACGTACCCGCGTACCGTATTCCCGTACCGCCCACTGGTCCTCGTCGCCTAGGTCGGCGAGGACGGCGAGAAGCGTGGTTACGGCTTCCTGCGTCACGTCTTCGGGGAGGTCGACCAAGCCGCCCCAGCGCTGGGGATGTTCCAGTGCCACGGCCCGGCCCAGGCCCCAGAGCTGATTCTGCATGGGCCGGTCGGGGGCTCCCTCGACTCCTACTGCGCCAGCGGTGACCGCCCACAGCGGAGCGTCCAAGGCGAGATCGCCCAACGCCTGGACGGCGGCCACAGTGAGCGCGAGCCCGTTGGTCAGGCCCGATAGCGAAGGGTGCGGACGCTCGTCCAGTCCCAGCAGGGACAGGACGCCGACGCACGCGGACCCTGCTCCCTGGAACGCCTCGTCGACCCGCGCGCTCAGCACCGTTCGGTCGGCGTGGTCAGCGCCGACGGTCACGCTGGTCAGTTCGAGCCCCGTCGCGGCCAGCAGGGCCTGGATGCGCTCGGACCGGGGTGTCCCTGGGTCGAGCACGAGCCATCGGCCCGCCGGTACCGCACCCACAGTAAAAGGTTGGTCCCGCCACGCGATGCCATAGCACCAGGAGTCCAGGTCGGCCTGCTGCCGGCCTTTCCTGCGCCAACCGGCAAGCGCGGGCAGGACACTGTCGAGCCCCTCCACGGGACCGATCTGGCTGGTGATCTGCTCCAGGTCCCCGCGTTCCACTGCGTCCCAGAACCGTACGTCGGTGTCGGACACCGGCGCGCGGCCGCTTGCGTCGGCGGGGTCAAGCCAAAAGCGCTCGTGCTGGAAGGCGTAGGTGGGCAGCGGTACGCGGCTCGCAGCTCCCACGACCCGTCCCCAGTCCACGGGCAGGCCGCAGACGTACCCCTCGGCCAGGGACAGCAGCATGCGGTCGGTCCCGCCCTGCCCTCGCCGCAGAGAACCGAAGACCACGCCGTCCGCACCGGCCGCGTGCAATGTCTCCCGCACTCCGACCCCCAGCATCGGATGCGGGCTGGACTCGGCGAAGAAGACGAACCCATCGGCGATCAGCGCCTCGACGGCGGTCTGCAACCGGACGGTCTCCCGTAGGTTCCGGTACCAGTACGCGGCGTCCAGTTCGTGTCCCGCCAGCCGGGTGCCGGTCACCGTCGAGTAGAGCGGTACGGAGCCGTCGCGCGGAGCGATGCCTTCCAGATCCGCAATCAGCCGCTCGCGGACCGCTTCCATCCCAGTCGAGTGCGAGGCGTAGTCCACATCGATCCGGCGAGTGCGGATGTCCTTCGCGATCAGTGACCGGGACAGCTCCTCCAGTGCTTCGTCGGGGCCCGAGACCACGACCGAACCCGGCCCGTTGACAGCGGCGATTGACAGCCGGTCACCCAGCAACGGCCGTGCCTCGTCGGCGGGCAGCGCGACGGAGACCATGCCGCCGCCACCAACGAGTTCGCGCAGGAGCCGGGACCGGACAGCGACGACGCGCGCGCCGTCGGCGAGAGAGAGGGCACCCGACACACACGCGGCAGCGATCTCGCCCTGCGAGTGTCCGACCACGCCATCCACCGGCACGCCCCAGTGCTGCCAGAGTCTGGCCAGCGAGACCATCATCGCGAACAGAACGGGCTGGATTACCTCGACGGCCGCCGTCGCCTCGGGGTCCTCGGCGGACAGCACCTCCCGGAGCGACCAGGTCACCCACGGCGCGAGGGCCTGATCGCATTCGTCCATGGCGGCGGCGAAGACCTGGTTCTCCGCGAGCAGCGCGCGGGCCATGCCGAGCCACTGTGCACCCTGGCCGGGGAACATGAGCACCGCCCGGCCGCGAATCTCCGTGCCGGTGACTACCGAAGCTGGGGTGATCGCATCCGGCACAGCCAGTGCGGAGAGCCCGGCGAGTAGTTCGTCGCGGCTCCTGGCGACTATCACGGCGCGGTGGCTGAACGCGGACCGGCAGGTGGCTAGCGACCACGCCACGTCGGACACGCCGAGTCCCGGAGCGGCGCAGAGATGTTCGCGCAGCGCCAGCGCTTGTGCGTGTACTCCACCCCGTGCACGGGCCGAGAGCGGCACGAACACGGGGCCGCTCTCGACCGCGGGTTCACCCTCGGTCGAGAGCGGGTCGCCCTCCTCCAGCACGACGTGGGCATTGGTACCGCTGACCCCGAAGGAGGACACCGCGGCCAGCCGCGGACGGTCCTCACGCGGCCAGTTTCGGGCCTCGGTGAGCAGCCTCACCGTGCCCGCGGACCAGTCGACCTCGGGCGTGGGCGTGTCTGCGTGCAACGTACGCGGCATTGTGCCGTGCCGCAGCGCCTGCACCATCTTGATGACGCCACCGACGCCCGCTGCGGCTTGGGTGTGGCCGATGTTCGACTTCAGCGAACCCAGGTACAGCGGGCTGTCGGCAGCGCGGTCCTTACCGTAGGTGGCGAGTATCGCCTGCGCCTCGATCGGGTCCCCCAATGCGGTGCCAGTGCCGTGAGCTTCGACGATGTCCACCTCGTCGGCACGGACCCTCCCCTGGGCGAGTGCGGCCTGGATGACCCGCTGCTGTGCGGGCCCGTTTGGGGCGGTCAGCCCGTTGGACGCGCCGTCCTGGTTGACAGCGGAGCCGCGCACCACGGCGAGCACGTCGTGCCCGAGCCGCCGGGCGTCGGAGAGCCGTTCCACGACCAGCACGCCCACGCCCTCGGACCAACTGGTGCCGTCGGCCTCGGCGGAGAACGCCTTGGAGCGGCCGTCCCGAGCCAGCGCACGCAGCCTGCTGTACTCAATGAACACGTTGGGCGACGCCATCGTGGTGACACCGCCGGCCACAGCCAGGTCGCACTCGCCCGAACGCAGTGACCGGCAGGCGAGGTGAAGGGTGACCAGTGAAGACGAGCACGCCGTGTCAATCGTGACCGCCGGGCCCTCCAGCCCGAGCAGATAGGAGACCCGGCCCGACATCACGGCGTTGCTGTTCGCGACGCTGAAAATACCCTCGAGGCCTTCGGGAACGCCGTCGAGCCGGGCGACGTAGTCGTTGTACATTGTTCCGGCGAACACCCCGGTACTACTGCCGCTGAGGGACTCCGGGTCTATTCCGGCGTGTTCAAGGGCCTCCCACGTGGTTTCCAACATGAGCCGCTGCTGCGGGTCCATCGCCAGTGCCTCGCGCGGCGAGATCCCGAAGAATCCGGCATCGAAACCGGCCGGGTCGTCGATGAACCCACCCTCACGGCTATAGGTAGTGCCTGCCCGGTCCGGGTCTGGGTCGTAGAGGTCGGCGAGGTTCCAGCCGCGGTCCGTGGGGAACGCGCCGACGGCATCGCGCCCCCCGGATACGAGCTGCCACAGGTCCTCGGCGGAGGAGACTCCTCCCGGGTAGCGGCAGCCAATGCCGATGATGGCGATCGGCTCGATGTCCCTGGATTCCACTTCGCTCAGCCGCGACCGGGTCTTCTGCAGATCAGTCGTGACTTTGCGCAAATACTCGACGAGTTGCTTTTCGTTTGCCATGTTGTGCACCTACCAGGGTGTGCGAGTAATCAGAGGTTTCCGAGATCGGAGTCGATGAACCGCATCAGCTCGTCCGCACTCGCGGTTTCGAGGCTGGTCGTCGCGGACCACGGTTTGGCATCCAGTCCATCGAGTCGGTCGAGCAGCGAGCCGAGCCGGGCGGCTAGCGCGACCAGAGTGGTCGTGTCGGTGTCCGGCGACAATGCCATGGCCTCGACACGATCGAAGTCCTCTAGTACGGACCTGCCGGCGACTGTGCCGCCCTCGTCGAGGACCAGCCCGGCAAGCAGATACTCGGCCAGCGCGTGGGGTGACGGGTAGTCGAAGACAAGGGTCGCAGGTAGTCGACCACCGATGGTTTCGGCAAGCCTGTTGCGCAGTTCGACCGACATCATCGAGTCGAAACCCAGTTCCTTCACGGTGCGTTGCGGGTTGATCCGGGCGGCGTCGGCATAGCCGACGACTGTGGCCACCTGGGCCAGCACCGCGTCGAGCAGTGCATTCCCGCGTTCGTTCTCCGGTAGGGCCGCGAGCCGCCGGGTCAGCGACTCTTCGCCCTTCGAGGACGCATGCCGGGGTGTCTCGGCGAACTGTGATAGCAGCGGACTCGGCCGTGCGGCGGTGAAGGAGGACAAGAAGCGCGACCACGTCACGTCCGCCACCACCACGTCGGACCCGATGGCCACGGACTCTTCCAGCGCTCGGATGGCGCTCGGCACGGCGAGCGGGGTCAGTCCGCGCCTGCGAAGCTCGCGCTCCGTGTGTGGCTCTACCATGCCTCCGCCGGACCACGGTCCCCATGCGAGGGCTGTTGCGGGCAGGCCGCGTTCCCGTCGACGCCGGGCGAGCGCGTCCAGACAGGCGTTGCCGGCTGCATAGCCCCCTTGTCCGGCGGCGCCCCAGATCCCGGAGACCGAGGAGAAGAGGACGAAGTCCTCAAGGTCGGGCAGGAGCTCTTCGAGTACGAGCGCTCCCTTCACTTTCGCTTCCATCTCGGCCCGCAGCTCCCGCGCGTCGAGGTCGGCGATTCGTTTGTCTCTGGCCACACCCGCGGTGTGCACTACGGTGCGGACGGGAGCGCCTTCGGTATCCAGCGCGGACACGACCGCGGACATCGCGGAGCGGTCGGTAATGTCGGCGGCGACAGCCCTGGCCGATGCGCCTGCCGCCGCCAGCTCCTCCAGCAGCGCGGTGGCTCCGGGGGCTTCGGTACCGCGCCGGGAGACGAGGACCACGCGGATGCCTTTCTGGGAGGCGGCGAGCCATCGGGCGACATGACCGCCCAGCGCGCCCGTGCCGCCGGTGATCAGCACTGTCCCCCTCGGCGTCCATGTGTCCGCGCGCCCGGCCGGAATCGCCTCGACCGCGGTGGAGATCCGCCGAGCCCACAGCGCGCCCTCTCGGATGGCAAGCTGGTCCTCGACGCCGTCGCCAGTGAGAACTGAGGCGAATACCTGCCGCGTGGCCTGGTCGATATCTTCCGGTAAATCGACCAGTCCGCCCCACCGCCGTGACATCTCCAGCCCGGCCACCCGGCCGAGTCCCCATGCCCCGGCCGCGCTCACGTCGGTCGCGGGGTCGGCGATGCCGACCGCGACGGCTCCCGAAGTGACACACCAGACTGGTGCGGTGATGTCGGCGACCTCGTGCAGGGCGGTGAGCAGAGTGTCCGCGCATCCGGCCGAGACCAGCACGCCGTCCAACGAGTTCGTGCGATCCCAGGTGCCGGCGGTGACGGCGTTTTCGAACACCCCCTCCAGGCCAGGATGTCGGTCACCCAGCAGGAGCCAGCAGCCGGGCACCGTAGCCGCCGCCGACTGGGCCAGCCGCTCCCACGTCACACCGAACCGGGAGGCTTTTTCGGACGCGCCCGCAGACCCCAGCTTCGTGCGGTCGACCGGGCTCAGGATCAGCGAGTCCACGGACAAGACCGGGACGCCGGCGGCGTCGGTGGCGAGCACGCTGATCGCATCCCCACAACCCCGCAAACGCACGCGCAGGCGCCGGGCGTCGGCGCGGAGCATGCAGACGCCGGTGAAGGAGGACGGCAGGCGCACTTCATCAGCTTCGTGGGAAGGGGCGGTGAGGGCCAGGGCATGCAAGGCGGCATCGAACAGGGCGGGGTGAAGCCCGAAGCCTCTGGGCTGACCGTCGGGCAGCACCACCTCGGCGAAGATGTCCTCCTCGCGCTGCCAGACCCCGGTGACGCCCTGGAACGCCGGGCCGTATTCGTAGCCGCGGGCCGCGAGGTCCGGATAGATCGTGCCGACCGGCACCGGCACCGCGTCGGCGGGCGGCCAGATCGGTCCGGCCCAGTCGGGTGTGAAGCCGTCCGCCGTCGCATCGCGGGTACTGAGGACGCCGGTGGCGTGGAGAGTCCATTCGCCGGTGGCGCCACGGCTGCGGATGTGCAGTTCCTGCTCCGCGCCTTCGTAAGGCGCGATCCACACCTGCACGTCCCGGCGGTTGCCTGCTGGGAACACCATCGGCGCGTGCACGACGAGTTCGCCCACCGAACGCGCACCCACCGAACGCGCGGCCTCGGCCGCCAGCTCGACGAATCCGGTGCCAGGCAGCACAAGAGTGCCCATCACCATGTGGTCGGAGAGCCACGGATCGCTTCCCGGCGTCAGCCGGCTGGACAGCACCACCCCGCCGGAGCCAGGCAGGTCTGTGCGGATCGAGAGCATCGGGTGCGACTGCGGGTCGCCACCGATCACGGTCTCGACGGCGGTGGGTTGGGTGAGCCAGTACCGCTGCCTCTGGAAGGCGTAGGTGGGTAGCTCGACGCGGTGGCCCTGGGGCAGCACCGCCTTCCAGTCCACCGACGCGCCGTGCGCGAAGACCTGGCCGAGCGCGGTCAGCACTGTCTGTGTCTCGGGCTGTCGGCGCCCGGAGGCCGCCACCACCGGACGACCGTCGTCGATCAACGGCATCAGCGCCGCACCGGGGCCGATCTCCACCAGCACGTCCGCGGTCACCATGCCAGCCACTGCGTCGGCGAACCGTACCGCGTTGCGAGCCTGGTCAACCCAGTAACCCAGGGTCCAGAATTCCCTCCCGGATTCCGCCGACGCGCTGACGGCAATCACCGGCTCGTGAAACGTCAGGACTTGAAGAACCGACGCGAACTCCTCCAACATCGGCTCCATCAACAGTGAGTGGAAGGCGTGACTCACCCGCAGCCGCGCCGTACGGCAGCCCCGCGCACGCCAGACAGCGGCAACCCGCTCGACCTCGACCTCCGGACCAGAGACCACCACCGCCTGTGGCCCGTTCACCGCCGCGATCTCCACATCGGCCACCTCGGCCAGCGAAGCGGCAACCTCTGCCTCACCGGCCGCCAGCGCGACCATCGCACCCCCCTCGGGCAACGACTGCATCAATCGCCCGCGCGCCACCACCAGACGGCAACCGTCCTCGAGGGACAGCACGCCCGCCACGACGGCGACGGCGATCTCTCCGACCGAGTGACCAGCCAGTACGGAGAACTCGACGCCCCACGACTGCCACAACCGCGCTAGCGCCACCTCGAACGCGAACAGTGCCGGCTGGGTGAACTCCGTTCGCTCCAGCACCTCCGCGGCATCGGCGGAGTCCGACCACATCACCTCGGTGAGCGAACAGCCCAGCAGCGGATCGACCAGTGCGCAGACCTCGGCCAGCGCCTCGGCGAACACCGGGAAGCGCGCCGCGAGCTGATGTCCCATGCCCACGCGCTGCGCACCTTGGCCTGAGAAGACCGCGCCCACCCGGCCGCGACCCGCCGTTACTGCCGACACCTGTGTCAGACCAGCCAGTGCCTCGTCCCGGTCCCCGACCACCACCGCCCGGTGATCGAAGATCGTGCGTGAGGACACCAGTGACCAAGCCACATCTCGCAACGACACGTCCGCATTGACCACCAGGTGGTCGCGCAACGCCGACGCCTGCCCGCGTACCGCCTCAGCCGAGCGGCCCGTCAGCACCAAGGGCGCCGGGGAAGACGGCTGCGTTTCCTGGACGTGGGGGTGCGCAACGGCCCGGAACTCCTCCAGGATCACGTGGACGTTGGTGCCGCTGAGCCCGAACGAGGAGACACCGGCCCGTCGAGGACTGGTATCAGTCACCCACTCGCGCTCGTCCGCCAACAATTCCACCGCACCTTCAGCCCAATCGACCTTAGCCGTCGGATTGTCGGCGTAGAGGCTGCGCGGCATGACACCGTGCCGCATCGCCATTACCATCTTGATCACGCCACCGGCACCCGCCGCGGCCTGGGTGTGCCCGATGTTCGACTTCAGCGACCCCAGGTAAAGGGGCCGTTCAGCCGGACGGTCCTGACCGTAGGCAGCGATGATCGCCTGCACCTCAATCGGGTCACCCAATCGTGTTCCCGTGCCGTGCGCCTCCACCACGTCGACATCGCAGGCAGTCAGCCCGGCGTTTGCCAGCGCGGCACGGATCACCCGCTGTTGTGACAGACCGTTCGGCGCCGTCAGGCCGTTGGACGCACCATCTTGGTTCACTGCGGAGCCCCGCACCACGGCCCATACCTCGTGGCCGGCGCGCCGTGCGTCGGACAACCGCTCCACGATAAGCACGCCCACGCCTTCGGACCAGGCCGTGCCGTCCGCATCGGCGGAGAACGCCTTGGCGCGGCCGTCACGAGCGAGTCCACCCTGTCGGCTGAATTCGACGAACACGCCTGGCGACGCCATCACCGTCACTCCGCCTACGACAGCGAGGTCCGTCTCGCCATCGCGCAGGGACCGGCAAGCCAGGTGCAGCGCCACCAGCGCCGACGAAGACGCCGTGTCGAGCGTCACGGCTGGGCCCTCCAATCCCAGCGTATAGGCCACCCGGCCCGACAGCACGCTGGATGTGGTCCCGGTGAGCGCGTGTCCGTCCCCTGCAGGGCTGGACTCGTAGAGCCGCGGTCCGTACTCCTGGGGCATCGCACCGGTGAACACACCGGTGCGGGTCGCGCGCAGGGTGGTGGGAACGATCCCTGCCCGTTCGAGCGCCTCCCACGAGGTTTCCAGCAGCAGCCTTTGCTGCGGATCCATCGCCAGCGCCTCACGCGGCGAGATACCGAAGAACTCAGCATCGAATTCGACCGCTCCGCTGAGGAATCCACCTTCGGTGGTGTTCGACGCGGACTCCCCGCCGGGTTCACTCAGGGCGTCCAGATCCCAGCCTCGGTCCACGGGGAACCCGGAGATTGCGTCGCGTCCATCCGCGACGAGTTTCCACAACTCATCCGGTGAGTTGGCGCCGCCGGGGAACCGGCAGCCCATGCCGACGATGACGATCGGATCGTCCGCGGCTTTCTTCCTGGTGGGCTCCGGGGCGGCGGAGTCGGAGGCGGACGCCGTGCTCGCACGCCCGAGGCGCCCCGTTGGGAAACCGGCCGGCACCACCGGCTTCGGGCAGGAGATCAGCGGCGACGCCCCGGACGGGACGGTGGCGCTCGGTGATTCGGTGTGACTGCGGGGAGAAAGATCTCGAAGCTGGGCTATCTTCTTCGTGGTGTCTCGGGCCAGCACGCCATAGTGTTCGGTGCCAGGCGATTCGAGAGCGAGCGCCACCGTCGGCGTGTCCGCCCCCCCGTGCACGACGGCCACGCTGTGGTTTTCATCGCGCAAGCAGTGTGTGGCGGTGGCGAAGGGATCCTGAGTCCTGGGGCTGCGCACTTCGATGCCGGGGATCGCGTGCAGGGTCTCGGACGGGCCGCCGGCGTCTGTTCCGGTGATCACGGCCACCGGAGCGTCGGCCAAGGGCGCGACCCCCGCGTTCTCGATCGCGGCGCAGACGCTCCCGGCTGCCGAACGCGCGTCGGGGTTCTGGGAGCACGACCTTCCCGCGACCACGATGCGGCGGACATCTTTTGCCATTACCGACAACTCCCGGAGGGCAAATCAAAGGGGGATCGGAGGCCGCTCACATGACAGGACATTGGAATAAGAAAACAGGCCTCGCAGTCCAGTCGACACCCCTAGGCCCCCCCTAAACCACCCCTACGAGGGCGTTCTTCGAGAAAAGATTCAAGCTCGTCTCACTCGTCGAAATAGTGACTGACGCCACAGCACAATCATCCCCTGATGTCCGTGTAATCTCCGTCGAACAGGAGCGAGCAGTCAGCGCCTCGATCGACGGAGAGGAGATCCTGATGCCTGTTTTCGACACCCTGCCCCCGGCTCCGGCCGAGAGTGATCTGCCGTTGCACCTCTGGAACGGCGAGGAATTCGCAGTCATACCCTGGCCGGAGGGGACGTATCAGATCGGCTATAATTCGCGGACGTGGCTCGTCGAACACGATGGAGAGCTCGCCGTACTGAAAGCCGTGCCGAAGACGTACGCCGTCAGGTTCGCCTCCGGACTCCGAGCAGCGGAAATGGCTGGACAGTTCGGAATCCCGTCCGGAGCCCCTCGCCGCACCCGCGACGGCGACGTGGCCGCCAAGCACGGTGACTGGTGCTGGGGGCTGTTGGATTATCTCGGCGGGCGGCCTACGAACACCGATGAACCACGAGAGCTCGCCCAGGTGGGGCGCACGCTCGGACGGATCCACGCCCTCCTGAGGGAGGTACCCGCACTACCGGGGACCACGGTGTGGGGTCAGATGGACTGGATCCTCGAGCCACAGCCATTCCTTGAAGGTCTCGAATGGATCCAGCAAGCGATGCGTGAGAGTTTTGACGCCCTACCTGAAAAGCTGTCGGATGGCATCATCCAATGCGACCCACGCCTTACCGAGTTTCGTTTCGACGGCGATCTGGTCGGCCTTCTGGACTGGGGTGACGTCATGCACGGACCTCACCTCTTCGACATCGCGACCACACTCAGCTTCGTGGACAATCGAACCGATCCGACACCCTTCCTTTCCGGCTACTTGGAGACCTCTCCTATGCCCGCCGAGGAATACTCGAATATACCCGCCATGCTGAAAATGCGGGCAGCATACGAGGGGTGGATCTATGCCCGGCGCCGGCACTTCAACGTCAATCTTGGTCAGATTGGCAAGCACACCAACACCACGCTGATCGAGCGGTCACGGAAAAACATACTGGCGGCCGAAGCACTGCCGAGGAATTACTACCTGGTCTGAAACCGGTACGCCTGACAGATGCCACCGACGAGGATGCCGCCATTCGCAGTCGGTGGCTTCTGTGGTCAGCCGTGCGCGGAATCCATGGCGCGTGATCGTCCGTCACTGTGGTGGGGACGGCCTATCTGCCCCGTTGGGTCCCACCGCGTTCTCCCGTGGCCGGCGCGTGGCAACCAGGGCGGCCACGGCTTCGCCCACTGGCACGGTCCCCGCGGAGATCGCCAGCACACCGTGCACCGGCGCCGGGGTGACCAGCAGCTCGCAGATCGCCGCCGCCAAATCGGCCCTGGCCACTCCGCCCTCGGGACGAGGGTCCGTCCCGGCCCGCAAGGAGACCAGCCCGGTCGCGGCGGAGTCCTTGAGCATCCCAGGCCGCACCACGCATCCCCGCCATCCCTTCCCGTCCCACAACGTCCGCTCGGCGTTTCTTTTTTCCCTCAGGTAGGCCGGTAGCTCCGGGCCGAGCTGGGTCCGGACGTCGTCGCCGGGCAACAGAGCGCTTACCATCACGTAGCGGGGCACGCCGGCCTCCTGCACCGCTGCGGACAGCAAACCCGCGGGCGAGATCGAGATGGTGGCCGGGCCGAGTGAACCCGGGCCGGTACCCGTGCCTGCCGCGAGTACCGCCCCGCCCGCACCCACCAGCGCCTGCCGCAGTTGCTCGGGTACCCGGCCGCTCCAGTCCAGCAGCACGGTGCCGATGCCGGCCGCGCGCAGCGGCTCCTCCTGCTCTGCCCTGCGAATGAGCCCGACCGGCGTCAATCTGCGGTCCAGCAGCGCCTCGGCCAGCCGGGCACCGAGGCGTGTGGTGATGCCCAACACGAGGACCCGCATCGTCAGCTCGCCTCCGCCATCGTCTCGGTGCCGCTCTCCTCCGATTCACTGGGCCTTTTCGGCAGGGTTGCGGCCAGGATCGCCGCCACAAGGGCCGCCAGCACCCCCGCTCCGATCGAGGCCGCAGGCCCTGACAGGTCCAGCAGCCGGCCGCTGATCGGCAGCATGATCGCAGCACCGCCGGCCGTTGCCGTGGCCAGCCAGCCGAAGGCCTCCGCGCGCCGGTCCTCTGGTGTCAGGTCACCGATCCGGGAATTACCGGCTGCCAGACTCGGCGTGACGACGGTCCCGACGATGGCGATCACCACCGCTAGAAGCCACACGGACGTCCCCTCCCTGACCGGCGGCAGCAGCAGCCCGACAACACCGATACCGATCGCCAGTCCGCCGCTGCCCAGCGTGCTGTTGCGCTTGCCACCGCGCATGACCGCCAGCAGTCCGCCGATCGCGGACCCCAAGTCGAACAAGGCGAGCAGCCCGCCGGCGGCTCCCGGCGTGCCACGGTCCCGGCCCCAGCCAACCACCGAGAAATTCACTGAGAACAGGGCAGCCATCAAAAAGAAGGGGATCAGGATCGCCCGTAGGAAGACCGGGTCGCGCAACAGGGATCGCCGCTTCGCGGACTCACTCGTATGGTCGCCGGCTTCGGACCGAGGCTCGGCTCGGTCCAGCCCAGCAGTCCGCAGTACCAGTCCGAAGAACACCGCCCCGCCCGCCGCCAGCAGGGCGAACACCCCCACGGCAGCTGTGCCGCCCGCGAGCGTGACGACCCCGGCCGCCACCAACGGTCCACCCATCGCGACCAGCTCGTACCCCGTGGAATCCAGGGTGTACAGCGCCTCACGCACCTCCCCCTTCGCCAAGCGCGGCCACAATGCTCGCGATATCTGGGAGACGGGCGGCTGCATGAACCCTGTGCAGAAGGCGATTGCCACCGCGATCGGCCAGGCTGCTTCAGGTAACAGCACAGCCGACAGGACCAGCGCGGCGAGTCCCGCGAAATAGCCGCCTCCGGTTACGAAGAGCAGGGCGCTTGCGGAGCTGCGGTCGGCGATGCGGCCTCGTATCGGGGCGGCTACCGACTGCCCGATCATGATGGCCCCCCACACCAGGCCGACGGTGGTGTACTCGTGTGTCCATCCCGCTACCAGGAAGGACAGTGCGATCGGCAAACCGCTGACATGAATCCGGGCGAGCAGCGAGAGCGGCAGCAGTACACCCAACCGTGGAACCGCTGATAGTGCGCGCAGTGATCCGAACATGGGCAATTTCTCTCTCGGGGGATGGTCTCAGCCGCGCTCGGCGCGAGGCAGTGGGGCCGCAGGCTGATCAGAGCGTCGCTGATCAGTCCAAGGACGGCAGAGCAGTCGCTCTCGAAGAAGACGAAGAAGTGCCCCGCGAACTCGTGCGCTACACCGGAGCCGGTGGTGTGCGCACGCCAGAGCTCCGCGTCGGCCAACGAGACAAGTGGGTCGGCTTTTCCGGTCAGAACAGTCACGGGACAGGAGACCGTTGCACCTGGCTCGGGAACATCGGACTCGGCTAGGTGGTGGTAATTCCCTCGCGGGGCCGCGAGGATCGGCTCCAGGGCATCCGGATCGCTCGGTAAGGCGGGCTCGATCCCACCCAGGGGCCGCACATCGGCATTGATCTCCCGCGTAAACAGCTTGCGTCTGCCCTGCGGCGGCTACACCGAGGGCGCGCGGTGTCCGGAAACGATCAGGGTGAGCACGGGCCTGGCGCCGTCCTGCGGCGCCTGGGCGGCCTCGAACCCGATCAGCCCTCCAAGACGGTGCCCGAACAGCACCAGCGGGGCCCTCGGGCCTTTGCACGGCACCTCGGTGGCCGTGTCGAGCATGTCGGTGAACTCCTCGATGGACACCTCGTGCCAGCGTCCCCGCCACTCCGGGTACTGCACGCACGGCAGTTCGCCCGGCGGTGGTATCGCCGCGTTCAGCCAGGGGAAGTGCCGGGCCGAGCCGCCTGCGTGCTGGAAGCACACCATCCGAAACTCCTGCCCGGCACGCGCCGTAGGGCACACGCCAGTCGCCCGGTTCAGAGGTGCTGTAGGACGACATCGATGTCCTCCGCATTGTGTCGGAACGGCCGGTCACAGGCCGCTTGCCTGGGCCACGAGCTCAGAGCGGCCGCAGATGCCGAGTTTTCGATAGATGTGTGTCAAGTGTTGTTCCACAGTGCTCACCGTCACATAGAGCGCGTCCGCGATCTCCCGGTTGGTGTAGCCCTGCACCGTCAGTCCGGCGACTTTCTCCTCGGCCACGGTGAGATCCGGGACTCGGGCGTGGCGAGGAGCGAGTGTCGTCACCGTGCTGCTGTAAACGGCGGCGGAGGGGATTTCGGCGAATGCCCATGCAGCACCACATTTCCGGGCGAGCTTCTGTGCCCGCCGCAGTACTCGGCGGCCGTAGGCGAGCTCTCCGCTCTGCTGGTAGGTGCGCGCCAACTCGCCCAGGGTTCGCGCCAGCTCGAGCGGGTCGCCACTGCGTTCCAGCATGGTGGCCGCCTCTCGCAGACCGGATGCCCTGCGGGGCCGTGGTGAGGCCATCGCACGCAGTCGCAGCGCAATGCCCCGGGTGCGTGAGGGTGCGGCCGAAATCGTGTCCAGATGCTCCTCGACCTGGGCGCACGCTTCCTCCTGTTCCCCCAGTCGCAGTAGGGTGTCCGCCAGATCCAGCCGCCAGGGCACCAGCCCGGGCAGTTCTATGCCCCATGAGCCGAGGATGTCCCCACAACTGCGGAAGTCGGCGAACGCGGCCTGCAGGCCACCGGTCGCCAAATGGTGCCGACCGCGGGCCCGCAGGTACACCAGACCGTACGGGCTCCGAGCAAAAGACACGGGCAGCGGCAGCGACAGTTCGCTGGCCACATCCTGATGCCTGCCCTGCTCGGTCATCGCCAGGAGCATCAGGCCGCGCGGCAGTCCGGCAATGGCACCCCACTTGCGCAGATCGAACAGATGCAGCGCCCGCTCCACGGAGCGCACTGCATTGGCCAGGTCGCCCCGCCACCAGGAGACGACTCCGCTCGCCACCGACAGCATCGAACTCCACTGCGGCGTACTCTCGACGCCACTCCTCCGGGTGAGGGCCTCGAACCAGGGCTTGTCGGGAGCAAACCGTTCTGCCGCCAGCAAGGAGAACAACGCGGACTGGCCTGCCTCCAACCCGGCGCGGTCGGGCCGGGACTGCTGCAGGATCTCTTCCGCCCGGAGCGCCAGGGCGTCCTGCTTGCCGGCGATCAGCAGCGCGGGCAGTTCCCGTGCGCTGCACAGCCAGGGAAACCCACCCACGAACAGCTCCGGAGGCAGCTCGCAGCCATGGCGGCGAGTGGTGTGCGCCGAGCCAGGAAAGACGTGGTGTACCCAGAACTCGCTCATCGCGAGCTCGATCCGGATGTCGGTGTCGTTCCCAGCGGCCCCCAAGGCCAAACCGAGCGCTTCTTCGGCCTCGTCGGCACAGCCCAGCCAAGCGAGTCGTCGCGCCAGTCGCGCCAGCGACTTGTCGGATAGGCGGCCCTCGCGCGCGCTCTCCAGTAGGGAGCTCAGCCGGCGCGAAACGGCCGTGGGATCCACCCACCAGATCGCATCGAACAGTTGAGCGTGAATGTCGTCCCGTGCCGCGTCCTCGCCGCACGACTGCAAGGCGAGTCGCAGCAGCGCGACAGCGTGCTGGTTCCGGTGATCCCGAGCCGCCTGTTCCGCGGCCTCACACAGGATGCTCACCGCCCAGGACTGCGGAGCGGCCCTGTTCGCGAGCAGGTGTTCGGCCACTTCTTCGGCAGGCGCACCGTCCGAGTGGAGCAGCTCGGCTGCGCGAGCGCGTAGCCGGCGCAACTCTTCGTCGTCCGTGGCGGACAGGACCACCCGCCGGAGAATCGGGTGCAGCTCCGCTCCATTCGACAGCACGCCGCTCGCGCCCAGATCGTCGAGTATTCGGCTCAGCGTCAAAGGTTCCAGGTCGACGGTGCGGCTCAAGCGATCCGGCCCACAGGAGGAGCCGAGAACGGCGATTGCCCGCACGGCCTCGGCTGTCTGCGCACAAGCCCGGTTGTGCAGGAAATTCGAATTGACGGCATGGTGAAATGCGGGGCCGTATACCGGTGCTATTTGGTCAGCGCCGCACACTGAGAGAATATCGTCGAGAATTCCCTGGGCGAGCGCGAGGTTGCCGCCCGTCACGGAATATAGCTCGTCGACCAGGTCGGCCGCGGGCTCGAAGCCCAGCCGGAAACGGGCGAGTTCGGCAAGCCCCGACGCGGTCAGCGGTTCGAGAGTGAACCACCGTTTTCCCGACCGAAGTAAGACCGGAGGAACACCCTTGAGGAAACGACACAGAGCCATCTTGTCTCTCGACGTGGAGAGGAGCACACTTATTGGCATGTCCCTGATTCGGTCGGACAGCTCATCCAGCAGGGCACACGAGTTGGGATCGGCCAGCTGGACGTCATCCACAACGATGAGAGTGGGTACGAGATCCGCGAGTGACACCATCTGCTCGGCAAGTCCGCGCGGATCCTCTGCCGCCATCCGTCCGGCGATGTGTCGAACCAGTTCGCGGGCGTAACCCACCACGTCGACGGCCTCGTCGGGCCCGCGACCCTCGACCGTGAGGACCTTCATGCCCCAAGCCCGCGCAATGTCCGACGTCGCTTCCAACAGCGCAGACTTACCGCAGCCGGTCGGCCCGCTGACGACCACGAACTCGCCGCGACCTTCGTTGCTCAGCTTCAACTGGTCGGCGATCGCGGACAATTGCGTCTTCCGTTCGACCAAGTACACAAACCCTCCCGCGCTGCCCAGTACCGAAGCGCAAACAAGGACTGAAAACGTAAGGTAAATGTCGTTTCATGGGTAACGGTGGCCCATCACAAGAAATCCGTAGTACGTACACTGATTGCGCTCATTCAATGGGCCGGGATCAGTTATACCGGCAGATTGCAGGGTCACGGATGCGTCGCCTTCGCGCACCCGAAGACTTTGGGTTCCGGTGCGCGTTGGACTCGGGTGTATCAGAGAGGACTATCCAAGGCCTGCCAACTGAACGTTTACGGTCACGTGCTGGCGAACGGAGTGCGAATGAGAGCGTGGGTGGCTGCCGATAACGAGAACCACCTGGTTTCCGGGGGATATTCTCACAATCGTCCTTTCCGCGCCCTCGGCGACACCCTTCATCCTGCAAAAATCGGGAACTCTCCGGACTGTCCCCGGCTGACGTCCAATGTTACAGAGGTCTGAACGTCAGAAAAAGCCCAGGTGCGGAACGTTGCACTTTTGGCTCGCTCGAGTAGTCGATCGGTCACACCGCCAAAAATTCATCGAGTGCACACTTTTGGCGGTGTTCGAGAGGCGACGTTGCTCCCCATCGCGCTCTCCGTTGGCGATTATTGCCGAGTTAGGTAACCATCATGGAATCCGCGCGTAAAGACATGTCAAAGTCGGCGAACAGATCGTGATCATCGACGAGGGTGAGTACCCCAAAGCCACCTACCACGTGCGCGAGGCCCTCTGCACGACCCGGCCAGGCCGCCGAGCACGGACGCGGCGACGAAGATGGCCGTCCCGAGCAGCAAGGGCGCGGCGCGGCCCGATGATCGCGCCGATCCGGCCGCTCAGCAGGACCAGGCCACCGAAGACGAGCGCGTGTGTCGTGATCACCCAGCTCAGCCCGGCGGCGGAGACCCCAGCGCGGAATCGCTGGCTCGGCCCTGGGCTCCCTGGTGGCCGCCAGGCTGCCCGCCCGGGTGCTACTCGTGGGGTTTCGCGCTGGTGGTCCTCGTCGCTGCGGTGAGCACTTGGCGGGGACACCCCGGCCCGGCGGGCGACCGGGGGGCCGGCCCCCCGGGAGTTCGGGTGATCATCGCCGGGTTCGTCGTCGGGGTGCTCGCCGGCCTCTTCGGCGTCGGCGGCGGCTTCCTTGCCGTGCCCGCGCAGGTTTTCGCCGTGCGCCTCGACATGGCGACAGCCGTCGGTACGTCCCTGGCGGTGATCGCCGCGAATTCGGCCACGGCCTTGGTCACCCACCTCGATGCCGGCGCGCCCGACTGGGCCGTTGTGGCTCCGTTCGCCGGTGCCGCGGTGGCCGGCGCCCTCGCGGGCCGGCTGCCGGCCCGGCGTGCGTCCGGAGTCGTGTGCGGCGCGCTTTCGCGATCGTGTTGGTCGCTCTGGGCGGGTTCGTCTTCGTGAGTCAGCTTTTCCGCGTGACGGCACCACGCTTCGTCAGCGGAGTATTTGCCAACCTCGCAACTTGCGGTGCCGGTTCTGTGCGGACTCCTGACGATGACCCTATGAACACCCGAACCGGAAGGTGCGGCTGTGCCGAAGAATGATGAGAAAGACGTGGAGGCCTACTTCGCCGGCTGGCGTGCGTGGCTGGCTGGCTGGCTGGGAGCAGTGGCTGGCCCGGCCGTTCGGCTGGCTGTCCGCCGTGTCGATGAACTGGCTGGACGAGACCCCGCGCGCCTACAACCTGCCCTGCGCGTTCTCGGACTTCGTCCCGGTGTGCCCGGCGGCACCGCAGCGCAACCGGCTGCCGTTCGCCGTCGAGGCCGGCGAGCACGAATGATTTGTGGTCCACTGGCCGAAGCGGCGGTGCGCGGTCTGGAACGGCACCCCGAACGACGGCGACAGATCCCGCCACGCACACCCGCTGCTCAGCACTTACACGATTGCGGTAAACACCGCCCGTGCCTCAACCGGAGCCATACCACCACCCTGCGGACGCGACGCGAACAGACGGTTCGTCGTCAGTGAGCTCTTCGAGGTCGTCATCGTCGTAGTCGGCGCATTCACGGTAGTGCAGCCAGCTGCTGCGAATCCATCGGATCCAGCGGCGTCACGCGGGGCATCAGGCTGGCCAGCAGCTCTCGGTCACCTGGCCCGAACCGCTGCGCCTCCTCGATCCGGTGCATCAGCGCGTCGGGGTCGGCGAGTCTGCCTTCGGCTGCGCTCATCGCCGTTTTGATCAGGTCGGTGACAACTTCTCGTGAGATCTCGTCGGCGTCGAGCCGTTCGCGGACCAGGGTGGTTGTTTCGACGGTGAGCGCTTCGATGTTGTCTGCTTCGAAAACTACCTGGGTGAGGTGACAGTCCGCTACTTCGGAGGCGACCTCTACGGCGGCCTGCAGCCAATGGTTCGCGGCGACGCTAGGGTGCCCGCCGCGCCGAGGGCCACGGGTCACCGCGGGCTTTCTTGCCCGCGCCGAGCGCTTCGACGACGTCGTCCGGGACCGGCAGGCCGGTCGCCGTCTTGCCGCCGAGCAGGACCCGTGGCGCGGAACTTCGTTGCGCGAGGATGCCCCGGGCCTGCCTTCCCACCTGGGCGGGGAGCCAGGCCCGGTGCGCGTCAGACGCCGGCGGTGGTGCGGATCCAGCTGCGGCTCGATGCGATGCTCGCGTAGTTCTGCGTGCCCTGCGTGTTCGATCCGGAGTTGTTGCCGGTGGAGCAGACGCCGACCTGGACGCCGTTGTAGAGCTCCGGGCCGCCCGAGTCGCCGTGCCAGGCCGAGCCGTTGATGCCCTGGCTGGCGATGGCGGGGCCGCCGAAGTTGTCCGTGCTGGTGCCGGTGACGCGGACGTTGGCGGTCTTGAGCGTGCTCGACGGCGGGCTGGTGCCCTGCGTGCGGCCCCAGCCGTAGATCTGGTTGGTGGACCCGGACGGCGGGTTGCCGGTGCCGAGCTTCATGAACGTGGTGTTCACCGCGGTCGAGAGGTGCAGCAGCGCGATGTCGCCGTTGGGCGAGGCCTTCTGCTGGTCGACGGCGGCGTTTGTGCCCTGCTGGAGGGTCACGTTGCCGACTTTCACGTGCATGCCGGGCGAGTTCAGGCAGTGCTGGGCGGTGAGCACCCACTGCGGGGCGATGATCGTGCCGGAGCACTCGAACCCGCCGTAGGTGGTGACGTTGTTCCAGTAGATCTGCGCGCCCCACGGCGCGGACGAGACGGTGCTCCCGCCGATGATGTCCTGCTGGGCGTCCGCGACTCCCGCGGAGACCAAGCTCAACGCCGCGGCGGCGGCACCGACCGCGGCAACAACTCTCGACATTCGCATGAAAATGCCCTTCGGCGCGGATGATCCGGATATCCGTCCCGAACGGGACGACCCGCTCACGCTAAAAGCCGTGAAGGATTCGCGGAACCTACCGAAGTCGGTAACCTTCGTACCCTAAGGGCTGTCTCGTAACCCGGTGCCAGGTTGGCTGGGTCGGTGGTTGATCATGTTGGTGTGGTGCAGGTGATCACAGCGTCGAAGCCGGAGTGGATTGCCCCGTTCACCGGCTTGGAACCGGACCAGTTCCGGAAGCTGCTGCGGCTGGTCGCGAGGCGGGGCGGGGACGAGATCGCGGACGGTCGTCCGGGCCGGCAGTGGGCGTTGCCGCTGGCCGACCGGGTGTTGCTGGTGGCGACCTATTGGCGGACGAACCTGACGATGCGTCAGATCGGGCCGCTGCTCGGGGTGTCGCATTCCGCGGCGCACCGGGGTGATCGGACACAATCGGCCCGCTGCTGGCGCCGGCCCCGGTCCGTAATCGCCGGGTGGATGCGGTGGCGATCGTGGACGGCACCCTGGTCCCAACCCGGGATCACCGGCTGGCGACACCGTCGAAGAACTACCGCTACTCGCCCAATGTGCAGGTCGCGATCGACGCTGAGACCCGGTTGGTGATCGCCACCGGGGATCCGCGACCGGGCAGCCGCAATGACTGCACCGTCTACCGCGACTCCGGCATCACCGATGCAGCTTGCTGACCGGCGCGTCATGGCCGACGGTGGCTATCAAGGCAGTCCCGAGGTCGTCATGCCCTACCGCAAACCTCGAGACGGCAGCGATCTTCCGGACTGGAAAGAAGATCTCAACGCCACCCACCGGAAGGTCCGGGCCCGCGTGGAGCATGCCCTGTCCCGGATGAAGAACTTCAAGATCCTCCGCGACTACCGCCGCGCCGCAAGTACCCTTGCCGACACAGTGTCGGGAATCGCGAACCTGCACAACATCCTCCTCGAAGGCTGACGCAGCACCAGCCGCGCCAACCACATCATCAGTTACGAGATCTCTTAGCCTCGATGCGCACAGTTGGGGTTATGGGAAGTGTCCGAGGACCGAGTTGATCTATAACCCCACCTTGAGGTTCGCGGTTGACCTGCAGCTGTAGGCACCGCCGCGCTAGCAAACGAAGCAGGACCGCGCCACGCTAGACGTCTCGATCGGACAGCGGAGATCCGATGTCGCGACGTGGCAGTCGAGGCTGGTCGAGACCCGGGAACTCGCGTTGCTGCAAGAGGTCGGCGTCTACGAGTACGCCCACCCGCTGGACGACGCCGTCGCCTACAACGACGAAGGGCGACCTCGACGGGGTCGCGCGGGCGAAGGAGCAGCTGACCTCGATCGACGACGCCATCGCCGGAGTCGAACTGCGAGCCGCCAACATCAAGGTCGGGCACGTGTACGTGATCTCGAACATCGGGGCGTTCGGCCCGGACGTCGTCAAGATCGGCATGACACGACGGTCCGAACCCCTCGACCGGGTCCGTCAGCTCGGTGACGCGTCCGTGCCGTTCCGGTTCGACGTCCACGCCTTGGTCTTCTCCGAGGACGCGATGTCGCTGGAGACCGAACTGCACCGGCGGCTGAGCCACAAGTGCGTCAACCTGGTCAATATGGGGCGTGAGTTCTTCTACGCCACTCCGGCCGAGGTGAAAGAACACCTGATCGCCATCCGCGACGCCCACGTCCTCCAGTACACCGACACCCCCAAGGCCGTCGAGTGGCGCGTCCGAACCGAGTCGCCGCGGCACCGGAGACGTGGCCGTCGGGGCGCCCGTGCTCTCGGCCATGGCGCTGCACGCCGACGGCGATCTTTCCGACGACGGCGGTGAATGACGCATGACCCAGCCACCGATCGCACCGGGCCGCCCGCCGGGAGGGTTCACCGATCCCCTCGACGAACTGCTGCTCCGCTACTGGGACGGCCGACGCTGGACGTTCCACACCGCCGAGCTGCCGGCTCAGGCGCCGGCCGCCCCGCAGCCCGCGCCCCCGAAGCCGGCAGCAGAGGCGGCTCCCGCTCTCCGAGCGGACATCGCGCACGCGGTCAGCCGGGTGAGAGGCCTGCTCGTCGGTCGAGGTCGACTGGAACCAAGGCCGATGTGAAGGCGATTTATACCCGTTTCGGCGGGATCGTGCACGACTTCGTCATGGTGAATTCCCTGCACTACACCGAGGCGGCCAAGCACGCGGTACTGCTGGCCACCGCGGCCCCGCGCACCGCCTTCGCCTGAACCATCTGACCGACTCCACCGTCGTCACCTACCCGGACGCCCGCCACGAGATCTTCAACCAAACCACCGCGCCGAGATCACCACCGCCATGCTCGACTGGCTCCGCACTCACCACCTCACCACCACCTGATCCCGGGCCCGTCCCGGTCGTGCGGGACTACGCCGGGTTCTCCGCGACGGCGAGGTAGTCCGTGTAGATCTGCGGTGAGCCAGAGAACGAGGCCAGCTGCTTCCACTCCTCGTACATCTGCTTGGTGTCGCGGTGGGCGGACGCGAACTCCGCGGCCTCGCCGGTGGCGATGTCGGGCTCGGGGTAGAAGACGTCCAGCGCGTCCAGGCTCGCGATCTCCATCATCATCACGTACTGGTCGAGGCGGTTGCCCCGCTCGCCCTTGAGCACGTGGAACCGCCAGTCCGGGTAGTCGTCGATCCGGTGGTGGTTCTCGGCGATGAAGCGGTCGAACACCTCCTCGGTCACACCGGCGCGCAACGCCAGGTTGTGGATCCCGACGACCCGGGCGACGGGCTCCTCCCCCGGGCGGTCGCGGTAGCGGGGACCGGGCGTGACCGTGCTGCGCGGATTGTCGGCCAGCAGCCGGTAGTCGGTGAACAACGTCGGCAGCTCACCGAACGTGCCCAGCCGCCGCCACCGCGCCAGCACCGCCTCAGCCTCCGGGTGCCGCGCCCAAAACAGCCGGGCCAGCTCGGTCTGCTCACCCCGGGCCGTGACGTAGCGGTCGCGCTGCTCGGCGCTCTCGATCTCGTACAACATCAGGTACTGCCCGGTCCGCTCTCCGCGCAACCCGCGCAGCAGAGTCCACCGCCACCCCGGGTACAAGGGCAGGTGAACGCCTTCACCACGCACGAAGGTCTCGAACTCTTCCGGCGTAACACCAGCCTCTGTGTCGATGGCGATGTACTGGAAGGTGAACACCGACAAGCGTCCCAATGCGCGTCCAATCCTCGGGCCGGGAAAGGGATCGCGCGTCCGACAAGCGCGACTCCCCGCACCACATCCTGCCCGCTCCAGAGCAACGGGGTCCGCGAGCCCTCCCCGCTGGACGCGATCCGACGGGTGCCACCGTCTGTGAAGATCAACCAGCGTCGGCGCTACCAGGAACAACGTGGTGCGGTTCACCGTCCGCCACCCCCGTCGAACTCAATGTCGCGCAGGGTGCCGAAGAACGCGTCCCAGTCCACCTCGCTCTGGCCGACCCCGCGGAGGGGATCGCAGCCGAGCAACGCCGTGACCCAGAGTTCCGGATCTGAAGCCTCACGCGTCGATGCATAGGGCGTTATACGGCCAGCTGGCTCTTCCGGCCGTGGATGCGCCAATCGGACGAACGTGCGCGCGACCGCCGTCATGCAGCCACACTCTCCACATCCGCTCAGCGTGATCCCACCTCGACTTCTCTCAAAGCCCCGGCACGGCCGACCGAAACGGTGGACTTACTCGCCCAGTGGATGATTGCCAGCAAATCCACCCGTACATCTTCTCCACCAGAGCACAGCAGTGGATTCCGCTTCGCCTTCTACGGCCGCACCTCGACCACCCGCCACCAAGACCGCGTGTCGTCCCAGGGTCGGCAACGCGACATAGCCGAACACCTCATCAGCGGTCACGGCCAGATCATCACCGCGTACTTCGACGCCGGCACTTCACGCCGGACCCCGTGGTCGCAGCGCTCCCAAGCCGCGCAACTGCTGGCCTCGATCGCCGCCTCTGAGCCCGCTGTCGATGCGATCGTGGTCGGCGAGTACGAGCGCGCCTTCACACCGGCACCCAGTTCGCCAACCTGTACATCTGGTGCTCCCGGCACGGCGTCCAGCTGTGGCTGCCCGAAACCGGCGGACCTGTCCACCTCGGCAACCGAGACCACCGAGCGCTGCTCGCTCTGCTGGCCACCAGTCACAGCGTGAGGTCGTCCGCGCCCGCCATCGGGTCCTGGCGGCGATGCACAACCAGGCGACCCAACAGGGCCGCTACCTCGGCGGCCGACCGCCCCACGGGTACCGCCTCGTCGACGCCGGTCCGCACCCCAACCCGCGGACGCCCGCTGGGGCCGGCGACTACAACGGCTCGCTCCCGACTCCCACGCGGCACCGCACGTCGCCTGGATGTTTCAACAACGCCTGGCCGGGCACAGCGTCGCGAGCATCGCCCGGCATCTCAACGAGCGTGGTGTCCCCTGCCCGTCTAGGGCCTGTATCGAAGTTGGTTAGAGCCATTCGTTGATCGCGGCGATGTGCACGGTGGCTTCGTAGCGGACGGTGAGTTTGTCGTAGCGGGTGGCCACCCCCCGGTGGCGTTTGAGCCGGTTGATGCCGCATTCCACCGCGTGTCGCTGCTTGTAGATCTCGGGGTCGAAGGACGGTGGCCGTCCGCCCTTCGACCCCTTGGCCTTGCGGTGCGCGTCCTGGTCGACCTTGCTCGGAATGGTCGCCTTGCTCCCGCGCCCGCGCGTCTTTTACCGTAAGTCATCACGGCTCGCCGGCACCGAGTGAATGGTTGTCATCTCCGGTCGCCCGCTCGTCGGCGGCTGTTGGTTGGCAACTGCGTGGTGGTGCCTCCGAGCGCGTAGCCGGCGGCCAAGCAACGTCATTTGACCTTGACGACAACCTTGCCCTTCGCGCGTCCTTTGTCGACGTACGCCATCGCCTCGACAGTGGATTCGAGGGGGAAGACCCGGTCCATGACCGGCTCGATGACCCCGGAATCGATGAGGGCAGTGATCTTGCCGAGCTGGTCCCCGCTCGCCCGCATGAAGAGGAACTTGTAGCCGACCTGACGATGCTTGGCCGCCTTCCGGGTCCGATAGCTCAACAGCCCCGTGACCGGTCGCAGGATCCACGGCTTGCCGAGCTCCCGCGCGAAGCCGGGATCCGGCGGGCCGGAGAGCGAGATGAGCTTTCCGCCCGGCTTCAGTACCCGCAGGGACTTCTTGAGCGTCTCGTTGTCCAGACTGTGCAGCACCACGTCGTAGTCGCGCAGGACGGTTTCGAAGTCGTCGTTGCGGTAGTCGATCACGACGTCCGCGCCGAGGCGCTTGACCAGATCGGCGTTGGCCGCGCTGGTTGTCGTGGCGACGGTCGCACCGAGGTGCTTGGCCAGCTGGATCGCGAACGTGCCCACGCCGCCGGAGCCTGCCTGGATGAAGACCTTCTGACCGGCTCGCAGGCCGGCGATTTCGATCAGGGCTTGCCAGGCGGTCAGTCCCACCAGCGGAACGGAGGCCGCTTCCTCCATCGTGAGCTGTTCGGGCTTCGGTGCCAGGTCGTCTTCGGCGACGGCGATATATTCGGCGAAGGTGCCGATCCGGTCCTTCCCGGGTCGCGCGTAGACCTCGTCGCCAGGCTTGAACTTCCGGACGCCCGGCCCGACTCCGACCACGACGCCGGCAACGTCGTTGCCCAGGATGAGCGGCAGGCGATAGGGAAGGATGAGTTTGAACTCGCCGTCCCTGATCTTGGAATCCAGCGCGTTGACGCCGGCCGCGTGGATCCGGACCAGCACGTCGTGCTCGCCCACCTCGGGCACCGGCATGTCGCCGACCCGAACGTTGTTGCCGCCGCGCCCGTAGCGATCGACGATGACTGCCTTCATGACGCAACTCTTCTCGTAGCCCGGTCGGCGACTTTGTATTACGATCATACTACCATAAGCGGGGTGGGCACCTTGAGGCAAGAGGTGGGGCAGGTTCAGATTATGATCGTACTAACATGGGTGGTGGGTAGCCCGTTGAGTGAGCGGAGAAGCGCGTGGTGCGGTATGGGAAAGAGCACAAGCAGGCGACGAGACAGCGGATCATCGAGGTGGCCGGTCGCCGGCTCAAGCGTGACGGGATCGACGGCTCCGGGGTCGCCACGCTCATGGCGGACGCGGGGTTGACCAACGGCGCGTTCTACGCCCACTTCGAGTCCAAAGAGGACTTGGTCGCCACCGCGGTCTCCGAGCAGCTGCGCGGCCAGCGGGAGTGGCTCACCTCGTTCCCGCCGGGCCGCGACGGCGTCGAGCAGATGGTGCGCACCTACCTCTCGCCCGAACACCGCGACAATCCCGAGGAGGGCTGCCCGTCCGCCGCGCTGCTGGACGAACTCGGCCGGTGCACGGATCCGACCAAGCAGACCTACACGGGCAGCGTGCTGGCCGTCATCGACGACATCGCCGCCCGCTTGGCGCCCGGCGATCCGCAGTCGGCGCGCACCAAGACGCTCGGTATCTACGCCCTGATCGTCGGGACCCTGCAGCTCGCCCGCGCGCTGGCCGATCGACAGCTCTCCGATGACATTCTCGAGCAAGGGATCCGCAACGCCTTGACGGTGCTGGACACCGCACCGGAAGGATGAGTCGCCGCATCATGGCTGTTGCCCTGGGACTGTAACGAAGTTACATTGCAGTCATGAGACGTCGGCCAGGACGGCGCCACCGTTCCGTCCGGTGTGGACGGTCAGGTCGTCGTGCGTGGCCCGAACGTCATGCGGGGCTACCTCGGCCGCCCGGACGACACCGCCCGGGCCGTCGTCGACGGCTGGCTGCACACCGGCGACGTCGGCCACCTGGACGCCGACGGCTACCTCACCCTGGTCGGCCGCTCGAAGGACATGATCATCCGCGGCAGCGAGAACATCTACCCCAAGGAAGTCGAAGACGTCCTCACCGGCGACCCGGCGGTCCTCGAAGCCGCCGTGATCGGCGTACCCGACGAAAAATGGGGAGAAGTGGTCGTCGCCTGCGTCCAGCCACGCCCCGGTCGGACCGTCGACCCCGCCGTGCTGAAGGCCCGCAATGCGCACAGCCTCAGCGGGTACAAACGACCGACCGAGCTGCTTGTGCTCGACACCATCCCGAAGAACGCGGTCGGCAAGATCGACAAGCCCGCGTTGCGGGCGGGCCACGCGGCCACCGCTGGGTCAGCAACCGAGGAACGCGAGCCGTGACCAGATGACCGGCCCCACTGCGAACTTGAACACGCTGACGTAGCGGAGCGCGCTGTCCCCTGTGGATATCACGTCCGGCGAACCACCGGACACTCCCTGCGGACCGCGGATGATCTCACCGGCCGCGCCGGCCATGTGGATCACCGCAGCGCCGCCAGAGTCCACAGCAAACGTTGCCGACCACCGCCTGGGTTCGCCGCGAGCCGGGTCCGCGTCGCGCGGCGATGGAGCCGCCCTGTCGGCGGGGTCACTTCATCTCGGTCGCCCTTCAGCTTGCACCGCTCATTGAATTATGGTCATAATATAAAGCATGGCGACCTTCACGGCTGACACCCTCGAGAACCGCACCGCCGCCGGACCCTCCGCGGTGTTCACTTACCGCCGCACCGGCCCGCGAGGCGGTGTGCCGCTGGTCCAGCTGATGCGGTTCCGCGGCACCATCGACTGGTGGGACCCGGAGTTCGTCGACCGGCTCGCCGCGGACCGCGACGTCATCCTGTTCGACAACGTCGGCATCGGCTACACCGGTGGCGAGCCGCGCGACACGTCCGAAGGGTTCGCCGACGGCGCGATCGAGTTCATCGAGACACTCGGCCTGACGCAGGTCGACCTGCTCGGCTGGTCACTCGGTGGCATCGTGGCGCAGCACGTCGCCCTCCGCCGGCCCGGCCTCGTGCGCAAGATCGTCGTGGCGGGCAGCAGCGGGCCGGGCGTGGTGCCGCCGGGCTCGTGCACCTGGCCAAGGTCGCCAAGCGCCTCGAAAGCGGCGGTCCAGCGGTCACGGAGCAAGCCGCCCAGGGTCAGCTCGCCGCCGTGGGGCGGCTCCTGGCCGTGGAATGGGACCAGCTGAAAGCCGAGCTGCGGTCGATCAGCCAGCCGGTCCTCTACGCCAACGGGATCCACGACGTGATGATCCCTGCCTTCGGCTCGTACAAGGCGGTCGAGCAGGTCCCGGACTCCACGCTCGTGCTCTACAGCGACGCCGGGCACGCCTTCCTGTTCCAGCACATCGACGAGTTCGTCGCGTAGATCAACCTCTTCCTCGGCCACTGATCATCCGCAAAATTCACAGAAGGACAAAACCGTGAACAGCGAACAAGAATCCCGAGACGGCGTGGTTACCTCCTACCAGGACGCCCCGACCCGCACCGTCTCCGCCGGCGGCGTCGACTTCGCCTACCGCGAACTCGGCCCGAAGACCGGCGTCCCGATCGTCTTCCTGACCCACCTGGCCGCGGTACTCGACAACTGGGACCCCCGGGTCGTCGACGGCATCGCCGCGAAGCACCGCGTCATCACCTTCGACAACCGCGGCGTCGGCGCATCCACCGGCACCACCCCGAAGACCATCGCGGCGATGGCGGCCGACGCCGTCACGTTCATCCGCGCCCTCGGCCTGACCGAGGTGGACCTCCTCGGCTTCTCCATGGGCGGGATGATCGCCCAGGTGATCGCCCAGGACGAACCGGAGCTGATCCGCAAGCTGATCATCGCCGGCACCGGGCCCGCGGGTGGCGAGGGCATCAAGAACGTGACGAAGCTTTCCCACCTCGACACCATCCGGGCACTGCTCACACGCCAGGATCCCAAGCAGTTCATCTTCTTCACCCGGACGCCGAACGGGAAGCGGGCGGGCAAGGAGTTCCTGGCCCGCCTGGAGGAACGCAAAACCAACCGGGACAAGGCGATTGCCCTCAGGTCCTACGGTGCCCAGCTCACCGCCATCCACCGCTGGGGGCTGGCGCAGCCGTCCGACCTCTCCGTCATCCACCAGCCGGTGCTCGTCGCGAACGGCGACCACGACCGGATGGTCCCGACGAAGAACACCCACGACCTGGCCCGCCGCCTGCCCGACAGCGAACTGGTGATCTACCCCGACGCCGGCCACGGCGGCATCTTCCAGTACCACGGACAGTTCGTGACGAAGGCACTCGAATTCCTCGCACGGTAGAGCCGGACTCGGCGGCGGCTTCTTCAGCGCCGCCGGCGCGCACAACCTCCGTCACCCGGGCCGGACCTTCAACCTGGCCAGATCCCCGCTGGCCACCTATCACTCTTCTCAGTTCACCAGGGGCTTTCGATGGAGCTCTCCGCCAGCACCGTCCTGGTCACCGGAGCCAACCGGGGTTCGGCCGGGCACTCGCCGCCGAACTGCTCGGCCGTGGCGCCACGGTCTACGCCGCCGCCCGCAACCCCGACCAGGTCGACCTGCCGGGCGCCAAGCCGATCGCGCTCGACATCACCGACCCCGCCTCCGTCGAGGCTGCCGCCCAGGCCACCGGTGACGTGACGATCCTCATCAACAACGCCGGCGCGCCACCCCACGCCGATCTGCTCACCAGCGACCTGGACGACATCCGCGTGGAGATGGACACCCACTTCTTCGGCACCCTGTCGGTGACCCGGGCCTTCGCGCCCCAGATCGCGGCCAACGGCGGCGGTGCGATCCTGAACGTCCTGTCCGGCCTGTCCTGGGTCAGCTTCCCGGAGGCCGGCGCGTACTGCGCCGCCAAGTCCGCGGAATGGTCCCTCACCAATGCTCTGCGCCAGCAGCTCGCCGACCGGCACATCCGGGTGACCGCGCTGCACGTCGGCTACATGGACGGACATGGTCCGAGACGTCACGTCGGAAAAGTCCGACCCCGCCGGTTGGGCAGAGTCGAAGGAGGTGACACACCCTGCTCTCGTGGACGAGACGACGTTCCTGGCGATCCAGGGCATGCGCGCGGCCCGGCCCACTCAACACGGTGACACGAGGACGTACGTGCTGGCGGGACTAGTGCGATGTCAGCTGTGCGAGCGCCGGCTGGACTCGCACTGGGTGAACGGCCGGCCGGGCTACCGCTGCCGCCACGGCCACACCAGCGCCCGCAACCGCCACCAGAACTCGCGAAGAACGTCTACGTCCGGGAAGACCACTTGCTCAACGAGCTCCGCGTGCGATTCGCCGAGACCGTAGGTGACCGAGTTGATCTATAACCCCACACTGAAGTTCGCCGCTGACCTGCGGCTCTCGTGACGGCACCCATAACAAACGTTTCCTGGGCTCGCTCATGAGAACGCGTCGGACCGCCCCCAGCCGGTACCGATGGACTTGACCCCGAGCAAGCCTCGGACCGACTTCTGCCGGCCCGCCCGTGGTAGTTCGGTTCCGGTGCCGGTCAGGTGGCGCCCTGGTGTTCCCCGCCGGTGTCGAAGTGGCGGTCCAGGTACTCCTGCGGTGGCAAGGCGCTCTCACGCAGCAGCGAGAACACCTCGCTGCCCTCCGTAAGCTCCTTCTCCCCGGTCTCGTAACCCTGGGCGAGCCCGAGGTAAGTGACACCGGTGTTCTCCGCGTACTCCCGGGCTTCCGCCTCGGCACGCGCGATGGCCGCGTCGAGGTCGGCCGCGCGCCACAGCGTGATCCGCTCCTCGTACGGCCGATCGTCGGCTTCGGTCCACCGGAAGACGCAGCGCACCGCGTACCACTCGCCCGCTTGGTCGGTCATGACTGTCGTTTCTCCACTCTCACCAGGCGAACGAGAACAAGGCCGCGAAGGCTGCACCGATCGCCGCTACCGCTTCCCCGACTCCCGTGGCGAACGCCGCCACGAACACCACTGCCACGACCACCAGCGCGACGACCTCCAACCCGGTCACCACGTCGTTGGCGAAGTTGTTCTTGTTGTTGTTCGACCGTTTCTGCGCGTTCCGTTTGCCCTGGTACTTCTCGGCTTGCTTGATTTTCTGCTGCGCGCGGTTGTAAGCCTTGTGATCATAACTAGGGTCGCCGGCGTTCTTCTTGTCGACGGCCTCCTGCTCGTCCTTGCTCAGCTGCGCCCCGGACTGTCCGCCGGGTCGGTACCCGCCGCCACCCTTGCCCATCGCGTACGTCTGACATAGACCCGAAGGGTCGGTGAAGGTGAGTGGGTTCTCCGACGCATAGCCGTACGCCGCGCCGGTCGCGTCGACCAGCGGGTCGACGGTGAGGAACTCCGTGGTGACCGGGTCGTAGTAGCGGGCGCGCAGGTAGCTGAACCCGGTCTCGGGGTCGGTGTAACCACCGGTGTACCCGATCGGCGTCTTCGCGCCGGTCGAGCCGGCGATCACCCGGCCGTACGGGTCGTAGGCGTAGGTGCCGGCGATCGCGCCGTCGGTGCCGAGCAGTGCGCGCGTCGACCCTTGCGCGTCGTGGAAGAACCACTGGGTCCCGCCCCCGCCGACCTGTTCGACGGGCACACCGCCCGGCCCGTACACGAAGTCCGTGACGCCGTCGCTGAGCAGGTCGGGCACCGCGCCGTCGTCCCAGGTGAACGTGTTGGTCGTCGAACCCGACTTCTTGGCGGTGCGCAGGCCCGAACCGTCATAGGCGTAGGTCGCGCTGCCGCCCGGCCCGGAGACCGACGTGAGCCGGTCGGCCTGATCGTAGCCGTACGTCGTCGCCGCGGCGCCGGACCGCGTCATCGATGTCCGGTTGCCTTGCGCGTCGTACTGGTAGGTCGTCGCCCCGGCCGGTGCGGCCGAGCAGCCGGCGGCGCTCGTCCCGCCGGGCAGCGCCCAGCAGATCTGCCCCGCCGCGTCGAACGCCTGGCTCGAGCCTGCCGTCGTCGTCGGGTGGGCGGCGGCGTCGTACCCGTAGTTCGCCGTCGTCGCGCCCGTCGTCGACGACTTGAGCTGCTCACGCGTCGTGTAGGCGTAGGTCTGCGCGCCGCCGGGCAGGCCGGTGGGGGTCATGGTCAGCGGCTGCCCCGCGCTGTCGCGGGTATAGGTCGTCGAGGCCAGCGTGACCGTCCCGGACGTCACCTTGAGCGAGGAGAGGTCCCCGGCCGGGTCGAAGGTGTTCGTCACGACGTCGCCGTTGGGGTAGGTCGTCGAGGTGAGCTGGTTGGCGGCGTCGTACCCGAACCCGGTCGTCTTGGCGTTCCAGTCGGTGACCGCCGTCGGCCGGTCGGACTTGTCGAACGCTTGCGTGACCGTCTTCGCGGTGCTGCCCGGGTAGCCGATGCTGGTGCGGTTGCCGTTGTCGTCGTAGCCGTAGGTGATCGTCGCCCCGGAGCCCTGCTGGTGCGCGGTCACCTCCCCGAAGGCGTCGTAGGTCCACGACGACGTCCCGGAGCCATCGGTCATCGTCGACTTGCGGCCGTCCGCGTCGTAGGTGTAGTGCACCGCCGGGGTAACACCGTCCGAATAGGACACCGCGGTCGGACGGCCCGCCGCGTCGTTACCGAGGGTCGTCGTCCGGCCGCTCGCGTCGGTCGTGGCCACCAGGCGCCCGGCCGGGTCGTAGCGTGACCCGCTGCTGCGGTGGTCGGCGTCGGTGCGGGCGTTCTGCCTGCCCTGGCCGTCGTAGCCGAACGCCGTGCGGTTGCCCAAGCCGTCGACGTTCGCCGCGACCGTGCCGTCCGGGTTGTACTCCACGTGCTGCACCGTGCTGTCGGGCAACGTCGTCGTGACGAGCCGGTCGTCGGCGTCGTAAGCCATCGTCGTGGTGTTGCCGTTGCCGTCGGTGGCCGAGATCGGGTTCCCGTTCGCATCGAACGCCGCTTTCGTCCGGTGCCCCATCGGGTCCGTCGTGGACACGACGTGTCCCCAGGCGTCGTAGCCGAAGGTGGTGCAGCCGGTCGCGGGCGGGGTGCAGCCCGGGGTGACGCCGGCCGTCGCGCCGTTGCCGTCCACAGTGGACGTCACGCGGCCGGTCGCGGTGTCGTAGCCCTTGAGCGTGCGCCCGTTCATCCGGTCGGTGATCGAGACGACGTCGCCGAACCCGTCGTACGCCGTGGTGGTCGTACCGCCCTTGGGGTCGGCGACGCGGGTCCGGTCACCGGGGTGCGCGGCGTCGTCGTAGTAGGTGTTCACTGTGCGCAGCGGGGCCGCGCCGAAGTTGCCGGTCGTGGACTCGACGACGTTGTTGGCCTTGGTCGCGGTGCTCGACGTCAGCACGCGCTCCCCCGCTGCGCCCGCCGGGATGTGCCCGTCCTGGTCGTACAGGTTCACGACGGCCACGCCGGCCGGGTCGATCGTTTCGATCAGGTTGCCGGCGTCGTCGTAGGCGTAGTCGGTGGTCAGGCCGAGCGGGTCGGAGGCCGACGTGCGGTTGCCGTGGTCGTCGTAGGTGTAGGTGCGCAGGCCACCGTCGGGGTCGGTCTCCCCGGTGACGCCCAGCGTGACCGGGTCGTAGGTGTAGCTCGATGTGCCGGCATCCGGGGTGCCGTAGCCCTTGGTCTCGGAGACGAGCAGGCGGTTCTGGTAGGTGTCGAGCGTCCGGTGCCCGGCCGGGTCGGTGGTCAGGGTCTGTCCCGCGGCCAGTCCGCCGTCCGGCCCGTAGGTGAACGTCGTCGCGCCGCCGTCGGGGTCGGTCTGCCGGGTGACGCGCTCGGCGGCGTCGTAGGTCATCGCGGTGACGGCGCCCGCGGGCCCGCCGTAGTTCGCGGGCGTGCGCATGGACGTCATCAGGTGCGTGCCGGACGCGTACCCGTACTGCGCGTGGTCGTCGTCCTTGACCGACGGCGTGCGGGTGGTGCCGGCGCCGAGGACGTCGGTGAGGTTCCCCTCGGTGTCGTAGCTGTAGGTCACTTGGCGGCCCGCGGAGTCGGACAGGCCGGTGATGTGGTTGCCAGTCCAGGCCAGGGTGTAGGCCCGCCCGGCCGGATCGGTGACCTTCGCGAGGTGCCCGGCACCGTCGTAGGTCAGCGTCGTCGCGTACGGCGGCGACGCCTTGCTGCCGGCGAGATCGGACTCGGCCGTAAGCCGGCCGGACGCGGCGTCGAAGGTGTAGAGGCTCGCCCCACGGCGGGTGTAGACGTAGCTGCTGCCGCTCTTGACCAGCGCGGCGTCGAACCGCGGCACCGCGGGCGCGTAGGCCCCGGCGGTGTCGGTGAACTCGACCTGCGAACCGTCCTCCTGGTGCACGACGACGTCGCCGGTCGCGGAATCAGTGGTGGTGCTCAGGTTGTAGGAGTAGTTCCAGCCCCAGCCGAACGGGCCGTCAGCCGCCGCGGAACCGTTGGGGCCGTGAGGATCCGCGATGCTCTCCGCGTAGCTGCGGGTGAAGTCCAGTGCCTTGCCGCGGCCGGGGGTGGCCAGGTCGGGGAAGGTGTCCCCGAAGTAGCCGGTGGAGGTGTCCACCGGGTCGCCGGCGGTGCGGGCGCCGCAGCCGCAGTTCACCCAGGCGGGGTTGGAGCCCTTCGGGGCGTCCTGGATGCCGGGCGGGCCGCCGATCGGCTGGCCGGGCGTGCCGCCCTGGGGGACGAACGCGACCGCGTCGAACGCGACGTCGAAGTCCGAGTAGCCGAAGCCGCCTTGGTCCTGGGAGCTGCCGTTGTTGGTGAGGGTGACGTTGCCGCCGTTCTGCATGGCGAACGTGCCGATGGTGACCCACTGCTCGGAGTTCCACGCCTGGTTGACCCGGATCTTCCACGGCGCGACCCCACCGCCGGGGTTGACGTTGTAGACGACGTTCGTCGCCTGCGCGCCGAGACCCGGCAGGTGCAGCTTCACCTTGTAGTACTGCAGCGACGGCAGGTTCGGCGTCCACACACCGGTGTTGATCAGGGCCGGGTTCGAGCCGTCCTCGGTGTGGGTGAACAGGACCCGGCCGCCGAGGCCGGTGCCGAGCTGGTGGGTGTCGATCGCGCCGATGGGGTCACCGGCGGAGTTCGTGCCGTAGGTGTAGGTGAACGTGCCGTTGCTCGACCAGTTCGCGCCGCCGCAGCCCTGCAGGTTCAACCGCGACGGTTCGTCGTCGACGATGATCGAGCCACTCGGCACCTTCGCCGTGTCCTGGCTGCACGTCGGCGGATTCTGCGTCGGGCTCGCCGGCTCAGACCCGCCCGAGACCGCATACGGGCTCGTCGCGCAGGTCGTGGCGCAGCTGGGGATCCACGTCACCGGGTTGTGCCACCAGCACTGGAAGTCGTCCAGCAGGCAGTGGCTCGCGCCCGGGTTGGACGTGTTCGTGTTGTTGGGGTCGCACTGGTTGGCGGACAGGGAGCACATCGCGGTGAACGGCGCGGGCTGCACCCAGTGCTGCCCGCCGTTGTAGGTCGGCTTCGCATACGCCGCGCTGCCGTAGCGGATCAGCGGGCTCGCGGTCCAGCCGAGCACGCGCTCCTGGTAGGGCCAGCTCGCCGGGTGCGCAGCGTCGGCGTAGGTGTCCTGCAGGTACGGGTCGCGGTTGGGCGGGTAGTCCAGGTTGGCCGGGTTGTTGGTCCAGCCTAGGCCCCAGGTGCCGTGCGGGCCGGTGCAGGACGGGCCGGGCGTGCAGCCGGTGGTGTTGCCGTTGGCCGCGTTCGGCTGGATGCCGGAGTTGTACGCCCAGGCCGCGAAGTACCAGTTCTCCAGGTACCGAGGGTCGGCGTTGTTGGCGGTGATCCCGGCGGTGTAGAGCTGGTTCCAGGTCGTCTCGAGGATCTGCAGGCCGGCGGCGATGTTCTCCTGGTAGTCGACCGCGACCTTCCACTGCCCGTGCTCGGACAGCGAGTGGTCGCCGATGTGCATGCCGTCGGTGACCTGGCTGATCCCGTAGCCGCAGTCGGAGGCGGCGTAGTCGATGGAGACGATGTCGCCGCCCGCGCCGTAGTAGCTGGCGATCAGCGGGTCACCCGCGGTGCCGGCCGGAGCGTGCCAGGACGCCTGGGACCAGTTCGACTCCTGGGCCATGATGCCCTCGAAGATCGACCGCGGCACCGTGTTCGTCCCGCCCGCCGGGTGCGACAGCGGGATCAGCGGGAAGTCGCTGTTGGGTGCGTACCCGACGAGTCCCATGTTCGCGAAGTTCGCCGGGCGCGTGTACGCGCTGCCGGTCAGCAGGCCCTGCTCCGCCAACTGCACGGCCCAGTTCACCTGCGCCGGGTTCGGCTGCACCACCTGCCGGTTCGCGTTCAGCGGCGGCACCGCGCACTTCGGCGACTGGGCCTGCGCGGAGTTCACGGTCGCCGGGGCCGCGTCGGCCTTCGGGCTCAGCCGGTTCTGGTGTGGGGCCTGGGCGGGCTTCGACGCGGCGGAGTAGGTGGGCACGGCGGTGACGGCCGCCCGGGTCGCGGCCGGCGCGGCAGGGGTGAGCACCTTGCCGGTCTTCGTCGCCAGCAGCGCGGACTTCTTGCCGTCGACGTCGGGGCTCAGCAGCGCATCACCGTCCAAAGAGGAGGCTTCGGCGCCGTGGGCGAGGGCGTCGTCGCCGACGCTGCGCACGCCGGCCGCAGCCAGTATGCCGGGAGCTCCCGGGGTCGCGCCGGACAGCACGGCGTGCCCGGCCCGGCCCTGGAACAGCTGCACCCGGGCCAGGTCGCCGGAGCCGAGTGTGGTGAGCGCGCCGGCGTGCTCGTGCGCGGCGGTCGCGGTGTGCGTGCCGGGTTGGGTGTGCAGGAAGCTGACACCGCCGTCGGCGGCCGGTCGCACGTCGTAGATGTCACCGGGCGAGGTCGCCACGACGATCGGATATCCCTTGGCCGGGACGGAGACCAGGCGGCTGCCCGTGACGCCGACGACGCCGGCGCCGGTCGGCACGGCGGAGGTGATCTGCCCCGGCGTCGTCACATCCGCGTCGATCTTGCCGGTGGCCAGGTTCGCAGTGAGCAGTCGCGTCTGCCCGTCGAGGGCGACGGTGAACACCGCGGTTTCCCCCGTGCCGCAGCCGGGCGAGTAGTACTTGAGACCGACGCCGCCGGCCAGCGCGTGGACAGCACCGGTGCCGAGGTCGACGGAGTACGCGAACGCACCGTGGTCCCGCGCGGCCTGGGTGTTCACCGCCGAGGCCGGCAGGATCGCCACCGCGGCGTACTTCCCGTCGCCCGACAGGCATTGGTAGCCGGTCCACGAGCCGTCGTCGAACCCGGCCGGGTGGATCAGCGCGACTTCCTGCCACGCGAACCCGGCGGCCTCCCGGCCCAGTTCGACGTGGTAGCCCTGCGCGTCGCCGTAGCCGTCGACCGTGACATCGGCGGATTTCGCCGCGTCGGGCCCGAAATCCGCCGCTTTCGGAGCCGCCGCTCCCGGCACGGCAGGCTTTTGTGCCGCGCCGACCACCGAAGTGGTCGCTCCGAGCAATGCGAGCACGCTGACAAAAACGGTCAGCACCCGGGAAACGGACATTCTTCGCGCACGAACGATCCCACCGGACACGACAGATCCTCCCCCTGAACGAGCGGCCGCCGGCATTCCGGGGGCGCCACGGGAAATCTAACCGGTCACCTTCCACCACCCATCGACCATTGGAGTGATCTTCCAAACCAGCATCGAGGACCGAACATGTCCATTGCGACCGTTCAACGTATCACCAACAGGACAAAATGATGAAACATCCCATCGCGGACACATGGCTCGTTTATGGATGACGGGCTCAATTCGCCACACGAATCTTCTCCGCCCGGTTCAGGCAGCTGAACAACGTCACCCGCAACAACCGCTCCAGCGGTCAAACAGGGTGCCCGCAGTGACATTCCGCGGCTCAGCAGTGCGCGACCGTGATCTGGTTGTGCACCTCGGAGGAGTGCATCCAGGTCGTGCTGGTACACGGCGTCGAAACCTTGAACCACCGATTCGAGGAATAGTTGACCGAGTACCACCGAGCGTCAGTCCAGCAGATCATCTGCGTCGCGGCGAATTTGGGGATGTCCGGACACCGCCGCGGAAGCAACTCCCGGCGCCGCGACGCTGAAGCCCGATGGTCACAGCAACGGCCGCCGCCGCGCCGACGGCCCGGAAATGGGTCTCCATGATGTCCTCCCAGACCAAAACGGCTTTCGTGGATGTACCACCGGAATCCGCTCGACGCCGGCAGCACTACGAAGCTAGCCAACTGCACGACGAGTCAGCCGTCTCGCTTCCCGTCCCAAGAATCCGTGCTGCGCCGCCTCGGGAACGTAGGGTGCCAGCACACCCATCACACTCAGCTCGGCGGTTCGCTGTCCGAGCAGAGCTCGGACCCTTTCGCGTAGTCCTCCCGGCCGACAGCGATGCTCTCGACAGGGCCCGCCTCGTTCAGCGAGTGAAACCCGATCACTCCAGCGGGGCCGGTTACAAGCAGGTGGTAGCCGCCCGCGTCCGCATCTCGTTCTGTCGGTCCCCGGTACGCCGCCTCGGCTTGGGCATAGGTGCTACCTACTCGGATTCCCTTGTCCGTTCTGGCGTTCGCGGGAACTCTGATCCCGATGACCCGGCTGTCGCGATTGAGCAGGATCGAAAGTCCGCCAGGCCGGTCGCCGCCCGAGTCCATGAGGTAAGTGCGCGGACCGATTTGATGTTCACTCGACGGTGTGCTGCTTTGTCCAGAGCCTGCTGTGTCGTCATGCCGACTGCGACGCCGCCGTAGCCGGTGAAGGTCGCTATCCGCCGCCGCGGCGAGCTTCACCGCGGTGTAGATCTTGACGAACTGGATCGAGTGCGAGTTCACCGCGGTCCGCTACTTCACCCTCGACGGCAGCGACTACCTCAGCCACGCCGCCCAGGAGACAGCGATCGCCGGCTACCTGCGCTGGCGCAACCGCCCCTGCCACCCGAAGCGCCACATCGCCGTCAACTCGAAGATCCGCCGACCGGATTACCCACCTAACGTTGCTTGATGCGGCTCATGCCGGTGTCCGTGGTGCTCTTGGCGACGTAACTCCACCAGAAGTTCATGAAAGTCGGAGACCTTCGGATCCGAGGCGTTGCCGAGCAGGTCGTTCAGCGTCGACCATTCCGCGGCGGCGGGGCACCGGTAGAGGCTCATGATCGAGCCCATGATGGCCGAGAGGGTGATCGAGCCGCTGTGCGTCGAGTTGTTGACCTGGATGTCCTTTTGGCCCCGACGATCTCCAGGAAGTCGGCGTACTTCGCGATCGCCGAAACCAGCGCGTCGAACCAGCCTTGGGTTTTGTAGAGCCCCGAATCGCCGATGTTCAGGCCGTTCTGCTGCGCGAGTCCCTTGGCGGCCGTCTGCACGAACAGGTGGGCCTCACTCGCCGCGCTCACCCAGTCTTCGGGCAGGTCCGAGGAGTCGAAAGTCAGGCCGTCGTCGACCGAGGTCAACGTCGCCGGAGTCGCACTCTGCAATGTGAACAATTGATTTCCCCTTCGGAATCTCTTGCGTTGCCGACATGCACGACGTTATGACGGTGAACATCCGACAGACCCGAGCACCGCGAGATCGCGCGACGCGCAACGGTGGTGCTCGGCTTCTTCCTTCAGCACAACCTTGAGGCAGCGGCGCACGGCGTATTCCTGGTCGGGATAGGGGTCGGCCGGCTTGCGACCGCACACTCGGTCGAACTGAGCCGCGGTGAGCCCGTCGACGACACGCCGCTTCGCGGCCATGCGGGCGTGCCGCGGCGCGAGCACTTCATCGAGTGTCGGTGTGGCTTCGAGGGCGAGACCAAGCTTCGCCGCAGCATCGGGTGGCGTCCCCCCGGAAGGAAGGCCCAGGGGTGGTACGGCGCTTCCTCCTCGAGCACGGCATTGCCGAGCCAGGCATCGCAGGCAAACAGCAGATGCCGTTGTGTCTCGACCAACGACCACTCGCCGTCGACCTGCTCGTGCAGTTTGGCGTCGGGCCACAGCCTCGCCCGATCGAGCGTCGCGCGCGACGAGGTCTCGATGGCGTCCAAGCAGCCCGGTAGTCCTCGGCGGACGCCACATTCCGCGCCCATGCAGGGCGCAGGCCGCCGGCGCGGCGATCACGACGGATGACCGAGGGCGATCGATGAGGGGGACGCTGTCGATCAGCGGGGTCCGCCGAACCAGTGACCGAGCGTCGGTTCGAGGTCGTCCGGGTTGCCTGCCCAGCACACGTAACCGTCCGGGCGGATGAGCATCGGCTCGGTCTCCGCGCCCTGGCCCGCGCGGTCCACGCGGTCCCGCCAGTGGGCGGCGACCTCGGCGAACTTGTCGGCCGGGTCGATCAGGACGCCGCGCCCGCGCCGCAGCAGCTCGTGCGTGCGGACCGGGCCGAGATTCTGATCCGGCGCGGGAAGGCCGACGAGCGGGTGGTCCTCGGTGCCCGGCATGGGCAAGCGGATGCCCATCCCGGACAGCATGTCGTCGAGGTGGTACTGCACCGCCGGCAGGTGCGTCAGGGCCGCGAACAGTTCCTTGGTGGCCACCAGATCCGGGTCGCGGGTGCCTTGCTGGTCCATCAGCAGGCTCTGCGCCTGGACGTTGCGCAGGACGGCGGCCGCGACCGGGTGGCGTTCGGCGTGGTAGGTGTCGAGCAGCTGCTCGGGAGCCCAGCCGTGCACCGCGGCACCGAGCTTCCACCCGAGGTTCAGCGCGTCCTGGATCCCGGTGTTCATGCCCTGCGCACCGATCGGGAGATGGACATGGGCGGCGTCGCCCGCCAGGAACACCCGCCCGTGCCGGTACTGCGCGGCTTGCCGGGCCGCGTTGGTGATGCGGCGGGCATAGCGCAGTTCCAGCAGTCGCACCCGAGAGCCGAAGACGGCACGCAGCCCCTCGCGGATCTCGTCCTCGGTGACCGGGACCTCGCGAGGCAGTGACCGGCCCGGCCCGCCCAACGCCAGCCGGCGCAGCGGCCTGCCCCGCGGATCGGTGCCGAGCGGGAACACCGACACCCAGTGCCCGTCCTCACTCCGGGCGTGCGTCATCGCCTGGTCCTCGCCGCCGAGCCGGACGTCGGCGGCGACGGTGGTCATCGTGCCCGGCCTGCCGGAGAACTCCGCTCCCAGCAGCGACCGTACCGTGCTGCGGCCGCCGTCGGCGGCGACCAGGTAACGGGAGCGGACGACACCGCCGCTCGCGAAGGTCACGGTGACCCCGTCGCCGTCCTGGGCGACGCCGGTCAGCTCGTGGTCGCGCCGCACCTGGCTGCCCTGTGCGGCAAGGTGGTGCTCGAGGAATTCCTCGATCACCACCTGCGGGATGGACCGCCACGGATGGCGGTGCCTGCCCCGGGTGAGCGGGAGCGTGACACCGGCGAAGTGGGCGGTGCCGATCGGGTAGTTTCCCGTCGACAGCAACGGTTCCAGCAAGCCACGCTGGTCGAACGCTTCCTGCGTGCGGGACTGCACGCCGCCTGCCTTCGACAAGGTGCTGCGCTGCGCCAGCTTGTCGACCAGCACGGCCGACACCCCCGCCAGCCGCAGTTCGTGGGCCAGCATCAGGCCGGTCGGGCCCGCGCCGACGACGAGCACGTCAGTATCCATGGTTTCTCCCCTGGTTGTGTCGATCGGGACGAGGGCAACCCTCCGTCCGCCAATGCGACCGCGCCACAAGCAGGTTCAAGTTCCCTGATATCCGACGCCGACTACGCTCAGGCCGGTGGAATCTGACTACGACGAGCTGGATCGTCGGCTCGTGCACGCCTTGCAGATCAACGGCCGGGCACCGTTCAGCATGATCGCCGAGGTCCTCGGCGTGTCGGATCGCACCATCGCCCGCCGGTACGCCCGGCTGCGGTCGGCGGGGGCGGTGCGGGTGCTCGGCGGGGTCGACCCGACCGCGCTGGGCGCGGTGCTGTGGTTCCTGCGGGTGCGCTGCGCGCCCGCCGCGTCGGTCGTGGTCGCCGAGGCGCTGGCCCGCCGCCCCGACGCGTCCTGGGTGAGTATCACCTCCGGCGGCACGGAGATCACCTGCACGGTCCGGACCGAGAGCGAAGCCGACAGCGAGGCGCTGCTGCTGACCAAGCTCCCTCGCACTCCGCGTGTGGAGGGCGTGACCGCACACTCCGTCCTGCACGCGTACTACGGCGGCCCGGACAACCTGGTCGCCAAGCTCGGCTCACTGGACGACGAGGCGATCGAGCGGCTGCGCCCGCCGCCGGTGCCGCACCGGCCGGGTCCGGTGCGGCTCGACGACGGGGACCGCAAGCTTCTCGCCGCGCTCGCCACCGACGGGCGGGCCGAGTTCGAGCACCTTGCCGCGGTGACCGGCTGGTCGCCCACCACGGTCCGGCGCCGGATGACCGAGCTTCGCGAACGCGGGGTGCTGTACCTGGACATCGACGTCAACGGAAGCCTGTTCGGTATCGGCCCCCGGACACTGCTCTGGCTTTCGGTCCCTCCCGCACACCTGGAGGAGGCCGGCGCGGCCCTGGCCGGGCATCCGGAGATCGCGTTCGCCGCGGCCACGACCGGGCCGACGAATCTGTACGCGAGCGTGGTGTGCGCGGACCAGCAGGAGCTGTACCGTTACCTGACCACCCGGGTGGCCACGCTGTCCGCCATCACGCACATCGAGACCGCGCCGGTGATCAAGACCGTCAAACAGGCCGCCCCCAAGACCTGACGACCGAGCACGCACGCATCAAACGTGCCGAAACGCCTGCTCACCGAAGCAGACGCCGCAGGCTTGGTGGATTGGTCGGTGTCGGTGGATTCCACGATCGCGCGGGCGCATCAGCACGCCACAAACATCACCCCACACAGGGGGCTGGGTCGAACTACACGGATCTGCTCAGCGAGCCGCCTGACCACGCGATCGGCCGCTCCCGCGGCTGAAGCACCAAAGTGCACCACCTCGTCGACGGCAACGGCCAGCCACTGGTGGCGTTGGTCGGCCCCGGTCAGGCCGGCGACGCGCCGATGTTTCCGCACTTGATGCGGCATCTGCAAATCCGTCGAGTTGGACGCGGTCGGGCCCGGACCCGGCCCGACCGTGTCCGTGGTGACAAGGCCTATTCCTCGCAGGCGATCCGCGGGCATCTGCGCGCCCGCGGCATCACCGCGGTGATCCCCGAGCCGGCCGATCAGATTGGGCACCGCAAACGCCGCGGTTCCCGCGGCGGCCGCCCACCCGCTTTCGATCCGGTCGGCTATCGCGGGCGCAACGTCGTCGAACGCCGCTTCAACCTGCTCAAGCAGTGGCGTGGTCCGGCTACTCGCTACGACAAACTCGCCATCGTCTACCGCTCCGCGGTCGTCCTCCATGCCGTGATCACCTGGACCAAAGCATTGTCAGACACGCCCTAGTCCCGGATGTCGTTCCACTGGCCGCCACACCCGGTCTCGCCTCCGATGGCTGTGAAGCACACCTGGGTCCTGATCCGGTTGATGCCGCCTGGGAGGTTCGGGTTGCCGATGGTGAATTGCTCACCGGGTTCGTTGGAGGTGTGGGAGTCCACCTTCGTGCTGCCCGCGAAGGCGTCGAAATGCGCGGTGGCGTAGCCGCCGGGGCCGACGACGCGAACGGAAACATTGGCCGTGCGGTTGCCCCAGGTGATGTCGCCTTCGGCGTACACATCGCATGGAGTGGTGGTCCAGCAGACCTTGAAATGATCAGGTGCCCACGCTGTCGTGGCCCCGGCCGAGCCCTGGCCCGCGAACAGCGTGTCGGCGAGGACGACCATCGCCGCGACCAGGATTTTCCCTTTACCAGCCTTCATGACGACTCCCATTTCAAGTATTTCGGACCGTAATAGAGTTCGGGATTCACGGGACAGGTCCGCGATCAGGTCGGCCGCGGTATGTGCGGCCGTGACGGGAACGAAAGAAGCGAAGACCATTGCGGCCGGCACGAAAGTCTTGTGCGCGCCAATTTGCTCTCCGCTGTGTCATCCGTTGCCCGAAAGCAAATTTCGGCGCGGGCGTTTGTGCGGGTTCCCACCGGCGCCCGCGCCCACATGACCACTCAACCTTGCGAGAACCTGCAACGGAAGGTATTCGAGCCAGTTCGAATCCACCGCGCTGACGGCTACCGTCGGTTGGTGCTCACGCTGAGGGGCGACGCCGAGACTGCGTCCAGGACGCGCTGGTCACCCATCCCGGCGCCGGAGCATGAGCGGGCGTCGGCTCGTCAGTCAGCTCCACTCCGCTGCAGCCGATGAGAGGCCACAGGTGGGATCGTTGGAGACGCATCGACTGGAGGGATCCGATGACTGTTGGAAGTGCGCAACGCCGCCAGGAACGCAGACCACGCATCGAAGGGCAGTTCTCGTCCGTGGACGTCGAGGCCGCGCTCGATCTGCTCCACTTGGCGGACATGGCGTGGCACGACTGCTTCGGCCCACGCGAACTTGAGCTGCCTACACCGGTTCTCGACGATGTCCTGCTGCTGGCGGGGGGCAATCTCGCAAAACTGATCCGGATCTCTCGATCGGCTGTTCTGGACTTCCGGGACATCCGAATGGCTGCCGACCGCGAGCGTGCGAAGAGCCGGTAGTGCATGCGTGCATCCGCCGACGCCAACCGAGTCATCCTCTCATCGACATGAGCGGACGTTGCTGTTCGGCGGAACATCTGCTCGGCGTCCAATCGAACTCGGAACCGCCTCGTCGCATGCCAACTGGCGCCTGTTTTGGTGTCAACCGTCATCTGTCGTTCGAGCCGATCACCAGGTCGCACCACGACCGCGATGCCGACTATCACCTGTAGTCCCGGTGTACTGCTGACGTGCGGCCCGGTGCCGTTCCCCCGCGCAGCGGGTCTGGCGCATCAGTTCGCCGGACAGCTCGCCGAGCAGGACTGGGACACACTCTGGCTTTCCCCCGACGCCACCGACCCGAGCGTGTTGGCCGAGGTCCGGCCCCAGCCCTCGAAACTGTCCTCGTTCTGTTCCAGCACGTCGAGGACACGCTCGCAGCGAACTGGAAACATCACCGTTGAACGCCCCCGGCGACGACGGCACCGCGCGCGTCTGGGACCTCAGTACAGGGGACGAACCAGCGACTTTCACCGGTCCCACCGGCTTTGAGCGTCAAGCCGGCCGTCCCGATCATCGCCGGTTCGGCTCGACGGCAAACGCCCCCCGTTTGCCGCCGAGCCCTGGCCCCCGCCGCCCCTGGCAGCGGGCATTTCGATCTGAATACCGAGGCCTACCGCAACCCGGCGGGTCTTTCGAGTCAGGCTTTGGCCACGCGTTCGCGGACCGCGGGTATGACCTCGGCGGCGAACCGGCGGAGGACGTCCGCCGAGTCGGCGCGGTAGAGGAAGAACGTGTCGATCCGATGGGTCAGCGCCACCTCGGCCAGCTGTTCGGCCCACACCTTGGGCGCCCCCTGCAGGAACCCGGAGCCGCTGTCGAACCGGCCTTCGATGTTGTAACCGCGGCGGATGCTCGCCGGTGAGCGGCCGGCGGCCAGCGCGGCTTCGTCGATGACCTGGTTGGCGGCAGGCAGGGCTTCCGGCGGGAAGAACGGCGAACTCGGGATCCAGCCGTCGGCGATGACCCCGGTCAGGCGCAGCATTCGTGGCTGGTAGGCGCCGAACCAGATGCCCATCTCGTGTAGCGGCGCCGGACCGGGCTTGACGCCACCCAGCTGGTAGTGCTTGCCCGCGAATTCGACGTCGGTCTTGGCCGTCCACAGTGCCCGGATGACGTGGACGGCTTCTTCGAGCGCCTCGATCGACTGCCCGGCGGTGCGCCGAGGTCCGCCTTCCGCGACGATGTCATCCCACATCTGCTGGGCGCCGGTGCCGAGACCGAGTTCGAAGCGGCCGCCGCTGAGGATGTCCAGGGTGGCCGCGGTGCGGGCCAGCACAGCGGGCGGACGCAGCGGGAGGTTGAGGAGGTTGGGCAGCACCGTGATCCGCGTCGTCCGGGCCACGATCGCGGACAGCAGCGCGATGGTGTCCAGCCGCTCGGGCCAGTACGGGTGGTCGGAGAGGGTGACGACGTCGAACCCGAGTTCTTCCATCAGCTCGGCCAGCCCGACGACGTCCTGCGGGCGATCGGCGGGCGGTTCGAGCAGGGCACCGAATTTGAGGTCGTGGGTGGTCACCGCGCTGCTCCGATGCGCTCGGGGGTGGCGGTGCCGTGCACCCGCTCGGCGTGCGCTGCGAAGGCCTGGGAGGCCAGGTCCCCGATGACCGCGCCGACCTCTGGCGGCATGGACGCGACGATGTCCCGCACCGTGCCCGGGTCGGCCTCGTAGGCCATCAGCCCGAACATCAGCGGCATCTGCTCCGGCGCGACGTCGGCCGCGCCGGCGGCAACCATCTGTCCCCACTCGGCGGCCGTAATGTGCTTCTCGACGAGGAGAAGCGCTTTCTCTTCCTCGATGTCGAGGTGCTCGACGAGCCGCTCGTGCAGCCGGGTCACCGATTCGGCAAGAGCCGCACCCCGTACGGGGTCGGCACTGTCGGACCAAGGCGCCAGCCCTGCGCGTACCTCACCCAGCAGTGCGTCGATGGCCTCGTGCTGTTCCTCCATGACCCGCACGACGGGTTCGGCGGCGGCACCGGCTCGGTCGAGCAGCCGGGGCCAGAGGTGTTCGTCCTCGCTCGCGTGGTGGTGGTGCAGCACGGTGTCCACGAGCCGGACGTGGTCGGCGACGACCGCGGCGCGCTCGAGATCTCCGTCGGCGACGCCGCGGATCAGTTCCGGTGCGAGGCCGATCTCTCGGCGGAACATGGTGTGCGCCATGTACATGTCGCGCACGTCGGCAAGGGGTTCGTTGCTCATGGGTCGCTTTCCTGAATGTTTCCGTACAAGTTCTGTGATTCGAACGGTAACAGGAAAAACGGCGCGCTCGTCAGAACTGTCCAGAACACGAATTCGGTTATCCGCGAAGCGTACGCAGCGGTTTCTGGCCGTATTTGGCCTCGTGCGCGGCGGCGAACCGGCCGAGGTGGGTGAAGCCCCAGCGGCGGGCGACGTCGGCGACCGACTCGGCCGACGGGTCGGCGGCACGCAGTTCCTCGTGCGCCCGGCGCAGCCGGACGCCGCGGACATACTCCATCGGGGACATCCCGAGGTGCTGCTGGAACCCTTTCTGCAGGGTGCGCGGGCCGACCCCGCACCGCGTCGCCAGCAGGGTCAGCGTGAGCGGCGCTTGCGGGTCCGATTCGATGAGGTCGATGGCGGCGCGCACCGACGCCGGCCGCGCGGCGATGACGGGACCGGCGAGCGCCTCGGCGTAGGAGTGGGACGCCGCGAGGACGAAGCCGTTGAGCATGCTCTCCGCCAGCGGCGCCGCGACCAGCGGCTGAGACAGCAACCCACCCTGGAGCGAAAGCTGCCGATTGACGGAGAACAGCAGGTCTGCCCAGCTGCGGCCGTAGCCGTCACGGGTGTTCATGACGGGATCGAACGTGACCCGGCTCGAGGTGCGGTCGCCGACCAGGCGGGCCAGTGCGGTCTCCACGGCCGGCAGGTCGATTCGCACGCACAGGGCGCGGTAGCCGACCGGCCACCGCCCGGTGAACTCTCCGCCGCCGGGCAGGTACACCGCCGAGGACCAGCTGTTGACGATCATGTCGACGCCGCGGTGCCGGGACTCGAACCGGCCGGTGATCGGCAGGTGGACGTAGAACCCGGTGCCGACGTCGTCTGTTTCGAGCCGCAGCTCCTCCTGGAACGCGACCTCGCCGATGGTGATCGGCCCGAGGGCGGCGTCCCGGTAGGTGGAGACGGTCACGTCCGCTTGGGGCACGGTTTCGATCGTGGACGTGCGCACAAACACTTGCTTCCTCCGCCGCGGCGCGTTTCATCGCCTCCAAGGATACGGACGTTCTGTCCTCCCGTGGCGAGGGCGGGGGCAGCGGCGCCCGGACGCCGCCCAAGCTCGGGTAAACGGCGACATCACCACGGACGCACAGCTACTTTCCGGACAGGAAAGCCGGAATACGAAATTCAGGGCCACACCGAGCAGCGCCGCCCTGTGCAGCGGTCCGCTGGATCAGACGATGTTCCTGTCCCGGGTCGCCTCGATCGCCTCCCGCAGTGCCCGGCGGGCGCGGCTGAGCCTGCTCATCACCGTGCCGATCGGCACTTGCAGGATCCGGGCGATCTCCTTGTAGGAATACCCTTCGACGTCGGCCAGCAGAACAACGCTGCGGAACGGAGACGGCAAGGACACCAGGGCTGCCTTCAGCGCGTCGTCGGGCAACGCGGCAACCACGACGTCGGCCGGGTCCTGTCCTATCCCCGAGGCTACGCCGACCTGACCCGCCTCAAGCCAGGCGTCGTGGGTCTCGAGCCCCAGGACCTCGGGTCGGCGGCGGCGCGAGTGGTAGGCGTTGATGAAGGTGTTGGAGAGTATGCGGTTCAGCCAGGCCCTCAGATGATTGCCCTGGAAGCTCTCGCAGTTCTTGTGTGCCTTGAGGTAGGTCTCCTGGACCAGATCTTCGGCGTCGGATGGATTGTGCGTCATCCGGTACGCCGCGGAGAACAGTACCGGCCGGTAGCCCACTGCCTCGACTGTGTACGCGGACTCACCTGATCCCACCGCTGGGTTCGCCACGCCTTCACCCCTTTCGCTCTCCGTTGCCGACAAGCGAGCACTGCGCTTATTCCCCCTCGGCAGTACCTGGGATCACACGATGGGCGTGGAAGGCTCTGGCTCCAGCCCTGCTTCGAGCGCTGCCACGATGGCGCAGGCTTCGTCCACGTCCGAATTGTCGCCGCTGACGCCGATCGCCCCCACCACGCCCTGGCCAGGAGTGCGCAACAGGACTCCGCCCGCTGCCGGGATCACCCGGCCGTCGGAGGCCACCGCCAGCGCGTCGAAGAACGCGGGAAAGCGGGTGGCCGCGTTGGCGATGCCGCGCGAGCTGAAGCCGACGCCCAGCGCCCCCCACGCCTTGCCGATCGCGATCTGGGGCCGGACGATCCCGGCACCGTCCTGCCGGTGGAGGACGACTTGGTGTCCGCCCGCGTCCAGGACGGCGACGGTGAGCGGAGCGCTGCCGCGGCGTTCGCCTTCGGCCAGCACGGTGGCGGCCATCCGCAGCGCGATGTCGAGAGTGAGCATGTCGAATACCTTCGTCAGAGGGAGCTGTGACCGACAGGCCGGTGGCCGCCGCGCGGCGGCCACCGGTCAGGAACGTGCCGTGCCGTTCACGGAGCGACGTGGCCGTAGAGCATCTGGCTCGACCAGTTCACCCAGGCGTCGGGCGTGCGCTCGGGCAGGCTGGCACCGATCGCGGCGACGAAGTCGTCGGCCTTCGCGGACGCGTCGTAGGCGTCCCTGGCCGCCTTCAGGTATTCGATGTTCGCGGGCAGCGCTTCGGGGCCCACCGGGGCACCGTGCCCGACGATGAGCGTCTTCAGCCCGAACTTGGCGGTGTCGAGGCGGATCTTCTCCAGCACCGCGATCCATCCCTCGAAGTGCGGCTGCACGGTGAACAGGTGGTCCCCTGCGCCACCGACGAGGTCGGAGACCAGTGCGACGCCGTGATCGGGCAACGTGATCGTCAGCGTGTGTTCCGCCTCCGCGTCGGTGAACTCCTGGAACAGGAAGCGCACTCCGCTGATCACCAGTTCGCCCGGCACGACCACGGCGTCGGGCACCACCACGTGGGCGGCGATCTCGTCGCCGAAGATGCCCCTGCGGACGTCCAGGACTTGCTGCCCGAGCCGGACCAGGTAGTCGCGGACCGAGGGCAGCGCCGCGAGCTGAACGCCGGGAAAGCGCTGCGTGAGGTGCTCGAACCCGGAGAAGTGGTCGGGGTGGTTGTGGGTCAGCACGAACCGGTCGATCGGCTTGCCCAGGCCCTCGATCACGTCGCCGACCTCGCGAGCGAACCGCTCGAAGATCTGCCCGTCCACGACGATGAGCCGGTCGGCCAGCTCGAAGATCGTGGAGTTGACGCGGAAACCGTCCTCCGGGGGCGTGTAGATGTGAATCTTCAGATCGGACAATTCCAGTGTTTGAACCGTGCCATTCATGCGTTTTCTCCTGAGACTCTTCAGCGGCAACACGATGCTGCCAATCCGTGGAAATGTCTTCACGCCACCTCGACAGGGAGCGGGGCTGCCGTATTCCCGGCCGAGCTACAGCCGCAGCGGGCGGGTCGCGGCGAGAACCTGATCCACGTCAGACCAGTCGGAGCCGGCGACATCGATGTAGATCTCGACCTCGTTCCCGTCCGGGTCGGTCAGGTACAAGCTGTGGGTCACGGTGTGGTCGGCCATGCCCGACACCGTCACGCCGGCACGCTCCAGTTCCTGCCAGGCGGCTACGAGTTCCTCGTCGCTGTCGCCCACCTTCAGCCCGATGTGGTAAAGCCCGGCGCGTGGGCCGTTGCCGGGATGCGGGGCCTGGTCCCCGACCTCGATGAGCAGCAGTTCGTGGTGGGTCCGCCCGGTCGAGAACGCCATCACCTTGCCCCGCATCCGCTCAGGCGTCTCCAGAGCAGCGAAGCCCAGGACGTCCCGGTAGAAGTGCGCGGAACGCTGAAGGCTCTTGACGAAAAGAACAACATGGCCGAGCTCGTGGATCTGCATCGTTTCCTCCTTCGACGAACGCCAGACAGCCACGAGGTCGCCCTTATTCCCCCCGTACTCGGAGGGCTACCTCTGTCAGAACCACATGGTGTCCTCCATGATCATCCGTGCTTCTGCTGACAGCTTTGTTGGTCACTCAGGCCTTCTCCTGGGCGGCGATCCCCGCCAACGCTCCGGCCAGCAGCTCGGGTGCCGTCACGACCACCTCGTGGTCGGCATCCAGTTCGCCCACGGTCCAGCCCAGTGCGGCGGCACGGTCTGCGAAGCGGCCGAACGGCGTGGCCCACCCCGAGCAGAGCAGGTAGTCGCCCCGTGCGCTGAGGTCGCTCGCTCCGAACGGGGACCGGTCCAGGTAGGACTTCAGGGGGTGCGGTGTGAGCAGTGGTGTCACTTGCCTGAGCACCTCCGCGTCGGTCACTCCGAGGTTGCCGAGGGGACGCGGCGGGATCCGCCAACCGTCGCCGGTGTCGGCCGCGGCAGCCCGGTAGTGGGCCGCCGCGGTGTCGGGGAGCAACTCGAGAGCCGCGTCGCCCCGTTCCGGAACGAAACCGTCGACGACGACGACGCGGCTGACACGGTCGGGGGCCGCGGCCGCGGCGTTGACGGCGACCATGCCGCCGTAGCTGTGTCCCACCAGGGTCACTTCGGTGAGGTCGTTGTCCTCGAGGCACGCGACCACGTCGTCGATGTGTGTTGGTAGGCCGGTTTCCGGGTCCAGCGAGCTCGCTCGCTCCCCCAGCCCGGCCAACGTCGGCGCGAGCACGTCGTGACCGCGCCGGCGTAGTCCGGCGCGCACCTCACGCCAGCACCAGCCGCCGTGCCAGGCGCCGTGCACGAGAACAAACAGAGTCATCTGAGAACTCCGATCTGGTCGCGATCCGATCAGAAGTAGCCCGAGAACTCGGGGGTGCCCAGGTCGTCCTCCAGGTGCAGGGCCTGGGCGATGGTGTTCGTCCAGCCCGCGTGGGACGCCATCACCAGGCCCTCGACGATTTCGGCGTCCGACCAGCCGGCCTCGTGCAAGGCCGCGATGTCCTCCGGCGTGACCGAGTCCGGGTCGGCGGCTGCCGCGCGCACCACGCGGACGAGTTCGAGTTCCGCCGGCGTCCAGCCCGCGGTCCCCTCGCCGCTTCGCATGGCCCGCACCTGGTCCTGGTCGTATCCGAATTCGCTGACCAGGAACAGGGAATGGCCCCCAGCACAGTATTTGCACTCCCGTGCTTGACTGGCTGCGACGACCAGCGACTCCTTGAGTCTGCGGGGCAACCGGCCGTTTTCCATCACCGGGTGGTACATGCCATCCATCGCCTGCTGGGCGGGCGGGGAGTACGCGAGCATCATGCGCAGCAATGTCGGCCGGCCGTGTTCTTCGGTGAAGTGTTCGATCGCCTTGCGGTTGTCCTCGTCGACGGTGGTCAGGTCGGGGTAGTCGATCAGTGCCATGGCCGGTCTCCTAGCGTCGGGACTCGGGGGAAGTGGTGTCCAGCCGCAGCGTCAGGCTCATGATGTCCAGGTATGCGGACAGCGATACGACAGTGAGGACTTCGACGAGCTCCGCATTCGACCAGCCTGCCTCGTGCAGTGCCGCGACGTCGCCTTCCACCGCCTTGTAGGGCTCCAGTGCCATCTTGCGCGCGAACGTCACCAGTGCGCCGATACCGTCGCCACCGGAATCCGCTGCGTCCGTGGGCTTGGACAGCAATGCGTCGAGCCGGCCGGCGTCGGCACCGTGCCGCACTGCCTCGGCGCGGAGCGCGGCGGCGAGCCGGGCGTTGCCGCGAGCGGCGGAGCAGGTCGCGAACACGGCTTCCCGGACCCATCGGTCCAGTGCGCCGCGACCGACGATGAGCTCGTACTGGTTGTCCAGCGCGGCGAGGGCGGCCGGGAAGTGCGCGAAGATCCGTCGAACCGCGCCGAGGTGACCGTGCGCGCCGGCGAACGCGTCGAGCTGAGCACGGGTCTCCGGGGCCAGTTGCGGATCCGCGGGCGGGGAGAGATAGGGCATGGCAGACCTTCCTGTCACATGTGGAATTCGCGTGCCTGGTGCTGCACGGTGGTCCAGCGCAGCTCGGTGAACTCCTGGATCGAGGCCGAGCCACCGAACCGGCCGTATCCCGAGTCACCCACGCCCCCGAAGGGAACGTGGGGCTCGTCGTTCACGGGCTGGTCGTTGACGTGGGCCATGCCGGTCCGCACCGCGTTCGCCACCTCGAGGCCCGTGTCGTGGTCGGCCGTCAGGACCCCGGCGGAGAGCCCGAACGTCGTGTCGTTGGCGACGGCGATCGCCTCGTCGACCGAGTCGACGAAGGTGACCGGGGCGACCGGCCCGAAGATCTCCTCGTGGTACACCGCCATCTCGGGGCTGACACCGGCGAGGACCGTGGGGCTGAAGATCGGGCCGTCGTTCGTGCCGCCGGCCGCGGTTGTGGCACCTCGGTCGCGGGCATCGTCGATGAGGCGCCGGACCCGCTGCTGGGCGGCCGGGTCGGCCAGCGGCCCGATCTGCGTCGTGGCGTCCCTCGGGTCGCCCACCCGCAGCGCGTTCGCCCGCTCGGCGAGAAGGTCCACGAAGGAATTCCCGATGGAACGGTCGACGATGATCCGGTTGGCGGCCATGCATGCCTGGCCGTTGTTGGCAAAAGCGCCGAACGCGGCGGCGTCCGCGGCGTAGGACAGGTCGGCGTCGGGGAGGACGATCAGCGGGTTCTTACCGCCCAGCTCCAGCACCGAGGGCTTCAGGTGCCGCCCCGACAGCTCGCCGATGATGCGCCCGACCGCTGTGGACCCGGTGAAGTTCACCCGGCGGACCGCGCGGTGGCCGATCATCGTCTCGACGATCTCCGGGGTCTGTTCCCGGTCGGCGCTGATGACGTTGACGACACCGGGTGGGAATCCGGCTTCGGTGAACACCATCCCCAGTTCCAGGTGCGTGGCCGGCGATAGCTCGGACGCCTTGAGCACCACTGTGTTCCCGTAGGCGACGGGGAATGCCATGGCTCGCATGGCGAGCACGAGCGGCGCGTTCCACGGAGCCATCGACAGCACCACACCGGCGGGCACGCGCAGACCCATCGACGTCGCCCCGGGCAGGTCGGTGGGAAGGACTTCACCCTTGACCTGGTAGACCTGCGCGGCGGCTTCCTGCAGCATGCCGACCGCCATCGAGACGTTGAAGCGCGCCCACGCTGCCGTGCCACCGATCTCGGCGGCCATGATCTCGGTGAAGTCACCGAGCCGGGATTCCATCACCTGGCTCGCCTGCAACAGCAGGTTTCGCCGCCTCCGGGGCGGGGTGCGAGACCAGCCGCGGAACGCTTCGTCAGCCGACTCGACCGCGCCGACCGCGTCCGCGACAGTGGCCGCGGCCGCCACGGTCGCGATCTTTCCGGTGTAGGGATCGACGCGCTCGAAGGTCGCGCCGCCGGCCGCGGGAATGCGCCGGCCGTCGATGACGAGCAGTTGGTCCATCGCTGTCCTCCAAAGGAACAAGTCTTCAGGTGTTGAGTTGGCCGCCGTCGACCAGCAGCGTCTGCCCGGTGACGAACGCGCTGGCTTCGGAGGCGAGGAACAGCAGCGCGCCGACCAGGTCCTCGGGGTACATGTCCCGGTGCAGCGAACGGGTAGCGACGCTGGGCGCCTTCGCCGCACCGACCAGCGCCGGATTGCCGGCCACCAGTGTGTCCGACAGCGTGAACCCCGGCGACAACATGTTCACGCACACGTCATGCTCACCGAGTTCCCTGGCCAGTGTTCGGGTCAGGGCCGTGATCGCGCCCTTCGACGCGACGTAGTGGGCCATTCCGGGGTGGCCTTTGATGCTGGTGCCCGAGCCGATGTTGACGATCCGGCCATACCGTTGCGCCGCCATGTGGGGGCCGGTGTGCTTGCACATCAGGAATGTCCCGGTGAGGTTGACGCGCAATACGCGTTCCCACAGAGCGGTGTCCATCTGGTCGTAAGGAACCGGCGGGAGGGTCGAGAACAGCGCCGCGTTGTTGACCAGGACGTCGATGCGGCCACGCGCACTGACCACTGTGTCCACACTGGACTTGACCGCGTCTTCGTCGCCGACGTCGGTGCTGAGGTAGACCGCTCGTCCCGGCCCTCGTTCTGAGAGTTCGACAGCAAGGGCGTTGCCGTCGGCGACGTCGGCGATGTACACCACCGCGCCGGCGTCCACCAACGCGGCCGTGTACGTCGCGCCGATGCCGGCCGCGCCGCCGGTGACGATCGCCGTCCGGTCGGAAAGACTCATCTTCGTGCCTCCCTGGGTCGTGCCTCTCGGACAGCGGCGCGGGACGGCTTATTCCCACTCCGCGGAAGCCGGACCGGGATCGGCCTCCACCGCTGCCACCTGGTGGCGCTGTTCGATCTCCGACACCTGCCGTGCCGAGAGCGCCAGCAGCGGGTGAGCACCCAGTTCCGTCAATTCCAGGAAGCCGTCGGTGTCGGACAGCGCCGCGCGCTCCGCGGCTTTGAGGTGGGAGGACAGCAGCGCATGCCGGCGGTCGCGGACGAACTCGGCGCGGAATTCGGCGTCGACGACGATGCGGCGTAGCAGCCGGTTCAGTTCCAGGCTCGCCGGATCAGGGAATCGGTAGTACCGGTAGTCGGTGAACGTGAATTCGTGACCGCCGTACCGGGGCACCTCCGCCGTGGTCCTGCCCACGGACGACGAGGGCAGGAACTGGACGACGCCGTGCCCGTGGTGGGACAGCTCCTGGTAGGTCAGCAGCGTGCCCGGCCGTCTGCCGATGATGCCCAGCAGCACGAACCACGTCATCAGCTCGCTTTCCCCGACCTCGTCGAGGTTGACCGGGCTCAGCGCCAGCAGCTCGTCGTACCGGCCGCGCTCGACCTGCGAGATCACCCATTCGTCGAAGGCGTAGTTCGGTGCCGTGTACCTCGCCGTACCGGGAAAGTGGGACATTCCGCCGCTGGCGAGCACCGCGATCCGGCCCGGACGGTCGGCGATGGCCGCGGCGATCGCCTGGCCGAGCGCGTAGGCCCGCCTGGGGGTCGGGATGGGCGGCAGGTAGGTGTTGACGAGCAGGGGGACGATCGGTATGCCGGTATCGCCGAGGACGTATTTCAGCGGGGTGAGGAATGCGTGGCCGAGTAGCGCGTCCTGAGAGTATGTGAGGTCGAAGTCACGTTCGATCGCCCCGTGCAGGATGCCGGTCGCCAGTCCCGTGTCGACCCGGACGGTCCGCTGTTCGTCCATGTAGTGCGCGGTCACCTGGGGTGACATCACCACGGTGAACGCCGGCACGGCTTCCAGCCAGAACGTCTCGAGGTGGTCCAGGCCGATCAGGATGACCGCGTCGGGCTCGGCCTCCGCGAGCACGTCCCCGAACTGCCGCAGCGCGGAGCTGCTGCGGTCCAGTTTGGCCACGTCCTCGTGCGGGGGCCTGCTGAGCAGCTGGGGTGCGTGCACGACTGCGGCGGCCGCGACGATGTGCGCCATGAATGACTCCCGTTCTCCGGTTGGCCTGCTCGCCACCACAGACAGGGTCGAAGATGGCCTTATTCCGAGGAGGTCCGGCAGCCAAGCCCGATTCGCACGCCACCGGCCGAGCCGTGACACCTGGGGGTGTCCCACCCGGTGTACTTCATGGCGCGTCGACGATGGTCGGGCTCGCAGCGCCTGCGGCGAGTGGGCCGACCAGTTCGATGAGGTTGCCCTCGGGGTCTGCGATGTAAGCGAACTGCGCCTCGCCGCGCGAGTCCACGGCCGGCTGGGTGATGAGGCCGGCTCCCGCCGAGACCGCCGCCTGGACGGCATCTGCCAGCCGTTCGACTCTGAGTGCGAAGTGGAACGGGCCTCGCCGGTGCGACGCGGCAACCGGGTCGGTCGCGGGCGTCGGCTCAGACTGGCCGTTGGCCGTCAGTTCCAGGCAGGCGCCTCGCTGATTCACGACCGTCGCAAGCCGGATCGGAGCTGGGGCAAAATCCCGCCGTGACACCTCATCGAATCCCAGGGCCGCATAAAAGGCGACCATGGCTTCGAGGTTCCCGACGGAAAGCGCGACATGGTCGAACGTCGCGCTCTCCAGGGGGCGTTCAGCGGGCGGCATATCCGCCGTCCACCGGGATGGCCGTGCCGGTGACGAAACTCGACCGGTCCGAGCAGAGCCAGACGACGGCGTCCGCGATCTCTTCGGGGCGTCCGATCCGTCCGATGGGGTGGGCGGCGATCCGGGCGGCCATGACCTCCGGCGAGCGTCCTTCCGCGATCAGGGGCGTGTCGACCAGGCCCGCCGCGATGGCGTTGACCCGGATGCCCCGGTCGCCGTAGTCGAGTGCAGCGGCCTTGGTGAGCCCGACCTGGCCGTGCTTGGCGGCGACGTATCCGGCGAAGCCCGGGACGCCGACGATGCCCGCACCCGAAGCGATGTTGACGATCGAGCCGCGGCCGAAGGCGACCATGCGACGCAGCTCGTGCTTCATGGACAGGAACGTGCCGCGCAGGTCGATGTCGATCATGCGGTCGAACAGTTCGCCGGAGTAGTCCGCGAGCGGCCGGAGGTCGTCCCCGCCGGAGACGCCCGCGCTGTTGACGCCGAAGTCGAGCCGGCCGTCCTCACCCGAGGCCGCGGCGACGGCCTGGGCAACCGAGGCCTCGTCGGTGACGTCACACAGGACCGCGGCGGCCGAACCGCCGCCCTCGCGCACGAGCGCGACGGTCTCGTCCAAGGTGCGCCGGGTCCGTCCGGCGACCGTCACGAAGCACCCCTGTGCGGCGAGCGCGATGGCGCTGGCCCGGCCGATGCCGGTGCCGCCACCGGTGATCAGGGCGCGTGTCCCCCGGAGCTCTCCGCTCACTCGCCGACCTCGGTCAGCTTGACCGAGAGGTCCCACAGCCGGCGTGCGTTGGCGGGGTCGAGGGCGTAGTCCGCGACGCCCCGGCGGACTCCGGGCGTGAACGGCTCGGCTTCCTGGCAGTCCTCGAAGTAGGTGCCCGTGACGCCCTTGACGAGCGGGGACGCGGCGAGAAGCACCGAGGTCGCGGCCCCTTGGGCGATGTTCTTCTCCGAGACGCCGGTCTTGCCCGAGGGGTCGAAGGTCGGCGGCGGGGCGTCGATGTGGCGGCCCAGACCGGTCTCCCAGATCCGGCCGGGGTTGAGCGCGTTCACCGTGATGCCGTCGCCGGCCCACCGCTTGGCCGCTTCGACCGCGAAGAGGATGTTGGCCGTCTTGGACTGCGCGTAGGCGAGCCACGGGTCGTAGGGCTCTTTCGTGAAGTCGAGGTCGTCGAAGCGGACAGGACCGTTGACGTGCCCGACGGAGCTCAGCACCACGACCCGGGCGTCTCCGGCTGCCTCGAGCGCGTCGTGCAGGCCCACGGTGAGCGCGAAGTGGCCGAGGTGGTTCGTGGCGAACTGGAGCTCGCGGCCCTCGGGCGTGCGCTGCTCGGGATTCGCCATGACGCCCGCGTTGTCGACCAGGATGTGCAGCGGACCTGTCCAGTTCTCGACGAACCCGGCGACCGACGTGAGGTCGGCGAGGTCCTGCCGGGCGGCGTGGACGCCCGGGTTGCCGGTCGACGCGCTGATCTCCCGCGCGGCCTGCGTGGCCGCGTCGAGGTCGCGTGCCGCGATGGTGACGTCCGCCCCGGCCGACGCCAGCGCTCGCGCGGTCTCGCGGGCCCAAGCCGCCGGCGCCACCGGTGACGATCGCACGACGGCCGGTGAGGTCGACGCCCGCGATCACCTCATCGGCGGTCGACTGCGCGTCGAACGGCGTGGTGATGCGTTCGGTCATTGTTCTGTCCTTCTCTCGTCGACCCTGTGCGCTGTGCTGTCGGTTGCCAGGGCCTTCACCTAGGATGCAAGTGGAGCCGCATCCGCTTACTCGGCTCAGCATAAGCGGATGCGCATCCACTTGCAAGGAGGAGGACTTATGTCGCGCTCACTTCGCGCCGATGCCCAGGCCAACTACAACCGCCTGCTGGAGGTGGCCGCGCAGGTGTTCGCAACCGAAGGTGCCGACACCTCGATGAAGGCGATCGCCGCCGAGGCGGGAGTCGGCATAGCCACGCTCTACCGCCGGTTCCCCACCCGGGAGGACCTGATCGAGGCCACCTACCGAAGCAGGACCGATCTTCTCTGCGACTCCGCGTCGAGGCTGCTCGACGAGCTCGCACCGGTCGATGCCCTGCGCACCTGGATGGAGCGGTTCGTCGACTACATGCTCACCAAGCAGGGCATGGCCGACGCGCTGCCGGCGATCCTCGCGACCCGCGAGGGGCTTCGCTTGCACAGCCGGGAGGCGCTCGCGGGTGCCGTCATCGAACTACTCGACGCCGGCACCTCCTCAGGACACTTTCGCGCCGACGTCTCGCCGTCCGATGTGCTGATGGCGCTCGGCGGCATCACCCTCATCAGCGGACACGAGCACCAGCGCGAACTGGCCACCCGGTTGATCGGCCTGCTGCTGGACGGCCTGGTGGCTCACCCTGGTGCCACGCCGCCCCACTAGGGCCTGTATCGAAGTCACCTCCAGCAAGTTGAGCTGAAGTTGGCACTGCTGGGCGTGTCGGTGCTCGACATAGGTGAGGTCTCCGGTAGGTGGTTCGTCGACCAAGAAGAACCTGAACACCAC
>JAEBEK010000031.1:0-95709 GCA_049998055.1 Amycolatopsis sp. cmx-4-37 | reverse complement strand
ACGCTTGAATAACGGTCCACAAGCGCATCTTCGGCGCAGCAACACCGCTCTCCGTCGCGTCAGAGACCCCGTCCCTGAAACACCCTCGCAGGTCAAGCCCACATGATCGACTCGGGCTCCAGATAACCGCCGTCTTGGCACGTACCGGTGCGACGGTGCGCGTCCACCAGAACCGCACCGTCGCCAACTACCTACGGCTACGTGATCTCGCGCCCGAGTTGCCGATCATCCCCGTGCTGCAAGGCCAATCCATTGCGGACTACAACCGGTGCGCCGATTTCTACGAACGACACGGCGTCGATCTAGCCGCGCTGCCGTTGGTCGGAGTGGGCAGTGTGTGCCGACGCCAGCACACCGCGGAAGTCGAGCAGATCATGCGGTCGCTTGCGGCTCGCGGGTACCGCTTGCACGCTTTCGGAGCGAAGGTGCTCGGGCTGGGGCGCTATGCCGACGCGATCTCCAGCAGTGACTCGGCATCGTGGAGTTTCCGGGGGCGATATGTCCCCGGCTGCACGCCAAGCCACCGCAGCGAATCCAACTGCCTGCGCTTCGCGCTGGCGTGGCACACCCGGCTTCTGACCTCCTTGCGCACCGAAGAACCCGGCCACCAACCCGACCGCGGGCCGACTTCCGCGCGCGGCAAGGGACCGCGAGCACGCGGCCAGAGAAACGGACGCACCCGCCCTGGCTCGCCGCGTCCGCGCCAGGCCAGAGGCCGGACGGCCGCTCGCGCACAGAACTCGCGCGCCTCATAGCCCTTCACGGAATTGGAGAACCGCCATGCCTTCGAACACCACCGCGCAGGATGAGTCCGGCGACCGCATTCCGCGTTGGGCTGCGACCGCCGGCCACCAGACCTTCGGGCAACGCCTCACAGCGATGGGCGCTCGACTGTTCGGTTCGGCGACGGACCCGGACAAAGGTGAGGCAACGCCGTCGTGGCCCGTCCGGCAGCACGTCCTGCGCGACTACCACGCCGCGAATCTCGCTGCGGCCCGCACCGTGTCCGAGGAGTTGGTGCGCGCCGGTTTCAACACCGGAGACGTGCCTTATGGCTATCGCGCCCGGCGGGTCCGGGTGACTCCAGAGGGCCGACGACCGCGCTGGCGCACTCGGCTGCTGATCGAACCGGTCGAAGCGTCCACGGTGCGGATGATTTTCGTGTGGAGGGGCGAGGATCGCTTGTCCACCACGGAGATCCGTCGCCGACTCGCCGCGTCTCGCTACCCCGCACCGTTGGACCCCGAGACGGGTGAGCCCGGTGTGTGGACGGTGGCGATTGTGCGGGCGATCCTGGGCAACCCGAAGTACCTCGGCCGCCAGGTCTGGGGACGCACCCACCACGGAAAACCGACTCCGCGAACGGACTGGATCTGGTCGGAGGTGTGGGTGCACCCGCCGCTGGTCACCGCCGAGGAGTTCGCCGCCGCCGACCGGCGCTCGTGGCATGTCCCATCCTCGGCGAGGACCAAAGACGACTCGGCGAATGCGCAGCCGCCCGATCACCGGCGGGCCGCGTGATGGCCACGAACCACTACCCGGACGGGTTGACGATCGAAGCCATCACCGCACTGCAGCGGGAAGTCAACGATGAACTCCGGCGGGAGGGCTATCCCGTTCCGCAGGCAGAGTCCGCGGTTGTGGCGGGCTGGCCAGTCCAGTCCCGCAGGCACCGGGGTAATCACTCGTCGTCACGGAGCGGTTCGCCCAGGCGGGGTGCGGGGCGACCGGCGACCGGGGTCACTGCGCCCGCTGTCGCCCGCGCTGCCGACGGTTCGGCGGGAGCGCGGGCGACACGTCCGGAACGGGCGTCCCGCCCGGCAGCGGCCGTGCACGAGTAGCGCCCGGCAGTAGTTCCGTCCCTCCGACGACCGTCCTGCCGCCGCGTAGCACGAGTCTGTTCGCGACAGTGCGCACGCGGTCTCCAGTCGGCACGAAGTGTCTTGTGCCGCAGGGAAAGTAGGTCGTCGAAGGTGCTTGCCTGCTCGATGTGGACAGAGGTGTCGTGGACCCAACCATGTCGATCAGCCATGACTTTTCAGGAGGACCTTCGTGACAACGGTGCCGGAAAACCACGTCACCGCGCCGCCCGTGCGGCGTGGCCGGGCCTCGTCCCGGCCACCGGACGTGCCCGAAGATCAATCCCTGCGTCGGCCGCCGTCTCGCCGCCGGCCCAAGGCGAGCAGCAGTTCACCGTCGTCGACGAGGCGTGCCTCATCTTCCGGGCCGCGAACCCGCCAGCCGGTGTCACTGCCGCCGGGTGTCGACGCGGTCTGCGACGGGCTCACCGTGACCTTCGACATCCGCTATGTCGACGGCGAGGAAGGCGAGCGGGTAGCCGCCGCACAGGCAACCGCCATCTCCGCACTGCTGAACTGGCTCGCCCACCGCGACGCCACGAGCACCTTGGAGCAGGGTGGTGCCGGGCGGGCGGCCGAGGAGGGGCGAGCGGCATGACCGCCCTTCACTCCGACTCCGCACCGCTGGCCCTGCGCCGCCCGCAGCCAGCCGAGGAGGACATGACGGCCTTGGTCGGGCTCGGCGGCGGGGTCAGCGAAGTCCCGGTCGCGGTGTTCCTGCGCACCTCGACCCGTGACCTTCAGGACCCGACGCTGTCGCTACCCCGCCAGCTCGACAACTGCCGCAAAGTCCTGCCGCCAGGGTTCGTCATCGTCGCGTTCTTCTACGACGTGGAGTCCTCCCGCAAGGATCTCGACCAGCGCGGTCTGGGCAACGCCCACGAGGCGTTCAACATCCCGATCCCCCGCGACGGCGGCCTGGCCGACCTACTCGCCGAAGCCCAGCATCCCGGCCGCCGGTTCGAGGCCGTCGTGGTCGAGGAGATCGAACGCGCCGCCCGCTGGACTCATCAATCCACCCAGCTCGAACACACCCTGGAGAAGGTCGGCGTCCCGTTGTTCGCCGCCGACGAAGGCCCGATCTCCATCACCGAGAAGCGCGCGACCCAGATCCTGGTCCGCCGGATGAAGCAGGGCGTCGGCGAGTGGTTCCTCCGCCACACCCTGGAGCAATCCTGGGAGGGCTTCCGCGAACACACCAAGCAGGGCTGGAACATCGGCAAGGCCCTCTACGGCTACACCCTCCAGAAGGTGGAACACCCCGTCGCCGCCAAACGCGAGGAGGGCAAGACCAAGTCGCGGCTGCTGGTGGACTCCGAACGCGGGCCGACAGCGACGCAGATCTTCCTCTGGCGCCACGACGAGAAGCTCGCCTACAAGGTGATCGCCGAACGCCTCAACCTCGATCTCGACCGCTACCTGCCACCCCAGCCCAACCGGCGCGAGCGGGCGCGCAACTGCTGGACGGTCTCCTCGGTCCGCGAGATCCTCTGCAATCCGAAGTACACCGGGTACATGGTCTGGAACCGGCGGGCGAGCAAGAAGGGCGGGAAGCTCAACCCGCCCGACAAGTGGATCTGGTCACCTGAGCCCACCCACGAGCCGCTGGTCACCCTGGAGATGTGGAAGGAAGTCCAGGAGATCGCCACCGGTCGCCAGGGCTCCCGGATGGCCGGAGCGAACCGACACCCGGCCACCCGACGCACCTACGTCCTGCGTCACTACGTCCACCACACCTCGTGCGACAAGCGCATGTTCGGCAAGACCCGCAGGGAGTTGGCCTACTACACCTGCCAACCGCAACTGGACCGCGTCGGGAACCCGCAGGACTACGCCGACCACCCCCGCTCCGTGTACGTACGAGAAGACCGGCTGCTCGACTGCGTGCAGACCTTCTTCGCCCAACGGGTCCTCGGCCAAGACCGCGCCGTGCTCCTGCGGCACCAAATGGCCAAGCAAGGCACCCACGAACGCCAGGACCACAAGAAGCGGATCGCGGCGATCGAGAAGGCCATCGCCGAACTGGGCCGTCGCCAGAACAACCTCATGGATGAGCGGGAAGCCAAGACCATCGACGACAATGACGAGGCCGGACGCGCGTGGGCCGAACAGCTCCGCGCCCGGTTCGCCAACCTGGAGAACCAGCGACGGGCGAAGCTGGCCGAGTTGGACGAGCTCCGAATCGTGGCCGAACGGGAACAGCCTCAACAGCCCGACCTGCTCGACATGCTGCCGCAATTGTCGCTCGACCTGGCCGACGCACCCGACCCGCTGCAGCGGGGTCTGTACGAAGCCTGCGGCATGAAGATCTACTACGACCACGCCACCCGCAACGTCACGATCCGCGCCATCCTACGCAGTGAAACGGTGCCAGCCGTGGAACAGGCGGCCACCATCATCACCCTGACCAGCGCAAATACTGGTCGCGACGTGCAGGTTCCGCCACAACCGGCGTCAGATGATGATGTTGCCCATGTTTTGCGTGTCCTGCCGGGGGCACATTTTGGAGGGCTGGCCGAGCCAGGCAAGGCACCGGGCTGCTACCCCGTGGTCCGGGACTCCAGGTCCCGGCGCGCGTTCGAATCGCGCGCCCTCCGCGCACCAGGAACGAGGTGGAGCACGGCGGTCTGTGCAGCGCGCTGATGACGCGAAGAACCAGGTTCAACTCCTGACACCTCGACCACCACGACAACGAAAGACCGTTGCCGTGCAAGGAGGATTGGCCGAGCCCGGAAAGGCAGCCGTCTCGAAAACGGTGGTCGGCGTGACGAGCGCCGCGCAGATTCAAATCCTGCATCCTCCGCCACACCGCCGCACTGCGGCGGCGACCTGGGTCGTTAGTTCAATTGGTCAGAGCCGCCGACTCTTACTCGGCAGGTTCGGGGTTCGAGTCCCCGGCGACCTACTCCACCGGCGCGGCCACGGCCGCGACCTGGGTCGTTAGCTCAACTGCGCAGAGCAGCCGGCTTTTACCCGGCGGGTTCGGGGTTCGAATCCCTGGCGGCCCACCACGCCCCTGTGGTCCAACGGAAACGACACCGCCTTCCGAAGGCGGAGGCTGCAGGTTCGACTCCTGCTGGGGGCACCACCACGTTCATTCCCCCGAGGCGCAACAGGCTGCGCATCCGACTGTTCCGCCGATGTCCCGCTCCGCTGTGCAGATCCCTACGTGCCACCGCTCGACGGCGGCCGCGCGCAGCGTCGCTGACCGCGCGCCCGGCCGGCAACCCCGCTTCGCGGAACGGGTTGCCGGCCACGACACCGGCCAGCGCGAGTACGCGCATCCGCCGAGCTGGGCGGCACACGGCTACGCCTCCGCGCGGGCCCTGAACACCTGATCAGCGAAGGACGTGACGATGCACACGAGGACGATCATCACCAGGACGTTGCGCGTCCCGCGCAGCCCGGCGCCCGCCGGCGACGGTGCAGCCGTGGCCCGGCAGATGGACGCGGTCCTGGCCGGCGCCGGATTCAAGGCCACCCGCGACCTGCTGGAGCACATCTCCGAGCTGGAGCCGGGCGCGGCGATGGACCTGGCCGTCCACGTCGTCGCCGCGGTCCGCGAACTGGTCGGCGACCACGTCGCCCACAACCCGTACTTCCGTGACTTCCCCCACGGGGTCCCCGACACCGTCGAGTTCTGGGTGCGCTGCCTGCGCGACGCCCTCGTCGCGCCGCGCGCCCGCAGTGCCGGCCCGGCGCCGACCGACGGCGAATTGCTCGCGGTGCTCGACCGCGGCCTCGTCGGGCTGCTGGATCTGCCCCGCTACGGGCGTTACCAGCACACCTACGCCGAACTGCTGGCCGCGCACGACGAGCTGATCCCCTCGGTCAAGGACCGCGTCACGCTCGTGCGGCTCGGCGGCACCCTGGAGGAGGAGACGGCCGCGCTCTACCGGGCACTGGCCGAGTCGACCACGCCATTGGGCGAGGCCGACCTGCAGCTGCTCGCCGACCTCGCCGAGACCTGCGGCGAGGTCGAGCTGGCCGCGGTGCCGGTGCGGGAGAACCGCGCCGTGCTCAACGCCGCCCGCCTCGCCGCGGGCAGGCCACTGCTGGCCGTGGACACCGTGCTCGACGTGCTGCGCACCGCGTGCCAGGCCAGCGGCGGCGACGTCACGCTGGCCGAACCGTCCAAGTTCCGCAGCTTCGCCCGCCGCGAGCGCCGCGTGCTGATGGCCGCGCTGGACGCGGTCGTGGCCGGCGGCGAGAGCAAGCTCGGCGACGTCGCCCGGTTCGCGAACCGGTTCAAGCGGCTCGGCGAGGGGCTGCACCCGCACGAGTTCCAGGAGTTCCCGCGCGCGGCCGAGGTGTTCGAGGTCGCGCGCGGCCGGGCGGTCATGTCGCTGGCCGGGCGGGCGGAGCTGGCGTTCGCGCGCGGCGACCTCGCCGGCGCGGCCGACATCCTCACCGACGCGCCGGGCATGCTGATGCGGTCGCTGGACCGGCTGCTGCGCCACGCCGACGCGCCCGCGCGGGACGCGGTCTTCGCCGCGATGACGCAGGTCCTCGGCAAGGTGTCCGCGCGGGTGCTGTGCTCGGTGCGCGAGCACCTGGCCAACCGCGCCACGCCGGACGCCGCACGGCTGTTCACCACCCGGACCCGCCGGGCCTGGGTCACCGACGACATCCGGCCGCCGCTGCCGGCCGAGGTCATCAGCCGGGCCTGCGCGCTGATCGACGCCGAGCTGACCGCCCGGCTGCCCCGGCGCGCGCGCCTGGTGGTCGACCCGGCCGTGCTGTCGGTGGCGCTGCCGCTGTCGGGCAAGGCCGGCGAGGCCGGGTTCGCCGTGCTGCCCCGCGGCTCGCGCAGCCAGGTCGAGGGCGATGTGCTGCGGTTCTTCACCTACTGGTGCCAGGCCCGCCAGACCACGGACTTCGACCTGGCCGCGCTGCTGCTGGACGCCGAGTTCCGCTACATCGGGCACGTGTCGTGGACGAACTACCACGACGGCGGCGCGGTGTACTCGGGCGACCTGACCCAGGCACCGGCGCCGGACGGGGCGACCGAGTTCATCGACTTCCCGCTGGACTCGGCCGACGCGACCTCCGCCGCGTACGTGGTGCCGCAGGTCAACGTCTACTCCGGCGAGGGCTTCGACGAGGTCGCGGAGTCGATGTTCGGCTGGATGACCCGTGACCACGACCAGGCCGGGGCACCGTTCGAGGCCCGCACCGTGCGGACCCGCTCGGACATGCGCGGCACCGGCCGCGTGGCCCTGCCGGCCGTGTTCGCCCGCGGCGAAGACGGCAGCTGGACCGCGACGTGGCTGCACCTGTACCTGTCCGGAAACCCGAACTTCAACCAGGTCGAGGCCAACCGGGCCAGCACCGCCGTGCTCGCGCGGGGGCTGCTGCAGCGCGAGTACCTCACCGTCGGCTACGTGGTCGAGCTGATGCGCGCCGCGGGCGCCGAGGTCACCACCTGGGAGCCCGGCGCCGAGCTGGACGGCCCGGTGACGTTCCTCGGCCTGCACGCGCCGGAGACCGTGCCGGACGGCACGGAGGTGATCACGCTGGACCGGCTTAACCAGTTGATCCCGGCCTGACCGGGCCGGTATTCTGATCATGCGAGGCAATGAGGGGACTTCCTTCTACTCCCACTGCTAATGGTTCCTAGTGCCCTCCCTCTCCTCGCGTCGACCTTCACGATGGCCCGCCGGTCAACTCGGCGGGCCATCGTCGTTTTCGTGACGTACCGCAGCCCGGTCCCTGAGCCGCCCGCTCGGGACAGGCTCCGTCCCCGGCATGTGACGACCCACTTGAAACGAGGACCTCCCGATGACGCTGCAGTTCGCACTGGGCGACGCCACCGCGCCCGCCGGCGCGGGCACCAAGGTCATCGCGCACGTCTGCAACGACCGCGGTGGCTGGGGCAAAGGCTTCGCGCTCGCGGTGTCCGGCCGCTGGCGTGAGCCGGAACAGGACTACCGCGGCTGGAGCCGCACCGCGGACTTCCGGCTCGGCGCCACGCGCCTGGTGCAGGTCGAATCCGACGTCTGGGTGGCGAACATGGTGGCCCAGCACGGCTACCACACCACCGCCAACCCGATTCCGCTGCGCTACGACGCGCTCGAGGAATGCCTGGCCACCCTTGCCGTGGATTCGGCCCGGCTGGCCGCGAGCGTCCACATGCCGCGCATCGGCTTCGGCCTCGCAGGCGGTCGCTGGGAGCGCATCGCCCCGATGATCGAGCACGCGCTCGTTGGCGCTGGGATCAGCACCACCGTCTACGACCTGCCCCGCCTCCGGTAGCCGGACACCGTGGGCCACCTGGCCGCGGCGGGTCGCGGACCTCCGATGGCAGCAAACACCGTCGGCGCCGTCCAGGCCTGGGCCGCTGCGCGGTCGGCTCCGCCGAGCCCGGACCGCGCCGACGCCGACCCGCTTCCTTGCTCCGGTCCACGCACAGCGCCGACCAGGAGACACGTCATGTCCGATACCGACACTGCGACCGGCATTCCCGCGAACGCATCGGTAGATGCCGTCATCAAGTCCATCGGCGAGATAGCCGAGTTCCCCCGCGGCCAGGTGATCTTTCACGAAGGTGAAGCAGGAGACCGGCTCTACATCGTCGAATCCGGCAAGGTCAAGATCGGCCGCGGCGGAGTAGACGGCCGAGAAGTACTGCACAGGATCGTCGGCCCGGGCGACATGTTCGGTGACCTGTCGCTGTTCGATCCCGGCCCGCGTGCCTCGACGGCGACGACGGTCACCGAGGTGCGGGCGACCAGCCTCGACCGGTACGCGCTGCAGCTGATGATCCGCCACCGCCCCGAGCTTGCCGAGGAGCTGCTGCGCGTTCTGGCGCGGCGCGTGCGCAGGGCCGGCACCGCGGCGGCCGATCTGGTCTTCAGCGACGTCGCCGGGCGGCTCGCCAGGACCCTGCTGCAGCTCGCGGCGCGCTTCGGGATCCAGGAATCAGGCGGGTTGCGCGTCGTCCACGACCTCACGCAGGTCGAACTCGCGCAGCTGGTGGGCTCCAGCCGCGAAACGGTGAGCAAGACCCTGTCCGACTTCGGCCGTCGCGGCTGGCTGCGGCTCGAGGGCAAGTCCGTGTTGATCACCGATCCCGAGCACCTGGCGCGGCGAGCCCGCTGACCCGAACGCCCACCGACGAAACCCGCCGCGGTCCAGTACTGGCTTCCTCACCCAGTACTGGACGCCGGCGCCAGCCCGATACCACGAACAGACCGGAGCGACCTCATGGCCCACAAAGGACTGCTTCTCCTCGACGTCGACGGACCGCTCAACCCCTACGCCGCGAAGCCCAACCTACGGCCACCGGGCTACGAGACCTTCCGGCGTACGCGCGGCGGCGGCTGGTTCGGTGGGCGTGACGCCCGACGCCACAAAGGACTCCGGGTCTGGCTGCGCCCAGACCACGGCGCACTGCTGCGCGCGCTGGCCGAGGACGCGGAGCTGCAGCTGGTCTGGGCCACGACCTGGCTGGAGGAGGCCAACACCCTGATCGGCCCGGCGATCGGGCTCCCGGAGCTGCCGGTGATCCACTATCCACCCGCCGACCTCGAGCGCGATGGCGACGGCCACCGGTGGCGGACCGGCGGAGCGTGGAAGTGGTCCGGGGTCGCTGCCTACGCGGAAGGCCGGCCGTTGGCGTGGCTCGACGACGACCACGCCGACCCGCGATTCGCGCGTGCCCGCGCGGCATTCGAGCACGAACGCCGCAGCAGCCCGACCCTGCTGTGTCACGTCGACCCGGCCACGGGCCTGCAGGACGGACACCTCGACCAGATCCGCACGTGGGCCGCAACCCTCCCGGCTGGTCGGTAGCACTCGGCTCGTCAGCTGGGTTCCGCCCTTGTACGCCCGGTCACCTGCACACCCGCGGGTGACGGCGTTCCGTCGACCGGTCTGACCACCCGGCGCAACTTCACCGCGGCGCACCGGTGGAGGCGTCGACCGCGCGGGCCCAACGGTGCCCCGCCCACCGGGAAGAGGACAAGCCGGAAGGACGTCGGCTTGTCCTCTTCCCGGTGCCGGGGCCGTGTCGGCCGCGCGCGGCCGGCGCCAGCCGGCGCGGTCCAGAACCGGAGACCGAGGGAGACGATGACCATGAGCGACACCGTCACGTACCTGACCATCCACGCCTGCCCGCCACACCGCGTACGCGCCGTCGCCACCGCGCTTGAAGACCACTGGCTGGTCGACGTCGACGGCTCCGCCCGCAAGACCCTGCAGATCGGCGAGCCTTACACGATCGACACGTCCGAGGTGGACGAGCTGGCCGACGACCTGATCGAGACCGCCCCGGAGATGTCCTTCACCGCCCAGACCGACCCGACCGACGAGTGGCTCGGCTCGCTCCGCCGCTACGTTCCGGCCCTGCACCGGTTCGAGGCGTCCTGCGACCACGACGGTTCTGCCGTGTTCACCACCGCCCAGGTTCGTGAGCTGGACCTGCTGGCTCCCGAGGCGCGACTCGCCCGGCTCGGTGTCCCGTGGTCCACAGCGATCGAGGCGATGCCGACCGGCGATGTAATCGAGCCGGAGCCGTACGCGACCTGCTGGATCCCGTCCACCGGTGAGATCACCGTGCTCGCTGCCGGACCGGATGGAGCCGACGTGGGCGTTACCCCGGCCTGCGTCACCGCCGTCGACGACGACGGCAACCTCGCCTCCAGCGCCGCCGCAGACGCTGCGCTGGCCGGCTGCGGATTCCTCCGCGTCAACGCGTGGGAAGCGCTCAACGCCACCTGCCGAGCGTGGGGCACCGACGTGTACTGGACAACCGACAACACGGACGCCAGCACGGCACCGGCGCCCGCCTGAACCACGCCGCGGAACCGACGCCGTTGCCCTGGCCCGGGGCGGTGGGTTCGCGCGAACTCTGGACCAGGGCCACGGCTGCGCCCGATGCACGTCCGCCCGCGCCGGGCGGGGGAGACAGGCCTCGCTGTGCTCGGTCGCTGCGCGATCCCGCCCGCCCGGGCGAGCGCGGCGCCCCGGCCGGTCCGTGGCCCTGGTCCTCCCCGCTCGCGCCCCACCTGCCGGCGGGGCAGGGCGACCCGGCGGGACACCGCGTCACTTGGTCGCCCTTCGACCGGCGCTCTTGCCAGGCAAGGGCTTGACAGAAGTGAGACGTCGATGAGCGAGCAGAGCGATGAGCAGTACATCGGAGGAATCGCCGCAGATGCGGCGGGGCAAGCGTCGGCCGGAGAGACCCGCAGGCCGCCGAGGGATCTGACCCCGGCGGTCGAGGGTCGCCGGCGGGCCCAGTCCGAGCTGGACGCGCGACGCGGGAACTGATCGCGCGGTGGAGGCCGGGCGCGCGGCACTGCGCGTGCTCGGCCCTTCGCGTGCTGACCGCGCTAGTCCCTCCTGGAAGGAGGCTTGCACCGTGATGCATGTCGTCCAGTACTCCGGCGGCATCGGCAGCTGGGCCACGGCCCGGCGCGTCGCCGCCCGCCACGGCATCGACAACCTGATTCTGCTGTTCAGCGACACGCTCGTCGAGGAGGACAGCCTCTACACGTTCCTCACCGAATCGGCCGCGCAGCTCGGCGCGCCGCTCGTGCGGGTCGCCGATGGCCGCACCCCGTTCGAGGTCTACTGGCACGCCCGGTTCCTCGGGAATGCGCGATTGGCGCCCTATTCCAAAATTCTGAAGCAGCAGCCCGCGCGCCGCTGGCTGGACGCGAACGCCGACCCCGCTACCACCACCTTGTACGTCGGGATCGACGCCGGCGAGGCCCGGCGGATTCCCGGCATTCGCAAGGGTTGGGCGCCGTGGTCCGTGGAATTTCCGCTGACCGCGGAGCCGGACCTGACCAAGGACGCGATGCTCGGCGAGGCCCGTGCCCTCGGCCTGACTCCGCCCGCCGCGTACGAGGAGGGCTTCTCCCACGCCAATTGCTCGGGCTGCTGTGTTCGGGCCGGCCAGGCGCACTGGCTGCGCCTGCTGGAGCGTCATCCCGACCGGTACGCCGACTACGAGCGCCGCGAAGAGGCGTTCCGGGCCGAGTTCGGCAACGTCGCGATCCTCAAGCAACAGCGTGACGGCGTCGTGCGGCCACTCCCGCTCGCCGAACTGCGCCGTCGCACGCAGACCTCCGGCAGTCCACGAACGGAAGACGGTTCTGTCCCTGCCGGGCACCAAACGTTCAGTAACGAAGGGAAAGTCTCATGATCACCGTTGACCAGGAGAAGTTGGAAAACGTGCTCGCGGCCGAGGTGGGCCATCACCGGGCCATGGAGCTGATCAGCCTCTTCGAGGCGGCGGGCGCCTTGCGAGCTATGCCGGACACCGCGCTCGTCACCGCCGAGCAGGCCGCGGAATGGGCAGGCCTGATCCTGACCGACGGCGACGTCGGCTGGCTCCGCCGCGAGATCCCGAAAACCCCCATTCCGGATGCCATCAGCCTGATGGCCGTCAGCCTCACGGTGCCAGACGACCCGGACACCGGTGGCACTGCCGACCTGGGCGACTGTCTTCGCCCGACCGGCGACCAAGGCGATCCCTCCTGGTATCCCTACTTTCCCGCTGTCCTGCAAGAGCTGTACGACAAAGCCACGGACACGGAAGCGTCCGCTCTCGACGCGCTGTCTGTCGCGCGGGTCTGATCTGGGTCTGCGGCGCCTGCAACTGGCGAAACCCGCATTGGTTCGATTCGTGCGCGATAGCGCACTGACCGCACAGCGCGGCTTAGCGGCACTGCCGGCAACGCGAAGCGGTCGTCGTCATGTGGCGACTGGCTGACCGGTCCGAAGTGGACTCCCGAGAACAGCAGCCCGATCGGGACCGGGCAAGGGCGCGATGCGTCGCTTCGCGATGGCCGCAGGCGGCCACCCCTGCCCGGCCCCGGCCGTCCCACTGAACACAGCTCCGTCCACCGACAGCACCGACCAGCAGGAGCCCACGATGTTCACGTTCGACGGCCTCGACTTCCACACCGAGCCGATCACCCTCGCCCAGCTCTACTGCGGCTGCGAGAAGTTCTTTCTCGGTCACGACGTCTACGTCGACGGCCCCGCGCTGTGCCCGAACCCCGACACCTGCACCGGCCACCAGGACGGCGTCACCGCGGTCGAGGACCTGGTTCAGACCTTCGTTACCGCGTCGCGTGGCGTCCGCCAGGCGACCGAGCACGTCGCCTGACCGGCCACCGCGGGGCATTTGCGACCGCACCGGGCCGGTGCGCACACCGACTCGGAAATCTCGCAGCCCGCCGGCGGCCAGCCCGTAGCGGACTTCTGATCAGCGCCCCCGCGGTCCACGAGAGCAGGAAAGAAGACACAGATGAACTTGGAATACTTCATCATCTACTCCGAAGGCTCCGATGTCGCGGCGGCTTTCGATGCTGCCGTCGCGGAGGCGCAGTACGAACACGGTTATGGCGGCAACACCGGCAGTATCGCCGAGAAGGACTCCTTCGTCGTGATCGAGAGCAGCCCACGCTCGGAAACCGAGGCCGAAGGCCTCGCCAAAGAGCTGCTCGATGCCGAGGATGAGCGGATCGCCGACGAGTGGGGCCCGGCCGGCGCCATCGCGGTGTGCGGTCGGTACCGGACGCTGGAAGGTCTGCCTGTACCGGTCCGCGCCGAGGGTTACCCAAGCCAGAAAGCCGCGGCGCTTGCCGCGGCCGAGACGCACCTTGGCAACGGCGAGATCGTCACCAGCGCGACCCTCACCAACTACCGCCCCCGCGGCAACGAGGAACGCGTCTACGTCAACAGCCACACCACCGCCACCATCCTGACCACAGGATCGCTCGACCTGACCGGCTGGATCTTCGTCGGCTGGGCCGCGAGCTGACACCGTCGCTGTAGCCGGGTCCGGCCACGAGGAGCTATCCCGCGCGCCGCGCGCGAACGCCCGGAGCGCAGCAGTACCGCCCTGCGGGGGCAAGGCGAACCGCTTCGCGGCCGGCTTCGCCGGACCTTGCCCCCGCACCGCGGCCCCGCTGGAGATCTGCTCGTCCACGCACCACCGACAAGCAGAAGGACCCCTCGTGATGGACCTCGCCGACCAGCAGTCTCACACCGTCCGCGGCCTGTGGATCCCCGCCAGTGGGATCGACCCGGTCGAAGCCATCGACTTCGTTCGTGACGAGCGCGGCCATCTCCCGGCGCTTCGCGCTCTGCTCGGCGAGCAGATCACCTCGGTGACCGTGCTGACCACTGTGGACGTTGTTGGCGGCCGCCGGCACGCCAAGGACCGGATCAACACGCGCGCCCGCGGCGCCTGCGCGCTGCTGCAGGCCGACATCGCTTGCGGTCACGTTCCTGCCTCCGCTCTCGACCGGGCACGGGCGCGCCGCGTCCTAGCCGGTGAGCTGTCGATGCCCGATCCCCGCGGACCCGTGGTCCTGCTGGGCACCGATCTGGACTCCGGCAACTACGCCTCGTTGACGGAGGAGATGATCTCCGCCCTCGTCGCCGACACCCTCCAGCTGCTGTTGCTCGGCACCGAGCCCGGCACCGAGCTGGCCCGCGTCAGCTGATGGACCGCCACGCCGGGCACGACCGCGTGCCCGGTCCGCCAGCAGCACCGTCCGGCGCGCGTGTCGTGGACCGCGCAGCTCAGCAGCCCGCCCGGGCGGGCAAGGCCGTGCCGCTGCGCGGTCGGCTCCGCCGAGCCCTGCCCCGCCCTGACGTCGGCCTGCTCCGCCCGCGGTGTCCACGAACACCGCGACGAAGGAGCACCGTATGCCGCTCGACCGGAACGTCGTCAACAACGACGTCGTCGAATTCGCCCGCCTCGGCCAGAAGGTCTCGCTGAAGTTCCTCGTCCCGCTGCGCAACCGCGCGACCTTCGACAAGTGCATGGCCACGGTGCAGGGCGGAAACAGCTTCGACCCCGTCGAGGTCGCCCGCACGATCGGATCGCTGTTCGACGACGCGATGGACGTCGAGTTCGGCGCCGAAGGCTCCGCGGTGCTCTACATCACGACCGCGTTCTTCCCGAACCAGTGCATCGGCCCTCGCACGGACAAGCGCCACGAGCGCTACACCGACGCCGAACGGCAGGACTACGCCCAACGCGTCATCGACTGGGCCCGCACGATGGGCGCCAACGAGATCACCGTGCAGCAGCACCCCGCCACCGACCAGGACGTGGTCGGCAAGCCGGGAGAGCACCCGTACCGGATCCGCCTCTGGTGGGACTGACCGCCGACAGGCGAGGACGCCGGCCCGGTCGGCGTCCTCGCCCAGGCGCAACCACCCTCGTGTCGCCCGCTTACTTCCCGGTCGGCGCTGCGTGGACGTCCCGGAGCGCAGCAGAACCGCGGGGCAGGGGCAAGGCGAACCGCTTCGCGGCCGGCTGCGCCGGACCTTGCCCCCGCCCCACAGCCCCGCAGGGCGTGCGCCCGTCCACGCACCAGCACTCACCGGGAGAACCCGATGGCAGCTCGACGACCTTTGCGTTCGCTCCTCGCCGTCACCGCGGCCGGCCTGGCCGTAGGCCTCGCAGTGGCCGGGATTGTTCTGGCCAGTTGCGCGTCGACCTCAACACCCCGGCCGCGTCGCTCAACTTGATCGCGGCTGGACGCGACACCTGCGCCTCCCTCGGTAAGGGCACGACGGTGTCCGCGGCGGTGAAGACGGTGCTGAAGCGGTTCTACCCCGATCTCGCGAGCGTGGTCGTCGTCGCCGCGATCCACAGCTACTGCCCGCAGCATGCGGCACAGCTGAGTGTTCCGGCGCGGTAATCGCTCGGTCTCCGCGTCGCCCGCCGGCGCGGAGATCCTCTCCGACCACCTGAATGAGCGGGACGGTGTGTCGCCCCACCGGCCCGCTCGAGGGCCCCGGCCGGCGCTGTCCACCCTCCGGCGCCGGACCGGGCCCTTGTCCATGCCAAAACCCTGACAAGACAAGGACAATCATGTACCGCTCCGTTCGCCGACGGCTGCTTCGCACCCTGCAGCCCTACGCCCCGGGCCACACGTTCTGGCAGGCCACGGCGGTGCTGCTGCTGCCCGCGACCTACACCGCGGCCGAGCCCCCGCTGGTCGCCCGGTCCCGGGTTCGTCGAGCTCGCCACCGCTTCGAAGTGGGGCCGGCGGACACCTGATGGCCGGTTGCTCGCGGTGGTGCGCAGCACCGACCGTGACACCAGCCACCAGGTCCTCATTTCCGGCGCGCTCTCGGCCACCGATCTGCTCGGTTTCGGCGGCATCACCGACAAGCCGCACCGGCTGCGGTGAATGGCCGAACCGGGCACCGTGTCCGAGCAGCGGCTCACCGAGACGCACCCGGCGATGCTCTACGACCGCTGGACCTCGGCGCTGACCGAAGCAGCCGAGCACCGCCTGGCGCTGACCGGCCTGCCGCCGGAGTGCTGCGACCGCTTGAAGCTGACCCGCCGCCCGGACGGCCGCTACCAGCTGGTTCTCGCGCTGAGCGCGGAATCGCCGTACTTCGCCGCCGACGTTGACGACATCAGCCGGGCGCTCACCTCGATCGCCCGGTCCTACGGGCCAGGCGTGCGGCTGAGGCTGTATCGGTCGGACGTCGATTCGGTGGTCACCGACCCGCTCTACGCCGACACCTGGAACCGGCTGTACCCCAGTGCGAATGAACTCGGCGGCGGGACGTTCGTCGACCAACTGGCCGACCTGGTTCAGCGTGCCTCCGAAGCGGCACGTCCCGTGTCGTGAACCGCGGCGCCGCGGCGAGGACCGGTGTCCTGCCGCGGCGTTCGCTGACGCAGGAGGTCAGCACACCGCACGGGGTTCCGGTCAAGGCCCCGGCCAGCCCATCCCGGTGAGACAAACCCCTTCGGGGTCGCGCTGGCGCGCGATCACACCCGGATGGGCCAGCCGGCGTTCCCTTGCCCGCCCTACGGGCCCCGTCCGGCGCGCTGAGGCCAGGGCCCGTCAGCGCACCACCCGGACAGGAAGGCGGCCCGCAGCCGATGCACACGATCCGCGAACCGTACTCGTTCACCACCACCACGACACTGCGCGCCGGCCCGAAGCGGCCCTCCTCGCTGGTCATCCTCGACAGCAACGGTTTCCGGATCATCGACCACCCGATCGCCGGGGCACGCCACTCGATGCTGATGGTCGAGGAAGGCTGCGGCGACCTCGCGCGCAACAGGCCGAGGATCATGGCCACCCGGCTGCTGGGACTGCCGGAGGTCGTGCCGCCCGAACAGCGCGGCCGCGACCACGTCGAGGTGCCGCTGCTGCCCCCGGACGCCCCGGACTGCCCCGCTTACACGACGTGGACGATCGCCGGTGCGCCGCTGCTGGTCGACCAGTTCGACTCCGACAGGGCCCAGCTGACCTTCAAGCGCTCGCTGAACTCGCCCGACATCAAGACGCTCGAACTGCTGCCGGTGCAGTGGTGGCACCTGGTGCAGGTGCTGCTGTCTCTGGACTCCTGGATGCGGTATCTGAAGGGCGAGCTGGACAACGCCGCGCAGGCCGTGCGCCGGAGCGTGCAGACCGACAGCGAACTCTTCCGCGTCGTCGGCGCTTTCGTGGTGGAGCGGCAGAACCAGCCGCGAGGCGGCGCGGGGAACTGACCCCCGGCACTGAGCACGGCCCGCCCGGCGAAAGGCCGGGCGGGCCGTGTCCGCCGGGGCACCGACCGAAGTCGCCCTCCCGCGTGACCGGTTGGGTGCCAAATACCGCCGGCGGCGATGTTCCGGTCACCACGGGCCACCGAAGCGAGCCCTTCTCCCCGGAACGTGCACCAGATTAGCGGCACGCCGCGGTGCCCCTGGTCGCGCCCGCTTCCGCTCGGCGCAGCCCCGGTCGGGGCGGCACCACGCTGCCCGGCCGGCTGACGCCCGCCGAGGCACGCCTGGCCCGCACCGACGCGGGTGATCCGGCAGTGCCCGTCGCGCGCCGAACCCGGCCACCCGGATCACGCCGGTCGGGCGAGCGCGTGCCTGCGGACAGGCGCTGCGCCCCAGGCCGGGCGGTCGGCGGCGCCCCCGACCGGGGGAGCGCACCGACCGAAAGCGAGCGCGCATGACCACAACATCACCGGCGCCCCCGGCGCCGCCTCCCGAGCCGGACGTCTTCGAGACCGCGTGGACCGCGGGCCGGCAGATCCTCGCCACGGGTGCCGAGCACGACGAGTGGCTGGCCACCCGCCGCACCGGCATCGGCGCCTCCGACGTCTCCGGCGTGCTGAACGCCTCTCCGTGGACCTCCCCGCTACGGGTTTACCTGGACAAGCGCGGCCTCGTCGGCGAGCTGGAGCTCACCGACGAGATGGAGTGGGGGCACCGGCTCGAAGACGCCGTCGCCACGAAGTGGTCCGACGTCCACGGCATCCAGGTGCGCAAGACCGGCACCTGGCGCTCGAACGCGTGGCCGTGGCTGCTGGCCAATCCCGACCGGGTCGTGGCCAACGGTGAAGGGCTCGAGTGCAAGACCGCGGACAAGATGTTCGCCGACGAATGGGCCGAGCAGCCGCCACTGCACTACGTGATCCAGTGCGTCGCCTGCATGGCCGTCACCGGCGCACGCCGCTGGCACCTCGCGGCGCTGGTCGGCGGGAACAAGTACTTCGAGTTCGTCATCGACCGCGACGAAGACGACATCGCCGCGGTCGTCGAAAACACCCGGCAGTTCTGGGACCAGCACGTGCTCGCCGACGTGCCACCGCGAGTACAGCGCGGAGGCGGGGAGCGCGAGGAGAAGTTGCTCGCCGTGCTCTACCCCACGCCGGACGGCACGCACATCCAGCTCACCGCGCAGCAGCAGCGGCTGGTCGCCCAGCACAAGGCCGCGATCACCGAACGCGGGAAGTGGGACCGCGTGGCCACCGACCTCTCCGCCCAGATCAAGCAGGAGCTCGGGTCCAAGAGCGCCGGCTACGTCGGCACCCGCGAGGTCATCACCTGGAACAAGACAAAAACCGGTCGGCGGTTGAACAACAAGTTGAAGGAGAACCTCTGATGGCAGGACGGATAGCCGCCCACGTCGCCCAGCGCACCGCGGACACAGCCGGCGAGCAGGACCACGAGCACGACGGCCACGCCACGGCGACGCTGCTGGACCAGATCGTGCAGTCGCGGGATCTGTTCGCGCAGGCGCTGCGCGGCTCGGACATCGACCCGGACCAGTTCGTGAGCAACGCGCTCAACCTGGTCCAGCAGGACCTGCTCGACCCGGACAAGAAGACCAAAATCATCGAGGCTCAGCCGGAGTCGGTGATCGGCGCGCTGCTCAACTGCGCGCAGTACGGGCTGCGGCCGGGCCCGTTCAAGGAGGCCTGGATCATCCCGAAGAGGAAGCGCGGCGGCCTCGTGATGGCCGAGTTCCAGGCGCACTACCGCGGCCTGCAGCGCATGGCGCAGGCGCACCCGGAAGTCCTGCGGATTACCACGCGCGTGGTGTGCGAGCGGGACCGCTTCGCCGTCGAGGAGGGCACGATCAACCGGCTGACCTTCGAGCCGCTGATCGGCTCCGTGAAGGACCGCGGTAGCCGGGTCGCGTTCTTCTCGCTGGCCATGCTGGCCAACGCTGAGACGCCGTTCGTGTGGTGGCACGACAAGGACATGACGAACTTCCGCGACAAGTTCGTCAAGGCAGGGGAGCGGTCACCCTGGTTCGACGCATACGGCTACGACGCCATGGGCCGCAAGACCGTGCTGCTGCGGCTGCTCGACGAGATCCCCCGCCAGTCCCGGCTGGTCGACCTGATCGCCGTCGACGGGACCGTGCGCCGCGACCTCGACCCGGGCGCACCCGGCTACCAGGTCGGGGAGCGGCTGGAGGACCAGGAGGACGACGTCCCTCCTGAGCCCGAGCCGGTCGACCTGGACGCCGCCGCGAGCGGTGGCGCCAGCCAGGAGCCCTGACCGAGGTGGTGGGCCCGCCGGTCCGGTGGTCGCGGGCCCATCAACCTCCAGTGCCGGCCGGATTTGCTACGCCTGCGGGCCGCCGTCGGCCAGCTCTGCGGCAAGGTCCTCGGCGGCGTGGCGGATGCCCTCGGGCAGCGCGGTCAGCAACGCCGCCAGCGCCGTGGTGACCTCGGTGATCGTCGATCGTTCCGCGGCGGGGCGGTCCTCGAACAGGTCGGCGGGGTGGATCCGCAGCGCCAGCGCCGCCCGCAGCAGGGTGCGCAACTTGACGTTCCCGCCGGCCTCCAGCTCGTAGAGGCTGTTGCGGCTGATCCTCGCCTCGCCGGCGAGCGTGACGGGGCCGATCTCCGCGTCGTTGCGCGCCTTGTTGAACCGGTCGCCAACAGCTTTCAGCAGCTGGTCGACCCGCCGGTCAAGATCGTCATCGCTGTCCGTCATCAACGGTTGAGCCTACGGGATGACACATTCGCCCATTTGCACTTCTGGCAGTACGTAAAGTAGTCAGAAATGGACAGACGTGTACTTCCAGAAGTACATTCACAGGATGATCACCTCATCCTCGGCGGGCAGCGGGATGTGGTTGTCGTTGGCGATCGTGACCCGGCTCGCGGCGTATTTCGGCGATCACCAGCCGATGACCATCGATCGAACACCCGACACGGCTGTATCCGAAGCTGAGGTCGGGCTCATGCAGGCGCACCTGCTTCACCGGGGCCGCGTCGTCGCCCTGATCAGTGACGAACAGCTGGCGATGGCCCTGGTCGACTTGCTCGACAGCGTTCCCCGCGCCCTGCAGACGTTCGCCGAGACCTTCGTCGACCTGCTGCGCCAGCACACCGAAACCGACGACGCCGGTACCACCTGCCGCGAATGCGGCCAGCCTGCACCGTGTGCGACACGGCTTCTGCTGCAGGACAGAATCGGCGCGCTGAGCATCGCCGCTCAGCACCCGTGACACTGCAGTCCCCCGCGCTGATGGACTTCCACCTGCCGTTCCTTCGCGCAGGGTGAGAAGCACCGCGAGCCCCCGCCGCGGTGGATGGATGCCCCGGACCTACCAGTTCCTGGTCCGGGGCATTCGTCGTCTCTAGCCGAATTCGCTGCCTGACCCGTCGCGGTTCCGGCGGCCCGGGGCGGCGCGAACGATGACCCGACGCCGGCGTCCGGCCTGAATGCCCCGCTGGCCCGGCCCGCCGCGGGTGATCCGGCCGTGCCCGTATCCGCGGTTCCCTCCGAACCGGACCACACCGGGCGGGCGAGCGCGAGACCTTTCCCGCCGGACGCCGGCGTCGGTCCTGCGCGCGGATGCCCCGGGCCCGCCGGGGATCTTCCGCGCGCCGGTTTCGCATGGGCGCGCGCCCAGAGCAGGAAGGCATCGCCATGACAGCGGTTTCCCTCGCCCCCGAACCCATCCAGCCCGCCGCGCAGGCTCGTGCGGTGTTCACCTGCGACCAGACCGTCCTGGTTGACGCGCTCGCCACCGTCGAGCTGGCGCTGGACCCGCGACCGGCCGCACCGGAGCTGGGCGGTGTTCTGCTCGCCGCCGTCGACGGAGCCCTGTTGGTCGCCGCGGCAAGCTGGCACACCTCGATCGCCGTCCGCGTGCCCGACGCGGACGCCGACGGCGAGCTGCTGATCGACCACGCCGAACTCAGCAACGTCCTCGCCGCGCTGGCGAAAGGCCGCTCGAAAGCCGAGATCAGCGCCATGTCCGTCACCGTCGTCGCCGACGACCCGCTGCAGCCTGTACTCGACCACGACGGCCTGCGCGTGCCGCTGATGGCCTACTCGCTGGAAGACTTCCAGCACGCTCGCGACGAACTGCCGCTGGTCGCCCAGCTCGACCACACCGGCTTCGCCGCCGCCGTCGCGCGCGTGACCAAAGCCGCGAGCACCGACGAGGTCCTGCCGGCCTTCTGCGGCATCAAGCTCGACGTCGGCGACGGCACTGTCACCGTCGCCGGCACTGACCGGTTTCGCCTGGCCGTGGCGCCGGTTCCCGCAATCACCATCCGGACTGCCAGCACCGACGGAGGCGGCGTGATCCCGGTCAAGCTGCTGGAAAAGCTCACCAAGCGGCTCACCGGTGACCGTCTGCGCATCGGCTGGGAACGCACTGACGACGCCACCTCGATCTCGTTGGCCTGCGGGCCAGTGACCGTCGTCACCCGCTCCACGACCGACTCGTTCGTCGACTACCGCGAACTGTTGCCCACCGCCGCCGTCGGCACGGTCGTGACGAACCGCGCCGAGCTCCGCGCGGTCGCAGCGCGCGCCGCGGCCATCGCCGCCGCGAAACGGCTCGGATATCAGCATCTCGAGCTGGTCGTTGGCCCGCTGTCCCTCACGGTGTTACCAGTGCTGGACGAGCGAGCCTCGGAGGTCGCCGCGCCCGGGCTGGACGCCGACGTCGACGGGCTCGGCGAGGAAGAGGACCTGGTGGTGCGGTTCAATGCCAAGTACTTCATCGAGGCCTTGGACACCTTCCCCGATGCGGATCAGATCACCCTGCACCTCGTCAGTTCCGTACGGCCCGCCGTCCTCGCCGACACCCCGGCCGCCATCCTCAACCCCGCCGCGTTCCGGCACCTGCTGATGCCGGTCCGGCGGCCCACGGGCTGACCGCTCGGGTGCCGGACCCCCCATCAGCCTCGGCCCGGCACCCGAGCTCCGCGCTGCGGACGTTTCCCGACACCTCTGTCCTACGGCGTCGACGCCCTCCGTCTTCCCCAGGCTGAGCCACCCGTGCCGCAGCTGTCGGCGCGACCGCGCCGCCGCGGTTCTCGCGGACCGGCCAGTCCAGCAGATCCGGGTGGACGGTCAAGCCCGCGCCGCTGCGCGGTCGGCTCCGCCGAACCTTGACCGTCCACACCGGACTTGCACGCCCCTTCCCGGTCCACGACAACCTCCGGACGGGAGCAACGATGAGCTACCTCACCATGATCGACGACGAAACGGCCGAGATCGACCGGCTCACCCGCCAGCGCGAAAACTACGACCCCACCGACGAGCAACAGGTGCTGGATCGGGACGCCGTTGACAGTCGGATCGCGGTGCTGACCGCGCGCCGGGACGCGCTGCGCGCCAGCATCCCCGCGCTGGAGGACCTGGACCGCGGCATCACCGCCGCCGTCGAGGAGCGTAAGGAATCGGCAGAAGACCTGCGCAACTACATCAGGGAGTCGTTGCGAAGCGACTGGCCTGCCTTCGTACTGCTCGCCGCGGTGATCACGGCTCAGGTGTACGGCGTAAACCTCTTTCCCACGAACTGGTGGGGAACTTTGGCGAGTTACCTTGCCGCTTTCGTCGGAGGGTGCTGCACCGCAGATGTGCTGTTCACCATCGTTTTCCTCGTCAAGTTCGTCAGTGTCGTCCGCGATCACCGAAGGCTGATCGCCGAACGCGACCGCACGATGGCGGAGATCGACGCAGGTCGACCGGCGCAGGCCGTCAACTGGTGACGAGGTGAACGCGTCCGGCGGGTGCCCGTGCCCCGCCGGATTCGCCACCAGCCGGCGCCGAGCCGGGCACGGCGAAGTACGCAGGGGTCCGGTCTGCCCAAGCGTGTCACCGGCGAGCCGCACGAGCCTCCCCGGCCACCGGGCGTGGCAAGAGGCGAGAACAGCGAACCCGGGGGGAACGGTCAAGGCCGCGCCGCTGCGCGGTCGGCTCCGCCGAGCCCTGACCGTTCCCACCGGCCTCGCTCAGCGTGCTCCCGTCCACAGCACCGTCCGACCCGGGAGCCTCGATGTCCTATCGCCAGACCGTCGCCGAACAGACCGCCGAACTCGCGCGCCTCATCCAGCTGCGTGACCAGTGCGACCTCGCCGACTTCGACCAGTGGGTCGAATGGGGCAACTACCACTGGGAGATCAGCGATCTGACCGCCCGCCGGGACGCGCTGCTGACCAGCATCGACACGCTTGACGTCGCCGACCGAGCGATTACCGCGGCGGACGCGCGATGCACCGCGGCGTACGCGCTGCTCACCGGCTTCGATCGCCGCTCGCGGAGGCTCGCCCGCGTGGCCGTGCCCCTGCTGCTGGCCGTGCTCGCCGGTCACCTGCTGCTGCCCGACGCGTGGATGACCGCCGCGGTCTCGGTCGTGCTCGGGTTGTCGATCGGTGTCGGTGTTCGCCGCGCCCGCCGTCACGAGCAGCTCAGCGACGCCGCCTACGAGGCCGAAGGCGACTACGGCGACGCGCTGACCGAGCGCGAGCAGATGCTCGCCGACATCCAAGACGGCCGCCCCGCGAGCACACCAGGCCGCTGACCCGGCCGCTGCGGCGGCCGGGGAACCCGGTCCGGGCCCCGCCACGGTGATCACCGCCGACGCTGCGCCCGATGCCCCATCGCCCCGCACCGCCCGGCTGATCCGGCAGCACCCCACGACCGGCAGCACCCGCAGGTCCGGAACACCCCGGCCGGGTGAGCGCGGCGCCCTGGCCTCCGCTGGCCGGCGGCGACCGAGCCGGCGGCGCCCCGGACCAGGGGCCTCCGCCCGCCGGACTTGTCCGGCCGCCAGCAGATCGGAGCCCGGCCATGGCCGTCATCCGCGCCAACCTCACCGTCCTGGACTTGCCGCCCACCACCTCGGAGCCCGGCTGGGCTCCTCGCGGACACCTGCGCGCCAGCTTCCGCGACCTCACGACCGTCCTGCACGCCCCGGACTTCGGGATCGACGCCACCGAGGACTCCACGATGTGGCTGCTCGACACCCCGGCCGGGCGCGCCCAGCTGTTCCACCAGCTCGACGGCACCTACCTGCTGCGCGCGCCCGCCACGCGCATCACCTGGACGATCCAAGCGCCCTCTCCCGACGTGCTGCCCTGGATCTTCGAACTGGCAGACTGCAGCACCGCCGGATTTCCGAACAGCGGGCAGGCACTACGCGTCGGCCCCGACCGCATCACCCTGATCCGCGCCTACCAACGGTTCCTCGAGCTGCGTGCGACTGACCTGCAGCAGCGGCTCGAGCTCGCGCGGCCGCCGCACCCGGCCTCGGGGAGCCGCTGGCAGCAGCTGACCTCGTACCACCAGGACCTCAGCCGGGCACTTCACCTCGCCGCCACCCCGGCCGACGTCATCGCGACCCTGCAACAGGCCGCGAACCGGTTCCCCGCCACAGCCGGACCCGACTTCGACCACGAACTGCACGACGAGTTCGTCGCGACGGTCCGCGCTCTCGCCACCGCCTCGGTCCCCGCCCAGTCGCCGCTGCCCGCCGGAGGCCCGCGATGACCGAGCTGCCGCTGGACCTCGGGCTCCCCGACGCGAGCGCGGCCGGCCGACCTGTTCACCTGGTCAGCTGGGGGCTCGGCGTCGAGTCCACCGCCTACCTGGTCGAGGTCTTGACCTCACCGCAGCGCTACGGGCTCGACCTGGCCGACATGATCGTGATCCACGCCGTGGTCGGCAGCGAGTGGCGCTCCACCCTCGCCGACGCCGAGCGGTTCGTCCTACCGATGCTTGCCGAGCGCGGGATCCGGACCGTCCAGGTGGCGCGCGGAGGCCCGTTCGAGGCGGACGGGATTGTCGTGCTCGACGACACCCGCACGCCGACTCGGCTGCATCGCCGCGGCCCCTGGACGCTGGAGGACGAGTCCATCCAGTCCGGCACCGTTCCTCAGCTGTCGCATCGTCGATGCTCGCTACGGTTCAAGGGTTGGGTGCTCGATCAGTGGATCACCCAGAACCTGCGCGGGCGCCCGTTCGAGCACGTGATCGGCTACTCGGCGGAGGAGACCAAGCGCGCCCAGCGTGACCTGGTCTACGCCACCACCACCCGCACGCCGGCGCACCCGCTGATCGACTGGGGCTGGACCCGCGCCGCGTGCTCGGCCCGGCTGCTGGCCGAGTTCGGTGTGATCTGGCACAAGTCGGCGTGCACGTTCTGTTGCTTCTCCGGCGGCCGGTCACTTCCGGCGACGCTGAAGCGGATGCGGGACAACCCCGAGGAGGCCGCGATCGCCCTCCTGCTGGAGGCCCCGGCGGTGATGTTCAACCCGAACAGCAAGCTCTATGGCACCCACAGCCTGCTCGAGCGGCTGATCGAGGACGGCAACACCTGCGCCGTCGAGCTGTTCCGCCACCGGCTTGAAAACCGGCCCTGGTCGGTCTACGACGTCCGGCGCATCTACTTCGCGGCCAAGGACGACTCGGCCCGTAAGGGCACGGCCTGGCGGTCGGTGAAGCCGCTGTTCACCGGCACCGCACCCGAGGCGCGCGCCTGGCTGGCCGCTGCCGCGCACGACCACCCGGTCGACGAGGACGGGCGGGTGTGGCTGCGCCCGCACAACGCAGCTGCCGGCTACCCGAAGGCGGAACGGTTCCTGGTCGCCACGGCGGCGGGCACGCAGGAGAAGGAGCGGGAGAACTTCTCCCGGCAGTGGCAGCGGATCACCGGCGAGGAGCCCGGCTTGTTCGAGGTCGAGTAGCTGACGACCAGCCGCTGAGCGCGCCACCAGTTCGCCGTCCTCGGTGCGTCCGGCCGGCGCGGCGGCGGAGGTGACGCCGCGGTGTCCGCGGTGTCCGGGGCGCCCGACGGTGGTCGCCGCGACCCCTGCGGCCGAGGAATCCGGCAGCCCGGCCCGGCCGGGTGATCCGGACTCGCCCCGGACCTCCGCTGCTTGGCCCGGACCACACCGGCCGGGCGAGCGCGGCTTCCTCGGCCTTCGCCGGTCGCGGCGACCCGGCGGGGGGGGGGCCCCCCCCCCGGGGGGGGACCACCCCGGCGGGGGGCGCGCGGCTCCCGGGGCCTGCGCCGGGCGCGGCCCCCCGGCGGGTGGACGCCCCGGACCCGGGGCGTCCACCCGCCGGACATCGTTCGGCGCCAGCAGATCGGAATCCGGACATGGCCGTCCTCCGCGCCACCCTCACTGACCTGGCCCCACCACCCCTCATGTCGATGGGCGGCTGGCCCCCGCGTGCGCTCGCTGCCACCGAGTGGGCATCGCGGCAGGTCGCGTGATGGTCACCGTAAAGTTCACCCGTTTCGCCGGTGACGCGAACGCCCACGCGCTCGAGGTCGCCGAGCGCGTCGACGAGAAGTGGCACTCCTGGCACGGACACGGCGATCTCGAAGTTCCGGTCTCCGTGGTGGCAGTGCTGTCGCTCATCAACCCGCGGCTGAAGGACCGGGACAAGGTGGCGCTCAACCTGATCCGTTTATCGCCGGAGGAGTTCAGCGACACGGTTCGGCTGCTGTGGCGACGGTTCGTCCTGGCCCGCCCGGACCTGGTGAACCGGGCGTGGCCGTTGATCGAGCCGTGGCTGGGACAGCAGGAGATGACGCCCGAAACCACACGCGATGCGCACGCAGTCGCGGTGGAGGCCCTGCGCTGCGACCTGTTCGCGCTCACCGATGACCCCAAGTGGGAAGTCGATCTTCTCGGCACCGTGCTGACGTCGGTCCGCACGATGTCGGCGCAGCAGGCCCGTGGCCAGTACTACACGCCACCCGACGTCACCGACGTGATGGCACGGATGGCGCTCGACGTGCCGACACCCGGCTCGTCGATCAACGATCCGGCCTGCGGGACCGGCGGGATGTTCCGCGCGGCCGCGGCGTGGATGATCGGTGCCGGCATCGACCCGGGGACCGTACGGTGGGAAGGCAACGATGTCGACCATGTCGCGGTCGCGTGCTGCGCGATCAACGCTGTGCTGTGGGGGCTCGGCACGAACGTCTTGCTCGGCGTCGGCGACACACTGGCCGCCGACTGGCGGAAGCGCGCGATCGCCGAACGCGACGAACCGATCATCCTGATGCGCCGACTCACCGCGATGCGGTCGTTCCTCGATCTCGAGAATGCCACCGCCGACGTCAGCGGCGCGGAAACATCTGACTCCTCGCCAACTGAAGGCTGACCCCCCTCGTCGCGCCACCGGGCGGATCGGCGGCGCGCGCACTCTGCACCACCGCCGGCAGGGGGCAAGCCGCGAACCGCGTGCGGCTTGCCCCCTGCTCCCGGCGCCGGTGCCCGCCGAGTGCGCCCCGCCGACCCGGGCGGGGGACACAACGCGAAGGGAAGGTGAGCCGACGATGAGCACGTCAACCATCAAGGTCCACGCCTGGGAGCTGCACAAAACCGGCGACGGCAGCGACAAGTACTACCGGATCCTGCTGCTGAACCACGTGCTGCTGGTCAACTACGGCCGACGCAACACCCGTGGCCAGTTCTATGCCCACGTCAAATCCACCGCCGACGCCGCCCAACAGGTGGCTCGCGATCTGACCAACGAGAAGAACGACAAGGGCTACTCGCTGACCCGCGACATGACCGATTTCGAGGTTCCCACCGAACTGGCGCGCAACCTTACCGACCTGTCCCAGGGCAAGCACGTCGGCAATGTTGCTCCGGCATTCTGCAACCACCTCGTCGAAATCTTCAAGCAGACCGCAGACCAGCAGGCAACGGTTACGGGGGAGGCGTCGCGGTGAGCACCCTGGGCGACGAGATGCTCGACAAGATCGGACATGCCCCTGCGAGTGCCGAGCCCGAACCCGCCTGGGAAGACGACGACGGTACGGTCGTCGGCCCTTCCTCCGCTGTCCCGTCCACAGTGGACATGGCGGCCAGTCTCGCCCCACAAGGCACCCAGATCCGCCCCAACGGCGTCGCCTACCACCCGCGGTCGGTGGCAGGAGTGTTCGAGGACGTCGCTCTGCTGCGCTCGGCGCGCGAGCACCAGGAGCACGTCCTGTTCTACGGCCCGCCCGGTACCGGCAAGACCGCCCTGTGCGAGGCCGCCTTCGCCCAGGACGCCACCGACGGCCACGACGGGATGGAAACCATCGTCGGCACGGTCGACACCACGGCGATGGACTTCGTCGGCACCTTCCTCGAAGACCCAGTCACGAAAACGTGGAACTGGCAACCCGGTCCGCTGCACCTGTCGGTCCTGAACGACGTGCCGCTGCTCGTCGACGAGATCGCGCTGATCGACCCGCGCGTGCTCAGCGTCCTGTACCCGCTGATGGACGGCCGCGACGTGCTGCGCTTCCCGATGAATCCGCAGCTGGAGCCGTTGAAGGTAGGTCCGGGCTGGTTCGTCATCGCCGCGTTCAACCCCGACGTCCCCGGCGCCCGCATGTCGGAAGCGCTGCGGGACCGGTTCGAGCACCACATCGAGGTCGGCACCGACTGGGAACTGGCCGAGAACCTCGGCGTGGCCAAGGACATCGTCGCCGTCGCGCAGAACCTCGACAAGAGGCGCCGCAACGGCGATCTCACCTGGTCGCCGCAGCTGCGCAGCCTGCTCGCCTTCGCCCGGCACGAACAGCGCCGCGGCCGCGAATACGCGCTGGCGAACCTGCTGGGCAAGACCCCGCCCGAGGACCGCGACGAGATCCACGGCGTCCTGACCAAAACCCTCGGCGAAGAGATCGACCGGCTGCAGCTGGGAAAGCAGGTCGAGTCGTGAACAACGTCGACACCGCGGCGACCCCTGAGCAGGCCCGCCTCGTCGTCCGCCTCAACCGTGGGATCAACCTGCTCGCCGGCCGCGGCGACCTCATCGCGACCGTGCGCTGGAATCCGGACCCCGGCGACCCGCCCGCGTGGTTCACCCCGGCCGACGGCGAGGTCACCCTCAACGGCCCCATCGCCCTCGACGGCGCCACCCCGGCGGAGATCAACCCGCTGACCCGGGAGGGACGACTGCGGCACCCGGTGATCGTCGGGCTGCTGTACCACGAGGCCGGGCATGCCGCCCACAGCCAGTGGGACAGCCACTTCGCCGAGGACGTCGACGTCGTCGTCGCCCGCGCTGCCGTCCTGCTGGAGGAAATCCGCATCGAGCACCGCCAGCTGCAGCGCCGGCCCGGCGACCGGCTCTACCTGCGCGCTGCCAGCCGGCGCATCATCCTGCCCGGCGCGAGCTCCCCCTCGGCGGCCGCGACCCGCTGGCGCGCCGCCCAGGCGGCCCTGCTCACCGCCGGCCGGGCCGACGCCGGTGTGCTGACCTCCCGCGACGTGCGCAAGGTCGTCTCCGTGTGCCGCACAACGTTCGGGCGCACGGACTTCGACCGGCTACGCCGGGTGTGGCGCAAGGTGCTGACGGTGCCCGACGGTGACGTCGGTGCGCTGATGGGCCTGGCCGCCCGCTGGGTCGAGATCGTCGGCATCGAAAACCCGGCCGATGCGCCTGCGCCGCCGTGCGGCCACGGGGTGCTGCCCGACCCTGCGGCCCAGCCCAGCCCGAAGGCACCGGACAGCAGCCACGAGCAGGACCAGCCGTCCGCACCCGAGGACGCCGACGGAGCCGGCGATGAGCTCCAGGACGCACTCGCCGAGGTCTTTCAGGGCGCGATGGTGATCGTGGCCGCCTCCGGTGAGCAGGAAGCCGCCGCCGAACTGCGGCACGGGCAGCAGGGCGAGAACCCTGGCGACGACGGCCGCGAGCACGGGCGGGCGCGCGAGGCCGCGGACCAGAATGCCGCCGAACGGGAAGCTGAGAAGGTCTTCCACGGCAACCGGCGCACCGGCGCCGGCGACCCGCGCAGCAAGACGCGGCCGCCGACCGCGGCCGAACGCACCCTGGCCCGACGAACCGCAAAGGCGTTGCGGCGCGCGAAATTCCGCGAACGCGGCAAGATCGTCGTGGATTCCGCGGTACCGCCCGGCCGACTGCAGGCAAGAGAAGCCATGCTCGGCGCAGCCCAGCGCAGCATGGGCATGCCGGTCACGGCCAAGCCGTACCGGCGTGTCATCCGCAAGGACACCCCGGAGCCACCGCTGACAGTCGGCATCGCCGTCGACATCTCCAGGTCGATGGCCTGGGCGACGCCGATCCTGGCCAGCGTGGCGTGGATCGTGGCGCACGCAGCTGGCGACGTCGACGGCACATCGGCGACCGTCGCCTTCGGCGAGCACGTTACCGCCATCACCCAACCCGGGGTTCCCCCGGCCGTGGTGCAGGAGTTCGACGCGCCCGACGGCTACCACGAGTTCGTCCCGGCCATGCGTGCGCTCGACGGCGCACTGCGGCTCACGGCCGGCCAGGGCGCCCGGCTGGTGTTCGTCGTCAGCGACGGGCGCTACGGCTCCCACATCGAGCGGCAGGCCGCCGAAATCGTCGACCGGTTCACCCGCCACGGCGTCCGCGTCCTGTGGCTGGATCTGGCCTCCGAACACGCCACCACGATCGTCCCAACCGGCGCGATTCCGATCCGGATCGCCGACATCGACGAGGTTCCGCGGCAGGTCGAGCACGCGCTCGTCGACGCCTTGCGCCGGGCCTGACCTCGCGACAGGGCAGCGGGGCTCGCTCCCACGGTGAAGCCCGGCTGCTGACCGACAACCAGCGCAGCAGCCGGGCCCGGGCAGCCAGCAAGGGCGCAAGGCGCCGCTGACGCGGAAACCCTTGCCCCGCCCCGAGCCCGGCCGCTGGGCGTTCGCCCGTCACCGCCTGTCACCGATTCGGAGCGCGCCCATGCCCGACCTCGTCAACGGCTTCGCCGGCGACCACCTGTTCCTCAGCAACTTCTACGAGCACCCGCTGACCTGGGACGGCGACGCCTACCAGAGCGGCGAGGCCGCCTACAACGCCGGCAAGACCCTCGACCCGCAGCGGCGCGCCTGGATCGCCGCTGCCCCGTCCCCGGGCGAAGCGAAGTGCCGCGGCCGCCGGGTCGAGCTGCGTCCCGGCTGGGACGACTTACACCGCTACGTCGTCATGCAGCAGGTGCTCGAGGCGAAGTTCGGCGACCCCGTGCTGGCTGAGCGGCTGCTGGCCACTGGCACAGCCTGCCTGATCGAGCGCAACACGTGGCACGACCAGACTTGGGGTTGCTGCTCCTGCCCGCGGCACCAGTCGGCGCCCGGGAAGAACCTGCTGGGCCGGTACCTGATGCGCCGCCGCGCTCAGCTCGACCCGCGTCTGGCCGGCCGGTGGACCCGGGTCGCCTGCACCGGGTTCTCTCCGCTTAGTTGACGTGTCTCTTTTCTAGACCCGGATCCTGTTCTGGGTCTTCTAACTCTTCGCGCCCTTCTGTGTCTCGTTTAGGAGAGGCGATACCTCATGTTTTTAGAGTTCTTTGCTGCGCGCGGCTGGGAGGAGTGGGACCTTGCCTTCCGACCGGCGCTGCCGGACGGGATGCCGGTACTCATCGACGATGACCTGCTGTTCGAGGACGGTCCCGGGCAGCCGCGTCCGACGGTCGTGGTGAACCAGTGGCTTCGGCAGCTGCCGAGCAGCGGCGGGCCGTCACCCCGGACGTGGGCGGTTTATGCGCGCATTGTCCGTGACTGGATGGTGTTTCTTGCCGAGCGCGGCATTCGCCTTTTCGATTCGCGCGAGCGACTTCGTTCAGGGCTGAGCGGATACGCCGCGTACCGCGCGGTCGGCCCGCTGACGGCCCGGTTCGAGGCGTCGACCTGGAACCAGCACGTGACGGTGCTGGCGAGCTTCTATCGTTGGGCCGAAGCGGGGGGTCACGCCGAGTCGCAGCCGTTCACGTACCGCACTGCTGTGACGTACTTCACGGACCAGGTGAAGGTTCAACAAGTCAATCAGGCGGTCCGGCGGACGCCGAAGGCGCACGTCACGATCAAGTACCTGGAGCGGGAGTTCGCCGACCTGTTCGTCAACGGACTGCGGGGGCTGACGCCGGACGGGGCGGAGGACCCGACGTTCCGCGGGTGGGAGCTGGCGCGAAACGGCGCGGTCGGCGAGCTGGCGTTGGCGACCGGGCTGCGGATGCAGGAGTTTTCGAACCTGCTGGTTCACGAGATCCCGGCGCTGCCGCCGCAGCGGACGGAGCTGCCGATCCCGTTCCCGGTGCCGGAGGGCGTGACCAAGGGCCGCAAGTTCCGGACGACGTGGATCTCCTACGACGCGCTGGCCGCGGTGCACCGCTACATCGAGCTGGACCGGGCGATGGCGGTCGAGGGGTCGTCGTGGCGGCCGGCCGAAAAGCAGGGCGGGGCGCTGGTCGTGTCGGAGGCGGACGCACGCGGCGGCCGGATCGACGGCGACAAGGTCGCATGGCCGTCGATCCGGCCCGCCGAGCGACGTCGGCTCGTCTCCGCTGGAGGCGGGTCGTTGCTGCTGGCGGTCCGGTCCGACGGTGGCCCGTTCACGGCGTGGAACACGGTGTTCGAGCGGACCTCGGCGCGGATCAAGAAGAGGTTCGAGCCGCGGTTCCCGCACGTCTGGCCCCATCGCCTGCGGCACACGTTCGCGATCCAGACGATCGAGCGCCTGGTCAGCGGCTACTACGTCGAGGTCGCGAAGACCGAGCTGGCGACCAGGGGCGACGACGCGCTGGCGCTGTATCTGACCAAGGCGGACCCGCTGATGGTCCTGCGGGACCTGCTGGGTCACTCGAGCGTGATGACCACCGAGGCGTACCTGCGGCGGCTGGACATGACGCGGGTCTACCGCGACGCCTACGAGCGGGCCACGGCCGAGGTCGGACAAGCCGCTGACGCGGCGGCGGACCGGGAGGCGGCCGACGAGTTCACCGATGACGAGGAGGAGTTGTAATGCCCGCCGAACTGGTGGAAGCCCCATTGGGCATCGCGTGCGTGTTCAGCAACGGCACGCACCGCAGCATCGAGGTCGGCGAGACACCGAACCCGGTCCTGACCCGCGAGCTCCTGCTCGGCCTGGTCGGACTGGTGCACCCGCACGGCAAGATCGACGCCGCGCAGACGGTGCAGGTGTACGTGTACAACCTGCGCAAGCTGGTGGACCACTTCCACGAGAAGGGGTTCACCGGGTCCGCGGCCGAGCTGACCCGCCCGCAGCTGGCCGGGTACTGGCTGGGCTGCGGCCACAACATCGAGCAAACGACCCGGCGGATGCTGGCGTCGCTCCACGCGCAGACCCCGGTGCTGGCCCCGGCGACGCTGGGCCTGGTCCAGGGCCGGTCGTTCAACCCGCGCCGCAAGCGTGACCGGGGCTCGCTGCAGCCCTACTCCGCCGGCGAGTGGGAGCGGCTGGAGCAGGCGTGCCGCCGGACGGTGAACGCCTCGTTCGCCGAGCACCGGCGGGCATTGGAGGCGGCCGAGGCCGGGCAGCGTCCCGAGGGTGGCCGGCGGACGTGGACGCCGGAGAACGTGCGGTGGCTGCTGCGCGAGTACGGCCCGCTGACCAACGCCCAGGCGGCCGAGTTCATGGGGGTCTCACCGTTCACGATCCAGTGGAAGTGGGGCAGCGTCACCGAGGCGCGGGAGGAGCTGTTCCCGTCGACACGGGTCGTGCTGGCCTACCAGCTGCTGTTAGGGGTCTACAGCGGCATCGTCCCGGACGGGATCGCCGAGCTCGGCGTCGGCGATGTCGACTGGGCCGGGGAGAACACGGTCCTGCTCGACTACGTCAAGGGCCGCACGTCGAAGGAGAGCTTGAACCTTCCGAAGAAGGCGATCCGGCTGCTGAGCCGGTGGTTGGAGCACTCGCAGCTGATGCGCAGCCACGCTCCGGAGGAGCTGCGCGAGGACCTGTGGGTGCGGCACGCGCCGATCTCGACCGGCTCGTGGCACGGCGGGGCCGTGCACCAGGATGTCGGCAACAAGTGGATCCGGGAGATCGAGCTCCTCGGCGATGACGGCGCGCCGCTGCAGCTGCACCGGCATCGCATCCGCACCTCGTTCGAGTCGCTGCGGGACCGTCAGTCCTGGCACGGCAGCGCCCGGGCGACGATCGACCCGAACCACAGCCCGAAGGTCGAGGGCGACAACTACCTGACGGTCACCACCCCGGGCCAGCAGGACTCCGTCGACGGGATCATCGAATCCGCCCAAGGCGACTTGGTGCGCAAGGCGCAGCCGCCGATGCTGCTGACCGACGAGCAGACCGCAGACCTGGCCGCCGGCTTCCCCAAGCTGGTCGAGAAGCTGCGCCTGGATGAGAGCGCGCTGTCGGAGCTGCTGCGCGGTGAGCGGGACGTGTTCCTGGCCTCCTGCGCCGATCAGCTCGCGAGCCCGTTCGGTCCGGCGGGCAAGCCGTGCCCGGCGCGGCCGTGGGTGTGCCTGTTGTGCCCGCTGGCGATGTTCGCGCCGCGGCATGCGGCGAACCTGCTGCGGATGAAGGCGTTCTTCGGCCGCCAGTGGCTGCAGATGCCCGCCGAGCACTTCATGGCCGTGTTCGGCCCGTACGCCTCGCGGGTCGACGAGGTGATCGCCGCCCTCGATCGCCAAGACCCCGCGCTGATCGCCGCCGCGTCGACCGAGGTGGCCGACGACGACGCCGAACTCCCGCTGCGCCCTGACGAGGCAACCCGATGACGACTCCGTTCCATGACCGCACCGAGGTGCGGGACTCGCCGTTCACGGGGCTCGACCTGTGCGCTGCCGCCGGATTCGAGTTGCCTCCCGGCACCCGCCGGCCGGTGTTCGACGACGATGTCTGGTCGTTCACCGAGGTGATCGGGATGGCCCGCTACATCTCGCCGAACGCGCGGGTGCTGGACTTTACCGCGATCACCGATCCGCGGTGGCGGCGCCTGGCCAAGGAGTACATTGCCGCGCTGCTGCTGCCGGGGCACGAGGCGGTGGCGGTGTTGCCGCAGGCACACCGTTTCCCCCGGTCCGTGCTGACCTGTCGCGCGCGGCTGGTCGGCTTGACGCGGTTTCTGACCTGGCTCGCCGCGCGCGGGATCAGCCGCTTGCACGAGGTCACCCAGCATGAGTGCGACGCGTACCTGCTTCACACTCAGTACCCATCCGGCGGCCATGACGGCGCGGCGGCCGCGGTGAAGACGGGGATGCTTGCGGCGCAGACCATGCTTGAGCTGGGGATGTACTCGGAGCTGTTCACCGACGACCGCTACCAGCCCGGATTCCGTGCGTTCAAGGGCCGTGCCGCCAACAAGATCGCCGGGTACGCCCCGAGCAGGCAGAACTCCACCCCGCCGGTGCCGCAGGACGTCCTGCGGCCGCTGCTCGCGGCGGCCCTCTACGTCGCGAACACGATCGGTCCACTGGTGGCCGGGCTGGAGGCGCAACGCCGGGAGCGGCAGGCCGAGGTCGAGCGGATGACGACCGCGCACCGGGTTGACCGACGCCGGATGAAGGCCGTCCTGCGGCGGCACGTCGCTGAAGGCCGGCCGCTGCAGCGGGTTGGCGACAACGAGGTCAAGCGGCGTCTGCAGGAAGGCTGGTCAGCCGAGGACCCGCTGCTGACGGTCTCGTTTTCCGGGCTGGCGCAGGAGATCGGCTTCGCTCAGATCGCCGGTGGCTGGTGGGACGAGCTGCGTGCGGAGCTGGAAGCCACCGCCGCCGCGGTCGGCGTGTCCTGGCCGTGGGGCCAGGGCGCAGCCGAGATCGCCCGCGCCGACGACCACGGGCTCGTGGCCTGGACCGAGCCGCTGAGCGGCAGGGCCGTGATCGGGCTGGCGAACGTGGCGAGCACAGCCGCGCTCCTGGTGATCGCGATCGTGTCCGGGATGCGCTTCAGCGAACTGGCCGAGCTGAACGTCGGCTGCCGCAGCCGCGAGGAGGTACGCCCGGGGATGGTGCGTCACCGGCTGGCCAGCAAGGTCGTGAAGGGCAAACCCGTCGGCGGGCTACCGGACGAGTGGGTCGTGGTCGCCGAAGCCCACGACGCCGCCGGGATCGCCGAACTGCTGGCCCCCGACACCGCGTTGGGCGCGCCGTTGTTCGGCCGGTTCGCGTTCGCCAGCCGCTACGAGTCGTTCAAGACGTGGGTGAACGGCCCCACCGGGCAGCGGCTTGGCCTGGAACCGATTCCCGATGGCGTCGTGACGATGCGGATGCTGCGTCGGACCCTGGCGATCGAGCTGGCCTACCGGCCGGGCGGGCTGCTCGCGGCGAAGATCGCGCTCAAGCACGTGTCCGTCGCGACGACCGAGGGCTACGCCGCCCGCCCGGGTGGCGCGCAGGCGAAGCTGCTGGCCGAGGTCAGCGAGCAGGAGCAGGACCGCAACCTCGAGCTGCTGCTGGAGGAATGGCGCAACTACCAGGACGGGGTCATGCCGGCCGGGCCGGGCGCCCGAGAACTGACGGAGTTCTTCGACGGCGTCGACGGGCAGCTGGCCGAGTTCGCGAAGTCCGCGCCGAAGACCGCGGCGACGGATCAGGAGCTGCGGAACCTGCTGACGCGGCGGGCGAAGGTGCTGCACCTGGGCACCGGGAACTACTGCTGGTTCTCCGATCCGTCGCGGGCGCTGTGCCTGAAGCTGGCCGGGACCCCGACCGCGGACAAGCCGCTGATCGGGATGTGCGACTCGGCGCGCTGCCCGCAGGCCACCCACCACCCGCGGCACCGTCCAGTGTGGGCAGACGCGGTGGAGAAGAACACCGTCTTCCTCGGCAACTTGGGCGCCAGCCGCAAGACCGAGCGGCGCCGACTGGAGGTCGAGGTGGCCCGCGCGGCGCGGATCGTCGCCGAGATCGACGCCACCACCAACACCACCGACGACGAGGAAGGGGCAGCCTGATGCGGATCACCGACGAGCAGCGACGCCAGATCGAGGATCGGATCCGGGCGGCGATGGACCGCCTGCTGCGCGGCGAGCTCCCGCCGGGCGGCAAGTGCGACGTGAAGACCCTCTCGGCCGAGTCCGGGGTGACCCGTGCGGCGCTCTACACCACCTACCTGCACCTGAAGGAGGAGTTCGAGCGGCGCCGCGACGAACTGCGCGAGGCCGGGGTCATCGCTGACCCCCGTGAGGGTCAGATCGCGCGGCTCAAGGAGCAGGTCACCGGGCTGAAGGAGCGGCTGGCCGCGCGTGACGCCGAGGTCGAGGAGCTGAAGAACTTCCGCACGTCGGCGGTGTCGCGGCTGGCGATCCAGCACGAGGAGATCACGCGGCTGCGCGAAGTGGTGGCGCGGCACGGCGCGGTGCGCAGCCTGTCCACGGGGCGCAGAGACGCAGCCACGACGGCGGACGACGTTCCCAGGCCTGTGCGGTGACGACCCGGCGGCCGCGATCCCCGGGAAGCAGGAGCGGGATCGCGGTCGCCGGGTCGTCGGGCGACCTGATTCCGCTTGTACGGCAACAGAAATTGAGGCGGCCCCGGACGCGGTGCGGCTAACACCGGCCGGGGCCTTGATCGCAGAGGAGCTGCGACCCATGACGAACACTAGCGATGACGCACGCCCGTACACCGCGCGCGCGGTGATCCGCACGCGGAGCCCGCACGACCCGCCCCGGCACGTCTCGGCCGGTGAACTGCTGGCGTGGTGGGAGGCCGCGCAACGCCGCACCGTCGATGCCGCCTGCACGGGGCGGGCCGTCGACGTCGAGGACTACTGGACCGAGCTGGCGGTGGGCACCCGGCTCGCGGCCGAGGTCACCGCCGGCCGCTGGGTCGTGGTGGCCCGGCTGCTGCGGGCCGGTGCCGTCGGCGACTGGTCGGAGATCGGCGCTGCGCTGGACATGAGCGACCATGAGGCCATCGCCGGGTTCCTCGGCTGGGTCGCCGGGCAGGTTCGCCTCTACCAGGACACCGGCATCGGGCTGACGCGCGCCGATGCCGACGATCTGGAGCGGCTGGCGGTCACGGTGGACGGTGGCGGCCGGTGAGCGCCCCGGTGCACGAGGACCTGGTGGGCCAGATCCGCGAGCTGTTCGACCAGGCGCGGGCGGCGGGCCAGCCGCTGCCCGGACGGCCGACGCTGGCGAAGCTGACCGGCGCCACCGAGCACCGGGTGCGGCTCGCGGTGGCGGAACTGACCGCCGACGAGGAGGCGACCGGTGACCAGCCCGCCAGCCGTGGCGCCGAGAACCGCCAGGACGGCGCCACCCCGGTCACCAGCACCGCCAGCGTCTCCGGCACCGAGCGCGGACACGATCACCAGCCACCGGCCGATCCGGCTCTTGCCGCTCACTTCGCCGTGGTTCCGGACGGCTCCCGGGCGACGGTCGGAACGCTGGCGGCCGAGGCTGGCGACGCCGCCACCAGTCCGGTCTCCGTGGCCGCCAGCGCGGCCGTGTCCGGCGCTGCGGCGGCTGCGCTGTCGGGGACCGCGGCGGGCGCGAAGGTGGTGTCCTGGGCGGGGTTCGTGTTCGGGTCGGTGATGTCGGTGGCCGCGAACGTGCTGCACACGTGGCTGCCCGCGGAGCGGATGCCGCCGGGCTGGGCGCCGGGGATCGCGGCGCAGATCGGGTCGGCGGTGTGGCCGATCGGGCTGCTGCTGTCGGTGGAGGTGCTGTCCCGGGTGCGCTGGCCTGCGGGTTTCGGGTGGCGGGTGGCCCGGTTCGGCGGGACCGGCACGGTCGCGCTCGGCTCGGCGGTGATCAGCTACGGGCACGTGCACGACCTGCTGCTCGCCTGGGGCTACACCACGGTCGCCGCGTACGTCGGGCCGCTCGTGCTGGACGGGTTGATGGTGATCTCCGGGTTCGCGCTGCTGGCGATGAGCGGCAGCGCCAGCGTCGCCAGCGCTGGTGACAGCCCGATCAGGGATGGTCGTGACCGGTGACGAGGTGGTGGGGCCGGACACGGCCCCACCACCACCGGCATCGTCGTCGTTCGGACGGCGGTTCGCGGGGCGTGGACCGGGCAAAGTAGCAGGCCAGGCCACCGCGGACCAGGCAACCGCTGCGCGGCCGGCGCACGCGCCGGGCCTGGACCGCGACGCCCTTGGGCCTGCGGCTCACTCCGGGTCCACGTCCGCGCTGACCAGGAGCTTCCGCATGTCCGACACCGGCCCCGACCCTGCCCGCGACCACAAGACCACCAACGACGTCTCCGCGGACAGCCCTGGCGAGGAGACCGCCAGCCCGGGGAACGAGCTGGCGACCAGCACCACCAGCGCCGTCGCCAGCACCGGCCAGGCCACCGCGCTGTACGGCGAGTTGCTCACCGAGGAGGAGTACCAGCGCAGCCGAGCTCGCCGGGTGGTGGCGGTGGCGGTCGCCAGGCTGCCGCCGCAGTGGCAGAGCGCCGCCACCGCCCGCCACGCCAGCCTTCGCCTGGTGGGCACGGTCGCCAGGGCACCGATCCGCTACCCGCCCGCCGTCGCCCGCGGGGTGGCGGTGTCCGCGCGGGCATGGTGGGCGTGGCTGCGGGTGGAGGACTTCTACGCCGCGGCCAAGGACGCGGACAAACTCGCCGACCGGTTCGCCGAGATCCACTCCCACCGGGTCCGCCGCCGCTGGTGGACCCTCGGCGTCCTCACCGTCGGCGCCGGCGGGCTGATCACCATGGAGCTGGTCTACGGGCCGCTGGTGTGGTGGCTGGCGGCCGCCGGGGCGTCGGTGGCGTTCGCGGTCGTGGGGCGGCGCAAGGACGGCTCACCGGGGCGGAAGAACGTCTTCCCGGGCACCCGGACGCTGGCGTGGACGATCAACGGGGACGTGCTGGTGGAGGCGTTCCAGGCGGCGAAGGTGATCGGCCCGAAGGACGGGCTGGCGTTCTTCGCCCGGCCCACCCGCGAAGGCGAAGGCTGGGCCGTGGTCGTCGACCTCCCGGCCGGGCGGAAGGCGTCCTCGGCGATCGCCGCGCGGGAGTCGCTGGCCAGCGCCCTCGGCGTCGACGAGACCCGGACGCGGCCGGGCAACGCCCGCCGGCGCCGGTCGAGGCCGCCGCGCTGACCGAGCTGGTCGCGGCCAGCGCCACCGACGCCGAGCCCGTGGACGCCGAGGTCGTCGACGACGCGGCCGCCGGGCCGATGCCGGAGGTGCTGGCGTTGCTGGCCGACGTCATCGGGGACGACGAGACCGGGACCGTGGCGACCGCCGAGCTCGCAAGCCGGATCGGGTGGGACCCGAAGACGCTCGGGGAGGCGTTGCGGCGCTTGGACATCCCCGCGCCCCGGCCGTCGCGGCAGCGGGTCGGCGGGAGCAAGCACCCGGTGTCGGTGCAGCACGTGGACGCGATCGTCTCGGCGATCGTTGAGCACGGCGGCGGTGACAGTTGATGGGAGGCAGCGTGCCGTGGCCGGCCGGCTGACCGACCTTGAATCCCGGGGGCGGGGTCAGCACAGCCGTGCCGACCCCGCCCCCGGTGACGTGCAGCCTCGGCGTAACGTGGTGACCAGCTACAACAGCCCGGCGTGCGGGTGTGCGAGCCATCCTGGGAGGTCCGCACACGCCCGCGCTCGGCGCGGTCGCGCACCTGTTGGCGCCCCACGCGTGGTCACCGAACCTCTTAGGGAAAGAAGAGCTTTGCGGCCAGTCCGGCCAGGGCCATCACCCCAGTGAAGACCGCGGCGGCGGCACCGCCGCACACGACCACCAGCGCCGAACCCGTGAGGCCGGCGAGGTAGCAGATGGCGACTGCGCCGGCTCCCCCGATCGCGCTTAGGACGAGCGCGACGATCGTCACCAGAGCAAAGAAGATTAGCTTGGTTTTCATACGTCCTCACATGTTCACAGCCCGCGTCTTGGGCTGGTTCGCCTTCGCCAATACAGACGAAGTCGGTGAGGGAAATTTCTGTGTCGGGGGAGATGAATCAGAGGGGCCCTGGCCGCATCGGCCAGGGCCCCTCCGTCAACCTGCGCGGATCAGCTCACATTGAGTGATCCGCGTCCCCCCAGGTTCAGTGGTAGATCCATAGTGCGGATCAACCACGCATGACCGCTCGCAGCACCCCGAGCGGGCGCGATCCTGACCTCTCGGGAGGTGTTGCGGACTGCCATTGCCAGCACGGTAACGATCACGACCACGGCGATCCATGACGGTGGCATCGTCGCCAAGACCATCGCAAACGCGATCACTACCCATCCGTGCTTGTCCAAGTACCGTGTCCTTTCTTGTCCGTTGGGTCAGTTGGTTCCTGATTCCGAGTTGCTGAGCGTCACGCGTCGGGGGTGTCGTAGCGGACTGCCGCCTGGTCCTCGAGTCGTGCGGCTGTACGAGGCGCCACCTCGCCACACGTCTCACGCTCAGCGCGGGCTGAGCACACTCCCATGTCGGCATCCCTCCTTACCTGTATCAACCTCGACATCCATGATCGGGTCGAGGACTTATCGGTTGGTCGTGCATCCGCGGGGAGTAGTCCCCCCGGCGGGGCCGACCGCGCGAGCGCGGCCGGCCGCCGGAGCGTCTCCCGGGAACGGATCTTCGTCCGACGTTGCGATGCCCACTGTCCGGTAGACCCGGGCGAGCAGGGCTTCGCCGTCGAAGTCCGCTACCTCTGCCTTGAAGGACTCGGCGTCCCGGAGCAGCCGCTCTTCAACGCTCAATCCGCCTCCTCCGCAAGTAGTTCGCGAAGGCGATCGAGAACTGCCTGGTGTCGCCTGAACGCTTTACCACCAGTCAACCCTGTCGCCTCACGAGCGGCTTTCTTGATGCTGAGCCCCACGTAATACCTGAGGTAGATCAGCATCTGGTCTTCTACGTCGAGCTCTCGAATCGCCACGCGTAAATCCATGCGAGACGCGACATGCTCCATGCGGTCGTCGACCCCGAAAAGCTTGCTACTATCGCCTTCGGGAATGGGGCTTTCCGCTTTGTTCGACCGCGACCTCGCGATACGTCCGCTACTAATAGCAGCATTCTTGACGCATTGCCGGAGGTATGCCTTGACCTTATCGATCGACGTAGGCAATGAGGGCTGCGTTGTCAGGAGCCTGACGCATACCTCGTGTGCCAGGTCCTCCGCGTCCTGCTTGCTCGGACAGAAGTACCGCGCACACCGATAGATCTCGTTAATGTTGCCTTTGAGCAGTTGGTGCATTTTCTCTTCGAGCTCAACCTCGCGTTCGTGCAGTGGCGCCTGCGACGAAGCGTGTTGAGCGGACCCGTGCACACTGTCTGCAGCAGCGTTGCTGCAGACCGGGCGGCTAGTGCCGGGACGGTCCACCTAGGTCTCCCTTCGGCGTAGCCCCGCCCCACCCCCGCGGATGAAGCCGGGGTTTGGTGCTGGCCTTGATGACGAAACGGCCCAGCCAGGAATCCGCCGGAACGCGCCAAGTGTTACGCAGGTCACACTCTCGGGTGAGGATGGCGGGGTGAGACGCTTCATGAGAGGCCGCGGCCGCCGTACCGCAGCCGCTCGATCAGGGGCTTGGTGTCGTGCGTTTGGGACAGACACCGTTGACCATGTGGAATCGCGCGAGTTTCGGGTCCAGCTGCCCTGTGACGTGCCGCCGGCCCGGTACGCGGCGATCGTGCACGCGGTCGCCGGAGTGCTCGACGCCGCCGGCCTGATCGCCAGATCGTCCATCGTCGTGGATCATGAAGCCCGCGACGAGGACCTGAACCGTGAGTATGACCGGTTCAGCGCCGAGTACCCCTGGGGCGATCTCTGATCGCACTTCTTGCCGGTCAGCCAGCACACGACCGTGCCGCCTGCTGACAACACTCAGGGGATCGCGTGCCAGCGGGCTGAGCGGTCACCGGTGCGCAGGGAGCGGACACGGTGCCGCAGCTCCGTGGCGGCGGTGGGTTTGTCGGGGGAGAGGCGGATGTAGGCGCCGAGGGCGTGCAGCTCGGTGATGTCGCGCAGTAGGGTCCAGCCGGGCCAGCCGAGGATGTCGTAGCCGTAGGCGGTCAGGAACCCCCGCCGGTCGGCTTCGGGTTCGTGGAAGTGGTCGGGGATGCCGGCGAGCAGGTCCAGCTCCCGCGGGCCGAGGCAGGCGCCGTCCCAGTCGATCAGCAGCCAGTGCCCGTCGGGGGCGCGGACCAGGTTCTCGCTGTGCGCGTCGGCGTGAACGAGCCCGTCACCGAGCGGGAACGCAGTCGTGGCGAAGACGTCGGCCAGCGTGTGGGCGCGATCGAGCAACCAGGCGCGATCGTCCTCGGCAACGGCCGGGCGCGGGCGCTGCTGGTCGAGGTCGATCGCCTCGAACAGGCGCTGCAACGGCTGGTAGCGGGGCACCGGGAACGGCGGGATGGGCAGCGCGTGCAGGCGCCGCAGCGGCACCGCCAGGTCCTCCAGCGAGGGGGCCGGTGTGGTGGGCCGGTGGGGCCAGAAGGTGGCGACCGCGTCGGCGGCGATGACCGGCTGTTCGCCGGACGCGGGTGCGAGTGCGACCGGCTCGGGCTGGGTGGCCAGCCACCGGGTGACCTCGACGCAGGTCTGGGCGCGGCGGCGGCGCAGCGGGGTGCCCGGGGCCAGCCGGACGACGAGCTGGTCAGCGGGGAGCAGGTACACCGCGTTGGAGCGCTGGTGCAGCAGCCGGGCGTCGGCCGGGTCGGCACCGAAGATCCGGCACGCCTCCCGCAGCGCGGGCAGGCCGGGCAGGCCGGAGTCCTCCTGGCGGGCGGGTAGGGCCATCGGCGGTTACGCCGCCGTGCCGGCCAGTGTCTTGCGGATGTGCTCGCGCAGTTCGGCGACCTCGGGTTGTCGGCCGTGCGGGGCGGCCACAGTGTCCAGGGTGCGCAGCCGGGCGTAGCCGCGGGTAGAGGACAGCCCGGTGATCGCGTCCACGGCTTCGTAGCCGGTGGCCACGGCAGTGGCGACGTCACCGGCCTGGAACTGGACCGAGGCCAGGGGCGGCAGGATCACCGCGCGGCTGCGCTCGTACTCCGCGCCGTACCCGCTGGCCGCGGTCGTCAGCTTCTCGATCGCCTCCGGGGCGAACTCCGGGTGGGACAGCGACAGCAGGTACAGCGAGTGGCCCTGCTGGGCAGTGATCTCAGGGTCGTTGACGAACCACGCCCACGGTGGGGTCGTTGCCGGGTCTGCGGCGGCGTAGGTGTCCTGGGCGTTGCCGATGGCGCGGCGGGTCGGGTCGGCTTCGCCGAGCGCGGCCCGGCACCAGCCGAGCACGGCGGAGATGTATCCGGAGGTGATCGTGGAGACCGGGTGGCGGCGGTTGGCGGCCGTGGCGGAGGCCAACTGCACCAGGTGCAGCGCTTCACCCGCGCGGGCGGCATGGTTGACCGGGTCCTGTCCGTGCAGGTGCAGGGCCTGGTGGGCCATATCTAGCAGCACGTCCACGGCGAGATCCGGGGCGCGGGGGTGGTCCTCGGCACGACGGGCGGTGTCCAGGGCGTAGGTCCACAGGCGGCGGGCGGCGTCGTGGTCCTCGACGTCGTAGGCCATCCACCCGGCCATGCTGGCCAGCTCGGCGACCGCGACCAGCAGCCGGGTCCGGACCTCCGGTGTGCAGACGGCGTCCTCCAGCCGGCGCACCTGGTGCAGTTGCGTGATCGCCGCGGCGCGACAGAGGCCGCCGCCGTGGGCGAAGTCCGAGCGGCGGAACCCGTCGGTGATCGCCTCGATCGCGTCGACGTCGGCGGCGCCGATGCGGGGCCGGGTTACCGGCTCGACCTCGCCGGGCAGCAACGAGCCGAGCCGGGCCAGCTCGGGATGCAGGCTCGAGCCCAACGTGGCGGCCGTGACCAGGGCGAGGAAGTCCCTGCGCTCCAACCAGCTCACCTCCTCCGGTGCCGCCACAACGCTACCTGGGGCCTCGTCGGGGAAGCCGAGCAAGCGGGGCGGGATGCGCAGGAGACCGGCCAGCCGGGCGGCCAGCTTGACGTGGGTCAGCCGGCGCTCGCCGCGCTCGACGGCCGAGATCCGCGACTGGGACAGATCCAGCAGGTCGGCGAGCTGCAGCTGGGACAGACCGGTGTGGGCCCGGACCGCGGCGAACACCGCGCCGAAGTCGTAGCGCGCCAGCGCAGCGCGCAGGTCCGCGTCGTCGTAGAACCCGTCCGGGATCGGCTTGCGGAACCCGGCGGCGCGGGCGCATCAGCCGCACAGCGGGTCGGCGGTGGCCAGCGCGGTGCCGCAGAACCGACAGCGGTGTCGCCTCTGACCAGTCATGGCTCGCCTTCCGATGCCGAACGGTGTTCGCGCAGGTTCACAGCGTAGATCCCCACTCGGTACCAGCCAGTCGTGTCGAGCCGCCGAAGTCAAGCCCCAGTGGGGCTAGCACCGCTGGGAATCGGCAAGCCCGGCGCGGACCAGGACGGTGGACGTCATGGCTACGCCGATCTCGATGACCGACCAGGACGCGCTTCCCGCTGGTCACCGCCACGGTGCGGGCGTGCCGGACGGGTCGACGACGGCGGCGGCCGACGCGAGCCCCCGGTGGCCCGACGCGGACCCCCGACCTGGGTCGGGCCACTGGGTTCCCACCTCCGTGCCGCCAGACGCGCGCCCGGTGCTGACCTTCCCCACCGGCGGCCACCGCTGCCGCCAGTACCGGCTGGTGTGCGGGTTCTACGAGTGCGTGCACGGCCACGTCCGCCGGATCGGCTCCCGTGCCGGGGCAGGTGCGTCGTGAGCACCCCGGACCCGGCCCTGGTCCGCGGTGTTCTTCAGCGGGTCGCGCGCGGACAGATCGTGTCCATGGACGGGGTGTTGCGGCACCACGACGACGTGCTGCCGCCGCGCGCGCTGTCCCTGCTCCAGGCCCTGCACCAGCACGGCTACCTCACCCTCCAGCCCGGCCCGGCCGCCTCGGCCGGCCTGCGGGTCGCGGCGCTGAGCATCGCCGGGACGCAGTTGCTGGACTGGTCGATCCGCCAGCCGCACACGCCGTGCCCGCTGGCGTCGCTGACCGGCCAGGACTGCGGCGCTCCGGCGGGCGCGGTGCCCGAGCCGACCCGTGCCCGGCAGGCGTGATCGGGGTGCCGACGCTGATGGACGACAGGACAACCTCACCGCCTGCGGGAACGGCCACAGGATGGTGGTGGGGCACCAACCGGCCCGGCGGCACCTTCTACGCCGGACGCGCCCACGTCGTGCATCCCGCCCACCGAGCTTCCGGGCTGTGCGGCCTGCCCGTGGACGACGTCTGGGAAAGGCGCCCGCCGACGCCCGAGCACCTGTGCCCGGACTGCTGCCTGCTGGCGATGGCCACCTCCTACCCGCCGTTCCCGCCCTCCCCGGCACCCCCGTTGCCGCGCCGGGCCACCAGCACCGGCAGGCCCAGGCCAGCCAGCGAGACGCCGGCCGAACAGACCGCTCCAATGCCTGCTCTCGGCGCGGAGGACCCATGAACCCCATCGCAGGGCGACGTGCCGACGCAGCTGCTGACCGCCGTCGGCGACGGCGACGACCCCACCGAGGACCTGACCGCGGTACCCGAGGACACCGCTGTCATTCGCGCTGCCGCCGTGGATGCCTTGCGCAATCCCCGCCGGACCGACACTGCCCTCCTCCAGCGGGTGCTGGACGGGCTGCGGCGGCTATGACCAGGAACGGAGAACGCTCAGATGTCCGAGGACGACCCTCGTCCGGCGATTCACGCCACCTCGACCAGCGCGCTGCGGGCGGTCGCCGCGATGCTGGCCGTCGTGCTCCTGCTGGCCGCCGCCACGACGGTCCTGGACGTGCTGCCCATACCCCGGCCACCACACACGGCCGCGAACACCGACCGAGCCGCCCGGCACCCCGCGCAGCTCGACACTCAACCTGTGCGCGCTGCGGCGGACAGCCGGCCGTGACCCCGCCCGTTCCGTCGGCGCCGACCAGGACGCTGCTGGACCGCACCGGCCGCCTCTGGTCGTGGAACCCGACTCTGCCGCGGCGTCTCGGCGAGCAGCCGGGCGTGTTCTGCCATCGCCAGCACCGGCGCACCGAACGAGAACTCGAGAACGAAGCCGAGCCGCTCATCGAGGTCCGCGACCCGCGTCTGCTGGCCGTGCGCCTGGAACCGGTGCCCGCCTGCCAGATCCGGCTCCACGACCACGTGGTGCTGCCCGGCCTCGGCGAACTGTCCCCGGTCATCGGCATCTGGCCGTGCGCCGACCGGTACGCGCGCCTGCTCTACGTGTGCACCGACAACGGCGACTGGGCATCCCGGCGCGCGGACAGCCCGTTGTTGCGCGCCGACATCCGATCCCCGAGCAGACCCGCGCAGCGGGCCGGTCACCCGGACCACGCCACGTCGCACACCCGTTCCCGGGCGCCGCGGCCGCGCACTCCGATCGACGAGGAGCAGCACGATGGATGAAGTCCTGGCCGGCACCCTGTGCCGTGCGGTTCACCAGCGGCTCGACTACCTGGACAAGCTGGCCACCGGCGCCGATCTCGTATCCCGCGCGGCCTTGGCCGACACCGAGATCTTTTCCGGACTAGAAAGTTGATCTTCTTCAGTCGCTGCCCTCCAGTTCGTTCTGTGACTTCGCCTGCTGCAACATCGCGATGGCCGCGTCCTTCGGGTTCCGCGCGTCCTTCGATAGGGCGAGAAGCACGGCGTCCTGGTCGCCGCCGAGTTGGCCGGCGATGTCATAGGCAAGCTCGGCCTCGATCCACTCGGGGTAGGGCTGGAAACTGCGTCCGGTCAGGACGGAAGAGCGATCGAAGATGAGCCACTTGTGGCCGGCGTCGTGCTCCTCGGCTGGCCGCAGCCGTGCCGCGCTGGCTGGGTCGAGCGGCACGTCCTTCATCGTGTGCTTCAGCTCCAGCCGGCTGCGTAGCGTGGTTGCCAGATGACCGGGGAGCCTCAGAAGGATCGCCTTCATCATGGCGTCGTTCCTTCCCAGGTGTTTGGCATGGACGGCATCGAGGTGCAGCTCGAGCAGCTTGGCCAGCAGGGTCGCCCGTTCCCGGGCCGCGGCGCCGTCCTTGTCCTGTTGGGCTCGTTGGTCGGATCTTCGCCAGCCCATGGTGGCGATGAACAACGCGACGCTCGATGCGATCAGGGAACCGATGAGTCCGAGGTAACCAGTCATGGCGGAAACCTAGACCTGGGATCGGCAAGACACCGCATCCGTGAATCATCAGGTGTCCTTGATGATCGGGATGCCGAGGTTGACCGGGCCAGCGGGTTGCCGGTCGCGTGTCCGGTCGAGGCTGACGAGCTTGCGACTGGCCTCGTTCAGGCTGGTGTCCAGGCCGGCGACCTCGCCGAGCCAGCCGTTTGCCTTGGCCTCCTGGATGCGGTCGCGCAGATTGGCGATGATCTCGACCAGCCGATTCCGTGCGGCTGGGTCCAGGCGCAGGCTCGGGCAGCGGATGCAGGCGTGTTCGTGTTTGCAGGGTGTTCCGTAGGGGCGGCCGCATTCCCCGAGTTCCAGTTTGCGGGTCTGAAAATGTTGTTGGAACTCGCGCCATTCGTCGTCGGTCGGCTCGCGGTATTCGGCTTCCGGTCGAGCCAACCGACGTTTATCGAGAAACATTCTGTAGTTCCGGACGAGTTCTTCGTCGAAGATCGCCATGTAGGCCTGGGTTGTGTTGATGTTGGCGTGCCCGAGGAGCCGGGCAACGATATGGACAGGCAGACCACCGGTGACGGCATCGGTGGCGAACATTCTGCGAAAATCGTGTGGTGTGTAGTTAAGTGGATCGCCTGCGGAATCGCGTAAACCGGTTCGCGCGAGTGCCTGTTTGAGTAGCTTCTGGATAGTGCTATGGCTCACCACGTCCCGGCGCCAGCCGTGTCTGCGTTGAAACAAGTGCGGCAGTGCGGGTCCGGTTGTCCGTTCGTAGGAGTCATAGCGGGCGACGAGGGGAACGATGCCATCATTCTGGCCGCGGATCCGGTTGATGATGGTAGCCAGGACGCTGGCCAGTTCGGGGCTGACCAGCAGAAGTCGTTCCTCATTGCTTTTGGATGGCACGATCTGCAGCATTGGCACGATCTCGCCGGTGTCGGGGAGCCGATAGGACACCAGAGCGAAATGAGTGATCTCGGCCAACTCTTCTACTCGCACGCCTGTGTGCCGGAGCGTCTCGACGATCGCCCAGGACCAGAAGGCCTCGTCTTCCGAACGCGTGAGGTCGATCCGCTCCGCGGTCGCGACCTTCTCAACCTGAACCGGAGGTGTCTCTGTCTGGCGGCGGTCGTCGATGTAGGACTGTGGGACGGTGCGTTGGTAGGTGGTTCCGTTGTGTTCGAAGGTTTGCCCGATCTCGACGGCATTGGCCTCGGCGAGCAGCGCAGCCTGCAGCGCACGATGTTCTTCAGTAGATTCCGCCAGGACGGGGAGATGTGGGAGACGGTCGCGGACCCGCTGGTGCATCTGCGCGGTGGTGCGTTTCTTGAGCTTCTCGATGCCGTCGGTGTCGCCCTTGCGGACCGGGCTGGGGACGGCGCAGGCTGCCCAGGAAGGATCGTCTAGTGCCCACTCTTGGAGATCGAGATAGAAGGCTCGAACCTGCGTCAAAATGCCGAGGTAGCCCTGTCGAGGCCGGGTGCTGTGGTCCGCGCCGACCACGACTCTCAGCCGCTGTTTCCACGCTTCGGCGATGTGCTCGGGCAGGTGCAGTGACTCGACACCGGGGTGGTGGTGCTCGATGTCAGCCCAGAAGTTCCCGATGAGCTGGGTAACCAAATTGCGCAAGGTGCTGTAGTCCACGCTCGGCCGGCGCTCGTCGAGGTAGCGGACGAAGATGTCGCGAACCTCTTGGGACTGGAGGCGGTAGGAGTCGACCAGTTCGGCTGTGGGCCGTTGTCCGAACCGCAGCGCATCTCGAAGGGTCGCGTGCTCTCCCAGGTTTGCGATGCCGCGCAACACACTCCACGCCAGGTTGATGGTCGCGCCTCCACCGTTGGACTTCCGGGTGGCCCACGTGCGGTAGGCGAAGAGGTCTTCAGCGGTGAGTTCGTCAAGGTCGCGCCCGGTGTGCAGGACGATCTTGCAGATGACGGCCTGCACCTCACCCAGGCGGCGACCACGTATTCCGAACGTTGCGGCGTTGTCCTCGACCTTGGCGAACAAGTCTGGGCGGAACACCAGCCGCGCGTAGGTGAACAGGGAGTGTGCTTGGTAGGCAGCCAGGAAGGCGTAACTGGGGAGCACGACTCGGCAGAGCAGCAGGCAGGCCAGTCCGCGCATCACTTTCCTTCGTTGCACGGCGTCGGCCAGCTGGTCACCGGGGAGGATCGTGTCGGCCCAGTCGGTGCCATCGTCGGCCCCCGAGGCCAGCCAGCGGCTCTGCCAGCCGTCGCCGGGATGCTGATGCAGCCATTGCAAGACCTGCCGGGCTCCGTCGAGCCGATCAGGCCTGGCCCGCTTCATCGCCTCTTGCCAGATGGGCAGCCCCGGGAACAGCTCCAGGATCTGATCGATGGACAGGTCGTCGACGGGTCCGACCCGGCCGGCTGTTTCGAGCAGCGCGTCGTGCCGCTGGAAGTTGTGGCGCGCGCGGACGGACGGCCGTTCGGTCCGCTCTTCGATGGAGGTCATCACTGAGGGGTCCCTCCGAACAGAACGGTGAGGTCGCTGGCGTCGTAACCGACGGCGACTGACTGGGTCGGCTCCTGAATCTGCTGTTCGCGGTCGACCAGATGGCGCTGAACACGGCGGACCACCTCTGCCTCGTCCTCGATGAGGTACACGTCTGCGGTGGTTGACAGGTGAGCGTGACCGAGGATGACCTGCACATCCCGGAGCGAAAGCGTCTTGTCGCGGGCCATGCGCAGCGACGCGGTGTGCCGGAGGTCGTGCATCGTCCAGTTCGTGCCGAGCAGATCGTTGGCTCGTTTGAGCACTGCTCGCAGTGCCTCGTAGTTCAAGGGCTGCCGCCGCAAACCGTCTCCGCGGTCGCGGCGGCGCAACGTCCACCACAACGGATCATTCGGTGCCAGCGATTCCCCCAGATCGGCCAGGTAGAGGCGGATCCAGACGAAAGCCTCCGGGCTGGCCGGTAGCCACTGCTCGGCGCCGGTGCCCTTGCGGCACACCAGCACTCGTTGATCGCCCCAGTCCAGGTCCACGCTCCGGATGCCGAGCAGTTCGCAGGCTCGCGCTCCGTTGCTGACGTCCAGGGCGAGCAACGCTCGGTCCCGGTTGGACCGTAGCCCGCCGAACAGTTCGTTCCAGCGCTCGTCCGGGATCTCCCGCGGCTGGCGCTTGGGAACTTTCGGGTTGTAGCGCAGCCTGGCGTCGGGCCGGAATGGCTCGAGCGGGTTGTGGTGCGCGTTAGGTCGTCGCCGGCCGCGGGCGCGGTCCCGAGGGACGGGGTTGATCAGCGGCCCCTCGCCGATGTCGATCCAGTACTCGTAGAACGAGCGCACCACCGCGTTCGAATGCCGCGTCGTGCGCGGCTTGTACCGGTCATCCAGGTACTGCTTGCGGGTGATCGGGTTGACCGTGCCGGCGGTCGCCGCCGACTTGGTCCGCGGGGACCGCCGTAGCTTCTCGGCCTGCTTCAACCACAGCACCAGATCTCGCCCCTCGGTGGGCGTTGCCTTGTCCCATGCCACCTCGACGACTCGCAGCCATCGCCACCAGCGCAACAGGTCATATGCGTAACTGCGTACCGAGCCTGGCCGGTTGTCCCGCGCCACGAAATCCGCGAGAAACCGCCTGATGGGGACCACCGGCACGCCCTCGGGGTCGACTACCAGCCACGGCACGACGCCCTCGGCTGCAACGACTCGGCCCCACCGGGGAAGCCGAATGGCTCGGATGTCTCGCTCCACCGCATCGAACAACCCACGCCACCTCTCTTGTTGAAGGTGGGTGAGGTCTACCGACCACGACGAGACAAGCACACACATCACCGCGGCGTGTCTCCCGTTAGTCCGGTCAACAGGTCGTCAGGCTGACCTCGGCGTGGCGAACTTTGTTGGCCGCGCACCAGCCGGACGCGCGCGGTCGGTGCCCGGAGTGCTCGGGATGGCGACGGCCCCGCCGCCATCCGTGCTCGGTGTGGCGCATCGCCCACCAGCACCTGATCGCTGCCGACGGCTCTCCCGCCGATCGCGCCGGCAGGCACGCAGCGGCCACCGGCCGACCGGCCGTCGTGACGCTGGAGGCGTCATGACCCGGGGGCGCGCCGTGTCCCACCCGCGCGCGGCGCGCCCCCGGCCCCGCTGAGACGCACAGGTCCCCGAAACTGTCAGACCCCTCTGAAAAGGTAATCAAGTGAACACACTCCGACATGACGATGCCCGCGCCGCAGAGTTCCGCGATGCCCTGGTGGACACGCTGCTCACCAACAAGATGATCACCTCCCCGGCGGTGGAGCGGGCGTTCCGCACGGTGCCGCGGCACCTGTTCGTCGCCGAAGGCACTCCGCTGGACGTCACGTACGCCGTCGACAACTCGGTGGCGATCAAGCGCGACCCGGACGGCGTGGTCATTTCCTCCACCAGCGCGGCCTACATCCAGGCCCGGATGATCGAGCAGGCCGGGCTCGGTCCGGGCATGAGCGTGCTGGAGATCGGGTCCGGCGGCTTCAACGCCGCCCTGCTGGCCGAGGTCGTCGGCCCGGACGGCCGGGTGGTCAGCGTGGACATCGACCCGGAGGTGACCGACCGCGCCCGCGAACTGCTGGAGCAGACCGAATACGGCAACCGCGTCGACGTGGTGACTGCCGACGCCGAGAATCCGTTACCAGGCCTTCATCAGCCCGTGGACGCGATTCTGGTGACGGTCGGGGCCTGGGACCTCGCCCCGGCATGGCTGGAGCACCTGGCTGCCGACGGCACGATTGTCGTCCCGCTGCGGATGAACGGCGTCACGCGCACCATCGCCTTCCGTCGCGAGGGCGACCACCTGGTCAGCACCTCGGCCGAGGTGGCCGGGTTCGTCCCGATGCAGGGCGAGGGCGCCCGCGACGAGCGGGTCTTCCTGCTGCCCGACGCAGGCGGCAACCACGTCAAGCTGCGCTTCGAAGGGGACGTTCCGGCGGACATGAGCCTGCTGGACGGCGTGTTGAAGACCGAGCGCACCGAGGTGTGGTCGGGCGTCACGATCAAGCACGGCGTGTCCTTCGCCGACCTGCACCTGTGGTTCGCCGCGTTCCTGCCCGGCTTCTGCAAGCTGGCCGTGGACGAGGGCACTGACCTGGCCGCCGAACGCAAGGGCTGGTTCCCCTTCGGCGTGGTACACGGCGACTCGTTCGCTTACCTGGCCGTCCGGCCCCTTCCCGAGGGCGGCGGATCGGAGTTCGGCGCGCGTGCCTACGGAGCACACGGCGAAGCCGCCGCCACCGCGATGGTCGACCAGATCCAGGCATGGGACAGCCAAGCCCGCGACCGTGAACCCGCCTTCGCCTACTGGCCGACCGGCTCCGACCGTCCCGAGTTCGGCAAGGACACGGCCGTGCTGGTCAAGACGCACGGCGTGGCCACGATCTCCTGGTCACCGGCGGCCGACGCCGCTCAGTGACCGGGGTGCCCTGCACAACACGAGAAGTGAAGGAGGGAACCGAATGTCAGCAGCACTGGCAATCGAGCACACGGCCGCCGAGGTCGATGTGGTCGACGATGCGGAGTTCGAGCTGGACATGCGCGTGGTGGAGTCCACCACCAAGCTCGTGATCATGATGTGCGACACGAGCGACGGGTGCGGCAGCACCTGCAGCACCAGCGCGTGCACCACGTTCTCCAACGACCCGCTCTGATCCAACCCTGCCGTCGGCGCCCGAGCCAGCCTTGGGCGCCGACGGCCAGGCGCTGCCCTTGATCGTGACCGGTGAGGAGAGCCAATCGCGATGACCGTGTCCCCGCGCTATGAGCACACCGGCCTTGTCCTGGCCCGCGTCACCACCGATCCCGGTGATCTCGACCCACCCACACAGCTGAACCCAGCCGACCCGGCCGCGGTGGAACAGGAAGGCCGTGCATGGCTGGAGAAAGTGTGGGCGCGCCCGGATGTCCGGGACGCCCTGGCACTGGCCAGCCCCGTCCTCGGCACGCGTCTCGACCAGATCCTCGCCGACGAGACCGCCTCGCCCACAGCCAAGGAGCTGCGCCGCGCTGTCGTGTCCGTGGCCACCTACCTGCTGCGCTGGCAGCGGCGGGCGACACCCTTCGGCCTGTTCGCCGGCGTCGCCGCAGTCGGTGTCGGCCCCGCGACGGCCGCCGTCGGCACGGGGCACCGGGCCGTGGCGCGGGTGGACGGCGAATGGCTGACCACGCTGATCGACCGGCTCGAACGGCACCCCGACCTGCGCCCACGCCTGACGGTCGTGGTGGACGACGCGCGGATCGTGCGCGACGGGCGCGTGATCGTGCACCGCCGCGCCGAGGTCGGCGCCTCCACTCCCGGGCCGCTACGAGAGTCCTCGGTGCGGCTCACCCGCCCGGTGCGGTTCGTCCTGGCCGCGGCCGGTGCGCCGATCCGCTTCGACACCCTCGCCGAGCAGATGACCGCCGAGTTCCCCTCCGCGTCCCGCGGCAAGATCGACACACTGCTGCACGGGCTGATCGACGCCGGCGTGCTGATCACGAGCCTGCGGCCGCCGATGACCAGCGCCGACGCCGTGGCCCACTTGACCGGCGCCCTGCGCGCGGCCGGAGCGGACACCCTCGACGACGTCGCCGCCGATCTGCGCGAGCTCGACGCGATCAACACAGACCTGGCCCGGCACAACCACACCAGCAATCCTGACCAGGCAAGGGAAGTCCGGGCGGCAGTCGCCGCCCGGATGACCGCCCTTGTTCCCGGCGCCAGCCCTACGGTGGCCACCGACGTGCGCATCGACGCGACGATCACCGTCCCGGAGCGGGTGCTCGACGAGGCCGCGCGGGCCGCCACCGTGCTGCTGCGGACCAGCACGCAACCCTTCGGGACGGCAGCGTGGCTGGACTATCACGCCCGGTTTCTCGCCCGCTACGGTCCCCGCGCGCTGGTGCCGGTGCGGGACCTGCTCGCCGATTCCGGCCTCGGATATCCCGCCGGCTACCTCGGTGCGCCCCGCGCCCGGCCCGCGTGGCGGGTGCTGACCGACCGCGACTCCGCCCTTCTGACGCTGATTCAGCAGGCCACCCTGACCGGAGCGCCGGAGATCGGCCTGACCGACGCCGACGTCGACGCGCTGACCGTCGGAGAGCACGCCGACGCCGTCCTGCCTGAGCGGGTCGAACTGGGTGTCGAGGTGACCGCCGCGTCGGCCGCGGCGATCGACCGCGGCGAGTTCCGGCTGCGGGTCACCGCCGCGCCGCCTGCGCACACCAGCATGGCCGGCCGGTTCGCCTACCTGCTGGACCAGGCCGACCACGACCGGCTCGCCGCGACCTACGCCGCAGCACCGGCGGGTCGGACCGCGCCGGGAACGGTGGCGGTGCAGCTGTCCTTTCCGCCGCGCCGCCCGCACAACGAGAACGTGGTCCGAGTGCCGCCGCTGCTCGGCGAGGTCGCGTTGCTGTCGGAACACCCCGATCCGACGCGCCCGGACCTCACCGTCGTCGGAGTGGACGACCTGGCGGTCACCGCCGACGCCGAGCAGATGTACCTGGTGCAGGTCTCCACCGGCCGGCGGGTGATCCCGCGGATTCCGCACGCCCTGGACACTGCGGCGCAGAGCCCGCCGCTGGCCCGGTTCCTCGCCGAGGTCGCCGACGCCCGCAGCGCGGTGTTCCGCGGCTTCGATCTCGGCGCCGCCCGCGTCCTGCCCTACGTCCCGCGCATCCGCTACCGCCGCACCGTGCTCGCCGCCGCCCGCTGGATCCTGGCCAGCACCGACCTCGACGCCCCATCCGCAGCCCACAACAGGCAGGAGGCGTTGCGGGCATGGCGGCAGCGGTGGCGTGTCCCGGCACGAGTGGTGCTGGTCCACGGGGAGCTGCGCCTGCCCCTGGACCTCGACCAGGAACTCGACCGCGCCCTGCTGCACGCCCGCCTGGAGCGCACCGACCGGGTCGAACTGCACGAGGACAGCCCGCCGGACGGGCAGGGCTGGATCGGGCGACCGGCGGAGCTGCTGATCCCCATGACCACGCTCGCCCCGTCTGAGCGGCCGCTGCCCGCCACCACGGCACCCGGTGCCGCCCTCCAGCCCGGTGACTCGGCCGTGGTGCACGCGCAGCTGGTGGGCAACCCGGCCCGGTTCGACGAGATCCTCACCGCGCACCTGCCCCGGTTCGTCGCCGAACTCCACGACCCGGGCGGCCCGGTCGAGTCGTGGTGGGTGCGGCGGCACCGCGACATGATCCGGCCCGAGACCGATCAGCACCTCGCGGTGTTCCTGCGCCTGACCGGCCCCGAGCAGTACGGGCCGGTTGCCGCCCGGCTGGCCGCGTTCGCGGCCGACCTGGACTCCCGTGGGCTTCCCGGCCAGCTCACCCTCGCCCCGGCGCCGCAGCACCCTGCCCGCTACGGCGACGGCCCCGCCCTCACCGCGGCCGAGCACGTCTTCGCCATCGACACCACGGCCGCCATCGTCCAGTTCGCCGCGGCGCAGGCGTCCGGGATTCCCGCCCAGGCCCTGGCCGCGGCGTCCATGGCGCACCTGGCCGCGGCCTTCGCGCCCGATCCCCAGACCGGGTACCGGGCGCTGCTCGGATGCCTGCCGCAGGAACACGGGCCGCTGGACCGGCAGCTGCGCGACGGCGCACTTGCGGTGGCCGACCCCGCCGATCAGTACCGAGCGGTCCGAGCGCGGCCGGGCGGCGACGCGGTCGCCGCCGCGTGGCGTGCCCGCGACACCGCGCTGCACACCTATCACGATGTCCTTGCCCAGCAGGGGCGCGAGCCGGGCGTGGTGCTGCGCACGCTGCTGCACGAGCACCACATCCGCGCTGTCGGCGTCGATCCGACGTTCGAGAAGGAGACCGGACGCCTCGCCCGCGCGGTCGCGATGCGCCTGCTCGCCCTGGCCGGTGCCCGATGACCCCCGCCACGGCCCCGCGCCCGGAGCGCGGCGAGGTGACGCTGACTCTCGACGAGGTGGCCGGCCAGTCCCTGGCCCGCGGGGCGGTGGGGACCGCGCTGCTTCACGTCGAACGCGCCTGGACCGGCTCCGGCAGCTGGACCACCGCGCAGGGCCACATCCGCTGGGTGGTGGCGGGGCCGGTCGACGCCGCCGACCACGCCGGCCTGTACTACGGCGCGCCCGCGGTCGCGTTCCTGTTGCACGCCGCCCGCCGACCGCCACCCCCGCTACCGCGCGGCCAGCCAGACGATGGACGAGCACGTCCTGCGCCTGACCCGGCGACGGCTGGCCACCGCCGCCACCCGGATCGATCACGGGGAGCCCGCAGCCTTCGCCGAGTACGACCTGTTCTACGGGCTCACCGGCATCGGCGCGCTGCTGCTGCGCCACCACACCGGCAGCGACGAGCTCGCCGCAATCCTCCGGTACGTGATCACCCTGGTCACCCGGCCGCGCCGCGAGGACGGCGCCGAGCTACCGGGCTGGTGGGTGGCGCACGACCCGGACGAGATCCTGCCGACGCCGGGCGGGCACGCGAACTTTGGCATGGCCCACGGTGCGGCCGGATTGCTGGCCTTCCTCGCCCTCGCCACCCGGGGTGGCTGCGTGGTCGACGGCCAGCGCGAGGCGATCGACGTGCTCACGGCCTGGTTCGACCGGTGGCGCCAGGACGGACCGGACGGACCGTGGTGGCCGCAATGGATCACCCGAGAGGAGCTGCGTGCGGGCCGCCCCGCCCACGCTCACCCCGGTCGTACCGCATGGTGCTACGGAACGGTCGGCATCGCCCGCGCCCAGCAACTGGCTGCTCTGGCCACCGACGACGTGCACCGTCAGGACGCCGCCGAGGACGCCCTGGCCGCGAGCCTGGCGGACCCGCAGCTCGACCGGATCACCGAGCCGGGCCTGTGCCACGGCATCGCCGGGATCTACCAAACCGCCTACCGCGCCTGTCTCGACGCCCGCAGTCCCGCCCTCGCCCGACGGCTCCCGGCGCTGGCCGACCGACTCGCCGGGCACACGCCGTCGCCCGGCGACGAGGACAGTGACCCGGCGAACGCGAGCGGGCTACTGACCGGAAGCGCCGGGGCGGACCTGGCGCTGGAGACCGCGCGGCGCAGCACGCCGCCTCACACGGGATGGGACGCATGCCTGCTGATCACCTGACCACCAGGGCCCGGACGACCGCGCCCACCGGCCTCAACGCCGCCGTGCTGGCGGTGCTCGCCGGTGCTGACCCAGCCACCGTCGCGGCTCGCCACGCCCTGGGCCCGGCCGACCTCGACGACGCTGTGGCGATCTACCAGGCCGCCGGGCTCGCCGCGCTGGAACGACGTGCCGAAGACGCCTGGTACCAGGTGCGTGTCCAGTTCACCGACTGGTCGGCCGCCGAGACGGTCGGCGCCACGACGCTCGGCCCGGCCCTGGACCGGCTCACCACCGAAGGAGCGGTGGCCGGCTGGTGGTTCCTACGCAAGCACCCCTGCTGGCGGCTACGGCTGCTGCGCGCGGACATCGCGGTCGTCGACCGCGTGCTTGACGAGCTGACCGGCACCGGCGTGATCGCGCGCTGGTGGCCGACGGTGTACGAGCCGGAAACCGCCGCCTTCGGCGGCCCCACCGGCATGGACACCGTCCACGACCTGTTCTGCGCCGACAGCGCCGCCGTCCTCGACTACCTGCGCCAGGACACGCCCGGCCTCGGCCGCCGGGAACTGTCCATCCTGCTGCTGAGCGGGCTGATGCGCACCGCCGGGCTCGACACCTTCGAGTGCGGCGACGTGTTCGACCGCGTCGCCCGGCTGCGCCCCGCACCCGCCGAAGCCGACACCGCGCGCATCGACACGTTGGCCGGCAACGTGCACGTCCTCCTGTCGATCCCCAACCTCGCCGACAGCGCACTGTTCGCCCCCGGTGGGCCGGTCGCGCACGCCGCGCCCTGGCTCGCCGCGTTCGGCACCATGGGCCGGCAGCTCGGACACGATGCCGCGGAAGGACACCTCGACCGCGGCCTCCGGGCAATCCTCACCCACGTGGTGATCTTCCACTGGAACCGGTTCGGTCTCTCGGCCACCAGCCAAGGCATCCTCGCCCGCGCGGCGACCACTGCGCTGTTGCCCCGGAGCTGACGATGAATTCCACGTCGAACTTGTCCACGTTGGACGCTGTGGTCCGCCGCTTTCCGCTGCTGGGTCGTCCCCGGCCCTCCTGCCCGGCCTTGCCGGAGCGGGTCCAGGAGATCGTCGACATCGCCCGCGCCGCCGAACACGACGACGCTGACGGATTGGCTGACGGTGCGAGCGTCCTGAACAAGGCGGCCCTGATCGCCAGCGACTGCGGCCTGCCGGACCTGGCCCGCGACCTGTGCTGGCAGCACATCGACCTCTACCGCGTCGCGGATCGATCGCTCACCATCCTGCAAGCCCGCCACATGCTCGAACCCGTCCTCAACCTCGCCCGGCTGCAGCTGCGCGCCAGCGACGGCAACCAGGCGCTACGTCTGCTCACGGCGATGTTCCAGGCCGTCAAGACCAGCACCGACCTGGTCGTCGACGGGCGCACGCTGCCGCTGACCGACCTGGCCGGGACCCGCACCGAACTGCACAAGCTGCGCGAATGGGTGTGGCTGCACCTGATCGGGGAAGGCGTCCGGGCCCTGGTACTCGCCGGGCGGTGGGACGACGCGGTTGCCCACGCCCATGCTCATCGGGGGATCGGCGTGCACCTCATGGATGGCCGCCAGGCCACGATCGTGGCCCACTGCCTGAACGCAGACCTGGCAGCGGCGCGGGCGTCGCTGGCGGAAAGCACCCCGGAGCAGCCGTGGGAACTCCAGGTCGCGTCCTGCCTGAAGGTGATGTGCGCCAACCCGGACAGCACCTCGAGACGAGAGGCCGTCACCGCGATGATCACGCGGTTCGTCGAGCGCCCGCCGATGCCCGGCTACGCCTTCTTCCGCGCTCAACTCGGGCTCACCGTGGCCACGCTCGCCGACACCGTCGGCTCCGAGGCGGCCAGCCGCGTGCTCGCCCAGGTGGTCGGCGAAGTGATCGAGTCGGAAGACGGCTACGCCGCCAGGGAAGTACTGCGGTACCGCGATACACCCGCCGTGGTGACCGATGCGCAGCACGCAGCGCTCACCGACCTGATGAACGCCTCCGGTCTGGGGATCGGCACACTGCCAGAACCTCTACGGCAGAGCCTGCTCGACGCAACCCGCGCCGCAGCCCACGAGCTGCGCGTGTCGCTCCAGTAGCGACTGGCGGAGGCGGACGCCCAGCCCGCGCCGAGAGCCATCACCCGGCTCACACTGCGAAGGTGGCACGAAACCTCCTCGCTGAATCGCCGCTCAACAACTACACTCGACCCATATCCGCCCGGCCCCTCGTGGGCCGGGTTTACTTATTTTCCCAGGTCAGCGACGGTGCTGCTACACGCTGGGCACTCCGCCCCACACGGCACAGTGAGATCACGATCCGTGTCCTCTCCTGGCGGGTCGTTAACGAACCATCTCGTCGGAACCGACTGGATCTGGTGAGTAGCACGGACAAGGGAGGCACCACCATGCGCGAGAGCACTGCTAGGAACGAGGACCAAGCCGTCTCCGGCCAGGTTGTCCAGGCAGGCCCCCGCGCTGCGGTCGAAGCCGCAGGCAAGAACCTGCAGGCGTTCGAAGATTTCATACTCACGCTGATCGAGCAGTGCGGCCTGCCGACCGAGGACATCATCATCAACGTCCGGGAGCGGGAGAAACTGCTCCGGAACACGCCCGATGCGATCGAAGGCCTCGACAACACCCAGCGAGCGCGCGCCTCCTACATCGCGAAGATGATCCTGGCCGCCTCGGTGGGCCTCTTCGACGCCGCGTTGAACTACCTCTGGAACGAAACGATCAACGAGCTGCGGGCTCGGGTCGCCTCGTTCGATGTCGCCTACTTCTTCGAGATCGCCGAACCCGACCCAGCCCGCCGCAACACCCTCCGCACCCCAGAGGACTTGGCCAAGATCGACGACGCCAAGCTGATGGAGGCGGCCAACCGCATCAAGCTGATCAGCGACGTCGGCTACAAACAGCTCGACCACATCCGCTACATGCGCAACAACGCCAGCGCCGCGCACCCCAACCAGGTCGCGCTCACCGGGCTGAAGCTGGCGGAATGGCTGGAGACCTGCATCCGCGAGGTCATCACCCTTCCCCGGGACAACGTCGTCGCCGAGATCGGCCGCCTCCTGAGCAACGTCAGGAAACAACGCCTCACCGAAGCCGAGCTGACCAACGCCGCGGCGTTCTTCGACAACCTCCCGCCCGACCAGGCCGACAACCTCGCTGCAGGCCTGTTCGGCATCTTCAACCCGCCCGACGCAACCCCGGACACGCTGGACAACGTCCGTAACCTCTGGCCGGAGCTCTGGCCCTACGTCGGCGAGGAGCAGCGCAACGAGTGTGGCATCAAGCTCGCACGGTTCCGCGCCAACGGCGACGCCGACCGGGCACAACGCGCTCGGGATCTGCTCGACCTCGTCGACGGGACCGCCTACCTGCCCGAGTCCGACCGCGAGGCCGAACTCACCCAGGCCCTCGAAGAGCTCACCAACGCCCACGAAGGCTGGAACAACTTCTACGAGGAACCCCCCGTTGCTCAACGCCTGTTGAACCTCGTCGGCAAATACGGTCAGGTTCCGGCAGGTGTCGGCCCGACCTATGTTCGCCAGCTCGTCTACGTCTTCCTCACCAACGGCAACGGCATCGCCTGGAGCGCTGACCCCATCTACAAGGAGCTGATCGGTAAGTTCGACACCGGTCAGGCTGGGATTGCGCTTCGCATCTTCTCCGACAGCAAGATCGCCAGCCGGCTCCAGCACGATCTGCCGCGCACCAAGTGGGCTGAACTTCTCGACCTCATCGCCCCGAAACTCACAGGCCGACGCGACCGGACGTTGCTCGATGCCGTCCGCGCCTTCAACGGCACTCCCGACCAGCTCAAACTCGACAGCGGCATCAAGCAACAGCTCAACGTCGGCGGTCCACGCGCGAAGGCGAGGAGACAAGCCGGCCGACCTTGAGCATGGACCTTGGTTGCCGCGGCCTTCGCCGCCGGTCTGGCATTTCCGACTGATCCGACGAGCTGCTGCTGGGGCAGCTACCACTGTCTCGCTCACCTGATTCGGTGACCCCAACGGCGTGCCGACCGCGCCCGCCCGGCACGAGTGCCAGGATCCGCGGGTGGCCAAGAAGCATCAGAAGCAGGACCGGGCCCGCAAGCGTGAGCGCGCAAAGCTGACTCGATCACAAGAGGTCTACCGTGCGCAGCCCTCGGTCAACGACAGCTACACAGTGGTGATCAACGTGTTGACCGAACACGCTTGGGTCTGCGCGCGTCGCGACAAGACGGGGAGTTTTTGGGCCTATCGTCCTTCGTTGCGAACAGACGACCGTCATCGTGCGCGATGGGAACTCAGCGAAACCACCCTGCTGATCTGCGCGGACGGCATCGGTGTCTGCCTGGCCGGTCCCACCGGTGAGGAATACCACGACGACGAGCTGGACATCGAGATCGTGGCGCCCATGCGCTACGAGTACATGGAGAACCCGAAAGCAAACAGCGCCGCGTTGCTCGATGATCTCGACTGCATCGAGCGGTGGGTCTACGACGTCGACGACGTCGAAGCAGCGCTGCTGAAGTTCCGCGAAGAGATCACCGCCAGGGGCTGGACCAAGTCAGACGGTCCCGACGTCGGGGAAGAAACCATGTGGCACTACCTCCCGTCGGCCCCAGGGTTCACGACGTTGAGCGACGCCCAGCCAGGCATCCTGCCCGCCACCATCCTCGCTTGCCGGGCCGGGTTCGAGGTCCACTGTGCCCAGACCATCGGCCAAGCCGGTCCGAACGGCACCATGATCCCGCCCGGAACATCCGGCCTCAGCCAGCTCCGAGACAAGCTGCCCGACATCGAGGAGTACCGCGTCGCCGCCGGGTAGGCCCGCTAGCCGCGGTTGGCCTTGCCGATCCGGCGGACCGCCACGATCGGCGACTCCATCGCCGACTCGTCGCGGGTCTGTCGCGTCGCGTCGACCGGCGTCGGCGCGATTGACCGCAGCATCGTTGGCGGCACGGAAAGCGACTCCGCCGCCGGCCGGTAGGGACGCGGCCCAAACTTCCTGCTCAGCAGCGTCCACAGCAGCAGCGGGGCTTCCCGCCCTACGTTCACCGGTTCCTGCTTGCGCCAGCCCTTCGAGGACAGCTGGACGAACAGCGACCGGCGACGGGTTTCGCCGACGAGGTCGAGGCCGTAGCCGCGTTGGATCAGGGCCTGCATGGACACGCCCCAAGTCGCTTTCAGCCGGGCGTACTCCCGCAGCGTGGTGCGCTCGGAGATGTTCTCCTCGGCGCGCTCCCGCGGCACAAGCAGCGCGCCGGCGAACCGGTCGGCTTCCCGTTCCGGATCTTCGGTGCGGGGCCGGAAGGTATGCAACACGAGATGCCCGACCTCGTGCGCGAGCGTGAACCGCTCGCGGTCACCCTGGCTGCCGGGGAAGTAGCCGATCAACGCCGGTTCGCCGACACCGCCCCAGTAGGACACTCCGAAGTGGCCGCCCGAGGCGGGTTGCTCGTCGGGGTCGTCGGTCAGGACGAACGGCGCTACCGCGACCCCTGCCCTTTCCAGCGCGCGCGTGAGGTGCGGGATCGGCTTGTCGGGCGCAAGCCGCAGCGCTTCCCGGGTCCGCGCGGCCAGGTCCTCAATGTCCTCTCGGGACAGCTCATCGGCCGTGGCGTACGGCAGCGGCGGAGTCGGGTAGTTCTCGGCCGTGACAAGGGATTCGTTGATGCGGTAGGTCTCGGCGTAGAAGGTGTGCACCCGGCGGGTCAGCACCTTGCTGGCCGAGGCGCGCTTGCGGAACCGCAGCGAGTCCAGCGGCACCGAGGACGGCTGGACGGAGAAGAACCCCAGCGGCGTGTCGGTCGCTTCGGCGATCGCCCGCAGCCCATCCTCGGTCGCGTCGCGGGCCGCGGTCTCCACCTGGGAGATCCACGACTGCTTCACGCCCGAGATCTTCTCCAGCTGCCCCTGGGTGAGCCCGAGCAGATCCCGCAGGGTCCGCAGTCGTTCACCCGGTGAAGCCGCCAGCATTGGAATCGCCCTCTTCTTCTTGGTCGTCGAGGGGCAGGTCCAGCCCCAGGTCTTCGTCCGTGGGTTCAAACGCCAGGTCGGCCAGCTCGTCCGCCGTCGCGGGCAGGAAGAAGTCCAGGTCGGCTTGGTGGTGTTTGCCCCAGTCCCATGCTCCGATCGTGCGCACGATCCGGAAGACCGGTGCTGCCGTCTCCGGGTCGATGCGCCACAGCCCGAGCAGCTTGTCCCTCGGATCACCGAACATCGGGATCATGCCAGTCAACGGAGGGTTGCAGTAGAAGGCCCGCCGCGTGAGATTCGACCCAGGTGGGGGAACCACTCCGCCATCCGGGGAGTGCAGCATCCGGACCCGGTAGTTGCCCTCGGACAGCCACAGCTCGCCGTTGCGCGCGTGGTTGCCGACCAGCTTCCAGTCGCCGAGGTCCCCGCTCAGCTGCCGCAGCCGGTGGTGCGCGAACGCGCGCACCATGTGAGTCCCGAGCCATACGTAGTCCGGCCCGTCGTCCAGGTCGGCGAGCAGCACCTGACGGCGCTGTTCCGCGGAGGTGAAGGCGTCATGCAGCGGCTCGCAGAGGCCGAGCATCGCGGAGCGGATCCGCTCAACGTGGTCTTGAACCATGGGCGTGATAATATCACGCCGATAGTTAAACATCGCTGGTCGTGGCCGCGTGGGGCGCGACGTCATCCACCCGGACGACGTCCTCGCTCACGCGTTCTCATGACCGGCGGAACGGACGATCCAGCTAGGTAAGATCAGCAGAGCGTCGACGAGTAGAAACGAGACACATGAGCGCGAGCAGCCAGCCCCAGGCCGAGCGGCAGCCAGCCGCCGGAACGGGACACGCACTCATCTAGACACGGCAAGTGCGGCGACAAACCGCACACCGCCCGCAGGGGCTTCCGCCCGGCAGCGAACCGTGGCTGGCCGACGAAATGCGGCGGATCGCCGCGAAACTCGCCGCCGACCGCGGCATGGAGGTCGCGATCAGCGGCGCCGCTGCCGGGGCCGACCTGCTCTGGGCTGAAGCCGCCCGCGACGTCGACGTCCCGGTGTGGCTCTACCAGCCCTACCGCGGCCACGACGGCCTTTGGCAGCAGGACTGGCGCGATCGGCTGACCGCCGCCCGCAGCTACGCCGCCCGTGTCGACACGCTCGGCACAGAGTTCAGCGTGCGGGTCCTGCACGCTCGCAACGACTGGCTGATCCGCGACTGCGGCGCGATCGTCGCCGTCCTCGACCCCGACCGCCGCTCCGGCGGGACCTGGCAAGCCCTGCAGCGGATCCCGGCGACGATGCCGCTCATCCGCGTCGACGTTCGCCGACGCCGCACCACCCTGCGCGAGCCTGCCCCGGCTGCGGCGCGCTGAACCGCCTCACAGCGGCAGAGCCCTCGGTACGGGGCAAGGAAGATTACTGGCGCGGCCGGCTCCATCGACCTTGCCCCGCACCGAGACCGCCCGCTGGCCAATGGCTCGTCAGCGCACCACGAGCCGAAGGACAACCCCGATGCGCGAAGAACTCGACACCGTCCGCCCCGAACTGATACCCGCCACGGCGGGCAAGCAGTGGAGGTACTGGATCGGCCTCGGTTGTCAGGTCATGCGCGAAACGCAGCACCTGACGACTTCCTCCCCGTGCACGCGCCGAGTGGGCGTGGCTGCAGCTCAGTGCAGCAGACCCGCGGTCCGGGGCAAGCCCACCGTCCACGAGAGACACCGCCGCACTCGTACGCCGGCTTGCCCCGGACCCACGGGGCCCGCTGACGAGGCCGCATCCACCGCCCACCCGGGCGTGGCCACCGAGGAGGAAACCGTGTTGAAGTACTTCATCTCCACCCATCGCACGCAAGGCCAGCGAGCCAACGATTTCAACAGCATTCCGGACGTCGAACTCGTCGACCTCGCGAGCAAGTCCCACGACGACCCCGACCACCCCATCTGCGGATGCGCACGCAGCTTCGTCGGCTTCGACAGCCGCCTGGCCACGACGACCGCCGAGATCGTCGAATCCGACATGACCACGACGGAGTACGTCGGCCGCTTCCACGCCATGCTCCTCGCCCTCGGCTTCGAGGACAGCCCCGAGCTGCGTGCTGACGCCGCCAACGACGCCACGGAGCTGCTGCGGATCGCGGCGCAGTGGCCTGTCGGCACCGTCGTCGAGCGCCGCGGCGACGAGATCCGCGTGCGCCGGTTCCCCGACGAAGCCTGAGCGGGCCGCACCCCTTACTTCCAATACATCGCTTGAAGGAGTCCTCATGCGCAATTCCACCGAGGCGCGGCGCGCCCGCGGGTTCCTCCAGCACGCCGCCGAACCCGCCACTCCCGTCATCGCGCGCTACATCGCCGACGTCGGGCCCGTCGACGCGGCCCACCACGTTGCCGAACGGACCGCCCCCACCGAGGTCCTGGACGAGTGCCGCGGCGACGTGAGCTGGCGGCTCGTCGACACCAGCCTGCGGACCGCAGCCAGCCTCGGTGGCCGGTTCGTGATCCCCGAGGATGACGATTGGCCAGCGGACGTCTTCGCCGGTTTGAGCACCCTGGCTGCCGACGGCGGCACCCTTGGCGATCCGCCGCTGGGCCTGTGGGTCCAGGGCCACGTACGTCTGGACGAGCTGGCGGCCGCGCCCTCGGTCGGGATCGTGGGCTCCCGGGCCGCCACCGGGTACGGCGAACACCAGGCCGCCGAGCTCGCGTACGGGCTGGCCTCCCGGCGCGTGCCGGTGTTCTCCGGCGCCGCTTACGGCATCGACGGCGCAGCGCACCGCGGCGCGCTCTCCGGCGACGGCGTGACCATCGCCGTGCTTGCCTGCGCGATCGACGCTGGCTACCCGGCGGGGCACGCCGGTCTGCTTGACCGGATTGTCCGCTCCGGCGGCGCGGTCGTCAGCGAGTACCCGCCCGGCACGCCACCGGCGCGCCACCGCTTCCTCGCCCGCAATCGGCTCATCGCCGCCGTTACCGCAGCCACCCTGGTGGTCGAGGCCGGGCGGCGCAGCGGCGCCCGCCACACCGCCCGCCTGGCCAAGAAGCTCGGCCGGCCCGTCCTCGCCGTGCCGGGTCCCGTGTCATCGGCGACATCGGCAGGGTGTCACCAGCTGATCCAGGACGGCACTGCACGCCTGGTCACCTCCGTCGATGACGTCATCGCTGTCATCGAGGAAGGCGACGACGCCGACACGGAACCAGACGCGGCCGTCCCTGCAGATGAGGCCCGCCGACGCTAGCGCACGTCCCTGCGGCGGCCCGGACCTGACGCGACCTGCGGACGGCAGGCAGCGTCACAGGCCGCCGCCGGGACTCGCGACGAAGGCGAGGCATTCCAACCGAGTACGGCAGTCGAGTGGTGCAACGTAACCACTGGCACGCGGGAGCGGAGCGGTTCCTGGTCGCCACCGCGGAGGGCGCGCAGGAGAAGGAGCGGGAGTACTTCTCACGGCAGTGGCAGCGCATGACCGGCGAGGACCCGGCTTGTTCGAGGTCGAGTAGCAGGAGACCCGCCAGCGAGCGCGCAACCTGTCCGCCATCCTCCTTGCTTCTGGCCGGCGCAGCGGCGGAGGGACGCGCCGGTCCCGGGGAGTCCACCCGCCGGACGTCATTCGGCGCCAGCAGATCGGAATCCGGACATGGCCGTCCTCCTCGACACCCTCACCGTCCTGGCCCCACCACTGCTCACGTCGATGCACGGGTGGCCGCGCGTGTGCTTCCTGCCACCAAGTCGGCACCGCGGCAGGTCGCGTGATGGCCACCGTCAAGGCTGGCCGGGACAGCAGGAAATGACGCCCGCGACCACGCGCGATGCGCACGCGGTCGCGGTGGAAGCGCTGCGCTGCAACCCGTCACCGTGCTGACCACGGTGCGGCCGACGGGATGTCCCGTCGGCCGCACCGGGGTGAACGACGGAGTGCAGCACGCCGTCCGGGACATCGGCAAGGGCGCTGCGCGTCGCCTGCGGCGATGACCGCAGGCGGTCACCCATGCCGATGTCCCAGCCGCCCCGCTCGGCCTGCGCTCGTCCACCCAGCGCACCGAGGAAGGGCCGGTCATGCCCGTCACCACCGATTCCGTTCCGGATACCGCAGAGGCGTCCTGGAAACCTCCACGTCCGGCGCAGATTCCCGCCCTGCATGCGCTGCTGCAGGAATGGGTGATCAATCCGTACGCGTTGGCGATCACCTGCGGTTCCCTCGCCGAGGGGCGAGGCACGATCATCCCGGCTGCGGCGACGCCGCTGGAGGCCGCGGTCATCCTGCACGCCGAAGAAGCCGGCCGGCTGCGCGACGCGCAGCTGTTCGCGGTCGACGCCGCGATGACCGCGAAAGCCCGCGGCACCGGCGCGCTGCTGCCGGACTGGTCGATCCGGCCCGAAGACCTGCCCTGCGAACAGGGCTTTCTGGTGTTCGAGACCCCGATCGGGCATGCCGAAGACGGCTACGGCACGAACGTTCCGATCGTGGCGTGCTCGTGGGGCCGATCCGCACACTGCGAACCGAAGACTGGTGCGGTGTGGCTGACCTTCTGGGCGGCGCCGGAGACCGAACAGCTGGTGCAGGAGGCCATCGCCGGCGGGATGTCGCCGGCGCAAGCCCGGCTGCACGTCGAACAGCAGACTCCGCCCCTGCTGTGGGACGACGAGGCACTGCTGTGCTGGTCGGCGGGCGAACCGGAGCTCACCACCGTCTCCCGGTACATCCCCTCCGACGAGGTCACGGGCGTCATCGCGCACGGCCGCACGTTGGGCTGGATCCAGACCGTGCTGGCGACGTGGCTGCTCATCCAGCAGCCGGTGCACGTCGAGATCACCGAGCAGCGCGCGCCGCGGCCCGAACGCCGCCGCGCCGCACGGGCGGGACGCACGTTGCCGGCGGTTCGGGTGGTCAGCATCCACCGCCGGACCCGTGCCTCCTCCGCCACATCGACCAGTCCGTCCGGGCGCACGGTCGGCGTCCGGTTCCCGGTCGGGTCGTTCTGGCGTGACCAGGCCTACGGGAAGGGCTGGGCACTCCACAAAAGGATCTTGATCGACGAGCACTGGCGCGGCCCGGAGGATGCGCCGGTGCGGCTGCGGCCCCGGGTGACTTTGGTCGACGCGCCCCCAGAACAAGACCAGTGATCCCGCCCGGGACGCGCCTGCGGACTTTTCGCCGAGGCGCGTCCCGCGCCGGCTTCGGGTTGTGGGCGGCGGGAACTCTAGGCCGCCCGGCGATCCCGGCCGGCGCCGCCAGTCCGCGGCCGACCGGGGGAGACACGCCCCTGCGGGGTCGCGCTGACGCGCGATCTCCCGCCGGTCGGGCGAACGCGCCACCTCGGACCGGCCCACCAGCGCGGCCTGCCTGCGCCGCGCCCCACAACCGCGGGGCGATCCACCGCCATCTCCGCCGGCGCCCGCCAAACGCCGGCGACGACCGTGGAAGGACCACGTCCCGATGTCTTCACCGACGTCCGAACAGGCCGCGCGCCGAGCCCTGATCATCACCCACACTCCCGAAGACGGCACCGTGCTCGAAGGCACCACCCGAGCCGACGACCTGTACCACTGGTTGCGCAGCCAGGGCTGGAACTACCGCCGCACCGTCGGCGACTTCCGGCTGCAGGCCAGTCCCAACAAGCCGGCCAAATGGCACGCGATCGACCGGACCGCCGGAGGCCTGCGCACCCGCGGGTTCGACGTCCACATCGAGATTGACGACACCGTCCGGACTTTCGCAGACGCCGAAGCCGACCGAGCCCTCAACGCCGAACTGCGTGCCGAACGACTGGACGGCCGCAGCGGGCGGCTGTCGGCGGCATCCGACGCCCGGGAGCGCGCCGGCCAGGTTGTGCTGGACGGAATCCCTCCCGGACAGCCGTACCTGGTGGACCACCCCGGCTACGCGGCCGACCGCAACCGCCGGGAGCGCACGTTCAAGAACCTGGAAGAAGCAGCCGAGCTCGGCAGCCTCGCCGAGAAGATCGCCGCGCAGGCGAAGACGGCCGGCAACCACATGACCTACCGCCACAACCCCGAGACCGTCGTCAACTGCATCCGCGAGTTCGAGGCGGAACAGCGTCGCATCGCCCGCGAGGTCGAACGCGGCGACCTGATCGACCGGCTCTTCGCAGACGCCGACGAAGCCCGGCACCAGCAGCTGCGCGAGCAGTACCGGGTGAGCCCGTTCACCACCGAGCACCGCCAGCAGCTGGCGGTGCGGGCGGAGTGGCTGGAGGAGCAGCTGCGCGGCTGGCAGGCCGTCCGCAAGCAGCAGATCGCCGACGGCAAGGCCACCAACTACACCAAGGACACCTTGGCCAAGGGCGACTTCGTCCAGAGCCGCGGCGACTGGTATCCGGTGCTGAAGGTCAACACGGTCTCGGTGACTGTCCCGTCCCGAACGGCGGATGGACCGGCACAGTCCGGTTCGAGCACATCACCGACCACGTCCGCGTCGGCGACGAGCGGTGGGAGACCGCGAAGGCGAAAGCCATCGTCACCGGGACCCGTTACGTCGGCAACTGCGGTCCACACGCGTCGATCAATGCCCTGATGGACGAGCAGTAGCTCGGCCGCAAGCGGTCGGTCGGTCGGCTCGCCGAGCAGGGTGGCCGACCGAGCCGGTCATGCGGTCGCTCGACACCTGCTGCTCCACCGACCGGTCACGAACGGAGCCTCTGGCACCCGGGAGTTCGTCACCGGCCACATGGGGCTGAGCACTCTGGACCGAACGCGGCTGAGCGTCAACCGCCGCACGAAAGCTTTTCTCCCACGCTCACGCCTTCGGCCCGAGCAGAAAACCTTGCGTGCTCTGCGCGGTTGACCCCCCTCCTCGCCCGGTCCCTGGTCGAGCGCGCCCCACGGGGCCTGACAAACACCCAGCTCGGCAGCGGCGATCCGCTGCTGCGACCAGACCAAGGAGCACCTCATGGCAGGCGACACGGTCATTACCGTCATCGGAAATCTCACCTCGGACCCGGAGCTTCGCTTCACCCCCGCCGGTGCGGCGGTCGCGAACTTCACCGTCGCGTCCACACCCCGCACGCTGGACAAGCAGTCCGGCGAGTGGAAGGACGGTGAAGCCCTCTTCCTGCGCTGCAACATCTGGCGGCAGGCGGCGGAGAACGTCGCCGAGACCCTGACTCGCGGTGCCCGCGTGATCGTGCAGGGCCGACTCAAGCAGCGCTCGTTCGAGACGAAGGAAGGCGAGAAGCGCACCGTCGTCGAGCTCGAGGTCGACGAGATCGGCCCCTCGCTGCGGTTCGCCACCGCGAAGGTCAACAAAGTCAGCCGTAGCAGCGGCGGTGCTCCCTCGGGCGGCACCTCGTCCGAGGACCCGTGGGGTTCCGCGCCCCCGGTGGGCGGCGGCGGCGGCTTCTCCGACGAGCCCCCGTTCTGAGCAACACCCCGGCGCCCCGCGCCCGGCCGGACAGTCCGGCGGGCGCGGGGCGCTGTCGTGTGTTTCGCCTTCACCACCGACCAGTTTGTCGAAGGAGTACTTCCGTCGTGCCCGAAACCATGCAGTCGCAAGGGAAACGTCGCCACCTGGACACCATGTCCGGCAGGATCGCCCACCTCGATGGTGTCGTACTCACCGCTGGCCTGATCGCCACCGATCTGACGCGGCTCGACGCGCACCTGTCCGGGCAGGCCCTCGCGTGAGCGACATGGTCGAGGAGATCCGGGCGAAGAGGGCCAGCCGCAAGCAGCTCGACGCCCAGCTGACCGCCCTGCTCGGCGCGCGCGGCTTCATCCGCACGCACCACGAGCCCACCGGTGGCATCAGGTTCAGCCACCCGGACACCGACACCGTCGTCGAGCTCGCCCCTCCGTTCGGCATCTACCTGTCGTTCTTCGCGCCGACCGGCAGGGGCGACGATCAGCGCCTGGTGTATCTCGGCGAGATCCATGTGGCCCCGCACGACAACGAGGGCGACACGATCGCCTACCTCGCGACCACGCTTCACCTGGCCGCTGACCTGCGCGACGTCCTCGGCATCTCCGATCCGGACTAAATCCCTTTTGGACAGCACTCCGGTTCCGCGCGCCCTGCGCCGCGGGACCGGGGCGCGCGGAACCGGCCAGTTCGGCCGTCGCGGGGCGCCGTCGCGTCGTCCGCCCTCACCACCGACCAAGTCACCCGAAGGAGTGCCTCGTCGTGCCCGAAAACCAGCAGACGCAGGAGAAACGCCCGCTCTGCCCGTCCTGCAGCAAGGAGTGGACGGCGTGGCTGAGCTACAAGATCATCCCGCCGATCAACCTGGTCCAGATCGGCAAACCGACCGTAGCCCGGATCCGGGAAGCGCAGGAAGCACGCTTCAGGGAATGGCGGGACACCATCGCCTTCAGCAGGGCTTGATCGAACGGATCTGCGCTGACCAGCAGCACGACCTCGGCGACGACCCAAGTTGACCGGCACGGCCTGGCCGCACCCGAACCCAGTTCGAGAACCCTGGAACGGAGAACACCGTGCCGATCTACCTTCCCGCCCCGCGACCGCAGCCCGGCGGACCGGACGGTAGCGGATGGAACCGCCTGTCCATCGGCCCGATCTCGCTGTCCGACCAATGCGCTCTGCGGCCCACCAGCTACCCGACCTTTATTCGAGTCGTTCGACACCCGACGCGCCCGGTGGGGCGGCTTCGGCCGTTGTCACGCCGCCGGGAACTGCGACGGCTGCCCCGTGTCCGCCGCGGCTCGAACCCCACGCCGCACGCTCGACGCGGCCGCCGACCTGGTGCTGGTGCGAGTCCGCGACGTCCCGGTCACCTCGCCGATCGCCCCGATTGCGGCGTCGGTGCAGGTGCCCTACGTGATGGACGACCCCGACCCCGACCGCGGCTGGGACACCGGCGCGGATCAGTGGTCGTGGCATGACACCTGCGTACCGTGCCCGGCTGGGCGCTGGGGCAACGTCATCGCGACGAGCACGGCGAAGGTTTTGGCTGCAACGCGTCCGCCCGGGAACTCTCGCGTCCTGACCCCCGGTGACAAGTGCTCTCCAGGGCGGACTGCTTGGCCGAACGGTTCTCGCCGGCGACCTGCTGGGCCAGCCAAGACCAGGTTCAGCAAGCCGACCCGGGGTCCAGGTCTTCCAAGGCCCGGTACGTTCGGAGCCCGCGGCCGTCAGCGAGACGCCATTGCCGCATCGGGTTGTCCGGGTGGTACGGCCGACGTTTCAGGGCGTGAGCCGCACAACGCCGATCACCTCGGCGAGTTCAGGCAAGACCTCGGCCAGTAGAACACGAACCTGAGCGCGGACCACCGCGTCCGACACGATGCGATAGACACGGACCTAGGTCAGGCCCAGATCCATCGCCAGTTCGTTCGACGACTGCGCGACATCCGGCTCCCTGACGGTACGCAGCCCGTTGCATGCGACGGTGCGCGACTGGATCGGCCTGAGTCTGCCGGGCGCTTGAACGCCGGTGGGCAAGCGAATCCTACAGGTTGTCCAAGCTCAGCGTCTCGCAGCAACCGACGAGTCGAACTCACCGGCGCCCCGCGGACGTTGCGCTACGGCTTCGGGCAACGCCTCAACCACAAACCGCGCAGCCGGCTCGATCGACGCTCAGGACGGCGGCGAGCCGCAAGTCCGCTCCACCGACCTAGTGAAACCATATGATTTGAATCTGTCCGGTTTGCCCAGGTCGCAACCCGTCTCTGGGTCTCGGCTGATGAAGATGCCTGCGCTCGGCCGGCATGCCTTCCGGGAGCCCTCAGTCAGGCGGACCGCCACCGGCCCGACGGCACCGTGGTGGCAGTGGTTTTACGTCCCAGGTTTCATTCTGAATCGCTGGTTTCCGTGCGCGAACTGGTTCCTCGGTGCCATTTCGCGCCGCGCGGGTTCCTGTACCCAGAGCTGCGAATTTCGTGAGCGGCCCCGGGTGCGGGACGACGCACTCTAGCGGGAACGGCCTGCCGGGGCGAGGGCGCGGACCCGGCCCAGCACGGGTGAACCAGATCGAGAACACCCCTGTAGGTAAAGAAGAATCCCTGGCTGGTTCACGCCGGCATGGGCGAGGCCGCAACCCTCGTCCCGGCCTTCGGCCGTTCCCGCCGAATCGAGTGCGTCCCACACGCGGGGCAGCGCTCACACGAATTCGTCGTCAGAAAACGGCGAATTCGGTCAACGCGCCGGAATTCATCGAATTCCGTCCACACAAACCAGGGAGTACAACAGTGACCACGACCGAAATCGCCGTCGAGGACACCCAGACCGTGCCCGTCGACGTCGTGCCCGAGCAGGTGACCAGCGAGACCGCCACCGCCACCGATGGGGAGCAGACCCCCGCCGTCGAACTGCGCTACGTCGACCCGCGGCAGCTGATCATCGGGGTGAACACCCGCACGATGCCCGACCTGCCGAAGTGGTTCGTCGACGACATCGCGGACCGCGGCGTCCGCGAGCCCATCCCCGTACGCGAAGAAGCACCCGGCCGGCTGGTCGTGCGCAAGGGCCAGCGGCGCACGCTGGCCTCGGTCGAAGTGTGGAACAGGGCCCTGGCCAAGGACACCGAGCCCACGCACAAGCTGGTCCCGGTGCTGGTCGAACCGGAGCTGATCACCGACAAGGTGAAGCGCGAGATCGACCGGATCATCGATCAGCTCGGCGAGAACGAACACCGCGCGGGGATCACCGATGCCGACGAGGTGCGCGCCACCCAGGAATTGCTGGACCTCGGTCTCTCCGCCGGCCAGATCGCCAGGAAACGGCACGTGGGTACCAAGCGGGTCAATACCGCGGTCGTCGTGGCCCGCAGCGCCGTCGCCGTAGACGCGCTGGCGGCCGGTGAGATCGAGAACCTGATTCACGCCGCAGTGATCGCCGAGTTCGAGGGCAACGAGGCCGCGGTCAAGGAGCTGAAGGCCGCGGCGAGCAAGCGGCCCGAGCAGTTCGACCACGTCGCCCAGCAGTGGCGCGACAAGCTCGAGGAGGAGCGAATCTGCGCGGAGCTCGCGGACGAGCTCACAAAGCAGGGTGTCACCGTGATCGAGCGGCCGACCTCGTCGCAGGAGGGCCCGGTCCGCAAGCTGGACTCGCTGCGCCCGAACGCCGACGCCGCCGACGGGACCGAACTGACCGTCGAAGCCCACCAGAGCTGCCCCGGCCACGCCGCGTTCGTCGGCAGCCGCGGCAGCTGGCGCCCGGTCGCCGAGCGGCACGGCATCTTCTACGTCTGCACCGATTACAAGGCCAACGGCCACACCGCGCGCTACAGCTACAGCAGCTCCACGGGTGCCAAGCCCGGCCGGATGACTCTCAAGCAGAAAGCCGAGCGCAAGGAGGTCGTCGCGAACAACAAGAAGTGGCGCTCGGCGGAGACCGTCCGCCGCAAGTGGCTCAAGGAGAAGCTCTTCGGCCGCAAGGGCGCGCCGAAGGACGGGATCCGGTGGGTCGCGCAGATGCTGGCCGAGGGCAGCCACCCCGTGCGCAAGGCGATGGAGAGCGACCACGCTCTGGCCATCGAGCTGCTCGGCATGCCGAAGCAGGAGGTCGCCGCCTACCACCGGCGGGACAAGCACGTTATCGCGGCCGCGGCCGAGAACGCGAGCCCGGCCCGCGCCACCACCCTGACGGTGGCGCTGCTGGTCGCCGCGCTGGAGAAGAGCACCGGCACGCACACCTGGCGCGGCCCGACGCAGGAGGCGCAGGCCTACTTCACCCAGCTGAAGAACTGGGACTACCCCCTCTCCGACGTTGAGCAGCTGGTGCTCCAGCCCGCCGAGAAGGACATGGCGAGCGAGGCCGACGACGAGACCGACTTGGAGGACACCGAAGACATCGACTTCGCAGACGACGTCGAGCTGGACGCCGACGACGCCCAGGACGCCCAGGACGAGGAAGCCGACTCCGCGCCGGAACCCGAGGACGGCGACGCGGTTGTCGAGGCGGAGCTGGAAGACGTCGACGAGGTCAGCGCCGACCTGGCGGCCTGATCCGGCTCGCTGGTGGGGCTGCCGTACGGCAGCCCCACCAGGCGTTCCTCGCGTTCTGTCCACTTTTTGGCGAAATGTGCCGGTGATCCTCCGTCGCCGGGATATCGGCGTCCGTACTGCGCGGCACCGAACTGACGCACGAGATCAGCATACCGGGCGGGGGCGAGCGTCCAAGTCCTCCGGCCCGGCCGGTCGAGATGAACCGCGCTGTGCGGTCGGGTTGTTCGCCGGCGGTCGGGTGTAGCGCGGTCCACGTCGACCGGCCGAGCCTGCGGTCTTGGCCGTCCGCGCAGGCGCGGACCCCCACCCGGCCCGCTGAGGCCAGGGCCCGTCAGCTCACCACCACCGCAGAGAGGGACCGACATGGCCCGCCACCGCCAGAGCACCGCGACCGCCCGGCCGAAGCTCCTGCGCGTCCTCGACGCCTTCGTCCAGTGGCGCTTCCGCAACACCGACGTCTTCAGCTGCGCGGACTGCCCGGTCACCTACGACGTTCCCGAAGGCGCCAATGCCGCCGAGCTCCGCCGGGTCCGCACGGTGGCCACCGACCACTCCCGCCACGGCGTCTACACCGACCGCAACGGCCAGCCCTACGGCGTGGCCGTCTACGGCGGCTGACCAGCCGCCCGGTGGGCCGCCGCAGCCCCGCAGCCTCACCGCCGTTGCCGCCGGATTTTCTTTCTCCGCTTCGACAGGAGCATCCTCGTGCCCGCACACCGCGACCCCGCCATGCCGATCGCTCTCGGCCAGCACTGGACCTTCCACCCCCGACGTCCCGCACCGGACCTCCCCGTCTTGCAGCAGGTCGAACAGGACCGCGTCACTGCCCTCCCGTATCACCGAACCGACACCATCGGCGTGGACGTGCAGTGCGAACTCCTCGGCGAGGACGTCGCCGTCGACCTCGCCGAGCACCTGCTCGCCCTGCCGGGCGTCGAGCTCCCCGACGCGACCCGGCCGTCGGACCGGCGGATCGACATTCCGGTCGTCCCCCCTGGCGTCGTCCTCGACACAGAGGTCGTGTGGCCCGTCACCGCCGAGCTGTCGGTGCACCACGCCAACTACGACGAGAGCTACCTCGCCCTGTCGACCTCGACGCACCTGGCCGGCCGTACGGAGGTCGAGTTGACCCGCGCCGATGCCGCGCAGCTGATCGCCGCGCTGGCGTCCCTGCTGAGCTTGCGATCCGAACTCACCGAGGCGTTCACCCTCATCGCCGCTGCCTACCGGCGCAGCCTGCGGCGTCAGGTCGCCGGCCACTCCCTCACGCGCTGAACGCCGGGCTGCCCGCGCCTTCTCCCCGAGGGCGCGGGCAGCCCGACCGGCCGGCGCGGCCGGACACGGGCGGTGTACCCGCGTTCGCTACGACAGCGAATTGGCCAGCACCGCCGCCAGCGAGGACAGCCTGCACATCGGTACGCATCTTCGCCAACTCCGCGCATCCCCGAAAGGACAACCTGACGATGACCACCTTCAAGCCCGTGCCTCGCGACCTGTACCGCGATGCCGAGCGCGAGGCAGGGGAGATCCTTCCCGCGCTGACCGGTCGGCTCAAGCGGCATCGCCCGGTCGAGGAATTCGACCCGAATTGGGCGCACGTACTCTCCGGCATGGCCTCCGTCGTCGCGGTGGTGGCCGCACTGCACTGCAGCCACCTCGATGTACCGGAGCGCGTGTGGCCCGAAGTGCTCCGGCTGTACTGCCCGGCCGCATGGCAGCTGCTGTCGCAGGCGGAGGTCTCGTTCGAGAAGTGGAACAGAGGCCAGTGCGACGCAATGCTGTGCGCCACGGTCGCCGCGGTCGCCAACACCGAACTCGGCGGCTACGCCGTGTTCGCCGTCATGAACGTTCCCGCCGCCGTCGCCGAGGTCGTCGCCACCCTCGGCACCTTCCCCACTTTCACATGATCCGATTCCGACAAGCCGTTCATCCCAACGACCCGACCGGCGTCGACGACTGCGCGACCTGCTGCCCCGGAACTAGCTGAAGACGCGGAGAATCCCGCCGCCGAACGGAATGGATCACCCGATGACGTTCACCGAACTGATCGAGGTGCTGACTGCCGTGGGCTTCCGGCGCGCTTCATGTGCGTCTCTCATCAGGCGTCGACGGTACTAGGGGCGCCACTGACACAGCCCATGCCGCATGTCCGGATTGCGGCGGCCGGAGCTCCGCGCTGAACGAAGGCAGCGGACGGCGATCGCTCACGGTGAACTCTGATCCTCGCCTCGCCGATGGCGGCGCCGGGTCTTCCGTCCCGCGTCGCCACGAGGACGAGCAGATGCCAGCAGACCAGTCCGCTCTGCTACAAGGGCGCCTTCGGCGTCGCACGCGATGGGCCTTCGGCCCACCCTTTCCGCGCCGCGGCCAGCCCCGCTGCACAGCGCCCGTCCCCGCAACACCACCCGGAACGGGAAGGCCCAACCAGATGCGTCAGCAGCTCGCCACGATGATCACGCGCGCCCGAACCCTGGAGATCGACGACGTCAACCACCACATCATCGCGGGCGGCTACCTGGTCACCGGCATGGTGTTCGACGGCCACTCCACCTTGGTCATGACCGCTGTGTACCTGTGGGCCGGCTTTGTGCACACCAACATGTTGCGCGCGACGCACTTGTCCGCGTTCGTTCCGCACCGCCGCCGCACTACGGCCGGCGCGGTCACGCAGCCCGTCACCGACTGACCGAGCGGCCCGGTGGTCGACGGACTTCTCCGTCGACCACCGGGTCGCTCGACCACTTCCGGCACCCCTGCCCGTCCGCACACCACCCCTCGTACCTGAGCCCAGGAGGCCTGCCGATGCCCGCCCAGAACGCCGCACCGTCCACCGACCTCACCGAGGACCAGCACGCGGAGGTGGTGCAGCTGCTCGTCGACGAACTCGGCGCGGTGGTCCTCGACACCGGCGCCCGTGACTGATCACGCCCGCCAGCGGGGCCGCATCACGCGGCCCCGCGCGCGTGTTCCAGCTGAACTCCGCCGTGACCCCGTCCGGTTCGTCCCGGTGGACGGCCCCAAGACCAGCACGCCGGCCGGCGGCTCACTGACGAAGTCGCCCGCCCGCGCCGAACGGGTGGGACAGGCCTCGCTGCGCTCGTTCGCTGCGCGATCCCACCCCGTTCGGCGGAGCCGTCGCCCCCGTTATTTCACGAGCACCCGCCGGCCGGCGTGCTCCTGGCTAGGGCCGTCCCACCCATCGACGAACCCGACGGAGGTTCCCTTGCAGTACGACGATGCCCTGGCCCACGTCCGCGATCACCTCACCCATCCGCAGGTACATCGCCTGCGGCACGCCATCTCGCTGCGGCACAGCATCCTGCGTGACCTGCGCGCCGCGCTGGTCACCGTCGGCGCCGACATCGAGATCACCGGCCAGATCGACGGCATGCGCTACGCCACCGGCCTGACCGGCACCGTGCAGGCGATCTACGACGACAAGTACGCCGACCTTCTGCTGACCCAGGGCTCGACCAAGGTCCTGGCCACCGGCCGGGGTGCATCCGCCTATCCCGGGGCCGCCGACGTCGAGCGCTACCAGCTCAGCGGTATGCCGTTGGGCGCGTTCACGGCCACCGGCGTGGACGAAAAGTTCGCCGACCTCATCGGTTACCTGCTGACCGAGGCGACCGAGCAGCAACTGACCGAGCTGAGTACCGCCCGCGCGCGGCGCACCGACCAGCTCGCTGCCGACCTCAAGCCCGGCGACGCGGTGATGCTGACCGACATGCAGCGGAAGTACCTGGCCGGGCTGACCGGAACGGTGCAGGCCGTCGACCCCGCGGCGAAGCAGTTCAGCCTGCTGCTCAACGAAGCGTCGACCGACCGGCTGCGCTACCACGGCCGCAACAACAAGATCGAGGTCCCGGACGACACCAAGGAGTTCCTGCTTCCGCGGATCGCGTTCGCCTGCGCGCTCATCACGAGCACGCGCTGACCACGCTCGGGCGGGCGGCGCACCCGCCCGCCCGAGTGGCCCTTCCCTTGCCAGTTCAGGAGATTCCCATGCCCACCTGCGGGCGTCCCGCCCACGAACCCACGCCCACCTGTACCGGCATCGACCGTCGGCGCCGGATGTCTCCGCGGTTGCGTCACCGCAGCCGTCTCGACCGTCGACGACCGCGCCGTCGACCTGACCAGCGCAAACCTTCTGCGCGCTGACCCCTGTCCCGCCTACCCTCGATCCCGAAGGGGGGATGTTGACCATGACCACATCGACCAGGAGCCGCACCATCCGTCCACGCACCGGATCCGCCCGGACCCGGCTCGACGCCGCGCTGACCGCAGCGCGACGAGGCTGGCCGGTGTTCCCGGTGTTCCCGTACTCGAAGTACCCGGCCGTCGACAACTGGGAGAACCGCGCCACCTGCGACGAGAGCCAACTCGCCGACTGGTGGAAGGCCGCCGCCTACAACCCGTGCGTCGCCTGCGGCCCCGCCGGGCTGGTCGTGCTCGACCTGGACACCGCGCACGACGCGCCGCCTGAGGACTGGGCGGCGCTGGCCCCGCAGCACGGCCGGGACGTGCTGCGGGTGCTCGCCGAGCGCGCCGGCCAGCCCGACCCGCTCGACACCTACACCGTGACCTCACCCAGCGGGGGAGAGCACCGCTACTTCCTGGCCCCGCCCGAGGTCGAGCTGCGCAACACGATCGGCGCGAATGGCCGCGGCTTGGGCCCCTACCTCGATGTCCGCGCCCACGGCGGCAACATCATCGTCGCTGGGTCGGTTCGCCGGGTCGACGGCAAGTACCGCTTGTACCGGGTGACCCGCGACATCCCGGTCGCGCCGCTGCCGCCCTGGCTGGTCACCGCGCTGACCCCGCCGCCGCCACCGGTGCGGGTGCCCGTCCAGCTCTCCACCGGCAGCGGATACGACGTCTACCTCAAGACGCCGCTGACCGCGGAGCCCGACCGCGTCCGCCACGCCCCGCAGGGCGAGCGCGCCGACATCACGTTCAAGGCAGCCGCCAAGCTCGGCGAGCTGGTCGGCGGCGGGTACCTCGCCGAAACAGTGGCGCTCGACGTGCTGCTCGACGCGGCCAGCGTGCACAACGGCGTTGGCGGCTGGAACGAAGCCGAGGCGCTGCACCACATCCGCAACGGCATCGCCCGCGGCCGCCAGAACCCTCGGAGGATCGAGCTGGCCGACTGATCCCCGCCCCGGGCCTCACGGCTCGGGTTCCTGGGCGGCACCCGTCAGGCCTCGCGGCGGGTGTCGCCCCACCGCCGGGTGTGCCGCGCCGAGCGCGCGGCGCACCCGGCGACGTGCTTCCCCGGCCCGTACCGCGCCGGCACCACCGGGATGTTGCCGTGCGCGCCGATGCCCGCTCAGGTGTCGCGGTCGCCGCCGCCGAGCCGCTCGTCACCTCCGGGCCCGGGCGCCCACCGGCACCACCAGGCCGGAGCGCCCGTGGATCGCCCGGAGGTCAGCACACCGGGCGGGGGCGAGCGTCCAAGTCCTCCGGCCCGGCCGGTCGAGATGAACCGCGCTGTGCGGTCGGGTTGTTCGCCGGCGGTCGGGTGTAGCGCGGTCCACGTCGACCGGCCGAGCCTGCGGTCTTGGCCGTCCGCGCAGGCGCGGACCCCCACCCGGCGCGCTGAGGCAGAGCCGCGCCCCACCGACACCCCAGCCCCAGGAGGCACCGATGGACACCCAGACCCTCACCGGCACCGGCAACTGGCGCGAGTTCACCGACCGCGACGCCCACCAGGACCGCATCGCCGCCGACCTGGCCGCCGACAACGGCGCGTGGTGAGGAGCCAGCGATGCCACTGCGCTACCAATTCCTCGTCTACGCCGGCCTCGCCATCCTGATCAAGCTGATCGTGTTCCTGTACGGCGGCACCATGCCGTGGTGGCTTGCCGCGGTCATCGCCCTGGTGGTTGGTGCAGCCATCGCGCTGGTCACCGAGGACTTCTGGCTTGCCCGCGACGCGGCACACGAACACGGCGACAACGACGCCTGACGGTTCCCACCCTTCCCCGGCCCGGCCCGGCCCGGCCCGGCCCGGCCCGGCCCGGCCCGGCCCGGCCCGGCCCGGCCCGGCCCGGCCCGGCCCGGCCCGGCCCGGCCCGGCCCGGCCCGGCCCGGCCCGGCGCGAACGCGCCGGGCCGTTCTTCTACCGCGGAGGTTTCCGCGACCCTGATCGACCTCGTGATCTGGGCAGTCGGCACCGTCGTGCTGAAGGAACTGTTCGAGGTCCGCACCTGGTGGCTGTCCGCGCTGCTCTCCGCCGCGTTCGTCGGCGCGGTGTGGGTCTCCGCGCTGATCGGCGTCCTGCCCGGCCTGGAGTGACCGCCCGACCCGCCTCCACCGAAACACCCACTCTCCGGGGCCGCCGATCGGCGGCCCCGGTTTTCGTTCCGCCCCGCGTCCGAAGGAGTCCGAAATGCCCCTGCGCTACCAGTTCCTGCTCTCTGGCCTGCTGACCCTCCTGTTCAAGCTGGGGGCCTTCCTGGCCGACCGACCCCTCGCCTGGTGGCTCGCCGCTGTCATCTCCCTGGTCCTCGTCTTCGGCGGCGACCTGCTCTGGGAGCTGGCCCTCGACGGTGACAACTCCGGCGACGACGGCTCGGGGGACTGATGACCAAGACCGAGAAGCAGCGAATCGCCCGCCGCGCCCGCCGATACGGCTATTCCCGCGGCGACACCGACCTCTCTGTGAACTGCCCCGAGTGCCACGAAAAGGTCTCCAGCCGGTTCTCCCGTGACGCCGGGACCATCATCCGCCAGCTCGACGCGGCGATGTTCGTCCACCTCGACCTCGCGTGTGTCGTGCACAACCCCGACGCCAGCCAGGTGATCGGCGGCAGCTGAACCCCACCGGTTCGGCCGGGTCTGTCAGCCCGGCCGGACCGGTCCGTCCACGCCCGCCCGATGGAAGGACCTCGATGTCCCGCACGACTCCCGATCCGCTCGACCAGTTCCTCAACGAGGCCGACGCCCAGCGTCGTCGCGTCGATCGCCAGCTGTACCCGGTGCGCCTGCTGGACATCACCAGGCAGGTGCGCGCCGCGGTGCCCGGCGCGAACGCACTGCTGCTGGACCTCAGCACCCGCTGGGAGAGGCCGCTGGGCCCGACGGTTACCTCCATCCGCTCGACCGCCACGTTCCCGGCGATGTCCCCGCCGCAATGGCTGAGGAACTGGCGCAGTCCGCATGGGCTCGAATGGCCGTCGGTGGTCGCCAGGGTCGAGCAGCACCTTGCCCTCGCCCTGGGCCTGGGCGAGCCGGACGACCTCGGCTGGCATCACCTCGACAACGACGAGTGGCGGCTGGACCTGCTCGACTCGCTCGCCGTGAACGCTCTGGACACGTTCCAGCAGTCGGTGTTCGCCGACGCCGGCACCGGAAGCCAGTGGGTCTACCTGGACTTCTTCAGCGCCGCGGACGGCGCGCGCCACTTCGCCCGCCGCGACTGCCCGGCGTGCGAGGGCGGCGGCCTGGTCGAGGATCACCCCGAAGCTGCCTCACGGCGGTGACACCGACACCTGCCGTTGCGTGCGCCGCCTGTCAGCCTGATCCTCGGCACGGTGCGGAGCCGGACCGTGCGCCGGCTCCGCACCCCTGTGACCCGCGCAAGAACAGCACCAGGCAAATCCAAGCACCGCGGTTTCTGTCGGGTGTCAGTTCGGTTTATCAACGGAATGAATGCTGTTCATAATTGATCGGACGGTTTGGCAACCTATTGCGTATTGCGTCCGGATTCTGTTGCGGTGGTGGTAACCGGGGCGCTCGCCGCCCCCGGACCCCCGGCAGGTCTCCGGAATGGATCGGGGAGGAAAGCTGCGGTTCCGTTGTGGACCAAGGTGATTCATCCCGACAACCAGGCCAAAGAGCTATCACGGGCCATCAAGGGGGGTCAACACCAGGAAAAGCGCCCTGGTGTTGACCCCCCTTGACGCCCCGTGATGGCCGCTCAGCCAGGTTGACGGAATGAATCACCAAGGCCCCCCACTTTGTGGGCGAGAATTTCGACGACCTAACGGTCATCGAATTAAAAAAGTGACCTGGAATTCCCCGGAAACCTTTCGCATAGTTGGTAGGGTTGGTAAGGTAGACGTTGTCAGGGGAACGCAGAAAGCCCCGCCGGAGCCGCCAAACTCCGGTCACCACAAAGCCGAAGGAAACAAAATGACCACCAGCACCATCACCCGCAAGGTTCGCTCCCGCCGCACCCCGTTCGCCGCCAACCCGAACCGCTTCTGCAACGCGTGTGTCGTGGAACTGTCGCGGACGGAGCAGGCGCAGAGCCACGAACTCAAGGGCCGGTGCGAGCGGTGCGCGGAAATCGAAGCCCCTTCCCTCCAGTCGTTCTCTCCCGCAGTCGTCGCGGCCGCCGCGCGCATCGAAGAGCGCGCGCAGCTGACCTCCCTCGGGCTGGACCCCGAAACCGGCGACGTCCGCCGCTGCGGGTCGTGCGACACCAACATTTCCGCTCTCCCGGGCGCGGAGTACTGCTCCGTCCCGTGCCAGGCCGACGCCGTCAAGCAGGCCGCCCCGGTCGCCACGTCCGTCAAGACCGCCGAGCCGAAGCCGCTTCCCAGTGACGTCCGCTTGGCCGTCAAATTCCTGATCAGCGACGCGCTCACCGACCACGAAATCCGCGTCGGGCTCAACAGCGCGTGGAAGCTGCGCGAGGGCCACCGCTTCTCCCCGGCCGCCGTCGCCGCCGCCGCCCGCGTGTGGTTCGAGGACTACAACCGCGAGACCTACAAGCGCGGCACGCGCAACACCAACGTTCTCCGCGCCCTGAACGCGGTCCGCGACGTGATGTAAAAGCAACGGCCAACCGGCCGCCGGGTGCGACACCGCGCCCGGCCGCCGGTTCGCGAAACATCGGCCCGGCCGGCATCGAGCCGGCCACGCCGATACGAGGGGGCTCGCGCCCCCTCGTGCTCCCCAGCGCCCACCCGCCCGGCCGGCCCGCCTGCCGGCGGGCACTGAATCGGGCTCCGGCGCCAGGGCGCATCCACCCTGATGCTGCGCATCTGGCAGGGCCGGCGCCTGGCGGCACCGTCCCCGCGTGCTCCGCGCCTGGCGGCGCTCCGCAAACACCACCCCGCCACGGAATCCGGGCTCCGGCGCCAGGGCGCCTCCACCCGGATGCCCGCCTTTTTGCCGTGGTGCCCGGCGCCTGACGGCACCGGCCACCACGACGGCGTTCCGCGCCCTGGCGGCGCTCCACGCACCACGCCGATGCCCGGCAACGACGGCCGGACCACCCTCTCCGAACTTCACCGTGCTCCCGTCCCGAGCGCCACGCCGTCACCGGCGAGGACCGGCAGCGCCGCGCCCCCGCGCCGACGGGCGCCTGCGGTCCTCAACACCAGCCCCCGTGGTCCGGAGCGCTCATGGAACGCCCGAGGGCAGCACCGCCCGGGAGGGGCACGCGCCGATGAACCTGCCCGCCCGGGCAGGCGACGGTCCTCGCTGCGCTGCGGGCCTCCCGCCCGGGCGAGCAGAACCCCCGCCGTCCTGCGGACCCCTCCCGCGCCGCGCTGGGCACCGCCGCGTTCCACCAGCACCCAGCCCAGGAGGCGCAACCGTGTCCGAGTATCCCGACCTGTACGCCACGCCGACGACCAAGCACCTGCGCGACTACACCGCCCAGCTCGCCGAGTCCGGCACCGCGGTGCTCGCCCAGCTCGACCACATCGGTGCGCAACTCGGATGCAAGCGCGTGAACTGGTCGTGGAGCACCGACTACGACTACCGCAACCCGGCGCCGCGGCTGCCGGTCCTCAACGGACTCGTCGACGGCCGCCCCGCCGCCGCCCGCCAAGCCGCGCGGCAATGGGCCAACGTACTGGGCCTGACCGAGGCCCGGAAACCGAGCCGGGGGACAGTCACCTACGACGGCGAGATCGACGGCATCAAGGTCACGGTCTGGGCCGTCGTCGACAACGTCGCGTTCGGCGGGAAGTTCGCCAACCTCAAGACCTACGCACCCGACGCGATCCTGACCGCGATGCTCGCGTTCTCCACCATCACCGCCGGCGTGCTGCTCGCCCGGCACAACAAGCTCGCCAAGGCCCTCATCCGGTAGCCGCGGGGCCGGCCCCGGCCAGACGGCCGGGGCCGGCCCCGCAACGTCCGCTTGCCCCCGCACGCCGACGTCGCCCCGTCGTCTGCCCACTCTCCCCGGCGAACTGCGCCGCCGACCCGCAGAAACCGGTCGAGGACACCGGCCGCCGCCGTCCACCTCGCCGCGCGTCCCCGTGCACTCCGTCGCAGCACCGATCCAGCCCCGCACACTCGGACCGGGAGCGGCCCGGCGCCTCACGGCGTCACCTCGCGGCAACGGACCGCGAGCTGACACCACAGGTCAGCACACCACGCAGGGGCTTCGCGGCAAGCCGTCCACGCCCATCCGGGCGGGTGAGACCAGCCTCGCTGCACTCGGTCGCTGCGCGATCCCACCCGCCCGGACGAGCGCTTCCCGCTTGCCGTCCTGCGGACCCCTGCCCGGCGCGCTGAGGCCACGGCCCGTCAGCTCACCGACCCGCAGCACGGGAGGCACCAACCGATGACCAGGCACCACCTCACCCCGAAAAACCCGGAGACCGCCGACACCATCGTGATCGGCTACGACCGGCCGCTGCGGACCTTCTTCGCCCAGGTCTACAAGGACCGCGACGACGCTGAGCCCACCTTCCTGCTGATGGCCGGATACCAGACCGGCGAGCACCCGTACGCGCACACGATCATCGACCTGGTCAGCGAGTACGCCTACATCCCCGAAGACCTCTACGACGCGCTCGACGACGACCGGGCCTGCGCCCCGTTCCGGACGATCCAGGAAGTCAACACGGTCACCCACTGGTCCGAGCACGGCCTCGCCGAACCCGTCCCCGCGACCTGATCGAATCCGGCGGCGCGGCCACAACGGCCGCGCCGCCGGACGTCCTCGACACCTTGGAGGCACCGCGACGATCCTCAGGGGGTCCCTGCTCTACGGCTTGGACCTCGGCGGAGGTGACCGCCCCTGGCGAATCACCGAAGTCGACAACTCCGGCGTGCCCGCTCTGCCCTGGTACAACCCGGCGACACTCGATCCCGACTTCGCCGAACAGGCACCGCCAGCTGGACAACCACGGCGACCTGAACGGGCGCGCCACCGCGCACGCCGGCGTCCAGGTCGATCGCTACAGCTGGGAGACGTGGCCTGCGCTCGCGGCGAACAGCGATCGCGTACTACGACTTGCCCAAAGCAATCGACACGCTCGACCTGGAACGCAGGAGGCTGGCCGAACGCTGGGACACCTCGGCATCACCCCGCACGCGCCACGGCCGAGCTGGCTGCTGACCGCCGCCGAGTAACCGGCGGAAAGTCCGCCTCGTGATCGAGCCCGCCACCCTGGGGGGAGGGGCGACGGGCTCGATACCGGACAAGTCGCGGTCTCCACCGGCACCGTTACGACCCGATTCCCGGCACCGCCGTCGCCCGACAAGCGCGCCGCCGCGGCCGCCCCCCGGGTCACCACGACCTGCGGCCGCACTACAGCAGCGGGTCTCGCTGGCCCGCCGTCCGATCGCCTGGCCGTGCGCCGAGCGCCCGTGCCGGGGCGCCCGAAGCGGTGCCGGATGCCGAGCACACCATCCCCTCCGAGCCCTACCGACCGCAGTTCCGCCACCTCGACGCCGCACGCTTCCAGCCGCCCACCAGACTCCGGCCCGACACCACCGTGCCGGTCATGCCGCACTTCTCCCTTGACACGTCTGCCTGCGCAAAAGCCTCGCCCGCGGTCGAGACCGGGTCGAGACCGCCGACCGCCCGCGCACCGCCCCCGATCACGTCTGATCCCTCGCGCCCGGAGCCAGTGAAACGCCCGGAGGTCAGCAGACCGCGGAAGGGCACGGCGCCGATGAACCGGCCCGCACCGACCGGCTGAGACAAGCCCCTTCGGGGTCGCGCACGCGCGATCTCACCCCGCTCGGCGGAGCCGAACCCCCGCCGCTCCTCGCTACCGCTCGGACCCCTCCGCCGCCCGCTGAGGCAAGCCGCGTTCCACCGACACCGAGCACCAAGGGGAGCCAGACCATGAACGAGATCAGCTTCACCGGCAACGTCAGCAAGATCCACGAGTCCCGCCACAAGGGCAGCGGCGCGACGATCTTCAGCTTCGACCTGGCCGTCGAGAACGGCTACTTCGACAAGACGCGCGAGAAGTGGATCTCGCGGACCCGGTTCCAGCCCGTCGTGACCTTCCGCGAGCTGGCCGTCAACGTGGCGCAGACCCTCAAGGTCGGCATGGCCGTCACCGTGACCGGCCTGCTGCTCGACGACTCCTTCGTCCCGAAGGGCGCCCAGTACCCGGTCCGCCGGGACAAGCTGGAAGCCACCGACGTCGCGATCAGCCTGCGCCGCGCGACCGCCGTCGTCACCAAGACCGGCAAATCCCGCGAGGAGGAAGGCCGGGAGCACAACCGCGAGCAGCTCGCCGCCGCAGCCTGACCGAACGGGCGCCGGCACCCGGGGAGCCGGGTGCCGGCGCCCGTTTGCGTTGCCGCGGACAACCACACCGGCACGAAGGAGACGGGCATGACCGAGAACCGCGGACCCATTACCACCGAGCACGCCATCCTGATGGCGGGTGGCTCGATGCAGGTACTCGACGAGGATCCCGAGACCGAGCGCGACTACCCGATCATCAAGCGGATCCAGCACCGCCAGAAATTCGGCTTCACGGTCTACCAACGCCGCGTGATCGTCGTCGACGACTGGACGGAAGTCCCAGCGGCCTGACCGGCCACGCCCGGCAGCGACGTTCGCCCGCGTCGCGCGCGGGCGAACGTCGCGAAAACTGTCGGCACCCCGGCCTACCCTCGAATGCATGACGGCGGTCACGAGCCCGAAGGCCGCGGCTGCCCCGCGGCCGCCGCGGCAGCCGCTCGTGGTCGATCCCGAACACCACGCCGCGGAAATCGAACGCTTCTGGAGCAAAGTGGTGATGCCACCCGCCGCCGCCAACGGCACGCCCAGCCCGATGTGCTCACTGTGGAGCCGGGCCGTCGGCAACGACGGCTACGGCGAGTTCTCGATCACCCGTGACGGGATCGAGCAGACCGTGAAACCGCATCGGTACGCGGCCGCATTGCGACTCGGTGTCGCCGTCGCGTACGGACAGGTCATCGAGCACGTGGTGTGCGACAACCCGCCGTGCTGCTACGCCGACCTCGACCCGCGGCGCGGCCACATTTGGCCCAGCACTCAAGCCGCCAACCTCCGCAGAATGGCCGCCAAAGGCCGCGGCGGAGGACGCTGGTGGCACCGCAAGTGGAGCGGCCTGGACCGGGTCGAACGCGCGGAGCGCTCCCGCCAGCTCCGCGACATCGTCGCCGAGCACGGATGGGACGAGGAGCGCATCCGCGCGGTGCTGATGCGCATCGACCCCGCTCAGACCGTCCTGTTCTAGCCGGTCGCCGCCCCGCCGACGGCACCGCCGCCGCCGCCGGAGTCCTTCGCCGCGACGACCGCATACCCCGTGACCGGGCGGTCCTCACCGTCCGTCCCGGCCGGCGCAGCGCGTCCGGCCGAGGGTTTCACCGGCGGCGCGGCGCCGTCCTGCTTCGCGGCCTGCGCCCAACGGCGCAGATCTTCCACGCGCTGCTCAGTCAGCTCGGCGAGCTTCACTTGGGTGACCTTCTGCGACATGGCGGCATTCACCGCCTGGCCCGCAGCCAGCTCCGCCGCGATCACTTCCGGGGCGTCGCCCAGCGCCGACTCGAACGCCGCCCTCAGCGCCCTGACGCGCTCGGCGTCGTCGCCACGGACCTTCAACGCCGACTCAAACGTCTCGCGCAACGCAGCGTCGTTGGCGGCGCGAGCCTTGACCGCCGTCGCCGCAGCTTCGGCGACGGCCAACACCGCGTCCGTGCGGCGTTTCCGCTCGTCGTCTTCGTCCTTCTTCAGCCTGGACCGGATCTCGCGTGCTGATGGCACGGCGACCTCCCCCGAAGTCGTAGTTTTTCCCCTTGTGTCGTCCACGCTAGATCAACGGCCCATCGCCGTGCATCCGATTGTCCCAGCTCACGGCCCGTGCCGAGCCACCTACAGCCGCTCAGCCCGGACACTGCCCCGAACGACCTGACGGTTTCCGGCGCCCGCCGCGGCGAGGCGCGCCCTCCGCCGCGGCGGAGGGCGCCACCCGGCCAACGCGGCTGGCGCTTCCCGGCGTCTGACGGTTCCCGCCCAGCCGCGATCCTGACGGTTCCGGCATGGCATGGACGGCCTAACGGCCGGCAGCTTCCCGGTCGGCGTGGGGCGCCGACGACGCGCTCGCAGCGCGAGCGCGTACGGCCGCCGCGGCGGCCGTACCTCGCCGCTGGCGAGGTGAAAGACAACGGACGGCCTGGCGGCCGACCGTGTTCTGCCCGCTTCGCGGGCCCTGCGGGCGTGAGAAACCGCCCGCAAGATCAACAACTTTGAGCTAAGGTATCGCTACGCGATACGAGGGAAAATGATCTTAGGGGGATTGTTTTCCCAGCTCACCTTGGGGGAGGTGACTGGATGGCGTGGGTGACGCCAATCGGGTCCGACCCGGCTCAGGTCGACTACCGGCTCGGCCTCGGACACGGCTGCGTAGCCGAGGGAATCAACGACGCGCAGCTGGACTACCACACCGACATGCGCGAGCGCCCGCTCGTGTGGGTCGGCAAGGGGCTGGACGAGCTCGGAATCGAGGCCGGAACCGAGCTCACACCCGAGGATTTCGACAAGGCCCGCGCGCTGGTCAACGGCTACCACCCGATCACCGGTGAGCAGCTGGTCGCGCACAAGAAGGGCGTCCCGCACGAGGCGAAACTCGCGCTCGCCCCGCTCGTGCGCAAGATCGAAGGCATCGCCCGCGAAGCCGACGTCCCCGTCGAGCAGGTGCTCACCAGCAACCGGATGCGCGCGATGTACGGCCGCGCTCAGCGCGCCGTCGAGCGCCAGGGCGAGGCAGCGGTGCTGCGCGCCGACCACGCCGGACAGCTCGCCGACGCCGCGGGCCTCACCGTCGAGGAGGTGTGGGGCGAGGACGTTTTCACCGCCGCTGTCTCCCGGCTCACCAAGACCATCACCCATCCCGACGGAACCCAGGAACAGGTCGACAACCGCGTCACCGTCGGCAACCTCGCCTACGACGTCACCCTGACCCTCGACGGCGACTTCCGTGCCGCCTACGGCCTCGTCGACGGCGAGACCCGCGCCGAGCTCGACGGCATCTTCACCGACCAGGCGATGGAGACGTTCAACTGGCTGGAGAACATCGCCGCCTATGGAATGAGGGGCCACCACGGCGACGGCCAGACCGCCGAGGTTACCGCTGGAAACGGGTTCGCCGGTTGGGCGATGTTCCACCGCACCGCCCGCCCGGTCGACGGCGCGGCCATCGGCGATCCGCACTGGCACGTCCACTTCACGCTGGCCAACATGACCAAGGGCGAAGACGGGAAGTGGTCCACGATCGCCGCCGGCGGCCGCGACCTGATGCGCCACGCACCGGTCGTCGACCGGCTGCTGCAGGCCGCCGTCCGCGACGTGCTCACTCGCCGCTACGGCGTGCAGTACCGGCGCAACGACAGCACCGGCCGGTGGGAGATCGACACCATCCCCGACGAGGCAATCCGTTTGTTCTCCAAGCGAGGCCAAGGCATCGAGACGGCTCTGGTCGAGATGGGTCTCAGCCCCGAGGAAGCCACCAGCGCGGTCCGCCGCGTCGCCGCGTCGATGACCCGCGAACGCAAGAGCGAAAACACCACCGCCTCCGACGAAACCCTGGCCGGCCATTGGCGGCAGGAAGCCATCGACGCCGGACTCGACCCCGACCAGATCACCCACGACGCCTTCCGCCGCGACCTCGCCCACAGCGCCGTCGCGCAGCCGCGGCCGAGCCTGGACGAGCTCGCCACCCTGCTGCAGGACGTCGAATCCGGGCTCACCGCGCACACCCGCCGGTTCTCCCGCAACGATGCGCTGGCCGCGGTCGCCGACGCGCTGCCCGCCGGCGGCAAGCACGCCGAGATCGAGCAGCTGACCGACAAGGTCCTCGAGCACGCCGGGTTCGTCACACTCGCCAAGACCGCTGGGCCCGCCAACGCGCCGGAGCCGACCAACGGCGAACGCCGCCAGCTCGGCGCGGTGCACATGGCCAACGCCACCCTCTACACCACCCGCGACGTCGTCGAGGCCGAAAAGGTCATCGTCGCCAAAGCCGAGGCCAGCACCCCGGACCAGACCCGCATCCGCGTCAGCCGCGCCACCGCAGAGATGGCAGCCAGCACCGTCGAAGCCGCCGGCGGCTTCGAGCTGTCCGCAGAACAGCGCCGCGAACTGCTGCGGATCACCACCTCCGGCGCCGGACTGGACTCGCTCGTCGGGCCGCCCGGCAGCGGCAAGACCACGCTGATGGACGCCGTGCGCGCGGCGTATCAAGCCGAAGGACTGGTCATCGCCGGCACCGCCACCCAGGGCGTGACCGCGCAGACCCTGCAGGCCGAATCCGGCATCCCCAGCCGCACCATCGCACAGTGGCTCTGGCGCATCGACAACGGGCCGGGCCTGCGCGGCGTCGACGTCCTCGTGCTCGACGAAGCAGGCATGATCGACGACCGCGCCCGCGCCCGCCTCTACACCGCCGCTGACGCCGCCGGCGTCAAGATCCTCGAGATCGGCGACCCCAAGCAGCTGCGCGGCGTCGGCGTCGGCAGCTCCTTCGGCGTGGTGCACGCGCTCGTGCACGGCGGCGAACTGCGACAGAACCGGAGGCAGTCCGAAGCCGACGAACGCGCCGCCATCGCCGCGTGGCGACGCGGGAACTACAGCGAAGCGCTCACCTCCTGGGCCGACCGCGACCGGCTGGTCGTCACCGAAACCGGGCAGGAAGCCACCGCCGCGATGCTCGCCTCCTGGATCGACCAGCGCCAGGGCGCGCCGGATGCGTTCACCGAGCAGCGCGGCCTGCTCATGGTCGCGGCGACCAACGAGATGGTCGACCGGCTCAACGACGGCGCCCAGGCGCTGCGGGCCGTCGCCGGGGAACTCGGCCAGGACCGCACCTACGACCTTTCCGGCGGCCGGACCGTCACCTTCTACGAGGGCGACTACGTCATGGTCCGGGTCAACGAACGGCAGAAAGGCGAGCCGGATGTCCTCAACGGCTACCGCGGCGTTATCGACGCCATCCACGACGACGGCAGCCTCGCCGTCCGGTGGGAACGCGCCACCCGCGAGGGCCTCATCGTCGAATCCCGGGTGCTCGGCCCGGAGTTCGTCGCCAAGGGCGGCTTGAGCAAGGGCTACGCCCTCACCATCCACAAGTCCCAGGGCCTAACCATCGGGGCCGACGGCGCCACCTGGATTGGGGACGACGGCCAGCGCCGCGGCGGCGCCGTGCTGTTCAGCGTCGCCGGAGCCGACAACCCCGGCAGCTTCGTCGCCGCCAGCCGGCACAAGCTGGCCATGTGGATGTTCCTCGGCCGCCAGGACGTCGAAAGCTCCCAGGACGAATACCTGCTCGGCCTGCCGCGCACGGCGGGGGAGCGCACCCGGCGCGTGATCACCAAGCTGGTCGACCGCGCGAAAACGACCGAGATCAACCGGAACGACACTCCGGTGCTGGTCGACCTCGGCCTCCTCGAGGACCTCAATGCGGCCGCCCGCCACACTGCGCCGGCACAACCATCGGAGCGGCGGGAGCTCTCCCCGGAAGAGATCGAGCAGCGCCGCGCGTTCCGCGCGCAGCGGCACGCCGCCGACGTGGTGCGCCGCGCGAAAGCCGAAGCCTTGCTGCGTGAGGAATGGGGCGAGCACCCCGCGGTCGACCGCGTCATCCGCGGCGCCGCGTTCCGGTCTCTCGCCACGGTGCTCGACCGCGTCGACAAGGCCGGCGGCGACCCCCGCGACCTGCTGCGCGACCTCGACCCGGACGACATGACGGCCCCGAACGTACGCGACGCCAGCCGCTTGATAACCGCGCTGGTTAAGGAAGCCTCGCTCGCCGACCCGGCGGCCCGCCCGCGTCACCGACCATTGACCAAGCGCCAGCGCGAGGCGCGCGCCGAAGCCGCCGAGCAAGCCCAGCGCACCGCGACCGCCGACCTCCTGCGCGAGGAATGGGGCCAACACCCCGTCGTTGAACGCGTTATCTCTGGGCCGGCGTTCGGCGCCGTCGGCGAGAACCTCGCCGCCGCCGCGCTGGCCGGGCATGCCCCGCGCATCATCCTGCGCGAGATCGATCCCGACCTCCTGCTGCGGCCGCGGATCAAGGATCCCAGCGCATTCACCGCCGCCCAGATCCGCGCTGCCACGTCTCGTCCCGATCCCGCCGACCAGGCTGTTGCCCGCGGAGCGCCCCAGCCCGAAGAACCGCAGCCGCTTCCCCCCGCGGCACCCGCCCGACTCGACGTCCTGGTGCCCTCCTACGAACGGTCCGTCGCCCAGCTGACCAACCACCCAGTGCCGGTTCCCGCCACGGTCCCGGCGCCGCCCGGGTCCGCCAAACCGGAACCTGCTGCTGTGCGCCGCCGGGACGCGATGTGGCCCAGCTGGCTGCCGACCCCGCCTCGACCGGAGGTGCTGACCGGACGCGACCGCGCGGTAGCCACCGCGACCGCCGCCGACGCCCGGCGAATCCGCGCCCGCGTCGTCGAACTCGGCCGGAACGCCACCCGCGACCGACCCGACTGGGTCGAACAGCTCGGTCCCGCACCAGATGGCGCCGCGCCCCGGGCCCGGTACCTCGCCGCGGTGACCACGATCGCCGCCTACCGCGAACAACACGGCATCACTGGGCCGGACCCGCTCGGCCTGCCACCTCCCACCGCGCAGTCCCAGCGCGCCTACCAAGCTGCCGCAGAGGCCCGCGACCGCCTCGAGCGCGTGGCCGCGCACAGCGCCGCACAGCCAGCGAGGACACCAAACACCTGGAAGAGCCCCGACCAGTCGAAGTCCGGCCTGACCCCACCGGCCGACACGAGCAGGCAGCCGAGCACCCCAGCCGACTTGCGGCAACGGGCGGAACGACTCGCTGAGCAGCAACGCCGTGCCCAGCAGCATCGACCCGGCCAGGACCCCCGCCTCCCCCGGCAGGGGCAGGGCCCACGCCAGGGCTACTGACCCCGGCCCGCGCCCCCGCGAGACGCAGCTCAAGGCTGAACCGAACTCCAAGCAGCTTCCCGCGCCCGACTACGGCCGCTCTCGGGAGCCGTACGGAGGGTAAACGTGGTGCGGTGGTGTTACGAGAACCAGCCCAGCGCGATGGGCGTGATCGCGTTGACGACGATGCCGGAGATGAAGGCGACGAGGACGGCGGCCCACCAGTAGATCTTGTTCGCCCGTCCTTGCCGCTGGAACTGCCTGCCCACCAGGTCCTCGACAGCTTTGGCCTGCTCCGCGTTGAGCGACGCCAGCTTCTCGTACCGGTCGGCATCCGCCTCGGCCTTCTCCAGCAGCGCCGTCCGGGTGGCCAGATCGTCGTTGAGTGCTGAGCAACTCGCCGGTGCGGGTCAAGTGCTCCTTGACCTCCTCGATCCGGTCTGGGCTTGACCCGGTTTGGCGGACACCTCTCATCAGGGACGCAAGCCCCTGAGAAGGGATGTCGCTCATCATGGAACCCATGGCCAAGAAGAAACCGCGTGCCCGTCAACGACCCCGGCGGGTG
>JAEBEK010000030.1:0-103562 GCA_049998055.1 Amycolatopsis sp. cmx-4-37 | reverse complement strand
TAGTGTTTCGGTGGTTTTAGCGTCAGGGAAACGCCCGGTCCCATTCCGAACCCGGAAGCTAAGCCTGATAGCGCCGATGGTACTGCAACCGAAGGGTTGTGGGAGAGTAGGACACCGCCGAACTTACTTGGGAAGAGGGCCTGGGCCCGGTAGAGACGCAAGTCTCCCGGCTCAGGCCCTTTTTCATGCCCGCAGCCGGCCGTGTCGACTACCCAATCACGCGTGATGCCCCCCCCAGTCACGCGAGATGCCTCCGGCCGCACGCCGAGCCGACCCTCCAGGTACGCGAACCGACCCCCTGGGTACGCGAACCGACTGTTCAGGTCCGCGAACCGACCTCTCGAGCGGACTCCCTCCGCCGGCGTGCTCAGGCACCTGACTCGCGTGACTGAAGCCGCAAGTCGCGTGCTTGGAGCCGGATCTCGTGTGATTGAAAGCGGATCTCGCGTGACTGGGCGGGCATCTCGTGTGATTGGAGAGGCATCACATGTGATTGGGAGGGCATCACTCGTGATTGAAGGGTCGACTCGCGTACCTCGAGGGTCGGCTCGCGTACCTGGAGGGTCGGGTCGTGTGCCCGGGGGGTCGGGGCATGAAGAAGGGGCCAGGAGCGGAGCTCCTGGCCCCCGTGAGAGGCAAGACGAAGGGTTACTTCAGGGCGGAGCCGGCCTGCCAGTCGGCCCAGGACTTGGACCAGTCGCCGTACAGGTCCCACACCGGGAGCTGCGGCCCACCGGAGTTCGTCACCTCGACGACGTCACCCAGGCCCATGTTCTGGAAGAACCACTGGGCGTTCGCGCCGTTCAGGTTGATGCAGCCGTGGGACACGTTCGAACTTCCCTGCTGCCCCACGCTGTTCGGGTTCTCGTGGACGAACTCGCCGTCGTTGGAGATCCGCTCCGAGAACTTCTCGTTCGACCGGTACGCCTTCGGGTCCGGCGGGCAGACGCCGTACGTGCACGAGTCCATCGTGTAATTGGCCTGCTTGTCCGAAATGACGTGCGCGCCCAAATGCGTCGGCGTCGCGTCCTTGCCCATCGAGATCGGCATGGACTTCACCATGGCGCCGTTGTGGAAGATCTGCATCTGCTCGGTGTTCCCGTCCGCTTTCGCGATCCAGGAATCGTGGACCTTGTACGTCTCCGTGCGGTCCTCCGCGCCGAAGACGCCGTTGCCGAAATCGACGCCGTAGATCTTGGCCGACACCTTGAGCGTCGTGCCGGCCTTCCAGTACTCCTTCGGCCGGTAGTGGACGTTCGAGTCGTCGATCCAGTACCAGCTGCCCTCCTGCTTCGGTGTCGACTCCACCGTCAGGGCCTTCTCCACCGCCGCCTTGTTCTTCACGGCGATCTTCCCGAAGCTGAACACGATCGGCTGCCCGACGCCGACGCCCGTGCTCGCCACCGCGGACGGCGCCGGGATCAGGTTGGCGTTCGCCTGCTTCTTCGGGGCGACCGTGGTGATCTGGTTGTCCTGCTCGACCGGCTTCCCGTCGGCGCCCTGGGCGTGCGCGACGATCTTGTACGTCGCTCCGTAGCCGAGCGGCTCGGTCGACGTCCAGCTGGCTCCGTCGGCCGCGAGCTTGCCGCCGACCTTGGTCCCCTTCGCGGTGTTGGTCACCGTGACGTCGAGGAGCTTCCCGTTGGCCGCCTTGACGACGACGGGCGTCGCCGGGTTCACCCCCGTGCCGCCCGCGGGTTCGAACGACACGGCGACCGGGGTCGCCGACGCCGACGCGGAACCGGAGACGGGCGCCCCGCCGCCGGGTGAGCCGCCGTCGTCACCGGACGAGCAGGCGGAAACCAGCAGTGCTCCGGCGAGGATCCCGGCCACCGAAAGTAAAATCTTCTTGGGGGGCATATTGTCTCTTTTTGGGGAATTGGGGTCGGCGGGCATTCGTCATCAAAACTACGCGATAGCGATGACGTTCTTCCGGGCGGATCGGTGCATCGGCGTGACGCGGATCACGTGACGACGAGGCCCGGCGCCCCGTACAGTCCCGGCCCGCTCACCGAGATCCCGTCGAGGAACTCCCGCGCGGCCGAGTACGCCTCCTCCGCCAGTGCTTCGGTGTGCCCGAAGTCGAGCGGGTTCACCCGTACCGGTGCCGGCCCGGGCAGGTACACCACCGGCACCCGCGCGGCCGCCACCGGCGCTTCCAGCACGGCCTGGTTCCGCATGGAGATCATCGCGGTGAACATCATCACCTCGGCGAACGTCCGCGGCGCCTCCGGTAGCTTCCCCGGGAACGCGCAGTCGAGCACCACCAACGACTTCGCGCCCATCACCAGCGCCTGCCGCATCGGCACGTTCGCGACGAGCCCGCCGTCGTAGAGCAGCCGTCCGTCGTGCTCCACCGGCGGGAAGATCCCCGGGATCGCGCAGCTGGCCAGCAACGGCTCGAGCAGCCGTCCGGACCGGATCAGCAGCGGCTCGGCCGTGTCGACCTGCGTCGTGACGACGCCGAGCGGCAGCGCCAGGTCCTCGAAGCGGGTCTCGGCGCCGAGGTGGTCGGCGATGATCGTCGTCAAGCCGCTGTTGGGGAACAGGTGCGTCTTGCTCTGCGTCAGCGTCCGGACGCGGCTCAGCACGCCGCCGGGGAACGCCTCGGCGCGCGTCATGTGCGCCCAGATCCCGTGCAGGCGCGCCAACGCGTCGTCGCCGGGCAGCGCCAGCACCGCCGCGTTGAGCGAGCCGACCGACGTGCCCGCCACCAGGTCCGGCGTGAGACCGGCTTCGGTGAGCGCGCGCAGCATGCCGACCTGCATGGCGCCGAGGCTGCCGCCCCCGCCGAAGACGAACCCGATCGGCCGGGGAAGATCCGCGAGACTCATACCGCCGAATGTAGTAAGCCCGACTTTCGCAGGTCGTGCCGCCCGGGAAGACGGCGTTAGCCTGCTGGCGTGGCCGAGCTGGAGCTGCGGCATCTCAGGGCCGTCCGCGCCGTCGCGGACGGCGGCAGCGTGAGCCGGGCCGCGACCGTCCTCGGCGTCAGCCAGCCCGCGCTCACCGCGCAGCTCAAGCGGATCGAGCGGATCCTCGGCGGCGACCTGTTCGTCCGCGGCCCCAGCGGCGTGCGCCCGACCGAGCTCGGCCGGTTCGTGCTCGCCCGCGCCGACGCGCTGCTGTCCGACATGCAGGCCCTCGTCGCCTCCGCCCGGCGCCACGGCGAAGACGGGCCGGAAACCCTGCGGATCGGGTACGTGCCGCTGCTCGTCATCGGCCGGTTCATCGAAGAGCTGGACGTCGAGGTCCAGACCTTCGCCGAACCGGCGTCGCTCACCCTGCTGAAGCTGCTCTCGACCGGCCGCGTCGACGTCGCGCTGCTCGAACGGTTCGACGGCACCGAGGCGCACCACTTCGCGGGCCTGACCGTCCGGACGCTCGCCACCGAGCCGATCTTCGTCGGCATCGCCCAGGGGCACCCGGCGATCCGCGACGGCGTCGTCGATCTCGCCGACCTGGCCGGCTGCGACTGGATCCTCCCGCCACCGCACGAAAACTGCGTGCGCGTCCGGTTCCTGCAGGCCTGCGCCGCCGCCGGGTTCAGCCCGCGCGTCCGGCACTTCACGTCGGAGGCGGGCACCGCGGGGACGCTCATCGCGCAAGGCGCGGTCTGCCTCGCGCAGGCGGCTTCGGCGCCGCCGCCGGGTCTCGTCGCGCTGCCGCTCGCGGGCGACCCCTTGTGGACGACGCTGCTGTTCGCGACCCGCGAGGAAGACGCCCGCACGTCGACGACCGACCGGGTGTTCCGGTGCGCGGAAGTGGCGTATGCGGCGTCCCGGCAGCGGAATCCGCATTTCGCGCGCTGGTGCCGCGAGTATGCGGAAAACGCGCCTGCCCGATAAGCGGCATAACGCCGGTGTTATCCCCGCTGGGATTACTGCCCGGCGCGGCAACGGGAGAAGCTCACGAAGTCCCCACCTGTTGCCGACAAGGAGCAACGAATGCACCTCAGACGAGCAATGGCGCTCGGCGCGTTGTGCGCGGCCCTCACCGGCCTGCTCTCCCCGCCCGCGAGCGCGACGACCGAAGCGACCACCCTGTCGATCAGCCAGCTGGTCCAGGAACAGAACCAGTGGTGCTGGGCCGCGAGCGGCTTGACCATCGCCCGGTTCCTCGGCTACGGAACGAACGTCAGCCAGAACACCTTCTGCGACTATTCGCGCGGCTACCCGGCCGGATCGCAGTGTCCCAACCAGGCCGGCGAGCTGACGTACGTCCAGCGCGGGTACCAGGCGCTCGGCCTGCGGCCCGGTACGGTGACCGGCGCGCTCAGCCTGGCTTCGGTGCAGGCCGAGATCGCCGCGCGGCGCCCGGTCGAGACCGGCATCTACTGGACCGCCGGCGGCGGCCACGCGCAGGTGATCTACGGCTACGACGCGAGCGGGCTCGTCTACTACGGCGACCCCTGGCCGAGCAGTCAGCGCTACAGCGCGATGGCGCACTCGAGCTACGTCCGCAACGGGCAGTTCCAGTGGGCGCAGTCCCTCTACCGGATCGGGGCGTGAGCATGAACCTCTTCCGTGGACTCGCTGTCCTGGTCGCGGGTGCGGCCCTGGCGGTCGGTTTCGGTGGCACGGCCTCGGCTTCGCAGCTTTCGTCCGACGAGGTCGCCGCCGCGGTCAAGGCGGCGGACCCGCAGCTTTCGGCGTTCTTCGGCCGGCTCGACCGGCGGGCGGGCGTCGCCCGCGACGGCGTCGCGCAGGCGCCCGAAGCGGCCGGCGCGCCTCAGCGGGTGTATTCGCTCGACCCGGCTTTCGTCGCCGGGACGCCGGGTGCCGCGCCCGCGTCGTTCGCGTTCTACGCGGTGCGGGCGTCGGCGTCGACGGGTCGTCAGGCGACCGTGTGGGTGACGCCGGAAGCGACCGGCTGGGCCGCGACCAACTTCACGACGGGCACCGAGGAGCTGACGTACCCGGCGCAGGCTCAGGGTGACCTGGTGTTCACCGAACCGCAGGTCAACGCGTGGTACCGGGTGCGCGACGGTCGCGTCCTGGCGCTCAACGACCCGGCTCGCCAACGGGTCGGCGAGGGGGTGACGGTGGCGGCGTACCAGCGGCTGGTGCACCGGCTGTACGGCGACAAGCTGCCCGGCTCGGCTTACCGGGCGGAGGGAAAGCTCGGCGGGTACGACCTCGCTTCGACGCCGGCCCCGGCCGTGCCACCGGGTAATGGATCCTGGCCGTTCGTCGCCGGTGGGGCGCTGCTCGCGCTCGGCTTGGCCGGCTGGGCCACCGGCAAGGCGGTGCGCGCCCGCCGCTGACGCCGGGAGGGTGCGGCTCGGGTCCGCCCCCTCGTGGACACCCCGGCTTCGAGCGCCCCAATGTGGCCTTCGGTGCGTCGCACGCACCGAAGGCCACCTTGGGTGCGTCAGACGCAACCAAGGCCACATTGGGGCGCTGGGGTCAGGGGACCCGCTCCGGCTCTGGCTCCGGGGTTGCGAGAGCCTTGCGCTTCTTCAGACGCAGCAAGAAGAACACCCCCACCGCCGCGAGGACGCCGACCACGATCAGGCCGCCCGTACTGAGCACGCCCTCGATCCGCTTCGCCGCTTCGCCCAGGGCCGCGCCGATGCTGATGTGCGCCAGCGACCAGCAGCACGCGCCCGCGGCGGCCGCCGGCAGGAAGCGCCGGAACGGCAACCCGGACGTCCCCGCCGCCGCCGGGGTCAGCGTGCGGACCACCGGCAGGAACCGGGCGAAGAACACCGCCCACGCCCCGCGTCGCTCGAGGACCGAGGTCGCCTTGTCCCACGCGTCGAGGCCGTACTTGCGGATCAGCTTCGTCTCGCGCAGCCGTGGCCCGAACCGGCGGCCGATCAGGTAGCCGAGGGCGTCGCCCGCCGTCGCGCAGAGCGTGACCACCAGCCACAGCACCACGAACCGGGACACGGTGTTCGCCGTCGTCGCGGCGATGAGCAGCCCGGACTCGCCCGGGGCCAGGAAACCCAGGCCGATCGTGCACTCGGCGAACACCAGGCCGCCGGCCGCCGCGACGAGCCCCGGTTCCGGGAGTCCTTGCAACCAGCTGAGGAGGTCCGAAACCAGGGCCATGCCACCCACTTTACCGATCCTTTAAGGAGGGTGGGGTGACGTGCGTCACCGGGCCAGCAGCGACGCGGCTTCCTGTGCGGCCGGGCCTTCGACGGCCAGGTGGGCCAGGTTCTCCGGCAGGACTTCGCCGCGGTGGGCCTTCGTCTGGGCGTACAGGCGCCCGGCGCGGTACGACGACCGCACCAGCGGACCCGCCATCACCCCGGCGAACCCCATCGCCTCGGCAGCCTGAGAATGCACGACGAACTCCTCCGGCTTCACCCACCGATCCACCGGGTGATGCCGCGACGACGGACGCAGATACTGCGTGATCGTCAAAATCTCGCACCCCGCATCGACCAGATCCTGCATCGCCGGAGCCACCTCGTCAGGCGTCTCACCCATGCCCAAAATCAGGTTCGACTTCGTCACCAAACCAGCTTCACGAGCAGCGGTGATAACTTCCAGCGAACGCGCATACCGGAAACCGGGACGGATCCGCTTGAAGATCCGCGGCACCGTCTCCACGTTGTGCGCCAACACCTCCGGCCGCGACCCGAACACCTCAGCCAACTGCACGGGGTCGGCGTTGAAGTCCGGGATCAACAACTCGACACCCGTACCCGGGTTCAAGTCATGAATCTGCCGGACAGTCTCCGCGTACAGCCACGCACCACCATCGGAAAGGTCATCCCGAGCGACACCGGTGACCGTCGAATACCGCAGACCCATCGCCTGCACCGACTCCGCGACCTTCCGCGGCTCAGCCCGGTCCAGCTCAGCAGGCTTACCCGTATCGATCTGACAGAAATCACACCGACGCGTGCACTGATCCCCACCGATCAGGAACGTGGCCTCGCGGTCTTCCCAGCACTCGTAGATGTTGGGACAACCCGCCTCTTCACACACCGTGTGCAAACCCTCGCGGCGCACGAGACCCTTGAGTTCGGTGAACTCCGGCCCCATCCGCACCCGCGTCTTGATCCACGGCGGCTTCTTCTCGATCGGCGTCTCACTGTTGCGGACTTCCAGACGCAGCAGCTTCCGGCCTTCAGGCGCAGCACTCACGCCCTCAACCGTACGCCCGTCCGGGCTACGCGGGATCGGGGGTGACCTCGGTCAACTTCGCCGTGAGCTCCCACAACGCGGACCCCAGCGACTCGCTGCGCGCGGCGGCCACCGCGCGCACCGCGGCCGGGTACCCGCGCAGGTTGCCGAGGCCGCGCGGTGCGAAATAAGCACCGCCTTCGACGCCGTCCGCCGTCGCCGCGTAGAGCTGGGGGAGGGCGCCGATGCGGGTGCCCTGGGCGAACAGGACCTCGCCGAGGCGGTGGCCGCCGGCGATCAGGGAGCGGATCACGGCGTTCGAGTACGACCGCGCCATGCCGCTGCCGAGCCCGGTCGCGGTGTACCCGGGGTGCGCGGCGACGCTCAGGATTTCCGAGCCCGCCGCGCGCAGGCGCCGGTCCAGTTCGAGCGCGAACACCTGGTCGGCCAGCTTCGACTGGCCGTACGCGGCCGCGGCGTTGTAGCGGCGGTGCTCGGCGTTCGGGTCGTCGAGGTGGATGCGCGCGCCCACGGCGGCGAGGCTCGACAGGGTGACGACGCGGGCGTGCCGGCCGCCGCGCAGGGCGGGCATCAGCAGCCAGGTCAGCGCCGCGTGGCCGAGGTAGTTGGTGCCGAACTGCAGCTCGAAGCCATTGGCCGTGCGGCCGCGGGCGGTGGCCATGACGCCGGCGTTGTTGACCAGGACGTCCAGCTTGTCGCCGGTCAGCTCGCGCGCCGACGCGGCGGCCGCGCGCACCGAGCCGAGCTCGCTCAGGTCCAGTGGGATGAGCTCGGGTCCGGCGCCCGCGGCGGCCGCTTCGACGAGGTCCAGTGCCTTCGCCCCGCGTTCGGCGGAGCGGCAGGCGAGGAGCACGCGGGCCCCCTTGCCCGCGAGCACCTGGGCGGTGCGCAGCCCGAGCCCCGAGTTCGCCCCGGTGACCAGTACGGTCCGGCCGGTCTGGTCGGGGATGTCGGCGTCGGTCCAGCGCTCCGTCATGCGCTTACTTAACCGTGTTCACGCACTGGGCGCGAGCAGGCGCCGCAGGTGTCCCAGGACGGGACGGCGGCGAGCGGGTTCCTCGCGGCTCGTGCGCAGCAGCGCCTCGAGCGCGTGACCCACCTTGACGATCTCTTCGCCCGGCTCGCGCGGGTCGGCCAGCCCGGCCGTGACGGCGAGCATCCGCAGCTCGCCTTCGTGCATCCGGCGCAGCGACGCGTGCCGGTCGTAACCGCCGTCCAGCACCGCGCGCAGCGTCGCGTGCTCCTCGACGACGCCGCGCCAAGCGCGCGTGACGGCGTCGACGTGGTCGCCGAGGCCGTCGGCGTCGTCCGGGTCGGTGACCTCGGCGCGCAGCCGCCCGCTCAGCGCCTGCGTCCACTTGTACTGCAGGGCCAGCAGGACGTTCTCCTCGGTGCCGAAGTGCTCTTCGGCACCGGGGATCTCGTAGAGCGGCAGCGGCGCGCCCGGATTGCGGGCGGCCAGGCGAACCGTGGCGTCGAGGATTTCCTGACGCCGGTAGAAGTCTGTCCAGCTCATCGTGGGGCTCCCCTTCCGTGGTCCGGGTCATACCGCGGGTCTGCGGCATACTCCCGGTACGGACCTGACGAGGCGAACATACCATGAGTATGGAGAGGTTCTCCGGGCGTAAGGTGTGAAGGTGGCGACAATGAGGTCCAGACGGCTCGACTACTCGGAGTCGACGCGCTCGGCGCTGGTCGACAGCGCGGTGGAGCTGTTCACGAAACGGGGCTACGCGGGCACCTCGCTCGACGAGATCGCCAAGCGCGCACGCGTCACGAAGGGTGCGCTCTACCACCACTTCAGCGGCAAGCAGGCCATCTTCGAAGCCGCGTTCGACCAGGTCGAAAGCCTCGTCTACGACCGCCTCGACAAGATCATGACCGGCGAGGGCTCGCCGTGGGAACGCGCGCTCGGCGGGCTCAACGCGTTCATCCGCGCCTGCCTCGACCCGGCCTACCAGCGGATCGCCATCCACGAGGCGCCGGTCGTCATGGGCTGGGAGCGCTGGCGCGAGGCCGAGGAGCGGTGCAGCTTCGGGCTCGTGCGGTCCGGCCTGCAGTCGCTGATCGACGCCGGCGAGGTCGAGCCGGTGCCGGTCGAGGTCACCGCGCGGCTGCTGTTCGGCGCGTTGTCGAGCGCGGCCACCGAGATCGCCAGCTCGCCGGACCCGAAGAAGGTCGGCGCCGAGATCGAGGACGTCATCGTCCGCATGCTGGTACGGCTGCGGCGCACGGAGCCCGACGTCTCTATAGGCTGACTTTCGTGGACTTGAGGATCTTCACCGAGCCCCAGCAAGGGGCCAGCTACGACGACCTGCTGCGCGTCGCCAAGGCGACCGAAGACGCCGGCTACGACGCCTTCTTCCGCAGCGACCACTACCTGAAGATGGGCGCGGCCGACGGCCTGCCCGGCCCGACCGACGCCTGGATCACCCTGGCCGGCCTGGCCCGGGAGACCAGCCGGATCCGGCTCGGCACGCTCGTCACCGCGGCGACGTTCCGCTACCCGGGCCCGCTGGCCATCTCGGTCGCGCAGGTCGACCGGATGTCCGGCGGCCGCGTCGAGTTCGGCCTCGGCTCCGGCTGGTACGACGCGGAGCACGAGGCGTACGGCCTGACGCTGCCGCCGCTGAAGGAGCGCTTCGACCGCTACGCCGAGCAGCTCGAGATCATCACCGGGCTGTGGAAGACGCCGGCGGGCTCGACGTTCTCCTTCGCCGGTCAGTACTACACCTTGGCGGACTCGCCGGGGCTGCCGAAGCCGGCGCAGTCCCCGGCGCCGCCGGTGATCATCGGCGGCCAGGGCAAGAAGCGCACCCCGGCGCTGGCGGCGCGGTTCGCGGACGAGTTCAACCTGCCGTTCACGGACGCCGACACGGCGGCCGCGCAGTTCGCCCGCGTCGACGCGGCGGCCCACGAGATCGGCCGCGACCCGAAGGAGATCCTGCGCTCGGTGGCGCTGACCATCGCCGTCGGCCGCTCCGAGGAGGAGGTCTCGCGCCGGGCTTCGGGCATCGGCCGGGACGTCACCGAGCTGCGCGCGAACGGCCTGGCCGGGACGCCCGCCGAGGTCGTCGACCGGATCGGGCAGTGGCGGGAGAAGACCGGGATCACCCGGGTCTACCTGCAGCTGCTGGACCTGTCCGATGTGGACCAGATCGAGCTGGTCGCAGCCGAGGTCGCCCCGCAGCTGGACTAGCGCCCCAATGTGGCCTTCGGTGCGTCAGACGCACCGAAGGCCGCCTTGGGTGCGTCAGACGCAACCAAGGCCACATTGGGGCGCTTGGTCAGTTCTGGAGGGCGAAGGTGACGCCTGCCGCCTGCGGGGGTTCCGGGCGCGAGAGCCAGCGGTCCTCGCTCACCGGGAGCTCGCCTTCGAGGGCCGCCAAGACCGCGTCGCGCGCCAGGGGGAGCACCGCTTCGACGCTGACGTCCCGCTGCAGCTCGTAGGACAGCGACGTCACGCCCGCGTCGCGGATGCCGCACGGCACGATCGTGTCGAACGCCGAGAGGTCCGCGTTGCAGTTGAGCTCGAAGCCGTGCATCGTCACGCCGCGCTGGACGCGGATGCCGATCGCCGCGATCTTGCGCTCGATGCCGCGCTCGTCGGCCGGGATCCAGACGCCGCTGCGGCCCTCGACGCGGCCGGTGCGCACGCCCAGCTGGTCGCACACGTGGATCAGCGCCTCCTCCAGCCGCCGCACGTAGTGCACGACGTCGATCGGGTCGCCGAGCTGCACGATCGGGTAGCCGACCAGCTGGCCCGGGCCGTGCCAGGTGATCTTGCCGCCGCGGTCGACGTCGATCACCGGCGTGCCGTCGGCCGGGCGGTCGGCGGGCTCGGTGCGCTTGCCCGCAGTGTACACCGACGGGTGCTGCAGCAGGAACATCGTGTCCGGCGCGGTGCCGTCGGCGCGGGCCGTGAGCCGGCTCCGCTGCAGCTCCCAGGCTTCGGTGTACTCGATCGTGCCGAGCTCCACGACGTCGACGGGCTCGGTGGTGGCGCGGCAGGAGATGCGGGAAGAACTCACCCGTCGAGGCTACGCCCGTCACCCGGGGGAAGCAGCCGCAAGGCGCACGCTGAGAGCAGTCCGACACCGGTCACCGCGAGCACTGCTCCGATCGTGTCGGTGACCCAGTGCACGCCCAGCACCACGCGGCAGGCGGCGCACAGCACGACGGCCACGACGACCGCCACCGCAACGCGGCGGACCAGCCGCGGCCACAGCCACGCGCACAGCAAGAGCAGGACGAAGCCCGTGCTCGCCACCGACACCACGTGCCCGCTCGGGTAGCTCAGGTCCGGGTAGTCGCGCGGGCGCTCCCGCAGGAAGAGCGGCTTGAACACGAGGCTCGTCAGCCGGCACAGCACCAGCACCGCGGCCAGCCGCACGCACAGCCCGAGGTGCTCGCGCCGCCGCAGCGCCAGCGCGAGCAACGCGAACCCGAGGACGAAGGGGAGCACGGGCCCGAGAACGTCGCTCCCGGCCTGCGCCACCCGGCCGAGCGGCTTCGCGTACACGCCGTGCAGAGCGTTCGCGACCGCGACGTCGAGGGTCAGCGGCTGCCGCGCCACGCTCAGGCCGAGCACGACGAACGCGGCCGAGAGCACCGCTCCGACGACGAGCCAGCGTTGCAGTGGAACGCTCATGCCGCGGCGAGCGCGCTGTCCAGGGTCCGGTGGCGGAACTCGTAGCCGGACCGCTCCAGCGCGGCCGGGACGGCCCGCTGCCCGAACAACGCCATCTCCTCGCCCGCCTGGCCGAGCACGGTCTTGAGCGCGATCCCCGGCACCCACCACGGCGCGGGGCGGTGCAGGGCCCGCCCGACCGCCCGGGTGAACTCGGCGTTGGTCACCGGCGCCGGGCCGGTCAGGTTCACCGGGCCGGACAGGTCGTCGTGCGTGAGGGCGTGGACGATCGCGCCGACCTCGTCCTCGAGGGCGATCCACGGCATGAACTGGCGGCCGTCGCCGAGCCTGCCACCCAGGGCCAGCTGGAAGAGCGGGCGGAGCGTCTTGTAGAGACCGCCCTTGGTGGAGAGCACCAGCCCGGTCCGGAGGTTCACGACGCGCGCGTCGCCCGCCCCCGCCGTCGCCGCTTCCCAGGCTTCGCAGAGCTCGGCGAGGAAACCGCGGCCGCGGGGCCCCGATTCGTCCACAGTGGACTCATGGGTGTGGCCGTAGTAGCCGACGGCGGAAGCGTTGGCGAGCACCCCGACGCCGTGTTCGGCGACGGCTTCGGCGAGCACCTCGGTCGGCTCGACCCGGCTGTCGGTGAGCTCCTGCTTGCGCATCGCGCTCCACCGGCCGGGGAACAGCGGCTTGCCGCCGAGGTTCACGACGGCGTCCACGCCCTCGAAGGCGCCGTTCGCGACGGTGCCGGACGGCGGGTCCCAGCGGAACTCGCCGCCTTCGCGCGCCTCGCGCCGCACGAGCCGGCGGACCTCGTGGCCTTCGCGCCGCAGGCGTTCGCCCAGCGCCGACCCGATCAAGCCGCTCGCTCCGGCGATCAGTACTCGCATGGTCCGATCGTCGCGTATCGAGCGCCGGCCCGCACGTCCGGCCGGAGAACCCCCGAATGCCCTGAAGGCCACCACCAGGGCACTGGATGCCCTGATGGTGGCCTTCAGAGGCTTACTGGCTCAGAGGCCGAGTTCGCCCTCGAAGTTGCCCTCTTCCAGGCGCTGCTTGATCGTCGTCAGGAAGCGGCCCGCGTCGGCCCCGTCCACCAGGCGGTGGTCGTAGGTCAGCGGCAGGTACGCCATGGACCGGACGGCGATCGTGTCGTTGCCGTCGGCGTCCGCGACCACGACCGGGCGCTTGACGACCGCGCCGGTCCCGAGGATGCCCGACTGCGGCTGCACGATGATCGGCGTGTCGAACAGTGCGCCGACGCTGCCGATGTTCGTGATCGAGAACGTGCCACCGGACAGCTCGTCCGGCTTGATCTGGCCCGACCGCGCGCGGCCCGCCAGGTCGGCGATCCGGTGCGCGAGACCGGCCAAGCTCAGCTCGCCCGCGTCGTGGATCACGACCGAGAGCAGCCCGCGCTCGGTGTCCACCGCGATGCCCAGGTGCACGGCGCCGTGGTAGGTGATCTCCTTCGTGTCCTCGTTGTAGGACGCGTTGACGTTCGGGTGCTGCTTGAGCGCCTCGACCGTGGCCTTCGCGAAGAACGGCAGGAACGTCAGGTTGACGCCCTCGCGCTCCTTGAAGGCCGCCTTCGCCCGCTGGCGGAGCTTGGCGATCTTGGTGACGTCGACCTCCTGGACCTGCGTGAGCTGCGCGGCGATCTGCAGCGACTCGCGGGTCTTGGTGGCCGTGATCTGGCGGATCCGGCTGGCCTTCTGCACCGTGCCGCGCAACGCGGCGAGCTCGGCGGACACCGGGGGCGCCGGACGCGCGGCCGGCGCCGACGGGGCGGCAGCGGCTGCCGGGGCGGCAGCGGCGGGGGCGGGAGCCGCGGCCGCCTTCTGCTTCTCCTCGGCCGCGGCCAGGACGTCCTGCTTGCGGATCCGGCCGCCGACGCCGCTGCCGGACAGCGACGTGAGGTCGATGCCGTGCTCCGACGCGAGCTTGCGGACCAGCGGCGTGACGTACGGGCCGTCCGCCGAGCCGTCCTTCGCCGCCGCAGCCGGGGCCGCCTCGGCCGCCTTCGCCGCGGGGGCGGCCTGCGGCTCGGGCTTCGGCTCCGGCTTGGACTCCTGGACCGGCTCCGGCTTGGGCTCGGGCTTCGGCTCCGGCTTGGGTTCCGGCTTGGGTTCCGGCTTCGCGTCGGGCTCGGACTCCGCCTTCGGCGCCGCGTTCGCGTCCCCGATCACGGCCAGGACGCCGCCGACCTCGACGGTCTCGTCTTCGCCCGCGCGGATCTCCAGCACCGTGCCGGCGACCGGCGACGGCACCTCGGTGTCGACCTTGTCGGTGGAGATCTCGAGCAGCGGCTCGTCGACCTCGACCGAGTCGCCGACCTGCTTCAGCCAGCGCGTGACGGTGCCCTCGGTGACGCTCTCGCCCAGCTCGGGCAGCTTCACCTCGGTGCCTTCGCCGCCGGGCGCCGGCGCGGTGTCCGGCTTGCTCGGTGCACTGTCCTGGGCCTGCGGCTCGGGCTCCGGCTCCGGTTCGGGCGCCGATTCCTCCTGCGCGGGCTTTTCCTCGGCCGGGGCGGAAGCCTCGGGCGCGTCGCCGGAACCGTCGTCGATGACGGCGAGCTCGGCGCCGACCTCGACGGTCTCGTCCTCGGCGGCGCTGATCTTCACGACCGTGCCGGCGACCGGGGAGGGCACCTCGGTGTCGACCTTGTCGGTCGAGATCTCGAGCAACGGCTCGTCGACCTCGACGGTGTCACCCTCCTGCTTGAGCCACCGGGTGACGGTGCCTTCGGTGACGCTCTCCCCGAGCTCCGGCAATGTGACGGAGTAGGCCATCGTTCGCTGACTCCTCTTCCAAGTTCTGCGTGGGTCTGGATTCTGCTGGTGGGACGTCAGCTGTGCACGTGCAGCGGCTTCCCCGCGAGGGCGAGGAACGCTTCACCGAGGGCCTCGGTCTGGGTGGGGTGCGCGTGGATGAGCGGCGCGACGTCTTCGGGGAAAGCCTCCCAGCTGTAGATCAGCTGCGCTTCGCCGATCAGCTCGCCGACGCGGTCGCCGACCATGTGGACCCCGACGACCGGGCCGTCCGGGGCCTTGACCAGCTTGACCCCGCCGGAGGTCTTGAGGATCTGGCTCTTGCCGTTGCCGCCGAGGTCGTAGGTGAACGTCGTGACGCCCGAGCCGTACTTGTCCTTCGCCTGCGACTCGGTCAGCCCGACCGACGCGACCTCCGGGTGGGAGTAGGTGACCCGCGGGATGCCGCTCTCGTCGATCACGCGCGGGTTCTGCCCGGCGATCTCCTCGGCGACGAAGATGCCCTGCTGGAAGCCGCGGTGCGCGAGCTGCAGGCCGGGGACGATGTCGCCGACGGCGTAGACGTTCGGCAGGTTGGTGCGCAGCCGGTCGTCGGTGAGGACGAAGCCGCGCTCGATCTTGACGCCGGCCTCCTCGTAGCCGTGGCCGGCCGAGTTCGGCCCGCGGCCGACGGCGACCAGCAGCAGGTCGGCTTCGATCGTCTCGCCGGACTCCAGCGAGACGCTCACGCCGTTGTCGTCCTGCTTCGCGCCGGTGAACTTCACGCCGGTCTTGAAGGCGATCTTGCGACGGCGGAAAGCGCGCTCGAGCTGCTTGGACGCGAACTCGTCCTCGTTCGGGACGAGCCGCGGCAGCGCTTCCACGATGGTGACGTCGACGCCGAAGGAGGCCCAGACGCTCGCGAACTCGACACCGATGACCCCGCCACCGAGGACGACGACCTTCTTGGGGACGTAGTCGAGGGCGAGGGCCTGCTCGCTGGCGATGACGCGGCCGCCCAGCTCCAGGCCGGGCAGCGTGCGCGAGTACGAACCGGTGGCGAGGATGACGTTCTTGCCGGTGTGGCGGGTGCCGTCCACCTCGACGGTCGTGCCGCCGACGAACGTGCCGCTGCCCTCGACGAGGTTCACCTTGTGCGCCTTGGCCAGGCCCTGCAGGCCCTTGTACAGGCGGGAGACGATCCCGTCCTTGTACTTGTTGACCCCGGCGATGTTGATGCCTTCGAAGACGGCCTTGACGCCGACCGCCTCGGCTTCGCGGGTTTCGTCGGCGACCTCGGCTGCGTGCAGCAGGGCCTTGGTCGGGATGCAGCCCCGGTGGAGGCAGGTCCCGCCGAGCTTGTCCTTCTCGATCAACGTGACGGAAAGGCCCAGCTCGGCCGCGCGGAACGCCGCGGCGTAGCCGCCCGATCCGCCTCCCAGGATCACGAGGTCGGCGGAGGTGTCGGTCACTTCAATAGCTCCTCGGCAAGCAGTGGGGTGGTGCTCTGTCGTCGCCTGTGCCCGGTATAACCGCGCGCGCGACACTCGCCATCTTGTCACTACGCCGGACGAGGCTGCGAGCTAGCCGGGTGTGCGACACCGACCACACGCGGACATCGGGATAATGAGGGGGGAAAGTCTCGGGAGGGAAGGTGGTCGCGGTGGGGTTGTTCGACTCGCTGCGCAGGCGCGCCAAGGGCGGGCAGAAGGCCGGCACGCTGCGGAAAGCCAGCTCCGGGGACACCCGGCACCTGGAGGAGTGGGCGGCCTCGCGCCGGGGTGTCGAGGCCTTCGTCGAGCCGAAGACGAACGTCACCGAGACCACTGTGGTGTTGATCGCCCACGACGGCGAATGGACCCGCCGCCGGATCGGCAGCCTGGAGGCGGCCCAGCAGTTCGGCCACCGCCGGTCGATCCCGGTCTACGAGGTGGCGCGGGTCGGCTACCCCAAGCGCATGCGCGAGTACACCGAGCGCAAGAAGCGCGGCCAGGTCTAGAGCTCGATCCGGCCGACGACCTCGCCGTTGAAGGTCTGCCCGGTGGGGCGGAAGCCCAGCTTGAGGTAGAAGTCCTCCGGACCGCCCTCGGCGGGGATCCACAGCACCGTGACGGCCTTTTCGCCGCGCCGGCGGGCTTCGTCGAGGACCGTCTCGACGGCGAACCGGCCGAGGCCGCGGCCCTGGACGCACGCGCCGACGTTGAGCCGCCAGATCCCGCAGCGGAAGAAGTCGAGCTCCGCGTCCGGGTCGAACCCGCCCATGACGAAGGCGACCGGTTCGCCGTCGTCGAGGATGAGCCGCGGCCAGGCGATCTCCGGCTGGGTGTAGGCCTCGGCGAGCGAGACGGCGACGGGGGCGACGAAGTCCTTCTGGTGCGGTTGGACGGCCAGCTGGCAGGCCGCGGCGACGTTGTCCCGGGTGATCTTCTCCACGGTGAGGGTGGTCACCGGGACCAAGCTAGCCTGCCTGGGCGAGCAGGGTGGCGTGCCGGCCGAGCGCCGCGCGGAACGACGGGTGGACCGTCGTGCCGAGCACCGGGTCGACCTCCACCACGTGCGACGCCGAGAGCAGCAGCACCGCCGGTTCGGCGAGGATCACCACGCCGTTCTCGGCACGCAGGTCGGCCGTGCCGAGCAGGCGCGGGAAGACGACGTCCGCGGGCAGGCCGTCGCAGGTGCGGAGGAAGTCGCGGAAGTCCGGGGGCAGCTCGACGCCCAGCCGCAGCTCGGCCGAGCGGATCGCCGCTTCGGACGCGTGGGGTGGGAGCGGGCTCCGGCCGCGCAGGAGCGGTCCCGCTCCGCCGTGACCACGCAGGCGGATGATCTCCGCGATCAGCTCGGGCCAGCTGCCCGGTTCCGGCGGGTACCGCTCGTGCAGCGCCGCGACCAGCGCGCCCGCGCAACTGCCGGCCCAGTCGCGCAGGCCCAGCGGGTCCGCGCCCGCCACCAGCGCGGGGGCCAAGGCCCGCGTCGCGGCGAGCGTTGCCACGTCCGGGCGCGGCCCGGCCAGGGAGGCCCACCGCGCGAGGTCACCGTCGGCGAGAGCCGCGCGGACGCGATCCGGACGCGAAGGGGTGACGTGCTTGACCACTTCCGCGATCGGCCCCGGCGGAAGGACCCCCTCGAAATCCGAAACCGGGCGCCGCAGCGAGGCCGCGTGCGCTCGCTCCTCGAAATCGAGGTCGAGCGGCGCCAAGCCGGCGGCCCAGTCCGGGCGGCCGCCGCGCGCTTCGAAGAGCATCGCCCACGCGCGGACCCGGACCGGGTCGGCGGCGAGCGCGGTCACCGGCCGTTCCGTGCGGGCCCGCCACTGCTCGACCAGCCGATCGGACTCGTCGAGGGCGCCGGTGACGGCGAGCAGCAGGGCCGCGTACCCGACCTGGTCGTCGACCGCCGGATCGGGCGCGGTCAGGACGTCCCGGACCGCCGCCTCGAGGTACTCGCCGGGGTCCACCCCCGGAACCCTAGCCGAGCGCCTGCTTCGCCCCCGGGTGCAGCGGGACCGGGCCGGTCTGCGGGGCCAGCTGCTTGGTGATCTCCTTCGCCGCCGGGTGGATCTTCGCCAGCTCCGCTTGCTTGTCGAAGAGCAGCTTGGTGATCGCGCACGCGTTGTTCGCCGGGAAGTCCTCGCGCACCAACAGCAGGTTGGGCACCACGACCGTCGGCACGTCCGAGGGCTGGGCGTACGTCGCCGCCGGGATGACGGCCTGGTCGTAGACGTCGTTGACCTGCTTGAGCTTCGGCAGCAACGGCGTGATGTCGAGGAACTTCACCTTGTCCTTCAACGCCGTCGTGATGTCGGTGATCTGCGCGGTCGGCAGCCCGCCGGACCAGACGAGCCCGTCGAGCGTCCCCGACTTCATGCCGTCGGCGGTCTTGGCCAGGTCGAGCCGCTGCGCCTGGACGTCGGTGTCCGGCTTGAGGCCCGCGGCCTGCAGGAGGCGGTTCGCGATCACCTCGGTGCCGGACTTCGGCGAGCCCGTCGAGATCCGCTTGCCCTTCATGTCCGCGACGCTGTTGATGCCCGAGTCCGTGCGCACCAGCACCTGCGTCGAGTTCGGGTAGATCCGCGACAGTGCCTGGATCTTCTGCGGCTTGCCGTCGAAGGAGCCCTTGCCGCGCACCGCGTCCGCCGCGGTGTCCGCCAGTGAGAACGCGACGTCGTAGTTGCCCGCCACCAGCTGCTGGATGTTCTGCACCGACGCGCCGGTCTCCGCGGCCGTCGCGCGCAGCTTGGTGCTGTTGCTGATCAGCTGGGCCAGTCCGCCGCCGAGCACGTAGTAGACGCCGCCGCTGTTGCCGGTGGCGATGGTGATCCGGCCTTCGCCGGCTTCGCAGGACTGGGTCCCGCCGGCGGCGGGTGAGTCGGTCTGCTGTTTCCCGCCGCAGCCCGTGACGGCCAGAGCGAGTACCGCGGCAGCGGCCAGTGCGCGTTTCATGCTGTCCTCCTCTTGATCACGGCGTGGGCGAGCACGGCGACGACACCGAACGCGGCGCCGACCGCGATCGGCACCGGCTCCAGGTAGAGCAGGCAGAGGGCGGCGGGGACGAACAGCAGCCGCACGCCCACGCTGACCGGCCCGAACAGCCGGCCGCCGGTCACCACCGCGAGCGCGGCGACGGCCACCGCGGACACCGCCGCCACCCACAGCACGGTGAGCACGTCGGACTGCATCAGCAGCGCGGCGCCGTTGTCGGTGAGCACGAAGGCGATCGGCACCAGGAACGCGGGAAGCGTGTACTTCCAGCACTGCCACATGGTGCCGAGCACCGACCCGCCGGTGATGGCCGCCGACGCGACCGCGGCGAGCGCGGTCGGCGGCGTGACCTCGGAAAGCACGGCGTAGTAGAAGATGAACATCGCGCGCTCGGCGTCGGCCACCCCGAGCGTCTCCAGGGCCGGGCCGATCACCACCCACGCGATGATGAAGCTCGCGGTGACCGGCACCGCGAGCCCGAGCACGCCGACCGCGATCGCCGAGAGCAGCACGGTCAGGATCAGGATCACCGTGCCGTTGTCGGTGACGGCGCCGGCCAGTTCCACCAGCGCGTCGGCGAGTTCGAGCCCGAGCCCGGTCTTGGTGATGGTCGAGGTGATCACGCCGGCCGCCGCGCACACCGCGATCACCGGCAGCGCCCCGCGCACGCCGGCCGAAAGCGCGTCGACCATGTCCTTCGCCCAGCCCCTGACGTCGTGGCGGCGGGCGATCAGCGCGAAGAGCGCGGCGACGCCGGTGGCGTAGACCACCGCGGCGAACGGCGGGATGTCCAGGGCCAGGAACACGACGATGATGGCCAGCGACAGGAAGTGGTAGCCACCTTGGCGCAGGAGCCGCCACGGATCGCCGTGCGGGACGTCGACCGGCTCGGCCTCGAAGCGCCGCGCGTCGGCCTCCATCGCGAAGACGATGCCGAGGTAGTAGAGCAGCGTCGGGACGGTCGCCCAGATCAGCACGGTCAGGTACGACGTCTGCAGGTACTCGGCGATGATGAACGCGGCGGCGCCCAGCGTCGGCGGCGAGAGGATCGCGCCGATGCCGGCCGCGGCGAGCAGCCCGCCCGCGTTTTCCCTGGGGTACCCGGCTTTCTTGAGGATCGGCCAGGTGATCGAGCCGAGGCTGACCGCCGTCGCGGTGCCCGAACCGGAGACGGTGCCGAGCAGGAAGCCCGACAGGACGGTGGTCCGGCCCGGCGCCGTCCGGGACCGCCGGAAGGCGGCGAAGGAGATGTCCACGAAGAACCGGCCGGCGCCGGAGGCGTTGAGCACGGCGCCGTAGAGGGTGAACAGCACGATGTAGCTCGCCGCGACGTCGAGCGGGGTGCCGTAGAAGCCGCTCGCGTCGTTGTAGAGCGCGTTGACGATCTGGCTGAAGTCGATCCCGGCGTGCGCGATGCCCCAGTTCTGCGGGAGCAAGCCGCCGTAGTAGGCGTAGGCGAGGAACAGCAGGCAGACGATCGGCAGCACCAGCCCGGTGGTGCGGCGGGTGGCTTCGAGGATCAGCACCAGCAGCAGCGCGCCGGCGACGATGTCCAGCGGGGACAGGATGCCCTGGCGGTTCAGGAAGTCGTCGTAGCCGATGAGGACGGGGTAGAGACCGACGGCCAGGGCGACGGCGGCGAGTGCCCAGTCCGCCCAGCCGGGGTCGTCGCGGCCGCGCAGCCGCGGGCGGTAGCAGAGGAAGACCAGCGGGAGCGTCACGCCGAGGAAGAGCACCAGGTAGAACTGGTTGCCCTTGGCGAAGGGGAAGAAGACCTGCTTGAGCACCAGGATCGCGACGGCGAGGGCGACGAAGTAGACGACGCGGTCGGGAACGCGGGAGAGGGTGCGCGCCGGCCGTTCCTCGTCGTGCTCGGCGGCGATCGCGGCGGGAGTGTCCTCTTCGACCGGCCCGGTGGTCACCCGGTCACGGTACGGTGTCGCGGATCCCACCGAAAGCGGCAATTCGATCACCGGCCCCGAGCGCCCCAATGTGGCCTTCGGTGCGTGAGACGCAACCAAGGCGGCCTTCGGTGCGTGAGACGCAACCAAGGCCGCCTTGGGGCGCTTGAGAACCGGCGGGTCAGCCGTTGGCGGCGATGTCCGCCAGCACCGCGGCGATCGTCCGGACCGGGACGCCCGTGCCGCCCTTGCCGGTGTAGCCCCACGGCGCACCCGTGTTGAACGACGGGCCCGCGATGTCGATGTGGACCCAGTCGAGGCCGTCGGCGACGAACTCGCGCAGGAAGATCCCGGCCGCGAGCATGCCGCCCCAGCGGTGGCCCGTCACGTTGGCCAGGTCGGCCAGGCGCGAGTCGAGGTCGGCGCGCAGCTCCTCCGGCAGCGGCATCGCCCAGCCGTTCTCGCCGGTGGCCCGCATGACCCCGGCGACGCGGTCGCGGAAGTCGTCCGAGCCCATCACGCCGGCGGTGCGGTTGCCGAGCGCGACGACCTGGGCGCCGGTCAGCGTCGAGGTCTCGATCAGGTAGTCCGGGTTCTCCTCGGCCGCGCGCACCATCGCGTCGACCAGGACGAGCCGGCCCTCGGCGTCGGTGTTGAGGACCTCGACGGTCTTGCCGCCGTACATGGTCAGCACGTCACCCGGGCGGTACGACGTCCCCGACGGCAGGTTCTCCGCCAGCGGGATGTGCGCGACGACCTCGAGGGGGTACTTCAGCTTCGCCGCCAGCACCACCGACGCGAGCACGCCGGCCGCGCCGGACATGTCCGAGGTCATGTGGTCCATGTTCGCGGCGGGCTTGAGGGAGATGCCGCCGGAGTCGAACGTGATGCCCTTGCCGACCAGCGCGACCTTCTTGGCGGCCTTGGCCGGCTTGTAGGCCAGGCGCAGCAGCCGCGGCTGGCGCGCGGAGCCGCCGCCGACGCCGAGGATGCCGCCGAAGCCCTTGCGCTTGAGGGCCTTCTCGTCGAGGACCTCGAACTCGAGGCCGTTGTCCTCGGCGAGCTTCTTCGCGCGGTCGGCGAAGGAGGCCGGGTAGAGGTCGTTCGGCGGGGTGTTGATCAGGTCGCGGGCGGTGAGGACGGCCTCGGCGATGCTGGTCGCGGCCTTCAGCGTCGCCTTGTGCTCGCGGGAGGTGCCGGTGGCCGGGCTCGCGAAGTCGACCTTCGCGACCGGCGCGTCACCCTTCTCGGAGCGGTAGGCGGTGAAGACGTAGGAGCCGAGGATCGTGCCCTCGACGGCGGCCTGCAGGTCGAGCTCCGACAGCGTCACGAAGGCGCGGTCGGTGCCGGCCAGCGCGCGACCGGCGGCCCCGGCGGCGCGGCGGACCTGCTCGGCGGTGACGGCGTCGCCCTCCTTGCCCAGGCCGACGGCCAAGACGACACCCGCCGGGAGCTTGCCCAGCGTCGGGATCTTGACGACCTCTTCGGCCTTGCCACTGGCACCGAGGGTGGCGAGCAGCCCGGCGAGACGGCCGTCGAAGGCGGCGTCCACGGCGGCGGCGCCCGCGGCGAGCAGCGGGCCGTCCTCGCCGGCCAGGGTGCCGATGACGATCACGTCGGCGCGCGTCTTGGCCAGTGCCTCCCCGGTGTTGTCGGACAGGGCGAGCTTAGGCACGGTCACTTCTGGCTCCTCGCGCGTTCACGGTGGTACCGGGCGCCGGCCCGGTCGGGATCGTGAGCCATGCTAATGACGACCGGACCACGGGTGAACGGCGGGAGAGGGAGGGCCGCGTGCGGCTGGGCGGTGGGCTGCTGGTGGCGCTGGCGGCCGGAGCGGCGGGCGCGGGCTGGTGGCTGCTCGCCGGAGTGGTGCTGGCGGCGATCGCGGCGGGTGTGCCGGCCCGGGTCCCGGAACCGGGGGACGCCCTGGTCGGCCGGGTCGTGGTGGCCGTGGCGCGCTTGGCCGAGGTGACGGTCTACGCGATCGCGTTCGGCGCCTACGTCTTCCCCGCGCACCGTGAACTGGCGGCCGCCGCGTTCGCCGTGGTGGTGACCGGCGCCGGGTTCGCCGGGCTGAAGATCCCGACGATCGTCGTACGGATCGCCGGTGGGCTGCTGCTCGTGGCCGGGCTCGTCCTGGTCGTGGTGTGCGTGGCCGTGCCACCCGTGTCGACGGCCGGGGGCGGGCTCGAAACCCCGGACTTCGCGGGCGTGCTCGTCGCCGCGGTGGTCTTCCTGCCGTTCCTCCGCCCGGGTGGCCGCGAGGGCGCGGGCCGGCGCGTGCTGCTGCTCGGCGCGGTCGCCGTGCTGGCCGCCTTCGCCGCGCTGTACCAGCTGGGTTCCGTCCGGCTCGGGCTGTCCCTGACGTCCCTGCGCGACCTGCTTTCCGCCGCCGACGCGGACTCGTTGCAGTCGCTGCTCACCGTCGTCGCCGTGGTCGCGACCGTGGTGCCGGCGCTGACCGCCGGCGCCGAGGTCCGGGAGCGGGCCGGGGTGCCGGGGCTCGCGGGGATCGCCGTCGCCGCGGTGGCCGCGTACTTCCTGCCGGCGCTGCCCGTGCTCGTCGTCGCCGGGCTGGTCACCGTGATCGAGCTGCTACTGGGCGTGCGCGCCCGCCGGTACAGTGAGTCGCGTGAGTGATCGACGCTGGCGGCCGGGGGAGACCGTGGTCGAGCGGTTCCACCGCCCCGACGGCTCGATCGGCCAGGTCCACCCGCTGCGCGTGCTCGCCGACGACGGCCGCGTCCTGCTCGCCTGGCTGCCGGCCGGCACCCCGATCGTCGGCAGCCGGCTGGTGGACGGCCGGCACATGGCGGACGCGCCGCTGGCGCAGCGGTTCCGCATCCCGCGCGTGCCGGTGCCGGACCTCTGGCACCGCACGTCCACGCTGCGGCGCATCGCCGACGACGAGTGGTCATCGGTGTGGTGGTTCTTCGACGCCGCCGGCCGCTTCACGAACTGGTACGTCAACCTCGAGGTCCCGCTCGGCCGGACCCCGGCCGGGGTGGACCGCATCGACGGCGTGCTCGACGTCGTCGTCGAGCGGGACGGCACCTGGCGCTGGGACGACGAAGACGAGGCCGAGGTCGCGATCGACGCCGGCCGCCTGACGCACGAGCAGCTGGACCGGCTGCGCGCGGAGGGCGAGCGGATCGGCGCGCTGGCCGAGCGCGGCGCCTACCCGTTCGACGGGACGGACACCGACTTCCGCCCGGACCCGGGCTGGCCGGCGCCCGAACTGCCGCCGGGACTGCTCGAGGAGCTCAGCCCGCGGTCAGGAGAAGGATCAGCGCCAGCACCGCGTTGACGACGGCGAGGATGACGACCGACTTCGTCGGGATCACCTTCGGGAACACCGTCTTGCCGTGGATGCTCCGCCACCACACGACGCCGAAGACGCCCGCGACGAGGCCGAGGAAGCCGCCGAAGCCGCTGCTGAGCACGGCCCAGCCGACCATGCCGAGCAGGCCGACGCCGAAGGTCAGCAGCACCGCGGTGACGAACGTCTTGACGTCGGTCCCGCCGGTCTTGGGCCGGGGCACCGGCTCCGTGGAGTGGTAGGTCACGGTGTCATCCTAGGGTCTTCCCGGCGGGAACGCGGGGAGGTCGGGGGAACGCCGGAACAGTGGGACATCCGACTAACGCGCCTCCGACCAAACGGTATCGTGTAGCCATGACCACCTCGACGCAGTTCGCCCATGTCCCGCACCCGAGTCCTGCGAGCGCGGACCGTGTCGCGGAGGTACTCGAGAAGCCCGGGTTCGGGCTCCACTTCACCGACCACATGGTGACCGTCAAGTGGTCGAAGGCCGAGGGCTGGCACGACGCCCAGGTCGGCCCCTACGCCCCGTTCACGCTCGACCCGGCGACGTCGGTGCTGCACTACGGCCAGGCCATCTTCGAGGGTCTCAAGGCCTACCGCCAGCCGGACGGTTCGATCGCGTCGTTCCGCCCCGACGCCAACGCGGCGCGGTTCCGGCAGTCGGCCGAGCGGCTCGCCATGCCGCAGCTGCCCGAAGAGGTCTTCGTCGAGTCGCTGCGGGAGCTCGTCGCCGTCGACGACCGGTGGGTGCCCACCCGGCCGGGTGATTCGCTCTACCTGCGGCCGTTCATGATCTCGACGTCCACCGGGCTCGGCGTCAACAGCCCGGCGGACGACTACGTCTACACGGTCATCGCGTCGCCGGCCGGCTCGTACTTCTCCGGCGGCGTGAAGCCGGTGAGCGTCTGGCTGTCGACGGAGTACGTGCGCGCGGCGCCCGGCGGGACCGGGGCGGCGAAGTGCGCCGGCAACTACGCGGCGTCGTTCGTCGCGCAGGCGCAGGCCGTGGAGAAGGGCTGCGACCAGGTCGTCTGGCTCGACGCGGTGGAGCGGCGCTGGGTCGAGGAGATGGGCGGCATGAACCTGTTCTTCGTCTTCGGCACCGGCGAGAACGCCCGGGTCGTGACGCCGGAGCTGACCGGCTCGCTGCTGCCCGGCGTCACCCGCAAGTCGCTGCTGCAGCTGGCGCAGCGGCTCGGCTACAAGATCGAAGAGCGCCGCATCTCCACCGACGAGTGGGAGAAGGCGGCGGCCTCGGGCGAGCTGACCGAGACGTTCGCCTGCGGCACGGCGGCGGTGATCACCCCGGTCGGGCACGTCAAGCACGCGGGCGGCGAGTTCACGATCGCCGACGGGCAGCCGGGCACCTTGACGATGAAGCTGCGCGAAGAGCTGACCGGCATCCAGGAAGGCACCCGCCCCGACACCGACCACTGGATGGTCCCGCTCGGCTGAGCCCAGGTCAGGTGGCGGTGGCGGGGATGAGCGGGCCGGAGACGCCGGCCTGCTCGTGCGTCGCGGTTTCGGCGAGGACGCGGGCGGCCATCATCAGCAGCGGCAACGCCGTCACGGCGCCGGTGCCTTCGCCGAGGCGGACGTCCAGCTCCAGCAGCGGGCCGAGGTCGAGGTGCTCCAGCGCGAGCGAGTGGGCGGGTTCGGCGGTCCGCTGCCCGGCCACCCACCAGCGGCGCGCCCCCGGCGCGAGGTCTTCGGCGACGAGGGCCGCGGCGCACGCGACGAGCCCGTCCAGCACCACCGGCGTCCGGCGGACGGCGGCCTGGGCCAGGAACCCGGCCATCGCCGCGATGTCCGCGCCCGCCGTGGTGCGCAGCAGGGCGATCGGGTCGGCCAGGACCGCGCGGGCCCGGCGCAGCGCGTCACGCACGGCGGTGGCCTTGCGCATCCACGCGTCGTCGTCGATGCCGGAGCCGCGGCCGACCACCGCGACCGGCTCGGTGCCGGTCAGCGCCGCCACCAGGACCGACGCCGGTGTGCTGTTGCCGATCCCGAGGTCGCCCGGGATGAGCAGGTCCGCGCCGCCGTCGACCTCCGCGTCGGCGATCGCGACCCCGGCGCGGATCGCCTGGTGCACTTCGGCGTCGGTGAGGGCGTCTTCGACGTCGATGGATCCGGAGCCGCGGCGGACCTTGTACTCGCCGATCGAGCGGGTCGCGGGAGCTTCGGTGTCCACGGCCATGTCGACCACGCGGACGCTCGCGCCCGCGGCGGCGGCCAGGACGTTGATCGCGGCGCCGCCGGTCAGCATCGTGCCCAGCAGCTGCGAGGTGACCTCGGCGGGATAAGCCGAGACGCCCTTCGCGGCGATGCCGTGGTCGCCGGCGAACACGATGACGCGCGGCCGGGTGAACGGCCGCGGCGGCGACTGGCCCTGGCAGGCGGCGATCCAGACGCCCAGCTCCTCGAGCCTGCCGAGCGACCCGGCCGGCTTGACCAGCTTGTCGTGCAGGGCGATCGCGGCCGACCGGGCGTGGTCGTCGGGCGGGGTGATCTCGGGGAACTCGCTGTTTTCCGGCTCCACACCAGGCCCTTTCTCGTCCACGGCAACGTCCACGGCAACGCTGTCGCCAACCTACCGGGACCGCGCGGCCGGTAGTCTCGCGGCTCGTGGAGACGACGGCGGCCGCGGTGGTGCTGGCCAGCGGCGCGGGCACCCGCGTCGGCGCGAAGCTGAACAAGGTCTACCTGCCCCTGGCCGGCCGGCGGGTGGTCGCCTGGTCGCTGGACGCCTTCAAGCGCGTCCCGGGCATCGGCGTGCTCGTGCTGGTCATCCGGCCGCAGGACCGCGAACTCGCCGAAGAGGTCGTCGACGGGGACGTCGAGATCGTGCACGGCGGGGACACGCGCCAGGCGTCCGAGCTCAACGCGCTGCGCCACCTCGCCCCGAGCATAAGAGGCGGCCGGGTCGACGCCGTGCTGCTGCACGACGCGGCCCGGCCGCTGGTCCACCCCGAACTGGTCGGTGCGGTGCTGGCCCGGACACGCGAGGACGGGGGGGCTGTGCCGGGCCTGGCCGCGGACGACGTCGTCGAGGTGGATGCCGGGCACCTGGTCGCCCAGGTGCCCGGCGCGATCCGCGTCCAGACGCCTCAGGGCTTCCGGGCCGGACCGCTGCTCGAGGCCTACGAACAGGCCGAGCGTGAAGGCTTTCTCGGGACGGACACTTCGTCCTGCATGGAGCGGTTCTCCTCCCTGCCGATCCGCTGGGTCCCGGGGGCTCCCGAGAACCTCAAGATCACTTATCCGCACGACCTCGTGGTCGCCGAGCGGTTGCTCTCCCGTTAGGCGCACGCGGGCGGTCCGCCACCGTCGTCCCCTTCCGCGCGGGTGGTGCTCGTCGGCCGGATCGTCACGTCGTGGCGCAGCTCCGGCGGGATGTGGCACTCCGGCTGTGGCCGCAGCGCCTGCAGCGGCGCGCCCGGGGTGCCGGGCTCCGCGAGGGTGAGCACCGCTCGCAGCGTCCAGACCGGGGTGGCGTGGTACTGCCACGTGACCACCCGCGGGCTGAACACGTCGGTGCCCGGGAACATCGGCACGCGGTAGGCCGTGGCGCGGTGCTCGTCCCGGAGGACGATGACGTCCGCGCAGGTCGGCCACGTGTGCACGGCGGCGTAGAGCTCCGGGGCCTCGCGGCCGCCGAACAGGTGCAGGACCCACTTGCGGCGCCGGAGCTCCTCGAGGAGTTGCTCGAGGCCCGGGCCGCTGGAGCCGCTGTGTGCTGTGGGCGGGGACACACTTTCGAGGGTAACTCCCGTACTAGAGCGCAGTCCAGCACGTGTACTAGTACACGTGGGTGGTTCTGAACAGGGCTTTGTGGGAGACACCCCGGCGTGCTAGAACACTTGTGCGTGATATCCGGCGTGAGGAGCCGCCTTGCCCACCCTCGACCGTCCTGAGCCGCCGTACCTGCAGATCGCGGGCCGGATCCGTGACGACATCCTGTCCGGCCGGCTCCAGGAGGGCGACTCGGTGCCGTCCGCCCGCGAGATCGCGCGTACCTGGGCCGTCGCCATGGCGACCGCCACCAAGGTCCTGGCCACGCTCCGCTCACAGGGGCTCGTGCGCCCGGTGCGCGGGGTCGGCACGGTCGTCGACCGCGGCGGCCTGCACCGCACGGCCCGCGACCGCAGCGCCGCTTCGGGGCGGACGGGCCGGATCTACCCACCCGGCCACTACGCCGTGATCCGCTCGGCCGGCCTCGAGCAGGCCGCCGAACGCGCCGCGGCCGCGCTGGGCCTGGAAGAGGGTGCGCCGGCGATTCGCCGGCGGCGCACCACCTACGGGCCGGACTCTCGGCCGCTGTCGACGTCGACGTCGTGGTTCGACGGCGCGCTGTCGGCCAAGGCGCCGGCGCTGCTGGTGCCCGAGCGGATCGTCGAGGGCACCGCGGCCCACGCGGCCGCGCGGCTCGGCACGAAGATCGCGACGACGCAGGAACGGCACGCGGCGGGCCGCGCGAGCGAGGAGGAGGCGGCCGAGCTGGGGCTGTCCGCCGGGTCGCCGGTGCTGCTGGGCCGGAGCACCTTCCTGGCGGCCGACGGGACGGTCGTCGAGTACGGTGAGTCCGCCGCCTTGCCCGACCACTGGGTTTTCTACGAGTACACGACTGAGGACGGCGAATGAAGCACATCCACGCGGGCAAGGTCCGTGACCTGTACGAGCTCGACGGCGGGGACATCCTGCTCGTCGCGTCCGACCGCGTCTCGGTCTACGACGTGTCGCTGCCGACGCCGATCCCGGACAAGGGCGCGCTGCTCAACCAGCTTTCCGCGTGGTGGTTCGACCGGATGTCCGGCGTGGTCCCGAACCACGTCGTGTCGACGACCGACGTCCCGGAAGAGTTCGCCGGCCGCGCGATGCGCTGCAAGCCGCTGAAGATGGTCCAGGTTGAGTGCATCGCGCGCGGCCACCTCGCCGGGCTGGGGCTGCGCGAGTACCAGCGCGACGGCAAGATCTCCGGTGTCGCGCTGCCGCCGGGCCTGGTCGAGGGCGACAAGCTCCCCGAGCCGATCTTCACGCCGACGACGAAGATCTCCGACACCGGGCACGACGAGTTCATGACCTTCGACGAGGTCCTGAACGAGATCGGCGAAGACACCGCGAAGCGGCTTCGCGAGCTGACGCTGGAGATCTACACGAAGGGCGCCGAACACGCCGCCGCCCAGGGCGTGATCATCGCGGACACGAAGCTGGAGTTCGGGTTCGACGCCGACGGCACGCTGACCCTCGGCGACGAGGTCCTGACGTCGGACTCGTCGCGGTTCTGGCCCGCCGACGAGTGGGAGCCGGGCCGTCCGCAGCACGCGTTCGACAAGCAGTTCGTGCGCGACTGGTCGCTGACGACCGGGTGGGACAAGACACCACCCGGGCCGGAGATCCCGGCGGAGATCGTCGAGCAGACGCGGCAGCGCTACACCGAGGTGTACGAACGGATCACCGGGAAGACCTGGGTCCGTGGGTGACTGTGACCCGTACCGGCTGATCGACGACGTCGAGACGCTGCTGACCGAGCGCGGGCTCGCCCCCGAGCGGGTGCCCGGGCGCGGAGGCGACCGGCTGGCCGGTGCCAGCCGCCTCCTGCGCGGGTTCGGGCTGCAGCCGCGGATGGCCCCCGAAGACGCGTTCGACCTCGGGGTGCCGTTCCAGGGCCGGATCAACCAGGACTAGGGGCTCTTGGTGAGAGTGGCGTCGCGCTCGACGACGTCACCGAGGACGTCGTCGATGGCCTTGAGCAGGTCGGCGTCGAGCTTCTGGCCGGCGGCCTTGACGTTCTCCTGCACCTGCTCCGGGCGCGAAGCCCCGATGATCGCCGAAGCGACGTTCGGGTTCTGCAGCACCCACGCGACGGCCAGCTGCGCCAGCGACAGGTCGGCCTGCTTCGCCAGGGGCTCCAGCTCGGCGACGCGCTTGAGGACGTCCTCGTCGAGGAAGCGGGCGACCATGTTGGCGCCGCCCTTCTCGTCGGTGGCCCGCGAGCCGGCGGGGTAGTCGGCGCCGGGCTTGTACTTGCCGGTGAGGACGCCCTGCGCGATCGGCGACCAGACGATCTGGCTCAGGCCTTCGCGCTCGGAAGCGGGGATGACCTGGTCCTCGATGACGCGCCAGAGCATGTTGTACTGCGGCTGGTTGGAGACGAAGGGGATCTTCAGCTCCCGCGCGAGGGCGGCACCGCGGCTGATCTGCTCGGCGGTCCACTCGGAGACGCCGACGTAGAGGACCTTGCCCTGCCGGACGAGGTCGGCGAAGGCGAGCATGGTCTCTTCGAGCGGAACGGTCCGGTCGAAGCGGTGCGCCTGGTAGAGGTCGAGGTAGTCGGTGCCGAGCCGCTCGAGGGAGGCGTGGGCCGACTCCATGATGTGCTTGCGGGACAGGCCCTTGTCGTTGGGACCCTTGGGGCCGGTGGGCCAGAAGACCTTGGTGAAGATCTCCAGGCTTTCCCGCCGCTGACCCTTGAGCCCGCGCCCGAGCACGGACTCGGCGGCGGTGTTCGCGTAGGCGTCGGCGGTGTCGAAGGTGGTGATGCCGGCGTCGAGGGCGGCCTTGATGCAGGCGTGGGCCTGGTCCTCCTCGACCTGGGAACCGTGGGTGAGCCAGTTCCCGTACGAGATCTCACTGACGTTGAGGCCGCTGCGGCCGAGACGACGAAACTCCATGGGTGCCAGCCTAGGCGGTAATCGTTTGCTTTGCTAACGATCCTGGAGTGACTCCAGCCTCGCTTGGGCTCCCGGCGGGTGTCATGAACGACTCTTTCCTGTCGTCGGACGAGGTGAAAGGGTCGTTCATGACGTTCGAGCGGCGCCGGAGAGGTCCGGCTTCTCGAAAACCGCTCAGTTCGGGATCGGTTCGCCCGGCTTCAGCCGCGGCTTCGGCACCCGCAGCCGCCGGATCTGGGACGCCCGCACGAACGCGTACCAGCCGATCGACCGGCCGTTCACCGCTTCCTTCGGGAACTTCTCCCGCGCCAGCTTCGCGATCTTGCGGCCGTTCACGAAGCCCTCGATCGCCATCACCAGCAGCATCGCCGTGCACAGCAGCGTGATGTACGACTGCACCCGGGGGAGCGGCACCAGCAGGGCCAGGAACACCAGGATCGCCAGCGGCATGAACAGGCCGAGCAGGTTGCGCCGGCTGTCGACCAGGTCGCGGACGTACGCCTTGACCGGGCCGCGGTCGCGCGGCAGCAGGGCCTTGTCGTCGCCCCGCATCATCGCCTCGCGGCGGGCCTTCGCGGCCGCGCGGCGGTCTTCCTTGGTCTGCGGGTTCGCCTTGCGCAGTTCCTTGTTGCGCTTCATCGCTTCGCGCATGGTGGTGGGCGGCGGCGCCACCGGGCCGCGCCGCTTCGCCTCCGCGTCACGGCGCTTCGGCGTAGCCTTGCCCTTACCGGGGGTGAACGACTTGCCGCTGACGTCGACGGCTTCCGTCGCCTCCGGCTCGTCGGCGGCGGTGTCTGTGGTGCTTCGGCGCAGGAACCTCACCTCACCAGGGTATTGCAGGCGTCACGCCGCCGTTCACCAGGTCGATCGATGTGCGACCATGGTGGGGGAACAGAACGGGCGCTCCGGGTGTTGAAGACGTCAGCACGAGGAGTATCCGCAGTGAGTTCGAACTTAGAGGGAGTGCCATGACGACCGCTGAGCACGCCGGCGCGACGCAGGCCGAGACCGCCGAAGAGACCCATGGCGTCACGCTGACCGACGCCGCGGCTTCCAAGGCGAAGGCCCTGCTCGAGCAGGAGGGCCGCGACGACATGCACCTGCGCATCGCCGTCCAGCCCGGTGGCTGCGCGGGCCTGCGCTACCAGTTGTTCTTCGACGAGCGCTCGCTCGACGGCGACCTGTTCCGCGACTTCGACGGCCTCAAGGTCGCCGTCGACCGGATGAGCGCGCCGTACGTGTCGGAAGCCGTCATCGACTTCGTGGACACGATCGAGAAGCAGGGCTTCACGATCGACAACCCGAACGCCACCGGCTCCTGCGCCTGCGGCGACTCGTTCCACTGAGTCTCGGTCAGCACGGGAGAAGGCCCCGCCTCCGTTCGGAGAGCGGGGCCTTCTTCGTCCCTGCGGACTCACACGTAGGCGTCGAGCTCCGCGACCTGGGCGTGGCACGCCTCGTCGACCTGCCACGGCTTGGCCGTGACGCGGGGCAGCGGGAGGTCCTCCGCCTGCAGCGTCGCGGGGATCAGCGCGCAGTCGGCGATCAGCTCGGACAGGGTCTCGGGTTCGGTGACGGCGTTCACGTTCGTAACGCTATTGATCCGCTCTCGACTGGAGAAGGAGTACCAGCCGGTAGTGTCGGCTGGGCGTGCGCGAACTACCCGGACGGGTCATGACCCGGGGGTAACTTCGCGCCTTTTGCCGTGAGGTCGACCACATAAGGAGCAGCCCGTGGCAGCCAAAGCCAGGATCGCCGTGTCCGGCAGTATCGCGACCGACCACCTCATGCATTTCCCGGGCAGGTTCGCGGAGCAGCTGGTCGCCGAGCAGCTGCACCGGGTCTCGCTGAGCTTCCTCGCCGACGACCTCGTGGTCCGGCGCGGCGGCATCGGCGCGAACATCGCCTTCGGTCTCGGGGTGCTCGGCGTGCAGCCGGTGCTCGTGGGCGCCGTGGGCGCCGACTTCGCGGATTACCGGTCCTGGCTGGAGCGGCACGGCGTCGACACGTCCGGCGTGCACGTCTCGGAGGTCGCGCACACCGCGCGGTTCGTCTGCACGACCGACGAGGACCTCTGCCAGATCGCGACGTTCTACGCCGGCGCGATGGCCGAGTCCCGCAACATCGAGCTGCAGCCGATCGCCGAGCGCGCCGGCGCGCTCAGCCTGGTCCTGATCAGCCCGGACGACCCGGAGGGCATGGTCCGCCACGCCGCGGAGTGCCGCCAGCGCGGGTACGAGTTCGCCGTCGACCCGTCGCAGCAGCTGGCCCGCATGACCGGCGAGCAGGCGCGCGCCTTCGTCGCCGGCGCGAAGTACCTGTTCAGCAACGACTACGAGTGGGAGCTGCTGCTCCAGAAGACCGGCTGGACCGAGGCCGACGTGCTCGACCAGGTCGGCCTGCGGATCACGACGCTGGGGGAGAAGGGCGTCGAGATCGTCGGCAAGGACTTCGTCGCCCTGCAGATCGGCGCGGTCCCCGAGCGCGCGAAGGCCGACCCGACGGGCGTCGGCGACGGCTTCCGCGCGGGCTTCCTGGCGGGCCTCGACGGCGGCTTGAACGTCGAGCGCGCGGCCCAGCTCGGTTCGCTGATCGCGGTGCTGGTCCTGGAGACGGTGGGCACCCAGGAGTGGCTGTTCGACCGCGCGGACGCGCTGGCCCGCATCGGCGACGCCTTCGGCCCGGACGCGGCGGAGGAGATCTCGGCGGTCCTGCCGGCCTGACGTACGCGGTCCTGAGTGAGAAACAGGGTTAGAACACTGTTTCTCACTCACGACCGGCCGCGGCAGACCTCAGAGCTTGACCGGGTACACCGGCTCCGGGATCTCGGGCTTGATCCGGTGCTCGACGAAGATGCCGTGCCACAGCATGAACACCAGCAACGCCCACAGCTGGCGGCTGCGGTCCAGCTGGCCCGCCTTGTGCTCCTCCAGCAGCCCCAGGATCGCCTTCTTGTCCAGCAGCTCCTCGGTCTTCGAGTCGTTGATGATGCCCTTGGCCCAGTCGTACATCTCGTTGCGCAGCCACAGCCGGATCGGCACCGGGAAGCCGAGCTTGCGGCGGTTCAGCACGTGCGCCGGGATGATCTTCGCCAGGGCCTGGCGCAGCGCGTACTTCGTCGTGCCGTGCGCCAGCTTCTGGTCCAGCGGGATCGACGCCGCGACCTTGAACACCTCGGCGTCGAGGAACGGCACCCGCAGCTCCAGCGAGTTCGCCATGGTCACCTTGTCGGCCTTGACCAGGATGTCGCCGCGCAGCCACGTGTAGAGGTCGACGTGCTGCATCCGGGCCACCGGGTCCCAGCCGCGCGAGACGTCGTACCAAGGCGCCGTGACGTCCTTGAAGCCGACGCCTTCCTGGTAGGTCTTCAGCACGTGGCGCAGCTGGTCGTCGCGGAAGTTGCGGGCGTTGCCGTAGTAGCGGTCCTCCAGCGGCAGCGCGCCGCGGCGCAGCAGGTCCTTGCCGCGGGTGCCCTCCGGGATCTTCGTCGACACCTTGCCGATCAGCTTCCGCACGCCGCCCGGGATCTTCTCGAACGGCGCCAGCGAAATCGGCTCGTTGTAGATCGTGTAGCCGCCGAACAGCTCGTCCGCGCCCTCGCCGGACAGCACCGCCTTGACGTGCTTGCGGGCCTCACGGGCGATGAACCACAGCGGGACCAGCGCCGGGTCGGCCACCGGGTCGTCGAGGTACCAGACGATGAGCGGCAGGACCTCCATCATCTCGTCCGCCGTCACCGTCCGGACCACGTGCTTCACGCCGATCGCGGCGGCCGACTCGGCGGCGACGTCGACCTCGGAGTAGCCCTCGCGCTCGAACCCGGTGGTGAACGCGATCAGGTTCGGGTTGTGCTCCTTGGCCAGCGTGGCGGTGGCCGTGGAGTCGATGCCGCCCGAGAGGAACGCGCCGACGGTGACGTCGGGGTCGGAGATCATGTGCTTGCCGACCGAGTCGCGCATCACATCGGCGATGCGCTGGTGCAGCTCTTCCGCCTCGGCCTGCGTGTTCACCGGCTTCGCGTTGAACTGCGGGTGGAAGTAGCGGGTGAACTTCACCTCACCGCCGGGCGCCACCTCGAACGACGTGCCGGACTCGACGCGGCGGATCGCGGTGTGCAGCGACTCGGGCTCGGGCACGTACTGCAGGACCAGGTAGTGCTGCAGCGCCTTCCGGTCCAGCTCCTGCGCGACGCCGAGGGTGTCGGACAGCTCCAGGAGGCTTTTCTTCTCGCTGGAGAACGCCACCCCGCCGGGGCCGGCCGAGTAGAAGAGCGGCTTGATCCCGAACGGGTCGCGCGCGCCGAAGACGCGCTTCTCCTGGGAGTCCCAGATCATGAAGGCGAACATGCCGCGCAGCCGCTTGACCCAGTCGGCGCCGAGGTAGTGGAAGCCGGCGACGATGGCCTCGCCGTCGCCCTCGGTCTCGAACTTCGCGCCGTGCTGCCCGGCCAGCTCGGCCCGCAGCTCCAGGTAGTTGTAGATCTCGCCGTTGAAGTTCATCGTGTAGCGGCCCGGCGCCTCCGGCGGCCCCCAGACCAGCGGCTGGTGGGAGTGCTCGACGTCGATGAAGGCGAGCCGGTTGAAGCCGTAGACGACCTCGGCGTCGGCCCAGGTGTCCTGCTCGTCGGGGCCGCGGTGGCGCTGGCAGCGCATGGCCGCGCCCACGGCGTCACGCGCGTTCGCCGCGCCGGTCTCGGTCGCGCAGATCAGTCCAAGCAGGCCGCACACGGGTACTCACACACCTTCGGAGTTCTTCACCGGGCTGGGGGAAGTGCCCAGTATGCCGGGCGGCCCGTGGCGAGTAACACGCGCGTCGAGGGTTACCCCTTGGTCAGCGGAGCGCGCCAACTCGGCTAGGCTCCGCACCTGTCACAAAGATCGGTCGTAGGAGGCTCTGGGTGAAAGGGCGAGGCGCAGTGGGACAACCCAAGCGCACCCTGGGGAAGCGGACCGTGCGCGTAGCCGCGCTGGCCGTGCTGGTCGCGCTGACCGCGACGGGCTGCTCCGGCGACGAGATCCTGCGCTTCGGCTGGCCGGTGGGTGTCACCGAGCAGGCCAACGAAATGCGCACCCTCTGGACCTGGACCGTCGTCGCGGCGCTGGTCGTCGGGGCCATCGTGTGGGCGCTGATCTTCTGGACCGCGACGTTCCACCGCAAGAAGAAGACGGTCGACGGCGAGCCGGAGGAGCTGCCCCGGCAGTTCCAGTACAACATCCCGCTGGAGATCTTCACGGTCGTCGTCCCGACGATCATGGTCTGCGTGCTGTTCTTCTTCACCGCGACCACGGAGGACAAGGTCCTCGACAAGATCCCGAACCCGGACGTCAGGGTCCAGGTCGTGGCCTTCCAGTGGAACTGGGAGTTCAAGTACGAGGACGCCAACGCGGCCAAGGCCGACGGCAGCGGCCAGGTCAGCACGGTCGGCTCGTCCGGCGAGATCCCGCTGCTGGTGCTGCCGGTCGGCAAGACGATCCAGTACGACCTGCTCTCGACCGACGTCATCCACTCCTTCTGGGTGCCCGAGTTCCACTTCAAGCGGGACGTCTTCCCGAACCCGGACAAGAACAACCAGGACAGCTCCTTCCAGAACAAGATCGACCGCGAAGGCTCCTTCGTCGGCCGCTGCGCGGAGCTGTGCGGCACGTACCACTCGGTGATGAACTTCGAGGTCCGGGCGCTGTCGCCGGACAAGTACGACGCGTACATCGCGCTGCGCAAGCAGGTGAACCCGGCCACCGGCCAGACGTTCACCGCGTCCGAGGCGCTGACGAAGATGAACTGCGGCGAGCTGTGCACCCCGCACGCGGTGACCACCCAGCCGTTCAACACCGACCGCACGGCGCGCTCCGCGTCCAACTGACGCTCTCGCGACTACAGGAGTAGGTAGGAAGACCCATGAAGGTCGAAGCCCGCATCTTCTTCATCGTGGCGATCTTCGCCGTGTTCATGGCGGCCGTGTACTGGGTGTGGGCCGTGCTGGACCCCCGCTTCGGAGGCGAGCCCGAGCCGGTGGGCATCGTCTCGCTGGTCCTGACCGGGGGCCTCGCGTTCCTCGCGGGCAGCTACATGCAGTTCGTCTCCCGGCGCATCGAGCCGCGTCCGGAAGACCGCGAGGACGCCGAGATCAGCGACGGCGCCGGCGAGCTGGGCTTCTTCAGCCCGGGCAGCTACTGGCCGATCGCCATGGCGGCCACCGCGGCTCTCGCCGCGCTGGCCCTGGCGTTCTTCCACATCTGGCTGCTCGTCATGGCGCTGGTCGCGCTGCTGATCACGATCGGCGGGCTGGTGTTCGAGTACCACACGGGTCCGTCGCACGACTGACCTTCGTGCCTTTTGACTGGCCGCTGCGCTGTGGACTCAGCGCGGCGGCCAGTACTGCGAGCATCCCCAGTGCCTCCGGCCAGGTCGGGCGGTGGCCGTAAAAAGCGATGTCCACCAGCACCGCGACCACCGGGTAGAGGTAGGACAGCAGCGCGACCGTCGTGGTCGGCAGCTTGCCGATGCTCGCGTACATCAGCACGTACATCAGTGCGGTGTGGACGGTGCCCAGCAGCACCAGCCAGAGCAGCTCGCGCGGGGCCGTCGGCAGGGGCGTGACGAGCAGCACGGGCGCCAGCAGGACCGCGCCCACCGTCGTCTGCACGGCCGCGAGCAGGTGCGGACGGATGTGCTTCAGCTGCTTCGCGACGAAGGACGCGCCGGCGTAGAGCAGGGCCGCGCCGAGCGCCAGCCCGATCCCGGCGAGCTGCACGGGCTTGCCGTCCTCACCGTGGGCCGACAGCGAGATCAAGGTCACGCCGCCGAACGCGATCGCGGCGCGGACCAGGTGGCTCCTGGCGACCTTCTCGCCGAGGAACGCCGCCGCTAAGCCGACCAGGATCAGCGGCTGGGTGTGGTAGACGACCGTGCTGACCGAGATCGACGACAGCGCGTAGGACGCGAACAGCAGTACCCAGTTGCCGACGAGGAAGAGCCCGCCGAGGACGGCCAGCCCGAGGTCGCGCTTCGAGGGCCGCCAAGCGGGCAGCCAGCCGCGGGCGAGGCACCAGAGCACCAGCAGCGTCCCGCCGACGAAGCAGCGGGCGAAAGCCACTGCCGGCGCGGCCGCGCCGCTTTCGAGGACGACGGCGCCGATCGTGCCGGACATCGCCATCGCCGCGGACCACTGGAGCAGCGGGCGGGTTTCGGAGTTCGTCATGGCGCTCAGGTTCGTCCGGTTGCTCGCGGACGACCAGTGTCAGAGATGACAACGGCCGCAAAACTTGTGACATGCTGGCCGGCATGGACGTCAACCGGGTCGCGGTGGTGCTGGCGGATCACGTTTCGCCGTTCGAGCTGGGGGTCGCGTGCGAGGTCTTCGGCACCGACCGCAGCGCTGACGGCATCGAGGGCTGGGAGTTCGGGGTCTGCTCGCCCGCGGGGGCGCCGGTCTCGAGCTGGTCGGGTTTCGGGCTGTCCGGGCTCCACGGCCTGGACTTCGCGGCGGCGGCGGACCTGCTGATCGTGCCGACGTGCGCGCCCCGGACGGCGCCACCGCCGGCACCGGTGCTGGACGTCCTGCGCGACGCGGCGGCGCGGGGCGCGTGGGTGGCGGGGTTCTGCGCGGGCGTGTTCACGCTGGGTTACGCGGGCCTGCTCGACGGCCGCCGGTGCACGGTCCACTGGGTCTACGAGACGGAGTTCCGCGAACGCTTCCCGACGGCGTCGGTAGACACCCAGGCGCTGTACGTGGACGACGGCGGGGTGCTGACGAGCGCGGGCACGGTCGCGGCGGTGGACCTGTGCCTGCACCTGGTCCGGCGGCTGCGCGGCGTGACGGCGGCGACGACGCTGGCGCGCCGGATGGTGGCGGCGCCGTTCCGGGCCGGCGGGCAGGCGCAGTTCGTCCAGGCGCCGGTCCCGCGGGTCCCGGACGACTCGGTGGTGGCGGAGGCGCTCGAGTGGGTGGAGCGGCGGCTGGACCAGCCGTTCACGGTGGCCGAGCTGGCCCGGCGCAGCGGACTGGGAGAACGAACGTTCCTTCGCCGCTTCTCAGCGGCTACGGGGACTACCCCGCATCGGTGGTTGACGGAGCGGCGGTTGGACCGGGCCCAGGCGCTGTTGGAGGAGGGGCGGCTTTCAGTGGAGGACATCGCGGCGGCGTGCGGATATGCGTCGTCGGCCGCGTTGCGGCACCAGTTCACCCGGTTGCGGGGGACGAGCCCGTCCTCGTACCGGACGGCGTTCCGCGGCTGAGAGCGCCCCAATGTGGCCTTCGGTGCGTCTGACGCACCCAAGGCGGCCTTCGGTGCGTGGGACGCAACCAAGGCCACATTGGGGCGGTCAGGTGAAGGCGATCCAGCGGTCCAGGAGGGCCGCGGCAGCGCCGGAATCGATGGCCTCGGCGGCCCGCGCCAACCCTTCGCGCAGGTCGTCCTCGAGGGACCCCGAGAACCCGTTGAACGTCGCCAAAGCCGCGGCCGCGTTGATCAGCACCGCGTCCCGCACCGGCCCCGGCTTCCCGCCCACCAGCTCGCGGACCACCTCGGCGTTGGCCGCGGCATCCCCGCCGCGCAGGTCCGCGGCGGAAGCGCGGGGCACTCCCAGCGCGGCCGGGTCCAGCGACCGTGAAGTCACCGTTCCGTCCGACACCACCCACACCGTCGAGGTGGTCGTCGTCGTGATCTCGTCCAGGCCGTCGTCGCCGCGCACGATCAGCGCGCGGGTCCCGCGGCGGGCGAACACCTCCGCCAGCACCTGCGTCTTGTCCTCGTACGCGCAGCCGATCAGCGCGCTGCCCGGCTGGGCCGGGTTCGTCAGCGGCCCCAGCAGGTTGAACGTCGTCGGGATGCCGAGCTCGCCGCGGACCGGGCCCGCGTGGCGCAGGGCCGGGTGGAACGCCGACGCCAGGAAGAACCCCACGCCGACCTCGGTGAGGCTGCGCTGGACTTCCTCCGGGGGCAGCGAAATCGTGACGCCGAGCGCCTCCAGCACGTCCGCCGCGCCGGACTTCGACGACGCGCTGCGGTTGCCGTGCTTGGCCACCGGGGCGCCGGCCGCCGCCGTGACGATCGTCGCCATCGTCGAGATGTTCACCGAGTTCGAGCCGTCGCCGCCGGTGCCGACGATGTCGACGGCCGGGCGGTCCAGCTCCACCCGCCGGGCGTGCGCCAGCATCGTCGCGGCCATTCCCGCGATCTCCGACGGCGTCTCGCCCTTCGCGCGCAGAGCCACCGCGAACCCGGCGATCCGCGCCGCGCTCGCCGCGCCGCTCATGATCTGGTCCATCGCCCACGCCGTGTCCTCCTCGGACAGGTCGACGCGCGCGACGAGCTGCTTGAGCAACGGCGGCCAGGTGCGGGGGACCGGGGTGGTCACCGGGCTCAGCCGTTCACGACGGGGACCCGTCGCGCGCGCAGCACGTCGGCGACGGTCTCCGCGGCGGTCAACGGGTCCAGCGGGTGCACCAGCACGGCGTCCGCCTGCGACCACGTCGCCAGCCACCGGTCGTCCCGGCGCCGCACGGCGACCACGATCGGGGGACAGTCGGCGATCTCGCTCTTCAGCTGCCGGCAGAGGCCGATGCCGCCGGTCGGCTGCGCCTCGCCGTCGAGGATCGCCAGGTCGACGTTCCCCGCGTCCACCTCGGACAGCACGTCGGCGATCCCGTCCGCCTCGATGTAGTCCACGCGCGCCAGGTCCGCCGCCGGACGGCGCCCGACCGCGTTCACGATCGCCTCGCGCACCTCCGCCTTGTGGCTGAACACCAGGACCCGCATCGACTCGCCCATCAGGCACGCCTCCGTCTCGCTAAGCACACGTCCACGCCGATCGTATCGGCCGAGACCGACATCACGCGGGCGCCTCCGGCTGGAGCGCGTCCCAGCCGAGCGCGTCCCCGCCGAGCCGCTGCGCCAGGCCCGCCATCCGGGACCGTTCCTGGGCGCAGTGCAGCGCGTCGAGCACCTGGACGCGGACCGCGAGCACCCGGGCCAGGTCGCCCGAGACACCCTGTTCCCGCAGGTCGTAGCCGTCCTGGGCGAGGATCGACGCCGCCTCGGCGAGCCGGTCCGGCGGCAGGAGCAGGTGGTGCCGCAGGACGGCCGGTGCCGTGCTGACCCAGGCGGGTGAACCGGCGAGGACGGCGGAGTCCGCGACGACCGGGTCGAAGGCCTCGGCGACGATCTCCAGACCGGGCGCATCAGGCGTCAGACCGGGGGTTTCGTGCTTCTTGACCAGGTTGAGCAGGCGGTTCACCAAACCCATGAGTAGCTCTCACCTTCCCGGGCATTCACTGTGATCGGTTACGCAGGCGGCTCGCCGTGGACCCACCCGGCGGAGCGGCGGTGCGAGAGGACATAATGCGACGCGTGACAACGGCAGCTCCCACCATCAGTCAGCGGGTCCACTCGCTGAACCGGCCGAACATGGTCAGTGTCGGCACCATCGTGTGGCTGTCCAGCGAGCTGATGTTCTTCGCCGGACTGTTCGCGATGTTCTTCACCGTCAAGGCGCAGAACTCCTCCGGTCAGTGGCCGCCGCCGTTGCACGGCGAGGAGTTCCACCTCAACGTGGGGTACGCGATCCCGTTCACGGTGATCCTCGTGCTGTCCTCGCTGACCTGCCAGTTCGGCGTGTTCGCCGCCGAGCGCGGTGACGTCTACGGACTCCGCCGCTGGTACATCATCACGTTGATCATGGGCGCGATCTTCGTCGGCGGCCAGGCCAACGAGTACCACAACCTGGTCGAAGAGGGGATGACGATCCCGTCCGGCCCGTTCGGCACGGTCTTCTACCTCGCGACCGGCTTCCACGGCCTGCACGTCATCGGCGGGCTCATCGCCTTCGTGTACCTGCTCATCCGCACGAAACTGAGCAAGTTCACGCCCGCCCAGGCCACGTCGGCGATCGTCGTGTCCTACTACTGGCACTTCGTCGACATCGTGTGGGTCGGCCTGTTCGGTGTGATCTACCTCCTGCCGTAGCGCACACCCAGCCGCCACCACCTTCACCATCGGCCTGAACTGACAGCAAGGGTTGCCGCAAGATGACCACCAGCACGAAAACGTCGGAGCGCCGCTACCGCGCGCGGTCGAAGCTGCGGAGGCGGTTCGCCGGCCTGCTCGCGCTCGGTATCGCGCTGGTGGGCGCCGGCGCCCTGTACGCCGTGTTCGCCCCGGAGCCGCAGACCGCGCAGGCCCAGGGCACGCCGGCGCAGCTGCGCCTCGGCGAGCAGGTCTACAACAACACCTGCATCGCGTGCCACGGCGCGAACCTCGAGGGCGTGCAGGACCGCGGGCCGAGCCTGATCGGCATCGGCGACGCCGCGGTGTACTTCCAGACCTCTTCGGGCCGCATGCCCGCCGCGCGCCAGGAAGCGCAGATCGAGCGCAAGCCGCCGAAGCTGACCGGGGCCGAGATCGACGCGGTCGGCGCCTACATCCAGGCGCACGGCGGCGGCACCCAGCGCCCGGCCGAGAAGGGCGAGGCCCTGCGCGGGTCCGACCCGGCCCGCGGTGGCGAGCTGTTCCGCCTCAACTGCGCGTCGTGCCACAACTTCACCGGCCGCGGCGGCGCGCTGTCGGCCGGCAAGTACGCGCCGAACCTGGACCCGGCCAGCGAAGAGCAGATCTACACGGCCATGCTCACCGGCCCCCAGAACATGCCGAAGTTCTCCGACCGGCAGCTGTCGCCGGAGGAGAAGAAGGACATCGTCGCCTACGTGAAGTCGGTGTCCGACGGCAACAATGACCCGGGTGGTAACGGCCTCGGCGGGGTCGGCCCCGCCTCGGAGGGCGTCATCGCCTTTATCGTCGGGATCGCCGCGCTGATCGGCGCGACGTTGTGGATTGGATCGAAGGCATGAGTGCCGAGGGGCCTAAGCCGCCGACGGAGGCGGAGCTGGCTGAGATGGACCGCGACCAGCTGCTGAAGCTGGGCGGTCAGCTCGACGGGGTCGAGATCGTCGAGTACCCGACCCCGTGGCCCGTGGAGGGCACCCGGGCGGAGAAGCGGGCCGAGCGCCTGGTCGCGTTCTGGTTCGCCCTGTCGGCGCTGGCCGGGCTCGGGTTCGTCGTCTCGCTGATCTGGTGGCCGTGGAAGTACGAGGCGCCGGACAACGAGAGCGGCCACTTCTGGTACAGCCTGTACACGCCGATGCTCGGCGTCACGCTCGGCCTGGCCATCCTCGGCCTGGGCATCGGCGTGATCCTGTACACGAAGAAGTTCGTGCCCGCCGAGGTCGCGGTGCAGGAGCGCCACGACGGCGACGGCAAGGGGTCGCCCGAGGTCGACCGCCAGACGTTCCTCGCGCACCTGGCCGACGCCGGGAACCGCAGCACCATCGCCCGCCGGTCGCTGATCAAGCGCTCGGCGATCGCCGGCGCCGGCACGCTGGGTCTCGCGGCCGCCGCGCTGCCGCTCGCGTCCTTCATCAAGGACCCGTGGAAGGACACCGAGAACCGGGCGTCCCTGTGGCACACCGGCTGGCTGCCGAACTTCCCCGGCGAGAAGGTCTACCTGCGCCGCGACACCGGCAAGCCGCTGGAAGAGGGCGAAGAGGCCAGCCTGGTCAAGGCCGAGGACCTCGACGCCGGCGCGATGGAGACGGTGTTCCCGTACCGGGACTCGGAGAAGGGCAATCCGGAGCTGCTGGCCGCGGCGCTGACCCGGATCGACAACCCCGTCATGCTGATCCGCCTGCGCCCGACCGACGCCGCCAAGGTGGTCAAGCGGGCCGGCCAGGAGGACTTCAACTTCGGCGACTACTACGCGTACACGAAGATCTGCAGCCACGTCGGCTGCCCCACCTCCCTGTACGAGCAGCGCACCAACCGCATCCTGTGCCCCTGCCACCAGTCGCAGTTCGACGCGCTGCACTACGCCAAGCCGATTTTCGGCCCGGCGACGCGTCCGCTGGCCCAGCTACCGATCACGGTGGACGAAGAGGGATACTTGATCGCGCGAGGCGACTTCATCGAGGCCATCGGTCCGGCCTTTTGGGAGCGTAAGTCATGAGTTCACTCACCACGCCGACCAAGGGCACGAGCGCTGTGGAGCGGCACCTGGGCGCCGCCGCGGACAACGCCGACCAGCGGTACCACGCGGCCAAGGGCCTGCGGCACCAGCTGAACAAGGTCTTCCCGACGCACTGGTCGTTCCTGCTCGGCGAGATCGCGCTCTACAGCTTCATCATCCTGCTGCTCACCGGCGTGTACCTGACGCTGTTCTTCGACCCCTCCATGCAGGAGGTCGTCTACCAGGGCAGCTTCAAGAACATGCAGGGCCTGGAGATGTCCCAGGCGTTCCGCACGACGCTGGACATCTCGTTCGACGTCCGCGGCGGCCTCTTCATGCGCCAGCTGCACCACTGGGCGGCGCTGATCTTCGTCGCGTCGATGGCCGTGCACATGCTGCGCATCTTCTTCACCGGCGCCTTCCGGCGGCCGCGTGAGGCCAACTGGGTCATCGGCGGCCTGCTGCTGATTCTGGGCTGCTTCGAGGGCTTCTTCGGCTACTCCCTGCCGGACGACCTGCTCTCCGGCACCGGTATCCGGGCGACGCTGTCGGGCATCGTGCTCTCGGTGCCGGTCGCCGGCACCTGGATCCACTGGGCGCTGTTCGGCGGGGAGTTCCCCGGCGACCAGATCATCCCGCGCCTGTACACGCTGCACATCCTGCTGCTGCCGGGCATCATGCTCGCCCTGGTCGGGGCGCACCTGGCGCTGGTCTGGTACCAGAAGCACACGCAGTTCCCGGGCGTGCGCCGCAAGGAGACCAACGTCGTCGGCGTCCGGATCATGCCGTACTTCGCGCTCAAGGGCGGGGCGTTCTTCACCCTGGTCACCGGCGTGCTGGCGCTGATGTCGGGCCTGTTCCAGATCAACCCGGTGTGGAACTTCGGCCCGTACAACCCGGCGCAGGTTTCGGCGGGTTCCCAGCCCGACTGGTACATGGCCTGGGCCGACGGCATGCTCCGGATCTGGCCGGCCTGGGAGGTCTACCTCGGGAACTACACGATCCCGGCGGTCTTCTTCCCCGGCGCGGTCGGCATGCCGGTCCTGATCGGCCTGCTGCTGGCCTACCCGTTCCTCGAGCGGAAGCTGTCCAAGGACACCGCGCACCACAACCTGCTCCAGCGGCCCCGGGACGCACCGGTCCGCACGGCGCTGGGCGCGATGGCGCTGGGCTTCTTCATGGTCATCGAGCTGTCGGGCTTCAACGACATCATCGCCGACAGCTTCGACATCTCGCTGAACGCGACGACGTGGGCGGGCCGCATCGGCGTGCTCATCGTGCCGCCGATCGCCTACTACCTGACCTACCGGCTCTGCCTGGGCCTGCAGCGGGCCGACCGCGAGGTGCTGGAGCACGGCGTCGAGACGGGCATCATCAAGCGGCTGCCGCACGGTGAGTTCATCGAGGTCCACCAGCCGCTGGCCGGGGTCGACAGCCACGGCCACGCGATCCCGCTCGAGTACCAGGGCGCGTCCGTGCCGAAGAAGATGAACAAGCTGGGTTCGGCCGGTCAGGCCGTGCCGGGCACGTTCTGGTCGCCGGACCCGGCCGAGGAGACCGTCGCCCTGCAGCGGGCCCACGGCAACGGGCACGGCAACGGCCATTCGGTCACCCAGGGCGAGCCGGGCGAGTTCGAGAGCATCGAAGCCGCCAAGCGCTCGGACCACTAGCTCCACTTACGACCAAGGCCACCTCCCGCGGGAGGTGGCCTTCGTCGTGCGTGCCGGGACTTCGCTCAGTCCTCGGCGCCGATCGCGAAGGCCTGCTCGGTGTCGGCGCGGGAGTACGACCGGAAGGCGATGTGCGTGACGGTGTCCAGCACCCCCGGCACCTTGCCGATCCGGCCGGGGATGAGGTCGGCCAGCTCCTCGTGCGCGGACACCTGGACGGTGGCGATGAGGTCGACGTCCCCGGCGCACGAGTAGACCTCGCCGACGCCGTCGATGTCGGCGATCGCCTGCGCGGCGTCCGGGATCGCGTCCGCCTCAACCTGGATCAACACGATCGCGGTGATCACCTGGGTCCTCCAAGACTCGTCTGCGGGTGTCGCCCGCGATCCTAGGCCGCGGTGTGCGCCGGCCAATGGTCACCGGTGATGGTGACGCCTTTCACCGGCCGCCGCCGGGTGAGGACGGCAGCAGTCCCGTGTGGGGCCGGGCGTCCCGGTTGCGACGGTATTGGCGGGGTGGTGCCGGTGGGGGTCACGCACACGCGGCTGCTGGACGTCCTGGATCGCTCGGTGGCTCGAGTTCGGGGTGGGTTGGTCTGACGGGAGCCCGGCGCTTGTCTCACCGCGTCAGAACTCGTTCGCGCCGACCCGTCGTCCCGGTCCTCCTCACCCCACGTGCTCCAGTGAGTGCGCGCTCGAGACCAGGTCCAGCCACCCCTGCCACCCCGCCACCGCCGCCGGTTCCGCCCATGGCCGTGTCGTCCGGACCAGCCGGACCCCCGGCCGGGCCAGCCAGCGCAGCAACACCCCCACCTCCTCCGGTGGCGCCCCGTTCAACGGGCCCGGGTCGGGCAGCACCGTCTCCGCCGAGGCCACCAGCACCTCCACCACCGGCATCGGCGGCACCCCTCGCCGGGCCACTCCGGCCGAGGCCAGGCGGCCGTAGCGGATCACCGCCAGCTCCCAGCCGCCGTTGCCGTCCGGGGCCGCCGCGATCAGCTCCGCGATCGAGGCCAGTGCCGTCTGGCGGTGAGCGCGGCCCAGTGCGCGGATCAGCCCCGCCAGCTCGTCGCGGTGGCGGGCCGCCTGCTCGTAGTGCCGGCCCTCCGCCAGCCGCTCGACCTGGGCCGCGGCCACGTGCAGGGGCCGGCCGTCGAGCCCCGCGATCAGCCCCGACACCGACTCGACCGCCGGGACGTACGCCTCCACGCTCTGCCGCCCCGCGCACGGCGCTCCGCAGCGCCCCAGCTCCGCCAGCACGCACGGGGTCCCGTTGGCCGTCCGGGGCGAGATCCGCTGCGTGCACGTCCGCAGCCCCGACGCCCCGGCCAAAGTGTCCGCCGTCGCCTTCGCGTCGGCCTGGTTGCGGAACGGGCCCAGCACCCCCGGCCGCGGCAGCCGGACCACCGACAGCCGCGGGAACGCCTCCTCCGTCAGCCCGATCCACCAGCCCTGGTGCCGGTTCTTCGACCGCCGGTTGTAGGCGGGCCGGTGCGCCGCGATCAGCCGCAGCTCGCGCACCTCCGCCTCCAGCGCGTGCGCGCACACCACGTGGTCGACGCGCTCGGCCAGCGCGACCATCTCGCGGATCCGGCTCCGCCCCTCCGACCCCGTGAAGTACGTCCGCACGCGCCGCCGGAGGTCCTTCGCCGTGCCGACGTAGAGGACCTCGTCCTTCGGTCCCTTGAAGAGGTAGACGCCCGGCGCCGACGGCAAGTCGGCCGCCAGGTGCCGCTTCGCGCGCTGCGCCACCGTGACCTCGGGCAGGTACCCCATCAGCTCCTCGAGCGAATGGACGCCCAGGTTGCCGACGCGCTCCAGCAGCCCGTGCAGCACGTCGACGGTCGCGCGCGCGTCGTCGAGCGCCCGGTGCGTCGGCCGGGTGCGCGCGCCGAACAGCAACGCCAGCGCGGTCAGGTTGTAGCGGCCCACCTCGTCGCGCGGCACCACCCGCCGCGCCAGCCGCACCGTGCAGACCACCGTCGGCTTCGGCCACGCGTAACCGTGCCCTTCGCACGCCGCCCGCATGTGGGACGTGTCGAACCCCGAGTTGTGCGCCACCAGCACGGCACCGCCGATGAACTCCAGGAACGCTGGCAGCACCTCCTGGATCGGCGGCGCGTCGTAGACCATCGCCTGGGTGATGCCCGTCAGCGACACGATCTGCGGCGGGATCAGCATCCCGGGGTTCACGAGCGTCGCGAACTCGCCCAGCACCTCGCCCGCGCGCACCTTCACCGCGCCGATCTCGGTGATCCCCGACGGCCCCGGCGCGGCCCCGGTCGTCTCGAGGTCGAACACCACGAAAGTCGTGTCCCGCAAGGGAGTTCCGAGCTCGTCGAACGCGAGCTGTGCCTGGATCGAACGCATGTGCGGAGACTAGAGGCGACCACCGACAGTTTTTCAGGGGTCCGGGTGGCGGAGCCCCCGGTCGGGGCGGAGCCCCGGGTGGGCGCTGACAGTTTTTCGGGGGTCCGGGTGGCGGAACCCCGGGTGGGCGCTGACAGTTTTTCGGGGGTCCGGGTGGCGGGGCCCCGGATGGGCGCTGACAGTTTCTCAGGGACCGGGTGGCGGGGCCCCGGGTGGGCGCCGACAGTTTCCGGTCGTGGCCGGTCCGTGTGCCGTGCGGCGCGTGATTCCGGGGCGGGGCCTACCCTGGACCGATGCACCCGCAGCCGCTCGTGCCGGAGCCGCCCGAGGACCCCGACGGTCCGTCGGGGGCCGCGTCACGGCCGGAGCAGGCTGACCAGGCCGAGGCGCCCGAAGAGCGGCCCGATCCGGCCACCTGGCCGGCGTTGCCCGAGCCGGTCCGCGACCGGATCGCCGAGCTCTCGGCGGCCGCGGTCGCCAAGCTGCCCGCCACCGACGTGCCCCGCCACCTGCGGCCCGTCGCCAAGTTCGCCCCGGCCAAACGGGCCAAGCTCGGCGGTGCCGCCCTGCTCGGCGCGCTGGGGGAATCGGCCCAGTTCCGCACCGCCGTCATCGAATGGCTGCGCGAGCACCGGACCGACGCGCTCGACCCCAACGCGGCCGACTCGGTCGCCGCGGCGGCCGCGGCCGTCCTGCTCGGCGAGTCCGGCGCCGCCGGGCGGGTCCGGCTGGTGGCGAAGAACGCCGAGGAAAACGTCCTGCGCGCCGAACGCGACGCCGCGCTGGCCCGCAGCCAGCGTCTCGAGGGCGAGCTCACGCTGCTGCGTGTCGAGCTCGCCGAGGCCAGGAAAGCCGCCGAGAGCGCGCGAGGCGAGCGTGAGGGCGAAGTCGAGAAGCTCTTGAAGCGCCTTCGCGAGCAAGGCGTCCAGCTCCGCCAAGCCAAGGACGCGGTCGAAGCGGCGTCCGCCGAGACCGAACGCGGGTCCGCCGCCCGCGCCGAAGAGATCGCGGCCCTGACCGCCCAGCTCGAGCGGGAACGCCAGCGCGTCGCCAACGAACGCATCCGGGCCGAACGCGCGGTCGTGGACGCCGAAATCGCGCGCCAGTCCGCCCGTGAGGCCCGCGAGGCCGACGAAGTGCGGCTGGCGCTGCTGATCGACACCATCGACGGTGCGGTCACCGGGTTGCGCCGCGAGCTCGCCCTCGGCGCCCGCGGCGCCCGGCCCGCCGACATGGTCCGCGGCGCCAGCACCGGCTCCGGCCAGGGCGGCAAGATCGCCGACGTGTCCACGTTGGACCGCTACCTGGCGCTGCCGAACGTGCACCTGATCGTCGACGGCTACAACGTCACCAAGACCGGTTATCCGGAGCTGGCGCTGGCCGACCAGCGCGATCGGCTGATCCACCAGCTGTCCGCCCTGGCGGCGCGCACGTCGGCCGAGGTGACGGTCGTGTTCGACGGCGCGGGCGTGCTGTCGGTCCCGGCGTCGGTGCCCCGCGGGGTGCGGGTGCTGTTCTCCGACCGCGGCGTGCTGGCCGACGACGTGATCCGCAACCTCGTCGCGGCCGAGCCCGCGGGCCGGCCCATGGTGGTGGCGACGTCCGACCGCGCGGTGGCGGACTCGGTGCGCGGCGGCGGGGCCCACCCGACGCCGTCCGCGGTGCTGGTGAGCCGCCTCTCCCGGGTCTGACCGGCGGCGGCGGACCGAACCGCGGTGCTGGTCAGCCGCCCTTTCGGTCCGGACCGACGGAAATTGTCGGTGGTGGCGCCTACCGTCCTCCTCAGTCAGTCCCGGCGTGAGGAGGAGCACATGAACGACACCCCTGAGCTGTCCGAAGTGGACGTCTCGCACATTTCGGTTGCCGACATCGAAAACGAGGTGATCGACTGCGACCGTTGTGTGGTCCGTGGCATTTCCTGCCACGACTGCGTCGTGAGCGTGCTGCTCGGCGCGCCGCCCGCGGTGTGGGATGCCGACGAGCGCCGTGCCCTGGACGCGTTCGCCGACGCGGGGATGGTGCCGCCGCTGCGGCTGGTCGAGGGGCCCCTCCCGAAGACAGCCTGAAGCGGCCCGTTTCGTGTCGGCGCGCCGAGTGGTCGATCGGATCAGGTGAACGGTAGGTAGCCGAAATGACCCCGGAAGAAACCCCAGCGTGTTACGCCCATCACATGTTTTCTCCGATGCTGGTCCGATGGTGTTTCAGAGCGCTACGGAGAGTTTTTGCCCTTGAGGTGGTGGACGTGGTGGCGGTCTTTTCGTAACCTGTCCGAGATCTCGTGGCCCCTGGCCGTCGACAAGGGCGGCGACACGGGATCGCCGCCGGACGCAGCTTTGTCGGGAAGCTGGGAACCGGAACCACCACCGCGTGCGGAACCTGTTGCGGCAGAAGACGGCTCACGCGCGGTGAGGGACAGCGGCGAAGAGGACCCCCCGACCTCTTCGCGCCCCGGTCCCCTCGGCGGCCGAGACGCAAAGGAGACCCGCGCGACCGTGCAGTCGCATTCCCTCAGGCGCGTGGTTTCAGGTGCCCTCGCCGCGGCTTCGGTGATCACCCTCGTCACCGTGGCCCAGCCGACGGCCACCGCCGCCCCCGTCCCCGTCCTCCAGGCTCCGCCCACCGGTTCGGACGCCCTCGCCCAGTACCGCGACCTCGCGGCCCAGGCCGAAAAGCTCAACGAAGACCTGCTCAAGGCCCAGGACGACCTGAAGGCCAAGCAGGGTGAGCTCGACAAGGCCACCGGCGACGTCAACGCGGCGAAGGACCAGGCCGCGTCCGCGGCCGAGAACCAGAAGAAGTACCAGACCGAGGTCGACAAGTTCGCCGGCGCGTCGTTCACCAGCGGCGTCCAGCTGAACAAGCTGTCGGCCCTGCTGGCCGGGACGTCCACCCAGGACTTCCTCGACCGCTCCTCGGCGCTGGAAGTCATCGCGACCGAGAAGAACGGCGCGATGGGCAACCTCACCGGTGCCGTCCAGCAGGCCACCGATGCCACCAACAAGGCTTCCGACGCGGCGAAGCGCGCGACAGAAGCGCGTGACGCGGCCGCGAAGCTGACCGATGACATCAAGGCCAAGCAGAAGACGCTGAACGACCAGATCGATCAGCTCGAGGCGGCCAACAAGAACCTGAGCACGCTCGACAAGGCCCAGCAGAACGACCGCGGCGGCTCGCCCACCGGTCTCAAGGCGCCCACCGCCGCCGCCCAGGCCGCGCTGGACGCGGCGCTGAGCAAGCGGGGCAGCGCGTACGTGTGGGGCGCCACCGGGCCGAGCACGTTCGACTGCTCGGGCCTGATGCTGTGGGCCTACAAGCAGGCCGGCCTCACGCTGCCCCGGTCGAGCCGCGAGCAGTCCACCTTCGGCGCCGCGGTGCCGCGGGACCAGCTCCAGCCGGGCGACCTCGTGTTCTACTACTCGCCCGTTTCGCACGTCGGCATGTACATCGGCGACGGCAAGATGGTCCACGCGCCCGACACCGGTGACGTCGTGAAGATCTCGCCGCTGCAGAGCCAGTACGCGGGAGCGCGACGCCCGACGTCGTGATTCCGTAGCAGCGCAGCACTTCGCAGGGGCGGTACCGCACACGCGGTGCCGCCCCTGCGCTGTAGGTGGGGGCCGCTAGCCTCAGGGGCGTGCTCAAGACCCTGCTCGTGACCAACGACTTCCCGCCCCGGCCCGGGGGGATCCAGAACTACCTGAACTCCCTCGCCACCCGGCTGCCGGCGGACGACCTGGTCGTCTACGCGCCGTCGTGGGAGTCGAGGACGGGGTCGCACGAGGAGTTCGACGCCGAGGCGCCGTTCGAGGTCGTCCGGCACCCGACGTCGCTGATGCTGCCGACGCCGGACGTCCTTCGCCGCGCGAAGCAGATCATGCGGGCGCGAGACTGCGAAGCCGTCTGGTTCGGCGCCGCCGCGCCGCTCGCGCTGCTGGGGCACTCGCTGCGCCAGGCCGGCGCGCGCCGCATCGTGGCGTCCACCCACGGCCACGAGGTCGGCTGGTCCATGCTGCCGGGCTCGCGGCAGGCGCTGCGGCGCATCGGCGACACCGTCGACGTCGTCACCTACGTCAGCCGCTACACCCGCGGCCGGTTCGCCGCCGCGTTCGGCGCGATGGCCGGGCTGGAGCTGCTGCCGTCCGGAGTGGACACCGACCTGTACGCCCCGGACCCCGCCGGCCGCGCGGAAATCCGCGCCCGGCACGGGCTGGCCGACCGCCCCACGATCGTCTGCGTTTCCCGGCTCGTCCCGCGCAAGGGGCAGGACCAGCTGATCCGCGCCCTGCCGAAGATCCGCGAACGCGTGCCGGGCGCGGCGCTGCTCGTCGTCGGCGGCGGCCCGTACCGCAAGCGGCTGACCGGACTGGTCACCGAGCTGGGCCTCGAACGCGATGTCGTGCTCACCGGGTCCGTGCCGTGGGCCGAGCTGCCGGCGCACTACGCGGCGGGCGACGTCTTCGCGATGCCGGCCCGCACGCGGGGCAACGGCCTCGACGTCGAAGGGCTCGGCATCGTCTACCTCGAGGCCTCGGCGACCGGCCTGCCGGTGGTCGCGGGCAACTCCGGCGGCGCGCCCGAGGCGGTGCTCGACGAGGTCACCGGGCACGTCGTCGAGGGCCGCGACGTCGACCAGCTGGCCGATACGCTGTCCAGCCTGCTCGCGGACCCGGTGCGCGCTCGCCGGATGGGCCAGGCCGGCCGGGCGTGGGTGAGCGAGAACTGGCGCTGGGACACCATGGCCGCACGGCTGTCCGGGCTGCTGGACGGCGACCCGGTGGCCCAGCGGGCTCAGGGCGTGTAGAGCGCCGGGTGCCGCGGATCGTCGACGCGCACGACGACGTCGGCGAGCGAGCTCGGATCGACCTCTTCCTCGTACCGCTCGTAGGCCGGGACCGCCCAGGCGTCCGGCACCCGGCGGCGCAGGGCGGCGGGGGAGAGCCACAGGTGCACGGCCAGGTCGAAGGCCAGGCCGGCGCCCAGCAGGAGCTCGCCGTCGAGGAGCACGACCCCGCCTTCGGGGACCGGCACCCGCTCGGCGCGGGTCGCGCGGTCGCGCTCGGCGTCCCACAGCGACGGCAGGACCTCGCCGGACCCGTCGCCGGCCAGCGGGTCGAGCACTTCGCGGCGGAGGGCGCCGAGGTCGAGCCAGTCGGTGTAGCGGGCGTCGGGGTCGGTGCGGCCGCGCTCGAAGCGCAGGGACGCGGGCCGCAGGAAGTCGCGCGCCGACACGCGCAGGGCCGCGCGGCCGCGCAGCCGCAGCGGGTCGACCAGCGCGTCGGCGAGCTCGGCGGTTTCTGTCGCACCAGCCGCGCCGTCGACGGCGACCGCGATCCGGCGGCGCCCGGCGAGGGCATCGATGCGTTCGGTCAGTTCGCCGGCCAGGACGGCGGGGGAAATGGGGCGGTAGCGCACAGTCGGAGATCCTGCACCCGGGCCGGGGACCGGTTTTGTCGTACCCCGGTGGGAGGATGGGGATCATGACTTCTTCAGTGGGGAAGACGGCCGATGTGGGTGGCACATCGGGGTTTCGCGGACCTTGCCGTACGCCGCCGGCACGCCGGGCGCGGAGTACGAGACGGCGAACGGCACGGTCGGCGACGGGGACCACGACTCGACGGTCCAGGTGCGGCTGAGCGGCGCGGGCGCGAAGACCACGCTGCGGTTCCACCAGGAATGGCTTTCGGGCGCGGAAGAGCGCGAGGAACAGCGGGCATACTGGCAGGACGTGACCGAGCGCGTGGTGGCGGCACTCGCCGAGCGCTGAGGCTGACTGCATGGGGGTGGGTATGACGACGATCGAAGTGGCGGAGGACTTCGCACAGGACGCGCACCTGTTCGCGGCGATGCTGCGCGCGGGCGGGCCGGTGCGCCGGGTCCGGATGCCGCGTGGCCTGGACTGCTACGTCGTCACGGACTTCGCACTGGCGCGGGCTCTGCTGGCGGATCCGCGGCTGCACAAGGACAACCGGCGCGCGTACGAGCTGTTCGAGGCGAAGTTCCCGGCCGGGGCGACGAACCAGGGCGGCTTCGGCGAAGCCCTCGGGCGGCACATGCTCAACACCGACCCGCCGGACCACTCGCGGCTGCGCAAACTGGTCAACAAGGCCTTCACCGGGCGGACGGTGGCCCGGCTGCGGCCGCGGATCGAGGAGATCACCACCGAGCTGCTCGACGCGCTGGCCGGGCAGGAGCGGGCCGACCTGCTGCCGTCGTTCGCCGCGCCGCTGCCGATCACGGTGATCTGCGAGCTGCTGGGCGTCGCCCCGGAGGACCGCACCGAGTTCTCCGCCTGGTCGAAGACCCTGCTGAGCTCGTCGACGCCGGAAGACGCGCAGCACGCGGCGCAGAGCATGCTCACCTACCTCACCGGCCTGGTCGCGCAGAAGCGCGCCGAGCCGGCCGAAGACCTGCTGTCGGACCTGGTGCACGCGAGCGACGACGGCGATTCGCTGTCGCAGGACGAGCTCATCTCGATGGCCTTCCTGCTGCTGGTCGCCGGCCACGAGACCACGGTGAACCTGATCGCCAACAGCGTCCTGGCGCTGCTGCGCGAGCCGGAGCAGCTGGCCCTGCTGCGGGCCGACCCGGAGCTGATGCCGGGCGCGGTCGAGGAGTTCCTGCGCTTCGACGGCCCGATCCACCTGGCGACGCTGCGGTTCACCGCGGAGGCGGTCGAGGCGGGCGAGGTGACGATTCCGGCGGGCGAGTTCGTGCTGATCTCGCTGCTGGGCGCGAACCGCGACGACGAGCGGTTCCCGGACGCGGACCGCCTCGACGTCACGCGGGCGGCGGGCGGGCACCTGGCCTTCGGGCACGGCATCCACTACTGCGTCGGCGCGCCCCTGGCCCGCCTGGAGGCCGAGATCGCGCTGGCCGGCCTGCTGGCGCGGTTCCCCGGCCTCGCGCTGGACGCCAAACCCGATGAGCTGGTCTACCGGTTCAGCTCCCTGGTGCACGGCTTGGAGGCGCTGCCCGTCCGACTGTGAGGTGCGTCACTCCATAGCGGCCGGGCGGCTCCTTCGCGCGTGAAAGCACCGAAGCCCGCGCTGAAGGTGCGGGCTCTGGTGAGGGGGAGTCACCTTGAAGGCCAAGATTTTCGCGATGGTGCTCGCGGTGCTCGTGGCGGTGGTGGGCTGGGCGGTCCCGGCGACAGCGGCGGGCTACGACTTCCGAGGCACCGCCGTCGTCGAGGGCGGGCCGTACGTGCCCGGGGAGCCGGTCACCGTGAAGTACACGGTCACCAACGCCGGCGACAGCGCCTACGTGGCCGCGGGCATCGTCGACCAGCAGGGCGGCCCGTCCTTCTGGGTGGATTCGGGCTGGGGTGACCTGGGGCCCGGCGGGCCCGGCGCGACCTTCCAGACCGGGGAGACCCGCGAGTTCCGGCTGACCGGCGGCTTGATCGCGCCGTTGACCGGCGACTCGCGGTTCCGGCTTTCGCTGTCCCGGCTGGACGGGATGACCCCGCCGCTGGCGCCGGTCGACGTCGTCGTGCCGCTGGCCACGGGCACGACCACGATCAGCGGCCAGGCGTTCGCCGACGCGGACGAAGACGGGGTGGCCGACCCGGGGGAGGCGCTCGCCGGCGCGCACGTCCGGCTCGACGGGGACGAGACCCGCACGACCGACGCCGAGGGCCGGTACTCGTTCGACGACCTGCCGCCGGGGCACTACGACGTCTACCCGGCCGACGCGCCCGGCGGCTGGATCCTGGGCGGCGGCACGAGCGTGCGGGCCGACGGCTCGACGCCGGTGGTCGACGTGCCGCTGCGGGCGCTGCGGCCGTTGTCCGAGACGCTGCACGCGGAAGTCGCGCTGGACGAGGACAGCTATCGCGTCGGCGACCCGGCGGTGCTGACGGTCGAGCTGGCCAACACCGGTCAGCGCGTCATTTCGGGCGTCTACGGTGCTTGCGACCGCGGTGACATCGGCCGCTCCCTCGACATCACCCCGGCCGGCTGGGGCGAGCTGGACTACTTCGGCCCGGGCGCGACGATCCGGCCGGGGGAGACCCGGACGTTCCGGGTGCCCGGCACGGTCACCGAACGCGCCGGCCGCTGGGGCGTCCTCGAGCAGTTCTGCGACTTCACCCGGGACGAGGCCTACCACGAGGGTGTGCCCGAAGCCCGCGACACGGCGAAGATCCTCGGCCTGGACGGCACCAGCACGGGCCGGATCGTCACCGGAACCGGCGAGGGCGTGGCCGGGCAGCAGGTGAGCGCCACCGACGTCGACACCGGCCAGGTGCTCACCGCGACGACCGACGCCGACGGGAACCTCACCATCGCCGGGCCCACCGGCCGCTACCGCCTGTCCGTGGCCGGGCCGTGGGTACTGGTGGGGGAGCGGCAGGTGTACGTCGCGTCGGAGGCCATGAACCAGAACGGCTGGGTGTTCACGAGGCAGCCGGCCTGAGGCGGTTAGGGTCGGCGGATGGACTCCGCCGACCTGCTCGCCCTCGACGCCCAGCACGTCTGGCACCCGTACGCGCCGATGCCGGCGAAGGTGCCTTCGCTGCTGGTGACCGAGGCGAGCGGCGTCCGGCTGAAGCTGGCCGACGGCCGGGAGCTCGTCGACGGGATGTCGTCGTGGTGGTCGGCCGTGCACGGCTACCGGCACCCGGTGCTCGACGCCGCGCTCGCCGAGCAGGCCGGGCGGATGAGCCACGTCATGTTCGGCGGCCTGACCCACGAGCCCGCGATCACCCTCGCGAAGACCCTCGTCGACCTGACCCCCGACGGGCTCGAGCACGTCTTCCTCTGCGACTCCGGCTCGGTGTCGGTCGAGGTCGCCGCGAAGATGTGCCTGCAGTACCAGCGTTCCCGCGGGCTGCCGGAGAAGCGCCGGCTGCTGACCTGGCGCGGCGGCTACCACGGCGATACGTTCACGCCGATGAGCGTGTGCGACCCCGACGGCGGCATGCACTCGCTGTGGCGCGGTGTGCTGCCCGAGCAGGTTTTCGTGCCGGAACCGCCGGCCGGTTTCGACACCCCGCCCGACCAGTCCTATGTGGACACGCTGGCGGACGCGATCGGCGCCCACGCCGGGGAGCTGGCCGCGGTGATCGTCGAACCGGTGGTGCAGGGCGCCGGCGGGATGCGGTTCCACCACCCCGAATACCTGCGCGCGCTGCGGGAGCTGACCGAAGCGCACGACGTCCTGCTGATCTTCGACGAGATCGCGACCGGGTTCGGCCGCACCGGCGCGTTCTTCGCCGCCGAGCACGCGGGCGTGACGCCGGACGTCCTCTGCCTCGGTAAGGCGCTGACCGGCGGCTACCTGAGCATGGCGGCCGCGCTGTGCACCCCGGAGGTCGCGGCGGGGATCTCCCGCGGCGCGCTGCCGGTCCTCTCGCACGGGCCGACGTTCATGGGCAACCCCCTGGCCTCGGCGGTGGCGAACGCCTCGCTCGGTCTGCTCGCCGACGGCGCGTGGCGCCCCGACGTCACCCGGCTCGAGAAGGGCCTGCTCGACGGCCTGGCTTCGGCGCGCGACCTGGGTTCGGTGGTGGACGTCCGGGTCCTCGGCGGCATCGGTGTGCTGCAGCTCGACCATCTGGTGGACATGGGGGTGGCCACCGACGTCGTGACCGCGCAGGGCGTCTGGCTGCGGCCGTTCCGGGACCTCGTCTACGCGATGCCGCCCTACGTTTCGACTGACGACGACCTGGCCGCGATCACCCGCGCGATGCTTGCGGTGGCGGAGAAGGCGTGAATTCAGCACATCGGGTGTGACCACGCGCACACCGAGACCCGAAGGTCCCTCACCGTCGCGCTGCGTGCCGGCGCGCGGTCCACACCACGCGATCGGCGGAGGTTCCCGGCCGGTTTTCGCCTGAAAGATCCGGGAAACCGACCCGATCCGTACCGGCGCAAACGCGAGAAATGCTTGCGTAGCGGACTTTTCGCGCGGCATCGGCGATCCTGCCCCCATGATCGAGATCGTTCGCGGAGAGCACGACACCGGACCGCCGTCGCCGAAAGCCTTCCAGTACCTCAAACACGATGTCCTCGCTTCGATAGTCGTCTTCCTCGTCGCCGTCCCCCTGTCCCTCGGCGTGGCCTTCGCTGCCGGCGCGCCGCTGCTCTCGGGCCTGATCTCCGCCGTCGTCGGCGGGCTGGTCGCGAGCCTCTTCGGGGGATCGCCGCTGCAGGTCAGCGGCCCGTCCGCCGCGCTCACCGTGGTGCTGGCCGACACGATCGCCACCTACGGCTGGCCCGCCACCTGCGCGATCACCGTCGCCGCGGGCCTGCTCCAGATCCTCTTCGGGCTCACCCGCCTCGCCCGCGCCGCGCTCGCCGTGTCGCCGGCCATCGTCCACGGCCTGCTCGCCGGCATCGGCGTCACGCTCGTGCTGGGCCAGCTGCACGTCGTCCTCGGCGGCTCGGCGCAGGGCTCGGCACTGGCCAACGTCCTCGCGTTGCCCGGGCAGGTCGCCGCCCACCACGACCAGGCCGTGCTGATCGGCGTGGTCACCCTCGCGGTGCTGCTGGCGTGGCCGCGGCTGCCGCAGGTCGTCCGCCGGGTGCCCGCGCCGCTGGCCGCCGTCGCGCTGGCCACCGGCCTGTCCGTCGCGACCGGCATGTCCCTGCCGCGCGTCGACCTCCCGGCCGGGCTGCCCACGCTGCACGTCGTGCCGCGGCTGCCCGACGGCGGCTGGGGCGGCTTCGCGCTCGCCGCGCTCACCATCGCGCTGATCGCCGGCCTGGAGAGCCTGCTGTCCGCGGTCTCGGTCGACAAGCTCCGCGGCGGCCCGCGCACCGACCTCGACCGCGAGCTGATCGGGCAGGGCGCGGCGAACGTCGCCGCCGGCGCGCTCGGCGGGTTCCCGGTCACCGGCGTCATCGTGCGCAGCATGACCAACTACGAAGCGGGGGCGCGCACCCGGGCGTCGGCGATCCTGCACTGCGTCTGGATCCTCGCCGCGTGCCTGCTCTTCACCGGTGTCCTGCGGCTGATCCCGCTCGCCGCGCTCGCCGCGCTGCTGGTCTACGTCGGCGCGAAGCTCGTGAACCTCCACGGGCTCAAGGAAGTGCGCCGCCACGGCGACCTGCCGGTGTACGCCGTCACGCTCGCCGGCGCGGTCGCCGTCAACCTGCTGACCGGCGTCGCGGCCGGGGTCCTGCTGGCGCTCGCGATGATGCTGCGGCGGATGATCTTCTCCGGCATTCACGTAGAGAAGGACGGCGACCGCCACCGCGTCGTCATCGAAGGCGCGCTGACGTTCCTGTCGGTGCCGCGGCTGACCCGGGTGCTCGCCGAAGTGCCGCCGCACGCCGAAGTCCGGCTGGAGCTGCTCGTCGACTACCTCGACCACGCCGCGTTCGACTGCCTGCGCGGCTGGCAGCAGGCGCACGCCGGGCCGGTGACGGTCGACGAGATCGGGCACCCGTGGTTCGAGCGCGGCAGCTCGGGATCGCCGACCGTGCGCCGCAGCGTCGCCGCGCGGGTCGTGCCGCGGTGGCTCGCGCCGTGGTCGGAGTGGCAGGCCGAGCACGTCGTGCTGCCCGCCCAGCGCACGGCCAGCTCGTTGCTGTGCCGTGGTGCTTCGGAGTTCCACCGCCGCACCGCACCGCTGCTGCGCGACACGTGGAGCGGGCTGGCGCACGGGCAGCAGCCGCACACGCTGTTCATCACCTGCGGCGACGCGCGGATCGTGCCGAACCTCATCACCACGAGCGGGCCGGGCGACCTGTTCACCGTGCGGAACATCGGCAACCTGGTGCCACCGGCGGACGGCGACGACTCTTCGGTCGGCGCGGCGATCGAGTACGCCGTCGGGGTGCTCGGGGTCGCCGAGATCGTGGTGTGCGGGCATTCGGGCTGCGGGGCGATGAAGGCGCTGCTCGGGCAGGCACCGGACGGGCTCGTGCAGCTCGGCAGCTGGCTGCGCCACGGCGAGGCGACGGTGCGACGGCGGAGTCGTGAGGCACCCCTGCTGCTCGGCGGGGAGCGGCCGGCCGCCGAGGCCGACCAGCTCGCGTTGCAGAACGTGGTGCAGCAGCTGGAAACCCTGCGCGGGTACCCGGTAGTCGCGGAGGCGCTGGCGCGGGGCGGGCTCCGGTTGACCGGGATGTACTTCGACGTCGGCGCCGCGCAAGTGTCCCTTTTGGACGATGCGGCACGCGGGTTCGTCACGGCGGGCGCGCTGGAGCACTGACCCGAGATGTTGTGAACGACTCTTTCATGTCGTCGGACGTCATGAACGAGTCGTTCATGACGTGCGGTAACCCTTATGTGGTACGGGTTTCAACTGTCACGTGACCGAAATGATCTTGTGAACAGCACGTGAACGACCTGTCCGATTTGTGACATTCAGGCTAATTATGGCCAGTTGTTCACTCGATCGGGTGGTGCATAGCGGACATTTCACCTGATTTCCGGTTGCATGGTGATCATGAGACCCCTCGCCGTGCTCCGCCACGACCTGCCGGCCTCACTGGTCGTCTTCCTCGTAGCCGTACCCCTGTCCCTCGGCATCGCCCTCGCCTCGGGCGCGCCGGTCGCCGCCGGGCTCGTCGCCGCCGTCGTCGGTGGCGTCGTCGCCGGTGCCCTCGGTGGCTCCGCGCTCCAGGTGAGCGGGCCCGCCGCCGGCCTGACCGTCGTCATGGCCGAAACCATCCAGACGTTCGGGTGGGCCGTCACCTGCGCGATCACCGTCGCCGCCGGCGCGGTGCAGATCCTGCTCGGGCTGAGCCGGATCGCCCGCGCCGCGCTCGCCATCTCGCCGGCCATCGTGCACGGCATGCTGGCCGGCATCGGCGTCACGATCGTGCTCGGCCAGCTGCACGTCATCCTCGGCGGCAAGGCCCAGAGCTCCGCGATCGAGAACATCGCCGAGCTGCCCGTCCAGATCGTCGCCCACCACGACTCCGCCGCCCTGATCGGCCTGCTCACCATCGCGCTCCTGCTGCTCTGGCCGAAGCTCCCGGCCGCCGTCCGCAAGGTGCCGGGGCCGCTGGCCGCGATCGCCGCCGCGACGCTGGTCTCGGTGCTGGCCGGGATGACGCTGCCCCGCGTCGAACTGCCCGGTGACCTGCTGGACGTCCACCTGGTCCCGCGGCTGCCGGACGGCTGGGGCGGCTTCGCGCTCGCCGTCGTCACCATCGCCCTGATCGCCAGCGTGGAGAGCCTGCTCTCGGCGGTCGCGGTCGACCGCCTGCACACCGGGCCGCGCGCCGACCTCAACCGCGAGCTCGTCGGCCAGGGCGCGGCCAACATGCTGTCCGGGGCGGTGGGCGGGCTGCCGGTCACCGGCGTCATCGTCCGCAGCTCCACGAACGTCGCCGCCGGCGCGAAGACGCGGGTGTCGGCGGTGCTGCACGGCGTCTGGGTGCTGCTGTTCGTCGTCCTGCTGGCCGGGCTGATCCAGAGCATCCCGCTCGCGGCGCTGGCCGGCCTGCTGGTGCACGTCGGCGCGAAGCTGGTCGACCCCGGGCACATGAGGACCGTCCTCGCCCACGGCGACCTGCCCGTCTACCTGCTCACCCTCGGCGGTGTCGTCGTCTTCGACCTGCTGACCGGCGTCCTCGCCGGGATCGGGCTCGCGCTGGTGCTGGTGCTGCGCCGCACGTTGTGGTCCGGTATTCACGTCGAAACCGAAGGCGACGCCCGGCGCGTGGTCGTCGAAGGCGTCCTGACCTTCCTGTCGGTACCGCGGCTGTCGAAGGTGCTCGGCGCCATCCCGGCCGGCGTGGCGGTGCGGCTGGAGCTGGTCGTCGACTACCTCGACCACGCGGCGTTCGAGAGCCTCACGACGTGGCAGCAGGCGCACGAGCGCGCCGGCGGCACGGTGGACGTCGACGAGGTCGGCCACCCCTGGTTCGGCGAGGGCAAGGCGGGCCGTCCGACGCGGTCGCGGCTGGCCGCGAGCCGGGCGGTGCCGCGCTGGCTCGCGCCGTGGTCGGCCTGGCAGGCGGTGGAAGGGATCCCGGCCCAGCAGACCCGCCGCGGCGCGACGGAGTTCCACCGCCGCGCGGCCCCGCTGCTGCGCGACACGCTGTCCGGCCTCGCGGACGGTCAGCGGCCGCGGACGTTGTTCATCACGTGCGGCGACTCCCGGATCGTGCCGAACCTGATCACGACCAGCGGCCCCGGCGACCTGTTCACGATCCGCAACATCGGCAACCTCGTCCCGCCGGGGCAGGCCGACCCGTCCATGAACGCGTCGATCGAATACGCGGTGGGGGTGCTGGGCGTCGAGGAGATCGTGGTGTGCGGCCATTCGGGCTGCGGCGCGATGGCGGCCCTGGCGGACGGCCCGCCACCGGGGCCGTTGGCGGTGTGGCTCCGGCACGCGGAGCCGAGCGCGCACCGAACGGGCTCGGCGACCTTGGACGGCGGGGTGCCGGAGCGGGAGGGTGACCGGCTGGCGCTGCACAACGTGCTGCAGCAGCTGGAGCACCTGCGGGAGTACCCCTCGGTGGCGGCGGCCGAGCGGGCCGGGAAGGTGCAGCTGACGGGGATGTACTTCGCGGTGGGGACCGCGCAGGTGTACCTGTTCGACGCGGCGGAGCGGACGTTCCGCCCCGCCGGGGCGCCGGTGGCGGTGCCGGGGGCTTGAGGGTGGGTCGGCGCGGGCGCAGGCGCAGGCGCAGGCGCGGGCGCAGGCCGGGTAGGTGGGCCCGGCCCGGGCCGGCTGCTCCGGCCTGGCTCGGCCCGGCTGCTCCGGGCCGGCCACCCCGCCCCGGCCACCCCGCCCCGGCCACCCCGCCCCGGCCACCCCGCCCCGGCCACCCCGGCCGGACGCCCCGCCCCGGCCCGGCCTGGCTCAGCTCGGCCCGGCGCCCCCCGGGCTGGGCTGGGTGGGTCCGGCCCGCCTGCCCCGCCCACCCCGGCCCGGCCAAGTCGCGAATGACTCATTGGGGACCTCCGAAGCCGCGAATGAGCCATTCGCGACACTCGCCGCCCAGCCGGGCCGCGAACCCGGCTCCGACCAGGGACTCTTCCTCCGCCACCCCGCGCCATCCGGTGCCCGCGGTGCGCGCCTCCGTGCGGAGTCACTAAGTTGATGGCCCGTGACCATGCTGGTGATGACGGGGACCGGGACCGGGGTCGGCAAGACGATCACCACGGCGGCCATCGCCGCCCTGGCGGTGGCCGGCGGGCAGCGCGTCGCCGTCCTGAAACCCGCGCAGACCGGGGTCGGCCCCGATGAGCCCGGGGACCTCGCCGATGTGCGGCGCCTCGCCGGCGGCGGCGTCACCACGCGGGAGCTGCGCCGGTACCCCGACCCGTTGTCGCCCGAGGCCGCCGCGCGGCGCAGTGGGCTTCCCACGCTCGATCCCGGGGAGATCGCGCGGGCCGCGTCCGACCTCGACACCGGGCACGACCTCACCCTCATCGAAGGCGCCGGTGGCCTGCTCGTGCGCTTCGACAAAACCGGCTCCAGCCTCGCCGACGTCGCGTGGTCGCTCGGCTCGCTCGTGCTCATCGTCGCCGAGGCGGGCCTCGGCACGCTCAACGCCACCGCGCTCACCGCCGAGGTCGCCACCAGACGGGGCTTGACCGTCGCCGGCGTCATCATCGGCTCGTGGCCCGCCGCACCGGACCTCGCCGCCTTGTCCAACCTCGAAGACCTGCCCGTCGCGGCCGGGGCGCCGCTGCTCGGCGCGCTGCCGGCCGGGCTCGGCGACGCGTCGCCCGAGGAGTTCCTGTCCGCCGCGCGGGCCGGGCTCTCGCCGTGGTTCGGCGGCGAGTTCGACCCCGAGCTTTTCGCGGGATGCGCTTCCGCCGGGAAGTGACCTGCGTCGCTGTCGTCCCCGGGTGCGTTCGTGCACCATGAGGGACGCTTCCCCCACGACCAAGGAGACGCCGTGACCGCAGTCCCGGACACCGATGTCCTCGCCTACGCGCGCGAGCACGTCCTCGAAAACGGCGTCGGCCTGGGCGAAGCCGAAGTCCTGGAGGTGCTGCGGCTGCCGGACGACCGGCTGCCCGACCTGCTCGCCTTGGCGCACGACGTGCGGATGCGCTGGTGCGGCCCCGAGGTCGAGGTCGAGGGCATCATCAGCCTCAAGACCGGCGGCTGCCCGGAAGACTGCCACTTCTGCTCCCAGTCCGGCCGCTTCCCGACGCCGGTGCGCTCGGCGTGGCTCGACATCCCGAACCTGGTCAAGGCCGCCCGGCAGACCGCCGAGACCGGCGCGACGGAGTTCTGCATCGTCGCCGCCGTCCGCGGCCCGGACACGCGGCTGCTTTCGCAGGTCCGCGAGGGCGTCAAGGCGATCCGCGAGGACGGCAACGACATCCAGATCGCCTGCTCGCTCGGCATGCTCACGCAGGAGCAGGTCGACGAGCTCGTCGAGATGGGCGTGCACCGCTACAACCACAACCTCGAAACGGCGCGGTCGCACTTCCCGTCGGTGGTCACGTCGCACACGTGGGAAGAGCGCTGGGACACGCTGCGGATGGTCGCCGAGGCGGGCATGGAGGTCTGCTGCGGCGGCATCATCGGCATGGGCGAGACGGTCGAGCAGCGCGCGGAGTTCGCGGTGCAGCTGGCCGAGCTGAGCCCGCACGAGGTGCCGATGAACTTCCTCATCCCGCAGCCGGGCACCCCCTACGAGCACTACGAAATCGTCGAGGGCAAGGACGCCCTCCGCACGGTGGCCGCGTTCCGGCTCGCGATGCCGCGCACGATGCTGCGCTTCGCCGGCGGCCGCGAGCTGACCCTCGGTGACCTCGGTGCGGAGCAGGGCATGCTCGGCGGCGTCAACGCGATCATCGTCGGCAACTACCTGACCAACCTGGGCCGCCCGGCTTCGGCGGACCTGGCGATGCTCGACGAGCTCAAGATGCCCATCAAGGCCCTCAGTGACAGCCTCTGACGCCACCTTCTGCGTCCACTGTGGACAGCAGTCGCCGGGCGGGGCGGACCACCCGGCGTGCCACAACCCCCGGACGGCGCTGGAGCCGCCGCGCTACTGCACGTTCTGCGCGCGGCGGCTGGTGGTCCAGGTGAGCCCGCTCGGCTGGACGGCCAAGTGCAGCCGGCACGGCGACACGGCGAGCGGCTGACTGCGGCGCCGGAACGTCATGAACGACTCTTTCATGGCGTCCGGCGCGGTGAACGACCCTTTCATGACATCCCGCCAGACAAACGCGACTTTGCCGAGACCTGGCGTCCGGCGCGGTGAACGACTCGTTCATGACGTCCGGCGCGGTGAACGACTCGTTCATGACGTTCGGCCCCCGCGACACGACCGGCGCCTGACGCCCACCTCGCACCGACCGGTTACGCTCGGTCGCACGCAGGAGGAGGGAGTCCGGGTGAGTGAGTCGTCGGGGCCCGCGCACCGGCCGTCGGCCGTGGCCGGTCCGTGGTCGGTGCCCGTGCTGTTCCGGCAGCGGCGGCCGCGGGTCGTCGTCAAGGCCGACCTGCTGCCCGCCGTGAGCGTGCTCGGCACCCTCAGCCTGCTGAGCTTCCCGCTCGCCTTCGCCTGGTCCCGCCTCGCGCCGCCGGAGCGCGTGCGCATCGTCGGCGCCGACGGCACCCAGGGCGCCCTCGAACTCGAGAGCTGGCACCGCTTCGACGACCTCGCCGTCTTCGGGCTCATGACGCTCGGGCTGGGGATCGTCGTCGGGGTCGTCGTGTGGCTGCTGCGCGAGCGCCGCGGCCCGGTCGTCCTGCTCGCCGCGGTCCTCGGCGTCGCCCTCGCGAGCGCCCTGGCCATGCTGCTCGGCGTCGGCTGGGCGAACAGCCACTACGCCATCTCCAACGCGCCCGCGCTCGGCTCGGTGATCGAACTGGCGCCGCGCCTGGAGTCGGGGTGGGTGCTGCTCACCGGCCCGCTCGGCGTGACGCTGGCCTACAGCCTGCTCGCCACCTGGAACGGCCGCGACGACCTCGGCCGCCGCCTCGGCTGAACCGCGTCCCCGGATGACCACCGTCCCCTAGGCTGACCCCCTCGACCACAGGGGGTTCAGTGACTGAAGACATCGAGGTCTCGCGGCACAACGCCGTCCGCTTCCCGGGGATCAGCCCGCGCGCGTACGAGCACCCGGTGGACCGCGGCGCGCTCGCGACGCTGCGCGCGGTGCCCGGGTTCGCTCAGGTCGTCAAGGCCGTTTCGGGGTTCTACAACGAGCGCGGCGAGCGGCTGATGGCGCTCGCGTCGTCGATCCGCGTCGGGCCGAAGCAGTACCCGGAGCTCGATCGGCTGCGCCACGAGTGCGCCGAGACGCTGGACCTGCCCGCCGTGCCGAACGTGTTCGTCTACCAGGACCCGCGCGTCCAGGCGTCGGCCGTCGGGATGGACGAGCCGTTCATCCGGGTCAGCACCGGGCTCGTCGAGCTGATGGGCCACGAGTCGCTGCGGTTCGCGCTCGGGCACGAGATGGGGCACGTGCTCTCCGGGCACACCGTCTACCGCACGATCATGGTGCGCCTGATCGGCCTGCAGATGTCGCTGTCGTGGACGCCGGTCAGCGCGCTCGGCATCCGGGCGGTCATCGCGGCGCTGCGCGAGTGGTACCGCAAGGCCGAGCTGTCGTGCGACCGCGCCGGGCTGCTGTGCGGCCAGGACCCGACGGCCGCGCTGCGCGCCCAGATCCAGATCGCGGGCGGCATCGACCCGTCCCGCATCGACATCCCGTCGTTCCTGCAGCAGGCCGGTGAGTACGAGTCGGTCGACGACATCCGCGACAGCTTCCTCAAGCTGCGGTACGTCGAAACCGAGACGCACCCGTTCGCGGTCGTCCGCGCGGCGCAGCTGCAGAAGTGGGCGGCGTCGGCGGAGTACCGCGCGATCCTGGCGGGCGACTACCCGCGCCGCGACGACGACGCGCCGACGTCCGACTGGAAGGACGACCTGAAGTCGGCGGCGAAGTCGTACAAGGACTCGTGGAGCTCGTCGACGGACCCGCTGACGAAGGTCTTCAGCGACGTCGGCGAAGCGGTTTCCAGCACGGCGGGCAAGGTGTGGACCAAGTTCGGCGCCGGCGACTGACTCAGTTCAGGCTGGCCGGCTTGCCGAGGTCGGTCAGTTCGCCGGGCGGCAGCGGCACCGCGCCCAGCGTGTCGAGGAACCCCGCCTCCCGCGTCAGGAGCCGGCACGCGATGCGGAGCCGGCGCAGGGGGTGGCGTTCCTCGAGCAGCCACTGGCGGTCTTCCAGCGGCAGCAGGCAGTCCACGGCCAGCTGGTAGGCCAGCTCGGCCAGCTCGGTGTCGGCGTCCGGGGCGGTCCAGTCGTCGCTGCGCCACGCCGTTTCGCAGTAACGCCGGTGCGCCGTGCGGGCGACCCTCGCGAGGCGTTCGGCCATGTCCCCGGACGGCGCCACCGGGTCGTCGTCGACCCATTCCACCGACGCGATCATGTACGGCGCCGACACGCAGTCGAGGTCGGTCAGCCGGAAGCGCCGCTGGGCCTGCGTCACGACGTCGAATCGGCCGTCCGGCAGGCGTTTCGCCTCGCGGAGCACCGTGCTGCAGCCGATCTCGTACAGCTGGTCCAGACCACGTACTTCGCGCGTCAGGGAGGACCGCAGGGCCACCACGCCGAACTCGCGCCCCGGCACCGTGCCGCTGACGAGGTCCGCCATCAGCTGCCGGTACCGCGGCTCGAAGATGTGCAGCGGGAGCTTGGTCCCCGGGAGCAGAACCGTCTGCAACGGGAACAACGGCAGCAAGGTCGTCGTCGCGTCGCTTTCCGATTCCGGTTCTGTCACGCGTCAACCGTAAGGGGAGAACGCCGCCGCCGCACGGTCACCGGTTCGGCGGCTTGAACACGGCGAACGGATCGGTGATCTGCATGCCCTTGCCGGCGAAGGAGAACAAGGCCGCCGGACGGCCGCCGGCCCGCCCCGGCGCGGCCGTGTGACCAGTGGGAACCAGGAGTCCTCGCCGTGAAAGGACCCGCTGCAGGTTGGTCGCCGAGACGCGGTAGCCCAGCGCCGCCGAGTACAGCCCGCGCAACGCGGAAATCGTGAACTCCTCGGGCGCGAGCGCGAACCCGAGGTTGGTGTAGGAGAGCTTCGAGCGCAGCCGGTCGCGGGCGCGCAGCACGATCGCCTCGTGGTCGAACGCCGTGCGCGGCAGCTTCGCGACGTCGTGCCACTCGGTGTCCTCGGGCACCTCGGGGTCGGCGTCGGAGGGGACCAAGGCGAGGAACGCCGTCGCCACCACGCGCGGGCCGGGCACCCGGTGCGGGTCGCTGAACACCGCGAGCTGCTCGACGTGCTCGATCCGGCGGACGTCGACCTTCTCCTTGAGCTGGCGCCGGACCGACGTCTCGACGTCCTCGTCGGGCCGCAGCCGCCCGCCCGGCAGGGACCAGCGGCCGAGGTGCGGGTCGAGCGCGCGGCGCCACAGCAGGACCCGCAGTGTGTCCGAGCGCACTTGAAGGACCGCTCCCAAAACCTCGTGGGCCAGGGGGGCCTGGGTGTTAAGATGACTTCGCACGGTTTTCGATTATAAGGCGAAAACCGGAGAGAGGTCCAGGAGGGCCCGATGACCAGCACGTTGGTTCCGGAAGGTCTCACCCCGTTCGGCGGGGTCGAGGCGAACGCGGAGTGGGCGGAGGAGGTGCGGCGCCTGGCGAAGCAGCGCGACGCGGTCCTGCTCGCGCACAACTACCAGGTCCCGGAGATCCAGGACATCGCCGACCACACCGGCGACTCGCTCGCGCTCAGCCGCATCGCCGCGAGCAGTGACGCGTCCACGATCGTCTTCTGCGGCGTCCACTTCATGGCCGAGACCGCGAAGATCCTCGCCCCGGAGAAGACCGTCCTGATCCCGGACGCGCGGGCGGGCTGCTCCCTGGCCGATTCCATCACCGGCGCCGAGCTGCGCGCCTGGAAGGCCGAGCACCCGGGCGCGGTGGTCGTCTCCTACGTCAACACCACGGCCGAGGTGAAGGCCGAAACGGACATTTGCTGCACGTCGTCGAACGCGGTCGACGTGGTCGCGTCCATCCCGGCCGACCAGGAAGTTCTCTTCCTGCCGGACCAGTTCCTCGGCGCGCACGTCAAGCGCGTGACCGGCCGGGAAAACATCCACGTCTGGGCCGGCGAGTGCCACGTCCACGCCGGGATCAACGGTGCCGAGCTGGCCGAGCGCGCGGCTTCGAACCCGGACGCCGACCTGTTCATCCACCCCGAGTGCGGCTGCGCGACGTCGGCGCTCTACCTGGCCGGCGAGGGCGCGGTGGCGCCGGAGCGGGTCAAGATCCTCTCGACCGGCGACATGGTCCACGAGGCCCGCGACACGAAGGCCAAGACCGTGCTGGTGGCCACCGAGATCGGCATGATCCACCAGCTCCGCAAGGCCGCGCCGGGGATCGACTTCCGCGCGGTGAACGACCGCGCGTCCTGCCGGTACATGAAGATGATCACCCCGGCCGCCCTGCTGCGGTGCCTGCGCGACGGCCTCGACGAGGTCCACGTCGACCTCGAGACGGCCGCTCGCGCGAAGGCTTCGGTGCAGCGGATGATCGAGATCGGGCAGCCTGGCGGCGGAGAATGACCACACCGGTTAATGACCCTCAGGCGAAAACTCCGGTTTGGGAGGCCCGCGCGGATCTGGTCGTGGTCGGCAGCGGCGTCGCGGGGCTGACGGCGGCGTTGCGCGCGCAGGCCCTCGGGCTGCACGTCCTGGTGGTCACCAAGGCGGCGGTCGAGGACGGCAACACGCGCTGGGCCCAGGGCGGCGTCGCCGTGGTCCTGGAAGACCAGCACGACCTCGACGACTCGGTCGCGAAGCACGCGGAGGACACCTTCACCGCGGGCGCCGGGCTGGTCGACGAGGCCGCGGCCCGCTCGATCCTCGACGGCGGCCCGGCCGCGGTCGCCCGGCTGCGGGCGGACGGGGCGACGTTCGACTCCGCGGGTGACGGCCTGCTGGCGCGGACCCGCGAGGGCGGGCACAGCGCGTTCCGCGTCATCCACGCGGGCGGCGACGCCACCGGCGCCGAGGTCGAACGCGCCCTGGTCGCGCAGGCCGGGCAGGCGCGGGTGCCGGTGCTCGAGCACCACATCGCCGTCGACGCGCTGCGGACGCCGGGCGGGCGGGTCGCGGGGGTCACCGTGCTCGACCGCAACGGCGTTCCCGGCGTCGTCCGGGCGCCGGCCGTGCTGCTGGCCAGCGGCGGAATCGGGCAGCTTTACCAGGTCACGTCGAACCCGGAGATCGCCACCGGCGACGGGCTCGCGCTCGCGCTGCGGGCGGGGGCGACCGTGGCGGACGTCGAGTTCGTCCAGTTCCACCCGACCGTCCTGTTCACCCCGGGCGCGCGGGGGCGCTGTCCCCTGGTCACCGAGGCTGTCCGCGGCGAAGGCGCGACGCTGGTCGACGGCGCCGGGCAGCCGGTCATGGCGGGCGCGCACCCGCTCGGCGACCTGGCCCCCCGCGACGTCGTCTCGGCGGCGATCACCCGCCGGATGGGCACCGCGCCCGGCGGGGTCGACGACCACGTCTTCCTGGACGCGACGTCGATCGCGGGGTTCGCCCGGCGGTTCCCGACGGTGTCCGCGGCGTGCGCGGTGCTGGGACTCGACCCGGCTGCCGACCCGATCCCGGTGGCGCCCGCGGCGCACTTCTCGTGCGGCGGTGTGGTGACCACTGTGGACGGACGTTCTTCGGTGCCGGGTCTGTACGCCGCCGGCGAGGTGGCGCGGACCGGCCTGCACGGCGCGAACCGGTTGGCGTCCAACAGCTTGCTCGAAGGCCTGGTCGTCGGGCAGCGCGTCGCCGAGGCCGTCGCGGCGGACCTGGCCGCGGGTCTGCTGGCCGATCCTTCTCGGGGTCGGCTGCCGTCGTGGACGACAGCGCCGGCCGCGGATCGTGACGCGCTCCAGCGCGTGATGAGCCGGTACGCGGCGATCGGCCGGGACGCCGACGGCCTGGCGGCGGCGGGTTCCGTGCTCGATCTTTCCACTCAGGACAGTCCGTTGTGGACGCACGCGGCCGTCGAGGACGCGGCGCTGACCGTGGTGGCGCAGGCGTTGCTCGCCGCGGCCGTCCGGCGCACCGAGTCGCGCGGCTGCCACGTGCGGACCGACTTCCCCGGGCTCGACGACGGGTGGCGGCGCAGCCAGCTCATCCGGCTCAGCCCGTCCGGCCAGCCGGTGCTGGCCGACCCGATCCCCCTGGAGGGCGTGGCATGACTTTCCCGATCTCCGAACCGGTCCTCCGCCTGATCGCCGCTGCCGGCCTCGACGTCGAGGACGTGACGCGGGTGGTTTCCACCGCACTCGGCGAAGACCTGCGGTACGGGCCCGACGCGACGACGGCGTCGACGGTGCCTTCGGAGGCGACCGCGGTGGCCGAGCTGACGCCGCGGGTGGCCGGGGTGATCGTCGGGCTGCCGGTCGCGCTGGCCGTGTTCGACCTGGTGCTGGGTTCGTCGTACGAGGTGCTGGCCGGGCGTGAGGACGGCGAGCGGCTGGTCGCGGGGGAGCCCGCGCTGGTGCTGCGCGGGCCGGTGCGCGGCCTGCTCACCGCCGAGCGCACGGCGCTGAACCTGCTGTGCCACCTCTCCGGCGTCGCCACCGCGACCGCCGCCTGGGTGTCCGAAGTGGACGGTACCGGGTGCGCGATCCGGGACTCCCGCAAGACGTTGCCGGGGCTGCGGCTGCTGCAGAAGTACGCCGTCCGCTGCGGTGGTGGGGTGAACCACCGGCTCGGGCTGGGCGACGCGGTGCTGATCAAGGACAACCACGTCGTCGCCGCGGGTTCGGTGACCGCCGCGCTGGCCGCGGCCCGGGCGCACGCGCCGGAACTGGCGTGCGAGGTGGAGGTCGACACGCTTGCGCAGCTGGAGGAGGCGCTGGCCGCGGCGGCGGATGAGGTGCTGCTGGACAACTTCACGCCCGAGCAGTGCCGTCAGGCCGTGGCGCGCCGCGACGAGGTTTCCCCCAAGACGCGGCTGGAATCCTCTGGTGGGCTCACCCTCGACCGTGGTAAGGCCTACGCCGAGTCCGGTGTGGACTATCTTTCGGTGGGCGGGCTGACCCACTCTTCCCCCGCGTTGGATCTGGGCATGGACCTTCGCTGAACGGCCTTTCCCGGGTAAACTGGCGGTGGCGGAAGACCTTTTCCGCCACCGTCTTTCGGTTCGGGGGTTCGGGTGCGGATACCGGCGGTGCTCGCGGTCGCGGGTCTCGTGGCGCTGGGCTTGCCCGCGTCCGCCGTCGCGGCGCCGCAAGGGCAGTGCGCGAACCCGTCCGGCACCTACACCGGCGAGGTCCCGTGGGGGCAGCGCCTGGTCGACCCGGCGCGGCTCTGGCCGCTGACCCGGGGCGAGGGCCAGCTGGTCGCCGTCATCGGCACCGGCGTCGACGCGCAGAACACGCAGTTCGCGCCCGGGCAGCTCGAAGGCGGCAACGGCACCGAGCGGTCGGACTGCGACGGCCGCGGCACGATCGCGGCCGGGATCGTCGGCGCGCAACCGGATCCGTCGACGACGTTCGCCGGCGTCGCGCCCGGCGCGCACCTGCTGCCGATCCGGTACACCGAAGGCTCGGGCTCGTCGGCGGCCGACGGCGGCGGGGGCGACCCGGGCGCGCTGGCCGGGGCGATCGACACGGCGGTGGACCGGCACGCGAGCGTCGTCCTGATCGCGGTGCCCGCGGCGTTCGACAACCCGGCGTTGACCGGCGCGGTCGCCCGGGCGCGTGCTTCCGGCGCGGTGGTCGTCTCGGCGGCGTCGGCGACCCAGCAGGGCGCGCGGTCGTACCCGACGGCGACGCCCGGCGTGCTGTCCGTCGGGTCGGTGAACCCCGCGGGCGAGCCGGTGCAGACGGAAGCGGGCGACTACGTCGGCGTCGCGGCACCGGGGGCGGAGCTGGTCAGCACGTCGGCGGGAGCGGGCGGCGCGGTGGCGCACCGCTGGCCGGTGACCGACCCGGGACTGGCGGCGGCCTACGTCGCCGGCGTCGCGGCGCTGGTCCGGGCGTACCACCCGGACCTGACCGGCGACCAGGTCGTCACGCGGCTCGAGCTCACGGCGCACCGCGCTTCTTCGGGAAGCCACGACGCGCGGCTGGGCTGGGGAGTTCTGGACGCGTACGCGGCGGTGTCCTCGACCCTGCCGGCCGACGTCGCACCGCCGGGCGCGGTCCCTTCCGCTGCCCCGGCTCCCGCGGTGGTCCCGGCGGCGGCTCCCGCGCGTCCGTCGTCCGACGTCGCCGCGGGCACGATCGCCCTGGCCGGGGTGGCCCTGGCGGCGGCCGCCGGAGTCGCGGTGGCGGCGGTCCGCCGGGCCCGGCGCCGGAACTGGCGCCCGTCCCGCTTCACGCCGTAACCCGTGTCGACCCGCCAATCACGAGTGATGCCCGCTCAATCACACGAGATGCCCCTTCAAGCACATGAGGTCGGCCGACCTTCGTGTGGTGGGAGGGGCATCATTCGTGATTGGGGAGGCATCACGCGTGATGGGAGGGGCATCACGCGTGATCAGGGGGTCGACACGGTGGGGACCGGGCGGGTTGAGCCGATGATCGCCACCGCGTGGCCGGCCCGGGCGACGTGGATCGTGAAGTCCGCGCCCTCGCGGCTGAACCTCGCGATCAGTTCGCGCGGGGTGCTGCGGTCGTGGGCCTGCCAGCCTCGCTGCTCCAAAGTGGGGACGACCTCGGTCAGGCGGCTTTCCGGGTCTCCCGGGTGTTCCAGGCGGACGCCGTACTGCCAGCACAGCAGGTTCCCGGGCCGGGTGGGGTCGCAGTCCAGCTCGCCGTTCACCGTCGGGGCCGCCGCATCGCCGAACACCGCCGCGACGCCGTCGATCACGTCCGTCAGCTCGCCCGCCAAGCGAGCCAGCTCCGAAGGCGAAGAAGTCATCGCAGCACACCCCTGTCGTTGAGGAACTCGACGCCGTTCTCGAGGATGCCATCCGGGGCGAAGGTGCCGTTCGCCGTGGTCGGTCCGCCGGTGATCACCCGGTACACGTTCGTCCACGACTCCGAACCCGGCTTCAGCACGTCACTGTGCGACGACAGGCCCCACTGCTGCGACCCGTCGGCGGCCCGGCCCGTCTCCAGCTCCGTGACGCCCGGGAACGTGTCCGGGTCCGCGCCGTGCCCGATGCCGGTCCACTCCAGGCCCCACGCGTTGCCCTGGGCGAGCTCGATCGGGTCGAGCGGCGCCGTCATCGAGAACCGCTGGACGCCCGCCTGGCTCGCCGGCAGGTCCGTCGGCGACCAGACGCCGTGGCCCATGCCCGCCGACTCGACGTGCAGGACGCGGTCGACGTCGAGACCCTGGGTCTCGGCCAGCCCGACCGTCGCGCCGCCGTAGCTGTGCCCGATCGCCGTCAGCGTGACGTCGGAGCCCGCGTGGCTCGCGATCTCGCCGCGCAGGTCGTCGGTGAAGTTCTTCAGGCCGGGCGCCATCGTCTGCGCGTAGCTCGCGTCCGGGCCCTGCACGACCGGGTTCTGCGGGAAGACGCCGTCGGCCCAGACGACCATCGCCGTGCGCCCGGTCGGGTCCGCGGCCACCAGGCTGCGCCCGAGCCCGGCGTAGGCGTCGAAGTTGGACATCTGCGTGTTGACGCCGGGAACGAACAGCCCGACGTTGCGCGTCCCGGGCTCGATGTGCCCGACGAGCTCGGCGATCCGGCCGTTGCCCGCCGGGTCGAACGTCAGGATCTGCCGGTTGTTCGCGAGGATGTCCTCGTACAGCTTGATCCGCGCCTGCGACCGCGCGATCTCGCCGGCGTCGGTGAGCGACGCCAGCTTCGAGCGTTCCGCGGTCAGCGCGTCGGCGACCTTCGTGCGGTTGGCGGCGATCGCCTGCGCCCACGCGCCGGTGTCGGCCGCACCGCCGATGCCCGCCGGGTTCCCGGCCGCGGGCAAAGGATCCTCGGGCAGCAACGAACGGTACATCGCGGCGATCTGGGCGTCGGTACGGCGATAGCCCGCGGCCGACTCGGTCAGTCCACTTTGGAGCTTCCGAAGCCGGGAAACGCTCGACTCGAGCTTCGAACCCAGCTCCGTCATCGTCTTCTCGAACGTCTTGGCCGCGGCCGCGGATTCGCTGACCCGGCCGAAGGCGGCGGCGGGCACCTTCTCGCCCGCGACCGCCTTCTGCGCCGTGTCCAAAGAACCGGCACGGGAGCCGAACTCGCCCGCTACCGTGTCGAGGCGGGCCGGGGCGACGCGATAGCCGGCAGCCGTCACGGCCCGCCTCCGTTCTGCAGCAAGGGATCAGTACGCTTCCGGCTCTTCGCCGATCACCGGGGGCGCGACCGGGGCCGACTGGCCCCAGACGTTCTCCGTCTCCACCAGCCACGCCGGGATCCGGCGCCCGGACCCCATATCTCCGCCACCGCCCATGCCCATCGGCATCATGGGCATCATCGGCATCGCGCCCTTGGCCGCCGCCGCGCCCGCGGCACCGGCCGCGCCGCCGGCGAGCCCGCTCAGGGCGTTGCCCGCGCCGCCATCGCCGGCCAGGCCGGAGTGCGCCGCCGGACCGTCGGCACCGCCGCCGATCCCGGCCCCGCCGGGGATACCGCCGGCGCCACCCAGGGACGGCGCGTCCCCGCCGCCGATCGGGATGCCGCCCCCGGCCCCGCCTTCGACGCCGGCGCCACCGCCGCCGAGCTTCGTGCCGGCCGGGTCTTCCTTGCCGTCCTTGGGGTCCTTGCCGGTCGCCCACGACGGCACCTTCGGCATGATCGAGCCGAACCGGCCGAACGCGGCGGCGGAAGCGGCGGCGAGCCCGGCGGTGAACATGTCGCCGAACAGCGGGTTCGACGTCGGCACGGTGCCGGGCTGCTGCGGGGTGCCGGTCGAGGGCAGGGGGTGCCCGTCGGTCGGGGTGACGACGACGCCGGGGTCGGTGACGCCGTTGCCGACGAGCCCGGGCGAACCCGCGCTCCCGGCTCCGCCGCCGCCGGCGGGCGGGGCGGTGGGCGTCTGCACGGCGTTCGGCGACGCCGGGATCGACTCCTCGGCGGTCGAGTACTCGCCGGCCAGCTGGGTCATCACGACGATGGCCTGGCCGTGCGCGGACCCGGCCGCGTTGGCCGCGGACTGCTGGGCCTCGACGTTCGCGATGGCCTGCTGGCGCTGCTGCGCGGCGGCCTGGACGACGGCGGGCGAGGAGTCCGGCGGCAGCAGCGGCGGGTTCACCGCGAGCGCGACGTCGGCGGGGGAGACGTCCGGCACCGAAACCGGCGGCGGCATCTCCTTCTTGGCCTTCACCAGCGCGTCGGCGGCGTCGTCGAGCATCACGTTCATCGCCTCGGCGGTCCGCGCCACCTTGGAGATGCCGTTCGCGAGGTCGACGATCATGTGCTGGTACTGGTCGGCGGCGCCACCGGTCCACTGGTCCTTGAACTCGGTGAGCTCCGAGTTGAGGTTGTGGGCCTGCTCGTGCAGGTGCAGCGCGGCGGACTTCCACTTGTCGGCGGCGTGGCGCGCGCTGTTCGGGTCGCCCGCCTGAAGCATCGCGTACAGCTGCTGGTGGCTGTACGCGGCGAAGTTCGTGTGCGCGGTGTTCGTCATCCCTTGCGGCTCCCGTCCGAGTCGCCCAGGCCGAGCAGGCCGAGCACGGGGTCGAGCAGGCCGGTGACGGCGCCCGAGGTGTGGAGGTCCCCGGCGACCGCCTCGTCGGCGTTCTGGTAGCCGTCGGCGACCGTGGTGGTCACGTCCTGCGCGAACCCGATCGCGCTGCGGACCTGGTCGATCAGGCCCTGCATCTCCGAGACGGCCGCGCGGTGGGCGTCGGCCAGCGACCCGGCCTCGCCGAACTCGCCGAACAACAGCGGCTCTTCGCCGAGGGTGAGCAGGAAGTCGTTCGGTTTGGCCATCGCGTGGATCTGGGTCTCCAGCTCCCGCACGAAGTCCTTCAGCGATTCCAGGTGGACGTAGTACGACTGGTCGTGCATCGGGTCCCGGCTCTCTAATCGCACGATCAAGGCGGTGAGGGAAAGCCGGTTGGCCGGTGCGAGCGGGGGGTTCCCGCACCGGCCGACCGACGTCTGGGCGCGGTTCAGCCCGCGAACAGTCCCTGGTTGCGGTTCTCCAGCGACTGCTGGAGGTCGTGGGCCTCGCCGACCTTGCCGCCGAACTGGGCGATGATGGCGACGATGTCCGCGGTGGCCTGGCGCAGCCGGGTTTCGGACTGGCGGGCCGCGTCACCGGCGGAGCTGCCGGAGGCGTACCAGGTCGCGGTGATCGGCTGGAGGTTCTGGTGCAGCTGCTCCAGCTGCGAGGTGAGTGCCTTGGCCTTGGCGGCCAGGGACGCCGAGCTGTGCTGCAGCGCGGCGAAGTTGATTTCGACGACGTCGGCCATCGGTACGTCCTCTCGGGTCAGGGGTTGAGGCGGGGGATCACGCCCGAGCCCTCGAGGGAGTTGCCGACCCCCTGGAAGCTCTGGTGGACGTCGGCGTCGCCGCGGCCGTAGTTCTGGTGGCTGGTGTGGACGAGCTGCGACATGGTGTCGAGCTCCTTCACGGCCACCGTCATCTTCTCCTGGAGCCGGCGCTGCAGGTCCCAGAACGCCACGGCCTGGTCACCCTTGTAGTTGCGGAGCGCCTCGGTCAGCTCGGACTCCAAGCTGGCCATCGTGGACTTGGCGTTCGTCGCGGTTTCCTCGAAACCCTGGACGGCGCGCGTCATGGCAGCGGAATCTGCCTGGAATCCCGGACTGGACATGGACGGGCCACCTCCTTCCTGAAGCGGATACCCCTGGCGCGGTGGTCCGCGCGGTGTGAATGTCACGCTAGGAAAGAGGCTGGTGCGGTCAAACGGCACAACTGCCGGTCGCGGTGACGGCACTTATACCCACAGGGGTGGCCCCGGCGGCCCGTCTGCCGGGGCAGACGCGGAAAACGGCTGGTCAGCGCGATTCTGCCGAAATTCTGAGATCCGCCCGGTAGACCCGGACGCCCCGGGCGAAAGGCGGTCGAGATGGTCCACCCGCAGGCACTGCTGGACGAGCTGGGGCGCGCCCCGGAAGTTCCCGCGTTCGAACACGGCTCGCGCGTCACGTCGCGGCGCGAGCTGCGGGAGCTGGTCGGCCGGTTCACCGCGGGCCTGCGGGCGGCCGGGCTGGGGCCGGGCGACGGCGTAGGCATCGCCACCGCCGTCACGCCGGAGGGGTTCGCCGCGATCGTCGCCGCGCAGGTGCTCGGCTGCCGGGTCGTCGGGGTGCGGCCCGGCCTGCCCGTGCCCCAGCTGCGGCACGTCGTCGGTGACGTCGAAGCGCTGGTCGTCGACGCCGCGTCCGAGACCCCGGAGCTGCTCGGCACCGTCGCCGGCCTGCCGATCCTGCGGGTCGGGCCCGAGCTGCTCGCGGCCTACGAAGAGCCGGTGCCGCGAGGACGCCCGGACGACATCGCGACGGTCGTCTACACCAGCGGCAGCACCGGCGTCCCGAAGGGCGTCGCCTACAGCTACCGCGCCCTGACCGAAGGCCGGGTGTGGCGGGCGCCGGTACCCGGCTCGGCCCACGAGCGGCTCGGCGCCGGGTTCGGGCGGTTCCTCCTGTTCGGCACGCTCACCAGCGCGGTGATGCTGGAGCAGCTGGGCGTGTGCCTGCTCGCCGGCGGGACCGCGGTGGTGCCGGACGAGCTGCCGGACTTCCCGTGGGTGCTGCCGCGGCTGCGGATCACCGCGGCGCTGATGACCGTGCCGCGCCTGCACCAGGTCCTGGACGTGCTGCGCACCGAGGACGTCGACCTGAGCGGCCTGCGGACGCTGGTCGTGGCCGGCTCGCCCGTGCCGCCGCACAAGCTGGCCGAGGCCCTCGAGCTGATCGGGCCCGCGATGCACCACGCGTACGGGCAGACCGAGACCGGGATGCTGACGATCTGCGGCGCCGGCGAGGGCGCCGGGTCCGTCGGAAAGGCTTGCGACACCGTCGAAATCGAGGTCCGCGACGCCGCGGGCAGACCGCTGCCGGCGGGCTCGGAAGGGGAGGTCTGGGTCCGGACGCCGTCGGCGCTGGCCGGGTACTGGCGCGACGAGGTCACCACCGCGCAGGTGCTGCGCGAGGGCTGGGTGCGCACGCAGGACCTCGGTTCGCTGGACGCCGCCGGGTACCTGCACCTGTCCGGCCGGGCGCGCGACGTCGTGATCGTCAACGCGGTCATCCACTACACCGGGCCGATCGAGCGGGCGATCGCGGCGCACCCGGACGTCGACCAGGCGTACGTGGTTTCGGTGCCCGACGAGCGGACGGGCGAGGCGGCGCACGCGTTCGTCGTGCCGATGCCGGGCCGCGAGCCGAACCTGGACGCGGTGCGCAAGGCGGTGGCGGCCGAGCTGGGGGAGGCGGCGGTGCCGGCGCGGTTCAGCTTCGTCGGCGCGGTGCCGATCGCGCCGTCGGGGAAGCCGGACAAGGCGGCGCTGCGGGCGTCCGTCGTGGACTGAAACCGGGCGGACTAGAAGTGCGTGCGGACCCCGAAGGCCTCGCGGAGGTGGCGCATGTCCGCGAGGTCGTGCGGCCGGGGCTCGTAGCCCTGGTGGAAGAAGACCTGCTGGGCGACCGACACGCACGGCACCTCGGCGCCGCCGATGTGCCCGGTGACGAAACAGTCTGCGGGATAAGGAAAAGTCCCGTCCGGGGCGGCTTGGACGGCCGAGCCGTCCGCGGCGAAGACGAGCGGGTGCAGGTCGAGTTCTGTGGCGCCGTCGGAGAGGACGAACCGGACCGGGCGCAGATCGAGGGTTTCGCGGTAGCCGAGGCGGCTCAGCGCCGCGAGGACCGCGGGCTCTTCCTCGAGGCGGTGCAGCAGGTCCAGATCGCGGTGTTGGCGCGTCCGGCGGCCCAGCAGGGCGTCGATGCCCCAGCCGCCGGCCACCCAGACCTCGGCGGGCCGCACGGAGCCGAGCACGCGCAGGACCGTGGCGGCGTCCATCACTTCCCGGCGCGCAGGTCCGTGATCACCTTGGCGACGCGCCGCTGCCGGGTCTCCTCGGTCTTCGCCTGGCCGATCGGCAGCACGAACCGCTGTTTCGCGCTGTAGGACAGGCTTTCGAACCGGGTCCGGGCTTCGTCGTCGGCGGCGAGCGCCTCGGCCAGGTCCGGCGGGATCGCCAGCTCGCGCGGAGCCGTGTCGAGGGCGATCTCGACCTCGACGTCGTCGCCCGCGGCGACTCCGGCCTTCTCGCGGTGCTCGCCGCTGAGCGGCAGCAGGTACTGCCCGCCGCGGCTCGCGATCGTCGAGCGGTAGGTGTGGCCCCCGAGCGTCACGGTGACCGCGGGCTTCTTGCCGGCGCCGAGCGCCTCGACGACGTCGTCCGGGACCGGCAGGCCGGTCGCCGTCTTGCCGCCGAGCAGGACCTGGGTACGGAACTTCACGGGAGCGAGTATGCCCGCCGAAAGCCGTGAAGGCCTCCTTACCGGCCGTAAGCGCAGGTAAGGAGGCCTTCACGGACCTACATGACCGTGATCGCCCGGGGCAGCTGGACTTCGGTGGCCAGGCCGAAGAAGTCGTGCCAGAGGGTCCCGGTGCCGAACCTCGTCCCGTCGGAGACGGCCACGAGCACGTCGGACGTGCTGCCGCGCTTGAAGAGACCCAGGTCGTCCTTGCTGTCGCCGGTGAAGTCGCCGACCGCGGGGACTTCGTCGCCGACGCCGAAGAAGTCCTGCCACTTGAGGCTGTTCCCGACGAACTTGGTGCCGTCGGAGAGCGCGACGAAGACGTCGCCCGCGGTGCCGCGGGTGAAGGTGGCGATGTCGTCCTTGCCGTCCCCGTTGAAGTCCCCGATGGCCGGGATCTCCGCGTTGAAGGCGAAGTTGTCGTGCCACTTGACGCTGGTCCCGCTGAACCTCGTGCCGTCGGAGAGCGCGACGAACACGTCCCCGGCGGTGCCGCGGGTGAAGACGGCGATGTCGTCCTTCCCGTCGCCGTTGAAGTCCCCGACGTAGGGCTGCTCGTCGTTGATCCCGAAGAAGTCGTGCCAGACGACCCCGGGGCCGAACTTCGTGCCGTCGGAGAGCGCGACGAGGACGTCGGACGTGCTGCCGCGCTTGAACAGGGCGATGTCGTCCTTGCCGTCGCCGTTGAAGTCGCCGACTGCCGGGATCTCGTCGCCGATGCCGAAGAAGTCCTGCCACATCGAGCTCGTGCCGCTGAACTTCGTGCCGTCGGACAGCGCGACGAAGACGTCTCCGCTCGTCCCGCGGGCGAAGGTGACGACGTCCGCCTTGCCGTCGCCGTTGAAGTCGCCGCTGAGCGGGATCTCACTGCCGATGGCGAAGAAGTCGTGCCACTTCTGGGACGTGCCGACGAACTTGCCACCGTCCGAGGCCGCGACGAACGCGTCCCCGGCGGTGCCGCGGGTGAAGGTGGCGACGTCCGCCTTGCCGTCGCCGGTGAAGTCCGTCAGCGACCGCGCGCCCGTCTTCGCCGTGAACGGCGCGCTCATCCCGCCCGAGGAGGCGACCACGAGGTACGACCACGTCTTCCGCGCGGTGGCGGAGTGCAGGAACGTCGTCGCTGTCGTCGTCCCGACGAGCAGTTCCGCCGCCGGGCTCGCCGGTCCGGCGGAGCTGGCGTAGATCGAGTACGTCGTGGCGCCGGCCACGGGAGTCCACGACAGGGTGACGCCGTGGCCGACCGCCTTGGCCGTGCCGACGATCGTCTCGCTCCGGATCCAGCCGCTGAGGTCGTCGGCGCGGGCGGCGGTCGTGCCCTGGCGGGTTTCGGTTTCGCCGAAGCAGCCGTGCTGCCACGACTTGCCCGCCACCGCGGCGAGGGTGCCGTCCGCGCGGACCACCGGGGCGCCCGCGTCGCCCTTGCAGGCGTCGTTCGGGCCGGCCAGCGACAGCATCGTGACGCTGCTCGTCGCGACCGTGAAAGTGCCGCTGTGGGCCTCGTTCGGCACCCACTCGGCCGCCGTCCGGCCCCAGCCGGCGAGCGTCAGCTGCTCCGACGCGCCCGGCACACCCTCGGCCGCGCTGAGCTTCAGCGGCGTGACGTCGGTGATCGTCGTGTCGAGCCGGACCAGTGCGACGTCGCGATCGGTGCGCGGGAGCACCGCGGTCACCTTCGCGACGTGGCTGCCGACCGTGACGCTGACCGGCGTGGCCGGCGGGTTCTCGGGGAAGCAGCTCGCCGCGGTGAGGACGAGGGCGGGTTCGACGAGCGCGCCGCTGCAGGCGCGGCCGTCCGTGGTGATCTTGGCGGCGAAGCCGGCGTTCGCGGCATTGCCGCCGGGGACGGCGGCGGCGGGGACCGCGGCCAGCAGGCCGGCCGCGATCACCGCCGCCGCGAGCGTCGCCGCTCTTCGGGGGTTCGTGCGCATGCGTTTCCGTTCTAGCCGGTGAGCTTGCAGGAGTCGGGGGCGGCGGTCACGTGGGTCTCGGTGTTCCAGCCCGAGCCGACGGTGACGCCCCGGCCGTCCGGGCCCGAGGGGGCCCAGGTGTCGGTGTTGTCCGAGTGGCGGTACCAGCGCAGGACCGGGCCGGGCTGGCCGGTCCAGGGGCTGGTCCCGCTGCTGCCGCGGCCGTACAGGATGTCGGCGCCCGGCGAGAAGATCTCGCTGAACATCTGCCAGCCGACGCCGACGGGCTTGTTCCGCTCGACCCACGCCGACGTCGCGAAGTCGTACTGGAAGCGGAAGAGCTCCCCGGTCGGCTTCCGCGCGTACAGCACGCCGTCGCCGGCCGCGGTGATCGAGTCGAACCGGTCCCAGCCGGTGTCGAGGACGTCGCCGACGCCGTTGACCCACCAGCCCGTGGCGTCGTCCCAGACGTAGACCTTCAGCCGGTTCTGGTCGTCGATCATGAAGATGCGGTTCTGCTGGTCGACGGTGATCCGGTTCGCGTACTCGGGGGTGAGGTAGCGGGCCCAGCCGCTGCCCACTTCGTTGCCGCCGCTCCAGCCGGTGCTGGTCGAGTACGTCCAGCGCTTGAGCGTGCCGCCCGGGTACGGGTCGGCGGACCCGTTGTTGCGGTGGACGTCCCAGATCACCCCGCCCTTGCCGGCCAGCGTGCGGCCGGTCCAGCCGGAGCCGATCGGGGCGCTCGGCGTCGTCCAGCTCAGCCCGCCGTCGGCGGCGGAGGAGTGGACGTAGCGCCAAAGGCTGCCGTCGGAGCGGGCCGTCCAGATGGCCGCGCCGGCGGCGGCGCACGACACGGGCGTCGGCACGATGTGCTGGTGGATCCAGCCGCCGAGGTCGTCGACGCGGGTCTCGGTGCCGCCCTGGCGGGTTTCGGTGACGTCGAGGCAGCCGTGCTGCCACGAGGTGCTGTTGAGCGCCACGAGCTGGGCGGTCCCGCCGCTGACGCGGAAGGCCGGGCCGCCGGCGTCGCCCTTGCAGGTGTCCACGCCGTCGGCCGACGAAACCGCCACCGAGGCACCGGTGACGGCGCCGACGGTGAACGGCGCGACGCGCGGCCGCGCGGGCACCCAGTCGGTCGCCGTGCGGCCGAACCCGGCCACCTGCAGGGTTTCCCCGGCCTGCGGCGCGGTGGTGGACACGGCCACCGGCGTGCCACCGGTCGCCGGGGCCGCCAGCTTCGCGAGGACGACGTCGCGCCCCGCGTTGCGGACGACCTTGGCCACCGTCGTCGTGACGGTGTCGCCGACGGTGATGGTGGCGGCCTCGCTCGACGCGCCGGACTCGGTCGCGCTCAGGCAGGACGCCGAGGTGAGCAGCCACGACGGGTCGATCAGCGCGCCGGAGCACGCCTTCGTCGCCGTGGTGATCCGGGCGAGGAACGGGTGGGTGCCGGCCGGCACCGCCGCGCCGCCGGACACGGCGACGGCGGGGGTGGCGGCCAGCAGCCCGCCGGCGAGCACACCGGCGGACAGGACGGCGATTCTGCTGCTGCGCATGGGGTTCGTCCCGCCGGTCAGGGGGCGGCGGTCAGCTGGAGGAGGGTGGTCGGCGCGTTGTTCGGGTTCGCGCCGATGCCGACCTGGGTGCTGCCGCTCGGGTTGACGTCCACGGTCGAGTGGGCGCCCGCGTCGGTGGTGACCTCGGCCTTCACCTTGTGCCCGGCGCCGCTGGTCCGGCCGTCGCCGCGGATCTCGTAGACGGCGGGGATGCGCAGCTCCAGGTGCCCGGTCGCGGCGAGCACCTTGAAGCAGACGAGACCGTTGGTGCCGACGTTCTCGGTGGAGCGGACCTGCATCACGCTGACGTTCTCGACCGGCGGGGTGGCGCAGTCGGCGAAGATGATGTGGCCGTCGCCGGAGACCAGGGTGACGTTGTACTGCGCCAGGATCTGGGCCGCGCCGGGGTAGGCGTAGTCCTCGACGAGCGAGGGCTGCGTGTCGTCGGCCTGGGTGGCGTTCGACGCCGCGGCGGTCGTCCAGACGCCGGCGGTGGCGAGCCCGATCGCGACGGCGGCCGCGACGGCGAGCTTCTTGGTGAGCTGCATGTGTTCGTCCTTCTCGTGCGTGCCGGCGGACCGGTTCCGGCCGGCGGGGTCCGGAGCTAGTTGAGGATCCAGCGCTGGTTGGGGCCGGCCGGGTCCCAGCACTGCCAGGCGTTGACCGCGGGGTGCGGCTGGTTGCCCGTGTAGTCCTGGTCCAGGCACTGGCCGCTGAGCTTGTTGACCAGCGTCACGGTGCCGTCTTCGTAGTGCGGCCGGACGGTCCAGGTCTGGTTGACCCCGAGCGGCGTCCAGCACTGCCAGGCGTTGACGGTGGGGTGCGGCTGGTTGCCCGTGTAGTCCTGGTCGAGGCACTTGCCCGAGCGGGCGTTGACGATCGAGACGGCGTCGGCGGAGACCCAGGTGACCTTCCACTGCTGGTTGGTTTCGCTGGGGGTCCAGCACTGCCAGGCGTTGAGCGTCGGGTGTTCCTGCCCGTCGTTCCAGGCCTGGTCGAGGCACTGCCCGCTGGCCTTGCCGACGATGGCGGCGGCGACCGGCGCGGTCACCTGGCTCACCCACGCGCCGAGGTCGTCGACCCGGGTCTCGGTGGTGCCCTGGCGCGTTTCGGCGGCGGTGAAGCAGCCGTGCTGCCACGAGCGGGTGTTGATCGCGGCGAGCTCGACCTGCGACCCGGTCTCCCGCAGCGCGGGGCCGCCGGCGTCGCCGAGGCAGGTGGTGGCGTCCCCGCTCGTCGCGGTCACGTCCAGGGCACTGCCGTTGACGCCGTTCACGGTGAACGTCGCCGTGCTCAGCCGGTCCGGCACCCAGGTGTCCGCGGTGCGGCCGTAGCCGCCGATCCGCAGGACGTCCCCGGCGGCCGGGGCGCGGGTGGCCAGCGCCACCGGTGCGACGTCGACGATCGGCAGCGCCAGCTTGGCCAGCACGGCGTTGCGGTCGGCGGCGGGCACGAGGGTGGTGATCTTGACGGTGTGCCCGGCGGTCCCGGTCAGGTCGGCGCGCCCGACGGTGGCCGAGTAGGGCGTGGCGGGCGGCCCGGCGGGCAGCGGCGCCGGCCCGAAGCAGGCGGCGGCGGTCAGGACCCACTGCGGGGCGACCAGCGCGCCGGTGCAGCCGTGGGCCCCGCTGATCTGCGCGGTGAAGGCGTAGCTGCCCTGGGCGGCCGGTGTGCCGCCGGTGAGGGCTTGGGCGGGCGTGGCGGTGAGCAGGCCCGCGGTGGCCAGTACGGCGAACGCCGCACCGGCCTTCCGGAGTGCGCGTGGCATCGATTCCCCCTCGTGTGAAGAAAGCGTTTTTCGGCGCGTGACAGACCGGTGAGCGGTGTTCCGCTCACCGGAAACGGTGCGTTCGGTCGAATGCGTGAATTGCGTGGAACAGCCGGCTTCCCCCCGACCGGTTTTCCTTCCCCCTACTCGATCCCACCCGACCTGTCCAGGCGCCGAACGTCGCAACCGCCGTGGTGGCGGTCGCGGTGGCGCGAGCCAGGTCCCGGTGATCCCATCGGAGGAGAAGGTCGGGTATTACCGGAAGAGATGGTGATGTACCTCATATTCCCGAGCGGCCGGCTATTTGGTATTCGCAAATCTTTCCGGGTCTGCGACAGCCCGTCTCAAGATTCCGCCGGCTTGGTCCAGGCCACTTGAACCAAGCCCGTCCCGTGCCGGCGCGACACCAGCGTCCCCCGGCCCGGCGGCTGCGGCGACGGCTTGACGTCGGCCAGCAGCGTCCCTTCGTCCTTCGTCCCCGACATGATCAACCCGGGCGATCCCAGCTCCCGCAGCCGCTGCAGCACCGGCTCGAACAACGCCCGCCCGGCCCCACCGGAACCGCGGACGATGAGCACGTGCAAGCCGATGTCCCGCGCCTGCGGCAGGAACTCCAGCAGCGGCTGCAACGGGTTGCGCCCCACCGTCGCCACCAGCTCGTAGTCGTCCACCAGCACGAACAGCTCCGGCCCGCGCCACCATGACCGGTTGCGCAGCTGCTCCGGCGTCACCGACGGGCCCGGCAGCCGGTTGCGCATCGCCGTCGCGCACTCGGTGATCAGCTCGGTCAGCTTGCCCTCGGCGCCCGCGTAGCCGAGCAGGTGCGGCTCCGGCACCGCGCCGAGCAGGCCGCGGCGGTAGTCCGCGACGATGATCGCCGCCTCGTCCGGGGTGTAGGCCGACGTGATGCCCTGGGCGATCGCCCGCAGCAGCGAACTCTTGCCGGACTCGACGTCGCCGAAGGCCACGAAGTGCGGGTCCGCCGCGAAGTCCAGGTACACCGGGCGCAACGTCGACTCCGCGATGCCCAGCGTGACCTGCTTGCCGGGCGCCGCGGGCAACCCGTCCCGGGGCACCTCGGGCGGCAGCAGCCGGACCTGCGGGGCGCGCGGTCCCTTCCAAGCCTCCGAAATCCGGCGCACCAGGTCGACGCCGCCCGCGCCGATCGTCTCCGGGCGCTGGTCGCCGTCGATGCGGGGGAGCGCCGCGAGGAAGTGCAGCTTCTCCGCCGTGATGCCGCGGCCGGGCCGGTCGGCGGGGACGTTCACCGCGACCTTGCGGTCGACCGACGAGTCCATCGGGTCGCCGAGGCGCAGCTCGAAGCGCGTGCCGATCGCGTCGCGCAGCTGCGCGCGGACGCCGATCCACTGGTTGAGCGAGACGATCACGTGGATGCCGAACCCGAGCCCGCGCGCGGCCAGCCCGGTGATCTGCTCCTCCAGCTGCTCGTACTCCTGGCGGATCGTGGTCCAGTTGTCCACGAACAGGAACACGTCGCCGAACTCGCGGCCGTCGGTGCTCTCGGTGAACTCCGCCCGCCGCCGGCGGAACGTCGTGATCGACTCGATCCCGTGGGCGGCGAAGAACTCCTCGCGCTGCTCCAGCAGCGTCGTCAGCTCGGCGACCACCCGGCGGCAGCGCTGCGCGTCGCGGCGGGTGGCGTAGCCGGACGTGTGCGGCAGCCCGGCGATCGGGGCCAGTGCGCCACCGCCCATGTCCAGCACGAACAGCTGCACCTCGGCCGGGGTGTGGGTCAGCGCGAGCATGCCCGCGATGTCCTTCATCAGCGTCGACTTGCCGCTCTGCGGGGCGCCGACGACCAGCGCGTGCCCGCCCGCGCCGGAGAAGTCGGCCCACAGCATGTCCCGGCGCTGCTCGAACGGCTTGTCCACCAGCGCGACCGGGATCGTCAGCTTCCCGTTGCCGCCCCAGCCGAGCGGGGACAGGCCGCGCGCGGCGTCCTCGCCCAGCGGCGGCAGGAGCTGCTCCAGCGTCGGCGGTTCGTTCAGCGGCGGCAGCCAGATCTGGTGCGCGGCCGGCCCGCGGCCCTCGATGCGCGACAGCATCGCGTGGATGATCGTTTCGCCGGTGCCGTCGGCGGCCGGGGTCTCCGAGAGCTCGGTCGTCACCGGGATCTCCACCGGGGCCAGGGAGAACGGCAGCACGCCCAGCTCCTGCCCGTCCTCGCGCACGACCGTGCTGCGCGGCGGCAGCTCCCCGGAGACGTAGGCGGCCTTGAGCCGGATGAGCGTCTCGGTGTCGGACTTCAGGTACGCCGACCCCGGCACCGGCGGCAGGTGGTAGGCGTCGGCGACCCCCAGCACGGTCCGGCTTTCCGAGGCCGAGAACGTCCGCAGGCCGATCCGGTACGACAGGTGGGAGTCGAGCCCGCGCAGCCGGCCCTCCTCGAGCCGCTGCGACGCCAGCAGGAGGTGAATGCCCAGCGAGCGTCCGAGCCGGCCGATCGCGACGAACAGGTCGATGAACTCCGGCCGGGCGGACAGCAGCTCGCTGAACTCGTCGATGATCACCAGCAGCGACGGCAGCGGGTCGAGCGCGACGCCGTCCGCCCGCGCCTTCTCGTAGTCGCGCACCGACGCGTAGTTCCCGGCCGCGTGCAGGAGTTCCTGGCGCCGCAGCAGCTCGCCGTTGAGCGCGTCGGCCATGCGGTCGACCAGCGCGAGGTCGTCGGACAGGTTCGTGATGACGGCGCAGGTGTGCGGCAGGTCCGTCATGCCGGCGAAGGTCGCGCCGCCCTTGAAGTCGATCAGCGCCAGGTTCAGCGTCTCCGACGAGTGCATCACCGCCAGCGCCGTCACCAGCGTCCGCAGCAGCTCGCTCTTGCCGGACCCGGTCGCGCCGATGACCAGGCCGTGCGGGCCCATCCCGCCCTCGGCCGACTCCTTGAGGTCCAGCTCCACCGGCCGGCCCTCCGGGTTGACGCCCAGCGGGATCCGCAGCCGGTCACGCGCCGCGCGCGGCGCCCACGTCACGGTGGTGTCGGTGTCGCGCGGGTCGCCGATGCCGAGCAGCCCGGACAGCCCGAACGTCGCCGACATCGGCTTGTCGCCGACGACGGCGGCCGGGGTGTGCAGCGGGGTGAACATGCGGGCCAGCGCCTCCGCGGCGCCGCGGTCCAGGACGTCCGGGCGGCCGAGGAACCCGAGCCGCTGCTCGGTCGCGTCGCCGACGACCATGCCGAGGGAGTCCGGTGCGGTGTGCAGGCTCAGCAGCCGCTCGGTCGAGTAAGTCCGCGGGTGCTCCTGCCCGATCTCGAGCACCGTGACGCCGAGCCTGCCGTCTTCGCCGATCAGCCGGGGCTCGCCGTGGGCGTTGCCGCCGTCGACGACGACCACCAGGTGCGGCAGGTCGAGCTCGGCCGCCGCGCGCCGGCTGAACGCGGGGCGTTCGCCGAGGTCCGCGCCGAGCAGCTCGGCCAGGCCGGCCGCCGAGTCGGCGGCCAGGCGCCGGGAGCCGACGGCGTCGGCCGCGCCGGCCGCGGTCGCGTGCGGCAGCCACTTCGCCCATTCCCAGTCGTGCTGCCGGTCCGCCGGCACGCACAGCGCGATCCGCAGGTCCGAGGGGGAGTGGAAGGTGACGAGCTGGCACAGCAGTGACCGCGCCAGGCCGAGCACGTCCGGGCGCCGCCCGGCCACGGTGACCGCGGCGAACGACCGCAGCGACAGGGCCACCGGCAGGTCGTCGACCGTCGAGTACGTGCGAATGAAGTGCTTGAGGCTGGTGGAGCAGACCGGGTCCAGGTCCTCCAGGGGCACGGTCTGCGGTGCCTTCAGCGGCGTCGCCAGGCGCTGCGGCCCGGTGCCCGCGCGCACCTGCGCGAACTGGCCGTCGGTGCGCCGCCGGTCCCACAGCTTCCCGGTTTCGACGTAGGCCCAGAGGTCGGCGGGGTCGGGCTGGACGGCGACCATCGCGGCGCGCTGGCCGTCGGCGATGTCCCGGACCTGGGCCCGCAGGCCGGAGAGGTAGCGCTGGTAGTCGCGGCGCTCGTCGTTGATCTGCGCCTTCTTCGCCATGCCGCCGCGGCCCAGCGACATCACGACCATGCCGCCCATGGCGCAGATGAACAGCGCGCCGAAGATGTAGGTCATCACCCCGCCGTCGCGTCCGATGTAGACGAACGACATCGCGCCCATGCCGAGCATCATCGGCAGGAACATCATCAGCTGCACCATGCCGCCGGACGAGCTCTTCGGGAGCATCGGCGGCGACTGCAGCACGATCTCGGTCGGACGCTCGGGCGAGAGGCTCATGGGGTAATGCTCCAGCGGATCGGGGTGGCGCTCACCGGTATTTTGGCCACTCGCCGACCCGGCGCGGTGGGTACTTTTGCCGTCCGCCCGCTTCCGGGGCCGAACTTACGCTCTGCCGAGCAGCCACCCGCGGAAGGAGAGCCATGGCCGGCGAGTACCGGGCTGAGCCCGAGGCGATGCGCTCGTCCGTCGGGAACGTGGGCGGCATCATCGCCCACGGCATCAACGCCGTGGCCGACCTCGAGCGGCTCGTCGTGCAGCCGATGTCGTTCGCGGGCTTCGGCAGCGCCGTCGCCGCCGCGAACGCCGCCCTGCACTCCAGCCAGGTCACCGCCGTCCGCACGCTCCTGCAGCTGCTGCAGCAGGTCAACGGCCTGGTCAAGGCCAGTGCCGACGCCTACCAGGCGGCGGACCGGGCCGCCGCGGCCGGCTACGGCGGAGGGCACGACGGGTCCTCGACGCCCACGTCGTCGATCTGGGGGAGCTCGCACGCTTCCGAGCTCGCCACCCTGGCGATCAACGACAGCGCGGGCGCCCACGGCGAGCCGTCGTCGGTCGGGAACGTGCTGCGCTACCTGGGGGACGCGCAGCTCGGCCGGCTCGGGGACCACCCGATCACCGACGCGCGCTTCCACGGTGTCGCCGACTTCAACGACTGGCTGGCCGGCGACGCCGACAACCAGGCGCGCGTCGGGCTCATCGAGGTCTACGCCGGCACCGCGCGCACCTTCTCCGACGTGCCCGGCGGCGTGGTCAGCGGGGACGTCGTGGTCGTCGAGCCACTGCTGTTCTCCGACCGCCAGCCGGTCATCGGCGTCGCCGGCGACGGCGGCCGCCTCTACAACCACGGGCTCCTCGACGCCCGCATCGGCGGGCTGGCGAAGGTCAGCGTCTACCGGCCCGCCTCCATCGTCTGATCGTCCTGCCTGGCACTACCGAACCTTTGTGAGGTCCGATGCTGACTTTCCCGAACTCCAGCGCGATGGACGCGACCGCGTCCTCGGGCGGGCCGATCACCATCCTGCCGCAGATCGTCACCGGCCAGCCGGAGCAGATCGCGCACCACGTGGTCGACCTGGTCAAGAAGGCCGAGCAGTTCCTGAGCATGTACACCGAGCTCACCAAGGCCGCCGACCAGCTCGGCAAGATCTGGTCGGGCGCGGCGAGCGAGTCGGCGCTGAAGAAGATCGGCGACTCCCTCAAGCAGCTCGAGACGATCATCGGCGTCGTCCAGAAGGGCGCCGAGCTGCTGGGCATCTCCGGCACGCTGATCAAGACGGCGCAGCAGGCCTACCGCTCGGTGGTGGCCGCGGTGAACCCGACGGTCGCCTCGCTGATGTCGAACCCGTGGACCTACGGCGCGGCGGTCGCTTTGTCGACCGCGACGAGCGCGTCGCTGCGGGCGTTCATCACCGCGATCGGCGCGCTGCTCAAGGCGCTGGGCGCGGTCGACCTCGCCCAGCAGGTCACGCAGCTCGCGCAGGTCATCGGCGAGATCGAGAAGCTGTTCCACCACGACTCCGGCAGCTCGGGCGCGACGACGCCGTCGATCGGGACCACCCCGGTCACGGCGCCCCAGGCCCCGCCGCCGGTGGCCGGCCCGGCCGGGCAGCAGGCGGTGGCGGGCGGGAGCGGCGGGGGTATCCCGCAGCAGCAGCCGTCGTTCACCGACTACACCCCGCCCGCGCTCGCCACCAGCGGCGGTTCCGGCACGGGAGCGGGCGGCGCCACCGTGCCGGTGACCGCCGGCGGGACCCCGCTGGACCCCTCGAACAGCTGGATCCCGGTCGACCACGCTTCGACGACGCCGGCCACCGGATCGGTTCCCACCACCCCGGCACCGGTCCCGGCCCCGGCGGCCCCGGCCGCCGACGAGGTCGTCATCCACACCAACCTCACCACCGGGGAGTCCACTGTGGAGGCTCCGGGTGGCCAGGACTTCGACCTCGACATCGACCTGGACTTCGACGGCAAGCACTTCAGCCAGCACGTCGGCTACGACGCGGCCGGGAACTAGCCCGTGGCCGCGGGGGTGGTCGACGCGTCGGGGGTGGTCAGCTCCATCCTGTCCGGGTACCGGCAGGTCCTGGTCGAGTGTCAAAGACGGGTCACCGGGGACCCCGGGGCGCTGAGCGCGGCGTCGCAGCGCGTCGCCAGCCAGGCTTCGACGGTGTGGGGCAAGGCGCGCGAGATCGACGAGTCCGCGAAGACGCTGCACGCGGACTGGGACGGCGACGCCTACACCGCGTTCGCGACGGCGGCCGGGAAGCTCGGCGAAGAGCTGACCGACGCCGCCACGAAGCTCGACGACCAGGCGAAACGGCTCTCGACGGCGTCCCAGCTCGTGCAGTCGGCGAAGGCCGCGGTCGACTCCGTCATCGCGCAGTTCGACCAGTACGCCCAGCAGCTGACCGCGCAGGCGCGCGCGGTCAACTCCGGCTCGGTCGGCGCGTTCATCCAGGCCGCGCGGCAGCTGGGGGAGCAGAGCGTCCAGGCCGCGCGCCAGGTCGTCGACGAGTTCTCCGACGCGCTCGCCGAGCTCTTCCCGCCCGAGGGCGTCGGCCGGCTCGAACACGAGCTGGGCAAGTGGGCGCGCGGCCCGCTGCACTGGCTCAACGGCGAACCGCTCGACGGCCGGAAGCGGCCGCGGACCGCGCCGTCGTGGTTCAAGAACTCCGGCTGGAAGAAGCTCACCTGGGACGGCCTGGAAGGCACGCGCGCGCCGAAGAAGGCGGACACGCCGTTCGGGCGGCCGGAAGCCGAGGGCCTCAAGGACAAGATCGGCCGCAACACCGAGATCACGTACTACAAGTTCCAGCACGAGCAGGACGGGCTCACCCCGGAGTACGACGGGAAGATCACCTCGAAGGGCTGGGACGTCGGCGCGTCCGGGCACACCGAGCTGGCCGCGGTGAAGGAAGAGCTCGAAGCCAAGGGCGAGTGGGGCGTCGCCGAAGCGCACGCCAAGGGCACGGTGTTCGCCGGTGGCGAGGCGAGCGCGTCCGGCACGATCGGCGCGCACGGCGTCGGCGCGCACGCGAACGTCTTCGCCGGCGGCAAGATCGAAGGCGAGGTCGCCGCGGACGTCGCGGGCGTCGGCGTCGGTGCGAACGGCACCCTGCAGTACGGCATCGGCGCGCAGCTGGACGCCCAGGCCGTCTACGACGCCGGGCACGTCAAGGTCAACTTCAAGGCGGGCGCCGCGCTCGGCCTCGGGCTGGGGGTCGGCGCGAAGATCGACATCGACCTGCCGAAGCTCGGCCACACCATCACCGAGTACGGCGGCGCGGCGGCGGACTACGTCGGCACCGCGGCCAACGACGCCGCCACCGCCGTCGGATCCGCCTGGGACGACGCCGTTTCCTACGTGGGGCTGTGATGACCCTTCCCCTGGACTTCGTCATCCCGGACGGCTGGACGGCCGTCGACCCGGGCGGCTCGGGCGCGGTGTTCGTCGCCGTGCACGACGCTTCGCCGGGCGAGTTCGTCCCGAACATCACCGTCAGCGTGCAGCAGCGGCCCGACGAGGCGTCGATCGACGCCATCGCGGACGAAGCCGTCGAACGCCTTTCGCGCACGATGGCCGGCCTCGAAGCACTGAGCCGTCGCGACCTCGGCGCCCCGGCCGCACCCGGCGTCATGCAGCTGCTGCGCCTGCGCACCGGCGAAGGCGAAGAGCTGATCCAGACCCAGGTGCACCTGACGGTTCCCGGCCCCGCGCCGGCGGACCGGCTCGTGCTCGAGCTCGCCTGCACGGCCGCGCCCGCGACCGCGCGGCGGCTCTCACCCGGTTTCCAGCGGTTCGTGGGCAGTGTCCGCGTCCGCCAGCACGAAGGGATGCAACAGTGACCGATCCGTACGCGGTGCCGGACATGGACGAGCTGCTCGCACAGGTGCGCAAGCAGACCGAAGAGGTCCAGCGGATCCAGCGCACGGTCGAGGCGATGGAGGTCAAGGCGCACTCGCGGCAGAACGAGGTCACCGTCACCCTCCGCGGCGACGGACGCTTCACCTCGATCGACATCGACCCCCGCGCGATCCGCGAGTACGACGCCCGCAACCTCTCGGAGATCGTCCTCGAGGCGGTGAACGCGGGCCTTTCGAAGCTCGCCGAGGCGTCGAACGCGAAGTTCGCCCCGGTGATCTCGGCCGCGAAGAACGTCTGATGACCGCCGACGCACTTCTTCCCGCGGAGGCGGCATGAGCACCGCGTCTTTGACCGGGACGACCCGGCGGGTCACGGTGGTGACACCGAGGGCCCGGGTGGACGTCGCGCTGCCGCAGCAGTCGACGTTCGCCGAGCTGGTGCCGCAACTGGTGCGCCTGGCCGGCGCGGCCGGGCAGGCGTCGGCCGAGCATCCGGGCTGGGTGCTGTCGCGGCTCGGCGGCGCGCCGCTGGCCCTCGGCCTGAGCGTCGCGGCGGCCCAGATCCGGGACGGCGAAGTGCTCCACCTGACCCCGCGGGAACGCCCGCGGGGTCCACTGCTGTTCGACGACGTCATCGACTCGATCGCCAGCGTCGCCGATTCCGCCGGCGGCTGGGGTCCGTCGGTCGCGCGGCGGTCCGGGCTGGTGGCCGCGGTGGTGCTGCTGCTGGCGGGCGGGCTGCTGGTGCAGGCGGCGGCGTCCGGCAGCGTCCTGGCCCCGATCGGGACCGGGCTGCTGGCGCTGGTGCTCCTCCTCGGCGGCGGCGCGCTGAGCCGGGCGTACGGCGACGCCGAGGCCGGCGCGGCCGGCGCGGTGGCCGGGGTCGGCGTCGCGCTGCTGGCCGGGATGTCCGTCCTGGCACCGCATCCGCTGTTCTCGCTGTCGGCGGGACCGCTGGCGGCGGGGTTCGCGGCGGTGACGGTGTACGGCGTGCTGGCGGCGGTGTCGGTGGCCGACCGGCTGCCGTGGTTCGTGGCGATCACGAGCGCGGCGGGCTTCGGCGCGATCACGACGGGCGTGGTGCTGCTGGCGGGCGTCAAGGCGGTGTCGGCGGCGGCGGTGGTCGCGGTGTTGTGCACGGCGCTGGCGGCGGTGGCCCCGATGCTGTCCCTGCGCCTGGCCCGGCTGCCGCTGCCCCGGGTACCGGACGACATGGAGGCGTTCCGCGCGGACGAACAGCCGTCGCTGGGCACGGAGATGATCGGCCGGACGTCCCGGGCGCAGGCCGTGCTGACGGGGTTGCTGGTGGGCTTGGGCTTGGTGGTGCTGGCGGCGTCGGCGGTGCTCTCGACGGGCGGCCCGTGGGACGCGGGCCTGGCCGGATTGCTGGGCGTGGCGTGGATCCTGCGGTCCCGGTCGTACGCGGGCCGCGTCCAGCGCCTGGTGCTGGTCGGCTTCGGTGTGCTGTCGCTGGTGTGCGCCGGGGTGTGGCTGGTGGCGTCCGGCAACCGGACGGTGGTGTTCGCGACGGGCTGCGCGGTCGTCCTGGCGGCGGTGGTGTGCCTGGTGTACGCGACGCGGGTCGCGCGCGGGCTGCGTTCGCCTTACTGGTCAAGGCTTTTGGACGTCTCGGAGTTCCTGGTGCTGCTTTCGCTGGTGCCGTTCGTGGGCATGATCGCGGGGGTTTACGAGGCAGTCCGCGGCTGAGGTTCCGGCCTCCCCGACGCCATGAACGACTCTTTCATGCCACCAGACGACATGAAAGAGTCGTTCATGGCGTTTCAGGAGTCCAGCGCCAGCGGGAGTGTCTGCCGGACCGCCGCACCATGCCGCCCGTGCAGCGGGATCGCCGCGCCCGGCGCCGGCACCGGAGCACCTGGCCGCGCCCCCACCCGAACCGTGACTTCGGCCTTCTCCCGCCCACCGGCAGTCCGCGTCAGCGTGTACGAAGTCGCCGTGAAAGCCGCTCCCGGCACCGAGAAATCCACCACCCGCGACGACCGCGGCCGGAAGCACACCTGCCTCGACTCACCCCACGTCCACGACTTCCACCGATCCGGCGGCGCGGCAGCGGCCCCCTGGACCCCCAACGCCACCCGAAGTTCCTTCGCCAGCTCCCCGGCCTCCAGCACCGTGCTCTGGTACCCGGCCTCGGCCAGCGCCCCCATCAAGCTCAACGCCGCCGACGCCGTGCTCCGCAAAGCGCCGAGATCGCCCCCGCCCCGGGCCAACGCCGCGATCGGCGCCAGGTCCGGCCGGTACCGCACCGCCAGCCAGCGCACCCGCAGCACCTGCTCGCCGCGGGGGATCGCCCACGTCAGCAGCTGCGCCGAAGCCAGCGGGACGTCGGTCCGCCGATAGGCCGTGCGCAACGCTTCCACCAGCGGTCCCGGCGCCTCCGGCCCCTGCGTCAGCCGCACCAGCGCGCTCCACCCGCCGTCGATCTCGGCGACGCCGAAGCGGTTGCCCGCGCGGTCGAGGTGCTGGCGCACCTTCACCGTCCCGGCCACCGACAGCAGCGGGTCGGGGCTGTCGTGGCGCGTGTCGTGGCGCCGCAGCCGGAACGCCGTCCAGGTCAGGGCCCAGCCCGCCGGGTGCCGCCCGGCGAAGCGCACGGACGTCAGCAGGACCACGAGCCCGGCCGCCGCGCTCACCGCGATCCGCACCGGCTGCGAGACGGTGTCGACCATCCACGCGAGCAGGACGGCGATCCCCGCGATCTCCCACAGTGCGGCCTGCAGTGGCCGGATCGGCAGCAGCCAAGGCAGCGGCGTGGACGCGGGCCGCGGCGGTGCCGGGCGCACGGCGCCGGCGGTTTCGACGGACACGGGCTCCCCTTTCCCCGGGTCTGCAGACGCTACTGCCTCCCCGGATGCGCCGTGGGCGTAAAAATTACCCTCCCCGCACGGCGATCGGGTGCCTAGCGTCGAGCACTCGGGAGGACGACGCACACAGCCGGGGGCACAGCGCGTGTGGACGCAGCGGGACCAGATCCAGGCGTACCAGTTCCTCCGCCGCAGGCTCGTTTCCGCCCTCGTCGCCGCGGACGCCAACCACCCCGTCTCGCCCAGCCGCCGGCTCGTGCTCGGCACCGTGCTGGGGCTCGTGGCCGCGCTGCTCGTCACCGCCGTCTTCGGGATCATCGGCCTGCTCAACCCCTCCGGCGGTAAAGACTGGCTGGCCGGCGGCAAGGTGATCGTCGAGGAGGGCACCGGCGCCCGGTTCGTGCTCGGTGCCGACGGCGTCCTGCACCCGGTCCTCAACTACGCCTCGGCGCGGCTGTTGGCCGGCGGCGCCGGCGACGCGACCGTGTCCGTCTCGCCGGAGAACCTCGGCAAGGCCGGCCGCGGTACCCCGATCGGCATCCCCGGCGCGCCCGACTCGGTACCCGCCGCCGGCGCGCTCGTCACGACGCCGTGGACGAGCTGCAGCCGCACCACCCAAGACGCGCCCGCGTCGGCCGAGCCGCGCACCGCCGTCCTGCTCGCCGCGCCCGCGTCCGGGGTCGAGCTGCCGCGCGACCAGGGCGTGATCGTGCGGCTGCCCCGGGGCGACCGGTTCCTGCTCGCCGGCGGCCGCCGCTACCAGCTGTCCGACGAGGCCGCGACCGCGCTGCAGTTCGACAGCTACCCGACGATCGCGGTGTCCGCGCGGTGGATCGACACCGTCCCGGCCGGGCGCGACCTGACCGCGCTGCCGGTCGACGGCGCCGGTGACCGGGGCCCCGACGTGGGCGGCCACGACACCCGCGTCGGCGAGGTCCTCGCCGTCGTGGACGCGCTGGCCGCGCCCGGCACGGCGTCGTCGTACTACCTGGTCCGCCGCGACGGGCTCGAGCCGGTCGGGCAGACCGAAGCGAGCCTGCTGGTGACGACGCAGGCCAACGCGGCCGCCTACCCCGGCACCCCGGCCCCGCTCGACGTCCGCGCGGCCGACGTCGCCGCCGCACCGAAGGTCGCCGCGCCCCGCGCCGGCGGTGCCGACCCCGCGGCGTTCCCGGACCGCATCCCGGGCAAGGCACCGATCACCGGCGGCTCCGTCGCGCTGTGCGTCCAGGGCAGCCGGTTGCTCGTTTCGGCCGAATTCCCGCTTCCCCCCGGCGCCAAAGCAATCCAGGTCGCCACCCGGACCGAAGCACGGGTGGCGGACGAGGTGTACGTACCTCCCTCAGGGGGAGCCGTCGTCGTCGAATCCGGCTCGGCCACCACGTACCTGGTGACCGATACGGGCCGGAAGTACCCGGTGGTGAACGGGCAGGCGCTGGCCTCGCTCGGCTACGGAAGCGTGAATAGATCACCGGTCAACGGTAGTTTGCTGGCATTGGTGCCGATGGGCCCCGCGCTGGACCCGGCCACGGCCGGGCGGCCGGCCCCGTCGGGTGGAACGGGGTGAAAGTCGTGCACATGACACAAGAGCGCTCGGCCGAGGACGATCTGGACCGGGGCCGGGTCCGGGTCGCGGTCATCGAAGACCACCCGCTGTACCGCGTTTCGGTGGAGCGGGTGCTGGCCGAAGCCGATTTCATCGAGCTCGGGGCGGTGGTCGACTCGGTGGCGCGGTTCCACGTCCACCGGCAGCCACCGGGCAGCGTGGTGCTGCTGGACCTGGGTCTCCCGGGCGTCGCCGGGGCGGCGGCGGTCCTGGAGGTCTGCGAGCTGGGGCACCACGTGCTCGTGGTCTCCGCGCAGGCGGAGCCCGAAGTCGTGCTGGGGGCGATCGCCGCCGGGGCGCGCGGGTTCCTGTCCAAGGACGTCGACGCGGACGAGCTGCTGATCGCCATCAAGACGGTGGCCGAAGGCGGCGCGTACGTCTCGGCGGTGGTCGCCGGGATGATCATGAAGGACAACGCGGACCGGCCGGCCGTCTCGGCCGACGTCGAGCTGTCGCCGCGCGAGGAGCAGGTGCTGCGGCTGGTGGCGGCGGGGGAGCGCGACGTCGACATCGCGCTGATCCTCGGCATCGGCGTCCGGACCGTGCGGGGCTACCTCGACCGCATCCGCGACAAGACCGGCGAACGGCGGCGGCCGGGCCTGGTGAAGGAAGCCATCCGGCGGGGCCTGATCGGCGGCTCCGGCCCGCGGCGCGGCGGCCGCAAATGAGCGACGGGGAAGTCAAGGCGCCGCGGAGGATCCACGTCGGCGTCATCGAGGACCACCCGCTCTACCGGTACGCGCTCACCCGCGTGCTCACCGAAGCCCCGGACATCGAGCTCGGCGCGGTCGCCGACTCGGTGGCCCGGTTCGCGGTGCAGGACCAGCCGGCCGGCAGCGTCGTGGTCCTCGACCTGAAGCTCCGGGGCGTCCAGGACGCGGCCGCGGTCCTGGAAGTGGGGCAGATGGGGCACAAGGTGCTGGTGGTGTCCGCGCACGCGGAACAGCCGGAGGTGCTCGGCGCGATGCAGGCGGGCGCGAAGGGCTTCCTGTCGAAGGACGTCGACGGCGACGAGCTCCTGCGCGCGATCCGCACGATCGCCGATGACAACGCGTACGTGTCGCCGACGCTGGCCGGGATGATCATCCAGGACAGCGAAGAACGCCACGCGGGCCCGAAGATCGTGCTGTCGGAGCGCGAGAAGCAGGTGCTCCGGCTGGTGGCGGCGGGGGAGCGCGACGTCGACGTGGCGGAGATCCTCAACATCAGCGTCCGGACGGTCCGGTCGTACCTGGACCGGATCCGCGACAAGACGGGCGAACGCCGCCGCGCGGGCTTCGTCCGGGTCGCGATCCGCGAAGGCCTGCTCCGCTAGCTCCCGGCTCCAACGCCATGAACGACTCTTTCATGTCGTCCGACGCCATGAAAGAGTCGTTCACTCCATCCGGTCAGAGGCGGCGGTTGGCCAGGGCTCCGGTGGCCGTGCGGGCCTGGGCCGACACCGCCGGGTCGACGTCCACCAGCAAGGTCTCCGGCGCCGCCCCGGCCTGGGCCACCACCCGGCCGAAGCCGTCCGACACCGTCGAGTACCCGATGCCCGTCGGTGCCTTCGGGTTCACCGTGACGCCCGTCGCCGCGGGGTCGGCCTGACCGCAGGCCAGCACCCAGCAGCCCGAGTCCAGCGCCCGCGCGCGCACCAGCACCTCCCACTGCTCGCGCTTGCCCTCGCCCGCGCCCCACGACGCCGGCAGCAGCACGACGTCGGCGCCGTCGTCGGCCAGCGCCCGGAACAGCTCCGGGAACCGCAGGTCGTAGCAGGTCGCGAGGCCGTAGACGACGCCGTCCAGTTCGAAGGTGGTCACCGAGGTCCCGGGCGCGACCGTGTCCGACTCGGCGAAGCCGAACGCGTCGTAGAGGTGGATCTTGTCGTAGCCGCGGTGCTGCCCGCCGCCGGTGACCAGCAGCGTGTTGCGCACGCGGCCCTCGTCCGCCGGGGTGAACATGCCGGCGACGACCACGACGTCGTGCTCGGCGGCCACCGAAGCGACCGCGGACGCCCACGGCCCGTCCAGCGCCTCCGCGACCGGCGAAAGCGGCCGCCCGAACCGCGCCATCGTCGCCTCGGGGAACACGACGATCCGCGCGCCGCCGGTCGCCGCGGCCGCCACCTCGGAGCGAACCAGTTTCAGGTTCGCTTCCGGGTCGTCGTCCGAGTTGACCTGGCACAACGCGATTCGCGCCACCGCTGCCTCCTGCATGCTGGGATCCGCCGTCACCGGGGAGTATCGCCGAAAACCCGCTCGGCGTGACCTCGTACCCTGAGGGCATGTTGAACCGCACCGACCTGCGTGGGCAGGTCCCGACCGCCGCCGAACTGCGCGCCACGCTCCCGCGCGCCGAATACGACGTGGACGCGGCGCTGCATCACGTGCGCCCGGTGGTCGAGGCGGTCCGTGACCGCGGTGTCGAAGCCGTCCTCGAGTACACCGAGAAGTTCGACGGCGTCCGCCCCGCGTCCGTGCGGGTGCCGCGCGAGCGGTTGACGAAGGCGCTGGCCGAGCTGGACCCGGCCGTGCGCGCCGCGCTGGAGGAGTCGATCACCCGCGCCCGCAAGGTGCACGACGGGCAGCGCCGCACCGACGTCACGACCACGGTCGTCGACGGCGGCACGGTCACCGAGAAGTGGGTGCCGGTCGAGCGCGTCGGGCTCTACGCCCCGGGCGGGCTGGCCGTGTACCCCTCGACCGTGGTGATGAACGTCGTCCCGGCGCAGATCGCGGGCGTCGCCTCCCTGGTCGTCTGCTCGCCGCCGCAGGCCGCGTTCGACGGCCTGCCGCACCCGACCATCCTCGCCGCGGCCGAGCTCCTCGGCGTCGACGAGGTGTGGGCGGCCGGCGGCGCGCAGGCCGTCGCGCTGCTCGCGTACGGCGGCACGGACACCGACGGCGCCGAGCTCGTCCCGGTCGACGTCGTCACGGGGCCGGGCAACATCTACCTCACCGCGGCCAAGCGGCTCCTGCGCGGCCTGATCGGCATCGACGCCGAGGCCGGGCCGACCGAGATCGCCGTCCTCGCCGACGAGACGGCCGACCCGGTGCACGTCGCCGCCGACCTGATCAGCCAGGCGGAGCACGACCCCCTGGCGGCGAGCGTCCTGGTGACGACGTCGGAGCAGCTCGCCGACGCCGTCGACAAGGAGCTGGTGAACCGCGTCGCCGCGACGAAGCACACCGAACGCGTCGCCGAAGCCCTGGCCGGCAAGCAGTCCGGCGTCATCCTGGTGTCCACTGTGGACGACGGCGTGCGCGTCGTCGACGCCTACGCCGCCGAGCACCTCGAGATCCAGACGGCGGACGCCCGCGCGGTCGCCGCCCGGGTCCGCAACGCGGGCGCCGTCTTCGTCGGCGCGTACGCCCCGGTGTCGCTGGGCGACTACTGCGCCGGCTCCAACCACGTCCTGCCCACCGGCGGGTTCGCCCGTCACTCCTCGGGCCTGTCCGTGCAGAGCTTCCTCAAGGGCATCCACGTCGTGGACTACTCCGAGGAAGCGCTGCGCGAGGTCGCCGGGCGCGTCGTCGCGCTGGCGAACGCCGAGGACCTGCCCGCGCACGGCGAGGCCGTCACCGCGCGCTTCGGAGGTTCCGTCTGATGACGATCGGCGAAGAGGTCACCCTGGACGCGCTGCCGCTGCGCGACGACCTGCGCGGCAAGACCCCGTACGGCGCGCCGCAGCTGGACGTCCCGGTCCGGCTCAACACCAACGAGAACCCGTACCCGCCGCCGCCCGAGCTGGTCGCGGACGTGGCCGAGGCGGTCCGCGCGGAGGCCGCCGAGCTGCACCGCTACCCGGACCGGGACGCCGTGGCGCTGCGCCAGGACCTGGCCGACTACCTGAGCGTGTCGACCCGGGTGGTGCTGTCGGAGGCGAACGTCTGGGCCGCCAACGGGTCCAACGAGGTGCTGCAGCAGATCCTGCAGGCCTTCGGCGGTCCCGGGCGCAGCGCGCTCGGCTTCGAGCCGTCGTACTCGATGCACCCGATCATCGCGTCGGGCACGCGCACCGAGTGGGTCCCGGCGCCGCGCCGCCCCGACTTCACGCTCGACACGGCCGAGGCGGCGTCACTGATCCGCTCGAAGCGGCCCGACATCGTGTTCGTCACCAGCCCGAACAACCCGACCGGCGGCTCGATCCCGCTTGTCGAGCTGCGTGCGGTGTTGGACGCGGCGACGGGAATCGTGGTCGTCGACGAGGCGTACGCGGAGTTTTCGCCGCAGCCGAGCGCGGTCGAGCTGCTGGCCGACTACCCGGCGCGCCTGATCGTGTCGCGCACCATGAGCAAGGCGTTCGCGTTCGCGGGCGGGCGGCTGGGCTACCTGGCCGCGGCGCCGGCGGTCGTCGACGCGCTGCAGCTGGTGCGGCTGCCGTACCACCTGTCCCGGCTCACGCAGGCGGCCGCGCGAGCGGCGCTGCGCCACGCGGACGCCACGTTGGACAGTGTGCACAAGCTGGCGGCGGAACGCGACCGCGTCGTGGAGGCGTTGGCGGGCTTGGGTTACGACCCCGTGCCGAGCGATTCGAACTTCGTCCTCTTCGGACGCTTCAGCGACCCGCACGCGGCCTGGCAGTCCTATTTGGACAAGGGTGTGCTGATCCGCGACCCCGGCATCGAAGGACACCTGCGCGTCAGCATCGGCACGCCGGAAGAGAACGACGCCTTCCTCGAGGCGAGTAAGGAAGTTTCCCGATGACCCGCATCGGCAAGGTCGAACGGACCACCAAGGAGTCCTCGATCTCCGTGCAGCTGGACCTCGACGGCACGGGCGAGGTCGAGATTTCGACCGGCGTGCCGTTCTACGACCACATGCTGACGGCGTTCGGCGTCCACGGCTCCCTGGACCTCAAGGTCGAGGCGACCGGCGACACCCACATCGACGCGCACCACACGGTCGAGGACACGGCGATCGTGCTGGGCCAGGCGATCCGCCAGGCCCTGGGCGACAAGAGCGGCATCCGCCGCTTCGGCGACGCGTGGATCCCGATGGACGAAACCCTGGCGCACGCGGCGATCGACGTGTCCGGGCGGCCGTATTGTGTGCACGTGGGCGAGCCGGAGCAGTTCAACGCGTTCACGATCGGCGGCAACTACCCGTTCGTGCTGACGCGCCACGTGTTCGACTCGCTGTCGTTCCACGCACAGATCGCGCTGCACGTGAGGGTGATCCACGGCCGCGACCCGCACCACATAGCGGAGGCGGAGTACAAGGCGGTGGCGCGAGCGTTGCGCGCGGCAACGGAGCCGGACCCGCGCGCGGGCGGCATCCCCTCCACGAAGGGTGTCCTGTGAGCAAGGAAGTAGTCGGAGTCCTGTTGCTCGCCCTGGGAGGTTTCCTGGTGGGCGGCGTGTATTCGACGTGGAAGACGGCCAAGTTCATGGCGGGGGTACTGGGCGTGGCAGCGCTGCTGGCCATCGGCGGCGCGATCTTCTGGTTCGCCAGCTAGCAGGCCCGCCTCGAGCAGCCCCCACCCTTCCCTGGCAGGGCTCCGGCAAAGTCTTTTGGCCTGGATGCAGGGTGGGCACGGCCCTCGTCGATCATGTGATTGGCTAGGTCCCAGGATCGTGTGAGAGAGCCGTGCCCGCTGCGCAATCGCGCCTGATCCC
>JAEBEK010000029.1:0-129199 GCA_049998055.1 Amycolatopsis sp. cmx-4-37 | reverse complement strand
GCCCGATGGAAACGTCCCGCGACCTGCCCAAACAGGTCGTCCAACCCGGACACCCAGGCAGCTAGGTCATCATCACTCACCACAAGATCGACACACTACACGATACGCATCACGAAGTGCGGCTGGAGTGCTAGCTCTCGTGCACGACACCAACCCGTCCTCGGCGTCACGGCCCTGCCGTTCCTCGGACACCGGTACTAGGCGGTCACCGGCGGCGGCGCCTTCCGAGACGGAGACCCGATTACTGTCTCGACCACCCCTGGTCTCGACGAAGCGATGATCGCGATGTGCGACTACGGCAGCGGCCCTGACGCCACCGTGCGCGATCAGTTGTGTGTCACCGTGGACCTGCTTCTGACCGCGCAAGCTCAGGGGGTCCGTCGCCTGGGCACGACCGCGCTGGAACTGGTCTGGGTCGCCGATGGCACCGTCGACGCCAGCATCCTGTTCGGCAACCGCACCTGGGACACCGCCTCCGGCGTGATCATCGCCCGCGAAGCCGGCGCGCTCGTCCTCGACGCCAACGGAAGCCCGCATTCCACCCGCGCCCGCTGCACCGTGGCCACTACCCCCGCGCTCGCGGCGACGCTGCTGCCGATGATGGACATTGCCCGCGACACGCCGTACTGGCCCCGACCGGCGGGCACGCCGTGAGCACGGCGCGGGCCGTGCTGCCCGACAACATCGACCCGGAGCACGCAGAGGTGGACCGCGACACCATCCCGGACGACCTGCTGGCCCAGTTGCGCGCCCTGCACCGCGCGCGGCCGGAGGCGTTGGACGCCGACCTGCCGGAGCTGGGGCTGACCCGGCTCACCGGTGGCCGGAACAACCGGGTCTACCGCTGGAGCAGCCCGCGCGGCCTGGCCTGTCTCAAGCTCTATTGCACGGACAAAACGCGACCGCGCCCGCTGCGAATGGACCGCACTGCGGCACCTCGGCGAGCACGGCATCACCGGCGCGGGAGCGGCGTTTTGGCACGACCCGCATCCCGAGCTGCCTGCCGTGAGCTTGCGTTTCGTGCCAGGACTGCCGATCACCAAGCTGGACATGGCGAGCAAAGCACTGCGGGCGATGGTCACCGCCCTGCGGCAGATCCGGCAGGTTCCCTCGGGCCGTTCGCCACCTTGGGCCGCCTGGACTCCGCGAGCGACTTCGTCCGCCGCATCACCAGCACGTGGCCCGAGCAACTGCGCCAGCATCCCGACGAAGCCCTCACCCGCGACATGACCACGTTGCTCACCACCTGGCACGAGCGTGGCGACGTGACTGTGCTCGCCGAACCGTCCCCGCTGGTGTTCTCCCACGGCGACGGCAACCTCGACAACTGGCTCTGGCACGACTTCATCAGCGCGATCTACGTCCTGGACTGGGAATTCGCCGGCCACTCCGACGCCGCTTACGACGCCGCCGAACTCATCGAGCATCCCAGCGCCCGCACGATCGACGACGACCTGTGGCTCGCCCTGCTGCCCGAACTCGGCGTCGACGACGACCACGGCCGCCGCCGGTTCGCCGCCGCCCCTGCTTGTGTTTGCCGTACACCCGCCGCAGCAGCGAGTCGATGGCCACATAGGTCAACTCGTTGGCACCGGCCAGGATCGGGGTCCGCGTGGTGAGGTTGACCAGCACCCAGCGGGCCACCGCCGCCAGTTGGCGGGTATGGCCGTGGGTGAACGACCGCAGGAAGGACCCCAGCGTCGAGGGCGCGTACACGGCAGCGAACATCCGGGTCATCCGGCCGTGGCGGATCACGTCCAGGTCCTCGATACAGTCGGCGCCGGCGGCCATGCCCGCCACGATCGAGGTGATCTTGGCGGCCGGATTGGCGCCGGTCGAGGCGATCGGCGGATCAGTGATCTTCACGTGCTTGCTGACCAGGTCCGACAACCCGGCCTGCTCGGCCAGGGTCATCACCGGCGCCAGCCCGGCGCAGGACACGAGGTTGTCCTCGTCGAACGAGACGGTCGCTGTCGACCAGCTATGCCATAATCTCACCGAAGGTGTCTTCCTGGATCTGCGGTACAAGAGCCTTAGCAACTCTCATTATTGAAGGTCAGAGGGCACTTTCGTCTATTTCCGGCCGCAACACTCCGACAATTCGTCGGTGGATTCAGGCTCAGGTGGCCGAGCAAGGCCGTTATCTTGGTGGTCGCCGCCGTATGGCTACATGCTGGTGGATGCTGGGCCACATCCGAATCGGGTGCATGCGTCGTGGGTTGTGTCCGGCAGAGTGGTGTACCAGCGCCGCCAGCGATTGCTGAGCGTGTCGTAGCCGGATAAGAGGGGGTTACCGCGTGATCCTAGGACACACCGGCCGCTCAGGGGGCGCCGGTCGAGGCCGCGGGCTGAGCCGGGTTCGAGCGATGCGGACGCCGTGCTCGCACAGGGCGGTCACGCCTTGGCGGGCTGCCTCGACCGCGACGGCGAGCCGGTCGGCGAGCAATGGCTTGACCTTGGGCGTGGCCTGCTCGATCGTGTGGAACCGGGCGGAGCCGATCCCCCCCGTCGGCGAACACCAAGCCGACCAGGTCGGTCTCGTCGAGGACGCCGCCGTCGAAGACGAGCACCACGCACTCCGGCCGGAATCCTGCGGGCGGACGTAGCCGACCACCAGCAACCTGCCCAACGGCCGGTCCAGACCCAGTTCCTCGACGAGCTCCCGGGACGCGGTCGCCCAAGGCGACTCGTCGGCCTCCACCGCGCCGCCCGGGATCTCCCAGTTCGGCTTGTACGAGGGCTCCTGCAACACCAGACGCCCGGTCGGTTTGGTTTTCTGACCCGGGACCAGACCGGTCGTCTTCTGATCAGGCCCGGCGGAGATTGTGTTCCGGCAGCTGCTCTGCCCCGGCTGGCTGACCGCGGTCAACTCCCGTGTCGTCCCGGTGCACCACCTGCTGCCGCACGACGACTACCGGGCGTGGAAATGAGGTAGCCGGCTCGGCTCTGCGCGTGGTGCAGGCCCAGCGGACTTGCCGGGGGGAGCGGGTCGCCCCCCGGCGAGTCGTTGTCGGTACCGAAGGCGCGCAGGAGGTAGGCGACCAGCCGGCGGGAGAGTTCGTGGGCGTGCTCCGGCGGCGCGGCGCGCAGGCCGCCGTTCGCGAAGAGGATCATGACGATGTCGCTGACCGCGAAGTCCTGCCGCATACGGCCGCTCTCCTTCGCGCGGCGCACGAGCCTGTCGAAGGCGGTCTCGGCGTCCTCGCGGCGCTGCCGGTAGCTGGACTCGGAGGCGAACGAAGCGAGGAAGGCCTCGGTGAAGCCGCGGTCCTCGAGCTGCTCGGTGCACGTGAACTCGATCAACCGACGAAAGCCGCTCCAGGGGTCCGGGTCGTCGAGCGCCTCCTCCAGCATGGTCTCGCAGCGCGCGATCTGTTCGGCGAACACCTCAGTCACCAGGGCTTCGCGGCTCGGGAAACGCCGAAACAGCGTCGCCACGCCGACCCCGGCGCGCCGGGCGATCGTGCTCATGGGGACGTCGATGCCGCGTGTGCGGAAGAGGTCACGAGCCGCCTCGACGATCCGCGTCCGGTTGCGTGCGGCGTCGGCGCGTAGGTCAGTCGATTCGGCCATTTCTCCAGTGAACCCCAAGTGGAAATGGATTTCCAGTTGATGCGCGCAGGGTGAAGTGAGTCGGTTCTGACGCTGTCGTTCCCACTTCCGGAGAACCGGACACCGCCTTCCACCTGGCGGCCTATGTTCGTAGCGGAAGTCAGGTGTCGCCACCGAACAATTCCCGAGGAGAGCTCCTGTGGCCGAAACTCGTACCGGTTCGCCATTGGTAGACGTCCCGTTGCCCATGCGGCGGGTGGGGCTGGACCCGGCGCCGGAGCTGCTCGCGCTGCGCGACGACGAGGGAATCGCGCGGATCTCCTGGCCGTTCGGGGGCTCGGCGTGGCTGGTGACCCGGCACGCGGACGTCAAAGCCGTGCTCGCCGACTCGGTCCGGTTCAGCAACGCGACTACGCCGCCAGGGTTCGGGTTCGGCGAACCCGGTGAGGACGCCACTGCGGGCAACCTGCTCCTCACCGATCCACCGGAGCACCACCGCCTGCGCCGGATGCTCACCGGTCAGTTCACCCACCGGCGGATGCGGCACCTCGCCCCGCGCGTCGGGCAGATCGTTGCGGACCACCTCGACGTGATGCAGGTCAACGGGCCACCGTCCGACCTCGTCGCCGACTTCGCTCTTCCCGTGCCATCGCTGGTGATCTGCGAGCTCCTCGGCGTGCCGTGGGAGGAGCGCGAGGAGTTTCAGGAACGCAGCGCCCGGCAGATGGACCTCTCGCGGCCCGAGCACGACCGCGCGGCCGCCATGCACGAGCTGCGCGCCTACCTCACCGGACTCGCGGAGAGGGTCAGGGCCGAACCGGGCGACGCCCTGCTCGGGATGCTCGTGCGCGAGTACGGCGAGGAGCTGACCACCGCCGAACTGGCCGGCATCGCGTTCCTGCTCCTCGTCGCCGGCCACGAGACCACCGCCAACATGATCGCTCTGGGCACTCTGGCGCTGCTGCGCCACCCCGACCAGCTCGCCGCGGTCCGCGACGACCCCGCTGCCGTGGAGCCCGCGGTTGAGGAGCTCATGCGGTGGCTGTCAATTGTCCACACCGGTGTGCAGCGCACTGTCACCACCGACGTTCAGGTAGCCGGGGCGAGGATCCAGGCGGGCGACACCGTGCTGGTGGCCCTGCCCAGCGCCAACCGCGACCCCGGGTTCGTCACCGACCCCGGCCGGCTCGACATCAGCCGCGGCGAGATCGGGCACCTCGGATTCGGCCACGGCGTGCACCACTGCCTCGGCGCGCCACTGGCCAGGCTGGAAATGCGCGTCGCGTTTCCCGCATTGCTCCGGCGTTTTCCCGCGCTGTCACTGGCCGTGCCAGGCGACCAGATCGAGTTCCGCGTTTTCAATTCCGTCTACGGCGTGCCCGCTCTTCCTGTCACCTGGTAATCCTGTTTATGGAGAACCGATGAAAATACTGATGTTCGGGCGCGGCACCATCGCGGCGCTCTACGGGTGGGCGTTCAAGAAGGCCGGGCACCGGGTGGAGTTCTACGTCCGGCCGGGCAGGGCGGCCCAGCACACTGAGGAGATCGACCTGCGGATCCGGGACGGGCGGACCGGGCGCGGTGCAGCGATCGCGGAACGGTGGCCGATCACCATGCGTGAGGACCTCGACGCCGGACACGACTACGACCTAATCGTCCTGAGCGTCAACCACGACCAGTTGGACGACGCGGTCAAGTTCCTGAGCACCCGCGTCGGCAAAGCCACCGTGCTGATGTTCGGCAACGTGTGGGCCGATCCCGCGGAGATGGTCTCGGCGCTGCCCGCCGACCAGGTCATCTGGGGATTTCCCGGTGGTGGCGGAGGGTTCACCGGGTCCACGCTCACCGGCGGCGTCGTGAAAACCGTCTTCCTGGGGTTCTGCGACAACTCCAACCGCGGCGCGAGGTACCAGGCGGTGCGCCGGCTTTTCGCGGGCGCGGACTTCTCGGTATCGCAGGTCCGCGACTTCCGCAGCTGGCTCTGGATCCACTTCGTCCTGGACGCCGGGCTCCTGACCGAGGCGCTGGCGGCCGGCGGGCAGGCCAGCCTCGTGCGATCACGTGCCGCCCTCGCGGAGTCCGTCCTGCTGATGCGCGAGATGATCCCGCTGTTGCGGGCTAAGGGCGGAACGCCGCGGCTGGGCGCGGCTCTCGTGTCGTGCGTTCCGGTGCGGCTGTCGAGCTTCCTGCTGCAGAAGTTCCTCAGTGGGAACAACATGTTCAGCTTCCTGATGGAGGAACTGGACCGCACGGGCCACATGACCCGTGAGACGGCCGGTGTTTACCCCAGGGACGTGCTGGCCGAGGCCCAGCGGCTCGGAGTTCCGCTTCCGCGGTTGAAGGCGTTAGAGCCGCTGTTCGCCTAGGAAGTCGTTCCCAGGAGGAGCAACGGCGCCCGGCGTGCGGGGCGGCCAGTTCTTCGGTCCTTCCGGCTACGGCGAGATCCGCAGGCACATCGTCGAGGTGCGTCGCAGTGCGGAAGCCGCCGGCCCGGCTGTGGGACGGCAGCTGTGAACCGCCGCCGTGACCCTCACCGGGTCACCTGCCTCGGGCAGACCGGCTACCATAGCCGTGTCTTTCGCACATGGCTGAGAGTGAACCCGCTTCGGGAATGCCCGACTAACGCCCACGGGCGGCGACCTCCAGGAACGGTGAGGGTTCGCGAGGGCCCGACCGAGGCTGCTGGGCGTGCGCGCACCAATTCAGGTCCCGCAGAGCGCCGCACAACAGTCCGGCGCGGAGTTGCCGGTCGTACGTGCCGCGTGACCTGGACGTTGCGCTGTACACCGCGATCAACGCTGGTCGCCACCAGGGCGCGTTCGTAAGGCTGACCGGTGGGTCCTCGGTGGGCAAGACTCGGGCGCTGTTCGAGGCGATCACCGCAGTGGTGCCGGACTGGTGGCTGCTGCACCCCGCCGACGCCGCAGCGATCGGGGACTTCGCAGTCGCGCCGACCAAACACACGGTGGTGTGGCTGGACGAGTTACAGAAGTACCTCGACCACCCCAGCGGCCTGCCGGCCGCGACCGTCCGGAGCCCAGTGTCGGCGGGAGTCGTGGTCGTCGCCACGCTGTGGCCCGGCGAGTACAGCTCTAGCTATGCTCATCGCCACACCCCAGGACAGTGCCCGTGCACGGGCAGCGTGTTTAGGGCCGGCTCAGGCCTCCAGCCCCTTCCTCTGGGCTGGCCCGGAAGGCCCGTTGCAGGAGAGTTGCGAACCGTCGAGAAGCGATGAGGCGGATGTCGCGGTCCCCGTGTCCGAGTCCCCCGTTGGCTAGCAGGACGAGATCGAAATCGCTCCGCTGGAAGTCGCTGTGGAGCTGGCCTGACTGCTTGGCACGCCGGACCAGGTCGGCAAACACGTGCTCCGCACGCTGTCGTTCGGCTTCGAAGTTCCCTCGCTGCGGATACGTCGACAGAAAGGCCCGGATGAAGCCACGGGTTATCGCGTCCAGTGCGCACAGGTTCTCGATCATCGCGCAGAAGCCGCGCCACGGGTCGGGATCGGCGGCTGCGTCCATGACGACTCGCACCCCCTCGCTGACCTGTTCGGTGAAGACTTCGGTGATCAGATCAGTGCGGGTCGGGAACCTTCGGTAGAGCGTCGCCGCGCCGACCCCGGAGCGTCGGATGACTTTGCTCATCGGTACGTCGAGTCCCGATTCGAGGAATACCTCGCGAGCGGCTTCCAGGATACGTCGACGGTTTCGCTCCGCATCGGCGCGCAGCGTCGCCGGTGGCCAGTCCGGCGACAGGCTCGACCTGGTTGTGGAATAGCTGTCCATGCGTTTCCCTCACTTCGGGCCAACTGGACGCCTGTGTCCACTTGGTATTTTAGCCTGGCCATAGTGGAACACCGCTCCCAGCAACAGCTGGTCCGCCGATCGAGAGGACGACCGTGATGCAGGTGCTTGTCGACCTTAACCGCTGCCAGAGCTACGGGCAGTGCGTGTACGCCGCTCCCGACACCTTTCGGCTGGCGCACGAGGAAGTGCTGGAGTGGCAGTACACCGTGGCCGAGCACGGCCAAATGGAGGTCGAGCGTGCGATCCAGGCCTGCCCGGTTCGGGCCATTACCGCAAGCCCACCACAAGCGGTGGGCCGGCACGGCACGGAATCAGCCCGATGAGCAGTCCCACGGATGGCCTGGGCGTCGACACGACGCGCCGGGTCGTGATCGTCGGAGCCTCGCTCGCGGGTCACACGGCCGCGGCGGAATTGCGGAGGCTCGGGTTCGACGGCTCGCTCACGCTGGTCGGTGACGAAATGCACCTGCCCTACGACCGGACCCCGCTGAGCAAGGGGGTGCTGACCGGGTCGATCGAGCCTGACACCACCCGACTGGTCGGAGCGGAAGACCTGGAGGCCGACTGGCTGTTGGGCGTTGCCGCGGTCCGGCTCGATCGGGAGCGTCGACTCGTCGTGCTCGCTGATGGCCGGCAGCTTCCCTACGACCGGGTGCTGGTTGCCACCGGGCGCCGGGCCAGGTCCTGGCCCGGCGCCCACGAGGCCGCATTCGACAACGTAGTGACCATCCGACGCCGAGAGGACGCGCACGAGTTGCGGGGCAGACTCCGGTCAGTCCGCGAGGTGTTGGTCGTCGGGGCGGGTTTCATCGGATCGGAGGTGGCCTCCTCGTGCCGCGAGCTCGGCCTCGATGTCACCATCGTCGACCTCGCCGACGCTCCCCTGGAGACCGCTCTCGGCCAACCGTTCAGCACGGCAGCCGCAGCGCTGCAGCGCCGTCACGGCGTCGACCTGAGGATGCGGACCTCCATCACCAGGATGATCCCCGGCAACGGCGACGACGATCAACGGGTCCGCCAAGTCCAGCTTGACGACGGCAGTGTCGTCGACGTCGACCTCGTGGTCGTCGCGATCGGCTCCGTGCCCAATGCCGAGTGGCTGGCTGGTGCCGGGCTGGCGGTCGATCCCCGGCACGGACTGGCCTGCGACGGCACGCTGCGCGCTGTCACCGACGAGGCAATTCCCGATGATGCGGTGTACGCCGCCGGAGATGTGGCCCGGGTACCGCATCCCGTTTACGACAACCAGCTCGTCGCTGTGGAGCACTGGGGTACCGCCGTCGACCACGGGCGGATCGCCGCCCACAACATGATCAGCGGCCCCGGAGAGCGGCAGACGGTGACCGCGCTGCCCAGGTTCTGGTCCAACCAGTTCGGCGTCAACATCAAATCCGTCGGCCTCCCCACCGCCGCCGACCACCTGCTGGTGGCGCAGGGCTCAGTCGAGAACGAACGCGGAGTGCTGCTCTACGGCCGGGCCGGCGTCACGGTCGCCGCGGTGAGCCTGAACGCTCCTCGCGAACTTGAGCCCTACGTCACCCTCATCACCGGTCGATCGCCGTTTCCTCCTGACCTGAAACTCCCCGACTGGGACCCTGCCGGCCCACCGCCTCCGGTGCCGGTCCGCTTCACCCCCAATGACTCGGTACACGCGTCCAAAAGCGCACAGGGAAGGGCACCGACCCGATGAACACGGACAACCCGGCGACTCTGTTCGCCGAGATCCTCAAGCCCGAGAACCAGCCGTCGCCGCACGCGCTGTGGGCCGAGCTGCGCAAGCAGCCGGTCTCCCGCCAAGACGACGGCACCTGGGTCGTCACCGGCTACCACGCGGTCAAGGCTCTGATGGCCGACCCGCGGCTCAGCAGCGACAAGACCAAAGCCGGGCCCGACGCGACGATGCGGGCCTCGGCCGCGCAGGCCGAGGGACAGTTCGTCGGCTTCATCGACATGGACCCACCCGATCACGCACGAACTCGGCGGGCGGTCATGGCCCACTTCGGCCCGCCGGCCGAGCCCCGCAAGGTCCTCAACCTGGAGGCGGAAATTACCCGGCTGGCCACGAACGCCCTGGACAAGGCCGGCAGCCGGACGCGGATGGACGTAGTGGACGACTACACCTACCCCGTACCGCTCACTATCATCATGTCGTTGCTCGGCATCCCGGCCGAAGACGCGCCACGGGTAAAAGAATGGTTCCAGATCATCACCAACGGCGAGCTCGCCCAGCCTGACGTCTCGCCCGAAGCGCTACAGGAGTTCGGCGCCACCGTCGGCCAAGCTTTGCAGTACATGACCGCTCTCGCTCAGCGACGTCGTTCAGAAGCCGGCGACGACCTGATCTCCGGGCTGGCGAATGAACCCGACGGAATGCCGGACGTTCACATCGCGGGCACCGGGTTGCTGCTGCTCGGCGCCGGGCACGAAACGACCGTCAACGCGACCTCGAGTGCGATCCTCACCCTCTTGCGCAATCCCGAACAGCTCCAACTGCTGGTCGACAGGCCCGAACTCGTCCCGTCCGCCTTCGAGGAGGTCCTGCGGCTCGAACCGCCGATCGCGTTCCGGGACAGGCACACCCTCGCCGAGATCACGGTGGAAGGGGTGACCATCCCCAAAGGGGTCACCGTGCAGCTGTCCCTGGCAGCCGCCAACCGCGATGCCGCACGATTCACCGACCCGGACCGGTTCGACCCCCAACGGCCCGACAACCAGCACCTGAGCTTCTGGGGAGGGCCGCACTTCTGCTTCGGCGCGCCGCTGGCCAGGTTGGAGGGCCGACTGCTGATCAGTGAGTGGATCCGGCGGGTGCGGGGGCCGCGGCTGGTCGACGATCCGCCGCCGTACCGCAAGAGCTTCGGTCTGCGCGGACCGCGGCACCTGTTGGTCGATTACGACCACATCACCCGCTGAGGAGGATCCGGTGAACAAACCGCTTGAGGGTGCGGTAGCGCTCGTCACCGGCGGAAGCAGCGGTAGCGGTCGGGCGATGGCTCGCCGCTTCGCCGAGGAAGGCGCGGCGGCAGTGATCGTTGCTGACGTTCGGGAACATCCCCGCGAGGGCGGCATGCCCACCGCCGAGCTGATTCGGGCTGCTGGCACGGCGAGCACGTTCGTCCAGTGCGATGTAGCCTCGCCCGAGAGCCTGGCAGCTGCGGTCGCCGTCGCCGACACCTTCGGCGACGGACTCACGGTCATGGTGAACAACGCCGCGATCTTCCGGGCCGAGGACTTCCTCATCGTGACCGAGGATACGTACACGACTTTGATGGACATCAATGTCAAGGGCACATTCTTCGGCGCGCAGGCCGCAGCGAGGTCAATGATCGACGGCGGTCGTCAGGGAAACATCATCAACGTCTCGTCGCTCGCCGGGTTGCAGGGTCTGGCCCCGTTCCCGACTTACACCGCCTCCAAAGGCGCGGTTCGGATGCTCACCATGTCGCTGGCCGACTCCCTCGGGCGATATGGAATCCGGGTCAACGCCATCCACCCCGGCATGATCGACACTGAGATGACCCGGACGGATGTCCCCACCGACACCGCTCAGATCAACCAGCTGATCCCGCTTGGCCGAGCAGGCACCCCCGAGGACGTCGCCGGAGCAGCGGTGTTTCTCGCCAGTGACCTGGCGGCCTACGTCAACGGCCACTCGCTCGTCGTTGACGGCGGAGCCCTCCGCATCTGAAGCGCGCCTTGCACAGCGCACCACCAACCGACATCCAGGAGGAAACTGTGAGCTCAGCCAATCCGACCGCGACGACCGAGACCCTCGCAACCACCATGCGTGCCGTCGTGTACGACCGCTACGGGCCACCCGACGTGCTGCACGAAACCAGGGTCTCGGTCCCGACCATCAAGCCCCACCAAGTTCTGGTCAAGGTGCACGCCACAACCGTCAACGGCGGCGAGGTCTTCGGCCGCGCAGGGCGGCTACGGCTAATCACCGGACGGAAGTTTCCCAAAGGCACCGGGATCGACTTCGTTGGCGAGATCACACGAATCGGGACCCAGGTGGTCGGCGTCACTGAAGGTCAACGCGTCTGGGGTGTCTTGCCGCACGAGTTCAAGAGTGCGGCGGAGTTCCTCGCCACCGAGCCCGAACAGTTCTCCGTCGCACCCCGCAACCTCACCCCGGTCGAGGCCTCGTCCCTCCTGGCGGGCGGGACGACCTCCCTCGTCGCCCTCCGAGACAAGGCGCGACTCAGGCCCGGTGAACGGCTCCTGGTGCGTGGCGCGAGCGGCGGAGTCGGCAGTGTCGCCGTCCAGATCGGCAAGCTGATGGGCGCTCACGTCACCGGGCTCGCACGCACCGACAGCTTTGAATTCGTCAGCAGTTTGGGCGCCGATGAACTCATCGACTACCGATCCACCCGTCCCGACCAGTTGCCCGAGTTCGACGTGATCATGGACTGCGTCGGCAACCAGCACGCCGCCTTCCACCGCCGGCTGGCTCCTGGGGGCCGAATGGTCTCGATCGCCTTCGACATCGACCATGTCGTCGGCTCCCTCGCCTACATCGCCGCGTCCTCGCTCAAGGGTTCCCAGAGGGTCCACATCTTCAGCGGCAACCCCAAACGGGAGATGTTCAACGAGCTCGCCCGCTACGTCGAACACGGACACCTGAAACCAGTCGTCGACACCGTCCACCCTCTCGCCGACCTGGCCTCTGCCCACCGTGCCCTGGAGGCCGGCAACGTGCGCGGCAAACACGTGATCGAAGTCGCCGGTCTCGACCCGTAAGACCAACCAGTTCGGCGACGGTGACAGTCGACGCCGGCCGGAGTCGGCCTCCCGGTCCAGGGCTGGAGGTGTTCGGGCCAGCGGGCGAGACGTTGCTCGTGCTTCAGGACGAGCGCGTGCACTACGCGGGACAGCCGGTGGCCGTGGTCGTCGCCGGCACGTTCGAGGCCGCCAGACACGCGGCCTCACTGGTGAACGTGACCTACGCGGAGGAGAAGGCGGTCGCCACGCTGTACGACGCGACCGATGCGCGGTTCGCGTCCGAGCTCGCGCCACCTGACGTGGTCGCTAGTGCGGGTACAGGTCCGCGAAGCCTGTAGGTACCAGCACCACGATGGTCACCAGCCGGGCCGCCGTCACGGTCACAGAACCCGTGATCGTGACGGTGATCCGGCACCGATCGCTGTCACGCTGTCGATCCCGACGCGAAGTCAAGATCAACCGCCTTCCCTTCTCTCCGGAACACCATCGAGCGGACGCCCGATGAAACCGGGGCCCGGAGTGTTCCCTCGGCTGCAGCACGAGGCACCATCAGGTCGGCCCTCTAAGTAGACCTGTCCCCGTGGCGCGACACGCGCAGACACGCGGAGTGTTGCCGGCGATTCGCGAGTGCGACGCTGGCCGGGCGGCGGGTGGCCGGGCGTGGCGCGTCGTCAGCGCGCTGAACCCACCGGCACTCGGACGACAGCGCTTCCCGAACGGTCGCTACGTGCTTGCAAGACCGGTGATGTGGCCTGCATCCCCAACCGTCTGCAGCAGGCCGGGCTGATCGAGAGCTTCTGGGAAGACCCCGCCGACCACGAGGACGAAGGTCAGCCCCGGCGCCGCTACTACCGCTTCGTCGGCCACGGAGCCACTACCGCCTATCAGGCCGTCGCCCGAGCCGACGCCGCCACGACCGGCAGTGTCTCAGCTTTGCGTCCCCAGTCCGGACACTGACGGGAGACGCCGAGCATGCCAAAAGACGTGCGCCAACACCGCTCGATTGCCGTCCGAGTGGCCGTCGCCGGTGGCGTCGTTACCGGCGTCACCTTCGCCGCCGGCGTCATCGGCGTCGTCGTCGCCACCACCGGCGTCGTCGTCTCCCTCACTGGCATCACCCTCGTCATCTTGCTCCGTGCCAATAGTCGAAGCAGTGAGATGTTGATGGCACGGAGGGAGGTGGCCGCCGGGATGCGACAAGGTCAGCAGAACGGGAGTACCGGACCCGGCGACGATGTTGTCTACTTAGTGGTGGAGGTCGCTACCCTCGGGAAGTGCCCACCGGTCGAACGTCGGCCGGATGGCCTGCGCGAGCCCGATGGAAGACGTGTCGGCGTGGCATGCGCCGCCACCTCACGCCTGGCTTGTAGAGTAAGGAACTTCTCGTACGTCTTGCGCTTTCTACGGAGCGGACTGTGTCGCGTCTCGTCGATCAGATCCGAGCAGGAAGTCCCGGCCAGTTGCGCCTTCAGACTGATGCGGAGGCGATCCATGGCGATCACTGACTCGGACATCTCGGGCGCGCTTTCCGCCTACCTCGAGCGCTACCCGAACGAGGCCGCACAGCTGTCTAAGCCGATGCAGCTGCTGCGTACGGAAGAGAATTTCGCCTCGTGGCGAACCTTCCCGATGCACGTGACCGTCGGCGCGCTGCTGGTCCGCGACGATGCCGAGACCCTGCTTGTCGAGCACCGCGCGTACGGGATCACGTTGCAGCCTGGAGGCCACCTCGAGCCGACCGACACCACGCTGATCGACGCGGCCGTGCGCGAGCTGGCGGAGGAGACCGGTCTTGACCCCGGCAAGGTCGTCCCAGCGTCACCGACCCCCATCTACATCGAGTACGGCAAGGTCCCGGCACGACCGGCAAAGGACGAGCCAGAGCACTACCACCTCGACATCGGCTACTCCTTCACGACGGCGCAGGCGGACATCGGGGACATCCAGGAGTCCGAGGTGACGGGGGCCGCCTGTACCCACTCGCCGTCGCCGAGAGTCTTGCCGGGCCCCGCATCGCGCGAGCGATCAGCGCGCCGGACCGGAACAGTTGACCGGGCCCGCCGAACGCTTCTTGTCGGCAGCGAATCACGGTCGGGATGGTCGATGCATCGCGGTCGTTGCTCGCGTTTGGTCGAGCGTCGCCGGTCGAAGGTGGCGTGCTGCCACAGTGAACGGAGCCAACCGGGTGCACCCTGGCTAATTGTCGCGGGCGCATTAAGAAGGCGGGCTGGGCTCGGGCTTCCCAGCACCAGCTCTCCAACCACTCGTGTTCCCACTCTGGGCACCGCCGTCAGCGTCGCGGCGGTGCCCAGAGTGAGGTTTTCTTAGTAGCGGCCCTGGTGTTCATGATGTGTGAGGACCAGGGCCGCTTGGACGATCGCGCCGATGCGGGCGTGGGCAAAGGATGACTCGGTGCAGGGCTGACCAGCGGGTTTTCAGGATGGCCATGCGCGTTCGCCGCGGGCCCGGGCCCGGGCGTGCAGCAGATTGTGGGCCCGTTGCCGGGCGTGGAGAGGTGGTTGACCTGCGGTGTTCTTGAACGGGGTGAGGATGCCGTGGTCGGCCTTGTCGGCCAGGGTTTCAGGCCGTGGGCTGCGGCGGCGGTCAACGCACCGGTGATCCCGTGGTCGCGGGCGGCGGAGAGGTCGTTGCGGGAGCCCGGCAGCGCCGGGGAAACCCAGAGCGGGAACCCGTCGGGGGTGGCCAGGAACTGGATGTTCCCGCCGAAGGCGCGATGCTTGCCGGAATACCACAGGTGCACGATCCGGCCGCGGTTTTTGCCTTTGGTTTTGACCGTGGTCGCTGCGACCCGGTCGCAGGTGATCAGGCTGCCGTCGAGGATCACGTGGGTGTCACCCCGGGCCTGCCGGTCGGTGAGGACGTGGTGCAGGTCCGGGGCGTGGGCGGCCAGGGCGGTGATCGCTTCGTGCAGGTAGCGGTAGGCGGTGCGATGCTGATGCGGTGGTCGGTGGCCAGCCGGTGGACCGGGGTGGCGTCGCGGAACCAGCGCAGCACCAGCACCGCCTGCCAGTACGGGGTCAGTGCCCGCCGGCCCCGGCGCGTGCCACGACGCCGGCGTTCGGTGCGCAGGACACCGGCGACGAACCAGACCTGCTCGCGCGCCACATCGAGCGTGGCACCATAGTTGATCACGCGGGGCCTCTGGAACCTCGGACTTGATCTTCGCAAATCCAGTCCTAGGCCCCACGCCTCATTCACGCACCGCCCACTACTGAGAAAACCTCAGTGGGTACTGCTGTCACTTCGCTGGGTGAAACCGCCTGCTAGTCGGCCTGGTCGTTTTCGATGTAGGCCTTGAGAACCGTCTTGACGGCATCCGTGACTGGCAGTTCTCCGTCGAGCCGGGCCCACTGGTAGACGTCGTGCTCCTGGAGCACGACCGGCTTCGCCGCGGCGACGTCGACGGCGAAGTTGAACTGACGGCTCGCCTTGCCGCTGCCGGAGGTGTAGTCGAAGCTTCCGAGGTAATGCTCGATTGCCGACACGTCGAGTCCGGTTTCTTCCTTGACTTCCCGGATGAGCGCCGCGTCGAGCGCTTCGCCTGGTTCGACCTTGCCGCTGGGCAGTTCCCAGAGTCCGCCCATGAAGTCGTCCTCGGGCCGGCGGAGCAACAGGACCTCGTCCTGAGACTGCACGACGGCGCCGACGACGAATTGCTGGATGCCCGCGGCCGTGGCTTTCGAGACGAGCTGTGTCAGGAATGTCGAGTCGATCAATGCCTCATCCCTTGAGTTCGTGGTGGAGGCCGACAACCTTACGGAAGCCGGCCGCGTACTGACGGGTGAGTGCGATGTCCTTTTCCCGGTGCCAGACCGGCAGCTTGAGCGTTCGTGCGCGCAGCCGCTCCACCATTGGGAACTGGCCCGGTTCGTAGCGGATCTGGTTGGCGTTCGGATGCCATGGAAACAGCGGTCGGGGATCCTGGAACAGCGGCAGCAGGTTGAGCGGGCAGGTCGAGCCGGGTCGGTCGACTTCGACCAGGCCTTCGGCGTGGAGCGCCTCGTAGAACCGCTCGATGGAGAGGCCGTTGAGCTCGTCGGGGTCGTAGATGACCGGGTAGCCGCACCAGGCGGGGCGGACATCGTCGGCGAGCTGCGGTACCGAAATGCCCTCGACGTCGCTGAGCTCGTCGCCGAGCACTTGGGCGATCTCGGCGCGCCCACGAGGTAGTCGTCCAGATCCAGTAGCTGCACCAGCGCGATCGCCGCGACCAGCGGGTGGATCCGGAATTTCAGCCCCATGCCGGTGACGGCGAAGCGGTGCAGCGGGTGGCTGGGCGGGATTTCGGTCTTGCAGCGCTTGTTGTAGTGGCCGTGGAGCAGGAGCCGGTAGTAGACCTCGTCGTCGTCGGTCAGGACGAAGCCGCCTTCGCCCGCCGAGAGGGACTTCGGGCCGTTCATGGAGAAGGCGGCTATGTTGCCGACGCTGCCGACCTTCTGGCCGGCGACCGCGGCGCCGTGGGCGTGCGAGCCGTCCTCGAGGAGCAGCAGGTTGTGCTCGTCGGCCAGGGCACGCAGCGCCGTCAGGTCGGCAGGGATGCCCCAGAGGTGCGTCGCCATGATCGCGGTCGTCTTCGGTGTGATCCTGGCGGCGACGTCGCTCACCGACAGATTGCCCGTCTCGTCGCAATCAGCCAGTACGGGGATGGCGTCCAGGTGCAGGAGCGGCGTCACCGTGGCGAGGAAGGTGTAGGCGGGCACGATGACTTCGTCGCCGGGTCCGATGCCGGCTGCCGCGTACGTCGAGTGCAGCGCGGCGGTGCCGGAGCTGGTTAGCACGGCGTGCTGGACGTCGAAGTAGTCCTGCAGCGCCGTTTCCAGCTCGGCGATAACGCCGGAGCGGTCGTAGATCGAGATGGAACGCTGCAACTGCGCCAGAACGCGCAGGTCGGTCCGGTCGTCGAGTGGCGGCCAGCTGAAGTGCGGGCCCGGCGCCGAGATCGTCGGCGAGCTGCCGAGCAGGGCCAGCTTGCTGGTCACATGAGCTCCTTCGGGTTGACGTGGTGGCCGGTCCGAGCGGACTGGTAGCAGGCGGCGATGAACGCGAGGTGCGCGATGTTGTCCCGCGGGCTGCTCAGGTTCAGCCGGTCACCCGGATGATGTGGCAGAAGTGGTTGATCTGGGAGGTGGCGGCCGAGGGCCAGGCCTGCTCACGGGCCAGTGACTCGATGATCTCGCCGTCGTTGGTCAGTCGCTGGATCCGGCCGCGCTCGAGCTGCACGATGCCGCGGCTGCCGACCAACTGGATCTTTTCGCTCTTGGGCCCGATGAACCGCGACAGCAGCAGCGACCCGTACAGGCCGCTGTCGTAGCTGAAGTGGATGAGCGCCGTGTCCTCGGCGTCGTAGCTGCGATCCGGCCGCGCGTTCGCCGACGTGTCCGTCACAATCCGGTCGGGCAACCCGAAGTACCAGAGCAGCAGGTCGACCAGGTGATAGCCCATGTAGATGATGCAGCCACCACCAGCAACGGCGTTCTGCCCGCGCCAGCCGTTCGACGGATCGTCAACGTGCAGCGTGTAGGCCGCGTCGACCACGATCGGCGCGCCGATCTGGTCGGCCAGCTGCGTGAAGCTGGTGTAGATCGGATTGAAGCGCCGCTGCAGCGTGACCATAGGCTCGACTTCCGACCGCTCGCAGAACGCCGCCAGCTCCTGAGCTTCGGTCAGCGACGTGGCGAACGGCTTCTCCTTGTGAATATGCACGCCGCGGGAGGCCGCCACCTCGACGATCTTGCGGCCGGCGCTGTGCGGCACACAGACCACCACGAAGTCAAGCTGCTCATCGGTCAGCATGGCCTCGACGTCGCTGTACCCGTTGACGTCCAGTGCGGATTCTTGCTCGCGTACGACGCCGGCGTTCTCGTCGCAGACGGCGACCAGCTCGGCGTCGTCGGCAGCCAGTAGCCCCGGTAGGTGGTCCTCGATCGCCTGCTTGCCGAGCCCGACCACGCCAGCCCGAAGCTGGGTCCCGGGCCTAATCGGCGGCGGGACGGGCCCAGCCAGCGGCAGCCGGTAACAGGTCGCCTGCGAGGGCAGCTCGACCACGCCGGCGCCGTGCTCGTCGTCGAGCAGCTGGCGGATCTGGCGGATCGCGCGGGACTTCGTGCGGTCGAGGTGTGCGTCTGCGCCTGGATCACCGCTGCGGCGGCGGCCACGCGGGCGTCGACGTTGCCGGTCGGCTTGACCTTCCGGGCTTGGCGGGAGTCGATCAGGCCCCAGATGCCCTGGTCGCGGTAGCGGCGACGCATCCGCTCGACCGTGCGGAAACTCGTCTGCGTCCCGGCCTCGGTCAGCTCGGCGGCCTTCGCCCGCTGACGGTCGGCCAGCGACGTCGTCGCCGGGTCGTACCCAGGTTTCGGGGCCGTGTCCTCGGCGGCGTCCGGCGGCAGCCCGGTCTCGACCTCGATCAGGTGCCGCTCCCAGGTCCGCGCGGCGGCAAGAACCGGCGCGGGCAGCGTGTCCAGCAGGCTGTGCGCGTCGATCTTCGGCGCCGGGGCGGCGCCGACCAGCTCGAAGTCCTCCGCGCCCAGCAGGTAGGCCAGGGCGACCACAGTGGTCTGCCCGGCCGCCGAGACCAGGCCGCCGGATCGTCGCGCCGGAGATCGCCACGACGGTGTGCGTGGCGCCGGAGAAGATGACGCGGTCGTTCACCCGCAGCACGTTCGGCCGCTCAGCCACGACGACCACCACCGGCTTGCTGCTCGGTGAGCACCAGCTCGTGCGCCCGGCTCGCGTCCGGCGCGGTCCGCACGATCGTGCGGTCGGTCAGCACCAGCGACACGTCGATCAGCAGTTCCCGGGTCCAGATCAGGTGGTAGAGGACCGGCAGGGTTCCCAGCGGGTCACCGGCGGCTTCGGCGCCGTCCATCAGCCGCCGGGGCCGGGTGAACACCTCCAGCAGCCGCTCGGCGACCCCTTCGTTGTAGCAGCGCGGGTGCCGGTAGCCGGCCAGCCACCGCTGGTTGGCCACCACCACGCCGTCGAGCCGATCCCAGACCGCGTAGCGCCAGTCAGCAGCGCGCAGGCCCGGTCCGTCGCGTCGAACGCGGCCCGGTCAGTGTCCTCGATCAGCTCCAGCGGCCGGGAGTCCAGCACCAGCACCGCGCCCTCGGCAGACCCGTCCTCGGCCAGGACCAGGAAATCCGGGGCGTGCCGCCGGCGCTTCCCGGCCGGGTTGGACCACCACAGCCAGAACGGCTGCGACACGATCCGCGCCACGCTCGGGTCGAAGTCCAGCGCGACCAGGTGGTCCCGCTCCACCCACGACTCGAAACCGATCCGGCCGCCCATCGTGGCCGACCAGTACCAGCCCGGATAGTTCCGCTGCCCGCGGTAGGACGGAAACGACCGCACCGGAGGCCCAGCTCGGCCACCACGTCCGGCATGAACGACCAGGGCACGCGCTGCTCGACGCCGTCCTCGGCGACGAACACCGCCTCGAACCCCTCCGGTCGTCCCACCTGTATGAGAGGCCGCTACGGTCTCGTGCTCGGTTGTTCCGCATCCCGGTGGATTCGGCTATTCGGTCGTGCGGGCGGGCCCTTGGCCGTAGGGGGTGCGTGCTGCGGTGTGTTTGCCGGTGTGGGGATCGGTGGTGATGGCGGCCCAGAAACCGCGGGGCAGCATCGGGTCGTTGGCGGGGCGCGGGGACACGGCGTGTCCTGCATCGCGAGCGGCGTCCAGACACGCCGGGGGAAAGCGGTCGTCGAGGATGCGGCTGGGACTGTCCAGTTTGCGCTGGGCCAGTACGGATGTCACCGAGTCGCCGACGACGATGTCGTGGCCATGGACCAGTGGTGCGTCAACCGCCACCGCAACGGGTTGCCCGAGTGCGAGGACGCGGTGCAGACCGAGCACGGTGGCCGGATGCAGTCCGACGCCGATGCTGCTACTCGCGAGGACGGGGCGACCACGGTGGAAGGCGATGGCCGGCTCGATGGGCATGGGGAGGTGGTCACCGGGGGTGAGGCGGGCGAGGGTGGGTTGTTGGAATGCTGCTGGGTCGGGGATGGGAATGCCGTCGACGACGATGCCGGTGGTGCCCCACATCGCGGTGTTGATGCTGTGGCACAGCGCGCCGAGGTTGCCTTCGGCGTCAACGGCGAGCACGTAGTCGGAGTGGCTGCCCGTCGAGGGCGGGCCGTCGAGGGCGCTGAGCAATCCGGCCAGGGCCCGCGGGTCTTGCGATGGTTCGCCGATTCCGGCCGCGTCCAGCCGCGCTAGGGTGGCGAGCAGGTCGGTCCCGCCGGTGTCGGGGGCGGGCAGGGTCGCGATCTCGTGGCCGGCAAAGGATCCGCGTACCGGCTCGGCGCAGTGGGCCCGGTAGCCAGCGAGGTCCTCGGGGATCGCGTGGCCACCCTCGCGGCACACCTGCGACACGAAGTGCTCCGCCCAGAGTCCTTCATACATCCAGCCAGGCCCATGTTCGGCGAGTGCGGCGATGGTCGCCGTCAGACGTGGCTGGGCGAAGAGTTCGCCTGCGCGGGGCAGCCGCCCGTGCGGGGCGAACGCGGCACGGCCCTCCTCGGTGCGGGTCAGCACATCGGCCCGCAGGGCGAGTAGCCGCGCGAGGTGCTCGTTGACCGGGACGCCGCGTTCGAGGAGGTGGCGCGCGGGGGACCAGAGATGGTCCCAGGGCAGTCGGCCCGCGCGAGTGTGCGCGGCGTGGGCGCCGGCGATGAATCCCGGCACCAGGGCGGTGCGTCCGCTGGGCTGCGGGGCGGTCGGGATCTCCCACGGGAGTGTTTCCTGGGTGAGGGTGCCGAACCCGGCGGACACGCTGGTCGTGGTACCGGTGGCGGCCGCGTGGTGCACCATCCCGAACAGCCCGGCGTAGCTGACCCACGATCCCAGGCTCAGCGCGATCTGAGTGAAGGCGGTGGTCAGCACGGCGTCGGTGGCGCTGCCCCCCGCGTCGAGGGCGTACCGACCCGCGAGGGTGGCGAAAGGGCCCGTTGACCCGACCAGCACCCCCGACGTCCCGGTCGCGGTGGCGGACCGCGGATCCGGCCCGATGTGCCGCCAGTCCAGCGTTTGCTTCAGCTCGCGGCGATCCCATCCGGTGGGATCGAGCGGATCCCGCCGGGCGCGGATGCTTCGTTTGCCGTCCTGAGGTGTCACGGGTGTCGCCAACTCTCTTTCAGGGTGTACTCTCTATTTGAGAGTACACAACTATTGGGAGTTCGATATGGCGGAGCAAGAGCCGGAGTCGGGGTTGCGCGAGGTGGTGCACCAGCGGGTACGCCTTGGCGTCCTTGCCGTCCTCGACCGGCGGGGACCGTGCACGTTCTCGCAGCTGCGGGACGCGCTGGGGCAAAGCGACGGTGGCCTGAGCCGCCACCTTGGCGTCCTGGAACAGCACGGATACATCACCCAGGAAAAGGTCTTCGAGAACCGTCGGCCACGGACCTGGATCCAGCTGAGCGCGGCCGGGGCCGAAGCCTTCCGAGAAGAGCAGGAACTGCTGACCAAACTGCTCGCCACCGCCTCACCCGAAGCCGGGACCGACCGGGACAGGGACAGCACTGCGGCCATGACCATCGTGTTCGCCGCTCTGCTCGCCGGGACTGATGCCGAGAGCGGTCAGGACACGAAGGGCGACGAGGGCGGAGACGACACGATCGATCGCTCGACCCTGGTGCCCACCGTCCCGGTGCTCGCCGGATGGCGCGCGGAGCCGATCGCGTCCGGACCCGTCAGCGCCCGCTACGACTTCTCGGACGCCTACACCGACTTCGCCGGGGGCTTCGCCGAACAGCGCGAACAGCGGTTGATGTTCATGAGCCACGGGCTGCGCGGTGGCTGGAGCGCGACCTGGCACATCGTCAGCCCAGAGCAGGACGACTTCCGCCAGGACATTGCGCACGCGATAGTGCTCGAACTCGCCGACGCGGCGGACTGCGCGGCGATCCTCGCGGTGATGGGCCCGTCCACCCTGGACCTGCCCGGTGTGCCAGAAGCCCGCGGTTATCTACTGGCCGCCAGCGGGGACGGAGCGTCCGCCACGACCGTCGCCTGGTTCTCCGTCGAGCACTACCTCGTCTCGATCGTGGTGACCGCCGCCGCCGACGTCGCCGTCCCGGTGCTGCAAGGCCTGGTGACTGAGGTGCACGTCCCACTCTCCACCCGCCAGCCCTGACCATCCACCGAGGAGACGACGATGACCACCCCAACCCCGCCCTCGGCGTCCGCCCCGAATGCCGAGGGGACCCGCAGTGCCTGGCGCTCGACCCTGCTCGCCGTCGTCACCGACGTGGCCCCCTCGTTGCTGATCTTCTTCGCCCTCCGCGCGTTCGGGATCAGCGACGCGCTCGCCTACACCGCCGGGTCGGTCGTCCCCCTGGCCCGGCTGATTGCCGACCGCCTACGCGGGCGCCCCCTCAACGCGATCTCCGGCCTGATCCTGATCTCCTTCGTGGTGTCGGTGGTGCTCGTCCTGCTCACCCAGGACGCCCGCGCGGTGATCGCGCGCGGCAGCTTGATCTACCTGGCGCTCGGGGTGGCCGCGGCCGTCTCCGTACCGACTCGCAGCCCGCTGATGTTGTTGCTCTCCCGCTACTTCACCGTCCACGCCCGGCCCGAGGCGACCGCGCGATTCGACGAGGTCTTCCACCACCCCCGCGGTCTGCGCACCATGCGGATCGTCACGTCCCTCTGGGCGCTCGCGTTCGGTGTCTCAGCCTTGGCCTGCGTCGTCTGCGCCTACACACTCCCGATAACCGTGGCCGCCATAGTCACCTCACTCATCGAGCCGATCATCGCGATCATCCTGGCCGTGGGCACGGGACGCTACCTACGCCGCACACTGGCCCCACTGTTCCTCGCGGCGACCACGTCCACTCCTGGCCCGCCCCAGGACCCGGCCGACACCTCGTCTGACCCGGACATACCGATCACACCGTCACAGTCAACGGATCGCCACACCGCATCCTGAACCGCCCTGCCCACCATGGACGGCCACTAACCGACATCCGGTGAGTTCGGGCGCTCTTGGCCCATCGAGGCCGACATGCCGAAGATCACCGGAGAGTTCAGCTCCGACCACTGCCACTCGGTCCACTCCGTTACGCGTCGCGGCGCATTGGGTCGAGTGCACAGGCGATCAGTTCGCGTGTGCGGACAACAGATCTACCCGGCCAACCGGCGGCACGGCGCTCGTCTGAGCCAATCCGGGAACCATGGATTTCGGAGGTGTGCTGCCCGGGGCGCGCCCCGGGAAGATCACCAAGACAGGCGCGAGCGCACCCGGCAGGGTGGAACCCGGAGCACATGCGGACGCTCTTTTGCTTGTGGCAGAGCCATGATCAGAGTAGGAACTCACTCCCGCGCAGGCGGCTCTCGTAACACCTGAGGTCGACCGAACGTCCAAACGACAACGGCGTACCGGTCGGCTGCGGTCGGGCGAGGACACGCGAACCCGATTCACCGGACCTATGCGGTCGGTGCTGCGCGGCCGTTATCCGCCCCAGCCGGCGGCGAAGATTTCCGCAGTGTCCATTCCTGCGATCGCCGGATAGCCTGGGAACACCGTAAATGACCGCTGCGTACTTTCGCACCGAGACGATCAGCCGACGCGGCGACTACTCGGATCCGCACCTCGCCAGCAGCAGATTGAGGGCCCGTGACGTCCTGCACGGTCAGCACCGAGGGGGCCGCCCGTGCTGGAGTAGGTGATCGCCTTCATCGTTGTTGCGTTTCCGTGGCGCCGACCTTCGATTCCGTTGCTTCGTCGCAGGGATCCGGCTTGACGGCCGGGTTATGTGTCAAGGAGTTCCGCGGGATAGATGTCGTCCGAGGTCAAGTGCCGGTCGGACAGGCCCTGCTCGAAGTGGTACCGAAGGAAGGTGTCGACAGCGTTGCGGTTCGCGCTCACTCCGTAGCTCCACCTGCCGTCGTCTGCCAGCCGCCCGTCGGCGTCAAGTAGTTGCGTGAACCAAGGGCCGCCTTTGCGGGCGGGTCCCTCTGCTCGGTACTTCGCGATGGCAGCTGCCTTCGCATCGTCGAAGGCCATGAACAGGGCTCGTGCCAAGCCCGGATTGTCATCGATGAGCTCTCGCTTCGCGACCACGAGGTGCATGATGGGGAAGGTCCCAGTCCGAGCGTAGTAATCGGCCTCCACGACCCGGTAGTCGGAAAAGAGCCGCCGCACGCGGGAAGATCCTGTGCCAATACTCTCGGGAGGCTGGGCTGACATCAGGGCGCTCACCTCACCGCTTTCCAGCATCGGGCCGAGGACCCCGCCAACGGGGACGGCCTCAACCGAAACGCCCGGGGGACGCCGGAGAGGGACGAAGTCGAGTGGCGGCATCGACCGGGTGACTCCACCGACGATCCACTTGCACTCAGCAGGATCGAACCCGTAGTCGTCCCGGAAGATGCCCTTCGGCCACACGCCCATGTCGTGTCCGAACAGGGCGAACTCCCCGACTGTCTTCCCAGCCAGGTCAGAGGGCGTCCGGATGCCGCTGGCGCTGTTGATGAACGTGGTCGAATGCTGGAACTTGCGGAGCAAAAAAACCGGCAGAGCGTAGAACGGCGGATTGCGGAGGTCCATCGAGCGCGCGAAGAACGTGAAACCGAGCTCCGCGACATCAAACTCTTGATGCCGCATGACGCGTTCGAACAATTCCGCGATGTCCGTGCTGGGTTCCGGTCGCATGGTGAATTTGCCAACCGGGACCGAGCCCTGCAAGAGCGCGTCCGTGTGGTCGTAACGCGTGCAGCTGAGGGAGATGGTGTGAGGTGTCGGCATGGAAGGCTCTTCCTATCGATCGCAGCAGTAATCGCCAGTAGGACGACACCGCAGATGTGCTACGCGGCGATGCATTTGGGCTGTTTCCCGTCAACGACCGCGATCGGGCGCGTTCGGCCGAACCGTCATCAGGCGGACGGCTGGGTGAGCACGTCGCGCACCGTGCGTGGTTCGCGACCGAGGAGCTCGCTGAGAAGTGGTCCGACTCCGGCGAAGCGGCCCTCGTGCGCGGCCTGGTAGATCCCGAGTGAGAACCGCGCCATGGATTCCTTCGAGCCCCCGGCGACCTGTTTCGCGATCCACTCCTCTTCTCCGAGTATCACCAGCTCGACGGTTCGACCGATGATTTCCGACGCGATCGCGGCGATGTCCTCGAAGGTGGGGGCGCTGGTAGCGGTCAACGTCGTCGGCCCGTCGTAGACACCGTTCGAGGCGAGGATGACCGCAGCGGCCTCTGCGACGTCTTCTCGCGCAGTCCATGACACCGGTCCGTCGGCCGGAACCTCGATGGTCGCCGCTTCACGCCACGAGCCCATCAGCAAATTCAGGCTGTGCGCATAGTAGCCGTTGCGCAAGGACGTCCACGGGACGCCTGACTCGGCGAGCAATTGTTCCGTCCGGGCGTGATTCCGAGCGGGGCCGAACGGGCTGTCGATTCCCGCACCCTGATGGCTGGTGTAAAGGATGCGGCCGACCCCTGCCGTGACAGCCGCGTCGATCGCCGAGTGGTGCAGGCTCACTGCGTCGGCCCGGGGGTCGTTCGATGACACGAGCAGCAGCTGATCGGCCCCATCGAACGCGGCGGGCAGCGACGTCGGCTCCGCGTAGTCGGCGCGACGCACCGCCACCCCGCGCGCCGCGAACCGGTCGGCCTTCGCGATGTCACGAACGGCCACGGCGATGTCCGCGGCCGAGATCCGCTCGAGCAGGTAGTCGACGGTAGCGCCATTGAGCGCTCCGGTCGCTCCGGTAATTACGATCATGAACTACCCCTCATGGTTCCACCGGTAACACGTTTAAGGTATCACTGGAATCTCGGCAAGGCAAGACCACGGCACCTGCACGTGTTCGCTGACGCGCCGACCACCGCCCTACTGGCGAGCACCTTTTTGCTGAGACGACTAGGAGTGCTTTGTTAGGTGGGGTTGAGCTGGGGTTTCTGTTGTGGTGTTCGGGTCTGGATGGGTTGTCGGCAGGTGTGGCAGACGCCTGTCCAGATGGCGAGCAGGGTCTGGAGTTCGCGCAGGACTGCGTAGAGGGTCAGGCCTGCGCGGGGGCTTTTGGGGTGCGGCGGAGCTGGGTGCAGATGGCTTGGGCGACGGCGTGAGGGTGACGTGGCAGTGCCACCCGAGCCAGGAGCGTCCTTCGAAGTGGTCGAGGCCGAGGCCGTCTTTGAGTTCGCGGTAGTCGTGTTCGATGCGCCAGCGGATCTTGGCCAGCCGCACCAGGTCCCGCAGCCGGGTGTCGGCGGGCAGGGTGGAGAGCCAGTAGTCGGTGGGTTCGGGTTCGCCGGGTGGCCATTCGGCCAGCAGCCGGCATTCGGGCAGGCTGCCGTCGCTGCCGCGGGGGATGTTGCGGTTGGCCGGACGGACCCGCAGCGTCAGGAACCGCGATCGCATGCTCGCGGTCGGATCGCCGGGGGTTTTGCGTGAGCCGTGTCGCCAGACCACGAACCGGGCCTGTCTCCCACTACGCCGCCCCGGCTTCGGCCGGAGTTCGCCCGCGGGCGCCCCCACACTCCGACGGTCCAGTAGTTCCGCTTCCCGACGGCACCGGCGGGCCCGAGGTAGGGCACGACAACGGACTCCGCACTCGTGAGCCGGCCGCTGTCCCAGACGTCCGCCCGGCAAGCAGGCGCGGACTGCTCGCGACGAGGATCCGGTACACCGTCTGCCGTTCACCGGGCCGCCCAGAGCGCAATTTCCCAACCCAACGTCGGCGTAGCGCTCGCGGCCTGCGGGTTGACGACGTTGTCGACCCGCAGATCGAAGGCCTGGACAGCCGAGTTGCACCTCACCGCACCGCCAGGCATGCCATGCACACCATGGACAGCAACGCGGCCAAGAGAGCGAGCTTCACTCGGGTGGCGTGACCGGACATATGTTCGGCGTCCCGCGCAGCCGTGGCATGGTCATCCGTCGAGGAAACGCACCAGCTCCGCGGTGACGAACCGGGGGTTCTCTTCCATGAGCCAGTGCCCTGCGTGTGTGGCACGGGTCTATCCCATGATCGGTGTTTCCGGCGTTGTTGATCAGTAGGTTTCGGCTCCCGGCCAGCGGTCACCGAAGGTGATGGCGAAGGCGTTGATCACGGGTTTCGTGCGCCGTGCGGCGCTGTGGTTTGAGTGGAGGTGAGAGACCGCCACCGTCGGGTCGTCGCAGCGGCCCGGCAGGAGCTGAGGGCAGGCTGATCCGGGAGGTGCCGGGGAGGCTGGGAGCAGCTCTGACAAAGCCGGGACGTGCCAGTACTGCCAGATGGTGCGGGTCCGGCGAGCGGGATCGAGAGGAGTACGCGAGGAACCGATGTCGTAAAGCCTCTCAATGTTTTACCGGCTCTAAACTGGTGGATGTGGGCCGGGAGTGGTGCGTCCCTACCGCGTGCCGGCGGTGGGGGAACTTCCGGGTGGTGAAGCCGGCGGCTCGGAAGGCCGTGCTGAATGCCTGCGGCGTAGGCGCGGCGAGACCGCAGGGGCAGAGTCGGGCTCCTCCTCGATCAAGCGAACCACAGTGAACACGGGAACCACCTCGGGTCTCGCCCATTGCCGCGAATCCATTGTGGATGGTTGGGCTGGGTTCATCGTCGACCGATCGACCCGGGGTGGGGCGGAGTCGCCGTAGTACTCCGAGCCGGGGAAAGCCCGGTGCATGGGGAAGGGTGACAGCAGATGGATAGGAGATGGTGGCTGTAATGCCGAAAGACGCACCACTGAACGGTGGTGCCCCGGCCGAGGTCTCGAAGGGGCCGTGGCAGCGGGTATCGGAGATGCAGGCCAAGCTTCACCGTTGGGCGGCGGCCGATCCTGGCCGCAGGTTCGACGATGTGTTCAACTTCGTGCACGACCCGGCGACGCTGATCGTGGCGTTCGCCCGGGTCGCGGGCAACCGGGGTGCGAACACGCCCGGCGTCGACGGCCTCACCGCCGCCGACATCGAGCAGCGCCTCGGTGTTCCGGGGTTCCTGAACGACCTGCGTATCTCCCCCAAGGAGGGCTCGTTCCGGCCGTTGCCGGCGCAGGAGCGCAGGATCCCGAAGCCCGGCGGGTCGGGGAAACTCAGGAAGCTGGGGATCCCGACCATCGCGGACCGGGTGGTCCAGGCGGCGTTAAGCTGGTGCTGGAACCCATTTTCGAGGCCGACTTTCTGCCGGTCTCCTACGGGTCCCGGCCGAAGCGGCGGGCGCACGACGCGATCGTCGAGATCCACATGTTCGGCTCCCGCGGCTATCAGTGGGTGCTGGACGCGGATATCGAGGCGTGTTTTGACTTGATCGACCACGCGGCCTTGATGGACCGGGTGCGTCATCGGATCAAAGACAAACGCGTGCTGGCGCTGGTGAAGGCGTTCCTCAAGGCCGGTGTGATGACCGAGACCGGCGACCGGGAGAACTCCGACACCGGCACCCCGCAAGGCGGGATCCTGTCTCCCACTTCTGGCCAACATCGCACTGTCGGTGCTCGATGAGCACGTGGTGGCGCACTGGAAGCCAGGCGGCCCAATGGGAACCACAGCGCGCCGGAACTACCGCCGCTCCAAGGGTCTGCCGACGTGGCGGATCGTGCGCTATGCGGACGATTTCGTCGTGCTCGTGCACGGTCAGGAGCACGATGTGGTGGCCCTGCGCGAAGACATCGCCGACGTGTTGGCTCCGCTGGGTCTTCGTCTGTCGAAGGCCAAGACGCGAGTAGTGCGTATGGCGGACGGGTTCGACTTCCTGGGTTTCCGCATCCAGTGGAAACGCAAGCGAGGCACGAACCAGTGGTACGTATACACGTTATCGCCGACCGACCGGTTCGGTCGGTGAAGGCGAAGATCCGTGCCCTGACACAGCGTGTCAGCCAGGCCGACATGGGCGCTGTGATCGGCAGGATCAACCAGATCCTGCGCGGCTGGACGAACTACTTCCGGCACGCCGTGTGCAAGCACACCCTCAGTAACCTCAAGCACTTCGCCGATTGGCGAGTGATCAGGGCTGCGCGACGCCGGTGGCCGGTTCATCGGTGGAAGGGGCGGCCCGCACGGGAAGGACTTCCTCTCTTACAGCTTGCCGCCGCGAAGTACCGACCGCGTCGACGTCTACCAACTCGCCCGGCTCGACCGCCGGGTGGATCCAAGACATTGAAGGCGCGATCGCCGAACTCGTCGACGACGGGGCGCCGGCGGCGCGTCGGCTTGTCCGACGCCGGCCCGGAGACACAATCCGGGGCCGCTCGTGCCATGCACCCGATCTCAGATGCGCAGATCAAATACTCCCTGTTCAGCCGCAGACCGGAACGGGCCATTGTCGAGGTGCCGAAGGCTCGGCATCGGCGTGATCGCCTATGGGGTGCCCACCCACGGGCAGCTGCCCGGCGACTCCGCCGAGTCACCCGGGCACGGTCGGGAAGGTTGATGTTCAAGGGGGACCATCCGGCGGTCGGCCAGGCGTTCCGCCGCGCCGGCGAGCCGGCGCGAGAGTTCGGGCGCGCCCGGGTCGGCAGCGAACACCTGCTACTGGCCTTGACGGGGGCCCCTGACCGGGCTCACCGGGATCGAAAAGCGGTTCGGCAGGCGGCCCCGGACGGCGCCGGCGTGGCCGCGGACCACGAGGCGCTGACGGTGCTGGGCATCGACCTCGGCCCACTGCCGGCCGGACTGGCGGACTGGCCACCGGCCAAGTGGCCCCTGTTCCCGCTGGGAGCGGGTAAGGCGCGGCGCCGGTGCGCCGGGGCATCCCACCGCTCGGCCTGGACGTCCAAGCGGCGTACGCCGCGTCACTGCGGCTCGCCCTCGCCCGCCGGGAACGCCGCACCGCGTCGAACACGTCGCCTTGGCGCTCGTCGCGCTCGATCCCGGTGCCGACTGGGTGATGCGTACCGCCGGCGTAGACCGCCGGGACCCGTGGGTCGGGATTCCCGACCCGGTGGGCCGTCCGCTGCGGCTCTGGCCCTGGCGAGGTCCCGCCGCCACTGACGCCTCGCGCGGTGGTGCTGGCCATGCTTGACGCTCGCGGCGACATCCGGGGGGTCTCCTCGGGACAGGTTCAGGGGGCGGCCCTGGCCACAACCACTCAAGCGGAAACGAATCCTTGCGTTTGGGTACGGTGGTGTCTACGGTGACTCAAAGAGCAACGACCGTTCTGCTGAGGGTTGCCCGTAAGCGATCGTCGCGACCTGGCCATGCGTCTCAGTAAGCCAGGGGGGACAGGCGCCGGTGATTTGTTGATCATGTCCGAATAAGAAGCGTGGGAACGAGGAGACTCCGGTGGATGTTGTTGCCGCGACGCGGAGTGGGCAGGTCCGGGGGACCGTCGACGACGAGGTGAAGACGTTCCTCGGGATTCCGTACGCGGCCCCGCCGGTCGGTTCGTTGCGCTGGCGGCCCCCGGCGCCCGTGGAGCGTTGGGACGGTGTGCGTGATGCCACGCGGTTCGGCAACGCCGCGATCCAGACGGCCGACACCGGCATGGATCTTCGGGCTGAGCAGAGTGAGGATTGCCTGTATCTAAACGTCTGGGCGCCGGAGGGCGCCGAGGATGGGTCATTGCCGGTGATGGTCTGGATCCACGGTGGCGGGTTCCTCAACGGGTCATCGTCGCTGCCGATGTGGACCGGCGAACGACTGTGCCGCAACGGCGTCGTCGTCGTGTCCGTGAACTACCGGCTGGGCGCTTTCGGCTTTTTCAACCATCCCCGCCTGGGCACGAACTTCGGGCTGCAGGATTGGGTTGCCGGCTTGGAGTGGGTGCGGGACAACATCGCCGCCTTCGGTGGGGATCCCGCCAATGTCACTGTTTTCGGTCAGTCGGCCGGTGGTGCGGCGACGCGAGCACTGCTGTCGGCTCCGGCAGCACGAGGCTTGTTCCACAAGGCAGTCCTCCAGAGCGCCGGCTACGAGGACTACGCGGTCGTCGGATCGCCGTCGTTCGAGCGTTCCAGTGCCGCGTCCGACCGAGTGTGCGAACGCCTCGGCGTCGCCGGCGTGGAAGCGTTGCGGCAGGTTCCTGCCGAAGCGGTCCGCGCCGCGTCGCTGGCCGAAGCCGGTATCAACCCCCCGGCCGGGCAGGTGCACACCCCGGCCAACCTGGTCTGGTATCCGGTGGTCGACGGCGAGACGATGACGACGGATTTCTCCGGCTGGCCGCAGGAGGTGCCGGTTCTGCTCGGATTCACCCAGGACGAGGCACGGATGTTCGTACAGCCGGACGCGCTCTACGCCCATCCCGAACTGCGGCCCCAGGACGTGTACACATCGCAGACCCTGTCGGCGATGGCGGAAGCCCTGGCCGGGCCACAGGCGCCGCAGGTGCTCGAGTACGCCGCCAGGACGGGGAAATCCGCGTACGAGGCCATCGCCGAAATCATCACTGCCGCCGTCTGGCACGAACCGGCGTTCGCCAGCCTTGAGCGTTTCTCCGCGTTGGACAGGACGGTCCTCGCCTACGAGTTCGCGCGGGTGTCACCTGGTGCCCGCGCAAGCGGGCTGCTGGCCAAGCACAGCGCCGAGATCGCTTATCTCTTCGGCAGCATGACTCCCGCACATGCCTACGACGACATCGATGCGGCGGTGGCCACTGAGGTGCAGCACGCCTGGACCGAGTTCGCCCGAACCGGAGTCCCGGCTTCGGCCGACGGCCGCGTCTGGCCGCCCTACCGGGACAACTCCCGGATGCTCGCCCACATCGGGGACCGGACCGAGTTCCGGCCGGCGGAGCCGGGCACGCTCGCAGGTCTCGTCAGCGGCGCCCGGTGCCCGGTCCCCGGCTCGCGAGACCGGTGACCGGCGATGCCGACATTCACGACCAGCTCGGATCGCATCTTGTCCTTCGGCGTGACAGGATCAGGCCGCCCGGTCGTGTTGCTGCCCGCGGGGCCAGGCCTGGACCCATACAGCTACTACCACGACGCACACTTGGCTTCGTTCCAGTCGGTGGTGCTGTGCCCGCGGGGGACCGGCCTGTCCGACCCGCCGGCGAATCCTGACGGCTATCGCATCGCCGGATACGTCGAAGACGTCGAAGAGCTACGAAAGCACTTGGGTCTCGATCAGCTGTTGCTGTACGGCAGCAGCCATGGCGCTTCTAGCGCGCTCGCCTACGCGGCGCAGTTCCCCGAGCGTGTGCGCCGGCTCGTGCTCGCCAACGGCCCCGCACGCATGGACGCCGACTTCGCCGCAGCCCTCCGTGAAGCCAAATTGAACTTCGCAACCCGCATCCCGGACGGCGCCGAGCGGCTACGCACTGCTGAGCGGGCAATGACGGCCCTGCGCACCGCGGTCACCGACCGGCAGCGCCACGCCGCTCTGCGCGTCATGATGGACACCTACATCGCCCGGCTCGACGGGCCGCGCCGGCGATTCCTCGACCAGCTCTGCGCGGCTCCGGTCGACTTCACCGCGCCCGCCGTCATGGCCGCCGAGATGATGAACGGCCTGAACCTGCTCGACGGGGCCGACCGGATCACGGCCCCCACCCTGGTCCTGGGCGGAGAGTTCGACGTGCGCGTTCCCGGCGCGCACCTGCAGCAGATTGCCAGAGCGATTCGTGGCGCGCGCTACGTCGAACTGGCCGGTGCAGGCCATCTCGTACACCGCGAATCCCCCGAATGGGAGGGCCTGGTCGCCGGATTCCTCGCCGGTCCGGCCGGGTAGCACCTGTCCGGCAGTCGCGGCGCTCGACTTGACCGGAGTCAGCGGGTGAGCCCAGCGCCGAGGAGGGACAGCCCGGTGTGGAGAGTCTCGGCGGGCACGTCGTCGACCAGGTGGTGCATCACGATCAGCCCGTGCATCAGGCAGAACAGCGTGGCCGCCGCGGCGCGGGTGTCCGCCTCCGGTGGCAGGTGGCCGTTCGAGCGCCAGCGGCGGGCCAGCTCGTCGATGTGGTCGAGGGTGTCGGTGTAGATGGTGTGGGCGCGTTCCAGCAGGCGCGGGTTGCGCAGCGCCTCGGCCCAGGCCTGCAGCGCGATGCGCGTCATGTCGTAGTCCGGGTGCGCGGTCCGGCTGTCCAGCTCGCCGGTCAGCAGGACCACCGTCTCAGTGGGGGACGGACACGGGTCCCGCTCGAGGACCGCGACGAAGATCCTGCGCACGCGCGTGAGACCCTCTTCCGTCGTCGCGTCGATGATCTCGTCCTTGCTGCGGAAGTAGCGATACACCGCGCTGGAGGACATCCCGGTCTCGGCGATCACGTCGTCGATGGACGTGGCGTGGAAGCCGTTGCGGGAGAAGCACTTCCACGCGCTCGTGAGAATGTGCTGCCGACGGTCCGCGCGGGTCTTTTCGCTGAGTCTGGGCACGGCTCGCAGTCTAAGTAGAAACGATCGCTTGCGCTACATCGGCCGCGAGCTTAAGCTCCCTCGCTAAACGAAAACGTATCTTTCGCTTTGGTGAGAGGCTCCGCGATGGACAACGAAGTTCGTCCCCGGCTCGGCCACCTTCTCGACGCCGGCGGCCTCGGCCGCGGCCAGGTCGCCGTCGTCGTGCTGTGCGCGCTGGTCGCGATGGTCGACGGGTTCGACACCCAGTCGATCGCGCTGGTCGCCCCGGACATCGCCGCCGATTGGGGCACCCCGGCGGCGGCCTTCGGCGTCGTGTTCGGCGTCGGCCTCTTCGGCGGCCTGGCCGGCGCGATCTTCTTCGGCTTCACCGGCGACCGGTATGGCCGCAAGCCGACCCTGCTCGTGGCAATGGCGGTGTTCGCCGCGTGTTCGTTGCTCACCCCGCTCGTGACCTCGCTCACCGCCCTCGGTCTGCTTCGGCTGGTGACCGGCTTCGGCCTGGGCGGCGCCCTGCCGTGCGTCATCGCGATCACCGCCGAATACACCCCGGCCCGGATGCGGTCCACCGTGGTCGGGCTGATGTTCTGCGGCTTCCCGCTCGGCGCCGTCGCCGGTGGCCTCGCCTCCGCACGGCTGATCCCGGCCTTCGGCTGGGGCAGCGTGTTCCTCGTCGGCGGAGTCGTCCCGATCCTGCTGTTCCCGCTGCTGTGGGCGCGGCTGCCCGAGTCCGCCCGGTTCCTCGCGCTCAAGGGCGATGAAGACCCGCTGCGCGCGGTCCTGGGGCGGCTGGGCATCCACGGCGCCGTCGAACACGAGCCCGAGGAGACCCGGCCGTCGGTGGCGCGGCTGTTCACCGAGCGGCGGGCGGGCGGCACGCTGCTGCTGTGGGCGACGCTGTTCCTCAGCCTGCTGCTCACGTACCTGTTGACCAACTGGATCCCGCTGCTGGCCAGGCAAAGCGGCATCGACGCCGCATCGGCGATCTTCGGTGTCGTCGCTCTCAACCTTGGCGCCGTCCTCGGCTGCCTGGTGATCGGCCGGCTCGCCGACCGCTCCCGGCCCACCGTGGTCATCGGCTCGGCCTTCGCTCTCGGCGCGGTGGCCGTCGCCGCGATCGGCCACGCGGGCGGCTCGGCCGGCACGTTGATGGTCGCGGCCTTCCTGGCCGGGGCGCTCAGCGTGGGAGCGCAGATGTGCACGGTCGCGTTGTGCGCCGGGTTCTACGAGACGTCGGTGCGGGCCACCGGGATCGGCTGGGCCGTCGGGATCGGCCGGATCGGCGGCATCGCCGGGCCACTGCTGGGTGGCTTACTCGTGACGCTCGGGGCTGGCCCGCCGGAGCTGTTCCTCGTCACCGGGGCGACGTCGCTGGGCGCGGCCCTCGCGGTCTTCGCACTCGCCCGATTCCTCACTCGCAACAAACCGAAAGGCGAAACCTCTTGAGCACCGAACAGCAAACCAACAAAGCCGTGGTCACCCGCTTCAACAAGGCGTTCATCGAGGGCGGTGACCCGGACGTCTTCCGCGAGAGCATGGCCCCGGGGTTCGTCAACCGCACCCCGCACCCCGGCCAGTCCCCCGGCGCCGACGGCGCCGCCCACTTCTTCACCGAGGTTCTCCGCCCGGCCTTCCCGGACCTGGCGGTCACCATCCACGACCAGGTGGCCGAAGGCGACCGGGTCGTCACCCGCAAGTCCTACCGCGGCACCCACCAAGGCTTTTTCCGGGGGCTGCCGCCGACCGGACGGGCCGTCGAGTTCGGCGTCATCGACATCATCCGGCTCGAGGCCGGCCGCTACGTCGAGCACTGGGCCGTCGCGGACATGGCCGGGCTGCGTGCTCAGCTGGAAGGAAAGTGACGTGGTCGCCTTCGCCGACGCACAGGCACTCATCACCGCCGCGCTGGCGCATGCGCGTGCCGAAGATCTGCCGCCGATGACCGTCGCGGTCCTCGACGCCGGAGCTGCGCTCATCGCCTTCGCCCGGGAGGACCAGTCATCCCTGCTGCGCGAGAAGATCGCGCGTGGCAAGGCCGCCGGCGCGCTGAACATGGGCGTGGGCAGCCGGTCCCTCGCCCGACGCGCCGAGGCCCACCCCCACTTCGTCGGGGCGCTGACCGCGCTCGCCGAAGGGAACCTCGTGCCGGTGGCTGGCGGGGTGCTCGTCCGCGACGCCGCGGGCCGGATCACCGGTGCGGTCGGGGTTAGCGGGCATCTGCCCGACGCCGACGAGGCCTGCGCAGTCGCCGGGATCGAGGCGGCCGGGTTGGCCGCGGACCCGGGCGAATAGGCGGTGCCCGCGATCAGTGGCGTGCACCACGTCACGTTCGTCGTCGGCGACCTGGGCGCGGGAATCGCCTGGTTCACGGGGGTTCTGGGTGCCCGGCATGTCCCGCGCTTCGACCACCACCACGCCTCGGGCGCGCTCTTCGGTGTGATCCTGGAGCTGCCCGGCTTCCCCGGCATGATCGAGCTGCGGATCGCCGAGGCGGGCTACCCGGCGCGACCCGGCTACGACCCGGTGACCTTCGCGGTGCCGGACGACGCGGCCCTCGACGCTTGGGCCGAACACCTGCGGACGGCCGGCGCGGCCTGCACGCCGATTAAGCGGCGCCGGACGGGCCGGTCGATCGAGGTCGCCGGTCCGGACGGCATCGTCGTCCGGCTGTTCACCGCGCCCGCCGACGGCTTCGGCGCGGTCCCGTTCCAAGAGCACGACGTGGATCACTAGCAATAGAAAACGATCGGTTGCGTTAGGCGAGTCCAAGAGATATTATCAACTTCAAACGAAACCGATCGTTTTTGTTTGGAGTGGGCGATGGCACGGAACCGGCTGCTGACCATGCTCGACGAGAACGTGGTGCCGATCGGGATGCAGTGCTTCACCGGCAACCACACGCTCATCGAGGTGCTCGGGGCGACCGGATTTGACTACGTCTGGCTCGACAGCGAGCACAGCGCCATCGACCCTCGCGCGCTCGAAGACACCATGCGCACCTGCGAGGTTGCCGGTCTCGTCCCGCTGATCCGGATCCCCGAGCCGGCCGACACCACCTCCGCCCGGCGAGCCCTCGAGGCGGGTGCCGCCGGCATCGTCGTGCCGATGGTGCGCTCCGCCGCCGACGTCCGCGAAGTGATCGACGCGCTGACCTTTCCGCCTCGTGGCACCCGCGGCCTCTGCCCCGCGCTGCGCGTGCCGGGCTACACCGTCGCCGGTTTCGATGACTATCTGCGGGACAACGATGCCGGGCTAATGGTGATCCCGATGATCGAGACTGTCGAGGCATTGGCCGAGATCGACGAGATTTGCGCGCTCGACCAGGTCGAGATGCTCGTCTTCGCAGCCGGAGAACTCGCCTTCGCCCTGGGCGAAGGGCCCGGCATGCACAGCAGCCCTGTGGTGCGGGAGGCCCAGCGCGCGGTGCACGCCGCGGCGAAGCGCCACGGCGTGGCCCTGATCGGCGGCCCGATCCTCGACCCGTCGGCCGAAACCTGCGCCGCCGCACTGGAGAGCGGGATCTCGGTGCTGTGTGTCGGGCTCGACGTCCTCGCCTTCCGGCGGCTGTGCGAGGCGACGGTCGCCGCCGCGGACGCGGGCGTCGCGGCCAGCAACGGCTACACGCGCCCGCCGGCCCCGCTCAGCGGCTTCCCTGCTGCTTTCTGAATCACTGAAAGGACCACCACCACTATGGTGCAGTTGCAACGTTACGTCGTCGGCCTGGACGAGAACGGCCGCTCGGCCGTGCTCCGGACCGGCCTGCCGAACCAGCAGGAGCAGCCCGGGTTCTTCTGGCGCGGCACGCTCTGGAAGACCCGCGAAATCCCGGTGGACAACGACATCGACGGCGACCGTTCGCTCGACGGCGGCGCGGCCCGGTCGCCGTTTCCCGGCGGGATGCTCGTGCGGGCCCTGGAACTCTGGCCGGACCCCGAACCCGGTTCGCACCAGAAGATGTTCGCCGATCTCAACAAGACGGTCGGGCAGCAGCACGAGCCGACCGAGGCCGACCGGCGGCGCAGCGCAACCATGCACCGGACCGACACGCTCGACGTGATCCACGTCGTCCGCGGCGAGGTTTATCTGATTCTCGACGACGATGAGGTCCACCTCACGCCATCGGACACCGTCATCATTCAGGGTACGAACCACGGTTGGAGCAACCGATCCGACGCTCCGTGCCTGATGCTGGGCACCATGATCGACGCTTTGCCGCGAGAGGACCGATGACCGAACTCGACCTATCCGGACTCGCCGCCGAACACGGCGGCTCACCGTCGCTGCACGGCTACCTCGCCACCCCACCAGGGGATGGACCTTGGCCCGGGCTGGTGATGATCCACGAGATCTTCGGCATCGACGACGTGATGCGCCGGCACGCCGACCGGCTCGCGAGCCTCGGCTACCTGACTCTGGCCGTCGATCTCTACAGCGACGGCGGCGCCCGCCACTGCCTGCTCTCGACGATGCGGGCGATGCTCAAGGGCGGTGGCCGCGCGTTCACCGACATCGAGGTGGCGCACAGATACCTGGCCAGATCCGGCCGCTGCACCGGGAAGATCGGGGTCATCGGCTTCTGCATGGGCGGCGGGTTCGCGCTGCTGAACGCCCGAGCCGGATACGACGCCGCTGCGGTCAACTACGGGCAGCTGCCGAAGAACCTCGACGGGGTGCTGACGGGCGCGTGTCCGATCGTGGGCAGTTACGGCCGTCGCGACCCGTCCCTACGGGGTGCCGCGGCGAAGCTGGAGACGGCGCTCACCAACGCCGGGGTCGCCCACGACGTCAAGGAATATCCGGCCGCGAGTCATGCTTTTCTCAACGACGCCGAAGCCGGCCCGCGCGTGTTGCGACCGCTCATGCGCGTTGCCGGCATCGGTCCCGACCCCGATGCCGCGGCCGATGCGTGGAAGCGCATCGAAGTGTTCTTCGCCGAGCACCTGGGCTGAACTCCTGAACCCGCGTCGAGCTTAGGTGAGCCCTCAGAGCCAGTGTTTGTACTTGAACACACCCCAAAGGCCGATACCGAGGACGAGCATGAGCGCAACGGCGAACGGATATCCCCACACCCGGTGCAGCTCGGGCGTGTGGTCGAAGTTCATGCCATAAGATGGCTGCCCAGGCCGAGGTATTCTTGATCTCTTTCACCAGTATCGCGAACGCTCGGCGGTGATCTTGTTCGCGGCCTTCACGGTGCTCTCGGCCGTTCCGGAGTACTGCCGCTGCACCCCCGCCGACCGGACACTTTTCTTCAGGAACCCGGTGTCGTCCACGATCAGCACCCCGCCGGGTTCGCCGAGGTGCTCGATGACGTAGTCGCGCACGTCGTCGATGTCCCAATCTGCCCAGCGCAGCAACCGCTGCATCCCGTCCGGCGACACCTCGCCGGCCTGCTCGGCCAGCGTCCAGCCGTTCTTCCGCTCCAACCCCGCGACCAGCCCAGACACTGTCAAGCCCCGGGTTTGGTGGAGACTGGATTAACGCGCTGCAGCGCGAGCACGAGCGGCTCGAGAACACCCTGACAGACCCGGCGTCGCTTCCTCCGCTGCTGGCGCACCGCCTGCACGACATCGCCCGGCTGCTCGCCGGCACATCCACGGAGACCTCATGACCCGCCACGCCGGCCTGCCAACCCCCGACGACGTCCAGGCGGCCCTCTCCGCCATGGCCCGCGAAAGCAACCAGGTCAGCGTGCTCGCCCTCGCCCAGCGCCTCGGCCTTGCCAACACCACCTTCCGCCGCAACTTCCCCAACGTCGTCGCACAGCTTGCCCAGCAGGCACCTGCGGCAGTCGGCTCGCCCGCTCGAGCCAGACCTGAGGGAGCCCGCGCCCTCGCGCACGTCAACGCCATGCTGCGAACGCAGAACCACGACCTGCGCCGCCAACTGGGTCTCGCCTGCGCCCAGATCCAACGCCTATCACTCGAAAACGATCAGCTCCGCGAACTGGCCCACGCCACCGCACACGTCACCACGCTCCAACACGGGTAAATCATGAACCGATCATGACCCGGACGGCATACTGGGCGAGGTATGATCAATCCCGACGGTTCGCGGCCTGATGGGGAAGCGGTGCCTTTCACTGACCCCGCACAGACAGTTCCGGACGACATCGAGACCTGTTTCGAAGGCGGTCAGTGGAAGAACAAGGGCGAAGGCAGCAGCCGCGCCGCCAACACCGCCGACACCAAGGAAGAGGCCGTCGCCAAGTGCCAGGAATGGCCACCGAGCGCGGTGTCGAGCACTTCACCCGCAACGAGAACGACGTGTTCGCGGATAGCGCGCCATCGGTGTTCGTCCCTGCCGCCGCATCGCGTTGAAGTCATGCCATCTCGGCATCGGCGTGGTCAGACCGCCGATCACCCGGAGGTGCCGGTCACGGCCGCCGCGGCGGCCACTCGCCTCAGGCCGTGGATCCAGGCCTCGACCTGTTCGGTCGGCGCGGATTTCGGCATCCCGGTCATCCGCAGAGCCATCGGAGGCAAGTCGGCCGTCGTGGGGACCGACACCACGATCGATGCGAGGTCGTAGCGCCGGCCGACGATGAGGTCAGGGCAGAACAGATCGACGAGATCGGCGGTCGCCTGCCGCACGTCGCGTTCCTGTCTGGGCAGTCGGTCGGACCGCTCGAATTCGGTCAGCACCGCCTGATGGCGCTGCAGCAGCTCCGACTCAGCAGCGAGGAGCGAGTAGCCGCGATCACGCACAGCGTCGAGCAGGCTGCCGTGGAGAGCACGACGGTCTCGACTGTCGTCGGGCGCCCGCTGCATCCAGGCCTCGATCTCCGTGGGTGTCGCCTTCGCCATGAACACGGCGCCGAGTGGCGGAATGATGGGTTGCCGATGTCCGAGCGGAACGGTCTCGGACGCTCGTCCGCCGTTGGCGGTGAGCACTTGCACCGCGTCACTGCCGATCTTGACAAGGACGCTGCAGTCGACCGCGAAGGCGAGGCTGAGTTCCTCGATCTCCGACCGGATCGTCTCGGCGAGCTGCGCTGCCTGGATCAGCTCTGGATCCGGCGCGGCGATGAACGATCCGGTCGAGAACTTTCCATATCCGCCCTGAAAGAACAGCAACGGCAAGGTCGACCGGGCGACGCCAAGCTCGTGCACGCGTCCGAGGACGATGTAGTGGTCACCCGCCTCGCGCACGTCCTCGAACGTGCACTCGATCCAAGACACCGCGCCGTCGAGGACGGGTGAGCCGAGTGGTCCCGGCCGCCAGCGCACGCCCTCGAACTTGGCCGCGCCACCGGTCGCCATCTGGCGGCACAGCGGTTCCTGATCGGAAGCCAGGACGTTGATGCAGAACGCGGCGGCGTCCCGGAACCGCGCGAAGCTCCTCGAGCTCCTGGCGGGAAAAAAGGCGATCAGAGGCGGATCCAGGGAGACCGAGGTGAACGTTCCCACGACCATGCCTTCAGGGATGCCGTCCTCGGACGCCGCGGTGACGACGGCTACCCCGGTCGGGTAGTGACCGAGCGTCTCGCGGAACAGTGCGGGGTCGATCGTCGCGTTGTCGCCGTCGGTCATCGTGCGCTCCTGCCCGCAAAGCTCTTTAACATGTCTGTTCGATCGTTGTGACATGTTAAGACCGCCGCCACGCGTCGTGTCAAGCAAGCATCGCCTCACCGTGGCGGCAGGACGCTGACCTCGCTGCTCATCACCGAGGGCCACCTGATGACGGCCCGGAGCACGTGCTGGTGAACGTCTTCGATGTAGCGCCGGGCGTACTCGGCGGCTTTGTCCACATCAGGCTCGTTGATGATGTGGCGCACCCAGTGATCGGCCGGCGCCGTCGCGGCGCTCGTGTGATCCGAGGTGAGCAGCAGTGCCCGGATGCGGCTCATGTCGCCCATGAGCCGCTGGAAGAAGTTGATCAGATAGGTGTTGCCGGTGGCCTCGGCCAGGATCGCGAAGGTCCTGTTGACCACGTCGATGTCGAGGAGGGCTGAGGGTGATCCGCCCTGCTCCCGAGCGACCACGTCCAGTTCGTCGAATGCTTCCCGTGCCGCGTCGAGCTGGGCTTCACTCGCCTGGCGCAGGCCGAGCCGGATGAGCTCGGGTCCGACGATCCCCCAGACGACGAAGAGGTCGTCGATGGACTTCGGCGTCAACGGCGTGACCTGGTAGCCCTTGCGGGGCAGGGTGCGGATCAAGCCTTCGTGATCGAGGCGGGTCAGGGCGTCGCGCAGGGGTGCAGTGCTGAAGCCGGTGTCTGCCGCCAGCTGCTTCTCGGTGAGCCGCTGTCCAGGCGCCAGACGGCAGGCGATGATGTCGCTCCTCAGCCGGCGGTAGGCGGTCTCGTTCAGCGAGACGCGGGAGTCGGACACGTCAGTCACAAGGTCACCCCGTCGAGTTGTGGCCTGCGGTGGAAGACCACTGGACTCGCGAGACTACCGGTGAGCGAGTCGAAATTGCGTCTTGACACCTCCGTCCGACCAGTTTAGACATGACACAGGCACTCAGTAACATTTCACAGGCGAATTGGAGACCAGCAGCGTGGCTGACACCGAGGACAAGGCAGCGATCGTCGAACTGCTCAACCTGTATGGGTTCGCCCTGGACGCGCACGCCTGGGACCTGTTCGACCTCGTCTTCTCCGAGGACGTGACCGCGGAGTTCGGTCCGGCCGGCAACGCGTGGGTGGGTCTGGAGAACTTCAAGCGGTCCTTCGCGGAGTTCCACGAGACGCTCGACAGCCACCAGCACACGATGATGGGGCAGCTGGTCCACGTCGACGGCGATCGCGCCAACGCGTTCAGCTACGGGAACTGGCTGCTCATCCGGGAAGCGGCCGAGGACGGCCCCACATGGACGGGCACCGGCTGGTACGACGACGAGCTCGTCCGCACCGAGGCTGGCTGGCGCATCCAGCGACGCGTCTGCCGGCTGATGTCCTGGACCGGCAACCCGTTCGTGCCCGAGCCGAACGCCGAGCACCGGCCCGACATGAAGCTCAACGTCCTGCGCGAGCACGCCGAAGCCGGTCGGGTCGCCTACCTCAACGCCATCAAGGCGACCCGGTGACGGCGATCGCCGAGACCACCGGCGACGTCCGGCAGCCCCTGAACGACCGACCCGACACGGAGACCACGATGCTCGTCACCGACGACAGGCCCGCCACGCTCGCCGCCGTCCTGGAGAAGGTGCGCGAGCTCGGTCCGGCCCTGCGCGCCGCCGCGCTGGAAGCCGAACGCGCCGGCCGCCACTCCGACGCGACGATCGCCGCGCTCGACGCCACCGGCGCCTTCGACATCGCCAGTCCCGCGGAGTTCGGCGGCGCCGAACTGCCGGTCCGCGACCAGCTCGACGTCGTCACCGAGGTGTCGTCGTGGGACGGCTCGGCCGGGTGGACGGTGTGGGTGGCTGCCTCGACGAACTGGATCCCGGCCGGCTCGGGCGCCAAGGTCGTGGAGGAAGTCTACGGCCCCGCGTGGGTCGGGCCCCGCGTGGCCGGATCGAGCCACTTCCCGGCGTCACGGGGGCGCGCGAAGCGGGTCGACGAGGGCTGGATCATCTCCGGCGGCCCTTGGACGTTCGGCAGCGACGCGCTGTGGGCGCCGTACACGAACCTGGGCTGCATGGCCGACGAGGGCGACGGCCGCTACCTCGTCGGGGTCCAGGTTCCCCGCGACGAGCTGCGGTTCCTCGACGACTGGCAGGTCGCCGGCATGCGCGCCACCGGCAGCGTCTCCATCACCCTCTCGGCCGACGAGCTGTTCGTCCCCGCCCACCGCGTCGTCGACTTCCGCGACGTCGTGGCCGGCACCCTGGACAACGGCCTGGCCGGATCGCTGTGGAAGGCCCCCTCGCTCGGCTGGGCGTTCAGCCTCATGGCCGGCATGTCGATCGGGATCGCCCAGGGCGCGCTGGCCCGCTTCCTCGAGCGCTCCGCCGGCCGGCCGATCCGCGGCACGACCTACAAGAACCAGCTCGAGGCGCCGCTGACGCACCTCATGCTCACCGAGGTCCACAGCAAGATCCGGTCGGCGACGCTGATGGCGCAGGCCAACGCGGCCGAGACCGACCGACTGGGCGAGCTCGCCGCCGCCGGTACGCCCGCGTCATCGGAGTACTTGCAGCACTTCAGCGCGCGTGTGCTCGCCGAGACCGCCTACGCCGCCAAGTGGTGCGCCGAGGCGATCGAGCTGCTCCAGCGCAACTCCGGCTCCACCGCGATCATGGACTTCGAACCCATCCAGCGGGCCTGGCGCGACGCGCGCGTCGTCACCCTGCACGGCGCGCTGAACCTCGAAGCGCTCTCGGAGAACTACGGGCGCCTCATGGCCGGCATCCAGCCCCACGACTTCGCCGGGATCACCACCCTCAACCGGTCCGCTGCCGGCGCTGCGCGCAAGGCCGGCTGACCAACCATGTCGCTCGCCAGAGACGTCGTGAGCGCGGCAGTCGAAGCGCCGGCAGGTGGCTCGGTGCGCGCGGTCCTGGTCGACGCCCCGGCCGCCGAGCCGCGCCTGGGCACTGTAGTGCTGCCGCGCCGAACAGCCGGCACGACGCTGCTCGCGGTGGCCGCGGCGCCGCTGAACCCGCTGGACCTGCTCATCGCTTCCGGGTCGTTCCACTCGGTCCGCCACGAAGCCCCCTACGTTCCCGGCAGCGAGTGCGTGGGTGTCGTACTCGAGTCCGACGCGCACGCGCCCGGCTCCTGGGTGTACGCCGAGTGCCACGCCGCACCGGCCACGCCGGGGACGTTCGCCGATCGGGTGCTCGTCGCCGACGCGGACGTACTGCCGCTCCCGCACGGCATCGACCCGGTGCCGGCTGCCGCGGTCGGCAACGCAGGCACCGCGGCCTACATGCCGCTGGTCGAGATCGCCGGCCTGCGACGCGGCGAGACGGTACTGGTGCTGGGCGCCACCGGCGCCGTGGGTCAGCTCGCCGTGCAGATCGCCAGGCTGGTGGGTGCGGGGCGGGTGATCGGCGTCGGCCGGGACCCCGCCGCGCTGCAGCGCGTGCTCGCTCTCGGCGCCGACGCCGTCGTCGCCCTGCACCCCGACGAGAGCCGGGACGAGCTGGCGGCCCGGCTGCGCGCCGCGGCCGGACCGGTGGACGTCGTCCTGGACGGGATCTACGGCTTGCCTCTGGAGGCCGCCCTGCAGGTCTGCGCGCCCCGGGCGCGGCTGGTGAACATCGGCAACCTGGCCGGTCCGACGGCGCAGGTTCCGGCGGGGTCGATGCGCGGCAAGCAGCTGGTCCTGTCCGGTTTTGCCGGCCTGCACGTGTCCTTGCGGGACAAGTACCCGGCGCTGACCTGGCTGTGGGCAGCGATCTCGCGCGGAAGGCTGCAGCTGGCGACCCGCGTCTTCGCCCTCGACGAGCTGCCGGCCGCGTGGCGGGCGCAGTCCGATTCGCCGTACGCCAAGTGCGTTGTCGTCCCTGACGCGCGTCTCATCCCCGGAGACCGGGCATGAACACGCTCCCCGCTTCCGAGGTCGACTGTCTCGTCGTGGGTGGCGGCCCCGTCGGCCTGCTCACCGCGATCCTCCTGGGTCAAGGGGGGATGCGGGTCGCGGTCGTCGAGCGCTGGCCGCAGCGGTATCCGCTCCCGCGCGCCTGCACGATCGACCACGAGGCACTGCGCATCCTGCAGTCCGCCGGGATCATGGCCGACCACGCCGATCTCTTCGCACCGTCGCAGGGTGCCCGCGGCGGTTACCAGTTCCGCAACGGCGACGGCGAACTGCTGCGCTCGATCGACTGGAACCGCCCGGCCGAATCCGGGTGGGCCAACACCAACGGCTTCCACCAACCCGACCTCGAGGCGGTCCTCGAAGAGGTCGCCGAAGCCACCGCGGGCGTGACCGTGCACCGTGGCTGGGCGCTATCCTCCCTCACCCAGGACGCCGGCGTGGTGTCGACGCAGCTCGTCTCCACCACAGAGCCCGCGACAACGGCCACGGTGGACAGCCGATGGCTCATCGGCGCCGACGGCGCGAACAGCGCGGTACGCACCCAGCTCGCGGTGGACGTCGGCGACTCGGGGTTCGAGGCCGACTGGCTGGTCGTCGACTACCGGCCGCTGCGCGAGGAGACGTGGGACGCCTTCGTCGTCCAGTACTGCGATCCGCGCCAGCCGGCCACCGCAGTCCACAGCGGACCGGGGCGCCGGCGCTTCGAGTTCATGCGCCGCGACGACATGCCGGTCGCAGACCTGGCGCAGGAGGCCACGGCCTGGCGGCTCATGGCCCCGTGGGGAGTCACCCCCGGCAACGCCGAGCTGGAACGGCACGCCGTCTACACCTTCCGCGGCCGGTGGGCGCGGACCTGGCGGGTAGGCCAAGCCTTTCTGGCCGGCGACGCCGCGCACCTCATGCCGCCGTTCCTCGGCCAGGGCCTGTGCGCCGGACTCCGCGACGCCCGCGCGCTCGCTTGGCGCCTGGGCATGGTGCACGCCGGCCTCGCGGACCCGGGTGTGCTGGACACCTACGGCCCGGAACGGTCCGGCCACGTCCGGGAGATCATCGACGAAGCGGTCGCTGCCGGACGCGTCATCTGCGAGCTGGACCCCACGCGAGCCGCCGCCCGTGACACCGAGCTGAAGCGGCAGGCGGCCACCGCCGTGGAACCGCCGCACCCTCGGTTGGGCACGCCCTCGATCACCGTCCCCAGCAGGGGCGTCGAGGGGCGGCTGGCGCCCCAGGGACGGGTTGCGGTCGCCGGTCGGACCGGTCTGTTCGACGACGTCGTCGGCGGCGACTGGCAGCTCGTGAGCCGCGCCGGCGATCCAGGAGACCTGCTCGACGAGGAAGCCGCGTCGTGGTTCCGCAAGATCGGCGGCAGCGTCACCGACCTCTCCCCGGGCGGCCCGGTGCGCGACCTCGACGGGGCCTACGAACGCTGGTTCTCCCGGCACGGCTGCACCGCATTCCTCGCCCGCCCGGACTTCTACGTCTTCGGCGCGGGCGAGCACACCGACATCCCGCGCCTCGTCTCCCAGCTGCGCCGCGCGCTGCAGCTCCACCCCGATGAAGGGAAATACCTGCGATGACCATGCGCGTCACCCGGCTCGCCGAGGCCGAACGCTTCGATCCACCCGGCCACACCGGTGTCGGTCCGGTGCGCCTGCAAGGCGGCGCGTCGACCCCGACGAAGGACGTGACCGTCGTGCTGTCGCACTATCTGCCCGGCGGGCAGGCGGAAATGAGCGAGCAGCCGGTCGAGACCGTGTACGTCCTGGTCAGCGGTGAACTGGTGATGGTCAGCGAGGGCGAGGAAGCCACCCTCCACCCGTACGACTCCGTCCACTTCACCGCCGGCACCCGCCGCGAGGTGGTCAACCGCGGCAAGCTGCCGGCCAGCATGCTCGTCATCCGGCCGGCCGGCCGATGACCGATCACTCGCCGCATGCCGAGCTCCCGGCCGAACACCGCCCCCGCGCCGGCGGCTCCTTCGACGCCACCGTGGTCACCTTCGCCGCGATGGGCCTGTTCGACAGCCTCACCGGCGACCAGCGATCCCGGATCCTGCTGCCGCACACCGACCCCGGCCGCACACACTGGAACTTCCTGCCCGAGTCCGGCCGGCACGGCCTCCCGCTCGGCGACCTGGACCGCCACCAGGAGGTGCTGGCGCACCGGCTCATCGCCGAGTCGATGTCGCTGCCCGCCTACGCACGCGTCGTCCAGGTGATGAGCAACGAACACGTGCTGCGCGAGCTCAACCTCCCCGTCTTCGGCCACGTCGCCGCCACGTTCCGCGACGCCCGCGGCTACTTCCTGACCTTCTTCGGCCAGCCGCAACCCGACACCACCTGGGGCTTCCGGCTGGTCGGGCACCACCTGTCGATCAACGTCACCGTCGTCGACGGCGACCTGGTGAACGCCACGCCGTTCCTGCTGGGCGCCGAGCCGGCGCGCATCGGCCCGTTCCGCATCCTCGGCGAGGAGGAGGACGCCGCCTTCCTCCTGCTCGACGGCCTCACCGCCGGCCAGCGGGCGCAAGCGGTCATCCACGACAAGCCCCCGGCGGACTTCGTCACCCGCACCGTGCCCCGCATCGGAGAGGTCGAGTACCCGGCCTACCACGGCGTCGGCCGCCGCGACGCAATGATCACCGACGACGACCGCAAGGGCACTCGCCTACTTCCGCGCCCACCCCCGCGGCATCCGCATCGGCGACCTCTCCACCGCCCAACGAACCTGCTTCGACGACCTGCTGGCGACGTTCGTGCACCGCGCCCGTCCCGACCTGGTCGACGTCGAGATGGACCGCATCGCGGCCGCCGGCGGCGTCGGCGAGCTGCACTTCGCGTGGGCCGGTGGCACCACCCTCGACCAGCCGCACTACTTCCGCATCCAGGGCGGCGCCACCCTCATCGAGTTCGACAACGCCGAGGACGACGCCAACCACGTGCACAGCGTCTGGCGCGACCCCTCCAACGACTTCGCCGCCGACCTCCTCATGCAGCACCACCTCGACACCCCGCACGGCACCCACCACGAGGAGGCACACTGATGAGGATCGTGGGGATCCGCCGCGACGGCGGACCGGTCGAGGTCGCGTCCCTGTCCGACGACGGCGCCAAGGCCACAGTCGTGGCCGGGCTGGACGAGTTCTGGGCCGACGCCACCGACCGGCTGTCGCGAGCGCCGGACGGACCGACCGTCGCGGTCGCCGACGTGCAGCAGGTTCCGCCGGTGCTGCCCGGCGCGCGGGTGATCTGCATCGGACTGAACTACCTCAAGCACGCTGCCGAGGGCAGCTTCCGCGATCAGGACCTGCCGCCCTACCCGGCGCTGTTCGCCCGCTGGACGGCATCGCTCACCGTCGGAGGCACCCCGATCCCCGTTCCCGCCAACGAAGAGGGCATCGACTGGGAAGGCGAGGTCATGGCCTACGTCGAATCGACGCTCGTCGACGCCACGCCCGAGCAGGCGCTGGCCGGCGTCGTCGGCTACTCGACGTTCAACGACGTCACGTCACGGCGCGCCCAGAAGCTCACCAGCCAGTGGACCCTCGGCAAGAACGGCGACAGCTCCGGACCGCTCGGCCCGATGGTCCCGGCCGCCGAGGTCGGCGACCTGCGCGACGGCCTCCGCGTCCGGACGCGGGTCAACGGCGAGCTGGTCCAGGACGGCTCCACCGCCGAAATGGCCTACACGGTCGGCGACACCCTCTCGCTGATCTCGCACACGTTCACGCTCCGGCCCGGCGACCTGCTGGCGACGGGAACACCAGCCGGGGTCGGCTACGCCCGCACACCGCCGTGGCTGCTGCAGCCGGGCGACGAGGTCGAAGTCGAGGTCGAACGGCTGGGCGCCCTGCGCAACCCGGTCGTGGCCAACGACCACCGCCACGGCCCTACCGTCCGGAGTGGACAGTGAGCCGGCCGGCCGGACCGCTGTCCGGCGTTCTCGTCGTCGACCTCAGCCGGGCCCTGGCCGGACCCCACGCGACGATGATGCTCGGCGACATGGGTGCCCGGGTCATCAAGGTGGAGGCACCGGGCGTCGGTGACGAGTCGCGTCAGTGGGGCCCGCCGTTCGTGGGATCGCCGGACGACCCGGTCTCCACCTATTTCCTGTCGGCGAACCGCAACAAGCAGTCGATCCAGCTCGACCTCAAGTCCGACGCCGGGCGGCGCGATCTCGAGCGGCTCGTCGAGCGGGCCGACGTCCTCGTCGAGAACTTCCGGCCCGGTGCGTTGGAGCGCCTCGGCTTCGGCCTCGACCGCCTCAACGAGCTCAACCCCCGCCTGGTCCTGTTGTCCATCAGCGGGTTCGGCCACGACGGTCCCGAGGGCGGGCGGGCCGGGTACGACCAGATCGCCCAGGGAGAGGCCGGGCTGATGTCCCTGACCGGGCCGGGCCCGGACGACCCCACGAAGGTCGGGGTGCCCATCGGCGACCTGCTCGCCGGGATGTACGGCGCCTTCGGGGTCGTGTCGGCCCTGGCCGAGCGGGCGAACACCGGCCGGGGCACCGTCGTGCGGACGTCGCTGCTGGCGGCGATCGTCGGAGCCCACGCGTTCCAGGGCACCCGCTGGACCGTGGCCGGCGAGGTGGCCCGCGCGCTGGGCAACCAGCACCCCACCATCGTCCCTTATGGAGCGTTCGCGACCCAGGACGGCACCATCCAGCTCGCGGTCGGCAACGACCACCAGTGGCGCGCGGTCGCGGTGGCCACCGGACTCGACCCCGCGGACCCGCGCTTCACCACCGCCCGCGACCGGGTCCGCCACCGCGACGAGCTGACCGCCGCCCTGGAAAAACAGCTGGACGAGAGCAGCTCCGCGGACTGGCTCCACCGGTTCGCCGAGGCCGGTGTCCCGTCGGGAAAGGTGCGCACCCTGGACGAGGTCTACACCTGGGACCAGACCCTCAGCCAAGGCCTGGTCATCGACGTCGACCACCCCGTCCTCGGCACGATCCAGCTGCCGGGACCGCCGCTGCGGATGGCGAGCCTCGACGGCACCGAGGTTCCGCGGACCCACACCGCTCCCCCGGCGCTGGGCCAGCACGACGAGGAGATCCGCGCCTGGCTGGACGCCGGGTGAGACGCCTCAGCCGGCGAGTACCTGCTGGATCGCGGGGCCGACGGTCGCGACGATCTGTTCGGTGTCGGCAGCGGCAATCACAGGCACCCCGATGATCCGCCTGCTGGTGACGATGCCGACCAGCATCGCCGCGGCCAGGCCGGCGCGCAGCATCGCATCGCCACCACCATCTCCGGAGCCGTGCAGCAACCGGGACTGGATGAAGTCGCGCAGCTGCACACGCGCGTTCTCGTTGCCGACCGCGCCGCGCAGCATCGCCATCAGGGGCTCCGACTCCTCGGCGCTGCCCTCCCACGCACGCAGGTAGGCGCGCACCACGCGTTCGCCGAGGTGCTCGTCAGGCCCCTCGAAAGCGGTGTCGAACCGCTCCAACGCCGACGCCGGGACGGCCATGACGGCGGCGAACAGGTCGTCCTTCGACCTGAAGAACTGCATCACCTGGGAGGCGTCCACCCCGGCGTCGGCGGCGATCCGGCGGATCGTGGTCCCGGCGAAGCCGTCCCGGGCGAACCGCGCTCTCGCCGCGTCGAGCACGGCCTGCCGGGTACTGCCGGGTCCGGGCTTGCGGCCGCGACGGGCCCTCGTCGCCGGCGCCTCCTCCTGGGCGGTCATCCGGACGAGTGTAACGGCCATTGCATTTTTCTCCACAAGCGTTGAGTTTTTGCCGGATCGGTCGTAGCGTCGGCCTCGGGCAGGAACACGTGCCCGAGCGAGAGGAGCCCGTCATGAGCGAGGACCAGAAGGTGTTCGTGCCGTCCCAGCCGCTGCCGCCCGCCCGGACCGGGGTGCTGACGCCGTTCGAGCCCGGCACCCGGACCCTCGAGGCCGGCTTCCGCCTCGCCCCGCCGTTCCGCCCGCTGCCCGTCGACGTCGTCTTCGAGAAGGACGTCGCGGTGCAGCTGCGCGACAGTGTGACGATCCACGTCGACGTGTTCCGCCCGGCCGGCACGGAGCCCGTGCCGGTGATCGTGGCGTGGAGCCCGTACGGCAAGGGGCAGGGATCCTCGGCGAGCGTCATGGGCGTCTTCGGCATGGTCGGCCTCGACAACGGGATCGTGTCCGGGCTGGAGAAGTTCGAAGGCCCGGACCCCGCGTACTGGTGCGCCCGGGGCTACGCGATCTGCAACCCCGACATCCGGGGCGTCGTCGACTCCGAGGGCGACAGCGTCCTGTGGGACCGCCAGGAAGGCCGGGACTGCTACGACCTCGTCGAGTGGCTGGCACAGCAGCAGTGGTGCACCGGCAAGGTCGGGATGAGCGGCACGTCCTACCTCGCGGTCTCCCAGTGGTTCACCGCCGCCGAACAGCCACCGCACCTGGCGGCGATCAACCCATGGGAAGGCGTCAGCGACGTCTACCGCGACCTGATGATGCGCGGCGGGATGCCCGACACCGGGTTCGCCCGCCAGCTCCAAGAAGGCAGCTTCTTCGGCAAGAACCGGAAGGAGGACCTCCTCACCGAGGCCGAGCTCCACCCGCTCGCGGACGGCCTCTGGGAACAGAAGATCCCCGACTTCGACCGGATCACCGCGCCCGCCTACGTCGTGGCCAGCTACTCCAACACCCTGCACACCGCCGGCACCTTCCGGGCCTGGCGGCGGATGGCCAGCCCCGAAAAATGGCTGCGCATCCACAACACCCAGGAATGGCCCGACTACTACGACGAGGCCAACGTCGAAGACCTGCGCCGCTTCTTCGACCACTACCTCAAGGACCTCGACAACGGCTGGGAACGCACCCCCCGGGTCCGCTACTCCGTCCTCGACCTCCAGGGCGGCGACCGGGTCAACGTCCCCGCGGACACCTTCCCCCCGGCCGACGTCACCGCGACCAAGTACTACCTCGACGGCCGCACCCGCACGATGACGACCACCGTCCCCACCGGCGAGGCCGCCGTCACCCACACGGTCGCCGCGAACCCGGGCGCGGTGTCCTTCCTCGCGCGCTTCGACGAGGACACGGTGCTCGTCGGCTACCCGAAGGCGCACCTGTGGGTCCAGGCCCGCGACGCCGACGACATGGATCTCTTCGTCCTCGTGCAGAAACTCGACGCCCACGGCACTCCCCTGCAGGCTTTCACCGTCCCCCACCACAGCGCGATGGTCCACGACCTCACCGACCACGGCGCGTCGATCCTGCGCTACAAGGGCTCGGACGGACGGCTGCGCGTCTCGGCCCGGCACCTGGACGAGAAACTGTCCACCGACGACGTGCCGGCCCACAGCTTCGACCGGGTCGAACTCCTCTCCCCCGGCGAGATCGTCGACGTCGAGATCGACCTGCTCCCGATCGGGCTGTCCTTCCGCGCCGGCGAGCAACTGCGCTTCGTCGTCAGCTCACGCAACCTCCTGGGCACCCTGATGCCCGGCATCCAGGAGTACACCGGCGCCAACCGCGGCGAGCACGTCATCCACACCGGCGGCGAACACGCCTCGTACCTGCAACTCCCCGTCCAGACCCGCTGACCACTGAAGGGACCACCATGAGCAGCAGCACAGCCACTATCAGCAGCGCATGGGTCCGACTGACGGGCGACCACGACGACAGCGCCATCGCGCGGTTCGAGGTCCGCGCCGCCCAGCGCGCCCTCGCGCTGCTCAAGGCCAAGCTCGGCCGCGAGCGCCTCCTCGACCTCCTCGCCGACGAGATCGCCGCGGGCGAGGCGTACCTGCGCGACCAGGTCGCGCGCTCGGCCGGCGAGGAGACGACCGGCACGACGACGCTGCACGCGCAGGGCCTCACCGCGGCGCAGTTCACGGGCTGGCTGTCGCAGGCGTTCGGGCGGGAGGACGTCCTGCTCGCCGGACACCCGGAGCACTACTCCATCCACGCCGGAGGCGGCAGCGTCACCATCGTCGAGACCCTCGGCGACCACATCTGCTCGTTCTCCATGCGCGAATGGGACGAGGCAGCAACCCCGGCAGCGCCGGCCGGCCGCCGATCGCGCATGGTGCTCGAGGACGGCACCATCGTCGGCGGCATCGCCAACTCGTTCACCGACGTCGAAGGCGGATTCACCGCCAGCCTCTCGGTGACGCTCCCGGCCTCGTGCGGCCCGACGGTCGTCGAGCACCACCTGGAGCACTTCGCGGTGGAGTTCCACAACTGGATCCTCCGAGCCGCGTCGGCCTCATCGGAACACTCCGACGGCTGAGCTCAGGCCTTCGGGGACCGTCCCGGTGAACCCGCCAGCGGGCATCAACGCACTCTCTCGACGCCGTTCCGGCCCAGGCCGCGCACTCGGCGGCGAACGCCAGCTGACGCAGGTGCAGCGCGTGGCTGTGTCCGGTACCGCGGGTCACGCTCGCGTCCACGAACGGCGCGGAGGTGAACATCGCCGCGAACGTTTCGACGTTCTCCGGGTTGCTGTCCCACAACGCGTCGAACTCCGCCAGTGCGCAGTGGACCGGGACGCGCACGTCCGGCGCCACGGCGGGCAGGTACTCACAAGGCCGCACGGGTGCCTGCGCGGTGTAGGTCTCCGGTGGCCCGAGCATCACGTGGTCGCAGGGCAGCTCGACGGTCTGGTCCGGCGGCAGGGAACCCAGCGCTTCGGCCGCGCCGCCCGACGGGATCAGCGCACTCAGCCCGGTCGCCGAAATGCCGATGAGGGGGAAGTCCGGCCGGCTCGCCGCGATCATCAAGGCGATCATGCCGCCGATCGAATGACCGACCAGGAACACCTCCCGGCTGCCCGCGTCCGCCGTCACGGCGGTGATGGCTGCACTCAGCAGTTCGGCGTACCGTTCGAAAGTGTTGACCGCGGGGTCGAGTGGGGTGCTGCCGCCGTCACCGGGCCGGTCGAAAGCCATCACCTGGTGCCCGATGGTGGCGGCCATGTCCAAAAACGACCCATGCCGCGAGCCTGCGACGTCAACGTAGCGCGCGGTGTAAATGTCACCGTGCAAGGCGATGATCAAGGGCCGATCGGTCGGCTGTTCGGACCCGAAGGTCACCGCCGTGAGCGTGGTGCCGCCGACATCGTGAGTGAGAAAGTCACGTTGCTGGGCCAGCATTGGACTCCTGCCGAGGTGAAAGGAAAAAACGGAAATAGATTTATGAAGCGAGCCGGCCTGCGTCAGCGTCCTTCAGCGCCGGGCGCGCATCACCCCTCCGAGCGCACCGGCGACGGCGCCGGCGAGGGCCGTGATGACGACAAGGAGACCGGGCACGCCGCCCAGGTCGGTCGTGTCGGTCCAGCCGGTCAGGGCACGGACGGCGAGGAGCGCCGCGCCGTAGAGCAGGCCGCCGGCGGCACCGCGGATCAGCCCCGGTCGCCAGCCGCGGTGCTCGAAGCCCCCGAAGAAACCACCGATGGCCGCGACGACCTGCACTACCCAGTAAGCAGGCGCCGATACGCCGAGCAGAAGACCGGAGACGCCCCCCAGCACGACGGGCGCGAGCACGGTGCCAATGACTTTGCCGAGCGTCGACTGACCTGCGAAGGTGCGCTTCCCGTCCGTCGAGGCAGCCGTCCCATTTTTGGAAACCATGCATGTACTTTTGCACGGCGGCGCGACCAAGGGAAGCGCCGGCGACGAAGGAGTCCGTTATCCTGCGCCCGTGAGCAACCCGGGAAGCGGCGGAGATCTGCCGGCCACGTTGACCCTGATGCCGACCCGGCTTGATCTGCCCCGAGGACGGGCCGCTCTGTCCGGGTCCGAGGTCGCCGCGTCGCAGCAGGGCCGGATCTTGCAGGCGGTGACCGAAGAGGTGGCTGCGCGCGGTTACGCGGCGACTTCCGTCCAGCACGTGATCGGCAGGGCCCGGGTGTCACGGTCCGCGTTCTACGCCTCGTTCACCGACAAACAGGACGCCTTCGCCCAAGCCCATCTCCAAGCCAGTCAGCAACTCCTCGAGCTCATAAACAACCGAGCCGCCGAGGTCGCCGACGCAGCCTGGCGAGAACGGCTTCGAGCGGGAGTGCAGGCTTACCTCGACGGTTTCGTGAACGCACCGGCGTACGCGGTCAGCTTCATGGTCGAACTGCGCGCCGCCGGCCCGCTTCTCCTCGACCAACGCGATCAGGTCCTGGAACGGCATGCGCGGAACCTCGCCCGGCTCGCCGAGAACGCCGCCGCCGAAGATCCGGCGGTTCACCGCCCGTCGGACCTCGAGCTCATCGGGGCGATCGGGGCCGCCGACGAACTCGCGACCCGGGGCATCCGAGCCGCTCCCCCCGGACAGCCTCCCGAACTCGGCCCCCTCCTCACCCCGATCGTCACCATCCACGAGGCGGTCCTCACCGGCCCTCGATGACCCGGCTTGCTTCAAAAGTACCGGACGCGTACTTTTGAAGCGTCACCGGATCGGGGAGGCCACGCAGTGGGCGGTAGCGCACGAGTGATCATCATCGGCAGCGGATTCGCCGGGATCGGGCTGGCCCACCAGCTCAAGCGGGCCGGGATCCACGACCTGCTGATCCTCGAGCGCAACGACGATGTGGGTGGCGTCTGGAAGTCCACCACGTATCCCGGCTGCACCTGCGACGTGCCGTCCCATCTCTATTCGTTCTCCTTCGCTCCCAATCCCGAGTGGACGAGCACCTACTCCCCGCAGGCCGAAATCCGCGCCTACCTCAGGTCCTGCGCGGAGAAATTCAGGTTGGGCGATCAGCTGCGGTTCGGCGTGGAAATGCGCGACGCGGCATGGGACGAGAGCACCCAGCGGTGGCGGGTCAACACCAGCGACGGAAAGTACGACGCGCAGGTGCTGGTGTCCGCGGTGGGCCCATTGACGGAGCCGGTGTTTCCCGAAGTCCCCGGCATCGCCACGTTCGAGGGGCAGCTGACGCACTCGGCCCGCTGGGACCACTCCTACGACCTGACCGGCAAAGTGGTCGCCTCCGTCGGAAGCGGCGCCTCCGCGATCCAGTACGTCCCCGAGATCGCCGACCGCGTCGGTCGGTTGTTCGTACTGCAGCGCACCCCTCCGTGGATCATGCCCCACCCGAAACGCGCCATCAGCGACCGTGAACGGGCGCTCTACCGGCGGCTGCCGCTGGCGCAGAAGGCGGTCCGGGCCGGCGTCTACACCGCCAAGGAAGCCCTCGTCCTGGGCTTCGTCAAGAGGCCCCCGCTCATGGACCGGCTGGCGACCGTCGCCAAAGCCCACCTGGCCCACCAGATCCACGACCCCGAGCTGCGCAGCCGGCTCACCCCTGACTACACACTCGGCTGCAAGCGGCTGGTGCCGTCCAACCGTTGGTATCCGGCACTTCAGAAACCCAACGTTGAGCTGGTCAGCTCGGCTTTGGCCGAAGTGCGACCGCACTCCGTCGTCGACCGCGATGGCGTCGAGCGGAAGGTCGACGCCATCATCTTCGGCACCGGCTACCACGTCACCGACATCCCCGTCGCCGCGCGGCTGCGCGGCCGCGGCGGCAGCACGCTCGCCGAGCACTGGGCGAGCTCGCCGCGTGCCTACCTCGGCACGTCCGTCCCGGGCTTTCCGAACCTGTTCCTGATGCTCGGCCCCAATACCGGTCTCGGGCACAGCTCGATGGTCTACATGATCGAGGCGCAAGCCACCCACATCCGCAACCAGCTCACGGCGATGGATCGGACGGGCGCCACCACCATCGAAGTCGACCAGCGGGCGCACGACAGCTACAACCGTGAACTCGACCGAAAGATGTCCACTACCGTGTGGCATGTCGGTGGCTGCCGCAGCTTCTACGTCGACGCCACCGGCCGCAACGCCACCCTGTGGCCGGATTGGACGTGGCGCTTCCGGCGCTTGGCCGCGCGACGCACCTCGACCGCGTACCACCTCTCCACCGCGGGCGCTCCGTCGCGTAGCGCCGAGGCCGCACGATGAGGGCGGTCGTCTGTCACCACCACGAGCTGTCCGCCGCCGAGTTGCCCGACCCGGTTCCCGGTCGGGGACAACTGGTTCTGGAAGTCCAGCGCTGCGGCATCTGCGGTTCCGATCTGCACTCCCGCCTCCACGCCGACGATCTTGCCGACGTCCTGGCCGAGATCGGCTATTCCGACTACGTGCGCGTCGGCGATGCGGTCGTGCTCGGCCACGAGATCTACGGCGTGGTCGCCGAGCACGGACCGGGCACCCGCCGCAAGCTTGCCGTCGGGACGCCGGTGGTGACACTTCCGCTCGTCCGCCACGGCGGAGAAGTTCACGCCGTGGGCCTGTCGGCCAAGGCACCGGGCGGATACGCCGAGCGAGTCGTGGTCCAGGAGGCGCTCACCCTGGCCGTACCCAACGGCCTCGCTCCCGACCTGGCCGCGCTCACCGAACCCATGGCGGTCGCCTGGCACGCGGTCAACCGCGGTCAGCCGCGGCGCGGCGACGTCGCTGTCGTCCTCGGCTGCGGCCCGGTCGGGCTCGCGGTGATCAGCGTTCTCAAAGCCCGCGGCGTGCGGAAGATCATCGCCAGCGACCTGTCACCGCTGCGCCGTCAGCTCGCCGTCAAGTGCGGCGCGGACCTGGTGGTCGATCCCCGGGAAGTCTCTCCGTTCGAAAACGGCGACCGGCGGCACTTCACCACCATGCAGGGCCCGATCACGGCCGCCGTGGACGCGGTCGACGGGCTCAGCCGACTACCGATCCCCTGGTGGCACACGTGGCGCCTGCTCGACAAAGCCGGCATAACCGCACCCAAGGCCCCGGTCGTGTTCGAATGCGTCGGCGTGCCGGGAATGCTGGAACGGGTGCTCGCCGACACGCCGCTGCACTCCAAGGTAGTGGTCGTCGGTGTCTGCATGGGCACCGACAAATGGCGCCCCGCCATGGCGATCAACAAGGAAATCGACCTCCGTTTCGTGGTCGGCTACACACCCCTGGAGTTCCGCGACACCCTCCACGCCTTGGCCGAAGGTCACCTTGACGCATCTCCGCTGCTGACTGGACGCGTCGGCCTCGCCGGCGTACCCGCGGCCTTCTCTGAACTCGCCAATCCCCAGGGACACGCCAAAGTCCTTGTCGACCCTCGACTCCCGGGACAAGCCATCTCCGCACCTGAGTGACGGGCGACTCGAGCCCTCCCGCTCACGCTCTGCCGAATTCTCGGCGATCCTCACGCGTCGAAACGGAAGTACACCGTGCGGTGGTAGTCGCCGCTGCCGACGTTCGGGCGGCTCTCCGGGCCCAGGGACGCGACGCCGTGGAACTTGTTGCCGATCGGCGCGATGCCGTCCAACAGCGAAACGGTGCCGCCCGGGTAGGTGACCACCGCGTTCTGCGGGTCCGGACCCACCGCCGGCGTGAACAGCCTCAGGAACAACCCCTCCTCCGCGGCGACCACCGTGACCGCGCCCTCCGTCGTGTCCAGCACCGCCCAGCAGGTTCGCGCGTGGTAGCCCTTGAACTCCGGGTAGCCGAACCCGCTCGCGCCGGTCGCGGTGTTGTTGTACGGCTTGGTCCAGACGTCGGGAGCCACCCCCCGCAGCCGGTTCTTGTACACGCGGTACGGCCCGTCCCCGAGCCACGTCAGGCCACGGACATTCGTCTCCGGGTAGTCGAAGTTCACGCCGAGGTGGTCGTGGTCGCCGGTGGCGTGGTAGCGGTACTCCAGCCGCAGCCAGCCGTTGGCGTCCAGCCGCCAGCGCGCCGATGTCAGGTCGCCGCTGTAGTCGCACTGCACGACCCAGCCGGTGCCGTCGCGTAAGTGGCTGAACCCGGTCAGGGCGGCCGCGCCGCCGGCCGGCGCGGGACCGTTGGCCAGCGACACCGGTGTACTTCCGCGGCGCACGCCCGTCAGCCGGCCGTCGGCCTTGCCGATGGTCACCCGGGTGGCGCCGGCGACGAGCACCACCTCGGTGGCCGTCTCGGTCGCGGTGACGCTACCCATGGTCGTCGGCATGACCAGGCGCGCCGCGAAGTCCGGGGCCTTGCGGATGCGCCACGTCCACCCGGTGATCTCCCGGCCGGTCGGGTCGGTCACGCTCAGCCGCAACGCGTCGGCGGCGGTCCAGTCGGCGGGCAGGCCGAGCGTCACCGCGCCGGTGGCTCCCGGGGCGACGTCCGGCGCGCCCGCCTGGCCCTGGGCCAGGATCTGGTGGCCGGTTCCCGCGCCGGGCGCGGGGAACGCCAGCAGCTGCCAGGCGAACCGGCATGCCCGCAGGTTCGTGAAGTCGTACCGGTTGACCAGCTTCACCGTCTTGTCGAACGACGCCGGGAAAACCGACTCGTAGTAGGCCGGACTGGCCAGCTGGACCGGCGACCAGATGTCCTTGATCGTGAAGAAGCTGCCTTCCTTCTCCCGGTACGGGCCGAGAATCCCGTCGGGAGCACGGCTGCCGTTGGTGTCGAGGGCGCCGCCGCGGTCGTCGCGCGCGACGCTTTCGTCGACCAGCGCCCAGATGAACCCGCCCGCCGAACGCTGCGACCCGCCCATCAGCTTCCAGTAGTCGTTCAGCCCGGCTCCGGCGCCGCCGTCGTAGAGTCCGTGCAGGAACTCGGTCGGCATGAAGATCGTGGCGCCGGCGACCTTGCTCGCGGTGCTGCTGTAGGTCTGGTAGTGGCTGGTGTCGACGCCGCTGAACGTCGTCCACGGGTGCAGCACCGCCCGCCGCTGCGGGTCGTACTGGCCGAAGTCGTCGTCCAGCGCGGTGTTCCAGCCGCCCTCGTTCCCGTTGTCCCAGAACAGGATCGACGGGTGGTTGACGTCGCGCCGCACCATGGCTGCGACCAGCGGGGCCCCGACGCCCTCGTCGTAGTGGTGCTGCCAGCCGGTCAGCTCGTCCAGCACGTAGAGCCCGAGCTCGTCGCAGAGGTCGAGGAAGTACGCGTCCGGCGGGTAGTGCGACATCCGGACGGCGTTCATGTTCATGTCCTTCATCAGCCCGATGTCCAGCCGGGCGAGGCGAGGACTGGACGCCCGGCCGGACGTCGGCCAGAAGGTGTGCCGGTTGGCGCCCTTGAGGACGATCCGCTTCCCGTTGACGTAGATGCCGTCACCGGTCCGGACTTCGATCGTGCGGAACCCGAAGCGCTCGACCGTGCTGTGCCACGGCACTCCGGCGGCGCTCACGAGCGTCAGCTCGACCTGGTGGAGGTTTGGCGTTTCAGCCGTCCACAACGGCGGCCTGTCCACGGTCGTGGTCAGCGTCGCGCCGGTGGCACCGCTCGCGACGGCGACCGAGAATGCACTGCCGACGGCCGTGCCGTCGAGCCGCCGCAGTTGCGCGGTCAGCCGGGCGGCCGCGGTCACCCCGGCCAGCGTGACGTGGGCGGCGAAGGTGCCGTCGGCGCGGGCGTCAACGGCGACGCGGTCGATCCGCGCGGCCGGGTACGCCTCCAGGGAAACCGGCCGGAAGAGCCCGCCGAAGTTCCAGAAGTCACCGCGGCGCTCGGCGTCGTTCACCGAGTTGTCGGCCGATTCCTTGCTGACGGTCACCCCGAGCAGGTTCGGCTCGCCGAGCCGCAGCAGGGCCGTCACGTCGTAGCGGAAGCGGTAGAAGCCACCCTGGTGCACCGGTCCCGCCGAGACGCCGTTGACCCGCACGTCGGCGTCGGTCATGGCCGCCTCGAACACCAGGAAGATCCGGCGGCCGGCCCAGGACGCGGGCGGGGTGAACGAGTGCCGGTAGTTGCCCTTCTCCACCGGGACGAGGTCCCCGCCGTAGTGGTAGCTGCCGAAGCCGTGGCACTCCCAGTTCGACGGCGTCGGGATGGTGCTCCACTCCCCCGCGCGCCGGCCGGCCGTGACCTGGAAGTCCCAGTCGACGGTGTGGTCGGCGTCGCTGCCGGTGAGGAGCAGGGTTTCGGTCACCGGGCCGGCAAGCGCTGCAGCAGCCTCCTCTGCCGAAACGGCCCCGGGGACGGGCAACGCCGCAGTGGCAACGCCCACCGTGCCGATCGCCAACGCTTTGCGACGGTTGAACTCCACCGGGCCTCCAGAGACGGGAGACGACGCTCGATCAGATCTCATATATGACGCAACATACAACATAAATTGGCCTGCAAGCGGACAAGCTACCGGACAAGTTCTGACGTTCGGACGGCTGCACATGACGGGGACGATGCTCGCCAGCTGCCACGGTTCTCCGACACACGAGTGTTTCCGACGCGTCGCTCCCACACCCCCGGCAGGGCTGACGCGGCCAATAGCCCAACCAACGTTTCGATCTCCCCTTCGGGGCTGCTCCTCGCGTTGCTGCAGGAAAACAACCATGGCGACGACACCCTTCACGGGCCGGAATCAGGAAGCAAGGTGCGCACCGCGACGTTCAAAAGAACCGGCGTTGTATCTTGATTGATCCGAGGTCGCCTTGTCAACGCAGGGTGCGCAACTTCCGACACGATCACCGAAGAGAACGCCGATCAGCATTGAGCGCTGCCGCGTCGCGTTCCACCTTCACGACCGGAACGGGGCGATGAGTGGCATCGCGAGCTGCCGAGAACTTCGCGGGGTTGTCAACGACTCCTCCTACGCGCCAGTACTTTCACGCGGGCACGCGTCGATTGCAGGTGCCGCCCCCGAGGCCCGACAGGACCGTGTTGCCGAAACGGCAACCTGCCGGTCCAAGTCTTGTCGTGCCGCGTGAAGTTGTCTCCTGCTGAGAGGGTTGACAGTGAAACGAACACAACCGCACACTGGTGCACATCTTCCCGGCGGTGCATGGTCGCTCCTCTGGTCGAGCAGACCTTCTGCCGTCTCCTCACGGCGAAGGATGGCCCCTATGCGTCGCATAGCTCGACTTGCCCCTGTACTGGCATTGCTCGCCGCGTCGCTCGCGGTCGGTGCCGGTCCTGCTGAGGCCGCAACCACGGCCATCACGGTGGACGGCGCGCAGAGCGGCCGGACGTTCGACGGGATCGGCGCGATCAGCGGCGGTGGCGGCAATTCGCGGCTGCTGGCCGACTATCCGGCCGCGCAGCAGTCGCAGATCCTGGATTACATGTTCAAGCCCGGCTACGGCGCGAACCTGCAGTTGCTGAAGCTGGAGATCGGTGGCGACGCCAACTCCACCGATGGCTCCGAGCCCTCCATCGAGCATGCCAGGGGGCAGATCAACTGCAACGCCGGCTACGAGTTCTGGCTGGCTGAGCAGGCGAAGGCGCGCAATCCGAACATCGGCCTGTACGGCCTGGCCTGGACCGCCCCCGGGTGGATCAACGGCGGTTTCTGGTCCACCGACACGATCAACTACCTGATTTCCTGGCTGGGGTGCGCCAAGCAGCACGGCCTGAACATCAAGTACCTCGGCGGCTGGAACGAACGCGGCCACGACGTGAACTGGTACGTCCAGCTGCGTTCGGCACTGAACAACGCCGGTTACGGCAGTATCCAGATCGTCGGCGACGACTCCGGTTGGAGCGTCGCGGACGACATGGCACGCAACGCGGCGTTCAACAACGCGGTGTCGATCGTCGGTGTGCACTACTCCTGCAACGGCGGCGATGGCGGCGACGCGACCTCCTGCCAGAGCACCCAAACCGGCAGGAATCTCGGCAAACCCCTGTGGGACAGCGAAAACGGCTCCCAGGACATGAACACCGGCGCTCCCGCACTGATCCGGGCGATCACCCGCGGCTACGTCGACGCGAAGATGACCAGCTTCTTCAACTGGCCGCTGATCGCCGCGATCTACCCGAACCTGCCCTTCAGCACCGTCGGCCTGGCCACCGCCGGATCGCCGTGGTCGGGTAACTACGCCATCGGAACCAGCACCTGGGCCACCGCCCAGGTCACCCAGTTCACCCAGCCCGGCTGGAGGTTCATCGACTCCGCCTCCGGATACCTGGGCGGCGCGGAGTCCAACGGCACCTACGTCACGGTCAAGTCCAACACCGGCTCCGACTACTCCACGATCCTGGAAACCACGACAGCCACCTCCGCGCAGACCGCCGACTTCCACGTCCAGGGCGGACTGTCCACCGGACCCGTCCACGTCTGGGCCACCAACGTCAACTCCCCCAGCGCGGCCTCATCCTTCGTCCACACCCAGGACATCACCCCGTCGGGCGGCTCCTACTCCCTGACGATGCAGCCGGGCTACGTCTACACCGTGACCACCACAACCGGTCAGGGCAAGGGCACCGCGACCGCGCCCGCCGCCCACGCGCTCGCCCTGCCCTACAGCGACAACTTCGACGCCGACCGCAGCGGCACCGAAGCGAAGTACCTGTCGGACATGCAGGGCTCCTTCGAGGTCCAGCCCTGCACCGGCCGCTCAGGGCAGTGCGTCCAGCAGATGGCGCCGGTCAAGCCGATCGAGTGGCAGGACGACTCGGACTCCTACTCGCTGATCGGCGACACCCACTGGTCGAACTACACCGTCAGCTCCGACGTCCTGCTGCGCAGCGCCGGAACCACCGAGCTGCTCGGCCGCGCCAACACCCAGCTGCGCCCGCAGTCGCACATGAACGCGTACTACTTCCGGATCCGCGACACCGGGCAGTGGTGGATCGAGAAGATGTACACCGACGGCTCCAACCACACCCTGGTCACCGGCACGACCTCCGCCCTGGGCACCGGCCAGTGGCACAACCTCGCCTTCACCTTCCAAGGCTCCACGATCAGCGCCAAGGTCGACGGCAGGCAGATCGGCTCGGTCACCGACACCTCCTTCCAGTCCGGGCAGGCCGGGCTGGGCATCCAGGGGTACCGCACCGATCAGTTCGACAACCTGGCCATCACACCGGGTTCCGGCGGTACGGGCGGCACCGTGACCGGGCCGATCCCCTCCGTTCTGAACACCGCGAAGTGCCTCGACGACTACACCGCCTCCAGCACCGCCGGCGCCGTCGTCGACATCTGGGACTGCAACGGCTCGCTCGCCCAGCAGTGGACCGTGGGCAACAGTGCCGTCACCATCAACGGCCTGTGCCTGGACGTCGTGGGCAACGCCACCGCCAACGGCTCAGCGGTGGACCTGTGGACCTGCAACGGCGGCGGCAACCAGCAGTGGACCGTCAGCAACGGCACCCTGCTCAATCCTGCCTCCGGTCGCTGTCTCGATATTCCCGGCTTCAACACCGCCAACGGGACCGCGCTCGACATCTGGGACTGCAACAGCGGCGCCAACCAGAAATGGAACTTCCCAGCCGCATCGTGAACCGAACCGCGCGGACACCACCCCGTCGCACTGCCCCAAGGAGCGAAACATGAGGTACCCAACTGCTGTGGTGGCTGCCGCCCTCAGCGCGAGCGTCGTCCTGCCGGCCACCGCCGGGGGCGCTCAGGCCGGCGCCGCACCGGTTCAAGCCGCGGCGGCTGCACAGTTGCGGGTGATGCCGCTGGGTGACTCCATCACCTGGGGTGTCGGCAGCAGTACCGGTAACAGCTACCGGGGTGACCTGGCCACCCAGCTGTCCTCCGAAGGACACGCGTTGGACTTCGTCGGCACGCAGCGCAACGGCACTATGTCCGACCCGGACAACGAGGGCCACTCCGGCTGGCGGATCGACCAGATCGCCGGCATCGCCGATTCCGTGCTGGCCCAGTACCGGCCGAACGTCGTGACCTTGGAGATCGGCACCAACGACCTGAACCAGAACTACCAGGTGCCCACCGCCCCCGACCGGCTGCACGCCCTGATCGACCAGATCACGACCGCCACACCCGACGCGACCGTGCTGGTCGGCACGGTGATCGTGTCAACCAGCGCCACCGAGGAAGCCAACCGGCCCGGGTTCAACCGGGCGGTCCCGGGCATCGTGCAGACCGAGCAGGCCGCCGGCAAGCACGTCCGGCTGGTCGACATGAGCGCGCTGACGGCCGGCGACCTGTCCGACTCGCTCCATCCCAACGACGGCGGCTACCAGAAGATGGCCGCCGCCTTCAACGCCGGGATCCAGGCCGCCGACGCAGCCGGTTGGATCAAAGCACCCGTGCCGGTCGGTGGCACCGGTCCTGTTCGCTCCGGAATCAGCGGCAAGTGCCTCGACGTCAACGGCGGCAGCACCGCCAACGGCACCGCAGCCCAGATCTGGTCCTGCAACAACACCAGCGCGCAAATCTGGACCGCGTCCTCGGACGGCACGCTGCGCGCGCTCGGCAAGTGCCTCGACGTGACCGGCGCGGCCACCGTGAACGGCAGCAAGGTCGCGGTCTGGGAGTGCAACGGCGGTGGCAACCAGCAGTGGCAGCGGTACAACGCCGGCTACCGCAACCCGGTCTCCGGCCGCTGCCTCGACGACCCCGCCGCCTCCACCACCGACGGCACCCAGGTCGTGATCTGGGACTGCAACGGCGGCGCCAATCAGCAGTGGTCCGCGCCCTGATCCGTCAGCAGCCCAGCCGCCAAATCCCGTCGACCTCCACCCGCCACAACGACGACCAGCCAGAAGGAAACCATGATCCCCCCAGACCCGCCGAAACGATGGTCAACGTGGGCAGCGGCCGCCCTGCTCAGCCTGACGCTGCTGATTCCTTTCTCCACTAACGCAAACGCCGCGCCGAGCCCGGCGGCCAGGAGCATCTCGGTGCTCATGCAGTCCTACAACTCGAACACCGGACGCATCGGCAGCGACTGGTGGACATCCGCAGTGTCCCTGAGCACCGTGATGAACTACCGCCAAGCCACCGGCGACACCCAGTACGACTACGCGATCTCCGGCGCCTACGCCAAGAACAGTAATTTCACCAATGACTACATCGACGACACCGGCTGGTGGAGCCTGGTCTGGCTGCAAGCCTACGACGACACCGGCAACGCCAGCTATCTCAACATGGCCAAGACGACCGCCAACTACATGCACAACTACTGGGACACCCAGTGCGGTGGCGGCGTCTACTGGAGCACCGCCAAGACCTACAAAGCCGCCATCGCCAACGAACTGTTCCTCGCCGTCACCGCCGGACTGCACAACCGCATCCCCGGCGACACCACCTACCTCGGATGGGCCAATCAAGAGTGGAACTGGTTCACCCACTCCGGCCTCATCAGCGGCAACCTCGTCCGCGACGGGCTTGACGTCTCCGGCTGCGGGTTCCACACCGCGAACTACACCTACAACCAGGGCGTCATCCTTCAAGGACTCGTTGAACTGAACCGCGCCACCGGTGACAGCTCACTACCCAACACGGCGAAGTCCATCGCCACTGCGGCGACCCAGCGCTTCAACCGGGGCGGGGTCCTCTATGAAGGCTGCGAACCCAACTGCTCCGGCGACGGTCAAGCCTTCAAAGGCATCTTCGCTCGCTACCTGCGCTCACTCGCCAACGCCACCGGAACCACCCAGTACGACTCCTTCCTGACCACTACCGCCAACTCCATCCTCGCCAACGACACCAACAGCGCCGGCCAGCAAGGCAACTCCTTCGTCGGTCCCTTCGCCCTGTGGTCACCTACCACCCAGGCCAGCGCCGCGGCAACCCTCGTCGCCGCCAAAGCCACCGCGACCGGCACTGCCGGAGTCCTTCGTGGACAGGGATCCGGCCGATGCGCCGACGTGCCCGGTGCCGCCCAGACCAACGGCACCCGAATCGCACTGTGGGACTGCAACGGCGGTGCCAACCAGATCTGGACCGCCACACCGTCGGCACAGCTGACCGTCTACGGCACCAAGTGCCTCGACGTCAACGGCGCGAGCACGGCCGACGGCGCCGCAGTGCAGATCTGGGACTGCAACAACGGCGGCAACCAACAGTGGACGATCAGAGCCGACGGCACAGTGGTCAACACCGCCTCCGGCAAGTGCCTGGACGCCACCGCCGGCGCCATGGCGAACGGGACGCCGCTGGAAATCTGGACCTGCACCGGCGGCGCCAACCAGAAATGGATGACGTCCTGACCCCAGGAGGCCCGCGTCTGACTTCCCGGCGCACGCCCGCCGCTTGCTGCACCCACATCAGTTCACGGGCCCGTTGACCCCACCTTCCCTCTCCGCCCTCGGCAAGGAGCAACACGTGTTCGGTCATGCCCAATCCCATCGAAAGCTGCGGCAACTACCGGCCATCGTCGTGGCGGTCACCGTGCTAACCGCTCCGCTGCTGACCACCTTCGATACCGCGTCGGCGGCCACCGGCACTCCGATCACCGGTACGGCCTCCGGTCGCTGTCTGGACGTCATCGGCCAGAGCACGGCATCCGGAGCCGGCATCAACATCTACGACTGCAACGGCAACGCCAACCAGGCGTGGACCTTCACCTCAGGCGGCGAACTGCGGGTCTACGACAGCCCGATGTGCCTGGACGTGGCCGGCCAGAGCACCACCGCCGGCGCCACACTGCAGATCTACGCCTGCAACGGGGGCGCCAACCAGCAATGGAGGATCAACGGCAACGGCACCATCACCGGAGTGCAGTCCGGGCTGTGCCTGGACGTAGCCGGTGCGGGCACGGCGAACAGCACCCTGGTGGACTTGTGGACCTGCAACGGCGGCGCCAACCAGCAGTGGAAGACCACCGCGAGCGACACCCAGCCGCCTGCAGTTCCGGGCAACGCCCGGATCAGCAACCTGGCGTGCGACTCCGTGACGTTCGCCTGGAACGCCGCAGGCGACAACGTCGGCGTGGCCTTCTACGACGTCTACCACGACGGTCAGCTCATGAAATCGGTCAGCGGCGGCACCCTGTCCACGAGCCTGACCGTGATTCCCGGAGTCACGTGGGGCCTCTACGTCAACGCCCGTGACGCCGCGGGGAACGTCTCGCAGGCGAGTGCCACAGTGTCGGTCACGCCACCGCAATGCCAGGCCGACACCCAGCCGCCGACCGCACCGGGGTCGCTCACCGGAACCGTCTCCGGCACCACGGTCACCTTGAGGTGGTCGGCTTCCACCGACAACGTCGCGGTCAAGTTCTACGACATCTACCGCGGCACCACCAGGGCAGGCACGGTGACCGCCAGCGGGACGACCCCGCCGGCCACGACGTTCACCGACAGCGGCCTCGCCGCGAACACGGGGTACACGTACTACGTGGTAGCGCGTGACGCGCAGGCCAACGTGTCCGCGCGCAGCAACACCGTGTCCCTCACCACCGGTTCCGCGTGCGGCAACCCGGTGTGCGCGGTCACGCAGATCGCCACGGATACCGACATCCCGTGGGGCCTGGTCACGCTGCCCGACGGCACCATCTTGTACACCCGCCGCGATGCCCAGAACATCATCCACCTCAACCCCGCCACCGGCGCGAAGACCGACGTGGGCACCGTCCCCAACGTGCAGAGCACCGACGGTGAGGGTGGTTTGACCGGTCTGGCCATCTCTTCCACCTACGCCAGCGACCACTGGCTCTACATCATGCACACCTCACCGACCGACAACCGGATCGTGCGCATCAGGCTGACCAACGACAGGCTCGACACCAGCACCGAACAGGTCCTGCTCAGCGGAATCCTGCGCAACAAGTTCCACGACGGCGGTCGGCTGCGTTTCGGTCCCGACGGCAAGCTCTACGCCAGCACCGGCGACGCGCAGAACGGCGACAACGCCCAGAACAGGAACAGCCTCAACGGCAAGGTCCTGCGCCTGAACACCGACGGTACCGTTCCGTCCGACAATCCGTTCGGCAACGCCGTGTGGAGCTACGGTCACCGCAACCCGCAAGGCCTGGCGTTCGACTCTCGGGGCCGGTTGTGGGAGCAGGAGTTCGGCAACGCCGTCATGGACGAGACGAACCTCATCACCAAGGGCGGCAACTACGGCTGGCCGGCCTGTGAAGGCACCTCCGGAAGCTGCGGCACCGCCGGGTTCATCGCACCCAAGCGGACCTACCCCACCGCCGACGGCTCCTGCTCCGGCATCGCCATCGTCCGCGACGTGCTCTACGTCGCCTGCGAACGTGGAACCCGCATGTACCGCGAAGTGATCAGCGGAAGCGACCTGACCAACGTGCAGGTCTACTTCAACGGCACCTACGGCCGGCTGCGCACCGTCGAGCCCGCTCCCGACGGCGGCTTGTGGCTGACCACGAGCAACAACGGCGACAAGGACAGCACCCCCAACAACAGCAACGAGAGAATCTTCCACGTCGCCCTCGGCTGAGAGTCCGCGACAGATCAGCGGCGCTCGTCGAGACCCCTGCACGACACCGGCTCTGCCGCCGCGGCGACAACACACCATCATCGCCGCGGCGGCCGAGCCGGCCAAGTCCCCCACAAAGAGGTGAGGACGCATGAAGCGCACCAGCACTCTGTTAGGCGTCGTCGTTGCGGCGGTCACCAGCCTGTTCGGATCGGCCGCCGCGGATGCCGGCAGCCCGTCCGGCCCGGCATCGAGCGCCGCGGCCGCCGTGTTCAACGTCAGGGATTACGGGGCCGTGGGCGACGGCCACGTCAACGACAGCCCCGCCATCGCCAAGGCCATCACCGCAGCGAATTCCGCAGGCGGTGGCACGGTGGAGTTCCCCGCCGGCACCTACAAGTCCAAGAACACCGTCCACCTCAGAAGCAACGTGACAATCCAGCTCGACGCCGGATCCACCGTCCTAGGCTCGGTGGCCGACACCTACGACGCGGCCGAACCCAACCCGAACGACAGGTACCAGGACTACGGACACAGCCACTTCCGCGACGCCATGTTCTACGGCGACAACGTGACCAACATCGGTTTCACCGGCTCCGGCACCATCGACGGCGGAGGCTACCTGGTCACCGCCACCAGGAACCCGGACACAGGCGAAGCCGACAAGATCATCTCGTTGACCCGCTGCAAGAACCTGACCCTCAGCGGCATCACCCTGCGCCGCGGCGGCCACTTCGCCGCACTGATCAACGGCTGCGACCACGTCGTCTCCGACCACCTCACCATCGACACCGCCGGCGACCAGGACGGCTGGAACATCATCTCCACCACCAACGTCACCGTCACCCACGCCAACATCTCCGCCAACGACGACGCATTGGCCTTCAAGAGCGACTACGCCCTCGGCGCCAAGCTCCCCAACGGACACGTCACGGTGACCAACTCGACGCTCTCGGCTCGGTGCTGCAACGCACTGATGTTCGGCTCCGAAACCTGCGGCGACTTCGCCGACTACCAGTTCCAGGGCATCAAGATCACCGGCGCCGGCAAATCCGGCCTCGGCATGGTTTCCATGGACGGCGCCACCATCTCCGACGTCCACTACCGCGACATCACCATGACCGGCGTCCACTCGCCGATCTTCCAGAAGATCGGCACCAGAAAGCGCTGCGGCAACAACCCCGGTGTCGGCCACATCAGCAACATCACCTACGACAACATCACCGCCACCGGCAGCAACCCCAGCGTCACCCCCACCCTGTGGGGCGAGTCCGGCAGCAACCACATCAGCGGAGTGACCTTCACCAACGTCAACATCACCGTCCCCGGCGGCAGCGCGGCCATCGCCACCACACCGCCCAGCGCCAACACCACCGCCTACGACCCCACCAGCATCGGCACCCGGCCCTCGTACGGGTGGTACCTCCACAACGCCGACAACATCCGCTTCACCGGCTCCTCGGTGAGGTTCGCGACCAACGACAACCGTCCCGCGGTGATCGCCTACGGCGGCGGACCCGTGGCCTTCGACCACTTCACGGCACAGCGCGGCAGCGGCAGCGCCTACGACACCGGCTTCCAGAACGTCAACGGCTACTGCGTCGCCACCAGCACGAACACCAGCGGTGGTGCCCTGCGCGTCAACGCCACCGGATCCACGCAGAACTGCGGGCCCGCGTGATCTCCGTGCCAGGGCGGCCTCGAGTCGCGCGCATAGGGCATTCGGTAGTCGCCGCGGTGTCGGCCTTTGTGCTGATCATCGCCGGCATGACGGTCACGCGAAGTGCCGCACACGCCTCGGCGGAAGCGGTACCGCTCTCTGTGAACACCGATGCGAGCTTCACCGCGTTGAACAACGCGTTTCTGGTGTCCAGCGGTACTCAGCGATACTACAAGGAATCTCTCGGCAACCCGGAAAAGGACTACTTCTGGCGTCAGGCGCTGGACATCCAAGCGGCCGAGGACGTGTACACGAGCACCGGGCGCGCGACGACCCGCGAGCTTGTCGGCAGTCTTCTCGACACGTTCCTGCAGCAAAACCACGGCAGCGGTGGTCTCTACGACTGGAACTGGAACGAGTACAACGATGACCTGCTATGGGCGGGTTTGGCGTTCGCCCGCGGTTACCAGATCACCGGAAACCGGAGTTACCTCACCCAGGCGCAGTACGCTTTCAACCGGGTGTACGACCGTGGATGGGACACCGCCCTCGGCGGCGGAATCTGGTGGAGTGTCGACAAGGCGGAGAAGAGTGCGCTGAGCAACAGCCCGGCGGTCATCCTGGGCTGCCTCATCTACGAGGCGACCGCGGATCGCGGCTACCTCGACAAGGCCCGGGCCGTCTACGACTGGACCTGGTCGAGGCTGCTCGACAGGTCCACCGGCGGCGTGCACGAGAACATGCAGGCGAACGGCAGTCTCGCCGCCGGCGAGACGGTGTACTCCGCCGGCGCGTTCGTTGGCGCAGCGCAGGCCATCTACCGCAGCTACCGAGGACAATCCGTCTTCGACGACGCCAAACGCACGACCGACTGGGTCATTCGGGAACGTACCGTCAACGGCATCATGACGAACGGGACACGTGAAGGAACCTGGCAGTCGGAGTTCGCTCGAGGAATGGGTGAATTCGTCCGCGAGAACAACCTGTGGTCCCAGTACTACAATTTCATGAAGCGCAATTCCGACGCGGCGTGGAACATGCGTCGCACCGACCTGAACCTCACCTGGAACCGATGGGACGCGCGGACGCCGCAGGACGACACGCGCGCGGTCGAAGCCATCGGTGCGGTGATCATGCAGGCCGTCACACCGACCGTCATGCCGACCGGCAATTCGATCGTGAGTGCCTGGAACAGCAAGTGCATCGACGTTCCGGATTCGAACTACAGCACCGGTCAGCGGCTGGCCGACTGGGCCTGCACCAGTGGCGCGAATCAGCAATGGAACTCCGTGGGCGGTACGTTCCGAACACAGAACAACATGTGCCTGGACGTGGCCGGGGGTTCCACCGCCGACGGAGCAGCCATCCAGATCGCCGGGTGCACGTCGGGCAACGCGGCACAGCAATTCGTGCTCAACGCGAACGGCGACCTGGTCAACCCGCAGTCGAACAAGTGCGTCGACATCACGGGCTGGAATGAGAGTGATGGAGCGGTGCTGAGTCTGTGGGCGTGCAACGGCGGCGCCAACCAGAAGTGGCGCCGCGGCTGAATCCGGGTCACCTCCGCACCGCGCGATCTCACTGTAGAACACGCAATAGGTGATACCACCTTGATGGTCTGTACAGACGGTTCGTAATCGTTGATTTCGAGGAGAGTCATGTACAAACGTGCGCTGATTGCGACGATTGCGTTGGCAGCGTCGCTGTTGATCTCGAACCTCACAACGGCGTCACCGGCGCTGGCCTCCGACAACGGCGCGTCCCAGACGCCGCCGGCCGGGTGGAGCAGTTGGAGCTTCCTGATGCGCAGCCCGACCGAAGCCAAAATGAAGGCGCAAGCGAAGGGCATGTCGGACGCCGGCCTGGTGGCCAAGGGCTTCCAATACATCAACCTTGACGACTACTACATCCTCAATCCCGGGACCACCGTGGACCAGTACGGGCGCTGGGCGGTCGACACCGCCAAGTTCCCGAGCGGCATGAAAGCCCTCGGGGACTACGTGCACGGTCTCGGCGAGAAGTTCGGCATGTACGTGACCCCCGGGATCCCGGTGGCGGCGTACAACCAGAACACCCCGATCCAGGGGACCTCGTTCCACGCCCGCGACATCGTTTCCGACACCAGCCGGTACGAGTCGAACTACGGCGGCTTCGGGAACGTCATGTACTTCATCGACTACAACAAGAACCCGGCCGCGGCGCAGGCATTCCTGAACTCGTGGGCCAACCTCTTCGCCTCCTACGGCGTCGACTACATCAAGATCGACGGCGTGCACACCAGCGACCAGGACGACGTCATCCACTGGTCAAACGCTCTGCGTCAAACCGGGCGGACCATCCACTACGGGCTGTCCAACACGCTGGACTTCGGCAACGTCAACACCTGGCGACAGTACGCCAACAGCTGGCGGATCAGTGGTGACATCGAGTGCTACTGCTCGACCCTGACCCACTGGGGGATGATCCGTTCGCGCTGGGTCGACCTGCCCAAGTGGGCGCCGTACGCCGGTCCGGGCGGCTGGAACGACCCCGACTCCATCGAGGTCGGTAACGGTACGGCCACCGGGCTCACGCCGGCCGAGCGGCAGAGCCAGCTCACCCTGTGGGCGATCTCCAAGGCTCCGCTGCTGCTCGGCGTGGACATGACCCACTTCGATGCCGGTGACCTCACCATGCTGAAGAACGACGAAGTCCTCGCCGTCGACCGGGACGGCGGTCGTCCGGCCACCCCCGTGTCCCAGGCCACCCAGCAGCAGGTCTGGCGTTCTCCGAAGAATTCCGACGGCAGCTACACGGTCGCCCTGTTCAACCTCGGCGACAACACCGCCACGGTCACCGCCAACTGGTCCGACCTCGGCTTCACCGGCAACGCCGCGGTCCGGAACCTGTGGGCCAGGGCAGACGCGGGCACGTCCAGCAGCTCGGTTTCCCGCTCCCTGAGCAGCCACGAATCAGCGCTGTTCAAGGTCACTCCCAGTGCAGGCAGCACCCCGCTGGGCGGCCCACTCATCAGCGCCAACTCGGGCCGCTGCGCCGACTCTCCCGGCGGCACGACCGTGAACGGTACTCAGCTCGCGGTGTGGGACTGCAACGGCGGCGAAAACCAGAAGGTCGCCTACAGCACCTCGGCCAGGACCCTCAAGGTCCTGGGCAAGTGCTTCGACGCACACGCCGGCGAGACGGCCTCCGGCACGCACGTCGAGCTCTACGACTGCAACGGCGGCGCCAACCAGCAGTGGAACACCAACTCCGACGGCACGATCACCGGTGTCCAGTCCGGGCTCTGCCTCGACGTCTCAGGGGCGGAGAACCCGAACGGATCCGGCATCCAGCTGTGGTCCTGCAACGGCGGGGCGAACCAGCGCTGGACGCTGGGCACCGGAACCCGCGTTCCTTGATCCGCAGGTACGTCAACAGACGCATCGAGCGACGACCCGGTCGTCGGCCCCGATGGGTTTCCGCCGGGGACGGTACTGCCGCTGGTTGATCGACGGGGCCGAGGTCGAAGGGCTCTCCGCGGTGTGCCAGGAGCTGGGCCGGTGAGAGTTCCTGTTCACCGCCGCTCCACTGCCGGTCCACGGCTGCACCGGCGCGCCGGTGAACCCGCTGGCCATCTTCCCTGAACGACCTGTGCCCGCGTCGTCCACGGTGGACGACGCGGACACAGGTCGGCATGCCATCCAGGCCACGCACAGGCTCGATCGGCCGGGCGGCGTGGGCGACCTCGCCGCGCCGCACAGCACGGAATGACCGCCGGGCATCCAGCTGAGAGCCCGACAGCACTCCGGCTTGTGGCAGCGAGCAGCAGGAGGGCGCGGCCGGTTCTGATGAGCCACACGCCTCGGCCAAGACGAGGTAGGGACCACGCCTCAACACGCAGCGGACCTGGTCAGACGCAACATCGCCTACTGCTCTTCTCCCGAGCGCCGCGCGGCGCGATACTCGTCCGCTTGATCTCATCATGGTCGCCACCCAAGCGAGGGTCTTGCCGGCACTAGCGCGAAGAACCCGGCCAGGCACGCGGAAAGAGTCGCGGCAGCCATGGCCCGCCTCCCGAGGTTGCGACGTCATCCCCTCCCCTCGACGTCAACCCGGCTGACCTAACCTCGCATTTACGCTGGTCAAGACCCGACTGGTGACAGTGGGTGTGAGCGCCCTGCACTGCGAAATCTGGCCAACCGGAGAGTGATTTGACCGGCTGCGGTTGACTTCGCCGTCGCGGGACCTAGGATCGAACATCTGTTCCCCTGGCGGCAGCCGTTGCCAGCGGGAAGTGAACACGCTGTCTTCCCCACGGCGACCCGAGCACGACAGGGTGGTACTGCCAGTGGGATCCCGGCATACAACCGGCCGGTCAACGGTCAGACGCGAACCGTCTCTCCAATTTAACAACCCGAGTGGGCCGTGGTCGGAAGTGGAGCGGATCGCCTCCGGCCGGGCGCCGGTGCTCGGCGATGGCAGTGACTCACCGGCCTGGTCGCGCAAGCGCGAGGGTTACGCTGGCGCCCCAGAGGACCTGCGGGAACGCCGCAGTCGGGACGACGGTGGCGACCGGATCCGCGCCCCGTACGCCGAGCTGCACGCCCACTCCAACTTCAGCTTCCTCGACGGCGCCTCTCACCCGGAAACCCTTGTCGAAGAAGCCGCCCGGCTGGAGCTGGACGCGCTGGTGCTCACAGACCACGACGGGATGTATGGCGCGGTCCGGTTCAACGACGCCGCCCGCGAGCTCGGCGTCCGGGTCGGGTTCGGCGCCGAGCTGTCGCTCGACCTGCCCTCGCCACAGGCCGGCGAGCCGGACCCGGCCGGGTCGCACCTGCTGGTCCTGGCCCGGCAGCAGGAGGGCTACCACCGGCTCTGCCGCGTCATCTCCCACGCCCAGATCGCCGGCGGCAAGAAGGGCCGCCCCGTCTACGACCTGGAGGAGATGGTCGACGAGCTGGCCGGGCACGTCGTCGTCCTCACTGGCTGCCGCAAGGGCCCGGTCCGCCGCGCGCTCGCCCAGCACGGCCCGGCCGCAGCACGGGCCGAGCTGACGCGGCTGGTCGACTTGTTCGGCCACCAGCACGTTGCCGTCGAGCTGATCAACCACCGCCAGCCCCTCGATGACGCGGTCAACGACCAGCTCGACGAGCTGGCCCGCGAGATGCGGCTGCCGACCGTCGTCTCCAGCAACGCGCACTACGCCGACCCCGGCGCTGCTGCGGTTGCCGACGCTGTGGCCGCGGTCCGGGCCCACCGGTCCGCCGAGGAGCTGGAAGGCTGGCGGCCGCCGTCGGGGCAGGCGTTCCTGCGCTCGGGGATGGAGCAGCGGCGCCGGTTCGAGCGCCGCTACCCCGGCGCCGTCGGGCGCGCCGCGGTGCTCGGAGTGGAGGTGGCGTTCGATCTGCAGCTCGTCGCCCCGGACCTGCCGCAGTTCCCGGTACCGCCGGGGCATGACGAGATGTCATTCCTGCCCGAGCTCACCTGGCCGGCGCCGCCACCCGCTACGGCACCCGCGACGAATCACCGCGCGCGTATGCGCAGCTGCAGCATGAGCTGGACGTGATCAAGACGCTCGACTTTCCCGGCTACTTCCTCGTTGTGTGAGACATCGTCCGGTTCTGCAAGGAAGCCAACATCCTCTGCCAGGGCCGCGGCTCTGCCGCGAACTCGGCGGTCTGCTACGCGCTCGGGATCTGCCACGCCGACCCGGTGAAGTGGAACCTGCTGTTCGAGCGGTTCCTGGCGCCGGAGCGGGACGGGCCGCCGGACATCGACATCGACATCGAGTCCGACCGCCGCGAGGAAGCGATCCAGTACGTCTACGAGAAACACGGCCGGTTCCCCGCCGCGCAGGTCGCCAACGTCATCACCTACCGCGCCCCGTCCGCCGTGCGGGACGCAGCGAAAGCCCTTGGGCACGGCCCTGGCCAGCAGGATGCCTACGGCAAATTGGTCGATCGCTGGGGCGGCGTCGCGGCGACGAAACAGCAGGCGGCCGGCGAGATCCCGGTCGACGTGCTCGAGCTGGCCGGCCGGATCGAGGACTTCCCGCGCCACCTCGGCATCCATTCCGGCGGATGGTGATCTCCAAACAGCCGGTGTCGGAGATCGTGCCGGTCGAGTGGGCGTCCATGGCCGACCGGTCGATCTTGCAGTGGGACAAGGATGATTGCGCCATCGCCGGGCTGGTCAAGTTCGACCTGCTCGGCCTCGGCATGCTCTCCGCGCTGCACTACACAATCGACCTCATCGCCGGACATCACGGCACCGTCGTGGACATCGGCAAGCTCGACCTGGCCGACCCCAAGGTCTACGACATGCTCTGCGAATCCGACGCCATCGGCGTGTTCCAAGTCGAGTCCCGAGCCCAGCTGGCCACGCTGCCGCGGCTTCGCCCACGCAAGTTCTACGACCTCGTCGTCCAAATCGCCCTCATCCGCCCCGGCCCCATCCAGGGCGGCTCGGTCCACCCCTACATCCGCCGCCGCCGCCGCGCCGAGGAGGAGTGGCAGCACGCCCATCCACTGCTCGCCGGCTCCCTGGACCGGACGCTCGGGGTGCCGCTGTTCCAGGAGCAGGTGATGCAAATGGCCGTCGACGTCGCTTCGTTCACCGGCGCCGAGGCCGACCAGCTGCGCCGCACCATGGGCGCCAAGCGGTCCAGCGCGAAGATGAAGGCGCTGATGGCGCGGTTCTTCGCCGGCTGCGCCGCCCACGGCCTCGACCGCCAGCTGGCGACGCGGATCTTCGAGCAGATCCACGCCTTTTCCGGCTATGGCTTTCCCGAAGCGCACTCCATGAGCTCGACGCCGCGCTGACCGCGCGCCGCATCACCAGCCGGAACACCACGACGACCGCCCGCAGCCGACCCGCGGCGACCGCGTCGTGAGCATGGTGCGACGGCTGCCGGTGCGCGTGGATCCGGTGCCGGGCGAAAGCCTCGCCTCCTGGCTGGAGGCATTGTCGCAGCGACTATCCACGCCCGCAGTGGATCTGTTGCCCGCGCTCGGGCTCGACGTCGCGCCCCAGCGGCGCCGAGCCGCAGCATTCACGGTGCTCCTACGGGCAGACGAAGCGTCGCGCATCGCTGCGGTCACGGGGATTCCGGCTCCGACGCTGCAGGAGATGACGCTGGCTCACTACGACGCAGTAGTGCGAGCCGACCCCGACCGCCGACGACTGACGCCGCACCACGCCTGGGGCCGGCGCCAGGGAACATGGTTCTGCCCCCGTTGCCTGGCCGAGTCCGGCGGCCGGTGGCAGCTGCGCTGGCAACTGGGCTGGTCCTTCGCCTGCACCCGGCACCGGTGCCTGCTCGCAGACCGCTGCCCGGACTGCGGCCGCGTCCCGCGGCCCGGGACCCTGTGGTTACACGTCCCGCAGGCCTCGCGGTGCAGCACGCACCCGGAAGCTGCCCGACGAAACTTCGCACGCTGCGGTGCCGACCTGACCACCGATGCGGTGCACGAGCTCAGCACCGGACATACGGTCCTGGCCGCCCAGCACCTGCTCGACACGGTCCTCACCACCGGCACCGCCACCTTCGGCCTCTACACCGCGAGCCCGGCCCACCGGCTACTCACCGATCTGGCCGTGCTCGCGTCCCGGATCCTGCGCACCACCGAAGCGCCATCCGCCGCCGATCCCGACATCGGCGACCTGAGCGACGTGTACCGGACGGCGCTGATAGACACCGACGGCTCCGGACGCCACCCCGGCACGGCACCAACGCACGCGGTCCTTGCCGGGGGCGCCACCACCCGTGCTCTGACCGTACTGAGCGCCGCCGACCAAACGACCGCCGTAGCCCTGCTCACCTCCTTATGCCCGTCCGGCAGTGCAGGTCGGAGGCTGGTCGCACCCCACCACTCCCGGCAACGGCCAATCACTCCGCAGCTGGCCAGCGTCCTGCAACAGGCTCGCCGCACCCTGTTCCCGGCCCCGTCCCCACCTTCGTTCGCCCGCACCTCCCGAGCGCCCACGCCGTCCGGACGTCGCCGCGACCTCCTCGGCAGCGCTCAGCGCAGCCCGAACCACGACCGCTCCGCCACGATCCCAACCGTCTTCTGGCCGTGGTGGACACTGCGCCTCGCTCCGCAGTGGAGCGTGCACCGGCTGATGCGCGGCACGTTCGCGTGCCTGACGGCATCCAGCGGCACCGCCCTGTCCATTCCCGCGACGATCGCCCGGCTCGACGCCGATGTCTCGAGTGCCTACGTCGCCCAGGCATTGCAGCGCATGGCCACCGAGCCCGCGTGGGGCGCCCAGCGCACCGCGCTCGCCCGCATCGCCCGCCACCTCGATCAGCACGGCACCCCGATCGACTACGCACGCCGCCGCGCACTCGACTACACCGATTTGCTACCTGAGCCACGCTGGGATTCCCTCCTAGTCCGTACCGGCTTCCGACGCAACAAGGGCACACTGCGGTCCATGCGCTGCCTGCTGTTCGAGACCATCAGCGGCAGACCCGCTCCCACCGCATCCGAGCACTACGCGCCGCGCACCAAGGACCAGCGCGAGGCCTTCTCCGGCTTCCCGACACTGCTCACCGCCCGCCTAGCCGCAGAGCTCCACCTGGTCGCCGCCGAGTTCCTCGCCGATCACGGCATCGACGAAACCGTGAGCTGGCAACCACCGCACGAGCTCGCCGACGGTCTCGACATGCCCGGCCCCAACCCCGACGCGCTGCCCCGGCAATCGCTGACCGACCTGCTCCGCGCGGACATCCCGCTGGGACAAGCCGCCTCGCAGGCAGGCATGACCCTCGACTCCGCCCGGTATCTGCTCGCACACCACCCTCGCGATACCCGCAGAAACCACGACGTCGGCGAGCGGCTGCGCGCCCAGCTGACCGCCGAGACATTCCGGGACCTCTACGTCGACCGCGGCTGGTCCATCTCCGCTCTCGCCGTCCGCTACGGGGTCAACCGGCGCCGCATCACCACACTCGCCACCGCCTACGACATTCCGCTGCGAGATTCGAGCAAACCACCTGCCGGCATCAGCCGCCGGTGGCTGCACGAGCAGTACGTGCACTGCGGCCGCAGCTCAGAAGACCTCGGCGCCGAGCTCGGCCTGCACCCCGCCACGATCCTCAGCTGGTGCCGCCGCTACGACCTGCCGGTGCGTCCCACCGGCCCCACGGTGCACCACGGCGCTCTCTCCTTGGCCGAGGCGATCCCGCCCGAGCTGCGGCCCGCGCTTACCGGCAGCCGCCCATGGAAACGCCTGATCGCGTTCGCCCGCCTCCGTGACCACCCCACGCTGCGCGCCACCGCGGCCACGCTCGCGCTCAACCCGAAGACCCTCGCCAGCTACGTCAGGCGACTCGAGCGGGAACTCGGCCAGCAGCTCGTGCACCGCTCCGACACGCGGGACCCGATCACCCCGCTCACCGATGAAGGCCAGGCCCTGGCCACCACCATCGCCACCGTTCTGGCAAGCACCCCGCCTGGCGACGAAGGGCTCCAGGTTGCCTCGCCAGGGCCGATAGTACGCTCCCCTGCATTCCGACTTTCTGCCTTTCATCCACACCGCATCAGCGCTGAGCGCCTGGCCCCGCGGTGAGTGTGCTCCCCGCCGGAGAGGATCGGGTATGAGCGAAAATTCCCCTGTTGCGACCTAGTACAGCTCGGCGGCCAGTTCAGCCAGACGGACACCGTTGTACCGCCGCAACAACTCGCGCAACTCGGCCGCGCACTTCTCGTGCGGTTCGGTGTGCAGGCCGAGCTTCCGCAATGTCCAAGCCCACTCCAGGTCGTCGTCGGCGACGGCGGCGAGCGACCCTAGCCCACACTTGCCGTCGGCGCTGCGGCGTAACGCGCGTTGGGCGGCGGGCCACCGCGAACTGATTTCGGCTAGTACGACAAGCTCCTTGGCCTCCTCGACCGACACCGGCTGGCCGGTCCGCAGAACGATCAGCACTCGCACTAGGTACTGCCACGCGGTGAGGATCCGCTTCGCCTCGCGAACTGAGCGCACGGGCTGGTCGCGCAGCCGTTCGACGATTCGCGCCCGCACCTCGTCGTCGTGTTCGACCAACTCCATGGCCTCAGAAGTCTCCGCCTCCCTCGGCAACGCCGCCGTGGACGTGTCCTGCGAGCCGGACCTCTTGTCTTTCTGAGCCCGTTCTGCCGTGCCCTGCTCTGCAGCGGTTTCAGCACGCGCATGGGTGACAGAATTCAGTACTCGCACTAGGTACCGCCACGCGGAGAGGATCCACTTCGCCTCGCGAACTGAGCGCACGAGCTGGTCGCGCAGCCGTTCGACGGCTCGCGCCCGCACCTCGTCGTCGTGTTCGACCAACTCCATGGCCTCAGAAGTCTCCGCCTCCCTCGGCAACGCCGCCGTGGACGTGTCCTGCGAGCCGGACCTCTTGTCTTTCTGAGCCCGTTCTGCCGTGCCCTGCTCTGCAGCGGTTTCAGCACGCGCATGGGTGACAGGCTTCGGCAGAAGCTGGTCGACCAGCTCCTCTAGCACCTCCGGTGAGATTACCGGGATGGGGATCGTCAGCTGGATCAGCTTGCGCAGGAAGCTCCAACCAGTGCTGGGATCATCGGTGTCGAGCAGCTTGCCCCGCAGCGCCGAGTGCGTCTCGTCCAGATGCGCCGCCACCGCCGTGGTGTCGAGACACAGCACGAACCTGGTGACGGGGAACGTCCGATTCACGAACAGGTTGATCGCCTCGAACACTTCAGCCGTCGTGCGGGACGAGCACCTGTCGAGGTCGTCGACGAACAGCACGATGTGGTGCCCGGCCTTCTTCATGTCGTCCAGTGCCGCGAAGACGTCGTGCTGCAGCAGGTACAGATAGCCCGAGCGAGCGTTTCGGTAGGGGTCTCGTAGCGCCTCGTCGCCGCTGTTGTCGGCGAACGCGGTGCTGGTGACTGGGCCTACGAACAGTTCCGCAGGAAGGTAGTCAGCGGCGGGCCGACGGTAGCGCCAGAACAGGTTGCCGACGCCGACTGCCAACGCGGCCACGACGATGATCAATGCGATGTTGGCGCCCAAGACCTCTTTCACGAATAGGAATCGGTATATATCGGTCGATCGGGCCATCTGTGCGACGATCGGTGCTAGCAAAGCCAGGAACGACACCGCGAGCAGCGGCGAGCTGGCTTCCTTCAACAGAGATCGCCGCAGCCGCGCCCGATCGATCCGCTCGATGTTGCGCTGGAACCAGTATCTCTCGATCACGTTGTCGTCGTCGCCGAGGAATCTCTCGTTCACGACCTTGAGCAGGATCCTGGTGAGCCCGGCCCACACCTGCTCACCCGTCTGGTGCGCCCACGGCTCAAACTTCTCGGTGACCAGAGACGGTTTGCCGTTCTCGCTCACCCTCGGCACCATGTTCTCGTTCCACAAGGCATCTCCTCGCCCAAGGAGTGCCTTCCGTGCCGCCCACGCGCTCATCCGTCGCTGGGCCTTCTCGGCTGGGGCGTCCAGTCTCGGTTCGTGCTTTAGCAGCTTCGCACTGAGGTCGATCACCGAGGTCTTGCCGACTCCCCACGCACCGTCCAGCGCGATCACCGTCGGGCCCGCGTACTCCTCGTCCCTCGCGTGGCTCTGCGGCATGACAAGTGCCCGGAACGCCTGTAGCATCCCGTGCCGGCGCAGCAGGTCCTCGGTCGCGGGCCGATCGCCGTAGCCTCGTGTCTCCACCGTTCGCCTCGTCAGCGGTTCAGGCTTGACCGCCGGCGCACGAGCGATGAGTGCGCGACCGGACGCGGACTGGGCCAGCACTGGGGTCTGGTTGGCGCGCTTCGGCACCTCGAGAATCATGTGCCGGGCCAGTTCGTCGATGTGGACGAGTCCATCGCCGTCGAGGTCGGCCCTTCCGCTGCGCAGACTATCCACCAGCACACCGGTGAAGACCCAGCGTTCGTCAGCGTCGCCGTTGAACACGCCTTCCCGGGTGGTCGAGTTCGGCCCCTCCACACCGGACGACAAGACCCACAGGTCAGGCATGCCTTCCTTGTGGCCGACTCCGCCGGGCCATTTCCTGGGATCGAGAGCTGAGCAGCAGTCGAGGATGATCACCGCCTGGCCCGCTCGCCCGGTGTGCACCTTGGTGACCAGCCACTCCACGGCGAGGGTGCTGCTCTCTTTCAGACCGAGGTCGGTGTCCACCACAGCCAACCCGAGATCACCGTTATCGGTGACCAGCCCGTGCCCGACGTAGTGGAGCAGGTTCAGATCGTCGGGCTCTGACGCCTCGACGAGCCGCTCGACCGCATGGGTGACGTCGCTCAGGGTGCCGTCTTTGCGTACCTCAACTGAGTCGAACCCGCCGATCCGCGGGTCCTCCAGCACCTCCGCCAGCATACCCAGGTCAGCCTGCGACTTGGGCAACGAGGCCAGCCCTCTGTACTCGTAGTTGCTCGCGCCGATCAACAACGCTCTGCGTTTGCCGGCCATCTAACTACTCCTCGCGTGCGGCAGCACAAGCTATGTCGGTGAGGAGCCGCTTTGTGTAACTGAGACACGGCTTCTGCACCCTGCTTGAGACATCGCAGGGTCCGCGCATCCAACTCGGTGGTCGGAGCGGAACCGTTTTGGACTGGCCTCCCACGCAGGCGTAGTGGCTTGCGAGGACGTGTACATGCGCTAACTGATCAACCGGTGCCTGAGGAAGTGACAGGCCAGTTGAGACAGATCGTAGTGTCATCACCCTGAGACCGGACCTGGGCCCGCAGGTCACACAAGGTCGACATGTCTCGCGCGGTGAGAACCTACAGCGGCGTTGCCTCCGGAGCGCGCGGCGAGTACGGCGACCTGCTCCCCATCCGCCCCGCCAACGGCATCCCCACGCAGTGCCTGCGCCGCGAGTACTTGACCCACTACGGCATGACCCAGCCCTACAGCCACCGCGACCGGCTCCACAGCACCCTCTGCGAAGTCTGCCGCCGCATCGAAGCGCTCGACCCCACCAAACGCCGCCTCGCCGAATGGGCCCACCTGGACATCACCACCCAGCACCCACCCGACACCGCACCGCAGCAGGGACTCGTGCTGGTCGCGCGTCCTCCTGCGGCCGACGTCCTCACTGGCCAGATCGAGCTCGTTCTCGACGGCGCGGCCGTCGCCACCCTTGCCCTGACCTGCTGCCCCGCCTGCCGGATCGCCACCCTCGACTACGTCAACGTCGTCGCGGGGTACCGGCGGCTCGGCTACGGCCGCACCCTCGTCGCCGCAGCCCACGCCCGCACCACCGGGTACCGCAGGACCGCGCCGCTGCCCGACGGCACCGTCGCGCAAGCATTCCGCGCCCGCATCTCGTACCCGAGGCCGGGGGCGCTCTGCGTACACCGGCAACCCCGCAACGATGGCCGGTGATTCCGCAGCCTTTCCCCGGTGTGGTCCCATTCTCCTTGCGATCGGTGACCGCCGGGCCGTTCACGCGGCCACTACACGCCCGAGGCTCCGATCCCGCGTTCAAACACTCGCCGTGGAGCCGTGTGGGCAGGCCACTGCTCCTGACGCTCGCCGCCGGCATCGGAGTCTTCTGGGTGCTCGCGATCCTGGAAGCCCGGGTTCCGCAAGCTCACCACCGCACCAGACAGCACGGGTCGTCGAAGTCATCGGCCCCGGGTCTTTTCGATCCTCGGTCCAGGCGGATCCGGGGTGAGAAGCAGTTCGGCCCTCCTGATGCGATGATCCACCTGCGACAAGCACGAGCAGCTTGAGTCGAGTCGCCCGACACCTGAGCGACGCAGTGACCGGGCGTCTCCTCGCCACAAGATGGACAGGCTGAACCGACCGTCACACGCCCACAGCAGTGGGTAGGGGGCGGTATCGGGTTCCCAGTTGCCGCACTCGGTGTTGCCCTGTCGCGGCGTTGTATTCATCAGGCTGGTACGTGCACCCGGGCGGCGAGCTCGCGGATTCCCGGGACGACTGATCGACTCTGGTCCAGTAGCGCGTCGACGATGGTGCGGACCGCCGCTCGGGTGTGCACCTCACCGGGTGCGCGGCGTTCGGCGGCCAGCAACGTGCTGTACGCAGGTCCCGGTTGACCGAGCTGCAGCTGGACGGCGGCCAGGTCGACCAAGTAGCGCCCCTCTCGCTCAACATCAGGGAACCTCACCCCGCGGGCCGTGCGAGCGTGCTGTAGCGCAGCCCCCGGCTCGCCGAGCAGCTGTTCCACCGAGACGCGATGACTCAGCAGGTTCGCTCGGGCTCGGGCAGCCCAGGCACCGTCGAGCCGGTTCGCGGTCGCGGCGGCCTCTGTCAGCAGGTCGCGTGCGCGGACGCCGTCGCCGGCCCGGGCGGCGGAGTATCCGTCGGTACACAGCAGGCTGGCGTGCAGCAGGAGATGCCGCGGGTCCCGGCCGTCGAGCGCCAGCCGGTCGGCTGCCCGCACGACGAGGGCGCCGGCTCGGTCGTGGTCGCCGGCGCGGCGGCACACGCCGGAGAGCATGCGTTCCGCTTCGGAGAGAATAAGTGGCTGACCTGCTGCTTCCGCGGCCCGGACGGCGCGGTCGGCGCTGATCCACTCCAGGGCCGCCGGGCGGAGCTTGACCAGTGCGCGGGTGACCAGCGTGTAGGCCTGAGCCGTGGCTCCGGCGTCCTGAGCGGCCTCCGCGGCTCGCACCAACGTCGGCAGCTGGTCGGCGAGCGCCAGGAAGTCAGACTTGCCGAACGATGCGCGCGCCGCTGCGAGTGCCGCAGCTCGAACAACTACAGACCACGCCAGCACCCCGAGAAGCTGATTCCACGTTTCCTCGGGTTGCTGCTGACTGGCCAGTCGGTGACCGTTCACGGCCGCGGACGGCACATCCGCAACTGGCTGCACGTAGAGGACAACTGCCGAGCCATCGAGCAGGTACTGCGCGCCGGCGTGCCGGGCGAGACCTACAACATCGGCGGGGGCACCGACCTGACCACCATCGAGCTGACCAAGCTCCTGCTCGAGGCTGCCGGCCGCGGCGCCGAAGCCATCACCTACGTCCCGGACCGCCCCGCCAACGACATCCGCTACAGCATGACCTGGGACAAGATCGCTGCCCTCGGCTTCACACCCACCCGCGACCTGGCAGCCGGGCTGGCCGACACCATCGCCTGGTACCGCCGACACCCGGACCGGCTCGCGCCCAGCACCGCGGTGGACGCACCGAACGGGGTGCCCGCGTGAGCATCGTGACCAGTCCCAGCGGGCCTGCCGCCAACGCCCGCCCGTTCCTGCACGGCCCCGAGCTGGCCGCGATCGGCCGCGCCTTGCAGACCGGCCAGTACGGGCACGGACCGGAGTCCGACGCCTTCGAGCGCGAACTCGCCGCCTACCTCGGTGTCGACGACGTCGTCGCGGTCGCCACCGGCACCACGGCACTGCACCTGGCGCTGCTGGTCGCCGGGGTCGGTCCGGGCGACGAGGTCGTCGTGCCGTCGATGACCTTCTGCGCCTCCATCCAGGCGATCCTTGCCACGGGTGCTCGTCCCCGGTTCGTCGACATCGATCCCCGCACTCTGTGCGTGACCGCCGAGCACATCCGGGCCGCGGTCACTTCGGCGACTCGCGCCGTCATGCCGGTGCTCTACGGCGGCCGCGCCGTCGACCTCGGGCCGATCCGAGACCAGCTCACCGAACGCGGCATCGCCGTGGTCGAGGACGCCGCCCACGCCTTCGGCTCTGTCCACGGGGAGCGCTTCGTCGGCGCCACCGGAGACCTGACCTGCTTCAGCTTCGACGCCATCAAAGCCCTCACCTGCGGCGACGGCGGCGCGATCGTCCCGCGCACTGCCACCGAAGCCGCACAGCTGCGCGAATCGCGGCTGCTGGGCATGACCGCTGCGCGGGAGGAGCGGGCGCAGACCGTCTCCTACCAGGTCAAAGCACCGGGGTTCCGGTATCACCTCTCGACGTTGCACGCCGCGATCGGCCGCGTCCAGCTCGCACACTTCCAGCCGGTCGCCGACCGCCGCCAGCAGCTCTGGCGCCGCTACGCTGCCGCACTCACCGACACCCGAGGCGTCGTCGTCGTGGACCTCGACGTGGCGAACACAGTGCCGTTCAACTGCGTCATCCGAGTTCCGGCAGACGTGCGCGACGCGGTCCACGCCCGGCTGCACGCCGCCGGCATCCAGGCCGGGGTGCACTACCCGCCCAACCATCTGCAACCGGCGTTCGCCCGCTGGTCCTGCGAGATGCCGGCGACCGAGGCTGTCGCCGGTGAGATTCTGAGCCTGCCTTTCCACCCGGACCTGACCGACGACGACATCGGCTTCGTCACCGCCAGGCTCACGGCCGCAGTCGCCGCCGAGTGCGCCGCGCTCGCCGCCGACCCCATAGTGGCTGGGTCGCCGTTGGTGCGACCGTGACGCGGCGCGTTGCCGTGCTCGGGAAGGGCACCCTCGCCGTGCACACCTGCGAGACCATCGCGTCCATGCCGGACCTCGTGCTCGACACCGTCGTCCCGACCACGCCCGAGCCGAGCTGGGACATCAGCCTCTCTGACACTGTCGCCACCCGGTGGCCCGAGGTCCGCATCATCGAGTCCGGCGACTGGCGCGACCTCGAGCCCGGCCGGTGCGACCTCATCCTCAGCATCCTCTACGACAAGATCATCGGCGCCGATCTGATCGACGCCACCCCGCAGATCATCAACTGCCACCCCGGCCGGCTGCCGCACTACCGCGGTGTCCGGCCCGTCAACTGGGCCTTGCGCAATGGCGACGACCTGGCCGGGATCACCCTCCACGTCGTCGACGCGGGCGTCGACTCCGGACCGATCGTCGCCGAGTCGTTGTTCTCCATCTGGCCCGACGTCGACGAAGTCCGGGACGTCTGGTGGCGGGCCATCGCCCACGGCCGCCAGCTCATCACCGACACCCTTCCACGGCTGGGCCTGATCACCCCTCGACCGCAGGCCCCGCAGCAAGCAATGACTCACTACAGCCGTGACAACCATCAGCTCGGCGACCGGACCGAGTGGACACGTGCCTTATCGGGCGGCCCTGGCTAAGGCCACCGCTGGTTCGGTGGCCGAGGATCCGCTCAGGGTTAGCGGCCACCGGACCGGGCGAGGTCCAGAACGACATCGACCAGACGCTCCCCGGCGTCCGGGCGGCCGTGCTCGCGGGCCTTCCCGGCTATCTCCCGGCGGCGGCCGGGGTCGGCCAGCAGCGGCTCGAGAGCGGCGCGCAAGTCGGTCGGGGTGACCGTGTCAAGCAGCGCGGTGGCGGCGCCCGCTTCGGCAAGCTGGCGGGCGTTGTGCGCCTGCTCTCCACCGGCCGACGAGGCTAGCGGAATCAGCACCGACGGCAGACCAAGCGCGGTCAGTTCGGCGATGGTCCCCGCCCCGCTGCGCGAGACCACCACATCCGCCAGCGCGAACACGTCCGGCAGCTCAGCTCCCACGAACCCGACCGGCAGGTACCGCCCGGCGAGCTCCCTCGGCAAGGCTTCCGCAGCCGACTTCATCATCGTCACCGCAGCCGCACCACACTGATGGATCACATTCGACTGCTCGAGCAGCCACGGCAAGATGTCCCCGACTATGCCGTTGATTTGGGCCGCGCCCTGCGCGCCGCCCGTCACGTACACGATCGGCCGCGCCCGGTCGAACAGGTCCAGACCCAACGTTGCGATCGCTTTATCGGCATGACCATCCAGGATTTCCGGCCGCACCGGGTTCCCGGTCATGACCGCGCGCTTCTGCACGCGTGCCTGCAGCAGCGGCAGCGTCGAGTACGACGACACCGCCACAGCCGTCGCGATCCGAGCCAGCAGCCGATTCGCCAGTCCCAAACGCACCGTCTGCTCATGCACCACTAATGGCCGCCGGCAAATCCAAGCCGCCAGGCTCACGGGGACCGAGACGTACCCACCGGTCGCGAGCACGACGTCCGGCCGGAACGCTCGCACCGCGTGGACCGCCTGACCGATTCCCAGCGGCACCTTCACCATGTCCCTCAGGTTGGCCCACGACAGCATCTTCAACGGGTTGCGCGCACGCCGGACCTTACCTGTGGCCACCGCCTTAAACGGGATTCCTTCACGCTCGGCGGTGCGCGCTTCGAGTCCACCAGCCGTCCCCACCCACAGAAACTCCGCCGAGGATCGATCTACCTCGAGCCGGGACCGCGTCGTGCGAACAGCAGTCAAGGCCGGGTAGGTGTGACCACCGGTCCCACCGCCCGTCACCAACAGCCGCACATGGCCATCGTTCTCAATTTGATCGTTTGCGCCGCGATCCGTTTCCAAGGCAAAGCCCTTTCCTTTGTGCTTCTCCTCCCGGGAGAGACGAATTGATTCTTGCAGACACTTGACAGGTCTGTCGGACTGCCTACTCTCGGCCCTCGCCGACCCTGATCACGCGGTGCGCCACAGGCAATCAACTCGATGCACGGCTGCCGAGACTGCTCGGTCTGGCAGATGGCACACCGCCACCTCATTCCCGACGTCTTCGAACGCCCGACGCCACCGACAAGCACGCGGCATGCACTCCGACCCGTGAGCCCGCCGCCTAACGCGCCGGAACCCCAGTGCAATAATGATATAGGCATACCGAAAACCGGCAGTCACGGCGATAGTCGGCCGAATCGTGCCGCAGCTGCGCGTGCTCGCGACGCGATGGGCCGCCCGCGTCGCACGAGCTGGCGATACTGACCGGTGGCACGTGATCACCACGGCTGCGGAAAATCCTGCAGCCAGCCGATGCCGCGGCGCAGGCGCCTACTACCGGAGGCTTTTGACAATCTCCGTGGCCAGGCTGGCGGTCCCGGCAGCGACGAACCGCTGTCGGCGGTCCATCGCCTCGGCGATCTCAGCAATCGAGCCGAATTGGTAGTCGAGCGGTACGGGCTCTCCGTCGAGGTCGAGCACGGTGCCGCCGGACGCGTGGAGGATGTAGTGCCCAGGAGCGAGGTCCCAGACGGCGAAACCTTTGGCGAACTCCACGGTAGCTTCCGTCATGCCTGCCGCAACATGGCAGAGGCTAACGGAGCCGAAGTCCACCCCGATCCGCCCCCTGCTCTTGCCGTCGTTGCCTGGCGTGTCGAGCGCTTCGAGAAAATTCAGCTTCCTGGCGAGCGGAAGAAACCGCTCGCTCGGACGCATCAGAAAGTTGGTAACCAGCGACTCGGAAAGGCGCCTGCTTGCCTGCTGTCGCAGTTCGTACGCCTGAGAGTCGGCCGTCACGACGTAGGCGCGGTCGATGCCGTGCTCGTCACGCGCACCGACGTAGAGCTGGAGGTGATGGAAGATGTCGCCAACCACCGCGACGACCGGCCGAGCGGCGGCGCGGGAGTAAACCATGACATGCGTGTAGCCGAGCAGCCCGCGTACGGCGAGTTCACTGGTGTCCAGAGGGTCGACCAGAACGCAGAGGTCCGGGTCGGGGTCAGCGCCGACGATCTCCGGTTCAGCCTCTTCAGAAGCGTAGACAAATGTGCCGAGAATCGGAGCGAGCAGCTCGCGGTAGCGACCATGCATCCACAGGTCGTATTCCGACAGGAAGTTGTCTACATGTCGCAGGTTCTCGCTTTCGCCGCGTCGGCCGGTCAGCGCCGCCTCGACTAGCTTGGGACGCAACTCCAGCATCACGCCGCGCACCATCTCGGCGAGCCTGCCGGCGAGATCGGGAATACTGCTGACCTTCTCCACCACTGTCTTTCCCATCTGCTCAGCGAAGTTCCAAAGGCGGCTCGATGCCTGGCGGGCTCATCGTCGCGGCGATAAACACCGCCTCAAACCTAGCCGCCTGCATGATGGTTGCGCCGGTGAGATCATCGAAGCTCTTTACCTCCAACGAATTACCTTTGGTCATAGCGCCGAAGACCGCGAAGTACAACTCTGCTCCTGGGTATCGTTCGCGAAGTTCCCGCGCCACGAGCCCGACGACGTCAGCATGCTTAACCTCGAAGTCGCAGATCACGATCACCGGAGCGTCCACCGATTCAGGGTAGTGGGACTCGGCCGCAAAGGTGATCTCGTTCCGAACGCGGTTGCACCTGAGATACCCAATAGAGCACCGATTGAACTGAGCGGACGCCAAGAAGGTCGCCATGACCAAACCCGCCTCGTTGATTCCGATGCAGATGTCCGCGTCGAGCCGCCGTCCAAGACTCTTGATCTGTCGCATCAACCGCTGGACGCCGAACCCGAAGGTGTTCCAGGTCAAGTCGAGCAGCTGGCCCGGATTTGGGTTCGGCAACGAGAACACGCAGATCGCAGGATTTCCATGATCGATCGTCGGCACGACTAGGTTGAAGTCTTGCCCTACAGCATTGTCGGTCGCATTCAGCCCGTCGACCACGGCGCTGCGAACCTGGGGCGAGTCGCTGGCCACAGCGGCGGGCGGGTGATCACCTGCGGCCTTCAGTGCTAACTGATCTTCCGGGGCCAGCTTCTCGTACGCCTCCTGAACAAGGTCGCCCGCGAAAATGAATTCACTAGCCGTGCCGTGCGGTCCGAGTCCGTACGCTTTTGCCAGGATGAGCAAACTTGCAAATGATGGCGGAGAGCCGACTCCAGAAGCTCCCCGCGTTCGTGCCCAACTCTCCCAGGCGTTGATTGTTGTTCCACCCAGCGTCGTCTGATTACCGGCGACTTCGTTGTAGCGGATGGCTGCTTGATCTTGCGAGAGCCCAGCAGAGTACCGGAACGCCTGGATGCTGGGCAGATCCCGATGCCGGTTCATCAACTCGCGGGCTGCGACTTTGACAGATCCACAGGAGGCAAACAACTCCCTGCCCTGTTTTGCAAGTTCTCGCCCGCGGGCTTGAGGAGATCCACTCTGGTTATTCGCCACGTTTACGCAACCCCCGTCGCCCCGTTTGCGGCTCGCCACTGGCGGACCGCTGACATCCACAATACTGCTACCCATTGCGATGGGCAAGTTGGCCGAGCAACCACGAAACCCCAGGTCAGGGCAGCACAGAGATCCGAGGGAAACCGGACCGCCTCGCTGGTGCGCGAAAGCCCCGGCCGATGGGACCGTTATCTGGGTTGATCAAGGATCGTCGAGCACGTAAGGGCTTAGGCCCGCAACCAAGGAATAGCGCATGAGCATCTGGACCGGCCAGCGAGCCCACCTTGGCGACCATGTCGTTATAGGACTCGGCGATCGCGTCGTACTCGTTGGCACAGCGGTCGTCCTGGACGGCGCGGCCCCGGGCGTCGCTGGCCATTCCCAGACCGTTGGCGATGCGCTCCAACAGCTCGAACGCGGTAACGGTGTCGCCGCTACGCAGGATCTCCGACACCGCGCCTTGGAGGACGCCGACAGCGACGGCCATGCGACTTTGGCTGGTGCCGGCGTGCTGCTGGTCCGAACAGAGCTGGGCCCCGATGTCGCAGTTCTTGATCGCCTGGCGGCGCTGCCAGACTCATTCCGGCAGCGCAGGAGCGTCGCTGTTGTTCCAGCGGGTGACCGGGCTTCCGCTGTCGACGACAGCGAAGCACGCTGGCCAGGTGCCCCCGGAACGGCCAGCGTTTTGCGTTCGCCCTCGAACAATCACCCACGTGTCCACCGTGTCCATTGCGCCACGTTGGTAGCGACGGACGTGCTCGCGCTGGCGGAGGCAGCTGGGCGCTGCACTGACGGTCTCCCTGCGCGAGGCGCGCACCGGCCGGGAGTCAACATCATGACCGGCAACGCTCATCCGGACGTGACGATCTTGCGACGCGACAGTTGGCGTCACGTCCTGCGCGGACATGTCGCCCGCAGCATGCAGCCCGTCCGTCGTGCGGTGACCTGTACTTCGCGGCGGTGGCCATCATGATCCGGCTTCTGAAGCGTCGTCGCGAGCGACGACGCTTCGCCGTTATACAGGCGCAGCATGCTCTCGTCTCGCTGCCGAACGTCCGGTGGCATGACGACGACTCCGAAGACGACGCCCACGACCGGCTCCAGCGCATCACCGCGACCGTCGACCGAGCGCTGCGGCGAGTCCGCTCCTCCGACGACGCGCTGGCATTGAAGTACGCCCACGCCCGGCTCGCCGCGTTCCTGCGGGGCTGGGACGACGCTGAGCTGCTCCCGCCCACGGACCTCCCGGAGATGTACCAGAGCCTCGTCACCTCCCTGCACACGCTCGCCGTTCGGCTGGCAGCGGAGGAGAACGGGTCGCCGGCACACGAGCCCGTCCTCGCTTGTGCAGCCGCCGTCAAGCCCGGCCCGGACAGCCGATTCACACACCTCCCTCCTGTCCGGTCCGCGCGCCTCGACCACCAGCAGACATCGATTCCGCGGCGGTCGAGGCGCTCCAGCTTTCCGACAACGAACCAACCAGGTGATCATGAATAACCCGTCAGTCACCCCACGTACCGCCGATCGCGCAGTGCCGACCGCGTCCGCGATCGAAACCGCTGAGGCCGCCCCACTGGCCGCGGGCTGGGCGCCGGGTGTCGTCGCCGCTCGGCTTCGACGCGGCGTCGAGCTAGGGAACGGGCGCATCATCGGCGAGACCGATCGCGTCGTCCATCTGCTCCCGATACCAACCAGCGGACCGATGCCTGATCACCTGATGGCCCTCTGCGGGCTGGAGATCCAGCCCGGCCACGCCGAGCACGTCGCGGTCAGAACCGGAATGCCGTGCATCCCCTGCCTCAACGGCGTTCCCCGGCCAGGAGACGCCGAGGTTTCCGAAGCGACAGACCCGCGATGATCAACCTCGGTGTGCAGGTGAGCCGTCGACTTCGGCTGAAGTCGCAGTCGCCCACGCCGTCGGGTCAGACCGAGCCCGGCGAGGTACGCGACATGCGGCCGTCGCCGCGGACGAAGGGCACTGATGACTGCCGGAGACGATGACCGCCACGTCGACAGCCGAGGCGCGCCAGCTCCGCCCGTTTCGATGCTGGCGGAGCTGGACTCTTTCGTCGGCCGCAGCAGGCTGCTCGACCGCGCAAGGACCTTGCTCGCCAGCCCTGACACCCGGTTGGCGACGCTAAGCGGCTTCGGCGGAGTCGGCAAGACCAGGCTCATGCACCGCCTTGCTCACGACCAGACCGCATCGCGCAGCTACCGGGACGGCGTTGTCATGGTCAGCCTCGCTGAGCTGCGGGAAGGTGGTGATCGACTGTATGGCGCGATCGCGGACGGGTTGGCGATCCAGGACAGCGCATCGCAGCCAGGACTGGATAGGCTCTGCGACTACCTCCAGGACCGGCAGCTGCTGCTGATGCTGGACAACTGCGAACACCTGGTCGGCGAACCCGGTACCGGCCCGGTACCGACGCTGCTCCACACGCTGCTGCGCAGGGCCCCCGGGCTTCAGGTGATGGCGACCAGCCGGGAACGACTGGGGGTGCGCGGCGAGCGTCTGGTGCCGGTTCCGCCGTTGTGCGTCGGTGATGGAAACCGCTGCAACTGCGCTGCCGCCGATGGAGTGCACGAGGCGCTGCAGCTGCTGCTCGACCGAGCAGCGGAGCTGCACGTCACGATCGGTGAGAACGATTATCCCGTCGCGGCGCGGCTGTGCCGCCGGCTCGACGGCATCCCGCTCGCCATCGAGCTGGCCGCGGCGACGCTGCAGGGCAACGCCATGACCGTCCGCGCGCTCACCGAGCACCCGGACCTGCTGTCGCTGCTGAACCACGGGACCTCAGGTCAGCACAGCCACCGCTCCTTGGAGGCGATGGTGCGCTGGTCCTACACCCTGCTCGGCGCGCCTGAGCAAAAGCTGTGGGTGGCGGCCAGCGTCTTCGAAGGTGCGTTCGACCTCGACGCCGTCCACGCGCTCGCGCACCACGTCGGCCTCGACGACACCAGGGTGGAGTCCCTTCTCGTCACACTGGTCGGAAAGAACATCCTCAAGGCGGTGGAACGTCGGGGCCGCCCGCGTTACCGCATGCTGGAGACGATTCGCCAGTACGGCCGGCTGGTGTTGGAGTCCGACCATGACCATCAGCTGTGCGAGGCCTACACCTCCTACCTCGAGGCGTTGGCCGTGCAGGCGAGCCGCGAATGGCTCGGACGACAGCAGATCGAGTGGATGGTCCGGCTCAACGAGTTCCGCCCGGACCTGATCGCAGCCCAGCTGCGGCTCCTGTCCAGCCCGCAGACCGCCGAGCGGGGGCTAGAGCTGCCGATCCAGGTCAGCCGGACCTGCGCGTTCATCTTCGGCGGCCGGCTCAACGAAAACGTCCGCATGCTCACCGCAGGGCTCGACAGCCACCGCGGCGATCCGAGCGTGAACCAGGTGGCGGCGCTCTCGCTGGCGGCGTGGGTCGCGCAGATTCAGGGCAACCAGGTGCGCGCCGACCCCTTATTGACTCAAGCCGAGGCCGCAGCCGCTGCGCTCGAGCTCGACGGCGCCTTCGGCCCGCTCGACACTGCACGCGCCACCCGGCTGTGGCTGGTCGAGCAGGACCTGGCCCGCGCGCGCGAGTCGTTGGCGTTGTTCCGCCGCGCGGCGCGCGCGTACGCGGCCGCTGGGGCCGTGGCGGACGAGTGGATGGCTCGCCTGCTCCTCACGATGTCGGCGGCGTCGTTGGATTGCCTGGACATCGCCAGAGTTGAGAGCGAAATCCTGCTGGCAGACGCCAAGGCTGCTCAAGCACCCTGGAGCATCTCCTGGGCTCTGTGGGCGCGGGCGCTGGTCGAGTTGCTCGATGGAAAAGCGCGCCAAGCCGCCAACTCGGCGCAGGAGGCCTTTCGTATCCAGCGAGACGTCGGCGACGCATGGGGACCGGCCTGGAGCCTGTGGCTGATCGCGCTGATCGCCGCACAGCTAGGCGATTACGCGACAGCCGCAAAGGTCCTGGGCGGTGCACGGGCGCGCCAGCAGTCGGCCCAGGCCAGCGTGCTCGGGCTGACACCGTTCCTGCGCCTGCAGCGGCTGGCCGAGACCGCGGGGCGGCAGGCGCTCAGAAAGGACCCGCACGGCGACGACCTGTGGGACCGCTACGTCACGGGAGGCCGGAACCTGTTCCCACCGGACATGAACGCCCTTGCCCTTGCGCCGCTCGCGGCGCCCGGGACGGGCAGCCCGCCCGACGGCGTCACCGCCCGCGAGTTCGAAGTCGCCGACCTCATCGCCCGGGGATTGACGAACGAGGCCATCGGCGCCCAGCTGGAGATGTCGCCCCGGACGGTGAGCACGCATGTCTCCAATCTCAACAAGAAGCTGGGCACCACGAGCCGGACCGGGATCGCCACCTGGTACCTCACGACGGCTGCTACGCCTACCGCCGGGAACGACCGTGACGAGCCATGACACCGCAGGTCGCCGGCTCTCGCTAGCCCAGATACACCGGCAGATCGCGATAGCTGTGGGGGATCATCGCGGGCTGCCGTCGCAGCAGCTCCGATGCCTCGACCGCCAAGCGCGCGTCGGGGAATCGCCGGGTCAGCGCGCCGATGACAATCTCGGCTTCCATGAGGCCCAGCTGCGCGCCCAGGCAGTAGTGGATGCCGTGGCCGAACGCGAGGCTGGACTCGTCCCGGTGGATGTCCAGCTCATCAGCACCGTCGTACCGGCGACCGTCGCGGTTGGCGCTCAGCAGGGAGATCAGCACAATCTCGCCGGGATCGATCGTCGTCTCGCCGATGGTGACCGGGGCCGTGGTGAACCGATGCGTCGCAGTGGCCACAGCCGCATCGAACCGCGCCACCTCTTTCACCGCGTTGGGCAGCAGCTCCGGGCGTTCGCCCACCTCCTGCCACCGCTGCGGGTCGTCCAGCAGCCAGCGGATGCTGTTGCCGATGAGCGCGGTCGTCGTCTCGTGGCCGGCGACGAACAAAAGGAACAGAGTGCCCACCAGCTCCTCGATACTCAGACGGTTCTCGTCTTCTGCCTCTTGCACCAGCGCCGAGAGCAGGTCATCCCCCGGATGGGCGCGCGCGGCCTCGATCAGGTTGAGCAGGTACTCCTGCATGCTCAGAGACACGGCCTCGGCCCGGCCGGGCAGGTCCTCCATCAAGGCGTAGGTCCAGGCGCGCAGCATCCCGCGTTTGTCCTCGGGGACGCCGATCAGCTCGCAGATCACGTACAGCGGCAGCGGGAACGCCACATCGGTGATCAGGTCGACTTCCTGATGCAACGAGAGGTCTTCGAGCAGCTCGGCGGTCAGCTGCTCGACCCGTGGCTTCAGGGCTTCCACCCGGGTTCGGGTGAAGTGCCGGACGAGCAGATTCCGCAGCCGGGTGTGCTGCGGGGGGTCCGAGAAGATCATGTGCGGGGAGAACATGCTGCTGAGAGTGGTATCCGCGCCCGCCTCCGCGAGGAGCTTGTGCAGGATCGCGGTCAACCCGGCGATGTCCTTCGACAACCGTGTGTCGGTTAACGCCGCCCGCGCCTCCTCGTAGCGCGCGACGACCCACACCGGTATCCCCTTCTCCCCCTCCCCTCGCGGGATCATCGCTCGATGTACAGGACCCTGTTCCCGCAGGGCGGCCGCTACCTCGTGCGCATGGTCCCAATAGTAAGGGCTGAAAAACACGTGCTTCGTCATTCCGACTCCGTTCCTGCATGTAGGTCCTGCCGACGCGCCTCGGCTCCTACGACCGACTCTTGACGGATCTACCGACTACCAAGAAGAAGGCTCACGCACGGCCGGCGGGCACTTCGCTAAGAATCTGCCAACTCCACTGTGAGCACAATGAGGAAACCGCGCAACCATGACAGCCAAGACCGCGTACTAATTTCTCGGCCACGCGCAGCTTCCACCACTGGACTACGTAGCGCCACCCATCGAACTTTGCCACTAACCCATCTACGTCGCAATTACCTCAGGAACGTACAGGTCAGCTCATCCGACGTCGTAGTCCGATAGATACGACTACGTAACGGCCCTGACTGCAACTACGCGGTACCCAAGTGTCGCACTACGTAGACCCGCGTAGCCTATTCGTAGGAGCCGAAAATTATCGACACAGATATGCGTTCTTCGTGTTGACAAGCTCACATTCTGCCCTATTGTCGTCTGAGTTGATGAGCATCGAATGGAACGCAGACAAAGATTGCCGGGTTCCATTCAGGACGGCGGTTCTTCGGCGCAGGATCCGAGTACGACCTGGGCCGGACCACCGTGATACCGGCCGCCGCGGCGGTACCGACCGCTGTCGGCGACGCCTGACCGCCCGCCAGATGCGGTACTCCGCATCTCCGTGCCTACCGAGCCCGTGTTCCGTCGTTGCCTAGCCTCACGAGATACCGCGACTTGGCAGACGTCGGACTGATCTATGGACGAAGGACGTCATGACATCCGCCACCGACCCCGCGCAGTCCGGGAGGGCAGCCGACGCGGCACCTTCCGCGTGGTCGCGGCGTGGGTCATCAGCCTGGTCTGGCGCGCCCGCTGCCCGCGGCGACCGGTGGCGAGCATGGCGCCGTCCGGTGTCGACGCGCAATTCGTGGCGCGGGCGGCACGGAATCTGCGTTCGCGCGACCGGTGGATGCGGCCACCTCCTCCTGGCGCGGCGTCCACAGTGTCCGGCTTCTCCTCCAGCCGGACTGGAGGTGGGGTGGCGCCCCCGCCACAGCCCGCGAGCTAACGCCGCGCGGCTGTGCCACCCCACCTCCCCCTCGCACGCAGCTCGGCAACGATCGAGCGGCGCCTGCCCGCGGCAAACGAGGACAACCGCCACACGGGACCGCGCCGAGGTCGGCACGCCCACCGCAGGTTCCCAACCAGAACAGTCGGGACTAGATCACTCATGACCCACGACACCCCCGCACGGCTCCGGACTGCCAGCCTCAATGCCTTGGCCACGGTAGGCGATGTGCTGGCCGACGCCGCACGACGGGCCAACACCAATTGGGACCGGCGCCGCGGCGCCGACCATGGCCGTGACGAGCTGCTGCGCGAACTCGAGCAGCTGGCCGACGACCGCGAGGCGGCGCTAAACACCGCCGTCGGCCTGCTCGACGCTGTGAACCGCGGCGTGGAGCCCCCTCCCGTGCCCGCGGCGACCGGCGACGACGTCGCGGACGCTGTGGTGGCGGCCGTGAGGGTGCTCCTCGAGGAAAGGCGGGATCGTGAGGCCGGCCTCGTCAGCGCGTTCGTGTCGCTGGCGCAGCGCTGGCAGACCACTGCCAACAAGATGGAGCACCTCGCCGATCAGGTCCTGCGACGGTATCCCGACGACCCGGACACGCTGCGCGACTACTACAGCATCAGCCACGCTGCGGCCACGCAAGCACGGGCATCGCAATCGCTGACCGTGCTGGCCGGCAGATTCCCGGGCCGGCAGTGGCCGCAGCCGCAGCCGCTGGCCAAGGTCGTCCAGCACGCCTGCGCCCGGATCGTCGACTACCCCCGGGTCCAGGTGACGGGCAACCCAGACGTCGCAGTGATCAACACCCTGACCGAGCAGTTGATCCATGTGCTCGCCGAGCTGCTGGACAACGCCACCCGCTATTCACCACCCGCAACGACGGTCACCGTCACCTTCGAGGAGGTGGACGCCGGCTGGGCGATCACGGTCCACGACGACGGGCACGGCCTGGACGCCGAGCGGCTGCCGTGGGCCCAGGACCGCGTGTCCGGACGCGTCCCCGTGGGCCTGCACGAACTGGGCGAACCACCCCAGACCGGGCTCGCCGTCGTGGGAGCACTCGCCCGCCGGCACGAGTTCCTGGTGCGCCTCGACAGCACCGCCAACGGCGGCGTCCGCGCAGTGACGACGGTCCCCCAGCACATGCTCGTGGCGGTCGCCGCCGGTGTGGACCTCCCGGTAACACCGGCGCCGCGGCAGCCGAACCCCGCTCAGCCGCCCGCAGCGGCCACCTCGGGTAAGCACCGCGAGGGCTTGGAGACCCGGCTCGCTCCTGCTGCGCACAGCGGCGGGCAAACGGCTGGCGGGCTGCCGATCCGAGTCCCGCACCGTGAGCTAGCAGGCTCTCCGACGAGTACGCCTGCCCCGCAGCCTGCACCAGCGCCGGACCCGGCCGGCGAAGGCAAGTTCATGGTCGATTTCGTGCGCGGTTCGCTCCTTGATCCCGCTTCCCACACGGCCATCGAGGCGCCCGCCGAGACCGACAGCGAGGGAACACGATGACGTCCACGCAGGACCCTTGGATGCTGGCGGAGCTGGCTCAAATTCCCGGCGTCCGTTTCTGCCTTGTGCTGGCCAGCGACGGTCTCGTCCTGACCCACACCGACGGCATCGACAAGGACAGAGCCGACCCGACCGCCGCGGTCTGCTCGGCTCTGGTCGCCAGCGCGTCCGCGGTGGAGGAGGTCGCCGGCTTCGCGGGCCCGTTCCAGCAGAACTTCTCCCAATGGTCCGACGGCTTTCTGTTCGTCCGCCGTGCCGGCGACCGGACGTGCCTGGCCGTGGCGACCGCCGCCGACATCAACCCCGGCCTCATCGCCCACGCCATGGCCGAGCGGATCAGGCAGGTCGGCGAGTCCACGTTGAGCACTCCCGCCCGCGCCTGATGTCCCACTCCGACGACGGGTATTGGCCGGGCCCGGTCCCGGCCTACGTGCTCACCGGCGGCCGCACCCAGCCGAAGGCCACCCTGCGGCCGGAGACCCTGCTGTCCGCGTTGCTCCACCGGCCTGTCCCCGACCGGACGACGCCGCAGAGGCAGGAGCTGCTCGGGCTGTGCCGGGGGCAACTGAGCCTGGTCGAGACCGCCACCCACCTCGGGTTGCCGGTGAGCGTGGTGCGGGTCCTGGCCTCAGACCTGATCGACGAAGGACTGCTCTCTATCCGGGATGCCGGGCCGAAACGCGAACTGATGGAGAAGGTCCTTGCCGGACTCCGCAAGCTGTGACAGCCACGGCATCAGCTACGTGCCCGACACCGTGGCCGGCGCGGCGAAGTTGCTGGTGGTGGGCGCCTTCGGCGTGGGCAAGACGACCCTGATCGGCTCGGTCAGCGAGATCCCGCCGCTACGCACCGAGGAACCGATCACCGTCGCCAGCGCCGGAGTCGACTCCCTCCACGGCGTCGAGAACAAGACGACCACGACGGTCGCGTTGGACTTCGGCCGGGTCACCCTCGGCGATACCGGCGACACCGTGCTGTATCTGTTCGGCACCCCCGGCCAGCAGCGGTTCTGGTCCCTGTGGGACGGCCTGGCCGAGGGCGCGATCGGCGCGTTGGTCCTGGTCGACCTGCGCCGCATCGACGACAGCTTCGCCGTCCTGGACCAGCTCGAGGCCACCGGGCTGCCCTACGTCGTCACCATTAACGACTTCCCCGACGCTCCCCGCCACGCCGACGACGAGGTGCGCCAGGCACTCGCCCTGCCCGAGGCGGTGCTGCTGCACTGCAACGCCCTCGACCGCCGCTCCTCGGTCAACGCCCTGATCACCCTGGTCAGCCATGCCCTGACCTGTCACGACGCCGCGGAGGCCCGAATCCGATGACCACACCCTCGACCAACTGCCGCCTCGACGAGCTGACCGGCCTGACACCTCTCTCGGCGACTACGACATGCCCCGTTCCCGAAGCCGCCTACCGGCAGTTGCGCGAGCGCTGGGGGCAGGTCGCGCCGGTCGAGCTGGAGTCCGGAATTCCGGCATGGCTGGTCATGGGCTACCAGGAAATCCGGGCCATGGTCCGCAACGATCTGAGCTTCTCCCGCGACTCCAGCCACTGGCGCCTGCTGCGAGAGGGCCGCATCGGCCCGGACTCCGGGCTCCTGCCGATCATGGCTCCCCGCGACAACGCGTACTTCTCCGACGGCGCCAAACACCGCCGGCTGCGGGCCCCGCTCTACGACGGCCTGGCCGGGCTCGACGAGCAGCACACGGCCCGCCTCATCCGCGCGACCTGTAACCGGCTGATCGACCGGCTCCCCGCCGACGGACCGATCGACCTGGTCGCCTCCTACACCGCGCAAGTGCCGATGCTCACCGTCGCCGCGCTGTTCGGCATCGCCCCGGATCTCGGCGAGCGGCTGCAGGCCTGTGTGATCGCGCTGTTCGGCTCCGGCGCGGACGCCCAGGCCCTGTTCGGCGAGATGGAAACCATCCTCACCGGCGTCATCAGCGCGCACCGCGCGGCACCGGCCGACGACCTCACCACCGCCTTCCTCAATCACCCCGGCCATCACAACGACGCCGAGGTTCTGGCCTCGATGTTGCTGACGCTGGGAGCAGGGTGGGAAACCACCCAGGTGTGGATCGCGCAGACGCTGCGGATCATGCTCACCGATCCCCGCTTCGACGCCCAGGTCCGCGGCGGGCACCTGGGCATCGACGACGCCCTGGATCACGTGTTATGGACCGATCCGCCGATGGCCAACCAGCCAACCCGCTGGGCCACCAGCGACACCGTCATCGCCGGCCGGCGCATCTTCCGCGGCGACGCGTTGATCCTCGGTCTGGCCGCTGCAAACAGCGACCCCTGGGCCGGTGGACAGGACCGCCTCGACAGCGCCAACCGTGCCCACCTGGCTTTCGGCGTCGGGCCGCACGCCTGCCCCGCGCAGCGGGTCAGCCGCCTGATTGTCCGCACCGCCGTGGAGACCGTCCTGCACCGCCTGCCCGACGCGCGCCTGGACATCCCCGCCGCCGAGGTGCCGCTGCACCCCTCGCCCTGGACCCGCGGCCCGGCCCACCTGCCGGTCACTGCGACGCGCCCACGCAGCTAAGCAACGCCCGTTTCCAACCTGCTCTAAGCCAAGGCGACTGCACCGATGACACACACCAGCACCACACACCCCGTTCCAGCCCGCCGACGCGCCACAGACATGCCGAGGTGGTGGTCGCCGTGCGGGGTCGATCAGGACCGGATCAACCTCTCCTACTTCTACGACGCTTTCCGCGAAGCGAAAACCAGCGACAACCACAACGTCCCCTGCGTCAAATTCGCCCACGACAACGAACTCGACGCCGCACTCGTGCTCGCGGCAAGGGTGCCGGGAGCGGGGTTCGTGTTCCGGTCCGAGAGGGCGTTCCTCGACCGCGCGGCGACCTACCTCGCCGCCTGCCAAGGCGTCACCAGCATCGTGGTCGCCGGCGCGGGCCTACCCCAGATCGCCGGCAAGAACGACTTGCACGCGCTGGTCCGCCGCAGTGAGGCGACCACTCGCAACCGCGAGCAGTCCACCTCCCCAGCCGCCGTCATCTACGTCGAACGCGACCCACTGACCCGCACCCAGCTGCGCACCCTCGCCGACGCCGACAACGGCGTCCACGTCGTCGCAGCCGATCCCTGGGACCCCACCGCCATGTGGGACACCCTCTACAACACCGGCAGCGAAAACCCGGGCCTGGTTTCGCCGGACCACGGCCGCGTGGCGTTGCTGCTGGGCGGGGTGATGTCCTTCCACGGCGGCAGCCGCGCCGACGTCACCCAGGTGGTGCAGGACCATCTCGCCCGGCTGTCCACCGGCGCGTTTCTGGCCATGACGCACCTGTTCCTGCCCGCGCACCCCGACCTCGCCGCCCAGGCCGTCGAGTTCGAAGCCGCGTTGCGGCGCCTCGGTCCCGGCACCGGCAGCCTCGCCACCGAAGCCCAGATCACGGCGATGATCCACGGCACCACTGTGCTGCCACCCGGGATCGTTCCCGCCTTCACCTGGTATCCCGACGGGCCGCCCACACACCCGCCGATGTGTGGCCACTTCAACGCCGCGGTCCTCGCCCAAAAACCGGTACCCGACACGGACCTCCCAGAACCTCCCTGGAGGCCGCGAACCACGTGACGTCCCGACTTCCTGATCGTCCGCATCCGCTACCTCGGGCGGTCAGGGACCCGGGGCCGCTGTCCTCGCACGTAGCTCGGGTCTACCTGCGCGAGGACAACGGTTGCCTGGACTCGACCGGTCACCGGGGGTGGCCAGTCACATCCCCGCGCACCCACCGGCCACGACCCCCCGGCCCACCGTGCGCGAGATCCCGTGGTGGCTGGCCGCGCACCTCCATCCCCATTGCGCGGCCAGGCATCCACACCACCAGGCGCACCGATGTTCTGCGGTTGCGCCGTAACCTGCTATCGAGAAGGGAACCTTCAGCTCGTGCGTCTCAGAAAGACCATCGCCGCGACCATCGCGCTGCTGGAGATGCCACTCAGCATCTCCGCAGCGACCGCCGCACCGCCGCCGCCGCCGACCGACACCGTCTCCCCGCAGATCGTCGGGGGTGACCCGGCCCCGGTCGCCTACGCCGGCGCCGGGTCACTGCAGCTGCTCGACCACGACGACCCGAACTGGCACGCCTGCGGCCTCACCCTCGTGGACCAAGGCTACGACGAGAACGGCGACCCGGCGTCGGTCGCGGCGACCCAAGCACACTGTCTCTCCAACGTGACGTCACCGGCCGCACAGGCGCGGATGAGCCCGGCGGTCAAGGCGCGGTTCGACTCCTTCCGGACCGACCTGCGCGACCCGGACATCGACCGCAGCGACCCAACGATCTACCACGCCCGGTTCGGCTCGACCAACCGCCTGCAGGGCGGCCTCGTCCGCACCGGTAACAAGATCGACCTCTCCCCGGACTGGCAGTGGGGCTACCCCGACGCCGAGGGCAGGATCTGGGACATCGCCCTCATCCGCCTCTACGGCCACCTCGATGGTATCCGGGCCGCCCGCATCGCCCCGCCGCAGCCGCGGCAGTCCGCGCGGACCATCGGCTGGGGCACCCAATTCCAGGACCCCGCCACGTGGACCGGCCCGGCCCCGGCCGATCTGTCCCAGCTCGACATCCCGTTGCTGCCGGCCAGCAAATGCGCCGCGGGCTGGATCGGCACGGGCGAGCTGTGCGGCGGAGTCCCGCCCACCGGCGGCGGGGCCTGCTCCGGTGACTCCGGGCAGGCACTGCTGCAAAAGCACGGGATCACGTGGTACTGGATCGGGTCCGTGTCCCGGGGCACGACCGCCTACTGCGGCGGCTCGCCCACCATCTACACCGCCATCTCGGCCTACCAGCCGTGGATCGAGCAGCGCAGCCGCCAGCTGCTGCCCGGCAAACCCAGGGCCAGCACGCACACCGCGCTGACCACGACCTCGGCCAGCTAAGCCTGAAGAAATCCCCGGTTCCGGTGTGGCCGCAACAGGCCGAATCCCCCGCGGCCACACCGGAACCGCACACACTCACCTGCTCACGCGGCACCGCGCGAGCACACACCCGTCTGGGAAAGCCACCTCTGTGCGAGACCTCACCACCAGTGGACACCGGAACCGGTGCCGAGCACACGACCTCCTCGCAGCCGGCGCCGGCCAGATACTCGCCGCCCTTCTCAGCTGGACACCCTGGTAGGCCACGGCTGCGACACGCGACCGCGCGCCCAACCTGGCCAGCCAGCGTACGAGGCGCCCCCGGCTGTGCCGCGCGGTCAGACGCCAGACCCCATCCCTCTGTGACCCAAGGACAACTAGACGTGCCTTCCCGATCTCCCCGAGACATCGTGCGCAAGATGATGCTGACCGGTCCCCGACTGGCCCCCGCCGGCGCCGCAGTAGTCCGCGAGCGACTGACCACGGCGGCTCGCCCGTGACGCAGACCCTCAATGTCCAACCACGACAGGAGAACTCGTAGCGTGACCAGTACGGCCCAGCACCCCGAAGTGGGTGCACCAGAGATGACCTCGCTCATTCCGCGCGTCGACCTGTTCGGCAATCCCGAACAGACCAAGCCCACGATCTCCCCCGATGGCCAGTGGCTGGCCTGGGTCGCCCCGCACAACGGCGTGCTCAACCTATGGGTCCGGGACCTCGACACCGACGGCGACGCCCGGCCGATCACCGCCGACCACGACCGCGGCATCCACCAATACGAGTGGGCACCCGACAGCGTGCACCTGCTCTACCTCCGCGATCAGGACGGTGACGAGAACTCCCACCTCTACGACGTCGCGGTGCGAACCGGCGAGGTCCGCGACCTGACACCGTACCCCGGCATCCAAGCCAGGCTGATCGCCCAGGACCTGGAGATCACCGACCGAGTCCTCATCGGACTCAACGACAACAACCCCCAGCTGCACGACGTCTACGAACTGGAACTCGCGACCGGCGACCTGAAGAAAGTCTTGAACAATCCCGGGTTGCTGGGATTCGTCGCCGACAGCCAGCTGCGCGTACGGGCCGGGGTATGCCCGACCCCCGACGGCAGCTTCGTGATCTTGGTGCGCGACGCCGAGAGCGACTGGCGCCCGCTGCTGACGGTCGACGCGACCGACGCGCAGAGCACCATGCCGCTCGCGTTCGACCGGGACGGTGACCGGCTGCTCGTGCTGACACCCACCGACGCCAACGCCACGTGCCTGGTCTGGATCGACGTCCGCACCGGCGAACACCAGGTCGTCGCCGCCGACCCGACCTACGACGTCTTTTCGGTCAAGGTCGACGTCTACACCCGGCAGCCGGTCATGGTGTCATTCCAGCGTGAGCGCCTGCACACCCACGCCCTGACCCCCGACGTCCGCCGCGACCTCGACATCCTCGCAGCCTTCGATGATGGCGACATTCAGGTGGTCTCCGCCGACCGGGCGAATACCCGGTGGATCGTGTCCTACGTCCACGCCGACGGCCCCACCGCCAGCTACCTCTACGACCGGGCCACCGGCGAAGCGACGCTCCTGTTCCACGACCGCCCGCGCCTCGCCGGCAGGCTGCACAGCGTCGAGCCGTTCTCCTTCACCGCCCGCGACGGCCTGGAAATCCACGGATACCTGACCATCCCGGCCGGGAACACCGAGAAGCTGCCGACCGTGCTGCTGGTGCACGGCGGGCCACGCGCGCGCGACACCTGGGAGCTGACCCCGCGCGCCCAGTGGCTGGCCGACCGCGGCTACCTCTGCCTGCAGGTCGATTTCCGCGGCTCGGCCGGGTACGGCAAGAGTTTCACCGCCGCCGGCAACCGCGAGTGGGGCGCCAAGATGCAGGACGACCTGCTCGACGCCCTGGCGTGGGCCGTCGAGGCGGGGTACACGGACCCGGACCGGGTCGGGATCTTCGGTGGCTCCTACGGCGGGTACGCGGCGCTGGCCGGCGCGGCGTTCACCCCGGAGGTGTTCCGCTGCGCCATCTCCCTGTGCGGGCCCAGCAACCTCAAGACACTCCTGCGGTCGATCCCGGACCACATGGCGCTATTCCGCGCTCAGATGTACACCGCGGTAGGCAATCCTGATACCGATGCCGAGTTCTTGTGGTCGCGGTCGCCGCTCTCGCGCGCCGCCACCATGAAGACTCCGCTGCTGATCGGGCAGGGAGCCAACGACACCCGGGTTCCGAAAGCCGAGAGCGACCAGATCGTCGACGCGTTGCGGGCCAACGGCGTGCCGCCCGAGTACGCGCCGTACGACGACGAAGGCCACGGGCTGGAGAAACCCGAAAACCGGTTGGACTTCTACACCAAGGCCGAGCGATTCCTGGCCAAGCACCTCGGCGGCCGGTTCGAACCAGAACCCGCTTAACCGCGCGGGCGGCGCCTGCAGGCCCGGATCGACACCGGCCCTGTCTGCGCCGCCCGCCACGCCGTCGAACTCGCCTACCGCACCACGGCCACCGTCCCACCTGACTGTCCGCCGGCCACCGCCGGTCATCGCTCCACCCCCGCCACACAGGAAGTTTCCTCCCATGCCGTTCCCCTCGCCGTCGACTGATTCAGTGGCTCTCGCTGCCAGATCCACCGTCGTCTGGCCTCAGCACGTCGTCGATGGCTCATCTGTCGCGTTCGGACACGGTGTTAGCGCCCGTCGATCCGGCACGTTGCCAGCCGCTCCCGCCACAGCGACCGCCGGACGCAGACCATGGTGCTGCACGAGGCGGCCAGCTACCCCAGCGCGGCGCCGAGCCGTCGATGGCGCAACGCAGGCGGCGGTCGCGACGTCGCACGCCGTGGCCGAGGCACGCCGCCAGTACGAGCCCGGCGCGACGAGCGAAGCCGGCCGAATCGTCCACCTCCGGCTGTCGACGGGTCCGGGAGGCCGTGCTGCCGTACGGGGTCACGCACCGGCCGCCGCGCGCTTTGACGTTCCCGCTGCATCTGGTCGCACGCCACGCCACCGTCCCCTCCGCCACCTCCGGCGTCCGAGTCGACCAGGAGCAGGTTCGCGGTGAGCAGCGTCTCGTGTCCATGCGGTGCCGCGATCGCCGCCGCCCTCGCCGGCGGGGTGAGCACCGAACAAGCGATCACCGGCTACGAACGGGCCGCTTTCCAGGCGATGACATCCGGTGCGGATTTCTACGTGCGCCGCCACGACGCCGGTCACACCCCGGCCGAGGCGGCCGACGAACTCGACGGGATCCTCCGACGGCTCCGGATCACCCTGGCACTGCAGGAAAAGCAGCTGGCGACCCATCCGCCGGCGCAGGAGACGCCGGGCATGGTGGCCAGGGACTTGCGGTCATGGGCCCACACCTACGCACAGATCGCCGCCCACTTCTACCGAGAAGCAGCGCGCCTGGACGTGTCGGCCCCGGGCGATCACCCGCAAGTCACGTCCACTGCCGTCCCGGGCGGTGATCTGCGATGACCGGAGAGAAGTGGTACCCCACGACACCGCGACGCTCGCACGACCCGGTCAAGGTCGTCCTCCTCGTGGTGGCCGGGTTCGGCTGCTGCGGCCTGTTGTGGGCGCTGGTCCTCGTGGCGATCTTCGCCAGCAACCCGGACCGCCCATCCGGTTCGTTCGTCACCACCACATCCGCAGCTACCAGCCCCGCTCCTCCCGGGTCGGCTCGGCCCGCCGTGAACGGCCCGTTCATGTCCTCGACACCACCGGGATCTCGCCCATGACCAGAACCACAACACCGGCATTCGCAGCGCTCGCCGCGATACCGCTTCAGCCGGCCAGCACCCCACAGGTGATCACCCGGCTCGGCGCAACCGCAGCCACTCTCCTGTTGTGTGCGGCGTGTGCTGCGCCAGTCCAGGGCCCCCACACCACCCCGCCAGCCGCGTCGACCACGTCCTCGGTGTCACCATCCGTGCCGTTCGGCGGCGCACCCGCGGTGTCGAACCCGCTACCGGCCACTGTGCTCGACGGCGACCCCTGCACCGAAGCACTCACCCCCGACCAAGTCGAGATCGCCATCGGCGCCGGTGTCCCCGGCGTCCGTGAAGATCTGCCGGAGACCGGGCCGGCCTGTGCCTGGACCAACCACGACACCGGTGGCGCCGTCGGCGTCGCCTACACCCTCAACATCCACACCGGTCTCAGCGGCGTCTACGCCAACACCCAACCCAAGTCCCCGATCTGGCGGCCCCTGCCGCCAGTACAGGGCTTTCCCGCCGTCGCCCACGCCGGCCACTTGGGCCAGCCACCGCCCGTGGGGTTCTGCCAGGCCAGCGTCGGGCTCGCCGACACCTTCTCCGTCGACATCAGCCTGCACCTCGGCGACAGCAAACGCGGCATCGCCGACCCCTGCGGAGAGCCACTCCAGCAGATCTGCGACCTCGTGATCACCACCCTGCGCACCAAAGGCCGCCCATGACCACGCTCGGGTGCACCTCACCCCACATCGCCACCCGGACAGACGACTCCGCGCTCTTGTGCGTCGACCTCGAGCGCCCGCGCCGCGACGCCGTCGGCGACTTCCTGCTCGGCGGCAGCATCAACACCGCCATCGACCGCCTCTTCGCCGCCGACCTCGTCACCGCCCACCCACACCTGCCCCAGCTGACGATCACCGCGGCCGGCTGGGACAGCGACGCCGCCCAGACGATGCTCGACCGGCGCATCCGCCACTTCCTGACCCTGGGCACCGGCGGGTTCCCGATCTGGTCCAGCCACTGCACCCTGGCGACCCTGCACCAGGCGCAGGCACGGATCGTGGTGATCGAGCACGACCCGGTCACCCGGAACCTGCACGAGCTCGTCGACGGTGGTGCCGCCGCCGGCCGGGCCCACGTCCTGCACGTGCCCGCCGAACAGAACCACGCACTCCTGCAGCTGCCCGCGGTGGCGGACCTCGTGGCCGGCGGCGCGCCGGTCGGCATCCTCGCCACCGGGCTGCTGCGGCCCGCCGGCATCACCCTCGCCACGATCCTGTCCCTGCTCACCGCCGCCCCGCTCGGCAGCGTGCTGGCCCTCACCCAGCTCACAAGCACCGGACACAACCATCCCGACGGTGCCATCGCCCCTGTCGCCGCGCGCTTCGCCGATGCCGGTATCCCGATCGCGGTCGGAGCCCCGACCGCCGTTGAGGCAGCCATACGACCATTCCGGCACCTCACGCGCGCAGGCGAGGTTGACGCCGTCGGGGCGCCGACGCCGCCGACCGGCGCGGGGCTACTGACGGTTCTGCTGACCGGGTGTGCGGCGGCCTCGTACCGGACGAGCCGATGACCGGGCTTAAGACGGCGGGTGCTCGGCTCGCGCTGCAGCTGACCGCGTCGGCTGCAGCACCTACAGCCGGTCAGCGCTCGCGCCGCTCGCCCCCGACGGGGAGCGCCTCGCTCATCCGGACACCGACGGCCGATGCCAATGCGGCCGCATCCGGACCGGTTACTGCCCGCCTGCGCCACCGCGATCGCGCTACTCATCGGCCCTCACCGCCGGTCATCCACGTCCCTCCAGCATCCCAGGGAGCCCGCCGATGACCTCTGCATTTCACCCGGACGCCGGCGACACCCCGCCGGGCAGGCACACGCGCGAACGGATCATCTTCACCGCGGTCTGGGGCCTCTACGGCGCGGTCGGCGTCGGTCTGCTGACCTGGAGCGGCGCCCTCTATATACCGTTCCCTCGCTACCTCGGCGTCGTCCTCGCCGCCGGCATCGTCGGAGTCTGACTGGGGGGACTGCTGGCGACCTCGCGAGTACTCCCGCAGGGATCGCCGCGCACCTTCGTGCTCACCCGCACGCCGCTCCTGCTGGCGCTCTGGCTGGCCAGTATCGGCTACGGCCAGGACGACGCACTCGCTCCCGACTACGTCGCCTCTCTCGACAGCTACCGCGGCGGCTGCCTGGCCGGAACTGACTACCGCAGCGCTGAAGTCCAACGGCTCTCCTTGCAGGCTGACACCGTCACCGTCGTTCCCCGCCACGGTCCCGATCTGCGGTTCACCCGCACCGGCTACTCCTGGCCCTCCCCGGGCCGCGCCGAGATCGGCGGCAGCGGCGTCATCCCTGCCGACCAGCCGACCCGCACCATCCTGACCGCTCTCGGCTGCCGGTGACCGTCCCCGATCCCCCAGCCCGCCCTCACGAAACGGCTCTGTTCATGAACGTCGCATCCACCCCACTGACCGGCGCCTCCCACCCGCCCCCGGGTGTTCAGGTCCGACGTGTCCTTCCCCGCAGCTCGCACACCGGTGCCGCGCGCCGGCCCGCCTCGCGCGGCCGCATGGTGACCGGCCTCGCGGCGGTACTGGCCGCGACAGCCTGCACCGGCCCCACCGACACACCGCCACCCAGCACGACATCGGCTCCAGTCCCGGCACCGATCACCTCGGTGCCGCTCGACGTCGCCCGTTACCACGCTGCTCCGTGTTCGGCCGTGCCTGCTGCTCTGACCGAGTCCCTCGGACTGACTCGGCGCGACGAGCGCCACGACAACGTCCTGGTCGGCGCGGGAGAGCAAGCCCAGTGCCGCATCTCCACTGCACCGCCGCTCACCGGCGTGGTCGAAGTCCGCCTCTACCCGGCCTCCCGACCTGTGCCTCTCTTCACCGGCATCAACCCCACCGTCACTCCGGCATCGGTGGCCGGCTACCCCGCCGGGCAGTGGATCCTCAGCACCGGCAGCGACGGCAGCTTCACCTCCTGCCACAGCATCGTCGACCTCGCGCCGCACCAGGGCCTCAGCGTCATGGTCAACGGCCCCACCGGCGAACCCATCCAGACCTCATGCGCCAGAGCCCGACATCTCGCCGAAGGCGTCATCGCCGGGCTGCGTACCTGAACCCGTCCCGACGTGGGTGACCACCAGACATCGCGCCGCTCCTTGACAAGCAGGAAGTCTCGCTCATGCCGTTCCCGCCACAGGCCGCTTGTTCCCCCTCCAACACCGAAAGACCGCTGGTGCGTGGTGTCAGCACGTCATCGACATCTCGACCGTCCATATCGGACACGGCACTGCGGAACGCAGCGCACCAGTGGAACCCGCCATCGCTGAACCTGTCCGATGTATCTCCTGCGCGGATTAGGGACTACTACCTGGGCGGCGACAACTCCTTCGCGCTCGAGCGAGCCTGGTGCGCACGCGCGACCCGCCTCCTGCCGGTTCTCCCACGGGTCTACCGCGACGAGCGCGACTTCCTGCGCCGAGCGATCCGATTCGCGAAACGGAAGCGGGACATTCACCAATTCCTCGTCCTGGGCGCCGGACTGCCCTACGCCCGACCCGTCCACGACGATGTCCTTCCACACCCCCGCGGCACAGTCGTGTACGCAGAACCGGACGAGCACGTCGCCGCCCACTTGAACCTGCTCGTGCCGGAGTGGCCTCAGCTCGCCGCCGTCCGGGGTGACTTCGAGGAACCGGGCACCATCCTGTTCGACGACGCCGTCCGCGCGCTACTCGACAGCGGCAACCCGGTCTGCCTGGTACTCACCGGTGTTCTGGAGACGATCGCCGATACCGACGACGCGACCACGGCGTTGCAGTGCTACACCGAGCGGTTTCCGCCCGGCAGCCTCGTGATCGCCACGCACGCCACCGTCGACGGCCTCGACACCGCCGACGCCGCCGACGCGGACCTGGCCGAGCGACGACGCCAGCTCTGCCAGACCTACAGCCGAACCGCGCACCGGCCGCCGCGTCACCTGCGCACCGCCGCCGAGCTGCGCGACATCCTCGCCGACCTCCGGCTCGTCCAACCCGGCATCACCTACACCTTCGCCTGGCACAACCCTCGCCTCGCCGGCGGGCTCCGCCCCGCCGAATCGTTGTGCCTCGCCGCCGTGGCCGCAGTACGCAGACCCAGAACACCGCGGCGGGCGGCGGCCGGTGGCCGGGCCGTGGGCGAGGACGCCCGATGAACGGCGCCGGCAGGCCCGACGACGCAGCGTCGACGTCCGCGCCCACCCCACGCGACGACGCCGCCGGTGAACGCCACCCCGGAGTGCACGGTGGGGTCGGCACCCCAGCGCCTGACCAGCCCGGTCAGGCGGACGCGACGGATCCGCGGCCGGTCCGGCCTCGCCAGCTGCCGCCGGTCGCGGCGCACTTCGTCAGCCGCGTCGACCAGCTCGCCGGCTTGGACGACCTGGTGAGGCCCCCTGCCCGCGGGCCCGGGTCAGGGGCCAGCGTGGCGGTCGTGATCGGCCCCGGCGGCGTGGGAAAGACAGCGTTGGCGGTGATGTGGGCCAACGCCCACGCCAGCCGATTCCGCGACGGCCAGCTCTACGTCGATCTGCGCGGCTTCTCCCCCGACACCACCGTGACGCCGGTCGACGCGCTCGGCCGGTTCCTGCGCGCGCTGGGCGTCGAGCCCGAGCAGGTGCCCGCCACCCTCGCCGAGCGGGAGAGCCTGTACCGCACGATCACTGCCGAGCGGCAGCTGCTGCTTTTGGTGTTGCTGGACAATGCGGGCTCGGCCGAGCAGGTCCGGCCGTTGATCCCCACCTCGGCCCGCAGCGTCGTGGTCGTCACCAGCCGGCTGTGGCTCGGCAGCCTGCTCGTCGACGGCGCGCAGCTGGTGGAAGTTCCGCCGCTGACGCAGGCCGACGCGGTGGCGCTGCTGGTCAAGCTGGTCGGCGAGCGCCGGGCCCGTGCCGATCCGGACGCGGTGGCCGAACTGGCCCGGCTGTGCGGGCAACTCCCGATTGCCCTGCGGGTGGCGGGCGCCCGGCTGGTCACCCGACCGCGCTGGTCGGTGTCCGACGTGGTGGCCCAGCTGCGGGACGAGCGGTCACGGCTGGCCGCGCTGTCGCACCCAGCCGGCCCGGAAGAGTCCGTGATGGCGCTGTTCGACTGGTCCTACTGCTACCTCGAGCCCTACGCAGCCGAGCTGTATCGGCTGCTCGGCACCCTCCCCGCCGCCGAGTTCGGGATCGGTGTGGCAGCGGCGGTGACCCAGCTCGGTCAGCACGAGGTGCGTACCGGTTTGCAGGCGCTGGTCGACGCGAGCCTGCTCGAGGAGGTCGACCGCGACCGGTACCGATTCCACGACCTGGTCCGGCTGCACGCACGGGCTCAGCCCGACCAGGAACGGCACGAGGTGATTCCCCGCGCCGGCGCCTGGTACCTGCGGGAGATGACCCGAGCGAACCTCGTCGTAATCCCGGCGACGTTGCGCTGGCGTGTCAGCCCCGTCGCCGAGCAGCTGGCCGGCGAGCCGGCGCCGTTCGATTCCGAGGGCGAGGCTCTGGACTGGCTGGCCGGGGAGCTACCGAACGTGCTTGCGGTGTTGGAGGAGGCGGTCGCCGACCGGCACGACGAGCTGGCGTGGCAGCTGGGTGAGGCGCTGTGGGAGCTGCAGCTCTACCGCAAGCCTCACCCGGAGTTGCTGCGCGCGTATGAGCTCGGGATCATCGCGGCGCGGCGTTGTGGGAAGACGGTCGCCGAATCTCGGCTCCGCTACCAGCTGGGACGGGCGCACCTGGACCTCGGGCAGCTGGATTCAACTGGGAAGGAAATCCTGCTCGCGATCGAGCTGGCACGTGACGCGCAGGACCGCCGCAACGAATCCGCGGCGCTGGAACTGCTGGGGAGACTGACGCAAGCCCGCGGTGACGTCGACACGGCGATCGTGTACTTCACCGCCAGCCTGGACATCGAGGCGGAGCTCGGCATCTGCCGCGGCGTGGCCTCGCGGCACCGGCGGATCGGCGAAGCGCTGCTGCAGGCCGGCCGCGAGACCGAGGCGGCGCCGCACCTGGCGCAGGCGCGGCAGATGTTCGCCGCGGCGGGAGACGACAAGGACCTGGCCCGCTTGGCAGTCGGCCAGGCTCTGCTCGACGCGCGATCAGGCCGGACCGAGGCCGCAATCGCGGAGTTGACGGCAGCGCGCCTGGTGCTGGGCCGGTCCGGTTCGGCGGTCTACGAGGCGAGCGTGCTGCTCGCCCTGGCCGAGGTCGCTGGACTGGACGGACTGCCCGATCAGGCCCGCGGCTACCTCAACGAGGCGGTCGAGCTACTCCGGGATCTCGGTGGGGCGGCACTGGACGGGGCCCGCGAGGCCCTCACAGCCTTCGACCACGGCACTCGCGCGACAGGACAAGCACCACCACAGGCCGACACGACCGGCTACAGCCGAATCCAACGAGAGGATCACAATGACATCTGACCAGACGACGTCGAACACAACCGATGCACCGTGGTGGAATAGCCATCGCCGACACTACCCGAAGCCACTCGTCGCGTACTTCGAGGCCGAAGCGTACGCAACGACAGTGCGGTCGTTTCAGCCTTTCGTGATTCCCGCCCTGCTGCAGGAGCCCGGCTACGCAGAGGCGCTGTTGCGCAGCTACAGCAACACCTCCACCGCCGAGATGATCGATCGCACCATCGCCGTGCGCGCCACTCGCCGAGCGGCCTTCCTCGGTGGCCAGCAGGAGGCGGCTTTTGTTCTTGATGCCTCGGCTCTGCGGCGCCCGGTCGGATCCGACGAGGTCATGAAGAAGCAGCATGCGTGGCTGCGGGAACTTGCCTCCTCAGGTCGAGCGTCCATCAAGGTCATGGACGGGGCGTACAGCGGGATGAAGACGCACTTCACGTTGTTCACCGTCGCCGGCGAGACCGTGGCGTTCGTTGACAAAGAAAAGGGTGCGGAGCAGGTCGACGGCGCTCGCCGGGACAAACTGATCGAGCTGTTCGACGTTTTTCAGCAGCAGGCGACGCCGCTGCACGACTGCTCCCTTCTGACAGTCGCGGAATGAGCGCAAAGTGCGTGCGACACCGCACCCTCGCTGCCCCTGCCAGCCACGGGCCGGCTGCTGCACCCTCCGGCCCGGCGAGGAGGCAGTCCAATTGATTCATGAGTCACCGCTCCCGCAGGCGCCGTTCCCCGTGACTGCGCCCCGGATCTGGGTGGACCGCCGCGACATCCTCACGGCGCTGCGGGAATCGACTAGTACGCCGGGGGCAACCCGGGTCCTGCTGCACGGCTTGCCGGGCATCGGTAAGACCGCGCTCGCGGCGATGTGGCTGGCCGGACCCGGCGCGCCCCGGGGCGACGTGTACCTGGTCGCGACGCTCCGACCAGGGGAGCTTCATCCGGTCACCGCGCACGATGTCCTCGAGGAGTGGCTCCGGGCGCTCGGCGTCGCCCCCGAACACGTTCCGTCCAGCGTCGCCCAACGCAGCATCGCGTTCCAGCAGCGCACCCAGAACACACCGGTCGTGGTACTCATCGACGACGTCACCAGCGTCGCCGACATCCGCGCCCTGCTACCAGGCGGCGACTCCAGCATCGTCGTGGCCACCAGCCCGCTCCGGCTCGGCGAACTCATCGTGCACGGCTTCGAGCTCTACCCGCTGGCCGAGCTATCCACCAACGACGCCATGGCACTGCTCACCGCCTACCAGCGCCCCGCCTCGCCACCCGACGCGCAGCCCGGCTGGCGCGACCTCGCCACCCACTGCCGAGGACCTCCCCTGACGTTGTGCCTGGCCGCAGCGTTCCTCGCGATGCGCCGGCACACCACCCCAGCCGACCTCGCCACCCGACGCGCAGCCCGGCTGGCGCGACCTCGCCACCCACTGCCGAGGACCTCCCCTGACGTTGTGCCTGGCCGCAGCGTTCCTCGCGATGCGCCGGCACACCACCCCAGCCGACCTCGCCACCCTCCTCGCCCGCCGCTCCGCCGACACCCTCACCGTCGGCGGCCGATCCCTGGGAGACCTGCTCACCGTGGTCTACGACGACCTCACCCCGCTCGCCCAGCAGCTCTACCGGCTGCTGCCCGACCACCCCGGCCCCGACGTCACCGCCGACGTGGCCGCAGCCGCGCTCGACCAACCGGACATCGCAGTCCAAGACGCACTGCACGAGCTGTTTCACGCACACCTCGTCACCGACACCGGGCCAGGGCGCTACACGCTGGACAACAGCGTCCGCCGGCACGCCCAGCGGCTGCGCCTTCAGGCCGACTCGTCCGCCGTCCGGGACGAGCAGCTGCGCCGGATGATCACCTGGTACGGCGACCGGGTCGCCGGTGCCGCCAACACCATCAAGCACGCCGCCCACCGCTACACCAGCGTCTTCACCGACCCGCGACGAGCCGACCGTCACCTGCAGCCGTCGGCAAGCCACGCGCAGGCGTGGTTCGGCCGCGAACGCCACAACATCATGGCGGCCCTGACCGCCGCCGCCGACCACGGCCTCGACGACCTTCTCGTCGAACTGGCCGAAGCAGTGTGGGATCCCCTGCGCACGAGCTACCACCTCGACGACATCGTCACCAGCCAGACCCGCGCGGCCGGTGCCGCCCGCACCGTCAACATCGCCCTCGCCGCGGTCATCACCGCACGCGCTGCCTTCGCCCTGACCGCACTCGGCGACGACCACCCTCGCGCAGTCGCCACCGCCGACGAGGCGGTCCACCTTGCCGACAGCACCGACGACTCCTGGGCCCGGGCGATGGCGCTCTCGACCCGGGCTCGCGCGCTCACCGCGGCCGGACGCGTCGCCGAGGCGATCACCGACCTGGACGCCGCGCTCGCGCTGGACCGCCGGTGCGGTGACCAGCGCAGTATCGCGCTGCGGACCCGCCGGCTCGGCCAGGCCTACCTGGCCCTGAACGACCCGGGCCGGGCGATACCACTGCTGCAGCAGTCCGTGAACGAGATGGACGCTGCAGGTGACAAGGCCGGCCACGCACGCTCGCTGACCTACCTCGCCAAGGGCTACCTTGTCGTCGGCGACCCGAATCGCGCGCTGGAGGCGAATCGCCACGCGTGGAAATACTTCGAGCAAGCCGGATCGATCCGGCATTACGTCGAGGCACGGCTCGTCGTCGCGCGGGCCTACCAGCAACTCGGCGACCCCATGTCCGCCGACGAGGTATGCGCTCACTTGCTGGTCGATCTGCGTGAAGAATCCGGCCCCGTGGCAGAGACCTGCCGGACCGAGATCATGACGCTCAAGGCCCAGCTGGGATGAGCAGGCCGCCCCGTCCCGCCGACCTCGCTGCTACCAACGACGCGCACGTGAACTGCCCGACCGTCGCGGCGGAGCCGCTCGAGATACCGGCCGGGCACCGGGGCTCCTTCGGCAGGTTTGTGGTCGCGGCGCTGCTCGCAGCCACCCTCGCCGCATGTTCGGACGGCCACAGCATCTCGGCCGCCGAAGCCCAGAAGTCCGCGGCGGACCAGCTCCGCGCCGCCGCCGATGCCGTGTTTCCGCCCGGGTTCACGCTCGAACCGCTACCGCCGCAATCGCTCAACTGCACCACCTGGACTGATAGCCCCACAGGTCAGGTCATGTACGGCGTGAGCTTCTGGGTCAACGGCATCGACTCCACCAAGAACAACACCTACTTCGACTCCCTCAACGCCTGGTGGCTAAGCCACCGCTGGACCCTGCAGGACGACAGCCGGCCTGCCGACCCGTTCATGAACGCCACCGACCCAGACGGCTACCTGATGAGTCTCCGGGCGAACGTCCATAAACGCATGACCATCGGCAGCACGACCCCCTGTGTGCGTCCCGAGGCCGCATCAGAAGCGACGGGCGCTCCGATCGATCCGCTTGGGGACCAGCCGCCGCCGACCGCCTCGAGCCAACCGCGGCCGCCGTGAACAACAAGAAATGGTTTTCGGCCTGCACCCCTGAGGGCACACGCCAGACGCCGTTGGGCGTGGCGCGGTCGCCCAGGTGTCCGGATAGACGCGCTCGCTCAGCGGTTATGAATAGACGAGAGAAGGACGACACGATGTCGCAGCCCGGCGACCGCATCGCCGAGTTCACCGTCGACTACCTCGAGAACGAGGCGTCGAAGGTGCAGCTCACCCCCGAGAAGCTGTATGACTTCGCGGTGCTGATCGCCGAGCGCGACGCCGACCGCGCCTACGATCAGACCTTCCACGCCGGCAAGGTCGCTGTCGGACTGGCCACCGCGCTCGGCCTCGTCGGCGGCGGTGTGGCTCTGCTCATCGCACTCATACGCACCCCGCACGTCCTGGGCTGGATCCTCGGAGGCTCGTTCCTGCTGCTCTTCGCAGCGACGTTCGTCTCCGGGGTCTTGACGATCCGCTCCAGGATGCCGCCCCGTTGCAAGATCACCGAGGACCACACCAGCTGGCTAGCGACTTTGGCGGTCGCGCCCGATCAGCTCGCCCAGCACTACCTCGATCGCGCGAGCAGACGTCTCACGGTCACAGCCGCCGAAGCCCGGCGTCTCGCCTCGATCGCCCACGCCAAGCACCGCCGCAACATTCTCACCGCAGGCCTGCTGATCGGCGACGTACTGACCGGGCTCGCCGCCTTCGCAGCGATACAGCTCGGTTGGTGACCGTCGCCGCGGCCCCCTTTGAACGGGCTGCGGGCCTCGGCAGTAAAGCCGCTGGCCCCAGCCTGTCCTACCCTACGGCGGTGTTCCGCTCCGACGGCACTGCGTTGGCTCGGACGGACCAGTCTGCAGGCCTCGTGACCCGGCTCGGTAAGCTACCCTCGCGGGCCGCTAGCTCAGTTGGTAGAGCAGAGGACTTTTAATCCTTGGGTCCAGGGTTCGAGCCCCTGGCGGCCCACAAGTTTTCCCAGGTCAACCCTTCTGTACCGATAGGTTCAGCGGGATGCCCGCAGTGCACTGAAGTCGGCTGGAGGCCCGCGACAGGATCGGCCACGGGCCCGGCAGCGACGCCGACGAACCGGACCCTGCCGGTCGGTGCCGGCGCAGTCATTGGCCAGCAAGCACGGCCAGCATCGGCACGTTGCGATGTCCGCTCTCCCGGGGCTCCACTGGCCAACCGCGCCGTCTCACGATTCAATCTTCTAAGACCGCGACACCTGGACGCAATCGTCTACGGCCGTCGTGTCGTGAAGCGCCGAGGCCAGGGCAAAGCAGTGCCTGCGGATCCGTCGCTGCGGCCGGCGTAGACGACGGACACGCGTGCGCTCGTCGACCCACAACGAACTACGGCCGCAGGCGCGGGCACTTCCGGAGTGCCACATCCGACGTCCAGCTGGACCGCCAAGCCAATCGACGACCCCCTCGCCAGCGTCACGTCCGGATTGACCTGCGATGGCGGCGCCCGGTTCCATGAGCGACGCAGGCCCGAGGCAGGTTTCGTGCTACCGCTGACTGCTCGCGACCGAAGACGGCCCGGCGATCACCAGCACACGCCACACCAACTACCTGATGAGTATGCGGACGAAGGCCGACGGCCGCCCTCACCGTCAGGGCATCTCTCTGTCTCGCGGCAACAACGGAGCCGGCCAATGGCCGCGCTCCTGATCCAAACGCTGAACACTCGGCGGGAGTCGCACATCGATTCTGGGTCGAGACATCGAGCATCGCCAGCAAGAAGCGAAGTATTCTGCGGCGCCGATCCGATCAACAGAGAACCTCTGAGAGATTACCGAACACAGCTTGAATCCACAGTGCAGCAGTCGTACGGTCCGTTAGCGCCACCGAAACGCACAACAGCCGTGCCGCGACTCCGACAACGAGCATTGACTATCCCCGCAATCACACGATCCATTGACGCAACGGGATACACGGCCACGACACAACCCCTTGACTAGTTCCGGCCTCGATCAACTGCATAGGAACATAGACACTCTGTAGCGAGAGGTGATCTGTGAAGACACGCACGTTATGGACAGCCCTGACGGCAGGTGAGCCGGGAATCGTATTTGGCGTCTCGCTAGCCGCGTTCGCCCTCATCGCGACGACCGTTCTCCTGATTCTTCAATTCCTGCCACGCCCGGCCGCCACTTCCGACCCCGGCCATCCAACCGTGTTCCAGCTGCAGCGTCAGCAACCCCGCAGTAAAGAGGATTGGCTGCGGCAACGAATCGAGGCATATCGTAACTACACCCGGACACAGGAAGCGACGATTGCAGCCCAACGGGCTCTCGCGCAAGCAGAGCAGGATGCTGCACTGGTGAGGCTTGCCACCATTGACGACTGGCCGGCTCGCGACGACCTCGACGCCGCGGAAGCACATGCTTCAGGCCGAGCCGGGTCGGAGCCGGCCGAAATGTTCGCTCCGCCGACGCCTTGCCGACCGACAACCCCGCAGACCATTCCTCGCCTTCGCATGGTCGCCAGCCGTGCGGCATGAGCGCGACGAACTTGCAAGCAGCATCGATAGGGCCCGACGGCCACCAAAGACACCACCCGAGAAGTCGCTCCAGTGCCGGTGACACGACAACGTTCCGGCATCGATCCAACCCGAAGCGCAAGCGGCAATTTCCCTCGGAACACAAGAGGAAACGGAGAGTTATCGCACAAAATCCATAAGACTGAAAATTGGCTATACTAACGTTAGCGTAAGACAACCTACGACAGCCCGCGAGACGCAGATCCGTCACGACTGCGGCGGCTGCAATGTCAACATCAGGGAGAAACATGGCGCAGAAGATCCTCGTCGAGATGCTGGACGACATCGATGGCAGTACGGCCAGCCACACGGTCCCGTTCGCACTCGACGGCGTGAGCTACGAGATCGACCTCTCGGACGACAACGCGGCAGCACTGCGGGATGAGCTCGCCTGTTTCATCGCGGCGGGTCGACGCGTTGGCGGCCGGAAAGTCCGCGTCGCCACGGGCCAGTCGACGGCGGCACCGATGACGGCGACAGACCGGAAGCGTAACCAACAGATCCGTGCGTGGGCCAACGCGAACGGCTACGAGGTTTCCGAACGCGGCCGCCTTTCCGCAGAGGTGATCGCGGCATACGAGCTGGCTCAGACCGAGGAGGCCGAGAAGCTCGCTCCAGCACCGCGCAAACGCGCCCCACGCAAGAAGGTCGCTGCGACGAAGAAGTAGCACTTCCTGACGACAGGCGTGACCGCAGAGCCTGAGAACCAAACCACGCCGCCGTGTTGTGTCACTTCGTGAGAGATCAAGCCCGCAAGGGCGGGTGCCCAGAAGGAGCCGCCACGTTCTGAGCACTGCCACCGAGGCATCACCGATTTGACGGGGTCCACCTAACCCACATGACGTCTCCGCCTCCTCAGCGAGGATGGGGTTGACCGCTCGCGGGCGAGCCGTCAACACCATCCCTGCCCGGCATTCGAGGCGCCTGGCCTGGTTCAACCCGGTCCGCAACCGCTTCGCCTACGTCCGCTTGGCCCGATCCAGCCTCGCCAGTCCGGTCACAGCCGCTACGACGAACGAACTCCCCCACATTGTCCTGGCGCCCCTCCGAACAGGTCAGTTCGCGCTCCCGATTGAGAAGGCGCTCCCTCGACGAGTGCCGTTGACGGAATAGCCGCAGCGACCTTGTCACGCGGCCCTGGCAATGCCGGCCACATGGTTCCCGACAGATGACTCGTGTTCGCCGCGAGCCGCATTCAGGACGGGTTCCGCGGTTGGCCAGACACCGACGTCGACCGGCCGAGCGCTGCCGTGATGGCTTGCGTGAGCCGCTGGCGCGGCCAGCTAATGCACCCGCAGCGCGGGAGTCCACACCTCCGCAGTGACGTTCGCGCGGATCGTCAGCCCGATCGAGGGCAGGAACGCCACGCGGTCAAACCCACCGCGCGCTCGACCAGTGCCTGCGACAAAACAGTCACGTCGCACACCTTCAACCCGGTTATCGTCGTCTCCGGAGCCCAGACGGCGTCGTAAACGCGTGGGATCGCGCACCAACGGCCGGGTCGCGGGCATCCACTGTGAATGGCCGCGACCCTGCTCTTCGGGGCTCGCGCTCCGTGTCGAATGGTCAGGCGGCGGAGTGGCGGCGGCGTTGGTTGCGCGGGACGATCGAAGCAGCTGCCTCGGCGGTTTCGCGGGCCAGTTCGGGCAGGACGTGAGCGTAGGTGTCGGCGGTGACTGCGATGGTGGAGTGGCCGAGCAGCTCTTGTACGACTTTCAGGTCCGCGCCGGCTGCGATCATGATGGTGGCGGCACCGTGACGCAAGTCGTGCAGTCGCACCGGGGGCAACTCGGCGACGTCGGCGATCGCGTGGAAGGCGTCGGTCAGCTTGGCCGGGTGCAGCGGGCTGCCATCGCGTTCAGTGCACACCAGCTCGTGCTCTACCCATCCGGCCCCAGCTGCCGCACGCAGTTCGTTCTGGCGTTTCTTCTGCCGCCGCAGTACCAGAGTGCTGGCCTCGTCGAGGGCTATGACGCGACCGGAGGCTTCGCTCTTGGGCTCACCGAACTCGGCCTTCCATCCCAGCTGCACGATCGCGGTGGAGATCGTGATCGACCGGTTGGGCAGGTCGATGTTCCACCACGGCAGTCCGCAGGCTTCACCGCGCCGCAAACCCCGGTAGGCGATGAGATGAAACAGCGCGTAGTACGGGTGCCCTTCGGCCTGGTCGAGGAACCGACCGATCTGCTCTGGTGTCCACACCATGACCCGCGAGGGTTTCTGCCCGGTGCGTTGCCACCGCTCGACCCGGTCCGGTGTCCACAGCAGAGCTTTCGGGCGGCGCCCGGAGGGCAACTCGACGTAGGAAGCCGGGTTGAAAGTAATCTTCTGCGCGCGGATGGCGGCATTGAGCGCGGCCCGCAGGGTGGCGCGGTGACGCTGCATCGTGGCCGCGCCCATGACCCGCAGACCGTGCGCACTCTTGCGGACCTCGGGGTCGTCGCTGTCCTTGGCGGCGGTGATGGTGTCGTTGCGCTCGGCGATCGCGTCGAACATGCGGGAGATGTGTTCGACGGTGAGTGCGTCGAGCCGGTAGCGGCCCAGATGCGGCTTCAGCCAGTTGGTGATGTGGGACTGATAGGAGATCCGGGTTCCTCCCCGGATCTTCTTCCGTGTGGTGATCCAGCTGTCCAGCCATTCACCGACGGTCGGGACGTCTCCGAGGCTGGAGTTGCCTTGGTCGAGTTGCTTGGCGACCTCTGCGGGTGCCGGAAGCGGTTCGCCGGTGCGGAGCCGGTTGTCGATGAGGTCGCCGATCGTGGCGAGGACGGTGTCGCCGCGTTGTTCACCGAGTGCGATGAGGTCGGCGATCTTGTTCAGCTGGCCCTGTGCGTGGGTCTGCGTGGCGAATCCGTGCCGCCTGCGGGTGCGGCGGGTTCCGTCGTGGTGTTTGGGGAGCTCGGCCTGGAACGACCAGGTTCCGTGGTTGGAGCTCCACATCCCGTTGGCACGCTTGAGCTTCGGGCATTGGGTTCCGAGTTGCTTCTTGGTTCCGGGGTTTGTGCAGGTGCAGCGTTTGAAGGTGCTGCCTGTGAACCTCATCGCGGATTTTTCCTTTCCCGCAATCCGTGGGTGTCGCGTCCGGTCACCCACTATGGACGCTCGGGTGCGCGCAGAGGGGAAGGGTCAGGCATGAGGCTCTTTGTCCAGCCCGAGCAGTTCGACCACCCGCGCGACGGGGACGCGGTAGTTGCGTCCGATGCGAACTGCCGGCACCGGGAAGGTTCCGGTGCGAGCGAGTTTGTATGCCGTGGTGCGGCCGATGCCGAGCATCCGGGCAGCGGTCATCAGGTCGGTGGTCACTCCGAGCTCTCCGAGCCGGTCGCGCGACCACGCCGGTGACGATGGCGTTGCGGCTGTCGGCTCGGCTGCGGCGGGATGGAGGCGTTCGAGATCGTGCACAGCAACTCCTCGCGGTGAGGCATGGCAGGTTCAACGGCGGACGGGATGTTCTCCTGCGCGGCCGGAGCCCGGGATCAGCGGCAACCCGCCCTGACGGGGCCACTGGGCGTCAGCACGGAGCTCAGCGGCCCCGTCAGGCCCCGGCACGGCGCTCTGGGAAGCACTGGCCGATCTACCGGACCGGCACGGTTGCTTCGCGGCCGCTCCGGCAGGAGAACGGGGAGCAGCCGTCGGGGTCGTCGTCCTCGCCGCTGGTTCGGCCGCGGGTGGCGTCCAGATCGACTTGGTCGAGTGGACGCAGGGACCGGTGGATGAAGAACTCGCCTCGCAGCGGTTTTCCCTCGGCGGTTGCGCGAGGGCTGCCGTTGCGGATGGCCGCATCGAACTCGATCAGATCCGCCCACCCTCGTGGATCTGTGTCGCGGATGAACCGCAGCCGGGAGTTGCCTGAGTACGGACAGCCCAGACAAGAACTTTTGACGATCTCGCCCAGCCCGCGCTCGCGCAGGTAGGCCAGGCAGTCCGAACGTGACATTGCCAGGTCGAGGAGGGGGAAGATGTTGCGGGTGTAGTTGACGTCGGAGTCCTTGGCGCGATGGATTTCATCGGTGGAGATGCCGATGGCCTGATCGACGAACACTCCGCGGGGAACCCGTGCTGGGTGTGGGTAGCCGAGGATCTCGCGAACCGCCTTTTTCAGGGGCCGGATCTTGTAGTCGCCAGTACATTGCCTGCGGGCCATTCCCTTTGTTCCGTCGGGGTTCTTGACGAAGAACGGCATCGTCACGAAGCGCGTGGCCGGGTTCAGGGTGTCGAGTCGGATGTTGCCGTTGGACACGGTCCGGACCGGTATTCCGGCCTGCGCGCCTATTCGGCGGGCTGTGTCCAGCTGCGCGTAGACCTGCTTGGGCTCCCAGCCGGTGTCGGCAAAACCTCCGAGAGTTCGGGATTTCTGAAGTGCCTTCATCGTGAACTCCACGTATTTCGTGGGTATCGACGGGGTTTGGGCGTGAGTTAGCTGTCGACTTCGAGACTGGTCTCGAGGAGCTGGCGGGCCGCGCGGGCGTAGCGCACCGCGGTGTTCTCGGCGATACCGAACACTGCGGCGAGGTGCAGCGGATCGGGACCGCGAGTGAGAGCCTCTTCGAGCTGGCGGTCCATGCGGAGTTGGGTTGCCGTGGCGCCGATAGCGCGGAACTCGTTGTTGAGCCAGTAGGTACTGGGTGGCGCGAGGTCGTGACCGCGCCGTTCGGTGAGCAGCAGATGGGGGTTGCTGGTCCTGGGCCAACGGGACTGGCGGTGGCGGAGGTAGTCGACGAGCAGTTGATGGGTGAGGTCATCGAGGTAGCGGGTGTGGCCGCCGATGGTGAGGCGCCGGTTGGGGAGGTCGACGTCATCGAGCAGAATTTTGTGCAGGTGCATCGGTCGGGCCGCGTGAATCGCGGTGAGCGCCACGAGCAGGCGTCGCATCGGGGTCATGCTCGCGCAGGCGATGCGCTGCAGCTGCTGGTCGGGAATGCGGCGTGGAAGCCTGGCACCGTCGATTCCGGGTTTGATCCCCACCGTTGGGTTGGTGAAGGTGATGCGGTTGCGGTGGGCGAAGCCGAAGAGAGAGCGTAGGGCGACCAGAGCGCGCTTGCGCTCGAGGCCGGCCAGCTCGGGCAACCGGGCGCGGATGTCGTCGGCGGTGATTTCCCGCAGGTGGTTGCGGTCGGCGGACCATGCCACGAGGTGTGGGTATACGTCACGGAGGTAGTTGCGGACGGTGCCGTCGGTGTGAACCTTCGTCCGTTGCTGCCCGGTGCGCAGGGCGGTCGCCCACGTTCGAACCTCCTCGGCGATGCCGGGTGCGAGGGTGCTGAGCTTGCCGTTGATCCAGGCGTCGAGCGTGTCGGGCCGGTCATCGTGGAGTAGGTCGAGCTCGGCGAGCACTTCGGCGGTGCGGGAGACGTTCACGCTTCGGTAGTCCAGCGGGATGATCTCGGAGTATCGGATTCGGTCGCCGGGGATGTGCTGGGACAACAGGATGACGAGGCCACGGTCGACCTCGGCGGCGAGCCAGTGTGACCAGCCGTAGGCTTCACCGCGTCGCTGTGCCGTTCGGCGTGCAGCGATCAACGCGGGATTCGCGGGGTTCGATAACCGGCGGGCAGAGAACCGCGTGAAGTCCCGGGGGCAGTTCAGGAGTGCAAGCTGGCCCGGCGATTCTGCGTGGCCGGTCTCCGAGGATGGCGTATCGGCCACTGGCGGGGTGATGGCGGCTCGGGTGGTGGACATGCCCGCGAAGAACAGCTGCCAGCCGGACAGCTCGACACCTTCGGGTATAGGACCACGGATGCGCTGCTGTCCGATGTGGATCGCTGCCTGGTGCCGACACAGCCGACAGAAGCCATAGCGCAACGGAACGTCACGGCTGCAGCCAAGACAGGGTGCTGAGGTCCGTGCTCCCCAGGTGATGCAGGAACCGCAGACGCGGCGCGGTGCGTGGACACCCCATGCCAAGCAGCGGATGCAGCCGGCCGCGACCGGCGAGTGGTCGGTGGTCACCGAGGCGGCAGCGAGCGTCCGGACTGCGGCCGCGGCGTCGGCGAATTCGTGCCTGTCGCCGACACGGCCGACGTCGCCGATGCGTCCGTCGCTGCGGCCTCGACCGGTTCGGGCAGGAGCAGTTCCTCGACGCCGCAGTCGAGGACCGTGCAGAAGACGTCGAGATCGGTGAGTTTGATGCTGGCCGGGTTGCCTGACCACAGACCTGACATCTTCCCCGCACTGATGACCAGGCCATGCTCGGCCAGCATGCGTTGGAGCTCGCTGGCCTTCCAGATACCGCGGTTCGCCGCGGCAAGCCGCAAGTTCCACTTCATGACAACAATCCCTCCAGCCGACGCGCGGCCCTTTCCTGGCCGGCGATCCAGGCGTCTTCGACGTGGGTCGCCAAGACGTGCACGTAGCGCATGGTCGTGGTGATCCAGCGGTGTCCCAAGAGCTCCTGCACCGCGAGAAGGTCCATGCCGCTTCTGTAGAGCTGTGATGCGCAGTAGTGGCGTAGTGCGTGCGGTGTGAGCCGGCCGGTCCAGTCCGGAAGGTGGCGCTCGACGGCTTTGGCCACCGCGAGCCGCACCCCGCCAGGGCTGATCCGCTTGCAGCTTCCGTCGCTGTTACGCCGCTCTGACGGGAACAGTGGCGCGCCGGGGCGTGTGTGGTCGTCATCGAAGTGTCCCCAGACGTCCTCGATGAACCACCGCAACGCGGCATCGGAGCCGTTGATGAGAGGCACCATGCGTTCGCGTGGGCCGCTGGCACGACTTCCCTTGCCGAATCGGACGTGCAGCTTCCCGAACCGGCCCAGTTCCCAGTGGATATCGGATAGGTCGAGCTTGCAGAGCTCGTTGATGCGTAGGCCGAGGTCGGCCATGATCCGCGCCGCTGCGTAGTTTCTCGCGGTGGTGGCGTACTTGCGACAAGTGGCCATCTCCGCGCGCCACCCCGCGAACAGGGCGTCGACCTCCGCTTCGCACGGCGGGATACGGATCCCGATCTCGTTCCGGCCACGCGGCCGGTTGATGTCGTCCAGTGGACTGCCAACGACACGCCCGCAGAGGGCATGCAGCTCGGCTCGGAACCTCAACTCGAGGAACGCGAAGAACGTGCTCAGCGACTGCGCGCGCGCCAGCCGCAGGCCCTGAGAGCCGTTGCGGAGGAAGTCGCCGAAGTATCGGTCGGCGTCCGCTGCCTCCATCTCCCACAGCGGCCTGCCGAACCAGTCGCGAACCTGTTCCAGATGCGACATATCGCAGTAGACGGTCTTGTCCGCCAGTCCGGCGGAGGCCCGGGCCAGTACGAAGCCGGACAGTATGTCGGTCTCGAACGCCTCGATTTCTTCCGCAGTCGCGGGTGGCCGGATCTCGTGAAGATCGCGAACCACGGCAAGCGCCATGCCTCACCTCCCTGAGTTCAGCCTGCCAACACCATCCACAGTGAGATCGACGCAACTTCAGGAAATCTGAAGAACGATCACCCGAACGAGATACGCGAGCCCACGCACGAAGGCGCAGGTCGCACGCCATGCAGCGCCTTTGCCGCGCCTGGAGGACAGAAGGAACTGCCGTGCTATCTGGTAAGAGAGCGGCGTCGAAGGGTGGGATCTCTCGTTCGCAAGCGAGCAGGAGTACGCACATGCTCTGCACTCCGGCACCGAGACTGAGATATCGCCCGCGTGGCGTACCGGCGTACCGCTGCCGGCGTGACCGCTGAAGTGACTGGGCGGCGAGTGGACGACGCGTGGTGGACGGGCGGGACGTAGGGGCACGCCGCGTGCGCGGTGGGCGGGAGGTGGCGGTCATTGCGGTTCCATCCCGTGGGGGCCGGTCATGTGGTGGCAGTCGGCAGGCGACAGCCGGTGAGGGATACGGCGGGCGCTGGTCTGCGGGCGCTGGGTGCCCAGTGCGACGCGGGAGTGATGAGGCACGGTGTGCGCCGCATCATGATGGTTGTCGAGGTGAACGGTCTCGGGCCCGTTCGGTGGCCGGGACCAAAGCAGCTGGTGGTGACGGTGGGATCTGGCCGGCCTAGTGCGGCGATCGCTCGCGGCGTCGGGGGCTGCGAGAGGTGGCCGGCTGGGCCGCCGGTGCTGTACCAGCGGTCTGTCTCGAGTTCGGTGGTCGTCGAGGCCGCCGCCCGGCGGCCGGTGCGAGGCGGGGAACGCGGTGGAGATGGGTAAGGTCTTCGAGCAGCAGGCTCAGGGCATGGCTTGCTTGTTGGGGCATGACGCCGTTGCCCAGGGCGCGCAGCTGGGCGGTGCGTGGCAGGTCGAGGTGCGCGGCTGTGGCCCAGGCGGGAGGGAGGCCCATCAGCCACTCGACGAACGCGGGAGCGAGAACGGGGCGTCCATGTCGGCCGGGCTGGGTCGGATACGGCGCGCCACGTCCGGTGATGAGTTCCCAGCGGTGTACGGCAGCGGCGTACTCGCCCCAATCCACCATCGTGGATTCAGCGTGAGCGGCGCGACGGGCGCGTGGTGCGCGAGCGGGTGCCACGATTACTGACCTCCTTCCGTGTGCTCGTGGTCGGGCGGGGTGCGGTGGCGGCGATGACGACTGAGGGCAGCATCAGATCGCCCTTCGAGCCGCGTTGTGCGGGGCAGCCTTTCGTGCCGTCGGTGGCCCGTGGTGTCGGCAGAAGTCGTAGACTGTCCAACAGGGAGGGGCCTCCTTGTCGTGTCGCAGCGGAGATTCCGTTGGAAGAACCGTCGTGCGCGGTCGGTGTCGGCAGCAGGGCCCCAGGCGCCGGGGGAAAGGCAGCTACGAAGCCCCCGTTACCTTCTTCGTAGTTCCTGATCAAGGAGCTGTGGTCACCAGGCCCGGCATGACTCAGGCCCCCAGTCGCTCGCATGATCCGGGGGGTGGTGTCACCGGGTCTGGTGGCATCGAGGGACC
>JAEBEK010000028.1:0-130232 GCA_049998055.1 Amycolatopsis sp. cmx-4-37 | reverse complement strand
GGTCGCCCGCAGCCCGGTCGTGAGTGAGAAACAGTGTTCTAACCCTGTTTCTCACTCACGACCGGTGCGGGGCGCGGCTCAGATGAAATTCGTGTTCGGCTCGAGGCCGCAGGCGATCCGGCCGTAGAGCTCCAGGTTGGTGTTCGGGTGCATGATGGCGTGCAGGTTGACCGTCTGGACGTCCCGCTCGATGCGCTGGATCGGCACGTCGGTGTGGACCGACGAGCCGCCGCTGGCGGTGTTGAAGATGTCCACGGCCTCCTTGGCCCGCTGGCACACCGCGCCCATGTCGAGGCGCGCCCGGGCCCGCTCCTCCAGCGTCCACTCCTCGCCGGCGACGCTCTTGGTGTCGAGCATCCCCGCGGCGCGGTGCACGTGGAAGTCCGCCTCGTCGATCTTGATGGTCGCCTCGGCCACCTGGAAGTGGGTGATCGGCGCGTCCTTCTGGCTTTCGTAGGCGGTGTAGGTGATCTTGCGGCCGGGGAGCCGCTCGAAGAACGCGTCCTTCGCCGCCTTCGCCAGGCCGGCCGGCACCGCGGCGACCGTGGTGCACGCGGTCGGCATGAACGGCGCCTTGTACAGCGGCGAGTCCGCGTTCGCGACGGACAGGTGCTGCCCCTGCAGCACCGGGACCATCGGCAGCACGCGCGCCTGCGGCACGAAGACGTCCTTCGCGATCGTGGTCACGCTGCCGGTGCCGCGCAGGCCGGCGGTGTGCCAGTCGTCGACGACGAGCAGCTCGTCGATCGGCACGAGCACCATGATCGGCTCGAACTCGCCGTTCGGGTGGGCGATGACGGCGGCGTTGGTGTTCCACTTGCTCTGCGTGGAGCCGGTGTTGAAGCCCCACTTGCCGTTGAGGATGATGCCGCCCTCGGTCGGGACGCCGACCGCGGTCGGGCTGAGGATGCCGCTGATGCGCACGTCCGGCTCGGCGAAGACCTCGTCCTGCACCTCGTCCGGGAACAGCCCGGTCATCCAGGTGCTGATCGCCCACACCGCGGTGACCCACGCGGTGGAGCCGTCGCCGCGGGCGAGCTCGCCCAGGACCTCGACGACGGTCGTCATGTCCGCCTCGTAGCCGCCGTAGCGGCGCGGGACGCGGAGCTTGAGCAGCCCGGAGTAGGTCAGCGCTTCGATGGTGTCGTCGTGCAGGCGCCGGTTCTCCTCGGTCCAGATCGCGTGCTTCTTCAGCAACGGCACCAGTTCCGATGCTCGGCGAACCAGTTCGCTCCTCGACGGGGCATCGGCGTTGGTCATCAGGTCCTCCTCGGGAGAATGCCACGGGAAATGCCCGGCCGCCGTAGGTGAGGCGTCGATCCGTGCCCCCGAACCGTCGCATCGCGGCCGGTGCCGCGGCATCTCACCCAGTGCGGTCCCGGCCGCCGCGCGGTTTCGGAGCGCAATGCGGGAGACGCCGCCCGTGACCGGGCCGGGCGACGCTGGTGCGGTGTCTGCGGCCAGGGGAACGTCTTGTGGACGGCCGGCAATTCGAAGCGATTGGAGCTGGTGATGGTCTCCGCTTCCCTCCAGGAGGTTTTTGCCGTCCAGGTGGAACGCACGCCGGACGCCACCGCGGTGAGCGGGGGTGCGGTCCGCCTGACCTACCGCGAGCTCGACGAGCGCGCCAACCGGCTGGCGCACCGGCTGATCGGTCTCGGCGTGACGCCGGACGCGCCGGTCGCCGTGCAGCTGCGGCGGTCCGCGGACCTGGTGGTGGCCACGCTGGCGATCCTGAAGGCGGGCGGCTGCTACGTCCCGCTGCACGACGCGTACCCGCCGGAGCGCAAGCAGTGGATCGTCGACAGCCTCGGCTCCCCGGTCCTGCTGGCCGACACCGAAAGCAAGGGCGACGGCCTCGCCGCGGCCGCGACGACCCTGCTGCTGGACAGCGCGGAAGAGATCGCCGAACTGGCCGCGCTGCCGGCGACCGACCCGAGCCGGCCCGCCGATCCCGGCCAGCTGGCGTACGTGATCCACACGTCCGGGTCGACCGGCGAGCCCAAGGGCGTCGCGGTCACCCACCGCGACGCGCTCGGCCTGGCGCTCGACCCGGCGTGGGAGGGCGGCCGCCACGAGCGCGTGCTGATGGTGGCGCCGTACGCGTTCAACGTCTCCACCTACGAGCTGTGGGTCCCGCTGCTGCACGGCGGGGAGATCGTGCTGGCCCCGCCCGGGAACCTCGACGTCGAGTCGTTGCGCGCGCTGCTCGCCGAGCACCGGATCACCGGCGTGCACCTCACCGCCGGCTTGTTCCGCGTCCTGGCCGAAGAAGCGCCGGAAGCGCTTTCCGGGGTGCGCGAGGTGCTCACCGGCGGCGACGTCATCGCCCCGGCCGCCGTGCGCCGCGCCCTCGAAGCGAACCCGGACCTGGTGGTGCGCGGCATGTACGGCTCCACCGAGACCACGCTGTTCGCCACCCACGAGCCGATGACCGCGCCGTTCGAGGGCGGGGACGCGATCCCGATCGGCGGCCCGCTCGCCGGTGTCCGCGCCTACGTCCTCGACGAGCACCTCGCCCCGGTCGCGCCCGGCGGCACCGGCGAGCTGTACCTGGCCGGGCGCGGCGTCGCCCGCGGGTACCACGGCAAGCCGGACCAGACCGCCGACCGGTTCGTCGCCGACCCCTTCGGCGAGCCGGGGGAGCGGATGTACCGCACCGGCGACCTCGTCTCCGTCGGCGCCGGCGACCGGCTCGTGTTCGTCGGCCGCGTGTCCGGCCAGGTGAAGATCCGCGGGTTCCGCGTGTCGCTGGGCGAGGTCGAAGCCGTGCTGGCCAAGCACGACGGGCTGGCGCACGTCGCCGTCGTCGCGCGGGAAGGCGACGCGGGCGACCAGCGGCTGGCCGCTTACCTGGTGCCCAGCGGTGGGGAGGTCGACCTGCCGTCGCTGAAGGCCCACGCGGCCCGGCTGCTGCCGGACTACATGGTGCCCGCGTGGTTCGTCGTGCTGGACGCGCTCCCGCTGACCCCCAACGGGAAGATCGACCGCGCGGCGCTGCCCGAACCCGAAGCCGGCCCCGCGGTGGAGTACGTCGCGCCGCGCAACCCGCGCCAGGAGACCCTCTGCGCGATCTTCGCCGAGGTGCTCGCCGTGGACCGGGTCGGCATCGAGGACAGTTTCTTCGACCTCGGCGGCCAGTCGCTGCTGGCCATGAAGCTGATCAGCCGCATCCGCGCGGCGCTGGACGCCGACCTGTCGATCACCGACCTGTTCGACGAGCCGACGCCGGCCGGGCTCGACGCCCTGCTCGACGCGCAGGCCTGAGCCCGACGAGGGAAGGAGACCGCCGATGACGAACCCCTTCGACGACCCGCGGAGCAGCCTCTCCGTGCTGGTCAACGCCGAGGGCCAGCACAGCCTCTGGCCCGAGGCGGCCGCGGTGCCCGCCGGCTGGTCGGTGGCGCACGGGCCGGCCGGGCGGGAGGCGTGCCTGGAGTACGTGCGCGCCCACTGGACCGACCTGCGCCCGCGCAGCCTGGCCGCCCGCCTCGACGCCGCGCCCTGAGTGGTGATCACTGAGCCCGGAACGACTACGGAGAAGGACACATGACGTCAACAGACAGCTCGGTCTTCGACGAGGTCCTGGTCGACCACATCGAGGTGGCGGTGGTCGACCTCGGGTCGGCGACGCGGTGGCTGACGGAGGGCTACGGGTTCACCGTCGCCGCCGAGACGGCCGGGCCCGCGGCGACCCGCTCGGTGGAGCTCGTCCGCAACGACATCCGGTTCGTGCTCACCGAAGCCCAGGTGGACGACCACGCGATCGCGGCCTACCTCGAACGCCACGGCGACGGCGTCTCGGACATCGCGCTGCGGGTCCCGGACGCGGCCGCCGCGTACGCAGAGGCCGTCCGGCGCGGGGCGCGGTCCGTGGCCCCACCGTCCACTCAGGACGGTACGGTGACCGCGAAGATCATCGGCTTCGGCGATGTCACGCACACGTTCGTGCAGCCGCTCGGCGCCGCCGCGGAGCGGGTGCTGCCCGGCCAGCGCCGCGTCACGAGCGAGCCGGGCGAAGCCGGCGCGGAACTGCTGACGGTCGACCACTTCGCGGTCGTCGTCGAGCCCGGCCGGATCGACGACAACGTCGGGTTCTACCGGAGCGTCCTGGACTTCGAGCTGATCTTCGACGACCGGATCGTGGTCGGCGACCAGGCCGTGGTCACCAAGGTCGTGCAGAGCCGGTCCGGCGCGGTCACGCTCACGCTCATCGAGCCGGACTCTTCGCAGGCCTCCGGACACATCGACGAGTTCCTCAAGGACCACGGCGGGCCCGGCGTGCAGCACATCGCCTTCACCGCCGCCAGCATCACCGAGACGGTGAGCGCGCTGGGCGCCCGCGGCGTCGGGTTCCTCGACACCCCGGACACCTACTACCAGCTGCTGCGCGAGCGGGTCGAGCTGTCGCGGTACTCCGTGGACGAGGTGCAGGCGCTGAACATCCTCGTCGACGAGGACCACGACGGGCAGCTGCTGCAGATCTTCACCCGCTCGGTGCACCCGCGCAACACCCTGTTCCTCGAGGTGATCGAGCGGCTCGGCTCGCGCTCGTTCGGCTCCGGCAACATCAAGGCGCTCTACGAAGCCGTCGAACTGCAGCGGGGCCGGGGAGAGGCGTCGTGAGCGCGGGGTTCAGCAACGGCAGCTCGCTCCCGGACTTCCGGGAAGCGGCCGAGCGGCTGCGGGTGCCCGGCATGGGCACCGAGGTGATCGCCCCGCTGCTGTCGCACCTGGTCCACCTGGTCCGGCCCGAGCGCGTGCTCGAGGTCGGGATGGGCTACACGACGCCGTTCATCGCGAAGGCACTGGCCGAAGTGGACGACCTGGTCGAGGCCGAGGCGAAGGCGCTCGTCGGCAAGAACGCGCCGTACCTCGACCGCGGCCGCGAGTTCGACGAGGACTGGATCACCACCGAGCCGGCGCTGCTGATCCCCGGCTACTACCGCGAGCCGCGCCGGTCGCGGTTCATCGCGGTGGACGACCTGTCCGACGAGTACTCCTCGGCGGGCAAGTGCCAGGACCTGCTCACCGAGCTGGGCCTGGGCGGGCGGGTCACCGTCGTCAACGCGAAGATGCGGCAGTGCCGCGACGCGCTGCCGGCCGACTTCCTGCCGATCGACTTCGCCTGGGTCGACGCGTGGGACTGCCTGTACTTCTTCGAGAACTGCCTCGACCTGATCAACCCGGACGGCGGCATCCTGGCGATGCACTACCTGCGGACCTACCCCGAGGGGGAGGCCATCCTGGAGTACATCGCCGACACCCAGCGGATCCGGCCCGGCGAGTTCGAGGTGCTCAGCCTGCTGGAAAGCCAGAAGGTGCGGCAGAACTCGATCACCGTGCTGCGCCGGACCAAGGGGCCGAAGAAGGAGTACTCCGACGTCGGCCAGCGGGCCAAGCTGACGGGCGCGTTCCGCGAGGACGCCGTCCGGCTTGCGGAGGCGGACCACCAGCGCACGTGAAAAGACGTGGGCCCGGCACCTCCCGGCTAGCGTCGCCGAACGGAAGCGGCTGAGTCCTGCTGCTCAGCCGGCGGTCGACCAGCCGGGAGGTTTCGCCGTGCCCCTGAACCCGACACACCCCGAGGCGGTGGAAGTCGCCACCGGCCTGGAGTTCCCCACCAGCCTCGCGTTCGACGACGCCGGCGGTATCTTCGTCGCCGAGTCCGGCCTCGCCTTCGGCGGCGCGGCGCCCGGCGGGAAGGTCTGGCGGCTCGACGGCGGCGACCGCACGCTGATCGCCGACGAGCTGGCCGCACCGGTGACCGGCCTGTGCTGGTTCGAGGGTGAGCTGTTCGTCTCCGAAGGCGGGGCCGGCCGGATCACCCGCGTCAGCGCGGACGGCCACAAGCACGTCGTCGTCGACGGCATGCCCGGCCCCGGCAACTACCACACGAACATGGCCGTGGTCGGCGCCGACCGGAAGCTCTACTTCAGCCAGGGCGCGATGTCGAACCTGGGCGTGATCGGCCTGGACGCCTACGAGCTCGGCTGGCTGCGCCGGCTGCCGCACGCGTTCGACCTGCCCGGCCTGGACATCAAGCTGACCGGGTTCGACGCGACGACCCGGGACCCGTTCTCCGACGAGCCCGGCGCGACGATCGGCACCGGCGCGTTCGTCCCCTTCGGCACGCAGACCACTGCGGGGCAGAAGATCGCGGCGCAGCTGCCGTGCACCGCCGCCGTGCTGCGGTGCGAACTGGACGGCTCCGGCCTGGAGCTGGTGGCCTGGGGGCTGCGCAACGCGTTCGGCCTCGGCTTCCTGCCCGACGGCCGGCTGATCGCGCTCGACCAGGGCGCCGACGACCGGGGCAGCCGTCCGATCGGCAACGCCCCGGACCTGCTCTTCGACGTGCGCCAAGGCGGCTGGTACGGCTGGCCGGACTACGTCGGCGACCGCCCGGTGACCGACCCCGCCTTCGCACCCGAACGCGGCTCGCACCCCGAGTTCGTGCTGGCCGACCACGACGAGCTGCCCCCGCCCGAGCGGGCGCTGCTGGAGTTCGAGCCGCACGTCTCGGCCACCCGCTTCGCCGTGGTGCCCGAAGGAGCCGGTGCGCTGGCCGGCCGGCTCGTCGTGACGCTCTTCGGCGACGAGGCCCCGATGTGCCTGCCCGCCGGCGGCCCGCCCGTCGGCCGGAGCCTCGTGGTCGTCGACCCGGCGGACTGGTCGCTGCGCGAGCTGCCCGGCGCCCCCGCGCTGGCGCGGCCCATCGACGTCGGGTTCGCCCCCGGCGACGACGCGCTGTACCTGCTCGACTTCGGGAAGTTCGAGATGTCGGAGAACGGGGTCCAGGCGACCCGGGGCACCGGGCGGCTGTGGCGGTGGGAGTCCTGGTCGGACCGTCCACAGGGGACTCCGGCGGACTGATCGGAGCCGCACTGCGCGAGAAGCCAGTCACTCCGGCTCGAAGCTACGGTGGAGTCCACGCGGAGCCCGGCCCGGGCCCCGCCGGAGTCCGAAGTGGACTCCCCGTGGGGGAGCTGGGGTGACTGGTCGGCGCGCGACGGTGGTCGCCGCGCCCGGCCGGGGTTGGAGACATTGTGCCGTACTCGCGTTCGCTGCTCGGCTGCCTGGCCGACTTCGCCCGCACCCGGCCGGAGTCGACCGCACTGGTGCTGGGCGACGTCCGGGTGTCCTACGCCGATCTCGCCGCCATGACCATGTCGGCCTACGAGGGCCTGTCCGCACTGCAGCTGCCGGCCGAGGCCCGTGTCGCGGTGCACGCCGCGAAGACCCCGCGCACGGTCGCGCTCATCGTGGCCTGCCTGCTGGCGCGCCGCCCGTTCATGCTGCCCTCCACCGAACTCGGCGCGACGGCGCTGGAAGAGCTGCTGGAAAAGGCCGAGTGCACCGACGTCCTGACCGCCGAACCCGGCGCGGGCGTCGGCGGCCGGCGGATCCACAAGATCGACACCACCGCGGTCCCGCCGGACGGCGACCTGGCCGGCCTGGACGGCATCACCGGCCCCGACGTCAGCCCGGACGCCACCTCGTTCATCTTCACGACCTCCGGGTCCACCGGCCTGCCCAAGGTGGTGCCGCTGAGCTTCCAGGCCGTCGAGCGCTTCACCGAGTGGGCGGTCACGAAGTTCCGGCTGCGGCCCGGCACCGTGGTGCTGAACTACGCGCCGTTCAACTTCGACCTGTGCCTGCTCGACATCCGCGCCACGTTCAAGGCCGGCGGCACGACGGTGCTGGTCGAGCCGGACAAGGCGACCAACGGCAAGCACCTCGCCGAGGTGATCCGCACCGAGTCCGTCGAGGTCGTGCAGTCGGTCCCGATGCTCTACCGGCTGCTCGCCGACGCCCACGACGGGCGGCCGTTCGAGACGGTGAAGCACGTGATCGTCACCGGCGACAAGATGCCCGCGAAGCTGCTGCCCGAGCTGCCCCGGCTGTTCCCCCGCGCGCGCTTCCACAACATCTACGGCGCCACCGAAACCAACGACAGCTTCATCTACGAGATCAGCGGCTTCGAGGGCGAGGGCCCGCTGCCGATCGGCCGCCCGCTGCCCGGCGTCGACGCGCTCGTGCTGGACGCCGCGGGCGAGGTCGTCGACGGCCCGGCCACCGGCGAGCTGCTCGTGTCGACGCCGTTCCAGACCGCCGGCTACGCGGTCGGCGGCGGGGCGGGCAAGTTCGTCGAACGGGACAACGGGCGCGTCTACTTCCGCTCCGGTGACCTCGTCGAGCGCGACGCCGACGGCGTGTTCACCCTCGTCGGGCGCACCGACTCCCAGGTGAAGGTCCGCGGGGTGCGGGTGAACCTCGAGGAGATCGAGCAGGTCCTGCTCGGCCACGAGCGGATCGCCGGCGCGGCCGTGGTGGCGGTGCCCGACGACGTGGCGGGCCTCGTCATCCACGCGGTCGTCCGCCGCGACACGACCGAGCCGCTCGGCGTGCTCGCGCTGCGGCAGTTCTGCCGCGCGCGGCTGGCGCGGGCCGCGCTGCCCACCACGATCCGCGTCGTCGACGACCCGCTGCCGACGACGTCGACGGGCAAGACCGACCGCAAAGCCGTCATCCGAGACCTGTTGAACGGGAGCTGACATGAGCTATTCCGAGCAGATCAAGCAGTACGTCCTCGACGAGTTCCTCCCCGGCGTCGGCCCGGAGGAGCTGGAGGACGACTACGACCTGCGCGCCAACGGCGTGATCGACAGCCTGGGCCTGCTGCGCGTGGTCACCTGGCTGGAGGCCACGTTCGAGATCCCGATGGAGGAGGTCGAGATCGTCGAGCAGGACTTCACCTCCATCACCTCGATCTCCCGGTTCGCCGAGCTGCACTCGGCGGCGGGCTCGTCCGATGTGGACTACCTGGGAAAGGCGGCCTGACAAAGTGATCATCCGCAAACTTTCGGAAGTCGAAGGCGTCGAGTGGGGCAACGGCCTGAGCCACCGCTTCCTGACGCTGCGGGACGGCATGGGCTACACCGTCACCCACACGATCGTCCGGGCCGGCACCGACTCCGCGCTGGAGTACAAGAACCACCTCGAGGCGTGCTACTGCATCGCCGGCAGCGGCAAGGTCATCGACTCCGCGGGTGACGAGCACGTCATCGAGGTCGGCACGATCTACGCCCTCGACAAGCACGACCCGCACCACCTGATCGCGTCGCCGCACGAGGACATGGTGCTGGTCTGCATGTTCACGCCGGCCCTCATCGGCGACGAGTCGCACAACCTCGACGACGAATTTTCCAACTACTGAGCCGGAGCTCCCCCGATGCAGCAGTGGACCGACAAGCAGCAGGAGCTGCGGGACGGCTACACCGAGGTCTTCCAGGCCTGGGGCGCCGATCACCTCCGGCGCGACCGCGAAGCCGAGTTCGCCGGCGAGCTGTGGCCGGAGATCGGCGCGACGGGCCTGTTCGGCCTGCCGTTCGGCACCGAGTACGGCGGCGGCGGGCACGACCTGCCGACCACCATGCACGTGCTGGAGGGCCTCGGCCGCCACTGCCGCGACGGCGGGCTCAACTTCTCGATCTCGACGCAGCTCGTCAGCACCGGCGTGCCGGTCCACCGGTTCGGCACCGAGGAGCTGAAGCACCGGCTGCTGCCGAAGGTCTGCGACGGCTCGGTGGTCTGCGCCCACGCGATCACCGAGCCGCAGGGCGGGTCCGACGCGGCCGCCATGCAGACCACGGCCGAGCGCCGGGGCGACGACTACGTCATCAACGGCCGGAAGTTCTTCATCACCAACGGCCCGGTCGCCGACGTCGTCCTGGTCTACGCCCGGACGTCGCCGGGCACCGGCCCGCTCGGCATCAGCGTGTTCGCCGTCGAGAAGGGCACGCCGGGCTTCGAAGCCGGCCCCGCGATCGACAAGATGGGCCTGCGCACGTCGCCACTGGGGAACCTGACGTTCACCGACTGCGTGGTGCCCGCGGCGAACATGGTCGGCCGCCGGGGCAAGGGCTTCCTGCTGCTCGACTACGTGATGAAGTGGGAAGTGCTGCTGTCCTTCGCGATCAGCCTGGGCGCGATGGAGCACCGCCTGCAACAGAGCGTCGACTACGCGAAGACCCGCAAGCAGTTCGGGGCGCCGATCGCGTCCTGCCAGCTGATCGCGGAAAAGATCGTGGAGATGAAGATCGACCTGGAGACCACCCGCAACTGGTTCTACGACACCGCGCGGCGGTTCGAAGCCGGCGAGGACGTGATGGTGGACGTGGCCATGGCGAAGGTGCTCGCGAGCGAGGCCAACGTCCGGTCCGCCACCAACGCCGTGCAGATCTTCGGCGGCCGGGGCTACCTCAGCGAGTTCGGGATCGAGAAGGAACTGCGCGACGCCACCGGCGGCACGATCTACTCCGGCACGTCGGAGGTCCAGCGGGACAAGGTCGCCAGAATGCTCGGAGTGCGCTGAGAAGGCGCCGGAACCGGAAGAAGGACGAAATGGCGGCCGAGACGCCTCCGCAAGACCTGCTCGGGGTCACCCCGTTCCTCGACTACGACCACCCGGTCGTGAGTGAGTTCGTCGGGCAGGCGCTCGACGGCACCGAGCAGACCCCGACCGACAAGGCGGTCGCGCTCTACTACGCGGTCCGCGACAAGCTGCACTACGAGGTGTACGGCGCGGCGCTGAGCCGCGAGGGCCTCAAGGCCAGCTCGATCATCAGCCGCGGCCGCGGGTTCTGCGTGCACAAGTCCATCGTGTACGCGGCCGTGTGCCGCGCGGCGGGCGTGCCGAGCCGGATCGCGCTCACCGACGTCCGCAACCACCTCGCGTCGCCGCGGCTGCGCGAGCTGGTCGGCGGCGACGTGTTCCGCTTCCACGCGCTGAACTCGGTGTACCTGGACGGCAAGTGGGTCCGCGCGACGCCGGTGTTCACCAAGCTGCTGTGCCGGCTCTACGGCATCACGCCGCTCGAGTTCGACGGCACGGCCGACAGCATGTCGCACCCGTACGACAGCAAGGGCCGCCGGTACATGGAGTTCCTCCACGACTACGGCGACTTCGACGACTTCCCGTACGAGCTCGTGGTCGAGGGCATCCGCTCGGCGCACCCGGCGCTGTTCGCGAGCCGCTACGAGACGGCGGGCGGCTCGCTCGTCGCCGAGGCGGCCGACGAGACCGGCCAGTCCGGGCTCAAGGCCGCGTAACCGGTCCGAGCACAGCGGGAGATGCGGTTCGCCGTCCTGCAGGAGGACGGTGGACCGCGGCTGCGGGGCGACCCGGAAAGAGGGGGCAGTGATGGTGGATCTGGCGCCCGGTTTCGTCCGGAGCCGGTGGCAGCGGTCGGTGCTGGGCCGGTTCCCGGGCCTGGGCAGGCTCACGGTGAGCAGCCTGCTCTCGGAGACCGCCGACGAGTTCGCCTCCGTCGCCCTCATCTGGATCGTGCTGGTGGAAACCGGCTCCCCGGGGCTCGCCGGGCTCGCGGTGCTCTTCCGCCGCTTCCCGGAGATCGTCTCGGGGCCCCTGCTCGGCGCGTGGTTCGACCGCTGGTCGCCGGTGAAGCTGACCGCGATCGGGTTCGCCATCCGCGGCATCGCGATCGGCGGGATCGCGCTGCTGTCGGTCGTCGGCACGTTCAGCATCCCGGTGGTGCTGGGGCTGTGCCTGGTCATGGGCGTCACGAACCCGCTGGCCAAGGTCGGCACCCGCGTCATCACGCCGCTGCTCATCCCGCGCCGCGAACTGCAGGTGGCCAACGGCGTCCTCACCATCGGGGACCAGTTCCCCTACCTCGTCGGCCCGGTCCTCGGCGGCTCGCTGGCGGGCTTCATCGGGATCTGGTCGCTGTTCATCCCGGCGATCATGTGCCTGGTCGCGACGGCGATGGTGCTCGGCGTGCGGGCGAACCCGGCTGTGGCACCACCTCCGTCTTCTTCGCCTTCGCCGAAGAAGAACAGCTTCGTCGCCGGGTTCGGCCCGCTGATCACCGTGCCGGTGGTCCGCGCCATGATGATCCTGACCGTCATCTACTTCCTGTCCTACGGCCCGCTGCTGACCGCGATCCCGGTGTTCTCCGAGCAGAACCTCGGCGCCGGCGGCGCGGGATACGGCGCGATGTGGTCGGCGATGGGCGTCGGCGCGCTGCTCGGCCTGGTGATGGTGCCGCGGCTGGCCCGGTTCCGCCCGGCGGTGGTCAACGCGGTCGGCGCCACGGTGTGGGGACTGATCCTGCTGCCGCTGGTCTTCGTGCACGCGCTGCCGCTGGCGCTGGTGATCATGTTCGTCGGCGGGTTCGTGTGGGCGCCGTACGCGTCCACCGAGATCAGCGTCATCCAGAACGCGGTCACGGCCGAGCAGTACGGCGCGGTGTTCGGCGCCCGGCGCTCGGTGATCGTCGCGTCCTCACCGACCGGCGCCGCGCTCGGCGGCCTGCTGCTGGAGCACTTCAGCGGGTCCCAGGTGGTCGCGCTGTCGGGCATCGCCTGCGTCCTCGGCGGCGCGCTGTGCCTGTGCCTGCCGTCGGTCCGCGCCGAGCGGCCGGTGTCCCCGCACGTCGAGCCCGAACCCGAACCGGTCCGACTTTCCCAGGAGTGACCAGCGAAATGGCGCCACGCATCCTGCTCATCGGCGGCAACCCCAAGCACTTCCACGCGGCGAAGGCGGCCGGCTTGGAGGTGGTGTACGTCCAGAACCCGGACGAGTTCAAGCCGGAGTACGGCCCGCTGGTGGTGGGCGCGCTCCTGGCGGACTACACGGACTGGGACACGTTCCGCCCGCTCGTCGAGGCGGCGCACCGCGCGTGGGGGTTCACGACGGTCGTGTCGCTGACCGAGCCGGGCCTCGACCCGGCCGGCCGCGTGCGCGACCTGCTCGGCCTCGGCGGCCCGTCGTACGAGGTGAGCCACCGGTTCACCGACAAGTACGTGATGCGCCGCCGGCTGGCCGAGGTGGCCCACCCGGACGTCCCGGCGATCGGCGCTTCGGTGCTGCGGGGGCGCGAGAGCCTGACGGCGTTCGGCGCGCGCTACGGCTACCCGTTCATCGTGAAGCCGGGAGCGGGCACGGCGAGCTTCGGCGTCCACCGCGTGGACGGCGCGGACGAGGTCGACGCGGTGTTTTCGGCCATCTCGTCGGAGCGAGACGTGTCCGATCACCCGTTCCTGGGCCAGTACGACCTCGACGAGTACGTGATGGAGGAGTACATCGACGGGACGCTGTACAGCGCGGAGGCGTTCTCGTTCGCGGGTTCGCACCAGGTCCTGGCGATCACCGAGGCGGTGACGCTCCCGGGGACGGTCGTTCACGCGGGCCACGCGGTCCCGGCGCGGCTGTCCGAGGCGGAGGTGGCTTCGGTGGCCCGGATGATCCCGGCGTTCCTGGACGCGCTGGGGTATTCGGACGGCCCGAGCCACACGGAGTTCAAGTTCAGCCCCCGCGGCCCGGTGGTGATCGAGTCCCAGAACCGCATCGGCGGCGCGCTGATCAACGAGATGGTGTTCGCGGTCCACGGCGTCGACATGCACGAGCTGACGATGAAGTGGCCGCACGGCGAGGTGGCGCCGTTACCGGTGGCCCCACCGGCCTCGGGCGCGGCCGCGAGCTGGCTGGCGGTGGCGGAGCCGGGCGAGATCCTGGAGATAGCGGGAGTGGACGGGGTCGAGGCCGACCCGGCAACGCTGGCGATCGACCTGGGCGGAGCGGCCCCTGGCGACGTGGTGCGATCGCTGGACGGGTCGTGGGACGGGCTCGGCCACGTGGCGGTCGTCGCGGAGAACACGACGGCGGCGATCGAGTTCAGCCAGGCGAAGGTGGCGGACATCAAGGTCCGCACGCGACCGGCGGACTCGTAGGGTTTGGTGGGTGACGGCCCCGGTGCGCCGCACCGGGGCTTTCGCATGCGCGTACATCGCCGAACTTCTCTGCTGCACAAGCGAAAGCGGGCCCGCCCCCGGCTGGGAGCGGGCCTGCTTTCACATGCGCCGGGTCACGGCACCCCGACCACGCCCGTGCAGTAGTCCTCGATGTACGCGCGCTTGGCTGCTTCGCCGCGGTCTGTGCGCAGGAAACGGGCCCAAGCGCGGCGCTCGTGGGCCGTCGTGTCCAGCTCGACCACGTTCTGCGTTGCCCGGAACGCTCCCGGCTTGGCCGGGTAGCGCTTGAACTCGTCGCCGTCGAGGAAGAAGATTCCCGTCCACAGCTCGTCCTTGCGCCACAGGCCGACGATCAGGTAGTACCCGCCGTCGTGGTGCAGCTGCGCGTAGCCGAGCTCGTTCTCGAACTGCAGCTCGCCCGACTCCGCCTGATCGCGCAGGTACTGGCGCGCCTGCTCGCTGATCGCCGGCGTGGCCTCTTCGCCCTCTTCGCGGACGTCGTACCACTTCAGGTACGCGCCCGGCAGCCGCAGGTCTTCGCCCGGGTAGATGCGCTTCGCGACGTGCACCCACTCTTCCGGGATGTCCGCCAGCTCGCTGAGTTCCGTGATCGCCTTGGTCACCTGGTCACCGCCTCACCTGTGTAGAGCCCGTTCAGTTCGTACTCGCGCAGCTGCTTGTAGTCCGACTCCACCTGCTCCGGGTCGTCCGCCTCGAGGTAGACGTAGCCCACCGACGTGGCGAGGTCGACCGTCCGCCGCACCGGCCCGCCGGCCGGGGTGGTCAGCACCAGGTCGACGAACGACGGCAGCGCGCGCACCGCCGCGAACCCGGCCTCGTCCGGCACCACGCCGTCGCTCGGGCTGATCAGCGTGACGTAGCGCAGGAACGACCGCGGCCGGTACGTCGGCAGCCGCCGCTGCGTGACCTCTTCGGGCCGGGCCACGGCCAGCGCCAGGCACTCGACCTGGTTGGTGCCGATGCACCGCGAGATCACCGCCGGCTGGTGCGACCCGCCCATCCGCGCCCCGGACTCGACCAGCACCGGCCCGGCCGGGGTGAGCATCACCTCGGTGTGCCCGGCGCCGTTGCGGATCTCGAGCGCGTCCAGCACGTCCAGCGTGTAGCCGGCCAGCTCCGCCACGCGCGGCTCCTCGAGCGGCACCGGCTGTTCGTAGTCGTACATCCAGTGGCCGCCGTCGAGGGCCCGCTTGTGGTAGCGCCACACCTCGACGACGTGGTGCACGCCGTCCCGGCTGACCGTGTTGACGAAGTACTCGTCCCCGTGCAGGTATTCCTGCGCCAGCACGGTTTCGTTGCGCGACCCGTACCGGGTGGTGCCGGCCATGATCGCGTCGTGCCCCTCGCGCACCTCGCCGGCCGACCCGCAGATCCGGACGTTGTCGGTGCCGGCACTGGCCAGCGGCTTCAGCACGATCGGCCAGCTGCTCAGCGCTTCCGCCCAGGCGACGACCTCGTCCGCGGACGGCGACGAGAACGACGCGGCCGTGGCCAGCCCCGCCTCGCGCACCGCGGTCACCATCTCGTACTTGTCGCGCCGCGCCCGCGGCCGGATCATCCCGTTGCCCGGGGTGCCGAGCGCCGCCGACAGCTCGTCGGCGAGCAGCACCCCGGACTCGGTCCCGGCCAGGACGAACCCGACGTCCAGGCGCCGCAACGCTTCCGCGGTCTCGCCGACGTCACCCCGGTGCCGGACGTCGGCCTCCACGGACCCGCGCAGGTGCACGTCCGGTGCCTCGGACCGGACGCGCACCGTCTCCAGCCCGTGCCCGGCCAGCGCCGCGGGCAGGTGCGCCGCGATGCCGTCCGCGTCGACGACCGCCACCCTCACGAGATGGCTCCGCCCAGCTTCGGGATCGTCGCGGCCGCGAGGTCGAGTGCCTCCTCGTTGACGATGTCGTCTTCCAGCGTGCCGGCGAAGTACTTGTCGTAGGCGACGAGGTCGAAGTGCCCGTGCCCGGACAGTCCGAAGAGGATGGTCTTGCCGACGCCCTCGGCCTTGCACTTCAGGGCTTCGTCGATCGCGCCGCGGATCGCGTGGGTCGACTCCGGCGCCGGCAGGATCCCTTCGGTGCGGGCGAACTGCACGCCCGCTTCGAAGCACCCGGTCTGCCCGACGGCGATCGGCTCGATCAGCTTGTCCTCGACCGCGCGGCTGACCAGCGGGCCGATGCCGTGCGCGCGCAGGCCGCCGGCGTGCACGGGCGGCGGCATGAACTCGTGGCCGAGGGTGTGCATCCGGAACAGCGGCCCGAGGCGGCCGGTGTCGGCGTAGTCGTAGGCGATGGACCCGCGGGTCAGCGTGGGGCAGGCGGCCGGCTCGACGGCCAGCACCCGCACCGCGGGGCCGCCGCGCAGCTGCGCGCCGATGAACGGGAAGGTCAGTCCCGCCAGGTTGCTGCCACCGCCGGAACAGCCGACGATGACGTCCGGGTAGTCCCCGGCCAGTTCCATCTGCAACAGGGCTTCCTGCCCGATGACGGTCTGGTGCAGCAGCACGTGGTTCGCGGCGCTGCCGAGCACGTAGCCCAGCGACGGGTCGGTGGCCGCCGTCTCCAGCGCCTCCGAGGTGGCGATGCCGAGGCTGCCGGGGGAGTCGGGGGTCTTGGCCAGGATCGCCCGGCCCACCGCGGTTTCCGGGCTGGGGCTGGGGACGCACTCCGCGCCGTAGGACTCCATCAGCGCCCGGCGGTAGGGCTTCTGCTGGAAGCTCACCTTGACCATGAACACCTTGGCGGTCAGACCGAAGAGCGCGGCCGACAGCGCCGTCGCGCTGCCCCACTGCCCGGCGCCGGTCTCGGTGATCAGCCCGGTCTTGCCGGCCTGCTTGTTGTAGTACGCCTGCGGGATCCCGGTGTTCGGCTTGTGGCTCCCGGACGGCGCGACGCCCTCGTACTTGTAGTAGATCTTGGCCGGGGTGCCGAGGGCCTGCTCGAGCCGCCGCGCGCGGTAGAGCGGGCTGGGCCGCCACTGGGCGTAGAGCTGGCGCACGGGTTCGGGGATCTCGATGTCCCGCTCGGTGCTCAGCTCCTGGTCGATGATGGGCTCCGGCATCGTCGCGCCCATCTCGTCGCGAGTCAGCGGGGCCCCGGTCGCCGGGTTGAGCGCGGGCGCCAGCGGGGCGCCCGGCAGGTCGGCGGCAATGTTGTACCAGGTGCTCGGAATCTGCGACTCGTCGAGCTGGAACTTCGTTCTCTCCATCGCGGAGCCTCTCGTTTTGTGCGGTACCGGATCCGGCGCACGCCGGCACCGGCCGGCACGCCCCGATGCTGCCGTTCCCGCCCGCCGGCGCACATCTTCCGGAGTGCGCGCTGTGCGCCACCCGCACCGGTGGTGCGCTAATTTCGAGGTATAGCCACGAAAGCGCGAGGGGAGTTCCGGTGGGAAACGCAACGTCGGCCGACGGCACCGTCATCGAGTTCGACAAGGTCGGCTCCGGCCCACCGCTGGTGCTGGTCGGCGGCACGTTCCAGTACCGCGCGTTCGACCCGCGCACGCAGGAGCTGGCCGACCTGCTCGGCGAAGACTTCACGGTGTACCACTACGACCGCCGCGGCCGCGGCGGCAGCACCGACACCCCGCCGTACGCGGTGGAGCGCGAGCTGGAGGACCTGGCCGCCCTGATCGCCGACGCCGGTGGCGAGGCCCACCTCTTCGGCATGTCGGCCGGCACGGTCCTCGCCCTGGACGCCGCCGCCCGCTCCGGCAGCGGAGTGACGAAGGTGGCCACCTACGAGCCGCCGTTCATCACCGACGACACCCGCCCCCGGCCATCCCCGGCGTTCCTGCCGAAGCTGACCGCCCTGATCGAGGACGACCGCCGCGCCGACGCGGTCGAGCTGTACCTGGCGGAGTCCTTCGGCGCACCGCCGGAGCGGATCGCCGAGATGAAGGCTTCGCCGCTGTGGCCGGGATTCCTGGGCGTCGCGCCCACGCTGGTGTACGACAGCATCCTCCTGGGCGACGGCTCCCTGCCCGAAGGCCGCTGGGCCGCACTCGACCAGCCGGTCCTGGTCCTCGACGGCGGCGCGAGCCCGGCTTCGTTCGGTCACGCGGCCCAGGCTTTGGCCGACGCCCTGCCGAACGCGCGGCGCCGCACGCTGCCCGACCAGGAGCACGCGGTCGCGCCGGACGTCCTGACCGCCGCGCTGCGGGAGTTCTACCTGGACTGAGCGGGCCCTACCGGGCAGAGCGTGGGGGTGCCTTGGTTGGCGGGCGAGCCGGGTGGAGCAGGACCTCCGCGTTGGCGCGCTGGTAGGGGTAGGCGGGACCTCCGTGGTTGGCGGGCGAGCCGGGTGGAGCAGGACCTCCGGGTTGGCGCGCCGGTAGGGGTAAAGCGGGACCTCCGTGGTCGGCGCGGGACATCAGGCGGAGCCTGGGACCTGCACGGTCGAGCGCGAGTCGAGCCGCGCGATCTCCGCGGGTCAAGCGGCGTCCGATGTGGAGGCCGGTCCATCCGCGGCCGGTCCGCGGGCCTCCGGTGTGGGAGCACGCTCGGTGCGCTCGGTCAGGTACCGCAGCTTGGTCAGGTGCCGCCGGACGAGGCCCGCGCGCCGGGCTTCGTCCAGAGCGGTGCGCGTTACGCGGTTGGTTCGCCGTCGTCGATGTCGGCCGCCGGTCTCTTCGTTGTGCACGGTGGTGCCGCCTCCTTCGCGCTGGTGAGGGTTCGCTCGATCGGGTGGTTGTCGTGAGGGCCGGCCGTACCCGGGGGTGTGATCGCTGGGTGTGACGGTTCGGTTGCGGGGAAGCGCAAAACCGCGGCTTCGCCCCGCAGGTAACAAGGTTGTCTCGGGACGAGCTCGGTCGGTGCCGTTGGGCCACCTGGCCGCTCGCACGGTGCGACTTACGGACTCGTGCGGCGGTTCGCCACCGTCCACAGTGGGAGTACGCCGACGGTGCCGGGGCCGGGCCCCGAGGTGGGGCCGGGCATGTGGCCAGGGTGCGCCGTGCGCAGTCGCGCACGACGTCTTCCCTGGTGGCGCCCCCGGCAGGACTCGAACCTGCGACCTAGAGATTAGAAGGCTCTTGCTCTATCCAGCTGAGCTACGAGGGCCCGCGCCGACGGCTGCTGCCGGTAACCCGGCACTGGCAGCTTAGTCGTCGCCATCCTCTCGATCGTTCGACACCGGCGAATCGTTTCAGGTCTCGTTCGACGTAATTCGGAAGTTCGGTGGAAGCGCCGTCGCGACCCGGGTCGATGGCCGTGCGGATGAGGGTGGTGCAGACCTCCTCTGTGTCGGGTGCGGTGCTGAGGGTGACCGAACGGGCTTCCCGGCGAGCCGGGAACCTGTAATCTGGCGATCAGAAGGCTCTTGCTGTGTCCAGCCCGACCACGCTCGCCCGCACCAACCGCGGCCGGGCAGGCAGCGCCGCGAGCGTCCGCACGCCGCTGCTTGCCGGCCGCGGCGGGCGGCCCGTGGTCACCTCACCTCGGTAAACGCACCGCGGGGATGGCTGTCGGCCCTCTCGGTTGGTGCCCGGGTCGTTCTGGGGATGCCCGCCGCCGTCGGGCTGGTGTGGCGGTCGTCGTGGGTGCTTGCCGGGGTGGCGGGTGTCGTGGTCGTTGGACTGGCTTAGGTGGCTGCCGCGTGGTCCGGTGCGGGCGGCGGGTGTGGTTGATCGCCGGACCGGCCGGGACAGCCGCCGTAGGCGCTCGCACGGGTGGTCGCTGAACCGGCCGCGACAGCCGCTCTGAGCGCCTCCCGCGATGGATCGACGTCCCCCGGCCGCCGGAGCCGCCTGCGCCGCCCTCGGAGCCGCTCGCAGGCCAGCGGACGCCTCACCCCGCCCGCGGCTGGGTCTTGAACCTCCCTGAACTCGTGGGAAGCCCGTGGGCGCGCCCCGCTGCTGGGGCGCGCCCACGGGGTGGGGCCGCTGTCGGGGGAGCGGCCCCGGTCGGGTCCGGCCGCCGCCGCGAGCCGGCTCTCCCCCTGGAGCGGACGGCGGTGCGGGCCCGGGTCTCCGGTCGTCACTCCCAGATCTGGATCCCGCGGACCAGGAACGGCGCGTCCGGCACGAACGTGCCGCCACCCGGGTAGGTGACGAAGTCCCCCTCGGTCGAGCATTCCTCGCTCTGGTACACCGTGACGTCCCGCGTCAGCAGATTCGCGAATGACGACCCGGCGAATCCCTCGGGCAGGGGAATGCATTCCCCGGGATTCGCGGTGCGCAGGTCGAATCGCTGGGGGTCGCCGCCGTAGTCACCCGTCGGCCACAGGCAGAATTCACCCTTCTGACACCCCGGATCGGACGCGGCCTGAGCGGTTCCGACGCTGGTCAACAGCCCCAGTGCGGCCAGGATCAGCAGGTGCGGCAGCCGGGCGCGGAGACGGCGTGAAGACATCGTGGATTTCCCCTCTGGAATCGCGGCCTTCGCGGGCCGCGGTGAACTGGTGATTCCAGATTGGCGGGCGGCGGAAGATTTGTCAGCCCGCGATTTCGAATCTGTGGACAGGTGGCCGGCCGGAAACCGGTTGTCCACAGATCCGCGAACGGTATTGCGGGCGACCGAAGACGGTGCTACACGGGGCCCGTGCTGCCCCGCACCACGAGCGAAACCGGCACCTCGGCCGGCGGGGGCACCGAGCCGCCGGCCAGCAGCCGCAGCACCAGCTCCCCGGCGAGCCGCCCCTTCGCCGCCAGATCCTGCCGGACCGTCGTCAGCGGCGGCGAAGACCACGACGCCGGCGGGCTGTCGTCGAAGCCGACCACCGACAGCTCGTCCGGCACGCCGATCCCGAGCTGCCCGGCCGCGGCCAGCACCGCCAGCGCCAGCTGGTCGGACATGCACAGCAGGGCGGTCGGCCGGGGCGTCCGCCCGAGCAGCGCGAACGCCCCGGTCAGCGCGCTCTCCACGCTGAGCCCGGCGGCTTCCTCCACGACGACCGAAGCCGGATCCAGCTCGCCGAGGTACCCCGCCAGCCGCTCGCGGGTGTCGTGGAAGACCGCGGTCGAGCCGGCCGGAACCGGACCCCCGCCCGGCGTGATCCCGCTGGAAGCGGCGAAGATCCCGAAGCGCCGGTGCCCCAGCGCGACGAGGTGGCGCGCGGCCAGCGCCGCCCCCGGCCGGTCCTGGCAGCCGATCCGCGCGACGCCGGGCAGCAGCGGCTGGTCGACGACCACCAGCGGCAACCCCCGCGCCCGCACCGCGTCCAGCGCCGGGGCGCCGTCGGCCAGCGAATACGCGACCGCGATGTCGGCCTGTGCCGTCAGCACCCGCGCGGCCGGCGGCCCACCCGAGGCGCCGCCCGGCAGGAGCAGCAACGCGTGCCCGTGCGGGTCCACCACCCGGGCCAGCGCGTCCAGCGTCACCGACAGCGCGGGGTCGGAGAAGGCCGTCGACAGCGACGTGTCCAGCAGGACCGCGATCGCCCCGGTCCGGCTGGTCGCGAGGCTGCGCGCGGTCGGGTCCGGGCCGGCGTAGCCGAGCTCCGCCGCCGCCCGCAGCACCTTGCTGCGCAGCCGGTCGGACAGCTGGTCAGGCCGGTTGTACGCGTTTGACACCGTGGCTCGCGAGACGCCGACGGCCGAGGCGACGTCGTCGAGCGTCGGACGGCGGCGCCGGGTCATCGGCGCAGTCTAGCCATGGACTTCCTGAAGCGCTTCAGTCAGGCTGGGCCCATGGGAAGGGACCGGATCGCGGTGTTCGTCGTGTTCGCGGTCAACGGCCTCGCGCTGGGCTCCTGGGCGTCGCGCACGCCGGCGCTGGCGGCGCAGGTGAACGCCTCGCCCGGCGTTTTCGGCCTCGCCCTGCTCGGCGCCAGCACCGGGATGCTCGCCGCCGCCTCGGTGTCCGGCCGGATCATCGAACGGGCCGGTGCCCGCGTGGTCGTCGCCGGCAGCACCGTGAGCGCGGCCGGCTCGATGGTGCTGGTCGGCTTCGCGCCGAACGTGCCTCTGCTGGCCGGCGCCCTGTTCCTGATCGGCGTGAGCGTCGGGATGCTCGACGTCGCCATGAACGTCGCCGCGGTGGCCGTCGAACGCCGGATCGGCCGCCCGACCATGCCGGAGTTCCACGCGGGTTTCAGCGTCGGCGCGCTCGCCGGCTCGCTGGCCGCGGGCCTCGCCGCCGGTCACGACTGGCCGCCCGGACGTCACCTGGGCGTGGCCGCCGTGGTCGCCGTCGCCGTGCTGGCCTTCGTGATCCGCGCGGTTCCCGGCAGCCGTCCCGAGCACCGCGAAGAAGCCGGGCCGGGCCGGGCGCCGATCCGCCGTCCGGTGCTGTGGCTGCTCGCCGCGGTCGCGCTGTTCTCGGCCATCGCGGAAGGCGCGTCTTCGGACTGGTCCGCCTTGCTGATGACGGCCGAACGCGGCGTCGGCCAGGGCGCCGCGCCGCTCGCGTTCGCCGGCTTCCAGCTGGTCATGGCGCTGACCCGGCTCGCCGGCTCCTGGGCGCAACGCCGGTTCGGCCCCACCCGCTTCCTCGCCGCGGGCTCGGTGCTGGCCGCCATCGGGCTGCTCGCCGCGGCCGCGATCCCGGTCGCCGCCGCCGGTTACGCCGGCTTCGCGCTCGCCGGCGCGGGGCTGGCCGCGTCGTTCCCGCTCGCGCTGAGCCTCGCCGGCGACGCCGGGAAACGCGGGGACGGCACCGGCGGAGAGCGCGAGATCGGTTTCGTCACGGCCATCGCCTACACGGGGTTCCTCGGCGGGCCACCGATCGTCGGCGGCATCGCCCAGGTGACGAACTACGGCGTGGCGTTCGGGTTCGTCGCGCTCGTCGGCGCGCTGATCCTGCCCGCCGCCCTCGGCGCCCGGTGGGCGCGCAAGCGGGAGGAAGCCGCACTGACGGCCGAATCGTGACAAAACCCCTGGAGCCGTGCGGGAACAGCGTGCGTCTCTTCCCCATACGGCCCCTATCGCCGAAGCCCCGTTGACAGTGCGGAACCAAGCGGGGCAAGCTGAGCGCGTCGTTAGCTGAAATGAATGTACCGACGTTACGAGTTCAGGTGGGCTGGTCAGGGTAGGGGCCTTGACCCGGGGAGGACGTCGTGAGGGTTGTGCTGCTCGGCGGCGCGGGGGCGCTCGCCGGCGGAGCCGGGCTCCCGCTCGTGCAGGGTGCGGTGCCGAGGCTCGTGCTCGTGCCGGTCGCGTTCCGGCTCGCGCTGTTCCTGCAGGCGGTCTGGGCCGGCGGCCCGCTGGGCGCGCCGGTGCTCGGTCTCGCCATCGCGCTCTACCTGGTGCCGAACCTGGCCGAGGTGGCCTGGGTCTTCCACCGCAGCACCGGCATCCGGCCGGTGCTCGCCGCCGACACCGCGTACACGCTCGCCACGAGCCTCGCCGCGGCGGCCTTCGCGCCCGGCCTGCTCGCCCTGACCTGGCCGAACATCATGGGCACGGTCATGGTCTGGACGCTGCTGCGCGGCGCCCCGGCGGGGGCGATCGCGATCACCGGCGCCGTGTTCCTGCGCTACGGCATGGCCGTGGTGTCCGGCACCTCGGCGCCCGCGACGTGGATCGTGCTCGCCCTGGTCGCGGCCGCCGCGACGGCGCTGGCGATCGTCATGCTCGTCGCCGGGGCGATGCGGTTCGCGCACCGGCTGGGGGAGCAGCGCGGCCGCGCCGCCGAACGCGAGCGGCACCGCCGCGACCTGCACGACACCGTCCTGCAGGTGATGGAGTCGCTCGCGCTGCCGGCGCCCCGCGACGGCCTCGACCCGGTGGGCAGCCTCGACCAGGTCCGCCGCATCGCCCGCGCGCACGCCCTGCGCCTGCGGCTGAGCCTGGACGGCGACGCGCCCGCGGAGCCGGGCGGCCTCGAGCACCGCCTCGGCGCGCTGGCCGTCGAGATGACGGCGGAAGGCCTGCGGGTCGACCTCGTTTCGCTCGCGAAGCCCGCTGAAGTCCCCGAGAGCGTCGTCAACTCCCTGCACGACGCGGCGCGCGAAGCGTTGCGAAACACGTTGAAGCACGCGAAGACGGCCAAAGCCGTCATGTGCCTCGAAGAACACGACGGCGTCGTCACGGTGTCCGTGCGCGACCACGGGACCGGCTTCGACGCCGGCGCGCACCGCGCCGGGTTCGGCATCGAGAACTCGATCCACGCCCGGCTGGCCGAAATCGGCGGCACCGCGCGCATCGACTCGGCGCCCGGCCAGGGCACCCGCGTCGTGCTGACCGCGTCACTGGAGCCGTCAGAGCTGGGTTTCCCCGTCGGGTGAGTCCCGCCACTGCGCGAACGGGCGGTCCAGCGCCCACTTGCCGTCCTGCTCTTCGAGGACGCGGTACTCGCACGTCCCCGGGTTGGACAGCGACTCGAACAGCTCGATGCTCCAGCCGAAGAGCCGGCGGCACAGCAGCCGCACGGTGAGCCCGTGCGACACGATCAGGACCGTCTCCGGGTGACGTTCGTCGCGCAGGCGCAGGTCCGAGAGGAACGCCGCGACGCGGTCGTCGACGTCCGCGCCCGACTCGCCGAAGGGCAGCCGGTAGAAGAAGTGCCCGAACTCGTTGCGCCGCGCCTTCTGGATCTTCTGGTCGGCGGGGTCCTGGAGGTTGCCCCAGTCCTGCTCGCGCAGCCGCGGCTCCGGCAGCAGGCGCTCGCAGGCCGCCTCGATGTCCAGCAGCCGCAACGTTTCCCGCGTCCGCAGGTACGGGCTGACGTAGACGGCGGGCCGCTCGCCGTCGAGCAGCCGCGCGATCTCCGGCCCGGCCGCAAGCGCTTCCCGCTCGCCCCGGGCCGTGAGCGGCAGGGCGTGGTCGGGGATCCGCGTGTAGGCGAGCTCGTCGACGTTGCCGAGCGACTCGGCGTGCCGCAGGAGGATCATCTTCACGCCCCCATCCTGCCCGTCACACGGGCCTGACCGGGGCGGGGCATACCCTCTGGGACGTGTCCAGCGAGAGCGTGACGAAATCCGGCGTCCCCGCGCAGCGCCGGGCCAGCGTGCTGCCCCTGCTCGCGGTCGGCGTGCTGCTGGCCGCCGTCGTCGCGATCGGGCTGATCGCGCTCACCGGCGGGGCGGGCTACGTCATCGCCGGCCTGCCGGACCCGGGCCTGGTCACCAAGTACGGCATCACGGTCATGCGCGTGCTCTCCGAAGCCGCGTCGGTGATCTGCGTCGGGTCGCTGCTGCTGGCCGCGTTCCTGGTGCCGCCGCAGAAGTCCGGCACGCTCGGCCCGGAGGGCTACGGCGCCCTGCGCGCGGCCGGGATCGCCGCCTGGGTGTGGTTCGGCGCGGCCCTGCTTTCCGTCGCCTTCACCGCCGCGGACACCGCCGGGAAGCCGTTCGGCGAGGTCCTGGACCCGCAGACGCTGCTCGACCTCGTCGGCGCCATCGAGCAGCCGAAGGCCTGGCTGTGGACCGCGCTGATCGCGGTCCTCGTCGCGCTCGGCTGCTGGCTCGCGCTGTCGTGGGGCTGGACGGCGGTGCTGTTCTTCCTGGCGGTCGGGGGGCTGATCCCGGTCGCGGTGACCGGGCACTCCGCCAGCGGCGGCTCGCACGACGTCGCCACCAACAGCCTGCTGTTCCACCTCGTCGCCGCGTCCTTCTGGGTCGGCGGGCTGGTCGCGCTGCTGGCGCTGGGCTACCGGCGCGGCAACCACCTGAGCCTGGCCGCGCAGCGGTTCTCGCGGCTGGCGCTGGTCTGCTGGATCGTGATGGCGATCTCCGGCGTGGTCAACGCGCTGGTCCGGATCGGCGTGAACGACCTGTTCACCACCGACTACGGCCTCCTGGTCGTCGCCAAGACGGTCGCGCTGCTGCTGCTCGGCGTCTTCGGTCACCAGCAACGCCGCAAGGGCGTCGCGGACCTCGTCGACGGCAAGGGCGGCGGGCAGCTGATGCGGCTGGCCGCGGTCGAGATCCTGATCATGTTCGTCACGATCGGGATCGCGTCCGGGCTGGCCAGGACGCCGCCACCGGCGGACGCGGTCACCCAGCCGTCGACCACCGAGCTGCTGATCGGCTACAACCTCGACGGCGCGCCGACCGTGTGGCGGCTGCTCTTCGACACCCGCTTCGACCTGGTCTACGGCACCCTCGCGCTGGTGCTCGGCGGGCTGTACCTCGCCGGCGTGCAGCGGCTGCTGCGCCGCGGCGACTCCTGGCCGGTCGGCCGCACGGTCTCCTGGATCGTCGGCTGCGTGGTGCTGCTGGTCGCGACGTCATCGGGCATCGGCCGCTACGCGCCCGCGATGTTCAGCGTCCACATGGGCAACCACATGCTGCTGTCGATGGTGGCGCCGGTGCTGTTCGTGCTCGGCGGCCCGGTGACGCTCGCGCTGCGCGCCCTGCCGGCCGCGGGCAAGGACGCCCCGCCGGGGCCGCGCGAGTGGATCGTCGCGGCGGTGCACTCACCGGTGTCGCGGTTCCTGACCCATCCCGTGGTCGCGCTGCTGCTGTTCGTCGGCTCGTTCTACGCGCTGTACTTCTCCGGCCTGTTCGACGCCGCGCTGAACTACCACTGGGCGCACCTGGCGATGAACGCGCACTTCCTGCTCGCCGGGTACGTCTTCTACTGGCCGGTGATCGGCGTCGACCCGGCGCCGCGGCGGATCCCGTACCTCGGCCGGCTCGGGATGATGTTCGCCGCGATGCCGTTCCACGCGTTCTTCGGCGTGATCCTGATGAGCAAGCAGACCGTGATCGGGCAGGCGTTCTACAGCCAGCTGCACCTGCCGTGGGTGTCCGACCTGCTCACCGACCAGCGGCTCGGCGGCGGCATCGCCTGGGCGTCCGGCGAGCTCCCGGTGCTGCTGGTGCTGATCGCGCTGCTGGTGCAGTGGTCGCGCCAGGACGAGCGCGAGGCGAAGCGGCGGGACAGGCGCGAAGCGGTCACCGGCGACGAAGAGCTGAACGCCTACAACGCGATGCTGAAGAACCTCGCCGACGGCAAGCGGGCCGACTGAGTCTCGACTTCCGGTTGAGGGTGAGGCCGCGTCCGAAGCCCGGCAAAACGGCGGTTTCGGTGATCCCGGGCTGACTTTCGGTAGTGCGACGGTGACCGGCGTCGGGTCGCGATCACGTGCGCTCTACGATCGTGGGTATGGCCGAGTTCATCTACACCATGAAGAAGGTGCGCAAGACCGTCGGGGACAAGGTCATCCTCGACGACGTCAGCACCGCGTTCTACCCCGGCGCCAAGATCGGCGTGGTGGGGCCGAACGGTGCCGGTAAGTCCACCGTTCTCAAGATCATGGCGGGGATCGAGCAGGCCAGCAACGGCGAAGCGTTCCTCCAGCCCGGTGCGAGCGTGGGCATCCTCATGCAGGAGCCGGAGCTCAACGAGGAGAAGACGGTCCGGGGGAACGTCGAGGAGGGCCTCGGCGAGATCAAGACCAAGCTGGACCGCTACAACGAGATCGCCGAGCTCATGGCGACCGACTACAGCGACGCCCTGATGGAGGAGATGGGCCAGCTCCAGGAGGAGCTGGACCACGCCGACGCCTGGGAGCTCGACTCCACCGTCGAGCAGGCGATGGACGCGCTGCGCTGCCCGCCGCCCGAGGAGGGCGTCTCGCACCTCTCCGGTGGTGAGCGCCGCCGCGTCGCCCTGTGCAAGCTGCTGCTGTCCGCGCCGGACCTGCTGCTGCTCGACGAACCCACCAACCACCTGGACGCCGAGAGTGTCCTGTGGCTGGAGCAGTTCCTCTCCCGCTACGCCGGCGCCGTCCTCGCCGTCACCCACGACCGGTACTTCCTGGACAACGTGGCCGAGTGGATCATGGAGATCGACCGCGGCCGCGTCGTCGGCTACGAGGGCAACTACTCCACGTACCTGGAGAAGAAGCAGGAACGCCTCGCGGTCCAGGGCAAGAAGGACATGAAGCTCGCGAAGCGCCTGAAGACCGAGCTGGAGTGGGTCCGGTCCAACGCCAAGGCGCGCCAGACGAAGTCCCGGTCGCGGCTGGACCGCTACGAGGAGATGGCGGCGGAGGCGGACAAGCACCGCAAGCTCGACTTCGAAGAGATCCAGATCCCGCCGGGCCCGCGGCTCGGCAGCATCGTGGTCGAGGTCGGCAAGCTCAAGAAGGGCTTCGACGACCGCGTCCTCATCGACGGCCTGTCGTTCGACCTGCCGCGCAACGGCATCGTCGGCGTGATCGGCCCGAACGGCGTCGGCAAGACCACGCTGTTCAAGACGATCGTGGGGCTCGAGGAGCCGGACGACGGCATCGTCAAGATCGGCGAGACGGTCAAACTGTCCTATGTGGACCAGAACCGCGGCGGGATCGACCCGAAGAAGACCGTGTGGCAGGTCGTCTCCGACGAGCTGGACTACATCCACGTCGGCCAGACCGAAATGCCGTCGCGCGCGTACGTCAGCGCGTTCGGCTTCAAGGGCCCGGACCAGCAGAAGCCGGCGGGCGTGCTCTCCGGTGGTGAGCGCAACCGGCTCAACCTGGCGCTGACGCTCAAGCAGGGCGGGAACCTGATCCTGCTCGACGAGCCGACGAACGACCTGGACGTCGAGACGCTGGGCTCGCTGGAGAACGCGCTGGAGCAGTTCCCCGGCTGCGCCGTCGTGATCTCCCACGACCGGTGGTTCCTCGACCGGGTCGCGACGCACATCCTGGCCTGGGAAGGCACCGACGAGAACCCCTCGCAGTGGTTCTGGTTCGAGGGCAACTTCGAAGGGTACGAGAAGAACAAGGTGGAGCGGATGGGCGCCGAGGCCGCCCGCCCGCACCGTGTCACCCACCGCAAGCTGACCCGCGACTGAGGGGGCGGGTTTCCCCGTGGAAGCCAGCAAGCAGCACCGGACGGGCCCGGCTCCGTCGAACGCCGCCTCCGCGGGAGGACGTACGTCGGCGGGGCGAGTGGAGGGCGGGCGCTCCGCCAATGCCGGGGGAACCCTCTCCGCAGTCGGACGGCTGATCGAGCGGGCGGACGCCCTGCACCTGCGGGCCCCCGAGCTCGCACTGGTCCTCGGTGAGCGCGCGGCGGCGTTGTCCGAAGCCGCCGGCGCCGACGAGCAGTGGATCCGGGCCGAGAGCCTGGTCGTGTCCGCGCGCGTCCGGCTCGGCGACCGGCCGGGCACGGTCGGGCGCGCGGTCGCGGCACTGCGCGCGGCCGAGCACGCCGGCTACGGCGACATCGCCGCCCGGCTGCGCATCGACCTCGCCGTGTGCGCCCGCAGCCTGGGCGTGCCGCTGACCGGGCTGGCCGCGCTGCGGCCGGTGCTGACCGATCCGGTCGTTTCGCCGGTGCACCGCGCCGCCGCGCTGACCCACCTCGTCGGTGGCCTCGCGCAGATCGGGCGGAAGTCGGAGCTGGACCGCGTGCTGGTCGAGGCGGACAAGCTCGTCCTCGGCGACGAGTCCCTGGGCGCCGACACCCAGCTGCTGGTGCGGGCGCTGCTGCGGGTCGGCACGGCCGCGCACCGGCGCCGCCACGGCGACCTGACCGCGGCGGCCGACGCCGCCCGGACCGGCCTGGGCTTCCTGGAGAAGCTCGACAACCCGGCCGACGACGGCGGACTCGTCCGGATCCGGCTGGTGCTGCTGCTGGTGAGCACGCTGCTCGACCGCGGCGACGCCGAAATGGCGTACGAGATCGCCGAACCGGTCCTGGCCGAGCCGGTGCGGGCGGCCGGGGTCGCGCCGATGGGCTGGCTGCGGCTGGCCGTCGCGACGCGCATCCACCTGCCGTCCGGGTCCGGTGAAGCGGCGATCGAACTGGTCCGCGAGGCCGTGGCGAGCACCGATCGGCACGGGCTGTCCGCGATCACCGCCCGGTTGTGGCTGGAGCTGGCGCAGCTGGAGGAGCGGTTCGGGCAGGCCGAGGAGGCCATCGCGTGCCTGTACCGCTCGCGGGCGGCCGAGCAGCTCCACGCGCGGGCCCGGCGGCAGGCGTGCGGTGTGCTGGCCGGGGAGTTCGGCGCGGGGGAGCCCGCGTCGGTCGACCTCGACGAGGTGCTGAAGGCGGTGCCGTCGCGGCCGGTCCCGGTCGTTCCGGCGGTCGTGGCCGTTCCCGCTGCCGCGGCTCCGGCCGCCGCCGCCGAGCCGGTCGCTCCGGAGCCCTCGCCACGGACGCCGGCCTGGTCGTTCGGCCGCGAGGAAACCCCGAAGCCCGAGCCGCGGCAGCCGGCACCCGCGTGGTCGTTCGAACGGCCGCGCGTGACCGCCGACGCGGCCGAGACGTCGGTGATGCCGGCGGTGCGGGACGAGCCCGCGGAGCCTCGCGTGCGCCCGGAGCCGGTGGTCAGGGAGCCGGTGGTCGCCGAGCGGCCGCCGCCGGTCCGGGTGGAGCCGATCGAGGTGCGGGAGGCTTCGTCGCCGGGGCGCCGCCGTCAGCCGGAACCCATCGAGGTGCGGTCCGACGCCCCGCCGCCCGGACGTCGCCGTCAACCGGAACCCATCGAGGTGCGGTCCGACGCCCCGCTGCCGGGGCGTCGCCGTCAGCCGGAACCCGTCGAAGTGCCGTCGGTGCCCGAAGTCCCGGCCGAGCGCCCTCGCGAGCCGGAGTTCCGGGCCGAGCCGGAGCGGCCGGCGCCGGAGCGGCGTCCCGAGCCGCCGGCCGAGCGCCGGAGCGAGCCGGAACCGCGGCGCGCGGCCGCCGAGAACGGGAAGACGAAGTTCTCCTGGGCGGCGCTCGCCGAGTCGCGGCTGCGCGAGGCCGCCGCCGAACGGGAGTCGGCGCCCACGCGCATCACGCCGGCGTTGCCGCTCGCGCCCGAGCCCGCCGCCGAGCGGGAACCGGCGGAGCCGGCGGCGCGGCGCGAACCGCAGCCGTCGACCCGGCACGACGCCGAGCACGGTTCGGAGGCCGCTCGGTCGGTGCTGGACCGGCTCGGGATCTCGTCGTCGGGCGGGGCGGGCGGGGGCCGTCGCCGGGCGGAGGACGCGGACAGCCCGCGCGAAACCGCGATTGGCGAGGAAAGCCCGCGGCGACCGGAGCCGGAACTGGCCCCGCCGCCGCGGCCGGAGGACGAGCCGCCGTCGGCGCCGGACTACCGCGACGAAGCCGAGCCCTGGCTGCCGCGGCTGAGGATGCCGCCGACGCTGGAGCCGATGGAGGACTTCGGTCACTGGACCCCGGCGACGGCGCCGTTCCCGGAGAGCTACGCGCGCGCCATCGCCGAAGACGAGCCGCCACCGGACGCGGGCCTCGCCGACCTGCTGGCCCGCGCGCTCGCCGAGCACCAGGCGGGCACCGCGAGCGCGGCCGCGCTGGTCAAGCAGCTGGGGTCGAAGGACACGGGCCGTCGCAACGGCCACGGCCGCAACGGGCACGGCGCCGAGGTCGGCGACTCCCGCCGTCACGGCTCGGGCGACTGACCGGAGCTCCCACCGCCGGCCGCCCGGGTCCGGCGATGTCATGAACGAGTCGTTCACCGCGTCCGACGACCTGAACGAGTCGTTCATGACGCCACCGCCGGCCGCCCCGCGTCGGCGAGACACCCCCATTCGTCGCCGACCTGCCGGGCGCCGGGCGCAGTGGCCTCCGTCGCACCCCGGCGTCGCCGACCGGCCGACAACGTTCGCCGAACGGCACCGGCGCACCGCAGCTGAACCGATCATGTTGGCCCCACGTCGGGCAACGCCCCCCGAGGCAGGCTGGTCAGCGCCGCGCGGAACCCCGGAACGCAACCCGTCAGTAGCTTGACCGATCACGCGAATCCGCTGGCCCGGAAGGGTTTTCCGGCACTGGGGAACCCCCGGGTCTTCATGTGTTCCCCGACCGCGGCGCATTAGTGTGGGGTGGCCGGAGTTCAACGCCGAACCGGCGCGGTACCACCTCACGAATACTGGAGAGTTGCCTCGAATGAGCTCGACCGGAGTCTCGTCCCCACCCGGAACCGGAGCCGGAACCGAACCCGAATTCGGCCGGCGCTCCCCGGCCAGCCCGGAGCAGATCAGGGACGACCTGATCGACGCCGCCGCCGGCCTGGCGCCGGAGATCGGGGAGCTCATCCGGCTCTACTACCGGCACATCCCGGCCGAAGAGATCGTCGGCGACGAGCCCGTCAACCTGGTCGGCGCGGTGCGCTCGCACCTGCAGCTCGCCAAGTCCCGGATGCCCGGCCGCCCGGCCGTGCGGCTGCTCAACCCGACCGTCGCCGAAGACGGGTGGGCGCGCGAAGCCACCGTCGTGCAGGTCGTCACCGACGACATGCCGTACCTGGTCGACTCGATCGCGGCGGAGTTCGCCCGTGACGGCGTGCAGGTGCAGCGGATCGTCCACCCGATCGTCGTCGTCAGCCGCGACCTGACCGGCGAGCTCCAGCAAGTCCACCCCGACGCCGACCCGGCCGAGCCGCCCGCGAACTCGGCCGCCGAGTCGTGGATGTACATCGAGATCGACTTCGTCACCGACCCGAACCGGGCCCGCGAGCTCGACAACCGCCTCTCCAGCGTCCTCGGGGACGTCCGCGAGGTCGTCGAGGACGCCGAGAAGATGGCCCAGACGGCCTGCCAGCTCGCGAGCGAACTGGAAACCGAGCCGCCGCACCTGCCGCAGGCCGAGGTCGCCGAGGGCGCCCGCCTGCTGCGCTGGCTGGCCGACGGCCATTTCACCTTCCTCGGCTACCGCCGCTACGAGCTCGTAGAAAACCCGCACCCGGACGCGGACGAGCCGGCCTTGCGCGCCGTGCTGGCCTCCGGGCTCGGCGTGCTGCGCCAGGACAGCCTGGCCGCCCGCGGCCTGACCGCGGGCCCGGACACCGCCGCGTCCGCCCTCTCGCCGACGCTGCTGGTGCTGACCCAGGCGAGCGCGCCCTCGACCGTGCACCGCCCGGTCTACCCGTACTACGTCGGCGTGAAGACCTTCGACGCCGACGGCACCGTCACCGGTGAACACCGCTTCCTCGGCATGTTCACCACCACCGCGTTGCACGAGAACGTGCTCGACATCCCGGTGGTCTGCAACCGCGTCCGCGAGGTCATCCACCGCGCCGGGTTCCCGATGGAGTCCTTCTCCGGCCAGCGGATGCTCGAGGTGCTGCAGAACTGGCCGCGCGCCGACCTGTTCTCCGCCGACACCGACTCGCTGTACTCGACGACCACCGGCGCGATCACGCTGTCCGACCGCCGCCGCCTGCGCCTGTTCCTGCGCCGCGACCCGTACGGCCGCTTCTACTCCTGCCTCGTCTACCTCCCGCAGGACCGCTACACGACGCGGTCGCGGCTGGCGATGCAGGAAGTCCTGCTGGAAGAGCTCGAGGGCACGCAGCTCGAGTACAGCGCCCGGATCGGCGAAACCGTCCTCGCGCAGGTGCACTTCATGGTCCACACCGACCCCGCGCGCCGGCTGGAGCCGGACACCGCGAAGATCCAGGACCGGCTCAACAGCGCCGTCCGCAGCTGGGACGACCGGATGGTCGAGGCGGTCCTCGACGAACGCCGCGAGCGTTCGGACGGCGGCGTGGCCGTCGGCGTCCTCGGCGAGGAGTCGGCGACCGAGCAGGGCCAGCGCTTCGCGAGCGTCTTCCCGGAGGGCTACAAGGAGGACTTCTCGGCCGGCGAGGCGCTGGCCGACCTGCGCTCCCTCGACTCGCTGACCGACGAAGGCGACCTCGCGCTGTCGTTCTACCGGCCGTCGGACGCCGAGCCGGGCGAACGGCGCTTCAAGCTCTACCTGCGCGGCGAAGGTGTCACCCTTTCGAAGGTGCTTCCGGTGCTGCAGGCCATGGGTGTCGAGGTGGTGGACGAACGGCCGTACGAGCTGCACCGCGAAGACGGCGGCGCCTGCTGGATCTACGACTTCGGTCTGCGCGTCGCCCAGAAGATGCTCGACGAGGGCGACGACCACGCGGTCGACCAGCTGCGCGGCCGCTTCCAGGACGCCTTCGAGGCCGCCTGGCGCGGTGACGCCGAGGTGGACGGGCTCAACGGCCTGGTCCTGCGCGCCGGGCTGACCTGGCGCCAGGTCGCCGTGCTGCGGGCGTACTCGCGGTACCTGCGGCAGGCCGGCAGCGCGTTCTCCCAGGACTACATCCAGAACACGCTGCTGAACCACACCGAGGTCGCGACGAAGCTGCTGCGGCTGTTCGAAGCCCGCTTCGACCCGCAACTGGGCGACGCCGATCGCGAAGCCGCCACCGAAGCGCTCGGCAGCGAGCTGAGCGCGATGATCGACGGGGTCACCAGCCTCGACGAAGACCGCATCCTGCGCCGGCTGATGGCCGTCATCGGCGCCACGCTGCGGACGAACTACCACGTCACGGACCCCGACGGGAACCCGCGGACCTACCTGGCGATCAAGCTCGACCCGGCCGGCGTGCCCGACCTGCCCCAGCCGCGGCCGCGGTTCGAGATCTTCGTGTACTCGCCGCGCGTCGAGGGCGTGCACCTGCGCTTCGGCGAGGTCGCGCGCGGTGGCCTGCGCTGGTCGGACCGCCGCGAGGACTTCCGCACCGAGATCCTCGGCCTGGTCAAGGCGCAGGCGGTGAAGAACGCGGTGATCGTGCCGGTCGGCGCGAAGGGCGGCTTCGTCGTGAAGCGCCCGCCGGTCTCCACCGGCGATTCGAGCATCGACCGCGACGCCCAGCTCACCGAGGGCATCGCCTGCTACCGCATGTTCATCTCCGGCCTGCTCGACCTCACCGACAACCGCGTCGAGGGCAAGACCGTGCCCGCGCCGGGCGTCGTCCGGCACGACGCCGACGACTCGTACCTGGTCGTCGCGGCCGACAAGGGCACCGCGAAGTTCTCCGACATCGCCAACGAGGTCTCGGGGCAGTACGGCTTCTGGCTGGGCGACGCGTTCGCCTCCGGCGGCTCGGTCGGCTACGACCACAAGGCCATGGGCATCACGGCGAAGGGCGCTTGGGAGAGCGTCAAGCGGCACTTCCGCGAGCTGGGCAAGGACACCCAGACCGAGGACTTCACCGTCGTCGGCATCGGCGACATGATGGGCGACGTCTTCGGCAACGGCATGCTGCTGTCGGAGCACATCCGGCTCGTCGCGGCCTTCAACCACATGCACGTCTTCCTCGACCCGAACCCGGACGCGGCGGCGACGTTCGCCGAGCGCCGCCGGCTGTTCGACCTGCCGCGCAGCTCGTGGGACGACTACGACCGGTCGCTGATCAGCGAAGGCGGCGGGATCTACCCGCGCACGGCGAAGTCGATCCCGATCAGCCCGCAGGTCCGCGAAGCGCTCGGTCTCGAGGAGGGCGTCACCGCGCTGGCGCCGATGGACCTGATCCAGGCGATCCTGCTGGCGCCGGTCGAGCTGCTGTGGAACGGCGGCATCGGCACCTACGTCAAGGCGGAGAGCGAAACCCACACCGCTGCCGGGGACAAGGCCAACGACGCCATCCGCGTCGACGGCAAGCAGCTGCGCGTCAAGGTGTTCGGCGAGGGCGGCAACCTCGGCCTGACCCAGCTGGGCCGCATCGAGTTCGCCCGGAACGGCGGCAAGATCAACACCGACGCGCTGGACAACTCGGCCGGCGTCGACTGCTCCGACCACGAGGTCAACATCAAGATCCTGCTCGACCACCTGGTGCAGACCGGGAAGCTCGAGGAGGCCCAGCGCAACGAGCTGCTGGCGGAGATGACCGACGAGGTCGGCGCGCTGGTGCTCGACGACAACTACCGGCAGAACGCGGTCCTCGGTGTCAGCCGGGCGCACGCCGCGCCGATGGTGTCGGTGCACGCGCGCCAGGTCCAGGCGCTCGTGTCCGCCGGCGCCTTCGACCGCAAGCTCGAAGCGCTGCCGAGCAACTCCGAGTTCCGCGAGCTGGAGAAGGCGGGCAAGGGCCTCACGTCGCCGGAGCTCGCGACCCTGCTCGCGCACGTCAAGCTGGAGCTGAAGGACGAGCTGCTGGCCAGCGACCTGCCCGACTCGAAGGTGTTCGCCGACCGGCTGTCGCAGTACTTCCCGAAGCCGCTGCGCGAGCGGTTCGCCCCCGCGATCGGCGAGCACCCGCTGCGCCGGCAGATCATCACCACGATGATCGCCAACGAGGTCGTCGACGGCGGCGGCATCTCCTTCGTCTACCGGCTGATGGAGGAGATGAGCGCGACCGCGACCGACGCGGTGCGCGCGTACGCCGTGGTGACGCGGGTGTTCGACCTGCCGGCGCTGTGGCAGGAGATCGACGCGCTCGACAACGTCGTGCACACCGACGTCGCCGACGCGATGGTGCTGGAGACGCGGCGGCTGCTCGACCGGGCCGCGCGCTGGTTCCTCACCAACCGGCCGCAGCCGCTGGCGCCGCTGTCGGAGATCCAGCGCTTCGGCCGTGTGCTGGGCAAGCTCGTCCCGAAGATCGGCGACCTGCTCCGCGGCCGCGAGGCGGAGTCGGTGCAGAAGCACGTGGACGAGCTGATCGCCGCGAACGTGCCCGAGGAGCTGGCTCGCCGCGTCTCGCTGCTGCTGCACACCTACGGCCTGCTCGACGTCACCGAGGTGGCCGAGCTCGCCGAGCAGCAGGTCGGCGTGGACGCCCCGCACACCTCGGCGGAGACGGCGGAGCTGTACTACGCGCTCTCGGCGCACCTGGACGTCGACAAGATGCTGACCGAGATCAGCGCGCTCGAACGCGGCAACCGCTGGCACGCGCTCGCCCGGCTTTCGCTGCGCGACGACGTCTACGGTTCGCTGCGGGCCATCACGCTGGACGCGTTGCGGCACAGCGATCCCGGCTCGTCCGGGGACGCCAAGATCGCCCAGTGGGAGAAGACGAACGCGTCCCGGCTGCAGCGGGCCCGCGTCGCGCTGGACGAGATCCACAAGTCCGGCCGGCTCGACCTCGCGACCCTTTCGGTGGCGGCCCGGCAGATCCGGAGCACAGTGCGGTGACCTACGTTTCGCACGTCCGCCCGCGCTGGACGGACATGGACGTCTACGGCCACATCAACCACGCGAAGATGGTGACGCTGCTCGAAGAGGCGCGGATCCCGCTGCTGTTCGAGGGCGCCGTCGAGGCCGGGCTCGACCAGCTGCCCAAGGGCATCGTGGTGGTCAAGCTGGCGGTGGCCTACAAGGCCCCGATCGTGGTGTCCGGGCAGGAGCTGCGCGTCGGCATCGACCTGACGGAGCTGCGCGCGGCGAGCTTCACGCTGGCCTACCGCGTCCACACCGGGCCGGCCGAGTCCGACCCGGTGGCGGTGACGGCGGAGACGGTGCTGGCGCCGTACGACACGGTCGCGTTGCGGCCGCGTAGGCTCAGCCCGCCCGAGTCGGAGTTTCTGAAGCAGGGGTTCGCGGATGCCTGAGTTGTTCGTGCCGGACGCGGCGGACCGGGAGACCCTCGGTGCGTTCGTCGCCCGTGCGGTCCGGCTGGACGGCCAGACGGCCGTCCGGTTGCGGCAGCGCGGTGACGGCGTGGTCGAGGCCTGGACGGCGACGCCGTTCGAGTGCCTGGCCACCCGAGCGGTGGCCGGCGACGTCACCCCCGGCGACGTCACGGTGTCCGGCAACGAGCTGCTGGCGGCGCTGACCGTGGCGGGCGGGCCGCGGATGGACCCGGGCCCGGCCCGGGACCTGCTGTGGCAGGGCGAGCTGCCCGCGCCCGGCCGCTGGCAGCTGGTCGACGAGCTCCCGGCGGCCGTCGTCGCGGACCTCGCCGACCGCGGCGTGACGCTGGCCAGGGACAACGTCGGCCCGCACGGCAACCCGCCGGCGTCGCTGATGGACCAGGCGGTGCTGACCGTGACCGGCGGCTCGGTGGAGATCAGGATCCAGATGCGGTGCCTGTTCGCGATGTCCGGCATGGGTTTCGTGGATTCGGACGTGGAGGGTGACGTCGTCCGCGTGACGGCGACCGACTCGTGGCTGCGCCTGGACGCGCGGTACGGCGCCATCGTGCGCCGCCGGCACGCGTTGCTGCCGCTGCTGTTCTGACGGATTTCTTACGACGGCCACCGCTCTGCACCGGGCGGTGGCACCCTGGAGGCATGCCCCCGGACGACGACCCGACGGCGGACTTCCTCGACGAAGTCCGCGCGGAGGAGACGCCCTGGCGCCGTGAGCGTCAGCCGGGGGAGCAGGCGCCGGAGCGCGCCGAGCGTCCTGAGAGGTGGGGCCGCACGCGAGCGGCGGGCCGGGCGGCCGCCCAAGCGGCGCCCTACCTCCAGGCCGCGGCTCTGGTCGCGTGGCTGGCGAGCGGCGCCTTCGACGACGGCTCGGGCTCAGGCGACCAGTCCGGCTGAAAGCGCCCCAATGTGGCCTTGGGTGCGTGGGGCGCACCGAAGGCCACATTGGGTGCGTGGGGCGCACCGAAGGCCACATTGGGGCGTTTGAAAGCCGGCCTCAGACGAGCCAGGCGGCCGAATCCGCCGGCAGCTTGCCCTCCACCAGCGGGCTGCTGCTCAGCAGCACCGCACCCGGCGGCAGCGCGATGGGCGACGCGGACGTGTTCAACGCGCACACCAGCCCGCCGCTCTTGCGGCGGAACGCGAAGCAACCGGCCGGGGCGCCGTACCACTCCAGCTCGTCGCCGGTGAACGCCGCGTGCGTCTTCCGCAGCTCGATCGCCTGCCGGTACAGCGAAAGGGTCGAGTCGGCGTCTTCGATCTGCTTCTCGACCGTCAACCCGGCCCAGTCGCCCGGCATCGGCAGCCACGTCCGCGGGTTGCGGGAGAACCCGAACGGCGGCAGGTCGCCTTCCCACGGCAGCGGCACCCGGGAGACGTCCCGCCCGAACTCGGCCCCGCTGGTCTTCGCGCGCGGGTCGGCCATCTCCGAAACCGGGATGTCCACGTTGGCCAGGCCCAGCTCTTCGCCGTTGTACAGGTAGACCGCGCCGGGCAGCGCCAGCTCGACCAGCGCCATCGCCCGCGCGCGGCGGACGCCCGTGGCACCCCCGCCGTAGCGGCTGACCTGCCGCCAGACGTCGTGGTTGCCGAGCGTCCACGTCGCCGGAGCCCCCGTGCGAGCCGGCACCGCCAGGGAGCGCTGGATGGCCGTGCGCATCGCGTCGGCGTCGAAGTGGGTCAGGACCAGCCGGAAGTTGAACGCCAGGTGCAGCTCGTCGGGCCGAAGGTACCGGGAGAGCCGCTCCTCGTCGGTCACCCAGATCTCGCCGACGGCCATGGCTTCGGGGAACTCGTCGAGCACCTTGCGGATCATCTGGTGGATCTCGTGGACGCCGTCGTAGTCCCAGCGCGGGTCGTAGTAGTGGCTCGGCCCGAGCGCGTCGGCGCGCGGGTCCATGTCCGGCAGGCCGGGCGGCTTGGCCATGCCGTGCGCGACGTCGATGCGGAAGCCGTCGACGCCGCGTTCGAGCCAGAACCGCAGGGTGCGTTCGAGGTCGGCGGCGACCTCCGGGTTGGTCCAGTTGAGGTCCGGCTGCTGCGGCGCGAACAGGTGCAGGTACCACTGCCCGTCGGGCACCCGCGTCCACGCCGGGCCGCCGAACGCGCTGACCCAGTTGTTCGGCGGGTCCTCGCCCTTCGGGCCGACGCCGTCGCGGAAGACGTAGCGCTCCCGCTCCGGGCTGCCCGGCTCGGCCGCCATCGCGGACTTGAACCAGGCGTGCTGGTTGCTGGTGTGGTTCGGCACGACGTCGACGGTGACCTTGATGTTGCGCTTGTGCGCCTCGGTCAGCAGGACGTCGAAGTCGCCGAGGGTGCCGAACATCGGGTCGACGTCCCGCGGGTCGGCGATGTCGTAGCCGTGGTCGGCCATCGGGGAGCGGTAGAACGGGGTCAGCCACAGCGCGTCGACGCCCAGCAGCTCCAGGTAACCGAGCCGGGAGTGGATGCCTTCCAGGTCTCCGACGCCGTCACCGTCCGAGTCGGCGAACGAGCGCACGTAGACCTGGTAGAAGACGGCATCGCGCCACCAGCCGGGCCCGGGTCTCATCAGACGAAGCTGTTCATCATGCTGTGGGCGGCCATCTCCAGGTAGGCCCAGAGCTGCCCGCGGTAGGGCTCCTCGAGGTTCTCTTCGTCGACCGCGATCCGGATGCAGCGCAGCCAAGCGTCGCGCTCGATCGGCCCGATCTTGAACGGCGCGTGCCGCATCCGCAGCCGCGGGTGCCCGCGCTGGTCGGAATAGGTGTGCGGGCCGCCCCAGTACTGCATGAGGAACAGCCGGAAGCGCTCCTCGGCCGGGCCGAGGTCCTCCTCGGGGTAGAGCGGGCGCAGGACCTCGTCCCGCGCGACTTCTTCGTAGAACCGCCCGACGATGCGGCGGAACGTGGGTTCGCCGCCCACCGCTTCGTAGAGGTTCGCCGGTTCGCTCACTGCAGACACGCCTTCCATCTTGCCCTCCGGGTGCGGGTTCCCGACGCCCGGTCCCGCCCCTCGCCGGAGGAGTCGCGAACCCGTTTCCCAGCGTAACCACGTGGGCCGGGCCGTGAGGTGCCGCACGACCCGGCCCACGGGCGCTACTTCTTCTCGACGACCGACGCGGAGTGCGGGAACAGCCGGCCGAGCGGAGGGTCGAAGCCGGCTTCTTCCAGGGCCCCCAGCAGCTGAGCCCGCAGCGCCCGCTGGACCGCCCACTGCTTGCCCGGCCGGACCTTCACGGTCAGGCGTAGCTGGAGACCTTCCGGGGTGACGCTCTCCACGCCCAGCATCTCCGGGGGCTCGAGCACGTTGTCCTTCAGCGCGTCGCTCTCGGCCGCGGTCGAAGCCGCTTCGCCGAGCACCGTGGCCGCGCGCTCGACGTCGGCGGTGTAGCCGAGCGGGACGTCGACGACGGCGACCGCGAAGCCCTGGCTCGAGTTGCCGACGCGCAGCACCTCGCCGTTGCGGACGTACCAGACCGTGCCCTTGAGGTCACGCAGGGTCGTGATCCGCAGGCCGACCGCCTCGACGGTGCCGGTCGCCTCGCCGACGTCGACGACGTCGCCGACGCCGTACTGGTCCTCGACCATCATGAAGATGCCGGAGAGGAAGTCCTTCACCAGGTTCTGCGCGCCGAACCCGATGGCGACGCCGATGATGCCGGCCGAGGCGATGATCGGGCCCAGGTTGATGCCGAGCTCACCCAGCACGAGGATGAACGCGAGGCCGTAGACGAGGAACGTCGCCATCGACTTCAGCACCGAGCCGATGGTCTGCGCGCGCTGGCGCCGGCGTTCGATCACGGCGGAGCCGAGCACTTCGGGGGCGCGCTCACGCAGGGGACGGAGCAGCGCCGGCAGCTTGCCGCTGGACCGGGGCAGCGTCGTGACGCGGTTGATCAGCCGCTTGATCAACAGGCGCACCACGAAGGCGATCACGACGATCATCAAGATCTTCAGCGGCTTGGTGAGCAGCCAGTTGGTCGAGCCGGCCAGCCACTCGTTGCCGGTGGCCTTGTACACCTGGAAGCACAAGGTGGACGCGTCGGTGATGCACGGCGTCTGGCCGGCGGTGAGCAAGGGGGACACGGGAGTTCGATCATCCTTCCGATCAGGTCGGTGAGCCCAACTGTAAGTGGATGTCGGGTCGCGCGGATGTGACACGTCTTGTAACACACGTGCGCTGGGGGCCTGTTCTGTGGTCGACTATGCCTACGCCCCTGGAGGTGGTCGAGTGCCAGACCGACAACCCAGCCCCCGCGGTGTCTCCGGCCAAGCCATGGCCGCCGAGACGCCAGAGGTGGTCCTGCGCGCCTATCCGGGGGGTACCGCATCCGGCGGTCCCGTCCCGGCCGGGCCGGGGAACCGCCCAGGGGGAATTACCCGCCCGCCCGGACAGCGTAGTAGAGGCCGGGATCCGGCCGCCCCCTCGTGGGGCCGGCGCCGGGTGCTCCTGCTCAACGCCACGTTCGAGCCGCTGACCGCGTTGCCGCTACGGCGCGCGGTCGTGCTCGTGATGTGCGGCAAGGCCGAGGTGGTGCACGGCGACCCGGGCGGCATCGAGCTGCATTCGGCCAAGGTGTCGCTGCCCGTTCCTTCGGTGATCCGGCTCAGCACGTACGTGCGCGTGCCCTACCGGGCGCAGGTGCCGCTCACCCGCGCCGGGCTGATGCACCGCGACCGGTACCGCTGCGCCTACTGCGGGGGGCGGGCCGAGACGATCGACCACGTCATCCCGCGCAGCCGGGGCGGGCCCCACGCCTGGACGAACTGCGTCGCCTGCTGCGCCAAGTGCAACCACCGCAAGGCGGACCGGCTGCTCTCGGAGATCGGCTGGCGGCTGCGGGTCGTCCCGCGCGCGCCGCACGGCCCGCACTGGCGGCTGCTCGCGCACTCCAAGGAGGCCGACCCGCTCTGGCGTCCTTACCTCGGCTCCGCGGCCTGACACTTCCCGGCTGACGGAGCCCGGACATGCCGGCGCCCCGGCTGCCTTGCGGCGGCCGGGGCGAGCCGGGTGCTTGCGCGTGTTCAGGTAGTGCGTGCGGCCCTGGAGTGCTGGGGTCAGGCAGCGAGCGCGTAGTCGCTCTGGCAGGTGACGCGGGTCCCCATGGTGACGCGCGTGCCGCGGGTGACCCGCGTTCCCCGCGTGACGCGGGTGCCGCAGGTGACGCGCGTGCCGGCCGTCACGCGCGTGCCCATCGTGACCCGGGTGCCCCTGGTGACCCGGGTGCCTCGCGTGACCCGCGTCCCCGCCGTCACCCGGGTGCCCATGGTGACGCGCGTTCCCGCCGTCACACGTGTACCGCGAGTGACGCGTGTACCCCGGGTAACCCTTGTGCCCGCCGTCACACGCGTTCCGGGCATGAATTCGATTTCGCTCAGTGACGATACGGTCTCGGTGATCGCCTGTGCGGGGGTCTGGACGCTGTTCATGGCAAGGCCTCCTGGGACCGGTGCGTTACCTGCTGGAGCGGGGGAGCGGGGCGCAAGGCCCGTACAGGTGAAAAAGCTACGAGGATTTCAAGGCCGCGACAAGACGACAGCGGCGGGTGCGGCCGCCTGTACGTTGAGTTGCAACCTTTCGGCCCGACGGTCTTCGCCCCAACGTTCCAGTGGCCGCGAGCCAAGCGGCGGACGGCCCCCGGCTTACGACGAACGGTCGAGCGCGGCGCGCGCGGTGGTCGTGGAGGTCATCCGATACGCTCGGCGCCGTGAACGTTGTCGAGACGATCGTGGTCTTCGCCGTGATCCCGCTGGCCATCTACGGCCTCGCCGGGCTGCTGACGCTCCGGCGCAGGTCCGGCGGTGCCGTGCGGCACCGGTCCGGCCAGGCCTGGGACTATCCGGCCATGTGGTGGAGCGCCAACCCCGAAGGGGTCGGTGCCGGGCACCGGCACGCCGGCGCCGAGAACAGCGCGCCCGAGGGCGCCCCGACCGCGGTAGGAGGCGCTCGTGGCAACTGGTGAGCTGACGAAGCGCGTCGACGAGTCCGAACTGGGCTACGGCGAGGCTCTGACGTCGAGCGGCCGCGTGTCGGCCGCGAAGATGTACGAGCCGGCCGCGCCGACGAGCCCGTTCAACACGCGCCAGCTGGCCCGCCTCGACGAGGCGCTGACGTTCGCGAGCCGCGAGACGGGTCTCGACTTCAGCCTGTACCTCGGCGAGCTGGGCGCCGACAGCCGTTCGGCGGCGGAGAAGCTGCACGCGACGACGTCGAACCCGGCGAACTCGGTCCTGATCGCGGTTTCCCCGGGCGAGAAGCTGATCGAGATCGTGACGGGCAAGGCGGCGTTCGTCCGCCTTCCCGACCGCGGCGCCAAGCTGGCGGTGGCGAGCATGGTGGCGTCCTTCAAGGAGGGCGACCTCGTGCGCGGGCTGGCCAACGGCCTGGTGAACGCGCTGCGCATGCTTTCCGACCAGGCGGGCCCCGCGCCCCGCTGACCCAGACACGAAGAGCCCCGCACCTCGGCCGAGGTGCGGGGCTCTTTCACGTTCGGCGCCGGTTGTCCACACCATCGCCGTGATGTGGACAACCGGGCCGCCGAAGGGGCCGCTACCCGGCTTTCGTCGGGCACCCCCGATACGCTGGATAAGGGCACGCCCCCCAGGGAGGGCGGGGGCCGCTTTCCGGGGCCGTGTGGCTCAGCCCTGGGCGTCGAAGTCCCGCGCGGATTCGGCTGTCGCGAATGAGTCATTCGCGACGTTCGGCCGGGGTTGGCGACGTCATGAACGACTCGTTCATGACGTCCAGCGTCATGAACGACCCGTTCATGACATCCGGCTCGCCCCGAGACACCGAGAGGCCCCGCACCCAACCAGAGTGCGAGGCCTCCCAGCCGAACTCAAGCCTGGGCGTCGAAGTCCCGCGCGGCCAACGCCCGCACGATCCCCGCCCGCCCCTCCGAAACCAGCCGTCGCAGGGCCTGCGAGTGCTCACCCTCCAGCCACGAGTCCGATGCCGTCACCGTCTCCGGCGCCACCGCCCACGACGGGTACAGCCCGATCGCGATCGGCTGCGCGCGCTCGCTGGAGCGCCGCTGCCACACCTCGTCGATCACCTCGAAGTACCGCGCGACGTACGCACCCAGCAGCGCCTTCTGGCCCGGGTGGGAGAAGCCCGAGATGAGCGAGTCGCTGACCGCGTTCGGCAGCTCGTCGTCGTACACCGCGCGCTGCCACGCGTCGGCCTTGGCCTCCGCCGTCGGGCGCAACGCCCGCGCGCGCTCCGCCTGGCGGCGGCCCGTCGCCGTGTTGTCGCGGGCCAGCTCGGCGTCGATCTCCGCCGTGTCCGCCTTGCCGTGCGCCACCAGCGCGTGCAGCAGCCGCCAGCGCAGGTCCGTGTCGACCGACAGGCCCTCGAGCGGCGCCGACCCGTCCAGCCAGCCCGCCAGCACCGTCAGGGCCGAGGCGTCCAGCACCGACCCGGAGAGGGAGTTGACGAACGCCAGCTGGTGGTCCGAGCCCGCGTCCGCGCCGCGGGCCAGCTCCAGCAGCCGCGCGGTGAACGCCGGCCAGCCGCGCGACGCCGCCCACTCCTGCTCGGCGTAGGAGTTCAGCGCGGTCTGGGCCTGCAGCAGCAGCCGCTGGACGACCCCGACCTCGGACTCGGTGTGGATGCCGCGCTGCACCAGCGTGACGAAGTCGCGGGCCTTCAGCTCGGCCTCGCGGGTCATCTCCCACGCCGCCGACCAGCACAGCGTCCGCGGCAGCGGCTCGGTGATGTCGGCGACCCGGTCGATCAGCGTCGTCAGCGACGCCGGGTCGAGCCGCATCGTGCAGTACGTCAAGTCGTCGTCGTTGACCAGCACGAGCTTGCCCGCGGGCCGGCCGACGAGGGCGGGCACCTCGGTGCGCTCGCCGTCGACGTCCAGCTCCACCCGCTGCGTCCGGACGATCTTGCCGGCGCCGTCCTCGTCGTAGATCCCGACGGCGACGCGGTGCGTGCGCAACTCACCGGCGCCCGGCTTCGCGCCGGACTGGACGACGGCGAACGAGGTGAACGTGCCGTCCGCGCCGACCTCGTAGCGCGGGCTCAGCGAGTTCAGCCCGGTGGTCTCCAGCCACTGCGCGCTCCACCACGACAGGTCGCGCCCGGACGCCTCTTCCAGCGCGCCCAGCAGGTCGGCCAGCGTCGCGTTGCCCCAGGCGTGCTTGCCGAAGTACACCTTCAGGCCGTCGAGGAAGTGGTCCAGCCCGACGTAGGCGACGAGCTGCTTGAGCACGCTCGCGCCCTTGGCGTAGGTGATGCCGTCGAAGTTGACCTCGACCGCGTGCAGGTCGTTGATGTCGGCCGCGATCGGGTGCGTCGAGGGCAGCTGGTCCTGGCGGTAGGCCCACGACTTCTCGATGTTCGCGAAGCTGGTCCACGCGTTCTTGTACTCGGTGGCCTCGGCCTGGGCCAGCACGCTGGCGAAGGTCGCGAACGACTCGTTCAGCCACAGGTCGTCCCACCAGCGCATGGTGACCAGGTCGCCGAACCACATGTGCGCCATCTCGTGCAGCAGCGTCTCGGCGCGCCGCTCGTAGGCGTAGCGGGTGACGCGGCTGCGGAAGACGTAGTCCTCGAGGAACGTCACCGCGCCGGCGTTCTCCATCGCGCCCGCGTTGAACTCCGGCACGAACAGCTGGTCGTACTTGGAGAACGGGTACGGGGCGCCGAACTTCTCGTGGTAGAAGCCGAAGCCCTGTTTGGTCTCGGTGAACAGCCGTTCGGCGTCCATGTGCTCGGCCAGCGACGCGCGGCAGTAGAGGCCCAGCGGGATCGTCTTGTGCTCGTCGGCGTACTCGTCGCGCCACTCGGCGTACGGCCCGGCGATCAGCGCGACCAGGTAGGTCGAGAGCCGCTCGGACTCCTTGAACACCGTGCGGACGGCGCCTTCGGGCGTCTCCTCGGCGGACTCCGCCGCCGTGTTCGCGATGACCTTCCAGTCCTTCGGCGTGATCACGGTGAGCCGGTAGACCGACTTGAGGTCGGGCTGGTCGAAGCAGGCGAACATCCGCTTGGCGTCCGCCGTCTCGAACTGCGTGTACAGGTAGACGCTGTCGTCGACCGGGTCGACGAACCGGTGCAGGCCCTCGCCGGTGTTCATGTACCGGCAGTCGGCGGTCACGGTGAGCTCGTTCGCCTCGGCCAGGCCGGCCAGCGCGATGCCCTTGTCCTCGACGTACGCGCTGATGTCGACGTCCGTGCCGTTCAAGGTGGCCGCGTGCACACGGTCGGCGACGATGTCGACCCACGTCCGTTCGCCGGCCCGGGCGCTGGAGAACCGCACGGTCGTCTTCGACGCGAAGGTCTTCTCGCCGGGGCCGCCGTGGCCGTCGGTGAGATCCAGCTCGATGTCGTAACCGGTGACGTCGAGCAGGTCCGCGCGCAGCTTGGCTTGGTCGCGGGTCAGGTTGGGGGCGGGCACAGGCACCTCTGGTCGTTGGTATCGGTTTTCAACTCCCCGCATCCAATCATGGGGACGGGGTGGCGGGCGATGGGGAACAAGCCCGGGGCCGGAGGTGTTGGCCCGCTGTGCGGGGGTGTGCCCGCCCCCGGACCGGACCTGAACTTCGCACAGGAGCACTGATGACCGCTGCCGAGCAGCCCACGAAGGTCGACTTCTACTTCGACCCGATCTGCCCGTTCGCCTGGATCACCTCGCGCTGGATCCTGGAGGTGGAGAAGCACCGCGACCTGGACCTGAACTTCCGGATCATGAGCCTGTCGGTGCTCAACGAGGGCCGCGACGAGCTGCCCGAGCAGTACAAGGAGCTGCTGGCGAAGGGCTGGGGCCCGGTGCGCGTGGCCGTCGCGCTCGCGCAGCTCAAGGGCGAAGAGGTGCTGCGCGACTACTACACCGAGTTCGGCACGCGCTACCACAACCAGGGCAACAAGGACCGCGACGCGGTCATCAAGGAAGCCCTGGCCGCGATCGGCGCGCCGGCCGAGCTGTACGACGCCGCGAACTCCACCGAGTACGACGAGGCCCTGAAGAAGAGCCACCACGAGGGCATGGACCCGGTCGGCATGGACGTCGGCACCCCGACGATCCACATCGACGGCGTCGCGTTCTTCGGCCCGGTGCTCAGCTCGATCCCGCGCGGCGAAGACGCGCTGAAGGTGTTCGACGGCGCCGTCGCGCTGTCGAGCTACCCGGACTTCTTCGAGCTCAAGCGCACCCGCTCGGGCGACCTGAACTTCGACTGAGGCGCCGCTTTCACGTGAAAGCGGCGCCCCCAGGTGGTTGCTTTCACGGGAAAGCGAGGCATCAGGGAGTGGCGAGCGCGGCCAAGGTGACGTCGCTGGGGTAGCGGGAGGCTGCCACGGCGGCCACCTCGGTCGTTTCGCCGCGCCCGACGCCGGCCTTGAGCGCGATCAGCTCGTGCAGGCCGTGGCGGTGGTAGCGGACGAAGTCGGCGTCGACGGGGTCGCCGTGCCCGGGCACGATCACCCGCGGCTTTAGCCCGAGGAGCGCGTCGAGGGTGTCCGGCCAGGCGGTCAGGTCCGATTCGGTGCCGAAGGAGAACGCGCTGAAGCCGTGTTCGGCGTTCTCGACGATGTCGCCCGCGAAGAGCACGTCCGCGTCCGGCACGTGCACGACGACGTCGTGGTCGGTGTGGGCGCGGCCGGGGTGCAGCAGGACGGCCGTCCGGCCGCCCAGGTCGAGCTCGGTGCGGTCGGTGAACAGGTGGTCGGGCACCACGAACGTGGTGCGCGCGATGGCGTCGGCGGTCTCTGCTTTGCCCTGTTCGCGGTAGTAGGCGATCCACTTGCCCCGGGCGTCTTCCGCGTACTCGGTCAGCTCGGCGCGGCAGCCTTCGTGCGCCCAGACGGCGCAGGGCGTGAACCGCTCGGTGCCCCAGGTGTGGTCGAAGTGCGCGTGGGTGAACACGACCGACCACGGCAGCGGGGTCAGCTCGCGAACCGCCGCCGCCAGCTCGGCACCCTGCTCCAGATCGCCGCGGGTGTCCACGACCAGGCAGCGCTCGGCGCCCACGACCAGCCCGACGGTCAGGTCCAGCTCCTCGTAGCGCCGCGCGTGCACGCCGTCGGCGACCTCGATCCAGCGCCCGCTCATGCCAGTACTCCTTCGCTCAGTACGGGAGCAGCATCGCTCACGTCGAGCCGCGCGGCCAGCGTGACGTCCCCGCCGTGGCCGGCGTCGGTCAGCTCGCGGCCGGACACGCAGCTCGCCAGCGCCGTGACGTCGACCGATCGGGCGGCGAGCGCGGCTTCGGGGGACAGCGACCGACCGTGCGCGGCCAGCGCCGCGGCGATCGCGCCGGCGCCCACCTGGTCTTCGACGCACGGCCGCAGCGGTCCGAACGTGTCGCCCTCGGCGAAGATGTTCACGCCCCAGCGTTCCCCGGCGGCGATGAGCCCGACCGGGCCGCCCAGCTCGAGTGCCTTCGCGGCGACGGCGGAGGCGTTGCGCAGGCAGCCGGCCAGTACCCGCGCGCCCGTCGCCGCGGCGGCTTCGCACAGCGTCGCGCCGTTGGGCGAGGGGAGCGCGAGCAGCGTCCCCGGCGGGATTTCCGTCACAGAAGACGGTCTGAGGGTGAACGCGCCTTCGCCCGCGATCACGGCGCCGGCGGCCCGCGCCTGCGCCACGCCTCGTTCGTCGCGCCAACCGACCGGCAACACGCGGCCGCCGCGGCCGACCACGAGGTCCGTGGTGGTGCTGAAGGAAAGGACGTCGACGACGACCAGCACCGCGCATTCCCGGCCGAGGGCGGCCACGCCTTCGGCACCCCAGTCGAGCCGGACGTCGTACCCCGATTGCTCCCAGATCCCCACCCCCGGAGCATGCCCGAAACCGGCCGTGGTGGCAGACTCGCAGCCGTGCGCGTCTACTTGGGATCCGACCATGCCGGTTTCGAGCTGAAGAACCACCTCGTCGCCCACCTGGAGAAGCAGGGCCACGAGGTCACCGACATCGGTCCGCGGGTCTACGACGCGGCCGACGACTACCCGGCGTACTGCGTCGAGACGGCGTTGCGCGTGGTGGCCGACGAGGGCAGCCGCGGCATCGTCGTCGGCGGCTCCGGCAACGGCGAGCAGATCGCGGCGAACAAGGTCCCCGGCGCGCGGGCCGGCCTCGCGTGGAGCGTCGAGACCGCCCAGCTGTGCCGCGAGCACAACCACGCCCAGCTGATCGGCGTCGGCGCCCGGATGCACACCGCCGAAGAGGCCACGGAGATCGTCGAAGCCTTCCTGGCGACCGAGGTCTCGCCGGAGGAGCGGCACGCGCGCCGCGTCCGGCAGCTGCTGGACTACGAGCGCACCGGCACGCCGCCGGCCCTGCCGGGGGCCTGATGCCCGAGGGGCACACGCTCCACCGGCTCGCGCGGCTGCACCAGCGCCGGTACGCCGGTGCCCCGGTCGAGGTGAGCAGCCCGCAGGGCCGGTTCGCCACCGAGGCGTCCCGTTTGGACGGTCAGGTGTTCCTCGGCGCGCAGGCGTACGGCAAGCACCTGTTCCACGACTACGGTCCACCCGGGATCGTGCACATCCACCTGGGGCTCTACGGCACGTTCGGCGAGTCCCCGCTGCCCGCGCCGGAGCCGGTGGGACAGGTCCGGCTGCGGCTGGCCGGGCGGACCCATTGGACGGACCTGCGCGGGCCCACCCGCTGCGAGCTGCTGTCCCCGGATCAGGTGGACGCGATCAAGGCCCGGCTCGGGCCGGACCCGTTGCGCCGCGACGCGAAGCCCGAGCAGGCCTGGGAGCGCATTTCGCGGTCGAAGACGTCGATCGCGGCGCTGCTGATGGACCAGGCGGTGCTGGCGGGCGTCGGCAACGTCTACCGCGCCGAGGTGCTGTTCCGCCACGGCGTCGCGCCTTTGACGCCGGGACGTTCTTTGGACCGGGCGTTGTGGGACGACCTGTGGGCCGACCTGGTGACGTTGATGCGCGACGGCGTCCGCGTCGGCCGGATCGACACGGTCCGCCCCGAGCACCTGCCGGAGGCGATGGGCCGCGCGGCCCGGGTGGACCGTCACGGCGGCGAGGTGTACGTCTACCGGCGCGCCGGCGAGCCGTGCCTGGTCTGCGGGACGCCGGTGGCGAATTCGGAGCTGGTCGGGCGGAACCTCTACTGGTGCCCCACCTGCCAGCCGGCCTGACCCCGAGCGCCCCAATGTGGCCTTCGGTGCGTCAGACGCAACCAAGGCGGCCTTCGGTGCGTGAGACGCAACCAAGGCCGCCTTGGGGCGCTTGAAGCCGGGGCCTCAGAAGTCGAAGCCGCCGCCGCCGTCGAAACCCCCGCCGTCGAAGCCGCCGCCGTCGAACCCGCCGCCGCCCCAGTCGCCGCCATCGCCGCCCATGCCGCCGTCACCGCCGTCGCCGCCACCATCGCCGCCGCCCGCGTCACCGGACTCGAGCGCGTCCTGCTGGCCCGCGTCGTAGCCCGACTCCCAGGCGCCGGCGCTGGCGATGCCGCCCATGCCGGAGAACATCGCGCTGAACAGGAACATCGACCCGAGGCCCCAGGCGCCGGCGACGAGCGCGGGCTTCCACCACGGCTCGCTGTACCAGCCCTGCGGCACCGGCCGCCCGGCGACGCGGCCGCCGGGGTAGTAGTACGGCGTGTCCTGGCCCGCATCCGGCGACGCCGCGTAGTGCTGGCCCTCGACGTCGACGTCGCGGCGCTCGGTGACCTTGCCGGCGCGCTCGCGCTCGGCTTCCTCGGGCAGCTGCGGGCCGGGGTCCATGCCCATCGCGACGCGCGCGGCGCGGACGTAGTACAAGCCCTCGACGGCGGTGTCCTTGACCAGCCGGGCCTGCTCGATCGTGCGGGCCTGCTCCATCTGCGAGCCGGCCGCGTTGTAGCGCTCGGCGGCGTCCGCCATCGCCTGCATCGACGCGGTGTCGTTGCCGTTGAGGTTGAGGACCTGACCGCCGAGCCGCTCGACGAGGCGCCGGGCGTCGGCCTTGGCGTCGTCGAGTTCCCGCTGCCGGGCCGCGGCGCGCTGCCGCGAGAAATAGAGGCCGCCACCGACGATCACGACGACGAGCACGATCAGGAAGATCGCGGTGCCCATGGACCACTCCCAGAAGCTCGGTGCCCGGTGACCGGAAGTCACCTTTGATTCGGACAACGCGGACGTTACGCGGAGGGTTCCCAGGACGTGATCCGGCACACCGCGCGGACTGGCCGAAGAAACTAGAACACGTTATAGTTCTGCGGTATGAAGTTCACCCTGTCGATCGCGATGAACCCGCTTGATCAGCTGGGCGAACTCGCCCAGGCCGCCGAAGAGGCGGGCTTCGCTTCCATCGCCCTGCCGGACTCGCTCTTCTACGCCGAGACGGTGTCCACAGACTACCCGTACACGCCCGACGGCAGCCGGTTCTGGACCGCCGACACCCCGTGGGTGGACCCGCTGGTCGCGACCGCGGCCATGGGCGCGGTCACCAGCCGCATCGAGTTCTACACGTCGGTGCTGAAGCTCGGCTCGCGCAACCCGGTGCTGCTGGCGCGCCAGGTCGGCTCGGCGTCGGTGCTCACCGGCGGCCGGTTCGGCCTCGGGCTCGGCGTCGGCTGGCTGCCGCAGGAGTTCGAGTACTGCGGCGTGCCGTTCGAGCGGCGCGGCAAGCGCGTCGACGAGGCCATCGACGTCCTCCGGCTGATCCTCGACGGCGGGATGGTCGAGTACCACGGCGAGTTCTACGACTTCGACAAGATCCAGATGAGCCCGGCGCCGCCGTCGCGGGTGCCGTTCTACATCGGCGGCCACACCGACGTCGCGCTGCGGCGCGCGGCCCGGGTCGCCGACGGCTGGTCGTCGGCGATGATGAAGCTCGAAGAGCTGCGCGAGACCATCGCCCGGCTGAAGGAACTGCTGGCCGAGCGCGGACGCGCCGACGACCCGTTCGAGTACCAGGCCGTCTGCATCGACAAGTTCGGCCTCGACGGCTACCGCGAACAGGCCGAGGCCGGCGTCACCGACATCATCACCATGCCGTGGGTGTTCGACGGCGTCGGGTTCGACGCGCCGGTCGGGCCGAAGCTCGAAGCGATCCACAAGTTCGGGGCCGAGATCATCGCGAAGTTCGAGGAGTGACTCCCATGGGCGTGCAGGTCAGCTGGGACACGTCGGCGGAACAGCCGCCGGCGCGGCGCGCGGCGTTGGCGTCGATGACCGCGGTGACGGCGGGGGACAAGGAGGCGTGGCTGGACCTGTTCGCGCCGGACGGGGTGGTGGAGGACCCGGTCGGGCCGTCGTTCTTCGACGAGGAGGGCAAGGGGCACCACGGCCGCGAGGGGATCAGCGCGTTCTGGGACAAGACGATCGGCAACGTGGAGCGCTTCGAGTTCACCATCCGCGATTCGCACGCGGCGGGGGACGAGTGCGCCAACGTCGGCACGATCACGACGTACCTGCCGGGCGGCTACCGCGTCGACACCGACGGCGTCTTCGTCTACCGCGTCGGCGAGGACGGGCTGATCACGTCGATGCGGGCGTTCTGGGAGACCGAACGCGCGATGGCGACGGCCCGGCAGGTGACGACGGAGGAGTAGTGCTTGCCGCCGGTGGTCCGGCAGTGCGCCGTGATGTCATGAACGACCCGTTCACCTCGCCTGACGCCATGAACGAGTCGTTCAAGACATCCGGGCCGCCGATCTCCCAGTGCCGCCCTCCGCGCCGAGTGGCGATGGAGAGCGTCCCGGCCAGCGGAAACCCAATTTCATATCTGATACATGATCTCTTGACGCTCGGTTAGGCAGGACCCTTTACTAACTGGTGTAGACCTCCGATGTCTCCACCAGGGAGCAAGCATGTCCTTCCTCCGGCGCACGGCGGTCGCGGCCGCCGCGTTCGCGCTCGCGGCCAGCGGCACCGTCCTGAGCCAGACCCCGGCTTCGGCCCTGGAGAACGGGCTCCTGCGCACGCCGCCGATGGGGTTCAACAACTGGAACTCCACGCAGTGCAAGGCCGACTTCACCGAGGCGATGATCAAAGGTATCGCCGACATCTTCGTGAGCAAGGGACTCAAGGACGTCGGCTACACCTACGTCAACATCGACGACTGCTGGGCGCTGCCGTCGCGGAACCCGGCTGGTGACCTGGTGCCCGACCCCGCGCGTTTTCCCCATGGCATCAAGGCACTGGCCGACTACGTGCACGCGAAGGGCCTGAAGTTCGGCATCTACACCAGTGCCGGCACGAAAACCTGCAACACCGCGGGCTTCCCCGGTGGCCTCGGCCACGAGCAGCAGGACGCGAACCTCTTCGCGAGCTGGGGTGTCGACTACCTGAAGTACGACAACTGCAACAACCAGGGCGTCGACGCGCAGCAGCGCTACAAGGCGATGCGGGACGCGCTCGCGAAGTCCGGCCGCCCGATCGCGTACTCGATCTGCGAGTGGGGCCAGAACAAGCCGTGGACGTGGGCCACGCCGGTCGGGAACCTGTGGCGCACCACCGGTGACATCTCCGACAAGTGGTCGAGCATGATCGGCAAGGCGCAGGCCAACCGCGGCCTCGCGCAGTACGCCGGGCCCGGTCACTGGAACGACCCGGACATGCTGGAGGTCGGCAACGGCGGCATGACCGCCACCGAGTACCGCACGCACTTCAGCCTCTGGGCCATGATGGCGGCGCCGCTGCTCATCGGCAGCGACCTGCGGAAGGTGTCCGACGACAACTTCGCCATCCTCAAGAACGCCGACGTGATCGCGCTCGATCAGGACCCGCTGGGCAAGCAGGCGACCGTGCTCGGCTCGAGCGGCGGCCTGGTCGTCTACAGCAAGGTCCTCGCCAACGGTGATCGCGCGGTGGCGCTGTCCAACGAAACGGCGTCCACGGCGACGATCGGCACGACCGCGTCCGCGACCGGCATCGACGGCGCGCCGTCGTACACGCTGAAAGACTTGTGGAGCAAGGCAGTCCGGACCACTTCGGGAGCGATCAGCGCTTCGGTGCCGTCTCACGCGACGGTGCTCTACCGGGTTTCTCGCGCTGGTGGCGCTCGCTTCGAAGCCGAGTCGGCCACGCTGTCGACGGGCGGCACGATCGACTCGAACCACGCGGGCTTCTCGGGAACGGGCTTCGTGAACGGCGCCAACGCGGCCGGCAGCTACGTCGAGTGGCAGGTGAGCGGGCCGGCGTCGGCGCTGACGTTCGGCTACGCGAACGGCGCGGCGGCGCGTCCGGTGGACATCGCGGTCGACGGCACGGTGGTGGCCACGGGCGTCCCGTTCCCGGCGACCGGCGCGTGGACGACGTGGAGCACAGTGTCGCGGCCGGTGGCTTTGACCGCGGGCCCACACACGGTCCGCCTGACCGCGACGACCGCCGACGGCCCGGCGAACCTCGACTACCTGGACGTTTCGCCCTAGCGGGCGGAGCCGCGCGAACGGTCGTCGTAGTCCGCGCGGGCCGCTTCGACCTTCGCGAGGTTGGATGACCACTCGGCGAGGGTCGCGAACATCGGGCCCAGGCTGCGGCCCAGGTCGCTGATCTCGTACTCGACCCGCGGCGGGACTTCGGCGTGGTAGGTCCGGGTGATCAGGCCGTCACGCTCGAGTTGCCGCAGCCGCTGGGTCAGCACCTTCGGGGTGATGGTGGTGATGCGGCGCTGCAGCTCGACGAACCGCTGGCGGCCGTGTTCGTTGAGCGCCCACAGGATCGGCGTCGTCCAGCGGCTGAAGACGATGTCGACGACGGGAGCGATCTGGCAGGCCAGTTCGGGTGTGGTCTCGGTCACTTTCGACGCCTCCAGCCAATACTTTCCCCTAGGTACCTACTATACGGCGGAAGGTAGCGTCGTTCGCATGATCGTGGTGACCGGAGCAACGGGAAACGTCGGAGGACCGCTGGTCCAGGCGTTGACGGCGGCGGGGGCGGAGGTGGCGGCGGTGTCTCGCCGGATCTTGGCGGCGGACGTGCCGGACGGAGTGCGCGCCGCACAGGCGGACCTGGCCCGCCCGGAGACATTCGAGTCCGTTTTGGACGGTGCGTCGGCGCTGTTCTTGATGGTGTCCGGCGCGTTCGTGCCGCTGGACGAAGTCCTCGGCCTCGCGAAGGCGGCCGGCGTCGGCCGGGTGGTGGCGCTGTCCTCCCAGGGCGTCGCGACCGGACGGCACCCCGTGGTGCTCGAGGACTCCGTGCGCCGCTCGGGTCTGGAGTGGACGATGCTCCAGCCGGGCGCGTTCGCGTCGAACGCCTTCCAGTGGGCGGAAAGCGTGCGGTCGTCGCGGAAGGTCGCGGCACCGTTCGGCGACGTGGCCCTGCCGGTGGTCGACCCGGACGACATCGCGGCGGTTGCGTCAGCAGCCCTGCTCGACGTCGCACACGCGGGTGCGTCGTATGTGTTGACCGGTCCGGCCCCGATCACCCCACGCGACCAGGCGGCGGCGATCGGAACGGCACTGGGCCAGCCGGTGCGGTTCGTGCCGCAGACGAGGGAGGAGGCGCGCGCGATCATGCTCGGCTTCATGCCGCCCGAGGTCGCGGACGTGACGCTGGACGTCCTGGGCGCGCCCACGCCGGACGAACAGGCGGTGAGCCCGCACGTCGAACGGGTGCTGGGCCGCCCGGCGCGCTCCTTCGCGGACTGGGCGGCGCGCAACGCCGTGGCGTTCAGGTGATTCCCGGGTATGGCGTTGACCGGTGTCCCGAGGCTTGTGCCGTGCGGCGTGCGCTTGGCCGGCCCCGCGGCACCCGGTGGACCGGCAAGGCCGCTGCCCTCCTGTGCGCGTCGCCTCGCGTTCGTGGTTTCAGAGCCCGATGAGGTTGAAACCGCCACCGCCGCCGACGGGCTGGCTGCAGGCGTTCGCGATCCAGCCCAGGACGGGTGCGGTGATGAGCACCGCCCTGCGCAGCTCCTGTGCCTCGCGGGACACGTGGATGCCGTGCTGCGCGACCTCGTCCCTCACCGCGTCGTAGGTCCACACCGGTGATCCGCTGTTCCCGCTCCAGGTGTCGTGGGTGTAGATGAGGGTGTTGCTGCGGATGTGGACCCCCGCCACCTCGTCGAGGTCCTCGTACATCTCGCCGGTTCTGAAGCCGGGATAACCGGTGAGCTTCACCTCCTCGCCGACGATCTCCTCACCGGTCACCTTGGGCCGGAAGGGCGCGAAGGGCGCCGGGGGGTGCACGGGTGCGGCCAGCCGGCACACCCCGACGTCCCAGGCGTCCTGCCCTTGGCGGAAGTTCATGCTGTAGTAACCGGTCGACACCTGCGCGCCGCCCGGCGGCGGGCTGCTCGGACGCGCCTGGTTGTAGGCGCGGTAGAAGAGGACGTTCGTCGCCTGCCCCCGAGGGGGCGGGTCCGTGACCGGGTCGATGAGGTTGTGCGAGCACGTGAGGATGTGGCGGTCGTCGATCAGCGCGCCGGAACCGTAGGCCCACCCGCCGGTGCTCCAGCTCATCGCCAGATATCCGACGGCGCTGCGCGGCGGTATGCCGGAATCCTGGACTCGGGTCGCAGTCATTCCCCATGCCTTTCTTTCGCGCACGCACCGACGCAGCCGCGGTTTCCCGCCGCGGCTGCGTCGGTGAACGCTCGATGAATCAGTGCCGGCGGATCAGTGCGAGGAAATCAATTCCTGGAATTCGTCGTTCGCCGCCCGCGCGTCGGGCGCCAGCGAGTTGTACAGCGTGACGTTCTTCGACGCGGTGAACTCCCCGGCCGGCGTGGCCGGGACGAAGAAGCCCTTGCTCCGGCTGTACTTGAGGTTGGCCGTGGTGACCCCGTTGCCGAACTCGACGATGGTCTGCTTGCTCACCACCTGGGTGATGACGGTACCGCTCATCAGGTTGGATTCGAGCCACACGTAGACGGTGGTCAACGGGGTCAGCGCCGCGGCCTGCCTCGTCGGCACGAGGGCGGCGCTGATCGGCGCGTTCTTCACCGGTACGGGCCCGACCATCGCCGACTGGGTCAGGCCGAAGGTCAGCGACGGGTACTGGGGGTTGTCGTTCTGGTTGTCGATCCCGAAGGTCCCGTGGGGAACCGGAGGCGCCGGCGAAGGCGGGCCGAAGGTGTTCGTGGCCCGGAAGGGATACGTGTTCCCGTCGTCGGCGACGGGCACGTTGGCGATCTTGTAGATCTTGACCCCGGCCTGGATGCTGCTGTTCGACGCGTACAGGCCGTACACCTCGGACCATTCGATGGTGTTGTCCGGGAAAGGATCGATGGTCAGCCAGGAGACGTTGGGGCTGCCTCCGCCCACCGGTTTCGCGAGGATGATGTTCTGCTGGGCGGCTTTGAGTATCTCCAGATCCGACGGATCGATGGTGAGCTGGAGTGTGTAATCCATCTCCGGTACCGGCTTTCGTGACGTACGACTCGGTGACGTGATCTTCTGGTGGTGCCTGACCAAAAGCTGACTATTCTCCGGATCCGATTGAGGGGATCCCCAGGGGAAGCTACAGGCGATTCCGGAGATGGGGGAAGATCGCTCGGTCAGCACCACACGAACGAGCTACCCGGCGGCCGCCTCGAAATCCTTCGGTTGTGCCGCAGGTACTTCAGCACAAGCGTGGCTCGATTCAGGCATCGCCGCGCCAGGTGGTGATGATCATGAATCAGTGTCGCCGAATCCCTGATTTGCCGCGCAAATTACTCCGGGGCGGTGGAGTTGCGTGTCGAAAACGTGGTCATCGCCGGTCGAGATTGGGACAAGCGTGCACGGCAGCCCACCTTCCGCGGACGTCGGTGTGCGGTCTGCTCACTGTCGGTGGGCAGGAAGCCGAGGCCGACAGCGCGGAGCGCGGTATCGGCGCGTGCGAGCCGCGCGGCCGCTGCTCGTCGATACCGAGGTCGGTGACCGTGTCGGCGACGAGCTGTCGGAGACGTTCGCGAGGACCGGGGTGAAGCGGGCAGTCGCAGTAAGAGAAAGACGACGTGTTGACTTCGCTGGAGGTGATGGCCTGTAATCAATACATGCGCATTTTCCTCGGATTGGGCATCATGGGAATGGTATTCATCGGCGGCTGCGCCACTGGATCTCACAGTCACTCCGGCAATACCTCCACCCCCACTGCGGCGTCGTCGTTCACTGCTACGGATCGCGCCTGGATCGAGATCACCACAGCCATGGACGAGCAGCTGGTTCCCCTGCTCGACCTGGTCGACAGTCACACTGGATCGGCAGCTGTCCGCGACCTCGGCAGAAAAGCGGACGCCTCGACGAAATCGGAGCTGGTGGATCTGCGGCGGCTGCACGGTCAGGCCCACCTCCCGGCCGAGAACCCCCACAAGGGGATGGAGATGCCCGGGATGGTTTCCTCGAACCAGATCACGCACGCTGGCGCTTTGCGCGAGGCGGATTTCGACAACTACTTCAAAAAGTGCCTACGCGATCACCTGGAGCAAATCGGACGGTTGGCGCTGGGCGAGAAGTCGTCCGGCCACGATCCGCAGACCGTGAGCTTGGCTTCGCGAGTCCGGCAAGAACAGGAACACCTCTCCGCGCTGGTCGAATAGTGCGAAGGGAACTCACGCTCACGCGCACCAGAGGCCGAGGCCGCCGTGCCGGCCGATCGGGACGGCACGGCACGGCGGCCGCTTGCCGTCGCTGTCAGCCACCGGTGAAGGTCGGCGTGGTGCCGCACTTCGCGTTCTGGTTCAGGCAGGTCTTGACCAGTGCGGCCAGTTTGACGTGGTCCCAGCCGTTCATGAAGTCACCGTGCATCGACGACGCCATTCCCGACGACAGCGCGAGGCCGTCGCCGCCGAGGATGTCGTAGTTGACCATGTACGAGAGGTTCGGCACCGCGACCGGGTAGTTTCCCTGGCACTTGCCGGCGACCGGGTCTCCCATGTGCGACTTGTGGTCGGGCGAGTCGATGTGCTTGCCGTCCCAGCAGTCCTTGAACGTGAGCTGGTAGATCAGGTTCCCGCCCGGGGCGCAAACAGGCCAGTTCCCGTCGGCGCTCCGCCCGACCTCGGCGCTGCCCGCGCACCAGAACTGGTTTCCCTGCCCCTTCTGGGTGGGCACCTGCAGCTTGGCGTCACCCTGCACCATCACCAGCCCGGGTGGGAACGGCCGGACGGCCGACGGGTCGGGGATCCGGGAACCGTAGTAGACGCGCATGCTCTTGAACGGAACGGCCACGCCGTTCCTCTGTAGCTGCGGTACCCAGTAAGCGGCGTTGTCACCCGGGGAGTTGCACGTCGTCGACCCGGCGGCGAGAAGCGTTTCCGTGGTCATGAAGGCGTCGTTCCTCGGCCCGAAGAACGTGTGCATGTGGGAGGCGCCGGACAGGCGGGGAAAGATGATCGCATCGTCCTTGGCTTCGTTCGCGATCGTGCAGTCGGTGTGGAATTCGGGGACCCTCGTCGTCCCGGCCGGCACCGGTGGCGGGTGGATGCCCTGGTAGTCGGCCAGTTCGCGCTGGTACCGGGCCTGGTCGACATCCACCCAGCCGGCATCCGCCGCGACGGAACTGCCCGCAGCGTCGGCGGTGGTGGATCCCGGTCCGGTGGTTTCGCTCGCGCCGGCCACGAAGGCCGTGCTCCCGGCCAGCGCCAGAGCGAGGGTTGCGACGAGAACGGCCCGGGTCCGAAGCCGCGACTGCCGAGGTCGGCGATCATCAGCTTGATTTGGCATATTTCGCATTGAATCTCCCTACTTTGCGGTCGAATATCTTCTATTCGAATGCGTCGAATTCAAGGAGAAGCGGCTTCGCGGCCAGGTTTGACCCGCACTTCTCGCGGACTGGACGCGCCGGGCGTTTGTTTGTCCGCGGAGACGTTGTGGTCGCGAGGAAGCGCACGATCGCGTTCACGCCGCGGAGCGGCTGAACGTGTGCGTTTAGACGCCCGTGGGCGTAGCTGGTGCTGTCGCCGCAGTGGTACCGGCGAATGCGCCCGCGGCGGCGGTCGGTGGTGCTGGGGCGCGTCGTGGTCGGGAGAACGTCTTCGGTCTCATCGGGGCCACCTGATCAGTCGGGATCCATCGTGTCGCGCACTACGTGCGTCAACCAACCCGAGGTGCTGGAGGGGTCCAGGTGGCGGCCGCGGAACCGGTTCCATCGAGGCAATTGAAGTAAACCGCGCCGGTTGGGTGCCGTCAAGACGCTTGACTGAAAATTGCCCACCAGCAGGCAAGCCGGGCGCTGCGCTGAAGATCGGACCGGCTCCCGGGCCGCATCGGCCGACACGAAAACGGGCTGAACCCGCAGGTTCAGCCCGTCCGGTCGGGATGACAGGATTTGAACCTGCGACCCTTCGCTCCCAAAGCGAATGCGCTACCAAGCTGCGCCACATCCCGTGACACCCCCAGGGGGGTGTGCGCCCAGCCTAGCGGGTCACGCTAAGCTGACCTCGCACCCGGGTACCTCGGGGGCACGCGGGTGTAGCTCAATGGTAGAGCCCTAGTCTTCCAAACTAGCTACGCGGGTTCGATTCCCGTCACCCGCTCCGAACGACGCGGCGTCCGCTTCCAGGGATGCCGCGATCACGTCCAGCAGCTTGTCCGTGTCCACCGGCTTCGTGATGTAGTCGTCCGCGCCGCTGGCCAGCGTCCGGGCGCGGTCCTCCGCTGTCGCCTTGGCCGTTACCGCGATCACCGGCAGGTCCGCGTTGGCCGCCTCCGCCCGGATCGCCGCGATCGTCGCGTTGCCGTCCAGCTCCGGCATCATCACGTCCATCAGCACCAGCGCCGTGTCCTCGTGGCGCTCCAGGGCCCGGATCCCGTCCACGCCCGTCTCCGCGTAGACCACCTCCAGGCCGGCCTGCTCCAGGACCGCGGCCAACGCGAACACGTTGCGGAGGTCGTCGTCGACGATCAGGACCTTTTCGCCGTGGAAGCGCTTCGGGGTGATGTCCGGGGCCGCCACGAGGACCGTGCTCGGGACCGCCGGCAGCCTGGGCGACGACAACGCTGTCACCGCCGGGTCGATCAGGTTGGCCGCCGCCACCGGGAGGTACAGCGTGAACGTCGAACCGACACCCGGTTCGCTCACCACCCGCAGCTCGCCGCCCAGGAGCTCCGTCAGCTGCTGACTGATGTTCAGCCCGAGGCCCGTTCCGCCGTACTTGCGGCTCGTCGTGCCGTCCGCCTGGCGGAACGCCTCGAAGATCACCGCCAGCTTCTCCTCCGGGATCCCGATGCCCGTGTCCTCGACCGCGAACGCGATGATGCCCGGCGCGTTCCGGAGCGCCTCCTGCTCCACCTCGGCCGGGTCGGCCGCCCGGATGTGGAGGCGGACGCCGCCCTCGTCGGTGAACTTCGCCGCGTTCGACAGCAGGTTCCGGAGGATCTGCTGGAGCCGGTGCTCGTCGGTGTGGACGCTGCCCGGCACCGGCGGGTCGATGTGGACCGCGAACTCCAGGCCCTTGTCCGCCGTCAGCGGCCGGCACAGGGACTCGACGTAGTCCACCAGCTCCGGCAGCGTGATGTCGGACATCTGCATGTCCAGCCGACCCGCTTCGACCTTCGCCAGGTCCAGTATGTCGTTGATCAGCTGCTGCAGGTCGGACCCAGCCGCGTAGATCGTCTTCGCGAACTGGATCTGCTTCTCCGTGAGGTTGCCCTCGGGGTTTTCCGACAGCAGCTTCGCCAGGATCAACGCGCTGTTCAACGGCGTCCGCAGCTCGTGCGACATGTTCGCCATGAACTCGGTCTTGTACTGCGACGCCACCGTCAGCTGCCCGGCGCGCTCCTCCAGCTCCTGGCGCGCCTGCTCGATCTCGCTGTTCTTGACCTCGATGTCGCGGTTCTGCTGGGCCAGCAGCGCCGCCTTCTCGGCCAGTTCGGTGTTGGACCGCCGCAGCTCGCCCTGCTGGGCCTGCAGCTGCTCCGACCGCGCCCGCAGCTCCTGGGCCAGCCGCTGCGACTCGGTGAGCAGCGCTTCGGTCCGCGAGTTCGACAGGATCGTGTTGACGTTGACGCCGATCGTGTGCCGCAGCTGCTCCAGCAGGTCCTGGTGGACCGTGCTGAACTCGTTGACCGAGGCCAGCTCCAGCACCCCGAGCACCTCGCCCTGGAACAGCACCGGCAGCACGATCAGGTTGACCGGCGACGCCGAGCCGAGCCCGGACGACACCAGCGCGTACTCCGGCGGCGCGTGGTGGACCAGGATCGTGCGGTGGTCGACGGCGGCCTGCCCGATCAGCGACTCGCCGATCGCGAACCGCAGGCCGGCGCGCGACTGGGCGAGGCCGTAGGCGGCGATGCACTCCAGCACCGTGCCGTCGCGGTCGTCGTCGCGGGCCAGGAAGAACGCGCCCTGCTGCGCCCGCACCAGCGGGGCCAGCTCGGACAGGATCAGCGCCGCGACCGACGCCAGGTCGCGGTGCCCCTGCATCCGGCCCGACAGCTGCGCGAGGTTCGTCTTCAGCCAGTCCTGCTCGCGGTTGGTCCTCGTCGTCTCCTTGAGGTTCGCGATCATCTGGTTGATGTTGTCCTTGAGGTCCGCGACCTCGCCGGACGCGTCGACCGCGATGTGCCGGGTCAGGTCGCCCGCGGTCACCGCCGTCGCCACCTGCGCGATCGCGCGGACCTGCGTGGTCAGGTTCCCGGCCAGCTGGTTCACGCTCTCGGTGAGCCGCTGCCAGGTACCGGACACGCCGCCGACCTCGGCCTGGCCGCCCAGCTTGCCCTCGGTGCCGACCTCGCGCGCCACGCGCGTGACCTCGGAGGCGAACGCCGAGAGCTGGTCGACCATCGTGTTCATCGTGGTCTTGAGTTCCAGGATCTCGCCGCGGGCGTCGACGTCGATCTTCTTCGTCAGGTCGCCCTTCGCGACCGCGGTGGTCACCTGGGAGATGTTGCGCACCTGGCTGGTCAGGTTGTGCGCCATGAAGTTGACGTTCTCGGTCAGGTCCTTCCAGGTCCCGGCCACGCCGGGCACGCGCGCCTGGCCGCCGAGGATGCCCTCGGTGCCGACCTCGCGGGAGACGCGGGTGACCTCGTCGGCGAACGCGCGCAGCGTCTCGACCATGCCGTTGAGCGTCTCGGCCAGCGCCGCGACCTCGCCCTGGGCGTCGATGGAGATCTTCTTCGACAGGTCGCCGTTGGCCACGCCGGCCGCCACGGTGGCGATGCTGCGCACCTGGTCGGTCAGGTTGGTGGCCATGACGTTGACGTTGTCGGTCAGGTCCTTCCACGTGCCCGCGACGCCGCGGACGGTGGCCTGGCCGCCGAGCTTGCCTTCGGTGCCGACTTCGCGCGCCACTCGGGTGACCTCGTCGGCGAACGCGGACAGCTGGTCCACCATCGTGTTCAGCGTCGTCTTGAGCTCGAGGATCTCGCCGCGGGCGTCGACCGAGATCTTCTGGGTCAGGTCGCCCTTCGCGACCGCCGAGGTCACCGTGGCGATGTTCCGGACCTGGTCGGTCAGGTTGTTCGCCATGAAGTTGACGTTGTCGGTCAGGTCCTTCCACGTCCCGGCGACGCCGGGCACGGTGGCCTGGCCGCCGAGCTTGCCCTCGGTACCCACTTCACGCGCCACTCGGGTGACTTCGTCCGCGAACGCGGACAGCTGGTCCACCATCGTGTTCAGCGTGGTCTTGAGTTCCAGGATCTCGCCGCGCGCGTCCACCGCGATCTTCTGGGTCAGGTCGCCGCGCGCGACGGCCGTGGCGACCTGCGCGATGTTGCGGACCTGGGTGGTCAGGTTGTTCGCCATGAAATTGACCGACCCGGTGAGGTCGCGCCAGGTGCCGGCGACGCCCGGGACCTGCGCCTGCCCGCCCAGCTGACCCTCGGTGCCGACCTCGCGGGCGACGCGGGTGACTTCGTCGGCGAACGCGGAGAGCTGGTCGACCATCGTGTTCATGGTCGTCTTGAGCTCGAGGATCTCGCCGCGCGCGTCGACGGTGATCTTCTGGGTCAGGTCGCCCTTCGCCACGGCCGTGGTCACGTGCGAGATGTTGCGGACCTGGTCGGTGAGGTTGTCGGCCATCCCGTTGACGGAGTCGGTGAGGCTGCGCCACGTCCCGGCCGCGCCGGCCACCTCGGCCTGCCCGCCGAGCTTGCCCTCGCTGCCGACCTCCCGCGCCACGCGGGTGACCTCGCCGGCGAACGCCGAGAGCTGGTCGACCATCGTGTTGAGCGTGTTCTTCAGCTGCAGGATCTCGCCGCGGGCGTCGACGTCGATCTTCTTCGTCAGGTCGCCGTTGGCCACCGCGGTCGCCACCAGCGAGATCCCGCGGACCTGGTCGGTCAGGTTGTCGGCCATCTGGTTGACGGAGTCGGTGAGGTCGCGCCACGTCCCGGCGACGCCGGCCACCTGGGCCTGCCCGCCGAGCTTGCCGTCGCTGCCGACCTCGCGGGAGACGCGGGTGACCTCGTCGGCGAACGACGAGAGCTGGTCGACCATGGTGTTGATGGTGTTCTTGAGCTCGAGGATCTCGCCGCGGGCGTCGACGTTGATCTTCTGGGTCAGGTCGCCGCGGGCGACGGCCGTGGTGACCTGGGCGATGTTGCGGACCTGCTCGGTGAGGTTGTCGGCCATGAAGTTGACCGAGTCGGTCAGGTCGCGCCAGGTGCCGGACACGCCCGGGACGACGGCCTGGCCGCCGAGACGTCCCTCACCCGCGATCTCGCGGGAAAGCCTCGTCACTTCGGCGGCGAAGCGCGACAGCTGCGCGATGAGGCCGTTGACCGTCTTCGCCAGCGTCGCGTACGCGCCCTGCAGCGGACGGCCGTCCAGCGTCAGGGTCATCGGCTGGGAGAGGTCGCCCTCGGCGACCGCGCCGAGCACCCGGTCGAGCTCGATCGTCGGCCGCGTGAGGTCCTCGACCAGTCCGTTGACGCTGTCGACGGCGGTGCTCCAGCCGCCGGGCCCGACTTCGGTCTCCAGCCGCTCGCTCAGCCTGCCGTCCTGGCCGACGGCCGCGCGCACCCGCAGCAGCTCGCTCACCAGCCGCTGGTTGCGTTCGGCGATGTCGTTGAACGCGACCGCGAGCTGCGCCGAGATGCCGTCGCCGTGCGGCACGAGCCGCCGGCGGAAGTTGCCGTCCCCGAGATCCCGCACCGCAACGAGCAGCCGCTCCAGCGCCGCCGCCTCGCTCTGGGATTCCGTTGTCATGTGTGCCGACCCTCTCCACCACGCATGCGCCAGCCATGGTCCTCGAACCAGCGTGTCATGATTCGCCCTACACTTCGAGCCAGTCCGCCCGCTCACGCGGTAACCGTGCGATCGCAGTCCGGAGGCAGGAGGTCCGTGCATGGTGTCACGTCCGGCTCCGGCCTCGGCGGCCCTGCCGCCGATGACCGCTGAGGACGCGCCGCCGGGCTTCGACGCCTTCGGACGGGCCGTCCTCGAAGACGTGCGCGACGCGGTGTTCCTCCAGGACGCCGACGGCGTGCTGCGCTGGGCGAACCCGGCCGCGCGGACGCTGACCGGCGGCGCCGAGCCCCGGCTGCACCCCATCGCGGAAACCTCGGGTCACGTCGACGTGGCCGGTAATCGTCGTCCCGCCCGCGTCCGCGCGCTGCCCGGCGGCTGGCACGCCTGGACCGTGCCCTCGGAGGACGTCCCGCAGCGGCACGTCGGCGACTTCCTCGCCGAGGCCGGCCCCGCGCTGGCCGCCGCGCGCGGGCGTCACGGCACCGCTCGGGTGATCGCCGAGCTGGCCGCGTCCGCGCTGGCCGAGACCGTCTTCGTGCTGCTGCCGACCACCCGCGGCCGGTGGGAGTGGTGGAGCTGCGAGCGCCCGTCGGCGCACGGCCACGGCCGGATCCGCCGGGTCCCGGCGCAGGTCGCGCCGGTGCTGGCGGCGACGTTCGCGGCCACCGGCAAGCCCCGGCCGGCCCCGGTGCCCGCGCCCGAGGTCGCCACCCTGCCCTCGGTCGTCGCCGACCGGTTCGCCGGGCACGCCGAGGTGGCGGTGGTGTCGCTGGGCCCGAACGGCGGTTCCGGCGTCACCGGCGCCCTGCTGCTGGGCCGCAGGGCGGACCCGGAGTTCGGCGCCGAGCAGGGCCGCGCGGTCGTCGAGTTCGCCAAGGCGGCCGGGACGGCGCTGGCCAACGCGCAGCGCTACGCCCACCAGGAGGAGGCCACGCGCGGCCTGGAGACCACGCTGCGCCCGGTCGACCCGCCCGAGCTGGACGGCGCCCGGTTCGAGACCTGGTACGAGCCGGCCGCCGGGGTCCTCGCGGTCGGCGGCGACTTCTTCGACGTCCTCGCCCACGACGACGGCAGCGCGTTCCTGGTGCTCGGCGACATCTGCGGCAAGGGCGCCGAGGCCGCGGCGCTGACCGGGCGGGTCCGGCACGCGCTGACCGCGCTCGCGATGGTCGAGCGCGACGGCCGGACGCTGCTGCGGCTGCTCAACGAGCTGCTCATCGCCGGCGGCAGCAGCCGGTTCGCCACGCTCGTGCTCGGCACGGCCCGGCCGTCGGACGGCGGTGTCGGCCTGACGCTGGCCTCCGGCGGGCACCCGGCGCCGCTGATCGTCCGCCGGGGTGGCGTGGTCGAGGAGGTCACCGTCCCGGGGACGCTGGTCGGGATCTCGCCGCAGGCCCGGTTCGCCGAGGCGGAGGTGCGGCTGGAGCGCGGCGACGTCTGCCTGCTCTACACCGACGGCATCACCGAGGCCCGCAACCGGCACGACCAGACGGAACTGTTCGGCGACGACCGGCTGCGCGCGGTGCTGGCGACGGCGGCGGGCCGGCCCGGCCGCGAGGTCGTGCGGCGGCTGCGGCAGGCCGTGCGCGACTGGCTCGGCAGCTCGGCCCACGACGACATCGCCGTGCTCGCCATCGAGTGCTCGGACTGACTGTCTGTCCTGTGTGGACTGTGTTTGGCCACCTCCGGAGGGGGTAATTCCTCCGTGCATCGATCCCGACGGAGGAGTCTCATGGGGAACGCACTGCAAGGCCGCCGCGTCGCGATCCTGGCCGCGGACGGCGTCGAACAGGTCGAGCTGGAGAAGCCGCGCCAAGCCGTCCTCGACGAGGGCGCGACGGTGGAGCTGGTGTCCCTGGACACCGGCGAGATACAGGCGATGAACGGCGACATCGACAAGGGCGACCGGTTCGCGGTCGACCGCAAGGTGGCCGACGTCGAGGTCGGCGACTTCGACGCGCTGCTGCTGCCGGGCGGCACGATGAACCCCGACAACCTGCGGACGAACGGCGAAGCGGTCAAGTTCGCCGGCGATTTCGTCCGCGCCGGCAAGCCGGTCGGGGTGATCTGCCACGGTCCGTGGACGCTCGTCGAAGCGGACGTCTTACGTGGGCGGACGCTGACGTCGTACCCGAGCATCCGGACCGACCTGCGTAACGCCGGCGCCACCGTCGTCGACGAAGAGGTAGTAGTCGACAACGGCTTGGTCTCGAGCCGCAATCCGGATGACCTGCCGGCGTTCTGCCGCACGGTCGTGCGCGAGTTCGCGGGCTGAAGTCCTTTGTAGACATTCACTCGCCCGTGTGTTAAGTCCCGCTTAAATCTGTTGGCTTTCGACGCTCCGGCGGAGGACGCTGAGGGTGTGACCAGGATCGCCCGTGGAGAGGAGGTGGACGCTATGACAGTGCAGGCACGCCGCTACGGCCGCTGGTGCCGGGAGCACTTCGACGTGGTCGCCGCCCAAGACCTCCCCGCTCCCCGGGCTGCCGACGTCTCCGAGGTTCCGGCCCAGCCGGCGCCGCAGCCCGTCGAAACGGTCGCCGAACAGCCCCGGCAGAACTGACCCAGCTCATGAAGAAGCCGCCCCGGTCCAGGCCGGGGCGGCTTCTTTCGCGTCAGCCGTAGTAGCTGCGGCGGCGGTACCAGACCCGCCTCGGGCCGGGCGCGCCGATGCGCGTGATGACGTCGGTCAGCACGGCGCCGATGACCAGCCAGATGACCGCGGCCAGGCCGTCGTTGCAGAACACCCGGAACTTCTCGTTGTCCGGGGTGAAGAGGTTGCGCAGGCCGAGCGAGACGCCGGAGGACCACTCGGAGATGAGGTGCGCGAAGCCGTTCGCCGCGTTCGCCTCGCCGAACACCAGCAGGATGTGCACGGCGAGCACCAGGGCGAAGACACCGCACACGAGGTGGATGAGGGCGTTGACCGTGCGCACGATCCGGATGCGCGGGTGGGTGCGCTCCACGATTTCTTCGGCCGGGGCCGGTTCGTACGGCGGTTCGTGGGGCTCCGGGGGCGGGGGATACGGCATCGACGTCGCCGTCCTTTCGACTGTCCGATGTGGACGTATCTGGGCGTGCATGACCAGCACCGGGGAATACCCGCGACCCGGGTGGGTGAACCGCGAGTTCCGCAAACTTCCCCGACAAGGGGGGTGGTAGGGTAGTTTGCGTAACGCGAGGAGGGTCATGGCGCAGGAGGTCTTCTCCGTCGAACAGGTCGCCGCGAAGCTCGGGCTGCACGTCCGGACGGTCCGGAACTACGTGCGGGACGGGCGGCTCAAGGCGGTCCGGATCGGCAAGCAGTACCGGATCGCCGCCGACGATCTCGAGGCCTTTACGGGCCTGCCGGTGACGGAACCCCGGCCGGACCGGCCCGTCGCCGAACTTTCGGGCGTCGCCGAGATCGGCGGGATCGACCGGGCGACGGCCGACCGGATCGCGACCGTGGTCGTCGCCTCGGTGAACGGGCCGCGGGACGCGGGTGAGCGGCCCCTGCGCGTCGAGACCGTCTACGACGAGCAGCGCGCCGCCATGAAGATCATCGTGTTCGGCGACCTCGCCGCCGGCGCGGATCTGCTGCGTTTCGTGGCCTCGTTCACCGAAGGCCTGACGTGAGCACCGTCTACCGCTCGGCCGAAGGCGCGGCGGCGGTCCGGCGGCGCTATGACGCTCTCCTCGACCGCTGGCCCGTGTCGCACGAGACGCGCACCTTCGAGACCCGCCTCGGCGGCACCTTCGCCGTGGTCTCCGGCCCGGCGGGCGCGCCGCCGGTCGTCGCGCTGCAGGGGTCCGGCGGCACCGCCGCGCACTGGCTGCCCGACATCGCGACGCTCGCGGAGAACCTGCGTGTGCACGCCGTCGACGTGCCCGGGGAGCCGGGCCGGACCGTCGAAGCGCGGCCGCCGCTCGGGTCACCGGCCTACGCCGAGTGGCTCGACGACGTCCTCGACGCGCTCGAACTGCCTCGCGCGGCCTTCCTCGGTACCTCGCTCGGCGGCTGGTGGGCGCTCGACCACGCGCTTCGCCGTCCGGAGCGCGTCACGGCGCTGGTGCTGGTCAACCCGGCCGGGATCGGCCGCCGCCGGGTCGCGCCGCTGCTCAAGTTCGCCGCCTACCGCCTGCTCGGAGACCGGGGGCGGCGGCGATCGCTGGCCATGGTCGCGAAGGGCAGTCCCGCCGACCCGGGGCGCCGCGCCGTCGGGGAGTTCACCCTGGCGACGTTCGAGCACTTCAAGCCGCGGCTGGAGCCGGTCCCGGTCTTCCCGGTCGAGCGCCTGCGCGAGCTGGCGATGCCCGTGCAAGCCCACTTCGGCGCGCACGACGTCCTGCTCGACCAGCGCGACGCCGCGGCGAAGCTGCGCCAGGCCCTCCCGGACGCCGACGTCCGGCTGGCCGGAGACGCCGGCCACTTCCTGCCGGGCTGGGCGGAATCCGCGGCGGAGTTCTTGGCCGAAGCAGGGTTGTGATCGACCAGCACGGCTTCCGGCCGGTGCTGCCCGGCGACGTCGGCGGGCACGTCGAGGCCCGGCGGCCGCGGCGCGCTGAGCCGTGCGGTCAGAACCTCGCGCGGCCGGGCAACCCCGGCCCGCGCGGCACGTCCGTGTGATCATGAGAATCCCGGCGCTGCTCGCGTCCGTCCTCACCCTCCTGGCCGTGTCCGGCTCGCCCGCGACGGCGGAAACCGTGGTCCCGAAGGGGTTCCAGCCCGCTTCGACGAGCTGGACCGGCCCGGACACCGGCTACGTCCTGGGGTACTCGCCGTGCGCGAAGTCGTGGTGCCCGGCCCTGCTCGGCACGTCCGACGGCGGGAGGCACTGGCGGCGCCTCGGCGCGCCGCCGATGGCGTTGCCGGACAACCACAACCACGTCGCGCTGACGTTCGTCGACGACCGCGTCGCCTACGTCAGCGACGGCGTCCACGTGCGCACGACGCGCGACGGCGGCGCGAGCTGGCACCCGCTCGGCCTGGCCGGCGCGCGGGAGCCGTACTACCTCTCCAAGATCACCGAAACCGCCGGCCGGGTCTTCGCCGTCCTCACCGGCTTCGGCGACGGGCACGGCTCGACGCGGCTGTACTCGGGTGCCGCCGGCTCGCCGGTGCTGGCTCCGGTGCCCGGCTTCGCGGCCAGTGGCGGGATCACCTACGGCGACCTGGCCGTCGGCGGCGGCCTGCAGGTCGCGCTCGGCGCGGACTACGGCACGGAGAAGTACTGGACCTCGCGCGACGGCGTCCGCTTCACCCCGGCCGGCCCGCCGTGCCCGGCCGGGTCGGTCGCCTCGCTCGCCGGGGTGCGAGACCGGCGGGTCGTGGCGTTGTGCAGCAGCAGCCCCGGCTCGCCGCAGCCCGGTTCGACCGAGCGGCAGCTGCGGCACGCGGCGAAGCTCGGCGGGGCGTTCAGCGGTGCGGACACGGCGCCGTTCGCGGGAATCACGCAGGGCTTCGCCGCCGCGTCGCCGTCGTCCGCGACGGTCGCGGCCGAGGGCGGCGGCACCGGGTTCCTGCACAGCACGGCCGACGGTGGCCGCACCTGGACGACGACCGTGCTGTCCGACCGGGGGCTCAGCCTCTCCGATCTGGACTTCCCGGGCCGCGGTGTCGGGGTGGTCGTCGACGGCCAGCCGGACGCCGACGGCGGCTCCGCGCTGTATCGGACCACGGACGGCGGACACATCTGGCGCGAATGGACGATCGGGTAGTTGTCCCTGGCAGGCAAGGCCCTTCGGCCCGGTTCACTTGGTGAACGGCATGTCGTAGTCTGAGCACTGTCCGTTGCCGGACACAGGTGGCCGGGCCCGGGCAGGGGCCGGCGCACAGACGAGGGAGAACAGCCGATGACGCCTGGCGACCTGCGGTCCGGAACCGAGGGCGGCTCCGCTTCCCTCGATTTCTCCAAGGCGAGCCTGGCCCGGCTGTCGGACGCGCTGCTCGGCGGCCACGACCACTACGAGGTCGACCGCGAAGCGATGCGGCGCCTGCTGGCGATCGCGCCCGGCGCGCACACGATGGCGAAGGAGCACCGCGACTGGCTGGTGCGCGCGGTCCGGTTCCTCGCGGGCAAGCGTGGCATCGACCAGTTCCTGGACCTGGGCTCGGGCATGCCGACGGCGGAGAACACCCACCAGGTGGCCCAGCGGTACAACCCGGACGCGCAGGTCGTGTACGTCGACAACGACCCGGTCGTGCAGGTGCACGGCCGCGCGCTGCTCGAAGAGAACTACCTGACCCACGTGACGGGCGCCGACCTGACCCGCCCGGCCGAGACGCTGGCCGACGAGGTCGTCAAGGACTACCTCGACTTCACCCGGCCGGTGGCGCTGATCCTGACGTCGATCGTCCACCACATCGACGACTACGAGCGCGCGAAGTCGATCGTCGCGGAGTACGTGGCGGCGCTCGCGCCCGGTTCGTACCTGCTGCTCACGCACAACTTCGACCCGGAAGAGGATTCGCCCCGCCAGGAGCTGGCGCGGCTGCTCGAGACGAGCTTCCAGGGCACCGGGCTCGGCAGCGTGTTTCGCACCCGGCAGCAGATCACGTCGTTCTTCGACGGCGCGGAGCTGCTCCGGCCGGGGCTGGTCTACCTGCACGAATGGTGGCCGGACGGCCCCCGGATCCACCCGCTGAGCGAGCTGAACTTCCTCACTCTGGGCGGAGTGGCCCGCAAGCAGTGACGCTAGTCCGTGAATGTCGCATTGAGGGACTCAGAGTCCCTCGATGCGACATTCACGGCGTGGGAGCGTGGGTCAGGCGGCGTTGAAGGTGTCCGGGTCCGGGCCGGTGCGCTCGCCGCGGTCCAGCGGCGTCAGCGACTCCAGTTCCTCCTCCGCGAGGGTGAACCCGAACAGGTCGAAGTTCTCCTCGATCCGGGACGGCGTCACGGACTTCGGGATCACCACGTTGCCCAGCTGCAGGTGCCAGCGCAGCACGATCTGCGCCGGCGTGCGGCCGTGCTTCACCGCCAGGTCCGCGATGATCGGGTCGCCGAGCAGCGAGCCGCCCTTGGCCAGCGGGCTCCACGCCTCGGTCGCGATCCCGTGCTTCGCGTCGAATTCGCGGACCTCCGGCTGCTGCAGGTAGGGGTGGAGCTCGATCTGGTTGACCGCGGGGGCGACGTCGGCCGCGTCGAGCAGGCGCTCGAGGTGCGCGGGCTGGAAGTTGGACACGCCGATCGCGCGGACCCGGCCGTCGGCGTGCAGCTTCTCGAACGCCTTCCACGTGTCGAGGTACTTGTCGCGCTCGGGCGTGGGCCAGTGGATCAGGTACAGGTCGAGCTGCTCCAGCCCCAGCTTCTCCATGCTCGAGTCGAACGCCTTGAGCGTCGAGTCGTAGCCCTGGGCGGAGTTCCACAGCTTGGTGGTGACGAAGAGTTCGTCGCGGGCGATGCCGGACTCGGCGATCGCCTGGCCGACGCCCTTTTCGTTGCCGTAGACGGCGGCGGTGTCGATGCTGCGGTAGCCCGCTTCGAGGGCGGCCTTCACGGCGGTGGCGGTCTCGTCGTCCGGGACCTGGAACACGCCGTAGCCCAGTTGGGGCATCCGCACGCCGTTGGAAAGTTCGATCACGGGCACGCTGGTCACGAGGGTTCCTTTCGGTGGGTGGTTCATCGGGCGGGTACCCGCTCCCCGGCGGCGAAACGAAAGACTCTTCCGGAGTAGGCTGACGAGCGTGAACAACTACGAGCGTCCGCGATAGTTGCACACGCTGTATATTGCACAGGCTTGATGGTGCAGCGTGCAAGGGAGTACGCGCAAGCCGGGGAGAGGTGAACCGTGTCACTGGACGACGACGCCGTCGAAGCCCGCGCACAGGGCTGGCGCACGCTCGCCGCGCTGCACGCGCGGATCGAGGACAGGCTGCAGCGCGCGCTCGAGCGCGGCCACGAGCTGTCGGTGAGCGAGTACAGCGTGCTCGACGCGCTGGGCCGCCAGGACGGCTTCCACCTCCGGATGAACCAGCTCGCCAACGCCGTGGTGCTCAGCCAGTCGGCGACCACCCGGCTGGTCACGCGGCTGGAGGGCCGCGGGCTGCTGGCCCGCTACCTCTGCGCCGACGACCGCCGCGGCATCTACACGGAGGTGACGCCGGCGGGTCGGGCCCTGCTGACGGCGGCGCGCCCGACCCACGACACGGCGTTGGCCGAGGCGCTCGCCGAAGCCGGGACTCTCCCTGAACTCGCGCCGCTGGTCGCCGCGCTCGGCACCCTCACCTTCACCCGCTGACCCAGCGCCCCAATGTGGCCTTGGTTGCGTCTGACGCACCGAAGGCCGCCTTGGGTGCGTCTGACGCACCGAAGGCCACATTGGGGCGTTGTCGACTTGCGCAAACTTGCGACAGTTTCGGTGCTGCTGCGACACTTTCGCGCCGTCCGAAGCGAAACGCGGCACCGTCCCGGTCACCGGGACACGACGGAAGTCGGTCCCGTTCGGCGGCGGGATTGCGGCGGTCGCGCACCCTAACCCGTGCTCCATCCGTGGGACCCTTTTGCTGCCGTCGTGCGATAGTTTCGCTGGTCAGACTGATTTCTGTGGCTTTTGTCCACGAAAGGCGCCGCGCTCGGTCGTTGACCCGATCGTTTCGCCGCACCTAATTTGTTGAACCACCAGACGAACCGGGGTGGTGTCGGCGTGGACTCCTCCTTCTCGCTCCGACCGGTGCGCCCGGCCGACCAGGCCGCCGTCCGCAGGAGCAACCTCGCGCTGGTGCTGCGGCACCTGCGGGACGCGGGACCCCGTTCGCGGGCGGGGATCGCCGCGGACACCGGGCTGAACAAGGGAACTGTTTCGAGCCTCGTCTCGGAACTGGTCGAGCGCGGGCTCGCGCGCGAAGGCGAGCGGGAACGCGCCGGCGCGGTCGGGCGCCCGGGCACGATCGTCGAGCTGGACGGCCGGGACGTCGGCGGGATCGGCGTCGAGATCAACGTCGACTACCTGACCGCGCTCGCCCTCGACCTCACCGGCACGGTGCTCTTCGAACAGCGCGTGGCCCTCGACGTCCAGGCGCTTCCCGTGACGAAGGTCCTCGACGCCGGCGCGGAGCTGACCGCGCGGGCGCTGCGGGAATGCCGGCGCCTCGGGGTCGTCCCGGTCGGCGTGACCGTCGGCATCCCGGCGCTGGTCGACGTCGCGAGCGGCACGGTCGCCTTCGCGCCGAACCTGCACTGGACCGACGTCGCGGTGGTCCGCGGGATCACCGAGCGGCTGACCCGGCGCCTCGGGCCGCCGTCGTTCCCCATCCGCACGGCCAACGACGCGAACCTGGGCGCGCTCGGCGAGTACGCCATGGGCAGCGTCGCCGGGACCGCCGACCTCGTGTACCTGACCGGCGAGATCGGCGTCGGCGGTGGGGTGATCTCCGGCGGACGGCTGCTCGGCGGCGCGGAGGGCTTTTCCGGCGAGGTCGGGCACATCCAGCTCGACCCGGCGGGCCGTGTCTGCGGCTGCGGGCGCCGCGGCTGTTGGGAGACGCTCGTCGGGCTGGCCGGGATGCTGCGGCTCGCCGCGTCGCCGACCGACCCGGTGCACGACCCGTCCCTCGACCTCGAACAACGGCTCGACATGATCCGCCGCCGCGCCGAGCTGAAGGACAAGCGCACGCTCGACGCGCTCGCCCAGGTCGGCACCGGCCTCGGTGTCGGGGCGGCCGTGCTGGTCAACGTCTTCAACCCGCGCGTGGTGCTGCTCGGGGGTTACTTCGCCCAGTTGGGCCCGTACCTGCTGGGTCCGATGCTGGCCGAGCTGGAAGCCCGGGTGATCGCCCCGCGCATCGGGGGCTGCCGCGTCGAGCTGTCCTGGCTCGGGTTTTCGGCGGCTTCGCGCGGCGGCGCGCACGTCGCGCTGCAGGCGGTGTTCGACGACCCGGCGCTGGTGCCGGTGCGGCCGGAAAGGGACAGCGGATGACACGCGTGGAGCTGACCGGTATCGGCCAGGAGCGTCCCGGAGCCGGTTCGCCGTCGCTCGCCGGGATCCGGCGCAGGGGCCGCGGGCCGTCCCGGAATCCGCAAGATGGGACGTGCCGCCACCGGATTCGCGGGGCAGACTGGTCTGGCCCGGACGGCCGAGCCGCCGCTGGCGGAGGGGCTCGAAGACCCGGCGGGCCGGGAATCCCCGGCCACGGCGACCCGGCGCTCCGCCGTCGTCACGAAGGAGCGCGGAAACACTTGATCGACTACGGCGATGTAGTCCGGGTGGACCTCTGTGCGCCCGGGGGGACCGTGCTCGCCGCGGTCGGCGAGCGCGCCGCGGCGCGCAGCGTCCTGACCCGCGTCCCGTCGGGGGCGACCGGCGCGGGCTGAATTTGCCGAACTGGAGGAAATCATGGGGAAGATCGGTGTCTGGCTGATCGGCGCCCGCGGATCGGTGGCCACGACGGCCATCGCCGGCGCCGCCGCGATGCGGGCGGGGCTGGCCGCGCGCACGGGGTGCGTGACCGAACTGCCGGACTTCGCCGGACCGCGGCTGCCCGGGCTCGGCGACCTGGTCTTCGGGGGCCACGACGTCGTCGACACGCCGCTGCTCAAGCGGGCCGAGCACCTGGTCGCGGCGGGCGTGCTGCCGCCGACCCTGCCCGGCCCGGTCAGCGCCGAGCTGGAAGCGGCCGAAGCCCGGCTGCGCCCGGCGCCGGACGGCGGCGGGCGCACGGCGATCGACCGGATCGCCGCCGACCTGACGGCGTTCCGCGAGGGTCTGGACCACGTCGTCGTCCTCAACGTCTCCTCCACCGAGCCGCCCTGTGCCCCGCACCCGGCGCACGCTTCCCTGGCCGCCCTCGAAGCCGCGCTGGACGCGGGGGAGGACGTCCTCCCGGCGAGCGCGGTCTACGCCTACGCCGCGTTCCGCGCGGGTTGTGGCTTTGTCGACTTCACCCCGTCGACGGGGGCGCGGCTGCCCGCGCTCGACGAACTCGCCCGCACGGCGGGGGTGCCGTACGCGGGCCGCGACGGCAAGACCGGCGAGACGCTGCTGCGGTCGGTGCTCGCGCCGATGTTCGCCCAGCGCGCGTTGAACGTCCTCTCGTGGTCGGGCACGAACCTGCTCGGCGGCGGCGACGGCGCCACGCTCGCCGACCCCGGCGCGGCGTCGAGCAAGAACGCGTCGAAGCAGCAGGTGCTTTCGCAGAACCTCGGCCGGGACGTCGACGGCGAGGTGCACATCGACTACGTCCCGGCGCTCGGCGACTGGAAGACCGCCTGGGACCACGTGCTCTTCGAGGGCTTCCTCGGCACGCGCATGACGCTGCAGCTCACCTGGCAGGGCTGCGACTCCGCGCTCGCCGCGCCGCTGGTGCTCGACCTGGCCCGGCTGACCGGCAAGGCGCTCCGCGACGGCGTCGCCGGTCCGGTGGCCGAGTTCGGGTTCTTCTTCAAGGATCCCGTCGGCGACGGGCCGCACGACCTCGCGTCGCAGTACGCGGCCCTGCGCGAGTGGGCGAACCGGTGAAGGCGTTCGTCGAACTCGTCCGCGCGCCCGCCGCGCTGACCGTGCCCGGGGACGCCGTGGCCGGGGCCGCCGCCTCGGGCTGGCCCTTCGGCCGCCGCACGCTGGCCCTGACCGGCGCGTCCGTCTGCATCTACTGGGCGGGCATGGCCCTCAACGACTACGCCGACCGCCACCTCGATGCGATGGAACGGCCCGAGCGGCCGATCCCGTCCGGCCGGATCAAGCCGGGGACCGCGCTCGGCGTGGCGACCGGGCTGACCGCGGGCGGGCTGGGCATCGCCGCGGCGGCGGGGGGAAAGCAGGCCCTGCGCGTCGCCCTGCCGCTGGCCGCGACGGTCTGGGCGTACGACTTCGTGCTCAAGGAGACCGTGTTCGGGCCGGCCGCGATGGCCGCGGCCCGGGCCCTGGACGTGCTGCTCGGCGGGGGCGGTGCCCGGGCGGCGGTGCCGGCCGCCCTGACGGTGGGGGCGCACACCTTCGCCGTGACGACGTTGTCGAGGTCGGAGGTGACCGGGGCCAAGCCCGCCCTGCCGGCGGCGACCCTGGCCGCGACGGCCGGGGTGCGCGTCGCCGCCGGCCGCGTCGGTCCGCTGGCCTCGGCGCTGCTCGGGACGTACGTGGCGACGACCGGGCGGGCGCAGTACGACGCCGTCCGCGACCCGGTCGCTCCGAAGATCCGGCGCGCGGTCGGCGCGGGCATCCACGGCATGATCCCGCTGCAGGCCGGGCTGATCGCCCGCACCGGGGCGTGGCGTTCGGCGCTGGCCGTCGCCGCCGCGTTCCCCATCGCGCGGGCGCTGAGCCGGAAGGTGTCGCCGACATGAGGTTCGGGTACGGCACCAACGGCTTCGCCAACCACCGCCTCGGCGACGCCCTGCGCGTCCTTTCGGACCTCGGCTACGACGGCGTCGCGCTGACGCTCGACCACCAGCACCTCGACCCGTTCGGGCCGGACCTCGCCCGCCGCGTCGCCTCGCTGGCCGCCGAGCTGGACCGGCTCGGGTTGGCCGTCGTCGTCGAGACGGGGGCCCGGTTCCTGCTGGACCCGTGGCGCAAGCACTCGCCGACGTTCCTCGACCCGGACCGCGCGCGCCGCGTCGAGTTCCTGACGCGGGCCGTGGAGATCGCCGCGGATCTCAACGCCGAAGCCGTCTCCTTCTGGAGCGGGAACCAGCCCGCCGACCTGTCCACAGAGGACGCTTGGGACCACCTGGTCGCCGGCTGCGCCGACGTGCTCAAGGCGGCCGACGAGCACGACGTGAAGCTCGGGTTCGAGCCGGAGCCCGGGATGCTCGTCGAGGACCTCGACGGCTACTTCGAGCTGGCGCGACGGCTCGGCGATCCGGAGCGGTTCGGGCTGACGCTGGACATCGGGCACTGCCGGTGCACCGAGTCGGCGTCCGTGCCCGACTGCGTCCGGCGAGCCCTGCCCCGGCTGGTCAACGTCCAGATCGACGACATGCGCCGGGGCACCCACGAGCACCTGGAGTTCGGCCGGGGCGAGATCGACTTCCCGCCGGTGCTGGAAGCGCTGTCGCCCTACCCTGGGCTGGTCGCGGTGGAACTGCCGCGGGACAGCCACGCGGCCCCGCGGATCGCGCGGGAGTCGCTGGAGTTCCTGCGCAAGGCGGTGGCCGCGTGAACGCCTGGCTGGACGACGCACTGACCAAGGTCGCGGAGGACGCGTCGGCCTTGCGCACGCTGTTCCCCGGCGTCGGCCGCCGGGTCGGCCGCGGTCCCTCGGAGACCCCGGGCTGGACGGTCGACGACGTGGCCCGCGTGGAGTTGCTGAAGGCTGCCCCGGGGGCCGCGGCGGAACTGCCGGACCTCTACCGCTACGGCGACGCCGCCGAGAAGCGGGCCGTCCTCCGTGGACTGTCCGTCGTGGACACCGGCGACGCCGGGCTCGCCCTGGTCGCCGACGCTCTGCGCACCAACGACACCCGGCTCGTCACCGCGGCGATGGGGGAGTACGCCGCCACCCACCTGGACGACGCGGCCTACCGCCACGGCGTCCTCAAGTGCGTCTTCATGGGCATCCCCTTGGCCGAAGTCGCCGGGCTGGACCGCCGGACCGACGAGGAGCTGCTGCGCATGATGCGGTCGTTCGCCGCCGAGCGCACCGCCGCGGGCCGCGACGTGCCCGCCGACCTCCTCCCGCTGCTGAACGAACAGGACGCCTGATGCGCATCTTCGACCCGCACATCCACATGAGCTCGCGGACCACCGACGACTACGCGGCCATGCACGCCGCCGGGGTCCGCGCGCTCGTCGAGCCGGCGTTCTGGCTGGGCCAGCCGCGCACGAGCGTCGGCAGCTTCACCGACTACTTCGACGCGCTCGTCGGCTGGGAACCGTTCCGCGCGAGCCAGTTCGGCATCGCCCACCACTGCACGATCGCGCTGAACCCCAAGGAGGCCAACGACCCGCGGTGCGCGCCGGTGCTGGACCTGCTGCCGCGCTACCTGGAGAAGGACGGCGTCGTCGCGGTCGGCGAGATCGGCTACGACTCGATGACCGCCGAGGAGGACAAGGCGTTCGCCGCGCAGCTCGCCCTGGCGATCGACCACGACCTCCCGGCGATGGTGCACACCCCGCACCGCGACAAGGCGGCCGGGACCGAGCGCAGCATCGCCGTCGTCCGCGAGTCGGGGATCGCGCCCGAGCGCGTGGTGCTCGACCACCTCAACGAGGTGACCGTCGCGATGGTCAAGGAGTCGGGCTCCTGGATGGGGTTCTCGATCTACCCGGACACGAAGATGGACGAAGAGCGGATGGTCGCCATCTTGAAGGAGTACGGCACCGAGCGGGTGCTGGTGAACTCCGCGGCCGACTGGGGCAAGAGCGACCCGCTCAAGACCCGCAAGACCGGCGACGCGATGCTCGCCGCCGGGTTCACCGAGGACGACGTCGACCGGGTGCTGTGGCGCAATCCGGTCGAGTTCTACGGCCAGAGCGGGCGGCTTTCACTGGAAGACGTGTCGCCGGAAGCCGAGTTCGCGGGCAACTCGATCCTGCGAGGTGCGCGCAAGTGAGGTTCCGGCATCGCGACGGCTCGCTCGTCCACCTCGCCTACTGCACCAACGTGCACCAGGCCGAGGACCTCGACGGCGTGCTCGCCCAGCTGGCCCGCTTCGGCGAGCCGATCCGGGAACGCCTGGGGGCCGGCCGGCTCGGGCTCGGCCTGTGGCTGGCCCGGCCGGTGGCTTCGGAGCTGGTCGCCGACCCGGCCGCGGTGGTCCGGCTGCGCGGCGAACTGGCCACGCGCGGCCTGGAGGTCGTCACCCTCAACGGGTTCCCGTACCAGGGTTTCCACGACCCGGTCGTCAAGCACAAGGTGTACCGGCCGGACTGGTCCACGCCGGAACGGACGCGGTACACCCTGGACCTCGCCCGGCTGCTGGGTGAGCTGCTGCCCGAGGACGCCGTCCGCGGCAGCGTTTCTACGTTGCCGCTGGGCTGGCGTACGGAGTGGCAGGACGACCGCGGCCAGCTCGAGCTGCTCGCCGAGGGATTGGCGAAGCAGGACCGTCCGGTGCGCGTGGCGTTCGAGCCCGAGCCCGGGTGCATCATCGAGACGACGACGCAGGCTGCCGCCCTGCTGTCCGAAGTGGACAAAGAGTGGCTCGGCGTCTGCCTCGACACCTGCCACCTCGCGGTCGGGTTCGAGGACCCGGCTGCCGCGCTCGGCCGCCTGGAAGCCGCCGGGCTCGACGTCGTCAAGCTCCAGGCGTCGGCCGCACTGGAGGCCGCTTCGCCGAAGGACCCGCTGACGCGAAAGGCATTGGAGTCCTTTGTAGAACCGAGGTTTCTCCATCAGAGCAACGAGAGCGCCCCACCGGGCGCGGACGACCTCGATGAGGCACTGGCGGGCGGCCTGCCGGGCGAGGCGCCGTGGCGCGTGCACTTCCACGTGCCGCTGCACGCCGACCCGGCCCCGCCGCTGACGTCGACCCGGCCGGTGCTGGCCGGGACCCTGGCCGAGCTGTTCGGCGGCGCGACCGCGCGCACCGACCACGTCGAGGTCGAGACCTACACCTGGCAGGTGCTCCCGGACGCACCCGCCGACGACGCCGGGCTGGTCGCGGGCATCGCGGCCGAGCTGGACTGGACCCGGCGTTCCCTGCTCGACCTAGGCTTGGAAGAGGTTTCGGAATGAGTTTGCTGGTCATCGACGTCGTCGGGCTCACGCCGCGGCTGCTCCCGCACATGCCGAACCTGCGCAAGATGGCCGAACCCGGCTTCACCGCGCAGCTCGACACCGTGTTCCCGGCCGTGACGTGCTCGGTGCAGTCGACGTTCCTCACCGGCCTGCAGCCGGCCGAGCACGGCATCGTCGGCAACGGCTGGTACTTCCGCGACCTCGGCGAGATCTTCCTCTGGCGCCAGCACAACCGGCTGGTCCAGGGCGACAAGTTCTGGGACGCCGCCCGCCGCGCGCAGGCCGGCCACAAGGTCGCCAACGTCTGCTGGTGGTACGCGATGGGCATGGACGTCGACCTCACGGTGACCCCACGGCCGATCTACCACGCCGACGGCAAGAAGTCGCCCGACGCCTACACCCACCCGCCCCAGCTGCACGACCGGCTCGTCGGCGCGCTCGGCGAGTTCCCGCTGTTCACCTACTGGGGCCCGACGGCCGCGATCACGTCGTCGAAGTGGATCATCGCCGCCGCCCAGAAGATCATGGCGGAGGACAAGCCCGACACCACGCTCGTCTACATCCCGCACCTGGACTACGACCTGCAGCGCTTCGGCCCGGACGCACCCCAGGCCGCGGCCGCCGCGCGGGAGATCGACACGGCCTTGAAGCCGCTGCTGGACTTCGCGGCCGCGGGCGGGCACACCGTCGTCGCGCTCTCGGAGTACGGCATCACGAACGCGAGCCGGCCGGTCGACATCAACCGGGCGCTGCGCCGTGCAGGCCTGCTCAACGTGTACGTCCAGGCGGGCATGGAGTACCTGGACCCGTGGACGTCACGGGCGTTCGCGGTGGCCGACCACCAGGCCGCGCACGTCTACGTCGCCGACCCCGCCGACATCCCGCGGGTGCGGGACATCGTCGCCGGACTGTCCGGAGTGGACGTCGTGCTCGATCGTTCGGAGCAAGCGAGCATCGGGATCGACCACGAACGCGCCGGTGAGCTGGTCGCGATCGCCGAACCGGACGCCTGGTTCACCTACTACTACTGGCTGAGCGACGACCGCGCGCCGGACTTCGCGAAGACCGTCGAGATCCACCGCAAGCCCGGCTACGACCCGGCCGAGCTGTTCTTCGACCCGAACGACCCGGCGGTGAAGCTGAAGGCGGCGTCCGCGCTGGCCCGCAAGAAGCTCGGCCTGCGGTACTCGATGCAGGTCGTCCCGCTCGACCCGGCACCGGTGCGCGGGAGCCACGGGCGGCTGCCCGACTCGCCCGAGGACGGGCCGGTGCTGCTGTGCTCGGACCCCTCGCTCGCGCGCGAAAAGGTCCACGCCACCGAAGTCAAGGAGCTGCTGCTCGCGGCGGCTGTCCGTACGGAGTAACCAGGAGGTCAGGACATGGCACGACCGTTGACCCTGTTCACCGGGCAGTGGGCCGATCTGCCGTTCGAGGAGGTGTGCGAGCTGGCGAGCGGCTGGGGCTACGAAGGCCTCGAGATCGCCTGCTGGGGCGACCACTTCGAAGTGGACCGCGCGGTGGCGGAAGACGGCTACGTCCAGGCGAAACTCGAGACGCTGGCCAAGTACGACCTCAAGGTGTGGGCGATCTCGAACCACCTGCTCGGCCAGGCCGTCTGCGACCACCCGATCGACGAGCGGCACGAGGCCATCCTGCCGGCGCGGATCTGGGGCGACGGCGAGCCCGAGGGCGTCCGGCAGCGGGCGGCGGAGGAGATGAAGACCACCGCCCGCGCCGCGGCGAAGCTCGGGGTGTCCACTGTGGTCGGCTTCACCGGCTCGTCGATCTGGCACACGGTGGCGATGTTCCCGCCGGTGCCGCCGTCGATGATCGAGCGCGGGTACGCCGACTTCGCCGCGCGGTGGAACCCGATCCTGGACGTCTTCGACGAGGTCGGCGTCCGCTTCGCCCACGAGGTGCACCCGAGCGAGATCGCGTACGACTACTGGAGCACGGTCGCGGCGCTGGAGGCCATCGGGCACCGCGAGGCGTTCGGGCTGAACTTCGACCCGTCCCACTTCGTCTGGCAGGACCTCGACCCGGCCGGGTTCCTGTGGGACTTCAAGGACCGCATCTACCACGTCGACTGCAAGGAGGCCCGCAAACAGCTCAACGGCCGCAACGGCCGGCTCGGCTCCCACCTGCCCTGGGCGGACCCCCGCCGCGGCTGGGACTTCGTGTCCACCGGGCACGGCGACGTCCCGTGGGAGGACGTTTTCCGCATGCTCAACGCCATCGGCTACGACGGCCCGATCTCCATCGAGTGGGAGGACGCGGGCATGGACCGGCTCATCGGCGCACCGGAAGCGCTGGAGTTCGTCCGCAAGCTCAACTTCACCCCACCCACGGCGGCCTTCGACGCCGCTTTCTCCACGAAGAAGTAACCCTCCCTCCCCAGTGGGAAGACGCCGCTTTCACGTGAAAGCGGCGGTTGTCCACAGGGGGAGGCGCCGCTTTCACGTGAAAGCGGCGGTTGTCCACAGGCGGGTGGCCGCCAGCCCCGTCGGAAGGTGATTGAACCGCTTCGTGCCATCCCGGGGCGAAGCACGCTCAAAACCAGGAAGGATCCAGCATGTCTCCGTCCCCACCGAAGTGGGCGAGGCTGTTCGGCGCCGCGACACTGGGCGCCGGCCTCCTGCTCACCCTCGACACCCCGGCCCGCGCGGACATCCCGCCCGCGGACTACCAGCAGGTCGCGCTCGCCACCGGCGCGGCCGAACTCGGCGAGGCGATGTCGCTCGCCGTGCTCCCGGACCGCTCGGTCGTGCACACCTCCCGCGACGGCACCGTCCGCGTCACCACCGCGGCCGGCGCGACCTCCGTCGCGGCCAAGCTGAACGTCTACACCCACGACGAAGAAGGCCTCCAGGGCGTCGCCGCCGACCCCGGGTTCGCCACCAACCGCTACGTCTGGCTGTACTACTCACCGCGTCTGTCCACACCGGACGGTGACGCGCCGACCGACGGCACCGCCGCCGACTTCGCGCCGTTCAAGGGCGAGCTGCACCTGTCGAGGTTCGTCCTCAAGACGGACAACACCCTCGACCTGGCCAGCGAAAAGGTCGTCCTGGCCGTGCAGAACGACCGCGGCCAGTGCTGTCACGTCGGGGGTGACATCGACTTCGACGCCGCCGGCAACCTCTACCTGACCACCGGCGACGACACCAACCCGTTCTCCTCGGACAGCTACTCGCCGATCGACGAACGCACCACGCGCAACCCGCAGTTCGACGCGCAGCGCTCGTCCGGCAACACGAACGACCTGCGCGGCAAGCTGCTGCGGATCCACCCGCAGGCCGACGGGACGTACACGATCCCGTCCGGCAACCTCTTCGCGCCGGGCACCGCGAACACCCGGCCGGAGATCTACGGCATGGGCTTCCGCAACCCGTTCCGGATGAGTGTCGACAAGGCGACCGGCGTCGTCTACCTCGGCGACTACGGGCCGGACGCCGGCACCACGGACCCGAACCGCGGGCCACAGGGCCAGGTCGAGTTCGACCGGATCACGAGCGCGGGCAACTTCGGCTGGCCGTACTGCACCGGCTCGAACACGACGACCGAGTCGTACAACCACTACACGTTCCCGAGCGGGCCGTCGGGCGCGAAGTACGACTGCGCGGGCGGGCCGACGAACTCCTCGTTCCGCAACACGGGCCTCGCCAAGCTGCCCGTGCCGAAGGCCGCGTGGATCAAGTACGCGGGCGACGAGGGTTCGCCGCCGGAGTTCGGCAGCGGCTCGGAGTCGCCGATGGGCGGGCCGGTCTACCGGTACGACGCCGCGTCGACGTCCACGGTGAAGTTCCCGCAGTCCCTCGACGGCAAGTTCTTCGCGGGTGAGTACGGGCGCAAGTGGATCAAGGCGGTCACCGTCGACGCCGACGGCACCCGCGGGACGATCGACAACTTCCCGTGGTCGGGCACGCAGGTCATGGACATGGCGTTCGGCCCGGACGGCGCCCTGTACGTCCTCGACTACGGCACCGGCAGCGACAACCAGGCGCTCTACCGGATCGAGTACCTGGCGGGCACCAACCGCAACCCGGTCGCGAAAGCCGCGGCCGACAAGACGTCGGGGCCGAACCCGCTGACCGTGAACTTCTCCTCCGCGGGCAGCGGCGACCCCGAAGGGGGAGCGCTGAGCTACCGCTGGGACTTCGGCGACGGGCAGACGTCGACGGCGGCGAACCCGGCGCACACCTACACGACCAACGGCACCTACTCGCCGACGCTCACGGTGTCGGACCCGCAGGGCCTGACCGGCACGGCGAGCCTGGTCGTCACGGTCGGCAACACCGCGCCTTCCGTCACGCTCGGCACCCCGATCGACGGCCAGCTGTTCTCCTTCGGCGACACCGTGCCCTTCCAGGTGACGGGCAGTGACCCGGAGGACGGCCCGCTGGACTGCTCGAAGGTCAAGGTCACGTACCTGCTGGGCCATGACAGCCACCAGCACCAGATCACCCAGGCGACCGGGTGCAGCGGCTCGATCGCCGTCCCGGTCGACGGTGAGCACGACGCCGCGGCGAACATCTTCGGCGTCTTCGACGCGCAGTACACCGACCAGGGCGGGCTGACGTCCCACAGCGTCCGCAAGCTCCAGCCGCGGCACCGCCAGGCCGAGCACTTCGCGGCGCAGTCGGGGATCCAGCTCGCCGACCACGGCTCGGCCGAAGGCGGCCGGACCGTCGGGTACACCGACGACGGCGACTGGATCTCGTTCACGCCGTACGCGCTGGGCAACGCTTCCGCGATCAGCGCGCGGGTGTCGTCAGCCGGCCCGGGTGGGACCTTGGAGGTGCGCGCGGGGTCGGCGACCGGGACGTTGCTCGGTTCCGTGGCCGTCGCGAACACCGGCGACTGGGAGAACTTCCAGGACGTCACGGCGAACCTGACGAACCGGCCGGCCGGCACGACGACGCTGTACCTCGTGTTCAAGGGCGTCACCGGGCAGGGCAACCTGTTCGACCTCGACGGGTTCACCTTCACCACCGCCACCCAGGCGGGCGCGGTCGAAGGCGAGTCGTTCACGTCCGGCTCCGGCGTCCAGATCGCGCCGCACGCCGCGGCGAGCGGCGGGAACACGCTGGGCTACATCGAAAACGGTGACTGGGCCGGGTACGCGTCGGTGAGCACGGCGGGCGCACGGACGTTCTCCGCGCGGATCTCCTCGGCCGGTCCGGGCGGCACGATCGAGATCCGGTCCGGCTCGGCCACCGGGACGCTGCTGGGCAGCGTGGCGGTGCCGCCGACCGGCGACTGGGAGGTCTTCCAGACCGTCACGACGGCGGTGTCGAGCGGGTCCGGGCCGTTGTTCCTCGTGTTCCGCGGCGCTTCCGGTTCCCTCTTCGACATCGACTCGTTTAGCCTGAGCGGTATGCCGACCCAGGTCGATCCCGCGTACGACGTGCTGGTGTTCTCCAAGACGGCCGGCTTCCGGCACGACGCGATCCCGGCCGGGATCCAGGCGATCCGGGAGCTGGGCGCGGCTCAGGGGTTCGGGGTGACGGCGACCGAGGACGCGTCGGTGTTCACGCCTTCCTCGCTGGCCGCGTACCGGGCGGTGATCTTCCTCTCGACCACCGGTGACGTCCTGGACGCCACCCAGCAGGCCGCCTTCGAGTCCTATGTGGAGGGTGGCGGCGGCTACCTCGGCGTCCACGCCGCGGCGGACACCGAGTACGACTGGCCGTGGTACGGGCAGCTGGTCGGCGCGTGGTTCAAGAGCCACCCGGCGATCCAGTCCGCCCGGTTCGTGACGGAGGACAACACCCACCCGGCGACGGCGCACCTGCCGGCGGTCTGGACCCGGACCGACGAGCTGTACAACTACCGGACGAACCCGCGGGGGCAGGTGCACGTGCTGCAGACGCTGGACGAGTCCAGCTACACCGGCGGCGAGATGGGCGCCGACCACCCGATCACGTGGTGCCACCCGCAGGGCAGCGGCCGCGCGTTCTACACCGGCCTCGGCCACACGATCGAGTCGTACTCGGACTCGGCGTTCCGGACCGAGCTGCTCGGCGGGATCCGGTACGCCGCCGGGGTCGTCGATGCGGACTGCGGTGTCTCCTCGTCGTCCACAGTGGAGGGTGAGTCGTTCACGTCGGGGTCGGGTGTGCAGATCGCACCGCACGCCCCGGCGAGCGGCGGCAACACCCTGGGCTACATCGAGAACGGTGACTGGGCCGGCTTCGCGTCGGTGAGCACGGCGGGCATCACGCGGTTCAGCGCGGTGGTGTCCTCGGCGGGCGCGGGCGGCACGATCGAGATCCGTGACGGCTCGGCGACCGGCGCCCTGCTGGGCACGGTGACGGTGCCGAACACGGGCAGCTGGGAGACGTTCCAGACGGTCTCTGCTTCCGTCTCGTCCGGAACGGGCCCACTCCACCTGGTCTTCCGAGGCGGCGCGGGTTCCCTGTTCGACATCGACACCCTGACGGTCTCGTAATGCTCTGAAGGCCACCTTCAGGGCACTAGATGCCCTGAAGGTGGCCTTCAGAGGCTTTCAGCGGACCACTTCGGCGAGGCCGAGCATGTTGCCCTCGCTGTCACGGAACCACGCGGCGCGCTCGCCGCGGCCCTTGCTCGGGTAGTTGCCGCGGACGTCCATGATCCCGTTCACCGCGCCCTCGTAGTCCTCGAACACCACGCCGCGCGCCCGCAGCTCGGCGACCGCGGCTTCGACGTCGTCGACGTAGAAGCCCATCTGCGTGAAGGAGCCGTCGGAAGCGCCGGCGGAGGCGAAGAGGCAGAAGACGCCCGACGCGCCTTCGTAGCGCAGGCCGCCTTCGCGCTCTTCGGCCGGTTCGAGTCCGAGTTTCTCGGAGTACCACCGGCGGGCTCGGGCCAGGTCCTGCGTCGGGATGCGGGCTTCGATCCGCGCGTCGCTCAGCATCACCCCAGGGTAGCGAGGCCGGGAGCTCCCGGCCTCGACTACCGAGGGCGCTACCGGACGCCGAGGAGGTGCTCCAGGGCCAGCTGGTTGAGGCGCGTGAAGTGGTAGCCGCGGGCGGCCGCCGCGTCCAGGTCGAAGTCGTCCTTCAGCAGGTCGTCGAACGACTCGCCCGGCGCCAGGGTCGGCGTCGAGAGGTCCGGGACGCGCGAGGCCGCCAGTGCCTCCGCGACCTCCGGGTCGGCGCGGTACGCCGCCGCCTTCTCCTTGAGGATCAGGTACGTCCGCATGTTCGCCGCCGCCGACACCCACACGTCCGACGGGTCCTCGGTGCGCAACGGCTTGTAGTCGAAGTGCCGCGGACCCTCGTAGCCGCCGTTCTCCAGCAGGTCGACGAGGAAGAACGCGCTCTTCAGGTCGCCGTGGCCGAAGATCAGGTCCTGGTCGTACTTCGGGCCGTGCTGGCCGTTGAGGTCGATGTGGAACAGCTTGCCCTGCCACAGCGCCTGCGAGATGCCGTGCACGAAGTTGAGCCCGGCCATCTGCTCGTGCCCGACCTCCGGGTTGAGCCCGAACATCTCCGACCGCTCCAGCTGGGAGATGAAGCCCAGCGCGTGCCCGATGGTCGGCAGCAGGATGTCGCCGCGCGGCTCGTTCGGCTTGGGCTCGAGGGCGAACCGCAGCGAGTAGCCCTTCTCGACGACGTAGTCGGCGAGCAGGTCGAGGCCCTCCTTGTAGCGGGCCAGCGCCGCCCGGACGTCCTTCGCGGCGTCGGACTCGGCGCCCTCGCGCCCGCCCCAGACGACGTAGGTCTCCGCGCCCAGCTCGGCCGCGAGGTCGATGTTGCGGCGCACCTTGCGCAGCGCGTACCGCCGGACGTCACGGTCGTTGCTGGTCAGGCCGCCGTCCTTGAACACCGGGTGGGTGAACAGGTTCGTCGTCGCCATCGGCACCTTGAGCCCGGTCTCGGCGAGCGCCTTGCGGAACGCCTCGATCGCCTTGTCGCGGTCGGGCTCGGTGGCCAGCAGGTCGTCGTCGTGGAACGTCACGCCGTAGGCGCCCAGCTCGGCCAGCCGGTGCACGCTCTCCACCGGGTCCAGCGGCGGCCGCGTCCCGACCCCGAACGGGTCGTTCGCGGGCCAGCCCACGGTCCAGAGGCCGAAGGTGAACTTGTCGGCCGGCTGGGGAGCGTAGTCGCTCATGACTGTCCCTTCATTTAGTTCACGTTGTAGACTAAATATGCGCCGCGGGGGTCCCGGGCGTCAAGAGGGCCGGTTAGAGTGCTTCGCAGGAGGGACGCGATGACCCAGGCCGTGCGCCACGATTCGATGCGCGCCCGCAACCTCGAGGTCGTGCTGGGCGAGGTCAGCCGCGGCGGCCCGCTGACCCGCGCCGCGCTCGCCGAGCGCACCGGCCTGACGAAGTCCACGGTCTCCAAGCTCGTCGGTGACCTGGTGGACGCGGGCCTGCTGGCCGAGACCGGACCCGCGCGGGCGGGCGAACGCGGCCGGCCGGGGGTGGACGTCGTGCTCAGCGGGGCGCGCGTGGCGTCGCTGGGGCTCGAGATCAACGTCGACTACCTCGCGGCGCGTGTGCTCGACCTCACGGGCGAGGTCCGGTTCGCCGCGCACCGCGAGCGCGACAACCGCGGCTCGCGGCCGAAGAAGGTCCTGGCCGAGCTGCAGGCGCTGGCGTCGGAGGCGCTGACCGAGACGCACCGGCTCGGGCTGGAGGTCGCGGGCGCGGTGCTGGCGGTGTCCGGCCCGGTCGGCGACGGCGTGCTGTTCAGCGCCCCCCACCTCGGCTGGCAGGACGTCCGCCCGGCCGACCTGCTGCGCCTGCCGATCCCGGTAGAGCTGGACAACGAGGCGAACCTCGCGGCCCTGGGCGAGCTCTGGTACGGCGACGGCGAGCGCGACTTCCTCTACGTGTCGGGCGAAATCGGCATCGGCGCGGGCCTGGTCGTGAACGGCGCGCTGTTTTCGGGCGCACGCGGGCTGGCCGGCGAGCTGGGCCACGTCGTCGTGGCGCCGGAGGGACCGCCGTGCCGGTGTGGCGGGAGCGGGTGCCTGGAGACGTTCGCCGGGCAGGAGGCGTTGCTGGCCGCGGGGAACACGTCGTCCGTGCCCGCGATCCTGGCCGCGCTCACCCGAGGCGACCGGGCGGCGCTCGAGGCGTGCGCGACGGCCGGACGCGCCCTCGGCATCGCGCTGACGTCGGCGGTGAACCTCCTCGACCTCGACCGCATCGTGCTGGGCGGGGTGTTCACCCGGCTCTACCCGTGGCTGTCCGGGCCGGTGTCGGAGGTGCTGTCGGCGCGGCTCGGCGGGCTCCGGGGCGCGCCGCCGGTGCTGTCGGCATCACGTCTGGGCGGCGACGCCGCGACACTGGGCGCGGCCGGCCGGGTGGTGCACCGGGTACTGGCCGATCCGGCGCCGTTCCTGTCCCGCGCTCAGGAGGCGTAGGCGCGGCCGGACGTCATGAACGGGTCGTTCATGACGCTGGACGACATGAAAGAGTCGTTCATGACGTTGCCGAGCCTGCGTGGGCCAGGTCGACCGCGGGGGAGGCGAGCTGCGAAGTCCAGTAACGCGTCCGGTCGAGGTAGGCCGTCTCGGAGGCCGCGCCCGAAGTCCCGTAAGCACCCGCGAAAGTCTCGTACGCCGACGAAGGCGGTGACGAACTGGCCGGCTCGATGACCGACCCTTCGTGCCACTCGTTGAACGACGTCACCGAGACCCAGTCCGCCTGCGTGGACAGCGCGTTCTGCCACTCCCGGTCGTACGTCGCCCCGTTGTCGCGGGACAGCGTCGGGGTCGTGTTGCCCGGGACCGCCCGGTCGTCCACGTACCCCGGCCCGACCGAAGGCGCCCACACCAGGCTGTTCGCCTCGCAGTACGCGCCCGCGTCGCGCCAGCCCGGCGCCGTCGCCCCGGCGATCGCGTCGTAGGTGTACATGCCGCCGAAGTGCGCGACCTTGCTCGTGTCGGTCGTCTGAGCGAGGACGATCGCCGACGAGCGCACCTCATCGAGAGGCGTCCAGTCGGTGATGCGCAGGCTTTCGAAGACGTAGAACGCCCCGCGGCCGCCCTCGCGGTAGAACGCCGGGCTCGAGCCGTACCGCCCGGTGAGGTAGCCGATGTCCGCGACGGTCGAGGAAGCCGTGCGTCCGCTGTAGGGCTCCAGGTGCCAGGCGACCTGGATCCCGTGCCGTGCCGCGGCTTCGAGCACACGACTCGCCAGACCGTCCTCATAGGACCCCTGGCCCCACCAGCTGTAGACGAGCACCCCGGCGCCGGACTGCTCGATCCAGCGCATGTGCTGCTCGATGACGCTCGCGTCACCGGAGTCGTACGGGCCGAGCACCGGGTAGAGGTTCGCGCCGAGGTCGTCCGGCGGGGTGTGCCCGCCCTGCGGCCAGTGCCGGTACGCGCCGGAACTGCTGCCGTACCACGGGTAGTAGAACAGGTGGGTGCGGGACGAGAGCGCCGCCGCGGCGTGCGCGACACCCGGGAGGAAGGCCGCCAGCAGGAGAAGTGCGGCGAACACCGTCGAAATCCGTCGCATCGGAACCCCTCGGTGGTTTCGGAGTGTTCCAGACCATACGGACGCTCCCCGAGCGAGGGCAAGAGTTCACCGCACATACGCAAACTTGCGTCGGAAACCCACCAGTACAACGAAAACCGCCCCGGGCGAACCCGGGGCGGTTTCCGTTGAGCGGGACTAGCTCACGGAATTGACCAGCACCAGCGAGGAGCCGACCGTGACACCCGTGTCGGTCTGCACGGTCAGCTGACCGCGCAGGACCCGGCCCGCCGCCGGAACGGCCTTGGCCGTCACCGTCGCCGGTACCGTCCACGAGCTGCCCGACGCGCGCGCCGCGTTCGCGTCGGTCACGTCGACCGAACCGAACGCGGGATTGGTGAACACGTCGAGGTAGTCGAACTGGGTGGTGCCCGCGGGCACCGCGTACCCGTCGACCAGCGCGACCCAGACGCCCGCGGCCGGGTTGGCCACGGTCACCGACTCCTCGGAGTCACCGTCCGCGCTGACCGCCGCCTGCACGCAGGTGCCGGTGGTGCAGTTGTACAGCACCAGGTCCAGGTCGGCGCCGACGTCGGACGTCTTGCCGATCGTGGCCGTCAGCGACGTCGAGCCCGGCGTCACCGCGATCTGGTACTGCTGCTGCGCGCCTTCGGCGATCGTCGGCCGGGCGATCTTCGCACTGCCGAGCGTCGCGCCGTTCAGCTTGCCGGTGAACGCGCCGAGGGTGTTCGTCACGGTGTAGGACCGCGCGATCGGCGTGTTCAGCGTCGCCGAGGCGATGGTGTCCGGGTTGGGCGCGATAGCCGTGCCCAGCACCGAAGCCGACAGCTTGTACGCCGCATTGTCCACATCGGACGTCCGGCGCGCTTCGACGACGATCTCCCACACGCCCGGGAGCGGGTTGGCGATGGTCCGGCTCGTCGGCGTGCCACCGGGGCAGCCCGCACCCGCGTCGGGCAGGTAGCAGAACGTCGTCGACGTGCTCGCCTCGGCCGGGACGCCGGTCGGGTCGTAGCGCAGGAACCGCACCTGGCCCTTGCCCGGGGCGCCGGCGCCCGCGTCCAGGTCCACCTTCAGCGCGCTGGCACCCTGCGGCACCCGCACGAAGTAGCTGGTCGCCTGGTTGCGGGCGATCTTGCCGGAGACGTCGACCTGGTAGCCCTGGGCGGCGGTGAACTCCTGCGGCGCGAAGACCGTGTTGAGCGTCTGCACGTCGATGCCGATGGTCAGCGGGTTGTCCAGGTACAGCAGCGCCGAGTGGACGCCCGCGTTCTTCGGGTTGACCTTGACGTCGAACTTCACCGGGGTGTTCAGCGGCAGCACCACCGTCGAGCCCGAGGAGAACGTCCCGTCGTTCCCGGTCCACCGCGCGAAGTACGGCACCGGCTTCGCCGAGCCCGTCGTGCGGGTGATCGTGTACGTGCGGGTGTAGGCCTTGCCCGTGGTCACGCCTTCGCGGTCGTGGATGCCCACGCCCGTGTTCGGGGTGGCCAGCAGGCCCGACAACGTGGTGTGCACCTCGACGGACGTCGAAACGGCGTCCGGCTTCGGGTTGAGCGACAGCGCGACGAACGCGGCGGGGACGTTGAACAGGCCCGCGCCCTGGGCGTACGCGCCGATGCCCGGCACGAACCGCGCGGTCGACTTGATCGCCGAACGCAGCTGCGCCACCGGCGGCCGCTGGCCGTGGTGCGTCGCCTTGTACGCGCTCACCAGCAGCGCCGCCGCGCCGGTCGCCTGCGGCGCCGCCATCGACGTGCCCTGCAGCATCGCGTACCCCGCGGGCAGGCTGTAGGTACCGGCCACCGGGCTCCCCGCCTCCCAGCGCGGGGTCGTGGCGATCGCCGCGCCGGGCGCGATGATGTCCGGCTTGAAGCCGCCGTCCTCACGCGGGCCGCGCGAGGAGAACGGGTGCAGCGACTCGGCGTTCTGGGTCTTCGAGCCGTAGTTCGAGAGCCAGGTCTCCTTGGTGATGTAGGAGCCGACCGAGATCGCGTCCGTGGCCACCGACGGGTCGCCGACGGTGTTCGCCCCGTAGCCGCTGTTGCCGGCCGAGATGAAGATCTGCACGTTGTACTCGGCGATCGTGCGGTTGTAGAGCTCCGCGCGGGCGTTGTTGCCGTCGTTGAGCGCGGGCAGGCCGCCGATCGAGATGTTGATGACGTCGGCGCCGTGGCTGGCCGCGTAGACGACGCCGTCGACCAGGCCCGACGACGTGCAGGCGGTGCCGGTGAGGCAGACCTTGACCGCCAGGACCTTCGCGCCCGGGGCCGCGCCGTCCATCTTGCCGCCGAACAGGTCGTTGCCGGTGGCGATGCCCGCGACGTGCGAACCGTGCTCGGCGCCGGCGATGCCGATGCCGACGAAGCCCGGCTTGTCGGTCTGGACCACGAAGGCCATCCGCTCGGCGATGTCGGTCGCCGGGTTGTCGGTGCCGAAGAAGCCGTAGTCGTACTTCTTGGCGTAGTCGGTCATCGGCTTCTCGTCGGTGAAGTCGCCGTTGCCGTTGAGGTCGACGCGGACCTCCTTGGTCACGCTGTCCTGCAGCACGCCCCAGGAGTCGGCGCGGTCGCCGTCGCGGTTGATGTCGCCGCCGGTCTCGCTGTCCGCGGCGCCCAGGTCACCCGCGGTTTCGGTGAACAGGCCGAACGTGTACGGGCCGCCCGCGGCGGGGGCCGTCCAGCTCTTGCCGTTGGAAGTGAAGGTGCCGGTGTAGGTCGCGGTGGACTGCGCGACCCAGGTGCCGTCACCGGAGTTGGTGGCGTTGGCGTTGTACCAGTCGACGATCTTGCGCTCGCCGTGGCTGGTCTTCGCCAGCGCGGGGCTGTCGAGGTCGACGCCGGAGTCGAGCACGGCGACCGTGGTGTCCTTGCCGTCCCAGTTGGGCAGGACCTGGCCGAACTGCGCCGCGTAGGTGTCGCCGGTGGGCAGGTAGGGGTTGACGCGCGGGGTGTTTTTGCCGGGCGCGGGCTGCGGTGCCGGGTCTTGCGCGCCGTCGGGCTTCGGGTCGTCGCGGTAGACGAGGCCGTCGACGTCGACGGCGTTGACCGACTTGAGCTTCGCGGCCTTCTCGGCCTTGTCGGTCGGGACGCTGACCTTGACGTAGTCGAGCTTGGTGTCGGTGGACTGGACGACACCGCCGAGCGCCTTCAGCTCGTTCACGGCGGCGCCGGTCTGGCCCTTCTCCGCCGCGATCAGCAGCGTGACGTCGGGCTTCCCGGCCTTCTCGGCTTCGGCGACGAGAGCGCGGTCGTGCTCGTCGAGGGTCTTGCCGTCGGCGGCGCCGGCGGTCGGCGGAGCCTGCTGGGCGGACGCCACGGGAACGGCGACGCCGAGGACGGAGGCGCCGAGTGCGGTGGCGAGGACGGTGATCCCGGCCCGCCGTCTCCAGCGCGATCTGTGCGTTGTCACTGAAACGACCCTTCATGAAGGTATGCGTCCGACAAGTAGACGTCCGTGAAGTACACAACGTGAGATCTGCGGCAGCAATCAGACAGTTAGCCCATCAACCGCAATTGGTTGCGAGCCAAATGGCCTAATCCGATGCCCGGTTGGGAGGCCACCGGATGTGACGCATGGATGTAAGACGTCCACCCTTGCTATATGTCCGTGCAGTTGACTATATTCACGTGTAGTAAACTACACGTACGTATAGGACTGCGCATGAGCACGGAAGACTTCACGGCGAGGGCCCGGATCCGGGACGCCGCCATCAAGCTGTTCACCGAGCGCGGCATGGAGAAGACGTCGATCCTCGACATCGCCGAGGTCGCCGGGGTGTCCGGCGGCCTGATCCGCCACCACTTCGGTTCCAAGGACGGCCTGCGCGAGGCGTGCGACACGTACGTCTTCGACGAGCTGCTGAAGTTCAAGGAGGAGGTGCTGGCGAAGGGTGTCGCGAACCCCGGGTTCCTCCCGACGTTCGACGCCCGCCAGCTGCTCTTCCGCCGGTACATGGGCCGGGCCATGGTCGACGGCTCCGAAGCCGCCGAGGCGCAGTTCACCGAGATCGTCGACGGCACCGAGCGCTACTTCCGCGAGCAGGGCATGGACCTGCCTGACCCGAGGGGCGTCGCCGCCGCGCTCGCCGCGATGACCGGCGGGCTGATGATCCTGCAGGACCACGTCGCCCGCGCGCTCGGCGAGGAGCCGGGCACGAACGAGGCGATGCTGCGGATGTCGATGGCCGCCGGGCACCTGTTCATGAACCCGCTCGCCACCCCCGAAATCCTCGAAAAGGCCCGCGAAGCGCTGGCCGCCTACGAGCGAAAGGAATGACGATGGCCGAAGCGATCACCGCCGACGGCCTCACCAAGGCGTTCGGTTCCGCGAAAGCCCTCGACGGGCTCGACCTGACCGTCCACACCGGCGAGGTGCACGGCTTCCTCGGGCCGAACGGCGCCGGCAAGACCACCACGATCCGCGTCCTGCTGGGGCTGATGCGGGCCGACGGCGGCCGCGCGACCCTGCTCGGCGGGAACCCCTGGACCGACGCCACCGAGCTGCACAAGCGGCTCGCGTACGTCCCGGGCGACGTCACGCTCTGGCCCAACCTCACCGGCGGCGAGGTCATCGACCTGCTCGGCCGGCTGCGCGGCGGGCTCGACACCGCCCGCCGCGCCGAGCTCGTCGAGCGCTTCGACCTCGACCCGCGCAAGAAGGGCCGGACGTATTCGAAGGGCAACCGGCAGAAGGTCGCGCTCGTCGCGGCGCTCGCGTCCGATGTGGAGCTGCTGGTGCTCGACGAGCCGACGTCCGGGCTCGACCCGCTGATGGAAGAAGTGTTCCGGCAGGTCATCGAGGAAGAGCGGGAGCGCGGCGACCGGACCGTGCTGCTGTCCTCGCACATCCTGTCCGAGGTCGAAGCGCTCTGCGACCGCGTCACGATCATCCGGGCCGGGCGGACCGTCGAGTCGGGCACCCTGGACGAGCTGCGGCACCTGGGCCGGATCACGATCGACGCCTCGCTCGCGCGGGTGCCGGACGGCCTGGCGGCGCTGCCGGGCGTGCACGACCTGAGCGGGTACGGCTCGCACGTCCACCTGTCGGTCGACCAGTCTTCGCTGGACGACCTGATGCGGCACCTCGCCGAAGCCGGGCTGAAGAGCCTGGTGAGCCGGCCGCCGACGCTCGAAGAGCTGTTCCTGCGCCACTACCGCCGCGACGAGCCGGTCGGAGCGGCGCGATGACCGGGACCTGGTCGCTGCTGCGGCTGGTGCTGCGCCGCGACCGGCTGCTGATGCCGCTGTGGATCGTCTGCCTGGCGATCGCGCCGATGGCCTACCTGTCGTCGATCGAGGCGGCCTACCCGGATGCGGCGGCGCGGCAGCACTTCTACGACTTGAACGCTTCGAGCGCGACGTTCGTCGTCCGCAACGGTCCGTTGTACGGCTCGTCGGTGGGCAACCTCCTCGCGTGGCAGTGCGGGTTCGTCCCGGTCGTCGTCGGGTTGATCGCGCTGCTCACGGTCGTCCGGCACACCCGGACCGAGGAGGAGGCGGGGCGCCGGGAGCTGACCGGCGCGACCGCCGTCGGGCGGCACGCCGGGCTGGCGGCCGCGGTGCTTTCCGCTTGCGGCGCGTGCCTGGTGTACGGGCTGCTGGTCGGGCTCGGCGTCGCCGCTCAGGGCGTCCCGGCGGCGGGCGCGTTCGCGCTGGGGCTCGGGTTTTCGTTGACGGGCTGGGTGTTCGCCGGGGTCGGGGCGGTCGCCGCGCAGCTCACGTGGGGTGCGAGCGGCGCGCGCGGGACCGGGATCGGCGTGCTCGTGCTGGCATTCCTGCTGCGGGCGGCAGGCGACAGCAGCGGCTCGGCGGGCTGGGTCGCGTGGCTGTCGCCGATCGGCTGGGCGCACCGGATGCGGCCGTTCGCGGGGGAGCAGTGGTGGGTGCTCTTCTTGGCTGTCGTCGCGAGTGGCTTGCTCGTGGTCTTGGCGGTCGCGTTGTCCGCGCGGCGTGACCTCGGTGCGGCGCTGCTCCCGGCACGGCTGGGGCGGGCGACGGCGAAGGCGTCGCTGCGGTCGCCGCTGGCGCTGGCCTGGCGGCTGCAGCGGGGGACGCTGCTGGTCTGGACCGTCTGCCTGGCGCTGATCGGGCTGCTGATGGGCGGGGTCGGGAGGAACGTCGCGGAGACGATCCGCGACAACAAGGCCGTCGCGGACGTGTTTTCGCGCCTCGGCGGCGGCGGCGCGGTGACGGACGCGTTCCTGGCCGGCACGATGACGTTGTTCGGCTTGGCGGCGGCGGGTTACGCGGTGCAGGCGACGCTGAAGCTGCGTGCGGAAGAGGCGGCCGGGCGGGCGGAACCGCTGCTGGCGACGGCGGTCGGCCGGATCGGCTGGGCGCTCGCGCACCTGACGTTCGCGTTGCTCGGCTCGGCGTTCGTGCTGGCGGTGACGGGTCTCGCGACGGGCGTGGCGTACGGCACTTCCCTGGTCCCGGCGGCGTTGGCGCAGTTGCCGGCGGTGTGGGTGCCGGCGGGTCTGGCGGCGTTGCTGGTCGGCTTCCTGCCGCGGTTCGCGGCGGCGGCCTGGGGACTGCTGGGCGCGTTCCTGCTGCTGTCGCTGGTGGGGACGGCGTTGCAGTGGAACGACGTGGTGCTGGGGATCTCACCGTTCGCGCACCTGGCGCGGCTGCCGGGCGGGACGTTCTCGGTGGCACCGGCGCTCTGGCTGGTGGCGATCGCTCTGGTGGCCGGCGCGGGTGGCCTGCTGGCGCTCCGGCGCCGGGACATGCCCGTGGGCTGAAGCCGTGAATGGCCCATTGAGGGACTCAGAGTCCCTCAATGGGCCATTCACGGATCTTCGGCGGCAGCCGAGGGAGTCGAACCCTGCGCGGCTTGTGAGGGCGGCGCCCATGGACCGGCCCTGACCCTTCGGCGGGCGACGGCTGCCATCTTCCACAACGGTAGCCAATACCCATCTCATTCCCATCTCACTCTGTGCTTCACCCGGACGAGCCCGGCTGGCAGGGTGGTCGACATGGATGATCTACTCCTGCGCCGCGTGCGGCCGGGGCTCGGCGGGGAGCTCGCGGACGTCCGGGTCAACGACGGCCGCGTCACGGCGATCACCGAGCCGGGTTCGGCCGGGTTCGCGGCGCGGGTCGTCGACGGGCACGGCGGCACGCTGCTGCCGGGGCTGGTCGACGCGCACGTCCACCTGGTGCAGTGGGCGACGTTCCGCCGCCGGATCCCCCTCGACGCGGCGCGCTCGGCGGGGGAGGCGGTCGAGCTGCTGCTGGCGCACCTGCTGGCGACGCCGTCGCAGTCGGCGGAACTGGTCGTGGGCGCGGGGTTCCGCGACGCGCTCTGGCCGGACCGGCCGCACAAGGACCTGCTGCAGCGGGCGCTGCCGGGGCGGGCGGTGGCGTTGTTCGGCGCGGACCTGCACACGCTGTGGCTGAGCCCGGCGGCGCTGAAGCTGATCGGCCGCGACCACCCGACGGGGGTGCTGCTGGAGAGCGACTGCATGAGCGCGACGGCCCAGCTCCCGACGGCGGCGATCGACGTCCAGGACGCGTGGGTGGCGGAAGCGGTGTCCGCGGCGGCGGCGCGGGGCGTGACGCAGATCGTCGACTACGAGTACGCGGACACGGTGGCGGACTGGACGCGCCGGGGTGCCCCGGCGGCCCGGATTTCGTGCGTGATCGCTCGTCATCTGCTGGACCAGACGATCGAGCGCGGCCACCGCACGGGCGACGTACTCCCGGATTCGGCCGGGCTGCTTACGGTCGGGCCGTTCAAGCTCTTCGTGGACGGCTCGTTGAACACCCGGACGGCCTATTGCCATGATCCCTACGCGGGTTCCGACTCGCCGGGACTGCTGGAGTTGCCACCATCGGCTCTGGTTCCGTTGATGGAGCGGGCTTTCTCGCACGGTTTGCTCCCGGCGGTGCACGCGATCGGCGACCAGGCGAACACGATCGCGTTGGACGCGTTCGCGCAGGTCGGTTGCCCGGGGCGGATCGAGCACGCGCAGCTGCTCTCGGCTGCCGATGTTTCCCGGTTCGCCGAGCTGGGCGTGATCGCGGCGGTCCAGCCGGCGCACCAGCCGGATGATCGTGACGTCGCCGACCGGCATTGGCACGGACGGACTTCGCGGGCGTATCCCTACCGTTCTTTGCTGGAATCCGGAGCCCGCTTGGAGTTCGGGTCGGACGCACCGGTGGCCCCGCTGGACCCGTGGGACGGAATCGCGTCGGCGGTCTTCCGCACCGACGACGACCGGCCGGCTTGGCACCCGGAGCAGGCAATCTCGTTGCCGGACGCCCTGGCGGCGTCCTCGGGAGGGCGCCGGGGGGTTTCGGTGGGGGACGTGGCGGACTTGATGGTGACGGCGGCGGACCCGTCCGCGTTGTCGGCGCCGGACCTGCGCGCGCTCCCGGTGACGGCAACGATCTTGGGTGGCCACGTCACACACTTGGTCTGAGGATCGGCGCAGGTCCCCCCGGCTCGGCCGGCCCCAAGCGCCCCAATGTGGCCTTCGTTGCGTGCCGCGCACCCAAGGCGGCCTTCGTTGCGTCTAACGCACCCAAGGCCACATTGGGGCGCTGGTGACGGGGGCCTGCGAAAGGCGGATTTCGGTCGAAAAACGTAGGCAACGGACCGTTCGCGCCCTGCCGCGTCGAGTTTTGTCGGACGTCGTGATCATCCTCGACGCATGTTCCGAGCAACCTGGACCAAACATCCACTCGTCACTGGCCATCCACGCAGTCCGGACGTCGTACGCGTATCCGAGCTCGAAGAGATCGGGATGACTCGCAGCAGTGTCTATCGGCGATGCCTGCCCGGTGGGCCATGGCGACGGCTGCTGCCCGGCGTGATCCTGCTACGGGCATCGGAACCGACCGACGAGCAAAGGTTGAAAGCAAGCCTCCTACGCGGGGGTGAACGCGCCATGATCACAGGTCTGTGGGCGTTGCGTCGCCACGGTCTGCAGCAGGTGCCGGAGCCGGACGACGTTCACCTGCTCATACCGCACGAACGCGAGGTGACCAGCGCCGGGTTCGCCGTTGTCGAGCGCACCACCAGGCTGCCGAAGGCCGTGGTACGAGGTGACATGCCGATCGCACCCGTGTATCGCGCGGTGCTGGACGGTGCGCGGAGAATCCGCGATTTCGATACCGTGCAGGCGATGCTCGCGGAAGCAGTACAACGAAGAAGGTGCACCGCCGAGCAACTCGATCGTGAGCTGAACAGGGGCAGTCAGCGAGGCTCTGCCATTCCACGCAGAGCGTTGCAGGCACTCCTCGGCGGTGCAGAGTCGGTCGCCGAAGCGGATGCGTGGGAAATTTGGAAGCGTTCAGGCTTGCCTCCCGCCGAATGGAATGTGGGTGTCTTCGATCGGCTAGGCGTCTTCATTTCGAAGCCGGACGCTTGGTGCGAAGACGTCGCGTTCGCGTGGGAGATCGACTCGCGCAGCTACCACGAGGGAGGCGACCACTACGCGGCAACCCTGGCGCGGAACGCGCGATACTCGGCGGCCGGAGTCGTCTACCTACAGACACTGCCGAGCCGCCTCCGGACCGAACCCGCCAAGGTGATCAGTGAGCTCCGCGATACGTACGCCGCGGCTGTCGCCCGTCCGAGGCCGCTGGTCACCTGCCGGCCCTGAGCCCTGAGCGCCCCAAGGCGGCCTTGGGTGCGTCAGACGCACCCAAGGCCACATTGGGGCGCTGGCGACCTTGGGGGCTTGATTTGTCCACCGGACAAGGGAAAAATCTCACCGGATAAGTGACAACGTTGTCAGGAGGAGACGGATGAGGCAGTGCACCCCCAGAGCGGGGACGCGCGTCCTTGCCACCCTGCTCGTGGGAGCCACCGCCATGGCCCTCGCGACCCCGGCCGAAGCGAAAGCCCGGTTCGCCGATGACCCCACCACCCTCGTCGACACCTCGATCGGGAACAACGGGGACGGCACCACCTTCCCGGGCGCCACCACCCCCTTCGGGATGGTGCAGCTCAGCCCGGACACCCAGCTCAAGAAGTACGCGTCCTACGACTACGCGCAGGACACCACCCTCGGCTTCAGCCACACCCACCTCTCCGGCGTCGGCTGCCAGACCATGGGCAACTTCCGGTTCATGCCCACCACCGGCGCCGTCACCAGCAGTGACCCCGCGCAGTACGGCGCGAAGTTCAGCCACGCCAACGAAACCCGCCAACCCGGGTACTACGGCGTCAAGCTCGACAACGGCATCGAAGCCGAGCTGACCGCCACCCAGCGCACCGGCCAGCACCGGTACACCTTCCCGGAAAACACCAGCGAGAACGTCCTCATCGAGGTCGGCGAGAGCAACGGCTACACCTACGCCGGCGACGTCCACGTCGTCGGGGACGACACCGTCGAGGGCTGGCTGCAAGGCGGGAACTTCTGCTGGGAGACCCAAAAGGAACGCTACAAGGTCTTCTTCTCGGCCAAGTTCGACCGCAAGTTCACCGGCTTCGGCACCTGGACCGACGACAAGCTCACGGCGAACCAGCGCGACGCCGCGCTCGGCAGCCAGCGCACCGGTGCCTGGCTCACCTTCGGTAGCGACAAGAGCCAGGTCGGCGCCTCCGTCGGGCTCTCCTACACCTCGATCGACGGCGCTCGGCTGAACCGCGACACCGAGCAGCCCAAATCGTTCGACGAGGGCGAGAAGCAAGCCCACGACACCTGGGAAGACGAGCTGAACCGCCTGCGCGTCGCCGGGGGGACGACCGCCGATCAGCGGACCTACTACAGCGCGCTGTACCGGTCGCTGCTGCACCCGTCCGTCGGGTCCGATGTGGACGGTTCCTACCGCGGCTTCGACGACCAAGTGCACCGGAGCCGGGACGCGTACTACCAGATGTTCTCGCTCTGGGACACCTACCGCTCGCAGAACCAGCTCGTCGCGCTCCTGCACCCGGACAAGGCCGCGGACATGACCAAGTCCGTCCTCAAGATCTACCAGGACGGGGGCTGGGTACCGCGCTGGGCGCTCGCCGGCGGCGAGACGAACGTGATGAGCGGCGACCCCGTCACGCCCTGGGTGGTCGACAACTACCGCCGCGGCCTCCTCGACGATCGCACCGCACGACAGCTCTTCGACGCCCTGTGGCGCAACGCCAACGAGGTGCCCGCGGATCAGTCGATCTTCCGCGGCCGGGACGGCAACCCGTCCTACGTCAAGAACGGCTGGATCGGCTACCAGGACCTGCCCGGCTACACCTACGGCGACTCCCGCCAGGCCGGCTCGGCGACGCTCGAGTACGCCCTCGCCGACTGCGCGCTGTCCACCATGGCCCAAGGGCTCGGGTACCAGGACAAGGCCAAGACGCTGAAAGACCGCTGCGGCAACTTCGCCAAGCTGTGGGACACCAGCGTCGAGTCCCACGGCTTCACCGGCTTCCCGCGCACGAAGGCCGCGGACGGCACCGGCGTCGGCGACCCCGACCCGGCCCAGTCCACCGGCTTCCACGAGGGCACGCCCTGGCAGTACCAGTGGCTCGCCCAGCAGGACACCGCGAAGCTGTTCGGCCTGATGGGCGGCCCGGCGCAGGCCGAAAAGCGGCTCGACACCTTCTTCGACCTGCCGCTGCTGCTCACCGATCCGGCGAAGGCCGCCGCGGACTCCTGGGTCCACGGCGCGTACGACTACCACAACAACTTCGCCTTCAACCCGAACAACGAGCCCGACCTGCACGCGCCCTGGATGTACAGCTGGACCGGCGCGCCGTGGAAGACGTCGGCCGTGCTGCGCGCGGCGCGGACGCTCTTCACCGACACGCCCTACGGCATGCCCGGCAACGACGACCTCGGCACCATCTCGTCGTGGCTCGTCTTCGGCATGACCGGCGTCTTCGAAGCCCAGCCCGGCTCCGGGACGTACCTGCTGAGCACGCCGATGTTCGAGCAGGTCGAGATCCAGCCGGCCGGTGGCCGCGAGATCGAGATCGAGGCCCCGGGCGCGAGTGCGGCGAAGCTGCAGTACACAAAGGACGTCCAGGTCGGACACCGCGGCTACGACCGCAGCTGGATCTCCCACGAGGACCTGCTCCGCGCGGGCAAGATCCAGTTCCGCCTGAGCGACACCCCCACGAGCTGGGGGACGAAGTCGGCGCCGCCGGCGATGTGACGGCGCGGTGGCCTCCCCCGAATCCGGGGGAGGCCACTACCATCCCCGCATGCCGACGCCGGACGCCCGTGAGCGCATCCTCGGAACCGCCACCCGGCTGTTCGACCGGCACGGGGTGCACGCCGTCGGGCTGCAGCGGATCATCGACGAGTGCGACTGCGGCAAGAACCTGCTTTACACGCACTTCGCGAGCAAGGACGACCTGGTCGTGGCGTACCTGGGCCGGTGCGCCGCCGATGGGGACGCTCTGGTCGACGGCGTCCGGACGGCCGCTCCGGAACGACGGCTGGTGGACCTGGTGCGCGCGATCGGGGCGCGGGTGACCCGGCCCGGCTCACGGGGGTGCGCGCTGCGCGCCACGCTGGTCGAGTTCCCCGAGCCGCGGCACCCGGCCCACCGCGTGGCGGTGGCGCACCTGGTGCGGGCGCGGGCGCGGCTGCGCGAACTGGCGGCGGAGACGTCGGCGCCCGACCCCGGGCGGCTGGCCGACCGGGTGCTGGTGATCATCGACGGGCTCTACGCGAACGGCCCGATCTTCGGCGACGACGCGGCCGAGGCAGCGGTCGCCTTCGCGGAGGATGTGGTGCGGACAGAGACCTCAGCGACCTCAGCGGAGCCGGCGAAGGGCCGCTGACCAGGCCCGACGCGAGACGGTGAGCTGCCCGGCGGCCGGTGCCTTGCTGTCCCGCACGCCGACGGTGCGCTCGAACGCCACCTCCACGCAGTTGGTGTCATCGCCACTGTGGGTCGACTTGCGCCATCCGGCGGGGGCCATCGCTCCTCCTAGCGCGCGGCCTCCGCGATTCGCTCGCGTGAGTGCTCTTCGCTCATGGCCGCCTCGGTGAGCATCTTAGCAAGCTTGCGAAATGCGGTGACCTTGTCGGCGGCGGAGAGGAACACGCTGCACCGGTGGTGTTCCAGCAGCACGATGGGTGGCCCGGCCGCGTATTCCATCACCATGAACGAGCCCACCTTGCCGGGGTGGTAGCCGGTGCCGGCGCCGACAACCCGCACCGAAACATGGGCGAGCCGGGAGGTCGCCAGCAGGCGATCCATCTGATCGGACATGATGTCCTCGTTGCCGACCGTGCTCTCGAGAACTCGTTCGTCGAGAATTGCGTGCAGCTTTACGGGGTCGGGGCCGGTGAGCATCTTCTGCCGGTCCATTCGCGCGACGACACGGGCATCGATCTGCTCTGCGGTGAGGTTCGAACTTTCGAATATCGCCCGCGCGTAGTCGGCGGTCTGCAGAAGTCCGGGAATGATGCCCGTCTCCCAATTGGTCAATGCGGTCGCACCCTGTTCGCAATGGTTCAAGCTCGGCAAGCTGGCTGTCACCCAGTCGGGCTCGCGTGCGGACCCTGCCAGTTCCAAAAGGTGTTTCTGTTTCTCTCCGCGCACCTTGAAAAAACCGAGGATGAGCGCCACGTCCGCCACCGACGGCAACCTCAACCCCTTCTCCCACAACGACAGCACTTGCGGCGCGAAGCCGAGTATGCGCGCCAGCTGGCGCAACCCGACTCCGTGCGCTTCGCGTACTTCGCGCAGCCCGGCGGCCAACGCGCGAGCGCGTGGCGTGGAAGAAGTCGCTTTCATGGGCCGATGATACGAAACCCGTCCATCACCCTCTCAGCGTGTTGGTGTCAACCGGATCGGACAGATTGAATGGACGTCATGTTGAGGTGGCAACAAGCGGAGGGAAAGCGACATGCGCTCGACGGGGCTTTCCCGCCGCGTCCGGAAGAAACGTTCGTCAGCTTGTGCGGAGCGGAGGTGACCGTCGCGGTGTGCGACGTTCCGCAGCTCGGCGGGCACTGGTTCGACCCGACCTGCGCCGAGTGCCGGGCCGCGTGGCTGGCTCGGTGCTGACCGGGACCGACCGGGACCACCGGCTGCTCGACCGCCTCCGCGACCTCCACACGTCGCTGGCGCTCGACCTGGCCTGGCTCGCTCGCACGCTCGACGACGAGACACCCCGGCCCGACATCCTCCGCGACCTGGGGGAACGTCTCGCCGACCTGGGCGCGGACCTGGTCACCCGCGCCGACGAGCTGGACGCCGCGGTCCGCGCCACCCTCCCGGACCACGGCTGGCTCCCCGAAGCGGGCGCACGGCGGCGCGCACTGGCCGTCGCCCACCAGGTCGGCCCGCACCCCCTCCGGTGCGGGCCGATCTTCCTGGCCGTCTGCGGCGTGGCGTGCTTCCCGTTCTACGGCACCGACCCCACCGGCCGGACAGCGCGGCACGAACGGTGCGAAAGGTGTCTCCACGTGCGCTGACCTGCCGTTCGTGCTGAGCTGGGAGCATGGCCGACCTAAAACCGAACGCGACCGAACGGTTCTTCCGGATCGCGATCGCGATCAAAGGGCTCGACGGCGCGCTGCAGGTCGTCGGGGCGTTGATCCTCGCGTTCATCCCCGCCTCGACCGTCAGTGGGTTCACCCACGCGGTCATCACCCGCGACCTGCTGGGCGATCCGTCCGGCACCCTCGCGCGGCACCTGGAGTCGGCGACCGAGAACTTCCTCCACGGCGACACGAAGACGTTCGCCGTCGCCTACCTGCTCGCCCACGGCCTGATCAAGCTCGGGCTGGTCTGGGCGCTCGCGAAGAAGATCGTCCGGGCGTACCCGGTCGCGGCGCTCGTCCTCGCCGCGTTCGTCGTCTACGAGATCTTCCGGGCGATCCACACCCACTCGATCGCGCTGCCGTTCTTCGCCGCGCTCGACGTCGTCATCATCGTCCTGGTGCTGCGCGAGTACCGGCAGCTCAGGCGGTCACGAGGTGCATGACGGCGACGTGTCCAGCGGCCGGCCCTGCGACCAGACCAGGTCGACCGGGCTCGCCGCGCCGTCGGCCTCGATCCGCAGGATCGGCAGCACCTTGTCGATCTGGTTGCCGCTGTCCTGCCGGAACGCGAGGAAACCCGTGGCACCGGCCACGGCCGAGTTGCAGTCGATGTTCGCGACGAAGTTCGTCACCGACCGCGGGCTGGCCGACGGGTCGTCCTCGGCGGCCTTGACCGCCGTCACCACGGCGTCGTGCTCGATCATCGCCGAGCCGTCGGCCAGGGCCGCCGCCTCGAACTCGTGCGTGCCGGTGAACGAGTTGATGAAGTCCGTGTAGTTCTGCTGGTAGGTCAGCGCGGCGTCGTTGCCGGTGAACATCTTCCACTGGTCCGGGTAGGCCAGCGCCGTGTACAGCGGCGTGACGGCGACGTCGCCGGTCAGCGGGAGCTGCGTGCCGACGACCGTCGCCGCGTCGTCGCCCGAAATCACCGTGACCGAGCGGAGCTGCTGGCACGCGCCGTCGTTCGACAGCGCGTAGACGAACGACCTCAGATCGACCCCGCGGCCGGCGAAGTAGATGACGTCGGGCTGGGCGTTGCAGATGTCGGAATGCATGCCGCGGAACAGTTTCTGGAGGTACTCGTCGCGGCTCGTGCCGGTGAGCTGCCCCTCGAGGGAGTCGAACTTCTTCGAGAACTGGATCGGCACCAGCTGCTGCTCGGTGAACGCCTTGGCCAGCGTGCCCGCGTAGGTGTCGGCTTCGTTGATGTCCGTGACGAGCATCGTGCGCCGCTTCGGGAGCTTCGCGATGTAGTTGACCGCGGCGTGCGCCTCGTCGCTGTTCGTCGGCCCGACGCGGAAGAAGTTCTTGATCCGCTTGCCGTCGGTGTCGACGTTCAGGTCGTCGGCGGTCACCGTCGCGCCGATCGTGACGATGCCCTGGCGGGAGAGCTCGGCGATCGCGTCGCGGGTGTTCTGCAGGCTGATGCCGACGCCGGTGACGGCGGCGATGTGGCGGCTTTCGGCGTTCGCGACGATCTGGCCGACCGCCGCGCGCCAGTGCTCGGCGCTGCTGCCGAAGTTCGCCAGCAGCAGCTTGACGCCGGTGGTGTCCGGACGCGGCCACGCGGCGGCGATCGCGCCCTGGACCTCGTGGCGGATGAACTCGATCGGCGTGCTGTCGACGGCCGGGTCCGGCGTCAGGTTCTCGAGCACCACGACGGTCTTGTAGTTCTCGCCCGCCTGGGCGTTGCGGTCGGCGATCAGGGCTTCGAGGTCGGCGAGCGGGTCGTCGTCGCGCAGCGGACCGGAGTCGAGGGAGAGGCCGACGCAGACGTCGTTCTCCTCCGTCAGCCCGGCGCCGCACTGCCGCCACGGCGGGTTGACCCACAGGTAGGCGGCCACCGCGAGCACCACGACGACGGTGACGGCGATCCAGTGCCGGTGGAGCAGGCTTCGCGGCCGGACGGGTGGTTCGGCGGTGCGGGTTCGCGGAGCGAAGTGGTCGAGCAGCGCGGTGCGGGGCATCGGCGGTCCGTCCGTCAGGGCCAGAGGCCGTCGGAGGCGAGCTTGGCGGTGGTGTCGAGCGCTTGGGTGTCCGAGCGCTGCGAAATCGACGACAGGTTGGTCAGCGCGGCGCCGATGTTCTTGTTCTGGGCCGGCCCGCGCACCGCGAACGGGTTCGCGCTGAGCCAGCTCGCCGCGACCAGCCGGGCGAGGTTGTTGCGGATTTCCGTGCGGTCGCCGGGGTTCCGTTCGATGTCGGCGTCGACGAGCTTGCCGTAGAGCCGCTCGTAGTTCTCGTCGAGCGGCTGGGCGTCCGGGGCGTGGACGACGACCGTCAGCCGGTCGATCCACTCCTGGTGCGGGAGCTTCGGGAAGTCCCGTTCGAACAGGTCCACCACGGCCGGGAACTCGCCGAGCGCGAGCAGGCAGTAGGCGAGCCGGACGTCGTCGGTGCCCGGGGCGCCCCGCAGCGCGGTGAACTGGGCGGCGTACGTCGGGCCCGCGCCGCCGTTGCGCCGGGCCAGCGCGGACACCAGGTTGCCGGCGAGCCAGGGGTGCAGGGTGACGTGGTCGGGGGTGCCGCCGCCGTCGCCGGGCGCGTTCACCCACAGCGACGCGCGCAGCTCGGTGAGGATCGGGCCGACGTGCGGCTGGCCGAGCAGGCCGTGCTCGGGCAACGGGACCAGCCAGGGCGCGGTGGCGAACGGCGCCGCCGTGACCAGCGCGTCGGTGTCCACGGTGGACAGCCGGAGGTCGGTGAGCCAGCGGCGCCACGGGTCGGGGCCGGACGTGCCGAGGACGTCGCGGGCGCCTTGGCGGACCGGGGTGTCACGCAGGGCCGCGGCCAGCTGCTTCGCCGCCTTCGGCAGGCCGCCGCTGGCCCGGTGGACGAACTCGGCCGTCGCACGGGGGACGTCCTGGCCCAGCAGCGTCGCGACCTCGCGGGGGGTCAAGGGCTCGAGCAGCACGGGGTAGTAGGTGGGCGGGCGGGCGCTGTCCGGGTGCTCGGCCCAGTCGTCGTAGGAGGCGTCGCGGCAGCTCGGCACGATGCGGGCCGCCGTCCCGCCCGGCTGCCACGGTGGCCGCCAGGCGCGGGCCAGCTCGCGCTCCCACTCGCCGTCCCACTTCCCGCTCGTCGCCACGACCAGCAGCGGATCGCCGGTGCCGCGGTCGCCGTGCTTGTGCCGGTAGGCCTCGCGAGCCTTCGTCAGCGCCTTGAGGAACGCGAGCCCGCCGGGGTGGTCGACGTCGTCGAGCAGCACCACCCAGTTGTGCACGTGGGACTGCTTGTCCGGGTTGACGCAGTCGCACGGGCTGCGCCGCTCCGGGGCGGACATCCGGCGGTGGTTCTCGCGGACGTCGGCGAGGAAGGCTTCGGTCAGCCACGCGGTGACGCCGTCGGGGTCGGGCTCGTCCCCGCGCGCCAGCCAGTTGAGGTCGACCAGCGCGTCGAGCGCGTCACCGGAGGTGAACCGGTCGAACTCGGTCAGCGAGCGCAGGATGTGGCCCAACCGCGGGCGGACGGTCTGGAGCAGCCCCGGGACCTCGTCGGCGAACGCGGCGCCGAACGGCGGCGGCACGGCGGCCTTCGTGAAGATGCGCAGCCAGGGATCGAAGCGGCCGGACCAGCGACTGCGCTTGAACTCCCGGAGCCGGCCGCGCAGCGTCTCGCGATCCCGTCCGCGGTCGGTGGTGGTGAGCTCCGAGTTGACGGCGATCAGGGCGACGGCGAGGCGCAGGAACCGCGGCCGCGCCCGGTGCCGCCACTTCCGGGAGAGGTTGTAGGCCAGCCTGATCAGGACGTCGACGGGCGCCGGCTCGTCGCCGGCGAAGTCGAACCGGGCGTGCACGACGCCCCAGCCGAGGTGGTCGGTGATCTCGGACAGCGTGTGCGACTTGCCGGCGCCGACCGGGCCGAGCAGGAGGACCACCGGCTGCGGCCGCGGCGGCCTGCCGGGCACGCCGTTCCAGAGCAGGCGGCGGGTCAGCAGAACGGAACCGGAATGATCCGTTTCGACCATCGGTGTGTACTCCCCCAGTGGACCACGAACACGTCAGGTCACCAGAGTAAACGCTCCGTGACGGATCGGCTACCGGTTCTCCCCGATTGGCCGATTTTTGTCCATGATCCCGGGCTCACGCGGCGACGGGAAATCGCACCGTCGTGCTGTCGGCCTCCAGGGGTTCGACGTAGAGGGCGGTCGCGTTGTCCGAGCCACCGCGGGCGAGCGCCGCGTCGACGAGGTCGGCCGCGCCGGTGCCCGGCCGGGCAAGCACCGCGCGGATCCCGCTTCCGGTGAGTGGCTTGTGGACGCCGTCGCTGGTCAGCAGCAGGCCCGCGCTCGACGTCTCCGCCACGCCGATCTCCGCCGGCTTGGTCGTGCGGACGCTCGTGGTCACGACGTGCTCCATCCGCGGGGTCACCGGCTGGTGGCGGGCGCGGAAGTACTCGGCGAGCGTGTGGTCGGTGGTCAGGCGGGTCAGCGTGGTGCCGTCCCAGGCGTACGCGCGGGCGTCGCCGACCCAGGCGATGCGGTACCCGCCGTGCCCGGCCGGCATGGCGACGACGAGCACCGCGTCCCCGAGCGTCTGTTCGCGAACCGCGCGCTGCGCCGCGAGGACGGCTTCGACCGGTCCTTTGTGGACCGGGGTGCGGGCGGCGGCCGCGGCCGCGGTGCGGGCGGCCCGCGCGGCGGCGGGATCGTCCCCGACGCCGTCGGCGAGGGCGAACACGATGCCGGGGCCGCCGGCCGCGGCGTACGCCCCGACGGCGTCGGCGTTGAGCGAGCGCGGCCCCTGGGCGCTCGCGGTGTGCCAGCGCGGGTACTCCGGTCGTGTCGTGATCATCGCGGCCTCCTCGTCCCCCCTGTCCCCGATGATCCGCCGGTTACCTGTGGGCCGTCTGAGACTTTCCTGTGCCGGCGGTGTCGGTCCGGGTACGTTGGGAACGGGGTGGGACATGGAGTTCCGGATTCTCGGTCCGCTGGCGGTGACCCGCGCGGACGGCCGCCCGGCCGCGCTCGGCGGGCGGAAGCCGCGGACGCTGCTGGCGGCGCTGCTGCTGGCCCGCGGGCGCGTGGTTCCCGATGAGCGGCTCATTTCGCTGCTGTGGGAAGGCGTCCGGCCGTCGACGGTCGACGCGCAGCTGTGCACGTACGTCTCCCGCCTGCGCAAGGGACTGGGGCGGCCCGCGCGGCTCGTCCGGTCGGGGGGCGGGTACCTGCTGGCGCCGGACGGCGCCGCGGTCGACGCGCAGGAGTTCGAGCGGCTGGCCGCTTCCGGCCACGAGGAGTTGCGCGCGGGTGCGGCCGGGCGCGCGGCGGAGCTGTTCGGCGCCGCGCTCGACCTGTGGCGCGGCCCGGTCCTCGCCGGCATCGCCGAACCGCTTCGCGCGGGGGAGTCGGCGCGGTTCGAAGAGCTCCGGCTGGCCGTCCTGGAGAGCCGGATCGAAGCGGAGGTGGCGATCGGCAACCACCTGCGGGCCGTGCCGGACGCCACCGGCCTCGTGCTCGAACACCCGCTGCGGGAACGCGCGCGGGCGCTGCTCATGGCCGCGCTCTGCGCGAGCGGGCGGCCGGCGGACGCGGTGGCCGTGTACCACCGGGGCCGGCGGATCCTCGACGAACGGCTCGGGATCGCGCCGGGCCCGGTGCTGCAGGCGGCTTATCAGCGGGTGCTGTCCGGGTAGGGCGACGAGCGGAAGTCCCGGTCGAGTTCGACGGTCGAGCGCGGCAGCCAGTACCGCGCCTGCGAGCGGACCTGCTCGCGCGGCAGGCCCGGGTTGACGTGCCGGTGATCGGGACGCGCGATCGACTGCAGCGCCCAGGCGAAGCCGAGCATCGGGGTGATCCGCGCCCAGCGGCGGCGGTCGATGTCCAGCACCATCTGCGCGCGCTGGACGGCGTGCCAGAAGTGGTAGCCCGACGGCGGATCGCCGTCCATGGTGTGCACTTCGGACTCGACGTCGGCCCGCCGCGGGTCGAACAGGATGCCCTGCCCGAAGGCGGCGAAGGCTCTCGTCAGGCCCTCTTCGTCACCGCGGTAGAAGCGGTCGAAGTTGCCGAGCTGCAGGGCCGACAGCGTTTTCAGCGGCTGCTCGATCGGCTTGACGAACTCGGCGTAGTTGCGCGGGTAGCCCGGTTCGAGGCTGAGCGCCCGCCACTTCGCGGGCAGGCCTTCCGGCGCGTTCTGCTGGATGAAGGGGAAGAGCACGGCGTAGGCGTCCTGGACCTCCTGGGACGGGTGGTACAGCGCGATTTCGTCGAGCTGGTACCAGAGTTCGTTGGCCTTCCGGTCGCCCAGCATGCCCGGCACGGGCGGCAGGCCCTCGGTGGTCGTGGCTCCGGCCGTGCCGGTCAGGAGCGTGCTGCTCGCGACCGCGACGGCCGCCCCCGCACCGATTTTGAGCAGGTTCCGGCGATCGAGCGTCATGGATTTCACCCCCGTCGGCGGCCCCCTGCCGCCGTCGCCGCCACAGTACGGAAAGTTTCCATACTTTCTCTGTACGACCGCTCCCCGTGAACGGGACACCCGGTGACTCCGGCCGTAACGTGCCGCTGACCTGCGACGACTTCGGAGAAACGACCGAAGGAGCCGGCCATGGGCGCAGCGTCGCACGACTCCCGGCCGCTCATGGTGTTCGGCATGGGTGACCACGCGGAAATGGTGGACAGGGGCGACCTGCTGGCCGCGGTCGAGCTGCAGGCCCAGCTCGGGTCGGCCGTGCGGCTCGTCGAAGCCGAGGCGCTGACCGAAGACGAGGTCCGCTCGGATCTCATCCTGATCGGCGGCCCGGACGGCAATTCCCTGACCGGAACCGTCCTCGAACGGTTGGACGGCGTACTCTCGCTCGGCTTCGCGGAGCACGGCTCCGCCGTCTACGACCGCAAGTCCGGCTTCGCGGCTTCGCCCCGCTACGACGACGCCGGGGAGCCGCGTGTCGACTACGGGCTGGTCGTCCGCGCCGCGAACCCGTTCGCCCCGGAGACCGCCGAGGTCGTGGTCGTCGCGGGGTGCGGGAGCCACGGGACCGCCGCCGCGGCCGAGGCGTTCGACCAGGCCGAAGCCCTCGGCGGGTACCGGCACTTCGAGGCCCTCGTCGAGACGACCGTCTTCCGCGGCTCCCACCGCGACACGTTCGTCCGCGAAGCCCGCGGGATCGCGTGAAAGTGCCCGGGCCTCCTGACGGAAGCCCGGGCAGGGTCACTTCTGCAGGTCGTAGACCGTCTGGCCGTCGACCGTGGTGGCGGTGAAGTTCGCCGTCACCCACGCGGTGATCTCCGAAGAGCCGCCGCCCGGGCCGCCGCCGCGGCCGCCGTCGATGTAGTACTCGACCTCGCCGGCCGCGACGTACGCCTTGAACTCGTCCAGCGTCGGCGCCGGGTCGGAGCCGCTCCAGCCGCCGATGCCGATCACCGCCTTCCCGCCGGCCAGCTCCAGCGATGCGGCGTTCTGCGAGCCCGTCGTCGCCGCGGCCCACTTCGTCGTCGTCTTCGCCAGCAGGTCGCCGACCGCGCTCGAAGCCGAGTCGTCGCCGAACCCGCCGCCCATCGCGCTCGACGTCGGACCCGAGGTCGGGATCGAGCCGCTGTGCGCCACCGACGCCGTCTCGACCCCGTAAGCGGCCGTGGACACACCGAGCGTCAGCACGACCGCCGCCGCCACGACCGTGGCCGCCTTGCGGACGGTCGGCACGCCCATCACCAGCACCGTGCCGGCCAGGACGCCGAGCACCGCCACGATCCAGCGCAGCGGCGGGAACCAGTCCGGCGTCCGGTCGAGCAGGATGAACGACCACACCGCCGTCGCCACGACCATCCCGGCCAGCGTCGCCCGCGGGCCCAGGTGGGCCCGGCCCTGCCACAGCGCGCGGCCCGAGATCGCGACCATCGCGGCGATCGCCGGGGCGAGCGCGACCGAGTAGTACGGGTGCACGATGCCACTCATGTAGCTGAACACCACCGCCGTCACGACCAGCCAGCCGCCCCAGAGGACCAGCGCCAGGCGCGTCCGGTCGGTGCGCGGCGCGCGGCGGGTGAACCACAGCCCGGCGACCAGCCCGATCAGCGCGGCGGGCAGCAGCCACGAGATCTCCGTGCCGAAGCTCGACCCGAACATCCGCAAGAGGCCGGACGCGCCGCCGAAGCCCGTGTTGCCGCCCATCCCGCCGCCCCCGCCGGGGCCGCCACCCTCGCCGCCGCCGAAGATGCGCGACAACCCGTTGTAGCCCAAGGCGAGTTCGAGCAGACTGTCCCCTTCGGACCCGCCGATGTAGGGGCGGGACGCCGTCGGCCAGAGGTCGACCAGCGCGATGTACCAGCCGGCCGAGACGACCAGCGCCGCGACCGCGCCGCCGAGGTGCAGCAGCCGCTTGCCGAGCGACGTCGGCGCCGCGATCAGGTACACCAGCCCGAAGGCCGGCAGCACCAGGAAGGCCTGCATCATCTTCGTCAGGAAGCCGAAGCCGATCGCGGCACCGGCCAGCGCGAGCCAGCCGGGTGACGCCTTTTCCGTGGCCCGCACGACGAAGTAGGCGCCCGCGACCATGAGCAGCACGAGCAGCGCGTCGGGGTTGTTGAAGCGGAACATCAGCGCCGCGACCGGCGTCAGGGCCAGCATCGCCCCGGCCATGAGCCCGGCGATCGGGCCCGAAGTCCGTTTCACCGCCAGGTAGAGGATGCCGACCGACGCGACGCCCATCAGCGCCTGCGGGGCGAGCACGGTGAAGCTGGAGAACTTGAAGATCCGCGCGAAGAGCGTGCCGACCCAGAGCGCGGCGGGCGGCTTGTCGACCGTGAGCACGTTGCCCGAGTCGAGCGACCCGAACAGCCAGGCCTTCCAGTCCTGCGTCCCGGACTGCACGGCGGCGGCGTAGAACGAGTTGCCGTAGCCGGACGCGGTGAGGTTCCAGAAGTAGAGCACGGCGGTCGCGGCCAGCAGCCCGAACACCGACGGGCGGACCCAGCGCGGTGGCGCGTGCGCGTCGGATTCCTTGCGGTGACGCGGTTCCTGCGTCACAGGGCCGGACAGGACGGCGGTCATCAGTACTCCTTCTGGGTAGCGGCCTGGCGGCGCGGGTTGAAGACCCAGCCGCGCAGGAGCAGGAACCGGAGCACCGTCGCGGCGAGGTTCGCCAGCACGAGCACGGTGATCTCCAGGACCAGGCCGGGGGTGGTGGAACCGTGGAGCAGGGCCAGCGATCCGCTCGTGAGGGCGAGCCCGAGGCCGAACACGACCAGCCCTTCGAATTGATGGCGCCCGGCGCCGGTGCGCCCGCGGATGCCGAACGTCAGCCGGCGGTTCAGCGCGGTGTTCGCGATCGCCGTGACCAGCAGCGCGGCGAAGTTCGCCGGCTGCGCGCCGACGGCCGTCCGCAGCAGGAGGAACAGCACGAGGTAGGCCAGGGTGCTGCTGACGCCGATGGCGGCGAACCGCACGAGCTGCGTGACCAGCCGCGGCGGTACGCCCGGCGCCTCGACGCCGATCGGCTGTCGGCCGAGCTGCTCGCGCAGCCTGCTGATCGGGATCTCGCCGGTGAAGGTGGCCTTCGTGACGCGCGCGATGCCCTTGAGGTCCGCGGTCGCCGTCTTGACGATGTTGACCGACGAGTTCGGGTCGTCGACCCAGTCGACGGGCACCTCGTGGATCCGCAGGCCGGCCCGCTGCGCGAGGACGAGCAGTTCGGTGTCGAAGAACCAACCGGTGTCCTCGACGTGCGGCAGCAGCTCGCGGGCGACGTCGGCGCGGATGGCCTTGAAGCCGCATTGGGCGTCGCTGAACTTCGCGGCGAGCGTCGAGCGCAGGATCAGGTTGTAGGCGCGGGAGATGAACTCGCGCTTCGGCCCCCGCACGACGCGCGCTCCCCGGGCGAGCCTGCTGCCGATGGCGAGGTCGGAGTGCCCGGAGAGCAGCGGCGCGACGAGCGGCCCGAGCGCGGCGAGATCGGTGGAGAGGTCGACGTCCATGTAGGCGAGCACGGCGGCGTCGGAGGCCCGCCACACGGCGTTGAGCGCGCGACCGCGACCCTTCTCGTCGAGGTGGTGGACGGCGACCTCGGGGAACTCCCGGGCGAGTCTTTCGGCCACCCGCAGCGTCGCATCGGTGCTCGCGTTGTCGGCGATCGTGATCCGGTAGGGGTAGGAGACGTGTTCGGCCAGGTGCGCGTGCAGCCGGCGGATGCACGGTTCGAGGTCGGCCTCTTCGTTGTAGACCGGGATGACGACGTCGAGGACGGGCTGCGGACCGGCCAGATCGACCGGGACGGTCCCGGGCCGTGCGGCGGAGGCGGTGGCTGTCATGCCCCTACGGTCGCGGGCCCCGCTTTGGTGATCGTGTGATCGCCCTGTGCGGTTGCTGTGCGCCGGACCCGGCGCCCACCGGGTGGACGCCGGACCCGGGCCTCAGCTGTGCGCCCGCAGCGGGACGACCTCGCCCGGCGACACCGCCCGGCCGGGCTCGCGCCGGACCGGAGTGGTGCAGATCGTCAGCGTGATCAGCGCCGCGTACTTCGGGTGGCGGTCGACGTACACGTCCGTCGCGAAGCACGCCGCCGCCAGGACCGCGCGGCCCGCGTGGATCTGCTCGAACCCGATGCCCGCCGGGCAGAACAGGGAGACCACGATGTCGCCGTCGATCGGGCGGGTCCACAGGATCGCCGGGCGCCGGCCGTCCACCGTGCAGATGCGCGCGCCCGCGAAACCCGTGCGAAGCCGGTGCTGCACGACGATCGCGCGCAGCCGGCCGCGGACGTGGCGGCGGGCCGCGCGCCAGTAGAAGACCCAGTTGAACGCCGCCGCCAGGGCGACCAGGGACCAGACGGGCCCGAGCCAGAGGAACAGGTTGACCAGGGCGAAGGGCAGGACCGTCACGGCGAGGATCTCGTATCGCCAGTGGTAAAGCCACAGGACCGGGTTGGGCCGCTTGACGTGGGTCAGCTGCCGGGCCAGTTCGGTCGCGTGGTGGTGGTCGCGGGTCATGACCGTGTTCCTTTCCCGCCGTCGGCGACCGCGACCGCGGGCGCCGAGCGAACGACTCCGGTGCCGGCGCAGGCCACGCAGGCCACGCCGTCGGTGAGGGTGAGCCCGTGGCCGCCGCAGGAACCGCAGGCGTGCACGGTGTCCCAGCGGGGGTCGCGGTAGACGCGGGTGCCTCGGGCCCCGCGCCGGACTTCCCAGCCGCGCGCGGCGGCGCGGGCGTCTTCGTCGGCGGCGAACAGCCACTCGCCGAGGCGGAGCACCAGCCGGTCGAACCAACCGGGCTCGCGGGACGTAGGTAGGTTGTGGTCTGGCATCGTGACACCCCCGGGAACACCGCTCGGATTCGGACGGGCGGCCCGGCAAGGGCGCCCACAGGCGGCTCGGGGAGGCCGCCGGGCACTTTGCGTAGTGCCCCCGCTGCGTGTGGTCGCTGCTTCAGTGCGGCGATTAGGGGGTCCGCGAGCTGGGGGTTCAACCCGTTCGGGCGAGTCGACCCCAGTCCGCACCAACAAAGAGTCGCCGATGGGATAAAGTGCGCTCTGTGTCCAAATATTGTCACCTCCCTACGTTCGCCTACCTGAGTAGGTAAGGTTGATGTCGAGTGCTTACCTACATTCTACGACCGCAGGGCGGTCGTTAGGTAGTGATGATGTGGTAACGACCGAGCAGGTCGGCGCCGAGCTGCGCCGGCTGCGCAAGGCCGCCCGGCAGACCCAGGCGGACGTGGCCGCGGTCGTCGGGGTGGCCCGCGCGAACCTGACGCAGTGGGAGGCCGGGCGGTACTTGCCATCGGCCGAGAACACCCGCCTGCTCGACGATCACTTCCGCGCGGCGAACGCCCTGGTGGAGATGGTCGAAGCGGCCCGCTCACCCGGGCCGGGGGCCGCCGGGACCCGCACCACCGGCGGGTCTTTGCTCGAGGTCTTCCGCCGGGCCGGGGCCGCCCTCGCCGAGGAGCTGATCCGCGCCGCGGACGGCCGTCCGGTCGGCTGGCGGCACAACCTCCAGAAGCGGGGCGCGCACACCACGCTCGCCACCGCGTACGGGATCTCGGCGATGAGCGTGGTAGGCGAGCCCTACATCGACCTACATGCGCTCGTCGAGGACCTCTACGCGAAGCGTTCCGAGTTCGGCTGGCAAGGCCGGTCGGGGGGGCGCCGCCCCGAGGTCACCGCGGCCGTCGTCGGCGCGCTGTTCCAAGGCAGCACCATCCTCTCGGCGGAGGAGGGGCTCACCCACCTCGAGCACTCGCTCGACGAGCGCAGCCGGACGCGGCCGTTCCTCCTGTCGGCCGCGTTGCGCACTTCGGTCCGGCTCGCGCCGGACGCCCCGTTGACCCGGCGCCTGACGGAAGACCTCCTCGCGGCCCGGCTCGACTTCGACGGCGTCCCGCTGTGGGGCGAGAAGAAGGAAGAGGGGCTCGTCGCGCCGGAACCCTCCACCGCGCACACGGCACGGGCGTTGGTGTCACTGCGAGAGCTGCTTCGCTCCGGGCGTGGCGGCGACGAAGTCTCCGACGCCGTCGAGGTGGGCACCCGGTGGCTGGTCGAGCGGGTCCACCCCGACGACGGCGTGTCGGAAGATCTCGCCCTGGCGCAGCCGGGCGGGCGTCCGGATGTCCGGATCACCATCAAGCACTTCACGTCGGCCTGGGTTCTCCAGGCGTTGGCCGAGGCACCACAAGTGCCGGTGGCCAGGTTGAGCCGCGCGCTCAACTCCTTGTGGGAACGCTACGAACCTTCTCGGGGCCTGTGGGCCTGGGGCAGTGGCGATCTTCCCATCTGGATGACCCTCGACGCCGTGACGGCTTTGCGCGCGATCGCGCTGGCCTTCCCGGCTCCGCAGTTCCTGCCCCCGTCAGCCTCAGCCGCAGATTAGGTCCAACCCATGAGCACGACACCCCCGGTGGTCAACGGCGACCACCCGTTCCCGAGGCAGCTCGCGGAAACCTTGCGCGGCAACGGTTCCCGTCCTGGCCTGGACCAGCTCCAGGCGGCGGCCGAGCACATTCGCGCCCACCGCGGCGCGTTCGCGCACTGGCTGCGTGACCTGGCCGCCGACGCCCCGGCCGTCGCCGAGATCGCGAAACGCTCGTACTGGCATCCCAACGGCTTCGCGAAGATCGTCCTCCACACGGGCGTCGAGCCCGAGTTCCGCGTCCGCCTGCACGTCTGGCCGCGCAGCGAAACGGTGTCGCGCGGGGAGTCCAACCCGCACAGCCACCGTTGGGAGTTCGCCTCCCACGTGCTGGCCGGCACCGGCATGCACATGGTCGAGTTCACCGAGACCGCCGAGCGGGGCAAGCCCTTCCGGCGGTTCCGGTACGGCGCCGACCCGGCGAACCCGGCCGCCCTGGTGCCCGACGGCGAAGTGCGGCTCAAACGCCAGGCGGTGCCGCACGTCCAAAGCGGCGACGTCTACACGTGCGAGACCTCGATCGTCCACACGGTCCGGCCGATCGACGCCGGGCTGACCGCGACGGTCGTCGTCCAGGGCCCCCGCCGGACGCCCACCACCGTTGTCTACTGCGAGCCGGGGGAAAGCGACGACCAGCCGAACTTCGACCTCACCGGAGAAGACTTCCAGGAGCTCGTGACCGCCGTACTGGCGAACCTGGACAGCGAGGTCGCACCATGACGCTCGTGAAGCGGCAGCAACGCGGGGTGCTCACCGACCGGGCGATCCGGCGGGCGCACGCGACCGGCGCGCTGCAGGTGGATCCGTTCGACGCCGCGCTGGTGCGGCCGGCGGCGCTCAGCCTGCGGCTCGGGCACGAGGCGTTCAGCCTCGTGACGCGCGGGCCGGTCGACGTCGCGGACCGGTCGACCCACCCCGAGCTGGTCCCGAAGGAACCGGACGGCCGCGGCCGGCTGGCCGTCGAGCCCGGCGAGGTCGTTCTGGCGCCGACGCTGGAGAAGATCGGCCTTTCCGAGAACCTGGCGGGTCTCGTCGACGGGATCAGCGACTACGCGCGGCTCGGGATCAGCGTCGTGCTGTGCGGGCAGGTCAGCCCCGGCTTCGGCCGGGAAACGGGCGCCGTGCTGACGCTGGAGATCGTGAACCACCTGCGGCATCCGGTGCTGCTGTATCCAGGCGCCCGGATCTGCAACTTGATGCTGTTCGCTTCGACCGGGAGCGAGCGGCCCTACGGCGCCCTGCCGCACAACTACTCGAGCGACCACGCGGTCGTCGCGTCCCGATTGGCGGATCATGTCCGGCAGCACTGAGCTTTGCCTCGGCGACCTGGGTGAGCAGCGGATCCAGCGCGAAGTACTGCGGCCGAGGTACGGCGGCACGGAGGGGTTCGGGGACGACAGCGCGTTCCTGGCGAAGGTGGACACGCCGAGCGAGCTCGTCGCGACCACCGACAGCTGCCCGACGCCGGTGGTCAGTCTCCTGCGCGACCCCGACTTCTACAACGCGGGCTGGCTGCTGGCCACGATCAACCTGTCCGACCTGGCCGCCGCCGGCGCCGAACCGCTCGGGCTCGTCGTCAACTACACGCTGCCCAAGACGACCACGCTGCGGGAGTTCGGGCGGCTGCTCGACGGCGTCGACGAGTGCTGCGCCGAGCACGGGACGAAGGTCGCGGGCGGGGACATCCGGGACGGCGCCCTCCAGCTGACCGCGACGGCCATCGGACGGTGTGCTCCGGGCAGCAGGCTGCGGCGGTCCGGCGCGCAGGCCGGGGACCGGCTGTTGCTGGTCGGTTCCCCCGGCTACCTCTGGGCCGCGGCGCTGCTGGAAACCGGCCGGGCGACGCTCCCGGCGGCGGCCCGCGACGAGGTCTGGCGGCGAGCGTGCCGCCCGATGGCCCAGCTCAAGGCGGGGCGGCTGCTGACCGGGTACGCGCACGCGGCGATGGACGTCTCCGACGGCCTGTTCGCCACCGTCCGCACGCTGTGCGAGGCGAACGGCCTCGGCGCGGCGGTCACCGGCGAGTTCGTGCTCGACGGCTCCCTGGCCGAGGTGGCCGCCCAGTGCGGCCTGCGCCCGTTCGACCTCGCCGAGACCTGGGGTGACTGGGGCCTGGTCGTGGTGGTCCGGGCCGAGGACGTCCAGGTGGTCGAGAAGGCCTTGCGCGCGGAAGACGTCGCGGTGCAGGAAATCGGGACGCTCACCGCCGATACCGCGATCACGAAGGGAACCGCTCCCTGGCGCGGCATCGCCCAGGAGCGGTTCTCGGCCAGTTCGTGGCACGGTGGTGAACTGTCCACTTTGGTCACCGAGGTGCTGGGTGTCTAGCTGTGCGCCCGCAACGGGACGACGTTGCTCGGCAGCACCGCCCGCTCATGCGGGGCCTCGGTCGGGCTGATCGTCAGCGTCACGAGGCTCGCGTACCTCGGGTGGCGGTCGACGTACACCTGCGGGACCGCGCACGCCGCCGCGAGGACCGCGCGACTGCGGTGCAGGTGCTCGAACGCCTCGCGGCCGAACAGCGACACCACGACGTCACCGCCGCGGGGGCGGCACCACAGGATCGCCGGGAGCCGCCCGCCGGGCAGGCGCAGCAGCGGGAACGCCGCGCGCAGGCGGTGCTGCAGCCGGACCGCCCGGAGCCGGGTACGCAGCTGGCGGCGGCGCAGCACCGCCCACCCGAGTGCGGTGGCGAAGACCGCCGACGCCCACAGCGGGCCGGCCCACAGCGCGAACGTCACCAGGCCGTAGGGGAGCAGCGTCACCGCCAGGACCTCCCACCGCCAGTGGTAGAGCCGCGCGGGGAACGACGCTTGCCTGCTGGTCATTTCCGTGTTCCTTCCGGTCAGCCGGCGGCGCAGGAGGCCGCCGAAGTGTCGTGACAGCCGTCCGGCGGCGATGCCGGCCACGAGGGCCGCGAGGATCGCCGCACCGGACGTCATGTCGGGATCCGGGTCTTCGGGGCGGGTTCGGGCCGGCGGTCGCGGTCCCGGCCGAGCTGCCAGGTCCAGCGCCAGCCCGCCCAGATCGCGACGACCGACCCCAGCAGGACCAGCACGAAGGCCTGGCCGACGAGCCCGTCGAGCGGCGCGAGCCGCAGCAGCACCAGCAGTGCCCAGACCTGCGTGGCGGTGAACGGGATGACGAGCCCGGCCGCGTAGACGCCCCGGCGCCAGCGGCTCTGGCGCGGTGCGGTGGTGTTGGGGTCCATGAATGCCCTCCTCTGCCCGTGGATCCAGGAAACGTCCGGCTCGCCGCGCGGTCTGTGTCAGCTGACACAGAAGGCGGGATTCAGCTCGCCAGTCGTCGAAGTTCGGCCAGGCGGTGGATCGTCACCTGTCTTCTGCCGGTGCTGATCACGCCCTGGCGGCGCAGATCGCGCGTCGCGCGCGCCCAGGACTCGCGGGAGATCGCCGCGGTCATCGCCAGCTCGGCCTGCGTCGCCGGGACTGCGATCTCGATGTCCTGGCCCCGCGGTATGCCGTGCTGGATCGCGAGCTGCATCAGCTGCGCGGCCACCCGCCGCGCCGCGGCGCCGCCGCCGAGCTCCAGCCACTGCCGGCCGACCGACCGCAGCCGCGTCGACAGCACGAGCAGCAGGGCCCACGAGATCCGCGACCGCGTCCGGCACAGCGAGGCGAAGCGGTCACCCGGCACTTCGAGGACGGCGACGTCGTCGAGCGCTTCGACGGTCGCCGAGCGCGGCTGCGCGTCGATCGCGGCGAGCTCGCCGACGACGTCCCCGGTGCCGCGCACCCCGACGACGACCTCGCGCCCGTCCGGCGTCCCGTGCACGATCCGCACGTGCCCGGCGAGCAGCACCAGCACGACGCTCGAGCGCTCGCCTTCCCGGCACAGGGTCCCGCCGCGCGGATAGGTCCGCCGCGTGGCGGACTCCGCCAGCACCCGCCGATCGGCGGGGGCCAGGCCGGCCCAGAATCCCGTCGCTCCCACGTCCCCACCTCGTTTCCTACGCGGTCATGTCCTCCTGTGGTGCACGGGCTTCCGGTGTGTAGAGCCAGCCGCGAAGCCGTTCTTGGCCGAGCTTGATGTGAACGGCCTGGCTGAAGGCGGCCCGGTCGATACCGGAGTAGCCGTGCCGCACGACGGCCCGGTGGATCTCTCGCGAGACGGCGAGCGCGAGCGGCGCGGTCGTTTCGCGCAGCAGCCGCTTGAGTTCCGGCGCATCGACGAGACGGCAGGCGATGTCGACGTCCTCGCCGTACGGCCCGCGGCTGTCGCGGTGCACCTCACCGGCGTGCACGGCGACGCGCAGCCGGAAGGCGAGGTCGGGCAGGGTGCGGGCGTGCTCGTCCAGCAGATCGGTGAGCGCCGGGACGAAGGTCGCGAGCAGCAGCGTCTTGGGCACCTGGTCGACGGGCCGGATCAGGCACAGGGCCCCATCGCCGCGATCGACGAAGGGATCCCGGTGCTTCCGGCCGATCCCGGCGATGATGAAGGACTCGTCGAGCAGCTGGTAAAGGACGTTCCGGAGCAGGGCTCGCACCGAGTTCGTGTGTTCGGTCGACCCCTCGATGTCGACCGCGACGATGGCCCGGTGCCGGGGTATGTCAGCTGGAGTACTCATTGGCCCGCTCCTGCCTTCAGGTGTGAATCTGAAGTTCAGTCAAGTTCACTGTAGGCGGTGGAGTACCCTGGGGCAACGAGGTTGAATCGGTGTTACCTGTTTGGCATCAGCGAGTTCTGAACGGCGTAACGTTTCAGTCCCGGCTTCGGAGGGTCACCAATCGGCGCTTTAGATCTCAGGAGTACGATCAGGCCACTTTCCGGACTGCTGAAATTTACTGAAGGGTGGCGGAGGCGGTGTCCCCAGTCGCGCCGCAGGCGCTCGCTCGCCGCCTCAAGGGGCTGCGCGAGGGGCAGTGGCCCGATGCCGGGCTCACGCAGGCTCATCTCGCCCAGGCGCTCGGCGGGCTCAGCGTTTCGCTGATCTCGTCCTGGGAGAACACCGAGAAGCCGACCCGCCCGCCGATCCGGCGGCTGGAGGCGTACGCGACGCTGTTCGCGACGCGACGCTCGTGGGACGGCAAGTCCCTGCGGGTCCTCCCACTCGAAGAGCTGACGGACGACGAGCACCTCCTTCGCAAGGAGGTCTTTGAGGAGTTGATGCGGCTCCGCGAAGGCAAGGAGGTCCCCAAGCCGACCACGGCCGACGTCTGGACCTTCCCCGAAGGGGAGGATGTCACCATCGTGTGCGCAGAACTGCCCCGTGAGCTGCGGAGTCACCTGAGTTACGCAGACCCGGAAAGTGCCGACTTCGTCACTCTCTACACTTATGCCGACCCGGATGCGTTGATCGAGCTGTACGGACACATCCGGGCGCGCAACCCCGACAATCGCGTCAGCTTCCACACGACCGAGGAGCTGACCCCCGACGACTACACGACCCACCTCGTGCTTCTCGGTGGCGTCGACTGGAACACCGTCACTGCCGCCGTGATCGAGCGGGTGGACTTGCCGGTGGAACAGGTAGTCCGTGCCGACGATGCTCCGACCAGCGAACCTGGCGGCTTCCGAGTGCAGCGTGACGGCGAGAGCGTGCTCTTCCCGCCCCTCCTTGACGACGAAGGTCACCTGTTGGAAGACGTGGCACATTTCTACCGGGGCACCAGTCCCTTCAACCGAAAGCGCACGGCGACCGTATGCAATGGTATGTACGGTCGTGGCACGCTCGGCGCGGTCCGAGCTCTGACGGACATCCGCTTCCGGGATCGGAATGAGGCCTACCTGCGGGAGCGCTTCGGCGGCGCTGCGTCGTTCAGCATCATCAGCCGGGTGCCGGTGGTCCAGGGACAGGGCCTGACCCCCGACTGGACCATCGGGGAGAACCGGCTGCACGAGTGGCCCGAGGTCGGATGAACGCGCGTCAGCACACCTCCCACCGCGGTCTGCTCACCCAATCCAAAGCTCGCGGTGCCGATGTGTCGCTCGACGCGATCATCGTGCCGAACGGACGGCCCGCCCAATATCTCGAACAGGCGATAGCCGCGGCGAAGCAGCATGATGCCCTGCTGGTCGTGCTGTGCAGCAAGCTCGCCACTGCGTCCAGTGCGGCCGTCGAGGCGAAGCGGGCAGGCGCGCAGGTGGTCGCCATCGATACCGATCCACTGCCTGCCGGTCTCGTCCCAGAGCTCGCCACCGACCGGCTGCTCAGATCCAGCCGGTACAACCGGAACACCGACACGGGCCTCAAGCGCAATCTCGGTTTGCTGATCGCGGTGCTCGCAGGGTGGGAGCGGATCTTCTTTCTCGACGACGACATCGAGCTGCGCTGTCCGGAGGATCTTGCGGAAGCTGCGGGCCTGCTCCAGGACGACTTGCCGATCGTCGGCCTGGCGAACGGGGGCATGCCGGACAACTCTGTCGTGTGCCACGCTCTCCGGGATGTGGGCGAGGAACAGGACACGTTCATCGGCGGTGGTGCCCTCGCGGTCGGTGCGGCCGCGTTCGAGTCCTTCTTCCCCGACATCTACAACGAAGACTGGTTTTTTCTGATGGACGGTGTGCAGTTGCGGCCGACTGCAGTCTCGGGCCGAGCGATCCAGCGGCCCTACGATCCCTACCAGAGCGTGGTACGTGCCCGAGGTGAGGAGCTGGGCGACACCTTGGCCGAGGGAATCTTCGGGCTACTGGACAGCGGGCGCGGGCTGGCGGCTGCCGACGACCGATACTGGGCCGCGTTTCTCCACGACCGACGGCGGATCATCCGAGACGTGATCAAGCGGGTGCAGGAATCTGCGATCGAACCGGCCCGAAAGGTGCGGATGGTTGCCGCACTCGATGCCGGATTCAGGCGTAGCCAGCTGATCAGCCCTGAGTTTTGCGTACGGTACATCCGAGCGTGGCAGGCGGACTGCGTGCGCTGGCGCGGCCATCTCGACGAGTTGCGCCGTCGACACAGCGATGGTCTGGGCGTCGAGAAGGCGCTCGTGACGCTGGGGATCAGCCACCTCGCCCAGTGGGGTGTCGAGGTTACCGGCGCGAAGCCCCGACCTGCGACTCGGTCCGCGGTGCCGGCGTGACCACGTTCAGGTCCTTGACCAGCACGTAACAGCGCTCCGGAACTTCGAGGACCCCGCCGTTCGGCAAGGCCACCCGTGCGTAGCAAGTGACCTCGCCGTGGCCCCAGTCCTGGTAGCCCAGCCGGTCGTACAACCGAGCCGCCGCCGGGTTGTCCGTTCGGACCGCCAACGCCACCCGCTCGTGGCCGTGCTCGATGAGGTGTTCCTCCACCGCGTCGACCAAGGCCGCGCCGACACCGCGGTTGCGCAGCTCCGGGTGGACCTGCAAGTGGGTGAGCAGCGCGACGCCCGGTAAACGCGAGCGGATCGGACGTTCCTCGGCCTCCTCCAGCCAGAGGTACACCGCGCCGGCGGGACGGGTGCCGAGCCATGCGAAGAAGAGGACACCCTGGTCTTTCCGCTGACGCAACCATCGATCGATGAGGAATCCGCCGTCGCCGAGGGCTGCGGCGAACGGCGGCAGATCTGCGGATCGGGCCCGCCCTACGTGGGGCTCGGTCATCTGCAGAAGCTCCGTCCTCCGGGAACTTCCATAGTGCCGGAGGCGGCACGGAGTTGACCAGGTCATCCGGCCCTGACCCTGCTTTCGTCGGTTCAGGCGGCCGCGGTGAGGTCGTACACCGTCACGCCGTCCACCGTCGTCGAGTGGTACGTCGATGCCACCCACTCCGCGATCTGCTGGGCCGCGTCCGAGCCGCTCGAGCCCTGCATCGTCATGCCGTCGCCGAGGAAGTAGTGGATCTGCCCGCTTGCCACGTACTGCTTGAACTGGTCCAGCGTCGGATACGGATCCGTTCCGTTGAACCCGCCCACCGCCATCACCGGCAAACCGCTGGCCAGCTGGTAGCCGGCCGCCGCGTTCGACAGGACCGTGGCCGCCGTCCACTTGTAGCGGGATGCGTCTTGCGAAAGCAGGGAAGTCAGCTGAGGGCCCGGCAGCGTCGTCGAGAGCAGGGAACCCGGGCCGCCGCCACGGCCGCCACCGAAGCCTCCGCCGCGACCGAAGCCGGACGAGGGCCCGGCCGACGGGATCGCTCCGCTATGGGTAGTCGCCGCCGTCGCCAGCGTGTATGCCCCTGTTCCGGACAGCAGTACCACCAACCCCAAAACCGCCACCGACGAAGCCGCCCACCGGGTCAGGTGCGCTGCGAAGAACAACCCCACCGCCGCCAGCAGGCCGCCGACGAGCACGCAAGGAGCCAGCCACGGCTGCCATGACGAGCCTGACAGCAGCAGGTACGTCGTCACCGCTGTCAAAGCCACGCCGCCGCTCAAGACGCCCGCTGCCGCCGGGTTCGACCTCAGCCGCCACAGCTGAACCGCTGCCGTGCCGACCAGCGCGCCCACCGCCGGGGCCAGCGCCACCGTGTAATACGGGTGGATGATCCCGCCCATGTAGCTGAACACCAGCGCCGTCAGCAGCAGCCAGCCGCCCCACAGGAGCAGGGCCGCGCGGGAGCGGTCCGTGCGCGGCGCTCGGCGGGTGAACCACAGGCCCGCGAGAAGCGCCAGCAGCGCCGCCGGGATCAGCCACGCGATGCCGCCCGCCATCTCGCTGCCGAAGAGCCGGGTCAGGCCGGTCGAGCCCCAACCACGACCCGCGCCGCCGCCGACGCTGCCCACCTCGTCGCCGGTTATGCGGCCGAAACCGTTGTAGCCGAACACCAGCTCCCACAGCGAGTTCGTCTGCGACCCGCCGATGAAGGGGCGCGAAGCCGCCGGCCACACCGCGACGACCACCAGGTACCAGCCCGCCGCGACCACCGTGGCGGCAAAAGCGCCCAGCAGGTGCAGCAGACGGCGGCCGAGGGACGTCGGCGCCGCGACCAGGTAGGCGAGAGCGAACGCCGGCAGCACCAGGAACGCCTGCAGCATCTTGGCCAGGAAGCCGAACCCGACCGCGACGCTGGCCAGCGCGAGCCAGCGCGGGCTCGCCTTCTCGAGCGCGCGGACCACGCAGTAGCCCCCCGCGACCAGCAGCAGCACGAGCAGCGCGTCCGGGTTGTTGAACCGGAACATCAGCGCCGCGACCGGGGTCAGGGCCAGCACCAGGCCCGCGACGAGCCCGGCGGCCGGGCCGGACGTCCGCTTGACCGTCGCGTGCAGCAGCCACACCGAGCCGACGCCCATCAGCGCCTGCGGCACCAGGATGCTCCACGCGTTGACGCCGAACACCCGCGCCGACAGGCTCATCACCCACAGCGCGGCCGGGGTCTTGTCGACCGTGATCGCGTTCGCGGCGTCGCTCGACCCGAAGAACAGCGCCTTCCAGCTCACCGAACCGGCCTGCGCGGCCGCCGAGTAGAAGGCGTTGGCCCAGCCGGACGCGCCGAGGTCCCACAGGTAGAGCACGGCGGTCCCGAGCAGCAGCACGGCCAGCGCGGGCCGGTGCCAAGTCGGGTGAGCGGGTGCCAGAGGGGGCGCAGCGGGTGAGCGGGACGCGAGGGCGGTCATGAGCTCAGCTTCCGGTCTCCAGCTGGGGCAACGTTGTGCCGACGCTGTGCACGCGCTGTGCGGGCACGGCCACGGGCAGGCGCACCGCGAACTCCGTCCGGCCGGGGCGGCTGTGCACCTCGATCGTGCCGTGGTGGGCGACGACGACGGCGCTCGCGATCGCCAGCCCGAGCCCGGTGCTGCCGGCGGTCCGGGAGCGCGACGAGTCGCCGCGGGCGAACCGCTCGAAGACGTCCGGCAGCAGGTCCGGGGCGATGCCGGGACCGTCGTCGGTCACCGTGAGCACAGCGCTGCCGTCAGCCGAGCGGGCGAGCGAGGTCGTCACCGTCGTGCCGGGCGGGGTGTGCGTGCGGGCGTTGGCCAGCAGGTTCGCCAGCACCTGGTGCAGCCGCTGGACGTCGCCGAACACGAGCACCGGGTCCGGCGGCAGTTCCAGCAGCCACCGGTGCTCGCGCCCGGCGACCCGCGCGTCGCCGACGGCGTCGGCGACCAGCCGGGTGAGGTCGATGTCGCGCACGTCGAGCGGGCGGCCCGCGTCGAGCCGGGCCAGCAGCAGGAGGTCCTCGACGAGCGCGCTCATCCGGACGGCTTCGGACTGGATCCGGCTCATCGAACGCGCGACGTCCGGCGGCACCAGCGCGCTGCCGCGGGCGGCCAGCTCGGCGTACCCGCGGATCGCGGCCAGCGGGGTCCGCAGCTCGTGGCTGGCGTCCGCGACGAACTGGCGGGCGCGCAGTTCACTGCCGTGCCGGGCGGCCAGGGCCTGCGCGACGTGGCCGAGCATCAGGTTCAGCGCCGAGCCGACCTGGCCGACCTCGGTCCGCGGGTCGGTGTCGGACTCCGGCACGCGGATGGACAGCGCCACCTGGCCGCGGTCGAGCGGCAGCTCGGTGACGCGCCCGGCGGTGGCCGCGACGCGCTCGAGCGGCCGCAGCGTCCGGCGGACCGCGAACGCGCCGAGGAAGGCCGCGCCCAGCACGCCCGCGGCGGCGACGCCGAACAGGATCAGCCCGACGGTCAGCAGCGTGTCGTTGACCGGCTTCAGCGGCAGGCCGGTGACCACGACGTCGGACGTCCCGGGGACCGGCAGCGCCATCAGGCGGTACTCGCCGATGTCGTCGAAGGACATCGTGTGCGGCTTGCCGTCGGTGGGCACCGAAAGCAGCACGGCCTGCTGGGCCGCGGTGAGGTTCAGGCGTGAACCGTGTTCGGAGATGCTGTCGTCGTGGACGAGCCGCGGCCCGTCGAAGGTGCCGCTCACCGTGCCGACGTTCTGCCCGAGCGGGTGTTCGCCCGCCTGGTCGCCGGGCTGCGGACCCGCGTCCGGGGGGCGGGCGTTGCTCGCGAAGACGAGCGAGCGCGTCGCCGCGGCGGAGAGCTGCTGGTCGACCTGGCGGGTGAGGAACAGGTCGAGCGCGAACTCGCTGACCACGCCGACGATCAGGCACACCACGGTGAGCAGCACGACCATCGAGCCGGTCAGTTTCGCGCGCAGCGAAAGGCGCCCCCGTCGGGGGTGCGGCGGGACGGTTCGCGCGGCCATGGGTTCAGCGTCCGTCCCGGCCGTGTGTGCGGGTTGTGTGCTGCCTGTGAGGCGGCTGTGCGGTGACCGGCCGGTCGCGGATGTCCGCTTCATCCGGTCACAGGAACGGCTGACGGCAAGCACAGTCCGCACACAGCGAGCGGCTCCACCGTGGATCGCACCGAAGGATCTCGTTGAGGAGCACCAGCATGACCACACCGCAGCAGGCACCGTCCACTCCGGACCAGACGTGGGGCGCGGCCCCGGCACCGGGCACGCCGCCGCGGCCGGGCTGGTCGCCGGGCAAGAAGATCGCGGCGGGCGCCGTCGCGGTGGCGATCGTGGCCGGCGGGGGAGCGGCGGTCTGGGCGGCTTCGTCGTCCTCGGCGTCGACCGACAGCGCCACCGGGCCGGGCGGGACGCAAGGCGGCCCGGGCGGCCTGCAGGGCGGCGCGGGCGGCTTGGGCTCGGCGCTGCACGGCGAGTACGTGGCCTCGGACGGGAACGGCGGCTACGTCACGAAAATCACCCAGACCGGGGAGGTGACGGCGCTGAGCGCGACGTCGCTGACCGCGAAGAGCGAGGACGGGTTCTCGAAGACGTACACGATCACGTCGGCGCAGGCGACGGGCCTCGCGACCGGCGACACGGTGACGGTGGTGGCGACGGAGTCGGGCGACACGGCGACCGCGACGTCGGTCACCGACGGCGAAACCGGGGGCCAGGGACAGCTGTCGGGCGGCGGTCAGGGAACCCCGCCTTCGGGAGCGCCCACCCAGACCGGCTGACCCGACGTCATGAACGACTCTTTCATGTCGTCACACCTGGATCCACCGGTGGGATTCTCGGTGATCTTGGTTGGGGTTTGTTGATCTTGGTGGTGGTTGTGGGCGTGCTGGATTGTGCTGGCTGCTCCAGCACGCCCACGTTCGGGTCTCCGGTCGTCGGG
>JAEBEK010000027.1:0-130260 GCA_049998055.1 Amycolatopsis sp. cmx-4-37 | reverse complement strand
GCCCGATGGAAACGTCCCGCGACCTGCCCAAACAGGTCGTCCAACCCGGACACCCAGGCAGCTAGGTCATCATCACTCACCACAAGATCGACACACTACACGATACGCATCACGAAGTGCGGCTGGATACTAGTACTGCAACGGCAGTTAGTGGTGTTGTGGTAGATCATCGCTGTGGTGGTCGATGTGGTGATAGAGCAGCTGGACCGGGTGCATGAGCGGATCGCGGGCCGTGGTGGCACTTCGACGTGCAAGGACTGCGGGTCCGCGTGACCGCGTATCTGGACACCCGCGCCAATAGCCCGGGTAAACCGGCAACGGCCGAAAACGACGAACCTGAACGTCGTGTGGGTGGGGCGCGGAACGCGGTGCGGCTCCGGGGGCCGCTTGGTGCTAACCCCTCGTGGACCTATTCGCCGGGGCTCATCCACCGTCGTCTTGCTCTTATAGGGCTTGCCATACTTGCCGGGTCAATCGAGTGACTCGAGAAACAGGTCCTGGTTGATCGTGGTGGCAGCGACGAAACCCATAGCCGCGGCCGAGACGACGAAAGTCATCCCGGAAGGGCTCGACTCCCGGCGAGCTAAGTCACCCACCGCGTAGATGCCGGGCGTGCTGGTCTGTCCGGCGTCGTCCACGCGAACACTGCCGTCGTCCAACATGGCGCATCCCAACTGCTCAGGCAACGTGCTCGCCTGGCGCGTAGCGGCGTGCAGGAACAACCCCGCACACCGCAACGGCGGCCCCTCCTGGAAGGTCACCTGCTCCACACCGCCGTCAGGACCCTCCACGCGGGACACCTTTTCCGTCCGTACGGACACGCCGCGCCTACGTGGTACGTCCTGGTCGCCGATCTCGTCAATCCCGTTGGTGCACAGAGTGATCTCCCGACTCCACTGCGTCAGCTGTGCGGCGAACATCGCGTCGGCACCGCCGCCGGTGGCCAGCACCGCTAACGGTTGATCCCGCATCTCCCAAGCATGGCAGTACGGACAGCCCATGACGCCACGACCCCATCGTTCGGCAACCCCGAGAACGTCGGGTAGGTCCTCCTTCACGCCGGTCGCCAGCACGACCCGACGAGCGTCCACGGTCCGACCATCATCGAACTCGACCGAGAACTGGTCTGGCTGCCCGGCGACTTTTCGAACGTGCGCGCTGCACACCTCGACGTCCGAGTATTCCGCCAGTTGCTTCATGCCAGCTGACCGGACTGCATCGGGCGCCATTCCGTCACAAGCAAGCATGCCGTGCACACCTGCGGCCGAGGAGTTGCGACCAGCGCCACCGTCGACCAGCAACGCCCTGCGCCGAGATCGGCCCAGTACCGTCGCGGTGCTCAAGCCGCCCGGCCCGGCTCCAACGATCGCCACATCGTACTGATCGCCCGTCATGTCGGCCACCTTTCTCAGTCGTAACCAGTTGTGAAAGTGACGGAGTGGCCGGGTCTGTGTGGGACGCGCCTGGCCATCCGCTCTGGGTGGCACCGGCGCGCTGTCTGACCGGCTCAGAAGGCTGCCGAGTACCCCGTCCGATCGAGTCCAACCGCGAGCCGACGTCGTGCGAGGGGTTTCGTGGACGAGTGAGAGATCCGTAGACCCCGAGCGTTCATCACATCTTACGTTCGGTGAAAGTCCGTCACTCTGAGAGACTTCCGGGCAAACGAATGGCGTACCAAGGTTGAAGGCGCCGCCAACCACTACACGTGCGACTTCACGTCCACGGCATCGGCAGCTTGTCCGTCCGGAACTCAGACCAACGCCGGACTGAACACAAACGCGTGTAGTTTCCGGACGAAGCTGCTGCAGCAACCGTCGCGACCCGCTACTGCTACGACGCGGCCGACAGGCCGACCACCACGACAGGTGCAACTACACTAACCGGCATCGGATACGACAGTCACGGAAACACGACCACGTTCACGAACGGCGACTCGACCACCTACCTCGGCTGGGACGCAGCCGATCGCAACCTGACCGCGCGCGACCGGACCGGATCCGGCGGACATCGGCTTCGTCCGTGACGTCGTAAACCGCATCACTCGCCGACCTGCGACACAGGGTGACACCGTCAGCGATGTGCTTTACAGCTACACCAGCAGCAGCAGCAGCAGCAGCCGCCGCAGCGACGACGCTGACTTCATCCCGGCGCCCGACAAGCGACTCTTGACCCGAAGGGTCAATCCGCGTGGCGGTGTGGTCTACACGCTGCACCCGGGCGACGGTGCCGCGTCGCCGTCATGGGTGTTCCGAGCATCCCATATGGAGAACCGCTCGAACGAGCGGAACGTCCGCTTGGACGCGGTACCTGACAACCAACGTGGCCAAATGGACTGTGGCTGGTTGGGTCAGTACCAGCGTGCCTTCGAACATGCCGGCTCGCTGTCGCTGGTTCAGATGGTGCGCGTCCATACAGCCCCCTTCTCGGCAAATTCCTTTCTGTCGACCCCGTCGAAGGTGGATCTGCCAACGACTACGACTTCGTGTTCGCCGACCCCATCAACAAAACCGAGACCACGGGCACTTCCGGACTCCCCGACTGGTCGAACGGAATCCGCGACACCGATTGGATCAAGTGCGCGCCACAAGTACGCAGTTCACGATAGGTCTTGGCAAGTTAACGGTGATGGCCTGTTGTTGAGTCCGGTCCTGCGCAGCCGCCGTTCCGGGTGGAATTGTCGGCGCCGCCGAACTGCGTGTGGACGACACCCGGCCGTCGGGTGGTTGATCTCCGGCGCGACGTTCGTCGTTCTGACGGGCCTTTTCGAGCACCTCGCAGCGGCACGCAAGCACGTCGTTCAGACGTGCCGTCGTGGGTGTCGGACGAGCCTGACGTGCTGGACAGGATGCTGATGTTGACCTACCGGGTTGCGACTGAGCTCGGCCGTTCCCGGCGGCAGCGCACTCGACTGTGCCGGCAAATCGTCCTCGGCGCCGTTCTCGCTCGGAGCTTGGATGCGTCACGCTCGGGCGTGCCGAAGACAACCGACTCCGGTCGAAAGCTGCGAAATCAGGTCTTGGCGCGCTTGCGCTCGGAGCTGGGCAGCCGAGTGGGCCACGTGGAACTCGACGCGGCGCTGCACCACGCGATACTGCTCGACGAGCTGGCCCTGCTGCCGGAGCGGCAGCGGTTCGCGCCGTGGGCCGCGGCACGGCCCAGCACACCATCGCCGACATCAGCGCCCTGACCGGCTGGACCCTGCAGCAAGTCGCGCGCCTGCTGCGAGCCTCCCTACGAACCGTAACCGCACACACCCGCAGCTGAGGGCTCCGGACGTAGCGACGCCGGCCGTAACGATGGATCACATTCGGCGGATTCTGCGTGACCGGTCCGACCGAGCCGCCAACTCTGCATCGTTGTCAAGATAGTGGAACCCGACCTACGGCCGGTGTCGTCGGCTGCGGAGAACCCGTTACCGGCTCGGTGGTAATGCCGAGCGGTCCACGTCGGCCGGAAGCGCTGTCGTGACGGTTCCGGAGCCGGTGTGCAGGAGTCCCGCGGACTGAGCGCCTCGCGGGCCGATGAGCCATACCTGGTACGCGTGGTCGCCGTCGAGCGCGGGCAGCCCATGGGCAGTGACGACGGCTCCGCCGCGTTGCCGGGAGAAGCTCACGACAGTGGAATCGCCGCCGCGCGTACGGCGGACGTCACCCGCCGCCGGGCCTCCCGGCGGCGGGACGAATTCTTCGTGGACATTGCCCTTTCGAAGCCGTCCGCGCTGCGGATGGGTCAATAACCCGAGCGGTTTCCCGACACCTCTCGAGACGCCCCAACCTTGCGTGTCCAGTGTGGTCCCTCGTGGACGAATGTCCCACCGTTCGTGCCGACGTTTGCGGCCGTGGTCTGCGGCTATCGCCTTCCGGTCGCCTATCCGCCAAGCACAGCGCTGGAATCTACGCCGGTGTGTCGTCGATCCGATCGAGCACGTCTGGATCGTCGGGATCGTCGAACCAGTAGCCGTTCTCTCCGAGATATCGGAACTGGACGGCGACTCCGGCGCCGACCTCGACGGTGGTGGAGCGGCGTCCGGTAGTGCGGGGCTGGAGGTGGTGCTGCCCAGGAGTCCAGTCGTTGAAGGAGCCCACCACGCTCACCCGACCGGGAGGCTCGTCCATGGGCAAGCTGAAGACGATACGTTTCGCGCCGTTTCCATCACGGCCTTGGCAGATCTTGATCACTCGGCGGTAGCCTCTCGGTGGCGTCTATGGGAGACCGGCGCTCGACGCTGAGCGCATCCATGATGCCATCCAGGCGCCGCGAATCGCGCACTCGCCGACGCGGCGATCACCCGATCGATGATCCGCTGGCGCGAAGCGCGCATCAGCTCGGTGGCATCGCCGGCGGGCTGACTGCCGAGTTCGAGCACTCGGCCGTCGATCAGCGCCGTGGCGACGTCCCTGCGGAAGGATGTCGCGCCCTGCGATCATCGACGGATGATGGAGTACTTCAGCCTCGATGCCAAGGTGGCGGTTGGCCTTGATTTGACCGTCACCGCCGCCGCGCTTCGCCGCGCTTGGAATTGCCTGCGCCGACGCGCCTTACCCAAAATGTGGGGTTACAGCGTCGAAATACTGCCTGGACAAGACGGGACGTACCTGGCAGATTACCCGATTCCACCGTCCCGCCAAGATGCCGCAGGAGTACCCCGATTCTGACGCAGGTCAAGATACGCGGACTCAACTGAGCAAAAGGAAAAGGCACGTTTACCTAGAATTACCGCCGCGTGCCGACGATATGAGCCCTCCACGTCCTTCCGCCCAGCTAGCGATGCGGCCTCGATCTTTTGGCCTCTTCACGCCCGACAGATCACGCCACGTGACCCAAACACCCATGATTGGCTCCTTCGCGGGTAACTCCTGTGGGTTCGGGGCAGCGCTCATGTGGGGGAAGCGCAGCCTCGAGAGGAGTTACATGAAGCGCGTGAGCTGGAGCGAACCGCAGGCGAAAAGCTGGCAGGTCCTCGATCTCACCGGCGTCGACCGCTCGGCCTTGACCAAAGCCCGCCGCTGGGCCGAGACCCAGCTGGTGACGCTGAGCAAGAACCACCTGGTCGATACGATTATGGTGATCGGCGAACTGCTGGAGAACGCCTACCAGCACGCCGGCGAACCCCATCAGCTGCGAATCCACCACGAAAAGACGCCGTGTCAGGTGATCGTGGCCGTCACTGACGCCGGTGCCGGCGAACCGCGCCTGCGGTCCCCGACCGCGGCGGCGGCCGGGGCTTGATCCTGGTCGATCAGGTATGCGCAGCGTGGGGTGTCAGCCACCAAGATGACAGCAAGCTCGTCCGGGGCCGCTTCGACTGCGAGGACAACGACGAGCCTGCAACGGAGCCGAGCAGCTAACCGGTGCCCAAGCCAGCCAGCCGAGGCAGCAACGCGAGCCAGGCCAGCGCGTCGTCCGTGCTGCGGTGCACCGGCAGAAGTTGCTCCAAGCCAAGTACGGTGATTGGTCGCAGCAACGCCCGCACTCGGCCGACGACGGCGAACGGCACCTCGGCGACGGCAGCGTCGACACTGGCGTCAAGCAGCACCGTCAAGGCTCGCGCGGAGCAAAAGGTGACCGCCGACGCGTCGAGGACCAGCGCAGGCGGCCGCAGGCCGACTTCGCGGCCGAGCAGCGCAGCAAGTTCCCCGGTGACGGTGAGGTCGAGTTCGCCGATGGCGGTGATGACGCATGCTTCGACTGTGCTGGACACCGTGAACGACGCCGCCGCTCGGCGTGCTCGTCGATCTCGCGCCCGGGCGATGTACATCGGACTCATGATCAGGTCTCCTTGAATCAAGGTGAGGCCAAACCGCCGGTGGACCAGGCCAGCCCCGCCGCGCACATAGCGCTGGCGAGTTGCGGCGTGACGGCTACTGGGCTGAACCGATGCACCACGACGGTACAACCGATGACCAACCGATGCAGCATCAGTGTGCGCTCCACTGCCTCGGCACTGGGCGAGGCCGGCGGCAGAGCAGGCACGGCAGCCAGCCCCACGACGCTATGCAGGTGCCCCCATTGGCCGGACGAGCCAGACCCGCATGGCCCACCGCCCCAACCTAGGCAAGGCCTGCTCTGTCGCTGAGGCGCTCCACGGTGGAGTACCGCTCGTGTCGGGTCCGCCGGTGCTGGGTACAACCTGGACATGGCAATCAGCGCGCCCGGCCGGACTCCGCACACCGAGGTGCCTGCTGTGCCGTCCCCGCCCACGTCGGACGACGGCTACGCTTACTGCGCTGCCCTGTTCGCCGAACGGAGCCAGATCGATCCGCAGGACTCCCGCCTCGGTGAGCTGCGAGACCGGCTGATCACCGAGCATCTTCCGCTGGCCGACCACATCGCGCGGCGGTTCAGCGGCCGCGGGGAACCTTTCGACGATCTGCGGCAAGTCGCCCGCATGGCCTGATCCATGCCGCCGACCGCTACGACCCCGACCGACGCAGCGACGACCCCTGTCCTTCGCCGTGCCGACCATCATGGGCGAAGTCCGCCGTCACTTCCGCGACACTGGCTGGTCGGTGCGGGTGCCCCGCGCGCTGAAAGACCTAAACAGACCCTGGGGAAAGCGATCGACCCGCTGGCCCACGACCTGGGTCGTGCCCCAACCCCCAGCGAACTCGCCGCCCACCTGGGAATGGACGTCGACACCGTGAGGGAAGGCCTGCTCGCCGCGCAGGCCTATCGCGCGCACTCGCTCGATGCACCAGTTCGAGGATTCGAGGACACGGTCACAGTCGCCGACCACCTCGCCGACGATGACGCCGGGTTCGCGAGGTTTGACAACCGTGTCGCCCTGCACACCGCGATGGTCACCTTGCCACCCCGCGAGCGTGCCATCGTCAAGATGCGGTTCGTCGACGAACTCACTCAAAGCTAGATCGCCGAGCGGATCGGCGTGTCCAGACGCAGGTCTCCCCGCTGCTGGCCCGGACGCTGGAAGAACTCCGCCACCGGATGGTCAGCGACTGATCCTCCGCCCACCGGTGCGCAGCATGTCTGATCTGGCCTGGTCAGCCTCGTGCCTAGGATACCGTGCCCGCTCAGTCGAATGGCGTGTGGCCAACGTCGCCGTGCACGCCTACCGCGATCAGACCGGTCCGCTGGACCTGCACGCCCGCCGCCGCGACGGCCGGTTCACCGTCACCGACCACGGCCGGTGGAGTCCGGCCCCGATGCCGGGGCTGTTGCACGGGCGGGAGCTGCTCCTGATCCACCCTGGCCGACGAGGCCACCGTCACCACAAGCGCGGCTGGCGCCACCGTCGAGGTGAGCTAAGCTGGTACACCCGAGCCTGAACGGCACGATAGCGACAGCCCGCCACGGCACGCGCCCGCTCGCTGACGGCACGTCGGCGCCGACCGTGGGGTGAAGCGCTGATAAAGCGATGCACATGGCTTACGTTTGAGCCGATCGCGCAGATCCCCCGGTCATCTCGTCGGCGACCGTCCTTCATGGTCGCTCGGGCACTCCGCCGGTCAACCGGCCCACCCGCCCGGCAGAACCAGGAGAGCCCGCTGATGACCGACAACGACCAGGGCACCGGCGCGAGCCTGAGCACCGTGCTCGGCGCGATCGCCCGCACCTTGCAGGCCGAACCCGACGTCGACGCCACCCTCGCCGCAATCGTCAAGGCCGCGGTCGACCACGTCGATGGCGCCGAGTACGCCGGAATCTCACTGGTCGAATCGGGACGCCGGATCCGCACCGTCGCCCCCACCGACGAGATCGTCACCAAGATCGACGCGGCGCAGTACCGCACCGGCCAGGGACCATGCCTGGACGCCATCGCCGAACATGAGGTGTTCCGGACCGGGGACCTGACCGCCGAGGACCGCTGGCCCGCGTTCACCCCCGCGGCCGCCGAGACCGGGATGCGCTCGATGCTGGCCTACCGGCTGTTCGTCACCGACACCACCCTCGGTTCGCTGAACCTCTACTCCCGTGCCCGCGACGCGTTCAGCGACCAGGTCGACGAGGGCGGCCGGCTGTTCGCCACCCACGCAGCGATCGCGCTGGCCGGGGCGCAGACCGAAGCCCAGCTGCACGCCGCGATCGGCAACCGGGACGTGATCGGTATGGCCAAAGGCATCTTGATGCAACGCCACGACCTCGACCCGGTGCAGGCGTTCCGGATGCTGGTCGAGTCCTCCCAGCACGCCAACATCAAACTGCACCAGATCGCTTCTTGGCTCGTTGAGCACCGCCGCGAACTGTGAACCGAGGTCGAAATACGTCGCGGCGCACCGTGCGGGAACGGGCGGGTGTACCGGCGAGGCAACCGGGTATGCACTCGCCAGGTGGCTCGGTCGGTTGAGCAGCCAGCCGCTCGGGCCGCCGCGCCACCGCGCCACCGCGACGCCAATAACCCTGCCCGGGTCGCCTTCGCCAATAACGCGAGGATCAGTGCGGTCGAGCCGGTGACCGACACACGGTGCTGCCGCGCCGCAACCCGCCCTCCGGCGTCAACCAAACCCGGGGCAGACCCGGAGGTATAGTGGCCGCGGTTCAGCAGTGAGCAGCGAGGACGGTGTGCCCGCGCTCACCGACCGCGGGTTTTCCGCCTGCGCGCTGTGCGCCACCATCTAGAACCGGCGTCTTCTGTCGCGTCCTCGGGGAGGGGAAATGGCATGCTCGCATCGACCGGTCCGGCGTTCTCGCCTCGCCTGATCTGCATCGCCGGCGACCGCCTGATGCACCCGGCGGACATGCGCAACGACCTGGCCCGCATCGTGGTGCGCTGGTCGCTGGGCTGGGTCCCCGAGACCTGGCCTGCCCGGCAGTACTTCCTGGCGTTGGGAATCGGCGACGACGAGGAACCCAGCTGCACCGACCAGGACGTCGTCGGCTGGCGTTTGCTGGAGCCGCGGGCGACCTCGCTCGCGTGGCGTGTCCGTGCGGACGAGGTCGACGTGACCACCGCTCTGACCGCCGAGGCGCTGGCATGGCCGTGTTGAGCCGCCAGCGTCGATCTGCTGCAGCGGTCGTGTGACACTGCAGTGCCGGGACACGAAATTGACGTCGAATTCCGAAATTGGCGTCAACTCGAATGGGGCACATAGTCCACGGTCAAGGGATTTAGGTGCACACACGATCGTGGAATACAGCGGGGGCGACGACCGGACTCTCAGTACGTTTTGATCACGCGGGACGGAGAACGCACCTTGCCGCCGTTCTGCGAACTCAGACTGCACATTCGAGGAGAACCCATGCTCAAGAAGGTTGGTTTTGTTGTGGCCACGATGGCTGCGGGTGCGTTCCTGGCCGGCGGTGTCGCCACTGCTGACACGCCCGACGGTCACGAGCACCACCACAGTCACCACTACGGCGGCTACGACTACAGCGGCCAGGCCGGTCTGCTGAACCTCAACAACACCGACGTGCTGCACAACGTCAACGTCACCCCGGGTATCTGCGGCAACAACGTCAACGTACTGGGTGTCCAGGTCCCGATCCAGAATTCGCTCAACGGCATCGGCGTGCCGATCCTGTCGCCGGGCGGGCACGAGGCCAGCGGCGAGAACCCGTACAACTGCGCCTCGGGTGGCGTGGCTGACGGTGGAACGAGCCAGGGCAACTGAGTCGCCGCGCCGCGGCCGCCCGTTGTGTGTGCGGATGCCGGCTTGAGGCGCGGACTCCGGTGTCGCGAACGAACGTCGTACTGCGTGCCCGGAACAGGGAGCGAGCTGCACGCTTCGGTTCCCTGTCCCGGGCACGCCGCGACCTCATGTGACACCGGCACGGGTGGGACCGGCCACGCGACTGGACACGATGCGCCGGTCCCACGCCCGTGACACACCGGCTGGAGGGGATTGAAACGCAGCCGCGCAAGCAATCCGGGCGACAATCACAACCAGCTCGGCCGGATCGGCATCATGGCGAACCTCGATGACGCGCGCACCACGTGAACGTCGTCGGGTGTGCGATTGATGAGGTCAATGCCCTCGGGGCTCAGGCTCGGGTCGCCGAAGTCCGCGCCATGCCGGTGCCATCGCAGACGTCGGTACCTCATAAGGCAACAAACCGGTTCCGGCCCATTTCACGCGACGCTCGAACGACAAACCAAGTCTTCGGAGAATCCATGCCCCTGCCCGACCGCCGGCTCGTGCTGACCGCGGCCATCGCCGGCCTCGCCGCCGCTGCGTGCAGCGCCACGGGAAAGAAGGCCGCGGTCGCCGTGCCCGCCGCGCCAGCCGCCGCAGCGCCGGTAGCCCGCCCGGCGCCCGCGCCCAACGCGCTGGAGGCAAACTTGCTCGTCGGGTTCTGCGGAGCACCCGGCTCGGCCGCGCTGGGCCGCATGACCGGCGACCTGGCCGCCGCGGTCGACACGCTTCAGCGGCAAATCCAGGACTTCCCCCGGATTCGCCCGATCACTCCGGTCCTGGAGCTGATCGCCACGACCGTGCACCGCACGCCCGGGCCTGATGGCATGTACCGCAGCCGCTGCACCGACACCACGGTGCGCCAGTACCTCGACGCCGCCCGCACGGTCAACGGCCAGCTGCTGCTCAATATCCAGCCCGGCCGCGCCGACTTCCTGTCCGAGGTCCGGGCCTACGAGCACTGGCTGACCGAGCCCGACATCGGCGTTGCCCTCGATCCCGAATGGGCCGTGGAACCGGGTGTCATACCGGGACGGAAGTTCGGCCGTACCAGTGGAGCGGAGCTCGACGAGGTCGCCTGCTACCTCGCAGCGCTGGCCCAATCTCACCGTCTGCCTGACAAAATCATGATCTACCACCAGGTCGCGGCCTCGATCGTGCGGAGCGAAGCTCAGCTGCGGTCCCACCCTGGCGTGTCGGTGGTCAAGGTCGTCGACGGCATCGGCTCGGCCGCGGACAAGAAGGCCACCTGGACCACGCTGATGAAAACCAAGCCCGAGCACGCGCGTGCCGGGTTCAAGCTCTTCTTCGACGAAGACACCCGCCACGGTGACCTGATGACTCCGGCGCAGGTCCTAGCTCTCAATCCCACCCCCTCCTACGTTCTCTACGAATAGCCGGCACCCGAGTCGGCGGCCGAACGAGTGGTCCGCGGCCGCACATGATCTGCCGCCTTACTCCGAGCGCAGGCAAGGGACATCCCTCGTCACCACATCGTGCGTTTCTCCCAGTGCTCGTGTTTCTTGCCGGGCGGCCCGGGGATTCCCCGGCTCGACCTTCCGGCCGGGTGACCGTAAGAACGTGGGCGCGAACGGTGGGCTTAGCGCCAGATCCGGTCTCCAGGGCAGCTTAGTGTCGGCCATGCCGGAGATGATGTCTGAGACGGGAGCGGTTCGAGACGGTTGACGCGCCGGTGCCCGGCAGCCCGGTCGGCCCTGCTGAGCAGCCCTGACACCGATTACCTCGTCTACCGGCCAACGGGCATCGGAGACGCCTCGTCATGCGACGACAAGGCTCCGACGACGCTCCGCATCGACCCCTTCTGGGGCGGCCCGGGCTACCCGGCTCGCGGGGTCAGCGCCTGGCGCGATGTCGGACATCCTGGAGGCTGGTCTTATGAACTGGATGTCGTTTAGCGGGCGCGTGGTACCGACCAGTCGGTCGGTGCGCGCGTAACGTCTCGCCCGACCTACCAAAACCCTGCGGGTGTCGGGTGCGAGTTCGGTTATGAATGTCAGCGAAAGGGTCTGTGGGTAACGGCGCAGAAAGTGCGCGTGGAGGTGCTCATGATCTGGACTGCAGCGAGGTGTCGGAGACGGTCGCCTTCGGGCTGCACGGAGTTCTACGAGATCGACCTGTCGGCGGAGAACGCCGAGGCGTTGCGCGGAGAGTTCGAGTGCTTGTCCAGGTGGCACGGAGGGTAGGCGGCCGGCGGGTTAAGGTTGCGCTCGGCCAGTCCGCAACCGCGACCGGCAGGTCAGCAGGTGCGGGGCAGGGCAATTCCCGTTAGTACAACCAGCAGGTTCGCGAGTGGGTCGCAGCACATGGTTACCAGGTCGCCGACCGCGGCCGACTGTCGAGCGAGCTGATCGAGGCCTACCGGGCCGCTCCCGCGGCGGCCGAGGTCGCGCCGGCTGAGAAGTCGGCGCGGAGGCGGACATCGCGGAAGAAAGGGCGTAGTGAGACGACGCGCCGTGCGCGTGCATTGCTGGGCGTCATGTCGGGGCGGGCCCCCCGCGGGTGCTGGCCCCGACATGACGGATCGCGCCGCAGGAGGTCAGTTGCCCTGGCTGGTGCCGCCGTCCGTGACCGCGCCGGCGGCGCAGTTGTACGGGGTCTCGCCGCTGGCCTCGTGCTCGCCCGGCGACAGGATCGGCACGCCGATGCCGTTGAGCGAGTCACGGATCGGAACCTGGACCCCGAGAACGTTGACGTCGTTGCCGCAGATGCCCGGGGTGACGTTGACGTTGTGCAGGACGTCGGTGTTATCGAGGTTGACCAGGCCGACCTGGCCGTAGTCACCGCCGCCGTTGTGGTGGCCGGGGGTGTCGGCGGAGGCGATACCGCCGGTGAGAAACGCGCCGGCAGCGAGGGCGGTCGTGACCAGGCCGATCTTCTTGATCATTGAATCTCCTCGAGTGAGAACGAAACAGGGATGAATGACGTCGGATGACCGTGCGTGGAAGCGTCGTCGGTGGTGAGGATGCACGCCGCGGCCGCGATTCACGCGCAGGTCCCCCGATCGTGTCCCCGAAAATGCTGAATCTCAGTGGTGTTGTAGCTATACCGGGTGAATCGACAACGTAGCGTTCAATGTGCACTTGTTCAACTTCGCGGACGAGTTGCCGCTGGTCGGCGATGTGGCTATTGATCGAGTCCGGATTTATATGGCCCCGGGAGTGGGGTAAAGCGCCAGCAGTGATTGGCGTGTGGTTATGGTGGAGCGGTCGAATCGGCGTAATGGGTCGTCGAGGGCGAAAGAGCCGGTGAACAGGTGGGATCGAGATCGTGACGAGTGCGACGAGCCGGGGAGGCGACACGGTGAATGCCGGTCGGATCCTGGTGCGTGCGCTGGTCGTCATCGGAGGCACTGCTGCGGCCTGCGTGATCGCGTGGCTGACGGCCACGGCATCGGCCAGCACCGTCACCCAGGTCACGGACGGGCCGATCGGGTCGGGTGTCCCGGCTGTCGCCTCGGCCATCGGTGACCCGCAGCCGCCCGTGCTGTCGCGGGTGGCCACCTCCGTTCCCGTGGTGGGGCGCGTTGGTGACGCAGCGACGCCCGCCCGGGCCCGTGTGCGCGGTCTGTCTGGAGCAGCCGCGCACACGGCCCGGCTGGCCGACGTGCTCGACGCAAGCGTGACCCACGCGGTGGCTTCGGTGCCCGCTACCGTCCGCGTGGTCGGGCGCATTGCCGTGACCGCGACTGATCTGACGGGACAGGTCGTGCCGGCCGACGGCCCACGCGACCACGTCGGAAAGCCGGCCGCCGGGCCGGATGCCGCGGGGTCGAACGACGCCCTGCCCGCGTCGGCGACCAGTGACCTGCGGAAACGATCGGCCGGCTCCGCCTCGACGGGAATCCGTGTTCGCGTAGCCATGGTCGCGATCGCGGGTGAATCGCACGCTGACCGCCAGTCCGATCATGGCGCGGGTGGGCTCGCCGGACGATCGTGGTTGCCGTCCTGCGCGGTTGCGGCCAGTGCCGGGTTCACCGCCGCCCACGACCGCGGTTGCGGTGACGCGGTGCAGCCACCTGCCGCGCAACACCCGCAGCCGCCGCACCGCCGACATGGCGTGCTGCGCCCATCCGTGACAGCGGCGGAGATCCAGCCCGGCGTCACGCCGGACTGACACACGCCCTCGCCTGCTGGCCCGCAACGCCGTGTCGGCAGTTCGCCGGCGCGCATCGGGTGTTGTCACGGCGATCGATCCATGCCAGATACCGCAGGCAGAGCACGCGGCCTCTTCGATTGCGGCGCTTCACCTGTCGACACCCTTGTCGTTATTCAGCGAACCATTTGTCACTTTTCCATTGTTCGAAGGAGTATTTGTCATGCGTATCCAGACGAAGCGCACCCTGCAGGTCGCGCTGGTCAGCGGTGGCCTGCTGTTAGTGGGCGCTGGCGGCGCCTCTGCGGCCGAGACCGTCACCCCCGATGTGCCTGCCTCGCCCCTGGACCAGATCGTCACCAACCCCGGGCTTCACGGTGCCGCGGACACGGTGAACAGCGCCACCGACGACCTGCAGGCAGCGCACACGATGCAGCAGACCGCGACCGGCGTGGACCTGCAGCACCCGGTCCAAGCCATCACCACGGTGCTGCTGCCCGCCACCACCCCGCAGCAGCGTCCCGCCCCGGCTACCGACGCTCCTGCCTCCGCGGCGGTGCTGCACACGGTGCCGGTGCACCTGCTCCAGCACGAGCTCGCCCCGAGGCCCGAGGTCGGCGGCGACCTACCGGAACAGGACCTCAACGCGCCGCTGGGCAGTGAGCTGGCGGCAACCGACCTGCCTGTCCTGCCGGCCACCGGGCCGCTGACGGCGACGGCGGACACGGTGCCGGGCCGGGCCACGGTCACGCCGGTCGACGGTCAGCTGCCGGTGCTGCCGTTGCGCGGAGATGTCTCTGCTCAGCCCCTCGACCCTGCGGGCACCCGGGTCACCAGCCTGAACACGCCCGACGCCCCGACCGAGGCGGTCCAGCCGGCGGCGCCGGTCCAGCCGACTGCAGTGCCGATCTACAACCGGCGCGCCGACATACCCGCGGCGGGGCTTCCGCTGCTGGGCGGGCTGCTGCCGAACATCAACGGAGTTCTCCCGACGCGAGCGCCGGCGCTGAGCGGGGTGTCCGACGTGACCCAGTTGGCCTCGCTCACCGGGCTGACCCAGCTGGCCGGGAGCACGCCGCTGACCCACGGGGGGCGCTACAACACCAGTGCGGTCACCGCGCCGCTGACCCAGCACGGTCCGGGGACGCTCGATCCGGCGACCTCACTTCTGCGCAAGTAGCAGCACAGCTCACCCGCATTCAGGGCCGGACGCACCCGTGCGTTCGGCCCTGAACTCTGCCCACGCCCCACGAAGCGAGGAACGCAGCGTGCCGGATCCTTAGCGGACGTACCGCGAATCGCCGGCCTGTTGGCCGCCGATGTTGATGGCGCTCTCCGAGATGGGCTCTGACGCGGGTTTCGTGGTCCGGTGACGGGCGGTGAGCGTGGTCGGTGATCATGTCGCCAGTGCTCTGTTGATCTTGAAGCGTTGCTGCTGCATCCGGGTGGGCTGGTTGTTGACGGGGCGGAGGTTGCGCATGAGGGTGTGACGGTTTCGCGCGGTCCGGTGCGCCGGGCCGACCGTGCCGGGTGTGCGCGGTGTGGTCGGAGCGGGTGCACAGCCGCTACGTGCGACGCGTGTCTGACGAGCCGGTCGGCGGACGGTCGGTGACGTTCGTGTTGATCGTGCGTCGCTTTTACTGCCGCAACGCCGACTGCGCGGTGGCGACGTTCGTGGAATAGGGAAGGGCCTCCGGGTTCGGTGTCGTTCATGACGCGCACTTTTCCTCCACGGCAGCGGCTATGCCGCGCTGGCCCGCGGACGCATCGACATCGATCGGCTACGCACCGCACTGGGCGAGGTCTCGCTGCCGCGTGTCGCGGACCGGCGGCTGGTGCTGGCAGTGGATGTGATCTGCTGGTTGCCTCCGGAAGCCCATACCTGCCCGCAGCGGGTTCTGTGTCACACCTACGGTCGCGGCAAAGACCAGCATATGATGCTGCCGGGCTGGCCCTACTCCGTCGTCGTCGCGCTGGAATCAGGGCGTAGTTCATGGAGCGCCGCTGGACACGGTCCGGCTCACGCCCGGCGACAATGCCGCGAGCGTGACCGCCCGGCAGGTCCGCGGCGTGGTGGACCGGCCGGTCGCGGCCGGGCACTGGCGACCGGGAGACCCGGAATTCTGCTGGGCAAGTCATAAACTGACCCGCGCCTTCCAGCTCACCGGATCGAAGCACATACTCCCCCTCCACCCCACCATCGACCAAGCCGTGGCCGACTGATCCACGTGTCCCTCGCATGTCATTCAGAAGTTTGCGTCGACCTGCATCGCAGGCTGAGCAGTCCGTTCCGTTGTCGCTCGCCGTCCTTTGTGGGATCGCAGAGAGATTTGCCGGAAAGCCGCCTCGGGTGCCGCGCCGGCTCTCGTACTGCCCGACGACACAGACGTGCTATTGGTCCTCCGCCTCGTCGGCGGACTCCCTGCCGACCAGGCACCCGCACGCACAGCAGCCCACCCCTCCCTCATCCGGGTGAAACATCCTCGCCGGTCTCCAACAAGCACAACGGGGTCTGTGGCGCAACAAAACGCACGGGCACAGCCTTTTCCGAGGAGACCGGGAGCTGGCTTCTCCGCGCAGCGACCCCGCGTCGAAGCCTGACCGCGGCCCCAGGCCGACCACCGGCGTTTACCGTCCCACCACCCGGGTACTTACTGTCCAGTAGGAACGAGCCGCGAATCGCTCCTTTCGGAGAGGAAAAGCCATGACCAGCGCAGCACGCCCCGCCGTCCCCGTCCCCGGAGGCCAGCACGCACCCGCCGGACCCGCCGCAGCCGCGGGCCGACCGACCGCAGCGCTCGACGCGGACCGCGCCGGCGCAACGGAGACCAAACCGGCCTTCAAAACCACTGAATTCTTCGTCTTCCTCGCCGGTGTCATCGCCATCGTGATCACCGCTTTGACCGTCGATGGCGATGCCAGCACGGGCGGCGACCCGTTCAACGCCGAACAAGCCCTCCGCTATATCACTTTCCTCGCGATCGGCTACATGATCAGCCGCGGCTTGGCCAAGGCAGGCGCACGCCAGCGCAGCGGCGGCCACCGCTGACGGAGCGCCGAGCGCGAGTCGGCTCCCAAAGCTGACCGCCTCGGCCCCGGCTTCCGATACGACTTCGCCGACGTGGCGGACGACGTCGAAGGCGTCGCCGATGTCGCGCGGCCCGGCCGTCGGCACCGTCCTTTAGGGACAGTACGCGCCGACCTCCCCTTCTTCCTGTGGGGCGGGAGGGGGCCACCAGCCCCCTCCCGCCCGCGCCCGTCCGGACTCCCGTTCACGCATCCACGGCATGTCTGTTCCCTTTCGGGACGACACAGAGGCTGATCCGCGCCGCCCGGTCCAGCTGATGCCTCAGCCGCCGCGCCTGCGCGCTCTTTGCCGCCGCAGGCGTCGCGACCTCACCGTCGCCGCAGCCGCCCCGCAACCCCGACGGGTATGACACCCCTCCTGCCGCCCACCCGACGTCTCCACCAAGGGAGAATCGCCCTCGCGACAACTACGCACGGCAAAGTCGGAACCGGCCTGCAATCGCTACGCTGCTCGCGGTTGAACCCGCAGCCAGCCAATCGCCTGGATCCGTCAACGCGGCCGAGTCGGCCCATCCCCCCGCACCACCCGGTGCGAGACAGTGCGATGCAGTGACGTCACCAACCATCCCCCGCCGAAGGCCACCACCCGCTGGTGGGCCCGCCCCACAGCGAGGACGGTGGCACGGTCGCCGAGGCCGAAGCGACCGAAAGCAGCACGCCGGAAGAACCACTGGGCCGGATCGGCAAGCAACTCGACCGCAGGTCGCCGTTCTTCATCGGCTTGGCCGCCGCGCCCGGCGTCGCTGTCACCCACGGCCTGATCCAGCTCCTGGTCGGCGCCGCACAAATTCTCATCCTGATCGGGCAGGCCCTGCTCCTCGCCATCGACATGGAATTTCCGTCTCCTGGCTCGCCAGGCATCGCTTGCCCCTCTGACTCGCCGTCGCCGCAGTTGGCGGGTTCCTTGCCGCCGCCATCCGTCATCGTCGAACAAGCCACCGCGCTCGTCACCAAGGCCCCGGAATACCTCCACCAAGTCCAGGACCACCACACTTTCCTCGGCCGCGCCTGAACGAACGTTTCCACCTGCAGCAGGCGGCAGGCGCGGCGCGACGAGCGCGAGGTCGAACGCGCACTCGCCCCCGAGCACGGCGGCGCGGGCGACCGCGCCCGGGTAGCGGCGCTCGAACGCCCGCAGCTGCTCCTGTCCCGAGCGCAGGTACGCTGTCCCGGCCGCCGGCAGCCAGCCCTCCAGCTCCTCGACCGACCGGCGCGCCTGGATAGCGGCGACGACGTCCGCGTGCCCCGCGGCGTCCGGAGTGGCGTAGTGCACGTTGTTCGACACCACCGTCGGCAACCAGCTCGCGGGCGACGGTGGCCAGGTGATCGTCGTGGGGGAAGGCCGGGCCGTGGCCGGGTGAGGAGTACTCGGCCACGGCCCGGCGTCCGACGCTAGGGAGATTGACCACGCGAATCACGGAGATTGACCATGCGGTCGTCACGCCGCTCAAACGTCCTCTTCTGTGAATGCAGCGTGCCAGGGCTGCGGGTTCGCCTGTCGGTTGGGCAGGCAAACCCGGGTCGACTAGTGGATCAGCCTTTGGCGGGTGTCGGTTGGTCTTGTGGTCCGTTCGTGTTCCCGCCGCTGGAGGGTCGGTGGGGCAATAGAACGCCGATCGTGCAGAGCAGGGCGACGACGGCAGTAACGGACAATAACCGGCCGAAACTGAGGTAGGTGTTCCATGCGGCGCTGAGGGTCCACAACAGCATCGCGAACGGGATCATTGCCAGCAGTACCACCCGCGGGCGTTGCGTCGGCCACCACTGCCATACCGCGGCGGCTCCCAGCCCGACACAGATCCCGAGGTCGATCACGAGAAGTCCTCTAGTGGCCAGCGAATAGGCGAGCAGCGTGGCACAGAGGACCAACGTTGTGCGACGGGCGCTGAGGATCCAAGCCACTGCGATGGCGAACCGGAGCAGGGCGGGGATCAGCAGCGCGAGGGTCACGTTTTGGATAGGAAATCGACTGTCGGCACTGACCGTCATCGCGCCGGCGCTGATCTGGTAAGCGGTGACGACGACTTCTGTGCTGAACGCGACGAGGAACGCGGTGAGCAGCAGCGATGCCACGCCGGGCAGGCGAAGTCGCAGCGCGAGGCCGAACACCCCGACGGCCTGCCGGAGGCTGGGCCAGGTGCGACCTGAGTCGAGGTCGAGCAGCAGCCCGAGGAGTTCCTCGCCGCGGGCGGCCCGGTGGTCGGCGGGCAATAGTCGCAGCAGGCGGCGGTAGCGCCGTTCCAGCGGCCCCCTCCGCTCCGACGGGCTCATCCGATCAGCCCGAGCCTGGGCGCCGACTGTCGGGGACGCCGAGCGAGGCGGCGCTTGGCTGCACGCGCCTGGGTGGTCATCCGCTGCGTCTCGGCCTCCACCACGGCCGCACCCGCATCTGTCAGGCGGTAGTAGCGGCGCAGCCGGCCGTTCTCCACCTCGTCGCGTTCAAGCTGGACGAGCCCACGGCTGGCGAGGCGCTCCAGCGCCGCGTAGAGCGTGCTCGCCCGGAGCTGAACCCGATTCTCGGACATCGCCGCGACCTCCGTAATCAGCCCGTACCCGTGCCGGGGCTCGTCGGCGAGCGCCGCGAGAATTAGGAACGACTGTTCGCTCATTGAGTTCACACTTAAAGTATATACCATCTCACGATATATACTTCGACACTGGCATGCCGGCAAGCCGCATCGCGGTCCGGGCCACGTCGTCACGCTCGTTGAATTCAGCAAGGACGCCCTTGACCTCGGCGTCCCGCGCTGCGCGCTCACACCGTTATCGCGCCCTATAGCCGACACCGAAGCAGCCACCGCCTGCGACCGGGCAGCGCCTGGCCGCCCGCACGTCACCAGTCCGGCAGGTCCGCGCTGCCGTGTGGGACACATCGTTCGGAAGCAAGGGGGACGAGCAGGAGCCCGTCGCGGTAGAGGCGGGTGCGGGCCATGACGGGAGACTAGCGGCGCTGCGTGGTGACGCCGCGGCGGAGGTCGCCGGGCAGCGGACGGACCCGTTGCAGGTCACGGCGACCGGTGGAGTGCAGCTGCCAGGGGACGCTGGTCACCATCACCCCGGGTTCGAACAGCAGCCGGCTCTTCAGCCGCAGCGAGCTCTGGTTGTGGAGGGCGTTCTCCCACCAGCGGCCGACGACGTACTCCGGGATGTAGACGCAGACGACGTCGCGAGGACTGCTGCGGCGCAGGTTCTTGACGTACTGCACCACCGGTCGCGTGATCTCGCGGTACGGCGATTCGATGACCTTGAGCGGGATCTTCATCCCGCGTCCTTCCCACTGGCGCTGCAATTCGCGGGTATCGGCGTCGTCGACGTTGACGGTGATGGCGGTGAGGGTGTCGGGCCGGGTGGCGCGGGCGAACGCGATCGCGCGCTGGCTCGGCTTGTGCAAAGTGGACACCAGCACGATCGCGTGGACGCGGCTGGGCAGCAGTTCGCTCTCGTCGTCGGGCTGGAGCTCTTCGCGGACGTGGGTGTAGTGCCGGTGGATCGAGCGCATGATGACGTACAGCACCGGGATGGCGATGACGACCAGGTAGGCGCCGTGGGTGAACTTCGTGATCAGCACGACGACGAGCACGATCGCGGTGAGGGCGGCGCCGAGTGCGTTGATCAGCCGGGACCGGTGCGCGGCCCGGCGCTCGCGGGGATCGGTGGTGTCGGCGAGAACGCGGTTCCAGTGCCGGACCATGCCGGCCTGGCACAGGGTGAAGGAGGTGAACACGCCGAGGATGTAGAGCTGGATGAGCCGGGTGGTGGACCCGTCGAAGGCGAAGATCAGGATCGCGGCGACGACCGCGAGGGCGATGATCCCGTTGGAGAACGCCAGGCGGTCGCCGCGGGTGTGCAGCTGCCGGGGCAGGTAGCGGTCCTGGGCGAGGATCGAGGCCAGCAGCGGGAAGCCGTTGAACGCGGTGTTCGCGGCCAGGATGAGGATGAGTGCCGTCGTGGCCTGCAGGAAGTAGAACAGGAACGCGTGGTCGCCGCCGAAGACCGCGGCGCCGATCTGGCTGATCACCGTGCGCTGCGGGTCGGTGGCGCAGTCGCCGCGGAAGCCCGCGAGGTCGCAGGTGTTCTCGGCGATGTGCACCTTGGCGATGAGCGACAGCGCCGTGATGCCGCCGAACATGACGACCGCGGTGACGCCCATCGCGGTCATGGTGCGCGCCGCGTTGAGCGACTTGGGCTTGCGGAACGCCGGGACGCCGTTGGAGATCGCTTCGACGCCGGTGAGCGCGGTGCAGCCGGAGGAGAAGGACCGCAGCAGCAAGAACACCAATGCCAGGCCGGTGAGGCCGACCTGTTCGGGCCGGATGTCGTAGCCGGCGCTCTCGGCGACGGGTGGATGGCCGCCGAGCACCCGGGTGAAGCCGATGACGATCATCAGTGTGACCGCGCCGATGAACAGGTAGGTGGGCGCGGCGAACGTGCGGCCGGACTCGCGGATGCCGCGCAGGTTCATCGCCGTGAGCACCACGATGAACCCGATGTCGAGCAGGATCCGCTGGTCGTTGAGCTGGGGGACGGCGGAGATGATGTTGTCCACGCCGGAGGCGACCGACACGGCCACCGTCATGATGTAGTCGACCATGAGAGCGCCGGCGACGACCAGGCCCGCGTGGCTGCCGAGGTTGCGGGACGCGACCTCGTACGATCCGCCGCCACTGGGGTACGCCTTCACCACCTGGCGGTAGGAGACGACCACGACGGTGAGCAGGACTGCGACCGCCAGCCCGATCCAAGGAGCGAGCGTGAGGTAGGCGAGACCGCCGATCGACAGGATGAGCAGGATTTCCTGGGTGGCGTAGGCGACCGAGGAGAGCGGGTCGCTCGCGAAGATCGGCAGGGCGAGCCATTTCGGCAGGAGCGTCTCGCCGAGGGTGTCGCTGCGGAACGGCCGGCCGACGACCAGCCGCTTCAGCCATGAGGTGGGTACCGGCACGTACGGCAGCGTGCCTCGTGCGGTGGCGCACCGGCGTAGGGAAACCGTAAAGATCCCGGTGTTCGCGTAGGGATCGCGTAAACGTATCGCGGCCGTTCGTCAGGGTCGCATCAACGACCGTGGCAGGCGCGCGTCGCCTGCCTACCGTGCCGGTGACGTCATCTCGGGAGCTGCCATGGCCGAAACCGGTCTTACGCGCGTGATCTGCTGCCGTGGCGCGGTGGAGCTGCTCGACGAACTCGCGTCCGGCTCCCGGGCTGTCGATGAACTTCGCCGGGCTTTCTCGCGTCGCGTGCTGGAGCCCGCCTTGCGTTTGCTGGCGGCCGAAGGGGCGCTTCGGCGGTCGCCGACGGGAACCTGGGACGGATGGCCGGAGGGCGACGTCAAGGTATCCCTCACCGCCGCAGGCTACCGAATCAACGCGTATTTGTCCGATTTGGACGTGTGGGTCGCGGTCTACGACGACTACCTCAACGGGTAGCCGGCCCCGGGTCGAACAGGGTCTGGGCGGAGTGGATGCATTCGAGGATGTCCTTCGCCAGCTGGGCTGCCGGTCGCGTCGACACGGTGTCGGCCAGCTGCAGGTCGCGGACTTGCCCGTCGAGGGTCACCACCACGGAGATGGCGCCGTCGTGGCTGTTGTGGCTCACCTGGACGGCGTTGCGCGGGATCAGGCGGAGGTCGGGGTCGGCTGCCAAGGAGAACTCCGCGGATGAGGTCCGGATGGGCTGCTGGAAGCGTGATCGTTCAAGGGTGGCCCGGAATTCCCGTCGATGCGAGTCGTTCACGTCGCCGAGGCCGAGTTGTGACCAAGTCCGGACTGGACACTCCGGGTGTGCTCGACGGCCGGTGATCGACTGTGCCCTCGTGGCCGAGGGGGAGCTATTCCACCGCGTCGCCCACGGACCGGCAGCAGTTTCTCCTTTAGGGTCTTGTGGAACCATTCGATCTTGCCGGCCGTAGCCAGCGAGAGGCGTTTGGCAGCCGCTGGCTGATGCCGTTCTCCCGGCAGATCCGTTCGGACAGCACCTCCACCGGTACGGACGGGTGAAGCGGCCGGTGAACTGTTTCTCGCTGTCTGTCAACACTACCGACGGAACGCTATAGCGGCGTATCGCTGCGGTGAACGGGAGTGGTCGTCGATGCCGGTGACCGGCTTGCACTCGCGTCCGTCGGCCGGGAACATCCCGCCGAGGTCCATCTGCCACAGCCGCGTCGGTGTCTCGGCTGGATGCGAATTGGTTAGGATCGGCGGGGCTGGTTGAGCCGGAGCCTCCGCCGTGCCGATTGCCGCTGCCTTCGATCGAGGCGGCGATGACAGACCGGAGAAGAGCGCCAGTATGGGACCGACCGACGACACCCCCGCCGCCCCTGACGTGCCGCCCGGACAACTACATCTGACCATCGACACCACAACCGTGGTGACCGTAGTGACCGCGGCCGGTGAACTCGACACCGTCACCGCGCCTGACCTGCAGCTGGCCCTCGACGAAGCCCTCGGCCATGCCCGGCGGCATCTGCTCCTCGACCTGGCGAAGGTCACCTTCATATCCTCGGCCGGCATCAACGTGCTGGTTAACGTCCACCGCGCCTACGCCGAAGTCCCGGTGATGCTGCATCTGATCGCTTCCCGCATGGTCAGCCGCACCCTGGACCTGCTCGGGCTGGACGAGCTGTTCGTCGTCCACGCCACCCGCAGCGCAGCGGTGGCCGTGCTGAGCACCGATTCGGGTCCGAGCAGCTAAGCACCTGCCTCGGGGCGTGCGGTGGCGCTGCGGCGGGTCGCCCGCCGACTGCCCGCAGCCCAGCGCGGCCGGCAGTGTCGCCAGTGTCTCGGCGACCGTTTTGTCTGTGCTTTCGGTTTCCCCGTCGACGAACTCGACCATAGGTCGTGTACCACCGGCTATGAAAACGCCGCGGCGCACCGGAAGAAGCAGCTCGAGTCGCTCTCATAGCTGTCGATCAGATTTCGTTACCTGTACGAAGATCTGGAACGCCTCGCAGCCATGCAAAGACGACGCGCCGACTCATGTTGAGCTGATCACTGAGAAGCGCGATGGCGGGAACGCGCGGGTGCTGTGAGATTCAGGCCGCTGCTGCGGGATGACGCTTCGGGCGCGTGGGCTCGGCGGTCACTCGACCGCAGGGTGGTGCCAGCGGTGTGGTCCTCCTTCCCCGGAGATCTGCCGCCGGAGTAGGGCGTCACGCCTCTTCCTTGTCACGGTGTGTCGCAGTGTCGGCGGGTGGTACGCGCTGAGCGTCTTGGGCGTCGATCGCGTGCGCGGGTTTACCCAGTAACCCGGGTGCGCGCCTGGGATGGACAAGCCGCCACGTCCGATTAGCCAGCCGCGATCGTATAGCGGTCTGAGCTGGGGATATGTCGGTCGTGTGGCGTCCTGGCTGTGGTTCGCGCGGCAGAGCGAAAAGCGGCCTCCTTCAGCGGCTCGATGGCTGGGGCGCCACACCCTTGTTCTGTGGGACAGGAACTGAGGGCGTCAGGGTGAACCACGAGGAGGCGGACGTTTGGTGCGACGCGCCGGGTGTGTCGGTGGGGGTGTGGCGCTCGGCCGCGATGCTCGGGACCATGAGATGCCGCTAGGTTGGTCCCGGCGGTCGATGCGCTGACCCCGGGCGTCGTGCTCACTGGTTGAGCGTCACGCCCCTCATCCGTCACGGTGTCGCGATGCTGGCTTGCTGTGGGTGGCGTCTCGACGATTATTGCGTGCGCAGGTTTCTCGGCGGCGTCGGAATGGGTACCTCCGCAGCGAGCCTGCTTGGCGATCGCCGATCGGGAACTGTCGTCGCGAGGAAGGGTGCGCGTCATGAACGACAAGCTGGAGAACAAGGGCGAAGAGTTCAAGGGTAAGGCCAAGGAAGCCGTGGGCGACGCCACGGGCAACGAGCAGTGGCAGGCTGAGGGCAAGGCGGATCAGGCCAAGGGCTCACTGAAGCAGGCGGGCGAGAAGATCAAGGACGCTGTCAAGGGCGTCACGCACAAGGACTGACCTAGTGTCTGTTGGCTGCCGCACCCCGGACATTCGGGTGCTGCTTCGTGTCCGGGGGCGGGTGGGCCGAGGGGCTTGGCGGCTCTTGCTGGATTTCATGAGCGCGATGGATTCGTCCTAAAGTCGATTATTCCGTAGCGTGTACGGAGGGGTGGTATCCGGACGCGCTGGTGCGCGTACGGGAACTGCGCGGTGCCCTGGTTGCACTGCGGGCCGCCGTCGCATGGGCGGCGCGCGGTGAACGGTCCGGTTCCACGCCTCGTCGACACCGTGCCCGCCAGCTCGAGCAGCTTCTCTCCGACGAGCTCGACCGCCGGGACCGCGGCGGCGCCGGCGACGGCGCGTGAGCGGCACGCGCTCAGCCGGATCGTCGTGCCGGCACGACGGACGAAGGTTTCTGGCGGTCCCCTGGCCGCTCTGTGGACTCTTTGGTTCGCAGTTCCTTGAGCGGCCACTGCCACCCGAGTTGGTCGCGGTCCATCGCGACCCGGGCCAGTTGTCCGAGCTATTACCCGGGCGGTCGGTGGGGTTGTCCCTCGGTGGGCGTGCGGAAGCAGCTGCGCGGCACCTCACCGAGCTGGTGGGCTGCGGCGTGGTCACGGCCGGCCTTCGCTGTCCCAGACGCCACAGCGGTACACCCGGTGGCTGCCCTCTCGTGCACGGCCTGGACCTGACAGACGCGTCCAGGGCCAGGACGGCCTCCAGAATCGTGCGCCACGGCTTGCCCCTCGCGGGCTGCGCGCAGCGCGATGACGAAGTTTCCCGTAGGCGACGTCTTCGAGCCCCAGCCGGGGGCGCAGCATGCTCCCGTTGACTCCTGCCTCACCCCGTTGCGCGCACCTGCCGCGCCGGGAGATCAGGTCATTCTCGTCCCAAACGCCCACCTGCTAATTACCAACGCTGTCCAGGTCGACGCCTGCGACTACGGCGGCCCTGGCCCCGCCCTGCCGTGCGGGGGCGAAGCCCGCCGGAGCGGATTCCGAGGTCGCCGCAAACTCGCCACGACTCCGCCGGCGCGCGTAGTGAACGCAGCGGCATCGCGATCACGCGTGCGATACCAGGGTCGCTCTTCCCAACGCTCATGGTTCACCCGGATGGCCGCCGCCATGTGGACTAGTATCGCGCAGGTGTCCTAGATCACAAGTTTTGACGGGAGAAGTGTCATGCCTCAGCTGTGGACGCCCGCCACTGTGCAGCGATCACGCGCTTTGGCGGTGGTGTTCGAACCGGGCCGAGGCCAGACTCCCTGTGATCCCTACACGGTGGCTGAGCCACCCGAGCTGCCGAGCAAGCTCGCAGTGGGGTGTTGGTTGGTGTACCCGCACGAATGGGGTGTCGAAGACGGCGAGGATCAGGTGTGGCGGGATCAGCTGTTCAGCGCGTGTCTGGCTCGTCAGCTGGACGTGCTCATCCAGGTGCAGCGCCGAATGGACCTTACCGTGGCATTCTCCGCGCTACGGGTGCCGCCGATCGACCAGCTCACGGCATCCGTGACTGCTGTAACTACCTACAGGGACCACGACTGGCCGATCCCGACAGAGAACGCGGTCAAAACCGGCCGTCAGCTCCCCGACCCCCTCACCTAACACTCTGCAGCAAGCACCAAGCCCTCAGTGGCCACGTTCGACGTGGCCGCCCGGCAAGCCGAGCCCGGCAGCACACCCCAATGGCCTGGGCGCGTCCGGTGAAGCCGGGCCGGGCGGCGTCGCCCGGTGGCCAGGGAGCGCCGATGGTCATCGGCACCGAACCCGACGAATCGGGGCACCGATGACGGCCCCCAGCAGCGGATGGCCACCAAGCCCAAGGTGACATCGCCGACCGTGCACGCGTGGCTATCGTCCGAAGGGTCGCAGCGCGCGCCGTGTCGAAAGGACTCATTTGAATGCGGGGGACTTTGTGGGCTTCGGGGGGGGTGGGGTTCTGCAGGAGTTACACACGATCGCGTCCGGCGCCTATGGCGGCGTCGCCGGCGCTGCGGCGGTGGATCGCCCTGAGGATGCCCTTGAACCGGATCGGTCACCGCACGGCTGGTCAAGGCGGTGCGCAGGTGCTCGGCAGTGTTGCGAGCGTGACTGGTAGGGCAGTAGACGCGCAGGATGGCGTGGTGGCGGCGCTGGCCCCGAGGTGGAGTAACTTCTCGTCAAGCTCCGCGCAGCCGGGGCCTTCACCGGTGCGGCAGTTCACCGCACTGACGTGCTCGCTGGTGGTTAAGATTCGATGCACGCGGGTAGTTCGGCTCCGTGACGGTCACGGCGCATCCCAGTACTTTGCCGGCTGGCTCCCAGCCGCTGCCCTGCTCGTCGATAGTGGCGGCGTGGGCGCGATGGCGAGAGGTCAGGTGCTCGGCAGAGCTATGGCGTTCGGCTGTGGGCGAGTTCGGTGCTATGAAGAGTCTTCGGCGACGCGCCGGTTTTCTGCATCGACATGAACACCGTTCTGCGCTTCTTTAGGCACACCGCTCGTAATCCGGCTCGCAAAGACAAGGCGCCCTCCTATGATCGAACCAGACAAGGCCGAATACCTCTTCACCTGCGAGGTCCTCGACACCTACGGGGAAACCGTGGGTCCGGTCGGACAGGTGTGGTCGACCGGTGGCACCGGCCAGCCTGTCTGGGCAACGGTGCGTACCGGCACACTCGTACCGGGCGAACACGCCCTGCCTCTGCACACCGCCGAGCTGCATGATGAGTGGATATATGTTCCGTACAGCAGAGAACTTATCACTCAAGCTCCCGACGTCGACCTTGCCCGTGGGGCGATGACGGACGCCGAGGAGGCCGCACTGGCCCTGCACTACGACTTGCCGACCCGCGACGATTCGCCCAGTCACGGGGACGACACGACCGGATACGGCGACAGCGCGACGCCGGCCGGTGACGACCAAACCTCACCGCCCTACTCCGAGATCGGCGACAATTTCGCCACCAGTACAGAACAACCTGTACTGAACACCGAACCGGGACGTGCGGGCCGGGTGCGTCTGGTCAAGTATGTCGTCACGGAACTGCAGCAGGTTACCATTGAGGTTTCGCACGAGGAAGTACGTCTGGAGCGAGAGCCCCTCACCGGCGGCGAGCCCGCGACCTCGTCGGATGGCCTGATGCTCGAGCACGACATCGACGCCGAAGTGACTTTGTATGCGGAAAGGCCCGTCATCCAGATGGAGGTCGTTCCTATAGAGCAGGTACGCATTGCCAAGATCACTTCCATCGACGAACAAACGGTGACCGGCCTGTTGCCTCCGGAGCGCATCGATAGAGAAGATGACGAAGACACCTACAAGCAGGGCTTATGATCTGACGCCAGCGCCGGGTATCAATGAAAGAATCAACGTCTGGATCCAGCCTTGAACCAAGCGAAGCCGTCAGATCGCTCGCCGTGTTTGCATATGGAAGTGTGACGTAGTCGCGTTGCTCCCGGCTGCGGTCGAGGTGGCTCTCCGCGGCGTACTGCGGATTGACCACCATCGGGATCCGGTCGCGCCTGACTACGCTCAAGAACACCCCCGTAGTAACACGGGACCGAGCGGCCCTCGCTGCGGCCTGCCCTCCAATTCACTGCGGGCTGACGGAGACAACACCTTAGTGATTGGCAAGGCCGCGCCGACGCAGACTATTGTGCGGACGACTGATCGCCGACAGTCACCTCGACGCTAAATTTATGTTTTGGGCAACCTTCTGAATCGATGACAAGGTACCAATGAGCATCTGACGGAATAGTCAGTGTGAAATCGACGCTCGTCGCCACGCCTCCGTGCATGCGATAGAACCCGCGCTGACAGTAAGCATGATAATTCTTCTCAGTTAGCAACCTAACGTTCGCGATCGAATTCAAGCGTACCGTGACGCGAGTATTTCGCTGCATCATGCCGAGATCGAAGCTTTGCATGAACATGGTCACATCGCCAAATGTGTAAGATGAAGCTTTCATGCTCGACGAAATACGCCGATTCGATTCGTGCACACGAGCGAGGTCGCATCTGACCTCTACTTCGTTACACGAAGGGTTCCGGCCACTTGTGAAACCCCATCTCGCGCGCAACTGTCGCTGTTCGAGGCCCACCACGGCTGGCGCTACCAACTGCTGGCCACCAACACCCCACCGGCCAGGTGGCGTTCCTCGAACCCTGTCACCGCTGCCAGGCCCGAGTTGAGGACCGGATCAGCTGCGGCAAGCAGACCGACATCGGCCGCCTGCCCTCACGCTCGTTCGCGATCAACCAAGCCTGGTGCGCCACCGCGGCGGTCGCCGCGGACCTGCTCGCGTGGCTGCAACTCCTCGCGTGTGACGGCGAACTCGTTTACGTGGAGCCGAAAATGCTGCGATACCGGCTGCTGCACACCGCGGCCCGCTTGGTCCATGGCGGACGCAGACGCACCATCAAGATCCCCGCGACCTGGCCCTGGGCCACGCAGCTGGCCGCAGCTATCACCGCGATCCTGGCCCTGCCACCGCCCTGAGCGGTCAAGAACCCGCCCCGACGACTCTAAAGACCTCGACCGGCCCGTGGAACCGGCGCCCACCCGACGCGACAGTCACCACGAACGACACGACGGCGAAGATCACGAGCTTCGCCCACAGCACCGGCGTCCGGGTCGGGACGGCGGAGAACGTCGCGCGGATCATCCCGGTGCCGTACTCGCCGGAGACGATAAGCACACCCAGCACACCGATCACCAGCTGCGCCAGGACGTACCCGCGGATGCTGACGTCCGTGGGATCGAAGTGCGCCTTGGCCTGCGGGCGCATGACCGGCCAGCGGCTCGCGTCGGCGGCCGAGAAGACCCAGCCGAGCGCGATCATGCCGACCACGGTCACGGCGACCGCCAGTGGTGATGAGCGGACCGTGCGGAACTTCAGCCACTCCGAGCGGAGTACCCGGGCCGGGGTGACCTTGAGGTGGTCCGGTCGCGGCGCATCGGGAGACGGCGCGCCTCCGGTGGTGGCGGGGGCGGTGGTGGTCGTCATGACGCGGGCCTTTCCTGTGCCACCGGGGTGACCCGGTACTCGAGCGCGTTGTCGGCGAGTTCCATGAACGCCTCTTCCAGGGAGGCCTGGACCGGCGTGAGCTCTTCGAGGGGGACGGCTTCGCGGCAGGCGACGCGGCCGATCTCGGCGCCGTCGAGCCCGCTGACCTCGAGCAGCTCCGGCGCCAGGCTGGTGACGCCGACCCTGGGCCCCGTGAGCAGATCCCGCAGCCGCGTGGCCTCCGGGGTGCGCACCCGCACGACCCGGCTCGACGCGCGCCGGATGAACTCCTCGACCGACGTGTCGGCGATCAGCTTGCCCTTGCCGATCACGATCAGGTGCTCGGCGGTCAGGGCCATCTCGCTCATCAGGTGCGAGGAGACGAACACGGTGCGGCCCTCGGAAGCCAGACCGCGCAGCAGATTCCTGATCCACAGGATGCCCTGCGGGTCGAGCCCGTTGACCGGCTCGTCGAGCACCAGGGTCGCCGGGTCGCCGAGCAGCGCGGCGGCGACGCCGAGGCGCTGACCCATGCCGAGGGAGAATCCGCCGACGCGCTTGCGGGCGACGTCACCCAGCCCGACGAGCTCGATCACTTCGTCGACGCGCCGGCGCGGAATGCCGGTGCTCAGCGCGAGGGCGAGCAGGTGATTGTAGGCGGATCGTCCGGTGTGGACGGCTTTGGCCTCCAGGAGCGACCCGACCTCGTGGAGCGGCGCGGCATGGCGTTTGTAGGCCTTACCGTTGACAGTGACGGAGCCGGACGTGGGCGCGTCCAGGCCCATGATCATCCGGATGGTGGTGGACTTCCCCGCGCCGTTCGGGCCGAGGAACCCGGTCACCACACCGGGTTTCACCGTGAACGTGAGGTCGTCCACGGCCGTCTTCTCGCCGTAGCGTTTCGACACCGCACGTGCTTCGATCATGGGCGTTTCGTTCTCTTTGGAAGTCAGTGGCCGGAGCCTATGGCCGCACAGTGCCTGGGGCGACCGTCTCGCGGGCGATCTACGGGAGCCGGCACGGTGCGCCAGCCCGGTTGAGTTTCTACACGGTCGTAGTTTATGATCCAGGAGGGTGGGCTCGATGCGCGCCTGTTTTTGTTGTGCGCCAACAAGCGTCCACAGTGGACTCGCCGAGCGCCGGTGTTCATCCGGTGTTCGTGCCGAGGTCTCCTCGCGGCCGGATCGATGGCGTGGGATTCCGGGGACGCCCCGCCTGGGGCGTGCCGAGGAGGAAACCTTGTCCCCGAACCGGATCCGCATCCCGGCCGCGCTCGCCGCGCTGGGCCTGCTCACCGCCGTCCCCGTCGCGTCGGCGTCGGACGGGCACCCCGGCACCCGCCACGTCCTGCTCATCTCCGTCGACGGCCTCCACGAGGCCGACCTGGCCACCTACGCCGCCCAGCACCCGCGCTCGGCCATGGCGGGTTTACTGGCCCGGGGCACGGCGTACACCGGCGCGCGCACCCCGGTGCCGTCCGACTCGTTCCCCGGTCTGATCGGGCAGCTCACCGGCGGCGACCCGGCCGCCACCGGCATCTACTACGACGCCACCTACAACCACCGCCTGCTCCCCGCCGGCACGACCTCCTGCACCGGTAAGACGCCTGGCGCTCAGGTCGACCTCACCGAGGACCTCGACCGCGACCAGAGCCGGCTCGACGCCGGGCAGGGCCTGTCCGGGCTGCCCGGGTCCGTACTGGGCATGACCGGTGACCCGCGGACCCTGCTGAACCCGGCCGGGCTGCCGGTCGACCCGCGCACCTGCCGCCCGGTCCAGCCCCACGAGTACCTGAAGGTCAACACCGTCTTCGAGGTGGCCCGGCAGGCCGGGCTGCGGACAGCGTGGTCGGACAAGCACCCGGCCTACGAGATCCTCAACGGCCCGTCCGGCGCAGGCGTGCAGGACCTGTTCACCCCGGAAATCAACAGCACCGGCCCCGCCGGCACCGGCGACTGGACCACCGACAACGCCGCTACCCGGCAGTACGACGGCTATAAGGCGCAGGCCGTGCTGAACGAGATCGACGGATACGACCACAGCGGCACACACCGCACCGGAACTCCGGCGGTCTTCGGGCTCAACTTCCAAGCCGTGTCCACCGCGCAAAAGCTCCCGAAGTCGGGTAGGCAGACCGGCGGCTACCTGCCTGGTGGCACGGAGCCGGGACCGGTGCTGAGCTCGGCGCTGGACTTCGTGGACGGCCGGATCGGCGCGTTCGTCGCCGAACTGCGCCAGCAGCACCTCGACCGCGACACGACGATCATCCTCTCCGCCAAGCACGGCCAGTCACCGACCGACCCGGGCGCCCTGACCCGCGTCGGCGACGCCAAGCTGCTCGCCGGGCTCAACGCGGCCTGGCGGGCTCGCCACCCCGGCGCCGGCGAGCTGGTCGCCCAGTCGACCGACGACGACGCGATGCTGTTGTGGCTGACCGATCGCTCGCCGGCCGCGACGGACTTCGCCAAAAAGTACTTGCTTGCGCAGAACGGGACCGGCACCGACAGCGCCGGCGCGGCCAAGGCGTTCACCCACTCCGGCCTGCGCACGGTCTACGCGGGCACGGACGCGGCCCGGTACTTCGGCGTGCGGCCCGGTGACGACCGGGTGCCGGACCTGTTCGGAGTCAGCCAGTACGGCGTCGTCTACACCGGCGGCACGAAGAAGATCGCCGAGCACGGCGGTGTCGCGGCGGACGACCGCGCGGTCCCGCTCGTGGTGAGCGGCCCGGACCGCGAAGCGCGCACGGTCGCCGCGCCGGTGGCGACAACGCAGATCGCGCCGACGATCCTGCGCCTGCTCGGCCTCGACCCCCGGGCGCTACAGGCGGTGCGCGACGAAGGGACCCGGGTGCTGCCTGACTCGCACTGATGGTCGTGGTCGAGGGTGTGCGTCGACGGCCCGCCGACGCACACCCCGGGCGAGGCCGTCGTCAGCCGACCTTCTCGATCTTGGCGTTGCGGATGAGCTGCTTACCCGGCTCGTGGATCTTGGCGAACGCCGAGTTGTTCAGCAGCGCACAGCTGCCGGACGTCGCGGTCACCGGCACCGTGACGGACTTCCCGTTGTCCAGGTTCGTGACCTTCAGCATGGTGCCGAGGGCGAACTGGTTGCTGGACGCCGCGGGCGAACCCGCATCACCGGAGAGGGTGACAGTCGAGCCGGAGCAGACGATGTCCCCGGCCGTCGCCGCGTCCTGGCTGCCGGCGGCTTGGGGGTCCGTGGCCTGGGCGCCGGTCGTCTGGGCACCGTCGGCGGCCGCCGACGCGACGCAGCCGGCCGCCGCCTGGTCCGCGGCCTGCTGAGCGCCGCTGTCCGTGGCCTTCGCCTTGTTCTTGGCTTTCTTCTTCGGGTCGACCGCCCCGTTCTGACCGGTGGCCATACCTTGCTGGCCGGCCGCTGCGCTGGGATCGGCCTGCGCGATGCAGGCGAGGATGGCCGCGCAGTCCTGGGCGGCGATCGCGTCCTGGGTCGCCGAGCCCTGCTGGGCGTCCGCGTTCGGGTCGCGCCGACGCGCTGAGCAGGCGGCCGGGTGGCAAGAAAAAACGACATACGTGTAGAACTATTACATAGCTGTCGTGGAGTTGTCTGGAAGGCGGTCCGGCCGATGAATCCGTTGAGCGCGACGTCATGGTTGTCGAGTCTCGGCACCGTAGGGGTGTTCCTCGTCCTGTTCGCCGAGACCGGCCTGCTGATCGGGTTCTTCCTGCCCGGTGACTCGCTCCTGTTCACCGCGGGCTTGTTCTGCACGACCAGTGCCACGGCGGCTGTCCACCTGTCGCTGCCGGCGGTCCTGATCGCCGCCGTCGCCGGGGCGTTGCTCGGTGCGCAGACCGGCTTCCTCATCGGTCGCCGCGGCGGCCGCGCCCTTTTGGCCAAAACCCGCAATCAGCACCTGCACCGCGGACTGGCGCGAGCCGAGGAACTTTTCGGCCGCTACGGCCACGCCAAAGCCATCGTCCTCGCGCGGTTCGTACCCGTCGTACGGACCGTCCTGAACCCGCTCGCCGGCATTCTCGCGGTGCCCGGCCGCACTTTCACGATCTGGCAGGTACTCGGCGGCCTTCTCTGGTCGGTCGGGGTGACCCTGGCAGGCTACGTCCTCGGCTCCAGCATTCCCGGTATCGACCAGTACCTGCTGCCCATCATCGCTCTCGTCGTGATCGTGTCGTTGATTCCGCTGGCGCTCGAATTCCTGCGTGACCGCAAGCGGCGCGCCGGAACCGGTGGCCGTTCTTAGCTGTTCGCTAGCAATGTGATGCACTGGCTCGAACCACGGCGTCGTTACCGTCGGATATGGTCGATGTAGCGAGCAGAACCGGAAGTCCGCGCCTGTCCCGTCCGCCGGTCAAGCGCCGTCGAAAGCGCTTGCGCCGCGTACTCGTTGCTTTTGCACTGTTGCTGATTTATCCGTCGGTCACCTACGTCCAGGCGCTCACGGCGCCGGGGGCGGCGACCTTCGCTGCGCGGACCGCCGACTGGGCCCGTCAGATGGGTGCCGGACCGGTCGTGAACGCCTTCGAGAACTGGTACTACACGAGGCATCCTCCGGCGAACGGCACGCCGAGCGCGGGGTCCCTGCCCGTCGCGAACCGGGCGGTAGCCCGCGATGACGCGAACGCGCCCGCGCCGCTGACGACCCTTCCCGGCGCCCTGCCCGGAGAGGGAGCGTGGGTGCCCGGTGCCCGCATGGCGGGTGGTCAGCCGGCGGACTACACGACGTTCCTCCGTCCCGATCCCGCCCACGCGAGTGTGGTGGCCGCGGTGGCGGCGTTCGACCAGAAATGGACCGGTACCCACCTCATCGCCGGTACGAAGGAACCCGGCGGTACCTGGCCGGAGCAGGCGCAGGTCCCCGACGCGATGCGTCGGTCACTGCTGGCCACGTTCAACTCGGGGTTCAAGTTTCGCGACACCCCGGGCGGCTTCTACGCCGACGGCCAGTACGGGAAGCCGCTCAAGAACGGAATGGCCTCGCTGGTCATCGACAAGTCCGGGGTCGCGACGGTCGCCCTCTGGGGCCGGGACGCCCACATGACCCCGGACGTCGCCGCGGTGCGCCAGAACCTCGAGCTGATCGTTGACGGCGGTCGGCCGGTCCCGGGGTTGTCCGGCAATCCGGCCGGACAGTGGGGGAGTGCGAAGAACCAGTTCCAGTTCACCTGGCGCTCCGCGGTCGGGGTGGACGCCCACGGCAGGCTGATCTACGTGGCCGGTAACCAGCTCACGCTGACCGCGTTGGCCGACGCCCTCGCCACGGCGGGCGCGGTCCGGGGCATGGAGCTGGACATCCACGGCGGAATGGTGAGCGCCAATCTCTTCCGGCCCGACATCACCGGCTCGTCGCCGACGACGGTGCTGCCGGACATGCCCACCGCGGCGGACCGCTACCTGTCCGCCGACCAACGCGACTTCTTCGCAGTTACCGCGCGTACCGGAGCAGTGCACGCACCCGTAGCCAGGTGAGGCCGCGGGTCAGCGGACCGACGGCAGCAGCAGGGTGAACGTCGTCGGAGACGACCGGCCCAGCTGCAGCCGTCCTCCCTCCGCCTCCGCCAAGTCCCGGGCCAAGGCCAGGCCGATGCCGGAGCCGCCGGAGCCGCTGTGTCCGCGGGTGAACATGTCCGGCAGACCGTCGGCGACGTGTCCTTCGTCGGCGACGTCGATGGCGAAGGCGTCCCCGCTGTCGCGGGTCGTGACCATCACCGACCCGCGACCGTGGATGGCGGCGTTGTCGAGCAGCACGCCGAGGACCTGTCGCACCGCCGCTTCGGCGGCCTTCGGTTTGCCGATCGCCTGACGGACGACCTCGAGGCGCCGGCCCTGGCCGGCGAGCAGGTCGCGCCATCCCGCCACGACGTCGCGCAGCAGCGCATCCGGCTCGATCACGCCACGGTTCTCCGGTGGCCGGCTGGCCAGCGACACGAGGTCGTCGATCGTCGTCTCCATCCGGTCCGCGGTGGCGATGGCGGCCTCCACCGCCGCCTCCAGATCCTGTCCCGGTGGGTCGAGCGCGGACTCCAGTTGCAGCCGCAACCCCGCCAATGGGGTACGCAGCTGGTGCGACGCGTTCGCTGCCAGCGCGCGCTGGCGGTCGAGGGCGTCGCCGATCCGGACCGCGGCCCGGTCGAGGGCCTCCGCGAGCTGGTCGATCTCGCCGATGCCGCTGATCGGGGCCCGGACGGTGAAGTCGCCACCGCCCAGCCTTGCGGCCGCGGCGGACAGCTGCTCCAGAGGGCCGGCCACGCGCGCGGCGAGCCGTCCGGCCAGCAACCAGGTCACGGCAACCGCGGCCGCCGCCAGTCCTGCCATCACCAGCCAGGAGAGCGCAACCTTCTGGTACCACTCCGTGTGCGGGGTCGAGGCACGCACAATGCCCTGCAGCACCGAGTCGTGCAGAATCGGCACCGCGACCACCATGTCCGCGCCGACATCTCCGGTCGCCACGTCGCCGCCGCGAGCTTGCTGCACGACCGCGTCGCCGGCTGCCGGGCCGCTCCCGGTCAGCAGGGTTCCCCCGGGCGTGTACAGGCCGGTCGTGTCCTCTTCGGAACCCGGAAACTGCGGCAGCGTGCTGTGCATGAGGACGTCGTCGGCGATCGAGAGGGCCGCGGCATCGGCGGCGCGCTCGAGCTCCGTCCGCTCGTCCTGCGCGAAGTAGCTTGCGGCGCCCGCCGCCAGCGGTGCCCCGAACAGGGTGATGGCCAGGAGGGCAGCGGCGACGGCCAGCAGAATGATGCGTCTGCGCATGGCGACAGTCTGCCCGCGGAAAGCCCACAATCGCCAAAGATGCATCTCGTCGGCCGACAAAGGTTAGCTCGTGGTTAGCAAATGCCTCGAACGGGTTAACTAATGAGCCCTGTGGGGCAGAGGGAAATTCAGAGCGCACCTTCGGTGACGTCGAAGTCGGTAGAATTTCACCATGGCGGCAGTCCTCCTCGTCGAAGACGATGAAACCATCGGCAGTCTGCTCGAGTCCGCGCTCCGGATGCACGACTACGACGTGATGTGGTCACGCACCGGTAGCGAGGCGCTGCGCCGCATGACGATCGACGAATACGACGTGGTTCTCCTCGACTTGGGGCTGCCGGATCTGGACGGCATCGAAGTCTGCCGGCGCGCGCGAGCGATCACTCCCCACGCCCTGATCATCATGACGACCGCGCGCACGCAGGAAATGGACGTCGTCATCGGGCTCGAGGTCGGAGCGGACGACTACTTGACGAAGCCGCTGCGGCTGCGCGAACTCCTCGCCCGGTTGCACGCACACCTGCGTCGTGGGAACTCGTCGAACGTCGCGCCGCTGAGTATCGGCGAACTGGTGGTTCAGGTCGCCGCCCGGCGAGTGACCCTGGCAGGCGAGGAGCTTTCGTTGCGACCGAAGGAGTTCGATCTGCTGCATCGCCTGGCCAAGGAGCCCGGTGCGGCCGTCAGCCGGGACACCCTGATGGCCGACGTCTGGGACACACACTGGCGAGGTTCGACCAAGACGCTCGACGTCCACATCGTGACGCTCCGCCGGAAACTCGCCGCTGCCGCCACCGGTGGAACGGTCACACCGACGATCACGACCGTGCGCGGTTTCGGCTACCGCCTGGAAGTCCCCGCACACTGACGGCAGGCGATCGACGTTCTTGCAGCACGTTAACCCGGGCATAGCCGATGGCGAACACTGTTTCTTATAGCTTGACGTCGGCGAAGGTGAAATCGATCCGATTCGAGGACCTACGATGGCTGATCCCGTGTCATCGGAACATTTCTCCGGTAACGAGGAACATCCGGGCGAGATCCGCTGCTCGGACGACGAGCGAGAGCGGACCCGGCTGCACCTGGCCGAAGCCGCCGGCGAAGGGCGGATCACGGTCGACGAGGCCGAAGTGCGCCTGACCCAGGTCGCCGTGGCACGCTTCCGTTCCGACCTCCGCGCCGTCACCGCGGATCTCCCGCCGCGTCCCACACGGACATCGAATGCCGCCGGGTGGCTACCCGTCTTCGCGCTGGTGAGAAGGCAGCTGGGCGCCGACGCGGCTGCGCTTGCCGGCCGAGGCGAGAAGCCGGTGAGCCGGCGTCGTCGGCTCGCGGTCCTGATCGCCGCGCTGACGATGGCCGTGATTTTCGCCGCCCTGCTCGTGGCCGCATTCCACGGCATCGGCGAAGACGGTTTCGAACATCACGAAATCGGCCGAGGCTGACCGCCGGCCAACCGATCCGCTACCGTTTCCCAGTCGTCGTCCAGACCTGACAGGCATCCGGGCCTCCCCCCACCCGGGTGCCTGTCTTCCCTTGTGAAGGAATGCATCCTTGAGCGTGATCGGCGTCGGGCAATCCGTCATCCTCGGTATCGTGGAGGGATTGACCGAATTCCTGCCGGTGTCTTCGACCGGCCACCTGAAAATCGCGGAAGGACTACTCGGCGTCCCGGTGGCCGACCAGTCGGTGGTTGCCTTCACCGCGGTGATCCAGGTCGGCGCCATCGCCGCGGTCCTCGTGTACTTCTTCCGGGACATCGCGCGGTTCGTCGGGGCGTGGGGCCGGGGAATCGTCCATCCGGCAGTCCGGCACGAGCACGACTACAAGTTCGCCTGGTGGGTCATTCTCGCGACCTTGCCGATCGTGGCCGCGGGTCTGCTGTTCCAGTCCCTGGTCAAAGGGCCGCTGGCCTCACTGTGGGTCGTGGCAGGGTCCTTGGTCGTCGGTAGCGCGATCATGTGGGCCGCCGACCACTTCGGCACCGGCAAACGCGCCGAAGCCGACGTCACGCTCCCCGACGCGATGCTCGTGGGAGCATCGCAGATCCTCGCTCTCCTGTTCCCGGGATTCTCCCGATCCGGCGCCACGATCTCCACCGGCCTGCTGCGCGGACTGGACCGCGTCGCGGCGACGAGACTGTCGTTCTTCCTGTCGATTCCGGCACTGACCGGCGCCGGGATCTACGAACTGAAGGACGCCGTAGGAGGCACCCTTGACATCGTGCCCCTGCTCGTCGGAACCGTCGTGTCGTTCGTCGTGGCTTACGCGACCATCGCGTGGTTGTTGAAGTTCGTGGCGGCACACACTTTCACGACCTTCGTCGTCTATCGGGTCGTCGTCGGTGTCGTCCTGCTCGGACTGCTGGGGACCGGTGTGCTGCCCGCCTGAGCCGCTGGAGAGTGATCTACGCCGCTTGGACGATGCTGATTTGTGCGGGCAGGCCGAGGAGGGACCGGTATTGCCTCTCGAACGAAGCCAGCGCGCGTTCGATGTCATGCCGGGCGACGATTGCCCGGGATGCCTGTCCCATCCGGGCTCGCGCATCCGGATCGGCTGCCAAATCGGCCAGCCATCGGGAGATGGCGGTGATGGCGCCCGGCTCGAAGAGATAACCGTTGGTGCCGTGGTGCACGAGATGGGGAAGGGCGAGGGCGTCGGCGGCGATGACGGGCAGACCGGCGGCCATCGCCTCCATCGTGGCGAGGCTCTGCAACTCGGCCGTGCCGGGCATACAGAATACGTCGGCCTCGGCGTACCTGCGAACGAGTTCGGCGTCGGAGATGAAGCCATGGAACGCCACGCGCTTCGCCATCCCCAGCTCGCGGGCGAGTGCCTCGAGCTCGTCACGGCGGGTACCGTCGCCGACGAGATCGGCTCGGACGTGCGGCAGCGGGGCGAGCGCGCGCAACAGCTGGTCGATGTTCTTCTCCGCGTCCAGCCGGCCGACGAACAACACGGACATCATCGGACCGGTCGGCCGGACGGAGGGCGCCGGGTAGTGGGCGAGATCGATCCCACAGGAAACGACCTGCACCGGCCGGTCGAACCCGATGCCGGCGAGCACCTCGGCCGCACGCGGAGTGGGAGTGGTGACGATGCGAGCGTTGCGGTAGACCCGCAGCAGGTCCCGCCACGCCCAGCGGGCGATCGCGTCGCTGACCCGCCGGGGGAACGAGGTGTAGCCGAGCAGATTGTCCGGCATGAAGTGGTTGGTGGCCATACCGGGGACCCCGCGTTCGGCAGCTGCCTCGAGCAGCGCACGGCCGACGCCGAAGTGGGCTTGGACGTGGACAACGTCCGGGCGCAGCCGCTCCAGCAGCGGTGCCACGTCCTTGAGCGCGCCGCCGGGGGTGCAGAACCGGTAGTCGCGGTGGAAGGGGATGGCCCGGGAGCGGATCCGGTGCACGGTATAGCGATCGCGCTGCTCCGTGTGTGCGGGTCCGTCGGCGGAGGGACAGACGACGTGAACGTCATGGCCCCGAGCGGCGAGACCGCGAGCGAATCGTTCGGCGAAGAACGACGCGCCGTTGATGTTGGGCGGGAAGGTGTCGGCGCCGATCAAGACGCGAAGGCCGGACGGGTGCTCGGGCACGGGGTTCTCCTCGGCTCGGGAATGGGTGTGCGGGACGGCGCCGGCGAGCACACGCACGCCGGCTAGAGCGATCAGGACGGCGATGGCAGCGGGAAGCGCGGTGGCGGGGGTGAGCTTCGGGGCCTCGCCGTAGGCGAGGGCGGCGACGGCGACAGCCGTCAGCGGGTCGAGGACGGTGGTGGTGCCGACAACGACAGCGGCCGGCCCGGCGGCGTAGGCGCGATGCAGGACCACCCCGCCGGCACCGAGCAGGAGCAGAGCCTGAACACCGAGCAGGAGAGCGGTGCCCGGGACCTGCGACACCGCGGCGTGCACCACGGCCGAGCCGAGCCCGAAGAGGACGGCCGCCGAGGCGGCGAGCCCGGCGCAGCTCGACCGTGCGAACCAGCCGCCCACCGCAACCACGAACCCGATCCCGACCACCGACTCGGCCGCCCCGGTGGAAATCGACGTGGCCGCAGCGGCGAACGCCGCAAGGGTCACGAAGCCGGTGACGCCTGCCACGACGAGCACGACAGCGCCGAGCACGCGGCGGTTCACCACCCGCCCGGCGAAGAAGACGGTCAGGACGAGGCTGAACACCCCGAGCGGCTGAACCACCGGAAGCGGCGCCAGCGACAGCGCGAGGACGTGCAGCAAGCTTCCACCGATGGCCAGCGATGTGCCCGCCCACCATCCGCGGGAGCGCACGAGCCCGGCCATCGCCCGCAATCCCGGTTTGCCCGGAACGCCCAGTCCGGCGACTTCAGCGTGCTGCCGGATGGCAGCCGCCGCAAAGAGGGCCGCGGCGAGCAGCGCGCAGATCACGGCGAGGGCGATCATCGGACGACCCGTCGCAGGGTAATCGCCACACCGGCGATGATGACGAACTCGGCCAGCAGCGCGATGCGTTCCAGCAAGCCGATCGGGAGCCAGTGCACCACCTGGGACGTGCCGAACGCCGCCGCGGTCACCACTCCGGCGATCGCACCGCGTCGAAGCGTCGACGCCGCGGCGAGCCATCGCCGTTCGGCTCGCAGCCGCGTGCTCAGTGTCCAGGCGGCCAGCGGCAGGCTGGTGAACAGCACCGCGCCACCGACCCGGTGGATCTGCCCGGACATCGTCGGATCGACCGCACTGACGTTGCTCCGGAACAGCAGGACGACAACCAGCCCGGCTCCCCAGAGCACGAAGAGCGTGATCGCCAAAGGCGTCCGCGGCAAGGCGGCGAGGTGGGCCGCGACGGCGAGCGCCCCCGCCGCGGCGAGCAGCAGCACCACCGCCGCCGCGAACAACAACCGGCCACCGCGGTGCCAGGCGTAGTCACTGACCGGATCACGCAGCGGGTCGACGCTGCCGACATACCCGAGCGACAACCCGGCGACGACCGCTTGCGCCGCAGCAGCCATCACCAGCGTCACCGTCGCCAGTGGACTGGGGGAAAACGCGGCTCGTGAAGTCACCTCTCAAACGGTGCTGCCCGTCCATGAGAATTCCATGAAGATCGCGCGCAGTTTCCTTAAGAAGCGGCCAGCGGCAGGACGAGGTCGAAGCGGGCGCCCCCGGTCTCGGCCCGGCCGGCCTCTGCGCGACCGCCGTGCTGGGTGAGCACCTGCTCGACGATCGCCAAACCCAGCCCGGAGCCGGGGAGCGCCCGGGCGGCGGCGGCACGATAGAACCGCTCGAACACATGCGGCACGTCCGCGTCGGGGATGCCTGGACCCTCGTCGTCGACACGGACGCGCACCGAATCCGGGGCCACGGACATCGACACCCGCACCGTCCCTCCGGAGGGCGACCACTTCGCGGCGTTGTCAAGCACGTTCAGCACGGCCCGTTCGACCGCGCCGGGACGGGCGACGACATCCGCGCCGACCAGTTCGGCGTCGAAGGACACCTTCGGCCACCGCGACCGCGCGCGTTCCACGGCGGAACCGACGACGTCGGCCAGCGCCAGGTGTTCCGCTGCTTCGCTCGGCCGTTCCCCGGTGGACAGGTCGACCAGTTCGCCGAACAGCGTGGTCAGCTCGGTCGTCTGGGTGTCGAGGTCGGCCAGTAGCCGGGAACGATCCTCGGTGGACAGCTGCCGCTGCGGGTTCGCCTCCGCGTGGATCAAGAGCTCGATGTTGTTGCGCAGGCTGGTCAAGGGGGTACGGAGCTCGTGGCCGGCGTCCTCGACCAGCCGTCGCTGCTCGTCACGGGACCGGCCGAGCGCGCTCAGCATCGCGTTGAACGCCGTGGCCAGCCTGCCTATCTCCCCGGCCGCGGTGACTTCGATGGCCGAGGACAGCTCCTGCGTCCGGGCGACGTTCTCGGCCGCCGCGGTCAGGTCGTCGACCGGGCGCAACGCCGAGCGGGCGATCACCCGGCCCACGAGCGTCGCCCCGACGACCCCGGCCAGCGACACGACGATGAGCCAGAAACCCAGCCGGGCCAATGTGTCCTCGACGTCTTCGGAGTCCTGGGCGACCTCGACCGTGCCACCGTCGGAGCGCTGGGCCGTCCACACCCGGTACCGGTCGCCGTCGATCCGGCGGGTGTCGGAAGTGCGGCCGAGCGCGTCCGGGACCACCGGCGCTTCCGGTGGCGGGGGCGGGATGAAGGACTTGGCGCCCGCCGTGCTCGTCACCTCGCCTGTGGCCGACAGGAACTGCACGGTCAGCCCGCCGTTGCGGCCGGAACCTATGCCGGAGCCGTGATTCTCGGTCGAGCGGAGGGTTTCCAGCGCTTCGGCGGGGGAGGAGGTCCTCGCCGCCAGCTGGGCGTAGGACTGCAGACGGGCGTCGAATTGGTCGAAGAGATCCGCGCGGGTGATGCTCCAGGAGATCGCCGACACCAGGACCACGGCGATCGCGACGGCAGCGGCGACCAGGACACCGAGCCGCGCGCGCAGCGAAAGCCGCTTCCAACGAGGGCGTTTCACAGCGGCTCCTCGCGCAGCACGTAACCAACCCCGCGGACCGTGTGCAGCAACCGGGGTTCGCCCTCGGCTTCCAGTTTGCGGCGCAGGTAACTGACGTAGACGTCGAGCCCGTTGGACGCGGTCCCGAAATCGTAGCCCCAGACGTGTTCGAACATCACCGTCCGGGTCAGCACGATCCGCGGGTTGCGCAGGAAGTTTTCGAGCATCGCGAACTCGGTGCGGGTCAGGTGCAGCGGACGGGTGCCGCGGAAGACCTCCCGGGTCGTGGGGTCCAGGGTCACGTCCGCGAATCGCAAGGCTGTAGGGGCAGTAGGCGCGGCCGGGGCCTGGTATTCGGTCCGGCGCAGCAACGCGCGTACGCGGGCCAGCAGCTCCTGCAAGGCGAACGGTTTGATCAGGTAGTCGTCGGCGCCGGCGTCGAGCCCGGCGACCCGGTCGGTCACCGCGGTCCGCGCGGTCAGCATGAGGATCGGCACCGTGTTGCCTTCGGCTCGTAGCACCCGGCAGACTTCGAGGCCGCCGAGCAGCGGCATCGTGACGTCGAGCAGGACCCCGTCGGGTTCTTCGCTCCGGACAAGGGTCAGCCCGGATGCTCCGTCGCCGGCGACGGAGACGGTGTAGCCCTCGAACCGCAGGGTCCGCGACAGCGAGTCCTGCACAGCTGTCTCGTCGTCGACGATGACCAAGTGCACCCGGTGTCCCTTCGTCCGTCAATTGATGACACAGGGTGATTGTAGTCGAGCCTTTGTCCGGCCGAGCAACTCTCATCCAACATTAACGTTCGCCTGTGCGTGCGACCGTTTTCCACGGCTAGCCTCGGAGGAAGCGGTTTCCCGATACGAAAGAGGACAGGATGAGCGAGAACGCGCCTGGCTCGACGTTGCCTGCGGATCCGATGGTGGGAATCCGCTGTTCGGATGCGGAACGTGAACAGGTCCGGGTCAGCCTCTACACCGCGGCCGGTGAAGGCCGGCTCACCATGGAGGAGGTCGAAGAGCGCCTGGGACGGCTCGAAGGAGTTCGCTTCCGGCACGAACTCGCCGCCGTGACCGCCGATTTGCCCACCACGGAAGCGGAAGGTGCGGAAGGCTGGCGTTCGATCATCATCGCAGCCGGTCGCGCGCTCGCCGCTGACCTCGCCGTGCTGCTCGGGCGCGCTCCCGAGCCCGCACCGGGTCGTCGGCGGGTGCTGATCGGCATCGTCGTCCTGATCGGACTCTTGGCCGCCGCGGCCCTCGTCGTCGGTGCCGTGTATGGATTCGGTGCCGACGGGTTCGAATCACACGGGATGGACGCCGTCGAGCACGGTCACGGCTGACGCGCCGCCGGTACCGGTGCCTTCCGGTGCGCGGATGAGCTGAGCTTCCCGGCCGCGACGAGCTGCACGGTCACCAGGATCGAGACGGCTTCCGCGGCGAGCAGCCCGATCAGGACCAGCACCTGTGTGAGGCCCGCCTGGATCGGTCCGGCGCCGCCCAGCAGCACGCCGACGTAGGCGCCCGGCAGGGTCACCAGTCCGACCGTGCGGGTCTGGTCCAGCGCCGGGATCAGCGCGTGCCCGGCCGACGGGCGGCAGATCTCCAGCGCGGCCGCCCGGGGGAGGAACCCGAGCGCGAGCGCGGCTTCGTACTCGCCGTGGCGGGCCTTCAGCTCGTCGAGCGCCCGGCGCGCGGCCTGCGACGTCGCGGTCATCGCGCCGCCGATGACGATACCGGCGATCGGCACGACCGCGATCGGCTTCGGCGGGACCACCCCGGCGCCCAGGACCAGCGTGAGCACCGGGGCGACGCCCGCGGCGATCGCGAGCGCCGTCCACGGCAGGTTCGCCCAGGGGCCGGCGCGGCGCGCCGACGTCACCGCGGCGATGCCGAACATCAGCAGCACGAACAGGCCGGTGAGCGGCGCCGACCGCAGGACGGCCGTGATCACCAAGGAGACCAAGGCCAGCTGCGCGACGGCGCGGACGGCGGCGATCAGCACGTCGCGTCCGCGGCCGAGGCCGCCGGCCTGCACGACCGCGGTGGCGGCGACGGCGAGCAGGATCAGCACCGCCACGAGGGCGGGCCCGAAGGTGATCGCGGAGTTACCCATCTCGGCGATTCTGCCGTACTTCCTGGACAGGACTGGCTGATCGGCGCGGCACTGTCCTCATCGGACTCCCGATGCTCACAGGTCGCGGAGTTCCTCCACGGCGGGCCGGGTGGATGCGCGTGCACTGGTCAGCGCGGCGATCACCAATGCGGCCGCCACTGCCGCGACGGTCGCGGCCAGGTAGGTCCACGGCACGGCCATCGTGGCCGGCGGAGGGTCGAACACGCCCGTCAGGACCGTCACGAGCATCTGGGAGAGCCCCCAGGCGATGAGGGCGCCGCCGAGCAGACCGCCGGCGATGAGGACCAGCCCTTCACCAAGGACGAGGCCGCGCAGCTGCCGCCGCCGCGCCCCCAGCACGGCCATGATCGCCAGGCTCCGGCATCGTTCGGCCATTCCGACCGCCGGGACGATCCCGCCCGCGCCGGCGGCGATGAGCACCGCGAACGTCAGTTCCAGGCGGGTGAGGCCGTGCAGGTTGACCGAGGTCAGGCTCGAGCCGACGTGGGAGCGGGTCTGCGTGATGTCGGTGACCGTCGCGGTTGTCCCCAGCTGCGTGCGCAGGGCGTCGGCGACACCGGGTTGGTTGCGGCCTCCGGTGTCGACGAGGAACGCCCCGGCGGCGTCGGAGCCCGTGGTCTGCGCGATGTATGCGGCGTTGGCGACGAAGAAGCTGTCCTTGGGGGCGGTGGGGAACTCCTTGACGATCCCGCCGTAGCGGAAGGGCACGGTGCGTAGGGCGTGGGTGCGGGCGTCCTGGATCCGGAGGTTGATCGGGTCGCCGGGGTTGAGCTGGAAGTCCTTGACCGTTTCGGCGCTGACGAGGATGGTGTCGGGCCGGCGAGCGAGGGTGGCCATGAGGTCGGCTGCGGTGCCGCCCTGTAAGTAGGAGTCCTGCAGGGCGGTGACCTGCCTGATGGTGTCCGGCCGGACACCGTAGAGGTCTTGCAGGTCGGCTCCGACGTAGGCGAACCGGTGCTGGAGGGGCTCGACGTGCTGTACCCCGGCGACGTTCTGCAGCTGTGCCGCGGCGGCCGGGGAGACCTGGGCGGCGGGCGGTTCGGTAACGATGACGTCGGCGCCGTTGGTGAGCTGGGCGTCGGCTTCGGCCTGCTGTTCGTACGTGCTGTTGAACACTGCGGTCGACGCCGCGAACGACAGGGCGAGGGCGAGCAGGACGATGGCGCGGGCCAGTGGCCGGCGGTGCCGCGCGATCCCGGCCGCGCCCGGCAGGGCCAGCCGCCCGGCCAAGGGTTGCAGCAGCCGGCGTAGCGGGCCGCGGCCGTGCCGGAGTGCGAGGGTGGTGAGCCGCCAGAGCAAAGCCGCCGCCCCGAGCCACAGCAGCGCCGGACCGAGGAAAGCCCAGTAGGACACCGAGATGGTCGGCACCCCTTCGGGCGCGAGGACCAGGGAGTAGCCGTTGCCGCTGGAGGCCCAGAACACGATGAGGGCCGCTACCAGGAGCAGGACGTCCAGGCCCGCCTTGGCCCACCAGGGCGACCGCTGGCTGCCGATCACCTGGCGGGCCTGGGACACGGTCTGCCGGCGCAGCCCGGTTACTGCCGGGATCAGGACGGTGACGGTCGTGATCAGCAGCCCGGCGGCGAAGGCGATCGCGTACCACGACACCGTGGCCGTCGTGCTGAGTCCTTCCGGCGCGGGGCCGAAGGCGAGCCGCCCGGCCACCGCGGCGATGACGAGCCCGGTCACCCCGCCGGCTCCGGCGACGACCGCGGCTTCGGTGACGGCGATCCCGACGACGGCTCGCGGGGTGTGGCCACGCGTGCGCAGGAGAGCCTGTTCGGCTCGACGCCGGTCGCTGCCGGCTTCGACGAGCGCACTGGTCAGCAGGGCGGCGAGGACGACTCCGGGCAGACCGAGGAACAGGAACAGCATCTGCGCGTAGGCGGCGTCGCCGCGAGCGGCGTCGAGCGCGGCGCCGACGTTGTTGCCCACCAAGGCGGCGCCGGAGACCTGGGCCTCGAAGTTGTGCGCGGCGGCGACTTCGGCCTGGTATGCCGTCGCCGGATCCTGGGCGGTGGGTGCGGTCCGGGCGACGTGGAACTGGGTGACCACGGCCGGCGTGCCGGGACCGGCGTGGCCGACCAGTGCGGCAAAGGCGGTTTCGGGCAGGAGCAGGACGTTGTCCGGCGGCGCGGACGGCTGCGTCCCAGCGGGAGCGCCGACCTTCTGGAAGAGCGAGTCGGCCTGCGGCAAGTCGACGACACCGGCGACGGTGACCGGCTGCGGCGCGGCGCCGGCGAGCCCGATCGCGACCTGGTCGCCGGGACCGACGTGGAGGTTCGACGCGGTCTGCTGGGCGATGAGCGCGCCGTCGGGGGAGCCGCTCAGCTGCCGGATCTGCTCCGGGAACGTGGTCGCATAGCCGGGCGGGAGTCCGAGGACGACACCGGGGCCGGTGGTCTGGGTGGTGCCGCCCGTGGTGGCGAGCAGCCCCCTGGTGCGTTCGACGTGGACCGTGCTGACCGCCCTGGTCCCGGGAACGTTCCGCAGACCCTGCAAGACCGCATTGGGGTCGCCGCCGGGCTGGACCTCGACCTGCCAGTCCACGGCGACCGACCGCAGCGCGCGTGCGGTCATCGTGGCCTGGGAGGCGGCCAGGAACGAGCCGAGGGCGGCGATCAAGGCGACAGCGAGCGCGATACCGGAAGCGGTGGCCAGCAGACGCCCCGCACGCCGCCGGAAGAGGCCGCCGAGCCAGAGGCCGATCATAACGGCACCGCCGGGGCGACGGTGGTGTGCAGCCGGCCCTCGTGCATGGTCCACCGGGTTTCCAGACGTTCGATGACGGCTTTGTCGTGGGTGGTCACGACGAGCGCCGCCGCCAGGTGGTCGGTCGCATCCAGCAGCGCGTCCAGCAGCCGCTGCCCCGCGGCGCGGTCGAGCTGGCCGGTGGGCTCGTCGGCGAGCAGGAGCCGCGGCCGCTGGGCCAGCACCCGGGCAACGGCGACCCGCTGGGCTTGACCACCGGAGATCTCCTCGGGCAGCTTGCCGGCCAGCTGGTCGATGCCGACCAGAGCGAGCGCCTCGGCGACGCGCTGGGCCCGGTCCGGCTCGGCGACCCCGGCGATGACGAGCGGGAGGGCGGTGTTCTCGCTGACGTCCAGCGCCGGGATCAAGCTCGGGCTCTGGAAGACGACGCCGATCTCACGGGCGCGCTCGTCGCCTGAGCCGAGCGCAGGCCACGAGACGGTGCCGCGCGTCGGGCGCTCGAGCCCGGCCATGAGGTGCAGAAGGGTTGACTTGCCGGAGCCGGACGGTCCGGCGATGGCGATCCGCGCACCCCTGCCGACCATGCAGCTGCTGCCGTGGACGGCGACGACCGCTGACGGGCCGGTGCCGAACGTGCGGGCGACGTCATCGCAGACGACCAGAGATTCCGGGTTCATGCGACCACCACTCCGTCCTGGATCGTGAGCACGCGGTCGGCGATCGCGACGACCTCGGTGCTGTGGGTCACGACCAGCAGCCCGGTGCCTTGCCGGGCGTAGTCGCGAAGTAGGTCGAGGACCTCTTGCTCGGTGTTTCCGTCGAGTTCACCGGTCGGTTCGTCGGCGAGCAGGACGTCCGGGTTGTTGGCCAGCGCGACGGCCAAGCCGGCGCGGGCCAGCTCGCCGCCGGACAGCTGGGCGGGCGTCGCTCGCCCGCGCCGGCCGAGACCGACTTCCTCCAGCAGCTCGCTCGTCGAGGGCCGGAAGACGCTGCTGCGCCACGCTCGACGAGCCAGTTCGATGTTGGTGCGCACGTCGAGGTGCGGGAGCAGATTGCGTGACTGCAGAAGAACGCCGATCCGGTGCGCGCGGATCTTCGCGCGGACGGCCTCGGGTCGGTGGCTGATCCGTTCACCGCCGATCTCGACCTTGCCGCCCGCCGGTTCGTCCAAGCCGGCCAGGCATGCCAGCAGCGTCGACTTGCCCGAACCGGATGGCCCGACGACGGCGACCGTCTCGCCACGGGCGACAGTCAGGGACACTCCGCGCAGGGCAAGTGTCTCGTCGTTGCCGGTGCGGAAGAACCGGTACAGCTCACGGGCCTGCAGCGCGGGTGCCGACCAGTCGTGGGCGATCCCGGTCATCACGACCAGTGCAGGGAGTCGGTGACGGTTCGCCACGGGTCGACGTTGTCGGCGTTGGTCGGGCCGGACAGCGTCAGATCGACCCGGGTTCCGCCGTGGAAGAAGCTGTAGCGCTCGAACGCGTCACGGATGACCTTTCCGGTGACCGGGTTCGGTGCCGAGTCTCCTTGGTAGGTCAGCAGGATCGCCGAGCCGGCGGGCCGGGACACCGTCGACAGCTGACCCATCGCGAAGTTCGGGGTCCTTGCCTGCAGCGCCGGGATATCGGTCGAGGTGATTGATGCCGCGGTCGGTGCCGCGCCGGTGTGCGACGAGGCCACCTGGACCTGGTTGAGCTTGTCCGTGAAGGTCGTCGTAGAGCCCGCGGTGGACGAAGCCCACCCTTCGGGAATCTTCACGGTGAAGCCACCGCCTGGAGGGCCGAAGGGCACGAAGGCCTGGTTGTCCGGGATATCGCCAGCCGGATTGGTTTCCGTTGCCGTGGTGCCACCGGCCGGACTGCCACTCGATGCCGGGCTGGGACTCGGGGCCGAATTGCCGCCGCAGGCGGCGAGCACCGACGCCGCGACCGCCACGATGGCTATGCGAGCCGTGATGGCTGTGGACATGACATCCTCCCGCACTGCTGTTTCTTCGGACGCTAGTGACCGGTTCACCAGCGGGGTGCTCGCGAAAGGTTCAAGAAAGGCAAAAGCCCGTCCGCGATGGAGCGCGGCTACTCCCGCCCGCGGGTCGTGCTGTCCGGGGGCGATCCGGTTACTCCGGCGCTGCCGGCATTCGTTTCGCGTTCGTCGAGCCGTTGCAACACCAGGGCACCGGACAACCACGACGTGGCGAACGCCAAGCTGCCGAGCACGTCCGTGGGCCAGTGCACTCCGAGGTAGACGCGCGTCCACGCGATCAGCAACGCGTAACCGGCGGCGATCAGCCAGACGAGCCACCGCGCAGTGGAGGCGAACCGGCGGATGACGAGCCAGCCGATAAGTCCGGCGGCCAGGGCGGCGTCGGAGGTGTGTCCGGAGGGAAAGGACAAGCCGCCGGCCTGAACGGCCCAGTCCGCCGAGGGCGGTCGTGGCCGCGCGATCAGCTCGGAGACGGCGAAGCGGCACAACACAGCGGACAACATCAGCGTGACGACGAGAACAGCTCGGATGAGCCGCGTCCGGAATGATCCGGGTGTGAGGGCCGCTGCGGCCACGAACACCAGAGGGGCAGTGAACCCCGACAACGCCGTTGACGTGATGGCTGTGGCCACGGACGTGAGTGCCGCGGCGCGGTGCGACACGAGCCAAGAGTGGACGCCGAGGTCGAACCCGGCAGCCCAGGGCAATGCGTCACTCGCTGACGCCAGAAGGGCAAGAAAGGCCAGCGCCGCGAAAACGGCGATCACAAAAGGACGTCGGACACTTCGGCTGGCGGTCCGTTCCACCGATGACTTGGCGGCCATTTTGTCACGATATGTCTGTGGCGACCAGCAGCCGGTTAGCTCTACGCTAAGCCGCCTTAACCATTCACGTGCGCGGCGCGGCGTGCTGTGACAACGTTGAGAATCGTGCCGGTCGGCAGTTTTATGAATTCGCGCTGGTGCAGGTGGGGGCCGGATGTCTGCATTCACCGATGGGTGGCGCGGGCCGGTGTTCGACGGTGGAGCAGCATCATCGCCATCGGCGTTCTCGCGCTGGGCTTGGTGACCGCGGGTGTTGTCGTGCTCGTGCTGCTGAACCGCTCCCTCGTCTCAGTGATCACCGACACGGCTCGGGCAAGGCGCAGAACGTGGCCGCACAGCTGGTCGTCGGGGGGACGGCGGTGAGCCCGGTCCTCACGGCCACGCCGGGGGCGGCGACCGCCTTGCAGGTGCTCGACGCGGCCGGCCACGTGGTGGGGCGAGCGCCGACCTGGCGGGAGACCTGCCGATCCTGATGGCTTCTCCGCCACCTGGTGGTGAAGTGGTCGCGACGGTTCTGTTGCCGTTGGGCAGAACAACGTCGACTACCGCGTGGTCGCGGTGCGCGCGCGGCGCTGTATCTGGCCTGCACGCTGATCTGCGCTCTGCTCGCGGTCATTGCCGGCGTCGGGCTCACCCGCACCCTCACCGGTGCCGTTCGGAACGCGAACAAGGCGCGGCCTGACATGCAGCTGACCGGACCCGCTGTGAATGTCGATCTTCCTCGGCGAAGACGACACCTGGCACCACAAACCCTGCACCACAAAATCATCACACGCGCCCGCGAAGCCGGCCTCGCCGGCGCCACCGTGCTGCGCCGGCTGCGAAGGCTAAGGCACCTCGTCCACGGTCCGCACCACCCGGCTGCTCAGCATGGCCGAAAACCTGCCATCGTCGTCCTGATCATCGACACCGAAGAATGCATCCGCGGCTTCCTGCCCGAACTCGACGAACTCATCGGCACCGGCACCGTGCTGCTCGACGAGGTGAAAGTCCGGCACTACCAAGGGAAACGCTTTCATGACCCTCGCTCTCGTTTCGTCGACCCGATAATCGGCGCCCCGGCCCGCTACCTCACCCACCGCGCCGTGCAGAACCGCCACGACAGCGTATTCCCGTGGGGCACCTTCAGTGTCAACCTCGCCGGCTGCCTGGTCCTCGACGGTCTCGCCGGCGGCGGGTTGGCAGTTCCGGCGCCGTTGCTCGCCCTGCTCGGCATCGGCTTCTGCGGCGCCCTCACCACCTACAGCACGTTCAGCTACGAAACGCTGCGCCTCGTCGAACAGAAGGCGTACTTCTATGCGACCATGAACGTGCTGGTCAGCATCGTCGCGGGCCTGGGTGCGGCACTGCTCGGCTACGCTGCCATCCACGCGCTGGCCGGCTGAACCGGAGTCGATCGCTAGACTCACCCAACCGCACCGTCACCGAGCGGCAGCTCGGGCCGGCGGCGAACCGCTTCAGCCGAGCCGGAAGCGGACCTCGATTGTCGTGCTGCCCGGCACCGTGTGCATACGGACCAGGTCCGCGATGTGGTTTACCAGCAGCAACCCACGGCCGCGGTGCTGCCCTGGCTGCCGGGGCCGGCGTCCGGCCAGCGGATCGGTGAGGTGGCCGCGGTCGCGCACCTGGCAGACCAGGTCCGCGCCCTCTATCGCCAACACGACTATCGCGTCGCTGCCGGCGTGTTCGATGCTGTTCGAAGCGAGTTCGACGACGGCCAGGGCGACGTCGTGGATGCGCTCTTCGCCGAGACCAGCTTGCTTCGCCATCTCGGTGGCCGTCTGGCGCATCACGGCCAGGTCCTGCCGGCCGACCACGAGGACAGCGGCGGCTGGTGGCTCCGGGAGCTCCTGGTTGTAGTCCGCGACGACGTCGTCGGGTGCGTAATCGCCACTGGAGCGCCATTCACCGGAATCGTCGACGATCCAGGGATGTGTCCGGTAGGCATCCGCGAGCGCGAGCGGTTCCAGCGTCGCTGTGTCGTAAGGGCAGAGGATGGTGGCCCACCGTCCGCTGAAGGCGTGGTTGATGAGGGCTTCGTGCTGCGCGCAGGCCGGGTACTCCACTGTCGACCGGCTGGCCCAGAGCGGCTCGCCGACGATTCGGACGTGGACGCCGGGGTGCGCGTCGGCGAAGGCCCCCAGCACGCCGGAAATGATCCGACCTGGGTTACGGCCCTCTTCGGCCATGTCCAGCAGGCAGACGCGGTCTGCGTCGGGGCCGAGTTCGCGGCGGAGCAGATGGAGGTTGCCGGGCGGCACTGCCACGGCGACGGGCTCATCGGCGGCCAGGCCCCCGGTCACGAACGGCAGCACGCCCGCGACGTACTGCTCCGCGCCGGAGTAGAACAAGGCCGGATGGATGAAGGGACCGTCCACAGGTGTGACCGTCAAGGCCCCCGCCGCCCGTTCGTCACCGGCATCGTCATGCCCCCTTTCTGCTGCTCAGGACATGGTAGCGGCGATGTGGCTGCGCTCACCGGACTACACGCAGGGAGTTTCCGAGTTCCATCGACGTCGGAACGCTCGCGTCCCCAGGTTGTACCCGTGGCGCCGCGGCGCCGCTATCGAACCGCCCGAGCAGTGCGCTCGCGATTGATGTGGCTCGGCGTGGTCCCCCCAAGCACCGACGGGAACATCTCGGTCGAGGTGGCCGTGGTGCGGGGCCTGCGCCAGAAATCCCCGCACGTAATTGTTCGCGGTCCAGTAGCACATCCTTGGGATGCACAATTCTTACTGCAACACGTACTACATTCGGACTCGTGACTGAAGGATTGGGCCGGTGGCAGGTGCTGGTGGTGAAGGTCCCGGCGGCGCCGTCGCGGTACCGGGTCGCGGTGTGGCGGGAGCTGCGCCGGATCGGCGCGTTGTCGCTGGGACAGGGCACCTGGGCGGCGCCGGACGTGGCGGGGTTCGACGAGGGTGTCCACCGGGTGGCCGAGCTCGCCGAACGCGGCGAGGGCGAGGTGGTGGTGCTCGACGCGGCCGGACGCAGCGAGCGCGACAGTGCCCGGCTTGAGGAACTGTTCACCGCCGAGCGCGACGACGAGTGGCGGGAGTTCCTAGCCGACTGCGGCAAGTTCGACGCCGAGATCGACAAAGAGATCCGCGTCGAGAAGTTCACCATGGCCGAGCTGGAAGAAGAGGAGCAGAGCCTGGAGCGGCTGCGGCGGTGGCATCGGGAGCTGAAGGTCCGCGATGTGTTCGGCGCGCCCTCGGCTGCCGAAGCCGAGGTGCGGCTCAAGCACTGCACCGATCGGCTCGCCGAATACACCGAACTCGTTTTCCACGCCCTGCACCAGATGTGAGCCTAAGGGATGTCTCGTAACTGGTGTGGTGGTTGGTGGGGCTGGTGTTGCGTTCAGTCGGCGGGGAGGATGTTGTGCAGATGCGCGATGCCGGACACCGTGTCGGCGAGCGTGCTCCCCGCCCTGCGATAGTCGCGGAGAATCTTGAAGTTCCTCATCCGGGACAGGCCGTGCTCGACGCGAGCGTGCGGCTGCCCGGCCGTGGGTCGCCGGTCGCAATCACCAATCTGGTCTCGGCATCGATCGCGACCTGCACATTGGTCGAGTACCGGTAGAACTTTAGGCGGCGTTTTCCGAGCTGGGAGGGTTTGGAGGTCAGATAGGGTCTGACCTGCACTTTTGGGCCGATTGGGGCCGGTTGGGTCCGGTTGGGTCCGGGCTTAACGTGCGACGGCCTGGAGACGGCCTGGGGGTGCGGGCCTGCTCGGTCCCCAAGGTCATCTCGTAGGGACTGAAGAGTGCCGTCTGGTTGGGGCTGAACTGGCGGCTGGGCCGGTTGATCGTCACGGTTACTCCCCGGGCTGAGGTGGCGGGCTGTCTGCCCCGTCTTCCTCGCCCCTGCCGCTCGTTAACACCGGGGTGCCGGTGTCAAGGGTGAGCGAAGCCCATCGCGCAGCGACGCCGTCAGGCGCCCTTGATACCGGTAGCCCGGTGTTAAATCACGTGCGAGGTGCGGCCCACCGATGGAGCGTGAGGGTGTTCTGATACTGGCTGACCGTCGATGTGGAGGCTATTGTGGTCGCTGCGTGACGTCCGGTTGTGGTTGCTGGCCAGATCCGCCCATCCCTCGCTTTCTGGCGTCTTCAGCCGTAGCGTGGGCGGTGCGTGACACCCGGGCTGCTGGCGGGCGCTGGGGGCGAGCTGCTGGCCGTGTTGATGGGCGTGAGGACGTCGGAGACGCGTTGGGGAACCGGTTCGGGTGTCACGCCTGGTCGGGGCTGTCGCATTCGGCTTCGGATTATGGGGCGGCGGCGCGCGCACGGGTCGACCCTGCGTTCGGTGCCACCGTGGCGCTGCTGCTCAGTGTGTCGGTCGCCGTCGGCCTGATCTGACCGTGCCGGCACCGGGTGGTCCGGCGTTCATCGGCATCCCGGTCAGGTCGTCACGACGGGACGATTCGCGTCGTGACGACCGCCCGCCGGGGCGCCCGGTGTGCGGCCATTGGTGAAGGGGATGCATCGGAAACCGCAGCTCGCGGGAGGTGCCGGCGGCCGGCGTTCGATCAACCGTGGGCTACTGACGCCGCGCGTCGCGGCGAGCGGCCGGGTCTCCCAACCCGCTGGCGAAAGTCGTTCCACGACTGTCGTCGGCGATATCGAGCCAGTCGTTGTCGCCTCAGCTCGGTCAATCCGACGAGCTCGACCGGCGGCAGTGGGCGGCCGATGACCCAGCTCAAGAGGAGATCCGCGAGTTCGGGATTGCGGGCGAGCACCGGACCGTGCAGATAGGTGCCGATGACACGGCCTTGCACGATACCGTCGATGCCGGTGCCGTTGCCCATACCGCGGATGACGCGGCCGAGTGGTCGCGCCTCAGGGCCCAGCTCGGTGTGTCCCCGGTGATTCTCGAATCCGGTCAGCGGTTCGCTGAGCAGGCCCGATTCGGGTCGGATGATGACTTCGCCGATCGCGCGGTGCGTTGCCGGTGTGGTGACGAGATCGAGGAGCCCGGCACCGGGCCGCGGCCTGCCGTAGTCCACTGTGAACTGTTGCCCGAGCAACTGGAGGCCGGCGCACACCGCGAGGACCGGGGCACCGCGGTCGACGGCGCGGAGCAGGCCTGGCTGCTGGGTCAGGACTTCGGCGGCCAGGGTCTGCGCGGAGTCTTCCCCGCCACCCAGGAGATAGACGTCCAGTGAGGCAGGAATGGCTGTGCCCAGGGGGAGGGCGACGACCGTCGCCGGGATATCCCGCCACTCCAGGCGGCGATGCAGTACTTCGGCGTTGCCGCAGTCGCCGTAGGTGCCGAGGAGATCCGGGAGCAGCAGGCCGATGCGAACGACGGATTCACTGACCACGCGAAAGCCTCGCTGTCACGTCGCGAAACGCCGTGTAGTTGGCCACGAGGTCGACTGGTCCCGGCGGTAGGCGAGTGACGGCTTCGAGCGGGTCCGGTTCGATCCTGTGGGCGACCTCGCCGTAGCTCAGTCGCACCGAGAGGTCCATCAGCCGCTCGCCGGAGGCGACGACCCGGCGTCCACGCAGGCCCTCGAAGGTCACGTCCCACAGCCAGGACAGGTCGGCTCCGTCGGCCTCGCGCGCGTTGATGGCGAGTACCGCCGGGGCGGCATCGGACCCGAGGATGCGCAGCGTTTCGGCCCAGCCGGCCGGGTTCTTGGCCAACAGAACTCGCACCGTGTGCTCGCCGTAGTTGGCGAGGCGATAGCGGCCGTCGACCTCGTTGACCGATCCGGCCGCTGCGGCCGCCGCGGCGGCCGGGACACCCAGCGATGCGGCTGCGGCCGTCGCGAACGCGAGGTTTCCTCTGTTCACCTCTCCTGGCAACGATGTGGCCAGGGGCACCCGAAGTCCGCCCTTGTGTACCAGATCTCCGCCGCGGTCGACGGTCCACCGAGGTTCTGGGCGCCCGAAGCCGCAGAAGCAGGACCAGCGCCCAACGGTTTCGCGTATCGCGCTGCCGCATCGGGGACAGGTGGCGCCGTCGCCTCGCCACGTCGTGCCCGGTGATACCCACACCGGCATCGCGGCACCCCATGCCGCCGACGTCACCAGGACGTCGTCACAGTTGGCCAGAACGACTGTCGACGAGCACTGGGCGAGCGCGGCTCGCAGCACGCTCTCGGTCCGGCGTACTTCGCCGGTGCGGTCCAGCTGGTCCCGGCTGAGGTTGAGCAGCACCACCATCGCGGGCGTGACCTCGGCCAGCACGGCGGGCAGATGGCCTTCGTCGACCTCAAGCACGGCGCACGGGGCGTCCGGGTCGGCTGCGAGGGCCGCGACCAGTCCGTCGGGCATGTTCGCCCCGCTGTCGTTGCACGCGACTGCGGCCAGCTCGTTCATCGCGCGAGCCAGCATGCAGGTGGTGGTCGTCTTCCCGTTCGTGCCGGTGACCAGCACCACGACCTTGTCGCGGCACAGATCGGCGAGTGCGGTCGGCTGGAGGGCGAGAATGACCCGGCCGCCGATGATGGCGCCGCGGCCCAGCCCGGCTGCGCGGGAGCCTCGGGTCGCGAGCCTGCCGAGGCTGACGGCCAGCGCCGTCCTGACGGGCAGGGCGGGCCGGGCATGAGGGGTTGACGAACTGGTCATGCTCGTGAGAGTAGGAATGTCCGGGTGGGAGGCCACCTAACACGGGGTTAGCGCCCTGCAAAACTGCTCGATTCACCCACTGGAGGCACACGCACTATTTCCGAAGATCACCTGGCATATTCCGGCAGCCGCTGGCGCCGTTTCTGCCACGAGGTGTAGATGATCAACGCGACCAAGGTCGAGCCCAGCAACAGAGACGCGCCGGCGGTGCCGTAGCCCATGCCGCCGTCGGTGACCGGCTTGCTGACGAAGTCGCCGGCCGACGCACCGAGGGGCCGGGTCAGGACGAAGGCGATCCAGAACAGCAACGTCCGGGAAATGCGAGTCGTCTTCATCGTCACCACGGCCAGCACGAGCACACCGCTGATGAGCATCGCGGTCCCCCCGAAACCGAGGCCGGAGTCGTCGGCGAGGAAGTCCCCGAGCGACGTGCCGAGGGTGTTGGAGAACAGGATTGCCGTCCAATACAGGAGCTCACCGGAGAACGTGTCGATCTTCCGCGCGTCGAACGACTGCCCGCTGGCCTTCCAGATGACGAAGACGGTGGCTAGTGCGCCGATCAGGACCAGTGCGCCGGTGGCGTAGCCAAGTCCGGCGGTGCGGTTCATGAAGTCCGACATGGTGGTGCCGGCGGTACTGGTGGAGAGGATGACCGTCCAGTAGAGCAGTGGATGGAAGCTCTTCACTGCCAGCTGTGTGACGAGACTCGCCAGGAACAACGCGATAAGGACGATCGAACTGACGAGGTAACCCACCTGCAGCGTTTGGGCAAGCAGGTCGCCGGCTGTCTCGCCCAAGGTCGTGGCTGCGATCTTCATGATCCAGAAGACCACCGTGATCTCAGGAAGCTTGGTGTTCATGATCGCCATTGAAGCGGGCAGCCGGCCTCCATCCGCCGGCCGTCAGCCCATCTGATGAATACTTCATCGGAATATTTTGCCGAACCTTAACCGTACTTCGGTCTGCTTTCCTGCACGGAGTGCGAATCGCGTGCACAGGAGACAAAACGGACCAAGGCGGGCGTTTTACGGTCTCTTGTCTGAGGCGTGGAAGCGCCCAGGTCATCGTCGTAGGCAAGCGTCGGTCGCCGGTGCGGTTCGCGAGGCCACGCAACAGTCCGCAAAGCGCCTCGACGGCCACGTCCGGATCACTCGCGGCCTCGGATAACCCTGCCGGCATCGCTCGGCCCCACGGCGCCGACACTCCACCGGGCATGCCGCCGCCACCGGAACGACGTCCGCGTCACCGCCTCCCGCCGAGCCGCAGGGTGGCATCGTCGACGGCAGCGGCATCCCTGCGTCAACTGAGAGGCTCAGGTGGCGTCCGGGTCGGTCGGCGGCCGTCCACCGGGCCGCAGCGCCGCAACCTCCGTCTTCGACGGGCTCGCCGGTGCGGGCGCGGCGTCGTCAAGAAGGTACCTTTGCGTTGCCGCTCCGGGGTCGAACTGGCGCAGCGCCTGCAAATCCTGCAATGGCTTGCGCAACTGGTGAAACTCCGGACCAAGCTCGGTCTCCAATCGCGCATGGGCGCCGGAGGCGAAGTCACGGGCCTGGCGCACAGCGCGGGCCAACCAGCTCGCCGCGCCGGGCAGCCGTTCCGGACCGAGGATGAACAACGCGGCCACCAAGAGGATCAGCAGATGCTCCACGCTGAGACCGAACACTTCGACCTCCCGGACATCAGGACATCTGTTCGGTTTCCACGCTGGCGACCTCGTTCATGGGCGGGCGCGGCGTCAGCGCATCATTCCGCCGTCCGGCAGGCCTACGAGGACTCCGTAGCGGCTGTGACCTAAGCGTCGCCCACCCAGCGCCTTGCCCTTCATGAAGCCGATCACGCCGGTGGCGACGAACAACACGGCGCCGACGATGATCAGCCAGAATAGGCCCTTGATGACGACGATACCGAGAACCACCAGGGCCGCCCAGACGATCAACAGCGCAATCAAGATCCCCATCGCATGTCCTTTCCCTCGCCGTCATCGGCTACCGCCGGGTGTACCCGTCAACTCGACTGTCTACGCGACTTCGCCCAGCACGCGGAGGGAGACGGTGAAGGTGCCGCGGCTGTCCCTGCGGCGAGGCAAGCCGTTATGCGCGGCGCGCGTGCTTCGTGTTCCTGTGGCATGTCCGGCTTCACCGCGCTCGTTCTGATACCTGAGGCCACCAGCCGGGGACCCCATGCCAGCACCGCGATCAGGCTGCATGCCAGTACGACGATCAGAATCACTGAAGCGCTCACCGAAACCGCCTCCTTGCGCTGCACGATCATCGGTGAGAGTACGACTTGACTGTTGAGGTGACGCTGAGCGCCGGAAGGAGTAGTTCTCAGCGTTCTGTCAGCCGGGAGCGGCTAACCTCGGGCGCGACATCGGAATGGGCAGGAGTATCGGCTGCGCCCCAATCGCCCCCTTCGCCACTCGGGTAGGCGCGTCGCGGGCTTGTCGGCGGAGTGCTGAGTTACGTCTAGAGTGCCTTCATGCCCTTGCCCCGGACTGTGGCTCGCTGACCGCAAGATCCATTGTGGACGGATGATCGGCGTCGTTCCGGGTGCCGTGTCCGTTCTCGTCCGGGTCTGCGAACATCTCACGTCACGGATCAACTGAGAGCGAATCACCGACGTTTCCCTACTGAGGTAGGTGGTGACCACGAGGCGAGGCGGTGACGCTGGAGGCGTCCCCCGTCCGGTCACCTGGGAGTGCCTCATGACCATGTCGCTGACCAAAATTCTGTTCACCGCCGGAATCACCGCCGCTTCGGTGCTTGCTTTTGCAGCGCCGGCCTCCGCGGCGCCGGACGCGGCGGCACTCGCGTCAGCGAAAGCTGTCCTCGACCGCGTCCACGAGGTCCCGAACACCGCCTGGGGTATCGACCCCGCCGCGCACCAGGTCGTCGTCACGATCTCCGATGCCGCGCACGGCGCCGGGATGGCGAGCTTGCGCGGCGCGATCGCGTCGCTCGGCTCGGGCGTGCGGGTCAAGCACACCGCGAAGCCGCTGACGACGCAGGTCTTCGACGGCGACGAGATCAGCACCGGTTCGATCATCTGCTCGGCCGGGTTCAACGTCACCAGCGGCGGCCAGCAATACATCATCACCGCCGGGCACTGCACTCAGGGCGGCCCGTCCTGGCAGGGGATCGGCCCGTCGGTCGATTCGAGCTTCCCCGGCACCGACTACGGCCTGATCCGCAACGACTCCGGGGACGGCCCCGGAGCGGTCGACCGCTACGACGGCACCACGCAGCCCATCACCCAGACCGGCGACGCCTACGTCGGTGAGCAGGTCTGCAAGAGCGGCCGCACCACCGGGCTGACCTGTGGCACGGTCACCGCGCTCGACCAGACGGTCAACTACGGCAACGGCGGCGTCGTCTACGGCCTCATCGAGACGAACGTCTTCTCCGACCACGGCGACAGCGGCGGCGCCCTGTTCGACGGCAGCACCGCACTCGGCACCGTGTCCGGCGGCGACGGCACCACCGACTACTTCCAGCCGGTCACCGCGGCTATGAACGCCTACGGCGTCGGCCTCGCCTGAGCTCCCGTCCCCACGGCTGCCTAAGGATCCCCATATCCTCACCATCTTGCTGTCCGCCTCGCCCGTCGCCGCCCTCGCCTTGGCCTGCGCTGCCGCTCCCGCGGCACACGCGAGCACGGTCACCTCGACGTGTTCGCAGGCGGATCTGCCGCTGCCGGACCCGGCCTGCACGCCCGGGGCGCTCAACCCGGACGTCACTCAGGCCTCGATCGGCTCGACGATCTGCGTGTCCGGCTGGACCGCGACCATCCGCCCCCGACCACCTGCACCAACGCCCTGACGAGGCAGGGCATCCTCGACTATGGCTACACCGACACCTGCATGCCCGGCTACGAGGCAGACCACTTCCTGCCCCTCGAGCTCGGTGGCTCGCTGAAAGATCCGCGCAACCTGTGGCGGGAGCCCCACGCCGGCAGCAAGAATTCCTAAAGCAAGGACTCGGTCGAAAACGCGGTGAAGAAGGCGGTCTGCGCCGGCCGATTCAAGCTAGCTGCCGCCCAGAACGCGATGCTCACCGACTGGACGACCGCGAAATCGGTGCTCGGCATCGGCTGACGCGGAGCGCCCACGCGAGAGCAGGCCAACCACCGTCGGCGACGCCGACACCGCGGGCGGTGGTTGCTGCCCGAGTTCCCCGATACCTGAATCGGCCGGATTTCCGGAAGCAATTCTCTCAGTGTCCTCACAGCACCCTTGCCGGATAGTGGCCTCTGTCCGTTCGTGCCCGGCGGATGAGTGTCGTCGCGTCAGGAGTCGCCTGAAGTGCTGTCGGTCATCGTGGGACGTCGTCAACTCCGCATCGGATGGGGACTCCGGCCGCCGCACCGGGTGTGCCGCGCAGTCATGCCGGCCGGCGCCTGAGCGCCGCGCGGACATGACCCGGACCAGGGTGTACCGCCATGGCGTGCTGGAAGCCGAAGGCTTCCCGGTGGCGGAGATATCGGACTACCTGACCCATCCCGGCGCGACGGTGTGGCTGGATTTCTGTGCCCCGACGGAAGCGGACCTCGCGGCGATCAGCGAGGAACTGGGATTGCACGCGCTCGCGGTCGAGGACGCCGTCCACGAACACCAACGCGCCAAACTCGACCGGTACGATTCGCACGCCTTCCTGACCGCTTATTCCGCCGTGCTGGACGACGAGCGGGGGACCCTGGCCGTCTCCGAACTGGCCGCGTTCATTACGGGGCAGGCACTCGTCACCGTGCGCAAGGACGAGAACTTCGCCATCGACGAAGTCGTCGCGCGCTGGGACGCGGCGGCGGACCTGGCCAAGAACGGGGTCGGATTCCTCGTCCACGGGCTGCTCGACTACGTCGTGGACGGCCATTTCGCGGTCGTGCAGGCGCTCGACGAACAGATCGAGGCGCTCGAAGACCTGGTGTTCGACGAGCAGCCCCGCTACACCGACATGCAGCGGCGGTCGTTCGCGTTGCGCAAGAGCTTGGTGCAGGTGCGCCGCGTCGTGCTGCCCATGCGCGAGGTCGTCAACGCGATCATGCGCCGCGACCTGCACGTTGCCGACGGTCAGATGCAGCCCTACTTCCAGGACGTGTACGACCACGTTTTGCGTGCCTCCGAGTGGACGGAGTCGTTGCGCGACCTGGTTACCACGATCCGCGAGACGCAGCTCAACATCCAGGGCAACCGCCTCAACACGATCATGAAGAAGGTCACCAGCTGGGCCGCGATCATCGCCATCCCGACCGCCGTGACCGGGTTCTACGGTCAGAATGTGCCCTACCCGGGATTCCAGACCGCCGCCGGATTCTGGACGTCCACCCTGGCGATCATCGTCCTGTCAGCCGGACTGTATGTCGCTTTCAAGAAACGGGACTGGCTCTGAGCAGCCCGCTGAACAGGCGCCGGACGATCCCAGCGTCAGTGCAGCTCGTCGTCGTCCTGATGCGAAGACTGGTCGTACAGGGGTGGGGATCAGGCGGCGGTCGCGGCACGAGTCGCCGGGTGCAGTGGACGGCGTGTCCTGGAAGTAGCGGACGGTGTTGCGGCCCACACCACGCTCAAGCAGCGCGAGATGGAGAGGTACGGCTATGGTGACGTCGTCCGACGCCGAATCCGGGCACCCGCAGGAAGCTGCGAGGGAGGGCCACCCCGACTTCGTGGGCCAGCCACACTCGGAGGAGGACGAAGGACCGGTCGCCGAGGCTGAGGCCGAGGCGGCGCAGCTGAGCACCGAAGCCCAGCCACTGGGTGAGCCCGGCCGCCGCCTCGACCGCCGCTCGCCGTTCTTCGTCGGGATGCTCGCGGCCGCCGGGGTGGCGGTCACCTACGTGATCGCCCAGGCGATCGTGACCGCGCAGGACACCCTCGTCCTGATCGGGCTGGCACTGTTCCTGGCGAGCGGCTTGGAGCCCGCGGTGTCGTGGCTGGTGCTCCGCCGCCTCCCGCGGTGGGCGGCGGTGCTGATCGTGCTGCTCGGGCTGCTGGTCATCGGCGGCGGGTTCCTCGCACTGGCGATTCCGGTGATCGTCGAGCAGGCGACGGCGTTCGCGCACCAGACCCCACAGTACCTGCAGACGCTTAAGGACCACAGCTCCCCGCTGGGGCAGCTCAACGACCGCTTCGGCCTACAGCAGCACCTGCAGCAGCTGCTCAGCGGCGGATCGGGAGTGCTCGACACCGCGCTGTCGGCCGGCAAGGCGGTGCTCGGGACGCTGGGGGACCTGCTGATCGTGATCGTGCTGACGATCTACTTCCTGGCCGACCTACCCCGCATCCGCCGGGGTTTCTACCGGTTGGTGCCGCACTCCCGCCGTCCTCGGGTGATCCTGATCGGCGACGAGATCTCCGCCAAGGTCGGCGGTTACGTGCTGGGCAACGTGCTGATCTCGCTGATCGCCGGGGTGGGGACGTACGGCTGGCTGCTGATCTTCGGTGTGCCGTACGCGCTGCTGCTGGCGATCCTGGCCGCCGTGCTCGACCTGATCCCGGTCCTGGGCACGGCCATCGCCGGCATCGCGGTCTCGCTCGTGGCACTGACGGTGTCCTGGCCGGTCGCGCTGGCCACCATCGGGTTCTTCCTCGTCTACCGGCTGCTCGAGGACTACCTATTGGTTCCGCGGATCATCGGCAAGGTCGTCAAGGTGCCCGCGCTGGTCACCGTGGTCGCGGTCCTGCTCGGCGGCGTCCTGCTCGGGGTGGTCGGCGCGCTAATCGCAATCCCGATCGCCGCCGCGGCGCTGCTGATCCTGCGCGAAGTCGCCTTCCTGCGGCTCGACCAGGCCTGACGGGCTATCGGAAGCCCCAGGCGACCACCCCCAGTCGGCGAAGCCCCAGAGATTTTCGTTGTTGCCGTTCCACACGCCGGCGACGGATGGGGGATGAGCCGGACGACGTTTTCCCGGCCTCGGCCTCGATCTCGCTCCGGATCGGTTCCTCCTCGGGGTAGGAGGAACAGGCGAACGCGAAGTCCTGCCAGACCAGCACACCGAACTCGTCGCAGACGTCGTAGAAGTCCTCCGTCTCGTAGATCCCGCCGCCCCAGATGCGCAGGTTGAGGTTCGCGTCGACAGCCTGGGCGACGCGGCGGGCGAGCCGCTCGCGGGTGATCCGGGTGACGAAGTGGTCGTCCGGGATCCAGTTGGCTCCCTTGGCGAAGACCGGAACACCGTTGACGACGGAGGTGAACGGCGTGCCGATCTCATCCGGTTCGGTGTCGACGGTGATGGTCCGGAAGCCGATCCGGCGCCGGTAGGTGTCCACTACGGATCCGTGGTGGACACCAGGTCGAGCTTGAGGCCGTAGCGCGCTTGGTCCCCGTAGCCGGTGGGCCACCACAGGTCGACGTCCGGGACCGTCACCACTGCCGTCACCGCAGCCTGGCCAGGGGCGACGCCGACGCTCGTGGTCCGGCCCGCGACCGTGACCGCCAAGGCCAGCTCTTCGGACGAGGCCGAACCGTTTGTCGAGGCCGTTGTCCCACTCGAAGTCGTCCAGCAGGGACCAGGCGAAGTAGCCCGCCGCGACCGCCGTGAGGTGCTCCTCGAGGTCGGCGATGCGGGTCGTCGTCCTGGACGGAGCCGTCCTCGGAGATCTTGTCGTCGAAGGCGGCACCGTTCTCGGTGATGTAGATGGCCTGCGCGCCGTAGTCGTCGTGCAGCCGATGGATCAGGTCGGCCAGTTCTCGACCGTATATTCCCAACCCATGGCGGTGGTACTCGTGCTCTTCGCCAGGCAGCTGCCTAGCGAAGAGCACGGGGCCGGTGGGATCGTCCTCGACGATCTGGCGGAAGTAGTAGTTGAGGCCGTGGTAGTAGGTGGGCGCCGTGATGACGTCGGGGTCGTTGCCGATCACCGGCGGCTCGACGCGCGCTGTGCAACTACGCGGGCCGCCAGCGCCGGTTCGGTGCCTGACGCTCCACGCCTGGTAATCATGTCGCCAGTGGCGGGTCGTACCGCGGTACCACCTGCCGCGCCGGATTCCCTCCCCCGGTACCACGTTCCGGCGGCCTTCTCTTCCTACCGTTGAGGAAGACGGGCTGGGACAACCGGTCCGCGGATCCAGGGGATGGACAATGATCGAGGCATATCAGCTGACCAAGCGGTACGGGGAGAAGACGGCGGTCGACCATCTGGACTTCACCGTCCGGCCGGGCACCGTCACCGGGTTCCTGGGGCCCAACGGCGCGGGCAAGTCCACCACGATGCGGATGATCGTCGGGCTGGACGCCCCGACCAGCGGCTCGGTCAAGGTCAACGGCCGCCGCTACGCCGAGCACACCTCGCCACTGCAGGAGGTCGGGGTCCTGCTCGAAGCGAAATCCGTCCACACCGGCCGGTCGGCGTTCGACCACCTGCTCGCACAAGCCCAGACCCACGGCCTCCCGCGACGGCGGGTCGACGAGGTGATCGAGCTGACCGGGCTGCAATCGGTGGCGAAGAAACGCGCGGGGACCTTTTCCCTCGGCATGGGCCAGCGGCTGGGGATCGCCGCGGCCCTGCTCGGCGACCCGGCCACGATCATGCTCGACGAGCCGGTCAACGGCTTGGACCCCGAAGGTGTCCTCTGGATCCGCAATCTGCTCACCGAACTCGCGGCCGACGGCCGCACCGTGTTCGTATCGTCGCACCTGATGAGCGAGATGGCGCTGGTCGCGGAGCACCTCATCATCGTCGGCCGGGGACGGCTGCTCGCCGACACCACCGTGCACGACCTCGTCCGCGACGCCGGCGGCGACACCGTCCAGGTGGCCACCGCGGACCCCGCGCGCTTGCGCGAGGTCCTGGCCGGCCCCGGCGTCGAGATCGCCGGCCGCACCGGTTCCGAAGAACTGCAGGTGAGTGGCCTTTCCGCCCGTACCATCGGCCTTAAGGCCGCGGAGCACGGCATCGCCCTGTTCGAGCTTTCCGCACGAACTGTCTCCCTGGAGGAAGCTTTCATGGACCTGACCCGCGATGCCGTCGAGTACCACGGCGTCACCACCGGCATCGACGCGCTCAGGAGGGCGGCATGAGCACCCTGACCCCGGCGGCCGCCCCCGTCCGCTCCGTCCGGCCCGTCTACCGGGTGACCGGACGCCACGTCCTGCGCTCGGAATGGACGAAACTGTGGTCCCTTCGCTCCACCTGGATCACCCTGGGTCTCGGCCTGGTGTTCCTGGTCGCGTTCGGGCTGATCTCCGCCGCGCGGTACCAGTCGAACATCAGCTCCGGCCAACCGCTGGACGCGGACTTCGCCCACGCGACCGCCCTGAGCCTGTCGCTCTTCGGCACGAACTTCGCGCAGCTGGCGCTGGGTGTGCTCGGCGTGCTCGTCACCGCCGGCGAGTACTCCACCGGCATGATCCGCTCGACGTTGACCGGAGTCCCGCGCCGGCTGCCCGTGCTGTGGTCCAAGGCGGCTGTGTTCGGCGTCGTCGCGCTGCTCGTGGGCACGGCCGGGGCGTTTCTCGCCTTCGTCTTCGGCAACGCCATCGTGGCCGGGACGCCCGCGGCGATGACACTGTCGGATCCGGGCGTGCTGCGCAGCCTGCTGGGCACCGGACTCTACCTGGGCCTAGTCGGTGTGATCGGGGTCGCGCTCGGCGCGCTCCTGCGCTCGGTCGCCGGCGGTATCTCGGTCCTCGTCGCCGCGCTCATGCTGATCCCGGGCCTGATCTCGCTGCTCCCGGCCTCGTGGCAGGGCGACATCAGCCCGTACCTGCCCAGCAACGCGGGGCAGGCGATGTTCGCCCTGACCCACGACACCACCAGCCTGTCGCCGACAGCCGGGATGCTGGTCTTCGTCGGCTGGACGATCCTGGTGCTGGGCGGAGCCGCCTACCGGCTCGCCCGGTCCGACGCCTGACGCCCACCGCCGGCGCGGCCCTGATGCCGCACCGGCGGTTTCCGCCACGATGGACAGGTGACGCACGTGCGCGATGACAACCAGACCGGCTCCGGGGTGTCTCCCAGCCCGGCCCCGTCGTGGACCGCTCCCCTGCCGGCCCACCCGCTGGTCACCCGGCTGACGCTGCTCGGCCAGTCAGTCCGGCAGGCTGACCAGCGTCACCCGTGGGTCCTGGACCTGGCCGTCGTTGTCGTGCTGTTCCTCATGTTCTGCTTGCCGGACCTGGTCCCGCACCACGAAGATCGCGGCCCGGAGGAGTTGTTGCTCACCTTTAGGCATCTGTCGCCGGTGGGCACCGTGGCCCTGCAGTCCGGCCTGCTGCTGCCCTTGCTGTGGCGGCGGCGAGCGCCGTCGGCAGCGCTGGCTCTGGCCGCGGCGGCGTTCCTGGTCCAGTGGTCGCTCGGGGTCTTCCTGCGCGCCGACGTCGCGCTGCTCGTCGCCCTGTACAGCGTGACCCTGCACGGGCGCCTGCGGCACCTGCCGTGGGCCTGCATGGCCGCGATCGCGCTCCTGATTCCCCTCGCCGCCGGGGTTTCCGGTTTCGTGTCGTTCTGGGAGGCCCTGTTCTTCCTGCTCACCGCGCTCACCGCGGCCGTCGCGCTCGGGCTGGCCGTGCGGATCCGCCGGGCCCAGCTCGCGAGCCTGCGTGACCGCACGGCTCGGCTGGAGAGAGAACGCGACCAGCGCAGCAGATTGGCCGCTGCCACCGAGCGCGTGCGGGTCGCCCGCGAGATGCACGACATCGTCGGCCACAACCTGTCGGTGATCATCACGCTGGCCGACGGCGGTGCCTACGCCGCGGAGCTTTCCCCGGAGCGCAGCAAGCAAGCGCTGCAGCTGGTGGGCGACGCCGGTCGCCAAGCGCTGGGCGAACTACGGCGCATGCTGGGCATTCTGCGCGAGAAGGCGGATGCTCCCGAACTCGATCCCCAGCCGGGCATCGCCGACCTCGACGCGTTGTGCGCGCGGATCCGTGCGGCCGGCCCGGAGGTCGTCTACCGGTCCGGCGGCGAACTGGACAGACTTGACCGGGGCGTGCAGCTGATGACCTACCGGATCGTGCAAGAAGCACTCACCAACACGCTCAACCACGCCGGCCCACACACGAGGATCGACGTTCTGGTCGCCGCGGAAGGCCTGGAACTACGCATCCGCGTCCGCGACAGCGGACGCGGCGACGGCGCCACGCAGCTCGAGCCACCGGCGGAAGAGGGACACGGGATCGCCGGGATGCGCGAACGCGCCGCCCTCTACGGCGGCACGGTCACCGCCGGCCCCACACCCGACGGCGGATGGACCGTCCAAGCCATCCTGGACCTCACACCGCTCCCCGACTCACCGGACGGTGCATCGTGACGACCGTCCTCATCGTCGACGACCAGCCCCTGCAGCGGTTCGGTTTCCGCATGCTGCTGGACGCGACGCCGGACACCGAAGTCGTCGGCGAGGCCGCCCACGGGGCCGACGCCGTGCGCCGGACCGCGGAACTGCGGCCCGACGTCGTCCTGATGGACATCCGCATGCCCGGCATGGACGGCATCGAAGCCACCCGCCGGATCCTCGCGACCGGCGGCCGGTCCCGCGTCCTCGTCCTGACCACCTTCGACCTCGACGAGTACGCCTACGCCGCCTTGCGCGCCGGAGCCAGCGGGTTCCTCCTCAAAGACGCCCATCCCGAAGAACTGCTCGCCGGCATCCGGGCCGTCGCGGGCGGCGACGCCGTCATCGCACCGGCCCTGACCAGACGGCTCCTCGACACCTACGCCCAGCGACTACCCGTCAATGCGAACCGTCCACGAAAGGACACCGACCCTCGCTGGCGGTCCCTGACCGACCGCGAACAGGAAATCCTTGTCGCGATCGGCAACGGATGGACCAACAGAGAGATCGCCGAACGTCTCGTGCTCTCGGAATCCACCGTCAAAACCCACGTCGGCCGAGTACTGGCGAAACTGGAAGCCCGGGACCGCGTCCAAGCAGTGATCTTCGCCTACGACCTCGGCCTGACCCGACCGAACCCACCGAGTTAGACCGCCCCATCGACCAATGACGCCCTCCGCTGGAGCCGCTCCAAGAACGGCGGCGTGGCCGCCGACCGAATCAGGACGGTCATTATCTTCAGCACCATCGCACTTTGTAGCGGCGCCGGATGGCCAGCCGCCGTGTCCGAACGTCACTTTTGAGATCAGAGCTATAACTACGCGCAGCTTGCCTCGGTCCTCGTCCGCGCACCCAGGACTCACGACAACACACTGGCTCGCGGACACGACGAAACAACCCCCGCCGCAGATCACTATTTTCCCTTTTCGATATATTTGGGCGTTTACGCACGATCACTCAGCGGGCGCGTTCGCTCACAAGGAGGGAACTTTGCAGAGGACCTCCTCGTGGTGCATGAGCAGCCGTTTCTTTGGGTACACCGTGCGGGATGCAGAGAAGGAGGAATTATGGGACTTCTTATTGGCTTGCTGGTGGTCTGGGCAGTCGTAGCGGTACTGGGCATCGTCATCAAGGGGCTTTTCTGGCTGATCATCGTCGGTGCGGTGTTGTTTGTCGCGACCGGCGTGATCGGCTTCGTCAAGCGCGAAGCCTTGAGTCGCCGGCGCTGAGGCTGCAGTCGTGTCGACCTCCCAGCCCGGGGTACTCAGCCAGGCTGGGAGGTGACAGTCCAGCTCGACGCGGCCCTCGGCCGAGTGCGGTGGGCGGCCTGACAATGGGCTCAGGTGCTGCGATATGAGGATGAAGCCGCGCAGAGTCCATGACACACCCAGTCAGCACAGATGAGTAGGTCCGCGAACTAGTAAGTCACGCGCTTTCGACGACGATGCCCCGGGCGATGATATCGTGCATTTCTGCGAGAACAGACCAGGGGCTCGGGCATGGGTAATCCGATGTGAGCTCGCTGCCGCACGCGGCGATTCCCGCCCTCAGGAGGTCGTGTGTCCAGTATGTCGCTGCCGTTGCTGCTGCTGATCTTCGCCGGCGCTGGGGTGGCGATCTGGATCGCCGGAATCTCCTTATCGAACCAGACCGATGTGCTCTCCACCCGGCTGCACCTTGGGTCGGCGCTGGGCGGGTTGATCATGCTGGCGGTGGCCACGAATCTGCCGGAGATCGCGATCGTGGCCTCGGCATCGCTGTCGGGCAACGTCGGCGTCGCTGTCGGGAACATCCTGGGCGGCATCGCCATCCAGACCGTCGTCCTGGTCGTGCTGGACATTGCCGGCGTGCGCGGTGACCGCCCGCTGACCTACCGCGCCGCATCGCTGGTCCTGGTTCTCGAGGCGCTGCTGGTCGTCGCCGTGCTGGCCGTGGTCATCGCCGGCACCCAACTGCCCGCGGACCTCATCGCCTTCCGGCTGACGCCCGGACCGGTGCTGATCGCCGTGCTCTGGGTCGCCGGACTGTTCCTGCTGCGCCGCGCCGGACGGTCATTGCCGTGGCACGAGTCCGGCCAGGCACCCGACGGGCAGAACCGCCCACGGGGGCACAAACGGGACCACACCGAACAGCAGGCCAGCGCGAAAGGGACCAGCACCACCAAGTCGGCGATGATCTTCACCGCCGCGGCCCTGGTCACCCTGCTCGCCGGGGTCTTTCTCGAAAGCAGCGGCGACGCCATCGCCGATCACATCGGGCTGTCTGGGGTGCTGTTCGGCGCTACGGTGTTGGCCGCCGCGACCTCGCTGCCGGAGGTTTCCACCGGCCTGGCCTCGGTCAAGCACGGCGACTACCAGCTGGCGGTCAGCGACATCTTCGGTGGCAACGCCTTCCTGCCCGTGCTGTTCCTGGCCGCCACCCTCCTGTCCGGCAAAGCCGTGCTCCCGCAGGCGCAAAACACCGATATCTACCTGACCGCCCTGGCCATGCTTCTCACCCTCGTCTACGCCGCCGGACTGCTGTTCCGGCCACGCCGACGCGTCGGCCGAATGGGCCTGGACTCCCTGGTCGTACTCACCTTGTACGTGCTCGGGCTCGCCGGGCTGTTCGCCATCGCCACCTGAACCAGACGGGCTATCCCGGTAGCGGTGCGGGGCCCGCGAATGCGCTGACATTAACGGGTGACGGTGTGGAAGAACTCAAACCCGGCCGTGGATGCAGAGTAGATGCGAGAGGCGCTGACCACGCAACCGATCATCGAGCAGGCCAAGGGCATGATCATGCTCCAGCGTTCGTGCACAGCCGAGGCCGCCTTCGCCGCGTTGGTCGAGTTCTCGCAGAACACGAACGTCAAGCTGCACGACGTCGCGGAGGTGGTGGGCGTAGCCGGCAGCCGCACAGATCGCACCGCTGGACACGCCGCTCGTCGCCGCCCTGCCGGCGGAGTGCGGCGCGAGTGTGCTGGGACGCGTTCAGCTGAGCTGCTCCCGGCGTGCGGCACGACTGCCTCACGCCCAGCATGGCGACTTTGCGCGCGACCGCGGCCGACGGGCACCTCAGCCGAGGACCAGGTGCGGTGGCGCGCCTCACGTGCGCGAGCAGGGGTAGCGGCGGCTTCCATACCGAAGTAGGTCACCTCGGTCAGGTCGAGCACGACGGTCGGTGCGCCTTGACGGCGGCCGTGATCAACACCCCGGCGAAGGCATCAGCGTCCAGCTCGCTCCCAACCTCGGACGATGACCGTGTCGCCGCCCGGACCGCCGACCTCGATCGCGACGCCCTCGGACGCCGGGACCGTTCCAGGTGGGTCGACGAGGCCGCTTATCCGGGGCGCACCTTTCCGCCGGCGCTCGACGCCGTGCTCAGATGATGTCGCTGGTCATTCGTTGCAGGTTAGCCACCGGCGCGCCTTCCATTCCGATCCCGCGGATCTGAACGTTGCACACCGCCCGTGAGACACGGCGAGCCATTGTTCTTGTCATCGTCGCCGGGCGCGGCGCTAAACCCTCGCGCGCTGGGCCACAATCCATCCCGCCGTCGACGCCGATCGGGTGAGCCTTTCCGGAAGGTACTCGGCCAAGAGTCGGCGGAGGAGCCGGGTGCGGCGGCTCTCGGCCCCCACGTCGGCTGCTGTCTGATGCCGGTTTGAGCAGCGATGCGGCCAGCAGACCGAAGCATATTCCGGAATTCCGGCACCGCGGTTTGGGTCGCGACAGGGCCGTTCGATTTGGGGACAGCGAGAAGCACGGTGATTGTCGGCGCATTCGTCGTAGCGGTAGCTGGTTAAAGTCTGCGATCTCCCTGCGGCTGGTGAAGCACACCTGCCGGTGTGGTGTTTTCGCAGGGCCACGTCAAGGTCAGGTGCGTGCGGGCCGGCCTGCGGGTTCGGTGCGGAATCGGTTTCGGCGCAGCGCTGGGCTGGCAGCCGCGGCGGCCCGGGCCATTCCGCCGAGTTGTTCTCGGGTTGCGTCTGTGCTGGTGACACGCGGGACCAGTCAGTGGGGCGCCGGCGGCATGCGGCGATGGAATCCTGGTTCGGGTCATTCAAGAACGAAGAAATACACCCCTACCCACAACCTAAAACAAACCGAGAAGCACGCCTGATATTGCTGCGGTACATCAACTTTCTATAATACTGAGAGGTTGCACTCTTCACGTGGCTATCAATGTCCGGTAGCCTACGAATCAGCACACGCCCAACTGTCCGCCTGACCGGGGCAAGCTCAGTGAGTACCCGTCGGCTGATCGTCCTCAGGCTCAGTCACGCCTGGCACGCCGGGTCCGTTACCTGCAGGCATGATGGCGGCATGCCGCACCGTGTCCTGCTAGCCGATGACGACCGCGCGATCCGCGAGTCCCTCGTCCGGGCACTCGAGCTCGAGGGGTATCAGGTCACCGAGGTCGACGACGGAGTGGCTGCCCTCGCGACCGCCCGCCGCGCCCAGTTCGATGTGCTCGTCATCGACGTCATGATGCCCGGCGTCGACGGCCTCGGCGTCTGCCGCGTGCTGCGCGCCGAGAGCGACCTCACCCCGATTCTGATGCTCACCGCACGGGTCGAGACGCCCGACCGGGTGGCCGGTCTGGACGCCGGGGCCGACGACTACCTGCCGAAGCCCTTCGAGCTGGACGAACTACTGGCCCGCCTGCGCGCACTGTTGCGCCGCACGTCGGCCGACGCCGGCCCGGCGGCGTCGCGGATGCTGCGGCTCGGCGCGCTGGCCGTCGACCCCGGGGCCCGGCGGGTGTGGTGGCGCGACACCGAGATCACCCTGTCGAAAACCGAGTTCGACCTGCTGGAACTGCTCGTGCGCAACGAGGGGCTCGTGCTCGACCGCGCCACCATCTACCAGCGGATCTGGGGTTACGAGTTCGGATCGGACTCCAAGAACCTCGCCGTCTACATCGGCTACCTTCGCCGCAAGCTCGAGCAGGCCGGCGCGACAGACCTCATCCACACCGTCCGCGGAGTGGGCTACTCGGTGCGATCGACATGAACCTCCGGAGCAAGCTGGCGATCGCCTTCGCCGGCGTCGGTGCCGCGGCCGCGGTCCTGGTCGGCGTGTTCAGCTACCAGACCGCGTCCACCCGCATCAGCACGGAACTCGACCGATCGCTGCTGACGACCTCAGCCGAGCTCGCGGCCGGAGCGACCCAGATTCTCGCGCCGAACCCGTTCACCAGCGGCCCGCACGACGACGACCACGACGAGTCCCAGCCCATGGTGGCTCAGTCGATCACCCCGGACGGGTCGGTCCGGCCGATCGGCGGCCGCCCGGTCCGGCTCGACGTCGACGACGCCGATCGGGCCCTTGCCGCGACCGGTTCCCCGGGTCGCGACCGCTACGAGGATCGGACCGTGGCACCGGACGACTACCGGGTGATCACTGTCGCGCTGGGTGCCGGCCGTGGAGCGATCCAGCTCGGCATCGACGTGGACGAGACCCGCCACGTGCTCGCCGAGCTCGCGACCCGCATCGCCATGGTCAGCGCGCTCGTACTGGCCGCCGCGGCGGTGGCGGGCTGGCTGATCGCCCGCCGGATCACCCGGCGGCTCGTGCGTCTCACGAAGGTGACCGAGCAAGTCAGCGGCGACGGCCTGCCAGAAGTGGCGGTGACGGCCGGCGGCCGGGACGAGGTGGGCCGGCTCGCCACGTCGTTCGACCGGATGCTGACCCGGCTGGCCGACGCCCGCGACGACCAGGAGCGCCTGGTCCAGGACGCCGCGCACGAGCTGCGAACCCCGCTGACCAGCTTGCGCACCAACGCCAGCGTGCTACGGCGCTTCGCCGAGCTGACCCCGACTGCGCGGGCACGGCTGCTCGACGACGTCGACGGCGAGACACGGGAGCTGACCCACCTGGTCGACGAACTCGTCGAACTCGCCACCCGCCGCCACGAAGCAGAGGAAGCCAGGCCGGTGGAGCTGACCACCGTCGCCGAACGAGCCGCCGATCGGGTCAGGCGCCGCTCCGGACGCGTCATCCGGCTCGAAGCCGACGCGACAACGGTGCGCGGCCGACCGAAGAGCCTGGAACGCGCCATTTCGAACCTTCTGGAAAACGCGGTCAAGTTCGACGGTGGCAGCGGCGAACCGATCGACGTCGTGGTCCACGAAGGCCGGATCGAAGTACGAGACCGCGGTCCCGGGATCGACGAGGCCGACGCGGACCACATCTTCGACCGCTTCCACCGCGCCGACGCCGCGCGGAGCCTGCCCGGTTCCGGGCTCGGCCTGGCGATCGTGCGTGAGGTGGCGCTGGCCCATGACGGCACGGTGTTCGCCGAGACGCGGGCCGGCGGCGGCGCGGTGGTCGGATTCACGATCGGTACGGCCCGGCTCTTACCGAACTCTCACCACGATCACGCCGAGGACTAACCGAGCTCGGGAATGGTGGGAGCCGGAAGGATCACCGACCCGGGAGCGCGATGTCCACCACCACTATCACGGCCCGCCGGCCGGGCCGGTACCCGGTGCCGCGCCGGACCCACCCGGCGCGGGCGTGGTGGCGGGACGCCTCGGGACTGACCGCATGGCTGAGTCTCTTGTTCGTCGTCGCCCTGTGGGTGGCGGGCCGTGGCCTCCAGAACCTGGGCTCTGTTTCCGGGTTCCTGACTTCGGCCGGTCGCCTGGCGGGGTTGCTGTCGGCGGACCTGCTCCTGCTCCAGGTTCTGCTGATGACACGGATTCCGTGGGTCGAGCGCAGCTACGGACAGGACGAATTGGCCCGCCGCCACCGGCTGGCGGGGTTCGCGTCCATTACCTTGATGGGCGCCCACGCCGTGCTGATCACCGTGGGCTACGCCGTCACCGACCGCTCCGGGCTGGTCGCCGAGGCCTGGGACCTGGTCACCACCTACCCGGGCATGCTCCTGGCGACAGCCGGGACAGCGGCGCTGGTCATGGTGGCGGTCACCTCAGTCAGGGCCGCGCGCCGCCGGCTGCGCTACGAGTCCTGGCACTTGCTGCACCTCTACGCCTACCTGGGCACCGGACTCGCACTGCCTCATCAGCTGTGGACGGGCGCCGACTTCACGAGTTCGACAGTTGCGACAGTGTTCTGGTGGAGCGCCTACGCCGCCGCGGCCGCCGCGATCCTGGTGTTCCGCCTCGGGATGCCAGCGTGGCTGAACCTGCGGCACCGGCTCGTCGTCGAGCGGGTGGTGCCCGAAGCCCGTGGAGTCGTGTCGATCCACCTCCGCGGCCGCCGCCTCGACCGGCTGCCCGTGGCCGCCGGCCAGTTCTTCTTTTGGCGCTTCCTGCACGGCACCGGCTGGACGCGCGGCAACCCGTTCTCCTTGTCCGCGGCCCCCGACGGCACGCGACTGCGCATCACGGCGAAGGACCTCGGCGACGGCAGCCGAAGGCTGGCGACCATGCCCGCCGGAACACGGGTCTTGTTCGAGGGCCCCTACGGCAGGCTCACCGAGTCCGTCCGAAGTGGACGCAAGGTGACGATGATCGCCTCGGGGATCGGCATCACGCCGTTGCGTGCGCTGCTGGAGGCTCTGCCTTACCGGCCCGGCGAAGCTGTTCTGCTGTATCGGGCGCGGAACGAGGGCCAGCTGCTGCTCCGCCGCGAGCTCGACGCGCTCGCCGCGCGCCGCGGCATCCTGGTGCACTACCTGCTGGGGCGGCGGGTCCGAGGCCGCGCGTCCTGGCTGCCCGCGCAGTACGGAGCGGCTGCCGACGAGACGATCCTGCAGTACCTCGTGCCCGACATCGCCGAACACGACGTCTATGTCTGCGGCCCGGACGCCTGGACCGAAGCGGTGATCACCTCCGCCCGCGGTGCCGGAGTACCGCGACCGCACATCCATTCCGAACGGTTCGGCTGGTAGGGAAGGAAAGCCGCCATGCGCAGAATCGTCGTCACCGCCGCCGCGACCATCTCCGTCGTGGTTCTGCTGTTCAGCTACCGCACCAGCACAGACCCGGCCCCGGCAGCGTTGCCGAGCCAGCGCATCGGCGCGCAGCGGCCGCTCGGCGGCCCGACAACCCCGCCGGCCTCACCCACGCCGGCCCCGACGGCCGGTACGTCCGGCGGTGACGGCACCTACACCGGGGACGCGGTGGACACCCGCTACGGCCCCGTCCAGGTCCAGATCACCGTGGCCGGTGGCCGGATCACGGCGGCCCAGGTCCTGCAGGTCCCGCAGGAAAGCAGCCGGGACGTCCGCATCAACTCCGCCGCCGTCCCGGTCCTCGTCGACGAGACCCTCCAGGCGCAGAGCGCACACGTCGACACCGTCAGCGGCGCCACCTACACCTCCGAGGGCTACCAGCAGTCGCTTCAGTCCGCGATCGACGCGGCGCACCGGTGACCACCCCAGCGCCCGAACGCCGGTCCTGGACCCACACGATCATGGGCATGCCGGTCAGCCTCCACATTCGCGGCGAGGGCGTCCGCGCTGACCCGGCCGTGGAGCCGGCCGTGGCCGCCGTGTTCACGCACCTGCGTGCGGTCGACCGACTGTTCAGCACCTACCGGCCCGACAGCCAGATCAGCCGTATCCGGCGTCACGTGCTGCCCCCGGAGCAGTGGCATCCCTGGGTGAGCGAGGTCGTCCTGCTGTGTGAGCGGGCCCGAGAGCGAACCGACGGTTGCTTCGACGCCTGGCTGCCCGGCGGCTTCGACCCGTCCGGGCTGGTCAAGGGCTGGGCGGTGGAACACGCCGTCGAGCAACCGGCCCGGATCGGTCCCTACGACCACTACCTCAACGCAGGCGGCGACATCGCGGCGGCGGTCCGCCCCGGCGCGACCGCCTGGCGCGTGGGGATCGAAAACCCTCGTGACCGGAAGCGGCTGCTCTCGGTCCGGGAGCTGCGGACCGGTGGTCTCGCGACGTCTGGCACCGCGGCACGCGGCGCCCACATCGTCGACCCGCGCACCGGCGGCCGCCCGACCGCCATCCGGTCCCTGACGGTCTCCGGTCCCTCGTTGCTGTGGGCCGACGTCTACGCCACCGCCGCGATCGCCCGCGGCGGCGACGTCCAACGCTGGGTCCGCGCACGGGCGCCGGACTACGAAGCATTCGCCGTCCTCCGAGCCTCCTGACACCCTCACTGTGAAGGACTTCATGACCACCCTGAACGGCCTGCCCGCCCACGTTCTCCTCGTGCACGCCATCGTCGTGCTGCTGCCCCTCGCCGCCCTGCTCCTGGTGCTGAGCGCGGTCTGGCCCGCGGCACGCCGCAAGCTGGCCGGACCGAACGCCCTGCTGTCGCTGCTCGTCGTGGTTCTGGTGCCGATCACGACGGACGCGGGCGAATGGCTCGAACGCCGCGTCCCGGCCAGCCCCCTGGTTCGCACGCACACCGAACTCGGCGACACCGCGTTGTGGGTGGCGATCCCCGTGGCCGTGCTGGCTTTGGTGATCTGGTGGCGTCGCCGCGAAAGCCTGTCGAGCGGCCTCTCCGCCACACCGCCCGCGGAGGAACACGACTCAGGCTGGACCGTCGTCACCAGCCGGGTCACCACGCCCCGCCGGACGTTCCTCGCCCCTGCCTCGAAGGCGGTGACCGTCGTGATCGCGGTGCTCGCGGTCGTGGCCGCCGGGGCGGCCTGCTACGACATCTACCGCATCGGCGACTCCGGTGCGCAGGCCAGCTGGCAAGGACAGTTCACCGCCGCCGCGGCGCCCGTCCCTCGCGCTGAGCCGGCCATGGGCACTTGCTCATGAATTGGTGGTCAGGCTCCCTCGGCGCGCGAACCTGCTTCACGCTGACCATCTCCGACAGGCTACGGGCGGCCAGCGTCCTGAGCGTATGCACCACTCCGCGGGTCGCAGTCGAGGCGATGCCAGCCAAGCGGGTCCGGGTGGAGCCCTGCATCACTCCCCGGAGCGCGGGTCCTCGGCATCGACGACGCGCGGTCCGGCTGGCTCAATTTGAGTGGTCTGGCTGACCTTCGTCGCGAAGTCGTTGGTGTAGGTCTTGCCCAGGTCGATGGTGTGATCCTTGACATCGGGTTGAAAGCCGAAAGCACGTTGAGCACCGTCCGCGGGCATCAGGTCATCGGTGCTGTAGATACCCTTTTCGCCCGTCAGCGCGGCGACGTAGGCGGCCTTGCCGACGCCCTTGTAGTAGTCGGCTGGCTTCTTGTCGGCGATCTCTTCGGACGTGTGGGTGCTGATCCAGTGCATGGTCTCGACGTAGGCGTTGGCGAGCTTCTGCAGGATGTCGGCGCGCTTGGTGACGTAGTCGGTGCTCATGTCCAACGACGACGCCGGGTAGACACCGCCGAGGACGGTGCGGGCGCCGTCGGCGGTGCGCGTGTCGATGACATCTTCGCCTGGCCGCTGTTCGGCAAGGCGGACACGTGAGTTCCGTCCAAAACAGCGACCGCGGGCCGAACAATCAGACCGGGCCTGGTCACAGCTGCTGATGATCGTCGGGAAGCAGGTCGACTTCTATCAGCTGCCGGGCAATTCTGCCGCGCTCACTCGCGGGCGGTGAGAAGCCGCCCGGCCTTCGACGTCCAGGCGCTGGTCGACGAGCTCGGCGGGCACGTAGCCGTCGTGATCACCGTTTCGTGGCCCGCCTCAGCGTTGGGGCGCAGTTTGGGCCCAGGTGTCGGTACTGAGGGACGACCAGTAGTTGTCGAGCAGTCGACCGAATGCTTCCGGGTTGGGCAGCTGAAGATCTTTCGGCGGCAATTCGCGGCGTTCAGCTGGCTTCGCGATGCCGGCGATGACCTGTTCGACGCCACCGGGCGCGTAGCCGTTGAGGGGTCTGTCCCGTGATCGGTGTTTCCGGCGTTGTTGATCAGTAGGTTTCGGCTCCCGGCCAGCGGTCACCGAAGGTGATGGCGAAGGCGTTGATCACGGGTTTCGTGCGCCGTGAGGCGCTGTGGTTTGAGTGGAGGTGAGAGACCGCCACCGTCGGGTCGTCGCAGCGGCCCGGCAGGAGCTGAGGGCAGGCTGATCCGGGAGGTGCCGGGGAGCTGGGAGCAGCTCTGACAAAGCCGGGACGTGCCAGTACTGCCAGATGGTGCGGGTCCGGCGAGCGGGATCGAGAGGAGTACGCGAGGAACCGATGTCGTAAAGCCTCTCAATGTTTTACCGGCTCTAAACTGGTGGATGTGGGCCGGGAGTGGTGCGTCCCTACCGCGTGCCGGCGGCTGGGGAACTTCCGGGTGGTGAAGCCGGCGGCTCGGAAGGCCGTGCTGAAAGCCTGCGGCGTAGGCGCGGCGAGACCGCAGGGGCAGAGTCGGGCTCCTCCTCGATCAAGCGAACCACAGTGAACACGGGAACCACCTCGGGTCTCGCCCATCGCCGCGAATCCATTCTGGATGGTAGCTATCGCGGTGACGGCAAGACCGACGCCAAAGCCGCCGCGATCATCGCCGACCAGGCCCGTATGGCCGCGACCTGCAACCATTGCGGCGAGGCGATGAGATCAGCGTGGACCTGCAGATCCTGACCGGCCGCCGCACCGACCTGATCTGCGATCGCACCCGCACCATCAACCGACTACGCGCACAGATACTCGAATACTTTCCTGCTCTTGAACGAGCCTTTGATTACAGCGCCAGCAAGGCCGCGCTCACCCTGCTGACGGGCTACCAGACACCGGACGCACTGCGCCGGCTCGGGAAGTCCCGGCTGGAAACCTGGCTGCGCAACCGGAAGGTCCGCAACGCCGCTGCCGTCGCAGCCAGCGCGCTCGAAGCCGCCGCGGCGCAACACACCGATCTGCCCGGCCAACGACTCGCCGCAGACATGGTCGTCAGACTGGCGAAGGGAGTGATCGCACTAAACGAGGAAATCGCTGAAATCAACACCCTCATCGAGAGCCGATTTCGCCAGCACCACATGCCGATACCATTCTGAGCCTGCCAGAATTTGATCCGTTGTTCGGCGCCGAATTCCTCGCCTCCAACGGCGAAGACATGTGCGTATTCGGCACCGCAGACCGCCTCGCCGGCGTCGCCGGGCTCGCTCCCGCACCCCGCGACTCTGGACGCGTCAGCGGCCACCTGCACCGGCCCCACCACTACGACCGCCGGCTGCTCCGTGCCTTCTACCTTTCCGCACTGGCCAGCATCCGTTGGTGCCCGGCATCCAAGACCTACTACGACCGCAAGCGGGCCGAGGGGAAACGCCACACCCAGGCCGTCATCGCGCTCGCGCCGACGACTCAACGTCCTATGGGCCACGCTGCGCGACAACACGCAATATCGACCCCAACCCGCCGCTACCGCGGCTTGACAACATCATCGGGAATCACTCACAGTGCCCACCCCGCCGGACTTCGGCCCGGCGTGTCTGGCTAAAAACATCGATCTTAGAACACTCCCGTCTGGGGCGTGCGGTGGCGCTGCGGGCGGGTCGCCCGCCGACTGCCCGCATCCTCAGCGCGCCCGGCAGAACCCCCCTGACACTCCACACGCGAGGGTCCGGAGAGCCGGGGCAACGCCACGGCTTCGTCCACCTGATGTCGGGCTGGATCTGCGGTTCGCTCTGTTTTCGGTGCCGCCTTGCGCTCATGCCAGCGGCGCATCATCGCGCGCGTCTCGTCCCTCAGGAAGTGGATGAGTTCGAGCGTCTCGTTGAGCCGGTCGGCCGCCGGTGAGTCGCCGAGCAGTGCGATCCCTTCGCGGAGGTCGGCCTCGCCTCGTTCGAGGAACGGGTTCGTGCTGACCGTGGACTCGTACCACGAGCTGTCGACGACGTAGGCGTGGCGGCGCGACCCCGGGTCCCGCTCGGTGCGGATGAGGCGGACCTGGACGAGGTAGCGGACGGCGCCGGAGACCCCGCCGGTGCTGGCCTGCAGCGCGTCCGCGAGTTCGGCCGCGGTCATCCGCCCGTTCTCGCTGACCAGGAGCCTCGCGAAGACGCGGGCGGCCAGCCGCGGGAAGCCGCTATCGGTGAGGGTGGCGGCGAAGCGCTCGACGAACCCGCTGACCTCGTCCTTGTCGCTCACGCCACTCCCTTCGGTCACCTCGTCAGCGTACGGCAACTACACGTACTTTCAGTAGATAGTGAAAGTTCGTGCTAGATTGCTGTCATGATGAGGAAAGTCGAGACTCTGGGAGCCGTGTATCGGACATCCTGGCAACGGTTCGCCGACTGGACATGGACTAAGTACGCCAAGCTGCCCGACGCGACGAACGGCTACGCCGTGACCCGCGACTTGCGGATCCCGATGCGGGACGACGTCGAGTTGGTCGCGGACCTCTTCGAGCCGGCGGGACCGGCGTCGGGAACCATCCTCGTCACCTCGCCGTACGGCTGGAACCTCTACGGCGCGGCCATGACCGGCGGAATGTTCGCCTGCCGCGGTTATCGGGTCGTGCTGGTCCGGTGCCGGGGCACGTTCGGCTCGGGCGGGACCTTCGAACCGTTCATGCGGGAGGTCGAGGACGCGGCCGACATCGTCGCGTGGCTGCGTGTGCAGCCGTGGTTCGACGGGCGCTTCGCCACCCACGGCTATTCGTACCTGGGGTTCACCCAGTGGGCGCTGCTGATGGAGCCGCCACCCGAGCTGGTCACCGCGGTGATCGCGTGCGCGCCACACAACCTGGGCGCCTCCGTGCACCCGGGCGGGGCGTTCCTGCTGAGCACGATGTTCGAGTGGTCGTTCGTCACGACCAAGCAGGAGAAGCCGATCCTGCCGCGCATGGCTGCGGTGCTGTCCGCCCGGCGCCGGATCAGGAAGGCCCTGGCCGCACTTCCGCTGGCCGACGCCGCGGCGGAGGTGATGGGCGGGCAGGCGCCCTGGTACCGCGAGTGGATCAGCCGGGACCCGGGCGACCCCTGGTGGCAGCGCGCTGACCTGACCGAAGCGCTGGACCGGGTACGCGTCCCCGTGTTGCTCCAGGGCGGCTGGCAAGACGTCTTCCTTCACCAGACGCTGGCGGCGTACGCGCGGCTGGCCGCCCGGGGCGTCGATACCGGGCTCACCATGGGGCCGTGGACGCACGCTCAGGGCGGCACCGCGGGCACCCGGGTGCTGCTCCCCGACGCCCTCGCCTGGTTCGACGAGCACCTGGCCGGATCCGGCGGCCGCCGCCGCGGCGAGCCGGTCAAGGTGTTCGTCAGCGGTCCGGACCAGAGTTGGCGCGATCTCCCCGCCTGGCCGCCGGCCACGGCCGAGCAGATCCTCCATCCCCGCTCCGGCGGGCTCTTGGCCGCTCAGCCGGCCGACGTGGGCGCGACGGCCGAGTTCACCTACGACCCCGCCGACCCGACCCCCACCTACGGCGGCGCTTTCGTCACGCAGGTTTCGCCGGGAGTGACCGCGGGCTACACCGATGACAGCGCGCTCGCCTCGCGTTCCGACGTGCTGGCCTTCACCTCGGATCCGTTGACCACCGAGCTCGAGAACCTCGGCAGCCCGGTCGTCGAGCTGGGACACTGCTGCGACAACCCCTTCGCGGACCTGTTCGTCCGACTGTCCGACGTAGATATCCAGGGCCGCTCCCGCAACGTCAGCGACGGGTTCGTCCGACTCGACCCCTCGACGCCGCCGGGTGTGGTTCGCGTGGAGCTCGACCCCGTCGCCCACCGGTTCGCGGCCGGCAACCGGATCCGGCTGATCATCGCCGGTGGGTCGCACCCCCGCTGGGAGCGCAACCTCGGCACCGGCGACGACCCGGCGACCGCGACGAAGATGCGGTCGTCACACCGGACGATCGATCTGGCGGTCTCCCGGGTCGTCGTCCCGGTTACCCCGCCGCCCTGGACCTGAAGGCTCAGCGGGCGGTGGCGCGCAGGGCGTGAACCTCCCACTCGATCGCCTTGGCCGGCTGGTCGGTTTCCGGGATCGTGTCGGCGTAGCCGAGGCCTCTCGCTCGGCGGCCGCCGCGGCCCCTGCCCGGCCGGGTCCGCCGTCGGAGAGGAGTGCACCAGAAAGCCGCCGTCGTCACGGATTTCTTGCCCGCCGAGCTGGCAGCGCCGCGACACCAGCTGATCGAACGCACGGCGGTGGGCGGTCAATCACGATGCCCATCAGGATGCCGCTGCGGTCGGTGAGCTGGGCCAAGTCGCGTGAGGCGTGTCGGCGACGACGTTCCTGTTCTGCCCAGGACAGCCGCACCAGCTGTGACGCGATCGGCCATGACCTGGCGATCGACGTCGAGCTGGACAGCACATGGTGACTGCTGGCCGCCTGCCTGATCCGCTACGCGGCCGGCACCAGCGCGCCCCGAGCCGCCGGCGGCCCAGGTCCATCCCGGCGTCCGCCTGCTGACCGCTCCCTGACCGGGGCTGACTGCACTGCGGCCGGACGGGCATGATGGGCCGGTGACGTTCCCCGAATCCGAGGCCGGCGGCTTCCCCGCCGCCCCGGCGGCGACCGTGTCGGTGTCCCGCCGCCGCGTCGCCGACGCGCTGGTCCTCTCGATCGGCGGCGAGGTGGACCTGTCTACCGCAGCCCAGCTGGGTGAGGCGGTGGCCGAGGCACTGGCACAGGCTCCGGCCGTGCTGGTCCTGGACCTGACCGGGGTGACGTTCTTCGCCTCCGCCGGGCTTGCGGTCCTGGTGGACGCCGAGCAGCGCGGCGGGCAGGACACCACCGTGCGGGTCGTGGCGAGCCCGGTGGCCGCCCGCCCGATCACCGTCACCGGCGTGCAGCAGCTGGTCGCGGTGTTCGACACCCTCGCCGCGGCCCTCCCACCGCCCGGCCCCGACACCCACCACGATGACCTGGACGCTCCGGAAGCGCCCGGTGAGGCCGGCCAGGACGGCGACGGCCGGAGCAGGCCGATGACCACCGGAAACGAACCCGACGACGCCGGCACCGGTGAAGCCTCCAGCAGTAGCGGGGCCGACGCTGTCGAGGACCTGCACTGCCGCAGCGTCGCGGCGACCCCGCAACGACTGGACGGTCTGCGCCGCCAGGTCGGCGAATGGGCCGGGCGGACCGGGCTGGCGGTGAGCCGTGTCCAGGATTTGGTGCTCGCGGTGTATGAAGCGCTGGCCAACGTCGCCGCGCACGCCTACCACGCCCAGCCCGGTCCCCTGGACCTGCACGCCCGCCACCACGACGGCCGGGTCACCGTCACCGTCACCGACCACGGCCAGTGGACCCCGGCGCCGGTGCCGGGGCTGCTGCACGGGCGGGGACTGCCCCTGATCCACACCCTGGCCGACGAGGCCACCTTCACCACCAGCCCGGCCGGCACCACCGTCGAGATGACCTGGACCTGCACTCCCGCAGCCTGACCGACACGACAACGACGCGACACCCGCCGCGGCACACGGCCCACGCGGTCGACGTCACGAGGGTGCCGAGCGTGGTGAAGCGCTGAAAGCGATGCACATGGCTTACGTTTGAGCCGATCGCGCAGATCCCCCGGTCGTTTAGGTCGGCGACCGTCCCTTCATGGTCGCTCGGACACCCGCGCTGTGGAGGTTCTCGAACAGCTACAGCCCGGCCGGTCCGATGACCTGCTCTTCGCCACGCTCGACGTCACCAGGGCGCCGCACTCGCCCGAGGCGCGTGCCGCGAGCGGGAAGGTCCCGAGCGGCGCCACCACCAACACGCAGATGCGGGACTTCGTCGCCTGGATCAACGGCTACTGCCGGGCCCACGACAGCGGCGACGCCATCCCGGACGTCGACGGCCGGCCGTTGCGGCTGCGCACCGCGCAGTTCCGCTGCACGCTGGCCTGGTTCATCGCCCGGCGCCTGGGCGGCTCGATTGCCGGTGCCATCCAGTACCGGCACTTGAGCATCCACATGTTTGAGGGCTACGCCGGCACCTCGGACTCCGGTTTCCGCGCCGAGGTTGAGCCGAGCAGGCCCTCGCCCGCGGCGAGGTGCTGCTGAACCTGGCCACCGATCACGACCACCCGGACCTGACCGGCCCGGCCGCCGCCGAGGCCGGGTGGCGTCTCGGCAGGTTCGCCGGGACGGTGGTGACCGACCCGGTGCGCCTGCGGCGGATCCTGCGCCGCGACGACCCGGCGATCTACCCCGGCGAGTACGTCACCTGCGTGTTCAACCCCCACACCGCACTGTGCCTAGCCGACCGCGCGCGACCGGCGGCACCCGAGCTGACTGCATGCCGCCCACTCGACTGCCCCAACGTCGCGCTCACCAGCGCCAACGTCGCCGCGCTGCGCCGCGAGGCCGCTCACCTGACGCACGAACTACAGCCGCCAAGCTCGCTGCCGCCGCTGCTACGGCACCGCCTGGCCGAGCGCCGCGACCGCATCTCCGCATACCTCGAACGACACACCGTGGAGACCTCATGACCCGCCATACCGGCCTGCCCACCGTCGAGGATGTCCGCGCGGCGCTGGCCGCTTTGCACGCGACGTCGAGACCACCTGACCGCCGACCGTCCTCGCGCTCGCGCAGCGGGTCGGTCTGGCCAACACGACCTTCCGCCGCAACTTCCCGGAGATTGTCGCGCAGATGAAGGACTCCTCGACGACGCACCACGACCTCCGCCGGACGGACGGCAGTAGCACCGCGGACGGTCTCGCGCAGCAGAACGCGCGCTTGCGGCACCACAATCGCGAACTGAGCGAACACCTCGCACTGGCCACTGCGGAGATCCAGCGCCTCAGCCTTGAGGCTCACGCACTGCGCGGCGAACTGGCGGCACTCCGCAACGTCAGCACGATCGGTCCGCGCCGGCCGCGCTGACGCCCACCGCGCCCGGCACGACGCCCAGTTCCTTCAGGACTCCGGCAGCGGTGAGACCGACGAGGGCTTCGGTCGGTTAGGGCAGATGGCGGTCGATTCGGCGCAGCAGCACACCCAGGACTCTGCGCTGATGCCAGCCCTTGTCGATGACGTAGGTGCGGGCGGAGTGGACGATCGACCGCCACCGGCTCGCGATCGTGGGGTGCTGGGCGTCCTCGAGCTGAGTGGCGCGCCGATGGAGCCACCGGGCGCAGCCCACACAGACCGCGACCTCGGGGTGGTTGCCGAGATGGACCAGTTCGTCATCGCGTCGTTCGGCGCGGCAACACCAGCACCGTGGCGCAGACGTCGTGGCATCCTCGTGCGCAGGCTGTGCGGTCATCGCATGCCTCCGGGTGTCGGCCATCCTCACTGTGACCCGCCGACAGTAGGCGATGACCCAGCCGGTCACCGCAACCCTGGAAACCAGCTAATTCAGTCTCCATCAAACCCGGGGCTTGACAGACCGATCCTCAGGCCGGGTAGTGGAATACACCTTGCGGTACGCGTTCGGGGTCAGTCCTACGGAGTTTCGCAGGTGCTTGCGCAGCAGCACGGGGTCAGCGAATCCTGCGGCGTTGGCCACGTCGCCGATCGGGAGTTCCGAGGTCTCCAAAAGGTCGCGAGCGTGGTTCAACCGATGCTGGATGACCCACTCGTGCGGGCTCTGGCCGACTTCGGACCGGAACCGGCGGGTGAAGGTCCGCACGCTCATGTTCGCGTGTTGCGCCAGGTCGGTCAGCGTCAGCGGTTCGGACAGTCGCCCCAGAGCCCACGACCGGGTGGCCGAAGTCGACAGGTCGGTCTCGGCCGGCACCGGCTGTTCGATGAACTGCGCCTGTCCGCCTTCCCGCCAGGGCGCGACTACGCACCTGCGCGCGGTCGCGTTGGCTATTGCCGCACCGTGGTCCTGGCGAACGAGGTGCAGACACAGATCGATCCCCGCTGCCGCCCCCGCGGAAGTTAGCACTCGTCCATTGTCGACGAACAGGACGTTCTCGTCGACCTCGATCCCCGGGAACCGCCGTGCGAGCTCCCCACACATCCCCCAGTGCGTGGTCGCGCGTTGCCCGTCGAGCAGCCCGGCCACGGCCAGAACGAACGCCGATGTGCACAGACTGACGATCCGCGCGGAGGGAGCGATTCCGGCCAGTGCGTCGGCTAGCTCGGCGTCGAGCGCGCTCGGTATCGGGATGCCGCGCGTGTAATCCTGGGGCGGGATCACCACGGTGTCCGCGGTAGCCAGCACCGCTTGGTCGCGCGAGACGGTGACGGCGAAGTCCTGGTTGGTGGTCACCGGGCGGCCACCCAGTGAACAGGTCACCACCTCGTAGAGCGGTTTGCCGGCGGCGTTGACGCCCGGTCCGAACACCTGAGCCGGGATCCCCAGATCGAACGGCTTGACACCTTCCAACGCCAGCACGGCGACCAGATGCGACATGGCCCGAATATTACCTTCAATGTCCGATGAGCCAATATTGCCGCGCGGCGACAGGGACGATCATGAAGCCATGCACAGCGATCACGACCGGTTCTACATCGGTGGCGAGTGGGCGGCGCCCACCTCGTCCGAGCGGCTTACCATCATCAACGCGACCACGGAAGAAGTGCTCGGCACGGCGCCGGCGGGCGCGCACGCGGACATCGATGCCGCCGTCGCGGCGGCGCGCCGCGCGTTCGACGACCCCGGCGGCTGGCGCACTTGGACGCCCGACGCACGAGCCGAGGCGATGCGGCGGCTGGCCGCAGCGCTCGACGCACGGCGCGAAGAGATCACCCGAGTGGTCAGCAGCGAGAACGGCATGCCGACGTCCCTCGCCCAGATGCTCGAGGGCGCCGTGCCCAGCTTGCTGCTGCGTTACTACGCGGACCTGATCAGCGGCTCCTCGCCCGAGGAACACCGCGACGGCCTGCTTGGGCGCCCGGTCCTGGTGCGACGCGAACCGATTGGCGTAGTCGCGGCGATCGCGCCCTGGAACGCCCCGCAGACGCTGGCGTCCGGAAAGTACGCGCCTGCCCTCGCCGCGGGCTGCACAGTCGTGCTCAAGCCGTCGCCGGAGACCGCGATGGACGCGATCCTGTTCTCTGAGGCGGTGGCGGAAGCCGGCCTGCCGGACGGCGTCGTCAACGTCGTCCCGGCCGACCGGGAGGTCGGTGCCTACTTGGTCGCCCATGCCGGCGTCGACAAGGTGGCTTTCACCGGATCGACTGCGGCGGGCCGGTCCATCGCCGAGACCTGCGGACGTCTGCTCCGCCCGGTCAGCTTGGAGCTCGGAGGCAAGTCCGCGGCGATCGTGCTCGAGGACGCTGAGCTGGACACCGAGACGATGCGGCAGGAGTTGTTCGCCGCGACGCTGATGAACAACGGGCAAGCGTGCTTCGCCAGCACGCGCATCCTCGCTCCGCGCAGCCGATATGGCGAGGTCGTGGACGCCATGTCCTCGCTCGCCGCGTCGCTGACCGTGGGGGACCCACTCGATCCCGGTACACAGATCGGTCCGCTCGCGACCGCGACGCAACGGAAACGCGTCGAGAACTACATCGCCCGCGGTAAAGCCGAAGGATCGCGACTGACCGCGGGCGGTGGCCGCCCGGCGCACCTGGACCGGGGGTGGTTCGTCGAGCCGACGGTGTTCGCCGACGTCGACAACGGTCAGGTCATCGCGCAGGAAGAGATCTTCGGCCCCGTCCTCGTGGTCATTCCCTACGAGGACGAGGACGACGCGGTTAGGCTGGCGAACGACTCCGCCTACGGGCTCGCTGGCTCCGTCTGGACCCGTGACACGGAACACGGCCTCGAGGTTGCCCGCCGGATCAACACCGGGTCGATCGGGATCAACCACTACATGTCCGATCCCGTCGCGCCTTTCGGCGGCGTCAAGGCCAGCGGCATCGGCCGCGAACTCGGCCCGGAAGGGCTGGCCGGCTACCAGCAGCCCAAATCCCTGTATCTGTGATCGGATGGCCATGACCGCACCCGCACCCGCACCCTCACCCTCGTTCGCGTGGCCGCACGGCGAACAGGTCGCCGTCATCATCACCGTCGCCGTCGAGCTGTGGTCCGACGGCCACTGGCCGGTCTACGCGCCGATGGTCGGTGCGTGGCCGCTGCCCGGCGCCCAGGACGCGCACAGCGTGTCCTGGGCGCGGTACGGCGTCACCACCGGCGTGTGGCGCCTGCTGGACATCCTGCGGGCACAACAGATGCGAGCCACGTTCGGCATCAACGGCTTGGTCGCGGAACGGTTCCCCGGCGTACTGCGGGCGGTGAGCGACGCCGGGCACGACATCGCAGCACACTCCTACGCGCAGGACGTGCTGCCCGCGTACCTCGGCATCGACGACGAGCGAGCCAACATCATCAGGTCTCGCGAGCTCATCGAGGGCGTGACCGGCACCCGCCCCGTCGGATGGATGAGCCCGCGCGCGACCGGTTCGGCGCACACGGTGGACCTGCTGGCCGAGACGGGCTTCACCTGGTGCGGCGACTTCAACGATGCCGACCTGCCCTACGCGCTGCCCACGCCGGCCGGACCGGTGGTGGCCATCATGCACAGCGACATCAGTGACGTGCGCGCGCCCGGGGGACCGGCCACCTACCGCGCCCTGCACGAAGACCTGCTCCAGTGCCTGCTCGCGGACCGGCGGCCGCAACTGCTCAACCTGACCGTGCACGCCCACGTCGGCGGCCGCCCCGCCATGGCAGCCGCGGTCGGGCAACTTCTCGAATCGGTGAGAGAAATCGGAACCCGGATCTGGCTGACCACCCACCAGCAGGTCGCCGCACACGTGCTGCGGCACACCGCACGACAACAGCAAGAAGGAGCTTTCCGTGAGTGACGTCCTTGTCATCGGCGGAACCGGGGCGATGGGCAGCCGGGTCGTGGCCCGCTTGCTCGCGGCCACGAACGACACCGTTCGCGTCTTGACTCGTGACCCGTCGTCCCGCAACGCCGAAGCGCTGCTCGCTGCGGGAGACGGCCGGGTCCGGCTCGTCCAAGGCGATGTCGGCGACGATGCTTCCGTCCGTGTGGCCATGGACTCGGCCGACCGCGTCTTCTGCAACACCGACTTCTTCTCGTCCGGCTCTGTGGAGGCTGAGTACGACCAGGGACTGCGGCTGCTCGAGGCGGCCCACGCCGGCCGGGTTGATCGGTTCATCTGGTCCTCATTGGACCACGCGGTCTCGCTGACCGGTGGTCGCATTCCGGTCCCTCACTACGACAGCAAAGGTTCGGTCGCGGCACACATCGGCCTGCGGCGCGCGGATGAGATGATGCGCAAGGACTCTGACGGCTGGTTTACTCATCACGTCTCGGTCCTGACCACCGCTCCCTATTTCGAGAACTTCCAGCTGCGCCTCGCACCGCGGCGGAAAGCCCGCCCCGGCGACGGCGAGGAGCTGGTTTTCGCGATTCCGCTCGGCAGCGGTGAATATCCCCTGATCGGCCTCGACGACATCGCTTGGTTCGCCGTGCACGTCTTCGAGCACTGGCAAGCCTGGGGAGCCCGGGATCTCGCCGTAGCCGCCGACAGCCTGACCGGCGATGAGATCGCCGCCACTTTCGCCAGGGTCACCGGGCAGGCCGCGGCCTATGAACCGGTTCCGCTCGATGCTGTGCGCGCCACCACCGGTGAGTTCGGGCACGACTTCGCGGCGATGTTCGAGTTCTTCCAGAACCACGACGTCGTGGGACGCGACCGGGACTTGCCGGCGCTGCGGGCCATGCACCCCGGCCTCCTGGACTTCGAGACGTGGTTGCGGAGCACCGGCTGGGACGGAACCGAACACACCGTCCAAAAGTTTCCCCGGCGACTCGCCGAGCTGTGACCGGAGGGCGCGTTGTGTACGAAGAAGAATCGATGGATTCCGAACCGGAAGTCTTCGTCTTCGACTCGGCGCAGGGAGCGAAGGTGACGTCGCAGGGGCGCACTCTGCTGAACTTCAGCTCCAACGACTACCTGGGCCTTGCCGCGGACCCGCGAGTCGTTGCTGCGGCTCACCGCGCGCTCGATGAGCGCGGATTCGGGACCGCCAGCGTCAGGTTCATCAGCGGCACCCAGGATCTGCACGTCGAACTGGAAGAAGAGGTGTCCCGCTTCCTCGGCACCGAGGAGACGGTCCTGTTCACGTCGTGTTTCGACGCCAACGGCGGTGCGTTCGAGGCACTGCTGGGGCCGCGGGACGTGGTGATCTCCGACGAGCTCAACCACGCGTCGATCATCGACGGGATCAGGTTGTGCAAGGCGCGACGCCTGCGCTACCGCCACGCCGATCCTCAGGACCTCGAACACCAACTCGAAAGTGCTCGCGGAGCACGTCGCATCCTCGTCGTCACCGACGGGGTCTTCTCGATGGACGGCTCGGTGGCGCCGTTGAAGAACATTCGCGACCTCGCCGACCGGTATCGAGCCTTGGTCATGGTCGACGACTCGCATGGCGTCGGTGTCATCGGCGCGCGTGGCCAGGGAACACCGGAACACCTCGGAGTCGCCGGGCGGATCGACGTGCTCACCGGCACGTTCGGCAAGGCACTCGGTGGCGCGGGTGGCGGCTACGTCAGCACTCGCGGCGAAATTGCCCGTCTGTTGCGGCGCATGGCACGGCCGTACGTCTTCTCCAACGCCCTTCCGCCCGCTGTTACGTCCGGCAACTTGCGCGCCCTCACCTTGGCTGCCACCGCCGACTCCGCGCGCTCACAGCTCACCTCGAACATCGCTCTGTTCCGTGATCTATTGTCCGATGCGAATGTCCTCGCCGGCCGGCACCCGATCACGCCGGTGCTGGTCGCCGACCCGGCGACGCGTGCTCGCCGGATGCGTTCCGCCGGGGTGCACGTCGTGCCGATCTCGTTCCCGATCGTGCCGCGCGGAACGGATCGGATCCGGTTCCAGCTGTCCGCCGCCCATACCACGCAGGACGTGCACGCCGCGGCTGCCGCGTTCTGGCAGGCGGCCAGGGCATGATCGCATGTTCCGTTTCTGTCCCAGCGGATCGGCCACCGGCAGGAGACAAAGACTGGTCCAAGGCTCGTTCGATCGCGCGGCGGCCGCAGGTGCAGCTGCATCCGTCTGTGGTCGAACGCGTTGCCTTGAGAATGCAGGTCGCGCGGGGGACTGTCCTTTTAGATTTCTGCCTTGGGTGAGCGAATTCAACTCAGTGGCACCAGTTCGAACGCGACGAACGCAGCGAACACGCTGGCGCCGAGTTTGACGTCGCGTACGCTCAGAACCCACACGCGTCGCGATCGCGACGCCCGACCAGGGCTACCATGGCGAGGTGAACTCGGCGTCGCGGGGGAGCAGGCCGGACCTGCTGGCGCTGAACAGCCCGCGCAGGTCGTGCTGCTCCAGTCCTCGTGGCGCCAGTCGTTGAGGACGCCGCGGGTCGGTCCGGCCGGATCGGTGCCTACGTCGCCGGTCAGGCGGAACGCCACGTAGTCCTTGGGCTGCAGCGCATGCCGGCCGCGGCGCCAGACGTCGGACTGGTGCTGCCGGGTCCACGCGAGGTTGGGCGGCACCAGTCCGGGGATGGGCAGAGTGCCGCTGCGCTCGATGAGCTTGGCCCGGCCCAGCGATTCGTAAAGGCGCGTAGTCTCGTCCGGATCGCGCCGATCGGTCCAGTGGGCGGATTCAACTGATGGTCGCAACACCTTGATCGTGGAGGTGTGCGGTGGGGCGCGGTAGGAAGCAGTTGTCGGGGGCGTCGGTGGGTGTGCGACGGCAGTGGGCGGCGGATCGGGCGTTGCGGGCACCGATGCGTTCGCCGGGCCGGCCGGAGCCGTCTCGGGCGGTGTAGCGTGATTTTTGGCGGCAGGTCGCGTTGGGAGCAACGACGGCTGAGGCGGCGGAGGTTGTGGGGGTGTCGTGGCCGGTCGGGGTCCGCTGGTTCCGTCACGCTGGGGGCATGGCGCCGATCAGTCTGGACGAGCCCGCGGGCCGGTACCTGTCGTTCGCCGAGCGTGAGGAGATCGCGCTGCTGCGTGCCCAGGAGCACGGGGTGCGTGAGATTGCCCGCCGCATCGGCCGCGACCCGGGAACGATCTCCCGCGAACTGCGCCGCAATGCGGCGACCAGGAGCGGGAAGCAGGTCTACCGTGCCGTGGTCGCACAGTGGAAAGCGCAGCAGGCAGCGAAACGCCCGAAGACCGCGAAGCTCGCGGCCGACGACAGGCTGCGCGAGTACGTGCAGGAACGGCTGGCCGGTGCTGTCCGCCGGCCCGATGGCACGGTCGTCGCCGGGCCTGAGGCACCTGTGTGGAAGGGGCTGAACAAGCCACATCGGCAAGATCGGCGGTGGGCGACGGGGTGGAGCCCGGAGCAGATCTCTCACCGGCTCCCGGTTGATTTCCCGGTTGGCGAACCCCGGCCGAAGTCTTCGCCGAGTAGCTACACTCATTACAAACAACCGGTGTTGCATCGACCGATTGAACTCGCCGTATCCCCGCCGGAGCCCCGCAGTGCTGTGCACGTGCGTCTACCAGAGCGACCGCTGGCGAAACAAGTTCGATCCGAAGGTGAAGAGCCTCGTGATCGTCGACCGGATCAAGGTCACCATGGTCGTCCCCCCGCCGAAGTCCGGGCTGCGATGAGCGGGCCGAGGACGCACAACGCGCCGTCGATCAGCCGCGCCGCGGCCGTTGCGCTGATCGCGGCCGTGCGCAATGAAGCCACCGTCGCCGGTTTCGGCGTCGCCACTGCGGTCACCGACGCCGGGGGCCACCTCGTGGCCTTCGAACGCACAGACGGGACCCCGTTCCTCGCCGCCGAGGTCGCGATCGACAAAGCGTGGACCGCGGCCTCGTTCCGGCTCGCCACGCACACCTGGAACTCCCCCGTCGCCGACCCGCACGTGGCGCCGCTGGCCCACCACCCGCGGTTGATGGCCGTGGGTGGCGGTTCCCGCTGTTCGACGACGGCGTGTGCGTGGGTGGGCTCGGAATCTCCGGTGGAACCGCCCGACAGGACGAGGAAGCGGCTCACACGGCCTTGACGGCGCAAGGTTTCCCCGTTCCGGATTGAGAGCGCGGTGTTCGCCGGCGACGTCGGCCGCGGTCAGGATGCGTTCCGCACCATGGCGCAGCGGTGGTGCGTGCACGCCCGCCAACCGGCACCGGCGATCGTCATCGGGCTCGCTCGAGGATCACGAGCGGCGCCACACGGCGCCGCGCTGCTCGTACTCCAGCACCGATTCCACGCCGATGGCGACTGTGGCACCGAGCTCGCGGGTGACCAGCCACAGTGCGAGGTCGAGTCCGGACGTGACGCCGCCTGCAGTGATCAGGTCGCCGTCGTCGACGACGCGAGCGTCGATCACCTGGGCTCCTTGGGCGGCCAGGTCCGCCTTGGCGAGGTGGTGAGTGGTGCAAGGGCGGCCCTTGGTCAGGCCCGCGGCGGCGAGCACCATGACGCCGGTGCAGACCCCGGCGATCAGGACGCCGGTTCGGCGTGCCTGACTCAAGCCGCGCAGAAGGGCTTTGTTCTTGATCACGGCGTTGACGCCGGGGCCATCCTTCATGGCGTAGCCGCCGCCCGGGACGATGAGGAGGTCGGCGGCTTCGGGGTCCCACGTCGCGGACACGGCGAACTTCGTGCCGAACGTGCCGGCGACTTCGCCGGGGCCGCCGAACCTGGCTGGCGTGACCTGGACCTGACCGCCCTGGTGACCGGCGTGGCCGAGCACGGCGATGGGACCGACGACGTCCTGTTCCTCGACGCCGTCGAACATCAGAATCTGTACCCGTAGGGGTCCTGATCTGCGCTGAGCAGCGAAACCTGGGCCGGCGGCGCCGAACGTCGTGAGTGCTGCGGCTCCCGTCGATGCGGCGGAGAGCCGGAGAAAGTTCCTGCGTTCCATGGTGGCACCTTCCGGTCGTTGGGCTTCCGTATCAGCAGTCGTACAAGAACCCCGCGAAGTTCCCGAGAGGCGCCGGGTGGTGTCACGCGCACGCGACACCACCCGAACGTCCGCTGCGCCCGGAGGTGCACGGCCTCTGCCGGGCCGCCCGGCTGGCCTTCGCCGCAGCGCGCTCGGTGCCGTCCGCGGCCGCAGTCCTCGGTGTTGTCGACGACGCGTGAAAGCTGGTTCTGGCACGTTTTCCGTGATCGGCTAGTGGGCGAGGAGGACGCGCTTGCGGAGCAAATCGGGCTTGGCGCGACCGAACATCTGCCGCTTGAGCATCTTGATCCGGTTGACCTGTCCTTCGACGACTACGCCGTTCCAGGGCAGGGTGAGTCCTGCAGTCACCGCGTCTTGGTCGCGACGCAGTCCCTTGACGAACGACCGCAGCGCTGGAAGGTCGTCGGCCTCGACAGCGCTCATCCACTGCTCGAGGTGCTGCCCGTGTCGTGAACACATCATGCGGGCGAACCCGCGGACGTAGCCCGCCAAGGCTGTAAGGGAGGGGCTGGCCGCGAGGATGGCGTCCAGGCGTGTCTGGTCGGCCGGGTCGAGGTTGGCCGGCTTGGTCATGATCCAGCCGGCGACGCGGCGGACCGACGGCGGCTTGCGCGGTGGCTGCGGGATGCGGGTGACTGTGCGGAACTGGTGCAGGTAGTCGCGGACGAGGGTCGGTCCGCCTTGGTAGCCGCGTGCGGTGATCTCGGTGAACAGCGTGGTGGCGTTGGTGCATCCGGCGTTCCAGCGTTCGTGCAGGTAGGGCTTGAACTCCTCGAGGAGGCTGCGGCGTCGGCCGGTGCCGTTGCGGGTGAGCAGTTCCTCGACCGTGGCCGCTCGGGCGAACCGGCGGACGGTGCCGCGCGCGAGCTCCAGTCGCCGGCAGATTTCCTTGATTCCGAGTCCGTCGTTGAGCAGGGCATGCACGGCAGCGTGTCGTTCGCGAGCTCGCACTGCCCACCGATCTGTCCGTTGCGCAGGCATGTCGGACCCGTCGTCTGGTGTGCGGCCTTCTGGCTTGATCTGCCTGTCATCGTGAGAACTCCGGCTCGCTCCGGCGCCTGGGACCAATGCGGCGGCAGGGTCTGGCGGTGCTGAGCGACGGTGCGTTCGACCGCGTCAGCCAGGTTGTTCCAGATGTGCCGTCGGTCGGCGACCTGCAGTGCATCCGGTGCACCGGCGGGAGCACCTTCGGCGTAGGCGCCGGCCCGGTCCCGGCAGATGATCTCCACTCCGGGGTGTTCGCGGAGCCAGTCTGCGAGGGTGGTGGCGGTGCGGTCGGTCAGGACGTCGATGGGGCGCCTGGTCTCGACGTTGATGAGATCGTGCCGTAGTGGTGGCCGCGGCGGAGCGCGAAGTCGTCGACTCCGAGCACCCGGGGTGTGCGCTGCTCCGGGTCCTGTAGGCCGCGGACCAGGCGCAGCAGCGTCATCCGGCTGACCGACGCGGCCAGATGCCGGGTCAACCGCGCTCCGGCGCGGCCGTCCAGAGCCAACGCAACCGCGGACAGCACCTGCTGCAAGATCGTGGTGCGGCGGGCGTAGCGGCCGGCCAGTTCGGGCAGTTGCTCGGCAAACGTCTTCTTCGCGCAAGCAGAGTCGTCGCAGAACAGGCGGCGGATCCGCAGCCTGTTCTGCACCTCACGGCCGGACGAGGCAGTGTCGGAAAGTTGTCGCTCGTAGCGGCTGTGCACCCTGCCGGACACCGTTCCGCAGCCCGAACATACGGCCGTTGGTGTGACGGTCTCAGCGACGATCCGAATGACTTCGTCCGTTGCCGACACCGCCTTCACCTGCAGCGAAGCCAAATGCGGCCACAGAGCCCGAACCAGATCAAGATCAGCGCACCCGCAGCATGATCAACAGACGACGAGCGGCCAGACATCGGGGTCCATCACGGAAAGCGTGCCAGAACCCAGATTCAACCGCCGTTGACACATGCATCCCTCTGTGATGACGTAACGGGCCGGCCTGTGGACGCAGCGACGCTGATGTCGACCGTAGTGGGTGAGAGCGGGCGAGACATGCAGGCGAGCACATAACCTTCGGCTCGTTCCTCGGAGGTAAGGCAGTTCGGTTCGGCCATGTCGACGTCACCCCTGACAAGTTTCACCCGACATTCGGCGCAGGTCCCAACGGTGCAGGAGTACGGCATCGGCAGGTCGTTGGCCAGGCCCGCTTCGAGTAGCGATCGGCCGGGAGCGACGTCGACCGTGCCGAGATGCTCGCGCCCTCGTTCGACCGTCATACTTTGGCGGGCGCCGACGGTGGTGACCGTGCGCGGAGCTGGGGCAAAGCGTTCCTTGTGCATGCGATCCGGTGTCACGCCGAAGGCGGCGAGCGTCTCACGAACGCCGTTGAGCATCGGCTCGGGACCGCAGGTGAAAAAGTGCGAGTCTTCCGAGGGTGCCAGCGCGGTCAGTTCCCGACGCAGGGTGTCCAGATCCAGCAGCCCGGTGCCGCCCGTCCACACCACAGGCGGGTGTTCGAGCACGTGGCGAACCACAAGGCGGTCAGGGTGCTCGTCGCGAAGGGCCGCCAGAGCACCAGCGAAAATGATGTCAGATTCGGAACGGTTGCCGTAAAGCAGGGTCAGCCGACTTTCCGCGTTCGCGGCGAGTACGGCCCGAATGATGCTCATCAGTGGGGTGATGCCGCTACCGCCGGCGATCAGCACGAGTTCGGGTCCGGCCGTAGCCGGGTCCTCGACGCCGAAGCTGCCGGACGGGCCGAGCAGCCGCAGCCTGTCGTCGGCCCTCGCGGTGTCGTTGAGGTAGACTGAACACCGGCCGCCCGCTATGCGCTTGATTGTCAGCGTGAGTCGGGCCGTTCTCGGTACGGAGGACGCTGAGTACGGGCGCCGTACGCTCCGGCCGTCAATCTGGACGATCAGGGTGAAGAATTGGCCCGGCCGGAACTCGAACGGTGCTCCGGACACATCTTCTAGGGTCAGCGTGACCGCGTCGGCTGTCTCGTGCAGGACTTCGACCACGCGTACCTCGCGGGGCGCTCGCCGGTCGTCCGGCGCCAAGGTGCCCTCGATCGTGTCCGCCCACCGTGCGAACGACGAGGACACGTCCCGGCAAAGCCGCTGCAACGTGCGCCGGAGACCATGTGGAAGGCGACCGACCAACCTGACCGAACGGTGCCTCAGTGGTTTCTGTGGGGCGACCGCGTATCCTTCGCTGCGCAACTGCCGGCGGTAGCCGAAGTCGATCAGACGGCGGGCGAGATCGGGGAACGCGCCCAACGGTCGCGACGTGGTACGGGTTGTGGAAGGGCAGCGGGACCACGCCGCTGGCCAGCTTGATCTGCTTGGTCCGCTCGGCCGCCGCGGCGATGAGCGTCTCGGCCGCACCGATCGTCGGCCAGGCGAGAGAGTGGTGTTCACCGAACCAGATCTCGTCGTAGTTCAGCTCGTCGAGGTGCTCGATGAGCTGGAGATCACGCCGGATGGTCAGGTGTGGGTGTTACAAGCATCATCGATCCTGGGGAGAAGTCGTCATGACCCGCAGTCGAGCACGCCTGCGCGCCCTTGCGCTCGGGTCGCGGGCTTATAGTGACGCAGTGGCAGCATCGGCGCGGTGCGGTTGAGCGCCTGGATCTAGGACTTCTCGTCCACGCACAAACGAGCGCCTTCTCTGGTGGGTTCAGGTAAAGCCCGACCAGGTCCCGGACCTTGGCCTCCAGTTCCGGATCGGTGGAGAACTTGAACGTCTCCTGCCGCCACGGCTGCAGGTGATACTTGCGCCACGCTCTGGCCACGGTCGCGTCCCCAATCCCGAGGTGCCGGCCCAGCAGCCTGCTCGACCAGTGCGTGACCGTCAACGCTTCTGGTGGCGGTTCGAGGGTGGCCGCAATGATCGCGGCATCGTCCACGGTTTTCGGCCGCCCGGGAAGTGGCTCGTCGTCCAGGCCCGCCAGACCGTGCACGGCGAACCGGTCACGCCACTTGATCACCGTCGGACGAGAAATCCCGACCAGCCGGGCGGCACCTGCGGTTCCGTTCCCGTCCGCGACCGCCAGCACGATCCGGGTCCGCTCGACATGACTGGCCCGGATCGCCCGGTCCCAGTCACTGACCACCAAACCCGAGGAAGGCATGACCCATCATCACAAACCCTCACTCGGAAACTAATTAACGACGCGCGACACTAGCGCCACGGGCTGACGAAAAAGGCGAGCGCGGCGACACCGAGTGAACCAGCGACAGCGCATCTACCGCAGCGAATCTGAGCACGGAACCGAAGCCATCCGCGTCTCCGGCCGAGCGCAGGTTGAGCACTGCGGTTATCTGCACCGATGAGTTATTCATCCGATATGTCAGTTGAGCGATCGATGGTTGGCTGTGAATCGCTAACGATCATGCTTTGATCGAGATCTGGCGCGTGGCGTGCGGTGGTCCCGGGCCGCGGCCTGACAAGGGGCGGGACGAGCGTCGGTGCACCGGCGGTCGGGAAGGTGGGGGGTTCATGACCGGCGGTGGCGGAGTGTGGCTGCGAGGCGCGCGCATCGGGTCGAGCAGTAGCGGCTGAGGGTACGTCTGCGCTGCAGACAGGGGCAGGCCACACAGGGATGGTCGCCGCGATGTCGTTGAGCAGCTGCGTTAAACCTTTGGCCTGGTTCGGGAGGGAGGCGCGCTGCTACTTCGGCATCGACGGGGGTCGGCGCCGGGTGAGTCAGACGGGCGCTGGCGCCAGTTGCTCAAGACCTGCGTCCATGCTCTATGCCGCGTCGACGTCGCCGGGTCGGATCACAGCGACGTGGCGTGGACCGGAACTATGATCCCTTGAGGAATAATCCTTCGACCTTCCACGAGGAGGAGCATGGCAGCCAGCGGGGGACAGATCTCGATCGCGCTGTCGGCCGGACGACGGGTCGCCCCCGCAGTCAACGGGACGCGGGCGCTGCTGTTCGCGGAGATCTTGACTGCTGGACCGCTGTCGCGGACGCAGCTGGCGGCACGCACCGGACTGTCCCAGTCGACCGTGACGAAAGCCGTGAACCCCTTGATCGACGCTGGTTTCGTCGTGGAGGCCGGGGAGGCCAGCTCAGGGATGGGCCGTCCGCAGCGCATGGTGAACGTCGCCGCGAGGAGGCACACAGTGATCGGCTTGAAGATAGGGCCCGATCAGGTCACCGGCGTGCTGACGGATCTTCAAGCAAAGGTGCTGGACAGCCGGTCGCAGGGGCTCACTGAGGGGCATTCCCCGTCGGCGGCGCTCGCCGCGGCCGAGGCGGTGGTTGCCGATCTCCTCCCGCGTGGATCGCACGCCCGTGAACGGTTACTCGGCGTAGGCGTCGGCATCGGCGGTCACCTGGATTCGGGTGTGGTGGTGCGCTCGGGAATTCTGGGCTGGGAAGGCGTGCCGGTCGCGGCGCCGTTGGCTGCGGCGACCGGCCTGCCGACGCTGGTCGGCAATGACGTGGATGCGCTCGCCGTGGCCGAGCGATGGTTCGGCGCCGGGCGCGAGACGGACCCGTTCGTGCTGGTCACGGTGGGCCCGGGCGTTGGATGCGGAATGTTTCTAGAGGGAGGCTTGTTCACCGGGGCAACCGGATTGGCCGGGGAACTGGGGCACATTCCGGTACAAGCCGATGGGCTGTTGTGCACCTGCGGCAACCGAGGTTGCCTCGAGACGGTCGCTTCGAACGCCGCGGTGATCCGGTCGATCGCCCAAGCCGGCATCCCGTGTAAGTCGATCGACCAAGCAGTAGCGCTCGCGCGAGACGGAAGTGCTGAAGCGCGGTCGGCGTTCGTGTCCATGGGGAAAGCGCTCGGCCGGGCGTTGGCGACGGTGGTCAATCTGATCAACCCCGAGCGGATAGTGCTCGCGGGCGAGCTCGCTGAAGCGGTCGACCTGTTCGGCCCTGAGTGCAAACGATCGTGGCGCTCCCATGCCTTCTCCAGCGCTGCTGAGGACTGCGAGCTGGTGGTGGACGTGACCGACGACGCGCAATGGGCGCGCGGCGCCGCCTGCTTGGTCATCAGGGAAGCAGTTGCGGTGTCCTCCAGCTGACACGCGCGGCGGGGGAGTCGAAGCGTGCCGGGTTGGCCGGCTGTCATGGACCCGACATACTTTCTTGACGAATGAAAGTCTCCGGGGCATACTTCCGTCGTCCCCTCGCGACCTGGAGGGCCGTGCCGCGGCACGACCGACGGCCCAGGTCGGAGCGGCGGTCCGGCTGGGATCGCACCGTGGCTTACCACGACCGTCGTCCCCGAGCTCCCGCTGCCTGGAACGGCCACTCCATCCCACGGCCTCCATCAGGTCGCCAGCATCGCAAGGAAGCGATCGAGATGAAACCGATGACCATACGCATGATGGCGGTGCTGGCTGCCAGCGTCACCACCTTGGCGCTGTGCACGGCCTGCTCCTCGGATGGCGGAACGCCTTCGGCGGACGGTCCGGCGAGCGGAATAATCACCTGGTTCGCCAACCAGTTCGGCCCCACCACGAGCGACGTGCGCAAAACGCTGATCAGCGCGTTCGAGAAATCGCACCCGGACATCAAGGTGAACCTCCAACAAGCCCCCAGCGACTCCGACGTTTTCCGGTCCACACTGGTCACGCAAATTTCAGGTGGTTCAGACAGCTTCGACGTCTACAGCGGCGACGTGGTTTGGCCGGCGTCTTTCGGCAAACAGAGCCTGGCGCTTCCACTCAACTCCTACTTCGACTCGTCCTACTGGAGCACGTTTTCCGCCGGACTCGTTCCCAGCCTGACCTACGAGGGAAAGACCTACGCGGTGCCGCTGTTCCTCGACAACGCGTTCCTATTCTACCGTAAAGACCTGCTCGCCAAGGCCAACCTGCCGGTGCCCACCACCTGGGAGCAGTTGCAGTCCGAAGCCGCGGCCCTGCAGAAAGCCGACCACATCAAGTACGGGTTCGCCGCCCAATTCGCTTCGTACGAGGGACTGACCTGCAACTTCGCCGAGTTCACCGCAGACGCCGGCGGTTCGCTCGTCAACGCCGACGGTACCAAGGCGACCATCAATTCCGGCGCCGGTGTCGCGGCACTCTCCTATCTTCGCGGCCTGATCAGCGCAGGCATCACACCCTCCGCGGCCACCACCTTCCAGGAACAGCAATCGCAGAGCCTGTTCACCTCCGGACAGGTCGCGTTCCTGCGCAACTGGACCTACGCCTACGCCGACGCAAACACGGCGGGCACCTCGCAGATCGCCGGAAACGTCGGCGTGACCACACTCCCGACCTTCGCCGGACAGCCCGGTCCCGGCTCATCGGTGACCGGCGGCTGGAACGTCTACATCAACCCGCACAGCCGACACCTGGCCGCCGATGTCGTCTTCCTGAAGTGGTTGACCAGCGCCGAGGCGCAGACCATCATCGCCGAACAAGGCGGCGAGATCCCCAGCGTCGCCGCTGTGCTGGCGGACAAGAAGGTCCAAGCAGCGAACCCGGCGTTCCCGATCGCGGCGAAGAACAAGCTCAGCGCTCGACCGTCCTACGTCGCTCAGTACGCGCGGGTCAGCGAGGCGGTGTACAACAACGTCAACGCGGCTCTGGCGGGCTCAGTCAGCCCCCAGGCCGCCCTATCGGCCGCGAACGATCAGATCAACACCGCCCTCACCAAGGGTGGGTTGTGACGGGGGCCGAGACGGGCCGCCGCCCCGGCTCGGTGGCCTGTCCGACGCCATCCGAGGTGACCCGAATGACCAGCACTGGCGCCCTCAATGGCGCCGAACCCGCCCTCGGTCAGCCAGCTTCCCCACCCCGCCCGCGCCGCCACGTCCCCACCGGCACCGCGTTCCAGCGTCGTTCGGAGCGTCTGGGGTGGCTCTTCGCCGTCCCGGCGCTCTTGGTCGTCGCCGCCGTCACGCTTTTCCCGATAGTCTTCTCCATTTTGATGTCGTTCAGCCACGTGGACGTCTCCGGCAGCGGGTTCCGGCTGGACGGCGCGACCGCCGAGAACTATTCGATCCTCTTCGGATCCGAGCGATACTGGCACGACCTTGAGTTCACCGGCCTCTACACGGTGCTCACCGTCGCAGTCGAAGTGGTGCTGGGCACCCTCGTCGCACTGGTGCTGCAACGCCTAACCCGGGCACGCGGGTGGCTCATGGCATTGATGCTGTTGCCGTGGGCATTGATCACCGTCGTGTCCGCTGAGCTGTGGGCCTACATCTACAATGGCGTGTACGGCGTGCTGAACGCGCTCACCGGCGTAGTGGGCGTGCATAACCTGAATGTGCTCGGCTCGCCACTGCAGGCTTCGGTCGCCATGGGCGTCGCCGACATCTGGAAGACCACCCCGTTCGTGGCGATCATGGTGCTCGCCGGTCTGGTCATGCTACCCGGGGAGGTCGTCGAGGCCGCTCGCGTCGACGGCGCGAGCGGCTGGTCGATCTTCTGGAAGATCCGGTTGCCGTTGCTGCGTCCCGCGCTGGCCGTGGCCGTCATGTTCCGCATCCTGCAGGCTTTCGGCCTGTTCGACCTGCCGTACGTGCTCACCGGCGGTGGTCCTGGAACCAGCACAGAGTCCCTGGCCGTGCTCACGTACAAAGTGCTGTTCAAGAACCTCGAGTTCGGCCCGGGCGCCGCCGTCGCGGCCAGCACGGCAGTGATCGTCCTGGTGCTGTGCCTGGCCTTCCTCAAAGCGTTCCGCACCCAGGTGGGCGAGCAGGAGAGCTGAGCCATGACCGCAACCGCAACTCCCACCTTCGCCGGCCGATCCCGCCGCAGGCGGAGCCGAGGCACGAACGCCGCGGCGCTGCTGATCGCGGGGTTCGTCGCACTGCCCCTGTACTGGATGGTCGCCTCATCGTTCAAGGGGCAGGCCGACATCACCTCGGCCGCCGCGGTCCCCGAACACCCGACGACCGCAAATTACGGCAACGCGTTCGGCAACTACGACTTCGGTACCTACCTGGCGAATTCGGCGATAGTCGCGGTCGCCACCACCTCGCTGGTCCTGGCACTGGGCACCTTCGCCGGTTACGCACTCGCCCGTCTGCCGATGCGTGGCAAAACCGCGATCATGACAGCGCTACTGATGATCTCGCTGTTCCCCACCGTCGCCGTTGTTGCCCCGCTCTACCTGCTGCTGCGCACCATCGGCTGGCTCAACAGCTACCAGGGACTCGTGTTGTCCTACACCGCCCTGATGCTGCCGTTCGCCATTTGGATCCTGCGCAACTTCTTCCTGAGCATCCCGAAAGAGATGGAAGAGGTTGCCCGCGTGGACGGTGCCGGTCCCATCCGAACCGTCCTCCAGGTCATCCTGCCCCAGGCGCTGCCCGGGGTGTTCACCGCTGGAGTGTTCACCTTCGTGGCCGCGTGGACCGAATTCCTGATCGCGTTGACCCTCGACAACGAGGACCGCTACCGCACCGTCGCTGTCGGCATTGCCCTGTTCGGTGGTCAGTACACCACGCCGTACGGCACCATCTTCGCCGCCTCGGCGGTGGCGATGCTCCCGATCGCGTTGCTCGTTCTGATCTTCCGCCGAACCGTGGTGTCCGGCCTGACGGCGGGGGCCGTCAAGGGATAACCAGCGCCTCCGCCGTCGACCGAAAGGCTCACGTCCGTGTCCGTGCCCAGTTGGCTCAGTGATGCCGTTCTGTACCAGATCTACCCGCAGTCGTTCGCCGATTCCGACGGCGACGGAGTCGGTGACCTGGCCGGTGTCGCGGCCCACCTCGATCATCTCGCTTGGCTCGGGGTCAATACGCTCTGGCTCAACCCCATCTTCACCTCACCCATGCGCGACGCAGGATACGACGTCGCCGACTACTTCACCGTCGACCCGCGCTACGGCACCAACGACGACCTGGCCGCGCTCACCGACAAGGCTCGCGGTCTCGGGATCCGAATCCTGCTCGACCTGGTCGCCGGCCACACCTCCGACCAGCACCCTTGGTTCACCACGTCGGCGCACGATCCTGACGACCACCGCTACATCTGGGTCGCTCCGCGCGCGGACGGCACACTCCCCGATCAGTTCGTGCCCGGGACCGGTACCCGCCCCGGCGGGTACCTGCCCAACTTCTTCGACTTCCAGCCGGCGCTCAACTTCGGCTACGCCCGGTCGAATCCCGACGAGCCGTGGCGCCAGAGCGTGGACGCCAACGGTCCGCGCGCCAACCGAGCCGCGCTGCGCGAGATCATGCAGCACTGGCTGCGCCTGGGAGTGTCCGGATTTCGCGTCGATATGGCAGCTTCGTTGGTCAAGGACGACCCCGGGAAGGTCGAGACCGCCAAGCTGTGGACCGACATCCGCCACTGGCTCGATGCGACCCATCCACAGGCGGCGTTGCTCGCCGAATGGGGTGATCCCGCCGTTTCCGTGCCCGCGGGATTCCACGCCGACTTCTTCCTCCAGTTCGGCGGACCGGCCGATGGGGCCCCATTGCGCTCGTTGTGGCACAACCGAGCTGCCACCGATCGCGACGAGTGGGCGTCGGTCCCGTGCTTCTTCGACGCTGAGGCTGCCGGATCCTTTGTCACCTTTCTGGACGCTTACCAGGAGGCGACCCGCACGATCGGCGAACCCGGTCACGTCGTGCTACCGACCGCCAACCACGATTTCGCCCGCCTGCACACCGCACCGAGGCCGGCCGCGCAGCTTCCGGCCGCCTTCGCCTTCCACCTGACCTTCCCGACCCTTCCCGCGATCTACTACGGCGACGAGATCGGCATGCGTTACGTGCCGGACCTGCCGGAGCTGGAGGGCAGCGTGCTGGCCCCCCGCTACAACCGGGCAGGCTCACGGACTCCGATGCAGTGGGACGACGGACCGGGTGCCGGCTTCTCGACCGCGCCCGCCGATCGTCTCTATCTGCCCGTCGACCCTGACCCCGCACGCCCCCACGTCGCCGCGCAACGCCAGGACCCGGACTCATTGCTCCACCTGGTCCGCGACCTCATCGCCTTGCGCGCAACACACGCCGACCTCCGCCCCGCCGCGGGGCTGGAGGTCCTGAACCCAGGATATCCGCTCGTATACCTGCGAGGCGAAACCGTCCTTGTTGTGATCAACCCCGGTGCCCGGCCCGTCACCCTCGGGCACGATTGCCCAGAACTCGCCGCTGTGCGCCCGATCCGCCACACGGGCGTCCGGGTAAGCGCGAGGGTCATCACCGCTGATCCGTTCGCCTTCGGAATCTTCAACCGCTGAATCATCCGGTAGTCCAAATTTCAAGGAGAATCAATGCTGATCTCTCGCCGGTCCATGTTCAAGTTCGCCGGTTTCGCTGCCGGATCGGCAGCCGCATCCGCGCTGCCGATCCCAGCCCTGACCGCGTCGGCGTTCGCCTCCGCGGGCACGGCCCAGGACGCGGAGAAGCGACTTGCTCTGGCGCTTCCGGGCAACAGCCGCAACAGCGTCTTCACCCGACGCGGTGCCGGTCCGAGGTACTGGACCGTGTACGGCTGGACATACCCGAACAACGCCGGCATCCCCGAACCCGTGTGGCAGCAGAACATCGACTGGGTGGCGCAGACGTTCCGGCCCTTCGGCTACGACATGGCCGTCACTGACGGGTGGATCGACAACACGCAGAAGACCGACGGCAACGGTTACATCCTCAGCTATCAGGACTCTTGGACGCATGGCTGGGACTACTGGGTGGGCTACCTCCAGCAGCGGGGTATGAAGCTCGGGGTTTACTACAACCCGTTGTGGGTGTGCAAGTCGGCCGTCGAAGACGCCTCGAAAACCGTGTTCGGCCGCCCGGACGTCAAGATCGCCGACATCGTCACCCCGGGGGACTTCTTCGGCGGTAATGCCGGATCGAAGCAACTCTACTGGGTCGATGTCACCAGGGACGGTGCCAAGGAATACGTCCAAGGTTACGTCGATTACTTCCGACGCCTAGGAGTGCCGTTCCTGCGTGTGGACTTCCTCTCCTGGTACGAGTCAGGATACGACCAGAACGTCGGCGGATCGGTCGGGGTCGCGCACGGCAGTGCGAACTACGCCACCGCCCTGTCCTGGATGAGCGAGGCTGCCGGGGACGACGTCATGCTCAGCCTCGTGATGCCGAACCTCTTCGCTCACGGCGCCAACGAGATTCTCCACGGTGATTCCGTGCGCATCGACGATGACGCCCTGAACGGTGGCTGGGGTGTGCTCAGCGCCGGAAGGCAGGAATGGACCAGCAGCTGGTCCCAATGGCACAATCCCTTCGGCGGCTTCACTGGTTTCGCGGACCGTAGCGGGCGTGGGCAGTTGTGCCTGGACGGCGACTTTCTGCTGCTGAACGGCTTTGCCAATGACGCGGAGAAGCAGACAGCGGTGACCCTCTACACCATGGCGGGGTCCCAGCTGGCCATCGGCGACCGCGTGGACAACGTCGGCTCGGACGCGCAGTTTTACACCAACTCCGAAGTCCTGGCCCTCAACACCCAAGGTTTAGCTGGCAAGCCCTTCTTCTTTTCCGGTACCCCCTTCTCCCAGGACCCGAAGTCCCGCGACACCGGCTACTGGATCGGCCAGCTACCGGACGGCAGCTGGGCGGTGGCCCTGTTCAACCGCGCCGACGGTCCGGGAAGGACCACCAAGACCAGCCGGTTCGCCGAAGACCTCGGCATCAACGGCCCTGCCGCCGTGCGTGACCTGTGGGTCCACCAGGACCTCGGCAACTTGACCACGCTTAGCGCGGACCTGGAACCGCACGCCTGCCGGCTCGTGCACGTCGTGCCGACCGAGCGGGTCCGGCGCTACCAGGCCGCGTTCGGGGCGTGGGGCGGCGGAGCGTCGTTCAACAACGACCACACCGGCTACACCGCCATGGGATTCGTCGACTCGCTCGGCACCGCGGGAGCAACTGTAACCTTCGCCATTTCCGTGGACGAGCCCGGCGTCCGCCAGGTTACCTTCCGCTACGCAAACGCCACGGGCGGAACCGCCACCACTACGGTGGCCATCGCCGACGTCAGCGGGATCCCCGCGGTCTCGCCGGTCCAGGTCCAATTTCCGGCTCTCGCCGACTGGAATACCTGGGGCAACGTTACCGTCGGTCTCGAGTTCCGGTCGGGAGTCAATCTCCTGACCGTCGCCCGCACCAGAGAGGATGCCGGTGCGATCAACCTGAACCACCTCGAGCTCCAGCCTTGATCTCCGGTGTCTTGTTCGTCGCGCTCGCCGGATGAATCGTTCGTAGGGGCTGGGCGGTACAGGGACGTCGAAGCCGCTCAGCTGGTTGAGTGACCTGCCCGAAGCGGGCTTTCGCCACCGACAGTGTCCGGGCAGCCGCCAGGCGCGATCGTCGATCTGCGCGGCTGCCTGGGCAGAACCGCGAACAGCCGTACGCTGCTGGATCCCGGCACTCTCAATTTTCTCAGCGACACCGCTGGCCTCGGCCCCGCCGGGAACCACACGGGAAAATGCCGCCGCGGGCATCGAAGCTGGCACCGTTCGCGTCGGCGACCGACGAAATCCTGTTCCGCGATCTCGACCAGGTGGTGATTTTACGACCCGCTTCGACCAGGTCCGCACGATGATCACCACACATGCAGGAACCGTCGTGCGGCGGCGGTACAGGATCGGCGCGACGCTAACTAGCGCAGCAGCGCGCTCGGCAGGAAGCGCAGGGCCGCGAGGGAGGCAGTCGACCACGCCCGACCATATCCGGCGCGGCTGCCTACCTTGCCCGCGTTCGGCAGACGTTCACAGCGCGCTCGCCGGTTCGCTTGAACAGGGCATTTTTTTGTCCGCAGTTTGCCGACAGTGCGCGAGGTGCTGCCGTATCGGTGTGGCGACCGCCGTGGTCACCACACCGATACAGCTCCAGGTCAGCCTTGGTGCCACTTCTGGTTTGCGGTGCCGGCGCAGTCCCAGAGCTGTAGCGGGGCGCCGTCGTTGCCGTTCCAGTCTTTGATGTCGAGGCATTTGTTGGCCTGGGGGTTGACCAGGTCACCGGCGGCGGACAGCACCCATTGCTGGGCTGGGTTGCCGCTGCAGGTGGCGATCTGCACGACGGCGCCGTTGGTAGTGGAGCCCCACGCGACGTCGATGCACTTGTTGTTGGAGGTGACCAGCTGCCCGCCGGCAGCGGACCATCGCTGTGCCGGAGCTCCGTTACAGGTGTACATCTGCAACGGGATGCCATCGGAGAAGTTACCGCCCGGCACGTCGACGCACTTGCCGTTCCAGTCGCTGATGACCCGGTTCTCCGAAGTCGGCGGCGGGGTCGTGCCGCCGCCACCGGTGAAGCTGTTCAGCGTGATACCTGCGGCCCGAGGGCTGCCGTCGTTGACCAGCGACTCGAAGTTGCCGACGTCGTCGAAGGCGAACGCGTAGGCTTTGCCGTCGGCCATGTTCGCGTGGATCAGCTTCGCGTACTGGTTGGTCGGGCTGTTCTTGTAGAAGTCCGCGGCGTTGGTGCTCGGCTGGGTGTCGATCGTGCCGAGTGTGCCGCGGTTGAGCGCGGCGCACAGCGTGCGGGAGATCGGGCCGACGACCTGGTCGTTCGGGGCGGCCAGCGCGCCGTCGCAGCCCCAGACGTTGGCCGAGCTGGGCTTGCTGAACGAGGCCACCTGCTGCCCGGCGGTGTTGGTGAAGTTCATGACGTTGCCCGACGTCCGGCCGAAGTACTTCGTGTTCGGCTGGTCGGCGAACGGGACGACGGTCAGTGTCTTACCGGTGTAGGCGTTCCACGCAGAGGTGATGTAGGGGTCGAGGTAGGTGCTGCTGAGCTGGCCCGCGTCGGTGGCCTTCCCGGGGGCCAGGACGCGTAGCACTGTGCCATCGGAGCGGGTGTAGACGGAGCCGCCCCAGCCAGGCTGAGCTTTGATGCCGTTGATGACGTTGTCGCGGCCGTTCGCGACCAGGGTGCCGGTGGAGTTCACGGCTCCGGACCCCGTCGTGACGCTCACGGTGTGCGGGACGGCGAACATGTCCACCTGCGAGCTGTTCAGCCAGAGACCGGCGTCGTTGTAGGTGAACTCGCTCCAGTCGAAGAGGATGTCGCGGTTCGAGTCGCCGCCGGCCCACGGCGCCGGCTGGACCAGGCCGTCCGGGGTGAGGAAGAAGTTCAGGCGCTGCCCCAGGGAGAAGTAGACGCGCCCGGAGATGAAGCGGGGCACCTGGATCGTGGTGGTGCCGCCGTTGCCGGGACCGGCGATGGAGACGTCGGGCGCCGGGGTCGGGGGATTGCCGCCGCCGCTCCACGGGGTGAAGGTGCCGCCGGCGTTGACGTAGCCGAGCCTGCCGGTGTTCAGGTTGACCCCGAGGACGTACAGGTAGACCGCGTCGGCGCGGCCGGTGTTGTTGGTGATGGACAGGGGCAGAAGGGCGGGGCCAGAGGCGGCGGCCGGCGCGGCCCCGCCCCAAACGGCCGTCGCCGTGATCGCCGCGATCGCGGCGATGATCGCGGAGAGCCTTCTTCGAGTTCGCATCGAGGACTCCTTTGTCCAGGCGAGACGCTCCGAACGGAAACTCGGAAGCCGAACGCGACAACGTTGTCAGCGCGTGCCATCGCAATGGGCACGGACACCGGAACTCTGGCGCTGACCGAACCCGTTCCACAGCCGACGATCGTCGGCGGAGCGTTGATCGACGGTATGTCCGACTCGCTCTCGGGGTCAATGGTCTAGACGATATCAGGGTCGCTGGGGCAGCGCTGTTGCCCGGGCGGCCGTGAAGACCCGGTCTCGCGGGGTCTCACGTGGTGATCGGTCGCTGCTGAGCGATGATCGTGGCTGCGGTGGATCGGTTGTCGTTGCGGTTGGTGCCGGACGAGTTGTGGGAGCTGGCGGAGCTGTTGATCCCGGTGTTCGAGTCGCGGCCGCAGGGCGGTGACACTGCCCCGGTGGACGCTCGTGCGGTGTTTACGGCGAGCGTGTATGTGCTGACCAGTGGGTGTGCGTGGCGGGATCTGCCGCCGTCGTTCGAGGTGCCGTTCCAGACCGCGCACCGCCGCTTCAGCCAGTGGACCAAAGCCGGACTGTGGCGACGGCTGCACCACGCGCTCTTGGGCGAACTCGGCAGCCAGGGCATCATCGAGTGGAGCCGCGCGATCATGGACGGCGCCTGCGTGCGGGCCGAAGAAGGGCTCCCTGACCGTCCGCGTGCAAGTCCCAAAAGGGGAAGCAGTCACCAGTCCCGGAGTGGAAGTCGCAAGAGGAAGCGGAAGCCGATCTGGGCCATCTCCGTAATTGGCTCGAACGTGGCGACGTTGCAGATGTTCACCGGCTCGCAATCTCTCGCGAGAATGTGATCAGTGCCGTTATGGTCGAGGTCTGGCCGTTGCGATCCGTTTCCCTGTTCAACGGAGGAAGCGTTTTGGGTGTTCCGGAGTCGATGCGGTGCAGGACGCTGGGTCGGCCGCCCGCCAGCGCCCGGCCCAGATCGGTTGTCATGAGATTTCGAAGCTTTGACCGTAGACTTGCCAGCGAAGGGGAGTGGCGAGGTCGAAGTTGCCTTGCCGGAGCCAGACGCGTTGGGCGGTGTCGATGCGGCTGGTGTCGTCGTGGGCCGCTTCCTTTTTCATCTCGGCAACTCGCTCATCGAGGAAAGCGTTCAGGTAGGCGGTCTCGTCGCCGCCTCGGGCCGGCGTGGTGACGCGCGCGAGGGCACGGGAACGAATCGATTGAAGTCCCTCGTACCCGTGCACGACTGCGGCGTCGTAGTAGGCGAACTGGCCCAACGCGCGCAGGCCGTCTTGTTTGGCCAGTGAAACAGCCGGGTTGAAGTAGCTTCGGTCCCTTTCGTCTTCCTGCACGTCACGGAAGGTCTGATCGCCTGCGGCCTGCCGCCAGGCGTCGGGGAAGCCGGGATCGAGGCCCTCATGGGAGTCGGTGCCGTCGACGGCCCGCAGCGCGGGCAGGTAAGGTGCTAGCACGTTGCCCGGGGACCGGTCGGTGTAGCGTTGGACGACTTCCAGCATGTCATGGGTGCCGGAGGTGAATCCGATGATGCCGGCGGTGTAGCCGCGGCCGTCGTGGATGTCTTCGATGTAGCCGAACTGCGCGCGCCAGTCGAGCGAGGAATTCTCGGCGCTGGATACGATTTGCATGGCGTGGTCCTTCTGGACCGGGTCATCGAGGCTGGCGCCGGCGAAGGCGGGCGAGGCGGCGGCGCTCATCAGCGCCGCGGCCACCGCGATGACAGTGCAGCGGGATGACCACTTCATGGAGTCCTCCGAGATTGATGAGGCATGAAGTCCAGCAGCGCTCACGTTGCTTTGTCAAGAGTCTTTACAAAAGATCGCAAGACAGGTTTCCGGGCTCGTGCAGTTGGCTGCCGCCTGCTTCGGCTGGGCTGAACCTGGTGGGGTTCCTTGAGTTCATCGTCGCCGCTGTTGACGTCCTCTTTGCGAGTTTTTCTCAGGGGGACCGGGTCATGCGGTGTTCTGGGTTATGCGATCGATCTTCCGGTGGCTTGGGTGCGGGAGAGCAGACGGCCCGGTACGGGGGCGGTGAGCCTGTTGGCGTGCTCGGCGAGGGCGCTTGGTCGAATATTCTTGCGGTCCAGCGGGCGCAGTGCTGTGGCGACGGCCTCTTGCGGGCTCTGCGGCCATGCGGCGACCCCTACGCGATCTCGTTGCGACACGGCCGTCACGGCTGCGGGCGACTGTGTCGAGCTGGCCTCCCGGTGGGCCAGTGTCCGTGTCGTCACGGTGGCCCGGTCGTCGTGTGCGACGGGGTGTCGATCAGCGGGGTCGCTGCCTGCGCTAGAGAAGGTCGTCTTCGGTGAAGCCGAGCCGCCAAGTCCACCAACCGGGCGCGCTCATCGTCAACCCGACGCTCCCCATGGGACCGAAAGAACGGGCGGTCCGAGTTCGACCACTGGCTCGGGCTCGGCGCCGACCTCGTCAGCTTCGGCCGCGCGTTTCATCGCCAACCCCGACCTCGTGGAGCGGCTCTGCACCGCCGCCCGCTCGCCCCGGTCGACGACGAGGCTACGTACTACCAAGGCGGCGACACCGGCTACCTGACCTACACGGCTTACCAGCACACGGCGTAGGTGCCGCCGCCCGCACCGGTGCGTCCGAGATCGCTATACTCGTCGCGGGCGTCGCCGTGATGCGCACGGTATCGATCGGCGGCGGCACGTCCGACGGCGTTCGCCGCACCGGCCGCCCGGTGTTCACCCGCCCAGTTCGATCGCCCGGCGCAGGTCGCCGACGTAGGCCTCAAGGTGTTCCCAAGCCGCGAAGTGGTCGCCCGCCGGGTGCTCGAGGTTAGTCGATCACATTGAGGAACGCTTCGCCGTAGCTTCGGGGCTCCGGTTTGGTGTCGCGGGCGAACACCGACAGCACCGCCGGCGTGACGATCCACTCCGGAACGGTGGCCGGTTCGATGTAGGTGACGAAGGACGTGCCGATCGTGCCGGTGACCCTGTAGGCGGCTATCCAGGTAAGCAGCTCGTCCGGGGTGAAGGCCGGTCCCTCGAACGAGGACTGGAGCTTCTCGGCCATCCACGCGGCGAGCCCGGCGGCGAAGTCGCCGAGGGCGACGGCGAGGGTGTTCGGCAGCGTCGACTGCTCGGCGATATACCCGCCTCCGGCCCGGAACCACGGCCCCGCCCGGGCGAGGTGGGCCGCCACGTCGGGTGGGAGCCGCGCCGGGTCGGCGGTGAGCGCGTGCGGCGGGGCGAGGTTCGTGAGGTGCAAGGCGGTCACGCGATCCGGGTGCCCGGCCGCGGACGAGCTCCACGACGGCACCGCCCACGTCCCCGCCGGACAGCGTGGAGCGGGAATGACCGAGCTCTTCGAGCGCGTCCGCGACGATTTCGGCCATCCGGTCGACCGACATCCGGGGGTGGTCGGCGGAGGCGCGAACGGAAAGCCCGGCAGCGCGGGACCACTACCTGCACGTCTTCGAGCAGCGGCAAGACACGCTCGAACCGCAACACCGAAGCCGGCCAGCCGTGCAGCAGCACGACGACCGGAGCGCCGGGCTCCGCGGACCGCTGGTGGATCACCCGCAGCCGGGCGTCGCCGACCCGCACCGTCCCCCACAGGAACTCGTCGATGCGGCGCTCGTGCACCGCCCAGTCGTACCGTTCGCCCAGTGGTCGAGCAGGGCGTCGAGGTGGGTGCCGTCGATGCCGCGCGTCGGGTCGTCGCGCCACGGCGTCGTGACCCGTCCGGTGCGGTGGAGTCGTTCTCGGAGCCCGTCGATCAAGTGTATCGCCGCGGCATGCTCGAGGTGTTTGACCTGGTGCAGAGCCGCTGGCACAAGCGGTACGACGTGGCGGCACTTGGCGCTGCCGACCCAGCGTGAGACGGTCATGAGCCTCCGGCTCTGGGCTCACGTTCAGCGGTGGCCGCCATCGCGCTGGCGCGCGCCTGCCTTGGTCAGGTCGCGGCTGATCATGTAACCGACGGCGAGGAAGGTGATGTAGCGGAGTGCTTGTTCGGCGTCGAACGGGTCGCCGCCTATGCTCGCGTCGCCGTCAACGGTCAGGCCGAAATCACGATGGCGATGGCGATGGCGATGGCGAGGAAGACGAAGAATTCGGTGGGTTTGCACGCAGGTTTGGTTTCTGTCGATCCGGTGTGGTCCGCGCCGAGTTCTCCGGCCGGTCCACTTGCCGGGGTGGCCGGGCCTGCGGGGACGGGCGGTCCTGCGGTCGGGCCGACGCTCCGGCAAGGGGTACGCCACATGGTCTTCGCGCCGCTGCCATCCGCCGCTTCGCGGGAACGAGACCGGCTGGTGCGGATCGTCACCTGCGGACCCCGCCGTATTCGCCGGGGAGTCGGAGACCAAGAATCACCCGGATGAGGGAGATCGGGGTCGCTGACGCCGTGCGGGGCGATGATTGCCAGGCAGACATCGACGAGGCTGGTTCGCAGGATCGCTCGTCCAGCACGAACGCGTCTTTGGACCACATGATCGTGGCGGCCGCCGCGTCCGATGTCCGGTGTCCCCGGCCGACCGTCCATGCGCGAACCGAAGCCCACGTTGAAGCAGACCGTCAGTGGCGGGTCTGAGGCTGTATACGAGCGCGCCGGCAGTCCTGGCGGTACAGCCGCTCGGTTGGATCAAAGACGTTGCGTAAGTCGGCTCGAGCTGGGTGTGAGAGGGAGTCGTCGGCTCGGAATGACGTGGGCGCGCATTCGTCCCGCTCGCCGCGGTTGGTGTCTTTGACCGGTGGGGCGGGCGGCTCCCGCGTCAGCCGATCGCTGGTGTGTTCACTGACTCCGCTGCCGTTCTATTTGTGCCACCAGATGCAGACATGCGAAGCCTGAGTACGTCGGAGTCAGCCCTTATACTCTCGCTCGAGAGTGCGGGTCATCTCGGTGAGCGCCGTTTGGATGTCGTCAACGGGAGCCGGCGGGATCAGTGCGGCCTCGGTGCCGCCGTCGGCGATGGCGAGGCCGAGCACAATGTTGCCGCTGCGCACCGCGGCCCACTGGGCGGCGCAGCCGGCCTCGTCGCCGACGCCGGTGACGAGACGAACGCTGGAGTGACTCGCGAGAGCGTCGGTCATCAGCCGGGTGGCCTTCATGCCGGCCTGTACCCTGTCCGGAGGGGTGAAACGAGCCACCGCGACCGACACGAGCCGATTGTCCTGCAGGTCAGGCTGGCCCGCGCCGAGGTCACGGGCGAACAGCCGACGGCAGGTGGTCAGCTCGTGGTCTCCACTGCTGTGGTCGTCGGGTAGTACCGCCGTCTCGTCGGGCTTCGCGGAGTCGGCGGGAATCTCGACGGTTCCGGGCGCGAGCCGGTCTAGTGCAACGCCGTCGAACACTCGGCATGCGTCGACGGCAGCAGGGAAGTACACGGAAGTGGACGCTGACTGGCAGCCTACACAAAGAGCCGCTAGCACTGACGCTAGGCACCATCCACGAGCGACGCTGTTATGCATAGGATTCCCTGTTCGGGGCGAAGATCCTCACGGATGCATCCCTGGACGACGTCCACTGCGACGATCAAGGACCGGCAGGTTTTCGACCAGCCTGCTCGAGACGATGCCGCACTCGTGAAGAGTCGTCAAGGGCAAAGATGTCCGCCAACGGTTGGACTCCCGTGCGCCAAAGCGGCAGCTATGAGGGCCAAGGCTGACGGTGCCCTAGTGTGCGATGCGCACGTACCTGCGCCCTTCACACCGTAGACTGCGTTGTGAAGGGGGCAGCTTTCCTATCGGTGGCGGGGACGCCGGGGATGGAAATGGGGAACTCGGGGCAGGTGATGCACCGACGGTTCAGGATCGCTGCGCGGCGTCGTACGCCGCCCGCGCCTCCCACCCGTAATAAGGGTCGTACTCGTAGTTGCCCACGCTGATGCTGATGTTGCCGATCTGGGTGCCGGAGCCGGTCGAGGTGTTGAAGCCCTGCAGGAACGGCCCTCCACTGGAGCCACCGCTTGGAGCGCAGTCAATACCCCCTACCCGCCACCTGCGTGGCCGCCGGCGAACGTGTCAGTTCCTGCGCACCAGTTCATTTGCTGGCCACTACCTTCGGCGGCAGCTCCGCCGTGGCGGAAAGAGTAAACGTACTGGCTGGGTGCCAAGTCGAAACCGATGCCCTGGCCGCCACCCACCGCATCGACCAATCGTGCGCCGTCGGCCTGTCCCACGGTGGCCAACGCCGTATCCCCGGCAGCGTCGGAATCGCCGACCCGCTGGGAGTCCCAATGCAGCGATGTAGCTACGAAAGTTCCGTGCGGCCGATCCCGTGATCGAATCCCGGGATGAACACCCAGTTCTGGTAGACGGTGCCATCGGTGTCCACCACCCAATGCCCAGCCGTCGCCACCACAGACTTTTTGCCGCTGTTGACTGCGTCACCCGAGCACGCGTAATCGCCATTCGTCTCGGGGTTGTGGAAGAAGACCTTCCCTCCCGTGCTCGCGATCAGGCCGCCGCCGGTCCACCGCTGCGGCGACGTCGCTTCAGGTGTCAAGAGGGCGGTCGGCGAGATCCCTGTTGTGGGGAAAGCCGGTGGCTGTCGATAGGGATTCATCTGCCGGCGTGTGGGTCGTGCCGGCGCGGTTGGGGTGTTGGGGCACTGTTGTGGCGTCAACTTCTTCAGCGCTCGCCAGACGCTGCGGGGTCCAGTACTGCAACGCTGCATTCCGTTGCTGGGCGCCGACGGCTGTGCTTGATACGCCTCGTCGGCTGCGGCCGCAGGTGCAGCAGGGATTACCCGACTCCCAAGTGCTTGCCGCAACGCGTGCAGCGTCACTGTCGTCCCCACCACCTCGTTCACCCGCCTCAAACATGCGGTGCGCCGCGTGATAGGTCAACGGACGCAACGGTTGGCGCAGCGTCCACCACAGCGACAACCTGCGCCCCTTGGGGATCAGGCCGTCCATCTGGACCTGGTAGAGCCGCAACCACACAAACGCATCCGTGGACGCCGGGAGCTCCTGGACCTCGCCGGTTCCCTTGCGCACTACCGAGATCAGCTGCCGTCCCGGATCGACCCCACCCTGCGTCGTCGACAGCAACTCCGACGCCCTGGCCCCGGTGGGTGCGACGGCAGCTGAGCGAAGATCTCGTTGAACTCCTCATCCGGTATCGAGCGCGGGGTCCGCTTGGGGATCCGCGGACGGTAGAGTCCGGCCCGCTCGTTGGGAAACGGCTCTATTGGGTTGTGGTGTGCATTCGCCCGGCCGCCCCGCCTCGACCGTTCAGCGGGAACGGGTTGATCGGGATCGGGCTGTCCTCGATTCCCATGTGGAAGTCATAGAAGCAGCGCAGCACCGTCTCACAGTGCGCCCGCACCGACGGTGCATAAGCATCCACAAAGGACTGTTTCTCCATCGGCTCGCCCTGACGACGCCAGTGCGGCCGGCGCGGCTTACCGGCCACCAGCATCCAACGGCAGAAATCCCGAGCCTCAATCCGCGTCGCCCGATCCGACTGGACATCGACCGCTCATAAGAACCTGAACCAACGCAACAGATCCAGCCCATACGAGCGCAACGTCGCCGGCGACCGGCCCGCTGCCTGCAGGTCTCGGAAGTACTCCGTGACCGCCTCGACAATGGCCCCGTCACCATCGACAAGCCGGTATGGGTCGTACACGTCGCCCGCCTCAGCGAGACGGCCCACCTGGGGCACGACCATAGCCACCAAGTCCCGCGATGGCTCCTTCGCCTGATCCATGGGCGGAATAACTGCCAGACCCAAGAAATCACCTCTGACCAGGGGTTATCTCGGCACTTAGTTCAGTCAATAGGTAAGCGCGTCCTCCTCGCCAACTAGCGGATCACGGAAAACGTGCCAGAACCAGAGTTCACGAAGCGTTGACAGCGAGGATCACGTCGATGATTCTCTTCATGGGTCCGGGTCCGGGTCCGGGTCCGGGTCCGGGTCCGGGTCCGGGTCCGCGTCGATACCGCCGGTCGTGTGCACGCCGCCAGGCGGGTTGGGACCGGCGGCGATGGTGGAGGTCCGCTCGGGCCCTACGCCGAGGGCGAGCGCGGTGTCGGCCGTTTCGGTGCCGAACAGGTCGGTTGCCGCGGTCACGCCCTCGGTGCCGGGGTCCGGACTCGGTCCGCCAGTCCAGGGCCGTGGGCGACGGGTTCGGCGCGAACTGCCGCAGGAACCCGAACGTGCCCTGCCCGGCCGCTCATCCCGGCGTCACGAGCGCGCGGAGCTCGTCGAGCATCTCGATCTGGACACTGATCTCGTCGGACGGCGGGTACGCGAACATGACGGCGTCGATCCCGTGCTCGCGAAGCCGTTCGATGTCTCCGGCGAGCTGGCGCGGGGCCCCGCTGAGGAATGGCCTGTCCTCACCGGCCGGCGTCGGTGTCATCGGTGTGTTGGCCTGGGCGGTCACCACGAGGGCGGCCGGGTCGCGGCCGAGCCGTTCGGCGGCGGCCCGGAACCGTGCGGCCTGAGCGGTCAACGTGTCCAATTTGGACGTCACTGGGCTGATGCCGTCGGCGATGCGGGCGGCTCGGTCGATGCCGGCGTCGGTGTTGGCGCCGATGACGACGGGAATGGTGCCGTGCACGGGTTTGGGGTTGATCTCGGATGCTTCGATGGCGTAGAAGCGGCCGTCGTAGTCGACCGGATCGGGGCCCCAGCAGGCCCGGATCGCTGCGACTATGTCGTCGAGGCCGGCCCCGCGACGCTTCCAGGGGACGTTGGCGGTCGCGAACTCCTGGGGCACCGAGCAGCCCGAGCAGCGCGACTTCGCCCACCTCGTCCGTCGCGTGCTCGAGGAGCTGCGAGCGATCAGCGGCGACGGACGACGGACGAGGGTTCCGACCGCCCGCCCGGACGCCGTGGTGTCGCGACTCAGCGGAAGGCGGCGGCGTGACGCTCGCACCAGTCGCGGAAGGTGCGCGGGGCGACGCCGGTGACGTTCTCGATGTCGTCGACGAGCACTCCCGCCCGACCCGTGCGGAACATCTCGTTGAGGTTCCGCACGGCCCCGGCGGCCTCAGCGGGCACACCCCGGCTGATGCTCTCGTTGGCGAATTGCTCGGGGGTGACGTCGACGAACTCGATGGTGCGTCCGAGGACCTCGGAGAGGATCTCGACCTGCTCGCGGGAGGTGAGCGCCTCCGGCCCGTTCAAGATGTAGCCGTGACCGACGTGACCGTCCTCGGTGAGGACCTGCGCAGCGATGCGGGCGATGTCGTCGGAATCCACACACGGCATGCGGCCCGGACCGGTGGGGTCGACGACGCGGGCGTCGTCGCGGATCCCGTCGGCCCACGCGAGGGCGTTGGACATCAGGGTGTTCGGTCGCAGGTACGTGACGTCGAGCCCGGACTCGCGCAGCAGGTCCTCCCGGGCGCCGAGCATCTGGCCGATCAGGGGCATGGGCCGCAGGCGAGCCCCGATGGAGGACAGCAGCACGATCCGGCGTACCCCCGCAGTGCGCGCGGCGTCGATCGCGTTTTGGGTCTGGGTGGTGCCCACGCCGGCGTGCAGGAGAAACATGGCATCCGTGCCCTTGAGGGCGGCGACGATGCTGTGGGTGTCGTCGAGGTCCCCGACCGCGATGTCGATGCCCTGTGGGAGGAGCTCGGCGCGTGCGGCGTTGCGGACCAGGGCGCGCACGTCGTGGCCCTGCGCGTGCAGCAGGTTGACGAGGCTGCTGCCGATGTTGCCGGTCGCTCCGGTGATGAGGAACATGACGGATCCCTAAGTTCGTAGTGTCTGGGGTTGACGCCCTGGATGCCTAGGGCGGTGGGGTGTAGCTGATGACGGTTGCCTCAGTCGAGGCTCGAAAGGACTGGCTGCCCCGCCGGGCTGCACGCTCCGGCCGCTGATTGGGAGCTTGTTGCGGGTCGTCGCTGGTTAGTGATCTGTCGGCGGGGTGTCCACGGGCGCCCCGACTTCGACGGTCAGGAGCAGGTGAGTGAAGACTCGCCCGGAGGTATGGGTCGGATTCCGGCAACACCCATGGGCGGCCACCATCGAGTCTCTGCCCGGCATGGGCCCCGGTCTTGGTGCGGAGTTCCTCGTCGAACCCGGCGGAGATCTGTCCGGTTTCGCCAGCTCGGGCCCGTTGGCGTCCTACGCCGGCTTGGTTCCCGTTCCACGCGACTCCGGCCGGGTCTCGGGCAATCTGCATCGCCCCAGGCGCTACAACCGGCGTCTGCGCAGGGTGTTCTACATGGCCGCACTCTCGAGCCTGCACTATGCCGACGGTCCCTCGCGACGCTTCTACGACCCAAAACGTAGCGAACGCCAAGTCCACGCTCAAGCCCTGCTGGCACGCCAGACGGCTGGTCGACGTGCTCTGGGCCCTGCTGCGAGACGGTCGCACGTTCACCCTCAACATGCCGGTGCCGGCGGCCGCTGCGGCTTGGCACGGTCATTGAGGCTCCTTTCGAGTGGTTGGTGCTACCAGGGAAGGTCGCCGTCGCGGTCGCGGAAGGCGCCGGTCGGTGTGTCGGGCCCGCCGAGGGCGAAGGCGATGATGGCGTCGGTGCCGTCCCGCAGGGAGTGGCCTTCTCCGCCGTTCAGGTCGGTGGCGGTCATGCCGGGGTCGGCGGCGTTGATGCGGATGCCGGGCAGCAGCTGCGCGTAGCGGGCGGTCAGCATGTTGATCCCGGCCTTGGCCGCGCTGTAGAGCGGTGTGCCGGCCCGCGACTCGATCCGGCTCGGGTCGCGGACCAGCCCGAACGAGCCCAGCCCGCTGCTCACGTTGACGATGCGGGGAACCGTTGCCTGCTCGAGCAGCGGGAGGAACGCGTGGATCACGCGGACGTAACCGACCACGTTGGTCAGCAGCACCGAGGTCGCGTCGTCGCCGTCGTAGTCGTGGATCTCGCGCACCGGATTGCTGATGCCGGCGTTGTTGACCAGGACGTCGAGACGCCCCTCCTCCCGCTCGACGATCTCGGCTGCTCCGTGGACGGACTCGTCGGAGGTGACGTCGAGCTGCACGAAGCGTGCCGCGACGGTTTCCGCGGCAGCGCGACCGCGCCCGGGGTCACGAGCGCCGAGATACACGCGGTGGCCGGCGTCGACGAGGCGCCGCACCGTCTCCAGGCCGATGCCCTTGTTGGCTCCGGTGACCAGGCTCACCGGGGCGGTCTCGGGGGTGGTCATGGGTGTCCTCTCCGGATGTCGTGGGACGGCGGTGCGTCAGGTCGCGTCCGTGGCGCTGCCGTCCCGTTCGGGTCCGGGAACGACTCGGTCAGCCCGGTGTTGGTCTGCGGGTACAGCCAGCGACGGAGCAGTCGTGTCATGAATGGCATGACGAGGTAGGTGGCCAGTGGAATCATGATCAACGAGACTGTGACCCCGGCAAGGAACCCGTTCAGGCCTGCGATCACCGGTCGGAGGAGTGTCTGGATCCCGAAGATCAGAGGCGTGAGCGCGACGAAGCTGACCACGGCGCTCTTCCACCTCGGGGGTGTGCGCAGGCCCGAGAGCTCCGGCAGGTTGAACCAGCCGGCCATGCTGTCGACGAGGTGACCATCGCCAGGCAGCCCCGTCACCTGGTCCAGCCGTGCGATCGCGCGCCGAGCGGGGCCACCGGACTCCCACTGCTGCCACGACTCGCGGTTGGCGAAGTTCAGGACGATGTACAGCTCGGGAGCGGTGGACGAGCCTCCCCGCAGGACGACGCTGCCCCGGTGGCCGGCGTGGCTCGCCGCGGTCTCGAGGAGGTCCTGAGCAGCGGCGTCACGCGCCCTCGCATCACCGGTGGGTGCCGAGTAGTGGACGACGGCCGTGTAGCCGGTGGAACCGTCGGTCGTCAGCGGGGAGCTCATCGTGGTCCGGGCCTCCCGTCGAATCGATGCCTGTCCCGGCATGCTCCGATCCTGCGGCGAGCCCACCGGGTGATCCAGGTCCGTGTGGGGGGAGGGACGGGCAGTACCACCCTCTTCTCGGCGATCAGCGTCATCCTGGACTCCCCATGTCGGAGCTCTCGGGGACAGCGCGCCGAGCGGCCAGAGGAGTCCAGTGCAGATGAGCAAGAAGGACGACGCATCGTCGATCTCGCGACGCGGGTTCTTGGTCCTCTCGGGGGCCGCCGCCCTGCCGGCCAGTGCGCCGGCCCGAACCCCTGCCCCGCCCCCGCCCAGACGGCGGGCGACCCGGTTCGCGGTCAACGGGCGCGCGATGGTGGTCGACCTCGAGCTGCGGGTGACGCTGCTCGACTTCCTCCGCGACCGCGCCGGTCTGACCGGGAGCCAAGAAGGGCGGCAACGAGGGGGCCTGCGGGACCTGCACGGTGTTGGTGGACGGCCAGCGGATGAACTCGTGCCTCACGCTGGCGGTGCAGTGCGACAAGCGCGAGGTGACCACCATCGAGGGCCTGGCCGAGGACGGTCGGCTCGACGACCTGCAGCAGGCCTTCATCGAGCACGACGCCTTCCAGTGTGGCTACTGCACCCCCGGCCAGATCGTCTCGGCCCGAGCCTGCATCGCCGAGGGGCACGCGGGGAGCGAGGCGGAGGTCCGCGAGTGGATGAGCGGCAACATCTGCCGCTGCGCCGCCTACCCGCAGATCACCGCCGCCGTCCTCGACGTCGCGGCCAAGGGGGGCCGCGGTGAGGAACTTCGACTACGCGGTCGCGGGCAAGGTCGCCGACGCCTTCGCCGCCGACGGCACGGACGTCATGGCCATCGCGGGGGGTGTCCCTATGACGCTGCTATGTGGCGTCAAGGGTTGCCAACGTGGTTGGCGAGTGGTGTTGCTGGAGCGTGCGGAAGAGCTGGCGCGCGATGATCGGTTTGAGGCAGCGTTTGATCTCTCGGAGAGTCTTGCCCTCAGCCAGTCGTCGGGTGATGTAGGCGCGGGTCGCGGGGTCGATCCGGCTGCGGGTCAGGACGATGGTGTGCAGCGCCCGGTTGAGTTGACGATCGCCACCTCGGTTGAGGCGGTGGCGGTTGGTCAGGCCTGAAGAGGCGGGGATCGGTGCGGCGCCGGCGAGGCTGGCGAACGCGGCTTCGGAGCGAAGCCTGCCGTGGTGGGACCAGCTGATCAGGATTTGCGCGGCGCTGAGGGCGCCGACGCCGGGTAGCTGGGCCAGCTCTGGATGAACGTCGTCGACGAGGCGTGTGATGTCGCGGTTCGAGCTCGTTCGCTTCGGCTTTGAGCGCTTGGATGCGGTGGGCGGTGGAACGCATTGCCCGGATGGTGGCGCGGTGCTCGAGGCCCTGGGCGGGACGGTCACGCAGCTTCGCGCAGTAGCTGATCTGGGCGTCGCTGGTCTTGCCGCGCAATTCTGCGCGGAGGCTCTCGGGTGCGGAGCCGATCAGCGCCTTGAGGTGGTTGATCGCAGCGGTGCGGGCGGAGACCGCGCTGGCCCGCGTGCTGATCAGGACGCGCAGGGCTTCACGCTGCCCGCGACTGCGCGGCTCGATCAGGCGGTCGCTGCTGAGGATTTCTCGGGCGGCTCGAACAGCGTCAAGGGCGTCGCTTTTGCGGGCACCACGGCGCGGTGGACGCTTGGGTCGGCAGACTTCGACGACCCGTTCACCCTGTCCGGTGAGGAATGCGGTGAGTCCAGCGCCGTAGCTGCTGGTCCCTTCCACGGCCCAGCACCGCCGTCCGGGCACCTGCGCTCGAGCGAAGTTCAGTAGTTGCTGGTAGCCCTCGCGCTGGCGGAGGCGTTGGCATGCTCCAGTGTGGCGCCGACAGCGGTGACCGCGGCCGCGGCAAGTGTGTCACGGTGGGTGTCGACGCCGATGACGCCTTCGAGCGCTCGAACAGCATGGTCACGGGGTACCTTCCAGCAGGCGACGTTGTCGATGGGCGTCGGCCGTGGTGGGCACCCAGGCGAAACTGTGACGAGTCACGCCGCGTGGGCGGACGGGCTGCTTATCAGGCCACTGGGTGGGCCAGGCCGGCCCGAACGGTTTGGGAGACGTGTCATAGGCAAGGCACGTTCTGGAACGGCCAGTTTGTCAACGAGTCATCCCGCACCGCCGGACCATCCTGACAGCGACCACCAGGCCGCCCGCGCAGTCTCACAGTGGTTGTCAAGCCGCGGCGGGGGCTGAGGCGGGTTCGGGATGGCGGTAGTGGGTGCCGTTGCGGAGCATCGCGTACAGCACGTCGCAGCGGCGGCGGGCCAGGCAGATGAGGGCGGCGTTGTGCTTCTTGCCCTCGGCCCTCTTCCTGTCGTAGTAGGTCCTGCTGACCGGGTCGGACAGGGCGGCGAACGCGGCGAGGAAGAACGCGCGTTTGAGCTGCCGGTTGCCGGTCCGAGCAGGATGCTCGCCCTTGATGCTGGTGCCGGAGCTGCGAGTGACCGGGGCGATGCCGGCGTAGGCAGCCAGGTGCCCGGACGAGGCGAAGTTGGAGGCGTCGCCGATTTCGAGCAGGATGCGAGCGGCGGTCCTGACCCCGATGCCGGGCATCGAGGTCAGGACCCCGGCAAGAGGGTGCGCATCAAGTATCCCCTCGACCTGCTCGGCAACCTGTTGCGTTGCTGCAGCACGGTTTTGAGGCTGTCCGCGAGCTCGGGCAGCACGGTGTCCGCGGCGGCGCTACCCGGGACGGTGACGGTCTGCTCGCCCAGCGCGGTCATGATCGCCTCGACCAGCTTGTCGCCGATGCGCGGCGCGTGAGCCTTCGCGATCGCGGTGAGTTTGCGTCGGCCGGCCTAGCTGCTGGAAGCCGGCCACCAGGACGGGTCGATCCGGCGGGCGCCGGTCGCGGCGCAGTCCCGATCGGTGCTGCTGGGGTCCAGTCCTTCGCGTTCTCGCTCGGTGGAAGCGCTACGAGAAGCAACGCCCCGGCCACCAGCTGCAGATCGACGTCAAGTTCGTCGAACCGATCACCACCGACGCCGGCCGGAAGAAGCGGTACTACCAGTACACCGCGATCGACGACTGCACCCGTCTGCGGATCCTGCGGATCTACCCCCGCTCGGATCAGAAGACCGCGATCCAGTTCACCGACTACGTGCTGTCCCGGCTGCCATTCCAGGTGGAGAAGATCCAGACCGACAACGGCGCGGAGTTCCAGTCCGCGTTCCACTGGCACCTGCTGGATCAAGGCATCGGCCATGTCTACATCCGACCCGCCACACCGCGGCTCAACGGCAAGGTCGAGCGTTCCCACCGCATCGACGCCGAAGAGTTCTACAGCCTGCTCGACGGAGTCGTCCTCGGTGACATCGGCGCCTTCAACGACAAGCTGAAGGAATGGGAGGACTACTACAACTACCACCGCCCGCACGGCGGCCTGGCCGGCCAGACCCCGTATGAGAGGCTCCTACCAGAAGACCCAACCCCCCATCCCAGGGTGTCAACGACCAGAAGCAGCAGCACACCTAGACGCGGGTCGTTCACGACAGTGATCGACTGGGGGCAGGGGCGTGGTCAATCCTCGGGTGTGGGTCGAGGGACCGGGGCGTCGCGCCCGCCCGGCTGGCTGGTCGCCGGGTGCTCCGGGTAGTCGTCGGGTCCGGGATCGGGTTCCGCCGAACGGTGCAGGGAGGCGGCGAGGTGGCGGGCCCGGCCGCGGTCGATCGCGGCGGACCTGCTCGCATTCACCCCGGACCCCTGCTCCGACCCGACTGATCACCGAGCACGGCGATGTCGCTGATGGTCTACGCGCCATCGGCGACCGTCGCCGCGAGGTTGACCAGCACCCGCCCGGATCGTGTCGTAGCCGTGGGCCCCGCACCCCGGCCCAGGGCCTCGCTCGGCTCGGCAGGCAGCGTCGTTGCGACGGTGAGATTGGTCAGAAGCTGCGACCCGGGCGTGACCGCCCGAAGATCACGTCGCCGCGGATGGGGCGGGGTCGTGTCGCAGTGGTCTCGACAGACAGGGCACGTGTCCCTTAAAGTAGGACAGGCGACGACGGGAGCATGATGCCCGAAATGTCCACCATCGACCCGCTGTCGCGTCAATGAGGACGCAGGCGGCCGTCGTCGCCGCAACCGACGAGTCGTTCGAGCTTCGCGAGGTGGAGCTTGACGAGCTGCGCGACCACGAGGTGCTCGTCGAGATCGTCGCTACGGGTATGTGCCACACGGATCTGAGCGCCGCCTCGGGCTCGATCCCGTTCCCGCTGCCTGGAGTGCTGGGACACGAGGGCGCCGGTCGGGTCTGCGGGTCGGTGCGAATCGTGCGGGACCTGTCGATCCTGCCGCGCTGGCCATCGTGGAAGACTGCATCGTGGCCGTCCGCCAGCAGCATCGTCACGGTCAGGACTGGATCGGGCCCGAACTCGGGATCCGGCACGGGCGGCCTCGTAGATCCTGCGCCGCCACCAGCTGCCTTACCTGCGCGAGCTCAAACAGTTCCGCGACGTGGCCACCCGCTACGCCAAGCGTGCCGCTTACAACCGCGCCGAGATCACCGTCGCCGCGATAGTTTTGTGGCTGCGCACCGACTTACAAGACACGCCCTGGGCCGATACCCTTGTTGGCATGCTCCAAGTCTTCCGCGGACTCGCTGGAGTTTCCAGCTTAGGGGGACCGGCGGTACCCCCCACCACCCAGCGATCACCGTCGTCATTTCCAGATGCTGAATCCGCACGGTGACCTCGGTGCGCTACTCCGCTCGTGGCGCGACCGCCTCTCGCCCTTCGACGCGGGCCTTCCCGTCGGCCGGTCGCGGCGGGCGGCGGGGCTGCGGCGGGAGGAGCTCGCCCTGCTCGCCGAGGTCAGCGTCGAGTACGTCGTGCGCCTCGAGCAGGGCCGCGCCCGGCGGCCGTCCACCCAGGTGGCGGCGTCGCTCGCCCGAGCGCTCCAGCTGAGCGACGCCGAGCGGAACCTCCTCTTCGTCGTCGCCGGGCTCCTTCCGCCGACACCCGGCGAGGTGCCCACCCACATCTCTCCCGGCGTGCAACGGCTGGTGGCCCGCCTCGGGGAGGTGCCTCTGGCCGTGTTCTCCGCCTCGTGGGACCTCATCACGTGTAACCCGCTCTGGGCCGCCCTGCTCGGCGAGCCTGTGCAGGGCGCCACGGGGCGGCCGAACATCGTGCGGTCCCACTTCCTCCCGACGGCCCCGGCGTTCGGCGGGAGCCGGATCGTGAGCCGGTCGGGCGGTGACCACGCCTTCGAGGTCTCGCTCGTAGCTGACCTCCGGCGGGTCCACGGCCGCTACCCAGGTGATCGCAGGGTGCAAGCTCTGGTGGACGAGCTTCTGTCGTCGAGCGAACGCTTTCGGGAGCTCTGGGACAGCGGCACCGCCGGTGAGCACCAATCGGAGCGCAAGGTGCTGCGCAGCGAGGTCGTCGGTGACATCGAGCTCGACTGCGACGTCTTCACCGTCGCCGGCACCGACCTGCGCATCGTCGCCTACACCGCGGCATCGGGTTCGGACGCTGCGGCCAAACTCGACCTCCTCCGCGCGTCCGCCGTCGCGCGCTACACCGCACCTCGGACGTGAACCTCCCGCTGCCGGCTCACGAAGAGCCAGGGCCGGGCGGCGAGGCCGGAAATTGTACGCCAGCCCAGTTGTCCGTAATCTCGTGCGCTGATCACGTCGGTTGATCCCCGTCGCGCGAAGCGATGCCGCAGCGTTTGCGACGGACGCTGATGATGTATGTCCTTGTGGTCGGCTCCGGTTTGAGTGCCGCGCGTCTCGGCCTGGATGCGCACTGACGGCCTCCTCAGCCTCCTCTCTCGTCTGCTCAAGGTGCGCGCGCCGCCGCGTTTTTCCACCGCTTGGTGACGGTCGCCACGATGTCGTTGACCGACACTGCCGCCTAGCTCCTCGCTCCCCCTCACCGCCGGTGATCAAGACCGTACATCGGCAGATCGACAAGACGGAGAAAGCACAAGGCCAACGCGCTACTGACCGTCCTCAGCCCGCTCGTCCGACGCCGGGCGAGCGGGACGACGTTGGTTGGACACGAGGGGCTGCGCCCGGATCTCCACGGCGCGCTCGCGCGGCTGCTCGCCGGTTTTCGGTGACGTCCTGCCGACGAGCCCGATCGCTACACCGCACACTGGGAACGCCAGCGCGACCGCTGACGCGCGGTCGTCTCGCCGCGCTGATGATCAGGGTGCCAATCACGGCAGATCATTACGGAGCGGGGCGCCCTGCTCGGGCTGGGCGAACAGGGGTTGCTGAGCTGGATCGTCGGGTTCGCCGGCCAGCCGCAGGCACTTGCGGCAGCTGACCTGTTGCTGGGTCGGGGTGATCTCGCCACCGGCGCCGAGCCCGGACCAGCCTTGATGGCAGGCGGCACCCACCGCGGCGGTCGCGTGAATCGCCTGTTCACGGGCCCGGCGACAAGGCCCGAGGGGGTACCTTGCCGCCGGACCGATCGCGGCTCGATGTCGCCACACGGGAAGACGTCTTGCACGAGCAATGCTTGAAACCTGGGGATGGCTGGGAAGGGGGCGTACCTTCCCGGTGACCGGTTGAGGGTTCCAAGCATGGCCGACGCGCCAACGTCGGCCGGGAAGGTACGACCCGATGCTGAGCGTAGTCCCTGATCCTGCTGCTGGTGATGATGGTGCGGCGGGCGGCTCGTCCGCGTCGTCGGTGATTGATGAGCTGGTGGTGAAGGCGCGCGCCGGATGCTGGCCGAGGCGTTGCAGGCCGAGGTGGAGGCCTATATCGCCCAGTTCGCCGCCGAGCGTGACGAGCGTGGTCACCGCCTGGTGGTCCGCAACGGCTCCCACGAGCCTCGCGAGGTACTCACCTCCGCCGGCGCGGTGGAGGTGACCGCGCCGCGGGTCAACGACAAGCGCGTCGACCCGGACACGGGCGAGCGGCAGCGGTTTCCTCGGCGATCCTGCCACCGTGGGCGCGTAAGACCCCGAAGATCACCGAGGTGCTGCCGTTGTTGTACTTGCACGGTCTGTCCAGCGGGGACTTCGTGCCCGCGCTGGGGCAGTTTCTCGGTTCGCGAAGGGCTGTCGGGTCCGGTGATCACGAAGCTGACCGAGCAGTGGAAGTCCGAGCAGCGCGCGTTCTGCGAACGCGATCTGTCTACTGTGGACTTTGCGTATTTGTGGGCGGACGGTGATGTTCCCGCACCTGATGCGGCATCTGCGCGTCGCCCGTGCGGGAACGGTGCGTTCCTTGATGAGGGCGGCTCCGTACTCGGCCATGAGCGCGAACATGCCGAACACCAGCTTGCCGTGGGCGGTGGTGGTGTCCACGACGCCGTTGGTCAGCGATTGACGATTTGACACCGACGCCGCGCTGTTCGAGGACGGTGACGATATCGACCAGGTCGCGCAGGCTGCGGCCGAGGCGGTCGATCTTCCAGATGATCAGGGTGTCGCCGGGGCGTTTTAGGCAGCCTCCAGCGGGGAGTGCGTCCGAGCTGAAGTTGCGGATCTTGGTCGGCGGTACTGACTCGGGCGTACCCGATTTTGTGTCGCTCCCGGGCAACACTATCAAAACTCGCCCTCAAGGAGGCGTTGCGATATTTTGTTTTCGGTATGCGTTTTGGTGGAGTTCGGCGCTGGGCCGCTACTCAGCGTCGATAAATGCAGGCCGCGCCTATCGGAAACGCTCACATATGTGAGACCCCTACAGCAAGATCATCTCAGCGCTAACCGCTGTACCGCTCTCAACCCCGGACATGCACTTGTCTTCCAGTTGCTTCTTCTGCCCTGCCCTCGACCTGCAGGTTGTTCACCCAGCTGGACGAGTCCCGCGATGACGGTGAAATCGCCTGCGACCGCCGCATCTGCCGTCCGGGCGGCGTGGGGCCGAGTTCGGCGAACCGGGTCCCCGTAGGGCCTGCGGGCCCCGCCAGTTTGCGATGACGGCCTTGTATCCCTGGGTGATCGCGGCGCGGGTGAGCCTGGCTGCCGGCCTCACCCGCGCCGATGATCAAGATAGTTATCCTCAGACGCTGGTGTATCCGCCGTCGATGAACAAGTCGGCGCCGTTGATGTGCTTAGAGCTTGTCTCATGTGGTGAGTTTGCGGAGTTTCTTGTAGCAGGTGAGGCTGGCCCCGAGGATGAGGAAGGCGAGGAAGTGCTCAGCTTTGCGTTCGTAGCGCAACGTGAGGCGCCGGTATCC
>JAEBEK010000026.1:0-131016 GCA_049998055.1 Amycolatopsis sp. cmx-4-37 | reverse complement strand
GCGGCCGCAACGCCCGGTCCGCCGCCCACTGCCTGCGCACCCCTTCGGGCACCCGCTCCAGCTTCGTGTTGCCGCCCATCGCACACCTCCGCGATCAAGGTGTTGCGACGACCGGTTGAATTCGCCCCCTGAGCGGAGATCTCTTTGGTGAGTTGCGCGGCGTCGGTGACGCGGTCAGTCCAGCGCTGGTGCAGATACGGCTTGAACGGGTCGAGGAGGTTGCTGCGGTCGACCGCCTTGCCGAGCAACTCCTCAACCGTGGCGGCGCCGGCGAAACGCCGGACGGTCTTGCGATCCAAAGCGAGGATCCGGCAGATCGCCGACAAGGTTTCGCCCTTGCGCCGCAGGTCCTGGACCGCGACATAGCGTTCCCGGGTACGGGTCACCAACCGCGACTCCGCGGGCTCGGACACGGTGAAGGCCGGGTTGCCCACGGCCGAGTCGGCCGGTGGAGCTTCGCCTTCGAGCGGCTCGGGCTTGAAGCAGCCACGGTGGCGAGCTACGGCTTTCCCCACGTGGTCGCCCAGGTTGCGCCACAGGTGGAACCGGTCGGCCACTTGGATGGCGTCCGGAGCGCCGGTTTTCGCACCTTCGGCGTACGCGCCGGCACGGTCGCGGCAAATCACCTCGGCTCCGGGGTGGTCTCGTAGCCACTGAGCCAGGGGGTCGGCTTCACGACCGTCCAGGACATCGATCGCCTTGCCTGTGCTGATATCGACCAAGACGGTGCCGTACACGTGTCCTCTCCGCAGAGCGAAGTCGTCGACGCCGAGCACTGTCGGTGCTGTCGTGAGCTCTGGCTCGGGCAGCGCACGAATAGCCGCAGCAGTGTCGTCCGGTCCACCTTGATTCCCAGGTGTGCGGCCAGTCGTGCCCCGGCACGCCCGGCCAGAGCTAGGCCGACCTGCGCCAACGTGGCGAGCAATGGAACCGACCGGCGGCGGTGCCGTTCGGACAGGCCCTCCACTTGCTCCACGAACGTCGCCGCTGCGCAGTCAGCGTTGCGGCAGTAAAAGCGACGCACGGTCAACACAATCGTCACCGGCTGTCCGCCGACCGGCTCGTCAGACAAGCGTCGCACGTAGAGGCTGTGCACCCGCTCGGACCGCACCGTGCACGCCCGGCACGGTCGGCCCGTCGCATTGGACCGCGCGAAAACCATCACACCGTCATGCGAAACTTCCGCCCGGTCAACGACCAGCCCACCCAGATGCGGCAGCAACGCTTCAAGATCAACAGAGCACTGGCGACATGATCACCGGCCACGCTCACCGCCCGTCACCGGACCACGAAACCCGCGCCAGAGCCCCGAGAGGGGCCAGCCATGCTCTCCGAAATGGGCCAGCTGGGAAGTGCAGCGTAGCCGGTGTCAGCGGCGGAGCGGGATCACTCCGTCGGGTGCCGCGATCGGCATCTGCGGCCGGGCGGCTTCGGGCGTGGTGAGCAGCGCGACGATGGCAGGGTAAAACCCGCCTGGCGGCCGAGGTTGCCGCAGAGTGCACGCGGGGGGGGCCTATGTGGTTGTCAAGCCGCAGCTGCAGTGGGAGCTGGTTCGGGGTGGCGGTAGTGGGTGCCGTTGCGGAGCATGGCGTAGAGGACGTCGCAGCGGCGGCGGGCCAGGCAGATCAGCGCAGCGTTGTGCTTCTTGCCTTCGGCTCGTTTGCGGTCGTAGTAGGCGCGGCTGGTCGGGTCGGACAGGGCAGCGAACGCGGCGAGGAAGAACGCCCGTTTGAGCTGGCGGTTGCCGGTCCGGGCGGGGTGTTCGCCCTTGATGCTGGTGCCGGAGCTGCGGGTGACCGGGGCGATGCCGGCGTAGGCCGCCAGATGGCCGGAGCTGGCGAAGTTCGAGGCATCGCCGACTTCGAGGAGGATGCGGGCTGCGGTCCTGACTCCGATGCCGGGCATCGAGGTCAGGACCCCGGCAAGAGGGTGCGCATCAAGTATCCCTTCAACCTGCTCAGCAACCTGTTTCCGTTGCTGGAGAACGGTCTTCAAGCTGTCAGCCAGCCTTGGCAAGACCGTGTCCGCGGCGGCGGTGCCCGGGACGGTGACGGTCTGTTCGCCCAGCGCGGTCATGATCGCCTCGACCAACTTGTCGCCGATGCGCGGCGCGTGAGCCTTGGCGATCGGGGTGAGTTTGCGGCGGCCGGCCTTGGCGATGCCGGCCGGGCCGCCGCAGCGGGAGAGGATTTCCAGCACCGCCGGGTGGCTGATCCTGGGGCCGATGGCGTGTTCGAGGGCGGGATGGATGCCGGTGAGCAGGCCGCGGATGCGGTTGCTGAGCCGGGTCGCTTCGCCGGCGAGGTCGTCGTCGAACCCGACCAGCACCTCCAGCTCGGCCAGGGCTTCGTCCCCGACATCAACCGGCCGCAGGGTGTGGGGCAGGGAGCGGGCGGCGTCGGCGATGATGAACGCGTCCCGGGCGTCGGTTTTGGCGCGGCCGGGGTAGAGGTCGGCGATGCGGCGCATCGCCAGCCCGGGCAGATAGGCCACCTGATGCCCACATGCGCGGGCGACCGCGACCGGCAATGCCCCGATGGTGGCCGGCTGGTCGACCACCACGAGCAGCGGTCCGTGCGCTGCGAGCTTGTCGAACAGGGCTTTCAGCTTGGGTTCGGTGTTGGGCAGCGGGGCGTCGTGCAGCCGCTGGCCGTCGGGGTCGAGACCGACCGCGTGATGGGCGTCCTTGCCGACGTCCAGGCCGAGGAACACCCCGAAAGTGCTGCTCATCCACCATGCCGTTCGCTCGTCGCGAGTGGTCACCGGGTTGGGCATCGATGGCCGGCACCCACGTTACGACGAGACCTACCTTCCGGTGGCCGTGTCCCTATTCAGCGGTCCCTCGATGCCACCAGACCCGGTGACACCACCCCCCGGATCATGGGTTCGACTGGGGGCGTTAGTCATGCCGGGCCTGGCGACCACAGCTCCTTGATCAGGAACTACGAAAAAGGTAACGGGGGGGTGGCAGGTGGCCCGTACCCCTATTCCCGTGGCCCGGTCGATCGCGGTGTCCCGCGTAGATCTGCCCGGCGGTACAGTCCTGGCGGTTGTGGACTATGCCGAGCGGTGGCCGGGCTCGGCGCTGCTGGCCCTGCTTACCCAGATGCAGGGGCTGCATGAAGGCGCTGGCTCCCGGGTTCGGGTGCTGATGCTGGCCCGCTCGGCAGGCTACTGGTGGCCAGCGCTAGCCGACCGGGCGGAAAGCATCCTCGGTATCGATACTGAGCAACTGGCGTTGCCGCCGCTGGCTGCCGACAGCCCAGACGACCGGTCAGACCTGTTCGTTGCTGCCGCAAACCACTTCGCCGCTGCCATGAATATCGAGCCGACCGACTGGGTGATGCCAGATCTGGATCGTGCTGAATTCACGCAGGTCCTAGCCGTGCACATGGCTGCCTTGGCCGCTGTAGACGCGCACCGACACGGCGAAGCCCCTCCGGTGCGTGCAGACTTGATCTCGGCTTACCTGCTGCGCCGGGAACAGGCGTACTGGTACGACCGGCACACCGGTCCTGAAGCCACCGCGCAGAGCCCGCTCAACGCCATGCAGATGGCGCGTGTCGTCTACGCGGCTACCTTGCTCGGCCCGCTCACGTATGACGCTGCGCTCAGGGTGATCAACGACAGCGGGTTGGGATCACCTGCACGCTCGGCCGTGGACGTATTGGACGCGCATGCCGCGCTCTACCCGTCGTCGGATGTGCGCGAGGTGCTGCAACCCCTCTATCCCGATCGGCTTGGCGAAGATTTTTTGGCGCTGCAGACCCCTGGACATCAGATCGCTGATTACCGCCCTGATCCTTGGACGGAAAACGCACCAGTACGATTTCTCACGCTGGCCGACGACGAGGCCGACCTCACGACGGCACATTGCCTGTCACGGCTCATCGATGTGGCACAACGCTGGCCTCACGTCGGACGACTTCAGCTGTATCCATTACTGGCCCGCGCTCCGCAGCTCGTCGTGTTGGCTGGAAACGCCGCGCTAAGTCGGGTTGCTGCTATGGAAGACGCCGACTTTGAGGTGCTCCAGACAGTTGCACTACACCTGCCGGAAGAGCCGAATTTCGACATCGATGTGGGAGCCGCAGCGCTGGTCAAAAGGGTCGTAGAACACCACCTGACTGCCGAACCGTCGCCTGAGAAAGCGGCGGTACTGCTGCACTGGCTAGCATCGCGGATGCTGTGTGCTGGCCGCCGAGATGAGGCGGTTTCGGCCGCAGCACGCTCCGTCCAGCACTATCGCAACCTTGTCACCGAGAACGCTTCGCTGACGCGCGACTTCAGCAGTGCGCTGATCGACTACGCGGTTGCACTCTACGAGACAGGCTGCATTGACGAAGCGGTTGCGGCCGCTCGGGAAGTCACTGCTCTGACCGAGCGGCTTAAATCGTCACGATCCGATGTTCCAGCCCGCGACTTCTTGAAGGCATTGTCCAATCTGGCGGCGCTCCAGCACCGCAACGGTCAGCGCCAGGAAGCCATGAGGGTGGCAGAATCCGTCGTTCGCGGGTACGAGAATCTCTCCGTCATAGAGCCAGATGTGGACCCGCGCGCACTCCCAGTCGCGCACACCAACCTTGGCATGATGCTGTCCGATGACGGCCGCCACGACGAAGCGCTAGGACACACACAAAAAGCAGCGGAAATGTTTGGCACTCTAGTTGAACGGGGGCTCCAGCAGTACCTGCCCGACCTAGCTGATGCATTGTCAAACCTCGCTGGGCAGACGTCAGAAATCGGTCGGGTGAGTGAAGCGCTGAGAGTTGCGGATCAAGCACTCTTGATTTACCAAAAACTTGTAAAGCAGAACCCTGCGGCATATGAGCCTGCCTTCGTTCGGCTGCGGAGCAATACCGCAGCCGATCTTCACCGGGCCGGGCAGCATAGTGAGGCATTCGCGGCGGCACGCGCGGCGGCCGACATCTACCGACGCTTGCCCTCGCGCAGCCCAGACGGATACGAGTACGTTCTCGCGCAAGTTCTGTCGTTGGTCATTCGGGACCTCTGCGCCGGCGAGGAGCCACATGACGCTGTTGAAGCGGCCCAACTTGCTGCTGAGATATATGCACGCATCGCCACGTACGACGCGACAGTATATCCGCATCTATTCAAGGCCCTCGTGCAGTCGATCGCGCCCAGCGGCACAGTCTCCGCCGCGGACTGGCGAGAGCTCATCAACATCATATCAACAGCGGTTAACGAACTGCGGAACAACGGCTACGTTCAAGAAGCATTAGAGATCGAGCAGCTAATCGAGGCTGCTGATATTGCGCACGATCGGGACATTCCTTAATGGGGCTCGGCCGCACCTATGGGGCCGCGGATCTGCATTGGCAAACTCGACAAGGTGGCAACAAGGACGAGCGGGATGCGATGCGGCGGTTGCCTTCAGGGAAGGTCTCTTCTGTGAAGGCAACCTCGGCCGGCGTCAATGGCGACGCCTGCGCGGCCTCCACCCCGGCCTGACCCGCGTCTCCCTCGGCGATCCCGCAGCCCACACGGTGTGCTACCCGGACATCATCACCATCGCGAGCGTCCTGGCCTCACCCCACTGGCAGGCCATCGCCGCCGACCCGTCCGCGGAGAACATCGTCTACACCGAGATCATTCGCCGCCTCCGCGGACGTGAAGACCACGCTCCCTTCGACGGCGCCGGCGCCATCTGGCCCTCCAGCCGCCACCCCCTGCGGTACCTGGGCCGAAGGACACCAACAGGACCGACGCCGCCGCGACCCCACGGACGCTGGGACGCCCTGATCGCCCACCTCCCGCAGAATCCGGCGCTGTTCGGCGAGGCCTCCAGACACTAGGCGTGGCGGGAAGTGTTGGTCGACGACCGCGGCCGGATTGAGCGCATCCCGTACGTGCTGGTCGTGCTGCGGGACGCGGTGCGTCGTCGGGAGATCTACGTGGCCGGCGGGAACCGGTGGCGGAACCCCGAGGACGACCTGCCCGGCGACTTCGCTGCCTCCAGCGAGGTGCACTACGCGGCGCTGCGCCGGCCCACCGACCCAACCGCGTTCACAACCTTTCGTGAAGGCAATCTGCGGCGATCCGGCCAAGGTGGGGACTCGGCGATCTGCGCGCTCATGGCGTCAGGGACCGGTTGTCTTCACAGAAGAGACCTTTCGTGAAGGGATCAGCACTCACTCTTGCGCTCTGCCTTGAGCCTCGTCGAATTGCTGACGAAGATCTTCCGCTTCCTTTGTGCGGCCGAGCCCGTCGAGCACATCGGCAAGCGTCTGGTACGCCGAGGACAACGCCATCGAGAACGTGCGCGGCAGCCGGTCAGCCAACGGCTCGTAGATGCTGATCGCCTCGTTCACGGCGTTCAAAGCTGCGGGACGTGCTCGGTGAGTTCGCGATTCCGGCGGCGGAGGCGGGCGTTGTCCTCCTGCAGCCGGGTGTAGGCGTCGAGCGTGCCGGTGTCGGCGGCCGTGCGCGGAGTGCGGGCGAGTTCGGCGCATACGTCCGGGAAGTTGCGGCGGAAGGTCGTGTTGGCCAGCCCGAGGCGGGTGGCGAGCGCCAGCGCGCTCGGCGTCCGGCCGGTCTCGGCCTGGGCGGCGTCGATCGCCGCGCGGACCTGTACTTCGGTTGGCAGCGGGACGTGGTGGGGCACGATCAGTTCTCCGGGGTGGTCTGCAGCAGCGCGTTGATCTTGCCTTGGCGGGCCGTGAGGTCGGCCAGCAGCAGTGGCGGCAGCGTGGGCCGGTGCGCGGCCTCGCCTGCCAGCCGGTCGGCTTCGGCCCGCAGTGCGTCGGCGTTTGCCGCGGTGACCGCGACGTTGCGGCATTCCAGCGGCTGGCAGTCCGCGGGCACCGGCCGCGCAACCCCGGTGCCGTCCGTGCGGGGTCGGCACAGCGCCTTGTCCGGGTTGAACACGCAGGTGACGTAGGTGCCCGGGGTAGACGTGCGGGTCGTGCCGCTTGAGCACCCGGCGCAGCCGCGGGAGATCGGTGACGACGGCGCCAGCGAACCCAGCCCGACCGGCGAAGGACTCCAGCCGCGTGGCAGCGTCGGCGGCCGCGGGGCCGGTCAGGTGGTGTTCGTGCTGGGTGGTCATGGCCAGCAGGTGCTCGCCACGCGCGAGAGCCTGCTCCGCTTCGACTTCGGCGCGGAAGCCCGATTCGCTGGTGCCAGCGTAACCCTCGAACATGCGGATACTCAGGTGGCGGTACTGGAGGGCCCCGGCGATCGCACCGCCCGGCCGTCGGGCGATGTACCAGGCGAGGGTGCGGCGGAACTGGCGGGTGGTGAGCTGCCAGGCTGCCCCGTCGACGTCCGGCACGGCATCGTCGCGACCGTGGTCGGCGCAGTAGCGCTGGATCCAGGCCAGCAGATCACGCAGCAGGTCATTGGTGTCTTTGACCCGCGGCGGCCGTTGTGCGCGATCTTTCCTGCCCGGGAGGGTCAGCAGCAGGTCGACCTCCGGGCGGTGCAGGTGCTCGAGGGTGTGGACCGCGCTGGCGGCGAGCCGGCCGACCACCCAGATCGCCGGCACACCACCGGGTTCGTGCTCACCCTTGAACGCAAGGCTGGTGATCGTCCACCGGTAAGCCTCGCCACGGGCGTCGCGATGGGTGCGCAGGCAGCCGCGCCGCAGGTGCTTGATTACTGGTGGAGGGCACTTATTCCGACCGTGCGCTATTCCCCGCCGGAGACGAGAAACCTGGCAGGCGCTGTCACCGCGGTCGTGGATGCCCGGCGGTCTCTGGACCGACCAGTGAATGCATCGTCCTGCGCCGTCGGCACCTACCCAGCACGAACGTGCTCTGCTGCCGACGAGTGGACGGTGTCAGGGTTCGGCGGACTCGGCACACGGCGGCATGCACACGAGAGTGCCCCGCATTCCACGGGAAGGGGGGCTGCGCGGTTCGCCGCCCTTCCCGTGGACGGGGGCCCGCTAGTGGGCCGGACAACGTTCGCGAGGGCCGTCCGGGAACGAGCCCGACCCCGCGAGACGCGGGTGGAAAGTCGTCGTCCGGGTCGTCGTTGCGATCGGCCGCCGCCTGAGCCCGTGTCCCTCCCAACCACGGAGTCCGCTCGAGCTCCTCAACCGGCACGGTCAGCTGCCTCGGGACTCGCATGACGGCGCTGCTTCCTCGGGCGGTGATGTCAGATCTTCGTCCTTCGGTGAGTTCGTCGCATCGTCACTGTGCCACTCGATGGTGATCTTGACATGTGCTTCGGCGGAACACTTCGCGATCACTACACCCGCGCCGGCGCTGACCTTCAGCCCGATCTCGGCTGCCACTTTGTCGGGCCGGTGAGCAGAGATCGACGCCATCTTCGCGACAACCGACCTGGCGATGGCGGTGGCGCGTTCGACACCGGCCTCGAAGGTCTCCTCCGCCTTGGCGGAGGCCGCGTCCCACCTGAGACCCGCCATCACGGGCCCGTCCTCGGTCTCATCGATCTCGAACGGAACGACTTCGCCGTCCTGAGTCCGAACTCCCACATACTCGGTCACTTCGACAGTCCTCCTCGTCTCAGGGTCAGCACCCCTCCAGCGGCGTTTCGGCTGGGGCGTAAAAGCTCCACCCAGCGGGGCTCAGAGCGCCGTAGTCAGCGCAGAGCCGATCGTGCACAACCCCGGGGAGCGCGGTGTTCCACAAGCGGACGGTGCCGTCCTCACCGCGGATCGCGAGCGACGTCCCATCCGGTTTGAACATCAACCCGTTCACGGAACTGTCGTGGCCGGTCAGGGGTGGACTGATCCACTTGCCCGAGTCGGTATCCCAGATCTTTACGATGGACTCCTTGCTGGGGTCTCTCATGGTCAGAGCAAGCCGTGAGCCGTCCCGGGTGAGCGTGAGCCTGTAAGCGCTGCTGATCTGCGCTGGATCGCGGGCCTCGGTGCTGATCTGCACTGGATCGATCACTTTGGAGCCGTCGACGGATTTCCATCTGCCCACCACGCCCGAGGCGTCGGCGGTGACGACTTGTTTGCTGTCCGAGGTGAACGCGAGCGTCGCTTCGATGCTGGTGCTGGTGACCACCCGGACCGGGCCGATCTGCTCGCGCGTCGCGGGGTTCCACAACCACATATTCCCGTCGGAGCCGAGCGCCGCGAGACGCGTCCCGTCCGGGCTGAAGGCCAACGATCGGATCCAGCGCGATGTCCTCTGGCCGAGAAGAGGCGGCGTGAGCTCTCGTCCGATGGCAACGTCCCACAACCGCACCGATCCGTCGTCGCCGGCCGAGGCCAGGATGGCGCCGTCGGGACTGAACTCCACGTCGGACACAAATTTGGTGTGGCCGGTCAGCGGAGGGTCGACTGGCTGACCGGTGTCCGGATCCCAGATTCTGATCGAGTGGTCGGCCGAGCCTGACGCGAGTCTCTTACCGTCGCGGCTGAAAGCAGCGCTGGTCACGGCGTCGGTGTGGCTGTTCATAGGCGGCCCGAGCGGTAGCCCGCTGGTTGCGTCGACCACCCTCAGCGAGTTCGCTCCGACGCCGACGGCCAGCCGCGTCCCGTCCGGAGTGAAGGCCAGTGGGATGGCCTGCTTCGAGCTGCCGAGCAACGGCGCTGGGGAAGACTGCGACTTCTTGACATCCCACAGCCGCAGCATTCCTTCGCCACCGGCGGAAGCCAGCATCGAGCCGTCGGGAGAGAACTGAACGGAGAACACCGTATCGGTGTGCCCCGTGAGCGGTACTCCGCCCGGGACAGCACGCTGTCCGCTCCACAGACGCACACTCTTGTCCGTGCCCGCCGAGGCGAGGCTGCCACCGTCAGGGCTGAACGCCACGGAGAGCAAAGGTTTGCCGCTGTCGTCCGTCAACCGGGACACCTGCTTCCCGGTGGCCGGATTCCACAGCAGCAGCGAGCCGTCGGCGTGCGCTGATGCCAGCAGCTTCCCCCCGGCGCCGAACGCGACATCCCGCACGGCCCAAGCGCCGGCCTCGATGGGCTCCGCGATCGCCCGGCCAGTCGCAGGGTCCCACTGGCGGATGGAGCCGTCATCGCCGCCGGATGCCAGGCGCGTGCCGTCCGGGCTGAAACGCACAGAGCGCACGACGTCGCTGTGCCCCCGCAGGGGATCCCCTTTCTGGGTACCGGTTCTCAGGTTCCACAGCCGTACGGTTCTGTCGTCGGTGCCCGCGGAGGCGAGCAGGTCTCCGCCGGGGTGGAAGGCGACAGACATCACCGGGCCCGTGTGCCCGAGCATCGGCGCACCGACCGGCACGCCGCGCACCGGGTCCCACAGGCGGATCGTGCCGTCGTCGCCCGCCGAGGCGAGCCGCGTGCCGTCGGGGCTGAACGCCACTGCGTTGACGCTGCCCTTGTGCCCTCGCAGCGGTTCGCCGACGGGGCGGCCCGTCGCGGTCCACCACAGCCGCACCGTGCCGTCCTCGCTGGACGAGGCCAGCCGGGTCCCGTCCGGGGAGAACGCCAGCCCGGTCACAGCGTTGACATGAGCGGCCATCGCATGTTGCTGGTCGATCTGCGCATTCACGAGAGCGTCGCGGGCCTCATCGGTCGGAGAGGTTCGCCAGGCGGCGGCCGCCAACTGGCGCGCGGTGACGGGCTGGGTCTCTGCCACGGCCTTGCTCTGGCCGGCGAGCAGGCGCGACAGTCCGACGGCGCGTGCGTCGTTCCTTTCAGCGGCGCTCTCCTGGGCTACGAGAGCCGCCACGACGGCAATAACGGTCAGCAAGGCCATCATGCAGAAAGCGCCGTTGAGCAGCAGGCGGTCAAGCCGGTTCTTCTTGCGGCTGGCGGCCACGAACGTCGCGGTGGACCGCGGTAGCCGCCGCTTTGCCGACCAGCGGAGGCCGTCTTCGAGCTGGCTGCCGTGCAGAAGATCGTTGCGGCGCTGGCGGACCGTCCATTGCTCGTGCTGCTCGTTGACCCGTCGGAGCCAGTCGTTGAAGTGGCGTTCCTGGGCGATCCACTCCTTCAGGGCGTGCCAGTCGCGGATCAACGCGTCGTGGACGAGTTCGGCGACGGGGTCGGCCGCGGCGTCAGGTGTTCGCGTGATGACGACCCGGTGCTGGACGAGGGTCTGCAGCACAGGACCGGCATCCGCGTCCGGACCGCTCGCGGCGAGTTCCTTCAGCTCGGTGAGCCGAACCTGCTGCCGGACAGCGGGAATCCCGTGCGTGACGTCAGCGGGTCGCACGAGAGCGGTCAGCATGCGTCGGGCCATCTCGCGGTGCGTGTCGTGTCGGGGCAGCGCGTCGACGGCCTCGTCGCACCAGGCGGACAGGCTGCCTGAGATACCGCCGATTCTCCGGTACTCGTCATGGGTCAGCACGCCGTTGTCCCGTCGCTGCCAGAGCTGGGACAACGCGACCTCCAGCAGGGGGAGCACGGTCGCCGGAACCTCGCTGCCTGGGTTGATCGCCCGGACGTCGGCGATGATCCGTTCCGCCAGTCCCTCCTGGAGGCGGCCCCCGACCGCTTCGGCCGGGTCGGTGATGATGTCGTGGAGGTCCCGTGTGCTCAGCGTGGCCGGGATGTTGACCACGCCTGAACCGATCGCCTCTAACAGGTCAGCGGCCTCAGCAGCCAGAACCGAATAGAAGTCGTCCCGCATCACCAGGACGACGGTCAGCAGCGAGGTACCGATCAGCGGGGTCAGCCGGTCAAGTTCGTCCCGGCCGGATCCGCTGAGCATCTGCTCGACCTGGTCGACTACCAGCACCACGCGCTGACTCGGTGCCTCGTCGCGGGCGCGGGCCACCGCCGAGACAAGGTCCTCGCCCGGCTGGGTCAGTACCACTCGCCAGCGGTCGCTGACGGGGAGCACCCCACGTGCGAGAGCAGGGACAATGCCGGCCTGGACCAGCGAGGACTTTCCTGCTCCCGACGGGCCGAGCACCAGCAGTGCCGACGGGTGAGCCTTGATCGCCGCGATGACCTTGTCCAGCGCGACACCGCGCCCGTTGAACCAGTCCGCGTGGTCCGAGGTGAAGGGTTCGAGGCCCCGGTAGGGGCAGATGTCCGCGACGGCGAGGTCGGGCCAGACGGCCCGGAGGCATTCGGCCGTGGTGGCGTAGGCGATGTTTTGGCCCCGCTGCAGAGGATCGGGCTTGGTGACCTTCGTGACCATGCCGATGACCAGCCCCGTGACCTCGTCCACGACGGGACCGCCGCTGTAGCCGCGGGTCAGGTCGTTCGCTGCGGTCAGCTGCAGCAACGTCCCGTCGCGCAGCAAGTCACCCGCGTCCGCGTACCCGTGGTGCCCGTCCAAGTCAGCCTGCTTCGGGAAGCCGAACGACCAGACCGAGTGCCCGCGGCTGCCGCTCGCCGCACCGAGCGCCAGGCCCTCGCCGGGGTGGCATTCCAGCTCGATCACGGCCACGTCGTGCTCCTGTGGCGGCGACCACCCGTCGGCGAGCACCACACCGGTCGTCTCCTCCTGCCCCGGAAACCGCAACCGGACCGCCGAACCAGGAGCGCCACCAGCGGCCTCGACCACGTGCGCGCAGGTGAGCGCCACGCCTCCGGACAGAGCAAAGGCCGCTCCGCTCACACTGCCGTGCTCGTCCACGAGTTGGGCGACCGAAAGCAGGGAATTCGCGGATCTCGGGATTTTCAGCTCATGGGTCACTCAAGCACTCGCCAGGGTTTCGGAACGATCACCCAACGCCCGTTGACGTGCACGAGGCCGTTGTTGTACATGCCGTCCTCGTTACCGCGCCTCACATAAGTCCAGGTGTAGACGACCAGACCGGGTTTGAACTGCTCGCGGACCTTCTTGTATCCGCCGGGAAAGGCGGCATTGACCTCCGGAGTCCACGCGGCGATGTCGTCGGTCGTCGCCTTGGCGATCGTCACCTCGTTCTGGTCCGGTTTGGCGAGCGGTCGCGGGGATTCCGTGGGCTGGAGGTCCCATAGCATCCGGTTATAGTAGGTCTCCGCCCTGGCCGCGAACGGATCCTTGAACAGGGCCCGGTAGTCGGCGGTGGCAGGCCGGAGTGCCTGCAATTTCTCGGGCGACGTGGTGCGAATCTCCACGATCAGGTTTCTGGCGCCCTCATCCGTTCCAGGGTACGCGGCGAACGTCGGCGCGGCAGAAGAACTCGTCGGATTAACCTGAGACGCCGTCCCGCCGGAGGAGCAGCCGGCGCAGAGAGTCAGACACAGTGCCGACACAAGAATTCGATTCACGGAATCGAAGTCGCCACGTCCCGCTCGGACGTTACATCGTCGACGATGTCGAGGATGAGCGCTGTATGCAAGCCGGGGAGCAGCGTTCCTCGCTGAGGAGAAACTGCCTGGTCCAGTGCCCTGTGTTGGCAGCGAGGGGATCACAAATGTGCCCAGCAGGGTGCGGACCTCGTCGACGGAGGCTGTTTTGTTGGGCCAGGGCGCGCAGATGCGCCGGCGGCGGAGTTCAGGGGAGGCTTGTCGTAGGAGGTGGTTTCCCGGACAGTCCGGCCGGATCGGCGGATGGTGTCGATCTGCTCGCGGTATTCGGACGTGGTCGTCGGCGGCCTGGCCGCGGACGTGGGAGGTGCGAGGTGGCGATTTACGGCTGACACACAACGCACTGTCCTGCCGTGAGCGGACGTCGGCGCCACCGGCGGCCAGATCCGTGGCTGGCCAATTTGTACCGATACATTTCGGTTGGGGGCGGGTCGAGATGCTGGTGGCTGCTGTGCCAGTGGCAGGCACCGAGCCGACGTCGAAGGTGAATCATGTCAGCACGAAGGCGTTGGGTGCGTTCGCTCAGGTGCATGAAGTGATCGTGGGTGCGGCGGCGCCCATCGTTAAGGGTTAGGCAAGCTGATCGCGGAGGCGGCGCGTTCGGCCAAGCTGGAGGTCGGATGGTCACCGCCGTCGGTGCCGCCGCAGCGGTAGCGCTCACGACCACTGACGACCAGCGCGCCCTGCGGGCTCTGACCTTGCTCAAGATTCTGCTCGGTTCCATCCTCGGCACGAGCGGGGTGCTCGCCGCGGTGATCCACCTGCACCAGGCCGGACTGTTGTGACGCCGTGACTGAATGGCATTGAGCCGAGATCCTGCCGACGCCGAGAGCTTGTCCAGCTGCGCGACCGCGCACCGGAAGCCGGCGACGCCGGCCCGACGCAGGGCGAAGGCCCACGAAAAGGGCCAGATAGTTTGACGCCAGCGCCCACCGGGCGCGTCAGGCTACTTATCCCGCTGCTGGTCAGCGCTATGTCCCTGGCCAGCTCAGCTGTCGCTCGACACGGGGCGACGGTGTACGAGGCCGCGGACCGGCCGTCGATCGGTGGTGGTCGCTGGTACGCGTTGCCCGACGACACGACGTATTTCCACCCGACGGACGGGCAGTCGCTGATCGCAGCGCACACGCTCCGCGATCGACCCACCTGGACTGAGGTCGTCGACAGCTGACGCGCTCGCGGTCAGACCGGTTCGCTCGCGCGCCATCAGTCCGCGAAAGTCGCACCGTTGGCCTGGTTTCGGCAGGCACGTCGCGAGCAGCTCCACCAGCTTGCTGACCGACCGAGCCGTATCCGCCTTCGCCTTGCAGCGCCCGAGAGGAGCACCGTGTCCAGATCGACGACCAGCTCATCTGCGCCTGAGTCGTACGCGCGACGCCTGTTGGCCGAGCTGAGCGACATTCACGCCGCCTTCGCCGAGATCCTGTCGGCGTCGGAGATCGTCAACGTCGACCCGAATCGTCGCGGCAGTGGGATACTGGTCATCGGCCATGCGACCTGGGGGTGGGCACCGAGCCCATACGCTCTTGAAGCCGGTCGGATGGCCCTGTTGCGCCGAGTCCGTGACTGGGAACCGCAGTATCGGCTGCTCTTTCCTCACCCGACCCCAATGGTCCGCGAACGGTTGGACACGAGCTTCGACCTGTTGGAATCCTGGCTGGTCAGGGTAAGCGGGGCGCACGACGTCCCACCGGCTATGGACGAGGCTGTCCGTTACCTGACGGAGACGGTCGACGGCCTTGGTGACCTGATCAACCTTCTTCCTTCTGACGAGTATGCGACTCGGCTCGCTGTCGACACCAACACGCTCATCGACAATCCCGATCTGGCCGTGCACGTCGGCACGCTCGGCGCCAGGTACATGGTGCACCTGTTCCCGGTCGTCCTGCGCGAGATCGACGATCTCAAGCGTGGCGGCAAATCCCAGGATTTGCGCGAGGCGGCCGGGCACGCCGAAAGGCGGCTCAAAGGCCTGCGAGACCACGGAAACGTTCAGGCCGGCGTGCGCGTCGCCGGCGATGTGTGGGCGGTGTTCGAGCACGTCGAGCACGCACTGCTGGAAGAGCTGGCCGCGCTGGTGTGGGCGGCGAACATGGCCGCGCTCGAGCTGCACGTCCCCCAGTGGCGCGTCGGCTCCGGACGACCGGCCGGGCGCGGGATGCCCGACCGGCTCGTGTTCGACCTCGATCCGGGCCAGGGAACCTCGATCGTCGAGTGCTGCCGGGTCGCCGAACGGCTGCGCGACGTTCTGCTCGACGACGGGCTCACCCCGTACGCAAAGACATCCGGTTCCAAGGGTATGCAGCTCTACTGCGGCATCAGCACCGCCGATCCGGCCGCGCCGTCGGCGTATGCGAAACGGCTCGCGCAGCAGCTGGCCCGCGAAACCCCCGAGCGGGTGACCGCGGTGGTGGCCAAGGCCCAGCGCACCGGCCGGGTGTTCATCGACTGGAGCCAGAACAACCCGGCCAAGACGACCGTCGCGCCCTACTCACTGCGCGGCCGTGACCACCCGACCGTGTCCACCCCGATCACCTGGGACGAGGTACGAGCCTGCCGACGCGCCACTCAGCTGGTGTTCACCGCCGACGACGTCCTCGACCGAGTCGACCAACTCGGCGACCTGCTCGCCCGGCTCGACGACACCAAGGCACCGCTACCCGCGGGATGACGTCCGTTTCGCCGCGCCGAGCAAGGTAAGCAGCCGTATTGCGGAGGTAGGGCTCGGCGGCAAAACGGGGGCATTCTTGCCGCCGAGCCAAACTGCGGAGATCGGACGGCGGGGGGCGTGCCGAACCGATCACCTCAGCACCAGACAAGAGGACCGGTCCAGGCCGGAATGACGTCCCAGATTTGGAGATCACCGGAATGGGTGATACGCCGGTGCCCGGACCCGGGAGGACACCGGCCCCCTGAACCTGCCGAGCAGCCCGGACACCGACGGTTCTCTTCTGCAGGCGAACCGGCACCGGAGACGATCGCCGGCGGTGACATCCCTCGAACGCAGACCGGAATCCACCCGGCCTTGACGACGACGAAAACCCGCAGGGCCCGCTCGTCAGTGCCAGAACTGCCTCAACGGACGGCCGAGGCCGGCGTGGCATCGCTTCGTGGAAGCATCGGGACACTGTCTCGTGCGGCTACAGGCGCCAAGGTCGGTTCGGCGGACCTGCGTCCCGGGCACGATGTCGGCCACCGGCAGGCGCAGAGGGCACGGGGGATCGTGGCGGCGGACGTCGAACCAACCGCTTTCACCCGCACCGAAGCCGCAGTCGATGACGCTGCGCAGGGGTGATGGCCTCGACCACGGACGCGGTGCTGCCGACCTCGATCACACTGGCGCCGCGCTGCCACAATGCCCGTCGGGGCACCCGCTGGGCGAGACCGTCGACGACCTGCTCGTCCAGTCGATGCAGGTGGGCTAACTCGCCAGCTCGATGATCCTGGTCGCACTCTTCGCCGCGAGCGTGATGTCTGGGAATACGACCTCGACAGGCACTTCACCGAGTCGGGGTGATGACGCAGTCTCGAGGGCGGAGCACGAGTTGGCGCCCCGGCGTGGCATGCGTACCGGCTCACACCCCAGCTTGTAAAGTACGGACCTTCTCGTACGCTACGCCCTTCCAATGGAGCTGCCTTGCCGCGTCTCAGCCGGTACGCGAACGAGGCGAGGATCACGCTCGACAGGATGAGGTAGAGAGACCCGTACTCGGCCCGATGGGCGCTCCAGCGAGCCCGGCGAGCTTCGGCGGCCGAACACAGCCCTTCGTCGACGAATACCGCGAAGAAACTCTTCGATTCCTCGCGGAAGCCGCCGTTTCTCAGGCGCTCGCGCAGCTCCGCCATACCCGTTCCCCTCTCGCCGGATCTGACCATCCGACCTTATCGGGGACATACGGTACTTCGAAGAACTCGATCTTGTGCGAGGGCCAGCTGCCGGACAGACTGTGCTGGGTATGAGCCGTGCGAACATTCCGGCTCGGTACCTGCTGGTGCGCGCTCATACCTCACCTCCGTAAATGTCCACCGCGCTGCTTCAGCGGGATACCCGGACCGTCACACCGGCCAAACGCGTGACGACCACCGGGGCGAGCACTGTGCGGATTCCGTGCGGGGAAGGTCGCGGGTCAGAAACCCGAAGCCCTGGGTCTCCATGAACCCCGAACCGGTCCTGGTGCCTCCGCCGGTCCCGCGCGCTGCTGCGTACCTCGACCGTCGGCCGCGGCCCGGCTTCCCGGACCTCGGCAGCCCCGAACTCGTCCGCCACACGCTCGTTCCCGAGAAGACCGTGCTGCACTACACCGACGGCCTCATCGAAAGCCGCCGGAACCCGGACGAAGGCCAGGCCCGGCTCTTTGTCCATGCCCGCGCGTCCGCCCAGCCCCGCTGGCCGCGCTACCGCATGAGCTGGTCACCCGGATGCACGACGTCGTCCTGCACGCCGAGGGCACCGTCGTCCCAGCGGGCACCGAAGCGGAACCACCAACCTGAGATCCAGAGTGGAATGGCAAATCGAAGCCGATCCGAGCACGCTGTCGCAAGGCTCGTTGTCGGGAGCCGCAGTGACCGTGCCGGCGTCGTAGTCGGCCAGCAGCTCGCCGTAACGCGGCGGCGGCGCGTGTCGGTGGATCCCTCGCACGGCGCGGTTAGCCGCAGGAACACCTCTCGGGCGATCACGGCCTGCCGGTCGTCGAGGGCGCGCTAGACCTCGTCGGCCGTCTGGGCGAGCGCGCCACGGATCCGCTCGCGGGCCGAGTTCGGCGACCAGCTCGGCCAGGTTGTCCGGACCGCGCCGGTTGCGGGGAACGACGTCGGCCCGGCGGCGACCGCGAGGCGCGCGATGGTCCCGCTGCCGATCGAGCTGTGCGGCCCGAGTGCGTCGGGCACGCGCGATACCGTGGTGCCATGGGTACGCCACCGCCGTTGGTCTGGTACGCCAGCTACGGATCCAACCTGTACTCCGCGCGGTTGCGGTGTTACCTCGAAGGAGGAACTCCGCTGGGCGCCCAGCGTTCCTACGTCGGATGTCGTGACCGCAGTCCGGCGCGTCGCATCGTGGCCAGCGAGTTCCCCGGCGGTGTCTACTTCGCCACCGAGTCGCCGGTCTGGCACGGTGGCCGGGCGTTCTTCGACCCGGAGCTGCCGGGCCGGGCGGCGATGCGGTCGTACCTCTTGACCGTCGGGCAGTTCGCCGACATCACCGAGCAGGAGATGTACCGCGAGCCGGGGCCGGACCTGGATTTGACCACCGTGCTGCGGACGGGCCGCGACCAGCTCGGGCCGGGTCGCTACGAGACGTTGCTGCACCTCGGCGATCTCGACGGCTTCCCCGTCCTGACGTTCACGGCACCGTGGTCGGCGTCGGAAGTCGAGAAGAACCCACCGTCGGCCGCCTACCTGGCCATGCTCGTGGGCGGATTGCGGGAGGCGTATGGCTGGTCTTATCCGGAGATCGCCGAATACCTGGCGCCACTGCCCGGGGTGGAGGGGCACTGGTCAGCGCAGAAGATTGCCGACCTGGCTCCACGGGCCACTTCTTGACGGCAGGACCGGAAAGCGCCCGGTGCGACGCCGTACTGGCGCCTGAACGCGTTCGAGAACGCGAGCGGTGAGGCGTACCCGACCTTGGCGGCGGTCGAAGGCAATGCGGGGTCGGGTCCTGGAGCAGCCTCGCCGCTGTCGTCAGGCGCCACCAAGTCAGGTACGCGATCGGGCGCCGGCCCGCCAGTGCCGTGATCCGGGAAAGGCCTGCGCGGGCGGCCAGGGCCTCGATTTCCGCCGCGGCAAACCTGGACATTCGATCCCAGATCCAGTTCGTTGGCCGCCTCAGCACGGGGCCTGGTCGTGACCGTGCCGACCGCGCCGGGCGGCTCCGGCGTCACAGCCGGGCGCGTCAAGGTGGACTGAGTCTTGCCGGGGCCACAAGAGCCCCCAGCATTCGAGGGCCCGGTCCGGTGACCTGCGAGAAGTCTCAATCGCTCACGGGCGGGAGAGTCAACTTGGGTTGACAGCCGGCCGGACTGGAGCACGGCAGGGGAGTGTCCTGGGCCCTCCTGGTAGCGGTGCCGGCGCGGGCAAGCGAGGCGAGTACGGACCGCTCGTTGTGATGGGAGCGGTGCGTACGGTGCCTGGCGGCGATGATGATCGCGGAACCGTCAGACAGTGATCCCCCGTTAACTGTATAACGCCCTATGCAGCGTTCGATGACGTGCACTAGAGCCGCCACCAGCTTAAAATGCCCGCGCGGCCTGGCGACGAGCCGGGGGCCCTCCTCCCGGGCGCGGCACCTAGACGAGGCCGCGCTCAAAGTCGAGGCGAGACTGGACCCGGACCAGCCTGTCAACGGGACCCTGACCACCCCGCGTGGGGCCACGCGGCGAGGTCGGGCGGCGCCAGTTCTCCGGATGTGCCCGAGATGCTGATCGCGGGACGCGAGCGTGAGCTGATCATGCTGTCGTTCTACCGCGCGATGCTCGTCGACGCCGAACAGAACCGGCCGGCGGCACGGCGGAAGCTGGACATCCCGGTACTGGCACGCGGCGATTCCTTGTTCATCGGCGACCGCAACGAGTCCCAGATGCGGCTCATGGGCCCACGACATCACCGGACACGACCTCGCGGAGGAAGTACCCGACGAGATGGCCGACGTGATCCTGCCGTTCCTGGCCGGACTCCGGCCGCCTGATGCCGGCAGTCAGAGGTGGGGGAGTGCCCCGATCACCCTGTAATGGTGTCGTGGCGGGGGAGCGAGGCGAGAGCGCGGACCGCCCGGTCGTGACTAGGGAGCGTACGTCGGCTGCCTGGTGGCGATCATGGTCGCGGAACCGGATCGCCACCCTCCTCGGCGACGACTTCACATTTAACTGTATAACGCCCTATACGGCGGGTGATTGTTAACCTCGCATCCGCAGGGCCGTTCCATTCTAGAAACAGCAGAGAAGCAGGTGAGCCGAGGCCCTGGCCTGAGCAGCGGCCCCGGACGAGGTCGTCGCCCCGCGTCGCCTGTCTCGCCCGGCCGACCCACCGGCTGGCCCCACACTCCTCGTGACGCCAGCCGGATCGGGGTACCCACCCAGCCCGAGCTGGTCTCGGGCGCCGCGATCATGCCCTACAGGGGCCGCTCCGCAGCTGGCGAGGTTCGGCACCGGGGCGCAACTGGACACACAGGGGAACAGCAGAAGCGGCGCGGCCAGGATGTTCGATCGGCGCTGCGTGCTGTCCGGGCTGTCTGCCCGCGCGTCATCGGCTGGGCGACGGCGATGTGTTGCAGCGGAACAGGCAATGCATTCGAAACCCGCAGTGCAACGCGCTCTTCCGCCCGGGAGCGGCCTCGATCCCCGACCTTAAGTGCCCGACACGGAGCGCTGTTTGTCTGCGCCGGCGTGTTGACGTGGGGCCGCCGGACAGAAATGAGTGAAACTAGGACACGACTGGCCGGGCGAAGGCACATGGCCAGCACACCCGGAACTCACCCTTGTTAAGGTCGAACAGAGCACCCCGGATGACGTCGCACACCGTGACCCGGTACTGGGTCTCCCGCACTGTCGAAGGCCTCGACGACGAGACCAACCGCGGCGAAGTCACCCTGCACCGGCCTGGACCGGGCGAGCATGGCCGAATCTCCGCGATCGTGACCGGCGGCGGATTCCGCCCCGAAGGACTCTCGGCAGCGGAGAGCGTCGTCTTCCTCGGCAACGTGCCCGCAGCGCCCAACACCGAGGAAGGCGTGGTCGCCGCGAGCAAGCCTGGCAAACCCGGCGAGATCACCACCACGCGGGTGTTCATCCGCGCCGAGAACGTCCCCGAGGCGCCGAAGTAGCCGAGCCGCGGACCGAGTTCCCGTCCGCGTGATCTGGCCCAGCTGAGAACGAAATTGCCCTCCGCGTGGGTTCCGCGGTCGGTTGGGGCACCATCGCGCGCCTTTCGGTATCTTGAGGCCATGCCGGACGCCGCCGCGGCGCCGCGTCGTAACCTCCGGAGGCCGGCGTGACCTTCTGGCAGACTCAGTTGGGTCCCTGCGCCAGGGATGACGTCTCGGCAGCCTCGAGCGATCAACGGCTCATCGGCGAGATCGTCTGCCCCGACTGCAACAACATCCTCGCCCGACTGCACGACCGTGTCGACGGGGTCGGCCTGACCTCCTGGATCCGCGGCTCGTCGGTGGCCAACCCGCAGAGCCTGAGCGTCGGGTACGCCTTCTACACCCTGATCGACGCCACCGAACCCGCCGACGAGGAGACTGCCGACCTCGTGTGCTGGCGGGGCCACGGAAGCTTGCAGATCACCGGTGCCGACTGCCGGACCATCATCGCGCGCTACCAAGCCAGAGGCCGGAAGATCCGACACCCCGCCACCCGCGTTCCGCGTCACGACATCGAAGCCACGGTATCCTGACTGTACAAACGCATGCCTGAGGCGGGACCGCTCGCCACGTCGGGTTTGAGGCACCCGGCACGCCATCCTCACTTGGAGGAGCCGTGTCGGCTGCCCACGTTCTCGTCGTCTTCGTCGCTGCCGCAGTTGTGGTGTGCGGCTTGGTTCGCTGTGCTCTCGTCGTCTACACCGTCGTGATCGCGCTCAACACTGGCAACGCCAAGCGCCGCCAGATCGCTCTGCGCGTCCTGCGGATGCTGTCCCCGGCACTGTCGGTCAAGCTCGGTCCTATCGCGATCACACGCGGGCAGGCACCTGGAACGCCTGAAGGGTGCGAGCGAAGCAAGTAACCGCCGACACCTGCTCGCGGCGGTTAAGACAGCGGCTCGCACCCGGCGTAAGGGTGCTGCCGGTTGCGCCCGAGAGCACCCTTGCGCCGGTCAGCCATCCGAGCCCGCTTTCGCGGGAGAGTTGCTGAACGGGTGGTCGCGGACCCAGCGGTCGCCGTGGATAGCCCGCACGATCCCGCCGGCGCTGTAGCCTCCGGCCAGCCACAGTTGGCTGAGCCCGCCGGGCAGCTGCGGCGTCTCGTTCGGGAGTGGGCCGCCGAAGTAGAGGTTGTCGGTCACCGCGAAGGTGAACGCCGACATCCGCACCGACAGGAACAGGTGCCGGTCTTCGTAGCCGTCCTTGCCGAGCTTGGCCAGCTTCGACTGCATCGTCGGCGACAGGAGGTGCGTCGCGAGCTCGCTCGGCAGGAGGTGCTCGCCACCGTCGGTAGCGCCGCCGACCCCGTCGACCATCACCCACACCTCAGGTGGCCCGGTGCTGCTGCGCGCGACGTCGGCCGAGACGCCGGCGTCGACCGCATCGCCCACCGCCGCGGAGACCTGCCCGAGCACCGCGGCCTCGTACAGGTGCTCGAGCGACGTCGCGTCGTTCCGCTCGCATTCCAGCAGCAGCGCGTCGATCCCCTTGAGGTTCTTCGGCGGGAAGTCCCGTGGCACGGTGACGAGCCAGGTGCTGCGCAAGCCGTCGATGGTGTAGCGCCGCTTCGCCCGGTTCGCGAGCACCCCGGTGATCGCGGCTTCGGCCTCTGGGCCGAGGGAGGAGATCTCCAGCACGCCGATGCGCCCGTCGGGGAAGTGCAGCAGTCCGTCGACGGCGTTCTGCCGGCCACCGAGGTCGTAGGGCTCGACCCGCACGCCAAGGACGCGTTCGACGACCGCGAAGGCGAACTGCTCGTCACTGCGCTCTTGCGTCACGGAACCAGTATCGCCGATCGGCCGCAACGCCGGTGCAGGCGCGCGGCCGGTCTGCGTCGGTCGACTGCTCGGCGAGCCGGAACGTGATCATGCCCCCGGCCACCAGCCCGGCGGCCCGGGCGGCACGCAGTTCATTCCGGCGGGCGTCGGCGTCGGAGTCGCGAGTACCTTCCTCAGCGGTGTCCCGGACACCGAGCACCGGCCCGTACAGCGCCAGCACAGCCCCGTGCCCGAGCGCCGCAGACAGCCACTGCGGCTGCGGGGTCACCTTCCCCACCACGACTGGCCCGGCCGCAGCGCGCAGTTGCAGCTCACCCAGGCGGTAGGTCATTTCCCAGCCGGGCAGCGGATTCATCGGCCCAGGGTCGGTGGGGCCGATCCGATTCAGGCCGCTGTCGATCACGTTTTCGACCAAGTGATCCTTGCCTGTGTTCTCGGTGCCGAGCGAGATCGACGAGGGCGTCTCCAGCAGCACCATGGGGATCCGGTCGAAGTCGAGTCCGGCGCGCTGCAGCTGACCGGTAGCGTCGACGCGTCCGGCGGCCCACCCGACTTCGGGGTCATCAAGGAACACCGTGCGCGCGTTGACGCTGGGGGAGCTGATGAAGTACATCGGGTGCCGCAGCTCGTCGTGCGCTCGGCGGGCACGGGACTGCCCGAGCGGGGCGTGGTCGACGACGCCGGCAACGTAGTCCCCGGCAGTGAACAACGCGCCCAGCTCCGCGTTGTCCAGGCTCTGCTGATCAGTACCGGTGCTGATCAGCACCAACGCGCCGCCGGCACCGCGGATCAGAGCGGCCACCGGTTCGATGACCTGGGCCCTCCAGCGGTGGGTCGGCGGGACGTCGATCGTAACCTCGGTGCCGGCCAGCTGGAGGGTGGCGTTGGGGACCAACTCCTGCTGAACGTCCGGGCTGCCCGGGATGCCGGTGGCGAATCCGAGGTCGGTGAACCCCGTCGCGGTGGTGTGCACCCAGCGATCGTCACCCGGTTCGCGGCGCAGCCACAGCACCTCCGCCGAGGGATGCACCAGCAACATCGGCATTCCGCCGAGCCCGAGCCCGGACACGATGTACGTCGGGGAGTTGTCAGCCGGCGGTTCCGGGCAGCTCGCATGGTGCGCGCGGACATAGAGGTGCCCGTCCGGGAACGTCTTCACGGATACGGTCGTCGGCGTGCCTGCCAGCGGCTGCTGGCATGTCAGGCAGTCGCCGACGGCATCGAACATCCGTTCCCGCACCAGCGCGAGCCCGGTTTCACCCAGCAGATCGGATAGCTCCGGCGACGGATCGAAGTTGGCGAGCATGTCGGAGTCCTTCGGTGGTGGCGGTCAGCGCGGCGTCGTCGATCCTGCCTGATTACGCGCCGCCGGGCTGTGCGTGCTCGGCTCCGTTGCCGCCGTTCGCCCGCAGCTGATCTGGCGACACGCGACGCAAGTGGCCGCCCGGTCGGTCGGGCTCTCGACGGTGCGCGGGAAGATGGCGGGCATGACGGCTTCCGGCCTGGAACGCGCACGACAGGCTCTGCGCCGAGGCGACCTTGAAGCGCTACTCGGCGAGCGGGAATGCGCCTGGCTCGATGTGAAGGACGGCATCTACCCGCTGGACCGCCCCAAGGGAGCCGAAGAGCTCGCCAAGGACGTGGCGGCGTTCGCGAACAACCCAGACGGCGGGCTGCTGGTGGTGGGGTTCGCCACCACAAAGGAGCACGATGAGGAGATCGTCGACGCCCTCAACCCGGTTCCGCGCAGGCTGGTCAACCTCGATCAGCACCGCCAGGTCATCGCCACCCGGATCCTGCCCGCACTGCGAGAGGTGACGGTCGAGTGGATCGACCGCGGGAACGACACGGGCGTGCTGGTCATCGACATTCCGGCCCAGCCGCGCTCGAGCCAGCTGTTCGCCATCCTTGCCCCGACCGGAACCGCCGAGCTGAGCAAGATCGCCGTCGCAGTCCCGGTCCGCAACGGCGACGGCACGCGCTGGCTGCGGCCGCACGAGATCCGGCACTTCATCGGCCTGGGCTATGCCAACTCCGGCGACGGGGCCGCCATCCTCGCGGCCATCCAGGCCCCACGCGACGAGCAGCCGCAGCACACCGTCGGCGGCGGCAGCGACCCCAGCTGGACCGGAATACTCCAACAGGCCGTCAGCGACCTCGCCGCGCAGGGCGTGACGCTGGGCGATCCCGTCTCCGATGCCGACCCAATCGGCCCCGGCGTTGCCCAGCACTTCCGGGTACCCGGCTACCAGGCTGGCTGGGTGCTTTGCGCCCAGCCCGGACACCGGCCCGTCGCGGTCGCCGACGAGATCTGGCAGACGCTGCGCGACCAGGGCAGCGGCGCTCCCGACGGCGACGCACTCGGCGCCCTCGGGTTCCCGTCCGGGGATCCGGCAATCGTACGCATCGTCGACCAGGACGCCACGACGGTGAAGCTGTCCGGCGGTCGCTGGGGCCGCGGCCAACTGCTGCCCGACCCCGACCCGGGCGGGCGCGGCTGGTGGTGGGAACCCGACCCGACGCCCAGCACGATGACGTCAGCGGCGACGCGTTCCTGGACCGGCTCGCAGCATCCGCCACAGCTGCGGGCGCGGGTACTGGCGATCCTGCCCTTCGCCGACGCCGACACTGCCATGCTCACCCCAGAATTGCTGGACGCGCTGCTCCCGCAGTTGCCGTTCAGCGCGCTGGCCGGGTTCACCACGATCCTGTCGCTCCGCCGCGGCGGAGAACTGCCCGCGAGCACATGGGTCCCTGGGGCCAACGGCAACGCCAGCGACCGCCTCAGCCAAGCCAGCCTGATCACCGCCCCGGACGGAGAGCCCGCGTTGTCGGCCGAGGTGATGATGACACTGCCACCGGCGTCGCGCGGTTCCGCGGTCATCACATGCGCCGAGGTCCGCATCGAGAACTTCGATGCCTGGGCCAGGGCCCTGCACGATCCGGTCACGGATCTGCGCTGGTCGGTGGACGACCTCGTCGACTTCTTCGTGGCAGCCTGGGACACCGCGACCGAGCTGCTGCCCCGGCTGATCGACGCCGGCGGGAACGGTTTTTCGAGGCGAGGCCAATGGGGTGGAGTTCCGCAGGTCGAACTGTCGATCAACGTCGAGTCCAGGCACGATCATCAGGCCGACCGCCAACTGGTGCTGGCCGACGTTCTCGATCTGGAGTCCTTGGGGCCCAGTGACCGCCGCGACCAGCTGACCGAACTGTTCGTCTCGGTGCCCTCGGTGCCTGGACTGGACGCGGACTCCAGGCGCCGCCTACTCCGGTCGGTGCTGGTAGAGATGGCGCACCGCTACGGCTTCATGCAAGTCCGAGAGAACACCTTTTGACCGGCGACTTCACTCCTGGTGCGGGTTCAGCTGACACAACCGGACCAGGAACCCGGCGGGCAGCTCCGCAGTTCCAGTCGGTGTGCGGAAGGTTCGGGCGGTTAGCATTGTGTGATGCCGATCATGTGGTCGCGGCTCCATGCGGAGTTGGGCCTGCCTCCGACTCCGCTGACTCACGCCATGGTGGTGCGGGCGGTCGAGGCTGGGATGGCTGAGGCCGACGACCTCGACTGGAAACAGGCGCTGCCGCCCGAGGTCGAGAAGAAGCGCCTGGAGTTCGCCAAGGACATCGCGGCGATGGCCAACACCCGCGGCGGGATGATCGTCCACGGGGTCCGTGAGGAGAACGAGCGCGCTGTTGGGCTGACCGGCGTGCCGAATGGCGAGCGGGACAGGCAGGCCCTGCGGTCGTTCGCCAACCGGTATGTACGGCCGTTGGTCGACGGCCTGCAGATAGAGGCGCTCGACGGCGAGGACGGAGAGCCCGGCCTGGTCGCCGTGTTCGTCCCCCCGAGCCCGGACGCGCCCCACGTGATCGGCGAGAAGAACGAGATGGGTGTTCCGTATCGCTATGGAACAGACACGAACTGGATGTCAGAGAACCAACTCGAGCGCGCCTATCGTGATCGGTTCACCCGGCGGGGCGACGATCGTGCGGCGCTGAACGCGTTGATCGACGGCTTGGTTCCTGAGATCGATCTGCAACAGGGCGTCTGGGTCGCGGTTGCGGCTCGGCCGGTCGCACCGCTACCTCTGCTGAGCGGGCGTCCGCAACGCGAGCAGGTGACCGCGACGATGTTGAACGCATTGGAGCTGGTCTCCGACGTGTTCGGGAAGTCCCAAGGCCGGGTGCCGGTACTGAACGAGCTGCTGTCGGATGGTCCGATCATCAACCCCAGGAACGGTCTGCGCCGCTGGGTCATCCGATCAAATCACTACTCGACCGATCCCCATGAGCTGGTCGACTGTGCCTTGGTGGAGTTGCACCACGACGGCTCCGTCGCGCTGGCGATGGGGTTGTTCGCGTTCCTGCGTGGTGCCCGCCTCGCCGACCGGATCACCGATGTTCGCCCGGTGCCTGTCAGACTCGTCGATTCCGTGATCGCGGAGGCGATTGCGTTGGCATCGTCTCACGTGCGCGGACTTGGTGGAGTCGGGACGATCGTGACCCGGGCGACTTTACTGTGGGACGACGGACCGAGAAACCTCCCTTTGTTGGCGATCGACAACCGGATGTTCGGAGGGGCGCCGAACTCGCAATATCACCCCGTCCAAGAGGCGCGTGGGGTCCGGAACCTGCTGGCCGTGGAAGCGTCCTTCTCCGCCGATGACGACGTTGCAACCCTGCGAGAGGTGGCCCGCCAACTCGCAGATGATCTCAGCCAGCAATTCGGGATGCCCGGTTCGAGCATTCCCAGCTGAGCGCCCGGCCAGCCGGCGGCACACCGCCGGGCTGTGACCCGATCACTGTCTTGATCTGGTCGACTTCGGCAAGTACGTCTGCGAGACCACGGCGGGCAAACCGCCGGTGGCCGGTTCCGCCGCCGGGATCAGCCCGCCCTCCACCGTGCGCTCGAACGGACGCTGCAGCGTGCCGAGTGCCTTCGGGTTCTAAATCAGGCCGTAATCCCGGCGCGCGCGTGGCGCCTTCTTCCGTACGCAGCACGCAGACCGCGGAGGACTCGACCAGATCGGGTCAAGCCGACGCGTCACCGCGGCACCATCAGCCGGTCACGCTCGGGCGCAAGCGCGACGCCCTGGCTCCACCAGCGCGTCCGACCAAGTACACTTCAACAGCTAGTGATCCCCGCGGTCGCGGGGCTGAGGACCGGGACGCATGACGCTCCGGCACCGCAGCTCGCCCACGGAGGAACCGGATGCACACCGACACCGTCAACAGTCCGATCAGCGCCGCAGCACGCCGAATCTGCCGCGACGTCAACAAGAACGTCCACGCCATCACCCGCTACTACAACGCGTCCGGCGGATACCTCCGCGGCCACGAGACGGGGATGTACTACACCGATCCCGCCGACCGGCCGGCGGACGCCGCAGTGCAGGCACCTGGGCGCCGCGACACCGCGGATCGGATGACCGAGCGCGAAGCTCAGGATCTCCTGGACGCGTACGCCACGACCGGCCAGTACGCCGGTCCGGATCACGAAGCGTTCCTCCGCGACGTCGAATTCGGGCGCAGCTGCGCCCGGGAACGAGCTGACTTCGATGCCTGACCTCGGAAGGATCCGAATCGCAGGCTCGTTTCACGCACGCGCGCAGATGAGGTCCGTGTCGCCGTGCGCGAAGAGCATGAGGCCGGCGAGCTGGTGCGGAGCTACTATGCGCGCTGGACCGGCCTGGATGCCTCCAACGTCAGGTGCTCCCGCCGTCGACCCGCTCATGCTCACGGACCCGGCTCAATGTGGAGTCCCGTTAAGTCGGCGACCGGCGCTCGTTCACCAACTCGGCGCCAACGCCTACCCGCCAGGTCGATGAACGTGATCTCCAGCTGGCTTGCCGACAACTTGAACACCAGTGGCAGCGCTGGCCGTACGTCCTCATCCTCGCCAAGCTCGTACTCGGGTTGCCACGGCTTACCGGGCAAGAGCGTCCGCTTGGGACCGTTCTTCGCGCGCAGATGTAACCGCTCACCGGTCTCGAGCCAGTTAGCCGCGACCACCTCGACATCGGTCACCGGGTCGGGCCCGAAATTCTCAATCTTGATCGTCGGACGTGGGTTCTCCGCCTTCTGCGGCAGGTTGTTCACACCGACGTGAGAGGTGTCGGAGTAGACCCAGGCGCCACTGACGAAGTACGCGTGCACCCGCTGACGCTCAGCTTCCCGCCGACTTTCCCGGCCCACCTCGTCCCGAGCGATCCGCAGCGCCGCCCACGCTGCATAGAACGCACCGAGCCCGCCAACCCACTGGCCGAGCCCCGCCCAGTCGTCGCGACCGAGCCATGCGCGCGCCCCGATCAAAACCAGCACCGCGCCAGCAGCGCCGGCCAGCAGGGACCACGGGGCGGGAGCCGGTGAACAGCCGCTTCAAGCGGAGACAAGTGATCGCCCATTTGACGGCCGCGGTTCCTCGCGGCAGGTCGGGTTCAGGCACTGGCCCGTGTCCTCTCTTCCTTCTCGCCGAGGCGCCCCGGCGAGAAGGAAGACTACGGACGGCCGCGGCGCCAGCGGGCTCGCCACGCGTGAGCATCACTCGCCAGCCCCGGGGTGAGCACCAGTTGCTCGGCCGGCTTCTGGCGTGCGGCCCGCAGAAGTTGGTGCACCTCGTGCAAGGTCACACCAAGGTGGCGCGCCAGCGCGCCGCAACCCGATCGCGGTAGCCCCTGGTCGTCGGCGGCCGCGACCGGTCGCTGGACCTCGACACAGGAATCTTGCCGGTCACAACGCTCTGCCAGGTGCGTCGCCCGTGCTCACTGCGGCTGGTGCCGGCTCGCGCTGCTCCTGGTCCGCGTGCTCCGGCTCGACGTCGTCGCCCTGTCGCTGGTCCTGAGTCGGACGACCTCGGAGTACTCGATCTGCACGGGTGCCCACGGCACGGGAAAGCTCCGGCGCAAGTGCCGTCAGGCCGCTACCCATCGACCGTTTGGGGCGCGTGTCGTCAGCAGGGCGACGGGCGAAGCGACGACGATGGGACGACTTAAGAGGGAGAGGAGCGGCATGCCGACCGAGGATGAGGAGCGGGCGTGGCTGGCCCGCATCGAGAAGATGTTCCCCACAATCGAGGCGTGGTTCAAGCGCACCGGCCAGGTGCCGCCGATGCCGGTCCCGGGCAGCAGCCTCGCGCGAGACGATCAGGTTTACGGCCGACTCCCGCCGTCCCACCTGGCGTACGGCGGCATCGTCACCGCAGCTGAGCACCTCGAGCTGTTCCGGGTCGCGCTGAAAGCCAGCCGAATCCTCTACCCGTCGTCGTACTTCACGCTGCTACGCAGCGCGCTGATGGGCTCCACCCAGGCCCTGTGGGTGCTCAAACCCCGGCTGCGGGCCGAGCGGATCGAGCACGCGCTGCAGCTCGCGCGCGACGACCTCCGGCAGAGCATGAACCTGCTCTCCGTCGACACGCCTGCCGAACTCGGTCTCGACGACGACGTCGACACCGCACGCGCGGGCCTGAATCGGCGTCTCGTGGAGCTGCAAGCCGCAGCCGCGGCCGCCGGGCTCGACCCGGAAAGGGTGCCTGGGTGGCGCCTCAACATGACCGAGATGATCAAGACGGTGAGTGAGCTGGTGCATGCTGATCGCCGCGGTGACGCCGACACTCGGCACGGGGCCTCGCTGCTGTGGCGCTTGCAAAGCGGTCATGCGCACGCCACACACTCGGCCCGGGTACGGCAGATCCGGGCCGATCAGGTCCAGCAGCATCCCGATGGCACGCTCACCGGAGCGGCGACCGCGAGCTTCGCCGAGGTCGGGTCCGCTGCTGCGGCCGCGGTGCTGTTCCTCAACGAAGCGTGGCGGCTCTACGAGCTGCGTTGCGCAGCACCATGACGACGCGAAGCAGCCGGCCACAGAGCCAAGGAAAGACACGTCGATCCAGGCTGACGCCGGTGCGGACGCTGCCTGGACGAGCTGCGTCGGCCACACCACTCCGGTCGCCGGCACGCCGTGTCACGGCAGATCACAGTTGACCAGGGAACCGGTTTCCCTGTCGCGGTGGGCGAGCGGACGCGGCCGAGCACACCACCCGGGAGGACCGGCACGGGTCGCGTCCCGTTCCGCCACTACGCCCAGGAGGTACCGCCGATGCCAGGCTTGCCCCGTCGATCTCGATGTTCCCGTCCGGCCCGCTCGCCGTCGACCGGCGTGCCGCCACCGACCCGCACGAATAGCACTGGCTTGCCCTGGTCTTGGCGGCCCAGTTAGTGCGCGGGCCGTTCCCGACCGCGCATGCCGTCGAGCTGGACGTCAACCAGTTCGCCGGCGGCGAAGGCTCGCTCAACCTCGTGTACGTCTACGACCGGGACGGGCGGAGGCTGTGGGATCTGCTGCGGTGGTTCGACGACGAGGTCGCCTGGACGACCGAGGGCCAGGACTGGGACGAGGTGCGCTGCGACATCGCCGGCGAACTGGGGGAGGTCTTTTACCACCTCGGATTCCGGGCGACGGCGGGGGCGCGGCTGGCGGTGTGGGTCGACGCCGCTACTGACCTACCGCCGGATCCTTGCTGAGCCGGACGTGCTCACCGGCCTGATCTTACCGCCACCGCACTCGGCGCGCAGCACCACGCGCGTCCGGCCGGCGATGACCTGCTCGATCCGGGCGCCGCTCGCCTGACCGGCATCGTGGATCAGCGCAGATCGACGTCGTCCAGTGCGCGCGTCACGTGCTGGCTGTCGGTCTCGGCGAAGGCCGCATCGCGCTCGGTGTCCGCGGCTCCCAGCGCCTGGCCCGGCACGACCCGGACCTCCGCTTCGATCTTCGTCAGCCGGGCGGGGATTTGCGCTTTCCAGCCGGGGCCGCCGAAGAAGAACCGCATCGCGGTCTTGGCGTCGACGTCGTACTGCGCCGTCAGCGTGACCCCGTAGCGACCGGGTCATCGCCATCGGACCACTTGGAGTCCTCCGTAGCGGCGAAAGTCGCCTTCGGTGCGAGCTTGACGACGTAGATCGCCTCTGCTCCGACACCATCGACGAACAGCCCGAACGCGCGGAAGTCGCGAGTGCTCGGCCGAGACGGACGGTCGAAACGCACCTCGCCGCTAACCGCGTCCGGCACCACCCCGGACAGATCCGCCCCCTCGCACAACTTCCAGCGTCTTGCGCTTGGTCTCCTGAGCGGTGAACTTCAGCCCGTCGGTCTGCTTGGTGATGTCGGCCCGGGTCGGCTCGGCCGCACCCCAGGAGCTGACCTCCGAGGTGTCGACCGACCGGCTCCAGGTCGCTCCGTCGCCCTTGCCCACCCAGCCGATGTCCTCGTACCCGGGCGGCAAGGCGAGCAGGTCCCCGCCAGCGCCGGAGGTGAGCGCGGTCGGCAGGTCCGCCGTGTGGTCAGCAATGAAGATGGAGCCTTCGAGCGCCTTGCGGATCAAGTCGCTCTGCTTCTTCTTGAGCTGGTCGTAGGTCGTCGTGGTCGGTGCAGTCAGCTAGGACTCAGCCTCCTTGCGATCGAGCCGTTAGGCTGTTCGTCTTCGAGGAAGGAAACGACATGGATATTGCCCACTGGGCTCTCATCGTCTCTGGTGCCTCTATGGCAGCTTCAGTTGCTTCTTTGACTTGGAACATGACGTCATTTCGTCGAAGTGGTCCACTTGTTCAAGTCGAAGCAAAAATTAATTTAGAGTCCCGCCCTTGGCCTCGCGAGGCCGACGGCATACAGGACTGGCAAGTGGTTGAATTCTTCGATCAGCGCCAACTGAACTGCATTGTCGTAAACCTGAAAGTCATCAACAAGGGCAGGCTTGCCATCCATGTCTTCAAGGTGGAAGTCAAGCTAGACGTCTCGGAAAGTCCCAACTTTTCGTTCTATGCTCCCGAAATAAACAACGACGGCGATTGTCGACTGGAGGCGCTTTCAACGAAAGAGTACGCCTTCGACCTCAGTTCTTGGTATCGAGCACTTGAGCCAAAATCTGGATTCGTCGTGTCGGATCGAATTGAAGCGATTGTCCATCTCGGGAATGGCCGCGTCGTGCGCGCACCGGATATTCCATTGGGAGAGTACATCTGGAAGTACCAGGGGGCAGTCGCGCTGAAGGAGGACGTTGAGCGAAGGGCCTCCGCCAACCGAGGCGAAAGTAGCTGACAACCCGACGCGTGTCTGCCGTGGTGACGTACGGAACCTGCGTGGGCGGGTTGTCGGTGCGCGCGGAATCGATCAGCACGCCGGCGACCCGTGTCCTGGAGCACCAGTTCCACCCGGGGGAGCGTGCTGGCCCTGGCGAGGGTCAGATTCCACCAGTACTGGCTCCCGAGCATGTCGACCGAGTAGTGCCGCCACTCGCGGGGGTGAACTGGGGATCCGGGCAGAGCACGGCGATGCATTGACCGGTGACGTCGTGGATGCTGGTCCAGTCCCGGACCAGCTCGTCATGCAGGTGCGTGCTTCCGCGGTGCGGGCGAGGACGACCATGAGCCCGAGATAGCGTTCCCGGCGAGCCGCGTCTATGACGTACGGCAGCGCCTCCGCGGCGGTGACCGGTACCTTCCACATACCCGCAGCTTATTCGGGCCGACAGGGTCTCGCCGACACGTCGCTGCGCCGTCGAGCGGTTCAGAGGTTGATGTTGCCGTGAACGTCGCGCGCTTGCACCACTTTGCCGGTGACGTTTCCCGTGACCTGGTTGTGGACGCCGCCGTGGGTGCGTTCGGCGTCCGGGAGCCTATGCCATTCCGTTCGGATGGCGTCGGCGAACGCCTTGTCGTCGGATCCGGCTTGGTGCAGTCGTTCGGCGAGTGCCTTGACCGGCTGTGGGTCGTCCGGAGTCGTCACGGCCGCCTCGAGGGCGGCGGTGCCGGTCGGATCCTTCGCGAACTTGCGCTTCACCAGGTCATACAGGCTGGTCGCGCTCTTCGCGGCGAGCGAAGCGGCGATGGCGACCAGGATGGGTTCGGGCATGGGTTCAACTTAGCCGTGGCTGGGACGGGGAGCCAGGTCGTTCACGTCGCGCCGGCGGCTATCTGGAGCCGGATTCAGCGCAGCTGCCTTGGCCGGGGTGTCGCCGGTCAGGGCGAAGTCCACCAGCTTTCTCTGGGCGCGGAGGTTCCCTCCGCGCCGCCCACGGCGCAGCCCGGCCCCCGACGGGCTGGGATGTCGAGCAGCGCGGCTGCCTCGCGACGGTCGGCGGCCGACATCGGCCGGGCGATCCCATCGATGATCAGCATCTCGCACGCTTTGCCGGGCAGGTCGATGCCGTCGTACTTGTTGACCAGGACGACCAGGCCGGCGTGGCCGGCGTGGCCGGCGCGCAGCTCCGCCACGCCAGCCCGGCGCGGGTCAAATGCCAACGCCCGGCGCGGGCTCGCTATGTCTATCGATTTGACTCACGCCATAAAGACGAATTTCCAGTGTGAAAGGGTCCGCTTTCGCGAAGACTTCACTCGATTGTGCTATGGGTTCATTCCTTTGGCGTAGTACTCCATGGCGGTTGCTGTCTTACCATTGATCGCACACATGTCCGTCCTTCGTGGAGTGGAGTGGCCCTCCGCCCTCGCGTCTGCTGTAGTGGCGGCGGCTTGCGGCGGTGCACGCGTTGACGTGGCCGCAACTTGCGCTTGGCGATTTTCGGCCTCGATCGCCAAGCGGTTTTTGTGCTGCGCCGAGCGGATCGCCGGCTTTCGCGCCGCGCCCCTAGACGACCGCGACAGAAGGCCTCGATGCCACCTGTTCGTGCGTGAATGCGTCACTCGTCCGGCGAACGGTCGAGCTTTTTCTGCCCTATTCGCTTGTGCCGGAACCCGGACGGGGTCATCCCAATGAGGGGCGACAGCGCGGCCGAGTGGCAGAAATGGTGATGATCGCGCGTTGATCGGCAGCGTGAAAGTCGCTTGAGCATGTTGACGTCGTCGCACGGCCGTTCGTCGATCACGTCTGGATCTCGCCCATGCAGGGTGCTTTGCTCGCAGGGAGGCATGGGTGATCGGGACAAAGGCGGGGCGGCTCCCGCGTTTAGCGGGAGCCGCCCCGGGGGGTGACTGGCGTTGGAGCGCTGGCCACCCTGCCGGCCAGGCGTGTGGAGCACGCCAAATCCGGCATTGCCCTTCGAAAACCTGTGTCTTGCCCGTGGTCGGACCTCGCTTGACCGGTGAACTCCGACCACGGGTCAACTACCGGCACTCGAAGGGACAGATATGAGGGTAAGCCCTCGCTACAGGGATGAGCCAGACGGTCACGCTGACGTGTCATTGCGGCGCGGCGGACGGCTGGAGTATTACCAGCGATGCGCGGATGAGCAGGCGCGCGGTTCCGCGAGGAGGCATCGCCGGGTCCGGCCACGGCTTCGGCGGTCGCCGGGCGCCGCGCGCGGCACAGGCCGAGTATGGATTGCGGTGACGACGTTTGCGTCGGTACTGGCCATGGGGACCGGCCCGTATGTCGATGTGGATGCCTCCGGGGTCCACATCGACTTCGGCCGGGTGGGCCAGGTCGGAGGGGTCAGTTCCGCGGAGGCCCCTGAGACGTCGGCGCCGCGGTCGTATCCGGTGACCCGACGTTCGACCGGATGTTCGCCGGTCGGCCGTACTGGGACGCCTACGGCGCTGCCCTTGGCGCGGCTCCGGAGCAGCGGATCGTGGTGGCGACGACGTCGTGGTCCGGGCATTCGCTCTTCGGCTCCCACCCGCCGATTTTCTCCCGGCTGGCGGTGGAGCTGCCTCGGCGGGAATTCCTGCTGGTGGCGCTGCTTTACCCGTTCGTGTGGGACGCCTATGGCCGCCGCCAGGTGCTCGCCTGGCTGGCCGAGGCCCGCGACCGCGGCCTCGTCGTGCTGCCACCTGAAGGCGGCTGGCGAGCGGCCCTCGTCGCGGCCGATCTCGCCGTGGGAGACCTGGGTTCTGTGCTCCAGTACGCCGGGGGGCTCGGCGTGCCGACGTTGATGCGCCCCGCCTCACCGGCCGCCGTACGGCCAGGCAGCGTGGCCGAGCGGCTGGGCCGGATCGCACCACGGTTGCATCTCGATCGTCCGTTGCTTCCCCAGGTACACGCGGCGATGGAGACTCGCAGGGACGATGTCCGGGCCGCGCATCCTGCTCGGCGAGCGGACGAAATACCTTGGGAACGCCAAGCGCGGGCGTGCCGGGCCGGAAACGTGAGCGGATCAGCCGATCTTGTTACGCGCGGGGTCTCGGACCGCCTTCGGAATTCCGGCTCCGGACGCCGGCCCCAGCACCGTCACCAGGCATTTCGGGTGGCCGCTCGCCGGAATTCCGGAGTTCGGCCGGACGGCGCCTCGCCGGACAGACGATTTCCTCCATCAACGCTGCTGCAGCGCTCTCGGCGCCAAAGCAGCCGGAGCGGAGGAGATTCACGTGTCTGAACCGAATGTCCCGGACCGAGTGATGGCGGCCGGTGACCGGCTCGCCGAGTTCTGGATGAGCCGTCCGGGTGTCAAGCGGGTTCTCGCCGTGGTTCCGCACGTCCAGGCCGGCGAACGCGTCTTCGACGTACTGCCCGGCTTGGAAAGCGACCTGCGGGTCCAGGTCATGCTGTCCATTCCGGAAACGGGATACCGGTGGGCGGGTATCGACGAGTACGTGCGTCGGCTCGACGCCCTGGTCATCCCGTGGCGGCAGGCTGTGAGCACGCGGTTCGACTTGGTGCTGGCCGCCTGCACCTGGGGTGTGGCCGAGCTCGATGGGCCGGTCGTCCTGATGCCGCACGGCGCCGGCAGCGCCGGGTCCAAGATCGCGTTCGGCGGCGACGTGCAGCGGCACGGCCTGCACCGCGAGCACTTGATGCGCGGCAGCGATGTGGTTCCCGCCGCATTGGCACTCGCGACCGACGACGAGAAGCTGTTGCTGGCCCAATCGTGCCCCGAAGCGCTTCCCAGGTCGATCGTCGCCGGCGACCCGTCGTTCGATCGAATGCTGGCCGGCCGTCCATATCGGGATGCGTATCGCAGAGCGCTCGGTGCGTCACCGGGTCAGCGCGTTGTGGTGGCCACGTCGACCTGGTCGAGGCACTCGCTCTTCGGCACCGACCCGACGGTCTTCTTCCAGCTGGTGGAGGAGCTCCCGCGGCCGGAGTACCTGGTCGTGGCGATACTGCACCCGTTCATCTGGCACGGGTACAGCCGTCGCCAGGTCCTGGCGTGGCTGGCTCGGGCCCGGGAGCTCGGGCTCGTCGTGTTGCCTCCCGAGGAGGCCTGGCGTGCGGCGCTCGTCGCCGCCGACGTCGTGGCTGGGGATCATGGGAGTGCGCTGCAATATGCTGCGGGACTCGGCGTGCCGACGCTGATGAACACCGCCTCCGTGGCGGGAGTGCGGCAGGGGAGCCTCGCCGAGCTGTTGTCGCGGACCGCTGCTCCGCTGCGTCTCGGCCATCCGCTGGCCCCGCAGGTGATGCGGGCGGAGGCGCTCACAGACGGCGAACGTGCCGAGGTGGTGCGAGCGATCACCGCACGACCGGGTCAAGCGCTGACAATTCTGCGCCGCACCTGCTACGGGTTGATGGGGCTGGACGAGCCGGCGCACGGGGTGCCGGTGTCGCCGGCCCGGCTGCCGGAACCGATCGAGTGAGTGCGCACTACTCCGTTCGTGGTGAGGGCAGCGACCGGAGCTGGGCTCGGACCCGGTCGGCATGGGCATCGTCCATGGAGGTGTACGCGGCGAGTGCTTCGGTCCAGTGCCGCCGCGCGCCTTCGTGGTCTCCGGAGTCGGCCAAGACCTCGGCCAGCTTCTCCAGTACGGGGGCTCGCAGCGCGGCGGCCTCGTCCGCCGGGAGTGACTGCAGCCCACGCCGCAGCTCGGCGACCGCCTCGGTGAGCGAGCCGCGCGCTGCGTGGACCGAGCCCAGCCCGGCGATGGCTTGAGCTTGGCAGTGGTGGTCGCCGATCGACGTCGCCAGGTTCGCCGAGCGGCGGAAGTGATCGGCGGCCGCGTCGAGGTCGCCTTGACCGGCCAGCGCGTGGCCGAGGTAGCCGTGGAGCAGTGCCGACCCGCGGTGCCGTTCGTGTGCTTCGTTGAGCTGAAGGGCACTGCGGTAGTGCTCGACGGCCTCCGACAGCCGGCCGCAAGCGTGCGCGACGGCGCCCAGCCCTTCCAGCGCGGTCGCCTCACCTGCCCAGTCGCCGCTGGTGCGGGCGGTGGCCAGCGCGCGCCGGAAGGGCTCCCGCGCCGCTTCGGGTTGGCCGGTGCGCAGGTGGACGGCGGCGGACTGGTTCACCATCCGCACCTCGGCATCGGCATCTCCGGCCAAGGCGGCTGCCTCGACCGCGAGCACACCGGCACCGATCCACTCGTGGTAGTGCCCGCGGTAGAGGAACAGCCCCCAGAGCGCGTCGTAGAGCTGACACACCAGCTCGTACCAGCGGTTGGAAAACGCGGTCCGCAGGCACGCCACCAGGTTCGGCAGTTCGCGCTCGAGCCAGTCCAGCGCCGATGTGCGCGTTGCGAACTCCGTCGGTGCGGGAGTCCGGTGCGGCCGCAGCGGTGTCGCCGTGCTGTCGGCCGACGCGGCGCGGTCCCGGTACCACGACACAGCGGCCCGTACCGCCCGCTCCTGTTCCGGCTCGGGTTCCTCTTGTTCTGCCAGCCGGCGGGCGTGCAGCCGGACCAGGTCGTGGAGGCAGTAGCGGTCGAACGCGGTGTCGGTGATCATGCTCGCGTCGACCAGCACGCCGAGGTCGTGCTCCGCCGCCGCCTCGGTCGTGCCGGTCAACGCGGCCGCGACGCCGCTGCCGAAGTCGAGCCCGGGGTACAACCCGAGCAGCCGGTAGAGGCGCGCAGCGGCAGGGGGAAACGCATGGTAGGAGAGGTCGAAGCACATCGCGACGGACAGGCGCTCGTCCTCGGCCACGAGGGAGCGCAACCGACGACGCTCGTCGGTGAGCTCCGCGGCCACGCTGGCCAGCGGCCAGTGCGGCCGGACCACCAGCCGCGCCGCGGCGACATGCAGCGCGATCGGCATTCCGCCGCACAGGTCCGCCACCTGTCGCGCCGGGTCCGGCTCGGCGGCAACACGTGCCTGGCCGACTGCGCGGCTCAGCAACTCCATACGGACCCGTTCCGCTGGTGGTGCAGCCGTTCGAGCTCGTGACGCACGGCGAGACGATCGGACGACTGCTCGTCGCGACCCGGACTCGGGGCAGCCGGTTCACCCGCCGCGAGACGCGGCTTCTGCGCGACATCGCTATGCACGCCGCAGTGGCCGCCGAGGGCACCAAACTGGTGCGCGACCTGCGGCGCTCTCGCGAACGGCTGGTCTTCGCCCGCGAGGAGGAACGCCGGCGGCTGCGCCGGGAACTGCACGACGGCGTCGGCCCCAGCCTTTCCGGAATGTCGATGCAGCTGCGCGCCGCTCGTAAGGCCCTGCCCGACGACGCGCCGACCGGCGCGTTGCTCACCGTTCTGGCGGACGATCTGCGGAACTGCACGATCGAGGTGCGCCAATTGGTCGATCAGCTCCGGCCGGCGGCCCTGGACAACGGATTGGAGCCTGGTCTGCGGGCCGAGTGCCGGCGCTTCGACGGAACGGATCTCTCGGTCGAGCTGCGCGTCACCGGTGAACTCGACGGCCTGCCCGCCGCGGTCGAGGTAGCCGTGTATCGCATCGTCGCCGAGGCGTTGGCCAACGTCGTGCGGCACGCGCACGCCCGACGTTGCACGGTCACCGTCGAGCGCTCGTCCGCGCTGGTCGTCGACGTCACCGACGACGGGACCGGCGTCGACGGCGCCTCCCCTCGCGGCGTCGGGCTGGGGTCGATGCGGGAGCGCGCCACCGAGCTGGGCGGCACGTTCGTCGTGCGGCCGGCGTCGCCGTCCGGCACCGTCGTGTCGATCCGCATCCCACTGCGCACGGCGTCGGCATGAACGGCGGTCTGCGCGTCTTGGTTGTGGACGACCATCCGGTCGTGCGCCGAGGTCTGCGCGCGATGCTCGCCGGCGAGGGCTGGGTCGCCGAGGTGCTCGAGGCCGATACGGTCGCGGCGGCGGTGCGAGAGGCGGTGATCGGGGCGGTGGATCTGGTCGCCATGGATGTCGCGTTGCCCGACGGCGACGGCATCGACGCGACCCGGCGCATCCTGCACGCCCGGCCGGACACCAAGGTACTGATCCTGACGATGGCCGATGACGAGGACATCGCCGCGCGGGCGCTGCGCGCCGGTGCCCGGGGCTACGTGCTCAAGCTGACCGATCCCGAAACGGTCGTGGACGCCCTGCGCGCGGTGGCGGCCGGCAGCATCGTGCTGGGTCCCTCGATCGGGCCGATGCTGCTGACCGCGGTGCGCCGCGAGCCGGCCGCGTTGCCTGCGCCCTTCGACCAGCTCACCGCGCGAGAGCGGCAGATCGTGACCCTGCTGGCGAAGGGCGCCAGCAATGCCCGGATCGCCCGGCAGCTCGGCATATCCGAGAAGACGATCCGCAACCAGCTCACGCCTCTGTTCGTCAAGCTCGGCGTGACCGATCGGGTGCAGGCCGCCCTCAGAGCGCGGGACGCGGGATTCGGCGAATAGCACCCCGGAGTCAACCTCCGTCGGGCAGCGGCACCGAGGCGAAGCCGTTCGCGCCGATGCGGCGCAGGTCGGGCATCGAGCCGACGGCACCGGTGATGCAGGGCGTACCCAGTTCCTTGGCTGCCAGCAAGTCACGCATCTCTGTGGGCGTCAGTACGCGGCCGGTCGCAGCCAGGTGCATGCCTTGCGTGGACGCCGCCGCCCCGGCAATGATGGCGGCCGCGCCGCTCGTCCCGTTGAAGTGAAACGTGTAGCTCGCCTCCGACGGGGCGAACAGGGCCACGTCCCGATCGCCTCCGGAGGTGACTATGCCTTCACCCCAGGCATAGCAGTCGATTCTGGTGCCGAAGTTCGACGTGGCGAGGCGACGGTGGCCGAGTCCGGTCTGGGCGTCGTCTTCGACCACCGAGTGCGCCGAGCCGACGAGGATGGCGCCGGAATCGAAGAAGTCACCGTGGCCCGGCTCCAGATGGAACCCGTCGACCTCGTGCCGCCAGCCGTCGAGATCGAATGAGCCGTTGCCGGCCGCCTCGACGACGATGACACCGCGGTCGTAAGCCAACGCGGCGGCCTCCCGGTCGCCGCGGTCCACCTCGGTGGGCAGGCCGCTGTCCTCGTCGGTGGGTAGTCGGTCGCGTTCCACCTCAAGCAGCAGGACATCTCCGGCCGCCAGCTTGTCCAGTGCGGCGACGATCGCGTCGGCGACGTGCAACGGCTCTCCGTGAGGGGCTACCGCCCGGAAATGGGAGGCGATGAGCAGCTCACGTATCGAGGGTGCGATGCCGATTCCGCCGATCGTGTTGCCGGTCGCAGCGATGATACCGACGTCGGCGGTTCCGTGTCCCCCATATCTATTGTCTCCCCCTTCACCGATAGGCGCGTCGCGCAGGTTGTCATTGACGAGGGGCTCGCAGAGATTCCAGGGGATGTCGTCGTGCTTGAACCATGCCTGCTCGAGGTCGCAGACCCTTATACCCTGGCCAGTGCCGCCGGCGCGTTCCCAGGCGAACCGCGCGTCGATGCCGCCCGGCGCGTGGTCGAGATAGCCCTGCTGGGCCGACATCGGATCGTCGTCGGGCCGAATGTGAGGATCCCCAGCGACAAGCTCTGCATAGGCCGTCTCGACGCCCGGTAGGACGTCGAAGGTGCGCGCCAGGCCCGGCAGGCCCTTCGGGATTTTCTGAGCCGCGGCCCGCGCCAGGTCCGGCACGCTCGTGACCCTCACCCGCCAGAACCGGGTGAGGCTGATCTGCTGCCGCTTGCCGCCGGGCGGTTGAGTCTTCTCCATCGAGCGGAGCTTGGCCGGGTCGACGCTGGTGATCAGTCGTTGGGTGAACGGCCGATCGAGTTGGATCAGCAGCCGTCGCAGCCCAACTAGCTTCGCCGCCTCGGCGACGGCGAACAGGTCATCGGCCTTGTCCGCTGCCGTGACGTCAGCGGCGAGTGCCAGGATGATGTAGCCGCTGTATCGGCGGATGGGAGGGTCTGCTTGCCGTCTGCCGTGCTCGTCGTTCTCAGGGTTGTGGGTCATGGTCAACTCCCGCGCGGAAGGATCCAGCAGTGTGGACGAGTCCCCCGCGTGAACGCTACGCCGTCGGTATCGGCGTCCGGGGCGACGGCGGACTGTCGGATAGTCGTCCGCCGGGACGGGGGGATTGCCCGTGACCTGGCGAGGCCACGGGCAACTTCTCGGTGTGCCGAAGATCAGAATTCGCCGCCGATCTCGGGGCTCCTCACGGTGATGTCCAGCGGGAAGACCTGCTGGTTGCTTCGCAGCCGCATCTTCGCGTAGAGCTCGTCGTGGTCGTCGAAGATGCTGTCGTCCTCGTCCAGAGTGCTTCGCGGCACGCGGACCTTGAAGGTGTGCGTGGTGCTGACCGGGACCGCGCGGGAGCCGACGACGCGCAGAAGGTCGTCGGGTCCGTTGAAGCCGCTGTCCACGCCCCACAGCTCGCACCGCAGGGAGAGGCCGAGCCCGTTCGCGATGAGGAACTGCTCGAGCGGCGTGAGGCTGACCCCCACGCTCGCCTCGACGTCGGCCTGGTTCGAGCCCGATACCAAACTGATCTTCAGCAGGGGGTTCGTCAGAGTTGCCATGCTGCGCCTCCTCGGCGGATTCCGTACCTTGCCGGAGCGGTCGCTCCGACCGGTCAAACCCTCCGGCACCCGAGGTCCCTGACGCGTGGGGCGCGTATCCCATCCCGCTGGGCGATTCGCCCTTCTCCTTGCCGCCACCCGAATGAACTCTGGGGCCAACTGCCGGAACACCTTCCTCTCGGCCCGGGACTCCCGATGCGCCGGCGAAGTGCAAGGTAGGTGATCTTGATGGATGAGATGGTGTGCTCGGCTCAGGCTTGGTGGCCCGGCAGGCCCGAGGCCGGGGAGAGCCGCACGGTAGGGGTCTTGATTGCCGGCCGTTCCACCCGAACGTCGGCATAACCCACCCCGCGTGCAATAGACGGTGGGGCCGCGCTGCTACTGCTGGTCGGCCGTGTGGTTGGCCCGGTAGATCTCCAGCGCTCGGTGCAGCCCGGCTGTGTCCAGTAGTAGATCCGCCATCGGGTCGGCCGAAGGAAGCGGCTCGCTGTTGAGCGCGTCGGCGACCTTGACCAACGCGGCGTCGGGCATCCGCGAGGTGCCCAGTTGCTCGACCAACCGCGGGTAGCGGGCCTGCGTCGCCGTGTTGAAAGGCCCCCAATGCTGGCCACCTTGGGCGCGCCGCCGTCCGGGCCGGGGTGGTGAACGGAGTTCAAGTGGGACTGCGTCCGGGCGGTCGCCCGCGTCGTGGCCGGGCATCGGGTACGTGCCCACCACGCCGAAGTCACCGCGCTGCTGTCGGCGCTGTCGAATGAGGGCTACGCCCTCGTCGCGCCGTTCGCGACGTGCTCGACGACGACGTCATGATCAGCCCGCAGGCCGTGCTCACCGAAGACCGCACACCCCGAGCCACCCGCCCTGGAGGCCAGTGCCAGGACCTCGGCGACTGGACGTCGGCGCCGGTCATCGTGCGCCGCGGCGCGACCGTCGGCGCCGGTGCCCGCGTCGCACCCGGTATCGAAATCGGGCCGTACGCCCTGGTGGGCATCGGCGCCATCGTCCTGCGCGACGTCGCCCAGCTCGCCCTGGTCCTGGGCAATCCAGGGCGCGCGTGCGGCTGGGGTCTGCCGCTGCGCGCACACCCTCGACCGCCGGCTGCGCTGCCTGCGGTGCGACCGGGCCTACGAACTGGCCGCTGACCTGCTGACCGAAATCCCGCCCGGCCGCTAACCCGACGCCGGTCACCGACGGACTCGGCCGGGTGGGTAGCCTCGCCGCACGTGACCAGGTTTGGCTACCGCCCGCCCAGTACTACGCGACGCTGCCCAAACAGATCGCCAGCGCCGGGGCGATCTTCCGCGACACCGAGGGCCGCGTGCTCCTGGTCGAGCCCACCTACGGCGCCGAGACCTGGGAACTCCCCGGCGGCGCACTCGACGAGGGCGAGTCCCCGTGGGCGGGCGCGCGCCGGGAGATCAAGGAAGAGCTCGGGTTCGACCTGCTGCCCGGCCGGCTGCTGGTCGTGGACTGGGTACCCCCGCAGCCTGACGGCCGCCCCGCCCTGACGAACAACCTGTTCGACGGCGGCGTCCTCGACGAGGACCAGATCGCGGCGCTGCGCCTGGCCGATGGCGAGCTGAAGCGCTCGAAGTTCGCCACCAGCGCCGAAGCTGCGGGAATGCTCCAGCCACACATGGCACGCCGCGTCGCCGTCTGCCTCGACATCGTGGACACCGGCAGGACCGCCTACCTCGAAAACGGGTTCGACCCGCTCGGGCCGGGCGAGATCTCCTAGCCGAGTTCACGTACGGGCCCGACACACCAGCAGCTCAATGACGATCTGTTCGGCGCTGCTCGTCGCGCTCGATGGTGCGTCGACGACCTCAAACCGGCCCGGACGGCCTCTTCGTCGATCTCGTAGAACAGGTCGCCTTTCCGCCGCCCGCATGACCCGGCTGATCACACGGCGATGAACAGCTGCGGAAGCTTGCCCAAGACCTCGCGTGCTGCGATATGCCGGTCGCGGCGCTGCCGTTCGTGCTCCAGTGCGGCGACGTAGCGCTCGTACAGCTCGTCGGTGGTCGCACCGAGGGTGCGGATCTCGTCGGCGAACGCGGCCATCGCCGCTGCGTAGCGCTCCTCGGCCTGCCTTTTCTGATCAGCGTCCCAGCCCGTGGTCGCGATGCTGGCGTAGCGCTCCTTGTTGAATTCGAGGGCGTTGGAGGCGTTTACTGCCGCGCACCCCGCGTCGGACAGGACCATGAGGACGGGGAAGTCGTAGGCGGTTGGCACCGTGATCCCGTCCCCGCCGGACTTCAGCAGCTTCTGCAGCGGCGGATCGCCCTCGAAGTGGCGAGTGGTACCGGTGACGAGCACGTCGTAGGCGCAGGCTGCGACGAAGTGGTCCGCCTCGTCAGGCTGAAACTTGCCGAAGCTCGGTTTGATCCAGGCCCTACTCCGGCGCAGGTCATTGCCGTCCTGCCACACCACGTGCCAGTGCGCAGAGAAGTCGGCGCACTTGTCGGGGTGGTAGTTGACGATCCCCCAGGGCTGGCCGGCCAGGGTGCCGTCGTCAAGCACCAGCGGTTGCTCGAGCAGTTGCCGGAACACGGCGAGCGTGACCTGTTTCCCCGACACCGTCAGGGTCTTGATCTCCACACTCGCCGTGGTAATCGCAGCGTTCTGCACAGTCAATGGCGGCTTCGCCATGTCGGTCCCTTTCCAAGCGCCGCGCGGAAAACGCACTAGCGGCAGCGTCCCGTCCGCGTCTCCGTGGGCAAGATCTTCCCGCGTGCGTCACCCGGCTCGGGACTCGGCCGGGCGAGGCGCGGGCGGTTGCCGTCCCGTTCGCCGACTGCATCGAACCGTCCAACGTCAAGGCCGGCGGGTAGGCATGCCCGATCCGGTTCCAGTGCTCCGGCTGCGGCTTCTACCGTCCTGACCCGTCCGACCTGTTTGGCCATCGAAGAGCACATCAACTCGCTGCGGGCCGACCGCGAGACCGCCGACGCGTTCGGCGCCGACGAATTCGTCACGCGCAACCTCACCGACCAGATCACAGCGTTCGGCCAGGTCCTCACCACCATGCGCGAGGACCTGGCCGCGATGGGCCCGCGCGGCGAAGGTGTCGAACTGGCTGGTCTACGCCGACGGAGTCTGACACCACGTCGAAGAAGCGATGCGCCAGCGCGCGGACCAGCGCGCCGCGGAGTCGGCCAGCGCGGTGAGCCTGCGCACCGACCTCGAGCTGGCCCGCGCCGAGATCCAGGATCTGCGGGCCGAGCGCGACAAACTGCGCCAGGCCGCGCGGCTGCACCTCGGCCAGCAGCTCGACCAGCTCAGCAGCCAGGACCTCATCGCCCGTGTCCACGAGCTGACCGAAAGCAACGGCCAGCAACGGCGTCCTCCAGCAGCGGGTAATCGAGCTGGAGAACGACCTCGGAGCCGCCCGCACCAGCCTCCGCCGCATCATCCGCACCACCAACCAACCGGAACAGGAGTTGCCAGGACCACCCTCCAGGCAACCACCGACCTCGACCGGGCGGTCACGTCCGGAGCGAGATCGGGGTGTTCCACGCGGTGGCGGCGGCTACCACAGGCCCAGCTGCTCGAGGTCGGCGTTGTCCTGGAGGTCCTGAATCATGTCCGCGTAGATGACTGCCTGCTCCTCGATGAGCCTGCACGCGTACAGCTCGGGAATCTCCTCCCGGCCGTAGGTCTCGCTATGGCCGTTTGGCAGGTCGCTGCGGGGAATGAACCCGTGCCGAGGAGTCTGTCCTGTCTCGTCGCGCAAGAGTGTGTGCACGGACCGCTCGACGGCTTCCGCGTCGTATCCGGTCGCGAAGTCCATGCTCCAGTACTTGGTCCAATCCTTGCTTTCGAAGTCCGCGATCCGGTTGTACACCGAGGCGTGACCGGCCAGACCCACTTTGATCGCGTCCCGATGGACGTTCACCAGCACGTAGACGAATGCGGGCTTGGACCGGACGACGCCCCCCTGCTGGTCACCGCAGCTCCGGCATCCCCGGAAGCCGACGCGCAGCCCCGCCATCCGTCGGGGGTAGACCTCTCCGCACGGGTCGTGCCGCAGTGGCCACCGCTTGTTCGGTCCTGGGTAGCGGCGGCCGTCCACCATGGAGAACCCCCACGGAGCGAGTTCGGCCGCGAGCTTCGCCGGGTCGGCGCGATTGCCTCTTGCATTGCAGATCCGGCAGCCGTGTCCTAATAAGACGGTAGAGAGTTTGAACGTTCTGCATCGATGCCCCCGTGTGCAGGTGCTGAGCCACGGGTTCTCGTACCCCGGATATGGGATGGCTGGGTCGGGTTCCAGGCCCAGCGCGCGGAAGGCCTCCAGTGCTTCGTCAGCGGAGTGGGGTTTGTTGCCCGCGCCGTCGCGGCAGCGGGACGACTGTTTCTCCCGGATGCGGCTGAACGTGGTCGGGTACTCGTGTCCTTCGGAACAGCGGACCAGCCACTGCCCGCCCGTCGTCCCCGGGTATTTCTCACCGGGCGTCACCCCGAAGGCGGCGACATACGCGGTGGCTTCCTCGTGCGTCCAGGACCGCCGGTTGTGGCAGTGGGGACAACGAGCCCCCTTTCTGACGTTTTCCGGGTAGGGCGCCCAGCGCGGCCCGTGGTCCTTGCCGTAGCCGCAGGTCAGACACCACGATGTCCAGGGCTCGTTGGTGCCGGGAAAGGGAGTGTCCGGATCCGGCATGATGCCAGCACTGATCATCATCGCGCGTTGGTCAGGATCCGCCTCGGCCCGCCGAGCTCTCCCCATCTCGGCCTTCACACAGGGCTGGCAGCCGCGGTTGTAGTAGACGACCTCTTGCAGGCTCTGCCTCGAGTCGTGGCCGCAGTCAGCGATCATGTGCGGCCAGGGCAGGCTGGCCTTTCCCGGATAGGGCATGTTGACGATCCGGCCGCGTTCGACCATTTTGCGTCGGGCGTTGGCGTCGGTGAGCTTGGGAGGCACGGCATCCAAGGGTAGGGGGAGGGCACCGACAATTCTCGGCACCGCAATTTCTCCCTGGCTGCTGGAAACGCCCGCGTGCAGCAGACCATCCACGCCGCCGCCGTGGCGCACCGGGGCGAACGGGCCCTGGCCTTCGGCCCCTCCGCCGGCACCACAGCGTCGCCCCTGACCGAGCTCGCCGCCGAGCGGCTCGCCCTGCACGGGTACCGCGTTCGACTGGAGCATCGCGACGTGCACAACCTTCTCTTATCGCACGTCACAACCGCGGATGCTGCGCCAGTTGACCTACGTCAGCGCGAGCTAAGCGACCTGTACTTCGAGGCCTCGGACTACCTCTGGCCTCAACCTGGCGACTACCCGCGGTGTTCCTCGCCGAAGGGATCACCGGCTGCCCGCGCTGGCACGACCACGCCGCCGCCGCGCCAGACCCGGTCGTGGTGCTCAACCCCAACCGGGCGAACTTCCGGAACTACGACCCGGCCCCCGGCTGGGAGCAGGTGTCCAGCGAAAAGCACCACCTGTACCTGGCCACCACCCGTCACCCTGTTCTGGTTTCCCGCCCTCCGACCCGGCGGTGACGGTGCAGCCGATTGCGATGTACGAGCTGGGTCAGGCTCTCAGCGAAGCCGCCCGATCGTGGTCGGCGCCGAAGTCGGCGACCCGCGCGTAGCCGACGTCCGGATGCTGGCCCGGCTGGCCCCTCCGGACTGCCGGGCCACGAACCATCTACGCCACCGTCACCGCGGTCCTGGATGCCCTTCCCTAAGCCGCTGCCCCCGTACTCGCCGCCGCGTAACTCCCACGGAAGCCCGCATTCGATTCGCCGCCGGTCCCTGACGTCCGGGCGTCCGCCGGGCTCGCGCGTCTCCAGGCCTCATGGCGTGATCGGTCGGTATTCGTAGCCGGATTTCGTGGAAAGCGGCTTGAAACCCAAGCGCACGAAAAAGGCGCGGGTCTTCTGCTCTTCCTCAGGCGTGGCGTCAACGCGCAGCATGAGGTTCGAGCAACCGAGCCCGGCGGCGTAGCTGCCGAAGGCCCGAACCAGCCTCTCTCCGGATGTCATCTGACCGGGGTCGCAGCGGTGCCCGGGCAACACGCCGACGAGCTCGACGAACCCAGAACGCCCCGCCAGCCCGTAGTGGCCCTCGGGCCGCAGTCGGCCCGACAGGAACCCGACCGGTTCGCCGTCGCAGCGAGCCACGAAGCAAACCACGCCGGCGATGCGCCAGGGCGTCTCGCGGCTCGCGAACTTCTCGTCGGCGAGTGGTCGCTCGGCGTCCAGCCGATTCAGCAGCGCGGTGACCGCGGGATCCAGCTCGGCGCGTCCCGCAGGTTGGTATCGGTCGATCTGGCACGTCATGAATACAGCATCCCCGCACCGCGCGGACGACGAGCGGCGCGGTCGTGCGCGAGGAGAGCAACGCAGTCCCGCCGGGGGTGCCCCTTATGCTGCCGGGCATGGATTCGCGCAAGCTCATCACGATCGTGATCGACTCGAACGCGATCTGGCGCGACTGGTCTCTCGAGTGGCCGGTGTGGGACGCTCTGCAGATCTTAGCCGAGCATGGCCTGATCGAGGTGTCTGTGCCGGAGGTCGTCGTCCAAGAGGTGATCCGCGGCCACAAGGGCGAGGTCAACGACTTGGTCGCGGCGCTGCGGAAGCTCGGGCTGTGGAAGCTAGAGAAGCTGCTCGATCTGGACGTGCCGTCGTCGGTCAAGGACGTCAAGGAAGGAGCCGACACGCGGATCGCCGAGTACGAAGCCACGCTGCGCGAGCGTCTCGCCGAGCTCTCGATCAAGGTCCCGCCGGTGCCGGCGGTCGACCAGCAGACGATGCTCACCCGGGCTCTGGAGAGCCGCAAGCCGTTCGACGGGGAGGGCAAGAACGGGTTCCGGGACGCCTTGATCTGGCACACCGTCCTCGAGGTGTGCCGGGCGGCGGCCACGAACACGAAGGTCGTGTTCATCACCGCCAACACGAGCGACTTCTGTGTCAAGGCGACCGGCAAGCTCCACGACGATCTGCAGCGGGAGGTCACTGCTACAGGCTCGGCGCCGCTGGAAATCGTGCGCAACCTCACCGATGCGATGCAGCACCTGAAAGACGTCGAGGAGCTCGACGCCGAATTCGCGCCCGACGGGCTGCCGGTTGTCACGCCGTCACCCGAACGGATCAACGAGATCGCGACTGAGGCCTGCGGGAAGCTCGTCGGCAGGGAAATCCAGACCACCGAACCGATCGAGTCGTGGGAGACGACCTTCAGCGACTTCCGCACCGTGATCGAGAACGACGCCACCTTGGCGGACGTCCGACCCGATCTTGCGACGCTGGACTGGAAGATCGACGGTCGCGACTTCAGCGGTCGCCCCACGATCGAGATGTCGCTCAACGCGGAGATCTCGCTCGAGGGCATGGCCTACAAAGCGGACTACTACGCCGACGACACCGGCTCGATCGACGTCTGGGATGGCGACTGGAACGACCACTACATGTGGCTGGTGACTCACCACGTTGGCCGGCTGTCGCTGCTGGTCTACCTCACTCCGGACGGGATGAGGATCGATGAGATCGAGTTGCACGGTGCCACCGAGGTCATGCCGGAACCCACCCCTGAGCCACAGGGACGCCTGATCGCGGTCGCCGGGGCCTTCGAACAGTGAACGTTGCCACCGCCGATGAGCGGATGGCTGTGGAAAACTCCGACACCTCTCGCCGAGGCATGAAATTCCCCGGACCTGGCCTGGGCTCGAACGGGCTGCCCTCACGATGCGACGGGCAGGGCGCACCCTTAACGGCGATGGGCGCAGCGCAGGTGCTCGGGTGGCGCCGCAGCCAGAGCACCTCGGCAGATGGGTGCACGAGCAACATCGGCGTGCCGTACCGCTCGTTGCTCCAGCGGTTCGCGTCCTTGCTCAAGGTCACCGCGCAGCAGGTACGGCTGCGCCGCCGCGACCTGCTGATTTCCGACCAGCGCCCCCACCGCATTGTCCGCTGCGGCTGAGCCCCAGGTGCTCGGGCATCAGCCGGATGGCGCCGCGACCGGCACACCGGGTGAACACCTGGTCGGCCTCGCGCGTCAAGTCGACCCCTTGGTTAGGGCTGAGGCGGTCGCAGTGGGCAGTCGCGGAGGGCCGGCAACCACTGGGTCGGCAACGCACCCTCGGAGCGGAAGATCTCCGCCGCGCCAGCGGCGTCCACTGCAGGTACTCCGCGGCCGCGGAGCTTCTGCCAAGCACGGACGACCCTGTCGAACACGTCCAGCACCTTTTGCGGGCGCACGAGGAACACATGTTCCTCGGCGACGTTTCGTGCGCTGGGCAGGATATTGGGTTTGCGGCTGACCAGCAGGCACACTGCCTCGCCGGGTGCCGTCGTATTGCGGTCTGCCTGAACTGTGCGCAGTTGGCCTCCGGCCTGCTGGACGTTCTGCGGGCCGATCCACCCGATTTCGGTGGCCCTGCTCTTGGCTTCCCAGATGACCCACTGAACGTCGCTGAAGACCCAGACTGCGTCCGGCTTGGCCTGTTCCTTGTCGTCGTCGTAGGTGTAACTTTCCGTCGCCCCTGCGAGCGTGCCGAGCATGACCAGCGCGGCTTCGAAAGGCTCGTTGTCGGCAGTGTCCTCCAAGCCTTCTCGCACGGTGGTGACCTCGCGGGCGAATCTCTGCGGGTCCGCGAGGTCGTGCCTAGCGAGCAGGGCGTTCATCGCGATCTCGTCCAGTGGGTCGAGGCTGGGAGGGGGTGAGGTGATGTTCTGTTCGGACGGCGTGGTCATGGTGGAGGCCCACGCGGTCCCGCGGGCCGCTTGTCGGGCGGCTTGGTAGTAGCCGTCTGCGGTGTCGTTGAGCGTGTTGTTGCCAGTTTGTGTGGCGAGTCGGCGTGCGGTGACGAAGCCGAGGTAGTGCCACAGCGCGGCGTACCGCTTCGCGGTGCCGGCGGCGGTGAGCCGGTCCAGCACTTCGCGGATCGCGGGCAACGCCCGGTCCCATTGCCCTGTCCAGATTTCTTCCCAGGCGGCCACCTCGTACTTCACGGTGCTCTGGAGGACGTCGGTGCCCGGCGGCATGACGCGCTGGTACCCATCGCGCTCCTCGGCGATGCTGGCGTCGGCGGCAGCCCATTCGGGTCCGTGTTCGTCGAACTTTTCCAGTAGCTCCAGCAGGTCCGTCGAGGTGGTGCCGTCGCTCATGCTGTTGCGCAGGCCGAAGTCCAGTTCAGCCTGTACCTCGGGGTGCATCGCCTTCTGCACGTCCGGATTGGTGAGGTGCGAGATCAGGTCGGCGCGCAGAAGCAGCACCGTGGCGTAGTCGCGGGCGTTGCGGGTGGCTCGCCCCGAGCCTTGCATGATCCGGGCGCGGACGCGTTCCTGCAGCACCGTTACCGCGCCGACAGAGTAGTGCAGGAACTGTTCCTGCAGGTCGCTGCCGATCGGCAATCCGTCCAGAATGACCAGGCGACAGTCTTTCCCCGGCAGGTCGATGCCGTCGTACCGGTTGGCCAACACGAGAGCGGCTGCCGGGACCGAGGTGAACGGCTTCAGATCGTCGTTCACATGGGCGGCGCGCAGAACGGTGTGACCAGCTGGAATCCGCTTCGAGATGAACTTCTCAGCGGTGTTCTCGTCGGGGCTCAGCACCAGCGCCCGTCCCTCCTTCGCGATGAGGGCGCTGACGAAGGCGTCGGTCTTGTCCTGATCGGCTGACAGGTCGCTGGTGAACTCGGGGAAGGCGAAAAACCGCCGGCCGGTGCCTTGGTTCTCCCAGCCCTTCGGGATCGGGATGCGCTTGATCGCGTGGCGTCCGAAAGCTCGTTCCAGCTCGCCGCCCGAGCCGAGGGTCGCGCTCATGTAGACCCGTCGAGCAGGGGCATCGAATGCCTGGTGCTCCAAGGTCGGCGCGATCAGCGGCCGGACCAACAGCTGCCGGGCAGACACGTACACGAGGCAGCGGTCGACGTGATCACGGAGGTACCGCCATGCGTGTGAGGCGCTGCTGGATACTTTCTCGCCTGCTACCGCCGTGTCCAGTACCTGTTCGATCAATTGGGCGTTCGCCGCGACGCCCACTGGCGAGGCCAGGTACACGGTCCTGTCGCTGCTGCCGTCGGGGTTGGTGCTCAGGCGCGCGTGCACGAGTGGGTCGAGTGTGCCGCCGAGCGCGGAGACCACATCCTGGTAGGCGCTCGGGTGCGTCGAGCGGGTGATCTCCAGCTTCCAGGGGCTGGCGACATATCCCTCGGCGGCGTGCGCATCGTCCAGGACGAGAAGTTCAGCGGTGTTGAGGGCGGGGTTGGAGTTGAACACGTGGCTGTAGACGCTGACGGCGACCGCGTCCGCCATGTTGTACCGGGCCCGGTCACCCTGGTTCCAGCTCGCCACGTTGCCGATGAGCAGCACTGTCGGAACGCCGTACTCGTTGAGCTTGTCGGCGGTCTGGCGCGCGAGGAGGTTATTCGGGCAGAGGTAAGCGACCGGCTTCTTGTCCCGGCGCCGCAGGAAGTCCGCGACAAGGCCGCCCACCAGCGTCTTGCCCGCGCCGGTGGGCAACTCGATGGCGACGTCCTTCTTGTCAATGTGCTCGCCATGCCATGCGCGCAGCACATCGGCCTGGTGGGCCCACAACGCCGCCGGTCCGTTGTTGGTCGCGGCCAGAAGCCGGTACAGCTGCTCAGGGTCGGTAGGCCCACCGCTGGATGTCGACTTGGTTTTGAAGACCGCCATGACGCTCATTCTCCCTGCTGCTCAGGTCGGCGTGCCTGCGGCGTCTTCGACACCACATCCGGACTCGTCGTCCGGCTCACCGTCGTCGACCCCGGCGGCGGGACGTGCGGGGTCCACCAGGCCGCTGCAGAGCACGACGACCGGGCCGGATGCGCCGCCGTCAGCGCGTGCCTGGGCCGCGCCGCGTTCGGCCAGCTGGTCGGCGTACTCGTTGCCGGCGATCCCGGAGTGCCCGCGCACCCATTCCCACTTCACCTCGTGGCGGCGCGTGAGCTGGTCGATCCACTGCCACAGGTCACGGTTCTTGACCGGTTCGCCCACACGGTTGACCCAGCCGTTCCGCCGCCAGCGCGGCAGCCAGCTGGTGATGCCGCTGCGCAGATAGCGGCTGTCGGTGCGTAGCAGCACCATGCATCGGCCGCTCAGCGCGTTCAGGCTTTCCGCGGCGGCGGCCAGCTCCATGCGGTTGCTCGTCGTGCCGGGGGCGCTCCCGTACGCGGCGCCGATCTCGGCGTCCCCGGCATAGACGACATACCCCCATCCACCGGGACCGGGATTGGGCCAGCACGCACCATCGGTGTAGATCGTCACTGGCGGCGCGACATCGGGGGCAGGGACCATGCCGATCAGTATCGCCACGGCAACCTCGACCATGCCCACCGGCGCGCTGGACTTCAGAGTGACACGGGGTTGAGCTGACGCGACCAGGCACAAACTCCTGGCAGCCGTAGAGGTGAGATTGCCCAGCCGGCCATGGGGGCGGAGGAGAGGCCGGGAGAGACGATCGGGGCGAGGGCTGACGTGCCCGCGGCGGCGGTGGCCAGCTGTCAGCCCCCGTAGTTCGAGACGCCGATGTAGCGATCCTTTCCGCTGGTCATGCCATACTCGAGCCCGCCTCGGCGTGCGGGGCATCGGCACGAGCCGGGAGGTGCTCGCGTGCCGCTGCCCCGCACCGACACCACCCCGGTCTGGGACGCGCTCGAGGCCCGGCCGTCTTAGCGTATTTCTCGCTGGGGAGGTATCTGCTGGTTGGCTTCGCCCTGCGGTTCAATCGCTATGTGACAGACGATGCCGTGCCTGCCGGTCAATTCGCTGAACTACGTCGCTGGTGCGACGTGCTCGCCGGGATCGGCGCGGCTTGGTCTGCAACGGCTGGGCAACTGCGCAAGATGCCCGAAGCCGACTGCCCAGCGCGCCGTGAGGACGCCTACTTGGCTGCCCGGCACCCTGGCTGGCAGCCTGACGAAGCGTTCCGTGCTGGCCTCGACGCTGCCGGACTCATCGATGCCGCCGCGCGGCACGTGAGCGGCTTGCGATCGCTGGTCATCGACAACAACCTGGCACTTACTCTCTGGCCTGTCACTCGGGCAGTGGTGGAGCACATCGCTCACGCCGGCTGGCTACTGGACCCGGAAGTGACGCCCGAACAGCGGGTCGCGCGACGATGGATGGCCGTGCTGGCGAATGCCTGCCGCTATCGGTGGTTCCTGTCAGCCGTGGGGGCTTCCAAAGCCGAGGTCAAAACAGCGAAGCTCGCGCGGGAACGGGTCAGGGGCGAGCTCCTGGACCGATTCCCTGGCACCAATCTGGACTGGTCAATTGAGGACGATCCGAACGGACCGCCCTGGGTAGTCGCCGATCAGAGCTACCCCGGACTGGGCAAAAGCATCCGACGCTTCGGCCAGTACGCCGGTCTTCACAACGTCGCGGGGCTCTACGAGCTGCTGTCGCTGCACACGCATCCGAACCTTCACGCTGGCCTGGTCAGCAGCGTGCAGGTCGTCCAGCACGACACATTCATCCACTTCAGCTACGTCGGCGACGTCGAGCAAACCATCCAGCTCGTGCGCCTCGCCTCGATGTACCTGTACCGCGCAGGTGCAGCGATGTGTGGATTCTTCCAGCTCGACCCAACCGAACTCGAAGCCTGGGCAGACACCGCCGAGATGCCCGCCAGCTACGACGTCCCGTGACGCGGATGCGCGGACCGGTCAGCGGGCCGACTCGGAATCGGTACACCGTCGGTACGCCTCGCCGCAGCGGTAAAGCCGCCGTAGGTGACATGGCGGGGGCTGTCACTTTGTGCCGAGGCTGCGCCAGCCGTCGGTCAGTGCGCAGAAAACTCGTCGTCGTCGGTACAGCCGCTCTTGGGCTCGCCGACGTAGACCTGCAGGTCTGCTGCGTAGGCGCGGAGCACGTCGCCTACCAGCGGTTCTTCGGGCCGTGAGTCAGCACAGCATCAGCGCCCGGTCCGGGTACTTGGCGGCGAGCTCGTACTCGTCGAATAGTCCGGGATCTGCTGCCGGAGCGAGCGGTCAAGCAACTCGACCCGGCAGCGGGCGGATCAGTCGTCCAGGCCGTCGTGAGCGGTCACTGTCGATCCCCAGCCACCGAGGCGGCCACGAGGGGCGGTGCGGTGCTGATCCGGATCACATCCCGTGCGCTCATGCCGAACAACGGGTTCGGGCCCGGAAGAAACGGTCAGTTGTGCGAGTTCTGCGAACCGGCGTCCGCGGGCCGGAGAACCGCAGGTCAGGGTTTCGCACAAAACCTCTCAAAATTCCCAAGTTCTGCGAGATAGTTGTGAGAGACTTTCGGGGTGGAGATGACCATCGAGGATGCCGGCGGCGCGGTCGAGCGGCACGGATGCCCGAAGTGCGAGGCGCCGGCGGGCAGTCCGTGCCGGACCCGGGCGGGCAAGATCGCGGCGAAGTACCACACCGCGCGGTTCATGCTCGTGCCCGCGCTGCGGGAGGAGCTCGCCGTCACCGTGCCGCCGGACCGCGGCCCGGGCCGGACGTGCCCGCCGGTCGCCGCGGCCGCGCCGGAGCCCACGGGCACGCCGATCCGGATCGGCTACGCCCGCTGCAGCACCGCCACCCAGGAGCTGGCCAGCCAGCTCGACGCGCTCGCGGCCGCGCGCTGCATCCGGGTGTTCTCGGAGAAGATCAGCACCCGGATCAAGGTCCGGCCCGAGTTCGAGAAGGCCCTCATCTTGGCCCGCGAGATCCGCCAGGCCGCACCGGAGCAGCAGGTGCTCCTGACGGTGCACGAGATGAAGCGCCTGGCACGCAACGCCGCGGAGCTGATGACGCTTTCGGCGACGCTGCAGGCCGACGGGATCGGGCTGGAGATGCTGACCGGGCCGCTGACCGGGATCTACGACCCGCGCGGCATGGGCGCGATGCTGTTCGCGGTACTGGCCGTCGGTGCCGAGCTGGACCGCAACTACATCCGGGAGAAGACCCTCGAAGGGCAGCAGGCTGCGGCGGCGAAGGGCAACCACGGCGGCCGGCCCAAGGTGATCGACGAGGACATGCTGGTCTTCGCCCGCGCCCTGCGGGACAAGGGCACCCCGATGCCGGACATCGCGAAGAAGCTGACCATCCGCACAGGCAAGAACGCCGGGAAGAACCCCTCGGTCGCCTCGCTCTACCGCGCCCTGGCCGACGCGTCATGACTGTCGCCGTCCTGCCGCTGCGCGAAGCGGGCCCGGCGCAGTCCAACCTGATGTGCCACTTCTGCGGCCGCCCGCCGGGCACTGGCACGTCCAGGCAACTGGACCCCGCAATCGCCCGCATGTCCGAGGCCGACCGGCTGACGAACATCCTGTGGGAGGGGATGTTGCGCGGCTCGAGGCCCTTCGGCGCGGCGAACCGGATGGTGTGCTTCTCCGAAAGCCCCATCGAACACCTTCTTTGGCTGCTCCACGACCGGGCCTTCCCGCCGTGGGCGCTGCTGTTCAGCAGGCAATGGGTGTACGACTTCGACGGCGGGCCGGTTTGGTACGCCCGCGAGGCGCAGTACCGCACCCTGGCACCCGAGCAGCGGGACTGGGCGATGAGATTCGACGCCTACAACAGCGACTGGCTGCACGAACGAGAATGGCGAATTCCGGTCCGGCCGGGCTTCGGCGGGTTGCAGGTCACCGCCGAGACCATCGTGTCCGTCGTCATCGGCGAGCCGGGATGGAAGCCGTGGCGATACGTACTCGAGCCGACCGGCCGGTCGGTCCACGTTCCTGGTGGTCTCGCCCCGGAGATGGGCTGGCAGCTGCGGCTGCCCCCGCTGTGGGACAAAATCCGCGTGGTCTGGTTCGACCGCGCGAACCGCCGCTTCGTTCCCGTTCACGTTCCGGCGCCGGGCTGAGGCCGCACGACGCGTGGGGAACACCGGCGGCTACAGCGACAACGTGGCACGGAACTGCGCTGTCACATCGACGCCGAGCTGCTCGGCGACGGTGACCCTGATCAGGCGTCCGTTGACGTGCGCGGAGTACCGGCCGGCCGTCTGCAGGTCGGCGGCCGCGACCTCGCGCGCCCAGCGCAGCGCGTAGGTGGTGCTGTCGAAGGTGAGCAGCACGGCGACGTCGAAGTCGAAGGAGCGGAAGGCCGAGAACACCGCGCCCGCCCGGGTGTCCGGCCCGACGGTCCGGGCTTTGACCTGGATGTGGCGGCCGTCGTCGGCGCGCAGGTCGTAGGACTTGACCGAGTTCGCCGCCAGTGTCCCGCCGTAGACCTTCGCGGCGAGGTGCTCGGCGTAGTCGCCCAGGGGCGCGTTGCGGGTCCGCACGACACCGCGGTCGCGCAGCTCGGCCAGGATCGCGGCGTACCTGCCCAACAGGTCCGGAACGGACATTTCGCTGAGATCGTCGCGCGCTGCTTCCACTCGCCTGTCCTTCCGCCGCCGACGCCGTGAGACCTTTCGCGATCAAGCATGGCGGAGTTCCCGGCTGCGTCGAGAGGGCGATGGGGCAGGCGTCAGGCATCCCGGGGCAAGCCGCGCGACGCCCGGCCGGGACAACGTTCGAACGCGCCCCGGCCGGGCGCGGAGCTCAGGCCTGACATCGGCGCGTTACTCGACGTCGTCGAGTAACGCGCCGACGGTCACGGTCAGTAGATGATGTCGATCTGGGTCGCGCGGACCGAGCCCGGCCACGGGCACTGGACGTCGACGCGGGCGTTGCCGTAGATCCACGAGGAGTACTGCGTGCTGCCCCAGGTACAGGACACGTGCAGGCGCCAGTGGCTGTTGCCGGTCACGCCATTGCACGAGCCCCAGGCCCAGTTCGTGGTGCCGGAGTCGATGCCGTGGTAGCAGTTCCCGACCGCGGCGGACGCGGGCGTGGTACCTCCGGCGAGGGTCAGGGCGCTGCCCGCGGCGAGGGTCGCCAGTCCCAGCGCCAGCTTCCGTCCGGCCCGGCGCGTCGCCTGCGGCGGGCAGGTCGTCACCTCGGTCGTGTTGGTCCTTGTCATCGTGGTGGGTCCTTTCGTGTACTGCATCGACGGGCATGGAGTGGGTGGCTGGCGCGGTGCGCTCCCGGGCCACCGCGATCAGCGCAGCGGATCTGACCAGCGGTTGTGAACATCCGAACGGCAGCCGGACGTCCGGCGGACACCTCGGACGACCCGTCGCGGCTGTTGGACAGTTGTAGGACAACGGGGTGAGAACTCTGCTGATCACCCCTGCGCCGATGCTTGGCTGAGGCCGTGAGACTCAGACCCGCCGCCGACCGCGGAGCAGACTCGATTGCCGCCTTCTGGCAGGACTGGCAACGTGCACGGGCCGACTCCGGCATACCGGTCATCGAGGTTGCCAAGCGCGCCAACAGCAACCGGACCACGATCTACGATCTCGGCAAGCCCGGGAAGGCGAAGCTGTTCCCGGGGCCGGACATCGTGCGATCGCTGCTGGCCGCGATCGAGCTGCCCGCCGAGCAACAACAGCACTGGCTCGAACGCTATGACCAGCTGGCTCAGCGGGAACAGACCCCGCCGACGCCGAATTCGCCGAGCTGGCGGAGTCTCTGGATCGCTGTGAGCGCCGCCACGGCCCTCGCCGCGGCCGCACGCGCCGGGCTGACACTGCTGGTCCGCGACCCGGCTCCGCCACCTACAGCGGCCACTGCCGGTGGATCCGGGCCGGTGGTGCTCACGGTGCAGAACATGATCGCCGAAGGCGCCGGCGACCTGGTGGAAGACACCACCCCTGCGTACCTGTCGAGCAGGCCGGAGCCGCGGTGCGCCCGCCCGGAGCACAACTGCAAGATCGCGGGCACCGAGATGACCACCGACGCGCTGCTGGTGGCCACGTGCCAGATTCCGGACGGCATCGAGATGGTCAACTACAACCTCGACGGCCCGTTCCCGGAGAACCCGAACCGGGTCAAGTCCCGCCGCTGGTACAGCATCGCCCTGCCGCACAACCGGCAGGCCGGGTTCCTCTCGGAGGTCTACGTCCGTCCCCGTGACCGCGGGCAACGCGGACTGCCGCGTTGCCCCTCGTGATCTCGTCCGGCTGCGTCGGGCGCTGCTCAACAGCCCCAGCGGCGAGTCGGATCATGGCCCCGCTTCTGGCTACCGCTGCCGAACGTGGGCCGGTGCGGGCCCGGAGGCCGGCCTTGTGATCCTCCTCGACCAGGACGCCACCGGCGGCCCGGCCGGTTCCCAGCGCAGGTCGAACACCTTCGCGGCACGGCCGTCGGCCAGCCGAACCGGGGTGCGACCCGGCGTGGGCGGGTCGTCGTCGCGACCGGTCATGATGCTCTCCAGCAGGGTCGTCGTGTCGGGGCCGAGCCCGGTCTTCTACGGGCTCGTCGGCCGAAACCATGCGCGAGGCAGTCGGCGCCTGACCGCCAGCGCGAGGGAACGGCATGCCCAGTTGGAAACTCACTCAGCGCAGGTCACGCTGCTGCGGGCTGTCGCCGAAGGCCACGTCGACCGGCGCGTGCGCGTACTACGCCACGATCGACGGACGTCACCGGCAGGTGACCGAACGGATCCGCACACCGGACGAAGCCGGGCTAGCCAACCCGTTCGGCGTGGCGATCAAGCACGGGAAGCCCATGTCGTCGCCGGACGAGCGGTCCCCGACTATCACCAGGTCACCCTCACGACTGCGGGGCAACACGCCCTCGCCACGGTGCGGACCTGGCCAGCACGTTCAGGCCCTCATTGCCCCTTTTGCGCGTATCCCGGCGGCCCCTCGAGAGGACGCGCCGCCGATCGCCGGCGTTAAGCTGCGGCTTGCAGTACGAGCAGAACGAACCCGGCCGGTGAAGAGTCTGCGCCGCGACGCCAACGGGCCCCTCGCCGCCCTGCTGGCAACCGGGAAGCACCACGGACACACGACCCACGAGCCCGGAGGTCGCGACTGACCGCGCCCGGGAGCCACGGTGGACCAGCTGCCGACCTTGGCGATGACCGCGTCCGTGTTCTGACGGTTCACCCGCGCGGCTACCGACAGCTCGGCCGGTACCGTTTCGCCATGAGCACATCTAATGATCACCACGTGCGGCAAGGACCGGACCTTAATTGGCTGGCCGACATCGTACTGAAAGTCCACGGCAGGCCGAACGAAGTGGTGCTGCGGGTGACCCCGGCCTATGCCGACGAGTTGTGTGCGCTACTCGAAGCTGAAGGTCTTCGTGCGTACCCCGCACTCGAACATTCGGTGGTCAACGGCCCCATGCTGGAGATCCTGTCGGTGCCAGCCGCCGGGGTTGCGGCGTGGGCTGTGCGGGACGTCGTGCTGGCGTTCATGGCCCGGAACCAATCGAAGGAGTTCACTTTCGCCACCCCGAACTACATGGTCACGGTCAAGGGGACTTCCAGAAAGGAAGCTGAGCGCACCGTCGAGGTAATGACAGATAAAGTGGAACAGCTGCAGCAGGCGATCGAGGCGGAGTGTGCAAAAGTGACGAACTACCACGGCCCAGTGTTCAACGGAGACATGACCGGTGCGCAGGTGGCGTGGGGAAACGAGACGGTCACGCAGAACCAACAGAACGCCAGCCGCACCGTAGCCCCCGGCTATGAGGCGCTCGCCAAGCTGGTCACCGACCTGCTGCAACAGTTTCCGCAGGTCGGGCTGGCAGAGGCCGAGCTTCGCGATGCCGAAGAAGCAGGGAATGAGGTGCTGGTGGAGATCACTGGCACTAAAGCACCCGAACCGGGGCGCCTGCGACGGGCCGTCAGGGGGTTGCGCGGCATCCTCGCGCCGATCGCCACCGGGGTGGTCGCGGGTACGGCTGCCGGGGCGCAGGACTGGGCAAAGGCCAGCATTGAAGCCCTGCACTCCATCACATTCTGACCCGTTTCCCAGGAATCCACGATGCCGAACACAAAACACGAACAGCACCGAGCCGCGGTGCTCCTGTACTTGACCGAGCCGGGCCAACGCGATGTGGACGCCTGCCTCGCCGCGCGAGGCCTCGATGCAGAACGCATTCGCGAACTTCTCGATGAGCTTCAGCTCGACGGCCTGGTGAAGGCCAACTTCGGTCTCGCCGGTACCTCGAGCTGCCGGCTCACCGGCCGCGGTGAAGAGCGTGCGGAGCAGCTATTCCGCGAACGCCCAAGCCGCCGCATCGGCGTGCTACGGCAACGCATGCTCACCTGGCTCGACGCCCACCGTGACGCCGTGAGCTGGATGTCTTTCCTGGAGAGCGATCAGGTCCACCACGACGACGGGGACTTCACCAAAGACGAGCTCCAGGACGAGGCTGACTACCTGACCGAGAAGGGACTCATAAGCGCCCACACCGTCGACCATTGGGGCAAGAACATGAGCGAGCCGCGGCTGACCGGCAACGGCCGCGACTGCGTTCTGAACCACGACGGCGATGTCCGCAGCTACCTCGCCGAGAGGAACGCCCCGAGCACCACCCACGTGCACGGCCCTACGTTCCATGGAGACATGGCTGGCGCGCAGGTGGCGTGGAACAGCACAACCGTCACGCAGAACCAGCGCACCGCCATCGCTCGAGCCGCCGAGCAGTACCAAGAACTGGCCCGGATCGTCGCTGTCGTCATGGAGCAACTTCCGGAGCATGGTGTTTCCGATCAGGAGCGTGTCGACGTCGAGATCGCCGCTGACGTGGTGTCTTCCGAGATTGCCGGCCCCAGCACTCCAGAAAGTGGCCGACTTCGTCGTGCCGTCAAGTTTCTCTCGGGCACGCTCATCAACCTCGGTGACGCGGACGAAACCGACACCGCCGAGAACACCCGGGAGTGGGCCCACGGCGCGATTGGTGCGCTCTCCAGCTGGACATCATGACCCAAACAAGGGTGTGCCGAAAGTAGCGGACGCAGACGCGGTCGGCAGCGGCTGCTCCACAGCTGGTTCACCTGCCGCTTCACAGCCGGTGAAGCCAACGGCGCCGAGGGCCGCGAGCGCCGTGACGGTCTTAGCGAAGATGCCGAGTCTGCCGCCCCCATCTCGGGACCGGGTAACGGGGCGCCGATCCGGCAGCCGCAGGGTGGCCAAAACGGGGGCCGACGCCGGGAAACACCGCCGGAGGGCCGGACGCGAGAACGAGGTTTACGCACAACAAGGAGATCGCCCTTGGAGGACTCCTTGTCACAACATGATCGACCGTGGTGGCTCACGCACTTGCCACGTCGTCGCATGTTGACGAGAAGTCTCAGTGAGGCCGGCGTCGGAAATCGACCGGAACCGACTTCACCGACAACCAGGTTGGCAAGGTGCTCGTCGCCGTCGCAGACCAGGCCGTCGCCAGCGGAGCCAATTACGGCGTCGCCATCGAGCGCCGGGCCGGCAAGAGCGACCCGGCGCCTAGTTCGCCTGGCTGACCGCGGACAACCTGCCCCAGCTCGCCGAGACCGCGCGCGATCCCGAAGTGTTCACCGTCGCCGAACCCCACCCTGAGGGCCCGTTCGGCTGCTGCTGGGCGACCTCGCGCTACGCCTGCTGGCCACCGGATACGGGTTGCGGCCGTGACCTACCCCACGAGTGGCTCGCGCCGAGCCCGCAGCTCTCGCGCCACGGCGTCCGCCCGGGCCGGATCCAACTCCGGCAGGTTCCCTGACAGCACGTCGTCGCGCCAGGCACCCAGAAGCTGCCCAAGGCGCAACCGTGCCCGCCGGTTCCGCAGCACGTCCACGGCGCTCACCTTCTCACCCTCTCCGCAAAACCGTCGCGAGACGCCGACTTCCCGTTACATCCCGAACCGCCCCGCATCCCGGATCAGCCCGCAGGTCGATGACCAGGAGAACACCATGCCTGAGCTGCACCGACGCTACCGCGGCCCCCGCTGTGCGTGGTGGCCTCGACAGGACGGACCTGCCCTGGGTGTTCGGCCTGTACGGGCGTCACACTGCCGATCGGCTGCGGCCAACCCCGAGCGGTGTGATGAAACGTCACGGCGCCAGCGTGCTTCTACGAACATCCATCATGTAGCATCAACGAAGTATGGAGTGTGATGAACTACTTGATGGTGGTGGCGGAGATGCCTTCTTCCCCCCGGCGCGTAACGACGGACTCGCTGGCGATGAACGCCGTGGAGATGATCAAGATGGCGTGCGCCGCGCCGGATCCGATCAAGCGGGCGCAGATCCTCGCCGAAGCGCAACCGCAATTGGCCTGGGCCTTGCGGTCGGCTGTCGAGGAATGCCAGGACGCGAACCTGCCGTGGACGCAGATCGGCGACCGCATCGGCCTGCCTCGCGAGACAGTGTTCCGCCAGTGGTCATCTGGTGGCCCGATCGTCACCGTCCGCGCGCAGCAGACCAAGGCCGCCAGCGACCAGTCCTCTGCGGTGGACGCCGTGTTCGCCTTCCAGTCGGAGGATGATCAGTGGTGGCCGCCGGGCGACGATGTCCCCGGCGAGTTCGTCACCGCGATGCTGCCGTTCAATCCGGCCAATCCAGAGGAGAACAGGTTCGCCGGCCAGGTGCTGCGGGTCCGCATTGGCCCTCGGGACCAAGAGGTCTCCTTCTACTCGGTCCAGGTTCGACTGGCCGACGGGACCGAGCGGCGGGTGCGGGTGACCAACGAGGTGATGGACCTGCTGTTCGGTAATGGCCAGACCCCCCTCCGTCAGGCCCTGACTCAGATGGTCTTCGCGGCGGTCGGGAACGACGCGGTCGATGGCGCGTTCCAGCAGGTCGCTCTCCGGGCGGCGCATGCGCAGGCCCAGAGCGCGCCTGCGGCCGGCGAGAATCGGATTTCCGATGCGGAACTCGTCGCGGCGGTCCGGGCGGTCCTGGATCAGGCGCGCAACTTCCCCGACGGTCTCGACGCGCACGCCGCCCAGGCGGTGCGGCGGCTGGAGCAGGTCGTCGAGGACTACGAGCGCTGGCGTCGGGCGGCGAGATGAGCACCACCTGGAAGATCCAGGTCCAGTGGCCGGACGCTGCCCCGACTAGAGCGACAAGGAGACGTTCCCGATGCCCGGGAGTGTCCTGCGAGCGCTAATCGACGCCGCCCAGCCCGCCGGGTGGGCGCTCGCGATCGCGCTGGCGATCGCAGGGCTCGGGCTGGTCGTGAAGAATGCTGACCGGCTGGCCAACGCGGTCGACCGATGGATGTTGGCTTGCGACCGGCGCGCCGTTCGCAAGGCCGCGCTCGCCGCCAAAGGCCCGAAGGGGCGCGAGCACGCGCTCGCGGTGCTCGACCGGCTCCAGCAAGAACGAAAGGCAGTGCCATCTCGGCGACCGGACTCCCGCGCCGGCGCAGCTGATGGATAGGGCTTTCTTAAGGTGCGCGAACCGACTCGCGACTACAAGAGGCGGTGCGGCCGGACTCATCGACCAGGCGGATGGAGCTGCCGACCGTGGCGACCGCCGACACCGCGTCGTAATCGCACCAGGCGCCAGCGTCCGGCCAGGACGCCGATCGGCAGCGGGACTGCAACGACGGCGTTCTCGCAGCTACAGCACCGACAAGTTCGTCTCCAGGCGCGACAGGAAGGTCTCACCGGGTCGGTCTCCGTCATTCGAGACCCGGTCCGCTGACCTGCGAGAAGTCTCAATTACTCGCGGCGGGAAGTCAACGTGGGTTGACGGTGGGCGGGACACAGGAGGTGATTGTCCAGCATCCGGCTAGTAGCGGCGCCGGCGCGAGGAAGTGAAGCGAGTACGGACCCGCTCGTTGTCGCAGATGCGGATGACGAGTATCACGAGAAACGGCCACCGAAGCGGGCAGCTTCGTGGGCTGTTCAGGTGATTGGAATCCTGTCGGTGCTGCCAGCGGAGCGCCGCCGGTTCCTGGCCACGGTCGGTCGCCGCCTGACCGCGCAGGCGTTGCAGCGGCGGGAGCCGGAGCGCCGGTACCCGATCCTGCTGACACTGCTCGTGCAGTCGGCGACCGAGGTGCTGGACGAGGTCGTGCCGCCCGTTCAAGGTCCGTTTCCATCACGACGGCACCCCCCGCGGCGCTGGCACCTTAAGGTCGACGACGCCAAAGCACGACCGTGGGCGCGCTGGGGTCGCCGCGGAACTCGACGGTGCCGCTACGGCCGCGGTCGAGGCCGCGACGACAAGCCCGCCATCGGGCACGTCTCGGAACGGCGGGATTCGCCCATGCTGGACGGACCGTCGGGCCGCCGGACCGGCCGCCGGGACAGGCGCGGCGGTCGATCGCCACGCGGGCGCGCAGCTGGTGCACCGCCGCATCGACGGGGCCTACCCCGCGATGGCCTGGTGCCCTGACCTCATGCAGCATCACGACCGGCCGTTCGCGTTGGTCGGCACCGACGGGGATGGGCCTGGCCCGGCGAGCCTATGTCCGGAATTGACGATCCTGCAGATCAAGTGGCGCTCGCCGGAGGACACCGCCTTCGCCTTCCAGATGCGGTCGCTCGAGGTACTGCCGCAGGGCTCAATCAGCCGAATCACCCCGGTGTCCCCGGCTGCGCACCCCGCCGCGCGCACGACCGACATCAACCTGCTGGCCTGCGACGCGGCCGACGGAGACCCCGCGGCGATCGGGGCGGTGCTGGAACTGATGCGGCCGCTGGTCGTGCGGTACTGCCGCGCCCGCATCGGCAGTCGCGACCTGGCGTACCTGACCGCCGACGACGTCGCCCAGGAGGTGTGCCTGTCGGTGCTCAAGATCCTGCCGAACTACCGCATGCGAGGAGGCTCGTTCCTTCGGCTGGTGTACGCGATCGCGGCCAACAAGGTCACCGACGCCGTCCGCGCGGCCGCCCGCGACCGCGCCGAGCCGATCGCCGACGTCCCCGGTCTGGGGCTGCTTGAGCGGCCCGTGGTTATCCCGTGGCGGCAGGCGGTGAGCACGCGGTTCGACCTGATCCTGGCCGCCCGCACGTGGGGTGTGGCCGAACTCGACGGTCCGGTCGTCCTGATGCCCCACGGCGCCGGCAGCGCCGGGTCCAAGATCGGGCTCGGCAGCGACCGGCACAGCCTGCACCGCGCGCACTTGATGCGCGACGGTCAAGTGGTTCCTGCCGCCTTGGCCCTCGCGACCGACGACGAAAAGCTGATGCTGGCGGGAGCAAGCCTCGATGCCCTTCCCAGGTCGGTCGTGGCCGGCGACCCGTCGTTCGATCGGATGCTGGCCGGTAAGCCGTATCGGGATGCGTATCGCCGTGCGCTGGGCGCGTCACCGGGCCAGCGTGTTCTGGTGGCCACGTCGACCTGGTCGAGGCACTCGCTCTTCGGCTCCGAGCCGGCGGTCTTCCGGTTGGCGGAGGAGCTTCCGTGGTGGGAGTGCCTGGTGGTGGCGGTGCTGCACCCATTCATCTGGCACGGGTACGGCCGTCGCCAGGTCCTGGAGTGGCTGGCGCGGGCCCGGGAGCTCGGGCTTGTCGTGTTGCCTCCCGAGGAGGCGTGGCGTGCGGCAGTCGTCGCCGCCGGCGACCACGGGAGCTGCTGCAATACGCCGCGGGCCTCGACGTGCCGACGCTGATAGACACCACCTCCCTGGCAAGGGTGCGGCCGGGCAGCCTCACCGAGCTGTTGTCGCGGATCGCGGCTCCGCTCCGTCTCGACCGTCTGCTGGCCCCCAGGTGATGGGGGCGTAGGCACTCACAGACGGCGAACTTGCGGAGGTGGTTCGAGCGATCACCACGGAGCGGGGCAAGGCGCTGACCATCTTGCGCCAGACCTGCTACCGGCTCCTGGAGCTGGACGAGCCGGCGCACGGGGTGCCGGCGTCGCCGGCCCGGCTGCGGAACCGATCGGCGCGCTTGCGCACTCGAGCCGATGGCGCGGAGCTGGGCGTGCCGACCTGCGAACTGGATCCTCCAGTCTCGAGCGGGAAGGCGTCGGGATTCTCGTTGACGATCTTGCGGTGCGTCAGGCACAAAAACGGCAGGTTCTCGATCTCGTGGACGGGCTCGTAGGCAGGCGCAAGTCGCGGGCCTCGGGGTTTTCGGAGCGGATGTGCGCGATCTCGACGCTGACCGTCATGATCTCGCCGTAGCGGTGAATTAGCAGCTTCGTGCAGGTTGGAAACGCGCACCGAAGTTCCGCCAATCCGGCACTGGGAGCCTCTTACGCCAGCCTGCGAACGGGCGGTGGGCACGCCGTTTGGCGCGCGGAGCCTACGGCTAACCTCTCCGACTCATGGAGCCACTACTGGACGAGGAACGGCTGGCGCTGACCAGCTTGTGTGAGGAACTGCCGACCCTCCGCGAAGAGTGCTCCGCCCTGGGCGGGAACGAACTACGCCTGCTGGCCCGCATCGAGACCGAGGCGCGGGCCCGTCGGCCCGTCGCGGCCTTGTTGCGGGAACTGGACGGGCAGGATGTCGTGCGTGGCGTGAGCACTGGGCTGCCGGGAGCGGGTCCGGGACGCGCCGATGACGAACAGTTCGGGTGTCCGGACGGCGCCTGCGACCGGCTGGCGCACACCGTTCCGGCGGGTCCGGTGCCGCAGTGCCTGGTCATCGGCCGGCCGATGATCCGTCGCTGACGGCCCGGCCGCCCGCTCTTCCGGCAAACGCCACCGACGCGGCACGGGCGGCCACTAGGCTCGTGCGGTCTTGCAGGTGCGGAGGTGAGGCGGCGGTAGTGGGCAGGTTCTTCGAGGAGCTGGCGAAGAAGCTGGCGGAGCGGTGGCTCGGGCTGCTCGTGCTTCCTGGTGCCGGGTTCCTGGCGGTCGCGGCCGTGGGCGGGTGGCAGCGGCACCGGGCCGCCTTGGACTGGTCACGGTTCCGGCAGGGATCGGACACCTTCACCGCGACGGTTTCGCGGCTGCCGGTGGGTCTTCAGGTCGTGCTGCTGGTGGTTGCGCTGCTGGGCGCGGCCGGGGTCGGCCTGGTGGTGCAGGCCTTGGCGGGTCTGACGCGGCTGGTCTGGCTTGGCCGCTGGCCGGCGCCGCTGCTGCGGTGGCGGGTGCGGGCGCGCCGGCGGCGCTGGCTGGATCTGGTCGGCCGGCGACGAGCCGTGAGCGGGGAGGAGCCCGAGCGCCGGGCGGCTGCTGATCGCCTGGCCGGGAAGGCGAACCGGATCGCGCTCGCCGAGCCTGGGCGGCCGACGTGGATGGGCGATCGCGTGCACGCGGTGGAACAGGTCGCGCTGGCGCGGTACGGCCTGGACCTGACGTTCGGGTGGCCGCGGCTGTGGCTGGTGATGCCGGACACTGTGCGAGCGGAGATCACGGCGGCTGAGGCGAGCTTCGCGGCTGCGGTCGCGACCGGCACCTGGTCGCTGCCGTATCTGGTGCTGGCGGTTTTCTGGTGGCCGGCGGCGGTGGCGGGGCTGGCGTTCGGCGTCACCGGGTGGGTTCGCGCACGTGCCGCGATCGGCGACCTGGGAGCACTGTCCGAGGCCGCCGTGGACCTGCACGGCACGACGCTCGCGCGGGCGCTCGGGGTCGAGGATCCGGAGAATCCGGGGGTGCTCACCCTCGAGGAGGGCAAGAAGATCACCGAGATCGTCCGGAAAGGGCGATGACGTTCGCTGGGGGTACCGGTGGAAGCCGAGGACAGCGGGGCACCGCACCCGCTCATGCAGTGGAAGCTGACCGACCATGGCCCGCTGGACGAGCAGGTGCACATCCAGGTCGGCACGCTGGCGCGCAGGTACTACGTGGACCACACGGGCTTCGGCCGCCGGTTGTTCCCGGACAAGCGCACGGCCTGGGCAGCGATCAAGGACTCGATGCGCCGCCACCGTGGGACGTGGCGCGAAACCTCGGGTGACCGCGCGCCGTTCGACGAACTGCGTCCGCCGGATGGATCGCGGGTGCTCTACGACACCGGCGGCAACTGCCTGTTCGGGCACTGGGGCGAGGACAAGGACGAGCGGTGGGACCGGTATCTGGACGCGCTGGCCCGCGGCCGCCGCTTCCACGAGACCGAGGCGCACGCGCTATTCGGGGGCGTCATCGAGGCGGTGACGTTCACGGATCCGGACACCGGTGCCGAGCGCCACGCGGTGACGACCGCGATCGACCCAGGCTCGGACTACCGCGTCGTCGACTACCCGGACCGCGATGCCGCGGCCGCGGCGTACGAGAAGGAGGTGTACGACCACGAGGACGACGAATTCGGCTACCGGTGGAGTGATCTGCCCGAGGTCCCGGTCGATCCCGCCTCCTCGCTCCCGAAGGGGCTGAAGGTGCTGGGCGACGGCACGGTGATGAACGAAGACGACCACGAATACCTGTACGGCGCGCCGCCCAGCCGGATGCCCTGGCCCCGCACACCCCCCTCCGCAGCGCCCCGACGAGTGCGCGGCATGACGGCCGCGCCCCGGGACTGGGGACCGGGGGAGGCCCACCTCGAGGACGTCACCCCAGCAGCGTGGCAGGACAAGAACCCGGAACTGCGGGCCAACGCCCTGGTACTCCTCGCCCTCGCCGACGGGCGGGTGCTGCTCGCCTCAGCGCACGACGGCGCGGCACGCATGTGGAGCGCCCGCGACGGCCGGCAGCTGCGCAATGTGGTCGGGCACAGCGAATGGGTGCTGTCGGTCGGGCTGGTCGCGCTCGGGGATGGCCAGGTCGTGCTGGCCACCGGCGGGAAGGACGGGCTGGCCCGGGTGTGGACAGCGCAGGAGGGGAGGCCGGTGCGAGAGATCGAGGCGCACCGCTCCCCGGTGAACGCGGTCGCGTGGGTCTGCCCGCCCGACGAGATCCCCTGGCTGGTCACCGGCAGCGACGACGCGACGGTGCGGGTCTGGGATCCGGACACCCGCCAGGATATCGCCGTGCTGGAAGTCGGCCTGCCGAGCGTCGACATCGTGTGGTCGGTCGCCACCGCCGTGCTGCCAGACGGACACGTGTGCGTCGTGGCCGGGACCGACGACGGCATGACCGCGTCGGTGCACGTGTGGGACGTGACGGCCGGAAAGCGGCTGCACCGATTCACGATTGAGCGGGACGACGCGGACATCCGGGCGCCGCAGGTGGCCGTGGTGACGCTGGCTGACCGGTCCTTCCGCGTCGCGGTGGCGGTGGGCGCCACCGTGCGGGTGTGGGACGGCCTGACGGGCGAGCCCGTGCGGACATTCTCCCTGCCGGATGCGCGCGAGTCGGCGGTGGCCATGGCGGTGCTGCCCGACCTGCGGGTGGCGGTCGCGGCGACCGACGGCGGCCGGACCGTCGTCTGGGACGCGGAATCCGGGGCGGAGCTGGCCACGGCGACGAGCGGGCGGCCGGATTTCCCGCACGCGGTGTCCCTCGCGGCCCGGCCGGACGGCGGGTTGCTGCTGGCGGTGGGCCGTCCGGACGGCGCGCCGGCGCGGATGTTCCGGCTGGATCTCTGAAGGGAACGGCCGATGCCGATCGACGAGCAGATCGAACTCCTCCGGGACTTGTTGGAGCCGGGCGCCCCGGTGTTCGAGCCGGTCGCGGAAACCGAGTCCGCGGCACTGTGGCAGACCGTGCGCGCGATCGACCGCGGCACGGCTCCGCCGCCGCTCGCCCACCGGCTCGAGGCGGCCCACGTCCTGCTCGGGCGGTTCCACCACCTGCGGTACCGGGCCCGGCGAGAGCCCGTGGACCTGGCGAAAGCAGTGGTGTGCCTGGAGTTCGTCGCCGGCGACCACCGGCACGTGCCACCGGACCTCGAAGCCCTGATCGGCCGATTCACCGACCCGCACGAGCAGGCACGGGCCGGTACCGACCTGCTCGCGGCGTCCCTGGCGAATCCAGACGAGGCATTGCTGGACGCGGGTATCCAGCTCATCACGCCGTCCGCGCCAGGCAGGCCGGATCTGTTGTCCCTGCTGTGCCTCGCGCACCGGCGCCGTTACGAACGGTCCGGCTCGAGCGAGGACCTCGAACGGGCCATCGAGACCGGTGAGCAGGCTGTGGAACTCGAGCCGGACGCCGAAACCCGCGAACGCCTGGCCGAGGCCTATCGCTGCCGCTACGCACTGCACGCCGATCTCCAGGACCTGCAGCGGGTGATCGACCTGCTCGAACAGGTGGTCCCCGCGGACGAGCAGGCGTCGACGAAGCTGGCCACCGCCTGCCGGCTCCGCTACGACCGGACCGGCGACCCCGAGGCGCTGGACCAGGCGGTGACCCACGCAGAGCGGGCCGCGGACCCCGTCGAACTGAGCGTCACGCTGCTGCGCCGCTTCCGCCGGGACAGCTCACTGCCGGACCTGGTGCGCGCGGCCGCCCTGGCCGCCGGCGAGCCCAAGGTGGCCACCGAGCACGCAGCCGAGATCGCCGCGGTGTTCCTGGCGAAGCACGAGTACGGCGGCGAGCGGGCTGACCTCGAGCACGCGGTGCGTCTCGGCGACCAGGCCCTGGCCGCGATCCCGGACGACGACCCCGGCCGGCCGGAACTGCTGCGCATGGCCGCGGTGGCCCGGCATCGCCGCTACCTGAGTGAAGGGTCCGAACCGGACCTGGAGCGCGCGACCGCCCTGGCCCGGTGGGCCCACCACGGCTTCCCGGCCCACCAGCCCGGCCGGGCGGAAGCCGCGGTGACGCTCGCCGCGATCCACCTGACCCGGCACGCCCGCAGCGGGGTGCGCGCCGAACTGGACCGCGCGGTGGAGCTGACCGAGCCACTCGTGACCGACGGCAGCCCGCCGGAATGGACGGCGACGCTCAGCCGCGCCTGCCACGCCCGCTACCGGGTCACGTCGGCCCGGCCAGACCTTGACCGCGCAATCGAGCTCGGGGAACGCGCGGTGGCCGCGACCGCGGCCACCGACGTGGTCCGCCCCGCCCGCCTCGCCGACCTGGCCGCGGCCCACCGCACCCGCAACGGTTCCGGCGCGGACCCGGCCGACCTGAGCCGGGCGGTCGACCTGAGCACCCAGGCCGTCGACGGAACGCCGGAAGACCACGTCGACCTGCCGTGGCGCCGGTCGGCGCTCGCGGAGGCCCGGCTCGACCGGTACCGGGTGGAGCGGGACGCCGCTGACCTCGACGCGGCCGTGGAGCTGAGCGAACGCGCTTGGCGGCAGGCGGGCTCGAACGGCACCGAGCACCCCGGACAGATGCGGCTGGCCGCCGTCTTCGCCGGTGCCCTGCTCGCCCACGTGGAAAACGGCGGACAGCTCGAGCCGGAGCTGCTTGAGGGACTCGTGCGGGATGTCACCGGGTCGCGCGCGGCGTCCCCGGTCGACCAGGTGGCCGCCCGGCACGCGGTGGGTGACCTCGCGCTGGCCGCCGGACAGGCGGGCATCGCGGCGCCGGTCCTGGATTCGGCGATCGCCCTGTTGCCGTCCTTGCCGCCCCGAGAAGCCGGCTGGGCGGACCGGCAGCAGCGGGTCGGCGACCGGCTCGGCCTGGTCGAAGCGGCGGTGTCGGCGCACTGCGCGATCGGTGACCCGGTGGGGGCGATCGAGACGGCAGAACTGGGCCGCGGGGTGCTGCTGGCCGCCGAGGCGAACACCCGCGTCGACCTCGCCGAGCTGTCCGAACGGCAGCCGCGGGTGGCCGACCGGTTCGAGTGGGTGTGCGAGCGGCTCAACACGCCCGGCTTCCCGGCCGGCGAGCGGAAGCGGTGGTGGTCGGACTACGACGCTCTCCTCGGCGAAGTCCGCGCCTTGCCGGGCTTCGAGGAGTTCCTCGCCGCACCGCGGGCGGCCGACCTGCGGCCGGAGGCGGGCACGACGGTGCTCGTCAACGCGGACCGGCACGGCGGCAACGCGGTCCTCGTCCGCGCCGACGCCGACCCCAGCATGGTCGCGCTGCCCGGCCTGCGCGACGGAGACGCCCGGGTGGCGGCGCTGCTGGACGCGTTCGCGGACGAGTCGCGGGCTCGCCGGTTGCGCCGCCGCCGCGTCGTGCCGGAGACGCTGAAGTGGTTGTGGGACGCGGTCGTCGAACCCGTGGTGCACGCGTTGCCCCCGTCCGACGGGCCGCATCGGGTGTGGTGGGTGCCGACCGGCACACTCGGCCTGCTGCCCCTGCACGCCGCGGGCCACCCGGGACAGCCTGGCGCCCTCGACGCACTGGTGTCGTCGTACATCCCGTCGATGCGGGGATTACGCGACGCCCGCAAGCGGCCACCGGCCCAGGCCCGCCGCGGTCTCGTCGTGGCGATGCGGCACACGCCGGGCCACCCGGACCTGGAGGGCGCGGCGGCCGAAGCGGCGTCCCTACCCGGAATCCCGCTGCGCGACACCAACGCGGTCACCGACGAGGTGCTCACCGCTTTGACGAAGTCGACGTGGGCCCATTTCGCGTGCCACGCGGTCACGGACCCGGTCTCCCCGGCCGACGGTGGCTTGATCCTCCACGACCGGCCCCTGAAGTTGCCGGAGATTGGCGGCCTGCGCCTGGTGGAGGCGGAACTGGCGTACCTGTCAGCGTGCGCGACCGCCAACCACGGCGTCCGCCACGCCGACGAAGTACTGCACCTGGCATCGGCCTTCCAGCTCGCCGGATTCCGGCACGTAGTGGCCACCCTCTGGCCCCTCGGAGACGAGATCGCCACGAAGGCGGCCCGGGCGTTCTACGATGGCCTGCCGAACACCCCAGTCGCCGACAACGCGGCCACGATCCTGCACCAGGTGACCCGCGAGCTGCGCGCGGAGCACCTGGACCGCCCGGACCTATGGGCCGCCCTCGTCCACAGCGGCCCCTAAGCAGGATGTCCGGCCGTGACGAGGCACTAGCTCGCCATGCCGTCGTAACCGGCGGCATGGCTCTCGGTCGTCGCGGCGCCCGACACCGAGGAAGGCGTGGTGGCCGCCAGTACGCCCGGCAAGATGACCACTACACGTGTGTTCATCCGCGCCGAAAACGTCCCCGGGACCGAACTGGAGGAGCTGCGGGGCCAACCGGACACGGCCGGCGCCCCACTGCGACCTGGCTACCCCCACGCAGGCTGGGGCCACCAGTGGGAACTGCTGGTGCCGAGAATGTCCCGCGCGGCCAGCCGGCGTCCGGTCCCATGCTCGGCGTCGGCGCTCGGCTGATCGGTGGTGTCGGACGAGCGGCGTGGTGGCATAGCTACAACGGCCTAACGGCCGATGCCTCGCCGTGCGGGCGTCACCGGGACGGCCGCTGGATGGTTTCGCGCCGCGGCCGCGGCGATCGACGTGCGACTACCCGCCACGCGGCGGCGTGGGTCTGGTTGAAGGTGTCGGTGAAGCGGCGGAGTGCTTCTTTAGCGGCACGGTCGTCGGGTGACTGGCCGGTGCTGCGTTCGGCCCAGTAGATGAAGGCGTTGACGGTCTGGCGGATGGTGTCTGGCCGGTACCGGGGGTAGCCGGCGGGGTCCGGGGCATCGGGGGAGTCGTTCCAGCGGTTGATCTGGTCGTGGACGTACTCGATGAGCTTGGGGGTGTGATCGTATTGGTAGCCGCGGGTGCAGCACCAGTGCTGGTAGTGCGCGAGCCGAACTGCCCGGGCTCTCCGCTTTCGTGGTCGATCAACGGGCGACGATCGTCGGGGGTAGGGAGACGCCCCACCCCCGAGTTGGCGATGCAGAAGCAGAAAACGACGCCGTCCGGCGGCGGCCCGCGTTGCTCTACGACGAATTCACGGCGACCCAGCCCTTCGACGGCCCGAGACCTCGTTCCGCGCAGACGCCGACGTCGCTTGCGTGACCGAGTACGACGCGTTGCGCGGCATCGGGCACGACCTGATCGCCGCATGCTCCGGAGGGAAGGTGCCACCGGAGCCGGCCGCGTTCGCCGACGTCGATGCGCTGTTGCGCTCGGGCAAGCGTTGCGACGTCAGCGTAGGACTAGTCTCCCGTCCTGGTCTCGGTGCCATCTCTGACCGTTGGCGTCACGGAAGCTGACGACGATCGCTGCGCTTGCTCGGAGGCGGAGGCGTTCGGTCATCTCCTCAAGCACGGGCATCGAACGTTGCCCGGTCTCCGGATCCTGTGCGGTTCGAAACAGTGAGTCCAGGCTGTGGCCCAGTGCTTGCCGAAGGGCAGCGGTAGCAGCTACGTGATGTTCGACCTTCTGTGTCGGCCCCACATTCCCGATCTCGATATCCGGGGTGACCGGACGCCGGTCGACCAAGAGCAGCATGTGGACGTCGTAGGCCGGGACTGGTGCCCCGTTGTAGTACGCGACCACGGGCGCCTCGTTTTCGGTCCAGTGCACCCAAAAAGCGAACTGGCGGGCCAGTTCGCGCGTCTCGCGTTCTTTCAACTGTCGGTCGCTCCGTCGCCATCCTTCGACCGCGATCCCGACGGCAGTCACCGCAGCTGCGATGCTGCCAATACCGCCGACCCACTGGCCCCAAGCTGCCCACCAATCGGTCCCACGGCGAGTCGCGGCGCTGAAGGTGATCAGCAAGATCGCGGCGAGCAGGGTAACGCCGCCGAGGTACCGGAGGTCCACTTTGCCGAATCGCATCGCAGCAGTATCACGCGCAGCAGGTGGCACGAAACCGCGGCGCGCGGAGGGACAGGCGCGCGATCAGCGGCGTTGATCTCCACTAAGATCTTCGCGGATCAGTTCCAACAGCTGCCGGTCGAAGCGGGGGGAGCAGGCCTGACGGCGGGTGCGCAGGCTGACCAGCGAACTGCGGCGGCCCTGGGCGGGATGACGTTGTGCCTGACCGCGAACCTGGACGGTCGGCAGGCGGTTCCAGGCCCGCGGAGCTGGCCGCGGTCCTCGATTCGATCGCGACGCCGCCGCACCTGCAGATCTGCCAGCCAACGGCACCACCACACATCCGGCGAGATCGACGAGCCGATCGACCGGGGTGCCGACGAGGCCCGCGTAGCAGCAGCTTTATCCGGGGCTGCGCGGCGACGTCTGCACCGCCTGGTGCGCGGCCGGCTGCTGGGTCAGCTCCATCAACGGGCCCCGGCGAAGACGAGCGAGCGCGCGAGCCGGTCTAGCGACGAGTCAGCAAAATTGACCGGTTCGATTCCAGTGTGTCTGCGCCAGGTCCGTGATCTCGGTGTTCCTGGGGGTCCGGCCCGCGCAGCACAGCATCTGGCTGGCCTGTGTCACGCTTCATCTAGCACGCCGACAACCGGGGGCAGCCGTGCGATACTGCCCGGACATGGCGAAGGGGCCGAACCTCGCGGCCCGGCCCCGACGTTGTGCCTATGAGAACACAGCCTGCATGAGGGTGATGACCTCGTACAGGAACAGCAAGATGGTGAGGAACGCGCTGGTGATGTCCAGTGCGTTTCTCGCCGTGCAACGCACGCAATGGCAGGCGATGCACCCGGGCTGGTTGCCGGGCATGGTGACCTCCAGGGGGAGACCGGATACAGCTTGACGGGCCAGCTGCCGCTGGCTTGCGGAGTGCCCAGCGGGTTACGCTGCGGATCCTCCTACGGCCGTAGCTGAACGGTAGCCTGAGCGAACCCAGGTAGCGAACACGCTGCCCTGGGCGCTTTCGCCTGCTCAGAGCCACATTTGAACGCTTCGAGGTCGCTGGCCGGTCGACGTCAACGCCCATCTACCACTGGCGCTGCGCACTCTTGGCGTTAACGGCCTAGGCGCCTGGACCAGGTCACCGTCGGACGCTTTGCGGTGGCGGGCGGACGGGTCGCCGTTGAAGCGGAACATTAAGGCCGATGCACCCGAGCCAGAACGGTGCGAACTGTTACATCCGTGCGGGGCCGAGCGACTGATCCGGGGTGACGACTTGCGCAGGAGAGTGTCGTAGATGAGCCGAGCGGTCGTGTTCGTGCACGGGACCGGCGTCCGCGGTGAGTCCTACGCCCGGACGTTCGCGTTGATCAAGAGGGCGCTGGCGGACGGCACACCGTTCAGCGGCTGCTTCTGGGGCGACGCCGAAGGAGCTCGGCTCAGGGCGGACGGTGTTTCCGTGCCGCGGTACGAGCAGACCCGCGGCGGCGAGGTGGTGGAAGAGGAGCTCGCGCTCTGGGCCGTGCTCTACACCGATCCGTGGTACGAGCTGCGGCTGCTCAGGTACGCCGGCGACGAGCCGACGAACTTGCCGCCCGGGACGGTCGTGCCCGCGGCCGCCTTGCGGCAGCAGGTCCGCGCCTTCGTTCCCTCGCCGCAGCTTCGGGCTGAATGGGAACAGGCCGGCTTAGCGGGCGCGTTCGACGACGCACTCGCCGCATTGGTGGCGTCAGCGGAGTTCGACGAGGCGGCCGAAACGGCGGGTGCCGACCCGGTCGAGCACCGCAAAGCCGTCGCTCGCGCCGTCGTCGCCCACGCCCTGGTCGCCACCGACGCACCGCTCGACGGCGAGACCAGGGACGCGCTCGTCGAGCGGTTGACTGATGAGCTGCACGGTTACGGCAAGGGGATCGGGGACTGGCTCGCCCGGCCGTTCAAGGGCGTCGCCGCGCGGACGGTCACCCGCCTGGTCGGCCGGCGCCGCGGCAGCGTCACCGACGCCGTCGCGCCCGCCGCCGGGGACATCCTCCGGTACCAGGCACGCGGCCAGGGTATCCGCGACGCGATCCGGCAGGCGATCGCCGACACCCGAGCCGAGCGGGTGGCGGTGCTCGCGCACAGCCTCGGCGGTATCGCCGCCGTCGACCTGCTCGTCGCGACCGACGTCCCCCAGGCCGACCGGCTGATCACGGTCGGCTCCCAGGCGCCGTTCCTGTACGAGATCGGTGCGTTGACCAGCCTCGAACCGCCGGAGCAGCTGCCCGGGCACTTTCCCGCCTGGCTCAACATCTACGACCCGCGCGACTTCCTCGGTTACGTTGGGCGGGGCGTCTTTCCCGGCCGGGTGAGCGATGTCGAGGTCGACAATCGGCAGCCGTTCCCGCAGGCGCACAGCGCCTACTGGGGCAACCGGGCGGTCTGGGAGGCGGTGAGCGGCTTCCTGACATGACGGTAGACATGGACCCTGCGGCCACGTTCGCCGTTGTGGTCGGGATCGAGCGGTACGACGCGGGGTGGTCGCTGGACGGCGCCGCGAACGACGCCCTGCGCGCGGCCCGGTGGCTGCGCGAATCCGGAGTGCCGGCGGACCGTGTCCGGCTCGCGATCGACCCACTGCCGGACAACCGTGACCGGGTTCGGCGAGAGGCGGACGAGCTCGGCCTGACCGTGCGCGAAGCCGGCCGGGACGACCTCATCGATCTTTTCACCAAGGACCTGACCGGTGCCGAGGGCCGGCACCTGGTGGTGTTCTGGAGCGGACACGGCGTGCTGGACGAGCAGCACACCCGGGCCCTGTTCACCGCGGACGCGCACGCCGGCGACCAGCGGACTCTGCGAGTCGATGATCTGCTGGTCTTCCTGCGGGACAACGAGGTTCGCGGGTTCCACGACCAGATCGTGATCATGGACGCCTGCGCCAACTTCGCCGCGGAGATGAAGAGCCGCACCAGCCTCACATACTCCACCTTCCCGGTGAGCCGAGGCCGTCCGGGCGTACGGCAGTTCGTGCTCTACGCGGCTTCGCAAGGCGAGCTCGCCGGCCACAACCAGGCCGGGAAGTACGGCGAGTTCTCCCGCGCCGTCCTGGACGCCCTACACTCCGAGGCGGGTCCGCAGTGGCCGGCCGACATGCCCGCGCTGTCGGCGACCGTGGCGGAGCACTTCGGGCAGCTGCGCGAGGACGGGCGGAGCCAGGCCCACCCAGTGTTCTTCAGTACGACCGACTGGGCAGGCAACGAAACTCGGTCGTCGTACGGCGGGATCCCCATCCCGGGTACGTCCCGTGAGGCCGCCGACAAAGCCAGCCTCACCGCCTCCCAGCTACGTCGGCTGGTCAGCGCCTTCGCGGACAGCCCGTTCACCCTGACCGCCGAGGTAGTCGTGGAGGCGATCCGCCGTAGCGAGATGAGGCGCCTCTTCGCGCGGCTGGCGGCGACCGCCCGTAGCGACGAAGACCGCTTGGCCGTCGTACGGCTCAGGCGGAAATGGGAGCTGCAGCAGCAAGTCTTAGAACCGCTGCGACAGTTCCAGGGCGTGCCCCTTCCCAGACTGCGTACCTACTACGACGTGGTCCCCGACCGCCAGCTCGCGCCGCGGCTGACCGAGCTGGACGAGGTCCTCGAGCACCTGGCCGAGTTCGGCACGGCCGACGAATCGGTGCCGCTGCACCGGTTCGTCGCACGGCTGGAACTGTTCACCGACGTCCGCGTGAGCGCCGACTGGTTCAAACTCACCGCCACCCGGCTGCGGAAGCTGCGCGCCACTGAGAAGCGGGCGGTGACCACCGCGCGCAGCTCTCACCTGGTCCTGCACCTGCCCGGCGACCAGTGGCCCGCCGAAGTGAGCGGGCACCTGCTGACCACCGACGGCCAATGGGCGAAACGGACGGTCGCCTGCCCGGAGGACAAGGACGGTGCCTGCGCCGCCGTCAACAAGCTGATCACGTGGGCGCACGAAAGCGCGCTCGGGGAACTCGCCCTCGGCTTCCTGGTCTCACGGGCACGCTTCGACGACGTCCCCGAGCACTGGACCTACGTCGACGATCTGTCCGGCGAGTTCGCGCTCGCCGAGGAGTATCCGACGGTGCTGCACTCCGGCGACCGGATGCGGGTGCCGCGAGCGCGCAACTCCTGGCGTCGGCGCGCCCAGGAAATCACCGAGGACCTACAGCTGGCGGAACCGGAGATCCTGTGGATCGACGAGCCGCTCGACTCGCGGCAGATCACCAAGATCGTCCGCACGACCACGGCGGCCTGCGTAGTGTTCGCCGCCGTCCCGGGACGGCTTTGCGGTGCCCTGCGCGGCGATCCGATCGTCGCTGCGATTAACCCTGGCACGCCCTACCTGATCTGGCTGGACGAGCCACCCGCCGACTTGCCCGCGACGCGCGAGCTGATCGACACCCTGGTGCGCAACGGGCCGTTCGACGGCGTCCCGCGGCGCACCCTGGACCTCCGGCAGGACGCCGGAACCTGCCCGGGCCTGCGGGTGCTATGGGACGACACAGAGCTGCTGCCGAGGTTCGGGCAGCTCACCGGAATCGAGGTGAGGACCGCATGACCGAGCGCGAACCGGGTCCCTGGCAGCTCTACCGCGGCGACGGGCAGCCCCGAACGGTGGCGATGCCCAAGCCGCCGCCGTGGCGGCGGTTCCGGGGCGTCGTCGCGCAGGAGCGGACGATCCCACCCGCCGAACCACCCGCGATGCGATTCCAGACCACGCCCAAAATGGTCGACGCGGTCAATGCGGCCCTGCACCTGCGCCGCCCGCTGCTGGTGACCGGACGGCCCGGCTCCGGCAAGTCGTCGCTCATCGAATCGGTGGCGAGCGAGCTAGGACTCGGCCGGGTGCTGCGCTGGCACATCACGTCCTCGAGCACGCTGAAGGACGCGTTGTACCGCTACGACGCGCTCGGTCGGCTGCAGGAGTTCCAGATCCGCCAGGACTCCCCGGACATCTCGTCCTACCTGCGGCTCGGCCCCCTGGGTACGGCTCTGCTGCCCACCGCCACGCCACGTGCGCTCCTGATCGACGAGATCGACAAGAGCGACATCGACCTGACCAGCGACCTGCTGAACGCCTTCGAGCGGGGCGAGTTCGACGTCCCCGAACTCGCCCGGCTCGGGGAAGAAGTCACCGTCGCCGTCCAAGAGGACGGGGGCGACGAGCGGTTTCCGGTCACCGGCGGCGCGGTGGCCTGTCGGGAGTTCCCGTTCGTCGTGCTGACAAGCAACGGGGAACGCGACTTCCCGCCCGCCTTCCTGCGCCGGTGCATCCAGTTCCGGATGCCCGATCCGGACGAAAGGCTCCTGCGCCGGATCGTCGTCGCCCACCTGGGCGAAAGCGTCGCCGACGCCGCCGAAGGGCTCATCGCCGACTTCGCCGACCGCGCCGGCGCCAACCACGCGCAAGCGACCGACCAGCTGCTCAACGCGCTCTTCGTGGTTACACGGACGGCAGACGACCCGGACGAACGCGACCGGGTCGTCCGGATGCTGCTGAAGGAACTGGAAAGCGACCTGCTGTGATCGAGCAGCTCGCCCGCGCGCTGCGGCGCGCCGGGATCGAGACCGACACCGTCCAGCTGGCCGAGATCTTCTGGATGGCCACCCACTGCACGCCGGACCCGGCACGCTCCGAGCCCGAGCCGGCAGCGGGCCCTGTTCCCGGCGCGGTGCAGCCCGGCCCCCGCCAGCCGGAACCGCCGGGCGGTCCGGAGGCGCGGGAGAACGACGAGCCCGCCGAACGGCCGATGTACCTGGTGCCCCCACGGCCGGTCGCCGGGGAAGCCGTCGAGGTCCGGTTGCCCGCACCTGTAGCCCTGCCTGAGCGGCTGCGGCTCGGCCGAGCCCTTCGCGCGCTCAAGCGGCGTCACCCCTCGCCCAGCCTGCGCGAGTTCGACCTCGACGCCACCGTCGACCTATACGGGAACACCGGGCTGCTCGTCCCGTTGCTGCGGCCCGGTTCGGAGCGCTGGTTCGACGTGACGCTGGTCGTTGACGCCGGGCCGACCATGGACGTCTGGGCGCAGACCACGGCCGAGCTGGCCAGACTCCTGGCCGGGCACGGCGCCTTCCGCCGGGTCCGCCGGGTCCGGCTGGTCGACGACGACGGCGAGCCGCGGCTGCTCACTGACTCCGGCCTGCGGCGGCACCCCCGGCGGGCCGTCGACGCCGACGGCCGTCAGCTGGTCATGGTGATCAGCGACTGCGTCGGTCCGCCGTGGTCGGGCGAGGCGTTGTGGGCGATGCTGCGCGAGTGGGGTCGGCACGCCCCGGTGGTGCTCGTCCAGACACTGCCGCAGCGGCTGTGGGAATCGACCTCACTCGGCCCTGCCGACGTCCGGGTCAGCGCGTACCGGCCGGGGCAGCCAAACAGCGGGCTGCGCGCGACCCGTCCGTGGTGGCTGGCGGAGGAGGGGAGCGACATGCTCCCGGTCGTCGCACTGACAGAGGCGGATCTGGCGCGCTGGGCGCGGATGGTGCTGGGCGGCGCCGAAGCGGTCGCGGCGGTACCGGCCGGGCCGGCGTGGGCTGAACCGTCGGCGCCGTCCCCGGTCGAGACGGCCCCGGCGGCGCGGGTGGCGGCGGTCAAGGCGACGGTCTCGGTCGAGGCTTACCAGCTGGCGGTGTCCCTGGCGGCGGTCCCGATTCGGCTGCCGGTGGCCAGGATCGTCCAGTACGCGATCCTCGGCAGCCGCGACCCGGTCCACCTCGCGGAAGTATTTTCCAGTGGACTGCTCCAACGCCTGACCCCGCTCGGCGAGGACCTTCCGCCGGACGAGGTGGCATACGACTTCCTGCCCGGCGTGCGCGCGATCCTGCAGGATTCGCTGACCGGCGACCGGACGTTGGAGATCTTCCGGGCGGTGGCCGGCTATCTCGAGCGGACGATCGGCCTGAGCGCGAGTTTCACAGCGTTGCTGACGGGAGAGACCGTGGGACGGAACCCGACCCCGAATTCCTGCCGTTCGCGGAGGCGGGCGCGCCACTGCTGGAACGGCTCGGGCTTCGCGTTCGTGCTCGGGGGACTCCCGAGGCGGAGGCCAGAACCCAGCTTGAGCTGGGCAAAGCTCACTACCACGCGGACCGGTATCCCGAAGCCGAGGTCGCCCTGAGAGCGGCCGGACGGCTGTTTTCCGAGCTCGGCATGGGCGTCGATGAAGCACATGCCCTGTCGTGTCTCGGTCAGGTCTGGCTCCAGACGGGCGACCATAGCGACGCTCGTCGGGCCTTCACCGAGGCGCTCGCCCTGTGCGAACAGGAGGGGGCCGAGGCGGAGCTCGCCGGTGTCCTGGTCGAGCTGGCCAACCTGGAGTTCTTCCAGGACGAGTACGCCGGGTGCATCGCGACCAACGAGCGCGCTCTCGGGATCTACGAACGGCTCGGTGACCGCCTCGGGCAGGCGACCGCACTCAAAGGCCTCGCTCACGCCTCGCTGTTCAGCGACGACTACGGGCGGGCCCGGGACGCGGCGGCCCGGGCCCGCGAGCTGTTCCGCGAGACGAGACAGATGCTCGGAGAAGCGCAGGCCACGTCGGTGCTCCGCAGTGTGGGCCGGGCGCAAGGCCGGTGGGCCGAGGCGAGAACGGACTTCGAGTCGGCCATCGAGCTCTACGAGCAGCTCGGTGACCTCGCTGGCTCGGCCATGGCGCAAGTCGAGCTGGGGGTGGTCCTCTACCACCTCGGCGAGTTCGCCTCCGCCGAACGGGTGTTGCGCCGGGCGATGGAGCTGTACGAGACGTTTGGCGAAGCGGTCGGCAGTGCCTCGGTACGGCGGGAGCTCGCCGACCTGCTGACGAAGTCCGGCCGGCTGAAGGAGGCGCGCCCGCTGCTGGACGAAGCCCAGGACATCTTCGGGAAGCTCGACGATCGGTTCGGCAGAGCCATCACGTCGAACAGTTACGGCGCGTGGTACCTGGCCGCGGACCGGCTCGGCGAGGCACGGCGCCGCTACACCGAGGCGCTCGAACTCGCCCTGGAGATCGGTAGCCCACTGGAACGGGCCGCGGCACTGGTCGGCCTGGCCCGGGTGGCCAAGGCGCTGGGCGAGTACGACGCGGCCGAGCAGGGCTTCCGTGATGCTCTGGCGATTTACGAGAGCCTCGGCTCAGCCGAAGCGGCAGAACTGGCGCGGGAGCTGAACCCGGAAAGCGAACCTGAGGCCTGACGAGACACGAAATCCGTGGCAGGAGTACGTGGCCGAATTCGGAGCACGGTTGGCTCGGCTGCGTGCTCAGGCCGGTTTGACGTTGCTCGGCGTCGCGACCGCCATCGGCAGCAGCACGGCGAGGAGATCGTCGACGCCTTCCGCCCAGTTCCAGCACGCTGGTCGACCTCGACCAGTACCACCAGGTCATCGCCACGCGAGTGCTTCACGCGCTGCGCGAGGTAAAGGTCGACTGGATCGACCACGGGAACGACACCGGCGTGCTGGTCATCGACATCACAGCCCAGCCGCGCTCGAGCCCAGCTGTTCGCCGTGCGGGCGCCGGCCGGGACCACCGAGGCGAGCAAGAGCACCGTCGGCGTCCCGGTCCGCCGCGGCGACGGCACCACGTGCCTGCGGCCGCACGAGATCCAGCACTTCAACGGGCTCGGCTACGCCAACTCCGGCGACGGGGCCGACAAGCTGGCCGCCGCGCTCGCGGCCATCTAGGTGTGCTGCTGCTTCTGGTCGTTGACACTCTGGGATGGGGGTTGGATCTCTGTAGGAGCCTCTGATACGGGGTCTGGCCGCCCAGGCCGCTTCTCGGGTCCGGATGGCCGCAGTCGGGGTCGAAACGGCGCAGCATCTCCAGCTCCAACCCCGCTGGTCGGCCAGCACTGGCCGCAGCCGGGCGACCCCTTCGGCCCGCTCGGCTGCGCCGCCGAGCCTCACGGGGACGGTCGCTGGATGGTTTGGCGCCTCGGCCGTGGTGATCGGCGCGAGCTTACTCGCCACGCTGCGGGATGGGTCCGGTTGAAGTTGTCGGCGAAGCGGCGGAGAGCTTCCTTGGCGGCGCGGTCGTCGGGTGGTTGGCCGGTGCTGCGTTCGGCCCAGTAGATGAGGGCGTTGACGGTCTGCCGGATGGTGTTTGGCCGGTATCGGGGGTAGCCGGCGGGGTCTGGGGCATCGGGGGAGTCGTGCCAGCGGTTGATCTGGTCGTGGACGTACTCGACGAGCTTCGAGGTCGTGATCGCTTCGGTCCCGTGCTGGTAGCCGCGGATGCGGCACCAGTGCTGGTAGTGGCCGAGTCGGGCGCGGTAGCACGCGAGTGTCTTAGTGGAGTACTGGCGCACGATCGACGGGCGCAGATCGACGTCGGGGCGCGGGGCCGCTTTCGGGTCGGCGGGGGCTGCGGACCGGGTCACATTCTTAGGGTGCCATCACCCCTGCGCAAACGACACGCGCCATGGCAGCAGCGCGCATTTGTGCCCACTGCACAGGCTGAGCTCCCGAGACCACAAAATGTGGGTGATACCCATGGGTATCACCCACATCGTCTACAGAGAGTGCGCGTCGGCGGTTCACGCTTCCCGGCTGCGCTCCGGCGACTCTCGTTCGGTTCCCCCCAGGTCGGACGGGTCTCAGGACGGCTCGGCTGTCACACTCCGTGGCGACGGCTTGGCAAGCCACGTGACGAAACTACTCTACGTCACCTTCTTAATCAACGACACTGACACGGTCGCGCAATTTCCTTTGCAGGTGTTTCAATCACGTGAAACAGTCTCATGAATTCAACCTTTTTTACGCCGCGGTGCAACTGGCGTTTTGCGGCGTGAATACTGATTCAATCAGGCCGCAAAACGATGCTAGAGCATTTGCTCGACCTCGCAGGTTGAGGTGGCCGCCTGGCGTGCACGTCTGTCTACAGTGGAATTTCTGGGCCGTTTCTGGGCCGTATGAGGATCGGTCGCAACCGGTACGCACCAGTCCTGACCAGCCCAAACGTCTGAGACGGCCGAGGGGGCGCGGATGGCTCGGATCGGGCTCCGCAGCACCCCCTCGGCAGCTCTCTCGAGGGTCGGCGCGTCGGCGTCAGCGGGAGCGGTTCGCCCACCAGGTCTGGCCGGCTTCGGGGAGGGTGGTGATCGGGTCGTAGTAGGGGTAGCGACGCTGCAGTGCCTCTCCGCGGTCCTCGGCGTCGGCCTTGTCTACGCTGGTCAGGTAGTTCTTGGTCCAGTACGAGATCCCCAGCTCCCGGTCGTACTCGGCCAGCTGGTGCACCCACCGCTTCCCCACATACGGCACGTCGCACACGATCCGCGGCGTCGCATACCCCGGCAGATACCCCATGATCGCGTGCTGCAGCTCCTGGGCCTCCCACACCGCAACCCGCCAGTGCTCGGCGTTCGGGATCATGTCGCACATGTAGAAGTAGTACGGCAGGATGTTCGCCTCGCCCTGCAGCGCGAAGCACAGGTCCAGCAGCTGCGCGGGTGTCGCGTTGACCCCGCGCATCAGCACGCCCTGGTTGCGGACGTCGCGGACGCCGACGTTCAGCGCCGTCTGGGCCGCCTCCGCCACCAGCGGGGTCACCGACTGGGCGTGGTTCACGTGCGTGTGGATCGCCAGGTTGACGCCGCGGCGCTGGGCGGTCACCGCGACGCGCTCCAGGCCTTCGACCACCTTCGGCTGGATCCAGTGCTGCGGCAGCGCCGCCAGGGCCTTCGTCGCCAGGCGGATGTCGCGGACCGTGTCGATGTCCATCAGGCGCATCAGGAACGACTCCAGCTGCGGCCACGGCACGTTGGCCACGTCGCCACCCGAGACGACCACGTCCCGCACGCCCGGGGTCTTCTTCAGGTACGCGATCATCGCGTCCTGGCGGTCGACCGGCTTGAGCGCCAGCTTGTGCTTCTCCACCGTCTCCGTGGAGTTGCCGACCAGGTCCATGCGGGTGCAGTGGCCGCAGTACTGGGGGCAGGTCGAGATCATCTCGGCCAGCACCTTGGTCGGGTAGCGGTGGGTCAGGCCCTCCACCACCCACATCTCGGCCTCGTGCAGCGAGTCGCGCTCCGAGTGCGGGTGGCTCGGCCAGGTGGCGTCACGATCACTGCGAACCGGGAGCATGTAGCGGCGGATCGGGTCGGCGTAGAACGCCTCGGTGACCTTCGCCGGGTCGGTGCCCGCCGTGGGCGCCATCGTGTTGAGCATCTGCGGCGGCAGCAGCATCGACATCGTCGCCAGCTCGCGCTGGTCGGCGAGCAGGTCCTCGTAGAAGCGGTCCTCCAGCAGGTCGCCCATCAGGGCGCGCAGCTGCTTGACGTTGCGGACGCAGTGCACCCGCTGCCACTGGGCGTCGCGCCATTCGGCGTCGGTCACGCCGTGCCAGCCCGGGAAGCGGCGCCAGTCGGGTTCCACCAGCTCGGCGCGGGCGTACTCGTAGGGCTGGTCAAAAGCGGCGGCTGGCGTCACAGGTTCCTGGGTCGCAGTCACTTGTACTCCTAGTCGTCGGGAACACGTTAAAATATCCTGTCATATCGTTCTCGCGGAGTAAATCTTCCTGCCTGCTGGCCTGCCTTCCCCCAGGTGGAGGAAGCGTCCGGAGGCGGGGGAGACTCACGGGCGTGACGGACGAACACACGACGCTCCTGCTCGGCGGGCGCGTCTACACCCCCGCCGGCCCGGACGCCACGGCGATGGCGGTCACCGGCGGCACCGTGGTCTGGGTCGGCCAGGACGCCCCGGCCCGCACGCTGCACCCCGGCGCCGAGCTCGTCGACCTCGACGGCGCGTTCGTCGCGCCCGCCTTCGTCGACGCCCACGTCCACGCCACCGCCACCGGCCTGCACCTGACCGGCCTCGACCTCACCGGCGTGCGCGGCGGCGCCGACCTGCTGGCCCGCGTGCGCGACGCCGTCGTCCCCGGCCAGGTCCTGCTCGCCCACGGCTGGGACGAGAGCACGTGGACCGACTCCCGGCTGCCCAGCCGCGCCGAGCTCGACGCCGCCGCCGGCGGCACGCCCGTCTACCTCAGCCGCGTCGACGTCCACTCCGCGCTGGTTTCCACCGCCCTGGTCGAGCTGGCCCCGGCCGCCCGCGACGCCGACGGCTGGTCGCCCGACGGCCCGCTCACCCGCGCCGCCCACCACGCCGTCCGCGCGGCCGTGCGCGCCGCGATCACCCCGGACCAGCGCGAACGCGCCCAGCGCGCGTTCCTCGCCGAGGCCGCCGCCCACGGCATCGTCAGCGTCCACGAATGCGCCGGCCCCGACATCTCCGGCCGTGCCGACCTCGCCGCCCTGCTCACCCTCGCCGGCCCGGACACCCCCGAGGTCGTCGGCTACTGGGGCGAAACCGGTGCCCTCGACACCGCCCGGCAGCTCGGCGCCCGCGGCCTGGCCGGCGACTTGTTCGTCGACGGCGCCCTCGGCTCCCGCACCGCCGCGCTGAGCGCCCCCTACGCCGACCACCCCGGCTCCGGCACGCTCTACCTCGACGCCCACCGCGTCGGCGAGCACCTGGCCGCCTGCACCGAAGCCGGGCTGCAAGCCGGCTTCCACGTCATCGGTGACGCCGCCGTGGCCGAGGTCGTCGAAGGCTTCCGCCTCGCCGAGAAGGAAGTCGGGCAACGCGCGCTCGCCGCCCGCCACCACCGGCTCGAGCACCTGGAGATGGTCACCGCCGAGCAGGCGAAGCTGCTGGCCGGCTGGGGCGTCGTCGCGTCGGTGCAACCGCTGTTCGACGCGCTCTGGGGCGGCGAGGAAGGCATGTACGCCGACCGCCTCGGCACCGATCGCGCGGCCGGGCTCAACCCCTTCTCGACGCTGGCCGCCGAAGGCGTCCTGCTGGCCTTCGGCTCCGACGCGCCGGTGACGCCGCTCGACCCGTGGGCGAGCGTCCGCGCCGCCGCCTACCACCGCACCCCGGGCGCCGGCCTCTCACCGCGGGCGGCGTTCACCGCCCACACCCGCGCCGGGCACCGGGCGGCCGGGGTCAACGACGGCGTCACCGGGAGCCTCGTGCCGGGTGCGCCGGCGCACTACGCGATCTGGGACGCGGCCGACCTCGTCGTCGCGACCCCGGACAGCCGCGTGCAGCGCTGGTCCACCGACCCGCGCGCCGGCGTGCCACCCCTGCCGCGCCTGGAACCGGACGCCGCCCTGCCGCACTGCCTGCGCACGGTCCGCGCGGGTGCGGTCCTCCACGACACCATCACCTAGAGTTCTCAGTCGTGGCAGTCACCGTGGCGGACCCCGAACCGGGCGCCCCGCACCAACCCGCCCGCCCCCGGCGGTTCCCCCGTGCCGGGCTGCTGCGCCTGGCCGGCGCGCTGGTGTCCGGGTTCGCCTACTACCTGAGTTTCGCGCCACGCCCGCTGTGGTGGCTCGCGCCGCTGGCCTTCGCCGGCTTCGCGCTCGTGCTGCGCGGCCGCCGGAGCTTCCGCGGCGCGTTCGGCTACGGCTTCGCGTTCGGGTTCGTGTTCTTCCTGCCGCTGCTGACCTGGCTGCTGGACTTCCTCGGCCCCGGCTTCGGACCGTGGCCGTGGCTGGGCCTGTCGTTCGCGCTGGCGCTCTACTACGGCCTCGCCGGCGGCCTGATGACCTGGGTGTCCCGGCTCCCCGCCGGGCCGCTGTGGGCCGCGCTCGTGTTCATCGCGCTGGAGACGCCCCGCGCGTGGTTCCCCTTCGGCGGCTTCCCGTGGGGCCGCGTCGCCTTCAGCCAGCCCGAAGGCGCGTTCCTGCCGCTCGCCTCGATCGGCGGCGCGCCCCTGGTCGGCCTCGCCGTCGTCCTCACCGGCTTCTGCCTCGCCGCTCTCCTCGGCCGGCTCTGGGACGGCCGCGACGCGCTCACGGTCGCGCTGCGCACCCGCCCGGCCGTCTTCGCCGCCACCGGCACGCTGCTGCCCGTGGTGGCCGGCCTGGCACTGTGGCCGGCTGTGGGCACCGGCGCGCAGGACGGCGAGCTCACCGTCGCGACCGTGCAGGGCAACGCGCCGAACATCGGGCTGGCGCTGCAGGGCGAACGAACCGTCCTGCGCGACAACACCATCGCCGAGAGCCAACGGCTGCTCGACGCCATCCGCGCCGGGAAGGTCCCGAAGCCGGACCTGGTGCTGTGGCCGGAGAGCGCCACCACCGTCACCGGGCCCGATCCGCAGGTCGACCAGCTCGTCGCGAACTTCGGCGTGCCCGCGCTGATCGGCGCGATCTACGAACTGCCGGACCGGCACCTGCAGAACTCCGTCATCGCCTGGGACCCGCACACCGGGGCCGGCCAGCGCTACGCGAAGCAGCAGCTGGTGCCCTTCGGCGAGTACGTGCCCGCCCGCAAGCTCGCCGAGCTCGTCACGCCGTTCCTGGATTCCGAGACCGTCGACATGGTCCCCGGCGACGGTGCGAACCAGACCATGGCCGTCGCGGGCACGAAGGTCGGCGTGTTCGTCTGCTACGAGGCCGCGTTCGACTACCCGGCCCGCGACGCCGTGCGCGACGGCGCCGAACTGCTCGTCGTGCCGACCAACAACGCCTGGTACGGCGAGAGCGAGATGAGCGTCCAGCAGCTGGCCATGTCGCGGCTGCGGGCGGTCGAACACGGCCGATCGGTCGTGGTGTCCGCCGTCTCAGGAGTGAGCGCCATCGTCGCCCCCGACGGGACGGTTACCAGCTCAACGGGCCTTTTCACCGCGGATTCCCTGGTCGGGCGCGTCCCGCTGCGGACGCAGACTACGCTGTCGGATCGACTCGGTGCGTGGACGGAGTACGGGCTGCTGGCACTGGCGATCGCCGGGGTGGCCGGCGGGCTCGTGCTCCGTTTTCGCACCCGGCGCGGCAGCGCCGGCACGGCAGGGGAAGCGGCGGACTGACCGCCGCGGATATCGGAGGAGCACGGATGTCGCAGGCGCCGCGGGGGGCCCGGGAAATCGAGCCGGTGCTGGTGGTGATCCCGACGTACAACGAGCGGGAGAACCTCGGCCCGATCCTGGATCGCCTGCAGAAGGTGCTCCCGGACGTGCACGTGCTCGTGGTGGACGACGGCAGCCCGGACGGCACCGGTGAGCTCGCCGACGAGCGCGCCGCCGCCAACGACCACGTGCACGTCATGCACCGCACCGAGAAGGCCGGCCTGGGCGCGGCCTACATCGCCGGGTTCCGGTGGGGGCTGGCGCGGGAGTACAAAACGATCGTCGAGATGGACGCCGACGGCTCGCACGCGCCCGAGGACCTGCCCCGGCTGCTGGACGCGATCGGCGACGCCGACCTGGCCATCGGCTCGCGGTACGTACCGGGCGGCGCGGTGGTGAACTGGCCGCTCAAGCGCCAGGTCCTCTCGCGCGGCGCGAACATCTACTCGCAGGTCGCGCTGGGCATGCGCACCCGCGACATCACCGCCGGGTTCCGCGCCTACCGCCGCCCGGTGCTGGAGAAGCTGGCGCTGGACGAGGTCAACTCGCACGGCTACTGCTTCCAGATCGATCTGACGCTGCGCACGGCCGACGCCGGGTTCGAGATCGTCGAGGTGCCGATCACCTTCACCGAGCGCGAGATCGGCGAGTCGAAGATGGACGGCTCGATCATCCGCGAGGCCTTCGTGCGGGTGGCCACCTGGGGTGTGGAGCGGCGCTGGCAGCAGCTGCGCCGCCTGGTCAAGCGGCGCTGACCCGCGCGGTCACGATCCACGTCCGGGCGCCCAGCAGCACACCGTCCGGGGTTTCGTGGGCGGCGAAGGCGTCCCGGAGACGGGTCGCGGACTGCTCGGTGGGTGGTAGTTCTTGGACGTCCTTGAGACCGAGAGCGAACTCGCACGCCGTCGCCGCGTCGGGCCCGTAGCAGACCGGTTCGCGCAACTCGGTGAACTCGACATCGGTGAAGCCCGCGGCCCGCAGCAGGGCGTCGGTGTGGTCCCGGTCGCCGAGGGAGAAGTGCGGCCCGGCGGGCGGCGGGGTGGTGCCGGGCGCCACGGCGTCGTGCAGCACCGAGTACCACTCGTTGCGGGCGCGCTCCTGCCACACCAGCAGCACCAGCCGGCCGCCGGGGCGCAGCGCGCGGGCGAGGTTGGCGAAGGCCGCGGGCGGGTCGGCGAAGAACATCGCCCCGAACCGGCTGAGCACGACGTCGAACGCCGCGGCCGGGAACGGGTGGGTCTGCACGTCGGCCACCTCGAAGCTCGCCCCGCCGAGTTCGCGGGCTTTGGCGATCGCCGGTGCCGAGACGTCGACGCCCAGCGCGGTCGCGCCCGCCTGCGCGGCTTCGCGGGTGGATTCGCCGGTGCCGCAGCCGACGTCGAGGACGTCCTCGCCGGGCGCGACGGCGGCCGCGGCGCGGAACCGCTCGTTGTGCGGCCGGACCTCGGCGTCGAACAGCGCCGCGAACCGGACTCGGTGCTCACTCATGCCGTCTTCTCCCGTCATCGGCCATCATGGGGCCGATGACGACCATCGTGGCCTTCCACGCCCACGCCGACGACCCCGTGCTGCTCAGCGGCGGCACCCTCGCCCGCGCGGCGGCCGACGGGCACCGGGTGGTGGTCGTCGTGGCCACCGACGGCATCTCCGCGGAACACCCCACTCAGCGCTGGCGGGAGCTGGAGGCGAGCGCGGCCATCCTCGGCGTCCGGCGCGTCGTGCACCTCGGGTACGCCGACAGCGGGCACGGGCCCGAGCTGTACCCGGATCCGCCCGGCAGGCAGCGCTTCGCCCGCGCGGACGCCGAGGAGGCCGCGCACCGGCTCGCCGCGGTCCTGCACGAGGAGAAGGCCGACCTGCTGCTCGGCTACGACCCGAACGGCGGCTACGGCCACCGCGACCACGTCAAGGTGCACGAGGTCGCGCGGCGGGCGGCCCGGCTGACCGGGACGCGGCTGCTGGAGGCCACGATGCCGCGCGAGGTCGTCGTCCGGCTCGTCCGGATCATCCGGGCGCTGCGGATCCCGTTCCGGTACGACGGCGCCGCCCTCGGCCGGCTCTACAGCCCGGCCTCGGCCATCACCCACCGGTTCGACGTGCGGCGGTTCGCCGGGCGCAAGCAGGCGGCGCTCGCCGCGCACGTGTCGGACGTGCGCGGCCGCGGGCGGCTCTCGGCGGTGCTGCGGGTGCTCGTGTGGCTGCCGGCGCCGGTGTTCGGGCTCGTGGCGGGCCACGAGTGGTACGTCGAGGTCACGCCCGCAGAAGCTTCACGCCCCGCGCTGCAAGTTCCTGCACGGTTGAATCGTCGGCGTCGGTGATGATCCCGGCGACGTCGGCGAACGGCAGCACGGTGAACCGCGACGCCGCGCCGAGCTTCTCGGCGCTGGCCAGCACGTAGGTGTCGGCCGCGCGCCGGGCCAGGGTGCGTTTCATCGCGGCCTCCTCGGCGTCGCCCGTGGTGAGGCCGGCGTCGGGGTGGACGCCGGCGACGCCGAGCAGGAAGACGTCGGCGCTGATCGCCTGGGCGGCTTCGGCCGCGGCGGCCCCGCAGGTGACCGCGGAGTGCCGGAACAGGCGCCCCCCGAGCAGGAAGACCTCGACGTCGACGTGGTCGAGCAGGGCGACCGCGATGGTCGGGCTGTGGGTGACGACGGTGGCTTCGAGGTCTTTCGGCAGGGCGTTCGCGACGGCGAGGGTGGTGGTGCCGCCGTCGAGGATGACGGTCGAGCCCGGCCGGACGAGGCCCGCGGCGATCCGCGCGACGCGGTCCTTGCCGTCGACGGCGATGGTCGTCCGGCTCGCGTAGTCGGCGACGGCGGGGGAGACGGGCAGCGCACCGCCGTAGACGCGCTGGCAGAGCCCGGCGGCGGCCAGGTCGCGCAGGTCGCGGCGGATGCTGTCCTCCGAGACGCCGAGCTCGGCGGCCACGTCTTTCGCCAGCACCTTGCCCTCGGCCGCGAGCCGGGCGAGCAGCAGGTCGCGGCGTTCACCGACGAGCATGCACGGTCCTCCTTGTTTCTGCCGAGTCGTGCACATTATGGTCGCGGCATGAGTTCTTTGCCAAGCCTGACCCGCAACCCGCGCGTCCGGGTCACCGACGTGGAAGTGCTGTCGTCGGCCTGGTACGTGCTGCGCCGCACGACGTTCGACTACCGGCACCGCGACGGCCGCTGGAGCACCGAGCGGCGGGAGACGTACGACCGCGGCAACGGTGCCACGGTCCTGCTCTACGACCCGGCGGGGGAGACGGTGCTGCTGACGCGCCAGTTCCGCTACCCGGTCTACGTGAACGACCACCCGGACGGCATGTTCCTCGAGGCGGCGGCGGGCCTGCTGGACGCCGACGACCCGGAGACGGCGATCCGCCGCGAGGCGCAGGAGGAGACGGGGGTGCGCATCGGCGAGCTGGAGCACGTGTTCGACGTGTACACGAGCCCGGGCTCGGTCACCGAGCGCCTCCACTGCTACGCGGCCCCCTACGACCCGGCAGACCGCGGCGAGGGCGGCGGCATCGCCGCGGAGGGGGAGGACATCGAGGTGGTGGAGCTGCGGTTCGCCGACGCCCTGAAGATGATCGAGACCGGCGAGATCGCGGACGCGAAGACGATCATGCTGCTCCAGTGGGCAGCGCTGCGGGGTCCCTTCCGCACCTAGCGGTCGGTTCGCGTACCCAGAGGGTCGGTTCGCATCCGACCCTCCAGGTACGCGAGCCGACTCCCCGGGTACGTGGACCGACCCTCTGGGTACGGCCCATCGTGGTCCGGGTAGGCGAAAGGCCCCCGCCGGGGGAGGTGGCGGGGGCCTTTCCGTTGTGGTGGGAGCGGTGGCTACGGGCCGACGCTCGGAGGGCGTTACGCGGACCGGGAGGTCCGCCGGCCCTTGAGCTCGGCGAGACGTTCGTTCAACAGGTCCTCGAGCTCGGGGATCGTGCGCCGCTCGAGCAGCATGTCCCAGTGGGTGCGCGGCGGCTTGACCTTCTTCTGCTCGGGCTGCCCGCCGTCCACGATCTCCGACTCGCTGCCGTGCAGGCGGCACTCCCAGACCGTCGGGATCTCGGCGTCGTCGGAGAACGGCACCTCGAACTCGTGGTTCTTCGGGCAGGCGTAACGCACGGTGCGGCGTGGGGCGAGGTCGTGGTTGCGGTCGGTCTCGTAGCTGACCGCTCCCAGCCGGCTTCCACGAAGAACACGGTCGGCCATGATGGGTCCTTTCAGTCAGCTCCGGGTGGAGCCTGGGTGATGCTCACCCTATGCAACGACTTGGGGCCCCCGAGGATTCCCGGGAGGCCATGTCGTTGCTCACGATGAGCTGCGTCACCCAACGGCATCAGCTTCCTCTAGTAGGAGGCGTTTCGCGCTTCGGCGTGACGTCAATACGGCCTTCTTAGTGCTGATATCCCCCGGATGGGCTACTGGCGCCCACGTCAGGTCAACCGTAACTGACCGTGACGACCAGTAACGGGCCCCAAGTCACCCGATCGAAAGTGGCGGCGACACAATACCTGATAACGCACAGTAGCGTTTTCGGCCTCAAAACCGGCCAAAGCTGAAGATTCAACTACGGATTGTTCGGTATCTGCCACCACGACGGTGTCACCCTCCCGCACCACCTCACCCTCGACGACCCGCGCGTTGAACCGCCCCGGCAGCCCGCACCAGCACAACACCTCCACCTGAACCGGCTGCAGTTCGTCCGCCAGTTCGAACAGACGAGCGGCACCCGGGAACAACCGGCTCCGGAAGTCCGTCGCGATGCCGAAGCAGTACACGTCGATCTCGACCTCGTCGGCCAGCTCCGCCAGCTGGTCGACCTGCCCGGGGGAGAGGAACTGCGCCTCGTCCACCACCACGTAGTCCACGTGCTGCCCGCGCGCCCACTCCTGCCGCACCAGGTCCCGCACGTCGGTGTCCTCACCGACCTCCACCGCCTGCCGGCTCAACCCGATCCGGCTCGAGATCCGCGGCGCGCCCGAGCGGTCGTGGCGCACCAGCACCAAGCCGCGCCGGCCCTGCCGCGCGTGGTTGTGGTCGATCTGCAGCGCCAGGGTCGACTTCCCGCAGTCCATCGGCCCGTAACAGAACTTCAGCCTGCCCACCGGCGGCGTCCCGCGGCGCGAACCGGCCGCGGGAACCGACGAGAGGGCGTCGGTCGGATCGGGGCCGCCGGCCCGGTCGTTCAACAAGGTCACGACACCCGACCCTATCGGTGCCTGGACACTCGTCCAGGACAGCCCGGTACAACACACCGCGAAACTGTCACAGCACGCCGCGTGACAACCCCAGCAGCCCCGTCACAGGACCTCCGGCGGGGTGTTGCCCGCCGCCTCGATCGCCCGCCGCACCGGCACCAGCCACACCAGCACCAGCCCCGCCGCGAAGAAGATCACCAGCGCGATGATGGCCAGCCGGAACGACCCCGTCGCCTGCCCGACCCCGGCGAACACCAGCGGCCCCAGCCACGACGTCCCGCGCTCGCCCACGACGTAGAGCGAGTAGTACTGGGCATCCTTGCCCGCCGGGATCATCTGGCTGAACAACGACCGCGACAACGCGTTCGTTCCGCCCAGCACCAGCCCGATCCCCACGGCCACCGCGAGGAACTGCACCAGCTGCTTCGGCTGCACGAAGTACGCCCCGGCCAGCACCACGACCCACAGCACCAAGCTGCCCAGGATCGTCCGCTTCGCCCCGATCCGCCGCGCCACCAGCCCGTGCAGCGTGCCACCCAGGTACGCGACGAACTGGATCACCAGGATCGTCGCGATCAGCACCTCGTTGCCGAACCCCAGCTCGTCCTTGCCGTACTGCGCCGACACCGTCACCACGGTGTTGATCCCGTCGGTGAAGACCAGGTAGCTGCCCAGGAAGGCCAACGTCAACGGGAACGCCTTCGCCGCCACGATCGTCTGCCGCAGCTCCGCGAAGCCCGCGCGCAGCACCGACGTCCCCGAGGCGACCTCGACCGGCGTGTGCCGCCGGGGGAGCGCCCGCACCGCGGGGATGGTGAACAGCGCCCACCACAGCCCCGAGGTCAGGAAGCAGATCTGCACCGCCGTGTCCTTGCTCACCCCGAACGCGTCGTGCCCGAGGTAGAGCCCCAGCTGCAACACCAGCGCGAGCCCGCCGCCCAGGTACCCGAACGCCCAGCCCTTCGCCGAGATGTCGTCCCGCTCGTCCGGCCCGCCGATGTCCACCAGGAACGAGTAGTAGACGACCAGCGAACCGCCGTAGCCGATGTTCGCGATGATGAACAGCACCACCCCCAGCTGCCAGTCCGACCCGGCGAAGAAGAACATCGCCGCCGACGCGGCCGCGCCCAGGAACGCGAACCCGCCCAGGATCCGCCGCTTGTTGTGACTGCGGTCGGCCACCGCACCGGCGATCGGCAGCACCAGCACCTGCACCACCGTCGCCACCGACAGCAGGTAGCCCCACACCGAACCGGCCGGGAACTGCAGCCCGAACAACGTCACGTCGCAGTGGTGCAGCGTGTCCACCGCACCGGACGCGTTCACGCACGCGTGGTCCCCATTAAGGGTGATGTTCGTCTTCGCGTCCGCGGCCGCGATCGAGCTCATCGAAAGGGCGCCGAACACCGTCGTCGTCGACGAATAGAACGGCGAATTCGCCCAGTCGTAGAAATACCAGCCCCAGCGCTCGCGCTTGGTCGAGCGCGTCCCGGCCAGCGTCATCCACGGCTCCTCATGCTCAAGAACGTCCAGGTCAGCGCGGAGACTACTGGCCGGCGGCAACGCCGATGAGCGGACCACCGAAACCGTGTCCGGTTCGTCGCTTCGTGATCATCCGCCACTTCCGGGCAAATCACGGTCCGCCCGTCACGGCGTGTCGCTGACCGGAGTGAATGAAGGTTCATGTGAGACTGAAGCGCGCAGTGTGTCTCTTGTGGTCAAAGAGGCACCCTCCTACTGTGCTCGCATGATCCAGAACCCGAGACGCACCACCGCGAGGACCCTGCTCCTCGCCCTCGCCGCCCTGGGTCTGCAGCTCACCGCCCCCGCCATCGCCGCCGCGGACCCCGCGCCCACCGCCTGGGCCAAACTCCGCATGTGCGAGTCGAGCGGCCGCTACGCCACCAACACCGGCAACGGCTACTACGGCGCCTACCAGTTCGACCTGCCCACCTGGCGCAGCGTCGGCGGCAACGGCCGCCCCGACCAGGCCGCCCCCGCCGAACAGGACTACCGGGCCCTCTACCTCTACCGCATGCGCGGCTGGCAACCCTGGCAGTGCGCCGGCATGCTCAAACTCCCCGGCGACGCCGACGCCCGCAGCAAACGCGTCCCCACCTACGCCGAAGCCGCCTACATCGGCGGGGGAGGCCTGCCCGCCCCGGTCCCGGGACCCGGCGGCCCCAAACCGGCCTGGCCCGGCGTCGTCTACTCCTACGGCGACTGCGCCGCCCCGCTCAAAGCCTTCCAGCTCCGCATGAACGCCTTCGGCTACGGCTTCACCGGCACCGGCTGCTACTACGCCAAGACGAAGACCGCCGTCCTCGACCTCCAACGCGCCAACGGCATCAAAGACAGCGGACTGCTCGGCCCCAAGACCTGGGACGCCGCCTGGACCGGCAAAGCACCCCGCTGACGCTCACGGCTCCTGCGACCGCTGCCAGGTACCACGCTCGATCAACACCTCGCGCAGCAGATCCGGCCGATCCGTCACGATCCCGTGCACCCCCAGGTCCAGCAGCATCCGCATCTCCGCCGGATCATCGATCGTCCACGTGTGCACCTCGATCCCGGACCGCCCCGCGATCGACAGGAACGCCTTGTCCACCACCCGCAACGCACCCTGCCGCACCGGCACCTGCGCCATCGCCCCCAGCACCAGCCGCCCGAGGGGGAGCAGCGGCAGCTTCCCCCGCGCCCACAACGCGAACGCCGACCGCGGCCCCATCGCCGTCACCAGCTTCGGCCCCGCCAGCTTCCGCAACCGCACCAGCCGCGCGTCCGAAAACGCCGCCGCCGCCACCCGATCGTGCGCCTGCGTCCGCTCCAGCACCTCGACGAACGGCCCCACCGCCCGATCGGCCTTCACATCGACGTTGAACCGCGCGTTCGGCAGCTCCTCCAGCACGTCCTCCAGCCGCGACAACGGAGCCTTCCCCCCGACCTTCACGTTCTTCAGCTGCTCCCACGTCTGGGCCGCGATCGCCCCCGACCCGTCCGTCGTCCGGTCCAGGTTCGGATCGTGGTGCACCACCACCACACCGTCCGCCGTCGCGTGCACGTCCGTCTCCAGGTACCGGTACCCCTCGGCACACGCCCGCCGGAACGCCGGCAACGAATTCTCGAGCCCGTCGAGCTCGTCGAGGTGCCACCCCCGGTGAGCGAACGCACGGGGGAGCGGATCGGCCAGGTACGGGAACGACGCCTGCATCCCCCAAGTGTGCACTTCCGCCATGACCCCGGCATGAGCAACCGGTGGCCAGCTAGGGTCTCCCGGGTGAGGGAAGCCGCCGAACTAGCCCAGCCCGTCCCCGTCGAAGTCGCGCCCGCCCGCCGCGGCGCGCCCCGGCACTGCGGCTGGTGCGGACGACGCCTCCCCGAAGGCGGCAACGTCGGCCGCCGCCGCCGGTACTGCGGGCAGTCCTGCCGCCAGCGCGCCTACGAGCGCCGCACGGCGTTGCAGCGAAGCGGTTTGCCCGAGGACGCCGTGGTGCTTTCCGACACCGAGATCGCCGCCCTGCAGGACCGCCTGTTCCAGCTCAGGTGCGCGGCCGAGGACATCGTCACCGCAGCCGACGACGGCGCCGACCCCCGAGAACTCCGCGGACTGGCCGAAGAGATCGCCCGCGCCGCGAAAGACCTCGAACAACTCCGCTGACGAGTCTCAACCCAACCCATCCAACGCCCGGTACGTCCGGTTGCTCGCCGCCGCCGCACGCTGCTCCCGCCCCGTCGCCTCGATGTAGTTCTGGCTCGTCGCCAAACTCGCATGACCCAGCAACGCCATGATCTCCGACGCCGTCGCACCGTCCTCCGCCAACCGCGTCGCGAACGTGTGCCGCAACGCGTGCAAGTTCGCCCCCACCGGCACCCGGTCGTGCAACCCCGCCCCGCGATAACACGACTTCACCAAGTACTCCAGCGCACCCCGCCCGATCGGCTCACCCGCCCGATCCAGCACCAACGGCGAACCAGGGGAGAACCGCACGCTCGGGAACCGCACCCGGCACGACTCCCGGTACCGCTCGATCAGCTCCGCCAGCACCGGCTGCACCGGAATCGACCGATCCCGGCTGCCCTTGCCCGTCACGTGCAACCGCAGCTCACCCGCACGCCCCACCAGCGACCGCGCCGTCAGCGCCCGCATCTCCGCCGCCCGCAACCCCGCCACCAGCCCCAGCGCGATCACCAGCACGTCCCGCTCCGGCCACGGATCCCGCGCGCGCCGCGAACCCGCGGCCGCCGCCGACAGCAGCTGCTCCGGGGTCTCCTCACCCCGCAACGGTTTCGGCGTCAACGCCGGCGTCCGCGGCCGCGCCACCGCACCCATCGGGTTACCCTCCAGCAGCCCGTCCGCCACGCAGAACGTCAGGAACTGGTTCCACGTCGACCACGCGCGCAGCACGGAGCTCTTCGCGTGCCCGTCGGCGAACACGCCGAACACCGACCGCAGCGCCGGCCCGGTCAGGTCGGTGACGTCCAGGTCCTCGGCCGGGCGGCCGAGCTCCGAAACCAGGAGAGCGGTGATCCCGGCGAGGTCACGGCGGTAGGCGTCGGTGGTGTGCGGCGAGTCCTTGCGGGGCCGGCGGGCGGCGAAGAAGGCTTGCTGGGCCTCGGAAACCTTCATGTGGATCTTCTACAGCACGGCACCGACAATTCCGGTCGCCGGGTCGTCTCCCCTTTCATGCATAATGGCGATTATGCATGAAATGTCGGTTTAGTCCGGAATGGCCTCTTGGGGGATCCCGAACTCTCTCGGAGACGATTTGAGGCCCAAATCCGCCCTTTCGGTACGCGCGGCGGGGATGCGCACATATGTTCGACCGCCACAGGGTCAGCCTTGGCGAGCCGGGCGGCCGCCGGTCAGAAGCCTTCAGGCGTCAACTTCGCGAAACCGCCGGTTCGGCTGCGCCAGATCGCTTGCCACAGTTTCGTCACCGTGACGTTTTAAGGTCGGGTGGCAGCACATCGGATCCTCGGCTTCAGGGGATGCTCCTGTGCCCTCTGAAGCCGTCCTCAGGGCCACCCGACGCTCGACGCGGGAGAACGTCCGAGCGGAAACCTCAGGAAAAGCCGTCCTGGCGAACCGCACGCACCTCCCGGGAACCCGGCCTTCAACGCCCCTCCTGGCGCCCTGTCGCAGCACGTCCCGAAGTGCCGATAATGTACATTATGTCAAGTAACGTCAGTGCCAGTCGCTGATCGGTACGTCTTTCGGGTCCGGGGCGCCTTCCCCGGTCTCCAGGAGCTGCTTGAGGCTCATCAGGAAGATCGCCCACTTCGTGCTGCAGTGGTGCATGAACTCGCCCGCCTCACGCCAGCCTTCGTGCTTGAACAGCACGATCGTGTACTCGCCGCGTTGCTCGATGTCCCAGCGGATCGTCGTGCCGACCCACTCCGGCGGTCCGTCGACGACCTCCCAGCGCACGAGCTTGCCCGGCTCGAGTTCGGTGACCTTCATGTCGAACCCGCCGGCGGTGAACCGGAACGCGATGACGCCGCCGAGCTCGGTGTCCCCCGCGGTTTTGCGGGCCCACCAGCCGGACAGGCCGTCGAGGGTGGTGAGTGCCTCGTAGACCTGGTCCGGCGTGGACTTCTGGATGCCGATGCGGTGCAGGATGTCCATGGTCGTTCTCCTCTAGAGGTTCTTCTGGATGGTTTCGGCGATGCGCTTGATGCGGCGGAGCCGGGCGTCCCAGGCGGCGCCGACGTCGGCGAGCTGGGCGACGGCGCGGGCGAGCTGGGTCTCGTCGACGCGGTACTGCTTTTCGCGCCCGGCGGCCGTCGCGTGGACGAGGCCGACGCGGTCGAGGACCGTGAGGTGCTTCGCGACGGCCTGGCGGGTCACCGGGAGGTGTTCGCTCAGGTTGGTCGCGGTCGCGCTGCCCTGGGTGAGGAGCAGGTCGAGCATGCGGCGGCGGGTGGGGTCGCCGATGGCCGACCAGAGGTCGTCGTCCACGGCGGTGCTCACGGGGTCGCGGCGCCGACCTGGACGGCGTAGCCGGGCAGGCGCGGGAGGAAGTGGTCCCAGCCGCTGACGTGGTCGGCGTACTCGGCGGCGATCTTGGCTTCGTCCCAGCCGCGTTCGCGGAAGCCGGTTTCGGTCATCCGCAGGCGCGTGCCGCCGGCGGCGGGCTCGAGTTCGAAGACGACGAGGAACGAGTTGCCGGGGGCGGCGGTCTCCCCTTCGGCGTGGGTCCAGCGGAAGGAGAAGAGTTTCGGGGGGACGGCGTCGACGACGGTGAACCGCACCCAGTTGCCGCCGAAGCCGATGCGGCCTTCTCCCCCGGGTTCGGCGGGGTACTCGGCTTCGTCGGGCCACCATTCGCGAAGGTGTTCGGGGCTGCTGACGACGTCGAAGACGGCTTCGGGGGTGGCGTCGATGTGGATCTCGCGCTCGAGGGTTCCGTGGTCCATGCCGGCTCCTTTGTGCAACGTTTGGTTGCGTGTCACGTTAGCGGTGCCGGCGGCGATGCGCAACCATCGGTTGCGTGAAGGTCCTTCTGCACCCATGCGACGTCGCGCCACGCGCCGTGCTTCCAGCCGACCCGGCGGTAGACGCCCGCCGGTTCGAACCCGAGCGCGCGGTGCAGCCCGGCGCTCGCGTCGTTCGGGAGGGTCATCCCGGCGAACGCGCGGCGGAAACCGTTGTCCTGCAGGCGGTCGAACAGTGTCTCGTACAGCGCGCGGCCCGCGCCGGTGCGGCGGCGGCCGTGTTCGAGGTAGATGCTCGTCTCGCAGGACCACTGGTAGGCGGCGCGTTCGGCGAAGCGGTGGGCGTAGGCGAAGCCGGCGACGTGGCCGTCGTCGTCGAGGACGAACCAGGCGTGGGCGGCGGCGATGCGGCGGGCCATCTCGTCGGCGGAGGGTGGTTGGTCCTCGAAGGAGATGACGGTGTCGGTGACGTAGGGCGCGTAGACGGCGGCGCAGGCGGCCGCGTCGCCGGAGGTGGCTTCTCGAATCAACATGGCTCATATGGTAGCCAGAAGTGGTCGTATAGTATCAACCCATGACTGATCCCCTCACCGCTCGCCTGGCCGCCACCGTGCACACCGCACGCACGTCCCACGGTCTTTCGGCGGCTGCCCTGGCCGAGGCGTCCGGGGTGTCGCGGGCGATGATCGGGAAGATCGAGCGGGGTGACGTGCAGCCGACCGCGGCCCTGCTGGCGAAGCTCTCGGCGGCCCTCGGGATGACGCTGTCGGAGCTGATCGCCCGGGCCGAGGGCGACGAACGGCGGCTGGTGCGCGCGGCGGAGCAGCCGGTGTGGGTGGATCCGGAGACCGGCTACCGGCGCCGGGCGGTCTCCCCCGCCGCCGGCCGTCCGCTGGAGCTGGTCGAGATCGAGCTGCCCGCGGGTGCCGAGGTGCCGTTGCTCGCGAGCGCGTTCCTCCACCAGCAGATCTGGGTGCTGGACGGGCACCTGCGCATGCGGGAGGGCGCCGAGGTGCACGAGCTGGACGCCGGGGACTGCCTGGTGCTGGGGACCGCGGCGGAACGGGTGTTCGCGAACCCGGGGTCGCTGCCGTGCCGGTACCTGGTGGCGCTGGTGCCGCGGGCCACCTGACCGGCGTGGACCCTGCTGCACTTCATGATCGGGACGTCGCACGGTGCTGGCCCGGCCATCGGCGTGATCACCGGGAAACAGCGTCGACGCCGGTGAGTTCGGCCGAGAGCGCCCAGAGCCGCGCCGCCTGCTCGGGGTCGATGGCGTAGCCGCGGACGCCGACGCGGTGGCGGACCTCGGTGACGCCGTCCTCGTCGGGCGCGGGCTCGGCGATGTCGCAGTCTTCGAGGTAGACGCCGCCCATGCCGTCGAGCTGCGGTGAGGTGGCCGCCCAGACCTGGGTGGCGGCGCCGGCTTCGGGCGTCTTGAAGTAGCCGGTGGGGTTGCCCTGCTCGTCGAGCCAGCCGTGCGCGCGCCACTCCTCCCGCGGGATGTGGCGCAGGAGGTTGGTCATGATCGAGCCGGGGTGCAGGGCGAACGCGCGGACGCCGCGGTCGCGGCCGAGCCGGTCGAGGTGGACGGCGAACAGGACGTTGGCGGTCTTGGCCTGGCCGTAGGCGAGCCACCGGTCGTAGCCGTGTCCGAAGTGGACGTCGTCCCAGCGGATCGGCGAGAAGTGGTGGCCGCGCGAGGAGACCGAGATGACGCGGGCGCCGTCGGCGATGGCCGGCCACAGGTGGTTGACCAGGGCGAAGTGGCCGAGGTGGTTGGTGGCGAACTGGGCTTCCCAGCCGGGACCGACGCGCGTTTCGGGGCAGGCCATCACACCGGCGCTGCCGACGACGAGGTCGAGGCGGCGGCCGGTGGCGAGGAAGCGGCCGGCGAAGGCGCGGACGCTGTCGAGGTCGGCGAGGTCGAGTTCGCCGACCTCGGTGTGCGGGATCCCGGCGAGGGCGGCTTCGGCCGCGGCGCGCCGGCGGGCGGGGACGACGACGTGGGCGCCGGCGTTCACCAGGGTGCGGGTGGTTTCCAGGCCGATGCCGGAGTAGCCACCGGTGACGAGGGCGAGCTTGCCGGTCAGGTCGACGCCGGCGAGGACCTCGGCCGCGGTGCTGCCGGCGCCGAAGCCGGAGCCGATCTTGTGCTGCGGAGTGGTCATGCCTTCGACGTTAAGAGCTGGAGTGCGCTCCAGCGCAAGCGCGAGAATGGCGGGCGTGGAACGGGTGCTGGTGCTGGGGTGCGGCGGGTCCGGGAAGTCGACGTTCGCGCGACGGCTCGGGGCGCGGACCGGGTTGCCCGTGGTGGAGCTGGACAGCGTGTTCTGGCCGGCGGGGTTGTCGCGGGTGGCTTGGGCGGCGCGGCAACGGGAGCTGGCCGCGGGTCCGCGCTGGATCCTCGACGGTGACCTCGGTCCGTACGACGTGCTCGAGGTCCGGGCCGCGGCGGCGGACACGGCGGTGCTGCTGAACCTGGCGCCGCCGCGGTGTGCGTGGCGGGCGTTGCGGCGGGGCCGCGAGCGGTGGGACTTCTGGTCGTGGCTGCTGACCTACCGCCGGCGGCACCTGCCGAGGGTGCGGCGGGCGCTGTCGGAGTCCGACGTGGACGTCGTGGAACTGCGATCGCCGCGGGCCGTGGAGGCGTTCCTCGGCCGCGCAGGCCGAGCGCTTTGACGGACGCGTCGAGCCGGGATCCGGGGCGCGAAGTGGCTCCCGGAGCGTTGACTGAAGCAATGAATCAGTGCTTCACTTCTTGACGTGCCCTACCGCCGCACCCCGAAGGTGCAGGAACGCCTCGACGCCCAGCGCGAGACGATCGTCGCCGCGGCGACCGAACAGCTGGCCGAACTCGGCTACAGCGGCTGCTCCGTCACCGCCGTCGCCGAGCGGGCCGGCGTGGCCGTCGGGAGCGTCTACCAGCACTTCCCCACCAAGGCCGACCTGGTCGTGCACGTGTTCCGGCAGGTCGTCACGCGGGAGGTCGACGCCGTCCGGGCCGCGTCCGCTCGGCCCGGCGAACCCGCCGAGCGGGTCCTGGCCGTGTTCGAGACCTTCGCCCAGCGCGCGCTCAAGTCGCCGCGGCAGGCGTACGCCCTGCTGGCCGAGCCGGTCGACGCGCGGATCGACGCCGAACGGCTCGAGTTCCGGCGCGCGTTCACCGACGTCGTCGCCGAGCACGTCGCGGCCGGCGTCGAAACGGGCGCGCTGCCGCCCCAAGACGGCCGGCTCACCGCCGCCGCGCTCGTGGGCGCCGCCGCCGAAGTCCTGATCGGCCCGTTGACCAGCGGCAACGCCGGTGACGTCGCCGAGCTCCGCACGTTCGTCGTCCGCGCTCTAGGAGGTTCCGATGCCCGCCACGCATGAGGTCACCAACCAGGTCCCGCCGCTGCAGGGTCACGACGTCGCCGACGACCCCGCGCTGCTGGCCGGGCTCGAGCGGGCCGGCGCGGGCTGGGCGTCGGACGAGCTGCACGAACTGGGCCGGCTGGCCGGCGGCGAGCAGGCCCAGGAGTGGGGCCGGGTGGTCAACGAGAACGAGCCGGTGCTGCGCACGCACGACCGGTACGGGAACCGGATCGACGAGGTCGAGTTCCACCCGTACTGGCACGACCTGATGACCGTCGCGGTCTCGCACGGCCTGCACGGCACGCCGTGGCAGGACCCGCGCGAGGGGGCGCACGCGGCCCGGGCGGCGAAGTTCTACGTCTGGGGCCAGGTCGAGGCCGGGCACAGCTGCCCGATTTCGATGACCTACGCGGCGATCCCGGCGCTGCGGGCCAACCCGGAGCTGGCCGCGCGGTACGAGCCGCTGCTGGCCGCGACCGAGTACGACTTCGGGCTGCGCGAGCCGAGCACCAAGCGCGGCCTGATCGCGGGCATGTCGATGACCGAGAAGCAGGGCGGCTCGGACGTCCGGGCCAACACCACGACGGCGACGCCGAGCGCCGACGGCAGCTACACCCTCGTCGGGCACAAGTGGTTCACCTCCGCGCCGATGTCGGACATGTTCCTGACGCTGGCCCAAGCCCCCGGCGGGCTTTCGTGCTTCCTGCTCCCCCGGGTCCTGCCCGACGGCTCGCGCAACCCGATCCGGTTGCAGCGGCTGAAGGACAAGCTCGGCAACCGGTCCAACGCCTCGTCGGAGATCGAATACGACCACGCCGTCGGCTGGCTCGTCGGCGAGGAGGGCCGCGGGGTCCGCACCATCATCGAGATGGTCAACAACACCCGCCTCGACTGCACGCTCGGCAGCGCGTCCGGCATGCGCCTGGGCGTGGTCCGCGCCATCCACCACGCGACCCACCGGCACGCGTTCGGCAAGGCGCTCGTCGACCAGCCGCTGATGGCGAACGTGCTGGCGGATCTCGTGGTCGAGTCCGAAGCGGCGACGACGGTGGCGATGCGGCTGGCCGCGGCCGGCGACCGGCGCGACGACGAACAGGAGCAGGCGTTCCGGCGGCTCGGCCTGGCGGTGTCGAAGTACTGGGTGTGCAAGCGGGCGCCGATGCACGCGGCCGAGGCGCTCGAATGCTTCGGGGGCAACGGGTACGTCGAGGAGTCGGGCATGCCGCGGCTCTACCGCGAAGCGCCGCTGTCGTCGATCTGGGAAGGCTCCGGCAACGTCGCCGCGCTGGACGCGTTGCGCGCCATGGGCAAGCAGCCGGAGTCGGTCGCGGCCTTTTTCGCCGAGGTCGGACGGGCCGCCGGCGGTGACGCGCGGCTCGACGACGCCGTGGACCGCGTCCGCAAGGAGCTGACCGACCTCGACGCGATCGAGTACCGGGCGCGGCGGGTCGTCGAGGCGATGGCGCTGGTGCTGCAGGGATCCCTGCTGGTGCGCCACGGCGACCCGGCGGTCGCGGACGCGTTCTGCGCGTCCCGCTTCGGCGGCGACTGGGGCATCGCGTTCGGCACGCTGCCGGCCGGGGTGGACACCGGCGCGATCATCGGCCGCGCCGCGGTGCGCTAGCGGCCGAGTGCGTCCAGTGCCCCGGCGACCGCCGCGGCCTTGAGCTCCTCGGCCGGTGCGTCGGGGAACTGCATGCAGACGTCCTGCAGGCCGCCCAGCGCCAGGATGGCCCTGGCCTGCTGCTCGAGGGTCGGCGTTGGGCCGCAGATCAGCATCGTGAGCCGGGTGCGCCAGCCCAGGGCCTTGTCGATGAGCCCGAGGTCGGCCAGCGTCGGCATCTCGGCCAGCAGCATGATCACGTCCGCGCGGTGGCGGTAGTTGAAGTCGAAGAACCCCTCGATCAGCTCCCGCACCGGCGCGTCCCCGCGGGCCTCCTGATCGAGGAGGAACTTCTCGCCGTCGTCGAGCATGGGCTGGACGATGCTGCGGACGAGCTCGTCGCGCGACGGGAAGTGGTAGTAGAGCGCGGGTTTGGTGATGCCCAGCCGGTCGGCGATGTCCTGCAGGCTGGTGCGCTGCACCCCTTGGGTCGTGAAGAGGTCGCGTGCGACCTCGAGGATGCGTTGCTTGGTGTCGGAGGGTTTCGGCACGCCTCCAGCATAACTGACTTAACGATAGGTAAGGAACCGTGGTACAACTTACCTACCGTTAAGTCAGGGAGGTTCTCATGCGGATTCTCGTCTCGGGCGCCAGCATCGCGGGTCCGGTGCTCGCCTATTGGCTCACCCGGCACGGCTTCGACGTCACGGTCGTCGAACGCGCCCCGGCACTGCGCAAGACCGGCGGCCACGCCGTCGACCTGTTCCGCCCCGCCATGGACATCACCGAACGGATGGGCGTGCTGCACCGTGTCGAGGCGCTGGCCACCGGCACCACCCGGATGACACTGCATCGGGAAGGCGTGCGCCGGCCGCTGCGGGTGGACCTGGCGAAGATCTACCGCGCCACCTCCGACCGGCACGCCGAAATCATGCGCGACGACCTCAGCGAGATCTACTACGACGCCGGCCGCGACGACGCCGAGTACCTCTTCGGCGACTCGATCACCAGCATCTCCCCCGACGGCGACGTCACCTTCGAGCACGCCGCACCGCGCAGGTTCGACGTCGTCGTCGGAGCCGACGGACTGCACTCGAACGTCCGGCGCCTGGTCTTCGGGGAGGAGGCCGGCCTGACGAAGTTCATCGGGGCCTACCTGGCGGTGCTCTCCATGCCCGACACCACCGGCCTCGGCGACGGCGAGACCGTGCTGCACCTCGGGCCCGGCCGCACGGCGGGCATCTACAGCGCCCGGCACCTGGACGAAGCCCGCGCGGTGTTCCTGTTCCGCCGCGACGAGCAGCTCGACTACCACCACCGTGACGTCGCGCGCCAGCAGGAGCTGCTGCGGGAGGCCTACGCCGGGATGCACCCGCAGGTCGACGGCTGGCTCGCCGAGCTGGCCGGCCCGGGCCCGTTCTACTTCGACTCGATCACCCAGCTCGGGCTCGAAACGTGGTCACGCGAGCGCGTCACGCTCGTCGGCGACGCCGGCTACTGCCCTGGCCCGGCGGTGGGCGGCAGCACCAGCCTCGCGGTGCTCGGCGCGTACGTCCTGGCCGGCGAACTGGCCGCGGCCGGCGGCGACCACGAACGCGCTTTCGCCGCCTACGAACGGGAAATGGGCGAGCTGGTGCGCAAGAGCCGCGCGTTCGCCGTCGGCGCCGCCCGGAGCCTGATCCCCGGTTCTCGCGCGGGGGTGTGGGCGCTGGCCCGCGGCGGCCAGCTCGTCTCCGCTCTGCCCGCCCGGGTCACGACGGCGCTGGCGAAGCTCAACACCGGCGGCGTGCGGATGCACGACTCGATGCGGGTCAAGGACTACGCCGTGACGCCGGTGGGCTGAGCCCGTCGACGAGGATCGCGACCATCCGCTGGTTGTAGTCCACGTCCTCGCCGCGCACGGGCTGGCAGAGCAGGGCCACGGCGTGCAGGAGGTCTTTCGCGCTGACGTCGGCGCGAACCTGTCCCGCGGCCGCCGCCAGCAGGGCCGCCAGGACCGGTTCCATCCGCTGCATGAAGTAGCCGGGCAAGGCGTCGAACGCCGGGTCGCCCGAGTGCAGGGCGGCGGCGAATCCCCGTTTCGTGCCGACGAACTCCGTGTAGCGGCGTAACCATCGCCGCAGCGCCTCCCCCGGCAGGTGCTCGGCACTAAGCGCCGGTCCGGCCTGCGCGACGACGTCGATCTCGCGGTGCAGCACGGCGGCGACCAGGTCCGCGCGCTGCGGAAAGTGCCGGTAGAGCGTCCCGACGCCGACGCCCGCGAGGTCGGTGATCTCCTTCGCGGGCGCGTCCACCCCCGAGGTCGCGAAGACGGCCTTCGCGGCCTCCAGCAGAGCGTCGATGTTGCGCTGCGCGTCGGCGCGCCGGCGTCGCGGCTCCTCGGTCACGGTCCTCCTCGGGTAGCTAAGCGGAAAGGCTTTCCGTATAGTTGTGGAAAGGCTTTCCGCTTAAGCTTACCCGAGGAGTCCCCTTGCAGTACCGCACCCTGGGCCGGACCGGCATCAAGGTCAGCCCCTACGCGCTCGGCACGCTGATGTTCGCCACCTCCATGGGCAACCGCCCCGAGGACTCGGCCCGCATCATCCACCAGGCCCTCGACGCCGGCATCAACTTCCTCGACACCGCAGACGCCTACGGCGACTCCGAAGACGTCGTCGGCAAAGCCCTCGAGGGCCGCCGCGACGACGTCGTGCTCGCCACCAAGTTCGGCCGCCCGACCGGCCAGGACCCCAACCACCAGGGCGCCTCACGACGCTGGATCGTCACCGCGGTCGAGCACTCACTGCGGCGCCTGCGCACCGACCACATCGACCTCTACCAGCTGCACCGCCCCGATCCCGGCACCGACATCGAGGAGACCCTCGCCGCGCTGAGCGACCTCCTGCGCAGCGGCAAGGTCCGCGCGATCGGCGCGTCCGGCACCCCCGCGTCCGACATCGTCGAGGCGCAGTGGGTCGCCGCGCGCCACGGCCTCACCGGGTTCCACACCGAGCAGCCGGTCTACTCCCTGCTCAACCGCGGCATCGAACGGGAAGTCCTGCCCGCCACCCAGCGCTTCGGCCTGGGCACCCTGGTCTGGGGCCCGCTCGGCCAGGGCCTGCTCACCGGCCGCCCGCACGACCAGCTGCGCCGCGCCGGCCTGGTCCGCCACCTCAACGACGAGCGCCGCCTCGACGTCGTCGAGCGGTTCGCCGGGCTCGCGGAGGAAGCCGGCCTGCCGATGACCCACCTCGCGATGGCGTTCACCATCGCCCACCCCGGCGTCACGAGCGCCCTGCTCGGCGCCCGCACGATGGCCCACCTCGACGACCTGCTGGCCGGCCTCGACGTCACCCTCTCCGACGACCTCCTCGACCGCATCGACGAGATCGTCCCGCCCGGCACCGACGTCGGCACGCTCGACCAGGCGTACCAGCCGCCGGCCCTGCAGCAGCCGGGACTGCGGCGCCGGCCGCTCGCCGAACGCACCGCCGCCTAAGACATCCGGTGCCGCTCGGCCGCGGCCTGGACCCGCGCCCGGTACTCGTCCCACCAGGCGGTGTCGCCGATGTCCTCGCGGTCGGCGCCGCCGCGGCCGTCGATCAGCTCACGGACGATGTCCGCGTGGCCCGCGTGGTGCGCGGCCTCGGCGGTCACCCGCACGAGCAGCGAGCCGAACGTCGTCGTCCGCCGTTCCTCCGGCCACCACGGCACCGACGCCGGCGCGTCCAGCGGCAGCCGCTCGATCGACTCGTCCGCGTGCCGCCACGCCGTCCGGTACAGCTCGACCAGCTCTTCACGGGTCTCCTCCGCCGTGGCCCACATGTCGGCGCTGTCCCAGATCGAGCCGTCCTCCACCCACGGCAGCCGGACCGGGGCCGGCCGGCCGACGCAGTCGCCGAGGTAGCCGAGCTCCCCGCCGGCCAGGTGCTTGACCAAGCCGAGCAGGTTGGTGGCCGTGGGAGTCATCGGGCGGCGGATGTCGTACTCGCTCAACCCGGACAACGACGCGAGCACGCTCTCGCGCTTCTCCTGGAGGTACCGGTGCAGATCGGCGGCAATGGCGTCCATGGCCGGCACGCTAGCGGCGGGCACCGACAGAAACCGGGCGGGCGCGCGAGGAAGGCAGCACTCGCGCGCCCGCACCCCCAGTGGGCCCGGCGGAAACCCCGCCGTTGGGGAAAGGAGACAACGAGGATCAGGCTGGATACCGGGAGAACCCGCGAAAATCCCTGGCCGGACGCGGGTTCTCCCCGTGAAGAAGCCCCTCGGAACGGGTCAGCCCAGCAGCAGTCCCGGATCGGGCTCCGGCGGGCCCGCGGGCCACCACTCGCCGCCCTCGCGCCGGTACGGGTGCCACCGGCCCCGGCGGTCCAGCCGCACCTGCACCTGTCCGGCCGTGCACCGGTTGCGGTCGAACACCGGCTCCTCGTCGGTGACGTCGGCGAGCGCCGCCCGCGCGGCCGCCAGCGCCGCCTTCGGTGGTGTCCACGGCGCGTCCAGCACGTCGAGGGCCGCGCGTCCGCCGTGCGTCCACGCCGCGACCGCCCGCTCGAACTCCGCGCCCTCGCCCAGCCGCGAAGCCGCCGCGGGGAACTCCGCGGCCAGCCGGACCGTGTCGTGCCGCCGTCCCGGCCACGGCTCGCCCGCCAGCATCGCCCGGGCCCGAGCCGACGCGTTCGCGGCCAGCAGCGCGAAGGCCTCCGCGGGCACGCCGGGCGCGGCCGGGATCGACGGCGCCCCCGCCGGCCGGAACTCCGCCAGGTCCGGCAGCTCCCCGGGCGTCCGGTCCTCGACTACCAGGTCCACGCGCGGCGCCGTGCGGCTCTCCAGCTCCTCGCGGATCTCCCGCTCACCCTTGCCGCGCATCAGCAACAGCACGAACGGGTCCGCGTCCAGCAGCCACGACGCCTGGAACGACAACGCCGCCGCGTGCCGGCACGGCAGCTCCCAGCCCGCGCAGTCGCACTCCGGGTCCAGATCGCCGATCCCCGGCAGCAGGTGGACACCGGCGTCGTCGGCCGCCGTCACCAGGTCGTGCGGCATGTCCCGGTCCAGCAACGCCGCCAGGTGCCCCGCCCGCGAGGCGACCCGGTCGAGGAACCGCGTCCAGTCCACTTCGGACAGCTCCGCCAGCCGCAGTTCCGTCCGGTACGGGCCGCCGTCCACGTCGTCGACCGTCGCCGCGATCCGGCCCGGGCTCACCGTGATCGGCCCGACCAGCCCGGCCGCGGCGTACTTGCGGCCCTTCTTCAGCTGCCGCAGGTCCAGCGCGGTGTCCTCCATCGCGCGCACCCAGGCCCGCCCCCACCAGGAACGGGCCGAGCGCCCGGCCGCTCCGAACGCGGGGAACCCGCGCACCGCCTCGTCGCTCATCCGCGGCTCCTCAGCTCGACGAGCTCCGCGAGCTCGGTGTCGGTCAGTTCCGTCAACGCCGCCTCGCCGCCGGCCAGCACCGCGTCCGCCAGCGCCCGCTTCTCCCGCAGCATCGCCGCGATCCGGTCCTCGACCGTGCCCTCGGCGACGAGCCGGTGCACCTGCACCGGCCGGGTCTGCCCGATCCGGTACGCCCGGTCGGTCGCCTGGTCCTCCACCGCCGGGTTCCACCAGCGGTCGAAGTGCACGACGTGGTCGGCGCGCGTGAGGTTCAGCCCGGTGCCGGCCGCCTTGAGCGACAACAGGAACACCGGCACCTCGCCGGCCTGGAACCGCTCGACGAGCTCTTCGCGCCGCTTGACCGGAGTGCCGCCGTGCAGCAGCAACGTGCCGATCCCGCGTGCGGCGAGGTGCTGCTCCAGCAGCCGGGCCATCGCGACGTACTGGGTGAACACCAGCACCGCGCCGTCTTCGGCGAGGATCGTGTCCAGCAGCTCGTCGAGCAGGTCCAGCTTCCCCGAGCGGCCGCCGGGCTCTTTGAGGTACTGCGCCGGGTGGTTGCAGATCTGCTTGAGCGCGGTCAGCAGCTTCACGATCCGGCCCCGCCGCGCGATCCCGTCGCTCGCGGCGATGCCGGCCAGCATCTCCCGCACGACCGCCTCGTAGAGCGCCGCCTGCTCCGGACTGAGCGCGACCGGCTGGTCGGTCTCGGTCTTCGCCGGCAGCTCCGGCGCGATCCCGGGGTCGGACTTGCGGCGCCGCAACAGGAACGGCCGCAGCAACCGCGACAGCCGCTCGGCCGCGGCGGGGTCCCCGGCCTCGATCGGTTTCGCCCACCGCGTCCGGAACTCGCCGAGCGAACCCAGCAGGCCCGGCGCCGACCAGTCGAGGATCGCCCACAGCTCCGAGAGCGTGTTCTCCACCGGCGTGCCGGTCAGCGCCACCCGCGCCGCCGCGGGGACCAGCCGCAGCGCCCTGGCCGTGCCCGACCGGTGGTTCTTGACGTGCTGGGCCTCGTCGGCCACCAGCAGCCCCCAGCGGATGGCGGCCAGGGGCGCGGGATCGGTGCGCAGCGTGCCGTAAGTGGTGAGCACGAACCCTTCGACGTCCTCGAGCGAGCGCGCGCTGCCGTGGAAGCGCCGCACCGGCACACCCGGGGCGAACCGGTGGATCTCCCGTTCCCAGTTGCCCAGCAGTGACGCCGGGCACACCACCAGCGTCACCCCCGAAGCGCGGTGCAGGTGCAGCGCGATCAGCGTGACCGTCTTGCCCAGGCCCATGTCGTCGGCGAGACAGCCGCCCAGACCGAGGTCGGTGACCGTGGCCAGCCACTGCAGTCCGCGCAGCTGGTAGTCCCGCAGCGTCGCGGCCAGCCCGGCCGGCGGCGCCTGGGGTTCCGGCGGCGCGGTCAGCCGTTCCCGCAACCGCGCGAGCCAGCCTTCGGTGACGACCTCGACCGGCTCGCCGTCGACCTCGGTGGTCCCGGTCAGCACCGCACCCAGCGCCTCCACCGGCGTGAGCGGCTTCAACGTCCGCTCGCGCGCCTTCGCCGCCAGCGCCGGGTCGACCAGCACCCAGCGGTCGCGCAGCCGCACCACCGGACGGCGGGCCTCGGCCAGCGCGTCCAGCTCCGCCTCGGTCAGCACCTCACCGCCCAGGGCGAGCTGCCAGTCGAACTCCAGCGCCCGGCCGCCACCGAAGAACGACGGCAGGTCACCCGGCGCGGCACCGGCGTCGACCACCGCCCGCGCGGTCAGCGAGCCCACCAGCTCGGCCGGCCAGTGCACGTCGATGCCCACCGCCGCCAGCCGCGGGGCCGCGGCCGCGACCAGCTCGGTCACGTCGTCCCCGCCCAGCGCCAGCTCGTCCGGCACCGCCGAGGTGAGCAGCGGGCTCAGCGCCGGCCAGACCTGCGCGCCGCGCCGCAACGCCAGCACGACGTCGATGCGCGCCCGCGGCCCGAACCGCCCCGTTTTCCACAGCTGCGCCGCGTCGGCGACCTGGCCCGGTTCGGCGAGGCTGTGCACCTGGACGACGGCGTGGAAGCGGCCGGTGTCGAAGCCGTCCGGGGCTTCCACCCGCAGCGACACCCGGATGCCCGAGTCGAGGCCCGCGGCCAGTTCGCCGGCCCAGTCCCGCACGGACTCCGCCCGCTGCGGCGCGACCGCGGCGAACAACCGGGTGCCGGCCGCCTTCGCCGCGGCGGGCGTGCGGGGCAGGGTGTCGGCGACGGCGTCGAGGAACGCCCGCAGCAGCGGCCCCGGCGCCCACTCGTCCACCGGCATCGCGGCCGCGAGATCCCGCAGCCACGCGGCTTCCGCCGGTTCGAGGGGTCCGACGCGCCAGGCGTCGTGGCCGGCCTCGGTGACACCCGGCAGCAGCCGTCCGGCCGCGACGAGCCGCAGCGCGGCGTTCGCCGCGGCCGCCCAGAACACGTCGGTGCCGTTCAGCAGTTCCGGCAAGCCGTCCACCAGGGACAGCTCGCGCCCGTCGATGACGAGGCGGCCCGCGCGTGGGGGTTCGCCCGGTGCGAAGTCGACGTTCAGTTCCCCAGCCTCCCGCATCGGCGCACGGACAACGGCACGAACACCGCGAGCAGCACCAGCGGCCACCCCACCGCCATCGGCACGGAGTGCGCGCTCACCCACGACGTCCCGGCCGCGCCCGGGTTGCCGAACAGCGCCCGCGCCGCCGTCACCGTGGAGGACAACGGGTTCCACTCCGCCACGGTTCCCAGCCACGCCGGCATCGTCGTGGTCGCCACGAACGCGCTGGAGAGGAACCCGAAGGGGAACTCCAGCGTCTGCGCGAGCGTCACCATCGACGGGTCGGTCGTCAGCAGGCCCAGGTAGATCCCCGCCCACACCAACGCCGTCCGCAGCAGGAGCAGCAGCCCCAGCGCGGCGAGCGTCTCGGCCAGGCTGCCGTGCGGGCGCCAGCCGACGGCGAAGCCGCACCCGAGCAGGACGGCCAGCGCGAGGACCGCGTTCACCAGGTCCGCCGCCACCCGGCCGGTGAGCACCGCCGAGGGTGCCATCGGCAGCGACCGGAACCGGTCGGTGACGCCCTTGGTCGCGTCGTCGAGCACCGCGATCATCGTGCCGGACAGGCCGAACGCCATGGTCATCGCGAACATCCCCGGCATGAGGAACTCGCGGTAGGACCCGCCGCCGGGCACGGTCATCCCGCCGCCGAGCAGGTAGGCGAAGATCAGCACCATCAGGATCGGGAACGCCACCACGGTGACCAGCCGGGCCGGCCGCCTCGCCAGGTGCGCGAGGTACCGCCCGGTCAGCGTCCAGCCGTCTTCGAAGGCCCATCTCATCGCGACACCTTCCCCGTCAGCTCCAGGAACACTTCGTCGAGCGTCGGATGCCGCAGCGCCACGTCCGCGACCACCAGCTCGGTCACCGCCAGCTCACGGACCACGTCGGTCAGCATCGACGGCTCGGCCGGCGCGCTCACCTTCAGCTCTTCGATGACCGGGTCGGCGCCGGTGACCCGGGCCAGCAACGCCGCCGCCGCGCCGACGACGTCCGGATCGGTCAGCACCAGCTCGATCCGGGCCGCGCCGAGCGAACCCTTCAGCTCCGCCGGCGTGCCTTCGGCGATCACGCGGCCGTGCTCCACCAGCGAGATCCGGTCGGCCAGCCGATCGGCCTCCTCCAGGTACTGGGTCGTGAGCAGCACGGTCGTGCCGTCGGCGACCAGGGACCGCACCGCCCGCCAGACCTCGACGCGGCTGCGCGGGTCCAGCCCGGTCGTCGGCTCGTCGAGGAACAGCACGCGCGGGGCGGCCAGCAGCGACGCGGCCAGGTCCAGCCGCCGTCGCATCCCGCCCGAGTACGCCGAGACCGGCTTCGACCTGGTGTCCGCGAGCCCGAAGCGCTCCAGCAGGTCGTCGGCGCGGCGGGTGGCCTCGCGCCGGCCCAGGTGGTGCAGCCGGCCGAACAGCACCAGGTTCTGCCGGCCCGACAGCAGCTCGTCGACCGCGGCCTGCTGCCCGACCAGCCCGATCGAAGAGCGCACTTTCGCTGATTCAGTGGCGACGTCGAAGCCGGCCACCCGAGCGGTGCCCTCGTCGTGGCGCAGGAGTGTGGACAGGACGCGGACGGCGGTGGTCTTGCCCGCACCGTTGGGTCCGAGCAGGCCGTGCAGTGAGCCGGCCGGGACCGAGAGAGCGAACCCATCGAGGGCGTACGCGTCGCCGTAGCGCTTGCGAAGTCCCTCGGCGTGGATCTGCGGAGTCATCCTCCCCCTTAACTCTGTACTGTGTACGAAATAGAGGTTAGCACAACTCTGTACGGCGTACGAAAATCAGGTGGGCAGAATGAGCGGCGTGAGCACGGAGGAGAACGGCGGCGGCGACCCCCGACGGGCGATCGAGCTGCTCTGGGGCGTCCCCGGGCCCCCGCGACGCGGGCCGAAACCCAAGCTGACCACGGCCGACGTCGTCGAGGCCGCGGTGACCCTGGCCGACGCCGACACCATCGACGCCGTCACCATCCGCCGCGTCGCCGAGCAGCTGGGCGTCTCCCCCATGTCGCTCTACACCTACGTGCCGGGCCGGGCCGAGCTGCTGGACCTGATGATCGACCACGCCCACGGCGAGCTGCCCGTGCCCGCCCCCGGTCTCGGCTGGCGCGACGCGCTGACCGCGATCGCCGACAACCTGTGGGCGCTCTTCCACCGCCACCCCTGGCTGCTGCAGGTCACCACCACCCGCTCGGCGCTGGGGCCGCACAGCTTCGCCAAGTACGAACACGAGCTACGCGCGGTCGAGGGCATCGGGCTCGACGACGTCGAGATGGACGCCGCCGTCACCCTCGTCACCGGCCTTGTCCGAGGCACCGCGCGCAGCTCGCTCGACGCCGCCCGCCTGGTCCGCACCAGCGGCTTGACCGACGCCCAGTGGTGGGAGCGCGCCGCGCCGGTGCTGGCCGGCATCCCGGCCGCCGCCGCGGCGCACTACCCCTTGGCCTCCCGGGTCGGCCAGGCCGCCGGCGAGGCCCACAACGCCGCGGAAGACCCGGCCTACATCTTCCGCTTCGGCCTCGCCCGCGTCCTCGACGGCATCGAAACCTTGATCACCGCCCGGTCAGAGCGTCAGCAGTAGTTTCGCCGGCCGCCAGGTCCCGCCGTCGGGCGCGCGCGGCACGTCGTCGACGGCGAGCGCGAGATCCGGGAACCGGGCGAAGAGCGCCGACAACGCCACCTCCGTCTCCACCCGGGCGATCGAGGCGCCCAGGCAGAAGTGCGGGCCGTGCGAGAACCCCAGCTGCGCCGGCCCGTCACGGGTGACGTCCAGCCGGTCGGCGTCGAGGAACACGCGCGGGTCGCGGTCGGCGGCCACCATCGCGGCCGTCACCCGCTCGCCCTCACGGATCACCTGCCCGCCGATCTCGACGTCTTCGCGTGCGAACCGCGGCGTGGTCAGCAGCTGCGGGCTGCAAAAGCGCATCAGCTCCTCGACCGCACCCGGCCACCGACCCGGGTCCGCGCGCAAGGCCGCGAGCTGGTCCGGGTGCCGCAACAGGGCTTCGACGGCGTTCGCGATCAGGTTCACCGGCGTCTGGCCGGCCAGCACGAGGTGCCAGACCAGTGTGACCAGCTCGGTGTCGGTGAGCCGGTCGGCGTCCTCGGCGCGCACGAGGTCGCCGATGAGGTCGTCGCCCGGCTCGGCCCGGCTGCGCGCCACCGCCTCCTTCGCGCCCTCGATGATCGCCGGGATCGCCGCGGCGAAGTCCGGGCCCACGCCGCCGGCGACCGCGGCGCCGTACTCCCGCCAGCGCGGCCGGTCGGCGTCGGGGATGCCGGCCAGCTCGCAGATGACGTCCATCGGCAACGGCCGCGCGAAGTGCGGCACCAGGTCGACGACGCCGTCCACGGCGTGCGCGGGCAGCTCGTCGAGCAGCCGTTCGGTGAGGGCCACCAGCCGCGGCCGCAGCTGCGCGGCGCGCTTGGGGGTGAACGCCGGTGCCACGAGCCGCCGCAACCGCAGGTGCTCGGGGCCGTCCTGCTCGGCCATCGTCCGCATGTACGCCAGGCAGTGCTCGGGGATGCCCGGCGGGCGCATGAAGCTCTCCGCCCGGACCTCGAACCGCGGGTCGGCCAGCATCGCGCGCGCCTCGGTGTAGCGGGTCAGCGCCCAGAAGGGGCCGAAGCCGGGGATGACGAGCTTGGCCAGCGCGCCGGCTTCCCGCGCCCGGTCGTAGGCGGTGAACGGGTCAGTCAGGACCTTCGGGTCGGTCAGGTCGATCTCGGGGGTCATCCACCACTCCAAATGCTCTCATCAGATGTTCTGAACATCTCAGTGGTCACGGTATCTTGACTCGCGACGCCGCGGCAAGGAGGACGATGGTCAGGCTCAGCAGGACCGAGACCCAGGAACGCAACCGCGCGAAGGTCCTGGCCGCCGCCCGCGACGAGTTCGCCGGACGCGGCTTCCGCGACGCGAAGATCGACGTCATCGCCGAACGCGCCGAGCTCACCCGCGGCGCGGTCTACTCCAACTTCCCCGGCAAACGGGCCCTCTACTTCGCGGTCCTGGCCGACCTCGCTGAACGCGCGCCCCGGTACGCCACCCCGTCGCGGGACGCGAGCGCGGCCGACGTCCTGGCCGCGTTCGCCCGCGCCTGGGTCGCGCGCCTTCCCCTGGCCACCGACAGCGAAAGCGGAGACGCCCGCCTCGGCCGCGACCTGCTGCCCGAGATCCTCGCCGACGAGCACACCCGCCGGCCGTTCGCGCAGCTCATGCGCGTCGACGCCATCCTGCTCGGACTCGCCCTGGAACGGCTTCGCCCCGGACGGCGCCTGGTCCGCGTCGCCGAAGCCGCCCTCACCACGCTGCACGGCGCGAGCCAGCTCGCCGCCGCCGCGCCCGGCTTCGGCGAGCCGTTCCACATCGTCACCGCCTGCACCGCGCTGCTCGACCTGGACCTCGACGACGACTGGCCCGCCACCCCGCCGATCACGACCCAGGCCCGGCCCGCCGACGCACCGTGGACCCCGCCGCCGGTCACCGACCTGCTGACCGGCGAACCGTTCCGGCCCGGCGACGGCGTCGTCACGATCCTCGGCCTGCACCGCGCGTCCGCCTTCGAAGAGGCCGTGCGCGCCGGCGCCGACGTCACCGTCGTGCTCGTCACCAGCGATCCCGGCGAACTCGCCCCCTTGGCCCGGCTCGCCGTCGCCGACCTGCGCGGCTGCCTAGACCAGGCGATCGCACCCCCGGCCCGGCCCCGGCTGCGGCTCGTCTGCGACGCCACCGGCGAACTCGCCGCGGCCGCGGGGGTCACCGCGGTCAGCGACGCCACCGAGACGGCCGTCCGCGTCGAAAACGGCCGGATCGTCGCGCGCGCCGAGGGGTACGGCGCCTGCCACGCGGCGGCTGTCGGTCCCGGGCCCGGCCGTTCGTCGGGTGGGTGAACCGGCACCGAGGGAAGGAGCGGCGGTGGACGTCGAGACCGCGGTCGCGGAGGCGTTCCGCGAAGAGTGGGGCCAGGTCGTCGCCACGCTCATCCGGATCACCGGCGACTGGGACCTCGCCGAGGAGTGCGCCCAGGAAGCGTTCGCCCTCGCCCTGCGCACCTGGCCCCGCGACGGCGTCCCGAAACGGCCCGGCGCCTGGCTGACCACCGCCGCCCGCAACCGCGCCACCGACCGGCGCCGCCGCGAAACCGCGGGCGCCGCCAAGCTCCGGGAGGCCGCCCTGACGCACGTCCCCGACGGTCCCGATCTCGACGACAGCGGCGTCACCGACGACCGGCTGCGGCTCATCTTCACCTGCTGCCACCCCGCTCTGGCCACCGACGCCCAGGTCGCGCTGGCGCTGCGCACCCTGGCCGGGCTTTCCACCGCCGAGATCGCCCGCGCCTTCCTCGTCCCGGAAGCCACCATGTCCCAGCGACTGGTGCGGGTGAAGCGCAAGATACGGAACGCCGGCATCCCCTACCGCGTCCCGCCCGCGCACCTGCTGCCCGAACGCACCGCCGCCGTCCTCGGCGTGCTCTACCTGACGTTCAACGAGGGCTACTCCGCCGGCGCCGGGCCCGACCTGCTCCGCCCCGACCTCGCCGCCGAAGCGATCCGGCTCGCCCGCGTCCTGGCGCGGCTCATGCCCGACGAACCCGACGTTCTCGGCCTGCTCGCGCTGATGCTGCTCCAGCACGCCCGGCGCGCCACCCGCGTCGAGGCCGGACAGCTCGTCCCGCTCGAGGAACAGGACCGCACCCGCTGGGACGCGGGCGAGATCGCCGAAGGCACCCGGATCCTGGAGACCGCGCTGCGCCGCCGGCACCCCGGGCCGTACCAGATCCAGGCCGCCATCGCCGCCTGCCACGCCACCGCCGCCCGGCCCGCCGACACCGACTGGCCCCAGATCGCCGGCCTCTACCGCGAGCTGCGCAAGCACGTGCCCAGCGCCGTCGTCGAGCTCAACCGGGCCGTCGCGGTCGGCATGGCCGACGGCCCGCTCGCCGGGCTCGCGCTGCTCGACGAGCTGACCATGGACGGCTACCACCTGCTGCCCGCCACCCGCGCCGACTTCCTCCGCCGCCTCGGCCGCCACGCCGAAGCCGCCGAGTGGTACGCCCAAGCCCGCGACCTCGCACCCACCGACGCCGAACGCGCCTACCTCACGCGAAGAATCTCCGAAGCGGTGTCGGTCTCCGGCGGTCCCGTTCGTCGGTCGGGCGAACCCCGACCACCGGAGGAATGCCCATGACCACCCTCGCCGTCCCCGGCGCCACCTTCACCTACGACGTCACCGGCCGCGGTCCCGTGCTGCTGCTGGTCCCCGGCGGCCCCGCCGACGCCGCGGTGTTCACCCACATCCGCCCGGTGCTGGCCGAGGACCACACCGTCGTGACGTTCGACCCGCGCGGCCTCGGCCGCAGCCCCCTCGACGGAGAGCCGGGGCCCGACATCATCCGCGAGCACGCCGACGACGTCCACCGGCTGCTCGCCGAGGTCGGGCCCGCGGACGTGTTCGCCAGCAGCGGCGGTGCCATCACCATGCTCGACCACGTCGTCCGGCACCCCGGGGACGTGCGCACGGTCGTGCTGCACGAACCACCGGTCAGCCGTTACCTGCCCGCCGGCGCCTTCGACGGGCCCGACATCCCGGCGCTGTTCCGCGAGAACGGCCTCGACGCCGCCTTCCCCGCGTTCATGGCGCTCGTGGGCGTCGACCCCGCGCCACCCCTCGACCCCCGCGGCGAAGGCAATTTCACCTACTTCTTCCGGCACCTCATGGCCGCCACCGGCGCCTACGAACCCGATCTCGGCGCCCTGCGGGCGACCCCCGCGCGCCTGGTCGTCGCCGTCGGTGAGAAGTCCGCCGGGTCGACGGCCCACGAAACCGGCCTCGGGCTCGCCGCCGACCTCGGCCTCACGGCCGCGGAGTTCCCCGGTGACCACGGCGGGTTCGCCACCGAACCGGAAGCCTTCGCCGCGCGCCTGCGCGAAGTACTGGAAGGACGCTGAATGCGGTACCTGCTGATGATCGCCGGCGACGAAACCGCCGAAGAGCACCAGTACGACGGGTGCGACGGCTGGGGCGAGGACCTGGCCCGCCGCGGCAAGATCCACGGCGGCGGCGGCCTGCGTCCGCCGTCGGAAGCCACGACGATCCGCGTCCGCGACGGCGAAGTGCTGCTCACCGACGGCCCCTTCACCGAGGCCAAGGAGCAGATCGGCGGCTACGTCGTCCTCGAGTGCGACGACCTCGACGAAGCCCTCGAGATCGCGGCCAAGCACCCCGCCGCGACCTACGGCAGCATCGAAGTCCGCCCGATCTTCGCCGGAGAGGAGCCCTGATGCCGTCCATCGTGGACCGACCGGCCCAGCGCTACGTCGCCGAGCGCGCCACCCTCGGGATCGAGGAGTTCCCGCGCATCGCCGACCGGTTGCCCCCGCTCATCGGCACGCTCGCCGGCCACGGGATCGTCCCGGCCGGGGCGCCGTTCTTCCGCTACCGCGTGCTGCACCCCGGCCTGCGGTTCACCGTCGAGGCCGGTGTCCCGGTCGAAGGCGGGTTCACCCCGGAAGAACCCGCCTTCGCCGACGTACTGCCCGCCGGGAAGTACGTCCTCGAAACCTACGTCGGCGCCCCCGACGGCCTGACCGCCGCCACCGCGGCGGTCTTGAGCTGGGGTACCGCCGAGGGCGTCACCTGGGACGTCACGGAAGGCCCCGACGGCGAAGAGTGGGCCGGCCGCCTGGAAGTCCTGCGCACCAACCCCCTCGAGGTGCCCGACCCGAACGAGTGGGTCACCGACCTGCTCTTCCGCCTCGCGGACTGACTCACTTCCTGGTGAGCACGGCGGCGACCAGGCAGCCGAACCCCGCCGTGCTCACCACGGCCCGCAGCACGTTCCAGCGCACCCAGGCCGCCTCGAAGTTCGCCCGCACCGCCGCGTAGTCGTCGCCGCCGGACTCCAGCGCGTTGTTGAGCGGGATGTTCAGCGTCCCGGTGATCACGATCATCGCCACCAGGCACGCGAACCCGGCGATCACCCACGGCCGCGGACCGGGGTCGAGGAAGATCGCCACGCCCGCCAGCACCGGCGCACCCAGGAACGTCAGCACGAAGACCGGGTTGACGATCGCGACGTTGATCCCGCGCATCGCCGCCACGAACGTCTTGTCGTCGCCCCGCGCCAGCCCCGGCAGCACCGAGCACGCGTAGGCGTAGAACAACCCGGCGATCAAGCCGGCCGCGATCAGCGCGGCCACCAGCACCACAGTGGACATCGGTCGCTCCTTCCCCTTCACCGCGCCCAGACCCCGGTCGCCGCCGCGTCCCGCGCGAAGCCGGCGAAGTCCGTGGCCGGGCGCCCCACCACCCGCTCGACGTCGTGGGTCACCGACTCGTTGCGGCCGCCCACCACCAGGAAGTTCGTTGTCATGACAGTGAGTCAACCGGCCCTCGATGAGACTCTCCATAGTTCACAGCCTCGATCGCATGTTTCGGCGTCTACACTTCTCGGCATGGACCCGCTCGCCGCGCTCCTCGACGGCCCGCGCGCCCACGGCGCGTTCCTGCTGCGCTCGGTGCTCACCCCGCCGTGGTCCCTGCGCATCGAGGACGAAGCACCGCTGACCGTCGTGTCGGTCGTGCGCGGCGAAGCGTGGATCGTGCCCGACAGCGGCGAGAGCGTCCTGCTCGGCGAAGGCGACGTCGCGATCGCCCGCGGCCCGGACCCGTACCTGGTCGCCGACCACCCTTCGACGCCGCCGCAGGCGCTGATCCTGCCCGGCCAGGAGTGCCGCACCCCCGACGGCGGGCACCTCACCGACTACGTCGACCTCGGCGTCCGCACCTGGGGCACCGGCGGCCCGGTCGTGCTGCTCACCGGCACCTACGGCATGGCAGGCGAAATCAGCAAGAAGCTCCTGGCCGCGCTGCCGGCGCTGATCGTCCTGCGCGCGGCCGACTGGCCGACGCCGCTGGTCGGGTTGCTCGCCGGGGAAATCGGCCGGGACGTGCCGGGGCAGGAAGCCGTCCTCGACCGGCTGCTCGACGTCTTGCTGATCGCCGCGCTGCGCGCGTGGTTCGATCGCCCCGACACCACCGCGCCCGCCTGGTACCGCGCCCACGACGACCCGGTCGTCGGGCAGGCACTGCGGCTGCTGCAGCACCAGCCCGCCGAGCCGTGGACGGTCGCCAAGCTCGCGGCCGGCACCGGTGTCTCCCGGGCCGCACTGGCCCGCCGCTTCGCCACGACGGTCGGCGAGACGCCGATGGCCTACCTCGCCGGCTGGCGGCTCGCGCTCGCCGCGGACCTGCTGCGCCAGCAACCGGACGCCACGATCGGGGCGGTCGCCCACCAGGTCGGCTACGGCAGCGCGTTCGCCCTCAGCGCGGCCTTCAAGCGCGAGTTCGGAGTCAGCCCGCAGCGGTACCGGACGGCGTGAACGATCCGCCGGTCGACCAGGGAGTCAGCGGAGCGCTTCGCCCAGCCGGTCCAGCCACTCGCCGGTGCCCTGCTCGCGCCACTCCGGCCGCTCGGCGTCGTCGAGGAGGGTGTCCTGCTCGGTCAGGACCAGGCGCGTGCCGTCGCCTTCGCCGATCAGCTCCACCGTCGTGATCGACACCGTGGCGAGCGTCTTGCCGCCGCTCAGCGTCGTGGAGTAGACGATCCGCTGCTCCGGCACGATGTCGTGGTAGATCGAGAGGACCGACAACGGCGTGCCGTCCGGGCCCGCGGCGTCGACGGTCTCGCGGCCGCCGACGCGGAAGTCCAGCTCGTGGGTCCCGTCGGGGACGAACCACCGGGTCTTGGCGGCCGGGTCCGCCCACGCGGCGAACACCCGCGCCGGCGGGACGGGGTAGGTGCGTTCGAGGGTGAAGGTGGCGTGCTTGACGGTCATGTCGTGCTCCCTTCGGAGGGTTCGGGCGGTTCGACCAGGAAGTCGCCGAGCCGGTCGAGCTTGCTTTCCCACGTGGTGCGCTGCCGGCCCAGCCAGTGCTCGCCGGCGCGCAGCAGCGCCGGTTCGATCCGGCAGGTGCGCACACGGCCGACCTTCTCGGACCGGACGATCCCGGCGGATTCGAGCACCTGCAGGTGCTGCACGACGGCGGCGAGCGACATGGTCAGGGGCTCGGCGAGCTCACTGACCGACGCCGGCCCTCGCACGAGCCGCTCCACCAGCGCCCGCCGCGTCCGGTCGCCCAAGGCGCGGAACACCAGGTCCAGCTCATGGTCAAGCATGTGCTTAAGTATGCGCGGCGGGCCGAGATAGTCAAGTAACTACTTGAGCATCGCCACGACGTCTTCGGGCAATTCGGCGCTCGGAAGCCCTCGCAGGACGGCGAGCGCCCTGGTCAGCGCGCGCTCGGCGTTGTCGGCCCGGCCGGCGTGGGAGTGAAGTTCGGCGCCGAGGTTCGTGGTGGTCTCGTGCATCGACCGGACGGTCTGCTCGTGGGCGGCCTGCGCCTCGGCGAGCCGCTCATCGAACGCGGCCCGCCGGCGCTCGGCGTCATCGTGCGCCTGGGCCAGGGCGGCTTGGTGGGCAGTTGCTGCCTTGGACAGCTCTTCGCGGGCCGCGTCGGCGCGGGTCTCGGCCACGGCGAGCCGTTCGGCGGCGGCCTCGGCGCGCGATTCGGCCGCGTCGAGGTGCCGGGTCGTCGTCTCGACGCGAGCCTCCGCCGCTTCGGCACGGGAGGTGGCGGCCTGGCTGCGGCCGCGTTCTTCGTCGAGAGCTTCCCGTGCGGCCGCGAGTTCGGCGGTCAGGGTGGCGATCACCGCGGCGCGCTCGCCGGCCAGGGCGGCGGTGGCATCCGCTCGCTCGGCGACCCGCCCGAGCTCGTCCCGCACGGCGGCCAGCTGCCCTTCGGCGCGTTGCTGTTCCTGCACGGCGGCCCGGTGGGCGGCGCTGCTCTCGTCCCGTTCCCTCCGCGCGGCGGCTGCCTCCTTCTCGGCGGCCGTCGCTAGCTGAGCGGCGTCCTCGGCGGCTTCCCGGGCCTGCGCGGCTTCGGCGTCGGCGAGCCCACGCTGACGGCGGTGGTCGTCGGCCGCGAGCAGGGCCGCGTCCCGTTCGGCGAGGGCGGCGGCGGTGGTGGCTTCCAGCTGGTGGCGCAGGGTCGTGAGCGTCTCGACGAGCCCCCGCGCGGGTTCGAGCACCCGGTCGACCTGGCCGGCGAGCGCGGTGACGGCGGTGTCGTCCAGCTCGGTGTCGCTCTCCCGCAGCGACTCGGCGTCCGACAGGACGGCTTCGGCGTCGCGGCAGTTGAGGTTCCGCCGCCCCCAGGTCTTCCCGTCCTGGCAGAACCGAGCCCGGCTCCCCCGCCCGACCGCCGGCGGCAGCGGCGCGCCACAACGCCGGTACTCGCAAATCCGGGCCTGACCTGCATCTTCCGTCATGATCGAAAGTCTACCAAATCTTCTGATTAGAACTAAAAGCAGCTGTTCAAAATCAGAAGTTAGTTCACCGGCCACTTGAGTTCGGATAAGGTCACATATCCAAATCCAGAACACCCTGGAAGACCTGCGGTGCGACGAAGGGCGTTTCGAGGGCCTCGAAAACTAGGAACCCCTGGATGTCAACCGCGGGTTGACGCTGTGGCTCGCTTCCGTTCCAGGAGGGCCCGCTCGGCCGAATTGTGGGTCAGCTCGATCGCCGCCGTGTACGCCGACACCGCTTCCCCGCAACGGCCGACCCGGTCCAGGAGGTCCGCGCGGATCGCGTGGAACAGCGGGAACCGCGCCAGCTCCAGCTCCTCGACCAGGGCCAACGCCGCCGCCGGACCGTCGACCTCGGCGACCGCCACCGCCCGGTTCAGCGCCACCACCGGCGTCGGCGTCACGGCCAGCAGCTGGTCGTAGAGCGCCTTGACCTGGGACCAGTCCGTGGGCGCGTCGCTGTGGACGGCCTGGATCGCCGCCTGGATCTGGTACGGGCCCGGCTGGTTGCGGCGCAGGCAGCGGCGGACGATCTCCTGGCCCTCGGCGACCAGATCCGCGTCCCACCGGGCGGGGTCCTGGTCGGCCAGCAGCACCACCGAGCCGTCAGCGCCCGTGCGGGTCGCGCGACGCGCGTCGATCAGCAGCATCAGCGCCAGCAGGCCCCACACCTCCGGCTCGTCGGGCATCAGCCCGGCCAGGACGCGGGCGAGCCGGGTCGCCTCGCGGCACAGGTCGTCGCGGACCAGGTCCTCCCCCGCGCTCGCCGTGTAGCCCTCGGTGAAGATCAGGTACAGCACGCCCAGCACCGCGGACAGCCGCGCCGGCAGGTCCGCGTCCTGGGGGACGCGGTACGGGATGCCCGCGTCGCGGATCTTGTTCTTCGCCCGGACGATCCGCTGGGCCATGGCCGGCTCGGCCACCAGGAACGCGCCGGCGATCTCCGCGGTGGTCAGACCGCCGAGCAGCCGCAGGGTCAGCGCGACCTGGGTCGGACTGGCCAGCGCCGGGTGGCAGCAGGTGAAGATCAGCCGGAGCCGTTCGTCGGGCACGGCGCCCTCCTCGGCGGGCTCGGCGGTGTCCTGCGAAAGAGCGGCCTGCAGCAGGGCGGCCTGGGCGTGCTTGTCCTCCCGGGCGGCTTCCCGGCGCAGGCGGTCGATGGCCCGGTTGCGGGCGGTGGTGATGATCCAGCCCGCCGGGCTCGGCGGCACCCCGGCGCCGGGCCACCGCCGGACCGCCTCGGCGAACGCGTCCTGGACGGCTTCCTCGGCGAGGTCGATGCTCCCGAACACCCGCACGAGCACCGACACCGCACGGCCGTACTCCGCGGTGAAGACGTCCTCGACGCTCATCCGGCGAACGGCCGCACCTCGACCGGCAGCGGCGCGACGGCGTCGGCGAGCCGGCTGCCCCAGGCGAGCGCCGCGTCGAGGTCGGGCGCGGTGATGATCGTGAACCCGCCGAGGTGTTCCTTGCCTTCGGCGAAGGGGCCGTCGGTGATGAGCGGGTCGCCGTCGGCGGCCCGCAGCACGGTGGCGCTGGAGGGCGGGTGCAGGCCGCCGGCGAACACCCAGGCCCCGGCCGCCTTGAGATCGGCGTTGAGGGCATCGAGCTTCTTCACGACGCCGTCGAGCACCTCGGGCGGCGGGGTGGGTCCGTCGGGCTGGTAGATGCTGAGCAGGTACTGCTTCACGTCGGCTCCCTCGGTCGGTGCTTTCACCGCTGACACGAACGGCGCCCGGCCGGATCGACAGCGTCCCCGGGGAATGATCCCGTAATCTTCGCCGCGTGCCCGAGCTCGAACCGGTGACCGACGCCGTCCTCGCCGCCGCGAGCCCCCAGGACCGGCTCGCCCTGCTCGACGAAGCCGCCGCGCGGCACGTCGACGGGCAGCGGCCGCCGAACACGCTCAAGGCCTACGCCCAGGACTGGCAGGTGTGGCAGGACTACACCGCCGAAGCCGGGATCCCGCCGCTGTCGGCGTCGATCGGCGCGCTGACCGGGTTCGTCGTCTGGCTCGAACGCGGCCGCACGCTGCGTCCGGACGAACGCGTCGTGCCGGAGGTGCCCGAACGGGGCGCGCCGGCGGCGCCGTCGACGATCGAACGGCGGCTCACCGGCGCGCTCGCCGGGCTGCGCCACCACAAGGTCGTCGTCGATCCCGAAGCGAGCCGGGCCGCGTGGCGCGCGTTGAAGGGGTACCGGCAGCGGCTGGCGCGGGAGGGGATCCAGCGCGGCCGCGGCAAGGCCACCATGGTCACGCTCACCGACCTGCGGGCGATGTCACGGGCCTGCCCGGACACCCTCGCCGGCGCCCGCGATCGCGCGATGCTCCTGATCGGCTTTCCCATCGCCGCCCGGTGCTCCGACCTGGCGAACCTGCTGGTCACCGACGTCGAGCCGGTCGACGACCGGGGGCTGGCGGTGACCGTGCGGCACGGCAAGAGCACCGGCGACATGGTCGTCCCGCGGCGCGAGAACCCCGACACCGACCCGGTGCGGGCGTGGCACGCGTGGCGGTCGGGCGCCGGGATCGCCGAGGGACCCGCGTTCCGCCGCGTAGACCGGCACGGCAACGTCGGCGAACCCGCGCTGAGCACGACCGGCGTCAACCAGATCCTCACCCGGGCCGGCGTCCGCGCGGGCCTGCCGTACCCGGTGACCGGGCACTCGCTGCGCTCCGGGTTCGCCACCGAGGCCCGCCGGGCCGGCGCCGACGACCTCGCGATCGCCGATCAGGGGCGCTGGGTGCGGGGCAGCCGCGCGCTCTACGAGTACATCCGCCGGGTCGACCAGTGGAACGACAACGCGGCGGGCGTCCTCGACCTCTGAGCCCGGCCGCCGCCGGTGAAACATCCGGGGCGCGCCGGCCGACTCCTATCTCCGCGTAGTGCCCCGCCGGCGCACCCGGAGGTGTGATGTGTCGAAGTATCCGCCGAACCCGCCGCTCGACTGCGACCTGATCATGAAGGGCGGGGTCACCAGCGGGGTGATCTACCCGGGCGCGATCTGCGAGCTGGCCACCACCTACCGCCTTCGTTCCGTCGGAGGCGCCTCGGCCGGCGCGATCGCCGCCGCCGCGGCGGCCGCGGCGGAGTTCGGCCGGGCGTCCGGCGGTTTCGAGAAGCTCGAGCAGCTGCCGCAGGACCTCGGCCGGACGTCGCGCCGGGGTGAGTCGACGCTGTTCCGCCTGTTCCAGCCGACGAAAGCCACCGCCGGCCTGTTCGCGCTCCTGACCAGCGCGCTGGGTCGCCGGCGGTGGGGCAAACCGGTGGTGGTCGCCGTCCTCCGGTTCCCTCTGGGCGCGTTGTCCGGGGTACTGCCGGGAGCGCTGGTCCTCGGACTCGGCCTCGCGGGTTCGGACGTGACCGCGATCGTGACCGGCGCGCTCCTCGCGCTCATCGGGGCGCCGGTGGGTGGGCTCACCGGCGCGGCCCTGCGGGTCCGCGACCTCGCCGGGCAGGGGTTCGGACTGTGCCCGGGCATGCCCGGGCCCGGCGCCCACCGGGACGCGCCCGCGCTGACCCCCTGGCTGCACGGCCTGCTGCAGGACCTCGCCGGACGCGGCCCGGACGACGATCCGTTGACCTTCGGCGACCTCGAAGCCGCCGGCTGCGCCCTGCGGATGATGACGACGAACCTCAACCGCCGCCAGCCCGTCGCCCTGCCCTGGGCGGAGCGCACCTGGTACTTCGACCCGGCCGTCTTCCGCACCCTGTTCCCGGCGCGGGTGGTCGACTGGATGGTCGAGCACCCGCCCGAGCCGTCGGAACCGCCGCGCGAGCACGCCCGGCCGCTGTGCCCGCTGCCCGCCGCGGCCGACCTGCCCGTCGTGGTGGCGACGCGGATGAGCCTGAGCTTCCCGTTCCTGATCAGCGCGATCCCGCTGCACGCGATCGACCACACCCGCCGGGACGCCGACGCGGCGCACGCGGCCTTCGACGTCAACTGGTTCTCCGACGGCGGCATCTGCAACAACCTGCCGGTGCACTTCTTCGACCGCTCGATCCCCCGGTGGCCGACCTTCGCCATCGACCTCACCCCGTTCCCGCCCGGCCGCGAGAAGTCCCGCGACGAGGCGAAGAACTCCCTGCTCCCGACGTCCAACCAGGGTGGCCTGCACCGGCGGTCGACCGTCTTCGCCCCCGACGGGTTCGCCGCCATCGGCGGCTTCGCCGGTGCGATCCTCGCGTCCGCGCGGTCCTGGTTCGACGAGTCGCTGCTCGTCATGCCCGGCTACCGCGACCGGGTGGCCACGGTCTGGCACGACGGCAAGGAGGGCGGGCTCAACCTCACCATGGACGTCGACGCGGTCAAGGCGCTGAGCGACCGCGGGCGCGGGGCCGCCGGGAAGCTGGTCCGCCGGTTCGCCGGGAACGAGCCCGGGGTCGTGGCCGCCGAAGGCTGGCGCAACCAGCAGTGGATCCGCCTGCGCTCGTCCGTGCGCGGCCTCGACGAGTGGGTGGACGGGTTCGCCGGGGCTTTCGCCGCACCGGACGGCCCCGGCCGCTACACCGACCTCGCGGGCGACGGCGCGGACGAGGAACTCCCGTCGTACCGCCTCACCCCGGCCCGGCGGGCGAGGTTCAACGCCCGCGTCGACGACATCCGGAAGGTCGCCGCGAACTGGGCGGCCGACGCCGGCACCGTCGAGCACGACGCGCCGTCGCCCGCCCCGATCCTTCGCCTCATGCCGTCGGACCGGCCCCGGAGACAGTCGTGACGAAGGACGTCGAAGTGCTCGCCTAGGTGTATTGCCCCGTGAGGTTGGGGACGCGGCTGGCGGGTGGCTTGCCAGCGAGTGCGGTGTGGCCGCGGTGGTGATTGTAGGTGTGCAACCAGCCCGGAAAGGCGTCACGGCGTTCGGTCTCG
>JAEBEK010000025.1:0-133127 GCA_049998055.1 Amycolatopsis sp. cmx-4-37 | reverse complement strand
GGCCCCGGCGTCCGACGTGGTGAACGACTCGTTCACCACCTCTTGCGCCGGGCGCCGGGCATGGTGGGTTGCGTGTTGTCCGCGGCGGCCACGCACCCGACGCCACATTGGGTCGCTCGAAACCCCAACCGCGACCGGGCGCCGGCAGAAATGCGGCTTTGGGGTCAGGCGATCACCTACGACAGGGATCAGGCGCGATTGCGCAGCGGGCACGGCTCTCTCACACGATCCTGGGACCTAGACAATCACATGATCAACGAGGGCCGTGCCCACCCTGCATCCAGGCCAAAAGACTTTGCCGGAGCCCTGCCAGGGAAGGGCGGGGGCTGCTCAGGGCAGTTCGGTCCCGGCTGGAAAGTTCGCTTGCGCGAAGTCCGGCGCTATCGCGAAATCGACATCGGTGAAGGTCACCTCGTCGTGCGCCGTGAAGTCGCGGAACCCGGTTCCCGCGCCGAACTTCGTCCCGGCGAACTCCACCGGCCCGTGCACGCTCGCTCCGGTGAAGAACGCCGATCCGCGGAACGACGTGCCGGTGAACGACGCGCCGTTGATGATCTCCGTTCGCTGCGCGCCGAGCCAGGCGATTCGCTTGTGGCTGAGGTTGAACCGATCGAGGCGGGCCCCGGTGAGGTCGAGCGCGTACTCCGGCGCGTCCGGGGTGCCGGTGTCCGGCAGCAACGACCGGAGCACCTGCTGGGCCGTGCGCCGGACCTGTCGCTCCCGGTCCGCCTCGGCCGATCCTTCGACGGAAGCGTCGAAGCTCTCGTGGGCGAACGGCATGCGCAAGTAGGCGCACAGCACGTCGAGCACGGTCTGCGTGTACGTCTCGGGCCGCGTCCGCGCGAGCCCGGCCAGCGCGTGCACAGCCCCGACCCGGACCTGGTCGGCCTGGTGCCCGAGCAGTTCGACCGACTTCGCGAACCGCTCGTCGGAGATCCGGCTGCGTTCCAGCTCGTGCCGGTCCTCCTCGACCCGCCGGCGCCGGTCGTTCAGCCACAGGCCGTACAGCGCCGCGACCGCCCCGCCGGCCAGGCCGGCCGTCTTGAGCGCGTCACCCCGGCTGGTCCCGCGGTCGGCGAGCAGCCACACCAGCACCCCGGCGAACACGGCCGCGCTGACCAGGAATGCCGCGGCCAACGGCGAGAAGCGCCTCACTTGCCCACCTTCGAGACGATGCGGGCGTCGCCGTCACGCAGTTCTTCCAGCTCCCAGCCGGCCGGCAGCTGAACGTCCTTTTCGGGCCGCACTCGCGTGTTGTACAGCGAAACCGACTCCGGCAGCGAAGCGAACCGCAAGTCGGTCTGCCCGCCGAAGGAAGTTCGCCGCAGGTCGAGCTCCTGGGCGACGACGGCCCCGGAGAAGTCCGCATTTTTCGCGAACGTCGCGTCCTTGAACGTCGTCTTCCCGGCGAACGTCGTATCCGTGAATTCCACGCCCTCGGCAAAGGTCGTTCCGCTGAACCAAGCATGGCTTTCGAAAACCGTTCCGCGGCAACGGAAGTAGCCGACCAGACGGCTCGTTCCGGTGCCCGCCGCGGTGAAGTACACCCGGCCCTTGAAGCGGCAGTCGCCGAGGTTCGTGCTGCTGCGCAAGGACGCGTACCGCAGCAGGAGGCCCCCGACCAGCTTGCCCGAGAGGTCGAAGTACTCCAGCGCCGCGCTGGTCAGGTCCAGGTCGTACGCCGGGCCTTCGGCGTCCCGTGCGGGCAGCAGGTCGGAGAGCAGCCGCTGCGCCGTGAGCCGGACCGTGAGCTCGCGCTCCCGTTCCGGATCGGGAGCCGGATCAGGATCCGGTTTCGGCTCGACGGACCGTTCGACGTCGAAGGGCCGCCGCAGGTACGAGCACAGCACGTCCAGCACCGTCTGCGTGTACTCCGGCCGGCTTCGCGCCAGCCCCGCCAGCGCGTGCATCGCGCCCACGCGCACCTGGTCGGCCGCGTGCCCGAGCAGCTCGACGGACTTCGCGAACCGCTCGTCGGCCACCCGTTCGCGGTCCAGCTCCGCGCGCTGCGACTCGAGCTCGTGCCGCTGCCGCTCGACGTCCTGACGGCGTTCCTCGACCCGGCGGCGCCGGTCGTTCAGCCACAGCGCGTACAGCGCCACGATCGCGCCGCCGGCGAGGCCGCCGGTCTTCAGCGCGTCACTGCGGCTGGTGGCGGGGTCGGCCAGCAGCCAGCCGCCGACCCCGACCAGCAGCACCGCCGACGCGAAGAACGTCCACGCCAGCGGCGATCGCCACAGCTTCACCGGGTCAGGACACCAGCATCGTGCTGACGCAGAAGCCCTTGTCGTCGAAGTTCGTCGCGCTCAGCGTGCCCTTGACGTTCTTGCCCGCGGACGTCCCGGTGACCTGGCCCTCGACGAGGAACTCGTCGTCCGGCACATCGCCGAGCGTCAGCTGCAGCGGCGGCTTGAGGAACGTCTTGAGCCACGAGTCGAGCAGGTCCTTGGAGTCCGAGCAGCCCAGCGCGAGCGCGCCGGGGGTGTCGCCCGCGTTCAGCTTGTCGATGAAGCCCTGCAGCACGACCTTGGCGTCGGCGCCCGAACCGCTCGGCGACGACGGCTTCGTGGTCGGCGTGGTCGACTTGCGCGGGGTCGTCTTCGGCGTCGAAGGCTTGGCCGACGTGCTCGTCGCCGGCGGGGCCGCGGTGTTGTCGTCCTTGGACAGGAAGAAGCCGGGCGCGACGAAACCGGTGATCCCGACGGCGACGAGCAGGACGACCACGGCGCCGATGGTGATCCACAGCCCGGTCTTGCCCTGCTTCGGCGGCGCCGGCGGCCCACCGAAGCCCTGGCCGTAGCCCCCGGACTGGTCCCAGCCCGCCATCTGGCCGCCCTGGTTCGGGTCCCAGGCCTGCTGGCCGTACTGCTGCGCGTTCGGGTCCGCCCACGCGGACTGCTGCTGCGCGTTCGGGTCGCCCCACGCCTGCTGCTGCTGGGCGTTCGGGTCACCCCACTGCGGCTGCGGGTTCGCCGGGTAGCCCTGCTGCTGGTTCGGGTCCCAGCCCTGCGGGTACTGCTGCGTCGGGTAAGGCTGTTGCTGCTGGTTGGGGTCCCACCCACCCTGCTGCGGGTACGGCTGCTGGAAGCCGCCGGACTGCGGCTGCTGGCCGTACGGGTCGGGCTGGCCGGGCTGGCCCGGCTGAGGCGGGTACGTCATCTTTCGTGCCTTCCGGGCGCTGGGTGTTCGTGCGCTTCCGACGTCCGCAAGGCCTGTGCGGTTCCCCCAGGACGTGGTGAGCAGCATTCTGCAAGCTCGGACGGTACGGCATGAAACCGGCTCCCGGGCGCGGCGACGCGAAACTGCGTTTCGGGGGTTCCGGGTGGCGGAGCCCCCGGCCCCGGGGCGGAGCCGCGGTTGTCACAGTCGTCACGATCCGGGAGCCGGGGGTGTGGATCAGCCGTTGGCGAGGGCCTGGAGCCGGTCGTAGGCACCGTTGAAGGTGTCCTGGTCCAGCGGGCTCGAGGTGTACTGCCAGACGGTGTAGAAGCCCCAGTTGTAGGGCAGCGCGCCGGCCGACGACGAGTACCGCGCGACCCACAGCGGGGCCGTGCTGGAGAAGTCGGCGTTGACGCACTGGTTCCACCAGCTCTGGGACGTGTAGATCACCGGCCAGCGGCCGGTCTTGGCGTGGTAGGTGTCGTGGAAGTCGAGGATCCACGACGTCATCGCCGCCTTGCTCAGCCCGTAGCAGGTCGCGCCGTACGGGTTGTACTCCATGTCCAAGGCGCCGGGCAGCGTCTTGCCGTCCTTCGACCAGCCGCCGCCGTGGGCGAGGAAGTAGTTCGCCTGGGCCGCGCCGCTCGCCGTGTTCGGGGTGGCGAAGTGGTACGCGCCGCGGATGAAGCCCTGGTTGTAGGAGCCGGTGTACTGCTGCGCGAAGTACGGGTTCGTGTAGCTGGTGCTCTCCGTGGCTTTGGTCCAGACGAACCGCTTGCCCTGGTTCCACCAGTTCGCCCAGTCGACGTTGCCCTGGTAACCGGCGACGTCCATGCCGGCCACAGTGGCCAGCACCTGCCCCGGGATGGCTTGGCCGGGCTGCGGCTGCTGCGCCGCCTTCTGCGTGTCGGGGGTCGACTGGTCGCCCTCGACGCGCCGGATCTGCGACCCCAGTTCGTGGTCGTGCTGTGCGATGTCCGCGTTGATCGCGGCCACGGGGTCGACTTCGGGGGAGAAGGTCGTCGCCTGGGCCGTGCTGCCGAGCAGGAGCAGCGTGGCCGGGACGACCAGGGCGGCGAAGAACCGCCCTCTTCGGGAAGTGGACATCGTTGAATCCCTTCACAGATACCCTCGCTGAGGACGGCTTACTGCAGGTAGCCGCCCGTGCACGATTGTGCGGACCAGGTGGCGGTTTGTCACTCAGTTCCGTGAAATTGGGTATACGTGTGGGTGATTTTCCCGGGAAGACGATCGTCAACCGGTTACCAGTTAACACCTATAATTCGTGAAGCCGGTCAGCCCAGCGCGAGGGCCCGCAGCCGGTCGGCCGGGCCGTTGAACCAGTTCTGGTCGCCGGGCAGGGAACCTTGTCGGCGAACTGCCAGATGGTGTGGATGGTCCAGCTGGCCGGCAGCTCCCCGATGAAGGTGTTGTAGCGGGCGATCCACAAGGGATTCCCGCTGAAGCCGCCGTTGTTCGCGGTGCAGCGCTTCCACCAGCTCGTCGACGTGTAGATGGTCGGGTAGCGGCCGGTCGCGGCGTGGTAGGTGTCGGAGAAGCCGTGGATCCAGGCGACCATGCCCGCGGCGTCCTTGCCGTAACAGGTTTCGCCGTACGGGTTGTACTCCGCGTCGAGCGCGCCGGGCAGGGTCCGGCCGTCGGCCGACCAGCCGCCGCCGTGGGCGAGGAAGTACCGCGCCTGCGAAGCGCCGTCGGAGATGTCCGGCCGGGCGAAGTGGTACGCGCCGCGGATCAGGCCCACGCCGTAGGAGCCGTTGTACTGCTGGGCGAACTGCGGGTTGACGAACCCGGTGCCCTCGGTCGCCTTGACGTAGACGAACTTCGCGCCCGTCCGCGCCGCGCCGGACCAGTCGACCGGGCCCTGGTGGCCGCTGACGTCGTGGCCGAGCTTTTGGTCGTCGGTCGCGTATTCCACGCCGGGCACCGCGTCGACGCCTTCGACCTTGGCGATCTGCGAACCGGCGTAGTGGTCTTCGGCCCCCGAGTAGGTGTCGGCGGCCGTCGCCGGCGCCGGTCCGGCGGCGAGCAGAACGGCGGCGGCGAAGGGCAGCAGCGAACGAAGTTTCACCCTCATGCTCCCCACCGGTCTCGTGAGTCTTTTCCAGTCTCACCATGCACCCGAGCCGCCGGATCGGCGACTCGGGTGGTCACTCGATGGGGTTAAAACCGCAGGTCAGCCGCGTTCGTCGGCCAGCGCCTTCAGCAGGTGCTCGGCCGGGACGACGGCCGTGATCAGGTCGTGCGGGTTGATCGCGACGGGGTGGCCGCCGAGCAGACCGGCGATGTCGCGGCCGACCACGGCGCGGGCGTGCGGCCACTCGCGCGGCACCAGCGCCTTGCGCGTGTAGGCGGGCACCATGACCCGGCCGTCGGTGTTGTGGAAGCCGATCACGGTGCGCTGCACCGGCGACATCGCGTAGACGAACAGCGTCGAGTCGAGGACGACCTTCGGCAGGTCCGACGGCGGCCGGTGCTCGGTCCGGACGAGCTGCAGCAGCTGCTCGAGGTCGTTCGACGGCTCCGGGAAGCCGAGCGCCTTGGGCGAGGGCCGGTAGCGGTCGTTCGGGTGGAAGTCGGCGACGACGTCGCCCGCGCCGTTCACCGGGTAGGCGCCGACGACCGCCCAGGACGGCACCGGGCCGTTCGGGTCGAAGGCCTCGTCGATGACGTAGAGCCAGCTGTCGGGGTTGGCGCGGGCGTTCGCGCGCATCTCCGCGGTGATCTCGGGCGTGCCGTGCTTGCCGGAGCGCCGGGCCTGCTGGCCGCCGCGCCGCGCGGCGCGGTTGTGCTTGCTGTGCTTGCCCGGGCGATCGGGCCCGCTTCCGGTGGGCTGCTGCGAAACCATCCGATCCGCCTCGTCCCGCTGCGCCATCTACATCCCCACGTTCTCGGGTGTGCCTGAAAACTCTTGGTGCGCCACTCTACTGTTTGCCCATGGCCTCTTCGCGTTCGGTCGACCCCGGACAGTTACGTGCGGCGGTGCTGGCGATTTCCGCGTGGCTGCAAGGCGACGCGCCCGATCCGGCGCGCCCGGAGCTGGCCGCCGCGGTCCGGCTCAGCCTGCGCGCGCTCGCGGCCGACGCGCCAGGCCGCACGGTCGAGGTCCGCGTGCCGCCGTTCGCGGCGGTGCAGTGCGTGGACGGCCCGCGGCACACCCGCGGCACGCCGCCGAACGTGATCGAGACGGACCCGCGCACGTGGCTCGAACTGGCCACCGGCCGGCTGGACTGGACCACGGCGGTGGCGGACGGCCGGGTGTCCGCTTCGGGCACCCGGGCCGACCTTTCCCACTGGCTGCCCCTCGTCCGCCTCTGACGAACGCGGGGGCGCGCGGAGCTACGGCTTGCGGCCGACGCCGCCGGAAATGGTGCGCTGCGCGACGTTGAGCTCCTTGAGCCGCGGGCCGTCCGGCCACCAGTCGGCGCACAGCGTCACGCCGGGATCGACCATTTCGAGGCCGGGGAACAGCGCCTCGATCTCCTTCTGCGTCCGGAACGTGCCGGACCCCATCGGGCTGTGCAGGAAGAAGTCCTCCATGCGGCGCGCCGTCTCGGAGTCCTCGTTCTCGGGGTCGGAGAAGTGGCTGAGCCCGACGAAGGAGCCGGACGGCAGCGCGTCGACGTACTCCCGCATGATCTGGGCCGGCCGGTCGTGGTCGCCCTTGAAGTGGTGCAGCGTGCCCATCTGCAGCAGCACGAGCGGCTGCGTGAAGTCGATGTGCTCGCGGACGACCTCGTTCTCGAGGATCCGCTGCGGCTCGAAGATGTCCTCGGCGACGAAGTGGGTGTGCTCGTTCTCTTCGAGCAGCGCGCGGCCGTGCGCGAGGACCACCGGGTCGTTGTCGACGTAGACGACCTTGGTCTCCGGGTTGATCCGCTGGACGACCTGGTGGGTGTTCTCCGCCGTCGGCAGGCCGGAGCCGAGGTCCAGGAACTGGGTGATCCCGGTCTGGCCGGCGAGGAAGCGGCAGACGCGGATGAGGAAGCCGCGGTTTTCGAACGCGAGGTCCTGGGCCTCCGGGGCGGCCTGCTGCACCTTGTGCAGGACCTCCCGGTCGATCTCGTAGTTGTCCTTCCCGAGCAGGAAGGCGTCGTACACGCGCGCGATGCTCGCTCGGGTCGGGTCGACCCCCACGGGAACTCGTTCGGTCCGGGTCGCGGCGTCGGGCATGGTGAACCTCGCAAGTTCTGTGTCGAAAGTCTCGTACTCTACGTAGAGTAGGACGACACACGCATGCGGTAAACCGGGTCACCTCTTTGCGCAGGACGGCCCAACGTGTACTTTCGGTAGTCGGGCTAGAACCCCCTGGTGACGTGAGCGCGGAAGGTCCGGGAATGAACGCGGTGAACGCGTCCGCAGGTGAACAGAACATCGGCCCCACGGCGCGCCGGATGATCCTGGGCTCGCAGCTTCGCCGACTCCGCGAAGAGGCCGGCATCACCCGCCAGCAGGCCGGGTACAACATCCGCGGGTCCGAATCGAAGATCAGCCGCCTGGAACTGGGCCGGGTCGGCTTCAAGGAACGCGACGTCACCGACCTGCTGACGATGTACGGCGTCGAGGACGACGGCGAGCGGCAGAGCTTCCTCGACATGGTCAAGCAGTCGAACGAGCCGGGCTGGTGGCGGCGCTTCGGCGACACCATGCCGAACTGGTTCACCGACCTGGTCGGCCTGGAAGAGGCGGCCGCTCGAATCCAGATCTGGGAGCCGCTGTACGTCTCCGGGCTGCTGCAGATCGAGCCGTACGCCCGGGCGATCTTCAGCCACGGCCGCTCGGAGATGGCGAACGAGGCCGTCGACCAGCTGGTCGCCCTGCGGATGCGGCGGCAGAAGATGTTCAGCAGGCCGGACGCGCCGCGCGTCTGGATGGTGCTCGACGAGTCCGTGCTGCACCGGCCCATCGGCGGAGCGCGGGTGCTCAAGGCGCAGCTGGAGTACCTGCTCGAGATGAGTGCGCTGCCGAACGTGTCCGTGCAGATCCTGCCGTACGAGCGCAGCGGGCTGTCCGCGGAACACGCGTTTTCGCTGTTGCGGTTCGGCGAGCCGGAGCTGCCCAACATCGCTTACATCGAGTACCTCACCGGCGCGCACTACGTCGAGAAGCGCGAAGAGATCGAAAAGTACAGTCGGCGACTGGACATGCTGGCGGTCGACGCGGCAACGCCCGAGCGCAGCCGCGAGTGGATCTCGAAGCGTCGTCAAGAGATCTAGAAGCGCTGGTCAGGCCGCACAAATATTGGTCACGCGGCGTAGTTTCCACTGCTCATTGATCCGGTGACGTTCACTCGATGGAGTAACTATGCACAAAATTCTGCACGTGCATTTACCGCTGCAAGAACACGTGCTAGCGTTCGTCACGCGGGCAAATGCACATGCAGATGCATCGCCTTGAATCTTCCGCGTGGAGAGGTGAGACCATGGCTGAGCGTTTCGAGAACGGCATCCCGGCTGACCGGCTTGCGGGTGCCCAGTGGCGCAAGGCGAGTTACAGCGGCTCGGTCGGCAACTGCGTCGAAGTCGCCCCCCTGACCTCCGGCGAGATCGCGATGCGCAACTCGCGGTTCCCGACCGGCCCGGCGCTCGTCTACACGCGTGCGGAGATGGCGGCTTTCCTGGCCGGCGCCAAGGACGGTGAATTCGACGATGTCCTCGGCTGAGGCCGTCGCCGCCGTCTTCGACATCGACACCGGACTGCAGGAACTGGTGGCCCGTGGCTACCAGTTCGTCCACCCCGCCGACGAGCGCGGCGAGGTCCTCGCCGTCGTCGGTGTGCGGGTGCACGACGACGTGGTGGACGTGGTCCGGCTCAACGCCGAGGACGACGTCGTCGCGACCCGGATGCCCGGCACCGAAGAGAACATCTTCGAGCCGGAACGCTGGCTGTGGCGCCGCCGCGGCGAAGGCGCCCAAGTGCTCACGGAGATGCTCTCCCTGCCGGATGCTTGCTAGACAAGAAGGCTTCAGGCCCTGTCCGAAGTGGTCAGTACCACGTCGGGCGGGGCCTGACTCATGTCCGCACCGTCTACACTGAGGCTTATTCTGGTCAGGCCGCCGCGCCCCGGCTGCAAGCCGCTGATCAGGGCAAAATCATGCGGCGGCCGACGGCAGAATAAGCCTCAGTTGAAACCGGCCTGACCACGTCTTCCCAGGAGCTCCTCGGTGGTTTCCGACCCGCAAGTCGTGTCCGACCAGCCCGACCCGGAACCCCGTGAGGAGTGTGGCGTCTTCGGCGTCTGGGCTCCCGGGGAAGAAGTCGCGAAGCTGACCTACTACGGCCTCTACGCCCTGCAGCACCGGGGCCAGGAGGCCGCCGGCATCTCCGTCTCCGACGGCTCGCAGATCGTCGTCTTCAAGGACCTCGGCCTGGTCAGCCAGGTGTTCGACGAGCAGATCCTGCAGTCGCTGCAGGGGCACATCGCCGTCGGGCACTGCCGGTACTCGACCACCGGCGCGACCATCTGGGAGAACGCCCAGCCGATCTTCCGCACCACCGAAACCGGCAGCGGCCTTTCCTTCGCGCACAACGGCAACCTCGTCAACACGGCCGAGCTGCGCGAGCGCACCATCGCCGCCGGGCTCAAGCCGCACGCGGGCCTGACCGGCTCGTCGAGCGACTCCGACCTGATCTGCGGGCTGCTCGCGGCGAACGCCGCCGACAAGGGCATCGAAGCCGCCGCGATGGACTTGCTGCCCACGCTCAAGGGCGCCTTCTGCCTGGTCTTCGCCGACGAGAACACGCTTTACGCGGCGCGTGACCCGCACGGCGTGCACCCGCTGGTGCTCGGCCGGCTCGAGCGCGGCTGGGTCGTCTCGAGCGAGACGGCGGGCCTCGACATCGTCGGCGCGTCCTTCGTCCGCGAGGTCGAGCCCGGCGAGCTCATCGCGATCGACGCGGCGGGCCTGCGCTCCTCCCGCTTCGCGAGCCCGGACCCCAAGGGCTGCGTCTTCGAGTACGTCTACCTCGCCCGCCCCGACACCACGATCGCCGGCCGCGGGGTGCACGCCACGCGCGTCGACATCGGCCGCCGCCTGGCGCACGAGCAGCCGGTCGAGGCCGACCTGGTCATGCCGGTGCCGGAGTCCGGCACGCCGGCCGCGATCGGGTACGCGCAGGGGTCCGGCATCCCCTACGGCACCGGCCTGGTGAAGAACGCCTACGTCGGGCGCACGTTCATCCAGCCGTCGCAGACCATCCGCCAGCTGGGCATCCGGCTCAAGCTGAACCCGCTGCGCGACGTCATCCGCGGCAAGCGCCTGGTCGTGGTGGACGACTCGATCGTCCGCGGCAACACCCAGCGCGCGCTCGTCCGGATGCTCCGGGAGGCCGGCGCGCTCGAGGTGCACGTCCGGATCGCGTCGCCGCCCGTGCGCTGGCCGTGCTTCTACGGCATCGACTTCGCCTCGCGGGCCGAGCTGGTCGCGAACGGCGTCGACCTCGACGGCATCCGGCGCTCGATCGGGGCCGACTCCCTGGGCTACATCTCCCTCGACGGCCTGGTCGCGGCGACGGAACAGCCGAAGTCGCGGCTGTGCACGGCGTGCTTCTCCGGGGAGTACCCGATCGCGCTGCCGGAGGACGCGCTGATCGGGAAGCACCTGCTCGAAAGCCTCGACTCGGTCAATGGCGCGGCGACTCCCGTCAGCTCGGCCGGGTACGGTGCCGAAGACGCCGTCCGGCGTCCCTAGCAGTTCCTTCCAGTAGGGAGTCCTTCCACCGTGAGCGAGTCCACGAGCGCCACGTACGCCGCCGCCGGGGTCAGCATCGACGCCGGTGACCAAGCCGTCGAGCTGCTCAAGCCGCACGCCGCGCGGGCCACGCGCCCCGAGGTCCTGGGTGGCGTCGGCGGCTTCGCCGGGCTCTTCTCCCTCCGGCTCGACAAGTGGAAGGAGCCGGTGCTCGCGTCGTCGACCGACGGCGTCGGCACCAAGATCGCGGTCGCGCAGGCGCTGGACAAGCACGACACGGTGGGCATCGACCTGGTCGCCATGGTCGTCGACGACCTCGTCGTGACCGGCGCCGAGCCGCTGTTCCTGCAGGACTACATCGCCGTCGGCAAGGTGCACCCGGAGAAGATCGCCGCGCTGGTCGGCGGCATCGCCGAAGGCTGTGTCCAGGCCGGCTGCGCGCTGCTGGGCGGGGAGACCGCCGAGCACCCCGGCCTGATGGGCGAGCACGACTACGACATGTCGGCCACCGGCGTCGGCGTCGTCGAGGCGTCCCAGTTGCTCTCGCCGGAGAAGGTCCGCCCGGGCGACATCGTGCTCGCGCTCGGTTCGTCGGGCCTGCACTCGAACGGCTACTCCCTGGCCCGGCACGTGCTGCTGGACATCGCGCGGATGCCGCTGGGCGGGCACGTCGAGGAGTTCGGCCGCACCCTCGGCGAGGAGATGCTGGAGCCGACGCGGATCTACGCCAAGGACTGCCTCGCGCTCGCGGCCGAGACCGAGGTCCGGACGTTCGCGCACATCACCGGCGGTGGCCTGGAGGCGAACCTGGCCCGCGTCATGCCGCGCGGCCTGGTCGCCCGGCTCGAGCGCGGCACCTGGACCCCGGCGCCGGTGTTCGCGTTGATCGGCCAGCGCGGCAAGGTCGAGCGGGCCGAGCTGGAGAAGACCTTCAACATGGGTGTCGGCATGGTCGCGATCGTCGGCGCCGAAGACGTCGACCGGGCGCTGGCCATGCTGACCGCGCGGCACCTGCCGGCGTGGGTGCTGGGCGACGTCCAGCCGGCCGAGAACGTCGACGGCCCGCGCGCCGTGCTCTCCGGCGACCACCCGCGCTTCTAGAAACGAACTTGATCGCGGCTGTCACACTGGTTGACGTGGCAGCCGAGGACGTGGTGATCGGCTCTCGGTTCACGATCCCGGGAGCCGAGTTGAGCGAGCGCTTTTCACGCTCGTCCGGCCCGGGCGGGCAGGGCGTGAACACCACCGACTCGCGCGTCGAGCTGTCTTTTGACGTCGCTTCGTCGCCGTCGATCCCGGAGCACCTGCGTGACCGGGTCCTGGCCGAGCTCGGTCCCCGGCTGGTCGACGGCGTCCTGACGATCGCGGCCAGCGAACACCGCTCCCAGCTGCAGAACCGGGAGGCGGCGCGCGGCCGCCTGGCGAACCTCCTGCGCGACGCGTCGGCGCCGCCGCCCGCGAAGCGGCGCCCCACGAAGCCGTCTCGCGGTTCGAAGGAGCGCCGCCTGGCGTCGAAGAAGCGCCGGAGCGACGTGAAACGGGGCCGCTCCGGCCGCTTCGACGACTAGGCCAGCGACAGGTGCACGCACTCCCCGGCCGGCTGGTAGCCGACGCGGGCGTAAATGCGCCCGATCCCCAGGTCACCGGGGGTCAGGAACGCGGTGCGGGCGCCCTTGGCGTGCGCGTCCCGGGTGAGGAACGCCGTGAGCGCGCCCGCGAGCCCGCGCCCGCGGTGGGTGTCGAGCACGCCGATGCCGGCGATCTCCGTGGTGCCGTCGACGATTTCGAGGGCGGCTCCGCCGCCGACGACCTCGCCGGTGGCCAGGTGCTCGACGAGCGCGGACACGACCCCGGCGGCCGTGCTCTTCTTCGCCTTCTCGACGTCCTGGTCGGTGACTCCTTCGTCCGGTTCGCCGTACGCGTGGTTCTGCGCCGCGCGCATCCGCCGGTAGTCCTCGTCGGACTCCGGTTCGCGGACGGCGTAACCGTCCGGGGCGGGGTGGTCGACGAAGCCGGCCGGGGAACAGGTCATCAGCGGCACCCGGCGTTCGAGCCCGTACCCCGCCTCGACCAGCAGGTTCTCCAGGTCGGGAGCGACGTCGGTGAAGTACTCGAGCCGCGGGAGCAGGTCCCGCCGCCGGTACGCCTCGGTCAGGGCGCCGATCTCGGCCGCCGTGGGCCGCGCGCCGTCGTCCGGGATCGCGTAGTTGAGCATCGGGTGGGCCGTGCCCGGCGAGTAGGTGGCCAGGAAGGGGCCGACCTGCTCGGTGGTGCGGCCGCGGGGCGCCGTCTTGCGGACATAGGTCTGGATGGCAGACATCGCTGGGTTGGAGCCTTTCGAGCGCACGTCAAGGAGCCGCAGCCTCGGACGGGCATGCGGGCGAAACGCTGGGCGTCGGGCCTAGCGGGGGCCGACGCCGGGGGCGGCGCCAGGCATAGGCGGTCATTCCTTGACTCGAACGGGCTCTTCCCGGCCATCCTGGCACGGTCCGCAAACGGATTATCGGCGTTCCTGGTGCGCGATGGCCGCGTACCGCGCGTCCCACACCGAGCGCGGGACCCGCAGCCGGAGCGCCGGGGCCTCGCAGATCGTCCGGCGTTGCACCGGGATGGTCACCGGCGCCGGCGGCGGATCTAGCGCGCGCCGGCCGCGGCCGCTGAGGGCCGCGCCGAGCGTCGCGCCCGCCGTGTTGAGCAGGACGTCGTCGGAAGAGGTCACCCGGCCGGTGTGGATCAGATATTGCGTACCTTCCACCAGCACGGACGCGGCCAGCGCGAGCCGCGGCAGGGCGCGCAGGCGGCGCACCCGCAAGGGCAGCAACGCGCCGAGCGGGCCCAGCAGCAGGACGTTGCCGATCACCTGCCAGAGTGACCCGTCGTCGTTGAAGGCGGCGGCGATGTCCGCGCCGGGAACGAGGTCGAGCGTGCAGTCGCCCGCGGTGCCGACGGGCATCGTGACCAGGCAGAACACCAGGAAGGCGATGAGGGAGACGGCGCTGTCGGCGCCGGCTGTCGCGGTCGCGTGACGGGCGGGAAGTCTTCGCCGGCGGTGCCCGGCGAGCAGTGGCCAGCCGAGCAGCGCGTACGGCAGTGCGATGGCCGAAACCGGAATCCTCCCCCAGAAGGCGCGCAGCAGGGCTCCATGCGCCTCCTCTCTCGAACCCCTGAAGATCGTGGTGCGCGATGGCCGTCCCAAGATCACCTTCGCATCACGAGATCGCCTCGGCAGCTCGAGCGGGCCGCACTATTCGGTGATCTTTCCGGTGGCGGCGTTTGGCTTTCCGTGGTTCGGTCGGGAGGCGCACTGTCCACAGTAGAAGCTGTGGACAACCCTGTGGATGAATTCGGGGAGTTTGTGAGGAAGCCTTACTTCACAACGTAAACCCGCGATGTGGGCCTGTGTACTACTCGGCGAGCTGACGGGCCTGTTCGAGGAGGTTCTGCAGGTGCAGGCCACGGCGGACGTCGCAGGGGTGCGTCGTGGTGCCGCTCGCGATCATCGCCGCGAAGTCGTCCAGCAGCGCGGTGTAGGACTCCTGCGCCGAGCCCGGTTTGCGGCCGAGTGTCCGATATCCGTGCTGTCCCCAGACGGCGACCTCGACGACGGTCGGCTGCACCGGCAGCCGCAGCGACAGCGTCGCGGTGCTGACCACGCCGTTCTCGTGCGCCAGCATCAGGTGCCAGAGGTCGCCCGGGCTCCGCCGCGCCGCCACGACGTCGGTGATCGGGCCGAGCGCGGCGTCCAGCATGTCGAGCGCGTGCGGGCCGATGTCGAACAACGCGCCGCCGTCGTCCTGCCGCCACTCCGAAGCGGCGTACTGGCCGCCGAGCAGCGCGCCGGAGAGCCAGCGCGCGCCGCCTCCGGCCCAGCCGCCCGCCTGCGCGAGGCCGGCGAGCCACTCCTGGGTCGGCGCCGAGTACCGCAGGGTCAGCACGACGAGTGCGGCGACGTCGGCGGCCGCGACGGCGTCGGCCAGCCGCTGCGCACCGGCGAGGTCGGCGGCGATCGGCTTCTCCAGGATCAGGTGCTTCCCGGCTTCGGCCGCGCGCACGCCCAGCTCGGCCTGGATCGACGGCGGAACGGCCAGTGCGACCGCGTCCACCTGCTCGAACAGCTCCTCGACGCTGCTCGCGGTGGCCGCGCAGTGCGCGTCCGCAAGCGTTTGCGCGGCCTCGGGCCGCCGGGCCCAGACCGCGGTCAATGCCGTGCCGGGGTGATCCGCCAGGCCGGGCGCGTGGATGGTCGTCGCCCACGGGCCGGCGCCGATCAGGCCGACGCGCAGCTGTCCGTCCGCGATGAGCTGTCCCACGGTCGGCAGTCTAGGTGTGTCGCTCGTCGCGCCGGAACCGCGTCCACCGCTGGTTATGGTTCTCGCATGATCGCCGCGCGCTTCGCCCGTTTCACCGCTGTCTGCGCCTTACTGCTGGGAGCCGGCCTCGCCGGCGCCGCCCCCGCGTCGGCGACCGAGGGGTCCTGCGCCGAGGGTGCCGGCGTCACGGTGGTCGTCGACTTCGGCGACCTGGGCCCGCAGCCGCTGATCCGCTGCGCCCCGGGCACGCCCGCGAACGGCATCGCGGCCCTGCAGGCGGCCGGCGTCGACGTGGCGGGTTCACAGAAGTACGGCCTCGCGGTGGCCTGCCGGATCGACGGCAAGCCGGGGCCGGACGTCGAGTCGTGCGCGGGGATGCCGTCGGCGACGGCGTACTGGAGCTACTGGCACGCGTCGGCGGGCGGGGCGTGGGAGTCGAGCCAGGAGGGCGCGCAGACGTCCAAGCCGACGCCGAACGGCTTCGAGGGCTGGGCGTTCGCGCGGCCGAAGTCGGCGAACGACCTGCCGACGCCGCCTCGGCTCGCGCCGGTGCGTCAGGCCGCGACGGCCGCTCCGGACGTTTCGAAGGCCGGTGACGTCGAGTTCCCCTGGGGCTTCGTCATCGGTGGCGTCGTGCTCCTGCTGCTCGCCGGCGCGGGGGTGTTCGTCGCGTCGCGGCGCCGGCGTCAGCGTGGGCAGTAGGGCGCTGCACCCCGGCGCCTGGTGGGTCTGGGCGCTCTCGCTGGCCGTCGCCGCCAGCCGGACGACGAACCCGCTGCTGCTCGGCCTGATCATCGCCGTCGCGGGGTTCGTCGTCGCGAACCGCCGGAGTGACGCGCCGTGGGCGCTGGCGTTCCGGCTGTACGCGTACGTCGGCGCGCTGATCGTCGCGTCGCGCGTGCTGTTCCGGATCCTGGTCGGCGGTGAGGACGGCGGCCACGTGCTCCTCGCGCTGCCCCGGATCCCGCTGACCGCCGGGTTGTCGCTGCTGGGGCCGACGTCGGCGGAGGCGCTGCTCGGCGGGTTCTACGACGGCCTGCGGCTGGCGACGATGGTCGTCTGCGTCGGCGCGGCGAACGCCCTGGCCAACCCGAAACGCCTGCTCAAGGCGGTCCCCGGAGCGCTGTACGAGGTGGGCACGGCGGTCACGGTGGCCCTGACGGTGGCGCCGCAGCTCGTCGAGAGCGTCCAGCGCGTGCGGCGCGCCCGGCGGCTGCGGGCGGGGCGGACTCGCGGGCTGCGGGCGGTCAAGGGCATCGTGGTGCCGGTGCTGGCGGACGCGATGGACCGGTCGCTGCGGCTGGCGGCCGCGATGGACTCCCGGGGCTACGGGCGCCGGGCGTACCTGAGCCCCGGCGTGCGGGTGCTGATCACTTCCTGCGTCCTGTCCGGGCTGGTCGGCGTGTGCGTCGGCGTCTACGGCGTGCTCGACGGGACGTCGTCGTGGCTCGGCGTGCCGCTGCTGGCGGTGGGGCTGGTGGTGGCGGTGGCGGGGTTCGTCCTCGGCGGGCGGCGCGTGCGGCGGACGGCGTACCGGCCGGACCCGTGGCGGTGGCCGGAGACACTGGTCGTGCTCGCCGGGATCGGGTCGTGCGTCTCGCTCTTCCTGTCCGCTCAGGTCGATCCCGCGAACCTGTACCCGTCGTTGAGCCCGTTGCGGTGGCCGGAGGTTTCCCTGGTGCACGTGGTGTCCCTGCTCATCGCGGTGGTGCCCGCGTTCGTGGCGCCCCCTTCGCCGGGGGTGGCCCGGTGATCGAGTTCTCGCGGGTCACGGTGACCTACCCGGACGCCACGCGGCCGGTGCTTTCGGACGTCTCGCTGCAGGTCGACGAGGGTGAGCTGTGCCTGGTCGCGGGGCCGACCGGGGCCGGCAAGTCGACTTTCCTCGGGGCGATCAACGGGCTCGTCCCGCACTTCACGGGCGGATCTTTGGCGGGACGCGTGCTGGTCGGCGGGCTGGACACCTCTTCGTACCCGCCCCGGGAGCTGGCCGCGGTCGTCGGCGTCGTCGGGCAGGACCCGCTTTCGGGGTTCGTGACGGACACCGTGGAGGAGGAGCTGGCGTACGCGATGGAGCAGCTGGCGGTGGCGCCGGACGTCATGCGCAAGCGCGTCGAGGAAACCCTTGACCTGCTGGGGATCGCGGAGCTGCGCAACCGTCCACTTCGGACTCTGTCGGGCGGCCAGCAGCAGCGCGTCGCGATCGGCTCGGTGCTGACGGCCCACCCGTCGGTCGTGGTGCTCGACGAACCGACGTCGGCGCTGGACCCGACGGCGGCCGAGGACGTGCTGGCGGCGATCACCCGGCTGGTGCACGACCTCGGGACGACGGTGGTCGTCGCGGAGCACCGGATGGAGCGGGTGGCGCAGTACGCGGACCGGGTGCTGTACCTGCCGGGCGACGGTTCGGTGCGGTCCGGCCCGCCTTCGGAGATCTTGGCGACCTCGTCGATCGCGCCGCCGATCGCGGAGCTGGGGCGGCTGGCGGGGTGGTCGCCGTTGCCGCTGTCGGTGCGGGACGCGCGGCGGGTCGCGGGGCCGCTGCGGTCTCGGCTTCAAAAACTGTCGGTGGTGGGTCCTACTCTGTCGGTGACCGGTCGAGCACTGGACGTGAGAGGGGTGGTGGTCCGATACGGAGATGTCCTGGCGGTGCGCGGGGTGGACCTGCGCGTCGGGCAGGGGGAAGTGGTCGCGCTGATGGGACGCAACGGCTCCGGCAAGTCGTCGCTTCTCTGGGCGGTGCAGGGCAGCGGACCGAGGTTGGCGGGGAAGGTCGACGTCGGTGGCGTGGATCCCGCGTCGCTCAAGCCACGAGTGGCCCGTCAGCGCGTCGGGCTGGTCCCGCAGACCCCGGCCGACCTGCTGTACCTCGATTCGGTCGACGCCGAGTGCGTACAGGCCGACACCGAATCGGAGGTCCCGGCGGGAACGGCCCGGGCCCTGCTGGACCGGCTCGCCCCCGGGATCGCCGGTGAAGCGCACCCCGGCGATCTCTCGGAAGGGCAGCGACTGGCGCTGGTGCTGGCGGTCCAGCTGGCGGCGGCCCCGCCGGTCGTGCTGCTCGACGAGCCCACCCGCGGCCTGGACTACCACGCGAAAAGGCGCTTCGCGGCGACCCTGCGAGAGCTGGCCTCGCAGGGCCACGCGGTGCTGCTGGCGACGCACGACGTCGAGTTCGTGGCGACGGTGGCCCATCGCGTGGTGGTCATGGCCGAGGGCGAGGTGGTCGCGGACGGCCCGACGAAGGAGGTGATCGTCGCATCGCCGGCGTTCGCCCCGCAGGTGGCGAAGATCCTGGCGCCGGAGCGGTGGCTGACGGTCGACGAGGTAGCGGAGGCGCTGGCATGAGGAGGAGGGCGGGGGGAGGGGGAGGGGGCGGGGCGGGGGGCCCAGAAGCGGTGGCACCTGGTCGGCGCCGGCCGACGGGCCTCGCACGGCCCGGCGCACCCGGCGGCGGCGCCGCCGGGCTCGGCCTGCTCGGCAGTGGTGTGTGGTGCGGCGGCGGCAGGCGCCTCAGCGAGCCCGGCGGACCGCAGCGCACTGACCCGCGGCCCCCGCGTGCACCAGCGTGGGAGGTCGACGCATGACTGACTTCCTCGGCCCACCCCGCGCCGTCCGCGTCACCCTCCGGCCGGCCCTCGTCCTCGGCGCCGCGACCGTCCTCGGCCTCGCCATGTTCTGCTGGCCCCTCTTCGCGCACCCCGCGCCGAGCGAAGCCGCGCACACCGCGGATGCCCCCTTCGTCTTCATGGCGACCCTGCCCGTGCTGATCCTCGTCGTCCTCGCCGAACTCTCGCGCGGGGGCATCGACGCCAAGGCGCCCGCCCTGCTCGGCGTGCTTTCCGCGGTCAACGCCGGGCTGCGCCCGCTCGGGGCCGGGACCGGGGGCATCGAGCTCGTGTTCTTCCTGCTCGTGCTCGCCGGGCGGGTGTTCGGGCCGGGCTTCGGGTTCGTGCTCGGCTCGACTTCGCTGTTCACGAGCGCGTTGCTCACCGCCGGGGTCGGGCCGTGGCTGCCGTTCCAGATGCTCGCGTCCTCGCTCATCGGGCTCGGCGCCGGGCTTCTTCCGCGGAAACCGCGCGGGAAAGCCGAAATCGCCCTGCTCGTGGCGTACGGCGTCTTCGCGGCCTACTTCTTCGGGCTCCTCATGAGCCTGTGGTCGTGGCCGTTCCTCGCCGGCACCAGCACTCAGCTCGGCTTCGTGCCCGGCGCGCCGCTCGTGGAGAACCTGCACCGGTTCGCGGTGTTCACCGTCCTGACGTCGACCCTCGGCTGGGACACCGGCCGCGCGATCACCAACGCCGTCGCGATCGTGCTGCTGGGGCCGGCCGTCCTCGCCGTACTACGGCGCGCCGCCAGGCGGGCGGCCTTCGACGCGCCCGTGAGCTTCGGTCAGCCGTACGAGTAGAAGCCGCGGCCGGTCTTCTTGCCCAGCAGGCCCGCGTCCACCATGCGCAGCAGCAGCGGCGGCGACGAGTACAGCGGCTCCTTGAACTCCGCGTACATCGAGTCCGCGATGGCCTTGATCGTGTCCAGCCCGATCAGGTCCGACAACCTGAGCGGGCCCATCGGGTGGGCGGTGCCCAGCTCCATGCCGCGGTCGATGTCCTCCGCCGACGCGAAACCCGATTCGATCATGCGGATCGCCGAGAGCAGGTACGGCACCAGCAGGGAGTTCACGATGAACCCGGCGCGGTCCTGCGACCGGATGACGGTCTTGCCCAGCGCCGTCGTCGCGTGCTCCTCCGCGCGGCGGGCCGTGTCCTCGCTGGTCAACAGCGAGGGCACCAGCTCGACCAGCGGCAGCACCGGCACCGGGTTGAAGAAGTGGATGCCGACCACCTGCTGCGGCCGGCTCGTCGCCATGCCCAGCTTCATGATCGGGATCGACGACGTGTTGGACGCGAACAGCGCGTCCTCCGCCTCGACGATCTTGTCGAGCTGACGGAAGACGTCGACCTTCGCCTGCTCCTGCTCGAGGATCGCCTCGATGACCAGTTCGCGGTCGGCGAACTCGGCGATGTCCGTCGTGAAGCGGAGGCGGCTCAGCGCCGCGTCGGCGTCTTCGGGAGAGAGCTTGCCGTTCTTGACGCCGCGTTGCAGCGACTTCTCGATCCGGGCCTGGCCCGCGTCGAGCGCCGGCTGGTTCACCTCGGTGACCACGACGTCCAATCCGGACCGAGCGTGCACCTCGGCGATGCCGGACCCCATGAGGCCCGCTCCGACGACTCCAACCCGACTTACCACCGGCTCGCTCCTCCAAACAGTGGGCAGCACGCAGCGCGAGGGCGGTCACCGGATGTGTTCCGGCTACGCCCTCGCGCTGTTACGCGTGCTCAACGACGGTACTCGCCGTACCCGTCGTCGTACGGGTCGTCTTGATCATCGCTATCGGGCTCCTCGTAGTGACCACTAGAGGAACCACTCGACAGCTCGCGCTGCAAAGCATCGAAGTCGGTCTCGTGCGAGCTGTACTTGAGCTCGCGCGCCACCTTCGTCTGCTTGGCCTTAGCCCGGCCGCGCCCCATGGCTCGACCCCCTCGCACAGGGGCGGGGCGGCCGGGGGAATCGGCGGCCCCGCATCGTCTCGACAATTATTTCCTGCTCACACCGTACCGTGTCCGGGGGGTTCGATGCGACGTGGCACGGTGTGCCGGTGGTGACAGTGTCCGCCGGACGCCGGTTACCGGCCGGTCGGTGGCGATCGGCGCTGGTAGGCGTGCCACGATCTACTCGTGCTCCGTCCCTTCGTGGCCTACTTGCGGGTGTACGAACCGCTGCTCGCCCTGGCTGATCCGCCGGACGAGCGGCTGCGTGCGGCCGTCGCGTCGGCCAAGCTGCAGCGGGCGGACGCAGGGGCGCGAGAGCAGGCCATGTGGCTCAAGTCACAGGTCGCCGCGCCCCGGCGGCTGCTGCCCGCCGAGCTCGCCGACGGGCGTCCCGCGCCGAGCCTGCTGACCGACCTCCTGGTGCTCGCGCCCGAGGACGTGCCGGAGGGCAAGGCCGAGCACGGCCCGTTCGTGTGCCCGCTGGAACTGCGGGCCCGCTCCGCCGCCGCGCTGGTCACCTTCCTCGGTGACGCGCATCCCGCGCTGAAGAACGTCGTCCTCGACGAGGGCGGTTTCACCCAGGAGACGATCCGCGCGCGGACGAAGTCGGCGATGGCGGACCTGAGCACGTCGGCGGCGCACACGCTGTCGACGACCTGGACCGTCCCGCTGCCGTGGTTCGTGCTGATCGACCCGGACGAGCGGCGGCTGGTGCTCGGCAGCGGCCGCGACGACCCGAAGCGCGAGGTCTCCTGGCGGACGACCCTCGCCGACGCGCAGCACCGGGCGCGCGAGGCCGGCGAGCTGCTGGAGCAGACGTTCGGCGACTCCGGGCCGGGGCGCGTGCTGTACGAGACGCGGCGGTGGCTGGACAGCTTCCACGCGGACTCGGTGGTCGAGCTCGACTACGGCGGGCTGGTGCAGCTGTTCGCGGACCCGGTCATGGAGGCCGACAACACCGCGGACGAGGTGCACGACATCCTGGACGCGCTGCGCTCGGGCAACGTCGAGGAGCTGGCCGAGCTGTTCTCGGACCTGCGCGAGTTCTGGGGCGACCTGGCGTCCCGCGAACGCTCGAACTAGCCGCGCCGGCGGCTCGCGGGCCCGAAACTGTCGGTGCCCGCCGGTAGCGTGGAAATCGGGGGCTGCTCAGCCACGCAGCTCCGGAACCCGCACTTCGCCCACCGGCCGCCCGCCGCCGAGGATCGAGCCGTGGGCCAGCTCCTCGAGCCCCGACACGTCCACCCCCAGATACCGCAACGCCTCGACCGCCAGCGGCGCGCACGCCCGCTTGTTGCCGTCGTCGATCTTCATCGCCACCGCGAAGCCGTCCGGGAGGGCGAACGCGTGGACGCCCTCCGCGCCGCCCTTCGACAGCAGACCGTCCACGGCGGACATCAGCTCTGTGTCCTCGCGGCCCGTCCCCGCGACCAGCCACGGGTGCGCCCGCATGGCCGAACTGACCGCCGCCGGTGGCCCGTCCGCCGCCGAAGCCACCCGGCCGAACGCGCGGGCCAGCGCCGTCAACGAAAACGCGAACAGCGGCGCGCCACAGCCGTCGACTCCCGTGCGGGCGATCGGCTCGCCCGTCAGCTCCTCGACGACAGCAGCGATCGCCTGCTGCAGCGGGTGGTCCGGGGACTCGTAGCCGGCCGTCGGCCAGCCGGCGCGGACGCACGTCGTCAGCATCGCCGTGTGCTTGCCCGAACAGTTCATCGTCACGCGTCGCGGCTCGGCGGCGTCGCGCATGCTCGGCACATGGAGTGGGAAGTCGGGCGGGCACGCGAGGTCGTCTTCGTGCAGCCCGGCCGCGTCGAGCAGCTCTAGGACGCGCTTGACGTGCCCCGGCTCGCCCGAATGCGACGCGCACGCCAGCGCCAGTTCTTCGCCCGTGAAGTCCAGGCCGGAACGCAGCATCCCGGCGGCCTGCAGCGGCTTGTTCGACGAGCGCGGGAAGACCGGGGACACCACGTCACCGAGGGCCAGCCGGGCCTCGCCTTCGGGGCCGGTGATCACGAGCGCGCCGCGGTGGACGCTTTCGACGAAACCGGAACGGACGACTTCGGCGAGGACGGGGTTCGTCACTCGCCGCGCCCGCCTTCGTTCTCCAGCAGCTCGTCCACAGTGGCCGAACCCTGCTGGTAGCGCTTCGCGATCTCCGCGTTGAGCGTGTCCATCACGCCCTGGACCTCGCGCCGGAAGGACGACACCGACAGCTCTTCGCTGGCGTAGGTGTCCAAAGCGGAGGCGAGCTTCTCGTCCGTCAGGGACCCGACGTCGGTGAGATCGGTGTCGCCGATCAAGGCCTCGGCATGCCGCCGGTGCTCGCCGGCCCGGGACGGCTCGAGCTGCTGGTGGCGCCCGGAACCCGCGGCCGGGCCGAGCGCGTTGTCCGCCAGGATCGTGGCCAGCTGGTCGACGATGCTCGCTTCGCCGCCGGAGCTGCGCCGCGCTTGCTCCGCGCGCACGATGTCGATCCGGGCGTGCAGGAGACGGCGCAGGTAGGACAGGTCCGTCTCTTCCTGCGCGGCTTCGTCGCGCCGCTCGCGCAGCACCTTCAGCGGCAGTTCACCCAGGCCGCTGAGGTACCCCGGGCCGAGCACGCGGTCGATCCGCCGCCTGCCGCCGGGCCGCACTTCGATCACAGCGCAGTTTATCCCGGTTGAGCGTGATCTCGCTGTCAGGGGCTTTCGTTCAGCCACGAAGTTGCGCCGCCGCCGCGCGGCCCGGCGCGGGCTGCTCCGACGGGACGGAGTCGGGGTCGATCGCCGCTTGGACGAGGTTGTCTTCCGAGCCGGTCAGCAGCTCCGCGCCCGCCGGCGTCGAGCGCTTGACCAGCGCCAACGCGATCGGGCCGAGCTCGTGGTGCTGGATCACGGTGCCGACGCGGCCGACCGTCCGGCCGTCGAGCAGCACGGGGTCGCCGGGCTCCGGCCGGATCTCGGGCGAGCCGTCGAGGTGCAGCAGGAGCAGGTTCCGCGGCGGACGGCCCACGTTGTGGACCTTCGACACCGTCTCCTGGCCGCGGTAGCAGCCCTTCGCGACGTGCGCGGCCGAGCCGACCCAGTTCACCTCGTGCGGGATCGTGCGCTCGTCGGTGTCGACCCCCAGCCGCGGCCGCAGCGACTCGACGCGCAGCGCGTCGAACACCCAGCTGCCGGCCGCGCGAGCCCCCGCGTCGGTGAGCCGCTTCCACCAGTCGACGAGCGCGTCGCGCGGCACCGCCAGGTCGACGCTCGACCGGCCGGGCCACGGCATCCGCCGCGCGAAGCCGCCACCCGGCAACGCCGTGACCGCGTACGGCTCCGGGCCGACCTCGGCGCCGGCCGCGCTCAGCACCCGCTCGGCGTCCGGGCCGAGCACGGTGAGCAGCGCGAACTCCCCGGTCGCGTCCCGGATGTCCACCTTGGACCAGAACTTCATGGCTTCGAGGTACTCGCGCAGCGTCTGCGGCCCGCCCTTGGGCAACGCGCTGGTGACGCTCGGGCCCGGGTCGGTGTCGAGGTACACGGTGCCGTCGAGGTGCGCCACCACCATGTGCGTCTCGACGCGGCCCTGGCTGTCGAGCACCAGCGCCTCGGTGCCGGAGCCTTCGGCCAGCTCCGTCACGTGCTGCGAGATCACCAGGTGCAGCCACGAAAGCCGCTCTTCCCCGGTGACGGCGATGAACTCGCGGTGCGACCGGTCGATCACGACGACGCCGCGCGCGGCCGTGCGCTGCTCCGCGAAGGGGTCACCCCAGTGCCAAGGGACGCCGGATTCGGGATGGTTGTCGGGGGCGGGGATCGATCCGGGCACGTCCAGCAGCGGCGAGCGGTACGGCATACCGCCCAGCCTAGGTGAGTACCGTGGCGGCATGCGCGTGCTCGTCTTCCTCGACGGAACCCCGGCCGACCCGGACGCCGCCCAGATCAAGGTCGACGACCTCGGTCTGCTGCGCGGCGACGGCGTCTTCGAGACGATCCTGGTCGTCGACGGCCAGGCCCGCGAACTGCGTCCGCACCTCGAGCGGCTGGCCCGTTCGGCGGCGATGCTGGACCTCCCCGAGCCCGACCTGAGTGCCTGGGAAAGCGTTGTCGCGGCTGTCCTCGAACGGTGGACCGGCAGCCCCGAAATGGTGCTGAAACTGGTGTACACCAGGGGTTCCGAGGGTGACCCCGCCGCCGGGCCGACCGGGTTCGCGGTCGGTTCCGAGGTCGCGCCGTCGATCTTGCGGGCCCGCGCCGAAGGCGTCGCCGCGATCACCCTCGAACGCGGTTTCCCGCCGGACCTCGCCGAGCGCGCGCCCTGGCTGCTGCTGGGCGCGAAGCCGTTGTCGTACGCGATGAACATGGCCGCGGTGCGCGAAGCCGGCCGCCGCGGGGCCGAAGATGTGATTTTCACCGCCGCCGACGGTTCGGTGTTCGAAGGGCCCACGTCGACCGTGGTGCTGGCGAAGGGCCGGACGCTCTACACGCCGCCGTCGAGCATCGGCATCCTGCCGGGCACGACGCAGGCCGCGTTGTTCCGCGGCGCCGAGAAGGCGGGCTGGGCGGTCAAGGTCGAGCCGTTGACCGTGCGCGACCTGGTCGAGGGCGACGGCGTCTTCATGGCGTCGAGCGTGCGCAAGCTGACCCGGGTGCACACGCTCGACGGCGAGCGGCTGTCCGACTCGTCGGCGGTGCACGCCGAGCTGGTGGCCGCCTACGAGGCCGAGTACGCCTGACCCAGGCTGATCCGGACGACGGCGGGCGCGACCTCTTCGGCGCGGTAGGCGGCGATCTTGTGGTGGCCGTCGATGATCAGCTCGCGGTCGTGGTCGGCCAGCACCACCGCGACCGGGCGGTGGCCGGTGCGGATGGCGGTCCGGTAGTAGCCGACGCGGGCTTCGTCGGACGGCGGCCAGACGTCGGTGGGGGTGAGCAGCCGGTCTTCGGGCAGCCGTTCCGGGCCGCTCACGCGGTAGTCGCCGTCGACGAGCAGGTCGAGGACCGGGCCGAGCGTGGTGGCGAGCGGGCGGCGCAGCTGACCGGTGGCCAGCGCGATCCGCAACGACTGGGGCAGCTCCGCTCGCACTCGCGTGTTCACGACGAGGAAACCCGTGCCACCGCTGATCGTCACCTTCTCCACGCCTATGAGGACGGGCGGCGGCGCGACATGGTTCCAGCTCTCACGCGGACGGGTGCACGGCGTGACCCGGGTCTCACCCGCGTGGCGGTACAGTACTTTCAGGACATCCGGAAGCGCACCCGGGTGCCCGGCCGGGCCTGCGCGAGCGCGCTCAGCGCACCCGCCCGCACGACGGCCGCGACGGGGTAGCCGCCGGTGGTCGGGTGGTCGGCGAGGAACACCACCGGCAGCCCGTTCGGCGGCACCTGGATCGCGCCCGTGACGACGCCTTCGCTGGGCAGCTCGCCGTCGGTGGCGCGGCGCAACGGCGTCCCGTCGAGGCGCAGGCCGACGCGGTTCGACTCGGCCGTGACCGTCCACCAGGCCGACAGCCCGGCGGCCGGGTCGTCGAGCCAGTCGTCGCGGGGCCCGAGCGTCACCGGCACCACGAGTTCGTCCGGAGCTGGGACGGGGACCACGACGTCCGCGCCCACCGGGATCCCGGCCGGCGCGCCGAGCGGCAGCACATCGCCCTCGCGAAGCGGCGCCGGGCCGATGCCCGACAGGACGTCGCGCGAGCGGCTGCCCAGCACCGGTTCGACGGCGATTCCGCCGGACACCGCCAGGTAGCAGCGCAAGCCGGTCGACGGCGTGCCGATCGTCAGCGTCTGGCCGGCGCGCACGGGCACCGGCGTGTGGGAGCCGACCGAACGGCCGTCGACCCGGACGTCGACCGCCGGGCCGGTCACCGCCACCGTCGCCGACGCCGTGAGCCGCACCGACAGGCCGCCGAGCAGGGCTTCGAGGCCGGCGGCGGCCTCGGAGTTGCCCGCCAGGCGGTTCGCGAGCCGCAGCGACGAGACGTCCAGCGCGCCCGAAGGCGCCACGCCGAGGTGGGCGTAGCCGGGGCGGCCCAGGTCTTCGACCAGCGCGTACCGCCCGGTGTCGAGGACCTCCAGGGACCTCACCGGACGCTCCGGAAGCGGACGCGGTCGCCCGGCGCGAGGAGTGCGGGCGGGTCGGCGTGCGGGTCGAACAGCGTCGCCGAGGTGTGCCCGAGCAGCCGCCAGCCACCCGGCGACTCGCGCGGGTAGACGCCGGTGAACTCGCCCGCCAGCCCCACCGATCCGGCCGGGACGCGGGTGCGCGGGGAGTCCAGCCGCGGCTGTCGCAGTTCCGGCGGAAGCCCGGTCAGGTAGCCGAAGCCGGGCGCGAAGCCGGTGAACGCCACCGTGTAGGCGGCGTCGGTGTGGAGCGAGACGACGGCGTCGGCGGAGATCCCGGCGTCCGAAGCGACCAGGTCGAGGTCTTCGCCGTCGTAGCGGACGTCGAGCGTGACTTCGCGCGGCTCACCGGCGGGCGGGTGCGTCAGGTCGGCGCCGTCCAGGAGCGCCTTGACGGCGGCCACCCCGCCGACGACGAGCAGGCTGCGCGCACCGGGAACGAGGTCGGCGACGCCTTCGGGGCGGGCGGCGGACACGGTGGCGTGGGCCGCCCTCATCTGGTCGAGGGAGTCGCAGTCCAGCAGGGCGGCGTCCTCGCCACAGCGCCGCCAGCGCACGGCGTCAGCCGACGACGCGGCGCAGCAGGGCCGAGGAGTGCGGCTGCATCTCCTGGCCCACCATCGCGCGTTCCTCGACGTAGCCGAGGGAGCCCTCGATCAGGCCGTACAGCCGCTGGGCCGCGGTGACGTCCTTCGCCGTGGCCGTGCGGATCACCGCGTCGGTGCCGAGCTCCCAGGACGTCTGGTTGCGCGGCTTGCCGTAGTACAGCTCGACGATGCCGGTGTTGTGGGTGAGCAGCAGCTCGATCGTGTCGTCCGCCTGCGGCCGCCAGAACCCGGATTCGCGGGCGGCGGGGCGGATGACGTTGCCGTCGTCGTCGAGCAGCCACGCGCGGGACTCGTGGACGAGGAACGGACGGCCGTCGTGCGAGATCGTCAGCTGCTGCGCGAACTTGCGGGGGCCTTCGATGGTCGGGTAGTCGACCTCGCCCTCACCGCGCCAGACGCCGACGAGCGGCAGCAGGGCGAGGCAGGCTTCGTTGAGGTCCGGCCCCTCACGCAGGTTCGCGGTGTCGTTGGGGATGGGCAGGTCGTCCCACAGGGGGAGGTTGCGCGCGCGAGTGCTCTCCGCGCGGATCTCCGCTGCCACGATGGCGTCGTCGCCGCTGGCGCTCATGGGTCAGCGCTGGTCCGCGTACAGGCGGTAGACGACGTACACGGCGAACCACGTGATCGCGACGCCGGCCAGCACCAGCAAGGTCGTAAACAGAGCTTCCACGTCCAGCAGGATAGTCCGCTGTGGTTGATCGGGCCCGGCGCAGGGTCGCCGCGGTGAGCACGGTCACCGCCCGGCCCCTCGCCGGCCGGATGCCGAAAAGCCGTGAATGGCACATTGAGGGACTCAGAGTCCCTCAATGTGCCATTCACGGCTTTGAAGTCAGGCGAACGTCAGCCGACGGAGATGGCCAGCTGGTGCAGCCCCGGGCCGTCCGCCTTGACCGAGGCTTCGCCGTTGCCGGTGCGGTGCAGCGCGCGCACCGTCCACTCGCCCGGGGCCGCGTAGAAGCGGAAGTCGCCGTCGGCCGAGGAGACGACCTCGCCGGTGAAGTCGCCGCCGCCGTCGAGGAGCCGGACGAACGCGCCGCCGACCGGCCCGTCCGTGCCCGTCACCTTGCCGGCGAGCACGACCTGCCCGCGCGTGTCGTAGTCCGCGGGCGTGGCCTCCTGGACCGGTGCGCCGCAGCTGTCGTCGACCGCCATCACTTGGCTCCCAACTCGACCGGCACGCCGACCAGCGAGCCGTATTCCGTCCACGAACCGTCGTAGTTCTTCACGTCCTCGTGGCCGAGCAGCTCGTGCAGCGCGAACCACGCGATGGACGAACGCTCGCCGATGCGGCAGTAGGCGATGGTGCCCTTGCCGGCGTCGATGCCCTGCTCCTTGTAGAGCTCGTCGATCTCGCTCTCGGTCTTGAAGGTGCCGTCCTCGTTGGCGACCTTCGCCCACGGCACGTTCAGCGCGCCCGGGATGTGACCGGGGACCTGGGACTGCTCCTGCGGCAGGTGCGCCGGGGCGAGCAGCTTGCCGGAGAACTCGTCCGGCGACCGGACGTCGACGAAGTTCTTCGCGCCGATGGACTGGACGACCTCGTCGCGGAACGCGCGCAGCGAGAGGTCCTGGTCCTTGGCCTTGTAGTCGGTGGTGTCGCGCTTGACCTCGTCGGAGTTCAGCTCACGGCCGTCGAGCTCCCACTTCTTGCGCCCGCCGTCGAGCAGCTGGACGTTCTCGTGGCCGTACAGCTTGAAGTACCAGTACGCGTAGGCGGCGAACCAGTTGTTGTTGCCGCCGTAGAGGATCACGCGGTCGTCGTTCGAGATGCCCTTCTCCGACAGGAGCTTCTCGAAGCCCTCCTTGGAGACGAAGTCGCGGCGCACCCCGTCCTGCAGGTCCTTGCGCCAGTCGAACTTCACCGCGCCCCGGATGTGGCCTCCGTCGTACGCGGTGGTGTCCTCGTCGACCTCGGCGAACACGACGCCGGGGGTGTCCAGGTTCTCCTCGGCCCACTGGGTGGTGACCAGGACGTCTTCACGGCTCATGGAACGGACTCTCCTTCTGGGGTTGAACTTCAGGACGCGCGGGCGGGGGTGAAGCGCTTGATGAGCAAGAACATTTCGCAGCCGAGGCAGAAGTCGAAGGCCGCGTTGAGGAAGGCCGCGAAGAGCGCGAAGGCCGTCGCGACGATGCCGAGCGGGGCGACGTCGAGCGCGAACCCGATCGTGCCGACGAGCGCGAACACGAACCCGACGGCCTGGGCGAACCGCAGCGGCGCCGCGTCCTCCCGCTCGTCGGTCGGGCCGAGGCGCGGGGCGACGAGCGCGCGGTACACGATCGAGTAGGGCGCCGGCTTCAGCCCGACGAACGCCCCGATGGCGAACACGACGGTCTGGATCGCCAGTAGCGGCCACCACTGGGTGACCAGGACGACCGCGAGCACGATCGTCGTCAGGATGGCGGCGAACCGCGGGCCACGCGGGTCTACGGCCGGTCCGGCGGACATGGTTCCTCCAGCTGGAGCAGAGGGGGATGCGTGCGAACGGCACGCGGCAGCGGCATCGAGGCTGGTGGGGGACCGAGGCGAAGACGTCGTTCAGCGCCGGTCGGGCTGAACGCGACACAGGCTGCTGCGGACGCGGCAGAGGTCGACTGCGCGTCGCTGCGTCAAGAAGGTGGTCAGCCTGGTCACGGGTGCGAGGGTACCCAGAGCTCCCTCAGAGTGGGAACCTCGTTCATACCTTGGGACGATTCCCGGCACGTGGGACATGCCCTGGTCAGGGCGTCCGGCTAGTGAGATGCGGCCGTAGGGCTTCCAGTAGCTCGGGGCCCTTGGGGACGCCGCCGACGCGCAGCAGCTCCCGGCCGTCCGGGGTCAGCGCGATCGTGGTCGGCGTCCGCAGCACGGACAGCGACTGCGCGACCTCCGGCTGGTTCGTCACGTCCAGCTCGACGTGGTGCAGGCCGTCGGTTCGCTCGGCCAGCGGCTCGAGCACGGCCTTCGCGTGCCGGCACGGCGCGCAGAAGGTGGTGGAGATCTGGACCAGCGTCACGGCGGACGCCGGGTCGAGGACGTCGGCGACGGGGCCGGGCAGCTCACGGGCGGGCGACGTGCGAGCCTCCCGCACCCGGCCGTTGCGGGCCTTCAGCAGCGCACCGGCGGCCAGCCCGGCCACCAGTACCACCACGAGCACCCACAGCCCCGTCACCGCACCGCCTCCCTACTTGCTCAGCTCCGCGAACGACACGTTCGTCGCTTCGCCCTTGATCGTCACCGATCCGCTCTGCACCCGCACGCCGGTCGGGGTGACCGAGAGCGGCAGGTCCTTCGTGTTGATCGACGCGTTGAAGTTCGGCATCAGCGCTTTCTGCACCGCCGACGGAACGACGGTGGTCTCCTGGTCATTCCCGAACTGCAGCCGCTTCGGGAGGAAGTTGATCGCCCCGTCCTTCGCGTCGGCCTCGATCATCGCGAAGCAGAAGATTTCCAGATCCTTGCCCGCGAACTGGAGGTGTCCCGAAATGCGGACGCCGGTGCTCGACTCGTCCTGGTCGGCCTGGCCCTCGGTGGTGGTCGTCGGGGTCGGCGTCGGCTCGCCCTGCCCGCTGTCGCCGTTCTCGACGTAGTCCGTGGTCGCCGGCTCGATCCGCAGGTCCTTGATCTTGTCCAGCGGCGCGACGCGCGCCAGGTCGGCGGCCTTGATGGTGACGGCACCGGTCAGCTTGCCGATGGTGATCGCCTTCGTGTTGCCGTTCGTGAGGTCCGACAGCGGCGCCGTGACGTCCTCGAGCTCGGCGTTGAGCGCGACGTCCTGGAGCTTGTCGCCGACCGGGACACCGGCGGCGGACACGCTGATGTGACTGTAGTCACCGCCCAGCGCTTGCGTGAGGAACGGGAAGCCGTGGATCGTCACCGACGGGTCGTCGGTCAGCTGCAGCTGCGTGCGGGCCTTCTGGGAGATCATGTGCTCCGCGTACGCGGCGGCCCCGAAATCGGCGCCGACCAGCAGCAACACCAGGACGACGAGCGCGATCACCCAGCGCCGTGCGCGGCGTCCGCGGCGCCGCGCGTCCGGCCTCGGTGCGGGTCGGTCGTCCCGGGTCACGGGCCTGCTCACCATCGCGTCCGTACTCCTGTTCGTCGGGGACACCGGGGATTTCTCCAGGTGTGATCGATCCAGCAAGGGTTAGGTGCCCGGCCGTTCAGCCGCTATTCTCACTCAGCACCGGCGAACGCCACCTCTGAGGCGACGATTTGTGAAGGCGGTGCGGCTGATGAGCCTGGACCTTCTGGTACTGACTGCGGAAGCCGACGCCACCTCGGTGCTCCCCGCGCTGGACTTGCTGCCGCACACCGTACGCGTCCGCGCGCCCGAGGTGACCGCCCTGCTCGACGCGGGCCACCGCGACGTGATCGTCCTCGACGCCCGCAGCGATCTGGCCTCGGCGAAGAGCCTCTGCCGCCTGCTCAAGGGCACCGGCGAGGACGAGGCGGCCACCCCGATCATCGCCGTCGTCGGCGAGGGCGGCCTGGTGGCGGTCAGCGCCGAGTGGCGCACCGATGACATCCTCCTGCCCACCGCGGGCCCGGCCGAGGTCGACGCGCGGCTGCGGCTGGTCACGACCCGCGACGGCGGGTCCGCCCAGGTCGAGGCCGAGCTGCGCGTCGGCGAGCTCGTCATCGACGAGGCGACCTACACCGCCCGCCTGCGCAAGCGCACCCTCGAACTCACCTACAAGGAGTTCGAGCTGCTCAAGTACCTCGCCCAGCACGCCGGCCGGGTGTTCACCCGCGCCCAGCTGCTGCAGGAGGTCTGGGGCTACGACTTCTTCGGGGGCACCCGCACGGTCGACGTCCACGTGCGGCGGCTGCGCGCGAAGCTCGGCCCGGAGCACGAGCAGATGATCGGCACCGTGCGCAACGTCGGCTACAAGTTCGAGCGGCCCGCCAAGGGCGGCTCCCGGGCGAGCGTGCCCGCGCAGGCCGAAGCGCCGGCCGAGACCCCCGAACTCGCGCACTGACGAACCCACGTTCACCAGGACGCGCTGACAGCCCCCGCGTTGCCTCCCCCGCCAAAGCGCTGCTTTCACGTGAAAGCGGCGCTTTGAAACGCAAAGCGTAGCTTTCACGTGAAAGCAGCGGCTCGCGGGTACGGTCACGGGGTGAGCGGAGACGGGGAGTGGCGCCAGGAACTGGACGAGCAGCAGCTCGAGGACGTGCGCGGGCTGATGCTGGCCGTGCGCGAAGCCGACGGGCGGCCCGAGGTCGAGCCCGAGGGGCCGCTGCCCGGTGAGTTCGACGGCGGTGAGCACCTCGTCGCGTGCGTCGAGGGCGACGTCGTCGCCTACGCCCACCTCGACACCACCGGCGACTCCTTCGGGCACCAGGTCGCCGAGCTGTTCGTGCACCCCGCCCACCGCAACCGCGGCTACGGCGCGAAGCTCCTGCGGGCCCTCGACGAGCGCGCCGCGGTCGGTTTCCGCGTCTGGGCGCACGGCGACCACCCGGCGGCGCGGCAGCTGGCCGTGCGGACCGGCCTGGAGCGCAAGCGCGAGCTGCTGATCCTGCACGCCGACGCCGAGGGCGCGGACTGGCCCGAGCCGCGGCTGCGCGACGGCGTCACGCTGCGGACGTTCGTGCCGGGGCAGGACGAGGACGCCGTCATCCGCGTCAACGCGCTGGCTTTCGACTGGCACCCCGAGCAGGGTGCGCTGACCGCCGACGACCTCCGCGCCGACGAGGGCCGGCCGTGGTTCGACGCCGAGGGCTTCTTCCTCGCCGAGCAGGACCGCGAAGTGATCGGCTTCCACTGGACGAAGGTCCACGAGGCGACGCCGGGGCGGTTCGACGGCGAACGCGTCGGCGAGGTCTACGTCGTCGGCGTCGACCCGGCGGCCCAGGGCGGCGGGCTCGGCCGGGCGCTGACGCTCGCCGGGCTGCGGTACCTCGCGGGCAAGGGGCTGCGGCAGGTGATCCTGTACGTCGAAGGCGACAACGCGCCGGCGCTCGCGGTCTACACCAAGCTCGGGTTCACGCGTCACGAAACCGACGTCCAGTACGGTCGGTGACCACGATGGACGCCGCGCGAACAGTCCGTCACGGTGTGCGAACGCGCAGGTCACGGGCCGGACACGGCACCCTGTCGGGCTAGTAGCACTCCTCACATCCTGGGCCTTGTTCACTTTGCGTTCATGCGATGAGGGCCGACCGTCCACCGGGGCTGCCTAATGTCCGGATCCGGCGCGGTAGTACGCCGCGACGACCCGGTCAAGCTCCTGATGGAGGAAACAGCAGTGAAGATCATGCGGCCCCTGAGCGCGGTGGGCATCGTCGCGAGCGCCGCCCTCGTGCTCGCCGCCTGTGGTTCCGACCCCGCGGCATCCAACAGCAGCAGCTCGAACTCGGCTGCGGCACCCGCAGCCACCGGCACCGCCGACGTGGCCTGCGGTGGCAAGAGCCCGCTGTCCGCGGAAGGTTCGTCGGCCCAGAAGAACGCCATCGACATCTTCACGCAGCAGTACAGCAAGAAGTGCGCCGGCCAGCAGGTGAACTACAACCCGAGCGGTTCGGGCGCGGGCGTCAAGCAGTTCAACGCCAACCAGATCGACTTCGGCGGCTCGGACTCGCCGGTCACCGGCGCGGACCTCGAAGCGGCCACCAAGCGCTGCGCCAGCCCCGCCTGGAACATCCCGATGGTCGTCGGCCCGGTGGCCGTCGCCTACAAGCTTTCCGGCGTCGACAAGCTGACGCTGACCCCGTCGGTCATCGCCAAGATCTTCAGCGGCGCCGTGACCAAGTGGAACGACCCCGCCATCAAGGGCGTCAAGGGCAACGAGAGCCTGACCCTGCCGGACAAGGCCATCCAGGTCGTCTCCCGCGCCGACGAGTCGGGCACCACCGACAACTTCCAGAAGTACCTGGGCGCGGCGGCGAAGGCCGACTGGACCAAGGGTGCCGGCAAGAAGTTCAACGGTGGCGTCGGCAACGGTGCGCAGGGCTCCAACGGCGTCGCGACCGCGGTCAAGGCCGCCGACGGTGCCATCACCTACGTCGAGGGCGCGTTCGCCAAGGACGGCCTGACCCCGGCCCTCATCGACAGCGGCTCCGGCGGCGTCGAGCTCAGCGCGGCGAACGTGGCGAAGTCCCTCGACTCGGCCAAGTTCCTCAAGGACGGCACGAACGACCTCGCGCTCGACCTCAACGGCATCTACGCCAGCAACACCCCGGGTGCCTACCCGCTGCTGCTGACGACCTACGAGATCGTCTGCTCGAAGTACGCGAACGCGGACGTCTCCAAGGCCGTCAAGGCGTTCCTGACGGTGGCCGCCACCGACGGTCAGCAGCCGCTGTCCGCCAAGGGCTACGTGCCGATCCCGCAGTCGCTGCAGACCAAGGTCCTCGGCGCCGTCAAGGCGATCGCCTGAACCGGCGTTGCGACTGAGATCCGAGTGATAGAGGCTGGTCAGAAGTAGCTGATGAGCGAGTCATCCTCGACGCGAACGCCCACCGGCGACCCCGGTGGGCGTTCGTCGTCCGCCACGACGCCCCCGGAGGTCCCGATTTCGGAGCAAGCAGCACCGCCGGCGGCGCCCGAGCCGCCCGCGGCCGAGAAACCGAAGAAGGTGCGGCCCGGTGACCGCATCTTCCAGAACCTGACCACCGGGGCCGGGATCTTCGTCGTCGCCCTGATCGGCCTCATCGGGATCTTCCTGCTCATCCAGGCGATCCCGGCGCTGAAGGCCGACAAGGCCAACTTCCTGTTCAACCACGGCTGGTCGACCAGCGACCCCACCAACATGTCGTTCGGCATCCTCGACCTGCTCGAGGTGACCGTGGCGACGTCGCTGGTCGCGCTGATCATCGCGATGCCGGTCTCGCTGGGCATCGCGCTGTTCCTGACCCAGTACGCGCCGAAGCGGCTCGCGCGGCCGTTCGCGTACGTCATCGACCTGCTCGCCGCCGTGCCGTCGATCATCTTCGGCCTCTGGGGCATCCTGGTCTTCGCCCCGGCGATCGAGCCGTTCTCGCAGTGGATCAACGACACGTTCTCGTGGTTCCCGCTGCTGGCGCCCGGCAACGTCGCGCCGAGCGTGCGCGGCACGATCTTCACCGCCGGCATCGTGCTGGCCGTGATGATCCTGCCGATCATCACGTCGCTTTCGCGCGAGGTGTTCGAGCGGACACCGACCCCGCACATGGAGGGCGCGCTGGCGCTCGGCGCGACGCGCTGGGAAGTCATCCGCACGACGGTGCTGCCGTTCGGCAAGGCCGGCTACGTCGGCGCGTCCATGCTCGGCCTCGGCCGCGCGCTGGGCGAGACGATCGCGCTGGCCGTCATCCTGCTGATCCCGCAGGGCAAGAACTTCGACTGGAGCCTCTTCGACGGCGGGTCGACGTTCGCTTCGAAGATCGCCGCCAACTACAGCGAGTTCAACAACGAGATCTCGGCGGGCGCGTACATCGCGGCCGGCCTCGTGCTGTTCGTGCTCACGTTCCTGGTGAACTTCGCGGCCCGGTCCGTCATCGGCAAGAAGGGAGTCTGAGCATGTCCACCTCCACGCTCGAAGCCCCTGCCACGACCCCGGCGTTCCAGCAGATCAGCCTGGCCCGGAAGGTCAAGAACGGCGTCGCGACCGTCCTGGTCTGGCTGTCGTTCCTGATCGCCGTCGTCCCGCTGGTGTGGGTGCTCTACACGGTCGTCGCGAACGGCATCAAGCGCATCCCGTACTCCAACTGGTGGTCGCAGGACCTGGGCAACTACCTGTCCGACGAGGTCGGCGGCGGTGTCCTGCACGCGATCATCGGCAGCCTGCTGCAGGGGCTCGTCTGCGCGATCATCGCGGTGCCGATCGGCATGCTCGTCGCGATCTACCTCGTCGAGTACGGCCGCGGCAAGCTGGCCAAGGCCACGACGTTCATGGTGGACATCCTCTCCGGTGTCCCGTCGATCGTCGCCGCGCTGTTCATCTACGCGCTCTGGATCACCACGTTCGGCCTGCCGCGCAGCGGTTTCGCCGTGTCGCTGGCCCTGGTGCTGCTGATGATCCCGGTGGTCGTCCGCTCGTCGGAGGAGATGCTGCGGATCGTCCCGGACGACCTGCGCGAGGCGTCGTACGCGCTGGGCGTGCCGAAGTGGAAGACGATCATGAAGATCGTCCTGCCGACGGCGATGTCCGGCATCGTCGGCGGCGTCATGATGGCCTTGGCCCGCGTCATGGGCGAGACGGCGCCGCTGCTGGTCCTGGTCGGCTACTCGGCCTACACGAACTGGGACATCTTCAGCGGCGAGCAAGCGGCCCTGCCGCTGCTGATGAACAACGAGCGCGTCACCAACTCGATGGACCCCGGCTCGGTCGGCTTCGACCGGATCTGGGGCGCGGCACTGACCCTGGTCATCATCATCGCGCTGATCAACCTCCTCGCCACCGTGTTCGCGCGCCTTGTCGCCCCGAAGAAGAAGTGAGCTGTAAGCCATGGCAAAGCGAATCGACGTCAAGGACGTCGACATCTACTACGGCAAGTTCCACGCCGTGGACGGCGTCACCCTCTCGGTGCCGCCGCGCAACGTCACCGCGTTCATCGGCCCGTCGGGGTGCGGCAAGTCGACGGTGCTGCGGACGCTGAACCGCATGCACGAGGTCATCCCCGGCGCGCGCGTCGAGGGCGACGTCCTGCTGGACGGCGAGAACATCTACGCGTCGGCGGTCGACCCGGTGCAGGTGCGCCGCACGATCGGCATGGTGTTCCAGCGCCCCAACCCGTTCCCGACGATGTCCATCAAGGACAACGTCGTCGCGGGGCTGAAGCTGGGCGGCACCAAGGGCAAGAAGACCCTCGACGACATCGCCGAGCGCGCCCTGCGCGGCGCGAACCTGTGGAACGAGGTCAAGGACCGGCTCAACAAGCCGGGCGGCGGGTTGTCCGGTGGTCAGCAGCAGCGCCTGTGCATCGCCCGCGCGATCGCGGTCCAGCCGGACGTCCTGCTGATGGACGAGCCGTGCTCGGCGCTCGACCCGATCTCGACGCTGGCGATCGAGGACCTCATCGGGGAGCTGAAGAAGGACTACACGATCGTCATCGTGACGCACAACATGCAGCAGGCGGCGCGGGTTTCCGACCAGACGGCGTTCTTCAACCTGGCCGGGGTGGGCCAGCCGGGGCGGCTGGTGGAGCTCAACGACACGGAGAAGATCTTCTCCAACCCGGACGAGAAGGCCACGGAAGACTACATTTCGGGGCGTTTCGGCTGAGTCGTCGTTGTGGTGGAAGGCCTTTCTCGCCCGTGCTCGGGGCAGGCGAGAAAGGCCTTTCTTTTGTCCTAAGTGGAGAAACGAAAAGACCCCCGGCGCCGGCCGGGGGTCTTTCGGTGCGGCGACTCAGATGTCGTCGTCGGAGCCGTAGCCCGGCATCTTGCCGGTGACCACGAAGATCATCCGCTTCGCGACCGACACCGCGTGGTCGGCGTAGCGCTCGTAGAAGCGGCCCAGCAGGGTCACGTCGACCGCCGCGGCCACGCCGTGCGGCCACTCGCGGTCCATCAGGACCGTGAACAGGTGGCGGTGGATGTCGTCCACCTGGTCGTCGTCCGTCTCGAGCGACTTCGCCGCTTCGACGTCCTTCGTCTTGATGACCTGCTCGGTCGAGCGGGCCAGCTTGACCGCGACCTCGCCCATCTCGGCGAAGTACGGGCGCACCGCCTCGGGCAGCACCGGGTCGGGGTGACGGCGCCGGGCGGCCTTCGCCACGTGGAGCGCCAGGTCGCCCATCCGCTCCAGGCTTTCGGCGGCGTGGATCGCCGCCAGCACGGTGCGCAGATCGGTGGCCACGGGCGCCTGCAGGGCCAGCAGGGCGTACGCCTGCTCCTCGCACAGGGCGCGGGCGTCGTCGACCTTGGCGTCGTCGCTGATCACCTGTTCGGCGAGACTGAGGTCGACCTCCAGCAGGGCCCGGGTGGCGCGCTCCATGGCGTCGGCGACCTGGACCGACATCCCGGCCAGGTTGACGGCGAGCTGTTCGAGTTCGACATGGTAAGCCTCACGCATGGCCCAACCCTACGGCCAACCGTGACCAAACACCGCATCGCCGGGTGAACCGCACGTGAACCCGGACTAACGATCCTCGTGGATCAGCCCGTGGTGCCGGACTTCTTGCTGGTGGTCGTCTTCGAAGTGGTCTTCGACGACGACTTGGACGTGCTGGTCGGCGGAGCCTGCTCGCTCGCCGGGATCGGCGCGTTCGGGTCCGGCAGCGGGGTGTTGTTGCGCAGCGCGTCGAAGAGCGCCTTCGTCTTGCTGCGGACGAGGACCTCGTTGCCGCGGGTGTTGGGCAGGCCGACCGTCGGCACGGTCAGGAACGAGATCTTCGACGGGTCGAGGCCCTTCATCGACTGCGCCAGCGTCATCATCTGCTTGACGCCGAGGTTGTCGCCGAAGGTGGCCTTCGCGAACGCCGTGATGAAGTCGCTGAGCTTGCCGGGGTCGAGCACGACGTCCGACGACATGACCTTCCTCAGCAGCGCGCCGATGAACTCCTGCTGCCGCTTGATCCGGCCGTAGTCGGACGTCGGGTCGCCCTTGACGTGCCGGGCGCGCACGAAGTTCAGCGCCTGGTCGCCGGAGATCGTGACATCGCCGGTCTCCAGCAGCACCTTGCCGAGGATGGTGTCGTCGATCGGGAGCTCGTTGTGGATGGTGACGCCGTGCACGGCGTCGACCATCTCCTTGAAGCCGTTGAAGTCGATGCCGACGAAGTGGTTGATCCGCAGCCCGGTGATCTGCTGGATCACCTTCGTGATGCACGACGGGCCGCCGACCGCGTACGCGGTGTTGAGCTTCGCGATCTTCTGGCCGGGCACCTTCTCGTCGGTGTTCTTGCTCTGCGCGGGGTCCCAGCGCTGGCAGTCCGGCCGGTTGATCTCGAGGTCGCGCGGGAACGACGTGACGACGACCCGCTTCCGGTCGGCCGGGATGTGCGCCACCATCACGGTGTCGCTGCGGGCGCCCGGCGTGCTGTCCGCGGTGCCGACGCCTTCCTCGGCGGACGCGCCGTCGCGGGTGTCGGAGCCGACCATCAGGAAGTTCTCGTCGTTGGCCTGCGCGTCGGCGTCCTGGATGTCGGACGAGTTCTCGTCGAGCGCGGAGACCTGCGTGAACTTGGCGTCGAAGTACGTCTGGGCGCCCCACGCGCCGCCGATGCCGAGGAACACGAGACCGGCGACGACGGCGGCGGCGATCCGGCCGAACCGGACCGAGCGCTCGATCTTCCGCGCCTTCTTCTCCTGCAGCCGGGTCTGTGCGGCCAACTCGGTGGCGTCGGCCTGTTCGTCCGGCGACGGCGTCGGTGCGACAACGCGCTGAAGCGCCGTACGCGTGCTCTCGATGAGTGAAGCTGGCGAGAGCCGCTCACGGCGTTCGCGCCGCTTCGCCTCTTCGGCGTTCATCTCGTCGTGGGCGGCGGAGAACCGGGCGAGGGTGTGGTCGATCTTGCGGCGGTACTGCGTCGCCTCGTCGATCGCTTCCATCTCGTCGGTCATGGTGAGCGGGTCGAGTTCGGCGCGCGGCGGCACCGCGCCCGGACGGCGCTTCGGGGCATCGCCCGCGGACCGGCTCGACGCGGCCGCTTCGGGCGCGGGCCGTGGCGGCACGGCCTCCGCGGCCGGGCGCTTCGGCGTCGGCGAGTCCGGGGTGGGCCGCACGCGCGCGGCCGCTTCGGGTGCCGCGGGGCCGTCGACCGCCGGACGTCGAGGTGCGACGCCGTCGGCGGGGACCGCGGGGCGGCGGGGTGCGTCGGCGGCGGAGCGCTGCGGTGCGGGTCCGTCGGCCGGGGGACGCTGCCGGGCGGGGCGGCGGGGGCCGTCTTCGGCCGAGGGCTGCTGCGGCGCGGCGCCCTCCGCGGCCGGGCGCCGGCGGGCGGGACGGGGGGCGACCCCGCCGTCGGCCGGGCGCGGGGCGGCGTCCGGTGCGGCGGCGCGCGGACGGGCGCTGTCCGGGCGGCGAGGGCCGTCGTCGGCCACGGGACGCTGAGGTGCGGCACCGGCGGCCGGGGGGCGCTGGCGGGCGGCACTCTCCGGGTGCCGCGGCGCGCCACCCTCGTCGGCGGGGCGCTGAGGTGCGGCGCCGTCCGGAGCGGCCGCGGGGCGGCGGAGACGTCGGGGCGGCTGAGGCGCGGCGGCCGTCTGCTGCGGGCCCGGGTTCGCCGCCGGCGGCCGGCGCTGGAGCGGAGCCTCGGGTGCCGGGGCGGCCGTCGTGCGGCGCGGCTGACGCGGCCGCGGCGGGCGCGGTTGACGAGTGGCGTCCGTGGGTACTGGGTCCTCGTCGGGTTCCGCCGGTCGCGCCGCACGCGAGCGCGGCGGAGCCGGTGGTTCGGCGGCGTGGGCACGGTGTCCGGGCTGCTCGGGCCGGTCTTCGCGGGCCGGCAGCGGGCGCACGCCCGTGGACTTGGCGACTACGTCCGAGACGCTGATCCCGCCCTGGTCCTCCATCGACCGGCGTCTACCGGTGCGGGGCCGGGCGGGACCGTCCGAACGGCGACCGGTTCCCGGGCTGTCGTGCTCGTCCGGCACTCGGTCTCCTTTCGCGCGGTCGAAGGCGGGTTCGTGACTTGGCCGTCTTCCCCCGCGAGAGGTGATCGTTCTCCCGGAGGTTTTCGTTATCGTACGGATACCCCCCGTTCGTGACGACACCCTCCCGGAATTTTCTTCACCTTGAGTCGACGAACGGCCGCTGGCCGTCGACTAACGGGTGATGGGTGCCCGCAGCTTTCCGGGGTAATGGGAGGTTTACGTTACTCAGAGTGGGTTATTAACTGCGTGCTTTGCGCGTCGTGATAAGCGACTTTGTTCCGCCCGGCCCGTTTCGCCGCGTAAAGCAGGTCGTCCGCGCTGCGCAGCTGGCGCTCGGGCGGCGTCGGGGCGTCCGGCCCCTCGTGGGCGAGCCCGGCGCTGATGGTCACGTGCAGCCCCGGCTGGAGTTCTGACCAGGGGTGACGAGCGACGCGCAAGCGGGCGGCGTCGACGACGCGCACCGCGTGCCCGGCATCGACGCCGGGCAGCCACAGCACGAACTCCTCGCCGCCGTAGCGGGCGCAGAAGCCCTCCGGCGGCAGTCCCTCCTGGAGCAGATCGGCCACCCGTCGGAGGACGCGATCGCCGACGAGGTGACCGTACGTGTCGTTCACGCGCTTGAAGCGGTCGAGATCGACGAGCGCGATCCCCAGCGCCGGCCGCGGCCGGGCGGGCGGCCGATCGGTGAACGGTCCGTACAAGCGCTCGTCGAGGTAGCGGCGGTTGTAGCTCGAGGTCAGCGCGTCGCGCAGGCTGCCGTCACGCGCGATGTCCAGCGCGGAGCGGAGGTGCTGGTAGGCGCGCCGCCAGTCGCCCTGGGTCGCGAAGAGCGTCGCGACGGCCTCGTGGAGGCGCAGCAGGTCCGGCTGCTGCGGGTTCCGGCGCAGCACGCCTTCCTCCCTGGCGACCATGCCCACCTCCACCACGCATTGGTTGTCGTCGCAGTGGCGGCCACCCTTGAGACGCGGGTGCGGACGAAGGTGGATTTAGCTCAAACGGGGGCTACGACAGTGACTCTCCGGAGTTCTGCGGTCAGAGTCCGGAGAACGGCTCGATCCCTTTGAGCTGGGAGAACTGGTCCTTGGCCCAGTAACTCACATTGGCCGTCTCGTCGTTCAGCAGCTCCTGGTAGTCGGTCCAGGCGACCCAGCGCCAGCTGCCGACCTCGGCCGGGTTCGGGTCGGGCTCGGCCTCGGTCCAGGCGGCGAAGACCGGGCAGAACTCGTTCTCGACGATCCCCTGGAACGGCGGCGTCCGGTAGCGGTAGCTCGGCAGCACGCAGTGCAGCCCGGACAGCGACGGCAGCCCGATCTCGTAGGCCGCGCGCCGGCGGACGGCGTCCTCGAGGGATTCGCCGGGCGCGGGGTGACCGCAGACGCTGTTCGTCCAGACCCCGGGCCAGACCTTCTTGTGCAGCGCGCGCTGGGTGATCAGCAGCGCGTTGTCGCGGCGTCGCAGGACGTAGCACGAGAAGGCCAGGTGCAACCGGGTGTGCTCGTGGTGACTGGCCAGCTTCGGGCCGGTCTCGCCGGTGGGCACGCCGTCCTCGGTGACGAAGACGACCTGCTCGGTCTCGGGTTCGGTCACGGTATCCACCGCCCCAGTGAACACGACGGGCCGCCACGCCTCGTACCGCGAGGCGGGTGGGTTACCGGCGGTCCGCCCGGCCGGGTGACGGGCCGCTACCGCGCGTCGAGGTGCTCGACGATGAGGGAGGTGACGGCTTCCGGCGCCTCTTCCGGCGCCCAGTGCGTGACGTCTTCGAGCATTTCGAACCGGAAGGGCCCGGTGACCCAGTTCGCCGTGTCGAGCGCGGCGGTCGAGCCGAAGGAGACGTCCTCGGTGCTCCAGATGTACAGCGTCGGCACGGAGATCTTGCCGATCTTCCCGCCCGGCCGGCCCGCGCGGTACCAGTTGAGAGCCGCGGTGAGCGCGCCCGGCTCGGACAGCCGTCCGACGTAGTCGTCGATCTTGGACAGCGACACGCGCCGCTCGAACATGTCCCGCAGCGCGCGGGCGTCGTTCTCCAGCATCTTGCGCTCGGTGACGCGGGTCTGCCGCCACTCGGTCATGTAGCGCGTCCGCAGGTGCTGGTCTTCGTCGGTCTTCATGGCCTCGGCGAGCGCGGCCGGGTGCGGCGTCGAGACGACGGTGAGGCTGCGCAGGCGGCCGGGGTGCGCGTCGGCGGTCCACCAGGCGACGGCCCCGCCCCAGTCGTGCCCGACGAGGTCGAACTCCGGCCAGCCCAGCCGGTCGGCGATCGTGACGACGTCTTCGACGAGGTGGTCGATCGAGTACTCGGTCGCCTGCTCGGGCCGGACCCCGGGCGAGTAGCCCCGCTGGTCCGGCGCGACGGCCCGGTACCCGAGCACCCCGAGGGTGGCGACCTGGTGCTCCCACTCGACGGCGGCCTCGGGGAAGCCGTGCAGCAGCAGCACGGGCCGCCCGTCTTCGGGTCCGGCGGCGATGGCGTCGAAGGAACCGGCTTCCGTGGGGATGCTGATGTGGTCGATCACGGGCCCGAATCTACTTCGCCCGGCTGAACGGCGAGTGGCCGGTCAGATCCGCTTGACCACGCAGTCCGGGCCCAGCAGCTCCTCGCCCGTCAGCCAGGTGTCCAGGCCGATGTACACCGTGAGGCCGGACCGGCCGGCGAGGGGAGCGAGGTCGGCGCGGTCCACGTCGCCGAGGGCGAGCAGGCGCAGCTCGTCGAGGCCGGACAGCAGGTTCAGGTCCAGGGGCGCGGTACCGGCGAGGCGGAGGGTCCGCAGGCCGGTCAGCTCCGCGATCGGTGCCAGGTCCGCGAGCGGGCAGGCGCGCAGCTGCAGATCGGTCAGCGTGCCCGACCACCGCGTGAGGTGGGAGAGGTCGCGCAGGGCGTCGCAGCTTTCGAGGCGCAGGTCCCGCAGTTCGTCCAAAAAGGACAGAACGGAGAGGTTCCGCAGGTGGAACACGGTGTTCAGCTCGAGCGACCGCAACCGCCGCAACGGGGCCAGCTCCGCCAGCCGGTCGGGGTGGCCGACCCAGCTCAGCTGCAGCCGCCGCAGGTCGGGCAGGTCGGCCAGCCGCGCCCAGCCGTGCGTCTCGACCTCGGCGGACAGGCGGGTCAGCCCGGGGACGTCGGCGAGCGGAGTCACGTCGGTCGACTGCGGGAGCGGGTCGCCGAGCAGGGCGACGTGGGTCAGCGCGGTACCGGCCAGCGACGGCAGGTCGAACCCGGCGAGGTCCTGCACCCGCACCTCCCGCAACCGCGGCAGGCGCCGGACGAAGTCGAGCCGGCCGTAGCCGTCGTCGAACAAGCAGAACAGCACTTCGAGGTGGCGCAGGTGTTCCAAGCCCGCGAGCATCGCGGGATCGGCCACGCTCAGGCAGCCGGACGGGAGCGGGGTGTCGGCGAGCACGTGCTCGGCGAACTCGGCCGGTTCGAACCGCGGGTACGCGGCGATCAGTTCGTCGACCACGGCCGGATCTTGTTCTCCGCCGTAGCCGGCCAGCAGCTCCAGCGCGGCGGGTCCGCCGATCAAGGCGGCGGTGCGCACGCTCGCCGCGGCGGCGTCGGGGTCGGCGGGCACCGGGCCGGCCAGCAGGTCCAGCACGAACTCGCCCGCCGCGGCCAGTGATTCGGCGGTCGCGTGCGTCTTCGGCGGGATCAGCGCCGACGTGCGGGCCTCGATCTTCGCGCGCAGGACGGCGGGCAGCTCCGGTGAGGTCTCCAGGCAGGCCAGGGCGACGAGGTCGAGCTTGAGCCTTTCCCGATGGGGGGCCAGAAGTCCTTCGAGGAGCTTGGCCCGCTGCGCCGGGTGGGCGTGCCCGGCCGCCAGCACGACGACCTCCCGCCACTCGTCGCGGTGCGCGTTCGCGACGAGCACGCCGATGTCGTCCTCCTCGACGGCCGCCTTCGCCGCGAGGTACTCGCCGAACGTCCGGTGCACGAAGTCGATCCGGCCCGGCACCGGTTCGCGCAGCACGCCCCCGCGATCGAGCAGGTGCCGGAACACCTGGTGCGGGCTCGCGTCGATCTGGCCCATCGACGGCAGCTTCGCGGTGAGCCGGGCTTCCGCGTCCTCCGCCGGGATGTCCGTGTGACCGTTGCGGACCAGCCAGTACGCCAAGTTCCGCAGCAGCACCAGTTTCTCGGTCAGCGACAGCCGGACGCCGGGCTCGATCCGCCGTTCGATGTCCCGGCTGTCGAGCAGCATGCGCAGCGCGACCTCGTACAGCTCCATGCGGTTGTCCGGTAGGTGCCCGTTGCCTTCGTGGTGCAGGGCGCACAGCAGCGCGCACAACAGCGGGTTCTCGGCCAGCCGGCGCAACGCACCGCGCGCGCCGATGGCCGCCAGGAGCGCGTCACGGCGCTCTTCGAAGTCTTCGCCCATCGCCGCGTGCCAGCGGGTGACGAACGTCCGGACGTCGCGCGGGGTCATCGGCTGCAGCCGGACCTCGGTGAAGTCCTCGGCGGCCAGCCAGCCGGGCTCGACCGCCGCCGGCCGCGTCGTGACCACGAACCGGGCCCGCGGAAACGCGCCGATCAGCTCGCCCAGCCAGTCGCGGACCTCAGGGCGGCGTTCCGCGGGCAGCTCGTCGATCCCGTCGACGAGCACGACGGCCCGGCCCTCCCGCAGCCGCTTGTGCACCCAGCCGGCCGGCATCTCGTCGGCGATGTGCCGGCCGACCTCGTCGAGGAACCGCTCCGGGGCCGGCAGCTCCGACCGGCTGAACCGCCGCAGGCGCACCAGGAAGGGGTCGAGATCCGCCCAGCCGCCCACCCCGTCCAGCTGCCGGCTCGCGCACTGCACGGCCAGCCACTGCAGCATCGTCGTCTTGCCGGAGCCGGCCTCGCCGCGCAGCAGGATCCGCCGGGTGCGGGGCAGCACGTGCTCGATCCGGTCGGCGGGCGGACCGTCGTCGTCGGCGCTGACGCTCAAGCTCAGGTACGCCACCGACAGCGGGTACAGCCGGGTCGCGTCGGTCAGCCCCGCGCCGAACAGGGCCATCCGGTCGAGCGCCGTGACCACCTGGCGCCGGAAGTCCGCCGCGAAGTCGTCCGGGTGGCGGCGTTCCGGCAGCGCCGCCAGGACGTTGCGGACCGTCTCCAGGATCTCCGTCTCCCGGCGGAGCACCTCGACGAGCGCGCCGGGCTGGAACCGGGGCAGGGTGCTCGTGACCTGCACCAGGTACGCGCAGCACTCCCGGAGCACCCGCCGGTGCAGCTCGGTCGCGTCGGCCGAGAGCAGAGCGGTCACGCCGGGGACGGTCCGCAGCAGGTAGCGGTACAGGTAACCCGCGTCGAGGTCGGTCGCGAACAGGTCGTCGTCCGTCAGGGCCGCTCGCTCGAACGTCTCGCGCGCCGCGTCCACCGCCGCCGCCCGCTCGTTCTCCGGCAGCGCGCGGAACTCGACGTCGAGGAACGGCAGCAGCCGGTCCGCGACGCGGGACTCGAGGTTGGTGAACAGCAGGCGGAGCTTGCGGCGGTCGTTGAGGCCGCTGACCTGCTTCTCCAGCAGGTCGAACACCTTGGCCGTGGCGTCGGCGGCGACCGGGCGGTCGCCGAGCCAGAGCTTCGCGGCGGCCTTGACCACCGCGGTCGTCAACGCGATGGCCGAGGCTTCGAGGCTCACCGGAGCGAGCCTAGCCGAGCACCTCGTCGGTCGTGGCCACCTTCACCAGCGGCCCGTACAGCCGCATGATGTCCAGCGCCTTCGCGTGGCTCGCGTCGTCGACGCCCGCGCACGCGTCGGACACCACGGTCACCGACACGCCCGCGTCCGCCGCCGCCAGCGCCGTCGACAGCACGCAACAGTCCGTCGACACGCCCGCCAGCACCAGCCGGGCGCCCCCGACGCGCGTCGCCAGGCGCGGGGTCCACTTGCCGAACGTCGTCGCGTCCACTGTGGACTTCGGCTGGAACTCGGAGATCACCTGGTACAGCGGCGCGTCCGGCGGCCGCAGCGCGAACGGCCACTGCTCGTAGTACTGCTTCCACGCCCCTTCCGGGCGCGAAGGCGCGATGAACCGCGTGAACACGACGTCGTCGCCGAACGCGTCCACCAGGCGGTGGATCGGCGGCAGCACCTCGGCGATGCGCGGGGTGAACCACTCGCTCGCCGGGGTGGCGAACACGTTCTGCAGGTCGATGACCGCCAGGACCGATTTCACGCCGCCTCCTGCGCGCGGACGCGTTGCCGCGTAAGCAAAGTGACGACGAAACCGAGCGCCAGCGCCACCAGGACACCGAGGTTCGCGTACGCCCACGAGCCGTCGCGCCCGCCCAGCCCCAAGGGTTCGAGGAGGTAACCCTGCCACCGCAGCCAGCTCGCCGCGGTGTTCGTGACCAGGCCCCAGCCGAGCGCCGTCGCCACCAGCACCAGCGCGATCGGCCCGGGCCGGACGTCGCCGTAGCGGCCGGCCGGGTCGAACAGGTCCGGCTCGGCGTAGTCGCGCCGGCGCAGCAGGACGTCCGCGAGCATCACGCCGCACCACGCCGCCACCGGCACGCCGAGCGTCACCAGGAAACCCTGGAACTGGTACAGGAATTCGCCGCCGAAGAACACGATGTAGACCGTGCCGAGGATCATGATCACGCCGTCGACGAACGCCGCCACCGGCCGCCGCACGCGCAGCCCGGCCGACAGCAGCGCCAGCCCGGACGAGTAGATGTCCAGCACCGCGCCGCCGACCAGCCCGAGCACCGCGACGAGCGCGAACGGCACCAGGAACCACAGCGGCAGCACCGTCGTGAGTGCGCCGATCGGGTCCGTCGCGATGGCGCCGTTCAGCTCGGTGGAGGAGCCCGCCAGCAGCAGCCCGAACACCAGCAGCACCAGCGGCGCCACCGACGCGCCGAACGTCGTCCAGCCGACCACCCCGCGGCTCGACGACGACCGCGGCAGGTAGCGCGAGTAGTCCGCGGCCGCGTTGACCCAGCCGAGGCCGAAGCCGGTCATCAGGAACACCAGCGCGCCGACCCACTGCTGGGCGGAGCCCGACGGCAGGGCGCTGACGGCGTTCCAGTGCACGTCACCGGCGACCAGGACGACGTAGACGACCGTGAGCACGCCGGTGATCCAGGTGATCCACGTCTGCAGCTTCATGATCGCGTCGAAGCCGAGCACGCCGGCGGCGACGGTCAGCGCGGCGACGACGACCAGCGCGATCACCTTCGTCGGCGTCCCGCCGCCCCAGCCGAGGCGGCCGAAGACCGTCGACGTCGCGAGCGTCGCCAGCGCGGTGAGCGCGATTTCCCAGCCGACGGTGAGCAGCCACGAGATCGCCGACGGCAACCGGTTGCCCCGGACGCCGAAGGCCGCGCGCGAGAGCAGCATCGTCGGCGCCGACCCACGCTTGCCCGCGATCGCGATGAAGCCGCACAGCAGGAACGAGAACAGGATGCCGACGACCCCGGCGACCAGCGCCTGCCAGAACGAGATGCCGAAGCCGAGGGTGAACGAGCCGTAGCTCAGCCCCAGCACCGACACGTTCGCGCCGAACCACGGCCAGAACAGCTGCCGCGGCCGGCCGCGGCGCTCGGCGTCGTCGATCACGTCGAGGCCGTTGGTCTCCACCTTGAGCTTCCGGGTGCCCGCTTCGGTCATCGCCCGTCCCCTGTGGTCAGTAGGTGGTCCGACTCTGCCCGGTCCGGCGGCGCAAGGCGAGCAGTTCGTCGACGAGCGGCCCGAATTCCAGGCGATTCACCGAAAGCACGGTCTCGACGACGTCAGGGCGGAAGGCACCCACGCCGTGCGCGGCGCCGAGCATCGCCCCGCAGATCGCGGCGACGGTGTCGGTGTCGCCGCCGAGCCCGGCGGCCAGGCGCAGCGCGGCCGGCGGGTCGTCGCCCATGGCCTCGGCCAGCGCGAACGCGGCCACGACGGACTCCTGCGACGCGACCGACGTGCCGATCACCCGGGCGACCGCGTCGGCGACGGCGGCCGGTGCCATGCCCCGCACGAAGCCGCGGGCCCAGCGGATCCGGGCGGCGATCTCCCCGCCGGGCGCCCAGTGCCCGCGGTCCCCGCCGACGACGGCCGCGCGCTCGCCGGCGTCGAGCGCTTCGGGCAGGCTCGCGCCTTCGACCCCGGCGGACACCGCGGCCGCGACCGCGGCGGCCGACGCGATGCCGAGGCTGGTGTTGTGCGTGACGCGCGCGGTCGCGGCGACCGCGTCGACCAGCGTGTGGAGGTCGTCGGAGGGGGTCGCGATGCCGACCGGCGTGACGCGCATGGCGGCGCCGTTGGTCGTCCCGGTGCGGCCGGCCTCTTCGGCGGGGACGCCGTCCTGGAGGCGCGAGAGCGCGCGTTTCGTCGACGGGCCGAGCAGGTCCGCGGAGCCGCGGCGGATCATGTCCGCCTCCCAGATGAGCAGGGCGTCGGCGAAGACGTGCGGCTCGACGGTGCCGCGGCCGTCGATGAGCAGGCGGGCCAGCAGGACGGCCTGCTCGGTGTCGTCGGTGACCGACCCGGCGGGCATCGACGGCGCGACCGGCTGCTCGGCGACGGCGGTGAGCAGGCCGGTGACCGGCCCGTAGGCGGCGGCGATGGCGGCGCGGGACATGGACTGCGTCGGCATGCCGAGCGCGTCGCCGACGGCGAGCCCGGTGAACGCGCCGAGCGCCCGGTCCCGCGCGTTCACCGGTGTCCGAAGGTGAGGTGGAACTGGAACCGGTCCGGGTCCAGCAGGCTGACGACCCGCTCGACGAGCCGGCCCTCGACGTCGACCGAAGTGCGTTCGGCGCGGAGGAAGAGCTCGCCGGCACCGCGGCCGAGGAGCTCGGCATCGGCGGCGTCGAGGCGTTCGGTGCTGATCCACTGGTCGCCGCCGACGGAGATCCGGCCGGCGGCTTCGAGGGTCTTGGTGAGGGAGCCGTCCCGCAGGCCGGTCTCGGGGAGGTCGGCGAGCACACCGGCGGCGGAGACGGTGGCGGTCTCGAGCGAGACGCCGCGGTCGTGCTCCCGTCGCAGCCGCCGCACGGCGACGTAGATTTTCTCGCCGAACTCCTCTTCGAGGGCCCGGTCTTCGACGGTCTCGATGCCGAGGAGCTGGGTGGTGACGGGCGCACCGGCGTCGGCGAGGGCGCGGGCCCAGCCGATCCGCTGGTCGAGCTGGACGCCGTCGAAGGTGACGAACGACCCGACGCCGGCCTGGGTGGAGATCAGTTCGAGCTGCTGGAGCTCGGAGAGGGCGCTGCGGACGGTGCCGCGGCTGACCTGGTACTGCTCGGCGAGCTGGTTCTCGCCCGGGAGACGTTCACCGTGGGCGAGCCGGCCCGAGCGGATCAGGTCGGAGAGGTCGCCGACGAGCTGCTGCCGCTTGCTGTACATGTACACACCTGTACACGCTGCGTTCGTGCTGGTCAAGCGGCGACGAGCTGTTTCACTCCGGCTTCCCGCGCCACCATCTCGCCGACTTCCTTCGCGGCCGCGCCGGCGATGACCATGATCAGCGCGAAGGTGCCCACGAAGATGACCGTGCTCAGCCACACCATCGTCGAGACGGGCAGCGTGAAGGCACCGATCACGCGGGCGGCGCTCTCGAGCACGAACCCGACACCCCAGATGAAGCTGCTGCGCCGCAGCACCTTGGCGAACCTTTCGTCGGTGTGCAGGCGATCCCACGCGGCTTCGTGATCCGCCTTGCCGTGGGTGAGGAAGGGGCGCAGGGTCTTCGTCATGATCGGCTGCGCGGTGAACGCGGAGATCAGGATGACGAGCCCGGTGAACCCGCTGCCGATCGAGTCCTTGGCGATCATCATGCGGGCGTCCCCGGAGACGAAGGTCAGCAGCATCCCGACGACGTTGGTCACGAGGACGACCAGCGCGAGCCCGTTGATGGTGCGGTTCTCGGCGAACTGGTAGAGGGTCCGGGCGAGCGGGAAGACGCCGGAGAGGGCGAGCGCGGTGAAGTCGCTGGCGCCGAGCGAGTGGAGTCCGTAGTAGACGCCGAGGGGGACGGCGATCTCGATGCCGAGGGTCTTGGCGAGGGCGGCGGGTGCGTTGTCGTTCGTCATGCGAAAAGCTTGTCGCGGCCCGGGTTCCGGTACGGATGCGATCCGCCACGATCGGGGGATGACAGATGTCGCGACCTCACGTTCGGCCCGGCCGGGTCGTCGTAGGGGTATGGCGACTTTCCTGCGTTTCACGATCGGCCTGCAGACCTTGGCCGTACTTCTCTCGGCGGTCACCGCCGGCCTGCTGCTGACGACCCCGAACGGGCATTCGCTGCACAGCGCGGCGGCGTACACGGTGTTCGTGGTGGCGGTGGTGCACGTGCCGGCGGCGGTCCTGGCGTGGAAGCCGGGCGGCGGGTCACCCGGGCCGATCGTCACCGCGGCCGTGTTCCTCGGTCTCGTGCTGGCGCAGGTGGTGCTGGGCATCGCCCACGTGACCGTCGTGCACGTTCCGCTGGGGGTGCTGCTGTTCGGGGCGAGCCTGCTGCAGCTCAGCCGCCGGAGTGCATGTCTTCCGCTTCCGGGACGCAGTCGTCGTCCGGATCGTCCAGCCAGCCGTGTGGCAGCGTGACCTTGCCCGGCGATCCCTGCCGCCCACGGGGGCCGTCGGCGTTGTCCGGGAACGGGGCGTCGTGGTCGAGGCGGCCGATGAGGTCGTCGAGTTCGGTCAGGCTGGACACCATCGCGAAGCCGCGGCGGAGTTCGGAGCCGACCGGGAAGTTCATGAAGTACCAGGCCATGTGCTTGCGCAGGTCGCGCAACGCCTTGGTCTCGCCGTCGTGCCCGATGAGCAGCTCGGCGTGGCGGCGCAGGACCCGGGACACCTCGCCCAGGTTCGGCGGCGTGGGCAGCGGGCGCCCGGCGAAGGCGGCTTCCAGCTCGCCGAACAGCCATGGCCGGCCGAGGCAGCCGCGGCCGACGACGACGCCGTCGCAGCCGGTTTCGTCGACCATGCGCAGGGCGTCGGCGGCGGAGAAGATGTCGCCGTTGCCGAGCACCGGGATGCTGGTCACGGCCTCCTTCAACGCGGCGATCTTGGTCCAGTCGGCTTGGCCGGAGTAGCGCTGCGCGGCGGTGCGTGCGTGCAGGCTGACGGCGGCCGCGCCTTCGGCTTCGGCGATGCGGCCGGCGTCGAGGTAGGTGCGGTGGTCGTCGTCGATGCCGATGCGGAACTTGACGGTGAACGGCACGTCCCCCGCCGCGCGAGCGGACTCCCGGACGATCGCTTCGAACAGCTTCCGCTTGAACGGCAGCGCCGCCCCGCCGCCCTTGCGCGTCACCTTCGCGACGGGGCACCCGAAGTTGGAGTCGACGTGGTCGGCGAGCCCCTCCCCGACGATGATGCGGACGGCTTCGGCCATGGTCTTCGGGTCGACCCCGTAGAGCTGCATGGACCGGGGCTTTTCGTTCGCCCCGAAGGTCATCATGTGCATGGTCCCGGGGTGCCGTTCGACGACGGCGCGGGCGGTGATCATTTCGCAGACGTAGATGCCGGCGCCGTACTCGGCGCACAGCTGCCGGAAGGCGACGTTGGTGATGCCGGCCATCGGAGCGAGCACCACGGGAGGATCGACCTGGTAGGGGCCGATCTTCAGGGCGGGCTTGCTCAGGGTGGCGGTCACGTCTTCCATTGTCGCTTGTGGTGTCGATCACGTCGACCAGGGGCGGTCAAGCGACGAGGTCGTCCCAGCGGACCAGGATCGCCGTGGCCAGGAGGCCGGCGACGATGATCTTGATCAGGACCGTGCCGGTGGTCAAACCGGTGAGCGCCGTGAAGTCCAGCAGCACGCTCGCCACGAACGCCGCCGCGAGCACCTTCGCGCCCCAGCGTCGCCGGAAGGCGAGCGCGACGACGCCGACCAGCTGGATCGCCGTCGCGAACACGCCGAGCACGAACCACGGCGACGGGTCCCCGCCGTGGTCGAGGTCGACCGCCAGCACCCTGATCGCGGCGATCAGGAGCCCCACCGTGCCCAAGCCGAAGACGGCCAGCATCACCGGCAGGAAGATCCGGCCGGCGCCGACGGGCGTGGCGCGTTCGGGAAGGCGGCGACGGGGCACAGCGAGCCTCCGCTCGGGTGGGGAACCCTCACTCTGCCCACCGGAGGAGCGGATCTCCACCGTGGTTTTGCCGCCACCGGTTGGCCGTAGGGTGCGGGCATGACCGACAAGCCCCTGCGCTGGGGAATCATGGGGACCGGCGGCATCGCCGGCGCCTTCGCGGAAGACCTGAAGCTGACCGGATCCGGCGTCGTCGCCGCGGTCGGGTCGCGCACGGCCGAAAGTGCCGGCGCCTTCGCCGGGCAACGAGGCATCCCCACCCGGCACGGCAGTTACGAAGCCCTCGCGAACGATCCGGACGTCGACATCGTCTACGTCGCCACGCCGCACCCCCTGCACCACGCCAACGCGCGGCTCGCGCTCGAGGCCGGCAAGCCCGTGCTGGTCGAGAAGCCGTTCACGATGAACGCCGAAGAGGCGCGTGACCTGGTCGCTCTCGCCCGCGAACGCGATCTCTTCCTCATGGAAGCGATGTGGACGCGCTTCCTGCCGCACATCCGGCACGTTCGCGAGCTGCTGCCGCGCCTCGGCGACGTCGTCACCGTCACCGCCGACCACGGACAGTGGTTCGCCGAGGACCCCGCCTTCCGGTTGTTCGCGCCCGGACTCGGCGGTGGCGCTCTGCTCGACCTGGGGATCTACCCCGTTTCGTTCGCGTCGATGGTGCTCGGCGCGCCGGAGCGCGTCGCCGCCATGGTGACCCCCGCGTTCACCGGCGTCGACGCGCAGACGTCGATGCTGTTCGGTTACGCGAGCGGGGCGCAGGCCGTGCTGAGCTGCACGTTGAGCGCGGTTTCGCCGACCACGGCGTCGATCGTCGGCACCGACGCGCGCATCGAGATCGAGGGGCCGTTCTACGCGCCCGCGTCCTTCACGCTCATCCCGCGCGAAGGCGAGCGAAGCCGTTTCGAGTACCTCGACGAGGGCCGCGGCCTGCGGCACCAGGCCGACGAGGTGGCGCGGCTGCTGGCCGCCGGCGAGACCGAGAGCGCGCTCATGCCGCTCGACGAGACCGTCGCGATCATGACGACCATGGACCGGGTACTCACCGCGGTTGAGTAGTGCTACGGATCCGCCGGAGACCCCTTGTGGGTGACTCTGTCCGGTATGACCACCGAAGCAGACGTTCTCCTCCGGCTCGCCGGCGAGATCGACGACCTGGGGCGTCGTCTCGCCGTGGTGGGCTCCGAACTGCGGTCCGTGCGAGCCGAGGAGCCGGAGCCGGCTGAACAGCCGCAGCCACGACAGCCCGAGCAGCCGCAGCCTGAGCGGCCGCAGCCTGAGCGGCCGCAGCCTGAGCGGCCGCAGCCGCCCCAACAGCAGATGCCGCCGCAGGCTGAGCGGCCTCAGCAGCAAGTGCCACAACAGCCGCCGCAGCAGCCTTGGCCCCAGCCATCCCAGATGCCGCCGCCGTGGCCGCAGCACCCGTGGCCCCAGAACCCGTGGGCGCCACCCCAGCAGCACTACGTCCCGCCGTCGCTCCACCAACCCGTCCCGCGCCAGACGCTGGGCGAAAAGCTCGGCAAGGAGGGCGCGGGCAGCCGCGTCCTGGCCTGGGTCGGCGGGGCTGTGACGCTGCTCGGTGTCGTCCTGTTGCTGGTGCTGGCCGTCCAGCGGGGCTGGCTCGGGCCGCTGCCGCGGGTGCTCGTCGGCGCCGCCTTCGGGCTCGCGCTGACCGGGGCCGGCGTCTGGCTGCACCGCAAGCCCGCCGGTCGCACCGGGGCGTTCGCCCTCGCCTGGACCGGCATCGCGACGCTCTACCTGGACGCCGTCGCCGCGACGTCGCTCTACGGCTTCCTGCCGGTGCTCGCCGGGCTCGCCGCGGGTCTCGCGGTCGCCGTCGGCGGGCTGCTCCTGGCCCTGCGCTGGGAGTCGCCGCTGCTGGCTTGCGTCGTCGTCGTGGGCTGCGTGGTGTGCGCGCCGATGATCACCCGCGGGTTCACCCCCGAACTCGTCGCCTTCCTGCTGATGGTCCAGCTCGCGACGGCGCCGGTGCAGCTGCGCCGCGACTGGTCGTCGCTGACGCTCGCCGCCGGGGTGCCGCCGCTGGTCGCCTCCGTCATCAGCACCGCGGTGGCGCACAACGGCTGGGCGAACACCGCCGCGGCGCTGGGTGCGGGCATCGTCGGCGTCGCACTCGCGCTGATCGTGCTGCGCCGCCGCGAAAACGACACCGCCGCGCTGTCCGTGCTGGCGACGGCGGTCGTCCCGGCGCTGGTCGCGGCGCTGCTCCTGCCCAAGGCCCAGGCCGTGCCCGTCGCGGCCGGCGCCGGGGTCGTCCTGCTGGCCGTGTGGGTGGCGCGCCGCTGGTGGCCGGGGCTCGCCGGGCACCTGGCCGGCCTTGCCGGGCTGCTGGCGATCCTGCAGGCCACCGTCACGCAGTTCGACGGGCCGGCCCGCGCCGCGGTGCTGCTCGGCGAGGCGCTGCTGCTCGTCGTGGCCGCGGTCGGTGGCCGCACCAAGCTCGCGCTGGGCGCCGCGCTGGGCTTCGCCACGATCGGTGGCCTGGTCGGCGTGTTCTTCGACGTCACGCCCGCTTTGCTGATGGTGTACCGGATCCGGCCGGCCGGTGACGTCGCCGGTGCGCTCGCGGTCGCCCTGCTGCTGCTCGCGGTCTCGGTCGCGCTGCCGTGGGCGGCGCTGCGGCTGGCGGTCTTCCGCGGGCCCGCCGACGACCTGCCGATCTGGCTCGTCGCCGGGGTTTCCGCGCTGTACGGCGCCGCCGGGGTCGTGCTGGGCGGGTCGCTGCTGGCCGTCCCCGGCCGCGCCGGGTTCCTCGTCGGCCACGCGCTGATCACGGTCTCCTGGACGGTCGCGGCGCTCGTGCTGCTGCTGCGCGGCATCGACGTCGTCGCGCTGCGCGTGATCGGGCTGGTCCTGGTCGGCGCGGCGGTGCTCAAGCTGGTGCTGTTCGACCTGTCGGCCTTGGACGGGCTGGCGCGGGTCGGTGCGTTCCTCGGCGCGGGGCTGGTGCTGCTCGCGGCCGGGACGCGGTACGCCCGGCGCGTCGCTTCGCACTGACCGGGAAGAAATTGTCGGTGCCTCGTGGTTACCTGGGTCACAGCCCGACGACCAGGGGGTAGTACCGATGGCAGAACCGAAGCTCGCCGACCGTTCCGCGGAGAAGATCGGCTGGCTGACCACCGTCACACCGAAGGGCCGGCCCGCGCCGCGGCCGGTGTGGTTCGTGCTCGAGGGCGACGACATCGTGGTGTTCAGCAAGCCGGACACCGCGAAGCTCCGGCACATCGAGGCCAACCCCGAGGTGAGCTTTCACCTCAACGGCAACGAAAGCGGCGGCGCGATCCTCGTCGTCAACGGGAAGGCGCACGTCGAGGAGGGCAAGGCGTCGGAAGCGCCCGGCTACCTCGACAAGTACGGCGCGTCGTACGCCGCCACCGGGTTCGAGGCGCCCGAAGCGTTCGACGCCGAGTACTCCGTCCGCATCCGCGTGGTGCCCGACCGCACCTGGGGGTGGTGAGGATCAGTCCACTGTGGACAATTCAATACGCATGACCACGCGCCGGGGAGTCGGGTGGCTGACCTCCTCGAAGCCGGCGTCGGCGAACACCTGGCGGGCGCCGACGTGCAGTTCGCCCCACGTGATCTCCTTGCCCGGCTGGGTGATCATCGGGTACGCCTCGAGCGCGCGGGCCCCGCGTTCGCGGGCGAAGCCGATCGTGGCGCGGGCGAGCGGGTAGGTGAGACCGCGGCCGCGGTAGCCCTTGCGGACGGCGAAGCACGTCACCGCCCAGACGCCGTCGTCGTCCTTGTCCTCGCTGCGGCCGGTCCACGGGACGCGCGTGCCGCGCAGCTTGGGGTAGGCGGTCCGCGGCTCGACGGCGACCCAGCCGGCCGGCTCGCCGCCGACGTGGGCCACGAGCCCGCTGGTGGTGGCCCCCGGCTCGCCGCAGGCGGTCTGGGCCCGCAGCATGGCGGTGCGCTGCTCCGGCGTCGAGTCGCGCCAGATCCAGCCGGCGACCTTGAACCGCTGGCACTGGCAGCGCCCGGGGTAGTCGGCGGTCCCGAAGACCGCGGCGACGTCGTCCCACGACGCCTCGTTGGCGGGGACGATCGTGACGTCTTCGGCCGCCGTCACGCCGGCGCGTCCTCGCCCACCAGGCCGTCCACGGCTTCGCGGAGCAGGTCGGCGTGGCCGGTGTGGCGTGCGTACTCCTCGATCATGTCCGCGATGATCCGCCGCAGATCAGGCGTTCGCCCGTCGGGCCAGGTGAAGCTGCCCGCCTGACCGGCGTCCCCCTCGGCCGGCGCGGCGGCGACCAGCGCGTGTGACCGGGCGACCGCGGCCTCCCAGAGGGCGGACAGCTCGGCCGGGCTGTCGTCGGCCGCGGTCCGCCACTCCGAGCCCGGCTCGGCGGTGTCCCACGGCGGCCCGATCGGCTCGCCGCGCAGCTTCACGGCGAACCAGTCGGCCTCGACGTGGGCGAGGTGCTTGAGCAGGCCGCCCAGCGTCATCGTGCTCGCCGCGGTGGTGGCGCGGAGCGCGTCCGCGTCCAGGCCCCCGCACTTCCACGCGAAGGTGCGCCGGATGCGGTCGAGCGTGCTGAGCAGCGTGGCGATCTCGTCGCCGTCCACCACGAACGGCGCGTAGGAGTCGGTCATGGCCGGGGAGCCTAGGATCCATTCCGGACGATCCACTTCCGGAATCGAGAATTCCCATGGCGGACGACACGAGCCCGACGGCCCGGGCCCTGCGCACCCTCGAGCTCCTCCAAGCCGGTCCGGGCATCACCGCCGACCGGCTCGCCGGCAAGCTCGGTGTTTCCGAACGCGCGGCCCGGCGCTACATCGGCATCCTGCGCGAAGCCGGCATCCCGGTCGTTTCCGTCCGCGGGCCCTACGGCGGCTACCGGGTCGGGCGTGGCCTGCGGCTGCCGCCGCTGACCTTCAGCCCCGCCGAGGCCCTCGGCCTGGTGATGGCCGTGCTCGACGGCCACCACGACGCCGGCGACTCCGCCACCCTGGTCGGCGGCGCGCTCGGCAAGATCGTGCAGGCACTCCCCGAGCCGGTCGCCGCGCAGGCCGAGGCCGTCCGGCGGGCCGCCGCGCCCGCACCGGACGCCGCCGCCGCGCGACCGGACCCCGATACGACCGCCTCCCTCGTGCACGCCTGCGCCGAGCACCGGCGGGTCCGGCTCGGCTACCGCTCCGAGGCCGGCACCGAATGGACCGGCGACGTCGACCCGTGGGCCGTCGTCGTCCGCCACGGCCGGTGGTACCTGCTGTGCCGCAAGCACCCGACAGGTGAGCGCCGGGCGTACCGGATCGACCGGGTCCGCGGCGTCGAAACCCTGGACGACACCTTCGAACCACCCCGGGACCTCGACCCGGTCGCCGCGGTCGAGGACCACCTCGCCGCCGGCTGGGAGTACGACGCCGAGGTCGTCATCGACGCGCCCCTCGACCTGGTGAGCCGGTGCCTGCCCCGCTCGGTCGGGCGGCTCGAGCGCATCGACGACGGGACGACGCGCTTGAGCGGCAGCACCAGCAATCCCGCCTGGTACGCGGAACAGCTCGCCCGCATCCCGGGGCCCTTCCGGATCGTGCGGTGTCCCGAACTCCGGCAGGCCGCCCGCGTCCTCGGGCAGCGCCTGCTGGCCGCCACCGAAAGTCCGCGCTCGTGAGCGGAAAGCAACCTTCGATTCCCAGCGGGTGAACGCGAGGGAGTCCACGTATCTTCTTTCCGTGGCGGAACACACCGGCGAAACCCGCAACGAGCAGCTGACCCGCAACGTCGGCGAGCTGCTGCAGGAGCTGCGCGTCGCGCAGGCGGGCGTGCAGATCCTCTTCGGCTTCCTGCTTTCGGTCGTCTTCACCGAACGCTTCCACGACGCCAGCGGGTTCGAGAAGTCTCTGCACCTGTCCGCGGTGGTGCTCGCGATGGCGTCGACGGCGCTGCTGACCGCACCCGCGGCGTGGCACCGGCTGCTGTTCCGCACGGGCAGCCGGGAGCGGATCCTGACCGTCGGCAACCGGTTCGTGCTGGTCGGGCTGGTCTGCCTGGCCCTGGCGATCACGTCGACGGTCGCGCTGATCGCGAAGGTGGTCTACGGCGAGATCTCCATGATCATCATGGCCGTGCTCGCCGTGGTGATCTTCGGGACGCTCTGGTTCGTGATGCCGATCCGGCTGAACCCGCCGAACGGCGATCAGCCGACGGGCCCGCCCAAGTAGAGCGTGTCCTCCTGGACGAAGCAGAGCGGGTTGCCGAACGGGTCGTCCGCGTAGAAGGACCGTTCGCCCCAGAACTGGGTTTCGATCGCGTCGTCGACCCAGCGCGGGCCGGCGGCACGCACCCGCCGGAACGTCTCGTCGACGTCGTCGACCGCGAGGTAGACGATCCGCGGGTCCCGCTGCGGCCGCGGTTCGCGGTGGTCGAGCGGCGCCTCGACGCAGGCGAGCACCACGTCACCGCAGGTGAAGTAGTGCCGGTTGACCGCGATCCGCTCGCCGGGGTGACCGAGGACCGGTGCGTAGAACGCGACCGCCGCCTCGATGTCGTCGACGGGCTGGATCAACCGGAACACCCGCGGACCGCTCATGCGGCGAACAGTACCGCTGTCCATCCCGAGTTCGGCAGCAGTGGCCGGGACGGTCCGGGGGCACCCGTGGCTCGTCGCGCAGGACACGGCGTCGCGGCCCCGCTGGACGCCTCGCTGCGCTACGTCCTCGACGAGTCGGCAGACGACGCTGTCTTCCTGGCGCACCTAGGAGATCTCACGCAGCACGGCCGCGCGAATCAGGGGTCTTGACAGCGGGTGGACAATAAAAAATCGACGTGCCTTCCGAGTTGAATAAGAAGGCCCATCGAATGTAGCTTCAGTCTAACCGCTGTGAGGGGAATTTGTCAAACCAGGGGTACGACGAGGAATTGCGAGCCGAGCGCGCGTACATCCACGGGCTGTACGTGCGCCTCGACCGCGAACGTGACGAGGCGCGCGCCCGCTACCGCTCCGCGCTCGGGGAACCGGGAACCACGCTGGTGGAGCGGGACGCGGACGTGCGCGTCCGGGCCCGGGAGACGGTCCGGCTGAACGTCGCCGACAACGGGCTCTGCTTCGGCCGGTTGGACGCCCTTTCGGGCGAAACGGAGTACATCGGCCGGATCGGTCTCTTCGACGGCGAAAACGACTACGAGCCCCTTCTGCTGGATTGGCGGGCGCCGGCGGCGCGGCCGTTCTACGTCGCCACCGCGGCAACGCCGGAAAACACGCGCCGCCGTCGCCAGTTCCACGCGCTGGGGCGGAAGGTCGTCGATTTCACCGACGAAATCCTCGGCCGTCCCGGCGACGGCGAGCGCGGGGACGCGGCGTTGCTCGCGGCCGTCAACGCGCCGCGCGGTGCGGGCATGCGCGACATCGTCGCGACGATCCAGGCCGAGCAGGACGAAATCATCCGGCTCGGCCACGCGGGGGTGCTGGTCGTCGAGGGCGGGCCGGGCACCGGCAAGACCGCCGTCGCGTTGCACCGCGTCGCCTACCTGCTCTACACGCGGCGCGAGCGGATGTCGCGCAGCGGCGTGCTGGTGGTCGGGCCGAGCCCGCGGTTCCTCGACCACATCGGCCGCGTGCTGCCGTCGCTCGGTGAGTCGGACGTCGTCTTCCTGACCACCGGCGACCTCGTGCCCGGGCTGCGCGTCACGGCCGAGGACCCGCCGGAGGTGGCGAAGCTCAAGGGATCGCTGAAGATCCTCGACGTGCTGGCCGCGGCGGTCGCCGACCGGCAGCGGGTGCCCGACGAACCGGTGCCGGTCGAGCTGAGCGACGTCACCGTGGCGCTCGACGCCGGCATCGCGGGCGAGGCCCGGCTCGAAGCGCGCCGGTCCGGGTTGCCGCACAACGAGGCCGGTGCGGTCTTCCGCGAGCACGTCGTGGCCGTCGTCGCCGAGCGGGCGGTGGCCGAGATCGGCGCGGGCTGGCTGACCCGGGAGGACCGCGGCGCGTGGGCCGACCTGCGTGCCGACGTCCTCGAGGAGCTGGCCGAGCACGAGGGCCTCGCCGCCGCGCTCGACGGGCTGTGGCCGGAGCTGACGCCGGAGACGCTGCTGGCGCCGCTGTACATGTCGCCGCGCCGGCTCGAGGCCGCCGGCGCGGATCCGGCGTTGTTCCGCGCGGACGGCGCGGCCTGGACCGTGTCGGACGTGCCGCTGCTCGACGAGCTGGCCGGCCTGCTCGGCCGGGACGACTCCGCCGATCGGGCCGCCGCGCGCCGCCGGGCGGAGGAGGACGCGGAGTACGCCGAAGGCGTCATGGACCTCATCACGCTGGACCGCGAGGAACAGGACGAGGATCTCGGCTTGGTCGCCACCGACCTGCTCTACGCCGAGGACCTGGCCGACCGGTTCGCCGAGCGCGACACCCGCGACCTCGCCGAGCGCGCGGCCGAGGACCGCGACTGGACGTACGGGCACGTCGTCGTCGACGAGGCGCAGGAACTGTCCGAAATGGACTGGCGGGCGCTGATGCGGCGGTGCCCGAGCCGCTCGTTCACGATCGTCGGCGACCTGGCGCAACGCCGCAGCGCGGCCGGGGCGACGGCGTGGGGGCCGGTGCTGGCGCCGTACGTCGCCGACCGGTGGGTGTACCGGGAGCTGACCGTGAACTACCGGACCCCGGCGGAGATCATGACCGTTGCCGGCGCGCTGCTCGCGCGGTTCGCGCCGTACGCGCGGCCACCGGAATCCGTGCGCGCGTCCGGTGCGTGGCCGTGGTCCAGACGAGTCGCGGACGGCGAACTCGCGGACGCCATCGACGACTTCGTCCGCGACGAGGCCGGTCGCGAAGGCACCAGCGTCGTCATCGGGCCGCCCGGCGTGCCGGGCACGGTTCCGGCGTCGGCGACCAAGGGCCTGGAGTTCGACGCCGTCCTCGTCGTCGAGCCGGCGCGGATCCTGGCCGAAGGCGCGCGGGGCGCGGCCGAGCTGTACGTCGCGCTCACCCGCGCCACGCAGCGCCTCGGGGTGCTGCACCGGGATCCGCTCCCGGCGGCGCTCGCCGGGCTCGCCGAAGCGGGCGCGCCGGCCCGCGCCGGCCACCGGCGGTTCCAGTAGCGGCTCGTGAGTGAGAAACAGGGTTAGAACACTGTTTCTCACTCACGAGGGCCTACGCCGTGAGCCGGCCCCAGGCGTAGTTCTGCTTGGCCAGCTTGAGGTAGACGAACAACTCGGTCCCGGACACGCCGTCGATCTTGCGGATCTCCTCGCCCAGCACTTCGAGCATGTGGTCGTCGTCCCGGCAGACGAGTTCGGCCAGCAGGTCGTAGCGCCCGGCGCACAACACGACGTAGTGCACGTTCGGCAGCTCGGACAGTTTGTCGGCGACGGCCCGCGGATCAGCGCCGTCGACGCTGATGCCGACCATCGCCTGCCGCGTCAGATCGACGTTGGCGGGGTCGGTCACCGCGACGATCTGCATGAGGTCGTCGCGCAGGAGCCGTTGTACCCGCTGGCGGACGGCTCCCTCCGAAAGCCCGACCGCCTTCGCGAGCGCGGTGAACGATGCCCGGCCGTCCTGCTGCAGCAGGCCGATCAGCGATCTGTCCGTGTTGTCCAGTCCGCGCGCACGTGAATCTTCACCCATGCCGTCCCTCCCTGTGTTTCGGCATGTGATTTGTCAAGTGCGCAGCGTATCGAGACCTGACCAGAAAGCGAGACCCCGGCGCCAGCTTCACGTGATCCGGCGCCAGGATCGTGATTTGCCGAGGAATCGGTGGCTGCGGTGGAAACTCACAAGTCATTCCGAGGCGGTCCGGACGCCCGCTCGCCGCCGGTCCAGAACCAGGTGTCGAGGGCGACGTCGAGTGGACCTTCGCCCGCCCAGGCGATGACGCCGTCGGGCCGGAGCAGCAGCGGGCCGGTGTTCGTCGCCGGGACGACGTCGACGCGGGGATCGACGGGGTGCCCCGGGGTCAGCAGGAGGCCGCGGCCGGTGCGCGTGTGTTGGTGCAGCCTGGTCGCGTGACCACTGCCGTCGACGATTTCGAGGTCGGGGCAGTGCTCGCCGGCCGGGGCCGGGGCGGGGTAAGGGAAGTCGTAGCGCGTCTTCGTCCCGGCCATGAGGTCGGCGAAGTACTTGTTCGCCTCGGGCAGGTCCAGCACTTCGCCGACGATCTCCCGCAGCGCGTCGACGTGCGGGCCGGGCGCCAGCAACGCCGACTGCGCGCGCGTGTTGCGTAGCACCGCTTCACCGGCTGGGTGCCTTTCGCGCGTGTACGTGTCGAGGAACGCTTCGGGCTTGTCGCCGCGGAGGACGGCGCCGAGCTTCCAGCCGAGGTTGGCCGCGTCGGGAAGGCCGAGGTTGAGGCCCTGGCCGCCGCTCGGCGAGTGCACGTGCGCGGCGTCGCCGGCGAGGAAGACGCGGCCGCGGCGGTAGTCGACGGCCTGGCGGGCCTGGTCACCGAACCGCCGTTCCTCCTGGAACTCTTCGACGACGACGTCCGCACCCGTGATCCGCCGGATGCTCGCGGCGAAGCCGTCCGCGGTGACCGGCTCCGGGCTCGTCGCGGGCTCGGTGATCCCGGCCATGCTGCCGCCGTGGAAGAAGGTGCCGCCGGCGTACCGTCCGGCCGGCGGGACGTCGCCGGCGAACCGCACCTGCCCGGCGATCGTGCGCAACAGGGCCGGTGTGCCGGGGAAGGCGAAGCCGGCCAGCGTCCGGATGGTGCTGCGGCCGCCGTCGCAGCCGACGACGTACTTCGCCCGCCAGGTCCGGCCGGCGGTCACGGTGACACCGTCCACATCGGACTCCAGCGCGGTGACCTCGTGCCCGCGCAGCACCCGGATGCCTTCGGCGTGGTCCGCGAGGACGCGTTCCAGTTCCGGCTGCCAGATGTTGGTCCGCGGCCTCCCGGCGTCCGGGGTGATCTTGAAGATGTTCGCGAAGTGGCCGCGGGTGCTGCCGTGGTCGCGAGCGAGGTCCTTCGTGCCTTCGACGTCGGCCTCGGCGAGCCGGTCGCCGAGACCGCGTCGCCAGAGCGCTTCGGTCGCCAGCGCGCCCAGGCCGCGTGACTTCGGTTCTTTCGAAGGGGTTTCCAGGCGCTCCAGGACCAGGGGTTCGGCGCCCGCCAGCCTGAGCTCGGTCGCGAGGAACAGGCCCACCGGGCCCGCGCCCACGACGATCACGTCGGCGTCCATGCTTCTCCTTAACTTGTTAAGGGCTAGGATGGCCTTAACAAGTTAAGGCGTCAAGGAGGAGCATGCCGCTGGAAGTCGGCGACGCGGTGCGCGTCGCGCTGAAACTGCTGGGAGACGAGGGGCTCGACAAGCTCACCGTGCGGCGGCTGGCGACGGAGCTGGGCGTCAAGGCGCCCGCGTTGTACTGGCATTTCAAGAGCAAGCGCGCGCTGCTCGACCACCTGACGGACGCGATCGTCGCGCCGGTCGTCGCCGGGCTGCCGTCCGGCGGGCCGTGGCTGAAGTGGCTCGAAGACGCGGGCTTCGCGCTGCACACGGCGTTGCTCGCGCACCGCGACGGCGCCCGCGTCGCGCTGGGAGCGGACCTCACCACAGCCCGCGCGCTCGGCGAACTCGTCGAGCGCGCGGTCGGGGTGCTGCACGACGCGGGCTTCCCGCTCGGCGAGGCCACCCGGGCGGCCGGGGTGCTGGTGCACTTCGTGCTCGGGCGGGCCGTGGAGGACCAGACGCGGCTGCCGCCTTCCGCGGAGGCCGCGGTGATCGCGTCGCCTTCTTTCCCGTTCCCGCTGATGGCTCGTGGCCTGCGTGAACGCGCCGGCTCGACGGTCGAGGACGACTTCCGGTACGCGCTCGGCGTGCTGCTCGCCGGCCTCGACGCGGTCAGCCCGAGTCGCGGCGGCTGAGGTCCTCCTCGGTTTCGCGGCGCACCAGCAGCGTCGCGACGCCGTTGCGGACGCCGACCAGCGGCGGCCGCCCGACCTGGTTGTAGTTCGACGCCAGCGAGTGGTGGTACGCGCCGGTGCACGGCACGGCCAGGAGGTCGCCGGCGCGCAGGTCGCCGGGCAGGCTGACGCCGTCGGCGAGGACGTCGCCGGATTCGCAGTGCCGGCCGACGACGGTCATCGGAACGCGTTTCGCCTTCGACCGCCGGCCGACCAGGCGCGTCGTGTAGCGGGCGCCGTAGAGCGACGGGCGCGCGTTGTCGCTCATCCCGCCGTCGACCGCGACGAACGTGCGGCTGCCGCGCTTGACCGCGCACACGCGGTACACCGTGATCCCGGCCGGCCCGACGAGCGCCCGGCCGGGCTCGATCGTCAAGCGCGGCAACGGGAAACCGTGCGCCGCGCACTCGTAGGCGAGCGCCACGCGCAGACGTCGCGAGTAGCCGCCGAGGTCGAACGCGGGCTCGCCGCCGACGTACGGCACCGCGTGCCCGCCGCCCAGGTCGAGCTCCCGCAGCGTGACACCGTGGACGTCGCGGATCCGGACGAGCACTTCGGCCATCCGCCGCGCGGCGGCCTCGTAGCGGTCGACGCGGGAGACCTGCGAGCCGATGTGGCAGTGCAGGCCGGTGAGCCGCAACCCGGGTTGGTCTCGTACGGCCTGCACAGCCGCGTCGACGTTGTCGGGGACACCGTCGAGCAGCGAGAAGCCGAACTTCTGGCCCTCGGTACCGGTGCTGATGGCGGCGTGCGCGCCGGCCGCGACACCCGGCGTCACGCGGATCATCACCTGCTGCGCGCCGGGGGCGAGCGTGCCGAGCTGCTCGATCTCATCGAGGGAGTCGACCACGATCCGCCGGACGCCGTACTCGAGAGCGGCCTTCAGGTCTTCGGGCGTCTTCGCGTTGCCGTGCAGCAGCATGCGCTCCGCGGGGAAGCCGACTGAGCGGGCGACGGCGATCTCGCCCGCGGAGCACGTGTCGAGCGACAACCCCTCTTCGGCGACCCAACGCAGTACGGACCGCGTACACAGCGCCTTGCTCGCGTACGCGACTTCGACGTCCGGGAGCGTTTCGCGGTACTCGCGTGCGGTGTCGCGCACTTGCTGCTCGTCGATGAGGTAGGACGGCGTCCCGAAGCGGGCGGCGAGGTGGCTGACCCGCGCGCCGGCGAAGAGGAGTTCGCCGTCTTCGCCGAGTCGGGTGCTTCGCGGCCAGACTCCTGGCTCGAGGTGGTCGGCGGCTTCGCAGCCGAGGCTGGGAAGAAGCTCGCTGAGCGTCACGGGTGCCTCCGGGCATCACGGCGAATCGGACTCGCTCAGGACACCGCTTTCGTGCTTCCGGTGATCTCTCGTGAATGCCGTCCTGACGGAATCCGGTGGACCGCTGACGCCTTATTGACGCGCGAGTAACTTCGGCCACACTCCGGGCTGCCCGAACGCGGCTGAACCTCAGCGCGCCTTGTGGTCCGCCTTGTGGTCCGCCTTGTGGTCCGCCGCCGTGCCGCACACGCAGCCACGGTCGGCGCCCTGGCCCGCCGCCGTTGCCGCGCAGTAGCGGCGGGCGATCGCGTCGTGCGCGTCCAGCGAGTGCGGGCAGTTCGGGCACTGCGCTTCGGCGTGCGGCACCTCGGGCGCGTCGGGCGCCGGGGCGGTCATGCCGGCACCTTCTGTGCCCGCAGAGGCTCGCTCACCGCGTGGAGGTGCTGGAGCACATAACCGTACGAGCGGGCCCACCCGCACTGCGCGTAGGAAATCCCGCGCCGGTCGCAGAACTCCCGGACGATCACCTGCGCGTGTTTGAGGTTGGGCCGGGCCATGCTCGGGAACAGGTGGTGCTCGATCTGGTAGTTCAGCCCGCCGAGCGCGAAGTCGACGACCCGGCCGCCGCGGATGTTGCGCGACGTCAGTACCTGCTTGCGCAGGAAGTCGAGCCGGTGCCCGGTCTCCAGCATCTCCATGCCCTTGTGGTTGGGCGCGAACGAGCAGCCCATGTACAGGCCCCACAGGAACTGGTGCACCAGGATGAAGATGATCCCGGTCAGCGGCGACAGCACGATGAACACCGCGGCGAGGTACGCCACCAGGTGCGCGATCAGCAGCGCGGACTCCAGCTTGCGGCGGCGGAGATCCTTGCGCAGCACCGCCTTCACGCTCGAGACGTGCAGGTTCAGGCCTTCGAGCAGCAACAGCGGGAAGAACAGGAACGCCTGGTACTTCGCCATCCAGCGCAGGAAACCGCGCTTCTGCGAGCTCTGCGCCTTGCTGAACGCGAGCGCGGCGATGTCGACGTCCGGGTCCTCGTCCTCGTGGTTGGGGTTGGCGTGGTGACGCGCGTGCGTGCCGATCCACCAGCCGTAGCTCAGCCCGGTGAGTCCACCGTGGACGAACCCGGTGGCGTCGTTCGCCCGGCGGCTCGAGAAGATCTGCTTGTGCCCGGCGTCGTGGCCGATGAACGACAGCTGCGCGAACACCATCGCGAAGAACGCGGCGAGGAAGAGCTGCCACCACGAGTCGCCGAGGTAGGCGAACGCGACCCAGCCGCCGCCGAACGCGGCGAGGTTGAGCCCGATCCGCACCGCGTAGTACCGCCGGCGCCGGCGGAGGAGACCCGCGTCCTTGATGAGCCGGGACAGCTCGGCGAAGTCGCTGCCGGCCGTGGCCGGGGTATCCGGAACCTGGGTGGAAGTCATCAACGTCCCCGCTCTGGCTAAGTCGTAAAGGCTTGTCCAGCAACGGTTTCCGGCCCCGACGGGGTCCGGGTCCGGTCCGGGAAAGGGCACTGGGGCCTGGTCGCGGTCGGTACCGCGTCCTGTCCTCAGCCTCCCATCCCGCCGCCTTGATGGCAATTCCCCACGGCCTGCCGAAGAGGTGTACAGTCAGCCACATCGGGATGAAAGGTGACTTACCACACACCCGAAACTTCCCGGCCGGGCAGCTCCGACCGGGAACGGGAGCCGAGTCCGGGTCCGGAACCCGCTCGTACGCAACCATGCCGGCCGATCGGCCGGCGAGCAGCCGCCCGTAGTCGCGCAGAGCGACACCCGAGGCGCCCAGTTGGGTTGCGACAGCTTGTTTCTTCCGGCGAGACTCCGGTCACCAGGTGGCTCGTCGGCGAGCCGGACTTCGGCATCACCGCGCTCCGGCGCGCCGATGAGCCACCACCTTCACGAAAGCCCCCAGGACGAAAGCAGTCCGAAGAGCCGTTCGCGTTCGGCTCCCGTCAGCAGCCGGCTCGGCGGCCGGACGTCGGGGCGGCACAAGCCGAGTTGCCCGAGGGCGTCTTTGACGACGCTGACGTTGTTCGCGTTCCCGTTCGCGGCGCGAAGCTCCTCGAACGGCCGGATCCGCTCCCAGACGGTCATCGCGGCCGGATAGTCCCCTGTGGACAGTGCGCGGAACATCTCCAGCGAGATCGCCGGGTCGACGTTCACCAGTCCCGACGTGAAACCGGTGGCGCCCACGGCGAAGTACCCGGGCGCGGAAAGCTCGGCCAGGCCGGCGATCCACACGAACCGCCCGAAGCCCGCGTCCCGCGCGACCGAGCCGAAGCGCACCGGATCCGGCACGGCGTACTTCACACCGATGACGTTCGGCGCCGCTTCGCCGAGCGCGTGCAGCTGCTCGCCGGCGATCGCCGGGTTGCGGACGTAGAGCACGACCCCGAGCTCGGGCACCGCGGCCGCGATCGCGGCGTGGTAGTCGACCCAGCCGTCGCCGGAGATGTACGGGTGCACGGGCTGGTGGATCATGATCATGTCGGCACCGGCGTCCCGCGCGTGCGCGGCCGCCCGCGTCGCCGACGCGACGTCGTGGCCGATCCCGGCGAGCACGCTGGCCCGGCCGGCGACGGCTTCGACGGTGACCTCCAGGCACTGCCGGGCTTCGGCCGCGTCCAGCGCGTAGAACTCGCCGGTGTTCCCGTTCGGCGTCACGACTTCGATGCCGCCGGTGATCAGCCGGTCGACGAGCTTCGCGTACGTCTGGCCGTCGACGGCGCCCTCGGTGTCGAACGGCGTGACCGGGATGGCCACCACCCCGGAAAGCCGCCGCCTCTGCTGCTCGAACGTCATCGGGCCCCCTTCGTTCCAGTGCTGTGTTCATCCGGCAGCCCGCGGCCGACCCGGTCGATGAAATCCGTGATGTGCTTGCGCAGCAGGTGTTCGGCCTGCCGCGCGTTCCCGCTCTCGGCGGCGGTCAGGATCGCCCGGTGCTCGGCCGCCTCGCCCCGCCACGTCGGGCTGATGCCCCAGCCGGTGACGGTGATCAGCGCGGCCTGGTCGCGCAGGCCGTCCAGGATCTCGACCAGCAACGGGTTCCCGCACCCGGAGTAGAGCGCGCGGTGGAACAGCCGGTTGGCCAGGCTGGCTTTCGCGCGGTCGGTGGCCGCGGTGCCGACGTCGACCTCGGCCAGGACTTGCCGCGCTTCGCCGAAGTCCGCACCGCGCTCGACAGCGCGTCGGATGGCTTCGGGCTCGAGAAGCGCGCGCAGGTCGTACACCGCGTGCGCGCTCTCGGCGTCCATGACCCGGACCGCGGCCCCCTTGTACGTGCTCATCGTGACCAAACCGGAACCGGCGAGGATCCGCAGCGCTTCACGCACCGGCGTCTTGGACACCCCGAGCAGGGTGCCGACCTCGGCCTCGACGAGGGTTTCGCCCGGTCCGAACTCCCCGCTCAAGATCGATTCCTTGATCGCGTCGCGCACGAAATCGGTGCGCGAGACGGGCGGCGGCGGCCTCCGGGCCGAAGAAGTGCTCGCCACTGGCATGTCCGATCTGATATACGATGCGACATACAACATTATCACGGACCGAGGGAGCAGCCATGCAGCGTCGCACCGGCTTCCGATTCCGACGAGTGCTGCTGGCGGCCGGCCTCGCCGCCGGATTGGCGGCCTGTGGCGCGCCCGGCGGGGACGGCGGCCAGGCGGCGGATCCGCAAGCCGTCCCGGACAAGCCGAGCAAGCCCGTCGACCTCAACATCCTCGATATCGCCGGCAACCTGCAGCTCACGAAGCAGATGATCGAGAACTTCAAGACCGCGCACCCGGAGGTGCTCTCGAAGGTCACGTACTCGACGGCGCCCGCGCCGAGCATGGCGGGCAAGCTGAAGGCCGAGCAGGACGGCGGCGTCGCCCAGACCTACCTGGTCCTCAGCGGCACGGACGGCCTGTCCGCCGGCATCGCGAACGGCACGCTGGCGAAGGTCCTGCCCGACTTCTCCAGCCGGTTCCCCAACCTGATGCAGAACTACCTCGAGCCCGCGGCCAAGATGCAGGAGCTGGCCAACGGCTACGGCGTCGAAGTCGTCTACTACCCGTCCGGCCCGTTGCTGGAGTTCAACCCGGGAGCGGTTCCGGCGGTACCGGCGTCCCCGCAGGAACTGCTCGACTGGGCCAAGGCGCACCCGGAGAAGTTCCAGTACGCGCAGCCGTCGAACTCCGGCCCGGGCCGCACGTTCCTGATGGGCCTGCCGTACCTGCTCGGTGACAAGGACCCCAAGGACCCGGACAAGGGCTGGGACAAGACCTGGGCGTTCCTGCAGGAGCTGGGCAAGTACGTGAAGTACTACCCGTCCGGCACCACCGAGACGATGAAGAACCTCGCCTCGGGTTCGGTGGACATGGTCATGTCGACGACCGGCTGGGACATCAACCCGCGCAAGCTCGGGACGGTGCCCAACACGGTCAAGACGGCGATCATGCAGCCGATGCACTGGGTCACCGACGCCCAGTACGCCCTGATCCCGAAGGGCCTCTCGCCCGACCAGGAGTCGGCGATCCTCCAGCTGATCGCGTGGATGCTGAAGCCCGACCAGCAGGCGATCGCCTACGACGACGGCTACTTTTACCCCGGCCCGGCGGTCAAGGACGTCACGCTGCAGATGGCGCCGCAGAAGAGCCAGGACACGATCAAGCAGTTCGGCCGCCCGGAGTACGAGCAGTGGATCTCGCAGTACCCCAAGGAAACCTCACTGCCGGCCGAGCAGCAGGTCAAGGCGTTCGACAAGTGGAACCAGCTGGTCGGCGGCTCGAAGGTCGGCAAGAAGTGACGTTCGAGCAGCTCCGGCTGGACGGCGTGTCCCGGAGCTTCGGCACCGCGAACGCCCTGAGCGGCCTCGACCTCGCCATCACGCGCGGCGAGTTCGTGGCCCTGCTCGGGCCGTCCGGCTGCGGCAAGTCGACCGCGCTGAACTGCCTGGCCGGGCTGCTGCCCCTGACGGGCGGCAGCATCTGGCTCGACGACGCCCGCATCGACGGGCAGCCCCCGGAGCAGCGCGGGTTCGGGATGGTCTTCCAGAACTACGCGCTGTTCCCGCACCTGACGGTCCGCGCCAACGTCGGCTTCGGCCTCAAGATGCGCAAGGTCGGCCGCGCCGACGCCCGCCACCGCGTCGACGAGGCGCTGCGCCTGGTGCAGCTCACCGACCACGCGGCGAAGTTCCCCGCGCAGCTCTCCGGCGGGCAGCAGCAGCGCGTCGCCATCGCCCGGGCCGTGGTGCTGGAACCCCCGGTCGTCCTGATGGACGAGCCGCTGTCCAACCTGGACGCCAAGCTCCGCCTCGAGATGCGGATGGAGATCCGCCGGCTCCACCAGACGCTCGGCTTGACCACGGTGTACGTCACCCACGACCAGGAGGAGGCCCTGTCGCTGGCCGACCGCCTGGTGGTCTTGCGCGACGGCACGGTCCAGCAGATCGGCACGCCCGAAGAGGTCTACGCCCAGCCGGTGAACAGTTACGTCGCGTCGTTCATGGGCTACCGCAACCTCCTGGACGTGACGGTCACCGGAGCGACGGGCTCGTCGATCACCGTGGAGGGCGCGGGCGCCCGGCTGACCGGCCGCGGCTCGCTCACCGAGGGCCCGGCGAAGGTGGCGATCCGCCCGGAGGACTTCGTGGTCGGCGACGTCGCGGCCAACGCTCTCGACGTGACGGTCGAGATCGTCGAGTACCACGGCCGCGAGCTGTCGGTCTCGGCCCGGCTGCCGAGCGGGGTGCCGGTCTACTTCCGGACCGACAAGCGCCTCGCCCCCGGCGACACCGCGCAGATCGGCGTGCCGGCCGAGCGCGTGCTGGTGTTCGAGCCGTGACCGCCGTCGCGAGCGCTCGCCCGGCGTTGCGTCACCGCCTGGCCGAACGCGGCATCGACCGCACCCTGCTCCTCCTGGTGCCCGGTCTGCTGGTCACCGCCTGCCTGTTCTTGTACCCCTTCCTCTACGGGCTCCAGTTGTCCTTCGCCCCGCGCCAAGGCGGTGTCTTCGCCAACTACGCACGGTTCTTCGGCGACCCGTACCTGCGCGACACCATCTGGACGACGCTCGGCATCGCGCTGCCCGCGACGTTCATCAACGTGCTCGCCAGCATCCCGATCGCCTACGTGATGCGCGGCCGCGTCCGCGGCAAGCGCCTCCTGACGACGATCCTCGTCGTGCCGATCACGCTCGGCACCGTCCTCACCGCGCAGGGCCTGATCATGTACGGCGGGCCGGCGGGCTGGCTGAACAAGGTGCTCACCGTCCTCGGCATCACCGACGAGCCGCTCCCGCTGATCCACAACTACACCGGCGTGCTGCTGTCCCTGGTGATCACCGGCTTCCCGTTCTCCTTCCTGCTGACGTTGTCCTATCTCTCGGGCATCGACCCCTCCTTGGAGAAGGCGGCCGCGACGCTCGGCGCGAACTGGGCCCAGCGGTTCCGGCGCGTCACGCTGCCCCTCCTGGCTCCCGGCCTGGCGATCACCTTCTGCCTTTCGTTCGTCATGGCCTTCTCGGTCTTCCCCTCGGCGCAGCTCGTCGGCGACCCCGCGAACGAGACCCGCGTCATCTCGATCGCGGCCTACCACGCCGCGTTCGAGGAGTACGACTACTCGATGGGCTCGGCCGTCGCGATGCTCATGGCGGTGGTCATGCTGATCGTGATCGGCCTGGTCATGGCGTGGCGCGGCACGTTGTACCGCGGAGCGACCGGAGGCAAGGGATGACCGGTTGGGTCGCGCGTCCCGGACGTTGGGTCGTCTGGGCCGTCGTCGTGTTCTTCTTCGTCAACCTCGCCGGCGTGGTGCTCTCGGTCGTCGTCGACTCGTTCGGCAAGCAGTGGTTCGGCACCTGGCTCCCGGACGGCTTCACCACCCACTGGTACGCCGACGCCTGGCGCGAGTTCGGCCTGTCCGACGTCCTCCTCACCACGGCGATCGTCGCCCTGGTGGTGATCGCCGTGTCGGTGGCGGTCGGCGTCCCGGCCGCCTACGCGCTGGCCCGCCGCTCGTTCCCCGGCAAGCGCCTGGTGATGCTGCTGTTCGTATTGCCGATCCTGATCCCTCCCATCACCTACGGCATCCCGCTGGCCACCGTGCTCTACAAGTTCCACCTGGCCGGCACCACCACCGGCGTCGTCCTGGCGAACCTGGTGCCGTCGGTGCCGTTCGTCGTGCTGACCATGACGCCGTTCATCGAGCAGATCGACCCGAAGATCGAAGCCGCCGCGCGCATGTCCGGCGCGCGCACGGTCTCGGTGTTCACCCGGATCCTGGGCCCGCTGCTGCTGCCGGGGATCCTGGCCGCCTCGATCCTCGTGCTGGTCCGGACGGTCGGCATGTTCGAGCTGACGTTCCTCACCGCCGGCCCGGACTCGACGACCCTCGTCGTGGCTCTCTACAACTCCGTGTTCGCCGCGGGCATCCGGGCCAACCAGTCGGTCGACGCCATGGCGACCATCTACACCGCGTCCATGCTCGTGCTCCTTCTCGTCGCGCTGCGGTTCGTGAACCCGACCCAGCTGGTCACCCGGATCCGGGAGGAGACCTAGTCCGTTCGCTCATGCGTTCGACTTTACCGCGAAATGTCGAACAGGTGATCGACACGATCGGGCGAACCTGACTCTTGCGCCTCCCCCGAGGGGAGGTGCCACGCTGACGGCATGCGGTACTCGATCGGCGAACTGGCCCGCCGGACCGGCCTGACGGTCAAGGCCGTCCGGTTCTACTCCGACCGCGGCCTCGTGCCGCCGTCCGGGCGCACCACCGCAGGTCATCGCCGTTACGACGACGCCGCGCGCACCCGGCTCGACCTCATCCGCACCCTCCGGGACCTGGGCGTCGACCTCGCCACGATCCGGGGGGTCGTCGACGGCGAAGCGACCGTCGCCGACGTCGCGGCGAGGCACGCCCAGGCCCTGGAGGTGCAGATCCACGTGCTGCGCGTGCGCCACGCGGTGCTGACGGCCGTGGCGAAGCGCGGCCCGACCCCGGAGGAGACAACGCTGATGCACGAGCTGGCCCGCCTGTCCGAAGTGGAGCGACGTCGCCTGGTCGACGACTTCCTCGCCGAAGCCCTGGGCGACCGTCCCGACCTCGAAGGCGTCGCCCGCACCCTCACCCCCGAACTGCCGGAAAATCCGGGCCCCGAGCAGGTCGAAGCCTGGATCGAGCTGGCGGAGCTCACGCAGGACAAGGAGTTCCGCGCGATCCTGCGCCGGCTCGTGGAGCAGCACAACGGCGGACTGCGCCGCGACCTCGCCGCCGAGGTGCGCGACGCCGTCACGCCGGCCCTCGAAGCCGGCGTCGCCCCGGACTCGCCGGCGGCCAGGGCGATCGTCGACAGCCTCGGCCGCGATCGCATCGAGCTGCGGGAATGGCTGAGCACCGTCGGCGATCCCCGGCGTGAGCGCTACCTGCGGCTGCTCGCGGTGGTCAACGGCTGGGCCGCCCCGGAAAGCCTGGCGCCGGCGTTCGGCTGGCTGGCCGCGGCTACGGCTTGACCTCCGCCCGGATCCACGCCAGCGCGTCTTCCAGCGGCTGCGCGTCGAGCCGGCGTCCGTCGCGCAGCCGCAGGGAAAGCTGCCCCGCGGCGACCTCCTGCGGGCCGAGCACGGCCTGGTACGGCACCAGCCGCCCGTCCCGGATCCGCGCGCCGAGGCTGCCCTCCGGCGCGATCTCCACCCGCAGGTCGTCGCACCGGTCGAGAATTGCCTGCGCGCAAGGCAATTCGGCCGAGGACACCGGCAACAGCCGCAGCTGAACGGGCGCCAGCCAGGCCGGGAACGCGCCGCCGTGGACCTCGACCAGCTGCGCCACCGCGCGCTCGACGCTGCCGATGATGCTGCGGTGCACCATGACCGGCCGGTGCTTAGCGGCGTCCGCGCCGACGTACTCGAGGCCGAACTGCGCGGGCTGGTGGAAGTCGATCTGGACGGTGGAAAGGGTCGATTCGCGGCCCGCGCCGTCGACGATCTGGACGTCGATCTTCGGTCCGTAGAAGGCCGCTTCGCCCTCGACGGCGTCGTAGGGAAGTCCGTCGAGGACCGAGCGCAGGATGTCCACAGCCCGGTCCCAGTCGCCGGCGACGTACTTCCCGCCGGCGCCGGGGAGCGAAAGCCGGTAGCGCGCCGGGCTGATGCCGAGGGCGTCGTAGGCCTGCCGGATCAGGGCCAGCGCGGCGGCTGCCTCGGCTTCGACCTGGTCAGGGGTGCAGAAGATGTGCGCGTCGTTGAGCTGGATCGCGCGCACCCGGCTCAACCCGCCGAGCACCCCGGAGAGCTCGCTGCGGTACATCCCGCCGATTTCGGCGATGCGCAGCGGGAGTTCGCGGTAGCTGCGGCCGCGCGAACGGTAGATCAGCGCGTGGTGCGGGCAGAGGCTCGGCCGCAGCACGAGCTGCTCGCCGCCGACGTCCATGGGCGGGTACATGTCGTCGCGGTAGTGCGACCAGTGGCCGGAGATCTCGTACAGCTCGCGTTTGCCGAGGACCGGCGAATGGACGTGCCGGTACCCCGCGCGCCGTTCCAGGCCGCGGACGTATTCCTCGAGGCTGTGCCGGATGATCGCGCCGTCGGGCAGCCAGTAGGGCAGGCCCGCGCCGATGAGCGGGTCGGTGTCGAACAGGCCGAGCTCGCGGCCGAGCTTGCGGTGGTCGTGCATGGCGGACTCCTCGTGGACGGCGAGGCGGCCGGCGGCAAGACGAAAGCCCGGGGCGACCGCCCCGGGCTTCGTGAGCATGGATCAGCGCGCCGGGACACTTTCCGGCGTCGTCGTGTTCGCAGCGCGCTTCATGTCTTCAACGGTAGTCACGCCCGCCAGCCGTTTTCAAGAAGCCAGGAACAGCTCCAGCTGCTCGACGACGAACGCGTGGTCGTCGGCCTGGGGAAGTCCCGAAACACCGACCGTGCCGACCGGCCCGACCCCGCGGACGAGCACCGGGAACACGCCGCCGTGGGCGGCGTACTCGTCCGGGTCCAGGCGCGAGTCCGCCTCGAACGAGCCGCCCTTCGCCCGGAACTGCGTGCCGACCAGGAAGGAGCTGTGGCCGTAGCGGTCCACGACGCGGCTCTTGCGGTCGATCCACGCGTCGTTGTCGGCCGAGGTTCCCGGCAGCGCGGCGTGGAAGAGCCGCTGGCCGCCCCGGCGGACCGAGATCGTCACCGGCAGCCCGCGCTCCCGCGCCGCGGCCAGCAGCTGGGCGCCGAGAGCCAGCGCCGTCTCGTTGTCGAACTTCGTGAACTGAAGACGTTCTTCCTGGTCAGCGAGCTGCGCGAGACGATCGGCTTCGGTCATCCACCCATTAAATCAACACTGTTGTTTAATTGCCAGTGAACTCGGTCAGCGACAGCACGTTGCCATCCGGATCACGGAACCAGGCGATCCGGCCGCCCGGCGTGGTCCAGATTTTGTCGGTGTCCTGTGGCAGCGTGTCGAACGTGAGGAACTCCACGCCACGGCCACGCAGCTCGGTCACCGCCACCCGGATGTCGGCGACCGCCCAGCCGAGCACCGTGAACGGCTGCGGCGTGAACTCGGCGACAGCGGTGACGCGGAGCATGGTCGCGCCACTGCGGAACACGCACGCGAAGGGGGTCTGCTCGATGAACTCGAGCCCGGCGACATCCGTGTAGAAGGCGCGGGAGCGCTCCAGGTCGGTCGACGGTGCGAAGGCGACCAGATCCGCTGAGCCGAGCACGGGTACCACCTCTCTCGGCGGAGAACGTACCCCTCGCCAGGCCGCTGACGGGGGATGAGGAGGCAGGCATGGGCCGGATCCGCCGGCGCACGGTGCTCGGTGGCGCCGCCGCGGCCACCGTCGCCGGCTCGCTCGCGGCCTCGTGCGCCGCTCCCCCGCGGAAGGGGACGATCGACGACGTCCGCCACGTCGTGGTGCTGATGCAGGAGAACCGCTCGTTCGACCACTACTACGGCACCATGGCCGGGGTGCGCGGCTTCGGCGACCGCGCGGCGCTGCGAGACGTCTTCCGCCAGCGCGGCAAGGGCGCGCCGGTGCTGCCGTTCCGGGTCGACACGTCCGTCGTGGACGGCCAGGACCTCGGCGAGCTGCCGCACGACTGGAACAGCACGCACCGCGCGTGGAACGGCGGCGCGTACGACAGCTGGGTCAAGGCGAAGAGCCCCATGACGATGGGGTACTTCGCCCGCGACGACATCCCGTTCCAGCGTGCGCTGGCCGGTGCCTTCACGCTGTGCGACCACTACTTCTGCTCGATCCAGGGCCCGACGCAGCCGAACCGGCTGTTCCACTGGACCGGCACGATCGACCCGGACGGCGTGGCCGGTGGCCCGGTCACGCACAACTTCCCGGACTACGAGCCGTCGTTCCACTGGACGACGTACCCGGAGCGGCTCGAGGCGGCCGGGATCACGTGGCGGATCTACGCGAACGACGAGGAGCGCGGCGTCCCCGAGCACTTCGCCGGCGACTACGGCGACAACCCGCTGTGGCTGTTCCGGAACTTCCACGACGCGCTGCACTCGATGGACCCGCTGGAGCGGCGCCTGGCCGAGCGCGCGAACCTGCGCACGAAGCTGCTGCCCGACTCCGGCAAGGGCAAGGACCTCGACCACGTGCTGGCCGAATTCCTCACCGACTGCGCGGCCGGGACGCTGCCCGCGGTGTCGTGGGTCGTCGCCCCGTACGGCTACTGCGAGCACCCCGCCGCCCGCCCGGTCGACGGCGCCGCCTACCTCCAGCGGATGCTGAAAGCGTTGTGGGACAAGCCTGAGCTGTGGGAATCGACCGTCGTTTTCCTCAACTACGACGAAAACGACGGCTTCTTCGACCACGTCGTCCCGCCGACGCCGCCACCCGGCACGCCGGGCGAGTACCTGCCGGGGAACCGCCCGGAGAAGGGCGGGGCCTCCGGCGCCCCGGTGCCGATCGGGCTGGGGCCGCGCGTGCCGATGACCGTCGTCTCGCCGTGGAGCCGCGGCGGCTGGGTGAATTCGCAGGTCTTCGACCACACGTCGGTGCTGCGGTTCCTCGAGACGTGGACCGGGGTGCGCGAGCCGAACATCTCGGCTTGGCGCCGCACCATCTGCGGCGACCTGACCAGCTGTTTCGACTTCCGCGCGCACGACACGACGATCCCGCTGCTGCCGGACGCGGACGCGTTGCGCGCCGAAGCCGACCGGACGCAGTCCAAGCTCCCGAAGCCCGGGCTCGGGCCGGGTGCCCTGGTGCAGGACCCCGGCACGGCGAAGGCGAGCCCGCTGCCGTACCAGCCGGTCGCCTGGGCCACGGCCGCGCCGGGCGCGCTGGAGCTGCACCTGGCCAACCACGGGACGCAGGCGCTGCAGCTGGCCGCGTACGCCTACCACGCGGGCGGAGCGTCACAACGCTTCGACGTCGGCCCGAAGAGCGAGATGACGGGCGAAGTCCCGTACGCCGAGTCGTACGACATCGCGATCCACGGTCCGAACGGTTTCGTCGTCGAGGCGTCCGGAAAAGCGGGCCTCGACGCCTCCGTCGCGTTCACGCCGACGCCCGCGCTGCGCGTCACGGTGACCAACAGCGGCCCGGCGCCCGTCACGCTGAACGACGTCACGATCGCGCCGAAAACCTCGCACGACTTCCCGGTGCCGGCGAAGAACGGCTGGTACGACGTCACGTTCGAGGCTCCGGGATGGCGTCGCCGCTTCGCCGGGCACCTCGAGGACGGCCGTCCGTCGCGGACCGGGCCCTAGCGCAGGGCGTCCAACGCGAACGCGGCGAGCATCGCGACCCCGCTCGGCATCGCGTCCTCGTCGAAGAGCACGCGGTTGGAGTGGTTCGCGGCCGCTTCGGCGGGGTCGACGCCGGGCGGGCACGCGCCCAGGAACGCGTACGCGCCCTGAACGCGTTGCAGGACGTAGGAAAAGTCCTCGGCGCCCATCAGCGGGTCCGCCATCAGCTCGACGTTCTCCAGGCCGAGCACGGCCTCCCCGAGCGTCAGGACCTCGGCGGCGACGCGCTCGTCGTTGACGGTCACCGGGTAGCCCGGCTCGACGTCGGCGACGACGCGGCAGCCGTACGCCGCGCCGACCTGCTCGCAGACCTTCGGCAGCTCGGCGCGGACCAGCGCGCGCGTCTGCTCGGACAGCGTGCGGATCGTGCCCTGCAGCTCGGCGGTCTCCGGGATGATGTTCGTCGTCGTGCCGGCCTGGATCCGCGTCACCGAGAGCACCGCGGGGTCGAACACGCTGACCCGGCGCGTGATCATCGTGTGCAGCGCGCCGACCATCGCCGCGGCCGCCGGCACCGGGTCGATCGTGTGCTGCGGCGCGGAGCCGTGACCGCCCTTGCCGGTCACGAGCACCGAGAACGAGTCCGCCGACGCCATCTGCGCGCCCGGCCGGACCTGCAGGAGTCCACTGCGGAGGTTCGCGAGGATGTGGACGCCGAACGCGCGCTCGACCCGCGTCCCGGCGGCGTCGAGCACGCCCTCGTGGATCATGAAGCGGGCGCCGTGGTGGCCCTCCTCGCCCGGCTGGAACATGAACACGACCGACCCGGCCAGCTGGTCCGTGCGCCCGGCGAGCAGCCGCGCCGCCGACGCCAGCATCGCGACGTGCGTGTCGTGCCCGCACGCGTGCATCGACTCCTCGTCCTCGGACGCGAAGTCGAGCCCGGTCTCCTCGGTCAGCGGCAGCGCGTCCATGTCGCCGCGCAGCAGCACCGCGGGGCCGGGCCGTGCGCCGCGCAGGACGGCCGTCAGCGACGTCGTGGCCTTGCCTTCGGTGATCTCCAGCGGCAGGTCGGCGAGGGCTTCACGGATCGCCGCCTGGGTGCGCGGGAGGTGGAGCCCCTGTTCGGGGTGGCGGTGCACGGCGCGCCGGAGGGCGACCGTGCGGTCTTGCAGCGCCCGCGCGTCGTCGAGGAGGCCGGCGAACGGCGTGCCGGGCAGCGTGGGCAGGTCAGTGGGGCCGGTCATGCTCCCGATAGTGCCCCATGCGGCGCTTCGGGCGCACCGTGCGTGCGTTCGGTCGAGCGGCGGAATACGGTGTGCGCATGGCGGTGGATGAGCCGGTCACGGGCTTCGCGGTAGCCGTGGTCCGGGAAGACGGTCGGTGGCGGTGCAGTGCGCTCGACCCGGGGGCGCTGACCGAGCTGGACGCAGCGATCACTGAACTGGGCAAACTACGTTCCACCGGTGCGTCCTTCGGGCTGCTGGCGGTCGACGACGAGTTCTTCGTCATCGTCCGGCCGAGCCCGCGAGGACCGTCGTTGCTGCTCTCGGACGCGGCGGCGGCACTGGACTACGACATCGCGGCCGACGTCCTCGACGTCCTGCGCGTCGATCCACCGGACGAGGAGGACGACTCCGTCTGGCCCGAGGGTGATCTGGGGCTCCTGGCGGACCTCGGGCTGCCCGGGCCGGAGCTTGAGGTCATCGTCGGCGAGGTCGACCTGTACCCGGACGAGCAGTTGCAGATGGTCGCGCAGCGGTGCGGGTTCGGCAGCGAGTTCGCCAAGCTCCTGGACGAGCTCTGAGACGGCCGTCCGACACCGAGGCCGTGGAGGCCGCGCTGGAAGCGGCGCGCGCCCCCGGCTCGGACGTGCCGATCGGGGCGGTGGTCTTCGCCCCCGACGGCAAGCCCCTGGCGGCGGCGCGCAACGCGCGCGTCGAGCTGGGCGACCCGACGGCGCACGCGGAGATCCTCGCGCTGCGCGCGGCGGCGGGCGTCGTGGGCGACGGCTGGCGGCTGGAGGGCTGCACGCTGGCGGTGACGCTGGAGCCGTGCACGATGTGCGCCGGAGCGCTGGTGCTGGCCCGCATTTCGCGGCTGGTGTTCGGGGCGTGGGAGCCGAAGACGGGCGCGGTGGGGTCCCTTTGGGACGTCGTGCGTGACCGCCGGCTCAACCACCGCCCGGAGGTCAGCGGAGGCGTCCTTTCGGCGGAGTGCGCCTCCGTCTTGGAGACGTATTTCGCGACGCGGCGCTGACCTCGGTGCGCGGGTGGGTACCCCTCAGGCATGACTATGAAGGACAAGGTCCAGCAAGCGGTGGGGGAAGCCCGGTCGAGGTGGGGAGCGGCGACGGGCAACCGGCGTCTGGAGGCCTCGGGCCGCGTGCAGCGCCGCCGCGCCCAGGTGACGGAGGTGGCCCACGACCTGCGCGACCGCTTCCGCGAGGCCCAGGTCAGGCGGCGTACGCCCCGCCCTGGTGACCCCTGGTGAGGCTCGGGTAGGTCCTCCGGTATTGTTCTCGGCGGTGGCGTGTCCGAGCGGCCGAAGGAGCACGACTCGAAATCGTGTGACGGCTAATCCCCGTCCGTGGGTTCAAATCCCACCGCCACCGCACTCGAACGCCCGGTGACCCTTGAGGGTTACCGGGCGTTCTGCATGGACGGCTCAGTCTTCGTCGACGTCGATCAGGGCGAACCCGTGGCCGTTGCAGGTGGGGCACACCGCGTTGAACACGGTGCCGCCGCCGTGGCAGTCCGGGCAAAGGCCGTCGTGCCAAGTGGTTCCGGAGATGTCGCAGTGCGGGCGCGGGTAGTGCGTGTCGGGCAGGCAGCATTCCGCGCCGGTTTCGGCGTGCCGCCGGCGGCAGATGTCGCGGCCACCCGGTTTCATCATGGTCCGATCATGGCACAGCTCGGCCCCGGTGCTCAGGGCCGCGCGCCGAGCCACTGTTCGGCGCCGTACGCCTCGAAGCGCTCCACTTCGGTGAACCCCAGCTTCGCCGCGAGACGCATCGAGCGGGCGTTGGCCGTCTGGGTGCGGAGCACCACCGGCTCGCCGGGACGCGCCCGGGCGAACCAGCCGAGTGCTGCCGCGCACGCCTCGGCGGCGTAGCCGTGTCCCCACGCGTGCGGCAGGAACAGGTAACCGAGCTCGGTTTCTTGGTCCTTTTCCTCGCGCGGATCGAGCGTGATCATGCCGATCATCGCGCCGTCGAGTTCGACGACGAACAGGCCGTGACGCCGACCCGGAACCTCGGCCGTCGCGCGCTCGAGTTCGTCCCGCGGTTGCGGGCCACCGATGTAGGTGCCCACTTCCGGCGAGGCGAACAGCTCGATGAACGCCGGACGGTCCCGGGGCTCGGACTCGCGGAGCACGAGACGCTCGGTCTTGATCGGGGCGGGTGGCCAGGCTTCTGTTCCAGGCTCGGGCATGGCGGGCAACCTATCGCACGCCTTGACTTGAAGGGCTCTTGAAGTGTGACCGTGGTCGGCACGACCCGATCACCAAGGAGCGCACCATGAAGGTCCTCGTCACCGGGGCCACCGGCAACACCGGCCGTCACGTCGTCCGTGGACTGCTCGACGCCGGCGTCGACGTCCGGGTTCTCGTCCGGGACGCGGTGAAGGCGCAGCAAGGCGAAGTCGTTGTAGGCGACATCACCGACCCGGCCGAAGCCGCCGAAGGCGTCGATGCCGTCTATTTCGTCTGGCCCTTCTACTCCGCCGAAGGCATCGGCAAGGCTGTAAAACCCTTCAAGGACAAGAAGGTCGTCTACGTCTCGTCGGCCGCGGCGGAAGACGGTGGGTTCTGGGGTGACGTCGAGGAAGCGGTGAAAAACGTCACCGACGACTGGACCTTCCTGCGCGTCACCGGCCTCGCCACCAACACCCTCGGCTGGGTGCCGCAAGCGAAGACCGGCAAGGTCAGGGCGCCGTACGGCCGAGCCAAACGGTCGCTCGTCCACGAAAAAGACGTCGCCGACATGGCGATCGAGGCCTTCACCGGAAACCACGGCCGGCAGATCTACCTCGTCACCGGACCGGAAGCGCTCACCCAGGCCGAGCAGGTCGAAATCATCGGTGACGCACTCGGGACTCCTGCGACGTGGGAAGAACAACCGCTGGAAGAAGCGGCAATTCAACTGGGCGAGGAATTCGCGAAGAGCGCTTTGCCCTACTGGGCCTCACTGGTCGACGATCCGGAGCCCGTCTCCCTGGACGTCGCGAAAGTCACCGGGCACCCCGCCCGGACCTTCGACGACTGGGCCCGGGAACGGTTCAGCTGAGTTCGACCGCCGGCGCCGTCAACGGCTCCAGCTCCACCATCAGCGAAGACAGCGACGCGATCTTCGCGGAGACCGTCCGGACCACCGCCGTGCACGCCGCGCTGACCGTGCTCACCACCTCGGGGGACCGGTCGTCCGCCAGGACCGCCGACACCGCGTCCTCCGCGGCGGAAGCGATGGCGCACACCTCCGCGGACGCCGAAACAGCCAACGCGTCCAGCTCCGAAGCGATCCGGACACCCAACGCGGCCGTGGAAGCGGCCGCGCGGGCCGCGGCGGCGTACTGACCGTCCACTGTGTCCGCCCAGATGCCGAACGTCTCCGCGCTGCCGCCGGTTTCGGCCTGCTCGACGCCGCCGCGGAACTCCGTGGACGCCGACGTCACCAGCACCGCGCCCGCGTCGACCGCCGAAGCGGACGAGCTGATCGACGACGGCGAACAGTCCAGGTGACGCAGGGCCGCGACCGGGTCCGGGACACCGATCCGGCCCGCCGCGGCGCGCAGGGCGGTCAGCCGGACCGCCGCCGAGGTCAAGGCCGGGTGTTCGAACACGGGAGCCGTCACGGCGCCACCGCGATCCGCCCCCGGAAGCCGGTGCTCCGGGTGCTCTCCGCGGCCATGCGCAGCCGGCCGGCCAGGTCGGACGTCGCGTCGCCGAGGACGCGCGCGTCCGCTTCGCGCGCCGCGAGGGCGGCCGACCAGCGCGCCGCCAGCTCGCGGGCCTGCGGGGAGATGCCGAACGGCGTCGAGTCGACCCGGGCCTCGGCGAACCTCCCGGCTGCCTTGTCGTCGGCGGCCGTGGCCTGATCCAGCAGGTCGGCTGCGGCGCGCAGCCGGTCAGGCCGCTTCGGGGGATTCCGGGTGGCGGCGCCCCCGGCCCCGGGGCGCAGCCCCGGGATGTCACTGTCGATCCGCGAGCCTCTGCCTTCCGGCATGGGGACCTCCGTCGTCAAGGGCGCTCACCCGATCGTGGAAGATCTTGCCTCATGCGCCCGAGCTGCCCGCATCGCGGTGACCTGCGGCGTTGATCGCGTTCCACCAAGTGGACGTCTTGACCGCGGGGCGGGACAAGGTTGACCATGAGCGCATGCCCGCCACCTCGGAAAGCACGCCGATCCGGTGGCACGGCCGCGCCTCCAAGCGGTCGGTTGGGGAAGGCACCGTGGAGCTCCTGCTGCGCCGCGGCCGCCTGGGCTCGCCCCCTGCCTGACGCGAGCCCGGCGTCCGAATCCTCCCGAAAACCCTTGGAGCACAACCATGTCCGTAGACCTGCCTGCCCGGATTCAGCTGCGGGAGGCCGTCACGCCCGCCGACGGCCTCCTCGAAGGCCCTCGCGTCCTGCGAGAGCCGCGAAAGGACTATGGCCTCTTCGCCCTCCGTCCGCTGGGCCGGGTGATCGGCGCCGAGATCGACGGCGTAGACCTCCGAGAGCCGCTCACCGCCGAGCTGCGCGAAGAGCTCAACCGCGCCCTGCTCGAGTGGAAGGTGCTCTTCTTCCGCGACCAGGACATCACGTCGGCGCAGCAGCGCGCGTTCGCCGCGAACTGGGGCGAGCTGGAGACCAACCCGTTCATCCCGAAGGGTGACGACGACGCCGTCACGCGCTTCGAACGCACCGCCGCCATGCCCGGCTACGAGAACATCTGGCACGTCGACGTCACCTGGCGGCCCAACCCGGCCCTCGGCTCGGTGCTGCGGCTGCTCGAGGTGCCGCCCGTCGGCGGCGACACGATGTGGGCCGACATGGCCGCGGCCTACGACAACCTGCCCGAAGACGTCCGCGCCCGCATCGACGGGCTCACCGCGGTGCACGACTACCTCCCGGGCTTCGTCCGGTTCGCCGACCCCGCGCTCCTGGCGCGCCGGCAGGACGAGTTCCCGCCGGTCGAGCACCCGGTGGTCCGGACGCACCCGGAGACCGGACGGCGCACCCTGTTCGTCAACCAGGCGTTCACCACGCACATCGTCGGCGTGGACCGCGACGAGAGCGACCGGCTGCTGCGGTACCTGTTCCTGCAGGCCCACACGCCGGAGTTCCAGGTCCGGTTCAGCTGGCGGCCGAATTCGGTGGCCTTCTGGGACAACCGCGCCACGCAGCACTACGCGGTCAACGACTACCACCCGCACGTCCGGATCGCGGAGCGCGTCGCGATCGCGGGCGACCGGCCGTACTGAGCCTTAGCCTGGGGGCATGACCGAAGAACCCCAGGTAGTGGTGACCGGTTTCCTCAAGGCCCTCGAAGACCTCGACATCGACCGCGCGCTGACGTTCGCGGCGAGCGACATCGTGTACCAGAACGTGCCGTTGCCGCCCGCCCGCGGCGTCGCGGCGGTCGAGAAGCAGCTGAGACTGCTGGCCCGGTTCGGCTCCGGGTTCGAGGCGCGGACGCACCACATCGCCGCCGACGGCAACGTCGTGCTCACCGAACGCACCGACGTGCTGCGCCGCGGCGCGTGGGAAGCGGAGTTCTGGGTGTGCGGCACGTTCGAGGTCGAAGCCGGCCGGATCGTGCTGTGGCGCGACTACTTCGACTGGACGACGGTCCTGGCCGCGAGCGCGAAGGGCGCCGGGCGGGTCGCGCTTGCCGGCGCGCGCACGCTTTTCGGTCGCTACAAGGCGAAGCAGGCTGTGCGCTAGACCCGGTGTTCGCCGCGGTCGTGGTCCCGAAGGTCCACGACCGCGGCTATCCCCAGCACCAGCACGAACACGCAACTGAGAACAATCAGCCCCCACATGATGGTTCTCCCTCCCCCACGTGTTCGTGCTGGTCGAGAGCTGTCGAGAGTGGTCTGTGCCACTTTTCCGGCGGCTCACGCAGACCGTACCGCCGCTTCACGCGGGTTGTTCCGGGTCTTAGGGAGCATTTAAGGCAGATGCGCCGGATGGGTGACAGAGGCGTCGTGAACTGTCACAGTCCGCGCGCGATCGGTTACGCACCAACACCCAGCCCGGCCACCGAGGCGATCCCGTCCCGGATGGACACCGTCGTGGAGCGCAGGGCCGAGACGTCCGCGAGGTAGCGCAGGACCGCCCCCGCTTCCTCCCCGGCGAGCGGTTCGCACTCGTTGCCGGCGTTGCGCCGCACGGGGATGAGCTCGAGCCGGGGTTCCGCGCCGAACATGCAGCCGGCCAGCAGCCCGTCGACGTGGCGCCCGCGCATCGCCGGCCAGTCGAAGACGAGGTTGCCGAGGCTGTAGAGGATCGGGCGGCCGCGGTACACCTCGACGGCCTGGATCGTGTGCGGTCCGTGCCCGGCGACCAGGTCGGCGCCGGCGTCGACGACCGCGCGGCCGTAGGTGACCTGGTACTCGGCCAGTTCCGGCCCCGGCAGGCCCCAGTGCATCGAGACGACCACGTGGTCATGGGCCGCCTTGGCCTGTTTGACGTCGGCGACGAGCCGGTCCAGGTGCTCGGGGACGGGCGTCGTGCGGACCAGCGGCGGCCGGCCCGGGATCTCCGCGACGCGCGGATCGGGCTGGTACGCCGTCGTCGCAAACGCTTGCGCGACGCCCGGAAACTCCAGCGGTGCGCCATAGGGGCGAAGTGACGTGTACGCGAGGAACGCCACCGTCTCCCCGGCCCGCTCGAGCACCGCGGGTGTGTGCGCGGCGTCGAGGTTCGCGCCGGCGCCGCAGTGCGCGATCCCGGCTCGGCCGAGGACCGGGAGGCTCGCCGGCGCGGTGAGGTCGTTGGCGCACGAGACGACGTCGATGCGGGCTGACGTCAGCGCTTCGACCGCCGACGCGTCGAGGAGCCCTTCGAGGTTCACGAATCGGAGGTCGGCCCCCTTGAGCAGCGGATCCAGCCGCTCGAACGCCTTCGACGGCGTCTTGCGGCCCTGAACGTTGACGTCTCCGCCGAGTACCAGCGTGATCACAAAACCTGCTCTGCCGAAAGAGTGACGACGAAAGTAGTTGTTACGAATCGTTGCACCTTTGTCTTCCTCCTCCTCATCTGTTCGGGGGACTATGCCACGACTGTTCAAGCACAAAGGGGACTCAGGGTGATCAAGACCCACAGAGCCAAGACCGCGCTGACGGTGGCCGTCGCGTCCGGCTTGGTGCTCGGCGGAGTGGCCGCACCGGCCGCGTTCGCGGCACCCAGCGCCGACGCGGTCATCGCCGAGGTCTACGGCGGTGGCGGCAACTCCGGCGCCACGTTGACCAACGACTTCGTCGAGCTCGCCAACCACGGTACTGCCGCCACGAGCGTCGACGGCTTCAGCGTCCAGTACCTGCCCGGCTCGGCGAGCGCGGGCAGCACCTGGCAGGTGACGCAGCTGGCCGGCAGCGTCGCGCCGGGCGGGCGCTACCTCGTGGCCGAGGGCAAGGGCACCGGCGGCACCGTCGCGCTGCCCACGCCGGACGCGACCGGCACGATCGCGATGTCGGCGACGGCGGGCACGATCGCCCTCGTCTCCGGGACGACCGCGCTGACCTGCAAGACCGCCGCGGACTGCGCCGCCGACCCGCGGATCAAGGACCTCGTCGGGTTCGGTACGGCGACCGTCCGCGAGGGCAACCCGACCGCGGCGCCGGCCAACTCGACGTCCGTCGCGCGCGGCACGACGCTGGCCGACACCGACGACAACGCGGCCGACTTCACCGTCGGCGACCCGTCCCCGACGAACACCAAGGGCGAGACGGCCGGCGGCGGCGACCCGGGCGAGCCGGGCACCCCGGCGAAGATCCACGAAATCCAGGGCACCACGCGCATTTCGCCGTTCAAGGACAAGAAGGTCAGCGACGTCACCGGTGTGGTCACCGCGACGCGGACGTTCGGCTCGGTGCGCGGCTTCTGGCTCACCGACCCGAACCCGGACAACGACCCGCGCACCAGCGAGGGCCTGTTCGTGTTCACCGGCTCGACCAGCCCGGCCGTCGCGGTCGGCGACGCGGTGACCGCGGGCGGCACCGTCCGCGAGTTCTACCCGGACGCGCCGGCGACGTCGAACTACCAGTCGCTCACCGAGCTGGGCAGTGCGCAGTGGACGGTCGGCTCGCACGGGAACGCGCTGCCGGCGCCGACCGTGCTCAACCCCGACACCGTGCCGACGACGTACGCGCCGTCGCCCGGCGGGAACATCGAGCCGCTCACGCTGGAGCCCGCGAAGTACGCGCTGGACTTCTGGGAGTCGCACGAAAGCGAGATCGTTTCGATCAGCGACGCCCGCGTCGTCGGCCCGTCGAACTCGTTCAACGAGCTGTACGTGACGTCCAAGCCGGACCAGCACAGGTCCGTGCGCGGCGGGAGCGTCTACCTGGGGTACGACCAGCTCAACAGCGGTGTCCTGAAGGTGTCGTCGCTGATCCCGTTCGAGCAGCGGCCGTTCCCGAAGCTCAACGTCGGTGACGTGCTGACCGGCACGACGTCCGGCCCGGTCGAGTACAACAACTTCGGCGGCTACACGCTGTTCGCCAGCGTGCTCGGTGCCGAAAAGGACAACGGGCTGCAGGCCGAGACCACGCGCAAGCAGCGCTCCGGCGAGCTCGCGGTCGCGACGTACAACGTCGAGAACCTGGCGCCGGGTGACCCGCAGGCGAAGTACGACCGGCTCGGCGAGGCCATCGTGACGCACCTGGCGACGCCGGACATCGTGAACCTGGAAGAGATCCAGGACAACACGGGCGCGACCGACGACGGTACCGTCGCGGCGGACCAGACGCTGCAGAAGTTCACCGACGCGATCGTCGCCAAGGGCGGCCCGCGCTACCAGTGGCGCTCGATCGACCCGGTGAACGACGAGGACGGCGGCCAGCCGGGCGGCAACATCCGCGTGGCGTTCCTGTTCAACCCGGCCCGTGTGTCCTTTGTGGACAAGCCGGGTGGGTCTCCGACGTCGTCGGTGGGCGTCGTTCGTGATCGCGGGAAGACGCACCTGACGGCTTCGCCGGGCCGCGTCGACCCGACGAACGAAGCCTGGGAAGACAGCCGCAAGCCGCTCGCCGGCGAGTTCGTCTTCAAGGGCCGCACGGTGTTCGTCATCGCCAACCACTTCAACTCGAAGGGCGGCGACCAGCCGACGCACGGCCGGTTCCAGCCGCCGGTGCGCAGTTCCGAGGTGCAGCGGGCGAAGCAGGCGACAGTGCTGCGCGGGTTCGTCGATGCGGTGCTGGCGGCCGATCGCAACGCGAACATCGTCGTGGCGGGTGACCTGAACGACTACCCGTTCTCGCCGGCCGTCCAGACGCTCACCGCCGGTGGCGCGCTGAAGGACCTGATCGCGACGGTGCCCGAGGCCGAGCGGTACAGCTACGTGTTCGAGGGCCAGTCCCAGGTGCTGGACCACATCCTGGCGTCGAAGGCGCCGCGCGGGGTGGACTACGACGTCGTCCACATCAACGCGGAGTTCGCCGACCAGGCCAGCGACCACGACCCGCAGGTGATCCGGTTCCGGCCGAGCACCGGCAACGCGATCCAGGACGGGATCAACGACCTGCTCGACTACCTGGAGCAGCTGCTGGGGAAGTACTTCCCGTAAGTCTGGTTCTTTTGAGGCCACTACCGGGCGCGTGCCCGGTGGTGGCCTTTTTTTCGGCCACTCCTTTGGGTGATCGGGAAACCGCGGTGCGTTGACGGCCGTCTTAGGGTGGACGGGACCACAGGGAGGGGTGGCGTGGACGGGTATGCGGTGAAGGTCGACGAGCTGGGCAAGCTCATCGACGACCTGGGCACGGCGGCGGACCGGATGGCCGACGCGAACAAGAAGCTCGGCGGCGGCGGGGCTTTCGGGTCCTTGGGCACGGCTGACCTGGGCAAAGCGGGCGTCGATTTCGAGGAGGCCTGGGGCTACGGCATCGGCCGTCTGGGTGAGGCGGCTTCGGGGATCACGGAGCGCCTGAAGCAGGCGAAGCAGAAGTACGAGCAGATCGAAGCGGAGTTCGGCGGCGAGCTGAACAAGTTCGGCTCGGTGGTGATGGGCGAAGACGACCCGACTGTGCCTCACGCGGAGCGAGGGGACTACCCCCGGGTCGGCCGGCCGAGCGGCGAAGGCCCGGCCGGCGCCGGCTCGTTCGGCAACGTGCTGGGCGACGACGGCATGGTGGGCGGCGGGGTCACCGGCGGCGTGCCGGGCATCAACGATCAGGCCGAGCGCGAGGAGCCGGATCCCGGCGGTGGCATGGTCGGCGGCGGCGCGACGGGCGGCATCACCGACGTCCTGGACGGACGCGACCGATGAGCAAGCGCGACTTCCCGGCCCTGGGCTTCGACCCGGCTCCGGGCGACCTCGACGGCGTCACCGACCTGGCGGGCAAGTACCGCGCGGTGAGCAAGGACCTGACCGAGGCGGACGACGCGTTGCGGCAGATCGTCCGCAAGCAGGGCATCTGGCAGGGCGAGGCGAGCGAGGCCTTCGCGCGGCGCATCGGTCCGCTGCCGCAGTACCTCGAGGGCGCGGCCCGTTCGATGGGCGAGGCCGCGGACGCGCTCGAGAAGTGGTCGCAGGACCTCGGCGACCTGCAGAAACGCGCGGCGGACCTGGAGGCGCGGGCCGAGGCGGCGGCCAAGGCGGCCGAGGCGGCACGGGCGAACCCGGACCTCGCCCTGGCCAACCGGACGTTCCCCGACCAACCGTCGCTGCAGATCGCCCAGAAGCTCCTGGACGACGCGGGCCGGCAGCTCCAATCGGCGATCGACGGCTGCCAAAACATCCAGGACGCGGCGAAGCAGCTCCAGCAAGAGCACACGGATGCCGCGAGCCGGGTCGCGGAGGCGCTTCGGAAGGCGAAGGAACTGGCGCCGGACGAACCGGACGTCCTCGACGAGCTGAGCGACGCGGTCGGCGGCGCCCTGTCCGACCTGGCGAACACCCTCGCCGACGGAGTGGACGACGCGTGGAACTTCGTCCAGGACCACGCGGAGCTGATTTCGAAGCTCTCGGACGTGGTGGGCGACATCGGCAACGGCCTCGGCGTCCTGAGCGACATCGTGCCGCCTCCGGCCGACAAGGTCGTGAGTGCGGTCGCCACCGGTTTCGGGCTGGGCGCACTCAGCGGTCACGCCCTCGCCAAGGCAGCCGGGGCCGACGTGGCGCCCGAGACGCTGCTCTTCGACGCGGTGGGTGCCGCCACGTCGGTGGCAGGTCTCGCCGAGGTGCTTCCGGACACCGCGATCAAGGTGGCCGCCTACGGTTTCCTCGCGGATCAGGTGGGCGGGGAAGTCACCGCCGATGCCATGGACAAGAAGAAGTTCGAGGGCCCGATCGGCGACTTCAAAAGCTATTGGGTGCCCAAGGACATGGGCCAGGCGGCGGTGGTCGCCGGCACGCTCGTCGCCGGGCCCGTGCCGTGGGCGGGAATGGCGGTGGCGAACGCGATCGACGCCGGATCGCTGGCTGACAATGCGCCGGCGCGCCGGCGTGCGCGGGCGGAAGACGAGGTGTGGGACTGATGCCTCTCGAAATCGATCTGCCGCCGGGGTTCGCCGGGATGCCGGTGGGCACCGACGACAAGATGAACCGCGGGCACGCCTGGTCCATCGCGGAGAACGCCGCGGCCGGGGCCGGGACGTCCGTCGAAGAGTTCGGCAGCTACCTGATGGCCCTCGTGCCGACCATGCAGGCCAACGGCATCCGCGTCTTCGGCAAGTTCGCGGTCGGTACCCGGAAGGGGGACGTCGCGACTCTGACGCTGGGTGTGGTGCAGTGGCCGGAGTCGGCGCCTGGCAGCCGGCACGCCATGGTGGCGGCGATGGCCGAGCAGTACCGGAGCCGGCACAAGCGCGCGGTGGTCCAGCCGGTGCGGCTGCCGATCGGCCCGGCGATCGTCGCGATCAGCGGGGGTGAGTTCCACCTGCCCGAAGGCGATGTTCGTGCGCAGATCAAGGCGGAGTACCAGATCCCGCTACCCGACGGCCGGTCGGTGGTGATCTTGTCGGTGGTCGCGGAATCGGACGACGCGTGGCCCGCGGTCGCCGAAGCGACGGCGAGGGTGGCTTGGAGCCTTAGCAGTGGGGAAACGTCGTGAGCAGCGACAACGCGCAGCTCATCGAAGAAATGCGCTGGCAGCTCAAGCAGATCGAAGACCGCAAGGCCGAGAACCAGCGCCTCCTCGCGGCCATCGCCGGGAGCAACCAGACGACCGTGGTCTCGCCGGACCGGGCGGTCACCGTCCTCGCCGGGCCGGGCGGGGTGGTCAGCGAAGTCCGGCTCGCGCCCGAAGCCATGCGCTCCGACGCCGGCACGTTGAGCCGGACCATCACGGCCGCCATCCGCGAGGCGGTCGCCGCCACCGGACGGCTGGCCGCACCGCCGCCGGCGGGCCCACCCGCCGCGTCGCAACCCCAGCGTGCGCCCACCGCACCCCAACGCAGGCAAGCCCCCAGGGACGAGGACGAGCCTTACGACACGGTGTTCGACGTCTAGATCGGCGGCTGCTCCCCGCGCTTCGAAGCCGCCCGCTTGGCGCGCCAGCCCAGGGCCAGCACCGCCTGCACCAGCTCCTGGTAACTGGGCTTGACCTCTTCGAGGTACCGCTCCAGGTAAGCCGGGCGCGCCGTCGGGACCGGGCGGGGCTCGTCGCCCGGGGGGAGCCACATCAGGTCCTGGATGTTGTGCAGCGCCATCTTCCACCAGCGCGTCGCGCGCTCGGCCGCCCGCGCCTCGCGGTCGGTCGCGACCTCGATCGCGGTCTGGGCCTCCTCGATCTCGCCGGTCAGCTCTTCGGCGCGGGCCAGCTCCCACCTGCGCAGGTTTTCCGCCGAACCCCGGGAGAGGGCGATGATTTCCTTGTACCGCATGGCCGCGGTGGCGCCGTCGTCGGTCATTGTGCGTTCTCCGGACGCTGGAACGGGATGATCACTTCGGGGGCGCCGTGGGTCGTGCGGTCGAAGAACAACGCGCGGCCCGGGCGCGGCGACCAGTGCACCACCTGGCCCGCCGCGAACGGCGCCAGCTCGTTGCCCTGGACGTCGAGCGCCGCCCACGTGCCGATGTCGTCGGTGCCCGCGAACCCCAGCGTGTCCTTGAGCCGGGCGATGCTGCGCCACCAGCCGATCGTGTGGACGCCGTGGCTCGGTCCCTGTTTCAGGATCACCCGCAGGTGGTCGAGTCCGCTCTTCAGCTGCCCGATCGCCTTGACCTCCAGCGACGGCAGCGCCGCGTCGACGCCGTACAGCAGCAGCACCTTCACCCCGCCGGACATCGAGCCGGTCATCGCCTCGAGCACCCCGGTCAGGTCTTCCACCAGGGTCGCCGCGTGGCCGTCGGCCCGCAATCGCGAAGCCAGCTCCATCGCCGCATCGGCGCACGCTTCGATCGGGCAGCTCAGCACGAACTCGACCTCGCCGCTTTCGTACTGCCGCGACAGCGACCGCGCCGCCGAGTCCATGATGGACAGTGCTTCGGCGGTGGCGGACCCGAGCACCGCGACGTTGCGGCCCGGCGCCCGCGGCAGCTCCACGCCGCAGGCGGCTTCGGTGACGTCGATCGACTGGCCCAGCAGCGCCCGCGGCCGCGAGTTCGGCTTCAGGTCCAGGTACGCCGGGAACTGTTCCAGGATCGGCGAATGCGCGCCGTCGAACAGCCGCGGCCGCGGGAACCGGCCCGCGTACTCCTCCCACAACCGGTGCTGCAGCCGGACGAACACGTCCTTGCTGCTCGCGTCCGGGATGTGGGCCAGCTGGTTGCCGTGCGCGACGCCGGAGTCGTGGTTGATCACCCCGTGCCACTTCGGGGCCGACACCGCCGCGTTGTTCGTCTCGGCCAGCACGCGCCGTGCCTTCGGCATCGCGATGCGCAGGGTGCACTGCTCGAACACCGCCGGCTTGCCCCAGAACGCCTCGATGCCGGCGACGTCCTGGCTGGCCAGCACCAGGTGGATGCCCTGGGACCGGCCGCGCCGCGCGATGTCTTCCAGCAGCTGCGTGGCCGTGGCCGTCACCTGGTCGCGGCCCGCGAACAGGTACTGGAACTCGTCGATCACCGCGACGATCCGCGGCCAGTGCCCGCCGGGGTCGGCTTCGCGGAGGTCGGCGAGGTTCGTGACCTCGTGCTCCTTCGCGGCCGCGGACCGGCGCCGCAGCTCGTCGGCCAGGAACCGCAGCAGCGCCAGGCCGAACTCGCGGTCGGTGTTGACGTTGACGCCGACGAGCCGCGCGTGCGGCAGCCAGCTCGCGTCCTTGCGCCCCGGCGCCAGCCCGGCGAACGAGACGCCTTCCTTGAAGTCCAGCAGGTACAGCGCCAGCTCGTCCGGTGTGTACCGCGCCGCGAGGCTGCCGAGCAGCGCATACAGGAAGTTCGTCTTGCCCGAACCGGACGGTCCGCCGATCAGGGCGTGCGGGCTCGCGTCGCCGATGACGACCTCGACCGGCTCGCCCTCGAAGAACCCGACCGGCGCGCGCAGCTCCCGCGCCGAGCTTTCCTGCCCGATCTCGGTCGGCAGCAGGTCGTCGAACGACCGCGGCCCGCCCTGCTTCGCGATCAGCGCCGCGGCGATCCGGTCGGCGGCCCGGATGACCTGCCCGGACGGCATCGGCGGATCGAGGTCGACGACCAGGTCGGTGCCGGTCATGCTGCTGATCGCGTGCCGGTCGTCGATCAGGCTCAGCGTCTCGACCGACGCGCTCACGGCGGTCGGGACGTCGATCATGATCAGGCAGATCCCGGCGGCCAGCGCGCCGCTCGCGACGCGCTTGAGGTCGCGGGCGCGTTCGGGCTCGAGCGTTTCGCCGTTGCCGTACAGCACGGCGATGCGGAACGGTTCGACCCGCTCTTGCCGGTCGATGCGCAGCTCCCGCAGCGACGTGTGCCCCGCCTGCATGCCGGTCGCGTGGATGCGGCGGATGTGCCCGGCCAGTTCGTCGAGGAGGTCCTCGAGCCGGCCCGGGTCGTACAGCGAAAGCGCGCTCGTGCGGCTGAGCGGGTAGAGGTCGGGCAGGATCGCGGTCAGTTGCCCGATGTCCCACAGGTGCACACGCACCGCGCCGGGTTCGAACGTCGAAAGCACACGGATCAGCAGGTTCTGCACGATGCCGTCGATGGTCGGCCGGGTCTTCGGCGCCGACGTGATGGCCAGGTGCGACTCGTCGAGGAGCGGGACGGCGACGTCGAAGATGCGCGTGGCGTCGCCGCCGGCGGCCGTCGCCGAGCCGACGCGCCACAAGCCGGGCGAAGTGATGCCGGCGTTGTGGCCGACGCGCCCGAGCCAGTCACCCGGGGGCAGCCCGGCCGGGCCGGGCGCGTTCTGCGAGACGAGCTCGCGCAGCGTCGAGGGGCCTTGACCCCAGTCGGTGTAGAAAGCGCTTCGCACACTGCCGAGCGCGCCGAACACTTCGTGCGCGGCGGGGTGCCGGGACCACTCGCTCTGCTGCTCCGCGGTGGCGTGGTTCATGCCGACGCGGACGATGTCGCGTTCGAGTTCGAGTTTGGCGAGATCGGCTTCCGCGGCTTGGCGCGCACCGGCCGCCGCACCCAGGACCAGTCCGATCTGGTGGCGGACCCGGTCGAGTGCGGTTTCGACGCGGTTGCGTTGCTCGGCTGACTTGTTGGCCATCGGCGTCCCCAAGAAAAGGTGTCCCTGAAAGGATTACAGGCGCGACCGGTATCCGCTCACCAGATCTTCGGCAGCGGCCAGCCGGACGAGGAGCTGGTCCAGCCCCTCGCCGGCCTGCGCGTACTGCGAAGGCAGCCAGGGATCGGCCTTGGCCTGGGCGTCCACGAGAGCTTGCCGGGCCTCCCCGAGCAGGCTTGTGGCCCGATCGGAGTGGGCCCGCGCGTCGGCGAGCCCGGCCACGGCGGCGGTGAGCAGCTGGTGGAGTTCGGCAAGCGACATGCGGCTAGAGACGCGCCGAGTAGGAGTCGGCGGAGGAAATGCTTGCTTGGACCGTGCTCTGCAAGCCGTTGATGCCTTGCAGGGCCTCCGCCAGCAGCCCGTGTGCCTGGCTCACTTCGTGCTGGCTGCTGCCTTGCGTCGCTTGTGCGAGCGACTGCTGGGCTTCTTCGAGAGACTGCGCTGCCTGCTGGAGGGCGGCGATGCTCGCGGACGCCTTTTCATTGGCGAGCGCGATGCCAGCGCGGATCTCTTCGACTCCGGCCATCGGGCCTCTACTCCTCGAAATTTCGTCGGTCGTACGGGGGCGAATCCATTGAAACAGATCCAACGACTCAGCGTGATCATCTGACTGTGCCGAGTGATCACGGGCCCGGAATCAGCAAGGCCCCGGACGTGGGACGTCCGGGGCCGGGCCGATCACGGTGCGTGCCGGGGATGACCTGGCACGTATCTTGCACACTGAAGTCGCTGGCCAGCGCTATCCCAGGTCAGAGCGGTTTTCGTGCCACTGCTGGCCTTTCTGGAAGCGTCGGGCTCGGGTCGGGGTGAGACTAGCGCGACCGGGGCGACAGGCTGCGCTCAGCCCTGCCCGTAACTCCCTGTGGACGAGCGAATTTGTCCGGCAATCGCTCGAAAGACATTTCACATTTCGGGCAGCGGACGGGCCGGACGGGCGACGCGATCGCATCCGCACGGGCACGTGCTCGTGCGAGCCGGATTCGGGGCTGGCTACGGGTTTTCGCCCCGGAACGACGAAACGCCGGGCAGCGGCCCGGCGTTTCGCCTGATCAACGGCGGAGGATACAGGATTCGAACCTGCGAGGGCGTGAACCCAACACGCTTTCCAAGTCTGCGCACGGTCGTACACTGGCGTTCGTCACGATCAAACTGCCTGGTGAGAGCGCTATGAGTCCTTGATCGAACTCACGCGTACCGGGGTGAATGAGACTAGGAATGAGACTAGGACGCGCGTGGGAAGGTTGGGTGCCCGTCGTCCCGTTGGTCAACATGTCACTTGCCGGAGCATGAATTGCTGCATGCCCGGGGCGACGCCAAGTCGACAAAGTGACCTGACGGGCGCGTGCAGGGGCGGCCTTCCCGCTTCACCTGTGAACCGCCGGCAGTAGCGACGGCGTCGGTCGCCTTCGTGTCCATCGGGGTGAAGGTCACCGCGCAAAGCGTGCGGATGGCGACGTCGACAGCGGCGGCGGCTCGATCCGGCGGGCGTGGCCGTCATAGAACACGGCGGCCATCACGTCCACTGGGTCGGCTGTATGCCACAGAGGACGCTTAGAATGTGTTCTACGTCACTCCGACCATTTTGCTGTGCGAAAGGCAGTGCTCTCGCGCCCGGGTAGTGAAGGAGAACCTCCCGGAACGTGCAACGAGAAAGTAATGGCTGACGAGCCGAGGCCCCAAAGTGAGGACGGGGCAGATGGTGCGCAGCAGCCGATTGACCAGGCTGGTGCTGTGGTCGATCAAGCATCGGACGTCGGCGGCGCGGCGGAATCGACGGTGGGGAAGCAGCTGGTTCTGGTCAGCCCGACGCTGCAGCTGATGGTCAACTCACCCCTGGTGAAGCAGTTTCAGAGGGCTCAGCGGGCTCGCAGGTGAGCCAGGCGCAGCAGCCAGCACCATCGCTCCCCATGATCGTCGGCTCAGAGCGGGAGAGGGGTGAGTGCGGATAGCCCGGAGCGCTACTGATAGGACAAATTGCCGTCACCGACGAGGTTGGGTTCGTCGGTCGCGCCACGGATCAGCAGCTGGGCAGTATGGGCGATGTGGTCACGCAGCAGTTCTGCGGCGCGCTCGACGTCGCGGGCCACGACGGCGTCAAGCAGGCCGCGGTGCTCACTGGCGAGATCGCGGTTGGGTTCACGGCCGAACGAGACGGACCACTGCAGATACAGCTCGGCCTCTTCGCGCAGCTTGTGCGCCATCGCCAGCAGGCGCCGGTTGCGGCACCCGGCCAGCAGGGCGAAGTGGAACGCGGCGTGCGCGGCGGCCCACTCGTCCGTGGGGTGGTCGGCATCGTCCTCGGCCAGAAAAGTGGTGCGCTCGAGCACGTGGTGAGCCGCGACTGCCTGGGCTTCCCAGCTCATGTCGCCTTCGTGCACTGACAGCCGCACCACCAGTGATTCGAGCTCCACCCGGGCGCGGGTCAGCTCCGCGAGGTCCTCGTGGGAGAGCGGCATGACGCTGAACCCCTGGTGGGACTGTGTCCGCACGAATCCGTCGGCGACCAGCCGGGTCAACGCCTCCGGGGCCGCGCCCACGCTGGTTTCATAGCGTTGGGAGATCTCGGGAACTTCAACCGCTGCCCCGGGAGGAGGCGCCCGCCGAGAATGTCCCCGCGCAGCCGCTGGTACACGCCGTCCGCGTGGGTAACGCCGCCAGTTCCACTCCTGCACCGAGCTTACCGGGTACGACTCTTCGCCTCAGATTCGAATATACGTTGACAGATCGAATCTGCGCGCCTAGACAGCGGGACAGCCGGACGGAGAGGTTGCCATGCAGGACGGAGTTCACGACGTCGTGATCGTCGGTGCCGGGCCGGTCGGGCTCGCCGCGGCCAGGATGCTGGGTCTGCGCGGACACTCGGTGCTGGTTCCCGAGGGGTGGCCACAGCCGTATCCGCTCCCGCGGGCCGTCCACTTCGACGACGAAATCGGCCGTGTCTTCCAATCCATGGGCCTTGCCGGCCAGGTCAAAGCGATCTCCGAAGCAGTGCCGGACCACTACGAGTGGCGCAACGCCGAGGGCGAATCGCTGGTTCGCATCGACTGGTCGGGCACCGGCCCGTGCGGATGGCCGTGGCGAGCTTCTTCTCCCAACCCGACCTGGAGCGGGTGCTCGCCCAAGCCGTCGAGGCGACGCCGAACGTCACGCTGCTGCGGGGGCCGAGGTTGTCGGCCTCGAAGAACAGCCGGAGGAGGTGCTGGTGACGTTCACGACGACGGTGATCAAGCACCGGCGCGCGCGGGCACGGTTCATCATTGGCTGCGACGGCGCCAACAGCTTCGTCCGCGAACGTCTGGGCGCCACCATGCACGATCAGGGCTTCTTCTACGACTGGCTCATCGTCGACACCATCCCGCTCGACGAACGGGACTGGTCACCGCAGAACTGGCAGCTGTGTGACCCCGCCCGGCCGACGACCGTGGTCTCCGGCGGCCCCGGCCGGCGCCGTTGGGAGTTCATGCGGCTGCCGGGGGAGACCCGCGAGGAACTCAACTCCACCGACAAGGCGTGGGAACTGCTCGCGGCGTGGGACCGGAGCCCGGCGAACTCCCGTCTCGAGCGGCACGCCGTCTACACCTTCGCCGCTCGCTGGGCCGACCGCTGGCACCGTGGCCGGCTGGCCATCGCCGGCGACGCCGCCCACCAGATGCCGCCGTTCGCCGGTCAAGGCATGTGCTCAGGTCTGCGCGACGTCGCCAACCTCGCGTGGAAGCTGGACCGGGTGCTGCGCGGCGAGTCCGGCCTCGCGTTGCTGGACACCTACACCCACGAGCGTGGCGTCCACCTGCAGCACGCGATCGCGATGTCCGTCGAGCTGGGCTGCGTCATCTGCGTGCTGGACGAGCCGCAGGCGGCAGTTCGCGACGCCCGGATGATCGCCGGGGGCGCCGATCCCGCCCGGGTGCTGCCCGTCTCCGCGCTGCTCGTTCTCGGCGACGGTGTTCTCGCCGATGCTCCCGGCACGACCACCCTGCGCGGAACCTTGGCACCACAGTTCCCCGTCGATCGCGATGGCCGCCGCGGCCTGCTCGACGAGCTGACCGGATGCGGAGCGGTGCTGCTGATCCACGACCAGGCATCGAAAAGGGAGCCGGAGGCGCACCGGTCGATGCGGGGCGGCGACATCCGGCCCTACACCGTGGGTGCCGGGCCCCAGTGCGACCTCCATGACGCGGACGGGGCCTGGACCCAGTGGTTCCGGTCCCACGACATCGCGGCCGTGCTGTTGCGCCCCGACCATTACGTCTTCGGCGCCTTCGCCGACCTCGGCGACACCACGAAGCTCATCACCCAATCGGCGACCTCGTCGGCGCGAGGACCACCCACCCCACAGGAGAACCGACCTCATGCGTCTAGCCAACATCGACCGCCGCCGTCGTTCCTCGAACCCGACGACCTCGCGGCGCTGATGACCGGCGCCCACTCCGTGCGAGCACGATAGCCGGCCACTCATGGGCGAACTGTTCCCCAGCACCGCCGAGGCCACCGCACCTGCGGACCTCCGATGCCGCCGACGACGGAACACAAACGGCGGTCCGGGTGGCCAACACGTCACACCGACGGAAAGTGCGTTGACATGACGCGAGCCGGTGAACAAAGCACTCGACCGGCCTTGTCGGGGGGCAACGCTGCGCGCTGGGTTCTGCCCCTGGGCGTTCATCCTGTCATCGACGGCTACGACCTGTTCGTTCTCGGTACCGTCGGTCCGTCCTTGCTCACCTATCAGCCGTGGCACGCAGGTGCCGGCAGCCTCGGCCTGCTCGGCAGCGTGACCGGGCTCGGCATGCCTTTCGGCGCCGTGGTGGCCGGTCGCGTCAGTGACACCAAAGGTCGCAGACTGCCGATCACCTTGTTCAGCGGATCACCCGGACCTTGATGATCCGCCGCTCGAGTCGGGTGGGTGTCCGATGTGGGCAGGTCAGGGGCCGCGAGGAGTGGTCGGTCATGCCGGCGGCACCGTCGGCGCGGTAGCGATCGGCCCAGCGTTTCGCGGTGGTGACCGCGACCTGGAACCGCTGCGCGGCGCGCCGCAGCGGCCATCGGTCGTCCACGACACGCCGGGCCAGACGGAGCCTGCCGGTTTCCGACAGTGGGGCATTACGTGGGACACGAGGGCCTCCTGGGCAGTCGGTACAGATGTCGCAATCCACACCGAACCCGGGGGCCCTCACTCATTCCAAGATCATCCGATCACGTGTCGCCCCGTACCCAACCTCCGTGGTCAGTACACCTAGGCGAGGTCGATGTCGAGCTTCGGCGGCCGTCGCCAATGAGGTCGCGCCGTCGGGAGTGTGCTCGGACCTCAGTAGTCCGTCGCGGTCGGCCACGAGTCGTCGTCCAGTAAACGCTTGAGGATCTTGCCCGTCGCGTTGCGCGGCAGGTCCGGCACGAAGTAGACGTCGCGTGGCACGGCGAAGCGGGCCAGGCGCTGGTGGATGTACTGGCGGATGTCTTCGGCGTGCAGGGAAGCGCCGCGCCGCGGGACGACGTAGGCCGCCAGGCGCTGGCCCCACTCCGCGTCGGCCACTCCGACCACCGCCGCCTCGTGCACGCCGGGCAGCGCCACCAGCGCTTCTTCGACGGGCCGCGGGAAGACGTTCTCGCCACCGGAGACGATCATCTCGTCGGCCCGGCCGGTGACGAACAGCCGGCCCGCCGCGTCGAGGAACCCGACGTCGCCGGTGGCCATCAGGTCCGCCGCCCGCGCCGGGTCCGTGCCGGAGGTGTAGCCGTCGAACAGCATGTCGTTGCCGACGAAGATCTGGCCCTCACCACCGGGCGGTACCGGCTCGCGGTCCTCGTCGAGGATCGCGATGTTGGTGCCGAGCGGGCAGCGGCCCGCCGTGGTCGGCGTGGCGCGCAGGTCGGTGGGGTCGGCGATGCTGGCCCAGGACACCTCGGTCGAGCCGTAGAAGTTGTAGAGGATGTCGCCGAAGGTGTCCATGAAGGACGTCACGAACGGCCCGGACATCGCCGAGCCGCTGCTCGCGACGATCCGCAGGGACGACAGGTCGTACCGCGCGCGGACGCGGTCGGGCAGGTCCATGATCCGCTGCAGCATGATTGGCACGGCGAACAGGGCGTCGCACTTCTGCTCGGCGACCGTCCGCAGGGTTTCCTCGGCGTCGAACTTGCGGGCCAGCGCGAGCGACGCCCGCAGCGCCATCCCGATCTGCATGGCGGCCAGGCCCCAGCTGTGGAACAGCGGTGCCGCGACGAGGATCCGGTCGCCGGCGCGCAGCGGGATGCGGTCCAGGATCGCCGCGGCCGCGCCCAGCCCCTTCGGGGTCGGGCGACGCGCGCCCCTCGGCGTCCCGGTGGTGCCGGAGGTGAGCACGACCAGCCGGCCCGGCCGGTCCACCGGCTTGGGCCGGTCGGCGGGCGCGGCATGGATCAGCTCGTCGACGGTGGGGTAGCCGGTCTCGGCATCCGGCCAGGTGCTGATGCGCGCGAAGTCGCCCGGGACGTTCGCGATGCTCTGGGCGAACTCGTCGTCGGCCAGCACGGCGGCCGGTTCGTGCTCGGCCAGCACGTCCCTGACCGACGACGCGGACAGGCCGGTGTTCAGCAGGATGACGTCGGCGCCGAGCTTGCTGGCCGCGACGAACGACTCGACCATCGCGGCGTGGTTGCGGCACATGAGCGCGATCCGGTCGCGCTCGTCGACGCCGAGTTCGGTGAGCGCGTTGGCGAGCCGGTCACTGCGGTCCTGGACCTGGCCGAAGGTGCGGACGTTGCGCTCGTCGCGCAGGGCGAGGTCGTCGGCACCGCGCGCCGCGGCGGCCTGGTAGCCGCCCGCTACGGTTGCGCCCCACTGCGAGATGGAGCTGAGCTGGCGGGCCAGCTTGTCCGGTCGGCTGGGGCTGAGGACGCCGGCGCGCAGCAGGATGCTGGTGGTGCGGATCTTGGAGGCCTTGACTCCCTCGTGCTCAGACTCTGGGTCGGCCTGACCGGACAGGCGCAGCTCAAGGCGTCTAGCTATAGCGCGCAGGTCCTTGTTCGCCGATGTCACGAGGTTCGTATACGACGGCGGCAGCATCATCCGGACGAACAGTTCGGTCTTCCCATCGGCCAGTGATCTCAGTTCCAGGGAAACCCAGGTGCCGTCGTCGGGGACGCCGCACCACACGATGTGCTCGCCCGGCCGGTAGACGACGGCCTGGATCTGCGCCTCCACCATCGGGCGGCGTTCGGGAACGATTCGGATCACCCCCCGCGGCCCGCGGCCGCGCGCGGCGGGTTCCTGGACCTCGCACCAGCTGATTTCCGGCACGAAGCGGGGATACCACTCCGGCGATCCGATGATCTGCCACACCACCTCCGGCGGGTGCCCGACCACGGCGCTCGCTTCGATCACATCGTCACGCATCGGCTGTCCTCACGCTGTGTTACCGAACACACGTTTAGTCACGGAAGCGTCACATTAACAGCGAATGGGTGATTCTTGATGCCCCAAATGGCGGATACTGACGAGTAGTAAGAACTCGGGGTAAAGTTATTAAAACACTTTGTGTAGTAGTTGACACGCCTACTGGGACGGAATGGGCTGCCCGGTGACACGGGCGAGCTCGCCGCGCGGGCTGGAGAAATTGACCGCAGCTGACCAGCAACCGTTCCTGCGCTGGTGGTCAGGGCCGGTGGCCGACCTTGGCAGCGAACATCCGGGCGTCGCTGCCGACCCCGCACGCGAAGCAGGGGAACGTGCCGTGGCGGGCCGGACAGGGAACATCCGCGACCGGCGGAACGGGCAGTCACCCGCGCGGCTGCTGCTCGCCGATCGGGCTCAGCACGATGTACTGGCTGACGAGCTCCGCGATCCCGCCGCCGGTGACGACCACCGGCGCCCCTGTGACGCTTACCTTCACCAAGCCGTACCAGCAGGTCGCCCACACGTTCTCGGCGACCGCCGGCCAGCAGCTGGCGCTCGCCAACCACGACTGGGCGATCCCGGGATCCGGCCAGACGGTGGTCTCGGTGTACGGCCCGGATCACCGGAAGCTCACCTGGATGGTTGCCAGCAGCCGGTTGCAGGTCCTGCCCTTCACCGCACCGGTCACCGGGGACTACCAGGTCGTCGGGGTGATGGACACCCTGGGCGGCGGGTCGCCCCTCGGCTCGTACAAGCTGACCCTGTCCGAACAGCTCGACAGCGGGACGATCGACGTCGGCGGCACACCCAAGCCGTTGACCGTCGCCCGGTACGGCCAGCAGCAGAAGATAACCTTCACCGGCCGGGTCGGCCAGCAGCTCGGCTTCACCGACGCGAAGAACGTCCAATTCGCCCCGGCCAGAACGTCCGGTTCACCATTCCGGGCACCGCGGGTGAACACCTCGGGCTTGCCATGCTGCACCCGTGGAGCTTCGGCCTGATCGGTACGGTGACCACCCCGCGCGGCGCCGAACTGGTCAGCCGCGGCGTGCGGAACACCCTGGACATCCCGGCGCTGCCGGCGGCAGGCGACTACCGGCTGTTCGCCGATCTCGGCGCGGTCAGCGGGACGGCGACCTTCCACCTCACCAACGACGTCCAGGCGGGCGCGGTCACAGTCGGCGGGGACGCGCTGAAGGTCGGCATCACGCGGCCCGGCCAGAACGCCCGAGGCACCTTCGAGGGCGTCGCCGGGCAACGGGTCGGGCTCGGCCTGTACGACAACACCCTGACCGGCCAGTACCGCCTGAGGGTGTACGGCCGAACGGCGCCGAGGTGCCCGGCTCGTTCCTGGACATCCAGTCCGGCGCCCGTGACGACAAGGAAGTCGTGCTGCCGGCCGCCGGCCGCTACGAGTTCGAACTCGACCCGACCGACGACAACACCAGCACCGGCCGGCTGAAGGTCCTCGCCACCACGGCGTTCGACGGCGGCAGCGTGACCGCGGGCGGACCACCCGCCCAGGTCACCAGGGCGCCCATCGGCCAGGACGGGACACTCGCCTTCACCGCCGACTTCGGTCAGAAGCTCGCCCTGCGGTTCACCGACAACCTGCTGAACAACGGCAGCGGCACGACGGGGAAGAGCAACTTCTACCTGACGGTGCTCGGCCCGGACGGACGGGCACTGTCCGGACTGGACTACAAGCTAAAGTCCGACAACTCCGAGGTCGTCCTACCGGCGCTGGCCGCGGCGGGCTCGTACACGGTGCTCATCGACCCCGACCGTGGCGGCACGGGCGCCATCAAGACAGGGGTGGTCGCCGTCGCGTGACAGCAGGCGGAGGTGCCGGGCGGACCAGCCCGGCACCTCCGCCTGCATCGAGCCGGCCGCCGCCGAGCTGGCTCGCCGCTGGGACGCCGCCTTCGGCATGAAGCTGCACCAAGTCGCCGCCTGGCTCGTCGAGCACCGCCGCGAACTATAGACCGAGCTCGCGCGGTCGAGATGAGTCGGGCGTACCGTCTGAACGCGCCGATGTATCGCCGAAACCACCCGGGTAAGCACTACAGGGTGGCTCGGCCGGTTGAGCCGCCGGCCGTCCGAAGCCGGAATCGGTGACCGCGCCACTGATCCGGCCGGCGAACGCCGAACGTCTCACCGGCGCCATCGCCGCCCATGGTGGGGGCGGCAATCCACCCGCACGGTTGTCCACCGTCGCGCCGGGGTAGGTCACCTCGTAACGGGATACTCGCTCGCCCGGGGAACAGGCGGCGGTCCGCCGGGATGACCCAAAGCCATCGAGCAGGCCGGGGTCGGCTGCAAGTGTCACGCCACCTCCGGATGGAACGAAACGAGAGTTCCGTTCGTGTGGGGGAGTCTAGCTGTTCTGGTAACGCTTGTGACCAGACTGGGTGTTACACGAAAGATTGGTTCCGCCACGTAGGTGAACCACCGGCCGGCCCGGAAGCGCTGACGATGACCGAGATCGTCGAGCGCATCTCGGCGGCGACCGGCAGGCCGTGCCGCTATGTCGACGTGACGTTCGAGGAGAAGCGACGCCGCTACACCGCCGCCGGCGTGCCACCGCACGTGATGGACCTGTTCGACGAACAGTTCATGGAGCGTCGGCGCACCCCGGAGGCCCGGGTCGAGCTGGTCGCGCATCACACCTTCGGGGTGACGCCGACCAGCTTCGCGGACTTCGCTCGGGCTCACTCGACCGAGTTCGCCGGGCAGGCGCGCGGTGAACGCCCCCTCCCGCGATCGTGCGCCGCCGCTGACCTCCGCCGGCTCGTTCGTCGTCATCCCGGACATGCTGGTGGCCGCCCGCATCGCTACTGGTCGAGTCTTTCGAGTGTGACGTCGTCGATCCTCGCCCAGGTGGCCTGGTTGCCGGCCGCCCACGCGCCGGCGTAGATGTCGGCCTCGGCGACCGACGAGATGAACTCGACGCTGACGCGCGTGTAGCCCGGCAGGTGACTGAACTTCTGTTCGACCTGGAACGCGCCGTTCCGAACGCCGAAGTAGCCGTCCGATGTCGTGGCCGAGCTCTGTATCCAGCCGCTGAGCCGGTACCGGGCGCCGGGTCGGAGGACCACGTGTTGGGCGAGTTCGTTCCAGCCCGAGGTGTTGTTGACCCAGCCGTTGTTCTCGCCTGAGCGGGCGTGACCGAGCCCGCGGTCGAGGCCGGCATTGCCGGCGCCGCGCCACGGGCCGAGCACGGGGTCCTCGAAGTCGCCGTCCTGCGCAATGTCGGTGCTCGGTAGGAGCCCTGTGAGGGGAAACCGCTGCAGCTTGACGTGGTAAGGGTCCCACTCCGACATCGCGAAGTAGAGTTCGGACTCGCTCGATGGATGGAGGTAGGAGCCGTAGAGCCCGGGGTGGTCCGCTTCCCGGGCGACGACCCTCCCGCCGCTCCACGGACCAGTCGGTCCCGGAGCGGTGCGCAGCACGATGGCCGAGCGGCTCTCGTCGAGATGTAGTGCCACCCAGGCACCGAGAAAGTTGTTGTGTTGGACGGAAAGCTCGCCGACTTGCCCCGCCATGACCGGGATCGCCTCGTCTGCTGCACCGGTCCGCCAGCCGGAGGCGGTCCAGTATTCGTAGTCGCCGATGGTGAGGAGTGACGTTTCCGCAACACGCGCCAGGTAGCCGTCACCCAGACGGCCGTTGGGTGTGCCGAAGAGGTACACGAACCCCTCGTGGTGGACGAACGCGCCCAGCTGGAACCGGGCGCTGCCGCCGGCGTTCGGCCATCGCGTCGCCGGGTCCTTGACCCAGGTTTCGCCCCCGTCGTCGGAATAGGCAAGGCCCGCGTAGTTCGTCGTCCAGCGGCCCCCGGTCGCCCAGCTGCGAACCGACATGTAGTGCAGGTAGTCGCGGCTGCCCACGCTGGTGCCCGCGGTGGGGATCACCGTCACCTCGGCGACCGTCGGATCGTGACCGAGCAACTGCTTGGCGTGTCCGGGCCGGTCGGTGACCATGCTGTCGATGAGGAGACCGTCGGCGAGCTCGGTGTCGGTGGAGTGGGCGAGCGTGTTGAACCGCCAGTCCGCGGAGTCCGGTCCCGCGCCGTGCCCGCCCCAGCCTTCTCCGTAAGTGTCGCCGAACGCTATCGCGGTCCGGCCACGGCTGTCTCGCCACATCACTCCGAGATCGGTGCCGTAAACGCTGAAACGTTCTCTGGTGTGGTTGAGATCGTTGCCGCCTTGCCCCGCGACAAGAGAAACAGTGGTCGCGATCGGCGTGAGCAGACTTGATTCCGCATCGCGTCCGCCGAAAATCAGGAGAATGGTGATCAGTGACAAACTCTTCCACGGCAGATTCATGGTTCCTCCCGAGCGGGTGGTCCCGCGAAACGCGGGACCACCCTGGTTCCACGTCCGGTCAGGACACCCACACGCAGGGGAAGCCCATGTCGATGAAGTTGCCGCTCTGCTCCTTCCAGCCGTGCGCGCACAGCCAAGTGGAGCCGACCCCGTTCGCGGAGATGGAGGGGTCTTGCTTCGAGGGGCTGTTACGGAAGGTGATGCCCGGGCCCCAGAGGTCGACGTGCCCGTAGTAGCCGAAGCCGGTTGCGCTGGCGTAGTAGCCGTTCTTGTCGCCGTCGTAGCCGACACAGACCTGCCGGTCGCAGGCGGTCGCTTCGAGGACGGGTGCCTGTGCCTGGGCCGGTGCGCCGGCGAGCAGAGTGGGCACCGCCGCCGCGGCGGCGAGCGTTACTGCTTGCAGCGTCCTGCGGAGTCTCATTTCGGTGTTCCTTTCCTGGACGATCCGTCACTTTGCCGGGCATCCGGGTGCGGGTGGCACTCCGGAAGCCGCTTTCCCGGTCTACTGCGATCGGGTTGTTCACCGTCGGAAGACGGACCATGAACATCAAACGGTGTACAACGGTCCCTACGTCGCCAGGGCACTTAGGGGGTGGAATGCCGCGTCGGGAAAGTCCTTTGGCCGGCGGGGACAGCAGATTGCTGCGCTTCGCGGGAGACCTGAGGCTGCTGAGGGAGAAGGCGGGTCAGCCCACTTATCGGGCTCTCGCTGCCAGCGCGCATTGTTCTGCTGCCGCATTGTCGGAAGCCGCGAGTGGCCGCAAGCTGCCGAGCCTGCAGATCACGATGGCTTACGTGCGCGGTTGTGAGGGCGACGTGGCGGAGTGGGAACAGCGATGGCACGAGCTCGCCGGGGCGCTGGCAGCGCCACCGGTGCAGGACGACGCCGAAGCGCCGTACGCGGGATTGGCGACGTTCCAGGAGAAAGACGCCGAGCGGTTCTTCGGTCGTGAGCAGCTGGTGCGCGACATCGAAGCGAAGTTGCGCAGCAGGCGGTTCCTTGGTGTGTTCGGCGCCTCCGGCGCGGGCAAGTCCTCGGTTCTGCGTGCCGGACTGCTGCCACGTCTGGAGCACGCGCTCGTCTTCACACCGGGTGGAGAACCAGTGGAAGAGTTGGCGGTCCAGCTTGCCGCCATGCTCGACCGTCCAGTCGGTCCGTTGCGTGAGGAGCTGATCGCCGACGCGCGCGCCCTGTACCGAACTGCCCGGCGCCCGGGCGAGGAGGACCCCCAACTGGTCATCGTGGTCGACCAGTTCGAGGAGCTCTTCACGCATTGCCAAGACGAGGTGGAACGCGCCCGGTTCCTCGACCTGCTCGTCACCGCCGCGGAGGCGCCGAGCAGCAGATGTCGGGTTCTCATCGGCGTCCGAGCCGACTTCTACGTCCACTGCGCCAGACACGCCCGGCTCGTCGACGTGCTGCGAGACGCGCAGATCACCGTCGGCCCGATGACCGCGGCCGAGCTGCGCAGCGCGATCGTGCAGCCCGCTTTGCGCGTCGGCTGCGCCGTCGAGGGCTCGTTGCTCGCCACCCTGATCGCCCAGGCGGACGGAGATGTCGGGGCGTTGCCGCTGCTGTCCCATGTGCTGCTGGAGACCTGGAAGCGAAGACGGGGCACCACGCTGACGATCGCCGGGTACCAGGCGGCGGGTGGGATCACCGGTGCGCTCGCACGAACCGCTGACGCCGTGTACGGCGACTTCGACGACGAACAGCGTCGAACGGTCAGACCGCTCCTGGTGAGGTTGACGACGGCGGGTGTCGGCTCGCTCGACGTGAAGCGCCGGGTCCCCGTCACGGAACTCGACCTGACGCCAGCCGGCCGGTTCGTCGTCGATCGGCTGATCGACGCCCGTCTGCTCACCCGCGACCGCGACACGCTCGAATTGACCCACGAAGCGCTCATCCAGGGCTGGCCGCGGCTTCGTGACTGGCTTGCCGATGACCGGGAAGGTCTGCGCGTCCACCGCAGGCTCATCGAAGCGGCGCGGATCTGGGACTCCCTCGATCGGGACCCCGGTGCTCTCTATCGTGGGACTTCGCTTGAATCAGGCCGTGAGTGGGCCGGCAGGTCGGGTAGCGCGGTGAACGCGCTCGAGCGGGAGTTCCTGGAAGCGAGCGAGGCTGCAGCGGGCCGGGAACTGGCCATGGCACGGAAGCACGCATTGCGCGCACGGCAGCTCACCGCGGTGTTGTGTGTGCTGCTTCTGTGCGCGGCGACGGCGATCGTCCTCGTCTTGCGTGCGGAGGCGGCCACGTCGGAGCAACGCAACAACGCCCTTTCGGAAGTCGCTGCCGGGAAGGCAGCAGGTCTGCGCGCGGTTGATCCGGCGCTCGCTGCCCAACTGAGTGTCGCCGCGTTCCGGTTCGCTCCTTCGGACGAGGCGAAGAACGCGCTCCTGAACAGCGTCCCGGTTCCGACCGGTGGCCGTCTCACCGGTCACCGGGGCCACGTCAACGCGGTCGCGCTGTCGCCGGATTCACGCCTCGGCGCCACGGCCAGCCATGACGGCACGGTGATGCTCTGGGACACCACCGGCCGGCCGCGAGCCACCGTTTTGGCCACCCTCAACGGCCACAACGACAACGTCAACCACGTCGCCTTCAGCCCGGACAGCCGGCTGCTGGCCACAGCGGGGTGGGACGGCACGGCGCGATTGTGGGCAGTCGGTGACCCGCGCCGAGTCGTCCAGCTCGCTGTTCTGCGTACGCACCGCGACGACGTCAACTTCGCCGGCTTCAGCGCTGACGGAGCTTTGCTCGTCACGACGAGCACGGACGGCACCGCGAAATTGTGGAATGTCAGGAGGCCTGACGAGCCGATCGAGCTGACGACTCTGGCCGCCGGTCATGGAGGGGTCGTGTCCGCCGCGTTCACCGATGATCAGCGGCTTGTCGCGACAGCCAACTGGGATGGTACGACGGCCTTGTGGGACATCGCCGACCCGAGGCGACCACGCCCTCCGGTATTCCTGTACGGACACAGGGGACCGGTGGTGTGGGTGGCGTTCGGGCCGACCGGCCGACTCCTCGCCACCGGGAGCCAGGATCGCACCGCACGCCTCTGGGACGTGAGCAGTCCATCGTCGGCGCGTGAACGAGCCGTGCTGACCGGGCACGACGGGACAGTGCGCTCGGTGGCCTTCAATACGGACGGCACTCTCGCCACAGCGAGCGAAGACCAGAGGGTCCGGCTGTGGCGCACTGACGGTGCTGTCCCCCAAACGTTCGCCGTCCTGCGCGGGCATTCCGCGCCCGTGGTGGCGGCGACGTTCTCGCGTGACGGCCGGATCCTGATGACGGGGAGCGACGACGACTCGGCGCTGCTGTGGAGCATCCCGGCGGTGCCGATCGAGCGGATGAGCCCGGACGAGGCTGCTGCGCTGGTGTGCGAAAGGAGTGCCTCCGAACTCACACCGGATGCGTGGAACCGCTTCTTGCCGGCAGTGCCTTATCAGCCGCCGTGCGACGATCGGTGATCAGCGGTGCTGCCCGACCTTCGTCGAGCGGAAGTCCTTGACTGCCCTGGTGGTGGTCGCGCGGCTTGTCTGAGGTGTTCGCGGCCAGGCGGGTCACGACCTCCGCCGCGGACAACCCCGTCAAGTGCACGACGAGGTCGAAGACGTCATCGGGCGGGCGCGAGGCTTCGGGCGCCTCGGTGAGCAGACCGTGCCGTGCCAGTACCCGGCGGATCCCGGGCTTGCTCTGCACGATCAGCTGACCCGGCAACGCGGATTTGTCGCTGTCGGCAGGACCGGTGATGACGAACAGTCCCGGTTCGCCGCTGCGCAGCCACGCCGAAACCGCGGCCGACTCCGCCCTCCGGCCTTCGAAGTACCACGATTGCTCCCCGAGTTCCGCGGCTTGCGCCTTCGGGAAGAAGTGTCTCCGCTCGTGCCGGGTCAGGTCGTCGAGCGCGGTTTCGATTTCGTCCGTGACGTCGACCGGCGCGCCGAGGACCACAGGTTTCCTGGCGCGGCGCAACACCGCGTCGTCGATCTGCTTCGGAATTACTTCACCATGGTCGGGCAGGGTTTGGCGCAATTCCTTCGCCAATTCCCACAACGGGATCGTTTCTTCGGCGCGAAAGGTGCCGGTCAGCATCGCTCGCAGTGTCGTGCTGAACCGGCCGAGCCGAGTCGTGCCGCGCGACGAAAAGCTGACCAGCAGGAGCCGACGGTCCCTGAGCCGAGCGTTCACCTCATTGTCGAGCAGTTGAACGAACTTGGCGGACTGACAGGTGTCGATAACGAGAATCACCCACGACTCCGGGTCCGCCGCACCCTCGCGAGCGGCCAGGAAGTCCGAGAGCGGCGCTGCCGTCATGCCCTGATGGCCGACGTGTCGCGGGCTCGCCCGTGTGCCAACGAGACCAGGTGACCGTCGGACCGGCCGTGGCCTACCCAATACAGAGTGCGCAGGGTTGGTGCGACGCCGCCCATTGGGTCAGCCGAGCGTTGACCTTGTCGCCGTGGCGATCTGCCATCGGCACGTCCCATGCCGTGATTTCTCCACCGAAGTCTTCCAGCAACCGCTGTATTTTGGTCACTTCGGCATCGACGTCGAGCTTCTCGTGGCCTGCATCGACGCACTTGCCGATGGCGACGGGAAAGATCTCCAACGAAACGGGCTGATCGCTCATTCATCGGCCTCCGGGAAGCGCATCACAACGAAGCTAACCAACGGTGGCAGCCGTCCATAACCGACCTCGGCGCACAGGAAGCGCGGCCGTGGCCGCCGAGGAGCTCTAGGCGGTGAGTTGAGCGAGCCCGGCGATGACGAGGTCGTGCTCGGGGCCGGAGTGCGGGTTGTTGTCGGGGTTCCGCTGGTTGGCGATGCTGATGCCCGGCGGGACAAGGGCGAGCCCGTCGAGCCAGCTCGAGAGCGTGTGGCGGGTGCGGGTGACCAGCGGGCTGGCACTGCCCTGATAGAGGTCGATGCACGTTCGGACCTGCTCGCGTAGCTCGGGCGGGGCGGTCTCGTCGGTGAGGTGCGAGAGTGCGAGGTAGCTGCCGGGCGGCAGGTTCTTGCGATAGGCGGCAATGATTCCGGCTGGGTCGTCGCGGTCGGGGATGAAGTGCAGGACGGCGATCATGAGCAGTGCGATCGGCTGGTCGAAGTCCAGCAGTGCTCGGGTGTCCGGGTGGTCCCGGATGGGGCCGGGATGGCGGAGGTCGGCGTCGATGACTGTGGTGGCGGGATCATCGCGCAGCAGGAGCCGGCTCTGGGTGACGGCGACGGGGTCGTTGTCGACGTAGACAACTTTGGCGTCCGGGTCGAGGTCGCGGGCGACTTGGTGGACGTTGCCGACGGTGGGGATACCGGAGCCGATGTCGCTGAACTGCCGGACGCCGCGCTCGACGAGGTAGGTCACGACGCGGCGGAGGAAGTTGCGGTTGTCGACGGCAATGGTTTTCGCCGGCGGCAGGACCTGCAGGAGGCGTTCGGCGAAGGCCCGGTCGGTGGGGGTGTTGGTGGAGCCGCCGAGGAACCAGTCGTAGGCACGGGCGACGCACGAGGAACTGGTCGAGTGAACAGGTTCCGGTGAATTGCTGACGGTGCGCGACGGTCGTCACGCTTCTGGGCGAGTTGATGTTTTTTCGAGGGACACGGTGTCAAAAACTGGCCTTCTGGCAGTAACAGGTGTGAGCGTCGCTTTCCCCCGGGCGCGCTACTCCCGTCCCCGCAGAATCTGGAAAGGACTACCCCGAGATGTCCTCGATGTCGCCGAACTGGCCGCCGCTGCTGATGGTGGCGATGACCGCCGCCTTGGCCTGGCGGCGTGCCCGCCCTGCCCTGGTTCGTGCCGCGAGGTGCGCCGCGGCGACGTGCCTGGCCTCGTGGTCGCTGCGCGTGCTCACCGGCCCGGCCACCACGACGACGCCCCCGATGCCGCTGCGCTGGTGCGCGCCCGGGCTGGTGCTGACGGTTGTGCTGGGACCGCCGCTGGGCCAGGGCGCGGAGTGACCGATTCGGCTCAACCTCTGGCCCGCCGACCGTGGACGGAGCAGGACTACCTCGAGGGCTCGACGATCGTCACCGAGAGGCGGAAGGCGTTGCCCTCCTACGTCCGCAGCAAGGCCCCCGGTGTGGATCACGACAACGTCGTGGGTGACGCCCTGCTGGCGCTGTATCAGCAGTGGGACCGCATCGAGGGCGACAAACTGGCCTGGCTATTCCGCTCCTGCTGGCGAGGGCGAAGACTGGTGTAGCAGGTCTCCGCCGTCCGGGCGAGGGCGCCGTCGATACCGCCCGTGGCCTGGAACCCGGCGACGGTGAGGGTGTTGCCGCGCCGGCGACGCCACGTCTCGCGCAAGGCGTGCGACAGCAACGGGAGCACGCCGGCCCGGCCGTGGGTGTGCGCGACGAGTTCGGCGACGAGGGCGCCCTCGACCGTGCACCCGGCCCGGTGCGCGGACTGGGTGATGGCCTGCCGCAGCTCGGCCGCCGACATCGGCCCGACCGCGATCTGGGCATCGCGCAGCATCTCGACGAGCCCGGCGTGCGCGGTGCAGTGGCCGTAGAAGTCCGCTCCCACGCCGAGGATCACCCGCAGCCGGCTGTCTTCCGCTTGCGCCGCGGCGACCAGTGCGTCGATGAACCGGGTCCGAGCGACCTCGTCGGCGCCGAGGGTGAAGACCTCTTCGAACTGGTCGACGATCAGGATGAGCTCGGCCGGTGCGCCCTGGCGGTCCTGGACGGCTTGGCGAAGGCCTCCTTCATCGGCCGACAGCTGGGCGCGCAGGTCTTCAGCGTCCCGCTCCAGGACGTCCGCGAGCCGCGCCGCGTAGGAGAGCAGCGGGTCGGGGCCCGGGGTGAACAGGATTACCTCCACGTCTCCCGAGGCGAGCCAAGGCTCCAGGCCAGCCTGGAGCAAGGACGACTTCCCTGCGCCCGAAGCTCCGAAGACGCCCACCAGCCGATGCTTCGCCACCCGGTGCGCTACCAGGTCCACCAGCGCCTCACGGCCGAAGAACCGGTCCGCGTCGTCGAGGCCGAAGGCCGCGAGCCCGACGTACGGCTGGTGCTCGTCCGGCCCAGCGCTCTCGGACTGGTCCGGCTCAGCCTGGTCGGCGTTCGCTTCGTGCCAGCGCTGTTCCCATTCGGGTACGTCGCCGCCACAAGCGCGGACGTAGGCCAGGGCGACCGAGAGGCTGGGCAGCTTGCGACCGGCGGCGGCATCGGACAACGTGCCCGCGGAGTAGTGCGCGCGACGCCCCAGCTCCCGATACGGCGGATTGCCCGCCATCCGCCGTAGCTCGCGCAGGCCGGCTGCGAACTTCGCCGCTGTCCCGTTCTCTGTGGTCAACGGACGCTCGTGTCGCGGCACTGGCGATCCTCCCCCTCGGTTGGAAGGACACATTGTTCGGGAGCCCGGAGCGCGGTGTCCAACCACCGTTCGGCGCCGCTGATCGGAACGCTTCGCCGCCGGGTCCCCGTTCTGGGTGATCCTCATCGTCGCCTGGTGCCACCGATGTGCATCGCCGTCGTCCGGGCCCTGCGGGCGTCACTCCCGCAGGACTCGCCGGGCCGGGACGACCTGGTGAGCCGACCGACGGAAGCACCGGCTTCCTCAGGTCCTCGATCGGCGTGCTCGCATCGATCTTCGGGTTCGCGCCGGCGCTCTTCACTGTTTCGGCGCGCCTCTGAGAGACTGGTCTGCGCACTCGCAGGAGTTGGTTCCGCTGATCGGTCCGGCGTCGGCTCTCGAACAGCGCCTCGGCAACGGGGCCGCCGGGAACCCACTTGAAAGCTTCATCACCGGAGCCGAGGACGGTGATCAGCTCAGCCAGCCGACGTTCGGCAGCTGATCCCCTGCTTCGGCATGAGGTGCGAGGGTGGCGATCAGGCCGCCGTGCACGCCGAACCGGATCATCGACTCGTGCAGCCGTTTGTCCGAGTAGACCGTCGAAGAGGCGGGTTCGCTTCGAGTGCGAAGAGCTCTGAGATGTTTCTCGACGGCGGACACCGGCACTTCGCGACCCGTATCCGGCTCACCGAGGTCCGGGAGATGGCCGCCGAGCCGTTCGGCTGCCAGGACGTCTCCGCCAGCGACCACGGCTTCCAGCAGCGGCACCGCGTAGGCGACGAGCAGCCGATCGTGCGCGCTCGCGGCGCCACGCGCCTTGTCGGCGGCGTCGCCCGGGTACTGCGCGAGTGCGGCCCACAAGGCGCCGGGAACCGGATACCGTCGGAGCGTCGAGCCGGACGGCGGACAGCTGAAGCCGCTGGTGACCCCCGGCCCGTGCCGACCCGGGGGTCACCGGTGCTCAGGGCAGGTTCGTCCATTTGTGCGAGGCGATGTTCAGCCAGGTGGTTTCCCCGTTGCCCTTCGCCCCATTACTCCAGTCGAACGTGTAGGGCCGAAGGTCGTTGATCTGCGTCCCGTTGTAGATCCCGCGCCAGGCGCCTTCGTAGTCACTGCCCCAGTACACGAATACGTCGTCAAATGAGCCCGGGTACCCGTTGTTCCACACCGACTGGACTTCGTTGGCGCAGCCATAGTAGGACCATTCAGGCTCATTGCCCTTCCAGCGATGGCAGATGGACTGAAGGTTGAGGTCGTAGTAGGCGTTGAAGTACCCGTCCGCAGCGATCGATTCCGCCGAGGTCGGCGCGGCGGACGCCGCCGGCGCGTTGACCGCCCCGACCACGACCGCCAGGACGGCCAGTGCGCATCCCGCGAACGCGCAACGTCTCCTGATCACGGTTATTTCCTCTCTCCAATTTACCCAGCCGCCGGTCGGCAGCCGGTCAGGGGCCCGTGCTCTCGGCACGGACCAGCTCCCGGGCTCGCGGCAACGCGGCCTGCTCCAAGCGTTCCGCGGTGCCCACGTCGGCTTTGAACTTCTCCGTCAGCCGAGCGCCGTAGCGGGCGTCCAGCGTGCTGGCCGTCGAGGCTAGCCCCGAGCTCGCCGCGCAGTCCGCCTCCACCACCGCCATGTGCTGTTCTTCCGGGAACGGCAACGGTTTCTCCACTGGTGGCAGGTGGCCGCGCAGCTCCGTCGGGGTCGCGTAGGGATAGCCGGCTGCTCGCATGCAGCTCGCCCAGGGTCTGGCCGCTTGGGCGAATCCCGGGTCGGCGAGGACGGCGCCGGTCCGCAACGGCTTGAGGCCGTCCCTGGTCACCCGGGCTTGGAACCAGACGCGAGCGTCGCCGTAGAGTTCTTGCTCGGACGTCACCTGGCAACCCCGATCGCTGCGTTGGATCACCGTCCCGCTCGGATCCTTGGCGCTCATACCGGTCGGTTGCGGCCCGTTGGCGGCCTGGAGCGCGGTCACCCGACGGCCGGTGGGCAAGCTGCGGAAGTACTGCTGGTTGGGATCGGAGTTCCGGAGGTTTTCCCGGGCCAACTGCAGGTCCGTGCCGAATCCGTGCCGTCGTGCCCATCCGGCGTCGTCGATGACGTAAGGGAATTCTCGGTCATCCGGAATCCTTGGTGGCGGTTCCACCTGGTAGTCGAATCCGGCCTGTTCCATGCACTTGCGTAGCAAAATCTGTCGGGCCAGGTCGAGAGTCTCGGAATCGGATATCGCGGCCGGAAGGTGCGTTCCATGCCGCGCGGCGGGCCCACACGCGGTCAGGGCGATCAGCAGGTACACTCCCAGCGCTGCGGCGCAGGATCCCTCTTTCCGGCTAGTTGTCCGTGCGCGATCCATGATCCTCCTCCGAGTCTCCTGCTCCGGCAGGCGGTGTGCGTTGCAAGACCCGGACGCGGGCTGCTGCGCTGCTTCGCCGACGTGACCATCGCGGGTCTTCTCAGTCTTCTGAGGTGGGTCTATCCGTGATCGGTGTTCCGGCGTTGTTGATCAGTAAGTTTCGGCTCCGACCCGCAGCGGCGCGGCAAGAGCTGAGGGCAGGTTGATCCGCAATGTGCCGGGAGGCTGTTAGCAGCCCCGCAAATCTGACGTGCCAGTACCGCCGGTAGTGCGGGTTCGGCGAGCGGGATCAAGAGGAGAACCGTTACCTCCAGATGAGGTGCGCGGCAGAGACCGTTACGCCGGGGCCGATACCGATGGCCAAGCCGTGTGCACCCGCGGGCGGAGGCGTGGCGTAGGTTCTCGCGAGGACATCCAGTATCGAGACGGCACCGGTGTTGCCCACTTCTTGCAGGCTTTGCCGGGAAGGGTCGAGCAGTGCGGGGTTACAACCGAGCTCCTCGACGAGTCGGTCCACAATGCGGGGCCCGCCGGGGTGGGCCACAACGAAGCCGATCCCGGTCTCGTCGATGTCGGGGAGTTTTCCGAACCAGCGGAGAAGCTCCTGGACGGCGTCGCCGATGGCGTTGAAGAGGCGGGGCGAGTTGTGGGCATGGAAACCGTCGTCGTGGAGACGGTAGCCGACGATGTCCGAGGTGCCGGGGACGGTGTAGTCCCAGGTCTCCTCGATGCTCGGGCTGCCCAGGTTGGACGACGCGTCCCGCACCACGCAGGCTCCCGCCGCGTCGCCGAGGAGGGCTCGGAAGATCATCGAGTCCATGGTGACGTCCGACGGGTGCACATAGGCCTGGAGCAGGTCGGCCGCGACGACGAGGACGTTGCTGACCTCCGGCTTGGCACAGAGGTCGGCGGCGCGTGCCAGCGCCCAGGAACCACCGCTGCACCCGAGTTGCGTCGCCGGCACCCGGATGATGTCAGGTGCGAGGCCGAGCTGGTTGACCAACGCAACGTCGAGTCCCGGCATGGTGTAGCCGGTCGTGCTGACGCAGACCAGGCCGTCGACTTCGGCAGGCGAAAGGCCCACGCCGTCGAGCGCGTCGCGCACCGCCCGTCCGGCGAGATCGCAGGCTGCCTCGAAATGCTGGCGAGCGCGTTCGCCGGGTAGGAGGTCCGGGTCGTTGAGAGTGTCGAGCGGGATGGCGAAGCCACGGGTCCGCACGTTGGTCGCCTTCATGGCGCGGAGCGCGGCGTCGAGGCGTGGGTGCGCCGGGTACCTGGCTTCGTACTCGGTGAGCACGTCCTCGAGAGCGACTCGGTCCTCGGGCACGAGGATGTGCGGGCAGGTGATGGTCGTCATCGCAGTGTTCTCCTTCTGTGAACGTCGGGTACAGGGTGATGCGGGCAGCCGCGGAGCGTGTTCGTCGGCGCAGGTGTCCGTTCCGGACGGTTCCATCACCGTCCGGTCGGGCGGGTTGGTGGTTGCGTCGCCCACCCGCGGGACGGGAGCCCATGCGACGTGGTCGATGGGCCGATATGAAGAACACCAAAGGTGAGCGACATGTCAGCCGCTGCCTGCCCTGGACGCCGTACGCGACGACGCCGGCTGGCTAACAACGCGGATGGCTCTGCGTCTGTCCATGGTTTGACAGAGGTCGCTCTGTTCAGCTGGCCTCCCAGGGCGCTCCGATCGTGTACAGGAGCGTCGCCAGGGTCAAGATCGTGTACGCCGCCAGGAGCAGGTGTGCCCGAACCCGTTGCACGGTTCACCTTCTTCGCTCGCATCGCTGTGATGACGAGCAGGGTCGAGCCCGTCAGGATGAGACAGTCACCGACGCTGACGACTTTGTGCAGCCAGGGCAGGGGAATGACGTCGGCCAGGAACATGACAGGGCTGTCTCCGGACGCTGGTTGGTTCTTCGGTGTCGTGGAGTCGGGGGCGAGTCCGATGATCTTCGCCGCCGCGATGGAGTAAGGCATGCGGCCATTGACACCCACGGCAGCGGCGTTCGCGAACCCGCCGGCAAGCACGAGCAAGCCAGCCAGGCGCATGCCCGGCGACCAACGACACACGTTGAGCACCAGCCAAAACACACCAACTGCCGAGACCACCATGAGCATCGGGACGTGCAGCGCCGCCTCGACGGCTCGCCGGATGTCCGAAGAGGCTGTCTGCAGGACCTGGACCGACACCGCCAGCCACAGCAACCACAGGTGGTGGAACTGCCCCACCAGCACCGAGAGACGCCCGCCAGCCAGGTACCCGAGGGCGATCCCGACCAGAATCGGCGTCAGGGCCAGAGCGAGGAACGCGAGCATGGCGCACTCCTCGGATCAGCCGATCATGCCGCCACGCGTAACCGGCCGGGCGTGTCCTGTCGGCGGCATAGCGGGCTCGCCCCTCCGGTGCGGTGGGGTTCTTCGCAGCAGGCGCCGGCGCAATCGACAACGTCCAGGCGCGGGTTCTGTGGGCAGTTCCCTGCGCAGTCACCCATTCGCCCTGGTGCTTCCTGCGGACAGTTCCCGGAGCACTCAACGACGTGGCTCAGCACGTTGTCCGAACAGAGCCCGGAGCATCGCAGAGATCGATCCGTCGCATTATTCCCGCAGCTCGGAGGCATGCACATCAACTGCTGGTCAGGGCAGAAACCCGAACAGTCAGAGGTTCGGTTTCCCACACCGTTCCCGCAGCTCGGTGGGGCGCACAATCCGGTGCGCTCCGGGCAGGAACCCACGCAGTGCACGACCGCGGACTCGGCGCTCGCGACGTGCTCGGCGCGTCCCGGGCTCGCTGTCGCTGTTCCTCCGATGGTCAGCCATGACGCGGCAAGCACGAACAGGCCGACGATCACGTGAAATCGTCGCACGTCTTCCTCCCAGTGGATGCTGATTCGTCGAGCACGAGGTTGCCCGACAGCTCCTGCAAACCCTTTGCCTTCGGTTGCAATCCCCTGGTCACGGCCGGTATTCGGTGACGATCGTCAGCACGGGGACCGCGTCGAGGTCGGCGACCCAGGCAGGGCGACGATGTGAAGCCGCCATTGCTCGGCTGTTCGTGTGATTGGCACGCGCGCCGATGTAATCCGCTGGTGACGCTGGTATCAAAGGTGTACGGGGTAGCGCGAACGGCGAGGGGACGTCGTGCTGGAAATCAGGCTTCTGGGGGAAGAGACCGCGTTTGCGGGCGGGGAGCCGGTGTCGCTCGGTCCGGCCCGGCAGCGTCTGGTGCTGGCGGCTTTGGCCGTGAACGTCGGTCACGTCGTATCTGTCGACCAGCTGGTGGTGCGGGTCTGGGGCGAGGCGCCGCCGTTGCGGGTGCGTGGAGCGTTGAGCAGCTATGTATCGCGGCTGCGGACGGCGTTGGGGACCGAGCGGCTGGTCTGGCGTTCGGGCGGGTACCTGCTGGCCGCCGACGCGACGGAGGTGGACCTGCACCGGTTCCGCGAACTGCATGACCAAGCCAAGACTTCCGACGTGCGCGCGGTCGAGCTGTTGACCGAAGCGCTCGCGTTGTGGCGAGGGGACGCGCTGACCGGTCTGAACAGCCAGTGGGTGCTCAGTGAGCGGGACCGGCTGCATCAGCTGAAGCTGCTGGCCCTGCACGACCTGACCGACGCCCGGCTGCAGGCCGGGGCGGGCGAAAACCTCGTAGCCGAGCTGTTCGGCCGGGCCGCCGAGCTCCCGCTGGACGAACGCATCGCCGCCCAGTACATGCAGGCCCTCTACCGCGCCGGGCGCGTCGCCGACGCGCTCGAGCACTACCGCCGGTTCCGCACCCGGCTTGCCGACGAGCTGGGCACCGATCCCGGCACCGCCCTGCAAGAACTGCAGCAGCGCATCCTGCACGCCGACCCCGCTCTCGCCACGCCCGAGCAGCGCCAGGCCTATGTCCAGGCCCCGGCTGCTGCTCCCGTCCCCCGGCAGCTGCCCGCCGACGTCGCCAACTTCGCCGGCCGCGAGCACTACCTTGACCAGCTCGACGACCTGCTGAACAGCGAAAGCCATCGATCGGCGGTGCTGATCTCGGCGATCGCCGGTGTCGGCGGCGTCGGGAAGACCGCGCTGGCTCTGCACTGGGCACACCGAGTCGCCGCGGAGCATCCGGACGCCCAGCTGTACGTCAACCTCCGCGGCTACGCCGCCGCCCCGCCAATGACCCCCGCTGACGTGCTGCCCATGTTCCTGCGCGCACTGGGCGTGGCGCAGCCGGCGATTCCCCTCACCGAACAGGAGCAGTCCGCGCTGTACCGCTCGCTGCTCGCCGACCGGCGGGCAATGATCGTCCTGGACAACGCCGCGACCGCGGAGCAGGTGCGGCCGCTGCTCCCCGGCAGCCCCAGCTGCCTCGTACTCGTGACCAGCCGGGACGACCTACTGGGGCTGACCGCGCTGGACGACGCCCACCGGCTGGTGCTCGACGTCCTGCCCGCCGCCGAAGCCCATACGCTGCTGACCTTGATCCTCGGCGCCGCCCGCGTCGCTGCCGAGCCGGAAGCCGCGGCCGAACTCGCACGACTGTGCGGATTCCTGCCACTCGCGCTACGGATCGCCGCCGCACACCTGGCCGCCGATCCCCGGCAGAGCATCACCGACTACATCGCCCGGCTGGACGCAGGCAACCGGCTCACCCGGCTGGCGATCGGACACGACAGAGACGCCGCCGTGCGCGCGTCGTTCGACCTGTCCTACCGTACCCTCGACGCGGCCACCGCGCGGATGTTCCGTCTACTCGGCTGCGCACCCGGACCGGACTGCGGCGTCCCCGCGGCCGCCGCAATCATCGATGCCTCGGCCGAGGAAACGACGCAGTTGCTGGATCGCCTCGCCACAGCACACCTGATCGAATCTCCGACGACGGGCAGGTACACCCAGCACGACCTGCTCCGCCTCTACGCCGCCGAGCGGGCACAAGAGGAAGATCCTCAGGAGAAACGCGACAGCGCGCTGCGCCGGCTGTTCGACATGTACCTGCACTCGGCACACCGCGCTGCGATCACGATGTTCACGACCACCCAGCCCATCATGTCGGACATCGCGGGCTCCGGCGACCGCGCACTCCCGATTACCGGCCTTGCACAGGCAAGGGAATGGCTGGACACCGAACGGGTCAACCTGGTCGCCGCCATCCGGCACGCCGCCGAGCATGGCCCGAAGGACCTGACCTGGCGACTCGCCGCGGTGCTGGCCCCGTACTTCTATGGCGGGATGTACCGGTCGGATTGGCTGGAGGTCTCCGAACTCGGCCTGCAGGTGGCTCGCGAACGCCCGGACCGGGTTGCGGAAGGCGCGATGCTGCACTTCCTGCACCGGGTCCATTTCGCCTTCGGCGACTACGACACGGCCCTCGAGTACGGACTCCGTGGCCGTGAGCTCTTCCCGCTGGCCGACCATCCCGGCGGCGAGGCCGAAATCTGCAAGCAGTTCGGCCACACCTACTGGCTATTGGGCAATCCGGCGGCGTCGCTGGAGAACTTCACCCAGGGACGGGACCTCTCCCGCCGGATCGGCAACCGAGTCTGTGAACTGGTCTGTCTGAACGGGATGGCACTGTCCTATCTGGACTGGGGCAGGCTCGACGACGTGCTGGACCACACAAGCCAGGCCCTGGTGCTTCACCGGCAGATCGGCTCACTGCTCGGCGAGGCCGCCGCCCTGCATATCAGATCGTACGCGCTGGCCGCCCTCGGAAGGTACGACGAAGCACTCGACGACAGCGACCAGGCGCTGATGCTTTACCACAAGACCGCGTTCCGCTTCAACGAAGCCTCACTCCTCAGCGGGATGGCCGAAGTCCATCGCGACACCGGCCGCTACCCGCTCGCGCTCGAAAACGGTCACCGTGCCCTGTCCCTGGCGACAGAATTCCACGACAGCAGGGGAACCAGTCTGGCCCACACCGCCCTCGCCGGAACGTACCTGGCCCTCTGCCGGATGGACGACGCAGTCGCCCACGTCGACCAGGCGGTGCGTGTGGCCAAGGAAACCGGCTACCGCCGGGCGTATGTCGACGCGCTGATCGGGCAAGCCACGATCGACCGGGCTCGCCGAGAATACGACACCGCTGTCCGGCACGCCACCACCGCCCTGCAGATCGCACGAGACTGCGACTTCCAAGGCTGCATCGGCCTGGCACTCACAGTGCTCGCCGAAACCCATCTCGACCGCGGTGCCAACGAAATGGCCGCCGATCTCGCTGAGAAAGCGCTCGCCATGCACCGCAAGATCGGCCACCACCTGGGCGAGTCTCGCACCCTTCGCATATTCGGCAGGCTGGAAGCCGCGCACTGACCGAACTCCGAAAGCTGTTCCACGACGCCGTGACGGTCTCCGGGATAGTCCCCGGTGCGGCGTTTCCGACTCCGCGACCGAACGACGACGTCGGCGTGGAGCCAGATCCGGGACCGCTCGGCCGCGCTCGAACCGGACGAGCGGGCCCTCCGCAGTGCCGACCACCTCGACACCAGCACCCGAAACGGCCTCCGGTGCTCAGGTCGCCCGCTGAAACCCCTGCTATCCACCAAAGACATCCAGCTCTGCCAGACTTAGCGAGCTGGCCAATTGTGCCGCCCGAGTTTGTCCGTGGCTACGTGAAGGGCAGGGCGGCGGTCACGTTGTCGTGGTGATGCTGACCGGGACGGAATGACACGAGAGACCACTCTCAACCGGACACCGGACACCCGCAGGTCAGGACCCACAGGACGTGTCCGGTTCGTCCGCTCCGCTGCCCGCCCGCTCGGCCGTGCTCGGAGTTTCGGACCGACCGTCCGCAGCTCTCACCGACGGTCAAGTGCGGACAGCGGACACCCGCGACCGGACACCCGAGGGGGCACCTCCGGCATTCGACCGGACGCCCAGTGTGATTGGGATGAGGCCGCTACCAGGATTTTTGGTGCGATCGCGGCAGTGAGGCCCGCCCGTAGTTTCCAGACCAAAAACAACGGTAAGCAGTTGATCTAGGTCCTCACCTGCGGTCGCTTTCTCAAGCTGGGGCTTCCGGGCAGCAGCTTCGGCCGTTTCCTTGATGTCGGTACGTGGGACGGGAGATCAGCGCCGGTGTCGGCGGTGGTGCTCGTCGTTCTCGGCGGTGATGCGGGCGGAGGTCTCCTCGCCGAGCCGGACGTAGATGCCGAGGGTGGCCAGGTGCCGGTGGCGGGACTTGGCCTGCAGCTCGGCGGCGCTGCGGCCCTTGGCCGCGAGGTGGGTCAGCCCGGAGTGGCGTAGCTGGTGGAGGGTGTACCCGGCGCCGTGCGGGTCGTGGAGCTGGGAGGCCTCCTTGAACAGGTACTCGGCGCGCGGGTAGGACAGCCGGCCCCGCCGGTCTCAGGGGTAGATGTCACCCAACGCCGGCGCTCGGCGCCCAGCTGCCGTGGCACGCCGGTCGGCGAGGAACACCGGCCCGGCGGTGCGGCCAGCCAGCAGCCGGCGCAGCAGGCGCGCGGTCGGGGTTTCTCAGTGCACGTAGGCGCGGTCGCCGCCTTTCTCGGTGACCAGGGCGCAGTGGAACTCCATGTCGAGGTCGGGCACGTTCAGACTGAGGATTTCCTCGGCGCGGGCGCAGGTCTCGCAGAGCATCCGCCAGAGCACCCGCTCGCGCGGCGATGGTTGTACCAGTCGACGTATTCGGCGACGGCGATCTCGACATCGCGAAATGATCGCCAACCGCGGCCGCAAACAACAGGGTTATAGATCAATTATCACTTGAACAGCGAATTGAATGCCTCAGCCATCGCGCTATCGTAGGAATCTCCGCGAGAACCGACCCGAGGCGACCACTGCCACTTCCGCCAAGCGCTCGGTATAGCGAATGGCTCGATATTGAACTCCGCGGTCGGAATGATGGACGAGTCCGGTCACGTCTTGTCAGGCTCGTTGTCTGACCCAGATCCCCATCTCCAGTGCGTCGAGGGCGAGATTCGTGTGCAACGAGGTTGACACCTGCCAGCCCACGACCATTCTCGAGACACATCGATGACGAACGCGGCATACACCCATCCCGAAAACGCCCGAATATAGGTTATGTCCGCTACCCAGAGCCGGTTCGGCTGGTCGGCAGTGAAACGGCGGTCGACCAGGTCCGCCAGCGACGGCGAGGCAGCAGCGATGGTGGTCCTGGGCCGCCTGCCTCGCCGTAGTCCCTGCAGGCCCTTCTGGCGCATCAGCCGCTCGACCGTGCAGCGAGCCACGCGGATTCCCTCACGGTTGAGCTGGGCATGAACTTGCCGTGCTCCGTAGACGCCGTAATTCTCGCGGAACACGCGCTCGATCTCGGTGAGCAGTTCCGCATCTCGCACGGCGCGTTTCGACGGTGTGCGCTTCTTGACTGCCCAGAAGGTTCTCGGGGCGATCCGCACATCCGCATCGTTCAAGACTGCGCAGATCGACTCGACCCCGAGCTTCTTCCCCTCGACAACTCGCTCGCGGTGGTCGTCGATATAGTCGACCACCGCGAGCGGAACCTCCCGCCGAGGCATGGAATCTCCAGGCGCTACTTGATTTTGCGGTCGAGCTCCGCGGCGGCGAAAAACGCCGAGGCCGTCTTCAGGATCTCGTTCGCCCGCCACAACTCGCGCACCTCGCATTCCAGCTCGGCAATCCGTGCGGCATCATCGCTGGTACGGCCGGGCGCCGTGCCGGCGTCGATCTCGGCGCGCTTGATTCACGTCCGCAATGCCTCCGGGTGCACGTCCAACTGACCCGCGACCCGGCGGATCGCCGCCATCCGCTGACCCTCGGCCGCGATCGCGTCCAACGCCATCCGCGTCGCCCGCTCACGCAGCTCGTCGCTGTACTTCTTCGGTGCCGGCATTCTCTGCATCATCCCTGAGATCAGAGCCTGCACAGAACCCGGGGCGCATCACCCGCCGATAGGGCAATAACGCAGCGCTCAAGCCTGTCTGGCCGTCGCAGCCCAGTCTGTGACGGCCATACAGACAGTTGACGTGGCATTTGATCCAATGCTCTGTGTTACCAAACGTACGGGTCAGCTCCCATGATCAAGTGGTGACCATGATCCAGCGGGACTAACGCGTCAGCCAACTTTTGATCTCCCCAATGACCTGCGCCTGCCACTCCTGGGACTGCGGGTCGGCATAGGTCGGGTCATCGTGAACGGCGAAGCCGTGTTGCGCACCGTCCAGCTCGACGAAGCGGCGTCGACACGTCAGCTCGCGGTCCGCGGCGCGGGACGAGTCCACCGGGATGAACGTGTCTTCCGTGCCGTGCACGATGAGGGTCGGGGCGACGATGTCCGGCAGGACGTGGCGGGGGTGCAGCCAGAACACCTCGTTGAGGAGCGCGCGCCCGAGCTTGAAACCCACGCCGTGGCCGAGGTAGCCCTGCTCCCGGAGCTGGCCCGCGCCCTTGTCATTGATGTAGCCACCAGACCAAGCGGGCTTCTCGTCGACGAACCGCTTGCGGTAGTCAATCAGCGGATTCAGTAACACCAGCCGTTCGACCTCGCGCGGACGCTTCGCCGTGTAATACGCGGCAGCCCCGCCGGAGAAGCTGGCTGCCACAAGTGACATCGGCGTGACCGGCACGACCGAGGCCAGGGTGTTCAGCCCCGCCCCGATGGTGCCCAGCAGCGCCGACAGCGATAGGTCTTCTTGACGACCTTCGCTCTCACCGTGGCCGGGCAGGTCGAACCGGAGTGTGGCTACACCGACGTCCGCCAGGCCGGCGGCAAGCCGAGTGAAGAAGCCGCCCTCTTCGCGGGTGACGCTCGCACCGTGGACGAGCAAGGCGGCGTGATGCAGGTGGCCGTCCGGCTGGACGAGGGTACCGGCGAGGCGGAGGCCGTCTGGGGTGCGGACGGTGGTCTCGGTGCTACGTGCGGTCATAGGGCGAGCCTAGGATGTCGAGATACCGGAGAGCAGCCTCTGATCACGCTGTCCCGTCTTTAATGGCGTCGGCAGCGTACTGAGTACCGCGAGAGGAACATCGAGTTCGGCCTTCTCATGGACCATTGTCCTCGTGAGGTGGTAGAGCACCACGGCACTGACCATGGAACCAACTTCATTGAGGAGGCGCGTCCAGTTGTCGCCTGCGCGGCTCAGCGTGTTTCCCAGGGCGGCGTCCCGGCGCACGTCTCCCGCGGTGGCGCCGCGCAGGCTTTCGGTCCGGCTGGCTCACTCTGCGCGTCGTGTCGGTTCGTTCGTTCGGTCGCTCGATCATCCCTATGCCCCTCGCCCTAAGATTCTTGCTCACGTGACAGCTTATGCTCAGTTGATTCTTCAGCGGCAATGTCACCGTGGGTGATTATCGACGTAGATGCGGGTTCTCGCCACCGCTAGGCAGGTCGTGATAGAGAAGGGGCCAGCCGCGGGACGGATGGCAGTGGCGCGCTACGTGGCGCTTGGTGAGGCCACTCCGAGCGCTGACTGGCTGGCCTAGCGGCTTTGCTGCCTGCCCCACTCGGACGGATGTACGCGGAACACGTGCGAGCTCATTTCAGTGGCAACTAGTCGTCGGCGCCGGGAGCGGGTATGCAGAGTTAGCCCTGCTTGAAGGAGGGAGCCGCATGAGTGACTCCTCACCCACCACTGTCACGTTGCATGCTGCGTCTGGGGAGCTGCCGTCCGGTCCTGCCGCCAGCGTCAAAGTCCGGCAGGTGGCGGCGGAATTGTTCGCCGATTTCCAGCCTGCCCGCTTGGCGGCCTTCCTGACCGTGCTCGATGAGCTGGTGATGGACGCCCAGCGACATGGCAGCCAACTGCAAGAGGTGCACGTATGCCGGTTCGACGAGCCAGCGGCGGCCCATGCCGAGGTGGTGTCAACTCCTCCAGCCCCAGCATGCCGGGTTGGAGGGGACGCGGTGGATGCAGCACTGGGGCGGCTGCTCATTGAAGACCTGGCGACCGCGTGGGGTGTGGAGCGGGAGGGCCATAATTGGATGACCTGGGCCGAGGGCTGAGCTGCGGCAGGGTCTCCGCAAAGCCCGCACCCCAGCTGCCGTTCCAGCCGACACCGACCGTACCGCGCCTGACTCACCCAACTGGCCTAAGCTGGCCGCAGTACACCAGCAGTGGGTGAGAGGTGGCACGCGTGGCGCAACGGACGCATGTAGAGATGGTTGATGACATCGACGGCGGCGAGGCTTCCGAAACAGTGTCATTCGCCCTGGATGGTGTGTCGTACGAGATTGACCTGTCAGGCGAGAACGCAGACGCCCTGCGCGCGGAACTCGAGCACTACATTGCGGCCAGCCGCCGCGTCGGTGGCCGCAAGTCGCGGACGGCGACGAGTTCGGGCACCTCGACCTTGGCCCAGTCGCACGAATACAACCAGGCGGTGCGAGCCTGGGCGGCAGCCAACGGTTACGAACTTGCCGACCGCGGGCGTATCGCGGCTGACGTCCTCGCCGGGTACGAGGCTCACCTGGCCGCGCCAGTGGAGCTGGAATCTGCGCCCGCCACCAAGCCTGTGCGCAAGCGGGCACCGCGGAAGAAGAAGGCCGACGCAACCGCGTAGGAGGTCGGCGGGTGGCAGTGGAAGGCGCCGGGCAACGGGCCGAACCAGCAGATTGGTGATCCCTTTCCCGTCTCCCACGTGCTCAGGGAGAAACTGACCTGGCGTGCTTATTGATCACTCGATCGATTACGGCGCGCAGCATGACCCAACCGGCAGCTCGGCGGGGTCGCGTACCGCCGCAGCTCGGCATCCCAGATCGCCTCACCGTCCATCGATGGGCGCAGCCTCCATCGAAACCTCGAACAAATGTTCGAGACGCCCTGGACGAGGAGATGCGAACCCAACAGATCGACTGGCAGGAGTACAGCTGTCCGGCCTGCGCGGCTGAGGACGTGTCCGATCCGTTCTTCCGGTTGCGAAAGCCCGCAAGGATCTAGCCAGTTCGAGGCCCTCGTACCGGTTGTAGCTCACCTAAGCAGGGTTAATCGCCCTGTTCTGGTCAATGCGCCGCTGTACGGTCTTGGTCACGGACTGTGAGGGGGTGGCGGCGGTGTCGGTCCAGGAAATCGTGGCAGCGGTCAACCTGGCCGTCGAAAAGGCCACGGCGGCGGGCGCACAGCTTGGACGCGCCGGGCAGGCAGTTGAAGAGGCCAGCCAGGCACTGGGTCGGGCTGCGCAGGGTAGCGGGGACCGGGGGTTGGGCCAGGCCGGGGCGCGCTGGCGCAGGCTGTCCACGACGTGGGCAGCATCGGCGAGCTGGTGACTAAGGCGACAGGCGTTGCTGCCGCGGCGTCAACACCGTCGCCGCGACGCGTTTGGCGTGCGCGTAGTAGCCGGACGTGGACACCTCCAGCAGCCGCGCCATCCGCCGGGCCGAGAATCGCGTGCGCTGCGGCGAGGTGACGCCGGCGGTCCCGGCGATATCGGGGCCGGCGTACTTGGCCATCAGAGCGAACTGGGCCGGTTCTTCTGCATCGCGGCAAAGTTCCCGGTCATGATGATGTCACCGAGTTCGTTGATCACCTCGATCGTGGCCGACCGCTTATGCGGATCCATCCCGATGATCACCGGCATCCAGTTCTCCTTGCCTCAACGTGTCGATGTCAGCAAGGAGGGCACCGCTACTTCGAGCAGAACAGACTCCTTTTCAGCCACTCCCCGCGCGGTGCTCGGCGAGACGCATGCCATGAGAGAGCCACACCAATGATCCTGGCGGGCAGCCGCTGTGAGCGAGCGACTCACCGAGCACCTGGACCAGAGTCTGGCCGGACCCGATCCTGCCTCCCAGTCTTAAGTAGCCGCTGACAGGTCGTTCGTCGATACGGCCCGGCCCCGATCAACATCCAGTACACCTCGGGCACGACCGGCTTCCCCAAGGGCGCCACGCTGTCCCACCACAACATCCTGAACAACGGCTACTTCGTCGGCGAGCTCTGCAATTACACCGAACAGGACAAGGTGTGCATCCCGGTGCCCTTCTACCACTGCTTCGGCATGGTGATGGGCAACCTCGCGTGCACCAGCCACGGCTCCTGCATGGTGATCCCGGCGCCGGCGTTCGACCCGAAGGCGACCCTGGAGGCCGTCGCCGCCGAGCAGTGCACGTCCCTCTACGGCGTGCCGACGATGTTCATCGCCGAGCTGAACCACCCGGACTTCGCGAGCTTCGACCTGTCGTCGCTGCGGACCGGGATCATGGCGGGCTCGCCGTGCCCGGTCGAGGTGATGAAGCAGGTCATCGACCGGATGGGCATGTCCGAAGTGTCGATCTGCTACGGCATGACCGAAACGTCGCCGGTGTCGACGCAGACCCGCGCGGACGACTCGGTCGAGCGTCGCGTGTCGACGGTCGGGCGCGTCGGGCCGCACCTGGAGGTCAAGGTCGTCGACCCCGAAACCGGGCTGACGGTGCCGCGCGGCGAACCGGGCGAGCTGTGCACGCGCGGGTACTCGGTGATGTTCGGGTACTGGGAGCAGGCGGACAAGACGGCGGAGGCGATCGACGCGGCCCGCTGGATGCACACCGGCGACCTGGCGGTCATGGACGCCGACAGCTACCTCAACATCACCGGCCGCATCAAGGACATGGTCATCCGCGGCGGGGAGAACCCTGCACCCCCGGGAGATCAGCCTGCTGGGCTCGGAAAAGGTGGCGGCGACGAAGCACGCCTAAACCGACCGGCGCCATCAAGCGTGACACCTTCGCAAGGTATGTCTCGCGAAGGGAGATGAGCATGGCTCGAAGTTGGGACTGGTCCCGCGGCAACGACTGGAACCGCGGGACCGAGCGGACCCGCTACTGGGACTGGTGACCACGTGAACCGACACTGGGATTGGTGAGTGACCACATGAAGCGCGTGTGGGATTGGTGAGAAGTCCGTGAAGGGCACCTTCATGGCTCTTTAGTCCATGAAGGTGCCCTTCGCGGCACACGTCAGGAGACGGCCGCGGCGGCTTCCGCGATCGCCTTCGCGTCCTCTTTGCCGAAGGTGTCTTCGAGGTGCTCGGGCGAGTAGTCCAGGTCGATCTGCTCCATCGGCATCCCGCGCGCCGACTCGATCGCGCCCAACCGGCGCTGGGCGCGGTCCGCCGCGTACTGGATGATCTCCTCCAGGTCGTTGTCGAAGGGGACCTCCTCGAACTGGTCCTGCACCCACTGGATCATGCTGAGCGCGTGCGGCAGCAGTTCGCCCATCCGCTGCTGGACCGCGACGGTGGTCACACCTGGCCACACGCAGAGGTCCACTCTGATTTCGAGTCCGCAGACCTGACGTGCCAGCGATTGTCACCAACGGCTACATTTCGTCGAAAGAATACAGACCAGTCGACATTCTTCCTGCTTTCGGTGTCGCGACGTGTTGCAAAGTGTCGGGCACTACTTCAACAACGGAGCCCCATCGGAGACGCAATTAAGGCAACTTCGGTCTATTGTGAACAGTACCTTAACTGATCGATTGGCCTTTGAGCGCAGCAGGCGACGGAGGACCGGGGCCAGAGCACCCGTGCTACGACTGGTCCGGCTGGCGGGGCTTCTGTTCGGGGAGCTCGCCGGTCTGAGGTGGGGTGATGTTGTCCGGGAGTCGCACACGATCCCGGCCGGCTCCTTTGGCGGCATAGAGGTTGCTGTCCGCGGCCAGGACGACGTCGTCGATGGTGCCCAGCCCGGGGCTGGGCCACAGCGCGCCACCGACGGAGACGGTGAGGTCGGTGACGGTTTTCGGGCCGTGGTCGGTAGTGACGGGGACGACGAGGACGTGGACACGACGGCGGATGCGCTCGGCGATCGCGCCGAGTTCGCGGCCGTCGACGCCGGGCAGCAGGACGACGAACTCTTCGCCACCCCAACGGCCGGTGGCGTCGTCGTGGCGGACCTCGGACACGACGGCCTGAGCGACGGCGTGCAGGACCTTGTCGCCGGCAGGGTGCCCGTGGGTGTCGTTGATGTTCTTGAACAGGTCGAGGTCGATCATCAGCACAGCGAGCGTCGTGTTGTCGATCCGGGCCCGGTCCAGAGCACGTTCGGCGATCTGGTGCCACCAGTCCGCCGAGTGCAGCCCCGTTTTCTCGTCGGTGCGTGACGAGGTGCGGAACTGGGCGAGCAGGACACCGCGGTGCAGCGCGAGCAGGCCGATGACGATACCGACGAGCAGCCACGGGTTGTAGTCGAGCAGCCCCGCGGCGCCAAGACCTAGGCCGAGGGCACCGGCTTCGATGATCTGCTCGCCGAATTCGCCGATCACCTGCCCGGCGCGCATGCCGGGCGAGGAGATGAGGATCGCGCCGACCACGAGGGCGTAGTTGACGAACCAGCGCAGCACCGCGGCGACGAGGATGACGGCGAGCCCGCCGAGCCCCGCGGGCACGCCGGGGTTCGGGCCGGGCCCGGCCAGCAGGACCAGCGTGGCGGCCTGAGTGGCCAGCAGCACGGTCGCGTCGCTGAACACCCACCGGTACAACGTGCGGCGGCCGCGCCAGACCCGCAGCCAGGCGATCGTGTGGGTAAAGACGATCAAGCCGCTCGCCGCAGCTGGGGGCAGCACGAGGACCGCGGCGAAGTCCCAGAGGGTCAGGCTGTCCACGAACGGGCCGACGCCGGAGGTGAGCTTGCGGGCGCGCTCGATGCCGCGGGACAGCTCGATGTGCGCGACCGCGCATGCCCCGAGGATGATGGCTGACACGCCGTCGGCGCGGGTGACCGGGAGGACCGGGACCATCGCGCCGACGGTGGCTACTGCCAGGATATCGACGAGCAGGACGTAGGTCAGGACGTGGCCGGGCAACGACCACAGTGCCCAGGACCGGGCCCATCGCCACGGCTTACCGACCAGCGCAAACACCGGCCGTCACCCCCAGCAATCTTCACGTCCACACATCACAGCTACGGCAGCGTAACGCTGCGGGTGCGGCTCGTAACCGCGTGCTGACGCATCATCATGAGAACCACCCGGATGGCCCAGCAGTCCGTGAAGCGCCGACGAAGGAGGTGACGGGCGTGCGCAACAACACCTGGCGACGGAACAACACCTGGTCCTGAAGCTCCTGACGCTCCGCCGTGCTCTCGGCCCAGCGACGTCGACAAGGAGGTGAACCCGATGCGGAACAACACGTGGCGCAACAACACCTGGTCGCGATGAACGCGTGTCTCCGCTGTGCGGCATCCGGAAGGAGGTGACGACCATGCGCAACAACACCTGGCGACGGAACAACACCTGGTCCTGAAGCTCCTGACGCTCCGCCGTGCTCTCGGCCCAGCGACGTCGACAAGGAGGTGAACCCGATGCGGAACAACACGTGGCGCAACAACA
>JAEBEK010000024.1:0-141580 GCA_049998055.1 Amycolatopsis sp. cmx-4-37 | reverse complement strand
GCAGATGCCCTCTCGCTTTAAGGTTGTTTGTTCCCTAGACAAGAACAATCATCCCAGGTCAGAGGGCATCTGCCCGTCTACGACATACCACCTGACACCACATTCACCGGTGGATCCAGGCTGGACGACATGAACGAGTCGTTCATGACATCGCCAACCCCGGCCGAACGTCGCGAACGACTCATTCGCGACACCCGACTCCGCGCGCGGCCGTGACTTTGTCGGGGCCCTGTCGCCTGACGACAAGAACGGCCCCCGGTGCGTGCACCGGGGGCCGTTTCGCGCCGGGGATCAGGGGAGCGAGTACGCGATCACCTCGGGCACCGGGTTCGCCGTGAAGCCCGGCGCCGCCGCCGTCACGATCACCGTGTTGCCGTCGATCGCGGGGAAGGAATTGATGCCCGCGCCCGTCTTCGTGGTCCACAGCTGCCGGCCGGTGCGGACGTCGAACGCGTACACCGTGCCGTCGAACGTGCTCGTGAACACCACGTCGTTCGTCACCGTCGCCGCGCCGAACGCCATCTGGGGCAGCGGCTGGGTCCACTTGACCCGGCCGGTGGCGACGTCGACCGCGAGCAGGCCGCCCTTGCCCGACGCCAGGTCCGGCCACGCCTGCAGCGGCTCGATCGCGCTCAGGTGCGTCGCCAGGTCGACCCACGGCACGAACAGCGTGCCGTCGGACACGGCCATCGGCGTCTCCACCCCGCCGAACGTGCCGGGGAAGACCTCGGTGACCTCGACCGGCAGCGGGCCGGTGTCGTTGAGGTGCTTGCCGACCGGCAGCGACCACAGCGGCTTGCCGTCCGAGGCCCGGTAGGCGTGCACCGAGCCCATCTTGCCCGCGGCGATGACCACCTCGGTGAGCTTGCCCTGCAGCCGCACCTTCGTGATCACCGGCGAGTCCTGCAGGTCGTAGTCGCGGATGTCGTGCGGCAGGACCTGCTGGTACCACAGCAGTTTCCCGGTGTGGGCGTCCAGCGTGACCAGCGAGTTGGTGTAGAGGTTCGGCCCCGGCCGGCTGCTGCCGTTCGGGAACTCGGGCGTGCCGGGGTACGGCGCGGGGTTGCCGACGGTCAGGAAGATCCGGCCCTCGTCGTCGATCGCGGGCGGGTACCAGAGGCCGCCGCCGCTGTTGATCTCCGGGTGGCCCCAGAGGTCGCCGTCCTTGACCGTGTTGAAGTCCCACTGCACCGCGCCGGTCCGGACGTTCAGCGCGTAGACGATGCCCATCGAGCCGGGCACGTACTCGGTCCAGGTGGACGGCGCCGTGCTGACGACGACCGTGTCGCCGTAGACCTGCGGGGCGACGTCGACGCCGCCCTTGCCGGACTCGATCAGCTCCCGCGTCCACACCGTCTTGCCGGTGCGGGCGTCGAGGGCGAAGACGCCGGTGAACGTCGTGGCGATGATCAGGCCCTTGCCGTAGGCGACACCGTTGGGCCCGACGTTCGGGTCGTTGAACGTCCGCTTCCAGAGCTCGCGGCCGGTCTTCGAGTCCAGCGCGAAGACGTTGGAGTTGAGGTCGGCGAAGTAGGTCACGCCGTCGACGACGATCGGGTTGCTCGCCATCAGCCCGGCGAAGGTCGGCGTGCCCGAGAGCGGGTAGCGCCACTTGACCTTGAGGTTGCCCACGTTGCGCGAGGTGATCGCCGTGCGCGTGGTCGCCCGGGTGTTGGCCAGGTCGTAGTTGTGCCCCAGCCACGGCTGGGTGGGCCGGCCGCCCCAGGCGGCCAGGCTCTCCGAAGAGAGCCGGTCCGCGGCCGCGGTCGGCTCGGTGCCGGCGATCCCGGACACCACCGCCAGCGCGACGAGGGCGAGCCCGGTGCGCAGGCGTCTGCGCCGGAGCTTGCGGACCGGCCGGATGTCGGTGTCGGACACCGTTGCCTCCTTACGTCCGCGCCCGGTCCTTCTCCCGGACCGGGCGCGGTTCGTGCGTTCTTTTCGGGAACTCAGTGCGGAAACTCAGTGGTGGAACTCGCCGCCGTTGACGTCGAGGTTCTGCCCGGTGATCGCGCTCGCGAGGTCGGACAGCAGGAACAGCACGGCGTTCGCGACCTCGTCGGGCAGCGCGAGCCGGCGCAGGTCGAGGTTCGCGGCGACCTCGTCGTAGACCAGCTTGGCGGGCACGCCGCGCTGCTCGGCCATCATCGCGAAGCCGCCCTTCAGCGCGTCCGCCCAGATGTAGCCGGGCGTGACGGTGTTGACCCGGACGCCTTGCGGGCCGAGCTCCGAGGACAGGCTCTGCGCCAGGGAAACCAGGGCGGCCTTGGCCATCTTGTAGACGCCGAACGGCGGCTTCGAGTGCCGGATGACGACCGAGCTGATCATCACGATGGCACCCTGGTGCTCGGCCAGCGACGGCGCGAACAACCGGCTCAGCCGCAGCGCCGCGAAGACGTTGGTTTCGAAGCCCGGCCGGATGTCGGCGACGTCGACGCTGGTCAGCGGCGTCATCGGCGGCACGGCGAACGCGTTGTTCACCAGCGCGTCGACCCGGCCGAACGTCTCGAGCGCGGTGTCGGCCAGGTGCTGCGCCGAGGCTTCGTCGGTGATGTCGGTCGGCACGACCAGCGCCTTGCGGCCGAGCCCCTCGACCTCGCGGGCGACCTCGGCGAGCCGCTCTCCGTTGCGCGCGGCCAGCACGACGTCCGCGCCGTTGGCCGCGCTGCGCACCGCGAGCGACCGGCCGAGGCCGGGACCCACGCCGGACACGACGACGACTTTGTTCTCCAGCACCCTGGGGCTCCTTAGGTCAGGCGGCGAACGGCTTCGGCCGGCGCAGCTCGTCGAAGGACGACAGGTCCGGGACCGTCCAGCCGTCCAGGTCGTACTCGCTCATGCAATCGTCTACAAAGGACTTGTAGTCGTCGACCTCGCCGCCGGCGAGCTGCGAGAACAGCAGCTCCACGCGGGTGTTCTCGTGGTTGCCGGCGTAGTTGCGCTCGTAGAGCTCGTGGCGGCCGCCGAACTCGGTGCCGACCGCGTCCCACAGCAGCTTCATCAGCTTGACCCGGTCGACCGCCTCGACGCCGTCCGAGCCGCGCAGGTACTTGTCGAGGTAGGGCCGGACGTCGGGGTTGGCGAAGTCGTCCGCCCCGGAGTTGACGTAGATCAGCCCGCTCGCCACGTCCTGCAGGATGATCTCGCGGATGCGCGGGTAGCCGAGCTGCATGAACCAGCGGTAGGCCAGCCCGTACTGCGGGTTCGGCAGCAGGGCGCCGTTCTTCCACTGCACGGGGTTGCGCGCGGACGCGTCCGACAGCGCCCAGAACAGGTTGCGCCAGGCCAGCACCTCACCCGCCCGGGCCTGCACGCCGCGGAAGTCCTTGGTGCCGGTGATCTCCAGCGCCTTGAGCAGCAGTCCGGCGATGAACTCGAGCTTCACCGCCAGCCGCGTGCAGCCGTGGAAGGTGAACCGCTCGATGAACCCCGACTGCCCGGAGAACAGCCGGACCTTGCCGATGTCGCCGTAGACGAAGATGTTCTCCCACGGGATCAGCACCTTGTCCAGCACCAGGATCGTGTCGTTCTCGTCCAGCCGCGAGGACAGCGGGTAGTCGAACGGGCGGCCCATGGTCGCGGCCGACTGCGTGTAGGACGGGCGGCAGATGAGCTTCATGCCCGGCGCGTCCATCGGCACCGTGGCGACGAGCGCGAACTCCTTGCGCTTGATCGGCAGGCCGTAGTGGGCGATGAAGTTGTAGTGCGTCAGCGCCGAGCCGGTCGCGACGACCTTCGCGCCGCTGACGATCACCCCGGAGTCGGTCTCGCGCTCCACGTGCACGAAGACGTCGGACACCTCGTCCGGCGGCCGGCTCCGGTCGACCGGCGGGTGCACGATCGCGTGGTTCCAGAAGAGGACCTTCTCCTGCGACTCGCGGTACCAGCGGCGCGCGTTGGGCGCGAACTCCCCGTAGAAGTCCGCGTTCGCGCCCAGCGTGCCGAGGAAAGAGGCCTTGTAGTCCGGGCTGCGGCCCATCCAGCCGTAGCTCATCCGCGCCCACGCGGCGATCGCCCGCTGGTCCCCGACGAGGTCCTCGACCGTCTTCGGGGTGGTGAAGAAGCGGTGCGTGTACCCGGTGCCGCCGCCGTCGGTCGGCTTGGTGAGCACGTCCTTGTGCGCCGGGTCGTGCAGCGCGTCGTACAGCCGCGCGGTCATCCGGATCGGGTTGTGGAACGCCGGGTGCGCGACGGGATCCTTGATCCGTTCGCCGTAGAGGTAGATCTCCCGGCCGTCGCGCAGGCTCTCCACGTACTCGGCGCCCGTCAGCGGACGGGTGGCGGCCTGGTTCGCGGAACCCGTCTCGGTGCCCTGCTGATCGACCATCGCGGCTGGACCCTCTTCTCGTGGCGGAGGAATGCGTTGCGCGACGGGGACTTCCGGGACCGTCAGGCGACGATCTCGAACTGCCCCATCATCCCGCTGGTGGAGTGCTCGAGGAAATGGCAGTGGTACAGGTACTTCCCGAGGAAGTCGGTGAACGTGGCCTGGACGGTGACGGACTTGCCGGACCCGAGGAACACGGTGTCCTTGCGGCCGGCGTCCTGCGGCAGCAGCGGCGCGCCTTCGCGTTCGAGGACCCGGAACTGCACCAGGTGGCAGTGGAAGGTGTGATCGATCGGGTGCGCGGTGTCGCCGTTGACGATCTTCCAGATCTCCGTGCTGCCCCGCTTGACCTGGAAGTCGATCCGGTTCGGGTCGAACGCCTTGCCGTTGATCAGGCCGAGCGGGACGCCGGTGAGGTCGAAGCTCATGACCATCTCGCGGGTGACGCTCGCCTTCGTCAGCGCGGGCAGGGCCCGCAGCTTGGCCGGCACCCGGCTGAAGTCGGGGGCGGTGCGCACGACGTCGAAGCGCAGCACCGGGCCCGCGGTCGCGTCCGAGAGCACCAGCTGCGTGCCGACCTTGTAGCGCGAGAAGTCCACGACGAACTCGGTGCGCTCGGCCGAGGCCAGCGACAGCTCGGTCTCGGCCACCGGGGCCGGCAGCAGCCCGCCGTCCGAGGCGATCCGGAGCAGCTGCGCGCCGCCGAGGTTGAGCTGCAGCATCCGCTCGTTGGCGCCGTTGAGCAGCCGGAAGCGGTACTTGCGCGCGGCGACCTGGAAGTACGGCTGGACCTTGCCGTTGGCCAGGATCGTGCTGCGCGGGATGTCGAAGACGAACGCACCTTTCTCGTCGAAGTGCGCGTCCCGCAGCATGATCGGCACGTCGAACTCGCCCGAGGGCAGCCCGAGCGAGGCCTCGGCGGGGTCGTCGATGAGGTAGAACCCGTGCAGGCCCCGGTAGACGTGGTCGGACTCGAGGCCCATCACGTGGTCGTGGTACCAGAGCGTCGCGCCCTGCTGGTTGTTCGGGTACTCGTAGGTGTAGGCCTGCCCGGGGGCGATGACGTCCATCGGGTAGCCGTCGCTCGCGACCGGCGTGTGCCCGCCGTGCAGGTGCACGTTGGTGTCGTCGGCGAGCCCGTTGGTGAAGGTGACCCGGGTCGTCCGGCCGGTGCGCGCGCGGATCGTCGGGCCGAGGAACGTGCCGCCGTAGGTGAGCGCCGGGGTGCGCAGGCCCGGGAAGATCTCGACGTCCGAGGGCTGGACGCTGAGCCGGTAGTGGTCGGCGTTCGCGTCGCGCAGGTACGGGCGCAGCTGCGCCGGCACCGGCATCGGCACGGAGAACGGCGTGACCGGCGGCGCGACCGCGGCCAGCGACCCGGCCGACGGGCCGCTGACGTCGAGCCCGCCCATCGGCATGCCGTCCATCTTGTGCTGGGTCAGCGGGCGCACCGCGTCGGTCACCGCGGGCGCGGCGGCGGTGCCGCCCGGGGAACCCTTGGGCAGCAACAGCCCGCCGACCGCGCCACCCACGGTCAGGCCGCCCAGCGCGAGCATGCGTCTTCTGTTCAGCATTCTTGTTCTCCCCAGTGGCGTGCGGACGTCGAGGTCTCGGCCTGCCCGATCCTCGCACCGGTGCGCCCGGGGTACTTCTCGCGCCGTGCGCAGTGGATTTCCTTGGCACACCGGAACATCGCACGGCGGGAGGTGCCCGCCGCGGCGCGCCGGTGTGACGCTCCTCGGGTACTCCGCGCCCGGCGGTCGCTCCGCCGATCCACAGTGGATCTTCAAGTAGGAAGGCAGGAATCCGTCGTGACGCAGAACCTGGCCGGCGATTCCGTCCGGAAACTCCCGGCCCGCGGCAAGTCCGCGCTCACGTGGCGCCGGACCGTGCTCAACCCGTGGGTCCTCGCGACGCTGGCCCTGGTCGTGTTCAACGCGCTCTACGCGTTGCCGCGCTACCTCAGCTTCGACCCGGCCCAGTCGCGGATCCCGCCGGACCCGGGGTTCGCGCTGCACTTCCCGACCGTCGCGCTGCACGCGATCTTCGGCAACATCGCGATGATCACGTTGCTGCTGCAGGTGATGCCGGCCCTGCGCGGGCGCAACCGCAAGGTGCACAAGGCCAGCGGGTACGTCTACCTCTACGGTGGCGTGCTGCCGAGCGCGCTGCTCGGCCTGGTGCTGCTGCCCTTCTCGGCCGCCCCGACCGGTGCCGTCGGCCTGTTCGCGATGTCCGTCGGCTGGATCGCGGTGACCCTCGTCGGGTTCCGGAAGCAGAGCAAGCACCGCTACGCCGAACACCGCCGCTGGATGTACTACAGCTTCGCGCTCGCGCTCGGCACGTCGTGGGGCCGCGTCCTGGGTCTGGTGCTGCCGCTGTTCGGCGTCCGGATCGGGGTGCAGATCGACATCATGGTGTTCCTCGAGCTGTCGTCGTGGCTGTGGGTGCTGAACGTGCTCGTCGCGCAGTGGGCGTGGGAGCGCGGCACGCGCAAGAAGGCGCGGCGCGAGCAGCCGGAGACGTTGCGGGCCGCGGCTTGACCTTCCCACCCCTCGGTGAAAGGACGCACATGAACACGCCCAACGTCCCGGCGGCGCTCGCCGGGTTCGCGGCCGCGGCCCCGGACCGGCTCGACGCCGAGTTCGCGGAGCTGACCGCGCGCGTGTGGCACGACGGTGCCCTCGCGGCCGACCTCGTCCCGGAGTTCGTCGACCTGCTCGCCGTGGCGGACGACGCCCGCGCGGGCCGGCTCGCGGTGCTGCTCGGGCTGCTGGCGGAGGAGCACGCGCCCGGCAGCGACGTCCACACGCTGGTGGCCAAGGGCCTGGACACCTACCTCGACGTGCTGGACCGCCACGGCGACGACGAGCCGGTGACCCTCGGCCTGCTCTACCTGGTGGCGCACTTCCCGGCCGACGCCGAGCGGATCCTCGCGGCCGTCGCGCACCGGAACCTGACGGCCGAGGACCGCAGCCGCTTCGAGCGCTGCCTCGAGCCGTACGACCGGGAGAACCTGGTGCTGGGCCGGGTCTGGCCGTCGCCGTCGGAGTGGGCGCTGACCGACGCCGAGCGCGAGTTCGACCGCCGGTGGGTGGCCGAGCTGCCCGACGCGCAGGCGAAGGCCACCTGGGACGGCGACACCAAGATGGTGCTCGGCTACGCCGGCGCGCACGCGTACTGGGCGCAGCTGGCCGGCACGCCGGTGGTCGCGGCGGACACGAACCCGCTGCGGGACGCCGTCCCGGCGGAAGCATCGGACGACGGCCTGGCGGGGATCACCCGCCACGCCGCGGTGCTGCGCTGCCCGGTGTGCCACGGCCCGCTGGCGGCGCGGCCTTCGGGCGCGCACTGCCCGGTCTGCCCGGGAACGTACCCGCTGGCGCGGGGCGTGCTGGACTTCACGGCCGACCCGACCCGCCCGGTCGCGGCCGACGACCCGGACGACGTGCTGAGCAACGCGGCGGCGATGAACAGCATCGGGCTGTACTACGAAGTCGTGCTGCGGCCTGGGTTCCTGCGCCTGATGGGCACGAACTGGGGCGGCCAGGTCACCCCGGCCGACGAGGACGAGTACCTGGCTGCCCGGCTGGGCGGCGTTTCGGGCGCCGTGTTGGACTTGGCGGCGGGCGCCGGGCGCTGGACGGCAGTGCTGGCCGAGCTCCTGGGCGCGGACCGTCTCGTGGCGCTGGACCTGAACCCGACGATGCTGAGCTGGCTGCGCGGACGGCTCCCGGAGGTGTGCGCGGTCCAGGCGAGCGCACTCGACCTGCCGTTCGCGGACGCGTCGTTCGGCGGGGTCAACTGCTGGAACGCGCTGCAGGCGATGCCGGACCCGGCCCAGGCGATCGCCGAGGTGGGCCGGGTCCTGCGGCCGGGCGGGACGTTCACGCTGCTGACGTTCGGCGAGGCCGAGGACCCGGTGCTGGCGTACTACCAGTCGACGTTCCGCGGCCCGGGGTTCCCCGACGGCGGAATGCCGTTGTTCAGCAAGGCTTTGGTGCGGTCTTGGGTCGAGGCGGCCGGGCTGGTCGTGCGGGATGAGTCGGGCCCGGGCTCGTTCATCTTCGTGACGGCGGAGAAGCCGGCTTAGGTTCTGTTGGCCGTGGAGGCCCCCTTCCGGCTTCGCCGGAAGGGGGCCTCCACGGCTTTCCGGCGCCGGGTTCCCAGCGCCCCAATGTGGCCTTCGGTGCGTGAGACGCAACCAAGGCGGCCTTCGGTGCGTGAGACGCAACCAAGGCCGCCTTGGGGCGCTGGGTCGCCGGGAGGGGCAGGTCCGGGAGCCGGCTTGCGCGGACGTCATGAACGACTCGTTCAGGTCGTCCGGCGTCATGAACGACTCTTTCATGACATCCGCCCGCGCCCGCACCCAAACCCGGGCACAGCGAAGGGGGCCTTCCCGCCGCCAGGCGGGAAGGCCCCCTTCCGAACGGACTCAGCCCAACGTGCGGGCGAACGCCCGCAGGTCATCCACCAGCAGATCCGGCTGCTCCATCGTGGCGAAGTGACCGCCGCGGTCGAACTCCGTCCACCGGCTCAACGTCGGCAGGATCGACTCCGCGAACCGCCGGACCGGCCGCACCGCGTCCGCCGGGAAGTACGCCACCCCGACCGGGGCCGCCAGGTCCCACGGCCCGCCCCACGTCTTCGCGAAGTCCAGCCGGTTGGACTCGTAGTACAGCTGCGCGCTCGAGCCCGCGGTCGCCGTCAGCCAGTAGATCGAGACGATCGTCAGCAGCAGGTCGCGGTCCACCGCGTCCTCGGGCACGTTGTCCGAGTCCGTCCACTCCTTGAACTTCTCCACGATCCACGCGAGCTGCCCGACCGGAGAATCGGTCAGGGCGTAGGACAGCGTCTGCGGCCGGGTCGACTGGATGTGCCGCCAGCCCGCCTTGTCCTGCTCGAAGTGGGCCGCGAACTCCAGCCGCGCGCGCTCGGCGTGGTCGAGGCCGGCGAACGCCGCCGGGTCGTCCGGCGGGAACGTGACGAACATGTTGACGTGCACGCCCGCCACGTGCGCCGGGTCCGCGAGACCCAGGTGCAGCGAGATCGGCATGCCCCAGTCGCCGCCCTGGGCGATGTAGCGGTGGTAGCCGAGCGCGCGCATCAGCTTCGCCCACGCGCGGGAGATCCGCGGCACGTCCCAGCCGATCGCCCCGGTCGGGCCCGAAAACCCGTAGCCCGGCACCGACGGGATGACGACGTGGAACGCGTCCGCCGGGTCGCCGCCGTAGGCCGCGGGGTTGGTCAGCGGCCCGACGACGTCGAGGAACTCGGCGACCGAGCCGGGCCAGCCGTGGGTGATGATCAGCGGGCGCGCGTTCGGTTCCGGCGAGCGGGCGTGCAGGAAGTGCACGTTGACGCCGTCGATCGTCGTCATGTACTGCGGGATGTCGTTCAGCCGCTGCTCGGCCAGGCGCCAGTCGAACTCGTGGCGCCAGTACTTCGTCAGCTCCTTGAGGTAGCCGACCGGGACGCCGCGGTCCCAGCCGACGCCCGGCAGCTCCGACGGCCAGCGCGTGTCGTCGATCCGCCGGTGCAGGTCGTCGAGCGCGTCCTGCGGGATGTCGATCTTGAACGGTCTGATCTCGGCCACTGGTTCCCCATCCTTGTCTGGCATCGTCGGTCAGGCCGCGAGGTCACGGGCCTGGGGGGCCGGCGGCTCGGCCGCGGGCGGGAGGGCGGCGGGCGGGCGCCGCCGGTGCCGGAGCACCCGGAGCACGTACGCCGGCTTCAGGAGCGACTGCGGCGGGTCGATCAGCCCGGCCACGCGGATGAAAGCGTTGGTGAGCACCGGGTCCTCGACCGCCGCCTCCTGCAGCCGGGCGACGTAACGGTTGACGAAGCCGGTCATCAGGCCCTTGCGGCCCTCGACGCCGGCGTACCCCATGTCGCCGCCCGCCGACACCGACCACGCGCTCGCGATCTTCTTCGCGATCTCCTTGAAGAACGGCCGCGCCGCCGGCACCGGGTCGCGCCGCAGGTGCTCGCGCAGCACCAGCGACTCGAGCGCGGAGACCGTCATGCCCTGCGCGTAGATCGGGTTGAAGCTGCACACCGCGTCGCCCATCACGAGCAGCCCGGCGGGGAACCGGCGCAGCTTCTCGTAGTGCTTCCAGATGCTCGCCGGGTACCGGAACGTCACCGGGTCGTCCAGCGGCACACCGGCCGAGATCGCGTCGTGGATGTCCGGGATGGGCAACGACTTCACGTACGCCGTGAAGCCCTCGGGGTCGGCCGGCGGGTGGTCGCCGAGGACGCCGGTGAGCGACAGCTCGACGCGCCCGCCGTCGCCGGGCATCCGGTGGAAGAACGCGCCCCGCGGGTTCTCCGGCGTCGCGGCCGGGATGATCGCGAGGTCGGTGCCGAACGGGTCGGCCGGCAGCCGGTAGTGGCGGGTGGTGTAGGCGAGGTCGATCTTGACCCGCTCCTCCACCGGCTTGGCGTAGCCGAGCTCGGCCAGCCACAGCGGGGTGCGCGACCCCTTACCGGTGGTGTCGACGACGAGGTCGGCGTAGAACACCGTCGGCCCGTCGCCGCCGTGGGCCTGCACCCGGGCGCCGACGATCCGGCTTCCGTCCTCTGTGGACTCCAACCCGAGGATGTCGTGCCGGTCCAGGAAGACGACGTTCGGGATGCCCTGCACGCGCTTGCGCACGTGGTACTCCAGCAGCGGCCGGATCGCGGGCACGCAGTCGAGCCCGGACGGCGCCGGCTTCATCCGCCGCCCGTTGAAGATCCAGTGGACGTCGGAGCTGAAGTCACCGCACTTGACCCCGGCCGCGATCAGCTCGTCCTTGAGGCCGGGGAAGTGGCCCTCGAGGATCTGCTGTCCGCGGGCCACCAGGCCGTGGGCGTGCCGGCCGTGGGGGACCCCGCGGCGGTAGGTGGTTTCGCCGGTCAGCTTGTCCCGGTCCACCAGGACCACTTCGGCGTAGGTCTCGGAGAGCACGCGGGCGGCCAGGAGGCCGGCCATGCTCGCACCGAGGACGACTGCGCGGTCACCTCCCGCGGCACTGTTGCTGGACATCGTTCGTCCCTTTCTGGCGGTGGGGTGGGGAGCCGGCGCCGGTCAGTCCGGGAGCCGGATCGAGAGCGCGTGCCGGAACACGTCGCGGGGGTCGTAGCGGCGCTTGACGTCCTGCAGGCGCGGGTAGTTGTCCTTGTAGTACAAGGTGGACCACGGCACGCCGGAGGTGTTCTGCGCCGGGTCGGCCAGGTCGACGTCCGGGTAGCTGATGTACGAGCCGTCGTTCACCTCGCCGGGCACCGGGACGCCGCCGGTCTCGGCGTACACGTCCTGGTAGTACGCCTGCACCCAGGCCAGGTTCGGCTCGTCCTCTTCGGGCGAGAGCCACAGGCCGGTGCTGATCGACGCCTTGAGGATCGAGTCGCGCTGCGGGATCGCGGTCGCGTCCGGGGCGACGGCGTTGACCTGCCCGCCGAACCCGGTGACCACCAGGCAGCCGCCCGCGGTGCCGCCCTCGACCGTCAGGTGCCGGTGGATCGCGTCGAGCTGGTGCTCGGTGAACCCCTTGCGCAGGTAGCCCGCCTTGTTCTTGTAGCGCCCGTTGGGGTCGTTCGGCCAGCTGTAGGACGGCATCCAGGTGCTGAACCACGGCAGCACGGCGACGTCGTTCACGACCGGCTCGACGTCGACGCCCTCGGTCAGCGCCGCGAACCACGCGGCCAGCAGCTGCTCGGAGTCGGGGACGTCTTCGTCGAGCACCGCGGTGACGGTGAAGATGCCGCCGTCTTGGTGGGTGATGATCAGGTTGCTCCACAGGGAGGCGTACGGCGAGCCGGGGTCGCTGTTGCGCTCGTACCAGGCGCCGTAGTTGCGCAGGACCTGCTTGAACGACTCGGGCGTGAACGCCGGCCACGGCCACACCACGGCCTGGCGGCGCATCGCGCGCGGCGCCTGGGGCAGCAGCTCGGCCGGGTCGTCGGACTCCGCGCCGGGGGAGCGCAGCCAGAACCGCGTCACCACGCCGAAGTTGCCGCCGCCGCCGCCCGTGTGGGCCCACCAGAGGTCGCGGTGCGGGTCGTCCTCCTCGCGCGTGGCGACCACGGCCGAGACCTTGCCGTCCTCGTCCACGACGACCACCTCGACCGCGTAGAGGTGGTCGACGACCAGGCCGTCGCGGCGCGACAGGTGGCCGTAGCCGCCGCCGGAGATGTGGCCGCCGACGCCGACCTCGAAGCACGTGCCGGCCGGGATCGTGACGCCCCAGCCGCTGTAGAGGACGCGGTAGACGTGCCCCAGGGTCGCGCCGCCCTCGACGGCGAACGCGCGGCGGGACTCGTCGTAGTAGACGGCGTTCAGCCGGGACAGGTCGAGCAGCACCTGCACGTCGGGCGAGGAGGTGAAGTCCTCGAAGCAGTGGCCGCCGCTGCGCACGGCGAGGCGCTTGCCGGCGTCGACGGCCTCCTGCACGGCCGCGACGACCTGCTCGGTCGAGCCGACGAGGCGGACGTAGTCCGGTTTGCCGACGAACCGGTGGTTGTAGCTCTCCACCAGGTTTTCGTAGCGCGGGTCGGCCGGGGTGACGGTGACCGGCCCGAAGGCCGGGAACTGCTCGGTCATCTCGTTCCTCCATAGCGGACGTACGGATATGACCGTCACATGCGGGGGCCCACTGCGGCGTCTTCCCCGTTGCCGATCGCGTGTGCTCCACAATGGACGGTCCGGACACGACGACGGCCGGTGCCGTGCTCGAGGAGAGCGCGGCACCGGCCGGTGGTGCGGTCGTGCGGGTGGTGGTGGTGCGGAGCTTTCACGTGAAAGCTCCGCCCCGGGGTCAGCCGGCGGGCGTCGCCGCCGGTTCTTCGGTGACCTGCTCTTCGGCGGGCGCCTCGTCGGCCGGGCCGGCGGGGGCCGCTCCGGTCGGCGGGACGTGCCGCAGCAGCCGGGACGCGAGGACCGCGACGGCGGCCAGCAGGATCGCGCTGACGATCGCCACGACGTGCAGGCCGCTGGTGAAGGCCTCCCGCGCCGAGCTCAGCACCGGGCCGCCCACCTGGGCGGGCAGCGTGGCGGCGGCGTCCACCGCGCCCGCGATGCTGTCCTTGGCCTGGCTCGCGGCCGCTTCCGGCGTGCCGGCCGGGACGCTGACCAGCCCGCGGTACACCGCGGCGCCGATGCTGCCGAGCACCGCGATGCCCAGTGCGAAGCCGAACTGGCCGCTCGTCTCGTTGAGGCCCGCGGCCGAACCCGCCTTCTCCGGCGGCGCTGAGGCGAAGATCAGGTTCATGCCCAGCGTCACCAGCGGGCCGGCGCCGAGGAAGATCAGCGCGAACCCGGTCGCCAGCGTGGCCGGACCGGCGGTCGCGTCCACCTGGGTCAGCACCAGCAGGCCGACGACCGAGATGGCCAGGCCGATGCCGATCAGGTACGCCGGCCGGAACCGGCGGCCGAGGATCGGCGACACGAGGAAGCTGATCGTGTTCGCGGCCACCGCGGGCAGCATCCACAGGCCCGCGTGCAGCGGCGACAGGCCGTTGACCAGCTGCAGGTCCTGCGTGATGAACAGCATGATCGCGCCCATCAGCATGGTGCCGAACAGCATGCTGCCCAGCGCCGTGCTGAACGCCTTGCTCGCGAACAGCTTCAGGTCCAGCAGCGGGTGTTCGAGCCGGCCCTGGCGCCGCCCGAAGACGTAGCCGAAGGCGAGCCCGGCGACGATCGAGAGCACCGGCACGACGGCCCAGCCCTCGGTGGCCAGCTGCTTGAGGCCGTAGATCACCGGCAGCACGGTCACCAGGATGAGCGCGACGCTCGGCAGGTCCAGCTTGCCGGCGTCCGGGTTCTTGAACTCCGGGAGCAGGATCGGGCCGAGCACCAGCAGCAGCACCATGGCCGGGACGCCCAGCAGGAACACCGAACCCCACCAGAAGTGCTCCAGCATCACGCCGCCGACGAGCGGGCCGATCACCGCGCCCACCGAGAAGCACATCGCCCAGATGCCGATCGCCATCCCCATCTGCTTGGGGTTGCGGAACATCGTGGTGATGAGCGACATCGTGGACGGCGCCAGCGTCGCGCCGGCGATGCCGAGCAGCGCCCGCGCCGCGATGAGCATCTCCGGGCTCGTCGAGTACGCCGAGAGCACCGAGGCCACGGCGAACGCGGCGGCGCCGACGAGCAGCAGCTTGCGGCGGCCGATCCGGTCGCCGAGCGTCCCCATCGTCACCAGGAACCCGGCGAGCAGGAAGCCGTAGATGTCGGTGACCCACAGCTGCTCGGTGGTGGTGGCGCCGAGGCTGGCGGTGAGGTGCGGGAGGGCGAGCAGCATCACGTAGACGTCGATGGACACCAGCAGGGTGGGCAGGGCGAGCACGGCCAGCCCGATCCATTCCCGCCGGCCGGCTCGTACCTCGGCCCCTGGCTGCGTAGTGTCGTTCATGGGTTGGTCCTTCCTATTGCGTATGAAGCCGTCTTGGCGCCCGCGGGTCGCCGCTCACCGGGGAGTCGGGGCCGCCCGCGCGATCCGGACACCGTGGGTTCCTCGGAATTCGGTCATGTCCACAATGGTCACGGAAAGTAGTGATCGTTGCATCTTCTGTATTGCTCTGTTAGGCCCCGTGGGCCGCCGTGCCCCAGGGCCCCGTAGTGCTCGGGTTTCCGCTGGTGAAGGCCGCTTTTTCGACGCTTTCCGAGGGCGCTTCGATGGGCCCCGGAGGGGCGGGGATGGTCGGCGAGGCGTAGTCGGTCGCCTGCGGACCGTGCTAGCTTCGCCGCCGAAGAGGTTCCGCCGGACCACTGTCGGTCAGGCGGCCGGTGAGCCGGACGAGTGAATTCACCGCGCTCTTCCCGTCGGACGTCCGGGGCCAGCGGCCCGCTCCGACCCATCCGAGAAAAGGCACACCCGACCGGGGAGTAGAACAAATGGCGAAGTACCTGCTGATCATGCACATGAACCCGACGCTGTGGGCGGGCCTGACCGACGACCAGAAGAACGAGGTCTTCGAAGGCCACGGCAAGTTCCACCAGCTGATCTCCGAGTCCGGCGAGATGATCGAGACGAAGGCACTGGCCGACCCCGACGCCACGAAGACCGTGCGCGTCCGCGAGGGCGCCACCGACGTCGCGTCCGGCCCGTTCGTCGAGTCCGAGGCGTTCCTCTGCGGCTACTACGTCGTGGACGTCGAGAGCGAAGAGCGCGCGGTGGAGCTGGCGGGGCAGATCCCGGACGCGAAGCACACCGCGATCGAGGTCCGCAAGGTCATCCACGAGGCGGGTCCCGCCTGATCCGCGCCACGCGCGCGAAGCCGGGGCCGGTCCTCCTCCGGGAGGGCCGGCCCCGGCTTTCACGGGCGGGCGCTCGAATTCCGCGCGATGTCCTGGCGGAACAAGCCACCGGGGTCGAGCCGGGCGCGCACCCGGTCCACCGCGGCGATCGTGTCCGGCGCCAGGATGCCCTGCGGCTGTTCGCGGGTCTCGACGAGCGTCGGCGTCGTCAGGCCGGTGTCCCACGGCGTCAGCGCCGCCCGCGCCGCGGCCAGGGTGTCCACTATGGACTCGTGGGTGACGCCGCCGAACGGCACGCCGGCGGCGACGTAGGCGAACCCGGCCGGCAGGTGCGCGAGCGCGCCGCCCGCCGGGTCCGGCCGGGCGAACGCGCCGCCGAGCTGGCGCAGTTCCGTGGTCACCAGCGGCGAATCCCCGCGCTCGCCGATGATCCGGGTGAACCGCCGGCCGCCTTCGTCGTCCAGGTCGTGCAGCAGCAGGTGGTCGCCGTGCACCGGCGCGGGGTCCGCGGGGTCCATGTGCGTGGCGGGCACGTCCTCGGGGCCGCCCTGGTGCCAGGTGTCGAACACCGGCTCGGCGATCGCGCGCAGCGGGCCGAGCAGCTCGGCGGCTTGGGCGCGGGCCGCCGGCAGGTCACCGGCTTCCGGGCTCAGCACCACGCCGTCGATGCCGAGCACCGGTCCGGCGCGCAGCGCTTCCGGGATCTGCGGCAGGTCCGGCAGGTTCATCACGCGCAACGCCGTCGTGACGGTCTCCGGCGCGTCCGCGGTCCACTGCCGCCACTGCTTGAAGAGCCGGTCGGCGTGGGTGGCGGGCCAGAAGGCGGCGCCGGTGACGACCGCCGCCGCGGGGAACAGCTCCACCTCGACGGCCGTGACGACGCCGAGGCCGCCCCCGCCGCCGCGGACCGCCCAGAACGCCTCCGGGTCGGTCTCCGCGTCGAGCCGCCGGTGCTCGCCGTCCGCGGTGACCAGCTCGACGGCGCGGACGCTGTTGGCCGCCAACCCCGTGTGGCGGCCGTAGAAGCTCAGGCCGCCGCGCAGCAGGTAGCCGACCGCGCCGACGCCGGGCGACGAGCCGTGCGGTGCGGCGAGCCCGTGCGGGGCGGTCACCGCGACGACGTCGCCCCACGGTGTCCCGGCCGGGATCCGGACGCGCCGCGTCTCCAGGTCCAGCTCGACCGGGCCGTCCGGCAGGGTGCGCAGCAGGAGCGCGCCGGGCATCGGGCCCGCCGTCGCCGAGGCGTGCCCGGTGGCGATGACGCGGACCGTGAGCCCGGCCGCGCGGGCGTGCGCCAGCGCGGCCCGGACGTCGTCGACGGTCCGGACCTCCGCGGCCGCGGCCGGCGCCACCGGCGCGATCAGGTTGAACACCCGCGTGGCGCGCTCGTACGCGGCGTCGCCGGGCTGGCTGACGGGCATGGGGAGACTCCTCGGGTCCGGCGGGTCGTGAGTGGGAAACAGGGTTAGAACACTGTTTCTCACTCACGACCGGGTCAGGCGGCGTCTTCGAAGTGGGCCTGGGCCAGGCTCCGCGTGGTCACCGTGGCGAGCAGCACCCCGATCCCGGCGTGGCTCTGCAACGTCGAGAGGTCGCGCCACACGCGCTCGATCCGCTCGCCCTGGTGCACCGCGCTGGACCCCGCGGTGGGGAACAGGTTCCGCTCGACCGCGTGCCAGCTCAGCCGGATCACCTCGCGGCAGATCGTGGCCAGCCGCAGGTCGTTCTCCTGGCTGAAGGCCGACGGCCCCTCGGCGCAGATCTCCTGCCAGGTCCGGGTCGCCTGCCGCACCGCGGCTTCGGCGGTGGCGATCATGCCGGCCGCTTCGCCGTACCAGAACCGGTAGTCCGGGTGCTCGTGGCGCGGGACGACCGGCGGGAACAGCGTCAGCCGCGTGCGCATGAGCTCCTCGTACGCGTCGAGCGCGCCCTGCGCGATCCCGACCGCCAGGCACGCGACCTCCAGCAGCATGAAGCTCAGCTGCCCGCCGCCGTACTCCCCGTTGCCGTGCAGGGCGTAGCCGGGCGTGCCCTTGGTGACGTCGATCTCGCTCATGTGCGTGCCCGGCAGCGTCAGGTGCGCCGGCACGCGGGCCCGCTCGATCACGATGCTGTGCGAGCCGCTGCCCTTGAGGCCGAGCTGCCCGCCCCAGTTGTCCAGCCGCCGCCACTGCTCCCGCGGGACGACGAACAGCATGGGGATCTTCTCGCCGGCTGCGCTGTCTGCGCCGTCGATCAGGGTGTGGCCGATGAAGTGCGTGGCGTACGGCGAACCCGAGCAGTAGTGCCAGGTGCCGTCGATGATCCAGTCACCGTCCGGAGTGGACTCCGCGGTCCCGCTCGGCACGATCGTGGCGGGGGCGATGAAGTCGCCTTCCTTGAACAGCTCCGCCTGCGCGCGGGCGCCGAAGAGCGTGGCCGCCTGCAGCGAGTGCGTCGCGCCGAGGCAGAACATCCACGCGGTCGACGGGCAGCCGCGGGCCAGCGCCGTGGTGACGCGCAGGAAGGTGTCGATGCCGAATTCGTAGCCGCCGTAGCGCCGCGGGGTGAGGAGGCGGTAGAACCCCGCCTTCTCGAACTCCTTGTGGGTGTCTTCGGCGTAGAAGGTCCGCTGCTCGGTCTCCGCCTGACGGGCGACCAGCGTCGGCCCGATCGCCTCGGCCCGCGCGATCACCTCGGCCGGCGTCAGGCCGGGCTCGGGCGGCAGCGGAAAATCGGCCCCGGTAACGTCCTTGACCGTCGTCATCGCCAAGAGGCTCCTTGTCTGGGTCGGTTCGTCACCACGCGGTCGAGCGTCACACAGCGGCTTGCCCCGGTGCGTCTCACCGAGTGCGGGCCCGCTTTCCGCACGGCGCGAGACTCGCCGCGGCAAGAGCTTTCGTTAGCGTTTCCCCGATATCGGTCCCCCGAGGAGGCTGCGACGTGAGTATTTCCGACGGCCCGGTGGCGCGGGCGCCGCTGTCGGCGAACCAAGAGTTCCTCTGCGGCTTCGACCTCGGGGACGACGACGGGCCGTTCGGGCCCCGGTTCCACATCGTGCACGGCTGGCGCCTGCGCGGCGAGGTCGACGTCGACGCCTTGCGAGGCGCGCTGTTCGACGTCGTCGAGCGGCACGAGGCCCTGCGGACGCTGATCGTGCGCGACGAGCCGGACCGCCACCAGAAGATCCTCCCGGCGAGCGTGCCGCACGTCGAGGTGCGCGAGCTCGGCCCCGCCGACGCCGACCGCGACCGCCGGGTCGAGGAGCTGATCATCGAGGTGGAGTCCGGCGAAATCCACCCCGACCCGCCGCTGGTGCGCGCGGTGCTCGGCCGGTTCGACGACAAGGACTCGGTGCTGGTGCTGATCGTGCACCACACCGCGGCCGACGGCTGGTCGGTCCGGCTCGTCATCCGCGACCTCGCGACGCGCTACGCGGCCCGCCGCGGCTTCGACCTCGGCGAGCTGCCGGATCCCCGCCAGTACCGCGAATTCGCCGAATGGCAGGCCGAAAACGTGGCGGGCCCGGAGCTCGACCGGTCCCGCGAATTCTGGCGCAAGACCCTGGACGGCGCGCAGGTGTACTCGGTGCCGACCGACCTGCCCAAGTCCGCGGGCATCCCGGAGTCCAGCGGCGTCTACCGGTTCCAGATCGGCGCGGAGCGGGTGAAGCCGGCGCTGGAGCTGGCGTCGGCGATGCGCGCGACGCCGTTCATGGTGCTGCTGGCCGCGTTCGAGGTGCTGGTGCACCGCACGACCGGCGAAACCGACGTCACGGTGCCGACGTTCACCCCCGGCCGCGGGCACGAGCAGTTCCAGCTGACGGTCGGGCCGTTCTTCAACTACCTGCCGCTGCGCACGGACCTCGCCGGGGCCACGACGTTCCGCGAGGTCGCCACCCGCGTCCGGCGCTCGTGCCTGCAGTCGTACTCGCACGACATCCCGTTCGGCCAGATCGTGGCGCAGGCCCCGGACATGATGGCGCGCACGCTGGAAGACCGCCGCGCGGCGGTGGTGTTCCAGGTGTTCCCGTTCCCGTTCCTGCTCGACGGCGAGCTGGTCGGCGACCTCGAGTTCTCGGAGGTCCGCCGCCGCCTGCTCTCGCAGCCGGTCGGTTCGGACGTGCCCAACGGTGCACTGTGGACGCTCAACCTGGACCCGTCGGGCGAGATCGTGGCCGGCATCCAGTACAACACGAACCTGTTCGAGGAAGCCTCGGTCGCGGCGATGGTCGAGCGGTTCGTCGAGGTCCTCGGCGAGACCGTCACGCGGCCGGACGCGCCGCTCTAAGTCCCGGCAAGCGAAAGGGGCCTTCCGTCCACATCGGACGAAAGGCCCCCTTTTCGCTGTGCGTCAGCCGACGTGGACGGGACCGCGCGGCACCTCGCCGCGGCAGTAGGCGTTGTAGTGGTCCAGCCGGGCCTGCGCCTCGGCCGTCGCCTCCGTGAAGCGCGTCTTGACGTCCACTCCGGACACCAGGACGTCGTGCATGGCCCGGGCCGAGATCTCCTGGATGTGCGCCAGCTCGCCGACGAGGGCCCCGCGCGCCGCCGGCGAGCCGGTCGTCGTCGCGATCTGCTCCAGCGCCACCAGGAAGTCCGGGTTCCGTTCGTACCAGCCTTCGGCCGCCAGCCGCTGCACCGCCGGCGTCGTGATCGGGACGAAGTTGGTCGCCTTGTGGCGGGCGGCCGCGTGCTCCGGGCGGCAGAGGAACTGCATGAACGCCAGTGCCCCGTCGCGGGTGTGCTCGTCGAGCCCTTCGGACAGCCAGAGAGCGTCGCCGCCGATCACGTTGCCCGCGCGGCGGACGTCCTGGTTGTGGGGCATCCGCGCGGCGCGCACGGTGAACCCGCCGTCGCGGCCGGCCTGGACCATCCGGTCGACCTCGACCGACGACGTGAGCGTCAGCGCGGCCTGTCCTTCGGCGAACGTCCGGAAGTTGCCGTCCCAGTCGACGGCGTCGCCGTTGTGCAGGTACCAGTAGTGGCCGTCGCGGTGCAGCCGGCGCCACCACTCGGCGTACGCGAGCGCCTCCGGCGAAGCCAGGTCGACCTTCTGGGCGCGGCCCGCGCGGCCGTTCTCGTGGTCGACGAGGAACCCGCCCTGCTGGGCCACCGACTGCTGGAACATCCAGCCGTGGTTCGGCCACGTGATGCTGTGCGAAGGCCCGGCACCCCGCAGCCGGCCGACCGCCTCGCACGCGGCTTCGACCTCGGCCCACGTCCGCGGGATCTCGTGGACCCCGGCCCGCGCCAGCAGCGTGGTGTTGGCGTACAGCAACGTCGTCGACGTCAGCAGCGGCTGCGCGGCGACGGCGCCGTGGTAGCGGTAGTACCCCCGGACACCCGGGACGATGTCGCCGAGCACCACCCGCTCGCCGAGGATCTCGGCGCGGCCGCCGATCGCCCGTTCCACCGAGGTGAACAGCGGGCGCCCGTCGGCGGTCCGGGTGTCCTTGGCCTCCTGGGCGGAGGTGTAGAAGTACTGCGCGATGGTCGGCGCGGTGCCCTCGAGCGCGGCCCGGTGGATCTCGCCGGGCAGCTCGAGGTACCCGAACCCCTCGACCTCCACCCGGTACTCCGGGTGCGCCTCGCCGAACCGCGCGGCCAGCTCCCGCATCTGCTGCAGGTAGTCGGGCATGATCGGGTAAATCGGCACCCACAGGCTGATGACGGTCACGCCAGCCCCTCCCGGCGCTAGTAGTTGACGACGGCGCGGAACCGCACGTCGCCCTTGCCGACCCGGGCGAGGGCCTCGGCGACCTCCGCGGCGTCGAACTCCTCGATGATCGGGGTGACGCGGCCGTCCGCGGCGAACCGCAGGGCTTCGGTCAGCTGCTCGAGCCCGTTGTGCGTCGCGCCGATGATGCTTTGGCGCTGCGCCCAGACCGGGCTCGTGGGCCCGATTTCGAACGAGCCCTCGGGGTCGATCGTGGCCAGCACGAGCCGCCCGTTCACGCGCAGCCCGGCGAGCGCGTCGGTGGCCGCGCGGTAGGACGTCCCGGTCACCAGCACGACGTCCGCGCCGCCGATCTCGCTCAGCCCGGCGCCGTCGGCGACGACGTGCTCGGTGCCCAGTTCCCGGATCAGGTCGTGCTTCTCCGGCGACCGCGTGATCGCGACGGTCTCGAAGCCGCACGCGTTCGCGAACTGCAGCGCCAGATGCCCGAGCCCGCCGACGCCGAGGACGGCGACCCGCTCGCCCGGCTTCGGGTCGGCGGCGCGCAGCGCGCTCCACGACGTGTAGCCGGCGCACAGCATCGGCGCGGCCGCCTGGTAGCTCAGGCCCTCGGGCAGCAGCACCGTGCTTTCGGCCGGCACCGCGACGTACTGCGCGTGTCCACCTTGGACGGTTAGCCCGCTCATCCGGGGCGCGGCGCAGTTCATCCCTGACTGGCCGGTCAGCGGCAGGTTCAGCTTGCAGTAGCCGCACTGCCCGCAGGTGCCCTGCACCCAGGTGGTGCCGACGCGGTCGCCGGTCCGCCGGATCGTGACACCCGCCCCCACCTCGACGACCTCGCCCGCCGCTTCGTGCCCGACGATCACCGGGTCGAACGAAGGGAAGGGGAAGGTGCCGTCGGTCAGGAAGACGTCGTTGTGGCACACGCCGCACGCCCGCACGCGGACCAGCACCTCGCCCGGCCCGGCCGACGGCGTCGCGACGTCCCGGAGCTCCCAGCGGGCACGGGCCGCCGGGACGACTGCTGCTTTCATCGCACTGTGCCCTTTCTCGCGGTCCCGTTCACGCGCCGGCCGGGCCGGGCGTCTTCAGGTGCACGGGCAGGGAACCGATGCCGTTCATGATGAAGGTGACCTGCGGCGTCAGCTCCTCCGCGGGCACGGCCAGGGTCAGGTCGGGGAACCGCTCGAACAGCGCCGCCAGCGCGGTTTCGGCCTCCAGCAGGGCGAGCGGGCGGCCGATGCAACGGTAGATGCCCTGCCCGAAGGACAGGTTCTCCTTGTCCGGGCGGGCGATGTCGAAGACGTCGGCGTGCTCGTGCACCTGCGGGTCGCGCCCGATGGCGGCGAAGTGCATGAGGACCGGGTCGCCCTTGGCGATGGTCACGCCGCCGAGCTCGACGTCCTCGACCGCGAAGCGGAACGGCAGGTGCGCGACCGGCGCCTGCACCCGCAGCGTCTCGTCGAGCACGTCGCTCCACGTGCGCGCCCCGGACTTCACCAGTTCGAGCTGGTCGGGGTGGGTGAGCAGCAGCAGGACGGCGTTCGCGATCAGGTTCTTCACCGGCTCGGTGCCGGTGGCGAGCATGATGTGCAGGGTGCCGACCATCTCGTCGTCCGTCAGCCCGGCGCCCGAGTCGCTGGCGCGGACCAGGTCCGACGTCAGGTCGTCGGCCGGTTCGCGCCGCTTCGACTCGACGAAGTCCAGCATCTCCTGGTGCCACCGCTCGAAGTTCGCGGCGGCCTCCTCGGGGCTGGTGGTCGTGTCGGCGTTGATCTCGCCGCCGCGCAGGAAGTCGCGGCGGAACTCCTCGGGGATGCCGAACAGGTCGCAGATGACCGACGCCGGCAGCGGGTGGGCGAAGCGGTCCTTGAGGTCGACGGGCTCACCCGGCGGCAGCGCGGACAGCTCGTCCAGCAGCTTGGCCGCGACGCTCTCCACGTTGGGGCGCAGGGCTTCCACGCGGCGCGGGGTGAACGCCTGCGCGCACGGCTTGCGCAGCCGCGTGTGGTCGCTGCCGTGCGAGGTCGTCAGGTTGTCCATGAGGACCCAGCCGATCAGCGGGAAGTCCTCGCCGATGCGGCCTTCCACGAAGTCGACCCAGTGCTTGCGCGGGTCCTTCGAGAAGCGGTGGTCGCCGAGCACCTGCCGCGCCTCCGCGTAGCCGGTGACCGACCAGGCGGGCACCCCGCCGGGCAGCTCGATCTTCGCCACCGGGCCGTGCGCGCGGATCCGCGCGGCCTCGCCGTGGATGTCGGTCCCGGCCGGGTCCAGGGCGACGGGGCAACGCTCTTCCATGGGGCATCTCCAACGATCACGGGAACCGGGGTGGGACAAAGCGGTCTCCCGCAGCACGGTCGTGAGTGAGAAACAGTGTTCTAACCCTGTTTCTCACTCACGACCGGTCCTGCAGTCATTCGCTGCGCTCCAGCAGCGTCCGCGTCGCGGCGAGGACCAGGCGGCAGACCTCGTCGGGGTCGGCGCTGGCCAGCGGCTCCTTGCCGGAGATTTCGCGGACCAGCGCGATGCCCATGAGCCAGGCGAGCGCGAGGTCGGCGCGCAGCTCGGCGTCCGGGGCGTCGGTCAGGGTGGCCAGGACCTGCGCGTACTCCTCGCCGATCTCCTGCCGGATCGCGGCCGCGACGCCGTCGCTGCCCGACGAGCGCAAGTACGTCTCCAGCGTCCGGTTCCGCACACCCTCCGGCGCGAGCATGCCGCGCAGGGAGGCGCTGAAGAGCCGCTCAGGTGGGGTGGCGGCCAGCTGCTCGCGCCCGTTGCGTGCGATGACCGCTTCGAACAGCGCCTCTTTGCTGCCGAAGTAGCGGAACAGCAGCGCCTGGTTGACCCCGGCCTGGCCGGCGATGTCGCGCACGGTCGTCCGGTCGAAGCCGCGCTCGGCGAACAGCTTCGCGGCGGCGTCCAGCAATGCCCGCCGCGTCGCGGCCGCGTCGCGGCGCCGGCCGGCCTGTCCCGGCTGTGTTGCCATCCGAGCAGGCTAACCGGCAAACCGGACGCGCTCCCTACCCGGTGAGCCGGATCGCGGCGGCCGGGCAGGTCAGCTCGGCCTGCCGGACCGCGTCCTCCTCGCCGTCCGCCGGCTCCTCGGCGAGGAGGACGACGGTGCCGAGCTCCTCGTCCTGGTCGAACGTCCCCGGCGCGAGCAGGACGCACTGTCCGGACGAGACACAGCTGTCCGTGTCCGCGGTGATCTTCATCGGCTCCTCCTCACCAGGTCACGGGCACGGCGTCGACCCCGCCGGCGACGCGGTTGACGCGGACCGGGATCTCGTCGATCCCGGCCGCCAGCCGCAGGCCGGGGAACCGGGAGAACAGCTTGGGGAACACCGTCCGCAGCTCGGTGCGCGCGAGGTTGGCGCCGATGCAGACGTGCGCGCCGGTGCCGAACGCGAGGTGGACGTTCGGCGTCCTGGCCGGGTCGAACTCGTCCGGGTCCTCGAACACCGACGCGTCGCGGTTGGCCGCGTCGCTGGAGATGAGCACGGCGTCGCCGCGCATGATCCGGGTCCCGGCGACCTCGACGTCTTCGTGGGCGTAGCGCAGCAGGCCGGTGCCGCTGGTCGCCGTCAGCCGCAGGATCTCCTCGATCGTCTGATTGACCTCGCCGTCGGGGTCGGCGGCGAAGCGGTCGCGGCGGGCGGTGTCGCTGAGCAGGAACAACGTGCCCATCGCGATCCGGGTGGACGTCGTCTCGTGGCCGGCGAACAGCAGGCCGGCGCCCATGCGGGCGAGGTCGTCGTCGGTGAACGTCGGGTCGTCGGCCTGGACCGCGACCATGTCGGAGATGACGTCCGGCCGCGGGTCCGCACGCTTCGCGTCGGCCAGTTCCGTCATGTAGGCCTTGAACTCGGTCATGGCCGCCTGCGCGTCCGCACCGCCGTCCATCATCGCGATCCGCTCGGACAGGCCGCGGAACTTCTCGCGATCGGCGTAGGGCACGCCGAGCAGCTCGCAGATCACCAGCACCGGCAGGGGGAACGCGAGGAAGTCGGTCAGGTCGACCGGCTCGCCCGGCGCGGCGTCGTGCGCGGCCTGCAAGTCGTCCAGGCACCGGTCGGTCAGCTCGGCGATCCGGTCGCCGAGGGCGCGCATCCGCGGCGCGGAGAACGCGGGTGCGAGCATCCGGCGCATCCGCTTGTGCTCGGTTTCTTCGGTTTCGAAGTCGCCGCTCGGGCCGTCCTGGATCGCGGCGTTCGAGATCCGCGAAGCTTGCTCGGGCGCGGGGTGCGAGCGGCCGAAGCGCTTGTCGCGGAAGATCTCCTTGGCCTCTTCGTACGACGTCACCAGCCACGCCGGGTCGCCGGCCGGGGTGAGCACCCGGCTGATCGGGGCCTGCCGGCGAAGGGATTCGTAGTCCGGCGCGATGGTGAGCGCGTTCGCCCGGGCGAAGGGGAGGCGAGGCGTCTCTTCGGTGGTGGTCATGCGTCTCTCCTCAGTTCGGTTTCGAGGTCGGCGAGCCAGCGGAGCTCGGCGTCGAACTTCCCGAGCACGTGGTGCAGCGCCGCGCGGCCCCACGGGTCGGCCTGCCCGGCGGCGAGCCCGGCGACCCGGGCCTGTTCGGCGAGCAGCGCCTGCTTGCGGACGTCGAGCACGCGGGCGCGTTCGTCCCGGCTCAGCCGGGCGAAGTTCCCGACCCTGGCCAGGAACTCCGATTCGTTCAGCGCCAGCTCGCCGGGGAAGTCCGCGAGCAGGTCGCGCAGCAGCTCCCGCCCGACGTCGGTGATCGTGTAGACGTGCCGCGGCGGTTTGGCCTCCTGCTCCTCCGCGCTGCGGCTCACCGCGCCCGCGTCGACGAAGCGCCGCAGCGTCGGGTAGAGCGAGTTGTTCGACAAGGTGTGGCCCGTCGAGCCCTCCACGGCCTTGCGCAGTTCGTAGCCGTGCATCGGCTCGCGGGCCAGCTTCGACAGCAAGAGGATCTCGATCCACACCTAGGTCACCGTAACCTAGTGGTCCGTGACTGAGCAATGGCGGACCGTGACAGGTGGAGAGAAACTGTGTAGCGTTGTAAGCAGCTGCTTACAATCGGAGCGAGGGGATCCCGCATGACAGTCGTCCACACCGAGCCGCTCTCGTACCCCTTCAACGAGGAGGCGGGGCTCGACCTCAACGAGGCCTACGCGGCCGCGCGCGAAGCCGAGGGCCTGGTCCGGGTCAAGATGACCTACGGGGAGCCCGCGTGGCTGGCCACCCGCTACGCCGACGCCCGCCTGGTGCTCGGCGACCGGCGGTTCTCGCGGGCGATGGAAAAGGAGAAGGACGCGCCGCGCCGCTCGCCCGTCCAGCGCGACGGCGGCATCCTGCAGATGGACCCGCCGGACCACACGCGGCTGCGGACGCTGGTGGCGAAGGCCTTCACCATGCGGCGCGTCGAGCTGCTGCGCCCGCGCGTCGTTTCCCTGGCGGCCGGGCTGATCGCCGACATGAAGGCCGCCGGCCCGCCCGCCGACCTCGTCGACCTTTACGCGCTGCCCATTCCGGTCGCGGTGATCTGCGAACTGCTCGGCGTCCCGGTCGCCGACCGGCCGAAGTTCCGCGTCTGGAGCGACGCCGCGCTGTCGACCAGCGGCCTGACGCCCGAGGAGTTCGAGCGCAACCGCGCAGAGCTGCGCGACTACATGCGCGGGCTGATCGCCGAGCACCGGTCGCGGCCCCAGGACGACCTGATGACGGCGTTGATCGAGGCGCGCGACACGCGCGACCGGCTGACCGAGCTGGAGCTGGTCGACCTGTGCGTCGGCATCCTCGTCGCCGGGCACGAGACCACCGCGAGCCAGATCCCCAACTTCGTCTACGCGCTGCTGGACCAGCCCGGGCAGTGGGAGCGGCTGGTCGCCGACCCGGACCTGATCCCGGCCGCCGTCGAGGAGCTGCTGCGGTTCGTGCCGCTGGGCGCCGGCGCCGGCTTCGCGCGCTACGCCACCGAAGACGTCGAGGTCGGCGGCGTGCTCGTGAAGGCGGGGGAGCCGGTGCTGGTGGCCATCGGGGCGGCCAACCGCGACCGGCTGCGGTTCGACGACGCCGAGGGACTGCGGTTCGACCGCGAGGACAACCACCACCTCGGCTTCGGCCACGGCGTCCACCACTGCCTGGGCGCGCCGCTGGCCCGGCTCGAGCTGCAGGAGGCGCTGCGCGCGTTGGTCACCGAGCTGCCGGGGCTGCACCTGGCCGGCGATATCGTGTGGAAGACGCAGATGCTCGTCCGCGGACCGCGGTCGATGCCGATCGGCTGGTGACACGGAAGGTGACCATGAGCTGGCACGTGGAAGTCGATGAACACACCTGCATCGGATCGGGGATGTGCGCCTCGCTGATGCCCGAGGTGTTCGTCCTCGACGGCGCGGTGGCGCAGACGGTCGTTTCGGACGTCGACGCGGACGAGACGGTGCTGGACGCGGCGGACTCGTGCCCGGCGATGGCGATCACGGTGACCGACGGCGGCCGCGAGATCGGCCCGCGACCCTAGGGTTCGAAGCGGCCGTGCTCGGTGACCACGGCCGTGATGAGCTCGTGCGGGGTCACGTCGAACGCGGGGTTGAAGACGTTCGCGTCCGGCGGGGTGACCGGCACCCCGGCGTATTCGGTGAGCTCGCGGGCGTCGCGCTCCTCGATGGCGATGCCCGCGCCGCCGGCGAGCGTCCGGTCCACTGTGGACGAGGGGGCGACCACGACGAACGGCACACCGTGGTGCTTCGCCGCGATCGCCAGGCCGTAGGTGCCGATCTTGTTCGCGACGTCGCCGTTCGCGGCGATCCGGTCGGCGCCGACGAGCACGCAGTCGACCATCCCGCGCGCCATCGCGGCGGCGGCGGCCGAATCGGGTTGGACGCGGTAGGGGACCTTCGCCTGCGCGAGCTCCCACGCCGTCAGCCGGGCGCCTTGGAGGAGCGGACGCGTCTCGTCGACGAGGACGCCTTCGACGAGCCCGCGTGCGTGCAGGTGCCAGACGACGCCGAGGGCGCTGCCCCAGCCGACGGTCGCGAGGCGCCCGGCGTTGCAGTGGCTGAGCAGCCGCAACGGCCGGCGCGGGCATTCGGCGAGCACGATCTCGGCGGCGTGCTTCGAGGCGGTCTTGTTGAGCTCTTCGTCTTCGGCGAGCAGCGCCAGGGCTTCTTCGAGGACGGCGTCCGCGCCCTGGGGGAGCTTCTTCACCGCGCGCTCGACACCCCAGGCGAGGTTGACGGCGGTGGGGCGCGCGGTGGCGATCAGTTCGGCGTCGGTTTCGACGTTTTCGCTGGTCCGGGCGGCGAGGGCGACCCCGAGGGCCCCGGCGGCGCCGAGGGCGGGCGCCCCGCGGACGGCGAGGCGCTTGATGGCGTCGACGAGCTCACCGACGGTGCGCAGGTGCAGCAGCCGGTACTCGGCGGGCAGGGCGGTCTGGTCGATGATGACGATGGCGCCGTCGGCCCAGTCGATGGTCCTGCGCACGTGGCCTCCCTGGGTTTTCGCTTGCGCACCCGGTGATGATGCGGTGGTGACCATTGAACGGCAGAACCCGCCCGGGCTGCACACGCCGCCGGGCTACCACCACGTGACGCTGGCCGCTTCGACCCGGACGGTGTACCTGGCCGGCCAGTGCCCGGTGACGGCCGACGGGTCGGTGGTCGAGGGACTCCTGCCCCAGGTCGACCAGGTGGTGTCCAACACGGCGGCGGCGTTGGCTTTCGCGGGGGCGACACCGGCGGACGTGGTGCGGACGGTGATCTACGTGGTGACGAAGGACCGTTCGGTGCTGTCGGCGGTGTGGGACCGGTTGACGGAGTCGGCGATCGGGGCGGCGTTCACCTCGGCGAGCACGCTGGTGGGGGTGGCTCAGCTGGGGTACGCGGGCCAGCTGGTGGAGCTGGAGGTGACCGCGGCGCTCGACTGACGACGCCCGTGGGAGGTCGGCCAGCCGAGCACGCTGCCCGGCCCCTACAGCCCCGCCATCAAGTCCGTCTCCGTGATCCCCGGCCCCTGCCCGACCCGGATGAACCACTCCGTCCCGAAGGCGAACGCGAACGCGTCGTCCGGCATGGCCAGCATGAACATGTCCTCGCTGATCTGGCTGGGGTGGGCCCGCATCGCCGCGCGTTTCACCCCCACGTACTTCGCCACGTCGACCGCCGCCGTGATCTCGGCCTCCGGTTTGCCGAACTCCACGTTCTCCGGCGGCGTCGGCGCCGCCTCCGGGGGCATCAGCCCCTGCTCCACCGCCGCTTCGAAGCCGCGCTGCATGAACTCGCGGTTGAACGTCGCCTGGAACACGCGCGCCGTGCCCGCCAGCTCCGCCGCGCGGAGGCCGACCCGGTGCACCTGGATGTGGTCCGGGTGGCCGTAGTCGCCGTTGTCGTCGTAGACCGTCAGGACGTCCGCCGACTCCTCGCGCAGGATCGCCGCCAGCTGCTCGGCCGCCTTTTCGACGTCCGCCCGCCAGAAGCACGCCGGGTCGTCGTTCGTCGGCTCGCCCATCATGCCGGAGTCGCGGTAGCCGAGGAACTCGACGCGGCCGACCCCGAGGATCTCCGCGGCCGCGTGCGACTCCCGCACGCGCCGCTCCCACAATTGTTCGCCCTCGGCGAGAAAGCCCTCGGGGACCTCGCCGACCTCGCCGCGGGTGGCGACGACGAGCACGACGCGGTGCCCGTCGGCGACGGCCTTGGCCATCACCCCGGCGGTGCGCAGGCATTCGTCGTCCGGGTGGGCGTGAAAGGTGACCAGTGTTGCCATGTCTCCGACGCTACCGAACGCCACCGACAAAAACCGCCCGCCAAGGTGCGCTGCTGCCCGTTAGGGTCCGCGGTCGTGGCCGACGAGAAGAGCACGCTGCTGTCCTTCCTGCACGCCCGGCGCGAAAGCGTCCTGGCGATCCTCGACGGGCTCGGCGAGGAGGCACTGGCGACCCCGGTCCTGCCGAGCGGCTGGACCCCGCTCGGCATGGTCGAACACCTCGGGTACGCCGAGCGGCACTGGTTCCAGGAGATCGTCACCGGGACGGCGGACCCCGTCGCGTGGCCGGCCGGACCCGAGCCGCTGACCACGCCCCGGTCCCCGGACGTCGTCTTCGCGTTCTACCGCGAGCAGTGCCGCCGGTCCGACGAGATCTTCGCCGCGACACCCCTTTCGGCGGTGCCGGAGCTGCGTCACCCCACACCGCTCGCGGACGACATCGCCGACCTGCGCGGGGTGGTCCTGCACGTGATCGAGGAGACGGCCCGGCACGCCGGGCACCTGGACGTCGTCCGCGAGCTGCTCGACGGCCGCACCGGGCTCGGGCCGCGCTAAGCCTGTTCCTTCGCGCACCACCAGGTCGACCGGCCGCCGACGGTGCTGTGCGCCATCTCCGCGCCGCAGCGGGGACAGTGGTCGCCGGCGCGGCGGTGGCCGATGATCTCGCCCGTGTGGACGCCGCCGTGCCTGATCGCCGCGCGCAACGCCGTCCGGAGTGCCTTGTGGAGGTTCGTCAGGTCGTCGTCGCTCAGCTCGTTCACCGGGAGCGCCGGGCTCACCGCCGCCTGCCAGAGGGTCTCGTCGGCCAGCAGGTTGCCGATCCCGGCCAGCACGGACTGGTCGAGCAGCCGCGCCTTCACCGGCGCCCGGCCGCGGCCGACCCGCGCGCGGAAGTCCGCGCGCGACACCTCGCCGGCGTCCGGGCCCAGCGCGTCGAGGTCGGGGTCGAGCCGCACCCGGCTGAGCCGGCGCGTGTCGAACAGCCGCAGCCGTTCGCCGTCGGCGAAGGTGATCCCGAACCGGAACCACTCGGGCTTTTCCGCCCGGTCACGAGACCGCCCGGGCGGCCCGCTCCGGTCGCCGAACCGCAGCTGCCCGGCCATCCCGAGGTGCAGGCCGAGGTTCGGGCCGGGCCGCCCGTCGCCGTTTTCCGTTTCGCACCAGAGCGTCTTGCCCCGCCGGTGCGCCTCGGTGAGCCGGCCGCCCCGCAACGCGGCGGCGAGGTCCCCAGGCGCGTGTGGGCGGCAGACCCAGTCGTCGTGGTCGTCGACGTCCCGGATCTTCCGGCCGAGCGCCTCGGCGAGGACCTGGCGGGCGAGCTCCACTTCGGGCAGTTCCGGCACGCCGACCAGTCTGCCGACTCCGGCGCCGGGTCGCCGATCGGCGTCACTCCGGCCGCATCCACTCGTAGAGCCGGCGCCCGGGGTCGGTGAGGTTCGGCGGGGCCACGGCACCGTGATCGAGCTGCCGAACCCTGTGACGAGCACCAGCGCCGATCACCTGAGGACCGCTGGAAGGCGGCCGCCGCGTCGTGGGGAGACCGTCGCGGCGGCCGCCGGTCAGGGGCGGCGGTCGCGGCGGACCAGCGCGAGCGCCGGGATGATCACCACGGCCGCCAAGGCGAACGTCACCGGGTAGCCCAGCGAGCCGATCAGCAGGCCCGCGCCGAGCGCGCCCGCGGCCATGCCGAGGTCGTACGCCGCGTTCCAGATCGCGCTCACCGCGCTCTCGCCGCCGGCCGGCACGCGGGCGTACATCAGCGTCAGCGTCGCGTTCTGCAGCGCGCCGAACCCGGCGCCGAGCACGACCGCGCCGCCGATCACCAGTGCCGGCGTGCTCGTGAACGCGATGGCCGCCATGCCCACCGCCGAAAGCGCCACACCCGGCACCAGCAGGAGACCCGGGCCGTGGCGGTCGCCGACCCGGCCGGCGACCCAGCGGGCGGCGGTCGCCGCCGCGGGCTGGGCGAGCAACGCGCTCGCGGCGACCCAGGCCGGCTGGTCCGACGCGGCGAGCGGGAGGAAGGTCACCAGGACGCCGACCGCGGCGGCCGCCACCGCGAAGATCGTCGCCGGGCGGGTCAGCACCGGGTTGCGCAGGCCGGCCAGCACGCCGTGGCCGCCGTCTTCCTTCGGCGTCGCGTCGTAGCGCGGCAGGCCGGGCACCGACAGCAGCGCGAGCAGGGTGGCCACCGCCGTCGCCACGAACACCGGGGTGAAGCCCCAGTGCGCCGCCGCCCACACGCCGGCCGGCAGCGCCAGCAGGCCCGGGATCCCGCCGACGATCCCGACGAGCGCGAGGCCCTCGCCGCGCCGGTCCGCCGGGATCAGCAGGGCGGTGACCGCGCCCCCGGCGACCACGGCGATCGCGAACCCGATCCCGCGCACCACGCTGACCCCGATGATCACCCACACGTTCGAGCTGACCGTGAGCAGCAGCGTCGGCGCGCCGAGCAGCACCAGCCCGGTGGCCAGCGCCCACCGGTAGCCGACCCGGGCGACCAGCCGCGGCGTCACCAGCTCGGCGGCCACGGTGGCGAGCAGCAGCGCGACCGTCGCCAGCCCGGCGCCGCTGTCGGATCCCGACTGCTTCGCGAACAGCGGCACCACCGAAAGCGGCAGGTAGAAGCCGATCGACGACCCGAAGATCGAGACGAAGCGGATGAGCAGGGCGCGGGATACCAGCCTGGGCCGGATTTGCAGGTCAGCGGTCATGACAAGAACGTTAGAAGGGAACTGGGTCACCGGTAAGGTCCAGTTCCATGGCTGTGGAGTGGGCCGGTTTGGGGCCGGAGCTGTTGTTCACGATCGACCGCGAGAGCGGCGCGGGCCTCCGTTCGCAGCTGGAGGACCAGCTGCGCGACGCGATCCGCGGCGGCCGCCTGGCGGGCGGGGAGCGGCTGCCGTCGTCGCGCGAACTCGGCCGCGTCCTCGGCCTGTCGCGGGGGCTCGTGCAGGACTGCTACGCCCAGCTGCAGGCCGAGGGCTACCTGACCAGCCGCCCGGGATCGGCGACGCGCGTGGCGTCGGTCGCCCGGCCGGCCGCGCCACCGCGGCCCCGCCCGCCGGAGCGGCCCCGGCACGAGGTCGCCGACTTCCGCCACGGCGTCCCCGACCTGCGCCTCGCCCCGCGCGAGGACTGGGCGTGGGCCGTGCGCGAGGTCTGCCGCACCGCGCCGAACAGCGCGTTCGACTACGGCGACCCGAGCGGCGACCGGCGGCTGCGGGAGGTGCTGGCGGCCTACCTGCGGCGGGTGCGGGCGGTCGCGGCGACGGCCGACCAGGTCGTCGTCTGCAGCGGCATGGCCCAGGCGCTCGGGCTGCTGCTGCGCGCGCTCGCCGCCGACGGCGTCGCGACCATCGCCGTCGAGGACCCCGGCATCGTCCGGTCGACGACCGAGCAGGCGCACGCCGCCGGGCTGACCGCCGTGCCGGTCCCGGTCGACGAGGACGGCGTCGACGTCGCCGCGCTGATGCGCAGCGGTGCGCGGGCCGTGCTCGTGACCCCGGCCCACCAGTGGCCCACCGGCGTGGTGCTCGCCGGGCACCGCCGCCAGGAGCTGCTCGAGTGGGCGCGGCGGCACGACGGCGTCGTCATCGAGGACGACTACGACGCGGAGTTCCGCTACGACCGCGATCCGGTCGGCTCGTTGCAGGGCCTCGACCCCGATCGCGTCGTGTCGCTCGGCACGGTCAGCAAGTCGCTGGCGCCGGCGTTGCGCCTGGGCTGGCTGGTCGCGCCGGCGCGGCTGCTCGCCGCGTTGGCGCGCGGCAAGCACGTCACCGACCGCGGGAGCCCGGGCCTCGACCAGCTCGCGCTGGCCCTGCTCATCGAATCCGGGCGCTACGACCGGCACCTGCGCCGCGCCCGCGCCGAGTACGCGGCCCGGCGCGAGACGCTCGTCGCGGCGCTGGCCACCCACGCGCCCGGCCTGCGCGTCACCGGGCTGGCGGCGGGGTTCCACGCGATCCTGCACCTGCCCCCGGGCGCCGACGAGGAGCAGGTGATCGCCCGGGCGGGTGAGCGTGGCGTGGGGCTCTACGGCCTCGCCCGGATGCACAGCACGCCGTCCGCGACGGCCCCGCGGCTCGTCCTGGGGTTCGGCGACACACCGCAACGCTCGATCGAAGCGGGGATCGCCGCCGTCGCGGACCTCTTGTCAGGCGTCGAGTGACTGGGTGGTGGCGACCGCCCAGGCGAACCCGTCCGGGTCGGTGAACGGCGCGGCGGCGTTGACGGCGATCCGGTGCGCCCCGGTGCCTTCGGGCGCGACGCCGGCGTCCTTGGCGAGGGCCTTGCGCCGGTACAGCGCGAGCTTGACGGGGTTCGAGCCGGCGTCGAACTCGACGTACATGCGGCCGAAAGCCTTCCCGACGGTGAAGCCGTGCTCGGTGTAGAACTTCTTGCTGGCGGCGACGTCCTGGACGCCGAGCAGCAGCACGACGGCGTCGAACGCGCGAGTCGCGGGACCGGTGTTCTTCTTCGCGGAGGTGGCGACCTTCCAGATGGCGCCATCGGGTGCCTGGACGACCCCGCCGTAGCCCCACATGGACTTCGCGGCGGGCTTGAGGGTGGTGGCCCCGGCTTCGACGGCGCTGCCGAGGAGCGAGTCGACGTCGGCGGGCTGGGCCACGGTGAGGGAGAGGGTGTAGCCGCGGAAGCCGGTGGTGGGCTGTTGCGCCTCCCGGAAGCGGAGCTGGGTGGTGAGGCCGAAGGCGGCGGCGTAGAAGCGCTGGGCGGCCGCGGCGTCGGCGACCTCGAGGGTGATGGAGTCGATGTTCGTCATGCCGGCAACGCTAGGTCCGGGGCGGTGACCGGCGCTTCTCGATTCCTGATCGGTTGGCCGGGGCTCAGTACTCGTTCTTGATGACGAAGTAGGAGCCGCGGATGGTGCCGGCCAGCTTCGACTTCTGCCGCGCGAACTTGAACGCCCCGAGCTCCTCGGGGACGTCCATCCCGTCGGAGAGCTTGAACCCGACCGCCCGTTTCCCGCCGTCCTCGATCGTGTACATCACGTTGATCGACAGGCCGCTTTCGTAGAACACGTACGCCATCCGGATGCCTTCGACCTGGAACTCGGTGGCCTCGAGCGGGGGCGACGAAACGACGATGCCGCGTTCGTCCTCGAGGATCCGGCTGACCCAGCCGATGGTCGGCGCGGCGTCGCTCGCGGGCTCCGTCGTGAAGACGTGGTCGTACTTGTTCTTGAAGTACCGTGCCTCGTTCGCCCGCAGCCCGGCGAGGGCGTCGGCGACCGGCGACGACTCCAGACCGGCGGTCGACACGGTCGCGAAATCCACGGCGTGGGGCATGGCGGGTTCCTCCCAGGTCGGCGAATGCGCTGGTGACGAAGGTAAACGACGCGGGAGCCTCACGCACTCCGGAGGTTTCGTCGCAGGAACTGGGTGGTCAGGTCCCAGGCTCGGGCGGCCGCCTCGGGGTGGTGGAACATCGGGGCCGCGTTGTTGTGGAACGCGTGCCCGGCCGCTTCCTGGACGTGGATCTCCGCGTCGGGGTGGGCCGCCACGGCGGCCTCGACCACCGCGACGTCCGCGCGCGGGATGAACGGGTCCTGGCCGCCGAAGTGGAACTGGATCGGGCACGTGATCTTCGCCAGGTCCGCGATCTGCCCGGGCACCGTCGAGCCGTAGAACGACACCGCCACGTCCGGGTCGCCCGCGGCCGCCGCCGCGAACGCCAGCGACCCGCCCAGGCAGAACCCCAGCACCCCCACACCGCCGGAGACGGCGGGCTGCGTGCGGAGGTGGGCCATCGTCGCGAGGACGTCCGAGAGCCCCAGCGCGGGGTCGAATGTGGACGCCACCTCCATCGACGCCGCCACTCCCGCCTCGTCGTGGGTGGACGACCAGCCGGGCGCCGTCCGCCGGAACAGCTCCGGGACGGCCACCACGCAACCGGCCGCGGCCAGTTCCGCCGCCACCGAACGCAAGTAGTCGTCCAGGCCGAAGATCTCCTGGATCAGCACCAGGCCCGGGCCGCGGCCCGAGGGCGGGTGCCACACCGGGAGGTCCGTCCGCACATCGGTCATCGCAGGGACCTTTCCAGGACGTCGGCGACCAGCTCGGCCTGGCGGCCGTCCGGGTCGAGGTCGGGGTCGAACACCGTCAGCTCGAAGCCGGCCGCGCCCGACCGGGCGAGCAGGCGTCGCAGCAGGGAAACCAGCGTGCCGGGATCGAGGCCGCCGGGATCGGGACTGTCCACTGCGGACACATAGGCCGGGTCGAGGACGTCGATGTCCACGTGGATCCAGAAACCGTCCAGGCCGGCGAACGGCGAGGACGGCAACGGCTCGGACGCCATCAGGCGTTCCGAAGTGACGAAGGGGATTCCCGCGGCGCGCAGCTGGGACGACTCGGCCGTCCGCACCCCGAGCACCAGCACCTCGCCGTCGCGGACGTACGGCCGCGGCCCGCCGGTGTCGGCGAGGTCGCCGGCGCCGCGGCCGGTCATGATCGCCAGGTCCTCGCCCGCCGCCGCGCCGACGTGGTCGGTGATGCCCAGGTGGCGGAAGTCGTCGTGACCGTCCAGGTACGCGATGCCGTACCGGCCGGACCGGCGCAGCGCCAGCATCGCGCCCAGTGAGATCGAGCAGTCGCCGCCCAGGACCACCGGGAAGCCGCCCGCCGACCGGATCGACGCCACCCGCGCCGCCAGCGCGCGCGTGTAGGACGCGATGGCCGCCGCGTTGCGGACGCCGTCGCCCGGCGACCACGTGCCCACGTACCGGCCCGGCGTCACGACACCGCCGTCGGACGCACCCAGGCGGTCCAGGATGCCGAGGTCGCGCAGCACACCGGGCGTCTTGTAGCAGCCGGGCGCCGCACCCTCGGCCGGCGGCCGCAGGCCGAGGTTGGACGGCGCGTCGAGCACGACGTAGTTCCCCACCCGGTCACCGTACTGGCTCCGCGGCCGGAGGCGTCCTAAGTTGAGGTGCCGACCAAGGAGGCGCGATGGCTGAACAGACCAAGTACGTCCTGGACGAAGCCGATCTCCCCACCCAGTGGTACAACGTCATCCCCGACCTGCCCGAGCCGCCCCCGCCGCCGCTGCACCCCGGTACCCGCGAGCCCGTCGGCCCGGACGACCTGGCCCCGCTCTTCCCGCAGGCGCTCATCGCCCAGGAAGTGACGACTGATCGCTATGTCGACATCCCGGAGGAAGTCCGGGATGTCTACCGGCTCTGGCGGCCGTCACCGCTGTACCGCGCGCGCCGGCTGGAGAAGGCGCTCGGCACCCCGGCGCGGATCTACTACAAGTACGAAGGCGTCAGCCCGGTCGGCTCGCACAAGCCGAACACCGCTGTGCCGCAGGCGTTCTACAACGCGGCCGAAGGCGTCACCCGGCTGACCACCGAGACCGGCGCCGGTCAGTGGGGGAGCGCGCTCGCGTTCGCCTGCGCCCAGTACGGGCTCGAGTGCGAGGTCTGGCAGGTGCGGGCGTCCTACGACCAGAAGCCCTACCGCAAGCTGATGATGGAGACGTTCGGCGCGACCGTCCACCCGAGCCCGTCCGAGCTGACCGAGTCCGGCCGGGCGATCCTCAAGGAGCACCCGGACTCGACGGGCAGCCTCGGCATCGCGATCAGCGAGGCCGTCGAGCAGGCGGCGCAGGACCCGGACGCGCGGTACGCGCTGGGCAGCGTGCTCAACCACGTGCTGCTGCACCAGACGATCATCGGCGAAGAGGCGTTGAAGCAGTTCGAGCTGGCCGGCGACACCCCGGACGTGCTGGTCGGCTGCACCGGCGGCGGCTCGAACTTCGGCGGGCTCGCGTTCCCGTTCCTGCGCGAGAAGCTGGCCGGCCGGATGGACCCGGTGATCCGCGCGGTCGAGCCGGCCGCGTGCCCGTCGCTGACGCGCGGCAAGTACGCCTACGACTTCGGCGACACCGCCGGGCTCACGCCGTTGCTGAAGATGCACACGCTCGGCCACGACTTCATCCCGGACCCGATCCACGCGGGCGGCCTGCGCTACCACGGGATGTCGCCGCTGATCTCGCACATCTACGAGCTCGGCCTGATCGAGGCGATCGCGATCGGGCAGCAGGAGTGCTTCGCGGCGGGCGTCCGCTTCGCGCGTTCGGAAGGCATCATCCCGGCGCCGGAGCCGACGCACGCTTTGGCCGCTTGCATCCAGGAGGCGCTGCGGTGCAAGGAAACCGGAGAGGAGAAGGTGATCCTGACGGCGCTGTGCGGGCACGCGCACCTGGACCTCCCGGCGTACGGCGCATACCTCGCGGGCGACATGGTGGACAACGAACTGTCCGCGGCCACCCTCGACGCCTCCCTCGCCACCCTCCCGTAAGCCGTGAATGTCGCATTGAGGGACTCTGAGTCCCTCAATGCGACATTCACGGACTTTCAGAGGACGTCGGGGATCTCGGGGCGGATCAGTTCCGTGTGGGGGCCCGCCAGCACCACGCGGTCGCGGCCCGCCGCCTTTGCCGCGAACACCGCGTCGTCCGCCGCCTGCAGGAGGATCGTGTACTCCGTCGCCGTCTCCGGGTACACCGCCGCGCCGATCGAGGCCGTCAAGCCGTCGATCACCTCGGGTTTGCCCGGGCGGATCACCGGGACCGGCACCTCGATCCGGGCGATCGCCGCGCGGATGCGGTCCGCGATGGCCACGATCTCCGCGCTCGTCGCGCCCGGGAGCAGCACCACGAACTCGTCGCCGCCGAACCGGCCGACGTAGTCGCCGCCGCGCACCGAGCTCTGGATCGCCGCCGCGATCGCGCGCAGGACCTCGTCGCCCGCCAGGTGGCCGTTGCCGTCGTCGATGGCCTTGAAGTGGTCGAGGTCGATCATCAGCACGCCCGCCGTCGACGACAGCTGTGCGGCGCGGGCCAGCTCGTTGCGCGCCAGCTGGACCCAGAACTCCGGGGCGAGCAGCGCGGTCTTCGAGTCCGTGCGCGCGGCCGCCTGGAACTGCGGCAGCAGCAGGCCGATGTGCAGCGCCACCGGTGTCACCATGAGCACCGGCAGCAGCCACGGCCGGACCGTCATCACCAGCGCGATCCCGCAGCCGACGCCGACCGCGGCCAGCACGATCAGCACGTCCGACGGGTTGCCGAACGCCTGCCGCGGCGGCCGGCCCGGGTTGCTCATCACGATCGCGAGGATCACCAGTACGTAGTTGAGTCCGAAGTAGACGACTCCGGACAGCAGCAGCGCGGTCATCCCGCCGAACCCGTCCAGGTACGGCACGTACGGCGCCAGGTGCCCGGTGCCGGCGGACAGCACGGCGCCGGCGGCGAAACAAGCGAGAATGACGGTCGCCCCGGAAAACACTTTCCGGTGAATCACGCCGCGCCGTTTGTACACGCGAACCCAGGAATGGGCGTAGCTGACGACGATGACGAGCGTGGCCAGCGGCGGCGGCAGCAGGAGCAGGCCGGCGAAGATCCAGATCGACTGCAGGTGCATGTGCGGCCGGCCGTCGGCGGCGAGCTCGCGGATGCGCTCGATGCGTTGCGCCGCTTCGAGGTGCACGATCTCGCCGGCCAGGATCAGGCCGCACCAGAGCAGGGACTGGGTCGTGATCGGCACGAGGGAGCTCGTGGCGAGGACCGCGACCAGCGCCAGCGCGTCGACGACGAGGACGTAGCCGAACACGGGAGTGGCCAGCCTCCACATCGCCCACGTACGGATACCTGATCGTGGACGTTCTGAGCTGGGCTTGCGCCCTGGAGACCCGGACAATCCCACGAAACGCCCTTCTTTTCAGGACGGAACTCGCTCGCGGAAATCGTCACTGTAATCGAATGAACGCGGTGTGTCACTAGGCTGGTCGGGCTACCGTCCGGTCACGCACCGTGCAAGATCCCCCCACAACCAGGAGAAATCATGTCGCACTTCCTGCCCAACGCCACCATCGTCCCGTCCCGCCGGCGCGCGCAGCGGCCGACCGACTGGACGCGGCAGCTCCCCACCGACTGGACCCGCGCGATCCCGACGGACTGGACCCCGCGGCAGCTGCCGACCGACTGGACCGCGCGCGAACTGCCCACCGACCGGACCGTCCGCGAGCTGCCGACCGATGGGACCCGCCCCGGCGTCTCGTCACCGCTGCCGCAGTGCCCGACCGACTGGACCCCGCGGCAGATCCCGACCGACTGGACGCGGTCCTGAACCGTGCCCGGTGACCGGCGACCCCGCCGGTCACCGGGGTTCCGGTTGCGCACGCCGCCACAGCAAGGCCGCCCCGCAGGCGGCCACCACGCCGATCGCGCCCGCCCCGGCGACGACCCCGTGCGGTGCCACGCGTTCGGCCGCGAGCCCGGCGAGCACCACGCCGAGGCCCTGCGACACCCGCAACGCCGTCAACGCGAAGCCGAACGCCTGCGCGCGCTGGGCGTCCGGGGTCAGCTGCACGAACGTCGTGTTCGCGATGAGGTTGTACGAACTGGCCACCCCGGACAGCGTCAGCAGCGCCAACGTGGCATCGAGGTCCGGTCGCAACGCGCACCCGAGCAACGCCGCGCACGCCAGCACCGCGAGTGGCCCGAGCAACCGGCCACGCCGGTCCGGGGGAACCCGGGACAGCGCCGCCATGCCGATGACGTTCCCCAGCGCGTACGCCCCCAGCAACAGCCCGACGACCACCGCACCGCCGCCCAGCTCCGCCGCGTACGGCGCCGCGATCGCCTCGCCCGCGATGTAACTGCCCGACACGCACCCGAGCGCGACCAGCGCGAGCCGCCGCCGGTCGCCGGCCACGACCGTGAATCCCGCCCGCACGTGCTGCCACCAGCGGACGTCCGAAGACTCCCGCGGCGGCCGGGACCGCACCCCGGTGACCAGGAACAGCGCCGAGACCGCGAAGCTCGCCGCGTCCGCGAGCAGCGCGCCGCCGGTGCCGATGGCCGCCACCAGGAGCCCGCCGAGGGCGAACCCGGCGACCTGGCCCGCCTGCACCAGCATCATCAGCAGGCCCATCCCGGGCACGAACGTCTCGCCCGGCAGCACCTGCGGCAGCAGCGCCGCGCGGGCGGAGTTCCATACGGGGTTGAAGAGCTGGACGCCGATCAGCAGGCCCGCCACCGCCGTCAGCGGCAGTCCGGGCAGGGCCATCACCGCGACCGCCACCGCGCGCAGGACGTCGGCGGCGACCATCACCGCGCGGGGCGGGTGCCGGTCGGCCAGCCCGGACAGCAGCGGCCCGCCCACGAGGTCCGGCAGGAACGTCAGCGCGTAGGTCAGCGCGGCCCAGCCCGGCGAGTTCGTCCGGTCGTAGACCAGGATCGACAGCGCGACCCGGGCCAGCTGGTCACCGGTGACCGAGACGAGCTGGGCCGAGAACAGCGCCCGGAACTCGGCCACCGCGAGGACGTCCCGGAAGCCCGCCGCGCGCACCGTCATGAACACCCACGGTACCTCCGCGGACGCGTTGCGTGAACGGCCGTTAGGAGGGGTCGCAGGTGATTTTCGGCTGCGGGTTGTAGCGGACGTTGCGGGTCGAGCGGCTGACCTCGCGCCCCGAGGAGGCGTCCTTCAGCACGCGGGTGTCGCTCGTCGTGAACCCCGGCGCGCCGTTGGACGCGTGGCAGTTCTCCGCCGGGCCCGGCTTGGTCGGCGGGTCGGTCGGGTTGGACCGGCCGCCCGGGATCGACTCGACGGTGTAGCGCTTGGTGCCCCACAGCTTCACGGTGATCGACGACGGCGTCCAGATCGTCTGGATCGCGATGCCGGACGGCGAGTCGTTCGTGAACTTGATGTCGATGACGCTGGCGCCGTTGGGGTTCTGGAACACCGTCGCCTCGCGCGCGGCGGGGTAGCGGCTGATGTAGTAGCTGTGCTCCTTGTGCCCCGCGTCCTTCATGCCCGCGAAGTACGACGCGTTGTACAGCGTCGTCGCGAACTGCGAGATGCCGCCGCCGACCTCGCGCGCCGGGGCGCCGTTCTCGATGACGCCGGCCTCGACGTACCCCTGCGGCTTGCCGCGCGGGCCGGTGAACCCGTTGAGGCTGAAGGTTTCCCCGGGCTTGACGATGGCGCCGTTCACCTTCTGCGCGACGACGCGGATGTTGGTGCCGGAGTCGGCCGCGAAGCCCCCGGTGGTGAACTCGCCGACGACCTCCTTGACGCCCAGCTGGTTCGCCTGCTCGGTCGTCACCTTGGCCGGGGCGTCCTTGTAGACCGCGGCCACCTCGCGGCCGTCGGTCTTCTTGAGGACGTCGGGCAGCGGCTTGAGGCTCGGGTCCCAGTCGACGGTCCGGCCGTCGGTGGACGGGTCGACCGTGGGCCTGCCGCCCTCGAAGACGATGCTCGCCTCCTTGCCCTCCTTCTCGGTGGACTTCAGCTGCGGCCCGGCGGCTTCGGCGATCTTGCCGTTGTCGATCTTCGGCGTCAGCCCGCCGCCGTCGGCCGGCTCGAAGGTCAGCGCGGCGGCGATCGCGTCCGGCTTGACGGTGGCGTTCTTGCCGTCGCCCTTGACCACCAGCGGCCCCGAGACGGCGGGGCGCGCGAACTGCTCCAGCGCGGCCTGGACGCCTTCGGGCGTGGTGCGGACCGGCGTGCTGGTCACCGGCAGCGCCAGGGTCTCCCCGCGCGCCCACTTCTCGACGACGGCGGCCTTCGCGGCTTCGACGTCGAGCTTCTGCCCGGGCTTCGGCGCGACGGCGACGGGGTTCGTGCCCTCGAACTTCACGGTGCCCTCGGCCGGCTCGCGGTCGACCTGACCGCGGAGGCTGTCGAGGGCGGCGGCGAGCTTCGCGTCCTCGGCGTGGCTGACGACGCCGACCTCGCGGCTGGAGAACAGCGACGCCAGGCGCGTGAACGGGTTCAGCGGCTGCTCGCCGGCCTGGTCGAGGGTCTGCGGCCAGTCGAGCTTCAGCCCGGCGACGGTCGGCGAGAGCGAGCCCTGGACGTCGCCCGCGGTCACGGCGAGGGGGCGGGTCAGCCGCGGCTCGATCTGGCCGCGCAGCTCCTGCTCGGCGGCCTGGCGGTCCATCCCGCCGACGTCGACCCCGGCGACGGTCACGCCGCGCGGGACGCTGCCCTGGCTGACCAGCAGGTCGATGCCGTAGATCGCGACGAGCACGGCGAAGGCGCCGCCGGCGATCAGGCCGGCCTTGCGCGGGTCGATCCGCTGGAGGAGCTTCTTGGCGGGTGAGGGGGCCGGGTCCGGTTCGGGCCGGACGACCGGCAGGACGTCCGTCTGCTCACCGTGTGACTCGGGCCAGCGCGGTTCGTGCGGCAACTCTCCACCCCTTCAACGCGGCGCCGATTCGCGCCGGTGACGGGCTCAGCGTACGGGGCACCCGGACAAGCCGTACGACTCGCCCTAACGGGGGATGAACCGGTCAACAGAGCGCGCGTCGGGTACGGCGGCGCGGCCCGAACGTCATGAACGAGTCGTTCATGACGTCGGAAGCCAGGGCCCCGGCAAAGTCGCGTTGCTGGGCAGGATGTCATGAAAGAGTCGTTCATGACGCTGGACGTCATGAAAGAGTCGTTCATGACGTCGCCAACCCCTGCCGAACTTCGAGGCCCTGGCGCCGGACGCGGTGAACGACTCGTTCATGACGTTCCCGGCGGCCTCAGCGGGCGTCCGGCTCCGGGTTGTGGCCCGCCCGCGCGAGGAAGTCGAAGTCGCAGCCTTCGTCCGCCTGCGTGATGTGGTCGCTGTAGAGCGCGCCGTAACCGCGCTCGAACCTCGGCCCCGGCGCCACCCACTCCGCACGGCGCCGGGCGAGCTCCTCATCGGACACCTCGAGCCGCAGCACCCGCGAAGGCACGTCCAACGTGATCAGGTCGCCGTCGCGGACCAGGGCCAGCGGCCCGCCCACGTGCGACTCCGGCGCCACGTGCAGCACGCACGCCCCGTAGCTCGTGCCGCTCATCCGCGCGTCCGAAATCCGGACCATGTCGCGCACCCCCGCGGCGAGGAGGTGCGAAGGGATCGGCAGCATCCCGTACTCGGGCATCCCCGGCCCCCCGAGCGGCCCGGAACCGCGCAGCACCAGCACCGAATCCGCCGTGATCGAGGGGTCCTCGATCCGCTTCTTGAGGTCCGGGTAGTTCTCGAACACCACCGCCGGCCCGGTGTGGGTCAGCAGGTGCGGTTCGGCGGCGATGTGCTTGATCACCGCACCCGACGGCGCCAGGTTGCCGTGCAGCACGGCCAACCCGCCCTCGGCCGCCAGTGGGTTCTCGCGCGGCCGGATGACGTCGTCGTCGTGCACCCGCGCCGCTGCGAGGTCGGCACCCAAGGTGCGGCCCGTGACGGTGGGCCGGTCGAGGTGCAGCAGGTCGGTCAGCCGCGACAGCAACCCGGGCAGGCCGCCCGCGTAGTAGAAGTCCTCCATCAGCCAGGCGCCGCCCGGGCGGATGTTCGCCAGCACCGGCACGCGCCGCGCGAGCGCGTCGAAATCGCCCAGCGAGACCGGGATCCCGCTGCGCCCGGCCATCGCGATCAGGTGGATCACGGCGTTGGTCGACCCCCCGAGCGCCAGCACGGTGGTGATCGCGTCGGCATACGCCCGCTTGTCCAGGATCTGCCCCACAGTCAGGTCTTCCCAGACCATGCCGACGATCCGCGCGCCGCTCGCCGCGGCCATCCGGTGGTGCGCCGAATCGACGGCGGGGATCGACGCCGCACCCGGCAGCGTCATGCCGAGGACCTCGGCCGCCGACGTCATCGTCGACGCCGTCCCCATCGTCATGCAGTGCCCCGGCGACCGCGCGAGCCCGCGTTCCAGTTCGGACATTTCGGCGTCGCCGATCAGCCCGGCGCGCTTGTCGTCCCAGTACTTCCACATGTCGGTGCCGCTGCCCAGGACCTCGTTGCGCCAGTGCCCGCGCAGCATCGGCCCGGCGGGCACGAAGATCGCGGGCAGCCCGGCGCTCGCCGCGCCCATCAGCAGCGCCGGCGTGGTCTTGTCGCAGCCGCCCATCAGGACGGCGCCGTCGATCGGGTAGGACCGCAGGATCTCCTCGGTCTCCATCGCGAGGAGGTTGCGGTAGAGCATCGGCGTCGGCTTCTGGTAGGTCTCCGAGAGCGTGGCCACCGGGAACTCGAGCGGGAAGCCGCCGGCCTGCCAGACGCCGCGCTTGACCTGCTCGGCGCGTTCGCGCAGGTGCATGTGGCAGGGGTTGATGTCCGACCACGTGTTCAGGATGCCGATGACCGGCTTGCCGAGGTGCTCTTCCGGGTTGTAGCCGAGCTGACGGCTGCGGGCGCGGTGGCTGAAATCGCGCAGGTCGTCGCCGCCGAACCACCGGTGGCTGCGGAGCTCCTCGGGTGCCTTCATGCGATCCAGTATGGCATCTGATATATGATCTCGGGGGCCTGGTTGAATGGTCTTCGACACGACCGAGGGAGCGACCATGACCGGGACGTTCAGCTTGCCCGCCTCCCGGACCGAAGTGGTCCTGGAGGAGATCCGCCGCGGGATCCTCACCCGCGAGCTGGTGTCCGGCCAGCCGCTCGTCGAAGCGGAGCTGGCCGCGCGGCTCGGCGTGTCGAAGACGCCGGTGCGCGAGGCGCTCAAGGTGCTCTCCAACTCGGGCCTGGTGACGTTCAGCCCGTACAAGGGCGCGTCGGTGGTCACGGTCGACGCCGAGCTCGCGAAGTCCGTCTACGACGTGCGGATGGTCCTGGAACCGGAGGCCGTGCGCCGGACCGTCGAGCAGCGCGACACCGCGTTGCTCGACGACGCGGCGGAGGCGCTGAAGGAAGCCTCGACGGCCATCGCGGACAAGGACCAGGCCGCCCTCAGCCTGCTGAACCGCCGGTTCCACCGCGCCCTCTACCGCGGCTGCGGCAACCCGCTGCTGGTCTCGATCCTGGACGACCTGAAGGACCGCGCGGCGCTGATCAGCGTCGTCGGCTGGGAGGCCAACCCCAGCTGGAAGAAGGAGTGGACCGAGCACAAGGCGGTGCTCGCGGCGGCCAAGAAGGGCGACGCCGAAGGCGCCGCGTCGCTCCTCAAAGACCACATCGGCGGGTTCCTGGAGCGGGTCCTCAGGGCCATCGGATGAGGCTCCTGCTCATCTCGGACACGCACCTGCCGGCCCGCGCCCGCGCGCTGCCGGAGCAGGTGTGGGCCGAGGTAGCGGCGGCTGACGTCGTCGTGCACGCCGGCGACTGGGTCGAGATCGGCCTGCTGGACGAGCTGGAAGCCCGCAGCAAGCGCCTGATCGGCGTCTACGGCAACAACGACGGCGCCGACCTGCGCGCGCGGCTCCCCGAGATCGCCCGGGCGGACCTCGACGGCGTCCGGCTGGCCGTGATCCACGAGACCGGCGCCAAGCAGGGCCGTGAACAGCGGTGCGACGCGCGGTTCCCCGGCACCGACGTGCTGGTCTTCGGGCACAGCCACATCCCGTGGGACACCGTGGCGCCGTCCGGGTTGCGGCTGCTCAACCCCGGTTCGCCGACGGATCGCCGCCGCCAGCCGTTCTGCACGTACCAGACGGCCCGCGTCGAGAACGGCGCGCTGACGGACGTCGAGCTGCACGAACTGCCCCGGAGGGGGTAGACAGGTCCCATGGATCCGGCATGGGCCTTGCGGGAGATCGCGTTCCAGCTCGAACGCGCGGGAGAGCCGACCTACCGCGTCCGCGCGTTCCGGAGCGCGGCCGCGACCGCCGACAAGATCGGCGCCGAGCAGCTCGCGCAGATGGCCGGGAACGGCACCCTCACCTCGCTGCCCGGCATCGGGAAAGCCACCGCCGGCGTCATCGAGGACGCGCTGGCCGGGCGGGACCCGGCGTACCGGGAGAAGATCGTCGAGAAGCAGCTGCCGGACGGCGAGCCGCTGCGCTCGGCGTTGCGCGGCGACTGCCACACGCATTCCGACTGGTCGGACGGCGGCAGCTCGATCGGCGAGATGGCCGTCGCGGGCCGGGACCTGGGCCACGAGTGGATGGTGCTGACCGACCACTCGCCGCGGCTGACCGTCGCGAACGGGCTTTCGCCGGATCGGCTGCGGACGCAGATGCAGATCGTCGCGAAGGCCAACGAGCTGATGGCGCCCTTCCGGCTGCTGCACGGCATCGAGGTCGACATCCTCGACGACGGTTCCCTCGACCAGGAAGAAGAACTGCTGGGACAGCTGGACTTCGTCGTCGCGAGCGTGCACTCGAAACTGCGGATGCCGGCGAAGGACATGACCCCGCGGATGCTCGCCGCGGTCCGGAACCCGCACACCCGGGTGCTGGGGCACTGCACCGGACGGCTGGTCGTCGGGCGCGGCCGTCCCGAGTCGGAGTTCGACGCCGAAGCCGTGTTCACCGCGTGCCGCGAGAACGGCGTCGCGGTGGAGATCAACTCGCGCCCGGAGCGGCTCGACCCGCCGATGAAGCTGCTGCGCCTGGCCGCGGAGATCGGCTGCGAGTTCGCCATCGACAGCGACGCGCACGCGCCGGGCCAGCTCGACTGGCAGGGCTACGGCTGCGAGCGCGCGATCAAGGCGGGGATCGGGCCGGAGCGGATCATCAACACCCGCCCGGCGGAAGAACTGCTCAGCCGATCTCGATGACGGGGTCCTTCGCCGGATCGAGCCAGCGCAGCAGGACTTCGAGGTCGGGCTTCGGGATCGCGACGCAGCCCGCGGTCGGCCTCCCGTCGGTGACGTGCAGGAAGAACGCCGAGCCGGCGCCGGGGACCACCGGGTCGCGGTTGTAGCCGATCACGACGGCGTGGGCGTAGGCCGGCCCCGCCGCGCCGAGGTTCTCGCCGGCGGCCTCGTCGAACGGACAGGTGCCGGGAGCGCCGGAGAAGTGCGTGTTGTAGTAAGGGGATCCGGCGTCGGACACCCACCAGTCCGACGTGGTGACCCGGCGGTAGGGCAGCCGGGTCTCCGCGGGCTCGGTGCCGAACGCCTCGGTCAGCGGCCACCCGCCGGCCGGGGTGTGCGCGGTCGATTCACTGGCCTGGCCGACGCCGTCCCTCCCGATCCACGCCGGGATCGGGCCGTGCACGCGGATCCGGTCGGTCCCGGTGTGTTCCCAGGTCGTGAGGACGGCGGTGGCCGCCGTCGCGTCGTGCGCGACGACGGCCACCACCTGACGGGTCATCAGTTGATGGTGTAGGAGTCCCCGTAGACCTTCCACTTCAGCGGGGTGTGCAGGTCGAAGTTGCCCGCGTTGAGGAACACCAGCTGTTCGGTGTCGACGCGGGAAGTGTCGGCGTGCGCCTCCTCCTGCTTCATGATGACCTTGCGGGCGTCGAAGAACGCCTTGAGGTAGGTCGTCTCGTTGCCGCCCTGGGCCGGCGTCTTCGCCTTCTTCATCGCGGCCTTGCGGATGCCGCCGAAGCTGTCGGAGCTGTCGCCGGGGCCGTGCATGACGATGGCGTCGTAGTAGGCGAACTGGCCGAGGTTGCTCAGCCCGTCCGACTTGCCCTGGCTCACCGCGGGGTTGAAGTACACGCGGTCGCGCTCGCTGTTCTGCGCGCTCTGGAACTCCGTGGTGGCCGCGGCCTGCTTCCACGCGCTCTCGAACGCCGAGCCGAGCCCGCTGTGCGAGTCGGTGCCGTTCACCTTGCGCAGCGCGGGAAGGTACTTCGCCAGCGGGTTGTTCGGGACGGCGTCGGTGTAGGCCTCGACGAGCTCGAGCATGTCGCCGGTGCCGGAACAGAACCCGATGATGCCCGCGGTGTAGCCGCGGCCGTCACCGATGTCCTCGATGTACTTGTACTGCGCCTTCCAGTCCAGCGAGGAGTTTTCCGCGCTGGAGACCAGCTTCATCGCGATCTCCTTCTTCGCCGCGACCGAAAGGTCGCCGGTGGCGAGCACGGATGCGCTGCTCGCGGCCGAAGGCGCGGGTGCTGCGGAGGAGAGTGCGGGGGTGGTGATCACGAGGGCGGCGACAGAGGCCGCGCCGAGCGCGCCGATGAGGACCGGCCGCAACTTCTTGCTCATGGGGGAAACCCTTTCCGCGGGGTCGGCCGTGGGGGAGCACGGCCTCTTCCGAATGACGCTGTGGGCATGGCGGACGAAGCCCGGAATTCGGCGGCCTGCCGGCCGTCGCCTTCGGGGCGTCGGGTGGTGCTGCGGCGTAGCGCCACGGTAGCGAAGGGTGAGGTGCTTCACAAGAGGCGGAAGACGTTCACGTTCCTGAACAGCACGTTTCCGTCCTCTGTGGACTCCGATTCGGCAATTAGGTAAACCGGAGAAGGGAAAGCAGACGATTTCGCGCGGGTGCTCAGCGGGCCCCGGTGAAGATGCGGATGACGTCCGGCAGCACGTTCACCGGGATCGTCGGGTCGATCGCCCGCTGGACGCCGAGACCGATGCCGAGGCTGAGCAACGCCGTCGCGGCGTCGTCGGCCGACATCGGGAGCGTGATCCCGAACCGCTCGGCGTACCCGCCGAGCAGGCCGGCGATGGTGTCGCGGATGGCCTTGTCCCGCGTGGCCAGCTCGGCGCGCACGTGCGGGTCGCGCCGGGCGTTCGTGGCGAACTCGACCTCCAGCGCGGTCCACGCCTCGTCGCCGATGCTGCGCTCGGCCCAGGTCTGGAGCGCGGCGAGCAGCCCCTCGATGCCGTCGGCGCCGACCAGCGCCGCGGCGACCAGCTCGACCTGTTCGTCGTGGATCCGGTCGAGCACCGCGAGGCAGAGCTCGTCCTTGTTGCGGAAGTTCGAGTACACCGCGCCCTTCGAGTACCCGGCTTCGTCCGCGACCTTCTCCAGCGACGTCAGGGAGTAGCCGTCGCGCAGGAAGAGCTGCTTGGCGGTCTCGATCAGCTGCTCGCGGGTGCGCGCCTGGCTTTCCGCGCGGGTGAGTCGGGCCATGGTGGCCACTTTAGCCAGGTCCGGAATCGGGGTACCAGCGGTATTGAGATACTGCTAGTCTCCGAAAATGGAACGACGCCACTTCGCGGTCCTCGTCGTCGGTGCCGGGGCGTCCGGGCTGGGCGCGGCCATCCGGCTGGGCCAGGCCGGCGTAGACGACCTCGCCGTGCTGGAGAAGGCCGGCGCGCTCGGCGGGACCTGGCGCGACAACACCTACCCGGGCTGCGCCTGCGACGTCCCGTCCGCGTTGTACTCGTACTCGTTCGCGCCCAACCCCGGGTGGACGCGGGCGTTCGCCGGGCAGGCCGAGATCCGGGCGTACCTGGCGGACACCGCGTCGCGGTTCGGGGTCACGGACAAGATCCGCTGCGGCGTCGAGGTCACGCGAGCACAGTGGACCGGGTCGCTGTGGGAGCTGGAGACGTCCCGCGGCCCGTACACCGCGCGGATCCTGGTCGCCGGCACCGGGCCGTGGCACGAGCCGCTGATCCCGGACCTGCCGGGGCTGCGCGACTTCCCGGGCGAGGTCTTCCACTCCGCGCGCTGGAACCACGGCTACGACCTGGCGGGCCGGCGGGTCGCGGTGATCGGCACCGGCGCGTCGGCGGTCCAGTTCGTCCCGCGCATCGTCCCGGAGGTGGCGAGGCTGCACCTGTTCCAGCGCACGGCGCAGTGGGTGCTGCCGAAGCCGGACCACCACGTCCCCGGCGTCGAACGGTTCCTGCTGCGGCGGTTCCCGGCGCTGCAGCGGGCGTTGCGCGGTGCCGAGTACGGGGCGATGGAGACGCTCGGGTTCGGGTTCCGGCACCCGTGGCTGCTGCGGCAGGTGCAGAAGATCGGGCTGGCGCACCTGCGGCTGGCGGTGCGGGACCCCGCGCTGCGCGGTGCGTTGACGCCGGACTACACGCTCGGCTGCAAGCGGCTCCTGATGTCCAACTCCTACTATCCGTCCTTGACGAAGTCCCATGTGGACGTTCACCCGACGGCGGTGCGCGCGGTCGACGGCCGCCGCGTGCTCGGTGCCGACGGCTCGGTGTCCGAAGTGGACGCGATCATCTTCGGAACGGGCTTCCACATCCTCGACATGCCGGTGTCCTCACGGGTCTTCGACGCCGACGGCCGCAGCCTCGACGACCACTGGAAGGGCAGCCCGCGGGCGTACGCGGGGACGACGGTGGCCGGGTTCCCGAACCTGTACCTGCTGCTGGGGCCGAGCCTGGGGACCGGGCACTCGTCGGCGTTCATGATCCTGGAGGCCCAGCTGAGGCACACGGTTTCGGCCGTGACGCGGACGTTGCGTTCGGGCTGGTCGTCGGTCACGATACGGCAGTCGGTCCAGGAGGCGTTCAACGCGGAGGTGCAGGCCGCGCTGCCGGGGACGGTGTACCAGTCCGGCGGGTGTTCGAGCTACTACACGGATGTCAACGGGCGCAACAGTTTCAGCTGGCCGTTCTCGACGGGCCGGTTGCGGTCGAGGGTGAGTCCGTTCGACGAGGCGGACTACGAGATCGGCAAGTCGTGACGCTGGCGGTCAGAGGGTGGCGAAGCGCATCCCGGCCTTGGTGAGCCGGTCGATCAGCGCGTCGCCCATCGCGGTCGCCGTGGTCACCTGGCCCGCCGTTTCCGGGAGCTCGTCCGTCGCGAGGCACAACGCCGATTCCGCGAGCATCTTCGCCGTCTCGTCGTAGCCGGGATCGCCGCCGGACACCTCCGTCACGACCCGCGACCCGCCGCCTTCGCCGATGAACCGCACCGAGAACCACGACCGGGCCCGGCGCTGCGGGCTCGGGCCGTTGCCGGGCGCCAGCAGGCGGGAGAGCCCGCGCCGCGCCGGCGGCACCTGGGCCGCCGCGAACAGCGCGCCGACGCCGAGCGCGCCGCCCGCCAGCACCGGCAGGTGCTTGACCGCGGCGAAGTGCCGGTAGGTGAAGTCGGGCCCGTAGCGCTCGGACGCGGCCGCCGACCGGCGGACGACCTCGGGATCGATCGTCGGCAACGGCACCGCCCACCAGCCCGCGCCGGCGACCCGGTGCGGACGTCCGAGAGGGGCCCGTGAAAAGCGTCCCGCCGGCCGCGGCTCGGCGGCCGCCCGCTCGCGCGCGACCCGGGCGCCCGCCGGGAGCCGGGACATGATGGTCAGCGCGCTGAGGAACGTGCCGCCCGAAGGCATCCCGCTGGCCCGGACGTAGCCGTCGATCTTCACCGGCACGCCTTCCGGCAGCTGCTGGACGGTGAAGTACGCGCCGAGGTCGTGCGGGATCGAGTCGAACCCGCACGCGTGCACCAGCCGCGCGCCGGTCTCGCGGGCCCGGCGGTCGTGCGCCAGGTACATCCGGTCGACGAACTCGGGCTCGCCGGTGAGGTCGACGTAGTCGGTGCCGGCCTCGGCGCACGCCGCCACCAGCGGCTCGCCCTGGGTGAGGTACGGCCCGACGGTCGTGACCACCACTTTCGCCGATTCGGCGACGGCTTTCAGGGACGCGGGATCACCGGAGTCGGCGACGAGCAGGTCGAGCTCGGCGAACCGGTCGTCGATCCCGGCGAGCCGCGTCCGGACGGCTTCGAGCTTGCCCCGGTTGCGGCCGGCCAGGGCCCAGCGCAGGTCCGCGGGCGCGTGGCGGGCGAGGTATTCGGCCGTCAGCCCGCCGGTGAACCCGGTGGCGCCGAACAGGACCACGTCGTGCGCGCGCATGTCTCCTCCTGGGGACGTCGACGGCGGACGCGCTCAGGTTACCCGCGAGTCACATCCGGTCGCCGGACGGAGACGGTGGCGGGGTGACCACGGTCATCGCTTCCGGTCGCCGATGGAGGCGGCCCGCCGGCTACTTCCGGTCGCCGGTGTAAACGACGGCCGCCGCGACCGCGGCCACCCCGGCGATCACGTCCGCGATGCGGCGCGGCAGGCCGTGGTGGGTGTCCTCCATCCACCCCCGCACCGCCGCCCGGCCCAGTTCCGGCTCGCACAGGTCGTCGACGCCCGCGGTCCAGGCCAGCAGCGCCAGGCACGCCGCGTGCGGGTCGGGCCGGTCGACGCCGAACACCGCGGCGCGCGCCTTGCTGCGCGCCGCCGTCGACACCAGCAGGTCCTTCGGCGGGTAGCGCGGCCTCCGCCGCAAGAGCACGGGCGTCCGCCGGACGAGCCCGAGCGCGACGAGGTTGTCGGCGGCGACCGACGGCAGTTCCCCGCGCAGGTGGTCCACCCAGTCGCGCACGCTGTGCCACCCCGTTTCCGAAACGATTTCGGAAAACACGTGATCGGCGGTCGGAATACCCGGTGGCCGTCTCGCGATCGCGCGCACCTTCCGGTCTTCGACCGTGATCCGGTCGGTGAAGAGCAGATCGCACAACGCGGCGCCGGCGAGCCCGATGCCCAGCGACGTCCGGCTCAGCGACGGGCGGCCGGAGAACTCGTCGTGCCCGAGGAAGAAGAAGGAATCGACCAAGGTGAGCCGGCGCATGACGGAAAACGGCCCCCCTGGGCGGTCGCGGTGAGGATGCCGAAGATAGCGGTCCGGCTTCATCGGGCTTTCGGAGCCGTCACGGTTTACCCCGAACGGACGTACCGGCGCCCGCGGCCGACCCCCTACTCTGGGGCGCCGCCAAGATCACCTACGGGGAAGGTTCATGGGTACCCACTCACCGGGGCACGGCCTCGGGAAGCGGCGGCTCGGCGCCGCCCGGATCGTGTTCTTCGTCGTCGCGGCGGCGGGCCCGCTGTACGCGATCGCCGGCGGGGTCTCGGCGACCTACGCGGTGACCGGCAGCGTCGGCGTGCCGTTGTCGTTCGTCCTGCTGGCCCCGGTCCTCGCGCTGTTCGGCGTCGGGTACGCCGCGATGAGCCGGTACATCACGAACGCCGGTGCCTTCTACCCCTATGTGGCGCACGGGATCGGGCGGTCCGCGGGCACCGCCGTCGCCTACGTGACGGTGCTCGCCTACAGCTCCATCCAGACCGGCGTCTTCGGCCTGTTCGGGCTGTCGGTGTCCACCTGGCTGAACACGAAGTTCGGGCTGGACCTGCCGTGGTGGCCGGTCGCGCTGCTCATGGTCCTCGTCGTCGGTGCCGGCGGCGTGCTGCGGATCGACCTCGACGCGAAGGTGCTCGGCGTCGCGCTGGGCCTCGAGGTCGCGGTGCTCGTGGTGCTGAACGTCGCGCTGTTCACCCACCCGGCCGGGGGCTCGGTTTCGCTGACCCCGCTCTCGCCGTCGAGCCTCTTCACCGCGGGTGCCGGCGCCGTTTTCGCTTTCTCCATCGCGGTTTTCCTCGGCTTCGAAGGCGCTGCCACCTACAGCGAGGAGAGCCGCGACCCGCGCCGGACGGTCGGCCGCGCGACGTTCACCGCGATCGGCCTGACGGCGGTGCTCTACATCGTCTCCTCGCTCGGGATGGCGATCGCGACCGGTCCGGACCACATCGTCGAGCGCGCCGGCGCCGAGGGGCCGGTCCTGCTGTTCGGGCTCGGCGGGCAGTACCTCGGCACGGCGTTCGCCGACACGGCGTACGTGCTCTTCCTGACCAGCCAGTGCGCCGCGCTGCTGAGCCTCCACAACGCCGTCGCGCGGTACTTCTTCGCGCTGGGCCGGGAAGGGCTGCTGCCGGAGGGCTTCAGCCGCACCAGCAAGCGCACCGGTGCGCCGATCGGCGGCTCGCTGGTCCAGACCTCGATCGGGATCGTCGTCGTCTCGGTCTTCGCGCTGGCCGGGCGGGACCCGTTCACCGATCTCTTCACCTGGACCGGCGTGACCGCCTCGACGGGCGTCACGATCATCATGATCGCGGTGTCGCTGTCGGTCATCGGGTTCTTCCGCCGCCGTCCCGACCGGGAGACGTGGTGGCGGCGCTTCGGCGCGCCCGCGCTCGCGGCGGGGACGCTGACCGCGATCCTGGTGCTGATCATCATCGGCTTCGACGTCCTGCTCGGCCCGGCGGGCTCGATCCCGCTGCTGCGCTGGGGCCTGCCGGGGCTGCTGGTGCTCGCCGGCCTCGTCGGCTTCCTGCGGGCCGAGGCGCTGCGCACCCGGCGTCCGGACGTCTACGCGGGGATCGGCGGGCCGCTGCGGGAGGGCGAACTCGTGGAGACGTCGTGAGCGACGTCCGCGCCGCGAGCCGGCCGCCGACGCAGCCGGTGCGGCGTGCTCCGGCCTGAGCCGTTACCGACGAGTACAGTGCGCGTTCGACCGCGAGGAGGAAGCCGTGACCGAACGCTTCGGCAGCTACCAGAACGAGCTCTACCTGCAGGGACTCGGGGGTCAGCTGCCGCCGTGCTCGACCGACGCGACGAAGCTCGAAGCGTCGGCCCGCGAGGTCATGGCGCCCGGCCCGTTCTCCTACGTCGCGGGTTCGGCCGGCTCCGGCGCGACCGCCCGCGCCAACCGCGAGGCGTTCGACCGCTGGCGCGTCGTGCCGCGGATGCTGACCGGCGCCACCGACCGCGACCTCTCGACCACGGTGCTCGGCACCCGGCTGGCCGCGCCGGTGGCCGTCGCGCCCGTCGGCGTCCAGTCGATCGTCCACCCGGACGCCGAATCCGCGACCGCGCGCGCCGCGGCATCGACCGGGCTGCCGTTCATCCTGTCGACGGCGTCGTCCACCGGCATCGAGGACGTCGCCGCGGCCAACGGCGACGGCCCGCGCTGGTTCCAGCTGTACTGGCCCGGCGACCCGGACGTCTGCGCGAGCCTGCTGGCCCGGGCGAAGGCGGCCGGCTACACGGCGCTGGTCGTCACGCTCGACACGTGGACGCTGGCCTGGCGACCGTCCGATCTGGACCAGTCCTACCTGCCGTTCCTGCAGGGTGAGGGCCTCGCCGTCCCGTTCACCGACCCGGTGTTCCGCGGCCGGCTGGCGAAGTCGCCGGAGGAGGACCGCGGCACAGCCATCCTGACCTGGATCGGCATGATCACCGGCACCGACCGGACGTGGGACCAGCTGCCGTTCCTGCGCGAGCACTGGGACGGCCCGATCGTGCTCAAGGGCATCCAGCACGTCGCCGACGCGCGCCGCGCGGCCGAGGCCGGAGTGGACGGCATCGTCGTCTCCAACCACGGCGGCCGCCAGGTCGACGGCGCGATCGGGGCCCTGGAAGCGCTGCCCGGCATCGTCGCGGCGGTCGGCGACCGCCTGGAGGTGCTCTTCGACTCGGGCATCCGCACCGGCGCGGACGTGCTGAAGGCGATCGCGCTGGGCGCGCGGGCGGTGCTGGTGGGCCGCCCGTGGGTGTACGGGCTGGCGCACGCGGGCGAGGACGGCGTCCGCCACGTGCTGCGGAGCCTGCTGGCCGACTTCGACCTGACCATGGGACTTTCCGGCCACCGCACCCTCGCCGACCTGGGCCCGGACTCACTGCAGCGGACGTGAGGTAACAAAACGGGAAAACCGGGGACAGCTCGGGAACCGGCCGCTACTGTTCGAGTCCCATTGCGGGCCGTCGGGGCGGCCGGCTCCTGTTTCCTTTTCCCGTTGGGGGTTTTCCATGTCTTCGATCATGATGCGGATCGGCATCCTGTTCGCCGTCCTCGGCTTCGGCTCGCTCGTGCTCGAGCAGTTCGACTACGAGTTCCGGCTGCTGTCCTGGGCCACCGACATGCAGCCCGGCTTCGGCATCGTGCTGGGCGTCGTCGGCCTCGCGCTGATCGGCGGTTCGGTGGCGATGAGCCGCGCCAAGTCCGCGCCGCAGCCGCAGCAGCAGTTCGCCCAGCAGCCGCCGGCGCCGGGCCAGCAGCAGTTCCAGGGTCAGCAGCAGTTCCCGGGTCAGGCTCAGGCGCCGCAGCAGCAGTACCCGCAGCAGCCCGGCCAGCAGGGCTGACGCCGGACCCGAGCGCCCCAATGTGGCGTTCGGTGCGTGGGACGCACCGAACGCCACATTGGGTGCGTGGGACGCAACCAACGCCACATTGGGGCGCTCCGGAGGTGCGCCCGGTCACGTGGCGGGGATATTGGGAGGCCCGGCTCGTCACGCACGGCTATCCTTGGTCCAAGCATGTCCACGTCACCCCCTTTCGAAGCGCTGCGTGCGCGCCTGCCCGAGCTGATGCCGCGCGACGAGCAGCGGCTGCGCCGGCGGCTCGACGGTGCCCGCAAAGCCCGCGATCGCGACGCCGCCCTCGCGCGGATCGCCGCCGACATCGACCAGGCCGAGCTGCGGATCGCGTCGCGCCGCGAAAGCGTGCCCAAGATCGAGTACCCCGAAGAGCTGCCGGTCAGCAAGCTCAAGGACGAGATCGGCGCCGCGATCGCCAAGCACCAGGTCGTGATCGTCGCGGGCGAGACCGGCTCGGGCAAGACCACCCAGCTGCCGAAGATCTGCCTCGAGCTCGGCCGCGGCATCCGCGGCCAGATCGGCCACACGCAGCCGCGGCGCCTCGCCGCCCGCACGGTCGCCGACCGGATCGCGAGCGAGCTGAAGACCGAGCTCGGCGACGCCGTCGGCTACAAGGTGCGGTTCACCGACCAGTCCGGGCAGGACACCCTGGTCAAGCTCATGACCGACGGCATCCTGCTGGCCGAGATCCAAACCGACCGCTCCCTGCGCCAGTACGACACGCTGATCATCGACGAGGCCCACGAGCGCAGCCTCAACATCGACTTCATCCTCGGCTACCTCAAGCAGCTGCTGCCGCGCCGCCCCGACCTCAAGGTGATCATCACCTCGGCGACCATCGACCCGGAGCGGTTCTCGAAGCACTTCGACGACGCGCCCATCGTCGAGGTCTCCGGCCGCACCTACCCGGTCGAGACGCGCTATCGGCCGCTGGTCGACCCCGACGACCCCGAAGGTGACGACGAGCGCGACCAGACCCAGGGCATCCTCGACGCCGTCGAGGAGCTGTGCGCCGAGGGCCCGGGCGACGTCCTGGTGTTCCTCTCCGGCGAGCGCGAGATCCGCGACACCGCGGACGTGCTCAACCGGGCGAACCTGCGGGGCACCGAGGTCCTGCCGCTCTACGCGCGGCTCTCGGCGGCCGACCAGCACCGCGTGTTCCAGCAGCACACCGGCCGCCGGGTCGTGCTGGCGACGAACGTCGCCGAGACGTCGCTGACCGTGCCGGGCATCAAGTACGTCGTCGACCCCGGCACCGCGCGCATCTCGCGCTACAGCCACCGGACGAAAGTGCAGCGGCTGCCGATCGAACCGGTTTCGCAGGCGTCGGCGAACCAGCGCAAGGGCCGCTGCGGCCGCACGTCCGACGGCATCTGCATCCGGCTCTACTCCGAAGAGGACTTCGAGGCGCGGCCCGAGTTCACCGATCCGGAGATCCTGCGGACCAACCTCGCGTCGGTCATCCTGCAGATGACGTCGCTGGGACTGGGCGACATCGCGGCGTTCCCGTTCGTCGAGCCGCCGGACCGCCGTCAGGTCGCCGACGGCGTCGGGCTGCTGCAGGAACTCGGCGCGTTCGACAGCGCCGCCACCAGTTCGCCGGACCGGCGGCTCACCGACACCGGCCGCAAGCTCGCGCAGCTGCCCGTCGACCCGCGGATGGGCCGGATGGTGCTGGAGGCCGCGAAGAACGGCTGCGTGCGCGAGGTCATGATCATCGCGGCGGCGCTGTCCATCCAGGACCCGCGCGAGCGGCCGGCGGAGAAGCAGCAGGCGGCCGACCAGCAGCACGCGCGCTTCGCCGACCCGACGTCGGACTTCCTCGCCTACCTCAACCTCTGGGAGTACGTCGCCGAGCAGCAGAAGGCGTTGTCCGGCAACCAGTTCCGCCGCATGTGCCGCACCGAGTACTTGAACTACCTGCGCCTGCGCGAGTGGCAGGACATCTTCAGCCAGCTGCGCCAGCTCGCGAAGCCGCTCGGCATCTCCCTGAACCCGAACACGACCCCGGCCGACCCGCAGCGCGTGCACACGTCGCTGATCGCCGGGCTGCTCTCGCACATCGGCCTCAGGGACCCGGCGAAGGGCGACTACCTGGGCGCGCGTGGCGCCCGCTTCGGCATCTTCCCCGGTTCGGCGCTGTTCAAGAAGCAGCCGCGGTTCGTGATGTCGGCCGAGCTGGTCGAGACGTCGCGGCTGTGGGCGCGGGTGAACGCCCGGATCGAGCCCGAGTGGGTCGAGCCGCTGGCCGGGCACGTCGTCAAGCGCAACTACTCCGAGCCGCACTGGGAACGCAAGCAGGGCGCGGTGATGGCCACCGAGAAGGTGACGCTGTACGGCGTCCCGCTGATCGCCGACCGCCGCGTCAACTACGGCCGGATCGACCCGGAGATGGCGCGGGCGCTGTTCATCCGGCACGCGCTGGTCGAGGGCGACTGGCAGACGCGCCACCACTTCTTCGCCGAGAACCGGGCCCTGCTGGAAGAGGTCGAGGACCTCGAGAACCGGGCGCGGCGCCGCGACATCCTGGTCGACGACCAGACGCTGTACGAGTTCTACGACGCGCGCGTCCCGGCGGACGTCGTCTCGGTGCGCCACTTCGACACGTGGTGGAAGAAGACGCGCCACGAGCAGCCGGACCTGCTCTCGTTCGAGAAGTCCATGCTCATCAACGAGACCGCGGGCGGCGTCCGCGAGGGCGACTACCCCGACTCGTGGACGCAGGGCACGCAGGTCTTCAAGCTGACGTACCAGTTCGAGCCGGGCGCGGACGCGGACGGCGTCACCGTGCACATCCCGCTCCCGGTGCTGAACCAGGTGACCGAGGACGGCTTCGACTGGCAGGTGCCGGGGTTGCGGTCCGAGCTGGTCACCCAGCTGATCAAGTCGTTGCCGAAGGCGTTGCGCCGCAACTTCGTCCCGGCGCCGGACACCGCGGCGTACGTCCTTTCGCGAGTGTCCCCTTCGGACGGTCCGCTGCTGGAGGTGCTCGGCCGCGAGCTGCGGGCGCTGCGCGGCATCACGGTGCCCTACGCGGACTGGGACCTTTCGTCGGTGCCGGAGCACCTGAAGATGACGTTCCGGGTGGTCGACGAGCGCGGCAAGAAGGTGGCGGAGGGCAAGGACATCTCGCTGCTGCAGCTGAAGCTGGCGCCGAAGGTCCGGGAGACGATCTCGAAGGCGGCCAACAGCCTCGAGAAGGCCGGGCTGACGAAGCCGGACTTCGGTTCGTTGCCGCGGGTGTTCGCTTCGACGCAGCGCGGCCACGACGTCAAGGTGTACCCGGCGCTGGTGGACGAAGGCGCGTCGGTGGCGGTGCGGATGCTCGACACGCCGGGGCAGCAGGAACACGCGATGTGGGCGGGCACGCGGCGGATGCTGCGGCTGAACCTGAACTCGCCGATGAAGTTCATCACGCGGTCGCTGTCGAACTCGTCGAAGCTGGTGCTGAACCGGAACCCGCACGGCAGCGTGGCGGCGCTGCTCGAGGACTGCGTCGACTGCGCGGTGGACTCGCTGATGGCCGCCGGCGGCGGTCCGGTGTTCGACGAGACCGGCTTCAAGGTGCTGCTGGAGAAGGTCCGCGCGGGCCTGCACCCGGTGGTGCTGGACGTGCTGACGGACGTCGAGAAGATCCTCCGCGCGGCGAACGACGTCGAGGTGGCGTTGCCGGGCACGCGCGGCCCGGCGGAGTCCCTGTCCGACATCCGGGCCCAGCTGTCGGGCCTGGTGTACCCGGGTTTCGTGACGGCGACGGGTGCTTCGCGGCTGCGCAACGTCGTGCGGTACCTGCAGGGGATCTCGCGCCGGCTGGAGAAGCTCGTTTCGGAGCCGACCCGTGACCTGCAGCGGACGGCGGACATCGCGTGGATCACCGCCGAGTACCGCGAGGCGCTGGCTTCGCTGCCGCCGGGCACGTCGTCACCGGCGCTGGACGAAGTGCGGTGGATGATCGAGGAACTGCGGGTTTCGTTCTTCGCCCAGACGCTGGGGACGGCGCACCCGGTATCGCTGAAACGGATCACGAAGGCCATCGACGACGCGCTGGCGTGAGGCTCGCCGGGTATGTCCGGCTCCACACTTCCGGCGGTTGACCGGTGGCGTGCGGGCGTCAAGCCTGGGGCGGCTGAAGACCTCCTGGGAAAGGACCTGCCGATGTCCTTGGGTGTTTCGTCCGCCAAGCGAAGAATTCTCGCTGCTCTGACCGCGCTCGTCCTGCCGCTCGCCGTCGTTCTCGCACCGGCCGCACAAGCTGCCACCGGGGGTGCGCCGCTGCCCGTGGATCCCGCGCACGGCAAGCACAAGATCGCCGCGGCGGCCGCGGAGCCGCGGCACGACGTGCCGAACCCGCTGCTGAAAGAGCGCTTCGCCGAGGAGGAAGAAGAGGACGGCGACGACCCCGCGTTGTCCGCGCTCTGCCAGACCTACATCGGCAAGCCCAACCCGTACCGGCCGCTCGCGCCCAACACCGACGTCATCGCCGGGGACACCATCGTGCCCACCGGGAGCCAGACCGGGTGCAGCACCGCCCAGAACGAGACGACCATCGCCGTCAACCCCGAGAACCCGCGCAACATCGTCGCCGGTTCGAACGACTACCGGCTGTACAACACCCGCGAGGCGCGCAACGACTCCGGCGGCTTCGCCTACACGTCGTTCGACGGCGGCCGGACCTGGGCGAACGTCCAGCTGCCGCACCTCGACTTCCCGACCGGGGCGCCGGCTCCGCTGTCCTACATGGACGCCGCGGGTGACCCGGCGGTCGCGTTCGGGCCGCACAACACCGTCTACTACGCCACGCTCCTGTTCAGCCGGGCGGAGGTCCCCGACGACCAGCAGCTCGCCAGCGGCATCGCCGTGTCGGTGTCCCACGACGGCGGGCGCAGCTTCGGCGACCCGGCGATCCTGCACCTCGACGGCGTCACGCCGGCCGGGACGCCGACACCCACGAACATCTTCAACGACAAGGAGTGGATCGCCGCCGACCCGGTCACCGGTGACGTCTACGTGACCTGGACGCAGTTCACCTACGACGCCGACGGCGAGTTCGCCGAGTCGCCGATCGTGCTCTCCAAGTCGGGTGACTTCGGGCGGACGTGGTCGCCGATGCGCCGGGTTTCACCGTCGCTGACCGGCTTCCACGGCGGGATCACGCCGTTCGGCAGCGGCTCGAACCCGGTGGTGACCCGGGACGGCACGCTCCAGATCGCTTACGAGACGTCGGTGTGCAAGACCGCCGCCTGCGACCAGCCGGCCGACCACGACGCGGTCGTCGTGGCGACCTCGCGCGACGGCGGCCGGAGCTTCCGGCACACCGAGGTGGCGCTCGACTTCGACTTCCCGGTCGACGAGGACGTCGCCAACAACGCGCTGACCGGGGAGAACTTCCGCGTCAACAGCTTCCCGCAGCTGACCTACGACCGCGTGACCGATCACCTGTGGGTGACCTGGGCGGACGACCGCAACGGCGTTTACCGCGACGGCGAGTCGGTCAAGACGAACGGTGACGCGTTCCTGAGCGGGTCCGACGGGCGGCACGGCTGGTCGAAGCCGGTGAAGATCGGCACAGGCGCCGACGAGGTGTTCCCCGCCGTCGCGGCGCTGGCCGGGCGGGTCGCGGTCACGTTCTACACCCGCGCCTACGACCCGCACGGCATCGGGCTCGACTACGCCTACGCGACGGGCTGGGGCACCGGCGCCGGCTCGGCGCCGATCCGCCGGATCACGACGCAGACGGCGAACCCGCAGGTCCAGTTCGTCGGAACCGGCGCGGTGACCGGCAAGGAGCTGCAGGGAGTGTTCATCGGCGACTACACCGCGGCGGCGGTCGGCGCCGACTTCCGGCTGCACCCGTGCTGGACCGACTTCCGCGGCAACCCGGGCCGGACGCTGCCGAACCAGGACGTCGTGACGCAGACGCTGCCGATGTTCCCGTAGGACCCCGGCCGTGCCGGTCACTCCCGCTGGGGTGACCGGCACGGCTTGCGGACAGTCGGTTCGCGTGCCTGGACAGTCGGTTGGCGTGCCTGGACGGTCGGTTCGCGGGATCGAACACGTGACTCGCGTGATCGAGCGCGTGTCTCGCGTGATTGGAGGGTCGACTCGCGTGATTGGAGGGTCGACTCGCGTGATGGGGGAGTCGACACGGCATCACTTCGCGTCGGCGTAGGTGTCGACCGGGGCGATGTGCAGCGGGAACCGGACCGGGCAGGCCGGGCCGAACAGCATCCGCGCCGCCTCCGCGATCGAGTCCGTGATGGCGGAGGACACCTCCTCCGCCAGCGAAGCCGGCGTGTGGACGATGACCTCGTCGTGCTGGAAGAACACCAGGTGCGCCGGGTCCGGGAGGTGTTGGCGCAGCGTTGCCAGCATCACCGCCGTCATGTCGGCCGCGCTGGCCTGGACGACGAAGTTGCGCGTGAACCGGCCCCAGCCGCGCGAGGCCCGGCGGGCCTTGAGCTCCCCGGCCTCGTCCGAAGCCAGGCCGCCGGTCAACGCGCGCCAGGCCGCCGACGGCGCGGGAGACGTCCGGCCCAGCCGGGAGCGGACGCGTTCGCCGCGTTCGCCCGCCTGCGCGGCGTGCTCCACATAGGACACCGCGTCCGGGAACCGCTGGCGCAGCAAGGCCAGCAGCGGTCCCGCTTCGCCGGACGTGCCGCCGTACATCGCCGAAAGCATCGCGATCTTCGCGCGCGCCCGGTCGTCGCGGTCGTCGTCGGCGGCCGGGACCCAGCGGGCGCCCGAGAACAGCGCTTCGCCGAGCCGCGCGTACAGGTCCGTCGCCGCCGCGACGTCGGCCAGCCGGCGGTCGCCCGACAACGCCGTCAGCACCCGCGGCTCCAGCTGGGCCGCGTCGGCCACCACCAGCTTCCAGCCCGGGTCCGCGCGCACGCACGTGCGCAGCACCTTCGGGATCTGCAGCGCGCCACCGCCGCGACTGGCCCAGCGCCCGGACACCACCCCGCCGACGACGTAGTGCGGGCGGAACCGGCCGTCGGTGACCCACTCTTCGAGCCAGGACCAGCCGTTCGCCGCGTACAGCCGGGACAGTTCCTTGTACTCCAGCAACGGCCCCACCGCGGGGTGGTCGATGCCCTTCAACAGGTACTTCCGCGCCGCCGGGACCTCGATCCCGGCGCGCGCGAGGGCCTTGACCACGCTCGGCGGCGAATCCGGGTTGACCGGTCGCCCGCCGAACGCCTCGCTGATCTTCGCCGCCAGCTCCACCAGCACCTTCGGCCGCTCGCCGGCGCGCACCCGCGGCCCGAGCCGGGACACCAGCAGCTCCTCGTGCAGGTCGGCGCGCCACGGCAGGCCGTCGGCCGACATCTCCACCGCGGCCAGCGCGCTCGCCGACTCCGCGGCGAGCAGCAGCCGCAGCCGGTCCGGGTGCTCGGCTGCGGCCACCCGCCGGTCCTGCTCCGCGAGCACGCGCCGGACCGCCGTGACGACCGTCACGCCCGTGGGCAGCGTCCGCACCCGGGTGTCGAACAGCGTCGGCTGCGCCAGCTCGACGTCCGCGGAATCGGGCGGCGGCTCTTCGCCGTGGGCCCTGGCCCAGGCGGCGCGCAGGCTCCGCGACTGCCCCTCCTGACCCTCGTACGCCAGCAGCAGCCCTTCGGCCAGCGCGAGGTCGTAACAGCGCCGGACCCGCAAGCCGGCCGCCACGAGCACCGGGTACACCAGCTCCACCGACGGGAACACCCAGCGCGGCCGCAGCGTCGCCTCCAGCTCCCGGGCCAGCGCCACGAAACCCGCTTCGTCCAGGCCGCTCGCCGTCGACGACGGCGCGTGCACGGTGAAGCTCCCGTCCTCCTCCCGCCCGGCGATCACCTGCACGAAGACATCATGACGGCCACCACCGACAAAACCGGACCACGCCCACGTCTGGTGCGTCCGCGCCCGGGTTGGTTTACTCTCCAGTAGCTCCCATACCGCCGGTACGCCCGCCGTCGGCGTGGACTCTCTTCCCCGCAGCAACGGAGGTGCCTGGATGAGCCTGGTCGAGCTCGCCACGCAGGTGGCGGACAAGGTGGCGGAGGCGGCACGCAGCGTGGACGTGATGCGGCGGGCCGGTCTCGTCCCCTTTCCCCGGCTCGACGAGGGGGTCCGGTCGCTCGTCGCGCTCCGCAAGTTCGGCCCGTTCGCCGGCGCGAACCACATCTCCGCGCGCCGCGACCCGACCGCCGTCGGCATCGTCGACGAGCTCGGCCCGCTGACCTACAAGCAGCTGGACGACCAGTCGAACGCGCTGGCCAGGGCCTGGTCGGAGCGCGGGATCAAGCCGGGCCAGGTCGTCGCCGCGCTGTGCCGCGACCACCGCGGCCTGGTCATCACGATGGCCGCGGCCGGCAAGCTCGGCGTCCGCCTGCTGCTCATGAACACCGGCTTCGCGAAGCCGCAGCTGGCCGATGTCGCGAAGCGCGAAGGTGTCACCGCGCTGGTGTACGACCAGGAGTTCACCAATCTGCTCGACGCGATCCCCGACGGCGTCGAGCGCTACCTGGCCTGGGTCGACCCGGACAGCGACCTGACCGACCGGGACGTGCCGGTGCTGTCCGAGATCATCGCCGGCACCGACGACCGGCCGTGGCCCGCGCCGGCCAAGCCGGGCGGTTTCGTGCTGCTGACCAGCGGTACCACCGGCACGCCGAAGGGCGCCCCGCGGCCGCACACCTCGGCGCTGGCGTCGGCGCAGTTCCTCGATCGCATCCCGCTGCGGTCCAACGAGGCCACCTACATGGGCGCGCCGCTGTTCCACGGCACCGGCCTCTCGCAGTTCATCCTCTCCTTCGCGCTCGGCTCCAAGGTCGTGATGCGCCGCAAGTTCACGCCGGAGGAGGCGCTGCGCGGCGTCGCCGAGCACAAGTGCACCGCGCTCGTGCTGGTGCCGACCATGCTGCAGCGCATCGTCGACCTGCCGAAGGACGTCCTGGCGAAGTACGACACGTCGGCGCTGCGCATCATCTTCGTCGCCGGCTCGGCGCTTTCGCCGGACCTCGGCAACCGGGCCAACGAGGCGTTCGGCCCGGTCGTGCACAACCTCTACGGCTCGACCGAGGTCGCCGTGGCGACGGTCGCGACGCCGGAGGACTGGGTGAAGGCGCCGGGCACGGTCGGCCGCGCGCCGGTCGGCTGCAAGGTCGCGCTGTACGACCCGGACGGCCGCCGCGTCACCGAACCGCACGTCACCGGCCGGGTGTTCGTCGGCAGCGGCCTCAGCTTCGGTGGCTACACCGACGGCCGCCACAAGGAGATCATCGACGGCCTCCTGTCCAGTGGCGACGTCGGCCACTTCGACGAAGACGGCCTGCTGTTCATCGACGGCCGCGACGACGAGATGATCGTCTCCGGCGGCGAGAACGTGTTCCCGATCGAGGTGGAGAACCTCCTGGTCGAGCGGGAAGACGTGCTCGAAGCGGCGGTGATCGGCATCGAGGACCCGGAGTTCGGGCAGCGGCTCAAGGCGTTCGTGGTGCGGGCCGACGGCTCGGACCTCGACGTCGACACGGTCCGCGAGTACGTCAAGGCGAACCTGGCCCGCTACAAGGTGCCTCGGGACGTCGAATTCCTGGACGAGCTGCCCCGCAACGCGACCGGGAAGGTGCTGCGGACCAAGCTGCTGTGACATCCGAGGCTTCGCCTCGGGCCGGGGGCTTCGCCACCCGGACCCCCGAAAAGCGCTGTCATGAGCCGCGCTGAACGTTGACGATCTGCCAGCTCCCGCCTCGGCGAGCGGCCACGACCGTGCAGCCCGCCCCGTCGCGCTGACCCGTGGCGACGCCGACCGATGGCGTCACCCGCAGGTCCGTCCACCGGAACGCGCCCGCGGGCGCCCGGCCCGGCCAGGCGTCGCGGTCGAGCACGCGCCCGTCCGGGCCGTCGCCGCGGAAGTCCGCGGCCAGGAAGGACGCGGTGCTTTCACGACCCGCCTCGGCGTCCCGCCAGCGGGTCAGCAGCTCTTCGAACGTCTCCACACGTCGAAGGTCGCAGCCGCGGCTCGCGGCAACATCTGCCACCTGGCCGAGATCCGCTGGCAGACTGGCCGGGCCATGACCGAGACGAACCTCCGCCCCGCCGGCACGGTCACCATCCTGTGCGCCGGGGCCGCGCCCCCGGCCGTCTTCACGACGCCCGAAGACGCGCTCGCGACGCTGACCGGCGGACCCGCCGCGCTCCACACCGGTGAGGCGCTGGTCCGCGACGACGGCACGCCCATCGGACCCGCCGTCCGGCGCTGCGAACTGCTGCGCGAGCTGGCCACCGACGGCCGGACGCTCGTCTCGGCGTCCGCCGCCGCGGCCCTGACCGGCGGCACGCTGCACGACCTCGGCGTCCACCGGCTGGCCGACCTCACGGCGCCGGAGCGGATCTTCCAGCTCGGCGGGACCCCCGCGCCGTTGCGCTCGCTCGACGCGGTCCCGAACAACCTCCCGGTGCAGCTGACCGGGTTCGTCGGCCGCGACACCGAGGCCGCCGAAGTCCGGGGACGGCTGGCCGGCGGCCGGCTCGTCACGCTCGCCGGGCCCGGCGGCAGTGGCAAGACGCGGCTCGCCGCCCAGGTCGCGGCCGCGGCGGCCGCGCGCTGGCCCGACGGCGTGTGGTGGGTCGAGCTCGACGCCGTCACCGGGCGCGGCGAGGTCGCCGAGCTGGTCGCCGCGACGCTCGGCGTGCCGGTGGAGCCGCACGCGGGTGCTGCCCGCTCGGTCGCGACGGAGCTGCGTGACCGGCGCGTCCTGCTCTGCCTCGACAACTGCGAACAGGCTCTCGACGGCGTCGCGGACCTCGCCGTCGAACTGCTCCGGACGTGTCCCGAGGTCGCCGTGCTGACGACCAGCCGGGAACCCCTCGGCGTGCCGGGGGAGACGGTGTGGCGGGTGCCGCCGCTGGCCGTCGAAGAGGCCGTCGCGCTCTTCGTCGAACGGGCCGGCGCGGTGCGGCCGCTGTTCACTTTGGACACTTCGAGCGCGGCCGCCGTCCGGTCGGTCTGCACCCGGCTCGACGGCATCCCGCTGGCCGTCGAGCTCGCCGCCGCCTGGCTCGGAACCCTGACCCCGCACCAGATCGACGCCGGTCTCGACGATCGGTTCGCCCTGCTCACCCGGGGCCCGCGCGGGGTGCCCGCGCGGCAGCGGACGCTGGTCGCGTCGATCGCGTGGAGCCACGACCAGCTCGACGACGAGGACCGCGCGGTGTTCCGCCGGCTCGCGGTCTTCGCCGGCGGGTTCACCCTCGACGCGGCGGGCGGCCCGGCCGCGCTCGGCCGGCTGGTCGACAAATCCCTGGTGCTGGCCGAAAACGGCCGCTACCGGCTCCTGGAGACCCTGCGCGAATACGCGGCGGCCCGGCTGGCCGAAGCGGGCGAGGCCGACGCCGTCCGCGATCGCCACCTCGACCACTTCCTCGCGCTCGCCGAAGCGGCCGAACCCGACCTCGACCGGGACAAGGACGCTTGGCGCGCGCGGATGGAACCGGAGCGCGACAACCTGCGCGCGGCCCTGGAATGGGGGCTGGCACGGGAAGATCCCACGCGGGGACGCCGGCTCGCCGCCGCCGTCGCGTGGCTGTGGAACCTGCGCGGCCGCGGCCACGAGGGCCTGGCGTACCTGAGGCGCGCGGTCGCGCGGTGCCCGGACGAGCGTTCGCCGCTGCAGGCCCGGCTGCTCACCGGGATGGGACTGGTCGCGGACACGACGGCGCCGTTCGACGTCGAGGCCGCGCGGCTGGGCCTGGAGATCGCCACCGAGGCCGGCGAAGCGGGGCTTCGCGCGCGATGCCTCTCCCTGACCGCTCTCGGGCACCTGTACACGGACTTCGACGCCGCCTGGGACCTCGCTCTCGAAGCCGAGAAGGTGGCCGAAGCCGCCGAAGACGGCTTCGCGCGCGACAGTGCGTTGATGCTGCGCGGGATCGTCCTGCACGCCCGCGACCGGCACGACGAAGCCGAGCCCTTGCTCGCCGAAGCGACCGAAGGGCTCCTTCGCCGGGGCGACCGCGGGCTCGCTTCGACGGTCCTCAGTGCCCGGTCGGCGAGCGCGCTCGCGTCGGCGGACCTGCCCCGGGCCCGCGAACTCGCCGAGCGCGCCGTCGAGGTCGCCGCGCCGCTCGGGGACTTCCACCGGGTCAACACCACGCTGTGCCGGCTGGCGATGGTGCACTGCCTGGCCGGCGAGGTCGACGCCGGGTTCCGCGTGATGGAACCGTTCCTGCGGCTCCTGGAAACCGCGGGAGACGTCTTCGTGCCCGGCATGGCCGGGGTGATGGGCGAGCTGCACCGGCGTCGCGGCGAGTTCGAGGAGGCCGCGCGCTGGTTCGAGCGCGAAGCCGTTCCCGGGACGTACATGGCTTCGCAAGGGCTCGCCGAACGCGGTGCCGTGCTGCGTGCGCTGGGCCGGGCCGACGAAGCCGCGGAGGTGCTCGCCACCGCCGTCGACCTGACCCGGCGCTGGGGCCTGCGCTCGGCCCTGGCCGACGCCCTGGACCAGCAGGGGTACCTGGCCGGGCCGGAGCGGGCCGCCGAGCTGCACCACGAGGCGCTGGCGCTGCGCGTCGACCACGGGCTGCGCCTGGGCGTCTTGGGCAGCCTGGACGCGCTGGCGTCGCTGCTGGCCCGCACCGGCCGCGAAGCCGACGCCGCCCGGGTCCTCGTCTCGGCCTCTCGCGCTCGTGTTGACCTGGGGTTTCCCCGTCGTCCGGCGGAGCAGGAGGAGCTGGCCGCGCTCGGGCTCGCGACGGACGACGAGCCGATGGGCCTCGACGACGTCGTCGCGTTCGTCCGCCGGACGCGGGGTGCGCGCGGCCGCCCGTCGAGCGGCTGGGGAGCCCTGACGCCGACCGAGCTGGCGGTCGTGAAGCTCGCGGCCGAGGGCTGCACGAACCCGGAGATCGGCACCCGGCTGTTCATGAGCCGCGGCACGGTGAAGACGCACCTCGCGCACGTCTACGCCAAGCTGGGCATCGCGAACCGCACGGAGCTGGCCACCGCGGCGGCCGCCCACCGCGCCTGACGCCGTACCCCGAGGGTCGGCTCGCGTACTCGAAGGGTCGGCTCGCGCACCTGGAGGGTCGGCCGGCGAGCCGACTGCCTGGGTACGTGAGCCGACTGTCTGGGTACGTGAGCCGACCCTCCAGGTACGTCAGTCCCAGTCGATGCCGAAGACGCCAGGGCCGAAGTCGAGCGCCACCGCGTGGACGCCGTCGCCGCCGTCGAGCTTGAGGGGGCGGCGGGTGGAGCCGGTGCCGCCGTTGCGGGCGTACTGCCAGCAGCGCTCGGGTGCCGTGCCCAGGGCGAACCGGACCTCCAGCAGGTACTCCCGGACCGGGCGCCGGAACTCGCGGTAGTACGTGTTGCGGCACTCCGGGTACGGCGGCCCGCCGTTGGTCAGCGTGTACTCGATCAGGTGCGTCTCGCCGCGGTCGATCGGCTGGTCGAAGAGCAGCTCGGCGACGATCAGGCCGTGGGCCTCGTCGGTCTCGGCCCGGCCGACCCGGCAGTTGCGCACCGCGTGCAGCTCCGGCGCGCCGGCGGCCGGGTCGTCCTGGGTGTAGACGAGCAGCCAGCGGTCCTGGCCGTCCGCGCCCGCCTGGAACACCGCCCGCGCGGTGACCGCGCGCTGGCCGCCGTCCGCGGCGATCTCGCACAGGTCGTGCAGCCCGACCAGCTTCAGCGGGTGCTGGCGTTCGAGCGCGTCCGGCGCGCCGACCTTGTCCAGCAGCGGCTGCAGCGTTTCGCGCGGGAACGTCATGGGCTCGCCGCCCGCGTGGCGCTTCCCGGCTCCGCCGCGAGGCCTCGGTGGCGGCAGCAGCCCGAGCAGGGACCCGGCCGGGACGTCGAGGATTTCTTCCAGCGTGCGGACGGCCGAGAGCGAGCTCTGCCGCTCCGGCTGGCGCTTGCCGGACTGCCAATAGCTGAGGGCGGTGACGCTGACGACGACGCCGCGGGACCGCAGCCGCGCCTGGATCCGGTCGAGGGAGAGCCCGCTGGTGGCGATGGCCGCGCGCAGGTGGGTGGCGAACGCGGTGCGCTCACCCTGCTGACCGCCCGCCGTGCTGCCCGCCATCTGCCGACCCGCCCCGTAACGTCCCCCGACGATCCCCGACACGGTGCACGTTAGCAGGATCTGCTGCCCGCTTCGCCGGGGTGGCCGGTGGCCGGTGACCGACGTCCGCTCGGGCGAACGGGCTAGTACTGGCAACTGTGAACCATTGCCCCGGCCTGGGCGGACGCGCTTGTATGACTTGCCCGCGCCGGTGGCACCGCCTCCCCCTCACGGCCCGTCCGGCGGCGGGCGACAGCCGTGGACAACGGCTCCGGCTCACCCGGCCGCGTTGTGCGACCGGCCGGGGTGGCCGCGCGATGACCGGTGGCCCGGCGACGCCCCCAGCGCCGGGCCACCGGTCTTATTACTTCCGGGTAGCCTCCGCCTTCCTCCCCTCCACCGCCCTCAACCGAGGCGCTTCGCGCCGCTGTAAGTTCTGGGCATGGTCGTCCGCAAGAACATCCTGATCACCGGCGCGAGCAGCGGGTTGGGCGAAGGCATGGCCCGCCAGTTCGCCGCGAAGGGGCGGAACCTCGCCCTCTGCGCGCGACGCACCGATCGCCTGGAAAAGCTCGCTCGAGAGCTGACCGCGGCGCACCCGGGGATCAAGGTCGTCACGCGCAAGCTCGACGTCACCGACCACGACAACGTCTTCACCGTCTTCGAGGAGTTCCGCGCCGAACTGGGGTCCCTCGACCGGGTGATCGTGAACGCCGGGCTCGGGAAGGGCCAGCCGGTCGGCAAGGGCCGCTTCGACGCCAACCGGCAGACCCTCGAGGTCAACTTCGTCGCGGCCGCCGCCCAGATCGAGGCCGCCGCCGGGATCTTCCGCGAACAGGGCGCCGGGCACCTCGCCGTCGTCTCGTCGTTCAGCGCCATCCGCGGCCTGCCGCGCAACCTCACCGCGTACGCCGCTTCGAAGGCGGGGATCTCGGCGTTCGTCGACGGCACCCGCCTGGAGCTCAAGCCGAAGGGCATCACCGTCACCGACATCCGGCCGGGCTACATCGAGTCGGAGATGAACGACCGGATCGGCGGGAACCCGCTGCTGACCAGGGCCGAAAGCGGCGCGCGGGCGATGGTCAAGGCGGTCGAGGCCGAGCGTGCGCGGGCCTACGTCCCGGCGTGGCCGTGGGTGCCGCTGAGCCTCGTGATGCGCGTGGCGCCGGCCTCGGTCCTGCGGAGGTTCGCATGACCACCGTCGAGGTGCGCGAGGAAGACGCCTTCGACGCGGCCGCCGTGCACGCCTGGCTGACCGCGCGAGTCGAGGGCCTCGGCGACGAGCCGCCGCGCGTCCGGCAGTTCCCCGGCGGCGCGTCGAACCTGACGTACCTGCTGACCTACCCGGACCGCGAGCTGATCCTGCGCCGCCCGCCCGCCGGGCACAAGGCCGCGTCGGCGCACGACATGCGGCGCGAGTACCGCGTGCAGCACGCGCTGAAGCCGGTGTTCCCGTACGTGCCGCGGATGCTCGCGTTCGGCGACGACCCGGCCGTGCTCGGCGACGACTTCTACGTCATGGAGAAGCTGGACGGCCTGATCCTGCGCGGTGACCTCCCCGAGGGCATGACGCTGACGCCGGAGCAGGCGCGAACGCTGTCCGGCAAGGTCGTCGACCGGCTCGTGGACCTGCACGCCGTCGACGTCGAGAAGGCCGGGCTGGCCGACCTCGGCAAGGGCGCGGGGTACGTCGAACGGCAGCTCCGCGGCTGGTCGGACCGGTACGTCGCGGCGCGCACGGACAACGTCGGCGACTTCGCCGAGGTCCGCTCGTGGCTGGTTTCGAACCAGCCCGGCGAGGTCAAGATCTGCCTGATCCACAACGACTACCGGCTCGACAACCTGGTCCTCGACGGCCCGGACACGCTGACCATCGCCGGCGTCCTCGACTGGGAGATGGCCACGCTCGGCGACCCGCTGATGGAGCTGGGCAGCATGCTCGCCTACTGGGTCCAGGCCGATGACGACGACGTCATGAAGGCGAGCCGCCGCCAGCCGACGCACCTGCCCGGGATGTTCACGCGCGAAGAGTTCGTCGCGCGCTACGCCGAGCAGACCGGGCTGGCGATCGGCGACTGGCGCTTCTACGAGGTCTACGGCCTGTTCCGGCTCGCCGCGGTGCTGCAGCAGCTGTACCGGCGCTACCACGACGGCGCCACCCGCAACCCGGCGTTCCGGGACTTCTGGCAGTTCGTCGGCTACCTGGACTGGCGCTGCCGGGAAATCATCGCGAAGGGGAGTGCCTGAGTGGGCGCGATCTACCTGGTCCGCCACGGGCAGGCGTCGTTCGGGGCCGACGACTACGACGCGCTGTCGCCGCGCGGCTTCGAGCAGTCCACTGTGGTCGGTGCGGAACTGCTGCGGCGCAACGTGTCCTTCACCCAGGTCCGTTCGGGAACGCTCGCGCGGCAGCGGGACACCGCGGCGACGGCGATGAAGGTCCTCGGCTCCGACGTCCCGGTCGTCGAGGACCCGCGCTGGAACGAGTACGACCACGTCGACATCGCGCGGCACCACGCCGGGGGCGCGCCGCAGGAGGATTCCCGCGCGTACCAAGGGCTCTTGGACGCGGCCCTGACGGCGTGGACGTCGGCCGGCGCCGACGGGCCGTGCGCCGAGACGTGGCCCGCGTTCCTCGCCCGCTGCCGGGACGCGCTCGCGGACCTCGTGGCGTCGCTCGGCAAGGGCGAGCACGCGGCCGTGTTCACCTCCGGCGGCGTGATCGCGACGATCTGCGGCCTGCTGATGGGCACCCCCGAAGCCGGGCTGCTCAAGCTCAACCGCGTCACGGTCAACGGCGGGATCACGAAGCTGGTGTCCGGCCGCGGCGGCGTCACGATGCTGTCCTTCAACGAGCACCCGCACTTCGAGGCCGACGCGGCTTCGCTGCTCACCTACCGGTAGGAGACGTTCGATGCGGTTCGGCGAGGTCACGCTCATCCCGGTGAACGGGCACGGCCCGGAAGACGTCGTGGTCGACGGCGAAGGCCGGATCTACGCCGGCGTCGACGACGGGCGCGTCCTGCGCGTGTCGCCCGACGGACGGCGCATCGACGTCATCGCCGACACGGGCGGGCGGCCGCTCGGGCTGGAGCTGTACGGCGAAGACGAGCTGCTGATCTGCGACGCGCGGGCCGGCCTGCTGGTGGTGCCGTTGTCGGGTGGCTCGCCTTCGGTGCTGGCGACCTCGGCGCTGGGCCTGGACTTCGTGTTCTGCAACAACGCGGCGGTGGCTCTTGACGGGACGATCTACTTCACGGACTCCTCGCGCCGCTTCGGCATCGACCACTGGCGCGACGACCTGATCGAGCAGACCGGCGGCGGCCGGCTGCTCCGGCGCTCCCCGGACGGCTCGATCGACCTGCTCCTCGACGGCCTCCAGTTCGCGAACGGCGTGGCGCTGGCCCCGGACGAGTCGTTCGTGGCGGTGGCGGAGACGGGCGCGTTCAGCGTGTCCCGCGTCCGGCTTGCGGACGGTCACCGGGACGTGCTGATCGAGAACCTGTGGGGCTTCCCGGACAACATTTCGACGGGCTCGGACGGACTGATCTGGATCACGCAGGCGTCCCCGCGCGTGGCGGCGCTGGACGTGGTGCGTCGCCTGCCGGCGGTCCTGCGGGCCGGCGTCCGGGCGCTCCCGACGTCCCTGCAGCCGAGCCCGGGCCGCGAGGTGGGCGTGCTGGGCGTGACCCCGGACGGCGAGGTGGAGCGCGAGCTGCGCGGCGAGATCGACGGCTTCCACATGCTGGTGGGCGTGCGGGAGTGGCAGGGGAAGCTGTACTTCGGCTCGCTGGAGGAAGACGCGATCGCGGTGACGTCCCGCTAGCCGCTCGTGAGTGAGAAACAGTGTTCTAACCCCGTTTCTCACTCACGACCGGTCAGCGGCCGGTCCAGCGGGGTTCCCGGCCCGCGGTCCACGCCGCGTAGAACTCCTTGTGGTCCTTCGCCGTCATCAGGAGCGCCTGGGTCATCGCCTCCAGCTCGATCGCGCTGCCCAGGTCCATGTCCAGCTCGCGGGTCAGCAGCACCTTCGTCGTCGCGTAGGCCAGCGCCGGGCCGTCCGCCAGACGCCGCGCCAACGCCGAAGCGACAGAAGGCAGGTCCGCGTCCGGCACCACCTGCGAAGCCAACCCGATCTCCAGTGCCCGGGCGGCGGGTAGCTTGTCGCCCAGGATCAGCAGTTCCGTGGCCCGGCCCAAGCCCACCAGCCGCGGCAAGAGATAAGCCGACCCCATGTCCGCCCCCGCCAAGCCCACCTTCGTGAACAGGAACGCGAACTTCGCCGACTCCGCCAGCAGCCGGAAGTCACTCGCCAGCGCGATCACCGAACCCGCGCCCGCCGCCACGCCGTTGACCGCCGCGATCACCGGCAGCGGGCACTCGCGCAGCGCCTTCACCACCGCGCCGGTCATGCGCGTGAACTCCAGCAGCTCCGCCGTCTCGAACTTCTGCAGCTCGCCGATGATCTCCTCGACGTCACCGCCGGAGCAGAACCCGCGGCCCTGCCCGGTGATCACCAGCACCCGCACGTCTTCGTGCTGCGGCAGCTCGATGACGAGGTCCCGCAGGTCGGCGTAGACGTCGAACGTCAGCGCGTTCAGCTTCTCCGGCCGGGTGAACGTCACGGTCGCGACGCCGTCGTCCACCGAGAAGCCGAAGTGTTCCCACTCTTTCGTCAGCGGTGCGGTCGCGCGGAACGGGCTCATGACTGGATTCCTCCGCCGTCGAGTACGAGGGTCTGGCCGTTGATCGCGGCGGCTTCGGGCGCCGCCAGGAAGGTGACGGCGAACGCCACCTCTTCCGGTTCCAGCAGCCGGCCGAGCGGGGACGCCGCCGCCAACGCCGCTTCGGCGTCGGCCGAAGCACGTCCCGTCCGCTCCTGGATCCGGGCCACCGAAGAAGCCGTCATGTCGGTGCGGACGAACGCCGGGCAGACCGCGTTCGCCGTGACGCCGGTGCCGGCCAGCTCCGCCGCGACCGCCCGCATCAGGCCGGCCGCCGCGTGCTTCGACGCCGTGTACCCGGCCGTGTAGCGGTAGCCGACGTGCGAGGCGGTCGAGGCCACCGTCACGATCCGGCCGCGGTCGCGCTCGCGCATCCCCGGCAGCACCGCGCGGGTGCACAGGAACGCGCCGGTCGCGTTGACCTCGATCTGCGACCGCCAGTCGTCGAGCGAAGTCTTCGAAGTCGGCGCGCTCGAGGAGATCCCGGCGTTGTTCACCAGGACGTCCACCGGTCCCGCCGCCGCGAAGTAGGCCGTGACGGCGTCCTCGTCGGTGACGTCGCATTCGGCGCGGCCCGGCGCGAGCACGGTGTCCCCGGCGGAACGGAACCGTGCGGCGATCGCCGCGCCGATCCCGCGCGTACCGCCGGTGACCACGACCAGGCGGCTCACGACCGGCCCGCCAGCGTGCGCCGGTCGAGCTTTCCGTTGGCGGTCCGGGGAAGTTCCGTCATGAACACCACTTCGCGGGGGTACTTGTGCTTGGCCAGCAGGGCTTTGGCGTGGTCCTTCAGCTCGTCGGCCGTCACCGAGGCGCCGGCTCGCACCACGACGTACGCGCGCGGCACGACCAGGCCGCCGACCTCCTGGCCGACCACCGCGCAGTCCACCACCGCGGGGTGCCCGAGCAGGCAGTCCTCGATTTCGCCGGGCGCGACGAACACGCCACCGACCTTCAGCAGCGCGTCCGCTCGTCCGTGGTGGCGGAAGTACCCGTCCACCCGGCTGAACAGGTCACCGGACGTCAGCGTGTCGCCGTCGAACGTCTTCGCCGACTTCTCGGCATCGCCGAAGTACTCCAGCGCGATCGTCGGACCGGTGACCCGCAGCGGCCCGATTTCCCCGTCGGGCAACGGGTTTCCCAGCTCGTCGACGACCTGGGCGTGATAGCCGGGAACGGGTGTGCCCAGGGTCCCCGGCCGCGCCGAGCCCGGGCGGTTCGACAGGTAGATGTGGTACGCCTCGGAGGACCCGATCCCGTCGACCACCGGCACCCCGAAGGTCGCGTCCCACTTCCGGTGCAGCTCCGAGGGCAGCGCCTCGCCCGCGGACGTCGTCATGCGCAGGCAGCTCAGGTCCTGCGACGCCGCGTCCGGGTGCGCGACCATCGCGCTCATCATCGTCGGCACGTTCACCAGGACGGTCGGGTGGTGACGGGCGATCAGCTCGAACAGCAGATCCGCCGTGCTGCGTTCGGGGAACGCGATCCCGGCCGCGCCGACCCCGAACGGGAACAGCGCCACCAGGTCGCGCGCGTACCCGAAGAACAGCTTGGGCACGGCGAGCACGCGATCGTCCTCCCGGAGCCCGAGCACTCCGGCGGCGTACCGCTCGAAGCTCTCTTTCGCGCTGCGCAAGGGATGTACGCACGCCTTGGGCGCGCCGGTGCTGCCGGTGGTGAACTTCCAGATCCCGACGTCGTCCACAGTGGTCGGTGCGGCGGCCAAAGTGTCCGGTGCCGCGGCCACCAGGGTCCGGAATGGACGTTCGCCGGGGCGCAGCTCGCTCTCGGGTACTCCGGTGACCAGCAGGTTCCGCGCGCCGGCCGTGCGCAACGCGGGCAGCGTGACGGCGTCGGCGATCACCGCGACGGCCTCGGTGTAGCCGAGGTAGTACGCGTAGTCCTTGGGCTGCAGGAACGGGTAGACCTCGGCGGTGACCGCGCCGATCTTCTGCGCGCCGTACCAGGTCGCGACGAACTCGTCGCCGTCGCTCAGCGCCAGCAGCACGCGTTGTCCTCTTCGGACACCGGCGTCGAGCAGCACGTTGCCCACGCGGTTGGCCAGCCGCGCCAGCTCCGCGTAAGTCACCGAACGATCGCCGACCAGCAGCGCGGTCCGGTCACCCCGCCCGGAAACCACGTGCCGGTCGAGGAAGTGCGTGGCGAGGTTGAACGGCTCACTCACGGGCCAGCTCCCGGATCGCTTCCACCAGCAGGTCGGTCAACGTCGAGAAGGTTTCGAGGCCCTCTTCCGCGGTCGCTTCGGCGGGCTTGCCGCAGTAGGCGTCGGACATCCCCATCTCGCGGAAGCCGCCGTCCTCCGGCGCTGATGCCAGACTCACCGGCACGTGCGGCAACGTCCGCATCAGCGGCTGGTCGACCAGGTCGGGCCGGTCGGCCAGCACCAGCGACGTCTCGTAGCGGCCCGCGTGGCACTCGCCGGAGCGGAACTCGTCGGTCAGCCGCTGCGCGTACCGCCGCCGGACCAGGTCGAGCAGTGCGACGCGGCCGTCGTAGGCGAAGTTCAACGTCTCGACCGCGCGCCGCAGCGTGACCAGGTGCGCGGGTTCGAAGTGGTTGTTGACCAGCAGGATCCGCTTGAACCGCTGCCCGATCAGCGCCGCGCCGATGTCGACGAGCAGCGAATGCAGCGTCTCCTCGCCGATGTGGACGCCCCCGGCGAACCCGGCCGCGAACCGCGTCACACCGTAGGGCACTTCCGGCAGCACCAACACGTGGACGTCTTCGTCGGCGGCCAAGCGAGAAGCCGCGCGCTCGCACATCCCGCGCGAGATCAGCGGGTCCGTGCCCAGCGGCGTGTGCGGCCCGTGCGGCTCGATCGCGCCCAGCGGGAGCAGCAGGACCGGAGTGCGGTCGCCGTCCGCCAGGGCCGCGACCTGCCGCGAGCTGAGGTCCGCGAAGTACGTCACGCAAATCAAGCTACACCGCAGCGGCCTGAGGTGTATAGAGTTGCCGCATGCCCGGAGATGCCTTCGACGCCAGCCCCCAGGAGCTGGTCGTGACGTTGCTGGGCAGCTACGTGCACCCGCGCGAAACCCGCCTGGTGTGGTCGGGCGGCCTGGTCGCGGCGCTCGCCGAGCTGGGCTTCTCCGACGGTGCGGCCCGGATCGCGCTCACCCGCGTGGTGCGCCGCGGCCTGCTGCAGCGCCACCGCGAGGGCCGCACCGTGCACTACTCGCTGACGCGCCGCACCATCGCGCTGCTCGCCGACGGCGACCACCGGATCTTCTCCCTCGGCCGCCGCGAGCGCGCCGCCGGCGAGTGGACCGTGCTCTGGCAGAGCATCCCGGAGAGCCGCCGCCAGGCGCGGGAACGCCTGGTGCGGCGGCTGCGGTTCCTCGGGTTCGGTCCCTACTCCGACGGCACCTGGATCGCCCCGCACGACCGCGAGGCCGAGGTCGTCGCCCTGCTCGCCGAACTGGACGTCACCGAGCACGCCGGGCTGCTGCTCGGCCGGCCGTCGGCCGCGCTCGACGTCCGCCGCTTCGCCGGCCGGGCCTGGGACCTCGACGAGCTGGCCGCGCGCTACACCGCGTTCGTCGAGCAGTTCGGCGGGTACCCGGGGAAGGACACTTCGGACGCCGAAGCGTTCGGGGTCCACGCCCGCCTGGTGCACACGTTCCGGGCGTTCCCGTCGCTCGACCCGGAGCTGCCCGCCGAGCTGGTGCCCGCACCGGATCGCCGGGCGGCCGCGGTCGAGTTGTTCCACGACCTGTACACCGCGCTCGCGCAACCCGCTCAGCGCCATTTCGACGAGGTGACCCGAGGATGACCGAACCCAGCCAAGCAACCCGAGAAGCCTTGAGCTACACCTCGTACCTCGGGCTGGACGAAGTGCTCAACGCCCAGCGCCTGCGGTCGGACGAGCACGACGAGCTGCTGTTCATCGTGATCCACCAGGTGTACGAACTGTGGTTCAAGCAGATCCTGCACGAAGCCGCCTTCCTCCAGGCGAACCTCGAAAAGGGCAGCACCGCGCACTCGATCCGCACGCTGCGCCGGATCCTGACGATCCTCAAGGTCGCCGTCGCGCAGATCGACGTGCTGGAAACCATGACGCCCAGCCAGTTCACGAGTTTCCGCACCCGGTTGGACGCTTCGAGCGGCTTCCAGTCGGCCCAGTTCCGCGAACTGGAAGCCGTGCTGGGGCGGCGTGACGAGCGCGTGTTCGCGCACTACCCCGAAGGCGGCGAGCAGCGGAAACGCATTTCCGACGCGATGGCGCGGCCGTCGGTGTTCGACTCTTTTCTCGCGTACCTCAAGGTTTCTGGCTATGCGGTCGAGTGTGACCGAGACGTCACTCGACCGGTGGAGCCCTCTTCCGCCCTGCAGGCGATATTGCTGGACGTGTACAGCGACGACGGCGGACCGTCGGTCGTCGCGGAATGTCTGGTGGATCTCGACGAAGGGATGCAGGAGTGGCGCTACCGGCACGTGAAGATGGTCGAACGCACCATCGGCGACAAGACCGGGACGGGAGGATCCTCCGGCGCGACCTACCTGCGTACCACGCTCTTCCAGCCGATGTTCCCGGATCTCTGGGCCGTACGGAGCCGACTGTGACCACTTTGGACGACCTGCGCGCCGACCACAACGCGCTCGCCCCGCACTACTCCCGGTTCGGGGTGGCCGAACGCCTGCTCCTGTCCGGGCACTCGCACCAGGCGTGGCCGGACGTCGCGGAGGATGGCCTGCGGGAGTCCTTCGCGGACGCTGCCCGCGACGTCGACGAGAAGTGGGAGCGCGCCTTCGCGAAGGCCGACGAGCTGCGCGCGGGGTTCCGCCTGCTGCTCGGCGACCCGCACGGCGAGTACGCGCTCGGCGCGAGCACGCACGACCTGGTGCTGCGGTTCCTGTCGGCGATGGAGCTGCCGCGAAGACCGCGCCTGGTCACCACGGACGGCGAGTTCCACACGCTGCGCCGCCAGCTCGCCCGCCTCGAGGAGGAGGGCGTGGAGGTCGTCCGGGTGCCCCTGGAACCGGTGACCACGCTCGCCGAGCGCGTCGCCGCCGAGATCGACGACAACACCGCGGCGGTGCTCGTCTCGGCCGTGCTGTTCGAGACGTCGCGGCTGGTCCCGGGGCTCGCGCACCTGGCCGACTCGTGCCGCGACCGGTCGATCGAGCTGGTCGTCGACGCCTACCACGCGCTCGGCGTCGTCCCGTTCCCGCTGCACGACCTCGGGCTCACCAACGCCTGGGTGCTCGGCGGCGGCTACAAGTACCTGCAGCTCGGCGAGGGCAACTGCTTCCTGCGGCTGCCCGCGCACGCCCAGGAGCTGCGGCCGGTGATCACCGGCTGGTACGCCGAGTTCGGCGCGCTCGCCGACGAGCGCGACCCGGGCAAGGTCGCCTACGCCACCGGCGGCGACCGGTTCGCCGGCGCCACCTACGACCCGGCCGGCCACTACCGCGGCGCCCGGGTCCAGCGGTTCTTCGCCGAGCAGGGCCTCACGCCGGAGTTCCTGCGCGAGGTTTCGCAGCACCAGGTGGGCCTGCTCGCGTCGGTGTTCGACCAGCTGGCCCTGCCCGCCGACGTCGTCACGCGGGATCGCGAGACGCCGCTGGACCGGCTCGGCGGTTTCCTCTCGCTGCGCTGCGCCGACGCGGCCGGCTTGCAGGCGGCACTGGCCGCCCAGGGCGTCCGCACCGACAGCCGGGGGCAGTACCTGCGCTTCGGCCCGGCGCCGTACCTCTCCGACACCCAGCTGGAGACGGCGATGAACGCGCTCGGCAAGGTGGCGCGCGGCTGATTACCGGTCCGTATCGCGGGACCACCACTGGTCCGGTGATCAAGCGGGATCTAGGTTGGTGCCGGGCACCCATCGGGCGGACGACCTCCGCGCGCCGGGCGCCCACTCACCTCGTGAAGCGCGTCCCGGCCACGAACCGGGCGCGGGAGACAAAGGAGTCACCACCGTGACCGAAGGAGTGTTCGCCCGGGCGACCGGGCACGAACAGGTCGTGTACTGCCACGACCAGGCCAGTGGCTTGAAGGCCATCATCGGCATCTACTCCACGGCGCTCGGACCCGCTTTGGGCGGGACGCGCTTCCACCCCTACGCCACCGAAGCGGACGCGCTCGACGACGTGCTCGCGCTGTCCAAGGGCATGGCGTACAAGAACGCGCTGGCCGGGCTCGACCTCGGCGGCGGCAAGGCCGTGATCATCGGCGACCCGAAGACGCTGAAGTCCGAAGCGCTGCTTCGCGCGTACGGGCGCTTCGTGCAGTCCCTGGGCGGCCGTTACATCACGGCGTGCGACGTGGGCACCTACGTGCAGGACATGGACGTCGTGGCCCGCGAGTCCGAGTTCGTCACCGGCCGCTCGCCCGAGGACGGCGGCGCCGGCGACTCCTCCGTGCTGACGGCGTTCGGTGTGTTCCAGGGCATGCGCGCCTCGGCCGAGCACCTCTGGGGGAGCCCGGACCTGGCCGGCAAGCGCGTCGGCGTCGCCGGCGTCGGCAAGGTCGGGCACATCCTCGTCGGGCACCTCGTGGACGCCGGCGCGCAGGTGACGATCACCGACGTCCACGAGCCGGCGATCTCGCGCACGCTCTCGCTGTACCCGGACGTCCGGGTCGCGTCCGATGTGGACACGCTGCTGCGGACCGAGCTGGACGTCTTCGCGCCCTGCGCGCTGGGTGGGGTCCTGAACGACTCGACGGTCCCGGTGCTGGGCGCTCGCATCGTGTGCGGCGCGGCGAACAACCAGCTCGCGCACGCCGGCATCGACAAGCAGCTCGCCGACCGCGACGTGCTGTACGCGCCGGACTACCTGGTCAACGCCGGTGGCGTGATCCAGGTGGACGACGAGCGGCACGGCTTCGACTTCGAGCGCGCCAAGCGCAAGACGACGGCGATCTACGACACGACCAAGGCCGTGTTCGCGCTGGCGGACACCGACGGCGTGCCGCCGGCGACGGCGGCCGACCGGCTCGCGGAGCGGCGGATGGCGGAGGTCGGCCGCCTGCGGTCCATCATGACCGGGTGAGTCTTTCCGACATCTTCGCGGCGGTGGGCGTGCGGGGGTTCCTGCACGCCCGCCGTCTCGGTACCCCGCTCGAGCTGGGTGCCGGCGCCGACTCGCCGGTGGTGCTGGCTTCGGTGGTGAAGGTGGCGCTGGCGTTCGAGTTCGCGCGGCAGGTGGCGGCGGGCCAGCTCGACCCGACGGACCGGGTCCGGGCCTCGGCGGCCGACCGGCTCGGGGGCAGCGGTTCGGCGGGTTTCGCCGACGACGTTTCCTACAGCCTGCGGGATGCCGCGCTGCTCGCGCTGTCGGTGTCGGACAACACCGCCGCGGACCTGCTGTTCGACCGGGTCGGGGTGGAGAACGTCCGGTCCTTGCTCGCCGAACTGGGCCTGACGCGGACGTCGGTCATCGGCGCGCCGAGGGACCTCCTGCGCACGATCATGGAGGACACGGCCGCGGGAGTTCCGTTGCGGGCGTTGGATCCTTTGCGGACTTCCGCCACGACACCACGCGAGATGACTTCGCTGCTGTCGGCGATCTGGAGTGACCCCGGGCCGGGCGCGCAGGTTCGCGAATGGATGTCGGCGCAGGTCAGCTGGCACCGGTTGACGGCCGGGTTCCCGCCGGAGGTCGCGGTGGCGGCCAAGACGGGGACGATGCCGGGGATCCGCAACGAGATCGGGATCGTGACGTACCCGGACGGCTCGTCCTACGCGATCGCGGTGTTCACGGTGGGCGGGGCGGAGACGTTGCGACGCCCGGACATCGACCGCGCGATCGGCGACGCGGCCCGCGCGGCGGTGGATCAGCTGCGCTCGTAGAACACGTCCCACGGCCGCGCTGTGTGCGGCTCTGTCACGATTCGCGACACGCCGTCGTCGCGCAGCACTTTCGCCGCGATCTCGGCCAGCGTCGCCGCCTGCGGGTGCGGGCTCGACGACGGCCACGCGAACGCCATCCTCGCGTGCAGACGGTCCTCGAGCGGCCGCCACACCACGCGGGGTTCCTTGCGGGCGCTCGGCTCGAACGCCACTCCGTGCCCCGCGAGAACCAGGCCGAGCGCGAACTCGGGGTTGCGGGCGTGCCGGATCGACGCCGGGCGGAAGCCGTGGTCCCAGCACGTGCGCAGCAGCGCGTCGTAACTCCCGGGTGCCGCCGCGCGCGGCGCGTGCACCAGACCTTCGCCGGCCAGGTCGGCCAGACACAGCGATGCTTGCCGGGCCAGCGGCGAGTCCCGGGGGAGGACCACGCCCAGCGGCGTGTCGATCGCGGGCCCGAGATCGAGCCCGACCACGTCGACCGGCAGCTGCAGCAACCCCGCGTCCAGGGAGCGGTCGGCCAGCAGCCGGGTCTGCTCGGCCGTGGTCAGCTCCTGCAGGTCGAGCCGCACGGAGGGGCAGGCGTCGGCGAACTTCGTCAAGATCGCCGCGAGCACCCGTCCCGGCAGTTCGGGTGGCACGCCCGCGCGCAATGCGTCCAGCTCGCCGCGCTCGGCCTTCGCGACGAGCGCCGTCATCCGGTCCCAGCGGCTCAAAAGGTCGCGGGCCTCCGCGCGCAGCACTTCACCGGCCTCGGTGAGCGTGACGCGGCGGCCGCGGTCGAACAGCTTCGCACCCAGCTCGGCTTCGAGCCGCTTCACGCGCTGGCTCAACGGCGGCTGCGCGATGCCGAGCCGCTCGGCGGCGCGGCCGAAGTGCAGTTCCTCGGCCACGACGAGGAAGTACCGCAGCGAACGGAGATGGTCCACGCTGCGACGATACCCGTCCGCATATCGACATGCCGACGTCTCGATCTTGGACAGTGCCGCCGGGTTCGTGGTCTGGTGCCGTCATGAACACAGGACTCAGCAGACGGGGCCTGTTCGGCGCGGGCGCGGCGGCGGCCACGATCCTCGCCGGCGTGACGGCGGCTTCGGCGACGCCGGTGCCTCGGGGGACGTCGCGGATGACGTTGCGGTGGTGGGGGAACAACGGCTGGGAGATCCGCGTGCCGGGTTCGACCGGGACGAAGACGATCCTCATCGACCCGTGGCTCACGCGGTTCAAGACCGGGACGTACACGCCGGCGGGCGCGGACCCCCGCACACCGCTCTCGGTGAACAAGGCGCTGATCGACGGCTACCTCGATCGCGGTGAGCTGCGCGCGGACCACATCCTGGTGACGCACGGCCACTACGACCACCTCACCGACGTCCCCTACCTGGCCAAACGCACCGGCGCGACGGTCTTCGGCACCGAGACCCATTTGAGTCTCATGGCCGCGCTGGGCGCGCCCGAGGACCAGCTGGCGATCGCGAGCGGCGGCGAGGACCTGACGTTCGACGGCTACTCGATCCGGATCCTGCGGTCCCTGCACTCGGCGGTGGGCGCGCGAGCGCAGGTGCCGTTCCCGGGCTCGCGGCCGCTGTCCCGCCGCGACCGGCCGAGGGTGATCTCGGACCTGCTCGAGGGCGGCACGCTGGCGTACGCCGTGTCCGGCGGCGGAGCGAGCGTGCTGAACTTCGGCGGCTCGAACTACGTGGAGTCCGAGCTGGCGGGGTTGCGGCCGGACGCCGTGTGCGTCCCGGTCGGCGGCGCGAAGGTGACGCAGTACGTACCGCGCCTCCTGGGCGCGCTCGGCGGCCCGAAGTACGTGGCGGCGACGCACTGGGACGACTTCGACCTCCCGCTCGGCCAGGCGAAAGACCCCAACGGCGGCCTCGAGACCCTGCGGAAAGCGGTGGCGGGCACGTCGAGCGAGTTCGTCGTGCTGGACCACCTGGGTTCGTTCACCCCGTAGCGACTTGTCCACAGCCTCACGGCGTTGTGGACAACGAAACCGCCCGGCGGCTTGCCGGGCGGTTTCGTCGGTGACCGCCGATAGAATGGGACCGGGGCCGCCCCCCAGGGAAGGGCGGGGGCGTTTCCGGCCCGTGAAACTCAGCCGCTCTTGCGGCGGAAAGTCCGCTTGTTGGCCGCCGGACCGTGCGCGTGCTGGTTCTTGCCGCCGCCGTTCTCGTGCGACGCTCCCGAGCGGGCGTGCGCCTGCTTGCGCTCCAGCGCCTCCCGGAACTTGCGCTTGACGTCGTCCTCCTCGCCGCTGGGCGACGGATTCGGTTCACTCATGCTTACCTCCGAAACTGACGACGTGTGACCGCTCCAGCCTGGCATCAGACAAACCGCTTGGCGAGTCGATTACGTCACCTCGTCAACGTTTGGGGGACGGCACTCCGCCGAACTGCACCGACTGGCGGGTCAGGGGCCGGCCGCAGTGGTCGCACAGCAGGATCGGCCGCAGGCGGTTGCCGCATTCGACGTGGTGGAGCGTGATGTCCGGCTCCTGGCCCGCCACCTCGAAGCCGCGCGACCACTCCGCGATGAACGCCAGCGCCGGGAAGAACGCCAGCCCCTTCGCCGTCATCCGGTAGTCGCGCGCGTCCGTGCGCGTGGTGGCGGTGCCGGTGCGCAGGACACCCACCTCCACCAGCTTGCTCAGCCGCGCCGACAGCACGCTCGGCCCGATGCCCAGCTCGCGCTCGAACTCCGAGAAGTGCCGGCAGCCGAGCAGCGCGGACACCAGCAGCCCCGTCGACCAGCGGTCGCCCAGCAGCTCCATCGTGTCGGGGAAGAACATCATCGGGTCGCCGGCCAGGGAATCGGCGTCCTTGCGGCGGAAGCGCTTGGACGCCGTCGCGGCCGCGACCCCCGTGTTGTCCAGCCGCGAAGCCCGCACGTCCCGCGCGTCGACGCGGCGGCCGCAGGCGCCGCAGCCGAGGGGCGCTGATGTAGCCAGCTCGCAGTCGAGGTGGACCAGCGTCGGCAGCACCTCGCGGCGGCCTTCGACCCACTCGCGCTCCCACGCCCAGATCGAGATCAGCAGCGGCCACAGCTCCAGGCCGCGCTCGGTGAGCCGGTACTCGTGCCGCGTGCGGCGCGCGTCGCGGTACGGCACGCGCGTGAGCATGCCCGCGTCCACCATGTCCCGCAGGCGCCCGGACAACGCCGTCGGCGAGATACCCAGCCGCAGCCGCAGCTCCTCGTACCGCCGGAAGCGCAGGAACAGGCTCTGCAGGATGAGCAGCGTCCACTGGTCACCGACCAGCTCGAGCGCTCTCCGCAGCGGATCCCCCGCGGGCCGGACGCGGTGTGCGGTCGCCTCGGTCACCGAATTTCCCCCTTGTACGTAACGGCCTCAGCGTACACCTGGCTACACCTAAAGAAGCCTATTGACAGCTGACTACACAAATCATAGTCTCATCCCCATCAGCCAGCGCGGTGAGCCCGACAGTCAGGGAGCAGCCCGATGACCAGCACCTCCGAACAGCCGCTGATGGTGGCCCGGACGGCGGACACCGGCGAGGCCAACCCCTACCTGCTCGGCGTCTACGCCCCGGTAAGCACCGAGATCGACGCGGAAGACCTGCAGGTCATCGGCGAGATCCCGAAGGACCTCAACGGCGTCTACCTGCGCAACGGCCCCAACCCGCGGTTCGCCCCCGAAGGCCGCTACCACTGGTTCGACGGCGACGGCATGATCCACGCCGTCCACCTGGAGAACGGCCGGGCGCGCTACCGCAACCGCTGGGTCCGCACGAAGGCCTTCGAGGCCGAGTCCGCGGCCGGCCAGGGCCTCTGGACCGGCGTCATGGAGAACCCGGCGGACAACCCCTTCGGCAACACCCACGGGCTGGGCCTCAAGGACAACGCCAACACCGACGTCGTCTTCCACCGCGGCCGGATCCTCGCGACCTGGTACCTGTGCGGCTCGCCGTACTCGGTCGACCCGCTCTCGCTGGAGACGCTGGGCGCCGAAGACTTCCTCGGCACCCTGGTCGGGGACATGATGGCCCACCCCAAGGTCGACGAGGCCACCGGCGAGCTGTTCTGGTTCGACTACGGCCCGCGCCCGCCGTACCTGCGCTACGGCGTCATCGGCGCGGACGGCCGGGTCTTGAACACCACCGAGATCGAGCTGCCCGGCCCGCGCCTGCCGCACGACATGGCCATCACCGAGCACCACGCGGTGCTGATGGACCTGCCGCTGGTCCAGGACCTCACGGCCGCGAAGCAGGGCCGTCACAAGCTGCACTTCGACCGCTCGGTGCCGAGCCGCTTCGGCGTCATGCCACGCTACGGAGACGGTAGCCAGATCAAGTGGTTCGAAGCGAGCCCGTGCTACATCTACCACGTCGTCAACGCCTGGGAGTCCGGCGATGAGGTCGTCCTCGACGTCTGCCGCGTGCAGAAGCCGGCTCCGCGGCCGGACGCGCACACGCCGCTCGCGAAGATGCTCTCCTACCTGCGGCTCGACGCCCAGCTGCACCGCTACCGCTTCGACCTGCGGACCGGCGTGTGCCGCGAGGCCCCGCTCGACGACGCCAACACCGAGTTCCCGACCGTCGACTCCCGTGGGGTCGGCCGGGCGAACCGGTACTCCTACGCGGTGCACATCTCGCCCGAGTCGACGCTGAAGTTCGACGGGCTCGTGCGCTACGACAATCTTGCCGGCGCCAAGACCGAATACCGGTTCGGTCCCGGCCGGTGGGGCAGTGAGGCCCCGTTCGCACCCCGCGACGGAGCAGCCGCCGATTCGGCGGACGGTTATCTGGTGACGTTCGTGCAGGACGAGCGCGAGGGACGCTCGGAACTGGACATCTTCGACGCCGCCGATCTCGCTGCCGGACCCGTGGCCAGGGTCCTGCTTCCCCAGCGGGTTCCGCTCGGTTTTCACGCGACCTGGGTCCGGGCGGACCAGCTGGACACCCTCCGCGCATGAGATGCCATCGAGAGGGTCGCGCCCGGGATCTCCGGGCGCGGGGGTGGTGGAGTGCGGAGACGATCGACCGGCTCGTGAAGGAGCGGGTCAGTGCCGACCCGGAGGGTCTCGCGCTGGTCGATCCACCGAACACCACCGCACTGGTCGGACGCGACCCGGTGCGGTGGACCTGGAACCGGCTCGACGAACGTGTCGACGTCCTGGCCGCGTTCCTGCTCGCCAGAGGGGTGCGAGCAGGTGACGTCGTGGCCGTGCAGCTGCCGAACTGCTCGGCCCTGGTGCAGGCGTTCCTCGCGATCGTCCGGCTCGGTGCCGTGGTCACCCCGTTCCCGGTGTCCTACCGGGAACACGAGATGGGTCCGATGTGCCGGCGCACCGGGGCCGTCGCGGTGGTGACCGCAGCCAGGTACGGCGAGCACCCGCTCGCCGGGGCGGCCCTTGGGCTAATCGGCGCTTCGGCGCCGTCGGTCCGGTTCGTCGTCGCCCGGGGGGACGACGAACCGGCCGGCGCCCTGGCCTGGCCCGAAGATCCACTGTCCGAAGCAGAGCGATCCACTTTGGACGCCTATCTGTCCACACTCGACACCGAGGTCAACGACTGCGTGACCATCTGCTGGACGTCCGGCACCGAAGCCGAGCCCAAGGCGGTTCCGCGCTGCCACGGTGACTGGCTCGCGACGGCCGCGGGCTGCGCGCAGGCCGCGGGGATCACCCGCGACGACGTCCTGCTGTCGCCGTTCCCCATGACGAACATGGCCGGCATCGGCGGGATGTTCCTGCCGTGGCTGCTGACCGGCGCGGTGATCGCCGCGCACCACCCGTTCGACCTGCCGGTGTTCCTGGGGCAGCTGGCGGCCGAACGCGTGACGTACACGCTCGCGCCACCCGCGTTGCTGACCATGCTCCTGCACAACGAAAAGATCCTGTCCGGAGTGGACATCTCCGCCCTGCGGAAGATCGGGTCCGGCTCGGCGCCGCTCTCGCCGTGGCTCGTGCGCACCTGGGCCGAGCGGTACGGGATCGACATCATCAACTTCTTCGGCTCCAACGAAGGCACCGCGCTGCTGTCCGGCCCGATCGACCTCCCGGACCCGGAGCAGCGCGCGAGCTACTTCCCGAACTACGCCTCCGACGTCACCTGGTCGACGCCCGTCGCCGGCCGGACGTCGGTGCGGCTGCACGACCCGGCCACCGGCGAGCAGGTGACCGGCCCCGGGCGCCCCGGCGAGCTGCGCATCGCCGGGCCGACGGTGTTCGCCGGGTACCTGACGTCGATGGGCGAGCCGCTCGACACGTCGTCCTTCGACGAAGACGGGCACTTCCGCACCGGCGACGTCTTCGAGATAGCCGGCGAGCGCGGGGAGTTCCTGCGCCACGTCGACCGGCTGAAGGACCTGGTCATCCGTGGCGGGATGAACATCTCGCCGGCCGAGGTCGAGGGCCTGCTGGCCGGGCACCCGGACGTCGCCGACGTCGGCGTGATCGGCGTCCCCGACGACGTCATGGGGGAGCGGGTGTGCGCGGTCGTCGTGCCGGGCGATCGGAAGCCGTCGCTCGACGAGCTGGTCGCCTACCTGCGCGAGAAGAAGGTGGCGGCGTTCAAGCTGCCGGAACGGCTCGAGTACGCCGACGCCCTGCCCCGCAACCCGGTGGGGAAGATCCTGAAGCGGCAGCTGCGGGAAAGTCTGGAGTGAGGCCATGACGGTGTTCGTGCTGGGCGGGGCGCAGACCGACTTCGCGCGCAACTACGCGAAGGAGGGGCGCGGGATCCTCGAGCTGTTCGCCGAGGTCGTGCCCGCGGCCCTCGCGGACGCCGGGGTCGGCGCGTCGGACGTCGGAGTGGCGCACGTCGGGAACCTCGCCGCGGAGCTGTTCACCGGCCAGGCGCAGCTCGGCGGGCTGCTGGTGGCGGCCGTGCCGGAGCTGGACGGGGTGCCGTCGACCCGGCACGAAGCCGCGTGCGCGTCCGGCAGCACCGCCGTCCTCGCCGCGTGCGCCGACATCGAGGCGGGGCGTTACGACCTGGCGCTGGTCGTCGGGGTCGAGCTGATGCGCAACGTCGACGGGCCGCGGGCCGCCGAGCACCTGGGGTCGGCCGCGTGGGCCGGGCACGAAGCCGTCGCCGCGAAGTTCCCGTGGCCCGCGCTCTTCGCCGACGTCGCATCCGCGTACGACTCGCGGTACGGGCTCGATCCCGAACACCTGGGGCAGTTCGCCGCGCACGCTTTCGACCGCGCCACGCGGAATCCGCTCGCCCAGGCTCGTGACTGGCGCTTCCCTTCCGGCGCCTTCGGAGCCGACGACGACCTCAACCCGGTGATCGAAGGCAGCCTGCGCAAGCAGGACTGCGGCCGGATCACCGACGGCGCCGCGGCGGTCCTGCTGGCTTCGCCCGCGTTCGCCGAGCGGCTCGGCGGCGGCTTCCCGCGCATCGCGGGCTTCGGGCACCGCACCTCCCACATCGGTCTCGCGGAGAAGCTTTCCGCCGGGGACGAGTACCTCTTCCCGCACCTGCGCGGCGCGGTCACCGACGCCTACGAGCGCGCGGGTGTGGCCGGGCCGGCCGCCCTCGACGTCGTCGAGCTGCACGACTGCTTCACCATCACCGGGCTGGTCGCGCTCGAACACCTCGGCGCAGCGCCGCCCGGCGACGGCGGCAAGTTCATCGCCGGCGGCGGGCTCGACGCGGCCGGGATCAACCCGGGCGGCGGGCTGATCGGCCTCGGGCACCCGGTCGGCGCGACCGGTGTCCGGATGCTGCACGACGTCGCCCGGCAGGTGACCGGCAACGCGGGCGAGACGCAGGTGGAGGGCGCGCGGACGGCGTTGACGCTGAATGTCGGCGGCTCGTTCACCACGGTCGTCACCATGATCGTCCAGGCTTCGGCATGAGGCTTTCGGTGTCGCTGGGGCTCTGGCAGGACCGGCCGCCGGAGGAGGCGCTGGAAACCGCGCGCGCCGCCGAGGCCGCCGGGTACCCGGAGCTGTGGATCGGCGAGATGGCGACGTGGGACGCGTTCGCTCTGGGGACCGCGATCGGTGCGGCGACCTCGTCCCTTTCGCTGACTTTCGGGCCGCTGGCGGTGACGGTGCGGGACCCGGCGACGATCGCGATGGGCGTCGCGTCGGTCGCGGCGCTGACGGGCCGGCCGACCGGGGTCGCGCTGGGCACGTCCAGCGACGTCGTGGTGCGGGGCTGGCACGGCCGGTCCCGTTCGCGCGCGGCCACCGCTCTGGAGGAGTCGGCGATCGCCGTGCGGCAGCTGGTGTCCGGCGCCAAGTCCACTGTGGATGGATCGGTGGTCGGGTCGCAGGGGTATCGGTTGCGGTTGGCCGCCCCGAAGTCGCCGCTGACGATCGCGGCGTTCGGCCCGCGCGCGCTCGACGTCGCCGCGCGGCACGCCGACCGGATGGTGGTCAACCTGGTCAGCCCGGCCGCTGCGGCTTCTTTGGTGCGGGGGTTGCGCGAAGCGGCTTCGCGGGCGGAGGTGACGCCGCCGCCCGTCGCCGCCTGGGTGGTCGGCGCGGTGGATCCGGGCCCCGCGGAGATCGAGCAGCTGCGCCGCGGTGTTGTCGGGTACCTGGCGGCGCCCGGGTACGGCGAAATGTTCCGCGAGGCCGGGTTCGGTGACCTGGTGGACTTCGCGCGCACCCGGCCGCACCCGCGTGAGCTGCTGGCCGCGGTGCCGGTCGAGGCGATCGCGACGGTGGGTCTGCTGGGCTCGCGCGAGGACGTCGCCGCGAAGGCGCGAGAGTACGCGGAAGCGGGCATCGACGAGCTGGCGATCGTGCCCGCGACCAGCGACGACGACCCCGGCGGCGCGAAAACCCTCGCCGCCTGTCGATCCGCCGTCCTCCCGTTCGACGCGTAGGCATGACCGAGCCGACGCACACCAAGAACCTCGACCAGAACGGGTCCGCGGCCCTGCCGTGGAGCAGGGCGCGCGACCTCCTCGCCACCCAGACCCCCAAGGAAGACCTGACGTTCTTCGTCGGGACCGTCCGCCCCGACGGCCGCCCGCACGCCGCCGGGGTCGGCGCCATCTGGGTGGACGACGCCCTGTACTTCGTGAGCGGGCCCGGCACGCGCCGGGCCCGCAACCTGGCGGCGAACCCGGCGTGCAGCGTCTCGGTGCGCCTGAACGGCCTCGACCTCACCCTGGAGGGCGAGGCCGAGCACGTCGCCGATCCCGCCACCCTCGAACGGGTCGCCGCCGTCTACCGCGAGGGCGGCTGGCCCGCGACGGTGGAACGCGGCGGGTACAACGCGTCGTTCATGGCGCCGAGCGCCGGACCCGCGCCGTGGTTCCTGTACCGGCTCCGGCCCACCCGGGCGATCGGCGTCGCCTGCGCCGAGCCGTACGGCGCGAGCCGCTGGGACTTCAGCCGCTGATCGACGCGGCCACCAGCGCGCCGATGTGCCGCATGCCGGTCGCGTTGGGGTGCAGCGGTGCCGCGACCGACGTCGGGAGCACGCTTTCGAACCACTTGACGCCGGGCAGCTTGCAGACGTCGTGCCCGATCGACGCCGTCCGGACGTCGACGTAGGTCGCGTCGTGCGCGTCGGCCTGCCGGGCGAGCGCGGCGTTCGTCTTGTCGACGCTGCCCTGGATGTAGTTCGCGTCGCGCGGGGTCAGCGGCGCGACCGGCCAGCACCCGTTGTGCGGCAGGTAGGTGCCGTAGCCGGCGACGAAGACGGCCGCGTTCGGCGCGTGCGCGTGGATCGCGTCCAGCAGCGCGCCCCACGTCGGTTCGAACGCGGCGATCTTCTCGGCCAGCTGGTCGTGGCCGCCGGCCGTGTACTTGTCCACGCAGTCCGGGTTGATGCCGGGCAGGAGGTTGATGCAGCTGGTCGCGGCGCCGACCAGGCCGACGTCGTTGCCGCCGATGGTCAGCGTGACGGTCTTCGTGCTCGCGCTGAGCGCGTCCAGCTGCGGCGGGACCGCGCCGGTCTCCGTCGACTGCGGCGCGTACATGTCCGCGGTCGTCGCGCCGGAGCAGGTGACGTCCTTCAGCGGGACGCCGAGCTGCTGCGCGGCGACGTGCGGGTAGTCCGCGAGCGACCGCAGGCAGCCCGGGGACGAGAGGTCCGGGGGCAGGATCAGCGGGCCGGCCGCGGCCGAGTCGCCCAGTGCCACGTATTCGCCGGGGGTGGCCGCGGCTGCCGTAGTGGTGGCGGTGGCCAGTACCAAGATCGTGATGAACGCCGTTGTCCTCACTCGCACGCCGTCCTCCTTGACGTTGTGCCGATGGTTGGCTTCCGTGACACCATCGGCACCGAGCGTGGCGGGATTGACTGGGAATCCGGGCAGAGAACGGGGGCGTCGGTTGTGACGGAACACAAACCCGGCGGGGGCCTGGCCCTCGGTGGGCAGCGCGTCCACGAGCGGCTGACGCGGGAGGAGCCGGAGCTGATCGAGCGGGTGCTGACGCGCATCCAGGCCGACGTCGCGGACTACCGGCGGCTACCGGTGGAGGAGCTCGCCGGCGACATCGCGCGGATCACCCGGCAGGCGGTGCGCGCGTTCGCCCGGAGCCTGCGGGAAGACCGGCAGCTCAACGACGCCGAGCTCCGGCAGATCGGCGCGTCCGCGGTGCGCCGGGCCGAGGAGGGCTTTCCGCTGGAGGCCGTGCTGAGCGCGTACCACGTCGGCGCGCGCGAGATCTTCGCCGTCGGCTCGGCCGACGCGGGCCGCGCGGACGTCGCCGACCTCCTCGACGTCGCGGACCGGGTGCTCGCGTTCGTCGGCACGGTCACGGGCGCGGTCACGCGCGGCTACCTGGAGGAGCTGCGCACGAAGGTCGGGCAGGAGCACACCGCGCGCCGGACGCTGCTTTCGGTGCTGGCCGACGGCGGGCCGGTCGACGTCGTCGCCCGCAGCGCCGGGATCACGTTGCCGGCGCGGTACCTGGTGCTGAGCGTCGAGCTGGGGCCGCACGCCGACGAGGCGTCCCCCGGGGTCGACGCCGACATCGCGATCCGCCGGAAGCTGCGGCGGTTCCTGGCCGCGTTCGAACGCTCCTGCGGCGACGGCGTCCTGGCGTCCTTGGACGGGCCGGGCGGACTGGTGCTGCTGCCGCTGGCCGGGCGGCTGTCGGCGGTGTCGGAGTGGGGGTCGCTGCTGGACGCGGCCGGGCGCGCGGCGGGCGTGGACGTCTTGGCGGCGGCCGACACCGCGACGCCGCCGGAGGTCCGGCTCGTGGCCGGGCGGACCGGCGAGGTGCTGGACGTGCTGCGCTGGTTCGGCCGCCCGCCGGGGCTCTACCGACTCGACGACGTCCTGGTGGAGTACCAGCTGACCCGTCCGGGCGAGGCCCGCGACCGGCTCGCGGCGGCGCTGGTCCCGCTCGACGCGCACCCGGAGCTGGTCGAGACGCTCTCGACGTACCTGGAGCTGGACACGAACCGCCGCCGCACGGCAGCGCGCCTGCACGTCCACCCCAACACGGTCGACTACCGCCTCCGCCGCGTCCGGGATCTGACGGACATCGACCCGCTCCACCCGGCCGGCCTCCCGCGCATCATCGCGGCCCTGGCGGCCCGCCGAGCCTCGCTCCCGCGCTGACGTGTCGTCCCCCAATCACGCGTGATGCCCCTCCAATCACGCGAATGACGCGCCCAATCACGCGAGTCACGTCCCTGATCACGTGAGTCCCGTGTACCGGAACGGCGAACTCGCGTACTCAGACGGTCGGCTCGCGTGCCTGGAGGGTCGGCTCGGCGGATCTCGCGTGATCGAGCCCGGATCTCGCGTGATTGGAGGCGGAACTCGCGTGATCGGAGGGTCGACACGGCCGGCGGGCCTCCCGATCCTGCCGGCCGCGAGCCGGGCGAGGACGCCGACAGCGAAAGCCGCGAGGAGGGCCAGGGCGGCGAGAGCGGCCGGTGGGGTGAAGGTGAGTTCGCCGGCTCGGCCGAGGACGAAACCCGAGTCCAGCGCCCACGCCACCGCCGCGACCCCGATCGCGGCGGCGACCGAACTCCAGAACGCGGTCAGCAGCACCACCGCACCCAGCGTGACCAGGGCGTACCACGGGCTCGGACCGGCCAGAGCCGCCACGAGCACCGCGCCCACCGCCGCCACACAGCCGAACGGGAACCCGAAGCCACCACTCATGCCGTCCAGAAAACGCCGCGCAAAGCCGAGGAGCATGAGCCAGGACACGTTCCGTACGCCGGGGCCCCGGGATCTTGACGCCCTATTGACCCGCCAGGCCGGCGATCGCCGACACGAGCGTCGGCCACACCGCGCGCGGCAGGTTGTGGCCCATGCCCGGGATCACCAGCAGCTCCGCGTCCGGGATCGCCTCCGCCGTCGCCTTGCCGCCGCTGACGTCGATCAGCGGGTCGGCGTCGCCGTGGACGACCAGGGCCGGCAGCCGCACCGAGCGCAGGCCCGGCGTCCGGTCGCCGGACGCCAGCACCGCCGCCGCGTGGCGCAGCGTGCCCACCGGGTGGCGGGCGCGGTCGTAGTGCAGCGCCGCCTTGGCCAGCAGGAACGCCTCGTCGTCCGGGTAGCCGGGCGAGCCGAGCCGCCGGTAGCCGTCGACGCTGTCGGCCAGCGCCTGCTCGCGGGTCGTCGCCGGCGGCCGCGTCAGCAGCGCCAGCGCCCACGGCTCGGCCCGCCCGACCGCCGGGTCCCCGGTGGTCGACATGATCGAGGTGACCGACAGCAGCCGGTCCGGGTGGTCGATGGCCAGCTGCTGCACGATCATCCCGCCCATCGACGCGCCGACGACGTGCGCTCGCGCGATGCCGAGCGCGTCGAACAGCCCGACGGCGTCGTCGGCCAGGTCCGAAAGGCGGTACGGCGCCGACGTCAGGTCGCCGCCCGCCAGCGCGGCCAGATCGGGCGCCGGCAGCTCGTCGAGCCAGGTGGAGAGCCCGACGTCCCGGTTGTCGTAGCGCACCACGAAGAACCCGCGCCCGGCGAGCAGCTCGCAGAAACCGTCCTCCCAGGTGATCATCTGGGCGCCGAGGCCCATCACCAGGACCAGCGGCGGGTGGTCCGGATCGCCGAAGGTGTCGTACTCGAGTTCGAGACCGTTGGCCTGTGCGCGTGCCATACCCCGATCCTGCCGTACCCGTGCGGAGCTGGCACCGGTCCCACCCGTGCGGTTACCGTTACCCCCCATGCCGACCTCATCCTCGGGCACCGGACAGCGCCCCCGGTCACGGGCCGCGGCGGGACTGCCGGCGCTCACGGCCGACCGGATCATCACCGCCGCGACGACGCTGACCGGCGAACGCGGCCTCGACAACTGGACGCTGCGGGAGCTCGCTCGCGCGGTCGAGGCCTACCCGGCGGTGATCTACCACCACGTCGGCGACCGGGACGCGGTGGTGAACGCCGTCGTCGACCGGGTGGTCGGCCTGCTGGAGCTGCCCGAGCCCTACCTGCCGTGGCAGGACTGGTTCACCGAACTGCTGGCGAGCCTGCGCGCGGTGCTGCGGGCCTACCCGGGCTGCGCGCGGCGGCTCGCGCTGTTCGGCCCGTCCGTCCAAGCGGCCACGCGCAGCATCGACGCCGGCGTCGGCGTGCTGCTGAAGGCCGGCTTCGGCCACGAAAGCGTGCTGGCCTACAACCTGCTGGTGATGACCGCGTGCCAGTTCGTCGCGATGGAGGACGACCGCGACGGCGCGCTCGCCCTGCGGATCGACAACACCGAGGAGTACGCGAAGTACCGCGAGCGGGCCGACCTGCCGGGGATGGCCGAGCTCGGCTCGGCGATGCACGACCTGATGGGCGATCCCGACCTCGCCGCGGGCTACTACGCGCAGCTGTACGAGTACGCGGTCCGGCGGTGCCTGGACGGGCTCGCCCACCGGCTGGAAGAACTGCGCGAATCGGGCGGCGAATCGGGCGGCGAAGGGTGACAGCGACTTGACAGCGCTCCGGCGTACCGTGAGCGTGCGTCGGCGGTTCGTCCGCTGACCCGGAGCCCCTGGCGCCCTCCTCCCCCTCGTGGCGCCGGGGGCTTCGGTCTATTCGCGACCGTCCGGGTGCGGCGGTTCCGCCTGGATCGCCGGGAAGATCTCGCCGACCAGCGTGACGAGCGACTTGGACAGCAGCAGGTGCACCTGGGCGCGGGTCAGCGACCCGCGCACGAGCCATTCCCGGCCGGCGGACTTCACCATCCCGCCGAACGCGCGCACGAGCGCGTTGAGCTCGGGGCCGTGTTCGCTCTCGCTGGACAGCCCGACGGCTTCGAGCACGCGGTCGGCCGACTCGCGGTCGGCCTCTTCGAGGATGCGCTCCACCTCGAGGTCGCGCCCGATCCCCTCCGGCGCGATCGCGGCCAGCCACATCCGCTCCTGGCTGGTGACCATGTCGAGGAACCACTCGATGGCGACGTCGGCCCGCAGGTCCAAGGGCCCCTCCGGCAGGATTTCGACGGCGAGGCGCGGCACGGTCAGCGCGCGCCGGATGATTTCCAGGTACAGCTCGCGTTTCGTGCCGAAGTAGTGGTTGATCAACCCCCGGGCGACGCCGGCCGCGGCGGCGATGTCCGAAGTGGACACTTCGGAGTAGGGGCGTTCACCGAACAGCCGCGCCGCGCAAGCGAAGATCTGTTCCTTTCGTTCGTCCGGTTCCAGTCTTCGCCATCTCGGCGCCGGCTCGGTGTTCATGGTCCCATCGTCGCATGACCGGTTGCGCCGGGCAGCTCGGTCACCCGGGGTGGCACGATCGGGGCACGGTCAGTCCGGCAGCGTGATCGGCGCGAGGTCGTCGAAACCGTCGCCGGGCCCCGGGTTCGCCGGGTGCGTCTCGCCGCCGAAGTGGTGCAGCACACCCCAAACCGCGTTGAGCGCCGTCTGGACCGCGCCCTCGGCCCAGCCCGCCGTCCACGAGACGTCGTCACCCGCCAGGAACAACCCGCGGTGACGCTCCGGCAGCGAGTCCTGCACGAAGTGCGTGAACAGCCGGTGCTGGTACCGGTAGTGCCCCGGCAGGTTCGCCTTGAACGCGCCCATGAAGTGCGGTTCCGCCTCCCACGACACGGTCACCGGGTCGCCGATGATGTGCCGCCGGACGTCGACACCCGGGTAGATCTCGCGCAAGGAGCCGAGCATCACCTCGACGCGTTCGGTCACCGAAAGCGGCAGCCACTTCAGCGAGTCGTCGGCCCACGTGTAGGACAGGCAGATGACGGCCGGTTTCCCGGGGTCGTCGCCGAGCAGGTAGGTGCCGCGCGGCATCCGGTCGGTCAGCGTCATGCTCATCGTGTCGCGGCCGGTCGCCGGGTCGGGGTCGAGCCAGAACGGCCGGTCGACCGGCACGAACACCTTCGACGACTCCATGTAGTGCGTGCGCTCGATCGCCGTCCAGTGGTCGATCGGGAACAGCGCTTCGTCGCATTCGATCTTGGACAGCAGCAGCCAGCTCTGCGCGGTGAACACCGCCGCGGGGAACGTGCGGATGTGCCCGGACGCGTCGGTCACCGTGAGGTTGTTCGGCGCCGTCCGGTGCAGCCGCGTGACGCCCGGACGCGGCCCGCCTTCGTGCAGCGAAGCCAACGACGTTCCCTCGGGCCAGAAAACGATGTCCGAAGGCGTGTGCTCCCACAGCCGCAGCGGGAGCTGCCTGCTGCCGCCGACGATGCTGCGGTGCTCGTCGTCGGCGCCGGTGTAGACGACGCGCAGGATTTCCAGGATGGAGTTGGGGAAGTCGGTGTCCCAGCCGCCGGTGCCGAAGCCGACCTGGCCGAAGATCTCGCGGTGGCGGAAGGAAGCGAACGCGGGAGAGTCGCAGAGGAACCCGTAGAACGTCTGGTTGTCGAGCTTCGGGACGAGTTCGTTCCACAGCCGCTTGATCGTCTTCGCGTCCCGGTCGCGGATCGCCGTCTGCATCTCGGCGAACGACGCGTGCTCGGCCAGCGTCCGGTCCCACGCCGCGGCGACGTCGGCGAACACCGCCGGCAGGTCGGCCGGCGTCCGCGCGTAGTGGCTCTGTCCCTTGAGGTCGACGACCGTGCTCGGCGTCTCCGGCGCCAGCGGGTTCGGGAACGGCGTCGTTTCGAGGCCGACCTTGCCGATGTAGTGGAACAACGCGGTCGACGCGGGCGGGAAGCGCATCGCGCCCAGCTCGGCGACGACGTCGTCCGGGCAGCCGGGGAACCGCACGGTGCGCAGCCGGCCGCCGAGCTCGGCGATCTCGTAGACCACCGGTCGCAGGCCGAGTTTCATCAGCTCGTACGCGGTGACGATGCCGGACAGACCGCCGCCGATCACCGCCACCTCGGTGCCGTGCCGGTGGGCCGGCACCGAGCCCAGCCCGGCGGGGTGGGCGAGGTAGTCGTCGTAGGCGAACGGGAAGACGGGGCCGAACATCGTGATCGGGCGGCCCGCCGGCTCGTCGTGGTGCAGTGCGGTCGGGACAGCGGAGGTCATGTGGTGGTTCCTCGGTACAGTTCGGGCCGCCGGTCGGCCAGGTGGGTGTTCTCCCGGCGCGACGCGTCGAGCGCGTCCAGGGTGACTTCGGCTGAGATCAGCGCGGGACCGAGCCGGCACGGGCCAGGACTTCCCCGGTCGGGGCGACCACGCAGGAGCGGCCGCAGTAGGTCGGCTCCTGTTCGACGTCACAACGGTTGGCGTAGGCAACGAACAGCTGGCTCTCGTAGGCCCGCGCCGGCACCAGCGCGTCCGCGACCAGCTCGTACGGGCTCATCAACGCCGTCGGGACGACCAGCAGTTCGGTGCCGGCCAGCGCGTGCGCGCGCACCAGTTCGGGGAACTCGACGTCGTAGCAGATCAGCAGTCCGATCCGGACGCCGGCGACGTCGGCCTGCACCACCGGCTCGTCGCCCGGGGTGAACCACGCCTTGTCGAGGTCGCCGAACAGGTGCGTCTTGCGGTAGTTCGCCGGCCTTTGCCCGGCCGCATCGATGAGCTGGACGCTGTTGTAGACGTGCTTGCCGTCGGTTTCCGGGTAGCCGTACGCGAGCGCGGTCCCGGTTTCCCTTGCCAGTGCGGACATCCGGGCCGCCGTGGGCCCGTCGGCGGGTTCGGCGAGTTCGTGCGTGCGGGCGCCGATGTGGTAGCCGGTGGTGCTCATCTCCGCGGTGACGACGAGGTCGGCATCGGACGCCGCGACTGCTTCGGGGAGCGCGTCGAACGGGCCCTGGTGGATCGCGATCCTCATGCGAGCCTCGATCGCCGGATGCCGTAGCCGAAGTAGATCAGCAGGCCGAGCGCCATCCAGGCGCCGAAGACCACCCAGGTGGCGCCGTCGAGGCTGAACATCATGTAGCCGCAGCAGAGCACGCCGAGCAGCGGTGTCACCCGCGAGAGTGGCACGCGGAACGAGCGCGGCCGCTCGGGCTGGCGCCGCCGCAGCAGCAGGACGGCGATGTTGACCAGCAGGAATGCGAACAGCGTGCCGATGCTGGTGGCGTCGGCGAGCTTGCCGAGCCGGATGAACGCGGCCAGGACGGCGACGAAGCCCGAGACCACCAGCGTGTTGATCCGCGGCGAACCCGACTTCGGATCCACTTTGGACAACGCGGGCGGCACCAACCCGTCGCGTGACATCGCGAACAGGATGCGCGTCTGTCCGTAGAGGACGGTCAGCACGACGCTGGAGATCGCCACGATCGCGCCGACGGCGAGCAGGCCGGCCCAGAACGGGTTGCCCGACACGACGCCCAGCACGTGCGACAGCGCGGCCTTCTGGCCGTCGAACTCCTGCCACGGCAGCGCGCCGACGGCGACCAGGCAGTACAGCACGGTGACGATGCCGAGCGAGAGCAGGATCGCCCGGGGCAGGTCGCGCTGCGGGTTCTTCGCCTCCTCGCCGGCGGTCGACGCGGCGTCGAACCCGATGGAGGAGAAAACAGCTTGGCGGCGCCGGCGCTCATCCCGGCGAGGCTTTCGGCGACCAGATCGGCGACCGGTTTCCGCCGCACCGTCGCGGCCCGCAGGTTCATGCCGACGACGATATCCGCCGCTTCCGACGCGAAAAACAGGAGAACATTGCGCGTACAGATGAATCCTAGGTGATTCATTGCACAAACCCCACGTTCCCCGGCGATTCGTTCCAAACCGTAGCTTTCACGTGAAAGCTACGTGGAGGGGTGGCCTCCGGATCGCTTTCACGTGAAAGCTGCGGTGGGCGGCTCGGCGGCCGGGAGCAGGAGGGTGAACGTCGGCGGGGACGGGCGGCTCAGGCGGAGCCGGCCGCCTTCGGCCTCGGCGAGGCTGCGGGCCAGCCGCAGGCCGATGCCGTGCCCGGACGCCGCCGTCGCGAACGGGTCCGTCTCGCCCAGGTCCGGACCCTCGTCGGCGACGTCGATGGCCAGCGCGTCGCCGGCGTCGCGGGCCACCAGCGTCACCGTGCCGCGGCCGTGCGTCGCCGCGTTGTCCAGCAGCACGCCGAGCACCTGGCGGACCGCCGCGGCCGCCACGCGCGCCGGCGGCGGGTCCTGGCGGGTGATCCGCAGCGCGCGCCCGCGCGGCGAGAGCAGCGCCTCGCCGGCCTGCCGGACCTCCTCCAGGAGGGCTTCGAGGTCGAGCTCGGCCCGCGGCGCCCGGCGTTCGCGGCCCAGCGCGAGCAGGTCCTCGATGGTCCGTTCCAGCCGGTCGGCGGACGCGATCCCGGCGCGGATCGCCGCCCGCGGGTCCGCGGCCGGCGTCTCCAGCGCGGCCTCCAGCTGCAGGCGCAGCCCGGTCAACGGCGTCCGCAGCTGGTGGGACGCCTCCGCGGAGAACGCGCGCTCGCGCTCGAGCGTCGAGCCGATCCGGGCCGCGGTGGCCTCCAGCGCCTCGCCGACCCGGTCGATCTCGGCGATCCCGGCCCGTGGCCCACGCGCGGTGAAGTCGCCGTCGCCGAGCCGTTCGGCCGCGGCGGCCAGGTCCTCGAGCGGCCGGACCAGCCGCGTCGTGTACCGCCGGGCCATCAGCCAGCTCGCCCCGATCGCCACCACGGCCAGCCCGGCCATGCCCAGCCAGGTGAGGCCGATCCGCAGCGTCAGGGCCGACACCGGCAGCGCGGCGCGGACCACCCCGGTCACCCGCGCCCCGCTGACCACCGGGACGGCCAGCACCAGCTCACCGCTCTCGTGCCCGGTGACGACGTCGATCGTGGCGCCCGCCGCCCGCCGCTCGAGCGCGCCACCGGTCGCGGGGCCGTGCCCGGCGATCAGCCGCCCGTCCGGGGCGTACACCCCGACCGCGCCCTCGGCTTCGTCGTCGTCTTCCGGCGGCGGCACGACCGGCACCCGCCCGGCGGCCAGCGCGTCCGACACCGCGAGCGCGGCGGCGTCCGCGGCCCGTTCCAGGTCGGAGGTGGCGTCGTCGCGGTAGTACTTCATCACCGCGATGCCCAGCGGCAGCGCGAACAGCACGGTCGCGACCAGGGCGGCCAGCACCGTCAGGGAGATGATCCGGCGGCGCACGGCTAGCCTTCGGCGAGCGACCGGGAGGGGTCTTCGAGCCGGTACCCGTGCCCGCGCAGGGTGGCGATCCGGGGCACCTCGGCGTCGGGCCCGGCCGCCGTCGCGAGCTTGCGGCGCACCGCCGCGATGTGCACGTCCAGGGTCTTCGTCGAGCCGTACCAGTGCGCGTCCCAGACCTCGGCCATCAGCGTCTCGCGGCTGACGGCGACCCCGGGCTGCTCGGCCAGCCGCGCCAGCAGGTCGAACTCCTTGGCCCGCAGCACGACCTCGCGCCCGCCCAGGGTGGCGCGGCGGCCGGCGATGTCGACGGTCAGCCCGCCGATCGTCACCGGGGGCCGGGCGGCGGCCGGCGCGCCGCGGCGCAGGTGCGCGCGCACCCGGGCCAGCAGCTCGCCCAGCCGGATCGGCTTGGTGAGGTAGTCGTCGGCGCCGGCGTCCAGGCCGACGACGACGTCCATCTCGTCCTGCCGGGCGGTGAGGATGACGAGCACCGACGCGGGCAGCGCGGCCCGCAACCGGCGGCAGACCTCGACGCCGTCCAGGTCGGGCAGGCCGAGGTCGAGCAGCACGAGCTCGAAGTCGCCGGCCTCGGCGGCCTGCAGCGCGGTGCGGCCGTCGCGGCGCCAGCACACCTGGTGACCGTGCAGTCGCAGGGTCGATTCGAGCACGCTGCCGATCGCGGCGTCGTCTTCCACCACCAGCAGGTTCGGCATGCCGGGAGCCTACGTTCTAGTCGGGCCGGGCACCGAAACCGATGCGCGAAATGCGCTGTGAGGCGTCCGTCACTCCCGCGCCGAACTTCGCCACCGCCTCCGCGGTGAAGCGCGTGGTCGGGCCGGTGACGGCCAGCGCGGCCAGCAGCCGCCCGTCGGCGTCGGCCACCGGGGCGGCGACGCTCGACGCGCCCGGCTCCGGCTCGCCGTGGCTGGCCGTGATGCCCCCAGTGCCGTCGGCGCCGGCGAGCACCCGCCCGGCGGCCCCGCACCCGAGCGGCAGCTCGTCGCCGACGCGCCCGACGTGCCGGATGGCCCGCGAGCCCTCCTGCTGGGCCACGCAGACGAGCACTTCGGTGCTGCGCACGTACAGGTTGACCGTTTCGCCGTATTCCTGCGCGAGCTCGCGCAGGACCTGGCGGACCGGCTCGGGCAGCTGCCACGCGGTGTTCGCCAGCTGGGCCCAGCGCAGCATCCCCGGTCCGACGGTGACCCGCCCGTCCGGCCGCGTCCACAACAGCCCGCGCTGCTCAGAGGTGGCGACCAGCCGCAGCACCGTCGTCTTCGCGAGGCCGCTCGCGGCGGTGAGGTCCTTGACCGCCCACGTCCGGCGGCGTTCGGTGAAAAGGGCCAGCAGGTCGAAGGCGCGCAGCACGCTCCGGACCGCTCCGTCGTCTTCCGCCTTCACCGAGCGACCCCCGTCCGCTTGACGGACCCAGCCTACCGGCGGTCAGGCCACGTGACGCTCGAACGCGGTGAGGGTCTCGGCCAGCACCTCGGCCCCCGGCCGGGCCCACAGCCCGGCGTTGAACACCTCGACCTCGATCGGGCCGGTGTAGCCGGCCGCCTCGACGCGGGCGCGCAGGTGCCGGTGGTCGATCGGGCCGTCGCCGGGCAGCGCGCGGCCGAGCAGCGGGTCGGGCAGCGGCACGAGGACGTCGCACACGTGGAACCCGGCGATCCGGCCGGCGGCCGCGGCGATGGACTCCTCGATCCGGGGGTCCCACCAGACGTGGAACTCGTCGACGATCACCCCGACCTGCTCGGCCGGGTGCTCGACGGCGATCGCCAGCGCCTGGTCCACAGTGGACAGCACCGAGCGGTCCGCGCACTGCATCGGGTGCAGCGGCTCCAGGCCGAGCCGGACCCCGCGCTCGCCGGCGTACGGCGCGAGCTCGCCCACGGCGTCCGCGACCCGCTGCCGGGACGCCGCGAGGTCGTTGCCGGCGATCCCGCCCACGACCAGCACGAGGACGTCGGCGCCCAGCGTCGCGGCTTCGTCGATCGCTTCCCGTGTCCGCGCCACACCGTCCACAGGGGACCCTTCCGGCGTCACGCCGGTGAAGAACCCGCCGCGGCACAACGACGAGACGCGGACACCGTGCGCTTTGAGCAGCCGCGCGGCTTCGTCGACCCCGGTCTCCGCGACCTTGTCCCGCCACAGCCCGATCCAGCCGACGCCGGCCGCGGCGCAGCCGGCCACCGCTTCGGGCAGCGACCACGCCTTGGTGGTGATCTGGTTGAGGCTGAACCGCGGGTCCATCACGCCACCCCCGCGACCCGCAGCAGGGGCCGCATCCGGGCGAGCGCCAGGTCGGGGTCGGCGAGCACACCGGCCGCGTCGGCCAGGCGCAGCAGCGTCGCGAGGTGGGTGATCGTGCGGGCCGACTCGCTCCCGGCGAGCATCCGGAAGTGCGCTTGATGGCCGTTCAAGTAGGCGAGGAAGACGACGCCGGTCTTGTAGTGCCGGGTCGGGGCGCGGAAGATCTCGCGCGCCAGCGGCACGGTCGGGTCGAGCAGGGCGTGGAACCCGGCGCGGTCGCCGTCGTCGAGGCGAGTCAGCGCGGCCGCGGCGACCGGCGCGATCGGGTCGAAGATGCCGAGCAGGGCATCGCTGTGACCCTGCTCGTCGCCGGCGATGAGCTCGGGGTAGTGGAAGTCGTCGCCGGTGTAGCAGGCGACGCCGTCGGGGAGCGCGCGCCGGAACTCGGTCTCGACCTCGGCGTCGAGCACCGACACCTTCACCCCGGCGATGGTGCCCGCGTGCTCGGCGCACAGGGCGGCCAGCTCGCGAGCCGCGGCGCGGACGTCGTGGTGGCCCCAGTAGCCGGCCAGCGCGGGGTCGAACTGCTCGCCCAGCCAGTGCAGCAGGACCGGGCCGCCCGCCCCGGACAGCAGCTTCCCGTAGGCCGCGCGGTAGTCGCCGGGGCCGTCCGCCGCCGCGGCCAGCGCCCGGCTCGCCATGACGACCGGGACCGCGCCCGCGCCGCCGACCAGGTCCAGCTGCTCGCGCCAGGCGTCCACAATGGACGATTGCGTGGCCGGCCCGGCCGGCAGCTGGTCGGTGCCGACACCGGCGCACCAGCGGCGTCCCGCGGCGAGCGCGCCGGTGCGCGTGACCAGGGTCTTCGTCGTCGCCCAGTCGAGGCCCATGCCGCGCTGCGCGGTGTCCATGGCCTCGGCGACGCCGAGCCCGTGGGCCCAGAGGTGCTCGCGGAAGGCCAGCGTGGTGTCCCAGTCGACGGCGCCCGGCTCGTCGGCGAGCGCGTCCGCGACGACGTGCACGGCGGCGTAGGCGATCCGCGCCGACGGTGGTTCGCCCGGTGGCCCGGGGAGGGGCGGGCCGGACGGTGACCACTGCACGAGCCCGCCGCCGGGAACCGGGAGCAGGAGCATGGGGGAACCTCCGCGAGTCAGAAAGCGCTTTCTCAGGTCCACGGTAGGCGGGTGCCCGAGGCACGACAAGGCCCGGCCGGGTCAGCGCTTGGGGCGCGCGGTGCTTTCCCGCAGGACGACCTCGCCGGCGAGCCGGAGGGTCCGCGGCCGGGTGCCGCCGGCCCCCTTGATCGCCAGGTCCATCGCCCGCTCGCCCAGCTCCTCCAGCGGCAGCCGGACCGTGGTCAGCGCCGGGGCCAGGTCGCGGACCACCGGGATGTCGTCGAAGCCGGCGACCGAGATGTCGCCGGGCACGGACAGGCCTTCCTCGCGCAACGCCGTCAGCGCGCCGATCGCCATCACGTCGGTGACGGCGAAGACGCAGGTCGGCAGCTTGCGCTTGCGGCCGGCGAGCAGCCGCTTCGTCGCGTCGTAGCCGCCGTCGCGGGTGAAGGCGGCCTCGACGACGTCGTCTTCGTGCAGGCTGATGCCGTGGTCGGCGAGCGCCTCGGTGAACCCGGCCAGCCGGTCGACGACCGTGCTCAGCTTCCGCGGCCCGGCGAGCACGGCGAACCGCTTGTGCCCGAGCCCGACCAGGGCCTTCGCCAGCTCGGCGGCGCCGCCCTTGTTGTCGGGCTGGACGGTGTCGATCTTGAGCCCGCGGTGGCGGCTGACTGCCGCGACCTGGCCACCGCCGCGCCGGTACGGCTCCAGCTCGGCCGCCATCGCGCGTTCCCACGCGCGGTCCTCGAACGCCGAGCCGATCAGCAGGATCGCCGCGGCCCGCTGCGCGCGCAGCGTCGAGACGTAGGCGACCTCGCGGTCCGGGTCGCGGAAGGTGCCGGCCAGCATCACGAGCAGCCCGTTGTCGGTGGCCACCCGCATGACCCCGCCGGCGATCGCGGCGAAGTACGGGTCGCTCACGTCGTGGCAGATCACGCCGACCGTGCGGTGGGTGCCCCCGGCGAGCGCCTGCGCGTGCGCGTTCGGGGCGTAGGCCAGCTCGGCCGCGGCGGCGGAGACCCGCTCCCGCAGGTCGGCGCGGACGGACGCGGTGCCGTTGAGCACCCGCGACGCCGTCGCGAGCGAGACGTTCGCGCTGCGTGCCACGTCTTCCAGTGTCACGTGCGGCCGGGCCTTCATGGCTGGCTCCTCCAGGGGGCGGTCTCGGGTGTCTCCGCGTGTTCGGTCGGTGCAATCTACTGGGAGGGGGGTGGGCCGGGAGAAGCCGCTGGCCGGGGGACCTGACCCGTTCGAGTGAATGCGCGGGGAAGATCGGCGGTCGCGCGTGTGTTGCAAACAAGGAGAACCTTCAAGTGGTGAGTCCGCCACTGCTGATCGACCGCGAAAGGAACCACGCATGTTGTTCGGTGACGAGCACGTCCGCCGCTACGAGGAAACCGACGGCGAGGTCGGCCACGAGTGGAAGGAAGGCGTCCCGACGCTGGTGCTGACGACCAAGGGCCGCAAGACCGGGCAGGAGCGCAAGTTCGCCCTGATCTACCAGGAGGTCGACGGCAACCCGGTGATCGTGGCCTCCAAGGGCGGCGCCCCGAACCACCCCGGCTGGTACTTCAACCTCGTCGAGACCCCCGAGGTCGGCGTGCAGGTCAAGGCGGACAAGTTCACCGCCCGCGCCCGCACGGCCGAGGGCGAGGAGCGCGCGAAGCTGTGGGAGAAGCTCGCCGCCGTCTGGCCGGATTACAACGACTACGCGAAGAAGACGGACCGCGAGATTCCTGTGGTGGTTCTCGAGCGCGTGTGATCTGCGCCGCGTTCCGCGGGTGCGAGGGCCGATCCGGCCGGTCGTGGGCTACGAATGACACCCATGGACCGCTGGACCGCCCTGGACACCGAAGGTGAGCTGCTCACCCGACGCCAGATGATCGCCTACGGCCGGCGCTTCGCCCGCGCCGGCCGAGGCGCCTGGTACAGCTTCGCGATCGAGGTGGTCTGGCAGTTCCTCGTCCAGACGACCCGCTTCCGGGTGCGCGGCTCGCACCACATCCCGAAGTCCGGGGGCGTGCTGGTGGCGTCGAACCACCTGTCGTTCGCCGACCCGGCGACGTTGACGGCGTTCTGCCTGGCCGCCGGCCGCGTGCCGCGGTACCTGGCGAAGGCCTCGCTGTGGAAGCTGCCGGTCCTGGGCCGCGTGATGCGCTCGGGGCGCCACATCCCGGTGTACCGCGGCGCGGCGACGGCGGCGGAGGCCTACCGCGACCTGGTCGCCTCGGTGCGGGACGGCGAGTGCGTCGCGGTCTTCCCCGAAGGCACGTTCTCGAAGGACCCGGACGGCTGGCCGATGCGCGGCAAGACCGGCATCGTGCGCGCCGCCCTGGAGACCGGCGCGCCGGTGATCCCGGTGGCCAACTGGGGCACCCACCACCTGCTGCCGTCGACGGCGTGGTTCCCCCGCGGGGTGCCGCGCAAGACGGTCGAGCTGGTGGCGGGACCGCCGGTCGACCTGTCCGACCTGCGCGACCGGCCGCTCACCCGCGAGGTGCTCGAGGAGGCGACGGCCCGCATCATGGCGGCGGTGACGGCGCTGCTGGTCACGCTCCGCGGCGAGCAGCCTCCGGTCGCGGCCTGAGGGGGCCCGGCCGATGTCATGAACGACTCTTTCATGACGTCCGGCGTCGTGAACGACTCTTTCATGACGTCCGGGTGGCCGGGCCCGAGCGCCGCCGTCTGAGGTCCGCGTCACCCCGCCCCGGCCTGCCGGAAGGGGTAGTTTCGGGCGTATGAGTGCACAACACTTTGATGTCGTCGTGCTGGGGGCCGGAGTGGGCGGCTACGTCGCGGCGATCCGCGCGTCGCAGCTCGGGCTGAGCGCCGCGGTGGTCGAGGAGAAGTACTGGGGCGGCGTCTGCCTGAACGTCGGGTGCATCCCGTCGAAGGCACTGCTGCGCAACGCCGAGCTGGCGCACGTCGTGACCCAGGAGGCGAAGGCGTTCGGCATCTCGTCCGACAGCCCGATCAAGGTCGACTACACGGCCGCTTACGAGCGGAGCCGGAAGGTCGCCGACGGGCGCGTCAAGGGCGTGCACTTCCTGATGAAGAAGAACAAGATCACCGAGTTCGACGGCCACGGCACCTTCGTCGACGACCACACCCTCGAGGTGAACGGCTCGCAGGTGACCTTCGACCACTGCATCATCGCGACGGGCGCGACCACGCGGCTGCTGCCGGGCACCTCGCGCAGCGAGCGGGTGGTGACCTACGAAGAGCAGATCCTCTCGGACGAGCTGCCGTCGAGCATCATCATCGCCGGCGCGGGCGCGATCGGCGTCGAGTTCGCCTACGTGCTGCACAACTACGGCGTCGACGTCACGATCGTCGAGTTCCTCGACCGGATGGTGCCGCTGGAGGACGCCGAGGTTTCGGCTGAGCTTTTCCGGCGTTATCGCAAGCTGGGCATCAAGGTGCTGACCTCGACGCGGGTCGAGTCGATCGACGACTCCGGTGCGTCGGTGCAGGTGACGGTGTCGTCGGAGAAGAACGGGCAGCAGGTCCTGTCCGCCGACAAGGTGCTGCAGGCCATCGGCTTCCAGCCCCGGGTCGAGGGCTACGGGCTGGAGAAGACGGGCGTCGCGCTGACCGATCGCGGCGCGATCGCGATCGACGGCCGCGGCCGCACCAACGTCGAGCACATCTTCGCGATCGGCGACGTGACGGCGAAGCTGATGCTGGCGCACGCGTCCGAGTCGATGGGCGTGGTGGCGGCGGAGACGATCGCGGGCGCGGAGACGATGGAGCTCGACTTCCCGATGATCCCGCGCGCGACGTACTGCCAGCCCCAGATCGCCAGCTTCGGCTGGACGGAGGAGCAGGCCCGCGAAAAGGGCTTCGACGTGCGAGTGGCGAAGTTCCCGTTCACAGCCAACGGGAAGGCCCAGGGGCTCGGTGACGCGGGTGGGTTCGTGAAGCTGATCAGCGACGCTTCCCACGGTGAGCTGATCGGGGGACACCTGATCGGGCCGGATGTCACGGAGCTGCTGCCGGAGCTGACTTTGGCTCAGCAGTGGGATTTGACCGTGCACGAGGTTGCGCGGAACGTCCACGCGCATCCGACGCTGGGGGAAGCTGTCAAGGAAGCTCTGCACGGGCTCGCCGGGCACATGATCAACCTGTAGGGGATCGTTCCGGTTCTCTGGCTTGGTTTGCGAGTTTTCCTTCGCCCCGAAGCTTGATTGTCACCACGGCCGCGGCTTCGTATCGGGGCGGTGGGGGTGTGGGCGGTGAGCCCCCTGGGTTCGTTGGCGGCGGCGCTCTGTTTGAAGGGCGGCTTGCGTTTCTGCCTCCGGTGCGCCTGTCTGTACGCCGAGGCTCACCGCGCCATCGAGACCGCTCGCGGCTGGGGACGAATCTTTCTCATGTTCCCCTGATCGTTCCAGCATGTGGACGAGCGGACGTTCCCGACTTTGGTCGCTGGATCCCCACCCGGTCACTCCTTAGATTCTCCCCATTACACCGGTCGGGTGTCATTCGGTCGAGTGACCGAGTACGCAGGGAGAAATCGATGGTGAGATTCAGCCGGGTCGCCGCGCACGCGGTTCCGCTGACGGTCGGCGCGTTGCTGCTGACGACGGGGGTCTCGGTGGCGCAGCCGTCCACGGTGGACGCCGCCGCCGCGCGCACCGAGGCGGGCATCAACGCGCTCCAGAGCGTCAAGCGGAGCCTGACTCCCGCCGAGCGCAAGCAATCGAGCCAACTGGTCGTCGAGAAGCGGTTGCGGGCCGACCGCTCCCTGGCCGCGAAGCTGCCCGGCTACCGCTCGGGCGTCGGCGTCAGCGGCGCGGGCACCGTTTCGGTCGACATCGCCGCCACCGGCGGTCCGGCCGTCGCGAACGCGGTCGAGGCGGCGGGCGGCACCGTCCGCTTCGCCTCGCCGGGTGGCGCCGTCCGCGCCGACCTCCCGTTGTCGGCGGTGGACGCGATCGCCGGCCGCGCCGACGTCGCGGAGGTCACGCCCGCGTCGCAGGCGACGACCTGGAACGAGCCGGGCAACCGGGACGCCGGGGTGCCCGCGGCGGTGAGGGCCGTCGCCGCGACTCAGGTGTCCGAGGGCGACAAGGCGCACGGCGCCGACTCCGCCCGCGCGACCTATGGGGTCAGCGGGTCCGGCGTCAAGGTTTGCGTGCTTTCCGACGGCGTCGACTCGCTGGCGAAGTCGCAGAGCGCCGGCGAGCTGCCCGCGGTGGACGTCCTGTCCGGCCAGCAGGGCAGTGGCGACGAGGGTACCGCGATGTTGGAGATCATCCACGACCTCGCGCCGAACGCCGCGCTCGGTTTCGCGACGGCGTTCACCAGTGAAGCCAGCTTCGCCGCGAACATCCGCGCGCTGCGCACCACCGGGCACTGCACGATCATCGTCGACGACGTGGCCTACTTCGACGAGTCGCCGTTCCAGGACACGCAGGTCGCGCAGGCGGTCAACGACGTGACCGCGGCGGGTGTCCTGTATTTCTCCTCGGCCGGCAACTCGGGCAACGCGACCGACGGCACCAGCGGTTACTACGAAGGCGACTTCCGCGCGTCGTCGTCGAAGATCAGTGGTGTCGCCGGTACCCCGCACGACTTCGACCCGAGCGCCACGACGCAGAACTTCGACGCGCTTTCGGCGGGCTCGCTCGGCCGGCCCGTCACGCTGTTCTGGTCGGATCCGTGGGGCAAGTCCGCCAACGACTACGACCTGTTCGTCCTGAACTCGGCGGGCAGCGTCGTGGCCTCCAGCGAGAACGGCCAGTCCGGCGCGCAGAACCCGTACGAGATCGCGAACGTGCCTTCGACGGGCTCCGGCTACAAGGTCGCGGTGGTCAAGTACAGCGGCGCCGACCGGTTCATCGCGCTCAACGTGATCCGCGGCCGGTTCGTGGCTTCGGGTTCGCTCAAGGCGTTCAGCACCAACGGCGTGACGAACGGCCACTCGGCGGCGGCGAGCGCGTTCAGCGTGGCAGCGGCCCCGGCGGCGGGTGCCTTCACCCGGCCGCTGGAGACCGGCGACCCGGCCAACCCGACCGGGCCGTACCCGGGCCTGTTCAGCGCGTCGAGCAAGTGGGAGCGCTTCTCCTCCGACGGCAAGCGTCATCTGTTCTACAACGCGGACGGCACGGCGATCACGCCGGGCAACGTGTCCTCGACGGGCGGCACGACTCGCAGCAAGCCGGATATCACGGCGGCGGACGGGGTGGCGACGTCGGTGCCGGGCTTCCAGCCGTTCTTCGGGACGTCGGCGGCGGCCCCGCACGCGGCGGCGATCGCGGCGCTGCTGCTCTCGGGCAAGCCGACGGCGACCCCGGCGCAGATCCGGTCGGCGCTGGTGTCATCGGCGATCGACCTGGGCACGCCCGGGTTCGACCCGGTGACCGGCAACGGCGTGATCATGGCCGGCCCGGCGCTCGCCGCGCTGGGTGTCCAGCCGAAGTAGGTTCGCACTCGCGGAAGAGGGCCCGGTGTTCGCCGGGCCCTCTTTCGTTAGGGTCGGGGCATGGCGAAGACGGCGGTGGTGACCGGGGCCGGGTCGGGCATCGGGCGGGCGGTGGCGCGGGCCCTCCTGGCGGACGGCTGGTCCGTCGCCCTCGCCGGGCGGCGCGCGGGCGCTTTGGCGGAAACCGCCGCAGGGTTCGAGGATGCCCTCGTCGTGCCCACCGACGTCGCGGACGAAGAGTCCGTCGCCGAGCTGTTCGCGGCGGTCCGTGCCGAGTGGGGACGGCTCGACCTGCTCGTGAACAACGCCGGGATCGGCGCCGCCGGGACCGTGGCCGATCTGTCCGTCGAGGACTGGAAGCGGACCGTCGACGTCAACCTCACCGGCATGTTCCTCTGCGCGCGGCAGGCCGTCCGGCTGATGAAGGACCAGGACCCGCGCGGCGGCCGGATCGTCAACAACGGCTCCATCTCCGCGCACGTCCCGCGGCCCGCGAGCGTCGCCTACACCGCCACGAAGCACGCCGTGACCGGCCTCACCCGGTCGATCTCGCTCGACGGCCGCGCCTGGAACGTCGCCTGCGGGCAGATCGACATCGGCAACGCCGCCACCGAGATGACCGAGCGGATGGCAGCCGGCATCCCGCAGGCCGACGGCCGGGTCGTCGCCGAGCCGACGTTCGACGTCCGGCACGTCGCCGACGCCGTGCGCTACATGGCCGGCCTGCCGCTCGACGCCAACGTCCAGTTCCTCACCGTCACCGCGACGACCATGCCGTTCATCGGCCGCGGCTAGGGGATCACCCGCGCCTTGCGGAACTCGTCGAACAGGCGGTAGAACATCTGCTCGGTCTCGACGTAAGTGTGGAAGCCCGCGCGGCGCGACTTGGACGTGTCCGCGAACATGTCGTAGTCCCAGCCGAACACGAAGTCGCCGAACGCCCAGGACGACGACACGTCCGCATAGGACGCCGTGAGGTCGTGTTCGGCCGCCATCGAAGTCCACAGTGGAGCCTTGTCGGCCATGACGTCCACAAGGGACATCCGAAGGGAGGCGCGGCTTCGAGACCGAAGTACGCCGCCAGCTTCGGCCACAGCTCACTCCAGCGGAACAGGTCGCCGTTCGCGATGTTGAACGCGCCCTCCTGCTTCGTCGCCCAGACCGTCGCGTCGGCCAGCAGGCCCGCGTCCGTCATCTCCAGCAGGCTGTCGTACGCGCCGGGCTTGCCCGGGAAGCGCAGCGGCAGGCCGAGCTCCTTCGAGATCGACGCGTACACCGCGATCACCAGCGCGAGGTTCATCGGGTTGCCCAGCGCGGTGCCGCCGACGACCGACGGCCGGATCGCCGACCACGAGCCTCCTCGCCGCTCCAGGAACCGCTGCTGGTCGACGTTGAACTCCGGCGGCATGTGCCCGGCGTCGGTCTCGCGCGCCGGCGTCTTGAACGGGCCGAGGTGCGCGCCGTAGACCTTGTACCCCTGCATCAGGCTGACGTGCTCGAGCGCGGCCGGGTCCAGCGCGTCGACGAGGTTCGTCAGCATCGCCAGGTTCGGCGGGACCAGCTCGGCCCACGTCGGCCGGTCCTGGTAGGCCGCGTAGAAGAGGTGCGTGACGCCGGTCAGCGCGCCGATCTTGGCCCGGGTGTCGTCGGCGTCGAGCAGGTCGACAGCGAGGCCGCTTCTGCGTGAGACACCGATGACGTCCCAGTTCCCGTCCGCCCGCAGGCGCTCGACGAGGTTTCGGCCGATGATCCCGTTCGCCCCGGCGACCAGGGCTGTCTTGCGTTCCATATCTTCCAGGCTGGTCCCGCGCTCGTGATAAGTCCAAGGCTTAGCTCTCACCTTCGCGATAAGCTGGGGTCATGGCAAGCCTGCGGCAGCTGGAGTACCTGGTCACGGTGGTCGACACCGGTTCCTTCACACGCGCGGCCGAGCAGCTCCACGTGACGCAGCCCGCGCTGTCGCACCAGATGCGGGCCCTGGAACACGGTCTCGGCGGGCCGCTGCTGGAACGCCTGCCGCGCACCGTGCGGCTCACGCCGATGGGCCGGGCGATGCTCCCGCACGCGCGGGCGGCGCTGGCCGACGCCGAACGCGCGCGCTGCGCCGCCCGGCTCGCGTCCGGCGCGACGGCGGGGGAGCTGCAGGTCGCGACGGTCTACTCGATGAGCCTCGGCGTGCTGCCGCCGGCGTTGCGCGTCTGGCGGCGCGACCGGCCCGGCGTCGACGTCCGGCTGATCGAGTTCCGCCACGCCGACGAGCTGCGGGAGGCGATGGCCGCGGGCGAGGCGGACGTCGCGCTCGGCCCGCTGCCTTCACCGTGGCCGGGGCCGGTGCGCGAGCTGGGTGTCGAGGAGTTCGTGGTGGTGCTCCCGGCGGACGGCGCTTCGGAGGAGTCCTCGACCGGTGTGGTCGACCTGGCCACGCTCGCCGACTGCGCGTGGGTGCACTACGCGCCGGGCAACGGCCTCGCGGAGCTGGTCGACGCGGCGTGCGCGGCGGCCGGCTTCCGCCCCCGCGCGGCGGTCCGCACGGAGCAGACGGCGGCGGCCCCGATCCTCGCGGCGGCGGGCCTCGGGCCGGCGCTGGTCCCGGTGAACGCGCTGCCGGCGCGGTTCGACCGCCGGGTCCTGCGGCCGAGCACGCCGATCCGCCGGACACTGGCGGCTTATACGCGGGCCGCGCCGGATCCGCTGACCACGGCGTTCATCGAGACTCTGGTCGAGCACGCCGCGGTCTAGCGACGGTTCCGCCCCAAGGTGGCCTTCGGTGCGTGAGACGCAACCAAGGCGGCCTTCGGTGCGTGGGACGCAACCAAGGCCGCCTTGGGACGCGGTGCAGGAACCCCGACGCGACACTAGAGGCGGTCGAGCCAGGGATGCGAGCCGTACGTCTGCCTGAGCGCGTCCGCGAGCCACAGACGCCGGGAGCCGTCCAGCACCGGCAGTGCGGCGGCGAAGTCCTGCTCGTCCTTGGGACGGGTACCGCGGGCCTTGGCGAACAGCTGCACTTCCGTTGTCAGGTATGGGATCCCGTCCGCCGAGACGCCGCCGAGGCCGGCTACCGCGCGGCGCACGGCGGGGTTCCGGCGGGAGACCCACTCGTCGCCTTCGGTCTCATCGAGCATGATCTGGATCCGCCACGGCGCTGACGCCGACGGGCGGCACCACACGTCGTCGACGCCCGGCGGCAGCACCTCGCCGCGCCGCCACGGCCGGAGCGTGCCGGGCGGGTCCGCCGCCCACCACTCCCACGTCGGCAGCGCCTCCTGGACCGCGAGCTGGTCGCGCCGGAGGACCAGGACGTCGATGTCGGCGTGCTCGCGGAACGCGTGCCCGACCGCGAACTCGATCGCGTAGCCGCCCGCGATCCACCACGGCGCCCGGACCGCCGAGAACAGCTCCGCCACTTCGGCCGGAGAGGCCGGATCCCAGGTCACGAAACCCCGATCCCCGCCAGCACCGGCCCGGTGAACGGCGTCGTCGAAACGTCGTGGACCCGCGGCGACCAGACCGCGTGGCCGTGGCCGGACCACAGGGGGGCCACCGGGAGGTCGCGCAGCAGCTGGTTCTCCGCCAGCCGGTACAGCTCGCCCGCCTCCTCCGGGGTCGCCGCCGCGTCCGCGAGCGAGAGGTTCTGGCGAAACACTTCGTCGGTGTAGCCCGACTCCGCTGCCAACGTCGACAGCAGCTCGAACGGGCTCGCGGTGGCCAGCGAGACGTCCAATGTGGTCGGCCCGTCCGCCGGACCGGACAAGGGTTGCGCGGTCACCGAAACGTCCAAGGCCTTGTGCAAGCCGACCACCAGGGTCCGCGTCCAGGCTTCGGTCGACGGTCCGAAATAGACAGTCGCGCCGCCGGGGAACGCCGCCTGCTGCAGGAGGGCCTTGCCGGCCGCCGCGTCGAAGCCGCACGGGCGGCACGTTCCCGAGCGCTCGCCCGGTGCGTCCGCCGGCGGCAGCAGCGCCTTCGCCGGGTCGGCCTGGTGCGCGAGCGGGCCCGCTTCGAGGGCCGCCCGGTCGATGCCGAGGGCGAAACCGTGGCGGACCGTCGCGTCGGCGAACCGCGGGTTCGCCACCGGGAACGCCAGGTAGCCGGCCCGCGGCAACGCCCACGTCGCGTGGTGGCCGTCGTCGAAGTCGCCGTGCATGGCGTCGTGCTTCTCGCCCGGGACTTCGGTGGCGAGGTCGAGCGTGCCCGCCTTGACCGCGTCGTACTGGGCGGCCGGGTCGCCGACGCGCAGCTCGATCTCCGCCACCTTGCCGGCGCCTTCGCCGACGCGCTTGAGCGTGCCGCCCGAGCCGGGCCGCCACGCGCCGTCGAGCCGGTACGGGCCGTTCCCGATGGGTGCCGCAGCGAAGCCCTTCCAGTCGCGCGAAGCGAGCACCGACGCGGGCAGCGGCACCAGGCCCGGCGCCGAGAGCAAGGCGGGCACCTGGCCGGACGGACGGTCGAGCACCATCAAAATCGTGTCCGAAGTGGACGCTGTAATCGAGCGAGCCCGCAACAGTTTCGTGAACACCGGCGCGGCAGCCCACCGCGAATCCGCGATCGCTTTCCAGGTATCCACATAGGACTGCGCGGTGACCGGGGTGCCGTCGTGGAACGTCGCCGGCCGCAGCTTGACCGTCCAGTGCACCCGGTCGGTGCTCTCGATCGACTCCGCCGCGCGCGGCGTGAGCTTCCCGGTCGCCGCGTCGTAGTCGGCGAGCGGCGTCCACAGCGCACCGGTCACCAGCCGGCCCGCCGGGTCGGCGACGTCGGCGGGCAGCAGCGTCGCGGGCTCCCGGATGCCCGCGGACAGGACGCCCGGCCGGGCCGGGCCGGGATCGGAACAGCCCGTGACGGCGAGGGCCGCAGTGGCGAGCGAGGCGAGCGGGACGAGCAAGCGCATGCGCCAGTCCTACCAGTCAGGAGGCAACCAAAGGCGGTTGTGTCCGGTTGATCTCCGTCGTACCGTTCCCGGGGATCACGCGTTCTGGGAGGTTTCGTGCGCACCTGGCTCCGGTCGTGCTTCGCCGCCGTCACCGTCAGCGCCACGCTGGTCGCGACCGGGCTACCGGCCGCCGCCTGCGGCGAGGACGACAAACCCGCTGTTCCGGCCGCCCGCACCCTGGGCGATCCGGGGGCGATCAAGAACGTCAAGGCCGTCGGCAACGTGCCGGACGCCGCCGGCGCCATCTCGGTCAACTTCCTCGACTACGGCCGCCGCGACGTCATGGTCGTGTCCGGCGAGTTCGGGCTGAAGGTCTACGACCTGACGAAGAACCCGGCCGCGCCGAAGCTGGTCGGGCAGGTCAGCCTGCCCGGGCTGTGGGAGACCGAGGACACCGAGGTCGACCAGAACCGCAAGCTGGTGTTCCTGTCCCGCGACCCGCGCGCGTTCGGCGGCACCACGCACACCGGCGAGTCCGGCATCTACGTCGTCGACGTCTCCCGGCCCGAGGCCCCGGCGATCCTCAGCTACACGAAGGTGCCGGCCGGGCACACGACCAGCTGCGTCGACGGCTGCCGCTACCTGTGGACCGGCGGCCCGGCGAAGGCCGACGACCAGCCCGCGGACTGGGGCGGGCGCCCGATCTGGGTCACCGACGTGCGCGACCCGCGCCACCCGAAGGTGAACCCGCAGCCGATCGAGCTGGCCCGCAACGACGGCAAGACCGACTACGTGCACGACGTCCAGGTGGACGGCAACGGCGTGGCCTGGGTGTCCGGGCGCGGCGGCGTGCGCGGCTACTGGACGAACGGGATCCACCGCGACCCGCTGACGCACAGAATCCGGCGCGCGACGGCGCACGAGCCGGTGCCCTACGCCGGCGGCGGCATCGCCGAGACGGCCGCGCCGTCGCGGTTCATGCACAACAGCTTCCACCCGGCCGGGAACCGCATCGGTGACGGCGCGTGGCGCGGCCAGGACCTGATCTACGCGACGGAGGAGAACTTCGTCGACGGCTGCGCGGACGACGGCGTCCTGACGATCTCGTCGCTTGCCGGTTCTTACCACGGTGAAGGCTGGCGTTCGACGCCCGAGCAGCCGTTCCGCCTGCGGAGCGTCGGCACGTGGGGCGTCAACGGCCAGGAGGGCAGCGACCCGGCGTCGGACGACTGCTCCGCGCACTACTTCGACGTCCGCGGCAAGATCCTGGTGCAGTCGTTCTACGCGCAGGGCACGCGGTTCCTCGACGTCAGCGACCCGACGAACCCGCGCCAGATCGCCTACTACCGCCCGGGCGACGCGAGCGCGTGGGCCCCTTACTGGCACGGCAAGTACGTCTACGTGGCGGACAACGTCCGCGGCATCGACGTCCTGCAGCTCACCAAGTAGTCCAAAGTCTCTGAAGGCCACCATCAGGGCACTAGATGCCCTGTTGGTGGCCTTCAGAGCATTTCAGGAGCGGAGCCAGACCGCGGTGTCCGTCGGCAGGGAGCCGTCCACCGGGCCGCTGGCCAGCAGGACCTCGCCGTCCGGGAGGGGTACCGGGGACGTCGAGAAGTTCAGCGCGAACGTGAACTCCGTCCCGATCCGGAACGCCAGCACGCCCTCGCCGAGGGAGAGCCACGCCAGCTCACCCGGGGGGAGGTCCCGGCGCAGCCGCAGGCCGTCGCGGTAGAGCGACAGCATCGACGCCGGGTCCGCCGCCTCCGCTTCCGCCGTGTAGGCCTTCCACTCCGCCGGCTGCGGCAGCCACGCGTCCCCGGCACCGAACCCGAACGGCGGTTCGTCACCCGACCACGGGATCGGCACGCGGCAGCCGTCGCGACCCGGGTCGGCGCCGTTCGTGCGGGCCCACACCGGGTCCTGGCGCAGGTCGTCCGCGATGTCCAGGATCTCCCACAGCCCCAGCTCCTCACCCTGGTAGACGTACAGCCCGCCGGGCAGCGCCAGCGTCAGCAGCGCCGCCGCCCGGGCCCGCCGGGTGCCCAGCTCCCGGTCCACCGGCAGCTCGTGCAGCCGGTTGGCGAAGCTGAACCCCGTGTCGCCCTGGCGGCCGTAGCGCGTGACGTGCCGCGTCACGTCGTGGTTCGACAGCACCCACGCGGCCGGCGCGCCGACCTCGTCGTGTGCGCGCAACGTCCGGGTGATGACGTCCTGGAAGCGCGACGCCTCCCAGGGGCAGACCAGGAAGTCGAAGTTGAACGCCGAGTGCAGCTCGTCGCGCCGCAGGTAGCGTGCCGCGCGCGACATGTCCGGCAGCCACATCTCGCCGACCAGCACGCGCTCGCCCGCGTAGCTGTCGGCGATCTTGCGCCACGACCGGTAGATCTCGTGCAGGCCCTCCATGTCGGAGAACGGCGCCTCGTCGCCGTCGTCGACGTCGGGCAGCCGCGGGTCCTTGACGAGCCCGTCGGCGACGTCGATGCGGAAGCCGTCGACCCCGCGGTCGAACCAGAACCGCAGCACGTCCTCGAACTCCGTGCGGATCTCGGCGTTGTCCCAGTTGAAGTCGGGCTGGCGGGAGCTGTAGAGGTGCAGGTACCACTCGCCGTCCCCGACGCGCGTCCACGCGGACCCGCCGAAGCGCGACTTCCAGTTGTTCGGCGGCTCGGCGCCGTCCGGCCCGCGGCCGGGCCGGAACCAGAACCGTTGCCGCTCCGGGGATCCCGGGCCCGCTTCGAGCGCGGCCTGGAACCACCGGTGCTCGTCGGAGCAGTGGTTGGGCACGATGTCGATGATCACCCGGATGCCGCGCGCGTGCGCCTCGGCGATCAGGTCCTCCGCCTCGGCGAGCGTGCCGAAGAGCGGCTCGATGTCGCGGAAGTCGGCGACGTCGTAGCCGCCGTCGTCCATCGGCGAGGGGTACCACGGGGTGAACCAGATCGCGTCGATCCCCAGGTCGGCCAGGTGGTCCAGCCGGGCGCGGACGCCGGCGAGGTCGCCGATGCCGTCGCCGTTGCCGTCCGCGAAGCTGCGGATGTAGACCTGGTAGATCGCCGCGCTTCGCCACCAGCCGGTCTTGTCGGTCACGAAAGTGCCCTCCTAGTCGTCGTGAAAACCCGGCTCAGCCCTTGATGCTGCCGGCGGTCAGCCCGGCGAGGATCTGCCGCTGGAACGCCAGGAACAGCGCCACCATCGGCAGGCTGGCCAGCACCATCCCGGCGACGAGCACGTTGAGCGGCATGTCGATCGCCACCCGCTGCAGCATCACCGAGAGCGTCTGCTTTTCGGTGTCCGGGAACACCAGCAGCGGCCAGATGAAGTCCTTCCACGCGGTGACCACCGCGAGGATCGACACCACGGCCAGGATCGGCCGCGAGATCGGCAGGATGATCCGCCAGAGCGTGCGCACCGGCCCGGCGCCGTCGATGCGCGCCGCCTCGATCAGCTCGTCCGGGATCTGGTCGAAGAACCGCTTCAGCAGGTAGATGTTGAACGCGTTCGCCGCGGCGGGCAGCCAGACCGCGGTCGGCGAGTTGATCAGGTTGAGGTGCAGCAGCGGCAGGTCCGTCACCGTCACGTACGTCGGCACGAGCAACGCCGTGGCCGGCAGCATCAGGGTCGCGAGCATGAGCCCGAGCACGACGTTGCCGAACTTCGGCCGCAGCTTCGACAGCGCGAACGCGGCCGGGACGTCGATGGCCAGCTGCGCCAGCCACGCGCCGCCGGCGACGACGAGCGTGTTGAGGAAGTACTTGCCGAGGCTCAGCTGGCTCCAGGCGTCGCCGAAGGTCTCCGGGTGCCACTCGTGCGGGACGAGCGTCGCCGGGGTCTGCGCCAGCTCCTGCGGTGACTTCATCGCCCCGGTGATCACCCAGTACAGCGGGAACATGAACGCCAGCAGGAACACCGCGAGCGTGCACGCGAAGACGACGCCGTAGACGACCTTGCCGCGCGGGCTGCGCAACGCGCCGGGCGAGACGAGGGTCCTCATGACTGGTCCGCCTTCCGCGTCAGCCGGACGTACCACGCCGAGAACACGCCGAGCGCGATGAACAGCAGCAGGCTCATGGCGCTCGCCGAGCCGAAGTCGTTGTAGACGAAGGCGTAGCGGTAGAGCAGCAGGAGCACGGTGACCGTCGAGTCGTCCGGCCCGCCGCCGGTCATCACGTACGGCTCGGTGAACACCTGCATGGTCGCGACGATCTGCAGCAGCAGGAGCACCAGCAGCACGAACCGCGTCTGCGGGAACGTCACGTGCCGCAGGCGTTTCCACAACCCGGCGCCGTCGAGCTCCGCGGCTTCGTAGAGCTCGCCGGGGATCGTGCCGAGCGCGGCCAGGTAGATCAGCGTCGTGCTGCCCATGTTGGCCCACGTCGAGACGAAGACCAGCGACAGCATCGCCGTGGTGGAGGAGTCGAGCCACTGGCCGCCGGGCAGGCCGACCGCGCCGAGCGCGGAGTTGAAGAGGCCGGGACCCGGGTCGTAGAACCACTTCCACATCAGCGCCGTGACGACCGGCGGGAGCATGACCGGCAGGTAGACGGCGAGCCGGAAGAACGCCTTGGCGTGGCGGATCTCGTTGAGCAGCACGGCGGTCAGGAACGGGACGGCGAAGCCGAAGACCAGCGCGAGCCCGGTGAACAGCAGCGTGTTGCGCCAAGCGACGCCGAACAACGGATCCGCGAAAAGCCGCTCGAAGTTGTCGAACCCGACCCACGTCGGCGCGTTGACGAAGTCGACCTGCTGGAAGCTCAGGAGGACCCCGCGCACGATCGGGTACCAGGAGAAGAGCGCGAACACCACGAGCGCGGCGCAGAGCAGGCCGTACGCGGTGAGGTTCTCCTTGAGCTTGCGCTTGAGCCGGGTCCGGCGGCGTTCTTCCTGCGACACGGCCGGGCGCCCGGCCCGCGACGAGGACGTCGCGGGCCAGGCGAGCAGGCTACTTGACCTGGGCGAGGACACTGTTGACCTTCGAGGACGCGGACGACAGCTGCTGGTCGAGGTTCGCGTTCTGGTCGGTGAGGACCGCCTGCATCACGCTGTCGAGCGCGGCGTAGATCTGCTGCGCGTTCGGCGGCTCGATGCTGCCCTTGATCTGGCTGGTCGTGTCCACGTAGGACTGGTAGTTCTTCGAGGGGACGTTGGCGTACTTGGCCTTCAGGGCCAGCTGCTGCTCGCGGACCGAGCCCGTCCAGACGTCCGGGGTCGGCTCGGCGGGCAGGCCGACCGGCTGCTTGCCGTCGACGTACTGCTGGATGTGCTTTTCGAAGCGGTCCGGGTTGAGGTACTTCCACTGGATCCACTCGAGGCCGGCCTTGACCTTGTCCGGCGAGGCCTTCGGGTTGATCATGTAGCCCTCACCGCCGAGCAGCGTGCCCTGGCCGCCGGGCATGCCGGCGATGCCGTAGTCCTCGTACTTGCCGTTGAACTGCTTGACGAGCACGGGAACGTTGTCCGGGGCGGCCATGTACATGCCGAGCTGGCCGGCGCCCATCATGCGCTGGACGTCGGTGGCTTCGAGGAGCTGCTTGGCGCCCATCGAGTTGTCGGTCCAGCGCATGTCGTGCAGGTACTGGAGGGCCTGCTTGCCCTTCTCGTTGGCGAAGTCGGCGACCCACTTGTCGCCGTCCTTGCGGGCGATGTCCCCGCCCATCGAGTAGAGCCAGCCGGTCATGTGCCAGCCGCCTTGGTTGTTCTTGCTGTAGTCGGCGTACCCGACGACGCCGTTGCCGAGGGCGGCGATCTTCTTGGCGTCCGCGCGGACCTCGTCCCAGGTGGCCGGTGGCTTGTCCGGGTCGAGCCCGGCCTTCTGGAACAGCGGGCGGCTGTAGACCAGGCCCATCGTGTAGTTCATGGTCGGCAGGCCGTAGAGCTTGCCGCCGGCGTCGCGAAAGTTGTCGAGCAGTTCCGGCTTGATGTCGTTGATGTGCGGAACGCTCTTCGCGGCTTCCGTGATGTCGGCGGCTTGGCGGCGCGCGATGATCTGCGCGGGGTCGGTGAAGTAGACGTAGTAGACGTCCTCGAGCTGGCCGCCGGCGAGCTTCGCCGAGAAGGTCTTCGGGTCCATGAAGCCTTCGTGTGGATCGATGTCGATGTTCGGGTGGGAAGCCTCGAACTCCTTGACGTCGGCGTCGAACACGCTGCGCTCGAACGGCTGGCTGGTCGGCGGCTGGCCGGTGACCGTGATCTTCACCTTGCCCCCGGGCGCGGCGGCGGTGTCCCCGTCACCGCAGGCGGCGAGGGCGAGTGCCAGGCCTCCGGCGGCGACCAGGCACAACGTGCGGCGGGGCAAGGATCGGGACCAGGGACTGCTCATCTCAAGCCTCTTCTCGGGTCGCGACGGCTGTCACGTGATTGCGGTCACTCTAAAGTGCGAGAGCAGATCGACGCAATAAGACGACGAGAATTTGCAAGTTACGAACAGGCCGCAACCGGCTGGTGCCCGGGAGGGTGAGGGGTCCGCCCAAGCGAGGTACCTGGAGGGTCGGCTCGCGTACCCGGAGGGTCGGTCGGCGTACCTGGAGGGTCGGCTCGCGTGCTTGGAGGGTCGACACGCGTGCTTGAGCGGACGACACGGCCCACGCCTGTCGCTCACCTGCGTGCGTGAGTCGACCGCCGGGGTTCGCGAGCCGACTGTCCAGGTGCGCGAGCCGATCGTCGGGGTACGTGAGCCGACTGGCTGGGGACGCCAAAAGGCGCGACGGCCGGAGGCCGTCGCGCCTGGGGTGAGACTTAAGCCGTGCGGCGGGCTGTGGAGCCCCGGACTACCAGCTCCGGCGCGAACAGCAGCTCCTCGGCTGCCACCTCACCGCCGTTGATCCGCTTCACCAGCAGCTCCACCACCGCGCGCCCCATCGCTTCGATCGGCTGCCGCGTGGTCGTCAGGGGCGGGTCGGTGCAGTTCATCAACGCCGAGTCGTCGTAGCCGACCACCGAGATGTCCTCCGGCACCGACAGCCCCTGGCGACGCGCCGCGCGCACCGCGCCCAGGGCCAGCAGGTCGCTCGCGCACAGCACCGCCGTCGCGCCGCGGGGGTACAGGCGGGCCGCCGCCGCGTGGCCGCCCTCGATCGAGAACATGCCGTGCTCCACCAGCTCGTCCAGGACCGGCAACCCCAGCTTCGCCGCGTACGACTGGAACGCCGCCAGCTTGCGCTGCGAAGGCACGTGGTCGGACGGCCCCAGCACCAGCCCGATCTTCTCGTGCCCGAGGGAACTCAGGTGCCCGACGACCTGCTCGACGGCCACCGCGTCGTCGCACGAGACCTGCGGCAGCCCGAGGTGGTCGACCGCCGCGTTGATCAGCACCGTCGGGAGCCGCCGCTCGACGAGGTGGTGGTAGTGCGAGTGGACCGCGTCCGTCTGCGCGTACAGCCCGCCGGCGAACACCACCCCCGACACCTGCTGCTGCAGGAGCAGCTCGACGTACTCCGCCTCCGACACCCCGCCCGCGGTCCGCGTGCACAGCACCGGCGTGAACCCCTGCTGCGCGAGGGCGTTGCCCATGATCTCGGCCAGCGCGGGGAAGATGGGGTTCTGCAGCTCCGGCAGCACCAGCCCGACCAGGCGGGCCCGCTCGCCGCGCAGCTGGGTGGGGCGTTCGTAGCCCATCACGTCCAGCGCGGTGAGCACGGCGGCCCGGGTGCTCGCGGACACCCCGGACCGGCCGTTGAGCACCCGGCTGACCGTGGCTTCGCTGACCCCGACCTGGCGGGCGACTTCGGCAAGACGACGCGTCATAGGTGAAACTTTACAGCAACCGGGCGCAAAAGTAAGACAAGCCCGTACCGGTCCCGGGGACCGGTACGGGCTCGCCGAGCTACGAAGCCGCCACTTCGAACTCGGACACCTGACCCGCGGGCCAGCCGGTGTTGCCGGTGAACGTCAGCCGGACGAAGCGCTGGGACGTCGCCGTGAAAGACGCCGACGCCGTGTTGCCGGAAGCCGGGTCGAACGCGTAGCCGCGCGAACCCACCAGCGTCGTGTACGAGCCGCCGTCCTGGCTGCCCGAGATCGTCACCGTCTCCGTCCGCGCGCCCCACGCCGAGGACGGCGGCAGCCGCAACGTCACCTTGTTGATCGACGCCGCCGCGCCCAGGTCCACCGTCAGCGTCTGCGGGAACGCGTTGTTCGCGCTCTCCCAGTACGTGTTCGCGTCCCCGTCCACCGCGTTCGACGGCGGAAAGCCGCCGACGGACGCCGACGCGCTGATCGCCTTGCCGCGCGCGAGGTTGCTGCCGGACGTGGGCGGCTGCGGCGGGCCCGAGTTCGGCGCGGGCCACGTCGAGCAGTCGCCCCAGGTGCCGGTCCAGCCGCTGTTGCCCGACCCGCTGAAGGTCATGCGCGGGATCGACGTCGGGTAGGGGCAGTTGTACGTCCCGGTCACGCCGACGCCGGACGCCGTCAGGTTGCTGATCGTCGCGGTCCCCTGCGTCTGCGACTGCGCCACGAACGTGCCCACGCCCTGCACCGTGACGCCGTCGATCGTGACGCCCTGGATCGGCTTGCCGGCGCCGTTGCCGTCGATGAACTGGATCGCCTCGTACGGGCTCTGGATCGCGGTGAACCCGGTGACCCGGATCGTGACGCCGGTGATCGCCTGGTCCCGCGCGTCGAACCACAGCGCACCGACGCCGAACTGCCAGTTCGGGTCGAGCGCGCCCGCCCGCAGCGCCGTGTTGTTCGACAGCGTCACCGTGCCGCCGAGCGGGACCGAGCTGAACCGGTTGGCCACCAGGTAGCCGCCGCCGAGGGCGTTGGTGTCCTGCACCAGGTTGCCGCTCACCGTGTTGTTCGACCCGCCGTACAGCGCGATGCCGTTGGCCAGGTTGGGCTGCACGACCGTGTTGTTGGCCAGGGTGTTGCCCGAGTCGGCCTGGCCGTTGGACCACAGCGCGAGGCCGTCGTCGCCGTTGTTGCGCAGGTAGTTGTTGCGCAACGTCGAGTTCGTGACGGCGCCGTCGAAGTTGACGCCGTCGGCCTGCGTGCTGAGGATGCGGTTGTTCTCGATGGTGACGTTCGACGACGCGCCGTTCATCAGCCACAGCCCGCACTTCGTGTCCTGGATCCACAGGCCGGACACGACCGAGCCGTTCCCGAGGACGCCGTGGAACGCGTTGTCCGGGCTGCCGTCGTTGCGCTCGGTGACGTCGCCGAACACCGCGAAGTCGTAGAGCTTGATGTTCCCGGACGCGCCGCCGTTGTTGAAGATGTTGTTGCCGTGCAACACGGTGTACCACTGTCCGGCGCCGCGAACCGTCGTCTGGTCGATCTGCAGCGCCGACCCGATCTCGAACCGCCCGGACGGCACCCAGACCTCGCGACCCTGCGAGCGAGCCGCCGACAGCGCGTTGCGGAACGCCTGCGAGTCGTCGGACGAGTCGTTCGCGGTGGCGCCGTAGTCCGTCACCGACAGGGCGGCGGACGGCTTCGTGCCCGCGCCGCCGACCTGCTCGAAGTCGGCGAGGTCGAGGGTCGCCTGCCCGACGTCGCCGGAGTCGGCCGCCACCCGGACCTTGGCGCCGGCCGGCGCGTTCTGCCCGAACAGCAGGCGGGCGTCGTCGAAGAAGTGGTGCGTCTTCGCGCCGGGGATCCACCCGGTGTCCACATAGGAATACCGGGACGTCACCGAGAGCCCGCTGCTGAGCTTGGTCCCGTTGACGTACACCGAAAGCCGGCCCGAGGATCCGTCCGGCAGGTTGTAGTGGACGTTGATCGAGTTGGCCGCCGCGGGCAGCGTGAACTCGACGTACTGACCGGTGCCGATGCGCACGGCCTGCCGCCCGGAGGCTTCCGAGGCGATGCTGGCCTGCGTGTAGTCGGGGCCGACGGCCGAGCCGTTCGTCGCCGAGCACTCGGCCTCGACGGTCCGGAACGGCACGCTCGCGCCGCCGGACGCCGTGGCCGGGCAGGTCGCCGCCGTGGCGGGAGTGCTGCCGGACAGCACCGCCAGGCCGGACGCGGCGAGCGCGGCGGCGAGTAAAGCCGGAATGCGGGACATCGTCATCACCTCTCAGGACGCGTAGGCTTCGAGTTCGGACAGCTGCCCGGCGGGCCAGCCGGTGTTGCCGGTGAAGGTCAGCCGCAGGGTGCGGGCCGACGTCGCCGGGAACGTGATGGTCGCGGTGTTGCCGGACGCGGGGTTGAACGTGTAGCCCGCCGCCGCTTTGACGCCGTCGACCGCGATCGTCTGCGTGCGCGTGCCCCACGCCGAGGACGGCGGCAGCTTGAGCACCAGCCGCGACACCGAAACCGTGGCCCCGAAGTCGACGGTCAGCGACTGCGGGAACGCGTTGTTCGCACTCTCCCAGTACGAGTTCGCGTCCCCGTCGACCGCGTTGCCCGCAGGGAAGCCGCCCTGGGACCCCGACGCGCTGATCGCCTTGCGCAGCGCCAGGTTCCCGGTCGGCTGGGTGGTCGTCGTCGTGGTCGGCGGCGTGGTGGGAGTAGTCGTCGTCCCGCCGTTGTCCGAGCCGTACACCGGCGTCGGCCACGAGCCGCAGAACGTCGTCGACCAGCCCGAGTTGCCGCCCTGGTCGGCCAGCCCGCTCAGCGCGTCCGGCCCCATGCAGTTGTAGACGCCGGCCCGTCCGACGCCGGTCGCGACGACGTTCTTCACCGACCCGCTCGGCTTGGCCTGGATCTGCCAGGCGAACGTGCCGGCGCCGCTGATCCGGACGTTGGTGAAGTGGACGTCCGTCGTCGCGCTGTCGATGAACTGGATGGCCTCGTAGTTGTTGTCCAGCAGGTCGAGGTCGGTGACGTCGACGCGGCCGGTGATCGCCGAGTCGCGGCCGTCGAACCACAGCGCGCCGACGCCGAACTGCCAGTTCGAGTCGAGGACACCGGTGCGGATGGCGGTGTTGCGCGCGACCGTCGTGGTGCCCGAGAGCGGCACCGCGCTGAACCGGTTGGCGATGTGGAGGCCGCCGCCCTGGTCCTGGTTGTCGGCCACGACGTTGTCGGACACGGTGTTGTCGTGCCCGCCGTAGATCGCGATGTTGTTGGCGAGGATCGGCAGCAGCACGGTGTTGAAGGAGAACGTGTTGTGGTGGTCGGCGTCGTGCTCGGACCACATCGCGAGGCCGTCGTCGCCGGTGTTGCGCAGGAAGTTGTTCGTCACCACGGCGTTGCTGATGCCCTGGTGCAGGTTCAGCCCGTCGGCGGTCTGGTCGAGGATCCGGTTGCCGGACACGGTGAGCCCGTCGAACGGCCCGTCGAGCCACAGCCCGACCTTCGTGTGCTGCAGCCACAGGTTCTGCACGACCGAGCCGCCGCCGAGCGCGCCGCCGATGGCGTTGGACTGGTCGCAGTCGACGCGAGCGTCGACCTGGCCGATGATGGCGAAGTCGTAGAGCTTGACCGCGCTGCTCGTGCCCGGGATCGCGCCGTTGCCGGGGTAGGTCGACGTTCCGCAGCTGGCCGGTTCGCCCTTGCCGAAGATCCCGGCACGCGGGCCGGTGAGCACGGAGTACCAGGGCCCGGCGCCGCGGATCGTCACCTGGTCGACCGTGATGTGGTGGCCGAGGGTGAAGGTCCCGGCCGGGATCCAGACCTCCTTGCCTTGACCGCGAGCCGCGGCGACGGCGGAGTCGAACGCGGCCGCGTCGTCGCTCGTGTCGCCCGCGGTCGCGCCGTAGTCGGTGACGGACACCGAGTTAGCCGGCCGCGTCGCCGCCGCGGCGACCTGCTCGAAGTCGGCGAGGTCGATGGTCGCCGGCGTGACGTCGCCGGCGTCGACCTGCAGCTTGATCTTGGTGCCGGCCGGGTAGGACGTGCCGAGCAGCGCGCGGGTTTCGTCGTAGAAGTGGTGCGCGTGACCGTCACCCGGGTTGTTGGTGAAGGGGTACGAGCCGTAGTACCAGGCCCACTTCGACGTCAGTGCGAGGTCGCGGTTGTGGGTGCCGCCGACGTACAGCGAGATCGTCCCGTTCACGGAATCCGGGAGGCTGTACCGGAAGTCGATCGAGTTCGCCGGGGCGGTGAGCGTGAACTCGACGTACTGGCCCTGGCCGGACAGCGTCACGGCTTTGCGGCCGGACGCTTCGCCTGCGAGCGTGCCCGCCGCGCGGTTCGGGCCGATGACCGACCCGTTCGTCGCGGCGGTTTCCGCTTCCTGTTCGACGAAGGGAACGCTCGCGCCGCGACCGGCGGCGAGCGCGGTGCTTCCCGCCGGCGCGGCGGCGATCGTGAGTCCGGCGGCCGCGATCACGGCGAGGGCTAAAACGCCGTAACGCGCCTTGAAGGCACTTTTGGGCGCGCTGAAGACAGAGCTGGGAGACATGGGCGGCACTGGCCTTTCCGCAGCAGGTGGGGGACCTCTGTGACCGGGATCATACGAATCCTGGACAAGAAATCGCAATAGTTGAACGAACTTACGCAAGTTTGCGACAGGAAGTGACGACTGCGCCGGATGCCCGTCGTTCGCTTACACCCGGCGGAGCAACGCCGGAGCGACGCGGAAGCGCTGATAGTTTTCCGGCATGAGCCAGCGACGTGCGGACGGCAGCGCCGGGGACGCGGACTACGGCGCGATCGGCGGGGTCTACACCGACTACCGCAAGCCGGACCCCCGCATCGGCCAGTACCTCCTCGACGCGCTGGGGGACGCGCGGACCGTGCTCAACGTCGGTGCGGGCGCCGGCGCCTACGAGCCCGAAGACCGGGACGTGACCGCCGTCGAGCCGTCCGCGTCGATGCGTGCGCAGCGGCCGGTGGACCTGCCGCCCGCGGTCGACGCCGTCGCCGAGAAGCTGCCGTTCCCGGACCGGGCGTTCGAGGGCGCGATGAGCACGTTCAGCGTCCACCAGTGGAACGACCTGTGGGCCGGGTTGAAGGAGCTGCGCCGCGTCACCCGCGGCCCGATCGCCATCCTCACCTGCGATCCCGCCCTGCTGCGGCGGTTCTGGCTGCTCGACTACGCGCCCGAGGTGATCGAGACCGAAGCGCGGCGCTACCCGTCGGTCGACGACATCGCCGACGGGCTCGGCGGCCACACCTCGGTCGTCCCCGTGCCCATCCCGATCGACTGCACGGACGGCTTCAACGAGGCCTACTACGGCCGCCCGGAACGCCTGCTCGACCCGGGCGCGCGGCTGTCGTGCTCGGCGTGGAGCTTCGTCGACGACCGCGTGCACCACCGGTTCGCCGCCGAGCTGCAGCACGACCTCGACGACGGTACGTGGGAACGCCGCTACGGCCGGCTGCGCGAGCAGCCGACGTTCGAAGGCTCGCTGGTCCTCGTCGTCTCGGACCCCACGGGATGACGCCGCCGCCGTTCGACCCGGAGCTGGCGCCGGTCGTCGAAACCCTGCGCGCCCTCCGCCCGCCGCTGGCTTCCCTCGAGGACGTCCCCGGCCGCCGTGAGCTGAACGCCGCCGAGCACCGGACCGTCGAGGAGCTGGCCGCCGCGTACCCCGCGTACCAGGTCGCCGAGGAGCACGCGGGGGACGTTCCGCTGCTGGTGATGCGGCCGGCCGAGAGCGCGGGCGTCCTCTACTACGTGCACGGCGGCGGCACGATCGTCGGCAGCCACCTCGGCCAGGACGTGCCGAACCTGCTGGACTGGGCGGGCGAGGCGAACCTGACGATCGTCTCGCCGGGGTACCGGCTCGCACCCGAACACCCTTACCCGGCACCGGTCGAGGACTGCTACGTCGGTCTCTTGTGGACAGTCGAGCAGTGCGCCGGTCCGGTCGTGGTGGGCGGAATCAGCGCGGGCGGCGGGCTCGCGGCGGCCACGGCGCTGCTCGCCCGCGACCGCGGCGGGCCGGCGCTCGCCGGGCAGCTGCTGATCTGCCCGATGCTCGACGACCGCAACGACACGCCCTCGGCGGTCGACCTCGACGGCCGCGGCCTGTGGGACCGCACGGCCAACAACGTCGGCTGGACGGCCTACCTGGGTGCTCGCCGCGGTACCGACGACGTCCCGGCCTACGCCGCCGCGGCCCGCGCCGCCGATCTTTCCGGCCTGCCCCCGGCGTTCCTCGACGTCGGCACGGCGGAGACGTTTCGCGACGAGGTCGTCGCCTACGCGGGCCGGATCTGGCAGGCGGGCGGCGAGGCCGAGCTGCACGTCTGGCCCGGCGGCTTCCACGGCTTCGACTCGCTGGTGCCGGCCGCGCAGGTCAGCCGGGCCGCGCGCGCCGCCCGGCTGACCTGGCTGCTCAAGCGCCTGCCAGTAGCTCCTGCAGCTCGCTGACGGCCTTCGCGAGCTCGTCGGCGAAGCGGGACATCTCCGCCGAGACGTGCTTCGGCGTGCTGAGGTAGATGTTCCAGCGGTCCGGCAGCAGCACGTACGCGATGCCGATGCACTGCGGGCTCGTCGAGCCGAACCCGAAGTACTGGATGTTGACCGACGGCGCCGAGCTGGTGCTCAGGTAGTCGTCGCGCATCTTCAGCCAGCCAGGCGAGCTGTACAGCGGCAGGTCCGCCGCGTCCCCACGGCGCTTCCCGATCAGCTGCAGCTCCCACAGGTGCTGCTCCGGCGCGTCCCCGGCCTGGCACTCCTTCGCCCGCGAGACGTGCTTCGCGGCGGCGGCGCGGAACGCTTCGCGCTTCTCCTCGGCCGAGGCCGTGGCACTTTCCACGGTGTCGACGAACCGGAAGACCTCCGGCGTGACGACCCGCATCGCCTCGGTGCGGCCGTTCCGGAACTGCCGGGTGGCGATCGACTCGTACGTCGCGCCGGTCAGGCCCTTCGCCCGGCGGTGCGCCAGCTGGTACGCCAGCTGCGCGAAGGCGTCGGGGGACATCCCCAGCTCCTTCGCGCGGTTGGCGCCGAAGTCGAACGACACGGTCTGCGTCGCCGTCGCGTCCGCGTACGCCTTGAAGGCCGCTCCGGCGGCGCGGGCGTCTTCGCGCAGGGCGTCGGTCAGCGTGAACTCGACGATCTCGTGGCCGGGAACGCCGTCAGCGGGCTCACGCTCGTCGCGCGAACCGCTCAGCAGCGCGTCGGTGAAGCCGAGGATCGTGGTGCCGTCGAGTTCGCAGTGCTCGACGTTGATCCCCGCGGTGCCGTCCTCGAACACGATCAGCGAGACGGCCTTGTCGTACCAGCGGTTGTCGCCGTACAGCAGCCGATCGCCCGCCTCGAGGGCGTTCGACGGCGTGAAGTCGTCCAGGCACAGGCAGAACAGCGCGGTCTCGATGGTCTCCAGCGCGGCGGAGTTGCCCGCCTCGAGGAGCGCGGTCCGCGAAGCCGCCCACTCCGCACGCGCCTTCGTCGTGAAGTGCCCGACGGGGACGTCGGTGACGTGGTCGTCCTTGAGGATCGCGCGCAGGCCGTCGGCGATCTGCCCGGCGGAGTACGGGCGGCCGTCTTCGGCGAGGACGTCCATCCGGAACGGCGTGCCCTTCGAGAACACGACGATGTGCCGCTCGGGCGACGGGTACCGCGTGCGCGCGCTGTCGAGCAGCCCGCCCGGGATGCGTGTCGCCGAGAACAGGTACTGGTGCTGCACCATCGACTGCGGCGTCCCGCGCAGCAGCACCGGCGGCACCAGCTCGTCGTCGAGCTTCAGCTTGTAGTCCACGGCGGACGCGGCCAGCTCGGCCGCGCGCTCCACCTGGCCCAGCGGAGAGTCCTGGAACAGGAAGAAGAAGTTGGCGTTGAGCGCGATCCGGTCGCGGCGGCCGAGGTAGCGGTACGGCCAGAACGTGTCGAGCCAGCTGTGCACGCCCGGCGAGCGGTCGTACTCCTCGAGCGCGGCCTGCAGCTCGTGCGCGGGGCTGCCGGGCGCCAGGAACTCCGCGACCGCCGCTTCGGTCGCGGCCAGCTCCTCCGGCGTCAGCAGCGGAGCGCACCACTCGAGGAAGCGGCGGCCGCTGTCCTCCAGCGAGGGGACGGGGACGCGGGGGAGCCGGTCCTCGTTGCCGAAGGTGCGGGTGGACCAGTCCGTACTGCTCACGATCATCCTTCTTGCTCGGAAGTGGCCAGCGCGGCCGCGAGTTCCGCGGCCGCGCCTTCAGGGCGGGAAACATACAGCTGGGCGTACAGCCAGCCGTCGGACTCCACGCCGGCCGGGTCGACCCCGGCGGCGTCGAGGGTGTCGAGGATCTGCGTCCGCTCTTCGGCGGAGGCGAACCGCCGCTGCCGGAACACCCCCGGGACCTGCGCGGTCTCGTACCCCAGCCCGGCCAGGCTGTCGGCGACCGGCTCGTAGGAGAACATCCGCAGGACGAAGTGCGCCATCCACGGCCGCGACCCCCGGGCGATCCGGGCGATCGTCTTCTCGGTGACGTAGCCGACGCAGCCGGTCGAGATCACGAGGTCGACGTCGTCGAGCAGCTTCCGCTGGGTGCTGTCCGGGTCGTCGCTTTCGAAGTCGGCGTGGATCGCCTCGTCGAGCAACCCGGCGGAAAGCGCGTACTCGAGCGCGGGCGCCGCCGCGTCGAGGCCGAAGAACTTCGCGCCGCCCGGGCCGGTGACGCGGGCCTGGTCGGCCTCGATCAGCTCCGCGTGGCTCAACGCCAGCACGTCCGGGGCGGTGTAGTGCGCGTAGAGGTCGGCCATCGTGGCTTCGCAGCGGCGGAGCGCGGCGTTGACGCCGTACGAGCAGCCGACGTCGAGCACGGTCGGGGACTCGGCCGGGTGTTCGCCGATCAGCTTCGCGAAGTACGGCTTCGCGAGCTGGGGGATTTCGTAGCCGACCCGGCGCAGCGTGCCGAAGAACGGCCGCGGGTCGGGTGCGGTGTAGATGTGGTCGAACGAGATCTTGCCGGTCGAGTCGAAAGGCACAGGCCAGGCTCCTGATCTAGTCGAGCAGTTCGTCGCCCCGGTCGGTGCGCCCCGCGAGGTGGGCGGGCAGGACCCGGCCGAACAGCTGCCTGGTCCGCTCCGCGCTGCCGATGACCCCCGGACGCTCGCTGTAGGCGAAGATCGCGGAATGTCGCGCGATCGCACCCTCCACCGTACTGACCCGGTGCAAGGCGAAGCGCCCTTGAAAGAGCTGTAGATCGCCCGGACGGAGGTTCAGGCGCTGGACCGGACGGGTGCTTTCCCCGGAAAGCACGGCCCGCACGCCGGCGAAGTTTTCGGCGTCGGCGGAGCGGATGCCCGGGCAGAACTCGAAGGCCCCGCCGTCGATCGCGGCCTGCGTCAGCATGCTGACGGTGTGGGAGTTCGTGTCGAAGTGCCACGGGTGCGCGCGGCCGGGCGCGATCACGTTCAGCGTCAACCCGGACAGCGGATCGGCGAGCTCGTGCAGTTCCGGCAGGCCGAAGCAGTCGGCGACGAAACGCTGGAAAACCGGACTGGTGTAGAGCCGGCTGATGATCGCGCCCGCCGGGATGTGGTCACGCGCGACGAAGGCGTTGCCACGCTCCATGATCGTCCGGCCCGGGTGGTCTTCGGGCAGCGGCTCGTCGATCGCGGTGTTGTACGCGTTGACCTTTTCGACCTTCGTGTACGCGTGCGGCTCGAGCGCGGCGCACTCTTCGCGGAGGACGTCGTGCAGTTCCGGGCGGACGAAGTCGGCGAGCACGCTGCAGCCGACGTCGGCCAGGTCCGCGCGGGTACGGGCGACGGTCTCCCGCCAGGCGGGACTGTCCGGTTCGGTCAGCGGGTACCGGTCGGTGTCGACCATTTCCAGTGGCGCCACGGAGGTGCTCATCGAAGTCCCTTCCGGCGGGTGAGGGAACAGAGTTAGCACAGAGTCTGGCTGGTCAACCGTGGGTTTGTGAGCGGTGACACAAGGTCATCAGGCGCCGACCTCGGTGGCCCAGGAGCTGACGGTGACGGTGTCGGTGGTGCCGAGGTCCGTGTCCAGCGGCTGCTTTTGCGCGGGTTCGCCCGGGACGGGAACCACCGCGATCGCCGCGCCGGTGCGCTTGTCGCCGTTCGTGACCGTCGCCGACCACGCGAGCACCGCCACGACCTGCTCGCCGGGTTGGACGGTCAGGTCCTGCGGACCGAGGTCGCGCGCGAAGTACGACGTCCCGTGCTCGACCTTCACTTCGAGCGGCGAACCGTCTTCCGCGAGGATCTTCAGGTCCGGATAGCCGGTGACGTTCCGCGGCACGCTGTCCCGGTTGGTCAGCGTCAGGACGCTCGCGCGGTGGCCGAGGCCGGCTTCGACTTGGCCGACGGAAAGCGACAGCCCGGTCGGCGGCGGTGGCGCGTACGTCGGGCTCGGTGTCGTCGTGGGCACCGGCACGGGTGGCGGAGGCGGCGGAGTACCGCAACCTGCGAGAAGAGCTACCAAGAGAAGTGGTGCGAAGCGAGAAACCCCCATGGACCGGAAAGAGTAGCGGGCGCCCCGGAGCCGGGCGCCCGCTACCGTTTTTACGGCGTGAGCAGGGGCAGCAGCGGCTTCCGCACGGCCGTCGCGACGCCGTCCGAAGCCTCCGCCGCGGCGATCCGCTCAGCCGACGGCCTGCCGTAGCCCGTCGTGCGCTGCACCAGCGGCCGGCCCAGCGGCTCGACCATCTCGCGCATGTCGCTGATCGTCTTGTACGACCCGTTCGACGCGCCGGCCATCCGGCTGATCGTCTCCTCCATCAGCGTGCCGCCGATGTCGTTGACGCCGCCCTGCAGCACCGCGCGGCTGCCCTCGGTGCCCAGCTTCACCCAGGAGCTCTGGATGTTGTCGATCATCCCGTGCAGCAGCAGCCGGGACAGCGCGTGCACCGCGCGGTTCTCGTTCTGCGTCGCGCCCGGGCGGGCGAGCCCGGCGAGGTAGATCGGCGAGCTCTGGTGGATGAACGGCAGCAACACGAACTCGCTGAACCCGCGCCGCCCGTTCTTCTCCAGGCCTTCGCGCTGCAGCCGCGCGAGCAGCTTCAGGTGCGCGACCCAGTGGGCCGGCGTGTCGACGTGGCCGTACATCATCGTGGACGTCGTCGGCAGCCCGATCTCGTGCGCGGTGGTGACGACCTTGATCCACTCCGACGTCGGCAGCTTGCCCTTGGTGAGCACCCAGCGGACGTCGTCGTCGAGGATCTCGGCGGCCGTGCCCGGCAGCGAGTCGACGCCGGCCTCCTTGGCCTTGATGAGCCAGTCCTTCAACGACAGGTTGGTCCGCGAAGCGCCGTTGACGACCTCCATCGGGCTGTAGGAGTGCAGGTGGATCTCCGGCTGCCGGCGCTTGACCTCGGCCGCGAGGTCGAAGTACGCGGTGCCCGGCAGGTCCGGGTGGATGCCGCCCTGCATGCAGATCTCGGTCGCGCCCGCGGCCCACGCCTCGTCGACGCGGTCGCCGACCTGCTCCAGCGAGAGCGTGTACGCGTCGGCGTCGGTGCGACGCTGCGCGAAGGCGCAGAAGCGGCAACCCGTGTAGCAGACGTTGGTGAAGTTGATGTTCCGCGTGACGACGAAGGTGACGTCGTCGCCGACCGTCTCGCGACGCAGGTCGTCGGCGAGCTTCGTGAACGCGTCCAGCTCCTTGCCCTCGGCGGACAGCAGCGCCAGCGCGGCGTCGTCGGACAGCCCGGCGGGGTCCTTTTCCGCGCTGCGCAAGGCTTCCAGCACGGTGGAGTCGAACTTCTGCGGCCCGGTCTTGATCCGGTCGCCGATCTCCTTCCAGTCCCCGTACACGGAGTCGAAGTCGCTGCGGCGGTCTTCGGTGCGGCCGGTGGTGTCGATCTCGGTGTGCAGATCGGTGCGGCCGGACTCCTGCCACCCGCCGTCCGGCTCCTGCCACGGGATGCCGACCGGCATCGCGCCTTCCCGGGCCATCCCGGTGGCCGGGTCGACGAGCGCGGCGACGTGCCGCGTGATGCGCGGGTCCAGCCACGGCTCACCCGCGTTGACGTACTCGGGGTAGATCGTGAGCCGTTCCTTCAGCTCGAAGCCCGCCTTTTCGGTGCGGCGCGCGAGCTCGTCGATCTGCGGCCACGCGCGCTCCGGGTTGACGTGGTCCGGGGTCAGCGGCGAGACGCCGCCCCAGTCGTCGATGCCGGCGCGGATCATCAGCTCGTACTGGCTGCCGATCAGGTTCGGCGGCGCCTGGATGCGCATCTTCGGGCCGAGCACGAGCCGCGCGACGGCGATGTTCGCGGCCAGTTCTTCGAGGTCGGCGTCCGGCGTCGCGCGCATCTTCGTGTCGGGCTTGGCCCGGAAGTTCTGGACGATGACTTCCTGGATGCCGCCGTAGGTCTTGGCGACCTTGCGGATCTCGAACAGCGCGTCAGCACGCTCCTCGAACGTCTCGCCGATGCCGATGAGGACACCGGTGGTGAACGGGACCGAGCTGCGTCCGGCGTCTTCGAGCACCCGGAGCCGGACCGCGGGGTCCTTGTCCGGCGAGCCGTAGTGCGGGCCGCCCTTCTCGCTCCACAGCCGCGTCGCGGTGGTCTCCAGCATCATGCCCATCGACGGCGCGACCGGCTTGAGGCGCTGGAAGTCCTGCCAGGACAGCACACCCGGGTTGAGGTGCGGCAGCAGGCCGGTCTCCTCCAGCACCCGGATCGCCATCGCGCGGACGTAGGAGAGCGTGTCGTCGTAGCCGTGCGCGTCCAGCCAGTCGCGGGCGGCCTTCCAGCGGTCCTCGGGCCGGTCGCCGAGCGTGAAGAGGGCTTCCTTGCAGCCCATCTCCGCGCCCTTGCGGGCGATGTCGAGGACCTCGTCGGGCGAAAGGAACGGCGATTCCAGCCGGCCGGGCACGGTGACGAACGTGCAGTAGCCGCAGCGGTCCCGGCACAGCCGGGTCAGCGGGATGAAGACCTTGCGGCTGTAGGTGATGATCCCGGCGCGCCCGGCCTCGGCCAGGCCCGCGTCGCGGATGCGGGAGGCGTACTCGGAAAGCGTGGTGAGGTCGTCGCCGCGGGCGTGCAGCAGGACGGCCGCTTCGGTGACGTCCAGTGTCTTCCCGTCACGCGCCCGGGCGAGCGCGCGGCGCATCGCGGAGGCGGTCGGGGCGGTGGCGTCGGGTTCGGGTCCCATTCCACCCACGCTAGGACCGTCCTCACGGGACCAGCCAGTGTGTGTTGCGCACCCGGCTCACCCGATCGGTGCGTGTGTTCGTCGTCGCAGGTCAGCCCGGTGCCGTGGTTGTCGATCAGCTTCTCGCGGTGTATTACCTAAAGGGTGGCATCGGTGGTCGGGAAGAAGATCGGCGGGCGGACGTACTACTACCTGGCGGAGTCCGCCCGGGTCGACGGCAAGCCGCGGGTGGTGACCCAGCGTTACCTCGGGACGGCCGAGGAGATCGCCCGCGCCGTCCCGGGCGGCGAACCCGCGTCGGCTTCGTACCGGACGTACGGCGACGTCGCCGCGGTGTGGGCGACGCTTTCGCGGCTGGACTTCGTCCGGCGCGTCGACGACGTCGTGCGCGCGAAACCCAGCCTGGGCACCACGCTGGCGATCGCGGTGCTGCACCGCGCGACCGCCCCCGGCCTGCCGATCGGCGAGTGGTGGGCGGAGTGCGCCGTGGCCGACCTCGTCCGGCCCAAGGTGACCTCGATGGACGGTTACTGGCGGGCACTGGACCGGCTGACCCCGGACCGCCTGGAGCGCATCGAGGAAACCGTCGCCGAGGCGGTCCTGGCCACGCTCGACGACCACGCGGCCCTCGCGGTGGACGTCCCGCAGTTCGCGGTGTTCGCGCCCGCGGACTGCACGCTGCCCTCGGCCTGTCGCGAGGTGCTGGTGGGCGCCGGCCTGCGGGTGACCCGCGACGGCGCCATCCCGCTGGCGTCGCGGCTCTACCGGCGTGACGACGCACCGACCTTCGCCGCGCTGACCGCGGAGCTGGGCCCGGCGACGCTGATCTTCCACACCGGCCAGGCAGCCCAGCTCGACCTGGGCTCCCGCAGCGGCTTCGTCGGGTCGCTGCCGCTGCCCGATCACCCCGAGCTGCTGACGCAGCCCGCGTCCGCCCGCAAGCGCGTCGACCCCGAGCGGTTCGCCGGCCTCACCGCCCTGGACACGCACGCGGTGGTCGACGGCGTCCGCCGCCGGGTGCTCGTCACGCACTCGGCGACGCTGCACGCGGCCCAGTCCCGCGCGTTCGCCGACGAGCTGGCCACCGCGACCCGCGAGCTCGACGGCCTGGCCGAAGCCCTCGCCGCCGGCACCCACCGCGGCGACCGCGCCCAGGTGCACGCCGAGATCGGCCGCGTCACCCGCGGCCGGCGCGTCGAGCGGGTGCTGACGGCGGTGCTGAGCGGCACCAAGCCCGGCGAGATCCGGCTGGAGCGGCGGATCGACACCGCCGCCGTCGCCCGCCTCGACGAGGAGTTCTTCGGCAAGCAGGTGCTGGTCACCGACCAGGACTGGCCGGTCGCCGAGGTCGTCACGGCTTACCGGGCCCGCACCCACCTCGAATCGACGTTCCGCTGGCTGACCGGCCCCGCCGTCGCCGGGCCGACCCCGCGCTGGGAGTGGACCCGGCAGCGGATCGCCGCGCACGGGCTCGTCTCGGTGCTCGCCGCCACGGTGACACACCTGATGCGGCGCGAGGCCGACCGCGCCGGGATGAACCTGTCCGTGCGCGAACTGCTCGACCAGCTGGCCGGCATCGGCGAGTTCGTCCTGCGCTACCCGTCCACCGGCGGGCGCCCGCGGACGAGGCGCCTGCCGACCGAGCGGGACCCGGGTCAGCAGGCGTTGTTCTCGCTGTTTCAGGACTCGCGGTAGATCTGCAGCGCCGAGAAGCTCTGGACCACCGGCATCAGCTCGATGACGTTGATGTTCACGTGCTTGGGCTGGTTCGCGGCCCAGAAGACGGACTCGGCGACGTCGTCCGCGGTCAGCGGCGTCGTGCCCTGGTAGACCTGGTCCGCCTTGTCCTCGTCGCCGTCGAAGCGGACCTTCGAGAAGTCCGTGCCGCCGACCATGCCGGGCTCGACGTTCGTCACGCGGACACCGGTGCCGTGCAGGTCGCTGCGCAGGTTGAGGCTGAACTGGTGGACGAACGCCTTGGTCGCGCCGTAGACGTTGCCGCCGGGGTAGGGGTAGGTGCCGGCGATCGAGCCGATGTTGATCACGTGGCCGCGGCCGCGCTCGACCATGCCGGGCAGCAGCGCGCGCGTGACGTGGGTGAGGCCGCGGACGTTGGTCGCGATCATCTCGTCCCAGTCCTGGAGCTCCGCCTTGTGCGCGGGCTCGAGGCCCTTCGCCAGGCCGGCGTTGTTGACCAGGACGTCAACGTCTCGCCAGTTTTCCGGGAGGCCTTCGATGGTGGTTTTGACCGCTTCGGGGTCGCTGACGTCGAGCTTGACGGGGAGGACGGCGTCGCCGAGCTCGCCGGCCAGCTTCTCGAGCTTGTCCTCGCTGCGGGCGACGGCGATCACCCGGGCGCCCTCGGCGACGAACCGGCGCGCGATCGCGGCACCGAAGCCGGCGCTGGCGCCGGTCACGAACACGGTCTGCTGCTGGGTCATGGGGTGAACCTTATTCCGGTGAGGAAGGTGCTGAACGCTTCGTTGAACTCGGTCTCGCGCTCCAGGTTAGGCAGGTGGCCCGCGCCGTCGACGACCACCAGGGTCGAAGCGGGGATCTCCCGGTGGATCAGCTCGGCGTCGGCGACCGGGGTGAATTCGTCCTCGCTGCCGACGACCACGAGGGTGGGGACGGCGATGTTTTGGAGGGTGCCGGTGTAGTCGGGACGCTCGGCGCGTCCCCTGAGCGCGGCCGCGGCTCCTTGTACGGGGGCGGTGCGCATCATCTTGCGGACGTGCGCCTCCACGTCCGGCCTGGTCTCGCGGGTGCCGCTCGAGATCATCTTGGGGAGGAGCTCGTCGGCGTAGTGGCGCATGCCCTCCTTCTCGATCCGCGCCGCGGTGTCGATGCGGGCCTGCTTCGCCGCCGGGGTGTCGAGGCCGGGGCAGGTGTCGGCGAGGAGGACGGCTTCCGCCCGGCCCGGGTGGTCCTTCAGCAGGTGCATGACGATCTGGCCGCCCATGGAGAGGCCGCCGAGGACGAAGCTTTCGAGGTCGAGGTGGTCGGCCAGCTCGATGAGGTCGTTCGCGAAGACGTCGAGGGTGGTCTTGGTGCCTTGTCCGGGGGACTCCCCGTAGCCGCGGAGGTCGGGGGTGACGACGCGGTGGCCGTGCTCGGCGAGGTGCTCGGCCTGGGGACGCCACATCGAGCGGTCGAAGGGGTGGCCGTGGACGAGGAGGACCGGCCGGCCGTTCTTCGGGCCGAGGTCGTCGTGGGCGAGGGTCATGCGGCCGACGTTAGGTGGAGCTTTGACGCGGTGCAATACGGTGCAATGCACTCGGAGCAATGTTCTTTCCCGGCTCTTTCTCTGGCGCTCCGGGGCCCGCGGGTGCAGACTGGGGTCTGGACGGGCTTCGTCATGGGGTCTGACCTGCGCTGATCTTGCTAACCGACCCCCCTGTTTCGAGGGGTTTCCGGGCATGTAAAGTTCTCCAAGTCGCCAGGGAAACCGGGTGGCCGCCGGGACACGAACCAAGCTCTCGCTCGAAGCGATTGAGTGGGTGTCCCACCAAAACTGCTAGGAATAATCGCTTCGGGTAAGGCCGCTTGACGGCGGCGCGACTCGGGGTGTGTTGCTTGAG
>JAEBEK010000023.1:0-141770 GCA_049998055.1 Amycolatopsis sp. cmx-4-37 | reverse complement strand
GCGTTCGGTGCGTCAGACGCACCGAACGCCACATTGGGTGCGTGGGACGCAACCAACGCCACATTGGGGCGGTCGGTCACTCAGCCGCGGGGGACCGACTCCACCCCGGCGAGCAGCGCGTCCACGTCCGCGTCCGTCGTGTACGGCGCGATGCCCGCCCGCACCGCGCCCGTGTCGCCCAGACCCAGGTGCCGTGAGCACTCGATCGCGTAGAAGCTCCCCGCCGGCGCGTTGACCCCCTGCGTCGCCAGGTGCTCGTACACCGCCTGCGACGTGACCCCCTCGACCGAGAACAGCACCGTCGGCGTCCGGTGGCGGTCCGGCGCGCCGTAGCGAGTCACACCCGGGAGTGCGGCCAAGCCGGCATCCAGGCGGGCCAGCAGGGCCTCTTCGTGGTCCGAGAGCGCCGCCAGCGAACCCAGCAGCCGAGCGCGGCGCGAACCGGACCCCGGGACGAGACCGGCGAGGAAGTCGATCGCCGCCGTCGTCCCGGCCAGGAGCTCGTACGGGAGCGTCCCCAGCTCGAACCGCTCCGGCACGGTGTCCGTCGAAGGCAGCAGCTTGTCCGGGTGCAGCGACTCCAGCGACGCCGGCGCCGCCACGACCAGGCCGAGGTGCGGGCCGAGGAACTTGTACGGCGAGCACGCGTAGAAGTCCGCTCCCAGCGCCGCGACGTCGACCGGCGCGTGCGGCGTGAGGTGCACCCCGTCGACGTAGAGCAGTGCGCCCGCGTCGTGCACCGCGGCCGCGATCGCCGGGAGGTCCGGCCGGGTGCCGAGCAGGTTCGACGCCGCCGTCACCGCCACCAGCCGCGTCCGCGAAGACAGCACGTCGGCGACGGCGGACGGCGCCAGGAGGCCGGTCGGCGGGTCGAAGTCCGCCCAGCGCACCGTCGCGCCGGCGGCTTCCGCGGCCTGGACCCACGGCCGGATGTTCGCGTCGTGGTCGAGCCGGGTGACGACGACCTCGTCGCCCGGGCCCCAGGTCTTCGCGAGCGCGCGGGAGAAGTCGTAGGTCAGCTGCGTCATGCTGCGCCCGAACACGACCCCGCCCGGGTCCGCCGCGAGCAGGTCGGCGACGGCTCGGCGCGCCTCGGTGACGATCGCGCTCGCCCGGCGCTCGGCGGCCGTGACGACGCCGCGGTTGGCCATCCCCGAGCACAGCGTCCCGGCCACCGCCTCGCCGACGACGTCGGGAACCTGCGAGCCGCCCGGTCCGTCGAAGTGCGCGGCGGCCAGGCCCGGGAAGTGCTTGCGGATCGTCCGCACGTCGTAGGTCATGGCGTCAGCGTGCCAGGAAGTCAGCGGTTGCGGGCGTGGTCGCGGGCCTGGCGTTCGTTGCCGTGCTTGTAGTTGCCGGTCGCGCGGGCCATCAGCAGCTGCTGGTCGTCACCGCGGTCCGCCGCGGCCAGGAAGCGCGCGGCGGCGGACCCGCGCAGCGTCCCGGCCGGACGGCCGTGGTGGGTGATCGTCACGGTGCCGTGTGCGTCGATGCGGTAGGTGAAGCCGGTCGGTGTCCCCATCCGCTCAGGCTGACACGGCGGGGCAACCGGTTATTTCCAGGGAAGGGCCAAGGGGAGGGTCGGGGGTTTCCCGGATGGCGCTCCCGGGGGGACGCGACAGAATGCCGAAGGTGATCCGAGGGGGACGACGGGTGCGGGCCAAGCTGAGGAACGCGTACGTGCTGCTGGGCGCCCACGCGCTCGTGCTGGTGGCGCTGCTCGTCTCGTACAACGACGGCCGGTGGCGGTTTCCGGCGTACCGCGTCGACCTCGACGTCTACCGCCTCGGCTCCACGGCTCTGCTGCACGGCGACGCGCTGTACGGCACCCTGCCGCCCACCGGCGACGGCCAGCTCCTGCTGTTCACCTACCCGCCGTTCGCGGCGATCGTGCTGGCCCCGCTCGCGGTGCTGCCGTACTGGGCCGCCTGCCTCGTCGTGACCGTGGGCAGCCTCGGTCTCCTGGCGTCGGTGCTGGTCACGGTGCTCCGCGCGCTCGGCGCCCGGTGCGACTGGCGCCGGGTCGCGGCGCTGCTCCTGGCCGCCGAGGTCCTCGAGCCGGTCCTGCGCACGGTCTACGCGGGCCAGCTCGACCTGCTGCTGCTGGCGCTCGTCGTCCTGGACGTCCTGGTCGACACCCCGCGGTGGCCGCGTGGCCTGCTGATCGGGCTCGCCGCCGCGATCAAGCTGACCCCGGCGGTGTTCCTGCTGTACCTCCTGCTTCGCCGCGACACCCGGGCGACGGTGACCGGCGTCGTCACGTTCCTGGCCGCGACGACGCTGGGGTTCCTGCTCGCCGGCGCGGATTCGGTGCGGTACTGGACCAGCGCGCTCTGGGACACCGGACGCGTCGGCGAGCCGACCTACGCCGGCGACCAGTCGCTGCTGGGGCTGCTCGCCCGGGCGGGTGTGCCGGCCGGCGCACGGACCGCGTGGTGGCTGCCGCTCGTCGCGCTCGTGCTCGTGCTGACCGTCGTGGGCGTGCGGCGCGCGCTGGCCGCGGGGGAGCCGACCCTCGCGCTCGGCCTGAACGCCGTCGGCGGGCTGCTCGTTTCCCCGATCTCGTGGACGCACCACTGGGTCTGGGCGGTGGTCGTGCTGCTCGGCTGGGCCGAGCTGGCGCGCCGCACGCGGCGACGCGGGCTCGCCGCCGTCGCCGGCGTGGGCGTGGTGCTGTTCGTCGCCGGCCCGCAGTGGTGGTGGCCGCGGGGCGGCGAGGTGGAGCGGGACTGGAGCTTCCTCCAGCAGCTCACCGGCAACGGCTATGTCCTTTTCGGACTCGCGACGCTGGTCACGGCGGTGCTGGCGCGGTTCCGACGTCCCACCGGCGACCTCAGCGGCGCGGTTCCGGCCGGCGCCACAGCCAGCCCGCTCCGAGGATGAGCATCGCCGTGCCGAGGGCGAGGTCGAGGCAGATCCCGGCGGTGTTCATCGGCAGCGCGTCGGTGATCGCCGAGGGCAGCGGCAGCAACCCGGCCAAGCCGACCACGGCGTAAAGGGCACCGGCGGCGACCAGGAACCGGGCCGCGGCGCGCGAGGAGCGGGTGCAGAACACCGCGGCGGCGCCGGTCAGCAGGTGCAGGAGTGCCCACAGCCCGGACGCGGAGAACACCCCGAACAACTCACGAGGGCCACCGCCGTCGGCGACGCCCGACATCAGCTCGAGCGCGGCTAGCACTAGGAACAGCAAGCCGATCAGCATGCCCAAGCCCTGGATGGGGGCGGGTCCGCGCCGGGTCTCGGGTTCGGTGGCCGTCATGCTTTCCAGGTTCCCCGCGAACTGCCTTTTAATGCACGTTTTCAGGGGTAAACCAGGGGTCGACGAAAGGTGAATCGATGACTGAGTACCGCCACACCGCGACCGCCGACATCCCCGCCGACGAGCTGTTCGCCTTCCTCAGCCACCCGGAGAACCTGCCGCGGTACTTTCCGCAGATGAAGGTCGCCGAGCCGAAGGGCGGCGACAGCGTGCACGTCGAGGCCGAGGTCCACGGCAAGCGGGTCGCCAGCGAGGCGTGGCTGCACACCGACACGGCGAACCGCTCGCTGTCCTGGGGCGCGGAGGGCCCCGACGACTACCACGGCGAGCTGCGGATCGCCGAGGACGGCCCGGCGTCGTCGGAGATCACCGTGACGCTGCACAGCGTCCGCGAGGCCGAAGGCGGCGAGGTCCAAGAGGGCCTCGAGCAGACGGTGGCCGCGATGACCCACGCGGCTTCGGCCGACGCTGACGTCGAAGCGGCCGAAGGCGAAGGCGGCTGGAGTTCCTACGACACCAGCAAGGACTCGTCGAGCTGAGGCGGGAACGGCCCGTAGGCGTTGCCGCGCGCGCCGCGGGTCCGGAGCGCGGGCACGGCGAACAGGAGCTTGAGCAGGGCCGGCGGCGCGGTGCCGCGGCCACGGGCCCGCGCGGCGGCGGCGCGCTTTTCGACCCGCACCTGGCCGGCCTGGACGCGCTCGATCGCGCGGATCCGGTCGGCCTGGACCCCGGCGAGCACGTCCGGACCGGCGGCACCCCGGCGCAGCGACGGGATCAGGCGGTTCGCCGCCGCGACGGCGTCCTGGACCGCCATGAGGATGCCGTTGCCGCCGGTGGGGGAGATGACGTGCGCCGCGTCGCCGAGCAGGAGCAGGCCCGGGCGGTGCCAGCGTTCGACGCGGGAGATGTCCACCGACAGCAGGGTCGTCCGGCTGAAGCTCGTGAGCAGGTGGGCGCGGTCGGCCAGCCACGGCACGCGCTCGCGCAGGAACGCCCGGATCGGCTCGACGCCGCGTTCGCGCAGCGCCGCGTATGAGCCCTTCTCGATGCTGTAGCCCACCTGCCAGTCGTGGACCCCGCCGAGGACGCCGACGTAGGCATCGCGCCCGAAGTAGAGGTCGAGATCGGCGTCGGGCGGGTCTTCGGGGGAGCGGGGGAGGCGGAACCAGAGCAGGTCGGTGGTGGCGCCGAGCGGTTTCGCGTCGAGGCCCGCGAGGCGCCGCACGGTGGAGAAACGGCCGTCGGCGCCGACCACCAGCGACGTCGTCAGCTCGCCGCCGCGGTACCGGACGCCGGTGACCTTCCCGTCCGCTTCGAGGAGGCCGGTGACCTTGGCGTTCGTCCGGAGCGTGAACGACGGCAGCTCGGCGGCCCGCCCGGCGAGGAACTCGAGGAACCGCACCTGCGGCATCAGCGCGACGTAGCCGAACGGGGTGTCCAGCCGGTCGTAGTCGGCGCAGCTGTAGACGCCGGACGGCGTGTGGAAGCGGAACGACCGCGCCTTGAAGTGGTCGAGCTCCAGGAGGTCGCCGGCCAGGCCGAGCCGGTCGAGGAGCTCGAGGGTGTAGGGGTGCAGCGAGTCGCCGCGGAAGTCGCGGTCGAAGTCGGCGCGGGCTTCGAGCACCGTGACCTCGATCCCGGCGCGGGCGAGCAGGTAGCCGAGCAGCAGCCCACCGGGCCCGCCACCGGCGATGGCGACGCTCACGCCGTATCCACTGTGCCCGTTGTGTCCAGCCGGAAGACGGCCATGCGGGGCAGTTCTTCGAGGATCCGCGCGAGGCTCGCGTCCTGGGGGACCGGGAAGGCCTTGACCGCCCACGGCACCGACATCGCGGCCAGGTACGTCGCGACCACTTGCGCGGCCTCGTCGCCGTCGACGGTCTCGGCGCGGCAGTCCTGGCGTTCCCCGGCGGCGAGCAGCGCACACTCCGGCGCGTCCAGGAGGTTCGCGACCCAGTCGCGGTCGCGCACGGGCGAGACGAGGTAGCGTCCGCCGTCCCACGCGACGACGGCCAGCGGGACGCGCCGCGGCTCGCCGGTGCTGCGGCCGCGGGTCTCGACGACGCGCAGCGCGTACCCGCCTTCGGGCGGCGCCTCGCCGGGCGCGTCGATCAGCTTGGCGGTCATTTCGGCGTTCATCGCTCGGACGTCCACCCGGTTCACGGTAGCAAAACTCGCTAGATTGTCTAGCTACCATAGAATGGCCAGGTGGAAGACAGCGTCGCGTACCGGGTGAACCTCGCCCTGCGGGACCTGCTGGCGCTCGCCCACGACGTCCAGCTGGCCCTGGCCCGGCGCCTGGACCTCGGCGCGACCGACGTGCAGGCCCTGCAGCACCTGGCCTCGGGCACGCCGATGGGCACGGTCGACCTGGCGCACGCGCTCAAGATCCGCTCCGCGTCGGCGACGGTCCTGGTCGACCGCCTGGAGGCCGCCGGCCACGTCCGCCGCGACCGCCACCCGAGCGACGGGCGCCGGATCACGCTCGTCATCGCCGACGCGGCCCGCGCCGAGGTCCGGGCGGCGCTGGCCCCGCTGGTCGACGCGGTGACCCGGCTGACCGGGGAGCTGGCGCCGGGGCAGGCCGAGGTGGTGGCGAAGTTCCTCGGCGACACCACGGAAGTGTTGCGCGCGTACGCTGCGGCGCCGCCCGGACCGGGTTAGCGTTCGGCCCATGCGAGACGAGCCCGCGCTCTGGCTGTTCGCCGATCAGCTCGGGCCCCACTTCCACAGCACGCCCGAGCACCGCGGGCGCGACGTGCTGCTGATCCGCTCGGCCGCGGCCTTCGCCGCCAAGCCGTTCCACCGGCAGAAGCTGCACCTCGTCCAGTCCGCGCTCCACCGGCTCGCCGCCGATCTCGGCGACCGCGTCACCCTGCTCGACGCCCCGGACTACCGCACCGGCCTGCGCCGCTTCGGCCGGCCGGTCGTCGTGCACGAGCCGACGTCGCACGCCGCCGACGCCTTCGTCCGGCGGCTGCGCGACGAAGGCGTCGTCGCGGAAATCCTGCCGACGCCCGGCTTCGTCCTGTCCAAAGAGGACTTCAAGATCTGGGCCGACGGGCGGAAGCGGTTTGTCATGGAGGACTTCTACCGCGACCAGCGCCGCCGGTTCGGCGTGCTGCTGGAGCCGGACGGCGAACCCGCCGGCGGGCACTGGAACTACGACCACGACAACCGGCAGCCGCCGCCGAAGACCACTCGCCTCGATGTCCCCGCGCCCTGGCAGCCACGCGAGAACGAGCTCGACGACCGCGTCCGCGCGGAGCTCGACGAGGCCGAGCGCGGGGGGAAGATCCACCCGGTGGGGGTCGACGGTCCGCGGCGGTTCGCCGTCGGGCACGACGAGGCGGGCCGCGCCCTGCGCCGGTTCCTCGACCACCGCCTGCCCGTCTTCGGTCCCCACCAGGACGCGATGCTCACCCACGACTGGGCGATGGCGCACGCGCTGCTGTCGGTGCCGCTCAACCTCGGCCTGCTCGACCCCCGCGAGGTCGTGCGCCGGGCCGAAGAGCGGTACCGGTCCGGCGACGCGCCGCTGAGCAGCGTCGAAGGGTTCGTCCGGCAGGTACTGGGCTGGCGCGAGTGGGTGTGGCACCTGTACTGGCACCACGGGCCGGAGTACCTGCGGCGCAACGCGTTGCAGGCGCGCCGGAAGCTGCCGGACTGGTGGCTTTCCTTGGACGCGGACGCCGTCGAAGCGGCCTGCCTGCGCACCGCGCTCGCCGGCGTGCGCGACCGCGGCTACGCCCACCACATCGAGCGCCTGATGGTGCTCGGCAACCACGCGCTGCAGCGCGGGTACGACCCGGCGGAGCTGAACCGCTGGTTCGCCACCGCGTTCGTGGACGGGTTCCCGTGGGTGATGCCGGCCAACGTGATCGGCATGAGCCAGTACGCCGACGGCGGCGTCGTCGGGACCAAGCCGTACGCGGCCGGCGGGGCATATATCAACCGGATGAGCGACCATTGCCCCGGTTGTGTCTTCGACCCGAAGAAGCGGACCGGGCCGGACGCGTGCCCGTTCACCGCCGGGTACTGGGCGTTCCTCGACCGCAACGCCGGCCGGCTGCGGCAGAACCACCGGATGCGGCAACCGTTGCGGGGACTGGAAAGACTTGCGGACCGTGACGAGGTCGTCGCCCAAGAGGCTGATCGTCGCCACTTTTGATATAACACCGATGATTTCACACCATTGTGTAGCTAGCCCGCGGAACTGGGTTCTTTTACGGTGATTGCCTCCCTTTCCCCGGCGAAGGCGATCCTCCGTGCCCGACGCAGACCCGCGCGCTGGCGTGCTGTCCAAGCGCGCTCTGGTGACCGCGTCCCACGCGGTCGAGCGCGCGGCGCTCGCCGACGGGACGGGCGAAGACACCGTGGTGTTCGCGCTGTTCCAGCGGTTGCCGTACTTCGAACGGGAACGCGACGTGTACGCGCGGATCGCGCGGAAGGCGGCCGTCACGGTCGTCGGCATGGTCGACGCGGGCCGGCCCGACCTCCCGCACGGCGTCACGCCGGTGCTGCTGCGCGCCGACGAGCCGATGGCCCGGGAATGGTCGGTCGCCGTGCTGTCGCCGACGTTCGGGGCTTCGGTCGTCGCGCAGGACCTCGACGAGGTCGACCCGCAGGCGTCGTCGGTCGAGCGGGCGCGGCTGTTCCGCGGCCGCTGGGGGCTGCGCCGCGACGAGGCGTACGCGGAGGTCGTCCGGCTCCGCGACGCCATGGGCGACCGGCTGCCCCCGGCGGTGCGGCGGAAGGTCGGCGAGGTACTGGCGTCGGTGGAGACCGCGGCGGCGGTCGACGTCGAAAGCCGCGCCGAGGCGGCGCTGCGGCACGTGGCGGCCCGGCTGGACGAGGCGCGAGCTTCGGCGCCGGTGGCCGCCGGCCCGGCCGTCGACCCGGACACCGGGCTCGACACCCCGGCGGGCCTCACCCGGTGGCTCGGCGACGCGACGGACACGGTGCCGCTGGGCCTGGTGCTGGTGGCGGTCGACGACCTGGCCGCGGTCGAGCGGCGGCACGGCACCCGCGTCCGGATGCACACGGAGCAGAACATCGCGGACCTGCTGCGGAGGGGACTGCGTCCGCTCGACCGCGCGATCCGGCTCGGGCCGGGGGAGTTCCTGGTGGTCCAGCCGGCGGTACCGGCGGCGGAGCTGACTTCTCGCAGCCACCACCTCGAGCGGCGGCTGGCGGCGCTGCACGCGACGTACCCGTTCGTGGACCTGCACCCGCGCACGACGACGTTGCTGACCCGCCGGCGGCCGTTGCCGCTGCAGCAGCTCCGCGCTCAGCTGCGGGAGGTGCCGGCGGTGACGCTGTGGCCGCCGAGCCAGGGCTCGTTGCCGATCCCGCCCGAGCCGCCGCGCCCGGTCATGCGCTCGGCGGCCGGTGCCTGGTTCCGCTGAGTGGCTTGCGTATAACGCCCTATACGTCCGACCGTTGTCCTGCCGGCCTTCGGCTCGCCAAGCCCTCGATCGCCGACACGAGCGCGCGCAACGCGGCCACTTCCGCCGCCAAGGCCCGCCTTCCCGGCCTCGGCCGTGATGGTGAGGATGCCGAGCCGGTGCCGCTGGTGCACGGTCTCGTCGAGGCCGACCGGGGTGTTCGCTCCTGCGCCCGCCCGCCGCTCGTGCCACGCCGCGAAGACCCCCCCGGCGAGCAGCACGAGGCCCGGCGGCAGCGTGTTCGTGAACGCCATCGTGGCTTCGCCTTCGTACCGCGCGAAGACGCCGAGGTGGAAGAACACGTTCTGCAGGTTGGAGACGTTCGCCGGCAGCGCGCCGGCCGCGAAGAGCCCGCTGATCACGCCGAGCACCCGGCTGCGTTCCCGCCAGGCCAGCCCGATCAGGCCGAGCGCGACCGTGACGAGCGGCGTCTCCCCATGGCGAAACCAGTTTGTTCGGCAAACCAGATCTGCGGGCGAACCCACCGTGAACCGTGCCGGCGCGGAACGGGGGTCTGCGATCATAGAGGACGTGAAGCCACGACGCTGGAACCCGGAGTCCGTCGCGCCACCGCTCGGGCGGTACAGCCACCTGGCCGAGGTGCCCGCCGGGCACCGCCTCGTCTTCCTGGCCGGCCAGCTCGGCGTGGCCCCCGACGGCGAGCTCGCGGCCGACGCCGTAGCACAGGCCCGGCAGATCTTCGCCAACCTCGAAGCGCTCCTGGCGGCGGAGGGGGCCGGGCCGGAGCACGTCGTCAAGCTGCTGACGCTGGTAGCGGGCACCGAGCACCTGGCCGGTTACCGCGCCGCACAGGCCGAGGTGTTCGCGAAATGGTTCCCGGAGGGCGACTTCCCGGCATCGACCCTGGCGGTCGTGGCGGCGCTGGCGGGGCCGGACTACGCGGTGGAGGTCGAAGCGATCGCCGCGGTGCCCGCTTAGGCGAAGATCGCCAGCGCCAGCCCGGTGCCGATGATCAGCGCGCACGCCGCGACCGTCGTGCGCCGGTAGTGGAGGATCAGCGCCGCGAACTCGCGCAGGAGCGCGCTCGGCAGGAAGTACCGCGCGGTCGGCGCCCCCGTCGCGTCGAACGGCAGGCCGAGCCGGCGGCACTCCACCGCCGCCCGGAAGACGTGGTAGTTGCTGGTCACCGCCAGCACCCGGGGCGGCCGCACGCCGGCGGGGAGCAGCTCCGCCGAGAACGCCAGGTTCTCCTCGGTCGTCGTCGCGCGGTCTTCGCGGCGGATCCGGTCGGCCGGGATGCCGCGCGAGCGCAGGTATTCGTGCATCGCCTCGGCTTCGGTCATCGTCTCGCCGGGCCCCCGGCCGCCCGACACCACCAGCAGCGGGGGCGCGGCTTCGCGCTCGTACAGCCGGATCGCGCGGTCGAGCCGGGCCGCGAGCAACGGCGTCACGCGGTCGGCGGCCAGGCCGCAGCCGAGCACGATGATCGCGTCGAACCCCGTGCGCCGCCGCAGCCTGCCGTACAGGATCGAATACCCGAGCAGGGACGCGAACAGGAACCCGAAGTAGCAGGCGAGCACCGCGGCCGTGGCCACCAGCGCCGAGCCCCACCGGCCGAGCGGCGCGAAGAACAGCCCTTCGAGCACCAGCATGCCGACGCCGAGCAGGAACGAGAGCAGGTTCGCGAGACTCCGGCCTTCGCGCCGCACCATCCCGACGCCGTTGACGATCAGCGCGGCCGGCAGCACCACCGCGACCACCAGCGCGACGACTCCCACCACCCCGGCCAGGATGGGCGTGAGCCACTCGAGGTGCAGGGCCGCGCGCAGCAGCCACAACCCGGTCAGCAGCAGCGCCACCCCGAGCCAGACGGCGTTGCCGAGCCGGCGCGGTTCGCGGGCGAGGCGGACCGCGAACACCACCAGTGCCGCCGCGGCGCAGGCGGGCAGCACGGCATTGGTGACGCTCACCCGGCCTCCCCACCTCCCGCGAAGAGGCCAACGTAGAGCACGCGGACCCGGTGGGCGCCCACCGGGTCCGCGTCCGCTCCCGCGTCGTCAGGCCTTGTGCTGCATGCTCGACCGCGCCGGGTTGCCCTGATCGGCGGTCTTCGGGTCGGTCTCGTCCTGCTTGGCGCGCACGCCCGACTCGATCCGGTCGCCGAGGTCCTTGTCGACGGTGCGCCAGTAGTCGAACGCGCGCAGCAGCACCGGTTCGGAGACGCCGTTGAGCAGGTGCCCGACGACGTTGTCGACCAGCCGGCCGCGCTGGGCGTCGTCCAGCACCTCGCGGACCATGGTCCCGGCCTGGCCGAAGTCGTCGTCCTCTTCGCGCAGCGTGTAGGCCGTGCGGACCATGTCGCCGTCGGTGTGCCAGCCCGCCGGCTGCCCGAACCTTGCGGTGTCGGCCCGCGGGCCGCCCTTCGAGTTCGGCGCGTACACCGGGTCGGACACCTTCGTGTACCGCATCGCGCCGTCCTTGCTGTAGCTGTGCACGGGGACGACGGGGGCGTTGACGGGCAGCTGCTTGTAGTTCGCGCCGATCCGGTAGCGGTGCGCGTCCGGGTAGGAGAACAGCCGCCCGAGCAGCATCTTGTCCGGGCTGGCGCCGATCCCCGGCACCAGGTTGCTCGGCTCGAACGCCGCCTGCTCGATCTCGGCGTGGTGGTCGGTCGGGTTGCGGTCGAGCGTCATCCGGCCGACGTCGATCAGCGGGTAGTCGCCGTGCGGCCACACCTTCGTCAGGTCGAAGGGGTTGAACCGGTAGGTCTTGGCGTCCTCGAACGGCATGATCTGCACCTTGAGCGTCCAGCTCGGGTGGTCGCCGCGCTCGATCGCCTCGTAGAGGTCGCGCGTGTGGTAGTCGGTGTCGGCCGACGCCATCTGGTCGGCTTCGTCCTGCGTGAAGGTTTCGACGCCCTGGTCGGTCTTGAAGTGGTACTTCACCCAGAAGCGTTCGCCGGCCTGGTTGACCCACATGAACGTGTGCGAGCTGTAGCCGTTCATGTGGCGCCACGTGCGCGGGATGCCGCGGTCGCCCATCAGCCACGTCACCTGGTGCGCCGACTCCGGCGACAGCGTCCAGAAGTCCCACTGCATGTCGTGGTCGCGCAGGTTGTTGTCGGCCCGGCGCTTCTGCGAGCGGATGAAGTGCTGGAACTTCAGCGGATCCCGGATGAAGAACACCGGGGTGTTGTTGCCGACCATGTCGTAGTTGCCTTCGCCGGTGTAGAACTTCACCGCGAAGCCGCGCGGGTCGCGCCAGGTGTCGGGGCTGCCCCGCTCGCCGGCGACGGTGGAGAACCGGATCAGCAGGTCGGTCTTCGTGCCCGGCTGGAAGACGGCCGCCTTGGTGTACGCGCTGACGTCGCCGGTGACCTCGAAGTGCCCGAACGCGCCGCTGCCCTTGGCGTGCGGCTGCCGTTCCGGGACGCGTTCGCGGTTGAACTGCGCCATCTGCTCGATGAGGTAGTTGTCGTGCAGCAGGATCGGGCCGTCGGGGCCGACGGTGAGCGAGTGCTCGTCGCTTTCGACCGGGATGCCGGCGTCGGTGGTGGTCGGTTCGGTCACGGTGTGGCCTCTTTCCGGGAAGTGGCGGCGCGGCAGGCGGGGCAGACGCCCCAGAACACCACTTCCGCTTCGTCGACGAGGAAGCCGTGCGCGTCGTCCGGGGTCAGGCACGGGGCGGCGCCGACCACGCAGTCGACGTCCTCCGTCCGCCCGCAACGGCGGCACACGACGTGGTGGTGGTTGTCGCCGGCCCGCCGTTCGAAGCGGGCCGGGTGGCCGGGCAGCTCGATCCGCCGGATCAGGCCGGCCGCCGCGCACGCGCCCAGGACGTCGTAGACCGCCTGGGTGGACACGGATCCCAGCACCGAGCGGACCCCGGTGCCGATTTCGTCCACTGTGGAATGAGGATGCGCGGCCAGCCACGTGAGCACCGCCCGCCGGGGCGCGGTGACGCGCAGGCCGGCGGCCCGCAGCGTGGTGGTCACATCGCTCATGGCACCCCACCGTGCGCGCTTTTCTGGATCGGGTCAAGTCCTCGGATGGCCGGTTTACGGCGGCGGAAAACGGGTACGGGCACGCCGTTCTGGCATGGTGGAGGGGTGAGACCGGCCTTCGTGTTGCACGAGCACTGGCGCCCGCGGCACCACTTCGACCTCCGCCTCGAGGAGGACGGCGTGCTGCGCTCGTGGGCGGTGCCGCGCGGCCTTCCGCCGGACGCGCGCGGCAACCGGCTCGCGGTCGCCGTGCCCGACCACGCGATGGACCACCTCGCCTACGAAGACGACACGAAGGAGATCGCCGACACCGGCTGGTGGGAGGAGCACGACCGCACGGAGAAGCGGATCCTGTTCACCCTGCACGGCCGGACGGGCGCGGTCCGGTACGCGCTGATCCGCACCGATCGGGACTGGCTCCTGCACCGCACCCGCGAGCAGCCGGGAGACGCCGATGCCGCGTCCTGAGGTCCTGTCCGCCACGCCCACGCTCTTCCGCGACGACGGCTCGCTCGACGAATCCGCCAACACCGCGCTGCTGACGCGGTTGCGTGACCGCGTCGACGGCGTGTTCGTCGCCGGGACGACCGGCGAGTTCCCGGCCCTCGACCGGGCCGAACGCCGGGCGCTCGCCGGACTGGCGCTCGAGGTGTTCGGACCGGCGCGCACGATCGTGCACGTCGGCGCGGCGAGCACGCGGGAAGCCGTGGCGCTGACCGCGGACGCGCTCGCCGCGGGGGCCACTCGCCTGGCCGTGCTCACGCCGTACTACCTCCCCGTCGACGCCGAGGCGGTCCGGCGGCACTTCGCCGCCGTCGCCGAGGCCGCCGGTGACGCCGACGTCTACGGCTACCTGTTCCCGGAGCGCACCGGGGTCACCCTCACCCCGGCGGAGTTCGCCGCGATGGGCCTGCGGGGCGGCAAGCTGTCCGGCGGCGCGGCGGCCCGGTTCGCGGACTTCCGGGCCGCGCTGCCGCAAGCGCGGCTCTGGTCCGGAGCCGACACGGACCTGGTGGCGGTGGCCGCGGCCGGTGGGGCGGGCATCGTGTCGGGTCTGTCCGCGGCGTTCCCGGACCCCTTCACGGACCTGGCGGCCGCGATCGAAGCGGGGGACGGGCCGGCCGAGCGGGCGGCCCAGGCCCGGGCGGACGCGGTGCTGGCCGCGCTGGGCGGCACCGTCGAGGGGATCAAGGAGGCGCTGCGGCAGCAGGGCGTCGGCAACGGCCTGCTCCGGATGCCGGCGCCCGCACCGGCGGCCGGGCGGATCGCGGCCTACGCGCGGAGCTGAACCCCGGCCCGCATCGCCCGGTGGGCCCAGTGGCCGAGGACGGCGAGCAGCGCGATCTCCAGCACCATCATCAGGCGTTCCACCAGGCCGGTCGCGACCGTCGGGAGGTGACCGCCGAGGACGACGTTCACCGCGAACGGCACGATGAACGGCAGGTAGAACGGGATCGCGGCCAGCGCCAGCCGACGCGACCACGTCGCGAAGCGCCGCCAGCGCGGGTCGTCACGGTGGCGGCGGCCCAGCGACCAGCCGACGATCGGAAGGCTGAGGCACGTCACGGCCGAGGCGTAGAGGTGGATCTTGCCGGTGGCGGTGATCGCGCCGCCCTGCGGATCCTTCGCGAAGACCGCGACGGCGAGCAGGCTGAGGCACCACAACGCCTTCGCCACCACCAGTGCCGGGTTGGCCAGCAGGCCCCGGCGGTAGAGCGCGACCAGCAGCAGCGCCGAGCCGGTGCTGGTGAGCAGCAGCGCGCCGTCCCACATCCAGCGGCCCGGGCTCAACGCGTAGTCGCTGAGCATCGAGCTGACCGGGTCGAGCGGCGCGAGCCGCCGGTCGAGGTGCAGCACGGCCAGCAGGACGATGGCGCCGGCGAAGGCGGTCAGGGCCCCCGGCACGAGCAGGCGGGCACGGAGCGGGGGACGGACGGGTGCAGGGGACAGCATGCGTTAAGACACTCCGCGAAGGTCGGCTGGTTCAGGCGCAAGCCGCGGACGCTACCTGTGACCCTTCCGTGACCATCGCGGGACACGCCCGAGACGTGACCCGCGCCACCACGAGCCGTTGCTCGTCGCCGGCAGACGTCATGAACGACTCTTTCCTGACGTCTGGTGGCAGGGCCTGGGAGTGGAGCTTTCACGTGAAAGCTCCGCTCAGTGCTCGCCGTCCCGCTGGGGGATCTCCGCCGAGTCCGTGAGGCGGAGCTTGCGGCGGGCCCGCTGGTAGAACGTCGTCATCCCGAGCCGGACCACCCGCGCCGCGCTGGGGCGGGCGCGCAGGTCGAGGCGGTCGCCGGGGGAGACGTACCCCTGGACCTGGCCGTCGACCTCCACCGCCAGCCGGCCGCTGGTCGGCAGCAGCTCCAGCGTCACCTCGTCGTGCACCGACAGCACGATGCCCCGGCTGTAGGCGGAGTGCGGCGCCGCGGGCGTGACCAGCAGCGCCTCGACCGACGGGCTGGTGATCGGGCCGCCGGCCGAGAAGCTGTACGCCGTCGAGCCGGTCGGGGTGGCGACGACCACCGCGTCCGCCGAGTAGCTCACGAACTGCTGGCCGCCCACGTGCACCGCCACCACCGCGCTGCCGTCGCCCGGCACGCGCACCACCGCGATGTCGTTGAACGCGGTGATCCGGCGGCCCTCCAGCACGGCGTCCACGGCGAGGCGCGGCTCCACCGTGAACTGGTGGTCGTCGATGGCCGAGAGCGCGCCGGGCAGGTCGGGGACGTCGACCTCGGCGAGGAAGCCCAGCTTGCCGAGGTTCACCCCGAGCACCGGCGCGCGCTGCCCGTCGGCCAGCCGCATGGCCCGCAGCATCGTGCCGTCGCCGCCCAGGCTGACCACGAGGTCGGACCGGCGGCCGAGTTCCTCGGGCGTCACCCCGATCGCCGCGCAGTTCAGGCGGACGATCTCGTCGGCGATGCCGAGGATCTCGATGTTCCGGTTGCCGGCCCAGCCGAGCACGGCTTCGACGGCGGCCGCCGAGTCGCGGCGGGGGTGCAGCACGAGTCCCGCGGAGTGCATGTCAGCGGCTCCGGACGGGCAGATTGCAGGGCATCATGCGCTCAGTCTGCCCGCTCCCGCCTTCCGTCGCGAGAAGCGGAGCGCGCCGTCGTCGATCCGGCCGTGCCGCAGCTTGACGACGTCGTGCGCGTAGCTCATGCCGAGCGTCCACGGCGCCCGCGAACCGGCCTTCGGGAACTCGTCGATCGCCCGCAGCACGTACCCCGCGTCGAAGTCGAGCAGCGGCCGCTCGGTGACCGCCGGGTCGTCGTTGACCGGCATGCACTGGTCGTACCCGTTCCGGTCGAGGTGGCGCAGCAGCCGGACGACGTACTCGCCGACGAGGTCGGCCTTGAGCGTCCACGACGCGTTCGTGTAGCCGATCGTGAACGCGAAGTTCGGCACGCCGCTGAGCATCATCCCCTTGTACGCCATGGTTTCCGGCAGCTTGACGGGCTCGCCGTCGACGACCAGGTCGATGCCGCCGAAGGCCAGCAGCCGCAGCCCGGTGGCCGTGACGACGACGTCGGCGGCCAGCTCGTCGCCCGATTCGAGCCGGATGCCGGTTTCGGTGAAGGTGGCGATCCGGTCGGTGACCACCGAGGCGTCGCCGCGCTTGATCGAGCGGAACAGGTCGCCGTCCGGCACCAGGCACAGCCGCTGGTCCCACGGCTGGTAGCGCGGCTTGAAGTGCGTGTCGACGGCGTACCCGGCCGGCAGCTGCTTCAGCGCGGCCTTGCGGATCATCGCCTTGACCACGCCGGGGCGGCGCCGGCTGAGCTGGTAGATCAGCGTGCTCACCGCGACGTTCTTCCACCGCGCGATCGGGTAGGCCAGCTTCGGGCCGAGCAGCCCGCGCAGCCGGTTGGCCAGCGCGTCTTCCGAGGGCAGCGACAGGATGTAGGTGGGGGAGCGCTGCAGCATGGTCACGTGCTCGGCGCGGTCGGTCATCGCCGGCACCAGTGTCACGGCCGTCGCGCCGCTGCCGATGACGACGACCTTCTTGCCGGTGTAGTCCAGGTCTTCGGGCCAGTGCTGCGGGTGCACGACCGTGCCGCCGAAGTTCTCGATGCCCGGGAACTCCGGCGTGTGGCCGCCCGCGTAGTCGTAGTAGCCGCTGCACAGGTAGAGGAACTTCGCGGTGAACCGCACGGGCTCGCCGTCGTGCGTCGCCTCGACCGTCCACTGTGCGTCCTCTGTGGACCACGCGGCGCGGACCACCTGGTGCCCGAACCGGATGTGCCGGTCGATGCCGGCGTCGGCCGCGGTGTCGCGGACGTACTTCAGGATCGACGGGCCGTCCGCGATGGCCTTCTCGCTGGTCCACGGCCGGAACCGGTAGCCGAGGGTCTGCATGTCCGAGTCGGACCGCACACCCGGGTAGCGGAACAGGTCCCACGTGCCGCCGATGGCGTCGCGGGCTTCGAGGATCGCGTACGTCTTGCGGGGGAACGCCGTGCGCAGGTGGTGGGCCGCGCCGACGCCGGACAGCCCGGCCCCGACGATCAGGACCTCGACGTGCTCGGTCATCGCACGGCCTCCGTCCGCCGCGGGCGCCTCATCAGGCGCGTGAGCACGGCGTTGTAGTGGGTGGGGGTGACGCGGGCGAGCGCGTCGAACAGGTAGGCGTCCGGGCCGACGAGGATCCGGGCCTTGCCGCGGTCGACACCGGTGTGGATGATCGCCGCCGCCTTGTCCGGCGACGTCATCGTCATGGCCTCGAACTGCGCGGCCATCTCGTCGCGGGTCCGGCCCAGCCCGGTCGGGTCCTGGCGCACCCGGGCGTTGCGCGCGATGTTCGTCGTGATGCCGCCCGGGTGGACGGTGATCGCGCGGACCGCGCTGCCGGCCAGCTCCTGCCGCAGCGACTCGGTGAAGCCGCGGACGGCGAACTTCGCCGCGCAGTAGGCGCTTTGGTAGGGCATCCCGAGCAGGCCGAACACGCTTGAGGTGTTGACGATCGCGCCTTCGCCCTGCTCGGCGAGGATCGGCAGGAACGCGCGCGTCCCGTGCACCACCCCGCGGAAGTTGATGTCGTGCAGCCAGTCGTCGTCCTCGGGCACCGCGTCGAGCACGGACGAGGTCACCGCGACCCCGGCGTTGTTGAACACCGCGGCCAGCGGCGCCGGGAGCCACTCGCGCACCTCGTCGGCGAAGCGGAGCTGGTCTTCCGCGTCCCGGACGTCGAGCACGCGCGTCAGCACCCGGCCGTGCAGGGCCGACGCGGTGGCCTTCAGCCCGTCCGCGTCGACGTCGGCGAGCGCGACCGGCCCGCCGAGGCGGGAGAGCCGGGTGGCCAGCGCGCGGCCGATGCCGGACGCGGCGCCGGTGATCACCACCGGCCGGCCGGTGATGCTACGGGGCCGTGACATCGCTGCTCCTCACGTGCTTGTCGATGAGGTCGAGGACGGTGTCCCACGCGCCTTCGGGCAGGTCGTGACCCATGCCGCGGACGGTTTCGAGGCGGGCGCCGGGAATCGCGCGGGCGGTGGCGGCACCGCCGGTGGGGTGGACCATCCGGTCGCGGTCGCCGTGGATCACCAGCGTGGGCGCGGTGATCCCGCGCAGCAACGGCGTCCGGTTGCCGGACTTGAGGATCGCGCCGAGCTGACGGCCCACGCCGCCCGCCGTCGGGTCGCGGTCCCAGCCCGCCCCGGCCTTCTCGCGCACCCAGGCCTCGTCGAAGGGGAAGCCGTGCGAACTGATGTGCCGGAACATCTTCACGGCGCTTTCGACGGCCTCTTCGCGCGACTTCGGCGGCTTCGCGCCCATCAGCCGCAACGTCGAGAGCGCCGGGCGGCCGATCAGGCGGGACCCGGTCGTCGACATGATCGACGTCAGGGTCCGGACGCGCGCCGGGTGCAGCGCCGCGACCGTCTGGGAGATCATGCCGCCCATCGACACGCCCGCGATGTGCACGCGGTCCAGGTCCAGTGCGTCGAGCAGGCCCACGGTGTCGGCGGCCAGGTCCGTCAGGTCGTACTGCCCGGACGGGAAGCGGCCGGCGAACATCGCGGGCAGGCTCGACGGGCGGAACCGCGGGTGCGTCGAGCGGCCGGCGTCGCGGTTGTCGAACCGGACGACCTCGAAGCCCTGTGCCGCGAGCCGCGCGCAGAACGCGTCCGGCCAGCTGTGCAGCTGCTGCCCCAGCCCGGCGACGAGGACCAGCGGTTCCGCGCCGCGGTCCCCGATCCGTTCGTAGGCCAGGGAAATGCCCCGGCCGGCGTCGGCGATCTCTTCGGTCACGAATTTCCTCCGGTGCTCCGGCGGCGCACGATCGCGCGGCCGCCCTTGGCGGGGGCGTAGGCCACGCCCCGCGAGTGCCAGCGTTCATCGGCGTCGGTCGTCGGCTCGAGCGTGAAGTCCCGCAGCAGGGTCCGCAGCACGACAGTCATTTCCATGGTCGCGAAGGCGGCGCCGAGGCAGCGGCGGGTGCCGCCGCCGAACGGGATCCACTGGTAGAGGTCCGGGCGCGCGCCTTCGAAGCGGTGCGGGTCGAAGGCGGCCGCGCGCGGGAACACCGCGTCGTCGTCGTGGATCAGGGCGATGCTGACGAGCACCGCGTACCCCTTCGGCAGGGTCCAGCGGCCCAGCCGGTAGCCGTCCTGCTTGACCTGCCGGGCGGTGAGGTCGATGACCGGGCGGGTGCGCTGGACCTCGAGGATCGTGGCGTCGAGGAGCTTCGCGTCGTCGTTCTTCAGTTCTTCGAGCAGCGCGGGGTGGCGGCGGAGGCGTTCGACGGCCCAGGCCAACGTCGTCGCCGTGGTCTCGTGCCCGGCCGTGAGCAGGGTGAGGAGCTGGTCCAAGATCTCCTCGCGGCTCAGCCCGGACCCGTCGTCGTAGCGGGTCTGCAGCATCATCGCGAGGACGTCGTCGCCGTCCGGGCGTGCCTTCGCGATCAGCCGGTCGACGATCGCGTCGTACTCGCGGCGCATCCGTTCGAAGCGGCGCCAGGGGTTGAAGCGGCCCTTCTTCGAGATCGGTGCGACGGCCAGCCGGGAGCCGAGGGTGACGAACGGCGGGAGCAGCTCGCGCAGCTCGGCGAACTCGGCCCCCTCGGCGCCGAACACCGCGCGGAGGATGGCGTTGAGCGTGATCCGCATCATCGACGGCAGGGTGGCGAACGCTTTTCCGGCCGGCCAGCTCGCGAGTTCGCGGACGGTTTCCTCCTCGACGATCTTCTCGTACGCGGCGAGCCGCCGGCCGTGGAAGGGCGGGACGAGGAGCTTGCGCTGCCGTTTGTGCTCGTCGCCGGACAGCGCGAACATCGAGTGGGGGCCGAGCACCCGGCCGAGGTTGACCTCCAGGTTGTCGACGAGGTCGGGCCCGGAGGTGAAGAGCTGCTTGATCTCCGCCGGGTCGCTGATCACGACGGCGTGGCCGAAGATCGGCACGTTCACGGTGAAGGCGTTCCCGTAGCGCTCTCTGAGCCGCCGCATGCCTCGCAGCGGTTGCGTCAGCGCGTAGGCGCCTTGGACGGCGCGGGGTGCCGTCGGTCCCGGTGGCAGCGTCACCGGGGTGGTGATGGTCGGCATCGACCCTCCCGAAGTGGTGGTACGCGAGCGTACCGTCGGTACGGTACGCCGGTGTACCATCTCGTTTCAAGAGGAGGGCGGTAGCGTGACTGCAGTGGACGTCGACATCCGCCGGCAGCGGCTGCTGGACGGCTTGGCCGCGTCGATCACCGAAGGCGGTTTCCGCGACACGACGGTCGCCGACGTCGTCCGCCGCGCCCGCACCTCCCGCCGCACGTTCTACGAACACTTCGCCAGTCGCGAAGAGTGCCTGATCGCGTTGCTGGCGGACGCGAACCGCGCGATGATCCAGCAGATCTCCGACGCCGTCGACCCGCACGCGCCGTGGGCCGGCCAGGTGCGCCAGGCGATCGAGGCGTGGATCGCGTGCGCGGAGTCCGAGCCGGCGATCACGCTGAGCTGGATCCGCGACGTCCCGGCGCTGGGAGCCCCGGCCCGCGACCTCCAGCGCGACGCGATGGAGGGGTTCATCGCGATGACGCAGCGGTTGACGGACACACCGGAGCTGCGCGCTGCGGGCATCAAACCGCCGTCCCGCCAGCTGGCGATCATGCTCCTGGGCGGGCTGCGGGAGCTGATCGCGACGACGGTGGAGGACGGCGGTCGGGCGGGGGACGTCACGGAGGTCGCGGTCCGGGCGTCGCTCGCGCTGCTCGGCCCTTAGGTGGGTGCGGTCTCAAATTGCGACAGCCGCGCCTTCGCCGCGGTCCTAGCGTCGAGGACGGCCGTGCCCGGTCACGAGAGCCGGGCGGCCGACGGAGGCGACGATGAAGGCGCTGGTCTACCACGGTGCGGGTGCGAAGGCTTGGGAAGACGTCCCGGACGCCGCCGTCCAGGAGCCGACCGACGTGGTCGTGCGCGTCGACACCACCACCATCTGCGGCACCGACCTGCACATCCTGCAGGGCGACGTCGCCGCGGTCACCGACGGCCGGATCCTCGGCCACGAAGCGGTCGGCACGGTGACCGCCGTCGGCGACGCGGTCCGCGCGTTCGCGGTGGGGGACCGGGTGCTGGTCCCGGCCATCACCCAGTGCGGCCGCTGCGAGTACTGCGGCCGCGGGATGCCGTCGCACTGCCAAACGGTCGGCGGGATCGGCTGGATCTTCGGCCACCTCATCGACGGCACACAGGCCGAACTGGTGCGCGTGCCCTTCGCGGACACGTCGCTGTACGCGGTTCCCGACGGCGTCACGAACGAACAGGCGATCTTCCTGGCCGACTCGCTCCCGACCGGGTACGAGGTCGGCGTCCTGGCCGGCCGCGTCCGCCCGGGCGACACGGTGGCGGTGGTCGGCGCCGGCGCGGTCGGGCTGGCGGCGATCCTGACGACGGGCCTGTGGGGCGCGTCGAAGGTGATCGCGGTGGACTCCAACAAGTTCCGCCTGGAGAAGGCGCTGGAGTTCGGCGCGACGGACGCGTTCGAAGCGGGCCCCGACACTCGTACGGACGTGCTCGGCTTGACGGACGGGCTGGGCGTCGACGTCGCGATCGAAGCGGTCGGTTACCCGGAGACCTTGCTGACGGCGGCATCGCTGGTCCGCCCGGGCGGCCGCATCGCGAACATCGGCGTGCACGGGGTCCCGGTGGAGCTGCCGATGGAGGAGATGTGGATCCAGAACCTGACGCTGACGATGGGCTTGGTGGACACGGTGTCGATCCCGACGCTGCTGAAGATGGTGGCATCGGGGCGCATCCCGGCCGAGCGCATGGGAACGCACCGGTTCACGTTCGCGCAGATGGAGGAGGCGTACGAGGTGTTCGGCAACGCGGCCGCGAACTCGGCGCTCAAGGTGGTCATCACCCCGTGAGGACCTAGGCGATACCTGCCGCCCCGCCCCGGTCGATCCGGGTGCCTCCCGTTCGACGCACTGGTGACCACGACACCAAGGAGGCGGGGCGGCGATGACCGGACCGATCAGGCTGTACATGACGATGTCGCTCGACGGCTTCGTGGCGGGGCCGGACGACCGCCCCGGGCAGGAGATGGGCCGTGGCGGCTTCCGGTTGTTCGACTGGCTGGACGACCGCCACGGCGACGGGCCGAGCGGGCAGGTGTACGCCGAGGCGATGGCGACCGGGGCGCTCATCTCCGGCCGGCGGACGTTCGAGCTGGCCGGGCGCTGGGGCGGTGATCACCACGACGGTGTCCCGATCCACGTGCTGACCCACCACGTCGACCCGTCCGACGTGCCGCCCGGGAGCGCGCGGTTCTTCACCGAAGTGGTCGCTTGCGCGCAAGAGGCGCGAGCGGCCGCGGGGGACCGCGCGGTCATGGTCCACGGCGCGGGTGCCGCGCAGGCGTTGCTGAAAGCGGGATTGCTGGACGAGCTGGAACTCCACGTCGTGCCGGTGCTGCTCGGTGCCGGTCGCCGGTTGTTCGGGGACGGGGACCAGGTCGAGCTGGACCTGGTGCGGCAGCTGACGGCTCGCGACGTCCTCCACCTGCGGTACACCGTGCGCCGGTGACGGACGCTCGGTCCCGGGCGCGACGCACCCGGGGCCGAGCGAAGAGTCAGTCGGCGTCCGGGAAGTGGATGTCGGCGACGTGGACGTCCACCGAAGCGACCTCGAGGCCCAGGTACTGCTCGACCGCTTCGACCACCTGGATGCGGATCTGCTCGGCCAGCGTCTTCACCGCGCGCCCGAACTCGACCACCAGCGTGACGGCGATCGTCGCGACCTCGCCGTCGACCTCGACCGACGTGCCCGCCTCGTCGAGCTCGTACACGCCTTCGGCCTTGCGGGCGACCCGGATGACGATCTTGGAGACCACGCCGTCGGCCACCGTGGTGCTGCCGCGATTGCCTGCGGCGGGCCGGGTTCCGGCTTCCTCGGCCGCTTCGGTCTCGGCGACGACCGTCACCGGCACCTCGTCCGCGGCTTCGGTCTCCTCTGCGACAGCTTCGTCGGACGACTCGTCGGTGGCGTCTTCTTCGGCGTCGACAGTGGAATCCTCGTCAGCGGAATCCTCGACAACCGAGTCTTCATCAGCCGAGTCCGCGACGGCCGGGTCCTCGTCGGCGGCGTCGGTGGTCTCGTCGACCGCGTCCTCGGTCTCCGTGGTGTCCTCGGCCGGCTCGACCGTCTCGGTCGTCTCGGTCGTGTCGGTCGTGTCGGCATCGACGGTTTCGGTGGTGCCGTAGCCGTAGCCTTCTGAACTGGGCGTTTCGTTCTGAGCGCGACCGAAGATGCTGTTGATGACCTCGGACATGTTTTCCCCTTTTCGGGAGCGACGACTACGGATGGGGACGAGCGGAGACGGCGACACTATAGGGGCATCGACCATGATTCTCGTCACAGACCCCCGGGTTCGAGACTCGCTTGTGTCCCAAGAGATATCCGGCGCCGGACAGCGCTCTCCCGGTCGACCGGACCGGTGATCACGGTCCGTCAGGCGGGGGTGAGCGATCAGTGATGCCGGCGGAGAAAAGGCGTCCGGGAATTGTCCACTTTTTGGCCCGCCGGCATTCCGTCAGCCATTCCGGAACAGCCCGGCGGGAACGCTCGTCCCCAAAGCGCGATACCCGGCGGGATTCAGGTGCAGGTGATCGCCGACGTCGTAAGCGGGCAGCAGGCGGGCCGGCGCAGCCGGATCGCGGACCACGCGGTCGAAGTCCAGGACCGCGTCGAAGTGGCCGCGGATCCACGCGTTCACCGACGTCCGGGCCGCCTCCCGCTCGGGCGAATCGTAAGCCTCGTTGCCCCCGAACGGGGTCAGCGTCGCGCCGTACACCTCGATGCCGGCCGCGTGGGCCCGGGTGAGGATCTGGTCGTAGGCGTCGATGAGGTCCGCCGCCGTGGCCGCCGCGACGGCGGGGGCGGCGGTGCCGATGTCGTTGATCCCTTCGAAGACGATCGCCCGCGAAACCCCGCTCTGGGCCAGCAGATCGCGGTCCAGGCGCGCCAGGACGTTCGGGCCCAGGCCGTCCTGCAGCACCCGGTTGCCGCCCGCGGCCTGGTTGACGACCGCCGACGGCAGCCGCGACGCCAGCACGTCCGGCCAGCGGTCGTTGCCGTTGGTCGTCGAGCCGCGGCCGTCGGACAGCGAATCGCCGATCACCGCCACCGCCGGCGCGGGGGAGAGGACCTCGATGCCGCTGAGGAAGTACCAGTGGTCCACCGGCGTCGCGCCCTGCAGGTCCGAAGCGGACACCTGGTTGCCGGGCACCAGGTAGGACGTCGTGCGGGAGCCCGGGTGGGACGTGATCGACAGCGATCCCTGGCCGTGCGCCAGGTAGGCGGTCACCGCGATGTTCTCGAAGGACCGCACGGGGAACGGCAGCGGGTCCGACACGACCTGCGCGCCCACCGGGATCGTCGCCGACGGCTTGCCGTGGAACGTCACCGGCACCACACTGCCGGGAACCACCGCCGAGACACCCGCGCGCCCGTCGAGTGGACGCGCCACCGAGACGGCCGAGAGCGGCAGCGGCGCCCCGCCGAAGGCGTTCGAGAACCGCAGCCGGATCCGGGGGCCGCCGACCGACACGTGCGCCGTCTGGCGCAGGGAAGCGTTGTCCAGCACCCGGTCCGTGCCCGTGTACGGCGCCGGCGGCAGGTTCGACGGCTCGGTCAGCTGCGGCATCGACGTCCAGGTCGCCACCCAGTGCGACGCGGGAGGCCGCCCCGACGCGCCGACGAAGAGAAAGGTCAAGCCCGCGAGGCAGAAGACCGCGAGCGTCCTCTTCATGACCCGAACTCCGGCGCCAGGACGCGGTCGAAGCCGACGTAACGGCGCGGCCCGCTGAGCGTGCAATGCAGCGTCGCCACGAACTGCTCGCTCGACGTCCCGACGCGCAGTTCGACATCGCCCGGCTCGACCAGGCGCCGGCCCGCCCGGCCCGTGTACGACGTCAGGTCCGCGTGCAGGCCGATGTCCACGACGACCGTCGCGCCCGGCTCCAGCGAAACCCGGCGGGCCGCGATCAGCCGGCGCTCGGGGCGGGCGACCTCCGCCACCGGGTCGTGCAGGTACACCTGGACGACTTCCGACGCGGGCCGGTCGTGGTCGTTGCGCAGGGTCACCCGGACCCGGCACACGCCGTCGGTCGGCCACAGCGAACCCGTCGCGCTCACGTCGACCCAGGTCACCGGCGCGTAGGACAGCCCGTGCCCGAACGGGAACAACGCCGACGGGTCGACCGTGCTCACCTCGCTGCGGCGGCCGAGCGGCGCCGCGAGGTACGTCGAGGGCTGGCCGGCCCCGGCCGCGGGGAAGCTCACCGGTAGCCGGCCGGACGGGTCGATCCGTCCACTGAGGACACCCGCCAACGCCGGAGCGCCTTCCTCGCCGGGGTAGAAACCGCTGACCACCGCCGCCAGCCGGTCGATCTGCCGGGAGAGTTCGTACGGGCGTCCCGAGAGCAGGACCAGCACGACCGGCTTGCCCGTGGCGAGCAGCGCTTCCAGGAGCTCCTCCTGACGGCCCGGCAGCCGCAGGTCCGGCGCGTCGCAGCCCTCGCCGGACGTGCCGCCGCCGAACAGGCCGGCCCGGTCGCCCAGCACGGCGACGCACACCGAAGCGTCGGCGCACGCCGCCACCGCCTCGGCGATCCCGTCGTCGTCACCGCCGGTGACCGGGCAGCCCAGCGCGTAGGTGACGTCGAAGGACGACCGCAGCGCCTCGACCACCGTCGGCACGGAGACGCCGAACGGGACGTCCGGGTGGTGGACGCCGACGTGCAGCGGGAACGAGTAGCAGCCGAGCATCGCGCCCGGCGTGTCCGCGCGCGGCCCGACGACGGCGACGTCGGCGCCGGGGGAGAGCGGCAGCGTCCCGTCGTTGTGCAGCAGCACGATCGACTTCTCGGCCACCTCGCGCGCCAACGCCCGCGAGGGAGCGTCGTCGAGGTCGATCTCCTCGGGCACCTCCGGCGCCCAGTCCGCGTCGAGCAGTCCCAGCTCGCACTTCTGCCGCAGCACCCGTTCGAGGGCGCGGTCGACGGCGGCGGCGTCGACCGCACCCCCTTCCACCGCGGCGAGCAGCGGCTCGCCGTAGCAGTCCATGGTGGGCAGTTCCACGTCGATGCCCGCGGTCAGCGCCTGCCCGGCCGCGTCGCCGCGGTCGGCCGCGACACCGTGCAGCCGGTGCAGGAACGCGACGGAGAAGTAGTCGGCGACGACCGTCCCGGTGAACCCGTAGGTGTCGCGCAGCAGGCCGGTCAGCAGCGACGCGTCGGCGGCGGACGGGACGCCGTCGGTGTCGGTGTAGGCGTTCATCACCGAGCGGGCGCCCGCGCGCAGGGCCAGTTCGAACGGTGGGAGCAGGATGTCCGCGATCTCGCGCGGCCCGGCCGAAACCGGGGCCAGGTTGCGCCCGGCTCGCGAGGCGGAGTACCCGACGAAGTGCTTCAGCGTCGAGATCACGCCGGCCGACTCGAGCCCGGCGACGTACGCGGCACCGATCGTCCCGACCAGGTACGGGTCCTCGCCGATCGTCTCCTCGACGCGGCCCCAGCGCAGGTCCCGCGCGACGTCGAGGACCGGCGCGAGGCCCTGGTGCACGCCGAGTCCCCGCATGGTCCGCCCGATCCGCGCGGCCATCCGGTGCACCAGGTCCGGGTCGAACGTCGCGCCCCAGGACAGCGGGGCCGGGTAGATCGTCGCCTGCCACGCGGCCAGTCCGGTCAGGCATTCCTCGTGGACGACGGCGGGGACGCCGAACCGGTTGCTGGAAACGATCTGCCGCTGCGTGCGCGCGAGGCTGTGCGCGCCGATCAGCGGATCGACCGGCCGGGTGCCGAAGACGCGGGTCAGCTGCCCGATGCCGTGGCGGACCAGGTCGTCGAGGTCGACGTCGGCGTCGACGAAGTCGTGCTGGTGGGGCGCCATCTCCCCGCCCGTGTCGATGCCGACCCAGACGCCGTAGAGCTGGGCCAGTTTTTCGCGCAGGGTCATGCGGTCCATCAGCGCGCGGACGCGTTCGCCCGGGTCGGCCGCGGGGTCGCGCCACGGCTCGGGCGCCGTGGTGGGCTGCGTGGTCAAGGCATTCCGCCCTTCGTCTGGGGGAGTGGTCAGGGGAGGGCGCGGGTCGAGCGCCGCACCACCAGGCCGGTGTCGAGGGTGACGTGGGTGCGCTCGACCTCGTCGCCGTTGATCAGCGCGATGAGCATGCTGATCGCGCGGTGGCCCATCTCCCGGATCGGCTGGTCCACTGTGGTCAGTGGCGGGCTGCAGAGCGCGGATTCGGGGACGTTGTCGAAGCCGACCACGGAGAGGTCGTCGGGCACCGAAAGGCCGAGTTCGCGAGCCGCGCCGACGGTCGCGATGGCCGAGATGTCGTTCGCGGCGAACACCGCGGTCGGCCGGTCCGGGCCGGTCAGCAGGTCGTGGGCCGAGGCCGCGGACACCTCCGGGTCGTAGGCGCCGATCCGGATCAGGTTCTCGTCGGCCGGCACGCCCGCGGCTTCCAGGGCCCGCAGGTAACCCGCCTTGCGCAGGGACGCCGATTCGAGGTCGGGGCGGCCGGCGAGGAACGCGATCCGCCGGTGTCCCAGGTCCAGGAGGTGCTCGGTGGCCAGCTGCGCGCCGCGCAGGTTGTCGGAGTCGATCGTGGGCAGGTGCGAGGGCCCGGTGTGCGGGTCGACCGCGACGACCGGCGTTCCGGGCACCGCTTCGAGCGAGACGGCGGGCGTGACGAGCACGGCGCCGTCGACGAGGGTGCCGGAAAGCCTTGACAAGTAACGCTTTTCCCAGCCCTTCGGGTCGCCGGTGCGCCCGCCGGCGGAGTAGACGACGAGCTCGAACCCGCTGCCGCGGATGGCGTCCGCGGCACCCTTGAGCAGCTCGGTGGAGAACGGTTCGAGGTCGGCGACCAGGATCCCGATCACGTTGGTCCGGTGGTTGCGCAGGCTCTGCGCCACGAGACTCGCTTCGTACCCGAGGTCTTCGATCACCGCGCGGACCTTCGCGAGCGTCGCGGCGGAGACGCCGTAGCGCTCGTTGATGACTTTGGAGACTGTGGCCACCGAGACGCCGGCTTGGGCCGCGACGTCACGGATGGTCACCCTCGAACTGGGCTGCATCGGCTCAGACTAGCCATGTAAAACGTTATCGACAACGATTGACATCCGATTTGCCCGGGAGCAAACTCTTCGCCAACCCGGGTGCCGTCGCGCCCCGTCCTACTCGGCCGAAGTCGTCAGGAGTGGACCCACGATGTTTGTGAAGCACAGAATCCCCCTTCTCGCCGCCCTGGTGGCGGTCCTCCCGCTCGCGCTTTCGGCGTGCAGCAGCGGGGGGAGCGACACACCCGCGCAGCCGAGCGGGCCGGTCACCCTCACCTGGTGGCACAACGGCACCACCGACCCGATCAAGTCGATCTGGGAGAAGGTCGTCACCGACTACCACCAGGCGCACCCGGACGTCACGATCAAGGCCCAGCCACTGCAGAACGAGGACTTCCCCACCAAGGTCCCGCTCGCGCTGCAGGGGGCCGAGCCGCCGGACGTCTACCAGTCCTGGGGCGCCGGTGACCTGGCCTCGCAGATCACCTCGGGCAAGGTCGCCGACATCACCGAGGCCACGAAGCCGTGGATCACCCAGACCACCGGCAAGTTCGGGGAGAACTGGCAGGTCGACGGCAAGCAGTACGGGGTGCCGTTCGAGCAGCACTTCGTCGGGTTCTGGTACCGCAAGGACCTCTTCCTGCAGGCGGGGATCACCACCCCGCCGAAGACGATGGACGAGCTGAACGCCGCCGTCACGCAGCTGAAGGCCAAGAACATCGCGCCGATCTCCGTCGGCGGCAAGGACCGCTGGCCCGACGCCTTCTACTACAACTACTTCGCCGTCCGCGAATGCTCGATCGACGTGCTCAAGCAGTCGGTGAAGGCGGTCAAGCTCGAAGACCCGTGCTGGACGAAGGCCGGGCAGGACCTGAAGAACTTCCTGGCCACGCAACCCTTCCAGACCGGCTTCGCCGGCACGCCGGCCCAGCAGGGCGCGGGCAGCTCCGCGGGCCTGGTCGCCAACGGCAAGGCCGCGATGGAACTGCAGGGCGACTGGGAGCCCGGCACGATGTCGGCGCTCACCGACGACAAGCAGCTGGATTCGAAGGTCGGCTGGTTCCCGTTCCCGTCCGTCGCGGGCGGGCAGGGCGATCCGGCGGCCGTGCTCGGCGGCGGTGACGGCTTCGCCTGCACCACCCGCGCGTCGAAGGCGTGCGCGGACTTCCTGCAGTACCTCGGCAGCGAGCCGGTGCAGACGCAGCTCGCCGCCCAGGGGGCCGGCCTGCCCGTCAACACCGTCGCCGCGAAGTCGCTGAAGACCGACACGCTGCGGGCCGTCTACGACTACGGCACGAAGGCGCCGTACCTGCAGATGTACTTCGACCGGGCGTTCCCGACCGCGGTCGGCGCCGCGCTGAACGACGCGGTGGCGAACATGTTCGCCGGCCAGGGCACCCCCGAAGGCATCGTGACCGCCGTCAACCAGGCCGCGGCGGGCAACAAGTGACCACGGCGACGACGCCGGTGCGGACGGCGAACCAGCCGTCCGCACCGGCGCCGGGCCGCCGCGTGAAGCGGTCCGGCCTCGGCAAACGGCTCGAGCTGGCGCTCCTGCTCGGGCCGGCCCTGCTCGTGTTCGTCGGTTTCGTCCTGGTCCCGATCGGGATCGCCGCGTTCTACAGCCTGTTCCAGTGGAACGGCTTCGGCCCCCTCGACGACTTCATCGGGCTCGACAACTACGTCGACGCCTTCTCCGGTGGGGTGTTCCAGGGCGCGATCGTGCACAACCTGATCATCGCCGGGCTCTCGATCGTGGTGCAGCTGCCGCTGTCGATCGGGCTGGCGATGCTGCTCAACCGCAAGCTGCGCGGACGCGCGGTGCTGCGCGCGCTGGTGTTCGCGCCGTACGTCCTGTCCGAGGCGATCACCGCGGTGATCTGGGTGCTCATGCTGCAGCCGAACGGGTTCGCCGACCAGGTGCTCAAGGGCGCCGGGCTCGGCGGCCTCGTCCACCAGTGGCTGGCCGACACGGGCATCGTGCTCTACACGATGTTCGCGGTGATCACCTGGAAGTACATCGGCTTCGGCATCATCCTGCTGCTCGCCGGCCTCCAGGGCGTGCCCGCCGAGCTGCGCGAGGCCGCCGCGCTCGACGGCGCGTCGGCGTGGCAGACCACCCGGCACGTCGTGCTGCCGCTGCTCGGGCCGACCATCCGGATCTGGATCTTCCTGTCGGTGATCGGCTCGCTGCAGCTGTTCGACGTCGTGTGGATCATGACGCAGGGCGGGCCGGCGAACGCGTCGACGACGATGGCGACCTACCTGGTCGACCACGGCTTCAAGCGCTACGAGTTCGGGTTCGGGTCCGCGGTCGCGGTGATCCTCTTCGTCATCTGCTTCCTGTTCGCCCTGCTCTACCAGCGGTTCGCGCTCCGCCGCGACACCCAGGGCGCCCTGACCAGGATGGTGAGCTGATGCGGTCACGCAAGTTCGGGCTGTCGGCCGGGTACCTCGCCGCGATCGTCGTGCTCGGCGTGACGGTCGTGCCGCTGCTGTTCGTCGTGCTCGGCGGGTTCCGCAGCAACGCCCAGATCAACAACGATCCGGCCGGGCTGCCCGGCCCGTGGATCACCGACAACTACGCCTCGGTCCTCGGCTCGAGCGCGTTCTGGATCTTCCTCGGCAACAGCGCGCTGATCGCGGTGATCGCGACCGCGGTGGCCGTCGGGCTGGGCTCGATGGCCGGGTACGCGCTGTCGCGGTACCAGTTCAAAGGCCGGGAAGCGCTGTACACGCTGTTCACGCTCGGCTTGCTGTTCCCGCTGACCGTGGCGACGCTGCCGCTGTACCTGTGGCTGCGCCAGCTGGGCATGCTCGAGAGCTTCTGGGGCGTGGCGATCCCGGAGGCGGCGTTCTCGCTGCCGGTGACGATCGTGATCCTGCGCCCGTTCATGCACGCCATCCCGGGGGAGCTCGAGGACGCCGCCGTCCTCGACGGCGCGAGCCGGCTCGGGTTCTTCTGGCGCATCCTGCTGCCGCTGTCGGCACCCGCGCTGACGACGGTCGGCGTGCTCGCCTTCGTCACCAGCTGGAACGCCTACCTGTTGCCGCTGCTCGTGTTCAACGACTCCGCGCACTTCACGCTCCCGCTCGGCGTCGCCACGTTCCAGTCCCAGTACTCGCAGGACACCGCCCGGGTGCTCGCGTTCACCGCACTGTCGATGATCCCGGCACTCGCGTTCTTCGTGCTCGCCGAACGGCGCATCGTCGGCGGGCTGACCGGATCCGTGAAGGGCTGACTCAGGAGGTCTGCCGTGCCGTCCGAGGTCCACCGTCGTGCGTTCTTGCAGCTAATGGCCCTGGCCGGAGCGGGGTCCGTGGCCCTGCCGGGGCTCGCCGAAGCCGGGACCGGGTTCCCGTTGGTGTCGCGGGGGAAAGCCGCGACGATCGTGGTGAGCCCCGGCGACCTGCCAGGGGTCCGGCGGGTCGCCGGCGACCTGGCCGCCGACGTCGAGCGCGTCACCGGCGTCCGGCCCGCCGTGTCCGAGGTCGCGCCCGCCCACGGGCCGGTGGTGCTGGTCGGCACGCTCGGCCACAGTCCCCTGGTCGACTCGCTCGTCTCGGCCGGGAAGCTCGACGTCACCGGGATCGCCGGGAAGTGGGAGACGTCGCTGAGCCAGGTCGTCGACGGGCGGCTGGTCCTCACCGGGAGCGACCAGCGGGGCGTGATCTACGGCGTCTACGAGATCTCACGGCGCATCGGCGTCTCGCCGTGGTACTGGTGGGCCGACGTCCCGCCTGCCCGGGCTTCGGAGCTGCACATTCCGGGTGAGCGGTTCAGCCTCGGGACGCCGCACGTCAAGTACCGCGGGTTCTTCATCAACGACGAGAACCCGGCCCTCGGCACCTGGGCGCCCGCGTACTTCGGGCCCGGTCTCGCGCCGGGCTTCCCGAACGGCTTCAACCACGAGTTCTTCGCCAAGGTCTTCGAGACGATGCTGCGGCTGCGGGCCAACTACCTGTGGCCGGCGGTGTGGGGCCGCGCTTTCGCCGAGGACGACCCGCTCAACCACGCGACCGCGAAGGAGTACGGCGTCGTGATGGGCACCTCGCACGAGGCTCCGATGATGCGCGGGATCGAAGAGTGGAACCGGCACGCGGTGCCCGCCGTGCGCGATGCCGCCGGGAACATCACGACCCCGGGCCACGACCCGTACGGCGGAACGGGGGAGTGGAGCTTCCGCCGCAACGGCGTGGCGATCAAGGCCTACTGGACCGACGGGATCCGGCGGATGGCCCGCGAGGACTTCGAAGGCGTCGTCACGCTCGGCATGCGCGGCAACGGTGACGTCAGCCTGCCCGACGGCGACGGCATCGAGCTGATGCGGGAGATCATCGCGACGGAACGGGACATCCTCGCCCGCGAACTGAGCACCGACGTCCCGCAGGTCTGGACGCTGTACAAGGAGGTCCAGCGGTATTGGGCGCAGGGCCTGCGCCCGCCCGACGACGTCATCGTGGTCTTCACCGACGACAACTGGGGCAACATCCGCAAGCACCCGGACCTCTCGCGCCCGCGACATCCCGGCGGGTACGGGCTGTACTACCACTTCGACTACGTCGGCGGCGGCCGCAACTACAAGTGGGTCGACACGACGCTGCTCGCGAACACGTGGGAGCAGCTGCACCAGGCGGCTTCCTACGGGAACGACCGGCTGTGGGTCGCCAACGTCGGGGACATGAAGGGCAACGAGCTGCCGCTGCAGTTCTTCCTCGACTACGCGTGGGACCCGTCGTCGCTCCCGGTCGAGCGGCTGTCCACCTGGGAGCGCCAGTTCGCCGCGACGAACTTCGGTCCGGCTCTGGCGTCGGGCATCGCCGGGGTGCTGCACGACTACGGGCGGCTGCAGTCCCGCCGGAAGCCGGAGCTGCTGAACCGGCTGATCACGCTGCGGCCGGACGGCACGATCGGCTACGACGACCAGGCGACGCCGTTCAGCCTGGTCGACTACGGCGAGCTGGACCGGGTCACCGGCGAATGGCAGGCGCTGGCCGCGCGAGCGTCACGGATCCCGGCGCGGCTGCCGTCCGGCTACCGGGATGCCTTCTACGAACTCGTCGGGTACGAGGTCGCGGCGTCGGCGAACCTCTACGCCCTGCGGCGCGCCGAGTTCACGAACCTGCTCTACGCGGCCCAAGGGCGGGCTTCCGCCAACGGGCTCGCGGCGGTCACCGAGGCGCGGTTCGCCGACGACCTCGCGCTGGCGGAGAAGTACAACACCGGCATCGCGGGCGGCAAGTGGAAGGGGTTCCAGACCCAGCCGCACATCGACTACGGCGACGTGGCCCGCTACGGCCCGAACGCGCCCTGGCAGCAGCCGGAGCTGAACAACGTCGCGCTGCCGGACGTCATCTTCCCCGCGGTGCGGCGGATTTCCCTCCCGGCCGCCGCCAAGCTGGGGGTCGCCGTCGACGGGTCGTCGGAAGCGTGGCCGGGCGCGGCGGGACGTCCGGTGCTGCCGGAGTTCAGCCCGTACCAGAGCGCGCCGGCGCAGTACATCGACGTGTTCAACCGCGGGCGGGCACCGTTCCGCTGCCAGGTCTCCGTCGCCGGGGCGCCGTGGGTGCGGGTCGAGCCGCGGGGCGGCCGGGTGGAGGAGGAACTGCGGATGACCGTGCGGATCGACTGGAGCCGTGCGCCGAAGGGCGTGACGACCGTGCCGATCACGGTGTCGGGGGCGGGTGAGTCGGTGGTGGTGGATGCGGTGGTGGCGCACCACCCGGTGCCTTCGTCGTGGCGGCGCGGGTTCGTCGAGGCCGGCGGGTACGTGTCGATGGAGGCTTCGCATTGCAGCGCGAACGTCGCCGCCGGTCCGGTTTCGTGGCGGCTGATCCCGGACCTGGGCCGCACCGGCGCCGGGATGACACCGTTCCCGGTCACCGCCACGAGCCGGGAGGCGGGCGCGGGGCCCCGGCTGGAGTACCGGATGACGCTGCTCACGGCCGGCCCGGTGACGGTGTGGGCGTACCTTTCGCCGCGCAGCAACGTGCTTCACGGGGACGGGCTGCGGTACGCGGTGTCGTTGGACGACGCGGCGCCGCAGGTCGTCAACATCACGAAGGCCACCGGCGCCGACGACACGACGATGAACCGGCAGTGGGAGCGGACCACCTCGGACAACGTGAACCTGACTTCGACGCGGCACGTGGTGGCGGCGCCCGGTCCGCACGTGCTGAAGGTGTGGATGGTCGACCCGGCGGTGGTGGTCCAGAAGCTGGTGGTCGACACCGGCGGGCTGCGGCCGAGTTACCTGGGCCCGCCGGAGAGCATGCGGTGGCCGGGATGAGCGGGCACGGCCGCCCGCTACCTCCGCCCGGCGGCCAGCGCGCCGTTTCCCCGGTGGGCCGGGGCGGCCGTGCTGTGGCGGACCACCAGACTCGTCGCCAGCTCCAGCCGGTGGCTCTCGGGGTGCGTCCCGCGGGCCAGCGAGATCGCCAGCCGCGCGCCGGCGGCTGCCATCTCCTGCAGCGGCTGGCGGATCGTCGTCAGCTCCGGGGTCAGCCAGCGGGCCACCGGCAGGTCGTCGAAGCCGATCACGCTCAGGTCGTCCGGGATCCGCAGCCCCGCGTCGCGCGCGGCCTCGTACACCCCCAGGGCTTGCAGGTCGCTGCCCGCGAACACCGCCGTCGGGCGGTCGGGGAGGGTCAGCAATGACGCCAGCTCCCGGTAGCCGGACCGGACGTGGAAGTCGCCGCGGCGCACCAGCACCGGGTCGAACGCCAGCCCGGCCGTCTCCAGCGCCGTGCGGTAGCCGTCGATCCGGGCCCGGCTGCACAGCACCCCGTCCGGCCCGCCGATCATCGCGATCCGACGGTGCCCCAGCTCCACCAGGTGCCGGGTGGCGGTCAGCCCGCCCTGCCAGTTCGTGGCCCCGATCGAGGGCGTCTCCGGGCCGGGCGCGCCGGCCGGGTCGACCACGACGAGCGGGATGTCGCGGGCCCGCAGCTTCGCCAGCTGCCCGCCGGTGAAGTCGGAGCACACCGAAACGATGCCGACCGGCCGCCGCGCCAGCACGCTCTCCAGCCAGCTCTGCCCGGGGGTGTGCCGGCCCGACGATTCCGCGAGCACGACCGCCATTCCGTTTTCGCGGGCCACGCACTCGACCCCGCGGATGATTTCGAGCGCCCAGGTGCTTTCGAGTTCGTGGAACATCAGTTCCAACAGCCGAGAACGTCTGGACCGTTCGTCGGCGCGACGGCGGTAACCGTATTTCCCGATGACCGCCTCCACGCGGGCGCGGGTGCTTTCGGCGACGTCGGGGCGCCCGTTGAGCACTTTCGAAACCGTCGGGACGGAAACCCCCGTCTCGGCGGCGATCCGGGCGATGGTGACGCGGGACGCGACCGGCTCGGGATCATCAGACTTCGTTGTCATGAAGGAGATTCTAGGTCATCGAAAGCCGGTTTGACACACCTCGAAACTTTCGGAAAACGGAGGAAAGAGATGCTGAGAAGTATTCCTATTAAACGCGGTCTGCTGGCCGTTGCGGTCGTCGCCGGCATTGCCGTGTGGCAGGCGCCGGCGGCTTCGGCGGCCGTTCCGCTGAAAGACATCACCCACCGCTACGTCGGCAGTGCCGTGGCGGCGGCATATCTGGCGGACGAACCCGATTACCGGGCCGTCCTCACTCGTGAATTCGACAACGTGACGCCCGAAAACGAGATGAAGTGGGGCACGGTCGAAGCCGTCCGCGGCCAGTACGACTGGTCGGGTGCCGACGCGATCGTCCGGTACGCGCGAACGCACCACAAGACCGTCCGCGGCCACACGCTCGTCTGGCACTCCCAGCTGCCGGACTGGGTGGCCGCGCTGCCCGCCGCCGAGCTGCGCCGCGTCCTGCACGACCACATCACCACGGAAGTCAAGCGGTACAAGGGGAAGATCCGCGCCTGGGACGTCGTCAACGAGATCTTCAACGAGGACGGGACGCGCCGCGACACCGTCTTCCGGCAGAAGCTCGGCGACGGGTTCGTCGCGGACGTGTTCCGGTGGGCGCACGCGGCCGACCCGGCGGCGACGCTGTACATCAACGACTACAACATCGAAGGCCGCAACCCGAAGAGCGACGCGGTGTACGAGCTGGTGAAGACGCTCCGCCGGCAGGGCGTCCCGATCGGCGGCGTCGGGGTCCAGGCGCACCTGTCGATCCAGTACGGCTTCCCGGGCGAGTACCGCGAGAACCTGGCCCGGCTGACGAAGCTCGGCGTGGACGTCGCCATCACCGAAGCCGACGTCCGCATCCCGACCCCGCCGGACGCGGCGAAGCTCGACACGCAGGCGAGCTACTTCGACCGGCTGTGGGACGGCTGCCAGGCGGTCCGGCGGTGCGTGGAGTTCACGACGTGGGGCTTCACGGACCGGCATTCGTGGGTCCCGGACGTGTTTCCGGGGGAGGGAGCGGCCTGCCTGTTCGACGAGAACCTGCGGCCGAAGCCCGCGTACCTGCGCATCAACCCCTGACCGGTCCCGGCAAAGTCACGGCCGCGCGTGGGCGGGGGTTGGCGACGTCATGAACGACTCTTTCCTGTCGTCCAGCGTCATGAACGACTCTTTCATGACGTCGCAACCCGGCCGCAGGCCGCGGGCGGCGAGGGCCGCGAGGATCCGAGGTACCGCTTCGACCGTCGCCGGGCGGCCTTCGTGCATCAGGACGATCCCACCCGGCTCGGCGCGCGCCGCCGCGGCCTCGACCTCGGCCGCGGAGGCGCCCGCCCAGTCGCGGGTGTCGACGGTCCACAGCACCTCGGTGAGCCCGTGCTCGGCGATGGTCTGCGCGACGGCGGGGCCCGTGTCGCCGTAGGGCGGCCGGAACAACGCCGGGCGGGTCCCGGTGAGCTCGGCGAGGAGGTCCTGCGTGCGCCGGACCTCCTCGTCGCGGGCGCCGGCGTCGAGACCGGTGAGCCGCGGGTGCGTCCACGTGTGGTTGCCGATCGTGTGCCCCGCCGCGACGATCGCCCGGACCAGCTCCGGGTGCGCCTCGGCGTGCTCGCCCCACAGGAAGAACGTGGCGGGCACGTCGCCGAGGGCGGCCAGCAGCGCCGGCGTCGTCTCGGGGTACGGGCCGTCGTCGAAGGTCAGCGCGACCGTGGTCACCGGGCCAGCGCGGCCAGCCGCTTGGCGGTCGGCCACCGGACGTTCCACGCCCACCCGAGCTTCTCGAACGCCCAGATCACCCGGGCCGAGATGTCGATCTGCCCGCGCTGCGCGCCGTGGCGGGCCGACGTCGGGTCCGCGTGGTGGGTGTTGTGCCAGGACTCGCCCATCGACAGGATCGCCAGCGGCCAGAAGTTCGCCGAGCGGTCACGGCTGGTGAACGGGCGTTCGCCGATCATGTGGCAGACCGAGTTCACCGACCACGTCACGTGGTGCTGGAACGAGATGCGCGCCAGGCCGGCCCAGAGGAAGGCGGTCAGCGCGCCCCACCACGACAGCGTGATCAGGCCGCCGAGCAGCGGCGGCAGCAGGAGGCTCACCACGACCCACAGCGGGAAGAGCCGGTCGACGACGCGCATGTCGCGGTCGGCCGCGAGGTCGGGGGCGAACCGGTCGATGTTGGTCTTGTCACGTCCGAAGAGCCAGCCCATGTGGGCGTGCCAGAAGCCGCGGGCCAGCGCCGCCGGGGACGTGCCGAACAGCCACGGCGAGTGCGGGTCGCCCTCGCGGTCGGAGAACGCGTGGTGCCGGCGGTGGTCGGCCACCCAGCCGATGACCGGGCCCTGCGCCGCGAGGCCGCCGGCGACGGCCAGGGCGATCCGCAGCGCCCGCTTCGCGCGGAACGCGCCGTGGGTGAAGTAGCGGTGGTAGCCGACGGTGATGCCGAGCGTCGACACCACGAAGAACGCGCCGCCGATGGCGAGGTCGAGCCAGCTGACGCCCCAGCCCCAGAACACCGGGACGGCCGCGGCGAGCGCGAGGAACGGGACCAGAAGAAACGTGCGGATGGTGATCAGCTCGGCCACGGTCTGGCGGCCGGAGAGCACGGGTTTGGGGACGGAAGGTCGAGCCTTCACGGAGGCTGTCATGCACTACTCGTTTCGAAGTCATCGCGCGCGGGGCGGGGGCCGGGCTCACGCGCGGGGGCCGGGGAGTGGGAACACCCGGCGGTCAGCGGTCTGCGGTGAAGCCGGGCGCGTCGCCGCTCCTGCCGGCGATCGGCCTCGATGGCCTCGGGTCGGGAGTGAGACCGGCAGGACGCCGGCATCCGAAGAGCTCTCGACACCACCTATGTTACCGGACTGTTGTGAATCCGCAGTGTGGCCGGGCACGAGAAAGGCCCCCGCCCCGGTGGGGGCGAGGGCCTTCAGGATGCCTCGTGGCTCAGATGACGCTGACGCGCTGGGCCTGCGGGCCCTTCTGGCCCTGGCCGATTTCGAACTCCACACGCTGACCCTCGTCGAGCGACTTGAAGCCGCTGCCCTGGATCTCGGAGTAGTGGACGAACACGTCCGGACCCCCGCCGTCCTGCGCGATGAAGCCGAAGCCCTTTTCGCCGTTGAACCACTTGACACTGCCCTGAGCCATACCCATACCTACTCTTTTTTGGTGAGCCTGGACGTCCCGTTCGGACGCCCGGTCTCGAGACCATTATCCCATTGCCGGTCCGGACTGGCCAGCCCCGGTGGTCAAATTCCCCAATCGGGGCGCAGCGGCATCCCCATCCCACCCGCCCGATCGGTCCGGACCCCGAGGATCTGGTGCAGTTCGATCTCGCGGCGTTCGAACGCCAGCCGGCAGGCCGCGAGGTAGAGCGCCCACACCCGGCTACGCCCGGCACCGGCTTCGGAGACCGCCTCGTCCCAGTGCTCGTCGAGGTTCTTGCACCACCCGGCCAGCGTCAGCGCGTAGTGCTCGCGGAGGTTCTCCGAGTGCCGGACCTCCAGGCCGGCGTCGTGCATGGCCGTGACGAGCTCTCCGGGCGCCTCGAGCTCGCCGTCCGGGAAGACGTAGCGGTCGATGAAGCCGCGCGAGCGGTGCGCGACGCTGGTGTCGGGGTTGGTGATGCAGTGGTTGAGCAGGCGTCCGTGCGGCTTGAGCTTCTCCGCGAGGAACCGGAAGTAGCCGGGCACGTTGCGGGCGCCGATGTGCTCGGTCAGGCCGATCGAGGAGATCGCGTCGAACCCGGTCTCGGTGACGTCCCGGTAGTCGAGGTGGCGGATCTCGGCGCGGTCGGCCAGGCCGAGGGAGACGATGTTCTTCTGCCCCCACTGGGCCTGCTCGCGCGAGAGCGTGACGCCGAGCGCCTCGACGCCGTAGTGCCGGACGGCGTGCGCGACCATCCCGCCCCAGCCGCAGCCGACGTCGAGCAGCTTCATCCCGGGCTCGAGGCCGAGCTTGCGGCAGACCAGGTCGAACTTGTGGTACTGCGCCTCCTCCAGCGAGGCGCCCGCCTCGGGGAACACCGCGCACGTGTAGGCCATCGACGGGCCGAGGACCAGCTCGTAGAACCGGTTGGACACGTCGTAGTGGCTGGCGATGGCCTCGCTGTCGCGGCCCTTCGAGTGCCGGAGCGCGGTCATCCCGCGCCGGAACCGGCTCGGGTGCTCCTCGGCGGGCGGCTTGACGACCCGCAGGTGGCGGGGGCCGAGCTTGCGCAGCAGCCACAGCCGGTCGGCCGCGGTCAGCTGGTCGACCTGGGCCGACAGCGCGTGCAGCGCGGTGTAGAGGTCGCCGGTGACGTCGAGCGCGCCGGCGACGTACGCGCGGGCGAGGCCGAGGTCGCCGGGGGACGACATCAGGTAGTCGAGCGCCAGCGGCGAGTGCACCTGGATCGCGACCGGCGCGTCGGCCGGGCCGCTGCTGCTGCCGTCGTAGGCGGTGATCGACACGGTCGCGCGGGGGCCGAGCAGACGCTCGAAGACCTCGCCGACCGGGATGGTTGCCTGGGTCACGTTCGTTCCTTTCACCGGCGGCGGACACATTTTTCGTAGAGGCCGAGCAGCCGCGCGTCCGGGTCGTAGGTTCGCTTGAGCTCCCGGTAGACGTCACCGTTGTAGAGCCGCCAGAACTCGTCTTCGGCGTAGAAGCTGTCCGAATAGAGCGACTTGTGCCCGCCCAGCCGGGTGACCTCGGCTTCGATCATCCGGTTGTGCACGCCGTCACGCTCACCCGGGTCCAGGGGGACGGCCGACCAGAACCCGAAGTTGACGTAGAGCGCTTCGGGGTCCAGCTCGTAGAGCGGCCAGCGCACGCCGCCGGGGCGCTGCCGCAGCGGGCAGACCCACACCGGGCTGATCGGGATCTCCCGCTCGAAGAACTCGAGGAACTCCGCGGCGCGGCCGACCGGCACCTCGATGTCCTGCACGATCGTCTCTTCCGGCGGCATCCGCCGGAGCTTGAGCAGCCGCTGCGCGATCTTGAACCGGCGGTCGAGCGCCACGGCCTTCCAGTAGACGGAGGACCGCAGGAACCGGCGGCCGAGCAGCAGCCGCGGCAGCCGGTGCTGGACGCCGAACGCGCGGGAGCACCAGAACCAGTCGGTGTCCCAGCGCCAGAGGTAGTCGCGCACCGTGAGGTGGTCGGTCTCGAGGGTCCGGATCGAGCGGTAGTAGATGTCGAGCCAGGTGTAGTCGCTGGTCGCGGGCGCCGTGTCGGAGAACTTCGCCAGGGTGAGGTACAACTCGTCCGGGCCGAACACCGTGCCGTCGACGAAGTCGTGCTCGCCGCTGCCGCAGGCTTCGGTGAGGGCGCGGAAGTAGGTGTCCCGGTCGCCGTAGCGGACGTGGCGGAGCTCGACGAACGGCTTCACCGGTTCGAGGGTGATCTTCAGGCTCAGTGCGTAGCCGAGGGTGCCGTAGGAGTTCGGGAAGCCGCGGAAGAGGGCGGCGTGCTCGTTGTCCGGCGTGGCGACGACGATCCGGCCGTCCCCGGTGAGGATCTCCAGTTCGAGCACCGACTCGTGCGGCATGCCGTTGCGGAAGGACGAGGACTCGATGCCGAGCCCGGTGACCGCGCCGCCGAGGGTGATGGTCTTGAGCTGCGGGACGACCAGGGGCATCAGGCCGTGCGGCAGCGTGGCGTCGACGAGCTGTTCGTAGGTGACCATCCCTTCGACGTCGGCGGTGCGGGTTTCGGGGTCGACGCGCAGTACGTGCGTGAAGCCGGAAACGTCCAGTCCCGGGTGTTTCGCGGCGGCCCGCGAGCGGAAGAGGTTGGACGTCCGCTTGGCGAGCCGCACGGTGGCTTCGCCGCTGATCGCGGTGAGCTGCCGCCGCAGGGCGTCGACGCGGGCTTCGTGCTCGGGGAACGCCGGGCCCGGACGGGCTTCCGGCACCCCGGCCTGATCGATGGTCACCCCTCGATCCTGCCTCACCGCGAAGGCGGGCGCACCGTTGCACTTGTCATCAAAGTGATGACAAGTACAATGTCGCCGGATGGACGACAGGGCGGACATCGGATCTTCCCGGTTGATCGCGGTGACGGCGGGGTATCCGGCGCTCGGACCGCGGGGATCCCGCGGCGCATGGGGAAAGCGAGGCGGCGTTGAGCATTCTGATCGATTTCGGGCGCGACACGGAGTTCTCGTTCGAGCGCGGGTTGCGCGGGTACGTGGCCGCGGTGGCCCGCGCGGTGGGGGTCGGGCTGGAATCCTGCACACTCGACGCGGGAACGCCCGCGGCGGCCTACATCGCGCTCGACTGGCGCCTGACCCGGTTCCCGGACCACGACCTCGCGCTGGTCTGGGACGAGGCGCACGGCTGGGCGGCGGCGATCGAAGACGTCAACGGGGCGACGGTCCTGACCTACCTCGGCGGCGAGGTGCTCCCCGCACCCCGCGCGGTGGTCCGGTTCCTCGCGGCGATCCGCGCCGACGACCCGGACGCGGGCACGCTCGAAGCGCCGTCGCTGCGCGAGCCGGGTGCCCACGAGGAGCTGCTGGGAGCGCTCGTTCCCGCCCACGGCTAGAGCCTTTCCGGCAGACTGGCCCCACACGAATGGGGGGCTGATGCTGACGGCGGAAACCGTGGTGGACCGGATCGTGCCGCGCGAGCCGCGCATCTCCCCGGACGGCCGGTGGGTTGTCTACGTGACGGCTCCGGTGGGCCGGACGGGGAAGCACCCGGTCAGCGGCCTGTGGCTCGCGCCGGCGGACGGGAGTGCCCCAGCCCGGGAGCTTGCGGGCGGCACGGCCGAGCATCGGGCACCGCGCTGGGCGGCGGACTCCGGTTCGGTGTTCTTCCTGTCGGACGTCGACGAGCGCGGAACGGCGCAGCTGTACCGTATCCCCCGCGAAGGCGGCGATCCCGAGCGGCTGACGGAGTGGTCCGCCGGAATCAGCGGCCACGTCGCGTTGCCGGGATCGGCGGCGGTGGTGGTGATCGCGCCGGACGCGGAGGATCGCGCGGGTGATCCGCGGGTCCGGATCGTCCGGCCGGGCGAGGCCGAGCCGGACACGCGAGCCGAGCCGGACACCACGGCCAACGAGACGCCGGTTTCGTCGACCAAAGGCTCCGAAGCCCACCACGCGCACCCGAACCGGCCCCGCGTCTGGGACACCCGCGCCCGGCCCGACCGGCTCTGGCTGCTCGACCTCGCCACCGCCACCATCCGTCCGCTCGGTGACCTCGGCGACCGGCACGTCCGCGAAGTCGCCGCGCGACCGGACGGGCAGGCCCTCGCCGTCTTCACCTGGTCCTGCGCCGATCGCGAACCCGGTGTCTTCGAACCCGGCCGCCACCTCGTCGACCCGGCCACCGGCGAGACCCGAGACCTCGGCGCCCCCGCCCTCGAAGCGTCCTCACCGGCCTGGTGGCACGACGGCACCGAGTGGCACCTCTCCTACCTCGGTCTGACCCCGCCCGGCCTGGTCGGCGGCACCGCGGTCTTCGACGGCGGCGAAAACCTCACCACCGGCCTGACCATCTGCCCGCTGGAACTCACCCAGGTCGACGACGGCCCACCGCTCGCGCTGTTCGCCGAAGGCTTGGACACCACCATCCGTCGCCTCGACCCCGCCGGCCGCACCTTCACCGAAATCGGCGAGGTCCAGGGCAGAGACCTCACCGCGAGCCGCGACGGCCGGGTGGTCGCCGTGGTCGCGAGCACCGGCACCGAACCCGACGACGTCCACGCCGGTCCGCCGCACGACCTGACCCGCCTCAGCCGTACCGCCCCGGACGGCAGCTGGGGCACCCAGCACCGGCTGAACTACCGAGCCGAGGACGGCCTCGATCTCGACGGGCTCCTGATCCTCCCGCCGGGAAAGACCGGGAGCGACGGCCCCTTCCCCTTGGTCACCCTGGTCCACGGCGGTCCCCACGATCGGTACGCCGACCGCTTCCACCTCGGGTGGTACCCCTCCGGCCAATGGCTCGCGGCGGCCGGGTTCGCCGTGTTCCTCCCGAACGCGCGGGGCGGTCTGGGCCACGGCCACGCCTTCGCCGCCAGCGTCGCCGGGGATGTCGGCGGCGCGGAGTTCACCGACGTCCTCACCGGGATCGACCTCCTCGTGCAGGACGGCATCGCCGACGAAAACCGGCTCGGGATCGGCGGCTGGAGCCACGGTGGCTTCTTCGCCGGTTGGGCCGTGACGCAGACCGACCGCTTCGCCGCGGCCCTTGTCGGCGCGGGCGTCACCGACTGGCCGTTGCTGGCCGCCACCGGAGAGCACTCCCGGTTCGAAGCAGCGCTCGGCACAACCGAGAACAGCCCCATCACCCACGCCGCGAAGATCCGCACGCCCGTCCTGATCCTGCACGGCGAGGACGACACCAACGTCCCGCTCTCCCAGGCCGAACTTCTCCACCGCGCGCTGGGAGAAAGACACCACGAGTTCGTCGTCTACCCGCGGGAGAACCACTCGATCCGGGAACGCGCCCACCAGATCGACGTCCTCGAGCGGACCCGCGAGTGGTTCTCACACCTGCTCGCCTAGCTTGAACTCCGCCTCCCCGGCGCCGAAGGAGAAGCCGTCCGCGCCGATGGTGACGTCGGCTTCGCGCGGCTCGGCCCGGGCGACGACCTCCCGCACCGCACCGTCGAGGTCCAGCACCACCGACGCGTCGGTGTACCAGCTCGGCACCACCGGGTTGCCCCACCAGTCGCGGCGCTGGTCGTCGTGCACGTCCCAGGTGATCACCGGGTTGTCCGGGTCGCCGGTGTAGTAGTCGTGCGTGTAGATCTCGACGCGGTGCCCGTCGGGATCGCGGACGTACAGGTAGAACGCGTTCGACACGCCGTGCCGGCCCGGGCCGCGCTCGATCAGGCCCGGCTTGCGCAGCGCGCCCAGGTGGTCGCAGATGTGCAGGATCTGGTGCCGTTCGTGCGAGGCGAACGCGATGTGGTGCAGCCGCGGGCCGTCGCCGCCGGTCAGGGCGACGTCGTGCACCGTCGGCTTCCGGAACATCCAGGCCGCGTACACCGTGCCTTCGGCGTCCTGGATGTCCTCGGACACGCGGAAACCCAAGCCCTCGTAGTATTTCCGGGCCACCGGGACGTCCGGGGTGTCCAGGTTGAAGTGGTCCAACCGGGACAGCGCGCCGGCGCCGTGGACGTCGTAGCGCTGCGTGAACCGCTCGACGTGCTCGGCCTCGTGGAAGAACTCCACCGGGAACCCGAGCGGGTCGAGCACCCGCACGGCCTCGCCGATGCCGCGGGTCGCGCCCGCCGGACGCCGGTCCACCCGGACACCCAGCGCGCGGTAGTAGGCCTCGGCCAGGTCGAGATCACGAGGACTCCGCACCCGGTAGGCCAGCACGGCCAGCGCGGGCGTGGATCCCTTGCGCAGCACCAAGGAGTGGTGCAGGTACTCCTCGAAGGCCCGCAGGTACAACGCGGAAGGGTCTTCGTGGGTCACCACGAGCCCGAGCACGTCGACGTAGAAGGCCCGTGACGCCGCCAGGTCCGTCACGACGAGTTCGGCGTACGCGCAGCGAAGGATGTCCGGCGGGATCAAGACTGTGCCTTCCGGTCGGCGCCGAACCGGGCCGTGTGCACCGGCCCGAGCGAGACGTGGATCGCCTGCTGGTGGGTGTAGAAGTCGAGCGAGCGGTAGCCGCCTTCGTGGCCGAGGCCGGACGCCTTGACCCCGCCGAACGGCGTCCGCAGGTCGCGGACGTTGTGGGAGTTCAGCCAGACCATGCCGGCCTCGACCGACTGGGCGAAGGTGTGCGCGCGCCGCAGATCGGACGTCCAGAGGTAGGCGGCCAGCCCGTACTTGACGTCGTTGGCCAGCGCCAGGGCTTCCGCCTCGGTGTCGAACGGCGTCAACGCGACGACCGGCCCGAAGATCTCCTCCTGGAAGATCCGCGCGGACGAAGGCACGTCGGCGAACACCGTCGGCGCGACGTAGTTCCCGGTGTCCAATCCGGACGGACGCCCGCCGCCCGCGAGCAGCCGGCCTTCGGACTTGCCCAGCTCGACGTAGCTCAGCACCTTTTCGTAGTGCTCCGGGTGCACCAGCGCGCCGACCTCGGTGGCCGGGTCGTGCGGGTCGCCGACGACGATGTTCGCCGCGCGGGCGGCGTACCGCGCGCAGAACTCGTCGTAGATCGGCCGTTCGACGATGATCCGGCTGCCGGCGGTGCAGCGTTCGCCGTTGAGGGAGAACACGCCGAACAGCGTCGAGTCGAGCGCGGCGTCGAGGTCGGCGTCGGCGAACACGATCGCCGGGGACTTGCCGCCCAGCTCCATCGACATGCCCTTGAGGCCGGCCGCGCAGTTGCGGTAGATCGTCTGCCCGGTCGTGGTCTCGCCGGTGAACGAGATCAGCGGGACGCCGGGGTGCTTCACCAGCGCGTCACCCGCTTCCTCGCCGAAGCCGTTGACCAGGTTGAACACCCCGTCGGGCAGCCCGGCGTCGGCGAAGATCCCCGCCCACAGGCTCGCCGACAGCGGGGTGAACTCGGCGGGCTTGAGCACCACCGCGCACCCCGAAGCCAGCGCCGGCGCGAGCTTCCAGCTCTCCAGCATGAACGGCGTGTTCCACGGCGTGATCAGCCCGGCGACGCCGACCGGCTTGCGGTGCACGTAGTTCACCTGCCGGCCGGGCACCTGGTAGGTGTCGTCGGCCTGCGCGACGACGAGGTCGGCGAAGAACCGGAAGTTCTCGGCGGCTCGCTGTGCCTGCCCGAGCGCCTGGGTGATCGGCAGCCCGGTGTCGAACGTCTCCAACTCGGCGAGCCGGGCGTCCTGCGCCTCGACGGCGTCGGCGATCTTGTTCAGCACCCTGGCCCGCGCTCGCGGCAGCATCCGCGGCCACGGCCCGTCGGTGAAGGCCCGCCGCGCCGCGGCGACCGCCCGGTCGACGTCCTCGGCCTGGCCCGCGGCCGCGGTCACGTACGGGGTGTTCGACACCGGGTCGAGCACGTCGAAGGTCTTGCCGGAGACGCTGTCGACGAGCTCCCCGCCGATGTAGTGCTTCAGTTCGCCCGGCAGTCCGTCCGGGACGTAGTGGGTCATGCCTTGCCCTCCACGGTGAAGCCTTCGGCCGGCGAGAGGTACTTCTCGCCCTCGGCCATGAGGTCCTTGATCCGCGCGACGCCGGACTCGGTCGGCGGGATCAGCGGCAGCCGCACGTGCCCGGAGGCGATCAGCCCGCGTTGCGCCAGCACCCACTTACCGGGCGCCGGGTTGGTCTCGACGAACAGCAGGTCGACCAGGGGGTGCAGGGCGTAGTGGATCTCCCGGGCGCGTTCGTGGTCGCCCGCCTGCCACGCGGTGTACATCTCCGCGCAGGCGGCCGGGGCGATGTTGGCCGTCGCGCTGACGAACCCGGCGCCGCCGAGGGCCAGCAGCGGCAGGCAGAGCAGCTCGATCCCGGACCACACGAGCAGCTCGCGCCCGCAGAGGTGCAGCACCCGGGAGAAGTGCTCGAAATCCTTCGTCGTCTCTTTGATCCCGACGAAGTTGCCGCACGAGCGGAACAGCCGCGCGACGGTCGCCGGCGCGAGGTCGACGGCGGTCCGGCTCGGCACGTTGTAGGCGACGATCGGCAGGTCCGGGAACTCCCGGCAGACCGTGCGGTACCAGACGAACAGCGCGTCCTGCGTCGGCCGCGCGTAGTACGGCGTGATGACGAGCGCGGCGTCGATCCCGGCGTCGCGCGCGGCGGCGGTCAGCTCGAGGGTTTCGTCGAGCTTCGCCGAGCCGGTGCCCGGCACGAACGGCACGCGGTCGCCGACCTCGGCGGCCACCGTGCGGATGGCCTCGGCGCGCTCGGCGACCGTCTGGGAGCCGGGTTCGCCGGTGGAGCCGCCGATCGAGATCCCGTGCGAGCCCGAGGCGAGCTGCCAGCGCACGAGGTTCTTCAGGCCGTCGTGGTCCACCGCGCCGTCGGCCGTGAACGGCGTCATCAGCGGCGCGATCGACCCGCGGATGGCCTGGGGGTCGGAGCGGAATCGCATGCTTCTCTCCTGTATCGGTCTTCCTGCGTCGGGGATGGCGGCGGGTGAGGTGCCGTTTCACCGTTTCACCGTTTCGCCAGCCACACGGCGTACCTCCCGCGCCAGTGCTCGTCCATCGGGTAAAGGCCTTCGACGCGCTCGCCCGCGGCGACCTGCTCGGCGATGAACGTCTCCCGCAGCTCCTGCTCGATCGCCGCGTCGACGACCTCCTCGACGAGGTCCGGCGGGATGACGAGGACGCCGTCTCCGTCGCCCACGATCACGTCGCCGGGGCAAACGGCCGCGCCGCCGCAGGAGATCGCGACGTCGACGTCCCACGGCACGTGCCGGCGGCCGAGCACCGCCGGGTGCGGCCCGGCGTGGTAGGTGGGAATGTCCAAAGCGGACACCGCGGCGAGGTCGCGGACCCCGCCGTCGGTGACGATCCCGGCCGCGCCGCGGACCTGCGCCCGCAGCGCGAGGATGTCGCCGACGGTGCCGGTGCCGCGTTCCCCGCGGGCCTCCATGACCAGGACGTCGCCGGGGCCGAGGCGGTCGATCGCGCGCTTCTGGGCGTTGTAGCCGCCACCGTGCTTCTCGAACAGGTCTTCGCGGTAGGGCAGGTAGCGCAGGGTCCGGGCGCGGCCGGTCAGCCGGGTGGCCGGCCGCGTCGACGTCAGCCCGTCGATCGACACCGCGTTGAACCCGCGCGTGCGCAGCTGCGCGGAAAGCGTTGCGGTGCCGACCGATTCGATCTTCTCGCGCAGTTCCCGGGTCAGTTCGAACTCCGGCGCCGACGTCCCGTACGCGTCCGCGCGCTCCTGATCGTCGGCGCGGGGGAGCGCCCCGTACGGTGCGAACGGGACGGTGCCTTCGACGATCGGCGTGACCAGCCGACCGGTGGTGTGCCCGGCCGTGTCGACCTCGACCTCCACGACGTCGCCGGGGACGGCCACCGAGGCGCCCGCGGGCGTGCCGGTCAGGACGACGTCGCCGGGGTCGAGGGTGATCAGCTGGGAGAGGTCGGCGACCAGCCTGCCGAAATCGAAGAGCAGGTCGCCGGTGGTGGCTTCCTGGACCAGTTCGCCGTTGAGCCAGGTGCGGAGGCGCAGTGCGGCCGGGTCCACGTCGGCGGCGGGCAGCACCGCCGGGCCGAGTGGGGTGAAGCCGTCGCCGCCCTTGGAACGCAGGTTGCTGCCCTTGTCGGCGTAGCGCAGGTCGTACACGCCGAAGTCGTCGGCCGCGGTGACGCCGCCGACGTACGACCAGCCGTCTTCGGGGGTGACCCGGCGGGCGGTGCGGCCGATGATGAGCGCGATTTCCCCTTCGAAACCCAGCAGTTCGGTGCCGGCGGGTCGTTCGAGCGCCGCGCCGGTCCCCGCCACCGACGTCGGCGGCTTGAGGAAGTACGACGGCTGCTCCGGGAGGCGGCCGCGCTGGGCGGCGCGGGAGCGGTAGTTGAGGTGCAGCGCGATGATCTTGCCGGGCCGCGTGATGCCGGTCATCCGGGGTCCTGTCTGCCGGGACGGAATATATCTCAAATAATATACGATCTGGAGTGCGAAGGAACCCTTTTCGGTCCGTTCTTCGTTCTTCGGCGGCGAGAGCGGAGCCGTGTGCCGCTGACCGGGACACCCGCGGGGTCGGCCGGCGGCTTCGCGTACTGCCTGCGTGACGCGAACTCCGGTCGGCCGGAACCCCTCTCTGGCGCCCTCCCGCTCCGGCGTGTGATCCTCTCCCGGGGGAGGAGGGCGGGATGGATTCGTTCGGCGTTCGGCTGCGCCGTCTTCGGCGCGCCGCGAAGCTGACCCAGGAGGCGCTGGCCGAGAAGTCCGGGCTCAGCGGCCAGGCCGTCGGCGCGCTCGAACGCGGTGACCGCCGCTACCCGCACCGCGAAACCCTCGACCGGCTCGCCGACGCCCTCGGCCTCGCCGGGGACGACCGCGCGGCGTTCGCCGCCGCGGCCGCGCGGCCCGGCAGCCCGGCGGGGACCACCGCCGTCCCGCGGGAGCTGCCCGGCGGGATCGCCGCGTTCACCGGCCGGGAAGCCGAGCTCGAGCGGGTCCTGGGGCGGTTCGGCGAACCCCGTCAGGGCGTCGTCGTCGCGATCGCCGGGATGGCGGGCGTCGGCAAGACCGCGCTCGCCCTCGAGGCCGGCCACCGCCTCGCCCGGCGCTTCCCCGACGGCTCGCTGCACCTGGACCTGCGCGGACACGCCGCCGACCCGCCGGATCCCCTGGACCTGCTCGACCGGCTCGTCCGCGAACTCGGGAGCGAGCCGCCGAAGCCGCTTTCGCTCGAATCCGCGTCCGCCCGCTTCCGGACGTTGCTCGCTTCGAAGCGCGTGCTGCTCCTGCTCGACAACGCCCGCGACGCCGCGCACGTCGCGCCGCTGCTGCCCGGCGCCGGCGGCTCGGCGGCCATCGTGACCAGCCGCGTCGCGCTGACGGACTTGCCGCAGGCGCACCAGGTGCTGCTGGACGTCCTGCCCGAGGCCGACGCCCTGCGCCTGCTCGCGGCCGAAATCGGGGCCGGGCGGGTCGCGGCCGAACCCGCCGCCGCGCGGACGGTCGCGCGCCTGTGCGGGTACCTGCCGCTGGCGCTGCACCTGGTCGGCGCGCGGTTGGCGACCCGTCCGCGCTGGCCCGTCGCCCACCTCGCGCACCGGCTCGACGACGAACGCCGGCGGCTCGACGAAACGGGTGTCCGGACCAGTTTCGCGCTGGCCGTCGGCGCGCTGGACGACACCTCGGCCCGGGCGTATCCATTGTTGTCGCTGCTCGACGTCCCGGAGCTGTCGGTGCCCGTCGCGAGCCGGTTGCTCGACGCGCCCGAGCGGGAGACGGAGGCGCTGCTGGAACGGCTCACCGACGAGCACCTCCTGACCACGCCCGCCCCCGGGTGGTACCGGCTGCACGACCTGCTCCGGCTCTACGCGCGCGAGCACGCGGCGCGGCTGCCGACGGGCGAGCGGGCGGCGGCGATCACCCGCGTCGTCGAGCTTTGCGCGGCGATGGCCTGGCAGAGCATGGCGCTCGTCTCGGCGGCGTCGCACCGGCACGACTGGGCGGACGGGCGGTGGACGGCCGCCGGACCGGCGTCCGCGGAGGAGGTGTTCGCCTGGCTCGACCGGCACCAGGAGCACCTCGTCACGGTCGTGCGGCAGGCCGCCGCCACGCCCGGGGTGCCGCCCGAGGCGATCGCCGCCGTCGGGCTCGGCCTGTACGAATACCACCGCGCGCGGGCCCGCTGGCGGGACGCGATCCAGGTCGACGAGGTGGCCCTGCAGCTGGTCGACGGCGTCGACCCGGTGGCGGCCGCGACGCTGCGCAACGACCTCGGCGTCGCCGAAGCCGAGCTGGCGAAGCGGCCGGCTTCCGGCGGTCGCACGCGTTCCTCCGCCGGAGCCTCGCGGACTGGGAGGCGATCGGCGACGAGCGTCAGCTGGCGGGCATCCTCAACAACCTCTGCTTCGTGTACGGCCTCGGCGACGACGTCGAGGCGGCCATCGGGTTCGGCGAGCGGAGCCTGGCGCTCAACCGGTCGCTCGGGCTGCGGCACGTCGAGACGCTCACCCTGGTCAACCTCGCGGTGTTGTACGGACGCCAGGGCGACCGCGCGCGCGAACTCGCGTACGCGACCGACGCGGTGGCCGTCGGCGAGGAAACCGGCGACTTGCGCGGGATGGCGTACGGCCGGATGCGGATCGGGATCGTGCACCGGGAGCTGGGCCGGTTCGACGTCGCGATCGAGGAGCTGAGCCGGAGCGTGGACCTGTGGCGGGAGGCGGGGGTCCGGCTGTACGAGGCGATGACGCTGGCCGAGCTGGGCCGCGCGCACCTGGGCCGTGCGGACCGCGACCGGGCGCGGGAGGAGCTCACGGACGCGCTGGAGCTGCTGCGGGAGTACGGCGGTGAGGAGCGCGCGGCCGCGGTCCGAGCGGAGCTGGACCGGTTGTGACGACGGCCGTCAGGTAGGGCCGGGCCCGGTGCGCGCGGGTGCAGGTGATCATGCCGTCGTGTCGCGCGCAGACGAGGGTGACGGTGTCGCGGACCCGCGCCACGAGCACGACGTGCGTGTGTCCGTCCGCCGCCGCGGCAGGCACCCCGGCGAGGAAGGACGCCGCGACGAGCGCGGTGAGCAGGATCCTCCAGGCAGCTCTCACCGGTGTCCTTCTCATCGGGAGCGGCGGCAGGAGTGATCTTCGCGGCGGACGGCCGCGCGCGACAGCGACAACCTCTACGAACGACCTCTACAACCGTGCCCGGAGCGGCATCACGTGTGCTTGGAGGGGCATCTCGCGTGCTCGGGCGGGCATCACGCGGGATGGGCGGGCGTGTGAACGGCTCGCCCGCCGGGCACTCCGGGGCATGACGAGAACCCGCGCCTACCGCGACGGCGTGCTGCACAAGGAAGACTTCCCCGTCGCGGACGTCTCCGACTTCCTGGCCGAACCGGACACCGCGGTGTGGGTCGACCTCTGCGAGCCGTCCGAAGCGGACCTGACCGAGCTCGCCGGGGAGCTGGGCCTGCACCGGCTCGCCGTCGAGGACGCCGTCCAGGCGCGCCAGCGACCCAAGCTGGACCGCTACGACGGCCACGCCTTCCTGACCGCCTACGCCGTCCGGTTCGACGCGGACACCGGCGACGTCACGATGTCCGAGCTGGCCGCGTTCCTCACCCGGCGGGCGCTGGTGACGGTGCGCAAGGACGACGGTTTCGACATCGAGGCGGTCGTGCGCCGGTGGGACCAGAACCCCGAGCTGGCGAAGTCCGGTGTCCCGTTCCTGGCGCACGGCCTGCTCGACTTCATCGTCGACGGCCACTACGAGGCCGTGCAGTCGCTCGACGAGCAGGTCGAAGCCCTCGAGGACCTCGTGTTCGACGACCGGCCCGACCAGTCGCACCTGCAGCGGCGCTCGTTCCGGCTGCGCAGGAGCCTGACCGCGCTGCGCAAGGTGGTGCTGCCGATGCGTGAGGTGATCAGCTCGCTGATGCGGCCGGACCTGCGGCTGGCCGACGAGCTGACCCGCCCGTACTTCGAGGACGTCCACGACCACGCCCGGCAGGCCGCGGAGCAGACCGAGGCGCTGCGGGAGCTGGTCACCACGATCCGGGAGACGCAGCTGAACCTGCAGAGCAACCGGCTGAACCTGGTCATGAAGAAGGTCACCGGGTGGGCCGCGGTGATCGCGGTGCCCACCGCGGTGACCGGCTTCTACGGCCAGAACGTCCCGTACCCGGGCTACGGCGCGGTGAGCGGCTTCTGGGCTTCGACGATCGTCGTGCTCGTGCTGTCGGTGGGGCTGTACGCGCTCTTCAAGAAGAAGGACTGGCTGTGAGCGGGGGCGGGGGACGCCATGAACGACTCGTTCAGGGCGCCGGAGGCCAGGGCCCCGGCAAAGTCGCGTTTGCTGGGCGGGATGCCATGAAAGGGTCGTTCATGACGCTGGACGACATGAAAGAGTCGTTCATGACATCCCACCCGGCCGGCCGGGCCTGAACCGGACCTCAGTCTGTCGGAACCTGAGCGCCGCGCCGGACCAGCTCCCGGCCCCGCTCGTAGTCCTCGTCGGCTTCGTGGGTGAGGACGCCGACCGCCTTGCCGTCGCGTTCGTACCAGACCGTGAAGCCGCCGTCGTCACGCCGCAGCGGCGCCGGGGCAGACGACGGTCACCTGGAGCCCGAGCCGGGAGAGGGAAACGCGGCCTCGCAGCCGATGAACCCGGCGCCGACGACGATCGCGCTGCGCACCCCGGACGCGGCCGCGCGCAGCTCGCGGGCGTCGGCGGCCGACCGCAGCGTCCGCACGTCCGGGTGATCGGCGCCCGGGATCCCGGGGCGCACCGGCTCGGAGCCGGTGGCGAGCACGCAGGCGGTGAACCGGTGGACCGCGCCGGAGGCGGTGCGAACCCGGCCGTCGCCCAGGTCCGTGACCGGGTCACCCAGGGTGACGGTGACGTCGTGCTTCGCCGGGAAGCCCTCCTCCAGTGGCGGAAGCTCGGACTCGCCGCGCAGGAACTCCTTCGACAGCGGCGGACGTTCGTAGGGCGGGCGGTGTCCGCGGTGAGCAGGTGGACCGGGCCCGTTCCGCCCGCTTCCCGGTAGGCGCGAGCCGCCGACACGCCGGCCGGGCCGCTGCCGACGACGACGAGGTTCAGGGCATCCACGAGAGGGGAATACCCGCTCGGCGCGACCCGCACCCCGCACTCCACAGTGGATCGTCCATTGTGGACGTTTGATGGGCATGACGACGCGCCGGCGCCGCCGATGTGCGAGCGTCACCGGTCCCCGGGACGGCGTTCAGCCGAACGGGTCAACGCGGCCGGATGGCCTGTGGGGGAAGGAAAGGCTTGCGAGCACCGCCTGGAGAGCGCGCACGGACACGGGCGCGGCTGGTTGCTCAACCGTTGCGCCTCAGCATAGTGCAGCTGCACTATGCTGAGCCATCCCGGTGGGCACGCCGGGACGGCGCGGGGGCACCGACAAGCGAAGGAACGGGTGGCGGATGAGTGGGGCAATGGTCGAGGGGACGCGCCCGGGTACGGGGGCGGACGCTTCGGGCGTGGGCGAGGCGGGGGAGCAGGAACTGCGCCGGTTGCTCGCCGGCCTGACCGCGGTCCGCGACGGCGACTTCGGCATCCGGCTGCCCGGCGGCACCGACGGCCTGCTCGGCGAGATCGCCACCGTGTTCAACGGCATGGCCGACCAGCTGTCGCTGTTCACCTCCGAGGTCACCCGAGTCGCGCGCGAGGTCGGCAGCGAGGGGCAGCTCGGCGGGCAGGCGAAGGTCCCCGGCGTCTCCGGCACGTGGAAGGACCTCACCGACTCGGTGAACGCCATGGCCGGCAACCTCACCACCCAGGTCCGCGACATCGCCCAGGTGGCGACCGCGGTGGCCAAGGGCGACCTGTCGCAGAAGATCGACGTCGACGCGCGCGGCGAGATCCTGGAGCTGAAGGACACCGTCAACACGATGGTGGACCAGCTGTCGTCGTTCGCGGACGAGGTCACCCGCGTGGCCCGCGAGGTCGGCAGCGAAGGCCGGCTCGGCGGGCAGGCGCAGGTCCCCGGGGTCGGCGGCGTGTGGCGCGACCTGACCGACTCGGTGAACTTCATGGCCGGGAACCTGACCGACCAGGTCCGCAACGTCGCGCAGGTGACGACGGCGGTGGCGAAGGGCGACCTGTCGCAGAAGATCACCGTCGACGCCCGCGGCGAGATCCTCGAGCTCAAGAGCACGATCAACACGATGGTGGACCAGCTGTCGTCGTTCGCGGACGAGGTCACCCGCGTGGCCCGCGAGGTCGGCACCGAAGGGCGCCTCGGCGGCCAGGCCGACGTGAAGGGCGTCTCCGGCACCTGGCGCGACCTCACCGACTCGGTCAACTTCATGGCGGGCAACCTGACCGACCAGGTCCGCAACATCGCCCAGGTCGCGACGGCGGTGGCGAAGGGCGACCTGTCCCAGAAGATCAACGTCACCGCCCGCGGCGAGGTCCTGGAGCTCAAGGACACGCTGAACACGATGGTGGATCAGCTGTCCGCGTTCGCGGACGAGGTCACCCGGGTGGCGCGCGAGGTCGGCACGGAAGGCCGCCTCGGCGGCCAGGCCGACGTCAAGGGCGTCTCGGGCACCTGGAAGGACCTCACCGAGTCGGTCAACGTCATGGCCGACAACCTCACCGCGCAGGTCCGCTCGATCGCCCAGGTCACCACCGCCGTCGCGCGCGGTGACCTGTCGCAGAAGATCCGGGTCGACGCACGCGGCGAGATCCTCGAGCTGAAGGACACCATCAACACGATGGTGGACCAGCTGTCCGCGTTCGCCGACGAGGTCACCCGCGTGGCCCGCGAGGTCGGCACCGAGGGCAACCTCGGCGGCCAGGCGACCGTCCGCGGCGTGTCCGGGACCTGGAAGAACCTCACCGACAACGTCAACGTGATGGCGTCCAACCTGACCGGCCAGGTCCGCTCGATCGCCCAGGTCGCCACGGCGGTCGCGCGCGGCGACCTGTCCGGCAAGATCACCGTCGAGGCCAAGGGCGAGGTCGCGGCGCTGGCCGACGTCATCAACACGATGGTCGACACGCTCTCGGCGTTCGCGGACGAGGTCACCCGCGTGGCGCGCGAGGTGGGCACCGAGGGCATGCTCGGCGGCCAGGCGCGGGTGCCGAACGTCGCGGGCACGTGGAAGGACCTCACCGACAACGTCAACTCGATGGCGAACAACCTCACCGGGCAGGTCCGCAACATCGCCCAGGTGACCACCGCCGTCGCGCAGGGCGACCTGACCCGCAAGATCGACGTCGACGCGCGCGGAGAGATCCTCGAGCTCAAGACCACGATCAACACGATGGTCGACCAGCTCTCGGCGTTCGCCGCGGAGGTCACGCGCGTGGCGCGCGAGGTCGGCAGCGAAGGCCGCCTCGGCGGCCAGGCCGAGGTCGAGGGCGTGTCCGGCACCTGGAAGCGGCTGACCGAGAACGTCAACGAGCTCGCCGGGAACCTCACCCGGCAGGTCCGCGCGATCGCCGAGGTCACCAGCGCCGTCGCCGAGGGCGACCTGACCCGCTCGATCACCGTCGACGCCTCCGGCGAGGTCGCCGAGCTGAAGGACAACATCAACTCGATGGTGGAGTCGCTGCGCGAGACGACGCGGGCGAACCAGGAGCAGGACTGGCTGAAGTCGAACCTGGCCACCATCACCGGGCTGATGCAGGGCCGCCGTGACCTCGCCGTCGTCGCGGCCGCGGTGATGGACGAGCTCGTCCCGCTGGTCAACGCCCAGTTCGGCGCGTTCTACCTGGCCGACGACACCGCCGAGGTCCCCGAGCTGCGGCTGGTCGGCGCCTACGGTCACCCGGACGGCGAAGGTCCGGTGGTGCGCTTCCGGATCGGCCAGTCCCTCGTCGGGCAGGCCGCGCGCAGCCGGCGGCCGATCGCGGTCGACGACGTCCCGCCCGGCTACGCCACCATCTCCTCCGGCCTCGGCCGCACCGTGCCGGCCAGCCTGATCGTGCTGCCGATCGTGGTCGAGGACCAGGTCCTCGGCGTGCTCGAGCTGGCGTCGGTGCACGGCTTCACCGCGGTGCACCGGGCGTTCCTCGAGCTGCTGATGGAGCAGATCGGCGTCAACGTCAACAGCATCGTCGCCAACGCCCGCACCGACGAGCTGCTCGGCGAGTCGCAGCGGCTCACCGCCGAGCTGCAGGCCCGCTCCGAAGAGCTGCAGGCGCGGCAGGAAGAACTCCAGTCGTCGAACGCCGAGCTGGAGGAGAAGGCGGCGCTGCTGGTCACGCAGAACCGCGACATCGAGACGAAGAACCTGGAGATCGAGCAGGCGCGCCAAGAGCTGGAGGCCCGCGCCCAGCAGCTGACGCTGGCGTCGAAGTACAAGTCGGAGTTCCTGGCCAACATGAGCCACGAGCTGCGCACCCCGCTCAACAGCTTGCTGATCCTCGCCCAGCTGCTCGCGCAGAACCCGACCCGCAACCTCACCGCGAAGCAGGTCGAGTACGCGGGGATCATCCACTCCGCCGGGTCGGACCTGCTGCAGCTGATCAACGACATCCTCGACCTGTCGAAGGTCGAGGCCGGGAAGATGGACGTCACCCCGGAACAGGTGTCGCTGCGCGGCCTGCTGGACTACGTCGAGGCGACGTTCCGGCCGATGACCTCGCAGCGCAACCTCGACTTCCGGATCACCGTCGCCCCGGGTTCGCCGCCCGAGCTGCTCACCGACGACTCGCGGCTGCGGCAGGTGCTGCGCAACCTGCTGTCCAACGCGGTCAAGTTCACCGAGGTCGGCGGGATCGAGCTGCACATCGAGCCGGTCGACCCGGACACCCTGCCGCGGCCGCTGCGCGCGCACGGCCCCGCCGTCGCGTTCCGGGTCACCGACACCGGCATCGGCATCGCCGAGCACCAGCTGGAGTCGATCTTCGGCGCGTTCCAGCAGGCCGACGGCACGACCAGCCGCAAGTACGGCGGCACCGGGCTCGGCCTGTCGATCAGCCGCGAGATCGCCCAGCTGCTCGGCGGGTTCATCACCGCCGAGAGCACGCCCGGCGAGGGCAGCTCGTTCACGTTCTCGCTGCCGGTCGCCCGGCCGGACTTCGCGACGCTCCCGGCGGGCGAGCACCCCGGCACGGCCGTCGCGACCGGGGACCCCGGCACCGCCCTGACGGCCTCGGTGCCGCGCGCCCACCGGCGGCTGCTGGTCGTGGAGGAGCGCCAGCACGGGCTGCTGACGCTCGTCGCCGAGAGCGCCGCCGCGGACCTGGCCGACAGCCGGGACATCGGGATCTCCCCGGCCGAGGTCGAGGTCGTGACGGCGGTCGGCACGCAGGAGGCCGCGGCCGCGCTCGCCACCGACGCCTACCACTGCGTCGTGCTGGACCTGGACCTGCCGGACCGCACGGCGTTCGGCTTCCTCGACGCGATGCAGGGCGACAGCGCGCTGCGGATGGTGCCGGTCCTCGCGCACAACAGCCGCCGGCTCGACGGCGAACTGGAGCAGCTGGTGCGGTCCCGCGCGGACGTGCAGTCGCTGGAGGTGCTGTCCGGTCTCGACGAGCTGCGCGAGCGCATCGCGCTGCACCTGTCGGCGGAGGAACCCGGGGCGGTGCTGCCGCTGGTCCGCCCGGACGAGCCGGCCGCGCCGGTGCGGCCCGCCGACGTCGACACGACCCTGTCCGGGCGCACGGTGCTGATCGTCGACGACGACCCGCGCAACGTCTTCGCGCTGACCGGGATCCTGGAGCTGCACGGGATGCAGGTGCTGCACGCCGAGGACGGCCGCAAGGGCGTCGAGACCGTCGCCGCGCACCCCGGCATCGACCTGATCCTGATGGACGTGATGATGCCGGAGATGGACGGGTACACCGCGACGGCGAAGATCCGCGCGATGCCCGAGCACGCCGCCATCCCGATCGTCGCGGTCACGGCGAAGGCGATGCCCGGCGACCGCGAGAAGAGCCTCGCGTCGGGTGCCACCGACTACGTGACCAAGCCGGTGGACGCGGACGACCTCATCGCCCGCATCAAGCGGCACGTGACGGCGTGATCGGGTGACCGCCGAAGAAGAGACCCTCCCGGTGCTCGCACCGCCCGCCGAGGTGTCGGCGAACCTCGCCCGGCTCGCCGACACCGTCGCCCGCCTGCGCGGCGAGGTCGACCACGCCCACGCCGTCGCCGACGGCCGCGCGCTGATCGAGCTGGCCAAGGGCGTCCTGATGGAACGCCTGCACTGCACGCCCGCCGACGCCGCCCGGCAGCTGGAGACGCTGGCCGAGCGCGCGGGGCTGACGCCGCTGGAGTTCGCCGCGGACGTCGTCGGCGAGGCCGCCGAGGACCGGATCACCGAGGTGACGCAGGAGTTCCTGGCCCAGGCCGAGGGCGAGGAGTCCGTCGCGGTGCGGCTGCGCACCGCCGAGAGCGGTGTGCTCGCGGCGGGGGACACCCAGCGCGTGGCCGAGTCCATTTTGGAGCACGCCCTGCGGCCGCTCGGCGCGACCGCGGTCGCGGTGTGGCTCGCCGGCCCGGACGGATCGCTGACGCTCGCCGGGTCGGCCGGGTTCTCGGCCGAGGAGGCGGCGCGCTGGCGCTACGTCCCGCCCGGCGTCGCGACCCCGGCCCGGAGCGCGCTGCTCGACCGCGACACGGTCTGGCACCCGACCCTGTCCGGTGCCGGGCTGCCGTCGATCGGGCAGCACACGCTCGCCGGAGGCGGGCGGGTCGCGGTGCCCACCGGCACCGGCGGCCGGATCATCGGCGTCGTGGAGATGTGCTGGCCGGAGCCGCTGCCCGCCGAGCCCGGGCGCCAGCGCCGGCAGCTGGAGGCGCTGGCGGAGCTGTGCGCGCACACGCTCGACACCGGCGACGCCGTGGTCGCCCCGGTGGTCGCCGGCGGTCCGGGTGACTTCCTCGGCGAGCTGGTGGACTTCGTCGACGGTCTGCACGACCCGGCCGTGCTGCTTTTGCCGTGCCTCGACGGCGGCCGGCTGAGCGACTTCCGCATCCACCACGCCAACGTGCGGTTCGCCGACCCCGGTGGGCGGCCGCGCAGCCGGATCGTCGGCACGCGGCTGCTGGAGACCTATCCGCTCGCGGCCGGGGAGAGCGGCCTGCTGGACATGATCCAGCGGGTCTACGCGACCGGTGAGCCGTTCCGCGCCGACAGCATGGCGGTCACCACCCTCGTCGACCAGGTGCCGCTGACCGTCCTCACCGACATCAGCGTGACGCGGTTCGCCGGCACCGTGCTGCTGATCCTGCGCATCCAGGACGATGCGGCGAAGCTCGCGGTGCTGCTGCAGCACGCCCAGCGGCTCGGCCGCATCGGCGGCTTCGAAGAGAACGTGGTGACCGGCGCGATCACCTGGAACACCGAGCTGTTCGCGTTGTACGGCCTGCCGCCGACCGCGACGCCGTTGTCGCTGAACGAGCTGGCCGCGCACGCGCACGCGGACGACGCGCAGGGGATCGGCCGGTTCCTGCGCGCGGTGCTGCACCACCGGCGCCCGTCGTCGACGGCGTTCCGGCTGCAGCGCTCCGACGGCGTCGCGCGGCACATCCGGGTGGTCGCCGAGCCGGTCGTCGACGGCCGCGGCGACCTCGTCGCGGTCCGCGGGGCGTACCAGGACGTCTCGTCCCAGCACTGGACCGAGGTGGCGCTGGCCGCGACGCGGGACAGGCTGGCCGAGAGCGAGCAGGAGTCGATCGAGCGCAACCGGCTCGCGCTGCAGCTGCAGCACGCGATCATGCCGCCGGCCAAGGGCCCGGTCGACATGCCGGGCCTGCGCGCCGCGGTCCGCTACCGGCCCGCGGAGAAGGAGCACCTGGTCGGCGGCGACTGGTACGACGCGGTCGTGCTGCCGACCGGGGAGGTGCTGCTGTGCGTCGGCGACGTCGCCGGGCACGGCATCGACGCGGCGACGGGGATGGTGAGCCTGCGCAACGCCCTGCGCGGCCTGGCGGCGACCGGCGCCGGGCCGGCGCAGCTGCTCACGTGGCTCAACCTGGTGGCCTACCACCTGACCGACCACGTCACGGCGACGGCGGTGGCGGCGGTGTACGACCCGGCGACCCGCAAGCTCCGCTGGGCCCGCGCGGGGCACCTGCCCCCGATCGTCCGCCACCGCGACGGCGGCGCGTCGACGCTGCCGCTGCTGCGCGGTTCGCTGCTGGGCGCGGTCCGGGACGTGGCGTACCAGGAGGAGGAGGTCCAGCTCGCCGAGGGCGACATCCTGCTGATCTACACCGACGGCCTGATCGAGCGCCGCGATCGGCCGGTGCAGGAGACGGTGTCGCGCCTGGTGAGCCTGGTGAAGGGCCACGACGGCGGCTTGGAGCACCAGCTGGACACGCTCTTGACGTACAGCACGGCGGACACCGACGACGACACGTGCGTGGTGGGGATCGAGGTCCGGTGAGCCGGCCGCGGTGGGAGTGCGTCAGGGGTTGACGGCCAGCACCAGGAAGCCGGCCAGCAGCACCAGGTGCACGCCGCCCTGCAGGCGCGTCGCCCGGCCGGGCACGACCGTCAGCACGCTCACCACGACGGTCAGGGCCAGCAGGACGATCTGCGTCGAACCGAGGCCGAGCAGCAGTTCGCTCGGCAGCCACACCGACGCCAGCGCGATCGCCGGGATGGTCAGGCCGATGCTCGCGATCGCCGAGCCGTAGGCGAGGTTGAGGCTGATCTGCATCCGGTCGCGCTGCGCCGCGCGCGTGGCGGCGAGGGTCTCCGGGAGCAGCACCAGCAACGCGATCACGACACCGACGAACGACTGCGGGAACCCGGCGGCGCGCACGCCCGCCTCGATCGCCGGGGACTCGACCTTGGCCAGCCCGACCACCGCGACCAGCGCCACGAGCAGGAGCGCGAGGCTGCCCAGCGCCGCCCGGCTCGTCGGCGGGTCGGCGTGGTCGTCCTCCTTGACCTCGCCGTCGGCCGCGACCGGGAGGAAGAAGTCGCGGTGGCGCACGGTCTGCGTCAGCACGAACGTCGCGTACAGCGCGAGGGACGCGACGGCGGCGAACGTCAGCTGCGCCGTCGAGAACGCCGGGCCGGGGGTGCTGGCGGTGAACGTCGGCAGCACCAGGCTCAGCGTGGCCAGGGTCGCGACCGTCGCCAGCGCGGCGCCGCTGCCTTCGGAGTTGAACAGGGTGACGCCGTAGCGGCGCGCGCCGACGAGCAGCGAGATGCCGACGATGCCGTTGGTCGTGATCATCACCGCGGCGAACACGGTGTCGCGCGCGAGCGAACCGGCCTCCGGGCCACCCGAAACCATCATCGTGACGATCAGCGCGACCTCGATGACGGTGACCGCCACCGCGAGCACGAGTGACCCGAACGGCTCGCCGACGCGGTGCGCGACGACCTCCGCGTGGTGCACCGCGGCCAGCACCGTCGCGCCGAGCGCGATCGCGACGACGGCCACGAACACCGGGCCGAGGTCGCGGCCCCAGGCGAGCGCCAGCACGACGAGGCCGAGCACGGGAGTTACGGAGGTCCAGGACGTCAGGGCGGATCTCAGCGTGGCGGCCATGTCTCCACCCTGGCACACCGGCGGTCACTTCGCGTGGTCGTACCGCCATGCTCACATCGTCCCTTGTGGACGGTCGAGGTCGGCGGCGAGGACGTACCGCCGGAAGGTTTCGCTCAGCGGCGGCAGAGTCCGCCCGGCCGCCCAGGCGAGACCGATGTCGCGCGCGGCGTCCACATCGGTCAGTTCCCGGTGCGGCGCCGGGGATTCCGCCGTGTGCGGCAGCGGCAGCACGGACACGCCGAGTCCGGCGGTGACGAGCCCGCGCAGCGTCTCGACCTCGTCGCCCTCGAACCCGATCCGTGGCGTGAAACCGGCCTCGGCGCACAGGCGCTCGGTGGTTTCGCGCAGCGCGTAACCCTTTCGGAGGAGGATGAACGTCTCGTCCGCAAGGTCGGCGAGGCGGACCCGGCGGCGCCCGGCGAGCCGGTGGTGCGGCGGGACCGCGAGCCGCAGCGGCTCGACGAGCAGGCGTTCCCAGTGCAGCTGGGGATGTCCCGGGTCGCCGCTGGTGATGACGAGGTCCGCGGTGCCCTCCAGGAGCTCCGCCTCCAGCCCGGCCTCGCCGTGCTGCCGCAGTTCGAACCGGGCGCCGGGGTGCTCACGCAGGAAGCCCCGCAGCACCGAGGGCACGAGCCAGGTGCCGAACGTGTGCAGGAAGGCGAGCGGGACGACCCCGGTGCCCGGCGCGACGATCTCGCCGACCTCACGCAGGCCCTGGTCGAGCTGGTCGAGCGCGAGGTCGACGTGCCGCTTGAAGGCGTGCCCGGCCGGGGTCGGCCGCAGCACCCGCCCGGACCGGCGGAACAGCTCGGCGCCCGCGTCGTGCTCCAGCCGTCGCAGGGCGCGGGAGAGCGCCGGCTGGGTCAGGTGGGCGCCGGCCGCGGTCTCGGTGACGGTCGCGCCGCCCGCGACCTCGCGGAAGAGCCGCAGCGTCTGGACGTCCATGTCGCCAGTGTATGGAATTTCAGCCAATCAGGCATTGGACGCATCGGTGGAGGACGGGCCACGCTGGAGGTATGGCAACCGTGGCAGAACAGCTGGTCAGGACCCTGCGGGACGCGGGCGTCGAACGCGTCTACGGCATCGTCGGCGACAGTCTCAACCCGATCGTCGACGCGATCCGCCGGACCGACGGCATCGAGTGGGTGCACGTCCGCCACGAGGAGACGGCCGCCTTCGCCGCGGCGGCCGAAGCGCAGGTCACCGGCAAGCTCGCGGTGTGCGCGGGCAGCTGCGGGCCCGGCAACCTGCACCTGATCAACGGCCTGTTCGACGCCCACCGCTCGGGCGCGCCGGTGCTGGCGATCGCGTCGCACATCCCGTCCGGCCAGATCGGCACCGGGTTCTTCCAGGAGACGCACCCGGACCGGCTCTTCGCCGAGTGCAGCCACTTCAGCGAGGTCGTCGGGGACCCGGCGCAGCTGCCGCGGCTCCTGCGCATCGCGACCCAGGCCGCCGTCGGCAAGGGCGGCGTCGCGGTGCTGACCATCCCGGGCGACCTCGCCGACCGCAAAGCCACCGGGCCGCTGACCGAGCGCCTCCCGCTGGTCACGCCGTCGCCCGTGGTGCCGCCCGCCGAGGTCGTCCGAGAACTCGCGGACCTGCTGAACTCCGGCGAGAAGGTGATGCTGTTCGCCGGCGCGGGCGTCCGCGGCGCGCACGACGAAGTCATGGCGCTGGCCGACAAGCTCGGTGCGCCGGTCGGGCACTCGCTCGGCGGCAAGGAGTGGATCCAGTACGACAACCCCTTCGACGTCGGCATGAGCGGCCTGCTCGGCTACGGCGCGTGCTACGACGCGATGCACGAAGCCGACCGGATCCTGCTGCTGGGCACCGACTTCCCGTACGACAAGTTCCTCCCGCAGGCCCGCACGATCCAGCTCGACCACGACGCGTCGCGCCTCGGCCGGCGGACGCCGCTGGAGCTGGCGGTGCACGGCGACGTCCGGGAGACGCTGCGCGCGCTGCTCCCGCTGCTGCGGCCCCGCACCGATCGCGCGTTCCTCGACCGGATGCTGCGCGAGCACGTGCGGAAGCTGGAAAAGGTCGTCGGCGCGTACACCGGGAAGATCGAACAGCGGCGGCCGATCCACCCCGAGTACGTCGCCTCGGTGCTCGACGAGGTCGCCGCCGACGACGCGGTGTTCACCGTGGACACCGGCATGGGCAACGTCTGGGCCGCGCGCTACCTGACCCCGAACGGCCGCCGTCGCGTGCTCGGCTCGTTCCGGCACGGCAGCATGGCGAACGCGCTGCCGCACGCGATCGGCGCGCAGCTCGCCCAGCCGGGCCGCCAGGTCGTGTCGCTCTCGGGCGACGGCGGGCTCGCGATGCTGATGGGCGACCTGCTGACGCTGCCCGCCTACGACGTCGGAGTCAAAGTCGTCGTGTTCAACAACGCCACGCTCGGCATGGTGAAACTGGAGATGCTCGTCGACGGCCTCCCGGACTTCGGCACCGACCACGCACCGGTGAACTTCGCGGCGATCGCGGCCGCGTGCGGGATTTTCGCCGAGCGCGTCGAGGACCCGGCCGACGTCCGCGGCGCGCTGGAAAAAGCGTTCGGCCACCCCGGCCCGGCGGTCGTCGAGGTGGTGACCGACCCGAACGCGCTGTCGATCCCGCCGCGGATCACCGGCGAAATGGTGCGCGGATTCGCCTTGGGTGCCACGAAGACCGTGCTCAACGGCGGCGTCGGCAAGATGGTCGAGCTGGCGCGCACCAACCTCCGGAACGCGCCGCGCCCTTAGGCGTCCACGACGATGACCCCGGCGGCGGCGAGGTGTTCCAGCGCCGCCACCACCCGGGCCCGGCTCGTCCCGCCCAGGTCCGCGGCGTCGAGGGCGTCGCGGACCGAGGCGTGCATGACCAGTGCGCGGACGAACCGGACCACGTCGGGTGTGGCGAGGGAACAGCGCTCCCGCCGTTCACAGCAGTGGGCCAGTATGTCGAGAGCGGTACACGGGTTCAGCCGGTACGCCGCGTCGAGGTCCACTGTGGACGTGCTCAGCCGTGGACGACGACGCCGCGGATGTTCTTGCCGTCGCGCAGGTCCTGGTAGCCCTCGTTGACCTGCTCGAGGGTGTACTTGCGGGTCACCAGCTCGTCGAGCTTGAGCTGGCCGGCGTCGTAGAGCCGCAGCAGCCGGACGATGTCGTACTGCGGGTTCGCCGAGCCGAACAGCGTGCCCTTGATCGTCTTCTCGAACAGCGTCAGGACGCCGCCGGAGACGTGCACGGTGAGCTTCTCGGGGTTGGCGAGGCCGGTGATGACGACCGTGCCGCCCTTGCCGACGACGTTGAACGCCTCGCTGACGACGTCTTCGTCGACCGTGCCGACGGTGATCAGCGCCTGGTCGGCCAGCTGGCCCCAGGTGAGTTCGTTGACCTTCTCGGCGGCTTCGGCCGCGGTGGCGAAGGCGTGGGTGGCGCCGAACTTGAGCGCCGCCTCCCGCTTGAACTCGATGGGGTCGACCGCGACGACGTACTTCGCGCCGGCGTGCTTCGCGCCCTGGACGGCGTTGATGCCGATGCCGCCGATGCCGTAGACGACGGTGGTGTCCCCGGCTCGCACCCCGCCGGCGTAGTTGGCGGTGGCCCAGCCGGTCGGGACGCCGCAGCCGACCAGCACGGCGGTTTCCAGCGGCAGCCAGTCGTCGACCTTGACGACCGAGTGCTGCGAGATGGTGGCGCGTTCGGAGAACGTGCCGAGCATGCACATCGCGCCGAAGTCCTGGCCGCCGCCGTGGAAGCGGAAGGTGCCGTCGGGCAGGTGGCCTTCGAGGATGGTGGCGCCCATGTCGCAGAGGTTCTGGCGGCCGGTGGAGCAGTAGCGGCAGGTGCCGCAGTTGGGGATGAAGCTGCAGACGACGTGGTCGCCCGGCTGCACCTTGGTGACGCCCGGGCCGACGTCCTCGATGATCCCGGCGCCTTCGTGGCCGCCGATGATCGGGAAGCGCGGCACGAGGTCGTTGTCGATCAGGTGCAGGTCCGAGTGGCACAGCCCGGCGGCGGTGTACTTGATGAGCACTTCGCCGGGGCCCGGGCCGTCGAGGTCCAGTTCCATGATCTCGAACGGTTTTCCGGCGTCGAACAGCACGGCTGCCTTGGTCTTCACGGCCATCTCCTCCACGTGCGGCGGTGGTGACCTCGATTGTGTGCAGCCGCCGGTTCCGCGAAGTGTCCGAATCCCGGACACCGGTGGTCAGCGGACCCGCAGCGCCCGCATCCGGTTGTAGAGCGTGGACCGGCTGATGCCCAGCTGCTTGGCCGCCCGGACCTTGTTGCCGTCGCACGCCCGCAGCGTCCGGACGATCACGTCGTACTCCGCCTGCTCCCAGCCGGTCAGCGCGCCCGGGGCCGTGTCCGGGCAGCCCGGGGCGATGTCCGATGCGGTCAGGTCGCCCGCCGACCGGCGGTCGGCCGCGCCCGCCAGGACGCCCGCCAGCTCGCGCAGGTTGCCCGGCCACTGCTGGGACCCCAGCAGCTCCAGCGCTCCCGGGGTCAGCCGCAAGGTGTCGCTGACGCCGCGCAGCAGGGCCCGGGCGATCGCCGGGATCTCGTCGCGGCGCTCGCGCAGCGGCGGCAGCTCGATCCGCCGGTGCATGCGCGCGGCCAGCGTGGCCTGCTCGCCGTGCAGCTCGGACGGCGGGCCGCTGAGCAGCGCGAACCACGCCGTCGTCGTGTCCAGCAGCCGGGCCAGGCGGACCGAGGCCAGCGGGGGCAGCAGCTGGATGCCGTCGATCACCAGCAGACCGTGGCCCGCGCAGGCCGCTTCGACCCGGGCGCACCAGCCGGGCACCGAGTCGGTCACGACGTCGGATGCGTCGAACTCGTGCACCGGCTCGTCCCCGGCGACGACGCGGGCCGCCGTGCTGCGCCCGGCCCCCGGTTCACCGGAGATGAGCACGCGCCGCCGGGCGCGCCCCGCGCTGCGGAGGCGCTCGTCGACCTGCACGGGGAAGAGGCCGCGCTCGGCTCGGGGACGCGACACGACCGGGCTCGACGTCCGCACCGGTGCCAGCTCGAACAGCAGCCCGGCGCTCGCCGACACCGCTTCGACGCGCACCTCGACCGGTGTCCCCGACGTCAGCCGGAGCCGGCCGAGGCCGCGCCGCGTGCGGCCCAGCTCGCGCAGCAGCCGGTGGTCGGCGGTGTCGACCAGCTCGGTCGCCGCGGTGTTCGCGAGCACGACGTCCTGGCCGAGCGCCAGCACCGCGCACGCCCGGTGCTGCACCGACTGGAACGCGGCCAGCAGCTGCTGCTCGGCGAGCTTCGCGCCGTCGAGCAGCCGCCGTTCGATGTCGGCCACCGCGCGCCGCAGGAACGGCCCCAGCAACGGGTTCGCGTCGCCCGCCGGGCCGGTGATGTCGAGGACGCCGGCCAGCCGCCGCGTCGTCGGGTGCACCACCGGGTGGCCGTAGCAGGTGAAGCGCTTCATGGCTTCGAGGAAGTGCTCGTCGCCGTCGACGGAGACGCCGCGGCTGGTCTCGAACGGCGTCGCCAGGGAGTTCGTCCCGGTCCGCTCCTCGAGGAACTGGCAGCCGGGGACCGCGCTGATGTTCTCCAGCGCCAGCTCGACCGACCGCTCGGAGAACCGCCGCGCGACGATCCGGCACTCGTCGTCGGCGAGCACTACGCAGAACCGGGTACCGGCCAGGTGCCGGGCCAGCTCGTCCAGCACCGGCGAGGCGGCCCGCAGCAGCCGGCTGCGGCGGTCGACGTCGGTGACGTCCAGCCGCTCGACGGAGGAGGCCGGCGAGAGCCCGGAAAGCTCCGCCCGCCGCCACGACTGCGCGATCTCGGTCCGCAGGTCCACTCGCACTCCTCGCCGAGCCGATCGGTGTCCCCGGCTTTCCATCATCACACGGACCGGGCGCGGGGAGAACCGCCACGTCGGTTCCGTTGCGGGACAACGGTTAGGCGCCCCACTCCGGCAGCCGGACGCCGTGCAGGCCCCGGTAGCCCGCGCGCTCCGGCGGGCGCCACCCGTCGAGCAGGTCCGCCCGGGGCCGGAACACCTCGACGCCGATCGGGTGGCAGACGTCGATCGGGTCCCGGGCGCCGGGGCCCCACAGCGGGATCGAGAGGTCGCCGCCCGGGCAGGTGGACAGGGCGCACAGCAGGTCCAGCTCGGCGAAGAACTCGAAGTGGTCGCCCGGCCGGGCCGGGCAGGTCTTCATGAAGTACCGGTCGTCGTCGGTGAGGCCGGTGCACTGGAAGACGTTCAGGACGTCGTGCACGTCGAACTCGGTCAGCCCGAACGGCGCGACCGCGCGCACGAGGTTCGAGTGGCAGTGGAAGTCGAAGTCCTCGCCGGTGAGCAGCCGGTTCACGTAAGGGTCGCAGCGGGTGCCGAGCAGGTCGTGCACGCGGCCGCCGTCGTCGTCCTCGCCGTGGTCTTCGAGGGTGTCGGCGGTGATCGTCGCGAGCGGGCGGAGGAAGGGGAGCGTCGACCAGAGCCGGTCGAAGGTGCTGACGTGGGCGCGCTGGAGCTGCCGGGTGCGTGCGGCCCAGAAGCGTTCGCGGGGGTCGTCGGCGTGCCAGAGGTTGAGGTCGCCCACCTGCGGGCCTTCGACGGTCTTGAGGCGGCAAAGGTGGCCCCGGGGGACCCGCCAGGCCCGCCCCGAGCGGATCGGGACTTCGAACGCGTCGACGAGCTCGCGGTCTTCGTCCGCGGCGAGCCGCCGGTAGAACGGCCGGTCGACGTCGAGCGCGCGGCCTTGGTAGGCGGCTGGGGGCATGCGGGGTCTCCCTCAGGGCGGTGTGGGTGCGGCTCCCAGCATGCCTCGGCTACGCACGGTGGCGTTCGACCACTCGTTCGGCTGCTGGGGCGGCGGTGGGTCCGGCTCTTACCGTCGGGGGAGCTGTTCTCGTGGGAGGAGTGACCGGCGGTGCTCGTGGCCTTCCAACGGACCGGCGAGGAGCGGCGCCTGCCCGCCCCGGCGGAGCACGTCGTGGGGTTGCTGCGGTCCTGGGGTCCGGGACCGGATCACCTGACGGGCCTGGCGCTGACCGGGATCACGGTCCCGAGCCGCTTCGGGCCCCGGTCCGTCGACGCGCTGGTGTTCACCCGGTCGGGGGTGGTGGTGATCGCGGCGCACGCCCCGGGGGCGGGGGTCTCACCGGGGCCGGGGGAGCGGGCGGGGGCGGGGGTGGCGGCGGCGAAGGGGGCGTTGGCCGCGCACGACGGCGGGCGGTACGTGACGGGGCTGGTGGCGGTCGTGCCGCCGCCCGAGGAGCCCGGCTTGCACGAGGTGGTGGCGGAGCAGTTCGATCGACTGGCCGAGCCGGCCGGGCACGAGCCGGGTGTTCCCCGGCCTGAGGCGGTCACGGTGCCGGAGCCGCGCCAACCGGCGGAGGCCGAGGGTCGTGGGCCGGCTTCCGACGGCCCCTCGCCAGACCCGGTCTGGCGTGGACCCGCCGCCGGACCCCCGCCGAATCCAGACCTGTCCTGGTACGGAGCCGATTCCTTCCCCGGCGTCGCCGTCGTGCTCGCCGATCCCCGTGGGCTTCGGCGGATCATCGGGCAGCACAACCGGTGGCGGACCGTCTGGTCGGCCGACGACGTCCTCGACGCCTGCTACGCCCTCTCCCTCGCCCACCTCGCCCCACCCCGCGCCGCGCTGCTCGCCGACGGCTTCCCCGCCCGGCTTCCGGCGCTCGGGCCGCTGCCCGTACTGCCCGCCGTCTTGCCGCTGCCGCCCGATCCGCCGGCACCCGCGGCCGACGACGAGCCCGGTCCCTGGATCCCGGTGCCACGCGGGAACGCCGTCTTCCCGCGGCAGCGGCCGATCCGGCTGGTGCCGTGGGGCCTCGTGTTCGTCCTGACCTTGCTCGTCACCGTGGGCGTCATCGCCGCCGTGTTCGTCGCGCAGGTCTTCCACGGCTCGTGAGTTTCGCTTCAACTACGCCATCTGCACCGTTTCCCCGCGGCGTCGCCTGGGCACCTTCCGGCAGACGTGAAAGGGGTTCACGATGCCGCGCACCCAAGCGCTCGTCCTGCTGGCCGTCCTCGCGGGCGCGTCCCTCTCCGGCTGCAAGGTGCCCGACGGACTGGCGGCCGGGTCGCCGCCCACCGGGACCGCCGCCGCGCCGCCGGTCGCGCCCGCCGAGGCGCGAGCCGAGCTCGCGAAGCTGAAGGTCGCCGTGCGCGGCACCATGGACGGCTACAGCCGGGAGAAGTTCCCGCACTGGGACAAGGTCGAGGGCGCCTGCGACACCCGCGAGCAGGTCCTCAAGCGCGACGGCAAGGACGTCACGACGAACACCGACTGCGCCCCGAAGTCCGGTACCTGGGTCAGCGCCTACGACGGCGAGACCTGGAAGAAGGCGTCCGATGTGGACATCGACCACATGGTGCCCCTCGGCCAAGCCTGGGTGAGCGGCGCGAAGTCGTGGACGCAGGAGCGGCGCGAGCAGTTCGCGAACGACCTGATCCGCCCGCAGCTGCACGCGGTCACCGACAACCTCAACGAGCAGAAGAGCGACAAGGCACCGGACCAGTGGAAACCGCCGCTGGTCTCGTACTGGTGCACCTACGCCACCGACTGGATCGTGGTCAAGATGAACTACGCCCTCACGATCACCGTCCCCGAGAAGACGGCGCTGGAAAGCATGCTCCAGCACTGCTAGAACGAGCGCGCCGCCGCCACCGCCTGCCCGGCGTACGACCGTCCGAACAGGACAGTGTGCACCAGCAGCGGGAACAGCTGGTGCAGCCCGATCCGCGCGGCCCAGCCTTCGGCCAACGGTGCCACCTCCTCGTACGCGCCCAGCACGCGGTCGAGGTGCGGGCAGCCGAACAGGTGCAGCATCGCCAGGTCCGTCTCGCGGTGCCCGCCGTGGGCGGCCGGGTCGATCAGCCACGCCTCGCGGCCGTCCCACAGGACGTTGCCCGTCCACAGGTCGCCGTGGAGGCGGGCCGGTGGCTCCGCCGACGCCGGGATCCGGTCGCACGCGCGCTCGAACAGCGCCGCGTCGGCCGGGTCGAACGTCCCCGCGTCGACCGCCCGCCGGACGTAGGGCAGCACGCGGTCCGACGCGTACCAGGACGCCCAGTCCGCCCCGGGGACGCATCCCATCGGCGCCAGGCCGATCCACGCGTCGGCGGGCCCGCCCGGGGGAGCCGCGCCGAACGCCGGCGCGCCGGCCGCGTGCAGGCGCGCCAGCCCGCGCCCGAGCCGCTCGGCCGCCGCGGCCGAAGACCGCCCCGGCAGGACGCGGTCGACGACCAGCCAGTCTTCGTCGTGGCCGGCCACGGACGGCACCGGGACCGCCGCCGCCGCGGCCAGCCAGCGCAGGCCCGCCGCCTCGGCCGCGGTCGCGCCCGGCCCGTGCCCGCGCTTGACCACGACCACGCGGCCGTCGTCGAGGACGGCTTCGCGGAGGTCTCCGGCCATCGGGCGCCACTCGGTGACGGCGTGCCCGGTGAGCCGGGCGACGGGCTCGGTCATGACCCGCACGGTACCGGCGCGCTACGGTGAGCCGGTGCAGGACTTCGAACGGGTGCTCGGCGCGCTGGCGGACGTCGAACGGTCCGAGGCACGCGACTACTCGTCGTTCAGCGTGCGCGGCAAGCGGTTCGGGTACTACTGGCCGCGGACGCGGACCCTCGGCCTGAAGCAGACGATCTCCGAGCAGCTCGCCCTGGTCTCCGAACGCCCCGACGTCTTCGAGGTGCAGTTCACCGCGGGCGGCTTCGGCTGGGTCGTCGTGTACCTCGACGGCGTCCAGCCCGACGAGGTCGCCGAGCTGATCTACGAGGCCTGGCGGCTCTCGGCCCCGGACGAGCTGGTCGCCGAAGTGCCCTTCACCAGGATCGCCCGCGCGTAGAGCAGGTCGAAACCCTGCCGCTGCACGTTCCGGTGCGACTTCGACCCCGGCTGCGTGGTCACGACGGCGACGTCGCAGCCGGCTTCGGCGGCCGCCGCGAGCCGGGCCCGCAGCAAGGCCGTCTGCACGCCGCGCCTGCGGTGGGCCGGCACGGTCGCCGCGCCGGTGAACTGCGCGATCCCGTCGGTGACGCGGAAGCTCGCGCCGCCGGCGAACTCGCCGCCGCGCCACGCGGCGTAGCGCGCCACCCCGGCCATGTCACGCATCGCGTCGATGACCGTCTGCCGGGGGAAGTCCTCGTGCGCCGGCAGGCCTTCGGTGTCGGCCACCGCGACGGCGTCGGCGACCTCGGACAGCCACCGCTCCAGCTCGTCGTCGCGGCTGAGCCGGACGTCCTCGGGGAAACCGGCGTCGCCCAGCCGCCGGCCGAGCACGTTCTCGAACGACTCCAGCCGGTACCCGCGCGCGGTGAAGAAGGCGCCCAGCGCGGAGTCGGCCAGCTCGCACAGCTCGACCTGCACCGGCGCGCCCAGCTCGGCGAAAGCCTGTTCGACCGCTTCGAGCGAAGCGGCGGACGGCCGGCCGTCGAAGCCCAGCCCGATGATCTTGTTGAACGGCGAATCCGCTTCGGCGAAGCTGGCGACGCCCCCGGCGAGCGGCCGCGCGAACCCGGTCGTGTCCCCACGGCGGGCCCGCGCGGCGTCGCTGCTTTCGGCCGTCAGCCGCGCTTCGGCGCGCTCGATCCGCGCGGCCAGCGCGGTGTCGCAGAAGAGCCGTTCCCCGTCCATGCCCTCACAGTGCCGGACACGGACGGGGACCGAAACTCGATTATCAGCCTTCCACCCGGTGCGAGGCCCAGAACGACGTCAAGTCGGTCGACCCGGCCGCCGCCTGCGCCGCGGCCTTGAACTCGGCCGTCGTCGACACGCCGTACCAGTGCGACTGCGCGTACGACTTCAGCAGGTTCGCCATCGCCGTGTCGCCGATGGTGCGCCGCAGGTCGTGCAGCGTGCACTTGCCGTAGTTGTAGACCACCGTCGAGTACCGGGACGAATGCGCGTCCCAGTAGGCCATCGAGTTGGTCAGCTTCTCCGCGCTCGACTGCCAGGTGATGCCGCAGCCGCTGCCGGTGATCCCGCGGTAGAGGTCGGTGGCGTAGTCGGTGAAGCTCTCGTCGAGCCACGGGGAGGTGTACTCGTCGTCGCCGACGATCCCGTAGAACCACTGGTGCGCCAGCTCGTGCGGGAGCGCCGTGGTCGACACGAGGTCCATCACGAAGCCCGGGTACTCCATGCCGCCGAACCAGAAGTTGTTGTCCAGCACCACGTCCACCTCGCCGTACGGGTAGTCGCCGAAGCGGCCCGAGTGGACGTCGATGGAGTCGGCGGCCAGGCTCAGCATCTGGTTGGCGCTGCTGGTGGAGATCCCGCTGACCGAGTAGACGTTGACCCGCACGCCCTTGCCGGACGTCGTGGAGATCTTCGCGAACGGCCCGGACGCCCACGCGAAGTCACGCACCTTGGACGCCGTGGCGTGCGTGGTGGTCGTGGTGCCGCTGGTCGTCTCGGTCGACGAGCCGGTGGCCGGGGTCAGCAGCGACGTCGGGTGCACGAGGGTGACGTCGAAGTCGCTGATCAGGCTGTAGAACGACTCGCCGTTGTTGGTGTAGGGGTCGAGGTGCCAGCCCGCGCCGTCGCGGACCGCGAGCACCGGCAGCGCGTTGCCGATCATGTTGTAGGCGCCGTCGTGGCCGAACCGGTCGGCGCCGCTCGGCACGACGATGCCCAGGTCGAACCCGATGGTCGCCGACTGGCCCTGGGCCAGCGGGCTCGGCAGCGTGATCTTCAGGGCGGTGCAGTTGACGCTCAGCGCGGACGCCGTGCCGCCGGTGACGTTCGTGACCGTGATCGGCGTCGAGGGGCAGCTGCCGTGGTAGTTGTCCCACAGCCGCAGGTAGACCTCGGGCAGCGCGGTCGCCGAGCCGTTGGTGAAGCTCACGCTCTGGTGGCCGGTCCAGGTGGTGCCGGAGCTGTTCGAGGTGAGGTTCACCGTGTAGGCGGGGTTGATGGGCGTGCGCGTGGAGTCCGCGGGCGCCGCGGTGATCGTCCAGGCGAAGGTGGCGCTGCCGCTGTTGCCGGCCGGGTCCTTGGCCGTGACGGTCACCGACGACGTCCCGGCGGTCGTCGGCGTGCCGGTGATCTTGCCCGTGCCCGCGCCGATCGCCAGCCCGGCGGGCAGGCCGGTCGCGGTGTAGGTCAGCGCGTCGTTCTGCGGGTCGGTGGCCTGGACCTGCACCGACACGGCCTGGCCGACGGCGCTCGACTGCGCGCCCGGCGACGTCACGACCGGCGACTGCGGGTTGCTCGTGCCCGTCGTGGTCAGCGAGAAGTCGTCGAGGAGGAAGTTGGTGGCGAGGCTCGAGTCCTCGGTGCCGGTGATCTTGAGCGTGACGGTCTGGCCCAGGTAGCGCGACACGTCGACGGTGCGCTGGACGTACCCGGTGTTCTTGTCGAGGTTCGTGTAGCTCGCGAGGGTGTCGGAACCCGCCTGCACCGTCAGCTTGTCGTAGGCGGTGGAGGTCGTCGTCTCTTTGGTGTCGACGTGCGCCCACCACGACAGCGACGCCGAAGCGCAGCCGGCCGGGAGCGTCAGCGCCTGGGAGATGGTGTCGGTGTGCGTGCTGCCGTAGCCGTCCAGCCAGGCGTCCATCGTCCCGCCGTGCGCGGGCTCCGCCGTGGTGGCGGCGGAGATCACGCCACTGCTCTGCGTCCACGGGGCGGTACCGCTCTCGAATCCGCCGTTGCCGACGACCTGGTCACCGCAGACCGCGGCGGCCTCGGCCGGCGCGGCGACGACGACTGTGCCCAGCAGGCCGACAGCGGCACTGAGCGCAGCAGAAAGCACCCTCGATCTCATGGGGGAGTCCTTTCCCGGCCCCGCCGGTCGGGGCCACGAGAAAGCGTGCGCTGCCGCCGGGGCGGCAACAACCCGCCATGAGTCGGGTTCCGCGATCAGGCCTGCTGGAGCACGTTGAGCAGGATGAAGAGCAGCACCAGGGCCCCGGCCACCGCGACCAGAGCGGACACCGCGGACCGGATCATCTCCCCGAACCCCTTGGCGGTGCGGGCCCGGTAGGCGGAGTAGTTGGAGCGGGCCTCGCGGGCGCTGTGGACGCGGCTGCCGACGAACAGCCCGGCGCCCAAGGCGAGCAGGACGGCGAGGAAAACGGACACAGGAAGATCCTTTCGGGGTTCGGGAAAGAGGAACGGCCTCATTACTAGACCCGACGGACGCCGCGCGCCATGGCTTTTGGCTATCTCGTTTCCGGGCCGGTCGGCCCTGGTGGGACGCACGTCCCGCGTTCCTCGGAAAGCAGCGGCGGTGACCCGACGGTATCCGTGGTCTTCCGTGTCACGCAAGGAGTTTTCGGTGGCTCAGCCCTCGGTCGCGAGTCCTTTGTGTCGTTCCCGCAATTCCCGCTTGACGATCTTTCCGCTGGGATTCTTGGGAAGGCGGTCCGCGAACACGACGTACTTGGGACATTTGTAACCGGCGAGGTGTGCCTTTGCGTGGTCGACCACTTGCGCAGAGTCGAGGGTGACGCCTTCGCGCGGTACGACGACCGCGGTCACCGCCTCGATCCAGTGTGGATGGCCGATCCCGAAGACGGCGACTTCGGCGACGCCGTCGAGCAGGTACAGTGCCTCCTCGACTTCGCGGCTCGCGACGTTCTCGCCGCCGGTCTTGATCATGTCCTTCTTTCGGTCCACGACGGACAGGTAGCCGTCCTCGTCGACGACGCCGAGGTCGCCGGAGTGGAACCAGCCGGCGCGGAACGCCTCGGCGGTCTTGGCCTCGTCGCGGTAGTAGCCGAGGGTGGCGTGCGGGCTGCGGTGCACGATCTCGCCGACCTTTCCCGGCGCCACGGGGTTGTCCTCGTCGTCGACGATGCGCGTCTCGACGTTGAGGGAGGGCCGCCCCGCCGAGCCGGCGCGGTCGAGCTGTTCGTGCGGACGCAGGATCGTGGCCAGCGGCGCCATCTCCGTCTGGCCGTAGAAGTTCCACAGCTCGACGTCGGGCAGCCGGCGGCGCAGCTCGCGCAGCACCTCGACCGGCATCGCGGACGCGCCGTAGTAACCCTTTCGCAGGCTGGAGAGGTCGGTCCGGTCGAAGTTTTCGTGGCGCAGCAGGGAGATCCACACCGTCGGCGGCGCGAACAGCTTCGTGGCGCGCTCCCGCTCGACGGCGGCCAGCAGCGCGGCGGGGTCCGGGCCGGGCAGGATCACGCTGGTCGCGCCGAGGTAGACGTCGACGGAGAAGAAGCAGTCCAGCTGGGCGCAGTGGTAGAGCGGCAGCGCATGGACCTCGACGTCGTCGGGACCCATGCCGCCGTCGATCACGCACGACACGTACTGCGCGATGAGCGAGCGGCTCGACAGCAGGACGCCCTTGGGCCGCGACTCGGTGCCGGAGGTGTACATGATCCGCAGCGGGTCGTCGTCGGCGACGAGGACGTCCGGGGCCTCGGCGTCCCCTTCGGACAGCCAGGTGCCGATGTCCTCCCAGTCGCCGCCGCCGCTCTGCGGGATCCGGCCGCGGACGACGTCGCTCAGCTCCGCCAGCTCGAGGGCTTGGGCGGCGGTCGGTTCGAGGGCGTCCTCGGCGATGAACGCTTTGACTTCCGCGTGCCGCAGAATGTAGGCGATCTCGTCGGCGCCGAGCATGAAGTTGACCGGCACGAGGAGGACGCCGAGCTTGGCGGTGGCGAAGGCGAGGACGCCGTACTGCCAGGAGTTGTGGCTCAGCAGCGCGAGCCGGTCACCCTTGCGGAGGCCCTTTTCGGCCAGGGCGTGGGCGCACCGGTTGGCGGCGGCTTCGAACTCGGCGAAGGTGAGCTTGGTGTCGCCGTCGACGACGGCGAGCTTGCCCGGCACCCGCAAGGCGGTCCGGCGGAGCAGATCACCGAGCGAGTGCTGCCGGGCGCGGTCGACGAGGTGCTGATCCATCCCGGCAGTCTCGATCGCGATGGGCTGACTTGCAAGAGCGGGTGCGATCGTCAGCCGGGCAGCTTCGCGAGCACTTGGGCCGCTCGCTTCTCGAGAGGCCGGTGCCGGACTGGGCGGCCGGCTTTGCCGCCGCCTCGCCGAGGGCCACCCCCGGCGACCTCCCACCCCCCGGTCGCCGTGGTGGCCCTTCGTGCGTTCAGCGGGCGCTGTCGTCGATCTGCACGGGGTAGCCGGCCCGCAGGACGGCGATCGTGACCGGCGGGGTCAGGACCGGGACGGTCCCTGCCGTGGGCAGCGGCTGTTTCCGGCCGTAGCCCGCGGTCGTCCAGGTGGTGAGGTGCCCGTCGACGACGAGTTCCGGGTGCCGGTCGCGGAGCACGAAGACGCCGTCCGGGAGGTCGGCCCAGCGCAGGTCGTGCAGCCGGCGGTCGTGGGTGCCGCGGACCAGGCGTTCGGAGTGCAGCCGCCGGTTCATCGCGGTGGCCGACGGCGTACCGGGCCACGCGTCGCGGTAGGCGGTGTACGCGGGGTGGCGGCACTCGCCGCAGGGCCGGTGCCCGGCGGCGAACGAGACGGCTTCGTCGTGGAAGTACAGGTGGGTGTACCGGTTCGGCAGCCACTGCTCGCGCCACCGGTCCCGGAAGGCGAGGGCGCAGGTGATCCACAGGTCGCCGCCGTGGAAGCGGACGATCTCGTGGCCGCGGTGCAGGACGCCGCGGTTGCCGGTCCAGGCGCCGCGCAGCGGGACGTCGACGATGTCGCCGGCCGGGGTCACGCGGTTGCGCACGGCGGCAGCCTTCCGGAGTGGCGGGGTGGGCGGGCGCGCCGCAGAATGCGCGCATGCAGCCGACGGTCGTCCGGGTGGCGCGCCTGGCCGACCCGGCCGGGCCGGCCGACGGCGTCCGGGTGCTCGTGGAACGGCTCTGGCCGCGCGGCACCGCCCGCACAGCGGTGGTCCTGGACGGCTGGTACCGCGGGCTGGCGCCGTCCGACGACCTGCGCACCTGGTACGGCCACGACCCCGAGCGGTTCGCGGAGTTCGCCGAGCGGTACCGCGCGGAGCTGCGGGAGCCGGAGCGGGCAGCGGCCTTGGAGCGGCTGCGGGAGCTGGCGGAGGGTGGCCCGGTGACGTTGCTGACGGCGAGCGCGTCGCCGTCGATCAGCCAGGCGGCGGTGCTGGCCGAGGTGCTCACCGGCAAGGGGTGACCGCGCGGGCGCGATCCGCGGGGTGCCGTGGCCGGTGGGAGCCGCGGCCGCGACCTTCCGGCCGGTCGGAGACGTGTGGCGCCGTGCGGTGGGCGGGGAAGCCGCCGCGAGCCTCCGGCCACGATGGTCGCCGGCGATGCCCGGGCCCTCGCCGGTCATGTTCGCCCTCCACCTTCCGAGCCGCTCGCGGTCGTCGTGACCGTCGCGGTCGCCGTGCCCAGCGTGTCGTGGCGGGCGGTCAGCGTCAGCGTCCCCGGTGGGCCCGCGAACGGCCGCAGCCACACCGCGGCCGCGCCGCCCGTCGCGCCCAGGTCCATCGTCGGGTCGCCGACCAGCTCGCCCGGGCCGGTCAGCGCCAGCGTCACCTTCCCGGTCGCTCCCGCGCGCACCGTCCCGAAGCGGTCCAGAGCCGACACGACCACCCGGGTCGCGTCGCCGCCGTCCGCGCGCAGCTGCGGGTCGTCGGGGACGCAGCCCAGCACGTCGCGGCGCCGGTCGCCGCTGAACCGCCGGGACACCACCAGCCGGTCGCCGAGGTAGCCGTCGACGCGCAGCTGGGGACGCCGCCCGCGCGGCACCGTCAGGTCGGCCGCGAACCCCGGGTACCGCAAGTGCGGGAAGTCCGCGCGACGGCTGCGCGCCTCACCGACGGGCCGGTCGTCGAGGAACAGCAGGAGCCGGTCGCAGTTGGACCAGATCGTCGCCGCCCGGCCAGGTCCGGCCGGGGACGCGGTGAAGTCCCAGGCGAAGCCGGGCTCGACGACCGCCCGCGCCCGCGGGTCGCCTTGCGACGCGTAGAACGCCGCCGCGGGCTTGGGGATCCGGAAGAAGTCCGAGACGCCGGCGAACTTCGACCCGCCGATCGACCGCTGCCAGCCCGACGGGTAGTCGAACGCGCACCACGCGAGCAGCCCGCAATAGCGATCGTCGGCCGCGGCGAGGTCGTGGGCCTTCGCGTGCAGCTCCGCCTGCAGCTGCTGGGTGGCGGGCGGATCGATCCGGCGGTAGGCGCGGACGCCGGACAGGGTCCCGATCGTCTCGGTGACCAGGTACGGGACCCCCGCGCGCGGCGGGCGCAGCTGAAAAGGGGCGCCGCGGCGGGCGGTGTAGTCGTTGTAGGCCAGGACCTCGACGTCGCTGCCGGCGAACCGCGCGCCGGTGGAACTGGCCAGCGCGCCGCTCGTCGGCCGGGACGGATCGAGCTTGCGCGCGAGCCGCCCGGTCCGGCCGTACATCGCGGTCGTGCCGTTGGCCTCGTTCACGCGGGTGCCCCACACGATGATGCTGGGGTGGTTGCGGTCGCGGGTGATCATGCCCGAGACGTCCCGGAAGTTCTGCTGCTGCCAGGCGGCGTCCCCGATCCGGCCCCAGCCGGGGATCTCCTCCCACACCAGCAGGCCCAGCTCGTCGCAGGCATCGAGGAACGCGCTCGACTGCGGGTAGTGCGAGCAGCGGACCATCGTGCAGTTCAGCTCGCGCCGCAGGATCTCGGCGTCCCGCCGCTGCACGCGGTCCGGCATCGCCCCGCCCGCGAACGGGTACCACTGGTGCCGGTTGAGGCCGAACAGCTTGAGCCGCCGCCCGTTGAGGAAGAAGCCGTCCGGGGTGAACGCGGCTTCGCGGAACCCGATCCGCACGACCTGCTGGTCGAGCACCCGCGGCCCGGACCGGACGCTCACCACGACGTCGCACAGCGCCGGGTCGTCGACGTCCCACAGCCGGACCGCGCCCAGCCCGCCGACGTCGAACTCGACGGTCCGGGTGCCGACCGGCATCGGCGCGACGCCGGCACTGCCGCGGGCCAGCTCCCGGCCGGCCTGCCGGACCGAAGCGGTCACCTGCAACGGCTGTCCGATCGCGACGGTCGTGTCCAGTTCGCACGTCAGGTGCAGCGACCGATCGGGACCGAGGACGTCGACCGGGCGGGCGAAGACGTCGGCCAGCCGGGTCCGCGGCACCGTGCCGATCGAGGCCGGCCGGTAGATGCCGGCCGGCTGGTAGAAGTCGATCACCGACGGCCCGGCGGCGCTCGGCAGGTTGGGCGGGACGTCGAGCTGCCAGCGCCCGTCGACGACCACGGCGAGGACGTTGTCGCCCACCGTCACCTGCGGCAGCTCGACCTCGAAGGGCAGGTAGCCGCCTTCGTGGGTCGCGACGAGGGCGCCGTTGAGGTACACGGCCGCGTTCGTCATGACGCCGTCGAACCGGGCCCGCACTCGCTCGGCCGTCATCGCCGCGGTCACGGTGAAGTGCTTGCGGTAGATCCACCGGTCCTGCCACGACGACGGCTGCCAGCCCGTCCACGAAAGCGGCGTCACGCAGTGGGGGAGCTGCACCGGCGAAAGGTCGACCTCGTCGAACCCGAGGTCCGTGCAGCCGTCCTCGTACCGCCCGAACAGCCAGAAATCGCCCAGCCGCACGGCATCCGGATCCGGCTCGCCGAGCCCGGCCGACCCGGCGACGGTGCCGACGGCGGCCACCCCGAGCAGCGCGGCCCCGCCCGCGGCGAGGAACCCGCGCCGCGTCAGGCGCGCATCGCTGCCGGCCATCGACGACCTCCGCTCGCTGCCTCACCCGGTAATCGCTCCCCACCGCTTAGACGTGACAAGCGAGCAAAGGGTTGGCTCAGCGCAGCGTCGAAGCGCGAACCACCAGCTCGGGGGTGAAGACGACCTGCCGGTGCTCGTGGCCCGGTTCGGACTCCGCCAGCAGCAGCTCCGCCGCGGTGCGGCCCAGGCGGCGCCGGGGCTGGCGGACCGACGTCAGCGGGACCGCGGCCGCCGCCGCGAACTCGATGTCGTCGTAGCCCACGATCGCCAGGTCCTCCGGGACGCGCATGCGGAGGTTCGCGCACGTCTGCAGCAGGCCGAGGGCGACCAGGTCGTTGGCGCAGAACGCCGCGGTCGGGCGGACCGACGCGGGCAGCCCCGCCAGCCGCTCGCCCGCGCCGCGGCCGTCGGCCACGGTCAGGGCGGTCGTCGTGAGGTCGACGAGGTGATCGGGATCGAGCCCGGCCGCGCGAAGCGCCCGCAACGCACCCAGCCGCCGGTCGCGGACCTGCCCGACCGCGGTGTGGTTGCCGATGAACGCGATCCGGTCGTGGCCCTGCTCGATCAGGTGCCGCACGGCGATCTCGCCGCCGTAGACGTCGTCGACCGCGACCGAGCAGTGGGCGGTGCCGCCGGGGGTCCGGTCGACGACCACCACCGGCGTGCCGCGGTGCGCGATCTCGTGCAGCAGCGGGGCGTCCGGGTCGACCGGCGTGATGAGGATGCCCTGCACCCGCTGCTGTTCGAGGCGGCCGAGGTAGGCCGCCTCCCGCGCGGGCTGGTGGGCGCTGTTGCAGAGGAACAAGGAGAGGCCGCCGTCCTCCGCGTCGTCCGCAGCGTCTTCCATGCCGGCCGCGACGTCGGTGAAGAACGGGTTGCTGCCGTCGAGCATCACGTACGCGAGCACGCGGCTGCGCCCGGCCCGCAGCTGCCGCGCGGACTCGTTGCGCACGAACCGGAGCTCGGCCATCGCGGCCTCGACCTTCGCGCGCGTTGCGGGGCTGACCCGGTCGGGCCGGTTGAGCACGTTCGACACCGTGCCGAGGGAGACGCCGGCGGCCGCGGCGACGTCCTTCATGCCCGCCGACCTCGGTTCGGCGCCGGACTCCTGAACCGTCATGGAACCCCCTCGTTGAAACGTAACATCACCACGAACAGTCCGGCCGTGAAGCCGTTCGGCCACGGTTCAGCGGTTTCATTGACTTGCCGTTCGCTCGCATAGTAGCGTCACCGCACCAGATTTATGAAACCTTTCAATCCGGAGGTCGCGATGACGCGGCAGGACTCGGACCGGCCGCCTCTGCTGGAGGTGCGCGAGGTGACGAAGTCGTTCGGCGCCGTCGCGGCGGTCGCCGGGGTGAGCTTCGGCCTGTACCCCGGCGAGGCCCACGCGCTCGTCGGCGAAAACGGTGCCGGCAAGTCCACGATCGTGAAGATGCTCGCCGGGGTGCACAAGCCCGACGACGGCACGCTGCTGCTGGACGGGCGGCCGGTGGAGTTCGGCTCGCCGGCCGACGCGAAGGCCGCCGGCATCGCGGTGATCTACCAGGAACCGACGCTGTTCCCCGACCTGTCGGTCGCGGAGAACATCGTGATGGGCCGCCACCCGCGCAAGAGTCTCGGCCGCATCGACCGGGCGGCCATCCGCGCCGAGGCCGAGCGGCTCTTCACCCGCCTCGGCGTCCGGATCGACCCGGCCCGCCCGGCGCGCGGGCTGTCGATCGCCGACCAGCAGATCGTGGAGATCGCCAAGGCGCTCAGCGCCGACGCCCGCGTGCTGGTGATGGACGAGCCGACCGCCGCGCTGAGCCGCGTCGAGGTCGATCGGCTGTTCGGCGTCGCGCGGGCGCTGCGCGAAGAAGGCGCGGCGATCATGTTCATCTCGCACCGCTTCGAGGAGATCACCGAGCTCTGCCAGCGCGTGACGATCATGCGCGACGGCAAGCACGTCTCCACCGACCTCCTCGAAGACGTCACGGTCGACGACATGGTGAAGCGCATGGTCGGCCGGGACCTGGACGCGCTGTTCCCCAAGCAGGACGTCACACCGGGCGCCGTGGTCCTCGAAGTCGAAGGGCTGACCCGGGAAGGCGTCTTCCGCGACATCTCGTTCTCGGTGCGCGCGGGGGAGATCGTCGCGTTCGCCGGGCTCGTCGGCTCCGGGCGCTCGGAGGTCGTCCAGGCCGTCTTCGGCGTCGACGAGCGCGACGCCGGAGTTGTGAAGATCAGCGGTAAGAAGCTCAAGGCGCACTCGTCGCGGGCCGCCATGGCCGCCGGGATGGCGCTGGTCCCCGAAGACCGGCGTCAGCAGGGCCTGATCATGGACCTCTCGATCGAGCGGAACGTGACGCTGCCGCGGTCCCGCGCGCTCTCGAAGCTCGGCTTCCTGACCGGCGCGAGCGAGCGGCAGGAGGCCCGGCACTGGACCGAGCGCCTGCGCACCAAGTACCGCCGCCTCGGCGACCCCGTCGGCACGCTCTCGGGCGGCAACCAGCAGAAGGTCGTGCTGGCCAAGTGGCTCGCGATGGCGCCGAAGGTGCTGATCGTCGACGAGCCGACGCGCGGGATCGACGTCGGCACGAAGGCCGAGGTGCACCGGCTGATGTCGGCGCTCGCGGCGGAAGGCGTCGCGATCGTCATGGTGTCCTCGGAGCTGCCGGAGGTGCTCGGCATGGCCGACCGCGTGCTCGTGATGCGGGAGGGCCGGCTCGTCGCCGAGCTGTCGCGCGCCGACGCGACCGAAGACGCCGTCATGTTCGCGGCGATGGGCCAGGGAGCCGCCGCGTGACCGTCACCAAGGAGGCCCCCGTGACCGGGGAACCCGCTGTCCACACCGGACGGTCGTGGACCGCGAACGTCTTCAAGGCCCGCGAATCCGGCATCGTCCTCGCCCTGATCGTGCTGGTCGCGTTCACCGCGACGCAGAACTCCCGGTTCCTGTCCGGGCAGAGCATCCGCGACATCCTGCTGGGGACCGCGATCCTGGCGGTGCTCGCCGTCGGGCAGGCGATCGTGATGATCACCCGCAACATCGACCTGTCCGTCGGTTCGGTGCTCGGCCTCGCCGCCTTCGCCGTCGGCTCGCTGATGCGCGACAACCCGGGTCTGCCGGTGATCGTCGCCCTGCTGGCCGGCCTCGGCGTCGGCGCGGTGTGCGGGCTCGTCAACGGCGCGTTGGTCCGGTTCGGCCAGGTGCCCGCGCTGGTCGTCACGCTCGGCACGCTCTACGCCTACCGCGGCGTCAGCTACTTCTGGGCGGGCGGCCAGCAGATCAACGCCGACAAGCTGCCCGCGTCCTTCCTGGACTTCGGCACCGCGTCCGTGCTCGGGGTGCCGTGGCTGGTGCTCATCGCGGTGCTCGTCCTGGTCGTCGCCGGGATCGTGCTCCGCAGCTACCCGCCGGGCCGCGAGCTGTACGCGATGGGGTCGAGCCCGCAGGCCGCGCAGCTCGCCGGCATCCGGGTCGGGCGCAACACCACCGCGGCCTTCCTGGTCAGCGGGGCGCTGGCCGGACTCGCCGGGGTCCTGTTCGCCGCCCGGTTCGGCACCGTGGACGCGGCCGCCGGCACCGGCTACGAGCTGAACGTCGTCGCCGCGGCCGTCGTCGGCGGGGTCGCGGTGTTCGGCGGCAGCGGCTCGGTCTGGGGCGCGGGCCTCGGCGCGCTGCTGCTGACGGTCATCGGCAGCGCCCTGGCCGTGCTCGACATCAACCAGTTCTGGCAGCAGGCGATCGTCGGCGCGCTGATCCTGCTCGCCATCGGCGCCGACCGGCTCGTCGCGGTCCGGGTCGCCAAGGCACTGAAGAAGAGGGACTCCCATGTCTGACCAGGGGAACCGGCTCGGCCGGCTGCTGAGCTGGGACGCCGCCGTTGTCCTGGTGACGGTCATCGTCCTGATCATCGCTTCCGGGGCCGTCGACAACTTCGGCACCAGCCGCAACTTCACCTTCCTGCTGCTCGACCTGCTGCCGATCGCCCTGGTCGCGCTGCCGATGACGTTCATCATCGTCACCGGCGAGATCGACCTGTCGGTGGCGAGCACGCTCGGGCTGACGTCCGCGGTGATGGGCTCGCTGTGGGACGCGGGCCTTTCGATCGAGACGATCATCCCGCTCTGCATCGCGCTCGGCGCGGTCCTCGGGGCGCTGAACGGCTTCTTCGTCACCGTGCTGAAGCTGCCGTCCCTGGCCGTCACGATCGGCACGCTCGCGTTGTACCGGGGCCTGGCGTTCGTCGTGCTCGGTGACGGCGCGGTGGCCGACTTCCCGCGTGCCTACACGACCTGGGTCACCGGGACGATCGGGGACGGCCCGATCCCGAACGTGCTCGTGCCGCTGCTCGTGGTGGCCCTGATCTTCGGCGTCGTGCTGCACGCGACCCCGATCGGCCGCGGGGTCTTCGCGGCCGGCGCGGGGGAGCAGGCGGCCCGGTTCGCCGGGATCCGGACCGGGCGGCTCAAGTTCTGGCTGTACGTCGTGAGCGGCGCGGTCGCCGGGCTCGCCGGGATCCTGTGGACCCTGCGCTACTCCAGCGCCCGCGCCGACAACGGCTTCGGCATCGAACTGGCCGTCGTGGCCGCCGTGCTGCTCGGCGGCGTGTCCATCTTCGGCGGCAAGGGCACGCTCCCCGGCGTGCTCGCCGGAGTGGTCCTGCTGGCGACCCTGCAGAACGCGCTGCGTCTGCAGGACGTCTCGAACGAAGCCCTCAACATCGTGACCGGCGTGCTCCTCATCGTGTCGGTCCTGCTGCCCAACATCGTGTCCTCGGCCCGTACGGTGCTCCGGCGCCGGAACCGAACGAGTGCTCCGGTATCCCCAGAAAGGTGACAAAGATGTCCCGACGGTTCCTCACCGGCGCAGTGTCGGCCGGGCTGGTGCTCGTGCTGGCCGCCTGCGGCGGCACCACCAAGGACGACAGCAGCGGCTCCGGCGCGCAGCAGCCGTCCGCCTCGGCGAACCCCAACGCCGCGGCCAAGGAAGGCGTCAAGATGGCCTTCCTGCCCAAGCAGCTCAACAACCCCTACAGCGACATCGAGGTCAGCGGCGGCAAGGCGGCCCTCGGCGAGCTGAAGGGCGAGTACAAGCTCGTCGGGCCGAACGACGCCAGCGCGTCGTCGCAGGTCAGCTACATCAACACGCTGATCCAGCAGCAGCAGGACGTGATCGGCATCGCCGCGAACGACCCGAACGCCGTCTGCCCGTCGCTCAACCAGGCCCGCAGCGCCGGCATCAAGGTCGTCGCGTTCGACTCCGACGCCGCCAAGGACTGCCGCGACGTCTTCATCAACCAGGCCACCACCCAGGGCATCGGCGAGGCGCTGGCCAAGCAGGCCAAGGACCTCTCCGGCGGGTCCGGCGAGATCGCGGTCCTGTCCGCGACGCCGAACGCCACGAACCAGAACGCCTGGATCGAGGTGCTCAAGAAGGAGCTGGCGAAGCCGGAGTACGCGAACATCAAGCTGGACAAGGTCGCCTACGGCAACGACGACGACCAGAAGTCGTTCCAGGAGGCCCAGGGTCTGCTGCAGTCGTTCCCGAACCTGAAGGTGATCGTCTCGCCGACCACCGTGGGCATCGCGGCCGCCGCGCGCTACGTCAGCTCGTCGAGCTACAAGGGCAAGGTCGCGGTGACCGGCCTCGGCACGCCTAACCAGATGCGCGCCTTCGTCAAGGACGGCACGGTCAAGCAGTTCGCGTTGTGGAACCCGGCCGACATCGGCTACCTCGCCGCCTACGCGGGCGTCGCGCTGTCCTCCGGCCAGATCTCGGGCAAGGAAGGCGAGTCGTTCAAGGCGGGCAAGCTCGGCGACTACAAGATCGGCGCGAGCGGCGAGATCGTCCTCGGCCCGCCGACGACGTTCGACGCGAACAACATCGACAAGTTCAACTTCTGACGGTTTTCGGTGGCCGGGTGCGGATCGCCGCCCCGCACCCGGCCACCGAGTCCACTAAGGACGGACAGTGCCCCGTTACTGCTTCTGCCTCCAGGTGAAGCCCGACCGCGCGGCCGAGTACGCCGAGCGGCACCGCGCGGTGTGGCCCGAGATGCGGCAGGCCCTGCTCGACACCGGCTGGCGCAACTACTCGCTCTTCCTGCGGGAAGACGGCCTCCTGATCGGTTACGTCGAGGCCGACGACCTCGACGCCGCGCAGGCCGCCATGGCCGAAACCGAGGTCAACACCCGCTGGCAGGCGGAGATGGCGGAGTTCTTCACCGGACTCGACGGTGGCCCGCCCGACGAAGGCTTCCAGCTCGTAGCAGAGGTCTTCCACCTCGAACCCCCCACCGTCGCGGAAGGACAGTGATCGCCGTGGGCGACTTGACGGCCGTGAAACAGGCCCTGCGGGCCCAGCGCATCGAAACGCCGTCGTGGGCGTACGCGAACTCGGGTACCCGGTTCAAGGTGTTCCCGCAACCCGGCGTCCCCCGGACGCCCGAGGAGAAGCTCGCCGACGCGGCGATCGTGCACCGGTTCACCGGGGTCGCGCCGAGCGTCGCGCTGCACATCCCGTGGGACCGCGTCGACGACTACGGCGCCCTGACGGCGTTCGCGCGGGACGCCGGCGTCGAAATCGGCGCGATCAACACCAACGTCTTCCAGGACGAGGACTACAAGCTCGGCTCGGTCACCAACCCCGACGCCGGGATCCGCCGCAAGGCGACCGATCACCTCCTGGAAGCCATCTCCATCATGGACGCGACGGGCTCGCGCGACCTCAAGCTGTGGTTCTCCGACGGCATCAACTACCCGGGCCAGGACGACCTCCGGGACCGCCAGGACCGGCTGGCCGAGGCGCTGAAGGAGACCTACGACCGGCTCGGCGAGAACCAGCGGATGCTGCTGGAGTACAAGCTCTTCGAGCCGGCCTTCTACGCCACCGACGTCCCGGACTGGGGTACGTCGTACGCGCACTGCATCGAGCTGGGGGAGCGGGCGACGGTGTGCATCGACACCGGCCACCACGCCCCCGGCACGAACATCGAGTTCATCGTCGCGTTCCTGCTGCGGGCCGGGAAACTCGGCGCGTTCGACTTCAACTCGCGTTTCTACGCCGACGACGACCTCATGGTCGGGGCCGCGGACCCGTTCCAGCTGTTCCGGATCATGTACGAGATCGTCCGCGGCGACGCGCTCGACCCGGCGTACGGCATCGCGTTCATGCTCGACCAGTGCCACAACATCGAGGCCAAGATCCCGGCGATCATCCGGTCGGTGATGAACGTCCAGGAGGCCACGGCCAAGGCGCTGCTCGTCGACCGGACCGCGCTGCGTGCCGCCCAGCAGGCGGGGGACGTGCTCGCCGCGAACGCCGTGGTGATGGACGCCTACAACACCGACGTCCGGCCGCTGCTGGCCGAGCTGCGCGAGGACTCCGGGCTCGACCCGGACCCGGTCGCGGCCTACCACCGCAGCGGGTACCAGGAGCAGATCGTGGCCGAGCGCGCCGGCGGCACGCAGGCCGGATGGGGAGCATGAGCATGACGGTGCCGGAGCAGCTCATCGCGCGCAGCAACGCGCTCGGGGCCGACCCGCGCAACACCAACTACGCCGGCGGCAACACCTCCGCCAAGGGCGCCGTCACCGACCCGGTGACCGGCGCGCCGACGGAGGTGCTGTGGGTCAAGGGGTCCGGCGGCGACCTCGGCACGCTGAAGGAGGCCGGGCTCGCGGTGCTGCGGCTGGACCGGTTGCGGTCCCTGGTGGACGTCTACCCGGGCGTCGAGCGCGAGGACGAGATGGTCGCCGCGTTCGACTACTGCCTGCACGGCCGCGGCGGCGCGGCGCCGTCGATCGACACCGCGATGCACGGCCTGGTCGAAGCTCCGCACGTCGACCACCTGCACCCGGACTCCGGAATCGCCCTGGCGACGGCGGCCGACGGCGCGGCACTGACGAAGGAGTGCTTCGGCGACCGCGTCGCGTGGGTCGACTGGCGACGGCCCGGGTTCCAGCTCGGCCTGGACATCGCCGCGGTCAAGGCGGCCAACCCGCAGGCGATCGGCGTCATCCTCGGCGGGCACGGCATCACGGCGTGGGGTGCGACCTCGGAAGAGTGCGAGCGGAACTCGCTCGACATCATCCGGACCGCTGAAGCGTTCCTCGCCTCGCGCGGGGCCGCGGAGCCGTTCGGACCGGTCGTCCCGGGCTTCGAAGCGCTCCCCGACACCGAGCGGCGCGCGCGTGCGGCAGCGCTGGCGCCGGTGATCCGCGGGCTGGCCTCGACCGACCAGCGGCAGGTCGGGCACTACACCGACAGCGACGTCGTCCTGGAGTTCCTGGCACGCGAGAAGCTCGCGGCCTTGGCGGCCCTCGGCACGTCGTGCCCGGACCACTTCCTGCGCACCAAGGTCCGCCCGCTGGTCGTCGACCTGCCGTCGACCGCGTCGCTCGAAGACGTCGTCGCGCGGCTGAAGGAGCTGCACGCCGAGTACCGCGATGAGTACCGCGCCTACTACGAGCGGCACGCTCTTGCCGATTCGCCGGCGATGCGCGGCGCCGATCCGGCGATCGTGCTCGTCCCCGGCGTCGGCATGTTCTCCTTCGGCAAGGACAAGCAGACCGCGCGTGTCGCGGGGGAGTTCTACGTCAACGCGATCAACGTGATGCGCGGCGCCGAAGCGGTTTCTACCTATGCCCCGATCGCCGAGAGCGAGAAGTTCCGGATCGAGTACTGGGCTTTGGAGGAGGCGAAGCTGCAGCGGCTGCCGAAGCCGAAGCCCCTCGCCGGACGGATCGCCCTGGTGACCGGGGCCGGGTCGGGCATCGGGAAGGCCATCGCTCAGCGCCTCGCGGCGGAAGGCGCGTGCGTCGCGATCGCCGACCTGAACGCCGCCGCCGCGGCCGAAGTCGCCGCGGAGATCGGCGGCCTGGCGGTCACCGCCGACGTCACCGACGCCGGCGCCGTCCAAGCCGCGGTGGACGCGACCGTGCTGGCCTTCGGCGGGATCGACCTGGTCGTCAACAACGCCGGGCTGTCCATTTCGAAGCCGCTGCTGGAGACCACCGAACGCGACTGGGACCTGCAGCACGACGTCATGGCCAAGGGCTCGTTCCTCGTCGCGCGCGCCGGCGCGAAGGCCATGATCGACCAGGGGATCGGCGGCGACATCGTCTACATCTCCTCGAAGAACTCGGTGTTCGCGGGCCCGAACAACGTCGCCTACGGCGCGGCGAAGGCCGACCAGGCCCACCAGGTCCGGCTGCTGGCCGCCGAGCTGGGGGCCCACGGCATCCGCGTCAACGGCGTCAACCCGGACGGCGTCGTCCAGGGCTCCGGCATCTTCGCCGGCGGCTGGGGTGCCCAGCGGGCCGCCGTCTACGGCGTCGAGGAGTCGAAGCTCGGCGAGTTCTACGCCCAGCGGACCATCCTCAAGCGCGAGGTGCTGCCCGAGCACGTCGCGGCCGCGGTGTTCGCCCTCACCGGCGGCGACCTCACCCACACCACCGGCCTGCACGTCCCGGTGGACGCCGGGGTGGCCGCCGCGTTCCTGCGTTAAGGAGTTCCGATGACCCTCGACCGCATCACGCCGCGCAAGACCCGGGTCGGGCTCGTCTCCGGCGGGCTCGGCGCGTACTGGCCGCAGTTCCCGTCGCTGTTGCCGCAGCTGGAGGGCTCGGCCCGGCGCGTCGCCTCGCGACTGTCCGAAATGGACTGTGAGGTCGTCGACGCCGGGTTCGTCTCCGACGCGCAGGAAGGCGCGGTCGCGGCGGAGAAGCTGCGAGTGGCCGGGTGCGACCTGATCGTCGGCTTCCTGACGACGTACCTGACCTCCAGCATGCTGGCGCCGGTCGCGCAGCGCTCGGGCGCGCCGGTGCTGCTGCTGAACCTGCAGCCGACCGAGGCGATGGACCACGAGTCCTTCGACACCGGCGCGTGGCTGGCCTACTGCGGCGCCTGTCCGCTGCCGGAGATGGCCAACACGTTCCGGCGGCTGGGTGTCGAGTTCCGGTCGGTGTCCGGGTACCTCGAGGACGCGCGGGCCTGGACGCGGATCGAGCGGTGGATCAAGGCGGCCGGGGTGCGGGCGGCGTTCCGGACCGGTCGCCACGGCCTGCTCGGGCACCTCTACCCGGGCATGATGGACGTCTCGACCGACCCGACGCTGGTGTCCGGGCAGCTCGGCGGGCACGTCGAGATCCTGGAGATCGACGACCTGCGCGTGCGCGTCGAGAAGGTCACCGACGACGAAACCGCCGCACGCGTGGCCCTGGCCTGCGATGTGTTCACTGTGGACGAGTCCGTCGTGGACGAAGACTTCGCTTGGGGCGCCCGGGTTTCGGTGGCTCTCGACCGGCTCGTCGACGACTTCGCCCTGGACTCGCTGGCCTACTACCACCGGGGTCTCGACGGCGAGACGCACGAACGCGTCGGCGCCGGGTTCATCCTCGGCGCGTCGCTGCTCACCGCCCGCGGCATCCCGGCGGTCGGCGAGTACGAGCTGCGGACGTCACTGGCCATGCTGCTGATGGACCGGCTCGGCGCGGGCGGCTCGTTCACCGAGCTGCAGGCGCTGAACTTCCGGGACAACGTCGTCGAGATGGGCCACGACGGCCCGGCGCACCTCGGCATCAGCGCGCGCAAGCCGCTGCTGCGCGGCCTCGGCGTCTACCACGGCAAACGCGGCTGGGGCGTGTCGGTGGAGTTCGACGTCAAGCACGGGCCGGTGACGCTGTGCGGGCTGGCGCAGGGCCTCGACGGCAGGTTCTCGCTCGTCGCGTCCGAAGGCACGGTCGTGCCCGGGCCGCTGCTGCGGATCGGCAACACGACCTCCCGCGTCGACTTCGGGTGCGACCCGGGCGAGTGGACCGACGCGTGGTCGGCCAGCGGGATCGCGCACCACTGGGCGCTCGGCACCGGCCACCGCGTCGCCGAGCTGACGGCCGTCGCGGACCTGCTCGGACTGGAGCTGACCGTGGTGAACCCGTGAAGCGGGTGGCGGCCGTCGACCTCGGCGCGTCCAGCGGCCGGGTGATGGCGGGGACGGCCGGTCCGTCGGTGCTGACCGTCGAGGAGGTGCGGCGGTTCGCGAACGGCGGGATCCAGGCGGGCCCGGTGCTGTACTGGGACGTCCTGGGCCTGTACCGCGAAACACTCGCCGGGATCCGGGAAGCCGGGCCGGTGGCCGGGGTCGGGATCGACGCGTGGGCCGTCGACTACGGGCTCCTGGACGAGCGCGGCGCGCTGCTGGGCAACCCCGTCCACTACCGCGACTCGCGTACCGAGGGCGTCCCGGCCGCCGTGGCTTCGAAGGTGTCGGACCGGGAGCTCTACGACGTCACGGGGTTGCAGCAGCTGCCGTTCAACACGCTGTACCAGCTGGTGTCCGAGGGCGACCGGCTCGACGCGGCGCGGACGATGCTGCTGATCCCGGACCTGCTGAACTACTGGCTCACGGGGTCGATCGGCGCCGAGCGGACGAACGCGTCGACCACGCAGCTCTACGACGTGCGCGCGCGGACCTGGGCCGCTTCCCTCGCTTCCCAGGTCGGGATCCCGCCCCGGCTGCTGCCGCCGCTGCGCGACCCGGGCACGGTGGTGGGCACCGCGCCGGAGCTGTCCGGGCTGCCGGTGGTGGCGGTGGGTTCGCACGACACGGCGTCCGCGGTGGTCGCGGTGCCGGCTTCCCCGGGGACGAACTTCGCGTACATCTCGTCGGGCACGTGGTCGCTGGCGGGGCTCGAGCTGGACTCGCCCGAGCTGAGCGACGCGGCGCTGGCCGCGAACTTCACGAACGAAGGCGGCGTGGACGGCACGATCCGCTTCCTGCGCAACGTGATGGGCCTGTGGGTGCTGTCGGAGACACTGCGGACGTGGTCGGCTTCGGACCTGCCGGGCCTGCTCGCGGCGGCGGCTTCCTCGCCGGGGTTGGCGGCGGTGGTGGACATCGACGCGCCCGAGTTCCTCCCCCCGGGCGACATGCCGGCTCGCCTGTCGGCCGCGTGCGCGGCGACGGGCCAGCGGCCCCCGTCTTCCCGGGCCGAGGTGGTCCGGTGCATCCTGGACAGCCTGGCGTTGGCGTACCGCCGCACCCTGCGCACGGCGGCTTCGGTGACCGGCCGCGGGTTCGACGTGGTCCACGTCGTCGGCGGCGGGGCGAGGAACGAGCTGCTGTGCCAGCTGACGGCGGACGCGTGCGGGGTGCCGGTGCTGGCCGGCCCGGTGGAGGCGGCGGCGCTGGGCAACGTGCTGGTCCAGGCCCGGGCGCTGGGGGAGGACCTCCCAGATCTGGCGGCGATGCGGGCGTTGGTGCGGGAGACGCAGGAGGTCCGCCGCTACGAGCCCTCCGGCACCGGCGACTGGGCGGCCGCGGAAGCTCGGCTCGGCTGACGGTCAGAGCCACCCGCGCTCGTCCGCGATCCGCACCGCCTCGACGCGGTTGCGCGCGCCGGTCTTGGTGATCGCCGCGGAGACGTAGTTGCGGACCGTGCCTTCGGACAGGTAAAGCCGCGACGCGATCTCGGCGACCGTGGCGCCGGTCCGGGCGGTGATGAGCACGTCCCGCTCCCGTGCGGTGAGCGGCGACTCGCCCGCGGCGAGCGTCGCCACCGCCAGGGCCGGATCCACCACCCGCTCGCCGGTCCGCACACGGCGGATCGCGTCGGCCAGGACATCGGCGGGGGCGTCCTTCACGACGAACCCGGCCGCGCCCGCGTCCATCGCGCGGCGCAGGTAACCCGCGCGCCCGAACGTCGTGAGCATGACGACGCGGCAGTCCGGCACCTGCGCGGCGAGCACCGCCGCGGCCGCGAGGCCGTCCAGACCCGGCATCTCGATGTCCAGCAGCGCGACGTCCGGCCGGTGTTCCCGTGCCGCGGCGACGACCTCGTCGCCGCGCCCGACGGACGCGACCACCTCGAAGTCGTCCTCCAGCGCGAGCAGCGCGCACAGCGCTTGGCGGACCAGGGCCTGGTCGTCGGCCAGCAGCAGGCGGATGGTCACAGCGTCACCCGCAGCCGCCAGCCGCGCGGCCGGACCGGCCCGGCGCGGAACTGCCCGCCGGCGGCCTTGACGCGTTCGCGGAGCCCGGCCAGCCCGGAGCCCTCCTCGGGGGAGCCGCCCACGCCGTCGTCGACCACCTCCACAGTGGACTCGGTCACCGTGACCGCGCACCGCGTCGCGCGCGCGTGCCGGGCCACGTTGGTCAGGCCTTCCCGAACGACCCACCCGAACAGCTCCTGCCGCGCCGGATCGACGACGTCGGCCGCGGTCGGCAGGTCGGCGGTGACGCCGCACGCGCGCAGCAGCTCGCGGCCGCGGGCGAGCTCGCCGGCGAGCGTGACGTCCCGGTAGCCCGACACCGCCGCGCGCACGTCGGTCAGCGCCTGCCGGGCGAGGGTCTCGACCTCGGTCATCTCCGCGCCCGCGCGGGTCGTGTCGGCGTCCACGAGCCGCCGGGCCAGGGTGCTCTTCACGGTGATCGCGGTCAGCGAGTGACCGAGCAGGTCGTGCAGGTCGCGGGCGATCCGGGTGCGTTCGGCCTCGGACGCCAGGCGCGCGACTTCGGCCCGGGCTTCGACGAGCGCGGCGTTGGCCCGGACCGCCTCGGCGAAGGCGTAGACGACCAGCACCGTGAAGACGAGCGCGACCGCCTGCGTCCACCCCGCGGTGTCCCACACCACCCACGGCACGATCAGCGTCGCGAGCGCGACGACGGCCACGAGCGCGCCGGAATGGCGCGGCAGCCGCGGCACGGCGAGGGACACGACGACCGTGGCGAGGAAGAACGCCTCGGCGTGGGCGAAGGGGAGCGCGGCGGCGAAGAGGACGGCCAACACCCCCAGGAGCGGCCAGAACCGGCGCGGCGCCCGCTGCGCCGCGGCGCGGGCCGCGAGGACGTAGCAGCCGACGAAGACGGCGACGATCACGCAGCCCGCGACCGCGGCGTGGCCGGCCGAGTGCTGCAGCGCCCCGGGCACGGTCACCGCCGGGTAGACGAGCATGCCCGCGTCGAGCACCATCACCCGCCAGCCGCGCACCCAGCGCTGCACGTCGGCCGGTTCCGTCCTGTCCATCACCGGCACGCTACCGGGCCCGCGGCCGCCGGCCGTTGACGAGCAGCGTGACGCCCAGCAGGAGCAGTCCGCACACAGCTTGCTCGATCCGCAGCCACAGCGGGAACAGCCCGGGCAGGGCGACGATGACGACGATCGCCACGAGCATCACCGCGGCGACGATCCGCAGCCTCAGCAGGCCCTTCTTCGACCCGCGGGCCGCGCTGCGGGCGAAGGCGAACGTCAGCAGGGAGCTGGCGACGACGAGGGTGGCGCGCACCCAGACCGCGTCGGTCACCATCGCGTGGTCGTCGCGGAAGAGCACGATCGCGATCAAGGTGAGGACGCTGAGCGCGGCGTAGCCGCCGGTCAGCAGCAGTACCGGCCGGAAGCCGGCGGGTCCGGTTCGAGTCGTGGTGGTCATGGGGAAATGCTCGTCGCGCGGGGTGTCCGGGCGGCAGTGCCGTCCTTCAGCGGCCGCCCATGACATTTGTCATCGGCACGTCCTGAGCCGAAGGCTGGGAGAGCGCTCTCACAGCGTGCTACAAAGAAGGGGTGACGACGCACCCGCCCTCGGCGCCGCCGACCCTGGAGGACGTCGCGCGGGTCGCCGGCGTCTCGCGGGCCACGGTGTCCCGCGTGGTCAACAGCGTGCGCAACGTCGACCCGAAGCTGCGGGAGACCGTCGAACGCGCCATCGCCACCACCGGGTACGTGCCGAACCGCGCGGCCCGGTCGCTGGTCACGCGCCGCACCGGCGGGGTGGCGCTGGTCGTGTCCGAGCCGGAGCGCCACGTCGAGGCGTTCACCGGCGGGGTGTTCGGCGACCCGTTCTTCGGCCGGGTGGTCGAGGGCGTCGTCGCGCACCTGCGCCCGCAGGGCCTGCACCCGCTGCTGATGCTCGTCGACAGCGACGAAGAGCGCGAGAAGCTCGTGGCGAAGCTGCGGCAGGAGCAGGTCAGCGGGGTCCTGCTGATCTCACTGCACCCGGCGGACGACCCGTTGCCGCGCATGCTGACCGACGCGGGCGTCCCGACGGCGTTGTTCGCGCGCCCGGGCCGGCCGGCGCCGGTGAGCTACGTCGACGTCGCCCACCAGGACGGCGCCCGGCTCGCGGCGGACCGGCTCGTCGAGCGCGGGTGCCACCGGGTGGCGACGATCGCGGGCCCGGCGGGGACCCCGGCGGGCCAGGACCGGCTGGCCGGGTTCCGCGACGCGATGGCCCGCCACGGCCACGCGTACGTGGCGGTCGCCGAGGGCGACTTCACCGAGCACGGCGGCGAACGCGCGATGGAGCGGCTCCTGACCGAAGAACCCGCGCTGGACGGGCTGTTCGTGGCCAACGACCTGATGGCGTACGGCGCGTTGACCGTGCTGCGCGAAGCGGGCCGGCGGGTCCCCGGCGACGTCGCGGTGATCGGCTTCGACGACAGCCGGGTGGCCCTGAGCTGCCGCCCCCGCCTCACGACGGTCCGCCAGCCGGTGGAGGAGATGGGCGCGGCGATGGCCCGGATGGTCCTCGATCGCATGGCCGACCCGGCCGGGCGCGCGGAGTCGGTGATCTTCGACCCCGAGCTGGTGGTCCGCGACTCGGCTTGACCGCTACTCCGCCCGCGTGGCCCGGCGGGCAGAGAAACCGACCTGTCCGGACAGTTCCCCGCAGTGGTCTGGACATCCACCCGGTCGCTGTGCTCAGATCGGAAACGCCTTTTCCAACGTTGTAAAACTGGCTGGGTCCCTCTGACCGGAACGGAGTTCCGCCCGTGCGGACGAGAGCAGTGCAAACTCTCCATCTAGTGAGCACCCTGGCGGTGGTCGCGGCCCTCGTCACGGTCTCGGCCCCGGCCGAAGCCGGACCGGCGACGCGGCAGACGGTCACCGCCGGCAACGCGCGCTTCCAGGTGCTTTCCCCGACCCTGATCCGCACGGAGTACGCCGGCGACGGCCGCTTCACCGACGCCGCCACGTTCAACGCCGTCGGCCGCGGGGCGTTCACGCCGACGCAGTACACCTCGACGACGTCGAACGGCGTGCTGACCATCCGCACCAGCGCGACGACCCTGACCTACCGGCTGGACTCCGGGCCGTTCGACTCCGGGAACCTCCAGATCCGCACCACGGCGGGTGCCGCGCCGGTGACCGCGGCCCCGTGGCGCCACCTGACCTGCGCGGTCGGCGCGCTGTGCGAGGCCGAAGACCTGACGGCCGACGGGCTGGGCGTCGCCACCGACCACCCCGGGTACACCGGCGAGGGCTTCCTGGCCGGCTTCGAAAGCGCCGGCACCTCCGCCACGGCTGACGTCCTCGCCGCCGCGGCCGGGACGTACAACGTCACCGCCCGGTTCGCCAACGGCGTCGGCGGGGACGGCCAGCACGTCACGCGCACGCTGAGCGTGTCCGTCGACGGCGGTGCGCCGCAGAAGCTCACCCTGCCCACGACGGCCGACTGGAACAGCTGGACCACCGCGTCGGTCCCGGTCACCCTCGGCGCCGGCCGGCACAACCTCCGCCTCGAGCGGACCGCGGCCGACTCCGGCAACGTCAACGTCGACGCGCTCGCGGTGCTGCCCGCCGGAGCGGCCTTCCCGCCCGCGTCGGCCCGCGCGTTCACCGGCTGCGCACTGGACGTCAGCTGCGAGGCCGAATCCGGCCTGCGCACCGGCTCGGCCGTGGTCGCGACCGACCACCCCGGGTACGCCGGACGCGGGTTCGTCGCCGAGCTGAACCGCGGCTCGTCGCTGACCCACCGCGTCGTGGCCGTCCCGACCGCCGGCACGTACCAGCTGGACGTCCGCTACGCCAACGGCACCGGCGGCGACGGGGTGCACGCGACCCGGACCGCGACGGTCGCGGCGTCCGGCGTCACCCGGACGCTTTCGCTGCCCGCCACCGCGGACTGGAACAGCTGGGGGACCGCGTCGGTCCCGGTCGACCTCAAGGCCGGCACGAACGACGTCGTCCTCGGCTGCCCGGACGACGCGAGCTGCCACGTCAACCTCGACACGGTCGCGATCACCCGCACCGGGGCCGCGATCCCGGCGCCGCACCTCGCGCTCGGTGGCTACCGGCGCGGTCTCGACGGGGTCAACGGCGACAACGGCACGCCGTCGCTCACCGAAGGCCTCCTGCACTCCGACGGCTGGTACCTGCTCGACGACACACCGTCGGCCCTGTACGACACCGCCGCCGGCAAGGTCACGCAGCGGCCGTCGCACGGCGGGAACCCCTACGAGGACGGCTACGTCTTCACCTTCGGCCACGACTACAAGGCGGGCCTGCGGGACCTGGCGACCCTGACCGGGCCGTCGGAGCTGCTGCCGCGGTGGGTGTACGGCGTCTGGTACTCGGAGTACTTCGACCGCACCGCGGCCGACTACCGCGACAACATCCTGCCGAAGTTCCGCAGCGAGGGCGTGCCGCTGGACGTCCTGGTGACCGACACCGACTTCAAGGCGCCGGACACGTGGAACGGCTGGCAGTTCGACAAGACCAAGTTCCCGGACCCGGCGGGCTTCTTCGCCTGGTCGCAGTCGCAGGGCCTGCACAACACCCTGAACATCCACCCGAGCATCATGGGTTCGGACCCGCAGTTCGCCCGCGCGCAGGCGACGGCGAAGGGCAAGCTGGCGAAGTCCGGGTGCGGGACCGACTGCTACGTCTTCGACTGGGGCGACCCCGACCAGCTCAAGGCCTACCTCGACCTGCACGGCGAAATGATGAAGCAGGGCAACGACTTCTGGTGGCTCGACTGGTGCTGCGACTCGTCGAAGTCGAGCCTGCCGGGCGTCACGCCGGACTCGTGGATCAACCAGAAGTACGCCGACCTGGCCGCGCCGGCGGTCGAGCGGGGCTTCGTGACGTCGCGGGCGTACGGCTCGCTGCAGGCCGGCGGGTACGGCGGCCCGGTCGGGCTGCCGACGGGACCGTGGGCCGACAAGCGCAGCACCGTCCACTTCACCGGCGACACGTCGTCGACGTGGGGCACGCTGCGGATGGAGGTCGGGATCACGCCGGCGGAGTCGGCCGCGACCGGCCTGTCGCCGATCAGCCACGACATCGGCGGGCACAACGACACGACCGGCCTGCCCGGCAGCGAGACCTACACCTCGGGCGGGCAGCAGCACCGGACGGTCAAGCTGCCCGACGACCTGTACGCGCGGTGGGTCCAGCTCGGCGCGTTCCAGCCGATCGACCGGCTGCACAGCAACCACAGCGACCGGCTGCCGTGGCAGTACGGCGACGCGGCGAAGGCGTCGGCGACGAAGTTCCTGAACCTGCGCGAGAACCTGGTGCCCTACACCTACACGCTGGCGCAGCAGGCGGCGACGACGGGCGTGCCGGTCGTGCGGCCGACGTACGTGGAGTACCCGGACGAGCCGGCGGCGTACGCGGCGGCGTCGAGCGAGTACTTCTACGGGCCGGACATGCTGGTGGCGCCGGTGACCTCGCCGGGGACCTCGGCGACGACGTCGGTCTGGTTCCCGCCGGGGCAGTGGACGGACTACTTCACGGGCAAGGCGTACGCCGGCGGCACGACGCAGCAGGTGACGTCGGACCTCGGGACGATGCCGGTGTTCGTCCGGGCGGGCGGCATCGCGGTGACGCGGACGGCGGACGTCCCGAACGACGTCCAGAGCCCGTTGAACAAGGTGACGGTGACCGTGGCGCCGGGCGCGCCGGGTTCGTTCTCGCTGTACGAGGACGACGGGACGTCGTCGCGGCACAGCTCGACGACCCGGATCACCTACACCGAGCGGCGCGGAGCCCACACGGTGACGGTGGCACCTTCGCAGGGCCGTTCCCAGGTCGCTTCGCGGGAGTGGACGGTGAAGTTCCTGGGCGTGCCGTCCGCGCCTTCACGGGTGCGGGTCGGCGAGGGCTGGGCGCCGTCGCGGAGCTGGCAGTGGGACGCGGCCACGCAGACGCTGACGGTGACGGCCCACGGCGGGCACGGGCCGGTGACCGTGACGTATTGAGACTGCCGGCGGGCGGAGCCGGTATGGCCGTCGGGGCCACCACGTGGGGTGGTGGCCCCGACGGCGCCCGGCTCGGCCACCCTGTGGGATGAGTGACCTCCACGGCCCGATCCGTTGCTGCTCGGCTCGGGCCGTTGCTCGTGGGGTTCGGCGTCGGCCGCAGTGTCGAAAGTCCGTGAATGGCCCATTGAGAGACTTCAAGTCCCTCAATGGGCCATTCACGGACTTTGCCGGACGATCGGCTCAGGCGGTCTTCGCCAGCACTTGCTCCTGTCTCGAGCCGTCCGCACTGACTTCGCCGGCCAGCTGTTTGGTCTGCGCGTCGGCGCCCGAAGTCTGCTCGCCCTTCGCCAGCACGACCAGCTGCGCCGCGTGGGCCCGCAGCAGGGCGAGCAGCCTCTGGTCGAACTCGGCGCCGCTTCCGGTGCGCAACGCCACCAGGTCCGCCGCGGTGACCATCCCCGGCATCCGATGTCCACTGTGGACGTCGGATGCCGGCAACCCCGCTCGGTCGCGGGCCGCTTTCAGGCGCACCAGCACCTTCTCGGTCGGCGCCGCGACCGCGTCCGCTGCCGCCCGGACCGCCGGACTCGCCGCGTGATCCGGCGCCAGCCGGGCCGCCGACAGCGCGTTCTCCGTCATCGGCACCACCAGCTGCAGCCACGCCACGTCCGTCGCGTTGAAGGAAGAGGACGGCGTCGCGGGGCCGGCGGTGGGGGCGGGGCCGGTGGTGGCGCACCCGCCCATGGCCGCCACCACCGCCGCCCCCACCAGGATCAGCCGTCTCACGGACGGCCGGGCAGCCGGTAGTTCGGCCCGAGCACGGTGCCCCGGTCCGGCTTGTACAGGTCGTACCCGCGCGGGTCGCATTGCAGGCCGCCGTTGATGCAGTGCGTGACCAGCGCGGCGAGGGTCGGCGGGTCCCACGCGTTGAAGAAGTCGTAGTGCCACGAGTACCCGCGTCCGCTGGCCAGGTGCACGCCGGACATGTCGCCGCTCACCGGGAACGCCATCTTGAACTCCAGCATCGGCACCGCCACCGGGTGGTCGCCCGGGCACGTCAGCGTCGCCCGGTCCGGGTACGCCATGTGACTCTTGTGGTCGGCCGAATCCAGGTGGACGCCGTCCCAGCAGCTCGGCGCCTGGTAACGGATGTTGAGCTGGCTGCCCTCGACGCAGCGCACCGGGACGTCCCAGTTGTGGAAGCTTTCCCCGCACTCCCAGCCTTCGATCGCACCGGGCGCGTGCTGGAACTCGTCCTGCGTCGCCGTGACGCTCCCGGCGACGTAGCGCAGGCCGGGCGGGAACGGCACGACCTTCGTGTAGTCGAGGATGCCGGACTTGTAGTAGACGACCTGCGCGAAGTTCGGCAGCACCACCTGGTTCCCGTTGTAGACGGTCGGGAACCAGTACGCGGACAGGTCGTCCGGCGCCAGGCACGTAGTGTTGCCGACGCCCGCGTTCTGCAGCGACTGCAGCGTCGTGTTCGCGTTGGTGGTCTTGTTGCCGAGGAACGTGTGGTCGTGCGAGGCGCCGGGCAGCCCGGGGAAGACGATCGGGTCGTCCGGCTGGTGGTGGCTGGGGGAGCAGTTGACCTGGAACTCGTGGTGGGTCACCAGGTCGTCGGCTCCGGCGGGCGACCAGGTGGCCGCGGTCATTAAGGCGCCTGCCAGCACGGTGGCGGCGGTGCAGGCGAGGAGCGCGGCTTTCGTTGCCAAGGGTCCTCCACGGTGAGGTGCCAAGGATGGGAGAGCGCTCTCCCACAGCATGCGCAGCGAGCCCTCGCCGTGTCAAGGAGCACCCGGATCCGCCACCGGACAGGCATTGTCTGATTCTTGGTTGGAATCTTGACAATGCGGGGCGTCGTGACGAACCATCGGACGCGCTGGAGAGCGCTCTCCAATCTCCGTCCCCTGTCGTACGGGAGTCATCGTGGACCGACCGTCGCTCCTCCGTGCCGTCCCGGCGCTGGTGGCCCTGCTGGTGCTGGGGCTGCTCGCCGGCCCCTCCCCGGCGCACGCCGCCACGCTGCTTTCCCAAGGCAGACCCGCGACGGCGTCGAGCAGCGAAGGCGCGGGAACCTCGGCGTCGGCAGCTGTCGACGGCGACGCCGGCACGCGCTGGGCGAGCGCCTGGAGCGACCCGCAGTGGTTGCAGGTCGACCTCGGTGCGCCCGCGGACATCAGCCAGGTCACCTTGAACTGGGAAGCCGCCTACGCGACTGCATACGAAATCCAGATCTCGGACAATGCCGCGTCTTGGCAGACTGTATACAGTACGACGACCGCTGGTGGCGGGGTTCAGAATCTCGCCGTCACCGGCCACGGCCGTTACGTGCGCTTCTACGGCACCCACCGCGTCGGCGGCTACGGGTACTCGCTCTGGGAGTTCCAGGTCAGCGGCACGCCGGGCACGTCGACGCCGGGTGGCCCCGGCGTCACGCGGGTGACCGGTAGCCAAGGGAACTGGCAGCTGACGGTCGACGGGATACCGTGGACAGTCAAGGGCCTGACCTGGGGACCGCCGGTCAGCGAAGCGGCCACGCGGATGCCCGAGCTGCACGCGATCGGCGTCAACACCGTCCGCACGTGGGGAACCGACGGCACGACCCAGCCCCTGCTCGACGCCGCCGCGGCCAACGGGATCAAGGTCGTCAGCGGATTCTGGCTGCAACCCGGCGGGGGACCGGGCAGCGGCGGGTGCGTCGACTACACCACCGACACGAACTACAAGAACACCATGCTCGCCGAGATCCAGAAGTGGGTTACTGCATACAAAGCGAACCCCGGCGTGCTGATGTGGAACGTCGGCAACGAGTCGATCCTCGGCATGCAGAACTGCTACGCCGGCACGCAGCTGGAGCAGAACCGGATCGCCTACACGCGCTTCGTCGACCAGGCCGCGCAGGCGATCCACGCCATCGACGCGAACCACCCCGTCACGTCGACCGACGCCTGGACCGGCGCGTGGCCGTACTACAAGGCGTACGCGCCGAGCCTCGACCTCTACTCCGTCAACTCCTACGCCCAGGTCTGCCAGGTGAAGCAGGACTGGATCAACGGCGGCTACACGAAGCCGTACATCATCACCGAAACCGGGCCGGCCGGCGAGTGGGAGGTGCCGGACGACGCGAACGGCGTGCCCGCCGAGCCGACCGACCAGCAGAAGCGCGACGGGTACGTCAACGCCTGGAACTGCGTGCTGGCCCACCCCGGTGTCGCGCTCGGCGCGACGCTCTTCCACTACGGCACGGAGGGCGACTTCGGCGGCGTCTGGTTCAACATCACCACGGGCAACGAGAAGCGGCTGTCCTGGTACGCCGTCCGCCGGATCTACAGTGGACAGACGAGCGGCAACACGCCGCCGGTGATCTCGTCGATGAACCTCAGCCGGACCACCGACGTCCCGGCCGGCGGCACGTTCACCCTGACCGCCGGAGTGTCCGATCCGGACGGTGACCCGATCACCTACACCATGGGCTACAACAGCAAGTACATCAACGACGCGGCCGGGCTGATCCCGGCGCAGTTCACCGGGAGCGGGACGTTCACCGTGACCGCGCCGCAGCAGCTGGGCGTCTGGAAGATCTACCTCTACGCCCGGGACGGCCACGGCAACGTCGGCATCGAGACGCGTTCGCTGCGCGTGGTCGCCCCGCCGGTGCCGGGCACGAACCTGGCCCGCGGCGCGGCGACCACGGCGTCGACGTACCAGGCCGACGGCCCGGGCGCGCCTTACCCGCCGCAGGCCGCGACGGACGGCAACAGCGCGACGCGCTGGGCGAGCGCGTGGGCCGACCCGCAGTGGCTGCAGGTCGACCTGGGCAGCCGGCAGGCGTTCGACCACGTCCAGCTGGTCTGGGAGTCGGCCTTCGGCAAGGCGTACGAAATCCAGGTCAGCGACGACGCGACGAACTGGCGGACGGCGTACGCAACAACATCAGGCGACGGCGGCGCCGACGACCTGGCAATCTCGGCGACGGCCCGCTACGTGCGAATGTCCGCAACCCAGCGCGGCACGGCATACGGCTACTCGCTGTACGAGTTCGGCGTGTACCGCAGGTGAGGTAGCCGGAGATCAAACGGAAGAGTTGACTCGCGTTGGGCGGTGCCACCGGGCTTTCAACCCGGTGGCACCGCCCAACGCGCGAGATGCCCACCCAATCACGCGAGATGCCCGTGCAGTCACGCGAGATGCCCGCTCAGTCACGTGAAATGCCCGCCCGCTCACGCGAGATGCCCGCTCAGTCACGTGAAATGCCCGCCCGCTCACGCGAGATGCCTCGCCGGTCGCGAGATGCCCGCTTCCTCAGGTGAGATGCCTGTCCAGTCGCGCGAGATGCCCGCCTGATCACGCGCGACGCCCGCTCGGTCACGCGAGCTCCCCGCCGCTCGCGTACGAGGACTTCGCCGAAGCTGGCCGCGGCCTTGGGCTTATGAGGTGGGGCGGCGCGGCGGAACGGGGGCCGGGCGCGTGGCCACCCCCAGCGGCCACGAGACTTCGCCCCGCGGCCGCTGCGCCACCCCGGGCTCCGGTGTCCTGTTTTCGAAACACCGAACGGGAGTATCGTAGTCTTTCCGGGACAGGCTGTGTCAAGTTTTCGGTACAGCTACGCTGACGGTTGTCACGTTTCCCCGACTGAAGGCGGTGTGTGGTGAGCGACGAGCGCAGTTTCGCCGAACGACTGGCGCACTTGATCGCGACCGTGCACCCGCCGGACCGCAAGCCGTACTCCTACCGGGAGATCGCGCACGGCGTCGCCGAGCAGACCGGCGTGACGATGTCGGCGACCCACGTCCAGCAGCTCGCCGTCGGCGCGCGCAAGGACCCCAAGCGTTCGCACATCCAGGCCCTGGCCCAGTTTTTCGGCGTGCCGGTGACGTACTTCTTCGACGACGAGGTCGCCGGGCAGGTCGACCGCCAGGTCGAGGACGTCGTCGCCTGGCGCGACACCGAGGCGCGGAACCTGGCGCAGCGTGCGATGCAGCTTTCTCCGCGCGACCGCGAAACCGTGACGGCGCTGCTCGACCAGCTGGCAGGCTACGACGAAACCCGTCGTCGCGACGGCCGGCGCCGGAAGCCGGAGTGACCCCGGCAGGTCGGCTACGATGACCTCGTCCGTGATCGCGCCCCGGTGCACCCGGCTGGCGAACGGCGACCGGGGAGGACCCATCGACGGCTTGCGGGACCTTCGAGCGGGTGCCCGTGCGCGGGTGCGGACCGTGCTCGCCGCCGTCCCGGTGCCCCGGCCGTGGTCGATGAACGTCTGGGTCGACCGCCTCGAGGCCTGGCGCGGGCGCGAGATCGACCTCGTGCCGGTCGAGTACCGGCCCGGCAGGCCCTCCGGCGCGTGGCAGGCCCGCCCGGACTACGACCTGATCGCCTACGTCGAGCACACGTCGGCGCTGCACCAGGACCACATCATCGCCCACGAGCTCGCCCACATGCTGTGCGCGCACACCGGGACGTGCCAGCTGTCGGACTCCGAAGCCGCGCAACTCGCCCCGGACCTGGCGCCGCGGGCGCTGTCCCACCTGCTGACCCGCGTGACGACCGGCACCGACGAGTACGAGGCCGAGCTGATCGCCGTGCTGCTGATGAGCGTGGCGACGAGCGAACCACCCGCCGTTCAGCCGGGCGCGTCCGGCCGGGCGGCGGATCAAGCTAGGCGGCTGGCGGCACTCCTGGGATAGTCGCGTCTCGTGATCGACATTCTGTTCGTCGGAGTCGGGCTCTTCGCGTTGGCCATCGGGATCTGGCGGGCGGTCCGCGCCCGGCGCACCGGCGCGGGTGCCGGGCTGGCCGTCTCGCTCATCGCGCTCGGGGCGGCGCTTTGCTTCCTGTCCAACCGCGCGCAGCTCTTCGAGAGCGAGATCTACCCGAGCCTCGGACGGCTGCTGTCGAACCTCGCGACGATGGTCGCGGCCTACGGGATCGGCCTGACGGTCGCGGAGATCAGCGGCACCCGCGACCGCGGCCGGCGCACCCGGCTCGTCGCGCTGGGCGTGGCGCTGACCCTGCTGACCGTGATGTTCTTCAGCACGGCGGGGCTGCCGCGCGGCGTCGGCGTGTTCGACGAGCTGTACCGCACGCACCCGACGCTGGTGATCTACGTCTTCGTGTACACGGTCTACCTCGGGTTCGCGGTGCTCGACATCGGCGTGGTGGCGGCCGTGACGATCCGCGCGAGCGGGGGCGCGCTGCGCGCCGGGCTCACGTTGTTGCTGCTGGCGTCGGCGTTCGCGGTCGCTTACCTCGGCGGGAAGATCGTCGCGACGATCCGGGCGCTGCAGGACGACCACCCGGTGAAGGCGTTGTGCCGCGGGCCGTTCTCGACGCTGCCGTGCACGCTCGACGTCGGCTTCCCGGCGGTTTCGGTGCTGCTGATCGTGGTGGGGCTGACGATCCCATCGGTGCCGGGGCTGGCGGCCGGGCGCCGCGACGCGAAGACGCTCCGCCTGCTGCGGCCCTTGCGCGCGCACTTGGCGCGGCGGTTCCCGGAGATCGTCCGCATCGACCCGGGCGGGCCGTCCCGCCGCGAGCGGTTGCTGACGGCGATGAGCGAGACGAACGACGGGTTGATCTTGGCGGGGGCGACACCGGAGCTGTCGGCCCCGGCGGCGGCTCGGCTGGTGCGGGACTTGCCGGACGAGCCGGGGGAGGAGGAACCGCCGCCGGTCGCGCAGGCGGAGCCGTTCGCCGCGGACGTGACGCGGCTGCGGGCGATCGCGCGTGCTTACCGGAAAGTGGATGGGGAGGCGGTGGGTGAAGTCGCCAGCCCGGCGCGGTGACTTTTCGCGGCGAGCCTGCTGCTTGTTCACGGCTCGTATCGAGTTCAAAGGTGTATTGACTGCAGTATCGCACTCACTTCATGGTGGGGATGACTGCGAAGATGCAGTGGGACCGAAGATGGATCCGTTGCGAAAGTGTAGTCAACCCACCCTCGAACTCGCTCTACGAAAGCCCGCCATCGCACAAGGCAAATGGGCCGGACAGGCGGCTCACCCGGCGAAAGGCGCCTCGACCAGCGACTCCCACCCGCGTTCGGTGAGCGCCACCAACTGCAACGCCGTCGCACAAGCGGTGAGCGGCAAGAGGGGCCGCACTTCATCGGCCACCCGAGAGAGACTTTCCTCGTCACCGCCCATCGCGACAGTGACGTGCGCCGACGGGCGAGGCCCGAACCGTCCTCCATAGGGCAGCACCCCAGGCCACCGCGAGCACACCGCATCGGTGACGGGCTGAAGCGAAGGAGCCGGAAGCGCCACGAAACCAGGCGCGGCAAGAATCTCGCCCAGCCGCACCTCGATCGGCGAAACCCCCGAGGCGAGCGACCGAACCGCGGCGAAAACCGAGGAGGTCAGCGAGAAGTCCGGCAAGAAGGGGTACAACGCGGTCACGTGCGCGGGCAACCCGGGGCGAACCAGACCGGGGTCGACTCGCCGAGCGGCGGCCAGCACGGGCTCGGCGGCGGGCAGGAGGATCACCAGTGCGGTGGTTCCGGGTTCGGGCACCCCCGCATCATGGCAGTCAGGCCGCGGCGCTCTCCGGGAACCGTCCCGCCCGGGCCAGGGCGAGGCTGCGCCGGCACAGCTGCACGAGTTCCAGGTTCGCGCGGCTGCGCGGGCTGCGGCCGCAGAGTCCGCAGAGGATCGTCACGTCGCCGCTCAGCTCGTCCACCGCGACCAGCGCCTGGTGGTCGCAGCTGCGGCACCAGCGGTAGCCGATCGCCGGGTTCGTGTGCACCGGGGACGAAACGCAGTCGTGCAGCCAGCGGCGGTGCGTGCGGCACGTGACGCGGTCGGTCGGGTCGATCCGGCCGGTGTCCTCGGCACGGTCTTCACCGGTCAGCGTCGAAGCCAGCAGCGGCTGCCGCGCCGCGGCGGGCTGGTCCTGTGGGTTCGGACTGGCCCACGCGTGGTGGTCGCCGCATCGGCACTTCTCGGACATGTCGCCCCCAGTGGTCGGGTCGTTCGATCCGTCGAGTGTGACCGTGGCAACACAGGGTGGACAACCGGGAAAACGCTCAGTTTCGACCAGCGGCAGGGGTTCCGCGGCGGACGGAGAAGCGGACTTCGGCGCCCGCGTATGCGAACATGTGTTCTATGACCGACGAGGGGCCCATCCTGCACGCCGACCTCGATTCGTTCTACGCGTCGGTGGAGCAGCGCGACGATCCGGCGCTGAAAGGGCGCCCCGTGATCGTCGGCGGCGGGGTGGTCCTGGCCGCGAGTTACGAGGCCAAGGCCTATGGCGTGCGCACGGCGATGGGCGGCGCGCAGGCTCGTCGGCTGTGCCCGCACGCGGTCGTCGTGCCGCCGCGGATGTCGGCCTATTCGGCCGCGAGCAAGGTCGTCTTCCAGGTCTTCCACGACACCACGCCCTGGGTGGAAGGCCTCTCGATCGATGAGGCGTTCCTCGACGTCGGAGGGTTGACCAGGATCGGCGGACGGCCTGGTGACATCGCCGAACGGCTGCGCGCCGACGTCGCCGAGCGCGCCGGGCTGCCGATCACGGTAGGGGTTGCGCGGACGAAGTTCCTCGCGAAGGTCGCCAGCCGAGTGGCTAAGCCGGACGGTCTGCTCATCGTCCCGCACGACGCGGAGCTGGAGTTCCTGCACCCACTGCCGGTCGGCGCGCTCTGGGGCGTCGGCAAGGTCACCGCCGAGAAGCTGCGCGCGCGGGGGATCACGACGGTGGGCCAGCTGGCCGCGTCCGAGCCGGTCGACCTGGTGAGCATGCTCGGGCGGGCGGCCGGCGGGCACCTGCACGCCCTGGCGCACAACCGGGACCCGCGCCGCGTCGAGCTCGGCCGGCGGCGCCGGTCGATCGGCGCCCAACGGGCCCTCGGGCGCGGCCGGCGGACCCCGGCCGAACTCGACGTGGTGCTCGTGGCGCTGATCGACCGGATCGCCCGCCGGCTGCGCGCCGCCCGCCGCGTCTGCCGGACCGTGACGATCCGCCTCCGCTTCGCCGACTTCACCCGGGTCACGCGCTCGCACACGCTGAACGAGCCGACCGCGGGCACGGGCGTCCTGCTCGCCGCCGCGAGAGAGCTGCTCGTGGCCGCGCTGCCGATGATCGCCGACCGTGGCATCACACTGCTGGGCGCGGCGCTGTCCAACCTGGCCGACGAAGACCCCTTCCAGCTGGCGCTGCCGTTCGAGCGGCAGCGGGCGACCCAGCTCGACACGGCGCTGGACGCGGTGCGCGACCGGTTCGGCAAGGCGGCGGTCACCCGGGCGGTCCTGCTGGGCCACCCGGACGACCTGGAAGTGCCCCTGCTGCCGGATTGACGCGGAAAGGCTCAGTTTCCGCCGCCGGTGATTCCGGGCCGATCGGGAATGCGGGCGTGGGCCAGTGCGGAAAGCGCGGCGGGCCGCAGGGCGTCGGTGCGGTTCCACAGCCGAGCGTCGACGCTCTCGCGCTGCCCTGCCAGTTCGACGACTTCGAAACCGGCTTCGCGCAGCAGATCGGCCATGGCCGCGGGGGAGAGGAAGGTGCGCCACGGCTCACCCTGTTCCGCGGCGACCGGCGCCACGGCCGCGGCGTAGCCGTTTCCGGCCGCGTCCCGCAGTTCCGGGGGAAGCAGGTGATCGGTCACGATTTCCGATCCGGGTGCCAAACCGCCGAGCTCCGTCAATGTGGCGAGAATCGCCTTCCGGGTCAGGTACATGGTGACACCGAGCCAGCTGACGAACACGGGGCGAAACGGGTCGAGTCCACTCTGGACGAGCCGTTCCCGGAGCGGATCGGCTTCGAAGTCGACCGGGACGAAGGTGACGGAAGCGGGCACGGCGACACCGGCGCCCTCGAGCAGTTCTCGTTTGGCGGCCTGGGTCGCCGGCCGGTCGACCTCGAACACGCGGAATCGCGCGGGCGCGTTCCGGTACGCGAACGAATCGAGTCCGGCACCCAGAATCACATACTGGTCTATACCGGAATTGGGGCGGAGGAGCCGGTCTTCGGTGAACCGGCTGCGGCACACCGCTTGGGCACGGGCGCCGGCCAGGACGGGATGCGTACCGTGGAGGTGGTGGTAGGCCAGGAGTTCTTCGGCGCGCTCGCCGAGGAGGGCCGCGGCGAGCGTGTCGGAGAACACGACCGGCTCGGTGTCGACGAGCAAATGTGCCGCCCGAGCGGCGGCCGCGGTGAAGGCCGTGCGGCTGACGCGGGGAGCAATACCGGGAAAGTCGGCGGTGGTCATGGTGATACGGTACCGATTCGATTTCGAACATATCACAAACACAAATATTCGACAAGACAGCGCGCATTTCGGCTCGGTTGCGGTCACCCTGGACGAGGGTGACGCGGTCGCCCGGGCGGCCATTGTGGACGCTTCACGGGTGTCGCGCGTGCCGGACGGGATTCGACAGGTTAGGGTCTGTCCGACCGTGTTCTGGAGAAGATGAGGAACGACGAACCATGGCGCAACGGGTGCACGTCGAGATGGTGGACGACCTCGACGGGAGCGAAGCTTCGCAGACCGTCCCCTTCAGTCTCGACGGGGTGACGTACGAGATCGACCTGTCCGAGGGCAACGCGTCCACGCTCCGCGACGAGCTCGCCCGCTACGTCGCCGTCGCGCGGCGGACCGGGGGTCGCAAGGTGCGCCTCGCGACCGGCCAGTCGCTGTCGGGCTCGTCGAGCTCGGGCACCGACCGCGAGCGCAACCGCCAGATCCGCGAATGGGCGCAGGCCAACGGCTACGAGGTCGCCGAGCGGGGTCGCCTCTCGAGCGAGATCATCGCGGGCTTCGAGGCCGACCAGGTCGCGGCGGCCGAACCGGCGGAGGTCAAGCCGGCGCGCAAGCGGGCCTCTCGCAAGAAGGCCTGACGCCGGAACCGGTTGCCGGACAAGGAACTCCGCGCGGCGACGCTGGTGATCGCGCCGGCGGCGGAGTGGGTAGCGGTGTTTCGCGCGCTCGGGGTCGGGGAGATCCCAGCGCGCGAACGGGGCGTGGCCGGGATTCGGCTCGCTCAGCCGGCCCGCGGGCTGCCATCGTGGTTCGGCGCGTGGACGCGTTTGTTTGTTTCCCACTGCGGCGACTTCGCTTGCTGGGTTCCGGGTCTCGATCGGCTGGGGCCGTGGCGCCTGCGCGGTGGCGGCCCTTGTTTCACACTGTCGCCTTCGCTTGGCGCGTCCGGGTTTCGTCCTCTCGCGACCGCAGTGAACCTCCCGGCCGGCCGGCGATGATCGCTCCGCCGCCGCAGTGAAGCAGTTTCCCGGCGACTGTCCTGATCGGCTTGCCGTGCGGTGAGCCGCTCGCTCTCCGTCGCGTGTGGATCTTCCGCCGGCGCGGTCCGGTGAACCCGGCGTCGTGTCGTCGGCGCGAAAAAGCTGCGGCAAGCGGATATTTCCCGGCCGGCAAAGCTTGTCGAGGGTCGCTCCGATGGCCAGACTGGCAATGCTCCGCGCGGCCGGTACCGCGCCGGAGCACGGCCCGGTGGCTGCCTCCTCCCTCGATGGCCACCGGGCCGCCTTCGTCTCATCACCTCGGGCCACCGTTCGTGCGCTGCTGCCGGGCGAGTGGCAGCCATCGCCGTGACGCCCTGTCCCCCTAGCGTGCGACCGATCGGGGCTTTCTGTAGACAATCGACCGCAACAAGCGCACACTCGGACTACTCCATACTGCATACAATCTTCAGTCGAGGGTTCTGAGGAGGCGGTCACGATGACCGAGGTCCGCGAGCTCCGGGACGTCTACGGACGGCGGTACCGCGTCGGGGAATCCGACCGGGAGCTGCTCGGCCGGCCGCGGACGTGGATCACCTGGCTGGCCGCGGCGGCGATGCTCGCCGCCGGCGTGCAGCAATACGGCTTCGGCGCGATCGTTCCGGCGCTCAGCCGGGCGCACGGCTGGACCTTCGGCGGGATCGTCCTCTCGCTCGCGTTGTGGGCGATCTGCCAGGCCGGGATCGCTTTTCCGGCGGCGTGGCTGCGCGAACGCGGCCTGCTCCCGGCGCCCGCGGCGATGGCCGCCGGCGCGGTGCTGTGCGCCGCCGGGCTGGTGACGCTCGGCCACGCGACCAGCCTGCTCACCGTCTTCCTCGGCTACTCCGTGCTCGGCGGGCTCGGCACCGGCCTCGTCTACGCGACCTGCGTCGGCGCGGTGCTCGCCTGGTTCCCGGACCGGGCCGGGCCCAGTGCGGGGCTCGTCAGTGGCGCGTTCGCCTACGGCAGCGTGCCTTTCGTGGTGCTCGCCGCTGCCCTGCCGGCTGCGCGGCCGGCGCTTCTGGACATCACCGCGGCCGTCGTGTTCGTCGTGATCGCCGGGTGCAGTGCGCTGCTGAGGTACCCGCCGCGGCACTGGTGGCCCGCGACGCCCGAGCCGCGCGCCTGGGCCCTCGACCGGGCGCACAACCGGCGTCCGGCCGTCCGCCACTACCGGCCGGCCGAGCTGTTCCGGTGCGGGACGACCCTCGCGCTGTACCTCGTCGTGGTGCTCGCCGCCGCCGTGCTGCTGTTCGACCTCGCCTACCTGGCGACGTTCGTCGCCGAGCGCGGCGGGCCCGGGCTCGCCGCGGCCGCCCTGGCGCTGCTCGCGGCGGCGACCGGCAGCGGACGGGTGCTGATCGGCCGGCTCGCCGACCGGATCGGCCGGCCTCGGATCCTGCGGTTCGCGCTGCTCGCGGGCGGCGTCGCCCAGTTCGTCCTCTTCTACTCGGGCGAGCACCGGCATGCCGTCGGCCTGCTGCTGGGCGTCGCGCTCGCGGGGCTCGGGAACGGCTGCTGCTACACGCTGCTGGTCGGGCTGGTGCGCGAGTACTTCGGCGAGGAGTCGGCAGCGCAGAATTTCGGGATACTGTATTCAGCCAAGGCGGTGGGTGCGGTCGTCGGGATCGGGCTCGCGGCGCTCGTCGTGACGTCGCACGGGTTCGTCGGCGCGTTCGCGGCGGCCGGCGTGCTGAGCCTGGCCGGTGCGGTGCTGTCCGGGCGGCTGACTCAGCCGGGCCGGCCCAAGTCGCTGCTGCCGGCGGCCTGACGTGGGGCGGATGACGAGCCGGCGCCGGGTGCTGCGCGTCCGCGACGGCGTGGCCACGGCGCGGCCGGACACGCTGACAGTCGAAGAACCGCTCGAGATCCGGGTGGCGGGGAAAGCGCTGTCGATCACGATGCGGACGCCCGGTGACGACTTCGACCTCGCCGCCGGGTTCCTGGTCGGCGAAGGCGTGGTGCGGTCGCCCGCGGACCTCCACTCGATCCGCTACTGCGCCGGCGCCACGGCCGACGGCGGCAACACGTACAACGTGCTCGACGTCGTGCTCGCGCCGGGCGTCGCGCCGCCGGACGCGTCGGTGGAGCGGAACTTCTACACGACGTCCTCGTGTGGGCTGTGCGGCAAGGCGAGCCTGGACGCGGTCCGGACGACAGTGACGTGGCCGATCGAGGACGACCCGTTCGGCACCGACCCGGCGACGCTCGCCGGGCTGCCCGACGAACTCCGTGCGGCGCAACGGGTCTTCGACCGGACGGGCGGGCTGCACGCGGCCGGGCTCTTCGATACCGATGGGAAGCTGCTGTGCCTGCGCGAGGACGTCGGCCGGCACAACGCGGTGGACAAGGTGGTCGGCTGGGCGACCCGGGACGGCCGGCTGCCCCTGTCCGGGACGGCGCTGATGGTGAGCGGGCGGGCGTCGTTCGAGCTGGTGCAGAAGGCGGCGATGGCCGGGATTCCGTTGCTGGCCGCGGTTTCCGCGCCGTCCTCGCTGGCGGTGGACCTGGCCGCCGAACTGGGGCTGACGCTGGTGGGTTTCCTGCGCGGCACGTCGATGAACGTCTACACGCGACCCGACCGGCTGGGGCTTCAGCCGAGCTGAGCGAGCAGCGCGGCGACGGCGGGGGAGTGCTCGCCCCGGTGCACGGCGCCGAGCCGCCACGGCGGCGGGCGGTCGAACCGCCGGACGGTGAGATCGGGAAACCGCGCGGCGGCGGAGGCGGGCAGAACGCACCCGGCGAGCCCGGCCCGCACAAGCCCGGCGGCGACGGCGAGATCATCGACCTCGAGCGAGAGCCGTCGGCAGGGAAATGCCCGGTCGACGGCTTCGCGGACGGCCCAGCCGCGGGGGAAGTCCACGAGGGACAGTTCGGAAAGGTCAGCGGGGGCGGAAGGAGAGCCGCCGGGCGCGGTGGCGAAGACCAGTTCCTCGCCGGGGAGCGGGGTGGTGACCAGCTCGGAAGCCAGAAGTGCGGAGGCGGCGGGGGTGGGGTGCTGGGCGGAGTCGGCCGGGCCGGTCGCGGAGAACCCCGGCGTGAGGTCCTGCGCGGCTGATCCGGCCGCGAAACCGCGGAGAATCGCGAAGTCGCGACCGGCACCCGAGGCGACTGAGGCACCCGCCGAAACCGCCGGAGGACCGCAGTTTCCGGCCACCGCCGTCAGCACCACGTCCACAGTGGACTCTGCCAGCACCGTCCCCACCTCGCCGGCCGGTACCTGCCGGACCTCCACCGCCAATCCCGGGTGCACCTGCCGCAAAGCCGCCACCACCCGGTGCCAGTCCGACAGCAACCCCGGGCACACCCCGAGCCGGACTCGGCCGCACACCGGGGAGACCGCCGCCCGGGCTCGGGCCGCCGCCTCCAGGGCCGCCCGCGCGGCGGGCATGAACGCCTCGCCGGCGGGCGTCAGGACCACCCGGTGCGTCGTGCGGTGGAACAGCGGCGTCCCCAAGTCCCGCTCCAGCGCCCGGACCACCGTGGATACTGTCGACTGGACCGTCCGGAGCCGCTGCGCGGCCGCCGTGAAGCCGCCCTCCTCGGCCACCGCCACCACCACGGCCAGCTGGCGCAACTCCATCACGACACCTCGTCGAGCACGCCGGTCCGCTCGTCCAGCACGTAGCCGCGCACCGCTTCCGTAAACCGCAGGAACGGCGAAGCCCGCAGCCGCGTGATGCACTGGCGGACGTCCTGGGCCGGGTCGGTGAACGTCTCCGCCGCCCAGCCCGGCCGCATCCCCGTCGACGACTCCAGCCGGCGCGCGAACTCCGTGTCCGTGAACGTCCGCATTCCGCAGTCGCGGTGGTGGATCAGCACGATCTCGCGCGTGCCGAGCAGGTGCTGGCTCACCGTCAGCGAGCGGATCGCGTCGTCGGTCACCGCGCCGCCCGCGTTGCGGATCACGTGCGCGTCGCCCGTACCGAGACCGAGCAGCCGATGAACGCTGAACCGCGCGTCCATGCACGCGAGCACCGCCAGCTTCAGCCGCGGCTTCGCGGACATCAGCCCAGCACCTCGCGGACCAGGGTCGCCGTCTCGCTCGGCGTGCGCCCGACGCGGATGCCCGCCGCCTCCAACGCTTCCTTCTTCGCCGACGCGGTTCCGGCCGAACCGGAGACGATCGCGCCAGCGTGGCCCATCGTCTTGCCTTCCGGGGCGGTGAACCCGGCGACGTAGCCGACGACCGGCTTCGACACGTTGGCCCGCACGAACTCCGCCGCGCGCTCCTCGGCGTCGCCGCCGATCTCGCCGATCAGCACGATCAGGTCCGTCTCCGGGTCCTTCTCGAACGCTTCGACGGCGTCGATGTGCGTCGTCCCGATGATCGGGTCGCCGCCGATGCCGACGCAGGTGGAGAACCCGATGTCCCGCAGCTCGTGCATGAGCTGGTAGGTCAGCGTGCCGGATTTGGACACGAGCCCGATCCGCCCCGGCCCGGTGATGTCGGCCGGGATGATCCCGGCGTTGGACTTGCCGGGGGAGATGATGCCGGGGCAGTTCGGCCCGATGATCCGGGTCCGCCCGCCGGCCGCGACGGCGTGCGCCCACAGCCGGGCGGTGTCGTGCACCGGGACGCCCTCGGTGATCACCACCGCCAGCCCGATCCCGGCGTCGACGGCTTCGACCACGGCGTCCTCGACGAACGGCGGCGGCACGAACAGCACGCAGACGTCGGCGCCGGTCGCCGCGATCGACTCCGCGACGCTGCCGAACACCGGCAGTTTCGAAGAGGCGATCTCCACCTGCTGCCCGGCTTTGCGCGGGTTCACCCCGCCGACGACGTTCGTGCCGGCGGCCAGCATCCGCCGCGTGTGCTTGGCGCCTTCGGAGCCGGTGATGCCGGAGACGACGATCCGGCTGGTCTCGTCCAGGAAGATGGCCACGTCAGACCTCCGCGATCGCGAGCTTCGCCGCTTCGCGGGCGGCGTCGTCCATGGTGGCCACCACGGTGACCAGGGGGTGGGCGGCTTCGGCGAGGATCCGCCTGCCTTCGGTGACGTTGTTCCCGTCGAGCCGGACCACCAGGGGCCGGGTGGCGCGAGAACCGAGGATCTCCAGCGACCGCACGATCCCGGTCGCAACGGCGTCGCACGCGGTGATGCCGCCGAAGACGTTGACGAACACGCTGCGCACCTGCGGGTCGCCGAGGATCACGGTCAGCCCGTTCACCATGACCTCGGCCGAAGCGCCGCCACCGATGTCGAGGAAATTGGCCGGTCCGCGCGCGCCGGCTTCCGCGGCGGCCGCGGCCACGACGTCCAAAGTGGACATGACCAGGCCGGCGCCGTTGCCGATCACGCCGATGTCGCCGTCGAGCTTGACGTAGTTGAGGCCCAGGGAAAGCGCTTTTCGTTCTAAAGGATCGCCGTCCAGCGGGTCGTCGTAGGAAGCGGCCCGCCGGAAGGAGGCGTTGTCGTCCAGGGTGATCTTGCCGTCGAGCGCGACGATCCCGGTCGACGTACTGGCCAGCGGGTTCACTTCGACGAGCGTGCAGTCTTCGGCGACGAACACGTCCCACAGCTTTTCGACGACGCCGGCGACCTCACCGCGGACGTCGGCGGGGAACGCGGCGGCCACCGCGGTCGAGTCGACGCCGGCGAGGGGATCGACCGGCACCCGGACCAGGGCGTCCGGCCGGGAGGCCGCGACCTCCTCGATGTCCATCCCGCCTTCGGTCGACGCCATGGCGAGGAACGTCCGCCCGGCGCGGTCGAGCAGGAAGGAAAGGTAGTACTCGTCGGCGATCTCGCTGGCCTCGGTCACCAGCACCCGGTGCACGGTGTGGCCTTTGATGTCCATGCCGAGGATGTCGTCGGCGGCTTGTTCGGCGTCGTCGGCTGTATGCACTACGCGGACGCCGCCCGCCTTGCCGCGCCCGCCGGTCTTGACCTGGGCCTTGACCACCACCGGTCCACCCAGCTCGGCGGCCAGAGAACGGGCCGCGGCGGGATCGGCGGCGACCCGCCCGCGAGGGACGGGTACGCCGTGCTTCTCGAAGAGATCTCGGGCTTCGTGTTCGAAGAGGTCCATGCGGGGGCGTCCTTTCCGCGGCGGGGCTGGGCAAGGAGGTCCGCCGTGTCCGGGCGTGCGCCGGCGGTCCGCGGGGGCCGGATCGAGGCCCGGGAAAAACCCTGCGGATAGCCCTGGACACAGGCTGCTTGAGGAGTGACTATATGCCTACCCCATACGGTATGCAATCTACAGTCTGCCGCGAAGGGGCCGCTGACCTCGACGGACGCCGGCGGCGGTGACGAGCGGACCGAGTACGGAGCGCCGGGCAAGAGAGATCCGGCGGCGGACCAGAGGAGTTGAGCAATGGCGCTGACCACGACCGGCACCACCGCGGGGGAGAGTGCCCGAGCGACGAACGGCGCCGAGCCCGCGCCGGCCGAGATATCGGGCGGCCACCTGGTGGCGAAAGCACTGAAGGCCGAAGGGGTCGACACGATCTTCACCCTGTGCGGCGGCCACATCATCGACATCTACGACGGCTGCGTCGACGAGGGCATCCAGGTCATCGACGTCCGGCACGAGCAGGTCGCGGCGCACGCGGCCGACGGTTACGCGCGGATCACCGGCAAGCCCGGCTGCGCGGTCGTCACCGCCGGGCCCGGCACCACCGACGCCGTCACCGGGGTCGCCAACGCCCTGCGCGCGGAGAGCCCGATGCTGCTGATCGGCGGGCAGGGCGCGCTCACCCAGCACAAGATGGGGTCCCTGCAGGACCTCCCGCACGTGGACATGATGGCGCCGATCACCAAGTTCGCCGCCACCGTGCCGCACACCGCGCGCGTCGCCGACCTCGTCTCGATGGCGTTCCGCGAGGCCTACGCCGGCGCGCCCGGCCCGTCGTTCCTGGAGATCCCGCGCGACGTCCTCGACGCGCGGGTACCCCTCGAGCAGGCCCGCATCCCGGAAGCCGGCCGCTACCGCGCGTCGACGAAGAACGCCGGCGACCCCGCCGACATCGAAAAGCTCGCCGACCTGCTGGTGCACGCGAAGAAGCCGGCCATCCTGCTCGGCAGCCAGGTCTGGACCACGCGCGCCACCGAGCCGGCCGTCGACCTGGTGCGCACGCTCAACATCCCGGCGTACATGAACGGCGCCGGCCGCGGCACGCTGCCGCCGGGCGACCCGCACCACTTCCAGCTTTCGCGCCGCTACGCCTTCGACAACGCCGACGTCATCATCATCGTCGGCACCCCGTTCGACTTCCGGATGGGCTACGGGAAGCGGCTGTCGAAGGACGCCACCGTCGTCCAGATCGACCTCGACTACCGCACGGTCGGCAAGAACCGCGACGTCGACCTCGGCATCGTCGGCGACGCCGGCCAGGTCCTGGCCGCCGTCGCGCAGGCCGCGTCCGGCCGCGGCGACAACGGCGCCGTCGCCCGCAAGGTCTGGCTGGAAGAGCTGCAGGCCGTGGAAGAGAAGGCGAAGCAGAAGCGGCTGCCGCTGCAGCACTCCGACGCGAGCCCGATCCACCCGTACCGGCTGGTCCACGAGATCAACGAGTTCCTCACCGAGGACTCGATCTACATCGGCGACGGCGGAGACATCGTCACCTTCTCCGGCCAGGTCGTGCAGCCGAAGTCGCCCGGTCACTGGATGGACCCCGGTCCACTCGGGACACTCGGCGTCGGCATCCCGTTCGTCATGGCCGCGAAGCACGCACGTCCGGACAAGGAAGTCGTCGCGCTCTTCGGCGACGGCGCCTTCAGCCTCACCGGCTGGGACTTCGAGACGCTCGTGCGGTTCGACCTGCCGTTCGTCGGGATCGTCGGCAACAACTCGTCGATGAACCAGATCCGCTACGGCCAGGCCGCGAAGTACGGCCTGCCGCGTGAACGCGTCGGCAACACCCTCGGCGACGTCCGCTACGACGAGTTCGCGCGGATGCTGGGCGGCCACGGCGAAGAGGTCCGCGACCCGGCCGACATCGGGCCGGCGTTGCAGCGCGCCCGCGAGTCCGGCAAGCCGTCGCTGATCAACGTCTGGGTCGATCCCGACGTGTACGCCCCCGGAACCATGAACCAGACCATGTACAAGTGAGCGGAGGCCCCATGGGTAAGGCACTGGAGGGCGTGCGCGTCCTCGACATGACGCACGTGCAGTCCGGACCGTCCTCGACGCAGCTGCTGGCCTGGCTCGGCGCGGACGTCATCAAGCTCGAGACGCCCGGCCGGGGCGACATCACGCGCGGCCAGCTGCGTGACCTGCCCGGCGTCGACAGCCTCTACTTCACGATGCTGAACTCCAACAAGCGCAGCATCACGCTCAACATGAAGAGCGCCGAGGGCAAGGAAGTCTTCGAGAAGCTCGTGTCCGGAGTGGACATCCTGGTCGAGAACTTCGGTCCGGGCGTCGTCGACCGGTTCGGCTACCCCTGGGACAAGCTGTCCGCGCTCAACCCGAGGCTGATCTACGCCTCCATCAAGGGGTTCGGCCCCGGCCGCTACGCCGACTTCAAGGCCTACGAGGTCATCGCGCAGGCCATGGGCGGCGCGATGAGCACGACCGGCTTCGAGGACGGCCCGCCGACCGCGACCGGCGCGCAGATCGGCGACTCCGGTACCGGCATCCACCTGGTGGCCGCCATCCTCGCCGCGCTGTACCAGCGGACCTCCACCGGCCGCGGGCAGCGCGTCCAGGTCGCCATGCAGGACGCTGTGCTCAACCTGTGCCGCGTGAAGCTGCGCGACCAGCAGCGCCTCACGCACGGGCCGCTCGGCGAGTACCCGAACGACCAGTTCGGCGAAGAGGTCCCGCGCTCGGGCAACGCCTCCGGGGGCGGCCAGCCCGGCTGGGCGGTCAAGTGCGCGCCCGGCGGCCCGAACGACTACATCTACGTGATCGTCCAGCCGCCCGGCTGGGCCCCGCTCGCCCGGTTGATCGGCAAGGACGAGCTGGCCGAAGACCCCGCGTGGGCCACGCCCGAGGTGCGGCTGTCCAAACTGGACAAGATGTTCGCGCTCGTGGAGGAGTGGACCGAAAAGCACACCAAGTGGGAAGTGATGGAGAAGCTGAACGCCTGCAACATCCCCTGCGGCCCGATCCTGTCCACGAAGGAGCTGATCGAGGACGAGACGCTGGGAGAGCTCGGCTCGGTCGTCGAGGTGGCGCACCCGGAGCGTGGCAGCTTCAAGACCGTCGGCTGCCCGCTCAAGCTGTCCGACTCGCCCGTCGAGATCGAGCGGTCGCCGCTGCTCGGCGAGCACAACGACGAGGTGCTGGCCGAACTCGGCTACAGCGAAGCCGAGCTGGGCAAGTTCCGCGCCGCGGGGGTGATCTGAGTGGCGGATCGCGCGGCGGTCGAAAAGCTCCTCGACCAGGCGGCCGCCGAGGGCCGGTCCTCCCTGACCGCGCCCGAGGGGCGTGCGGTCTGCGAGGCATACGGTATCCCGACGCCGGCCGAGCGGCTGGCGACCACGGTCGGCGAAGCCGTGGCACAGGCCGAGGAGATCGGCCTGCCGGTGGTGCTCAAGATCGTCTCGCCGGACATCCTGCACAAGACCGAGGCCGGCGGCGTCCTCGTCGGCGTGAAGGACGCCGAAGCGGTGAAAGCGGGCTTCGCGAAGATCGTCGACAACGCGAAGGCGTACAACGCCGACGCGCGGATCCTCGGCGTCCAAGTCCAGCAGATGCTCACCGAAGGCCAGGAGGTGATCATCGGCTCGGTGACCGACCCGACGTTCGGCAAGATCGTGGCGTTCGGCCTCGGCGGCGTGCTCGTGGAGGTGCTCAAGGACGTCACCTTCCGGCTCGCGCCGACGTCCACCGAGGAAGCGCTGTCGATGATCGACGGTATCCAGGCGGCGGAAATCCTCCGGGGTGTCCGCGGATCGGATCCTGTCGACCGTGCCGCGCTCGCCGCGGTGATCACCGGCCTCGGGCAGCTGGTGGCCGACTTCCCGCAGTTGTCCGAGGTGGACCTCAACCCGGTGCTCGCGACGGCGTCCGGCGCCACCGCCGTCGACGTCCGCATCCTGGTCGACCCGGACGCGGCGAAGGAACCCTTCCGGTTCACCCAGGAGGAGATCCTCACCTCGATGAACCGGATCATGAAACCGGCGTCGATCGCGGTGATCGGCGCGTCCGCCGAGGCGGGCAAGATCGGCAACTCGGTGATGAAGAACCTGGTCAACGGCGGCTACGCGGGGGAGATCCACCCGATCAACCCCAAAGCCACCGAGATCCTCGACCGCAAGGCCTACGCCAGCATCACCGACGTACCCGGCGACGTCGACGTCGCGGTCTTCGCCATCCCGGCGAAGTTCGTCCCCGCGGCGCTGGAAGAGGTCGGCGAGAAGGGCGCGGCCGGCGCGATCCTCATCCCGTCCGGGTTCGGCGAGACGGGCAACATCGAGCTGCAGGACGAGGTCGTCGCGATCGCGCGCAAGCACGGCGTGCGCATCCTCGGGCCGAACATCTACGGCTACTACTACACACCGGAGAACCTGTCGGCGACGTTTTGCACCCCGTACGACGTCAAGGGTGGCGTCGCGCTGTCGTCGCAGAGCGGCGGGATCGGGATGGCGATCCTCGGCTTCAGCCGCTCGGCGAAGATGGGCGTGTCCTCGATCGTCGGCGTGGGGAACAAGGCCGACATCGACGAGGACGACCTGCTCACCTTCTTCGAGCAGGACGACAACACCCAGCTCGTCGCGATGCACCTCGAAGACCTCAAGGACGGCCGGTCGTTCGCCGAGACGGCGAAGCGCGTCTCGAAGCGCAAGCCGGTCGTCGTGCTCAAGGCCGGGCGGACGTCCCAGGGCGCCAAGGCGGCCAGCTCGCACACCGGTGCGCTCGCCGGCGACGACAAGGTGTACGACGACATCCTCCGCCAGAGCGGCGTGATCCGGGCGCCCGGGCTGAACGACCTGCTCGAGTACGCCCGCGGCATCCCGCTCCTGCCCACGCCGAAGGGCGAGAACGTCGTCATCATCACCGGCGCCGGCGGCTCGGGTGTGCTGCTCTCGGACGCCTGCGTCGACAACGGGCTGGACCTGATGGAGATCCCGCCGGACCTCGACACGGCGTTCCGGGAGTTCATCCCGCCGTTCGGCGCGGCCGGCAACCCGGTGGACATCACCGGTGGCGAGCCGCCCTCGACCTACCGCAACACGATCGCGCTGGGCCTCGAGGACGACCGGATCCACGCCCTGATCCTGGGCTACTGGCACACCATCGTCACCCCGCCGATGGTCTTCGCGGAGCTCGTCTCCGAAGTGGTCGAGGAGTACCGCGCGAAGGGGATCCACAAGCCCGTCGTCGCGTCGCTGTCGGGCGACGTCGAAGTCGAAGAGGCGAGTGACTACCTCTACGTCCACGGCGTCGTCGCTTATCCGTACACGACCGAGAAGCCCGTGGCCGTGCTCGGCGCGAAGTACCGCTGGGCGCGGGCCGCCGGCCTGCTTTGAGCGTCCTCCACAGGGGCTGGCCCACCGCACGAGAAAGGACGAAGATCCACCGCACGACGGACGGCAACAGAGGGACACCGGTGCTTTTCGGGGGGTCCGGGTGGCGGAGCCCCCGGCTCGGGGCGAAGCACCGGGAATTTCAGTCAACGGTGACGAAAGAGAACTCTTATGACCGCAGCTACGTACCAGGAGATCACTGACGAGAACGGACGGGTGTACCGGATCGGGGAGTCACCGCACGACATCATGGGGCGCTCCCGGAGCTTCATGGTCTGGCTGCCCTGGATCGCCATGATGGCGGTCAGCGTGTTCGAGTACGGCTGGGGCGCCGTCGAAGGCACCCTGGAGGAGAAGTACGGCTGGACGCTGTCGGACGCGTTCTGGCTGGCCAGCATCTGGGCGGTGTTCCAGGCCGGGGTGGCGTTCCCGGCCGGCCGGCTCCGGGAAAAGAACATCGTGTCGGCGAAAACGGCCATGCTGGCCGGCGCGGTGTGCAGCGGCATCGGCTACTTCACCATCGCGCACAGCGGGAACCTGACGCTGGCGTTCATCGGGTACTCGGTCCTCGGCGGCACCGGCGCCGGGCTCGTGTACGCGACCTGCATCAACATGGTCGGCAAGTGGTACCCGGAGAAGCGCGGCGCGCGGACCGGGTTCGTGAACGGCGGCTTCGCCTACGGTTCGGTGCCGTTCATCTACCTGTTCAGCGCGTTCCTCGGGCACGAGAACGTCACCGGGGTGCTGGACGGGATCGGCCTCTACATGCTGATCGTCGTGGGTGTGTGCGGGTTCCTCTTCAAGGACCCGCCGAAGAGCTGGTGGCCGAAGGAGATCGACCCGCTCACCTGGGCGAAGAACAAGGCGGGGGTCAAGAGCCTGGCCAAGAACCCGCCCGCGGTCCGGCAGTTCACGCCGATGGAGGCGGTCCGGACGGGCATGCTCCCGCTGATGTGGGTGAGCCTGGTGATCATCGGTGGTGTCTCGCTGTTCGGCATCAACTTCCAGGTGCCGTTCGCCAAGGAGAGTCACTTCGGCGCGTTCGTCGCGGCGTCCTCGGCGGGCGTGCTGGCGATCGTGAACGGCACCGGCCGCGCGGTCGTCGGCTGGGCGTCGGACAAGATCGGCAGGCGGCAGACGCTGACGGTCGTGCTGCTGATCGCGGCGCTGGCGCAGTTCGGCGTGCTGTACGCCGGGAACACGCACAACCTGTTCCTGTTCATGGTGTTCGCGTTCCTGACCGGGTTCGGCGGCGGCGCGTTCTACCCGCTGTTCGCCGCGCTGGTGCCGGACTACTTCGGCGAGAACAACAACGCGTCGAACTACGGCCTGGTCTACAGCGCGAAGCTGGTCGGCGGCGTCGGCGGCGGCGGTCTCGCCGCCGGGGTCATCAGCGCGTGGGGCTACACGGGCGCGTACATCCTCGCCGGGTGCATCGCGGTCCTTTCGGCGGTGCTGACGCTCTTCCTGCGCCAGCCGGGCCGGCCGCGCCACCAGCTCGCGGAAACCGAGCTGGTGGCACGTCCTTCCGCCACTGCGGGCGGCTGATCCGGTTACCCGCTCCCCGGTCCTGCTGCCATCAGGATCGGGGAGCTTCCGGACGTTCGTGGTAGGCCTGGCGGGTCCGTTCGGTGTGCTTGCCCATGATCTTCTCGGCCAGCTCCCCGTCCTCCATGGCGATCGCGGTGATCAGCTCTTCGTGCTCGTGCCAGGCGTCCTGGCCACGGGGCCGGGCGATCGGCGTGTAGTACCAGCGGACCCGGCGGTCGACCAGGCTGATCAGCTCCGCCAGCACGGCGTTCCCGGAGAGCTGGGTGATAAACGCGTGCAGGGCGGCGTTGGCGGCGACGAGGCCTTCGGTGTCCTCGGCCTTGAGCGCCGTGAGCCCGGCTTTCTGCAGTTCCCAGAGCCGGTCGACGTCCTCCGGGGTCGCGTTGCCGGCGGCGAGCTTCGCCGAGTGGGTCTCCAGGACGCTGCGGACGCTCAGCAGCTGGTCGGCTTCCTCCTCGGTCGGCAGGTGCACAAAGGCGCCCTGCGCGGGGCGGAGGTCGACCCAGCCTTCGCTCTGCAGACGCTGCAGGGCTTCCCGCACGGGTTGCCTGCTCACGCCCAGGTATTCGGCGAGGTCGGCCTCGACCAGGTGCTGCCCGGGTTCGAGCGTGCGGTTGATGATCAGCTCGGCGAGCGCCTCGTAGACGACCTGGCGCAGCGGGGCGGGCCGTTCGACGCGCTTGGCGGCGGTCGAGCTGAGCGAGCCCTTGGCCGTGCGGCGGCCGGACGGGCCGCGGTCTTGGAGCGGGGAAGCGGGCTGGCTCACGGGACACCTCGGTAGGGAGAGGAACGCGAAGATCTTCGATCAGGATACAGGTTTTGGTATGCAAAATCCCAGAATCTCACCCTGTCGGGAGTTTCACCCAGACCTCGACCACGAAAACCTGGTCGAAATAGTGGATCCAGGATACTGTATGCAATCACGTGCTGGACCGAAGTGGGAGGCACATCATGAAGGTGGCAGTTCTCGGGGCCGGGGCGATCGGCGCCTACGTCGGGGCCGCGCTGCACCGCGGCGGGACCGAGGTGCACCTCATCGCCCGGCGGGCCCACCTCGCCGCGATGCGCGAGCACGGCGTCCGCGTGCTCAGCCCGCGCGGCGACTTCACCGCGCACCCGCACGTCACGGACGACCCACGCGATGTCGGCCCGGTCGACTTCGTGTTCCTCGGGCTGAAGGCCAACTCCTACGCCTCGTGTGCCCCGCTCCTTTCCCCGCTGCTCGGCCCGGACACCGCGATCGTGGCCGCGCAGAACGGCATCCCGTGGTGGTACTTCCACGGACTGACGGGACACCGGCTCGAAGGGCACCGCGTCGAGACCGTCGACCCGGGCGGCTCGGTGACCGCCGTGCTCGAGCTGCGGCGCGCGATCGGCTGCGTCGTCTACTGCTCCACCGTCATCGAGGAGCCCGGGGTCATCCGGCACCTGGAAGGCACCCGGTTCTCGCTCGGCGAGCCGGACGGCGAGATCTCCGCGCGGTGCAAGGTGCTCAGCGCGGCGATGATCGCCGGCGGCCTCAAGGCGCCGGTCGAACCCGAGCTGCGCAACGACATCTGGATCAAGCTGATGGGCAACGTCGCCTTCAACCCGCTCTCGGCGCTGACCCGGGCGACCATGGCGCAGATGTGCGAGCACGACGACACGCGCGCACTCGTGGCCACGATGATGACCGAGACCCTCGCCATCGCCCGCGCGGCCGGCAGCGACCCGGGCGTCTCGGTCGAAAAGCGCATCGACGGCGCCTGGCGCGTCGGCCACCACAAGACGTCGATGCTGCAGGACCTCGAAGCGGGCAAGCCCCTGGAGATCGACGCGATCATCGGGGCGGTCGTCGAGCTGGCCGGCCTCACCGGCGTGCCCGCGCCGGCGCTGCGGCACGTCCACGCCGCCATCTCGCTGCTCGACCACACCAGCAACCCGCCCGTCCCCGTCGGGGCGCACTGAACCGGAGGTGCCCGTGAAGCGCAGGAAGACCGAGCCGTACATCCGGCTCACCCAGCCCCTGGTGCGCGACTCCGGCGTGCTGCGGCCGGCGACCTGGGAGGAGGCCCTCGACCGGGCCGCCGCCGGGATCCGCCGGACCCTGGAGAGCAAGGGCCCCGAGGCGTTCGGGATGTTCTCGTGCGCCCGCGCGACCAACGAGATGAACTTCGTCGCGCAGAAGTTCACCCGCGCGGTGATCGGCACGAACAACGTCGACTCGTGCAACCGCACCTGTCACGCGCCGAGCGTCGCCGGGCTGGCCCGGGTGTTCGACAGCGGCGGCGGGACGTCGTCGTACCAGGAGATCGAGGACGCGGACGTCATCGTCATCTGGGGCGGCAACCCGCGTGAGGCGCACCCGATCTTCTTCCAGCACGTGCTGAAGGCCGTCCACAAGGGAGCGAAGCTCTTCGTCGTCGACCCGCGCCGGACCAGTACGGCGAGCTGGGCGCACCGGCAGCTGCAGCTCGAGGTCGGCACCGACATCCCGCTGGCCCACGCGATCGCCCGCGAGATCATCCACTCCGGACTGACGAACACCACGTTCATCGAGCGTGCCACTGAGGGGTTCGCCGAGTTCGCCGCGTCGGTCGAGCCGTGGACGCTGGAGGTCGCGGAGAAGACCACCGGTGTCCCGGCCGAGCTGATCCGGGAGCTGGCCCACACTTACGCCCGTGCCCACCGCGGCCAGCTGTCGTGGACCCTCGGCATCACCGAGCACCACAACGGCACCGACAACGTGCTTTCGCTGATCAACCTCGCGCTGCTCGCCGGGCAGGTCGGGCGCTACGGCGCCGGGCTGAACCCGCTGCGCGGGCAGAACAACGTCCAGGGCGGCGGCGACATGGGCGCCATCCCGGACCGGATGCCGGGCTTCCAGGACATCCTCGACGCGGGCGTCCGCGCGAAGTTCGACACCGCGTGGGGCTCGTCCATTCCGCCGCACAAGGGCCTCAACCTCACCCAGATGCTCGACGCGATGGAACGCGGCGACCTGACCTGCGTGTACATCATCGGCGAGAACCCGGTCCAGTCCGAAGCGGACTGCGAGCACACGATCAAACGGCTGTCCAATGTGGACCACCTGATCGTGCAGGACATCTTCCTCACCAAGACCGCGCAGCTGGCCGACGTCGTGCTGCCGGCCTCGGCGGCCTGGTGCGAGAGCGACGGCACGTTCACCAACTCCGAACGCCGGGTCCAGCGCGTCCGCAAGGCCCTCGATCCGCCGGAAGGCGCGCGCGACGACATCGAGCTGCTCTCGGAGCTGGCTCGCCGGCTCGGCCACGACTGGCACTACACCGGCGGTGAGGAGGTCTGGGACGAACTGCGCTCGCTCTCGCCGATGCACGCCGGGATGTCCTACGCGCGCCTGGAAGACCTGGGCGGCATCCAGTGGCCGTGCTACACCGAGGACACCCTCGAACCGACGTTCCTGCACGGCCGCCTGTGGGCCGAGGACCCGGCCGAGCGCGGCCGCCCGGCGCCGTTCACGGTGCTCGAGCACAGCCCGCCGGTCGACCTGCTCACCGAGGAGTTCCCGATCCGGCTGACCACCGGGCGGCGCCTGGACTCCTACAACACCGGCGTCCAGTCCGGCGGGTTCCCGTCACCGATGCGCCAAGGCGAGACCCTGGACCTGTGCCCGGAGGACGCGCGGTCGCTCGGGGTCGAGCCCGACGAGCTGGTCCGGATCTCTTCGCGGCGCGGCGAGATCGTGGCGCCGGTCCGCCTCGACACCGGGCTCAAGCCGGGGCTGGCGTTCATGACGTTCCACTTCCCGGACGAGGTCGACGTCAACGTCATCACCATCGAGGCGACCTGCCCGATCGCCGGGACCGCCGAGTACAAGGCCGCGGCGATCCGCGTCGACAAGCTGCCGGTGGAGGTCTGAGGTGGATCTCAAACTCCTGGACGCCGTCGCCACCCGCGAGGAACGCGACGCCGTCGCCGGGTTCGCCGGCGGCGGGCGCGACCAGCTGCTCCCCGCGCTGCACGCGGTCAACGACCGGGTCGGCTGGATCAGCCAGGGCGCGCTCAACCTCATCTGCGAGACGCTGCACGTGCCACCCGCCGACGCGTACGGCGTGGCGAGCTTCTACTCGCTGTTCGCGCTGGAGGAACGGCCGGAGCGGGTGGTGCACGTGTGCACCGACCTGGCGTGCCGGCTCAAGGGCGCGGACACCGTGTGCGACGTCCTCACCGAGCACGTCGGCGCCGCGGGGAAGGCGCGGGGCGGGGTCACGTGGCTGCGCAGCCCGTGCCTCGGCGTCTGCGAACGAGCCCCCGCGGCGCTGACGTTCCAGGCCGGCGACCCGGCCGCCACCGAGCTGCTCGCCCCGGCGACCGGCGCGTCGGCCGTCCTCGCTGCCCAGCGGGAACCGTCTGCTTCGGACGGGTCTGCGCCGGTGATCCACCAGCGGGACGGGCTGCGGCTGCTGCGCCGGGTCGGTGTGGTCGATCCGTCCAGTTTGGACGACTACCGGGCGGCCGGTGGCTACGCCGCGCTGCGCAACGCCCTGCGCATGGGCGAGGCCGCGGTGATCCGCGAGGTCACCGACTCCGGCCTGCTCGGCCGTGGTGGTGCCGCGTTCCCGACCGGGCGCAAGTGGGCGGCCACAGCCGCGCAGCCCGCCGGGCCGCACTACCTGGTGTGCAACGCCGACGAGAGCGAGCCCGGCACGTTCAAGGACCGGGTGCTGCTCGAAGGCGACCCGTTCGCGCTGGTCGAGTCGATGACGATCGCCGCGTTCGCGATCGGCGCCCGCCACGGCCACGTCTACCTGCGCGGTGAGTACCCGCGGGCGCTGCGGTTGCTGCGCAACGCGATCGTCGTCGCCCGTGAGCGCGGGTTTCTCGGCGTGGACATCATGGGCCACGAAGGGTTCTCGTTCGACATCGAGATCCGGCGCGGCGCGGGTGCCTACATCTGCGGCGAGGAGACCGCGATCTTCAACTCGATCGAGGGCTTCCGCGGCGAACCCCGCACGAAGCCGCCGTTCCCGGTCGAGAAGGGGCTGTTCGGGAAGCCGACCGTCGTCAACAACGTCGAGACGCTGGTGAACGTGCCGCTGATCCTCACCGAGGGCGCGGCCGCCTACCGGGCGATCGGCACCGAGGCTTCGGCCGGGCCGAAGCTGTTCTGCCTGTCCGGCAACGTCGAACGGCCTGGCGTCTACGAGGTGCCGTTCGGCACGACGCTGCGTTCGCTTCTCGAGCTGGCCGGGGGAGTACCCGAGGGCCGTTCGCTGCGCGCGATCCTCCTCGGCGGGGCGGCCGGCGGGTTCGTCCGGCCCGACGAGCTGGACCTGCCGCTGACCATGGAGGACGCGCGGGCGGCGAAGACGACACTCGGCTCCGGGGTCGTCCTGGTGCTCGACGACCTGGCCGACCTCGGCGGGTTCCTGCTGCGGATCGCGTCGTTCTTCCGCGACGAGTCGTGCGGGCAGTGCGTTCCCTGCCGGATCGGGACCGTGCGGCAGGAGGAAGCGATCCGGCGCGTCCTGTCGGCCGGGTCGGACGAGCGTCCACTCCTGCGCGAAGTCGGGCAGGTGATGCGGGACTCGTCGATCTGCGGGCTCGGCCAGACCGCGTGGAACGCCATCGAATCGGCCATCGACCGGCTGGGGGCTTTGCAATGACCATTGTGGACATCGGGATCCCGCGCCGGCTGGTCGAGTTCACTGTGGACGGTGAGACCGTTCGCGTACCCGAGGGCTCGACGATCCTCGACGCGTGCACGGCGGCGGGCAAGTCGATCCCGACGCTCTGCTACGGCGACACCCTGGAGCCGGCGAACGCCTGCCGCGTCTGCATGGTGGAGGTCGAGGGCTCGCGCACGCTGGTGCCGTCGTGCTCGCGCAAGGCCGAGCCGGGCATGGTGGTGCACACCGATTCGGAGCGGACCCGGACGAGCCGCAAGGTGGTGCTGGAACTGCTGGCGTCCGCGACGGACCTTTCGACGACCCCGGGCGTCGCGGAGTGGATGGCGGAGGCGGGCGCGGACCCGGACCGCTTCGGCCCGGATGCCGAGACGGTCGCGCAACCGGCCCTGGTGGACAACGAGCTGTACGTCCGGGACTACGGGAAGTGCATCCTCTGCTACAAGTGCGTCGACGCGTGCGGCGACCAGTGGCAGAACTCGTTCGCCATCAGCGTGGCCGGCCGCGGGTTCGACGCGCGGATCTCGACGGAGTTCTCGAACCCGTTGCCGGACAGCGCGTGCGTGTACTGCGGCAACTGCGTCGAAGTGTGTCCGACGGGTGCGCTGAGTTTCAAGCGCGAGTACGACAAGCGCGAGGAGGGCACCTGGGACGAGTCACGGCAGAAGCAGACCACGACGGTCTGCACGTTCTGCGGCGTCGGCTGCAATCTCACGCTGCACGTCCAGGACAACGAGATCGTGAAGGTGACCTCGCCGCACGAAAGCTCGGTGACGCACGGGAACCTGTGCATCAAGGGCCGCTTCGGCTGGCAGCACGTCCAGAACAAATGACGGAAGAGCCCCCGCCGACCGAGGTCGGCGGGGGCTCGTTTCACTCGAACCGCACGGTGAACTGATCTTTCGGCGGTTGCCCCGCGTCGTCCGCCATCACGTCGTTCAGCAGTTTGGCGATGGTGTCGAACAGCTCGTCGCCGAGGTGGGCCCGGCTGGTGCCGGCGTCTTCCCAGACCAGCTCGACCGGGCGTTCGACATCCCGGTAGAGCCGGTCCCACAGCGCGTTCAGGTTGTTGCCGTAGTAGGGCCCGAAGTCGAGCTGCCGGTTCAGCTGGTCGTGCAGGTCCTGTTCGGACCGCACGGACTTCCCGTCGATGACGACTCGCATGCTCACTTCCCATCGGCAACCGGTCGAACGTGACATGGCGCGGGGCCGAATCGCGGCCCACGTCGGCTTCATACCAGATCCGGCCGCCCGGGATGCGGTTGCCGCCCGCGCCCGGCGCCGTCGTGCGTTCGGCCGTTGACCCCGGGCCGCTCGGCCAGCTATTCTCGATATGCGAAAGAAAAATTCCGGATAGTGAAATTCGAGGTCGCGATGCCAGAAGAGGGGCACTCCCTGCCGTACGCCGCCAACCTGTCGATCCTGTTCAAGGAGGTACCGCTGCCCGAGCGCGCGGCCGCCGCGCGGGAGGCCGGGTTCACCGATGTCGAGTACTGGTGGCCGTTCGACACCGCGGTCCCCGCGCGCGACGAGGTCGACGCCTTCGTGCGGAGCCTGGACGGCGTCCGGCTGCGCGGGCTGAACTTCTTCGCCGGCGACATGGCGGCGGGGGAGCGGGGCCTGGTGTCGTGGATCGGCCGCGAGGCCGAGTTCGCCGACAGCCTCGTCGTCGCGCTCGGCATCGCCGAACGCACCGGCTGCCGCAGCTTCAACGCCCTCTACGGCAACCGGCTCGACGGCGAAGACCCGGCCAAGCAGGACGACCTGGCGCTGGTCCACCTCGCGACGGCCGCGGAGGCCGCCGCGAAGATCGGCGCGCAGCTGGTCCTCGAACCGCTCTCCGGCGCGGACCGCTACCCGCTCAAGACCGCCGCGGACGCCGTGGCCGTGCTCGACGACCTCGGGCGCGAAAACGTGCGGCTGCTGGCCGACCTGTACCACCTGGCAGTCAACGGCGACGACCTGGACGCGCTGGCGACCCGGCACCTCTCCCGGATCGGGCACGTGCAGATCGCCGACGCACCCGGGCGCCACCAGCCCGGCACCGGCTCTCTCGACATCGAGGGGCACCTCGCGCGGCTGGAGCAGGCGGGTTACGCCGGGTTCGTCGGGATCGAGTACGTCCCGGAGCCCGACACCGTCACATCGCTCGGCTGGCTGCCGATCACCCGAAGGGGACGAGCATGAAACTGGGATTCATCGGACTGGGCGTGATGGGCGCCCCGATGGCCGCGCACCTGGTCGCGGCCGGGCACGAGGTCAGCGGCTACGACGTCACCCCCGCCGCGGGGGAAAAGCTCGAGGCCGCGGGCGGACGCGCCGCGACCGGTGTCGCGGACGCCGTGGCCGGCGCGGATGTCGTGGTCACGATGCTGCCGAACCACCCGCAGGTCGAGGAAGTCGTGCTGGCCGCGGGCGGGGTCCTCGACTCCGCCGAACCGGGCGCGCTCGTGATCGACATGAGCACGATCCGGCCCGAGACGTCGATCGCGATCGCGGAAGCCGCGCGGGACCGGAAGATCCGCGTTCTGGACGCTCCCGTCTCCGGCGGCCAGGCGGGCGCCGAGCAGGCGTCACTGTCCATCATGGTCGGCGGATCCGAAGAGGACTTCGAGGCCGCGAAGCCGGTGTTCGACGCGCTCGGCAAGACCGTCGTGCACGTCGGCCCGCACGGCGCGGGCCAGGTCGTGAAGGCGGCGAACCAGCTGGTCGTGGGCGGCATCTACGGCCTAGTCGCCGAGGCGATCGTGCTGCTCGAAGCGTCCGGTGTGGACGCTTCGACGGGGCTCGACGTGCTTGCCGGGGGACTGGCGGGCAGCCGGATCCTCGAGCTGAAGCGCAAGTCCATGGTGGACCGTCAGTTCGCGCCCGGGTTCCGGATCGACCTGCACCACAAGGACATGGGGATCGCGCTCGCCGCCGCCCGGCAGGCCGACGTCGCGCTCCCGCTCACCGGGCTGGTCGCGCAGCTCGTCGCCGCCGGCCGCGCCATGGGCCACGGCTCCCTGGACCACTCGGCCTTGCTGAAGGTCGTCGAACAGTTGTCGGGCCGCGTCCCGGCGGAGGTGTGACATGCCCAGAATCCCCGCCATGCAAGCGGTCGTCGACGTCCTGGAGAGCGAAGGCGTCGACACCGTCTTCGGCTGCCCCGGCGCGGCCATCCTCCCGCTGTATAACGCCCTACAAGGCCGGGCGATCGAGCACCTGATCGTCCGCCACGAAGAGGGCGCGACGCACATGGCCGACGGCTGGGCCCGGACGAACGGGAACGTCGGCGTCGCGATCGGCACGTCCGGCCCGGCCGGGACGAACATGATCACCGGGCTCTACACCGCGCACGCGGACTCGATCCCGATGATCTGCATCACCGGCCAGGCGGCGACGACGAAGCTGCACCAGGAAGCCTTCCAGGCCGTCGACATCGTCGAGATCGCCAAGCCGGTCACGAAGTGGGCGGTGCAGGTCAAGGAGGCCGCGCAGCTGCCGTGGATCTTCCGCGAGGCCTTCCGGGTCGCCCGCTCGGGCCGTCCCGGGCCGGTGCTGATCGACCTGCCGATCGACGTCCAGAAGCAGGACATCGAATGGGACTCCTCGATCGACTCCCCGCTGCCGGTCACGGCGGTCAAACCCGCGGCCGCGCGGGTCGAACGGGCCCTCGAGCTGCTCCTGGCGGCGGAACGGCCGCTGATCCTGGCCGGGGGCGGGGTCGTGCTCGGCGAGGCGAGCGAGCAGCTGCGCGCCGCCGCCGAACGCCTCGACGTCCCGGTCCAGGTGACGCTGATGGGCAAGGGCAGCTTCCCCGAGGACCACGAGCTGTTCGCCGGGATGGCCGGCATACAGACGTCGCAGCGCTGGGCGAACGCGGCCTTCCTGGAAGCCGACCTGGTGCTGGCGCTGGGCGCCCGCTTCGGCGACCGGCACACCGGTGAGCTGTCGGTGTACCGCGGCGACCGGAAGTTCATCCACGTCGACATCGAGCCCACGCAGCTGGGCAAGGTGTTCGGCCCCGACCTCGGGATCGTCTCGGACACGCGCGAGTTCCTCGACGCCCTTCTGGCAGCGCTGGACGAGCGTGCGCCGGAGCCGCGTCGCGAGTGGGTCGGCCGGATCGCGGAGCTGAAGGAAGCGCTTCCCCGGCGCGACGACTTCGACACGCTGCCGATCAAGGCGCCGCGGGTCTTCAAGGAGATCAACGAAACCTTCGGCGAGGACACGTACTTCGTCACCGCGATCGGGCTCTACCAGATCTGGTCGGGTCAGTTCCAGAAGGCGCACAAGCCGCGTCACTACCAGGTGTGCGGCCAGGCCGGCCCGCTCGGCTGGGAGATCCCCGCCGCGATCGGGGTGAAGAAGGCGCGTCCCGAAGCCGAAGTCGTCGGCGTGGTCGGGGACTACTCGTTCCAGTTCCTCGTCGAGGAGCTGGCGGTGGCCGCGCAGTACGACGTCGGGTTCGTGCTGATCATGCTCAACAACGAGTACCTCGGCCTGATCCGCCAGGCCGAGACCGGGTACGACATGAACTTCGAGGTCGACATCCACTACGACGCGAACGGCACGGACAACGTCAAGATCATGGAGGCCTACGGCTGTTCGGGCACCCGCGTGCACGAGCCGGCCGAGATCCGGACGTCCCTGGAGTGGGCGCGCCAGGAGGCCGAGCGCACCAGCCGGCCGGTCCTGGTCGAGATCATGATCGAACGCGAGGGCAACGCCGCCATGGGTGCCGCCCTCGACGCGGTGAAGGAGTTCGAGCCCGTGTAACACCCGCGTGACCAAGGCCGCCGTACGAGACCCTGACCTCGTGCGGCGGCCTTTCCGCGCGCGCACGAAGGCGGTTGTCGGAAAGTACAAACGCGGGCCCGAAATTCACCCTTCTTTCAGGTGTTTTGCCGTGGTCCCGGCCACCCCCGAGCGTGTGTACTTCTCAGGCGAAGCAGCCCCGAAAGGACGTCCACAGTGGAATTCCTCCGACCCGCCACGCTGGCCGACGCGCTCGCCGCGAAGGCCGCGAGCCCCGGTGCGGTCCCGATCGCCGGCGGCACGGACGTGATGGTCGAGCTCAACTTCGACCACCGCCGTCCCGGCGCCCTGCTCGACCTCGGCCGCGTCGCCGGGCTCCACGAGCACGGCACCGACGGTGGCCGGATCCGGCTCGGTGCGGCCGTGCCCTACACCCGGATCATCGCGGAGCTGGGTGCGCAGCTGCCCGGCCTCGCGATGGCCGCGCGGACCGTCGGGTCCCCGCAGATCCGCAACCGCGGTTCCGTGGGCGGCAATCTGGGCGCGGCGTCGCCCGCGGGCGACGCGCACCCGGCGCTCCTGGCCGCCGACGCGGAGGTCGAGATCGCCTCGGTCCGCGGCACCCGGATCGTCGCGGCGAAGGACTTTTACGTGGGCGTGAAGAAGAACGTCCTCGAACCGGACGAGCTCATCACGTCCGTGCTGCTGGAACCGGCCACCGGGCCGCAGCAGTTCAGCAAGATCGGCACCCGCAACGCCATGGTCATCGCGGTCGCTGCCTTCGGGCTGGCGCTGCACCCCGCCGAAAAGCGCGTCGGGACCGGCGTCGGCTCGGCCGCGCCCACCCCGCGCCGAGCCCTCGAAGCCGAGGAGTTCCTGGCCGGCGAGCTGGACTGGGACGCCCCGAAGGCGCTGAACGACTCGGTCAAGCGTCGCTTCGGTGACCTGGTCGCCGGGGCCGCGTCCCCCATCGACGACGTCCGGGGGAGTGCGGCCTACCGGCGCCACGCCCTGAGCGTGATGGCGCGCCGGACGCTGACCTGGGCCTGGGGCGAATACTGCGAAGGGAGCGCGAAGTGCGCGTGAACGTCACCGTCAACGGTGAGCACCGCCGGGCGGACAACGTCTGGGAAGGCGAAAGCTTGCTCTACGTGCTGCGCGAGCGGCTCGGCCTGCCGGGCTCGAAGAACGCCTGTGAGCAGGGCGAATGCGGGTCGTGCACGGTCTACCTCGACGGCGTCCCGGCGTGCGCGTGCCTGGTCGCGGCCGGGCAGGCCGAGGGCCGCGACGTCGTCACCGTCGAAGGGCTCGCTTCCGGCGACGATCTTGACCCGGTGCAGGAGTCGTTCGTCGAGCAGGGCGCCGTCCAGTGCGGGTTCTGCACGCCCGGCCTGCTGGTCGCCGCGCACGACCTGATCGAGCGCGTCCCGGACCCCAGCGACGTCGAGATCCGCGAAGCCCTCGCCGGGAACCTCTGCCGCTGCACGGGCTACGAGAAGATCCTCGACGCCGTCCGCGACGCCGCCGCGAAGAAGGCCGTCCGATGAGCGCGCCGGCCCGCTCCCCGCAGGAGCTGCACGACACGATCGCCGGCGGCATCGGCGAGAGCCCGGTGCGCCCGGACGGCACGCTCAAGGTCCGCGGCGAGTTCGCCTACTCCTCGGACCTCTGGCACGAGGACATGCTGTGGGGCGCCACCCTGCGCAGCCCGCACCCGCACGCCCGGATCGTCCGCCTCGACGTCTCCCGCGCCCTCGCTCAGCCGGGTGTGCACGCGGTCCTCACCCACGAGGACGTACCGGGGGAGAACGTCTACGGCCTCAAGTACCAGGACACCCCGGCGCTGGCCGCGGGCCTGGTCCGCTACCAGGGCGAGCCGATCGCCATCCTCGCCGCCGACCACCCGGAGATCGCGCGGCAGGCGCTCAAGGAGATCGTCGTCGAGTACGACGTCCTCGAGCCGATCACCGACCCCGAGCGCGCGGCCCACGACGACACCCTGCCGAAGCTGCACCCGGGCGGGAACCTGGTCCGTCACCAGCGGATCGTCAAGGGCGATCCCGCCGCGACCGCGGACGTCGTCGTGTCCGGCGTGTACGAGATCGGCATGCAGGACCAGGCGTTCCTCGGGCCCGAATCGGGCCTCGCGGTGCCGGCCGAGGACGGCGGCGTCGACCTCTACCTGGCCACCCAGTGGCTGCACGTCGACCAGCGCCAGACGGCGAAGGCCCTGGGGCTGCCCCTCGACAAGGTCCGGCTGACGCTGTCCGGCGTCGGCGGCGCGTTCGGCGGCCGCGAAGACCTGTCGATGCAGATCCACTCGTGCATGCTCGCGCTGCGCACCGGGCGTCCGGTGAAGATGAGCTACAACCGGCTGGAGTCGTTCTTCGGGCACGTCCACCGCCACCCGGCGAAGATGTACTACGAGCACGGCGCCACCCGCGACGGCAAGATCGTCTACGTTCGGGCGAAGCTGTACTTCGACGGCGGCGCGTACGCGTCCAAGACCCCCGTCGTGGTCGGCAACGGCACCACGCTCAGCGTCGGCCCGTACGACGTGCCGAACGCGCACATCGAGGGCTGGGGCGTCTACACGAACAACCCGACCTGCGGCGCGATGCGCGGCTTGGGCGCGGTCCAGCCGACGTACGCCTACGAGTCCCAAATGGACAAGCTCGCGTCCGCTTTGGACATGGGCCCCGCGGAACTGCGAATCCTGAACGCCTTGAGCGAAGGGTCCACTGTGGTCACCGGCCAAGTGGTCGACTTCCCGGCTCCGGTCGCCGAGCTCGTCCAGCGGGTCCGCGACCTGCCGCTGCCGCCCGAGCCGACCGGCGAACGCGACATCCGCGAGCTGCCCGGCGGCGCGTCCAACACCACGCACGGCGAAGGCGTCGTCCGCGGCATCGGCTACGGCGTCACCATCAAGAACATCTCCTACGCCGAAGGCCTCGACGACTACTCGACCGCCCGCGTCCGCCTGGAGGTGCTCGGCGGCGAGGCGGTGGCGATGGTGCACACCGCGGCGGCCGAGGTCGGCCAGGGGCTCGTCACCCTGCAGCAGCAGATCGCCCGCACCGAGCTGGGCCTGACGCGCGTCAGCGTGCACCCGGCCGACACGAGCGTGGGCGACGCCGGCTCCAGCTCGGCGTCACGGCAGACCTACGTCACGGGTGGCGCGGTCCGCAACGCCTGCCGCGCGGTCGCCGAGGCGGTGTACGCGCTGCTCGGGGTGCCCGCCGAAGGCATGTCCCTGACGGGTGGGAAGGTCGTGGCCGCCGATGGCGAAGTCGTCGCGGACCTGGCCGAGCTGCTGGGGGAGACCGCGATCGAGGAGACCCGCGAGTTCCACCACCGCCCGACCTACCCGCTGGATCCGGAAACGGGCCAGGGCGACGCGCACGTGCAGTACGGCTTCTCGGCGCACCGCGCGGTGGTCGACGTCGACCTGGACCTCGGCCTGGTCAAGGTCGTCCAGCTCGACTGCGCCCAGGACGTCGGCAAGGCGCTGAACCCCGACGCCGTCGTCGCCCAGATCCAGGGCGGCTCGGCGCAGGGCCTCGGCCTCGCCGTCATGGAGGAGATCCTGGTCAAGGACGGCAAGGTGCGGAACCCGTCGTTCACCGACTACCTCATCCCGACCATCCTCGACATGCCGCCGATGCGCGTCGACGTCCTCGAGCGGCCCGACCCGCACGCGCCCTACGGCGTCCGCGGCGTCGGCGAGCCGCCCACGATCTCCGCGACGCCGGCGATCGCCAACGCCATCCGCGCGGCCACCGGCCTCGAGCTGCCGCGCGTTCCCATCCGCCCCGAGCACATCACTGGAGTCTGAGATGACCACGTCGATTTCCGCCGAGACCGAATGGCTCGACGAAGCCGTCCGCATCGCGGAGACCAACGTCGCGAACGGCGGCGGCCCCTTCGGCGCGCTGATCGTGAAGGACGGCGAGATCGTCTCGACCGGCGTCAACCGCGTCACCGCGAACCTCGACCCGACCGCGCACGCCGAGGTCGTCGCGATCCGCGCGGCCTGCCAGGCGCTCGGGACGTTCAAGCTCGACGGCTGCGTGCTCGTGTCCAGCTGCGAGCCGTGCCCGATGTGCCTGTCCTCGGCGCTGTGGGCGCGCGTCGACAAGGTTCTCTTCGCCGCCGACCGCGACGACGCGGCCAAGGCCGGCTTCGACGACCGCGCCTTCTACGAACTCTTCGACCGTCCGCGCGACACCTGGACGGTCCCCGTCACCCGACTGTCCGCAAAGGACGGATTCGCGCCGTTCGCGGCTTGGCTCGACAAGAGCGACCGCACCGACTACTGACCCACCGACTCCTGACCCACAAGGCCAGCTGACCGGAGCACAACCGAATCGAACGTCCCGCTCGCCAGGCACGGCGTTGTGCCTCGGCCTGGCCGAGCACACCCACCGGCAAGGGCAGGACGCATGACCCAGGTAGAAGTCCACGAACCCGACCTCGATGAAGTACCCGAACCCGCACGCCGCACGTTCTTGGACCGCGTGTTCGAGGTGCGGGCCCGGCAGAGCACCGTTGGCCGAGAAGTCCGGGGTGGCGTCACGACGTTCGTCGCGATGGCCTACATCGTGCTGCTGAACCCGCTCATCCTCGGCGCCTCCGCCGACATCACCGGCGCCCGGCTGTCGGCCGCGCAGGTGACCACGGCGACGGCACTGGCCGCCGCGGTGATGACCATCCTCATGGGCGTCGTCGGCAACGCGCCCCTCGCGTTGGCCGCGGGCCTCGGCATCAACGGCATCGTCGCCTTCCAGATGGCCCCGTCGATGACCTGGGCGCAGGCGTTCGGGCTGGTCGTGCTCGAAGGCGTGTGCATTGTGCTGATGGCGGTCAGCGGCGTCCGCGAGCGGATCATGAACGCCATCCCGCGGCCGCTCAAGACGGCGATCACCGTCGGGATCGGGCTCTACATCGCCCTGGTCGGGCTGGTCAGCGCCGGGTTCGTGACCCGGATGCCGGACTCGGCGCAGACCACGGTCCCGGTGCGCCTCGGGGCGAGCGGTCATCTGCACGGCTGGCCGATCGTCGTGTTCTGCTTCGGCCTGCTGCTGATGATCGTGCTGATGGCCCGCAAGGTCCCGGGCGCGGTGCTGATCAGCATCGGCGCCGCCACGGTGCTCGCGGTCGTGCTGCACGAGGGATTCGGTGTCGGCGGTTGGGGCCTCACCAACCCGGCACTGCCCGACCACGTGGTCGCCGCACCGGACTTCGGGCTCTTCGGCCACATCGACCTGTTCGGCGGGTTCGCTTCCGCGGGGGCACTGGCGGCCACGGTGTTCCTGTTCACGCTGGTGCTGTCCGGGTTCTTCGACGCGATGGGCACGATCACCAGCGTCTCGGACGAGGCCGGGCTGTCGAAAAACGGCAAAGTCCCGCGGATGGGCCGGATCCTGCTGGTCGACGGCGCGGGCGCGATCGTCGGCGGGGTGACCGGATCGTCGCCGAACACGGTGTTCCTGGAGTCCGCGGCCGGGGTCGGCGAAGGCGCGCGGACAGGACTCGCGAGCGTCGTGACCGGGCTGCTGTTCGCCGGGACGCTGCTGTTCACCCCGCTCGCCGGGGTGGTCCCGGCCCAGGCGGCCGCACCCGCGCTGGTGGTCATCGGCGGCATGATGGTCGCCCAGTGCCGGAACATCCCGTGGCACGACCCGGACTACACGATCCCGGTGTTCTTGACGGCCGCGTTGATCCCGTTCACCTACTCGATCACCAACGGCGTCGGCGCCGGCCTGATCGCCTTCGTGCTGATCAAGATCGGCCGCGGCAAGTGGCGCGAGGCCGGCTGGCTGTTGTCGTTGCTGGCGCTGGTGTTCGCGGTGTACTTCGCCGTCGACGGCGTCGAAGCCCTCTTCCGCTAAGGAGATCCCCGTGGCCTTGATGTTCTTCAACGGCGGCGCCATGCGCGGCGAACCGCTGCACCACCTGCTTGACGGCTCGCCGTTCGTGGGTGCCGCTCGGACGGCGGCGAAGTACCGGTTCTACGCCGTCGGCGACCAGTGCCCGGCGCTGTACCCGGTTTCGCACGGCGGCGCGGAGGTGGTCGGCGAGGTGTACGACGTCTCGCTGGACGACCTGCGGGACAAGGTGCTCCCGTCCGAGCCCCACGAGCTGGAGCTGGGCGTGGTCGAGCTGGCCGACGGCAGTTCGGCGTTCGCCATGCTGCTGCGGCGGCCCTACACCTCGCACGTCGCCCTGCGGGACATCACCGGAGTCGGCGACTGGCGGGCGTTCAAGGCGAGCGCGTGAAGATCCTCGTCGCGCCGGACAAGTTCAAGGGGTCGCTGACCGCGGCCGAGGTGGCGTCGGCGGTGGCTGCCGGCCTCGCCGACGTCCACCCTTCCGTTGTCGTGCAGAAGCTTCCGGTGGCGGACGGCGGCGACGGCACGGTCGACGCCGCCGTCGCCGCCGGGTTCCGTCGGGTGCGGGTTCCGGCGCGCGGCCCGACCGGCGAGCCGGTGACGGCGTCCTACGCGGTCCGCGGGGACACCGCCGTCGTCGAATTGGCGGAGGCGTCCGGGCTGCACCGGCTGCCCGGGCCGCCGGCGCCGCTCACCGCGACCAGTGCCGGCACCGGCGACGTCCTCGCCGCCGCGGTGCGGGCGGGGTGCCGGCGGATCGTGCTCGGCGTCGGCGGCAGCGCTTGCACCGACGGCGGCGCGGGCATGCTGACCGCGCTGGGTGCCCGGCTGCTGGACGACGCCGGTCGTGAGATTCCGTTCGGTGGCGAGTCTTTGTCCCAACTCGCTTCAGTCGATCTGTCGCGTTTGGACCTGTCCGGAGTGGACATCGAGCTGGCGAGCGATGTCGACAACCCGCTGTACGGCTCGCGCGGGGCGGCGTTCGTCTACGGCCCGCAGAAGGGCGCGTCTCCCGACGACGTCGAGACCCTTGACGCGGCGTTGCGGCACTGGGCTTCCCAGACCGGGCCGGAGTTCGCCGCGAAGCCCGGCGCGGGTGCCGCCGGGGGAGTGGGCTTCGCCGCGATGGCCGTGCTGGGCGCCCGGATGCGTCCGGGCATCGAGCTGCTGCTCGACCTGCTCGGCTTCGACGCTGTTTTGTCCGGAGCCTCGCTGGTCATCACCGGCGAGGGTTCCCTGGACCGGCAGACGTTGTCGGGCAAGGCCCCGGCCGGGGTGGCCCGGGCCGCGGCGGCCAAGGGCATCCCGTGCGTCGCGGTGTCCGGACGCTGTCAGCTGTCCTCGGGGGAGCTGGCCGAGGCCGGCATCGCGGCCGCGTATGCGCTGACCGACCTCGAACCGGACCCGGCGCGGTGCATGGCCGAGGCGGCGCCGCTGCTGCGCCGCCTCGCCCACCGCGTCGCCGTGGACCACCTCCGAAGTCCGTGAATGTCGCATCGAGGGACTCAGAGTCCCTGGGCTTGACCCGTTTGGGCAGACAGGGTCGATGAGTGCTCAGGCTATCCGAGGTTCGGTAGCCGGGTGGGTGGTTGTTTCGTAGGCGCTGGGGCTGAGGTAGCCGAGGCTGGAATGCCGGCGGC
>JAEBEK010000022.1:0-145391 GCA_049998055.1 Amycolatopsis sp. cmx-4-37 | reverse complement strand
AGTCTGCCGGTCGGGGTGAGGGGTGCGTTAGCGTGGGTCACGAGGGCCTCCAGGTCGCCGGGGTAGATGTCGCAATCCACACCGAACCCGGAGGCCCTCCCTTACGCCAAGATCATCCGATCACGTGACGCCCCGTACCCAACCTCCATGGTCAATACAACTAGGCGGTCAGCTGCCGGGCCCGGTGGTCGGCGACGTGGACGCGGGTCGCGCAGCGCGTCGAGCAGAACCGGCGGCGGCCGTTGCGTGAAGTGTCGACGTACGCCGTTTCGCAGCCTTCGCGGCCGCAGACGCCGAGGCGGTCCGGGGCCTCGCACACGAGGTGGGCGAGGCCGCCCGCGGTGTAGGCGCGGACGCGGCCCACCGGCCCGGCGTCTTCGGCCGAGTAGTGCAGGTGGGGCGGTTTGCCGTCGTGGGTGGTGATGTACGGCCGGCACGCCGCCTCGGAAAGCAGGCCGTTGACCAGCGCCGGGCGGTCGGCGACATCGGCGGCGAACACCGGTCGCAGCCGATGGGCCCACGCGGCGATGCGCGTGGCTTCGTCGTCGGTCAGTGCCGCGATGGACATGCCGTTGCCGACCATCCCGTCCAGCAGTGCGCTCGCGGACCCCGCGTTCACCAGGTCGGCGGCCACGAGGGCGGCCGGACCGCCGTAAGGGTTGAAGTGCACAAAGTCATTACACCACGATGGGGCCATGAACGGAAACCGCTGCCCCCGCTGCGGCTGGCCGATCGCCGAACTGCCGGCGACCGCGGCCCGGCCCGCCACCCACCGGCTCGACTACGTGCGCTGCGTCTGCGGCAGCTGGCTGGCCCGCCTCGACGGCGAAGTCGTCGGCGCCACCCGGGCCCGGCTCGGCCACTACGGACAACCCTGAACCGGGCCCTGCTCCCCGAAGGCGTCGTACCAGTCGAGCACCTGCTCGGCCAGCGCGTCACGGTCACCGGTCACCACCGTCGACGCCACTCCGCCGGGCAGCTCGTCGATCCGGATCACCCGCACGGCCGTCGACCCGCCGGGCACGCGCCACGCCCGGACGATCAGCAACGCCGCCCGCTCGGTGTCCGTCACGTCGAAGCTCCGCTCTCCCTTTCGCCGACCGTCACCTCCCGCCGTCACCCGTGCGCCACCGGAATGCGGATCCGGATTGCGTCGACGGTGACGCGGAGGTGACGCCGGGCCCGGACCGTGGGTCGCACTGCGGGCGTTGTGAAGGGAGACACGGCCATGCCCATCAGTCCCACCTATCCCGGCGTCTACATCGACGAACTGCCGAGCGCGGTGCGCACCATCGTGGGAGTGCCCACCTCGATCGCCGCGTTCGTCGGCACCGCGCCGCGCGGTTCGGTCACCGATCCGGTGCACATCACCAGCTGGGCCGGCTACGAACGCGAGTTCGGCGGCCTCGACCCGGCGAGCGACCTGAGCTACGCCGTCTACCAGTACTTCCAGAACGGCGGCGCGGAGGCGGAGATCGTCCGCATCGTCGCGGCCGCACCGCCGCCCGCCGACGGCGGGGGGAACGGCGGGGGAAACGGAGGCGGCGGCAACGGCGGCGCGGCCGCCCCGAAGTACCCGGACCGCGCCGGGATCGCGCTCCCCGCGACCGGCGGGAACGTGACCCTGACCGCCGTCAGCCCGGGCGACTGGGGCAACCACCTGCGCGCCCGCGTCGACTACGAGACCCACGACAAGCCGAAGGATCCGAAGGACCAGAAGACCTTCAACCTCACCCTGCGCGACACGGCCACCGGGACGACCGAGTCCTACCTCAACATCAGCGCCGATCCGAAGAGCGCCGGCCGGCTCAGCGTCGCGCTGTCCGGTTCCGCGCTGGTGACCGTCCCGGACGACGCCGACGGCAAGCTGCTGACCAGCAACGCCGACGTCCCGGCCGGCCAGGACCCGTTCCCCGACGGCAAGAGCGGCCAGGACAACTGGTACGTCGAAGGCACGGGCGGCGAAGACGGCGACGTGCCTCCCGTCGCCGCCGACTACCTCGGCGACAACTCGCCCGTCCAGGACGGCAAGCAGGGCATCTACCAGCTGCTGAAGACCGACATCTTCAACGTCCTCTGCCTGCCCGGGCCACCCGGCCAGCTGGGCGACGCGACGCACGAGGCCGGCATCCTCAGCCAGGCCGCGAAACTCTGCGCCGACCGCCGGGCGATGCTGCTGGTCGACCCGCCCGACGCGTGGACGAGCGTCGCGGAGGCGGCGAAAGCCGGCCGTCCCGGCGGGAGCGGGCTGCCGCTCACCGGCGACCTCGCCAAGAACGCGGCGGTCTACTTCCCCCGGCTGCGGCTCGCCGACACCGGGCAGCAGAACGCTGTCCGCGACTTCCCGCCGTGCGGCGTCGTCGCCGGGGTGTGGGCGCGCACCGACGTCCAGCGCGGGGTCTGGAAGGCGCCCGCCGGCACCGACGCCGGCCTGAACGGCGTCCTCGCACCGCAGGTCCTGATGACCGACCTCGAGAACGGCATCCTCAACCCGCTGGGCATCAACTGCCTGCGGCAGCGGCCGGTGGTCGGCAACGTCGTCTGGGGCGCGCGCACCCTCAAAGGCGCCGACGTCCAGGCCGACCAGTGGAAGTACGTGCCGGTGCGCCGGCTCGCGCTGTTCATCGAGGAGAGCCTCTTCCGCGGCACCCAGTGGGTCGTGTTCGAACCGAACGACGAGCCGCTGTGGTCGTCGATCCGGCTCAACGTCGGCGCGTTCATGAACACGCTGTTCCGCCAGGGCGCGTTCCAGGGCCGCACCCCGCAGGACGCCTACCAGGTCGTCTGCGACGCCACGAACAACCCGCAGAACGACATCGACCGCGGCATCGTGCACATCAAGGTCGGCTTCGCCCCGCTCAAGCCCGCCGAGTTCGTCGTCATCCACATCCAGCAGCTCGCCGGGCAGATCCAGGTCTGAGGGAGGGACGGTCATGGTCGACAGCAAGACGAAGCGCCGCGACCCGTACAAGAACTTCCGGTTCCGGGTGAAGTTCGGCGGCGGCACCGACTACATCGCCGCGGTGAGCAAGGTGACCGGGTTCAAGCGCAGCACCGAGGTGGTCAAGCACCGCTGCGGCGGCGACCCGGCGACGAGCTTCAAGCTCCCCGGCCGCACCGAATACGACGCGATCACGCTCGAACGCGGGGTCACCGGCGACAAGGTGTTCGAGCAGTGGGCGAACCGGGTGTGGAGCTACCACAACTCCGGCAGCGGGCTGGAGTCCTCGCTCAAGGACTTCCGCCGGGACATCATCGTGGACGTCTTCAACGAGGCGGGCCAGAAGGTGCTGTCCTACCAGGTGTTCAACTGCTGGGTCTCGGAGTACCAGCCGGTGTCGGACCTGGACGCCAACGCCAACGCCGTCGCCATCCAGCACGTCAAGCTGGAGAACGAGGGCTGGATCCGCGAGGACCTGCCCGAGCCGGCCGAGGCGAGTTTCCAAGACCCGGCCTGACCCGTGGTCACGCTGACCGAGGCCGGCTTGCTGGCGGTGTGGGAAGCGGGCCTCGCCGGCGACGTCGTGCGGCGGGCCCTGGTGCTCGCCGCGGCGGGCGGCGCCGACGCGGCGTCCGCCGCGGACCTCAGCGTGGGGCGGCGCGAGGCGTTCGTGCTCGCGCTGCGGGAGCGGTCGTTCGGGACGACGTTCCCGTGCGCGGTCACCTGTCCCTCGTGCGGGGAAGAGCTGGAGCTGGAGCTGACGACCGACGACGTCCGGGCCGCCGGGCCCGACACCGAGCCGCGGCCGGTCCGGCTCGACGGGTTCGAGGTCGGGTTCCGGCTGATCACCAGCCGGGACCTGCTGGCCGTGCGGGACGGCCGCGCGGACGTCACGGCCGCGCGGCGGAGCCTGCTGGGCCGGGTGGTGACCACGGCGACGAGAGAGGGGCGGAAGGTGACGGTGGACGAACTTCCCGAGCGCGTGCTGGACGCGCTCGCCGCCGAGCTGTCCGCGCAGGACCCGCAGGCGGACGTGCTGCTCGACCTGGACTGCGCGAACTGCGGCCACGAGTGGGCGTCGCCGTTCGACGTCACCACGCACCTGTGGGCGGAGCTGGACGCCTACGCCCGGCGTCTCCTGCACGACGTCCACGTGCTCGCCGGCGCCTACGGCTGGTCCGAGGACGACGTGCTCGCGGTGAGCCCCGCCCGCCGGCAGTGCTACCTGGAACTGGTGGCGGAATGACCGACTTCGTGCACCGCCTCCTCGGCCGGCCCGGGCCCGCCGCGCCGCCGATCCGGCCGGTCATCGCGTCCCTGTTCGAACCCCGCCGGGGCCGCCCGGCCGTCGACGCGGCGCTGCCGATGGGCGAAGTCACCGACAGTCCACAAGAGACCCTCGCGGTCCCGGCCGCGGCGCCCGTCGTCACGCGACCGCCGTCGGCTCCCCGGCTTGCCCCAGCGCTCCCGGCGCGCGAACCGGAACCGCCCGCGCCGCGGGAGCACGGGACGCCGAGCGCCCCGGAGCAACGCGCGCCGCGGGAAGACGGGACGTTCGCCGTCGACGCCCCGGCGGCCGCGCACCCAGTCACCGTCGAAGTGGTCCTTCCCGAGCCCGCGCGGCTTCCGGCCGCACCGGCGCGGACCACGCCGGAACGCCCGGCGAAGACCCGGCGAGGTGCCCGGGCGGCCGCGCCGTCGCTCGAGGACCAGCCCGCGCCCGAATCGCTCCCCGCCGAAGCCGAACCCGTCCGCGCGCACCCCGTCCGGCCGGCGCCCGCCGCCGCGCGCGAACCGGTGGACGTGCCGAAGCCGACGCGGCCGGTGTCCCGCCGGACTCCGGCGGCCGAACCGGCCGTGCACATCAGCATCGGCCGGGTCGAAGTCAAAGCCGCGGCCCCGCCCGCGCCACCGGCCAGGACGGAGTCTCGCCGCCGGCCCGCCGTGAGCCTTGACGACTACCTGCGGGACCGAGGTGAGCGGAGATGAGCGACGAAGACGCGGTCGCCGCCGTCACCCGGACGCTGAGCGGGCTCATCCTCGACGCGCTGCACGACATCAGCGGCGCGGGGGTCGACACCAAGCCGCTCAACGAGCTGGCCGACGGCACCCGCGACAAGCTGGTCAACCTCTACCTGTTCCAGGCCGACGTGGACGGCTCGCTGCGCAACACCGACCGGATCGACCTGGCGGCCGGCGAGACCGGGGAGCAGCCGTTCCCGCTGGTCCTGCACTACCTGATCACACCGTTCGTCCGGCACGACCCCGACCTGGAGGCCCACCGCCTGCTGGCCAGGGCGATCCGGGTGCTGCACGACAACCCCGTCCTGCAGCGCGGGGAGCTGGCGGCGTTCGCCCCCGAGAGCGACGTCGCGAAGCAGCTCGACCGGATCCGGATCAGCTGGCAGCCGTTCGGTGAAAAGGACATCTACTCGCTGTGGTCGGCGTTCCAGACCCCGTACCGCATGTCGGTGGCCTACGAGGTGCGGGCCGTGCTCGTCGACAGCCACCGCGCCGTGCGGACCCCGGTTCCGGTGCTCAAACGCGGCCGCGCCGACGAAGGTCCGTCCACGCAGGGCAGCCTCCCGCTGGAGCTGCCCCTGGTGGCGGCCGCGGTGCCGGCGAAGGGCCAGCAAGCGGCCCGGCTCGGCGAGCGGGTCACACTGCGCGGGCGGGGACTCGCGGCGGTGTCCGCCGAGGCGCGGCTGACCCATCCGCTGAAGCCGGGACCGGTGAGCGTGCCGATCGCCGCGGGCGAGCTCACCGGCACCGAAGCGTCGTTCACGCTCGATCCGGCGACCCTGGGCGAGTTCCCGGCGGGGCTGTGGTCGGCCGGGCTCACGCTGACCACCGAGGTGCCCGACGGCGCCGGCGTCCGGCGCGTCGTCAGCGTCACCAACGAGGTGCCGCTGGCCGTCGCGCCGACGATCACGCAGCTGCCGGCGCAGGTCGCGCAGACCGGCGGCGCCGCGGTCATCGACCTCACCTACACCCCGCCCGCGCTGGCCGGGCAGCCGGTGCTGCTGATCTTCGACGGGCGCACGATCGAACCCGACCCGGCGACCGTGCGGCCCGCGGGCAACCCGCGGTTCGTCGTGCCGGCGGCGGAGAAGGGGCCGCACCTGATCCGCCTGCGCGTCGCCGGCGTGGACAGCGTCCTGGTCGACCGCTCGGGCGGCACGCCGGCGTTCGTCCCGGACCAGTCGGTGACGGTGACGTGATGACTGCCGACCCGCAAGCGCGAGAGGAAGCCAACGGCCGGTTCCTCGCCGCGTCGCTGGACTGGCTGCGGCTGCTGCTGCGCCGCCACGTCGGCGGCGCCGCGGTGCCGCTGCCCGACCCGTCCCCACCCGAGCGATCGGGCTTTTCCCGGCTGTTCGCCCGGCCGTCGGTTCCTCTTCCGTCCATTGTGGACGAACTGGTCACCGACGAGCAGGTCGCCGCCGCGGAACGGTCCGTGCGCGACGCCGAGGCGGCCGCCACGCCGCCGCTGGCCGACCTCGCGGCCCGGCTCGGCCTGTCCCGCTTCGAGCGGGACACCCTGCTGCTGTGCGCCGCGACGGAGCTCGACCCGGCCATGACGCGGCTCTGCGCGCAGGCGCAGGGGAACGAGCGGATGACGTACCCGACGTTCGGGCTGGCGCTGGCCGTGCTGCCCGACCCGGCGTGGGAGGTGGTGTCGCCCCAGGGTGGGCTGCGGTACTGGCGCCTCGTCGAGATCACCCGGCACGACGGGCAGGGCCTGATCGCCGCCGCCCTGCGCGCGGACGAGCGGATCGTCAACCACATCAAGGGCATGAACTACGTCGACGACCGGCTCTCGCCGCTGATCGAACGGCTCGAGCCGGTGCCGGAAGCGGACCTGCCGCCGTCCCAGCGGGCCGTGGCCGAGGAGATCACCGGCACCTGGCGGCGGACGGACGCGGCCACGCCGATCGTCCAGCTGGCCGGCCCCGACGAGCCGGGCAAGCGCCTGGTCGCGGCGCGCGCCGCGACGGCCGCCGGGCTGGTCGGGTGCCGTCTCGCGGCGTCGTCGCTGCCCCGGGAGCCGGCCGAGGCCGACAACCTGGCGCGCTTGTGGGAGCGCGAATCGACGCTCCTGCCGCTCGCGCTCTACCTCGACGTCGAAGACGCCGACGCGGGCGAGCTGAAGCCGGGCCGGTTCCTCGCCCGGCTCGGCGGGAAGACGGTGTTCGCCTGCCGGGAGAGCTGGCCGGAGCTCGGCCGCCCGTCGCTGGTGCTCGACGTCGCCCCGCCCACCCCGGCCGAGCGGGCCGAGGCCTGGCGCGCGGTGTACGGCCCCGATGCCGGCACCGGTTCGCTCGCCGCGCAGTTCGGCCTGGAGCTGCCGGCCATCCGCGAGGTCGCGGCCGTCGCCGACGGAGACCCGGCCGCGGCCTGGCGCGCCTGCCGCGTCCGCACCCGCCCCCGGCTCGACGCGCTCGCGCAGCGGCTGGAAACGAAGGTGACCTGGGCCGACATCGTGCTGACCGACGAAGGGCAGCGGACGCTGACCCAGATCGCCGACCAGGTGGCGCACCGGACGACGGTGTACGAGACGTGGGGGTTCGGCGACCGCGTCACGCGCGGGCTCGGGTTGAGCGCGCTGTTCGCCGGGCCCAGCGGCGCCGGCAAGACGATGGCGGCCGAGGTGCTGGCCAACCACCTGCGGCTCGACCTGTACCGGATCGACCTGTCGGCGGTGGTGAGCAAGTACATCGGCGAGACGGAGAAGAACCTGCGCCGCCTCTTCGACGCGGCCGAGGGCGGCGGTTCGATCCTGTTCTTCGACGAAGCCGACTCGCTGTTCGGCAAGCGCAGCGAAGTGAAGGACTCCCACGACCGCTACGCCAACATCGAGGTCAATTATCTGTTGCAGCGCATGGAGGCCTACCGCGGCCTGGCGGTGCTGGCCACCAACCTGCGGTCCGCATTGGACAGCGCGTTCCTCCGGCGGCTGCGGTTCATCGTCGAGTTCGAGTTCCCGGCCGCGGCCCAGCGCCGGTCGATCTGGGAGAAGGCCTTCCCACCGGCCGCCCCGCACGCCGACCTGGACTTCGACCGCCTGAGCCGCCTGCAGGCCAGCGGCGGCATGATCCGCAACATCGCGTTGAACGCGGCGTTCCTGGCAGCGGGAGCGGAGACGCCGATCACCATGCGGCACGTGCTGGCCGCGGCCCGCACGGAATTCCGCAAGCTGGAGCTCCCGATGCCGGAACGCGACTTCGCGTGGGAAGAGGTGGGCGCGTGAGGATCGAAGTACACATCGACCGAGTGATCCTCGACGGCGTCGCGGAGCCCCACCAGACGGCGGCGATCCGAGAGGCCCTGCACGCCGAACTGACGCGGCTGGTGGCCACGGCGCCACCGTCCACTTGGGACGCCTCGCGGAGCGTCCGCCGCCTGTCCACACCGGACGTCCCGGGGTGGCCCACCCCCACGGCTCTCGGCGCGGGCATCGCCCAGTCCATCCACAGTGGAGTAAGCCGCGGCAAGGGGGTACAGCTGTGACCGAGCTTGCCCGAGCACACCCGGAGCGCCCCACTGCCACGGGGCTCCACCCGACGGCGCTGGTCCTGCGCCGCTGCGGTGGCGCCCCGTGTGCGTGCGAACAGGACGAGAAGACCCTGATGCGCGACGGAACCGGCGCCGGCCCGGCCTTCGCCCCGCCCGCTGTCCACGACGTCCTGAACTCCGCCGGCGCACCGCTGGATCCCGCGGTCCGTGCCGCGCTGGAGCCACGGTTCGGCCGTGACTTCAGCCGGGTGCGGGTGCACACCGACGCCCGGGCGGCCTCCTCGGCGGAGGCGGTCAGCGCCCGGGCTTACACCGTCGGCCAGGACATCGTCTTCGGTGCGGGCGAGTACGCGCCCGGCAGCACGGCCGGGCGGCACCTGCTCGCCCACGAACTGACGCACGTCGCCCAGCAGGAGACCGGCGGTCCGTCGCCGGTTCCGGCCCGGCCGGCGGTCGGCACGGCCGGTGACCCGGCCGAGCGCGAAGCGGCCCGCGTCGCCGATCAGGTGACGGCCCGGCGACCGGCCGGCGCGCTCTCGTCGTCGTCCCCGCTCATCCGCCGCCAGCCGGCTCCCGCACCGGCCAATCCGCTCGCGGTCTGCTTCCGGCCCGGCGGGGCTCCGGCGACCGCTCCCGGGCCGGACACGTGCTGGGCGCAGAAGCCCGAAAACTGCCCGACCTTCGGTGGCTGGCTGAATTCGTTCGATCCGTTGCGAACGTTCAGCACCGCCGACGTCGTGGCCGGACCCGGGATGTTCACGCCGCTCGGCGACGCACCGGCGGCCAGAGATCCGCGCGACACCCGCGCCGCACTGCCGGGCGAGACCGCGGTGTCGACCGGGGCGGCGACTCCCGTCCCCCACCGGCAGCCGGCCGACCGGTTCATCGACCACCCGACCGACGCGTGGGTCCGGACCTGCCTTCCGCCGGAGCTCCGCGCGACCGCGTACATGCTCCCCGCCGACTGCGCCGACACGGCGGTGATCCTCTGGCACGTGTGGCTCTTCGCCCACCACCGGAGCGCACGGTTCGGCCAGTGGGTGTGCGGCGTCAACGCCGGGCACGCCGGCGGCGGCCCGGGAGCCGGCGGCGTCGGGCGGGTGATCGACGAGGTGTACAGCCAGAACGTGGGCCGGATGCTGGCGCCGTACACCGACACCGCCGGGCGCCCGCTCCGCACCTTCGCCGCCTTGCGGGACCGGCTGCACCCCGGCGACGTCCTCGTCTGGCGGCACAGCGGTGCGGGGAGCTCGGCTCCCGGACACACCCAGACGATCGTCGAGATCGTCCGAGCCGGCGGGAACGTCACGGCGATCAAGGTCATCCAGGGCAACATGCCCCTCGACGCCGCCCAGGCAGCGACGATCCGGGGCCGGCTGGCCGGTGAGCACCAGCCGCAGCCCGACGTCATGGAGCTGCGCCGGGCGCCGGGACGGCGGCTGGAGATGTCGGCGATTTCGGGTGCGGAACTCACCGACGGTCCGGATCCGGCTCAGGCCGGGCAGCAGCACCCGCCGGACGTCTGGTTGCTGGGGGCCGACACCGGTCTCGTGGCCGCGGGGCCGCCGAAGACCGCCGAGCGGCCGGCGGCCGGCCAGTCCCAGCCCAGGCACGTGTCGGATTGGGCGGCTCCCCTCGGCGCCGTCACCACACCGGAACTGCTCGTGGACGTCCTGGAAGCGGCGGCCCACGAACTGCGCGCGCTCGTCGATTCAGGGGGAACCGACGATGCGGGGGCCACGCGCATCGGGCTCTCGGCGGGCGAGACGCTGTGGCAGCTGGCGGTCCGGGCCGGTGGGCTCGGGGAACAGGCGCACTTCCGCCGCCTCATGGCGCTGAAAGCCATGCTGCGTGCCCTGCGCGACGACGAGCCGGCCCACCCGCGCCACGCCGAACTGGTTCGCGTCTTCGCCCTGCTCGAGGTGGCGTTCGACCGCGCGGGCCGGGGGACGACGTCCGTCCGGTTTCCGGCCACCGCCCGGCGGGGTCACCGGATGGTGCGGATCCTGGTGACCGGGTTCGACCCGTTCTTCCCGGCGAACCGGGACGGCACCCCGGCGGCCGGTGCGTGGAACCCCGCCGCGGCGGCGGCGCTGGCCCTGGACGGCAAGCCACCGATCGATGCCGGCGGCGGCCTCGACGTCTTCGTCGAATCGATGATCTTCCCGGTGTCCAACGCCGAGTTCGATCGCGGCCTGGTGGAAAGCGCCGTCGGCCCGCACCTGGGTCGGGTCGATGCTGTGTTGACGGTGAGCATGGATCCGAACGAGCGCCGTCCCGGCGTGCTCAAGCTGGAGCGGTTCGCCGCCGGCGTCCGCGACGAGTCGATCGCCACCGGCGGACGAGAACGGCTGACCGATGTCCCGCGAGTCCTGCCGGGCTCGTCCGGGCGACCACTGTTCGAAAGCCTCGGTCCACTCGACGCGCTCCGCGGGCAAGCCACCGGTGGCGCGGTCCGCGTGACCACGGGCGACACCGTCAGCCTGCGGTTCGCCACCCCGCAGGAGGCCACCCGATTCGCCGGTGGGCTGAGCCCGGCCGGCCGGGTCACCGGGACCGACGTCGAAATCGACGACGTCGCCGCGCTGCGCCGCATCGCGGGGTCCGCGACCCGGGGGCCGGGTCCCGCGCAGCTGACTTTCACCGACGGTGGCAGGCGCACTGCGACCCTGGTGTCGGGACCGGGCGGCAACTTCCTGTCGAACGAGGTGTCCTTCCGGGTGCTGCGCATGATCGAGGCATTGCCTGCCGCCAACCGGCCGCTTTCGTTCCACACGCACACCCCGCTCGGCCTCGACCCGTCCGCCGGGGCCGAGCGCGCCGGCGAGGTGCGCGCCTACGTCATCGAAGGGCTGACCCGCGTGATCCGGATCCTCGCCCACCAGATCGACCAGAGACGACGAGGGGGTACTCCGTGACCGCACCCACCGCCAAGACGGGGGCGAAGGTCTCGGCCCCGCAGACCGGGACCACCGCGCGTTCGATCCTCGTTCGCGACCACGAAGCCGGCGGCCCGGTGCTCCGGCGCTGCGGCGGTGCGCCCTGCGCCTGCACCCAGGACGACGAGCAGCGCCTCATGCGCAGCGCGTCCGGGACCAAAGGATACGGCGACACGACGCCCTCCCAGATCGATCCGCAGGTCCTCGGCGGTGCAGCCGGCAAGGGATATCCCGACCTCGCGCACCAGGACGGCCGGAAGGTCGAAGTCGCCGAGATCGAGCCCGCCGCGCCCGGTGGGCTGGTGGACGGCGAGGTGCAGGTGCTGAACTACGTCACGAAGGGAAACAGCCCGGAGAACGCCGGCTGGCGCCGGAGCCAGGGGCTACCGGCCAAGGGGCCGTTCAGCCTGATGTCGCCGGTGCGGTACCAGCCGCCGGCGAAGCTCCCGCTCCCGCAGTCGCCGGTACCGCAGATCGAGGTGCGCTGGTGCGGACCCGGGGTGATCCTCTACCGGGGGCTCACCGCCAACGAAACGGACGTCATCGCCTGTGGCACGAGTGACCGCGGCGCCACGGACCGCTTCCTCGATCGCGCCCGCGGCCAGGCCGAGCAGGCCGTCGACTCCTACGTCACGACGAAGATCGACACCGCGCTGAACCGGGCGATCGGCTCGGTGAGCCTGCGTGAAGGCGTCGATCTGCGGTGGCGGCACGGAAAGGCTCACCTGTCCGCGCTGCTCCAGAACCAGCTCGGCCTCGCGGCCGGCACACTGCTGGACCAGCTTGCCGCCGACCAAGCGGTCGACACCATCGCCGCGTGGCTCGAGCACCAGCTCGGGCCGTCGGCGGAAGCGACCCTGCGCGGGGTCGTCCGGCAGGTGAAGACCGAACTTCTCAGCCGGGTCAGGGAGACGGTCAAGCGAAACCTCCGGCAGTACCTGCAGGACAGCTTGAACGCCTTGTGCGCGACCGCGGCGGCCGCGGCGACGATCTCCCTCGCGAACCTGCTCGACAAGCTCCGCCAGGATCTCGGCAAGCTGATCGCGGACGCCGCGGCGGAGGTCGTCCGGCAGTGGGCCCGCGAAGTGCTGCTCGAGCTGGCCAAGACCGTGCTCATCGCCGTTCTCGTGGTGATCGCCGTGATCGTGATCGTCCTTCTGCTCCCCGAAATCCTCGCCGCGCTCGCCGGTGCGGCCGCCGCCGCAGTCACCTTCGGGGCCGCCCTCGCCGAATTCTGGCCATTGCTGGCGGGTCTGGCCGCGGCGGCGATCCGGCTCGGACCCGTTCTCCAGGAGGTGACCGGATGAGCACCTTTCCCGAGGCCCTGCACCCGGTCCGCGGCGGGTTCGTCCTCGTCGACCCCGATCGCGGGACCGCGCTGCGGACCATTCCCTTCCAGTACAACCCCGACACCCTCACCCGCACCCTCCAGCCCCAAGGCATCGGAAAAGAATCCGGTGACCGGCTGGAAGCCCTCCGGCTCAAAGGACCCGCGCAGGAGCAGTTCAAGTTCGACGCCGAGTTCGATGCCGCCGACGCGCCGGAGAAGTATCCCGATGGGCTGCATCCCGTGCTCTCCGCGCTGGAGCTCAGCATCTACCCCACCGTGCGGCAGCTGCAGCACGAAGACACGCTCGCGCGTAACGGCCAGATCGAAGTCGCCCCGCTGGAGTCGCCCTTGCTGGTGCTCGTGCTGGGGCCGAAACGGGTTGTTCCCGTGCGGATCACCGAGTTCAGCGTCACCGAGGAGCTCTTCGACGGCGCCCTCAACCCGGTGCGGGCGAAGGTCGGGGTCGGGGTGCGGGTGCTCACCGTCGACGACCTCGGGCACCAGCACCACGGTGGCGTCCTCTACCTCACCTACCAGGGACGCAAAGAGGGCTTCGCGCAGTCCGTCCGCAACCCCATCTCCGATGTCGGCACCCCGAAGGTCTGAGAGGAAGCCATGTTCGCCATCACCAGCCGCTACCAGGGCCTGCCGACCGCGACGCACCGGCTGCCGGACGGGCGCGCGGTGACCTACGTCCGGCGGCGGTTCGTGCCCCGGCCCGAGGACCTGACGCTGCTGCGCGAGCACGTCGTCGTCGCGGGTGAGCGGATCGACGCCGTCGCCTTCGGGGAGCTGGGTGACGCCGAGCTGGCCTGGCAGGTCGCCGACGCCAACCGCGCCTTCGACCCCGGTGAGCTCGCCGTCACCGGGCGGAAGCTGCGGGTCACGCTGCCCGCCGCCGCCGGGCCCGCCGCGACCCTGCTGCCCGGAGCCGTCCATGGGTAAGAGCGTGCAGTTGCTGCTGCGCATCGGCAACGTCGTGACCCTCCCCGCGCCGCAAGCGCTGATGGACGCGCTCCAGTCGGTGCAGGTCACCTCCAGCGCCGGGGCGCGCAGCGGGTTCCAGCTCACCTTCGCGGTGAGCAAGAAGTCCGTGATCACCACGGCGTTGCTGCCGGCCGGGCTGCTCGACCCGCCCGCCAGGGTGGTCATCGCCGCGGTCGTCGGCGGCAGCACCGAAGTCCTGATGGACGGCGTCATCACCCGGCACGAGCTCAACCCCGGCGACGCCCCCGGCGCCGGCACGCTGACCGTGACCGGCGAGGACCTGACCCTGCTGATGGACCTGCGCACCGAGCAGGCGTGCTACCCGGCCCTGCCGCACCACGCCCGCGCGACGCTGGTGCTGCTGAAGTACGCCATGTACGGCGTGGTCCCGCTGGCGGTCCCGCCGGTCATCCCCACCGTCCCCAACCCGATCGACCGGATCCCGATCCAGTCCAGCACCGACCTGGAGTACCTGACCAGCCTCGGCGAAGAGGTCGGGTACACCTTCTACCTCGTGCCGGGGCCGGTGCCCGGCGCCAGCATCGCCTACTGGGGCCCGGAAATCCGGATCGGCGTGCCGCAGCCCGCGCTGACCACCAACTCGGGCGCGGCGGACAACGTCGACTTGCTGTCCTTCGGCTTCGACGGCCTGTCGCGCAAGCAGTACACCGTGCGGATCACCGAGCCGAACACCAAGCTCGGCGTCGCCGTCCCGATCCCCAGCCTCAGCCTGCTGAAGCCGCCGCTGGCGGCCCGCCCGGCGACCACGCTCAAGCAAGAGCCGATCGTCAAGCTCACCGACCGGTCGATCACCGAGGCGATGCTGCGCGCGATCAGCGTGACGTCCAAGGCGGCCGACGCGGTGACCGGGCAGGGCAAGCTCGACGTCCTGCGGTACGGGCAGGTGCTCAAGTCCCGCGGCATCGTCGGCGTGCGCGGCGCGGGCCTGACCTACGACGGCCTCTACTACGTCAAGAGCGTCACCCACGACATCAAGCGCGGCGAGTACACGCAGAGTTTCAGCCTGGCCCGGGACGGCTTCGTCCCCTTCTCCGATCGGGTGAGCCCATGACGGCACCGAATGGCAACCAGCAGCCCGACTTCCGGGACCTCTACCGGGGCGTCGTGGTGTCCAACTTCGACCCGATGCAGCAGAACCGGATCATGGTCCGGGTCGACGACGTGCTCGGCAACGACCCGTGCATCTGGGCCGTGCCGCAGTACTCCACCTCGGGCATGCACGTGGTGCCGTCCGTGCAGGCCGGTGTCTGGGTCAAGTTCGAGGACGGCGACATCAACCGCGCGGTGTGGACCGGGTTCTGGCGCGGCGGCACGATCGAGCAGCCACTGGTCTCGGCGACCATTCCGCCGACGGTCCCGCAGGTGGTGCTGTCCACCCCGGCGCAGAACTTCATCCTGCTCACCGACGGCACCGAGCCGACCGGCGGCATCCGGCTGCAAGCCCGCGGCCCCAACGGGCCCATCGGGCCCTACATCAAGCTGAGCGAGGCCGGCATCGAGCTGTCCTGCGGCCCCGGCCTGGCGACCATCCGGCTCCTCGGTACCTCGGTGATCATCAACAACGGCTCCCTGGTCGTTCCGAAGTGAGGGGGGACCCATGCCCGGCCTGATCGTCCACAGTGGAATGACCATGACCTGCCCGCACGGCGGCACGGCGACCGTCGTGCCGGCCGACCCGCTGGGTCCGAAGGTCGACGGGATGCCGATCGCGACGGCGGCGGACCAGATCGTCGTGCTCGGCTGCCCGGCGCAGCCCACGCCGTGCGTGAAGGTGCAGTGGGCCAACGTGTCCACCGTCCTGGTCAACGGCACGCCGGTGCTGACGCAGTCGGTGCCGCCGGCCGGGCCGACGCCCGGCGGCGGGGTGTGCGCCGGCTCCGCGGCCCCCGGCCCGCCGCTGGTCAGCGCCATGCAACTGCTCGTGACGGGACGATGAGATGGACCTCGACTTCCCGTTCCACGCCGGCGCCCACGGGCGGACGGCCGGCACGGACCACGCCGGCCACGTCCTGGACATGGTCGAGCAGCTGCTGTTCACCACCCCCGGCGAACGCGTCAACCGCCCCGACTTCGGCTGCGGACTGCTCGACCTGGTCTTCGAGCCCAACAGCGTCGAGCTCGCCGCGGCGCTGCGCGTGTCGGCCGAAGGCGCGCTGCAGCGGTGGCTCGGCGACGTGGTCGTGGTCGACTCGCTCGAGGTGACCGCCGAAGAGAGCACGCTCCGGATCGAGCTGAGGTACCTGATCATCGCGACCGGCGAGGTCCGCACCGACGTCATCGAGGGGAGCGTGACGCGATGACCTGCACGGACGACCGGCGGCGGGCCGAAGCCCGCAAGCGGGGGTTCAACGGCGTCGACAGCGTCGACGTCTCCGGCTCGGGGCTGGAGCTGACCGTCATCTTCTTCGGGAAGGCGCCGGAAGGCTTGCAGCCGGCCAACTTCCGCGTCGACGGCGGGCGCCGGGTCACCGGCATCGTGGTCGAACGCGTCGACGTCCGCGCCGACGAGGACCGGGAGCTCGAAGACCGCGTACGGCTGAGCGTCGACCGGCAGGGCGACCTCTCGGAGTACCGGCTCAGCGTGGTCGAGGCCGGGCCGCACGGCGGCCCCGGCACCGAGCCCCACCCCGGCTTCGACCCGCGGTACGCCTCGGCCGGCTTCACCTTCCGGCCCGAGTGCGCCGACCTGGACTGCACCGTCACCGACGAGTGCCCGGACGCGACGCCCCCGGCGCCGGAGATCGACTACCTCAGCAAGGACTACGCGAGCTTCCGGCAGCTGCTGCTGGACCGGCTCAGCCTCACCCTGCCCGCGTGGACCGAACGGCACGTGCCCGACCTCGGCGTCACCCTGGTGGAGCTGCTGGCCGCCGAGGGTGACCGGCTGAGCTACCGCCAGGACGCCGTCGCCACCGAGGCCTACCTCGGCACGGCCCGGCGGCGGGTGTCCGTGCGGCGGCACGCCCGGCTGGTCGACTACGCGATGCACGACGGCTGCGCGGCCCGCGCGTGGGTGTGCCTCGACACCGACGAGGACGCCGACCTGCCCGCCGGTGACTTCCGGTTCGCCACCTTGCCCACCACGGTCCTGCCCGACCTCGGCCCGGCGGTGCGGCCGGCCGATCTCGACCGGCGGGGCGTGCCGCCGTACGAGGTGTTCGAGCCGGTGCACGAGGAAGCCGTCCGGCTCCGGAAGCACCACTCCGAGATCCACCTGTGGACGTGGGGGGACGCCGAATGCTGCCTGCCACCGGGGACGACGTCGGCCACGCTGGCCGACAGCGACCCGGCCGCCCCGTGCGAAGAGGACGCCCGGCCGGAGCGGGTGCTGAGCCTGTGCCCCGGTGACGTCCTGGTGTTCGAGGAGGTCCTCGGCGCGAAGACCGGTGCCGCGGCCGACGCCGACCGTTCGCACCGCCAGGCCGTCCGGCTCGTTTCGGTGACCAAGGGCTTCGACGAGCTCTACGGCCAGCCGGTGCTGGAGGTCGCCTGGGGCCGGGAAGACGCGCTCACCTTCCCCTTCTGTGTGAGCGCCAAGGGCGGTCCACAGTGCACGGACCTGGAAGTCGGCGTCGCCCGCGGCAACGCGGTGCTGGTCGGCCACGGCCGGAGCCTGGACTGGTGCGACCGGCCGCCCGAGCGGATCGAGGTGCCCGTCGAACCGGCGAACGAGCCCGGCTGCCCGGAACCGGCCGGCTTCGGCTGCCCGGACGCCTCGGCGACCGGCAGCCGCCCGCCGTACCCACCCCTGCCGGTCCGGTTCTCCCCCGCGTTGCGGTTCGGTCCGGTCACGCAGACCGCTCCCGTTCCGTCGGCCGAGACGATCGCCGCCGCGCAGGCGAAACGGCTGCGCGACCTGCCGGAACGCGCCCGCCGCCGGCTCACCGCGATCTGGCGGCGGCTGCACCACCACGACCACCTGTCCCCCGGCGACCGGGCCTACCTGGTCACGCTGTTCGGTCCGGCGACGGTGCGCCGGCTCGACGCCGACCACCATCCGCAGCGCGCGCTGCGGATGGTCCTCGCCCGGTTCGACGAGCTCCTGGACGTCAAGCTGCACCGGTGGGCCGAGCTGGTCCGCCGCGCCCGCGCCGGGTACGTGCTGCGCTTCGACGCCGAAGGCTGGGAGATCGGCCAGAGCTGGGGCGAACCCGAACGCGACCGGCTTCGCGAGACCAGCCCGGTCTTCCGCGGCCCGGCGTCGGCCGCCACCCGCCCGGACCCGCGGGCCGCGCTGCCCGCCGTCCGCGCGACCGACCAGGACGGACTGCCGTGGCGGCCGCGCCGCGACCTGCTCGCCAGCGGGCCCGCGGACCGGGACTTCGTCGGCGAGGTGGACGACGACGGCGTGTTGTCGCTGCGCTTCGGCGACGGCCGCACCGGCGCGGCGTTCCCCCTGGCCGACGAGCCCGGCAAGCACCTGAGCGTGCGCTACCGCGTCGGCAACGGGGTCACCGGCAACGTCGGCGCCGAGGCGATCAGCCGGATCGTGTGCTGCTCGAGCCACGTGACCGGCATCCGGCTGGTCCGCAACCCGCTGCCCGCCGCGGGCGGCGTCGACCCCGAGCCGGTCGGCGACGTCCGCCGGCTGGCGCCGCAGGACGTCACGCACCGGCTGCTGCGCGCGATCACCGCCGGCGACTACGCGACGCTCGCCGGGGGCCTGCCCGAGGTGCAGCGCGCCGCGGCCGACCTGAGGTGGACCGGGAGCTGGTACGAAGCGCAGGTCGCCGTCGACGCGCTCGGCACCGAAGCCGCCCCGGACCGGCTCCTCGACGAGGTGCGCGAGTCGCTGTTCCGGTACCGCCGGATCGGCCACGACCTCGCCGGGTTCAGCGCCACGCTGGTGCCCCTGCGGGTCGAGCTGCGCGTGCGGGTCGACCCCGGCCACATCGCCGGCCACGTGCGGGCCGCGCTGCGGAAAGTGTTCGCGGCGCTGTTCGCGCCGGACGCGCTGACCTTCGGAACGCCGATCCGGGCGAGCCGGCTGATCGCCGCCGCGGCCGCGACCGACGGCGTCCGCCACGCCGAGGTGACCAAGCTGGCCCGCCTGTCCGGCCCGCCGGGCGACGCGCTGACCACCGGTGTCCTGCCGATCGGCCCCCTAGAAGTCGCGCAGCTGGACAACGACCCGTCCCGGCCGGAGAACGGCCTGCTCACCCTGACCCTGGAAGGTGGCCGATGACCTGTCGATGCGGCTGCTGCGCCGGCGTGGAAGCCGTCACGCCGACGCCGATCTTCAACCGGCCCGGCCGCACCGCGCTGGCCTACCGGGCCGGCACGCACGCGACGTTCCGCGAGTCGATGCTCGCCCGGCTTTCGAGCCGGCGTGAGCTCGACCCGCTCACCACGCGCGAGCCGGACGACCCGGCGATCGCGCTGCTCGACTGCTGGGCGGTGGTCGGTGACGTGCTGACCTTCTACCAGGAGCGGATCGCGAACGAGGGCTACCTGCGCACGGCCGTCGAGGCCGCGTCGATCGCCCGGCTCGGGGAGCTCGTCGGGTACCGCCCGCGGCCGCCGCTGGGGTCGAGCACCTACCTGGCCTACTCGCTGGACCCGGGCGCGAAGAGCGTCATCCCGGCCGGGTCGGGCGTCAAGAACGTCCCCGCGGGTGGCCTGCCGCAGACGTTCGAGACCAGCGAGGAACTGGTGGCGCGCGAAGAGTGGAACACCCTCGCGGTCCGGCAGGCCGACCCGCCGGACATCACCCTCGGCACCGTCGACGACGCGCTGGCGGACTTCGCGGTGGACGGCACGGCGGCGAACCTCAAGAAGGGCGACCGGCTGCTGTTCTCCTTCGCCGGGGACGGAACGGATCCCCAGGTGCACGCCCGGACCGTCGCGCAGTCCACTGTGGACTTCCTCGCCGGGCGGACCGAGGTGACGCTGGTGTCTTCGGCGACCCCGCTCGACGGGTTCACCGCAGCGGTCGGCGACCTGGCGACGAAGGTCACCACGGCCGTCGACGACGCGCCGAAGGGCGCGGTGGGGGACATCGCGACCGACTTCCTCGAGCCGTTGAAGGCGCTGCTGACCGAGGAGCTGACGCCGGACGCGGCACTGGGTGATCCCGGCTCGACCGGCACGGTGGCCTGGTACCTCGCGCGGCTCCCGGAAGCGGTGGCGCTGGCCGCGCGCAACCCCGACTGCGCCCTGCGTGACTGGCTGCGCGACGACCTCGGCGACGTCCAGGACGCCGGCCGGGAGCTGATCGCCGTGGCCGTCCGGCTCACCGGGCGCAGCACCCCCGAGATGGAGCAGCTGCGCCGGCTCGCCCGGTTCCTGGCGTGCGGCGACGAGTCCGGGTGCGGGCACCCGGCGTGCCGGGACCCGTACCAGGCCACCGGCCTGGTCGGGCTCACCCCCGTCGTGCCCGCGTTGCGCCGCGACCCGTCCCGGCCGCCGGTCAACGCGCGTCAGCTCGCGACCCCGGTGGCGGACCTGTTCCGCGCCGACTCCGACGTGCACCCGCGGCTGCTCGCCGCGGCCGACCGGCGGCTGGCCGCCCTGCCCGGTGCGTGGCGGCGTCAGGAGATCACGCCCCCGCCGCCCCTGGCGGGCGTGGAAGTGCTGCGGGTGCGGGCCACGATCACCGCCGCCGACCGGGTCGGCCAGCTGCCCCCGATCGGCGGCGGGGACCGGCTGGCCGATTCGGTCAACCGGCTGCTGCTCGACGCCGTCCACGACACGATCCTGCCCGGCAAACCCGTGCTGATCGGGGCCGGGGACGGTATCGGCACCGTGGTCCAGGTGCCCGCGCGGGTCGTTCCGGTGCAGCTGCCCATCACCGCCAAAGACGCCGGGGGCCACGACGTCGAGGTCGGCACGGTGACCGTGACCAGCCTCGAGTTCGACGTCGTGCTGGATGCGGACCAGGTCCCGAAGGGAACGCCGCTGTGGGGGCAGGGCGAGCCGCTCACGCCGGTCGGTGCCCCGATCCTCGAGGACGTCGGGCAGGACGCGATCGACCTGGCCCGCTTCTACGACGGGCTCAAGCCGGGCCGCTGGGTCATCGTGGCCGGCGAGCGCACCGACGTCCCGTACACCAGCGGGGTGCCGGCCGCCGAGCTGGCGATGGTCGCCGGGGTGAGCCAGCGGCTCGACCGGACCGTCGGCGGCCGGCCGGTCCTGCAGAGCGGGCAGGGGCCGCAGACGCGGCTGCTGCTGGCGAACGAACTCGCCTACACCTACCGGCGGTCGACGGTGCGGCTCTACGGCAACGTCGTCGCGGCGACCCAGGGCGAGACCCGCCAGGACATCCTCGGCCACGGCGACGCCGGGCAGGCCGGCCAGGTCATGCCGCTGCACCTGGTGGCCGAGCAGACCCCGCTGACCTGGACCGCGGCCGGCAACCCGCTCGGCGCGGGGAGCACCCTGACCACTCGCGTCGACGGCGTCGCCTGGCACGAGGCCGACGCCTTGGCGCCGGCCGGGCCGAACGACCACAGCTACGTCCTGCGCACCGAACCCGGCGGTGGCGAGTCGGTGGTGTTCGGGGACGGCGTGCACGGCGCCCGGCTGCCGACCGGCAGCGAGAACGTCACCGCGACCTACCGCACCGGCGCCGGCCGCTCCGGCAACGTCCCCGCCGGCACGATCACCCAGCTCGGCGCCCGGGCGCTCGGGGTGGGCGGGGTGACGAACCCGCTGCCGGCCACCGGCGGCGCCGACGGCGACGGTCCCGGGGACGCGCGAGCGGGCACACCGCTGCGGATGCAGGCGCTCGACCGGCTGGTGTCCGTGCGGGACTACGAGGACTTCACGCGCGCCCGGGCGGGCATCGGGAAGGCGAGCGCGGTCAAGCTGTTCGACGGCGCCCGCGAGGTCGTGCACGTCACGATCGCCGGCGTCGCCGACGCGCCGATCGACCCGCTGTCCGGCCTCGTCACCGCGCTCGAACAGTCCCTCGTGGACTTCGGCGACATCGGCGTGCCGGTGCGGGTGGCCGAGCGGGAACTGCGGCTGATCGTGCTCGACGCCGGGGTCAAGGTGCTGCCGGACCACTCGTGGGACCTCGTGCAGCCCGCCGTCCGCGCCGCGCTGGCCGCCGAGTTCGGCTTCGCGGCGCGCACGCTGGGCCGGCCCGCCTACCTCAGCGAGGCGATCGCGGCGATCCAGGGCGTCGAGGGCGTGGACTACGTCGACGTCGACGTGTTCGGCAGCGTCGACGGGGCCGTCACGCCCATCCGGCTGGCCGGGCTCGCGGACGACCTGCACACGGCCGAGCCGTGCGTTCCGGCCGTCGGGGCGCACTTCGAGGAGCGTACCTACGACGTCGAGTACGGCGACACGCTGACGTCGGTGACGCAGCGCTTCGGCCTGCACCTCGACGACCTGGTGGCGCTCAACCCGGAACTGAGCGGGCCGGATCTGGCGCCGCCGCGGGTGCTCACGGTGTTCCGCGGCGTCCGCCCGGCCCAGCTCGCCGCGCTCCCGGACGACGTGCCGGAAGCACTGACCGTGCGGAGGATCCCATGACCGCCGACCGTCTCTACGAGCTCCTGCCCGCCGTGCACCGGCGCCGCGACGCCGAAGCGGGCCGGCCGCTGCAGGCGCTGCTCGCCGTCGTCCAAGAACAGGCCGACCTCGTCGAGGCCGACATCGAGCAGCTCTACGACGACTGGTTCGCCGAAACCTGCCAGGACTGGGTCGTGCCGTACCTGGGCGACCTCGTCGGCTACCGGGTGCTGCCCGGGTCCGCCGAGGCGCTGGCGGCCGGAACCGAAGCGGGCCGGCGGCTGCTCGACGCCGTCGCCGGCCGCCGCGACGTCGCGCACACCGTCGGCCACCGGCGCCGGAAGGGCACCCTCGCGCTGCTGGAAGAACTGGCGAAAGACGTCGCGGGGTGGCCGGCGCGCGCGGTCGAGTTCCGCACGCTGCTCGGCGTCACCCAGTCGGTGCGGCTGCACGGGCGCGATCCGCGCGCGGACCGGCGACGGCTGACCCGCGGGCGCACGGCGGATCTGCGGCACGCCGACGCGCTCGACCGCCTCGACGGCCCGTTCGACGCGGTGGCGCACACGGTCGACGTCCGCCGGCTGGGTTCGGCGCGCACGCCCGGCCGGTACGACATCCCGGCGGTGGGGCTGTTCCTGTGGCGGCTCAAGCCGTACCCGGTGACCCGGGCGCCGGCCCACTGCGACGACCGCGCGCGCACGCACTTCACGTTCAGCGTGCTCGGCAACACCGGGCCGCTGATCGCGAAGCCGGTCGAAGAGCCGGCGCCGACGCACGTCGCCGACGAGACGAACGTGCCGGTGTTCATCCGGCGGCTCGCGTTCGCCGAGCGGACCGCGCAGTACTACGGGCCGGGCAAGAGCCTGTGCGTCTACGTCGGCGGCGAACCGGTGCCGCTGCGGCGGATCGTGCCCGCCGACCTGACCCACTGGCGCTACCACCCGAAGAACGACCAGGTGGCGGTCGACCCGGTGCTCGGCCGGATCGCCTTCCCCGTGCGGCACGCGCCCGCCGAGGGCGTCTGGGTCGACTACCACTACGGCTTCTCCGACGACACCGGCGGCGGCGAGTACCTCCGCCCGCTGGGGCACCGGCGTCCACCGGCGTTCTACACGGTCGGCACGGCGAAGGGCAACGACTTCCACGAGATCGGCGGGGCTCTCCGGCGGTGGCGGGTGGAGAAGGAGAAGGACCTGAAGAAGCGCGAAGCCGTCATCGAAATCACCGACGCGGGCGACTACCACGAGAAGCTCGTCATCGAGCTGGACCACGGCGACCGGCTCACCGTGCGGGCCGCGCAGGGCAAGCGGCCGGTGGTGCGGGTGCTCGACCGCTACAGCAACCGCGCCGACTCGCTGGAGGTCACCAGGCCGCGGCGCGCGAAAGAAGGCGAAGCGAAGCCGCGGCTGGTGCTCGACGGCCTGCTCGTCGCCGGGCGCGGGGTCCGGGTGTCCGGCGAGGTCGGCCAGGTCGTCGTGCGGCACTGCACGCTGGTGCCGGGCTGGTCGCTGGACGAGCACTGCCGTCCCGAGCACGAGGAAGAGGCGAGCGTCGAGCTCGCGGACACCCCGGCGTGCCTGGAAGTCGAGCGCAGCATCGTCGGCTCGATCGTGGTCGACGTCAACGAGGTGCGGGCGGAGCCGAACCCGATCTGGCTCTCCGACAGCGTTCTCGACGCCGCGGGCCGGGGACTGGCCGCGCTTTCGGCCCCGGACGGGCGGCCGGCGCACGCGACGTTCAACGCCCGTCGCACGACGGTCTTCGGCGAAGTGCTGACCCACGCGGCCGGCTTGGTCGAAAACTCCATTGTGGACGGTTGCCTGCGGGTGGAACGGCGTCAGCACGGCTGTGTCCGGTTCTGCTGGCTCGGGCCGGGTTCGCGCACGCCGCGGCGGTTCCACTGCCTGCCCGCCGACCCGTCGCCGGGCGCGCCGCAGCGGGTCGTGCCGCGGTTCACCAGCACCCGCTACGGCACGCCGGGGTACGCCCAGCTCGCGCTGTCGTGCCCGGTGGAGATCCGCCGGGGCGCCGAGGACGGCTCGGAGCTCGGCGCGTTCCACGACCTGTTCCAGCCGCAGCGCGAGGACAACCTGCGGCTGCGCCTCGACGAGTACGTTCCCGCCGGTTGCGACGCCGGCCTCGTGATCGTGACCTGAGAAGACCGGAGGGAATCATGCAGGGCGACTTCTCGCGGACGACGTTCGATCCGCTGAAGCACTACTCGGCGGTGCTGGCCCAGCAGGGCCGTGTGCAGCTCGACGCCGACTTCAACGAGCAGGCCGCGATCCTGCTGCGGCAGCTGCGCACGGTCGTCGCCGACCTCGTCGGCCCGGCCCGGGCGCCGGCCGTCGGCGGCGGCTTCGAAATCGCGCAGGCCACCACGGGCGGGGTGCGGGACGACCTCGCCATCTCCCCGGGCCGGATCTACGTCGACGGCCTCCTGGTGGAGAACGACCGCACCGACGTCACCTACTGGACCCAGCCCGACCTGCGCCTCGATCCCGACGCCGACGAGCTGCCGGCCGAGGGGGCCTTCGTGGTGTACCTGCGGGTGTGGGAGCGGCTGGTGACCGCGCTGCAGGACCCGGCGATCCGCGAGATCGCGCTCGGCGACCCCGGGCCGGACACGTCCGCGCGGGCGAAGACGGTCTGGCAGGTCGCCGCCCTGGCGGTCGACGCCACCGAAGTCGGTGCGGCGGAACAGGAGTTCGCCGAGAAGCTCGTCGGCTTCCGGCCGACCGGGTTGCTCTCGGCGCAGGCGAAGCGGCCGCCGTCGGCCGCCGAAGACGCGTGCCACCTGCCGCCGGACAACCTCTTCCGCGGCCACGAGAACCAGCTCTACCGCGTCGAGGTGCACACCGGCGGCCAGGCCTGGTGGGCGAACGGCTCCACCGACACGGCGCGCCGGTCCGCCGTGCTCTCCGGCGCCACCTTCAAGTGGTCCCGCGAGAACGCGTCCGTGGTGTTCCCGGTGGTGTCCCTCTCCGGGGCGGTCGTGACGCTCGGGTCGCTGGGCCGCGACGGGAAGCTGGGCCTGGAGGTCGGCGACCGGGTCGAGCTGGTCGACGACGCGACCGCCGGCCGGGTGGCCGACGACGTCGCCGCGGCCGAGTACCCGGTCGCCGCGCCCCGGCTCCGGACGGTCGTCGCGATCGACGCGGCCGAGCTGCGGGTGAGGCTCGACGGCCAGGACGGCGACGACGACTGCGGCCTCGGCGCGAACCCGTTCCTGCGCCGCTGGGACCACCTGCCCGGGCCGGGCACGCCGGACATCGCCGAGGACGGGGCGCTCCCGCTGATCGAGGGCCGGTGGCACGAGCTGGAAGACGGCGTCCAGGTGTCCTTCGGCGGGCCGCCGCCCTCCGGAGGCGAGGACGACGGGGCGGCCGGCACCTACCGCCGCGGCGACTACTGGCTCATCCCGGCCCGCACGGCCAACGGGGACGTCCTGTGGCCGAAGAACGAGTTCCGGCCGCCGAACGGGGTGGAGTACCACTACGCTCCGCTCGCCTACGTGTCCGGCGACGCGGTGGACGCGACCCCGCGCAAGACGTTCGTCCCGCTCGGGGAGGGCTCGGCGCCGCTGCGCGAGGAGCCGAAACCGAAGCCGACGTCCGGCCGTCGGAAGACGACCGGGTAGCCCGGCGGGCCTCCGACGTCGCGGCTACCGGCGGACGGCGCCGGCCACCTCGGGCGCCGCGGCCGGTTCCGTGGCCGCGTCGAGCAGGCGGCGCATGCCCGGCGACGGGTTCACCCCGAGCTCGCGCCGCAGCAGCATCCGGTAGGCGTGGTAGGTGTTGATCGCCTCGCTGTAGTTGCCTTCCGCGAGGTGGATCTCCAGCAGCAGCCGGTGCGGGCTCTCCCGCAGCGGCTCCGCGCGCAGCGCCGCGAGCACGGCCTCCAGCGCGTCGCCGAAGTTGCCCGCGCGCAGCTCGCGCGCCGCGAGCTTCTCGATCGTGTGCAGGTACAGCTGCCGCAGGCGTTCGCGCTCGACCAGCACCCAGTCCTCGTACCAGCCGGGCAGCAGCTCGTGCCGCCCGCCGCCGCGCAGCGCGTGGTCGTCGCCGGCGTCCTCGCCGCGGGCGCTGTCCACGAGCTCGTCGACGTCGACCCGCACCCACTCGTGCAGGCTCAGCGTCTCCCTGTGCGCGGCCACCACGGGCGCGTCGAGCTGCTGCAACCGCCACAGCGCGGTGCGGAGTCTGCCGAACGCCTTGGGTTCCTCCGAGTCCGGCCACAGCGCACCGACGACGTGCGTCCGCGTGACCTCGCGCCGCAACCCGACGAAGGCGATCAGGCGCTGCAACGCCTTCGGCACGTCCACCGGGCCGGGGCCGCAGTCGAGAGCGAACCCGTCGAGCATGCGCAGCCGAGCAGTGTTCGTCACCGGTGCCCCTTCCCCGAACTCCCGACCTGCATCATCCCGCCGTCTGGCGATTCGGCGGCACCCGAACGCGAGGCCGAAAGGGCAGCGTCGATCTTCCGAAAGGGCGTACCCCCGCTGGATCCTTCGGGCTACTCACGGCAACTCGATGAGTCGCCTCGATCACGGAACGCGTTACCCCGAAACTTCGCGAACGGCCGATTCCGCCCGAAAGGGCACCGAGCGGCCGGGACACCGTGCCGCTGCTTAGACTGACGACATGAGCAAGCGCTTAGTGGCCATGGGGGATTCGTTCACCGAAGGCGTCGGGGACGACGATCCGGCCGCCCCGAACGGCGTGCGTGGCTGGGCCGACCGCGTCGCCGAGCAGCTCGCCTCCCGCGAGCCGGGGTTCCGCTACGCCAACCTCGCCATCCGCGGCAAGCTGCTGCCGCAGGTGCTGGGCGAGCAGCTCGAGCCGGGCCTGGCGATGGACCCCGACCTCGTCTCCCTCTACGCCGGCGGCAACGACCTGATGCGTCCCAAGGTCGACATCGACGCGCTGCTCACCGGCTACGAAACCGCGGTCGCCCGGATCCGGGCGACCGGCGCCCGCCTGATCCTGTTCACCGGGGTCGACGGCGTCGAGGACCCGCTGTTCCGCGCGATCCGCGGCCGGGTGGCGATCTACAACGAGCTGGTGCGCGGCATCGCGGCCCGCCACGGCGCGCTGCTGGTGGACCTGTGGTCGATGCGGCAGCTGTGCGACCGCCGGTTCTGGGCGCCGGACCGCCTGCACCTCAACGCGCTCGGGCACACCGAGGTCGCCATCGAGGTGCTGCGGGTCCTCGGGGTCGAGCACCCGCTGCTCAACCCCGAGCTGGCGCCGCGTGCGGTGCTGAGCCCGGCCGCGCGCCGCAGCCAGAACCTGCAGTGGGCGCGGGAGCACGCGCTGCCGTGGGTGCGGCGGCGGGTGAAGGGCGAATCGTCCGGGGACACCATGGCCGCGAAGCGCCCGACGCTGGAGCCGGTCGGCTCAGCGGCGCTCCCCCGCTGACGGCCGGAGACCGTCGAAGAGGATCGTCACGGCCCGGTCGCGCAGGCGCGCGTCCGGGCCGGCGTACTCGGCGGCCTTCGCCACGCCGATGATGATCGTGATCAGCTCACCCGGGACGAGGTCCTCGCGCACCGCGCCCGCGGCCTGGGCGCGGGACAGCAGCACCCCGAGCGAGCCGAGCAGCTGGGCACCGATGTCGGACTTGGCGTGCGGCACGCTCACCCCGGCCGCGGTGAGCGCCTCGAAGTAGGCGTTCTTCGCGCTGGACATCTCGATCCAGCTGGTGAGGAAGGCGAAGAACGCCTCGCCCGGATCGGCCGAGTCGGCCGCGACGACCGCTTCGGCCTCGTCGACGAACCGTTGGAGCCGCGCGATGAGCACGGCCTCGAGGAGAGCTTCCTTCGTCGGGAAGTGCCGGAACACGGTGCCGATACCGACGCCGGCGGCGCGGGCGACCTCTTCGGTCGGCGCCCCGGTGCCTTTGGCGGCGAACACGCTCTCGGCCGCTTCCAGCACGCGCGCCCGGTTGCGCCGGGCGTCGGCGCGCAGGGGTTTCGTCTCGGCGGGCTCAGCGGCGGCGGGGGTCACCTTCCGATGGTAACGGGGCCGGGGTCGTCCATCGCGTCGAGCAGCTTGGCCAGCGCACGCGGTACGTGGGAGCGCCAGCCGCCGCCCATGATCCGCCGGGAGACGCGTTCGAACTCGTCGTCCGGGTCGAAGCCGGTGTGGCTGAGGAAGAGCCGGGTGCCGGTGCCCTCCGGCTCCAGCCGCCAGGTGACCGTCCACCGCGGACCCCAGCGGATGCCGAGCTTGCGTTCGGGCTCGACCTCCAGGACCTCGCACGCCACCGGCCCGCCGGCGAACCCGGCCGCGGGCACCGGCTCGGCCAGCAGCTGGAACCGGTGTCCCACTACGGGTTTGATGTCGTTGGGCATGCCGATCCAGCGCTCCAGCAGCGCCGGCTCGGTCAGCGCGCGCCAGACCTTGCGCGCCGGGTGGGCGAGGAACTGGTCGACGTGGATCGCGGCCGGGTCGTCGTCGGTCACAGGTCGTCCTCCTCGTCGAGCAGGTCACGCAGGGTGGCGAGCTTGCTCCGCCAGAACCGCTCGTACGGCGTGAGCCAGTCGGCGACCTCTTCGAGCGGGGCCGCGTCCAGCCGGTAGACACGGTTGCGGCCCTGTCGCTGCTCGCTGACCAGCCCGGCCTCCCGAAGCACCCGAAGGTGTTCCGACAGGCTGGGCCGCGCCATCTCGAACCGCTCGGCGATCGAACCGGCCGCCATCGGACCGTCCAGCAGCAGCCGCAGGACCTCCCGCCGCGCCGGGCTGGCCAGCGCGGCGAAGACGTCGTCGTTGACCGGCATCAGTTCGGCACGTTGCCGAAGTCCGACGGCTGGAGCAGGCCGAGGGTGTGGCCGTCGAGGTCCGTGAAGGACGTCGCGCGCCCCCACGGCCGCTCCTGCGGGTCCGCGACCTCGACACCACCGGCCCGCAACGCGGCGACGTCGGCGTCGAGGTCGGTGGTCTGCAGCTGGAAGTGCCGCGGGCCGGGCTCGATCCCGGTGACCTGCCGGTCGGTCAGCACCACACCCGTCTTCGCACCCTTCGGGGCGACCATCACGAACCGCCCGCCCTCGGGCGTGCGGCGGTCGACCAGCGCTTCGAAGCCGAGCTTGCCGACGTAGAAGTCCCGCGCGCGGGCGTGGTCGGCGACCGGCAGGGTCAGGAACTGCACGTGGGTGATCGTCATGCCCGCGACAATACGTAGGATATCTCCTACATGTCAACGGGGCTGCCGAACCACCGCTCGAGCGCCGAGCGCAGCGCCTTCCGCTCGGTGTCGTCGGGCTCGGCCGCGCTGGTCGCCCAGGCGACGTACCCGTCGGGACGGATGAGCAACGCGGTCGCGTCGGCGTCGGCCCCGCCCGTGATCAGGTCGACGCGATCGGTCCAGCCGCGCAGCTCGGCACCCAGCGAGCCGGTGAAGTCCAGCAGCAGCGGCCGGGCGGTGCGGGTCAGCTCGGCGAGCCGGGTTCCGTCGGCCAGCACGAGATCGGGGGCCCAGCGGCCGTCGAGCGGGTGGTCGGTGGCCGATTCGTACCTGACGTCCGCGCCGGACATCAGGTCGGCGATGTGCTGCACGGTGTCCGGCAGCCGCAGCAGTTCACCGAAGAGCTGCCGCAGCGCGGTGACGTCGCGGCCCGGCGCGATCAGCGCGGACTGGGCCTGGGTGTGCATGACGACGCGCTCGGCGATCGGGCGGCGTTCGCCCTCGTAGGTGTCGAGCAGGCCGGCGGGTGCCCAGCCGTGCAGCTCGGCGGCGAGCTTCCAGCCGAGGGCGACGGCGTCCTGCAGCCCGAGGTTCAGGCCCGGCCCGCCGATCGCGGAGTGGACGTGCGCCGCGTCGCCGACCAGCAGCACGCGGCCGTCGCGGAAGCGGTCGGCCAGCCGGGTGTTGCGGCCGCGCAGCCGCCGCAGCAGGTGCGGCCCGTCGCCCTCCGGCGGCCCGATCGGCAGGGCGAAGCCGAGCACGCGCTCGATGCTCGCGCGCTGGTCGTCGAGGGTCATCGGCGGCTCGTCGGCACGCTCCTCCTCGTCGGTCCACTCCATCGTGGTGACGAGAGAGCCGGTGGGGAACGGCGCGTAGACGAACAGGCCGGTTTCGGTGCGGTAGTGGAAGAACGGCGGGATGACGCCGTGGCCGGGCACGGTCAGCCCGCCCGACGCGGTGTCGACGAACTCCGCGGGAACCGTGGCGTTCGCGGTCAGCGAGAGGGTGCGATCCTCGGTCACGCCGGGGAAACCGATGCCGGCGAGCTTGCGCGTGATGCTGCGTCCGCCGTCGGCGCCGACGAGGTAGCGGGCGGTGAGCCGATCCGGGCCGGCCGGGCCGGCGAAGTCGAGGGTGACCGCGTCAGCGTCCTGGGTCAGGCCGGCGAGCTCGTGGCCCCAGCGGATCTCGACGCCGAGTTCGGTCGCGCGTTCGGTGAGCATCGCCGCGACGCGCCGCTGCGGCACGCCCAGGACGTTCAGCGAGTTGTGCTCGGGCAGGGTGAGGTCCAGGCGCATCCCCCCGAAGACGAACGCGGGGACGGGCGGGGCGATCGGGCCGGCGAGGCGGTCGTGCAGCCCCCGGCGGTCGAGCAGGCGCACGACCTGACCGACCAGGCCGTTGGCGCGGTTCTCCTCGGTCGGCTCGGGCAGCCGTTCCAGCACGAGCGGGCGGATGCCGGCGAGGGCGAGCTCGCAGGCGAGCATGAGGCCGTTGGGTCCGGCACCCGCGATGACGACGTCTTCCATGGTGGAACTCCTTGCGGTGAGAGGGCATGACGAAGAAACCCGGCGACCCTGCCGGGCGTGGAGCGGTGGGGCTCAGCGCGGTTCGGGCAGGCCGGCGGCGAGCCGGCCGAACACGTCCTGGATCAGCTCTTCCATCGGCCGCGGCGGCTCGGTCCCGAGCCACTGCCGCGTGACGACGTTGAGCGCGGCGGCGACGACGCCCGCGACGAGCGCCGGGTAGACGTCCGTCTCGGCGTCGGTGCCGGTGCGTTCGGCGACGACCCGGGCGATCTCGGCTTCGCCCGCCGCGCCGGCCTTGTGGAACTCGCCCTGCAGCGCGGGTTCCGCGACCATCAGCCGGATCCCGGCGAGCCACGACTGGTCGGGGACCCGGCCCTCGGTGATCGGCTCGCCGAGGGCGAACCCGGCCAGCGCGGCCGCGGTGACGGCCGCCCAGATCGGCTCCCCCGCGGGGCGTTCCCGCAACGCTGCGGCGATCGCGCGGGCCCGGTCGTGGTGGCGGGCCACGATGGCCTCGCCCTTGGTGCCGAAGTAGTTGCTGAAGGTCCGCGTGGACACCCCGGCTTCGGCGGCGATGTCCTCGATCCGGACGTTGGCGTAGCCGCGTTCGACGGTCAACCGGATGGCCGCCCAGCTCAGCGCGATGCGCGTCTCGTGCTTCTTGCGCTCACGCAGCCCTTTGGCGTCCATGAACCCACCATAGCGGAACTTGCAGATTCTGCAAAGTTGCAGAATCTGCACTTTGGTCATCACCGACCGGACCAGATATCGGTCATCGATCGCCGAAACCGTCGACGGGCGTCACACTGTTGTGTGACATCAGTCACCGGAGGTGTTGAGAGATGGTCTTGGGCGACAACGGAGTCACTCACAAGGTGGAACCGGACAGCAAGTCCGGGAAAGTTCAGGTACGGCGTGCGGCGCTGGCGAGCGCGATCGGCACGACCATCGAGTGGTACGACTTCTTTCTCTACAACACCGCGGCGGCCTTGGTCTTCCCGCACCTGTTCTTCCCCGCGTCCAGCGCCTACGCGGGCGCCATGCAGTCGTTCGCGACCTACGCGGTCGGGTTCGCCGCCCGCCCGGTCGGCGCCGCGATCTTCGGGCACTGGGGTGACCGGATCGGCCGCAAGACGACGCTGATCGTCACGCTGCTGCTGATGGGCATCTCGTCCGGCATCGTGGGGATGCTGCCCGGGACGGCGGCCATCGGGTTCGCCGCGCCGCTGATCCTGGTGCTGCTGCGGCTGGTCCAGGGCATCGCGATCGGCGGCGAGTGGAGTGGCTCGGTGCTGCTCGCGATGGAGTGGGGTGACCAGAAGAAACGCGGCCTGCTCGGCAGTTTCGCGCAGATCGGCGTGCCGGTCGGGCTGGTGCTCGGCACCGGCGGCATGACGCTGCTGTCGGCGACCCTCTCCCCCGAGGACTTCGACTCCTGGGGCTGGCGGCTGCCGTTCCTGGCCAGCCTCCTGCTCGTCGCGGTCGGCCTGGTGATCCGGCTGAAGATCCTCGAGACGCCGATGTTCGCGAAGCTCGTCGAAAGCGGGCAGACCGCGCGGACGCCGGTGCTGGACGCGATCCGTCACCACTGGCGCGAGATCCTGCTCTCGGCCGGCGTCCGGTTCAGCGAGCAGATGCCGTTCTACCTCTTCACCAGCTACGTGCTGGTCTACGTCGTGTCGCGGCACGAGTTCAGCAAGACGTTCGTGCTCAACGCGGTCCTCGTCGGTGCCGCGTGCGAACTGGCGATGATCCCGTTCTTCTCGACGCTGTCGGACCGCATCGGCCGCAAGAAGGTGTACCTGGCGGGGGCGGTGTTCACCGGCGTGATCGCGTTCCCGTACTTCACGATCCTGGCGCACGGCGACCACGCGCTGGTGTTCGTGGCGGTGGTGGTGTCGTTCATCCCGCACGCGCTGCAGTACGGCCCGCAGGCGGCGTTGATCGGCGAAAGCTTCCCGACGCACCTGCGCTACGGCGGCGCGGGGCTGGGGTACCAGCTGGCGTCGGTGTTCGCGGGCGGCCCGGCACCGCTGCTGGCGACGTGGCTGCTGCACCAGACCGGGACGCCGTACTCGATCTCGGGCTACATCATCCTGTCGGCGGTGGTCACGGTGCTGTGCGTGATCTTCCTGAAGGACCGCTCGAAGGCCGACATCGACGACGTGACGGTGTACCAGCGCACCTGATCCCGGCACCTGTTGGCCGGTTGCTGGCAACCAACGCCACATTGGGGCGCTCACCCCTGGGCCGGATCGCCGGGCCGGCGTGCGGGAATGGACGACACGCGTGTCTGGAGGGACGACACGACCCGGCCGGCAAAAAGGGGGCCTCCTACCGAACTTCGGTGGGAGGCCCCCTTCACGTGCGGGATCAGCGGCGCGGGCCGGCCTGGGGTCCGCCGAACGGGGGCTGCTGCGGGAACGGCCCGCTGCCCGGGTTCTGCGGGCCGCCGAACTGGCCCGGCGGCGGGGACTGCGGTGGCTGGCCCTGGTACCCGACACCCTGGGGCGGGCCGGCCGGGGATTGCGGCTGCGGCAGGGGCTGGCCGCTCTGGGGCGTCGGCGGCTGCTGCGGTGCGGGCGCGACCTCGGTGCCCCGCTCCTCGTCCGCCGGCTCCAGCTCCGGCTGCTGCTGTTGCTGCTGGACCGGACGCGGGATCGCCGGCCGCGCGGGCGGGGCACCGGTCGGCACCCCGAGGGCCGGGACCTCCTGGCGCGCCACGGCTTCCGCGGCCGCCACGGCCTCGGCGACCTTCGGGTCGCTCTTCGTCTCGAACCAGCTCGAGACCTCTTCGTCGTCGAGGTCCACCTTGTCCGGGACGGTGTCGTCCTTCGGCGGCTCATAGCGGAAGACGCCGTCGTCGCCGGGGGCGCCGAGCGCGCGGGCGAAGCCTTCGAGGGCCTTGCCGTAGTCGCTCGGGATCATCCAGACCTTGTTCGCGTCGCCCTGCGCCATCTGCGGCAGCGTCTGCAGGTACTGGTAGGCCAGCACCTCCGGCGTCGGGCGGCCGGCCTTGATCGCGGCGAACACCTTCTCGATCGCCTTCGCCTGGCCCTGCGCCTGCAGGTACCGCGCGGCGCGCTCACCCTGGGCCCGCAGGATCCGGGACTGCCGCTCGGCCTCTGCCGCGAGGATGGTGGCCTGGCGGGCACCTTCGGCCGACAGGATCTGGCTCTGCTTCTGGCCTTCCGCGGTCTTGATCGCCGACTCCCGCTGGCCTTCGGCGGTGAGGATCATGGCGCGCTTCTCACGGTCGGCGCGCATCTGCTTCTCCATCGAGTCCTGGATGGAGGGCGGCGGGTCGATCGCCTTGAGCTCGACGCGGCCGACGCGGATGCCCCAGCGGCCGGTCGCCTCGTCGAGCACGCCGCGCAGCTGCGTGTTGATCGAGTCGCGGGAGGTCAGCGTCTGCTCGAGGCTCATGCCACCGACCACGTTGCGCAGCGTGGTGGTGGTCAGCTGCTCGACACCGACGATGTAGTTCGAGATCTCGTAGACCGCGGCGCGCGAGTCGGTGACCTGGAAGTACACGACGGTGTCGATCGACACCGTCAGGTTGTCCTCGGTGATGACCGGCTGCGGCGGGAACGAGACGACCTGCTCGCGCAGGTCGATCCGGGCGCGCACCTTGTCCAGGAACGGCACCAGGAAGGTCAGGCCCGGCGACGCCACCGTGCGGAACCGGCCCAGCCGCTCGATCACCGCCGACTGCGCCTGCGGAACGACCATGATCGCCTTGGCTACCGTGATGATCACGAAGAGAGCCAGTAAGACGACCACGACGATCGCTACTGTGGAGGTCAAGAGATCTTCCCCTTACCTAGTACCATTCTTGCGCGGTTGACGGTGGTCCGGGCGCCGCGGGCGGGCTCACCGCGAGCGTCAGCTCCCGGGTTTCGATCCCCCAGCGTCCGGTGGTGTCGTGCAGGACCGTCCACACTGTACGGTGCAGGTCCCCTGGTGCGGAGACGGCGCGCTCCGCCGTGGTCAGGCTCGCTTCCTGCCGCAGTGCCGTGGTGGTCAGCTGTTCGATCGCACTCGCCGGATTGCCGATTTCGTACGTCGCCAGCCGCGGGTCGGTGACGGCGAAAGTGACCTCGAAGCCGATGAGGACTTCCTGGCCGTCGCCGGTCTCGACGACGCGGGGCGGCGCGGACAGGATCTGGTCGCCGAGGTCGACGCGGGCCCGGACGGAGTCGGCGAACGGCGCCACGAAGTGCCGGCCGGGGCCGAGCACGACGCGGAACTTCCCGAGCCGTTCGATCACCGCGGCCCGGCCCTCGGGCACGACGACGAGTCCCAGGCTCACGGTTCGGCCGACACGACAGCGGTCGCGCCGGAGATCTCGACGACGGTGACGGACGTGCCGGGGGCGATCGGTTCGTGGTGCTCGGAGAGGCTGCGCGCGGACCAGACGTCGCCGGCCAGCTTCACCTGCCCGGCCTCGTAGTCCACTGTGGACACGACGACGGCGCGGGCGCCGATGAGGGCCTCGATGCCGGTGCGGTGACCGGTGCCGGCCAGGAAGCGCCGCTTCAGCGCGGGCCGGACCAGCACGAGCATGCCGACGGAGGCGACGGCGAACACGGCGACGTCGATGAAGATGTTCCCGGTGAGCACGTCGGCTCCGGCGCCGAACAGCGCGCCGACACCCAGCATGATCAGCACGAAGTCGCCGGAGAGGACTTCCGCGATCATCAGGGCGATGCCGACGATCAACCAGACCACTGCCCATGCCATGGCTTCATGCTCTCAGATCGCGCCGGTTCGCACCGGGACAGTGACGGGACGTGACCTTCGCGTTACCTGGGACAATCCGGACATTCAGCCCTCTTCCGTCGGCTCGGTGACGAAGTCGATGAGCCGCTCCACGGCCCCGATGAGCGGGGTCTCGAGGTCGCGGAAACTGCTCACCCCGCTCAGGACACGTTGCCAGCCTTCGAAAGGTTGCCCCCAGCCGAGCGCGTCGCAGATCCCTTGCTTCCACTCGGTGCCGCGCGGGATCTTCGGCCACGCCCTGATCCCGACCGCCTCGGGGCGCACGGCCTCCCAGACGTCGATGTAGGGGTGCCCGGTGACCAGCACGTTCTCGTCGTGGACCGCCTCGACCAGCCGGGACTCCTTGCTGCCCGGGACGAGGTGGTCGACCAGCACGCCGAGGCGCCGGCCGGGCCCGGTGCCGAACTCGGCGACGCGGTCGGACAGCACGTCGACGCCGTCGAGGGGCTCCACGACGACGCCTTCGACGCGCAGGTCGTGGCCCCAGACGCGTTCGACCAGCTCGGCGTCGTGCTTGCCCTCGACCCAGATGCGCGAGTCGCGGGCGACGCGGGCCTGCAGGCCCTGGACCTTCACCGAGCCGGACGCCGACACCTGCTTGACCGGCGCCTGCACCGTCTTGACCGGCACCAGCGTGACCGGCTTGCCTTCGAGCAGGAACCCGGCTGGCGCGAGCGGGAACACGCGGTGGCGGCCCTTGCCGTCCTCGAGCACGACGTTGCCGTACTCGATCCTGATCACGGCACCGCAGAACCCGCTGGCCGGGTCTTCGACGACCAGGCCGGGCTCGGCGGGGACCTCCGGCACCTTCTTGCGGCGCCGGCCGGCGAGCACGTCGTCATAGGAGTGGGAGCGCACGACCCGGCACGCTAGTGGTCTCCGGGACCCGGACGGGTCATGCCACGCCGGTCAGCGCGCCAACTCCAGGACGGCGTCGGTGAACGGCGTCCGCTCGCCGCGGCGCAGGGGCGCGAGCGCGACCAGCGGGGCCATCGCGACGCACCAGGCGCGGACGCGGTCGGCGTCGAAGTCCCCGACGTGCGGGGCGAGCGCGGCGATGCCGTCGTCGATCGTGCCGCCCCGGGCCAGGGGGACGAACATCCAGTCGATCGCGTCGAGCGAAGGGTCGCCGAGGCCCGGACGCGGGTCGATGGCGACGGCACCGCGGCCGGGTCCGGCGTCGAGGACGTTCGCCGGGTGCAGGTCGCCGTGGATCAGCGTGACCGGCCCGCTGGTGGCCAATTCCATCGCCCGCTCACGGCCTTTCGACAGCACCTCGGCACTCAGGTGCTCCGCGGCCGGGGATTCGCGACGGCGGCGTTCGGAGAGGGTGAAGATGAACTCGATGCCGTCGGCCAGCCGTCCGAACTCACCGACCGGTTTCACGGAATGGAGCTGGTCGAGCATTTCGCCGATCTCGGGCCACGGGACGTCGCCGTCCAGCTGCGTGCCCGGGACCAAGCCTTCGAGGAGGATCGCGTTGGCGTCGAGGTCGGCGTCGAGCACCTGGACGACGCGGGAGCAGCCGGCCCAGGCGCTCAGTCCGGTGAACTCGAGCCGGGCGACCTCGGGGTCCGGGGTCAGCTTGAGGACCCGCAGGTCGCCGCCGGGACCGGTGCACAGCAGCGTGCGGCCGGTGTTGCCCGGGCGGGCTTCACGGACTTCGAGGTGCCACTTCGCGGTGAGCCGGGCGACCAGGTCCGGGAGGGCGTCGCACCAGGGCTCGGCCAATTCCGCGCCGAAGCGGTCGACCAGCCGGGCGCGGGCGGCGGAGTCGATCAGAACAGCGGCCACGGGATGGCGCGCCAGTCGTCGCCGGGTTCGGGGAAGATGCCTTCGGCCAGCAGCAGGTCGGTGCGTTCGGCCAGGGCCCGGACCTCGAACTTGGTGATGTGCTCGGCCAGTGTCTTGCCGAGGCCGCCGTCGATCTCCGAGCGCAGCTTCCGCAGCTTCTCGACGGTGTCCGGCGGCACCGGCTCGCCGATCCAGCCCCAGAGGACGGTCCGCAGCTTGGGGTCGGTGTGCAGGCAGATGCCGTGGTCGACGCCGTAGACGCGGCCGTCGAGGCCGGGCAGCAGGTGCCCGCCCTTGCGGTCGGTGTTGTTGACGACGATGTCGAGGACGGCGAGGTCGCGCAGCCCGGGGTGGTCGGCGTGGACCAGCACCGCGGGCTCGCCGAGCCGGTCGTGGGCGTGCAGCACCTCGCGCCAGCCTTCGGGGACCTCGGCCGGCGGGAGGACTTCGACGACGTCGTCTTCGGTGGTCTCGATCCACAGCTGGACCATGCCGGGGCCGAACGGGCCGTCGCGCAGCACGGTCGGCGGGATCGCGCCGATGCCGGCGGCCTCGCTGATGATCGCGGTGGCGACTTCGCGGCCGGCGAGGGTGCCGTCGGGGAAGTCCCACAGGGGCCGCTCCCCCGACACCGGCTTGTACACGACGCGGCCGGTGACGCCGTCGAGCTCGATGGCGCAGAAGAGCGTGACGTTGGAAGCGTCGACCAGGCGTCCTTCGACGTCGATGCGGCCGTGGGTGACCAGCTCGCGGGACGCCGGGTCGGCCGGATCGGGGGTCGTGGCCATGGTCAGTCTTCGTCCGCGTCGGTCTCGCGCCGGTAGCCGTTCTGCCGGGGGCAGATGTGCCCGGCCGGGTCGAGCGGCTCGCCGCACAGCGGGCACGGCTTGCGGCCGGCGTTGACGACGCGGTCGGCTCGCTCGGCGAAGGCGCGGGCGGCGGCCGGGGAGAGGAAGACGCGGACGGCGTCCGGGCCTTCCTCGGTGTCGTCGAGCACGACCGTTTCGTCGACCTCGCCTTCGGTGATGGCGAGCAGCTCGATGACGACGGCGCTGCTGTCGGCGTCCCAGCCGAGACCCATGGTCCCGACGCGGAACTCCTCCTCGACCGGGACGGTGAGCGGGTCGACGTCGAGCTGGTCGTCGGGGACGTCGTCGGGCACGTCGGCACCGAAGCGGCTGGCGACCTCCTCGAGCAGTGAGCTGAGGCGCTCCGCGAGGACGACGACCTGCTGCTTTTCGATGGCGACGCTGATGGTGCGCACGTCCTCGGAAGCCTGGAGGTAGAACGTGCGATCGCCGGGCTCGCCGACGGTGCCGGTGACGAACCGATCCGGCTGGCGGAAGACGTGGATTACGCGAGACATAGCAGTGTCGACCCTAGGCCACGGGCGCATGATCGGCATCCGCCGCCCCACCTTCGCGGGCCGCTAGCCTCTGGGGGTGTCTCGGATCTCCCCGTACGGAACCTGGTCCTCGCCCATCACCGCCGCCGAGGTGGCCGCCGCCGGTGGCGGCCCGCAGTGGCTCGACGTCGTCGGGGACGAGGTGTGGTGGGCCGAGGCGCGGCCCGGTGAGCAGGGGCGGGTCGCCCTGGTCCGCGCGGTGCCGGGCGGGACGGAGGACGTGCTGCCGGCGCCGTGGAACGTCCGCAACCGGCTGCACGAATACGGCGGGCGGCCGTGGGCTGTCTCCGGTGGTGTGGTGGTGTTCACGCACTGGGCCGATCAGCGGGTTTACGCGGTGAGCGAAACCGGTGTGGTGCCGCTGACACCGGAGCCCCCGGAGCCCCAGAGCGTCCGGTACGGCGACTTGCGGGCCGGGCGGCCGGGCGAGGTGTTCGCGGTGCGCGAACGCGCTACCGGGCCACGCCCCACCGACGTCGAGCGCGCGCTGGTGGCGATTCCGCTCGACGGCGGTCCGGAGCGGGTGCTCGCCGCGAGCCACCACTTCCTGACCGTGCCGAAGCTGTCCCCGGACGGGCGGCACGCGGCGTGGTTCGGCTGGGACCACCCGGCGATGCCGTGGGACGGGACCGAGCTGTGCGTGGCTCCCGTCGCCGAAGACGGGTCCTTCGGGCCGCACCGGGTGCTGGCCGGCGGCGCCGAGGTGTCGGTGTGCCAGGTCGAGTGGGAGACGCCGGCGACGCTGCTGGCGTTGCTCGACCCGGACGGCTGGTGGAACCTGCACCGGGTCGGGCTCGACGGGTCGCTGAGGAACCTCGCGCCGGTCGAGCGGGAGCTGGGCGGGCCGCTGTGGAAGGTCGGTTCGCGGTGGTTCGTCCCGCTCGGCGGCGGCCGGCACGCGGTATTGGTGTCGGGGCGGCTCGCCGTGCTCGACGAATCCGACGGCTCGGTGACCGCGGTCGGCGAGGAGCTGACGGCGTGGTCGTCGACGGGGTTCGTGGTGTCCGGGGACGGCGTCGTCGGGGTCGCCGGCGGCCCGGTGCGCGAGTCCGCCGTGGTGCGCGTCGCTTTCGATGGCGCGGTGACGGATCTGACGCCGCAGCCGGAGCTGCCGGCGGCGTTCCTGCCGGTGCCCGAGGAGCGCGTCTTCACGACGGCGGACGGCGAGACCGTGCCGGTGGTGTTGTACCGGCCGGCGAACCCGGACTTCGAGGCGCCCGAGGGTGAGCTGCCGCCGTTGCTGGTGCACGTCCACGGCGGGCCGACCGGGCAGTACCTGCCGATGCTGGACCTGGACCTGGCCTACTTCACCAGCCGGGGCATCGCGGTGGCGGCGGTGAACTACGGCGGGTCGACCGGTTTCGGCCGGTCCTACCGGGAGCGGCTGCGGGAGCAGTGGGGCGTGGTGGACGTCGCGGACTGCGTCGCGGTGGCCGAGGCGCTGGTGGCGGCCGGGCTGGCCGACGGCGACCGGCTGGCGATCCGCGGCGGCAGCGCGGGCGGCTTCACCGCGGCGGCGTCGCTGACCACGACGAAGACCTACCGGGCGGGCACGGTGATGTACCCGGTGCTGGACCTGGCCGGGTGGACCGGCACCGAGGGCGACACGCACGACTTCGAGTCGCGCTACCTCGACGGGCTGGTCGGCCCGCTGCCTTCGGCGAGGCAGCGCTACGTCGAGCGGTCACCGCTGGCGAACTCGGCGTCGCTGGCCGGGCCGGTGCTGTTCCAGCAGGGGCTGGAGGACCGGATCTGCCCGCCGGAGCAGGCGGACCGGTTCGTGGCCGGGCTGGCCGGGCGCGGGATCCCCTACGCCTACCAGCGGTTCCCCGGGGAGCAGCACGGGTTCCGGCAGGCGGCGACGATCGTGGCGGCGCTGGAGGCGGAGCTGTCGTTCTACGGTCAGGTCCTCGGGTTCGAGACGCCGGGCGTGGCGCGGCTGGAGCTGTCGAAGTGAGGCCGCCGCGCCTGCGGGCGGGCGACACGATCGCGGTGGTCGCACCGGCCGGACCGGTGCCGGCGGACCTGCTGGAGAAGGCGATCCCGGTGCTGCGCGGCTGGGGTGTCGAAGTGCGTATCGGGCCGTGCGTGCAGGCGGAGGCGGGGTCGCCGCCGTACCTGTCCGCTTCGGACGCCGCGCGGGCGGCGGAGTTCACCGAGGCGTGGCTGGACCCGGGGGTGCGGTGCGTGCTGGCCGCGCGGGGTGGTTACGGCGTGCAGCGGATGCTGGACCTGGTGGACTGGGCGGCGTTGCGGGAGGCGGGCCCGAAGGTGCTGGCCGGGTCTTCGGACATCACGGCGCTGCACCGGGCGGTGGACGTCCACTTGGGACTGTCCAGTTTGTTCTCCCCGATGCCGGCGAGCGTGTTGTTCGACGACTTCGCGGTGGAGCACCTGCGGCGTTCGCTGTTCGACCCCGAGCGGAACCTGGTGGTGCGCGGCGGTTCGGCGCTGGTGCCGGGCCGGGCGTCGGGGACGCTGACCGGCGGGAACCTGTCGTTGCTGGCGGCGGGGATCGGGACGCCGGAGCAGGGTTCGGCGCGGGATTCGGTGGTGTTGCTGGAGGACGTCACCGAGAGCGTGTACCGGTTGGACCGGATGCTGACGCAGCTGCTGCGCAGCGGCTGGTTCGCCGGGGTGCGGGGAATCGTCCTGGGTTCGTGGGCGGCGTGCGGCGATCCGTCGGAGGTCCGGGCGCTGATGCTGGAGCGGCTGGGTCCGCTGGGGGTGCCGGTGGTGGCGGAGTTCGGGTTCGGGCACGTGGCGTCGTCGCCGACGTTGCCGCTGGGCGTGCCGGTGGCCTTGGACGCGGACCTGGGGACGCTGACGTTCGACTCCCCCGCGCTGTCATGACTCCGGAAGAGGCACGGGAACGGTTCGCCGCGGCCCGGGTCGCGCGGCTGGCGACGGTGTCGGCGTCCGGGGTCCCGCACCTGGTGCCGGTGACGTTCGCGGTGCGGGGCGACACGGTGGTGTTCGCGGTGGACCACAAGCCGAAGTCGACGACGTCGCTGCGGCGGCTGGCGAACATCGCGGAGAACCCGGCGGTGTGCTTCCTGGCCGACGGGTACGACGAGGACTGGTCGCGGCTGTGGTGGGCCCGCGCCGACGGCGTCGCGCGGGTGCTGTCGCCGGGTGCCGAGCCGATTTCGTGGCTGGTGGCGAAGTACGACCAATACGCGCAGCGGCCGCCGGAGCACGCGGTGGTGGCGACGGAGATCCACACCTGGCGCGGCTGGACCGGGTCGTGAGTGAGAAACAGGGTTAGAACACTGTTTCTCACTCACGACGGTCAGTCGCGGAGGAACTTCTCCGGGCGGCGCCACGCGTCGATCAGGCCGAGCGGGTCCGGGCGCAGCAGCGACGCCGCCGAGTAGAGGCTCGCCACGACGACCAGGGCGATGAACCACCAGTCGTAGAGGGCCTGCTCGCCCGTCGGGTAGTACACCAGCGTCACGAACACCGACACCGCCACCACGAGCGCCAGGTGGCGCGGCTGCCACTTGAACGCCGACAGGAGCACGAAACCCCAGGTCAGGTACCACGGCAGGGTCGGCGGCATGAGGATCGCGACCGCGAGCAGCGAGATCCCGGCGCGGTACACCGCCTCGGTGCCGCCGCCGCGGCCGAGCCACCACTGGCGGATGCCGAAGGCGATCAGCACGAGCATGCCCGCCGCGCGGGCGACCGTCACGAACGGCGAGACCTGGACGTCCACGACCAGGTGGACCAGGTTGTAGAACACCTCGCCGATGCCGGTGGGGATGTTCAGCCAGTTCGCGATGAGCTGCGGGGCCTTGAGCCCGGACCACCAGCCCATGTTGAGCGAGCCGAGCGAGATCCACGTTCCGGCGACGAACACCGGCAGGAACAGCCCGACCGACGCGGCGCCGGCGCGCAGGAAGTTGCGGACCTTCGACTCGCCCTCGAGGTGGTTGGCCCAGATCCAAACGAGGAACGGCAGCGCGATCGCCGCCGTGGGCTTGATCAGCATGCCGATCGTCACGAGGACGACCGCGGCGACGTGCTTGCGTTCCAAGGCGGCGAGGACGCCGATGGTGAGGAACGCGAGCATCATCAGGTCGTTGTGCGGGCCGCCGAAGAGGTGGATCACCATCATCGGGCTGGCCACCGCGAGCCACAGCGCGACCGGGAGCTTGCCGCCGAGGTGCTTGACCAGCCGCGGCAGCGCCCACAGCGTCCCGGCCAGGCCGGCGAGCAGCACGACGCGCATGAGGATGACGCCGAGGATCATGTTGTCGCCGGTGGTGGCGACGACGCCCTTGGAGATCAGCAGGAACAGCGGGCCGTAGGGCGCCGGCGTGGTCTGCCAGAGCGGGTGGACGTTCTGCACGACGTTCGGCAGCACGTCGAGCTCGGCGGGGCCGTTGGCGTACGGGTCGAGCCCGTAGAGCAGCTGGGCGCCCTGGCCGAGGTAGGAGAAGACGTCGCGGGTGAACAGCGGCGGCGAGATGAGCAGCGGCGCCATCCAGCAGCCCGCGGCGATCAGGATCGGGCGGCTGCCGACGCGGCCGAGCAGGACGTAGCGGCCGAGGCGGACCCAGGCCCACACGACGAGGCCGAAGCCGGTGTAGAGGACGGCGTTGGCGAGCATGCGACCGTGGCCGTAGCGGATCCACGAGAGCGGGCCGTGGCCGAGCACGGGGTCCTTGATCAGGATGCCGCCGGCGCCGAAGGCGGCGAGCATGAGCAGGGTGCTCCCGACCGTGCCCATCGCGATCGTGCGGTACGGGAATCGCGAAGGCGTGAGGAGCCGCTCGGCCAGTCCGGTCGAGGGCTTCTGCGCGGGGTCGGTGGTGGTCGCCATTTCCGTTCGGAGGTTACACACTGCGCTCGAGCGAGGTTCCCGCAGTGTCAGGTTTCGGGCGGCGGACCCGGTGCCGGCAGCGGGGTGGCGACGTGCGCGGTCCGTTCCCGGCGCCGGGAACCGCTGCGAAGGTCATGAACGACCCTTTCACCGCGTCTGGCGAGATGAAAGGGTCGTTCATGACGTTGCCGGCCGAGTCCTGGGCCTTGACTACGACGGCGGTGGCGGTCAGGTTTCGACGGTGCGGCGCTGGGCGGTCCCGCCGGGCAGGGCGGCCAGCAGGGACTTCGTGTACTCGTGCCGCGGGTCGAGCAGGACCTGTTCCACCGTCCCGGTTTCGACGAGCTCGCCGCGGTACATCACGGCGACGCGGTCGGCGATGTTCCAGGCCAGCCCCAGGTCGTGGGTGATCACCAGGGCGGCGAGGCCCAGCTCGCGGCGCAGCCGCAGCAGCAGCGCGAGGATCTCGCCGCGCACGGACGCGTCCAGCGACGCGACCGGTTCGTCGGCCACGACCACCGACGGCTCGAGCGCGAGCGCGCCGGCGATCACGACGCGCTGGCGCTGGCCGCCGGAGAGCTGGTGCGGGAGCCGGTCGGCGTACTTCTCCGCCGGCCGCAGTTCCGCGGCCTCCAGGGCCCGGTGGACGACGGCGCGCTCGTCGGCCAGCTTGTGGATCCGGGGACCTTCGGCGACGGCTTCGTAGACCGTGTGGGCCGGGTTCAGCGCGCTGGTCGGGTCCTGGAGCACGAGCTGGACCTGCCGGCGGTAGGCCTTGAGGCCGGCGCCGCCGGAGGGGACCGGGTTCCCGGCGTAGCGGACCACCCCGGAGTCGGGTTTCTGCAGGCCGAGCAGGGTGCGGGCGAGGGTCGTCTTGCCGGAGCCGGACTGGCCGACCAGCGCCACGATCTCGTCGCGCGCGACGGTGAGGTCGACCCCGGCGACGGCGTCGATCCGCTTGCCGGTGCGGTCGCGGAAGGAGACCCGCAGGTTCTCCGCGGCCAGCAGCGGCTCTCCCGCCACCCGTTCCGACGGTTCGGGCGGGAGGGGGGTGCTGGTGGCCGGGGCGAAGCGCGACACCGGGTCGCCGACCGTCGGGAACGCCGCCGCGAGCGCCCGGGTGTGCTCGTGCTTCGGTGCGCCCATGACCTCGGCGCTGGGGCCTTCTTCGACGATCAGCCCGTCGTACATCACGGCGATGCGCTTGCAGGTGGCGGCGAGCACGGACAGGTCGTGGCTGATCATGATCAGGCCGATGTCCTGCTCGGCGACCAGCCGCGAGAGCAGGTCGAGGACCTGGGCCTGGACGATGACGTCGAGGGCGGTGGTGGGCTCGTCGGCGATGATCAGCCGGGGCGAGCAGGCCAGCGCCATGGCGATCATGACGCGCTGCTTCTGCCCGCCCGAAAGCTCGTGGGGGTAGGCGCCGGCCCGGCCCGGGGGCAGGTCGACCTGGGTGAGCAGCTCGGCGACGCGCGCGTCGACTTCGGCGTCGGTGAGAGGCTTCCCGGCGGGCGGGTGCAGCCGCAGGGGCTCGGCGATCTGGTCGCCGATCCTGCGGACCGGGTTGAGGGCGTGCATCGCGCCCTGGAACACCACCGACGCCTCGGCCCAGCGGACCGCGCGCAGGCGGCCCCACTTCATGGCGGTGACGTCTTCGCCGTCGAGGAAGATCTCGCCGGTGATCTTCGCCGTGCGCGGCAGCAGGCGCAGGACGCTCATCGCGACGGTGGACTTGCCCGAGCCGGACTCCCCCGCCACGCCGAGGGTGCCGCCGGGGTCCAGGGTGAGGTCGACCCCGCGCACGGCGGGTACTTCCTGCTCGCCGACCGCGTAGGTGACGGTGAGGTCCTTGAGCTGCAGCAGCGGGGTGGTCACTTCTTCAACCTCGGGTTGAGCACGGTCTCCAGGCCCCGGCCGACCAGGGTGAAGAAGAGGACGACGAGCACGATCGCGATGCCCGGCGGGAGCACGTTCCACCACGCGCCGCGGCTGATGGCGCCGTTGTTGAGCGCGCTTTCCAGCACCAGGCCCCAGGTGACGGAGTTGGGGTCGCCGACGCCGAGGAACGACAGGGTCGCGTCGGCGATGACGGCGTTGCCGACCACGAGCGTGGTGTTGGCCAGCACGAGCGGCATGACGCCGGGCAGGACGTGCCTGCCGATGACGTGCAGGTGGCCGCCGCCGAGGGCGTGGGACCGCTCGATGTAGGGGCGGCTTTCGATGGTCAGCGTCTGCGCGCGGACCAGGCGGGCGGTGCTGGGCCAGGCGGTGAGGCCGATGGCGACGATGATCGTGCCGACGCCCTTGGGCAGCACCGCCGAGAGCGCGATCGCGAGGATCAGCGACGGCAGGACCAGGAAGAAGTCGGTGAACCGCAGCAGCGTCGCCGACACCCAGCCGCCGAAGTGCGCGGCGGTGATCCCGATCAGGGTGCCGATGACGACCGACAACAGGGCGGCGGAGAACCCGACGAGCAGGGAGACCCGGCTGCCCCAGATGGTCATGAGCAGCACCGACCGGCCGAAGTTGTCGGTGCCGAGCCAGAACTCCCCGGTGGGCGGGCTGAGCGGGTCGCCGGTCGCCTTGGTGACGTCGAGGCCGCTTTCGTCGCTGATCAGCGGCAGGAGCAGCGCGACTACGACGGTGGCGCCGAGCAGGATCAGCCCGACGAGCGCGGCCCGCTGCCCGGCGAACTCCTGCCAGGTCCGGGCGATCGACGCGCGCCGGCGGCTCCACGCGATCTGCCGGGGGGTCTCGGCGGCGGTCATGAGGTACGCACCCTCGGGTCGAGCACGCGGTAGAGCAGCTCCGCGAGCAGGTTCATCAGCACCACCGCGCTCGCCAGCACGGTGAACACGCCCTGGAGCACCGGCAGGTCGGGTCCGTGCAGCGCGTCGTAGGTGAGCTGGCCGAGCCCGGGCCAGCTGAACACGGCCTCGACGGTGACCGCGCCGGAGACGACCATGCCGAACTGCATGAACACCAGCGTGGTGGTCGGCAGCAGGGCGTTCGGGACGGCGTGGCGGCGGCGCACGAGGTCCTCGCGCAGGCCCTTGGCGCGGGCGGTGGTGAGGTAGTCGGCGTTCATCTCCCCCAGCAGCGACGACCGCATGATCAGCATGTACTGGGCGTAGAACACCGCCAGCAGCGTCACGCACGGCAGCACCAGGTGGTGCAGGACGTCGAGGGTCTGGGAGAAGACGTCGGGCGCGGCGTCCGGGGAGTGCATGCCGCGGCTGGGGAACAGCCCGTTGGTGACCACGAGCAGCATCAGGCCGAGCCAGAACTGCGGGACCGACCAGAGGGTCAGCGCGATCCCGGTCTGGGCGCGGTCGAAGAAGCTGTCGCGGCGCCAGGCGGCGCGGATGCCCAGCCACAAGCCGATGATCACGGCCAGGATCGTGGCGCTGCCGACGAGCAGGACGGTCGGCCAGAGCCGCTCGCCGATCATGTCGGCGACCGGGCGGCCGTTGTTGAGCAGCCGGGACTCGCCGAGGTCGCCGTGCAGCAGGTTCCAGAAGTACTGGCCGAACTGGACGAAGACGGGCTTGTCGACGCCCATCTTCTCGCGCAGCTCGGCGATCTGCTGGGGGCTGGTGACGCGGTCGCGGGTCATCGCGGCGACCGGGTCGCCGGGCAGCATCCGGAAGAGGAAGAAGAAGAGCACGACCACCAGCACGACGCTGACGACCGCTTCGAGGATCTTCGTGAGGACGAACCGGGCGGTGCCGGTCCCGCCGCGGTGCTCGTCGGGGTCGACGAGCACCGCGGCTTGTTCGGGGGCGGTCATTGCTACTCGCGGTCTTCCGAGGTCTTGTTGCGGCGGCTGATGATGACCCCGCCGACGACGATGATCACCACGACGATCGCGCCGACGACGATCCACACGACGGTGCCGCTGCTGTCGGAGTCCGCCGACGTGGCCTCGGTGCCGGCCGGGGTGGCGCCGTAGACGCCCCAGTAGCCGGTCTGCTCGAGGATCGCGCCCTTGGGCTGCGGCTGGGTGGTGAAGCCGGAGAACTTGTCGGACCGGTAGGCCTCGAGCGCGTTCTGGTAGTCGAGCACGATCGTCGGGAACTGGCTGTAGAGCCGGGCCTGGGCCTGCTTGACGTAGCCGGCGCGCTTCGCGTCGTCGGTCTCGGTGAGCTGCTTCTTGTAGAGGTCGTCGTACTGGGCGTCGCAGAAGAACGTGTCGGTGCTGCCGCCCTTGCCGTCCGCGCTGGGACGCGCGGCGCAGGTGTGCAGCGAGAGCGCGTAGTCCGGGTCGGGGTTGGTGCCGTAGCCGCCGATGGCGAGGTCGTACTTGCCGGTGGAGGTGCGGTCGGACAGCTCGTCGTCGGAGACCAGGTCCTGCTTGACGGTGATGCCGATGTCCTTGAGCCAGCCGGACACGAACTGGGCGACACCCTGGTCGTAGCTGCGGTTGGAGTGCCCGGTCAGGCGCAGCTCCAGCTTGGCGCCGCCGGGGGCGGTGCGGACGCCGTCGGCGCCCTTTTTGTAGCCGGCCTGCTCGAGGGTGGTGTTGGCGGCGGCGAGGTCGAACTTGACCTTCTCGGTGTCGCTCGGGTCCCAGTGGTAGGCGCTGTAGACCGGGGGCACGACGCCGCCGCCGACCTGGCCGAGGCCCTTGAGCACCTTGTCCACCAGCGACTGCGTGTCGACGGCCTGGGTGATCGCCTTGCGGACGTTGATGTCCTTGAGCACCGGGTTGCCGTCACCGATGGGGTTGTTCGAGCTGTCGGTGACGCCGAAGTTGAACGCGAGCTCGTCGTAGCGGCGGCCGGGCGCGGCGTTGGTGGTGATGCCCTGCTGGCCCTGCAGCGCGGCGAACTGGTTGGGGTTGAGCCGGTTGATGACGTCGACTTCGCCCTGCTTGAGCGCGTTGACCGCGGCCTCGGTGTCCTTGAACTGCAGCAGCTGCAGTTCGTCGACCTTCGGCGCCCCGCGCCAGTAGTCCTTGTTGGCCTTGAGCTTGACGTACTCGTTCTGCTTGTACTCGGTGACCTGGTACGGGCCGTCGGCGACGCCGGCGATGGCCAGCTCGTCGGTCTTCGGGTCCTTGAGGTCCTTGACCGGCTCCCAGATGTGCTGCGGCACGATCGGGACGTCGAGCAGGTTCATGTTGACCTGGACGGTCTTGGTCTTGATGACGAGCGTGGTGTCGTCGGGCGCGGTGACCGTCTCGAAGTTGGCCACGTAGTTGCCGTTGGCGGTGCGGGCGTTCTCGTCGGTGAGCATGCGGTTGAACGTGAACGCCGCGTCCTTGGCGGTCACCGGCTGCCCGTCGCTCCACTTGACGCCGCCGCGGATCTTGAACGTCCAGGTCAGCTTGTCGGGTGACGGGGTCCAGGACTCGGCGAGGGCGGGCGAGGCCTCGGCCTTCTCCGCGTTCGGGACGGTGAGGAACTCGTAGGTGAACCGGCCGATCTGCGTCGACGCGGCAAGCACGGCGGTGAACGGGTTCAGGTGGTCGATGCCGGTGGTCAGCGCGACCCGCAGCACCTTGCCCTGCTGGGCCTGGGCGGGCGCGGCGAGCGGGATCGCCGCCATCGCCGCGGCCGCGACGACCGCGCCCACGCGGCCGAACCGCCCGATCCTGCGTTGGAAATGCACCAAAAACCACCCCATCGTTCTCGCTGTGAGCCTCCCCAAGGACGAGAAGTAACCACATACCCGGACAACCGCGCAATATGTTGCCACCTCGGCAGGTGTCCGATCGTTATCGATCGGCTCCGGTGACCCACCGTCACCGGGGAGCCGTGCCCCGGGCCGCGGCGGCCTGGCTAGAGTGCCCGGCATGCGCATCATGGTCTCGGCGGACATGGAGGGCGCCACCGGCGTCACCTGGACCGACGACGTCGTGCCCGGTTCGCCGCAGTGGGACCGCTTCCGGCGGCTGTTCACCGGCGACGTCAACGCGGTGCTGGCCGGGCTGCACGCGGCCGGGGCCACGGATGTGCTGGTCAACGAGGCGCATTCGTCGCAGCGGAACCTGCTGCTGGAGGACCTCGACCCGCGGGCGCGGATGCTGACCGGGCGGCACAAGCCGCTGTCGATGATGCAGGGCGTCGACTCCGGTGTGGACGGTGTGGTGTTCCTCGGCTACCACGCCGGTGCCGGGTTCGACGGGGTGCTTTCCCACACCTACCTGGAGAACCAGATCACCGGGGTGTGGCTGGACGACGTCCCGGCGAGCGAGGGCCGGCTCAACGCGGCGATGGCCGCGGAGTACGGCGTCCCCGTCCTGCTCGTTTCGGGTGACGACAAAACGTGTGACGACGCCCGTGACTACGCTCCGGAGGCGGAGCTGGTCCAGGTGAAGGAGTGCGTGAGCCGGTACGCGGCGATCTGCCTGCCGCCGGCGCGCACGGCCGACCTGCTGACCGCCGCGGCGGCCGAGGCGATGGCGCGGGCCGGCCGGGAGGAACGGCAGGTCGGGGCGCACCGGATCGAGGTCGAGTTCGACGCGAGCCACCTGGCGCAGGCGACGGCGGTGATCCCGACGGTGGAGCAGATCGGCACCCGGCGGGTCGGCTTCGACGCGGTGGACATGACCGAGGCGATGAAGGCGTTCAAGGTCGTCACGGCGATCGCGGCGGGGGCGGTGCAGGGCATCTATGGCTGACGTGCCGGACGCTGTCGAGCTGTGCGCGGACCTGATCCGGTTCGACACGACCAACCGCGGGAACAACGACGCTTCTCCCGAGCGGCCGGCCGCCGAGTACGTGGCGGCCTTCCTGGACTCCCTCGGCATCGCGTCGAAGATCCTCGAGGCCGCGCCCGGCCGGGCCAGCGTCGTCGCCCGCGTGCCCGGCACCGATCCGTCGCTGCCCGCGCTGCTGGTGCAGGGGCACCTCGACGTCGTGCCGGCGGACGCCGCGGACTGGTCGGTGCACCCGTTCGCCGGTGAGGTCCGCGACGGCTACCTGTGGGGCCGCGGCGCGACCGACATGAAGGACTTCGTGGCGATGGTGCTCGCCGCGCTGGCCGGCGGGGTGCGGCCGCGGCGGGAGCTGGTGCTGGCGTTCGTCGCCGACGAGGAGGACCGCGGCGAGTGGGGCGCGCACTGGCTGGTGGCCACGCACCCGGAGCTGTTCGAAGGCTGCGAGGCGGCGATCAGCGAGTCGGGCGGCTACACCTACCACGTGCCCGCGGCCGACGGCCGCGACGTGCACCTGTACCCGGTCGGGACGGCCGAGCGCGGCACGGCGCACCTGCGCCTGACCGCGCGCGGCCGCGCCGGGCACGGGTCGCGGCCCAACGACGAGAACGCCGTCACCCGGTTGGTGGGCGCGCTGCACCGGATCGCCGCGCACCGCTGGCCGGTGACGCTGACCCCGGCGGTGCGGGCGTTCCTGGAGCGGACGGGCGCCGCGCTGGGCGTGCCGGTCGATCTGTCCTCTTCGGACGGGGTGGACGCGGCGGTGGCCGCGCTGGGCCCGGCGGGCGGGCTGGTGGTGCCGACGGTCCGCAACAGCACGACCCCGACGATGCTGGACGCGGGCTACAAGGTGAACGTGATCCCGTCGACGGCGACCGCGCAGGTGGACGTGCGGGTGCTGCCGGGCACCGAGGAGCCGTTGTTCGCGGTTTTGGACGAGCTGCTCGGCGAGGGTGTCACGCGCGAGTTCGTGGCGCACCAGCCGCCGGTGCAGGCCCCGGTGGACTCGCCGTGGTTCTCCGCGATGGCGGCGGCGCTGCGAGCGGAGGACCCGGAGGCGGTGGTGGTGCCGTACTGCCTGGGCGGCGGGACGGACGCGAAGGCGTTCGCGCAGCTGGGGATCGCGAACTACGGGTTCGCGCCGCTGTGGCTGCCGAAGGGCTTCCCGTACCGCGCGATGGCGCACGGGGTGGACGAGCGGGTCCCGGTGGAGGGCCTGCACTTCGGGACGCGGGTACTGTCCCTGTTCCTCTCTACCGTGTGAACGTCGCCCAGTGGCGGGCGCCGTCGCGGATGCGCCCCAGGTTCACCAGCGTGACGCCGTCCTGGGCCACCGACTCGACCTCCTCGCGACTGAACGGCCACGGCGGGCTCTGCCAACTCGCCATGTCGAAGTTCTCCTCCGCGACCTCGGACACGATCAGCGTGCCGCCCGGGGCGAGGAACCCGGCCAGCGACGTCAGCGCCGCAGGCCGGAAGTCGCGGGGCATCGCCTGGATGTTCATGATCTCCACGACCAGGTCGAACGCGTGGTGCCACTCCCCCGGCGGCTTCAGCAGGTCCGCCACCACGTAGTCCACTGTGGACTCCGGGAACCGGGCGCGGGCGGCCGCCACCGCGGTCGGGGCGACGTCGAACCCCGTCACCGTCCAGCCCGCCGCGGCCAGCAGCTCCGAGTCGTCGCCCAGCGCGCTGCCGACCACCAGCGCGCGGCCACCCGACCCGGGACGCACCCAGGCGGCCAGGTCCGCGTTCGGCTTGCCGCGGGTCCACGGCACCTCGGCCTCGCCGCGGGCGGCGGCGGTGTAGAGCTGGTCGAACCACCCGGTCGGGTTGCCTTCGGCGAGGGAGGCGCGGGCGAGGACTCGGTCAGCGGGGTCGGTCATGATCGCGACTTTAGCGACGACGCCGACCCCGCGTGACCGGTTTTCACCGGGCGACCGGCCCCGGGAGCGCGTACAGCCCGTCGCCGGCCCAGTCGACGACGTCCCGGACCGGCGAGGTCGGCGGCGCCGCGCGGAAGTTGGCGGCATCGTCGACGCTGCCGGTGCCGTCGTAGACCGCGCGCTGCGGGTAGGCGAACACCGGCCGGGTGCGGGTGACCTTGCCGGCGGCGTCACGGCCGATCGCGGTCACCTTCGTGGGCGCGGTGCCGCGTTCGACCCAGGCGACCAGCTCGCGCAGCGGGTCGAACTCGGTGAGCGTGGTGCCGCCGCCGCAGTGGTAGAGCGACGGGACCATGAACAGCCGGGCGAAGTCCTGGGCCCGGCCGTGGGTGAGGCGCTGGTAGTAGTCGAGCGTGCCGGCCGGCGGGATGGCCTCGTCGGCCCAGCCGTGCCAGAGCACGAGCTTGCCGCCGCGGCGCTGGAACGCCGACAGGTCGAGGCTCATCGCGTTGTACCGGACGCCGACCGGGGTGAGCCGGTCGAACTCGCGGCGGGTGAAGGCGAAGTCGTCGACCTTCGACGCCGGGGCGCCGATCGGGTAGCCGAGGTACTTCAGGTAGTTGTCGGCGAGGCTGCGCGCGAAGGAGACGCCGCCGGTCTCGGGGACGCCGATGATCCAGCCGGCCCAGGACAGCTCCGACCCGGGCTGCTGGCCACCGGGGTAGAGCAGCGTGCCGTGGGCGTCGGTGGGCGGCGAGTAGAGCTTGCGGGTCGCGGTGACCTGCGCTCGCGTGAGGCACGCCGGGGTGTCCGCGCCGGCGCAGGTCAGTTTCGCCGGGTCGAAGTGGCACGCGCGGGGGTCGTCGAGCTGGCCGTCGGCGAGCCCGTCGAGGCGGTCGCAGGCGGCGAGGACGGCGTCGTGCAGGGCGGGCAGCTTCGCGGCGGTGAGGATCGGGCTGCCGTCGGCGGCGGTGTTCACCCGCGCGAGCCACGTCTGGTACTCGCCGAGCAACGGCCCCCAATAGCCGGCGGGGGCGCCGGCGACGATGCCGTCGAAGTCCGCCGGGTAGCGCTGGGCCAGCTGGAGGGCTTCGCGGCCGCCGTCGGAGCAGCCGGTGAAGTAGGACTTCTTCGGCGGCGAGCCGTAGAACGCCTGGATGATCGCCTTCGACGCGCGGGAGACGACGTGGGGTGCGCGGAACTCGAAGTCGTTGCGCGCGGCCTGGTCGTGCGCGCCCCAGCTGCCGTCGTCGACGACCGCGGGGGTGGTGCCGACGTGCCCGTCGTCGGTGGCCGCGACGGCGACGTCGCCGCCGTGGGGCAGGCCGCAGTCGGCGAAGGGGGGCGGGTTGACGATGCCGCAGAAGCCGCCGCAGCCGTACTGCAGGTAGCGGCCGGCGTAGGTGCGGGTGGGCAGCCGCAGCTCGAAGCGGACGGCCGGCTCGACGTAGCCCTGGAGGCCGCAGTACTCGGGGTCGGTGCCGGTCGCGGCGACGACGGCCGCCGAGGTGACGTGCGTGGTGGCGCCCGGGAGGGCGAACCCGCGGACCAGGTCGCCGCAGGCGGTGATCGGCCGGACGGGGGACTCCGTCGCGACGGTGGCGGCCACCGGCGCGAACCCGGCGGTGGCGAGTGTGAGTGTGACGACGGCGGTGAAGATCCGGACTGTTCTCATCGGGGCCCTTCCCCTCGGTTGTCCAGTTCTGGCCAGGTTTGGCGGCCGGTCTTGACATCGATGTCACTCGCGCGTTTCGCTCTCTGGGCGCCGCCGGTCCCCGTCCGTCGGTCCCCAGTTCACCCTCCAGAGCTTGGAGCAACGATGCCCCGAAGCGCCAGACCACCGGTCGCTTTCCTGGTGACCGCCGCCGTGGTCGCCGCCGGCCTGGTCGCCGCCCTCCCCGCGACGGCGTCGGCGGCCGAAGAAGCCTTGCCGGCCGATTTCTCGTCCTCCTTCGAGGCCGGTGACGTCCAGCCCACGTGGACCGACACCGTCGACACCGACGCGGCGGGCAAGCCGTGGGCGTTCGGCATCAACGGCGCCAACGGCACCGCGATCCCCGGCGACATCCGCGGCAAGGTCACCGAGAGCAGCGGCAGCAGCGAGAACACCGACGGCGGCGAAGTGGTCTCGAACCTCTTCGACGGCACCACGGACACGAAGTGGCTGTCCTGGGACCCGACCGCGTCGGCGCAGGTCACGCTGTCGGAGGCCACCTCGATCACGCACTACGCGATCTCCTCGGCCAACGACTTCGACGAGCGCGACCCGAAGGACTGGACGCTGCAGGGCTCGAACGACGCGAGCGCGTGGACCGACCTGGACCGGCAGACCGGCCAGGCGTTCACCGCGCGGTTGCAGCAGAAGGACTACAAGCTGGCCGCGCCGACCGCGGCCTACAAGTACTTCCGGCTGAACATCACGGCCAACAACGGCGGCCCGATCCTGCAGCTCTCGGAGCTGCTGCTGGCCAACGACGACCCGGCGCCGCCGCCGCTGCCGAACATGCGCAGCTTCACCGACTCCGGCCCGACCAGCGGCTACACGAACAAGAACCGCGTCGGCTACACCGGCCTCAAGGCGTTCCGCTACTCCGGCAGCCAGACCGTCGCCGGCCACGGCTGGTCCTACAACAAGGTCTTCGACGTCGACGTGCCCGTCGTCGCCTCGACCGAGCTCTCCTACAAGGTGCAGCCGCAGTTCATCACCGGCGACCTGAAGTACCAGAGCACGAACGTCGCGGTCGACCTCGCCTTCACCGATGGCACCTACCTGCGCAACCTCGGCGCGACCGACCAGTACGGCTTCCCGCTGACGCCGGACGGCCAGGGCAAGAGCAAGGTCCTCTACACCAACCAGTGGAACCTGGTGCGCTCGGCGATCGGCACGGTCGCCAAGGGCAAGACGATCGACCGGATCCTGGTCGGCTACGACAACCCGGACGGCCCCGGCTCGCTGCAGGGCTGGCTGGACGACGTGAAGATCTCGGCCACGCCGACCCCGCCGGCGAGCACCCGCCCGTCCGACAACGTGCTCACCACGCGCGGCACGATGGCCAACAGCACGTTCTCCCGGGGCAACAACTTCCCGGCCACGGCGGTGCCGCACGGGTTCAACTTCTGGACCCCGGTCACCGACGCCGGGTCGAGCAGCTGGCTGTACAACTACAGCACGAGCAACAACGCGCAGAACCTCCCGCAGCTGCAGGCGTTCAGCGTGAGCCACGAGCCGAGCCCGTGGATGGGTGACCGGGAGTCCTTCCAGGTGATGCCGTCCGCGGCCACCGGGGTGCCGGACGCCAACCGCGCCAACCGGGCGCTGGCGTTCAAGCACAGCGACGAGGTCGCGCGGGCGCACTACTACGGCGTCCAGTTCCAGAACGGGATCAAGACCGAGATCGCGCCGACCGACCACGCGGCGATGATGAAGTTCTCCTTCCCGGGCGCGGACTCGAGCCTGATCTTCGACAGCGTCAACAACTCGGCCGGGCTGACGCTCGACCCGGCCACCGGCACGCTCTCGGGCTACACCGAGACCAACGTGTACGCCGGGGCGGGCCGGATGTTCGTCTACGCGACGTTCGACAAGCCGGTCACCGCGGGCGGCAAGCTCACCGGGCAGGGCCGCGACAACGTCACCGGTTACCTGCGGTTCAACGCCGGCGCCGACAAGACCGTGAACATGCGGATCGCGACGTCGCTGATCAGCCTCGAGCAGGCGAAGAAGAACCTCGCGCAGGAGATCGCCCCGGCCGCGACCTTCGACTCCGTGCGCGACGCCGCGCAGAAGGCGTGGGATGACCAGCTGAAGGTGATCGAGGTCGAGGGCGCGTCGAAGGACCAGCTCACGACGCTCTACTCGAACCTGTACCGGCTGTTCCTGTACCCGAACTCCGCGTTCGAGAACACCGGCACCACCGACAAGCCGGTCTACAAGTACGCGAGCCCGGTGTCGCCGAAGACCGGCCAGGACACCGTGACCGAGACCGGGTCGAAGGTGGTCGACGGCCAGATCTACGTCAACAACGGGTTCTGGGACACCTACCGCACCACGTGGCCGGCGTACTCGCTGCTGACCCCGGACATGGCCGGGAAGATGATCGACGGCTTCGTCCAGCAGTACCGGGACGGCGGCTGGATCTCCCGGTGGTCGTCGCCGGGGTACGCGGACCTGATGACGGGCACCAGCGCGGACGTCGCGTTCGCCGACGCCTACCTCAAGGGCGTGAAGAACTTCGACGTCAAGTCGTTCTACGACGCGGCGCTGAAGGACGCGACGGTGACCCCGCCGAACAACGCCGTCGGCCGCAAGGGCATCGACGAGGGCATCTTCCTCGGCTATTCCCCGAACACCGCCGAGCACGGCTTCTCCTGGTCGATCGAGGGTTACGTCAACGACTTCGGCATCGCGAACCTGTCGAAGAAGCTCTACGACGAAGCTCCCGCGAGTGACCCGCGCAAGCAGGAGTACCAGGCCAACTACGAGTACTTCACCAGCCGGGCCCAGCAGTACGTGAACGTGTTCGACCCGAGCGTCGGGTTCTTCCAGGGCCGCGACGCGGCCGGGAAGTTCAGCCGGTCCCCGCAGGAGTTCGACCCGCGGGTGTGGGGCATCGACTACACCGAGACCGACGGCTGGGGCATGGCGTTCTCCGTGCCGCAGGACGGCCAGGGCCTGGCCAACCTCTACGGCGGCAAGGCGGGCCTGGCGAAGAAGCTGGACGCGTTCTTCGCCGACCAGGAGACCGCGAACTTCCCGGGCTCCTACGGTGGCGTGATCCACGAGATGCGGGAGGCGCGGGACGTGCGGATGGGCCAGCTCGGCCACTCCAACCAGGCCTCGCACCACACGCTCTACATGTACGACTACGCCGGTCAGCCGGCGAAGACGCAGGCGAAGGTCCGCGAGGCGCTCTCGCGGCTCTACACCGGCAGTGAGATCGGGCAGGGTTACGCGGGTGACGAGGACAACGGCGAGCAGTCGGCCTGGTGGACCTTCAGCGCGCTGGGCTTCTACCCGCTGCAGATGGGCAGCCCGAACTACGCGATCGGGTCGCCGCTGTTCAAGAAGGCCACGATCCACCTGGCCGGCGGCAAGGACCTGGTGATCAACGCGCCGAAGAACAACGCGAAGAACGTCTACGTCCAGGGCGTGAAGGTCAACGGCAAGGCCTACAGCTCGACGTCGCTGCCGCAGGACGTCATCGCGCGCGGTGGGGTCATCGACTTCGACATGGGCCCGAACCCCTCTTCGTGGGGTACCGGCCCGAACGACGCACCGAAGTCGATCACCCAGGGTGACGCCGTCCCGGCGCCGCTGCACGACGAGACCGGCGCCGGCAAGGGCACGCTGTCCACTTCGGACGGCTCCAACGCGGGCGCGCTGCTCGACAACACCTCGCGCACCCAGGCCGCGGTCACCGGGGCCGTGCAGTACCAGCTGAACAACACCGACGAGGCCGTCACCGACTACACGCTGACGTCCCAGACCGGTGCGGGTGACCCGAAGAGCTGGACGCTGAAGGGCTCCTACGACGGCAAGACCTGGGCGGTGGCCGACCAGCAGACGAACCAGGCGTTCAGCTGGCGGCAGCAGACCCGCGCGTTCAAGGTGACCAACCCGGCGCACTACGCCTACTACAAGCTCGAAGTCACCGCGACCAGCACCGGCGCCCCGGCGCAGCTGGCCGAGTTCGAGCTGCTGGGCAAGCCGGACGCCGCCTGCACGCAGACGATCACCGGCGACCGCAAGGGGCCGCTGTCGGTCTCGTCGGGCACGGTGTGCCTGCAGGGCGCGACGGTCTCGGGCCCGGTGACCGTCTCCCCCGGCGCGTCGCTCATCGTGCGGGGCGGGGAGATCAAGGGCCCGCTCGCCGCCACGGGCGCGGGTCAGGTCGTGCTCAACCGCACGAAGGTCGGCGGCCCGGTGGCGATCACCGGGGCGACCGGGCAGGTGTCGATCGAGCTGACGTCGGTCGGTGGCCCGGTCGCGCTGACCGGCAACCACGGGCCGGTGCTGACGTCGAGCACCATCGGCGGCCCGCTGGCCTGCGCGGCCAACTCACCGGCCCCGACGGACTACGACCTCCCGAACACCGTCCGCGGCCCGTCCGCCGGGCAGTGCGCGAAGATCTAGTCCAGTAGTGGTGTTCGTGAGGGCCTCCCCGCCTCGGCGGGGAGGCCCTCACCGCGTTCCGGGGCCGGGGCGGTGTCGCGAATGACTCATTCGCGACCTTCCGGCGGGGTCGGCTCGCGTACCTGGGCGGTCGGTTCCCGTACCTGGAGGGTCGGTTCGCGTACCCAGGGGGTCGGTCCACGTACCTGGGGGGTCGGCTGGGTCCGGCCGCGTCCGGTCAGAGGCGGCGGAGTCTTGCCAGGGTCGTGCACAGCGCCGGGGCGAAGGCGTCCACGTCGGACTCGAAGCCGTGGTGGCCGCCCGGGAACCGGGTGTACCGGCACGCCAGGTGCTCCGCCTGGATCCGTGCCGACTGCTCCAGGCACGTGTCGCGGCTGGCCTCGCCCGCCGCGGTGACCACCGGGATGCCCGTGCGGCGGACCGCGTCGAGGTCCGGGGTGTGCAGGACCACCGCCGGGAACTCCCGGGCCAGGAACAGCTCGGCGGCCGCGGTGTCCGGGAAGTCGGCCGCGGACAGGCCGGCCAGGGCCAGCGCCGCGGCGAGACCGTCCCGCTCGTGGGTGGCCCGGACCTTGCGGGCCAGCGCCAGCCACTTCGGGGCGTCCGGCAGGAGCGTGATCGCCGGGGCTTCGTGGACCACCAGCTCGGTCACCGCGTCGGGGACCTGCGCGGCGAGCTCGAACGCGACCGAGCCGCCCGCGCCCTGGCCGAACACCGCCGCCCGCGGCCGGGCCGGGCGGGCGGCGCGGATGACCGCGGCCGCGTCGCGGGCCTGCTGGCCCATGTCGAAGTCGGTGCCCGGGTCGCGGCGGTCGTAGGTGAGCACCGCGTAGGTGCCGGCGAGCCGCTGCGCGAGCCCGGCGTACCGCGCGCTGTGGCCGCCGCGGCCGGCGATCAGCAGCAGGAGCGGGCCGTCGCCGCGCAGCTGGTAACGCAGCTCGGCACCCTCGTGCCGGACGGTGTCCGTGCTCACCGGCCCACCTCCCCCGCGTCGAGCACACGCTACGCCGTTCGGCCGATACGGTGGGCGCATGCCCGACGCCGTGTTCTTCTCGTCGTTCGAAACCGGTGACCCGCAGCCGGCGGACCCCGCCCTGACGGTCGACAGCGGCCCGGACCGCTCCCCCACGGCCAAGATCGGCTTCGGCTTCACCGGGGCCAGGGCCCTGCGCTACACGGCCCGTCCGCGCAGCGTCCTGTTCGACCTCGACGCGCCGGTCACCGGGGCCACCGAGCTGTCCTATGTGGTCTTCCCGCGCGCCGACGGCGAGATCCCCGCCTACCACGCCACCCGGGTCAGCCTCGACGTCGAGTTCGCCGACGGCACCACGGCCGGGCTGGACCCGATCGACGACAAGACGCTCTGGGTGGACCAGTGGAACCTCGTCCGCCGCCCGCTCGGGGCGTTCGCGGGCCGCCGGATCAGCCGGATCGTGCTGCGCACCGCGGCTCCGGAGGGGGAGATCACCGGCTGGATCGACGACGTCCGCGTCGCCGAACGCCCCGAGCCGCCCCAGGACCCGGTCGACTTCGTCCGCACGACCCGCGGCACGCACTCCAGTGGCGACTACTCCCGCGGCAACAACTTCCCCGCGACGGCGGTGCCGCACGGGTTCAACTTCTGGACCCCGGTCACCGACGCCGGCGTCACCAACTGGATCTACTCCTACCACCGCCACAACAACACGGAGAACCAGCCGGCGCTGCAGGCGCTCGCCTTGAGCCACCAGCCGAGCCCGTGGATGGGCGACCGGCACACCTTCCACGTCATGCCCGGCACGGGCCCGGTCGAGCGCGACCGCCGCAAGCGCGCGCTGGCCTTCTCCCACGCCGACGAGACCGACTCGCCGCACCACTACGGCGTCCGGTTCGCCAACGGCATGACCGCCGACCTCGCGCCGACGTCCCACGCCGCGATCATGCGCTTCACCTTCCCCGACAAGCACGGCTGGCTGCTGTTCGACAACGCCGCCAACCGCGGCCGCCTCCGCCTGAACGCCGACACCGGCGTCATCTCCGGGTACACGCGGGTCCGCAGCCGCCTGTCGGCCGGCGCGCGCCGGATGTTCGTCTACGGGGTCACCGACGCTCCGGCCACCCGCGGCGCCAAGGTCCGGGTCCCGCCGTGGCGGCGCGTCTCGGGCTACTTCGAGTTCGACGGTCCCGACGCGACGCTGCGGATCGCGACGTCGCTGATCAGCCTCGCGCAGGCCAAGCGCAACCTCGAGCTGGAGATCCCGGCCGGGACGACGTTCGAGCAGGTGCGCGACCAGGCGCGGGAGCTCTGGCAGGAGCAGCTCGGCCGGGTCGAGGTCGAAGGCGCCACCGAGGACCAGCGGACCACGCTGTACTCGAACCTGTACCGGTTGTTCCTCTACCCGAACGTCGCGCACGAGAACACCCCGAAGGGCATCCGGCACGCGAGCCCCGTGGTGCGCCGGCGGTGGCCGAGCACCCGGCGGCGCACCGGCGCGAAGGTCGTCGACGGCGAGCTGTACGTCAACAACGGCTTCTGGGACACCTACCGCACCACCTGGCCGGCGTACGCGCTGCTCGCCCCGGCGCAGTGCGGCCGGATGGTCGACGGGTTCGTGCAGCAGTACCGCGAAGGCGGCTGGATCTCCCGCTGGTCCTCCCCCGGTTACGCGGACCTGATGACCGGCACCAGCTCCGACGTCGCCTTCGCCGACGCCTACCTCAAGGGCGTCCGCAACTTCGACGTCGAGGCCGCCTACGACGCGGCGCTGAAGAACGCCACCGTCACCCCGCCGCACCGCTCGGTCGGCCGCAAGGGCCTCGACCGGTCGATCTTCCTCGGCTACACCCCGACGTCGGTCCACGAAGGACTCTCGTGGTCGCTCGAAGGCTGCATCAACGACTTCGGCCTGGCCAACCTCTCCGCCGAGCTTTCACGTGAAAGCTCGGGGTCGCGCTCGCGGATGTACGCCGACTACGCCGCCTACTTCCGGGAGCGCGCGAAGCACTACGTGCACCACTTCGACCCGAAGATCGGCTTCTTCCAGGGCCGCAACCGCGACGGCAGCCGCAAGTTCGCCCCCGAGGGCTACGACCCGGCCGCGTGGGGCGGCGACTTCGTCGAGACCAACGCCTGGAACACCGCCTTCACCGCACCCCACGACGGTCCCGGCCTCGCGGCGCTGCACGGCGGCAACGCCGGTCTCGAAGCCAAGCTCGACGAGTTCTTCGCGACGCCGGAGACCGGGCAGCGCCCGGGCGCGTACGGCGGCCTGATCCACGAGATGACCGAGGCCCGCGACGTCCGCATGGGCCAGTACGGCCACTCCAACCAGCCCTCGCACCACATCCCGTACGTCTACAACCTCGCCGGCGCGCCCGCGAAAGCCCAGCGTGTCGTGCGCGAGGTCCTCCGGCGGCTCTACCTCGGCAGCGAGCTGGGGCAGGGCTACCCGGGCGACGAGGACAACGGCGAGATGTCCGCGTGGTGGCTGTTCAGCGCGCTCGGCTTCTACCCCCTGGCCGTCGGCAGCCCACGCTACGCGCTCGGCTCGCCGCTGTTCGAGAAGGCGACCGTGCACCTCGGCGACGGGAAGAAGCTCGTCGTCCGCGCCCCCGGCAACACCGGCGAGACCGTCTACGTCCGCGGCCTCACCGTCGACGGCGAACCGCACGACGCGACGACCATCGCCCACGCCACCCTCGCCGGCGGCGCCGAGCTGGTCTTCGACCTCACCACCGAACCGACCGGATGGGGCGCCCCGCCGCCGCCCGCCGAACAGCCGGACCCGGTTTCCGACCTCGTCGGCACCGCCACCAGCGAGGACGCCAAGAGCCTCGGCGCGCTCTTCGACGACACCACCCGCACCGAGGTCACCTTCCGCGGTGCCACGCCGGCGATCGAGTTCACCGTCACCGGCGAACCCCGCGAGGTGACCATGTACACGCTCACCTCCGGCGCCCGCGGCGGCGACCCCGGCGCCTGGGTCCTCGAAGGCTCCGACGACGGTACCGAGTGGACCACCTTGGACGAACGGCAGGACGAGCTGTTCCGCTGGCGCCGCCAGACCCGGCCGTTCGCGCTCGCCACCCCGGCCGCACACTCGCACTACCGGCTGCGGATCACCGCCACCCGCGGCCGCCGCGCCACCCTCGCCCAGTGGGAGCTGCTCGCCCGATGAACCACTACCGCACCGCCGCGCTCGACCGGCTGGCGGCGGCCGACCCCGGCCTGGTCCGGCTGCGGCTGGCCGGGTCCGCGGTCCTCGGCATCATCCTCGCCGTGGCCGCGCTGCTGCCCACGCACGTCCCGCTCACCGTGATGCTGGTCGGCGCCATCGCCGCGATGATGACGGCGTTCACCGTCAACGACCCGACGCCCGGCGGCCAGGCCGGCACCCTCGTGCTGGCCCTGCTCACCGGGGCCGCGTCCATCACCGTCGCGAGCCTCGGCTCGGCGATGCCGCCGCTGGACAGCATCGTGTTCGTCCTGCTGATCTTCGTCGCGGTCTACGCCCAGCGCTTCGGCGCCCGCGGCACCGCACTCGGCTCGATCGGCTTCTTCCTGTTCTTCTTCCCGATGTTCCTGCAGGCCCACCTCGCGCAGGTCCCGCAACTGCTGATGGCCCTCGGCGTCGGCGTGCTCGCCAACGCGGTCGTCCGGTTCGTCCTGTTGCGCCACAACCCCGAAGCCGAGTTCCTGCGCGTGCGCCGGGCCTTCCGCGCCCGCCTCGCCGCCGTCGTCCGCGCCACCGAGGCCCACCTCGCGGTCAACGGCACCGAACGCACCCGCAAACAGCTGCGCAGCGCGCTCGCCCGGCTCCACGAATGCGTCCTGCTCATCGAGGACGCCGCCCCCGACGTCGTCGACGCCCGCGCCGCCGACCGCCTGCGCCGCCGCGCCATCGAGGTCGAGCTCGCCGTCCAGTGGCTCACGATCACCGTCCAGCGCACCTGCTCCGACGAGCTCACCGCCGACGTCCGCGACGACCTCATCGCCCGGCTCGCCCGCTTCCGCGCCCTCATGGAACGCGACCCGCGCGAGCTTCCCCTGATCAGCCAGACCGGCGAGTACAGCCGCATGCTCGTCGAAGGCAGCCGGATCGACGAACACGCCGCCCCCGGCGACGGCGTCCGCAAGGCGCTGGCCGAGCTGGCGCTGGCCGACGACCGCGCCCAGCGCGCCGCCGCCCCCCAGTCCACAGTGGACCCCCTCGACGAGGAGGACGACGAGCCCACTCCCGCGTTCGCCTACGACAACCGCACCCGCAGCGCCATCCAAGCCGTCGTCGGCGGCGGCCTGGCCGTGCTCGGTGGCGAGCTCGTCTCCCACCAACGCTGGTACTGGGCCGTCCTGACGGTCTTCGTCGTGTTCATCGGCGCCTCCAGCGCCGGCGCCACCTTCGTCAAGGGCGTCCGCCGCCTCGGCGGCACCCTCATCGGCATCGTCGGCGGCGTCCTGCTCGCCCTGCTGGTCGCCGGCAGCACCCCGGCCACGCTCGCGCTGATCCTGGTGTGCGTCTTCGGGATGGTCTACACCGCCCGCGTCTCCCAGGTCGTGATGGCCTTCTTCATCACCAGCATGCTCGGCCTGCTCTACAGCCTGCTCGGCACGTTCAGCCTCGAAGTCCTCTGGATCCGCGTCGCCGAAACCGCGGTCGGGGCCGCCGCGGGCATCCTCGCCGCCGTCGTCATCGTGCCCGTCCGCACCCGCTCGGTCATGCTCGACGACATCTCCGCCGTGCTCGACGAGCTGGCGGAGTTCCTCGAACACACCCGCGACCTGCTCGCCGGCGAGGAGAACGTCAACATCATCGAGCTCTCCCGCGACCTCGACCGCGCCGTCGAACAGGTCCGCACCACCATCGAACCGCTGACCCACCCGGTCAACCTGCGCAGCGCCCGCCGCGACTACGGCTGGCACGTGCTCACCACGCTGGAGACCATCGCCTTCCGCGCCCGCCACGTCGCCGCCCGCGCCCAGCCCGGGATGCTCGCCGGCGAAAACGCCGACCGCCTGCACCAGTTCACCGGCCGGCTGCTGGCCAACATCGACGTCCTGCGCAAAGCACTCGACGCGCCGGGTGGCCCCACACCCGGCACACTCGTGCGCGACGACGGCACCCCGGTGTCAGACCGCGTCGAGCAGGCCGAAACCCGGGCCGTCCTCTCCAGCCTCAGCCACCTCGACGAGGGCCTCGTCTCCCTCGGCCGCGTCTTCGACGTCCAGGCCACCGATCCCCGCGCCCCCGCGAAGAAGTGACCGCCGGGGCGGCGCGACCCGACACCGCGCCGCCCCGGCTGCTCACGACGGCGCGATCACGGGCAGACCAGCCACGCGAAGTGGTACGTGGTCGTGATGCTGCCGTCCGTCGAGTCCATCGTCACGTAGCTCGTCGTCTTCTTCGGATCCGACGTCCCGGCCGCGGCCCGCAATTCCGTGTTGATGTTCAGATTGCGTTCCTCGCCACACGGCTTGAACACGATGGCACCGACCTCCGTGGAATCGGTGAAATGCCAATCGTCCTCGAACGCACCGGTCAGCGGATGCTGGATGTAGGCCGTCGGAGAATTGCCCTGGAAATAGTAGTTAGCTCTTTCCAGGCCGGTCGCCCCGCGTTCCAGGTGGGCGAATCCGCGGTAGTCCGCCTGCGCGATTCCGTAGGTGAACCCCTGCGGGACGTGCACCCGCAGGCCGATCTGGCAGTTCTTCCGGGCGTCCAGCGGCCCGGCGCCGACCCCGACCAGCGCCGTGTAGGCGCTGTAGGTCACGGTGAACGCCGTGTTGTCCTGCGAAACCGCCACCGCCGACGTGCCGGCCGGACAGCCCGTGCCATTGGCGTTCACGACGTCGATGACGATTTTGTCGGGCGGCGGAGGAGTGTTCCACGAATGCGGGGCGACCACAGAGGACAGCGCCATTACGGCAGCAAAGACCGCAGACAGCATCGAAATCCTTCCCAATACATTCGAATTGGGTACGGGGGCGCCGACCATGGTAGCGAATCGATCATGGTCCGAAACCCCGCTGAACGGAGCAACACGCGGTAGCCGTCCCGCCACGCGGTATACCGATAATTTCGAGCCGTCATTATCGGGAACACGAAGAAATACGACCGGAAAACGATTTCGCGCCCCCGGACCGCCGCCCGCCGTCCGCGATCACCCCGCGACGTCCGGGCTTGATCGTTTCACTCCGCCAGCAGACCCGCGACCCGCCCCAGCGTCGCGACCCCCGCCGCCGACCACGGCCCCGCCGTGATCACGACCGCGTGCTCGATCCCCCACTCCGCGAACTCCGCGCACCGCCGCGCGAACGACTCCGCCGGCTCACCCGGCGACAGCCGCGTGCTGATCGTCTTCTCGACCTCCCCGTACGGCCGCCCCACCTCCTCGCAGTGGCGCGCGAGCACCGACAGCTTGTGGCGCACGGTCTTTCCGCCGTCCGGGATGTCGAACACGTTGCACGCGTCGGCGTACCGCGCGACCAGCCGTAGCGTCTTGCGCTCACCGGCCCCGCCGATCAGCACCGTCGGCCGGCGCACCGGCAGCGGGATCCCGATCGGACGGTCCAGGCGGTAGTGCTCACCCTCGAACGCCGAGTCGTCCCCCGCCCACATCCGCAGCGCCAGCCGGATGGTCTCCTCCATCCGCTCGAAGCGCTCACCCACCGGCGGGAACGGCAGGCCCATCGCCCGCGCCTCGCCGTCGTGGTGCCCGGTGCCGATCCCGAACCGGGCCCGCCCGCCGGAGAGGACGTCGAGCGTCGTGACCGCCTTGATCAGCAGCGCGGGCGGCCGGAACGTCACCGCCGAGACCATCGTGCCCAGCCCGATCCGGCTGGTGCGCGCGGCCAGGAACCCCAGCGTCGTGTACGCCTCGAGCATGGCCGAATCCGGCGTGCTGTGCGGGTCGGCCTGCAGCAGGTGGTCGGCCACCCACAGCGTGTCGAGCCCGGCGTCGTCGGCCGCCACGGCGATGCCCGCCAGTTCGTCGGTCAGCTTGTCCGGCCACGAGAAGTCCGTGACCCCGATGCTCAGTCTCACCGCTACCCCCTCGTCAGCAGTTCCAGGTTGTGGCCGTCGGGGTCGGAGAAGTAGACCCCGCGGCCGCCGTTCAGGTCGTTGACCTCGCCGGCCCGCTCGTGGAACGGGTCGGCCCAGTAGGTGAGGCCGGCTCGCTCGATGCGCGCCATCGCGGCGTCGAAGTCGTCCTCGCCGACCAGGAACGCGTAGTGCTGGCTCGTCACGCGGTCCACCCGCAGGTAGTCGAGCGTGACGCCGTTCGCCAGCCGGATCGGCACGAACGGCCCGGTGACCGGCTCGGTCCGCAGGCCGAGGATCCCGGCGAGGAACTCCGCCGACTTCTCCCGGTCGGTCACGCACACGATCGTGTGGTTCAGCTCGACGCTCATCGCGCGGCCCCTCCCGGTGCGAACGGCGGCGGGCCGCCGATCGGGCTCAGGTGGATGCCGGCCAGCCGCCAGCGGTCCTCGTCGCGGACCAGGACGTGCGTGGCGCGGAACCGGCCGTTGACCGGGTTGCCCTGATGCTTGGCGACCTGGGCGTGCACGCCGACGGCGATGGCGGTCGTGCCGAAGTCGCGGACCTCGACCTCGTCCCAGTCCAGCTTTTCGGTGACCAGCGCGCCGCCGCTGTAGCGGGCCAGCCACTGGTCGCGGTCCAGGACGAAGCCGAGCGGGCCGACCAGGCGGAAGCCGTCGGCGGCCAGGCCGTCCAGGGTCTCGGTGTCCCCGCGCTCTTCCGCCGCGGCCCAGACCCGGCCGAACTCGCGGACCTGCTCTTCGGTGCTCATCGCACTTCCCCTTCCGGTTCGATGCGACCAACGTTAGATGTCTAACCATTCGATGTCAAACGCTTAGACACCTCGGCTTCTGCGGTAGGGTTCACCCCGTGCCAGCACCCACCACCACCCCCATCGGGGTCGTCCTCGCCCGCACCGCCAAAACCGCCGGCCGCGCCTTCGACCAGGCCCTCGCCGCCGCCGGCGGCTCCCAGCCCGTCTGGCAGATCCTCATCTCCCTCAAAACCCGGCCCGTCGCCAACCAGCGCGAACTCGCCGACGCCGTCGGCATCCAAGGAGCCACCCTCACCCACCACCTCAACGGCATGGAAAGCGCCGGTCTCGTCACCCGCCGCCGCGACCCGGAGAACCGCCGCGTCCACCTCGTCACCCTCACCCCCGACGGCGAACAGCTCTTCCTCCGCCTCGCCTCCGCCGCCATCGCCCACGACGAACGCATGCGAAAAGGCCTGTCCGACACCGAGATCGCGCAGCTCGCCGACCTCCTGCACCGCCTCGCCGGCAACGTGACCGACAACCCGTAATCGATTCAGCGAGAGTGACTGGACGCACCCGACCGGCAACCACGAGGAGGGATAGGCTCCATGCACTAGCCAAAGTCGTCTCAAGCTGGAGTACCGCAATGACCCAAGCCCCTGTCAACGTGACCGTCACCGGCGCCGCCGGCCAGATCGGCTACGCGCTGCTCTTCCGCATCGCGTCCGGTCAGCTGCTCGGGCAGGACGTCCCGGTGAAGCTGCGGCTCCTCGAGATCCCGCAGGCGGTCAAGGCGGCCGAGGGCACCGCCATGGAGCTCGACGACGGCGCGTTCCCCCTCCTCGCCGGCACCGACATCTTCGACGACCCCAAGCAGGCCTTCGAAGGCACCAACATCGCCCTCCTCGTCGGCGCCCGCCCCCGCAGCAAGGGCATGGAGCGCGGCGACCTCCTCGAGGCCAACGGCGGCATCTTCAAGCCCCAGGGCGAAGCCATCAACGCCGGCGCCGCCGACGACATCAAGGTCCTCGTGGTCGGCAACCCGGCCAACACCAACGCCCTCATCGCCCGCTCGCACGCCCCCGACGTGCCGGCCGACCGCTTCACCGCGATGACCCGCCTCGACCACAACCGCGCGCTCGCCCAGCTCTCCAAGAAGCTCGGCGTCCCGGTCACCGAGCTCAAGAAGCTCGCCATCTGGGGCAACCACTCCGCCACCCAGTACCCCTCGGTCCAGCACGCCGAGGTCGGCGGCAAGAGCGTCGAGGTCGACCAGGCCTGGCTCGAGAGCGACTTCATCCCGACCGTCGCCAAGCGCGGCGCCGCCATCATCGAAGCCCGCGGCCTCTCCTCCGCCGCCTCGGCCGCCTCCGCCGCCATCGACCACGTCTACACCTGGGTCAACGGCACCCCGGCCGGCGACTGGACCTCCGCCGGCGTCGTCTCCGACGGCTCCTACGGCGTCGCCGAGGGCATCATCTCTTCTTTCCCGGTCACCGCGAAGAACGGCAAGTACGAAATCGTCCAGGGCCTCGAGATCGACGACTTCTCCCGCGCCCGCATCGACGCCTCGGTCGCCGAGCTCGTCGAGGAGCGCGACACCGTGCAGAAGCTCGGCCTCATCTGAGCCTGATCTGAGCCTGACCCACGCACGAAAGGGGCCACCGTCCACGCGGGACGGTGGCCCCTTGTCGTCAGCTGGTCTTCAACGGCCCGGCGACCTTGTAGGTGCTGAGCAGCACCCCCGACGGCGTCGGCGTCGTCCCGGCGAACTCGAACGCCTGCCCCGGCGTCCCCTCCGCGAACAGCCGCTTGCCCGTACCCACCAGCACCGGGTAGACGACCAGCACGACCTCGTCCGCGAGCCCGTGCTCCAGCAGCACCGACGTCAGCGTCGAACTGCCCGTCAGGACCAGCCCCGGCCCGTCCTCCGCCTTGATCCGCCGGACCCCCTCGACGAGATCCGGCCCGACCCCCTCGGCCGGCCCCCACGCCAGGTCGTCGGGACGATGAGTCACGACGTACTTCTTCGCCGCGTTGAGCCGGTCCGCCATCGGCATGCCCGACACCGTCGGCCAGAACCCCGCGAAGAGGTCGTACGTGCGCCGGCCCAGCACCAGGTCGAACCGCTCACCGTGCGCGGACAGCATCATCTCCGCGCCCGCCGGGGTCCGGTACGCCCCGGTCCAGTCGCTGTACGGGAAACCGTCCCCATCGGCGGAGTTCTGGATCACGCCGTCGAGCGACACGTGTTCGATGATCTTGAGAGTTCTCATCCGGCCAGCACCTCGTCCAGTTGGGGCATCGCGGCGCGCAGGCCCTGTTCCATGCCCGGGATCGTCTGTTCCATGGCTTCGACACTCGAAAACCGGGTCACGCTGATCATCCGCGACCCCGTCGGCGTCTCCTCGAAGGCGAACGTCATCGACATCGGAAGGGCCCCGTCCTCGGCGTTGTCCTCACCGTCGTCCGCCTCGAACGAATCGATCGGGTTCACCGCCGTGAACTTCCAGGCACCACTCCACTTCTCCCCGTCCGGACCGGTCAGGAAGTACTCCGCGCGCCCACCGGCCCGGAAGTCGTGGTGCGTGAACGTCGCGGGCGCGAACGGCGGCCCCCAGAAGCGCTCCAGCTGCCGCGGATCGGCCCACGCCTCCCACAGCCGTCGCTGCGGAACCGGGAAGTCGGCCACCAACGTCAAGGTGAGCGCTTCCGGATCCTTGGTCACCGAGGTGACGGGCATCGTCAATCTTCTTTCTCTTGCAAGAGGTCATCGAGCCGCGCCACCCGCTGACGCCAAACGGACTCGTAGAAGTCGAGGAGTTCACCGGCCCGCCGCAGCCGCGCCCGGTCGGCCGCCACTCGCTGCTCGCGTCCGGTCGCACGCTTACGGACGAGACCCGCCCGCTCGAGCACCGCGACGTGCTTCTGCACCGCGGCGAAGCTCATCTCGTAGTGCGCGGCGAGCTCGGACACCGACGGCGTTTCGGTGATCGACCGCGCCAGGATGTCGCGGCGCGTGCCGTCGGCCAAGGCGCGGAAGAGCTGGTTGAGCGACTCCTCACTCTCTTCCTGAAGTACAACCATGTGGTTGTACGTTAGCCGTCGCCGAGCCCCTTGGCAAGATCTGCTCCCAGCGAACACCGCACGCCCACAGCGAAACCACCACCGGCCGCCCCCGGCCCCGCCCTACCGTCGGGCCATGACCACTCTCGCCCCACCCGACATGCAAGTACCGAGCACCGCCCCCGAAGACTCGGTCTACCAACAGCTCCTGCGCGACCGCATCGTCTTCCTCGGCTCCGAAGTCAACGACGAGGTGGCCAACCGGATCATCGCCCAGCTCCTCCTGCTCGCCGCCGACGACCCGGACCAGGACATCACCTTCTACATCAACTCACCCGGCGGCTCCGTCACCGCCGGCATGGCCATCTACGACACCATGCAGCTCGTCAAACCGGACGTCTCGACCTACGGCCTCGGCTTCGTCGCGTCCATGGGCCAGTTCCTGCTCTCCTCGGGCAAACCCGGCAAGCGCTACCTGCTGCCCAACACCCGGATCGTCATGCACCAGCCCTCGGCCGGGATCAGCGGCGGCGCCACCGACATCGCCATCCAGGCCGAGGTGTTCGGCAAGATGAAGCGCCGCATCGCGGAGATCACCGCGCGCCAGACGGGCCAGACCGTCGAGCGGATCACCGCCGACGCCGACCGCGACCGCTGGTTCGACGCGGACGAAGCCCTCGCGTACGGGTTCGTCGACTACATCGTCACGAGCTGACGAACCCGCTGTGGGGCGGTTCCGGAGAACCGCCCCACAGCGTCCGCTAGCAACTGCTGGTCAGCCGCATGTTGTCGATCCGGTCGAAGAACCGGGCGTCGAACGACCCGGCGTCGAACCACCACGTCCACTGGCCCTTGACCGTGTTCCGCACGAACTTGGGGTCACCGCCGTGCGCGATCGCGCCCAAGACGAAGCCGGAGCTGTCCAAGGCGTTCGGCCACATCAGCCACCAGTCGTCGCTGTCGCTGCTGAAGATCACCGCCTCGAACGACGCGCTGCCGTCCCGGTTCAGCGTCCACTTCGCCCGATCCATGATGCAGTCGCCCGCCGTGATGCGACTCCAGCTGAACCAGCAGGAACCCGCGCCCGTGCAGACCGCCTCCGTGGTGGCGGCCGTCTGGGTCCCGGCCGACGCCGGCACCACGAACACGCTGCTCATCGCGAGCACGAACAAGCTCACGATCATCGATATCCGACGTGATCCGCTCATCGGATCTCCCTCCCCGAGAATTGTCGAAGCCCTCAAGCTAGCTCTCCGGCGGCCTTGGGGAGGGTCACGAACGCGCAGGTCGGAGGGCAGTCACCGCTGCCCGATCCCGGGGGTCTTCAGTGCTGTTTTCAGGGAGGGACGACGCCGCGGGGCTGGTTTTGGAAACCAGCCCCGCGGTATAGGTCGTTATACACTTAGAGGAGAATGAATTCAGACTCCGTTGAGGCCGCGGCGGGCCAGGAGCGGTTCGATTTCGGGGGTGCGGCCGCGGAAGGCCCGGAAGGCGTCCATCGGGTCGATGCTGCCTCCGCGGCCCAGCAGGGTGCGGCGGAAGTGGTCGCCGTTCTCGCGGGTCAAGCCGCCACTCTCCCGGAACCACTGGACGGTGTCGGCGTCGAGGACCTCGCTCCAGATGTAGGAGTAGTAGCCCGCGCTGTAGCCGCCGCTGAAGACGTGCGCGAAGTACGTCGTGCGGTAGCGCGGTGGGATCGCTTCGACGGCCACGCCCGCTTTCACGAGCGCGTCGGTCTCGAAGCGCTGGACCTCTTCGACGTGGTCGTCGACGCCGAGGCGGTGCCAGGCCTGGTCGAGCAGGGACGCGGCCAGGTACTCGGTGGTCGAGAAGCCTTCGCCGTACTGCTGGGCGGCGAGGAGCTTGTCGACCTGCTCCGGCGGCAGCGCCTCCCCCGTCTCGTGGTGCTTGGCGTAGTGGGCCAGCACCTCCGGCCACAGCATCCACATCTCGTTGACCTGGGACGGGTATTCGACGAAGTCGCGGGGCACGTTGGTGCCGGAGAACGTCGGGTAGCGGACCGACGAGACCAGGGCGTGCAGCGCGTGGCCGAACTCGTGGAACGCCGTGACGACCTCGTCGAACGTGAGCAGGGTCGGCTCCCCCGCCGGCGGCCGGCCGACGTTGAGCACGTTGACCACGACCGTCTTGCGGTCCAGGAGCCGCGACTGGTCGACGAAGGTGTTCATCCACGCGCCGCCGCGCTTGGCGTCGCGGGTGTACAGGTCGAGCAGGTACAGCCCGAGCGGGGTGCCGTCGGCGTCGAACACCTCGAAGGTCCGGACCTCCGGGTGGTACTTCGGGAGGTCGGTCCGCTCGGTGAAGGTGAGCCCGTAGAGCTTGGTGGCGGCGAAGAAGACGCCGTCGAGGTACACGCGGTCGGCTTCGAAGTACGGCCGCAGGGCCTCGGTGTCGACGTCGAAGCGCTCGCGGCGGACCTGAGCGGCGTAGTACGGCCAGTCGGACGGACGCAGCGTCGCGCCGGGCACGTCGGCTTCGAGCAGCCGCTGCAGTTCCGCCGCTTCGGTGCGGGCGTTCGCGACCGCGGCGGGTGCGAGCCGCTCGAGCAGCCCGGCGGCGGCTTCCGCGGTCTTCGCCGTCTCGTCGGCGATGACGTACGCCGCGTGGTTCGGGTAGCCGAGCAGGGCGGCCCGTTCGGCCCGCAGGCGGGTGATCTCGGCGACGAGGGTGTTGTTGTCGAACTCGTTGCCGCGGTTGCCCCGCGCCATCGACGCGGCGTGGATCCGCGCGCGGACCTCGCGGTCGCGCAGCGTCTCCAACGGCGAGGCCTGGCTCGTCGGCAGGGTCAGGGGGATGACGTACTTGCCGTCCTCACCGCGGGCGGCGGCCGCTTCGGCCGCGGTGGCGATCGCGCCGTCGCCGAAGCCGGCCAGCTCGGCGCGGTCTTCGATCACGACGGCCAGGTCGTTGGTGTCCTTGAGGAGGTTCTGCTGGAACTTCGTCTGCAGCGTGGACAGCTGCCCGTTGAGTTCCCGCAGGCGGGCCTGCTCGGCCTCGCCGAGCCCGGCGCCCGCGCGGCTGAAGTCGAGGTGACGCCGTTCCAGCAGGCGCCGCGACTCCTCGTCCAGGCCGAGCTCTTCGCGCCGCGTGTGGAGGGTGTCGATCCGGGCGAACAGCTTCGGGTTCAGGTGGATCGCGTCGTGGTGGGCGGCCAGCTTCGGCGCGAACTCGGCCTGGATGGCCTGGATCTCGTCGGTGCTGTTGGAGCCGGACAGGTTGTAGAACACGCTCGCCACGCGGCCGAGCAGCTCGCCGGCGCGCTCGAGGGCCACGACGGTGTTCTCGAACGTCGGCTCGGCGTCCTGCGCCGCGATCTGCTCGATCTCCGCCGCGTGCTCGGCCAGGCCCGCCTCGAACGCGGGCCGGTAGTGCTCGTCGGCGATCCGGTCGAAGGGCGGCAGGGCGTAGGGCAGTTCGCTGGGTGCGGCGAACGGGTTGTCCGGCGAAATCATCGGGGCAGGCTCCTGGTGGGGGTGCAACACTCGGTCCCGCCACCCTACGTGGTCCACCTGTGCGGGTGTCAGCGCTTCCGGAGGTGGCCGGGCTCACCGGCCGGTGGTGCCGCCCACCACGGCGTCGCTGCTCCCGGCCGCTTTCTTGCCGCGCTTCGGCTTGGGTTCCGGCGGCACGATCCCCCGGAGATCGCCGCTGTGGTCGTTGACCCGCAGCACGAACGGCCGGGTCTCGGTGTAGCGCACGACCGAGATCGACGCCGGGTCGACGACGATCCGCTGGAACGCGTCGAGGTGCTGGCCGAGCGCGTCGGCGAGGATGGACTTGATCACGTCGCCGTGGCTGCACAGGAGCCAGACGGCGTGGTCGCCGTGCTCGGCGGTGATGCGCCGGTCGTGCGCGCGGACGGCGGCCACGGACCGGGCCTGCATCGCCGCGAGCCCTTCGCCGCCGGGGAACACGGCGGCCGAGGCGTGCGCCTGCACGACCCGCCAGAGCGGCTCCTTCGCGAGGTGCTTGAGCTCCTTGCCGGTCCAGTCGCCGTAGTCCACTTCGGACAATCCGGGCTCGACGACCTTGTCCAGGTTCCGCGCTGCCGCGAGGGGGCCGACCGTCTGCTTGCACCGCAGCATGGGCGACACGACCAGCTCGGCCAGCGGGACGCCGTCGAGGCGTTCGACCAGCTTTTCCGCCTGGGCGCGGCCGGTGTCGGCGAGGTTGACCTTCGGGGATCGCCCGGCCAGGACTCCGGAGCCGTTGGCCGTCGATTTGCCGTGCCTGAGCAGAATGACCGTACTCACGAGGCCCACCCTACGTGGGGACCGATCAAGCGGTCCCCACGCGGGCGGATCAGTTGCTCACCGGACCCGCGTTGGGGTCCAGCGCGCCGGTGAAGATCAGCACGAACAGCAGCACGCCGAGGACGAGCCGGTAGATCACGAACGGCACGAAGCTGCGCTTCTTGATGTAGCCCATCAGCCACGCGATCACCGCGTACCCGACGCCGAACGCGACCAGCGTGGCCAGGATCGTCGGACCCCACTGGGCCGGCACGCCGCCGGAACCGATGTCCTTGAGCTTGTACACGCCCGACCCGAACACCGCCGGCAGCGCCAGCAGGAACGAGTACTCCGCCGCTTCCGCGCGGGTGTAGCCGAGCAGCAGGCCCGCGCTGGTCGTGCCGCCCGAACGCGAAACGCCCGGGATCAGCGCCAGCGCCTGGGCGAACCCGAAGCCGAGGCCGTGCGGCACCGTCAGGTGGTCCAGGGTCCGCTCCTGCTTCCCGACGCGGTCGGCGTAGAGCAGGATCAGGCCGAACACGATGAGCACGGTCGCGGTGATCCGCAGGTCGCGGAACGCGCTGTCGATCTGGTCCTGCAGCAGCAGGCCGAGCACCACGATCGGCAGCGAGCCGATGATGATCAGCCAGCCGAGGCGGGCGTCCGGGTCCTGGCGCCACTCCCGCTTGTACAGCGAGAAGAACCAGGCCTGGAGGATCTTCCCGATCTTCTTGCCGAAGTAGAGGATCACCGCCAGCTCGGTGCCGATCTGGGTGACGGCGGTGAACGCCGCGCCCGGGTCGTCCCAGCCGACGAGCGCCGCGACGATCCGCAGGTGCGCGCTCGAGGAGATCGGGAGGAACTCCGTCAGGCCCTGGACCAGCCCCAGGACCAGTGCTTCGAACCAGCCCACGTCAGGCCACCCCCGCCCGCTCGAGCGCCTCGACGGCGGTGGTCAGCGCGGCCGTCGCGGCTGTGGCGTTCTCGGTGTACGGCGACACCGACAGGGTCGTCACGCCGGCCTCGGCGTATTCGGTCATCTTCTCCGCTATCCGTTCCTTCGGGCCCAGCAGCGACGTCGCGTCGAGGAACTCCAGCGGCACCGCCGCCATCGCCCCCGCCCGGTCGCCGGCCAGGTACTTCTCCTGCACTTCGGCGGCTTCGGCCTCGAAGCCCATCCGGCACGCCAGCCGGTTGTAGAAGTTCTTCTCCTTGCTGCCCATCCCGCCGAGGTAGAGCGCCGCGTAGCCGCGGACGGCGTCCGCGCAGGCCCGCCAGTCATCACCGGGCACCAGCGGCACGGTCGGGACGACGTCGAAGCCGTCGAGGGTGCGCCCGGCCCGTTCGGCACCGGCCCGCAGGTGCGCCAGCTGCTCCCCCGCGTGCGCCGGCGAGAAGAACACCGGCAGCCAGCCGTCGGCGATCTCCCCGGTCAGCTCCAGGTTCTTCGGGCCGATCGCGGCCAGGTACAGCGGGATGTGCTTGCGGGCGGGCCGGACGGTCAGCCGCAGTGCCTTGCCGGGCCCCTCCGGCAGCGGCAGCGTGAAGTGCTCGCCCTCGAACCGCACCCGTTCCCGCCGCAACGCCGAGCGCACGATCGAGGCGTACTCGCGGGTGCGGCCCAGCGGCGAGGCGAACCGGACACCGTGCCAGCCCTCGGACACCTGCGGGCCGGACACGCCGAGCCCCAGCCGGAACCGGCCGCCCGAGAGCGTGTCGAGGGTCGCGGCGGTCATCGCGGTCATCGCCGGGGTCCGGGCCGGGATCTGCAGCACGGCGGCGCCGACGTCGATCCGCGCCGTGTTCGCCGCGATCCAGGTCAGCACGGTCACGGCGTCCGAGCCGTACGCCTCCGCCGCCCACACGACGGCGTAGCCCCGTTCGTCCGCTTGTTTCGCCAGGGCCAGGTTCGCGGGGTCGTTCCCCGCTCCCCAGTAGCCGAGATTCAGTCCGAGTCGCACGGGGCCAGACCCTAACGGGGCCCTCGGGCGCGACACGACTCACCTTGGTCAGGTTCGCCGGTCCCCGCCCACTAGGCTCGGCGGTCGTGGAAAAGCGACTGCTCGGCCGCTCGGGACTGCGCGTCTCGCGGATGGCGCTCGGCACCATGACGTGGGGTGGCGACACCGACGCGGAGGAAGCGGCCAGCCAGCTGGTCGCCTTCGTGGACGCCGGCGGCACCCTGGTGGACACGGCCGACATCTACGGCGAGGGCCAGAGCGAGCGGGTGCTCGGCTCGCTGCTCGGCGACCTCGTGCCCCGCGACGACGTCGTCCTCGCGACGAAGGCGGTCGCCCGCCGCACCGACGGCCCGTTCGGCGGCGGCGCCTCCCGCGGTGCCCTGCTCACCGCGCTCGACGGCTCGCTCAAGCGGCTCGGCACCGACCACGTCGACCTGTGGCAGCTGCACGCCTGGGACACCTGCGTGCCGATCGCCGAGACCCTCGCCGCCCTCGAGTACGCCGTGACCAGCGGCAAGGCCCGCTACGTCGGCGTCTCGAACTACGCCGGCTGGCAGCTGGCGACGGCCGCCGCCGGCGCCGCCGCGGTCGCGCCGATCGTCTCCACCCAGGTCGAGTACTCGCTGCTGGAACGCGGGGTGGACCGCGAGGTCGTCCCCGCCGCCGGGCACCACGGCGTCGGCGTGCTGCCCTGGGCGCCGCTCGGCCGCGGCGTGCTGACGGGCAAGTACCGCACCGGCACCCCCGCCGACTCGCGCGGCGCGAACAGCGCGTACGCCGGCTACGTCGAGCACCACCGCACCGACCGGGCCGCCCGGATCGTGCAGGCGGTGGCCACCGCCGCCGACGGCCTCGGCACGTCGCCGCTGGCCGTCGCGCTGGCCTGGGTCCGCGACCGGCCCGGGGTCGTCGCCCCGGTCGTCGGGGCGCGGGACACCGGTCAGCTCACCGGCTCGCTGACGGCGGAGGACATCACCCTCCCGCCGGCCATCCGCTCCGCGCTCGACGACGTCAGCGCCATCGAAGTCGGCTATCCGGAGCGATGGCCGCGCTAGGTGTCTGTTGGGTGACATGCACGTGACGGCAGAAGGATCGTGGAGGATGCTGGTGAAGACCACCCGCCGAGGGACGCCTGGGACACCTGGAGGCAGCAACGTGCGTCGGTTCGCCGCCGTGTCGTGGATCGCGATCCCGCTCGCCGGTGTCCTGGTGCTCTCGGGCTGCTCGTCGGCCAAGTCCGACGGGGACGACCTGCAGATCGTCGCGAACCCCGTGGCCGCGAAGCCGGCGGTCTCCCCCGCCGTGACCGTGCGGCCGGCCGGTCAGGTGCTGCCGGGCCCGGCCGTCTCCGCGGTGGCCGTTTCGGGGTCGACCCTCGTCGTCGCGGTCTCCCAGCCGCCGTCGTTGCGGCTGTACGACTTGAACGCGCTCGCGTCACCCCCGGTGAATATGCCGTTATACGGCAAAGCGGAGAAGCTGACCGTGGCGCCGGGACGGGTCGAGATCGCGGAGCCGGCTCAGGGTGTCGTGCAGCAGCTGACGTTGCCGGACCGGAAGCTCACCGAGACGAAGACGGGCGGGCAGCCGGCGGCGAGCCTCGCTTACGGCGCCGATCGCCTGGTCGCGATGGGGCCGGCGAAGGACATCCAGGTGCTGCCCGCGAGCGGTCCCGCGCGGACGATCGGCGGGCAGCTCTACAGCGCGGACGACGTGCTGAGCGCCGGGAACGGGGTGGTGGTCCTGGACCGGCTGCGGACGGCCGTGTTCTCCGTGGACGTCGCGGGCGGGAAGATCAACGAGGGTCTGCGCGCGGGTGACGGCGCCGCCAACGCGGTCGCGGACTCCTACGGCCGGATCCTGGTGACGGACGCGCGGGCGGGTGCGCTGATCGCGTTCTCGGCTTCGCCGCTGATCATGCGGCAGCGGTACCCGGTGCCGGGTGGTGCGTACGGGATCGCTTACGACGCGAAGCGGAGCTTGGCCTGGGTGACGTTGACCGGGCGGAACGAAGTGGTCGGGTTCGACGTCCGCGGCGGCGAGCCCGTCGAGAAGTACCGGTTCCCCACCGTGCGTCAGCCGGACTCGGTCGGGGTGGACGAAACCAGCGGCCGGGTGATCATCGGCTCGGCCACCGGAGAAGGGACCCAGGTGATCCAGCCATGACGACGGTCAGCGAGGCGGTGGTCGAAGGGGATTGGGAGTATCGCCGCCTGCACCTCCCCCCGGGCGTGTCCCGGCGCGCGGCGGCGATCCAGCTCTCCATCCACGCGGAGTTCGCGGGCTGGGAACTGCGGAACGTCCGGCTCTACGCCGACGGCACCCGCCGGGTCTGGCTGCGCCGCAAGAAGACGGCGGAGAGCCTGCCCGGCGCGCTGCCGACGTAGTTCCGCACCTCCGCTACCGGTCGCTCGTGCACACGCTCGGGACGTACCCCGACCAGCCGGGCTCGATGTGGTCCACCGCGCGGTACATGTCCTGCACGAGGATCCAGCCGTTGGCGCCGGTGTAGCCGCACGCCGCGTAGCCGCCGCCGACGACCAGCTTGCGGCACGGGTGGGTTTCGTTGTTGTAGACCCAGAAGCGGATGGACGAGGTGGCGTTCGGCTCGGCGCGGGCCGCGACGGCGTCGTGCGTGTCGACCCACGACCCGGTGCACTGGCCGCCGGCGAGCACGGTGTCGGCTGCCTGCGGCCGCGGCGACGCGCTCGCGCCCGTGGCCCCCACCGCCAGCACGATCGCCGCGATCCCGGACAGGTACAGAAGTTTTCGCATGACGGCACTCCCGTTCTTCGCGTGAGCTGCGTTGCGCAGGCCACACGCGGAGGAGGGAGAAGCGGTTTAGCGGCAGCCGGGCGAAATCCGCCCTTGCCGGCGCCTTCAGCCGAACACTCGGCTCAGCCAGTCGCTCCAGGCCTTTTCCTCCACCTCGGCGTCGGCGCCGGGGGTGAAGACGTGGTGGGCGGCGACCATCGGGCCGTGGAAGCCGCGCAGGAAGCGGATCATCGCGTCCGCGGTCCGCACTCCGGCGGTCTGGTCGTTCACGGCGTAGACGATCCCCGCCAACGGTGCCCGGCCGGGCAGTTCGATCCGCACCCGGTCGCCCTCCGCGGGCCGCGCGGGCAGCCCGAGCGCCGAGCCGAGCCGGGTCCACGCGGTGTCCCAGTCCCCCACCGGCGGGCCGAACGCCGTGACCGGCACCGCCGTGCGTCCGGCGAAGTGGGTCACGTACTCGACCAGGGTGCGGAAGAACATCGCGCCGCCGGAGGTCATCGCCTCGAACTCGTCCTCCCAGTCGTCGCCGGGCAGGAAGCCGCTCGTGACGCAGCGGATCACCGAGCTGCCGCCGGCCCGGCCCTCGATGAGGAACTCGTAGGCGATCGTGCGCCCGTCCGGCCCGGGGTCGCTGCCGTAGACGAGCTTCTGGAGCGGGTCCCACTCCCGGATCCGGTATTCGGGCTCGAACCCCCCGAACGCGCCGCGGACGACCCCGCCGGTGCCGCCCTCGACCTCGTTGCGGCCCATGAACCACGAGTCGATGCCCGGCCCGGTCGCGATGGCTTCCCACAGCTGTTCCGGCGTCGCGCCGACCTCGGCGACGTCGGTCAGCTCGAACTCATGCCCCACGGGGCTCCTCCGGGATGCTCGGGTGGACGGCGACGACCACCCGGTGCGGCCGGCCCTTCCCGGCCGTCTCGTCGTGGTACTTCCCGACCAGGGTCGTGAGGGCGGTCGCGAGCTCTTCGGCGAACGCCGCGCGGTCGGCGGCCGAGGCGAACCGGACCTCGCCGTCGAGCGCGAAGGTCGCGACGCGCTGCTGGGCCTTGGCCGCGCCGGTGAGCAGCAGGCCGACGTCCCGCACGAGCCGGCCCGCGACGGCGAGCAGCCAGCGGGCCGAGAGCCGGTCGGGCGACTGGGCCGGGTCGGGCTGGACGGCGGACAGCGCGAGCGGCGAGATGACGTACGACGACGCCGTCGCGCGCATCATCCGCTCGGTGACGTTGCCCTTCCGCCGCTCCTCGACCAGCTCCACCAGGCCGTGCTTCTCCAGCGCCCGCAGGTGGTAGTTGACCTTCTGGCGCGGCAGGTCGACCCGCGCGGCCAGCATGGTCGCCGACGCCGGCTCGGCCAGTTCGGCCAGCAGCCGGGCGCGGACCGGGTCCAGCGACACCTCGGCCGCCGACGCGTCTTCGATCACCGCCACGGAAAACATGGGTCCAGCATCGCGGCCGAACAGAGAAGTTGTCAAGAACTCTAGTCTTGTCGGTAGCTGCCGTTGACCAGGGCGACGACCCGCGGCAGCACCTGCGCCGCGGCCTCCAGCGGCACGACGTGCCCGACGCCGGGCAGCACCACCGCCGTCCCGTTGCCGAGCCCGCCGGCCCACTGCTCGACGTCGGACGCGCGGACGATCCGGTCCCGCTCCCCCACGATCGCCGTCACCGGCAGGCCGCCGACCCGCGTCGAGGCCGAGTCGCGCGCGTAGGCGTCCAGCGCCGGGCGGAACAGCGACACCGTGTGCGGCCAGTTGCCGCGGATCATCTTCACGGTCAGCTCGACCAGCTCCGGGTCCGGGTCGTCGCCGAAGAGCCACCACCGCAGGCCCGCGCTCACCGCCCGGCTCGTGCGCTCCCGGACCACGCCGAAGAGCTTCGAGCCGAGCACCGCTTCGAGGTCGCGGGCCAGCTTCCCCAGCGCGCTCGGCCACGCCGCCGAGACCTCGGTGGCCAGCGTGCCCGACGACGTCGCGAGCAGCACCAGCCCCGCCACGCGCGCGGCGAACAGCTCCGGGTGCCGCTGGGACAGCGACAGGATGGCCAGGCCGCCCATGTCGTGCCCCACGAGCACCACCTGGCCTTCGGGAACTTCGCGCTCGACCACCTCGGCGAGGTCGTCGCCGAGCTGCGCCATCGTCGCCGTGCCACGCCGCGCCCGCCCGGATCCGCCGTGGCCGCGCTGGTCGTAGGTCAGCACGGCCACCGGCCCGTCTGCCGCGTCCGGCACCAGCGGGGCGATCCGGCCCCAGCTGCGCTGGTCGAGCGCGTAGCCGTGGACGAACACCACGGTCACCGGCGCGGCCGGGTCGCCCCGGCGCACCACCTGCAGGGACGTGCCGTCGGCGAGCGCGAACGCGGTCATCAGGACGTGCGCAGGAACCGGTCCAGCACGCGGGTGCCGAACTTCAGCGCCTCGACCGGGACGCGCTCGTCGACGCCGTGGAAGAGCGCCGAGAAGTCGAGGTCGGCGGGCAGCTTGAGCGGCGCGAACCCGAAGTTGCGGATGCCGAGGTCCTGGAAGGACTTCGCGTCGGTGCCGCCGGACAGCATGTACGGCAGTGTCTTCGCGCCCGGGTCCTCGGCCAGCACCGCGGCGGTCATGGCGTCGACGAGGGCGCCGTCGAACGTCGTCTCGACCGGCGGCAGCTCCATCCACTCCTTCTCGATGTCCGGGCCGAGCAGCTCGTCGAGCTCCCGGTCGAACGCCTCCAGGCGCCCCGGCAGGATCCGGCAGTCCACCGCGGCCTCGGCGACCGACGGGATGACGTTCGACTTGTACCCGGCGGTGAGCATGGTCGGGTTGGCGGTGTCGCGCAGGGTCGCGCCGATCATCCGGGAGATGTTGCCGAGCTTGGCGACCGAGCCTTCGAGGTCGTCCTCGGGGAAGTCCCAGCCGGTGATCTCGGTGACGCCGGCGAGGAACTCCTTCACCGAGTCGGTCAGCACGAGCGGGAAGCGGTGGTTGCCGAGCTTCGCGACGGCTTCGGCCAGCTTCGTCACGGCGTTGTCGCGGTGGATCATCGAGCCGTGCCCGGCGGTACCGCGCACGCGCAGCTTCATCCAGCGGATGCCCTTCTCCGCCGTCTCGATCAGGTAGGCGCGGACGTCGTCCTTGAGCGTGATGGAGAAGCCGCCGACCTCGCTGATCGCCTCGGTGACGCCCTCGAAGAGGTCCGGGCGGTTCTCGACGAGCCACTGCGCGCCGTACTTGCCGCCCGCCTCCTCGTCGGCGAGGAAGGCGAAGACCAGGTCGCGCGGGGGCACGACGTTGTTCATCTTGTAGTGCCGGGCCAGCGCGAGCGCCATCCCGCACATGTCCTTCATGTCGACCGCGCCGCGGCCCCAGACGTAGTCGTCCTGGATCGCGCCGGAGAAGGGGTGGACCGACCATTCGGACGGGTCGGCGGGCACGGCGTCGAGGTGGCCGTGGATGAGCAGCCCGCCGCGCTCGCGGTCGGCCCCTTCGAGCCGGACGATCACGTTGTGCCGGTTCTTCCCGCCCGACTCGACGTAGGTGATCTCGTAGCCGGCGTCGGTCAGCTTCTCCGCGACGTACTCGGCCGCCGCCCGCTCGCCGACCAGCGTGTCGGGGTCACCGGTGTTGGTCGTGTCGATGCGGATGAGCTCGCTGGTCAGCGTGACGGCTTCGGCCGCGGCGGCTTCGATCAAGTTCGGTTCGGTCACCGGGCATTCCTATCATTCGCCTGGCCAGGTGCGCTGGGCAGCGCGTTTGTGGACACCGGCCCGGTTGTAACAATCCGCCGACGACCACGACTCCCAGCGTGTCCGTGGGGACAAAGGAGGCGGTTCTCGGCGACCGGAATCCAGGGGGCTGGGCATGGTGCGGGAGAAGCCAGGGGAAGGCTCGCTCCTCGAGCGCGCGTTCACCCCCGTCGTCACCGTGGTGCGGAAGGCCCGGCAGCCCGCCGGCCGGCTGGTCACCGCCGTCCGGAAACCGGCCATCCTGTCGCCGACCGGACCCGTGAGCGTGCGCCGGGAAATGCTCTTTTTGACCTTCATCCCGCTCGCGACGGTCGGCCTGGTCTGCCTGCTGGCGTGGTCGTCCGGCGTCGCCTACCACCCCGGCTGCCACAGCACCGCCAACTTCCTGGCCAGCCTCTTCTACCAGCCCACGATCGGCTCGACCTGCCAGTCCGTCCCGTTCCTCTCCGACGTCCCCGCCATCATGCTGACGTTCTGCTGCCCGTTCGCCCTGGTGACCTACAAGCTGCTCCGGCGGCGGCTCGCGGCCCTGCAGGGGGCGCTCGTCCGGACCGGCCTGCTCAGCGAGCAGGGCTCCCAGGACACGATCTCGGCCGGGATCCTCCGGCTGGAACGCTCGATCGACCTGACGCCACCGCGACGGCCGGCCCTGGCCGCCGTCTCCGTCGCGATGGTGACCTGGGTCTACTGGCGCAACCTCAAGGCCGGGCACCTGTTCACCACGCTCGAAACGCCCGGCCCGAACGGGACGACGAACGCCGCGCAGCTGCGGGACAGCTGGTGGGCGAACTACCACCACCACTTCTTCCTCGCGGTCGTCTGCGTCCTGATCGGTTCGGTCGGGGTCCACTACGCGTGGCGGGCCGGCTGGTTGTATGTGCGGCTCGGCGCCGTCTTCTACGCCACGCGGAAGTCGACCGCGGACGGGCTGCCGGTCGGCTACGTGCCCCGCTGGCGGGACCGCAGCTACGGGTGGAGCCCGGTGACCGGTGTCCTGATGCTGATCTACCTGTCGACGGTCAGCCTGGCGATCGCGATGGTGGCCATCTTCGACATCCTCCGCAACGAGACGTGGACCCTGGTGATCGCCGTGATCTTCGCGCTGATCGGGGTCCTGTCCAACACGGTGATGATCCTGACGTCCTTCTTCCGGATGGTCGGCATGCACGAATCGGTCGAGAAGCGGCTGCGGGCCACGCTCGTGGCGAGGGACTCCGGGGTGACCAGCGAGGAGTACGTGATCGCGGCGTCCGAGCTCACGGTGTGGCGCAGCATCCCGGTGGCCAGCTTCAGCGGCAGCATCATCAAGGTCCTGCCCGGCCTGTACGCCCTCTTCCAGTTCTCCCGGGCGTTCCTGAAGTAGTCCGCGGGGCGGGTGCGTCCTCAGGCGACCGTCGCGATCGTCTCCCCGGCCACCGGCGGGCAGGTCAGCAGCCGGTGCGGCGGCGGCTCGCCCGAGCCCGGCTCGACCAGCGACGCCAGCAGCCGCACCGCCGCCCGGCCCAGCGCCCGGCGCGGGACCTCGAACCCGCTGATCACCGGCCCCGCCGTCGCGTCGGGGGGCCGCCCCAGGACCGCCAGCGAAACGTCGCCCGGCACCGAGACCCCGGCCTCGTCCAGGGCACGCCGGGTCGCGTGGAACACCGCGCCCGTGTCGGTCTCCTCGACCACCAGCGCCGTCACGCCCTCGTCGAGCCACCCGCGGACCGAAGCGGCATCGAGGTCCGACCCGTCGGTGCGGGTCACCGCCAGGGACATCCCGGCGTCGGCCGCCGCCGCACGCACGCCGCGTTCGCGATCGGCCGACGAAGGCGCGTCGTCCGGCTCGCGCAGGTACCGCACGCGCGAGTGGCCGGCCCGCGCCAGCCGCGTGATCACCTCGGCCGAAGCGGACACGTAATCCGCGCCCACGTGCGGGATGCGGCCGTCCAGCTCGGCGCGGCGTCCGATGTGGACGATCGGGAACCCGGCGGCGAGCAGGTCGGCGAGCGCGTCCACCGGGACGTGCCGGCCGAGGAACAGGCACCCGTCCGCCAGCCGGGTGCGGCGGATCCGGTCCGGCGCCGCGCTCGACGCCGTGAACACGATCAGGTCCTGGCCGAGGGCCGCCGCCTCCGCCTCGACGCCGGCCAGGATCGGGTAGTACCCGTCGGCGATGTCCGGGAAGGCCGGCGTGAACGTGTACACGCCGAGGAGGTCGTTGCGCGTGGACGCCAGCCGGGACGACACCGGGTCGGGGACGTACCCCAGCCGCTCCGCCGCCTCCAGGACCCGCAGCCGCGTCCGTTCCGCAAGGCGGACGCCGGTGCGGTTGCCGCCCAGCACCACCGACACCGTCGCCTGCGAACCCCGGCCACGCGGGCGATGTCGGCCTGCCGGACCTTGCCCATCGCCACCTCGCCCGGAGTCAGCTGATCCGATCCAGCGTGCAAGCCCCGCCGAGGCCGGTCAACGGTTTTGCCCGAAACTCCAGCAAACCTGTCCCTCTGGACTAATACGTATTACTCCATTGACCTCGCCGGCGGGGGCGTGGCACCGTCGCCGCACACGAGACCTCGAAGGAGCGGTCATGACCCTCACCCGACGCGGCCTGCTGGCCGGCGCGGCCGCGCTCGGCGCGAGCACGCTGATCCCGGCTCCGGCCACCGCGGCACCCGCGGGTTTCCCCGACTACCGGTACCAGCGGCTCGCGCTCGTCAAGAGCAAGCTGCGCTACAACCCGACCGGCGAGCTGATCTTCCCGTGCATCCGGGGGACCAAGGACCGCATCCCGAACGCGCTCGGCGCGTACTACCTCTACTACGCGCCCCACGACGCGCCGGGCGGGATCTGCCTGGCCTACGCGAACTCCCTCGACGAGGAGTTCACCGAGTACGCGGGCAACCCGATCATCAAGAACTCCTGGCCCGGCGAGTACTCCGTCAGCCACGTCTCCTCACCGCACGCCCTGTGGAACGACGACGTCGACCGGATCTACCTGTACTTCCACGGCGAAAACACGGTCACGCGCCTGGCCAGCTCCGCCGACGGCATCCACTTCACCTACGAGAAGGAAGTGCTGTCCACGCGCCTCCAGCCCGCGGGCACCACCGAGACGTCCTACGCGCGGGTGTTCCGCCAGGACCTGCCGGCGAAGAACGCCCGCTACGTCATGGTCTTCATGCTCAACAACACCACGAACCACCGCGACATCGGCTGGGGCTGGTCGCCGGACGCGTTGAACTGGACGTTCTCGCAGACCCCGCTCGTGCGCCACACCGACGTCGGCGCGAACGACATCGGCGGCCCGCACCTGCTGAACCGCGACAACAGCACGTACGTCGTCTACAACACCGACATCGCGCACGGCGGGAAGCTGATGATCACCGAGGTCGGCACCGACTTCTCGAAGAGGAACCACCTCGGGACGTTCCACGCGCCGCTCGCCGGCGCCCCGGACAACGGCCGGTCCGCGGCGCCGAGCTTCGGCACCTACCAGGGCCGCGAGTACATGATCTACGAAGCCGGCGAGCGGCTCGCGGGGAACATCGCCATCGCCCGGGCGGTCTGACCGGGTGGCAGGATGCGGCCATGCGCTCCCTGCCCCTCGACGGTGTCACGGTCGTGTCCTGCGAACAGGCGGTCGCCGCGCCGCTGGCCACCCGGCACCTGGCCGACCTCGGGGCCCGGGTGCTCAAGATCGAGCGGCCGGGCAGCGGCGACTTCGCCCGCGCGTACGACGAAACCGTGCACGGCCAGTCCAGCCACTTCGTGTGGCTGAACCGTTCCAAGGAGAGCGTCACGCTCGACCTGAAGAGCGACGCGGCGGCGCCGGTCATGGCGGCCCTGCTCGACCGGGCCGACGTGTTCGTGCAGAACTTCGCCCCCGGCGTCGCGGAGCGGCTCGGCCTCGGGGCGGCTTCGCTGCGCACCACCCGGCCCAGGCTGATCACGTGCTCGGTGTCGGGCTACGGCTCGAGCGGTCCGTACCGCGACGCGAAGGCGTACGACCTGCTCATCCAGTCGGAAGCCGGCCTGGTCTCGGTGACGGGGTCCGAGACCGAACCGGCCAAGAGCGGCATCCCGGCCGCGGACATCGGCGCCGGGATGTACGCGTTCTCCGGCATCCTTTCGGCGCTCTACGACCGCGAGCGCACCGGGCACGGCACCGAGCTGGAGATCAGCCTGTTCGACTCGCTGGTCGAGTGGATGGGGTTCCCGCTCTACTACGCCGGCTACGGCGGCACGCCCCCGCCGCGGACCGGCACGAGCCACCCGGCGATCGCGCCCTACGGCACGTTCGCCGCGGGCGACGGGACCGAGCTGGTGCTGGCGGTGCAGAACGAGCGCGAGTGGGCGGCGTTCTGCGAGCACGCCGTCGAACGGCCGGAGTGGGCGACCGACGAGCGGTTCGCCACCGGCAGCGCCCGCGTCGCCCACCGCGCGGCGCTGGAACAGGAGATCGACGCGATCTTCGCGCGGATGACCGGCACCGAGCTGGAGGGACGGCTTCGCGAGGGCCGGATCGCGCACGCCCGGCGCCGCGAGCTGCCCGACGTCCTGACGCACCCCCAGCTCACCGCGCGCGACCGCTTCGCGGACGTCTCGACACCGGGCGGCCCGATCCGCGCCACGCTGCCGCCGATCACGGTGCCCGGTCGCGCGCCGCGGATGGACCCGGTGCCGGCGCTGGGCGAGCACACCGACGCCGTGCTGGCGGAGTTCGGGTTCGACGCGGAAGCGCTGCGACGAGGTCAGGGTGGCGGGTAGCGCAGGGCGATCTTGTGCTCCCGCGGGCGGCCGGTCTCGACGAAGCCGATCCGTTCGTAGAAGATCTTCGCCCGCTTGTTGACGTCGAGGATTTCGAGCACGACGGCCTGGCCGCGCGACGCCGCTTCGGTGACCAGGCTCCGGACGACGTGATCACCGAAGCCGCGACCCTGGTACACCGGATCCAGCTCGATCCGGCCGAGGACGACGTCGGTCCCGGTGTCTTCGACGGTCAGCGCGCCGGCGTCGTGGCCGTCGACGGTGATGATCTGGGTGTGGGCGGGGTCGAAGTGCGCCTCGTGGTAGGCGCGTTGCGCCGGCTCGTCCCAGCCCCAGATCGCCTCGACGTACTCGCCGAGCGCGCTGCGGTGCAGCTGGAAGCAGAACTCGTCGTCGCCGGACCTGAGTTTGCGCAGCGCGACCTGGTGGGTCTTGCGGACCATGTTCACTCCCCCAGGATCCGCCGGGCCCGGGCGAGCACCGGCTTGTCCACCATCCGGCCGTCCACAGTGGACGCCGACTCTCCCGCCGTCAGAACCCTACGCGCCCACTCCCGCTCGGCTTCCGTCGGCGCGAAGCCGGCACGGACCGGTGCGATCTGCCTCGGGTGGATGCACAGCTTGCCACCGAAGCCCAGCCGGCGCGCGTGGCGGACGTCGGCCTCGATCGCTCGGTCGTCGTGCAGGTCCGTGGTGACGCCGTCCACCGGCGGCGCCAGCCCGGCGGCCGCCGCGGCGATCACCAGCCGCGAGCGCGCGTAGGCGAACGGCTCCGGGTCTTCGGGCGCGACCCCGAGTTCGGCGGCCAGGTCGACGCTGCCGAACGCCAGCCGCCTCACCGACGGGACAGCGGCCAGCTCCCCGGCGCGTTCGACGCCTCGCGCAGTCTCGACGAGGGCCACGACCTCGCGGAACCCGGCCAGCACCCCGGGCGTCTCGGCTTTCGGGACGACCACCGGGATGCCGCGGGCGGTGACGAGGGCCGCGTCGGCGGCGAACCACGGCGTGCCCGGCGCGTTGATCCGGACCATGGCTTCGTTGTCCTCGAGCCACGTCTCGACGTGGGCGCGCGCGGCGTCCTTGTCCGCCGGGGCGACGGCGTCTTCGAGGTCCAGGAGCACGACGTCGGCGCCGCTCGCCGCGGCCTTGCCGAAGCGGTCGGGGCGGTCGCCGGGCACGAACAGGAACGTCGTCGCGGGCACGGCCCCAGCGTAATGCTCTGCGGGTATCACAGCGAGCGGAAAGGGTCTTGGACGCGGCGTCCCGCGGCGCCGAGAGTCGAAAGGGAACCACCACGACCACGAAAGGTCCCACGATGAAGGTCTTCCTCACGGGCGGCTCCGGGTACGTCGGCCGTCCGACCGTCCAAGCGCTCATCCGGCACGGTCACGAGGTGAGCGCTTTGGCGCGCAGCGATGCTTCGGCGCAGGTGCTCGCGGGGCTGGGTGCGTCCCCGGTCCGCGGCGACCTGACCGACACGGACGTCCTTCGCTCTGCGGCCGAAGCCGTGGAGGGCGTTATACACCTCGGCCAGCACTACGGCGACGACACGGCGGAGGTGGACCTCGCGGCGGCGGAGGCGCTGCAGGCCGGGTTGGGCGACCGCGGGCCGTACGTGCACACGGGCGGGGTCTGGGTGTACGGCGACACGGACGGTGTCGTGGACGAGGACGCGCCGCAGAACCCGCCATCGATCACGGCGTGGCGCCGCGCCAACGAAGAGCGCGTCCTGTCCCACGGCGGGCACCCGGTGCTGGTGCTGCCGGGCCTGGTCTACGGCCTCGGCGGCGGGCTGATCGAGACGTTCTTCGGCGCGCCGGTGCCCCTGATCGGCGACGGTGCCAACCATTGGGCGCTGGTGCACGCTTCCGACCTCGCCGAGCTGTACGTGCTGGCGTTGAACGCGCCGCCGAAGTCGGTGTACGCGGGGGTGAGCGGCGAGAACGTGCGGCTGGCGGACATCGTTTCGGCGCTCGCCGCCGGCGGCCCGATCGCGCACCTCACGCTCGCCGAGGCGGTGGCGCGGATGGGGCCGATCGCGGAGGCGTTCGCGCTGGACCAGCAGCTGACCCCGGCCCGGGCGCGGCGCGAGCTGGGGTGGGAGCCCCGCCACCTGGACGCCTTGGCGGAGCTGCGCGGGTAAGGGATCCGGCGGGTCAAGGTGCGCGTTCACCCGATGCGGCGGCGGTCCCCTCAGGACGAACGTGGAGTTCCTCGGAAGAACTAGGTGAGGAACGACCATGCGCGGCGACTGGATCTACGACTGGGTGCGAGTGGAGATGGAGTACCGGGCGGGGCGCCCGGAGGCGGCCCCGCATCGGCCCCGAGAGCCCCGCCCGGCGGCGCGCCGTTGGGCGGCGCTGCGGGCCGGGTTGTTCGCGGGCCACCGTGCCGAGGTACGGCATAGCGGTTCCGCGGCAGGCTGCTGAGGCCGGAGGTGAGGCGGGGCGCCTGGCATCTGCGGCCCCGCCTGCGGGCTGGCAGGCGAACTACCTGGCACCCGCAAGCCCTACCGCCGGCCGGGCAGCCTGCCACCCGCGAGCCCACCGGCGGTCGGCCGGGCGCGCCGTTCGGCACCCGCGAGCCCACCGGCGGTCGGCCGGGCGCGCCATTCGGCACCCGCGAGCCCACCGGCGGTCGGCCGGGCGCGCCATTCGGCACCCGCGAGCCCACCGGCGGTCGGCCGGGCGCGCCATTCGGCACCCGCGAGCCCACCGGCGGTCGGCCGGGCGGCCCGCACAAGCCCTACCGGCTACCACCCCAGCACTAACTGCGGCCAGCCGGGCGAGCCGCCCGCCATACCAGCCCCTGCCGGCGGCCAGCCGGGCAGAGCCGCCATCGCCCCTCCCAACCGGTCGCCCACCCTGCTCAGAGGTCCAGCAACCCACTCCGCGCGCGCTCCAGGTGGTCGCGCATCTCCGCCTCCGCGCTCGCCGGGTTGCCCGAAGCGATCGCCGACAGCAATCGGCGGTGCTCCGCCGCCAGCTCGGCCGGATCCGGGTACGACCCCCGCAACCGGGCCAGGCACAGCTGCATCTCCTCCTGCAGCGGCGGGTAGATCCGGCTCAACCGCACACTCCCCGCCGCGGCGACCAGCGCCAGGTGGAACGCCGTGTGCGCCGCCACCCGCTCGCTCCACCCCGCCCCCGGCGGCAACGCCTCCAGCACCGACAACGCCGCCGACACCCCGTCCAGCGAACGCCGCTGCCCGACGATCAGCCGCACCGCGGTCAGCTCCAACGGCAGCCGGACCGTGAACAAGTCGCGCACGTCGGAGGACGTCAGCACCGGGACCCGCAGCGAGCGACCGTCGGCTCGCTCCACCAGGTGCCGGGCGACCAGCTCCTGCAACGCCGACCGCACCGTCGGGCGCGCCACCCCGAACGTCGTCGCCAAGCCCTGCTCGGTCAGGGGCGTCCCCGGGGCGAGCCCGCCGCCGAGGATCCGGCGGCGCACCTCCGCCACCAGCGCGTCGCGGGTGTTCGTCGTCTGCAGCACCATCAGGACGCGTGCACCCGCTCCACCGTCGCCACCAGGTCGGCCAGGTCCGGCAATACCGCGTCGGCGATCGACGGGTCGTGCGGCTCGGCGTGCCGGTTGATCCAGACGCGCCGGATGTCCAGAGCCTGCGCCGGCACCATGTCGTGGAAGTGGCCCTGCGCGATGTGGACCCAGTTCTCCCGGGTCGCGTCGAAGGTGGAAGCGAAACGCGTGAAGTGCGCGTGCCCGGGCTTGTACGAACCGACGTCCTCGGCCGTCACGATCGCGTCGATCGGCACGACGAGCCGCCGCTGGGTCTCGCCGATGAGGTCGCGGTCGCAGTTCGTCAGCAACGCGAGCCGCCAACCCGCTTCGCGCAACGCCGTCAGCGCCGGCCGGACGTCGGGGAACACCGGCCAGTACGGCAGCCCGGTCCCGAGCACGGACGCGTCGTCGGGCACCAGCTCGACGCCCGCTTCGGCCGCGGTCCGCCGCAGCGACTCCGCGAGCACCTCCCGGTACCGCCGCACCGGCGCCTCGGCCTGCACCTGCGGTTCGATCCGGTTGTAGACCGCCAGCAGCTCCGCGCCCCGCCCGGGGAACAGCAGCTCGATCCCGGTCGCGATGCCGTGCCGCCAGTCCACCAGCGTGCCGAAACAGTCGAACGTAGCCCAGCGAGTCATACCGTCAGACTGCTATCCGGTTATACCGAACGCAAGGTCTCCGCGAACGAAAAAATGAGCGGTGACCGCCGCGCCGCGACCCACGCCAGGCACACCTCGTTCGGCGGCAGATCCTCGACCGGCACGTGGGCGACGTCGGGACGCGTGTAGTACTCCGACGTCGAGCGCGGGATCACCGCGATCCCCCGCCCGGCGGCCACGTGCTCCAGCTTCTCCTCGACGCTCCGGAACTCCCGCCACCGCGAAGCCGTCCCGTCCCGCAACTCCACCGCCACATCACGCCACTCCGGCACCGCGTCCGGATCGTTGAGCAGGTGCTCGTCGGCCAGATCGCCGACGCGCACGGACTCCTTGCCGGCCAGCCGGTGGTCCGCCCGCAGGACCACCATCCGCGGCTCGGAGAACAGCGGCCGCAAGCTCAGCCCGCGCTGGTCCACGGGCAGGCGGACCACGCTGACGTCGGCGCGGCCGTCGTGGAGCACTTCGATCTGGTCGTCCCACGTCGTGCGGAGCAGCTCCACCGACACGTCCGGGTACCGCGACGAAAGCGAGCGGACCGCGTCGGTGACGATGATGCCCGGCATGAACGCCACGGTGAACGTCCCGCGCGCGGCCGTGGCGACCCGGCGCCGCAGCGCCGACGCCGAGGCGAGCAGCGGACGCGCGTCGTCCAGCAACTGGCGGCCCGCCTCGGTCAACGACGTGGACCGCTTGTCCCGCACGAACAACTGCGCGCGCAGCTCGGCTTCGAGGGCCCGGATCTGCCGAGAGAGCACCGGCTGCGCGATGTGCAGCCGTGCGGCGGCGCGCCCGAAGTGCAGCTCCTCGGCGACCGCCACGAAGTACCGCAGCTTGCGCAGATCGACGTCCACTCGGACCTCCCTGGTACCTCCAGGGTATTACGCGTGCGCGCGGACACCGACTTCCACTCGCCCGAACGGGCTTTCAGCCGGCGAACCGGCCGATCGCGACGAATGCCGCCAGCACCAGCAGCACGACGTTCATCGGCAGCGCCTTGGTCTCCTTGCGCCGTGCGTGCACGATGATCGCACCGATCTGGATCACCGCCAGTCCGGTGGCGGCCAGCGGGGTGAGCACCGGCGCGATGTCCAGGGCCCGGGGCAGGATCAGCCCGATCGCGCCGAGGATCTCGACCGCGCCGATGCCCTTCACCGCCGCGTCGGAGAAGTCCGCCGTCCAGCCCATGTTGGGGTTTTCGAGCAGCTTCTGCCGCGGCGTCGCCAGCTTCATGCCGCCGGCGCCGAGGTACAGCACGGCGAGCAGTCCCGCCACGACCCACAGGACGACGTTCACGGTGAACCTCCGGTCCGAAGAAAGTGATTGAACACTACATCAGTTTCCGGAGGTTACCCCTCAACTTGGCTGGACCGTGACCGACTGGCCGGGCCGCAAGGAGATCGCCCGGTGCCAGCCGCCGGCGCGCACCTCGGTGCGGGTTCCGCCGACGCTCCGGACCACCGCCCGCGTCACCTTCCCGTCGCGCCACGACAGGTCGACCTCGAAGCCGCCGCGCGCGCCGATCCCGGTCACCCGGCCCGACCGGGCCCACGCCGAGGGCAGCGCCGGCAGCAGCTCCAGCACCCCCGGCCGCGAGTAGACGAGCATCTCCACCATCGCCGCCGGCGCGCCGAGGTTGGCGTCGATCTGGAAGATCGTGTAGCTGCCCTGGCTGTACATGTCGAAGAAGTTCGGCGCGGTCCCGTTGCCGTTGGCGACCGACGGCCGCAGCACCGTGAGCAGCAGCTGGTACGCCTTCTCGGCGTCCTTGAGCCGCGCCCAGCACGCCGAACGCCACGCGCACGCCCAGCCGAAGCTGTCCATCCCGCGCGCGATCAGCAGCTCGCGGATCCCGTCCAGCAGTTCGCCCGGCGCGGTGTCGGTCGCGATCCGGTCGCCCGGGAAGAAGCCGATCAGCGGGGACAGGTGCCGGTGGGTCGTCTCGCCGAGGTTGTCCGGCGACATCCACTCCTCGAGCCAGCCGGTCGTGGGGCTCACCCTCGGCAGGTAGAGCTTCTTCTGCAGCCCGGCGATCCGGTCGCCGTACGCGCGATCGCGGCCGAGGACCGTGCCGGCTTCTCGGTAGTGGGCGAACAGGTCCCAGACGATCTCCTGCGAGTAGGTGTTGCCCAGGGTGTCCTGCGGCCCGTGCTCGGGCGACCAGTCGTGGTCGTCGACGAGCACCTCGCGGCCGTCGACCGTCATCGGGATCAGCCGCGCCTCCCAGAACTCGGCCGCGCCCTTGAGCAGCGGGTAGATCCGCGCGAGGTAGGCCTTGTCCTGGGTGAAGGCGTAGTGGTCCCACAGCGAGTTGCACAGCCACGCGTTCCCCGCGGGGTGCCACCACCAGCCGGAGCCGCCGTAGATGTTGGTCGAGAACGCGATCGCCCAGCCGGCGATCTTGCCGCTGGTGTTCCGGAACCGGTTGCGCGGGTCGTTGAACAGGCGTTTCGTGCTGTCCGTCCACACGGGAAGCTGCGCGAGGCAGTAGTCGGCCAGGGCAGTGAAGCTCCCGGGCAGCGCCGCGCGGTCGGCCAGCCAGTAGTTCATCTGCAGGTTGATGTCGGTGTGGTAGTCGCTCATCCAGTCGGGCGTGTTGTTGTTCTGCCACAGCCCTTGCAGGCCCATCGGCAGCCCGCCGCGCGAGCCGGTGATCGTGAGGTACCGCCCGAACTGCAGGTAGCTCGCCTCGAGCTCGGGATCCGGCGTGGCGGGGTCGTCGTGGCGGGCCAGCAGCCGCGACCACGTGTCCAGCGCCCGCTTCGCCGGCGGCGACTGGCCCAGGTCGACGGTCATCCGGTCGTAGAGCCGCCGGTAGTCGGCGACGTGGGTACCCAGCAGCGCCCCTCCCCCGGCACGCAGGGCCTTCGACGCCTTCTGCTTCGCCAGCGCCAGGGGGTCGAGCGACGCGTCGAGGAACTTCCGGGCCGCGTCGGGCACGTAGTTGGTGCCCCCGCTGAGCACGATCACGACTTCGCGGCTCCCGCTGAAAGTCACGCCACCGGCGGCGGTGCACGCATACCTCAAGCCGTTGTCGAAGGTCCCGGTGAACGCCGACGCGCCGGACATCGTCTCGCCGCGGGTCGGTTCCAGCGACACCGACCCGGTGACGGGCCCGCCGCTCAGCCGGATCACCACGACGTCGTCAAGGTGGCTCGCGAAGTACTCGCGGCGGTAGCGCACGCCCTGGTGCCGGTAGGTGATCACGACCAGGCCGTTGCTGAGGTCGAGCGTGCGGCGGTAGTCCGTCACGCCGGTGTGCGCCGGCACGGAGATCCGCACCTTCGCCAGCAGGCCGAGAGTGCCGAACTTTTCCCGTTCGTAAGGGAACTGGCCGTCGTCCTCGAGCACTTGGTTGGCGCCGCCGGTCCACAGTGACGCGTCGGCCAGGTACAGGAAGTCGGCGGCCGGGTCACCACCGACCAACGCACCGATCCGACCATTGCCGATCGGCAGTCCCTGTTCGATGATCTTGTCCTCGGCCGCGGGGGCCGGGTACCACAGGGTGGTCGCGCGGCCGTCGGGAACGAGTTCCCCGTCCGCCGGGCGGAGGACATCCGCGTTTGCGGTGAAAGGAGGAATGCCACTGAGGGCAGCTCCGGCGCCGACCGCGCCACCGAGCTTGAGGAAGGTGCGGCGAGAGGGAGGGTTCGACATGTCGGATCCGTTCGGCGTTGACGGCGGGGACCGGCGGGTAGCACGCCAAACATATGACCTATCCGGATCCGAGGTCAAGATTCTTCGTAATTAATACGAATATATCCGCCCGGTCACCGCGTCCGGTAGCGCAGGACGCCCGCATCGGCCTGCTCGGCCAGGTACTGCCGGAAGGTGATCTCCCCGTTGAGGTGCTCCGGCGCCAGGTGGCCGCCGCCGGCGTAGGCCCGGAACGTCTCGCCCGGCACGCTCACCGGCACGATCCGCCGTCGCCGCCCGCTCGCCTCGGCGACCGCCTGGGCCAGCTCGGCCGCCACGAGGACCTCCGGTCCGCCGAAGTCCGGCGAACGGCCCACGGGGTCGCCCAGCGCGAGGTCCGCGAGCCGTCCGGCGACGTCCCGGACGTCCACCGGCTGGAACGACAGCCGCGGGACGGGCAGCACCGGCAGCCGCGACGCGCCGGCGAACAGCGTGCGGACCAGGGCGTGGAACTGCGTCGCCCGCTGGATCGTGTACGGCAATCCGGAGGCCGCGAGGAACTCCTCGGTCTCCAGCTTGCTGCGGTAGTAGCCGAGCGGGACGCGGTCGACGCCGACGATCGAGACGTAGACCAGGTGCGGGCCGCCCGCCCAGCGCGCCGCCTCGACCAGGGTCCGCGCGAAGTCGGTTTCGCGGCCGAAGAAGTCGGTGGCGCAGTGCACGACGACGTCGACGCCGGCCACCGCGCTGTCGATGCCCCGCCCGGTCCGCAGGTCACCGGGCACGACGTCCGGGCCGGCCTTGCGGCTGAGCACGCGGACCTCCTCCCCCGCCGCGCGCAGCCGTTCCACGACCGGCCTGCCGAGCTGTCCGGTGCCACCGGTGACCAGGATCCGCACGTCGACCACCTCCGGCGTCATCCTGGCACGGCGGTGCCCGCCGGGAAACGGCTTCCCGGCGGGCACCCGCGCTCCTGTCAGGTGCGGTTGATCGTGAACGTGGACGTCGTGTTGCGGATGTCCTGGTCGTTGTCGCTCAGCGTCAACCCGGTGAACGTCGCCGAGCCGACGGCCGGGCCCTGACCCGGTTCCGGCAGCTCGTTCACCCAGATCCCGATCCCCGACTTGGCGTCGAACTGGTCACCGCTGCGGTGCGCGCCGGTGATCGACACGTTCGTCAGCACCGTGTCCTCGACCGGGTGCTCCGGCGTGGTGCCGTCGTACTTGGTCTGGAACATGATGCCGCTGTAGGTCGGGCTCTGGATGTCCACGTCGGACACCCGGATGCCGCGGAACTCCTTGGACGCGGAGAACAACCAGATCGCCGGGAAGGTCTGCTGGCCCCAGAAGTGGCCACCGTCCCGGACGAGCGAGGCGTTCTGGACCGTCGTCGGCTGCGGCCCGAACCCGAGGAACGGGTAGCCGAAGTCGAGCGAGCTGATCGTGATCGCCGCGTAGGTCAGCGTGTCCGCGATGTAGAGGTTCCGGAAGGTGTTGTTGTACCCGCCGTACACCGCCAGCCCGGCCGCGCGCCACGGAGTGAGCGAGGTCAGGTTCTCGAACACGTTGTCGTACTGGTTGCCCGGGTTGATGTCCGTGGCGGCGAACAGCGCGAAGCTGTCGTCGCCGGTGGACCGGGCCTCGATGTTGGTGACGTGGTTGCCGGTGCTCCCGTTCGTGAGGTTGACGCCGTCGGCGAAGGTGTCGCGGATCCGGGAGTTCTTGATCGTGGTGTTGTCCACGTTCGTGCCCCAGACCATGACCACCTGGTGCTCCACCCAGATGTTGTCGATCGTCAGGTTCGCCACGTTCGTCAGGTTGAACACCTTGCCGGGGCCGTCGATGCGGGACGTGTAGTTCCCGAACACCGCGAACCCGCTGAACGTCGAGCCGTTCGCGCTCGCCTGCACGTCGATGCCGATGTCGGTGTTCTCCTGCCCCGAAGGCGCGGAGAACTTCGTGAACCACGGCCCGGCGCCGGTGACCGTCACGGCCTTGCCGTAGACGTTCAGCTTGCTCGACAGCGAGTAGTTCCCGGCCGGCAGGTAGACCCCGGTGAGGGTGGTGTCCTGCCGGACCTTGTCGAGGGCGCTCTGCACGTCTTGCTGCGTGAACCCGGCGGGCACCGCGAAGTGCGCCGAGTCCGGGTTCGCGGTCGCGGTGGCCTGCTCGAAGTTCACGAAGTCGATCGCGTAGTTCGTGCTGTTGGCCGCGTCCTTCTGCAGCTTGATCTTGTGCCCGGCGGGCACGGTCGTGCCGAGCATCGCGCTGGCCTCGTCGTAGATGTGCCGCGGTCCGCTGCCCGGCGAGTTGCCCGGGCCGGTTTCGGCGCCGTAGAGCCACGCGTAGTGCGAGGTCAGGTCGATGGCCTTGAGGAACGTGCCGTCGACGTAGACGTTCAGCGTCGAGTTCTGCCCGCCGCCGCCCGCGGAGTCCGGGATGGAGAACCGCGTGACCAGGGTGTTGGTCGACGCGCGGGTGGTGAACTCCACCGACGAGCCGGTCGAGTTCAGCGTCACGGCCTTGCGGCCCGACGCCTCGCCCGCGAGGTCGCCGATCGTGCGGTTCGGTCCCACGACGGACGCGCCGCCGGCGACGACGCCGTCTTCGGCCTCGTACATGTCGTAGGGCATGTTCGCGCCCCGGCCGACGAACAGCGCCTGCGTGCTGGTGTTGTTGGCCTGCTTGACCGGCAGCTCGTTGGCGTCGTTCGCGACGACCGTCTTCACGCTGTACCGGCCGTTGGCGGCGGTCCAGGTGCCGACGGTCACCGGCGTCGCGGTGGCCCCGGCGGCGATGGCGCCCGTGTACGTCCCGCTGAGCGTCTTCACGACGGTGCCGTTCTGGTCGGCGATCGTCACCGTCACGCCGTGGGCGCCGCCCGCACTCGCCACGGTGCCCTGGTTGCGCAGGGTCGTGGTGAACGTGACGGTGTTGCCCGCGGACGGGTTGTTCGGCGACCACGCCGTCGCCGCGACGAGGTCGGAGCTCTGCACCGGGCTGACGACCAGCGCCGTCGAGCCGGTGTAGGAGTTGTTGGCCTCGTTCTGCTCGATGACGGCGTTCGCCTCGTCGACCTTCGCGGTCAGCTGGTAGCTGCCCGCGTCCCGGGTGCCGATGTTCGCCGACACCGTCGTCGACGCGCCGGCGGCGAGTGCTCCGACGTTCGCGGTGCCGACCTTGGTCGTACCCAGGTAGAGGTTCACGTTCGTCGCGCCCGAAGCGGCCGTCCCGGCGTTGCGGACGGTCGCCGACGCCGTGATCGCGTCGGTCTCGACGGGGTTCTGCGGCGACCAGGACACACCCGAGATCGTCAGGTCGGGGTTCGGCGCGGGAACGCCGAAGACCTGGAACTCCGCGACCTGCCCGCCGCCGGCCCCGGAGTTCGCGGTGACGCGCAGGCGGACATCGGCGGCGCGGCCGCTCAGCGGGATGGTGACGGTGTTGCCGCTGCTGGGGTTGAAGCTGTAGGTCTGCGCGGCGGCCAGCGTGGTGAACGCGGTCCCGCTCTGCTCACGGCCTTCGACGGCGATCGTCTGCGTCCGCGGGCCCCAGGACGCGTCGGGGTTGAGCTTCACGACGACCTGGTTCAGGTCGGCGTTCGAGCCGAGCGCGACGGTCAGCAGGTTCGGATAGGTCCCGCCGCCGCCTTCCCAGTAAGTGGTGAGCGAGTTGTCGTTCGCGTTGGCCGCGACGAACGTGAACTCCGTCGAGGACGCCGTGATCGGCTTGCCGACCGCGAGGTTCGTCCCGGCCTGGGTTCCGTTGCGCGTCACGGTGTTGCTGGTGCCCGACTGGTTTCCCGCGGCGTCTTTGGCGCGGACGTAGTACGAAACGGTCGTGCCGTCCGGCTGGTTGTCGGTGTAGGAGAGCACGGTGCCCGCGACGCTGCCGCGCAGCTGGTTGTTCGCGTAGACGTCGTAGCCGGCGACGCCGGTGTTGTCCGTCGAGGCCGACCAGGTGAGCCGGATCTGGCCGCTCGCCGGCTGCGTGTACGCGAGGTTGCCGGGTGCCGACGGCGGCTGCGTGTCCCCGCCGGCCGGGCCGTGCACCTCGAACTCGGACAGCTGCGCGGCGGGCCAGCCGGTGTTGGCCGTGACGTTCAGCCGGACGTACCGGGGGCTGCCGGTGACGTCCACGGTGACGGTGTTGCCGGTGGCGGGGTCGAAGCGGTAGCCCGCCGAGGACTTGAGATCGCTGAAGCTGGTTCCGTTGGGGCTGCCCTGCACGCTGATGGTCTCGGTCCGGGCCTCCCAGTTCGAGGGCAGCTTCAGGACCAGCTGGGCGACGTTCGTGGCGGCGCCGAGGTCGGCCTGGACCCACTGCGGGAACTGGTTGTTCGCGCTCTCCCAGTAGGTGGCCTGGTTGCCGTCGCCGACGTTCGAGGCGGGGTATTCGCCGAGCTGGCTGCTCGCGGTGTAGGTGGCGGAGGCGGCTTGGGCGGCGGGCTGGGCGGCCTGGACGGCGGGCGCGGCGGCCGGGGCGGCGCTCGCGGCCACGGCGGGGGTGGCCAGGAGGAGGGACAGGGCGGCGTAGGTCGCCGCGCGCGACAGAAGTCGCTTCGTTCTCATGGGTTTCCTCGGATCCGGGGAGGAGGGAGACGCGTCGGGACGGCACAACCGGGGAACGGGACGGGCGCGGACGCGGCGCGGGGGGCGCACGCGGGCAGCACGGAACAGCCGTCATGGGCACCTCTTCGTCGAGGGCTGAGCGGGATCTTCCTGACGCCTGCCGCAATTTCTCGCGCTGTTGTCAGGTTCTTGCACTGATTCGTTCAAGACTTACAGTGACCGGGGTCTCAAGTCAACGGCCAAAAGCCGTGAAGGCCTCCTTCACGGCTCTTAGCGCCGGTAAGGAGGCCTTCACGGCCTTGGGTCAGGAGAGCGTCAGCGGACCGCGCCGAGGCGAATCGCCTGGGTGCCCGGAGCGTTGACCGGGTCGCCGCAGTGGGCGCAGACCGTGGCCGGTTCCAGCACCTCGCCGCAGGCGTGGCGCCACAGCGTGGGCGGTTCGCCCTGGTGGACGTACTTGTCGCCCCACGCCATCAGGCCGAGCAGGATCGGCTGCAGCGCGCGGCCGGCCTCGGTCGGGTAGTACTCGTGGCGGGGCGGGTGGGCCTCGTACTGGACCTTCTCGAGCACGCCCGCGTCGACGAGCTTGCGCAGCCGCGCGGCCAGGATGTCGCGGCTGGCGCCGGTGTTCTCGGCGATCTGGTTGAACCGCCGCTCCCCCAGCATGATTTCGCGCAGCGCGAGCAGGCTCCACCGCTCGCCGACGACCTCGAGGGCCTCGGCGACCGAACACTCCCGACCGCGCCGGACCATGCCACCTCCCGTGGGACTGAAAATCCAACCTAGCACGTCAGTCGCGTGTGACTTGACGACTGTGACCTGCAAAACGTGCGAGTTGTGGAATCCAACTCACACGGCGTATACCGAAGGCATCCCCGATCTGCGAGGAGGCAGACGCCATGACGGACGCGGTGATCGTCGACGCGGTACGGACCCCGATCGGCAAGGGCAAGCCGAACGGAACACTGGCCGGGGTGCACCCGGTCGACCTGCACGCCCACGCGCTCCGGTCGCTCGTCGAGCGCACCGGCGTCGACCCGGCCCGCATCGACGACGTGATCAGCGGCGCGGTCGGCCAGATCGGCGAACAGAGCATGAACACCGCCCGCTGGGCCGCGCTGGCCGCGGGCCTGCCGGAGTCGGTGCCGGCGGTGACGGTCGACCGGCAGTGCGGCAGCAGCCAGCAGGCCGTCCACTTCGCCGCGCAAGGCGTCATCGCCGGCGCGTACGACGTCGTGCTCGCCTCCGGCGTCGAGTCGATGAGCCGGGTGCCGATGGGCAGCCAGGTGGCCGGCCGCGATCCGTTCGGCACGCAGGTCGCCGCCCGCTACCCGGACGGTCTTGTCCCGCAGGGCATCAGCGCGGAACTGATCGCCGCGAAGTGGGGCTTCAGCCGCGCGCAGCTGGACGAGTTCTCCGCCGAAAGCCACCAGCGGGCCGCGAAGGCGTGGGCCGACGGGAAGTTCGCCGGCGAGGTCGCCCCGCTCAAGGCACCCGGCCCCGACGGCGGCCTCGTCGACGTCACCACCGACGAGACCGTCCGGCCCGGGACGACGCCGGAGATCCTCGCCGGGCTGAAGCCGGCGTTCCGCGCCGACGTCTGGGAGCAGCGGTTCCCCGGCCTCGGCTGGCACGTCACCGCGGGCAACTCGTCGCCGATCAACGACGGCGCCGCCGCGCTGATGATCACCAGCTCGGAGGCGGCGAAGGCGCTCGGGCTGCGGCCGCGCGCCCGGCTCCACAGCTTCGCCGTCGTGGGCGACGACCCGCTGTACATGCTGACCGGCGTCATCCCGGCCACCCGCAAGGTGCTGGCCCGGGCGGGGCTTTCGGTGGGCGACATCGACGCCTTCGAGGTCAACGAGGCGTTCGCGAGCGTCGTGCTCGCCTGGCAGGCCGAGATCGGCGCCGACCTGGCGAAGGTCAACGTCAACGGCGGCGCGATCGCGCTCGGCCACCCGCTCGGCGGCAGCGGCGCGCGACTGGCGACCACGCTGCTGTCGGTGCTGGAGCAGACCGGCGGCCGCTACGGCCTGCAGACGATGTGCGAAGCGGGCGGCCTCGCCAACGCGACGATCGTCGAGCGCCTGGACTGACCCGGTCGTGAGTGAGAAGCAGGGTTAGAACACTGTTTCTCACTCACGACCAGCTGAGCCAAGTACTGCCGCAGGGAAGCGACCGCGCCGGCCGGGTCCTCGACCGCGGGGAAGACTTCGTCGTAGCCGAGGGCGAGCAGTTCCGCGCGGGTGCCCCCGGTCCGGCCGCCGAGCACCACGGGCACCCCGGCCAGCGCGGGATCGGCGCGCACGTCGCGGAGCACGTCCACGCCCGAGGCGCCGTGCGTGGTGGACAGCACCACGCAGTCCGGCCGCTCGCGACGGCACGCTCCCAGCACGTCGGTCGCCACGCGCACGACGTGACCTTCGCGTTCGAGCACCACCTGCAGAGCGATCAGGCTCCACGCGGCCGCATCCAAACCGGACAGCACGATCTTCACCTACGACAGAGCCACGAGCCCGCCCGGAAATACGTCAGTCGGGCTCGGGCGGGTCTTCGACGCCGTCGCGGTCGGCCCACTCCAGCAGCGGCTCCAGGGAGAAGACGGCGTCGTCGATGCCCGCGTGGAGGTCGCCCAGCTCGGCGAACCGGGCCGGGACAGTGGCGATGGTGAAGTCGCCGGGCTCGGCGTCGTCGATCTCTTCCCAGTGGATCGGCGTGGAGACCGTGCCTTCCGGGTTGCCGCGAACCGAGTAGGCGCTGGCGATCGTGTGGTCGCGGGCGTTCTGGTTGTAGTCGACGAAGAGCGTGCGCGGGTCGCGGTCCTTGCGCCACCAGGTCGTGGTGACGTCGTCCGGGGCGCGGCGCTCGACTTCGCGGGCGAAGGCCAGCGCCGCCCGCCGGACGTCGGTGAAGCTCCAGCGCGGTTCGATCCGGACGTAGACGTGCAGGCCGCGGCCGCCGGATGTCTTGGGCCAGCCGACCGCGCCGAGCTCGTCGAGGACTTCCCGCGCGACGTGCGCGACCCGGCGGACGCGGTCGAAGCCGCAGTCGGGCATCGGGTCGAGGTCGATGCGCCACTCGTCCGGCTTCTCGGTGTCGGCGCGGCGCGAGTTCCACGGGTGGAACTCCACAGTGGACATCTGCACCGCCCAGGCGACGTGCGCCACGTCGGTCACGCACAGCTCGTCGGCGTGCCGGTTGTACCGCGGGAAGGTCACCCGGACGGTCTCCAGCCACGGCGGAGCACCGTTCGGGACGCGCTTCTGGTGGACCTTCTCCCCCGCCACCCCGGACGGGAAGCGGTGCAGCATGCACGGCCGCTCGCGCAGCGCGTTGACGATGCCGTCGCCCACCGAAAGGTAGTAGTTGACCAGGTCGAGCTTCGTCTCGCCGCGGGCCGGGAAGTACACCCGGTCCGGGTTCGAGATCCGCACCGTGTGCGGCCCGACCTCCAGCTCCACCGCCGCCGACTTCTGCGCCATACGGTGACGCTACTTCAAAACCGGCGTTACCGTGGGGATCATGAGCCTGCCGCCGGACGGTCACGTCCACACCGAATGGTCGTGGGACACGGTCACCGGGTCGATGACCGGCTCGTGCGAACGGGCGCTGGAGCTGGGGCTGCCGTCGGTGGCCTTCACCGAGCACGCGGACCTCACGCCGTGGCTGATCCCCGAACCGGTCCGGCCGCTGCTGCCGGACCACTTCCGGGTGCGGCTGCGCCCGGACGGCGTCCTCGAGCCGCCGGACCTGGACGTCGCGGGCTATCTGGCGTGCGTCGAGGAGTGCCGCGCACGGTTCCCGTCGCTGCGGATCCTGTCCGGGGTGGAGCTGAGCGAACCCCATTGGCACCGGCCCCGCGCCGACGCGCTGCTCGCGGCCCACGACTTCGACCGGGTGCTCGGCTCGGTGCACTCGCTGCCCGGTGACGGGTACCAGCACGAGGTCACGGTGATCGCGGATCGGCCGCCCGGCGACCTGCTGCGGGCGTACCTGGCCGAGGTGCTCGGGCTGGTGGAGTCGACAGCCGATTTCGCGGTGCTGGCGCACATCGACTACGCGCTGCGCTCGTGGCCGGGCGAGGGGCCGCCGTTCGCGGCGGACGACTTCGAGGAGGAGTTCCGGACCGTGCTGCGGGCCCTCGCGTCGAGCGGGCGGGCGCTGGAGGTCAACACGAAGGTGCCGCTGCCGGGCGAGGTGGTGCGCTGGTGGTTCGAGGTGGGCGGCGACGCGGTGACCTTCGGCAGCGACGCCCACGAGCCGGGCCAGGTCGGCCACGGCTTCGCGAAGGCGGCGGCGATGGTGGAGAGCTGCGGCTTCCGCCCGGGCCGAACACCCCACGACTTCTGGCGCCGCTGACCCCGGCGCAGCTTTCACGTGAAAGCTACGCCCTCCCGCTCTCTCGCCGGCGCCGCTTTCACGTGAAAGCGGCGCTCAGGCCAAGGCGTGGCGGCCGTGGGTCCGGACCTCCGCGCTCTGGTCCAGCAACCTCGCGGCCACCCGGCCGATCGCCGCGTCCAGCTCGGCGCGGTTGCCCGTTCCCCAGTCTCCGAGCCGCGAAGCCAGCCAGTCGTGCCAAGCGCGGACCACCTTGTCGAACTCCGCTCGGCCCGTCGGAGTCAGCTCCCAGCCGCCGCTGTAGCGCAGGTGCCCGGTCAGCTCCAGCCGGTTGAACGCGGGTTCCAGCACCGACGCCGGTACCCCGAAGTACTCGCCGATCGCCCGCAGCGTCGCCGGCTCGCCCCGGCGCCGCCGCAGGTGGACCTGCAGCAGGCACCAGATCCCGCCTTCGTCGAGGTCCGACCCGGCCCGCTCGACGATCGCCGGAGCCACCTTCCGGCGTTCGCGGAAGAACAACGTCGCCACGGCGCGTTCCAGCTCGCGGTCGTCGGTGCGCGCCTCCGGCATCGCGAAGCCGTCGCCGAGGTCCGGGGCCGCCGCCCGCGCCGTGTCGCGCAGCGGGACCTCCTTCAGGAAGAACGCCAACGCGAACGCCACCAGCCCGACCGGCGCCGCGGCGAGGAACACGACGTGCAGGGAGTCGCTGTACGCCTGGATCACCGGCGCGGACACCGAAGCCGGCAACGCGTGCAAGGCGGTGGGTACTTGCAGAGCACGAGGATCAACGCCTGGTGGCAAAGAAGCGACCGCCGCCGCCAGGTTCGGCGTCAGCTGGTTGGCGTACACCGTCCCGAAGATCGCCGCGCCGAACGAGCTGCCGATCGACCGCAGGAACGTCACACCCGACGTGGCGACGCCGAGATCGGCGTAGTCGACGGTGTTCTGCACGGCGATGGTCAGCACCTGCATGCCGAGCCCGATCCCGAAACCGAGCACGGCCATGTACGCCGACGCCTCCCAGAACCCCGTGTCGGAGTCGAGCCGCGACAGCAGGTAGAGCCCGATCGTCATGCCCGCGGCCCCGACCAGCGGGAAGATCTTGTAGCGGCCGGTCCTGCTCACCGCGTTGCCCGCGGCGATCGACGCGACGAGCAGCGCCAGCACCATCGGCAGCAGCCGCACCCCGGACGTCGTCGCCGACGTGCCCTGCACGTACTGCATGTACGTCGGCAGGTAGGACAGCGCGCCGAGCATCGCGAAGCCGACCACGAAGCTCATGATCCCGCCGACCGTGAACACCGGGTTCCGGAACAGCCGCATCGGCAGCATCGGTTCCTTCGCCCGCAGCTCGACGAAGACGAACGCCGCCAGCAGCACCACCGACCCGATCGCCATCCCGATGATCGTCGGCGAGCCCCACGCGTACTGCGTGCCGCCCCAGCTCGTGACGAGTGTCAGGCCCGTCGCGGCGAGGCCGATGAGCAGGATCCCGGCGTAGTCGATCACCGGCTTGATCGCGGCGCGCGCGTTCGGCATCGCCGACGACGCCACGATCAGGACCACGACGACCAGCGGGATGTTCACGTAGAACGCCCACCGCCACGACAGGTGGTCGACGAAGAAGCCGCCGAGCATCGGGCCGGCCACGGTCACCACGCCGAACACCGAGCCGAGGACGCCCTGGTACTTGCCACGCTCCCGCAGCGGGACGACGTCGGCGACGAGCGCGGTCGAGGTGACCATCAGCCCGCCGCCGCCGAGGCCCTGCACCGCGCGCCACACGATCAGCCAGACCATGCTGCCGGCGAACCCGGCGCAGAACGAGCCGATCCCGAACACGATCACCGACAGCTGGAACATCAGCTTGCGGCCGAACAGGTCGCCGAGCTTGCCGACGACGACGGTCATGATCGTCTCGGCCAGCAGGTACGACGTCACCACCCAGGACAGGTGCCCGGCGCCGCCGAGGTCCCCGACGATCGTCGGCAGCGCGGTGCCGACGATGGTCTGGTCCAGCGCGGCCAGCAGCATCCCGAGCAGCACGGCGCCGAACACCGCGTTGACCCGGCCGCGGCTCAGCGGTGCGGGCCCCGGCTCGTGGGCGACCTCCGCGGTGGCCGTCATCCACACCTCCTCGCTCGGCCTCCGAGGCTAGTGCGGGCCGTCCACTGTGGATAGCCACCCGTTCCGGTGGTCCCGGCCGGTCAGAGGGTCCAGCGGTCCCGCGGCGGCGACTCGAGGACGAGCTCGCCGTCGACCGCCGCGGCGATCTCCTCGGGCGTCCAGACTTCCTGGTGCAGGACCGGCCGGATGATCGCGGGCTGGCGGACGGCGTGCAGGTGCCCGTCCGCCAGCCGCAGCACCTGCCCGGTGACGCCGGCGGAGAGGTCGCTCAAGAGATAGGTGACGAGCGGTGCCACCCGCTCCGGCGGGTACGCGTCCGGGTTCCCGTTCGGGTCGGCGGCCATCAGCCGGGTCCAGGCGATCGGGCTCACGGCGTTGACCCGCACGCCGCGGGAGGCCAGGTCGGCCGCCCAGGAATACGTCATCGACGCCACCGCGCCCTTCGACGCCGAGTACGCGGCGGCGCCGCGCTGCCCGATCATGGAGCCCGAGGTCACGTTGACGATGACACCGTTGCCCTGGGCAACCATCACCTCGGCGGCCGCCGTGCCGCAGTGGAGCGGGCCGAGCACGTTGGTCTCGACCAGCGCCCGGGTGCGCCCGGCGTCGGCGTCCTCCCACGGCCGCGCGTGGTACCCGATCGCGGCGTTGTTCACGAGGCCGTCGAGCTGACCGAACCGGTTGCGGCACAACGTGATCAGTCCTCGAGCGTAGTCCGCGTCGGCCACCGAGCCGACGCTCGCCACCGCCGTGCCGCCGTCCGCCTCGATCGCGGCGACGGTCTCGTGCGCCGGTTCCGCGTCGACGTCGTTGACCACCACGGCGGCCCCCGAGTCCGCCGCGTGCCGAGCGAACGCCCGCCCGAGCCCGCGTCCGGCACCGGTGATGACCACGGCCCGGTCGTCCAGGATTCCCATGCTCCCCAGTGTGGCCCGGGTGTGGTCCGGACCGCACACTCACACCGCCCGGGCCAGCCTGACCTCGAACGGCCGGAACCCCTGCGCGCGGTAGAACGCCAGCCCACCCTCGTTGTGCGCGTACGCCTGCACGACCAGTTCGTTCGCCCCGCGCTCGCCGGCCCAGGACACGAACGCGGACACGAGCGCCTCCCCCACGCCTTCGCGACGCCGCTCGGCCGCGACCCGCATGCTTTCCAGCGCCGCGCGCACCGCGTCGGGCCGCAGGGAGCTGACCGGCAGCAGCCGGCCGATCAGGTGCCCCGCCACCACACCGTCCGAGCGGGCCAGCAGGCAGAGGGCGTTCTCGTCCTCGACGAGGTCTTGGTAGTAGGCCGCGCCCTCACGGGCCGGCCAGCCGAGGTCCATGCGCGGGTCGTGGCTCCCCGCGTCCTCGGCGAACAACGCTTCGGCGGACTTCACGAGTTCCGGGACTTCTTCGGTGACATCGACGGAAACAGTCATACCCAGCACCGTAACCTCGTGTTTTTTCGAAGTAAATGCCACTTTCACGGCTGCAGATGAGCCAGGCTTTCGAGCGCGAGCTGTTCCAAATGCCCGGCCGCGGCGGCACTTCCGCCCGCCGCGTGGAACGACTTCCCCACGGACTCCGCCGCCCGCCGGTACGACGGCTCGGTCAGCACCTCCTCGACGGCCGCGGCGATGCGGTCCGCGCCGGCGCGGCCGAACCGCAGCCGGAGGCCCGCACCCGCGGCGACCACCTGGGCCGCCACGATCGGCTGGTCGTCGCGGATCGGGGCCACCACCAGCGGCAGACCGTGCCACAGCGCCTCGCACACCGTGTTGTGCCCCGCGTGGCACAGCACGGCGTCCACCCGCGGCAGCAGCGGCAGCTGCGGGACCCGCGGGCGCACCAGGACGTTCGGTGGCACGGTCCCCAGCACCTCGCCGGGGTCGACGACGACGGCCCGCGCGGCCACCCCGCCGAACGCCTCGGCCGCGGTCGCGAGGAAACTCGCGCCCGCTTCGGTGTTGGCCGTGCCCAGGGAGACCAGCACCGTCGGGCGCAGCGGGTCGAGCCACTCCCACGGGAAGTCCGTTGTGGACGGACGCGCGGCGAGCGACGGCCCGACGAGCCGCACCCGCGGCGGGAGCGTCGCCGCACCCAGCAGCTCCCGGGTGGTGAACGCCAGGACGCCGTGCGGTGAGAACCGCGGATCCGCCGTACCGCGGCCGTCCGCGATCCGCGCGCGCAGCTCATCGACCAGCGAACCGACCCACTCGGCGACCTTCGGCATGCCCGCCAGGGGATCGACGAGCTCGGCGGACGTCGTCGCCGACGTGACCCACGGCAGGCCGCGGGCCTCGGCCAGCAGCCCGCCGGCCAGGGCCTGCTGATCGGCGACCACCACGTGCGGCGCGAACGCGTCGATCGCCGCGGCCACGCCCGGAGCCATCGCGTCGGCCAGCGGGATGAGGAAGTCTTCCCAGAGGAACCGCAGCGCAGCCGGTCCTTTCAGTCCGGCCGGGCGCGCGGGGCCACCGGCGGGCAGGCCGCAGGAGAAGACGAGCTCCGCCGGACCGGCCAGCTGCCACAACAGCTCTTCGTGCCCGGCCCAGGCGACCTCGTGCCCGCGCGCGGCGAGCTCGGCCGCGACGCCGGCGGCCGGGTTGACGTGCCCCACCAGCGGCGGGACGACGAACAGGAACCGGGCCACTACCGCGTCCGCGCCGGGACGCGCGAGGTGTCGCGGACCCAGCCGAAGATCAGGTCGATCGTCTCGGCGGTCCGCTCGACCAGCACCGAGTGGCCTTGGCCGGGCAGCACGACGCAGCGGCAGCGGTCCAGGTGCGCCTCGAAGTGCGGCACCTGCGCGGCGAGCCCCGAGTCGCCGCCGAAGATGGCGAACACCGGGCAGCGCACGGCCGAGAGGTCGGCGGCGATCGTCGCGCTGCGCGGGATGTCCTCGGCGATCGTGGTGGTCTGGAGGATCTTGTTCGCCGCCTTCGACAGCCGCGCGGTGTGCGCGCCGTGGTTGTCGGCGATCCAGCCGATCACCTCGTCGATCGCCAGCCGGGTCTTCGCGTCGGCGAGGCCGTCGGCCATGTGCCGCGTCCACTCCTCCGTCGGCGGTTCGCCTTCGATGACGATGACGCTGGCGACCCGGTCCGGCCGGGCGGCGGCCAGCCCCAACGCCACCGAGGCGCCGAAGGAGTTGCCGACGACGTGCACCGGCCGCGTGACCCCGCTCGCGTCGAGGACCGCGACGAGGTCGCCGACGAACTCCTCGAGGTGGTACCCGGACGCCGGGCGTGTCGTGCGGCCGTGCCCCCGCAGGTCGTACATCAGCACGTCGATACCGCGTTCGGCGAACGCCGGCCCGAGGGTGAAGTAGTAGCTGGCGAGGCTGTCGGTGAGCAGCCCGTGGACGCAGACGACGATCGGCGCGTCCCCGTCGAGCGGGACGTCCGGGGCGAGCCGCTGGACGTGGACGTCCAGCTCGCCGGCGCGGATCTTGCTCACGCCGTCGCCCGCAGGGAGGCGACGATGTAGCGGACGAGCTCGCCGACGGTCAGCGCGATGATCTCGTCGAGGTCGCGCTCGGCGATGAACGTCGCGAAGTTGACGCGCTCGCCGTAGTGCTCGCGCAGTTGTCCGGACAGGGCCACCAGGTCGACGCTCTCCAGCTCGAGGTCGTCGTGGAACGTCGTGGCCATGGTGATTTCGGCGTCGTCGAGGCCGTATTCTTCGAGCAGCTCCTGCAGCATCCCGCTGAGCTGAGCCAAAACGGACGCCTCGTCAGTCGTCTGCTGGCTGCCCCTGGTCTCGATGCTCATCCGGCGGTCTCCTTCGTCTCTTCGGTCCAGGCGACGACGTAGTGGCGCACAGGCGCGCCGGGAAGGCTGTCGACATCGGTGCAGTGCACGGCGTGGTCGGTCCCGTCGACGCGGACGGTGAGCCCGTCCGGTGTCGCGGCGACGACTTCGAAGTCCCGCGGCTCGCCGCGCAGGCCGGTGCCGAGCAGCTTCGCGACGGCTTCCTTGGCGGTCCAGAACCGGGCGAACCACCGTTCCGGATCGCCGGTCAGGCCGGCGAACAGGGCCTGTTCACCGGCGCCGAGTGCGGCGTCCACAGTGGACTCCGTGCGCGGGACGACCTCTTCGACGTCGATGCCGCACCGCTCGTGCCGGGCGATCGCCACCCCGACTTCGCCGCGGCGGGCCAGCGAAACCGTCAGCGGTGGCAGCTCCCGGCCGTAGGCTCCGGTCGCGTGGGGACGGCCCGCGTCGTCGTTGCCGATGCGCAGCTCGGCCGGGAACATCTCCGGCTCGCCGCCGGCCCAGAGGAACTGGCGGACGGCGTCCTTCACCGCGATCCGGCCGAGCAGCCATTGGCGCCGGCCGCGCGGCGGGCGGTGGTCGTACGCTTCGCGTTCGGCACCGGCGAGGTAGTTGCGCATGATCAGCTCGCGGGTCGCCAGGTCCGGCCACTGCTCGTGGACCAGCGCCCAGCCGCCCGGCTGCTCGTGCGACAGCGTCGAGCGCTCCGGCGTGCGGTCGGCCTGGCGGATGTGGGGGGTGCTGTCGAAGCGGCGGTCGCGCCAGCCGGTGAACTCGGCCCACACCTGTCCGTCGTGGACGAGCTGCATGTCGGCGTCGAGGAACTCGTCGCTCACCGCGGTGATCTTGACCAGGCATTCCAGGCGTTCCCCGGGCGCCGGGTGCGGGCCGTGGAAGCGGATCTCGCGCAGGCCGACCGGGAAGACCGTGGTGCGTTCGGTCAGCCGGGACATGATCCAGTAGCCGAGCACCTGGCCGACGTTGTCGAGCAGCGCACCGGGCGCGGCGGGCGTCGTCAGCACGGCCCGGACGTGCCGCTCGCCGACGGCGGTCAGTTCGCTGACGCCCTGGAAGAGCGGGCCGTGGAACATCCAGCGTTCGTCGTACAGCTGCGCGGCCGTGGTTTCCGGCACCTGTTCCGCTTCGAACTGCCACGGAGCGGGTGCGTCGGCCGGGTAGGCCGGGGCGAGTTCGACGACGGCCTGCGAGTAGCCGTCGAGGGTCGCAAGCACGCGGTCGGGGCCCTGGGGCCGGACGCGGACGCCGACGGTGACCGCCGGCACCGCCGTGATCCACTGGGTCAGCCGGACGTCGTGCACGGCGACCGCGCGGCGGCCGGGCGCGGCCTGCTCGGCGAAGCCCATCAGGTGGTCGATCACCGTGGTGGCCGGCACGACCGGCCAGCGGTCACCCGGATCGGCCTGCGGTGGCTGCTTGAAGAAGCAGTGGTCGAGCAGGTAGGGCATCGCCTCGACCGACACGGTCAGCGTCGTGTCCAGCGCGACCGGTGGCGGAGCTTTCACGTGAAAGCTCCGACCTGGGGCGTCGCTTTCCCGGGGAAGTGCCGCCTCGGCGCGGCCGGACAGCACCGTGGCCGCTAGGTCGGCCGTGTCCTTGAGCAAGGCGGCGAACTCGGCCGCCAGCGGGCCTTTCCCGGCGAGCTTGTCCACGGTGGACGTGCGCGTGACCGGGAGGGCGATGCGTGCGCGGACCTCGTCGTCGAGTGAGATCAGGTGCCCGCCGAGAGCCAGCTTGACGGCCTTGTGCGGGGCCGGGCGGTCGCCGGGCAGCCGCGCGAAGTCGATGTCGGCGCCGTCGGCCCACAACGCGGTCGCGACCCGGCGCAGCTGGGCGAGACCGGGCCGGTGCGCGGAATGCGCGGCGACGACCAGGTGGTCCTCGCCGTGCAGGGTGTCGCCGACCAGCGAGCCGAGCTGTCCCGCGCCGACCAGCACGAACGCCCGGAACCCGGCCGCGTGCAGCGCGCGCACGAGCGGCCGGAACCGGACCGGTTCCAGCAAGTGCCGCACGAACAACTCGCGGACGTCCGCCTCGGCGGCCGGGTATTCCGACACCGTGGTCGCCGACCAGATCGGCACCGCCGGCGGGTGCAGCGTGAAGCCGGCGGCCGCCTCGCGGATCGGGCCGAGGTACGGCCGCAGCATCGGCGTGTGGAACCCGGACCGGAACGGCAGCACCTGCGCCACGATCCCCGCGTCCCGGAACCGCGCGACGAAGGTGTCGATGGCGGCGGCCGGGCCGCAGACCATCGCCTGGTTGGGCGAGTTGTCGTGGGAGAGCACGACGTCGTCGCGGCCGGCCAGCTCCTCGAGCACCCGGGGCGCGGGCGCGCCGATCGCGGCGAAGGCGAGACCGGGCACGACGAGCGCGTCCGGGTCGAACCGGGCGAGGAACGCGTCGACCTCGGCTTCGGCGTACACGCCGGTGACGGCCATCGCCGTCCACTCCCCCAGGCTGTGGCCCGCGACGGCGTCCGGGGTGACACCCAGCCGGCCGAGCGCGGAGCTCAGCAAGCGGCCGAGTTCGAAGACCGCGGTGCCCTGGCGGCCGACGTCGCCGACCTCGACGTCCGCGTGTCCCCACGGCAACCCGAAGTGGCGGGCGACATCGCCGCAGTTCAGCGCCAGCTCCGACTCCAGGCCGGGGAACAGGAAGGCCACCTTGCCACCGCCGGGCCCGAGCAGCGGGCGGTCGGCGAACCAGACGTCGTTGCGGCCGCGCCAGGCCCGGCCGCGGGCGACCGCCTTGCGGGCCAGGGCCAGCCGCTTCTCCGTCGGGTCGACGACGCCGAGCCGGACGGGACCGTCGCCGGGCCCGCGAGTCCCGGGCCGGTCGAGCAGGTCACGCAGCTCGTCGACCGACCGCGCGGCGAGCCGCAGCACGCGTTCCGGCTCCCGGACGACGACCGCTTTCGCATGCCCCGGCGCCTGTTCGAGAACGACGTGCGCGTTGATCCCGCCGAACCCGAAGGCGTTGACCCCGGCCCGGCGCACCTCGGCGTCCCACGGCCGCGCGGTGTCCAAAGTGGAGAAACGGGTCTTCGCGAGCGCGGGGTGCGGGTCGTCGCAGTGCAGGGTGGGCAGCAGGACGCCGTGGTGCACGGCCAGCGCCGCCTTCACCAGGCCGGCGATCCCGGCGGCCGGCATCGTGTGCCCGATCATCGACTTGACCGAGCCGAGCACCGCGGCGCCCTCGGGACCGAAGACCTCGGCCAGGGTCGCGAGCTCGGCCGCGTCGCCGGCCGGGGTCGCCGTGCCGTGCGCTTCCAGGAGCCCGATCGAATCCGGGGCCGACGGGTCGAGCCCCGCGGCCGCCCACGCCTGGCGCACCGCCCGGACCTGGCCGCCGGAGTCCGGGTTGGCCAGGCTCGCGGTCCGGCCGTCGGAGGCGACGCCGGTGCCGGTGATCACGGCGTAGACGCGGTCGCCGTCCCGCTCGGCGTCGGCCAGGCGCTTGAGCACGACGACGCCGGTGCCCTCGCCGATCAGCACGCCGTCGGCGTCGCGGTGGAACGGCCGGATGCGCTCGGACGGCGACAACGCGCCGAGCTGGGTGAACACGCTCCAGAACGTGATGTCGTGGCAGTGGTGTACGCCGCCGGCGAGCACGACGTCACAGCGGCCGGTGGCGAGTTCCTGCACGGCGTGGTCGACGGCGATCAGCGAGGACGCGCACGCGGCGTCCACGGTGTACGCCGGGCCGCGCAGGTCGAGGCGGTTGGCCAGCCGGGACGCGGCGAGGTTGGGCACGAGCCCGATCGCCGATTCCGGCGCCTCCGGCCCGAGCTGGTCGGTGAAGGCCTGCCGGACAGCGTCGAGCCGCTGTTCGTCGAGGCCCGGCAGCAGCTCGCCGAGCGTCCGGACGAGCTGGCTCGCGGTCCGGACGCGCCGGTCGAGGCGGACCAGCCCGGGCGTCAGGTAGCCGCCCCGGCCGAGCACGACGCCGACCTTGGCACGGTCGGCCGGCAGCCGGTCCGCCCCGCCCGCGTCCGCGACCGCCTGCGCGGCGACCCGCAGCGCGATCAGCTGGTCGGGTTCGGTGGCGGGCACGGAGTTCGGCATGATCCCGAACCCGGCGACGTCCACTTCGGCCAGTTCGTCGACGAACCCGCCGCGCCGGCAGTACACGCGGTCGGCCCGCCGCTCGTCCGGCGCGTAGTGGACGACGTCCCACTTCTCCGGCGGCACCTCGGTGATCGCGTCGACGCCGCCGGCGAGGTTGCGCCAGTACGCCGCGAGGTCCGGGGCACCGGGCAGCAGCACCGACATCCCGACAATGGCCACGCGCATTCCTGTCACCACCCGGAAGCGGTGTGGACGACGGCGGAGACGTCGGGGCGGCCCCAGGCCAGCTCGCGCAGCAGGCCGAGGGTGCCCTCCTCCGGGTCGATCAGCTCGATGCCCCGGCGGGCGTAGTCGCGCATCAACGCGGGGGTCACCATGCCGTCGTGGTCGCCGGTCGGGGCCCACGGTCCCCAGTGGACGGTCACCGCGCGCCCGGCGGGCCACCGCCGGCCAAGGGCTTCGAGGGCGTCGTTGGCGGCGGCGTAGTCCGATTGGCCGCGGTTGCCGAGCGTGGCGGCGATGCTGCCGAACAGGACCACGAACCGGGGCTCGTCCGGCAGGTCGGCGGTCGCCTCCAGGAGGGTCCGCGCACCGTCCACTTTGGTGCCGTAGACGCGGGCGAACGACTCCGGCGTCTTGTCGGCGACGAGCTTGTCTTCGATGACGCCGGCCGCGTAGACGATGCCGTCGAGGCGGCCGTACTCGGCGTGGATCTCCTTGACCGCGCGGTGCACGGCCTCGGCGTCGAGCAAGTCGACGGACTGGTAGCGTACCGGGCTGCCGAGGGCTTCGAGCTGCCGAAGCGTCCTCCGGACCTCGCGTTCGCTTTCGATGCGCCGGACGCTCTCCTCGATCTCGGCCGGGCTCTTCAGCCCGGTTTCGATGAGCGACTTTCGCAGTTCTTTCGCGTCTCTCGCCTGCGGGTACTCGTCTTCCGCCGCCGGCACCGGTGTCCGGCCGAGCAGTTCGACGCGGCAGCGGGTCGCCGCCGCCAGGGTGCCGGCGAACCGGGCGGTGATGCCCTTGGCGCCCCCGACGAGCAGGACGACGGAGTCGCGGTCCAGCCCGATCGCGGCCGCTTCGGCGGCGCCGTCGCCGGCCGGGCCCGCGCCGCTGCTGCCGAGGAGGCCCAGGTCGTGGGCGGTGGGCTGGAGTCCGCGCCGTGCTGGACCGTCTCGGAGCACCACGGGCTCACGGTCCACAGTGGATAGCTCGGCGACGAGCTCGGTGGGTTGCGCCCCTTCGACGACCCGAGCGAGGGTGTCCGGGTACTCGCGGGAGACGCTGCGGTAGAAGCCGCGGAGTCCCTCGGCCGGGCCGGCGGTGAGCAACCACCTCGGACGGTGGGCGAGGGCGGCCTGGTACAGCGGGAAGGCGGCGGGCAGGACCGGGTCGCCGTCGGGGAGGTGGAGGTAGCCGTCGAAGCCGGGCCGGACGTCGTCGCCGATCTCGGCTTCGGCCCCGTTGGCGGCGAGTTCGGCGCGGACGGCGTCGGCTCGCGAGCCGGTGCCGAGGACGAGGAACCGGCGGCCGGCGATGCCGGGTGCGGTCGCGGGGGCGAGGTCGACCTCGGTCATGAGGTACCGCTTGGGCGCGACGATCACCGGCTGCGGCTCGGACCGCTCCGCGACCGGTGGCCCATCGACCGCGGCTGCGGCCTTCTCGGTGCCCAGCAGCTCGGCGATCCCGGCCGCGGTGCGGGCCTTGGCGAGTTCCTCGACTTCGCCGATGCCGAGACGGATCGTCAGTTCGCCTGCGATCTCCGCGCGCTTGATCGAGTCCACACTCAAGTCGGCTTCCAGATCGAGGTCCGGCTCGATCATCTCCACCGGATATCCGGTCCGCGTCCCGATCACCTCGACGACGGTCTCCAGGACCGAGCGCCCCAATGTGGCCTTCGGTGCGTCAGACGCAACCAAGGCGGCCTTCGGTGCGTCAGACGCAACCAAGGCCACATTGGGGCGCTGGGCACCGATCAGCTCCGCGATCGCCGCCGCCGTCCGGGCCTTCGCGAACTCCTCGACGTCACCACCGGCCAGACCGAGCCGGGACGCCAGTTCGCCCGCGATCTCCGCCCGCTTGATCGAGTCCACACTCAAGTCGGCTTCCAGATCGAGGTCCGGCTCGATCATCTCCACCGGATACCCGGTCCGCTCCCCGATCACCTCGACCACGGTCTCCAGCACCGAGCGCCCCAATGTGGCCTTCGGTGCGTCAGACGCAACCAAGGCGGCCTTCGGTGCGTCAGACGCAACCAAGGCCACATTGGGGCGCTCGGGAACCACCAAAGCCGGCGGCGCCTCACCGCCGAGGAAGCCCAGCAGCACGTCGCGCTGGGCGGCGATCATCTCGCGGCCCGTGCGCAGGAAGTCCGCGACCATCGCCTCGGAAGTCGCGGCCTCGGGCGCAGCGGGCAAGCCAAGGGAGATCCGGGAAGCCGGGCGGAGGGCACCCGCCGGGATCGTGCCGTCCGCGGTGCGGAGCAGGTGGCCGTCCACCGTCCACCCGGGACGCTTCGGCCTCGGGACGGAAGCCGCGTCCACCGCGTCGCGGCCGCGGAACAGCCAAGCCGTCTCGACCGGGACCCCGGCCACCGCCAGCTGCGCCAGCGCGCCGAGGAAGCCCGGCAGGCCGCGGCGGCTCGGCTGCTCGAACCCGACCGTCCGGTGCGGACGGTCCCCGAGGATCGCGCCGACCTGCCCGGCCAGCACCGCACCCGGGCCGGCCTCGACGAACACCCGCGCCCCGGCCGCGTACATCGCCTCGACCTGCTCGACGAACCGGACCGGCGAACCCACCTGCGCGGCCAGCTCACCGCGGATCGCGTCCGGTGAAACCGGGTAGGGACCCGCGGTCCGGTTGCCGTAGACCGGGACGGCGGGCCGCACGACGCCGATCGCTTCCAGGGCGCGCCCGAAGGCCGAGCCGGCCGCGGCGACCAGCGGGCTGTGGAACGCGCACGCGACCGAGATCCGCTTCGCGCCGATCCCGGCCGCGCGCAGCTGCGAGACCGCGGCTTCGACGTCGGCGGTCGGGCCGGAGATCACCGTCTGCTCGGGCGAGTTGTGGTTGGCGAGCACGACCGCCGACGAGGTGAGGACCGACTCCACCAAAGACGCCGACGCCGCGACCGCGGCCATCGCCCCCGGGTCGCCGGCGGGGATGGCGTCGAGGATCGCCGCGGCGCGGGCGTGGCTGGCGTGCAGCAGCGCCTCGGGGGTGAAGGTGCCCGCCGCGGCCAGCGCCGTCAGCTCGCCGTAGCTGTGCCCGCCGACCATCGCCGGCCGCACGCCGGCGCGGGTCAGCAACCGGAACGCGGCCAGCCCGGTGAGGCCGAGCGCGGGCTGGGCGACGCGAGTGTCGGTGACGCGGCCCGCCTGCGCCTGGCGCGCCGGCTCGCCGAACACCGCCGGGCCGAACACGACGTCGGCCGTCAGCGGGTCCAGACGAAGGTACCGCTGCAGCTCCGGGAAGGCGACGAACAGCTCGGCGAACATGCCTGGCCGCTGGCTGCCCTGGCCCGGGAACAGCAGCGCGACTTCGCCCGGCTCGCCGTCACCCGCGCGATACAGCCCCGGCGCGTCACCCCCGGCGAGGGCCTGCCGCAGCAAGCCGACGAGTTCGTCCACAGTGGACGCGATGACCGCGAGCCGGACCGGCCGGCCCTGCGTGCGCAGCGACGCCGAAAGTGCCAGGTCCCGCAGCCGCCACGGCTGCCGGCCGGCCGGGACGTCCGAGGCCAGCGCCAGCAGGTCGCGGACCGCCGCGTCCGCGGTGAAGAGGAACAGCTCGGCCCGCCACTCGTCGGCGGCGAGCGCGGGCGGGACGCTGTCGTGCGCGCCGAGCACGACGTGGAAGTTGGTGCCCCCGAAGCCGAACGCGCTGACTCCGGCGATCCGCTCGGCGGGCGACGCGGCCCACGGCTGGGCGGCCGTCTGGAAGACGAACGGACTGGTCGAAGCGTCCCACGCGGGGTTCGGCGCCGACAGGTGCAGCGTCGGCGGCTTGACGCCGGTGTACAGGGCCAGCGCGGTCTTGATCAGCCCGGCCAGGCCCGCGGCGCACTTGGTGTGCCCGATCTGGGACTTCACCGAGCCGATCGTGCAGCCGCCCGGCGCGGCGCCGGCCTCGGTGAACACCTTCGTCAGCGTGCCGAGCTCGGTCCGGTCGCCGACGACGGTCCCGGTGCCGTGCGCCTCGACCAGCCCCACCTGAGCGGGCGAGACGCCGGCGTTGCGATAAGCGCGGGTCAGCGCCGCCTGCTGCCCCTCGGGCCGGGGCGCGGTCAACCCCAGAGCACGCCCGTCCGACGCCGCCCCGACGCCCTTGATCACGGCGTAGACGCGATCGCCGTCGCGTTCGGCGTCGGCGAGCCGTTTCAGCGCGACGCAGGCGACGCCTTCGCCGAGCGCGATCCCGTCGGCCGCGCTGTCGAACGTCGCCGAGCGCCCGGTCGGCGAGAGGGCGTGCGCCGAGGCGAAGAGGAGGTAGTCGTTGATGCCGTTGTGCAGGTCCGCGCCGCCGCAGAGGACGAGGTCGCTGGTGCCGGCGGTCAGCTCCTTGCAGGCGACGTCGACGGCGGTCAGCGACGACGCGCACGCGGCGTCGACGGTGTAGTTCGCGCCGCCCAGGTCGAGCCGGTTGGCGATCCGCCCGGCGATGACATTGGCCAGGACACCTGGGAAGGAGTCCTCGGTGATCCGCGGCAGCCGTTCGTCCAATTCGGACGGGAGTTCGCCCACATAGGACGGGAGCACGGTCCGCAGGCTCATCGCGTTCGACAGGTCGCTGCCCGCCTCGGCCCCGAACACGACCGACGTCCGGGCCCGGTCGAACGCGCGGTCTTCGTAGCCGGCGTCCACGAGCGCGCGGTGCGCGGCCTCCAGGGCCAGCAGCTGCACCGGCTCGATGCTGGCCAGCGACGACGGCGGGATGCCGTACCGGAGCGGGTCGAAGCCGATCTCGGGGAGGAATCCGCCCCAGCGCGACGGCGTCTTCTCCCCTTGGCCTCCCGCGTCGTAGTACAGAGAGGGGTCCCAGCGCTGCGGCGGGACTTCGGTGACCGCGTCGGCGCCGGCCAGGACGTTCGCCCAGAACGACGCCAGGTCGGGCGCCTGCGGGAACATGCAGGCCATCCCGACGATCGCGATGTCCAGCGGTGCGGGCGCCGGGGGTTCCGGCGTCTCGATGCCGAACGCGGCGGCCCGCTCGCGCAGGATCGCGTTCGCGCCTTCGCCGACGGAGTGGTGCAGGTCGGCGATCGTGGTGACGGCCGCGCGCAGCACGGCGACCTCGCCCGCCATGAACATGCCTTCGGCGAGCTGCCGGTCTTCGCCGACGTCACGCAGTTCGGCGCCGATCCGCTCGATGCCCTTGCTGGCCAGCCGGAGCCGGCCGACGTTCAGCTGCTCCAGCCGCTCCCAGGCATCGCGGCTCGGCACGCCCTGCTCGGCGAGCTCGGCCTTGATCGCCGCGTACTCCGTCGTGAACGGGCTGCGGACGCACCGGGTGGCGTGGCCGGGCGCGGTTTCCAGCAGGTCGGTGTGCTCGGCGCCGAGCAGCTCGCGCTGGAACAGCGGGAGGACGGCGCCGGCGTCGACGGCTTCGCGCGTGAAGAGGTAGGCGGTGCCCATCAGCACCCCGATCGCGGCACCGTGGGCGGCCACCGGCGCGGCGAGCGCGGCGACCATCGCGGCCGACCGCTCGTCGTGGATCCCGCCCGCGAACAGCAGCTGCAGGTCACCGGCCGCGTCCGGCGTGGTCGCGAGGAAGTCGTCGAGGACGCCGAGCTGCGCTTCCCACAACGGGAAACTGGTGCGGGGCCCGACGTGGCCGCCGCATTCCGAGCCTTCGAAGACGAACTTGCGGGCCCCGGTTTCGAGGAACTGCTTCAGCAGTCCTGGCGACGGCACGTGCAGGAACGTCGAGATGCCGGCGTCCTCCAGGGCCGCGGCCTGCGCGGGGCGGCCGCCGGCGATGATCGCGTGCGTCGGCCGCAGCTCCCGGATCACCTCGAGCTGTGCGGTCTTGACGTCTTCCGCGGCGAACCCGAGGACACCGACACCCCAGGGCGCGTCACCGACGGATTCGCGCGTCCGTTCCAGGACTTCGCGAGTCTGCTCCGGGCCGGACAGGGTCAGCGCGATGAACGGCACCGCCCCGCCCGCCGCGACCTCGGCGGCGAACGCGGGCTGGTCGCTGACCCGGGTCATCGGTCCCTGTGCGATCGGGAGCGCCGTGCCGAGCGCGCGGCTGCCCGCGCTGCCGGGCCCCAGCACCGGGGTCTCGACGCGCAGCGCGTCTCCGATGGCGTCGGTCAGGCCGCGCACGGCCGCGGTCACCGTGCCCCACCGGTCGCGGAAGCGGGTGGCGAGGAAGACGTCCTGGCCGGCTTCGACCGGCTCGAACCCGTGGCGCGCGAGCAGGCGGACGCCGTCGACGACCGTCGTTTCGGAGCCGTCGAGCCCGGTCAGCGCGCGGGTGAGCCTCGACGGGAGCTCGGCCTCCGGGAGCAGGGCGAGCTGGGTGTCGACGACCACGCCGGCCGCGCCGCCCGCGATCGCGGCGGCCGCGGTGTGCGGGCCGATCCCGCCCGCGGCCCACACCGGGACGTCGAGGGTTTCGTCGGCGAGCAGGGCCTGGAGCAGCACGAACGTGCTCAGCTCACCCGTCCGGCCGCCGCATTCGTGACCGCGTGCGATCAGGCCGTGGGCCCCGCCGGCGACGGCTCGCGCGGCCGACGCGCGGCTGGTGACCTCGGCCAGCACCCGGCGGTCTGGGAAGTCCCGCGCGGTGCACGAAGAGTCTTCGGTCAGCAGGACGGTGGTCGCGGCGTCCGGCAGGTCGGCGACCGGCTCGGTCAGCCGGACGCCGAAGGCCGGGACACTCCATTCGCCCAGGAGCGCGAGTTCGTCCGCCGGGGCCGCGCCGGTCAGGTCGAGCACGCCGAGCCCGCCCGCCCGCGCGGCGGCCGCGACCCCGCGCGCCGACGGCCACCGCACGGGCGACACGGCGACGACCAGGTCGGCTTTCGGGACACGCATGGGCACTCCCGCTACGCACGAATGGGTGATGGGTAACGGGGTGTACTTAAGCGGGTTCCCACGGCTTCCGTCAACAACCCACCACGAATTCGTCGTGCTGGTTCAGAAAATTCGGGATGAACCAGCCGGAGGACGCAAGAATTTAACGTCGTCGTCACGTTCCGCACGTCGGGAAGGGGCGCCGGATTGCCGTTGTACGGCGGACAACGGCCGGCCACAGTAGCCGGACCTGCGCCTCGGGTGGCACACACGCCCGGATGGGGCAAGCATTCTCACCCGGTGGAAGCAGTGCGACTGACCACACCGGACCACGCCGCTCGGTGGTCCGAATGATTCCCGGCCGCCCACCACAAACTGTCGTGACGGTAAAATCGCCACAACTCCCCGATCGCCGACAACGCGGAACCGTCAGAATTCCCCATTGTCCGGCGGCTATTTCCCCGGCACTTTTACCCACAGTCGAAAGTCGTACTCGGAACTCGCGGGATTAGCGCGCCGGGATCGCGCGAGTCCACTGTGGACCTCCTCGCGACCCGGGTTCCGCGTGCTCAAACGGCCCACGGCGACTCCGGGCCCCGGACACCCCGGCCCACGGAGCCACCCGTCACGACCAGCACGACTCCGGGCATTCGGCCGGACACCATCGGTACCTCCAGTCTCTCGCGGCGATCTTCGTCAGGAATTTTCCACACTCCGGTGACAGATTTTCCTTAGAGAAAGCTGAAAGCGTTTCGCGTACCAGTCGGTAACCATGGACACATCGTCTAGACTTCAACTATCTGTCCAGTCGCGGAGGTGGTCGTGGAGTACTGGTACGTCGACGAGCGGTCGGGGACGCGCTACCCGGGTGACCCGCTGCGGTGGCGGGGCGACGACGGCGCTCCCCTGTCCGTCGCCCCGCTGGCCGGGCTCGCTCCCGGCGACGTCGACACCGGGGTCCGGTCGCTGTGGCGGTACCGGGCCGCGCTGCCCGGCGACCTGCGGCCGGTCTCGCTCGGCGAGGGCTGCACGCCGCTGGTCCCCCGGCCGTGGGGTGACGGCGACGTGCGGTTCAAGCTCGAGTGGTTCAGCCCGACCGGCAGCTTCAAGGACCGCGGCTCCAGCGTCATGCTCTCGGCGCTGGCCGGCGCCGGAGTGACGGAACTCCTGGAGGACAGCTCCGGCAACGGCGGTTCGTCGGTCGCGGCCTACAGCGCCGCCGCCGGGATCGCGGCGACCGTGCTGGCCCCCGAAGGAACGTCGCCGGCGAAGGTCCTGCAGACCCGCGCGTACGGCGCGCGGGTCGAGCTGGTGCCCGGCACACGCGACGACACCGCCGCGGAGGCCGTCCGGCGCTCGTCCCGCACGACCTACGCCAGCCACAACTGGCACCCGTTCTTCCTGCAGGGCACCAAGACGCTGGCCTACGAGCTCTGGGAGGACCTGGGCTTCCGCGCGCCGGACGCCGTCGTCACGGTGGCCGGCGCCGGCAGCATCGTGCTGGGCTGCGACCTCGGGTTCGGCGAGCTCCTGGCCGCCGGGTCGATCACCCGGCGCCCGCGCCTGCTGGTCGCCCAGCCGCGCAACTGCTCGCCGATCGACGCCGCTGTCCACGACCGGCCGGCCCCGGAGTTCGCCCCGACCGTCGCCGAAGGGACGGCCATCCGGCGCCCGGTCCGGCTCCCGGAGGTGGTGGCGGCGATCCGCCGGTCGGGCGGCGACACGGCGGCGATCGGGGAAGACGCCATCGCCGCGGCCGCCCGCCGGCTGGCGTCGCTCGGCCTCTACGCGGAGCCGACCAGCGCGACCGCCGCCGCGGCGATCGACGTCTTCCGCGAACGCGGCGCGATCCGGCCGGGCGAGACCACCGTCGTCGTCCTCACCGGCTCCGGGCTGAAGGCGCCCGACAAGCTGCGGGAGCTGATCGGATGACCGAGGACGAGCTCCTCCTGCGCGAGGCCGGGAAGATCGCGCAAGCCGTCGCCCGGATGTTCCCCGGGCTGTGCGAGGTCGTGCTGCACGACCTGCGCGACCCGGCCCACGCCGTCCGCGCGATCGAAGGCGGGCTGTCCGGGCGCGCCGTCGGCGACCCGGCGACCGAGCTGGGCCTGGCCCGGATCGCCGACCCCGGCTTCCCGGACGTGCTGCAGAACTACCCGAACCGCTTCCCCGACGGACGGCCCGCGAAGAGCACGTCGATCGGCCTCCGCAACTCCAGCGGCGAGTACGTCGCGGCGCTGTGCCTCAACCTCGACGTCTCCCTGCTCGGCTCCGCCGCCCGCGCCCTGACCCGGCTCGCCCGCGCCGACGAACCGGCGCCGCTGACCGAGTCGCTGCGCGCCCGCACGGCCGGCGAGCTGCGCGCGCTGGTCGAGGACTACGCGACCGAGCGCGGTCACACGCCGCGCAGCCTGCCGGCCGCCGGGAAGAAGGACCTGGTGCGGACGCTGAAGGAGCGCGGGTTCCTGGAGGTGAAGAACGCCGTCCCGGCGCTGACCGACCTGCTCGGGATCTCCCGCGCCAGCGTCTACAACTACCTGCGTTGAGCGGAGCGGCGCTTCGAGATCACGCGCCAGCCCACCGCCGGCACCACGGCCAGCACCGGGATCGAGGAGAACGCGATCTTCTCGGCGCCGTCGGAGAAGCCCATCAGGACGACGACCAGCACCAGAACCCCAGCGTCACCCAGTCCGAGTACGGCGCCCACGGCATCCGGTACGACGGCCGCTCCAGTTCGCCGCGCAGCACGGCCTGGCGCAGGCGCAGCTGGCAGAAGACGAGCGTCGCCCAGGTCCGGCCCCGTGGAGTAGAGACCGGAGTTGACGCTGGAGAGCGCCGCAGTCAGCACGACCGCGTTCATGACGTCGCCGATGCCCGGGATGCCGAGCCGGCTGAACACCGTCACGAAGGGGCTCTCGTCGCCGTTGTAGAACGGCCACGGCAGCAGCATCGCCAGCATCAGCACCGAGCCGACGTAGAACGCGCCGATCCGCCACACCACGCCGTTGATCGCCTCAGGGAGGACCTTGCGGGCGTCCTTCGTTTCGCCGGCGGCGATGCCGACGACCTCGATGGCCGAGTAGGCGAAGATGACCGCCTGCAGCGTCATCAGCGCGATGCCGATGCCCGCCGGGAAGAATCCACTGTGGCCGGTCAGTTGTGCACGCCGGCGGGGGTGCCGCCGACGTCGGCGCTGGTGAACACCAGGCCGAGCGCGGTGATCAGGAAGACGACGATGGCCAGCACCTTGACCACCGAGAACCAGAACTCCAGCTCGCCGAACAGCTTGACGCTCAGCAGGTTCACCGCGAGCAGCACACCGAGGGCGATCAGGGCGGTGATCCACTGCGGCACGTCCGGCAGCCACTTGTGGACGTAGATCGCGTTGGAGAGGACCAGCGACGGGCCGACCTGGTGGAGCTTGCCGCCGGCGCCGAGGAACAGCCCGACGCCGATCGCGCCGCCGATGGTGATCATCTGCACCTGGCGGTTGCCCAGCGCTTTCGAGTAGCTTTCACCCTTTTCGGTGAGCAGCGAGGAATCCATGGTTTCCGGACGTTGGAGCTTGTGCGGCAGGTCACCAAACGGACTAAGGAAGACTTGAGTGTGCGGGAGATCACCGCGGTTTTTCGCTGGTATCGCCCCGTTTCGATTTGACAGGGCCGCCGCACACCCGGCCGGACCCGGCTTCTAGGCTACGGCCGTGGACCTCGCGGCGCTGCTGGACCGGATCGCCGACGACGTCGCGCCCGAGGTCGGCCGCGGCGCCGTCGCGGACTACATCCCCGCCCTGGCCCGGATCGAGCCGCGCCGGTTCGGCATGGCGGTGGCCGAAGTGGACGGTGCGCTGCACGGCGTCGGCGACTGGGAGCGGCCGTTCTCGGTGCAGAGCATGTCCAAAGTGTTCACCCTGGCGCTGGTGCTCTCCCGCGGCGACGGCGTGTGGGCGCGCGTCGGGCGCGAACCGTCCGGCGACCCGTTCAACTCGCTGGTGCAGCTGGAACACGAGGACGGCATCCCGCGCAACCCGTTCATCAACGCGGGCGCGCTGGTGGTGACCGACGAGCTGGCCCGCCAGGGCGACGCGGTCGAGGCGCTGCTGGCGTTCCTGCGCGAGGAGTCCGGCCGGCCGGACATCGACGTCGACCCCGAGGTGGCCGCATCGGAGGCGGGTCACGCCGACCGCAACCGCGCGCTCGCGTACTTCATGGCGTCGTACGGGAACATGCGCCACCCGGTGCCGTCGGTGCTCGACCAGTACGTCCGCCAGTGCTCGATCGCGATGAGCTGCGCGGACGTCGCGCGCTCGGCGCTCTTCCTGGCCCGCCACGGCATCCGCAACGACGGCTCTCGGCTGCTGGAGCTGAGTGCGGCGAAGCGGATCAACGCGGTGATGCTGACGTGCGGCACGTACGACGCCGCGGGCGAGTTCGCCTACCGGGTCGGGCTGCCGGGCAAGAGCGGCGTCGGCGGCGGGATCGTGGCGGTGGTCCCGGGCCGGTGCGCGGTGTGCGTGTGGAGCCCGGGCCTGGACGCGCGCGGCAATTCGGTGGCGGGTGTGTCGGCGCTGGACCGTTTCACGACGCTGACCGGCTGGTCCATCTTCTGAGGCACCCGCTCGGGTAGCGCGCCGGACGGAGACGGGCATACTCAACCTCCGAGAGGGAGGTGGGCGGTGTCCTCGAGCACGGAACCCCGGCGCGTGACCATCCACGACGTCGCCCGCTCCGCCGGGGTCTCGCGGCAGACCGTGTCGCGCGCGCTGAACGACAAGGCCGAGATCGACGGCTCGACCAAGCAGCGCGTCCTCGACGCCGCCCGGGAGCTCGGGTACCGGCCGAGCCGCTTCGCGCGAGGCCTCGTCCGGCCGGACACCACCACCATCGGGCTCGTCGTGCCCGACCTGCTCAACCCTTTCTTCACCGAGGTCGCCGCCGGCGCGCTGCGGGCGGCCCGGGCCCGCGGCTGGCACGTCGTCGTCTACGACACCGCCGACGACGTCGAGCAGGAGCTCGCCACCCTCCGCGTCATCGGCACCCAGGTCGACGCCGTGGTCGGCTACTTCAGCCGGTCCGACGAGGACCTCGACCGGCTCACCTCCGGCATCCCCGTGGTCCTGATCGGCCGCGAACCCCGCACCCCGCGGTTCAGCGGCATCTCGATCGACGGCGAGGACGGCGTCCGCGAGGCCGTCGCCCACCTCGTCGGGCGCGGGCACCGGCGGATCGGGATGCTCGACCACGACCGCCGGCCCGAGCCCAGCATCCGGCAGACCTGGTTCCTCCGGGCCGCCGCCGAACACGGCCTCGCCGTCGCGCCCGGGTGGATCGCGCGCGCCGCCCAGACCGTCGACGGCGGTGGCGCGGCGTTGGCCACCCTGCTCGCCGCCCACCCGGACGTCACCGCGGTGTTCGCCTTCAACGACGTCATCGCCATCGGTGCCTTGCGCGAGGCGCGCCGGTTCGGTCTGCGCGTGCCCGCCGACCTCGCCGTGATCGGCTTCGACGGCCTGGCGCTGGGCACCCTCGTCGAACCCGAACTCTCGAGCGTCGCCATCGACACCCGCGCGCTGGGCACGCTGGCCGTCGACCAGGCGGCCCGGCTCGTGACCGGGGCCGCGCCCCTCGAACCCGCCGAGCTGATCGTCCGCGCCGCGCTCCACCTGCGCGAATCCGCCTGATCCCTTGACACCCCGACCGTCGCGAAGCACACTTCCGGGCAATCCGTGAACGTTCACGGGAGCGTTCACGGCACGCGCTCGGAGGGTCCTCGATGACGCTGACTCGACGCAGCTTCCTGACGGCGGCGGGGCTGGGCGTGGCCGCGCTCGGCTCCGCCGCTTCCTGCGCCAGCCCGACGACCGCCAACCCCGGCAAGCTCACGCTCTGGTACACCAGCGGCGGCCTCGCGGACTCCGTCGTCGCCGACGCCGGGAAGCGGTTCGGCGAGCTGTACCCCTCCCAGGTCAGCGGCCAGCTCAAGCAGCGGCTGCTGGCCGCGCTCGCCGGCGAGGCGTACCTGCCCGACATCACGATGCTCGGCGACGACATCGCGACCTACTTCGCCGACACCGCCCACTTCACCGACCTGCGGTCCCTCGGCGCGGACGCCGTCAAGGACCGGTACCTGCCGTGGAAGTGGCAGGCCGGCACCAGCCCGGACGGCTTCCAGCTCGGCTTCCCGATCGACATCGGCCCGGCTGCCCTCTACTACCGGCACGACCTGTTCGCGCAGGCCGGCTTCCCCAGCGAACCGGACGACGTCGCCGCCGCCGTGCCGACCTGGGACGCCTACTTCGACTTCGGCCGCCGCCTGCAGGAGAAGCTGCCCGGCCGGCACCTGATCACCGACACGAAGACCGTCTACACGTACTCGATGGCGCAGGAGCCGGAGAAGTACTTCACCCGCGACAACGCCTACCTCGGCGACGCGCCGCAGGTCCGTCGCGCCTGGGACCGGGCGATCACCGCGTTCCGCTTGAACCTCACCGCGGGCTACGCCGGTTCCCAGGACCCCGGCAGCTCGGTCGAACGGCACGCCGCCTGGAACTCCGGCAAAGAGCTGAGCTTCGTCAACGCGTCGTGGATCGTCGGCGAGCTCAAGAAGTCCGCGCCGGGCACCGCCGGGAAGTGGCGGGTCTGCCGCGCCCCCGGCGGCGCCGGCAACCAGGGCGGGTCGTTCCTGGCGATCACGAAGTACTGCCCGCGGCCGGACCGGGCGTTCGAGATCGTCCGCTGGCTGCTCTCACCGGAGAACCAGCCTCGCTCCTACCTCGAAGCGGGCCTGTTCCCGACCAGCCCGGCCGCGTTCACCGACCCGCGGCTCCTGGAACCCGAGCCGTTCTTCGGCGGCCAGGCCACGATGGCCGTGCTCGGCAAAGCGGCGCGTGAGGTCAAGCCCGCCTACTTCAGCCCGTGGGACATCGCGATCAGCGATACCTACACCGACGAACTCACCAACGTCGAACTCGCCGGGAAGGACCCCGGCCAGGCCTGGGACGACGCCCGCCGCAGCGTCGAACGGCTGCTGACCCGGCAGGGGGTGCTCTGATGGCGACGCTCACCCGTCCCGAGACAGCTGTCCGCGTCAAGACTCCCCCGCGGCGCAGACGGCTCAAATACCTCCCCCAGTACCTCGCGATCTCACCGTTCTTCGTGCTCTTCGCCGTCTTCGGCCTCTACCCCGTCCTGTACTCGCTGTACCTCGCGCTGCAGCGCTGGGACGGCGTCGGGCCGATGAAGTTCGTCGGCCTCGGCAACTTCCAGTTCCTGGTGACCGATCCGGTCTTCTGGGACTCCATCGGCAACACGCTGCTGATCTGGGTGCTCTCGACCGTCCCGATGACCGCGCTGGCCCTGCTGATCGCCGTCGGGCTGCACTCGTCGATCCGGTTCAAAGGCGCGTTCCGGATCGCCTACTTCCTGCCGAACGTGACCTCGATCGTGGCGATGTCGCTCGTGTTCGGCTCGATCTTCAGCAGCGAGTTCGGCATCCTCAACTGGTTCCTCGGCCTGGTCGGCATCGATCCGGTCCCGTGGCTGACCGACCCGTGGGCGATCCGGGGCGCGATCTCGATCATGATCGTCTGGCGGTGGGTCGGCTACAACGCGATCATCTTCCTGGCCGGGCTGCAGGCGCTGCCGTCCGATGTGTACGAAGCCGCGCGCGTCGACGGCGCCGGCCCGGTGCGGACGTTCTTCCGCATCACCCTCCCGCTGCTGCGCCCGGTGCTGCTGTTCTCGGTGGTGATGTCGGCGATCAGCGGGCTGCAGATCTTCACCGAGTCGCAGATCCTGCTCGGCAACCGCGGCGGCCCGGACGAAGCCGGGATGACGATGGTCCTGTACTTCTACGACAACGCCTTCGTGAACAGCGACTTCGGCTACGGCGCGGCGATCGCGTGGGGCATCTTCGTCGTCGTGGTCCTGTTCGCGATCCTCAACTGGCGCCTGATCCAGCGCCCCGGCTTCCTGAAGGCGGGCCGATGACCGGACGCGTCGCCACCTACACCGCGCTGGTCCTCGGTGCGCTGATCACACTGTTCCCCTACTACTGGCTCGTCGTGATGGCGTCCAACACGACCGCGGACATCTACTCGTCCCCGCCGACGTGGACGTTCGGCGGCGAGTTCTTCCACAACATCGGCCAGGTGTTCGCGAAGATCAACTTCTTCGGCTCGCTGCTCAACACGCTGGTCGTCGCGGTCGTGACGACGCTGCTCGTGCTGTTCTTCGACTCGCTGGCCGCGTTCACCTTCGCCAAGTACCGCTTCCCCGGCGCGAACCTGCTGTTCGGTGTGGTGCTCGCGACGTTCGTCGTGCCGACGCAGCTCTCGGCGATCCCGCAGTTCACGACCATGGCGCACCTCGGCTGGGTCGGCGACCTCAAGGCGCTGATCGTGCCGGCCGCGGCGAACGCGTTCGGCATCTTCTGGATGCGGCAGTACGCGCAGACCGCGATCCCGGACGAGCTCCTCGAAGCCGCCCGGATCGACGGCTGCGGCTTCTTCCGCACCTACCTGACGGTGGGCCTGCCGGTGCTGCGCCCGGCGCTGGCGTTCCTCGGCATCTTCACGTTCGTCAACGCCTGGAACGACTACCTCTGGCCGCTGGTCGTGCTGATCGACTCGAACCACGTGACGCTCCAGGTCGCGCTCTCGCAGCTGAACAGCCTGTACGTCAAGGACTACAGCGTCGTCATGGCGGGCACGCTGGTGGCGATCGTGCCGCTGATCGTCGTCTTCGCCTTCGGGGCCCGCCACTTCGTCCGCAACATCGCCGCCGGTGCCCTCAAGGGCTGAGAGGACTCCATGTCGTACGTCGAAGACCCGGGCCCCGGCCACGGATCGGTGCCCCCGCGCGCGGCCTTCACCTCCGACGCCCCGTCGCTGTCGCTGAACGGCACCTGGCGGTTCCGGCTCTCGCCGAGCCTCGCGGCCGCCCCGGACCCGGTCGAAGCCGACGATTCCACGTGGGACGAGCTGCCGGTGCCGTCGCTGTGGCAGCTGCACGGCCACGGCGAACCCGCCTACACGAACGTGCACTACCCGTTCCCGGTCGATCCGCCGCACGTGCCGTCGGAGAACCCGACCGGCGACCACCGGCTGCGGTTCGACCTGCCTCCTGGGTGGCCGCCCGGGTCGGCGTTGCTGCGCTTCGACGGGATCGATTCGTGCGGCCGGATCTGGCTCAACGGCACCGAACTCGGGGTCACGAAGGGCAGCCGGCTGCCGTCGGAGTTCGAGGTCGGGCCGCTGCTGAAGCCGCGGGACAACGTCCTCGTGGTCCGCGTGCACCAGTGGTCGGCCGGCAGCTACCTCGAGGACCAGGACATGTGGTGGCTGTCCGGGATCTTCCGGGCCGTGACGCTGCTGGCGCGGCCGGCGGGCGGCATCGGCGACTACTGGGTCCGCGCGGACTACGACCACACGACCGGGCTGGGCACGGTCCGGGTCGAGGCCGGCGCGGACGTCGTGCTGGACATCCCCTCGCTGGGCGTCGTGGGGCATCCGGCCGGTGAGCCGCTGGAGCTGCCCGTCGAGCCGTGGAGCGCCGAGACGCCGCGCCTGTACGACGGGACGCTGTCCACTGTGGCCGAACGCGTGCCGGTGCGGATCGGTTTCCGGACGGTGACCATCGAGGACGGTCAGCTCAAGGTCAACGGACGGCGGCTGCTGCTGCGCGGGGTGAACCGGCACGAGCACGACCCGCGCACCGGGCGCGTCGTCTCGCGCGAGACCGCGCTGGCCGACGTCCTGCTGATGAAGCGGCACAACGTCAACGCCGTCCGGACCAGCCACTACCCGCCGGACCCCGCGTTCCTCGAACTGTGCGATGAGTACGGCCTGTGGGTGGTCGACGAGTGCGACCTGGAGACCCACGGCTTCGGGCCGCTCGGCTGGGACCGCAACTCGAGCTCCGAGCCGATGTGGACGGACGCCTACCTCGACCGGATGCGGCGCACGGTCGAGCGGGACAAGAACCGGCCGAGCGTGATCCTCTGGTCGCTGGGCAACGAAAGCCACACCGGGGACAACCTGGCGCGGATGGCGGAGTGGGTGCGCCACCGGGACCCGACGCGGCCGGTGCACTACGAAGGCGACCACGACTGCTCCTATGTGGACGTCCACAGCCGCATGTACGCCACACCGTCCGAAGTGGAGCGGATCGGCCTCCGGGAGGACCCGAACGAGCGACGCCGGGACCTGCCGTTCATCCTCTGCGAGTACGCGCACGCGATGGGCAACGGACCGGGCGGGTTGCTGGAGTACCGCGAGCTGTTCGAGCGGTACCCGAACTGCCAGGGCGGGTTCGTCTGGGAGTGGATCGACCACGGGATCGCCGTTCCGGGCCACTTCGCCTACGGCGGCGACTTCGGCGAGTCCATCCACGACGGCAACTTCGTCATCGACGGGCTGGTTTTCCCGGACCGGACGCCGTCGCCGGGGTTGACGGAGTTCGCGAAGATCATCGAGCCGGTCCGGATCTCCGCGGACCCGGCCGGGGTCCGGATCGAGAACCACTACGACTTCGTCGACACCGGGCACCTGAGGTTCACCTGGGTTCTCGAGGACGAGGGAACCGCCGTCGCGGACGGTGTACTCGAGGCTCCCGCCGTCCACTCAGGACAGAGCTTCTCCCTCCCGCTCCCTTCACTTCCGGCCACCGGCGGCGAGTCGTGGCTGACCATCTCGGCGTCGCTGGCCTCCTCGACCGCGTGGGCACCCGCCGGGCACGTGGTCGGCTGGGGGCAGCTGTCGTTGTCGGCGGCGCCGGCCCGGCCGTTGCCTCCGATGCGCGGGCCGGTGTTCCGCACGTCCGGGCGGCTCATCCTCGGTACCGGCGAGTTCGACGCCGTGACGGGCACGCTGACGTCGCTCGGCGGGCAGGCGTTGCAAGGCCCCCGGCTCGACGTCTGGCGCGCGACGACCGACAACGACCGCGGGTCGTCGCCCGGGCCGTCCGAGGCGTCGCAATGGCTCGACGCGGGCCTGCACCGGATGCAGCACCGCGTCATCGACGTCGACGCCGACGGGGACGAACTGGTGGTGCGCACCCGCGCCGCCCCGCCGGCGAAGCCGTTCGGGCTGTTCGCGGACTACACGTGGACGGCCTTCGACGGCGGCCTGCGGCTGCGCGTGGACGTGACCCCCGACGGCGAGTTCCCCGGCACGCTCCCCCGGCTCGGCCTGGCGATGGCGGTCCCGGGCACCTTCGGCACGGCCGAATGGTTCGGCGGCGGCCCCGGCGAGGCGTACCCGGACAGCCGCCAGGCGGTGCGGATCGGGTGGTTCTCGAGCAGCGTCGACGGCCTGCAGACGCCGTACGTCCTCCCCCAGGAGAACGGCAACCGCACGGCCGTGCGCTGGGCCCGCCTGACGGACCCGGACGGCACGGGCCTGCGCATCGACGGCGACCCGACGTTCGACTTCACGGCCCGCCGCTGGACGGCGGCGGCCTTGGAGGCGGCCCGGCACACGGACGAGCTGGAGTCCGGCGCACTGGTGCACCTGACGCTGGACGTCGCGCACCACGGCCTCGGGACGGCGGCCTGCGGACCCGGGGTGCTGCCGCGGTACCGGCTGGTGCCGCAGAAGACGTCGTTCACCCTGTTCCTGCGGCCCGTGGCGGGTGGTGTCGCAAATTGAGACCCCGGGACGCTCCCGGATGCGGTGTCGTTGAGGGTCCGGACGGCCGCAGGACAGGAGCATCCCGGATGACCCCTTCCACGACGACCCCTTCGAACGCCCGGCAGCTGGCGACACCCGGTGCGCTGGGCCTGGCCGACCTCGTGGCGATCTTCGACGACCTCCAGTTCACCCTCAAGTGCTGCGAACGGCTGGTGGCCGAGCTGGCCCACCCGCGGGTCGACGCGGTGGTCGTCGAGGCGCTGTGGGTGTCGGCGCTCAACTCGTACGCGCGCTGCTTCCGCACCGGTGACCGCGGCATGGGCCTGACCGTCGCCGACGTCAAGGCCACCGAGGTGCCGGGCGAGGTCGCCGAGTGGCACGCGTTGCTCGGCCGGATCCGCGACTTCGCGATCGACGGGCCGGTCAACCCGCGCGAGACCTACTCGGTGGGCGTCTCACAATCTTCGACCGGCGCGGCCTCGGGGGTGGTCATCACGTCGGCGGTTCAGCCGCTCGTGGACGACGTCACGGTCCGGCAGACCGGGCGGCTGGCCTTCGAGCTGAGCCGCCTGGTGGACGAGCGCATCAAGGAGCACCAGCAGAAGGTGTTCGAGGCGGCTGCGAAGCTGACTCCCGCCCAGCTCACGGCCTTGCCCGACATCGAAGTCGCGTCTCAGTGAGTCTCATTAATGCGTCTCATTATTCGACGCCCGGGAGGTGCCGGTAGATCGTCGCGCGGGAGACGCCGAGGGCCGTGGCGATGTCGGCCGGGGCGCGGCCCGCGTCGTAGAGGCGGCGAGCGGCTTCGATCGTCTCCGGGCTCATCACCGTCGGCCGGCCGCGGCGGCCGCGTGGCGCGGCCTCGGGTTCCGGCACCGCGTACAGCCGGTCGACGCCGTCGAGGACCGCGGCGCGCAGCTCGGCCACCGGCGCGTCGGCGAACAGCACCACCGGGTCGCTGAGCATCGCGATCGCCTGCGCCGCGCGGACCCGGCCGGCCAGGTCCGCCTCCGGGCCCGCCACCAGGTGGTTCGCCGCGAGCATGCCGTCGCGGAACCGCTCGAACACCACCTTCGACGCGGTCAGCCCGAGATCCCGCAGGTTCATCCGCAGCAGGTAGCGGTGGCCGAGCCACACGTCGAGGAGGCCTTCGATCGCCGCCGCGCGGGGGTCGGCGGCGTCCGCGGCCTTCGTCATGGCCGCCTCGAGGTCGTCCAGGAGCGGTTCGGCCAGCGCCGTCACGATGTCGGCCTTGCCCGGGAAGTGGTACAGCACCGCGGTCTTGGTGACGCCGACGCGTTCGGCCAGCTCCCGGACCGACGTCGCGTGGAAGCCGCGTTCGGAGAACTCCTCGAGCGCGGCGCGCAGGATCCGGGCGCGGGTGTCGTCGGTCATCGCCCGAGCCTACCGCTTGCCTGACCGATGGACAGGAGCGTACGGTCGGGACTGACCGCTGGTCAGGACTCTTGATGGGGGTAGCACCATGACCGAGCAGACCGTACTGATCTCCGGCGCGGGCGTCGCCGGGCCGACGCTGGCGTACTGGCTGGCCCGCGCGGGCTTCCGGCCGACCGTGGTCGAGCGCGCCGCCGGGCTGCGCTCGAGCGGCAGCCCGGTCGACGTCCGCGGGCCGGCGTCCCGCGTCGCCGAGAAGATGGGCATCACCGCGAAGCTGCGCGAAGCGGCCACCACCGTGACGTCGCTGAAGTTCGTCGACGACGCGGGCCGCCGGACGGGCCGCGTCACGATGGGCGTCGACGGCGACATCGAGCTGCCTCGCACGGACCTCGCGGCGATCCTGCACGAAGCCGCCCGGGAGGACACCGAGTTCGTCTTCCACGACTCGATCACCGCGCTCCACCAGGACGACGGCGGCGTCGACGTCACGTTCGAGCGCGGTGCCCCGCGGCGCTTCGACCTGGTGCTCGGCGCGGACGGGCTGCACTCGGCCGTGCGGCGGCTGGCCTTCGGGCCGGAGCACGCGTTCGTCGAGCACATGGGCGTCTACATCGCGACGCTGCCGCTGGCCGAGCCGCCGGCCGACCGCACGGAGCTGGTGATTTACAACTCGCCCGGCCGCGCCGTCGCGGTGCACCCGGCGCGCGGCACCGGGATCGCGGCGTTCATGTTCCGCGGCGACGCCGTGCCGGGGTTCGACCACCGCGATTCGGCGCTGCACAAGCGGATGCTCGCTGCGGCGTACGACGGTGCGGGCTGGCGCGTGCCGGAGCTGCTGGAGCGCGTGCGCGAGGCCGACGACCTGTACCTGGACTCGGTGAGCCGGGTGCGGATGGACGGCTGGGCGTCGGGCCGGATCGCGCTGGCCGGCGACGCGGCGTCGTGCGTGTCGCTGTTCGGCGACGGCTCGACGCTGGCGATGGCCGGCGCGTACACCCTGGCCGAGGAGCTGGGCCGGACCCCGGGCGACGCGGCGTCGGCGTTCGGCCGGTACGAGAGCGCGCACCGGAAGCTGGTGGAACCCAAGCAGCGCAACGTCTCCACGGCGGCGGCCCTGCTGATCCCGGCGACGCGCGGCGGCCTGGCGGCCCGCAACTTCGGCACGCGGCTGCTGCCGCTGGTCACGGCCGCGCGGCGCCTGGTCCCCGCTCGCGCCGCCTGACCCAGCACCCCAATGTGGCCTTGGTTGCGTCTGACGCACCGAAGGCCACATTGGGGCGCTCTGTCACCCCCGCAACATGGGCGGGTACAGCAGTTCCGCCTTCCCCCGCCGGTACAGCTGAGCCGGGCGGCCGCCGTCGCGCGTGGTCGTGCGGCCGGTCGGCTCCAGCAGTCCCTGGGCGCCGGTCACCTTGCGGTGGAAGTTCCGCGGGTCCAGGCGTGTGTCCCAGACCAGCTCGTACACCCGCCGCAGCTCGGCGACCGTGAACTCCGGGGCGCAGAACGCCGTCGCCAGCGGCGAATACTCGAGTTTCGCGCGGGCGCGCTCGAGGCCGTCGGCGAGGATCCGGTCGTGGTCGAACGCCAGGTGCTCGTGGGACCGCACCGGGATCCAGCGGGCCTCCGCCGCGTCCGTGCCCGCGCGCGGCACCGGCAGGTCCGGGGCCAGCGCCAGGTAGGCGACCGTCACCACCCGCATCCGCGGGTCCCGGTCCGGGGCGCCGTAGCCGGCGAGCTGTTCGATGTGGACGGTCCCGGGCGTCAGTCCCGTCTCTTCCGCCAGTTCCCGCCGCGCCGCGTCCGAGAGGTCCTCGTCTTCCCGGACGAATCCGCCGGGCAGCGCCCACTCCCCCCGGTAGGGCTCGATCCCCCGGCGCACGACCAGGGCGCACAGCTCGTCCCCGGTCAGCGTAAGGACGACGAGGTCGACGGTGACGGCGAACGGCGGGTGACCCATGCCACCACCATACCCGCTAATCGTCAGCTTGACGATTAGGGCGTCGTCCGCATATCGTCACCTCGACGATAAGACGACAAGAGGAGGGCTCATGGCCGACATCGACCGCCGCTTCGGGTTCCGGCACCTGCGTGGCGCACCCACCGTGCACATCCGCCACTACCGCCGCGGCCGGCTCGCGCACGACGGCGTCGGGCTGTCGTTCTGGTACCGGCCGCTGACCGCGGTCGTCTCGGAGGTCCCGGTCGACGACCGCGAGCTGCCGTTGCTCTTCCACGCCCGCACGGCCGACTTCCAGGACGTCACCGTGCAGCTCGCGCTGACCTTCCGGATCGAGGACCCGGCGCTGGCCGCGCAGCGGATCGACTTTTCCATCGACCCGGACACGGGACGCTGGAGAAGCGATCCCCTCGCCCAGATCAGCGGACTGCTCACCGAGAACGTCCAGCAGTACGCCGTCGAGGTCCTGACCCGCACCTCCCTGGAGACCGCGCTGGTCGACGGCGTCCGGGCGGTCCGCGACCGGATCCGCGCCGGCCTCGCCGAGGAGGACACCCGGCTCGCGCAGACCGGCTCGGCCGTGCTCGACGTCCGCGTCGTCGCCATCCGGGCCGAGCCGGAGGTCGAGAAGGCGCTGCAGACGACCGCGCGGGAGAAGGTGCAGCAGGAGGCCGACCGGGCGACCTTCGAGCGACGCGCGCTGGCCGTCGAACGCGAACGCGCGATCGGGGAAAACGAGCTGCAGAACCAGATCGAGCTGGCCCGCCGCGAAGAGCAGCTGGTCACCCAGCGCGGCGCGAACGCCCGTCGCCAGGCCGAAGAGGCCGCCGCGGCGAACCGGATCGAGACCGAAGCGCAGGCGTCGCGCCGGGAGCGTCTGACGCTCGTGGAAGCCGACGGCAAGCGGGCGCTCGGCGAAGCGGAGGCGGCCGGTGAGGCGGCCCGGCTCGCGGCGTACCGCGATCTGCCCGAGGGCGTCCTGACCGGGCTGGCGCTGAAGGAGCTGGCCGGCAACCTGCCGCAGATCGACAGCCTGGTCCTGACGCCGGATCTGCTCACGCCGCTGCTGACGAAGCTGGGCGTGCGGTCGTGAGCCTCGCCCCGCGCGTCGTGCTGGTGCACCGGCGCACCGAGCTGGCCGAGCTGCTCGCGCGGCACGGCACCCGCGGCCAAGCGGAGTTCTTCCTGCGCACGCGCGGGCGCGACCTGGCGGAGGTGACCGAGGCGGACGCCGCCGTGCGCGCGGCGCTCGCCGCGGCCTCGGCGGCGATCCCCCTCGACTGGCGCCGCGGTGAGGTCGAGCGGGCGGACCTCGACCGGTTCCTGTTCACCCCGGAGGACGTCGTCGTGGTGGTCGGCCAGGACGGGCTGATCGCCAACGTAGCCAAGTACCTCGACGGCCAGCCGGTGATCGGCGTGACGCCCGGCGCGCCCGGCGTCCTCGTCAAGCACCCGCCCGCCGCCGTCGCGGATCTGGTCCGGTCCACCGGCGACGTCGAGCACCGCACGATGGCCGAGCTCACCGCGGACGACGGCCAGCGGCTCCTGGCGCTGAACGAGATCTACCTGGGTCACGCCGGGCACCAGACGGCCCGTTACCGGCTGGGGGCCCGCGGCGGCCCGGCGGAACGCCAGGCGTCGTCGGGCATCCTGGTCGGGACGGGCACCGGGGCGACCGGCTGGTGCGGGTCGGTGTGGCGGGAGCGCGGGAGCGGGCTCCGGCTGCCCGCGCCCGGTGAGGCCCGGCTGGTCTGGTTCGTGCGCGAGGCGTGGCCGTCGCCGACGACCGGAACCACGTGCACGGAAGGGGATCTGACGTCGACGCCGCTGACGGTCGAGGTCGAATCCGACCGCCTGGTCGCGTTCGGCGACGGCCTCGAGACGGACAGCGTCGCGCTCACCCGTGGCCAGACGGCGACGTTCGTCCCCGCCGCGAAGACTGTCCGCTTGGTCCGGTGATCGACTGGGACACAATGCGGCAACGTTGTCACACTTCCGGGCTTCGGCCGCCAGAATGACCTCCTCGCCGAAGGTTCGAAGTGCGAAGGTGGCCGGATGACGTGGCTTGTGTGGGTGCTCGGCGCGGTGGTGATCGTCGCCGCCGGGGCCGGGGTCGTGGCGGTTCCCTGGCGGCGGGACCGGGACCTGCGCCGGCGGACCGCCTGGTCGGCCGCGCGGGCGGCGATCGACAGCGCGGCCGTGAGCCGGGACGCGGCCGCCGCTCCCCTGCTCGAAGCCGAGCAGCTGCTGACCCGGGCCGAGACCATCGCGGCCGCCCACGGCGGCGAACGAGCGGCCCACGCGGCCGAGGAGCACGCGCGCCGCGCCGACGCGCTCTGGCGGGAGGCGGCTCGTGACTGACCGGATTCGCTGGGTTCTGCTCGCGGTGGCCGTCGCCCTGCTGGTGACGTTCCTCCTCGTGCAGAGGCAGAGCACCGACGTCAGCTACGGCCAGGCGCCGGCGGCGAAAGATCCCATCCCGGAAGGTTCGGCCGGCGAGTTGAGCGGCGCGACCGTGCCGTCGGCCGAGCAGCTGACGGCGATGGTCAAGGACTCCGCCGTCGTGCGGCTGCCCGGCGCGATCGCGACCTGGGACGACCAGGCTGTGCAGGCCGCGGCCGGCCGCGCCGGGATCCGCGTGATCGTGGCCCCGCCCGGGCTCCCGGAAGACGCCCGCGACCGGGTGAAGAACGTCGAGGACGCGACCGTCCAGGTGATCGGCACCGAGGTCACCGGCGGGGCGTTGCAGGCCTCGCCCGACCGTGCGGCCGAGTGGATCCACGAGTTCGCCACCGGCGACGTCACGGAGTCGCTGACCACCCTGGCCGCGCACCTCAACCACCAGCCGGACGCCCCGGACCAGCCCGCGCTCGCCCGCCGCGACCCGACCGCCGGTGAACTGGCCGACGTCGCCGCGCGGCTGCGGAGCACGGGCCGGTTCATCGCGCCCGGAGCGACACTGGAGGACGCGCCCGCGACCACCGCCGCGTTTCCCGGCGCGCAGCCGTTGTACGTGGCTCTGCCGCAGCAGCCGGCCGGGCAGCCCTTGGTCCACTTCGGACCGGCGCTGGCGAAGGAGTTCCCCGGCCGGCCGATCGTGGCGATGTACGGCCAGTGGGTCGAGTACGACGGCCCGTCGGCCGCCGCCTTCTCGGAAGTCGTGACGGCGAGCTTCTACGGCCAGTTCGCCGACCGGCTCAGCACGTACGCCTACCCGCAACGCAACGTCCTGGGCGCGTGGCTCGACCGCGTCACGGCCATCCGCTACGCCGGGCTGTTCGACCGCCCGCTGCCCTACACCCCGTTCGACCCGCTGCGGGTCGCGCTGCCCGTGCTGCCGTGGCTGTTCGCCGCCTGCGCGGTCGGGTTCCTCGGTCTCTCGGCCCGCCGGGTGGTCCGGCCGGACCGCCCCTCCGGGGCCGGCGTGCCGGCCCGCTTGGCCGGCCTGACCGCGCTCGCCGTCGAGGTCTCGGGGCTCACCGGCGGCGCTTCGGCCGCGGCGCTGACCCGGGGGATCACGCAGCTGACGGCGGCCAGGGAGGCGTTCACCGGGAAGCTCCCCGACAACCACGTGCACGGCCTGCTCGACGCGGCCGAGGCGGATCTCGCCACCACGGCCGATGTGCTGGGCCGCCCGGAGTACCGGCCGGCCGAGTACCTGCGCGGGAGGCTCATGTGAAGCGGTTCTTCGGCTCGGCGTTCGGGGTCGCGGTGCTCGGCTGCCTGGTGCTGGCGGGCTGGGCGGTGTGGTCGGCGGGTGTGTTCGACTCACCCGTCGCGCGGCAGCTGCGGTCGGCGTCGGTGTACGTCGCGCCCGGGGTCCCGCTCGACCAGCCGGCCGCCGAGCGCGTGATCGGCAACCGGCGGCTGGTCGTGGCGTTCCTCGAGCCGGGCGCGGACCTGAGCGACGCGTGCGACAGCCTCGGTGGCGCGGTCGACGGCACCCTCGCCGTGATGCTCAGCCGCGACGGCGACGACTACGAGAAGTACGGCTGTTCCCGGTTGCCCGGCGGGGACGACGAGAACTTCGGCAAGGCGGTCGTCGCCGAGTCGATGATCGGCAACGGCATCGACGGCTTCGCCGACCGGCCGGTGGACGCGCTGAAGGTCATGGTCGTCAACTACGACCTGCTGGTGCGGACCGGAGCGATCCCGGACGGCAGCCGGACGGTCAGCCCGTCGCTGCCGCGCTACCTGATCGCCACGGCCGCGGTCGCGGCGGTGGTCCTGGGGTCGCTGGCGCTCTACCTCGCCGCGCGCCGGGCCGGGCGGATCGCGGTGGCGCGAAAAGAACGCCGCGAGGCCGAAGCCGACGAGCGGACCGAGCTGGCGGCGGCCGCGGCCGTGCTGGCCCAGCGGATCATCGACCTGGACCAGCGGTACGCCCGGCAGAAGAGCCGGAGCAAGTTCGCGCAGGGGTACCGGAGTCTCGTGACCGACTACACCAAGCTGCTGCCGGACCTCGGCCACGACACCCCGCAGCTGCGGGCCCGGGTCGAAAAGCTGCTGACCCGGGCCCGGAAGCTGAGCACTCAGAAGGGGTAACGGGCCTTGACGATCGACGGCGTGTCGAGGTTGTGGCCCGCGTCCATGCTCTGCGCGAGCCGCAGGTACTGGCCCTCGGCCCACATCAGCGGACCCGCGCTGCCCGTCGGGCGGCCCAGGCCGAAGCAGCCGACGTCCGCGCGGTCCCAGACCTGCTCGGGCACGAAGTACCCGTCGTTGGCCGAGTCCGCCATGGACTTGAGGTACACCGCCGCCGAGCGGCCGTTGGCGAGCTCGTACTGTCCCCGCTCCCCCGACAGGACCGGCCACAGCCGCCCGAACCGCTGACTGCCGCCCGCGGGCCAGCCGTTGCAGGTCGAGGTGTTCTCGCCGTAGTTGTCGTGCGGGTAGCGGTGGAAGTAGACGTCGCCGTTGGGCAGCGTCACCTGCATCGCCGCGTTGCCGTCGGACGCGGCGGCCGTCGGCGCGACCGAGTTCGCGATCGCCGGGTCGTTCGCCGGGCGGATGCCGAGCCGGACCAGGTCGAGGAAGCCGAAGTCGGTGACGTCGTGCTCGTAGAAGCAGCCTTCGTCGAAACAGATCGTGCCCGTGTCGTTCGGGTTGCCACTGCGGTCGAGGCGTTCGTAGTAGGTGTGGCCGCCCCAGTAGCCGGACGTCGTGACGGTCCACCCGGCCAGGGAGGTGCGCCAGGAGTCCGCTGTGGACTCCCACGACGTCGCGCTCGCGGTGTCGCCGTTGGCTCGCGCGATCGCCCCGGCCGCGATCAATCCGGCGATCTCGGCGGCCACCGACGACGGCGACTTGCCGTACTGCTCTTCCCACCGCTCGGTGGTGTCCGGGCCGGTCGCGACGAGGTGGTTCGCCGTCGTCTTGACCTTGGCGTAGGTCGAGGAGTCGGTGAGGCCGGTCAGCCAGGCCAGGAGGATCGCGTCGGCGTCCTGGTCGAGCTGTTCGCAGCAGCCGAGCTGCTGGGCGCTGGCGCCCGCGATGCCGGAAACCGGGCTGTAGCGCGGAAAGGAACCTGCCGGGTACGTCATTCCGTCGCCCGCGGTCGGGCTGCCGATCCACTGGGAGTTCCAGAGGAACTGGGCCATCCGCTTGGCCTGCGCGCTGTCGCCGGCGGCCAGCAGGCCGGTCGCCTGCTGGTAGAGGTCGCGGCCCCAGACACGGTGGTAGCCGTCGTTGAGCTGGTCACCGTTGGTGAAGTTGCCCCACGGCGTCGCGAGGCCCGCGACGCTCGCGCCCGGGTGCTGCTTGTCCTCGGCGGTCTTGAGCGCCATCGCCGCGACGTAGTAGGAGCGCCGCCGCTGGGTGTCCCCGGAAACGCCGGCGGGCGCGGGTTTCAGACCGCCCACATACGAGTTCCAGCCGGACCGGTAGCTCGTGGCGACGGCGCTGAACCCGCTGCCCAGCGACCCGGTCGCCGCTGAGGTCGCGGCCGCCGCGGTGGCGCCGTAACCGAGCGCCGTCGTGAACGTCGTGTCCGTGCCGACCGGAATCTGTCCACACTGGACGACGTTGCCCGGGCCGGAGACGGTGTCGAACTGGTTGTTCAGGGTCTTGTCGGCCCGGAGGTCGACCAGGCAGTCGCTGCCCGCGCCGCTGTAGCCGTTGTCGTGCGCGGTGAAGCCGGTCGAGACGCGCAGCGCGGAGACGACCGTGGTGGCCGCCCCGCCGAACAGCGTCTCGGTTCCGCCGGCGAGGAGGCCGGTGCCGTCCCACCAGGCGTTGTCGTTCGCGCCGCCGCCGGCCATGGACGGGTTGGCCAGGAGGTAGAGCCGATAGCTGCCGCCGTCGAGGGACTGGAACCGGGTGTTTCTCATAAGGGTCGAGCGAGCCGGGTCGGTGACGTAGTCGGTCGTGATGCGGTACTTCCCGCTCTTGGCGGTGTTGGTGACGGTGTACTGCAGGGCCTTCTCGTCGGGCATGGTCACGACGTGGTTCGTGGCGTCGCGCTCCAGGTCCACGAAGCTGCTGCCGTCGGTGACGACGAACTGCATGTCCTGCAGGTTCGGGACGTCGGCGCGCGGGTAGAAGACCTCGGACGTGACGCCGTCGGCGACGGTGAACCACACCGGGCTCGCGGTCGTCGTCGAGGTCCCGAGGGCGGACTTGTTGCCGGTCGCCCAGGACGCGCCACCGCCGCAGCAGTCGGTCGCGGTGCCGCTCGCCAATGCCGGGCCGGGCAGCGCGCCGGCCAGCAGGACTCCCGCTCCAGCGCAGGCCAGGACCGCTTTCCACCTGATCATCGAGACCCTCCGACGGCGTTGTCGTCAATATGTTGCGAGCGGCAACATATTGGGCCACGTCCCGGTGACAGGCAATGTCCGATCGGCCTGGATCGATCCAGCGCTGGGCCGAACGCCATGAAAGAGTCGCGCACTTCGCCGGACGTCAGGGCCTCGGCAAGGTCACGGCCGCGCACGGAGTGGGGTGTCGCGAATGAGTCATTCGCGCCGTTCGGCAGGGGTTGGCGACGTCATGAACGACTCTTTCCTGTCGTCCAGCGTCATGAACGACTCGTTCATGACGTCCGGCGAGCGCTCGGGCCGGGATCAGGCGTCGGCGATGCGGTCCAGCCACTCCGCGAGCAGGATCCGCTCGGCGTCGGTCAGCACCGCCGCACCGGCAAGACCGGCGCGCAACGCGATCGCCCGCTCCGGCAGGTCCGACCCCGCCGGTTCCTCGGTGCCGGTGAGGATCCGGCTCAGCACCGTCTCGCGAGCCGTCGCCGACAACTCGGGGTCCCGCTCCCCCTCCGGCGTCGCGATCAGGTTCAGCACCACGCCCATGCCCGTCGCGTGCACCAGCCGCGCCGCGCGTTCGACACTCACGCGAAGCCGGCCCGCCTCCGCGACGCGCTCGACGATGCTCCGCAGCATCGCCTCCGCTTCCCGGGCGGCCGGCGAGGTGCGACCCGGGCGCGCGTCGCCGTACATGAGCACGTAGAACTCCGGGCGCGACAGCCCGAACTCGATGTGCAGGTCCCAGCCGCGCCGCAGGTCCTCGACCGCGTCACCGGTGGAGCCCAGCGCGCGCTTGCCGGTCAGGTACTCGTCGAACCCGTACGCGGCGACCGCGTCGAGCAGGCCGTCCTTGTCGCCGAAAAGCCGGTAGAGGGCCGGCGGCTGAACGCCTGCGGCCGCGCTCACCGCGCGGGTCGAGAGGCCGTCGCGCCCCTCCGCCACCAGCAGCGCGGCCGCCGCTTCGAGGATCCGCTCGCGGGTGTCCACCGCTGTCTTCGTCGCCATGGTTCCAATGATAACAAATCCCGAGTAGCAGCCGTTCGGTATCGGTGATACGTTAGATCAGATATCAACGGAAACAGGAGAACCCATGCGCACCCGCACCCTCGGCCGGACCGGTCCGGCCGTCAGCGCCCTCGGCCTCGGCCTGATGGGCATGTCCGACCTCTACGGCCCGGCCGACGAGACCGAGTCGGTCGCGACGATCCACGCCGCCCTCGACGCCGGCGTCACCCTGCTCGACACCGGTGACTTCTACGGCATGGGCCACAACGAACTGCTGCTGCGCGACGCCCTGCGCGGCCGCCACCGCGACAAGGCGGTGATCAGCGTCAAGTTCGGCGCGCTGCGCGGCCCGGACGGCGCCTGGCTCGGCAACGACAGCCGCCCGGAAGCCGTCAAGAACTTCCTCGCCTACAGCCTGCGCCGCCTCGGCACCGACCACGTCGACGTCTACCGCCCGGCCCGGCTCGACCCGGCCGTGCCGATCGAAGACCAGGTCGGTGCGCTGGCCGAGCTGGTCCGGGCGGGCTACGTCCGCCACATCGGCCTGTCCGAGGTCGGCGCCGAGACGCTCCGGCGTGCCGCCGCCGTGCACCCGATCTCCGACCTGCAGATCGAGTACTCGCTGCTGTCCCGCGGGATCGAAGCCGACATCCTGCCGGTCGCGCGTGAGCTGGGCATCGGCGTCACGGCGTACGGCGTCCTCTCGCGCGGCCTGCTCAGCGGGCACTGGGCGCCGTCACGGGAACTGACCGCGGGCGACTTCCGCGGCCACAGCCCCCGGTTCCAGGGCGAGAACCTCGACCGCAACCTGGCGTTGACCGACGCGCTGGGCAAGCTCGCCGCGGGCAAGGGCGTCACGACCGCGCAGCTCGCCATCGGGTGGGTCGCCGCGCAGGGCGAGGACATCGTCCCGCTGGTGGGCGCCCGCACCCGCGCCCGGCTGGCCGAGTCCCTGGGCGCCGACCTCGAACTCACGCCCGGTGACCTGGCGGAAATCGAGGCCGCCGTCCCGGCCGGGGCCGCGGCGGGCGACCGCTACGCCGCCGCCCAGCTCGATCACCTGGACAGCGAGAAGTAGGTCCGTGAATGTCGCATCGAGGGTGGGCTTGACCCGGTTTGGCGGACACCTCTCATCAGGGACGCAAGCCCCTGAGAAGGGATGTCGCTCATCATGGAACCCATGGCCAAGAAGAAACCGCGTGCCCGTCAACGACCCCGGCGGGTGTT
>JAEBEK010000021.1:0-155502 GCA_049998055.1 Amycolatopsis sp. cmx-4-37 | reverse complement strand
GTGGTGTTCAGGTTCTTCTTGGTCGACGAACCACCTACCGGAGACCTCACCTATGTCGAGCACCGACACGCCCAGCAGTGCCAACTTCAGCTCAACTTGCTGGAGGTGACTTCGATACAGGCCCTAGCCGGCGAAGTCTCATCGCCGGATTGGTTGCCGCGTTCGCCACGCTCGGCGCGTCTCCCGCGATCGCCGGAACAAGCGGCTCCGGCGGGAAATCGTCGTTCGTAACCACACATAGCGACGGATTCCGGATCGGCCGCGCGTCCTTCCGCTTCGGCGGCACCAACTGCTACTACCTGCACCAGCAGTCGCACTACATGATCGACAACGCGCTGGACGACGCCGCCGCGATGGGTCTTCCGGTCGTCCGCGCCTGGGCTTTCGCCGACGGTGAAAGTCAACCGAAACCGCTGCAGCCCAGACCCTACGTCTACGACGAACGGGCTTTCGACTCGCTCGATTACGCCGTGGCCAAGGCGGGGCAGCTCGGACTGCGGCTGGTACTGGCGCTGACGAACAACTGGCCGGACTACGGCGGCATGGCGCAGTACGTCAACTGGTTCCTCAACCTGCCCGACGACGGCTACGGCACCGCAGTCAACCACGATCTGTTCTACAACACCCCGGCCATCAAGGACTGCTATAAGGCGTACCTGAAATACGTGACGCATCGGCGAAATCCCTACACCGGCCTGCGCTACAACGAAGACCCCACGATCATGACGTTCGAGCTGGCGAACGAACCGCGCAGCCGCAGTGAAAAGAGCGGCGCGCGGCTGCTCGCCTGGGCGGCCGAGATGAGCGCCTTCCTCAAGCGCCAGGCACCCCGCCAGCTGGTCGCTGTCGGCGACGAAGGCTTCTTCGGTGAGTCAGGCAACGCCGACTACCCGTACTCGGATTACGAGGGTTGCCGGTGGCGGGAGTTGACAGCGCTTCCCGCCGTTGATTACGGCACCGTGCACCTGTATCCGCAGGGCTGGGGCGAAAACCCGGCGGCCAAGCCCGGTGTGGATCCCGTTGTCTGGGGCACGAAGTGGATCACCGATCACCTCGAAGCAGGCAAGCGGCTGGGCAAGCCCGTGGTGATCGAGGAGTACGGCTTGGCGATCGATGCAGCCCGTGGCGTGGCCGACACCGCTGCCCGCGACGCGGGCTATCGCGCCTGGACCGGCGCGGTCCTCGCCGGTGGTGGTGCGGGTGACCAGTTCTGGCTGCTGACCTCGAGGGTCGACGACGGCTCGTACTACCCCGACTACGACGGCTATCGGATCTATTGGGACAACGAGCCGGCCAACCCGGTGAACAGCACCGCACAGCTGCTCAGCGCTCACGCCAAGGCCATGACCGCGGCGGTCCGGCGTTGAACCACCGCACGCGTTGTACAGCTGCGGCTTTGACTTAATTGGTTAAGTATGCGTGACTGATGTCGTGAGCGTGCCGGATATCCGTTAGTTTCCCTGCATCTCAGGGTAAACCGAGAAGCTCCATTCGGCCGATCCCTCGACTCCTGGCAGCTCACCCATCACGAGCTTATCCGGTTAAGCTGATCGGGCCGACAAGGAGGTCGGAGATGAGCAAGGCGAACACGAGGTGGGGAGCGGTCCTAGCCGTCCTGCTGTTCCTCGGGGCGATGGCGGTCGCGCCGGCCGGTGCGCAGACGGCCGCCACCGAAGCACTGGGCCGGCTGCGCGGGGTGAACCGGTCCGGCACGGAGTTCATGTGTGTGCAAAACCGCGGGATCTTCGACGGGCCTTCCGACTCCGCCTCGGTGACGGCCATCCAGAGCTGGCACACCAACGTGGTGCGGGTGCCGCTGAACGAGGACTGCTGGCTGGGCCTCAACGGCGTCAACAGCGCCTACAGCGGCGAGAACTACCGCTCGGCGATCGCGAACTACGTGTCGCTGCTGCGGAGCAAGGGACAAAGCGTGATCCTGGAACTCCACTGGAGCGACGGTGTCTACACCGGGAATGGGTCCACGTGCTCGGGCAATGGCGCCGCCTGCCAGAAACCGATGCCGAACAGCACGCACACACCCGACTTCTGGAAGTCGGTCGCGGCCCGCTTCAAGTCGGCTTCCGGAGTCCTTTTCGACCTCTTCAACGAGCCCTTCCCCAATTCGGTCGTCAGTGACTACACCCAGGCCTGGAAGTGCTGGCGTGACGGTGGTTCGGCCTGCCCGGGCTTCTCGTACCCCGTAGCGGGCATGGCCTCGTTGGTGCAGGCGGTCCGTTCGACCGGGGCGAACAACTTCGTCATGGTCGGCGGCATCAGCTACGCGAACGACCTCTCCCAGTGGCTTGCCTACCGCCCGGCCGACTCGATGAACAACCTTGGCGCCTCCTGGCACTCCTACAACTTCAACTACTGCGTGACGGCGAGCTGCTGGGATTCCCAGATCGCCCCGGTCGCCGCGCAGGTGCCGCTCGTAGTCGGGGAGATCGGCGAGAACGACTGCGGGCACGGCTACATCGACACCCTCATCAGCTGGCTCGACAGCCGGTCGATCAGCTACCTCGGCTGGACCTGGAACACCTGGGACTGCAAATCGGGTCCGTCGTTGATCACCGATTACAACGGCTCGCCGACCGCCTACGGCGCGGGTTTCCGGGCTCATCTGGGCTGATCGGGATGAACCGTTCCGCGGAGGTGTGATGAAGCGTCCGACGATTACCGACATCGCCAAGGAGGCCGGCGTGTCGAAGGGTGCCGTCTCGTACGCACTCAACGGCCGCCCCGGCGTTTCCGACGCAACCCGGATGCGGATCCTTGCCATCGCGGACCGGCTCGGTTGGGGACCCAGCAGCGCGGCGCGGGCGTTGTCGGACGGCAAGGCCGGCGCGATCGGCATGGTCATCGACCGGCCGGCGGACGTCCTCGGCGTCGAACCGTTCTTCATGCGGCTCATCGCGGGCATCCAGAACGAGCTTGGCTCCGGGCCGACCTCGCTGTTGCTTCAAGCCGCCCCGGATCACGACAGTGAACTGGGGATCTACCGCCGCTGGCACGCTGAACGCCGGGTCGACGGTGTCCTGCTCGTCGACCTCCGGGTCGAGGACGAACGTCTCGGCTTCCTGACCGGCCGGGGCATGCCGACGGTGGTCGTGGGTGGTCCGCTCGCTCGTGACGGCCTGCCCTCGGCCTGGGTCGACGACGCCGGCGCGGTCGAGGAGGTGCTCGACTACCTGGCGGCACTGGGACACCGCCGGGTGGTGCGGGTGGCCGGGCCGCCGGAGTTCCTGCACACCCACGTCCGGTCCGAAGCGTTCACCGCGGCGGCGCGGCGGCTCGGCCTGACCGATGCGCGCACCGTCCACACCGACTACACCGACGAGAGAGGGGCAAGCGCCGCTCGCCGCGTCCTTGTGTCCGCTCGGCCACCTTCCGCGCTCGTCTTCGACAACGACGTCATGGCGGTCGCCGGGCTGGGCGTCGCCCAGGAACTCGGGCTCTCGGTTCCCGGCGACGTGTCCCTCGTGGCCTGGGACGACTCGGTGCTGTGCCGGTTGGTGCGTCCCGCACTGACCGCCGTGCGGCGTCCGGTGGGGGACCACGGTGCGTTGGCCGTGTCGATGCTGAAACGGCTGATCGAAGGGGAGGAGGTCAAGGACGAGAGCACGACGGCGCCGATGCTGATCACCCGGGCCAGCACCGGACCGGCCGGAGGCCGGGTGGGAGGGGGAAGCGCCTGACTGGGTGCGCGGGTGCCAGCCGACGGATGTCTCGTCACGCCGGTGAGCCGGACATCGGGCATCAACGGGCCACCTCTCCATCATCAACGTTGACTTTTGTGAGTTTCAGCGGCTGCACAGGGTCTGGGTCGCGCGTCCGCCTCGTCGCGCTCCAAGGAGATTTTGCAGCAGGCTGTCGGGAGTCGATCGATCGAATGCGGTCCAGCTGTTCCCGCCTCTGAACCCGAGTGCAAAGCCCTAGCCCTGTCGCCGCATCACCACGACGACTTCGAGCACGTCAGCTTCGCCTCGGTTCTCGAGTTCGGTCAAGCGTGCAGCCAGTACTGGGCGCTTTCGCCGCTGGGCTACGAGGTGACTGCGCAGCTGGCGTCAGGACGGGCCCGCCAGTAGTGCACCGACGTCGTCGAAGCCGGTGACTTCGACCAACGGAGGCCTTTTCGCCACCGACGGGCACTCAACTTGGCGCTAATCCAGTGAAAGCAGCGACCGGAGGTGGGGCGCCGCAGCTGTCTCCCAGTATTTTCTTTTCGATACCAAGCGACCTTGTGGGTAACTACCACTTCGCGCCTACAGTCGTGACGTGGGACGACGCTCAGGCCCGACCGAAAGGCGGAGAGCGGTGGGTGCGACGCACACGGAAGTCGCCGTCATCGGCGGCGGGATCATCGGCAGCTGCATCGCTTTGTACCTCGCGAGAAAAGGCGTGGACGTCGTCGTGCTCGACCCGGCGCCCGGGACGGGCGCCTCCGCGGGAAACGCGGGAATGCTGGTACCCAGCCAATCCGTGCCGTTCGCGAACCCGGCCACCGTGGGCGCGTGGCTCACCGCGCTGGCACGACGGGAAAGCGCCGTCAGCTTCCGCCGGCCGCTGTCACCGGACTTGGTGCCGTGGTTCGCGCACCTGATGGTCGAAGCACGTCCCGGACGGACTTCGCGGACCACCCGGCTGCTGTACCTGTTGGCCGAGAAAAGCCTGCGCCTCTACCGCGAACTGGCCGAGACGGAGGGAATCGACCTGCACCTGCGATCGACGGGTTCGTTGCGCGTCTTTCGCAGCACGACCGCACTCCGGCAGCAGCATCGGCTGCTGCGGACCCTGCGCGACCTCGGTGCGGAGTTCGAACTCCTGGGTCCGCGCGCCCTGCGGGACGCCGAACCGGGCTTGCGCACGGATTTCGCGGGCGCGGTCGGCTTTCCCCGGGACCACAGCCTCGATCCCGCACGGACGACGCTGGCCATCGGCGGCGCCGCCCGCGCGCACGGCGTGCGGTTCCGGGCCGAGACCGTGGTCGGTGCCCGGCACAGGAACGGCCGCGTCGACGCGGTCACCACCGACTGCGGCACGGTCACGGCCCGCTGGTTCGTCGTTGCGGCGGGCGCGGCCGGTGCGCGGGTCGGACGGTTCTTCGGTGCCCGGCTGCCGGTGCGGCCCGGCTACGGGCTGAGTCTCACCTATCCCACCGACGGTCCGCTGCTGCGGCATTCGGTGATGCTGGAGGAAGCCCACATCGTGATCGGCTCCCGGGAGCGTTCGGTGCGGTTGACCACCGGGATGGAGTTCGGGGGCACGGCGCACGACGAGCCGTCGGCCGACGCCGTCCGGCGGCTCGATTCGGCCGTCCGGTCCGTCGTGCCCACGTTGCCAGCCCGCGACACCGCGGGGACGCCGTGGCGGGGCGCGCGCCCCATGACGCCGTCCGGCATCCCGTGCGTCGGCCGGATCGGCGAGAACGTCGTCGCGGCCACCGGCCACGGCACATTGGGCATGACGCTCGGCCCGGTGACGGGCCGGCTGGTGAGTTCCCTCGTCGCACGTTGAGGGTTGGAGGAGTTCCTTTGAACGACCTGCACGAGCGGATGGTGGTGGGCGACGCGCACAACGACCTGCTGGCGCTGGTCGCCATGCGCGGCCCAGACCGCTGGGCGAGCTACTTCCGCGAGCACTGGTACCCGCAGCTGGCCGCGGGCGGGGTGAACGTCCAAGTGCTGCCGATTATGGTCGACCGCGAGTTCCGGCCGGAGGGGGCGCTGCGGCGCACGCTCCGGATGATCGAGGCCGCGTACCGAATCGCCGAGGAGAACGCTGACGTAGTCGCGCTGTGCGGATCGGGTGCCGACATCGACGAGGCGCTCGCCGCCGGGCGCATCGCGCTCGTGCTCGCGCTGGAGGGCTGCGCGCAGATCGATGAGGACGTGGAACTCCTCGAGACCTTCAGCCGGCTCGGCGTGCGCATGGTTTCTTTGACCCACTTCGGCCGCACCGCGCTGGCGGACGGATCGTCCGAACAGGACACCGGCAGCAGGCTCACCCGGGCCGGGGTCGCCGCGATCGCGGTGCTCGACCGGCTCGGCGTGCTCGTCGACGTGTCCCACCTCAACCCGGCGGGCGTCGCGCACGTCCTGGAACTCACGGACCGGCCGGTCATCGCGAGTCACTCGGCGGCGTTCGCGTTGCGCGAGCACCACCGCAATCTGACGGACGGCCAGCTCGAGGCGATCGCCGCCACCGGCGGGGTGATCTGCCTGAACCTCTACGCCGGCTATCTGACCGATGGTGACGCCACGATCGACGACGTCGTCGACCACCTCGTCCACATCGCCCGCGTCGCGGGGGAGGACCACGTCGGCATCGGCTCGGACTTCGTCGCGGACCTCTTCGCGGAGACGATCCCTGCCTGGCAACGCCCGCTCGTGATCGAGGGCACGGATGGCGAACGGCTCGTGCCCGGGCTGGCCGGTCCCGCGGGGCTGCCCCTGATCACCGACGCGCTGCTCCACCGAGGACTGTCCCGGTCTCTCATCGGAAAAGTCATGGGCGGCAACCTTCTTCGCCTGCTCACGGGCAAGGCCCCCGCCGGAAAGGAATGAATCGATGCTTTCTCCTGACCAGCTCGACGAATACCGGACGAATGGGTTTCTCGTTCAGGAGGCGGTCTTCGACGCGGAGGAGATCCGCTTGCTGAAGGCCGAGGCGGCCCAGGAGTTCGCTGAGGGCGGTGAACGCGTCACGGTCGAGGCGAACACGGAGATACCCCGCGGCGTGCACGGCTCTCACCTGCACGTCGAAGCGTTCGGCCGGCTCGTCCGATCACCGCGCCTGCTCCCGATCGCCGAACAGCTGCTGGGGGACCGGGTGTACGTCCACCAGTTCAAGATCAACGCGAAGCACGCGTTCAAGGGCGAGGTCTGGGAATGGCACCAGGACTACACGTTCTGGCACCACGAGGACGGGATGCCCGCGCCGCGGGCGCTGACCGCCGCGATCTTCCTCGACGACGTGACCGAGTTCAACGGGCCGCTGACCTTCGTCCCCGGGGGACATGGCACGGGCGAAATCGACGCCGAGGTCGAGGGAGAAGGCTGGGCCTCCACCCTGACGGCCAGCCTCAAGTACTCGATCGACATCGACACCATCCGGAAACTGATCGACCGCAACGGGATGGCCGCGCCGAAGGGGCCGCGCGGATCGGTGCTCTGGTTCGACGCGAACATCCCGCACGCGTCCGTGCCGAACATCTCACCGTCGGACCGCGGGCTGGTGCTGGTCACCTACAACAGCGTCCGGAACCGGATCGACCTCGCGCGCAGCACCCGGCCCGAATGGCTGGCGGCGCGCGACTTCACGCCGCTGCACACTTCCTGAGTCGTGATGTCGGCTTCCCTCGATAACCGCGTGGCCGTGGTGACGGGCGCATCCTCCGGCATTGGGGCGGCCGTCGCCCGGGCGTTGTCGGCGGCGGGCGCCCGCGTGGCATTGCTCGCTCGCACCCCGGCTGCACTGGACGAGGTCGCGGCGACCCTGCCGGGTGAATCGTTGCGGTTGCCGGCCGACGTCTCCGAGGGCGCACAGGTGGCCGTCGCCATCGACCGCGTCGAGGAGGCTTGGGGCGTGCCGGATCTCGTCGTCACGTCGGCGGGCGTGTCCCGGCCGGCGGTTCTGGACGAGCTCACCCCCGAGCTGTGGCGGCGCACCCTCGACGTCAACCTGTCCGGAACCTTCTATGTCGCGCGCGAGGCGGCCCTGCGGATACGGCGTGCGGGCGCCACCGGGGACATCGTCACGATCGGATCCGAGCTGTCCGTGATCGGCATGGCCGCCTACAGCGCCTACTGCGCGTCGAAGGCCGGTGTCCTGGGCCTCACCCGGGCCTTGGCGGCCGAACTCGCCCCGGACATCCGGGTGAACGCGGTCTGCCCGGGTCCGGTGGACACGCCGATGCTCGCCGCGGAGTTCGAGGCCGGCGGCGACGCCCGCGCGGCGCTCGAGGAGACCGTCGCGCGAGTGCCGTTGCGGCGGTTGGGGACCGCGGACGAGGTCGCGGCGGCGGTGCTGTACCTCGTCGCCCCGACCACCTACGCCACCGGCACCGCCCTCCACCTCGACGGCGGCACCACCAGCGTCTGACCCGGACCGGAGGAAAACCATGCGAACCGGCAAGATCGTGCACACCGTCGAGTCCCACACCGAGGGCATGCCCACGCGCGTCGTGGTCGGCGGCGTCGGGACGATCCCCGGCGCGACCATGGCCGAGCGCCGCCGGTACGTCACCGGGCACCTCGACGACCTGCGGAACCTGCTGGTGCGCGAACCCCGTGGCCACGCCGCGATGGTCGCGGCGATCCTCCAGCCGCCGACGCTGCCGGACGCCGACGTCGGCGTGCTCTACCTCGAACGGGCCGGCTGCCTGCCCCTGTGCGGCCACGGCTCGATCGGCGTCGCCACCGTGCTCGTCGAAACGGGGATGGTCGAGGTGACCGAACCCGTGACGACTGTGCGTCTGGACACCCCGGCCGGCCTGGTGGTGGCCGAGGTGGCCGTCACCGGAGGTGCCGCACAGTCGGTGACGATCGACAGCGTGCCGTCGTTCGTACTGGAAGCCGACCGGGAGGTGAAGGTCGCGGGGGCCGGGGCCGTGCGCTGCGACATCGGCTACGGCGGCAACATCTTCGCCATCGTCGAGCTCGCCGACCTGGGCATCCCGTTCGAACACGCGGCGCGGCAGCGGATCATCGACGCGGGAGTGTCCATCATGGACGAGATCAACGCCACCGGCGCTCCCGTGCACCCCGAAGATCCGGACGTCGTGGGCTGCGACCACGTCTACCTCGCCGCTCCCGGCGGGACAGCGGGCCGTTCCCGGCACGCGATGGTCATCAGCCCCGGCGTCCTCGACCGGTCCCCGTGCGGCACGGGAACCGGAGCCCGCATGGCCCAGCTGCACGCTCGTGGGGAGCTCGCGATCGGCCAGGAGTTCCGCAACGTGTCGTTCCTCGGCACGCAGTTCGTCGGCAGCCTGGTCGCCGAGCGCCGGATCGGCGACCGCGTCGCGGTACTGCCCCGGATCACCGGCCGGGCCTGGCTGACCGGGACGGCGCAGTTCTTCCGCGACCCGGCCGATCCGTTCCCGGCCGGCTTCGAGCTCTGAACACGTGGACAAGTTTTCCGCGCTGCGGTTTCTGCTGGTGGCCGCCCTCGGGGGACTGAGCTTCCCCATGGTCAAGCTGGCGCTGGAAGGCTCGAGCCCCGTTCAGCTCGTGTTCGGCCGGCTGCTGCTCGGTGCGGTGGTCCTGCTGGCGCTCGCCGGGCTGCGCCGCACCGCGCTGCCGCCCTTCGGCCGGGTCTGGGGACACCTCGTGGTGGCCGCGGCGCTGGGCAACGTGCTGCCGTTCACGCTGCTGTCCTACGGCGAACGGACCACCGACGCCGGGCTCGCGGGCGTCCTGGTCGGCAGCACACCCCTGCTCACGCTGGCCCTGGTCACGGTCGCGCGCGTCGAACCCGCCACCCGGCGCAAGGCGATCGGGCTGGTGATCGGCTTTCTCGGGCTCGTGGTGGTGATCAACCCGTGGGACACGGCCTTCGGCTCGGTTGCCGGACAGCTCGCTTGCCTCGGCGCGGCCATGTGCTACGCGGGGTACTTCTCCTACGTCCGCAGCTACCTCTGGCCCCTCGGGCTCGCCCCGGTGGCCCTGATCGCCGCGCAGTTGTGCCTGGCCGCGGTGCTCCAGGCGCCGGCGGCGCTGTTCCTGGGCGGACCGGCGCCGAACCTCACCGGCCGGGTCGCGGTCGGGGTGGTGTGCCTCGGGCTGCTCTGCACCGGGCTGGGTTACGTGCAGTTGTTCCGGCTCATCGGGGAAGTGGGGGCGACCACCGCGTCGGCGAGCAACTACCTCGAGCCGGTCTTCGCCGCCGTGATCAGCACGGTCCTGTTCGGCGAGGCGATCACGTGGACCATGCTCGCCGGTGGCCTGGTGCTGCTCGCGGGCGTGGCGTACGCGGAGGGCCGGATCCGCGTCCCCGGAGAGCCCCGATGAGCGCGGTGCACTGGTGGCGGGCGGCGGCCGACGACCTGCGCGTCATCCGCGAGCGCGACCCGTCGATCACCTCACGCACCGAGGCCCTGCTCCACCCCGCGTTGCCCGCGATCTGGACCTACCGGGTGGCGCACCGGCTGTACCTGCGCGGGCTGCGGCGGACGGCCCGGCTGGTGTCGAACGCCGCCCGGGTCCTGTCCGGCGGTGTCGAGATCCACCCCGGCGCCCGGATAGGTCGCGGCTTCTTCATCGACCACGGCGCCGGTGTCGTGATCGGGGAGACCGCCGTGATCGGTGACGACGTGACGCTCTTCCACCAGGTCACGCTCGGCTCGATCGGCTGGTGGCACGATCGTGAACGGCCCGCGGGCGCGCGCCGGCACCCGAGGATCGGTGACCGCGTGGTGCTCGGCGCGAACTCGACCGTGCTGGGCCCGGTCACCGTCGGCCGCGACAGCGTCATCGGCGCGCAGGCGCTGGTCATCCACGACGTGCCGGACAGCTCCCGGGTGCTGGCGCCGGCCGCGGCACCTCGGCTGCGGCACGGCGCGGCGATCGCCGTCAATTTCCCCACCTGGTGATATGGAGGCATTGTGGCAACCAGAACTCCGCGACCGCCGGTCGGCTCGTTCGCCGACCTGATCGGTGGCACCCCGCTCCTGCTGCTGGACCTCGGCCCCGACGCCGTGGCCACGGTGTACGCCAAACTCGAGTCGGCCAATCCGCTGGCGAGTGTGAAGGACCGCACTGCCCTCGCCATGCTGGAGGGCGCCGAACAGCGCGGTGAGCTGCACCCCGGCACGAGCACGGTGGTGGAGGCGTCTTCCGGCAACACGGGAATTGCGTTGGCTGCCCTGTGTGCGGCGCGCGGCTACGCCTGTGTAATCGTGCTGCCGGACGACGTGACGGCGGAGCGAGTCAAGCTGCTGCGGTCGTTCGGCTCCGAGGTCGTGCTGTCCCCGTACCAGGACGGCTACGCGGCGGCTGTCGCGCTGGCCGCGAAGATCCACCGAGAGCGGCCCGGTTCGTGGTACGTGTGCCAGCACGAGAACCCCGACAACGTGCGGGCGCACTACACGAGCACCGGGCCGGAGATCTGGACCGACCTGGACGGGAAGGTCGACCTGTGGGTGTGCGGCTACGGCACCGGCGGCACGCTCACCGGCACCGCCCACTACCTCAAGGAACGGAACCCGGTCATCCGGGTGGTGGCGGTCGAACCCGACCGGTCGCCGTTGCTGAGCAAGGGTTTCGGCGGGCTTCACGACATCCCAGGCCTCAACGGCGGCTTCCTGACGTCGACCATGGACGTGGACTGCGTCGACGAGGTGCTGACCGTTTCCGATGACGAAGCCCGATCCGCGGCACGACTCCTCGCCCGCACAGCGGGTCTGCTGATCGGCATTTCCTCCGGCGCGGCAGCGCACGCCTGCCGCACCCTCGCCACCCGCCCCGAGCACGCGGGCAAGACCATCGTCACCGTGTTCCCGGACAGCGGCGAGCGCTACTTGTCCGCACTGAGCACGGGCTGAGACGGGGGTAACGGAGCGGGCGGCCTCGGTGACCGGCCGCTCCGTGTCACCGAGAGCCGTTCGGCAGGCCGACACCGGCCAGCGCCTCCCCGCTCGGCTCCGCGACGCACAGCGCGGGCGTACTTCCGGGGCGGCGACATGAGATTCTCTGGCCGCTTGCGCGACCGGAGCGACGCCGTCGCGGTGAAAATGGTCGCGTCTAGTACGGCAATCAGGCCAGGGTCACAGACACCTATTTCTCCTGACGTGGAAGTGAGCGGTCTACTTCGACGGTGCGCAGCCGGAAACCGGGTCGAGGTGCGCAGTTCCGGCTGTCCGGTGTTCCGAGGCGTTCGCGATGGCGTCCGAAGGCGACACGACCTCGTTGCCCGCGTGGTAGGTCCAGTCCACCTGTTCGGTGTAGGTGGTGTGCCCGACAGTGTCGATGAACCACAGGTTGTAGTGGACGGACGTCGGTGTCTGCGGAGTCACCGGGTCGCCTTGGGCGTCGGTGGCGTGGTCCGCGATGAGCTGGCCGTCGAGGTAGTACTTGACGTGCTTTCCCGACACCTGGGTGACGATGTCGTGCCAGCCGGCGAAGCTGCATGGCTGAACATGACATCGAGGGTAGGGCAGGATGTGTTTACCCGCAACGACGATTGGTTCCCGTCAGGTCGCGATATCGTTCAGGTACAGGAGAATCGCGAGGACCCGGCGGTCAGCACGCCACCTGGCTCGCCGACGTAAGCGTCCAGCCGTTAATTCTTTTCAGCCCCGCCACCAGCTCGGACACATACTCCCGCGCCCGACTGCGCGGTTCCGACCGCGCGAACCGACCCGCGATCCGCTCATGCACCCGATCCAGCTGATCCAGACCACATCGACCCACAACGATGATCTATCGCAGACCACCAACTGCCGTTGCAGTACTGATACTCCAGCCGCACATTGTCAGGTGTGGCCAAATCGCGAGATGTGCCACCTGGATGAGTATAGATGAAACCTATGCAACCGATCACTGTTTCCGTCTTCCCGATCGGTGTGGCCTGATCGACAGTAGGAGCACCTCTTCCCCTGTCTTCGGGAGCCGACGATGTCCTCCGATGCTTCTCCGCACGCCACAGCCGGAGCGCCCGCCGCCTCAGCACCCCCGGATCAAGGACCCCGTGCCCGGTTCGTCATCCCCTTCGCTGTGGCCTACTTCGGTCTCTGGGTCGCGACGTTGACCCCGGTCGTGCTGACCCTGCAGATCCGGGTCGGCGAGCTTGCACCGGACACCCGTGGTGGCAGCCTGTCTTTGGTATTGGGAGTCGGAGCGGTGTTCGGGCTGCTGGCAAACCCCATCGCCGGGCGGCTGTCGGACCGCTGCACCTCGCGATGGGGAATGCGGCGGCCGTGGCTGATGGCCGGCGTCCTGGTCACGGTGGCCGGCTCGGTCGTCGTCGCCTTCGCTGGTTCCATCCCGGTGCTTGTGATCGGCTGGTGCGTCACCCAGGTCGGCATCAACACGGCACTGTCGGTGATGCTGGCCTGGCTGCCAGACCACGTGCCCACGCAGGCCCGCGGCAAGGTGTCCGGCCTGCTCGGCGTTTCGCAGGCCGTAGCGGCGATCGCCGCGGCGTCCCTTGGTGGTGGGCTGCTCCAGGTGTCCTCGGCGGCGGCCGTGGTGGTGCCGGGCGTGGTGATGCTGGTGGCCGTCGGCGTCGCCTGTTTGGCGATCAAAGACCGGGTCGCCGGTCCGGCTGAACGGCAGCCCCTCGGGCTCGGGCAGCTCGCGCGCAGCTTCGTCTTCAGCCCGCGGCGTCACCCTGACTTCGGGTGGGCTTGGCTGAGCCGGTTCGCGATCTTCATGGCCATCGCGTCGGTGCTGAATTACCAGCTGTACTACCTGACGGCGCAGCTCGGTTTGTCGACCGAGCGGGCGACGGCGTTGATCCCCGCCGGCGTCGCGGTGCAGACGGTGATCGTCGTGATCGGCAGTGCCATTTTCGGGCCGTTGTCGGACCGGCTGCGCCGCCGCAAGGTGTTCGTGGTCGGGTCGGCGGTCGTCGCGGCCGCAGGGTTGCTGGTACTGGCCTTCGCCACGTCCCTGCCCCTGTACTTCGTGGCCATGGCCCTGGTCGGTCTGGGACAGGGCACCTACTTCGCCGTCGACCTGGCACTCGTTGCCGACGTCTTGCCGAACCGCGAGACCGACGCGGCGAAAGACCTTGGCGTGTTCAACGTGGCCAACCTCCTCCCGCAATCACTGGCACCGGCACTCGCACCGGTGTTCCTGGGCATCGGCATCGGCTCATTGAGCGACACACCCGGCAACAACTACCTCGCTCTCTTCCTGGCCGGGACGGTCTTCGCCGCGATCAGCGCGGTGACGATCCTGCCGATCCGCAAAGTTCGCTGAAAGCGATCAACTCTCCCAGCTAACCGTCAGGGGCACGGTCTTTCCGCAGGACTCAAAGCGTCCAGGACCCTCCAGTGCTCACCTACCGGCCGGCTACCACCAGGAGTGTGCCGGATAGCGCACTCCCAGAACTGATTAGGACCACGCACGTGCACCTCTCCGTCTTCAACGGCCCGGTCGCGGCCACCTCGGCCCAGGACCGGCCCCTGATCGACTACTGCCTGGACCATTCGGTCCGCTGCGCCGACGAGGGCTTCGCGATGGTCACCTACGGCGAGCAGCACTTCAACGGCTACGAGCCGTACTGCAATCCGTTCCTGATGGCCGCGCGGCTCGCGCCGTACCTGGGCGACACCTGGTTCGGTACGACGATCGTGCCGGCGGTGTTCCACCACCCACTGCGGCTCGCCGAGGACTCCAACGTCGTCGACCTGCTGCTGCGCGGCCGGTTCCTGATGGGCATGTCCGCGGGCCGGGTCGGGTTTTCCCCGGACTTCGACAACTTCGGGCTCGACCCGAAGCGCCGCCACGAGATCTTCGCGAGCAAAGTGGACTTCCTGCAGCGGGCCCAGCGCCAGCGCGCCGGCGACCCGCCGATCGTCATGGACACCGAGTGGGACAAAGGTTCGCTGATCGGGCGGATCATGCCCGTCTCCTACCGTCGCGACGGCGCCCAGCTCGCCGTCGGGACGAACACGCCGGAGACGGTACGAAGCACGGGTGAGCGGGGGTGGCCGGTCTTCCTCGGGCCCTGCCGCCCGGAAGTCGCCGCCGACCTGCTCCGCCAGCACCGGGAAGCGCTCACCACGTCGGGCCACACGGCCGACGTCGTCGAGGACGCCGCCCGCAAGTCGATGGTGACCCGGCACGTGTTCGTCGGCGTGACCGACGACGAGGCCTGGGAGATGGCCGAGCAGATGGCCGGGCGCAACCCGATGATGGACCGCAGCCAGGACACCCGGTCGATGCGCGAGCTCGCGGCCGCCCCGCCGGACGACCCGAACCCGCGGAACACGAACTACGTGGCGTCCTGGATCATGGCCGGCACGCCGGAACGCGTCGTCGAGCAGATCCGCCACTACGCCGGTCTCGGCGTCCAGCACCTCAACATCCGGTTCACCGTCGGCGCCTACCAGCCGCAGCTGTGGTCACGCTCCTTCGACCTGTTCGTCAAGGAAGTCCTGCCGCACGTCGACTCACAACGGTTCCCGGCCGTGACCGCCGAGCAGATCTCGCCCGAACACCAGGAAGGCTGACATGCGCATCGACGTGCACGCCCACTACTGGCCGGCGTCCTACCTGGACAAGCTGGTCGAACTCGGTCGCAGCGACCTTGCCCACGCTGGACGGCAGCGTGACGACTTCGACGAGCGGCTGGCCGAAATGGACAGCGTCGGGGTGGACATCCAGCTGTTGTCGGCAATCGGGCTGAACACCGAGGTACCGGACCGGTCCGGCGCCGTGGAAGCGGCTCGGCACATCAACGATGTCTACGCTGGTGTCGTCGCGCGCTACGGCGGCCGCTTCGGGGCGTTCGGCAGTGTCCCGCTCCCGTTCGTCGACGACGCGGTCGCCGAGAGCACCCGGGTTCTCGACGAGCTGGGCTTCGTCGGGATCGCGCTGCCGTGCGTGGTGGATGGCAAGCCACTCGACCACCCGGACTTCGCGCCGTTCTGGGCCCACCTGGCCGAACGCGACGCCGCCGTCTACGTGCACCCGGTGGGTTCGGATTCGCGCTGCCACCCAGGGTTGGACGCGTTCGGGCTGGAGTTCGCCCTCGGCAGTACCGTGCAGATCGCGATGGCGCCGCTGCGCGTGGCGCTGTCCGGCTTGTCGACGCGGCACCCGGCGCTGCGGTTCATCTTCGCGCTCTGCGGCGGCGTGCTGCCGTACCTGTGGCACCGGTACGAGCGCAACCTCCGTCGTGGCCTCGAAATGAGTGCTGTCGCGGCGGTCGGCGCGCACTACTTCGACTGGATCAAGGAGCTGCCCCTCGACCCGGACGACCCGATGAGCCTGTTGCGCCACTTCTGGTACGACACCTCCGTGCAGGACATCCCCTCCGCGTTGGCGCTGAGCAAGCAGACCGTGGGCGTGGAGCGGATCCTGCTTGGCAGCGACGCGATCTTCGCTTCCCTCACCGAAGCCGTGCAGATGATCGAGAAGTCGCCGGACCTCACCGACGCCGAGCGGATCGCGATCCTGGACCACAACGCCCAGGGCATGCTGAACCTGCCGGCTCCTGCCGCTGCGCACCCGTCCGCCGAGGCACCGCGGTGAATCGGGACGTCTTCCGGGAGGCGATGGCGTCGTTCCCGGCCGGTGTCACCATCGTCACGACAGCGGACGCGGAAGGGACGTGGCACGGTTTCACCGCCACCTCCTTCTGCTCCGTTTCGATGGAGCCGCCCTTGATCTCGGTGTGCCTGGCGCGCACGGCGAACTGCCACGACGTGTTCACCACGGCCGGGCGCTGGGCGGTGCACGTTCTCAGGTACGAGGATTCCGGTCTCGCGATGCTGTTCGCGACCCGCGGAGCCGACAAGTTCGCCGGCGGACGGTTCACGCCCGACCAGGACGGCCTGCCTGTGCTCGACCGGTCCGTGGCGCGCCTGACCTGCCGGTCCCGGGCGGTCCACCCGGCAGGGGACCACACCATCCTGCTCGGGGAGGTCGAGCGAGTCACGGCACGACCGGCGGTCCCGGCGGTCTACCACCGCCGTGGGTTCCACCTGCTGCGATCCGCGGCGGAGGTGGCGACGTGTACTTCGTGATCGGTGAAGGTGCCGTCGCGCTGCGGGAGCCCGATGATCTGACCAGCCTGTCCGTGCGCGCCGGTGGCAGGCCGTTGGCCGGGCTCGGCGCTCTCGGCGTGCCGGACGGCGACGACCACGCCTGGCTCGATCTGGCGAAGGTGCGGCAGCTGGCCGAAGCGGCGGGGGTCGGTCCCGGGTGGACCGACCGGTGGCATCGCATGATCGCGTACGCCCGCGCGCAAGGGTGGATCTCGGCTGACGGCCACCGGGTCCGCGCTCACGTCGAGCGTGAGCCGGCGAGTACACCACCAAGCCGGACCAACAGGTCGCGCACGTAGACGTGCTCCAGGTCGTGCTCGTACATCGGGTGCCACCAGGCCGCCTCGACCAGCGGGCTCACCTCGAAAGGACAGGGGAGTGCGCGCACCAGCCCGGCCGGGACCCGGTCGACGAGGCGGCGCTGCAGCAACGCCACCCGGCCGGTGCCCGCGACCAGCCCGGGCACCGTCAGGAAGTTCTCGGTGACGACCTGGACGTGCGGCTCGATCCCCAGCATCCGCATCTGCCGCGCGGCGGGCGTCGACGCCGTGGGCCCGTGGTACGGCCTCGACGAGTTCATCGCTTTCGCCGACGACGTGCACCTCGACGGTGTGGTCGAGCAGATCACGGTTCCGTTCCTGATCGCCCGCGGCGAGAAGGACCGGCAGATCCCGCTGGAGTACGCGCACCGCTCCTACGAGCAGGCCGTCAACTCCCCGCGACGCGAGTTGCGGGTGTTCACCCCGGAGGAGGGCGCGACCGAGCACATCGGACTCGACCACCTGCCGCATGTGAGCGCCTTCATCGCCGACTGGGTGGCGGACACGTTCACCGAACGGTCCTGACCGGCCAGATGGTCACCGCGCTCACGACGGCGAAGCCACTGCCGACGAGGAAGAGCATGGTGTAGTTGTTGCCTGCTCCGGGGGCAACGGCACCGGTGGTGGTGTCCAGCAGCAGCGGAGCGAGCGAGGGCGCCAGCGCTTGAGGCAGCAGGTTGGCCACGTTGAACACACCGAGGTTCCTGGCGGCGTTGGCCTTGCGGTTGGGGAGCACGTCCGTGACCAGAGCGAGGTCGACCGCGAAGTAGGTTCCTTGGCCGAGTCCGACCAAGACCATGGCGGCGAAGTAGGCCACGACACTCGTGGCGTAAGCGAGCACCAGCAGGCCTGCCGCCGCGCTGAGGGCCGCGACGAGTACGAAGATCCGTCGTCGCCGCAGCCGATCCGACCAGGGCCCGGTTACAGCGCTGGTCAGAACCACCACCGAGGTCTGTACCGCCACGCCGGCCGGGATCAGCGCCGTGGCCATGTTCGCGGACAGGCCGAGCTGTGCCGTGAGGTAGTAGAGCTGGTAATTCAGCACCGAGGCGATGGCCATGAAGATGCCGAACCGGCTGATCCAGGCCCAGGCGAAGTCAGGACGAAGAGACCGGGCTGCCGCGGTCGTCCGAAATCGCGCCCGACCGCCCGAAGAGGGGAACACCCGGTCCCGGAGCAGGAAGCACAGCACCCCGACGGCGAAGACCATCAGCACCCCGGGGACCAGTACAGCGGCGGCGATCGACGTGCGGGACAGCAGCCCACCCAGACCGGCTCCCACCACCGCGGCCAAGGCCTGCGCGGCGCCGAGGATTCCCGATACCCGGCCGAGTGCGAAATCCGGGACGTGATCCGGCAGGACGGCCAGAAGCACCGCGAGTGCGGTGTTGCCGCCGATCTGAGTGATGCACCAGCCGACCAGGAGCTGACGCACGTCTTCCGCGAGAGCCACGACGACCAAGCCGGTGAGTCCGATCAAGACGCCGGCGAGCAGGAGCGGGCGCCGCATGCCGAACCGGGATCGGCAGCGGTCGGAGATCCGGCCCGCTACAGGATTGGTGAGGACGCCGAAGACCGCGCCAGCACCGAGGACGAGCGAGAGGGTGGTGCCCGGTTCGTCGGGCACGAGCGCCGCCACGCGGATCTGCAGGGTGAGCACGACCGGGGTGAGCAGGCCGACCCAGAGCCCGAAGTAGGCGAAGGCGAAAGAAATGACGAAGCTTGCGCTGACACTTTCGGTCAGTGTGGGCAGCTCGGGGGCCAGCGCCGGCCCCGAGGTTCTTTCGCCGGTTGCCATGGCGACCACCTTCATGCGCGTCCTGGCGATCGGGAAGCCGGAGCTGACGATGCATCCTATAGCTGCCGTCTATACCTGGGCTTATGCTTACGACGTGGATCTTCGTTCGCTCGACCTCAACCTGCTCGTCGCGCTCGACGCGCTGCTCGTCGAGCGCAGCGTCACCCGCGCGGCCGGGCGGCTCGGGATCAGCCAGCCGTCGATGTCGGCCTCGCTGTCCCGGTTGCGGCGGCACTTCGGTGACGAGCTCCTGCACCGGGTCGGCAACCAGTACGAGCTCACTCCGCTCGCCGGCCGCCTCAACCGGTTGGTGGGAGACGTCCTGCACGGCGCCGAGCGGGTGTTCGGCAGCCAGGCGACGTTCGATCCCGAAACATCCGAGCGGCAGGTGACCGTGGTCGCGTCCGACTACGCGATGGCCGTCGCCATCCAGGCACTGTGCGCGGATCTCGACCGGCACGCACCCAGCATGCACGTCCGGGTCCGGCACATCACCCCGGAGTTCGTCGGGCAGGGCACCGAGGGGTTCCGCACGGTCGACGGCGTCTTCATGCCGCACGGCTTCCTGCCGGACCTGCCGCACACCGACCTCTACGACGACCGCTGGGTCTGCGTCGTCGCGACGGCCAACACCCGGGTCGGCGATCGGCTCACGATGGACGACCTCGCCGAGCTGCCCTGGGTCGATGCCTTCGGCGGCCCCCGCGGGTCCACACCGGCGGCGCGTCAGCTGCAGCTGCTCGGCGTCGAGCCGACCGTCCAGGTGACGGCGGACAGCTTCCTGGGGGTGCCGTTCCTCGTGGCGGGCACCCAGCGGATCGCGCTGCTGCAGGAACGCCTGGCCCGGCGCATCGCCGTCCGTCCTGACTTGCGCATCCTGGACTGCCCGTTTGAAGCGGTGCCGCTTGTGGAGGCGTTTTGGTGGCACCCGATCTACGAGCACGACATCGAGCACGTCTGGCTGCGCAAACGGCTGGCTGTCGTGGCCGGGGATCTCGGCTGATTACCTCATCGACGGTGGCTATGGCGGCCATCAACCTTTGCGGGTTCCTCGATACCACATCGACTGGGAGGGTGAGGCCGACGGACCTTTCATGATCAGGAGACCGCCATGACGACTCCTTCATCGACGAGCGCCGGCACGCCGATGCCCCCGATTCCCCTCGAGCCCGAGCCCGACCAGGTCACCGGGCCCGACACCGAAGTCATGCACGGCCTAGTGCTCGACTACACCTACTCCGGCGGCCGCCACTACCGGCTTCTGTTCGACCACGAGCACCGCGTCACTTTCGAAATGCCCGACCTGGTCAAGGCGGAGGGATTCGACCCCGTGGGGTTCAAACCCCTGGCGCTGGACTACCGAGCTCGCGAACTGAAGCCCGGCCTGGTGTTCTTGCATTGGATCATCAAGCAAGCCCCGATCCACGTGGCGTTGACGATCGATCTCGAGGAGAAGAAATTGCACGTCGCCGCCATGATGCCACCCAACCGGTGGGAATTCTTCGATACGGCGGTCATCCACAGCGTCACCGCGGCGCAGAAATGACGCGGATGGATGTCGGCCTGCTCATGGCCGTGCGCAACCACCCCGATCGCCCCTACGCACTGGCCGACGTCTACGACGACTACATCTCCGACGCGGTCTTGGCCGAGGAACTGGGCTTTGACCACGTATGGCTCGGCGAGCACCGGATGACGGCCGATCAGTGGACGCCGTCGCCGCTCATGGTGCTTTCCACAATTGCCGCCCATACCACCCGCGTCCGGCTCGGGCCGGCCGTGCTGTGCCTGCCGTTCCACAATCCGCTGCGGCTCGCCGAGGACCTCGCGGTCCTTGATGTGCTTTCCCAGGGAAGGCTCGACGTCGGTATCGGGCCGGGCTCGCAGTACGAGGAGTACCGCACGTTCGGCGTCGACATCCCCACCCGTGTCGGGCGCACCTGGGAAGCCGCCGACCTGATCCAACGTTGCCTCGCTTCGGCCGAGACGTTCTCCTGGGCCGGGCGCCACTACACCTTTCCGGAGATCACCTTCACCACCCGGCCCGTGCAGGAACGAGTGCCGTTCTTCTCCGCAGCGATGGGCCCGCAGAGCGTCGCGCGCGCCGCGGCGAAGGGCTGGCACCTCATCGCCGACCGCAAGCCGGCCTATGACGCGGCTTTGCGGGAGCACGGCCGTGACCCGGCCTCGTTCCAAGCTGTGCAGCTGCAGATGGTGCACGTCGCTCCCACGCACGAGCAAGCCGTGGAAGAGGCCGTGGAGGGGCTGCACCATTTCGCGAACTTCTACACCACCCGGCTCCGCCTCGACGGCACCATGCCACCCGCCGAGGCCGAGTTGACGCGCGACGAGATCCGCGCAGGCAGCCTGCGGTACTTCGGCACGCCCGCAGTCGGCACGCCCGACGAAGTGACCGAGATCCTCCTGGCCGCACGCGACCGTGCGCCGGGTACCACCGGCTTCGCGATGGGCTTCCGGCACGCCGGTATGCGTACTCCCGAAGTGCACCGTTCTCTGCGCTTGTTCGCCGCCGAAGTCGCCCCACACCTGAGCAGGAGCTGTTCATGACCACCGATTCCGGTATGCCACCTGGTTACGTCGCGGGTGTCTGGCGAATCGACGTAGTGCACTCGCACGTGGGCTTTTCGGTCCGGCACCTCATGGTGAGCAACGTGCGCGGGCAGTTCAGCGTGTTCACCGGAACCATCACGACGGCCGAGGATCCGCTCGCGTCGTCGGTGGTGGCCGAGATCGAGACCGCCTCGTTCACCACCGGCTCCCAGATGCGCGACGATCACGTCCGCTCGCCGGAGTTCTTGGACGTCGCCAATTATCCCACGATGACCTACCGATCTTCGTCGGTTACCCGCGCCGGCGACGGGTACGTCATCAACGGCGACTTGACGTTGCGCGGCACGACGCGGCCGGTTGCGCTGAGCGGCGAGATGCTGGGATTCGGGCCGGACGACCACGGCGGGATGCGGTGCGGCTTCAGCGCGACGACGACGATCGATCGCGGTGAATTCGGCGTCCGCGGCAACAAGATGCTCGACGGTGGTATCGCGACGATCGGCGAGCGGGTACGTGTCACGCTGGATGTGGAAGCGGTTCTCGAGACGGGGCGGTGAACGCCGTTACGCCTCCCACTCGAGCTGGACGGTTTCGAGCCCGTAATGCAACCCGGTGCGACGGTTCTCGGCGGAACTGGCCAGGTGCAAGCCAGGTAGCCGGCCGAGCAGCGTTTCCACCGCGATCCGTGCTTCCAGGCGTGCCAGCGGCGCACCGATGCAGTAGTGCGCACCGCGACCGAACGTGAGGGAGTCGGACAGATTGGTTCGGGCGAGCCGGAATTCGTCCGGGTCCGGGAACACCCTCTCATCGCGGTTGGCCGACGCAAAGAGCACCAGGACGTCGGATCCGGCCTCAATCGGGGTTTCGTCGATCCGAGTTTCTCGTGTGGCCGTGCGGGGGAGGCCTTTGACGGGCGGGACGAGCCGCAGCGCCTCTTCCACGACGTCGGCAACGAGGCCTTGGTCCGCGCGCAGCCGTCGGGTGAGTTCGGCGTCGCTGAGCAACAGGAAGAGGAGGTTGCCGATGAAGTCGGTGGTCGTCGCGTTGCCGCCGACCAGCAGCTGACTCACCACCGCCGCGATTTCACGGGTCGACAGTTCGGGCTCACCGTCGCTCTCCGCCTGGATGAGCGCGGTGATCAGGTCTTCGGCTGGTTCGGTGCGGCGGCGTTCGACGAGGTCGACGACGAATTCGCCGAACTCCGCCTGCCGGACGGATTTGGCCAGCCGTGCTTCTTCGTCGAGGAACGGCAATCCGAGTTCGAACAGCTCATCGGTCCATTTCTTGATCAGTCCGACGTCGTCGTGGGGAAAGCCGAGGATGCGCGCGATCGCCACGATGGGCAACGGAGTCGCGAAATCGGCGATGAGTTCGCAGTGCCCGTCGGCGACCCAGCGATCGACGAGCTCGTTCGCTACCGCGCGGATCTGCGGCTCGCGCTCGGCGACCGCGCGGGCGTTGAGCGCGCTGTTCGCAAGCCTGCGAATGCGGGTGTGCCCAGGCGGGTCGTTGTTGAGCAGCGCCGGGCAATCGCCGACGAAGCCGTCCGGGAGCCGATCACGCAGAGCCTCAGGCACCTTGGCGAATTTCCGGCCTTTCGAAGAGAACCTGCCGGTGTCGCGAACGACATCAAGGATGTCCGAGTATCGCGAAACGACGACCATGGCCGCCGCCGAAGAGTACGCAGGTGGCTCGGCGCGCAGCCGTGTCCAGCTCGCGTGCGGGCAGGCGCTCTCCTGTGGTGAGAACGGGTTGTACGTCGAGGCGAAAGGCAGGGCTTCCGTGGCTGCTGCGGTGAGGCCCAGTTGCTCGTCTGCGTAGTAGTCGGTCGTCACTCCGAGGACGGCTCCCTCGGGATCGCGAAGGAGTGCGTGCCCGTCGGCGGGCTCGCCTACGAATTCGCCGCCGTGTCGCTGTGCGACGGTCAGCGCACCGGCCAGGTCCTCCACTCCGAAGAACGGAATCCACGCCGGTGATCCTTGATCTTCGACGCTCTTGACGGCAGTCGCCCGCACACCGGCTTTGTCGATGACGCCGGCCTCGATCAGCCACCCGAACATCGCGGTGTAGAACTGGCCGCTGGTTTCCGGATCGGTTGCTGCGAGCCGGTATCCGGAGAGAGCACCCGGCGCGTTCACCAGCTGTGCGCCGATGTTGCGGCCGGCTTCCCAAAGGGCGAAGGGGACTCCCGAAGGATCGGCGAGCATGGCCATCCGGCCCACGGCTGCACCGCCGGGATCCCGGACATCGAGGGGACCGAGGAGGGTTTTAGCCCGTAGTTCGGTTGCCTGGGCCAAGGCTGTCGTCAAGTGGGCGACGGTGACGTAGCCATCCCAACGGGGCGCAGCTGAGCCGCCACCCTCCTGAATGGCCGCGACTTGGTGACCGTCTCGATAGGCGATCGCGAAGAACTCATCTTCTCCGACCGGGATTTCCTCGAACGTCCATCCGAGGAGTTCCCCGTAGAAAGTTTTCGTCTGCGAACGGCTCTCGGTCGTGAGGGTTACCCAGCTGAACGAACCATGAGGGTGTCGGACGCGGATTCCCACCGTTGGTCTCCTTCGGATCAGTTTCCGGTTGTGTCGCCGTCATGGGATTCGCCTGACACCCGGTGTCGAGGTGCCGCAGACAGGTGATCAGGCGTCCGGCCACGAGTCCTCAGGCAGTAGTCCCAGGCGTCGGGCGTTCCCGGTGCGGATGGCGTGCTCGCCGGCCGGGTCCAGCCCGGCGGCGGCGAGCCGGGCGACGGGGTCCGGTACGCCCATGTCGAAAGGGTGGTCCGAGCCGAGCAGCACCCGGTCGGCGCCGGCCGCGGCGACCAGCGCCCGCAACGCGTCCGGGGTGTGGACGAGTGAGTCGAAGTACAGCCGCCGCAGGTAGTTGCTCGGCCTTTCCGCACAGCCTCGGGCTTCGGGCCGGACGTCCCAGGCGTGGTCGGAGCGGCCGAGGAAGGTGGGTAGGTAGCCGCCTCCGTGTGCGGCCAGCAGCCGCAGGTCCGGATGCCGGTCGAGCACCCCGGCGAAGATCAGGTGCGACAGTGCGACAGCGTTCTCCACCGGCTGGCCGACGGTGTTGGCCAAGTAGAACCGGCCAAGGCGGTCGTCGAGGGTGCAGCCGAATGGGTGCAGGAACACCAGCGCGCCGAGTTCGGCGGCCGCGGCCCAGAAGGGCTCCAGCAGCGGATCCGACAGCTCGACGCCGGGGGCGTGCGAGGAGATCTCGACGCCGGCCAGGCCGAGTTCGACGGCGTCGTGCAGTGCCGCCACCAGCTCGCTTGGGTGCTGTAGCGGGACCAAGCCGAGGCCGCGAAACCTGGCCGGTTCCTCGGCGACGTAGGCAGCGATCGCGCGATTCGCCGCGTGCGACAGCTTCCGGGCCAGCTCGGCGTCGGCCCAGTAGTGGTACTGCGACGGGGACACCGACAGCACCTGCACGTCGACGCCGGCCGCGTCCATGTCGGCGAGCCGCGGTTCGATCTGAGTCAGCCGAGTAATGCGCTCGGCTACCATTTTCCCCGACACGGCCCACGACTCAGCGCCGTTGCGGCGCTGCTCCAACTCGTCGTGGGCAGCCAAGCGCGGGTCACCGGTGGCGAGGGCGGTCAGCTCGGGGACCAGGACGTGGGCGTGCACATCCACCACGGGGCCGGTCACGACGCCTCACCGACCACAGCGACCTTACCCATCGAGAAGGGCGGCCTCAGTGGCCGGAACAGCCTGTTCCCTGGAGTGAAGGTGCGCACGCGGTTCTCCCGGTCTGCGGTGACCGGTTCACGGTCCGCCATCCGGTGGCCATCGGGAAGACGGAATAGCTGATAGTCGACATAGCTCGGATCGATACCACGGGTCATCGGCCTCCTGACCAATGCCTGCGTCGCCGCCCCGGCGACAGCCGGCTGGACCTCAGCCACGCGTTCCGGCTCACCCGGAGGTGAAGGCCGGTCGGCGTGGCTGAGGCCGCTGTCACCGGTGCGGACTTTCGCCGAGCGGGTGTCGAGGCTTCAGCCCACCGTGCACGACGTGCCGTTGAGGGTGAAGGCCGTCGGAGCCGCGTTGGTGCCGTTGTACGAGGCGGTGAAGCCCAGGCTCGTCGACGCCCCGCTCGCGATGGTCGCGTTCCAGCTCGCGTTGCGGGCGCTGAGCTGCGCACCGCTCTGCGTGGCGGTGGCGTTCCACATCTGGGTGACCTGCTGGCCGTTGGCGAACGCCCACAAGAGCGTCCAGCCGTTGACGGCGGTTCCGGCGGTGTTGCGAATGCTCACGTCGCCCTGGAACCCGCCCTGCCACTGGCTCGCCACCTTATAGGTCACGGAACAGCCGCCACCACCACTGGACGGCGTGGTTACGCTGACGGTCGCCGACCTGGCCGAACGGTTGCCTGCGGCGTCGATCGCGTACACCGCGAAGCTGTACGTCGTCGACGCGCTCAGCCCGGTGATCGACGTGGAGTTGGTCGTCGGACTGGCGACCTGGGTCTCGGCAGTGCCGCCGACCCGGACGACCCGGTAGGAGGCGACGCTGGTGTCGTCGGTCGAGGCGCTCCAGGTCAGCGTCGCGCTGCTGGAGGTCACGTTGCTCGCCACGGGAGTCCCAGGAGTGCTGGGCGGGGTGGTGTCACTCTGGCTGCTTCCGAAGACGCTGGCTTCCCGGGAGGTGGCCTTGATCCCGTTGGCACCGTTGAAGATGCGCTGGCCCCACGACGTGAGCTGAGTCGCGTCGAAGCCGGTGGCCATGTCGAGGTATTCGACTCCGCCACCGTTGCCGCTCCACGACCAGCCGAGGTAGCCCAGGCCGAGGTTCTGAGCGGTGGCCATGATGGTGTCTTCGTCGGGGTTGCCGTCGCTGTGGTTGAACCCGAACTCGCCCACCACGATCGGCAGCTTGGCGGAGACGAACCGGCCCAGGTAGTCGTTGATCTCCGCCGCTGTGTCGAATACGCCGTACATGTGGATGGAGAAGACGGTGTTGCGCTGCGAATCGGCGTTGAACACCGACTGCGCGTTGTCGCGCATCGCGAACGTCCAGTCCTGGCCCCACGCGGGGGCGTCCACCATGATCGTGTGCGTCAAGCCGCCGGCGCGCAGGGCCCGGATCGCGGAACTGGTGTCGCTCGACCACGTATCGTTCGCATTGTTGCCGTACGGCTCGTTGCCGATGTTGACGATGACGTAGCGCTCCTGGCCGACGAGTGCGCTCTTGATGCTGAGCCAGTACTCCACGGCGCGCGCCAGGGTGATCGCGCCGTCCTGTTCGCCGTACCCGGTGGTGTCGTGCACCTCCAGCACGCAGATCAGCCTGTTCGCCTTGCACTGGCTCACCACGGTGCTTACGTCATCGATGTCATTGCGCGTCCAGCGGTCTCCGGAGCTGAGCACGATCCGGACGGTGTTCGCGCCCAGGGCTTTGATGTCCTTGAGCGCCTGCGGGGTCCGTTGCGGGTACCACGTGTGAGCATGGTTGACGCCACGCATCACGAAGTCTTTCCCATTGGCGTCCAGCAGGCGCCCGGCGCTGACGGTGAAGCCGTCCGCTGCCGAAGCCACTGGAGCGGCGACCACCGGCGCGATGGCGGCGGCCAGCGTGGCCGCGAAAAGTGCTGCCCATCGTCTCGTCATGAGTTCCTCACAGACGTGTCAACGTTGACATTGCTGTGGCCGGCCCGGATCGACGATCGCGGACCATGGGAGCGCTCCCAGTGTGCGCCTGAACTCTGTATTCCGGCAGCTGCCTCCGTCAACGATATTGTCCGGTCGAGACAGGGAATTCACCCGGATGCCGCAGGACGGGTCACCAGGGTGACCCGTCCTGCGGCTTGTCCACATCGGACTAAGAACCTCAGGAGTTGTCGCGGTAAGCGCCGAAGGCGGGCAGGGCTCGGCCGCTGAAGTCGAACAGCGTCGAGTTGCTGACGACGTTGGGCTGACCGACCTCCCAGCCGACCCCGGGCGCCGGGATCATGACCGGGTCCCAGTAGAGGTCGCCGATGACCGCGCCGTCGTCGACGCTCTTGAGCCCGGCGAACAGCTCGACGAGGAAGTCGTGCTGGCCTTGGGGCGTCATCGGGTAGGGCTCGGGCCCGTTGTCGACGAGCTGGCCGGGGACGCCGTCCGCGGTGACGGGGTTCCAGTTGAATCCGGTCTCCATCACCATGATCGGCTTGGCGAAGGTCGCGTGCACGCGGTTGAAGAAGCCGACGACCGTGGGAACGTCTTTCCTGGTCCAGAAGGGGTAGTAGGACGCGCCGATGACGTCGAACGGGATGCCGTACTTCTGGCATTCACCGAAAAACCAGTTGTACTTGTCGTCGTTGCCGGCGTCGTCGAGGTGGAGGATGACCTGGGTCGAGGGCGACACCTCCTTGACGGCGCGGTAGCCGGCCTTGAGGAAGCGCGCGAGCTGGTCGAAGTGGTCAACGCCGCCGTAGGGGAAGAGGATCCCCGCCTGCATCTCGTTGCCGAGGGAGACGAAGGCCGGCGTGGTTCCCTGGTTCTTCATCTTCTGCATGATCGAGCGGGTGTAGGTGTAGACGTCGTTCTCCAGCGTGGAGACGGCTTGGTCGTTCGGCATCCCGGTGACGGCGCGCCAGTCCTTGGGGATGTCCTGGATCGCGCCGTTGGACCAGTAGTCGCTGTAGTGGAACGTCAACTCGTTTGCGATGCCGCGGGACTTCGCGCGGCGGGCGAGGTCGAGCACGTCGTTCTCGTCCTGGTACCCGTCGGGCAGGTAGTCGTTGGGGTAGCCGATGCGCGGGTGGTCCTGGCCGGTGTCGTTGTACAGGCGCAGCCGGACGATGTTGACGCCGTTGTCGGCCATGGTCTTGAGGGCGTCGGTCGGGGTTCCGGCGGGGTTGCGGAACACGCCGCCGCTGTCTTCGACGTAGCTGAGTTCGGTGACGTCGCCGCCTTGCCAGAACGTGTAGGGCTGGTCGGTGCGGGTGAGGGAGAGGTCGTCGACCCGGGCCCACTGGCCGCCGGAGCCGGTGCTGCTCACGGAGATGGTCAGTTTGCCGTGCACGACGTGCACACCGCGGACCGTGACCTGCTGCCAGCCGCTCGAGACCGGGATGCCGGTACGCGTGGTCGCGCTGGTGCCCGGGCCGGCCGCGAGGAACGCGTCTTTCTGCCCGCCGCTGCTGGTCGTCCAGGCGGTGACTGTGTAGTAGCCGTCGGCGAGGTGGTTAAGGGTCTGGCTGGTGGTCACCGAGTACGCGCGGCCGGCACCTTGCTGCAGTGCCGCGGCACCGGAGTGCCCGGGGTGGCTCAAGCCGACGGCCTTGGCCGTGCCGGTGGAGCGCCAGCCGGCCGCGTCGCCCCCGGCCACTTGCTCGAATCCGGCGTTGACGATGGTGGCCGGCCGGACGGGCGCGGCCAGTGCCGCATGGGGCGTCAGTGCGGCGGCTGTCGTCAACGCCAAGGTGGCGGTCAGACAACGCGTCAGGGATCTGCGGTGGGGTCGCATGGGTACGGGGTCTCCTTCGTCGTTCGTCGTCGAATCAGCGGTGGGAGAACACTTCGCCGGTCAAGCGGCGAAGAGCTTGGTGCATTCCTGGTGGAGTGCGATGTCGTTCCACATCGGGTGGTGCGGTGCGGCGTTGGAGCACACGACGGTGCCCCGGGCGCCGAGACGGCGGGCTTCGCGGACGGCCAGCCGGCAGAACTCGGCGCCGACCGGGCCTTCCTCGAAGTTTCCGGCCAGCGGTGTGTAGCCGATCCACCCTTCGCCGAGGAACCACGGGACGCCGCGGGTGGCCGACCAGTCGGCGGCGACCTCGAGCCAGGTGATCAGCAGCTGTTCCATGGCCGATCGGTGCACGGCGTAGCGTTCGTAGAGCCAGCGGTCCCAGCGCTGCGGGTCGCACCAGTCGTGGGTGTAGACCTCGCGCTGCCCGACGATCGTCGCTTCGCGCCGCCAGGGGAGTTCCGGCGCCCAGTCCTGCGGATCGGGTGCGCCGGGACGCAGCAGTTCGGCGCGCAGCCGGTCGACGGGGAAGTCCCCGGCGGGGGTGCGGAGTTCCAGGGACATGGCCGGGGTGCGCAGAGCGAAGGTTTCGAGCAGCTCGTCGAGCACGCCGTAGACGTAGGGGTGGAATACGCCGACGTCGACCCGGTCGGGAATTCCGCGCATCGCGCCGGCGGGGACGCGGGCGTAGTTGACGGTGACCGGTCGTGCGGGGTGGCGCTCGTGGAAGCGGTCGACCGCGCGCTGCAGCCGCGGCCGCAACGCCAGAACGGGATCCACGTCGACGGGCAGGCCGTCGGTGAGGTGGCCGCCCTGGACCTCGTTGTGGATTTCGGTGAACGCGACCCGATCGTCGAGTCCTTCCCCGGCGAGGAAGTCGATCAGATCGGCCAGGGCGTCGGCGAGGACTTCGGCGCGGCGTTCGGGGTCGACGGCCATCAGCGCGTCGAACCAGGCCCGCTCGGTCACGAACGACGACGACTGCTGGTACTCCCAGCTGGACAGGATCACGTAGCAGTTGTGCCGGCGGGCCGCGCGGAACAGCGCCAGCAGGTGTGCGCGGCCGTCGAGGACCGTCGTCTGCCGCACGTCGTACCAGCGGGTGCCCAGGCCCCAGCCGTTGCCGAACGGGGCGAAGGTCAGCTCGGTGGTGTCGAGACCGGATCCGAAGAGCAGGAACGGCATCGCGCAGATGCGGACGGTGTTGTAGCCGCGCTCGACGGCGTCGGCGAAGGCGGTGTCGAGGTCGTGGAACGGTTCGCCTTCGCCGGTGCGGGTGTACCACGTGAAGTCCCACAGCGTGATGGTCAGGCGGTCGGGCAGGTGTTCGGGCAGGGGAACGGGCATGAAAGCAGCGGCTCCTGATTCGCTCGGGGAAGGGTCAGCTCTTGACGGCGCCGGCGGTGAGACCGTCCAGCAACTGTTTGCGCAGCAGGAAGAACACCAGCAAGCTGGGGATCATGGCCAAGACGGACGCGGCGAGCACGAGGTCGTACTGCCGTCCTTCGGCGCCGAAGAGCGACTGGATTCCCAAGGGCAGCGTGTAGCTGTCGGGGTCGCTGGTGACGATCAGCGGCCAGATGAAGCTGTTGTAGCTGGTGAGGAACGACCACACGCCGAGCGCGCCGAGCGCGGGGCGCAGCAGGGGCAGCACCACCTGGCGGAAGATCCGGAATTCGGTGCAGCCGTCCACCCGCGCGGCGTCGAGCAATGCGTCCGGAATGGACTGCTCGATGTACTGGCGCATCATGAAGATCCCGAACGCCGGCGCTACCCAAGGCACCACGAGGGCGAAGTACGGCGTCGTGAGGTGAGCTTTGGCGATCAAGATGAACAGCGGGACGACGATCACGGCGAACGGCACCGCCAGCGAGCTGAACATGATGCCGAACAACAGGTTCTTGCCCTTGAACCGGTATTTGGCGAAGCCGAACCCGGCGAGTGAGCACAGCAGCACCGACACCACGGTCGAGATGGCGGCGACGACGGTGCTGGTGAGCAGCCACGGCCAGAACGGCTGCTCACCCAGCAGGGACTGGTAGTTCTCCAGGGTGCCTGGCGAGGGAACGAGGCTCGGCGGGTAGGCGAAGATGTCGCTGCGGGCCTTGAACGAGGACACCACGGCCCAGACCAGCGGCAGCACGAACAACACCAGCAGCACGGTCAGCGTGACGTAGAGCAGCACCCGCCCGGTCAGCGAGCCGCGCGGCCGGCGGGCACGTCGGGTAGGCGCCGATTCGGTGGTCGCGCGCGGGGCGGTGAGTGTGGTCATCGGTCTCTCCCGACTCCGAGCAGGCGGTTGGCGATCTGGCCGAGGGCGAACACGCCGAGGAAGAGGACTACGCCGGCGGTGGCGGCGTAGCCCAGCTCCTGGCGCTGGAACCCGGCGCGGTAGATGAACATCGCGACCGAGAGGGTCGACTCGCCGGGGCCACCCTGGGTGAGCAGGAACGGTTCGTCGAAGATCTGCGCGGTGTTGACCAGGACGGTGACGGCGACGAACGCGGTGACGGGCCGCAACGCCGGCAGGGTCACGCTGATGAACCGCCGGGCGGGCCCCGCGCCGTCGATCTCGGCGGCCTCGTACAGCTCACGGGGCACGTTCTGCAGGCCCGCGAGGAAGAAGATGGTCAGGTAGCCGGTCCAGCGCCAAAGCACCAGCAGCACCACCACGACCTTCGCCCAGCCGGGATCGGTCAGCCAGTCCACGCCGCCGAAGCCGAACAGCGATTGCAGGATGCCGTTCATCAGGCCGTACTGGTTGTCGAAGATCAGCCCGAAGACCAGCGAGATGACGATGGGGGAAAGCACGACGGGCATGAAGTAGGTGAGCCGGAACAGGTCTCTGCCCCGCAGCCCGCGGGCGTTGAGGGCCTGAGCGATCAGCAGGGCCACGGGGACCACGACGCAGAGGGTGAAGACCATGTAGATGGCGGTGTTGCCGATCGAGGTCCAGAAGCTCCCATCGGTGAGCAAATCGCCGTAGTTGCGCAGGCCGACCCAGTGTGGGGTGCCGAGCCCGGCCGATTCCGTGCAGCTGAGATAGAGGCCGATGAGGATGGGAACCAGCAGAAAGAGCCCGTACAGCAGGAAGAATGGGGAAATGAACACGTAGGGGGCGGCGTCCCGCTGGTGGCGGTCACACCAGCTCCGTCCGTCGCCGGAGGTGGTCGTCGGTCTCGGGGTGGTCGCCGCGGATTCGGGGCGGCGCACGGGGGCGGAGGTCATCGTTTCACCTGCTCACGGTAGGCGGAAGCACCGGCGCGCAGTGCCTCGGCGGGGGACATCCGGCCCTTGAACGCGTCCAGCAGTGGCCCGCCGAGGACGTCGGTCAGCACGAGCATTCCCGGTGCTTGCTGGAAGATCGGCAAGTCGGTGGCGGCGCGGCCGTAGACCTCGAACACCTGCTGACCGCCGAGGTAGGCGTCCTTGACGCCGAGCAGTTCCGGGTCGCTGTACAGGTGTTTGAGCGTGGGCAGGTAGCCCGCGGTCTGATAACGCAGGATCTGCCCCTCGCGGGTCAGGTACACCGCTTTGAGGAGGGCGAGCGCCGCGTCGGTGGTGGACTTGCCGCGGGTGACGGTGAACCCGGTGCCACCCAGCAGCGAGGCGATGTGACCGCCGGCGGTGAAACGCGGGAGGGTGCGGATGGCCCACTGGTTCTTCTGCTCGGGCACGTTCGCCTGGAGCCCGTAGACGTTGTACCAGTTCGGCATCGTGATCGCGATCAGCTGGCCGCCCTTGAGCGCCGCGGCGCACGCCGAGCCGTAAGGGTCGGGCAGGTCGATCAAGAAGCCGGATCGCAGGCCGTCGACGAGGAAGGTCAAAGCCTGCAATGCTTCGTCGGTGTCGAGCGCGAGCTGTCCGTCGGCGGTGAACAGCGCGCCGCCTCGTTGCAGCAGCACCTGCAGGTAGCCGTTGACGATCGAGTTGTTGTCGCCGGTGGCGACCATGCCCAGGGATTGGCCGGTCTTCTTGTGCAGAGCCGCGCCGGCTTCGGCGTACTCCTCCCACGTGGTGAGGTCGGGGGAGATGCCGTGTTTCTGGAACTCGTCGTGCCGGTAGTACAGGACGCTGACCGAGTTGTCGGACTCGAGGGCGTAAACCCGGCCGTCGACGCTGAACGGCGCCTGCTTGAGCAGATCCGCTCCCAACGGCTTGACGATGTCGGTGAGGTCGACGAACAGGTTCTGCGCGATCTGCGAGCCCATCACCCGCGGAAACTGGTCGACGACGATGCCGAGCAGATCCGGGGTCGTGCCGTCCGCCACCGCCTGAGCGATCGTGCGCGAGACCAGGTCGGCGTCCGCGGCTTTGGTGACTTGCAGCGAATAGCGGAACTGGCGACCGGTGAGTGCCGGATTCGCCGCGGCGGCGTTGAAGGTCCGGGCGTAGCCGGGGTCGTGGGTCCAGAAGCGCAGGGCGACGTCGCCGGATTGGACCGGCGTGCCCGTCTCGGAGCCACACGCCGCGAGGGCGGGTGCCGCAAGCGCGGCGAGTGCGCCGGCGCCGACACCGCGCAGCAGCGCACGGCGGCTGAGTCCGTCAGGCATGGGACACCTCCCGCACCGGAACGGTCGCGACCCGGGCGAGGCCGACCGATCGCAGTTCCAAAACTTCGCCGGCGCCGGAGAAGTCCGGCCGGACGTCGTCGACCACGTACACCGGGGCGTCCTTGCGCAGGGGCAACAGCTCCAGTTCGAGCACGCCGCCGTCGGCGAAGAGCCCGGCGTGCCGGCGAAGGCCGACCTCCCACGGGTCGCCGAACCAGAACGTGTCCGCCAGCAGTTCGCCCGCGGCCCACAGCCGACCGGCGTCTCCGGTCCAGTCGATGCGCAGCAGGACCTCCCCGGAGCCTTCGAACGCCGACGCCGGAAGGCGCACCTGGTAACGAGCGGCGCCCAGGAAGTCCTCGGCCGTGGGCGCTGACGCCCGCTCCTCGGGACCGCCGAGCCGCACTGCCGCGGCGGCGGGGGTGGACGTGCGCACGGGCTCGACCACGACCGCTTCGGAGTGGGCTGCCGACCCGGTAAGAACGAACCGGGTGAACGCACCGTCCGGCTGCCCCGAGTACTCGTCGCTTCCGATGGTGACGGCGGCCGGCGCCGGCAGGATCGAAAGGCCGACTTCGGGTTGGGCGGTGTGGAAGCGCAGCTGCGCTCCGTCGGCGACCAGCGGTTCGCCGCACAGCAGCAGCCGTTCGGCACCCCAGACGTCGACCTTCCACAGCTGGAGTGCCTGGTCTTCGGTGAGCACGAGAACCCTGGCGGCGCCACCGGAACCGACGAGTTCAAGGACGCAGCCGGTGCCCGGTTCGGCGGCGACAGCGTGCAGGTGCCCGTCCGCGTCGGTGAAGACCTCGGCGGGGCCGGTGACGGAGGTGACGGTCGCGCCGTCGAAGACCAGGTGCGGAGTGATGCCGGCGGTGCGGGCAAGAACGGTCAGCGGTGCACCGTCGTGCTCCACGCCCGTGACGAGTTGCGCCGAGGCCGACAGCAGGCGGATGCCGCTGCCGATCGGGCGTCGCAACGGCCACGCGAAGTACGCACCGGCCGGGATGTCGGCCGGCTCCGGCGGGACGACGATCCGGTGCTCGCCGAGCCGCACCGAGAACTGCACGTCGTGGTGGCCGGACAGCGTCTCGAACGGCTGGTGGTCGTTGACGAAGAGGAAACCGCCGTCGCCGTCGGAGCGCACAGCCCACCGCAGGGTGTCCCGGTCATCCAGTCCGGACGGCTGCTGCTCGGGCAGCACGAGGTCCATGCCGGCGAGGGCGCTGCCGCTGTGGTCGAGCATGAGGTGCTGCAGGCGCAGGGCGTGGTACGACGGCCGAACCTGTCCGTAGGCGCCGATCGGGGCCTGGAAATCGTAGTCGCGCCGGGGCATGTCGTTGGGGTAGCCGGTGGCGTGCGACTCCTGGGTGCTGGAAAGCTCGCCCTCGACCTGGACGCAGCCGTGGTAGAGGTAGTAGCCCTGCCAAGCCGAGCCGCTGCCGAGCTTGGTCAGGGCCAGCGCCGCCACGTCGTCGGCGGGCACGCGGGGGCGCCGGTGGTAGGCGATTGCCATGCCGCCGCCGAGCTCGCACGTCGCGAACGGGTAGCGGGTGGTGTCCGGCCCGGCCCCGCTTCGGGCGGTGCCGCGCAGGTCCGCGCCGATGGCGTGGTCGTCGCGGATCGGGGTGAAGAAGTAGTGCCTGCGGTTCTCCCGTGCCCAGCCACTGCCCGCGTCGGCCCAGAACGCCTCCGGGTAGCCGCCGTAGAGCGGCAACACCCGGTCCGCGGGCAGTTCCGCGCCGCCCCATGCGGTCGCTGTCCACAGTGGAGCCTGGATGCCGTGTTCCTCGGCCATCGCGCGAAGCGTGTCGAGGTGCTCGGGCTGGTCGTAGAGCTCGTTCTCGACCTGGACCGCGACGATCGGGCCGCCTTCGCCGTGCGTCAACCCGGCAAGTTGGCGACCGACCTGCTCGTAGAACGCGCGGACCAGCGCCAAGTAGGCGGGGTCGTCGGTGCGCGGGGTGCAGTCCTCGGCGAGCAGCCAATCCGGGAAGCCGCCGTTGCGGGTCTCGCCGTGGGCCCACGGCCCGATGCGCGCGACGACGTCGAGGCCGACTTCCGCGCACAGCTCTACGAAGCGCCGGAGGTCGCGGTCGCCGTCCCAGCGCCAGTGCCCGCGACGTTCCTCGTGCAGGATCCACAGCACGTAGGTGGCGACGACGGTGATACCGCCGGCCTTGATCTTGAGCAGCTCCTCGCGCCACTCGGCGGCGGGATGGCGGCTGAAGTGGAATTCGCCCATGACCGGCAGCCAGCGGCCGCCGTCGCGCAGGAGGCTGCGGCTGTCTGCGTGGATGGCGTCCGCGGCGCCGGCCGGCTCCCCCATGGCGAGGTGCCCGTCGAGCGGGGGAGCGGGTGGGGAGGCGTTCAGGTGCAACACAGGCGACTCCTGCAGGTCACGGATCGTCGTTGAGGTGCCGGCGCGGTCCTCGGCCGGCTGAGCGACCGAGGATCCGATGGGGCCGTCGTACCCGCCCATCGTCAGCCGATGCTCCATCAGTGTCAAGATGTATTACTAAATAATACCTAGTTCGTTGACGTTGTGACTGCTCGTGCACGGCCCGGTGATGGGCGGAGTTAGCATTCGCCGAGGGGAAGAGCGGGAGCGGAAGTGGGCATGGCGGCGTCGAACTCCGCGCGCGGGCTGCACGACCAGGTGGTTCACGTGCTGGGTGTGCGCATCGTCAGCGGCGCGCTGGCGGCGGGGGAGACGCTCGACGTCCCCGGGCTGAGCCGCGAGCTCGACGTGAGCCTGCCCGGCTTGCGCAGCTCACTGCGGGTGCTGGCCGGCAAGGGGCTCGTGGAGGCACGGCCGAAGCGCGGGACCTACGTCCGGCCCATCCGTGAATGGAACATGCTGGATCCCGACGTGCTGGCTTGGCAGCTGGCCGGCAGCGCGGAGTCGAAGATGCTGCGCGACCTGGCCGACGTGCGGTCCATCGTGGAGCCTGCGGCGGCTCGACGGGCGGCGGTGCACCGGTCGGCGAAGGACGTCGCCGCGATGGAACGCGCCCTCGCCGCGATCCGGGACACCCCGCTTGACAACGTCGCCGCGGCGCTCGAGGCCGACGCCTCCTTCCACCGGGCGCTGTTCGCGGCCACCGGCAACCAGCTGCTCGTCTCGATGAACGGCCTGATCAAGGCGGGCATGCGCGAACGCGACCGTAGGCTGCGCAGTCACGACGACGTCCCCGACCCGGTGCCCAGCCACCGGGCGGTGCTCGACGCCATCCGCAACGGCGACCCGGACGCCGCCGAACGGGCGATGATCCGGCTGATCGCGCAGTCCGCCGAGGATGCGGAGCGGCTGCTGGCCGACCGGAAGTCGTCGCAGCCCTGAGGGGCGGGGTCACCACTCGGCGAAGGAACCGTCCGGATGCCGCCACAGCGGGCCGCGCCAATCCGGCGCCGACCCGTCGGCCGCGCGGACCTTCTTTTCGTCGACCTCGATGCCGAGTCCCGGTTTCGTCGGACGGAGGAGGTGTCCGTCGTGGAACCGGAAGACCTCGGTGTCTTCCAAGTACTCCAGCACGTCGGCGCCTTCGTTGTAGTGGATGCCGACGCTCTGCTCCTGGATCAGGAAGTTCGGTGTGCTGAACGCGATCTGCAGGCTGGCCGCCAGCGACACCGGGCCGAGCGGACAGTGCGGTGCGACCTGGACGTCGAACGTCTCGGCCAGCGCGGCGATCCGGCGCACCTCGGAGATGCCGCCGGCGTGTGACAGGTCCGGCTGCAGGACGGCGACACCCGCTTGCAGGGCGGGAAGCACATCGGTGCGTGAGTACAATCGCTCGCCCGTGGCGATCGGCACCGGCGACGCCGCCACGAGGTCGCGCAGCAGGTGCGGATACTCCGGAAGCAGCGGTTCTTCGACGAACAGCGGATGCAGGGCGGCGAGTTCGGTGATCGCCTGGCGGGCGTTGGCCGCGGTGAACCGGCCGTGGAAGTCGATCGCGAAGTCGCGGTCCGGGCCGAGGATCTCCCGTGCGGTCGCGGCCCGCCGGACCATCTCGTCGAGGTCCCGGACGGTCGCGAGCCGGTTCATCCGGCCGGAAGCGTTCATCTTGACGGCCGTGAACCCGGCGTCGACCTGGGCGGCCACCGCGTCGGCGATCTCGGCGGGTTCGCCGCCGCCGACCCAGCTGTAAGCGCGGACGCGGTCGCGGACCGGCCCACCGAGCAGCACGTGCACCGGAACGCCCAGCGTCTTGCCGGCGATGTCCCACAGGGCCTGGTCGAGGCCTGCGACTGCACTGGAGAACACCGGTCCGCCCCGGTAAAAGGAGCTTTTGGTCATCACCTGCCAATGATCCTCGATCCGCATCGGGTCGCGCCCCAGGAGCAGCTCCGATAGCTCTCCGACGGCGGTGCGGACCGTCGCGGCGCGGCCCTCCACCACGGGTTCGCCCCAGCCGACCACGCCGTCGTCGGTCTCGACCCGACACAGCAGCCAGCGCGGCGGAACCGCGAATGTCTCGATGCGCTCGATCTTCACAGCCACCTGCTTCTCGGGTTACGGTACGTCTTGCTAAGTATTAAATACTAATATTAGGAGGTGTCGTCAGGTGCATGCGAAGGACCGGCTCGCGGGACGCGTCGCTGTGGTCACCGGCGCGGCCCAGGGCATCGGTGAGTCGACGGCGCGCAGACTCGCCGCGGAAGGGGCCGCCGTTGCCCTCTTCGACATCTCCGAGCGAGTAGACCAGGTCGCGGGGGAGATCGTTGACCAGGGCGCCGCCGCGATCGCCGTCCGTGCCGACGTCAGCTCGGAAGCTGCGTGGGCCGACGCCGTCGGACGCTGCCGGGCCGAGCTGGGGCCGGTGGACATCCTGGTCTCCAACGCCTACACGGTGAACGTCGCTCCGGCGCACGAGACCACCGTCGAATCTTGGGAGCGCCAGCTGGCCGTCAACCTCACCGGTGCCTTCCTCGGTTTCCAGGCGTGCTTCGCCGACCTCGAACGCACCGGTGCCGGGTCGGTGGTGCTCACCTCGTCGGTGCACGCCCTGGTCGGATTGCCCGGCAGGCCGGCCTACGCCGCGAGCAAAGCCGCGCTGACCGGCCTCGCGCGGCAGCTGGCCGTGGAGTACGGCACTCGGATCCGGGTCAACTCCGTGCTCCCCGGACCGGTGCTGACCGCGGCCTGGAACGGCATCGGCGAAGCCGACCGCCGGCGCAGTGCCGAACAAACCGCAGTCAAGCGGCTCGGACGCCCCGAAGAGATCGCCGCGGCGATCGCCTTCCTCGTCAGCCGCGACGCGTCCTTCATCACCGGCGTCGCGTTGACCGTGGACGGTGGGTGGAGTGTCCACAAGAGCTCGTCCTGACCCAGGGGAACCGGGAGGCCGCTCATGAGTGCTTATCGGGGCCGCGGCGTGCACGGGCACGTCGTCGGGTTGCTCGGCGCTCGCATCGTCTCCGGTCGCATCCGGCCCGGCGACGTGATTAACCTCGTCGACCTCGGCCGCGACCTCGACGTCAGCTTGACCGTGCTGCGGGAGGCGATCAAGGTCCTGGCGGTCAAGGGACTGCTCGACGCGCGGCAGAAACGAGGCACCTTCGTGCGGGCCCGCGAACACTGGAACCTGCTCGACGGTGACGTGATCAAGTGGCGCGGCGACGCCGGCGACGCGCCCGCGGTGCTCGGAGACCTCGCCGAACTGCGGGCGATCATGGAACCGGCCGCCGCGTCCCTCGCCGCGCGGCGCCGTGACGAGAACGACCTCAGCGAACTCGACGCTGCTCTCGTGGCGATGCGCGTTGCGACCGATCCCGAGGCCGAGGCCGCTGCCGACCTGCGGTGGCACCGCGCCCTTTTGCGGGCCACCCACAACGAGATGCTCGCGCAGCTGGAGTTCGCCATCGTCCCGGGCCTGCGGCTGCACAACGCACTCGTCCACGAGACCGGGCCCGCCGACCCCGTCCCCAGCCACGCACTCGTGGTCGACGCCATCCGCACGGGCGACGGCGACCACGCCGCCACCGCGCTGACCGCGCTGCTGCACAAGGCTGCCGACGACCTCGACAGCATCCTCGGCGCACCAGCCGCTTCCCCGAAGGAGACACCGTGAACCTGCCCGACCTGCTCGCCGAGCACCGGCTGATGGCCATCATCCGCGGCCGCGACCCCGAAGCGTGCGAACGCACCGCGCACGTCCTCGTCGAAGCCGGTGTCCGGTTGCTCGAAGTGTCGTTGACCTCTGCGGACGCCGTGAGCGTGCTTCGCTCGATCACCGCTTCGCTGGGAAAGGTCGCGCACATCGGCGCAGGCACTGTCCTCACCGCGGAAGACGCCGAACAGGCCCAGCGGGCGGGCGCGACGTTTGTCGTGACCCCGGCGCTGAGCGAAGGGGTATCCGCTGCCCGCGCGCTGGGCATGCCGGTCCTGGCCGGGGCCATGACTCCGACGGAAGTACTCGCCGCGCACCAGGCCGGAGCGGCCGCCGTCAAGGTGTTCCCCGCCGGCGTGCTCGGGCCCGCGTACCTGCGAGCCCTCGGCGATCCCTTCCCGGAGCTGGGCCTGGTGCCGGTCGGCGGGGTCGGGCTCGGCGACGTCGCCCCGTACTTCGCCGCCGGTGCGCTCGCGGTCGGCGTCGGGAGCCCGCTCACCGGCGACGCGCCGCACGGCGGAGACCTCGGGACGCTGCGTGGGCGAGCGGACCTGTTCCTGGCTGCCGCGCACGGTCGGAGCGACGCATGACCGAAGTTTTGACCTTTGGCGAGACCATGTTCGCCCTCCGCGCCGACGGGCTGCTGCGGCTCGGCGGCTCCCTGCAGGCCTCGATCGCCGGCGCCGAGGCCACCGTCGCCATCGGCCTGAGCAGGCTGGGACACCGATCGCGCTGGGCCGGACGAGTGGGCAACGACGAACCGGGTGAGCTAGTGCTGCGCACCCTGCGTGCCGAGGGTGTCGATGTGTCCACAGTAGACCGCGAAACCGCGCCGACCGGCCTGATCCTGTTCGAGCAGCGCTTACCTGACCTGACGCGGGTGCAGTACTACCGAAGCCGCTCGGCCGGCTCACGCCTCACGCCCGCGGACGTGGCCGGCGCGCTCACCGACGGCGTACGGCTGGTGCACTTCACCGGCATCACGCCGGCGCTGAGCGAGACTGCGCGCGCTGCCGCCCACACGGCGCTCGACCGCGCGGCAGAACTGTCGGCGACGGTGTCTTTCGACGTCAATTACCGGTCGCGGTTGTGGCAGACCGGAGAAGCGGCGGCGGTGCTGACGCCGTTGGCTCGCCGTGCTGCCGTGGTGATCGGATCCGCCGACGAGATCGACCTGGTGGGCGGGACGGACGCCCTCCTGCGGGCCGGCGTCCGCGAAGTGGTGGTCAAGCAAGGCGCGGCAGGCGCCGCCGTCTACGTCGGCGCCGCCGTCCACCGTGCGCCTGGGCACCGGGTGCCGGTCGTCGACTCGGTCGGCGCCGGAGACGCCTTCACCAGTGGCTACCTCTCCGGGCTTCTCGACGGGCTCGAGTACGCCGATCGTCTCGCCCGTGGCAATGCCGTCGGCGCCTTCGCCGTCGCCACTTCAGGTGACTGGGAAGGGTTGCCGACGCAGTCCGAACTGGGCCTCCTGACCATCGGGGGAGGCGCGGCGTTGCGATGATCAGTCAGGCGGGTTGCGGTCACCCGGGTGGTGTTCTGCCAGAGCTGCGCTCTGTTCCTGGTGCGCCATGGCATGTGCGGCCGCGCCGTTACCGGTGATCGTCCACAGCGCCGCGATGTCGTCGATGAGACTGCCGCGGCTCGCCTCGCCGAGTTCGCCGGCCAGCCAAGAAAGGATGATCTGGCCGGTTCCGGTGACCAGGAGGATCGCGGCCGGACGGATGATGGAATCGTCCCGGTCGCCGGCGTGGTGGACCGTACGGCTCCGCGCGACGACGAATTCGGTGATCAACCCGATCGCGCGGGCTCGATGCACGGAGCCGATGTCGGTCGCGGCCAGTTCCCCGAACAGCAGTCGTGCCCGTCGCGGGTCGTCGGTGAGGTACTCGACGGCTTTGCCCAGAACCGAGGCGGCAAGCTCGGGGATCGGCTTGGCGAGATCGAACTCCTCCATCGCGAAGGACTGGACCCCGTCGACGACCTGGTCCACGGCAGCGCCGGCAAGTTCTTCGAGAGTTGCGAAGTTCTCGTAGAAGTAGCGCTTGTTGAGCCGGGCGTGGGAACAGACCCGCTCGACTGTCACGTTGCGCCAGCCGATGGTGTCGCCGAGCTCCAGTGCCGAGTCGATCAGCAGCTCGCGGCGTGCGCCGGACCGTTCGTCGGCGCTTCGGCCGCCGTACACCCGCCGCGCGGTCATCGCCGGTCAGTCGTTCGGTCGGCCTGCATCGGCGGAGTCTAGCCGAGCCGCGTGCGCTGTTCGGCCACAGGAACGGCGTCAGCGGTGTCGATCGACGGTGCGGGTTCGGTAGCTCCGGCGTTCGCTCGGATCGACTCGGTCGAGCAGTCGACGGCCGCCCGCTGCTCGCTTCACGCCTTCGAAGACCGGCTCAGGCAGCACACTTTCCAAAATGCCCGCCGCACCCGCCCAACGCGGCAGGACCACCTCCGGGCGACCGTGGCGCGTCGACGCCACTACGGCCGCGGCGACCACCGTGGGATCGAGTGTCGGCACGCCACGGGTCGGTACACCGGATGTCAACTCGGTGCGAACCGCGGACGGCAGCACCGTCGTGATCGTGACCCCGGAGCCGGCGATCTCGGCCCGGACCGCGCGCGACAGAGCGGCCACCGCGGACTTCGCGGCACTGTAGGTCGCCGCGCCCGGGACCGTCAGCCGAGCGGCCATCGACGCCACGTTGACGATGTGACCGTGGTCGCGGGCGAGCATCGCCGGCAGAGCCAGTCGCATGCCGATGACGACGCCGGTGAGGTCCACGGCGATTTCCGCGAGGTGTGCCCGCAGCGGCAAGTCGGCGAACGCCCCGAGATGCATGACCCCTGCGTTGTTCACCAGCATCGTCACCGGGCGCCCCGGTGCGGTCAGGAAGAGCCGGAACGACTCGGGGTCCGACACGTCCACCGGGCACGCCCGGACCCGGCCACCCAGCTCGGCCGCGGTCGTTGTGACCGCCTCGGCGTCGATGTCGCCCAGCCACACCTGCGCGCCCGCCGTGGCGAGGCTCCGCCCGATCTCCTTGCCGATCCCGCGGGCGCCACCGGTGACGCAGGCGACCGCGCCGAGCAGGTCGACGGCCACGTCAGGCGATCCCGCCGACCGAGCGCTTCAACGCGAAATAGCCCATTACCACGTACTCGCCGGTCCGCTGAGGCCACGTTGCCCGCCCGAGGTAGGTGTGCGGCAGGATCTCGACCAGCTCGTCGCGAATCCGGGTCAGCGGGAAGACCGTCGAGGGGTTGCGGTGCTCCGGCCGGTCGTACTCGATGGCCAGGACGTCGACGCGCGGTGACACCACGCCCGGCTGGATCGAGGTCGTGAACGGGAAGCACGCGTATTCGCCGATTTCTCGGCGCAGGGGATGCCCCGGCGCCAGCAGCGCGACGATCGGGCGGGCGTACCGCTTCACCCGGTTGTGGCCACCGGTGCCGTCCGCTCGGAACGTCTTCCCGGTCCACGGCGAGTCCAGCCGGAGGTATGCGCTGACGAGACGGGTGCCGAACACATGACGCATGGGGCCCACGGGCATGCCTGCGGTGCGCGCCCGAGGCTGCGCGGCATGTCCCTGGCCGAAAAGCGCGGCCAGCGTGGTCTGGTCGTCGGCGCGCCCGAGGTCGGCCAGCCACGACCACGCGGCGTCCTGCGCGGCTTGTGGTGCTGTTCCGGCGATCCGGTGCAACTCTTCGAGATGCCGCGATATGTCTGCTGGAGACGGATCGATCGGTGCGCGGGAGGGGCTGGCATCGGCCATGATGAGCTCCGCTCAATTCTGGGACGGTGTCGTACCAGTACTAATCTGGGACGGTACGGTTCCAGATCAGTGGCGTCAAGAGCTGGTAGAACCTGACTGTGAAGGTGTCGAGTCTCGATCTGAACCTCCTTACTGCCTTGACCGCGTTGCTGGAGGAGCGGCACGTCAGCAGGGCGGCGCGGCGGATCGGGTTGAGCCAGTCGGCGATGAGCGAATCGCTGGGGCGGCTGCGCCGGCACTTCGGCGATGACCTTCTGCTACGCGTCGGCAACCGGTATGAGCTCACCCCGCTCGCGGTGGGGCTGCGGCCGACGGCGGCCGCAGCGGTGGACCTGGTGGACCGGACCTTCGCCGCGGGGGCCCGGTTCGACCCGGCGGCCTGCGAGCGGGAGTTCGTCCTGCTGAGCTCGGACTACGCCACGTCGATCTACGGTCCGCGGTTGATGTCCGCCATCACCGCCGCGGCACCCCAGGCGCGCGTGCGGCTCGTGCCGTTGCCCCGCCCAGCGCCCGGTTCTGCCACGGCCGAGGCGCGAGCCATCGACGGATTCCTGATGCCCCGCGGCATGGTCACGCCTGGGTTCGCCGGCGCCGAGCTGTTCCGTGACACCTGGGTCTGCCTGGTGGCCGCGGACAACAAGCGCGTCGCGGACGCGCTGACGGTCGAAGCGATGGCCGAGTCGCCGTGGGTCGTGCAGGACGTCATGGAGCACAGCAACCCGGTGTTGAGTGCCGTACGGGCGCGGGGGGCCGAGCCGCGGTTGGAGTGTGTCGTCGGTGAAGTCCACTCGATACCGTTCCTGGTGCGGGACAGCTCCCGGATCGGAGTGGTCCCCGCGCGGGTGACGCCATTCTGTACCTGCGTTCCTGGGGTGCGTGTGGTGCCGGTGCCGTTCGAAACGCCACCGCTGGTCGAGACTCTGTGGTGGCACAAGGCGCACACGGCGGACCCGGTGCACCGCTGGCTGCGCGAAACGGCGGTGGCGGCGGGCACGTCTCTCTGAACGCATCGGTGCGGCCGATGCCGCGGGGCCACGGAACCGATCGTGGCGCGCGTAATTCCGCGTGCCCGCGCCGCTTACGGTCGGGTTATGACCATCGAGCCCGTCCTGATCGTGGGCGCCGGCATCGCCGGCACCTCCCTTGCCGCCGCGCTGGGACAGCAAGGCGTGCGCACCGAAGTGATCGATGTGGACGAACGCACGGTGGGGGCGCACATCGGCCTCACCAACCGCGCCGTCGACGTCCTGGCCGAGCTTGGCGTCCTCGACGCCGTGATCGAAGCCGGTTCCGCCATGGACGGCAGCGTGTTCTCGCGGATGTTCACGGCCACGGGCGACCCGTTGCCTGTGCCTCCGCCACCGCGACCCGACACGGACCTGCCCGCCGCGGTCGGCGTCTACCGGCCGGAGCTCGCCCGAGTCCTCGGCGACGCCGCCCGTGCGGCCGGGGCGACGTTCCGCTACGGCGTATCCGTGGAAGCCCTCGTGTCGGACGTTGAAGGGGTCGACGTCACCTTCACCGACGGCCGGACCGGCCGGTACGGGCTCGTGGTCGGAGCGGACGGAGTGCGGAGCAAGGTGCGGGCACTGCTGCACCCTGACGTGCGGCCGAACTACACCGGTGTGGTCGCGCTGCGCTGGATGCTGCACGAAGAGCCACCAGGACAGCCGGGCTTCTACAACACGTTCACGGAGATGGTCGCGATCGCTCCGGTGAAAGGCGGCTGGACCTACGTCGCCACCGGCGCGGAGTCACCCGAGGGCCACCACGTCGATCAAGCCGAAGCGCGACAACTGCTGCGCGAGGTACTGGCTCGGTTTCCTGCCCCGGCCCCGAGCGCGCTGCGGGACAAGCTCACCGACGACCAGACCGTGCTTGCCCACCCGTACGAGTGGGTCCTCGTGCCGCCGCCGTGGCACCGCGGCCGGATCGCCTTGATCGGCGACGCCGCACACGCGACGACGGCGCACCTGTCCTCCGGTGGCGGCATGGCCCTCGAAGACGCGGTGGTGCTCGCTCAGGAGCTGACCCGGGACCGGCCGGTCGAGCAGGCGCTGGCCGTCTTCACCGCGCGGCGGTTCGAACGGGTGAAAACCGTGGTCGACGCCAGTGTGCGGCTGCTCGAGATGCACCAGGCCGGCGAGTCGCCCATGGCCATGGGCTCGATTCGGACCCAAGCGACCTTGACCTTGATCCAGCCTTACTGATCATCCGCGTCGTAGACTTCGGCATGTCGTTCGCCGAGCGTTGTGATCGCGGATCCCGGAGCTGGCTGGATTGGCTGGCACGACGACGAGTGTCCTAACCGTCGAAGTCGCTACGTGAACGCCGGCCGCCAGGACCGTCCGGCTACGGCCTTCCCAGCGGTGCTCGTGGGCGAGGGTGCCGAAAAGGATTTTTGGGGCTGCGGCCTAAGTAGGTGACCAGCGCGCGCCGCAGCCGCGTGCCGGTGCAGGCCGAACCGGCGACCGGTTTCAGAGCTGTGCAGTGGGCGGTGTGGCCGACCTGGGTGCGAACGCGATCCCGAGTCGAGTTCGCGCACGCGGCGTTGCGGATTGACCGTGTCCTGGCAGATGAAACACGGAGTGGAGTTCTGCGCCACCCGTCGACGATCTTGTGCGTGAAGATCAACGACGCCCGCTCGCCGCCACTTGGAGAACTTCAGCTGACCTGGACAGGAAGCGCGGCGAAGCCGCCGCCAATGAGGCCGGTGTCGTTCTCGGGCTGTCCGTGCAACTCGATCGACGTGGTGGCCGCCAACAGCTCTTCGAGCGCCACGCGCAGCTCCAGCCGGCCCAGCGGCGCGCCGAGGCACTTGTGGATGCCGTGCCCGAAACTCAGGTGCCGGTTCGGCTGCCGGGAGGGGTCGAGGGAGTCCGGGTCGGGGAACGCGCCGGGATCGCGGTTGGCAGCCGCGAAGTTGAGGCCGACCGCCGAGCCGGCCGGGATCGTCCGGCCGTGGAGTTCGACGTCCACCACCGCGGTCCGGCCGAGTTCGTGCAGCGCCGGATCCAAGCGCAGAAACTCCTCGATCGCGGTGGGCAGATCGCCGGGATTCGCGCGCAAGTGTTCCTGCAGCCCAGGATCGGTGGCGATCCGGTGGACGGCCGAGCCCAGGCTCTCGGCGGTGGTGGCGTGGCCGGCCGCGATCATCTGCACACCGATCATCACGACTTCTGCTTCGCTCAGGCGGTTGCCGCCGATTTCAGCGGCGAGGGCGCCGCTGAGCAGATCGGTTTCGGGGTCGAGCGGGTCGGCCTGCCGTTGGGCGACGACCGCGCCGATGTGCTGGGCGAAGACCGACAGGATGACCGCGTTGACCTCTCCCGGGTCCCAGTCGACCCGGTCGAAGCGGGCGAATTGGGCCAGCAGCTCCTGCCAGGCGTCGTCAGGCAGGTTGAGCAGTGCCGCCAGCGCGCGGGCGGGCAGCGGGCGGCAGAACGCCGCCATCGCCTCGGCTTCCCCCGCCCGCAGCAGGTCGGCGACGTGTTCACGGGCATAGCCGCGGATGGCCGGCTCCAGTGCCGCCATGCGTTCCGGCCGGAAGTAGCGGTTCAGCACGCGCCGGAAGGCCTGGTGCTCGGGCGGGTTGAGACTGATGGGGATCTGGCCGCGCAGGTCGGGCATGGCCACGAACGGCACGCCGCTGCGGATCCGTTCGGTGTCCAGCGCTGCCGCCGCCACGTCGTCGTACCGAGTGAGGGTGTAGTAGCCACGGAGCCGGTCGGTCCAGGCGACCGGTGCTTCGCGTCGCAGGCGCGCGTACTCGTCGAACCGCTTCTCGGAGTGCAAGCCTTCGCCGCGGGCACCACCCGCGCGGTCCTGGTCGGGATCCCAGTCGCCGTGCTCCATCGGCCCTCCCGTCATTCGCAGGTCACCGAGACTAGGACGGCCGAGACGGCTGGGGGCATCGCTTCTGCGGGCAGACGTCATCGGCGTGACCGATACCGCTGGCTTCAGACCACCCGCGCAGCCTCGATCACCATGTGACGCAGCCACTGGTGGCCCGCATCGGGAGTGTTCGCCGGATGCCACCACAGCGCGAGCTTGAGCGGCGCGAGCGGTACAGGGCACGGCAGGATGCGGACCACTCCGCCGGCGGCCAGCTCGACTCCCAGCCGGTGCTGCACCAGGGCGATCCGGTCGGTGCCCACGATCAGGCTGGGCAGCGTTCCGTAGTGCTCGCACACCAGCTGCACTGCCGGTTCGATCCCGTGCGTCCGCAGTTCCCGCACCGCCGTGGTGAACGCCGTCGGCCGATGGAAGACGTACACCCACGGCAACCGGCCCAGATCCGCCACGGTGAGCTCCGTGCCGACCGTGTTGTTGTCCGTAGCTACCAGGCAGTCCCACGTGTCGTCGAGCAGGTCGTGGAACGGGAGGTCGCCGAGAAAACCGTGGGGCAGAACGAAAGCGTCGATCCGCCGCAACGACTCGGGCGCGGCGTCGACCAGCTCGGCCGTGACCTGACGCAGGTGCACGCGGACCTCGGGTGCCTCCGCGGCGAGCCGCCGTGACAGTACCGGGCCCAGCATCCGGATCGCGTAGTCCGAGAGCGCCACGACGAACTCGCGGGAGGCCGACGTGGGATCGAACTCAGGCTGTAGGGAAAACACGCGATCGGCCACCGCGACCGCTCCCGCGGTGCGTTCGGCCAGCTGCACCGCCAGAGGAGTGAGGTGGTAGTCGTGGCCCACGCGGCTCAGCAGGGGGTCGCCGAAGTGCCGCCGCAACTTGCCCAGGGCCACGCTCATCGCCGGCTGGCTGACGCCGAGGCGTTCGGCCGCACGAGTGACGCTGCGTTCCTCCAGCAGAGCCTGCAGCGCCTTCAGCAGGTTGAAGTCCACGTCCCGTGGCATGGCCGCACTGTATTACCGGAGCGAATGCCTGGCATAACGAAGGCGCCCTTCCCGGACGGGTCGGTGCGGACGGACAGTGTCGCCCATGGCACGGCTCGTCGAAGTGATGTGCGTTCCGCACGATCCCACCCTGCCCGCGGTGCTGCGGGCACCCGGTGCGCGGCCGGACGCGGCGGAGCGCACGCACGCGGCGTTCGCGCGCTTGCGGGAACGGCTCGAGGCCGCCCGTCCCGATGTGCTGCTCGTGGTCGCCGGCGATCACCTGAACCAGTGGTTCCTGGACGGCATGCCGCAGTTCCTGGTCGGCAAGGCCGCGCGGGCCGTGGGGCCGTTCGACCACGAACGCGAGCTGTTCGGGCTCGATGGCTACGACACGGAGATCGAGGGGGAACTGGCCCGGCACCTGCTGGGCGCCGGCGTCGAACGGCACTTCGACCTCGCGTACTCCGACGAGTTCACCCTGGACCACGGGTTTATCGTGCCGCTCAGCCTGCTGCGGCCGGAGCAGGACCTGCCGGTGGTGCCGCTGTTCACCAACGTGATGGCGCCGCCGGTGGCGCCCGGCCGCCGGTTCCACCAGCTCGGCGGCGCCGTCCGCCAGATCATCGACGACTTCGGCGCGGACAGCCGGGTCGCGGTGATCACCAGCGGGCACATGTCCAACAGCATCGGCGGCCCCGGCATGCTCGGCTTCCGCGAACGGCCACTGTCCGACTGGGACACCGCCACCTGGGAACGCCTGCACCACGGTGACCTCACCGGCCTGGTCGACGAGTGCACGTACGACCGGCTGTACGAACAAGGCAACGGCACACCCGGGTTCCTGGACTACCTGTTCGCGCTCGGACTCGCCGGCGACGCCCGACCCAGCTGGTCCGAGCTGGTCGCGGGGCCGACCCAGCCGCCCGCGGGCTTCTTGCGTTGGGACGAGCCGACGCTCAGCCGGGATACGCCATGAGCCGCTACGGTATCGACAAGGCGCTGTGGGACGTCTACCGCGACGCAGGCCTGGCCAAGGCGTTCACGGACGACCCCGGCGGGTTCCTGGCGGACCGGGAGCTGACCGAAGACGAACGGACGGCCTTCGCCGGCCGCGATGTCCGGTCGCTGTTCTCGGCCGGTGCCCACCCGTTTCTGCTCTACAACTTCTCGCTGCGGCTCGAGGGACGGTTCAGCATCCCCTTCGCCGTCGGGTATGTCCAACGCCTTCAGGGCCTTCGACCGGGAGACATCCGCACATGACCACCGGCTTGATCGAGGGCACCTACGGCATCGCCACCTTGGCGGCCGGCGGCCGGACCTTCGCCGCCGTCGTCCGCTCGGACGGAGAGGTCGTCGACGTTTCCGGGCAGTACCAGGACACGCACGCCATCTTCGAGAACTGGGGCCGGGCGGAGGTGGTGCTCGACGTCGCGGCGGAGCGAGGGCCCGCGGTTGGGCGTTTTGAAGACATGGAGATCCTTCCGCCGATGGCGCACCCGAACCTGCTGTGTGCCGGGGCGAACTACAAGCAGCACGTCGCGGAGATGCTGACCAAGAACGACTTCAACCAGCACAACCGGCGGCCGGGCGAGTCGGACGACGACTTCTTCGCCCGCAACTACGCCATGATGGAGGAGCGGGCCCGCAACGGCACTCCGTTTCTGTGGGCGGGGCTGCATTCGGCGTTGTCGGGCGCCCATGACGACATCCCGTTGCCGCCGCTCGGTGACCAGCACGACTGGGAACTCGAACTCGGCGCGGTGCTGGGTGGGAGTGCCCGCTACGCCACGGTCGACGAGGCGTCCCGGCTGATCGCCGGCTACCTGGTGCTGAACGATCTGGGCTCGGTCGACACCTTTCGCCGCACCGACATCCCGTGGGGCTACGACTGGGTCGGCAAGCACCAGCCCGGCTTCAAGCCGTGCGGGCCGTTCGTCGTTCCCGCGCGGTTCGTCGACGTGTCCCGGCTGCGGATCAGGCTCACGGTCAACGACCGGGTGATGCAGGACTGGCCGGCCGACGACATGGTCTTCAGCCTGCCGAAGCTGATCACCTACGCCAGCGAACGGATGCGGCTGCTCCCGGGCGACATCGTCACCGCGGGCTCCCCACCAGGCAACGGCCGCCAGCACGGCCGGTTCCTCCGTGCCGGCGATCTGGTCGAAGGGGAGATCACCGGCCTCGGCCGGCAGCGCAACCGGTGCGTCACGGAGGACATCGGGGACCGCGCGCCGGTGTTCGGGGCGTGGAAGACGCCGTGACCGGCAGATCAAGGCCCGCAACGGCGGCAACCGGCGCTCGGCCGGCGGCCACCTCTCGGTGACGAGCTTCGATCGACGGGCTTCAGCACCGACTCGGCAATCGGCACGCGACCGCGGCGATCTTCCCAGGACTGCTCGACGGTTGGGAAAGTTCCGGCCAAGGAGGTTCTGACGGCCCCCTTTGGGTGCCTGAGCAGGGCCGCCGGGCTGGTCGACGCGATCACCCGCCGCGGCAGATCTGCCATCCGGGCGGTTGAGACCCCGCGCATTGCGCTTGCGCCGCACGATGAAGCGGGGGCACCGGAAAACCGGTGCCCCCGCTCCTTTCGTGCTACCCGTGAACCGTCAGACGGTGTGCGGGGTGTGCGCGACGGTGTTCCAGCCCGAGGCGTGGACGTCGGCGTTGCCGCCGTTGCCCGCCCAGCCGGAGTTCCCGCCGGTGGTGGTGCTGTCATTCCACGCGTCACCGGTCGAACCGGTGGCACCGGTGCTGCCCGAGTCGCCCGAAGTCACCGTGGTGTGCGACTTCGTGCCACCGTTGTTCCTACCACCGTGGTGGCGGCCCTGCTGCTCGTGCCCGCGGGTCGACGTGACGGCGGTGTTGCCGCCGGTCGAGCCCGAGCCGCCCGAGTTGCCGGACATGCCGGTCACGGCGTTGTTGTGGCTGGTGGCGTTGCCGGCGTCGCCGGAGTTGCCGCCGTTGCCGCCCTTGGCGGTGCCGGTCACGACACCCAGGACGCTCGTGCTGCCGCCCTGCTCGTGCCGGGTCCAGCCCCAGCCGTGCCCGCCGTTGTTCGTGGCGGAGTTCTGGCCGGTGCTCACGACGGTGGCGTCGCCACCGTTGCCCGCCCAGTCCGAGTTCCCGCCGGTGGTGGAGCTGGAGTTCCACGCGTCACCGGTCGAACCGGTGGCGCCGGTTTCACCCGAGTTGCCCGAGGTCACCGTGGTGGCTGACTCCGTGCCGCTCTTGTGGCTCCAGCCACCGTTGTGGCTCCAGCTGCCGCCATGGTTGCAGCCGCCCTGGTGGTGCCCACCGTTGTGGTGGCCACGGCCGTTGTTCTGGCCCCCGAGCGTCCACACGACGGCGGTGTTGCCGCCGGTGGAACCGGAGTCACCCGAGTTGCCGGAGTTCCCGGTCACCGCGTTGTTGTTGCTGTTCGCGTTGCCGGCGTCGCCGGAGTTGCCTCCGTTGCCGCCGGTGGCGGTGCCGGTGACCGAGCCCAGGACGCTCGTGGCGCCGTCCTGGTTGTGCCGGTTCCAGCCCCAGCTGTGCTCACCGTTGTTCGTGGCGGAGTTCCGGCCGGTGCTGACGGCGGTGGCGTCGCCACCGTTGCCCGCGTTGCCGGAGTTCCCGCCGGTGGTGGTGCTGGTGTTGGTCGCGTCGCCGGTCGAGCCGGTGGCGCCGGTGTTCCCGGAGTCACCCGAGGTCACCGTGGTGGAGCACTGAGCCAGCACACACAGACCGTAGGCGCTGTTGCCGCCGGTCGAGCCGGAGTTCCCGGAGTTGCCCGAGTTCCCCGACGCCGCGGAGTTGCTGCTGGTGGCGTTCCCGGCATCGCCGGAGCTGCCGCCGTTGCCGCCCTTCGCGGTGCCGGTCACGGAGCCTAGGGCCCCGAGGTCCCCGCCACGCGAAGAGTGCGATCCGGCGGTGTTCTTGCCGGATGCTGCCGCGGTCCCGGAGCCGCCGTTACCGGCGTTGCCCGAGTTGCCGCCCGTGGTGGTGCTGGTGTTCGAGGCGTTGCCGGTCGAGCCGGTCGCGCCCGTGTTCCCGGAGTTGCCCGAGGACACCGAGGTGGTGCACTTGGCCAGCACACAGACGCCATAAGCGCCGTTGCCGCCGGTGGAGCCGGAATTGCCCGAGTTCCCGGAGTTGCCGCTGACAGCGGTGTTGCTGCTGTTCGCGTTGCCGCCGTTGCCCGAGGTTCCGCCGTTGCCGCCGTCGCCGGTTGCCGACGTGGTGCCGGCCACCACCGAGTGCAGGGTGTTGCCGAGCCCACCGAGCGGGCCCGAGTTCCCGGTGTCCGCACTGGCCACCGCGCTACCCAGCAGGACGAACCCGCCGGAGATGAATGCGGCGGTCAGGCCGCGTCGTACGTATTTGTGCATGACTTCCCTTTCCTTACCATCTGTCCTTTGCGGATTTCTGGAGGTGGAAAGGGAACGTCAGCTCGGATGGTCGTTGCCGTAGTACTCCAGCCAGTGCAACGACCACGCACCTGCGGGTGGGGCCCGCCAGGAACGGTCGGTCCCGGCTATGCCGGTCCCGGCCGCGGTCACGGCGTACTCGCCGCCGTGCTGAGCACCGGAACTCGCCGACATTGCGCCGCTCATGCCGGACACGTCCGCGGGCAGGCCGCCGCCGGATCCGGACATCGGATGGGCAACGCCGGTCACGTCCGCAACCGCGTCCCCGGCAACGTGCCGGGTACCGACCTGAGTGTCGTGACGACGCTGGGGGTCACCCTGCTTGCCGACGACCGGAGCGATCCGGTCGACCTGCTTGACCAGCGCAGCCTCCACCGACAAAGGACTGACGTCTCCGCGAGGTGAGGGCTTCGCCGGCTGCCCGGTCGCCGGTTGCCCGGTCAACGCCGGGACCACGTGGCCGGCCCCGATCGCCCGCACCACCGGCGCGGTCACCGGAGCAGTGGCGCGCAGGACCGGCAAGGTCACCGGGGATAAGGCGTGCAGCACGGGCTCGGTTGCCGGTCGCAGCGCCGACAGCGCCGGTTCCACCGCAGTCAGCACCGGACGGGTCAGCGGCGCGAGCACGGGCTCGAGCCCGCTCGTCACCGGTTTCACCACCGGGGCCACCTGCGACGTCACCGCGTGCACGGTGCCCGTGACCGGCTTCAGTGCCGGTTCGACGGGCTTGAGCGCGCCCTGCACGGTGTGCCCGACTTGATCCAGCAGCCCTGGCCGGTCGGGCGGGGGTGAACCTTCGGAAGCGTCCGCGGCGCCCGACACAGCTAGCGCCAGCAGCGTGAATCCGAACAACGCGCCGACCACGACGAGCATCCGAAGTGCCAGGGGATGCCCGGCTAGCGCGTGGTCCGTCTGGGAAGTATCCATCTATCTCACCCCCTCCGGGTCTGGACTTCACCATCGGTCAGCTTTCGGAGCGGGGAGCATCACTGGATTGGGCGAAAATCAAAAGTTTTATTTTCATCCCAAAGTGTTTAATGCCGCTGAGTAAGGGTATTTCTCGACTTTTTTTGTCGCAAGAGACGAACCATCTGAGTTGGTTACGCCGGTGACCTGAACGGTCACGCACGGTGGCGCTTATCGCGAAGTGTCGGAACCACACGGGGGACTGACCCATCCGCGGTGCGGACCGCCTCGAACGTGAATGGTCCACGAAGGATCCGTCCCGCCGTCGGGAGGCTCGGCAGCGGGTTACGTCCGCCGTACGCGTGCGGGCGGGGAGGAGCTCATCCGTGTTTGGCAAACGTTATGCCGCTTCGATGATCAACCGTAGTGCCGAGAACGACCAGGACCGCCGCCGTTTCCTCAAAGCAGCCGGCCTGACCGGCCTCGGCGTCGTCGGCGCCGGAGCCCTCGGCGAGCTCGCCGCCGGGACGGCCTCCGCGGCCACCATCCGGCCCGCCGCAGCGGAGGCCGCACAGGGCGTCAGCGACGGCGCCGTCTTGAACTTCGCCCTCAACCTGGAGTACCTCGAAGCCGAGTTTTACCTGCACGCCGTCACCGGCAAAGGCCTCACCGACGCGATGACCACCGGCACCGGCACCCGCGGCGGCGTCACCGGCGGCCGCGCCGTCCGGTTCCAGACCCGCGCCGCCCGCCAGTACGCCCAGGAGATCGCCTCCGACGAGAAGGCCCACGTCCAGTTCCTGCGCTCCGCGCTGGGCTCGGCCGCGGTCAGCCGCCCGGCGATCGACCTGCAGTCCAGTTTCACCGCCGCTGCGCAGGCCGCCGGGCTCGTCCGGCCCGGCCAGAGCTTCGACGCGTTCTCCTGCGAAGAGAACTTCCTGCTCGCTGCGTTCCTCTTCGAAGACGTCGGCGTCACCGCCTACAAAGGCGCCGCACCGCTGATCACCAACAAGACCTACCTCGAAGCCGCCGCCGGCATCCTCGCCGTCGAGGCCTACCACGCCGCCACCATCCGCAGCGCCCTCTACCAGCGCGGCGACGCCAAGGCCACGGTGAAGCTCTCCAACGCCCGCGACAGCCTTGACGGCCCCACCGACGACGACCAGGGCGTCATCGACAGCCACGGCAACGCCAACATCGTGCCGACCGACGCGAATGGCATCGCCTACAGCCGCTCGCCCGGTCAGGTCCTCAACATCGTCTACCTGACCAACAAGGCCGCCACCTCCGGCGGCTTCTTTCCCAAGGGCGTCAACGGCGAAGTGAACACCAGCGCCGCCAACTGACCTGAGCCAGGGGTGCCGGACCGCTGTCGGGGCGGCCCGGCACTCCGCTTGTTCCCGATCGACGCCGGAGGACCGGTGCTCAGTTCTGTGCCCTTGATCCACGGATTGCGGTGACCCGTCTGAGTGCTTCCCTCTGTTGCCCTCGAGCGCTGCGAAGTCTAGAGGGAGCAGCCGGTCTCGCCCTCTGCGGAACGACAGAGTGTCTGCTCGCAGGCACCGCAGACGACTTGGGTCAGAGGCCTGTCCGCTGGGCTCGATCGTTGCAGCCGAGCTGGATCGTATGGGGGTCGACCGCCGCCGCGGCTCTGGAGTGAACCAACTGCGACGACGGCCGACGGAACGCCGCCGCTAAGGGCGTTCCCCAGCGGCGAATTTTTTAGTCGCCGCCAGGCTCGAGCCACGAAGGTCATCACGATGACCAAGGTGGGCACACTGCGGCCGCCGCAGCTCCGTCGTTGACGAGGCTGCGGCGGCCGTTGCTCCCGGACCCACGAGGAAACGTTGACGGCCCGGGAACGGGTATTACTTGTTGGTGCCGGGGGTCAGGACCTTGTCGATCACGAAGACCGTGGCGTTCTTGGTGGGGATGTTGCCGCACAGGATCTTCGCGCCGTTGACGGTCATGTTGTCGCCCGAGCCCTCGATCTTCAGCGGCCCACCGGCGGTGTTCAGCGACTCCAGCGTGCCGGCACCCTCGAGACCCTTGGCGTCGTAACGCTTGCCCACGACGTGGTACTGCAGGATCGGCGACAGCTCGGCCGGCTTGCCCGCCAGCTCCGCGAATTTCGCGTCACCCAACGCCGCGAACGCCGGGTCGGCCGGCGCGAACACCGTGATCGCCGGGGCGCTGTTGAGCGTGTCGACCAGGTTGGTGGCCTTGACCGCCGCCACCAGCTTGGTCAGCAACGGGTTCGTCGACGCCGCCGACGCGACCGGCTGCGGGCCCATCGAGTCCAGCGAACCGGGCGCGGACCCCTGCGGCAGCTGCGAGCAGGCCGGGCCGAAGACATCGACGTTGGTCGTCATGCCGTCGCCGCCCGCGGCGGCGCTGGAGGAGGGAGCGGCCATCGACGACGACGGAGCCGGGGCCGGGGCGCTGCTGGAGCTCCCGGAGGAGGCGGTGTCGCTGCCGCTGCACGCGGTCAGGGCGAGCGCGGCGGCCGCGGTGAGACCGATTCCGGCAATACGAAGGTTACGCACGAGAATTCACTCCAATTGATTACGCGGCGGAGGCTGCTGAGTCAGCGAAAACCTCTTGTTGCCGGTGATTCGGCGCCCGGCGGGAACCGGATTGGTGGATCGGGAAGAAATTTTCTCAGGCGGCCGTGAACGTGACGTTGTGCCAGCCGGTCGCGCCGTCGGGCACCGTGCCCGCGCGCTGGTCGGTCTGGGTGTAGCCGGCTTTGTCGGTGGCGCGGCAGAACACCTGGTGCACCCCGGCGGACAGGTCGACCTCGGCCCACCACATCCGCCAGGTGTCGCGGTTCACCTCGCGCGACAGGGTGGTTTCGCGCCACGGCCCCTGGTCGACGCGGACCTCGACCTTCTCGATCCCGGTTGCTGCGGCCACGCGTTCCCGACCCGCACTTTCCCTTGAGGGACGTTGGCGAATCCGCGGTATGACTCCCGTCCGTTTCCGGAGCCGAGCGTTCGAGCCCGATTGAACAGCCGCAGCGTTAGCAGTCTGTAAACTTAAGGAGCGAACCACGGTCGAGCGAGACCACATCACGGTCTCGTGTGGCTTGGACACACTCGACGCCGTACTCGAAGCGGAATTTGCGGCCCGCAGAGGTGCGAGCGGGGGAAGCGGCACACGCCGACGAGCAGGTGGAGTTGAGGTCCCTCGGCGTCAGCCGGCCTCCTGAAATGCATTCAGCGGAGTCGGTTCGGTCACCTCGGCTCGCGGCTGCCAAGGACCGATTAGCCTAGACGATCGTCGACGTGATCGCGGTGGACAGGCTTCGCGGCCGGTGAGCGGGCTGGTGCCGGTGGCGAGGGATTCGGCCGCCAGGGCCGGGTCGATAAACCGGAGTCCCGTGTGGACCCGGGGGATCGCGTTGAGCGTCTGCTCGGGCCGGGAGTCCTTGACGACGAACTCGGCCGCTCGCGGACATCGCGCGAGCGAGGTAGCCGGCTCGCTGAAGATCGAAGGCTCAGGCGAGAACATGACCGTCAACGGCACGAAGATCCTGTGCGGCAACATCCCCACCAAGAACGCCACCGTCTTCGTCATCAACAAGGTTCTCAGCCCCGGCACCGACAAGTAACACATCCGGGACGCAACGCCTTCCCTTGCAGGTGCCCCGGAACGCGGAACGGCCGTCGCGGTTCCCCGAGGAAACCGGGGAACCGCGACGGCCGCCGGCTCAGTGCGGCAGGTGGAAGTCGTTGCCCGAGCCGATGCTCAGGTGGCTCAGGTCCGCGCCGATGTTGCCGCTGAGGGCGCCCTCGCCGATGTTGCCGACGACGTCGTGGACGTCGGAGATGCTTCCGGCGTGCGAGGCGATGTCGCCGACGTGGGTGGTGACGTCGCCGAGGGTGCCGTTGTGGCTGATGTCGCCGAGGTGATCGGCGATGTCGCCGACGCCGTGGGCGGTCACGTCGCCGATGGTGTGCTCGAGGCCGGTGTTCGCGCCGAGGTTGCCGGTGAGGTCGCCGATCGTCGAGCCGACACCCTGGGCGCCGTCGACCGCCGAGGTGATGCCGGAGACGTTCTGCAGCCCGGAGGTGAGGTTGCCGCCGTCGAGCGCGCCGGTGACGTCGCCACCCGTGACGTGCCCGGTGACGTCGCCGAGCGCGCCGGTGACGGTGGTGACCGGGTCGGCCTGGCCGCCGCCGATGTGATCGATGTTCCCGGCGAGGTCGCCCGCGGCGGAGAACGGGTCGGTGATGTTCTGGGTGAGGGCGGTCATGCCGCTCACCGCGCCGAGGACGTTGTTCTCGGAGGTGGTGTCGCCCAGGGAGAGGTTCTGGGTGAGGGCCTTGAGCTGCTCGATCGCGCCGGTCTGGCCGGCGGTGATCGAGTCGAGGTCGAGGCCGTTCGCGCCGAGGTTGCCGACCGGGGCGAAGTCGAGCACCAGCGGGAGGATGTCGTGCAGGTCGGCGCCGGAGATGTCGCCGAGGCCCGCGCCGTCGAGCGTGCCCTGCGGGTCGTCGCCGAAGGCGCTGCGGGCGGAGGAGTCGTTGAGCAGGTTGAGCGTGAATTCGTACAGCGACTGCGCGGGGTTCATCGACCAGGCTCTCTGTGGGGAACGGATGACGTCGCCGACCACGAGGATCACCGACCGCACCGAAGCTAGGGCGTCCGCCGGGTCGCCGGCATCGGGTGCGACGCCTAGCAGTGATCTTCGGAACCCCTGAGGGGGCCCGACCACCCGTTAGGGGGTCACCCGCCCAAGTGATGCAGGTCTCAAGGTACGGACGGGGGTCGCGTCGCCCATCTGCCGCGGTCCTTAGGCACGAACCCTTCACAGGTGACCATTCCGGTCGCCGTGACGGGAGGCGTCGTGGAGGAGCTGCTGTCGGCCCGGCTGCGGGAGGTGCTGGCCGGAATCGATGCGCGTCCGGGCGATCCGTTGCGGCTGGTGCTGACCGGCGCGCACGGGCACGGCAAGACGACGGTCCTGGAAGCGATCGGCCGGCGGTACCGGGCCGCGGGCGTCCCGGTCATCGGCCGGAACGACCTCGCCGCGGGCGTGCCCGCCGTGGACGCGGCCGTGCTGCTCGACGACGCCGAGACGCTCGGCGGCGAAGCAGGCGCGGTGCTGGTCAAGCTGGCCGGGGAGACGTCCCGGCTGGTGCTCACGCACACCCCCGGCGCAGCCGGCCCCGTTTTCACCAGCCTGACCGGTTCGCCGGCCCGGCACCTCCGGCTGTCGCCGTGGAGCCCGAACGACGTCGCCCGGTTCGCGGGCGACGTGCTCGGGCGTGCGCTCACTTCGGAACGGGCCGTATCGGTACAACGAGCCACGAGCGGGGTGCCGCGGCTGGTGACCCGATGTCTGCGGGTCACCGTCGTCGAGGAGCTGATCGACCAGTTGCGGGCCGAGCTGGACGGCCTGGGCGAACCGGGGCTCACCTACCTCGTCGCGGCCGGGGCCGGCGGCCGGAGTGACCTGGAACTGCTCGCGGCCGCACTGGACCGGCCGCGCGCGGAAGTGCCCGCCGTGGTCGAGGAGGTCCGGGCCGCCGGGCTCCTCGCCGCCGACGGCGCGGTGCCGCCGATCGTGGCGCGGACCGCGCGCGACCACGCCGGCGCCGATCGCCGGTTGATTGTGCTGGTGCGGATGCTGGAAGCGCAGCTGGCCGCCGGGCAGCCCGTGGTGGCGATCGCGCGGGAGCTGCTGCGGCTCGGCGCGGCCGGCGCGCTCGTGCGCACCGGCTTCGAGGCGGCGGCCGCGGAAGTCGTCGCCGAAGACCCCGCGCTCGCCTTCGACTTCTACGCCGCCGCGGCCCACGCCGGCAGTTCACGGATCCGCCTGGCGCCGGACTGGGCGCACGCGGCGGTGCTGAGCGGCCGGCTCGACACGGCGCTGCAACTCGGGGACGAACTGCTGGGTACCGCCGAGCCGCACACCCGGACCCGGGGAGCGCTCGTCGCCGGTACGGTGATCGCCCGCCGCGGCGACCTCGCCCGCGGCGCGGAGCTCCTGCGCTGGTCCGCCGATCCCGGGGCGGCCCGCCTGGCGGACCTCGCCGCGATCGCGCTCGGGGAGACCGTCGGCCACGCCCTCGACGTCCCGACGGACCCGGCTCCGGCGTACGGGCACATCGCCGCGCAGCTGCTCGACGGCATCCGGGAATCAGTGACCGACCGGCCCGAGGCCGCGCTGGCGACGTTGCTCGCCGCGGCCGACTCGGCGGCAGCCACCGGGACGGGCCACCTCCTGCCGGATTCTCCCGCGGTCCTCACCGCGTTGGTCGCGCTGCACGCCGCCGAGTTCGACCTCGCCCGCGGGGTGCTCGAGCGGGCCGGCGGCGGAGAGCGGCACACGCTGCTGCTCGGCTGGACGGCGATGCTGCAGGGTGACCTCGTCGCCGCCGAAGCCCACCGAGCCGCGGTGCACGGGCGGAACGTTCGCCTCGCACCACGCGACGAACTGTTCTTGCACGGGCTGGAGCTGGGACTGGCCCGTCGGGACGGGACACCCGAGGCGGTCCAGGAGTGCTGGAGAACGGCGTACGAGGCGATGATGCGGCAACCGCTCGACTTGTTCGCCCTGCTGCCCCTGGGGGAGGTGCTCGTGGCCGCGTCCCGGATCGAGGAGGGCCACCGCGTGACCGTGCACCGGGACCGCGCCTTCGCCCTGCTCGATCGGCTCGGCTCCCCGGTCTTGTGGTCGGCGTGGCCGCACTGGGCCGCGTTCCACGCGGCAGTCATCTCCGGCGACCGGGAAACCGCGAGGAAGGCGCTGCGGCCGCTGGCCACTTTTCCGGACTCCGGACGGCTTGCACCGGCCTTCGTCGCCGCCGGTGAGCAATGGCTGGCCGTTATCGACGGTTCTGTCGAGGTCACGGCGGTCCTGGCCGCCGCGGACCTGCTCAACCGCGCCGGGCTGCGGTGGGACGCGGCCAGGCTGGCCGGCCAGGCCGCCGTCCGCGCCACCGACCGCACCGCGATGGTCACGCTCCTGCGCGCGGCCAAGCAGTTCCCGGCCGGCACCGCGGTGGCGGCCGGGACCATGCCTTCCGGGTCGTCGGCGGCCGAGCCGCCGGTTCTAACCCCGCGCGAGCGCGACATCGGGCGGCTGGTCGTCGCCGGGCACACCTATAAGGAGATCGGCGAGCAGCTGCACATCTCCGGTAAGACCGTCGAACACCACATGGCCCGCATTCGGGCCAAACTGGGGGTCTCCGACCGACGCACCCTCGCGACGTTGCTGGGCGGCATGCTGGGTGATACCAGCTGAAGCTCGCTCAGAACCTCGCAGGTTCGTGGATTCCTGGAGGGCAATCCTGTCGAACCGGCCGCAATGACCGCAGGGCTCTGGGCGCCAGCACGCTGGTTCACCTGCCCAAACCGAGAGCTGACCTGGTTCCAGCGCTGTAAGCTGCCGAACGCTGAACTCGCGATGATCGCTGTGCGCATGAGCGGACGTCCCGGTCAACGACCGATCAGCGGCATGAGCGGATGTCTACAACTGCCCTGCTGCCACCTCGTAAATGATCCCCGGGCCGTCCTCGTCGTCCCACTCCTCGCCGATCTCGACAAAGCCGTACTGCGATGCTAGCCGGTAGGAAGCCAGGTTGTCGGGGCTGATGGTGACCCGAACGGTGCGCACTCGTGGCTCGTCGGCGGCTCGGCGCAGCAGGGCTTCCAGCGCCGCGCGGGCGTAGCCGCGGCGCCGGTGTACCGGTTCGACGGCGTAGCCGATCTCCACCGTCCCCGACGGGTGGGGAGGCCCGTGGTAGCCGGCGCGGCCCACGGCCAGCTGCCGCAGTTCGTCCCAGATGACGCCGGTGACCCACGCCGCGCTGGCCGGGTCGTCTTCCACTTGCTTGCTGCGCATCCGCCACACTCCACGCCAGTCCGGGCCGGCGAAGTAAGCGGAGATGGGGACCGGACTGACCGCGTTCGCCGCCGCCAGGTCGCCACGGGCGAGAGCGTGGAATACCGGACCGGTCAGGTGCACGATCCGCACCTCCGGCTTCAGGTGACGGTCATGGGGCAACCCTTGCAGACTGACCGGGCGGACGTCATACGTTCCCGGCACCCGCAATTCGGCGGTTGAGGGCGTTCGAGTTGCGGTAGGAGCTGACGGCACAGGACGGTGTGACGCGCTGGTCGAGCACTACGGCACACCCGCGATCGTGTCCACGAAACGCAAACTCGATCCCGACCAACCCCGCACGCGGTGGTTACGGCCGAACCGCTTGCCGAGGCGAAGCCCTGTTCACTGGCGCCGATCTGCTGTTCGGGCGCTGCGACGCTCGGCCTGCTGGCCCGATGGCATAGGCCGGACAGTTGCGGCGGCGTGAGAACCCCCTACTGCGCAAGGAAAGACGAATCCGCAGAACGGAATCCCTTACGGCATCTGTCGGACTGCGTTACGGTCTTGCGGACCGCACAACTCCGGGGGGAACCATGCGTCGATCGATCGTATCCGCTGCTTGCGCCGTGCTTCTGCTCGGTGGAACCGGTACCGCCGCCGCGGAAACCGATCCACGTCAGGCCGCACTGGACGCGGCCGTGCAGGCAGGGAATGTGGGGATCATCGCGGTCGCGGCGGATCCGGACGGCCGCTGGCGGGGGCGGGCCGGATCCGGTGACATCATCACCGGGGCGAAGCCGGACATCGGCGGGCGGTTCCGCATCGGCAGCGTGTCCAAGACGTTCACGGCGACCCTCGTGCTGAAGCTCGCCGCGAAGGGCCGGCTGGGGCTGGACGAGCCGATCTCGGAGTACCTGCCCGGCCTGCTGCCCTACCCGGAGCCGATCACCGTCCGCCAGCTGCTGCAGCACACCAGCGGCCTGCCAAGGGACCTGGCCCCGCAGTACACCTGGACGACTCTGCCGGAGCTGGACACCGAACGCTTCGTGCACTTCGATGAGGTCGAGGCGGTCCACGACAGCACCGTGCAGCCACTGCTGTTCCCGCCAGGCACGGGCTGGTCGTACTCCAACACCGGCTACAACGTGCTGGCCCTGCTGGTCGAAAAGCTCACCGGCCGTCGGTTCGAACAGGTGCTCGCCGACTGGATCACCGGTCCGCTGCACCTGGCCGACACCTTCCTGCCGAGGGACTTCCCGCTGGTGCCGGACCCGGCCATGCACGGCTACGAGCAGCTCTACCCGGCCCCGCACGGGCTCACCGACGTCACCGCCTACAACCTCAGCCGCTACTTCGGCGCCGGGGACATCATTTCGAGCGCGACCGACCTGAACCGCTTCTTCCACGCACTGCTCGGCGGCGAGCTGCTGCCGGCCGGCCTGCTTGCGCAGATGAAGACCACGGTCCCGTGGCCGGACACGGACGGGCGGATCGGCTACGGGCTGGGGCTGATGCGTATCTCCCTGGTGGGTCCCTGCGGTCCCGGTGCTCCCGATGTCTGGGGGCACGCCGGGGACGTGCCCGGGTACAACACGTGGAGCATGAGCGACGAGACCGGCATCCGCCGGATCACGGTCGGGTCCAGCCCGGACGTGACAGCTTCGCAGAACGCGGCCTCGGGGCGGCTCCTGGCGATGATGACGGAGTTCTGCACGCCGAACCTCCCAGGCGCCCAGGCGAGCGCCGCCGGTATCCAGGCGGCGATCCGCTGACGGCGCAAGGCCTTCGCGACGCGGCACGCCGAGCGCTGGGCTACTGCCACCAAGGCCGATGACTCTGGGCCGTCACCACGGCGGCCGGTTTCGACGAGTCCGTCGAGGCGGCCTCGCACCGTATCCGGGACCTGTCAGCTATCCGGCGGCCGCGCAGCCGGGTTTCGTGGCTCCCCAGCACGACTACGCCCAGCTTGGTCGCCCGCAGCTTGGCCCGCAAACTCAGCGACCGCCGAGCTAGCACCTCGGGATCAATCGCGCCGCGCCAACGTCCGCTCATCGGCATGAGCGCGCGTTCGAATGCTCGTCACGTCGTGCGGGCCTGGTCGTTTCACTCGGTCGAGGCGTGAACGACGCGTCTGGCGATCTCGGCGTCGAGTGGGCTCATGTCCTCACCGACGGGGCCCGACAGCGGCCACCACACGAAGTCGAGCGCCTCGTCGTTGACCAGCAGACGGGGCGCCACCTGGAGCCGGACCCGGTAGACGGCGAGGAGTTCGTGGCGGTCCGGGTTGGTGAGTTCGAACTCGGCCACCGCAACGCCGTCTGGTTCCGCATCCGTGGATGCCGGTCTCCTCGCGCAACTCCCGGACCGCGGCCTGACGCGACGTCTCGCCCGGCTCGCGTGCTCCTCCTGGGAGTTCCCACTGCCTTCGCCAACTGTCGAACATCATGAGTACGGTGCCCGGGTGCTCGACCACGACCACGGCCGCCGGAACGGCCACCCGATCGTCCAGTCGCTCCAGTTCCACGTCGGTGACGACACGAAACCCCATCAACGCGTTGCCTACGCGGTCACGGATCGGAAGCGGAGCCACGAGAGCCATGCAACCGCGACAACGAGCGAGGTGCACGCTGAGGTGCCCGACGGGCGGCGGTGTCGACGTGAGCGCGTGTTCACCGTCAACACCCGCTTCGCGGCATGAGCGGACGTCAAGGCGCCGACGACCGCCGGTGTCGGCCGGTCGTTCGCTGCGGGGACGGGGACGCACCTCTCGGGACGCGAGGAGAACGGCTCCGCGGCGCTCAAAGGCGTCGGCATGTTCTGAAGAGAAGCGCGTGGCAAGGACCGGAACTACGCGTCGTGGAAGGATCCCGGTTCGGCTGGGATCCGTTTGGACATAAGGCAGAACTCGTTGCCTTCCGGATCCTCCAAGACCACCCAAGAGCCGCTGCCGATGATGCTCGACCGCTGAGCGCCGAGATCGAGCAGCCGCGCAAGTTCCTCCTCCTGTCCGCGATCGGTAGGGCAGACATCGAAATGCATGCGGTTCTTCGTTGTTTTCGGCTCGTTGACACAGATGAACAGGATGTCCGGACTGGTCGTCGCTCCCCGGATCGCCACACCGATCTCATCGCGAGCGACGACTCGGTAGCCCAGTACCTCGCACCAGAAGGTGGCGATCAGTTCGGGATCGGTGCAGTCGATGATGATGTCGCCCACACGGCTCCCTGCGCGGGCCAACAATGCGGGTGACATGTGGGGATTGCTGTTCCTGCTTCTCCAGCAGCTCCTCGATCTTGGCGATGATCGCCTTGTCGGACCGTCGTGAGCCCGCCGGGACCAGGTTCACGCTCGATCAGTCCGAGCTTCAACGACAGGCACGCACGAGTTCCTGGGCGCAGAGCGTCCCGTTCCGCCCGAACATCCTCGACGGACCCTTCGTGATCTTCCGGCTCTCCCGCGATGCCAGTCTCACACGACCTGGGTGCGGCCCACGAACTCAAGTGCACCGTTCGCTCATCGGCATGAGCGCGCGTCGCAGCCCTGAGGTCGCCAGCCCGTGCCAAACGAAAGACACGTCGTGCAGGTGAAAACTCAATTGCATGCCGAACCCCGCGAAGCGATCATGAGCCAGTGTCCGGAGACGTGTGGCTGGAAGAGGTGAAGTCCGGGCTCCGTGATGCCTTCACCTGGCACGGCGACCGCACAGACCAGCACCGTTACGCCGACGTCACCGGCTGGTGGCGTCGAGCCGACCTGCTCGGGCACATCGGCCCCGCGCTGGGGCACCTGTTCGCCGGCGGGCAACCCACGGTCGTTCTTGGACCGGAATCCCGCGGCTGTCTCCTGGGGCCGCTGGTCGCTCTGCACTTCGACGTCGGGTTCGTCGAGGTCCGCAAAGGCCGCGTGGCGTCCAGCGACAGTGACGCCTGGCTGCAGCGAACGACGCCACCGGACTATCAAGACCGTCACCTCACCCTCGGTTTCCGCAAGAGCCTGGTCACCAGCGGCGATCGCGTGCTGTTCGTCGACGACTGGATCGAAACCGGCGGCCAAGCCGCCGGCGCTCACCTCCTCGTCGAGGATGCGGCGGCCACCTGGATCGGTGCCGCGACGGTGGTCGACGCACTGAGCAGCAATCAGGCTCGGCGACAGCTGAACGTTCGGTCGTTGCTGCACGTCCGGGAGCTCTGACCTGTTCGGCCGCCTTTTCGGTCTGCGATTCATCTCGGGCACTGCGTCGGTGACCTGGCCGTCCGCACAGCGGCAGATGAGGGCGTTCGCGGCCGAGCCAATCTCCGCACCGACGCCCCCACGTCCGCCAATTCGGTCCGCATGACTCCATAGCCGCAGATCGAGCACGACCCGCAACCCTCGCCGCGCGGATGCTGTGGGCCGCCCCCTCCTGAGGTGGGGCGGCCCCGCGGATGGTGACCTCAGTCCGTGATCAGTGCGCAGCCGGCTCCCGGGCCCGCATTGCGCACAGTGCAGTAGTACGCGGAGTACAGCGTCGGAATGGTCTGCGTCCAATGCGTGAAATTGCCGAACCCCCTCGACCACACGACGTGGCCGTTGGCGCGGTCGACGACCTGGAAGTTCCCGCCACCGGCGGTGGTGAGCACATCCACGGTGACCGAGTGGCTCGGCCCGGCCTGCAGATCGCCTGTCGTGCACGACGTCAGTGTCACGCTGCATGGTCCGTTGTACGGGGCCGCCTGGGCCGGCATCGCGGCCACCATGGTCAACCCTGCGGCGGCCAGCGCGGCTGTACCGAACATTTTGACTTTCAGCATGATTCCCCTTGCTGCAGTAGATGATCCCTGTGATGACGTCGACAACCTGCGCGTCTAGCAACCAGTCCCCGCATCACGGGCAGCTGGTGGAGCTCTGTGCCCTGATATGGGCGTCGTAGGGGTCCCCGACCTTGACGTAGACGGACGGCCCTCCCCGCTGGTCGTAGGTGTGTGTGAAGTCGGTCAGCGGCCCGAGTTTGAAATCGACCCGGTAGCACCACCCGGCATCCACCTTGAACGCGTCCCAGTCCTGGTCGAGGACGGTGTGCTCCCCGGGGTAGATGACGTCGGTTCGCTGAGCGACGCCGTCGCTGCTGCAGGTCGGTTCCTGAGTCGTGTAGTCCCCGGTGCCGAGTCCCGTGCACCAGTTGAAGTAGGCGGTCACCCAGGTGCTGCTGTCGTTGTAAGTCGACGAACAGCCCGTGGTGCCGCAATGGGGGCCCGCAGACGCCGGTGCCGCCGCGAAGAGGGCGCCCCCGACGATGACGGTCGCCGCCAGGCTTGCCTGCACAATTCGGTTTTTCCGCATGGGAGGAACTGTCGCGGTGCGGGACGGGGCGGACAAGCCGGCCAGCTCGGCTTGGGATACGTGGGACGTCACATGCCCGTTGAACAGCGGCGACGTCCCGTCCCGGGATGGAAGCGTCTCAGTCATGCACGACCGCCAACGTATCCGGCCGGGACGCCATCTGCGATCGTGCCGGTGTGAGAAGCTGGTTTTGACGCGATTTGACGATCAGGGGAGAGATCCATGTCGCCGTCAGGGAGCGGGCAAGAACTCGGCCGGATACTGGGCCAGCTGAAGGTGCGCAGCGGGCTGAGCTACGAGGTGCTGGGGAAACGCTGTCATCTCAGCCGGTCGTCGGTTCACCGATACTGCACAGCCGCGCTGGTCCCCGCGGAGTTCGGCGCTGTCGAGTCCATCGCCACGGCGTGCGGCGCCACCCGAGCCGAGCTGAACCAGTTGTTCCGGTGCTGGATGCGCGCCGTCGACGAGCAGCCCGATGCCCCACCGGTGTCCCCGCCGTTCCGGCTCGAGCCGGCGGAGACCGGCGAGCCACCCGCGCGCAGCGCCGTCCCAACCACCCGCACGAGCGTTCCGGCGCTGGCCTTGATCCTGATCGTCATGTTCGCGACCTCCGCGGCGAGCACCGTCTCGAGGGTATCGTCTGCGTCCGGGCCCCTGGTGCCCACGCTCACGGCACCGATGTGGGCCCAGACCCCCACGGCTCTGGACCCGGGCCTGTTCGGGGCCACGATCAACTCCTCGACCGGCGCGATGCCGACCTTCGGACTGGACTCGGTGCGGCTCTGGGACAGCCACACCCGCTGGGCCAATCTCGAACCTCGGCGGCAGATCTTCGACTGGTCGGTCCTCGACAGGCTCGTCGACGGTGCCCGGGCGAAGGGCTTTCGCACCGTCTTCACCTTCGGTGGCACTCCGGGGTGGGCCAGCCCTGAAGGCCCTCCCACACTTTACGACGACGACTCCCGGGCGTCGCCGCCCGCGGACCTGCGTGACTGGGACCATTTCGTCGGCGAGGTCGCACGGCGGTACCGAGGACGAATCGGGTCCTACGAGGTGTGGGCGGTAGTGAACGACGCCCATTTCTACACCGGCACCGTCGAGACGCTGGTCGCGATGACGCATCGCGCACACGACCTCATCCGGGCGTCGGACCCGGGGGCCACCGTCGTGTGCCCGTCGATGGGCGGGCTCGACCGGCCGGAAGCACAACAGTTCCTCATCCGTTTCGCCGCGCTCGGCGGATACCGGTACTGCGACGTCGCCGGGATCAAATTGAGCCGGTCCACTGCGGCAGCGCCACCGGAGACGATGCTTCCGCTTGTCGCGACCATCGACGACACGTTCCAGCGCGCCGGCGTCCACCCACCGATCTGGAACACCGGGACCAGTTACGACATCAGTCTGCAGCAGCCTCTCGACCCGGCGACCGCGGCCGAGCACGCGGTCCGGTTCTACCTGGTCGCGCTCTTCGCGCACTACCGCCAGGCCTTCTTCTACAACTGGGGTGGCACCAAGCTTCCGATCATTCTCCAGCCGGACGGCGGATCTCCGACGCCGGCCGCCCTCGCCGTCGAGCAGTTGCGACGGTGGCTGCACGACGCCCGGATCCACTCGTGCGGGCAGGGGACGATGGCACAGTTGCCTGCCTCCGTGTGGGAATGCCGCTTCGACGACGACAACGGCCCGTTCGTGATCCGGTGGACCGCGTCGGGCCACGCGCTGATGAATGCCGATCCCGGTAGCTACACCGAGGACCGGCTCGACGGCTCTGAATCCCCGCTTTCAGCCGGCGATCCATTGGACGTGACGACGACCCCGGTCAAGTTGAACCTGCATGGCGCGAGCTGAGGGCAAGTCGACGCAGGCGCGTCGGGAGCATCTGGCTGCGATGCGACCGGATCGTGTAGTTGTGCTTACCGAGACGCGCGGTTTCCGGCGACGGTCGAGCCGCTGATGCGCGCAGGTCCGCGACGTTGGGGTGGCCGACAGCGCCCGAGTGCCTTCGGCGAGTCGATCCAGCAGCGACATCAAGACACTGCAAGGACGCGCATTTGGTCTACGTCTTCTCCGCCAATAGTTCGGTGACATGTTGTGGAGGTTCTCGGCGGCGGCACGGCACTCGGCCGCCCGAGAGACGCCCTGATCGCGGCATGAGAGTGCATTCGCCGCGGCATGATGTTCCTGTGCTGGTGTAGCACTCGGTGGCTGATCCACGACTAGTCCGTGCAGGATGGTCGTGTCATGGTGTGTGGGGTGGAGGGGGTTGTGTGGCCGGTCGTGGGCGGGGTCGGTGGTTGGCTGCTGCTGGGGGTGCAGCGGTGGGCGGTGTGGTGGTGTGGGCGGTGCTGCGGTTCGGGCTGCTGGCCTGGCTGGGTGATCGCAACAGCAGCGCCCGGCCGGTGGTGGAGTTCTTGAGCTGGGTCGCGGGTATCGGCGGCCTGCTGGTCGCGGTGGCGGCATTGGTGGTGGCGATCCGGCAGGGACGCACCACCGCTGCCGTTGCCCCCGCTGTTGCGGTGCCTGCGGGGTCGCAGGCGGCGTCGGCGCAGGGCGTGAACATCGCTGGTGGTGTATTGGGCGGTTCCGGTTCGGGGCCGACGGTGGGAGTGAACTTCGGGCGGGTAGGTGATATACCGCCGGACCCTCCACCGCCGGCGCGGGCGTAGCCCACCCCGCGCCGGGAACACCAGGGGTCCGGTCGATGTCGGTCGACGGCGGTGTGACCAGCGCCAACGGTCCTGCCGTCGGCTTCGTGCTAGGTCCCTTGGTGGTCGGCGGTTCGGGTATGCCGGTGATGGAGTCGCTTCCGGCTGTGTCGGGGGTGGGTCGTGTTCCGGCGGAGCCGGGGGTGTTCGTGGGCAGGAACCGGGAGTTGGCGCGGCTGGGGTCGGCGGTGGCTGGCTCGGGTAGTCGTGCGGTGGTGGTGGCGGTGCACGGGTTGGGTGGGGTCGGCAAGAGCACCCTGGCTGCCCGGTTCGCCGAGCTGCACGCCGACCGGTTCTCCCCGTTGTGGTGGATATCAGCGGATTCACCGGCGGCGGTGGAGACAGGTTTGGGGGAGCTGGCTGCTGCGCTGGCGCCGGAGACGGCGACGCTTCCCTCCGAGCAGCGCGTGGAACTGTGCATTCGGTGGCTGGCGACGCATGAGGGCTGGTTGCTGGTGCTGGACAACGTGACCAGCCCCCAGCACACGGAGGGCCTGTTGAGCCGGGTACGGACCGGCACGATCGTGATCACCAGCCGTCACCGCTCGGGGTGGCGGGCTGCGGAGACCGTGGCGCTGGATGTGCTCGCTGAGGACGAGGCGACAGCGTTGCTGGCTGGGATTATGCGGTTGGAGTGGCCGGAGGCGGACCCAACCGGCGCGAACCAGCTGTGCGAGGAGCTGGGGTGGCTCCCGCTGGCAATCGAGCAGGCGGGCGCCTACCTCGCCCATACCCGCACCAGCCCGGCCGCCTACCTGGAGATGCTGGCCCGGTTCCCGGCCAGAACGTTCACTGCGACGGCGGAGGGCGGGGACGCGCAGCGGACGATGGCCAGGGTCTGGCACGTCACCCTCGACCACCTCACCGACACCCCAAGTGTGGGGCGGGTGCTGCGGCAGCTGGCCTGGTTCGCCTCGGACAGCATCCCGCGGGATCTGCTGGCCTGTGCTGTGGGGGGACCGGAGCTGTCGGAGGCGCTGGGCCGCCTGGCCGCCTACAGCATGATCACCTGGACCGAGGACACCGTCGCCGTGCATCGCCTGGTGCAGGCGGTCACCCGCACCCCCGACCCGACCGACCCGCACCGCCGGCCCGCCGATATCGCCGCCGCCCGCGACAGCACCGCGACCGCGCTGTCGGCCGCCCTCGACGGCGTCGATGCTCGCATTCCCACAGACTGGCACGCCTATCAGCGGGTCCTGCCTCATGCGCGGGCGTTGCTGGAATATGCCATGCCCGACACCGACACTACCCACACCAGCCGACTACTCAACGAGCTAGGCCGCTACCTCCACGGGCAGGGTGAGCTCGGCACCGCTATCGCCTACCTCACCCGCGCCGGCGACAGCTACCAACGCCTCCATGGCCCCGACCACCCCTCCACACTGACCTCGCGGAACAACCTGGCGGCCGCCTACCGAGCGGCGGGTGATCTGGGGCGGGCGATCCCGCTGTATGAGGCCACCCTCACCGACCGGGAGCGGGTGCTGGGCCCCGACAACCCCTCCACACTGAACTCGCGGAACAACCTGGCGGCCGCCTACCGAGCGGCGGGTGATCTGGGGCGGGCGATCCCGCTGTATGAGGCCACCCTCACCGACCAGGAGCGGGTGCTGGGCCCCGACAACCCCTCCACACTGAACTCGCGGAACAACCTGGCCTCCGCCTACCAGGCGGCGGGTGATCTGGGGCGGGCGATCCCGCTGTTGGAGGCCACCCTCACCGACAACGAACGGGTGCTAGGACCCGACAACCCCAACACACTGACCTCGCGGAACAACCTGGCCTCCGCCTACCAGGCGGCGGGTGATTTGGGGCGGGCGATCCCGCTGTTGGAGGCCACCCTCGCCGATCGCGTGCGGGTGCTGGGCCCCGACAACCCCAACACACTGACCTCGGGCAACAACCTGGCCTCCGCCTACCAGGCGGCGGGTGATCTGGGGCGGGCGATCCCGCTGTATGAGGCCACCCTCGCCCACAGCGAGCGGGTGCTAGGACCTGATCACCCCACAACCAAGGTTATCCGCGCGAACCTCGATGAGGCGCGATCGGCCTGAAGCCGCCACGTGCGGTCGTCGGGTATCTGGTCGACGTGGCGCCGACGTCCGCTATTCGGCATGTGCGTGCGTCGCGGATCGCGGTGTTCGCGCCGTTGCCGCCGGTCGAGGAGGCGGCGCGGATGGCGTCGCTGAGCGGCATGACCGGACTGGACGCCCGGCGCTCGCGGGCTCGGCTGACCTCTGAGGACAGGCTGCCGAATGTGACTGTGCGACGTGGCCGCATTCCAAGCCGGCTCGGCTAGTCCGTCGGTTTGCGCTGGTGAGGAAGATCGATTCGCCGATGGTATTCATCGGCAGGTCACGGGAACCCGTCGTCTGGGCGGGACGTTGTCGGGTCTGACGCCAACGGAAGGAGGTCGTCGCTTGGCCGAGGTCATTGCGGTGAGTGGGGTTCCCGAGCCGCGCCTGCTGGATGTCGTTTTTCTGCATGGCCTCGACGGGGATGCGCGGGGGACGTGGACTAGCGGAGATGCGGCGGGCACGTTCTGGCCTCGGTGGCTGTCCGACGACTTCGAGGGCGTCGCTGTGTGGTCGGTGGGCTTCGACGCCCGGTCGACGAAGTGGTGGGGCTCCGCCATGCCTCTGCAGGACCGGGCCGTCAATCTGATGGCCGAGCTGCAGCTTCGCGAGGTCGGGCAGCGGCCGTTGTGCTTCGTCACCCACAGCATGGGCGGCTTGCTGGCCAAGGCGATCCTCTTGCACGCGGCGGAAGGGCAGACGGAGTACGCCGGCTTCGCAGAGGTTGCCAAGGGCGTCGTCTTTCTGGGAACCCCGCACACCGGTTCGGCCTTGAGCGGCTTCGTCGAGCGACTGGGCCTGCTCTATCGGGCGACCGCCGCCGTGAAGGACCTCAAACGCGACGCCGCCCACCTGCGGCACCTCAACGACTCCTACCGCGACTGGGCGACCTCCGCCGAGATCGCCAACCTGGTCTTCTTCGAGAGCCGCAAGACGAACGGTATACAGGTGGTCGACGCGGCCTCGGCCAATCCCGGTCTCCCGCACGTCCGGCCCATCCCCGTCGATGCCGACCACGTTGAGATCTGCAAGCCGGCCGATCGCGATTCGCTGGTGTACGGGCAGGTCAAGCAGTTCGTGGCGCGGATCCTCGACGCGGTCGCGGAGAAACAGCCGGCGGGCGGGAACCCGGCTCGCCGGTCCGCGTTGCCCCTTCCCTCCAGTCACTTCACCGGCCGTGACGACGTCGCCGACGCAGTCGTGGACCTGCTGGCGCGGCGGCGAGCGGCCGGCGTCCCCTTGGGTGTCCACGTGTTCGACGGCATGGCCGGGGTCGGCAAGACCGAGCTGGTCGTGCAGATCGGCCGCCGGATCGCGGACGATTTCCCGGACGGCGTGCTGTTCCTGGACCTGGCCGGGTACCGGCCGGACATGGAGCCGATCCCGCCGGCGCAGGCGCTGCGCCTCCTGCTGGCACAGTGCGGCGTCGTGCCCGAGGAGACACAGCAGGCCGAGCCCTTCCTGCGCACCCTATGGCGCGATGCGTGCGCCGGCCGGCGCACGCTGGTCATCCTCGACAATGCCCGGGACCAGGACCAGGTGGCATCGCTGCTGCCCGACGCCCAGGACTGCCTCGTGCTGGTCACCAGCCGGACCGCGTTGATCGGGCTGCGTGCCGGCACTCCTTGGAAGCTGGAGGAGCTTCCGACTCAGGAGGCGGAAGGGCTGTTGCGGTCGATCGCGGATCTGCCAGCCGGCCGGCACGAAACCGAAGTCGTCGAAGTGGTCCGCCAATGCGGCAGGTTGCCGCTGGCGATCGTCATCGCCGGGTCCATGCTCGTTCACCGGCCCGGATACAGTCCCGGCGAGCTGGCCGAGGACCTGCGGCGCGAACGCGCCTTCCTGGACGACCTGGCCGAGAGCGACGGCTCGCTGCACATCGCGGTGCACGCCTCGCTACGCCTTTCGTACCGGGGCCTGCCGAAGAGCCTCATGACTGCGTTCCGGCTGTGCGCCTGGCACCCCGGTCCCGAGGTCACCGAGCCCGCGCTGGCCGCGATGCTCATCGAGCCGACAGACCACGACCACCCGGTCCGGGTCTCCGAGCGCACGATCGCCGACGCCCGCCGACGCCTGCTCGCCCTTGCCGACCGCAACCTGCTGCGACCGCACTCGGACACCCACCGATTCGGCCTCCACGACCTGGTCCGTGCGTCGGGCCGGCTGCTGCCCGACGACGGCACGGGATACGACCGCGAGCACGTGCTCAAGCACCTCCACCGGGCGTACTGGGCCACCCTCCAGCAGGTCGAACTGTGGCGGTACGGCGGCCGGCCGCTCAGCGGAACCCTGACAGCACCCGAAGGAGACACGCCGCTCGTCCCGGTCCCCGACGTGAACGCCGGCGACGCCTGGGTGCTCCGGGAGCGCGAGAACCTGATGGCGTTCATCGATGCTCTCGGGGACCGGCCGTTCTTCGGAGCGGTAATGCTGGCCGCGCAGTTGCGGGACCTCGGGATGCTCGCCGACGCTGAGCGCTGCTACCGATCCGCTGAGCGTTCCTGGGCGGCGATCGGATCCGAAGACGGACGCGCGCTCGCGGTTCGCGGATGCGCGGAGACCGCCGCGAGGAGGGGCGACGCCGCCGCCGCGCGCAGGGAGTACCAGCGGGCCAGGAAGATCAGCCGCCGGGCAGGCGACACCATGGGGATCGCACTGGCGTTGCGCGGTCTCGGGAGCCTCGAGTTCCTCGTCGACGACCTCGACGCGGCCGAAGAACACCTGCACCGAGCGGCCTCGCTGCTCGCCGACCACCCACGAACGCGTGAAGGACACCCCATCGCGGTGCGGGACCACGGGAAGACACTGGCCGCGCTCGGCGAGGTCGAGCACGCCCGGGGCAACCACCTGTCCGCACTCGAGCTGTTGGAACGGGCTCAGCTGAGCCTCGTCCGCGCCGGTGACGAGCGGGGCCGGCAGTCGCTTGCGATCCGGTTCGCCGAAGTGCAGCAGTGCCTTGGGGACTTCGACGGCGCGCGACACAACCTCGACCTGCTCCTGCGGGAACAGGGGTTGTCCGCTGACGCCCAAGCCGCGGCGTGGTGGCAGCTGGGCCAGGTTGAGAAGGAAATCGGCGATCCGGTCGAGGCCATTGCCTTGTTCGAGCGAGTCCTGCGCGTGCAGGAACAACGCGAGGAACCTCTCGGCCTGGCCAGCGCAGTGCTCGGACTGGCCGACGCGAAGCGGTTGGCGGGGTGCCTGACCGACGCAGCGGCCGACTTCGAGTGGGCCCGGGCCCGGAGTGAGGAACTCAGCGATTTCAGCGGCGTCGCCGACGCGACGCTGGGCCTGGGCGATGTCGCCGAAGCCGCCGGCGATCACCCGCGGGCAGTCCGGCTCTGGCGGGAAGCGCTCGTCCTAGCCACGAAAGTCGACGCGGCCAGGATCATTTATAAGGCCCGCATACGCCTGGGCTCCGCGCGGTAAGATCACTGGCTGCCGACCATCTGCACAACCGCCTGAACGGCTCGGGCGGGAGACACTCCCCACGCGCCTTAAGGAGTGCGTGCGAACGTGGTAGGCGCTGTCATCGGCAGTAGCGGACGTTCTCGTGAGTCGGCAGCTCCTGTCACGCGCTGGTGGGATCTGGGGTGAATCGGTCGGGGTGGGCTGCGCGGACGTAGCTCACGGCGGTGGTGACGCCGAGCCCGAATACGCGCATGAGCTGGACTGGATCAGCAGTGTGGTGGGCCTCGTCGAGGATGCGGTCGGTGCGCAGTTGCCGCGCAGTGATCCCGAGCTGCCGGAACGGGGCACCGAGGCCGTACCGGCTCATCGGGACTTGCTCGTGCGCGGTGAGGCGGGTGATGAGCAGGTGCGGGTTCAGGCTGAGTGGCCAGCGCTCGTGCCGAGTTCGTAGCCACTCGGCCATCAAGCGGGCGACGAGCGCGTCCAAAGTGAACGTGAAAGGCAAGCCTCCGCGCTCGACGGCGATCGTGCCGTGTGCGGCGTCGTAGTGGCCTAGTTTCAGTGCGCGTAGATCCTCGATACCCAGCGCGTGGACCGCGACGAGCGCGACAATCAGGCGGGCGCGTGGGTCGGTGAGCCGGTCGAGCACGCCACGCAGCTGGTTGAGCGGCAGCGGCCGCGGCAGTCGTTGCGGTTGGCGTGCGGTAACCGCCTGGGCAGGTCGGTGAAAATACAACGCTCCTGCTTCAATCCGCGAAACAGCGAACGCAGGGCGATCCGCACGTTCGCAGAGGACTTTCCGCGGTGCTGTCGCACGGCGTCCTCGACGTCTTGGCGGACGATCGCGCGCAAGGTGCTATAGCGTGCAGCCCACTCGCGCACGGCGGGCTCGGCGAAGTTGAGGTAGGTGGCCACAGTGGACCAGGTCACCGCGACAGAGGGACGGCGGCCTTGTCCGCGCAGCGCTGCGATCCAGACGCCTACGTCGCCTCGCATCCCCCCGGGCAGGTTCGAGGCGCCGAGGGCTGACTCGGCCGTGGCACGCTGCGATCGCTCGTAGCTCGGCCTCCGGCACAGGAACACCCGGTGCGAAGTCCTGATCGTTGCCAACGACCGGGGTGCCTCGGCGACCGGGCCAACGGCAAGGTGCCCGGCGTCGAAGAACGTTCCGCGTGCGTCCGCACCGATGAAGATCCGAGCGTCACGGCTCGCTTGAGGCTGCCCGCTGCGGAAGGCCTGTCGGCCGTCAGCTGGCCGGCAGGTCGATCTCGGTGTGCTGCGTCGCGAGGGTGAGGGCCAGATCGGCCAACTTGACGTTGAGGTCTTGTGAGGTGCGCCGGAGTACTTCGAAGGCTTCCTCGGCGGTGACTCCGCGTCTCGCCATGATGATGCCCTTGGCTTGGCCGATCACGTCCCGGCTGTCGACCGCCCGGCGCAGGTGTGCGGCCTGAAGTTCGGCGCCGGTGACGGCGTCGGTGGCGGCGAGCGCCAGGGACGCGTGGGTGGCCAGCAGCAGCAGAGCGTCACGATCAGCCTGGTCCAAGCCACGCACGGCGCGCGAGTACACGTTCAGAGCACCGACGGAGCGGCCGGCCGGCGGCCCGGGGATCAGGGCTGTGGAGAGCACGGAGCCCACGCCGAGCTCGCTCGCCGCCGGGGCCCAGCGGGGCCACCGAGGCTCGGTCGCGAGGTCGGGCGCGATGGCCACGGCCGGGCCGCTGGGGACCGCGGCTTCGACGCAGGGACCTTCGCGGAAGCGGTACTGCAGGAGGTCGAGTTCGACGGCGACCTCGTCGGTTTCCGCCGGCGTGTGGAACTGTCCGTCGGTGTCGACCAGGGTGAAGCTGGCCAGGTCGGCCGCCGGAACCATCACCGTCGTCGCGTCGAGAACGCGGTGGAGGACGTCCTCGAGGGTGGACGCGGTCAGCAGGGTGGCCGTCAGCTGGGTGAACTGCTGAGCCAGCGGGCCGGGCGCCGGCTGGCGGCGGACGGAGCCGGAGATAAAGGCCTTTTTGTCGAGCTGCCAGTCGTCCTCGTCGGTCATACCGTTCTCCCTGGTGAGCGTGGGGAGGACGGCTGCCTGCTCAACCATCGCAACGACCAACTTAACCCGGACGGAGCCACCCGCCGCCATCAGCCCGTCCGACTGTGCCGGTGCCCGCGAGCCCGCCATGTGGAACCGACGTTTCGATCTAGGCGACTGGGTAACGGAACGTCAGGTCTGGTTTTGCTCGTACGAGTCAGTACGGACCTAGACCCCGCCAGCTCAAGAAAGAGGGCTGGCGGGGTCGCCGGATCTCCGGTAGTCGACAGCTGTGCCGCATGTGGTCGAGGGTTGACAGGCCGAAACTCACCGTGGCTGCGGCGGCGGTCAACAGCCTGCTCTGGGCCTCGGCCGCGGGGTGCTGCTGTACGTCGGCGACATCCTTGCTCACTCACGTTGGCCTGAGGAGACGCATCAGGGGCAAGCGGAGTTTCTGCGGCAAGTCGAGAACCTGAGCGCCGGGCTTGCTGCCCTCGACTTCCTCAAGCGTCTCTGAGTTGGCGCCCTCGACGCGCCGTGGCGAGGGAATACCGGCTCGACCTGGACGTTCCTGCTAGCTTCGCGAGGTGGCGCACGGCGAGCGGCAGATCACGGACGGCCCGGTCGCGCCGGCGGCCACGACCTTCCGCTACGTCGACATGGTCGAGATCGGGTCGTGGTTCGACATCGGCCATCGCGCCGTGGCGAACTGGCGCTCCCGCTACGCCGAATCGCACCCGTTTCCCGAGCCCGACGTCGTCATCGGCCGGACGCCCGGCTGGTCGCCAGACCGTCGGACCGAGATCGAGCAGTGGGAAGCGGCGCGGCCCGGCCAGGGCGCCGGGGGCGGTCGTCCCCGCAAGCAGTCCCGTCACTGAGCGTATACGAAGGCACTCCGCTGGCTCGATGGGTGATTGCTCGAACCGATTGTCCGGAGGGTTCTTGGTCCGAGTCCGAGCGGGGGGAGCGAAGCCAGGTCATCGACCTGGGCTTCTTGCTGCCCAGCGTAGGGGCGATTTGGTGTCCATCTTGACGATCCTTCAAGGGTGCGGACGGGTGGCCGTGTTCTTGGATGCTGGTCCCGCAGCTCGCTGAACTGTGCGTGGACGGCGCGCCGAGCGGCCGTAGCGAACGTGCGGGTCACGCTTCGAAGGCGTGCCGGTCGCCATGGGCAACGGTGAGCCCGAACTCACTGATCCATTCGTTGTCGCAGTTCCAGCCGGTGGCTACGAACCGACAAATTGGCCGACACGGATGGAGTACTTGCATCAACGGGTGAGAACAGTCGAGGTCGGTCGAAATCATGCTGGCCAGCAGAAACGCGTGCACGATCGGGTGAAAACTGTCTGCAAGAAGTAACGAATTTCCGCGACCGCCGAACTTCTGGGATGACCGTTCGGCGCTGCGGTGTGGATCGTGCTGGCTCTTGATCCGATCTTCGGCCACGGTCGCTATGGGGGCGACGCCCGAGTCGTACGACCGCTCTTGACCGCCGAAGGAATCGTGAACCGCACGTGAATGCTCGTAAGCACGGTCCTGCTGCCGACGTCGCAGCGGGTTGTGAGGCGCTTCCCCTCTTGAGTTGTCGCGCCGAGCAGCTGGGGGTCTTGTCGATTCCCGGACCCCCGGGTCGGGCCGGAACCAGTTCGACGCCGTACCTTGACCGTGGCCTCGACCAGGAACTGCTTGATGCGGCGGCCGGAGCCGCGAATGGTGAGACTGCGACGATTTCCCTGATCGGCGAACGCTCGACGGGGAAGAAGCGCGCGATGTGGCAGCTGATCAATCGCCGTCCCGAGGGGAAGTCCCGGCTCCTCCTGGAAGACTGGCACGTCTGGCCGGGCACGAGCCCCAGCGATCCGGTCACCCTGCTCGCCGAGATGGCGAAGCTGCCGCCCAAGACCGTGCTCTGGCTGGCACCGGCCGAGCGGTACTTCTCCGATGACGACGCCAAGATCGGAAACGACGTCGCCCTGGCACTGCGCAGGCTGCTCGGCGACCCGAGGCGCGGGCCGTACCTGTTGCTCTGCTCGTTTACGCCGCGAGGTTGGCAGACGGTCACGGCGATGCCGCCCGCGACCGGCGTCGACAAGTACCAGCAGGTCAGGATGCTGTTGCTCGCCGGGCACCAGGTGGGGGTGCCGGACAGCTTCACCGAGTCCGAGGTCGAGCGAGCCATCGAAATGGGGGATCCCCGCCTCGCCGAGGCGGCCGTCCGAGCCACCGACGAGCACGTGATCCAGTATCTGACCGCCGCGCCGTGGTTGAACGCGGCCATCACGACCGCGAGCCCGCCGGCGCGCGCCGTGCTGAAGTTCTGCATCGCGGTCCGGCGGACCGGGCACGGTCGCTGGATTCCGCGCGGGCTGATCGAGCTCGGCGCGGTCGGATTCATGAGCCGGCCGGTGCGGACGGCGCTGGACGACGATTGGCTCTCCCTTGCCTTGGCCGAGCTGACCCGCCGGGGCGCGGGAGGGCTGAGCCTGCTCGGGGACCTGCCGGCGCCCGGACATTCCGATGACGGCCGTGGCCGTTGGTTCCACCTGGACGAGTACGTCGAGCGGCGCTGGCTGACGAGCGAGCCGGTGCAGGAGGCCGACGACCACCTGTGGTCGGCGCTCGTGACCGCAGCCGACCGTGACAGCCTGATCGGCCTGGCGGAGGAGGCGCGACGGCGCGGCCTGCTGCTGCAGTGCAACCAGTTGTTCCGGCGCGCGATCGACGAAGGTGTCCCCAGTGCGGCGAAGCGGCTCATCGAGCTGTTCCGGCAGGTGGGGAGGATCGACGACGCGCTGAGCGTATACGACGAGCTCATCGAGGGCGGCTGTGACGAGGCAAGGATGGAGGCGGCGGAAATGCTGATCGCCGCCGGACGCCGGACCGAGGCCGTGGGAGTTCTGGGGGAGGAGTCCGAGGCCAGCGATCGAACCCGGCTGTTGTACGCGATGGCGCTCGCGGGTGAAAAACCGGCGTCGGCGGTCGCTCACTACCGGGAGCTCGCGGAGGGAGGTGATGCCGACGCGGCCGGTGTGGCCGCGGACATGATGTCCGATCACGAACGGGACGGTGGCCTGTGGAACGGCCGTTCGAAAAATCGCTATGGACCGGCGATCGACTGGCTCACGGCGCTAATGGACGAGAAGAACGTCGATACGCGAAGCAAGATCGTCGAGATCATGCTCCTCCGGGACGAGGATGCCATCGAGGGCGCCATCCACGGTGCCCTCGGCTGGCTGGCCGATCGTGGACGTGGTGGCGACCATCTCGCTTATGTCCACGGTGCCTGGCTGCTCACTGAGAACAACCAAACGGAGGAAGCACTGTCGTGGTGTGGAACCGCGGCCGCCTACGACGGCGCCAGCCGGGCGGTCGTGGCGATGATCTACGCCAAGGCCGGTTTCTTGGACGCGGCGTTTCAGCACGCGACCGCCGCGGCTGCCCACGATCCGACGGCGTTGACCCGCGTCGCCGAGCTCCTTGGGCAGAAAGGGTTGCTGCAGCGTGCTCTTGAAGGTTTTCGGCGGGCTGCCGAGCTCGGGGACACGAATGGCTGGGTGCGGGCGGCCGAGGTGGCGGCCGAGGCGGGTTGGGTCGACGAGGCGATCGGGTTCGTGCGCCGGGCCGAACGGGCCGGCGCGAGGGTGGCAGGCTTGCGCGAAGCGGTCGCGGCCGCGCTCGGGCGATCGGGGAAGACGGCCGAAGCGATCGAGTGGTACTTGGAAGACGCCGACCTGAACGATCCCCGTGTGCTGGCTCCGGTCAGCGACTCGCTGCTCAACGACACGTCGTTCCAAGTGGCGGCTGAGCAGTACGCGCGACGGGCCCGGGTTGGCCGCGGCGAGGCGATGAGCTGGGTCGCCGAGGGGCTTCTGCAGGTCGGTTACCGGGAACTGGCGGCTCAGTCGAACCAACTGATCAACACCGGCTCCATGTCGCTCGACACCATCAATGCGAAACTGGTGGTGGCCGCTGAATACTGCCTACCGGCAGCCGCACTGGCCGGACACGCGCCGGCCTGGTTGCGCACGGTCGATGTGTTGCTCGACCTGGGGCGGTACGAGTCAGCCGAGCGGCGCCTGAGCCAGGCGCAAGAGCGCGCCGGGATCTTCAGTGAAATCCACTCCGCCATCATCCTGGCCTACCGGCACGGAGACAACGCGCGGACAGTGGTATCCCTGGTGGAAGACCAGGTGAGCCGTTCGATCACCGGCGCCGTCGTGCGTACGGCGAGGGCACTGTTCAAGTACGAGAAGCTCGAAGAGGCCGAACGGCTTTTGATGCGTGGCCGCGATGCGGGAGACCTGGCTTCGCGGATCGCGCTCGCCGACTACTTCGTCCGATCCGGTCAGTTCACGAAAGCACTTGATGAGTACTTCGTTGCCCTGGTCCACGGATGTGACGTCATCGAGAAGATTACGCGGGTCATGCGGCAGGACCGGAACGAGCCTCTACTGAGAGAGTTCCGTCAATTCGGCCTCACCCCGCAGGGCAAGCTCGCCGACGCGTGGTCCCCGGTCCCGGCCCGCGCGGAGACTAGCGTCATCGGTCGACGGCGCCGCGCGGAAATGCAGGAGGGGCCAGGTGAGTGAGCGCCTGGCCCGTCAACGATGCAGCCGCTTCGCCGGTGACGAGGCGGCCTACGGGGTGGTGCAGGTTGTACCGTCAGGAGGCGCCGAGCGAGAGCGGATCGAACCCGTTCTCGAGGTACAGGACCTGGCCGGTGTCCACGACGTCAAGGCACGCGGCGACCCGGCGCGCCAGGTGATCCCGGAGTATCCCCGCGGCCTCCTCGCGAGCGGCGAACTTCAAGCGCTTTAGCTCGCGATCGTCCACGCGCAGCGAGGCAATCCGATCCTCGTCGAGCACCCCGCCGTCGAACACGTGATTCTCCAAAGCTGGCCGGCCGTCAGGTTGCGGCGGGACCCAGTCCACGACCAGCAGCCGACCGGGAACCAGGTCCAACCCGAGTTCTTCCTTGATCTCGCGACGTGCGGCTCCCCGCGGGGACTCGCCTTCATCGAGGCCGCCGCCGGGAATCTCCCACGTCTCGGAACCGTAGTTGGGCTCGACAAGCAGAACGCGACCCTTTACGTCGCGGAAGAGGACCCCGCCGCTGCCAAGGTGCTTGGGCAGCGTGGCGTAGTACTCGGCGGGCGGCAGCCATCCCTGGGTCATGCGCCGCGACGCTACCCATCCCGTCGAACTTGCTTGTGACCGGCGTCGCCTTAAACCGGGGGCTGCACCTCGATCAGCAGGTCAGCGGACAGTTTGTAAGTACGTGCGCACCGCGGGCACCGCAGGTCGCCGTCAAGTGTTTGGGCGCATGCGCAGGCCCAGCCGACGGCGAGAGCGGGGTTGCCCGCGACCTTCATGTGCGGGGGAACGTCGCGCAGGACCGCGGCGCCGATGCAGACCAGGGCGTAGTGCCCGATCTCGACGCCACCGGCGACGCTTGCGTTGACGCCGATGGTCGCCCCGTAGCGCACGACGACCGGCGTCGAGGTCCAGTCGCCGGGGCCTTGGTGTTGCCCGTCCGGGCGGGTCGCTCGGGGTGTGCGGTCTTCGATGAGCACGGCGTGGGGGCTGATCATGACGCCGTCTTCGATCCGTGCGCCGAACACGTCGGCGTGGTTGCCGATTTTGACGTGGTTGCCGATCCGCGAGCCGGAGCCGACGTAGCAGCCCATGCCGAGCGTGCAGCCGTTGCCGATCTCGACGTCGTCGGCAACCTGGGCGTGGTGCCACACCCGGGTTCCGGCTCCGAGCCGCGCCCCGGACGCGACGTGGGCACTCGGCTCGACGAGCGGGTGGTCGCTGTCGGCGGTCATGGCGTTCCTTCCACGACGAAGGTCAGGTAGTCGATGAGGTCGCCGAGCGTGGCGGCGGTGGCGAGTACCAGGTCCGGGACAGTACGCCCGGCCGCTTGTCCGATGGTGACGGCGAGGGTGAGCCGGTCGAGGGAGTCGAAGCCGAGGGCGTCGAGCCGGGTGGCTTGGGTCAGGGCGCCGGCACGGTGAGGTCGGAGGGACGCGGCGGCGTCGAGGACCGTGGCGACGGGATCGGCGAGGCGGTCGGGCATGGGCGGACCTCCAGGCGTTCGGCGAGGGCAAGCAGGGCCGGCAGGACCTCGACGACCGGGGCACGGGCCAGCAGCCGGGCCGCCGCTTGCCCAATCGGGTCTTGGCGGGTCAGGAGCGCGGGAAGCGCTGCGGCGAGTACAGCCGTCAGCTGCCGTTGTCCGGCGCGGCCGCGGCGCCGGCTGGGCCCGGTGAGGTGGTCGGCGAGCCCGCGCAGCGCCGCGGCGGTCAGCAGGTCGCCTGGCGGGGGCGCGGGCATCGGGCGGCCGGCGCGGTACGGGTGGCATGCCAGGGAGCCGGGTTCGGTGATCTCGTCGGCGACGAGCTCGGCCAGTAGTGGTGCGAGCAGCACGCCGCACCGGTAGGTCGCGGTGGCCAGCAGGATCCGCGGGTCGGCGGTCGGCCCGACCAGCGGCAGGTGGTCGAGGGTGTAAGGCCGATACCCGACCTGGGTGCGCAGCAGTTCGGCGCCGGCGAGCCGGTGATCGATGGTGCAGGCGGCATCGCTGATCAGTACGGCGAGCTCGTCCAGCGTCGCCGCGCCGTCGAGCTTCGGGGCGAGGGTGAGCCGGTTGGTCGCGCCGAGGTAGGCCGTCCCGTCGGCGCGGGGCACGAGGTGGGTGCCGCACGCGAACGCCGCGTTCGGGGTGCGGACGGTGTGCGGGGCAGCGAGCGGGGTGCCGAGCAGCATGCTCACCCCGCGCCCGGCCAGCACCGGCGGGACGCCTAGGTCGCGGCCGCGCTCGCCCAGCAGCGCCGGGATGCCCGCGCCCGCGGCGAGCACGGCCTGACCGCAGGTCACGACCGTCCTGTCCGCGCAGCGCAACCGGATTGCTGCCTGGTCGGGCGCCACGTCGGTGGCCGGCGATTCGTACCTGCGGGCGTTGCGGTGCGTGCTCACGGCCGCGTCGAGCACGGCCAGGAGGCGGGTGATGTCGAGGCTCGGCTCGGTCGGCAGCCACAGAGCGGCGGCCGCCGCGATGTCGGGTTGCAGGCCGTCTACGTCGGCGCCGTGGTGCAGTTCGGCGGGGTGCGACGCAGCCCGTGCCGCCCCCGCGATCGCAGCTACGTCCTCGCGTGCGCCGGCGTCGGCAACGACCCAGGTCCCGGCGACCAGCGGAACCGGCGGGCGCCGGGATGCGGCGGCGAGCCCGTTCAACCACGCCGGGTATCGCGCGAAGGCCTTGAGCCGCTGGCCGACCTCCAGGTCGACCCGTTCTGCGGGTTGGGTGGCGTCGACCTCGGCGAACAGCGAGAGCATCGCTCCGGCCGCCGCACTGGCCTGCCCGCAAGCCGCAGCGGGGCGCGGGCCGAGCACGGCGACGGACAGGCCGCGGGTGAGCAGTTCGTGCGCGGCCGCCAGCCCGACCACGCCGGTGCCGACCACGGCGACGTCGGCCGCGTCCCGGTCGCTCACGCCGCGCTCCGCAGCACCTGGTGCACTGGAGCGTCCGCATCGAAGCGGGCTTTGGCCTGGCACAGCAACCGCCGCGCCGACGCCGCAATTCCGTCCTGGAGGCCCAATGCGGTGCGGCCGTGCGCGACCCGGCGCTGGTCTACGATCAACAGCTCCCCACGGCGCAGCCGCACCCGTTGCTCGGTGCCCTGCAGCAGCGCGGCGAAGCGGTCGAGCGCCGGGCGGTGTGCGGCGTTGCGCGGGTCGGTCAGCAGCTTTCCAGCCCAGCGGATCCACGTGCGCCCCGGCGGCCCGTCCTCGAGAACCGGAAAGGGGAGCAGCGGCTCTCCGACGCCGTGCAGCTGCTCGGCGCGGCCCTCGAAGAACTGCGGCCGCCCCAAGACATCGCGGTCGGCGTCGGCGAGCAGTTCAGCGGCCGCACGCAGATCGGCTAGGACCGAGTGCCCGCCGCCGGCCGGGTCCGGGCGCAGCATCAGCAGGCTGCTGTAGTCCGGCGGCGCGGTGACGTTCGGTGCGTCGATGTGCAGGGCTTGCGCGGCGAATCCGCCGAAGCTGGTCGAGACGCGCTCGGGGCTCGACTGTCCGTCCAGCCACAGCCCGCGGCCGCCATCGATGGAGAAGAACGGCACACCGACCCCGGCCAGGACCCCGGCGGCCCCGCGGCGCAGCAACGGGCCCGGCAGATCCGGCGGCAGTGCCGCGATCGCCCAGCCGTCGAGCGCGAGCCGGTCGGCGAGGCGGTGCACCAACGCGGCGCCCGCCGTCCGCAGAGACACCCGCGCGGTGGCGACGTGCGAGGCAGCCAAGCTGTGGCGGTCCATGTCCAGGTTGTTCTCAGCCAGTGCCGTGGCCAGGCTCAGGGCGACGGGGATGCGGTGTCGGTGGTGTGTCACGACGATCTCCCTTGGGGTGCTCGATCGGAGCGGAAGCTTCATGGAACGCGCGAACTGCGTCTCCTCGGCAGGGTGCGTGCGCGATCGGCAACGGATTTGCGGAATTGTCAAACGGCGCCGGGCCACCTCGGCCTGTTGCTGACCGTGGCGGATGCGGGACGATAGGTGAGGAGGTTCCGATGGACGCTCTGCACCCGTTCTGGTCGTCACCCGAAGTGGTACGTGCCGCTGCCGAAGGCCGCTACGGCGCGCTGGTGCGGGCCGTGCGGGAGGCTCGACATTTGACCATGGCGCAGGTCGCGAGCCTGTGTCACCTGTCGGTGAGCACGCTTTCGCGGATGGAAACCGGGCAGCGCAAGCTGGTCGATGTTCACTACCTGCGCAAACTCTCCGACGTCCTCGCGATTCCGCCGCATCTGTTCGGCCTTGCCCCGGCAGACAGCGGCGCGGCAGAGCCGCGCGAGGGTGCCTGGCCGGTTACTGTCGGCGCAACGACCTCCGGCGGACAGGACGGTGACGAAGCGATGCGGCGACGACAGGTACTCGCGGGGCTGGTCGGCTTCACGATCGCCGGCGCGCTGCCCGGCACCGCCCGAGCGGCCTCCGGCGAGGAGTCTCTGGAAGCGCTGCTGCTGGCGAAGTCGCAGCTGCCGGCCGCGCCGGTGCCGCTGGTGACCCTGCAACAGGCCGTGGCCCAGGCACAGGCGGCCTTCGAACGCTGTGAGTACAACGAGCTCACCGGCGCGCTTCCCCGGCTGATCGCCGCCGCCCACGCCAGCCGCGACGCCGCCTCCGGCCAGCTACGGGACCGGATGTCGGCGGCGCTGGCACGGGCCTATCTGCTCGGCTCCGAGCTGGCGACCAAGCGGCACCGTGACACCGTCGCACGGGTCGCCGCCGACCGGTCCCACACCGCGGCCGAAGCCAGCGGGGATCTGCTGACGATCGCGGCGAGCTCGCGAGCCATGGCCATCGCGATGCGCCGCGACGCCCTCGGCGCGACCGAGCGCCTCGACCGCGAAGCTGGCCTGAACGGCGCGATCACCATGCTCACCAAGACCGCGCTCGACCTCGGCCCCGACCACGGCGACCCGCAGGCGCCGGTGCTGGCGACCTACGGGTCTTTGCTGTGCACGGCGAGCTACTCCGCGGCCCAGAACGGCAACACCGCCCAAGCCATGGGGCTCATCGAGGAAGCCGAACACGCTGCGCGCCGGCTGCCGGGCACCGCAGGCGGGACCGGCAACGCCCAGTTCAGCACGACGACGGTCGCGGTCTACCGGATCGGTGTGCACACCGCACTCGGCGATTCGGCTCGCGCGCTGAGCTATTTCGAGTCCGTGGACCCGGCCCGGCTGCCGACCGCCGAACGTCGGGCGCGTGCCTACGTCGACGGGGCGCGGGCGTGGAAGGACCATGGCAACCTCGACCGGGCTGCTGATGCTCTGACCGCGGCGTTCACCTGCGCGCCTCAAGAACTGCAGCGTCCATCGGTTCGAGGCTTGATCGTCGCTATGCGCGACGCTCCGGGCCGGACTCCTGTCGCCCTTCCGGTGCTGGCCGCTCACGCCGGAATCTGACGTCAAGCTCTTTGCCGACCGGACACCTACTGCTGCCGGCCATTAAGGAAACTCGGGCCTCCTCAGTTGTCGATCGAGGCCGCGGGCGTTACCTTTCACGCCCCGGAGATTCGGAGCGACTCAATTCGGAGGCCGACGCATCGATCCTGCCCACCGATATCGGCCAATCTCGCCGTCGCAGCGAGGGCGGCCACTCACTGCAAGCGTGTGAAGAGACCAATTCCGCACGGTACTATGCACATGCAGGTGCGTGTGCAGTGACGGCGTTGGGAGTGTCGGTGCGAGACGGCCAAGACGATGATGACGCGTCACCCGCCGGGGTGTACAACGAAGTCCGGTCGGCCAGCGGGGCGGTCGTTCAGACGGGGTCGGTGCATGGGCTGCACATTCACGAATGGCGTCGGCACCGAGGCGCCGACGAACTCGACGACGCCGCTGAGGGGCTTGCGCACGCCGTTTCGGTGCAGTGGCATCGCGAGGAAGAGATCCGGCGGATTCACGATCCGCTGCCGCTGCCCATCCGGTGGCGGGTTGCCGCGCCGGCGGTGATGGACCATTGGGCGAACGTCTGCGGTGCTCCGTCCGGGGAGACCGCCGATCCGCTGCCGTTGGCCGGGCATTTGGAAAGAATCGTCGAGGTCTTCCGTCGGACCCCCTCCGGGCGACTGGTGGTTCTGGGCCGGATGGGCGCCGGGAAAACTGTGGTGACCATGCGGCTTACCATGGATCTGCTGACGACCCACACGGCCGGCGAATCGGTGCCTGTCATCTTCGGGATCGGCGCCTGGGACCCGGCGGCGGTGTCGCTGCATCGTTGGCTCGAGAGCCAGCTCGTCCGGGACTACACCGGAATGAACCGGGTCGGCCGGTTCGGTCGGTCGATGGCCGCGGATCTGATCGGCAGCGGCCGGATCCTGCCGGTCCTGGACGGGTTTGACGAAATCGCCGCCGGCCTGCGAGGCGAAGCACTGACGACCCTGAACTCCTCCACGTTCCCGTTTGTGCTTACCAGCCGGACAGCGGAGTTCCAGGCCGCCGTCGCGGCCACCGACGTCGTCACCCGCGCCGCGGTGCTCGAGCTGTGCGACGTCGGCGTTGACGATCTGGCCGATTACCTGCCGCGAACCGCACGGCCGCGAACCGGTGACCACTCAGGCGACACGATGTGGGATTCGATCCTCGCCACCCTGCGGGAGCAACCGGCCAGGCGTGCGTGCGCCAACCTGATCGGCGTGCTGTCGACGCCTCTGATGGTGGGGCTCGTTCGGTCGATCTACAGCGACGACCCGGCGGGCGACCCGGCCGAGCTGCTGGACACGAAGCTGTTCGCCACATCGGAGGAACTCGAAGATCACCTCCTTGACGTCTTCGTGCCCACCATTTACCGGAACCGTCCAAGGGAACCGGAAACGGACCTCCGTCGCTGGCCTCCCGACCGCGCGCACCAGTGGCTCAGCTTCCTCGCGAGCCGACTGAGCCGGGACAACACGCAGAACGTGACGTGGTGGCACCTCGCTGACGGGGTGCCCCGCACGGGGGCGGCGTTATTTTTCGGTCTTCTCGGCGGGCTGGCCGGCGGCCTACTGCCGGGAACGCTGAGCACTCGGTTGGTGTTCGGCTCCGTCCTGATGACCGCTTTTGTGCTCTGGCTCGCGCTCAAGATCGCGGGAGGTCTGCCGACGGGCCTGGTCTTTGGGCTGGGAACGGGAATGATGTTCGGCGTCGGTGCCGGGTTGCCGACGGGCCTGCTGGTCGGTATCGGCGGTGTCGTCCTGGATCGGCGGCGTGGCGTTCCCCGCCCGCTTATCGCGAGCCTGCCGGCGCGGGGGAATCTTCGCCGAGCGGCGAGCGCGTTGACCACCGTGACCGTGTCCGGCCTGATCGCGGCGTTGTTGATCGGGTTGGCCAGCGGGTTCGCCGCCGGGCTCGGCGTAGGGTTGCTCAGCGGGGCATCAGTCGGTCTGGCCACCGGCGTTGCCGGCCTGATGGCGCAGCCTGCCGATACTGCGCGCGCCGTTAATCCCGAGTCCGTGCTCCGCGCTGATCGAGCGGGTGTCTTGTTTCTCGGGTCCCTGGGCGGGGCTCTGTACGGGGCGTCGTTCGCGATCGGCTCCGGAGATTCGGTGCTGGCGGTGATCGTGTCGAGCTCGATTTTTGCCTTGGTGGGTGTTCTGGCCCTCGGCCTCGGCACGGCGTGGGGTGGTTTCGTGATCGGCCGGACGTGGCTCGCTGCGACCGGGCGGTTTCCCTGGCGTGCGATGACATTTCTCGCGGATGCGCACCGCAGGGGGGTGCTGCGGCAGACCGGCGCCGTGTACCAGTTCCGGCACGCATCTCTACAAAGGAGCCTCAGTCGGCGTCCCGGGCCCCCCGCCGATCGGCGTTCCGCAGCCGCGAAGCCTGCGTCAGCTGCCGATCCGCCGACAAGACAGGCAAGCTGAGGACTCACACGAGGTCGGCGATGGCGTTGCAGGACGCCGGCGCGGTCGTTGGCAACGGGCCGGGGAGCCGCGCCGCCGCAGTGGCAGGTCATCGAGCGCGTGACCGCCGGTGAAGTTTTCGCCGCCACGGGGGAGCACGCCGGTGCTGAGGAGGCGCTTGCTGCGGCTGTTGCCACAGCCGAGCAACGTCGGCTTCCCCATCAGCTGCAGCGGGCCGTCCGCGCTGCCGAGGTGGGCGACTGCCCGCCATCGTCAGCGCCGGACGTTCCGCGTTGCACCGTCTTCGCGGCGTGCTTTCGCCTGCCGCTTAGGGGCCTCCAGTCGTTCCGCCTGGAGTGGGATGCCGTGATCACGACGGTAGGTCAGATCGCAGTCGTCGCACTGCCTGGGAATGCCGCGTGTCCGGCGTTCGCTCAACGGCTTGAACGTCGCGGTGTCAGAAATGCCGCAGAGCGTGGTGAACGCCTGGCCTGGCGTCAGCACGCCCGCGAGGCGGTGCCACTCGCCGTTGATCACCGGATGGACGGCCTGCGGGTCCACGTAGATCACCGCGGTCATCGTGACGTGCCGACGCTGTCGATCGCTTGGCCTTGAAGCCGCGCGAATGTAGAACGGTAGGCCTTAACGATCTCGGTATCGCCGAGGTAGATTCGGGCGTGCTCGTGCCGCAGAACAACGGTGAAGAAGCCAGCCTCGGTCTCGTAGATGGTGAATCCGTCGATCGTCCCAGGCTCTGAGGTAATGGTCGGAACGATCGCCGCCGTGACGTTCTCCAGTTGCGGCAAAGCTGTCTCGCAAGCCCAGGCGACTTCGCTCATGAGGACGATGGTCGGGTAGCGCTTCGGCCGGTCGAGTTCTCGTACTTGCTGCGCAAAGATCGCCTGATCGACGTCGTCGGGCGTAACGTCCCGGCACTCCAGTTCGGCCCTGATGTACTCCGGCGTCCGCAAGAACCCTGGGGCGCTGTGTGGCGCCCACTCGAACTTGCAGACCGCGATCTCCTCGAAGGAACGCTCCAGGCTGGTCGTGTCCGTAGTGAGTTCCTCGACGCAGCTCGGGCGGTCGCTCTGCCGGTAGATCTGCATGAGCTTCTGGTACATCGACGGCCTCACCTGGAGGTTCCCCAGGATGAATCCCAATGCCTCGGCGGGCGGCCGGCGAAACCCCGTTTCCCACGCAGAGAGGCACGCGGGTGAAAAACCCAGCCGTCGTGCCATCGTGCGCAGGCTCACGTCGTGCCGGGTGCGCAGTTCCCGGAGGGTGTGGCCGAGGAGCAGCAGTGCCGGGAAGAACTTGGGTTCGGACATGGCATTCTCATTCCTTACGTGGGAGATGGCGCGGTTCCGCGACGATCCCTGCATCGATGTCGTCGGCGTAGGTGCGAAGCAGGTCAGCTACTTCTTCGGCTTGGTCCGCGAAGTCACGTTGTTCGGTCGGGGTTGCCGTGCCGTCCGCCAGTTGGGCCCTCAGGACGGCCGCCCGGGCTTCGACGGCCAGGACGACATCAATGAGGGTGCGCGTGGCGCGGATCATGGCGACTCCGGATCGTGCTGGTGGTGCGTCCGAATCGGACAGCCGATGCAATCCGGCAAGCACCCGGCAGAGCAGGATGAAATCGGGGTACTCGGCGTTCCGCAAGTCTGCTTCGGACGGCCAAGCGATCTCGTTCGGCAGCAACGTCGTTCACCACCTCGAAATGCGGATCGGCGCGAGCGGACGTAACTCTGTGGGTTGACCCGGGTCGGTGACACACACGCCAAGCGCGATGCTTCTTCGCTACGGTCGGGCTGTCGAGCCCAGCCTTGCTCGGCATCGGCGGCTTCCTCCTCGCGCGTGGTTTCTCTCCAGTCGCCACGGCACCGGGGAGGAAGCCGCTTACCGAGGCAGCCCGCGCACATGAGCGAACGACTCGTCGTAGCACCGCCGGATCACCTCCCCGGAATCGATTGCCAAGGCACGGCAGAGGATCGCGAACGCGATGATGGGCATCGCGCGGCTGCCGCGTTCCCAGTGGCCGAGAACGGCCGGGCTGTAGCCGACGCCGCTCACCGCCAGGAGTTGAGCTTTGGACCAGCCCCGCAGCCTCCGGGCTTCGTGCAATCTCGGCCCGAGGACGGTAAGGAACTGACCCGTGGAGACGGCGACGACGTTCCCGCGCGGTGCGTGGACCGTAGACGGCTGGGGCTGACGCCGCGTTCCCGCCGGGACTGTGCCGGTTTCCTCGAACTCGTTCACCCACCGACGGACCGTCGTCGGCGACACGTTGGCGCGAGCCGCGACGTCTGATCGAGACTCGCCGTCGTGCCATCGCCGGACGGCTTCGGCGCGGATGCGCCGCCCGCTGTCGGCGTCCCGCTCGGCGGTGGCGAGGGTTTGCCGCTGCCGAGCGGACAACTCGGGACGCGTGGCCGCGTTCACCGCGCGACCTCATCAGTCCAGCTCAGCACTTCGAACAGCACCTCGTCGGGCGCTCCCGCAATCGGCCCTCGAACCGGGACGCTGCCGTGCTTCCCCCAGTCGCCCGGCGCGAACCTCGCGCCGATCGCCTGCATCGGGTTCTTGATCGCTTCGATGACCACAACGTCGTCGTGGGTACCGGTCGTACGGTGGCCGACCAGTTCTTCCGGTTCGGCTGAGTCGGCCGGACGGGTCAGCCAGAACCAGCCGCGTTCACGCGAGACGGCGATGGCCCCGCTGGCCCGCTCCCACGCCAGGGGTATCGGGCCCCATTCATCCGGGGTGCTCATGGGGTCCCTCCCGAGGTGGTGGTGCGGCGGCGGAGACGCGGGACAAGGCCGTGTCGGGAAGGCCCTCGCGTCTCCGCCGCCTGACTAAGGCGGACGGTTCGCCCGCTGATCTGGCAGTGCGATCACCATCACGCAAATTTGCATCGCATGCAAGTGGGACGCTATGCAAATTTGCACGTTCACTCAGTCGGGGTACCGTGCAACTCTCCGACGCTGTCGTAGGCTCGACGCCGACCGAGCGAAAGGAGTGGCCGTGGCTGACGAGGTCAAGGTGAAGATCCCGGGTGTCCGCATGCGGCGGATTGCTCGCATGATCCTGGCCTGGCGCATCGACAGCGGGCAGGACCAAGGCGAAGTCGCGAAGTCGGTCGGGTGGTCGACAGCGAAGCAGTCACGGTTGGAGACGGCCAAGCTGCCTGTCTCGCCGGCCGACGTCATGACGTTGGCGTTGCACTTCGGGCGGCCAGCCGACGAGCGCGACGCGCTGTTCCGTGACGCGCAAGCGGCGCAGAGTCCACGCTGGCTGGACCAGATCTCAGCCGAGGCCTTCGCCGCGGACGTGCGGGAGTACGTGGCGCTCGAAGCCGAAGCCTCCGCCTTGCTGATTTTCAAGATCGACGTTGTTCCGGGGCTCTTTCAGAGCGAGGACTACGCCCGCGCGGTGGAGTCGATGGGCTCCGCGGTCGGCTACGTGCGGCATGAGGATCGTGTCCAGGCGCGTATCCGCCGTCAGGCTCGACTGCAGGACGAGTCGGCGCTCAGTGTCCGTTGCGTACTGACCGAAGCTGTGCTCAGGCTTCAGGTGGGTGGTCGCGAAACATGGCTCGGACAGCTTCGGCGGATAGCCGAACTCATGGAGTCGCCGAACGTCGACCTCAGGTTCGTGAGGAGCGAGAGCGGCGCGTATCCCGCGATGGGCTGTCCTTTCAGCATCCTGCGGTTCGAAGATGATGAACCTGACATCGGCTACATCGAACTGCTTCGTGCGGGTGTCTACCTGGAGCAGGAGGGCGAGGTCGAGCCTTACGTAGACTTGTTCGAGAAGCTGTGGACCTCCGCCGAGGATCCGAGTGGGTCTCACGGTCTTCTCATGGAGATCATCGAGGAGGCGGCGGCGTGATCAAAAGACTGGAGACTGGCGATGCGCGAACACCACGTGCCGGAGACTGCTTGGCAGAAGAGTAGCTACAGCGCGCCCGAGAACGAGTGCGTCGAGGTGGCGATCCTCGGCGACGGTGCTGCCGTCCGCGACTCGAAGGATCCGTGCGGCGGGTTCTTCGAGCTGCCGGGCGCCGGCTGGTCGGCTTTCCTGGCCGTCCTCGCGAAGTAGCAAGCCGCGGAGCGGGCGGATTCCGAGGCTGGTCGGAGCCCGCCCGCTCTGCGTTGTCAATCGAACGCACGTTCTATGCGTCTGCTAGGTTCGCTACACCGAGGACGGAGTCGCTGAGCCGGGAGGTCGTTGTGGCGTGGTTGTTGAAGGAGCGAGCTACCGGTCGCGAGTGGCGCGTAGGTGACAGTGACCTGGCCTGGGAGGCCGGCGGCTACGACACCGTCCGATTCGAGCTGCACATCCTCGACGAGGACGTCACCGGGGCGCCCGATGGCTTGCCTGAGCGCCTGACGTCTGCTTGTCGGGCTTGACCCGCGCTCCCAGGCTTCGTGAGAGCACGAGCAGCTCTTTCAAATCTGCGTCCATGCCGGGATTCGCCGGTTGAGCCACCACGTGTACGGCTGCTCTCGGCTCGCCTCCGGTGCTTCGGAGGAGAGCTTCGTGCAACCTATCTGCGAATGTCGTTGTTGCGACGTTGATGGGCTCGTCGGGCGCGAGGTACGGACTCAAGCAGACCAAGCCGTCTCTGCACTCGATGGCCCGCCGGTAGAAGTGCAGCCTCATGTGGCGCACTCGGAAAGCCTCGCGCGCCCGCGCTGCCTGTGGCAGTAAGGTGATGTCCGGGAACGCGCGGCTCAAGACAACCCACAGCGGCCTGAGCTGGCGGTAGTGCCTGCGATCCACGAACCATAACCGAAGCTTCACGATACCGGCGCGGACACCGGGGTACCCGACTCCGAAGAAGAAGATGGCGATGCCGATGGCAAGCAGGGGGGCGGTCCACGAGGCCGTTCCCGGAACAGCGTCCTGTCGCAACGCCAGCCGGCTCGCGGTGGAAGCGACCCGGGGTAGATGCGTTCCCAGGCAACAGACGATAAGGCCTGCGCTCGCAACGCGTAAGCTGAGTTGTACCCGCGACTGAGCTTGGCCCGCGGCTCGCCAGGTCAATGCCGCGCACCGCGCTGTGGCGTAGGCCATGTAGACGTTGCCGATCAAGTAAAAGAGCAGCGGCATTGCCCCGAAGCCCGCTGCTTCGTAGCTGAAGCCGCCCGGTGGTTTGCCGGCGATCGCGAAAGTGGCTGCCAGCCCGCAGCTGGTGGCGACCGCGATCATGATCTCGGTCAGACCCTGCGAGGCAGCGACCCATGAATCCACTATGGACACCAGCAGGACGATCAGCAGAGCGAAGAAGAACGTCAACACGACGTTTTGGAACAACTTCGGCAGCTGACTCGAGGACGAGTGCAGAGCGGGGCCGGAATCCGTCGCGAGTTGTGCGGTCAGCGCGAGGAAGACGAGGAAGGTGCACGCGGTGATCACGCGGAGCCCTCGATCGACCGGCACGCGGACCAGTTGGGAGATCTTCCAGCCGGAAGCGGCCGCGGCCGCTGCCCACATCGAGAGGTTGGGCATGCTCATCACAGCCAGCCCTGATGGTCGTCGAAGGCTCCGTGCAGTCGTCGGCCGGTCTTGCTCTTCTGGACGGGTAGGAACTTCAGGGCTTCGAGCAAGGTCGCCCACTCCTTGATGACCGTGGCCACCATCTCGGCCTCGCGTTCCGCGACGGGCCCGTAGCCGTCGCGACGCAGTGCGTTCCTGATGACTCCGGCCGGGATGTCGGGGAACAGCGCGGCCAAGCCGGTGGCGCCACCGGCTGCGCTGTGACCACTGATCATGTGCCCGATCTCGTGCAGGATGATGTGGTCCTGGTGCGCGGCTGTGGTGTGCTGCTGGTAAAGGATTCGATCGGCGTCCGCAAAGGCGATCCACAGCCCGAAGGCACCCGGAACCGGCAGCGGGTACGGCATGAGGGCGATCGGCCGCCCGCGGTGCGCGGCCAGCCTCAGACACAAGTCCCGGACGTCGAGCGGGGTATCGACGTCCAGATCCCGGAGAAGCTTCTTGACACCTCGGCGAAGCTGAAGGTCGTTGCGCCAGGCGCCCCCGTGCGGGCTACGACGGGAGCGCAACTCGGTCGAAGATTCCCGTGAGGGCGGCAGCGGTCGCCTTCGGGTGACTGACCAACCCGTTGTGACCCCCGGGCAGTTCGACGAAGACGACACCCAGGTCGTCGGCAAGCTGCTCGGCGCAGCGGTACTCCCATCGACCTCGTGACAGATCGCCGCCGGTGAGAACGATGTTCGTCGACTCCGCGGCCACGGCGAGGTCCTCGGCGGTCAGAGACGAGGTTCGGACGGCAGGGAAGTCGTGCTCGAAGAAGTGCCGCAGGTTCGCCATCACGTCACCCATCGGCGTTGCAGGCCGAGCATCCTCCTCCATCGTGTCGCGCGCGCCCGTCAGGGATCCCATCTGACGGATCGCAGATCGAACGTCCTGCTGGGCTGTTGTAGAGATCTGGTCCAGTGCGGCTTCTCGTGTCGGGTCGAAGACCACCGCGCTCATCGGCGGTTCATGGGCCACCAGCGACGCCACGCGGTCTGGCTGCAGGGCGACCAGGTGGAGCCCGATCAGCGCTCCGATACTGGCGCCGACGACGTGCGCGGGCTCCGATGTGGACGCCGCCAGCACGGCGGCGGCGTCAGCGGCATGGCGGCGCATCGTGATCGAGGCCGACTCCGCCGAGGCGGCACTTCGTGACAGGCCGCGGCGGTCGTAGGAGACAACGTGAAAGCGGTTGGCCAAAGCGTTCGCGAGCTGCTCGGTCGATCCAGCTTCACCGATGCCGCCTTGGATCACCAGGACGGGTGTGCCTTTACCCCGGGACTCGACGTAGAGGAGTGCGCCATCGCACTCGACTTCGAACTGCTCTATCTGCATCGGCCATCCCCGCTCTCGTCGATGGCTGGCTCTACCGTCCTGAGTGCGACGGCTGCGCTGACGAGCGAAGCAGTCATCACGGTCCTCCCAGCCCGTTGCTGATCACTTGCGCACAATCGTCGCAGATCAGCCGTACTGTTCAGCGGGTTGGACAGCAAGTCACCCGGACGTGTGGTTCTCGCCACCGCGGCTGGCCTGGAACTCGATGAAGTCCAGAACGCTCGGCAGCACTTCGGGAGACAGAGCGCTCGCCCGGAACGCGATGTCGCGGACCCCCTGCTCGGACAGCCGCTCGAGCAACGCGTACTGGCCTTGGATTTCCCGCGCGCGCGAGCTGGTGCCGAAATACTCGAGGTCGACATCGAAGTACATCGCGAGCTGCTGGGCGAGCCGTAGCTTCGGTTCGTTCGAGCCGTTCATCAGGTTGTACAGCTGGCTCTTGGAGATGCCGACACCTTCGGCAACCTCGGCCACCGAGTAGTGGCGGCCGCTCTCGTGTTTCTTGAGGTTGATCAGCCGCTCCAGCAGGCGGCCGAATGGCTCTGCTTCGCCAGGCTCTGCGTCCTCGGACACCGTGGCCCCCTTCGGATCGACTTTCCAACTTCTTGGAATTTTGATCTCGATGCGTCCGGACTATTTGACTCTGCGTTCAGCTTTTCGTACTGTCCGTGTTGATCACTCCAAGATATCGGACAGTGCGGGCTTCGGGAACTGCCGAAGACGGCCGTCGCTCGATCGGGTCCCCACCCCACGTAGATGCGCTGCCGGGCGCGTCTTGGTGCGCGGGGAGGCGCAATGCGGAAGATCGACAGCTTCGCGGCAGCGGTACACCGTCGACGGAGGCAGCGCGGCCTTTCTCTGGGTGAGGTCGCAACGAAAGCCGGATACAGCGCGAGCTACCTCTCAAAGCTGCTGCACGGCCATCGGCCGCTCCTTCCGATCGTCGTCCACGACCTCGACATGGCGCTGGCGGCCGAAGGTGAGCTGGACAAGATCGCCGCCGAGCAGCGCGGCGACTTACGTCCGGTCGCTCGCCCCATCCAGCTACCGGCGACCATGGAGCTCGTCGGCCGCGACGAGCAGCTCCGAACGATGGACCACGCGCTCGTGGCCCAAGGTCGGCCAGGAGCGACGGTCACCATCGTCATCGAAGGCGGCTTCTGGACCGGCAAGACCGCCCTCGCCGTGCATTGGGCGGCCGGCGTGCAGGCTCGTTATCCCGGTGGGTGCTTGTTCGCGGACCTTCGTGGTCTCGCGCCAGGCGCACCGGCCGATCCGGAGGAGATCCTGGACGGCTTCCTCTTGGCCCTCGGCGTCAGTCTGGTCGAGCTCGGGACGTCCAGCCTGCAGGCGCGGGTCGCTCGGTACCGCTCGTTGCTGGCCGAGCGGCCCGCCGTCGTGATCCTGGACAACGTCGCTGACTACCGACAGGCCGAGTGGCTGCTTCCGAGCGCCGGCAGCGTGGTCGTGGCAACCAGCAGGGAACGGCAGTCCGGGCTGCTGGCCCGCACCGATGGCACGGCGATCGAGCTACCGCCTCTGTCCGCCGAGCACGCACTCGATTTGCTCGGGCGCCGTGTCGGCGAAGCGCGCGTACGAGCCAGCGCGGAAGCGGCCGAACTCGTCGTGGAGCGGTGCGGCTGCTTGCCGATGACGGTCCTTATCGTCGCCGAGCACCTACAGCGCCACCGCGAAATGTCGTTGAACACCCTCGCGGAACGCCTGGACTCCGAAAAGACACGCCTCGACCTCTTCACGTCGAGCGATCCGACCGTGAACATCCACGGCGTGGTCGACGTCTCTTACCTGGCGTTGCCGCCTATGGCCCGTCGAGTGTTCCGATACCTGGGTATCGGACCGGCCAACGTAGTGACGCCAGATTCGGTTGCGGTGCTCGCCGACCTGGACGTCGAGCGGGCGGGGGAATCCCTGCGGCTGCTCGTTGAAGCCCACCTGTTGGAGCAGCTGCCGAACGCCCGGTATCGGCTCAGCCCGCTCCTGCGGGCGTATGCGCATCAGCGCGCGCTGGTGGAAGAGCGGCTCTGCGAGGTCGAGCACGCTCACGACCGCGCTCTGCGCTGGTACGCCGTGACGGCATGGGAGGCCAACAACACGTTGATCCCGAGCTGGGCCGACAGCGGCATCACCCCGCAAAACCTCGCCGGTATCGAGCCGATGTCTTTCAAAGCTGGAGGCTTCGACGCAGCCATGGTCTGGTGCGAGCACGAGGTCGCGACCGCGCTCCAGGTAGCGCGGAATGCACGGACTTACGGTGCGAAGGACGTCCTCTGGCTGCTGCCGACGGCCTTTCTTCCGTACTTCGTGCTCACACGCAGCTGGAACACCTGGCTGGTCGCGGCTCACGACGGACTCGCCGCAGCTCGCGCCGCCGACAGCGACGCCGGCATCGCGCGAAGCCTGGAAGCGCTGGGCTGGGTAGAGCATGAGCTCGGCCGTACTGCGGACGGTGTCGCCCACATGGAGGACGCACTCCGCCGGCACGAACAGCTCGGCGACAAGCGGTCCCGCGCTTGGACCGCCTACGGCCTCGGCTTGGCGTACTCCAGCGCGGATCGGACCGTCGAGGCTCGCGAAATGCACGAGCTTGCCGACCAGCTCTTCATAGCCTCCGAAATTCAGATCGGCCTCGCGGTGAACCGAGCCGCACTCGCGGACGTCTGCGACCTGCTCGACGATTCCGACAAGGCGATGGAGTATGCGCTCGACGCGTTGAACCGCGCGCAGATGGTCACGTCGAAGGCAGCGCTCGGTATTGCCCACCAACGAATCGGCGTCCTGCTCAGCCGGCGGGGGCGCCACCGGGTGGCGTTGAAGCACTTCGACGAAGCACTGGCACTTCGCGGTAAAAGCTGGCAGCGGTGGAGCGCCGCCGAGACGCTGATTTCCCGGGCAGATGCGCTCCTCGAACTGCGGCAGGTCGACCAAGCTCGCGACGCGTACGTGCGCAGCTTGGCTATCCTCGAAGGACTCCGAGACGTACGAGCGTTGGAGGTGCGTACTCGTCTCGCTTCACTCGAGGCCGTCTCCGCTTGACGTCACCGTGCTGGCCATAACCGGTCAGTGAGCGTTGACGAAGAGGTCGTAGGTCTCGAACCCGTACCGAGCGACGGAAGTTGCCCATCTCTGGTAGGTTCCGAGCTCGCCGTGGACCTCGCGTCCTGCGACGCGTAGAGCCTTGATGAGCCTGGACAGGCGATGGGGGAGCCCGTCTCCTTCCAAGGCGTCAAGGATGTCTTGGCCAGTGGCGTCGGCGAGCCCGAGCAGAAGTTCGCGAGCTCCGTGCGGGTCGCTGACCAACGCAGCGAGCAGCAGCGCCGCGGCGTGGAATTCCTGCCTGAGGAGGAACATTTCGAGCTGCTCGGGTGAGACGGAAAGCCGTACGAGCCGGTAGAGGTTCGCGAGCTTCTTGGCTGCGCGAGGTGTCGGGAGCAGGGGAGCGAGATTCGCGAGAAAGTCCTGCTCGAACGCCTGGATCCGCATGCCCTCCGGGGCGAGATCGGTCTTGCGTGGCCGAGAAGAGTCTGTGCGCGGTCGCGATTCGGCTCGATCCTCGTCTGGTCGCCCGGTCTCGGTGCTGGGAGAGGTTACGATGGAGGTGGCGCCTGTATCCGGATGCACGAATACTTCTTCGACGCCGAGCTGTGGCAAAGGCGTCGGTTGCGGGCTCTCGGCGACGGGTAGCATCGACCTCAGATAGTCCGAGGCTCGAGGGCCCATCGGCCGCAGGGCAAAGGGGATGTGGAAGATCTTGTCCAAGTAGTCCAGTGGCGTGACCGCGTCGTGCAGAAGGCCCTCGTGGTGCCGCTTCAGTGCTCTCGTCAGCCAGCGCGGGTCGACTGCCACGACCACCATGAACAAGTCCATGGTGAGCAGGAGGTTGACGGCCTGGAGGACGTCAGCCACTCGTTGAGGCGTGCAGCGGTCGAGGTCGTCGACGTAGAGCACGATGCGCTGCAACGGCGGCTTTTCCTCTGTGCCGTCGCCGGACCAAGCTGCTCGTGCCGTCGCCAGGTCATCGCTCAGCCTACGGAGGTCGTGGTGGATACGACCGGTCAGGCCGCGGAAGCTCTCGTACCGCTCAGCGCTGCTGATCTCCGCGAGCAGCCGGTCGAGGCGGTGTGCGGGCTCGACGCGGGCGAGTGCGTCGTCGGCCTTCCGGATGTCGGCATCGAGCTCGTCCTTCCGTCGCAGCAGTTGCTTCCGGACGTTCTCTGTGGATTCGTGCAGGGTGCGCCATGCGGCGGCGACCGGCGTCAGCGCCGCGATCGTGCCGGCGACCCAGGCGAGCTGAGCCAGCCCGAATCGGATGCTCAGCGACACGCCCGCCACGCCGACGGCAGCTACGAGAAGGAACGGCCAGCCTCGGCGGGTCCGGAGTTCTCTCAAACCGCTGACCAACGCGGCTTTCGCAACCTTGACGCTGCGCAGCGGCGCCCGGGCGGCGGCGAACCAGCCGCGATCGGCTTCGATCCGATCGATAGCGTCGAGGTCGGCAGCCAGCCGGTCGCGATTGGACTTGCGTGTCGACAGGGTCGTTTTGAGCGCGGTTACCTGCTCCGCGGTAGCAGGATCTACTGCGGCCTTGCTCACGGCGAGCTCCCGGAACATATGCTCGACGAGCCCGACCCACAGGTGATCGTCGCTGTAGTGCCACGCGTTGAACGTCACCTGCTTGAGGTTCGAGACAAAGGTGCTGTCGGGCGATTCACCGGCGCGGCGCACCGCGTCCGCCAGCCATGCCCGCAGCTGCAGCATGAAGGTCGATTTGCCCGACCCCCAGTCGCCGAGCAGTGCCACCGACAACGGCGGCCGTACCGTTGTCGCCGCGAGCATCGCGCCGATCAACCTTACGTCGCTGCCGATGTCGAGCCGGTCGTCGCTGCTTTCGAGATCGCTCTGAACATCGGCGAGTACTTCCCGCACGTTGAGCGGAGCATCGACTCCAGCTGGCAGCTCTTTCCGGTCGACGAGATCCCATCTGCGCACGGTCCCGTCCGCAGAGCCAGAGAGAAGTACGACACCGTCGTCGTCGACGAAGGCGAGCGACGTGATCGTGCCCTCATGTCCGCGGAGGGGTTGACCGACAGGCTCACCGGTTTCAGCGTCCCACTCATGAATGAGCTGGTCCGTTGCGCCACTGAGGATCCGGCGTCCGTCAGGGCTGAAGCGGACGACGGTAACCGATCCGTCGTGGCGTAGTTTTGGCGAGGTCATCGCTCGTCCGCTGTCGGCAACCCAGACCCGAACACGGCCGTCGCTGCCGCCGCTGATGATGCGCCGACCGGCCCGGTCGATCGAGACGGTCAAGGCAGCCTGCGGATGTGCCTCGATCGGGTGGCCGACGCGGTCGCCGGTTGCGACGTCCCACCGCAGCAATCGGCCGTCTTGGCTGCCGGCCGAGATGATCTGACCTCCGTCCGGGCTCACACAAATGGAATTCACCGGACCGCGGTGTCCGATCAGCGGCTGACCAACGAGTTCCCCCGTGGAGCGGTCCCAGCGACACACGGCGCCATCCGCGCCCGCGCTGACAAGCAATTTGCTGTTCGGTGTGAAAGCCACTGAACGGATGTTGCCGACGTGGCCGGCCAGCGGTTCGCCGACGTACTCGCCGGTGTGCGCGTTCCATCGGACAATGGTGCTGTCTTCACCGACACGTGCGAGTTGTTCACCGTCCGGTGATACCGCTATCGTGTTGACCCAGCCATCAGGTGCCCGGAAGCGACCGAGCGACTGGCCGCTTTCGCCGTCCCATCGACGTATGGCTCCATCAATGCTCGCGCTGAACACTTCTCGCGTCGATGGATGGATGGCGAGTGCGTTGACGGGCACTGTCGGTCCGAGGAACGACTCCTTGGTCGCCGTCATAGCGCTGAGCGACCACTGGGCGATGGTGCCGTCGTTGCCACAACTGAACACCCGGCCATCGGTCGCGCTGACCTGGATGGAGCGGACCGAGTCGGTGTGGCCGCGAAGCGGGGCACCGATTGCTGTACCTGAGGCGAGGTCCCAGCGGCGTACGGTCCCGTCACCGCCGCCGCTGAGGATCTGCGTCCCATCTGGTGTAACGGCTACGGCGAACACCGCACCCTCATGGCCGCGGATGGAATCGCGGATTTCCAGGCCGCTGCTGAGATCCCACTGGCGGATCGTGCCGTCGCCGCCACCGCTTACAAGCCGTGTGCCGTCGGGCGTCAAAGCCAAGGCATGGATCCAGCCGACGTGGCCGACGAGGGGCTCCTTGAGTCGCGCATCATGAGAGGCGCGCCGAATCGAGCTGTCCTTGCCGGCCCAAATGACCTCGTCGGCGGTGGAAGAAACGCAGATCACTCGAATCGATCCTGAATGCTGGAGTGCGTTGATCACCCGACCGTCAGAAAAGTCCCACTGCAACAACCTGCCGTCAGTACCACCCGCAAAAAGGCGAGTGCCGTCTGTGCTGACTCGGACCGCCCAGGTGGCGCCAGTGCCGTAGCCCAGCGGGCGGACGAGGGTACCTGTGTTGGCGTCCCATACGCGCACGCCGCCCTCGCCCCCGCCGCTCACGATCTGCTCGCCGTCTGGCGACACGGCCACGGCGAGCACCGAGTGTGTGTCGGCGGCGATGGATACTCCCATGGGGCGACGTTTGGCCAGGTCCCAGCGCCGGAGGTAACCATCCCCGCCTCCCGTCACGAGCCACCGGCCGTCTGGTGCGATGGTCATCGCGTAGAACGGCCACAGGTGCCGAGCGAAGGGCTCAGAGTTCGCCATGTCGATGAAGTCGTCGCGCCCTAGGCAAACGTAACGATCTCTGACAGTTGAAAATCGTTCTCGTCTTGACTCGATCCGCACACTTATCGCACAAAAACGGCACAGCGCTGGGTTGCTCGTGCGCTTCCGCGGATTCGTCACTCGTTCCATAGTGGATTCATCAAAGCCTTCGAGTTCTTGTTGGCTCAGAACGAATCCACGGAGGACGAATGAGCTCGTGCACTCTTCGATTCAGGACCCTGGCCAGGGTGCTCTGCACTGCCCTGGTCTCCGCAACCGCCTTCGGTGTCGTCGCGAGTCCGGCTGATGCCTCGACGACGGTGAAGCTCCGCGACAAGTGCGGCTACCTGCAATGGGGTGAGTACCGGCACTGCGACGGCGGCACCGGCTCCACCGTCATGCTCGACGTCGAAGACGTGTGGGGCAACATCTACCACTACTGCGTCGGTCCCGGCGTGACCGATCTGCAGCCGGTGATCAGGTGGCGCGTGACCGGCGCCTGGTGGAACGGCGGAGTCAACTGCGGCCCGGGCTTCTACGGTGAGGCCTGAGGTGCCCCGGACTCGGCTCTTGGGGCTGCTCTGTCTGCTGGCGTCGATGACCGCGTGCACCGGCGAGGGCCAGCCGACGGTGGCCGGCCCGCCGGCCGCGGCACCCTCGCCGCCGAAGCCGCACGGACCGGAGGAACAGGCAGCCGAGCAGGCTCTGCGCGTGTACGAGCGGTACTGGCGGGTCAGCGAGGAGGCCGCTGGATCGCCGCGCGGCGTGGACTGGCCCATGGAGCTGGCGAAGGTGATGGCGGACCCGGCGCTATCCGCCTACGTCGGCGAGCTGGCGAATCTCGCCTCCGTGCCGGCGCACAGCCGGGGTCAATACGGCCGATCGCCCAAGGTGACGTCCGTGTCCTTGGCACCACCGCCGCGGGTCGTGGTGACCGATTGCCTCGACGTTGCGAATGAGCATCTGATCAGCGAGAGGCCGGGTGATGGCGGGCGGAGCTTGGACCATCCCGATCAGCCCAAGCGCTACGAGTTCGAAGCCCAGATCGTCCGGTATCCGAACCCGGACCGCTGGCTCGTTCAGCAGGTACAGGCGCGATTGGAGAAGCCATGTTGAGGCGCGGATGCGCGTTCCTGGCCGTGCTCGGCATGATCGCGGTTCCGGCGGTGGCGCACGCTCAAGAAGCAGGTGGATGCACTGTCGCGGGAAGTCAGGGACGGTGCTGGGTGGCGGCGGCGAATCCGGGGCGACCGGCAGGCCCCGCAGGTCCGGCAACCGCATCCGGCGGCCGGAACAACGGCGCTCCGCAGTATCCGTGCGTCGACCAACCCTGGACGCCGCCGCCTGCCGGTGATCCGCTGTGGGGTGGCCACGACCCATCGCAAGGGTCGCTGAAGCTGCTGATCTGCCGAGGTGGCGGCGCGCTGCAGGGGTGGCCGCGGTTGGTGTTCGCACCGAACGGGCAGCCAGTTGCCGTGCCGCAGGTGTCCCCGGCGGAGCTGGCCGAGCAGGCGATCGCCGAGATGGACCTGGCGGCGCCGGACATCCGGCTCGGCCCGTCCGCGGACTCACCGCGCGGAGCCACAGTCGGCTTTCCGGTCTGGATGTGGACCGCCCGGCGGGAGGCGACGACCGGCCCGGTGACTCGAACGGCGACCGCCGGCCCGACCAGCGTCACCGCCACCGCGACGCTCGCGCGGATCGACTGGTCGATGGGCGACGGAACGACAACGCGCTGCTCGAACCCGGGAACGCCGTTCACTGACGACCAGGCCGGGAAGCCGTCGCCGACCTGCGGGCACGTCTACGAACGGCTCGTGGCCGACGGCGTCGCCGAGATCAGCGCGACGAGCAGGTGGGAGATCAGCTGGTCCGGCGGCGGACAGAACGCGTTCCGGACGTTGAACCTGACCTCCTCGGCCCGGTTGCCCGTCCGCGAGGTCCGGACGCTGAACACGGGAGGGCCGCGATGACGACCCGAGGTCCGCTGCGGACAGTCCCGGACACATCGTCGTCCGAGCCGGCGCCCCTTCGGCCGCCGCGGAGGCGCCGGTCGAAGCTGCTCATCCTGCTCGGCTTTATTCTCTCCGCGGTCTCGGCCACCGGGGTGGTCTGGGTGTTCCGAGTCGTCGACGACTCGGTCGCGGCCGTGGGCATCGCGGCACCGGTGCGCTACGGCGAGGTCGTGACGGCCGAAGCGCTGCTGGAGGTCCACGTGCGACCGGATCCCGGCGTGCACGCCCTGGCCTGGGATCAGCGGTTCGAGATCATCGGCAAGCCGGCCCCGATCGACCTGCGACCGGGCGCGATCGTAACCCCGGATCTGACCACCGGAAGCGCATCCGTCCCCGGGCCGGGAGAGCAGCTGGTCGGCGTGGCGGTCAAGCCGGGCCAGCTGCCGGCGACGGCTCTCGAACCGAGGCAGCCGGTGCTGCTCGTCCCGGTCGGCTCGACGGACAACGCCTGGACACCGGTCCATGGGTCGGTGCTTCGCGTCGGCGCGCGCGACAGCTCGTCGCTGCAGGTGGTCGACGTCCTCGTGCAAGAGCGCGACGGCGCTCAGGTCGCCAGTCGGGCTTCGTCCGGCGGTGTAGCGATCGTCGCGCTGCCGAAGGGCCGGTGACCGGCATGCTGATCGCGTTCGCGTCCCTGCAGGGCAGCCCGGGTGTCTCCACGGCGGTGGCGGCGCTGACGTGGGTCTGGCCGCGCCACGCCGTGCTGGCTGAGTGCGACCCGACCGGTGCTCAAGCACTGGACGTATTCGACCCCGACGGCAGCCACGGCCGGCCTAGCGTCTTCGAGGTCTTGGCGCAGGCCCGTTCGATGCCACTGCACCGGGCGATGTCGAGCCAGCTGCTGGTGCTGCCTGACGGCACGGCCTGCCACCACCTGCTGCCGGGAGCCCGCTCGCCCCGGGAAGCCGAGAGCCTGGACTGGCGCCGGCTGACCGACCTGTTCCTCGAGCTGGAGACCGTCGACGTCCTCGCCGACTGCGGCCGCGTCCGAGCCGGCGGTGCACCGTATGCCGTCATCACCGGCGCCGCGCTCTTGGTCCTGGTCGTCGGCAACTCCCGCAGCTCGCTGCGCAAGCTTGCGACCTCGCTGGACGTCGTGCGCGAGGAGACCGGCCGGACCGGTGACGACCTGGCGCTCCTGGTCGTCGACCCCGACCCCCGTACGCACCAGCGGTTCCCGCACCGGGAGATCGCCGACCAGTTCGCCGCCGAAGGCGTGCCGATGGCCGGCTGGCTGCCGTGGGACGCCGCCGGTGCGGCGCAGTTCACGAACCTCCACCGGCCGGACCGGCGCTTCGAGTCCTCGCCGCTGCTGACCACGGCGCGCAAGGCCGCGGACGAGATCGGCCGCCGGGCGGTGCGCCATGTCCGTTGACGAGCTCGTCGCCCGCGCCCAGCAGCAGCTCGCGCCGCTGGTCCAGCAAGAGGCCGCGCGGCAGTCGCGCTCCGAGCGGGAGGTGGCCGAGGAACTGGTCGACAACGTGCTGGCAGCGGTCGGCAAGGACTGGGCCAGCTCCGGCCGGCAGTTCCTGAACGCGCGCGAGGAGCAGACCGTCAGGCAGGCCGTCCTCGCGGAAATGTTCGGCCTCGGCAGCCTCGACCAGCTCCTGGCCGACGAGGCCATCGAGAACATCGACATCATCGGCAACGAACCCGCCTGGCTGTCCCACCACGACGGCCACGTCACCCGAGGCCCGCGCATCGCGGCCACCGACGCCGAGGTCGTCCAGTGGCTGCAACGCACCGCGGCCCGGATGGGCCGCACCGAGCACACCATCAACGACGCCCGGCCCCTGCTGAACATGGAGCTGCCAGGCGGGGAACGGCTCGCCGCAGCCATCGGCGTCACCGACCGCCCGCACATCTCGATCCGACGGCACCGGCTGCCGACCGCGGGACTCGAGGAGCTGCGGCAGCGCGGGATGATCTCGGCCGCGCAGCTGATGCTCCTGCGCGCGGCCATCCGCGCCGAGAAGAACGTCGTCATCTGCGGACGGCAGAAGGCCGGCAAGACCACGCTCTTGCGCGCGCTCTGCTGGGAAATACCGTCGACCGAGCGTTTCGCGACGCTCGAAACCGAGTTCGAGCTGGGCCTGCACCGCCACCGCGACCGCTTCCCGGCCGTGATCGCGTTCGAGGAACGCGAAGGCAATTCCGAGCGGCTGGAGAACGGCGCGCCGGTCGGCGGTGTGGACCTTCCGCGGCTGGTATGGCAGTCGCTGCGGATGCACACCGCGCGAACCGTCGTGGGCGAGGTGCGCGGCAACGAGATCATCCCGATGCTCAACGCGCTGTCCTCCGGCGGCGCCGGCTCTCTGTCCACTGTGCACGCACGCAGCGCCGCGCAAGCGGTGCACCGCATGGTCTTGCTGAGCCTGGAAGCGAACGCGGCGTGGACGCCGGAATTCGCCTACGAGCTCGTCGCCAACACGATCGACCTGATCGTGCACGTCGACCTGGTCCAGCAGCAGGACCGCCTGGACCGGCACGTCGCCGAGATCGTCTCGGTCGAGCCTGGCGAGTACGGAAAGCCCGCGCGGACCTACCTGTTCAAGCCTGGCGCCGACGGCCGGCGCGGGCAGCCCACCGGAAACTTGCCGACCGACCTCGCCGACTACGAACGCGGCGGATTCGACCGCGCCTGGCTGACCGCGAGCGGCGACGGCGGCTGGAGCACGGCATGAGCGAACTCGTCCTGACTGTCGCCGCCCTCCTTGGCGGATTAGCTGTGACCACGGTCGTCGCCGGCGCAATCGGTTGCGACGAACCACAGCGCCCGGGCTTCCGGCGGCCGCGTCGGTGGCGAACGAACCGCCGAACCGCGTCGCGCGGCGCCCTGGCTGGAGGTCTTGGCACCGGCACCTGGCTGACGAGCGGCTGGCCGGTCGCCGGGCTCGCCATCGCAGCGCTGGTCATGCTGTGGCCATGGCTGTTCGGCGCCGGGAATGCCGCCGCACAGCGCATCGAGCGGCTGGAAGCGCTGGCGGACTGGCTCCGCGGCCTCGCCGACGTCCTGCAAGCCGGCAGCGCAGGACTCGTCGGCGCACTGCAAGGCTCCGCGCAAGACGCCCCGCGGGCGATCGCCGGCGAGGTCACGCAGCTCGCTCAGCGGCTCCGGACCTGGGACGTCCCGAAGGCACTGCTGAGCCTCGCTGACGACCTGGACGACGAAGTCGGCGACGCCGCGGCCGCCGGCCTGTGCGTCGCCTACGCCCAGGGGAGCGGCATGGTCGACCTGCTGCGAACCCTGGCACGCCAGATCGCCGACGACGTCGCCGCCCGCCGGGACGCCGAGGCCGAACGCGCGCGCCGCCGATCCGCCGCCAGGATCCTGCTCGGCCTGTGGAGCGCGATGTTCGTCGGCTTCGCAGCCTTCGGCAGCTCCAGCTACACCTCCGTCTACGACAGCCCCGGCGGCCAGATCGTCCTCGCCGTCGTGCTGGGCGTCGTCGCCCTCGCTGTGGTGTGGCTGCGTCGGCTCGGCCTCGAACCGCGCGCGCCGCGGTTCCTCACGCCGGGGGACCGGACATGACCGCCCAGGCGATCCTCATCGTCGCGGCGATCGGCGCTTCGGCGGGTGTCACGCTCGTCGTCGCCGCGTTCGCGCCGACCCGGCCGAGGCTGGCGGACATCCTTTACGACCGCGCGGCCGCACCTGGTCTCGCCAAACTGGCGATCCAGTACGCAGACCGGTGGCACCTCGCCGGGTCGACGACGGACCTGGAGCTGGTCGGTCAAACGCGCGAAAAGTTCGTGGTGCAGCGCGTCGGCTTGCTGCTTGGCGGCGCGCTCTGGATTCCGCTCCTGGTGACGCTGCTGGCCGTACTCGGCGCGGCGCCGCCGGTGTTCCTGTCCGGAGCAGCTTCCCTGGGTACCGCTCTGCTCGGCTGGCAGATCCCGGCACTCCTGCTGAAAGCCAAGGCCCAGCGCGCCCGGACGACGTTCATGACCGCGCTGGCCGCGTACTGCCGGCTGGTCGCGCTGGGCCGGCTCGGCGACCGCGGCCCGGCCGAAGCCCTGCGCTACCCGGCGACGCTCGGATCCGGCTGGGCGTTCGAACGGATCAAGCTCGCCATCGACGAGGCAATCCTGCGCGGCCGGATGCCCTGGGACGGTCTCATCGAGCTCGCCGAAACCACGGGCGTCCGCGAGCTCAAGGACATCGGCCAGATCATCGCCAGCGCCGGCCACGACGGCGCCGGCATCGCCGACACCCTTCACGCCAAGGCGACATCGCTGGCCCAGCAGCAGCTGGCCTCCCGCAAGACCGGCGCGTCGGTCCGCTCCGATCGCATGGACATGCCCCTCGCCTTGCTCGGCCTGGCCTTCATCGGCTTCCTCGCCTTCCCCGGGATCTACCTGATGCTCCACGTCTGAACAGGAGAACAAACATGATCAACATCATCGCCCTGAAGCTCTGGCTCGCCGTCTGCGACCGCGCTGCGCAGTTCGCCCGGGAAGGCGAGCGCGGGGACGAGAACATCACCAAGGCGTTCTACGCCGCCCTCGGCATCACCGTCGCGACGCTCATCGGCGCCGGCATCACCGCGTTCGTCAACGGCAAGCTCCCGCTGATCGGAGGCCACTGATGCGCGGCGAACGCGGCGACGACAACGTCGCCGCCGCGATCATCTACAGCGCGATCCTGCTCGTCGCTTGGGCTGTCATCCAGATCGCCGTCGTCCTGCTCGGCCGCGGCGTGGCCCTCGAAGCCGCACGCGACGGCGTGCGCTCGGCCCGGCTTCCTCCGACAGATCCGGCCACCGCAGCCGCAGCCGCCGAGACCTACACCCGCGACGCCACCGGCACCTGGCTATCCGACGCGCACGCCAACGCCACCACCGACGGCGAGCGCGTCACCGTGACCGTCACCGGCCAGGCCACCTCGCTGGTGCCCTTCGCCCGGTTCCCGGTCAGCCAGACGGCGTCCGGCCCGATCGAACGGCTCGAACCATGACCGGCGATGACCGCGGCGACATCACGGTCGAGACGGCGATCGGCGTGACCGCGCTGTTCCTTCTCCTCGGCCTGGGCCTGGTCGGCATCCGCGTCATGGTCGCCGACGCGGCCATCGACGAAGCTGCCCGCTCGGCCGCCCGCGCTGCATCCATCGCCCGCGACGGCCAGGCCGCGGCGGTCGCCGCCGACCGCCGTGCCCGGGCGGTCTTGGCCGAGCAGCATCTGACCTGCACCAGCCTGGACGTCGTGGTCGACGCAGCCGACTTCGCGAAACCCTTCGGCGACACCGGCTACGTCGTCGCGACGATCACCTGCGACGTCCCGCTGGACGACCTCGCGATCCCCGGCATCGGCGGATCCAAGACACTGCAGGCGCAGTTCCGCTCGCCGATCGACCGCTACGGCGCACGATCATGAACGTCCTTCGCGACGAGCGCGGCTCCACGTCGGTGCTGATCCTCGGCCTCTGCCTCGCCTTGCTCACCGCACTCGGCTTCGCCGTCGACGGCACGCGGAAAGGCCTGGCCTACTCACAGGCGACGGCGATCGCCGAAGAAGCCGCGCGCTCCGGCGCGCAAGCCTTGCGCACACGCGCCCTCGCCGACGGCACCGACGCCGCGGTCGACCCGGCCGTCGCCGAAGCGGAGGCACAGCGCTACATCGCGACGTCCGGCGCCACCGGCACCGCGCACGCCGACGAGCACGAGATTGTCGTCGACACCGTCATCACCCGCACCACGATCTTCCTCGGCTCCGTCGGAATCGCCGAGTTCACCGTTCACGGCCACGGCGCCGCCGTCCTCGTCTCGGCGGACTGAGCCGGGAGGAGCACACCATGCGCACCGCACTCCGAACCCTCGCCGGCCTCGTCGCGATCATCTCTTTGATCGCGGGCCCGCCTGCCGCGCTGTGGCACTTCCGCACCGCGTACCTGCCTGACCAGCTCGACGACCTCGTGACTTCGCTGACCGTCCGCGACGACGGCAGCCTGTTCCTGCTCCTGCTGGCGGTCGTCGGCGTCATCGCTTGGCTGCAGCTGCTCGTCGCCTTCGGCGTCGAAGCCGCAGCCACGCTTCGCGGGACACGAGCTCTGCGGCTGCCGGGCTTCGGGTGGGCGCAGCGCCTGGCCGCCGGAGTACTGCTCTTCCTGCTGGCCGGCACGGCGACGGCTGAGGCCACCGAAGTGCCGCCGCACGTCGTCGTCACCGGCGACAACCTCAGCTCGATCGCCGCGGCCGAGCTCGGCGACGCGAACCGCTACGGCGAAATCTTCGAACTCAACCGAGGAGTTCCACAGCCTGGTGGTGACGAGCTTCGCGACCCCGGCCTGCTGATGCCGGGGTGGGTGCTCCAGCTCCCCGGATCCGACGAGGTCACCGTCCGGCCCGGCCAGACCCTGTCCGAGATCGCCCGCGACCGGCTCGGCGACGCGCGCCGCTACCAGGAGATCTTCGACCTCAACCGCGGCCGCCCTCAGCCGTCCGGACACCCGTTGACCAGCCCGGATCGGCTGCAACCCGGCGACGTCCTCCGGCTCCCGGACGATGACCCGAAGTCCAGCCCGAGCCCACCATCGACACCGGCTCCAGTGGTTCCCCCGGCTGCACCGCGCCCCGCGGCTGCCGCCCCACCGCCGACGCCACGTCCCGCTCAGGTCACGCCTGCGCAGGAGGACAGCGGCGTGCCTCCCGCATTGCTCGCCGGAGCCGGGGGAATGCTCGTGGCGTCGTTGCTCCTGCTGATGTCCGCGCGCCGCGGACGCGTGCGCCAGCAGGCCGTCGTCGGGCCACCGACGGTGGAACAGCTCGACCGCGCGCTTCGCGAGATGGCCGAGAACGTTCGTCAACGCGGCGTCGACCTGCCCGCGGTCGCAGGGGCCAGCATCGGAGCAAGCGGGATCCGTCTGCGACTCGCTCGACCCACCGAAGCCATTCGCCCCTTCGATCCGGTTGCGGCGACCGAGTGGCTGCTGAGCGAGCGGCCGAGCACATCCGAGCTGGACGGCCAAGAGTCGGTGCCTTACCCCGCGCTGATCTCCCTTGGCCACACGACAGAAGGCGACCTGGTGCTGGCCAACCTGGAGCAAGCGGGCCTGATCGCGCTCCGAGGTGATCTAGAGGATGTCCACGCCGTCCTAGCCGCGATGACGTGGGACCTTCTTTCTGCCAGCTGGACCAGCGACGTCATGATCGTCCTGGTCGGAACCGGCAGGAGCACCGCCAGTTGCAACGTTGACCGAGTCCGATTCAGCGAGAACTGGAGCGAGGCTCTCGAGACCGTCGCGACCGAACCTCGTCGCTCCGTCGTCCTCTCGGCGAAGCCGGTCCAGCACGCTCAGCTCGGCGACCTCGCGGCAGTAGAGGAGCGAGTCGCCGCCATCGTGACGGCTGTCCCGGACGGTGCCTTGCTCCCGGGGGCTTGGCGGCTGGATGTCGGGAGTGACAGCACCTTCGTCGACGAGCTCGACACGAACGTCGAGCTGCAACGGTTGACGCCTGATCAGGTCACCCAGCTCACCGCGGGCCACGCCGAACCGGAAGTCTTCGAGCCGGAACCTCAACCCGAGCCGGCGCCCGCACCTCCCGCCGTCGCCCACGAGATCCCGACTCCTGCGATCAGGCTGCTCGGCCCGGTCAGCCTGACCGGCGTCGACCCGGCGGCGGTCGAGGCGAAGAAGATCAACCGGCTCACCGAGCTGGCGGCCTTCCTCAGCCTTCACCCAGGAGCGAACGCGGACGAGATCTCCCGCCAGCTCGGCACGGACACCGCGCCGTGGTCGGCCGCGACTCGCCAGGGCTACATCTCACGCCTGCGCACCTGGCTCGGCCGAGACGCCAACGGCGAGCTGTACCTCCCGAACGTCGACGCGAGACGAGGCGGCTACCGGCTCTCGCACTCTTTCGAGACCGACTGGAACCAGTTCCGGGACCTGTCTCGCCGAGGTCTCGCGCACCCCGAGACCTCGATCGACCAGCTGAAAGAGGCCATGGAGCTGGTCTCGGGCCTGCCGATGAGCAACGTGCCAGCGGACCGATACGCGTGGAGTTCGTGGATCCAGCGCGAGATGATCGACGCTGTTGTCGAGGTGGCTCACATCTTGAGCGAAACCTGCCTTCGAACCGGCGACCTGGTGGGAGCTCGTCGGGCGGCTGCCCGCGGACTTCAAGCGGACCCGGTGAGCGAGCCCCTTTCCCGAGACCTGCTCCTCGTCGCGCGCGAGTCGGGTGACGCGTCCGCCGTCCGCGAGATCGCGGAAAGGCTGCAGAAGAGCGCGAGCTCACTCGACGTCGAGCTCCAAGAGGAGACCACCGCCCTGGTCGGCTCGGTGCAGCTGAGGAGCCGTAGCCGGGAGTAGCGCGGCCCCAGCGCAGATCGAGTTCGCCGATCACGGCAGCGACGGGGACTGGTCGGTATGACCGTCCGCTGGGAGCGAGCGTCCACCAAGACTTGCTCCGGCTCGAGTACCGCGGGGAATGCTCGAGAAGGCAGTTCAGCGGTCCGTTCCGCTCACGGTTGAGTGCGAGTGCATCATTCCGGTGACGTGAACCCGTGACTCAGCCAGGCGAGGCGCCCTCCGCAATTCGGTCTGGAGAGGAGACAGAGTGAACGTACGGTCGGCGGCTCTGCGGAACAGCCCAGGGACCAGTGAGGAGCTTCTCGCTGCCTTGGTTCTCGCTCCGCGTCGGACCGGTCAGCGTGTGGCGCCATTACCGCTCGGCCGGCTGTCGCCCGAAGGCGTTGATCTGTCGATGCACCATGCGGTCGGACGAGTTGATTGCTCGGGCCGGGTTTCCGCCCGTGGTCTCGTGAGCGAGCTCGGTTGGGCGTCAGGAGACGCGATATCGGTATGTGTTCAATACGGCAGAGTAGTGCTGTCGAGGGCATCATCGGGCACTCATCTTTACCGTGGACATGGATTCCTGGTCATTCCGCTGAGTGCAAGGCAGGCCGCCAGGATCGAAAGGCGCGACACAGTCCTTCTCTCCGCCGCGCCGACGCACGACCTGATTATCGTCCAGAGCAGAGCGGCTCTCGACGCCATGGTCCTGGCCGACCTCCGCCGCTGGATGGCCCGCAGTGACTGAGGAATCGGCGGCAGTCGCCGCCGCCAGGCTCGTGCTCGACGGTCTCGGTGTCGCGCCAAGCCAACTTCTCGAGCACACCGGCTCGTCGCCGGTTCCCACGTTCGCGGACTACATTCCCCGAGTTGACCGAGCGGTGTCTCCAGGAGCGCGGCGGACATACCAGCCGTACTGGACACTTCTGGAGCGAGCCTGGTCTGGTCGTCGGCTGTCCGACCCAACGCCGACCGAGCTCATGGAACTTGCCGAGCAGGTGAAGGCGAGTGCTGAGGTCCGCCGGAACTCGCGTGGCGGACGCAGCGCCGCAGAGCACTTCATCGCCGCGACCCGCTGCTTGTACCGGCACGCCGAGCAAGATCGGCTCATCACGCGCGATCAGAACGCGGCACGAGACGTTGCGAAGCCCAGTCGGCTTCCGAGCTTGCGACGCGCGTTGACCAATACTGAACTCGCGCTGATCAACGACACCGTGGTCGCAGGTGGCAACGACCCACATCTGGACAGTCTCTTGCTGCGCATCCACACTGAGACGGCATGCCGACGTGGGGGAGCCCTCGGTATCCGCCTGCGAGACATAGATACGGACCAGTGCCTGGTGTTGCTGCGAGAGAAGGGCGGCACGAGCAGATGGCAGCCGGTATCTCCGACTCTGACGCGCGCGCTGACCGAGCACGCCGAACGACGCCCGGCGGAGTGTGCGGAGGCGTCGGTCCTGCGGTACAGAGACGGGCGTCCGATCACCCGCCGGCGCTATGACTCGCTATGGGCACGTATCGGCCGCGCACATCCTTGGGTGACACGACAGGGTGTAAGCACCCACTGGCTCCGCCACACGACGTTGACTTGGGTGGAGCGCCAATTCGGATATGCGACAGCGCAGGCATATGCAGGGCACGCCGTATCGGCTTCGGCCCACGCGACCAGCACAGCCACGTACGTGAAGGCAACGATCCATGAAGTCGCCGAAGCTCTAGCCGCATTGACAGGCGAGAGCCATCCGCTTGTCCACGAGCCGGCTTGCGGATTTGGTCCTGAGCAGGATTCTGATACAGTATCCATATGAATTTTCCCCTGCGACGGGGAAAGTTCGCCACAAACCGTGATCGAGTCTCGGACACTCAATTACCCCATAGAGCCGGGCCTCGCGGCTGCGTCAGAGTAGCAGCAGCTGGTCGCCGACGGTCTCGCCTATCGTGGCAAGTACGGGTCGCGGGCTGCATGCCCTGACTTCTCGAGTCGGGCCGCCACACATGATCGTTAGGTCGTTCATTCTCAGGTGCTCGGCGATCGCGGCCCCATCGTCACCTACAGTCTTGGCGAATCGCACGCGGAGCTCGTTCAGCAAGTGGTCTTCGCGGACGTAGATGTTTTTGGCGAGCTCTGGTGGGCGGTTGCGGGCGCTGGTGTGGCCGTGGCGGCAGCGGTAGCCGGGGCGGCCGTTCACCCAGTGCGAGTCCAGCCGGCGGCCGCACAGCTGACATTGCACGAGCCCCGCTAGGATGTACGTCCTGGTATGGCCGTGCTGGGTGGGTCGGGCCGCGCGCATGCCCTGAACCGTCAGGAACGTCGCCTCGTCCACGAGAGCCGGATGTGTCACCTTGTCCGACTTGGCCCAGCCCTGTGGCGTCGGCGGTCGAGTGGGACCACGGTGGCGGGCCGGGCCGGTTGTTCTGGCGCCGTGCCGATTCCACACCTGCCGCCCGGTGTAGCGAGGGTTCTCGAGGATCCCGATCACCGTCCGGACGATCCATTCGTGCCTGGTCCGGTGTCGATTGCGGTTCCGGTCGGCGCTCGAGGGGCATGGGATGCCGCGGTCGTTCAGCTCCCGGGCGATGCCGGCCACGCTGCGTCCGGTGGCTCGTTGCTGGAAGATCCACCGTACCCACGGTGCGGTGGTCGGATCGGGTTCGAGGCGGTGCAGGCGGCGGCCCCAGCTTGCGTGGACGCGGTTGGGGTGTGGCCCGGCGTCGGCGAGACGGTAACCGTAGGGTGGCCGGCCGCCGAGGAACCTGCCCTGCACACGGGCCTGAATCTGCATCGCGGCCAGTACCCGGTGCCGGGCTCGCAGTACCTCGCGGCGTGACTGGGATCCGAGCAGGAGCATCAGTGCCTGGTGCACGGGGTCCTTGAGGTTGACCGGGCCGTTCGCTTCGGGGAGCCACAGCTGAATTCCGTGCGCCTGAAGCCCGGCCAGTACGGCGTCGAACTGGTCTCCGTAGAACGCTCGCTCGTACTCTCCGATGACGACGGCGTCGAACGAGCGGTTCGGGTTCTCGGCGGCTGCGATCAGCTGGGCCGCGGCTGGCCGTTCGCGCCAGGGCAGCCGGCGTGAACATCCTTCGTCGAAGTACTCCGCCACGATCACACCGTGCCCGCGGATCGTCTCCTCGGCGACCTCGCGTTGCCACCCTATTGATGTCGCCCGGTCCTGGAATTCGACCGTGGACATCCGCCCGTAGAACGCGAACCTCAGCCCGTGACCTCCGCCGGTTCGCTGGCGACGTCGGCCGCCGGCCCGACGCGGCGACACCGCGTCTGAAGGAGTCGCTGGTCGGGCAGGGCTGATCATCGTGAACCTCGATGCTTGAGGTGGATTCGGGTCAAGGGCGGAACGCAGCTACCCGGCGCCGATGACGAATCGAGAGCGGGTCTGCACCCGAATGGCCGCATTTGCGACCGACCTCCGCATGCAGGAGGCAGTTCTCGTGACCAGGTGGGGGAGTAAGTCCTTGCGACGGCCAGCTCTCCCGGCGCTGCCGGAGGACGACGTGGAGCAAAGCGCACGATGGGAACATGGCGGCCGAGGCTGCGGTGGCCACCGGGTTGGAGCGCCTGAGCGCTTGCGCGCATCGCCTGTGACCTGCTGGTTCGGCCCGAAGGCCACCGGCAGCTACAGCCGGTGCGCGCGGCCAGTGCGGTGCGGTCTCCGAGCACGATCTCCGAGGTGAGGACGAGCAGGGGGCCGAGTTCAACTGGGCGCCTTCCGCGCAAGGACGTGGCGCTTGCGCCGTTTCGGTGAATTTCGGCGATCAGCGGAGAAAGAGTGGGCCGTTTTGTTGCGTCGGTGATCTTCCGAGCGATCACCTCTGCAGGGAGGGGCCGTGCCGAACAGTGAGGACTTCGATGGCGGTGAGGCGGCAGGGCGGGCAAGCCTGTTCGTCTACCTGACGACCCGTCTGTCCGCCGAATACCGGGCGATCATGGACCTGTTCACCGGCCCGTTGCTGGCCGACCTTTCGGCAGCGGAGGTGGCTCAGCAGCTCGCAGATCGCGGTATTAACCTGCCGGTCGATGACGTCACTGAGCGCTGTGAACGGCTACAGAGCTGGGGCAATCTGGTGCGGGGCGTCCGTGACGCCCGGGTGCCCACCGTTCGGGACTTCCTGCGTTCCCGGAGCCGCTACCAGGCCTCCAAACTGGGCGGCAGGGTCCACCGAGACGCCGAAGCGGTGCTGGCCGCTGGCGATGGGGCGCAGGAGGTCGCGCGGGAACTGCTCGGTGCCACCGTCCAGGTCCTGGACCGCATCATCGAACGCCTGCGCGATCCGCATCCGGACCCGGAGACCCTGGCCGGTGACGTGACGACTGTGTTCAACAACCAGCGGCTGTTCAACGAAAGCGTCCGGGACTTCTACGCCTACTTGAACGCAGTCCTGTCCCGGTACGACCTCGCCGGCGACGAGTACCGCCAGTTCAAAGAGCTCCTACTCGAGTACATCGATCTCATCACAGCAGATGTCTCGCGGCACGCACCGGCGATCGCGATGCGGTGCGAGCGGATCTTGCCAAGACTCGATCGAATCCTGGCAGTCCTGGAGACGCTGCCCGTGCTCATCATGCCGGATGGGACACCCGCCGATCGCATGCCCGGTCGCACCCGCGTGGATTGGGAGCAGCTCCATGCCTGGTACTGCGGGAGTGACGGGCGTTCCGGGCCGGAGACACTTCGGGCCGCAGCCGACCAGGCACTTCGTCAGCTGCTCACCAACGCCAAGCGCATGCTGGCCGCCGCGGGCACCGGCGTCAGCAGGCGTGCCGACTTGCTCAAGCTGGCCGCTTGGTTCGACCAGGCAGGTACCGAGGACGCACACCGGCTTTACGCCGCGTCCTTCGGCGTGTTCCCCGCCCGGCACTTGTTCGGCGGACCGGACGAGCCCAGCCCCAAGGACGGTGTGAACACGTCCTGGTGGGATGCGACACCGATCGACGTACCGGTGAGCTTGCGCGACCGAGGTGACCGCCAGGCCCGCGGCGGAAGCGCGTCGGTGCCGGATCCGGGACTGGACGAGGAGCGGTTGCTCCGCCAGGCGGAGGCCGAGGCCCGTGCTCGTCGAATGGCCGGCGACGAGCTCGTCGCCGCCGGAGCCTTGGACGGTGCGCGGGTGAGTCCGGCGGCGCGGGATCTGCTGCTCGCGATGGTGGGTTCGTTGCTGGCCAAGCACCAGGACCTGACCAGGCCGGTCGTTGAATCCGACACCGACCTCGACCTGGAGATCACCGCCGAGACCGAACCCGGTGCGGCCACCCGGGTGGAGGCCCCAGACGGCACCGTGGTCGTACACGAGCTGAAGCTGCACGCAGGCCGGCGGTTCGGTGCCTCGGCTGACGAGAGCGGGAGGACAGCGTGACTGCGAGGCCGATGGGCACTCAGGAACACGAGGCGGACGACCGGCGGACCGCCGCCAGAGAGCTTCTGATGCACCCCGTACTCACCCTCGCGCGACAGCCGGACCAGCTCATCCAGGTTCGGCGACACGCTTCACAGCTGAAACGGATGTTCACGGCCACTCTCGGCTATCAGCTGGTCGTGGAACCGACATTCGCCCGTTTGCTCAAAACGCCGTTGAGTCCCGACACGGCTGTGCGGCCGGCTCGTACCCACACCGACAAGCCGTTCACGCCGCGGACCTACATGTACTTGGCTCTGGTCTGCGCGAGCCTGCTGGCATCGACCACGGCAGACCAAGTCCTGATGAACGCACTGGTGGAGCAAGTCCGGGCGGACGCGGTGACCGCCGGTGTCGCGGTGGCGGACTCGATGAGCGAGCGTCGTGACCTGGTGCGAGCCATCGGACTGCTCATCGAGTGGGGGGTGCTCAGCGAGACCGACGGGTCGGTCGCCGGCTGGGAGAACAGGCAGGACGAAGCGCTGCTGGACGTGCACCGCCCGCTCCTGCCGCACCTGCTCTCCCGATCTCTGAGCGGTGTGGAAGCACCCGAGGGCTTGCTCGACGGATCTTCGGGGGACGCGGCGGAGCCCGAGCAGCCACGCCGCAGTCTCCGGCGGAAGTTGGTCGAGAATCCGCTCGTGCGACGTGAAGACCTCACGGATTCCGAACGCGACGTGCTGTCCCGCGAGCGACGGGACGTGACGCGGATGCTCGACGAGTCCTTCGGTCTCACAGTCGAGGCGCGGGCCGAAGGCGTGCTGGCTTACGATGCCGACGAGAAGCTCAGCGATGTGGCGTTCCCTGGCACCGGCACGGTCGCGCACGTGGCGCTGCTGTTGATCAACGCGTTGGCCGACGACCTGTCCGCCAATGCGGCCGACACCGTTGTAACCAAGGGGAGAACGGTGCCCGGCGCCCTCGCTCCCTGGGCAGCGATCGACTCGAACATCGACTTGCTCATCGAGCAGTACGGCAAGGCGTTCGGTGACGGCTACAGCAGCGACCCCGCGTCGTTGAAAACAGCTGTGGTCGGTCTGCTCGAGTCCATGAGCCTGGCTGCCTCCTCGGACGGCGGCCTGGTTCTGCACCCAGCCACCGCACGGTACCGACCCGAGCCCCACCGCGCGCCCGTACGCACGCGAGCGATGCGCCGGCTCGAAGAGGAAGATCCGTACACCTTGTTTCCTGCTCAGCCGGACCATCGCGGAGAGAGCACATGACGGACGCGGTTGCGGAGACTTTGGAGCCGGCACCGCCAAAGCACCACCCCGACAGGTGGGGTTTGACCCGGGCGGGCATCGTCAACGTTTGGAACTACTACGACACCCTCTTCCGGTTCGCCGGCGGCCGCATGATCCTGCGTGGTACCAACGGTTCCGGCAAGAGCCGTGCCCTGGAAATGCTGCTGCCCTTCCTGCTCGACGCCGACCGCCGCAAAATGGACGCCACGGGCTCCGGAAAGGTCCGTCTCGAGGATCTGATGCGCCACGGTGCGCACGCTCAGGTGAACCGCCTGGGCTACCTCTGGCTCGAGCTGAGCCGAGAGGCCGAGGAACCGGCCGATCGGTACCTGACCATCGGGGCCTTGGTGCGGTTTTCGGCCAGCACCGGCGAAGCGAAGGTCTGGTACTTCACGACCCCGCTGCGAGTTGGGGACGACCTGCGCCTGATGGACGACCGCCGTCAGCCGCTCTCACGGGAACACCTCGGGCAGCTGATCGGCGTGGACCGGATCACGGACCGGCCCGACGTCCATCGCGAGAAGATCGCCGCGCAGGTGTTCGGCTTGACCGGTAGCAGCGGCAAGGAGCGGTACGCCGGGCTGCTCCAGTTGCTGCACACACTCCGCGCGCCGGACGTCGGCAACCGCATCGATGAGGGAAACCTGCCCAAGATCCTTTCCGACGCTTTGCCGCCTCTTTCCGAGGTGACCCTCCGGGAGGCGGGTGAACGGCTCGATTCGTTGTCCGATTCGCGTGAAGAACAACGACGGCTCGTCAAAGCGGTGGAGCAGCTCGACGACTTTCTCGACGTCTACCGCCGATACGTCGCGCGGGCGCTCTTCGATGCGGCAGAGCGCACCAAGACCGCCGCGGGCGAGGCTGCCGCGCTCGCGGCGCAGGAGCACAAGGCGAACGCTGATCAGACTGAACTGCGCTCGAAGCACGAGCGCGTCATCGGGGAACTCGAGGAGGCAAAGGAACGCGAGAACGAACTGGGCTCGATCATAGAAGGCCTCAAAGAGTTGCCGGCGTACCAAGCTGGGCTGGACATCGAAAATCTCAGGAAGCGTGTCGAAGCATTGGGACACGTCGCGACAGGCAATCTCGAGGCCGCCTCCGCCCGGCGGGACGAAGAAGCACGTGCGGTAGGCCGTGCCGACGATCTCGCGGAAGAGATCCGCGTCATGGCGGAGCGAGCCGACGCGGGCCTGGCCTCAGTGCGACGCCACTTGACCGAGGCGAGAATGCCGGTCACCGCCCTGCCGGTGAAGGTAGTGGCGGACCTCGGTGCGGCCGAAGGCGAATGGGAGCACGTCCGGTGCTCACTGACCGACGCTGCCCAACCGGTCCGGAGACCTGTCCCACGGCCGATTGTGATGGATCCTTCCGCGCCCGACGTGGTCGCGAGCACCGTGCGCGATGTCGGCCAGGCCGCGGGAAGGCGTGCCGGGGAGGCCTTGAACCGGCAGGCCCAAGCTGCGGCGATCGAAGATCGCGCTCAGGAATTGCGGCAGACCGAGCAGCACGTGGAGGATCTCGGCCGTCGAGCCGAAGAGGACGCCGAACGGGCGGAAGCACGGGCCGGCGAACGGGACGGCACCGCCCGGGACTTGGCCGCGGAGTGGCGCCGGTGGACTTCGGACGAGCGCACGCACGCCATCCTGGGCGACGTTGACTGGTCGCGGACCGCCGTCAGCGTGCTGCTCCTCGACGCCGACGCGCTGACCGGCACGGCGCCGGACGAAGAAGTCTCCGCTCTGGACCACCTGGCCACCGAAGCCGCCGCTCCGGCTCGCTCGATGATCGCAGACCGGCGTGCGGAGGTTCGGCAAGCCAGGCGGACGGATGCCGTGCTACGGCGGCAACTGGAGGAGGAACAGCAGGACCTCCGCGCCGAGCGCGATCCCGAACCACCTGGGGCCCCGTGGACGCGAGACGCTCCGACCGGCTCGCGACCGCTCTGGCGCCTGGTCGATTTCACGGGGGATGTAGGTGGAGCCGAACGCGCCGGCCTGGAAGCGGCTCTGCTGTCAGCCGGATTGTTGTCGGCTGCTGTTGCCGAGGACGGCTCCCTGGTAGCCGGGGACGGACAGGTCCTGCTGACCGCGGATGCCCCAGTAGCCCCTCGTGCGCTGACCGAGGTGCTCAGCTGGGACTCGACGGGAAGCCTGCCGGAGGCGCCCGTCACCGCGGTGCTCGCCCGGATCGGATTCGGTCCCGGCCACGCCACATGGGTCGGTCCGGACGGCCGCTGGGGCAACGGGCCACTGCGGGGCAAGCACCACGTCGACACGGCTCGGTTCATCGGAGCGGCCGCCCGCTCGTCGGCGCGTGCCGAGCGACTCAACGCCATTGAAGGGGAACTGTCCAAGCTCGACGAACAGGACCTGGAACGCACCCGCGAGCTCGAGCGGTTGAAGAGCGCCGACGATGAATTGGACCAGTACGTCCGTTCCGCTCCCAAGTCCGTCGACCTCATCAAAGCCCGTGCTGAGGCGCGAGCTACGGCCGACGAGGCAACCAGGTCCGCGCGAGCGGCTGCCGAAATATCGGCGAAGGCAGAGCGCTTGCGTGAAGAATTGGCGGCTGCTCGCCGAGCGCACGGAGAACTGTGTGCTCGGCTGGGTCTTCCAGCGGACGTGGCGGGCCTGGTCACCGTCGTGGAGGCTGCGCACGAGGCCAAGCGGGCCGGGACCCTGCTGGCCGATCGCCTCGACGCGATGCACGGCCACCGCAAGAAGCACGAGAGGGCATCCGCTGAGATCACGACCGCTGCCGACGGCCGACGGCTGGCCGAGTCGGCTGCCCGGGATTCGTGGAGCGAATGGCACGAAGAGAGCGGAAAGTTCACCACGTTGAGCGAAGCGCTCGGAGACGAAGCCGAGGAGGTGAGAGAACGGCTACGGGACGCTGAGCAGGAAAAAACCGGGGCTCATTCCTCGGTCGCGAAGCTCGAACCGTTGGAACGGAAGCTCTATGAGGCCGCCGCTGACGCGAAAGCAGATGTCGACGAGTCGCGCCGCAAGGCCAGGGAGGCCACGGGAGCGATGACGGCGGCCGTCGAGTCGCTGGGCCGGCAAGTCGCGCTACGGGGTGTGAGCGAAGCAGCCACAAGCGGAGCGGCCGGAAACCTGAGCGAACTGCGTCTCTTGGCCGCTACGACGACGACCACGCAGGTCGAACGGGCCGCGGTGGCCGTTCAGCAGCACGTCGACATCTCAGGCCAGCACGTCGGTGAAGCCGGACTGATGCGGGCGGTGCAGGTCACAGCAGGAGACCTGGCCAATACCTTCGACCTCAACTCGGACAACCAGGAGGGTCTCTGGCTGGTGGACCTGACCGATGCCACGGGGCGCCAGCCGGTCGCGCTCGCCGCAGCCCGGCTGCGTGAGCAAGCCGAACGCGCGGCTGGCGCGCTCACCGAACGGGAACACCGGGTCTTCACCGACTTCGTCATCGGTGGCGTCGGTGAAGAGCTGCGACGCCGCCTGACTCAGGCTGAGGGCCTGGTCAAGGCCATGGATGCCAGTCTACGAGACATCAGGACGAGTCACGGCATCGGCGTCCGGCTTCGGTGGGAACTGGTGGAACCGAGGGACAGCCCGATCGGGCGGATCCGCGAACTGGCCGCCGAAACAGCCGCGGTGCGGCGATCGGAAGACACCGATGAACTCATCCGCTTGCTCAAGGAGCGGGTCGACGAGCGGTTCAAAGAGGACGAGGCAACCGGCTACAGCGAGCACCTGCGCGCCGCCTTGGACTACCGGCAGTGGCACCGCGTGGAAGTGTCCATTCTCGGCCCGGCACCCGGGCAAGTGCGCAAGATCAGCCGACGCGCCAAGCTGTCCCAGGGCGAGACGCGGTTCGTCTCGTACCTCGCTCTCTTCGCGGCCGCCGATGCGTACTTGTCCGGGCTGCCCGACACTGGCCGAGCCTTGCGCCTCATCCTGCTGGACGACGCGTTCGCCAAGGTGGACGACCGAACGATCGGGGAGCTGATGGGGTTGCTGGTCCGGATGGACGTGGACTTCTGTATGACCGGGCACGCGCTGTGGGGAGCCTATCCGCAAGTTCCCAGCGTTGACATCTACGAGATCCGTCGTGCAGAGGGGACTGCTGCCGCTGCCACCCACGTGCATTGGGACGGTCACACCCGTCACTACCTCCGCTCGGCGGGCGGCGCGTGACCGGCGGCATCCCGTTGTCTTCGCGCGCTTACCTCGCTCGACCGAGCTTGGCCCCCTTGTGGCTGGCGCTGCGCAAGCGACTGGAGAACAACGAGCTGACTGTGCGTGGATCGGTGGTCGTCGAGCTCGACTACGAGTCGGCCGAGGACCTGTCCGGACTGCTCGGCCGGGTGCTCGGGCCTGGACGTCGCAGTGTTTCGCTGCCAGAGCTCGACGCGGCTTTGCGTTCGTCGGCGGTCGCCCAAGGCTTGGTGACCGTCGTAGCGGAACTGACGGGTGGACCGCTTCTCGACCGGAAGGCCACCAGCCGGGCCAGACGAGTGGAGAAGCTCGGCTTGTGGACCACCTGGGAGGCCGCGGTGGCCGAATCGGGACTGGGTGCTGCACCGTGGCTATCCCGATGGCAGGAAGGCGTCCGGCGCGCTGGTTTGCTCAGCCGTGCCGGTGATGGGGCCGGCGGTGTGATCCACCGGACCGTGGCGGTCTTGCAGATGCTTGCGGCGACTATCCCGCTGGGCGACCGGAATGCGGACGCGGTGGCCAAAGCGTGGCCGGCAACGCCGTCGTTCGAATTGGCAGAGCTGGCGAGCCGGGCTTGCGCAGACGCACACGCCCTGGACGATGGGCAGTTGACCGCCGCCCTGGTGCTCCGAGCTCTGGCGGCAGCGAGTGGCGAGGACAATCCCCGTACCCCCGCAGCTCGGCGTGAACTGTGGGCAATGGCCGGCGTCACTCCCGACGCGGTCTCGGGCACGGTCCTGGCATGGTCGGTACGCCCGCCGGGCGAACACCCGTGGGCGAACGCCATGCGAGCCCGTTCCGATCTCGCCATCGTTACCCACGTGACGCTCCAGGAATGGCACGCTGCCGCAGACTGCATGTGGGCTCCGCCCGGAGGGCAGGTGTTCGTCTGTGAGAACCCGCAGGTGCTCCAGGCGGCTGCGCGTGCAGGCTCGACGAGTCCGCTGCTGTGCACCTCGGGGAATCCGGCGACGATCGCCATCAAAGTGCTGGACCGGCTCGTCGCGGGAGGAGTCACCGTGCGCTATCACGGCGACTTCGACACCGCAGGCGTCCGTATCGCCGGGCGCCTGTTCGATCGGGGGGCTCTGCCGTGGCGCTACGCCGCCGAGGACTACTTGGCCGCAGTTGGAAACGCGCAGCTGCCGCTCACCGGCGCAGTGCCCGAAACCCCGTGGTGTCCAGACCTCGCGAAGGCGATGCAGTGCCACCAAGTGGCGGTGCACGAAGAAGCCCAGCTGGATACCTTGCTCGCTGACTTGGCTAACCGCAGTTCGCCAGGCCAAGGCGAAGGATGAGTACCAGGAGTCGGTGGTCTACTGGCGGATTCACCTCAATACCTGCCGTACGGCCAGAATTGAAAAGTTTCAACGAAGACGCGGGCTTCAAGTGAATGTTCAACGTGACGCTGGTGGCTGCGGCGGTCCGTAGCTGGGTTTGACGTCTCGTTTTGTCATCGGTCGATCAAGGTGCGTAACGCAGATTCGGGTGATGCCGCTTACTTGCTTGTAGCACGAACGAGAGGAAAGTCTTGACGCAGCCTGATGCACGCGGAATCAGCACCTCGACACTCCAGATCGTGCAGGTCGTGGCCGAAGCCGGAGGCGACGTCACGACGTCGCAGTTGCTGGAGCTGGCTCGCAAGAGATTTCCCAGGCTGCACGTGAAACGGGTCCAGGCGCTCATCGCACAGGCCGTTCAAGCTGGGGCTCTTGCCGTTTCCGGGGACTCGGTTAGGGCTGCGGCGGTCGATGAAACCCCGCGTCCGACCGCTTCGACTCGCGAAGACGCCGACGAGTTGGTGCGTGCGGTGGTCGTTGACCTGGAGTCTGTTGTTCGCACCACGGCGGCGGAGCCGTACCTCGAGAAGCGGATCTTCCAGATCGGTGCAGTTCGGATGGGGACGGACCCGGAGTGGGTGCAGGTGGCTCCTGAGCTCGACGTGCTGGTCGAGCTGCCGGCTGATGATGCTTGGCAGATCCGCAACGACCAGACCAAGCTGCTGCACCAGAGCGCAGCGGTTCCGGCGGCCGAGGCACTGCTCGCTTTGCACTCGTACTGCTCGGGCGCTGACATGGTCGTCACCTACAACGGTACTGTCGCTGATTTTCCGCTGCTCGCCGAGGCGTATGCGCGAGAGGAACTGCCCGCGCTCGCGGTCACACCGGTCGACGCCCACTACTTGGCACTGGCGCTCTGGCCGACCTCAGAGACGCACCAGCTAGCTCCCCTAGCTGACTTCGTAGGAGTTGAACGAGACGACCTGAGCTGGCACAACGCGCTCGACGACTGCCGCTTGACCCGGAGGCTGCTCGAACGTGCCGCCGCTCTCATCGCGACCTGGAGCCCGGGCCTGACCGACCTGGTCGCGTCAGTTTGCCCCGATTCGCCTGGTTGGCTTCTCCTGCGTCACCTCGCCGGCGTCGCTGGTGGCTGTCCAGTCGGGGAGGTCGTCGCGCACGGACTCGGGGATGTGACGGAGGTCATTTCCGCCGGTTTGCGGCACCACGTTCCGCGCAGGACGGTCGACGGACCGGCGGTGCATCCCCCGCTGCGGGTCGCCGCTGGCCTGCGTGGACGTGACGGTCGGATCGATCCGGTCCAGTTGGCGGCTATCGCTCACGGCAGAGACGCGCGCCGTCGGCCAGCGCAAGAACAGATGACGACCGCCCTGCACGGGTGGGTGGACTCGGGGGTCCCGGCGCTTGTGGAGGCGCCGACGGGAACCGGCAAGAGCTTCGCCATCTTGGCAGCTGCGCTGGACTGGCTGGCCGGAGACCCCGAGCGCACCGCTGTCGTAACCACCTTCACCAAGCAGCTGCAGCAACAGCTCGCCGACGACGTCGCCAAGTTGGACGCCGTCGTACCGGGCCTGCTCGACGCTAGCGACTTGGTGAAAGGGCAAGCGAACAGGCTCTCGTTGAGGGGCCTGGCGAGCTTGTTGGCCGATGCGACGACGGACGGGGCGCCGCTACGCGTCAAGCGTGGGCAACACAACAGGTTCCTCGTAAAGCCGGTTTTCCGTGAGCTGCTCATCTACCTGCTACTTCGGCTGTTCGCATCAGACGGTGTTCGGACCGGCTGGACTGCGCGGTCAGTGGATCCCGTCGACGCCCCTGCATTCTTCGGTGATTACGCGGGACCCGCCCTCCCGGTGTGGTTGGAGTCCCTTTCTCAGGCAAGCAACGGTGAGTACGCCGCGAGTGCGCCTACACAGGTGGCAGTGCACACCGATGCGGTCAGGGAGGCTCTGACCGCGCACCGGCTGTTGTTGGCGAACCACGCGCTGCTGCTCGCTCACCTGGACGACCTCAGCGCCCTCGGCTCCAATACGATCTTGGTGGTCGACGAAGCGCACCAACTCGAAGACGCGGCGACCTCAGCTTTGACAGCAACGGTCGACTACAGGGCTGTCGAAGACCTGTACGCCGATTTGGACACGTGGGTTGCGACAGCAAGACCGGGGCCGGCGCGCGAAGCCGCGCGAGAGTCGATCGGAAGTCTCGAGGCACTGCTCGACCACGAGCAATTGCCGCGGGTAGCGGGTCTGGCGTTCGACGCCTGCGGTGCAGCCGGCGGCGCAATCGTCGGATCGAGAACTGTCACGTTGGCGAGCGCCTACGTGGGAGTGAACGGGATAGCCACGACCCGGCAGCTGGCCGGACTGCTTGTTCGCTTGGGCGGACTCTGCCAAGCCTTGGTCGGGTCGTTGGGAGGCTACCAACGAAGTCACGAACAGCAGCTGGACTTCTTCGAGCGCGAACGAGTAGAAGCGCTGCTGACGAGGTGCCGGAACATTGAAGGTGCCTCGGCGTCAGTCGTCGCGGACCTTGACTCGACCATAGGGCCGGCGAGCGGCGAGAGGTTCGACAGCGATAGTGGCAATGCGCCCATCGACGGGGACGTCGAGGACGAGCTGCCGATCGACGGGGAAGACGATGGCCTCGGCAACTATGCCGATCCGCCTGTCGACGACGGACCCGTCGGGGAGTTGCCGCCGGGCACGTCGAATCGAGTCGTGTACGCGGAGGAACTCGATGCGTTGAGGGAAGGTCTGCGCCGCTACCGCTTCCGAGTGGCGACGAGTCCGGTCGAGTTGGCGGCCGACGCCGAGTGGCAGCAGTTCCTGACGGCCTTCGCGCGAACTTACTACGTGAGTGCAACCCTGCGAGTTGCCGGCAGGTGGGATTTCATCCGTGGTCGGCTCGGGCTGCCGCCCGGCATCGCGACACTCGCGCTCGCGACGCCCTTCGACCTCGGAAAGCAGGCCGAACTCGTCTGTCTGTCGGACTTCCCGTCGTGGGCGGAGCAGGCCGAAGGAGCGATGCGGACGGTGGCGCACCAGCTCGCGGGATACTCGCGTGAAATGGTCCACCCGGTCGACCAGTCGGATTGCAGCGAAGGGGAACTCGGCGCACGCGGCGGCTTCGACGGCGGCGCTCTGGTGCTCACGACAGCACGTTCGACCGCAGGCGGCATCGCCGACTACCTCGCAACCGAGCTGCGTCACCGAGCGGATGATACGGTCGTTCGGTCGACGTTGGTGCTGGGGAACAACCGAGGCTACCGTGATTTCAAGCACCGCCAAGAGGGCGGTGGTTTCCTGGTGGGGACCAAAGGGCTGTGGCAAGGGGTTGACATCGATGATCCCAACCGACTCCGTCTTGTGTGGATCAACAAACTTCCCTTTGCGCCGTTCGCTGCTCCTGTCGTTGCTGCGAGGAGAGAGGCCATCAAGACTCGCGCTGAAGCTGCGCGAGCCGAAGACCCAGATGCCGTAGCGACCCAGGAGTACTACCTCCCGCTGGCGGCGTTGCAACTGCGGCAGGCTGTCGGCCGACTCATCCGTTCGGAACGGCACCGCGGCGTGATCGTGATCAGCGACCGCAAGCTCGCTGGTCGATCGGCACTGCGACGGGCGTACCGAGAGACGTTCCTCGGCTCTCTAGACGACAGATCGCACGACGGGGTGGCTGGGTTGCTGCGGTCTGATCCCGATACCGGAGAACGAACCGGAGGCAACGTGGTCACAATGGCCGAAGGCTGGGCCCGAATATGGCAGTTCTTCGCTCGCCAGGGCCTGCTCCCGGCTGGGCGTGCTGCGGAGCTGTGCACATCCGAAGCCCTCGACGAACACACGCTGTTGCCGCAGACTCGCCGGATCCGGAAGCTCGAGATGACCGCGGAAGAGCTCGAACGGCACCGCGCGGACGGTACGCTCGAAGGAGAGGTGCTGGCCCGCGCTGCCATCGTGGGTGGGCTGTTGCGGCTTTCCGATCAGCCGGCAAAGCTCAAACCCGCACAGCGCAGGGTGATAGGCGCCGTCGCCGCAGGACGAGACGTCCTCGGTCTGCTGCCGACGGGATTCGGGAAGAGCTTCTGCTTCCAGCTACCCGCCCTGGTGTTGCCAGGCGTGACGATCGTCGTTTCTCCTCTCGTAGCACTCATGCAAGATCAAGCACTGGAGCTCAACCGCAGCATCGGCGGAGCCGTTCGAGCGCTGGTCGCGCCGATGCGGGAATCGAGCTCGCGGGCCGGCAAGACAGAAGTGGCGGAGCAGTTGAGCGGCACCGTCGACCACCGTATCCGCATGGTGTACGTATCGCCGGAACGGCTCTGCCAGCGCCGGTTCCGAGAGCTCGTCACACAGGCGGTCGCGGAAGGACGGGTCACCCGGATCGCGCTGGACGAAGCACACACCTTCGTCCAGTGGGACGACTTCAGACCGGCCATGAGCCGGGTCGAGCAGTACCTCGCGGAGCTGCGCGAGAAGTTCGGCCTGCCCGTGACCGCGCTGACCGCGACGGCCAACCGCACCGTCCACTCAGGTCTGCGCGAAGGGGTCTTTGGACTCCCTGGAGAAGCGGACAATGAGGCGGGGGGTGAAGCGGCAGAAGCCGATTCAGGCACGTTGCTGACGGTGCGCGAGAACCCGATCCGGCCCGAGCTGGCGATCTTCCGGCGAACCGTCAAGGCCGCTGGGCCGGCCGTTACGGCGGGATTGGCCGAGGAAGTGCTCGACAGCATCGAAGACCACGCCATCTTCTACTGCTTGACGGTGAAAGAGGTTGTCGCGCTCCACGCGCACCTCCGCGAGTACCTCGGTGAGGGCGGAGTTCGGGTACGCCGGTTCCACGGCAGGTTGACCGAAGTCGAGAAGTCCTCGGTCATGACCGAGTTTCGAGAAGCGCCGCGCAAGGGCGAGGATGGTTTCGCGCCGCTCGTCGTCGTGGCGACGAGCGCGTTCGGGCTCGGCATTGATCGACCTGACGTGCGGACCGTGTTCTGCGTGAGCACTCCTACCGACCTCGCGGCGCTCTACCAGCAGGTGGGGCGTGCGGGCAGGGATGCTCCGGATCCGATCTCTCCTGCACCCAACATCGGTCTCGCACTGATGACAACGCGGGGGTTGCGAACCGTCGCCTTCATGACGGCTCGCGACCTGAACAACGAGTTGCTCGAACGAATGGGGCGTGCGGTGCTCGCGAGCACCGGAGTCCTCGACACCCAGAAGGTCGCGGACGAGCTGATCGGAGCAGACCTCACGAGCGGACGCCTGACGGTCGACGAGGCGCGCAAGAGTCGGACGACCGAAGCTTACGAGGCAGGGGTCGTACGGGCGTTCGCAGCTCTCGTCGGCATGAGCGCCGTCGAGGACCTGGGAGACTTCCCACCGCTTTGCGTCGTCAAGGCCGGCGAACTGCACCACCGGATTGCGGAACCGCGCCACCCCGCGTCATTCGATGATGAGGTCGAGCGCGCCGTCGTAGCCGCAATCCTGTCCCTCCCGATGAGGGGACGCGGGTTGCACCGCGAGAAGCTGGATGTTCACGACCTCGACAATCACCTGGAACGCACGGTTTCGGGGTTTCGGGTGCTCGTCGACGACGTAGCGGGGACTTGGCAACTGCTCGCAGACATGCACGACCGGGGTGTGCTGGACGTCAGTGCAGCTCCGTCACGCCGTCTCGTCACCGGGCTCCGGGCCACGAGCCCCGAGCTGCCCGGCGGCTTCCTCGCGTCGGTGACGGGCAAGGTTGCTCGCGCCAATGAGGAAATCCGCCTCCTTCGCGACTTCTTCGAAGATTCGACAACCTGCGCGAATCGCAAGTTCGCTGACTACTTCGGAATCAGCGACCTTCCCGATGGGTGTTGCTCACACGCGGGCAACCGCTGCTCCGCCTGTTGGGACACCGAGAGCTGGCCGGTCGGTGACACCGTTCCGCCTGTCGTACGTGCCTTCCAAATCGCGAAGCCACGTCCGGCCGGGCAGCGGATTGACGCAGCCGTTCGCCAGCGTCGGCTTGACGACCAGGTGTCGCGCCTCGTCTGGGACGTCTTCACCGGTGTCCACCCGCGAGACGTGTTTCGTGCTCTTCGCGGCGAGGACTCGTACTTCCACCCGCGACGCGGCAGGCGGGTGCAGCTTCGAGCAGGTCTCCGCATGAGCCGCTTCTTCGGAGCCAACCCGTCTGTGAAGTTCGCAGGTGTCGAAGAGTCCCTCACCCGGCTGCAGGAAGTAGGCAAGGTCGTGCCAGCTGGTGCTTTGTGGCGCGACGCTGGGCACGTTCGCCGCGAGCGGGAGCGTTTTGCCCGGGAGGCTTTGAAGAAAACCGCTGGATCTCCTGCCGAGGAGGCGACGACGTGACAGATTTGGACACGGAACACGTCGGTGGTGCCGTATGTGACAAGCCGGCAGAACAAGACGCGAGCGCAGTGTGGCAACCGTACGTCGATCCGCCCCTGCTGACGCCTCGCATGGTGTTGGGCTTCAACGAGGCAACGCACGAGGAACAGACCAGGCTGCTCCGGTACCTCGCAGCACTCGTTGATGCGCGGAAGGCCCCGGTGCACGTGAACGTCGCGTTCAACGCGGTGTACTTCGGGTTCGACCTGACCGCCCGTGGCTACGTCGGCGGTGCGCTGCACGACCTGTTTTCCTTCCCGGAGATCCACGCGGGCGAGGAGAGCGAGGCGCTGCCCGTGGGCGCTCTGGTGAAGATCTCAGCCGGTGCGAGGCCGCTCTTCGCGGAGGTCGTTTACAAGGAGGGCGCACACGCAGCGCTGGAAGATGATGGTGCGCTACCGGGCTGGCTTTCAGGAGCACCTGCTGGAGCGCGCGGGCCTGGCCAGACTGACTTGGTTCCCCAGCCGTCGTTGAGGGAGCTGCTGGTCGTCGACACCGACGCATTCGGCCAGGACTTCTCGATGACGAACCAGCAGTTGGAGAGGGTGAAGCGGGCTGGTCGCGCGATGAACGCCGACGGCCACCTCGTACACCACGCACAGTATGCGTCTTGTGAAGACGCTGACCTCGATGAGATTTCCTACTACGCGCGGTACCTGCTGACACGGGGACGCGCCCAATTGCTGAGCGCCTCCGCACCAGCACCCCTCGGCGCGCTCCTAACACCGGATGCCGGTGAAGAACAGCACCGGTTGGCTCTGCTCGGGCTGCTGAGCACCGTCCAGAGTGCTCTCGAGCAGCTCGATGACAGGGTGCGGATGTGGCACGGGTACGCCTTCACCCGCAGTGGCTTCGGGAACCGGTTGAGGTACGAAGGGCCTCTCGGCGGCTCGGACCTGGAACTGGTTGCCACGCAACTCCGGCGGACCGCCATTCCGGATCGGCCCTCGCGTTGGTCGCTGCCACTGAAGCCCAGCTACACAGCGATCGGCCCTCGGCTTCGACAATTCAGGGACGCGAGACGACAACTCGCCGGAGGGGGCTACCCGGCTGCGATTTGCCACGCCAACGCGGTGATCAGCGACTATGTCCGAGGCGAGTCCGATGAGTCGACCGGCTTGCTGAGCGGCGGGGTCAGCCTGCGCTTGGACGATCCGTGGCAAGGAGGCGGCGTCTGGCGAGCCGCTGCACCGGGCGGTAGCGAAGCGCAGATCGACATCACACAACCGCTCGGGCTCGGGTGGGGGTCGACTTTGCCCGACGACGCCGGTTCTGAAGTGGAACCCGAAATCGACAACGGTGGTGAACAGACCGAGGAGCCCCTCGACCTCTCGTTGAGGGACAGCGAGATTTCCTGGTCGCAACCGCTACGGCTCAAGCATGTGCTGGAGGGGTACCTTCCACTGCCCGAAGGAGCGACTGCGGCGATGCGCGCCAGTGTCTCGCGTGTGCGGTTGATGCTGACTCACGCCGGCCACACCCTCGCCGGCGCTCACGCGATCCAGGACACCACCACTGACCTGTTCGTCCCGCAGCCCCGGATCTCCGGGATCGATTGGCCACTGGAGTTCTTCCCCGGCATCGTTCTGACGTGCACATGGCCTCGTGGAGCCAGTGTCGTGCGCGCCACCTCGACGTTGCTCGAAACACCGGTGACAGTGGACGGCGAGTTGATCGAGCACCGCTACGACCCCTCGATCCTCACCCGCGATGCGGCGCCCGGCGAAGGCAGGCGTGGTTCAGCGGGTGCGGAGAGCTCCACTCGATCGTCTGGAACGTTGACGTTGCAGGAGCGGGTCTTGCGAGCGGTGCGACGACTAGGGCTACTGGAGCGGGAGGGACGTGCAGTGCTGACCCGGTCGCGACTGGCCGGAGCGGTGTATGGAGAACTGAGCGACGGGGATCTAGGTGCGGAGCGCATGTTGGAAGAAGCGATCGTCCAGTTGCTCCACAGCGGACGCCTGCGTTCAGACGTCGCTGGAGTCGATGAACAAGGCTTGCTCTGCTTCCCCGCCGCTCCCCAGCAGCGCAACGTCGAGGTCCTGGTCTACGAACCCTTGGTGAAAGCTGCGCCTTCGGGGCAGAGACTGACCAGAGCGAATCAGGGGGTGGATCGATTCGTGCGGGCCACGGACGTTGCGGGGCACCTGCGCCGGATCGGCCACCTAGGTCGGGTCGCCAGCGAGGAGAAAAAAGCTGCGTATGCGAGGGAGCGTCAGCGACTCGGCCACGGATCGGCAGAACTCCCCCCGGGATTCACCTACGTGCCCGCTTTCACCCGTGGCGGTTGATCGCATGAGCTTTCGCATTTCCGAAGCGCTGCGCCGTGGCGCCGCCGGTGCTGCCTGTTGTCATCAGGAGGAATTATGACCTCACGTCGTTCTCGCACCACCCGCCAGCACTACGACGCAGGCCGACCGTATCCCGTGGTTTCGACCCCGGGTTGGCCGCTGGGGGAAAACACCGAACTCGACGAAGCACTGGAAGGGCTGGAGCAGGCTCTCACTGCGAGTGACGGCGTCTTCGCGGAGTCAATAGAGCAGTTGACGGCCGCCGATGTCATGAAGGCTCTGAAGTCTGTGCCGCTGCCGCATCGTGGTGCGGTGTTCAAACCCCTGGGGCTGAACATGACACCGCGCCAGATCACACAACAGATGAGTCAAGACACGCGGGCTTTGCTCATCCGGGGGAACGACCACGGCGTCAGACTCGCAGCGAGCACCCTGACGATGGCGGTTGCGGCCGACGTTGAGCGCGCATCGCTCGGAGAGACCGAGGTGGATCCAGCGGCGACCTGGGGCAACCGGCTTTGTCGGGTTGCAACGTGGAGCTCCCGTGTCGTCTCGGTTCGAGACGCTCGGGTCTGGTTGTGGGCGAGCCAGCAGGCATGGTTCGCGCCTGAAGGATCGGTGAACCTCGAGCTGGGCAGCATCGACGCAGCCGCGCAGCGGGTCGTGGTCGCGTCCGCAGCTTTCGACGGGGGACGGGGACTCGAGCCTGTGGCCGACGCTGCCGTGGGTGAAAAGGAGCAGCAGGAGGAGACAGGAGTGGACCTCCTCGTGGAGATCGATGGTCTTGAGTCGACGTTCGAGGATGCGGTCAAAGCCGCCCAGCGGATCACGGAGTCGCTGGACGCAGGCCGTCCGCCGGCCCACGAGGACGTGGGTGTCTTGACGCACGCTCGCCGGTCGTTCGAAGCATTCGCGTCCGCACTCAGCGCGAAGGGGATAGCTGCACCTGGTGAAAGCCTCGAGGCACTACGAGCAGCCGTAGATGAGCTGTCGGTCGGTGAGCAAGACAGCGAGTTGCGGTCGCGGGTTGAGCAGGTGTGCGACCTCGCGGCCCCGCCGGAGCATTCGCTTCTCGTGAGCCAGCTGGCCCAGGCGCAGGGCGAAGCACGAGATCTCTTGAGTCGTTCACCTTGGGATTCGTCGCTGCGTCAACAAGCTGAGTCGCTCGGACTGCTGGCGGACTTGGCCGCTCCTGCGACACAAGCGGCCTCACCGATGGAACTGGCGACGCGCTGGTCGCAGGCCCGCCCCGACCTGTCGTTCTTGGCTCTGCAGGCGACCCAGCTGATCATGGTTCGCCGCGATCGGCCGGCAGAGCTGGCGGAGCCGAAGTCGGCACCAGTTGTTCCGCCGCCCGGCAGCCCAGTGCTTGCGCCTCACCCCGAGCTCAGGGAGGCAAGTGTCTCCCAGCCTGCGGAGATGCCCGATGAGGGCACAACTGGCACCTTTCTCGTCGCTGAGGACGACGCCCAAGAACCTGGGGACGAACAGCCAGAGCCGAGTTCTGATCGGCTCCTCGCGGACGGCGTCGCACGACTGATCGGTGCGGAACGTTTTGGCTTGGCGGCAGTCATCGCGCTGACCGCAGGCTGGTCCCGTGTGCTGCAGGCGGCCTTGCGCGTGGCAGCTCTGGCCAGTGCGCTCCGCTACCCGAACGGCGGTATCTCGACTGTCTTGCGCGACGAGTTGGTCGAACTCGAGCCCGCCGAGATGGCCGACGACAACCCGAGCACTCTGCTCGTTGTCCCGGCACTGATCCGAGCAGCGCTGGTGACCGGCGAGCCGACGACGGGGGCGTTGCTCACCGAACTGGCGAACCGACTCGAGCCGAACCTCGCAGAAGTGGCGGAGCAGGTCGGACGTCGCGCCCTCCACGGTGTCCTCGTAGGTTCAGGTGCGCTCCTCGCTCTGGCCGACGTGGCTGAGGGCGAACGCAGGCTGTCGGAGCTAGCGGACGCTGCTGGACAGGCACGTGGCCGCCACCGCACACTCCGGTTCAAGCGGGCCACCGACATCAGCAAGGTCTGGCTCGGTACAAAGGGTCTCTTGGGCAAGCCACTGAGCATCGTCGAGCGCAACGAGACCGGATCAGTCGACGAGGTCGCGGCAGCCATCGCCCACCTGGCGGACAGTTCGAACGTCAAGGACGAGATCGACATCCTCGACCGCAAGTTCCAAGGAACATCGGGGAAGCCGATCGAGGGTGCGGGCAGACAAGACCTGATCACTTTGGTGCGCGAGGTGCTGACCCCTCTCGCTGAGTGGGTCTCCGCGGTCCAGTCTCTGACCGGTCGAGACGACAAGAGCACCTGGAGCACCGGCGAGGTCGCGGACATGCGGGCATCGGTCCTGGGAACAGGCGACGCCCTGTTCCGCGCGCTCAAGGAGCTCGAAGGCAACAACGACCCGTTGACCGCGGCAGCAGCCAAGGCGGCGACTGCGTCCTTGAAGGGCACGTTCGAAGTTCTCCAGGGAGCCCGCACCCTGCCGTCCCCGGAACTCGCACCCACCTACGTCCTCAGTGCTGAACTGGCCAAGCTGCCTGGGGTCGTACTCGACGGCACCCTCGACGAGTTCGTGCCGCCCGCCGATACGACCTTTCCCGAGCTGCTCGCGGCCATCGACCGCGGTTGGGATGAAGCTGTAGCACTGCACGTGGACGGTGCGAACTTCGAGGTGGCCCGGTTCCTGCTGGACAAGGCGTCGGTGGGGCAGCTCCCCGCCGGGAACTTGACCGACGTCGAAGCCCAAGCAAGCGCCGTGGACGCGGCGGAGAAGGCTGCGCGAACGAAACTTGAGCACGAGCTAGATCGATTCAGTGCGGTCCTGGGCAGGGCACGGTCGGATGCCGAAATTTCGGAGGAGCAGGACGGAGAACTCAGCAGCCTGCTGGAAGGCGCGCGGAAACGCGCAAAGGGGCACGACCTCGCACGAGTTCGACAGATGTGCGAGGAACTCGAACAGCTCCTGAGAGACTACCGGGCTGAAGCGCGGGCGCGGTTGGAAGTGCGTCTGGAGACGCTCAAGCAGGAAGACCGTGTCGAGGTCGGCACCAGCGATCGCATCACGAAGCTCATGGATTCCGGTCAGTTGTCGACAGCGGAAGAGCTGATCTACTTCCTGGAAATCGACGAGAAGACCCCAGACATCTACGAGTCGGAGGATCTCGAAAGGTTCGCGCCCGCCGTTCCCGATGCGTTGGTCCACGGAGTGACCGCCGACTTGGTCGCGAGTGTGCGCGGTCGCGCTGTCGTCGACGCCTGCCGCACCTTGGACTTCACCCAGCTGAGCGAAACGCGAGCAGAGCTCGCCGCTGATACGTTGAAGAATTGGCGGGAGATGTCTCTGGCTGACCCGGCGCAGCGCTACAACCTGGGCGAGCGTGCTCAGCTGCTCCCGGTCTTGCGGATGATGGGCTTGGAGACGGGCTCGGTGACGAAGTTGTCGGATTGGCCGCGTGGACGTGACCGCCGCTTCGTCGAGGTCGCGGTGACTGGGCATGTGGGACAGGCCATTGTCCCGGCCTTCGGTTCGAAGCTCGGCGGTCGGCTCCGCGTCCTGCTGGCCTGGGGGCAACCCAGCGCGGAGCTGCTGATGAGCTGGGCCGACGGCGACACCTCCGACGAGAGCTTGCTCATCGCGCACTTCGGCACGATGAACATGCAAACCCGCAGAGACCTTGCTGTGTTGTCTGCGGGGAGAACTGCGCCCATCGTCGTTTTGGACGACGCTGCGCTGGCTTACCTGGCGGCGCACGGCAACGGCCAGATGACAGCAGCAATGAACGTGCTGCTGCCTTTTTCCGCTGTGAACCCCTACCTCCAGAAGCGGGGCACCGTCTCGCCGGAGATGTTCTACGGCCGCGAAGAAGAGCGACGGAGTGTCCTGGATCCCGAGGGCACGCAGCTGGTGTTCGGTGGGCGCGGGCTGGGCAAGTCGGCCCTTCTGCACAGCGCGGCTGAGTACTTCGAGAAGCAGCGCAGAGCGACGGGCGATCGGGTTGCGATCTACCTCGACCTCAAGGTCATCGGTATCCGGGCTGATTCGGCGAAGGACCAGAACGCGATCTGGGACGCTCTACTCGACAAGCTCAGGTTGAGGGATGTCGTGCCGGCACCCCGGCGGAACAGCCCGCGGAAGGCGTCACGTGCGTGGGTCGAAGACGGGGTCCGCGAGTGGCTGAACGTAGATCGTCAACGACGTCTGCTCGTTCTGCTCGACGAAGCCGATCAATTCTTCGAGGCGGACATGCCCCACTTCCACGAGACGGCGGCGCTGAAATCACTCGGCCAGGACAGCGGTGGGCGGGTCAAGGTCGTGTTCGCCGGGCTGCACTCGGTCCAGCGCTACGCCAAGAAAGCGCGCAACGCACCTTTCAGCCACATGGCCCAGCGTCCGACGGTCATCGGTCCTCTGAAGCCCCAACACGCTGCAAACCTGCTGTCAAAGCCTCTGGCTGCGCTGGGGTTCGAGTTCGAAGACCAGGATCTCGTGAACCGGATCCTGGGCTACTGCTCGTACCAGCCGTTCCTGCTGCAGATCTTCGCCAACCGGCTGATCGCCGTGATGCACGCCAGGAGGCGCGACGGAGTTCTGGGGGTCGATCAACCGCCTTACACGATCGTCCGCCAGGACGTAGATGCCGTTGTGAACCAGGCGGACCTGAGAGCGGACATCCGCACTGCTTTCCGCGATACCTTGAACCTCGACCACCGATACGGCGTGATCGCGCACGTGCTGGCTCACCACGCGTACGAGTACGGACTCGACGCCCGGCTCACCGACAAGCAACTGCGTGAAGAGTGCCAGGACTACTGGCCGGAGGGCTTCGGAAAGCTCGATGTTGAGGGGTTCCGGGCTTACCTGCAGGAGATGACCGGACTGGGGGTCCTCGCCCCGAACAACGATGGACGAGGCTGGCACCTCCGGAGTGCCAACGTCCTGGGCATGATCGGGACGAAGACCGACGTCGAGGCCGAGCTGGTTTCGGCAGCAGAGCTGTCCGTCCCCGGAGAGTTCCTCGTGCTCGAGTCCAGGCAGGAGCTCCCCAGTGGCCACACCTCTCCGTTGACCGCAGCGCAGGTCGACGACGTGCTCGGAGATCACAACAACCAGGTGCGCGTGGTTCTCGGTTCCCGGGCGACCGGCATCGGCCTGGTGGGCGAAGCGATCGGAATCGCCGCGAGCGTGGGTGACCGGTTCCAGCTCCCGCGTGTGGGCGGTCGGCGACGCGACTTCAAGGAACAGCTCGTGGCGGGTCGGCCGGGGGAGTGGCGGGTGGTGCTCGACGACCTCTACAGCGTGGCGCCGAACGAGGGTGCTTGCTTGGAGGCGCTCGAGTACGCGCAGACGTTGAGGCCCACGGCGGCCGGCGTAACCCGATCGGCGGTGATCGTCGCTGGACCGGAGCAAGTTCCTCTGTGGCGCGCGGTGTTCGAGCAGGAGATCTCGGGCAACGACTCATCGAAGTAGCCCGTCGGAGTAGTGGTGTTGCGCCGGTACACTGCGGCGACCCTGCGGGTGTGGTCGATGGACACGAATATGTTCACCGACAAAGACACGCGCGCCAGACTCCTCCAGATTACCGGCGGCTGGCCTGTTCTGGTTGATCGGGTGCAACAGCTGGTCAAAGGCGTGGGGGAAGCAGCCGGCACACTCGGCACCGACGAACACGAGGCCTTGCGCCTGGTGGATCGCGACCTTGGGACGGCAACGGGACGGAGCGAGCTGCTCAGCGCAACCGGTTTGACCGACGACGAGCGGTTGTCACGTGCTTTCGGCGGCATCCTTTCGATGGGTGTCTCCGAACGGTTCTCCCAGGGTGACCTCGACGTCGCGGCTGGGTTCGCGGTCGACGAGCCCGAGAAGGAAGTGGAGTGCTTGATCGCACTCCAGGCGTTCAACGTCGAAGATGGCCTTTACACGCCCGAGCCGACGCTGGTCAGGTGCTGGCCAGAATGAGTCGGGCTGTGGCGAACGACCGGTTCCTCGTGGTGCGCGGAGTATTGCGCTTCACGAGGACCGGTCGACTGGCCAAAAGACTCTTCGGCGTGACGCTGTGAGAAGCCGGGCGAGCTCTTGCTGCGCGAGGTGCTCCGAGGTCGCTGGCTAATCTTCGGCAGGTGCCGCTGCGAGGCGGCTGCGGGTGCTTCGCTTCACCATCAGCTTTCTCGCGCGGGCGACATGCTCCAAACGTGTCGCGGCTTCGACAGGGTCTTCGTGCTCCCAGATTCTGACGACCAACCACCCCATCGCAGCCAAGACAGAGTCGGTGTCACGGTCACGCCTGGCGATACCGCGGAGTTTGAGCCGCCACCAGCTCCTGTTCGCAACGGGAAGGTGACCGTGTTCGGGGCAGGAGTGCCAGAAACAACCGTCGACGAAGACTGCGATGCGCGTGCCTCGCAGGAGCACATCGACCCGCCGGCGCCGATTCCCACCCGGAACCGGCTTATCGACGACGAACCGAAGACCTCGGCGATGTAACGCACGCCGGAGCTCGATCTCCGGGCGGGTGCCCGACCTCCTGGTCCGGCGCATCACGGTTGAAGTGGCTGCAGATGACGCCGGCGGGGCAGGTCCGGGATCCAAGTGTCGGTACACACGAGGATTCTCTCAGCAAGGTCCGACAGAATCAGCCGATTCCGCTTGCACTGGAAGCGGGACCGGGCAGGCTCTGTCTGCCGCAGCCGATCGGACAACTGCGGTTGTCTATGCCGCTTGTATGTCGTTCGCAGATTCGCGTGGTCGGGCAGAGTGCTTCGTCAGCCAGCACAGCCGTGATTACAGCTGCAGGTTAACCGCGAACCTCAAGGTGGGGTTATAGATCAACTCGGTCCTCGGACACAAATACGTGGGAGATCTCCCAAGCCACAGAGTAACAGGCCCGCTACGGTGGGTCTTTCTCGCGTTCAGCTCCCGCCGGTTTCGGCTAGGATGATCTTGAACGTGCCCTCCCTTTGCGCAGCCCGCCTGGGAGGTGGCGCATGACCGGCATCCCCTCCTTGCTTTGCCCGGCCGGATCACCGCGCCGGACCCAGACCGCGTGGCTTCGCTTCCTGTCCCGATGGACTTGCCGCCGTTGCGTGATCTCCATGCCGCCGATGGTCCGCGGCTGTCGATCGCGCTCATGGACGGGGGAGGGCGGTTACAAGATCGCGGCGCCGTCGCGGCCCTCGGCTGGAACCCGGGCGACCGGCTGCTGACCACTCTCGTCCGGACATCGGTGGCGATCCGCCGGCGCCCGGACGGGGTGTTCGTCATGCTCCGCAAACCCTACGTCGCGCTCCCAGCACCCGTGCGCCGCGGCTGCGGAGCTCTGGCGGGCAGCCGGCTGTTGCTGGTCGCCGATCCCGTCCACGACGTGCTCATCGTTCACCCCGGAAGCAGCCGTGCAAGCGATGCTGCGCACCTTCCACACCTCGCTGGCCGCTCCCGAGGAGGCGTCATGACCGCGACCACTCAAGATTTCGAAGCGGCCCGGCTGCTGCTGTCGCGCCTGGGCGTCGACCCTGCCGACCTCATCGGTGACGCACCCGCGGACAACGTCGACGGCGAGCGTTCGCCGATGCCGACACTCGGTGAATGGATTCCGGTTGTTGCGGGCCTGGTGTCGCCGAGCACGGCCAGCTCCTACGGGTCGTACTGGAAGAAAGTCGAAGCCAGTTGGGGAGAGCGGCCTATGGACACGATCACGGTCACCGAGATCAAGGCGATGGCCGAGCACGTCCGCAGCACCGCACGCGTCCGCCGCAACTCCCGCGTCGGCCGCAACGCGGCCGAGAACTTCATCGCCGCCATGCGCTGCCTCTACAAACACCTGGTCAGCGACGGACGCCTCGACGAGCGAGCGAACCCGGCCATGCGGGTCACCAAGACGCAGAACGCGGCCGGGTAGTAGCGCTTGAACCACGCCGACGCGTACAACCTCGGCGCCATCGTCGGCCAGCTCCTCGCCCTCGGCATCGTGTCCTCCGGCCGGGGGGAGCGGGTGCCGGGCCGCCCCGACAGCGGTCCGGCACCCGCTCGGGTCAGTTGGCGGCGCTGGTGTTGACGTCGCCGTTGACGCCTTGGGGAAGAACCCACCAGAGGTCGCGGCGTTGTTGTTCAGGTACACGATGTTGAGGACCTGCCCCGGCGAGCGGCTGTAAGCGGTGCCGCTGGCGTCGGTCGGGACGATGTTGGCCTGGCCGCGGCTGTCGATGACGCCCTGGTCGTCGTCGGCCGGGCCGTCGAGGCTGTCGCGAGCGCTGGAGAGCTTCACGCTGGCCTCCCGCAGGTCGCGGTCGAGCAGGCCGAGCCCGCGAATGCCGTCGGTGTGCTGATAGAGGGCGCTGCGAATGTAGGCCTCGACCGCGAGGATTCCCGCCGCGGCTTCCAGGTAGGTCTTGTTGCTGATAAGCGGCGCGGCGCCCTTGTAGGCGGTGACGCCGACGTCCTCGGCGAGATCTCGGAATTCCACTGCCCGGCGGTACGCCGCAGGAAAACTCCGGTCCCCGAAACCAGTACCACCATACAGCCGGACCCGGCGAGAGCACCGATGAGCGTGTCGTGACCCGCGGACCGCAGATCGGCGGTGATAGCGCTGCCCACGAAGCCGGTGGCGCCGATCACGAACGTCTCATCGCGGCTCCCCCAGGAATGTCTCCAGCGTGGAGAGCAACCAGGCCGGGTCCTCCTCGGCGACGAAGTGGCCGGTAGGGGCGGCCTTTTCGGTGATGCGCTCGGCGAAGTCGTAGGACGGCCATTCGTTGCGACGCTCGCCCGCCGTCACCCGCAGCACCGGCATCGTCAGCTTCCGGTCGGCGAGCAGTCGCCGGTTCTCACGGCCGTCCGCGAGCAGCGCCCGATAGTGCTCGAAGCCGCCCCGCAGGCGATCCCGGCCGCGGTAGGCCTGCGCGTAGTACTCGAGATCCTCCGCGCTGAACACGCCGGGCCTTCCCAGCAGTGGGAACATCATCGAGATGAATTCCAGCTCGTGGCCGTCGAACAGCATCTCCGGCACCGCCGGGGTCATGAACATGCCGAAGTGCCACATGCCGCCCTCGGCCACGTTCATCCTCTCCTCGAGCCCGAAGCCGGGCAGCGGCGCGTCGAGCATCACCAGGGCGGCCACCTCCTCGGGGCGCGATGCCGCCCAGCCGAACGCCACCATCGCACCGATGTCATGGCCGGCCACGACGGCCGGTCCGGCTAGGCCCAGAGCGTCGAGGACGCCGCGCATGTCGGTCGCCTGGTTCGATTTGGTGTAGCCGTCGGCCGGCCGGTCGCTCGCGCCGGTGCCGCGCAGATCGGGTACGACCACGGTGAATCGTTCGGCCAGCGGGCCCATCACGTGACGCCAGACGCGGCCGGTCTGCGGCCAGCCGTGCAGGAGGACCATCGCGGGCCCCGATCCACCGGTCGCCACGGACAGCGTGGTCCCGTTGGTGGCGATCCGCTGCACCGAGAAACCGGTGGGAACCCAGTCGATCATCGCGTTCATCGTCGATTGTTCCGTTCAGGATGAGGCGCGAGCCCGAACGGCTCGCCCACTCCAACAACTATGCCTAACAGATGCTCTGTTGACAAGAACGTCTGTTGGTACGCGTATCTGCTACGATCGGGCTGTGGCTATATCTGCTTCCGGAGCGACACCGCGCGGCGACACCGCTGGCTCGCCGCTGGAAACTGACCTGGGCTGGGCGATCCGCCTGGTCTCCACCGCGTTCGGTCGCGTGGCTACCGACTCCGTCGCCGACCTGCCCGGAGGTCCACGCGGCTACCTCGTCCTGATGGCCCTGGCCGGCGGACAGACCCCCTCGCAGCTGGCCCTGGCCCGGGAGGTCAGCCTGGATCGCACCGTCACGACCTACCTGCTCGACGACCTCGAGGCGCAACAGCTGGTGATCCGCCGACCGGATCCCCGCGACCGGCGTGCCCGCCAGGTCGTCATCACCGACACCGGACGCGCCCGCCTAGACCAGGTACGGCGAAGCCTCGCCGTCGCCGAGGGGCGCCTGCTCGCCGATCTCGACGAACGCGACCAGGACCAATTCCGTACGCTGCTGTCCCGCATCGCGCGCACCGCCCAGCAGGAGGCGATGGCCCCTGTCGAGAACGACTGCCGACCAGAGGGCCGGGTCACGCCTGGATATCGGTGACCGTCTTGCGGGCGCCAGCGTCGTGCCCATGAGTTCGGCCAGCGTGTGATCGTTCCCGGCCTGGTTCCAGCGGTTTCGGGCGACGAAAACACAGCGACCGCGGTCTATAAAAGACGAACACGAACGCCGCGAAGAACACCAAATTCGCCAGACTTCAGAGCACACCGATACCGAAACGCTGAGTCTGCCCGTGTCAAGGAGTGCCGTTGGCGAGACGCCGGGCCAGTTCGGTCCGCGACCGGAGCGACAGCTTGCGATAGATCCGGGTCAGGTGGGCTTCGACGGTTTTCACGGACATGAACAGCGCGGCGGCGACCTCCTGGTTGGATCGTCCGGCGGCGACCAGCTCTGCCACCCGGCGTTCGTTCTGGTCAGTTCGGTGCCGGGCGTCGGGGCGGCCTGATGCGCCCTGCCGGCGGAGGAACATCACTGCCCGCTCCACCTCGTCGAGCGCGCCGACCTGCAGGGCGGCGTCGGCGTAGTCGATCGGCCAAGGCGTCGGACGTGTGCACCGAGCAGCTGCGACCGGCATGGACGTCACCATGGAGGAGTTGACGTAGGCGAGGGGAGCGCTCATCGATGCCCGCATCGGCGCGGAGTTTCGAAGGGTATGGCTCCGGAGGCTGCCGCCCTGCAGTGCGGTGAGCAGCGCCATCGACAGCTCGTCGAGGTCGGTCTCGGGGCGCAGGTCGCCTCGCTCACGCATCGCGCGCAGGCCGTCGTGCAGCCGCGCTGCCCGGCGATGACAATGCCGCCTCGTGCTGCTCACCGGCGGTCTGCTCTTGACCGGCCTGATAACCGTGCTGGTGTTCACCCTGGCCACCGACTGCACGGGCCCAGACCCGGGGCGACGACCTGGTGGCCTACGCCACCGCCCGCGACACCACCCTGCGCCCGGTCGACGTGACGTTTAGGTCACCGGTGCCGGGCTGCATGCCGGCGTTGACCCGAACCTGCTGGTCGCCCGGCCGTTGTGGGTCTCGCCGCGTTGCCGATACCGGCGCTGCAGGCAGGATGCGGCGCTTTACCCCTGTGGGCGAGCTGGCCCCACTTCCGATGTGGCCGGCGCTCGGCAGGTCGGCCCGCTGTTCAGTCGAGTGGGGCATAGTCGATGTAGCCGCGGTCGTCGCCGCCGAAGAAGGTGGTGCGGTCACCCTGGGCGAGTGGGGCTCCGGTGGCGAGGCGGTACGGCAGGTCGGGGTTGGCGATGAAGTTGGTGCCGAACGCAAGCAGGTCGGCGGTGCCGTCCTCGATGAGGCCCAGCTCCGCTGGACCGGTGGGTGTGGTTCCGGTGTCGGGGTTGAGAATCAGGGTGTTGGGCCACTCCGTGCGGATTCGGCGGGTCAGGTCGCGCCCGGCGCGTTCGGCGAAGTGCAGGTAGGCGAGGTCGAGGGCGGCCAGTTCGCGTGCCAGGGGCAGGTAGGTGGCGTCGTGGTCGGGGTCGTCGTTGATGTCGTTGACGGTGGCCCCGGGTGAGATGCGGATGCCGACCTTGTCGGCGCCGATGGCTTGGCTCGTGGCGCGGGCGACCTCGACGGCGAATCGGATCCTGCCTTCCACTGCGCCGCCCCATCGATCGGCGCGCTTGTTGGTGTGGGTGGAAAGGAACTGGTGGATGAGGTAGCCGTTGGCGCCGTGCAGCTCGATGCCGTCGAATCCGGCGGCGATGGCGTTGCGGGCGGCCGATGCGTAGTCCTCGATGGTGGCCAGGATCTCGTCCTCGGTGAGTTCGCGGGGGACGACGAAGTCTTGCAGGCCGGTGTGGGTGAAGACTTGCCCTTTGGCCTGTACGGGGGACGGGCCGGCCGGAACGAGACCGTCGGGCAGCAGGGTGGGGTGCCCGATGCGACCGCTGTGCATGAGTTGGGCGAAGATCACACCGTCGTTGGCGTGCACCGCGTCGGTGACGGCGTGCCAGGCGTCCACTTGTGCCGGCGAGTGCAGGCCGGGCACGTCGGTGTAGCCCTGCCCCTGCACCGACGGGTGGGTGCCTTCGGTGATGATCAGACCGGCACCGGCTCGCTGCGCGTAGTAGGTGGCCATCGACCGGGTCGGCGTGGCACCGGGGGCACGGCTCCTGGTCATCGGCGCCATGACGATACGGTTCTTCAGCTTCTTTCCGGCCAGCTCATACGGCTGAAATGCTTTGGTGGACATCACATTCCTTGACGAAGTCGACTGGGGATGGTTGTTTCCGGACCGGCGATCGAGGGCCCGTGCAGCTGCAGGCGGAGTTGGCCAGGGTGGACAGCGGGCTGCGGTCCCCGCCGTGGACGCCGCGCGGCGTCGGCAGCCGGGAGTTTCGGCCGGTACCGGTCTGGCGACGGCAGTGGGGTCTACAGCCCCGCGGCTACCCACTCAGATGGTGCCGCCCTGTTGGGGGGCGAGGCGGCGGGAGAGCCGGTCCGCGATGTCTTCCGTCGCACCGAGGGCGCCGGTCACCATCTCTCGGAGGACTGTGTCCAGTGGCGTCGGCTGCACGCCGAGGACCGCCTCCGTCCGGCTGGAGTCGATCACATGCGGGTTTTCGTTGCTGTACATCATTTCCATGAGTTCGCCGAACACCGGTTGCTGTCGAGCCAGCGCGGCCAGCTCGTCGCGATCGATGCGGTGCAGCTTCGGCGTGGGCGCTCCGGCCAGTTCGGCCAGCCGCTCGCTCAGCGCCCGCACGGACAGAGACGACGTGACCGGCACGTGCCAGGGCCGGCCCCACGCGGCGTCGTTGCGACTCGCGGCCACAAGCGCCCGGGCAATGTCTTCGGTGTAGTTCCAGCTGTGCGCCACGTCGAGGTCTCCCGGGTAGGACGCCACTTCGCCGGCCAGTAGGGGACCCAGCACGAACGCGCCGTAGGGACCCACGGGGCCCGCGCCGAGGAAACCTGTGGCCCGCACTTCGGTGACCCGCGCACGGCCTGCTTCGTGAGCGGCCAGCGCGTCGAGCCACATCTGCGCTCGCACACGCCCCTTGACCGTGGTCGCGGCCATCGGCAGGTCCTCGGTCATCGGCCCGTCGACCGGACCGTAGCCGTAGGTGTTGCCCAGCATCACGTAAGCCGCTCCGGTCCGCTCGACCGCGGTCAGCAGCGCCGCAGACATCGGTGGCACGTCGACAGCCCAGCGGTCCAACGCGGGAATGGCGCAGTTGACCACCACGCGCGCGCCCTCGGTGAGCTCGGTGAGCCGGTCGGCATCGGTGATGTCGGCGGCCACGAGCTCCACCAGCGGATGGTCGGCGCCACGGCCACTACGGGTGATCTGGCGGACGCGCTCGCCGCTCTCAGCGAACTGGCGGGCGGTGGGCAGGCCGGCTGCGCCGGCCCCGGTGACAACGACGAATGACATGTCTCAAGCCTGCCGAGCTGCAGCGCTGTACAGTAGTGGCCCGAGTGCCATACATCCGGAGGTTCTGGCCATGCACCGCGTCGTCGTCATCGCCGTTCCACCGGTCAACACCTTCGATCTCTCCATCCCTGAGCTGATCTTCCGCGGGGTGGAGATCGAGGGGCGGCCCGCGTACGACGTCCGGGTCTGCGCGGCTGAACCGGGGATCCTGCCGTCCGACGGCGCTTTCGACCTGTTCGTCCGGCACGGCCTTGAGGCGGTCGACGAGGCCGACACGGTGATGGTGACTGGCGGGGCCGGCCGCGACGACGTCCCACCCGCGGTCCTGGAGGCACTGCGGGCAGCCGCCGCGGCGGGCAAACGTCTCGCGTCGATCTGCACCGGCGCCTTCGTGCTGGCGGCCGCCGGTCTGCTCGAGGGCCGACGCGCCACGACGTACTGGGTGAAGTCGGACATATTCCGGCAGCGGTACCCTGCCGTCACACTCGAACCGGACGTGCTGTTCGTCGAGGACGGCCCCGTGTTCACCTCAGCCGGGCTGGCGGCCGGTATCGACCTCTGCCTGCACCTGGTCCGCTCCGACCACGGCGCCGCAGCGGCCAACGCGGTGGCTCGGCTGGCCGTTGTGGCGCCGGTACGCCCGGGCGGTCAGGCGCAGTTCATCGAGACCCCACTGCCTGCCGAGACCGGTGTCTCCCTCGCCGCAACCCGGGCCTGGGCGCTGCAAAGGCTTGATCAGCCACTCACGCTGACCGATCTGGCCCGGCACGCCAACAACAGCGTGCGGACGCTGACTCGCCGATTCCGCACCGAAACCGGCCTCAGCCCGCTGCAATGGCTGCTGCACCAGCGCATCAACCGAGCGCGCGAACTTCTGGAATCCACCAACCTGCCGATGGACCTCGTCGCCGCTCGCAGCGGACTGGGCAGCTCCGACTCGATGCGCCAACACCTGACCCGGCGGGTCGGGCTGACACCGACGGCGTACCGGCGATCCTTCACCCGTCTGTCGGAACACCGGTAGCCGAAGCCGCGGAAGGGGGCCCGACTGCTGTCGGTCAGTTCGAGGGTCGGCCAACTCGCCGAGGGCGTCGAGAAGGTGAGGATCCCACCCCAGAACGCGGCGCCCCTGCGGCCGAGATCACCCGAACCCTCCCGCGCTGACCCGTCACCTGCACAACTCAATGATCTCCAGGTCGCACCCGGATAAGGACCTGCTACTCGTGTTCGGCGTCGACCCGGGCTGTCGTGCCGGTGGCGACGATGGTCCGGGTGGCGTCGACCGAGGCGTAGGTCCAGAGGATGCGCATCGGCTCGGTGTCGGAGGCGTTGCGGAACCGGTGCGGGACGCCGGCGTCGACGTACGTCGTGTCCCAGGTGGACAGCCGGTGTTCTTCGCCGTCGATCTCCACGATCGCCGATCCCTGCAGGATCACGACGCTTTCGGGGCAGTTGTGCGTGTGCAGCGGAATCCCGGCGCCCGGCTCGAACTGCGTCATGCCGTTGAGGAAGAACTCGGCACCGCGGGACTTGGTCACGAGCGGGATGGTGCTGGCTCCGCCGCCGCGGGAGAACGCGGTCAGCTCGGCGGGGCGCAGCACGGCGGCGGGAAAGGGGTCGGTCAAGGTCAGGCTCCGATCCAGAGAGTCTTGGTGTTGCAGAACTCGCGGATGCCTTCAGCGCCGAGCTCACGGCCGTAGCCGGACTTCTTGATGCCACCGAAGGGCAGGCGGGGGTCGGAGGCGACCACGCCGTTGACGAACACGGCACCGGCCTCGATCTCGCGCGCGAGGGTGCGGGCGCGGTCCACATCGGACGTCCAGACGGCCGCGCCGAGGCCGAATTCGGTGCGGTTGGCGAGTTCGACCGCTTCGTCGGCGTCGGCGACGCGGATGATCGCGGCGAGCGGGCCGAAGGTCTCCTCGTCGAAGGCGGCCATGCCCGGGCGCACCTGGTCGAGGACGGTCGGCGGGTAGAAGAACCCGGGACCGTCGACGGGCTCGCCGCCGAGCAGCACGGTCGCGCCGGCCGCGACGCTGCGCTCGACCTGGTCGTGCAGGGTGTCCCGCAGGTTCGCGCGCGCCATCGGCCCGATGGCGGTCGCCGGGTCGGTGGGGTCGCCGACCTTCAGCTCGGCGGCGTGGCGCAGGAAGGCCGCGACGAACTCGTCGGCGACCGCGTCTTCGACGATGAACCGCTTGGCGTTGACGCAGCTCTGGCCGACGTTGAGGAACCGCGCCTTCACCGCGGCCCGGGCGGCGGCCTCGACGTCGGCGTCGGCGAGCACCAGGAACGGGTCGGAGCCGCCGAGCTCCAGCACCTGCTTCTTCAGCGCGGCGCCGGCCTGGGCGGCGACGATCGCGCCGACCTCGGTGGACCCGGTGAGCGTGACGGCGGCGATCCGGTCGTCGGCGATCAGCGGGGCGATCTGCCCGACGTCGACCAGCAGGGTGCGGAACAGACCCTCGGGCAACCCGGCGTCGCGCACGACCTCCTCCACCGCGAGGGCGCACTGCGGGACGTTGTTGGCGTGCTTGAGGAGTGCGCCGTTGCCGGCGGCGAAGGCGGGCGCGGCGAAGCGGAAGAACTGCCAGAACGGGTAGTTCCACGGCATGACGGCCAGGACCACGCCGAGCGGGTCGTAGACGACGCCGGCCTCGGGCGTCACGCTGCGGCCTTCGAGGTAGGCCGCAGCGTGGCTGGCGTAGTGCTCACACGTGACGGCGCACTTTTCGATCTCGGCTTCGGCCTCGGCGAGCGGCTTGCCCATCTCGCCGACGATGAGCCGGGCGTAGCGGTCCTTGCGCTTCCGCAGCACGGCGGCGATTTCCCGCAGCGACGCGGTGCGCTCGGTCAGAGGGCGCCGCCGCCACTGCCGCTGCGCGTCGACAGCGGCGTCCAAGGCGGCCTCGACGTCCTGGGCGGTCATGGGGGCGAAGCGGGCCAGTTCGGCGCCGGTCGCGGGGTCGACGGAGACGATCACGCGGCGTTCTCCCGGATCTTGGTGAGGTGGGCGATGACGGCATCGGCGAACGCGGCGGTGCCGAGGGCGCCGCCGATGTCGCGGGTGCGGGTGGCCGGGTCGTCCAGCGTGGCGTCGACGGCGCCGGAGATCAGCGCGCCGGCCTCGACCAGCGCCGGGTTGCCGTCGCGGTGGCCGCGCCAGTCGAGCAGCATCGCGGCGGACAAGATCAGCGACGTCGGGTTGGCCACGCCCCGGCCCGCGATGTCGGGGGCGGAGCCGTGCTGGGCCTGCGCGACGCAGATGGTGTCGCCGGCGTTGATGGAACCGCCGAGCCCGAGGCTGCCGGACAGCTCGGAGGCCTCGTCGGAGAGGATGTCGCCGAACATGTTGGTCGTCACGACGACGTCGAACCGCTCGGGGTCGCGGATGAGCAGCGCGGCGGTGGCGTCGACGATCAGCTCCTCCAGTTCGACGTCGGGGAAGCCGGCGGCGACCTTGCGGACCTCGCGCAGGAACAGGCCGTCCGAGAGCTTCAAGACGTTCGCCTTGTGCACCGCGGTGACCTTCCGGCGCCGGCCCCGGGCCAGCTCGAACGCCGTGCGCGCCACCCGCTCGCAGGCCTTCGCGCTGACCTTGCGGATCGACAGCGCGAGGTCGGGATCCGGCATGAATTCGCCGGTCCCGGCGTGCATGTTGCGGTCGGAGTAGAAGCCCTCGATGTTCTCGCGGACGAGGACGAGGTCCATCGGCTTGCGCAGGATGCTGAGGTCGGGCCGCGAGCGGCACGGCCGGATGTTGGCGTAGAGGCCGAAGGCGGTGCGCAGCTCCGCGGAGGGGTTGATGCCGCCTTCGGCCCGCGGCGGGTAGTCGTAGTGGCTGACCGGGCCCAGCAGCACGCCGTCCACCTCGAGGACGCGGTCGAGCACGTCGCCCGGCAGCGTCGTCCCCGAGGCGGCCAGGCCGGCGTGCCCGATCTCGCGGGTCTCGAATTCCATGCCGACGTCGAGCGCGGCCTCGGCGGCGCGGAGCACCTGGCACGTGGCGTCGGTGATCTCGGGGCCGATGCCGTCACCTGGCAGAACGAGGATCTTCACTGAACTTCCTTCCGGCTCGGACATCCGGCAGCGTACGCACCACGTTGGTTTTTCACAAGTAGATAATACCAAGATTCTGGTATAACTCTCTTGAGAAAACCACTGGGCGATTTATGGTTCTCCGCAACCGCCGGCGCTCACCGGCCTCAGCGCTGTCCGCCCTTCCAGAGCAGCAAGGGAACCCCATGTCGAACCGAACCCCCGCGCCCCTGGCCGCCGACCCGGTCCCCGAGTCCGCCGCGACGAGCGACGGCGCCCGGCCCCGCCTGTGGGCCCGGCTGATGGACCGCGACGTCGGGATCGTGCCCATCCCGGTCTACGTCGTCCTTGTCGCACTGCTGATCGCCTTCGTGCTCACGCACAACATCACCGGCGAGCTCGCGGTGGTCATCGGCCTCATGGTCGCGTTCGCCTTCACCCTCGCCGAGATCGGCAAGCGGGTGCCCGTCCTGCGCAGCATCGGCGGCGCAGCCATTCTGGTCACCTTCGTGCCCTCCTACCTGGCCTTCCGCGGCTGGATCCCCGCACCGGCGGCGAAGGCCCTGGGTGACTTCTTCACGTCGACGAAGGTGCTGAACCTGTTCATCGCCTTCGTGATCGTGGGCAGCATCCTCAGCATGGACCGACGGCTGCTGGTCCGCGGCTTCGCGAAAATCTTCGTGCCGCTGCTGGCCGGCAGCATCGTGGCCTTCAGCGTCGGCACCGGCGTGGGGACCGCGCTGGGGCTGGGCTGGAAAGAGACGATCTTCTTCGTCGTCGTCCCGATCATGGCCGGCGGCGTCGGCGAAGGCGCCATCCCGCTCACCATCGGCTACGCCGCGATCCTCGGCAGCGCGCAGGGTCCGCTGCTGGCCAAGGTCCTGCCGGCCGTGCTCGTCGGCAACCTCGCCGCCATCCTCCTGTCGGGACTGCTCGGCCACCTCGGCAAGCGCCGTCCCCACCTCACCGGCAACGGACGTCTGGAACCAGGCAAGGAAACCGATCTCCTCGACGGGCTCGAGCGCGAGCGACCGGACCTCTCCCCCCAGTCGATCGCGGCCGCCGGGGTCACTGCGGTCGTGCTCTACCTCTGCGGCGTGCTCGCCCTCGACCTCCTCGGCTTCCCGGCGCCAGTGGTGATGCTGTGCCTGGCTGTCCTGCTCAAGCTCGCCCACGGCGTCACCCCCCGCCTGCAGGACGGGGCCACGTTCGTCTACAGCTTCTGCCTGACCGCGCTCGCCTTCCCAGTCCTGTTCACCTTCGGCCTCGTACAGGTCCCCTGGAAGGCGCTGATCGCCGGGTTCACCCCCGCGCACCTGCTGACGATCGTCGCGACGGTGCTCGCCATGGTCGCCACCGGGTTCGTGGTTTCGCGCTGGGTCCGGATCCATCCCGTGGAGGGCGCGATCGTCGCCGCCACTCACAGCGGCATGGGCGGCGCCGGCGACATCGCGATCTTGTCCGCGAGCAACCGGATGCGGCTCATGCCCTTCGCTCAGATCGCCACGCGCATCGGCGGCGGCATCACGATCACGCTGGCCCTGCTGGCTGCCCACACCTTCGGGCTCTGACGAGAAAGGAGTTGCAACCCATGGTCTGGGAAATCGCGCAGATCGACGTGCGCCCGGGAACGGAGGTCGCGTTCGAGAAGGCGGTCGGCGAAGCGGTGCCGTTGTTCGAGGGTGCTCCCGGCTGCCACGGTGTCCGGTTGCGCCGGGGCGTCGAACAGCCCCAGCGGTACTGGCTGGTCGTCGAGTGGGAGACCGTCGAGCACCACATGATCCGGTTCCGCAGCTCCGCCGAGTTCGCCCGCTGGCGAGAACTGACCGGCGACTACTTCGCCGCCGCTCCCCAAGTCGACCACGTCCACGCCGTGGACCTGTCATGACCGCGCCGGCAACACCCCGGCGGTCGGTAAACTGCGCCTGCCCGGAACTCGAAGACGGACGGAGGCGCATGGCACCGACCCCGCTCGCACGGCAGGTCGCTGCCCGCATCGTCGACTACATCCGCGACGAACAGGCGAAGCCGGGCACACGGCTGGTCGAGCGCACCCTCGCCGAGCACCTGCGCGTCTCCCGCTCACCCGTGCGCAGCGCGCTCCGGCTGCTCGAGGACACCGGGGTGGTCGCCCCGGCCGAGCGCGGCGGCTACACGGTCGTGCGCACCGGAGAACAGCTCGACAACGTCGCCGTTGCCGACACCGGTCACGACGACGGCGAGACCACCTACCTGCGGATCGCGGCCGACCGCCTCGACGGCAAGCTGCCCGACCGGGTCACCGAAAGCGCGCTGGCCAGGCAGTACGGCCTGACCCCCGCAGACCTCAACCGCACCCTGCGCAGGATCTCGAGCGAAGGCTGGATCGAGCGTCTCCCCGGATACGGCTGGGAGTTCCAGCCGGCCCTGACCTCCGAGAAGGCCTACGCGGACAGCTACCGGTTCCGGCTGATCATCGAACCCGCCGCCCTGCTCGAGCCCACCTTCACCCTCGACCGCAGAGCCGTCGAAGAGGTCAGGACCCAACAGCGGAAGCTGGCCGACGGCGCCATCTACGAGGTGGGCAACGCCGAACTGTTCACCCTCAACCGCGCCTTCCACGAGGCGATCATGGAGTGCAGCAGCAACACCTTCCTCATCGACGGCCTGCGCCGGATCGACAACCTCCGGCGGCTCATCGAGTACCGCCGCGCCCTCGAACGCGACCGCGCGATCATCCGCTGCCGCGAGCACGTCGAAATCGCCGACCTGCTCCTCGCCGGTCGCCGTGCAGACGCGGCCGAGCGCATGCGCGAACACCTCAGCACCGTGGGCGAGGAAAAGATGGCTGACCGCTTCTTGCGCTGACCAGCTCGCCCCGTCCCGCTGCCATCTCAAGGAGCACAACCATGCCTTCTTCAACCAGCCGTCGGACGTTCGCTTGACCGGCGCCGCGGCCTCCGACGACGCCACGCGTCCCCGGCGCAGTCCGCCGTTCGGTGCGACCGACTGCCACATCCACATCCTCGCCCCGGACCGGTTCCCGTACCTCGTACCGGGCGACCGCCCGCCGCCCGCGTCCACTGTGGATGAATACCTGCGCGTGCGCTCGCGTCTCGGACTGACCCGGACCGTGGTGGTGACACCCTCCAACTGCGGCACGGACAACCGCAGCACCCTCGACGCCCTGGGGCAGCTCGGCAGGCAGGCGCGCGGGGTCGCCGTGATCGACGAATCCTTCACTGACAGGGATCTGCGAGACATGCACGCCAGGGGCGTCCGCGGCATCCGCTTCAACCTCACCCGCCCCGGCGGCATCGGCGCAGAGCTGATCGCGCCGCTGGCCGCGCGGATCGCCCCGCTCGGCTGGCACGTCCAGATCCACCTGGCTCCCGACGGCATCCTCGCCAACCTCGACCGCCTGCGCGACCTCCCGACCGACCTGGTCATCGACCACGCGGGCCGCATCCAGAGCACCGCCGACCCCGCTTTCACCGCGATACTGCGTCTCATCGACGCCGGCCGTACCTGGGTGAAGCTCTCCGGCGTGTACCTGGAATCGACCGACGGGCCACCTGCCTACGCCGACCGGGCCGCGGTCGCGCGCGCCTTCCTGCGCGCCGCTCCGGAGCGGATGGTGTGGGGCACCGACTGGCCCCACACCACGGCGTTGCGCGGCGAGGTTCTCGTGCCCGACGACACCGCCATGCTCGACATGCTTCACCACTGGGCCGGGGATGACCGGACGTGGGAACAGGTTCTGGTGCTCAACCCGGCTCACCTGTACCAGTGGAACGTCCCGGCACCGGTTGGCTGAACGTGCCCGGAACCACGCCACCGAGGGAGCTCGTCGCCAGCGGGTTCGCTCTCGGATCGGCGTCTAGGGCCTGTATCGAAGTCAGTCAGAGCCATTCGTTGATCGCGGCGATCTGGACAGTGGCTTCGTACCGAACCGCGAGTTTGTCATAGCGAGTAGCCACCCCGCGGTGACGTTTGAGCCGGTTGAT
>JAEBEK010000020.1:0-160561 GCA_049998055.1 Amycolatopsis sp. cmx-4-37 | reverse complement strand
GCACGGTCTTTCATCAGGACTATGCGTCCAGGGTCTAGGAGTGCTCACCTGCCGGGCGGCTACCGACCAGGAGTGTGCCGGATAGCTCACTCCCAAAACTGATTAGGGTCGTTCATGACGCTGGACGTCGTGAACGAGTCGTTCATGACGTCCGGCCTTCGGTGGCGCCGGCTCCATTCGGCAGGCGAGCGAGTCAGGCGTGCAGGGCTCGAGCCGCGTCGTCGACCGCCGCCCAGGAGGCGCGCCAAGTTGCGCGGGCCTCGGCGCGGCGGCCCAGCTCGCGCTCGGCGATCCGGCCGGCGACGAAGCCGACCTCGCCGTCCGCCGTCGCCAGCACCGTGCGCATCCGCTCGGCCGCGAGCACCGCGTCCTGGTGGTCGCCGAGCACGGTCTGGAAGTCCCGCGTCGCCTTGATCAGCTTCTTGATCCGCTTCGCCCGCTTCTTCTTCGCCGACGTCTGGGCCAGCTCGGCGGCGTAGCGGAGCTTCTTGCCGTGGATGCGCAGGGCGTGCAGGTCGTGGTCCGGCGGGTCGGCGGGCAGCGCGCGGACGGCCTTGGCGAGCTTGCGGTGCGGCTTCGCCAGCCCGGTCACCAAGTCGTGCGGCTCGTCGGACACCGCGGCCGACGACCGGGTCAGCAGGCTGACCTCGCGCAGCAGCGTCGAGTAGCGCGCACTGGACAGCGCCTTGGTCAGCCGCCGTTTCGCCGCCGCGCGCTCGGTGACGAACCCGGAGACCAGCCGGCGCCCGGCGGGCTGGTCGCGGACCTCGAAGTCGGCGATGACCTCGCGCAGGTGCCCGATGAGGACGTCGTAGTCCCGCACCTCGCCGAGCGACTGGCCGAGCCAGCCCAGCTCGGCGCGCACCGGCTCGGCGCCGTCCCCGACCAGCGTGCCGGACAGCTTCAGCACGCTGCGCATCCGTCGCAGCGCGACGCGCATCTGGTGCAGGTCCTCGGGGTCGGCGCCGGAGCGCGTGCCGGCTTCGTACGCGAGCAGGGCCCGGATCTCCCGGTCGAGCTTGGCGCGCACGTGGTGGACCGCCGGATCCGCCGGGCGTGCCTCGACCGGCAGCTCCGGCAAGCCCAGCTCGGCCGGGGTGCGAGGCAACGATTCGGTGGTCACCCCATGAATACTAAGTGAATTCCGGCGCTCAGTCGTTCGCGTGCAGGATCGAGTTCAGCTCGACGCCGGAGCCGGTCCGCGGCACGACCTCGACCGCGCCGGTCGCCGAGTTGCGGCGGAAGACCGCGCCCGAGACGCCGTTGAGCTCGCGGGCCTTGACGACCTTGCCGTCGACGACGACCTTCGTCCCCGCCGTCACGTACAGCCCGGCCTCGACGACCGTGTCGTCGCCCAGCGAGATCCCGACGCCGCCGTTCGCGCCGATCAGGCAGCGCTCGCCCAGCGAGATCGTCTCCTTGCCGCCGCCCGAGAGCGTGCCCATGATCGACGCACCGCCGCCGACGTCCGAGCCGTCGCCGACCACGACGCCGGCCGAGATCCGGCCTTCGACCATCGACGCGCCGAGCGTGCCGGCGTTGAAGTTCACGAAACCCTCGTGCATCACGGTCGTGCCGGTGGCCAGGTGCGCGCCGAGCCGGACGCGGTCCGCGTCGCCGATCCGGACGCCGGCCGGCAGCACGTAGTCGACCATCCGCGGGAACTTGTCGACGCTGTAGACGGTCACCGCGCCGCGTGCGCGCAGCCGCAGCCGCGTCGCCTCGAAGCCTTCGACCGGGCACGGGCCGTGGTTGGTCCACACGACGTTGGCCAGCAGGCCGAACATGCCGTCGAGGTTCTGGCCGTGCGGGCGGACCAGCCGGTGCGAGAGCAGGTGCAGCCGCAGGTACATGTCGTGCGTGTCCGCGGGGGCGTCGGCGAGCTTGCCGATCGTGGTGCGGACGGCGACGACCTCGACCCCGCGGTCGGTGTCCGGGCCGAGCAGCGCCGCGGCGGCTTCGCTGAGCAGCTCCTTGGCCTCTTCGGTGGTCAGCCGCTCGGTGCCGTTGGTGCCGGCAGTGTCGTTCTCGATCAGCTTCGGGTGCGGGTACCAGGTGTCGAGGACCGTCCCGTCGGTCGCGACGGTGGCCAGCCCGACGCCGCTGGCGCCGGTCGTTTCGGGGTTCGGGCTCTGCTCGCTCACGCCCGACACGGTAGTCGAGTGACGCGCGTCAACCACTCGTGGGCCGGGCGGCTACCTGCTTCTTCAGGCCGTCGAGAGCGGCGGCGACGTCGACCAGCGCCTGGGTGCACGGACCGCCCGGATCGGGCACGGTCGTGCAGCCGGCGCCGCGGAAAGCCCCGACCGCCTTCTCGAGCTTGTCGGCCTCGGCGACCAGCTGCGGGTCGCGGTCGTCCGCGCGCTTGCGGGCCGTGCCGGGGACGTTGGCGACCTCGGTGACGTACTTCTCGCAGCCCTTCGGCAGCTGGGTGCGCGGGCTGGCGTAGCACTGGTCGGCGGTCAGCGCGTCCAGCTTCGTCGGGAGCGCGTCCGGCCCGGGTTCGCCGCCCTGCTTGGGGGTCGGGCCGGCTTCGTTTCCGCAGCCGGACAGGACCAGGACCAGCAACGTGCCGCCCACGGCGACCGGGAACCTACGCACACCCTCACGGTAGCGTGCCGGGCATGAGCCTCGACCTGCACGCCGACCCCGTCGACCTGACCGCCGCGCTCGTGGACGTCTTCAGCGTGTCGGGCAGCGAGGCCGAGCTGGCGACGCTCGTGCAGGAGGCGCTCGAGAAGCAGGCGCCGCACCTCGAGGTGATCCGCGACGGCGACGCCGTCCTCGCGCGCACGAACCTCGGCCGCGCGTCGCGGGTCGTGCTCGCCGGGCACCTGGACACCGTGCCGGAAAACGGCAACCTGCCTTCGCGGCGCGAGGGGTCCGGCGCCGACGAGATCCTGCACGGTCTCGGCACGGTCGACATGAAGAGCGGCGACGCGGTGTTCCTGCACCTCGCCGCGACGCTGCCCGAGCCGAAGCACGACGTCACCTTCGTCTTCTACGACAACGAGGAGGTCGAAGCGGTCAAGAACGGCCTCGGCCGGATCGAGCGCGAGCTGCCGGTGTGGCTGGCCGGCGACCTGGCGATCGTCGGCGAGCCGTCGAACGGGGTGATCGAGGCGGGCTGCCAGGGCACGATGCGCGTCGAGCTGCGCCTGGCCGGGAAGCGCGCGCACACCGCGCGGGCGTGGATGGGGGAGAACGCGATCCACGCGCTGGCCGAGCCCCTGCGGCGGCTGGCGGAGTACGCGCCGCGGGTCGTGGACATCGACGGGCTCACCTACCGCGAAGGCCTGCAGGCGACGAAGATCAGCGGCGGCGTGGCGGGCAACGTGGTCCCGGACGCGGCGGTGCTGACGGTGAACCACCGCTTCGCCCCGGACCGCTCGCCGGAAGCGGCCGAGCGTCACCTGCGCGAAGTGTTCGACGGCTACGAACTGTCCGTTGTGGACCTTTCGCCGGGAGCCCTCCCTGGCCTGTCCGCCCCGGCGGCGGCGGAGCTGGTGGCGGCGGCCGGCGGGCGCGCGGCGGCGAAGCTGGGATGGACGGACGTCGCGCGCTTCGCGGCGCTGGGGATGCCGGCGGTGAACTTCGGCCCGGGCAACCCGACGCTGGCGCACACGAAGCAGGAGAACGTCCGCGCGGCGGAGATCCGCCAGGTCACCGAGGTCCTGCGCAAGTTCCTGAGCTGCGCAGTGGCGACCGTCACACTCGCGCCTGCTGAGCTGCGGTGACACCCTGGTGCGCGAACCGGAACCCGAACCGTGCAACTTTTCCCCCGCGGGCGCCGTATTCCCTGGTGAAGCCGCATGTTCGGGAGGACCCATGCCGAAAACCGCGAGACGGGCCGCGGCCGTCGCCGCGCTCGCCCTGGCGGTCGTCGGTGCGCTGACCGCCTGTGAGCAGCAGCCCGTCGCCGCGCCGGCGGCCGGGCCGGTTCTCACCGACATCGGGGACGCCACCGCTCTCCCGCCGCCGCCCGGCGAAAAGCCGCCGCAGCCGGTGACGCAGGCCGCGCAGCAGATCACCTTCCCGCGCACCGGCTCCGGCCAGTGGATGTTCACCCCGGGCAGCGACGAGGTCGCCGGCACCCAGGGCAAGCTCATGCGCTACCGGATCGCGCTCGAGACCGACATCGACGGCGTCGGGCCGGCCGCGTTCGCCAAGGCCATCCGCGGCATCCTCGGCGACCCGCGCGGCTGGACCGGCGGCGGTGAGTGGCGGCTGCAGGAGGTCGGGCCCGAGGACCCCGCCGACTTCACCATCTACCTGGCCACACCCGCCAGCCGCGACAAGCTCTGCGGCGGCACGGCGGACAGCTACACGTCCTGCCGCAACGGCAGCAACGTCGTCCTCAACGTCGCCCGCTGGGCCAACGCGGTCCTGAACTACGGCGCTTCGCTCGACGTCTACCGCCAGTACATGGTCACCCACGAGACCGGCCACCGGCTCGGCCACGGCCACGAGCTGTGCCCGGGCGCGGGCCGGCCGGCGCCGGTGATGGAGCAGCAGACGCTCGGGCTGCACGGCTGCGTCCCGAACCCCTGGCCGTTCCCGGACGGGCGTGAGTACGCCGGCCCGTCCGGGGAGTACAACGACCCGATCCCGGCCGGCGACTCCTAACGGCCCTGCAACGACTTGACGTTGGTGCCGAACGTCCAGCCCTTCGAGCCGTCCCAGTTGATCGACCAGTCCATCAGGCCCTTCAGCCCCGGAACCGACCGCCACGCCTGGGAAACCAAGCTCGTCGACAGGTACCCGCCGCCCGCGCCGGGCTGGGCCGGCAACCCCGGGACCTGCTTGTCGTACGGGACGCGAATCGTCGTGCCCTGCACCACCAGGCCCTGGTTCAGGCACTGCGTCTGCACGGTGAAGCCCTGCACGGTCCCGGCCTGGTACGAATCACCCGAGCAGCCGTACATCGACCCGTTGTAGTACTGCATGTTCAGCCACCACAGCCGGCCGTTGTCCGCGTACTTCTTGATGATCGGCAGGTACGCGCCCCAGATCGAGCCGTAGGTGATGCTGCCGCCGGTCACGTACGCGGTCTCCGGCGCCATCGTCAGCCCGAAGTTCGACGGCATCTTCGCCAGCACGCCGTCGATGATCCGGATCAGGTTCGACTGCGACGCCGACAGCGTCTTGATGCTCCCGCTGCCGGTCAGGCCGGTCTCGATGTCGATGTCGATCCCGTCGAAGTTGTACGCCTTCAGGATCGGCACGACCGTCGCGACGAACTTGTCGGCCACCGCCGACGATGACAGGTCTATACCAGCGGCCGCGCCGCCGATGGACATCAGGAGCGTCGCCCCCGCGGCCTTCGCCGCGCACATCTCGGTCGGCGTCGACACCTTGACGCCGGCGTCCATCCCGTTCTCCCACAACACGGTCCCGTCGGACCGGATCACCGGGAAGGCGGCGTTGATGACGTTGTAGCCGTGCTGCGCCATGCGCGCGTCGGTGATCGGGACCCAGCCCAGCCCGGGGTGGACGCCGTTCGCGGCGCCGTCCCAGTTCTCCCAGTACCCCTGGAGGACCTTCCCCGCGGGCCGCGATTTCACCGCGCACGTGTCGGCCTGCACCGCCCCCTGCGCGGGGGCCGACACGAGCAGCGGGACGGCCAGCACCGCAGCCAGAAGGGTGCCGAACAAGCGGGTTCTGCGACCGGACATACCGGCTCCCATCGTCGTTGAAGGGCGTACGCGGCGTGTCCGATCAAGATAGGCGCCGCCGGGAACCCCTGACTACCGACGATCGGGTGGTCTAGACAACCCGAGCTTTCACGTGAAAGCTCGGCCCGAGGTGGGAGCTTTCACGTGAAAGCTCCCACCTCGGCCGGTGCTAGACGGTCAGCGTCCAGGTGGACAGGTAACCGGTGTCGGCGGGGCCGACGTCCCGCAGCCGCAGCTGCCAGGCGCCGTTCGCGGCTTCCGAAGAAGCGTTGACGGTGTAGGTGGTGTCGAGGTTCGGCGTCGAGTCGCTGCTGGAGTTCTTCAGCCGGTACGCCGTGCCGTCCGGGGCGACGAGGTCGAGGACCAGGTCACCGCGGTAGGTGTGGGTGATGTGCACCTCGACCTTCGTGGCGTTCGACGCGTTGCGCGCGCAGCCGCCGACGGTCGCCGTGCTGTTCACCGCGGCACCCGGGTAGTCCGGGATGGTCAGCCGCGTCCCGTTGGTCACCGGGGCGCACGACGACGTCCCGACGCCGAGGGTGAACGACGCCGTGTGGTCGACGCTCGCGCCGTCGGCGGTCACGGTGACCGGGAAGCTGCCGATCGGGGTCGAAGCCGACGTCGTGATGGTCAGCGTCGAGGAGCCGCCCGACTGGACGGTCGCCGGGCTGAACGACGCCGTCGCGCCCGCGGGCAGGCCCGAGGCCGACAGCGAGATGGACTGCGCGCTGCCGGACGTCGTCGCGGTGCTCACCGCGACCTGGAGCGACTGTCCCGGTTGGACGGTCCCGGCGGCCGGGTTCAGGTTCACCGAGAAGTCGTTGCCCTGCGTCGTCGCGACGGCCAGCTTCCACAGCGCGTACCCGATCGCGTCGGAGTTCTTCTCCAAAGGCGCGTCCGGGATGTTCGACGTCGTGTCGCAGGCGCGGTGGTAGCAGTTGTCGAACGCCGCACCCGCGGTGCCGCCCCACTTCTGCGCCTGCGCCGAGCTCTTGATGTCGCCGGCGCCGGTGGCCAGGCCGCCGACCGGGATGCCCGCGCTCTTGAACGACGCGTGGTCGGACCGGCCGTCGCCTTCGCTGTCACCCTCGGTCTGGACGCCGATGGACGAGAAGTACTCGTCGAAGATCGCCTTGACCGAAGCGACGTCGTCGTAGACGAAGTAGCCCCAGTTCTTGGAGCCGATCATGTCGAAGTTGAGGTAGGTCTTGATCTTCGTGCGCTCGCTGCTCGGCAGGTTGTTGACGTAGTGCTTCGAGCCGACCAGGCCGGACTCCTCGTCGGCCCACCAGCCGAAGCGGACGCGCTTGGCCATCGCCGGGTTGGTGCGGGCCAGCGTCAGCGCGGTCTCGAGGATCGACGCGCTGCCGGAGCCGTTGTCGTTGATGCCGGGGCCGGCGCTCACGCTGTCGAGGTGCGCGCCGAGCATGATGACCTGGCTCGCGTCACCCTGCGGCCACTCGGCGATCAGGTTCTGCGACTGCCCGATGCAGCTGGTGCACGTCTGCCGCGTCGTGGTGTACCCGGCGTTCTTGAGGAGGTTTTCCACATAGGACACCGAGGCCGCGTAACCGGCACCACGCGGCGAGCGCGTGCCGCCGTTGTTGTTGGCGATGGTCTGCAGCTGGTTGAGGTGGGTTTTGATGTTCGCCAGCGAGATGTCCGGCGCGGCCGACGTCGTGACCGGAGCGGCGGTGGCCGCGGGCGCGGTCACCACACCCAAAACGGCCGCCAGGGCGGTGACCCCGGCGCCGATCTTGCTCTTCCACTTCATGGCGGTGAGTTCCTTCGATGGGGGAGGGGAACGGCCGTGAATGTCGCATTGAGGGACTTCAAGTCCCTCAATGCGACATTCACGGCTTTGGGGCCGGGACTAGACGGTCAACGTCCAGGTGGACAGGTAACCGGTGTCGGCGGGGCCGACGTCGCGGATCTGGAGCTTCCACGCGCCGTTCGCGGCTTCCGAAGAAGCGTTCACGGTGTAGGTGGTGTTGATGTTCGGCGTCGACGACGAGCTGGAGTTCTTCAGCCGGTAGGCGGTGCCGTCCGGCGCGACCAGGTCGAGGACCAGGTCACCGCTGTAGGTGTGGGTGATGTGCACCTCGACCTTGGTGGCGTTGGACGCGTTGCGCGCGCAGCCCGCCACGGTGTTCGTGCTGCTGACCGCGGCACCCGGGTAGTCCGGGATGGTCAGCCGGGTCGAGTTGGTCACCGCGGCGCAGGAGCCCGTGGTCCCGACGGTGAGCGAGAACGAAGCCGTGTGGTCGGTGCTGGCGCCGTCGGCGGTGACGGTGATCGGGAAGCTGCCGGTCGGCGTCGACGCGGAAGTCGCGATGGTCAGCGTCGAGGAACCACCCGACTGGACGGTGGCGGGGCTGAACGTCGCGGTCGCGCCGGCCGGGAGACCGGAGGCGGACAGCGTGATCGACTGCGCCGCGCCGGAGGTGATCGCGGTGCTGAGGGTGGTGGTCGCCGAGGCGCCCGGCTGCACGGAACCCGAAGCCGGGTTCAGCGCGACGGAGAAGTCCGGCCCGCCACCGCTGCACGAGGTGGGCTCACCGCTGACCGTCGTGACGGAGACGGCGTCCCACGCGGCCTTGGTGGCGTTGTACTCGGTGCAGCTGCCCGGGTAGAGCGCGATCGCGGCTTCGAGGGTCGCCTTGCGGGCGGCCTTGTGGTTCCACGACGAGGTCTTCTTCAGCAGGCCGTTGTAGAAGATCTTGCCGGCCTTCTGGATGCCGAGGCCGGTGACCGACGAGCTGTTGCAGGTCGGGCTGGCCGGCTTGCCGCCACCCGGGTTCGAGCCCTCGGCGAGCAGGTAGAACCAGTGGTTCTGCGGGCCGGCTGCGGCGTGCACCTCGGTGCTCGGGATCGACGACGAGTAGCAGTTCGGGTCGCCGACCTTCGACGGCTGGTACATGTAGCGGATCGGGCCTTGGCCGACCAGGTTGACGCCCTCGCCGACCTCGTAGTCCGGCGTGTCCTTGGCGTTGTTCGCGTACGCCTCGGTCAGCGCGCCGAAGATGTCGCCGGTCGACTCGTTCATGCCGCCGTTCTCGTTGCCGGAACCGGCACCGCCCGGGGTGAACTGGAAGACGCCGTGCCCGAACTCGTGCCCGACGACGTCCATCGAGGTGGCCTGGCGCTGGTTGTCCTGCGAGTGCCCGAAGTGCGTCGAAGAACCGTTCCAGTAAGCGTTGACGTCGGCGAGCCCGACCGAAGCCGGGTAGCCGGTGCCGCTGCCGTTGATGCCGTTGCGGCCCAGCCACTCCGAGAGCATCTTCCACTCGGTCTGGACGCTGTAGAGCACGTCGACGCAGCCGGTCTCGAGGTCCGTGCCGGAGCCGTTGCCCCAGTTGTTGTCCGGTCCACTGTAGACAGATCCGCCTTCGCGGCCGCAGCTGATGCCGGTCCGGCCCGGGTCGCGCAGCGTGTACGTGCTGCCGGACTGCGTCGTGTCGATGGAGACGTTGCCGACGTAGTAGCTGTTGCCGGTGCCCGCGACGTTCACCGTGCCCGGCTGAGCCTGGGAGCGTGCCCCGGACGAGAACGTCTTGACGTCGTCCCGCTTCTCGAGCACCGCGCCGGTGGCGGCGTCGACGAAGACGTGCAGGTTGCTCGGCGCGGTGGCGGTGCGCCCGGCGACGACGACCTCGTAGGCGAGCTTGGGGTTCGCCCCGGCCAACACGACCTTCTCCGGCGTGCCCACACTGTCCACAGTGGGCAGTTGAGCGCGCGCGGTGGCCGCGGCCTTCGCGGCGTCGAGGGCGGCCTGCGTCCCGACGGTGATGGCCGCGGTCTCGGCGGCGCTGGTGCCGCGGACGCGCCCGGCCCCGTCGGCGACGACGACCGCGTCCCCGCCCACGACCCGCAGGCCCTGGTAGGTCCGCTGGTAGGCGCCGTAGAACAGGCCACCGCCACCGGCGGTCAGCCCGACGCGCTGGAACGATTCGGCCGGTCCGCGCTTGAGCGCGTCGAGTCCGCTGGCGGCGGCCTGGTCGGCGGCGCGCGCGGCGGCGACATCCGGGGCGGCGGGCTGGGCCGCCGGGGTCGCGCTGGCCGGGGTCGCCGGCAGCGCGAGTGTCATGGCGAGCCCGGCGGCGGCCGCCAAGCCCGTTCTGAACCCACGATGGGTCATCGAGTCTTCCTTCCACGAAGGCAGGACGATGGGGTGCGGTGCGGGGAAAAGGAGACGTGTCCGGCGTGCTAACAGCAGGTATGCGTCCGGACGCATCCGAGTAAAGGATCAGCGGATCGGGGCGTCAATGCGCCGAACGGACCAACAGCGCGTTCGGGATTCCCCGGTCAATTCGTACAAACCCCGCCGGTGCTGGGGATTCTCCGCGCGATCCGCACCGGAACGACTTTCGTAGGGACTGTCCCGGACACCATCCGAACGCCGGACGCTCTCGATCACCGGGAATCGTCAGTACTGCTCAGGAAACGATGTCAGTCGGCTTCGGCGCCCAACGCGAGCAACCCGTTCCGCAGGACGTTCGCGGCTTCTTCCTGCCGCCCCGTCTCACCCAGGAGCTCGCTCAGCGGCCGCAGCGCGCGCACCAGCACGCCTCGCGCCCCGAGCCCGGTGGCGAGTTCGACCGCCGCCCGCAGGTACTCCGCCGCACCCCGGGCGTCGCCGCGGGCGCGAGCCAGCGACCCCAGCTGCAGCCGGAGTTCCGCGGCCAGGGCCGTGCCCGCCACCACCGACGGCCGGACCTGGTCGAGCAGCGCGCCCGCCGTCTCCAGCCGGCCCGCGGCCAGGTACTCCGCGGCCAGCTCGACCGTGATCGCCGGGACGTCGTCCGGCCACGCCGTCTCCCGCGCGGCGCCGAGGTCGGCCAGCGCGCCCTCGACGTCGCCCGCGCGGCCGCGGACCCGGGCCCTGGCCAGCAGGCAGTGCGCCATCGCGGGGTGCAGGGCGCGTTCCTGCATCAGGTCGTAGGCCGCGGCGACCGACGCGGCCGCGTCGGCGAACCGGTCGGCCGCCAGGTGGCTGCGGCACACCTCGACGTGGCTGCGGGTCAGCTCCGCCAGCACGGCCGGGCCGCCCCGGGTGAGCCGCAACGCCGATTCGGCGTACTCCGCGGCCCGCTCCAGATCGCCTTGCCGCAGGTGCCGCTCAGCGAGACACGCTCGCAGCGTCAGCAGCATCGACGGCTGCGGGTACCCGTCGCGCAGCAGCTCCGCGTGGCAGGTTTCCAGCAGGTGCAAGGAATACTGCGCCTCGCCCCAGCCGCTCAGCACCGCCGCGCGCAACGGGACGACCATCGCCCGCACCGGCGGCGGCTCGCCCGACAACGTCGTCTCGGCCTCCGCGACGTACTTCGTGCGGGCGTCGCCGGAGGAGTACCCGGCCAGCCACAGCAGCGCGATGCCCGCCTGCCGCGGCCGGTCCAGGCGTTCGGCTTGGCGGCGGATCCGCTGCATCCGCGGGGTCGCGCGGCGGGCGTCGCCGGCCAGGAACCGGTCCGCCGTCTCGATCAGCTCGAGGTCGAGTTCCAGGAGCTCCCGGGGCGAGCTGCCGCCGAGCAGTTCGTCGGGGTCGATGCCGAGCTGCTGGGCGAAGAACCGCAGGGCGTCGCCCGACGGTGTCCGCGCGCCGGTCTCGACCGACGACACGTACGCCGCGGAATACTGCGGCCCGGCCAGTTCGCGCTGCGTGAGCCCGCGCTCGGTGCGCAGCTCACGCAGGCGTTCACCGACGCTCTCGCTCACTCAGCCCGCCTTTCCACCGGTTCAGGGTAGGCCGCGCGGGCGGCGGGGGAGTCGCCCGCCGCCCGCGCGACCGGGATCAGCAGGCGCCGCCATCGCTCCAGACGGCCCACGAGGTGGGCGCGCCGGGCTCGGCACCGGTCGAGTACCACAGGGACGTCCACTTGTGACCGTTGTGGCCGACGACGTCGTTGGGCACGTAGGCCTTCGCGGTGTCCCACTCGGCGACACCGTCGCAGCCGGTCGGCGGGGTGCCGGTGCCGACGGTGAGCGAGAACTGCGCGGTGTGGTCGGCGTCGGTGCCGTCGCCGGTGACCGTCACCTGGCTGGTGCCCTCCGGCGTGGTCGCCGAGGTGGTGATGGTCAGCGTGGCCGTGCCGCCGGACTGGACGCTCGCCGGGCTGAACGTCGCCTTCGCGCCTTCGGGCAGGCCGGTCGCCTGCAGCTGGACCGCCTGCGCGGTGCCCGAGGTGACCCGGGTGGTCACCGTGGTGGTCGCGGTCTGTCCGGGTTGGACGGACGCCGACGTCGGCGACAGCGTCAGCGAGTAGTCGTTGCCGGCCGGCGGCTGGCCGCTGCAGGCCGGCTCACCGCTGACGGCCGGGACGCTCACCGCGTCCCAGGCGGCCTTGGTGGCGGCGAACTCCGTGCAGCTGCCCGGGAAGAGCGCGATCGCGGCTTCGAGCGTGGCCTTGCGGGCCGCGCGGTGGTTCCACGACGACGTCTTCTTCAGCAGCCCGTTGTAGAAGATCTTGCCGGCCTTCTGGATGCCGATGCCGGTGACGCTCGAGCCGTTGCACGTCGGGCTGGCCGGGGAAGCGTTGCTGCCCTGGGAAAGCAGGTAGAACCAGTGGTTCTGCGGGCCGGCGGCGGCGTGCACCTCGGTGCTCGGGATCGACGCGGAGTAGCAGTTCGGGTCGCCGACCTGCGACGGGTTGTACATGTAGCGGATCGGGCCCTGGCCGACGAGGTTCACGCCTTCGCCGACGGTGAAGTCCGGACGGTCGACGGGGTTGCTGGCGTAGGCCTCGGTCAGCGCGCCGAAGATGTCGCCGGTGGACTCGTTGAGCCCGCCGTTCTCGTTGCCGGAGCCGGCGCCGCCCGGGGTCGTCTGGAAGATCGCGTGCCCGAACTCGTGCCCGACGACGTCCATCGGCGTCGCTTGGCGGCGGTTGTCCTGCGAGTGCCCGAAGTGGGTCGAGGAGCCGTCCCAGTAGGCGTTGACGTCGTTGAGGCCGACGCTCGCGCGGAAGCCGCCGCCGGCGCCGTCGATGCCGTTGCGGCCCAGCCAGTCGCCGAGCATCTTCCACTCGGTCTGGACGCTGTAGAGCGTGTCGACGCAGCCGGTTTCGAGGTCGGTGCCCGAGCCGGTGCCCCAGGTGTTGGTGCTCTTCGTGAAGATCGAGCCGCCCTCGCGGCCGCAGGCGATGCCGCGGCGGGCCGGGTCGGTCATCGAGTAGGAGCTGCCGGAGCCGGACGTGTCGATCGAGACGGTGCCCGCGTAGTAGGAGTTGCCCGTGCCTGCTTCGCGCACGTCGTCGCGGGTGTCGAGGACTTTGCCGGTGGCGCTGTCGACGAAGACGTGCAGCTTGGTCGGTTTGTTCTCGGTGTGGCCGCTGACGACGACCTCGTAGGCGAGCTTCGGGGCGTCCCCGGCGAGGACGACGAGCTTCGGCGTGGTGGTCGTGTCTACTGTGGACACCTTGGCCGTGGCGATCTTGGTGGCCTGCTCGGCGTTGAGCGTGGCGCTGGTGCCGACGGTGATCGGCGCGGTGCGCGCGGCTTCGGTGCCGTGGACGCGCCCGGCCCCGTCGGCGACGACGACCGCGTCCCCGCCGACGACCGGCAGGCCGTGGTAGGTGCGCTGGTAGGAGGCGTAGAAGAGCCCGCCGCCACCGGGGGTGACGCCGGTGCGGACGAAGGCCTCCCCGGCGCCCTTGGCGAGCCGGTCGGCGCCGCTGAGGGCGGCCTGGTCGGCGGCGCGGGCGGCGAGCGCCTCGGGCGGGGCGGCGGGTGCCGGGGAGGCGGCGGCCGGGATCGCCGGCACCGCGAAGGTCAGGGCCAGGCCGGTGATCGCCGCCAGCCCTCGTGGGGATCTCATGGGGAACCTTTCCGGGGACGCGAGAAGTGTGTCCGGCGGAATAACTGGGGTTAATGCGCCGGACGCGTCCGAGTAAAGGTTCCGCTCGCCGGGCGGTCAATGGGCCGAACGGCCTAGCGGGCCCTCATCAAGATCACGCGTGTTCCCGGCAAACCGCAGGAAAACGCGGGGGCGCGAGTTGGTCTGAACCAATTCACCAGACTTTGGTAGGAAACTTCCCCGCGTGGGGGAGAAACCGGACCACCGGCCGCACTGGTCAGGTGTCGGTGCCGGCCGCGGAGTCCAGACCTCGCCGGTAGGCCTGGATGGCCTCGTCGAGATGACCACGTTGTCGGAGTACGTCGCCGAGGCGCAGGGACGTCGAGACCGCCGCGCCGTGCAGGGACGCCCGGGTCTGGATCTCGGCCGCCTCGCGCAGCAGCCGCGTCGCCTCGGGAAGGTCGCCGCGCGACTGTGCGACCTGACCCAGCAAGCCCGTCGCCTCGCCCAAGGACTCCACGTCACGGGCCAGGAGCGGCCAGACGTCGGCGACCAGCGAAGCCGCGTCGGCGGGCGCGCCCTGGCGCAGCCGGACCTCGGCCAGTTCCAGGGTCGCCCCGGCGACGCCCTCCTCCGCGCCGATCGCCGCCAGCTCGTCGCGGGCCGACGTCAGCTCCGCGCGGGCCTCGTCCAGGCGGCCCAGCCGGCGCAGCAGGTACCCGCGGGCCCAGCGGCAGCGGGCCGCGTCGCGGTCGAACCCCACCGACGCGAACAGGCGGCACGCCTCGGTCAGGTCCTGCTCCGCCCGGCCGGACTGCCCGGTCGCCTGCCACACCTGCGACGCCTGCCGGTGGAACCGCGCGACGAAGTCCGGCCGCGTGGCCGTTCTGATCAGGCGCAGACCGGAAAGCGCCGCGCGTTCAGCCCGGTGCAGTCCGCCCATCTCCATCAGCGGGTGGATCAACGCGCTGAGCAGGCACAACTCGGCGTCCGGGTCGAGTTCCGGCGAGGCCAGCGCCTCTTCGACGCGTGCGATCGCCGCGCCCGCGTCGCCGCTCAGGTACCGGCAGCCCGACCAGCGGTGCACGATCATCGCCCGCAGCCACGGCGGCGCCGCTCCGGTCAGCTCCGCCGCGTGCTCCAGCTCCTTCTGCGCGCCTTCGACGTCGAACAGCTGCCACTTCACCTCGGCGAGGCAGAACCGCGCGTAGCACTCGACGTCGTCGAGGTGGTAGCCCGCCGCTTGCTTCCCGGCCGCCGCGAACCGCTCCTCGGCGACGGTGACCCGGCCCTGTTCGAGGTCGCGGTAGCCCTCGTCGAGGGACGCGCGCAGCTCGTCGGCGACACCCGGCGGCCGGCCGAACCGCAGGTCGTCGGCGGTCAGGCCGAGCCGCCCGGCCAGGTAGGCCAGCATCTCCTCCGACGGCGGCCGGCTGCCGGTCTCGACCTTCGCCAGGAACCCGCGGTCGTACCCCGGTTCGGCCAGCTCGCGCTGGGTCCAGCCCCGGCCGGTGCGCAGCCGCCGGATCCGCGCGCCGAGCGGTTCGGTCATCTCCCCACGGTAGGTCATCGCCGCCGTCGTCGCGGAAACGGACATATTGACGTCCCCGTCCACGCCGGGATAGCGTTCTCGCGCTAAATAGGAAACTTTCCTAACAAAGTGGAGGGCGACCATGCGCCTGCTTCCCCTCGCGACAGCGATCGCGCTCGCCGCGCCCCTCGCCGCGACCCCAGCCGAAGCGGCCACGCCGGCCGAGGTGCGCGTCGACCAAGTCGGCTACGCGCTGGGCGAGGCGAAGCACGCGTACCTGCTTGGCGGCGCCCAAGGGAAGTTCACGGTCGTCGACGAGCGCGGCCGCACGGTCCGGGAAGGCCGCACCGGCGCGAGCCTCGCTCCCTGGAACGCGCGATACCCCGAGGTGTTCGACCTCGACTTGTCCATTGTGGACCGGCCGGGCACCTACCGCGTCAAGGCCGCCGGCGCGACGTCGCCGCCGTTCCGGATCGACACCGCGAGCCGCCTGTTCCGCCCGCTCGTGCGCGCCACGACCGAGTTCTTCCAGGCCCAGCGCGACGGCCACGACGTCATCCCGGGACGCCTCGACCGCGAGCCCTCGCACCTCGCGGACCGGAAGGCCACCGTCTACGCCGAACCGAAGTTCGCCGGCGAGGGCGGCGACGAGATCGTCGATCCGCTGAAGCCGCAGGGCGGCCCGGTCGACGTCGAAGGCGGCTGGGTCGACGCCGGCGACTTCGTCAAGTTCACCTCCAACACCGCGTATTCGCTGGCCGAGCTGGGATTCGTGCTACGCGAGGACCCCGATCCGGTGCTGGCGAAGGAGGTCCGCTTCGGCCTCGACTGGCTCGACAAGATGTGGGACGGCCGGACCAAGACGCTCTACGCCCAGGTCGGCATCGGCACCGGCAGCGAGGAGTTCGGCTTCCTCGGCGACCACGACGTCTGGCGCGAACCGCAGGACGACGACGCGCTGGACGTCAAGCCCGGCGATCCCGCCTACTTCGTCAAGTACCGCCCGGTGTTCCCGGCCGCCCCCGCGGGCGCGCCGCTCTCCCCGAACCTCGCCGGCCGCGTCGCCGCCGCGTTCGCGCTCGGCGCGCAGATCCAGGCCCACCGCGACCCGCGCCTGGCCCGGCACTACCTGAGCGAGGCGGCCGCGGTGTTCGCGCAGGCCAAGACGGCGGACGTCGGCGAGCTCGTCACGGCGTTCCCGCACGCCTACTACCCGGAGTCGTCCTGGGAGGACGACCTGGAGCTCGGTGCGACGCAGCTCGCGCTGGCCGGCCGCAAGCTCGGCGACCCGCGCGCCAACGGCTGGGCCCGCGACGCGGCGAAGTGGGCGAAGGCGTACATCGGCAGCGACGACACGAGCACCTTGAACCTCTACGACACCAGCGCGCTGGCCCACGCCGACCTCGCCGGCCTGCTGCGCACCGGGGTCCCGGGCGCCGCACTCGGCGTCCGCGAGCTGGCCGCGGATCTCCGTCGTCAGCTGGACGCGGGAGTCGAGGCGGCGAAGAAGAGTCCATTCCGGACCGCGGCCGACGTCACCGACTTCGACGCCGCCAGCAAGAGCTTCGGCTTCGCGGCCACCGCGCGGCTCTACCAGCGCGTCACCGGCGACAGCCGTTACGCGGCCTTCGGCGCGCAACAGCGTGACTTCACACTCGGCGCGAACGCCTGGGGCGTGTCGCTCGTGGTCGGCGTCGGCACGACGTTCCCGCAGTGCCCGCACCACCAGGCCGCGAACCTCGCCGGACCTTCGAAAGTGCTGTACGGCGCGGTCGTCAACGGCCCGAACGGAGCGGACAACTTCGCCGATCTGCCGTTCCCGGCGGGCGCGAAGGAATGCACCCGTCCGGATGAATCCTTCGACGGCCAGGGAAGTCGCTACGCCGACGACCTGAGTTCATGGCCCAGCAACGAGCCCGCCATCGACTTCACCTCCACCGCCCTCTTGGCATTTTCGCTGGCGGGCAGGCCGTAGCATGGGGAAGTGAGCGAACAGTCTGAATTCCCCGACGGCCAGTACCCCGAGCGCCCGGTCGAGCGCCAGAAGGGCCCGGTCGTGCTGCGCGGCGACCGCCGTGACCAGGGCAGCACGACCGACCAGCGGCTGCTCGACTCGCGGGGGCCCACCGACTGGGTGCACACCGACCCGTGGCGCGTCCTGCGGATCCAGGCCGAGTTCGTCGAGGGCTTCGGCGCGCTCGCCGAGGTCCCGCGCGCGGTCACGGTGTTCGGCTCGGCGCGCACCAAGCGCGACCACCCGGAGTACGAGCTCGGCCGCAAGATCGGCGGCGCGCTGGCGAACGCCGGGTTCGCCGTGATGACCGGCGGCGGCCCGGGCGCGATGGAGGCCGTCAACCGCGGCGCGGCCGAGGCCGGCGGTTTCTCCGTCGGGCTGGGCATCGAGCTGCCGTTCGAGCAGGGCCTGAACCCGTGGGTCGACCTCGGCGTCAACTTCCGGTACTTCTTCGCCCGGAAGACGATGTTCATCAAGTATTCGCAGGCCTTCATCTGCCTGCCCGGTGGCTTCGGGACGCTCGACGAGCTGTTCGAGGCGCTGACGCTGGTGCAGACCAAGAAGGTCACGAAGTTCCCGGTGGTGCTGTTCGGCAGCGACTACTGGGGCGGGCTCTACGACTGGATCGCCAAGACCGTGCAGGCCGAGGGCAAGGTGAGCCCGCACGACCTGGACCTGCTGCACGTCACCGACGACATCGACGACGCCGTGAGCGTCGTGCAGAACTCCTACCAGGCTTGGGAGGACACGCACTGATGAGCCGGATCTGCGTTTTCTGCGGCTCCTCGATGGGGTTCTCGCCGCGCTACGCCGAGCAGGCGGCGGCGCTCGGCAAGCTGCTGGCCCAGCGCGGCATCGGCCTGGTCTACGGCGGCGCGAGCGTCGGCACGATGGGCGTGGTCGCCGACGCGGCCCTGGCCGCGGGCGGCGAGGTGATCGGCGTGATCCCGGAGGCGCTGTCGTCGGTCGAGATTTCCCACGCGGGGCTGTCGGAGCTGCACGTCGTGCGGGACATGCACGAGCGCAAGGCCAAGATGGCGGCGCTGTCCGACGGCTTCCTGGCCCTCCCGGGCGGCGCGGGCACGCTGGAGGAGCTGTTCGAGGTCTGGACGTGGGCCCAGCTGGGGCTGCACGGAAAGCCGATCGGCCTGGTCGACGTGGACGGGTACTACGGGCCGTTGATGGCCTTCGCCGACCACATGGTGACCGAGGGTTTCGTCAAGGCGGACTACCGCGAACTGCTGTTGGTGGACGCGGACCCGGCGGCGCTGCTGGACCGGTTCGAGACGTACGAACCGCCGGCCCCGCCGAAGTGGGCTAAGGGAGCGCCGGGGATCTAAGCGCCCCAAGGCGCCCTTCGGTGCGTCAGACGCAACCAAGGCCACATTGGGCGCTTGAGACGAGCCGCGAGCCGGTGGTCACGGGCCAGCGGCCACGCGTCCACTTTCGGCGACCGCGGTGCTCGCCCGGACGAACGCCGCCACCGCCCGGGAGCGCGTCCGGTCGGGCCAGGCCAGCAGCACCGTCGTCCTCGGCGCGTCGAGCACCGGCACGCACACGATGTCCGGCCGCACGTGGCGCCGGGCCGACTCCGGGACCACCGCGACGACCTGGCCGAGCGCCACCAGCTGCAGCAGCTGACCGGGGTCGCGCACCTCGGGACCGCGCACGTCGCTGCCGGGCCAGCGCGGGAACGGCTCGCCGTCGAGGTCGGCCAGGACCAGCGCCGCCCGGTCGGCCAGCCGGTGCCCGCGGGGGAGCACCGCCAGCTGGTCCTGCTCCAGCAGCAGCTCGGTGTCGAACCCGTCGGAGTCGTCGTGCGGGCCGTGCAGGAACGCCAGGTCGACGCGGCCGTCGCGCAGCATGCGGGACTGCTCGCCGATCCCGCACACGACGACCTCGGCCTCGATCGCGTCCGGGTCGGCCCGGTAACCGGGGAGGATCCGCTCGAGCAGACCGGCGTCGCCGTCGGGCTTCATCGCCACGAGCAGCTTCGGCACCTCCTGCCCCGCGCGCTGGGCCCGGCGCACCGCGGCGTCCACCGCGTCGAGCGCTTTGCGGCTCTCCGCAAGGAAAACCGTGCCCGCGGGCGTCAGGCTCACGCCACGGCTGGTGCGTTCCAGCAGCGGCACGCCCATGCGGCGTTCGAGCTGCTGGATGGCGCGCGACAGCGGGGGCTGCGCCATGCCGAGGCGCTGCGCGGCGCGGCCGAAGTGCAGTTCCTCGGCGACGGCGACGAAATACGCGAGCTCCCGCGTCTCCATACCACCAGAGTATCGGCCGATGCGGCATCGGTGTTGGCCCGCGCGGGCGTCCCGCTGGTGTGCTGGAGCCATGAACGAAATCACTCTGGTCACCGGTGCGAACAAGGGCATCGGCCGCGAGATCGCCGCGCGGCTGGCTGCCCTCGGGCACACCGTCGTCATCGGCGCCCGCAGCGCGGAGCTGGGCGGGAAGGCCGCCGCGGAGCTGGGCACGGATTCGGTGGTCCTCGACGTGACGGACCCGGCGTCGGTCACCGCGGCCGCCGCCCGCATCGAAGAGCGCTACGGCCGGCTCGACGTGCTGGTCAACAACGCCGCCGTCGCCCGCCCGCCGGGCACCGACCTGGCGCAGCAGAGCCCCAGCACGGCCGACCTGGGCACGCTGCGCACGATCTTCGAGACGAACTTCTTCGGCGTCATCACGGTCACGAACGCCCTGCTCCCGCTGCTGCGCCGAGCGGCCGCGCCGCGCATCGTGAACGTCTCCAGCAGCGGCGCGTCACTGGCCCGGAACGCCGATCCCGCCGCTCAGCTGCCGATTTCCGCGGGGTACACCCCGTCGAAGACCGCGTTGACGGCGTTGACGCTGCAGTACGCGCGGGAGCTGCGGCCGGACGGGATCCTGGTCAACGCGGTCTGCCCGGGCTTCTGCGCGACCGACCTGAACGGCCACGCCGGCCACCGCACCCCGGCCCAGGGCGCGGTTTCGGCGGTCCGCATGGCGACGATCGGAGCGGACGGCCCCACCGGCACCTTCGTCGACGACGAAGGCCCGGTGCCCTGGTGAGCGGGTAAACCGCCGGGCCGGTCCGCGCGTGGTGGGGGTGAGCCGAAGAGGAGGAACCCACCATGATCCAGTCGAGCAAGCGCGCGGTCCGGCGGCTGGCGGCCGTCCTGCTGGCCCCCGCGGCCGCCTTGACCCTCGCCGCCGCGCCCGCTTCCGCGGAGACCAGCGGCTACGCGACGGTCAGTTCCTGGCAGGACTGCCCGGCGGGCTGGTTCTGCGCCTGGGAGAACGCCGACGCCACCGGGCACTGGGCCCGCTTCCAGGACGGCTCGTCCGACCTGACCAAGGCGATCAACGGCTACGTGTTCAACGACAAGTTCCAGTACGCGTACAACCGCACGAACAACGTCTGGGCCTTGTACGAGAACATCGGCTACAACTACTACCAGGCGGGTCGCAAGCTGCTGATCGGCCGCGACTGGCGGGGGCCGCTGGCGCCGAAGTACGACTTCGCGAATCTCACCAGTTCGCTGATCTGGATCGCGAACTAGGCGACGCCCTCGCTGGGCCGCTTGTGGTAGGTGTCCACGTACTCCTGGCCGGAGATCTCCAGGATCTGGTACATCACCTCGTCGGTGACCGACCGGCGGATCGCCGGCGAGTAGTCCTGGCCCTCGTACCGCGAGAAGTCCAGCGGCGGGCCGAACGTGATCGCGATCTTCACCGGGCGCGGGACGCGCCTGCCCGCGGGCTGGAGCTTCTCGGTGCCGGTCAGCGCGACCGGCACCACCTTCGCCCCCGTCGCCAGGGCCAGCGCCGCGACGCCGGTGTGGCCGCGGTGCAGCCGACCGTCGAGGGAGCGCGTGCCCTCGGGGTAGATCGCGAAGACGCCGCCCGCGTCGAGCACCTTGCGCGCCGCTTCGAGGGCGGCCAGCCCGGCCTGGGCGTTGCCGCGCTCGACCGGGATGTAGCCGAGCCCGCCGACGAACCCGGCCATCAGCTTGCCCTTGACGCCCTTGCCGGTGAAGTACTCCGCCTTGCCGAGGAACTTGACCTGCCGCGGTGTCGCGAACGTGATCACGCCGGTGTCGAGCGCGGCGCGGTGGTTGGCCGCCAGGATCACCGCGCCCGTCGTGGGCACGTTCTCCACGCCGTGCACCTCGGGCCGGTACACCGCCCTGGCCAGCGGTCCCAGCACGAACCGGACAAGCAGCGCGATCAAGTGGTCCTCCTCCTCGGTGCGGTGACCCTCAGCATGGCACGATCGCTACTCGTGAGTTGGTTCGAGCGGCGTACGTGGCAGGAGCCCGGGTGGACGCCCGGGGACATCGTGACCGCGAAGGGTGACCGCACGGTTTCGGTGGTGCTACCGGCACTGGACGAAGAGCGGACCGTGGGTGACGTCGTCGCGTCGGTGCGGCCGCTCGTCGGCAGCGTCGTCGACGAGCTGATCGTCCTGGACTCGGGTTCCACGGACGCGACGGTGGAAACCGCCGCGGCCGCGGGCGCGCGGGTGGTCCGCCGCGAGGACGTGCTGCCGGACCTGCCGCCGGTGCCGGGCAAGGGCGAGGTGCTGTGGCGGTCGCTGGCCGCGACCAGCGGCGACATCGTCGTGTTCCTCGACTCCGACCTCGTCGACCCGGACCCCGCGTTCGTGCCTTCGCTGCTCGGGCCGCTGGTGTCCGAAAGCGGCGTCCACCTGGTCAAGGGCTTCTACCGTCGTCCGCTGCGGCTGGAGAGCACGGGCGGCGGCCGCGTCACCGAGCTGCTGGCGCGGCCGGTGCTTTCGGCGCTGCGCCCCTCGCTCGGCGGACTGGTCCAGCCGCTCGGCGGCGAGTACGCGGGCACGCGCGAGTTCCTGGAGTCGGTGCCGTTCGCCGCCGGGTACGGCGTCGAAATCGGCCTGCTGCTCGACGCCGAGGCGCGCTACGGCCTCGACGGGCTCGCGCAGGTCAACCTCGGCGTCCGCAAGCACCGGAACCGGTCGTTGCGGCAGCTGGGCGCGATGTCCCGGCAGATCCTGGGCACGGCGCTTTCGCGCTGCGGGGTCCCGGCCGCGGACGCGCCGTTCACGCAGTTCGTGCAGGTCGACGAGGAGTGGCTGCCGGACGTCACCGAGGTCCGGGTCGCGGACCGGCCGCCGATGCGGGAAGTGCTCGCCCGTCCTCGAGGGTGAGGACCTCGTCGAAGCCCTCGAGGTGCTCGGGGCGGTGCGTCACCAGGACGACCGTGCCTCGCGCCTTCGCCAGAACGCGCTTCAGGACGGCGTCGCCGTGGGCGGGGTCGAGGCCTTCGACCGGCTCGTCGAGGACCAGGACTTTGGGCGCGGCCAAGACCGCGCGGGCGAGGATCAGCCGCTGGCGTTGACCGCCGGAGAGCGCGTCGCCGTCCGGACCGGTGTCGCGGTCGAGGTCTAGGTCGAAATCGGCGGTCGCGCAGGCTTCTTGGAGTTCTTCGTCGGTGGCGTCCGGCTTGGCGAGCAGGAGGTTTTCGCGGACGGTCGTGTGGAAGACGTGGGCGTCGGCGAGGGCCCCGCTCACGTGGTTCGGCAGGTCGACGTAGTCGGCGAGCGGGTGGCCGTCGAGGAGGACCTGGCCGTCCGTGGGGGTTTCGAGGCCGAGGAGGAGCCGGAGCAGGGTCGTCTTGCCGGCACCGCTGGGGCCGAGGATCCCGACGCGCTTGCCGGGCGGGAGGTCGAGGTCGACGTCCCGCACCGCGGGCGCCCGGCCGGGGTACCGGACGCCGGCTCCCCGGAGCGTGATGTGTCCACTTCGGACTGTTCGGGAGCCTCGCGGCTTCGCGGGTTCGGAGAGCACTGCTCGCACGCGAGCGGCGGAGGCGCGGATCTCGGGGACGCGCCGGGCGGCGCCGATCAGCGGGAGGACGACCTCGAAGGTGGTCATGGCGGCCAGGGTGAGGGCGGCGGTCCAGGGCACGGAGGCGTGCACGAGCAGCGCGACGGCGGCGGTGGTGGCGAGCTGGACGAGCGTGCCGGCGGCAGTGAGCAGGGCGGTCTTGCCCGACGTGGCGCGTTCAGTGCCTGCGAGCTGATCGACGACGGCGGTGGCTCGTGCGCGGGTTTGCGCCAGGGCGCCGGCGGCGACGAGTTCGCGGTACCCGGTGACGAGTTCGACGGCCCGTTCGGCGAGTTCGGCCCGCTTCGGAGCGTCTACTCGGGCAGCCGTGCTGGTCAGCCGAATGACCAGCCACGGCAGCAGAACCCCGGCGACGAGCAGCCCACCGCCGAGCGCGACGGCGGCTGGTCCCGACGCGGTGGCGGTGACGGCCACGGCGACGCTCCCGACGAGCCCGGCGACGCCGGCGGGCAGCAGCCACCGCAGGACAGCGTCCTGCAGAGCGTCCACATCGGACACGAGCCGGGTGACGAGGTCGCCGCCGGAGTAGCGCCTGCCGGGGGCGAGGGCTTGGTAGACACGGGCGCGAAGGGCGCTGAGCCACCGCAGGACGACGTCGTGGCCGGCGAGCCGTTCGGCGTACCGCAGGCCACCGCGCAGAAGGGCGAAGGCCCGGACGCCGACGATGGCGACGGTGAGGGCGCCGAGCGGCGGCCGTTCGGCGGCGCGCAGGAGCAGCCAGGCGGCGGTGGCCATGAGGGCCAGAGCGGCGAGTTCGGCCCCAGCACCGAGAAGAGCGGCGCGGAGAAGGCGGAAAAAATCCTTTGCGGACACTCCCCAGACCCCCCGCGCAGCCCCCACCCGTCCCGGGGGGCGTCCCCGGTCCCATCCTACCGGCGCCGGGCCTCGAAGAAGCCCCGCTCGGCGATCTGTGGACAACTGGCCCCCTGTGGACAGAAAACTTGACAAAGGCATCAGACCGCCACCTCCTCGCACACCCGGCCGTCCCGCAGCTCGACCACCCGGTCCGCCAGGGAAACCAGCGCCGGGCGGTGCGCGACCAGCACCGCCGTCCGGCCCGGCAGCAGTCGCCGGGTTGCCGACAGCACCGCCGCTTCCGTGCGGGCGTCCAGCCGGGCCGTCGGTTCGTCCAGCAGCACCAACCCCGCCGAAGTCCGCGCCAACGCCCGGGCCAGCCCCACCCGCTGCCGTTGCCCCGCCGACAAGACCTCGCCCAGTTCGCCGACCGGAGTCGCGTACCCCGAAGGCAACCCCGCCGCCACGGAATCCAGCGCCGCCGCGCGGGCCGCCGCCGAAAAGTCGGCGGAAGTACCCAGCGAGATGTTCGAAGCCAACGATCCCCGGAACAGGGTCGGCCGCTGCGGTACCCACGCCACGTCGGCCAGCCAGTCCGAAGGGGACAACAAACGCAAGTCCACGCCATCGACCAGGACCCGCCCCGAAGAAGGCGGCACGAATCCCAGCAGCACCGCCAGCAAAGTGCTCTTCCCCGACCCGCTCGGTCCGATCAAAGCCACCCGCGTCCCGGCGGGTACCATCAAGTCCACATCGGACAGAGCTGGCATCCCGGAGTAGGAAACCGAAACCCGCTCGAGAACCAAAGAAGGCGCGCCCCGGCGACGACAACGAGCGCCCGACAGAGCAGGAACCACCGGCACGGAAAGGGCCTCCCGCAACGCCGTCAACCCCTCCGCCGCAGCGTGGAACTTCGCCCCGGCAGCTCGCAACGGCAAGTACGCCTCCGGCGCCAGCACCAGGATCAGCATCGCCGTCCGAGCGTCCAGGCCACCGGCGAGCAGCCGGAACCCGACCGGCACCGCGACCAGCGCCACCGACGTCGTCGCGACCAGTTCCAGCACGAGAGAAGACAGGAAAGCGACCCGGAGCGTCTTCAAAGTCGCGTCGGCGTGGGCGGAAGCCATCGACCGGACCGTCGAAGCCTGCGCCGACGCCCGTCCGAAGACCCGAAGCGTCTCCAGTCCCCGGACGACGTCGAGGAAGTGCCCGCCCAGCTTCAAGAGCAGCGACCACTGCCGCGAAGTCCGCGCCGCCGTGTGCTTCCCGACGAGGATCGCGAACACCGGGATCAACGGCAGCGTCGCCGTGACCACCAGCGCCGACACGACGTCCGTCGTGAACAGCCGCACGATCACCGCGATCGGCACCACCACCGACACCACCAGCGACGGCAGGTACCCGCTCAGGTAGCTGTCCGTCGCGTCGACACCACGCGTGACCTGCGTGGCGACGACCCCGGCGCGATCGGAAGACGAGCCGAGCAGCCGCCGTCGCAGGCCGCCGCGGACCGACGCCGCGAACCGTCCACTGAGGACGCCGTGGCCCCAGGAGACCAGAAACCGCGACGCGATGGCCGCGACCAGCAAGAGCGAAACCCCGCCGCCGGTGAGCAGCGTGGCGAGTCCTTCGGCCTGGAGCACCACCAGAACGGCGGAGAGCACTCCGAGCGTGCCCAAAAGAACGAGGTATCGCCGGAGTCCGGGCAGAGCGGGCACGACGGCTCCTAGAAGTGCAGCAGCGAGCGCTGGTCGAGCGGATGCCGGTGCGCGCGCCACGTCAGCCACTGCACCACCAGGAGCACCAGCACCGCCGGCCCGGCGAACCAGGCCAGCACCGCGAACGTCCCGGACGCCGTCGCCGCCTCCTCGACGGTCAGCGTGGACGTCGAGGACACGAGCACCGTCGGGAACCGCAGCGTGCCGGTGAGCAGCGCCGGGCACGCCGAAAGCACCATCGACCCGACGAGCGCCACCCGGAACCGCCGCGCCGCCAACGCCAGCCGGAAGACGGCGAAGGCGGCGAACGTCAGCACGACCACACCCACGCCGAGCGCGGTGCCGCCGGAAAGCGCGAAGAAGCCCCACGCCGTCGCGATCACGAGGAAAGCCGACACGGGGGCCGAGAAAGCGCGCGCCAGCCGCACCGCGCGGCCGGTCAGCTCCGCCGGCGCCCGCACGGCGAGGAACGCCGCGCCCTGCAGGCAGAACAGCGCGACGAACCCGAGCCCCCACAACACCGCGTAGGGGTTGAAGAACGCGAGGACGTCACCGGTCGGCGGCAGACCCAGCACCAGGTTGCCGAGGAACAGGCCCCACGACAGCGCCGTCACCAGCGCGCCGCCGACGATGCCCGCCGTCCAGGCGCCGCGCCGCGCGTCCGGGCGGCGGCTGCGCAGCTGCATCGACGCCGTGAACGTGACCAGGCCGAGCAACAGCGTCACGACCAGGACGTACGGCCCGGCGAACACCTTGCCCTCCAGGTGCGGGAACGCGCCGAACAGCACGCCGACCGCGGCCACCAGCCACACCTCGTTGGCCAGGAAGAACGGCCCGAGCGCGCCGAGCGTCTGCCGTCGCCGCCGCTCGTCGGCCTCGAACGCGGGCAGCAACATGCCGACGCCGTAGTCGTACCCCGCCAGCGCGAAGTACCCGCAGGTCAACAGGCCCAGCAGGCACCAGAAGAAGGTCACCATCGGTCAGACTCCGCTCAGGACGGGCAGCTCGGCGGGCGCAGTGGGGTCTTCGGGGTCGCCGACCGGCTCCGGGCCGCGCTTGGCGACGCGCGCCATGAGCACCCAGTCGGCGACCGCGAGCGCGGCGAACAGCAGTGAGAAAGCGATGAAGGAGAACAGGATCTGGCAGGCGGGGACGTCCGCGATCGCGTCCGCGGTGCGCAGCTTCCCCCAGACCAGCCACGGCTGGCGGCCGAGCTCGCGCACCAGCCAGCCGGCGATCGCCGCGAGGAACGGCAACGGGATCGCCGCGACCATCAGGTAGTGCAGGAACCGCGCCTTCGTGAGCCAGTTCCGGACCAGCAGCAGCGTGCCGAGGATCGCGCAGAGGAACATGACGAACCCGAGCCCGATCATGGCGCCCAGCGGCACGCCGACCGCGCCCATCCCGAGCTTGTCCGGCTGGTACGTCTTGAGCTCGCCGAACTGCGCGAAGCCCTGGTTGACCACGAAGATCGAGCCGACGAGCGCCGTGACCACGCCGATCCGCATCGACCGGCGGAAGAACTCGACCTCGGTGGTGCGCTTCAGGAAGTGGTACGCGCTGACGCCGACCACGAAGAACCCGCCGGTCACCAGCGCCGCGCTGAGCACGTGCGGCAGCGACGCGATCAGCGCCGGGTTCGAGAACAGCGCGCCGAAGTCGTCGAGGCGCAGGGTGCCGCCTTCGAGCCGGCTGCCGACCGGGTTCTGCAGGAACGAGTTGGCCAGCATGATGAACAGCGCCGACGCGTACGCGGTCAGCGTGACCAGCCAGGTCAGCGTCAGGTGCAGCCACGGGGGCATGCGCCCGAAGCCGAAGATCCACAGGCCGAGGAAGGTCGACTCGAGGAAGAACGCGACCAGCGTCTCGATGGCCAGCGGCGCGCCGAAGACGTCGCCGGCGAAGGCGGACAGCCCGGTCCAGGTCAGCCCGAACTGGAACTCCATCACGATGCCGGTGACGATCCCCAGCGCGTAGTTGATGACGTAGAGCCGGCCCCAGAAGCGCGTCATCCGCAGCAGTTCGGGCTTGCCGCCGAGCGTCCAGCGCGTCTGCATCACGGCCACCAGCGTGACCAGCCCCAGGGTGAGCAGCACGAACAAGAAGTGGAACGAGGTCGTCGTCGCGAACTGGAGTCTCGCGATCGGGAGTGCGTTCATGTAGCCAGGCTACACATAGACTGCCTACATGTAGCCAGTCGACGTGTAGACTGCGTACTCATGAAGGCGGACACCTTGCGCGGGCACCTCGACGCGTTGCTCCTGGCCGTGCTCGACGGCCGGAAGCTGCACGGCTACGCGATCATCGAGGCGCTCCAGCTGCGCAGCGACGGCGCGCTCGACCTGCCCACCGGCACCGTCTACCCGGCGCTGCGGCGGCTCGAGCGGGCCGGCTGGCTGAGCAGCGAGTGGGACGTCGTGTCCGGCCGCAAGCGCCGCACCTACCGCCTCACCCGCTCCGGCGAGCAGGCCCTGGCCGCCGAACGCACCGAATGGCGGGAGTTCACCACGGTCATCGGGGGAGTACTGGGCGCATGATCGACGAGTACCTGGGGGAGCTCGACCGGCGGCTGCACGGCTGCGGCCGCTTCAAGGCCGACCTGCTCGCAGAGGCCCGCGACGGCCTGAACGACGCCGCCGACGCCTACCGCGCGGGCGGCCGGTCCGCCGAGGACGCCGAGCGTCGCGCGGTCGCCGACTTCGGCCCGGCGGCCGTCGTCGCCCGCGACTACCAGGCCGAGCTCGGCATGCTCGGCGGCGTCCGCACGCTGTGGAAGCTCGTCATCGGCGTCCCGGCGATGCAGATCGCGTGGGACTACGCCCGGATCCTCACCTTCGGCGAGTGGACGAAGATCTCCACGCCGACGCCGGAGTGGTACAAGGTCGTCACGCACGTCACCCACGGCGCCGTGTTCGTCGTGCCGGTGATCGGCGTGCTCGCGCTGCTCGGCATCCGCTGGCTGAGCCGTCGCCTGGACGGCGCCGGGCTGGCCCGGTTCTGCGGCGTCCTCATCGCGCTCGCCGTCGGCGTCAACCTCGCCTCCGTCGGCTTGCTGATCAGCACGACCGGGTTCGTGGACGCGTCGAGGCTGTTCCTGAGCGTCCCGTGCGCCTTGCTGATGGTCGCCTGGGTGCTGCTTTCGCTGCGGCTCGTCGTGCTCGCGAGACGATCGTGGGGCGGGTATGCCACGATCGTCGCGTGACGACCGCGCTGATCTACCTCGTAGTCATGCTGCTGGTGGCCGCCGTGGTGTTCCTGCTCGCCGCCGTGGTCTTCGGCCGGGGTGAGGAGCTCGCCCCGCTGCCGCCGGGCAGCTCGCCCACGCGGCTGCCCGCCGAGGACATCACCGGCGAGGACCTGACCGACGTCCGGTTCCAGCTGGTGCTGCGCGGCTACAAGATGTCCGAAGTGGACTGGGTGATGCGGCGCCTCGGCGTCGAGCTCGACGAGCTGCGCACCCGGGTCGCTGAGCTGGAGCAGCGCGAACGCGAGCGGGAGAGCTCGCCCGAAGGCGCCCAGTGACGGATCTGATCCTGTCGGTCGACGTCCGCGCGCCGGCCGGGACGACCTGGCTCGCGCTGACGGACTGGACGCGCCAGGGCGAGTGGATGCTCGGCACCGAGGTCGAGGTCGTCGAGGGCAACGGCCGCAGCGTCGGGTCGCGGCTGGCGGCGTTCACCGGCGTGGCCGGCATCGGCTTCACCGACACGATGGAGATCACCAGCTGGGAGCCGCCGGTGCGGTGCGGGGTCCGCCACCTCGGCAGCCTCGTGCAGGGCACCGGCGTGTTCCAGGTGGTGCCCAAGGGCGCGACGCGCTCGACGTTCGTCTGGGCCGAGCACCTGCGGCTGCCGTTCGGGCCGCTGGGGAAGCTCGGCTGGCCGGTGGTGCGGCCGGCGTTCGCACTGGGGGTGCGCCAGTCGCTGCGGCGGTTCGCGCGGTTCGCGGAGGACTATTCGGTGGGTGGGGATGAGTGAGCTTCTCGGCGCCGACGGCGTCGCGCGGTGCAGCTGGGGCAATTCGACTCCGGACTACGCGTCGTACCACGACGAAGAGTGGGGCGTGCCGCTGCACGGGCAAGACGAGCTGTACGAGCGGCTGTGCCTCGAGTCGTTCCAGTCCGGGCTTTCGTGGATCACGATCCTGCGCAAGCGGGAGGGGTTCCGGAAGGCGTTCAAGCAGTTCAAGCCGGTGAAGGTGGCGAAGTTCGGCGACGCCGACGTCGAGCGGCTGATGCAGGACGCGTCGATCGTGCGGAACCGGGCGAAGATCCTGGCGGCGATCAAGAACGCGCAGGCGATCGCTTCTTTGGACACGCCGTTGGACGACCTCTTGTGGTCGTTCGCGCCTTCGTCTCATCGCCGCCCGAAGACGATGGCCGACGTCCCCGCCATCACCGACGAGTCGAAGGCGATGGCGAAGGAGCTGAAGAAGCGCGGGTTCGTCTTCCTCGGCCCGACCACGTGCTACGCGCTGATGCAGGCCACCGGCATGGTCGACGACCACGTCTCCGGCTGCTTCCGGGCGGGTCGTGAGTGAGAAACAGGGCTAGAACACTGTTTCTCACTCACGACGGTCACTTGCCCTGGAAGTCCGGCTTGCGCTTGCCGACGAAGGCCTCGACGGCCTCGCTGTGGTCGGCGGTCGCGCCGAGCGCGGTCTGGGCGGCGTCCTCGGCGGCCAGCGCTTCCTCGAACGTCGACTGCGCCGCCAGGTTGAGCACGCTCTTGATCTTCGCGTAGGCGACGGTCGGCCCGTTCGCCAGCTTCGCCGCGACCTGCTGGGCGCGGGCCGGCAGCTCTTCGTCCGGCACGACTTCGCCGACCAGGCCGAGCCGCAGCGCCTCCGCCGCGTCGACGGTCCGGGCCAGCAGCATCAGCTCGGCGGCGCGGCCGTAGCCGACCAGTCGCTGCAGCGTCCAGGACGCGCCCGAGTCCGGGCCGAGCCCGACGTTGGCGAACGCCATCAGGAACGACGACGATTCGGCGGCGATCCGCAGGTCACTGGCGTAGGCGAAGGCGGCCCCCGCGCCGGCGGCGGTGCCGTTGATCGCCGCGATCACCGGCTTCTCCATCGACACGATCGCCTGGACGATCGGGTTGTAGTGCTCCTTCACCGTGTGTAGTGGGGCGGGGTCACCCGCCTGGAGCAGCCCCACGTGCTCCTTCAGATCCTGGCCGGCGCAGAAAGCCTTGCCGGATCCGGTCAGCACGACCGCGCGGACGGCTTCGTCGTCCGCCGCCTCGCGCAGCGCCGCGAGCAGTGCTTCCTTCAGCTCGACGGTCAGCGAGTTGTACGCCTGCGGCCGGCTGAGGGTGAGGGTGCGCACCCCGTCGGCGTCGGCGGTCAGCAGGACGTCGGATGTGGTCACGTCTTCTCCTTGCGCGGAAACATCGGTCGTCCGACAGTCTCCACCCCCCGCGAGCCGCATACCAGCACCGATACGGCAGCAAAAGATCGGTCCGCTGATGCGCCCGGCCGCTGATGAGGGACAATGGACACCAGACCCGGCTGGCTTTCACGCGAGCGCGACCCGGGCGCGCCGGTTGAGACGGAGGGAGCACGCTATGGCGGCCATGAAGCCCCGGACCGGAGATGGTCCCCTCGAAGTGACTAAGGAGGGGCGGGGCCTCGTGATGCGCGTACCGCTCGAGGGTGGTGGGCGACTCGTCGTCGAACTTTCCGCGGAAGAAGCGAAGGACCTCGGCGCCGCTTTGGCGGAGGTCACCGGCTAGCCGATCCCCCCGAACCGTCCTTCCGTCGCACCCCGGTCTCCCTTCGGAGGCCGGGGTCGCGGTTCCTCTGCGCCCGAAGGTTGCTCACTGTGCGTAATCCGCTACCCCCCGTTCCGACCAGTCTGCTCGACATCGAGGTGGCGGGCGACCTCCGTCGCGGCGCCCCGACGGCCCGGCTGGTGACCGCACCCGCCGCCGACGTCGAGTCCGAGCCGCTGGAGATCGGCGGCGTCCGGATCACCGGCAAGGCGGGCGACGTCCAGACGGTCCCCGCCGGCGAAGCCCGCTGGGTCGCGGGCCTGGGCGACGGCGAGCCGAAGCAGTACCGGAAGGCGGGCGCGGCGCTGGTCCGCGCGGTGAACGCGGGCTTGGCCGACGACGTCGACCACGGCGGCAAGGCGTTCCGCGCGGTGCAGCTGGTGCTGCCGGAGGAGGCTTCCGGCGAGCACGTGGCGGAGCTGGCGCTGGGGCTGCTGCTCGGCGGCTACCGGTTCAAGGTGACGGGTGCGGATCCATCGCCGGCGGTCCGGACGGTGCGGCTGGTGGCGCACGACCGGGCGGTTCCCTCGTTCACGACGCTCGTTTCGCGCGCGTCGGTGCTGGCCGCGTCGACGGCGCTGACGCGCGACCTCGCGAACACGCCGTCCAACGTGAAGTCCCCGGCGTGGCTCGCGGAGACCGCGGCCCGGGTGGCCGGCCCGGGCGTCGAAGTGGCGATCCACGACGAGAAGTGGCTGGAGACGCAGGGTTTCGGCGGCGTCCTGGCGGTCGGCGGCGGTTCGGCGCGGCCGCCGCGGCTGATCGAGATGACGTACAAGCCGTCGAGGGCGGCGAAGCACCTGCTGCTGGTGGGCAAGGGCATCACGTTCGACACGGGCGGCCTGTCGATCAAGCCGGCCGACGGCATGCACCTGATGCGCACGGACATGGCGGGCGGCGCGGCGGTGATCGCGGCGATCCGCGGCATCGCGGCGCTGGGCCTGCCGGTGCGCGTGACGGCGCTGGTGCCGGCGGCGGAGAACCACGTGTCGGGATCGGCGTACCGGCCGGGCGACATCGTCCGGCACTACGGCGGCAAGACGACCGAGGTCGGCAACACGGACGCGGAGGGCCGCATGGTCCTGGCCGACGCGCTGGCGTACGGAATTCGCCGCTACTCCCCGGACCTGGTGGTGGACGCGGCGACGTTGACCGGCGCGATGAAGGTGTCGCTGGGTCTGCGCACGGGCGGGCTGTTCGCCACGGACGACGCTTTGGCTGCTTCGGTTGCCGCCGCGGGCGCGCGCGTGGGCGAGGCGTGGTGGCGGATGCCGCTGGTGGAGGACTACGCGGAGAACGTCCGCGGCGAGTTCGGCGACGTCCGCCAGACCCCGGCGGGCCCGGGCGGCATCACGGCGGCGCTGTTCCTGCGCGAGTTCACGGCGGGGCTGCCGTGGGCGCACCTGGACATCGCGGGGCCGGCGCGATCGGAGAAGAACTACGACGAGGTGGTGCCGGGCGCGACGGGGTTCGCGGCCCGGACTTTGGTGGAGCTGGCGGCTTCGCTGGCCTGAGCCCGGTTCCGCTCGGCTGAGCTGGGGTTTCGTCGTTGTCCACAGGGCCAGCGGGTCTGTGGACAACTCGCTGCTTGCGCCGGGTTGCGTCGGTGGGAGCCGATAGACTGGAGCGGGGACGCCCCCCAGGGACGGGTGGGGGATGGCCTCAGCGCTTGGCCGCCGTCGTCAGCACGTGGTCGCGGAAGCCGGTGACCGCCGGGGTTATCGGCTCGTCGGCCCGCCACACCAGCCCGATCGTCCGGTACGGCCGCGGCTCCAACGGCACTTCCGCCACCCCGGCCGGCGTCCCCGGCCCGAACCGCGGCAGCAGCGCCACCCCGAGCCCCGCCGCCACCAGCCCCCGGACCGTGTCCGATTCCTGGCCCTCGAACGCGATCCGCGGGGTGAAGCCCGCCGCCGCGCAGAGCTCGTCCGTCAGCGTCCGGACCCCGTACCCCGGCTCCAGGAGCACGAACTCCTCGCCGGCCAGCTCCGTCATCCGCACCGACTCCCGGCCCGCCAGGTGGTGGCCCGCCGGGACCGACAGCAGGATCTCCTCGTCCACCAAACCCGCCGTGGCCAGCGAAGGCGCCGCGGGCAGCGGGGCCAGCAGCGCCAGGTCCAGTTCGCCGCCCGCCAGGCGGTCCAGCATCTCCTGCCGCGAACCCTGGACCAGCGTGAACCGCACCCCCGTGTACCGCGCCCGGTGCCCGCGCAGCAGCGAAGGCACCAGCGACCGCCCGAGCAGGTGCAGGAACCCCAGCACGACGTGCCCCGACTCCGGCGCCACCTCCTCGCGCGCCAGCCGGACGCCGGTGTCCACCGCCGCCAGGCCGCGCTCGGCCGCTTCGGCCAGCAGTTCGGCCGCGCGTGTGAGGCGGATGCCGCGGCCGTCCGGCACGGTCAGCGGCGCCCCCAGCGCGTCGGCCAGCGCCGCGAGGCGGCGGCTCACCGTCGGCTGCGGGACGCCCAATAGTTCGGCCGCGCGTGTGACGTTCCTCGTCTCGCGCAGCGCGGCGAGCAGCGGCAGGTGCGGCGCCACCTGCGCCGACAGCGAGTCATACGTCATCGCATCAATCCTGCCAGCTTGGTGCATTAGACGTATTGGTTAGTGCTGCTTACTTTCGAGTGGTGACTTCCACGCGTCGAGTCAAGACCGCCGTCGCCGCGGCCGGGATCTCCTCCTTCGCCCTGCTGTACGCGCCGCAGCCGGTGCTGCCCCAGCTCGCCGCGCAGTACCACCTCGACCCCGGCGGCGCGGCGCTCGCGGTCAGCGTCGCGACCGGCGCGCTCGCCATCGCCGTCCTGCCGATCGCCGCGCTGTCCGAGGTGATCGGCCGGCGGCCGGTGGTCCTGACGTCGGTGATCGCGTCCGTCGTCTTCGGGCTGCTGCTGCCGCTGATGCCGACGTACCCGGCGCTGCTCGTCCTCCGCGCCCTCCAAGGCGTCGCCATCGCCGGCTTCCCCGGCGTCGCGGCCGCCTACCTGGCCGAACGCCTCGGCCGCGCGGGCGTCGCCGCCGCGGTCGGCGCGATGATCGCGGGCAACACGATCGGCGGCATGCTCGGCCGGCTGGCCAGCGGGTTCACCGCCGGGCCGCTCGGCTGGCGCGGCGCGCTGTTCGTCGTCGCGGGCGTGGGCGCGATCTGTTCGGCGATCACGGTCGTCACGCTGCCTCCCGGGACGCGCCCACGCGGCGACGCGCAGCTCCGCGCCGTCGCCCGCGGGCTGGTCACAGCGGTGAGCAAGCGGGTACTGCTCGCCCAGTACGCCGTCGCGCTGCTCGCGATGGGCTCGTTCGTCGCGCTCTACAACGCGGCCGGGTTCCGGCTGACCGGCGAGCCGCTGGACCTGTCGCCGGCGATCGCTTCGCTGGTCTTCCTGGCCTACGCGACCGGCTCGGTGTCGTCCGCGGCGGCCGGCCGGCTGGTGGCACGCGTGGGCAGGCGCCGCGCGCTGATCGGCGCGTTGCTGCTCACGGCCGTCGGCGCGGCGCTGACGCTGCCGGACTCATTGCCGCTGGTGATCGCGGGGTTCTTGGTGCTGACGTGCGCGTTCTTCGCGGCGCACGCGGTCGCGAACGGCTGGGCGGCGGCCGACGCCCCCGAGAACGCGCGCGGCCAGGTGGGCGGCATGTACACGGCGACGTACTACTTGGGCAGCAGCGTCGGCGGCGCGGCGGGGGCGGGGGTGTACGGGCACGCGGGCTGGCCGTGGCTGATCGCGCTGGTGACGGCGTGGTTGCTCCTGGCGGCGGCCGCGGTCGGGGTGGGCACGGCTCCGGCGCGGGAGGGCCGACGCGAGCTGGTGAACGCGGGCTGAGCCGGGCCGGCCACGGGGCACTCTCTGACGGCGTCGGGTGGAGTGGCCGGGTTCGTGGTGGCGGCGGTCCGGACGTCATGAACGGGTCGTTCATGACGTCCGGCGAGGTGAACGAGTCGTTCATGCCGTCGCAGTCGCGCGACCACTCCTCGATCGGCGCACCGGCGCCCCCAGCGCGCTCGCCCGAACCCGCCGGGCCCTTCCGGTGGGCGAGAGCGGGGATCGGGGGCGGTACGTGTCGAGTCGGGAAACCCAATGCCGATTTTGGTGCGTTGAGCGCACCGAAATCGGCATCGGCACCTGGCCGCTTCGCTCGGCCGGCGCTCTGATCCGAGCTGCCGACAGCCGATCAGCGGAAACGTCGCTCCCCCAGGGACAGCCCCCGCCCGTCCCTGGGGGGCGTCCCCGCTCCAGTCTATCGGCACCCACCGACACAACCCGTCGCTAGCGGTGAGTTGTCCACAGCAGGGGGAACCTGTGGACGACTCCTAGATCGCCGCCGCGACCAGCAGCCCGCCACCCACCGGCAACAGGGCCGGGACCAGGCGTTCGTCCTCGCGGAAGGCCCTCGCCACCTCGCGCAGCGCGAGGGTCTCCGGGTCGCGGTGGGACGGGTCGATCACGCGGCCGCCGGCCAGCACGTTGTGGAACGCGATGATCCCGCCGCGCCGCAGCAGCGATACGCCCAGCTCGTAGCAGCCCGGGTACTCGATGTGCGCCGAGTCGACGAACACCAGGTCGTAGCCGCCCGGCGTCAGCCGCTGGAGCACGTCCAGCGCGCGCCCGACGATCAGGCGCGTCCGGCCCGGCGCGTAGCCGGCCTCGCGGAACGTCGCGCGCGCCGCTCGCTGGTACTCCGGCTCGACGTCGATCGAGGTCAGGATGCCGTCGGGGGCCATGCCGCGCAGCAGGCTCAGCCCGCTCACCCCGGCACCCGTGCCGACCTCGACGACCGCCTTCGCGCACAGCGTCGCGGCCAGGAAGCGCAGGGTCGCGCCCGCGCCCGCGCTCAGCGAGCTGCAGCCCAGGTCGTCGGCCCGTGCGCGCGCCGAAGCCAGCACCTCGTCGTCGGGCAGGTACCCGTCGACGAACCCGGAGTCGGCCGGGGCGGCCGCAGGGGTGGGCGTGTTCACGCACGGAGGTTAGCGTTGGTTGTCGATAAATCCGCGCAGGCTCCCTGGTAAGCACCCCGGGAGAAGTTCTCAGCCTGCTCTCAGTCCAGTCTCACTAGAACCATAAGGAGCCCGGACAGACTGAAAACCAAGCGCACGGGGAACACCGTGGCCACAGCCCGCGTTGGGTGGAGCAGACAGGAGAAACACAGATGGAGGTGCCTGCTCCCGCGATGCAGAACGCCGTTGCCGATAACGACGCCGACGCGGCTCAGCCCGTGTCCCTGGACGAGGCGGCCTGGACGCCGCCGTCCTGGGACGAGGTCGTCCGCGAGCACAGCGACCGGGTCTACCGGCTCGCCTACCGCCTGACCGGCAACGCGCACGACGCCGAGGACCTCACCCAGGAGACCTTCATCCGGGTCTTCCGGTCGCTGGCGTCCTACAAGCCCGGCACCTTCGAGGGCTGGTTGCACCGGATCACCACCAACCTCTTCCTCGACATGGCCCGCCGCCGCTCGCGCGTGCGGATGGAAGGCCTGCCCGAGGACACCGACCGCATCGTGGGCGACGACCCGAGCCCCGAGCAGGTCTTCTCCGACACGCACCTGGACCCGGACCTGCAGGCCGCGCTCGACGAGCTGCCGCCGGAATTCCGCGCCGCTGTGGTGCTGTGCGACGTCGAAGGGCTCTCGTACGAAGAGATCGGCGCGACGCTCGGTGTCAAGCTGGGCACCGTCCGCAGCCGCATCCACCGCGGGCGTCAGGCGCTGCGCGCGTCGCTGGAGCGTCGGCGCGCTCACGCCGCGGAGTCTGCGAAGGTGTCGGTATGACCGCACCCCGAGGCTGGGGACTCCCCGAGTCGCACCTGCTGCCGGACGCCGTGGTGGCGTTCGTCGACGGGGAGCTTTCGCACGGCGCCCGCGATCGCGCGGCGTCGCACATCACGCGCTGCGCGGCGTGCGCCGCCGAAGTGCGCGCCCAGCGCCAGACGGTGGACGCGATCCGCCGCGCGGGGGCGCCGTCGATGTCGGCGGGGTTCCTGGCGAGCCTGCAGTCGATCCCGGAGCACACGGACCTGCCGAGCGCGCCGGACAACCTGGCCATCACGGCCGACGGCCAGCTGGTCGCGGTCCAGCGCCCGGACCGGGTCGCGGGGCTGCGCGACACGGGGGTCCTGGGTGGTGTCGCGCCGTTGGGATCAACGGCGCCGCTGGGCCAGTCCCCGAACGTCCTGGGCGGCGGCCGGTTCAAGCGCCGCGCGGCGCAGGGGGCCGGCGTGGTGGTGTCCGGACTGGTGCTGAGCGCGCTGGCCCTGGTGGGGACGACCGCGGACAGCGGTGACGGCAGCCCGGAGACGAGCGGCGGAGCGCCGCAGCCGGCGAACCTGCTGCCGGCCCAGATGGCGGTGCCGCCGCAGATGGTCCCGACGTCGACGCCGGTGAGCTCCCCGGCGGCGGTGCCGGCGGGGATCCGCTGAGACTTGTTTCCCGCGAAGGCCGCCATGAGGGGCTCCTCGTGGCGGCCTTCGCCTTTTGCGTAGAGCTTGGGCTGACTCACGCTGTCGGCCGGACGTCTTGAAAGACTCGTTCATGTCGTCGGACGAGGTGAACGAGTCGTTCAAGACACCTCGGTGGCGCGACCACGCTCCGACGGAAAGCCCTGATCAGCGGCTGAGCCGCCGGTTTGTCCACATTGCCCGCCCCCTGGGGACAACCCTCCCAAGCAACAGCCATTTCACTGACGTACCGGCAGACTCGGAGCACTCGGCTTGGGTATCGTCACGCCCAGCCACCTGATCTTCTGCACCGGGGAATGATGACCGAGCCGAACGAGAATCCCGAGCAGCCCGGCGCGCGCGATGCCGACCGGCTGGGTCCGCGGCCGCTCGCGCGGCCCGCCGTCGATCCGGCGCAGGCTGCCGTCTTCGGCCGGCCGAGTGGGGTCGACGGGGCGTTCGACCAGCTCTACTCCCCGCAGAAGTCCAACGGCGTCCGGCTCGCGCCGCCCGCTCCCGAGTCGCTCGCCGAGGCCTTCCGGCGGCCGCCCGGGGCCGAGGGCGTGCTGCTCGAGCGGCCGCGTGAAGCCACCGGAGAGCCGAAGGAGCAAGAGCCGCCTCTCTGGAACAGCACCAGCGATCCCTGGCGCGATCCGGGCGCCGGCGCTGTCCTCGCCGGCCCGGCGATGCCCGCCGAAGACGAGGAAAAGCCCGCCAAACGCCCGCCCGGCGCTCTGCTCAGCCTGCCCGAGGTGCTCTTCGGGCGGCGCGTGCAGCCGAAGGCGCTCGCCCTGCTCGGGGTCGTCGCCCTGCTCGTCGGGGCGCTCGGGGGGCTCGTCGGCTGGTGGGTCGCCGACACCGGCAGCGAGCTCACCGGCTCCGCCACCATCTCCGAAGCCGAGGCCGCCAAGGAACGCCCCGCCGGCTCGGTCGCCGAGATCGCCAAGCGCGTCGCGCCCGCCGTCGTCTCGCTCGAGGTCTTCAAGCCCGGCGCCGACTCCGGTGAGCAGGGCTCCGGCGTCATGATCGACCCGCAGGGCTACATCCTCACCAACGAGCACGTCATCTCGTCCGCGAGCGCCGACCCCGGCGTCAAGGTCACCGCCATCTTCATCGACGGCACCCGCACCGAGGCCAAGCTCGTCGGCTCCGACCAGAAGACCGACCTCGCCGTGGTCAAGGTCAACGTCACCAACCCGACCGTCCTGCAGATCGGCAAGTCCTCGGACCTGCAGGTCGGCGACACCGTGATGGCCATCGGCTCGCCGCTCGCGCTGCAGAACTCCGTGACCGCCGGCATCGTCAGCGCCCTCAACCGGCCGATCACGGCGGGCGGCGACAACGGCGCCCCGCCGGTCACCTACGAAGCCATCCAGACCGACGCCGCCATCAACCACGGCAACTCGGGCGGCGCGCTCGTCGACGCCACCGGCGCGCTCGTCGGGATCAACTCCTCGATCCGCTCCTCGGGCGCGGACGGCGGCAGCATCGGCATCGGCTTCGCCATCCCCAGCGACTACGCGGTCAAGATCGCGAAGGCGCTGATCAAGGACGGCAAGGTCCAGCACGCCGACATCGGCATCAACGCCTCCTCGACCGTCGCCGGCTCGTCCACCATGGGCGCGCAGGTCAAGAACGTCGCGCCCGGCGGCCCGGCCGCGAACGCCGGCATCAAGGAGGGCGACGTCATCACGAAGATCGGCGGCCGCCTGGTGCGGGACTCGGCCGAGATGACGGTCGCGGTGCGGGCCAACGACGTCGGCCAGGTCGTCCCGGTGCAGCTGGTCCGCGACGGAGCGAGCTTCGTCGTCGACGTAACCCTGGCTTCCGACTGAGTTCCCGCGTTCGGCCTGCCGGAGCGCGGGCCGGGGCGGGTACCCTGGGCGGGTAGGTTCCGAGCGGAGGTAGACGGTGTTCGACAGTGTCGGATGGGGGGAAATCCTCGTCCTCATCATCGCCGGTCTCTTCATCCTCGGCCCGGAACGGCTTCCCGAAGCGGCGTCCTGGCTCGCGAAGAGCGTGAAGAAGGTCCGCGACTTCGCGACCGGTGCGCGGGAACAGCTCCGCGAGGAGATGGGCCCGGAGTTCGACCAGCTTCGCAAGCCGCTCGAAGACCTGCGCGGGCTGCGCAACTTCGACCCGAAGCGGGTGGTGACGCAGCACCTGTTCGACGGCGACGCGGACCCGCTCGGCCTGAAGGGCATCACGAACGGCAGCCCGAACCTGGGCGGCACCAACGGCTCCAACGGGACGAACGGCTCGAACGGGTACGCGGCCAGCCAGGCCAAGCAGCCGGAACCGCTCAAGCCGGGGGAGCGCCCGCCGATCGACCCGGACGCCACATAGCGTCGGGAGTTATCCCCAGCCCAGTCGCAATGTGGACAGTTGGCCGTCCCCGGGCCTTTTAGGGGTTCTCTGTCGGCCACCCCCGATAAAATGGGTGCGGGGCCGGACCCCCGGAGAGGGCGGGGGCTGCTTTCTGCCGCCCCGCCGACAACTGGGGAGAGCAATGAAACTCAGATCGCTGGGCTGCGCGCTGCTCGCACTGGGCCTGCTGGGATCCGGGCAGACCGCGTTCGCCGCCGCGGAACCCAAGACGGAAGCCGCGACGGAAGCCGCCACCGAAGCCGCCGCGGAATCCGCCTGCACCTGGAAGCCCACCGCACTGGCTTTCGGCACCTCCGTCAGCGCGCAGGTGACCGCGACCGACGACAAGGGCAACTTCGCCGGCTGGGCCCAGCCCCCTGGCGGGGCCGGCACCGGCACCCGGGCCGCGGCCTGGACCAACGGCGTCTTCACCGACCTCGGCGTTGCCCGCGCCATGAACCCGCAGGTGACCGCCGAGAACCGCGCGGGCGCCGTCGCCGGGACCGCGCGCACCTCGGTCTTCGGCTTCGTCGTCGAGAAGGCGTTCAAGAGCTCCGGCGGCGGGCTCGTCGAGCTGCCGCTCCCGACGTCCGGGGACTACGCGCGGTCGGACGCCGTCGGCATCACCGACTCCGGCGACGTGATCGGCACCGTCGCCAAACAGGACGGGACCGGCCGGATCGCGGTCCGCTGGCCCGCCGCTCAACCGGGCACCGTGACGCTGCTGCCGGGCGCGCCGTCGTCGGGGGTCGGGCCGGTCGCGGTCGACACCGACGGCTCGATCCTGCTGAACAGCCTGGACATCTGGCGCGACGGGACGCTGACGCACCTGGGCACCGTGCCGGGCCTCCAGTTCGCTTCGCCCTTGGCCATCAAGAACGGCCGCGTCGTCGGCTACGGCACCTACAACGGCAAGAAGGTCGGCGTCTACTGGGACCAGCAGCACGCGGCCCACGTCCTGCCGAAGTCCAGCTACAACCTCTCCGTCGCCCACCCGGACTTCTCGATCAACGCGAGCGGCCTGATCACCGGCCGCATCGACGAGGCGAGCGGCGGCAATGACGCCGCCGGCACCGGCTACGGCGTCTGGAACCAGGGCACCTTCGTCGCGAAGTTCGGTGACCTCCAGGCCGACCTGCCCGTCGTCATCGGCGACGACGGCACCGCGGGCGGCTACCGCTACGACTCCGCCACGCAGCACTCGGCTCCGTACGTCTGGCGCTGCTCCTAGAACAGGCTCAGCGGCCGGCCGGGGTGACGTTCAGCATCATCCCGGCCAGGCCGCGGGCCCGGACCGTCAGCTTCTTCGCCACTTCCTTCAGCACCGCGGACGCCGGGGCGTCGGGCTCGGACAGCACCAGCGGTGTCCCCGAGTCACCCTGCTCGACCAGCCGCGGGTCGAGCGGCACCTGGCCCAGCAGCGGCACCTCGGACCCGATCGACTTCGTCAGCGAGTCGGCCACCGACTGGCCGCCGCCCGAGCCGAAGATCTCCATGCGCTCGCCGGAAGGCGTCTCCAGCCACGACATGTTCTCGATGACGCCCGCGACGCGCTGACGCGTCTGCAGGGCGATCGCGCCGGCCCGCTCGGCCACCTCCGCCGCGGCCTGCTGCGGGGTCGTGACCACCAGGATCTCCGCGTTCGGGATCAGCTGGGCCACCGAGATCGCGATGTCGCCGGTGCCCGGCGGCAGGTCCAGCAGCAGGATGTCCAGATCGCCCCAGAAGACGTCCGCCAGGAACTGCTGCAGCGCGCGGTGCAGCATCGGCCCGCGCCACACCACCGGGGTGTTGCCCGGGGTGAACATGCCGATCGAGATCACCTTCACGCCGTGCGCCTGCGGCGGCATGATCATCGTGTCGACCTTGGTCGGCTTCTCGCGCGCGCCCAGCATGCGGGGGATCGAGTGGCCGTAGATGTCCGCGTCCACGACGCCGACCGACAGGCCCCGCTGGGCCATCGCCGCGGCCAGGTTCACCGTGACCGACGACTTGCCGACGCCGCCCTTGCCCGACGCCACGCAGTACACCCGCGTCATCGAACCCGGCTGCGCGAAGGGGATGACCGGCTCCGCCGCGTCACCGCGCAGCGACTTCCTCAGCTCGGAGCGTTGTTCGTCACTCATGACGTCGAGCACCACGCGCACGTCCACGACGCCGGGGAGCTTCGAGACGGCCTCACGGGTGTCGTTGGTCAGCGTCGCCTTAAGGGGGCAGCCCGCCACCGTCAGGTAGATCCCCACGGTGACAACACCGTCGGAACCGACCTCGACGTCCTTGACCATCCCCAGGTCCGTGATGGGTTTCCGGATCTCGGGGTCTTGCACGCTCTTCAGCGCGCTGCGGACGTCGTCGACGCTGGGGAGCTGCTGAGTACTGGTCACCCCATCCATGTTACGAGCCGGTAGGAGTGCGGTTCGGTTTGGCCTTCCGGGGCTGGACGTCCAGGTCCTCCCGCAGCCGGTCCAGCTCGCCGCGCAGGTAGTCGCGCGTCGCGACCTCGCCGACCGCCAGCCGCAACGCCGCCAGCTCCCGGGCGAGGTACTCCGTGTCGGCCTTCGTCTGCAGGGCCCGGTTCCGGTCCTCCTCCAGCGAGACGCGGTCGCGGTTCTCCTGCCGGTTCTGCGCGAGCAGGATCAGCGGCGCCGCGTACGCCGCCTGCGTCGAAAAGGCCAGGTTGAGCAGGATGAACGGGTACGGGTCCCACTGCAGGGACACGGCGGCGAGGTTCAGCACGATCCAGACGATCACCAGCAGCGTCTGCCAGAACAGGTACTTCCCGGTGCCGAGGAACCGGGCGACGCGCTCGGTGAGCCGGCCGAAGGTGTCCGGGTCGATGTTCAGCTTGAACCGGTTCTGGCTGCGCGGCTGGTCCAGCCGCCGTCGGGACGTCGGTTCAGGCACGGTCGGCCTCCAGGTGCTCGCCGGTCTCGCCGGTGGTGTCGTGCAGGCCGGTCTCGCGCCAGTCCTCGGGCAGCAGGTGGTCGAGGACGTCGTCCACGGTGACCGCGCCGAGCAGGTGGTCTTCGGCGTCGACGACCGGCCCGCAGGTCAGGTTGTAGGCGGCGAAGTAGCGCGTGACCTCGGCCAGCGTCGCGTTGGGCCGCAGCGCCGCCAGGCCGGTGTCGACGGCGCTCGCCACGAGCTCGGCCGGCGGCTCGCGCAGCAGCCGCTGGAAGTGCACGACGCCGACGAAGCGCCCGGTCGGCGTCGCGGTCGGCGGGCGGCAGACGAACACCATGCTGGCCAGCGCCGGCGGCAGCTCGGCGTTGCGGATGTGGGCCAGCGCCTCGGCGATCGTCGTGTCGGGCGTGAGCACCACCGGCTCCGGGGTCATCAGGCCGCCCGCGGTGTCGGACGAGTACGCCAGCAGCCGCTTGACCGGCGCGGACTCCTCCGGCTCCATCAGCTCCAGCAGCCGGCTCTGCTCCGCGGGGGCGAGCTCGGCGAGCAGGTCGGCGGCGTCGTCGGGGTTCATCGCCTCGAGGATGTCGGCCGCGCGCTCCTCGGCGAGGTAGGACAGCAGCTCCTTCTGGTCGTCGTCCGGCAGCTCCTCGAGGACGTCGGCGAGGCGCTCGTCGTCCATCGCGTCGGCGACCTCGTGCCGGCGCTTGAGCGGCAGGTCGCGGACGGTCGCGGCGACGTCGACCGAGCGCATGGTGTCGAACAGCATGAGCAGCTGGCCCGCGCCCTGCGGCTGCTTCGCCAGGTCGGCCAGCCCCAGGCCGGCGACCTCCTCCCACCGCAGCACCTGCATGGCCGCCCGTCGGCGCCCCAGCCCGACGCGCCGTTCGCGGATGGCGACCTTGGCCAGCACCCAGTCGCGCGTGCGGGTCGGCTCCATCCCGGCGTCGACGACGGTGATCCGCGTGTCCGACCCGGCCAGCGTCGCGTGCGCGTCGAGCAGCTGGCCGAGCACCAGGACTTCGTTGGGGCGCTGGTTGAACTGCCGCATGTTGACCGAGCCCGTGGCGAGCGTCACGGCGCTCGGCTCGATCGAGGTGACGCGCAACATCGGCACGAACACCCGCCGCCGCGTGGTCAGCTCGACGACCAGGCCGAGGATCCGGGGCGGCTGCGCGTCCAGGCGCAGCCCGGCGACCAGGTCGCGGACCCGGCCGATGGATTCGCCGTCCGGTCCGAACACCGGCAACCCGGACAGCTGAGCTGCGAAAACCCTGTTGACCGCGGCCATGCCGCCGACCTTATCGGCTGGCTGCCCACGTAGCGATTTCCGGCACGGTCCGGAACGCCGGGTCGTCGCTGTCCGCTTCGAACTCTTCGAGGTCTTCGAGCATCCAGATCCGGTTCTGCACCGCGCGCACGAGGGTCCAGTCCCGCGCCTTCTCGGCGTCGAGTTCGTGCGAAGCGACGATCAGGGCGAACCGTTCGTCCAGTGTGGACTCGGTGAAGCGGTTCCAGAACAACGGGATGACGCCCCACTCGAGGTCGCCGGACAGCGGCTTCGGGTCGATGACCAGCCACGGCTCGCGTGTGCCGGCCAGGACGTTCTGGAAGTGCAGGTCCTCGTTCACCAGCAGCCCGCCCGCGGCCGGGCCCAGCTCGCGGCAGATCGCGACGGCGTCGTCGACCAGCCGCTTCTCGAACGGCTCACCGAGGGCGGCCCACCGGCGGGGGAGGTCCTCGACGAGGGTTTCGGCCTCGGCGCGCACACTCCTGGCCAGCCCGGGCGGCGCGGGGACGGCGAGGCGCCGCGCCAGCTCGCCGAGACGGGGGACCGCGTCGGTCAGCGGGAGGTCGTCGAGGGTGCGCGTGGCGTCGAGCCGTTCGAGCAGCAGGACGCCGTCGGCCGGCGCGGACTCCAGCAGCAGCACCGCACCCCGACCGGCCCATGTGGACAGTGCGAGCGGCTCGTCGGCGGACTCCGCGTCGCGCCAGCCCAGCTTGAGCACCACCGGTGTGCCGTCGGCGAGCCGCGCGGGCTGCACCACGCCGACGTAGCCGTGCATCGCCTCGCCCTCGAACGTCAGCCCCCACTCGCGGGCGTACCCGGCGGCGAGGTCCGGCAGGGCGGCCACCCACCCGGCGGCCTCCGGGCCGAGCACCCGGGGAGCCCGGCCGGCGAACAGCGGCGGGACGCGGAGAGCGTTCACCACCTCAGTCTGCTGGGCCCGTCCAGTGCGTTTCGTCCTGGTCGGCACGGGCGTACGCTGGGTTTTCAGGGGAAAACGCAACCCCGGGAGCAGCCATGGTGGTGGAGATCCTCAGCGCCGTCGTCATCGCGGGTGGAGCTTGGCTCGCGGCCGGCGTGCGCGTCGTCAAGCAGTACGAACGCGGGCTGGTCTTCCGGTTCGGCCGGGTGCGGTCCCGGGTCTCGGACCCCGGCCTGACGCTGCTGGTGCCGTTCGTGGACCGGATGCAGAAGGTCAACATGCAGATCGTGACCTTGCCGGTGCCCGCCCAGGACGGCATCACCCGCGACAACGTCACCGTCCGGGTCGACGCCGTCGTCTACTTCAAGGTCATCGACCCGGTCGTCGCGGCGGTCAACGTCCAGGACTACCGGTCGGCGGTCGGCCAGGTCGCGCAGACGTCGCTGCGCTCGATCATCGGCAAGAGCGACCTCGACGACCTGCTCTCCAACCGCGAACGCCTCAACGAGGGCCTGGAGCTGATGATCGACAGCCCGGCGCTCGACTGGGGCATCCACATCGACCGCGTCGAGATCAAGGACGTCGCGCTGCCGGAGGCGATGAAGCGCTCGATGTCGCGGCAGGCCGAGGCGGAGCGGGAACGGCGCGCGCGCGTCATCTCCGCCGACGGTGAGCTGCAGGCGTCGTACAAGCTTTCGCAGGCGGCCGCGCAGATGGCCGACACCCCGGCGGCGTTGCAGCTGCGGCTGCTCGAGACCGTGGTGCAGGTGTCGTCGGAGAAGAACTCGACGCTGGTGCTGCCGTTCCCGGTCGAGCTGCTGCGGTTCCTCGACGCGCAGACGCCGAAGCCCGCGGCGCCCGCTCCAGCGCCTGCTTCCGAAGCCCCGCCGGAACCCGAAGCCCTGGAGGCCAAGCCGGAGGCGAACGGCCACGCGGCCCCGGCGCCGCGCAGCCCCGGGGACGCGGTGCTGCCGGCCGACTAGTTCAGCTGGCCGTTCGCGCCGAGGATGATCAGGGTGGTGAAGAAGCCGACCCACAGCGCGATCGCGACGTAGCCGACGATCACGGCGGCCGTGCCCAGCCCGCGGCCGCCCGCTTCGCCGCGGTTGGTCTTGCTCAGCGCGATGTGGCCCATGACCAGCCCGGCGATCGCGGTGACGCCGCCGGAGCAGAAGCCCAGGATCGAGCAGACCAGCGCGCCGGTCGCCAGCGCGGTGTCCGGCCGGCGCGGGACGTACGGCGGCTGTCCGTAGGGGGCCGGGCCGCCGTACGGCTGTCCGTAGGGCGCCGGGTACGGCTGCTGGTACTGGTGGGGGTACGGCGGCTGCGGCTGGCCCGGCGGGGCGTAGGGCGTACCGGGGATGTGCGCGGCCGGGGCCTCGAACGCGCCGGGCGGCAGCGGGCCGGGCGGCTCCGGCGCGGGCGCGGGCGGGGTGTCGGCGACCGTCGTGTCCGAACCCGGGGTGTCCGAGCCTGTGGTGTCGGCGACCGTCGTGTCCGAACCCGGGGTGGCCGCGACCGTCGTGTCGGCGATCGTGCTGTCGGCCGCCGGCGGGTCGTAGTTCTCCGGTGCGTACGGCGCGGGTTCCGCGGTGGACGGCGGGTCGTACGACCCGGCCGGATCGGCCGGACGGTCCTTGTCCCCGGACGGGTCGGTCATGGCGGGTCCCCTCGGTGCGTGCAGGACCTCAACTTAGCCGGTCGGCGGAACCGGCCGTGGGCAACGCCGGACCCGGAGAGGGTGAGCGCCCTCATAGCAGGGTCGCGGCTTTCGGGTCATACTCACCGGTAACCCCAGCGCCGGGAGCCGGCGTCGTATCCGGAAAGGGAGCCGTGATGGCCCGTCTCGCCCAGACCGCCGGCCTGACCGACGTGCAGTCGGAGATCCTCGCGACCGTCCGCTCGTTCGTGGACAAGGAGGTCATCCCGCACGCGCAGGAGCTCGAGCACTCGGACACCTACCCCGCCGACATCGTCGAGGGCATGAAGGAGATGGGGCTGTTCGGGATCACCATCCCGGAGGAGTACGGCGGGCTCGGCGAGTCGCTGCTGACCTACGCGCTGGTCGTCGAGGAGATCGCGCGGGGCTGGATGAGCGTGTCCGGCGTGATCAACACCCACTTCATCGTGGCGCACATGATCACCCGCCACGGCACGGAAGCGCAGAAGCGGCACTTCCTGCCGAGGATGGCCACCGGCGAGGTGCGCGGCTCGTTTTCGATGTCGGAGCCGGACCTCGGGTCGGACGTCGCCGCGATCAAGACGAAGGCCAAGAAGACCGACGACGGTTACGTCATCGACGGCTCGAAGATGTGGCTGACGAACGGCGGCTCGTCGAACCTCATCGCGCTGCTCGTCAAGACGGACGAAGGTGCCGAGAAGGCCCACCAGAACCTGACGGCGTTCCTCGTCGAGAAGCCGGAGGGCTTCGGCGAGGTGGCGCCGGGGCTGACCATCCCCGGCAAGATCGACAAGATGGGCTACAAGGGCGTCGACACGACCGAAGCGGTCTTCGACGGCTACCAGATCGGCGCGGACATGGTCCTCGGCGAGGCGCCGGGCAAGGGTTTCGCGTACATGATGGACGGTGTCGAGGTCGGCCGGGTGAACGTCGCGGCGCGGGCGTGCGGCATCGCGATCCGGGCGTTCGAGCTGGCGGTGGAGTACGCCCAGCAGCGCAAGACGTTCGGCAAGGCCATCGCCGAGCACCAGGCCGTCGCGTTCAAGCTGGCCGAGATGGCGACGAAGGTCGAGGCGGCCCACCTGATGATGGTGAACGCGGCCCGGCTGAAGGACTCGGGTGAGCGCAACGACGTCGAGGCCGGGATGGCGAAGCTGATCGCGTCGGAGTACTGCGCGGAGGTCACGCAGGACTCGTTCCGCATCCACGGCGGGTACGGGTACTCGAAGGAGTACGAGATCGAGCGCCTGATGCGCGAGGCACCGTTCCTGCTGATCGGCGAGGGCACGAGCGAGATCCAGAAGACCATCATCAGCCGCGGCCTGCTGCGGGAGTACAAGTCCCGCTCCTGACCGGAGCTTTCACGTGAAAGCGGCGCCATGGCTTTGTCGATACGGCGACAATCGGCGGACGTCATGAACGACTCGTTCAGCGCGTCCGGCGTCATGAACGACTCGTTCATGACGTCCGCGACCACCGGCCCCGGCCTTTCGGGGTAAGCGGCTCGCACGGTCCGGGCGTTCTTGACAAGATGGACGCTCGGACCCACGAGTGCGCAGGTGATGATGGTGAGTAGTCCCTTTGGCGGGGGCCGGGCGCAAGGTGGCCTGCCGCGGCTGCCGACCCCGCCGACCGGCTGGCCGATCGGGTCGTACGCGACCTACGGCGAAGCGCAGCAGGCCGTCGACTTCCTCGCGGACAGCGAGTTCTCCGTCAGCGACGTCACGATCGTCGGCGTGGACCTGATGCTCGTCGAACGCGTCATCGGGAAGCTCAGCTGGGGCCGCGTGCTCGGCACCGGCGCGGTCTCCGGGGCCTGGTTCGGCCTGTTCGCCGGGCTGCTGCTCGGGCTCTTCGTCAACCAGGGCTTCGCGCTGCAGCTGCTCACCGGGCTCGTGCTGGGTGTGCTCTCCGGGCTGATGTTCGCGGCGATCGGGTACAGCATGTCGCGCGGGCGGCGGGACTTCTCCTCGGCGAGCCAGCTCGTCGCCGGCCGCTACGACGTCCTGTGCCAGCCGCGCTCGGCCGAACGGGCCCGGGAGCTGCTGGCCGAGCTGGCGCTCAAGCCGCCTTCGGCCAACATCTGAAGGAAACCCTGGAAAACACCGCCAATACCAGGGGAAAATCACAGTTCAGTCTGCGGTGGGCTGAATCGTTACCGATACTGCTTGCGGGGTGTGATCGCCCGGCATAAGTTGTCCGACACCAGTCGGGCGGCCTCGCCCAACCAGCGCGGCGGCCCGATCACTAGCACGTCGGGGTGCTGGCGCGGTTCGCCTCATCGCGTCGTGGTGCCCGCCGGGCACCGCGGTTTCCGGCGTGCATGCGGGTGAGGAGGCCTGATGGGGAAGAGGATCGGCGCGGGCAAACGGGGGCGCTCGCCCGGCCGTACCGCGGTCCTGCTGGGGGCAGGGGCACTGGTGACCGGCATGCTGGCCGGTTGCGGATCGAGCGGCGGGCTCAAGATCAATGTCTACTACGCGCCCGAAGACAGCTTCCAGAAAGTCGTCGACAACTGCAACAAGGCGGCGAACGGCAAGTACGAAATCGTCTACAACAAGCTGCAACGCGGCTCGGACGACCAGCGTCTGCAGATGGCCCGGCGGCTCGCCGCGGGGGACACCGCGATGGACGTCCTGGGCCTCGACGTGACCTGGGTTTCGGAGTTCGCCGAAGCCGGGTGGATCGACGAGTGGAAGGACCAGAACAAGGCCGCGGCCTCCGAAGGCGTCCTGCAGGGACCGCTGGAAACCGCGACCTACAACGGGAAGCTCTACGCGGCCCCGAAGAACACGAACATCCAGCTGCTCTGGTACGACGACCGGATCACGCCCACGCCGCCGAAGACGTGGGACGAGATGATCCAGACGTCGAAGGACCTGAAACAACGCGGCAAGCCGTACAGCATCGTCTTCACCGGCGCGCAGTACGAAGGCCTCGTCGTCTTCTACAACACGCTGGTCGAGTCCATGGGCGGCCACATCCTGTCCGACGACGGCAAGTCCGTCGTGATGGACGACGGCGCGGTGAAGGCGCTCGCGCTGCTGAAGCAGATCACCGGATCGGGGATCACCGACCCGTCGCTGACCAACTCGAAGGAGGACGACGTCCGGCAGACGTTCCAGCGCGGTGACGCCGCGTTCGAGCTGAACTGGCCGTTCGTCTACGCCTCCTACGCGAAGGACAAGGCGCAGGACGTCCAGCACATGAAGTGGGCCGTCTACCCCGAGGCGCAGCCCGGCACCCCGGCCAAGACCACGATCGGCGGGTACGACCTCGCGGTCAGCTCGTTGTCGGCGCACAAGCCGGAGGCGTACGAAGCGGCGCTGTGCCTGCGGAGCGCGGAGAACCAGAAGTTCTCGGCGATCAACGACGGTGTGCCGCCGACCATCGAATCGGTGTACCACAACGACACGCCGCTCGACCCGTCGAAGCCGGCGGGCGACGACAACCCGAACATGGCGATCAAGTACCCGATGCGCGACTCCATCCTGGACGCGCTGAAGGACGCCGCCGTCCGGCCGCTGACCCCGGCGTACCAGAACATGTCGACGGTGATGTCGAAGGTCCTGTCACCGCCGGCCGAAATCGATCCGAAGGCCACCGCGGACAAGCTGCGCGAGCAGCTCAACGACGCGCTCCAGTCGAAGGGAGTGATCCCGTGACCGTTCAGGACTCCACCCCGGCCGACACCGCCGGGGCCACGGTCGCCGAGGAGGCGACGTCTCGCAAGAAGGGCAAACCCGCGCTCTCCGAAGGGAAAAAGGCCGAGCGGAAGCTCGGGCTGTGGCTGTGCGCACCCGCGTTCATCGTGATGATCGCGGTCACCGGCTACCCGATCGTCTACTCGATCTGGCTGTCGCTGCAGCGCTACGACCTGAGGTTTCCCGCGCAGCAGGAGTTCGTCGGCTTCGACAACTACGGCGCCGTGCTGTCCAACTCGTACTGGTGGACGGCGTTCGGCACCACGATGTTCCTGACCGTGGTGTCGGTGGCGATCGAGTTCGTGCTCGGCATGGCGCTGGCGCTGGTCATGCACCGGACGCTCGTCGGGCGCGGCCTGGTCCGGACGGTCGCCCTGATCCCGTACGGCATCGTCACGGTCGTCGCGGCGTTCTCGTGGTACTACGCGTGGACGCCGAAGACCGGCTACCTGGCCAACTGGCTCGCCTCCGACGGCGCGCCGCTGACCGACCAGTGGCCGTCGATGTTCATCATCATCCTCGCCGAGGTGTGGAAGACCACGCCGTTCATGGCGCTGCTGCTGATGGCCGGCCTCGCGCTGGTGCCGGACGACCTGCTCAAGGCCGCGTCGATGGACGGCGCGAGCGCGTGGCAGCGGTTCACCAAGGTGATGCTGCCGGTGATGAAGCCGGCGATCCTGGTGGCGCTGCTGTTCCGCGCGCTCGACGCGTTCCGGATCTTCGACAACATCTACGTGCTCACCGGTGGCGCGCAGGACACCGGCTCGGTGTCCATGCAGACCTACGACAACCTGGTCAAGGGGCTCAACCTCGGGATCGGGTCGACGATGGCGGTGCTGATCTTCATCACCGTGGCGATCATCGCCTTCATCTTCATCAAGGTGTTCGGCACGGCCGCACCGGGTTCGGACGACGGGGGTAAGCGCTGATGGTGATGGGAACCGTCACGACGGGCCGCAAAGTCAGGTGGGGCCTGGTCGACATCCTCGTGCTGGTGTTCGCGCTGGTGCCGGTGCTCTGGGTCGTTTCGCTGTCGTTCAAGACCAAGGACACGCTGACCGACGGGTCGTTCATCCCGCAGTCGTGGACCTGGCAGAACTACGCGGACATCTTCCAGACGTCGGAGTTCCTGCTCGCGCTGGTGAACTCGATCGGCATCGCGATCATCTCGACGGTGATCGCGGTGGTGCTGGGCACGATGGCCGCGTACGCGATCGCGCGGCTGGAGTTCCCCGGCAAGCAGCTGCTGGTCGGGCTTTCGCTGCTGATCGCGATGTTCCCGCAGGTGTCGCTGGTGACCCCGCTGTTCAACATCGAGCGGAACCTGGGGCTGTTCGACACCTGGCCGGGGCTGATCCTGCCCTACATCACGTTCGCCCTGCCGCTGTCGATCTACACGCTGTCGGCGTTCTTCCGGGAAATCCCGTGGGAGCTGGAGAAAGCGGCGAAGATGGACGGCGCGACGCCGGCCCAGGCGTTCCGGAAGGTGATCGCGCCGCTGGCCGCGCCGGGTGTGTTCACCACCGCGATCCTGGTGTTCATCTTCTGCTGGAACGACTTCCTGTTCGCCATCTCGCTGACGTCGACCACGGCGTCGCGCACGGTGCCGGCGGCGCTGTCGTTCTTCACCGGGTCCTCGCAGTTCGAAGACCCGACGGGACAGGTGAGCGCGGCCGCGGTCGTCATCACCATCCCGATCATTGTGTTCGTGTTGTTCTTCCAGCGTCGCATCGTGGCGGGGCTGACCTCCGGTGCGGTGAAGGGGTAGTCATGGCAGAAATCGTCCTCGACAAGGTGTCGAAGAAGTACCCTGACGGCGCGCTCGCGGTGTCCGAAGTGGACATCACCATCGCCGACGGTGAGTTCCTGGTCCTGGTCGGCCCGTCCGGCTGCGGGAAGTCGACCATGCTGAACATGGTGGCCGGGCTGGAGGACATCACCACCGGCGAGCTGCGGATCGACGGCGCCCGCGTCAACGAGAAGGCCCCGAAGGACCGCGACATCGCGATGGTGTTCCAGTCCTACGCGCTGTACCCGCACATGACCGTCCGCGAGAACATGGCCTTCCCGCTGCGGCTGGCCAAGGTGGACGACCAGACGGTGCGGGCGAAGGTGGAGGAAGCCGCGGCGATCCTCGACCTGAACGCGCACCTGGACCGCAAGCCGGCCAACCTCTCCGGTGGGCAGCGGCAGCGCGTCGCGATGGGCCGGGCGATCGTCCGGAACCCGAAGGCGTTCCTGATGGACGAGCCACTGTCCAACCTGGACGCCAAGCTCCGCGGCCAGATGCGGACGTCGGTGTCGAAGATCCAGAAGCAGCTCGGCACGACGACGCTGTACGTGACGCACGACCAGACCGAGGCCATGACCCTGGGCGACCGGGTCGTGGTGCTGCGCGGCGGGTACGTGCAGCAGATCGGTGCGCCGCAGTTCCTCTACGAGAACCCGGCGAACCTGTTCGTCGCGGGGTTCATCGGCTCGCCGTCGATGAACTTCCTCCCGGCGACGCTGGAGAACAACGAGCTGCGCACGCCGCTGGGCACCACGCCGCTGACGGATCGGATCCGTCAGCTGGTGGAGAAGGCGGACGCGCCGCGCGAGGTGCTGGTCGGCATCCGGCCGGAGCACTTCGAGGACGCAGGCCTGGTGGACGCCGGTCAGAAGACCGGCGGCAGCACGTTCACCGCGCACATCGACGTGCTCGAGTCGATGGGCTCGGAGAAGTTCGCCCACTTCACGGTCGAGGGCGAGACGGCGACGTCCGCGGAACTGGCGGAACTGGCCGCGGACAGCGGGTCGTCCGACGTCCCGGGTTCGGAGTCCCAGATCGTGGCCCGCCTCTCGGCGGAGTCGTCCGCGAAGGAGAACGAGGACCTCGAAGTCTGGTTCGACGCGGACAAGATCAAGGTGTTCGACCCGTCGAACGGCAAGAACCTCACCTACGAGGACTAGCCGCAAGTCCGTGAATGGCACATTGAGGGACTCTGAGTCCCTCAATGTGCCATTCACGGCTTTTCAGGGGTGCCGGGTGGGCCGGTAGACGAGTTCCTGGGTGCGGCCGTCGAGCGTCCGGGTTTCCAGCAGCTCCAGGTCGAAGTCCTCCGCGTCGGCGAAGATCGGGCCGTCCCCGGTGCGCCCGGTGAGCACCGGGAAGAGCGTCACCTGGACGCGGTCGACCAGGCCGGCGGCCAGCAGCGCGCGGTTCAGCGAGAGGCTGCCGTGCGAGCGCAGCGGCACGTCGGACTCCTCCTTGAGCCGGGCGACGACGTCGACGGCGTCCCCGCCCACGACGGTCGCGTCCGGCCAGTCGAACGGTCCGTCCAGCGTGCTCGACACCACGACGGCCGGCAGGCTCCGCATCTTCGTCACCCACGGGTCGAGCTCCCCGGGGTTCGCGCCGAGCATCTCCGCGGTCGTCCGGAAGGTGGTGGCGCCGAAGACCATCCGCTGGCGCTCGTCGTACTGGGCGAGGCGGTGCGCGAGCAGCTCCGGGCCTTGCTTGCCCCAGTAGCCGCCCCAGTCGCCGTGGTGGCTGCCGAAGCCGTCGAGGCTGGAAAAGACGTCGAAGGTGTAGGTCGCGGTCATGGTGGGCTCCTCGGTGCCGTGAGTCGGTCTCACCCTGGCTACGAACCGGCTCGGCGCCATCCGACATCGCCGCGGGAAAAGTTCGAGGGGCCTACGCGGTCGGGAGCCGCGAGAAGATCGCGTTCGCCGCCGTGCGAACCAGGGCGCACGTGGCGTCGCCCGCCGTGCCCGCCGTCTCCACCGCGCTGAGCTCGGCCAGTTCACGGCGGCCCGGCAGGCCCGGGGCCGGCTGCGTCGTGTCGGCCAGGCAGAACGCGCCCGCGACGCGGACCCGGGCTTCGCGTCCGCCCACCGTTTCGGCGGAGGCCGGCGCCGTCGCCTCGTCCGTCTGCACCGTCAGCTTGAAGCTCAGCTTGCCCCGGATGCAGCTGTGCCCGGACAGCGCCGTCGTCGGCCGGCTGCCGGCGCCCGCGACCGCGTCGAGGTCGGCGCTGTCCAGCATCGCGCACGGCGCCACCCGGCCCCACGAGTGCTCCGGGAACACCAGCCGTCCCACCTTGTTCGCCGTGACCGCCGCCAGCACCGAGCCGACGGCCGCGTCCGCGACGCCGCACCGGCCGGCCTGGTCCTCGCCGGGGCCGGTGACCGAGAGGCCGAGCCGGTTGCCGTCGGCGAAGGTGACCGCGCGGGTGCACGCGCTGCGGTCGTTGAACATCGACTGCTGGACCGCGACGCCGTCGGGCACCGGCCCGGCGTAGTCGTAGGGCCTGATGTTCGGGTCGGAGTCGAAAGCCAGCGGCCCCACGACGATCGTGCGCGGGCCGAGGTCGGCCCGGCAGGTCTCGAACGTCGGGGTGGTGACGGCGCCGGGCGCGACGGCCGGCAGGTCGAGCAGGCTGCAGTAGTCGACGCTCGCGAAGTCCCCGAGCGCGGCGGACGCGGTCAGCGGCGTGGGCCCGGACGACGTCTCGGGAGCGGCCTGGGTCTTCGCGCACCCGGCGGCGAGGAGGGCGCAGAGGATGGCGACGACCAAGGGCTGCAGACGCGGGTACACGGTGTGCAAGTATCGCCGCATCGAGCGGAAAAACCAGCCCTGACGGGGACATCTCTCGATCTTTTTCGCGCTCCGCGCGGAGAACGCGCAGGTCACCGGATTCCGCGCCGGTTTCCCGGGTTTCGCCGGGTGTTCCGAACGTTTTTCGTTTTTGCCGTCCCCTAAGGGGGCGATCCATCCCGCGAGCGATGCGGAAGCGGGTACTCCCGTGGTGAAGTGGAGATATCGGAAGTTTCCGCAGTCGAGAAAGGGAAAGAAGATGAGCGCACCGGTGACCAGGAGTTCACTGTCCCGTCCCCGCCACAACCGCATGATCGCCGGCGTGTGTGCGGGTCTCGCCCGGCGGTGGGGCATGAAGACCGGCACCGTGCGGCTGCTGGCGGTGTTGTCCTGCCTGCTGCCCGGGCCGCAGTTCGTGGCCTACCTCATCATGTGGGCGGTCATCCCGTCCGAGTGACGGACGGGTGAGGAAACCGCGCCGAGCGGAGGCGTCGACGGCGGAGTGCGGGCCGGAGGGATTCTTCGGGCCCCGCACCGCCACGGCGGGATCCCGCGCCGCTCACCTGGTCAGGGGCGCCAGCAGGACATCGCTTCGTCGACTTCGTCCACGCCGAGCGGCGGGTGGGGGAGCACCGACGGCTTACCGGGCCGCGCGCGCAGCCCGTCGAGGAGCATCGCCAGGCAGCGCCGCCACAGGTCCGGCTCCACCGTGGACGTGAACTCGATCGCCGAGCCGACCATCATGTGCAGCAGCGGGATGTCCGTCGGCGCGAAGTCGGCGCGCAGGCCGCCCGCCTCCTGAGCCCGTTCGACGAGCCGTGTGATCAACGGCACCATCCGGGCTTTCTCTTCGGCGACGTGCTCGTGGCCGAACTTGTTGGACAGCATGATTTCGCGCAGCCCGCGGTCCCCGGAGTGAAGCTCGATCGACTTCCAGGTGAAGTCGACGAACGCCTGCCAGGGGTCCTCGGCCTTCAGCGCTTCTTCGGCGAGGTCGCCGATTTCTTCCATCCGTTCGGCGAACATGGCCTCGACCAGGTGTTCCTTGCTGGGGAACCGGCGGTAGACCGTGCCGACGCCGAGGCCGGCGTGGTGCGCGATGTCGTCCAGCGTGGCCTCGAGCCCGCGCCGGCCGAACACCTCGCGGGCCGACGCCAGGATGCGACGGCGGTTGAGTTCAGCGTCACGCCGCAGCGGCCGCGCCGGTGCGGCGGGACCAGCGTCCCGTGCCATCCCACCAGTCTAGCTCACAAAGTAGAGGCACCCTCTCCGGTTTGTGTGTACCTTGGGTCGCGTAAGGGGAGATACCTACTCCACATAGCTTCCTGATCACTCCCAGTGAGGGGACACCCATGTCCGAATCCACTCTCGAGGTCGCGCCGCCGGGGGACGTGCGCGCCGCCGAGAACCCCCACCACGCCAGACGGTGGCTGATCCTGGTGATGATCGGCCTGGCCCAGCTGATGGTCGTGCTGGACGCGACCGTCGTGAACATCGCGCTGCCGTCCGCCCAGGTCGACCTGGGCTTTTCCAACGACGCTCGCCAGTGGGTCGTCACGGCGTACGCGCTCGCGTTCGGCAGCCTGCTGCTGCTCGGCGGGCGGCTCGCGGACCTCTTCGGCCGCAAGAACGCCCTGCTCGTCGGCCTGGCCGGCTTCGCCGCGGTGTCCGCGCTCGGGGGTGCGGCGAGCAACATCGAAATGCTGCTGATCGCCCGCGCGGCCCAGGGCGTGTTCGGCGCGCTGCTCGCGCCGGCCGCACTCTCGCTGCTCACCACGACCTTCACCGACCCGAAGGAACGCGGTCGCGCGTTCGGCGTGTTCGGCGCCATCGGCGGTGGCGGCGCGGCGGTCGGGCTGCTGCTCGGCGGCGTGCTCACCGAGTACCTCGACTGGCGCTGGTGCATGTTCGTGAACATCATCTTCGCCGTCGCCGCGTTCGTCGGCAGCTCGGTCCTGCTGAGCAACCAGCGGGACGCCGGCCCGCGCCCGAAGCTCGACCTGCCGGGCACGGTCACCGCGTCGGCCGGTCTGTTCGCGCTGGTCTACGGCTTCGCGAACGCCGAGTCGAACTCGTGGTCGGCGGTCTCGGTGTGGGGCTTCCTCACGGCCGGCGTCGTGCTGCTGGGCGTGTTCGTGTGGCTGCAGCAGCGCGTCTCGCACCCGCTGCTCCCGCTGCGCGTCCTGCTGGACCGCAACCGCGGCGGCTCCTACCTGGCGATGTTCCTGCTCGCCATCGGCATGTTCGCGATCTTCCTGTTCCTGACGTTCTACGTGCAGCAGAACCTGAAGTTCACGCCGATCGAGAGCGGCCTCGGCTTCCTGCCGATGGTCGCGACGCTGATGCTGGCCGCCACGACGGCGACGGCGGTCCTGCTGCCGCGCTTCGGCCCGCGTCCGCTGGTGCCGACGGGCATGGCGATCGCGGCCGTCGGGCTGTTCTGGCTGAGCGGCATCGGTCTCGAGAGCACGTACGCCTCCGGCGTCCTCGGCCCGCTGCTGGTGATGGGCTTCGGCATCGGGCTGGCGATGGCGCCGGCGATGAGCGTCGCGACGTTCGGCGTCGAGGCGCGCGACGCGGGTGTCGCGTCGGCCGCGGTCAACACGATGCAGCAGGTCGGCGGCTCGATCGGCACGGCGCTGTTGTCGACGCTGGCCGGCAACGCGGCGACGTCGTACCTCGCGGGCAAGGTCCCGACACCGCAGCTGGCGGCCGAGGCGGCGATCGAGAGCTACACGACGGCCTTCACGTGGGCGGCGGTGATCTTCGCGGTGGGTGCGGTGGTCAGCGGCCTGCTGCTCCAGTCGGGCGCCCCGAAGGGCGAAGCCGCTCCCGGCGCCGTGCACATGTGATCCCCGCTTGAACCTTCCCGGCCCTCCGCGCACTAGTAACACTGAGAACGTGCGAAGGAGGGCCGGGTGGGGGCGTCGAAAGACCTCGATTTCAGCGAGTACTTCGCCGCGCGGGTGCAGCGGTTCCGCCGCGTGGCCTTCGCCTTCTGCGGCGACTGGCACCAGGCGGAGGACCTGGTCCAGGCCATGTTCGTGCAGCTGTACCGGCGCTGGCGCCGCGTCCGGCCGGGCACGGTCGACGCGTACGCGCGCCGCATCCTGCTGAACCTGTTCCTCGCCGGGCGGCGCGTTTCGGTCCGCGAGTACGTGACGTCTTCGCCGCCCGAACAGGAGTCACCACCGGGCCGCGACACGCACGTGCGCCTCGACGTGGAACGCGCGCTGGCCGGTCTCACGCCGCGCCGGCGCGCGATGGTGGTGCTGCGGTTCCTCGAAGACCTCCCGGTGGCGGAGGTCGCTTCGCTGCTCGGCGTCGCCGAGGGCACGGTCAAGTCCCAGACGGCCCGCGGGGTCGAAGCCCTGCGCGCGGTCCTGCCCGCGCCGACGGGGGAGGAGCGGTGATGGAAGACGTCCGATCCGCCTTGACGGCCTACGTGACCGAAGGCGAGCCCCCGCTGGGTCTTTCCGGGGACGCGGTGCTTTCGGCTGCCCGCCTTTCGCGCCGTCGGCACCTGCTCACCGGCGTCGTCGCGGCGGTGGTGGTCGTGCTGGCCCTGGGGCTGGCGGTGGTGGTGCTGCCGCACCGGGCCGAAGTCGCGAACCGCCCGTGTCCCACGGCTTCGGACACGCGCGAGGCGCTGGTCGACCGGCTGAGCTGCGTCATCGGCAACGTCGTCCGGTCGCTTCTGGCGCCGGACGTACAGATCTCGCGGCTGACGATCTCGGGGGAGGCCCCGCCGGACGACCCGTTCCACCTCGTCGCCGACGCGATCGGGCCGGCGCCCTCGGATGCGTTGTTCCACATGGGGGTCCGGGTGACGGACGCGCAGGGGACGGGCTCGGTGTACGTGCTGATCGTGCCGGGCAGCATCGCCGGCGGCCCGCCGTGCGGCGTCCCCGAGGAGATCACCTGCCGCACCGAACCGACACCCCAGGGCGACCTGTGGCTGTCGTCGCTGCGCGCGGGTGACGCGGTGAAGAACCGCGCGTCGTTGGCCGCACCGGGCGCGCAGGTGCAGTTCTGGTCGACCAGCAGCGGAGTGCTGGAGCAGACCGGGGTGCGGTTGCCGAAGCAGCGCCCGGAACCGACGTTGACGCTCGCCCAGGTCCGTCAGCTGGCCCTGACACCCGGGCTGGCTCTCTAGCGCCCCAATGTGGCCTTCGGTGCGGCTGGACGCACCGAAGGCCGCCTTGGGTGCGTCAGACGCAACCAAGGCCACATTGGGGCGCTTCAGGGGCGGCGGGAGCGGAGGGTCTCGATGACCTCGTCGTCCCAGCGGTGCGTGCGGATCAGCCGGTACCGTTCCGCCGCCACCCACATGTACGCCTCGGCGTCCGTCCGATCGCCCACCATCCCGGCCTGCCGCAGCATTCCCACCACCGGCACGAACTCCTCGTCGAACCAGCGCTGCGCCACGCTCGCCCGGTCGCAGAACTTGCCTTCGTCCTGCATCAGCCGGAAGCCCCACGCCTCCACGTGTTCGCCCAGCTTCGCGTAGTCCCACGGGTCCGAGACGATCACCGACGCCCGCGCGTGGCCCGCCAGCGGGACGCGCTCCAGGAACAGCCGCCGGTAGTCCTTGACGATCAGGTCGCCGCGGTGGCGGATGCCGCTGGGGTTCAGCTTGGTCCGGACCACCGTCACCGACGCCTCTATTGTGGACAGTCCCTGCGCGTGCGCCACCGAGACGCGGTGGTGGCCGTCGATGATGAAGTGCAGCTCGCCCACGCGGTACACCTCGATCGGCGGGATCTCCTCGCCGCGCCGGGACGCCAAAGCCAAGCGCTCCCAGCGTTCGCGGACCCGGGCCGACGTCGGGCGGAAGCGACGGTCGAAGTCGCGGCTGCGGTCGACCGTGCCGGCGATCGAGTCCAGCTTGATCACCCGCAGGCCGATCCGGCTCTCGCCGAGGTAGCCGAGCGCCTCCACCACCTCGTGGAACGGCAGCATGATGTTGACGTCGTCGGGCTCGCGGCGCAGCCACGTCGAAAGCCGCGAGAGCACCTGGCCCCGGCGGGCGCGGAGGAAGTCGTTCTCCGCGTCGGCGCGGGGGAACCCCGTCTCTTTCATGAGAACTCCATGATCCGGTGGCCCACCACGTTGCGGATCCGGGTTTCGCCGACGACCCGGTCCGGCACGGGTTCGCCGTGGGGGTGGATGTGCCCGTGCAGCAACCACTTCGGCCGCAGCACGTCGATCGTCCGGTGCAGGCACGCGAACCCGCGGTGCGGCGGGTCCGCCCGGTCGCCGAGGCCCAGCGGCGGCGAGTGCGTCAGCAGGACGTCGACGTCACGGCCGTCGCGCCGGCGCCGCCACTTCGCGCGCCGCACCAGGCCGCGGGCCCGGCGCGCCTGCTGGCGCTGCGTCCACTGGTTCGGCCCGTCGTTGTAGCGGATCGAACCGCCGAGCCCGGCGAACCGGATCCCGGCGACGTCGACGACCCGGCCGTCGGCGTTGACGCCGCCCGCCGGGCCCGGCCAGACCGTCGGGAAACCGTCCTTCATGGACAGCCCGCCGTAGCGCGTGTAGCCGCTCAGGTCCGGGTCGTGGTTGCCGGGCACGAACACGCACGGTGCGTCCAGCGCGCTGGCCAGGAACGCGAGGTAGTCGTAGGGGAGGTCGCCGGCGCCGATGACGAGGTCGACGGCGACGGTGCGGACCGCGTCGGTCCACAGCCGCTCGTCGACCTCGTCGGAGACGACCAGCGCTTTCGGCATGGCCCCAGGGTACGACCCCCGGACCCTACTTCATCCCGTGCGCGAAGCCCGGGTCGGCGACGATGACGGAAGTGATGACGACGATCCACAGCACGCTGAGCGCGAGCGCCCAGAACTTCAGGTTGGACAGCATCCTGGACATGAGAGATCTCCTGTACGGATTCCGGTGGAGAAGGGGGACCTAGAGCCAGCCGTTCTTCCGGAATATTCGGTACAGCAACAGGCAGATCGCCAGGATCACGGTGATCACCAGCGGGTACCCGAACTTCCAGTGCAGCTCGGGCAGGTAGTCGAAGTTCATCCCGTAGATGCCGGCGATCATCGTCGGCACGGTGATGATCGCCGCCCACGACGTGATCTTGCGCATGTCGGTGTTCTGCTGCAGGGAGATCTTCGCGACCGTCGCGTCGACCAGGGTGGACAGCAGTTCGTCGAACGCCGCCACCCGCTCGGACACGGTCGTGAGGTGGTCGGCGACGTCGCGGAAGTAGGAGCGGACCTCGTCCGGCACCAGCCGCGTGTAGCCCTCGGCCAGGCGCTGGATCGGCGTCGCGAGCGGCATCACCGCCCGGCGCAGCTCGAGGACCTCCCGCTTCATCAGGTAGATCTGCTCGGCGCTGACCTGGGACCGCGGCGCGAAGACCTGCGCTTCCATCACGTCGATGTCGTTCTCGATGCGGCCCGTGACGTCGAGGTAGTGGTCGACGACGTGGTCGGCGATCGCGTGCACGACCGCGGCCGGGCCGAGCTGCAGGCGCTCGGCGTCGTCGTCGAGCTCGCGGCGCAGGCGCGCCAGGCCCGAGTGGTTCCCGTGGCGGACGGTGATCACGAAGTCCCGGCCGAGGAACACCATGAGCTCGCCGGTCTCGACGATCTCGTTCGCCGTGGTGGGTGACTCGTGTTCGACGTACCGGACGGTCTTGACCACCAGGAAGAGCGTGTCGTCGTAGCGCTCCAGCTTCGGCCGCTGGTGCGCCTCGAGGGCGTCCTCGACGGCCAGCTCGTGCAGCCCGAACGTCTCCGCGATGCCCTGGATCTGCTGGGAGTCGGGCTCGTGCAGCCCGATCCAGACGAACCCCTCGTGCCGCTTCCGGACCTCTTTGATGGCTTCGATGTGCGTCCAGCGGCCGGGCAGGCGCTCACCCGCGACGTACACCGCGCAGTCCACGACGTACGCGGACAGCGGCACCGGGACCGGACGGACGGGGACGGCGCCCTTGTTGCCGCGGCCGCGAAGGCCGCCGAGCGAGGGAATGGCAGGCATGGGATCTCCTGGGCGTCGTACGTGGTCGTGCGAGACGACTGACCAGGGCGGAACGCGTCCGCCCGGCGACACCAGCGTTCCCCGGGAGAGAAGGCCTACCTGGAGACGACCCGTGAGGTGGGAACGCTGGGACTACTAGGGAGCGGACTATCGCCACTACTCATCGGGGTTCCTCACCTCCTTCGGGCCGGGGCGGAGAGTGGTGGGGCTCGCGTTGACGCGCGAGAACCAATGGTTGAGGGTACTCCTCACTACGGATGCGTGTCGTACCAGCCTCACGCGGTGTTACGCGGGACAGGAGTGACGAGTGCAGTTCGGGCGGTACTACGAGGAGTTCGAGGTCGGTGCGGTCTACAAGCACTGGCCGGGCAAAACGGTCACCGAATACGACGACCACCTGTTCTGCCTGATCACCATGAACCACCACCCGCTGCACCTGGACGCGCACTACGCCGAGGAGACGACCGACTTCGGCAAGAACGTCGTGGTCGGCAACTACGTCTACTCGCTGCTGCTCGGGATGTCCGTCCCCGACGTCTCCGGCAAGGCCATCGCGAACCTCGAGGTCGAGTCCCTCAAGCACGTCAAGCCGACCTTCCACGGCGACACCATCTACGGCGAGACCGAGGTGCTGGACAAGACGCCGTCGAAGTCGAAGGACGACCGCGGCGTCGTGTACGTCGAGACCCGCGGCTACAAGCAGGACGGCCTGATCGTGTGCACCTTCCGGCGGAAGGTGATGGTGCCGAAGCGCTCCTACGGGGAAACTCGGGGCGGGGAGCAGCCGGGCCGGCCGGTACCGCACGAGTGAGGCTGTGTACACGGATGAGGCGCTGATGGACCTGAACGCGATCAAGGGCATCCTCCGCACGTTCGCGGAAGTCGAGGCCCGCGGCGTTTCGCCGTTGTACGAGCACCTGGCGCTGCAGGCGGCCGAGGACGACGACGTGGCCGGCCTGCTCGCGGCCGCCCGCGACGGCGAGGTGCGCGGGACGCTGCTGATGGCGACGGCGCACCGGCTCGTGCAAGCCGACCCCATCCACCCGCTTTCGCGCTACTACCCGTCGCTGGGCGGCTTCGACGGCGTCGATTCGGAGACCTGGCCGCTGTTCCGGTCGTTCCTGCTGGAGCGTTCCGAGAAGGCATGTGCCTTGATTTCGTCGCGTTACACGCAGACGAACGAGGTCCGCCGGGCGGCGCTGCTGTACCCGGGCGTCGCGCGGGCGGCGAAGGAAGCGGGCGGGAAGGTTTCGCTGCTGGAGGTCGGCTGCAGCGCGGGGCTCCTGCTGGGGCTGGACCGCTTCGGCTACCGCTACCAGTGCGACGGCGGCGAGCAGCTGACGGCGGGCCCGGCGAAGACCCCGGTCGGCCTGCACTGCGCTTTGGACCTGGCGCCGGGCGCTGTGGCGCCGAAGCTGCCGAAGAAGCTCGCGTTGCTCGACCGGGCGGGGCTGGACCGGGCTCCGGTGGACCTGTCGGACGAGGACGAGCTGGCGTGGCTCGAGGCGTGCGTCTGGGCCGATCAACCGGACCGGATCCGGTTGCTCCGCACGGCCGCGGCCGAGCAGGCCAAGCACCGGCCCCGGCTCATCGCGGGCGACGGCGTCGACGACCTTCCTTCGGCGGCCGCCTCCCTGGAGGGGCCGCTGGTGGTGGTGACGAGCCACGCTTTGGCGTACTTCTCGGCCGACCGGCGGGCCGAGTTCGTCTCGGCGCTGGGTTCGCTGGCTGCTTCGCGGCCGTTGTGGTGGGTTTCGGAGGAGTTCTACGGCGCCGGGCTGGAGCTGGTCCTGCCGGGCCGCGACGATCTCGCCGGCGGCGACGGGCTGGCGACGCTGGGCGTCGTGCGGTGGGAGGACGGGAAGGCGGAGGCGCACGCCTTGGCCCGGACCGCGCCCCACGGGCAGCGGATGACCTGGTTGCCGTTGTAAGTCGAGTGGCTTGTCCACAACTCGGGCGGGGTGTGGACAAGCCACTCGAACCCGGCGTTCCCGGCTTTTCGCCGGCGGCCCCCGATACGCTGGAGCGGGGCCGCCCCTCTGGGAGTGGCGGGGGCTGCTGTCCGGGCGATTTCAGGCGCGCGGAAGCGCTTTCCAGTCGCGGAGCGTGACGTAAAGCTGGTCCACCAGTTCCCCCGCGGCCTCGAGCCTCGAAAGGTCTGCCGCTTCGGCCCAACGCGCGTCCGATGCGTCGTCACCCGCCGTGAGAACCCCGCCGGCCACCGTGCACCAGTAGTCGTGGATTTCGTACGGTCCGCGGGTCACCGTCCCCACCAGTGTGCCCGGAATCACGTCGAGGCCCGTCTCCTCGAAAAGCTCCCGGACCACGGCCTCTTTGTCCGTTTCGCCCGGTTCGACTCGGCCGCCCGGCAGCGACCACTGCCCCGAACCGGGGTCGTTCGCGCGGCGGATGAGCAGCAAGCGGCCGTGCGTGTCGAACGCGATGCCGCCTACGCAGCGGATCGTGGCGTCCCCACGGGCTTCCATGTCCCGAAGGGTAGACGTGACCGAAGTGAAAACCGATGTCCTGTACACGGAGAGTAGCCATACGCTACACTTCGGACCGCGTGCTGCCCCAAGCGCGGGACTTCCCTCCCGTGTGCCTGTTCAGTGCGGTACAACGTAAAAGTCAGGATTTCTGCTGTTGTCCGGTGTCACCGTAAGAGACGGGATTTGATCGCGGTGAACGTGAAGAAGATTGCGGGTCTCGCCGGTATCGCGTTGGTGCTGTTCTTCGTCATTGCCCAGCCGGGTCAGGCCGCTGGCCTTGTCGGCAACATCGTCGACTTCCTCCGGGACTCGGCCGAATCGGTGATCACCTTCGTCAGCAGCGTGTTCAAGGGCTGATCGCGGGGCTACCCTCGAACCATGTTCGCGCCACGCGACCCCGACGAGTACCTCCTCGACACCGAGCGGCGGGTCATCCGGATCCGCCGCCACTGGGCGGTGCTGCTGTGGGACACCTTCGAGGCGGCCGCGCTGCTGGCCGTCTGCGTCCTGGTGTCCTACCTGCTGCCACCCGCGCTGTACATCGGCCAGAACCTCCTCTGGTACGTCGCGCTGATCGTCGTGCTGCGCTTCGCCTACCAGGTGATGGAGTGGTGGGTCGAGCGGCTGGTGGTCACCGACAAGCGGTTCGTCATGACCACCGGCGTGTTCACCACCAAGGTGCTGATGATGCCGATCAGCAAGGTCACCGACCTCAGCTACGTGCGCACCGCCACCGGCCGCATGATGGGTTACGGCACGATGGTCGTCGAGTCCGCCGGTCAGATCCAGGCGCTCAACAAGATCGACTTCCTGCCGCGGCCCGAAGAGTTCTACGACACGATCTCGGAGCTCGTCTTCGGCGACAAGCAGAAGCAGGCCGAGCGCTTCTCGATGATCAAGGCCCAGCGGGCCGCCCGCGGCAAGAAGCCGGTCGGCTGAGCCGTACCGCCGCGCGTGTGACGTAGCGCATCGTCGACAATGGACCCGATGCGCATCGACCTGCACGCCCATTCCACCGCTTCCGACGGCACCGACACGCCGGCCGGGCTCGTCGCCGCGGCCGTTGACGCCGGGCTCGACGTCGTCGCGATCACCGACCACGACACCACCGCGGGCTGGGCCCCGGCCGCCGCGGCCATTCCCGCAGGCCTGACGCTGGTGCCCGGCGCCGAGCTCTCCACCGTGTCGATCAACCCCGAGACCGGCCGGCAGATCAGCGTCCACCTGCTGGCCTACCTCTTCGACCCGACGTCCGAGCCCGTCGTCACCGAGCAGACCCGGCTGCGCCTCGAGCGCCGCACGCGGCTGCGCCGGATGGCCGAGCGGATGGCCGCCGACGGCCTCCCGATCGACGCCGACGAGATCTTCGGCCTGCTCCCCGAGGACTCGCCGCCCGGCCGCCCGCACCTGGCCCAGGCGCTGGTCCGGGCCGGGCTGGTCAAGTCCGTCGACGAGGCCTTCGCCGACTACCTCAGCCCCCGCCGCGGCTACTACGTCGCCCGCCGCGACACGCCGGTCGAAGAGGCCATCGACATGATCGCCGCGGCCGGCGGCGTCACGGTCATCGCGCACCCCTTCGCCTTCAGCCGCGGCGCCACGATCAGCGAGGACACCCTCGCCGAACTGGCCGCGCACGGGCTGACCGGCGTCGAGGCCGACCACCCCAACCACGACCCGGCCACCCGCGCCCGCACCCGTGCACTCGCGGGTGAGCTCGGCCTGCTCGTCACCGGGTCCAGCGACTACCACGGCACGAACAAGACGATCGCGCTCGGCGAGTGCACCACCGACGCCGGGCAGTTCGAGGAGCTCGTTTCGCGCGCGACCGGCTACCAGGTCGTGAAGGGCTGACATGGCGATCGCCGACGTCTTCGACGCGAAGCTCTTCATGAGCGCGACGATCACCCTGATCGTCATCATGGACCCGCCCGGCACCGTGCCGGTGTTCCTCAGCCTGGTCGGCCGCAAGCCGCTGGCGACGCGGGCGCGCGCGGCCCGGCAGGCCGTCCTGGTGTCGCTGCTGGTCATCAGCCTGTTCGCGGTCGCCGGCCAGGCGATCCTCGCCTACCTCGGCATCGGCATCCCGGCGCTGCAGGGCGCCGGTGGCCTGCTGCTCCTGCTCATCGCGCTGCAGCTGCTCACCGGCGGTGGCCACGAGCAGGAGGCGGCCACCGAAGACGTCAACGTCGCGCTCGTGCCGCTCGGCACGCCGCTGCTGGCCGGGCCCGGCGCGATCGCCGCGACCATCGTGTTCGTCCGCCAGGCCGACGGCCACATCGGCGCGTACATCGCCCTGGCGCTGGCGATCGCCACCACGCACTTCGTGATCTACATCTGCATGCGCTACTCCGGCGTCGTCATCCGGCTGATCAAGGAAAGCGGCATCACGCTGCTGGCCAAGGTGGCCGGCCTGCTGCTCGCGGCCATCGCCGTGGAGCTCGTGGCGAACTCCGTGCGCGGCTTCATCGCCGGCGGGAGCTGACCCCGCCTTTCGGGTTGTCCTGCCGGACAGGAACCGCCGGCTTCGTTGACATCGTTGGCACGCCTCCCGCAGCCTGAATCTCAGCTCAGCGGTTGAAACGATTCAAACGCCTTGCGGAGGCCTCGATGAAGTGGCTCAGAGCAGTCCTGCCGGTCACGGTGCTGGTGGCGAGCGGCGTGGTCGCCGCGCCCGCCGACGCCGCCCCGAGCTGGCAGAAGTACGTCGTCGCGCCGACGAGCCGGGATGTGCGGCCGGTGAGGGTGTTGTCGGCCACCGGCGACGTCACGAACCCGGACGGCCTGCTCGGCCGGGGTGTCGCGACGTTCAAGCGGCAGGCGCCGCCGCCGAAGCCGGCCTGGCCCGCGGGGACGACGGCGACGGCGTCGTCGTTCCACGCGCCGAACAACGGCGGGAACGGCCAGCCGCGGACGTACGCGCCCGGGAACGCCGTCGACGGCAACGCGGACACGTTCTGGAACGACGACACGATCGGCGCCTACCCGGACGTCCTGACCATCACCTCGGCCACGCCGGTCGCGCTCCCCGGCGTCACGGTTCTGTCCAGTGTGGACGGTGTGCCGCAGGACTACACCGTGGAGGTGCTCGACGGCGGCGCCTGGCGCGTCGCGGCTTCGGTGAGCGGCAACACCGCCGTTCAGCGGGCGGTGACGCTCGACCGGCCGGTGACGACCACGCAGGTCCGGATCACCATCACCAAGGACCAGAACACGCCTTCGGGCGAATTCAGCCGCGTCACCGAGGTCTGGCCCGGCCTGGTCGCCGACCCGCCGGTGCCGGTCGCGGTGGTCGACTTCGGCAAGGTCGTCGCGGGGTACCCGAGGATCTCCTTCGCGGGCGCGTCGGCGAACCACCCGGGCATCCGGGTCTCGACGTCGGAAACCCAGCAGTACCTGGGGGAGCGCTCCGACTTCTCGCGCTCGGACTTCTCCGGCGGGCCGGGCAGCGACCAGATCGCCGTGCCCGCCACGCCGACGGTCTGGCGGGACACCAAGGGCTGCGCGGCCGGTACCCAGGTGTGCGCGGACGGCCTGCGCGGCTTCCGCTACCTGCGGATCAGCCTCGACGCCCTCGCGTCGGACGCGCCGCTCACCCAGCCCTCCGGCGAGGTCCGGATCAACGGCGTGTCGCTCGACTTCACGCCGTTCCTCGGCACGCCGAGCAGCTACCGCGGCTGGTTCGAGTCGTCCGATGACGCTTTGAACCGCTACTGGTACTCCGCGTCGTACACCAACGAGCTGGGCATGGACACGTTCCGGGAGTCCGATGTGGACCCGCGCGGCGCGTTCTCGCCGTCGCTGGACGGGAAACTGGTGCTGCACGACGGCGCCAAGCGCGACCGGGACCCGTACGTCGGCGACGTCGCGGTGTCCGGGCTGACCGAGTACCTGACCCACCAGGACGGGACGGCGGCGCGCAACGTGCTCGCCGACCTGGCCGACCACCAGCGGGCCGACGGCTGGATCCCGCCCGCGTCGATCAACGACTACACGTTGCCGCTGTTCGACTATCCGCTCTGGTGGGTGACGTCGAGCTGGGACTACGTGCTCTACACGGGCGACACCGCGTACGCGGCTTCGTACTATTCGAACCTCGTGAAGACGCTCGACGCGTGGTACCCGTCGGTCACCGATTCGCGCGGGTTGCTCTCGAAGGGCCTCAACGGCACCGGTGGCTACGGCGACTACGCGTTCCTGCCGCGTACGGGCGAAGTGACGTACTACAACGCGTTGTACGTCCGGGCGCTTCAGGGCGCGGCGGGCCTCGCGCGCGCGACGGGCCACGCCGCCGACGCGGATCGGTGGCTTTCGCGGGCTTCCGGCGTCGCTTCCGCGGTGAACGCTTATTTGTGGGACGCGTCGGCGGGGGCGTACCTCGACTCCGGGACGGGCGCGGTGCGGCACGGGCAGGACGGCAACAGCCAGGCTGTGCTGGCCGGTATCGCTTCGCCGTCTCAGGCCACTTCGTCGTTGGCGCGGCTCGCGGCCGGTGCGTTGCCGTACGGGAATCCGTTCATGGACAACGACACCCTCGTCGCCGACGGGACGAAGCGCGTGTACGCGTTCACGTCGTTCCCGGAGATCCAGGCGCGGTTCCGGACCGGGCAGGCGGCGTCGGCGATCGACCAGATCAAGCGGATGTACGGCTGGATGACCACGCACGACCCCGGCATCACGGCGTGGGAGGGCATCGGTGAGGGTGGCTCGCACTACGAGCAGGGGTACACGTCGGCCGCGCACGGCTGGTCGACCGGGGTCGTGCCCGCTTTGACGAACGAGCTGCTGGGCGTCTCGCCGACTTCGCCGGGCTTCGCGACCTGGACGGTTTCGCCGCACCCGGGTTCTGTTGCCTGGGCGCGCGGAGCGGTGCCGACGCCGAAGGGCGCGTTGTCGGCTTCGTGGACTCAGCAGGGTTCGGTGTTCTCGCTGACGGTAACGGCTCCGCGCGGGACGTCCGGTTCGCTGGTGGTGCCGGCGGGGCGGGTGGTGCTGCTGGACGGCCGCCCGATCCGCGCGGCAGCCGGTGGTGCGCTGGCCGTCGGCGGCGGGACGCACACGGTGCTGGTCGTGCGGTAGCCCAAGTCCGTGAATGGCACATTGAGGGACTCAGAGTCCCTCAATGCGCCATTCACGGCGTTCCGGGTCCCGTGCGGAAAGTGTCGGTGACATCTGGGGCTTCGCCCCGGGTCGGGGGCTCCGCCACCCGAACCCCCGCAAAAACTGTCGGTGACATCTGGGGCTTCGCCCCAGGTCGGGGGCTCCGCCACCCGAACCCCCGCAAAAGCTGTCGGTGGTGGTGCGTAGCGTGGGCGGCGTGAAGGAGCAGATGGGGTTCGACTTCGGCGTCGCGCAACCGGTGCGGCTCACGAAGGTGTCGCCGGCGCGGCTGGCCACCTTCGACGACTGCCCGCGCCGGTACCGGCTCGCGTACCTCGTACGGCCGACCCCGCAGCGCACCGGGCCGTGGGCGCACAGCACGCTCGGCGCGGTGGTGCACAACGCGCTGCGGGCGCTGTTCGACCTGCCGGTGCTCAAGCGGGTGCCGCAGCGGGCGGTGGCGCTGGTGGCGGAGTTCTGGAAGGACGCGGGCTTCGAGAGCGAGGAGCAGGCGGCGCGCTACCGGGCGCGCGCGAAGGGGTGGGTGGCGGAGTACGTCGAGGACAACGACGTCACGCACGACCCGGTCGGGCTCGAGCGGTGGGTGTCGGCGCCGGTGAGCCCGGCGCCGGGGGAGAAGCCGTCGATGATCATCGAGGGCCGCGCGGACCGCATCGACGCGCGTGACGGCGCGTTGGTCATCGTGGACTACAAAACGGGCCGCCGGCCACCGGACGAGTACGAGGCCCGGGCGTCGCAAGCGCTTGTGCTGTACGCGGTAGCGGCGGCGCGGACGTTGCGGATGCCGTGCACGACGGTCGAGCTGCACCACCTCCCGACCGGCACGATCGCGGCGGCCGAGCACACGCCGGAGAGCCTGCGGCGGCACCTGCAACGCGCCGACGAGACCGCCGGAGACCTCAAGCTGGCCACGGATACCCTGGACGCGGGCGGCGAGGAGGACGCGCTGTTCCCGCCCCGCCCGGACCGCCGGTGCGCCTGGTGCGACTTCCGGCCGAGCTGCAAGGCGGGGCAGGAAGCGGCCCCGCAGATGCAGCCGTGGGACCTGCTCGCGCCCTGACAGGGAGGGAAAGTGGCTTCACCGGACACCGACGAACGGGCAACGGTGCCCGCGCCATCGGGCGCGCCCGAAGCCGAGTCAGCAGCCGAGGGCGAGGCGCGGACAGTTCCGCAGGAACGTGTCGAACCCGAGAGCATCGAGCCGGCGGATGCTTCCGCGGAGTCCGTTGCTGAGGAAACCGCCGAGCCCGCGAAGCAGGGCGGCCGCTGGTGGCGCGGATTCACCGGCTCCTTGGCGGCCGGTCTCGGGGTCCTGGCGGTCGGAGTTCTCGCGGTCGCGGGAATCGACCTGTACACGGGCGCACCAGGTCCGGGTGCGGTGCTGCTGATCGGTCACCCGGTGGCGGCGATACTCGCCTTGCTGGCCCAGCGAGTCGCGGATCGCCGCAACGGTGGTCCCGCCGCGGGCGCGGGCCTGGCGGTCGTGCTCTTCACCGTCTCGGCCCTGACCCTCTTCTGGCTCACCTGAGCTACTTCAGCGCCGTCAGCGTGGTGCCGCGCTCTTCCAGCAGGACCGGGCCCGCCGCGCCCAAGCGGACCACTCCGGCGTACCCCCGGCGATCCACCCCCACCGTGCGGATCGTCGACCCGTCGTTCTCGTTCAGCACCGCCAGGCCGCCCTTGATCGGGACCACCAGCTGCGTAGCGAACACGATTCCCGGACCTGAAGCGCTGCTCAACGTCCACCGCGGCGAAAGGTCGTCGCGCGACAGCGCCAGCATCTTCGATCCGCTGAACCAGTACAGGTTCTGCGTGGTCTGAGTCGTCGCCTCGACACCTGCGGGGGGATCCGTCGCCAGGTCGGCCGCCGGCACGTCCAAGGGGTAGGCCGCGCGCTGGGAACCGTCGCCGTTGAAGACCACCAGGAGCTTCTGGTCCGGCAGGACCACCGCCGTCAGGTCGCCGGACATCGCGATCACCCGGGCGCGCTTGCCCGCCAGCACGCTGCTGAACACCACCGACGGCTCGTCGTCCTTCTCCGGCGCCGCCTTGTACACCGTCAAGCGGTCGGCCGGGTCGCCCGGGCAGCGCTCGATCACGCCGACCTTGCCCGACCCCGCCGCGACCGTGCCGTACGTGCAGCCGGTGCGGGGCTGCTTGCCCGCGTTGACCAGCGCCGGGACCTGGCCGTACTCGGCGCTCTGCACCAGGTCGTCGCGCCACGTCGTGAGGAGCTTCTTGCCCGTCGCCGTCACGTGCGAGCCGTCGCCGACCAGACGCGTGCCCAGCTCAGCGTTGCCGTTGCGCTGGGCCGTGATCCGCCCGGTTCCCGGGTCCAGCTGCGTGACTTCGCTGCACCCCAAGGATTTGGCGTAGACGGCGTTCAGCCGCCCCCACGTCTCGTTCATCGTGCACAACGGCAGGTCACGCGTGTAGTGCCAGCGGATCTGCCCGGTCAGCGGGTCGCGGGCGGCGACCTCGCCGCCGTCCGCCGTCGCCACCGCGTCGCCCGCCACCACCGGAACCGGCGTCGCGCCGCTGGGGGCGCTCCACAGCTCGGCCAGCGAGCCGGGCACCTTGTCCGGCGCCGCGGGCAACGGCGGCGGCGCCGCCGCTTCGGTGCGGTCGGTCGCCGCGCTGTCGCTCGTCGTGCCGACGACCAGCGCGACGGCGACCACGGCCACCGCGACGAGCGCGGCGATCACCCGGTCCCGCCCGCGGTTCCAAGGCGAACGACGCGCCTTGACCCGCGGGGCGGGCGGAGTGCTTTCAGTGCTTTCGACGTCTTCGAGGACGTCCTCCGAGCCGTAGTCAGGGGTCTCTTCGGGCGCGTTTTCAGGCGCCTTCTCGACGTCGTCGCTCACGTGCCCGGACCCCCGCGCTCAGGTTCAGTCTGCCGACGCAGGTGTATCAGACGTCGCGGCGGGACGGCGACGGCGACGCCGCCGAGCCGGCCGTTCGGCGTTCTCGCCGGCTTCCTTCTCGGTGGCCGGGCCGGTCGCTTCCGGCGCGGTGCCGCGGGTGCGGCGACGCGCCCGGGTACGTCCCTCCGAGGGAAGTGCGTCATCCGAAGAAACGGTGGCGGTGTTGTCCGCACCCTCGGTCGCCTCGGCCCCCTGCGAACCACCGCGGGTCCGCTTGCGCGGGGTGCGGTTGCGCTTGCGCGGCGCGTCTTCCGAGGGGGTCGGCTCGCCGGGCTTGCCCCGGCCACGCGGGCCGCGGCGCTTGCCGCCCAGGTCCTCTTCCTCCTCGGCGGCCAGGCCGGCCCGGGTCCGGTTGGCCAGCGGCAGCCGGCCCTTCGTGCCCTCGGGGATGCCCAGGTCCTCGTACAGGTGCGGCGACGACGAGTACGTCTCCACCGGCTCCGGCTTGTCGAGGCCCAGGGTGTCCGAAATGAGCTTCCAGCGGGGCATCTCGTCCCAGTCGACGAGGGTGACCGCGACCCCGGTGCGGCCCGCGCGGCCGGTGCGGCCGATGCGGTGGACGTAGGTCTTCTCGTCGTCCGGGCACTGGTAGTTGATGACGTGGGTGACGTCGTCGATGTCGATGCCGCGGGCGGCGACGTCGGTCGCGACCAGGACGTCGACCTTGCCGGAGCGGAACGCGCGCAGGGCCTGCTCGCGCGCGCCCTGGCCCAGGTCACCGTGCACGGCGGCGGCCGCGAAGCCGCGCTCGACCAGGTCGTCGGCCACCTTCTGCGCGGTGCGCTTGGTGCGGCTGAAGATCATCGTGAGCCCGCGGTCGGCCGCCTGCAGGACGCGGGCGATCACCTCGGGCTTGTCCATCGAGTGCGCCCGGTAGACGAACTGGGCGGTGCGCTCGTGGATCGCGCTCGCGTCGTTTTCCTCGGCGCGGATGTGCGTCGGCTGCCGCAGGAACGTGCGGGCCAGCGTGATGATCGGGCCGGGCATGGTCGCCGAGAACAGCATGGTCTGCCGCTCGTCCGGCACCATCCGCAGGATGCGCTCGATGTCGGGCAGGAAGCCCAGGTCGAGCATCTCGTCGGCTTCGTCGAGCACCAGGCCGCGGACCTTGCCGAGCACCAGGTGCTTCTGCTCGGCGAGGTCGAGGAGCCGGCCCGGGGTGCCGATCACGACGTCGATGCCCTTGCGGAGCGCCTCGATCTGCGGCTCGTACGGGCGGCCGCCGTAGATGGCCAGGGTGCGGATGCCGAGGTGCTTGCCGGCGCCCTTCAGGTCGTTGGCGACCTGGATGCACAGCTCGCGGGTCGGCACCACGACCAGCACCTGCGGGGTGCCGTCGCCGGGGACCTGCACGCGGTGCAGCAGCGGGACGCCGAAGCCCAGCGTCTTGCCCATGCCGGTGCGGGCCTGGCCGATGAGGTCGTCGCCCGCCATGGCCAGCGGCAGGGTGAGCTCCTGGATGGCGAACGTGCGCTCGATGCCGGCCTCGCCGAGGGCCTTGACGATCTCCGGCTTGACGCCGAAGGACGCGAAGGTCGGGTTTTCCGGCTCGACCTCGACGCCCGCCTGCAGCGGGTGCGAGGTGTCGAGCGCGGCCGGGCCGGTCTCGCTGTGTTCCAGCGCGACGGCGGGGGTCTGTTCGGTTGTGGGGATTTCTGCGGTCAGGGTGATCGCCTCTCTCGTGACCAGCGCGCACAGCCCTGGGTCCGCTCGACACTCGACCGGGAGTAAACCCTGGTCCCTGGCGCTGGTCTTCAAGCGCGGAACCGGTCCGTCCCGGGAATGCCGGAAGAGGCGTGCACGCACATTGCAGTACGTCGGCAAGCCACGTGACCTGCCTGTTCCCGACGCCGGTATGGCGTACGGAAGCTTCTATATCATTCGCAGTGTACCTGGTCAGCAGTTTTTCGGCAGTACCCGGCACGCCGGAACCAGTGTGATCGGTCTCGTCCCGACACGCCCGGGTGCTTCGGCGATACCCTGCCCCCGTGACCGAGCCGAAAGAGACTCCCGAAGGCGTCGTAGACCTTCTGGGCGTGATCGCCTACCTCGAACTCTCCGCGTTCGACCGGATGGCCGAAGACGCGCGCAGTGCCCCGACGCTGGCCGGGCGCGCCGCGCTGGCGCAGATGGCGGCCGCGGAGATCGGTCACTACGGCCTGCTCGCCCAGCACCTGGCCGCGCACGACGTCAAGATCGAAGACGCGATGGCACCGTTCGTCGCCCAGGTCGACGCCTGGCACGCTTCGACGCGGCCGAAGTCGTGGCTGGAGTCGCTGGTCAAGGCCTACGTCGGCGACGGGCTGGCCGCCGACCTCTACCGGGAGATCGCCAGCTGGCTCGACCCGGAGACCAAGGACCTCGTGCTCACCGTGCTCGCCGACACCGGCCACTCCGCGTTCGCCGAACGCGAAGTCGCGGCCGGCATCGAGGCCGACCCCAAGACCCGCGACAAGCTCGCCCTGTGGGGGCGCCGCCTGCTCGGTGAGGCGCTGACCCAGGCCCAGTACGTCGTCGCCGAGCGCGACGGGCTGGCCGAGCTGATCATCGGCGGATCGGGCGACCTCTCCGGAATTGCCGCGCTGTTCCGGCGGTTGCAACAGGGGCACACGAAGCGCATGCAGGCGCTCGGCCTGGGCTGATCCCGATGGAGTACCCGGAAGTGACGACGCGGTCGGGCGCGGACATGCGCCACCGGAACGAGCCGGTTCGGTTAGCCTTGCCGAGCACATCCCTTACGAATTTCCAGCGGAGGTCCCACGTGGAGGTCAAGATCGGCATCAAGGACACGCCGCGCGAGCTGGTGGTGTCCAGTGGCCAGTCTCCCGAAGAGGTGGAGAAGCTGGTCGCCGAGGCCCTGACGGCCGGTGACGGGCTCTTCCGCATCAGCGACGAAAAGGGGCGCAAGTACATCGTCCCCTCCGACCGCATCGCGTACGTCGAGATCGCCCCGTCCGACGTCCGCAAGGTCGGGTTCGGCGTCGGCGACTGACTCGTCTCGAACGGCCGAAGGCCACCCCGGGAACGTTCCGGGGTGGCCTTCGTGCTGTCGCCTTCGTGGGCGCCCGCTTTCACCGGATCGGTGCGTGTTCCTTGGAGTGTCGCGATTCCGCCGCCTAACTTCGGCTGGCGATCCGGGTCACGGGGCCCGGACGAAGACCTCCGGGAGCAGCCAGCATGACCACTGTCGAGCCGATGGCCGGCGACGTGGCGGACCTCGTGCGGAACACCCTTTCCGCGCACAAGTCGATGTTCCTCGCGACCTCGGGCAGCGACGGCCCGTGGGTGGGCGGGGTGTACTTCGCCGAAACCGGGCCGTTCACGCTCAACCTGGTGCTCGAGGACCGGGGCCGCACGCTGGCCGCCGTCCGGGAGAACCCGGTCGTTTCGGTGGTGGTGTCGACGGGCTCGCCGATGCAGCCGTTCCTGCAGGCGCAGGCGCTCGCCGAGGTCGTCCCGGCCGACGACGAGCAGATGGTGCGCTCGCTGCTCGTGGCGAAGGTCCCGGAGGCGGCGCCGTTCCTCGACGCCCCGGTCACGGCGGTCCGCCTGAGCATCCGCAAGTGGCGGGCGACGGACATCCCGAACGGCTGGCTGCCCGGGCGCGAGCTGCCGGGGCCGCGCACCCCCTGAGCCGGCCGGTGCGGCCACCGCGCGGGGTGGCCGAGCCGGTTCCGAAGTCCGTGAATGGCACATTGAGGGACTTCAAGTCCCTCAATGTGCCATTCACGGCTTTCAGGCGTTGAGTTCTTCGAGGGTCGTGGGCACGTGGAACGGCGGGGTGCTCGTGCCCATGATCCGGTACCGGCCCCACGGGTCCGGGTCCGACAGCTCCCCGGTGGCCGAATACGAACCGGCCTGGATCGAGACCTGCTTCTTCTTGCCGCCGGCCAGCTTCGTCAGCTCCTCGTTCACCGCGACCCGGCCGTACCAGCGGTAGAAGCCGTCGATCGGCTGGAAGTAGCCGCGCAGCTCGACCGTCGTCGTCAGGGACACCCCGTCGACGACCAGCGTCGCCGGGCCGCGGTAACCGTCTTCGTCGTGCTCGCTCATGACGTCTCCTCCAGCGAATCCGAGCTGCGGCCCAGCTGGACCACCTTGTTGGCCTCCAGGGGCAGGTTCGGGTCGATGACCACGCCGTGCTGGCGGGTCAGCCCGTCGATCGCCGCCCAGATGATCTGCGTCAGGTACTCGACCACCGCGTCGCGGCTCATCGAGCGGCGGTCCAGCCACCACTCGCCCGTGTTCTGGACCATGCCGACGATCCCGTGCGCCCACGGCTCGGCCGCGCCGGAGTCCATGGTGAACATGCGCATGTAGTCGCCCAGCAGCGCCGTCAGCGCCGTCGCGATCAGTTCCTTGTCCTCGGCCACCACGTCCGACGACACCGGCTTCTCCGGCCGCCCGTGCGCCAGCAGCCGGTACAGGTTCGGGTGCTCTTCGATCACCGTGAAGAACGCGTCGAGGGCCATCCGGATCCGCGGGACCGGCGCGAGCTCCGCGTTGATCGCCGGGATCAGGCGCTCGAAGAGGATCTCCGTGCCGCGCTGGCCGAGGGCCACGTAGAGGTCGGCCTTGTCGTCGAAGTGCCGGTACAGCACGGGTTTCGTGACGCCCGCCTCCGCGGCGACGTCCTCCATGCCGAGGTCCGGCCCGTGCGTGTCGAGCGCCCGCAGCGCGGCCTCGACGAACTCCTTGCGTCGCGCGATCCGGTGCTTGCGCCAGCGGTCGCGCCGGGCGTCGCCGGTCGCCCCTTCGTCGCGGGCGGACGGCTTGCCGGAGCGCTTGACACGTTCGATCACGGGGCTCATGCTACCAGAGGTAACTGTTACCTGAAGTTACACGTTGCGGAAGGGGTGTCGGCGATGACGCGGACGCTGAAGGAACCGGATCGCGAGAAGACCGCGGACCGCCTGCTGAAGTCGTCGGCGAACAAGTTCTACGACCCCGACGTCGACATCGACTGGACGGCGCCCCTGGTCGAGGGCAAGCGCTTCATCCTCGACGAGCGCTCCTCGCTCTACGGCACCGAACTGTGGGACAAGCTGACCCCGGAGCAGCGCATCGAGCTGGGCAAGCACGAGGTCGCGAGCGTCGCGACGACCGGGCTGTGGTTCGAGATCCTGCTGATGCAGATGCTGCTCAAGGAGGTCTACGAGCAGGACCCGACGTCGGCGCACGCGCAGTTCGCCCTCACCGAGATCGCCGACGAGTGCCGGCACTCGACGATGTTCGCGCGGATGGCGTCGCGGATCGGCTGCCCCGCCTACGGCCCGGTGCCGTGGCTGCGGAAGCTCGCGAAGCTGATGCCGACGATCTCCTACGGCCCGGCGCGCTACGGCGCGATCCTGGTCGCCGAGGAGGTCCTGGACCGGCTGCAGCGCGAGCAGATGAACGACGAAGGCGTCCAGCCGCTGGTCCGGATGGTCAACCGGATCCACGTCCTCGAAGAGGCGCGGCACGTCACCTTCGCCCGCGAAGAGGTCACGCGCGGCATGGCGAAGCTGTCCAAGGCCGAGATCGGCTACCAGCAGTTCATCATCGCGCTCATCTCGTACTTCGTGACGCGGGCGTTCATCAACCCCGGCGTCTACAAGGCGGTCGGCATCCGGCCGCGCGACGGCGTCGAAGCGGCGCTGACCAACCCGCACTGGCAGGGGACGATCGCGTGGGCCGGCGAAAAGATCATGCCGTTCCTCGAGGAGTCCGGCCTGGTCGGGCTGCCCGGGAAGTACTTCTGGCGCAAGTCGTTCCTGCTCCCGGCGGGCCGATGACGACCGTCCTCTCGCCCGGCCGGTTCGTCACCGGCGACGGCGCCGCGCTGCACGTCGTGGAGTCGGGCCCGGCCGATTCCGCCGTGACGCTCGTCCTGGTACACGGCTGGACGCAGGACCACCGGACGTGGGACTTCATGCTGCCGCACCTCGACCCGGGCGTGCGCGTCCTGCGCTACGACCTGCGCGGCCACGGTGGTTCGGCGCACGCCCGTCCGGGCTCGGCGACCATCGCCCGGCTCGCCGACGACCTCGCCGAGGTGATCGCCGACCGCGTCCCGTCCGGGCCCCTGGTGCTGGCCGGGCACTCGATGGGCGGCATGACGCTGATGGTGCTCGCCGAACGGCACCCGCAGCTCGTCCGGGAGCGGCTGGCCGGCGCGGCGTTCGTGGCGACGTCGTCGGGGGACATGGACCAGCTGACGCTGGGTTTCCCGGGCTTGGTCGGCCGCGGCGTGACGCGCTTCGAGCCGCGGGTGGCCCGCCTGCTCGCGCGGCTGCGGTCGGACACGCTGCGGCTGCGGCCGGGGGTGGTCCGCTCGGGCGCCCGGCGGCTCGTCTTCGGCGACCGGCCGGGGCGGGCGCAGGTGGACAGCGTCGTCGAGCAGCTGCTGAGCGCGCACCCGGCGAGCGCGGGGCTGTTCCTGGACGCGATCGCGTCGCACCGCGGCGTCGGCGGCTTGGGCGCGCTGTGCGACGTGCCGTCGGTGGTGCTGGTGGGGGAGAAGGACCGCCTCTGCCCGCTGCCGCACGCGAAGGTGATCGCGGACGAGCTGCCGCACGCGGAGTTCGTCCGTTTCCCGGGCGCCGGCCACATGCTGCCGCAGGAGCGCCCGTTCGAGGTCGCCCGCCGCATCAGCACCCTGCTCCGGGCGGCCGCCCCAAACTGACACCCACTGCCAAAAGCGGAGCTTTCACGTGAAAGCTCCCACCTGGGGGCGGAGTCAGGAGTCCTTGAGGGGGAAGCCGCCGCCGATGCCTCGCCACGCCAGGTTCGCCGTCAGGGCCACCGCCTCCTCGCGGCTCATCGACTGGTGGTGCTGCAGCCAGAACCGGGCGCTGACCTGGCTCATCCCGACCAGACCCACCGCCAGCAGCCGCGCCTTGTCCTCGTCGAGGCCCGCGTCCGCCGTGATCGTCTCCGTGATCGCGTCCACGCTCGCCGACGTCGCCCGGTCGACCGCTTCCTGGACCGCCGGCTCGCCGCGCAGGTCGGACTCGAACACCATCCGGAACGCGCCCGCGTCCTCGCTGACGAAGTCGAAGAACGCCCCGACCGTCGCCGGGACGCGCTGGCGGTTCTCCGTGGTCGAGTCCAGTGCCGTCTGCACGCGCTTCACCAACTCGTCGACGTGGCTCTCCAGCAGCGCGATGTACAGGTCGAGCTTGCCGGGGAAGTGCTGGTAGAGCACCGGCTTGCTGACGCCGGCCACTTCGGCGATCTCGTCCATCGCGGCGGCGTGGTAGCCGTTCTCGGCGAAGACCCGCTGCGCCGCGGCGAGGAGCTGGGCCCGGCGCTCCGTCCGGGGCAGCCGCACCCCTCGTTGCTGCAACCGCGTCATCTCCGTCATGCGCTTCCTCCCGTCTTCGGCCCTTCGACGGGCGGGGTCGCCACCGCGTGAAGTCGTCTGAAGATTACTCGCCGGTATGTATGCCTTGCCAAGTGTCGGGCATCCTGGATTCGTGAACACCCCCGTGACCTCGCGGGCGCCGCTGACGCACGTGCCCCTTTCGTCGAGGGAGCTGCCCTCCCTCGAGCCGATGATCCCGGCTTGGCCGGCGACGTTCGAGGAGGTCGGCACCGCCCGGCTCCACGTCCGCCGCACCCCGGGCCCGGACGGCGTGCCCGCGGTCTACGTGCACGGCCTCGGCGGCTCGTCGACCAACTGGACCGACCTGGCCGCGCTGCTCGCGCCGGTCGCCGCCGGCACCGCGCCCGACCTGCCCGGCTTCGGCAGCTCCGAGCCCGAGGCCGGCTTCGATTTCAGCCTCCAGGCCCACGCCGAGGTCGTCGCATCGCACATCGAGGACGTCGGCGCGCCGGTGCACCTGCTCGGCAACTCGATGGGCGGCGCCATCGCGCTGCTGATCGCCGAACGGCGCCCGGAGCTGGTCAAGACGCTGACGCTCATCTCACCCGCCATGCCGGACCGCCGCCCCGACCCGCGGCGGCTGTCGGACCCGCGGATGGCGCTGGCCTACCTGCCGCTGGTCGGCGCGCGGGTGCGGGCGCAGCTGGCCGCCCTGGGCCCGCGTGAACGCGCCGCGCAGGTGATCAAGCTGTGCTTCGCCGACCCCTCGCGGTTCCCGGAGAGCCGGCTCGACGAGCTGGCCGAGGAGCACGGCTCCCGCGCCGGGTTCGCGTGGGCCGCGCCGGCCATGGCGCGCAGCACGTTCGCGATCTTCCGCGCGTGGTCGACGCCCGGGAAGGCGTCGCTGTGGGCGGCCGCCCCGCGGGTGCGGGCCCCGACCCTGGTGGTCTGGGGTCGCGAGGACCGGGTCATTTCCGTGAGACGCGCCATGCGGACGGCCCGCGTGATCCCGAAGGCCCGGCTGCTCGTGCTGCCGCGGACGGGCCACGTGGCGCAGATGGAACGGCCGATCGTCGTAGCGAAGGCCGTCCTGGGCATGTGGGAGCACGTCGAAGCCGGGACCTGGTAGCCCGATCGGGTGGCGACAATTCCCCGGCCGGACCGCCAGTCGCCGATAACGGTCCGGTGGCGCTGTGGCACCCTGGTGCGGTGGACCGGGTGAAGCACGACGCGCGAGGCGAAGATCGGCGGGCGCCCCACCGGGCGTCGGCCCGCCGCGCGCCGCACGGCGCCCCCGAGTCCGAAGAGGCCCCGCGGACCGGCCAGTACCGCCCGGCCCGGCAGGCGGCCCAGCGCGTCGGCGAGGACCGCTACCGCCCGGGCGGGCGGCGGACCAGCGCCGAGCCGCTGAGCGCCTCCTGGAAGCCGCACGTCGAGACCCCGCGCGAGCAGCCGGAGCCGCCGAAGGCCGGCCTCGCGAAGTTCACCAAGACCTACGGCTGGCGCGTCTACGCCCTGCCGATCCTCGTCGTGCTGACCGTGCTCGTCGTCGTCAACACCGCGACCAGCCCGGCCGAGCCGATCGCCGAACAGGGTGCTCCCGCCGGCGTCGAGTCGGCGGGCGGCGACGCGGCGGGCGGCGCGATCGACGGCAACGGCGAGCAGGCCATCCCGGAGAACCCGGCCACGCCGGTCGACCTCAAGGTGCCGACCGCCGACCTGCCCGAGGGCAGCCCGTTCACCCCGGCCGGCGCGGGGAAGTGGCACGTCGTGCCGGGCAGCGGCCCGAAGGTCGGCACCGGGAAGCTGTACACCTACACGGTCGAGGTCGAGGACGGCATCGACCCGGCGAGCTACGCCGGCGACGACGCCTTCGCGGCCGCCGTCGAAGGCACGCTGTCCGACCCCAAGAAGGGCTGGACCTGGGACGGCAAGATCGCGCTGCAGCGCGTCGACGCCAACTTCCCGAACCCGTCGTTCAGGGTGAGCCTCACCACGCCGGAGACCACCCACCGGGCCGACGCCTGCGGTTTCCAGATCAAGTTCGAGGCGTCCTGCTACCGCAAGAGCCTGGGGCGGGTGCTGATCAACCTGGCCCGCTGGGTGCGCGGCGCGAAGGCGTTCAACGCCGACATGACCGGCTACCGGCAGTACGCCATCAACCACGAGGTCGGGCACGCCCTGGGCAACCAGCACGTCGGCTGCGGCGGCAACAACGAGCCCGCGCCGGTGATGATGCAGCAGTCCTTCGGCGTGGACGACAACTACGTGTCGATGCTCAACGACATCCCCGGCGGCGACAAGGGCAAGGTGGCCAAGGACGGCCGCACCTGCACGCCCAACGCCTGGCCGAACCCCACGCCGAAGTCGTAAGACTTCCCACGATCCGGACGCGGGAAGGTCTATTTGCCCGCGCGCGTTGTGCATAGTGGGATGGACGCGATCCGCGCGAGATGGAGGACCCGATGTCAGCACTGCCGCCGCTCGTCGAGCCGGCTGCCGAGCTCACCAAGGAAGAGGTGGCCCGGTACAGCCGTCACCTGATCATCCCGGACGTCGGGGTGGCCGGGCAGAAGCGGTTGAAGAACGCCAAGGTCCTGGTCATCGGCGCCGGCGGTCTCGGCAGCCCCGCGCTGCTGTACCTGGCCGCGGCCGGGGTCGGCACGCTCGGCATCGTCGACTTCGACGTCGTGGACGAGTCGAACCTGCAGCGCCAGGTCATCCACGGCCAGTCCGACGTCGGCAAGCTCAAGGCTGCGTCCGCGCAGGAGTCGATCGCCGAGATCAACCCGCTGGTCAAGGTGCACCTGCACACCGACCGGCTCGACTCGTCGAACGCCCTCGAGATCTTCGAGCAGTACGACCTGATCGTCGACGGCACCGACAACTTCGCCACGCGTTACCTGGTGAACGACGCCGCGGTGCTGCTGGGCAAGCCGTACGTCTGGGGCTCGATCTTCCGGTTCGAGGGTCAGGTCAGCGTGTTCTGGGAGGACGCGCCGAACGGCAAGGGCCTCAACTACCGCGACCTCTACCCGGAGCCGCCGCCCCCGGGCATGGTCCCCTCCTGCGCCGAGGGTGGTGTGCTGGGCGTGCTCTGCGCGTCCATCGGCTCGATCATGGTGACCGAGGCGATCAAGCTCATCACCGGCATCGGCGAGACGCTGCTCGGGCGCCTCATCAGCTACGACGCGCTGGAGATGAAGTACCGCGAGGTCAAGATCCGCAAGGACCCGGAGACCCCGAAGATCACCGAGCTGATCGACTACGAGGCGTTCTGCGGCGTGGTGTCGGACGAGGCTGCGAAGGCCGCGACGGGCAGCACGATCACCCCGGCCGAGCTCAAGGCCAAGTTCGACAGCGGCGAGAACTTCGCCCTGATCGACGTCCGCGAGCAGCACGAGTACGAGATCGTCAACATCAAGGGCGCGACGCTGATCCCGAAGGACCGCATCCTCTCGGGCGAGGCGCTGGCCGAGCTGCCGCAGGACAAGCCGATCGTCCTGCACTGCAAGTCGGGCGCGCGCTCGGCGGAGGCCCTCGCCGCGCTGCACGCGGCCGGCTTCAAGGACGCGACGCACCTCGGCGGCGGCGTGCTGGCCTGGGCCAAGCAGATCGACCCGAGCCTGCCGACCTACTGACAGTGGTCGTCCGTGAAGGCCTCCTCACCGGCTTCTTGAGCCGGTAAGGAGGCCTTCACGGCATTTCGGGCACGCCGTAAAACACTGTGTGACCAGCGCGTCTTCTCGATCGTGGACCACCCGGCCGGGTACCGTCGGCAGTTGTGCGGACAACTCTCGAACGTCCTCCCGCGCACGTCTGCGCGGCCTTCGGCGGCCTGGACGACGGCAACGAGCCGATGCCGGACTCCACGGCGTGGCGCTGCGGCGAACTCGTGTTCAAGCCGGTCACCGACAAGGCCAGGACGCTGTGGACGGCCCGCGCGCTCGACTACGTCGACGAGCCGGGCCTGCGCGTCGCGAAGCCGGTCCGCTCGACCGACGGCCGCTGGATCGTCGGCGGCTGGACGGCGTCCCGGTTCGTGGCGGGCACGCCCGAGCACCGCGGGGACGCGTCGGTACTGGCCGCGGTGAAGCTGCACCGCGCGACCACCGGCCTGCCGCGGCCGGCCTACCTCGCCGGGCGCAAGGACGTCGACGCGATCGCCGACCGCGTCGCGTGGGAAGAGCTCGAGGTTCCTCTCGAAGAGACGAAGGGCGGCCGCTGGTTCGAGGTCCTCGCCGGTGCCCGCCGCCCGATCGGCCTGCCGCCGCAGGTGGCCCACGGCGAGCTGCTGGCCGGGCTGCTGTTCGACGGCGACGCGGCCCCGGGCGTCGTCGACTTCGTGCCCTACTACCGGCCGGGCGAGTACGGCGCGGCGATCGTCGCGGTGGACGCCCTGGCCTGGGGTGGCGCGTCGCGCGAGCTGCTGGAGCGCTGGGCCCACCTGCCGGAGTGGCCGCAGCTGCTGCTGCGCGCGGTGTTGTTCCGGCTGGCGTCGAACGCGCTGAACCCCCGGTCGACGCAGGCGTCGCTCGACGGCCTGCGAGCGGCGGCGCGCGAAGTCTCCGGAGTTCTGTAACCCAGGTCACCCACCTCACCGCCGGGGCCGCGTGATTTCCGCAGCAATGTCAACTGCCTGAAACATTCGGTCGATTCCGAGTAACACGGCCTCCTTAGCGTCAGGGCATTCCCCGAGCCGCCGAGGAGGTGCCCGTGCCGCAGGTCGACACCCACTGCCCGTACTGCGCGCTGCAGTGCGGGATGCGCCTCGACGGCGTCCGCGTGACGCCGCGGGACTTCCCGGTGAACGCCGGCGGCCTGTGTCAGAAGGGCTGGACCGCCGGGGCGCTCCTCACCTCGCCGCGGCGGCTGACCACCCCGATGATCCGCGTCGACGGCGCGCTCGAGCCCGTCAGCTGGGACTTCGCCCTCGACTTCGTCGCGCGGAAGCTCGGGGAACTTCGTCAGGCGCACGGCCCGGATTCGGTCGCGGTCTTCGGCGGCGGCGGGCTGACCAACGAGAAGGCCTACCTGCTCGGCAAGTTCGCCCGGGTCGCGCTCGGCACCTCGCAAATCGACTACAACGGCCGCTTCTGCATGTCCTCGGCCGCCGCGGCCGGGATCAAGGCCTTCGGCGCGGACCGGGGGATGCCCTTTCCCGTGACGGACCTCAAGAACGCCGACGTCGTGCTGCTCGCCGGGGCGAACCCGGCCGAGACGATGCCGCCGTTCACCCAGCACCTGCGCGGCGCCGACCTGATCGTCGTCGACCCGCGGCGCACCCCGACCGCCGAGCTGGCGAGCCTGCACCTCGCCCCCGCGCCGGGCACGGATCTCGCGCTGGCGCTCGGTATCCTGCACGCCGTCGTCGAAGGCGGTCACCTCGATCAGTCTTATGTGGACGAGCGAACCAGCGGCTTCGAAGCCGTGTGGCGGATCGCCGCGTCGTGGTGGCCGGAACGCGCCGAGCGTGTCACCGGCGTCTCGGCCGCCGACATGCGCCTCGCCGCCGCGAAGCTCGCCGGCGCCCGCAACGCCTACCTCCTCACCGCCCGCGGCACCGAGCAGCACGCCACCGGGACCGCGAACGTCGGCGGCTGGATCAACCTCGCCCTTTCGCTGGGGCTGCCCGGCCGGGCGGGCTCCGGTTACGGCTGCCTCACCGGCCAGGGCAACGGCCAGGGCGGCCGGGAGCACGGCCAGAAGGCCGACCAGCTGCCCGGCTACCGCAAGCTCGACGACCCGGCCGCGCGTGAGTACGTCGCCGGTGTCTGGGGCGTCGACCCGGACAGCCTGCCGGGGCCCGGCCGCTCGGCCACCGAACTCCTCGAAGCGCTCGGCACCGACGGGGGCCCGAAGGCGCTGATGGTGTTCGGCAGCAACGTCGTCGTCTCGGCGCCGCGTTCCCAGCGTGTCCAAGCTCGACTGTCCGCTTTGGACCTCCTGGTCGTCGCCGACTTCGTGCTGTCGGAGACCGCGGCGCTCGCCGACGTCGTCCTCCCGGTAACGCAGTGGGCCGAGGAGGACGGGACGCTCACCAACCTCGAAGGCAGGATCCTGCTGCGGCGCAAGGCCCTCGACCCGCCCGTCGGCGTCCGGTCTGATCTGGACGTCCTCAGTGGACTGGCCGACCGGCTCGGGCAGCCCTCGAATCGGTTCCCGACCGATGCGGAGACGGCGTTCGAGGAGCTGCGGATCGCGTCCAAGGGCGGGATCGCCGACTACTCCGGCGTCAGCTACGACCGGCTGCGCAACGGTGAAGCCCTGCACTGGCCGGTCCCGGCCGACGACCACCCCGGCACCCCGCGGATGTTCCTCGACGCCTTCGCCCACCCGGACGGCCGCGCGCGGTTCGTGCCGGTCGAGCACACCGGCCCGGCCGAACTGCCGGACGACGAGTTCCCGCTGCAGGCCACCACCGGCCGCGTGCTGCAGCACTATCAGTCGGGCGCGCAGACGCGGCTTGTGCAAGAACTCAACGACGTCGTCCCGGAAGCGTTCGTCGAAGTCCATCCAGACACCGCCAAGCGTGCGGGGCTCGAAGAAGGCGACCAGGCGAAGGTCCGGTCTCGTCGCGGTGAAACGGTCGCGCGAGTCCGGTTCGTCCAGAGCCTCAAGCCCGACTTGGTCTTCCTGCCGTTCCACTTCCCCGGTGAGCAGCGCGCGAACCTGTTCACCAATCCGGTGCTCGACCCGGTCAGCCGGATGCCGGAGTTCAAGGTGTGTGCCGTTTCTCTGTCTACTGTGGATGGTGCCGCATGAGCGAGCCTGCGAGCGAATCATTCAACGCCGGTCCGCGTGAAATAGTCATCGTCGGGTACGGGATGGCCGGTGCCCGGCTGGCGGACGAGATCCGCCGCCGCGACCCGATCGCCGAACGGGTCCGCCTGACCGTGCTCGGCGCCGAAAAGCACGCTGCCTACAACCGCGTGCTGCTCTCCGCCGTCGTCGCCGGGGGGATGAGCGCCGAGAGCGTCCGCCTGCACGACGACGAATGGGCCGCGCGCCACAACATCGACCTGCGGCTCGGGGTCGACGTCACGCGCATCGACCGCGAGAAGCGCTGCGTCGAACTCGGCGACGGGTCCGCAGTGGACTACGACGCGCTCGTGCTGGCCACCGGGGCGAACCCGTGGATCCCGCCGGTCGAAGGCCTGGAAGCCGGGCCGGGCGTGGTCGCCTTCCGCAGCCTCGACGACTGCGCCAAGATCCTCGACGCCGCCCGCTTCGGCGCGCCGGTGGCGGTGCTCGGCGGCGGCCTGCTCGGCCTCGAAGCCGCCCGCGGCCTCGCCGGGCGCGGCAACCAGGTGACCGTCGTGCACCCGCTCGGGCACGTCATGGAACGCCAGCTCGACCCGGCCGCCGGCCACGTGCTGGCCCGGCAGCTCACCGACATGGGCGTGACGTTCCGGTTCGGCGCCACCGCCGCCCGCTACCTGCCCGGCGACGGCCTCAAGCTCGACGACGGCACGCTCGTCCCGGCCGACCTGGTCGTGGTGGCCGCCGGCGTCCGCGCCGAGACGAGCCTGGCCACCGACGCCGGGCTCGACGTCGACCTGGGCATCCTCGTCGACGACGTCCTGCGCACCAGCGACGGCCGCATCCACGCCTTGGGCGACTGCGCTCGCCACCCGGGTGCCCCGGCCGGGCTGATCCAGCCGGCGTGGGAGCAGGCCGAGGTGCTCGCCGACGTCCTGACCGGCACGAACGCCGCCGCCCGCTACCGCGGCACGACGGCGGTCACCCGGCTCAAGGCCCGCGGCATCGACCTCGCCGCGCTGGGCGAGACGCAGCTCGAGGCCGGCGCCCCGGACGTCGAGGTGCTGACCTTCAACGACCCCACCGGCGGGCGCTACGGCAAGCTCGTCGTCCGCGAAAACCGCGTCACCGGCGCGATCTTGCTGGGCCTGCCCGACGCGGCCGCGTCGATCACCCAGTTCCACGACCGCGGCACGCTGCTGCCCGACGACCGCCTCGCGGTCCTCCTGGGCCGTGCGCTGCCGACCGGCAGCGCCCCGGCGGCCAGCCCGGCCGACCTGCCGGCGGCGGCGGTGATCTGCCGCTGCAACAACGTCACCAAGGGCCGGCTGATCGAAGCCTGGAAGGCCGGGGCCACCGACACTCCCGCACTGGCGCGGGCCACGCGAGCGACGACGGGCTGCGGCGGGTGCACGGACACCGTCGGCGGCATCGCCAACTGGCTCGCGGCGCAATGACCGACCCGACCCGCATCGAGGAGAACGCCGTGGCACACCGAGGAAAGCACTGGATCGAGCACTGGGAACCGGAGAACGAGCAGTTCTGGGAAGCGACCGGCAAGAAGGTCGCGCGCCGCAACCTCTGGTTCTCCGTGCTGGCCGAGCACATCGGCTTCTCGGTCTGGACACTGTGGTCGGTCATCGTCCTGTTCATGGGCAAGGACTACGGCTTCACCGCCGCCGACAAGTTCCTGCTCGTCTCGACGCCGACGCTGATCGGCGGCCTGATGCGGCTGCCCTACACCTTCGCCGTGGCGAAGTTCGGCGGTCGCAACTGGACGGTCGTCAGCGCCGCACTGCTGCTGATCCCGACGATCCTGGCGGCGGTCGTGCTGCACCCCGGGACGTCGCTCGGCACGTTCCTGCTGGTCGCGGCCCTCGGCGGGGTCGGCGGCGGCAACTTCGCGTCGTCGATGACGAACATCAACACCTTCTACCCGGAGAAGCACAAGGGCTGGGCCCTCGGCCTCAACGCCGGCGGCGGCAACCTCGGCGTCGCCGCGATCCAGCTGATCGGGCTGTTGGTGATCGGCACGGCCGGGGCCACCGCGCCGCGGATCGTGCTCTACGTCTACATCCCGCTGATCGTGGTCGCCGCGCTCTGCGCGTACTTCTACATGGACAACCTCGCCACGGTTCGCGGTGACACCAAGGCGATGCGCGAGGTCGTCAAGGACCCGCACACGTGGGTGATGTCGTTCCTCTACGTCGGCACGTTCGGCTCGTTCATCGGCTACAGCTTCGCCTTCGGCCTGGTGCTGCAGAACCAGTTCGGCCGCACCCCGCTGCAGGCGGCCGCGGTGACGTTCCTCGGCCCGCTCCTCGGCTCGCTCTCGCGCCCGGCCGGCGGCTGGCTGGCCGACCGGATCGGCGGCGGCAAGATCACCTTCGTCACGTTCGTCGGGATGGCGCTGGCCACGGTCGTGCTGATCCTCGCGTCGACGTCGAAGTCCCTGGTGCTGTTCACGGTCGCGTTCATCGTGCTGTTCGTGCTCGCCGGGGTCGGCAACGGCTCGACGTACAAGATGATCCCGGCGATCTTCCGCGCGAAGGCGCGCACGGCGATCGCGAACGGCGCCGAAGAAGCGACTGAGCTGCTCAAGGCGCGGCGGCTGTCGGGCGCGCTGATCGGCCTGGCCGGCGCGATCGGCGCCGAAGGCGGTCTGTTCATCAACCTCGCGTTCCGGCAGTCGTTCGCCGACGCGCACAGCGGAGTACCGGCCTTCGTCGGGTTCCTCGTCTTCTACGGGCTGTGCTTCGCCGTCACCTGGACGGTCTACCTGCGCAAGCCCGCCGAACAGCCCACGAGTGAGCGCGGTCTGGCGCTCGCGGGAGCGGAGGTCTGAGATGCCCACCCTGGTCGTCGCCGGACACGGCATGGTCGCCCACCGGCTCGTGGAGGCGGTGCGCGCGGAAGACCCTTCCGGCAGCTGGCACGTCGTCGTCCTGTCCGAGGAGCCGCGCCCGGCGTACGACCGGGTGGCTCTGACGTCCTATGTGGACACCTGGGACCCGGCCGCGCTGGCTCTGCCCGGCTCGGACTACGCGGGCGATTCTTTTGTGGATCTCCGGCTCGGTGAGCTGGCGGTTTCGGTCGACCGGGACGCGCGGACGGTCACCACGGCCTCCGGTGCTGTCGTTTCCTACGACGCTTTGGTCCTGGCCACCGGCTCGCGGCCGTTCGTGCCGCCGGTGCCCGGCCACGACCTGCCCGGCTGCTTCGTCTACCGGACCATCGAGGACCTCGACGCGATCCGCGCGGCGGCCGTCGACAAGCCGGGACGCGGGCGGCGCTCGGCCGTCGTCATCGGCGGTGGCCTGCTCGGCCTGGAGGCCGCGAAGGCGTTGCGGGACATGGGACTCTCCCCGCACGTCGTGGAGATGGCGCCGCGGCTGATGCCCTTGCAGGTCGACGAAGGCGGCGGCTCGCTGTTGCGGCGGCTCATCAGCGGGCTGGACGTGACCGTCCACACAGGAACGTCGACCGACGCCATCGAGGCCGACGGGTCGCGGCTGCTGGCCAAGCTCGGCAACGGCACCGAGCTGGACGTCGATCTCGTCGTGTTCTCGGCCGGTGTCCGGCCGCGGGACGACCTCGCCCGGCAGTCCGGTTTGGACGTCGGCCCGCGCGGCGGCGTGCTCACCGACTCGTCCTGCCGGACCAGCGACCCGGCCGTGTACGCGATCGGTGAGTGCGCGGCCGTCGACGGTCGCGTGTACGGCATCGTGGCGCCCGGCTACGCGATGGCCGAGATCGTCGCCGCCCAGCTCACCGGTGGTTCCGGGGAGTTCCCGGAGCCGGACACGTCCACAAAGCTGAAGCTGATGGGCGTCGACGTCGCGTCCTTCGGCGACGCGCACGCGCGGACCGAGGGCGCGCTGGAAGTCGCCGTCAACGACGCGGTCGCCGGGACGTACAAGAAGCTCGTGGTCACCGACGACGGCAAGACGCTGCTCGGCGGGGTGCTCGTCGGCGACGCGACCGAGTACAACACCCTGCGCGCACTGGTCGGGCGTCCCCTGCCGGCCGAGCCGGGCGCGATCCTCGCCCCGGCGGGCGGCGGTGCGGCGGTCGGCGTCGACGCGCTGCCGGACGCGGCGCAGATCTGCTCGTGCAACGCCGTCTCCAAGGGCGCGCTCACCCGGGCGATCCACGAAGACGGCTGCGACACCGTCCCGAAGCTCAAGGCGTGCACCCGCGCCGGCACCGCGTGCGGCTCGTGCGTCCCGCTGCTCGGCAAGCTGCTCAGCGCGGCCGGTGTCGAGCAGTCGAAGGCCGTGTGCGAGCACTTCCCGCAGTCGCGCGCCGAGCTGTTCGAGATCGTCCAGGCCACCCGGATCACGACGTTCAGCGAGCTGATCGGCCGGTACGGCTCGGGCAGCGGCTGCGCGGTCTGCAAGCCCGTGGTGGCGTCCATCCTGGCCACCCTCGGCAACGGGCACGTGCTCGGCGGCGAGCAGATGACGTTGCAGGACACCAACGACCGGTACCTGGCGAACCTGCAGCGCAACGGCACGTACTCGGTCGTCCCGCGGATCCCCGGCGGCGAGATCACGCCGGAGAAGCTGATCGTCATCGGCCAGGTCGCCCAGGATTTCGGGCTGTACACCAAGATCACCGGCGGTCAGCGGATCGACCTGTTCGGGGCCACCGTGGACCAGCTGCCGGAGATCTGGCGGCGGCTGGTCGACGCGGGGTTCGAGTCCGGGCACGCGTACGGCAAGGCGCTGCGCACGGTCAAGTCGTGCGTCGGGTCGACGTGGTGCCGCTACGGCGTGCAGGACAGCGTCGGGCTGGCGATCGAGCTGGAGCTGCGCTACCGCGGGCTGCGCTCGCCCCACAAGCTGAAGTCGGCGGTTTCGGGGTGCGCGCGGGAATGCGCGGAGGCGCGGAGCAAGGACTTCGGCATCATCGCCACCGAGAACGGCTGGAACCTCTACGTCGGCGGCAACGGCGGTACGACGCCCCGGCACGCCGACCTGCTCGTGTCCGATGTGGACACCGCGACGTTGATCCGCACGATCGACCGGTTCCTCATGTTCTACGTCCGGACCGCGGACCGGCTGCAGCGGACGGCGCCGTGGATCGAGGAGCTGGACGGCGGCCTCGACCACCTGCGCGCGGTGATCGTCGACGACTCGCTCGGCATCTGCGAAGATCTCGACGCCGCGATGGCCAAGCACGTCGACAACTACGCCGACGAGTGGAAGGGCGTGCTGGAGGACCCGGAAAAGCTGGCCCGGTTCAGCTCCTTCGTCAACGCGCCGGGCACGCCCGACCCGGCGATCTCGTTCCGCTCGGAACGGGCGCAGAAAGTGCCCGTGATGCTGGGAGTTCCGGAGGTGCGGCGATGACGACGTCGGTTCGGACCTGGACGGCGGTCTGCGCCGCCGAAGCCGTGCCGGAGTACGCGGGGGTCGCCGCGTTGCTCGACGGCGTGCAGGTGGCGATCTTCCACCTGCCGGGCGATCGGTGGTACGCACTGTCCAATTGGGACCCGTGCAGCGGCGCGGCGGTGCTCTCGCGCGGCATCGTCGGCGACGCGGGTGGGGTCCCGGTGGTCGCCTCGCCCGTCTACAAGGAACGGTTCACCCTCGACAGTGGACAGTGTCTGGATGCTTCGGGTGTCACGGTTCCGGTGTACGGCGTGCGCGTGCGAGAGGGCGTGGTCGAAGTGGAGAGCCCGTGATCCTGCCGCTGACCGGGTTCGTGGTCGGCATCACCGCGGCGCGCCGGGCGGACGAGCTCGGCGCGCTGCTCGTGCGCAAGGGGGCGAGCGTCCGCTACGGCCCGGCGATCCGGATCGTGCCGCTGACCGACGACACCGAGCTGCGCAAGGCGACGGCCGCGTTGCTGGAGTCGCATGTGGACGCGGTGGTGGCGACCACGGGCATCGGCTTCCGCGGCTGGCTGGAGGCGGCCGAGGGCTGGGGACTGGGCGACGCCCTGCTGTCACGGCTTTCGACGTCTTCGCTGCTGGCTCGCGGGCCGAAGGTGACCGGAGCGATTCGCGCGGCGGGGCTCTCGGAGTCGTACTCGCCGGCGTCGGAGAGCAACGCGGAGTTGTTGCAGCACCTGCTTTCCTCGGACGTCTCGGGCCGGCGGATCGCGGTGCAGCTGCACGGCGAGCCGTTGCCGTACTTCGTGGACGCCCTGCGCGCGGCCGGGGCGGAGGTCATCGAGGTTTCGGTGTACCGCTGGGTCGGGCCGGTGGACCCCGGCCCGGTGGACCGGCTGCTGGACGGGGTGCTGGACGGGTCGATCCACGCGCTGCCGTTCACGAGCGCCCCGGCGGTGGCCTCGCTGGTCGCGCTGGCGCGCCGCACGGGCCGGCTGCCGGGGTTGGTCTCGGCGTTGTCGGGCCCGGTCGTCGCGGCGTGCGTCGGGCCGATCACGGCGGGTCCGCTGGCGGCCCTCGGCGTGCCGACGGTGCAGCCGCACCGGGCCCGGATCGGGGCGCTGGCGAGGACGGTGTCGGAGACGCTGCTGGCGCGTTCACCGCGGTTTTCGGCGGGCGGGCTGTCGATCGAGCTCCGCGGCCAGTCGGCGGTGGTGGACGGCGAGTGGCGCGAGGTGGCCCCGGCACCGATGGCGTTGCTGCGGGCGTTGGCGGCTTCGCCGGGTCGGGTGGTATCCCGGCGAGAGCTGATTTCGGCGTTGCCCGGCGGCGGCGAGGAGCACGCGGTGGAGACGGCGATCGGCCGGCTGCGAACCTCCCTCGGCGGCGGCCGGGTGGTCCAGACGGTGGTGAAGCGCGGCTACCGGCTGGCCGTGGACGCCTGAGTTGCACACAGGCTTCGCCGGATGTGGACAACTTCGCGGCTCGGCCCGGTTCGCGCGTTTCTTGTCCGGCCGCGGCGGTACGCTGGACAAGGGCACGCCCCCCAGGGAGGGCGGGGGCCCCGGCAAAGTCGTGGCCGCGCGGGGATTCGGGTGTCGCGAATGAGTCATGGGGGACGCCGGAGGTCCCGAATGAGTCATTCGCGACGTTCGGCCGGGGTTGGCGACGTCATGAACGACTCTTTCCTGTCGTCCAGCGTCATGAACGACCCTTTCATGACATCCCGCCCAGCAAACGCGACTTTGCCGGGGCCCTGCCCAGGGACGGCGGGGGTCGGCCGCGTCAGCCGACCCAGGTGACCGTGTGCTTCTCGAATCCCCGCGCCGCCGCCACCCGGGCCGCCTCCGCCTCGGCGTCCTCGCGGACTCCCGGGCGCAGCGGGTCGAAGACCGTCACCGTGAACGTCAGCTTCGCGCCGCTGCCCTTCGTGCGCCACGTCCCCGCGATGTCGCCGTCCGCCAGCAGGACCCCCGGGTTGCCCAGCATCTTCCAGACTTCTTTGCGCCGCGCCGGGTCCGGGACCAGCAGCGCCTTGTCGCGGGCCTGGATGAACGGGTCCAGCGGCGGCAGCAACCGCACGACGTCCGGCTCCGGCGGGTTCTCCAACGCCGCCAAGCGCGAAGCGGGCAGGTACCGCTTCTTGCCCTCGACCTGCACCTCGGCCAGGTCCTCCGGCCACGTCTTGTCCACGACCGCTCGCGCCGTCCCGACGAACTCCGCCGCTTCGCCCGGCGAGGCCGGGCCGTTGAGCCGCAGGTACGACTCGACCACCGACGTCGCCGCGGCGACGTCCGGGGTCTTGCGCATCCGGCCGCGTCCCTCGAGGGGCGCCAGCGTCGCCGGACTCGCGCCGGCGACCAGGCGGACACCCGCGTGCGGCGCCGCGATGCGCATCAGCTGCTCCTGGATGTGGGTCGCGTTGCAGCCGCGGCACCAGCGGGAGAACTCCGGCGGCAGCTTCTTCGTCACCGCGGTGCTGACCGCGCCCTTGGTCATCTCCTTCGTGACGACCTCGCGGAGCGCCTTCGCCGCTGTGAAGACCACGTCGGCCGCCGCCAGGCCGGTCACCGCCAGGTCCTTGCGCTGCCACAGCATCCGGGCCAAGGCGTCCGCGTCGTCGAGGGGCACCAGCGCGCGGGTCACCTCGGCGAGGTCCAGGTGGTAGTGCGGCGCGCCGCGCAACGTCCACGCGAGGACGAGCCGCGGATCGTCCACCGGGGACCCGGGCTCGCCGAGCCGGGCCACGAGAGCGAGCAGCGCGGTGTCGCGCATGCTGTCCTGCAGCCCGGCCCGGACGACCGCGAGGTCGGCGACGTCCTTCGACGACCGGTGCAAGCCGTGCTCGGCGATGCGGTAGGCGAGTACCTGACGACGGTCCACGTGCGACTCCTAGAACGCGTACTCGAAGGTGTACCCCATCTTCTCCTCACCCATCGCGCCGCCGACGGTGCCGCTCCCGGTGAGTCCCGCCAGCGCACCGGTGCCCGAGCCCGGCACGACGCTGAACGTCGACGCGATGCCCTGGGCGTCGAACGTGAACTCGTGCTTCACGATGAACGTCCCTTCGCGACCGTCGACCTTGCCCTCGAAGCGCTCGAAGCTCGGCGACGTCGTCGTACCGCTCTCGTAGCCTTCGCCCGCGTAGTACAGCAGGAGATCGCAGACCGATTCACCCTCGATGACGCCGTCGTAGGCCATCGAGGCGTGCGCGTACGCCACCCGCGGGCCTCCCTCGGTGCCGCTGACGATGTTCTCTTCCCAGTTCTTCATGGTGAATGCGTTCATGGGGACCACCCTGCCGGGCATACCTGTCAGCTCGTGTCAGGTATTTCTGCCAAACTGGGGACCATGCGCGCCAGCCGGCTCCTGTCCGTCCTCCTGCTGCTGCAGAACCGCGGCCGGATGACGGCCGAAGAGCTGGCCGAGGAGCTCGAGGTCTCGGTGCGGACGGTCTACCGGGACATCGACGCGCTGTCGGCCTCCGGCGTCCCGGTGTACGCCGACCGCGGCCGGACCGGCGGGTATCGCCTGGTCGACGGCTACCGCACCCGCCTCACCGGGATGACCGAGGAGGAGGCCCAGTCGCTGTCGCTGGCCGGGCTGCCGGTGGCGGCGGCCGAGCTGGGGCTCGGCACCGTGCTGGCCGCGGCGCAGCTCAAGCTGTACGCGGCGCTGCCGTCGGAGCTGCGCGACCGCGCCGGGCGCGTCGCCGAGCGGTTCTACCTGGACGTCCCCGGCTGGCACCGGGGCATCGAAAGCCTGCCCGCGCTGTCCGCGATCGCCGACGCCGTGTGGTCGTCGCACCGGATCCGGATCCGCTACGAGCGGTGGGGCCAGCGGGTCGTCGAGCGGGACGTCGAGCCGCTGGGCCTGATCCTCAAGGGGGGCAACTGGTACCTCGCCGCCCGCTGCGAGGGCACCGACCGCACCTACCGGATCTCGCGGGTGCTGGAGCTGACCGACCTGGGCGAGGAGTTCGAGCGGCCCGCCGGGTTCGACCTCGCGGCGTACTGGCAGGAGTGGTCCGAGCAGTTCGAACGCCGGATGTTCCCGCGCGTCGCCGTGGTGCGGCTGTCGCCGCGGGCGCAGGCTCTCGTACCGTTCTACGCGGGTTCGGTCGGCGCCCGCGCGCTGCGTGCGGCGACCGGGGAACCGGACGCGGACGGCTGGCTCACCGTGGAGCTGCCGGTGGAACCCGGCGAGCCGGCCATCGGCGAGCTGCTGCGGTTCGGGCCGCACCTGGAGGTCGTCGAGCCGGCGGACCTGCGGGCGGAGCTGGCGCGGGCGATCGAAGAGATGGGTGCGATCTATGGGTGAGTTGAGCGGGATCGCCATCGGCGTCACGGCCGAGCGGCGAGCCGAGGAGTTCATCGGGGCGCTCGAACGCCGCGGCGCGGACGTCCGCCACGCGCCGACGATCACCATCGTGCCCCTGGACAGCGACCCGGAGCTGCACGCGGCCACTTCGGCGCTCATCGCGGCCCCGATCGACTTCACGGTGGTCACGACGGGCGCGGGCTTCCGCGGCTGGCTCGACGCGGCCGGGGGCTGGGGGCTGCGTTCGTCGTTGCTGGACCGGCTGGGGGAGTCACGGATCTACGCGCGCGGACCCAAGGCGGTGGGGGCGGTCCGCGGCGCCGGGCTGCGCGAGTCCTTTTCGGCCGCTTCGGAGTCCAACGCGGAGCTGTTCGGCGCGCTGGTTCCGGCCGGCGTCGACGGTGCGCGGATCGCCGTCCAGCTGCACGGGACCCCGCTGCCGGAGCACACGGCGCCGCTGGTCGCGACGGGTGCGTCGCTGGTCGAACTGCAGCCGTACCGCTGGTACTCACCGCCGGACGTCCGGCCGGTGCACGAGCTGATCGACGCGGCGGTGGCGGGCGAGCTGGGCGCGCTGGCGTTCACGAGCGCCCCGGCGGCGGCGAACTTCCTGACGCTGGCCCGGGATTACGGCCGGTACGACGCGCTGCTCGCCGCGTTGCGCGGGCCGCTCGTGGTCGCGTGCGTGGGCCCGGTGACGGCGGCGCCGCTGGAAGCGGCGGGCGTCGAGACGCTGCAGCCGGAGCGGCAGCGCCTCGGCGCCTTGGTGAAACTCCTGGTCACCACCCTCAGTGGCACCGGTGAGTCGCCGAGAAGCCGGTTGTAGCGCCGAGGTCGTCGGAACGGCCGGCAGCGAGCCGCGGCCACTGGGCGATCGGACGCCCGCCCTCGCCGGACAGGGGTGCCCACGTGGGCGCACCCGTCTCCGTCCGGACGTTCGTGCACTCCTGCGGCCACCCCTCCGGTGAGTCCTCCCAGGACTCCTGCCGGCCGAACAGCGTCAAATCCATCAGCGCGTAGCTGTAGTCCATCGCTTCCACACCACGGCGTTTCGTCCAGTACGTCTCGAAGACGCGGTCGCCGTCGCGCAGGTAGCAGATCAGGTGGAACAGTCCGATCTCCCTGCCGACCAGCAGCGTGTCCAGGGATGGCTGCGCCGAGTACCAGGGCATCCGCCAGTCCATGAAACTCCGGTAGCGCAGGCTTTCCTCGTACGACGTCCGCGCGTCGGCCGGTTCCACCGAGACATTGCGCCCCTGCGAGAACACCGCATACGTGATGTCTCGCGAGTGCAGGTTGGCCAGTTCCGCGACCTGATTGGTGTAGAACGTGCAGCCCTCGCACTGCTCGGCCGCGGGGCGGCCCGGGTTCCACATGAAGTAGTACGCGATGAGCTGACGGCGGCCTTCGAACGCGTCGAGAAGGGTCACCGGCCCCTCCGGGCCGAGCAGCTCGAGCGTCGCGTCCACCTCGACCACCGGCAGGCGACGGCGGGCCGCGGCGATCGCGTCGCTCTCGTGGGTGTGGGCCTTTTCCCTGGTGCGCAAGCGATCCAGCTCTGCTTGGAAGGTGGCTCGGTCGACGATGTCCATCACGGCTCCTTCAGCTTGACGGTGATCAGGACGACGCTCGCGAGCGTCGCGGCCACGGCGACGCCCAGCGCGAGGTGGGTGCCGCCGAGCACGGCCAAGGCGCTCAACAGCGGGATGCCGACGGTGATCCCGACCTGCTGGGTCATCGACGTCAGCCCGGTGGCCAGGCCCTGCTCCTCGTCGGGCAGCCCGGACGTCGCGGTCACGGTGAACGCCACGATCGCGGACACGTGCCCGAAGAACCCCACGAACAGAGCGGGAACCAGGATCAGCAACGCCGTGCGGTCCGGGCCGAGGACCAGCAGCGGCAGCGTGGCCAGCGCCTGCACGACCAGCCCGGCGGCCAGGAGGACCCGGCTGCCGAAGCGGCCGATGGCCCGGCCGGCGAGCACGCCGGCGGCCACCGAGGCCAGGCCCGGCACCCCGAAGACCAGGCCGGTGACCAGCGGCGACAGCCCCAGGACCCGCTGTAGGTAGAGCGTGGTCAGGTAGATCACCGCCGGTTCCACGGCGAAGAGGACCAGGCCGCCGAAGTTGCCCCACTTCACCGTGCGGCGGGCCAGGATCCGCGGCGGCACCAGCGGGGCGGCCGCACGCCGTTCGACCACCGCGAACGCGGCCAGCAGCACGATCGCGGCGATCGCCGCCACGAGACTCGGCGCGATGACCGCGTAGACGAGCGCCAGCAGGCCGCCGCTGACCGTCACCGCGCCCGGCAGGTCCGGCCGCGTCCGCCCGGGCCGCGTCGACTCCGCCACGACTCGCGAGGCGAGCAGGATCGCGACCGCCACCGGGACGTTGACGAAGAACGCCGCGCGCCAGCTCAGCAGGTCGACGAGCGTGCCGCCGGCGAGGGCGCCGACGGTGAAGCCGCCGGACAGCAGCGCGCCGTTGAGACCGAGGACGCGGTCGCGCCCGGCTCCTTCGGCGAACGTCGTGGTCAGCAGGGACAGCGCCGACGGCAGCGTCATCGCGGTGGCGAAGCCTTGCAGCGCGCGGGCCGTGAGCAGCAGCTCCGGCTTCGCGGCGAAACCGCCCAGCAGCGACCCCGCGATCAGCAGCGCCATGCCGGACCGGAACAGCCGGCGGCGTCCCAGCAGATCCGCGAGCCGCCCGCACACCAGCGTGAACCCGGCCGCGGGCAGCACGAACGCCGTGCTGACCCAGGGCAGCGCGCCGACGTCGAGCCCGACACCCGCGCCGACCTGCGGCAACGCGACGTTCAAGATCGAGAAGTCGATGGACAGGAGGAAGCCCGCGCCGAGCAGCACGACCAGGGCGGTGCGCTGCTTCGGCGTGAAACGGGCAGGGGGTAGCGCAACGACAGACATGAGAACTCCCCGTGGGGTTCAGCCTTGTTCGGCGATCCGCTTGATCTTCGCCAGCCGGCGGTCCCAGTCGGCGGCGAGCGCGGCCATCCAGCGGGCCGTCGCGTCGAGGGCCTCGGGACGGACGCCGTAGCGGACTTCGCGGCCGATCTTGACGCTGCTCACCAGTCCGGCCGCGTCGAGGACGGTGAGGTGCTTGACGATCGCCTGGCGCGACACGGGCAGCCCGTCCGCCAGGGTCGTCGCGGTGGCCTGGCCGTGGGCGGCGAGCAGGTCCAGCAGCTGACGGCGGGTCGGCTCGGCCAGGGCGGCCAGCACGCCGTCGACGACGTCGTGGTCCATCAGCCGGCTCGGGCGGCCAGCGCGGGGAGGCACTGCGCCCAGCCCACGGTGTGGTCCTTGACCACGTTCAGCCGGTTTTCCTCGGACGTCGGCAGGGCGGCGAAGCCGCTTTCGACGACGCGCAGCCGGGTGCCGTCGCTCTCGGGGGTCAGGGTGAACTCGACGAGCGTCGAGTTGTCTTCTCGCAGCTCCTCGCCGGGGAACGCGCTCACCCAGCGGTAGGCCAGGTAGTTCGGCGGGTCGACCTTCTCGACGCGCAGCGGGAACTCGCCGTGTTCCGAATGCCGGACGACCAGGGTCTGCCCTTCTTCGGCCAGCGTGCCGTGGACGGTTTCGTCGTCGGTCGCCCAGAACCCGGGCTCGGCCACCAGCGGCCAGACCTTGTCGGGCTTCGCGGCGATCACGATCTCGCGTTCGATGGTGTCGCTGATCATGCGGTGCTCCTCTCATGTGCAACACAAGAGTTGCACATGAGGGCTTGTGGTGCAACTCGGGGGTTGCACTTCAGTCTTCGTCGGCCGGAACCTCGCCCGCTTCGGCCGCGCGGACCGCTTCGCGGCTTGCCGCCTCTTCGCTGATCCCCGCGCGCCAGTAGCCGGTGAAGCAGATCCGCCGCTTGTCGACGTCCCGCTCCCGCACCAGGTGCCGCCGCACCAGCTTCACTACGCTCGCTTCGCCCGACACCCACGCGTACGGCGCTCCGCCGGGGAAGGTCGCCGTACGCACCGCTTCGAGCAGCGCCTCTCCCATCGGGGCGCGACCCGCGAAGCAGCCAGTGGACTTCGACCGCTCCGCGCGTCTCGAACGTCTGACGTTCTTCGCGCTCCGAGACACCGGACCGCGGTCACCCGGGCCCGGAGGTACGTCAGGGTCGGTCGCTCCACCTGCGTCGTCATCAGGCGAAGCCAACCTGAAATCAGGGTTCAGAACAGTCCCTCCTCGCCGGGATCTTCGTCACCGCCGGGCTTCCACCGGTACTTCCGCAGGTCGACGCGCTGACCGTCGGCCAGCACGCCCTCCGCGCGCAGCCGTTCCAGCTGGTCGTGGACCAGGTGCGGCGCCGGCGTCCCGTTCGCGCGCAGGATCCGGTGCCACGGCAGGTCGTGCCCGTCCTCGGCCAGGATGGCGCCGACCATCCGTGGTGAGGGCGCGCCGGAGAGCGCCGCGATGTCGCCGTACGTCGCGACCGAGCCGGCCGGCACCGACTCGATGATTTCCCGCACGCGCTCGTGCAGAACGTCGTCCATGCCCCCACTCTGCCGGACGGGTACGACACTTTCCGTCGCCGCCCGCCGCACGAGCGGGCGTCTTCGGCGAACGCACGCCCGCTAAGCCGTGCCGGTGCCGCACCCACCACTCCGGACGTGGTTCCATCGCTGGGTGAACGCGAGGCGAACGGCGCAGGCGGACGCGCGGCTGGTGCGCACGCCGATCCCCGACGCACCCACGTTCACCTGGGACGAAGGCGCCCGGCGGGTGCTCTCCGCACCCGGGGGGTTCCGCCGCGTGCTCGGCGGCCCCGGCACCGGCAAGACGTCGCTGCTCGCGACGGCCGCGACCCGCCGCATCGCCGAGGGCGCCGACCCGGAGAGCGTGCTGGTGCTCACGACGTCCCGCAAGGCCGCCGACGCGCTGCGCGCCGACATCACGCGCCGGCTCACCGCCGACCCCGACCAGGCTCGGCCGCTGCCCCGGACCGTCCGCGAACCCCTCGTCCGCACGGTCCACTCCTACGCCTACTCGCTGCTGCGGCTGGAAGCGATGGCCGAAGAGCTCCCACCGCCGAGGCTGCTCGCCGGCGCCGAGCAGGACGTCGTCGTCCGCGAACTGCTGGCCGGCGACCTCGACGAGGAAGCGGGGTACTGGCCCGAGCAGCTCCGGCCGGCGCTGATCGTCCCCGGGTTCGCCGAAGAGCTGCGCGACCTGCTGATGCGCGCGGCCGAGCGCGGGCTCGGCCCGGAGGACCTCGCCGAGCTCGGCCGCCGCCGCGGCCGCGAGGAGTGGGTCGCCGCCGGGCAGTTCTGGGCGCAGTACGAAGAGGTCACGCAGCTGCAGGGCGCGGGCGGCAACGCGCTCGGCGTGGCGAGCGCGCCCGCGCTGGACGCCGCCGAACTGGTCACCTCCGCGCTGCTCGCCCTCGAGGACGACGACGAGCTGCGCGAACGCGAGCGCACCCGCGTGCGGCACCTCTTCGTCGACGACGCCCACCACCTCGACCCGCTGCAGACCGGCCTGGTCCGGGTGATCGGGCACACCGCGGCCGAGTTCGTCGTCGCCGGGGACCCCGACCAGAACGTGTTCTCCTTCCGCGGCGCCGACGCGAGCCTGTTCGCCGACGCCGACCCGGACGGCAGCCGGACCGTCACGCTCACGACGTCGCACCGGCTCGCCCCGGCCGTCCGCCTGGCGGTGGCGAAGATCGGCGCGACGCTGCCCGGGTTGTCCCAGCACCGCAAGATCGTCCCGCCCGCGGGCGCCACCGGCGGGAACGTGCGGGTGCGCGTGATGCCGACGCCAGCCGCCGAGGCGAGCTGGATCGCCGACCAGCTCCGCCGCGCCCACCTCGTCGACGGCGTGCCGTGGTCGGAGATCGCGGTGCTCGTCCGGTCGCCGGCCCGGACTTTCCTGGTGCTGCAACGCGCTCTGCGCGCGGCCGGCGTCCCGATCGGGTCGGCGACCGAGGAGCTGCCGCTGGCTCGTCAGCCCGCGGTGCGCCCGCTGCTGGCCGTGCTGAAGCTCGCACCTTCGCCGGATCTGCTCGACATCGACCTCGCCGAGATGCTGCTGTCGTCCTCGCTCGGTGGTGCGGATCCGCTGGCGCTGCGGCGGTTGCGACGCGGTCTGCGCCGGCTCGAGCTGGCCGGCGGCGGGCAGCGGTCGAGCGACGAACTGCTCGTGGAAGCGTTGCGCGGCGGGGACATTCTCATCGGGCTCGCCGACGCCGAGGCCGAACCGGTGCGGCGCGTCGGCGGGCTGTTGCGCGTCACGCACCAGGCCGTGGCCCGCGGCGACGGCGTCGAGCAGGTGCTGTGGCAGCTGTGGCGGGAAAGCGGTCTGCAGGAAAAGCTGCTCAAGCAGGTCGGCCGCGGCGGATCGCTGGGCGCTCAGGCCGACCGCGACCTCGACGCCGTCGTCGCGCTGTTCGACGCCGCCGGCCGGTACGTCGACCGGCTGCCGCGCGCGAGTGTCGCGTCCTTCGCGGACTACCTTGGTGCGCAACAGATCGCCGGGGACACCCTCGCGCCGGCGGCGGTCCCGTCCGACGGCGTTTCGCTGCTCACCGCGCACTCCGCCGCCGGTCGCGAGTGGACGGTCGTCGCCGTCGCCGGCGTCCAGGAGGGGGCGTGGCCGGACCTGCGGCTGCGCGGATCCGTGCTGGGCGTGGAGCGGCTGAAGGACCTGATGTCCGGAGTGGACGACGACGCCGTCTCCGCGACTGCGCCGATCCTCGCCGAAGAGCGGCGCTTGTTCTACCTCGCGATGAGCCGGGCGAAGCAGACGCTCTTGGTCACGGCAGTGTCCGGAGAGGACGAACAGCCGTCGCGGTTCCTCGACGACCTCGAGGAGAACGGCGCCGACGACGGCGGCCTCGATTCGCGGATGAAGCCGCCGGGCCGGTCGCTCGTGCTGGCCGAGCTGGTGGGGGAGCTGCGCGAGGTCGTCTGCGACGACAAGGCCGAGCCTTCGCGCCGGCGTCGCGCCGCCAAGCAGCTCGCGCGGCTGGCCGAGGCGAAGGTGCCGGGTGCGCACCCGTCGACGTGGTACGGCCTGCTGCCCGCGTCCACCGACGAGCCGGTGCACCGCCCCGGCGACCTGATCCGGATCTCGCCGTCCACAGTGGAAATCCTGACGAAGTGCCCGCTGCGCTGGATGATCGAGCGCCACGGCGGCAGCGACCCGGCGCAGCTGGCCGCGGTGACCGGGACGTTGGTGCACGGGCTGGCGGAGTCCGTCGCGTCCGGCAAGACCGACGCGGAGCTGCAGGCCGCACTGGACGAAGCGTGGGTGCGCGTCGACGCGGGTGCGCCGTGGTTCTCCCGGCGGGAGCGGCGGCGGGTCGAGCAGATGCTGCAGAACTTCGTGACGTGGCTGGAACGCAGCCGGGCCGAGCTCAAGGCGGCGGGGGTCGAGCAGGACATCGAGGTCGAGCTGCCGGTGGGCGGTGCCGACGAGGTCCGGGTGCTGCTGCGCGGGCGCGTCGACCGGGTCGAACTGGACTCCGAGGGCCGGCCGGTGATCGTCGACATCAAGACGGGCAAGGTCCCGGTGTCCGGAAAGGACGCGGAGGAGCACCCGCAGCTGGCGGCGTACCAGCTGGCGGTGCTGCTGGGCGCGATCAAGGGCAGCAACGAGCCCGGCGGCGCGCGGCTGGTGTACGTCGCGAAGGCGAACAACAAGACGGGCTCGACCGAGCGGTCCCAGCCCCCGCTCGACGAGGTGGGCGGCAAGCAGTGGCTGGAGCTGGTCCGCGACGCGGCGGCTTCGGCGGCGGGCCCGGACTACCAGGCCCAGGAAAACCCGGACTGCGACCGGTGTCCCGCGCGCGGGTGTTGCCCCCTGCGGCCCGAGGGCAGGCAGGTGCCGGGCCCGTGACCGCCGTGCCAAGACCGCCGCTTTCACGTGAAAGCGGCGCTTTGAACCGCAAAGCGGAGCTTTCACGTGAAAGCTCCGCGTTCCGTGAGGTGGGTGCGTGAGCCCGCTTGTCATCGCGAATCCGGTCGAGCCCGCGGAGCTGGCCGACGCGCTCGGGTTGCACCGGCCGACGCCCGAACAGGCCACCGTCATCGCCGCGCCGGTCGAACCTTCGCTCGTCGTCGCCGGGGCCGGGGCCGGCAAGACCGAAACCATGGCCGCGCGCGTCGTCTGGCTCGTCGCCAACGGGATCGTCAGCCCCGACCGCGTCCTCGGCCTCACCTTCACCCGCAAGGCCGCGCGCCAGCTCGGCGAACGCGTCCGCGCGCGGCTGCGGCGGCTCGCCGGCTCCGGGCTGCTCGACCGGCTCGACCCCTCCGGCGGCCTGCGGTCCACTGTGGTCGCCGGCGAACCGACCGTCCTCACCTACCACGCCTACGCCGGGCGCCTGCTGTCCGAACACGGCCTGCGCCTGCCGGTCCAGCCCGGCGTCCGCCTGCTCTCCGAGACGTCGTCGTGGCAGATCGCGCACCGCGTCGTGTCCACATGGGACAACGAGCTCGACACCGATCGCGTCCCGCCGACCGTAACCGCGGACGTCCTGCAGCTGGCCGGCGAGCTGGGCGAGCACCTGATCTCGGTCGAGGAGCTCGCCGAGTACACGACGTGGATGTGCCGCGTCATCGAGAACGCCCCGCGGGCCAAGGGACAGCGGGCCGCGCTGCCGCAGAAGCTCACGGAAATCATGGCGGCGCAGCACTTCCGGCTCGCGCTGCTGCCGCTGGTCGAGGAGTACCACCGGCGCAAGCGCAACGAAGGCGCGCTCGACTTCGCCGACCAGATGTCGCTGGCCGCGCAGCTGGCGAGTGGATACCCGTCCGTCGTGCGCGGCGAGCGTGAGCGCTTCGGGGCCGTGCTGCTCGACGAGTACCAGGACACCGGGCACGCTCAGCGCGTCCTGCTGCGGGCGCTGTTCGGCGGCGTCGAGAACCAGCCGATGCCGGTCACCGCGGTCGGTGACCCGGCCCAGGCGATCTACGGCTGGCGCGGCGCCAGCGCGGCCAACCTGCCCCGCTTCACCACGGACTTCCCGCGCCACGACGGGGAAAACCTGGTTCCCGCGCACGACTTCGGCCTGCTGACGAGCTTCCGCAACCCGCCGGAGATCCTCGACCTCGCCAACGCCATCGCCGAACCCCTCCGGGCGCGCGGCCTCGGCGTCGAACGGCTGCGGGCGCGCGAAGGCGCCGGGCCCGCGGACATCGCGTGCGCGCTGCTGCCGGACATCCGCGCCGAACGCGACTGGGTGGCCGACGCCCTCGCCCGGCGCTGGCACGCCGTCCAGGAGCAGACCGGCAAGCCGCCGACCGCCGCCGTGCTCGTCCGGCGCCGCGCCGACATGGCCCCGATCGCCGCCGAACTGCGGGCGCGCGGACTGCCGGTCGAGGTCGTCGGGCTCGGCGGGCTCCTGGACGAACCCGAGGTCGCGGACCTCGTCTCGACGCTGAAGGTGCTCGCCGATCCGCTGTCGGGCAGCGCGGCGGCCCGGCTCCTGACCGGCGCGCGCTGGCGGCTCGCGGCGGCCGACGTCGCCGCGTTGTGGCGGCGCGCGGGGGAACTTTCCAGCCCCGAGAAGCCGGACGCGCCGGAGCTGGTCGTGGAGCGCGTCGAGCAGGCCGGGCTGATCGACGCCATCGACGAGCCGGGTTCGCCGGAGCGATATTCCGAAGAGGGTTACAAGCGCATCCGCCGGGTCGGCTGGGAGCTGGCCGCGTTGCGGCGGCGGCTCGACCAGTCGCTGCCGGAGCTCGTCGCCGACGTCGAACGCACGATGCTCCTGGACGTGGAATCGTTGGCCCGCCCGGGGTCCGCCGGACGTGCGCACCTGGACGCGTTCGCCGAAGTCGTCACCGACTACGCCGAGACGGCGCCGACGGCGACCCTCTTGTCCTTTGTGGACTACCTGAACACCGCCGCGCACGCCGAGGACGGGCTCACCCCCGGCGAGGTCGAGGTCGTGCCGGACCGTGTGCAGGTGCTCACCGTGCACTCGGCGAAGGGCCTCGAATGGGAGGTCGTCGCCGTCCCGCACCTGGTGCAGGACGTCTTCCCGGGCCGGCGGCGCTCGTCGTCGTGGCTGCGGACGGCGACGTCGCTGCCGGCGGCGTTGCGCGGTGACTCGGCCGACCTGCCGGAGCTGCGGATCGCCGACGGCTACGACCGCAAGGAAGTCCAAGAAGGACTGGAACTGCACGAAGCCGGGTTCGTCGAACGGGAGCAATCGGAGGAACGGCGGCTCTGCTATGTCGCGTTGACGCGGTCCGAGCACGCGCTGATCGTCTCCGGACACTGGTGGAACGAGAGCAGCAGCCGGTTCAAGGGGCCGTCGGAGTTCCTGACCGAGATCGGTGACGTCGTGCGCGAAAGCGGCGTCGGGCAGCTCGCCGAGTGGGCGCCGGAGCCGGCCGCGGAGGACGAGAACCCGCTGGTGTCGGACTCGCGGACGTCGCGCTGGCCCGTCGACCCCTTGGCCGACCGCCGCACCGGCGTGCAGACCGGGGTGGAGCTGGTGTCCGAGGCGCTGTCCGCAGTGGACGACGACGAGGAGTCCGAAGAGGACGATCCGGACGGCTGGCTGACCGACACCGACGTCCTGCTCGAAGAGTGGGCGCGCAAGGACGACCGGGTCCGGCGGGTCCCGCTGCCGTCGCGGCTTTCGGTGAGCCAGCTGGTCGCGCTGGCCGACGACGCCGGCAAGCTCGCGGCGGACCTGAGCCGGCCGCTCCCGGTGGAGCCCAACAGCTTCGCCCGCCGCGGCACGGAGTTCCACGGCTGGCTGGAGCGCCGGTTCTCGGGCGACCAGCTCATCGAGATCGACGACCTCCCGGGCGCGGCCGACTTCGGCGAAGCGCCCGACGCGGACTTCGAAGAGCTGCGGACGGAGTTCGAGAAGAGCGAATGGGCCTCGCGCGTGCCGCACGCGGTGGAGGTCTCGTTCACGGCCGACGTCGAAGGCATCACGTTGCGCGGCCGCATGGACGCCGTCTTCCGGCACCCCGACGGCTACTGGGAGGTCGTGGACTGGAAGACGGGCTCGGTCCCGCCGGAATCCCGGCAGCCGACGCTGGCGGTCCAGCTGGCGGCGTACCGGATGGCGTGGGCCGCGCTGAAGAACGTCCCGGTGGAGGAGGTCCGCGCGGCGTTCCACTACGTCCGCGCGAACCGCACGATCCGCCCGGCCGACCTCCTGGACCCAGAGGGCCTCCGCCGTCTCCTCCGAGACATCCCCGAGGCGTGATCCGAGGGGCATCACACGTGTCTGGAGGGGCATCACGTGTGATCAGGCAGGCATCAGCCGCGATGCCCCTTCAAGCACGCGTGATGCCCGCTCAATCACGCGTGATGCCCGGTTACGCGCGGTCGCGGACCTTCAGGGCCCACGCGATCAGGGGCCACTGCAGCGGGAGGCGGGCCCACGTCATCGCTGGCTGCGGGAGCGGGGCCGAGGAGGCGTCCACTGCCATCTTCACGTTCCCCGGGAAGACGCCCAGGAACAGAAGTGCCGCCGTCAGACCGCCGAGACGGCGGGTCCGCGGGACCGCGATCGCCACCCCCACGGCCAGCTCCGCGACGCCGGAGCCGTACGTCCAAGCTCGCCGGGACCCCGGCAGCGAAGCGGGGATCAACCCGTCGAACGGCTTCGGCACGGCGAAGTGCAGGACGCTCATCGTGCCCAGCACGCCGGCCAAGAGGTGCGCGGGCCGTTGTGAGGTTGCCATGCCTCATCGTTCCACGCGGCGGCCCGCCGCCCGGTTCGGCTATCCTCCGGGCGTGAGTGACGCTCGACACCTGCCGCTGGGAGCCGGTGCATGAAGGCCTTGAGGCGGTTGCCGCTGGGCAGTCTCACCGATCGGCCGGACCACGAGCTCGTCGGCGTCCTGCGGATGCCCGAGCTGACGGTCAGTCCCCTTCGCTCCATCATGAAGCGGGTCATCGGCGCGACCCTCGCGCTGCTGCTGACGGTGATCATCGTGTACGTCGACCGCGACGGCTACCGCGACGCCAACGGTGACGGCCTGTCCCTGCTCGACAGCCTGTACTACGCCACCGTTTCGCTCTCGACCACCGGCTACGGCGACATCGCGCCGGCCACCTCGTCCGCCCGGCTGGTGAACGTGCTGGTGATCACCCCGCTGCGGGTGCTCTTCCTGATCGTCCTGGTCGGGACCACCCTGGAGGTGCTCACCGAGCGCTCCCGGCAGGCGTTCAAGATCCAGAAGTGGAGGACGAAGGTGCGCGACCACACGGTCGTCGTCGGGTTCGGCACCAAGGGCCGGTCCGCCGTCAACGCGCTGCTCGGCGACGAGAACATCGCGCCGGGGCAGATCGTCGTCGTGGACACCGACCAGCAGGCCCTCGACGCCGCCAGCGCGCTCGGCCTCGTCGCCGTGCACGGCTCGGCCACCCGCTCCGACGTCCTGCGCGTCGCCGCGGTGCAGCACGCGCGCGCGGTCGTCGTCGCCCCGAACCGCGACGACACGGCGGTGCTCGTCACGCTCACCGCCCGCGAGCTGGCGCCCAAGGCGCACATCGTCGCGTCGGTGCGCGAGGCGGAGAACGTCCACCTGCTCAAGCAGTCCGGCGCCGACCAGGTCGTCGTCTCCAGCGAGACGGCCGGGCGGCTGCTCGGCATGGCGACGTCGACGCCGCTGGTCGTGGACATCATGGAAGACCTGCTCACGCCCGAATCGGGGCTGGCCATCGCCGAGCGCGCGGTGGAGCCGGCCGAGGAAGGCGGCTCGCCGCGGCACCTGTCCGACCTCGTCCTCGGCCTGGTCCGCGACGGCGTCCTGTACCGCGTGGACTCCCCGCAGGCCGACGCCATCGAGCCCGGCGACAAGCTGCTCTACGTCAAGAAGGTGACCCAGACGGAGAAGATCGAGCGGTAGGTCCTCCTTCGCCGCTGACCGGGACGGGCCGCCTGGGTTTTGCCCGCCGGATCTGGAACCATGGCGAAGTGCCCCCGCGATCACTCGATCTCAAGTGGCCCACGGTGGCGATCCCCGCCGCGGCGGGTGTGCTCGTCGTGCTGCTCGCCTGGCTCGCCGGGCCGGGGCTGCTGGGCATCACCAACGACGACCTCGGTGCCCCGGTGCAGGCCGAGATCACCAAGCCGGCGCCGTGCGACCGGCCGGACGCGGTCGAGACCGTGAAGTTCACCGTCGCCGGGAAGACCCACGAAGGCACGCTGAACGGCTGCGGGCACGGCCAAGGCGAGCACGTGGACGTCGGCGTCCCGGAAGTGCTGCCCGACCAGGGCACGGTCACCGTCCGGGCCGCGGACACGTCGGCGGGCGCTTCGGACGCGCGGCGTCCCGCTGGCCTGTTCCTGCTGGTCTTCGCCTGCTTCTCGGGCGGGATGTTCGTCTACCTCTGGCTGAGCATCCCGCTGCGGCCGAAAGCTCCCGCGAAGGTCAGCTGACCGCGGACGACGGCGCCGCGAAGGTGTTGCAGTCGGCGATCCGGTTGCTCGTCGCGCCCGCCCGCCACCAGGACGCGTAGTGCGCGTTCGTCCCGTGGTCGTGGCTGCGGGACGTGTTGTCGCCGCGGGTCTCCTGGTCGTTCCAGGCCTTGTTGTACATGTCCCGGCTGACGGTGCCGCCCTGGTCGACGTGCGCGCCGAGGAACATGCCCGAGAAGCACTGGGCCTGCAGTTCCTTGCGCCGCGACATCTCGAGCCCGGCCGGGCTGTTCTGGCCGGCCTCGTAGATCTTCTGCCAGGCCGCGTCCATCAGCCCGGCGACCTCCTGGACGTGGTGGCCGTACTCGTGGGCGAACAGGGCCAGGTAGACGCCGGGGTTGTTGCCGTACTGGTCGGTCTGCAGGCCGCGGAACGGGACGTACAGGTTGTTTTCGCAGTAGTAGGCGGCGGTCGCGATGCCGACCTGGATGGTGCCGCACTCGGTCTCGAAGCTCGCGCCGGTCGGGAAGTGCAGGGCCGGTGGGGTGAACGGCAGGCCGTAGGCGGTGAGGAACGGGCCCCACGCCGCGTCGAGGCACTTGCTGGCCGCGGTGAAGAACGCCTCCGCGCCCGCCTGCGTGCTCTGCCACGTCGGCAGCGTGCAGACGCGGTTCTGCAGGCCGGCGTTCGGGTCCTGCAGGATCGGGTGGTCGGCGAGCTTGAGGATCTTCTGCGGGCCGGTCGCGCTGGGCGCCGACGACTCGGTCGGGGGGCCGGGCGACGCCGAGGCCGGCGCGCCCGCGCCGCCGGGCTGCGGCTGCGAGGGGAAGTCCTGGGACGACGGGGTGTCGCGGAAGTTCGCGTTGGCCAGCGGCGTCTCGGCGCGGTTGAGGGCGACGATCGCGACCAGCCCGAGCACCAGCACGGCCACCGCCCCGAGGCAGACCCCGATCACCGCCGCCGGCGACCGTCGTCGCGGCGCGGACACGGTGTGCGGGCGGCCCAGCCAGGGAAGATCCGGTTGCGCATCCGGCACCGGCGGCGGCTGGACGGTTCCGCGAGGCGGTACCCGGCCGTGGGGCGGTTGCGTCACTGGGCAGTCCCGAAGGGTCTCGGTACGGACCGGGGGTACCCGATCCCGCGGTTCAGCATATCGGGGGAACGGGGCCTCTCGCACCCGTCCGTGCGCACGGTGTCACCGCGCACGGACGTCACCCCAGGTCTGGCCGGGTGCGACCGGCTCTGAAAGAGTGTCGGCAACCAGGTACTGCAGGCGAGGGGCTTCGATGACAGACACCGGTGGCGCGCCCGGCGGACAGGGCGACGACACGCCGACACCCAGCCAGGGCGTCCCCCAGATTCCGGCCCCCGGAACGGGTGATTCGAAGCCGGCTCAAGACCACTCCGCGTCACCGGCGACGCCGCCGCGCGGGTGGCAGCCGCCGGACGCCCAAGCTTCCCCGGGGCCGGCGACACCGCCCCCGGGCTGGCAGCACGCGCCCGGCCCGCAGCCGGGCCCGCTCCCGCCGTACTCCGGGCAGCCGCAGTACCAGCGGCAGTACCAGCAGCCGCCGGGCTGGAGCCCGCACGGGCTCGGCAAGCCCGGCGTGATCGCGCTGCGGCCGCTCAACATCGGCGACATCCTCGACGGCGCGGTCACCACGATCCGCCGGCACCCGCTGCTGATCCTCGGCATCGGCGCGGTGCTGGCGGTGATCACGGCCGCGGTGACCTTCCTCGTGCAGAAGTTCGTCCTCGACGACCTGCAGAACCTGGCCACGACCGCCGAGCTCGGGCCGGGCGCGACGGAGGAGGAGCTGCGCGGCGCCGTGTTCGGTGCGTTAGGCGACGTGCTGATCGCGATCCTGCCGACGACGCTGCTCACGACGTTGCTGACGACGCTGGCGAACGGGCTCCTGGCCGCCGTGATGGGCCGGGCGGCCTTGGGCCGCGAAGTCACGTTCGGCGTCGCTTGGCGCGAAGTGCAGCCGCGGCTGCTGCCGCTGCTGGGCGTCGGGCTCGTCTATTCGCTCGCCACGACCGTCGGCGCGCTGCTGTGCTTCATCCCCGGCATCGCCGCGTACGTCTTCTGGGCGCTGGCCAGCCCGGCGCTCGTGCTGGAGCGCGGCACCTTCCGCCAGGCGTTCTCGCGGTCGGCCAAGCTGGTCCGCGGCGCGTTCTGGCGGGTGTTCGGCATCCTGCTGCTGGCCGGGGTGATCGAGTGGCTGGTCAGCACCATCGTCCAGTTGCCGTTCAGCCTCGGCAGCGGCCTGTTCAGCGGAATCCTGAACCCGTCGAAGGTGGCCGTGCCCGGCACCGGCGACCTGTTGCTGCAGGCGGCGGGCCAGATCATCTCCGGCACCATCGCCACGCCGTTCGTCGCGCTGGTCACCGTGATCGTCTACCTCGATCAGCGGATGCGCCGCGAGGGCATGGACATCGAGCTGGCCCGCGCGGCCGGCGTGCAGCCGCCGCAGGCATGGTGACGCTGGGTCTTCTGGGGCCGAGCCCCGGACCCCAGCCGGGGGGCGAGCCCCGCTGGACCCCCCGACCGCACTGGGTCACCGACGTCCCGGTCGACATCGACCGGGACGCGGCCCGCCGCGCCGCCGCGGAGGAGCTGACCGACCCGAAGTACCAGGCCGCCCGGCCGAACGTCCTGCAGCAGATCGGGCAGTGGCTCGGCGAGCAGCTCGAAAAGCTGCTGAACGGCGTGTCGTCGGTGGTCCCGGGCGGGATCTGGGGCGTCCTGCTGGTCCTGGTGCTGCTGATCGTGCTCGTCGTCGTGGTCCGGCTGCGCACCGGCAAGATCGCCCGCGCGTCCCGAGCCGATCGGACGGTCTTCGGCGGGAAGCGGCAAAGCGCCGACGACTACCGCCGCTCGGCCGCCGAAGCCGCCGCGGGCGGGCGGTTCGACGACGCCGTCCGCGATCGCTTCCGGGCCGTCGTGCGGGCCCTGGAGGAACGCGCGCTGCTCGACGCCCGCTCCGGCCGGACGGCCGACGAGGCCGCCGCCGAGGCCGGGGTGCTGCTGCCGAACGTCGCCGCGGAACTGCGGGACGGCGCGCGGCTCTTCGACGACGTCCACTACGGCGGCCGCGAAGGCACCGAAGCGGCCTACCGCACGCTGACCGAGCTGGACGAACGCTGCCGCCGTGAACGGCCGGTCGCCCTGGCGGGCTCGTGAGCACCCCCGCCGACGTGCTCCTTCCCGCGGAGGCGGCATGAGCACCTCGGTCTCCCCGGACGCGCGCCGGATCTGGCGCGGCGTACGGATTCCGCTCGCCCTGGTGGCCCTGATCTTCGCCGCCGGCGCCCTGCTCCTGCTCGGCCGCGGCGAGCAGACCCACGGCGCGCTCGAACCCGGCTCGTACGAACCCGGGGGCGCGCACGCGCTCGCGCAGCTGCTGCGTGACCAGGGCGTCGACGTCCGGACGGCGCACACCGCCGGCGAAGCGGACGACGCGATCAGCGAAGACGCGACGCTGCTGGTCACCCAGCCGGACCTCGTCCCGGCGAAGCGGCTCGACGCGCTGCGCCAGCACGCCGCGGACGTCGTCCTCGTGACGCCGGGAGCGCCGACGCTGCGCGACTCGCTGACGCTGGTGCGCCCGGTCGGCCAGAGCGACCTCGGCACCCTGAGCCCGCAGTGCACGGTCGCCGCGGCGGTCGCGGCCGGCGACGTCACGCTCGGCGGCATCGGGTACGCCTCGCCCGGCGCGCGCTCGTGCTACCCCGGCGAAGACGGCGGCGGCACGCTGCTGCAGCTCGCCGACTCGGGCGGCACGACGACGCTGCTCGGCTCGTCGGCGCCGCTGACCAACGCGCGGCTCGCCGACGACGGCAACGCGGCGCTCGGGCTGCGCCTGCTCGGGCCGCACCCGACGCTCGTCTGGTACCTGCCGTCCACGACGGACCCGGCGCTGGACGACACCCGCAAGTCGATCTTCGACCTGATCCCGGACGGCTGGTACTACGGTGCCGCGCAGGCGTTCATCGCCGTGGCGCTGCTGGCGCTGTGGCGGGGGCGCCGGCTCGGCCCGGTGGTCACCGAGCCGCTGCCGATCGTCGTGCGCGCGGCCGAAACCGCGGAAGGACGCGCCCGGCTGTACCGGCGGGCGAAGGCCGCGGGACACGCGGGCGAGACGCTGCGGGAAGCGGCGCGGACCCGGCTGCGGACCGCGCTGGGCTTGCCGCGCGACGCCGACGCGGCGGCGCTGGTGACCGCGGTGAGCACGCGCACCGGCCGGCCGGCGAACGACGTCGGCGCGGTCCTCCACGGGCCGCCGGTGCCGGACGACCCCGCGCTGGTCCGGCTGGCCGGTGAACTGGACAGGGTGGAACGAGAGGTGGGGCGAACTTGACCAGCGAGAACGCGACTGGGGCCCGGGACGCGCTGATCGCGCTGCGCGCGGAGGTCGGCAAGGCCGTCGTCGGCAACGACGCCGCGGTCACCGGGCTGATCCTGGCGCTGCTGTGCCGGGGCCACGTGCTGCTCGAAGGCGTCCCCGGCGTGGCGAAGACGCTGCTCGTGCGGGCGCTGGCCGCGGCGCTGGACCTGGAGACCACGCGGGTGCAGTTCACGCCGGACCTGATGCCCGGCGACGTCACGGGATCGATCGTCTACGACGCGCACAGCGGCGAGTTCTCCTTCCGCGAGGGGCCGGTGTTCACGAACCTGCTGCTCGCCGACGAGATCAACCGGACGCCGCCGAAGACGCAGTCGTCGCTGCTGGAAGCGATGGAGGAGCGCCAGGTCTCGCTCGACGGCAAGACGCGGCCGCTGCCCGACCCCTTCATCGTGATCGCCACGCAGAACCCGGTCGAGTACGAGGGCACCTACCCGCTGCCCGAGGCGCAGCTGGACCGCTTCCTGCTGAAGCTGACCATGCCGACGCCGTCGCGCGAGGACGAGATCGGCATCCTCTGGCGGCACGCGCAGGGCTTCGACCCGCGCAACCTCGCCGCGGCCGGCCTCAAGCCGGTCGCGGGGGCCGCGGAGCTGGCGGCGGCGCGCGAAGCCGTCGCGAAGGTGACGATCGGGCCCGAGGTGATCGGGTACGTCGTCGACCTGTGCCGGGCGACGCGATCCCTGCCGTCGGTGCGGATCGGCGTTTCTCCCCGCGGTGCCACGGCGTTGCTCGCGGTCACCCGGGCCTGGGCGTGGCTCGCCGGCCGCGACTACGCGACCCCCGACGACGTCAAGGCGCTCGCCCGGCCCGCGCTGCGGCACCGCCTCGACGTGCGGCCGGAGGCCGAGCTGGAGGGCGTCACCGCGGACGGCGTGCTCGACCGCGTGCTCGCGTCCGTGCCCGTGCCGCGCTGACATGGCCGTCACCGGAAGGCTGGGGCTGCTGGCGCTGTTCGGCGCGCTGGTGGTCGGGCTGGCGTGGCCGTCGACGACCGGGATCCTCGCCGTCGGCGGGGTGCTCCTGGTGCTCGTGGTCGTCGACCTGCTGTTGGCCGGGAGCGTGCGGCAACTGGCTTTTCGGCGGTCGGGCGACACGTCGGTGCGGCTCGGCGAGCCGTGCGAGGTGACGCTCGTCGTCGCGAACCCCGGTGGCCGGGCGGTGCGCGGGCAGCTGCGCGACGCGTGGCCGCCTTCGGCGGGCGCGTCCGACCGGCATGCCCTGCGCGTGCCGGCGGGGGAGCGCCGGGCTTTGGTGACGGCGTTGCGTCCGTCGCGGCGGGGTGACCGGACGGCGGCGCGCGTGACGGTCCGGTCGGTGGGGCCGCTGGGCCTGGCGGCGCGGCAGGGTTCGCACGCGGTGCCGTGGACGGTCCGCGTGCTGCCGCCGTTCCACAGCCGCAAGCACCTGCCGTCGCGGCTGGCGCGGCTGCAGCAGCTCGACGGCCGCAGCGCGGTGCTGATCCGCGGGCAGGGCACGGAGTTCGACTCGCTGCGCGAGTACGTGATCGGCGACGACGTCCGCTCGATCGACTGGCGCGCGACGGCGCGGGCGGCGGACGTGATGGTCCGGACGTGGCGCCCGGAGCGCGACCGGCACGTGGTGCTGGTGCTGGACACCGGCCGCGTGTCGGCGGGCCGGGTCGGCGACGCCCCGCGCCTGGACGCGGCGATGGACGCGGCGTTGTTGCTGGCGGTCCTGGCTTCCCGGGCCGGCGACCGCGTCGACCTGCTGGCCTACGACCGTCGCCTGCGGGCCGCGGTGCAGGGGTCCTCGGGGGCTTCGCTGTTGACGTCCTTGGTGAACGCGATGGCGCCGATCGAGCCTTCGCTCGTCGAGACGGACGCGCGGGGCACGGTCGCGGAGGTGCTGCAGCGCACCCGGCGTCGTTCGCTGGTGGTGTTGCTGACCGGCCTGGACGCGGCGCCGCTGGAGGAGGGGCTGTTCCCGGTGCTGAGCTCGCTGACCGCGCGGCACGAGCTGATCGTGGCGTCGGTGGCGGACCCGCGGGTGGCGGAGATGCTGACCGGGCGGGGCGACGCGGAGGCCGTGTACGACGCGGCGGCGGCGTCGCGGACGACGGCGGAGCGGCAGCGGGTGACCGAACGCCTGGCCCGGCACGGGATCAGCGTGGTGGACGCGGTGCCGGAGGAGCTGCCGCCGGCGTTGGCGGACCGCTACCTGGCGCTGAAGGCGGCCGGGCGGCTCTAAGCCGCTTCGGGCAGGGCGTCCCCGGCGTCACGCGCGTCCAGGTCGCCGACTTCGCCGTCCTTCGCCGCGCGGCGTCCCAAAGTGAAGACGTACACCAGGAAAGCCACTTCGGCGAGAACCCCGATGCCCACCCGGATCCACGTCGGCCAGCCCGACGGCGTCACGAACGCCTCGATCAGCCCGGACACGAACAGCACGCACGCCAGCCCCAGCGCCATCACGACGACCGAGCGGCCCTGCTCCGCCAGCGCTTTCGTGCGGGAACGACGGCCGGGGTCGACCACCGTCCAGCCGAGCTTCAGCCCGGTGCCCGCCGCGACGAACACCGCCGTCAGCTCCAGGAGGCCGTGGGGGAGCAGGAGCCCGATCATCACGTCGCCGCGCCCGGCCGCGCTCATCGCGCCGATGATCAGCCCCGCGTTGAGCGAGTTCATCCACAGCGCGCCGATCACCGGCAGGCCCAGCGCGATGCCGAGGAACAGGCACGTCGCCGCCACCCACGCGTTGTTCGTCCACACGCGCGCCGCGAACGACGTCGCCGGGCCCGTCGAGTAGTAGCTCTCGGCCTCGCCGCCGGGCTTGGTCAGCTGGTTCAGCTCGTCCGGCGACGCGATCGACGCGCGGACGTGCGGGTCGCCCGCCACCCAGACGGCGATCACCGCCATCACCGCGATCGACACCAGCGCCGCCGGGATCCACCAGCGCCGCGAGAGGTACACGGCGGCGGGGAAGCGGCGCGTGAAGAACAGCGCGACCTCGCGCCACGCGGGGTTGTGCGCCCCGGAGATCGCGCTCCGGCCGCGGGCGACGAGCCCGGACAGCCGGCTCACCAGGGCCGGGTCGGGCGCGACCGAGCGGACGATCGACAGGTGGGTCGCGGTCCGCTGGTAGAGCGTCACCAGCTCGTCGGCCTCCGCCCCCGTCAGCTTGCCGCCGCGGTGGGTCAGCTCGCCGAGCCGGGTCCACTCCGCCGAGTGCGTCGCGACGAAGACGTCCACATCCACGGGGCCACCCTATCCGTCGCTAGGCTGGGCCGTGTGCACGAGGAATCCGAGCTGGTCACCGGCGAAGCCGTCGTCCTGGACCTGCGCGTCGCCAAGCTCGCCAGCCGCGCGCTGGCGATGGCGCTGGACGTCCTCGTGCAGTTCGCGCTGTTCGTCGGCGCGTTCTTCGTCCTGACGCTGACCGTGCCGGGCGAGGACGAGTCGCTCGCGCTGACCCTCATCCTGGTGTTCGTGGTGCTGATCCTGGTCGGCTACCCGGTGCTGTTCGAGACGCTCTCGCGCGGCCGTTCGCTGGGCAAGATGGCGGTGGGGCTGCGCGTGGTGCGCGTCGACGGCGGGCCGATCCGCTTCCGCCACGCCCTCACGCGCGGGCTCGCCGGGTTCGTCATCGACTTCTGGGCGCTCGGCGTGTTCGGGGCGGTGGCGGTGATCGTGTCGCTGTGTTCGTCCGACGGCCGCCGCGTCGGCGACTTCCTCGCCGGGACGCTGGTCGTCCGCGACCGCGCGCCGGAGAGCGCGGGCTACCCGGTGCTCGGCATGCCGCCGGGCCTCGAGGGCTGGGCGGCCCAGCTCGACCTGACGCGGCTCCCGGACGACCTCGCGCTGGCGAGCCGCCAGTTCCTGGGCCGGTTCGGGCAGCTGGCGCCGGAAGCGTCGCACGCGCTCGGCTGGAAGCTGGCGCAGCAGGTGGGCAACGCGCTGGGCACGCCGGTGCCGCCGGGTGTGCCGCCGTGGGCGTTCCTGGCGGCGGTGCTGGCGGAACGCCGCAATCGCGACCACGCCCGGGCGGTCCGGGCGTATTCGGCGCAGGTGGCGGCGGCGCGGGGACACCTGCCCGCCGGGCCGGAGCAGGCGGGGTATTCGGCGAGCGCTCAGTCCGGGGCCACGGCCACGGGCGGGCAGCAGGCTTACGCGACGGGCCCTTCGCCCTGGTCGGCCGGATCCGGGGCAGCGACATTCGCCGGCCCGGCCGCGACCGGCCCGGGGTCACCGCCGGCGCCCGGGCCTGCCGGGTCCGCCACCGTCGCCGCCGGCCCGACCGGCCTGGGGTCACCGCAGGCGCCCGGACCTGCCAGCTCCGCCACCGTCGCCGCCGGCCCGACCGGCCCGGGGTCACCGCCGGCGCCCGGGCCTGCCGGGTCCGCGGCCGAGGCGGATGCGCCGACTCCGCCGTCCGGAATCCCGGTGGCGCCCGCCGAAAACCCGTTCGCCCCGCCGAGCTGACCGGCCCCCAGCGCCCCAATGTGGCGTTCGGTGCGTGGGACGCAACCAACGCCACATTGGGGCGCTAGGACACGTCTCCCGGCGCCGAGAGCCACGTGTTGCACTGCTGGTTGCGGTTCTTGGTCGCGCCGTGCTGCCACCAGGAGATGTTGTGCTTGGCGCTGCCGTGGTCGCGCTTGCCGTTGCGGGCGTAGTCGTCGCCGCGGTCCTGGGCGTTCCAGGCCTCGTCGTAGATGTTCTTGTCGACTGATCCGCCGGAAACCGACGCCGAGCCGAGGAACATGCCCGAGAAGCACTGCGCCTCGAGCTCCATCCGCCGCGACAGCTCCAGGCCGGCCGCCGAGTCGGCGCCCGCGTCGTAGCGCTGGGCGCCGTACGCCTCGCTGATGCCGGCCAGGTTCTGCACGTGGTGGCCGTACTCGTGGGCCAGCATCGACAGGTACGGGCCGGGGTGGTTGCCCCACACGTCGATCTCGATGCGGTCCATCGGCAGGTAGATCGTGTCGTTCGACGGGCAGTAGAACGGCGTGACGCCGGTCGTCGTGCCCCCGCTGCCGCACGGCGTCGACGACTCCGACAGCGACCGCGGCACCGACAGGTTCGGCGACCGGAACGGCAGGTTCACGGAGCCGAGCATGCGCGACCACATCGCGTCGAGGCAGGCGATCCCGGACTGGAAGAAGCGGGTGGCGCTGTTCTGGTCGGTCGCCCAGCGGCTCAGCGAGCAGGGGACGTTCTGCAGGCCGTAGTCGGCGCTGGAGAACATCGGGTTGTTGCCGGTCGCGACGACCGAGCGGGGGCCGCGCGGCGTCTCGGACGTGCGGGTCGTGCGCTCGGTGGTTTCGGAGGTGGTCGTCTCTTCGGTGGACGACGTGGTTTCGGTGGTCTCGCCGGCGGAGGTGGTTTCGTAGGTGTCCGAGGGGTAGGTGCTGGAGTACCCGGCGTCGGCGACGTGCCGGGTGTTGCCCCCGATCAGCGCGACGGCGGCGACGAGCCCCCCGACGACGGCGACGATCCCGATGATCGCGACGGCGACGATGACCCCGGTGTTCGACTTCTTGGCGACGTAGGGGCGGTAACCGGGCGCGAAACGCGGACCGAAGGGCGCGCCGGGAGGTGGGCCGGCGTAGGCGGGGGTGAAAACGGGCGGCGCGGCAGCGGCCGGCGGTGGGAGCGGCGCGCCGAAGCCGGGGCGGGGGTACGGGCCGTGGGTGGGGAAACCTTGGGTGCCTTGTGGACCCCGGGGTGGCCGGCCGGGAAATTGCGGAGGCCGGCCGGAGTGCGGTGGCCGCCCGGGTGCGCCGCCCGGCGCCGGGCCCTGCTGCGGAGTACCGCCGGGCGCCGGGAACGGCCCGGTTCGCGGCGCACCACCCTGCCCCGGCCGGCCCTGCGGCAGCGGCCGGACTCCCGGCGGCGGCAACGGACCCCGCCCCGGTGGGGGCACCGGCCGCCGCGGGTCGTGCGGACCAGGACCAGGACCAGGACCCTGCGGGCCTTGCGTCATGAAAGCGGAACCCCCCGTGCGATTTCCCCGTCGGAACCGGCGTACCTGCGCAGATGTCGCCGTTCCGGGCGTCAGCATAGATCGGGTGCTCTAGGGTGTGGTGCTGTGTTGAGCAAATGGGGGACGGCGGCCGCGGTCGCCGCCGCGGCGATCGTGCTGACCGCCGGGCCGGCCGCCGCGCAAGGGCCGTCCGCCGGGCCCGTCCTGCCGGACGCGCCCTCCGAGCAAGTCAAGAAGCCCCAGCAGCTGAACGGCCAAGACGTCCAGCCGCCCGAAGGCGCCTCCGCCGACGTCGCCCTCAAGGTCCTGCGCGACGGCACCCTCCAGGTCACCGAGAAGGTCACCGTCCCCGGCGGCCGGCAGCTCACCTCGCGCGTCCCGCTGAAAGTCTCGGCCGGTGACGACCAAGACCGCGTCTTCGCGGCCAGGGACATCAAAACCGAAGGCAGTGCCACCAGCCGGTTGACCGGCGATCAGCTCGTCCTCACCTTCACCGGCGGCACCGGCACCGCCACGTTCACCGTCGACGGCGCCATCGCCGACCAGAGCGGCCGCCAGCAAGCCCGCTGGCAGGTCGCGAGCGGTTTCGACGCGCCCGTCGCCAAGCTCACCGCCTCCTTCCTCGCGCCGTCGCCGCGACTGTCCCCTGTGGACTGCTTCGCCGGCCCGATCGGCTCGAACCAGCGCTGCACCCTCGCCGAGCTCGACCACACCGGCGTCGTCCGCCTCGAACAGAACGACGTCGCCCCCGGCGACCGCGTCGACCTGCTCGTCGGCCTGCCCGCGAACACCGTCCCGGCCACCGCGAAGTTCGCCGACGTCGGCCTCTTCGCCACCGCCTTCGCCTTCACCCCGCTGACCGGCATCGTCTTCGCGCTCCTGCTCGTCTTCCTCATCGCCGGCGGGATCTTCGTCCAGCGCCGCCGCAAGGAAGACGCCGGCGCGCTCACCACCGCCACCGGCCCGGTCGAGGTCCTGCTCCGCGACGGCGACCGCGTCTTCTTCGCGAGCCCCGACGGCGTGCTGCCCGGCCAGGTCGGCACGGTCGTCGACGAGACCGTCGACGTCGTCGACATCAGCGCCACCGTCGTCGACCTCGCCGTCCGCAACTACCTCTGGCTCGCCGAAGTCCCGGGGCCCGACTGGCAGATCGCCCGCCGCAACCCGCCGGACGAGCACCTGCACGACTTCGAGCGAGCGGTCTACGAGACGCTGCTGCCGGGCGGCACCGACGCCGTGCTGGTGTCCCAGCTGCGGGCCCGCGGCCGCCTCGACCTGCGCAAGATCAGCGACGCGATGTACGCCGACGTCGTCACCAAGCGCTGGTTCTCCCGCCGCCCGGACACCGCCCGCGGCCGGCTGACCTGGCTCGGCGCCGGCATCTTCGCGCTCGGCGCGGTCGCCACCGCGGTCCTGACCTTCACCCTCGGCGAAGCGCTGCTCGGCGTCGCGGTCGCGCTGGCCGGGCTGGCCGTCGCCGCGGCGGCCGCGCTGCTGCCCTCGCGCACCGCGCGCGGCCGGGTGCTCGTCGGCCAGGTCCGCGGCCTGCTCGACTACCTGCACACCGCCAAGGCCGAGGACATCCCGCCGGCCGACCGCGAGATGGTGTTCTCGCGCTCGCTGCCGTACGCGGTGGTCCTGGGCGACACCGAACGCTGGCTCGGCGCCTTCGCCGCGCTCAACCCGGCGTCGGACGGCGCGGCCGGGCTCTACTGGTACGGCGGCATGGAGTCCGACAGCGACCTGCGCCGCTTCGGCACGCACTTCCCGTCGTTCCTGACGGCGCTCGACGGGCTGCTCACCGCGTCCGCCCGCGCGTCCCGCTGACCGTGCTCGCGGGCGCGGTGCTGGCGCTCTTCCTGGCCGCAGCGCCGGACCAGCCGCCGCTGCCGACCGTGCCGCAGAGCGCCGAAATCCAGCTCAAGGTCGAGCGCGACGGCGCACTCTCGGTCGCCGAAGCGATCGCCGTGCCCGACGGCGTCACGATGGACCGCCGCGTCCCGCTGCGGGTCGCGGCGCCGCACCACCGCGACCGCGTCTACGGCGTCCGCGACGTCGTCCTCGAAGGCAGCGGGACGGCGAACGTGGACAAGGACGCGTTCACCGTCCACCTCACCCCGGGCACCTCGATCGTCCGGTACACAGTGGACGGTGCGGTCGCCGGGAACCGGGTCACCTGGGAACTGGCCGGCGGCTGGAGCACCGACCTGAAGTTCGTCCGCGCCTCCTTCGCCGCGCCGAAGATCCCGGTCGCCGTCGACTGCGCGATCGGCGGCTTCCCTTGTGCCGCCGCGCAGATCGACCACGCCGGGCTGACGCGGTTCAGCCAGCAGAACCTCGCGGCGGGTGACCGGATGACGGCGACGGTCGAGCTGCCCGAGCGCACCGTCCCCGCGAACGAACTCCTGGTGCCCGCGAAGACGATCGCCGGAGCCTTCGTCCTGACCACCCCGGTCCTCTGGGCCTGGGCCGCCTTCGGCGCCCTCCTCCTGGCCGCCACCGCCTGGGTCCTCCTCACCCGACGGAGCTTTCACGTGAAAGCTCCGCCCCCAGGTGGGAGCTTTCACGTGAAAGCTACGGGGGAGTTCGCGTCGCCGGCCGGGGTGCTGCCGGGGCACATCGGCGTCCTGCTGCACGGGCGGGCCGGGGCCGCCGACCTGGCCGCGACGGTGCTCGACCTGGCCGTCCGCAACTACCTCTGGGTGAGCGACGGCCCGACGCTGACCCGCCGCAACCCGCCCGACGAGCACCTGACGCCCTTCGAACGTGCCGTCTTCGACGCCGTCCTCCCGGAAGAGTCGGTGACACTCGCCGAACTGCGGCAGCGGCACGTCGAGATCCCACGGGTGGAGCTGCACGCCGACCTCGCCGGCCGCGGCTGGCTCGCGACCGGGCGGCTCGGGCGTGCCGGGGTCCGGGTCGTCTTCTACGGCGGGTTCCTGACCGTCCTGCTGGCACTGACCGCCGGGTACGCCCAGCTCGGCGTCGTCCTCGCGCTGGCCGGCGCCGCCGTGGTGCTGACCTCGGCGGCGCTGCCGGCGCGTCGCCGAGCGGGCACCGAGGTCGCGCGCCGGCTCCGCGGCATGGCCTCGGTGCGGGCGAAGGACTTCGACGAGCCTCAGCGTGAGCTGGTGTTCTCGCGCGGCCTGCCCTATGCGTTGGCTCTGGGCGAACATGGTCCGTGGGTGGCCGCGTTCGACGGCCTCGACCACCCTCCGCCGGTGTACTGGCACGACGGCGACATCACCCCTGACCAGGCCGGATCCTTCGCGACGGCGCTCGCGGGCACGTTCGCCGGCGCCCGCCGCGGCCGCCTGCTCGCGGCCGTCGGAGTGGACACCGGTTCTCACCCGCCAGCCGGGAAGCCAGGAGGCGCCGAGCCGTCGTAGGGTGGGGCCATGGCCGATCCCGAGCTCGCCCGATACACCCTCGACAACGGTCTGCGCGTGGTCCTCGCACCCGACGCGACCGCGCCGGTGGTCGGCGTCAGCGTGCACTACGACGTGGGTTTCCGCTCCGAGCCGGAGGGGCGCACCGGTTTCGCGCACCTCTTCGAGCACCTGATGTTCCAGGGCAGCGAGAGCTTGGAGAAGCTCGCCCACTTCCGGCACGTGCAGTCCAGCGGCGGCACCTTCAACGGGTCCACCCACCCGGACTACACCGACTACTTCGAGGTGCTGCCGAGCGCCGCGCTGGAGCGCGCGCTGTTCCTCGAAGCCGACCGGATGCGCGCGCCGAAGCTGACCGCCGAGAACCTGGCGAACCAGATCGACGTCGTCAAGGAGGAGATCCGGCTCAACGTGCTGAACCGGCCCTACGGCGGGTTCCCGTGGATCACGCTGCCGCCGGTCCTGTACTCGACGTTCCCCAACGCGCACAACGGTTACGGCGGCTTCGAGGACCTCGAGAGCGCCACGGTCGAAGACTGCGCGGCGTTCTTCGACACCTACTACGCGCCGGCGAACGCCGTGCTCACCGTGGCGGGCGACTTCGAGGTGGACAACGCCAAGACGCTGATCGAGACGCACTTCGGGGACGTCCCGCACCGGCCCGCGCCGCAGCGGCCGTCCTTCGCCGAGCCGCTGCCGGCCACCGAGCTGCGCGGCGAGGTCGAAGACCCGCACGCCCCGCTGCCCGCGCTCGGCATCGGCTACCGGATGCCCGACCCGATCAACGACGTCGACGGCTACCTGGCCTACCTCGTGCTCGCCGGCGTCCTGACCGACGGCGACGGCTCCCGCCTGCAGCAGCGGCTGGTGCACAAGGAGCCCCTGGTCGTCGACATCGGCGCCGGGGCCGGCCTGTTCGGCCCGTTCGAGGCGCGCGACCCCGACACGTTCACCATCACCCTGATCCACCCGCACGAGGTGCCGCGCGAGCGCGTGCTCGCCGCACTGGACGACGAGCTGCAGAAACTCGCCGACAGCCCGCCGAGCGAGGAGGAGCTGCGCAAGGTCACCGCCCGCTGGGCGGCGAGCCTGCACTCCGAGCACGACCGCCTGGTCTCCCGGACCCTCGCGCTCGGCTCGTTCGAACTGCTCTACGGCGACGCGTCGCTGGTGTACAAGCTCGCGGACCGGATGTCCGCCGTCACCTCGGAAGCCGTGTCGGCCGCGGCGAAGGCGCTGCGCCCGGACGCGCGCGCCGTGCTGGTGGTCAAGCCCGCTTCGGAAGGGAACAACGAGCAGTGACTTCTGCAACGCACCGCACGGCCGAGGAGATCGGCCGCACCACGCGGGGGCCGCGCCCGCTGCCCCCGCTCGGCGAGCAGCGCGCCGCCGGCGACCTGTCCCATGTGGACACCGAGCTCTCGAACGGCCTGCGCGTGCTGGCCGTGCGCAAGGCGACCGTGCCGATGGTCGAGGCGCGGCTGTGGATCCCGTTCGCGGGTGACGACGCGCTGCACCCGGCCACGGCCGAGGTCCTCGCCGAGACGATCCTGACCGGCACCGCGCGCCGCAACCGCATCGAGATCGACGCCGAGCTGGCGCTGATCGGCGGGGACATCGGCGCCGGCGTCGACCCGGAACGCCTGGTGCTGACCGGATCCGCGCTCGCCGAGAAGCTGCCGACGTTCCTCGACGTCCTCGGTGACGTCCTCACCGGAGCGACGTACGCCGACGAAGAGATCGCGCGCGAGAAGGAGCGGCTGGTCGAGCGGATCGCCGTCTCGCGCACGCAGCCGCGCACGATCGCCCGCGAAGCGCTGCAGAAGCACCGCTACGGCGACCACCCCGCCACGCGCGAGGTCCCGCGCGCCGAAGACGTCGCCGTCGTGACGGCCGAGCAGGTCCGGGCGCTGCACCGGGCGTCGGTGCTGCCGCGCGGCGCGGTGCTGGTGCTGGTCGGCGACATCGACCCGGCCGCGGTCCCCGGTGAGCTCGAAAAGGTGCTGGGTGCCTGGGCATCGGACCGCTCCGCCGTCCGGCTGCCGCCGCTGCCGGACCTGACCGGGCCGGACGTGCTGCTGGTGCCGCGCGCCGGGGCTGTGCAGTCGCAGATCCGGCTTTCGGCGCAGACCGTGCCGCGCACCGACCCGGGTTACGCGGCGCTGCAGCTGGCGAACCTGGCCTACGGCGGGTACTTCTCGTCGCGGCTGGTGGAAAACATCCGCGAGAACAAGGGGTACACCTACTCCGCGCACTCCGGGTTCGAGTTCACCGACGGCACCGCGGTGGTCAACGTCGACGCGGACACCGCGACCGACGCGACCGCGCCGGCGCTGCTGGAGACCCGCTACGAGCTGGGCCGCCTCGGCCAGGTCCCGCCGGTGGGTGACGAGCTGGAGTCGGTGCGGCAGTACGCGATCGGTTCCCTGCTGACGTCGACGTCGTCGCAGTCCGGGCTGGCCGGCCAGGTGCTGGCGCTGGCGTCGACCGGGCTCGGGCTGGAGTGGCTCGCCGAGCACCCGGCGCGGGTGGCGGCGGTGACCGCTTCGGAGGTCGCGGAAGCGGCGCTGAAGTTCTTCGCGCCCCGGCGGTTCACCGGCGTGGTCGTCGGCGACGCGGCGGTGCTGGAACAGAAGCTCCTCGCGCTGGGCGACGTCGTCGTGGGCGAGCCCGCCTGATGTCCGTCCCGTTCTCCCTCGGTGACCTGCCGACCCTGTCGCGATCCACTGTGGACCGTCAGGAAGGCTTGCGCACCAACCCTTCGCGGCTGTTGTCGCGCTGGGCCGACGCCCGGGTCGTCCTGCTGGACGACGCCGGGCGCACCCCGGTCGTCGAGGGCTCGCCGGTCTTGGCGTTCCGCAAGGCCGTCGACTTCGGTGCTTCGCCGCCGGCGGATGCCGTGTTCCTCGGCGAATGGCAGGACACGGACTACTGGTCGCTGCCGGGCGGGCCATCGGGTGACGCCGGCACGGTGAAGATGGCGGGCAGCTGGGGCTTCGTCGAGGAGGTCCCGAGCGTCGACGGCGAGATCTGGGTCGAGCTGCGCGGGTACGGAGACCTGCTGGACGACACGTCGGCGGGCCTGTTCACGACGGCGCAGGCGCTGCGGAACTGGCGTCGCCAGGCGAAGTTCTGCACGCGTTGCGGCCACCCGACGGAGCTGATCCAGTTCGGCTGGGCGAGCAAGTGCACCAACGACGGCCGCGAGGAGTACCCCCGCACGGACCCGGCGGTGATCTGCCTGGTCCACTCTTTGGAGGGAACGAACGGCTCCCACGTGCTGCTGGCGCGCCAGCCGATCTGGCCGGCGGGGCGGTATTCGGTGCTGGCCGGGTTCGTGGAGGCGGGCGAGTCGCTGGAGGCGTGCGTCCTGCGCGAGATCCGCGAAGAGGTGGGGGCTTTGGTCTCCGACGTCCGGTACCTCGGGAGCCAGCCGTGGCCGTTCCCGCGGTCGATCATGCTGGGGTTCACGGCCCGGGCGGATCGATCGTTGCCGTTGATCCCCGCCGACGGGGAGATCGAAGAGGCGCTGTGGGTGTCGCGTGCCGAGGTGCGCGCGGCGTTCGAGAACAGTTCGTTGCGTCAGGAAGGTGCCCGCCCGACCCCGATCGCCGGGGGCGCGGCGGAGATCATCCTGCCGGGCAACTCGTCCATCGCCCGCGTGATGCTCAAGGCTTGGGCGGACGCGGAGGAGTAGTCACGGCCAGTACGGCTCGGCCCGCGCCGCCGCCTCCGCCATGGCTCGTCCGTCCAGGACGGTGGCGGTGCGGGCGAGGCCGACCTTTCGCCACTCCACGCTGAACTCGATCGGGCCGTCCGGCAGCGGCGACAGCCAAAGCTCCCGGTCGCCGCGGTAGTGCCGGTCGTTGCTGCTCGCTCCGCCACCGATCTCCACCACCGAGCCCTCTCCGACCCGGAACCGCAGCTCGTCGGCGGCCGGGCCGGGGAGCCCGCCCGCGTGGCTGCTGTCGATGCTTTGCCACGTCGCAAAGTCCAGTGAGCCGCGCCGGACGCTCACGTGCACGTGGAGCGAGCAGCCGCCCGGGTATGCGACCACGTGCTGCAGCGCGACCACCGCGAGGTCGGTCCGCGCGACGAACCGCGCGATCGGCACCGGGCAGCCGAGCACGTCCCCGGGCGGGCCGAGTATCTCCATGCCTCCAGCGTCCTCGGCCCCGCAAGCGGGAGGTCGGCGGAACCGGTGTTTCCGCCACGTGGCCCAGCGCGGCCCCAAGCGTTACCTCGCCGTTTCCGACGCCCCGTTGACGGCTGTGCCCCGGCTCACTACAGTCCTGCGAAACCGTCTGTAAAGTATCCTAATTAAGTCCGGAGGGACGAGTGCGAGCCGGTAGCCCGCGGATGCTGCGCGAGATCAACGATCGCGCCGCCATCGAGGTCCTCCTGCGTGAGGGCCCGTTGACGCGCGCCGAGCTCGAGCTCGCCATCGGGCTCTCCAAGCCCGCCACCGCGCAGCTCATCACCCGGCTCGAGCTGGACGACCTCGTCATGAAGGCCGGCGTCCGAGGCGGTGGACGGGGTCCCCGCGCCCAGCTCTGGGCGGCCAACGGCAGCCTCGCCTTCGTCGCCGCCGTGGACCTCACCCCGCACCTCGCCGACTTCGTCGTCGCCGACGTCGCCGGGATCGTGCTCGCCGAGTACCGGATCCCGCTGCCCGTCCACGAAGGCGCCGACGTCGTCAGGACCTTCGGCGAGGCCCTCAGCCACGTCGCCGGGGAAGCCGGCCTGACAAGAACCCAGCTCGCCCACGTCGTGATCGGCGCGCAGGGGGCGTTCGACCCGCGGACCGGCCTGCTCTCCTCCGCCCCGCACATCCCCGGCTGGCTCGGCTTCGACGTCCCGCAGAAGCTGTCCGACGACCTCGGCGTCGACGTCCTCATCGAGAACGACGTCAACCTCGTCGCCGTCGAGGAGATGAGCGTCGGGCAGGCCCAGGACGTCGACGACTTCGTCATGGTGTGGCTGTCCGAGGGCGTCGGCGGCGCGGTCGTCATCGGGCGCCGGCTGCTGCGCGGCGCCACCGGCGGGGGCGGCGAGATCGACTGGATGCGCGTGCCCGACCCGGCCACCGTGGACACCGGCGACGTCTGGCCCGAGGCCGGCGCCCGGTTCGGGAACCTGGTCGACTCGCCCGCCATCGTCCGGCTCGCCGCCGCGCACGGCGTCGAAGCCGAAACCGCCTGGGACGCCGTGGCGAAAACCGAGCCGCACCATCCCTTCCGGCACGACCTCGCGAGGCGCGTCGCCGGTGGCATCGCCAACCTCGTCGCGGTCGCCGACCCGCAGCTCGTGCTCCTCTGCGGCGACACCAGCCGCGCCGGTGGCGAGAACTTCGCCGCGCTGGTGCAGGAAAAGCTGCACGAACTGGTCCTGCCGCGCACGCCCGTCGGCTGCGCTTCGGTGCAGGGCAACGCCGTCCGCGCCGGCGCGCTGCAGTCCGCGCTGGCCACCGCCCGTGCGGACGTCTTCGGCGTCGTCACCCCCACGCTCCTCGGGTCGCGCAGGCCCGCGGTCGGACTTCCGCCCGGTGAGGCGGCGGTCCCGAACACCCGTTCCGCCTTACCCCCAACCGACTAACAGCCCCAATCGATGAGGAGGAGGGCCATGCCCCCTACCACCCGGACCCGTCGCGGTGCAGCGTTAATCGCCGTGGCCGCGGCGTCCGTCCTGCTGACCAGCGCCTGTTCCGGCGCCGCCGCACCCAGCGGGGGCGGTGACGCGGCCGCCGCGCCCGGCAAGGACGACAAGATCACGATCACGGTCTACAGCAAGTTCACCGACCGCGAATACGGCGTGGTGACCGCGGGCCTGAACAAGCTCAAGGCGAAGTACCCGAACATCGAGATCAAGCACGAGGGCAACCAGGACGACGACAAGCTCACGCAGTCGATCCGCGGTGGCAACCCGCCCGACGTCGCGATCTCGTTCTACACCGACAACCTCGGCGCCTGGTGCTCCAACGGCAGCTTCCAGGACCTGAAGCCCTACATCGACCGCGACAAGATCGACCTCGACCAGATCCCCGAGGCGGTCCGCAACTACACCGAGTACCAGGGCAAGCGGTGCGCGATGCCGATGCTCGCCGACGTCTACGGCTTCTACTACAACAAGGACATGTTCGCGGCGAAGGGCGTCACCTCGCCGCCGAAGACCACAGACGAGTTGCTCGAGGACGCCAAGAAGCTGACCGAGTACAACGCGGACGGCTCGATCAAGGTCGCCGGCTTCCTGCCGTCGATGCCGTTCTACGCCAACCAGGCACAGTACTGGGCGCCGAACTTCGGCGCGCCGTTCATCGGCCCGGACGGCAAGTCGGACCTCGCCACCAACCCCGGCTGGAAGGCGATGTTCGAGTTCCAGAAGAAGCTGATCGACGCACTCGGTGGCCACGACAAGGTCGAGAAGTTCAAGGCCGGTCTCGGCGACGAGTACTCCGCCGACAACGGCTTCCAGAAGGGCAAGCTGGCGATGATCTACGACGGTGAGTTCCGCACCGCGTTCATCAAGGACCAGGCGCCGACCCTGAACTACGCCACCGCGCCCGCCCCGGTGCTCACCACCATGGCGGACAAGTACGGCAGTGCCTTCACCACCGGCACGATCATCGCGATCCCCAAGGGCGCCAAGAACCCCGGCGCCGCGTGGGAGCTGATCAAGCAGGTCACCCTGGACACCGACACCCTGGTGGACATGGCCAACGGCCTGAAGAACGTGCCCAGCACGAAGGCCTCGCTGACGTCGCCGCGCCTCGACCTGCAGCCGCAGTTCAAGACGTTCCTCGACATGTACGACAGCGGGAAGCTCGTGTCGAACCAGACCACGCCGATCGGTGACGCGCACCTCAAAGCGGTCAACGACTTCGCCGAGAAGTGGCAGGCCGGCTCGATCCCCGATCTGACCGCGGGCCTGCAGAAGGTCGACGCGCAGATCAACGACGAACTGAAGCAAAAGGGCGCGGGCGGATGACTCCGCCCGATGGGGCCTCGGCGGTGAAGAGTGCCTCGCCCCGCACGCTCGCGGAAAAAGCCCAGGGTTCCCCGTCCGCACCCGCCAAGGTGCGGGCGGGGGCCCGCCGGGCCAAGCGCCGCCGGACCGTCTTCTTCTTCATGGCCCCGGCGCTCATCGGGTTCCTGGTCTTCTTCGGCTACCCGCTGATCGCCACGGTCTACTACTCCTTCACCAAGTACGACCTGATCAACCCGCCGCAGTTCATCGGGTTCGACAACTACGTCCGGATGTTCACGACCGAGCCGCTCGTCGCCACCGCGGCGTACAACACGCTGTGGCTCGTGGTCATCCTGACGACGTGCCGGGTGCTCTTCTCGCTCGGCATCGCGTCGGTGATCTCCCGGCTCAAGTCGGGCGTCGGCCTGGTCCGGACGCTGTGCTACCTGCCGACGCTGGCCCCGCCGGCGGCGGCGACCCTGGCGTTCGTCTTCGTGTTCAACCCCGAATTCGGCCCGGTGAACCGGTTCCTGCGGCTCATCGGCATCGACGGCGGCCTGTGGTTCAACAGCCCGGCCATGTCGAAGCCCGCGCTGACGCTGCTGGCGCTGTGGGGCTCCGGCGAGCTGATGATCATCATCCTGGCCGCGCTGCTGGACGTCCCGACCGAGCAGTACGAGGCCGCCGAACTCGACGGCGCCGGTCCGGTCCGCCGGTTCTGGCACGTCACGCTGCCCTCGATCTCACCGGTGCTGCTCTTCGGCGTGGTCAACTCGATCATCTACGCGCTGCAGTTCTTCACCCAGGCGATCGTGGCCGCGTCCGCCTCGGCGGGCACCGCCGACGTCGCCGGCAACTCGAAACTCATCGGCGCGCCGCAGAACTCGACGTTGACGTACCCGATCTGGCTGTACGTCCAGGGTTTCCGCTACTTCAACATGGGCTACGCGGCGGCGATGGCGGTACTGCTGTTCATCGTGAGCGCGGGCTTCACGTGGATTCTCGTCAGGCAGCTTCGCAAGTCCCAGCACCAGGAGGAGGGGGCATGACCGCGTTGGCGGAAGCGCCGCAGAAGCCGGCGGGGGTGCCGCCGCGGGTGCGGTTCAAGCGGACGTGGGACAAGCGGCTGTCGTGGATCGCGTTGCACGCGACCGGCATCGCCCTCGGCGTGATCTTCATGCTGCCGCTGCTGTTCGTGTTCCTCACCGCGGTGATGAAGAGCGACCAGGCGATGACGGCGAGCCTGTGGCCGACCGAATGGCACTTCGAGAACTTCGTGACGGTGTTCAAGAAGGCGCCGCTGCTCGAGTACTTCGGCAACAGCCTGCTGTATTCGGCGCTGGCGACGATCGGCGCGCTGCTTTCGGCGATCCCGGCGGCCTACGCGCTGGCGAAACTGCGGTGGCGCGGGCAGAACCTGTTCTTCATGCTCACGGTGGCCGCGATGATGCTGCCGCCGCAGGTCACCATCGTGCCGCTGTACGACCTGTGGGTCCGGATGGGGCTCACCGGCACGCTGGTTCCGCTGATCGTCCCGTACTTCTTCTTCGACGCGTTCTCGATCTTCCTGCTCCGGCAGTTCTTCCTGACCATTCCGAAGGACTACCTCGAAGCCGCGAAGATCGACGGCTGCAACGAGTTCCAGGCGATGTACCGGGTGCTGATCCCGATGGCCAAGCCGGGGATCGCGGCCACCGCGATGTTCTGCTTCCTGTTCACCTGGAACGACTACTTCGGGCCGCTGCTCTACACCGGCGAGAACCAGGACCACTGGCCGCTTTCGCTGGCGATCGCGTCCTTCCGCGGCATGCACCACGTCGAATGGAACATGACGATGGCCGCCACCGCGCTGATCATGGCGCCGGTGATCGTGCTGTTCATCTTCGCCCAGAAGTCGTTCGTCAAGGGCATCACATTCACGGGAGTCAAGGGATGAAGCTGGCAGTCGTCGGTGGCGGGTCCACCTACACGCCGGAGCTGATCGACGGGATCGCCGGTCGCCGGTCCACTTTGGACGTCGACGAGATCGTGCTGATCGACCCGGACGCCTACCGCGTCGAGGCGGTCGGCGGGTTCAGCCAACGCATCCTCGACCACGCCGGCCACCCCGCGCGGGTACGGACCACGCAGTCGCTGGAAGAGGGCGTCGACGGCGCGTCGGCGGTGCTGATCCAGCTGCGCGTCGGCGGGCAGCGGGCGCGGCGCTCCGACGAGACGTTCCCGCACGCTTGCGGCTGCGTCGGGCAGGAGACGACCGGTGCCGGCGGGCTGGCGAAGGCGCTGCGCACGGTACCGGTGGTGCTCGACATCGCCGAGCGCGTCCGCAAGATCGCCGGCGACGACACGTGGATCGTCAACTTCACCAACCCGGTCGGCATCGTCACCCGTGCGCTGCTCAACGAAGGCCACCGCGCGGTCGGGCTGTGCAACGTCGCGATCAACCTGCAGCGGCAGTTCGGGAAGCTGCTGGGCGTCGGCGCGAACGACGTCAAGCTCGTCCACACCGGACTGAACCACCTGAGCTGGGAGCGCGGCGCGCTCGTCGACGGCGTCGACCGGCTGCCGGAGCTGCTGGAGCAGCACCTGGACTACCTGTCCAACGAGGTCAGTGTGCCGGAGAAGTGGTTGTGGCGCATGAACGTCGTGCCGTCGTACTACCTGAAGTACTTCTACGCGCACGACGAGCAGGTCACGAAGCAGCGCACCGAGCGTCCGCGCGCCGACGTCGTGTCCGACGTCGAGGAAGAGCTGCTGAAGATCTACCTCGACCCGGAGCAGAACACGAAGCCGGAGTCGCTGGAGAAGCGCGGCGGCGCGTACTACTCGGAAGCCGCCGTGCAGCTGGTGCACGCGCTGACCGCGGGTGGTCCGGCCGAGGAGCACGTGGTGAACGTCCGCAACGACGGCACGTTCGGATTCCTGCCGGACGACGCCGTCATCGAGTCGCGGTCCACTGTGGACTCTTCGGGTGCCACGCCGATTCCGCAGCCGCCGGTGGAACCGCAGTTCTCCGGGCTGATCGCGGCGACGACGGCGTACGAGTTCCTCGCGCTGGAGGCGGCGGTCAAGGGCGGCCGCGACCGCGTGGCGGACGCCCTGCTGGCGCACCCGCTGGTCGGGCAGTACACGAAGGCCGACACGCTCGCCGATTCGCTGGTGCAGATCAACCGCGAGTACCTGCCCTGGGCCCGCGGATGAGGCCTGCGATTATCGCGATCGACGGCGGCAACAGCAAGACCGAGGTCCTGGTGATCTCGGAAGACGGCGTCGTGCTGGGCAAGTCCCGCGGGCCCGGCGCGTCGCCGCAGAACATCGGCGTCGCGGCCTGCGTCACGGCGTTGGAAGGCCTGGTGCTGGAGGCTTTTCCCGACTTCGGGGAGAAGCCGTTCGCGGTGCACACTTCGGCGTACCTCGCCGGTCTTGACTTCCCGCGTGAGGAAGAAGCACTGCACGCGGCGCTGGCGGCCCGGGGCTGGAGCGACACCCTGACCGTCGGCAACGACACCCTCGCGCTGCTCCGGGCGGGCAGCGCGGGGGTGGGCGTCGCGGTGGTGTGCGGCGCCGGGATCAACGGCGCCGGCGTCGGCCCGGACGGCCGCGTGCACCGCTTTCCCGCGCTGGGCAAGATCTCCGGCGACTGGGGCGGCGGTTACCGGCTCGGCGAGGAGGCCCTGTGGTGGGCCGTGCGCGCCGAGGACGGCCGCGGTCCGGGAACGGCTTTGATGGCGGCAGTGGCCGGGTACTTCGGGAAGCCGACGCTGCTCGACGTCGTGCAGGGCCTGCACTTCGAGGAGATCGACGGGGCGTCGATCCACGGGCTGTGCCCCCTGCTGTTCGAGGTGGCGGCGGCGGGCGACGAGGTCGCGTCGGACATCGTCACCCGGTTCGTCGAAGAGGTCAGCGTGTTCGCGGCGGTGATCCTGCGGAACCTCGACCTGACGGAGGAAGCGCCGGAGATCGTCCTCGGCGGCGGGGTGCTGACCGGGATCGGCGCGCCGGTGATCGCGGAGATCGAACGCCGCTGCCTCAAGGTCGCGCCGCGCGCGGTGGTCCGCGTCGTGGACGTGAACCCCGTGGTGGGAGCGGCTTTGTTCGGACTGGACACGTTGGGCGCGTCGGACGCCGCGAAGGCGTCGCTCAAGGCGGCGACCCAGCGCGCATAGACCTGGTGGCCTGCCTCGAAGCGGCGCGAGGCAGGCCACCAGACCTCTTTCACGGCGCGGGGACGAGGATTTCCCCGGTCTCCAGCAGGGACTTGAGGTCCGAGAGGATCCAGTCCCAGCCGCCGCCCGCGTTCTCGCCGGGGCCGGCGTTGACGTCTTCGTGGATGCCGCTGACCATGTCGCCGGTGAGCGGCGCGCCGGTGACGTCGTGGGTGACGGTGAGTCTGGTGCCGGCGGTCTTCGTCGCTTCGATGTCGTAGGTGAGCGTCGTGTACGGCTCGGCGGACATCTCTTCGGGGCCCATGAGCAGCTTCCAGGTGATGACGAGCTTGCGCGGCGGATCGACTTCCAGGACCTCGCCGTCGACGAGGTCACCGGTGAACCCGGCGTCGATGAACTCCTGCGTCGGGCGCGTGCGGTGCTTGCCGCCGACCTTGAGGTCGAAGTCGGCGAGGCCGGTGTAGCCGTACTTCCGCGTCCACTCGGGCTTGGTGATGGCTTCCCAGATGCGCTCGGGGGTGGCCTTGATGTAGACGCGGTGGACCTGCACGGTGGTCGTCATGGTTCTTCGCCTTCCAGTTCGTTCTTGAGGTCGAGCAGGGCGGTGACGTGGCGCTCGGTGTACTTGTCGATCCAGCGGTCGTGGATCTGCCGGATGGGCACGGGGTTGAGGAAGTGCCGCTTCTCGCGGCCCTCCTTCCGCGCGACGACGAGCCCGGCCTCTTCCAGGAGCTTCAGGTGCTTCATGACGCCGAAGCGGGTCATGTCGACCTGGGTCTCCAGCTCGGTGAGCGTGCGGCCGTCGCGCTCGAAGAGCAGGTCGAGCAGGAACCGGCGGGTCGGATCCGCCAGCGCCTTGAACACCAGGTCGTCTTGCACGTCCTCAAGATAGGTGACCAAAAGGTCACCTGTCAACGCGCGCCGCTTCAGACGACCAGGGAGAGCGGCAGGATCAGCGCGATCGCCACCACCGAGATGAGCGTCTCCATCACCGACCAGGTCTTCAGCGTCTGGCCGACCGACAGCCCGAAGTACTCCTTGACCAGCCAGAACCCGGCGTCGTTCACGTGCGAGAAGAACAGTGACCCCGCGCCGATCGCCAGCACCAGCAACGCGCTGTGCGACGGGTCCATGGTCGCCGCCAGTGGCGCGACGATGCCCGCCGCCGAGACCGTCGCCACCGTGGCCGAGCCCGTCGCCAGGCGGATCGCCACCGCCACCAGCCAGCCCAGCAGCAGGGGTGACAGGTTCGCGTCCTTGGCCAGACCCGTGATCACGTCGCCGACGCCCGCGTCGACCAGCGTCTGCTTGAAGCCGCCGCCGGCGCCGACGATCAGGATGATGCCCGCGATCGGGCCCAGCGACTCACCAACCACAGTGGACAGACGCGAGCGGTCGAGGCCGGCCGGGCGGCCGAGCAGGACCATGCCCACCAGCACCGCCGCGAGCAGCGCGATCAGCGGGTCGCCGACGAAGTCCAGGATCTTGCGCGCCTGGCTTTCCTTGGTCAGCAGGATGTCCGAGAGCGCTTTCGCGAGCATGAGCACGACCGGCAGCAGCACCGTCGTGAGCGTCGCGGCGAAGCTCGGCCGCGGCTTGTCCGTGTCCGCGCGCTCCGGGATCAGCCGCTCGGGCGGCGTGGCGTCCGGCACCAGCCGGGCGGCCAGCTTGCCGAACAGCGGGCCCGCGATGACCAGCGTCGGGATGCCGACGAGCAGGCCGAACGCCAGCGTGATCCCGACGTTCGCGTTCAGCGCGCCCGCCGCGGCGAGCGGGCCGGGGTGGGGCGGGACCAGGCCGTGCAGCACCGAAAGGCCGGCGACGGCGGGAATTCCCAGCAGCATCAACGGTTTCCCGGTGCGCTTGGCCGCGAGCAGCACCACCGGGATCAGCATGACCAGGCCGATCTCGAAGAACATCGGCAGCCCGATCAGCGCCGCGACCAGCGCCATCGCCCAGGGCAGCGCGCCACCGCGGGCCTTGCCGAGCACCGTGTCGACGATCTGGTCGGCGCCGCCGGAGTCGGCCAGCAGCTTGCCGAGCATCGCGCCGAGCGCGATGAGGATGCCGACGGACGCGACCGTGCTGCCGACGCCGCCGCTGAAGCTCTTCAGCAGCTTGTCGACCGGCATCCCGGCGGTCAGGCCGAGCACGAGCGAACCGAGCACCAGCGCCAGGAACGGGTGCAGCTTCAGCTTCGTGATCAGCACGACGATGACGGCGATCGCGACGACGGTCGCGATGATCAAGCGCGTGTCGTGGCCGGTCCAGGCGGCCGCGAGGACGGTGGTCATGCGTGCTCCCGGAAGGCGGTGAGGGCCGTGTCGGTGATCTCCGCGGGCGTGTCGCGGATGTCGAAGATCGCGCCGGGCTCGTCCGGCTCGAGGGGTTCCAGGTCGGCGAGCTGCGAGTCCAGCAGCGACACCGGCATGAAGTGGCCCGAGCGGGACTGCATGCGCTCGGCGAGGATCTCGCGGTCGCCGTGCAGGTGGGCGAACCACACGTTCCCGCCGGTCCGCAGCACGTCGCGGTACCGGCGCTTGAGCGCGGACGACGTCACGACGCCGCCGGCGGCCTGGTGGTCGCGGATCCAGCCGGCGATGGCTTCGAGCCAGGGGGCGCGGTCCTCGTCGGTCAGCGGGTGCCCCGCGGTCATCTTGTCGATGTTGGCCTGCGGATGGAACGTGTCCGCCTCGGCGTACTCGACGTCCAGCGCGTTCGCGAGTGCCGTGCCGATCGTCGTCTTGCCGGAGCCTGACACCCCCATCACCACGATGACGGTCATCCGCACCTCCCACTTCGTTGTGCCCGGGTGAGTGAAACTCAAAAGTACTACTTATTCAAGATGAAGTACTACTTAATCGAGTCAGATCGTTAGGTTGGCGGGGTGAGGCATGAGCAGGTATTGGACTCCCTCGGCGCGGCGATCGCGAACGGAACGCTGACGCCGGGCACCGTTCTGCGCTCCGAAGAGCTGCAAGAGCGCTACGGAGCTTCGCGGACTGTGGCGCGCGAAGTCGTCCGAGTGCTCGAGACGATGCGGCTGACCAGCAGCAAGCGCCGGGTCGGGGTGACCGTCCGGGAGCCGGCGGAGTGGAACCACTACGACCCGCGGCTGATCCGCTGGCAGCTCGACGGCCCCGGGCGCCCGGCGGCGCTCGCGACGCTGAACGAGCTGCGGTCGGCGATCGAGCCGTGCGCGGCGCGGTACGCGGCCCTGCGCGCGACGCCGGAGGAGCGCGGCCGGCTCGGCGCGCTGGGGGAGCGGTTGGCGCGGACGGCCCGGGCGCGCGACCTCCCGACGTTCCTCGAGTTCGACATCGCGTTCCACGACCTGCTGCTTGGCGCGTCCGGGAACCCGATGTTCGCGCAGCTGTCCGAGGTCGTCGCGGAGGTGCTCACCGGGCGGACCGGGCACGGGCTGATGCCGCCGGAGCCGCAGCCCGAGGCCGTGGCGCTGCACCTGGAGGTCGCGGCGGCGGTGGCGGCGGGGGACGCGGACCGGGCCGAACGGGCGATGCGCGACATCGTCGTCCAGGCGCGGGACGAGATAGCGGCGCTGGTCGAGTAGGCGGGTCGTGAGTGGGAAACAGGGTTAGAACACCGTTTCCCACTCACGACCACCGGCACCGCACGCTCGGCCGGCCGGGTCGAGTAGCCTCCTCGGGTACTGGACTTTCTTCTGCCGGGGGGCACGGGTGAGCGCGGCGCGCGCGATCGGACTGGTGTTGGGCGTGGCGGCCGACGGCGCCCTCGGCGACCCGCGCCGCCGGCCCCCGGTGACGGCGTTCCGGCGGCTCGCGCAGGGCCCGGGCGTCGTGGTCGCGGGTGCCGCGGTGGCCGGCGGGTTGCTGCTCGAGCGCGCCGGCCGCGGCCGTCCCCTGGTGCAGGCATCGGCGACGGCGGTGACGACGTGGGCGGTCCTCGGCGCGGCCGGCCTGGCGCTGCAGGGCACGGAACTGGCGCGCGACCTCGAGGAATCCCGCTTCGACCCGGCGCGGTCCACACTGTCCGAACTGGACCCGCGCGTGGCCGACGGCCTGGGCCTGGTGGGGCTTTCGCGGGCGTCGGTGGAAACGTTGGCGGAGAACACGTCGGACGCGGTCGTGGCGCCCCTGGTCTGGGGCGCGGTGGCGGGGGTCCCGGGCCTGCTCGGCGCGCGAGCGGTGAGCCTGCTGCGCCGCGCGCGCGTGGGGCGTCAGGGGCATTGGGCGATCGACCGGCTGGACGAGCTGGTGCACCTGGTCCCGACCCGGCTGGCGGCGGGCCTGACGGTGCTGGCGGCCCCGGTGGTCGGCGGCTCGGCGGGCGGCGCGTGGCGGGCGTGGCGCCGGGACACGATCGCCCACCCGAGCCCGAACGCGGGCCGGGTGGAGGCGGCGTTCGCGGGAGCCTTGGAGGTCCGCGTCGGCGGGCGCACGGTGTACCCGCACGGGGTGGCGGAGCTGCCGGTGCTGGGCGTGGGGCGCAACCCGGACGCGGGGCACGTGACGCGGGCGGTGGAGCTGTCCCGGGTGGTGGGGTGGCTGGCCGGGGTGACCTCGGTGCTGCTCGCGGTGGTGGCCGGTTTCTGGCGCCGGTCGCGCTGAAGGGGCGGGACGTCATGAAAGAGTCGTTCATGACGCTGGACGTCATGAAAGAGTCGTTCATGACGTCGCCAACCCCCGCCCAACGTCGGCATTGGCGCACGGTGGCCTGAACCGAGCCGCCGGCGATCAGCTGGCCGAAGTCGTGCGTGGACAGCCATTCGCGCCACTCCGCGTCCGAAGCGGCGTCCCAGGGGTGGATCAGCATGACCCCAGTGTCACCGTCGCGAGTGGCCCGGAAGAAGGGCCATTATCGAGCTACTTCTGATGGCCACTTTCGGCCAGCTCGTCTTCCGCAAGGATCTCCGCGACGGACTTCCGGCGCGTGGCGGAAGGTTCGGCGGTGACGAGCGCTCCGCCCGGCTTCAGCTCACGCACCGTGAAGTACAGCCAGCCCAGCAGGGCCATCGCGCCGAACGCGATCCACTGCAGCGCGTACGACAGGAACGGCCCCGAGTCGGTCTGCGGCAGCGGCAGCGCGCCCAGCACGCCGGGCTGGTTCGTGTCGAGCTGGAAGTACCCCGGCCGGATGTCGAGCTTCCCGGCCCGCGCGACCACCCGCGAGTCGACGACGTAGCTCTGCAGCTGCCCGCCGGTCGACGCGTCGGCGAACGCGTCCCGGTTCTTCGGGTCGGTCTCGTCGGCGCGCGCCCGGGCGGTGACCTGCACGGTCCCGGGGGGTGGCGGCGCGTACGGCAGCACGCCGGACTTGCTGTCGAGCCGGACGTACCCGCGGTCGACCAGGACGACCGTGCCGTCGGTGGTCCGCATCGGCGTCAGCACCTCGAAGGCGCCCTCGCCCTGGACCGTCCGCAGCCGCGCGACGACTTCCTTGTCCGCGAGGTACTGGCCGGTGATCGAGACGAGGTGCCATTCCGTGTGCTGGTCGGGCACAGTCCCCGGCGGCAGCAGCTGCGCCAGCGGCACGGGCGGCGCGGTGAACGACGCCTCGAGCGCGGAGTTCTGCTGTTCGCGTTCGGTGTTGCGGCCGAACTGCCACGGTGAAAGCAGCGTGAAGCAGCAGATGGCGAAGGTGAACACCACCACCGTCAGCGCCAGCCACCCGGGCTTGAGCAGGAACCGCAACCGCACCCCACCACGGTAGGCCGTGCCCCGCCCGGGCCGCCCGCCGACCTCCGTCACCTGTGACGTCGGCCGGGACGAACCGCCCGAGCGGGGCGAACGCGGCTCAGCGGTCCAGCCGCCACTGCTGGCTCGGGTTCCCGGCGACGCAGGCGGCCGTGATCACCCGGGAGCCCGGGGCGTTCGACCCCAGGTCGGCGCACAGGCCGTTGTGGTTGCGCAGGGTGCCGTCACCCGGCGCGGTCCACTGCTGGCTGGGGTTGCCGGACTGGCAGGCGACCATGATCAGCCGGGTGCCGGGGGCGTCGGAGGTCAGGTCGGCGCACAGGCTGTTCGTGTTGCGCAGCGCCCCGCCGAGCAGGCCCCAGCGCTGGCTGACGAGCCCCTCGCCGCACGTCACCATCGTGATCGGCGTGTTCACAGCGTTGGAGCTCAAGTCCGCGCACAGGCCGTTGTCGTTGCGCAGCGTGCCGTCGCCCTTGAGGAACCACTGCTGGCTCAGGTTGCCCGCGACGCACCCGACGGTGATCACCGGCGTGCCCGGCGCGTTGCTGCCGATGTCGGCGCACACCCCGGCCGCCGTGCGCAGGGTGCCGTCGCCGGGGAAGCGCCACTGCTGCTCCGGCCCGGCCGCGCAGGTCGCGGTCGTGAGCGTCGTCCCGGACACGGCGACGCAGCGCCCGTCGGCGGTGCGCACGGTGCCGTCACCCGGGAGCGTCCACTGCTGCCCGGCGGCGCCGGCCGCGCACGCCGAGAGGGTCACCTGAGCACCGGTGCCGGCGCACAGGCCGTTGAAGTTGCGGATCGCGTACGGCGGGATCTGCGCGCGGACCCAGGCGGCGAGCTCGTCGAGCCGGGTTTCGGTGGTGCCCTGGCGCGTCTCCGTCTCGCCGATGCAACCGTGCTGCCACGAGGTGGCGTTGATCGCGACCAGTTCGGTGACCCCGCCGGTCTCGCGCAGGGCCGGTCCGCCCGCGTCGCCCTTGCACGTGGTCGCGTCGGCCGTGACGGCCAGCGTCGTCGCGGTGCTCGACTGCACGGTGAAGTTCGCCGTGGACAGCTTGTCCGGCACCCATTCGGTCGCGGTCCGGCCGTAGCCGGCGATCCGCAGCACCTCGCCGGTCTGCGCCGGGGACGTGGCCAGCGCGACCGGGGCGACGGTGAAGATCGGCGCGTCGAGCCGGGCCAGGACGAGGTCGCGGTCGGTCCTCGGCACGAGCGCGGTGATCGCGGCGGTCCGCCCGCCGACGGTCGCGGTGGCCGGCGTCCGCGCCGGGTCGCTCAAACAGGTCGACGCGGTCAGCACCCACTGCGGCGCGACGAGCGCGCCGGTGCAGGCCCGGCCGGTGGTGTTCACCTTGGCCACGAAGGAATACGTTCCTTCGGCGGCTTGACTTCCCCCGGTGATCGCTTGGGCCGGAGCGACGGCCAAGGTCCCGGCCACGGTCACGAGCGCGAAAACGCCCGATATTCTTTTGAGCACGCGATTCCCCTCATCGATGACGATGCCGGAGGGGTTATCGCCCCGGTCGGAGAATTGGTACGGACCTCGATGGTGACCCCGGTCACGCCCGGGTCTGCACCCAGTCCAGCAGGCCGGGCACCGAACGTTCGATCATGCCGAGCACGTCCTCGAAGCCGTCGTCACCGCCGTAGTAGGGGTCCGGGACTTCGGCGCCTTCGGGGGCCGACGGGTCGAACGACCGCAGCAGCCGCACTTTCGCGGGATCGCCGACGCGGGAGCGCAGGAACTCGGCGTGCCCTTCGTCGGCGGCCAGCAGGAGATCGGCGCCGAGGTCTTCGTCGGAAACCTCGGAAGCGACGTGCGCGGTGGGGTAGCCGTGCGCCTCGAGCGTCGCGCGGGCGCGCTCGTCGGCGGGCTCCCCTTCGTGCCAGCCCCCGGTTCCGGCACTGGACACGCGGACGGCGTCGGTCAGCCCGGCGTCGTCGAGGTGCGAGCGGAAGACTAGTTCGGCCATCGGCGAGCGGCAGATGTTTCCGGAGCAGACGAAGACGAGGTGCGTCACACCGCGAGCGTAACCGGCCGGTTCACCCGGTCACCCGCTCGCTCGGCGGTACCCGCCGCCCCGCGCGGCCACTTAGCGTCGTTCCCGCGAGGACGCGAACCGGAAGGAGAGCGATCATGCACGGATGCTGCTCGAAGTGCACCGGTCAGGGCTGCGGCTGCTGCGGCAACTGCAACTGACGTCCGACCCCGGCGCTCGCGGCGGCGGCTCGCAAACCGCCGCCGGGGCGCCCCCTAACGGGTGATGCACGTCGCCGACGTCGCCTCGCCCAGGGCCCGCGCGTGCAGGACGTCGAAGCGGTGCACCACGTCCGCCACGCCCGCCGCCACCAGCTGACGAGCCGGGCACGAACGGGCCTTCCGAAGCGACGCGGCCGAAGCCAGCTCCGTCAGCAGCCCCGTGTTCAGCCGGTCGATCACCGGGCGGATCTCGCCCAGGTCGGGCCGGGTCGTCGGGGCCTCCGACGGGTGCGCGTCCCAGCGCGCGTACAGCCCCCGCTGGACCACCTTGTTCGCCTCGATCTGGGCGCGGAAGAACCGCACCGCGTCCGCCGGGTCGAGACCCAGGCCGGGCGCCCGCGCCGCCACCGAGTCGTAGATCTGCTGCTCGCGCACGGGGTCGTCGATCGGGGACGGCGTGCCGTACTTCGCCGCCGCCACCTCGTCCGCGATCGCGACCCGCTGGGCCGCCAGGTCCGTCAACGGCCACAAGGACGAGCTCGACGCCGAGGCCGGGACCGAAGCCAGGACCAAGCCGGACACCACCGCGAAGAGCACAGCCAGTACTCGCATGGCCCGCGACCGTACATGCGAAGATCCCCGGGTGCCCGCGCTTTCCGAAATCATCACCGTCCTGGAGCAGGCCTACCCGCCGGCGCTCGCCGAGTCGTGGGACGCCGTCGGCCTCGTCTGCGGCGACCCCGCCGAACCCGTCACGCGGGTGCTCTTCTGCGTCGACCCGGTCGCCGAGACCGTCGACGAAGCCGCCGACTTCGGCGCGCAGCTGATCGTCGCGCACCACCCGCTGCTCCTGCGCGGGGTGCACGGCGTCGCCGCCGACACCGCCAAGGGCTCGCTGGTGCACCGGATGATCCGCGAAGGCATCGCCCTCTACTGCGCGCACACCAACGCCGACTCCGCCGACCCCGGCGTCTCGGACGCCCTCGCGCAGGCGATCGGGCTGCGCGTCACCGGCCCGCTCGCGCCCAACGAAGACGGCGTCACCGGCATCGGCCGCCTCGGCGAACTGCCCGAAGCCGAGGCGTTCGCGACGTTCGTCCAGCGCGTCGCCGACGCCCTGCCGGCGACCGTGCCCGGCGTGCTCGGCGCGGGCGACCCGGACCGCCCGATCCGCACCGTCGCCGTGTCCGGCGGGGCCGGGGACTCCTACCTGAAGCAGGCCACCGCGGCCGGGGTCGACGCCTTCGTCACCGCCGACCTGCGGCATCACCCCGCCGGCGAGCACCTCGCGAACCCGGGCGCCGTGCCCGCGCTGGTCGGGCTGACCCACTGGGCCAGCGAATGGCCCTGGTGCGGGCAAGCCTCGGCGGTCGTCGCGCAGGCGTTTGCGGGTAACGTCGACGTTCACGTCTCCACGCGGCGCACCGACCCGTGGAACGTCCGCGCCGAGCGCACATCGATTTAGAGGAGCACCGTGAAGGCCGAACCCGCCGTGCAGCGCCAGTTGCTCGAGCTCGCCAAGGTGGACGCCGAGCTCTCGCGCACCGCGCACCGCCGCCGCACCCTGCCCGAGCTGGCCGAGATCGACGCGGGGGAGAAGACCGCCCGCGAGCGCCGCGACGCGCTCGTGTCCGTGGAGACCGCCTCCTCCGACCTCGACCGCGAGATCGCCCGGCAGGAGAAGGAGATCGAGTCGGTGCGCGCCCGCGAGGACCGCGACCGCAAGCTCCTCGCGTCCGGGTCCGTCAACTCGAAGCAGATGACCGACATCGAGCACGAGCTGCAGACCCTGCAGCGCCGGCAGAGCGCGCTGGAGGACGACCTGCTGGAGCTGATGGAGCAGCGCGAGGCCCTCGGCCTGGACGCGCAGCGCACCGGCGCCGAGGTCGACAAGGCCGAAGCCGAGGTCGCCGCCGCGATCGCCCGCCGCGACGAGGCGTTCAAGGACCTCGACACCACCCGCGCGCGCCGCGACGAAGACCGCGTGAAGCTGCTGCCGCGGTTCCCGGAACCGCTGCTCAAGCTGTACGAGCGCGTCCGCGAGCACAAGGGCATCGGCGCCGCGCTGCTGCGGGCCCGCCGCTGCGGCGCGTGCCAGCTGGAGCTGGACCGCAACACGATCGCCGAGATCAAGGCCGCGCCGGAGGACGACGTCATCCAGTGCGAGAACTGCGGCGCGGTGCTGGTCCGGACCATGGAGTCGGGTCTGTGACCGACCACGTCGTCGTCGAAGCCGACGGGGGTTCGCGGGGCAACCCCGGCCCAGCCGGTTACGGCGCGGTCGTCAAGGACGCCGCGACCGACGAGGTCCTGGCCGAGCGCAAGGAAAGCCTCGGCGTCGTCACCAACAACGTCGCCGAGTACAACGGCCTGATCGCCGGCCTGGCCGCCGCGGCCGAGCTCGGGGCGTCCACAGTGGACGTCCGGATGGACTCGAAGCTCGTCGTGGAGCAGATGTCCGGGCGCTGGAAGATCAAGCACCCGGACATGCAGCCGCTGGCCGAGCGGGCCAAGGAGCTGGCCGCCGGCTTCTCCCGCGTCGAGTACGAGTGGATCCCGCGGGCGCAGAACTCGCACGCGGACCGGCTGGCCAACGAAGCGATGGACGCGGCCACGGGGAAGCCCGTCTCGCCGAAACCGTCGCTGCCGACCCGGCGGCCGGACCGCGCGACGGTGGCCTGGACCGGCGCGAAGGGCACGCCGACCCGGCTGCTCCTGCTGCGCCACGGCCAGACGGAGATGTCGGCGCTGCGCCGCTACTCCGGCCGCGGCGACGTCCCGCTGACCGAGCTGGGCCGCTCGCAGGCCGCCGCGGCGGCGAAGCGGCTGGCCGCGACCGAGGGCCTGGTCGTCGACGGCGAAGCTGTCCCGATCATCTCTTCGCCGCTCACCCGCACCAAGCAGACCGCGCAGGCCGTCGCCGACGCGCTCGGCGGCCGCGTCGAGACCCACCCCGGCCTCATCGAGACCGACTTCGGTGACTGGGAGGGCCTGACCTTCGCCGAAGCGGCCGAGCGCGATCCCGAGCTGCACAGTTCGTGGCTGGGCGACAGCGCGGTGCCGCCGCCCGGCGGGGAGAGCTTCGACGTCGTCCACCGGCGCGTCCGCAAGGCCCGCGACGAGCTCATCGCCGAGCACGGTGGCAAGACGTTGGTGCTGGTCAGCCACGTGACGCCGATCAAGACGCTGCTCCGGATGGGCCTCGACGCCGGCCCGCAGCTGCTGTTCCGGCTGCACCTGGACCTGGCGTCGCTGTCGATCGTCGAGTTCTACCCGGACGGGAACGCTTCGGTCCGGCTGGTCAACGACACTTCCCACCTGGCCTGACCGGCGAGAATGTGGGGCGGATCACGCTCAATGCCGACGCCTGCCGGACCGCGGATGGGGTATTGGCTACAGTGTCTCGACCGCGACGCCGCGGCGGTGGGCCCGGCCTCGGGTCCACTTCATGGGGCGCCAGCTCGTGCGCATCCCACCGGCAGAGGCCTGCGGGCGGAACAGTGACGAGGACATGACGGCTAGCGCACTCACCGAGACCTCCCCGAGCGACGTCCCCGAAGAGCCCACGCCCGCGACGACCACGCGGGGCTGGGGCGCGCGGCTGGCGCCGGTGCTGGCCGTGCTGGCGGGGGTGGCCGCCGTGGCGGTGCACGCCGCCCGCTACGGCCACTGGATCGTCGACGACGCCGCCATCACCTTCTCCTACGCCCGCAGCTTCGCCGACGGCCTCGGCCCGGTGCTGCAGCCGGGCGCCCCGCCGGTCGAGGGCTTCTCCGACCCGACGTGGATGGTGCTGCTCGGCGTCGGCAAGCTCGTCGGCCTCTTCGACCACGGCCAGCTGTTCGGCCTGCCGGACTACGTGCTGTTCCCGAAGCTGCTGGGCCTGCTCTTCACCGGCGGCATCCTGACGGCGTGCTACATCGCCGCGAAGCAGATCTTCACGCGCTTCGCCTGGCTGGTCACGCTGGTCGCCGGGCTGACGCTGGCGACGATCCCGTCGTTCGTCATCTGGGTCGTGTCCGGCCTGGAGAACTCGCTGTTCGCGTTCGTCGTCGTAACGCTGGCCGTGACGCTGTTCGTCGCGGTCCGGAACGATCGCCTGCTGACCCCGAAGGTCGCGCTCTGGGCGGGCGTCATGGTGGCGTTCGCCGCGCTGACCCGGCCGGAAGGCCTGATCTACGCGGGCGCGTACCCGCTGGCGGCGCTGGTCCTGCTGCGTGGCGGCCTGTTCTGGAAGAGCTTCCGCCTGGCGTTGCTGTCGGTGGCGGCGTTCGCGGTGCCGTTCGGCGCGTACGTCGGCTGGCGGTACTCGGAGTTCGGGCGGCTGCTGGCCAACCCGTCGGTGGCCAAGCAGCAGGGCCTGCCCGGGTTCGACGCCCTCAAGCGGCCGTTCGAGCTGGCGGGCTACGCGGGCTGGATCGGCGTGGTCCTGCTGGCCCTGGTGATCGGGTTCGCGCTGGTCAAGGCGCCGTGGCGGCGTCCGCTGAGCGCGCTGCTGGTGCCGCTGGCGCTGGGGATCATCGCGTACGGCGTGATGGTCGCCGACTGGATGTACCAGCACCGGTTCGCCAGCCCGATCTGGCCGCTGGCCGTCATCGCGGGCACGCTTTCGGCCGGTGAGCTGCTCAAGCACCGCCGGGCGCTGCTGCGGATCGGGATCGTCGTGGTGCTGGTGGGGGCGTTCGTCCCGTCGGCGATCGGGTTCGCGCAGGCCGCGGACAAGTTCGCGAAGAACCCGAACATCACGGCGTGCCTGGTGGCCGACCGCTTCGGCCGCGGGTTCAACACGTACGCGGACATCCTGGGCGTCCAGAAGGCGTCCCTGCTGCTGCCGGACCTCGGCGGCTCGTCGATGACCAGCCGGCTCGAGCTGGTCGACATGGCGGGCCTGGTCAACAAGCCGATCGCCGACCTGGTGCACGACAACGACCTGGCCGGACTGCGCGACTACGTGTTCGACACGGTCAAGCCGACGTTCATCCACTCGTGGGGCCCGTGGGCGGCGGGCAACGGGATCGCGCTGGACCCGCGCCTGGACCGCGACTACGTGCTGATCTACAGCTCCCCGATCGAGGGCCTGCGCAACGGCGACTGGGTGCGCAAGGACGCGGTGACGGACCCGGCGAAGCTGAAGGCGGCGCAGGACTACGCGGCGAAGACGATCCCGGCGGTGGCGGCGGACCGCTTCGGCGGCCCGCTGGACGACTGCGGCGCGACGATGAAGCCGGGCCAGACGATCACGACGCCCAGCTGAGACTGAGCCATTTCAAACCCAGCCACAACGCCCCTGTCGCCGCGGCCAGGCACAGGGGCGTGGTGATCGCCCCCAGCGCGTGGAACGTCTTCGCCGACGGGTGCTCCGGCAACGTCCGGCGCCACAACAGCGTGGCCAGCGACCCCAGGTAGCTCGCGTTCGGGCCGATGTTGACCCCCAGCAGCACCGCCAGCAACACCCCCGGCGCCGGGTGCGGGCCCAGGACCGACAGCAGGATCAGCGTCGCCGGGAGGTTGTTCACCAGGTTGGCCAGCAGGGCCGCCACGCCCGCCGCCAGCAGCAGGTCCACCAGGCCGGCCGACGTCGGCAGGACGTCGCGCAGCAGGCCGCCGAGCAGGTGTTCCGAGACCGCCTCGACCACCACCGCCAGGCCCAGCACGAACAGGCACAGCTGCGGCGCCGCCTCGGTCACCAGCTGCCACGGCTTGATCTTGCCCTGCGCCAGTGCCCGGACGCCGAGGATCAGGGCCGCCAGTGCCGCGATCCACACCGGCTCGACGTGGCCGAGCGGGCCCAGCGCGAAGCCGGCCAGGGTCAGCCCCAGGATGACCAGCGCGAAGGTCGGCGTCTTCAGGTGCCGGACCGGGTCCGTGGTCGGGCGCGGGCGCAGGTCGGCGGCGAAGAACCGCAGGAACACCAGCAGTTCGAGGCCGATGGTGACCAGCCACGGCAACGCCATCGCCGCCGTGAACCCGGCGAACGTCAGCCCCGAGGCGCCGAACGCCAGCAGGTTGGTCAGGTTGGACACCGGCAGCAGCGTGGAGGCCGAGTTCGCCAGGTGCGCGCAGGCGTAGACGTGCGGCCGGGGCGGGAGTTCGAGGCTCTTCGCCGTCGCGAGCACGACCGGGGTGAGCAGGACGACGGTGGCGTCCAGGCTGAGGATCGCGGTCACCCCGGCCGCCGCGGCGAAGGTGAGCACGAGCAGCCGCCGCGGCTTGCCGTGGCAGGCCTCGGCCAGGCGGTTGCCGAGCCAGCCGAACACCCCGTCGACACTGGCCAAAAAGGACAGCAGGAGGATCGCGGCCAGGAAGCCCAAAGTGGGCAGGATCTCGACGGCTCGCGCCCCGGCCGCGGCCGGCCGCACGAGCCCCAGCAGGAGCGCGAGGCCGGCCGCCGGCACCGCGGCGACGGCTTCGGGCCAGCCCCGCGGCCGCACGATCGCGAAGACCAGCACGGCGGCCAGCAGCGCGAGGCTCCCCGCCCCTGCCCAGAAGTTCACCCGCTCACGCTAACCGCAGGTCCGTGAATGGCACATCCAGGGACTCCAGGTCCAGGGTCTCGGCGAAGTCGCGTTTGCTGGGCGGGATGTCATGAAAGGGTCGTTCATGACGCTGGACGTCATGAACGAGTCGTTCATGACGTCGCCAACCCCGGCCGAACGTCGCGAATGACTCATTCGCGCCACCCGACTCCGCGCGCGGCCGTGACTTTGCCGAGGTCCTGGACTCCAGGTCCGTGAATGTGCCATTCACGGCTTGCGTGCCAGGCGGATTGTCGGTGGTCTTCGGTAGAGTCGAGAACGGGGGGCGCCCCGGCGGGCCGGGTCAGACTCCCAGCGGCTCCGGGGTGGCCGCGCCCCGCGCCAGGTCCTGCTCCTTCGCCCGGATCACCGGCAGCACGTGCTTGCCGAAGTGCTCGACGTCCTCGAGGTAGTGCAGGAACCCGAGCAGCAGCAGCGAAGCCCCGCGCTTCTTGTACTCGATCGCCCGGTCGGCGATCTGCTCCGGCGTGCCGATCAGCTTCGTGCGGAAGCCGTCGTTGTACTGCACCAGGTCCTCGAACTCCGAGTCGGCCCACATGCCCTTGACGTCCGAAGTGGACTTCCCGGCCTGTGCCACCGCCGACCGGAACCCCTCCACCGCCTCGACGTTCGCCTTCGCGACGATCTCCTTCAAGACCGCCCGGGCTTCGCTTTCCGTCGAGCGGGCGATCACGAACCCGTTCAGTCCGAAGCGGACGGTTCGGGAGTTCGACGCGGCGTACCCGCGCACCTCCGAGACCTGCTCGGAGAAACCGTCGAAGTCCTTGCCGTTGCTGAAGTACCAGTCCGAGACGCTGCCCGCGAGCTTGCGCGCCGCCGTCGAGTTGCCGCCCTGGAAGATCTCCGGGTGCGGCGCGGCCACCGGCTTCGGCTTGATGTCGAAGTCGTGGATCCGGTAGAAGTCGCCGCGGAACTCGGCGTGGTCGTTCGTCCAGAGCTCGCGCAGCACGCGGATGAACTCCTCGGACCGCCGGTAGCGCTCGTCGTGCTCCAGCCACGGCTCACCGAGGCCGGTGAACTCGCCCTTGAACCAGCCGCTCACGACGTTCACCGCCGCGCGGCCGCCGGAAATCACGTCGGCGCTGGCGATGAACTTCGCCAGCACGCCGGGGTGCCACAGTCCCGGGTGGACGGCCGCGATCACCTTGAGCCGCTGCGTCGCGAGCAGCAGCGCCAGGCTGAACCCGGTCGACTCGTGCTGGTAGGAGGCGCCGTAGCTGGCCGTGTACCGCACCTGCGAAAGCGCGTACTCGAACCCGCTGTTCTCGGCCAGGACAGCGAGATCGCGGTTGTACTCGTAGCCCCAGTCCGTCCGCTGTTCGATGTCGGACGTGACGAGGCCACCGCTCACGTTCGGGACCCAGTAGGCGAATTTCAACGGCTCTTCGAGCGACATGGCCCGAGTAGAGCAACGACGCACGACACGGTCAACGCGCGTCCACGCGGTGGGAACTCACCCGCCGCGCTGGGACTTCGCCAGTGCGCCACCGAGTTCCGCGCGGCCGGGGATGCCGAGCTTGCGGTACGCGCCGGACAGGTGCAGCTCCACCGTCCGCCGCGTGAGGTGCAGCGCGGTCGCGATCTCCCGGTTCGTCAGTCCCTGCGCGGCCATGACGGCGATCCGGTTCTCCTGCCGCGTCAAGCCGTGCTCGTTGTCCTTGGCCGGCGTCAGCGCCCGGCGCGCCGACCGCAGCTCCTCCGCCGCCCGCCGGGCCAGGGGACGCGCGCCGCAGTGCTCGCTCAGCTCCACGGCCTGCCGCAGCGTCTCGATGGCCTTCTCGGACTGACCGTGGCGCGCCTGCAGCGTGCCCAGCTCGGTCAGCGCCGTCGCGAGCTGGAGCCGCGCCGGGGACGAGCGGAGCGTCGTGATCGCCTTGTTCAGCGCCCGCTCGGCTTCGTCGTCCTCGCGGACGAGCCCGAGCGTCGTCAGCGCCGTGCCCAGCGGCCGGTCCGCGCCCCAGCGCGCGGAAGCGTTCATGTCCTCTTCGGCCAGCCGGGCCGCGTCGTCGGCCTGGCCGAGCGCCAGCGCCGCCCGCGCCGCGTGCGCGCGCCACGGCACGAAACCCGGGAACCGCATGCCGTGGTGCGCGAGCCGGCGCCCGCAGCTGAGCAGGTCCTCGAACCCGAAGCGGGTGTACCCGGTCGCGACACGCAGGCGCCCGCGCGCGTACAGGAGGTAGGTGTGGGTGAACAGGCCCTGGCTCGCGACGAAGTCCATCCGGTCCAGCAGCGACGTCGCCGCCTCGAACCGGCCCAGGTCCACCCAGCATTCGACGAGCTTCGCCGCGCACAGCACGCCGACCGGGCACGTCGTCGTCCCGCCGCGCTCGTCGAAGCGGCGCAGCAGCGACTCGAAGTGGACGCTCGCCCGCTGCAGGTCGCCGCTGGCCTGCAACGCGATCCCGCGGGCCAGGGTCGGCAGCGCGCCGTGCGGCACGTGCACGTCCCACGGCTCGCGCTCGACGTCGAGGACGCGGCACAGCCGGTCGACGTGCGCCGGCTCGTCCGCGAGCACCGCGGTGGCCAGCGTGAAGAAGTAGTGCTGCTCGAACAGCTCACCCTCGCCGCCGCCCCCGGGCGGGGTGAGGCTCAGCGCGTCGGCGAAGTGCCCGACGGCCTCCTGCGCCGACTCGCCGCTGCGGACGGCGTCCAGGGCCAGCAGCGCCGACCGGCTGCGCTGCGCGGCCGGGTCGGTCGGCGGCGCCCACTGCTCCTCGAAGTCGCGGAACTCCGGCGGCGGGCCGAGCCGGCTGCCGGCCTCGGCGAGGTAGGTCATGCACAGCAGCGGCCACACGGCGTCCGGGCCGCCCGCGTCGAGCCGCGCGGCGATCTGGCCGGCCGCGCTGATCGCGAGCCGCGCGTCCTGGCCGCCGCACAGCGACAGCAGCATCGCCGACGCGATGAACGCGGCCGTCTCGCGGTTGCCGACGGTGTCGACGGCCTCCCGCACCCGCTGCGCCGCGGCGGGCGGGTCGACCTGGAACTCCGCGTGGGCCAGCTGAAGCAGCACGGCCACCCGGCGTCCCGACGTCAGCCGCTCCTCCAGCGCGCGCCGCAGGTGCCGCGCGGCCAGCTCGGGACGGCCGGAGAACACGGCGTTGCGCGCGCTCAGCCGCAGGACGTCCACGCCCCACGGGATCCGGATCGACGTCGCTTCGAACAGGTGCGCGGCGACGCGCTCGGCCGGCGCGCCCGTCTCGGACAGCAGCTTCGCCGCCCGCGCGTGGTTCACCGCCCGCGTCGTCTTCGGCATGTCCCGCAGCACGGAGTTGCGGACGAACGGGTAGGTCAGCGCCGGTGCGTTGCTGTTGCTCAGCACGTGCAGCCGGACCATCGTGTCGATCGCCTGCAGCGCGTCGAGCTCGTCGACGCCGGCGAGCTGGGCCAGCAGGTCGAAGCCGGCGTCCTCGCCGAGGATCGCGGCCGCGTGCAGGATCGCCGGCGCGTGCGGGAACTCCTGCATCCGCGTGTGGAGCACTTGCCCGATCAGCGACGAGCCCAGCTCGTGCGGGTCCGCGCCCGGCAGCAGCCGCGGCCGCAGCGCCTGCAGCAGGTACGGGTTGCCGCCGGTCGCCTCGCGGCAGGCGGCGGCGAGCTCGCCCGGCGCCAGGCCGAGGATCTCCGCCGCGCCCGCGTCGCCGAGGCCGTTGAGGGTGATCGTCGCCGGCGTGCAGCCCGCCATCTCCAGCAGCGCCACCTCGCTGTGCGGCGGGTGGCCGATCAGGGAGGTGAGTACGATCAACACCGGCAGGTCGAGCACGCGGTGCCGGATGTAGGCGAGGCACCGCATCGACCAGGCGTCGGCGAGGTGCACGTTGTCGATGCCGAGGAACAGCGGACCCCGCTCGGTCGCGTCCCGGATGATGCGGAAGAAGAGGTCGAGGGCTTCGCTCTCGCCGGCCGGCCCGCACAGGTCGGCGACGGGCGGGCGCGGGGCACCGGGATCGTCCAGCGCGTCGGCCAGCTGGCGGGCGAGCCCGCCGGGCAGGTGGCTCTCGAGCCGCGACCCGGTGGCGATCGCGACGGTGAAGCCGGCGTCCGCGGCCAGCGCCGCGGCGGTGTGCAGCGTGGCGCTCTTGCCCATGCCGAACTCGCCGACCAGCACCGCGCTCGCGGCCGTGCCGCCCAGCGCGACGGGGAACAGGCTGGTCAGGCGGCTGAGCTCGGGCTCGCGGCCGGGGAGCCGCGGGGCGGGGCGCTTCGGTACCGAAGCCCCGCGGACGGGATGCTCGGGATTTACTTCGGTATCCACCGTAAGGACTTTCATGTTGGGTTGGGGCAGACTACTGGAAACCGGCTGACCACGGGAGATCCCGCAGGTCATCGCCGGTACCGGCCACAACCTGAGCAGGGGAGACGATGGACGCAGCGGATGCGAACCGGGTCCTCGCGGAGGCGGGCCGGGCAGCGCCGGCACCCGGCGGCGGGTAGCTGCCGCCGGCGTCGGACCGCTGCCGGGCGGAGCCACCGGGTACCGGGTCGCCGGCACCGGCCGGGTCCCCGGAGGCGGGCGAACCGTGATCGGCGGAACCGGCACCGGCCGGGCCACCGGAGACCGGCGGGCCACCGCCGCCCGGCAGGTAACCGAGCCGGGCCGCCTCTTCGAGGGCCGCGGTCACCGGGCCCAGACCGGTGAGCAGGTCGCGGCACCGGGGACAACCGGCCAGGTGCGTTTCGAACTCTTCCGGATCGTCGAGGACGCCGAGTTCGTAGGCCGCGGCGTCGCGGTGCTTCCCCTTCATCCCACGGCCACTTCCCCGAGTGCCTTCCGCAATTGCCGCATCGCCGTGTACAACCGCGATTTAACGGTTCCCTCGGGAATTCCCAGAATTGTCGCCGCCTGCCGGACGGTGTTTCCGGCGAGGTAGGTCTCGGCGATGACGGACTGATATTTCTCATCCAGTTCCGACAATGCGCGACTAATCGTTAGTGCTGCTAACGAACTGTCCGCACGGTCGGTGGACTCGGCGTTTTCCGGGATCTCCAGAGCGACCTCCTGCGGGCGGACCCGGCGATTTCGCCAGCCGTCGATGACGATCCGGCGCGCCACCGTGAGCAGCCAGCCGCGCAGCATTCCGGGCTCGCGTTCGAGCGTGCCCGAGTGCTGCCACGCGCGGATCATGGTCTCCTGCACGACGTCTTCGGTCCACTGCCGGTCATGGTTGGTCAGGGCCAGGACCTGCGAAAACAGGGTGGCGCGGAAGTCCTTGTACAGCAGCGGGACGAGGTCGTCGCCCGCGTCGGGGCGCGCCTTGACCGCGGTCGCGGACGAGGGGGAGCCGACGTGGCCGCAAATATCCGTGCCCAGTGCTTCCATAAAGCTCGCAACCTCACCTGACTGGCGGACCGTGGGGCCATCGGAGCGTAGCGCAAAAACACTTAATAGGCCATATGCATTAGTTTTGGTGACCCATTAGCCGCGCCGCTCCGCCGACCTGGTTCAAATTGCGTCTTGTGATGTACGTCACAGTCACTAAAGGGTGACGACGAGAACCGGATGGCGCCTTCTCCCCGTAACTCCCGATAAGACCTTGCTTCGCGAAGGGAAAACGGGGATGCCGTTCCGATTCGTGGCCCTGCCTGCCTTGCTCGCCGCCACGACCGCGCTCGTGCTCGGCTGCGCCCTGCCCGCGTCCGCCGGCGAGCTGCAGCAGACCGACCGCACTCTGCTGGCGCGCCTCAAGCAGCACACGTTGTGGGCGACGCCGGCGAGCAGGCTCGCCGCCGAGCGGGCCACCAACCGGCGCGTGCGCGCGGTCGCCGTCCGCATCGCCGACGACCAGGCCCGCCTCGACGTCGCCCTGCGCGCGGTCGCCGACCGGCTCGCCGTGACGCTCCCCGCCGCGCCCACCGAGCAGGAGCGTGGCTGGGCCGCCGAGATCGCCGCGGACTCCGGCGACGCGTTCGACCAGGCCTACGTCAACCGCCTGCGCGCCGAGTACGGCTCCCTCTTCGGGCTCGCCTCCGACGTCCGGGCGGGCACCCGCGACGACGACGTCCGCGCGTTCGCCCAGACCGCCGTCGACACCGCGCTCGGCCACCTGACGCTCCTCGAGAGCACCGGGCTCGCCCAGACCACTTCCCTGCTCGTCTCGGCCACCGAGGACGACACCCTCGGCGGCGGGGACGTCGCACTCGGAGCCGGCTTCGTGGCGTTCGCCGCCGTCGCCACGTTCGGCCTGCTCCGCCTGCTCGGAACCCCCGGCAGGACCCAGCCGCGCACCCGGAGGTAAGCCCGCCCATGTCCCCGTCCGCCGCGCTGTTCCCGGTGTCGCCGCACGACACCGGGGTCGCCGAGGCCGCCGCGCTGTCCGGCCGCCTCACCTACCTCTGCATGTGCCTCACGCTGTGCTGGGGCGTGCTGTCCGCCGCCGGCTGGGTCCGCCGGTTCAGCGGCCAGGACGCGCTGCGCACCGGCCACGTCCTGCTCGCCGCGTTCACCCTCGCCACCGGCACCCTGCACGGGCTGACGTTCCTCTTCCTCGAGGACGACCCGTTCGGCGTCGCCGACCTGCTGCTCCCGTTCTACGACGGCACGCCGCGGCACGCGCTCGGCATCGCGGGCCTCGAGCTCGTCATCGCCGTGTCGATCACGGCGGGCCTGCGCCGCGGCGCGCGTGACGGGCGCTGGCTGCGTTTCCACCAGCTCGGCTACCTCGCGATCGGGCTGCTCGCCGGGCACGCCTGGCTCGGCGCGATCTCCAGCGGGCACCTGGCGGTCGTCTGGCTCGCCGGGATCACGCTGCTCGTGCCGCCCGTCGTGCTGTCGGTCCTGCGGGTGCTGCCCGCCTCGGCGCTCGTCCGGGTCGGGCTGGTCGAACCCGCGCCCGAAGAACCCGAGATCGCCGCGCTGCGGGTCGACGTCGACGGCGACCGCTGCCACTCCTACGGCGTCTGCCAGTCCGAGGCGCCCGGGGTCTTCCGGCTCGGCCACGACGGGTTGCTGGCGTACGAGAAACAGCCCGAGGCGGGGGAAACGCCGAACGTCCGCGCGGCCGCGCGCGCCTGTCCCATGCGAGCCATCCACCTGTTGGGAGCCACCCGATGAGCGAACGCATCGTCATCGCCGGAGCCGGCCTCGCCGGCCTGCGCGCCGCCGAACGGCTGCGCGAGCTCGGGTTCGACGGCGAAGTCGTCGTCCTCGGCGCCGAGCCCGACATCGCCTACCACCGCCCGGCGCTGTCCAAGAGCCTGCTCACCGGCGCGGTCAGCCGGGCCCAGACCCTGCTCGCCGACCCCCTCGAAGTCGACGCCGAGTGGTACTTCGACAGCCCGGTCACCGCGTTGTCGCCGCACCGGCAGGTCGTCCACCTCCGCGACGAGGAGGTCCGCTACGACGGCCTGATCATCGCCACCGGCGTCGAGCCCCGGCGGATGCCCGGCGCGCCGCACGGCCACCCGCGGGTCGTCGTCGTCCGGACCCTGTCCGACACCACGGCCCTGCAGCGCGCCCTGGCCACCGGCGCCGGCCCGGTCGCCGTGATCGGCGACGGCTTCATCGGCTGCGAAGTCGCCTCGAGCCTGCGCGAGATGGACCGCGACGTCGTCCTCTTCGGCCGGTCGCGGGCGCTGCTGGCCGACGTCCTCGGCCCCGACATCGGCGACTGGCTCACGGCGCTGCACACCGCCCGCGGCGTCCGGCTGGAGCTCGGGACGACCATCCGCCGGTGGCGCCCGGGGACCACGTCGGTCGGCCTGGAGTTCGCCGACGGGCGGGCCATCGACGTGGCGTGCGTCGTGATCGCCGTCGGCAGCGTCCCGGCCGTGTCCTGGCTGCGCGGCGCGAAGCTGCCCCTCGACGACGGCGTCGTCTGCGGGCCCACGTGCCACGTCCTCGGTTCCGACACGATCGTCGCGGCCGGCGACGTCGCCCGCTGGCCCAACCTCCGCTACGACGCCACGCCCCGGCGCGACGAACACTGGCTCAACGCCGTCGAGATGAGCCGCGCGGCGGCCGAGAACCTGCTGGCGGGACCGGCGGGTTCGCCGGCGTACACGCCGGTGCCGCGCTACTGGTCCGAACAGCACGGCGTCCGGATCCAGGTCGCCGGCCGGCCCATGCTCGGGACCGACACGGTGCTGCTGGAGTCGCCGGTGGCCGGGACCCGCCCGATCACCGGCTTCGTCTCCGGCGGCCGGCTCGTCGGGCTCGTCGGCCTGGACAGCCCCGCCGCGGTGCTGCACTGGACGGCCGAGCTGGCCCGCCAGCACCCGGCGCCGTCGATCGTGCCGCCGCAGCGGCCGCCGGAACGCGAGCGGCCCCGCCACCACAGCCGGGCGGTGGCCGGGCACTGAGGACGTCATGAACGACTCGTTCATGACGTCCGGCGAGGTGAACGACCCGTTCATGACGTTCGGGGAGCCGCGCTCGGACGCTGGGCTACCATTTCCTGCGCGGACGAGCTGGCAGGGCGGTCGCGGGCCGGGGAGACCCGGCGCGAGGAAAGTCCGGACTCCACAGGGCAGGGTGGTTGCTAACGGCAACCCGGGGTGACCCGCGGGAAAGTGCCACAGAAAACAGACCGCCGCGGCCCGTTAGGGCCGGGGTAAGGGTGAAACGGTGGTGTAAGAGACCACCAGCGTCCCGGGTGACCGGGACGGCTGGGTAAACCCCACCCGGAGCAAGGCCAAGAGGGAGCGCGAGCTCCTGCGCAGGCGTTCGAGGACGGCCCGTCCGAGCCTGCGGGTAGGCCGCTGGAGCCTGCCGGCGACGGCAGGCCGAGATGGATGGCCGCCGCCCGGCGAGCCGCGAGGCGACCCGGGAACAGGATCCGGCTTACATGCCAGCTCGTCCGCGTACATCCCGCGTACCCGGAGGGTCGGCTCGCGTACCCACGCGGTCGGTTCGCGTACTGGACAGTCGGCTCACCGGCCGACCCTCCAGGTACGTGACCCGACTCTCCAGGTACGTGACCTGACTCTCCAGGTACGCCGCGGGCGGTTCCGCGGGTGGTTACTCGGTAGTAGGGTGCCGCTATGGCGGGTGACGAGAAGCGGTTCAAGTCGGCCTTCGATTCCCTTCACGCTCTGGCGTACTTCGCGCCCGAAGTGGACCAGGCCCTCACCGGCATCGGGCTGCGACCGGGGCGGATGCCCTACTTCGCCGGCCGGTCGGCCGCCATGGGGCCGGTCGGGCCCGAGGTCGTCGCCGCCACCTTCTACAACTTCAACCCCGAGGTCGTCGCCCGCGTGATCCCGCGCGCCTGGACCCTCGCGACGCCGGAGCAGGTCCTGGCGGCCCGGCTCGAAGGTGTCGACGGGGCCCTGACCCGGCTCCTCGGCGAAGGCGAGCTCAAGAGTGACCAGGTCGTCGAGGCCGCCGAGCTCGCCCGCGAGGCCACCGCCGGCTGCACCGCCGAAGGACGGCCCCTCTACGCCGCGCACGCCGGGCTGGACTGGCCCGAGCCGCCGCACCTCGCGCTCTGGCACGCCATCACCCTGCTGCGCGAGCACCGCGGCGACGGCCACGTCGCCGCCCTCCTCCTCCACGGCCTGAGCGGCGTCGAAGCCCTCGTCACCCACGTGGCCACCGGCGCCGGGTTCACCGTCGACTCGGCGAAGCTGACGCGCGGCTGGAGCGACGAGCAGTGGACCGCTGCCGAGCAGGGCCTGCGCGACCGCGGGATCCTCGACGGCGAAGGGGCGCTCACCGCGGAAGGCGTCGCGGTGCGTGACCGCGTCGAGGCGGCCACCGAAGCCGCCGCGCGGGGGCCGTGGGAACACCTCGGGCCGGCGAAGCTGGCCCGGCTGGAGGAGCTCGGCCGGGACCTCACCCGCCGCGTGGTTGCCGCCGGTGCGTTCCCGAAGGGCGTTTTCGCCCAGCGCCGCTCCTGAGTGCCAAGATCACGCTATGTAGTGAAACTCGTGTGAAGTTTTGCGCACCCCGTGACGGACAGGACGGGCCGTCAAGATCGACATGTGTCCCGACCGGCCCGAGGGTGCTCACAGAACGGACTCGCGCGACGCTGCCGTTCGGGTCATGTCACACTGTCTCAGGCCGCACAACGGCCACGGTTCAAGTACCCACAGTGAGCAAATCCCGGGCAATGGGGTGAGTTCGTCAGCACACTGAGAAGTATGGGTGCCCGGGCTTTGTCCCGAGGGCCCTTGCCGCGATGATGGTGGGCGTGGAGTTTTGTTGTGCCGTGCTCGACACACCGGTTGACAAGCCAGCCGTCATCTACGCAGCGCGCTTTGACCACTACCCCTCGTAGCCCCCATGATGTTGTTCGAAGCACCGCCTGAGCGAGAACCGCGCGGTCCCCACCGCGCACCGGGAGTAACGCGATGATGACCTTGACCACCCTCGACACGCTGGCCGCCGGCGAACTGGGCACGGGAAACGTGCGCCAGTGGCTGCTCGACAACGTCATCCCCCTGGTGCTGCTGGCCGTTGCCCTCCTGCTTCTCTGGCTGGGCGGCGGCAAGGGCGACAACGCCGGTGTCATGCGGCGGCTCGCCGGCGTGGTCATCGCGCTCGCCATCATCGGTCTCGCGGTCAGCGGCGCGGGCGTGAACGTGGGCCAGTGGATCGCCGGCCTGTTCACCGGCTGAGGGGCGGGCCCGCGTGCGCATCAGGACCGATGACGAGGTGTACCGGGTCGACGCCGTGTGGCTCGGCCCGCCGAAAGCGACTTTTCCCTGGAGAGCCCGCTACGTGGCGTGGCTCATCGGCATCCCGGCGTTCTTCGTCGTCCTCGGCGTCGAACGCTGGGCGGGGTGGAGCTTCGGGTTCTTCTCGACGGCGTGGGCGTTCATCGCCACCATCGTGATCACCCGGCTGCTCACGGCCAAGATCAGCCACGAGCGTCCGCTGGGCACCGTGGTCTCGATGGCCGGGCGCGAGCTCAACACCCCCCGCGAACGGACCACGGGCACCGGCGGCGCGGTCAGCGCCAGCCGGGTCCGGGTACGGGCCGAGCGCCCGCTGCCGAAGCACCGCCGAAAACGGCAGTACCAGCACCACGGCGGGCCGCCGGGTGCCGGCATCCAGGGAGCACCACGAGCGCGCCGGAGCCGCAGCAGTGCGGCGAGGGCCGGGAGGTAGTCGTTGTTCGGTCGCGGCGGTAGCCGAGGAAAACGGGGTCGGGACGCACACTCGGGCGCGTGGCAGCCGCCCGAGCAGGTCCGCGCGGCGCGGAACGGCTCGGGCGGCGGCAACGGTCGTCGGCTGACCGGCGAGCAGGCGATCCCCGCGTACACCCCGTCGATCGCGGTGCGCAGCATCGACGGGCACCTGGTGCGCACCGGCGTCGAGGTCTACGCCTGGTACCGGCTGGCGCCGCAGCGGTGGTCGTTCCGCTCGGACTCGCAGCGGCGCGACCTCGTCGCGGCCATCGCCGGCCAGTACGCCGAGCTGCAGGGCCGCTGGCTGCACCTGCGCGTGACGAACCGGCCGTACCCGATCCGGATGTGGGCCGAGGCGCACGTCTACAACGCCCACGGCCGCCCCGGCGACGTCCCGGGCGCGCTGTCCTTCGACGACTACCTGATCGGCGAGCAGCAGCAGCTGATGGGCCGCTCGATGGCCGAAAAAGAGGTCTACCTGGGTGTCCAGGTGCAGACCCGGCGGATGGTCGACCGCGCGGTCGAGCGGGCCGCGCCGGTGCTGCGCAAGATCCTGCCCGAGGCCGTCGACG
>JAEBEK010000019.1:0-166871 GCA_049998055.1 Amycolatopsis sp. cmx-4-37 | reverse complement strand
CCGCCGCCGGCATTCCAGCCTCGGCTACCTCAGCCCCAGCGCCTACGAAACAACCACCCACCCGGCTACCGAACCTCGGATAGCCTGAGCACTCATCGACCCTGTCTGCCCAAACGGGTCAAGCCCATGTCGTCAGGCGACATGAAAGAGTCGTTCATGACGTCCGGGCGGGGTCAGGCGGAGCGGCGGAAGCCCCGCGTCGCGACGATGGCGCCGGTCAGGCCGATCAGGCCCGCCGCGCCCAGGGCCGCCAGGCCGCCGGCCCCCACCGGGTTGCCGAGCGCCAGGTTGCGCGACGCGTCGACCGAGTACGTCAGCGGGTTGACCGTCGCCACCGCGCGCAGCCACGCCGGCAGCGAAGACAGCGGGACGTACGCCGAGGACGCGAACATCAGCGGGAACATCACCATCGACGTCACGCCCTGCATCACCTCGACGTTGGTGATCCAGACGCCGATCGCCATGAACATCCAGGACAGCGACCAGCCCACCGCGATGCACATGAGCCACGCGAGCAGCACGCCGGTGAAGCCGCCGCCGGGCGAGAACCCGAACAGCGTCGCCGCCAGCACCAGCATGATCGCCAGCTGCAGCGCGTGCCGCACGACGTCGGCGAGGCTGCGGGCCACCAGCACCGACGCCGACGCGATCGGCAGCGTGCGGAACCGCGCCACGACGCCGTTGCGCATGTCGTCGAGCAGGCCGACGCCCGACTGCAGCGCCACCGACAGCGAGCCCATCACCAGCACCGCGGGCATCAGGTAGTCGATGTAGGACACCCCGGCCGGGAACGAGCTGGTGCCGGCCAGGCTCGCGAACACCTGGCTGAACAGGATGAGCACGATGAGCGGCTGCAGCAGGCCCAGCAGCACCAGCGCCCGGGACGCCACGACCGCCCGCAGCGAGCGACCGGTCAGGATGATGATCTGCATCGGCACCGAGGTGCCCCGCCACGGCTCGGCCGGTCCGGCCACTGTGGACGCGGAGTCTGAAGTGGACAGTGCCGTCGGTGCGCTCATCGGATCAGAGCCTCTCGGTTTCGTGGTGGGAATCCCGCGGCCCGCCGGAGAGCGCGAGGTACACGTCGTCGAGCCGCGGGTCGACCAGGGCCAGCTCGACCGGCTCGACCTGGACGTCGTCGAGCGCGCGGACCACGCGCGCGAGGTCGGTGGACTTCTCCACCGGAACGCTCAGCGCGAGCCCGGCCAGTTCGTCCACTCCGGACACTCGCGGGTCCAGCCCGGCGAGGCGCACGGCGTCCGCGGCGCGCTCGGCGTCGGGCCGGTCGGCCAGGGTCAGAGTCACCGTGCGCTTGCCGACCTGCGCCTTGAGCGAGGCCGAAGTGCCCGCGGCGATCACCTTTCCCTGCGCCAGCACGACGATCTTGTCCGCGAGCCGGTCAGCTTCGTCGAGCATCTGGGTGGTGAGCAGCACGGTGGAGCCGTCGCGCACGAGCTGTTCCACGATCTCCCACATGGCGATCCGGGCCGCCGGGTCGAGGCCCGTCGTCGGCTCGTCGAGGAAGATCACGTCGGGGTGACCGACGAGGCTGGCGGCCAGGTCGAGCCGCCGCCGCATACCACCGGAGTAGGTCTTCGCCGGGCGCCCGGCCGCGTCCCGCAGGCCGAACGCGGTCAGCAGCTCGTCCGCCCGCTCCTTGGCCGCCTTGGTGGAGGCGCCGAGCAGGCGGGCGATCAGGATCAGGTTGCGGAAGCCGGAAAGCTGCTCGTCCACCGACGCGAACTGGCCGGTGAGCCCGATGCGGCTGCGCAGGGCCACGGCGTCGCGCTGGACGTCCAGCCCGGCGACGCTCGCGCGGCCGGACGTCGGCGTCACCAGCGTCGTCAGGACGTTGACCAAAGTGGTCTTGCCGGCGCCGTTGTGGCCCAGCAGCCCGCACACGGTGCCGCGCGGCACCTGCAGGCTGACGTCGTCCAGCGCGCGAACCTTGCCGAAGGTCTTGGTGATCCCCTCGGCCTCGACGAACAACGTCACGACCGCTTCCTTCCGCTGGCCGAATCGGACATGGCAACAGTTAACACAGGGGGAACGCCCTTTTCCCTGCTCACCGCGGGACCCGAGGGGTTCGCCTAGACATGGTTGACTGCCCGCCGCGCGCGACTAGCTTTCGAGTCATGACTCCCCCGTCGGGAAGCCACCTCGCCTTCCTCAACTATCCGGCCCACGGGCACGTCAACCCGACGCTGCCCGTGGCGGCCGAGCTCGTGCGGCGCGGCCACCGGGTGAGCTACGTGGTGGCCGAGCAGTACGCCGATGCCGTGCGCGCCACGGGCGCCACCGTGCTGCCGTACGAGTCCCACGTGCCGAAGTCGTGGGACACCGTGGCGATCCCGGAGAAGATCACCGGCGACGTCGTCGCGGAGGCGGGCCTCGCCCAGGCGCTGGAAGGCTTCGCGCCGCTGCGGACCGCGCTCGGTGCCTTCGAAACCGACCGGCCGGACGTCTTCCTGTACGACGCTTTCGGTTACGCCACCGGACGTCTGCTGGCGCGCAAGTGGGAGATCCCGGCGCTCCTGATGTGCTCGACGTTCGTCGCGAACGAACGGTTTTCGCCGTACGCCTCGATGGCGGGCAAGGTCCCCGCGCCCGACCCGGACCACCCGGCGCTCGCCAAAGCCGCGTCCGTGGTCGAAGACGTGCTCGCCGAGCACCTGCCGGGCACGTCCGCCGCCGAGCTCGCGGAAGCCCGTGAGGACACCAAACTCGTGTTCCTGCCCCGGGAGTTCCAGCCGGGCGGCGACACCTTCGACGACGGGTTCGCCTTCGTCGGGCCGTGCCTCGGCGACCGCGCGGGCGGCTGGACCCCGCCGGACTCCCGGCCGGTGCTGCTCATCGCCATGGGCAGCTTCGGCTACCACCACCAACGCGAGTTCTTCGCTTCGTGCCTCGAGGCGTTCGCCGGGTCGCCGTGGCACGTCGTCATGACGATCGGCCGCTTGGTCTCGCCGGCGGACCTCGGCCCGGTGCCGCCGAACTTCGAGCTGCACCCGTGGGTGCCGCAGCCGGCCGTGCTGAGCCGCGCGAGCGGGTTCGTCTCGCACGCCGGCATGGGCAGCACCATGGAGTCCCTCGCCCTGGGCGTCCCGCCGGTGGTCGTGCCCCGCACGCTGGAGCAGGAGATCGTCGCCGACCGGCTGGCCGAGCTCGGCCTCGGCGTCCGGCTGGACCCCGCCGACGTCGATTCGGAGTCGCTGCGCAACGCCGTCACCGGCCTCGCCGAGGACGCCGGCGCGCACGAGCGCGTCGCCCGGATGCGCGAGCACATCACCGACGCCGGAGGTGCCGCGGCGGCCGCGGACCGCGTCGAGGCCCGACTGACCGCCTGACCGCCTGACCCGGGAGTGAATTCGTGGACACCACCGAGCTGACCGCTGCGCCGGAAATCGCCCCGGACGGCGGCACTTCGCTGCTCTCCTGGCTGGAGAAGATGCGGGCGGACACGCCCGTGTGGCAGGACGAGGCCGGCGCCTGGCACGTGTTCCGGTCCGCCGACGTGCGCCGCGTCAGCACCGACGCGCAGCTGTTCTCTTCGGACACGACGCGCCTGACCTCGCCCGGCGACCAGGCACCCCCGGGCACCCTCCTGGTCATCGACCCGCCCGAGCACCGCAAGCTGCGCCGCCTGGTCAGCCAGGCGTTCACGCCGAAGGTGGTCGCCGACCTCGAGCCGCGGATCACCGAGCTCACCCGGGAGCTGCTGGCCGCGGTCGAGCCGGACGCGACGGAGTTCGACCTGGTCGACGTGCTGGCCTACCCGCTGCCGGTGATCGTCATCGCCGAGCTGCTCGGCGTGCCCGCCGACGACCGCGCGCTGTTCCGGGGCTGGGCCGAGGCGCTGATGGCCCTGCAGGTCGACGACCCGAGCACCGGCGAGAAGCTCGCCATCGCGATCGAGGAGATGGAGGCGTACCTCAACGCCCAGATCGCCGACCGGCGCGCGCAGCCCCGGGACGACCTGCTGACGCGGCTGGTGGAGTCCTCGATCGACGGCGAGCGGCTGACCGACGAGGAGGTCGGCAACTTCACCGCGCTGCTGCTGCTCGCCGGGCACGTCACCACCACCATGCTGCTCGGCAATGTGCTCCTGTGCCTGGAGGACGCTCCGGGCGGCTACGAGCAGGTCCGGGCCGACCCGTCGCTGGTGGAGCCGCTGCTCGAAGAGGTGCTGCGGCTGCGGCCGCCGTTCCCCCGGGTGGTCCGGGTGACCACGGCCGACGTCGAGGTGGCCGGCACGGTGATCCCCGCCGACTCGATCGTCTGGGCCTGGGTGGTGTCGGCCAACTACGACGAGCGCGAGTTCGCGGACCCAGCGCGGTTCGACCTCCACCGCAAGGGAGGTGCGCACGCCGCGTTCGGGCACGGCATCCACTTCTGCCTGGGCGCGCCGCTGGCGCGGCTCGAGGGGCGGATCGCGCTGGAGCTGCTGTTCGAGCGGTTCCAGCACCTGCGGATCACCCCGGGCGCTCAGGTGCCGTTCCACGCCGGCGGCGTGTTCGGCGTCCAGCAGCTGCCGGTCACGACCACCGCGAGCTGACCGGCGGGGAACCGTCCGGCGAGCGGAGGGTGACGGCGCGGTGCCGCGCCGGTACCGCACTACCGAAGGTGCGCCCCGGGGTGCCGTACCTCCGGCCGGGCGGACCACAGTGTTAGCGCCGAACCGCCCGGGCGGCATTGACGGGCCATACCCCGTTGGCTAGCGTACGAGACGTCGTTTGGTTTGTTTCCAACGAAACGGACCGAAGCGGCGCTGGCCGGGTGGACTCGAGGATCGTTCTGGGGAAGGACTCGAGAGTTCCGCTGGGGTGGTGTGAATAACCCATCCGGACAGCCGCCGTTGACCCTCTTGAGGGGAGCTCGGGGGTCGCTGACGTCTTTTGTCCGTGGACAATGCCTGAACCGTAGAACGAATCTGGGGGTTCGAACTCGATGAACACGCGTGTCGATTCCTTGGTCGAGCGGCCGGCGGCGCTGCCGCAGGGCCTCCCGGCCGTCGCCGAAAGACAAAGTCAGAACGTCCCCTCCTTCGACCTGTCCGATGTCTGCATCGCGAACCTGGGACCCGACCTCCGGGTCATCGAGGCCAATGGCGACTTTCTCCGCCAGCTCGGCCGAACCGCGTCCGACGTTTTTGGACAGAGCTTTGTGGACTTCGTGCACCCGAGTGCCAAACAGTTCACCCTCCAGCAGCTGGCGCGGCTGAACGAAGGCCGCCGGGACCGCTTCAGCGCGCGCCTGGTGGGCGTGCGGCCCGCGCAGCCGGTGCTCTCGGGCGGCCTGACCGGCATCGCGGTGCGCAGCCAGTCCGGCCAGGTCACCACGATCGTCGTGCTGATCAAGCCGGACCGCGCCGCGGAGGCCCCGCGGCCGACGATCGAGAAGACCAAGCTCCTCAGCGAGCTCGACGCGAAGGTCCTCGAGGGCGTCGCCGCCGGGATTTCGACCGTGCAGCTGGCCTCGAAGCTCTACCTGAGCAGGCAGGGCATCGAGTACCACGTCGGCGCGATGCTGCGGCAGTTCAAGTCGCCGAACCGCTCGGCGCTGGTCTCGAAGGCGTACTCGCAGGGCATCCTGTGCATCGGCCAGTGGCCGCCGAAGGTCACCCCGCAGTACATCCGCTGATCGGTTTCCCCAGGGGCCGGCCGGGCCGTCCGGGTCGGGGTCGATGTCCGGTTCACGCCGGCCTCGGCACCAGTCCGGCGGACCGGCCGGCCCATTTCCCGCGAGCCGGGAAACCTCCGGTAAATTCCCTGAATACGAGTTCGCCCATGGTGCACCCGGCGGTACCCTGCGCTATCCTGCGAAGGCAGGGATCGATTTTCACGATGACGGCCGATGCACAGAAAGGGCTGACGCGGTGGGTATTTTCGGGAAAAAGGAAGACGATTCCAAGAAGAAGCCGTCCGACACCAAGGCGGACAACGCCAAGGCCGACGACGAAAAGAACCGCAAGCGTCGCAGCCGCCTTTTGGGCGGCGCGTACGGCGGCGGCAGCGGCGGCTGAGCCGGCGCACCGCTGACGAAGGGGATCGGGTGGCACGAGGGAGACCTCGGACCACCCGATTCGCGTTTCCGCGCCCGTGTAGTGAGTTCACAAGCTGTTGGTCAGTTTCCACCTGAGGTTCGGAGTGGCTACCGTGTGGCAACCGCGGTCGCACCGGGAGTGACCGGTATGGGCCGGTGTGAGCGGTTCAGGGGGTGGTCCGGCAGGGGTCCGGGTAGCCAGGCGAAGGTCATGAACGACTCGTTCACCTCGTCCGGGCGTCGGGGCCTCGGCAAAGTCGCGGCCGCGGGCGGATTCGGGTGTCGCGAATGAGTCATGGGGGACGCCGGAGGTCCCGAATGAGTCATTCGCGACGTTCGGCAGGGGTTGGCGATGTCATGAAAGGGTCGTTCATGACGTCCAGCGTCATGAACGACCCTTTCATGACATCCCGCCCAGCAAACGCGACTTTGCCGGGGCCCTGTCCTCCGACGTCATGAACGACTCGTTCATGACGTCCGGGCCGTCGCCGCCCCCACCCGGACCGCGCGCCTCAGCCCCTCGGCACGACCGGCTCGGCCCACTCCGGCACGTCCAGGATCTCCACCACCGCGCCCGCCACGCTGACCCCCGGCGCGATCCCGACCATCAGCACGTGGTCGCCCGGCCGCAGCTGCCCCGTCCCGAGCATGTTCGCCAGCGACGCCACCTGGTCACTCGCCCCGAGGTGACCCAGCCCCCGCCCGAAGTCCCAGTTCGACTTCTCCAGCGGGATGCCCAGCATCGCCAGCAGCCCGTCCTCGACGTACGTGCGCGAGCCGTGGTTGTACGCGATGCGGCTCACCCCGTCGATCCCGATGCCGGCCTCGGCCAGCACCCGGTCGATCAGCTCCGAACGCGTCTTCAGCAGGTTCAGGCCACTGTGGAGCATCGTGTCGCGGTTCTCGAACCCGAAGAAGTCGATGCGCTCGGCGAAATCCATGAACCGGCCGATCGTGGCGCCCGGCGGGAACATCGGTTCGTCGCCGCGGTGCATGCCCTCCAGTTCCGGCACCGTGATCGAGCTCGCCGACTTCAACCGCGCGAAGCCGGACGTCGTGTTCAGCACCACCGCCGTCGCGCCGTCGCCGATCACGAAGTCCGGGCGCAGGCAGCGCCAGCGGTTCACCAGCGGGGACGTCGAGTTGTCCGACGCCACCGTCATCGCCGTCCCGCCGCCGCGGGCGATCAGGTACGTCGAGGCCAGCTCCAGCGCCCCGAACATGCCGTTGCAGCCCTGGCGCAGCTGCGCCGCCAGCAGGTCGCCGCCCACGAGGTGCCGCTGCAGCCAGAACTGCGGGAACCAGCCGTCCGGCCCCGAGTGGTAGTTGTCCGCGTACAACAACACGTCCAGGGACTCCGGGTCGACGCCCGCGCGGGCCACGGCTTCCTGCCCGGCCCACAATGCCATGTCCGGCGCCGGCGTCTCGCCCGCGCAGGCCGCGCCGGTCAGCCCGGACGTCTCGGCGTCCTCGGCGGTCATCCACCCCTGCTCGATCGCCGCCTCGACGCCGGTGGTCGCCGGCACGTACGTGCCGATCCCGCTGAGGTAGACCTCCGCCAGCTTCACTTCGCCTCCACTTTCGCTCCCAGCCACGATTCGACGGCGTCGGCCGCACGGGTCTCCCCGCCGGCCAGCGCGACCTGCTCGCTCATCCACCGGACGCGCTGGGCGACCACCGGATCCGACGCGGTCGCGGTGACCGCCTCGAGCAGTTCCTCCTCGGTGACGTCGGTGCGCGACACCACCCGGCCCAGGCCGAGGTCGGCGACGCGGGCCGCGGTCACCACCTGGTCGCTCTGGGACGGCGTCATCACCATCGGCACGCCGTAGTGCAGCGCCTCCATGGTGCTGCCGAGCCCGCCGTGGGTGACGAACACCTTGGTGTGCGGCAGCAGCGCCGCGTGCGCGACGAACGGGTGCGCTTCGATGTTCTCCGGCAGGGAGCCCAGCTCGGCCGGGTCGACCCACCGCCCGAGCGTCAGCACGACGTGGTACGGCTGCCCGGTGAACGCGCGCACGCACTTGCGGAAGAAGCCGACCTGTTCCCGGCTGCGCGAGGTGCCCAGGGAAATGAGCACGAGCGGCAGCCCGTCGGCGGGCGGGGTCCACTCCCCCGGCGGCACCGTCCGGTCGAAGCACGGCCCGATGAACGCGAAGCGGTCGTCGAAGGTCTCGCCGCGGATCTGGAACGCCTTCGGCAGGTAGACGAGGTGGTAACCGCGATCGCCCCCACCAGTGTCCACATCGGACAGGCCGTGGCGGGCCAGCAGCTGCCCAGCGCTCTCCACGAACGCGACCAGGCCGGGATCGGTGAGGTCCGGTGGCTCGGCGGAGTCCGAATCGGCCTGTGCCTCGTTCAGGCGGAAGTGCTCGTTGGAGGCGAACTCCGGGCACGACTGCACCGTCGGCACCGACCACTTCCGCGCGATCAGCCGCGCCGTCTCGGACGCCGCCAGGTCGTGGACGACCAGGTCCGGCGGGTCGTCGGCGAAGCGCCGCATGGCGGCGTCCAGCGGCGCGAGACCCTCGCCCATGAACGCCAGCATGGCCCGCAGCGCGTAGCCGTCGGAGGCGGTGTCGCCCAGCCCGGTCGCCCAGGGGAACGTCGAGGTGTAGGGCAGAACTTCGGCGCCGGTCGCCGCCACCTTCGCGGCGAACTCGTCGACCACGGCGAAGGTGACCCGGTGGCCGCGGCGCACCAGCTCGGCGACGATCGGGAGGACCGGCGCGACGTGCGCGTACGCGGGGAAACTGAAGACGGCGATGTGCCTGCTCACCACCGCATCGTCGGGCACCGGTGCCCCGGGTCGCGCCGGCTACCACGCAAGTTCTGGCTATTTCCCCCCAAAACCGCTTTGAACGTTTCTACGCCGGGACGACTAGTGGGTTCCACAGAGTTTCCCGGCGAGATCGCATCACCCGGTCGCGCCGTACCTATCCTGCAGACGACCGCACGAGGGGGATCTCAACACCTGTTGTAAAGCAACGAACTGCACGTCATCGCGGGAAAGGGCAGACCGCGACCCCTGGGGAAGGACCTTTCATGAAGACGAGCGTTGACGACCTGGCCCTCTTCGGCGGCCCGATGGCCTTCGAGAGAACCCTGGTGGTGGGGAAGCCGAGCACCGGGGACCGGGCGAAGTTCTACGAGCGGCTCGAGGTGGCCCTCGACAGCGGGCGCCTCACCAGTGGTGGCCCGCTGGTCAAGGAGTTCGAGGCGCGGATCGCCGACCACACCGGCGCGAAACACTGCGTCGCCACCTGCAACGGGACCATCGCGCTGGAGGTGATGGCCCGGGCGGCCGGGTTGACCGGCGAAGTCATCATGCCGTCGATGACCTACGTCGCGACCGCGCACGCGATGCGCTACCTCGGCCTGACGCCGGTCTTCTGCGACCTCGACCCGGCCACCGGGTGCATCGACCCCGAGCAGGTCGAGCGCCTGATCACCGAGCGCACGACCGGATTGGTCGGCGTGCACCTGTGGGGCCAGCCGGCCGCCATCCAGGAATTGGAGAAGATCGCCGAGCTGCACAACCTGACCCTCTTCTTCGACGCCGCGCACGGCATCGGCTGCAGCTTCGGCTCCCAGCCGCTCGGCGGGTTCGGCAAGGCCGAGATGTTCAGCTTCCACGCGGCGAAGGTCGTCACCACCTTCGAAGGCGGCGCGATCGTCACCAACGACGACGACTTCGCCCAGCTCGCCCGCTACACCCACAACTTCGGCTGGGGCGAGGAGCACGTCACCGAGTTCGCCGGCACCAACGCCAAGATGAGCGAGGCGTCGGCGGCCATGGGGCTGACCTCGCTCGACGCGCTGCCCGTCACCATCGCCGCCAACCGCGCCCACTACGAGCAGTACGCCGCGGAGCTGGCGGGGCTACCGGGCCTGGAGATGCACCGCTACGACGAGGAGAACCGCAACAGCTACCAGTACAACGTCGTCAAGGTCGACGAAGAGGTGTGCGGCCTCTCCCGCGACACGATCCTCGATCTGCTGCGGGCGGACAACGTGCTGGCGCAGCGGTACTTCTCGCCGTGCGTGCACGAGTGCGAGCCCTACCGCACCGAGCGGCCGGTCTCGCTGCCCGCGACCGACGCGTTCTCCCGGCGGGTGCTTACGCTGCCGACGGGACCGTCGGTGACGAGCGAGCAGGTCCGTGAAGTCGCGGCCCTGGTGACCTTCGCGATCGAGCACGCCCCGGAAATCCGCCGGCGCCTGGTCTCCCGCGGCTGACGAAACGTCATGAACGACTCTTTCATGTCACCAGACGACATGAAAGAGTCGTTCATGACTTCTCGGCGACCAGCTTCTCCAAGTCGGCCACCAGTTCGGCCGGGGTCGGCTGGGCCAGCGCGAGGTCGCGCAGGCGACGCGCGTTGGCCGCGAACTCCGGCTCCCCGACCAGCCGGGCCACCGCGGACCGCAGGTCGTCGGCCGTGAAGCCGTTGTGGGTGAACAACAGTCCCGCGCCCGCGTCGACCAGGCGCCGGGGACGCAGGAGGTGGTCGGCGATCGGCGTGGTCACCGTCAGCTGCGGGACCCCGGCCACCAGCGCCGCGCCGTAGCTGCCGAAACCGCCGTGGTGCACGATCGCCGCGCAGCTCGGCAGCACCGTGTGCAGCGCCACCGACTCGACGACGCGGACGTTGTCCGGGATGTCGGCCAAGGCCTTGCGCTGCTCGGGCACCAGCGCCGCGACCACCTCGATATCCAAAGTGGACAACGCAGTCAGGATGTCCGGAATGGACACGTAGTCGCCGCCGAACGCGTCCGTGTTGGACGAACCCAGCGTCAGGCACACCCGCGGCCGGGACGGCGGTTCGCGCAGCCAGTCCCACACCACCGCGCGACCGTTGTAGGGCACGTGCCGCACCGGCAGCCGCCGGACGCCGGAGCGCGCGCCGAGCGGCTCCGGCAGCGGGTCGATGGTGGCCTGGCCGGTGACGAGCTCCTCGTCGAAGGCCACGTCGAACGGGCGTCCGGTCAGCTCGAGCCAGTCGTACAGCGGGTCTTCCCGCTCCTCGGCAGGCTGTTCGGCCATCACCTTCAAGAACGTCGCGCGCATGGCGCACCAGACGTCGGCCCAGCACAGCTGCCGGACGTGCGCGGCGCCGCAGGCCTTCGCCGCGATCGCCCCGGCGTAGGTCAGCGCGTCCCAGACGACCAGGTCAGGCTGCCATTCCAAAGCGTGGGCGACCAGGTCCCCGACCATCTCGTCGTTGTAGATGGCGAACCCGGCCCACACGGTGAACGTGTAACGCTGGTGCAGCGCCTCCCAGGTGTGCGACGCCGGGTCGGTGTCGTTCCAATTCGCGATGTCGGCTTCCTGGGCGTCGCGGTTCTGCTTCATGCCCTCGTGCATCGTGTTGTCCACGCCGACCGGCACCGCCGTCAAGCCGGTCCCGGTGATGACGTCGGCGAACCCCGGCGACGCGGCCACCCGCACCTCGTGCCCGGCCGCGACGAGCGCCCAGGCCGTCGGGACCATGCAGTACAGGTGGGACTTCTCGTCCAGCGTCACGAACAACACGCGCACGGGAGGGGCCCTTTCAGTGGTGGCCGGAGAACGTGCCCGCGAGCCGCGCGGAGATCAGCCGCAGCACCTCGGGCTGGTGGTCGGCGAGGAAGAAGTGCCCGCCGGCGAACACCTTCAGCTCGAACTCGCCGTCGGTGTGGTCCTGCCAGGCGCGTGCCTCGTCGAGGGTGGTCTTCGGGTCGGCGTCGCCGGTCAGCACGGTGATCGGCGTGCTCAGCTTCGGTCCCGGCTGCTTGACGTAGGTCTCCGCCGCCGTGTAGTCGTTCCGGATGGCGGGCAGCGCCATCCGCAGGATCTCTTCGTCACCCAGCACCGCCGCGTTGGTGCCGCCGAGCTTGCGGACCTCGGCGATCACCCCGTCGTCGTCGAGCTGGTGCACCGACTCGTCGCGGCGGCACGCGGGCGCCCGCCGGCCGGACGCGAACAGGCGCAGCGGCGACACCCCGGCCGCCTCCAGCCGGGCCGCGACCTCGAACCCGAGCGTCGCGCCCATGCTGTGACCGAACAGCGCGAACGGCTCGCGGGTCTTCTCCGCCAGCACCTCGGCGAGCCGGTCCGCCAGCTCGGGGATGTTGTCGATCCCCGGCTCCAGCCGGCGGTCCTGGCGGCCCGGGTACTGCACGGACAGGACCTCGATCGACCGGCCGAGCCCGGCGGACATCGGGAAGTAGAAGCTGGCCGAGCCGCCCGCGTGCGGCAGGCAGAACAGCCGCACGGCGCCCTCGTCCGCCTCGTGGTAGCGGCGGAGCCACAGCTCCGGGTTCTCAGTCATGCGCGAACTCCGTCCTCAGGGTGGTGCCGAGCCAGCCGCGCACGGTCTCGGCGGTGGTGGCGGCGTGGTCCTCGACCATGGTGAAGTGGTTGCCCGGCACGTCGACGACGAAGTCGGCGGTGTCCCAGTGCGTCTGCCACTCCTCGGGAGCCAGCCGCCCGTCGTCGACCGGGGGCTCGGACGAGCGGACCAGCAGGAGCGGCACCGACAGCGCGGCGGGCTCCCAGCCGGCCATGAGCCGGAAGTACCAGCTCATCGCGGACAAGCGGGCGACGTCCATCGGCGCGAACACCTCCTCTCGGTCGAACATGCCACCGAACAGCTCGTCGCGGAACCGGTCAAGCGGGGAGTCTTCGCGCGGCAGGTAGCTGTCGAGCAGCACGACGGCCAGCGGCGGGGTACCCCGCTCTTCGAGCCGTTCGGCCGCGGCGTGCGCCAGCATGCCGCCCGAGGAGGACCCGACCAGCACGAACGGCGCGCCGCCGGCGACCCGCAGCACCGAGTCCGCTTGGACCTCGGCGACCGCGCGGACGCTGTTCGGCAGCGCCTCGCCCTTGACGAACCCCGGCGCGGGCAGCGCGTGCACGTCGAGGTCACCGCGGAACGGCGAGGCGAACCGGGCGTACTGGTGCACCCCGGCCAGCGCCACGTACGAGCTGAAGCAGATGAGCTTCGGCGTGCCCTCCCCGGCCGCGAGCTGCACCGAGCCCGGCGGTTCGGCCAGGTCGGCGGCCGCGTCGAAGGTGGGCCGCAGCAAGGCCGCGTTCTGCAGCAGCTCGAAGCCCTCCTTCATCTTGCCGAGTTCGCAGGCCGTCCGGAACAACGCGCCGAGCGTCTCGCCGGAGTCCACAGTGGACGTGGCCGGTGCGGCCGCGCCGACGTTCAGCTCGGTCCGCAGGTGCGCGGCGAGGTCCGCCGGTGCCGGGAAGTCGAAGACCAGCGTGGGGGGCAGCCGCAGGCCGGTGGACGCGCCGAGGGCGTTGCGCAGCTCGACCGCGGTCAGCGAATCGAAGCCGGCGACGAGGAACCCGACGTCCGGGCGCACGGCTTCGGGACCGGCGTGGCCCAGCACCGTGGCCGCGGTGGCGCGGACCAGGTCCAGCAGCACCGCTTGCTGGTCGTGCTCCGGTTTCCCGGCCAGCGCGGCGCGCAGAGCGTCCTCTCCGGACACCGGGGTGGCGGCCGTCGCGGCGCGCCTCGCCGGGCGGACGAGTCCCTTGAGGACGGACGCGACCTGGCCGCCCAGCCCGGTGAGGTCCAGCTTCGCCGGAACCAGCGCGGGTTCGGCGAGCGAGGTCGCGGTGTCGAACAACGCCAGCCCCTGCTCGACCGGCAGCGCGTGGACACCGCCGCGCGACATCCGCTTGCGGTCCGCCGAGTCCAGCGCGGCACTCATCCCGGTCTCCCACAGGCCCCAGGCCAGCGCCTGCGCGGGCAGGCCGCGAGCGGCGCGGTGGGCGGCGAGCGCGTCGAGGAACGTGTTCGCCGCGGCGTAGTTGCCCTGCCCGGGCCCGCCGAAGGTGGCCGAGACCGAGGAGAAGAGCACGAACGCCGAGAGGTTGCGGTCCGCGGTCAGCTCGTGCAGGTGCCAGGCGGCGTCGACCTTGGGCCGCAGGACCGCGTCCATCCGCTCGGGCGTGAGGGACGACAGGACGCCGTCGTCGAGCACGCCGGCCGCGTGGACGACCCCGGCGAGGTCGGGAATGTCCGCCAGCAGCCCGGCGAGCGCGGTCCGGTCCGCCGTGTCGCACGCGGCGAGCCGGACCTCGGCCCCCAGCGCGGTCAGCTCGTCCCGCAGGTCAGTGGCGGCGGACGCGTTTCGGCTGGTCAGCACGAGCTTGCGGACGTCGTGCGCGGTGACCAGGTGCCGGGCCAGCTCGCGGCCCAGGCTGCCGGTGGCGCCGGTGAGCAGCACCGTGCCATCCGGCCCGAACGGGCGCTTGCCGGTGGCGGCTTCGGTGGTGGCGCGGGTCAGCCGGGCGGCGAGCAGGGCACCTTCGCGGACGGCGAGCTGGGGTTCGTCCGCGAGGACCGCTGCGGGCATGGCCGCAGCGGACTCGGCGTGGTCGTCGAGGTCGATCAGCCGGACGCGGCCGGGGTGCTCCGACTGCGCCGAGCGGACCAGGCCCCAGATCGGCGCGCACGCCAGGCCGGGGACGTCGTCGCCGGCCGCGGCGGCCACCGCGCCCCGGGTCACCACGACCAGGCGGGAGGCGGCGAACCGCTCGTCGGCCAGCCAGTCCTGCAGCAGCGAAAGCACGTCGTGCGCGGTGGCCCGGGCGACGTCCGGCAGCGCGCCGTCGGCCGGAGTGCGGACGGCCAGCACCGCTTCCGGCGCGGCCATGCCGAGAGCGACCGCGGCGCCGAGCGCGTGGATGTCTACATAGGACTCGCAGGTGACGCCGCTCGCGTCGAGCACCGGCCCCAGGTCGCCTTCACCGACGACCGCCCACCGCCGGGCGACGGTATCGACCGGTGCCGGCGGGACCGGCCGCCAGTCCAGCCGGAACAGCGACTCGGGGGTCTTCCGGACCGCCGGCACCGTCCCGGCGACCAGCGGGCGCAGCACCAGCGCGTCGATCGACGCCACCGGGCGGCCGGCCGGGTCGGCCAGGCTGAGCCGCACCGTGTCGTGGCCGTTGGGGGTCACCGTGACCCGGACCGCGGTGGCGCCGCTCGCGTGCAGCGTCACCCCGCTCCAGGAGAACGGGAGGTAGTTGCGGCCCGCCCACTCGGCGACCGTGCCGAGCACGTGCAGTGACGCGTCGAGCAGCGCCGGGTGCAGGCCGGACCGGGCCGCGTCCGCGTGCTCCTCGGGCCGCAGGGCCACTTCGGCGTGCACCTCGTCGCCGAGCCGCCAGGCCGCGCGCAGGCCTTGGAAGGCCGGGCCGTAGCCGAACCCGCCCTCCGGACCGCCGGTGTAGAGGCCGTCGAGGTCCAAGGGCTCGGCCCCGGCCGGCGGCCACTCCGTCACGTCTTCCGGGACGGGGCCGGGTTCGGCGGCCAGCCGGCCACTGGCGTGCCGGGTCCACGGTTCGTCGTCCAGTCGCGAGTGGACGGTCACCGGGCGCGTGCCCCTCTCGTCCGGTGCGCCGAGGACGACTTGGAGCTGGACGCCGTCGCGCTCGGGCAGGGGCAACGGCGTCTCGATGATCAACTCGTCGATGCCGCCCGTGCCGGCCTGCTCGCCGGCGCGCAGGACCAGTTCGACGAACCCGGTGCCGGGGAACAGCGTGCGGCCCGCCACGACGTGGTCGGCGAGCCAAGGGTGGGTGCGCGGCGAGATCCGGCCGGTGCAGACGACGGTGCCGTCCTCGGCGTTCGTGACCGACGCGCCCAGCAGCGGGTGGTCGGGGCGGTCGAGGCCCGCCACCGTGACGTCGCCGGCCGGGGTCAGGGAGAACTCGGGCCAGAACCGCTCGTGCTGGAAGGCGTACGTCGGCAGCTCCGCCGCCTCTCCGGTCCCGCCGAGGACGGTCCGCCAGTCCACTGTGGACCCGCTGACGTGCAGTTTCGCCAGCGCGGTCAGGAGTTCGCGCGGTTCGTCGCGGTCCTTGCGGATCAGCGCGGTGACCAGCGCGTCGCCGTCCAGGCCGGCGGCGGCCATCGCGGTGAGGACACCGTCCGGGCCCAGCTCGACGAACCGGGTCACGCCGAGTCCCGCGAGAGTGGCGACGGCGTCGGCGAACCGGACCGTGCCCCGGGCCTGGCGCAGCCAGTACCCCGGCGAAGTCAGGTCGGTCGCGGGCTCGCCGGTCAGGGTCGAGACGATCGGGATCGCGGGCGGTGCGAAGGTCACTTCGCCGAGGACCCGGCCGAAGTCCGCGAGCATCGCGTCCATGGCCGGCGAGTGGAAGGCGTGCGAGACGCGCAGCCGCCGGGTCTTGCGCCCGGCCCAGTGCCGTTCGACCGCCAGAACGCCGTCTTCGGCACCGGAGACGACCACGGACGCCGGTCCGTTGACCGCGGCGAGGTCGACACCGGCGGGCAGCGTCGGGACGACTTCGGCCTCGGTCGCCTCGATCGCGAGCATCGCTCCACCGGCCGGGAGGGCCTGCATGAGACGGCCCCGCGCGGCGACGACGGCGCAGGCGTCGGCCGGCGACCACACGCCCGCGACGTGCGCGGCGGCCAGCTCGCCGATCGAGTGCCCGGCGAGCCGGTCCGGGCGGACGCCCCAGGACTCGAGGAGCCGGAAGAGGGCCACTTCGATCGCGAACAGCGCGGGCTGGGTGTACCCGGTCTGGTCGAGGAGGTCGGTGTCGATGGCCTCCAGGAGCGGTCGGTCGAGGTGGGCGTCGAACTCCGCGCACACCTCGGCGAAGGCGTCGGCGAACACCGGGAACTCGCGGCTCAGCCCGGCGCCCATGCCGAGCCGTTGCGCGCCTTGTCCGGTGAAGAGGAACGCGGTGCCGCCCTCGGCCCGCACGCCCGTGCTGACACCGGGCGCGGGACGGTCGGCGGCGACGGCGGCCAAACCCCGGACCAGTTCGTCACGGTCGGCACCCACGACGACCGCCCGGTGGGCGAAGACCGTCCGGCCCGCCAGCGCAGTACCGATCTCGGCGGGCTCGGCCGAGTGGGCCGCGACGTGGCTCAGCAGCCGCTCAGCCTGCGCGCGCAGGGCCTCCAGAGTGCGCCCCGAGACGGTCCAGGGCACCCAGCGCCCCAATGTGGCCTTCGGTGCGTCAGACGCAACCAAGGGGCCCTTCGGTGCGTCAGACGCAACCAAGGCCGCCTTGGGGCGCTCTGGTGCCTGTTCCAGGATCACGTGCGCGTTGGTGCCGCTCACGCCGAACGACGAGACACCCGCGCGGCGGGGAGCTTCGCCTTCGGGCCAGGGCACCGGCTCCGACAGCAACCGCACGGCACCGTCGGACCAGTCCACATGGGACGAAGGCACGTCGGCGTGCAGGGTCTGCGGCAGCAGGCCGTGACGCAGGGCCAGCACCATTTTCATGATCCCGGCGACGCCGGCCGCCGCCTGCGTGTGGCCGACGTTGGACTTGATCGAACCCAGCCACAGTGGACGGTCGCGGTCCTGGCCGTAGGTGGCGATCAGCGCCTGGGCTTCGATCGGGTCACCCAGCGACGTCCCGGTCCCGTGGGCCTCCACGGCGTCCACCTCGGACGGCGTCAGACCGGCGTTCGCCAGTGCCGCCCGGATCACCCGTTGCTGCGAGGGACCGTTCGGGGCGGTCAAGCCGTTCGACGCGCCGTCCTGGTTCACCGCGCTGCCGCGCACGACCGCGAGCACCGGGTGCCCGTTGCGACGCGCGTCGGAAAGCCGTTCCAGGACCAGCATTCCGGAGCCTTCGCCCCAGCCGGTGCCGTTCGCGTCGTCGGAGAACGCCCGGCACCGGCCGTCCGGGGACAGGCCCCGCTGCCGGCTGAACTCGACGAACGAGCCCGGCGTCGACAGCACGGTGACCCCGCCCGCGAGCACGAGCGAGCACTCCCCCGCCCGCAGCGCCTGGATCGCCCAGTGCAGCGCGACCAGCGACGACGAGCACGCCGTGTCCACGGTGACGGCCGGGCCCTCGAGCCCGAGCGCGTACGAGATCCGGCCCGAAAGCACGGAAGCGGCGTTGCCGGTGCCGAGGTAACCTTCGGCGCTCTTCGGCGCCAGCGCGAGCAGGGCCGGGTAGTCCTGGCCGTTGGTCCCGGCGAACACGCCGACGGGCCGGCCGCGCAACGACTCCGGGTCGATGCCCGCGCGTTCGAGGGCTTCCCAGGACGTCTCGAGCAGCAGCCGCTGCTGCGGGTCCATGGCGAGGGCTTCCCGGGGTGAGATCCCGAAGAACGCGGGGTCGAACAACGCGGCGCCGTCGAGGAAACCGCCTTCACGGGCGTAGGACGTGCCTTCGCTGTCGGGGTCCGGGTCGTAGAGCGCGTCGAGGTCCCAGCCGCGGTCGGCCGGGAAGCCGCCGATGGCGTCGCGGCCTTCGGCGAGCAGGGTCCACAGCTCGTCCGGGGTGTGGACGCCGCCGGGGAACCGGCAGGCCATCGACACGATCGCGATCGGCTCGTCGTCGGTCCGGACCGCGACGGGTGCGGCCACCGCCGGTCCCGCGTCGCCGGCCAGGTGCGCGGCCAGGGCGTTCGGGGTGGCGTAGTCGTAGATCAGCGTCGCGGGCAGCCGCTGTCCGGTGGTCGCGGCGAGCCGGTTGCGGAGTTCGACCGCGGTCAGGGAGTCGAAGCCGAGGTCCTTGAACGCCCGGTCGGGCTGGACGGCCGACGCGTTCGCGTAGCCGAGCACCAGCGCGACGGCGGTGCGGACGGCGTCGAGCACGCCGGCCGGCCGGCCGGGTGCGGGTCCGGCGACCGGCCGCGGCGGGACGAGCCCGGCGAACACCGGCGGCAGGGCCGGGGCGGCGCCGAGCACGGCGAGGTCGAACCGGATCGGCAGCACCGCGGGTTCCCCGCCGCGGCACGCCGCGTCGAACAGCCGGAATCCCTCCACAGTGGACAGCGGGATCATGCCGGTGGCGCCGAGCCGTCGGCGGTCGCGGTCGGCGAGGGCGCCGGTCATGCCGCCGGCCTGCTCCCAGAGGCCCCAGCCGAGCGCGAGCCCCGGCAAGCCGTGGTCGCGGCGGTGGCGGGCGAGCGCGTCGAGCCAGGCGTTGGCCGCCGCGTAGTTCGCCTGCCCGGCCGGGCCGAGCGTGCCGGAGATCGAGGAGAACACGACGAACGCGGTGAGGTCGGCGTCGGCGGTCAGCTCGTGCAGGTTGGTGCCGGCGTCGATCTTGGGCCGCAGCACGGCGTCCAGGCGCTCAGGGGTCAACGCGGACACGACACCGTCGTCGAGGACGCCGGCGACGTGGACGACGCCGGTCAGCGGCCGGTCCGCCGGGATGGTTCCCAGCAGGGCGGCCAGCGCGTCGCGGTCGGCGGCGTCGCAGGCCGCGACGACCGGTTCCGCACCCAGCTCGGTCAGGTCCGCGACCAGCTCGGCCGCGCCGTCGGCGTCGGGACCTCGACGGCCGGCCAGGAGCAGGTGGCGCACCCCGTACCGGGTGGCCAGGTGGCGGGCGACCAGCGCGCCCAGCGCCCCGGTGCCGCCGGTGACGAGCACCGTCCCTTCCGGACCGAAGGACGCGGACGGCCCGGGCTCGGACGCCGCGAGCTTGGCGAGCCGCGCCGCCCGGATCTCGCCGTCGCGCAGCAGGAACTCGGGTTCGCCGGTGGCGAGCGCGGCGGGCAGCAGGCGCGCGTCCGCCAGGTCGTCGACGTCGGCGAGCACGAACCGGCCGGGGTTCTCGGCCGCGGCCGAGCGCACCAAGCCCCACACGGGTGCCTGCGCGAGGTCGGTGACACCCTCGGCGACGGCGGCGCCCTGCGTCAGGACCACCAGGGTACGGCCGTCGAAGCGCTCGTCGGCCAGCCATCCCTGCACGAGCCGCAGCGCGCGACGAGCCGCCTCCCCGGGCGTGGCACACCGGAACGGGGCGACCAGGACGTCGGGCAGCGCGCCCGCCTCGGCGACGCCGTCGAGATCGGGGTGGCAGGCCAGCGCGCCCAGCTCGGCGAACAGGGCGGCACCCAGCTCGCGGTGACCGGCGCCGAGCACGGCCCACGCGGCCGGCGCGGGCTCTCCCGCCTCGACCGGGACCCAGTCGAGCTTGAGCAAGCTGTCGCGCGTCGCACCGCCGACCGGACGGGGCAGCTCCGGCCAGTAGGTCTCGCGCTGGAACGCATAGGTCGGGAGTTCGCACGGCCGCCCGCCGGGAAACAGCTCGCCCCAGTTCGTGCGCGCGCCACGGACGTACACCGTCGCGACGGCGGCCAGCGCGGTCCGGACCTCGTCGCGGTCCTTGCGCAGCAGCGAGGCGACGGTCGCGCCGGGCAGGCACTCCTCGGTCATCGCGGCGAGCACGCCGTGCGGCCCCAGCTCCAGGAACCGCGTGGCCCCGGCGTCCGCGAGCGCCGCCACGGCGGCGGCGAACCGGACGGGCTCCCGGACCTGGCGCACCCAGTAGTCCGGCGTGGTCAGCTCGTCGGAGACCGGCGTCCCGGTCACCGTCGAGACGATCGGGACCCGCGGGCGGGCGTAGGTGATCCGTCCCGCGACCTGCGCGAACTCGGCCAGCATCGGGTCCATCAGCGGCGAGTGGAAGGCGTGGGACACGGTGAGCCGCCGGGTCCGCCGGCCGAGCGCGGCGAAGTGCCGCTCGATCTCGTTGGCGGCCGCCTCATCGCCGGACACCACGACGGCGTCCGGGCCGTTGACCGCGGCGAGGGAGACCGCACCGGTGAGCAGCGGCGTCACCTCGGCCTCGGTGGCCTGGACGGCGACCATCGCCCCACCGGCCGGCAGGGCCTGCATGAGGCGTCCGCGCGCCGCGACCAGCTCGGCGGCGTCGGCCAGGGAGAACACGCCCGCGACGTGCGCCGCGGCCAGCTCGCCGATGGAGTGGCCGGCGAGGTGGTCGGGCGTCACGCCCCAGGACTCCAGCAGCCGGAACAGCGCGACCTCGACGGCGAAGAGGGCGGGCTGGGTGTAGGCCGTCTCGTCGAGGTGTTCGCCCGAGTCGATGACCGTCTTGAGTGGACGGTCCAGGTGCCGGTCGAACTCCGCGCAGATCTCGTCGAAAGCGTTTGCGTAGGCCGGGAACCGGTCGTGCAGCTCACGGCCCATGCCGACGCGTTGCGCGCCCTGGCCGGTGAACAGGAACGCGGTCAGTCCCTCGGCGACCGCACCGCGGACGAGCCCGGGAACGTCGTCGCCCTTCGCGAGCGCCCGCACGCCCTCGGCCAGTTCGGCCGCGTCGCCGATCAGCACGGCCCGGTGCTCGAAAGCCGAACGGGCCGTGGCGAGGGCCAGGCCGATCCCGGCGGAGTCGCCGTCGACCCCGGCCAGCCGGGCAGCCTGCGCCCGGAGCGCGGCCTCCGACCGTCCGGAAAGGACCCACGGCACGACCGACGGCGTCGTTTCGTTCTGTGGTTCGACTTCTTCGGCCGGAGGTGCGGCCAGGAGCACGTGCGCGTTGGTTCCGCTCACCCCGAACGCCGAGACGCCCGCGCGGCGCACCCGCCCGTCCGCCGGCCACGGGACCGGCTCGGTCAGCACGCGCACGTCCCCGGCCGACCAGTCCACGCGCGACGTCGGCTGCTCGACGTGCAGGGTCTTCGGCAGGACGCCGTTGCGCAGCGCGAGGGCCATCTTGATGACTCCGGCCACGCCCGCGGCGGCCTGGGTGTGCCCGAGGTTGGACTTGATCGAGCCGAGCCACAGTGGACGGCCCGCCGGCCGGTGCTCGCCGTAGGTCGAGAGGAGGGCCTGCGCCTCGATCGGGTCGCCCAGGCTCGTCCCGGTGCCGTGCGCCTCGACGGCGTCCACATCGGACGGTGCCAGACCCGCGTCGGCGAGCGCGGCGCGGATGACGCGTTGCTGCGACGGGCCGTTCGGGGCGGTGAGGCCGTTCGACGCGCCGTCGGAGTTGATCGCCGAGCCCGCGACGATCGCGAGCACGGGGTGGCCGTGGCGCCGGGCGTCGGACAGCCGTTCCAGCAGCACGACGCCGGCGCCCTCGCCCCAGCCGGTGCCGTCGGCGCCGTCGGCGAACGCCTTGCACCGGCCGTCCGCGGCCAGGCCCTGCTGCCGGCTGAAGCCGATGAACGCGCCGGGCGTCGTCATGACCGTGACACCGCCGGCGAGCGCGAGGTCGCACTCCCCCTCGCGCAGGGCGTGCGCCGCCCAGTGCAGCGCGACCAGCGAAGACGAGCACGCCGTGTCGACCGTGACGGCCGGGCCTTCCAGGCCGAGCACGTAGGAGATCCGTCCGGAAAGGACACTGGCCGCGTTGCCGGTGCTCTCGTAGCCGTCGCCGACGCCGGGCGCGAGGCTGAGCAGCCCCGGGTAGTCCTGGCCGTTGGTTCCGGCGAACACGCCGACCGGCTCGCCCCGCAGCGATGCCGGGTCGATCCCGGCGCGCTCCACGGCTTCCCAGGACGTCTCGAGCAGCAGCCGCTGCTGCGGGTCCATGGCGAGGGCCTCGCGGGGCGAGATCCCGAAGAAGCCCGCGTCGAACGCGCCCGCGTCGCGGACGAACCCGCCCTGGTCGACGTAGCTCGTGCCCGGGTGGTCCGGGTCCGGGTGGTAGACCGCGTCGAGGTCCCAGCCGCGGTCGGCCGGGAAGTCCGTCAGCGTGTCGGTGCCGGTTTCGAGCACCCGCCAGAGGTCCTCGGGTGTCTCGACGCCGCCGGGGAACCGGCAGGCCATCGAGACGATCGCGATCGGCTCGGGCGTCGCGGATTCGGCCTCGCGCAGGCGTTCCCGGGTCTCGTGCAGGTCGGCGGTGACCTTGCGCAGGTACCCGAGCAGCTTCTCCTCGTTCACGTCGCACCCCGCCCGCCGGCGAACCCGCGCGTCACGCGAGTCCCAGCTCGTTGTCGATGAAGTCGAAGATCTCGGTTTCGCTGGCCGTTTCGAGCTTCTGCCGCGTGTTTTCCGCGGGGCCCGTGCCCAGCCGGCCCAGCAGTGCCTGCAGCCGGGCGGTGATCCGGGTACCGGCCAGCTGCTCGGCGGTCAGCGCGGCGAAGGCCGCTTCGATCCGGTCCAGCTCGGCCTCGGCCGCCGCCGCCGGATCGGCCGGACCCAGCTCGCGGCCGAGGTGCTGAGCCAGCGCCGCCGGGTTGGCGTAGTCGAACCCGAGCGTCGCGGGCAGCGACAGGCCCGTGGCGGCGGCGAGCCCGTTGCGCAGCTCGACCGCCGTGAGCGAGTCGAGGCCCAGCTCCTTGAACGCGAGCCCGGGGTCCACTGTGGACGGCCCGGCGTAGCCGAGCACGGCGGCGACCTCGCCGCGCACCAGGTCGAGCAGCGCGCGCTCCCGCTCGGGGCCGGTCAGCGTGTCGAGCTTCGCCCGGAGGTCCGGCTTCTCCGCCGTGGTGAGCGCTCGGCGCGCCTCGGGCAGGTCTTCCAGGAGCCGCGCGGTCCGGCCGGCGGTGGCGAACGCCGCCCAGTCGACATCGGCCACGGCGACGACGGGCTCGCTGCTGCTCACGGCCTTGTGGAGGGCCGCGGTGGCCGGTTCCGGGGCCAGCGGGCGGATTCCGCCACGTTCGGAGCGGGTGCCGTGGCCGGCGGCCATGCCCGCGCCGGCCCACGGGCCCCAGGCGATCGAGGTGGCGGGCAGGCCGAGGCCGGCCCGGTGCTCGGCGAGCGCGTCCAGCATCGCGTTGGCCGCGACGTAGTTGCCCTGCCCGGCCGCGCCGAGCGTGGCGGCCAGGGAGGAGAACAGGACGAAGGCGGACAGGTCGCGGGTGCGCGTCAGCTCGTGGAGGTGGATCGCGGAGTCCACTTTGGCCTTGAGGACGGTCGCGAACCGCTGCGGCGTCAGGGAGTCGAGGACGCCGTCGTCGAGGACGCCGGCGGCGTGGATGACGGCGTCGAGGTCGGGCAGCGAGTCGAGGAGTTCGGCGGCGGCGTCGCGATCGGCGAGGTCGCAGGCGGCGATGGTCACCTTGGCGCCCAGCGCGCTGAGCTCGGCTTCCAGTGCGGCCGCCCCGGGCGCGGCGGGCCCGCGCCGGCCGGCGAGGACGACGTGCGGCGCACCGGTGCGGGCGAGCCACCGGGCGACCTCGGCGCCCAGCGCACCGGTGCCGCCGGTGACGAGCACCGTCCCCGTCGGGGTCCAGGGCTCGGCAGGCGCCTCGATCGGGGCGCGCACGAGCCGCCGCGCGAAGGTGCCGGCCGGGCGGATCGCGAGCTGGTCTTCGCCGTCGGCCCCGGCGAGGAGGGCGATGAGCCGGGTCAGCTCGGGGTCGCCGGGCTCGGCGGGCAGGTCGGCGAGGCCACCCCACCGGTCCGGGTGCTCCAGCGCGGCGGTCCGCCCGAGGCCCCAGATCCCGGCGGCCGGCGGCTGCACGGGAGTTCCGGGCCCGACGGCGACGGCTCCGGTGGTGACCATCCAGAGCGGCGCGTCGAGGCCGGCGTCCCCGAGGGCCTGGAGGAGGGTGGTGCTCAGCGCGAGGCCGAGCGGCACGGACGGCTGGCCGGGAGCGGGGTGCACGGCCAGGCCCAGCAGCGAGAGGACGCCGTTGACCGGACCGAGGTCGGCGCCCACAGCGGCACCCGAGCCGAAACCACGCTCGCCGCGAATGGATTCGCCAACCCCACCAGCGACCAAGCCGCGGGCCGGCGCGCCGGCGAGCGGCTCCGCACCTGCCGTCGCCAGGCCCGAGAACCGCTCCGCGAGCGAGTCGCGGTCGAGGTCCGGCTCGCCCAGCGGCACCGGCACCGGCTCGGCCCCTGCCTCCGCCAGCGCCGGGAACACCGCCTTGACCAGCGGCTCCTCCTCGCACCCCGCAGGGATCACCACGAGCCAACGCCCGGACAACCCCGCCCGCGGCCGGTCCGCGACCGGGCGCCACGACACGTGGTACTGCTTGCCCTCGACCGGCGAAGCCACCGGGACCAGCGGCTCCGGCCAGAACACCTGCCGCTCGAAGGGGTACGTCGGCAGCGCGACCTGACGCACGCCCGACGAAAGCGGTGTCCAGTCCACAACCGCGCCGCTGACGTGCAGCGAAGCCAGCGCCCGCAGCGCCGTCGAGATCTCCGGGCGGTCCTTGCGCAGCATCGGGGTCGCTTCGGTCAGCGCGCTCAGTGTCCCGTCCGGGCCCAGCTCGACCAGGCGGGTGACCCCGGCCTCGCGCATCCTCGACACGGCGTCGGCGAACCGCACCGGCTCGCGCACCTGCCGCACCCAGTACTCCGGGTCGGTCAAGTCGGCGCGCTCGGTCACCGAGGACACGACGGGGATGCGCGGCTCGGCATACCCGATCCCCCGCGCCACCTCGGCGAACTCCTCCAGCATCGCGTCCATATGAGCCGAGTGAAACGCATGCGAGACCCGCAAATCCCTAGACTTCACGCCGCGCGCGGTCAGCTCGGCGGCGATCTCGGCCAAGACGTCAGCCTCTCCGGACAGCACCGTGGCCAGCGGCCCGTTCACCGCCGCCAGGTCCGCGCGGCCCGCCGCGACCTCGAGAACGTCCTGCTCAGCGGCCTGCACGGCGAGCATCGCGCCCCCGCCGGGCAGCGCCTGCATGAGGCTCGCCCGCGCGGCGACCAGCCGGCCGGCGTCCGCCAGCGAGAACACCCCGGCGACGTGCGCCGCCGCCAGCTCCCCGATCGAGTGCCCGGCCAGGTGGTCCGGCTTGACGCCCCACGACTCCAGCAGGCGGAACAACGCGACCTCGAGCGCGAACAACGCGGGCTGGGTGTACCCGGTCTGGTCGAGCGCCGCGGCGTCGCCGAACACGACCTCGCGCAACGGCCGATCCAAGGAAGGGTCGAGGACCGCGCACGCCGCGTCGAACGCGTCCGCGAACACCGGGAACCGCGCGTACAGCTCGGCCCCCATCCCGGCGCGCTGCGATCCCTGACCGGCGAACAGCAGCCCGGTCGCCCCGTCGCCGGCGTGCCCGGTGACCACGCCCGGGTGCTTCGCTCCCGAGGCGACCGCTGCCAGTCCGGCGAGCAGGTCGTCGCCCGTCACGACCGCCCGGTGGTCGAACACCGCCCGCGCGGCCAGCGAACGGGCGACATCGGCCGGAGCGACGTCCGAACCTTCGAGGAACTCCGCGAGCCGCCGGGCCTGAGCACGCACCACCGCCTCCGACCGGCCCGACAACGGCCAGACGACGACGTCCGAAGGAGCGTCCACCACTTCTAGAGCAGGCGGCTGCTCGAGGATGACGTGCGCGTTCGTCCCACTGAAGCCGAACGACGACACGCCCGCCCGCCGCGGCCGCTCCGAAAGCGGCCACGGGGTGGCCGAGGTCAGCAGCGCCACCGCACCGCTGTCCCAGTCGACGTGCCGCGACGGCCGGTCCGCGTGCAGCGTCTTCGGCAACACGCCGTGCTCCAGCGCGAGCACCACCTTGATGACGCCGGCGATCCCGGCCGCCGCCTGCGTGTGCCCGATGTTGGACTTCAGCGAACCCAGCCACAACGGCCGCTCGCGGTCCCGGCCGTAGGTCGCCAGCAACGCCTGCGCCTCGATCGGGTCACCCAGCGCGGTGCCGGTCCCGTGCGCTTCGACGACGTCCACATCGGACGGTGCCAGGCCCGCGTTCGCCAGCGCCGCCCGGATCACCCGCTGCTGCGACGGGCCGTTCGGCGCGGTGAGCCCGTTCGACGCGCCGTCCTGGTTCATCGCCGAGCCGCGCAGCACCGCGAGCACCGGGTGCCCGAGGCGCCGCGCGTCCGACAGCCGCTCGACCAGCACGACGCCGGCGCCCTCGCCCCAGCCCGTGCCGTCCGCATCGTCGGCGAAGGCCTTGCACCGGCCGTCCGCCGCGAGGCCACCCTGGCGGGAGAACTCGACGAACGCGCCGGGCGTCGCCATCACCGTCACGCCGCCGGCCAGCGCCATCGCGCACTCGCCCGCGCGCACCGACTGCGCGGCCAGGTGCAGCGCCACCAGCGACGCCGAGCACGCCGTGTCCACAGTCACCGCCGGACCGCCGAGACCCAGCACGTACGAAACCCGGCCCGACACGACCGAAGCCGCGTTGCCGGTGCCGACGAACCCGCCGAAGTCCTCGCCCGAGCCCGCAAGCACGGCCGGGTAGTCCTGCCCGTTGGTGCCGAGGAACACCCCGACGTCCGGGCCGCCGGCCGGGTCGACCCCGGCGCGTTCCAAGGTCTCCCACGCGGTTTCCAGGACGAGCCGCTGCTGCGGGTCCATCGCCAGGGCTTCGCGCGGCGAGATGCCGAAGAAGGCCGGGTCGAACTCCGTGACGCCGTCGACGAACGCACCACCACCCGTGACGACGCCGGCGGCCGCGAGGCCCGCGATGTCCCAGTGCCGGTCGGTGGGGAAGCCCGAGACCGCGTCGCCGCCGGACAGCAGCAGCTCCCACAGGTCTTCCGGGGTCCGCACGCCGCCGGGGAAGCGGCAGCCCATCGCCACGACGACGATCGGGTCCTCTGTGGACACCACCGCTCGCTCGGCGATCGGTGCGTCGTCCGGCGTGCCGGCCAGGTGGGCGGCCAGCTCGGCGGCCGTCGGGTAGTCGTAGATCAGCGTCGCGGGCAGGTCCGTGCCGGTGGCCGCGCCGAGCCGGTTGCGCAGCTCGACCGCGGTCAGCGAGTCGAACCCGAGGTCCTTGAACGACTTGTCCGCCGCGACCTCCTCGGCGTACCCGAGCACCGCGGCGACCTGACGGCGCACGAGAGTCAGAACGTCCACTTCGGACAAGGCGACCGGCTCCGAAGCGGCCGCTGCCTCGGGCAGTTCGGTCAGCAGGCGGCTCGGCCGCACGGCGGTGAGCGCGGGGCCGTAGACCGCCCAGTCGACGTCGGCGAGCGCGAGTGTGACGTCCCCGGCGGCGAGGGCCCGGTCCAGCGCGGACAGGGCGAGGTCCGGGTTCAGCGGCGTGAGGCCACCGCGCCGCAGCCGATCGCGGACGGCGTCGCCGGCGGCCATCCCCGCATCGGCCCACGGCCCCCAGGCCAGCGAGGTCGCCGGCAGCCCGCGAGCCCGCCGGTACGCGGCGAGGGCGTCGAGGTAGGCGTTCGCCGCGGCGTAGTTGCCCTGCCCGGCCGAGCCGACGGTGCCGGCCAGCGAGGAGAACAGCACGAACGCCGAGAGCTCACGATCGGCGGTGGCCTCGTGCAGGTGCCAGGCCGTGGTCGCCTTGGCGCGCAGTACCCGGTCGAGCTTCTCGGCGGTGAGCCCGTCGAGCACGCCGTCGTCGAGCACGCCCGCCGCGTGGACCACGGCGGTCAGGTCCGGCAGGGAACCGACGAGCGCGGTGACCGCGTCCCGGTCGGTGCAGTCGCAGGCCACGACCGTGATCTCGGGCAGGTCCGACTCGGCCGCCGCCGGGCCGCGACGGCTGGCCAGCACGACGCGCGACGCGCCGCGTTCGACCGCCCAGCGCGCGAGGTGGCCGCCGAGCGCGCCGGTGCCACCGGTGATCAGCACCGTCCCGGTGACTGTCCACTCGGGACATTCGCCGGACAGCGGTGCCCGCACGAGCCGCCGGGCGAAGACCCCGGAGGGCCGGATGGCGACCTCGTCCTCGGCGCCGTCGGCGAGCACTCCGCAGAGCCGGTCGAGGCCCCGCTCGTCGAAGTGCTCGGGCAGGTCGATCAACCCGCCCCAACGGCGCGGGTGTTCGACCGCGGCGGAACGGCCGAGGCCCCACACCTGCGCCTGCTCCGGGTGGTCGAGGGGGTCGGACCGGCCGGTCGAGACGGCTCCCCGCGTCGCGCACCACAGCGGCGCCGACCAGCCGAGCGTGCCGAAGGCCTGCACCAGCGTGAGCGTCTCGTCCACCGGCAGCAGGGAAAGGATCCCGGCAGGCTCGGCCACGTCGGCGACGGCCGATACGTGAAGCACGTCCGCGCCCCGCTCGCGCAGGCCCGAGACGACGTCCTCGGCACCTTCCCGGGCCACCACGAGCCAGCGGCCGGACAGCCGGGTCGTCGCCGTCCCGGTGAGCGGGCGCCAGCCGATCCGGTACCGCCACTTGTCCACTGTGGACTCGTCGTGGTGACGGCGGCGCCACGACGCCAGCGCGGGCAGGACGTCGCTGAGCGGGGCCTCCGACGGCACGTCGAGGGTGGCGACGAGCGCATCGAGATCCTGCCGTTCGACCGCCGACCAGAAGTGGTCCGCGCTCACATCACCGACCACAGTGGACTCCGGCGAGGTGAGCCAGAACCGCTCGCGCTGGAAGGCATACGTCGGCAGATCGACGCGCCGGGCACCGTCGAGCAGCGCGGTCCAGGCGGGTGCACTGCCCCGCACGTACAGCTCGGCCAAGGCGCTCAGCACCGACTCCCGCTCGTCGCGCCCGGCCCGCAGCACCGCCACGACGGGGACGCTCGCCAGCCCGGCGAGGGTGCCGTCCGGGCCGACCTCGACGAACCGCGTGGCACCCCGGGCTTCCAGGGCCGACAGGCGGTCGGCGAACCGGACCGGCTCGCGCACGTGCCGCACCCAGTACTCCGGATCGGTCAGGTCGGCGGGCTCGCCGGTGACGATCGGGATCTTCGGCGCCGAGAAGGTCAGCCCGGACACGACCTGCCTGAACTCGGCCAGCATCGGCTCCATCAGCACCGAGTGGAAGGCGTGCGACACGGCGAGCCGCTTCGTCTTGCGTCCGCGGGATGCCAGTTCGGCCGCGGCCGCGAGCACCGCGTCCTCGTCGCCGGACAGCACGACCGAGTCGGCCGCGTTGACGGCGGCGAGGTTCACCCGCTCGCCCAGCAGCGGCGTGACTTCGGCTTCGGTGGCCTGGACGGCGACCATCGCCCCGCCGGCCGGGAGGGCCTGCATCAGCCGGGCCCGCGCGGCGACCAGCGTGCAGGCGTCGGCCAGCGAGAGGACCCCGGCGACGTGCGCGGCCGCCAGTTCCCCGATGGAGTGCCCGGCCAGGAAGTCCGGTTTCACGCCCCAGGATTCGAGCAGCCGGAACAACGCGACCTCGATCGCGAACAGCGCGGGCTGCGCGAAACCCGTGTCGTTCAGGGACTCGCCGGAGATCGCTTCGGCCAGGGGAAAGTCGAACTCCGCGCACACCTCGTCGAAAGCCGAGGCGAACACCGGGAACTCGCGACGCAGCCCGGCGCCCATGCCGAGCCGCTGGGATCCCTGACCGGAGAACAGGAACGCGGTCTTGCCGGGCTTGCCCGCCACACCGTCCACAAGGGACGGCGATGGCACGTCGGCGGCGAGCGCGTCCAGAGCCGTCGCCGCCCCGGACGCGTCGGCGGCCAGCACGACCGCGCGGTGCTCGAACGCCGACCGTCCGGTGACCAGCGACAACGCGGTGTCCGCGAGCGGCAGGCCCGCGGCCAGGTGGTCCCGCAGCCGAACGGCTTGCTCCCGCAGCGCGTCGCGGGAGCGGGCCGAGAGCGCGAGCGGCACCAGTCCGCCGACCGTGGCCGCCGCGTCGGGCGCGGAGTCGTAGCTCTCCAGGACCACGTGCGCGTTGGTCCCGCTGATGCCGAACGACGAAACGCCGGCCCGGCGCGGGGTCTCCCCGGCTGGCCACGAAACGTTTTCGGTGAGCAGCTCGACGGCCCCGGCCGACCAGTCGATGTGCGGCGACGGCTCGTCGACGTGCACCGTGCGCGGCAGCAGCCCGTGCCGCATGGCCAGCACCATCTTGATCACCCCGGCGACGCCCGCGGCGGCTTGGGTGTGGCCGATGTTGGACTTCACCGAGCCGAGCCAGAGCGGCCGGTCGCGGTCCTGGCCGTAGGTCGCCAGCAGCGCGTGCGCCTCGATCGGGTCGCCCAGCGTGGTGCCCGTGCCGTGCGCCTCGACGGCGTCCACATCGGACGGTTCGAGCCCGCTGCTCGCGAGCGCGGCCCGGATGGCCTGCTGCTGCGCCGGGCCGTTGGGGGCGGTGAGGCCGTTGGAGGCGCCGTCGGAGTTGACCGCGGAGCCGCGGACCACCGCGAGCACCGGGTGCCCGTTGACGAGGGCGTCCGACAGCTTCTCGACGAGGACGAGGCCGACGCCCTCGGACCAGCCCGTGCCGTCGGCCGCGGCTGCGAACGGCTTGCACCGCCCGTCCGGCGCGAGGCCACGCTGGCGGCTGAACTCCAGGAACATGCCGGGAGTCGACATGACGGTGACGCCACCGACGAGCGCCAGCGAGCACTCGCCGCGGCGCAAAGCCTGGGCGGCCCAGTGCAGGGCGACCAGCGACGACGAGCACGCGGTGTCGACGGTGACCGCCGGGCCCTTGAGCCCGAGCTGGTAGGCGACCCGGCCGGAGATCACCGCGGTCGAGTTGCCGGTGAGCAGGTGCCCTTCGACGCCGTCCGGCAGCGCGGTCAGGCCGGAACCGTAGCCGGTGGACGTGCCGCCGACGAAGACTCCCGCCTTCGTGCCACGCAGCGACAGTGGGTCGATCCCGGCGCGTTCGATGGTCTCCCACGCCGTTTCGAGCAGCAGCCGCTGCTGCGGGTCGGTGGCGAGCGCCTCGCGGGGGCTCATCCCGAAGAAGCCGGGGTCGAACTCCGCCGCGTCGTAGACGAACCCGCCCTCGCGGACGTAGCTGGTGCCCGCCTGCTCGGCGTCGCCGGAGTACAGCGCCGCGGGCCAGCCGCGGTCGGTGGGGAAGCCGGACATCCCGTCGCCGCCGGCGGCGAGCAGCTGCCACAGCTGTTCGGGGGTGCGCACGCCGCCGGGGAAGCGGCAGCCCATGCCGATCACGGCGACCGGCTCGGCGTCCCGGTCTTCGACCTCGCGCAACCGCTGGTTCGCCGCCCTCAGGTCGGTGGTGACCTTCTTGAGGTAGTCGAGCAGCTTCTTCTCGTTGTCGGAGGTCACGCCCCGAACTCCTTGTCGATCAGGTCGAACAGCTCGTCGGCGGACGCGGCCGCGACGTCGTCCGAGTGCGGTTCTTCGGGGGCGGTGCCGGTCCACCACGCAAGCAGGCTCTGCAGCCGCTCGGTGATCTCCTCGCGTCCCTCGTAGCCGTCGGGCAGGGAGGCGAGCGAGCCGCGCAGGTCGTCGACCAAGCCGTTCGCCGAAGGTGCGGGCGGGGCGATGTCTTCGAGCAGGTAGCCCGCCAGCTCGGCGACCGTCGGGTAGTCGAACACCAGCGTCGCGGGCAGCCGTTTCCCGGCGACCGCACCGAGCCGGTTGCGCAGCTCGACGGCGGTGAGCGAGTCGAAGCCCAGTTCGCTGAACGCCTTGCCGGCGTCGATGTCCACTGTGGACGCGTGACCCAGCACCGCGGCGACTTGACCGGTCACCAGGTCCACCACCAGGTCTTCGCGGTCCGCGAGCGGCGTCGCGGCCAGCCGCTCGGCCAGGCCCACGGGCCCGGCCTTCGCGACGGACGCGACCGCCCGCCGCGCCGGGGCGGTGACGAGCCCCCGGAACAGCGGGGCCACCGCGCCCGAGGACGCCAGCGCGGCCGTGTCGACGCGCATCGGCACCACGGCCGCTTCGCCGGTGGCCACGCCCGCGTCGAGCAGGGCGAGGCCGAGTTCGGCCGACAGCGGCAGCAGTCCGGCGCGGGCCATCCGGCCGAGGTCGGCCTCGGTCAGGCCGCTGGTCATGCCGGCCGCGGCCGACCACGGGCCCCACGCCAGCGCCACCGCGGGCAGGCCGAGGGCGTGCCGGTGGGTGGCGAAGGCGTCCACGAAGGCGTTCGCGGCCGCGTAGTTCGCCTGTCCCGCGCCGCCGAACAGCCCGGCGGCGCCGGAGAACAGCACGAACGCGGTGAGGTCGGCGTGACGGGTCAGCTCGTCGAGGTGCACCGCGGCGTCGACCTTGGGCCGCAGCACCTTGTCCAGGCGGGCCGCGTCCAGTGAGCCGACGACGCCGTCGTCGAGCACCCCGGCGGTGTGCATGACCGCACGCAGCGGGTGGTCGCCGGGGATGCCGTCGAGCAACGCGGCCAGGGCGTCGCGGTCGGCCGCGTCGCAGGCCGCCACGGTGACGGTCGCGCCCAGCTCGGTCAGCTCGTCGCGCAGCTCCGCCGCGCCGTCGGCCGCGAGGCCCCGGCGGCTGGTGAGCAGCAGGTGCCGCGCGCCGTGCTCGGCGACCAGGTGCCGGGCCAGCAGCCCGCCCAGGCCACCGGTGCCGCCGGTGATCAGGACCGTGCCCTCGGGGTCGAGCGGCGCGGGCACGGTCAGCACGACCTTGCCGACGTGCTTGGCCTGCTGGAGGTGCTTGAACGCCGCGGGGGCGCGGTGGACGTCCCACGCGGTGACCGGGATCGGCCGCAGCACGCCCCGGCCGAGCAGGTCGAGGACCTCCCTCAGCATTTCGGCGATCCGGTCGGGCCCGGCCTCGATGAGGTCGAATGCCTGGTACGCGACGCCCGGGTGTTTCCCCGCGACTTCGCCGGGGTGCCGGACGTCGGTCTTGCCCATCTCCAGGAACCGCCCGCCGCGCGGCAGCAGCCGCAGCGACGCGTCCACGAAGTCGCCGGCCAGCGAGTCGAGCACGACGTCGACCCCACGGCCCTCGGTGGCCGTGAGGAACCGCTCCTCGAAGTCGAGGGTCCGCGAGGAGGCGATCCGGTCATCGGCGAGGCCGTGCTCGCGCAGCGCGTCCCACTTGCCGGCGCCCGCGGTACCGAACACGTCGGCGCCGAGGTGCTTCGCGAGCTGGACGGCGGCCATGCCGACGCCGCCGGCGGCCGCGTGGACCAGCACGGTCTCCCCCGGCTGGACCCGGCCGAGGTCGACCAGCGCGTAGTAGGCGGTGAGGAACACGATCGGCACGGACGCCGCCTCGGCGAACGACCAGCCGTCCGGGACGCGGGCGACGAGCCGCTGGTCGGCGACGGCTAGGGGCCCGAACGCGCCGGGGAACATGCCGAGCACCCGATCGCCCACGGCGAGCCCGGTGACGCCGGGCCCGACCTCGGTGACCACGCCCGCGCCTTCCAGACCCATCGCCCCGGCCTCGCCGGGGTACATGCCGAGCGCGTTGAGGACGTCGCGGAAGTTGACGCCCGCCGCGCGGACGGCGATCCGCACGTGCCCGTCCGGCAGTGGTCCGGCGACCTCCGGGCACGGCAGCAGGGTGAGGTTCTCCAGGGTGCCCTTGTCGACGATGTCGAGCCGCCAGTTCCCGCCCTTCGGCGCGCTGAGCACCCCGCCGGCCGCTTCGGCGCGCACCAGCCGGGCCGCGTGCGGCTCGCCGTCGCGCACGGACACCTGCGGCTCACCTGCGGCGAGCGCGGCCGGGACCGCGCCGTAGGACGCCTCCTTGCCGTCGACGTCGACCAGCAGGAACCGGTCCGGGTTCTCGGCCTGGGCCGAGCGGACCAGGCCCCAGACGGCGGCGTTGGCCAGGTCGGTCACCTCGCCGCGGTGGGCCACCGCGCCGGAGGTGACGAACACGAGTTTCGCGCCTTCCAGGGCGTCTTCGGCCAGCCAGCGCTGCACGGTGGCGAGCGCCGATCCGGTCGCCGCCCGCACCTCGCCGGGCAAGTCCGCCGCGCGGCCGGGCACCAGCGGCGCGAAGACGACCTCCGGTGGCGTCCCACCCTCGGCGATCAGCGCGTCGATGTCCACATAGGACTTCAAGGGACCGGACGTGCCGAGCTGGACGCCGAGCTTGTGCGGGTCCGGCCCGAGGACGGCCCACGTTCCGGTGTCCGGTTCGGACCCGGGGTCCAGCGGGACCCAGTCCACTTGGAACAGCGAGTCGCGCAGCCGGCCGGGTTCGGTCAGCATTTCCGCCGAGACCTGGCGCATGGCCAGGGAGCCCACGGTGGCGACCGGGTGGCCCGACGGATCGGCGATGGTCAGCGCCAGGGCGTCCGGACCGGCGAGGCTCAGCTTGACGCGCAGGGCGTCGGCGCCGGACGCGTGCAGCGTGACGTCCGACCAGGAGAACGGGAGCCGGCTCTGTCCGGCCCCGGTCAGGGGCAGGTAGAGCAGCGCCTGCAGGGCCGCGTCGAGCAGGGCCGGGTGGAGGCCGAAGCGACGGGCGTCGTCGCGGGCCGGCTCCGGCAACGCGATCTCGGCGAACACGTCGTCGCCTTGCCGCCACGCGGCGGTGAGGCCGCGGAAGGCGTCCCCGTAGGCGAACCCGCCCGCCGCATAGGTGTCGTAGAAGTCTGCCACGGCCAGGGGTTCCGCCTGCGCGGGCGGCCACTCGGACAGCGGTTCGCCCGGGTCGCCCGCTTCGACGGCGAGCAGGCCGGTGGCGTGCCGAACCCACTCTTCGGTGCCCTCGATCCGCGAGTGCGCGGTGAAGGCCCGCGTCCCGTCCTCGCCGGGCGTCCCGACCGAGCACTGGAGCTGGACGCCGCCGCGTTCGGGCAGCACCAGCGGCGCGGCCAGCGTCAGCTCCTCGACGCGGGCGCAACCGGCCTGGTCCGCGGCGCGGACGGCCAGTTCCAGGAACGCCGTGCCCGGCAGCAGGACCTGGCCCATGACCTCGTGCCCGGCCAGCCACGGGTGCGTCGACAGCGCGAGCCGGCTGGTGAAGAGCAGCTCGTCGGAGCCGGCCACGGAGACCGACGCGCCGAGCAGCGGGTGGTCGACCGCGGTGAGGCCGGCGGCGGTGACGTCGCCGAGGGGCAGGCCGGACAGGTGCGGCCAGAAGCGCTGGTACTGGAACGCGTACGTCGGCAGGTCGACCCGGCGCGCGCCGGTGCCGGCGAACACGGCCGTCCAATCAGGACTCTGCCCGTGGACGTGCAGTTCGCCGATCGCGGCCAGCACGGTGGCCCGCTCGTCGCGGCCCTTGCGCAAGGTCGGGATCGCGACGGCCGCCTCCACCATCGGCGCGAGGACGGCGTCCGGCCCGATCTCGACGAACCGGTTGACGCCCAAGGCGTCCAGGGTGGTGACGGCGTCGGCGAACCGCACTGTCGCGCGCACCTGGCCGACCCAGTACTCCGGCGTGGAGACGGACGCGACCGCACCGGTCACCGTGGACACGATCGGCAGACTCGGCTCGGTGAACGTGATCTGCTCGGCCACCTTCGCGAACCCGTCCAGCATCGGGTCCATCAGCGGCGAGTGGAACGCGTGCGAGACCGTGAGCCGCTTGGTCTTGCGGCCCAGTGCGGTGAAGTGCTGCTCGATCCCGTCGAGGTCGTCGCCGGAGACCACAATGGACGATGGTCCGTTGATCGCGGCGATGCTCACGGTGTCGGTCAGCAGCGGCGTGACCTCGTCTTCGGTAGCGGACACGGCCAGCATTCCGCCGCCGCGCGGCAGCGCCTGCATCAACCGGCCGCGCGCGGCGACCAAGCGGCACGCGTCCGCCAGGGAGAACACCCCGGCGACGTGCGCCGCGGCCGGCTCGCCGATCGAGTGCCCGGCCAGGTACTCCGGACGCACACCCCAAGACTCGAGCAAGCGGAACAGCGCCACCTCGACCGCGAACAGCGCGGGCTGGGTGTAGCCGGTCTCGTTCAGCCGGTCTTCGTCGCCGAAGACGACGTCGGCCAGCGGCCGGTCCAGCTCGGTGTCGAAGTGCGCGCACACCGCGTCGAACGCGTCGGCGTACACCGGGTGCTCGGCGTACAGCTCGCGGCCCATGCCGAGCCGCTGTGCGCCCTGTCCGGTGAAGAGGAACCCGATCCGGCCTTCGCTCGTCGTGCCGGGGAGGGGTCCGTCGGCGAGGTCGCGCAGACCCCGCAACAGCTCCTCGGTCTCGGTGCCGATCACCACCGCGCGGTGTTCGAACGCGGTCCGGCCGGTGGCCAGGGACCAGCCGACGTCGGCCGGCCGCTCGTCGGCCAGCCGGTCGGCCAGCTGTGCGGCCTGGGCCCGCAACGCCGCTTCGGACCGTCCCGAAAGGACCCACGGCACCGGACCCGACCACGTCGGCTCGGCCACAGCGGGTTCTTCGGGGGCCTGCTCGACGATCACGTGGGCGTTGGTGCCGCTCACGCCGAACGACGAGATCCCCGCCCGGCGCGGGTGCCCGTTCGGCGCCCACTCGACGGCGTCGGACAGCAGCCGCACGTCACCCGAAGTCCAGTCCACATGCGACGAGGGGACGTCGGCGTGCAGCGTCTTCGGCAGCAGGTCGTGGCGCAGCGACAGGACCATCTTCATGATCCCGGCCGCACCGGCGGCGGCCTGCGTGTGCCCGAGGTTGGACTTGACCGAGCCGAGCCACAGCGGCCGGTCGCGGTCCTGGCCGTAGGTGGCGAGCACGGCCTGCGCCTCGATCGGGTCGCCGAGCACCGTGCCGGTACCGTGCGCCTCGACGGCGTCCACTTCGGACGGGTTCAACCGCGCGTCGGCCAGCGCCGCGCGGATGACCCGTTGCTGCGAGGGGCCGTTCGGGGCGGTGAGGCCGTTCGACGCGCCGTCCTGGTTGACCGCGGAGCCGCGCACCAGCGCGAGCACCGGGTGCCCGTTGCGGCGTGCGTCGGACAGCCGTTCGAGGAGCACCATGCCGGCGCCCTCGCCCCAGCCGGTGCCGTCGGCGTCGTCGGAGAACGCCTTGCAGCGGCCGTCGAGCGCGAGGCCGCGCTGGCGGCTGAACTGGATGAACCCGGACGGCGTCGACATGATCGTGACGCCGCCGGCCAGGGCGAGGGAACACTCCCCCGACCGCAGCGCCCGCGCGGCGAGGTGCACCGCGACCAGCGACGACGAGCACGCCGTGTCGACCGTGACGGCCGGGCCTTCGAGGCCGAGCGCGTAGGAGATCCGGCCGGACACCACGGATCCCGCGTTGCCGGTCATGGTGTAGCCCTCGACGCCCTCGTCGTCGCCGAGCGCGAGCAGCGGGGTGTAGTCCTGCCCGTTGGAGCCGGCGAACACGCCGACCGGGCCGCCGCGCAGCGACGCCGCGTCGATCCCGGCGCGCTCGATGGCCTCCCAAGCCGTTTCGAGCAGCAGACGCTGCTGCGGGTCCATGGCCAGGGCTTCGCGCGGGTTGATGCCGAAGAACGCGGCGTCGAACCGGCTGGCGCCGTCGAGGAAACCACCGCGGCGCGTGTAGGACGTGCCCTGGTGGTCGGGGTCGGGGTCGTAGAGCGCGTCGAGGTCCCAGCCGCGGTCGTCGGGGAAGTCGGTGATCGCGTCCGCGCCGCCGGAAAGCAGCGCCCACAGGTCCTCCGGCGAGCGCACGCCGCCGGGGAAGCGGCACGCCATCGAGACGATGGCGATCGGGTCGTCCTCGACCGCCTTCGGGGTGACGTCCACTGTGGACGTGGTCTCGGCCGGTTCGCCCAGTTCACCCCTGAGGTGCGTGACCAGGGCGGTCGTCGTCGGGTAGTCGAAGATCAGCGTCGCGGGCAGCTTGAGCCCGGTGGCCGCGGACAGGCGGTTGCGCAGGTCGACCGCGGTCAGCGAGTCGAACCCGAGGTCGGTGAACGCCCGGTTCGGCTCGACCTCGCCCGGTCCGGCGTACCCGAGCACCCCGGCGACCTGGGTGCGGACGAACTCCAGCACGTCGCGCTCGCTCAGCCCGACGGCCTGGGTGCTCTCCCCCGCGGCCTCGATCGCCGCGCGGGCCTCGGGGATGCCCAACAGCAGCGGGCTCGGCCGGACGGCGGTGAACGACGGCACGTACCGCGCCCAGTCGACGCCCGCGACGGTGAGCGTGGTTTCGCCGTGGTCGAGGGCCTGCTGCAGCGCCGAGATCGCCAGTTCCGGGTCGAGCGCGTGGATGCCGCCCAGGCGCTGCCGTTCGGCGACGGCGGTGGCGTCGGCCATGCCGGTGTCGGCCCACGGGCCCCAGGAGATCGACGTCGCGGCCAGCCCGAGCGAGCGCCGGTGTTCGGCGAGCGCGTCGAGGTAGGCGTTGGCGGCGGCGTAGTTGCCCTGGCCGGGCCCGCCCCAGACGCCGGCCGTCGAGGCGAAGGAGACGAACGCCGACAGATCGAGGTCCCGGGTCAGTTCGTGCAGGTGGAACGCGGCCAGGGCCTTCGGCTTGAGCACGCCGGCGAGCCGCTCCGGGGTGAGCGAGGACAGGACGCCGTCGTCGAGGACACCGGCGGCGTGGACGATCGCGTTCACCGGGTGCTCGGCCAGCAGCGCGGCCAGGGCGTCACGATCGGCGATGTCGCACGCCACGACGACAGCCTGCGTACCGAGGCCGGCCAGCTCCTCGCACAGCTCGGCCGCCCCCGGGGCGGCCGCGCCACGACGGCTCGTGAGCACCAGCCGCTCGGCGCCACGGCCGGCCAGCCAGCGGGCGACCTTCGCGCCCAGTGCGCCGGTACCGCCGGTGACCAGCACGGTTCCGTCCGGTGTCCACTCGCGGGCCGGTGGCGTCGAGCCGAGCGGCGACCGCAGGAGCCGGCGGGCGAAGACCCCGGACGCGCGGACGGCGACCTGGTCTTCGTCGCCGGTGATCGCGGCGATCACGCGGGTGACCGCGCGTTCGTCGAGGTCGGCGGGCAGGTCGAGCAGCCCGCCCCAGCGGCCGGGGTGTTCGAGCGCGGCGACCCGGCCGAGACCCCACACCGGCGCCTGCGCCGGTTTGCGGAGCGCGTCGGCCTTGCCGGTCGACACCGCGCCGCGGGTGAAGGTCCACAAAGGAGCTTCCACGTCACCGAGGGCTTGAATCAGGGTGAGCGTGTCGACGAGCCCGCGGTAGGACTCGTCGGTACCGAGCAGGGACACGATCCCCGCCGGTTCGACGTCTCCGATCCGCTCCGCGAGGGCGGCCCGGTCGATGCCGGCCTCGACTTCGACCGTGACTGTTTCGGCACCGAAGTGTTCGAGCGGCAACGCCGTCTCGTCGCCCGGGCGGCGGACGACGAGCCAGGTGCCCTGAAGGCGCGGGGAGCCCTCGACGGTGACCGGCTGCCAGCCGACGCGGTAGCGCCAGTTGTCCACCGTGGACTCTTCACGACGTTGCCTGCGGTAGGCGGCCAGCGCGGGCAGCAGACCTTCGACGGCGGACGCGTCGAGCCCGAGCGTCTTCGCCAGCTCGCCGGCGTCGTCGCGTTCGACGGCCGACCAGAACCCGGCGTCGGCGTTGTCGGACGCCGCGGCGACGTCGCCCGGGCCGGGCAGCGTCGGCCAGTAGCGCTGCCGCTGGAACGGGTACGTCGGCAGGTCCACGACCCCGCCGCCGAGCACGGACGAGAAGCCGACCTCGGCGCCACGCGCCCACAGCTCACCGGCCGAGGTGAGGAAGCGGGCGAGCCCGCCCTCGTCGCGGCGCAGCGAACCGGTGACGACGGCGTCGTCGAGGGTCCCGGCGATCGCGGTGCCCAGCACGGGGTGCGCGCTGGCCTCGACGAACACGCCGAAGCCCTGCTCGCCGAGCGCCACGGTGGCGGGGGCGAACAGCACGCGCTGCCGCAGGTTCCGGTACCAGTACGCGGCGGTCAGCTCGGTCGTGTCGAGCCAGTCGCCGGTGACGGTCGAGTAGAACGGGATCCGCGCTTCGCCGGGAGTGACCGGGGCGAGCACGTCGAGCAGCTCGGCCTCGATGGCTTCGACGTGGGCGGAGTGCGACGCGTAGTCGACCTGGACCTTGCGGGCCCGGACACCGTCGGCGGCACAGCGGGCCACCAGCGCGTCGATCTGGTCCGGGTCGCCGGAGACGGTCACCGCGGCGGTGCCGTTCAGCGCGGCGATGGACAGGCCGGGCGGCAGTTCGAGGTCGTCGGCGGGCAGCGCCACGGACGCCATCGCGCCCCGGCCCGCCAGCGACGTCCGGATCACCCGGCTCCGCAGTGCGACGACCCTGGCACCATCCTCAAGGGACAGTCCACCGGAGACGCAAGCCGCGGCGATCTCACCCTGGGAGTGCCCGATGACGGCGTCGGGCCGGACGCCGAAGGACTCCCACAGCGCGGCGAGCGACACCATGACGGCCCAGCAGGCCGGCTGGACGACGTCGACCCGCTTGAGGGCTTCCGCGTCGCCCAAGACGTCGGTCAGCCGCCAGTCGACGAACGGCTCGAGCGCGGCGGCGCACTCGGCCAGCCGACCGGCGAACACCGGCGCGGCTTCCGCGAGTTCGAGGGCCATGCCGACCCACTGCGAACCCTGGCCGGGGAAGACGAACACGGTCTTGCCGGGCGTCCCGACGACCCCACGCACAGCGAGTTCAGTCAGCCCGCCGAGCAGCGTCTCCCGGTCGCCGCCGACGACGACGGCCCGGTGCTCGAAAGCCGACCGCGTGGTGGCCAGCGACGACGCGACATCGGCGACATCCGCCGTGGCCAAGACAGCCGCGAGCCGCTCCGCCTGACTCCGCAGCGCCTCCGCGCTCCGCCCGGACAGCAGCAACGGCACCGGCCCCAAGCGCCCCAATGTGGCCTTCGGTGCGTCTGACGCACCCAAGGCGGCCTTCGGTGCGTCAGACGCAACCAAGGCCACATTGGGGCGCTCCGGGACCTGCTCCAGGATCAGGTGCGCGTTCGTCCCGCTCATGCCGAACGACGAGACTCCCGCGCGGCGTGTGCCCGCGGGCCACGGCCGGGATTCGGTGAGCAGGCTGACGTCGCCCGCCTCCCAGTCGACGTGCGGCGACGGGACTTCGGCGTGCAGCGTCTTCGGCAGCACGCCGTGCCGGATGGCCTGGACCATCTTGATCACACCGCCGACGCCGGACGCGGCCTGCGCGTGCCCGACGTTCGACTTGAACGACCCCAAGTAGACCGGCCGATCCGCGGGCCGCTCGCGGCCGTAGGTGGCGATGATGGCCTGCGCCTCGATCGGGTCACCCAGCTTGGTGCCCGTGCCGTGCGCCTCGACGACGTCCACATCGGACGGGGTCAGCCGCGCGTTGGCCAGTGCCCGCCGGATCACCCGCTGCTGCGACGGACCGTTCGGGGCGGTGAGGCCGTTGGACGCGCCGTCGGAGTTGATCGCGGAGCCCTTGATCACCGCGAGCACGCGGTGGCCGTTGCGCTCGGCGTCGGAAAGCCGTTCCAGCAGGAGCATCCCGGCGCCCTCGGCCCAGCTCGCGCCGTCGGCGTCGGCCGAGAAGGGCTTGCTGCGCCCGTCGGCGGCCAGCGCGCGCTGGCGGCTGAACTCGACCAGCGACACCGGGGTGGACATGACGGTCACGCCGCCGGCGAGCGCGAGGGTGCAGTCGCTCTCCCGCAGCGACTGGCACGCCCAGTGGATCGCCACCAGCGACGACGAGCACGCGGTGTCGATCGAGACCGCGGGCCCTTCCAGGCCGAAGGTGTAGGCGACGCGGCCGGAGAGCACGCTCGGCGAGTTGCCGGTGCCGAGGAAGCCTTCGAAGCTGTCGGTCGCGGCGCCGAGCAGGCCGCCGTAGTCCTGGTAGGTGATGCCGGCGAAGACGCCGGTGCGGCTGCCGCGCAGCGTGGCCGGGTCGATCCCGGCGCGTTCCATCGACTCCCAGGACACTTCCAGGAGCAGGCGGTGCTGCGGGTCCATCGAGACGGCCTCGCGGGGGCTGATCCCGAAGAAGCCGGGGTCGAACGCGCTCGCGTCGTGCAGGAAGCCGCCCTCGCGGGCGTAGCAGGTCCCCGGCGCGTCGGGGTCGGCGTCGTAGAGCGCCTCGAGGTCCCAGCCGCGGTCGGCCGGGAACGGCGAGATCGCGTCGCCGCCCTCGGCGACCAGCCGCCAGAGGTCGTCGGGGTCGGCGATGCCACCGGGGTAGCGGCAGGCCATGCCGACGATCGCGATCGGCTCGTCGACCGCTCGTGTGACGACCTCTTCGGCGACGTCTTCCTCGCCGAACAACTCGGCGTGCAGCGCCTTCGCGAGAGCAGTGGGCGTCGGGTGGTCGAAGACGGAGGTCGCGGGCAGCCGCAGGCCGGTCGCGGTGTTGAGCGCGTTGCGCAGCTGGACGGCGGTCAGCGAGTCGACACCCAGCTCCTTGAACGCGCGGTCGGCGCCGACCGCCTCGGGCCCGGAGTGGCCGAGCACCAGTGCGGCCTCCGTCCGGACGATGTCGAGCAGCGCCCGGTGCCGGTCGGTTTCGGGCAGCCGGGCGAGCTTCTGGTGCAGCGCGTTGCCCGCGTCGGCCACCTGGGCGACGACCCGACGGGTCTTGATCTTCGCCGGGGCGTTCTCGACGGTGCGCAGCGCGCCCCGCGTACCCAGCAGGTCGAACGTCTCACCGGGACGGCAGGCGAGCGCACTGTGCGCGACGGCTTCGAGCACCGCGGTCTGCGCCGCGGCCAAGCCGTCGCCGCCCGCGGCGGTCAGGATTACGAGGTCGACGTCCAGCTCAGCGAGGTTGAGGGCGATGTCCGCGCGGTCGCGCAGGCCGGCCGCGCCCTCGGCGAGTCCGATGTGGACGGCCGTGGTGACGTCCGGGAGGTCCCGGAGCGCTCGCGCCAGCTCGTAGCGGTCGGCGGGGTCGCAGGCGATCACGTCGGCACCCGGCTGGGGCTCGGCACCGAGCACGACGAGCCGCTGGACGCCCCGGTCCTCGACGAGGTGCCGCGCGACGGCGGCCCCCAGTTCGCCGGACGCCCCGGTGAGCAGCACGGTCCCTTCGGGCTTCCAGGCGTCCGGCGTGACCGCGGTGGTCCGCGGGATGTAGGCGACGCCTTCGCGGACGGCGAGCCGATCCGCACCGGGCTCGACGGCGGCACCGTCGACGAGGGCGAACCGGCCGGGGTATTCGGCGAGCAGTGGCTCGACCGCGCCCCAAACGGCGGCTTCCACGACGTCCGGAACTTCGCCGTCGCGCACGGCGACCGCGCCGCGGGTGACGAAGACGAGCCGCGAACCGGCGAATCGCGGGTCGGCCAACCAGGATTCGGCGAGGGCGAGGGCCCGCTGCGCCGAGGCCCAGACGGCCCAGGTGAGGTCATCGGTGTCCTCGGGCCGGCAGGAGGCCAGCACGACCTCGGGCACCTCGCCCCCGGCCGCCAGCTCGGCGAACTCCTGGTAGGTAGGCAGCTCACCGAGGCCAAGGTCACCGATCGCCGCCGCCGGTCGTGAGTGTGAAACAGGGTTAGAACCCTGTTTCACACTCACGACCCACTCCACGCGGTGGTGCGTGGTGGCCGCGCGGCGGGTGGCGGGGCGCAGGACCACCGACTCGGCCACGGCCACGACCTGGCCGGTCGGGTCGGCCAGGGTCAGCTGGACGGCGCTGCCCACCGGGCGCAGGCGCACCCGCAGCTCGGTGGCCCCGGTGGCGTGCAGGCTCACGCCCGACCAGGAGAACGGCAGCAGGCCCTCCCCCGGCAGGTCGGCGAAGGTCAACGCGTGCAGCGCCGCGTCGAGCAGCGCCGGGTGCAGGCCCCAGTCGCCGGTGGCGGTCCCGGCGGGCAGAGCCACCTCGGCGAACACGTCGTCGCCCGAGCGGTACGCCGCTTGCAGCCCTTGGAACGTCGGGCCGTAGGCGAACCCGGCCGCCGCGCGCTGGACGTAGAAGTCCTCGACCGGCAGCGCGCCCGCGGGCGGCCACTCCGTCAGATTGTCCGAAGTGGACAAGCCGGCGGCCAGGAAACCACTGGCGTGCCGGACCCACCCGTCGGCGCGGGTGTAGATGCCGAACGGCCGCCGGGTGCCGTCCGGGGCTTCGACGTGGACCTGCACCGGCACGCCGCCGCGCTCGGGCAGGGCCAGCGGGGCTTCCAGGATCAGCTCTTCGACCTGGTCGCAGCCGGCCTCGTCGGCCGCGCGCAGCGCCAGCTCGACGAAACCCGCGCCGGGGAACAAGATCTCGCCGTCGACGCGGTGCTCGGCCAGCCACGGCGACGCGTCGACCGACAACAGCCCGGTGAGGACGACGCTGTCCGCGCCGGCCAGCTCCACCGCCGCCGAGAGCAGGCCGTGCTCAGCGTCGGCCTGACCGAGCGACGCGGGGTGGCCGTCGACATCCGGTACCTCGAGCCAGTACCGCTCGCGCTGGAAAGCGTAGGTGGGCAGCTCGACGCGCGAGCCTTCGCGCAGCACCCGAGCCCACACCACCCCGCCGCCGTCGACCTGCAGCGCGGCGAGCGCGGAAAGCAAAGTGTGCCCTTCGGGGCGGTCGGCCCGCAGCACCGGCACGGCGACGACGTCACCTTCCCAGGTCTCGGCGACCATCGCGGAGAGGATCCCGGCCGGGCCCAGTTCGAGGAACCGGGTCACGCCGCGGCCGGCCAGCGCGCGGACGCCGTCGGCGAACCGGACGGTGGCGCGGACCTGCCGGACCCAGTACTCCGGGTCGCCCAGCTCCGCGGCCGTGGCCACCGCGCCGGTGACGTTGGACAGCACCGGCACCGTGGGCTCGTGGTAGGTCAGCCCCGCCGCCACCGCGCGGAAGTCGGCGAGCATGCCGTCCATCCGGGCCGAGTGGAACGCGTGGCTCACCTTCAGCCGCCGAGTCTTCTCGAACTGCGCGGCGACCGCGAGCACGGCGTCCTCGTCCCCGGACAGCACGACCGACGACGGCCCGTTGACCGCGGCCAGCGACACGCCGTCGGTCAGCAGCGGCGTGACCTCGTCCTCGGTGGCCGCGACGGCCACCATCGCCCCACCTTCGGGCAACGCCTGCATCAGCCGCGCGCGGGCGGCAACGAGCGTGCACGCGTCGGCGAGGGACAGCACGCCGGCGACGTGCGCGGCAGCCAGTTCGCCGATCGAGTGACCGCCGACGAAGTCGGGGCGCACGCCCCAGTCTTCGAGCAGCCGGTACAGCGCCACCTCGACCGCGAACAGCGCGGGCTGGGTGTACCCGGTCTCGTCGAGACGCTCCCCCGAGCCGATGATCGTCCGCAGTGGACGGTCCAGCTCGACGTCGAAGTGCGCGCACACGGCGTCGAACGCCGAAGCGAACACCGGGTACTCGCGGTACAGCTCGGCACCCATGCCGATCCGCTGCGCGCCTTGGCCGGTGAACAGGAACGCCGTGCGGCCGGGCGCGGCCGTCCCGCGCACCACTCCGGCGGACTGGGTTCCCTCGGCCAGCGCTGCGAGCCCGGCCCGCAGCTCGACCTCGTCCCCGGCCAGCACGACGGCGCGGTGCTCGAACGCCGAGCGGGTGGTCGCGAGCGACCAGGCCAGGTCGGCCGGGTCGGTGTCCTGCCGGCCGAGCAGCCGCGCGGCCTGCGCCCGCAGCGCCGCCGCCGACCGGCCGGAGAGCGCCACCGGGACGAGCCCGGTGCGGCGCGGGCGCGGCAGCTCGGGTCCGGTCGCGGGGGCCTCTTCGATGATGACGTGCGCGTTGGTGCCGCTGACGCCGAACGCCGAGACCCCGGCCCGGCGCGGACGATCGTCGGCCGGCCACGGCATCGCTTCGGTGAGCAGCGAGACGCGGCCCGCTGTCCAGTCCACTTCGGACGACGGCCGGCCGGCGTGCAGGGTCTTCGGGAGCAGTCCGCTTTGGAGGGAGAGCACCATCTTGATCACCCCGGCGACCCCGGCCGCGGCCTGGGTGTGCCCGAGGTTGGACTTCAGCGACCCCAGCCACAGCGGGCGCTCGCGGTCGCGGCCGTAGGTGGCCAGCAGGGCGTGCGCCTCGATCGGGTCGCCGAGGCGGGTGCCGGTGCCGTGCCCCTCGACGGCGTCCACATCGGACGGTTCGAGGGCGGCATCGGCGAGCGCGGCCCGGATCACCCGCTGCTGCGAAGGGCCGTTGGGGGCGGTGAGACCGTTGGACGCGCCGTCGGAGTTCACCGCGGACCCGCGCACCACCGCGAGCACGGGGTGCCCGAGCCGCTGGGCGTCGGACAGCCGCTCCAGCACGAGCATGCCGACGCCTTCGGACCAGCCGGTGCCGTCGGCGCCGTCGGCGAACGCCTTGCAGCGGCCGTCCGGGGCGAGGCCGCGCTGGCGGCTGAACTCGACGAACGCGGCGGGGTTGGCCATCACGGCGACGCCGCCGGCCAGCGCCAGCGAGCACTCGCCCGAGCGCAGGGACCGGGCGGCGAGGTGCAGCGCGACCAGCGAAGACGAGCACGCGGTGTCGAGCGTGACGGCCGGGCCTTCGACGCCGAGGTGGTAGGCGATCCGGCCGGAAAGGACACTGCCGGCGTTGCCGGTGAGCAGGTGGCCGCCGAGGCCTTCGGGGGCTTCGCGCAGGCCGGCGGCGTAGCCCGAGACGCCCGCGCCGACGAACACGCCGGACGCGCTACCGGCGAGGGACCGCGGGTCGATGCCGGCCCGTTCCAGGGCCTCCCAGGAGCTTTCGAGCAGCAGCCGTTGCTGCGGGTCGGTGGCCAGCGCTTCGCGGGGGCTCATTTCGAAGAACGCGGCGTCGAACTCGCCGGCGCCGGTCAGGAAACCGCCGTCGCGGGAGTAGCTCTTGCCCTCGGCGTCGGGGTCGGGGTCGTAGAGGCCCTCGATGTCCCAGCCGCGGTCCTCGGGCCAGGACGAGATGGCGTCGCCGCCGTCGGCCAGCAGCCGCCACAGCTCTTCCGGCGAGGCGATCCCGCCGGGCAGGCGGCAGCTCATGCCGACGATCGCGATCGGCTCGTCGACGTCCCGCGCGCCCTGGACCGGAGCGACGGCCTCATCGGTGCCGAACAGTTCGCCGGCCAGGAAGTCCGCGAGGATCGTGGTCGTCGGGTGGTCGAAGACGAGGGTCGACGGCAGCTTCAGCCCGGTGACCGCGCTCAGGCGGTTGCGCAGCTCGACGGCGGTCAGCGAGTCGAAGCCCAGGTCGCGGAAGGGCCGGTCGACCGCGACGGACGCCGGATCGGCGTGCCCGAGGGCGGCGGCGGCTTCGCGCTGGACGAGGTCCGGGAGCTCGTCGGCGGACAGCTCCTGCCGCCGGGTCTCCTCGACCGGGACGTCCAGGGCGGCCCGGACCTCGGGCAGGTCGCCGAGCAGCGCGCTCGGGCGGACCGAGGTGAAGCCGGGGGCGAATCGCGCCCAGTCGACATCGGCGACGGTGACCGCGGTGTCGCCGGAGCCCAGAGCCTGCCGCAAGGCGGTGATCGCCAGTGCGGGGGCGAGGGGCCGGAGGCCGCGGCGGCGCAGGTGGTCCTCCGCGCCCTCGTCGGCCAGCATGCCGCCGCCCGCCCAGGGCCCCCAGGCCACCGACGTCGCGGCCAGCCCGGCCGCGCGGCGGCGGTGGGCGAGGCCGTCGAGGTAGGCGTTCGCGGCCGCGTAGGCGCTCTGGCCGCCGCTGCCCCAGACGCCCGCGATGGAGGAGAACAGCACGAACGCGTCGAGTTCGCGGTCGCCGAGGACGGCGTCCAGGTTCTCGGCGCCGGCGAGCTTGGCGGCGGTGAACCCGGCGAACTCGGCCGCGCCGAGCCCGGTGATCGGGACCGCCTGAGCCACCCCGGCGGCGTGCACGACGGCCCGTAGCCCGTCGATGCCGTCGACCAGCGCGGCGACGGCTTCCCGATCGGTGACGTCGCAGGCCGCGACGGTCACCGTGACGCCGAGCGCGGTCAGTTCGTCGCGCAGTTCCGGTGCGCCGACGGCGTCGAGGCCCCGGCGGCTCGTCAGCACGAGGTCCTCGGCTCCGGTGCGGGCCAGCCAGCGGGCGACCTCGGCGCCGAGCGCCCCGGTCCCGCCGGTGATCAGCACGGTGCCGCGCGGCCGCCACGAGGAACCGCCGGTACGAGCGGGGGCACGTTCGAGACGCGCGGCGAAGACGGCGGAGTCGCGGACGGCGACCTGGTCCTCGGTCCCGCCCAGGACGCTCGCCAGCCGGGCGACCGCGCGGTCGTCGAGGACGGCGGGGAGATCCACCAGGCCGCCCCAGCGGTCGGCGTGTTCGACGGCGGCCGTGCGGCCGAAGCCCCACAGCGCGGCTTGGGTGGCGCTGCGGACCACGTCGGCGCGGCCGACCGACACCGCTCCCGAGGTGGCGCACCACAGGGGCGCGGTGCCGCCGAGCTGTTGGAGGAGTTCCAAGGTCGAGGCGAGGCCGGTCGTGATCTCCGGTGCGTCCGGTGCGGGACGCTCGTCGAGGGCGAGCAGCGACAGCACGCCCGCGAAGTCACCGTCGATGCCGGGCAGGTCGGCGAGGCGCAGCGGTACGCAGTCGAGGCCGGCGGTCAGCGCTTCGACGAAGCCCGGTGCGACGCCGTGTTCCGGGAGCACCAGCAGCCAGGTACCTGACGTTCCTTCGAGCTTCGCGGTCAGCGGCCGCCAGTTCACGGCGTAGCGCCAGTTGTCCACAGTAGACAGCCCGATGCGGTCGCCGTGCCACCGGGCGAGCAGCGGCAAGGCGGTTTCGAGGCCCGTCAGCTCGGTCTCGGCGACGTCCAGGGTCGTGGCGAGCGCGGACAGGTCCGCGGTCTCGACCGCCGACCAGAACTCGCCGTCCACCCCCCTCACCGGAGCGGCGGTTTCGGGGACGCGGGGCCAGTAACGCTCACGCTGGAAGGGGTAGGTGGGCAGCACCACGAACGACGCCGGGCGCAGCACCGCGGACCAGTCCAAGGCCGGCCCGGAGACGTGCAGGTGGGCCAGCGCGGCGAGCAGCGTCCGCTCCTCGGGCCGGTCCTTCCGCAGCGTCGCCGTCGCGGGCAGCGTCTCCTGCGCCAAGGCGGCGAGCACCCCGTCCGGGCCCAGCTCGACGGACTCGGTGACACCCAGCCCGCTCAGCGCGGCGACGGCGTCGGCGAACCGCACCGGCTCGCGGACCTGGCGCACCCAGTACACCGGCGTCAGGATCTCGTCGCCGGCCAAGCGACCGGACACAGTGGACACGAGGGGAATCGTCGGCGCGTGGAACGTCAGCCCGTCGGCGACCGCCGCGAACTCGTCCAGCATCGGGTCCATCAGCGCGGAGTGGAAGGCGTGCGACACCGTGAGCCGGCGGACCTTCCGGCCCAGCTCGGCGAAGTGCGCCTCGACCGACGCGACCGCGTCGGCCTCGCCGGAGACGACCGTCGCTTGTGGACCGTTGAGGGCCGCGAAACCGGCACCGTCACCGAGCACGGCGGCGACCTCGTCCTCGGTGGCCTGCACGGCGAGCATCGCCCCGCCGGTGGGCAGGGCCTGCATCAGACCCGCGCGAGCCGCCACCAGCGTGCAAGCGTCCTCGAGGGACAGCACGCCGGCGACGTGCGCCGCGGCCAGCTCGCCGATCGAATGCCCGGCGACGTAGTCCGGCCGGACACCCCACGACTCCAGCAGCCGGAACAGCGCGACCTCGACGGCGAACAACGCGGGCTGGGTGTACCCGGTCTCGTCGAGCGCCGAAGCGTCCTCGAAGACGACCTCCCGCAACGGCCGAGCCAAAGACGAGTCCACCAGCGCGCAGACCGCGTCGAAGGCGTCCGCGAACACCGGGAACCGCTCGTACAGCTCGGCGCCCATTCCGACGCGCTGCGAACCTTGGCCGGAGAACAGGAACGCCGACTTCCCGGCGTTCTGCGTGCCCTGGACGAGGTTCGCCGCCGGCCCGCCGGCCGCGAGAGCCTCGAGACCGGTCGCCAGCTCGGCGAAGTCCGTGCCGAGCACGACGGCCCGGTGCTCGAACGCGGCACGCGCCCCCAGACCGGCGGCAACCGCGGCGATGTCGATGTCCTCCAGTCGCAGCAGGTCCCGCGCAGCATCGCGCAAGGCAGCCTCGGACCGGCCGGACAGGACCCACGGCACCAGCCCCGAGCGTCCCAATGTGGCCTTGGTTGCGTCCGACGCACCCAAGGCGGCCTTCGGTGCGTCTGACGCACCGAAGGCCACATTGGGGCGCTCCGGCGCCTGCTCGAGGATGACGTGGGCGTTCGTGCCGCTGACGCCGAACGAGGACACGCCCGCGCGGCGCGGTCCGTCGTGCTCCGGCCAGTCGCGTGCCTCGGTCAGCAGCGCGACCGCGCCGCTGCCCCAGTCGATGTGCCGCGACGGCTCGTCGACGTGCAGCGTCTTCGGCAGCAGGCCGTGGCCCAGCGAGAGAACCATCTTGATGATCCCCGCGACGCCCGCCGCCGCCTGCGTGTGCCCGATGTTGGACTTGAGCGAACCCAGCCACAACGGCTGCGAGCGGTCCCGGCCGTACGTCGCCAGCAACGCCTGCGCCTCGATCGGGTCACCCAGCGTCGTGCCGGTGCCGTGCGCTTCGACGGCGTCCACATCGGACGGTGCCAGGCCCGCGTTCGCCAGCGCCGTCCGGATCACCCGCTGCTGCGACGGGCCGTTCGGCGCGGTGAGCCCGTTCGACGCGCCGTCCTGGTTCACGGCGGAACCGCGCACCAGCGCGAGCACCGGGTGCCCGTTGCGCCGTGCGTCGGACAGCCGCTCGACGAGGACGAGGCCGACGCCTTCGCCCCAGCCCGTGCCGTCCGCGCCGTCGGCGAACGCCTTGCACCGGCCGTCTTCGGCCAGGCCGCCCTGCTTGCCGAACTCCAGGAACGCGCCCGGCGTGGTCATCACGGTCACGCCGCCGACCAGCGCCATCGAGGACTCGCCCGAGCGCAGCGACTGCGCGGCCCAGTGCAACGCCACCAGCGACGACGAGCACGCGGTGTCGACCGTGACGGCCGGCCCTTCCAGGCCCAGCACGTAGGAGATCCGGCCGGAGACGACCGAACCGGCGTTCCCGGTCCCGGCATGGCCGTCCGAGCTGCCTTCGCCGGATTCGCGCAGCAGCGCCGCGTAGTCCTGACCGTTGGTTCCGATGTAGACACCGACCTGGGAGCCGCGCAGCGACAGTGGGTCGATGCCCGCGCGCTCGAACGCCTCCCACGACGTCTCCAGCAGCAGCCGCTGCTGCGGGTCCATGGCGAGCGCCTCGCGCGGCGAGATCCCGAAGAAGCCGGCGTCGAAGTCCGCCACGCCGTCGAGGAAACCGCCGTGACGCGTGTAGCTGGTGCCCTCGTGGCCGCGGTCGGGGTGGTACAGGTCGGCCAGGGGCCAGCCGCGGTCCTCGGGGAACGTGGTGACGGCGTCGCGGCCACCCGCGAGCATGTCCCACAGGTCTTCGGGCGACCGCACGCCGCCGGGCAGCCGGCAGGCCATCGACACGATGGCGAGCGGTTCGTCCTCGACGGCCGCGGCGGGCCGGGTGACGACCGGCGTCGCGGCGGCCCCGGCCAGCTCCTGGCGCAGGTAGGTGGCGACGGCGGCCGGGGTCGGGTAGTCGAACACGAGCGTCGCGGGCAGCGCGCGCCCGGTCGCGGCGCCGAGGCCGTTGCGCAGCTCGACGGCGGTCAGCGAGTCGACGCCGAGGTCCTTGAACGCGCGTTCGGGCTCGACCGCCGCCGGGCCGGGGTAGGCGAGCACGGCGGCGGCCTGGGTGCGGACGACGTCGAGCAGGAGGGCCTGCTGCTCCTCAGTGGACAGTGTGGTCAGCCGCGCGGCCAGGGGTTGTTCTCCGGGGACGTGCATCGCGTCCCGCGCCTCGGGCAGGTCGCCGAGCAGCGGGCTGGGGCGGGTGGTGGTGAAGCCGGGCACGAACTTCGCCCAGTCGACGTCGGCGACGATGGGGTTGGCGTCCCCGCTGCCGATCGCGCGGCGCAATGCGGCGACGGCCAGGCGCGGTGCCATCGGCGGGACCCCGCCCCGGCGCATCCGGTCGGCGACCAGGTCGTCGGCCGCCATGCCGCTGCCGCCCCACGGGCCCCAGGCCACGGAGGTGGCGGGCTGCCCGGCGGCGCGACGCTGCTCGGCGAGCGCGTCGAGCCCGGCGTTGGCGGCGGCGTAGGCGGCCTGCCCGACCGCGCCGAGACTGCCCGCGAACGACGAGAACAGCACGAACGCGGACAGCGCGCGGTCGCGGGTCAGCTCGTCGAGGTGGCGCGCGGCGTCGAGCTTGGGCCGGAAGACGGTGTCGAGCTGCTCGGCGGTGACGCCGTCGAGCACGGCGTCGTCGAGGACGCCGGCGGTGTGGATGACGGCGTCGAGGTCGGGCAGTTCGCCGAGGAGCGCGGCCAGGGCGTCCCGGTCGGCGACGTCGCAGGCGGCGACGGTGACCCGGGTGCCGATCGCCGTCAGCTCGTCCCGCAGCGCCGTCGCGCCCGGGGCGTCGAGACCTCTACGACCGGCCAGGACGAGGTGTTCGGCGCCGGCTTCCGCGAGCGTGCGGGCGACGACCGCGCCCAGCGCGCCGGTGCCGCCGGTGATCAGCACGGTCCCGGTGGGCGACCACGGCTCGGCGGCCGGACCGGAGGTCCGCTGCAGCCGCCGGCCGAAGACCCCGGACGCGCGCAGCGCCACCTGGTCCTCGGCCGAGGCCAGGACGGCCACCAGCCGGTCGAGGGCGCGGTCGTCGAGGGTTTCGGGCAGATCGACCAGACCGCCCCAGCGCTGCGGGTACTCCAAGGCGGCGACCCGGCCGAGGCCCCACAGCGGGGCCTGGCCAGGCGTGGTCAGCGGGTCGGACTGCCCGGTGGAGACGGCGCCCTGGGTAGCGACCCAGACCGGGGCGGTCGCCCCGCGGATCAGCTCGACGGTGCGCGGCAGGGCCTCGGTGTCCCAGGCCAGCAGGGAAAGCACACCGGCCACATCGGAGTGTCCGGGCAGCTGATCGAGTGTGACGGGCACGAACCCGCGACCCACCAGAGCGGCGAGCACCGGTGCCGTGAAGTCCGCCGGGACGACGGCCAGCCAGGTGCCCGAAAGCGGCTTCGGCGGCGGCGACACCGGCGTCCAGCCGATCCCGTACCGCCAGGCGTCCACCGTGGACTGCTCCTGGCGCTTGGCGCGATAGGCCGACAGCGCGGGCAGCAGGTCACCGACCGCGTCCTCGGGCAGGTTCAGCACCTCGGCGAGGGTCCCGGTGTCCACAGCGGACCAGAACGCGTCGTCCCCGGTTCCGGTGGTCGCCGACGGTTCCAGCCAGTAGCGCTGACGCTGGAAGCGGTACGTCGGCAGGTCGACGCGGCGGCCGCCGCCCAGCACGGCCGACCAGTCGGGTCCGTGCCCGGACACGTGCATCCGGGCGAGACCGGTCAGCGCGGCCGGCGCTTCCGGCCGGTCCCGGCGCAGCAGCGCGGCGACGGCGACGCCCGCGGGCAGGCAGTCCTGCGCGAGCGCGGCCAGCGCGCCGTCGGGGCCCAGCTCGAGGAAGCCGGTCACCCCGGCCTCGCTCAGCCAGCCGACGCCGTCGGCGAAGCGAACGGCCTCGCGGACGTGCGAGACCCAGTACTCGGGCGAGGTCAGCTGATCGGCGAGGGTGCCGGTGACGTTGGAGACCACCGCGATCTTCGGCGGGTGGAAGGTGAGACCGTCGAGGACCTGGCGGAACTCGGCGAGCATCCCGTCCATGCGTGCGGAGTGGAACGCGTGCGAGACGTCGAGGCGCTTGGTCTTGCGGCCGAGCGCGGCAAAGTGCGCGGCGGCGGCCAGCACGACGTCCTCGTCCCCGGAGAGCACGATCGACGACGGTCCGTTGACGGCCGCGATCGACAGCCCGTCGACCAGGTCGGCTTCGCCTTCGGTCGCCTGCACGGCGACCATCGCGCCGCCGGCGGGCAGCGCCTGCATGAGCCGGCCGCGCGCGGCGACCAGCGTGCACGCGTCCGCCAGCGAAAGCACTCCGGCCAGGTGCGCGGCGACCAGCTCGCCGATCGAGTGGCCCAGCAGGTAGTCCGGCCGGTAGCCCCAGGACTCGGCCAGCCGGTACAGCGCCACCTCGACCGCGAACAGCGCGGGCTGGGTGTACGCCGTCTCGTCGAGGTGCTCGCCGGACGCGATCACCGTCCGCAGTGGACGGTCGAGGTGGCGGTCGAACTCCGCGCACACCTCGTCGAAGGCGGCGGCGAAAACGGGGAACCGCGCGTGCAGCTCACCACCCATGCCGGCGCGCTGGGAACCCTGGCCGGTGAACAGGAAAGCCAGCTTGCCCGGCCGGATCGCGCCGCGCATCAGACCCGGTGCGACGCCGTCCGCGGCGAGCGCGTCGAGGCCGCGCAGGAGTTCGTCGCGGCCGTCGGCGAGGACGACCGCGCGGTCGTCGAGGGCCGCCCGGCCGGTGCCCAGTGACCAGGCGAGGTCGGCCAGGTCCGCGCCTTCCGCGAAGGGCCGGAGGCTCGCGGCCTGCTCACGCAGGGCTGCCGCGCCCCGGGCGGAGACCAGGAACGGCCAGGGTCCGGCCGGAGCGGGGACTTCTTCGGTCTCCTCGGCCGCGGGCGGTTCGGCGAGCAGGACGTGCGCGTTGGTGCCGCTGACGCCGAACGCGGACACGCCGGCGCGGCGGGGCGCGTCGCGCTCCGGCCACGGCATCGGCTCGCCCAGCAGCTCGACCGACCCGGCCGCCCAGTCCACATGGGACGAGGGCTCGTCCAGGTGCAGGGTGTGCGGGAGGTGCCCGTGCCGCAGGGCCAGGACCATCTTGATGACGCCGGCCGCGCCGGAGGCGGCCTGGGTGTGCCCGATGTTGGACTTCACCGCGCCCACGCGCAGCGGCCGGTCCGCCGGGCGGTTCTGCCCGTAGGTGGCCAGCAGCGCCTGGGCCTCGATCGGGTCGCCCAAGGTGGTGCCGGTGCCGTGCGCCTCGACGACGTCGACGTCGGCGGGCGAGAGCCCGGCCGAGGCCAGGGCCGCGCGGATCACGCGTTGCTGCGACGGGCCGTTGGGCGCGGTCAGGCCGTTGGACGCGCCGTCGGAGTTGACGGCCGAGCCCTCGACCACGGCGAGCACGGGGTGGTTGCGGCGCCGCGCGTCGGACAGGCGCTCGAGCAGCAGCAGGCCGATACCTTCGCCCCAGCCGGTGCCGTCGGCGGCCTCGGCGAACGGCTTGCAGCGGCCGTCACCGGCGAGCCCGCCCTGGCGGGCGAACTCGAGGAAGACGGCCGGGGTCGACATGATCGTCGCGCCGCCGGCCAGCGCGAGCGAGCACTCCCGCTTGCGCAGGGCCTGACAGGCGAGGTGCAGGGCGACGAGCGCGGACGAGCACGCCGTGTCGACGGTGACCGCGGGCCCTTCCAGGCCGTAGCTGTAGGCGAGCCGGCCGGACAGGACACTGCCCGCGTTGCCGGTGAGCAGGTGCCCGGCGACCTCGCCGGTCTCGCTGCCCAGGCCGTACCCGGAGGGCGTCGAGCCGACGAAGACCCCGGCGGAGGTGCCGGTCAGGGAGCCGGGGTCGATCCCCGCGCGTTCGAAGACCTCCCACGACACTTCGAGCAGCAGCCGCTGCTGCGGGTCGGTGGCCAGTGCCTCACGCGGGCTGATGCCGAAGAACGCCGGGTCGAACGTCGTGGCGGTGTCGATGAACCCGCCGGTGCGCGCGTAGTCGCCACCGGCGATGTCCCAACCGCGGTCCGTCGGGAACGCCGACATCGCGTCGGTTCCGCCGTCGACCAGGTCCCAAAGCTCCTCCGGGGAGGTGACGCCGCCGGGGAACCGGCAGCCCATCGCGACGATCGCGATCGGCTCCTTCTCCCCCGCCTCCAGGTCCTGGAGGCGTTGCCGGGTCTCGGCGAGGTCGGTCGTAACCCACTTCAGGTAGTCCCGGAGCTTCTCTTCGTTCACCAGCGCCCTCGCCTGTGGTCCTCCACCGGCACGGGCATCTACGACCTGCCGAGCTCCCGGTGGATGAAGTCGAAAATTTCGTCGTCCGTCGCGCCTTCGAGCTGCTGGGCGGCCCGGGGACGGCCGTCGGCCGCCCGGGCTTCTCCCAGCTTGTTCAGCATGGTCTGAAGTCGGCTGGTGATTTGCCCGAAGGCGTCATCGTCTGGGGAAACCCCTGAAACCAGCGCCTCGATCCGGTCCAGCTCCCCCAGGACCGAGACTTCGTCGCCGACCAGCGCCGAGAGCAGGAAACCGGCCAGCGCCGACGGGGTCGGGTGGTCGAAGACGAGGGTGGCCGGCAGCTTGAGCCCGGTCGCCGCGCGCAAGCGGTTGCGCAGCTCCACCGCGGTCAGGGAGTCGAAGCCGATCTCCTTGAACGGCCGGTTCGCGTCGATCTCCTCGGCGCCCGCGTGGCCGAGCACCCGGGCGATGGCGTCGCGGACGTGGTCGAGGACCACCCGCTCCTGTTCGACGGGCGGCAGGCCGGTCAGCCGGCTCGCGAAGTCCGCCGGCGTCGACTCGGCCTCGGCCGGCCGGGCTTCGAGGGCCCGGCGGACGGCGGGGAGGTCGTCGAGCAGCGGCCGCGGCCGGGCGGCGGTGAAGCCCCGCACGAACCGCTCCCAGTCGACGTCGGCGACGGTGAGGACGGTCTCGTCGCGGTCCATCGCCTGCCCCAGCGCGAGCAGCGCCCGCTCCGGCGGCATCGCGCCCACACCGCGGCGGCGCAGGTGTTCCTCGGCGTCGTTGTCGCCCGCCATGCCCGCGCCCTGCCACGCACCCCACGCGACCGACGTCGCGGTGAGCCCGCGGGCACGGCGGCGCTGGGCGAGCGCGTCGAGGAACGCGTTGCCCGCCGCGTACGCGCCTTGCCCGCCGCTGCCCCAGACGCCGGCGTTGGAAGAGAACAGGACGAACGCGTCGACGTCGTCGAGGAGTTCGTCGAGGTGCGTGGCGCCCGCCACCTTGGCTGCTACGACCTCGGCGAACTCGGTCAGCTCGGTGTCGTCGAGCGCGGTGCCTTGGACGATCCCGGCCGCGTGGAAGACGGCCCGCACGGGCTCACCCAGCTCGTCGAGCAGCGTTTTCAGGGCCGCGCGGTCGGCGACGTCGCAGGCGGCGATCGTCGTGGTCGCGCCGAGCGCGGCCAGTTCCTCGCGCAGTTCGGCCGCGCCGGGTGCCGCTTCGCCGCGCCGGCTGGTCAGCACCAGACGCCGCGCGCCGCGGCCGGCGAGCCAGCGGGCGACGTGGGCGCCGACCGCGCCGGTGCCGCCGGTGATCAGCACGGTGCCTTCGGGTCGCCAGTCGCGAGCCGGGGCGCCGTCGCCGAGCGGGGCCGGCACCAGGCGGCGGGTGAGCACCCCGGACGCCCGGACGGCGACCTGGTCCTCGTCACCCGCCGCGGCCAGGATGCCGGCCAGCCGCTGCCGGTCCCCTTCGCCGGTGGTTCCGGGCAGGTCGACCAGGCCGCCCCAGCGGTCGGCGTGCTCCAAGCCGATGACCCGGCCGAGGCCCCAGACCTGGGACTGCGCCGCGTCGGTCACGGTGTCGCCGCGGCCGGTGGTCACCGCGCCCGCCGTGGCGAGCCACAGCGGGGCGGCGATCCCGGCGTCGCCGAGGGCCTGGGTCAGGAGCAGGGTGTTCGCGACGCCGCGCGGGAGCACCGCGTCGTCGGCCGGGTCGAGGGCGAGCAGGGAGAGCACGCCGTCCACCGGTTCTCCGGCCACCTCGACCAGGCGCTTGCCGAGCGCGGCCCGGTCGGTCGCGCCGACGGTGATCGGGACGACGGTCGCGCCCTCGACGGCCTGACGTGCCGCCTCGATCCAAGGGTGGTCGCTGCCTTCCGGCGTCACGACGAGCCAGGTGCCTTGCAGGGGTTTCTGTTCGGTAGCCAAGGGTTTCCAAGTGATGCGGTAGCGCCACCCGTCCACTGTGGATTTCTCGAGCCGGGTGCGCCGCCAGGACGCGAGCGCCGGCAAGATGTCGCCGAGGGGTTCCGGCGCGACGGCGAGGGTGCCGGCGACCGACGCCAGGTCCTCGCGTTCCACGGCTTCCCAGAACCGGTCGTCGACCGGGTCGCCGGTGGCTGCCACGGGCTGCGCGGCCTTCGGCCAGAAGCGCCGGTGCTGGAACGGGTAGGTGGGCAGGCCGACCGTGCGCGTCTCCGGGAGGAACGTCCGCCAGTCGACGTCGCGTCCCTGCGTCCACAGCTCGGCGACCGAGGTCAGGAACCGGCGCGGGCCGCCTTCGCCGCGGCGCAGCGTCCCGACGACGACGCCCGGGGTGTCGTCGAGGGTCTCCTGGATCGCCGACAGCAGCACCGGGTGCGGGCTGACCTCGACGAAGAACCGGTGTCCCCGCTCGATGAGGGCCTGCGTCGTGTCGAGGAAGCGGACCGGCTCGCGCAGGTTCCGGTACCAGTAGCCGGCGTCGAGGGTCGCGGTGTCGACCGGCTCGGCCGTCACCGCGGAGTAGAACGGGATGTCGCCCGTGCGGGGGCTCAGGCCCGCCAGGACTTCGTGCAGTTCGTCGCGGATGCCTTCGACGTAGCCCGAGTGCGAGGCGTAGTCGACCGGGATGCGCCGTGCGCGGATGTCTTGTTCCGCGCACCGGGCGATCAGGTCGTCCACTGCGGACGGATCGCCGCACACCACCGTCGAAGCCGGGCTGTTGTAGGCCGCGATCGCGACCCCTTCCGGCAGCACGTCCGCGATGCGGCCGGCGTCGAGCGCGATCGAGGCCATGCTGCCCTGGCCCGCGAGCCCGGCGGCGATCGCCTTGCTGCGCAACGCGACGACCTTCGCACCGTCCTCAAGCGACAGTCCACCCGCGACGACCGCGGCCGCGATCTCGCCCTGCGAGTGCCCGGCGACGGCGTCCGGCTCGACGCCGTGAGATCGCCAGAGCGCCGCGAGGGACACCATCACGGCCCAGGACACGGGCTGCACGACGTCGACCCGTTCCAGAGCCGCCGCATCGCTCAGGGCGTCGGTCAGCGACCAGTCGACGTGCGGCGCGAGTGCGTCCGCGCATTCGGCGATCCTTCGCGCGAAGACCGGCTCGTCGAGCAGGTCGACGGCCATCCCCACCCACTGCGCGCCCTGGCCGGGGAAGACGAACACCGTCTCCCCCGCGGCCCCGGCGGTTCCGGTGACGGTGGCCGTCAGTTCGCGGTGGTCGTCGAGGATGACCGCGCGGTGCTCGAAGGTCGAGCGGGTGGTCACCAGCGACCAGGCGATCTCGGCGACGCTCCCGGGTACCTCGGCCAGCGCGGCCGCCCGGTCGCGCACCGCCGCCGCCGACCGGCCCGACAGCACCCACGGCACCGAGCGCCCCAATGTGGCCTTCGGTGCGTCAGACGCAACCAAGGGGCCCTTCGGTGCGTCAGACGCAACCAAGGCCACATTGGGGCGCTCCGGGACCTGCTCCACGATGATGTGCGCGTTCGTGCCGCTCACGCCGAACGACGAGATCCCGGCTCGGCGCGGTCCGTCGCGCTCGGGCCACGGCCGCGGCTCGGTCAGCAGCGAGACCGCGCCACTGTCCCAGTCGACGTGCCGCGAGGGCTCGCCGACGTGCAGCGTCGCGGGCAGCACGCCGTGGCGCAGGGACAGGACCATCTTGATGATCCCGGCGACGCCGGCCGCGGCCTGCGTGTGCCCGATGTTGGACTTGATCGAACCCAGCCACAACGGCTCGTCCGCGGAACGGTCCCGGCCGTAGGTCGCCAGCAGGGCCTGCGCTTCGATCGGGTCGCCCAGCGTCGTGCCGGTACCGTGCGCCTCGATGGCGTCCACCTCGGACGGTGTCAAGCCGGCGTTCGCGAGAGCCGCGCGGATCACGCGTTGCTGCGACGGGCCGTTCGGGGCGGTCAGGCCGTTCGACGCGCCGTCCTGGTTGACCGCGCTGCCCCGGACGAGCGCGAGCACCGGGTGGCCGTTGCGGCGGGCGTCGGAGAGCCGCTCGACGAGGACGACGCCGACGCCTTCGCCCCAGCCGGTGCCGTCCGCCTCGTCGGCGAAGGCCTTGCACCGGCCGTCTTTCGCCAGCCCGCGCTGCCGGCTGAACTCGACGAACAGGCCGGGCGTGGACATGACCGTCACGCCGCCGGCCAGCGCCAGCGAGCACTCGCCCGCCCGCAGCGACTGGGCGGCCAGGTGCAGGGCGACCAGCGACGACGAGCACGCCGTGTCGACGGTCATCGCCGGGCCTTCCAGCCCGAGCTCGTAGGCGATCCGTCCGGAAAGGACACTGCCGGCGCTGCCGGTGGCGAGGTAGCCGTCGACGCTCTCCTCGCCGAAGTGCAGGGCCGCGGTGTAGTCCTGCCCGTTGGTCCCGGCGAACACCCCGACCGGGGCGCCGCGCACGGACAGGGGGTCGATGCCCGCCTGTTCGAGGGCTTCCCAGGAGGCCTCCAGCAGCAGCCGCTGCTGGGGGTCCATGGCCAGCGCCTCGCGCGGCGAGATCCCGAAGAACTCGGCGTCGAACTGGTCGGCACCGGTCAGGAAGCCGCCTTCGCGCACGTAAGTCGTGCCCGCGTGGTCGGGGTCGGGGTCGTAGAGGGCGTCGGTGTCCCAGCCGCGGTCGGCGGGGAACTCCGAGACGGCGTCGCGACCCTCGGCGAGCAGTGCCCAAAGCTCGTCCGGGTTCCGCACGCCGCCGGGGAACCGGCAGCTCATGCCGACGATGGCGATGGGTTCGTCGGTGTTCCGCGCGACCATTGCCGACGCTTCTTCGGCCTCGCCGAGCAGTTCGGTGCGCAGGTAGGCGGATAGGGCCGTCGCGGTCGGGTAGTCGAACGCGAGGGTGGCCGGGAGCCGCAGGCCGGTGGCGGTGCCGAGGCGGTTGCGCAGCTCGACGGCGGTCAGCGAGTCGAAGCCGAGTTCCTTGAAGGTGCGGCCGGCCGCGACGTCGTCGGCCGAGTGGTGGCCGAGGGCGAAGGCGACCTGCTCGCGGACCAGCTTGAGCAGCCGCCGGTCGGCATCGGTGGGGGACAGCTCGAGCCGGTCCGTGGTGGCGGGCGCGAGCCGCCGCACCTCGGGCAGGGCGGCGATGAGCGGGCTCGGGCGGTGCGCGGTGAGCGCGCCGGCGAACCGTTCCCAGTCGATGTCGGCGACGGTGACGGCCGCGGCGCCGCCGTCGGTCGCGGCCCGCAGCGCGGTGATGGCCCGGTCGGGCCGCAGCGCGGCGAGCCCGGTGCGGCCGAGGTGGTCCTCGGCGGCGGCCGCGGCGGCCATCCCGCCGTCGGCCCACGGTCCCCACGCGATCGACGTCGCGACCAGCCCCTGGGCCCTCCGCTGTTCGGCGAGGGCGTCGAGGTAGGCGTTCGCGGCGGCGTAGTTGCCCTGGCCGGCCGCGCCGAAGGTGCCCGCGCAGGAGGAGAAGAGGACGAACGCTTCCAGCCCGGCGGTGAGTTCGTGCAGGTGCCGGGCGGCGACGGCCTTGGCCGCGACGACCTCGGCCAGGCGTTCCGGGGTGAGGGCTTCGAGGACGCCGTCGGCCAGCACGCCCGCGGTGTGCACGACGGCGGTCAGGTCGCCGACGGACTCGAGGGTGGCTTCGAGCGCGGCGCGGTCGGTGACGTCGCAGGCCAGGACGTCGACCCGGACGCCGAGCCCGATCAGCTCGGCTTCGAGGTCGTCGGCACCCGGTGCGTCGGGGCCCCGGCGGCTCGTCAGGACGAGCCGCTCGGCCCCGGCGCCGGCCAGCCAGCGCGCGACGTGCTTCCCGAGAGCGCCGGTGCCGCCGGTGATCAGGATCGTGCCGCTCGGCTGCCACGGGGTGGCCGGCCGTGAGGTGCGCCGGACGAGCCGGCGGGCCAGTACCCGCGTCCCGCGGACGGCGACCTGGTCTTCGCCGGTCGCGCCGCCGAGGATCGTCCGGAACGTCTCCTCGTCGGCGTCGGCGGACAGGTCGACGAGGCCGCCCCAGCGGTGCGGGTGCTCCAGCGCGACCGTGCGCCCGAATCCCCAGACCATCGCCTGCGCCGGATCCGGCACCTCCCCTTCGGCCGCGGCGACCGCGCCCCGCGTGACGCACCACAGCGGCGCGTCGATCTCCGCGTCGCCGAGCGCCTGGACCAACGCTAACTGGCCTTCGAGGTCCAAAGTAGACACGACACCGGTGAGTTCCCGGCCCCGCAGGCGCGCGGCGAGGGAGGCCCGATCGTCCTCGGGCGTGACTTCGAGGACGTCGTCGAACAGCTGCGGGCCCGCGCCCGCGGGCACGACCGCGAGCCACCGGCCGGGAAGCGTGCCCCGGCCGGGGTCGGCGACGGGCTGCCAGGTGATTTCGTACTGGCCGGCCGGGGCCTGGCCACGCTCACGCCAGGCCGTCAGGGCCTCGAGGTCGCCGCTTTCGACGGCGGCCCAGAACCGTGCGTCCGGCGCCGGCCGGGTCTCCAGCCAGTAGCGCGTGCGCTGGAACGGATAGGTCGGCAGGGTGACGGCCCCGCCGGGACGGCCGGGGTGCGCCGCGTGCAGGACCGCCCGCCAGTCGACGGTGTGGCCCCGCGTGTGCACGTCGGCCAGCGCGGCCAGCAGGCTCGGGTACTCGGCACGGTCTTTGCGCAGCAACGGAAGCGCGGGGAACGCGGCCAGCGCCGAGAGCACGCCGTCGGGTCCGGGTTCCAGGCCCCGCGTGACGCCGAGCCCGGCGAGCGCGGTGCACGCGTCGGCGAACCGCACCGGCTCGCGGACCTGACGCACCCAGTACTCCGGGGTCAGGATTTCGGCTCCGGCGAGCCGACCGGACACAGTGGACACCACCGGGATCTTCGGCGCGGCGAAGGACAGTGAGCCGGCCACGCGGGCGAACTCGTCCAGCATGGGGTCCATCAGCGCGGAGTGGAACGCGTGCGACACCGTGAGCCGCCGGACCTTCCGGCCCAGCCCGGCGAAGTGCCGCTCCACCACCGCTACCGCGTCGGCCTCGCCGGACACGACCACGGCCTCGGGCCCGTTCACCGCGGCCAGCCCGGCGCCGTCCCCCAGCACGGCGGTGACCTCGTCTTCGGTGGCCTGCACGGCCAGCATCGCGCCGCCACCGGGCAGCGCCTGCATCAGGCCCGCCCGGGCCGTCACCAGTCGGCAAGCGTCCTCGAGGGACAGCACCCCGGCGACGTGCGCCGCGGCCACCTCGCCGATCGAGTGCCCGGCGACGTGGTCCGGGACCACGCCCCACGACTCCAGCAGCCGGAACAACGCCACCTCGACCGCGAACAAGGCAGGCTGCGTGTACCCGGTCCGGTCCAGCAGCGAAGCATCCCCGAAGACCACCTCGCGCAACGGCCGGTCCAGCTCCGCATCGACCAGCGCGCACACCGCGTCGAACGCGTCCGCGAACACCGGGAACCGCTCGTACAGCTCCGCACCCATCCCGACGCGCTGCGAACCCTGGCCGGAGAACAGGAACGCCGTCTTGCCCGGCTCCGCCAGTCCGGGAGCCGCCGCGGCGAGCCCGGCGAGCAGGTCGTCGCGACCGTCGCCCACGACCACGGTCCGGTACTCGAAGGACGTACGCGCGGCCAGCGCCAGCGCGATGTCGGCCGGGTCACCGTCCGGCAGCCCGCGAACGGCGTCACGCACCGCCTGCTCGGTCCGGCCGGAAAACACCCACGGCACGACACCTGCCGACGGTGCACTGTGGACGTCCGGAACCGCGGGCGGCTCCTCGATGATGACGTGCGCGTTGGTCCCGCTGACCCCGAACGACGACACCCCCGCGCGACGCGGCCGGGTGCCCGATGGCCAGTCCTGGGCCTCCGTCAGCAGCCGGACTTCGCCGGACGTCCAGTCCACCCGGTCCGACGGCCGGTCCACGTGCAGCGTCTTCGGCAGCGTTCCGCCGCGCAGCGCGAGGACCATCTTGAGCACGCCGACCGCACCCGACGCGGCCTGTGTGTGGCCCACGTTGGACTTCACCGAACCGAGCCACAGCGGCCGCTCGCGGTTCTGGCCGTAGGTCTCCAGCAGCGCCTGCGCCTCGATCGGGTCACCCAGTGCCGTACCCGTGCCGTGCGCCTCGACGGCGTCCACATCGGACGGGGCCAGGCCCGCGTTCGCCAGTGCCGCGCGGATCACGCGCTGCTGCGACGGGCCGTTCGGGGCGCTCAGGCCGTTCGACGCGCCGTCCTGGTTCATCGCCGAACCGCGCAGCAGCGCGAGCACCGGGTGGCCGAGCCGCCGCGCGTCCGACAGGCGCTCGACCAGGACCAGCGCGACCCCCTCGCCCCAGCCGGTGCCGTCCGCCGCGTCGGCGAAGGCCTTGCACCGGCCGTCAGCGGCCAGGCCGCCCTGCTTGGCGAACTCCTGGAAGGCACCCGGCGTCGCCATCACCGTCACGCCGCCGGCCACCGCCATCGACGACTCGCCGGAGCGGACCGACTGGGCGGCCAGGTGCAGCGCCACCAGCGACGACGAGCACGCCGTGTCGACGGTCACCGCGGGGCCTTCGAGACCGAGCACATAGGACACCCGCCCGGACACCACCGCCCCGGCGTTCCCGGTGAGCAGGTGCCCTTCGACCTCCTCCGCCGCCTCGGCGTGGCCGGTCGCGTAACCCTGCGTGCCGCAGCCGACGAACACGCCGGCCGCGCTGCCGCGCAGCGAACGCGGGTCGATCCCGGCGCGCTCGAAGACCTCCCACGCGCTCTCCAGCAGCAGCCGCTGCTGCGGGTCCATCGCCACCGCTTCCCGGGGGGAGATCCCGAAGAAGCCGGCGTCGAACTCGTCGGCGTCGTGGACGAACCCGCCCACCCCGCCGACGACGCTGTCGTCCCAGCCCCGGTTCACGGGGAAGGCCGACAGGCCCTCGGCGCCCGCGGAAACCAGGTCCCACAAGTCCTCGGGTGAGCGCACGCCGCCGGGCAGGCGGCACGCCATCGACACGATGGCGATCGGCTCGTCGGAGTCCACTGGGGACACAAGCTGCGCGGCGGCCACGGGGCCGGCGCCGAGCAGCTTGCGACCCAGCAGCGCGGCGAGCCGCCGCGGGTCCGGGTGGTCGAAGAGCACGACGGCGGGCAGCTTGAGCCCGGTCGCCGCGACGAGCCGGTTGCGCACTTCCAGGGCGATCAGGGAGTCGACGCCCAGGTCGCGGAAGGCCCGGTCCGGCTCGACCGAGCCCGGCCCGGGGTAACCCAGGACGGCGGCGGTCTCGGCGCGCACGAGGTCCAGGAGGGCGTCCGCCCGCGCTGACTCGGTGAGACTCGAAAGCCGTTGCGCCAGGGAAGAATCGGCCTCGACCGGCCCGGCCTCGAGGGCGTCGCGGACCCCGGGCAGCTCGTCGAGCAGGGGCCGCGGGCGGGCCGCGGTGAAGGCGGGGGCGAACCGGGACCAGTCCATGTCGGCGACGGACAGGAAGGTTTCGTCCGCGTCGAGCGCCTGGCTCAGCACGGTGAGCGCGAGCGCGGGGTCCATCGCGCGGATACCGCGGCGGCGCAGCTGCTCCCCCGAGTCGTCCCCGGTCATGCCCGCGCCCGCCCACGCTCCCCACGCCACCGACGTCGCCGTCAGGCCGCGGTCGCGGCGGTGCTGCGCGAGGGCGTCGAGGTAGGCGTTGGCCGCGGCGTAGGCGGCCTGGCCGCCGCCACCCCAGACGCCGGAGTTGGAGGAGAACAGCACGAACGCGTCGAGGTCCCCCGGGAGCAGGGCGTCGAGGTTCGCGGCGCCCTCGACCTTCGCACGCAGCGTGTCGGCGACTTCGGCGCGGTCGGTGTCGGCGAGGGCGGCCGAGCGGCCCACCCCGGCCGCGTGCACGACGGTCCGGGGCTCGATGCCGGCGAGCAGGGCGGCCAGCGCGTCGCGGTCGGCGACGTCGCAGGCGGCGATGGTCACCTCGACGCCGAGCGCCGTCAGCTCGTCTCGCAGCTCGGCGGCGCCGTCCGCGTCGGGGCCCCGGCGGCTGGTCAGGACGAGGTGCTCGGCCCCCGCGCCGGCCAGCCAGCGCGCCACGTGCGCGCCCAGCGCCCCGGTGCCGCCGGTGATCAGCGCGGTGCCGCTCGTGCGCCATTCGCGGGCCGGCCGGGTGAGCGGTGCGGGGACCAGGCGGCGGGCCAGCACGCCGGACGCGCGGATCGCGAGCTGGTCCTCGCGCGCGTCGGCGAGCACCCGGGCCAAGCGGCCGGACGCGCGGTCGTCGAGGACTTCGGGCAGGTCGATCAGGCCGCCCCAGCGGTCCGGGTGTTCCAGGCCCACGACCCGGCCCAAGCCCCAGATCCGGGCGTGGTCCGGGCTGGTCAGCCGGTCGGAGCGGCCGGTCGAGACGGCGCCGCGAGTCAGCAGCCACAGCGGCGCGGCCACCGTTCGGACCAGCTCGATGGTGGCGTAGAGGCCGTCTTCGGCGAAGGCCAGCAAGGACAGGACACCGGTGAAACCTTCGGTGGGCAGCTCCGGGAGCGGGGCGCCGGGCTCGACGGTGAGCAGGACCGGCTCGGCGCCGTGTGCGGCCAGGCCGTCGACGAGGTCGCCGGCCGGGTATCCGGCGGGGGCGACGACCAGCCAGCGTCCACTCAGGTCCACTTCGGACGGCAACATGGGCTGCCAGGTGATCCGGTAGCGCCAGTTGTCCACAACGGACTGTTCGGTGCGGCGCTTGTGCCATTGGGCGAGGCCGGGCAGGACGTCGGCGAGCGCCGTCGCGTCCACGTCCAGCGAAGCCGCGAGCCCGTCGGCGTCGCCACTGTCCACTGCGGACCAGAACTGCTCGTCGGCCGCGCCCGCCGCCTTTTCGGCGGCGGTCAGCCAGTAGCGTTCACGCTGGAAGGGGTAGGTGGGCAGGTCGACGAGCCGCGCGCCGGGGAAGAGCCCGGCCCACTCGACCGGCGCGCCGCGGCTCCACAGCTCCGCCAGCGACGTCAGGAAGCGCGGCAAGCCGCCTTCCCCGCGGCGCAGCGACCCGACGACGACGGGCTCGTCCAGGGTTTCCTCGACGGCGGCGGCCAGCACGGGATGGGCGCTGACCTCGACGAACGTGGTGAACCCCGCCTCGGCGAGGCCGCGCAGGGCCGTGTCGAACAGGACCGTCCGACGCAGGTTCCGGTACCAGTAGCCGGCGTCCATCGCGGCGGTGTCGATCCGCTCGCCGAGCACCGAGGAGTGCAGCGGGATCCCGGCTTCGCGCGGGGTGATCGGGGCGAGCGCGGTGAGCAGGGCGTCCTCGATGGCTTCCACGTGCGCGGAGTGGGACGCGTAGTCCACCGGGATACGACGGGCGCGGATTCCTTCGGCGACAACAGTTTCGATCAGCTCGTCGAGCGCTTCCGGCTCGCCGGAGAGCACGACCGAGCCGGGGCCGTTGACCGCCGCGACGCTGATCCGCTCGTCCAGCCGCGCGGTGGTCTCGGCGAGGGGCAGCGCGACCGAGGCCATCCCGCCCCGGCCCGCGAGCACCTCGGCGATGAGCTTGCTCCGCAGCGCGACCACGCGGGCACCGTCCTCGAGGGACAGTCCACCCGCGACGACCGCGGCCGCGATCTCGCCTTGGGAGTGGCCGACGACGGCGCCGGGTCGTACGCCCGCCGACTGCCACAGCGCGGCGAGCGAGACCATCACGGCCCAGGAGGCCGGCTGCACGACGTCGACCCGGGCGAGGGCGTCCGCGTCGCCGAGGACGTCGGTCAGGGTCCAGTCCACGTGCGGCGCCAGCGCGGCGGCACACTCGGCCATCCGGTCCGCGAAGACTGGCTCGTCGAGCAGGCCGACGGCCATCCCGGCCCACTGCGCGCCCTGGCCGGGGAAGACGAAGGCCGTCTTGCCCGGCGGCGTGGCGACGCCCCGGACGACCTCGGCCGACGGCGTCGCGTCCGCGACCGCGGTCAGGCCGCGGACCAGTTCTTCGACGGTGTCGCCGACCACGGCGGCGCGGTGTTCCCAGGCGGTGCGGGCGGTGGCCAGCGTCAGGCCGACGTCACCCGGGCTCTGGTCGGTGACCCGCTTGCGCAGCTGATCGGCCTGCTCGCGCAGGGCTTCGGCGGTTCGGGCGGACAGCACCCACGTGGTCGGTCCCTGCGGCGTTTCGGATTTTTTCGGCGCGGGCTCGGCGGCTTCGAGGACGACGTGGGCGTTGGTGCCGCCGACGCCGAACGAGGAAACCCCGGCGCGGCGAGGTGCGCCGGTCTCGGGCCAGGCGGTGTGCTCGGTCAGCAGCTCGACCGAGCCGCGCGTCCAGTCGACCTGAGTCGACGGCTCGGCGACGTGCAGCGTGCGGGGCAGTTCGCCGTGGCGCAGGGCCAGAACCATCTTCATCACCCCGGCCACGCCGGCGGCGGCCTGGGTGTGCCCGATGTTCGACTTGATCGAGCCGAGCCGGAGCGGGTGCTCGCGGTCCCGGCCGTAGGTGGCCAGGAGGGCCTGCGCCTCGATCGGGTCGCCGAGCGTGGTGCCGGTGCCGTGCGCTTCGACGACGTCCACTTCGGACGGTGCCAAGCCGGCGTTCGCGAGAGCCGCGCGGATCACGCGCTGCTGCGACAGGCCGTTGGGGGCGGTGAGGCCGTTGGAGGCGCCGTCGGAGTTGACCGCGGAGCCGCGCAGGACGGCGAGGACCGGGTGGCCGTTCTTGCGGGCGTCGGAGAGCCGCTCGACGAGCAGCACGCCGGCGCCCTCGCCCCAGCCGGTGCCGTCGGCGGTGTCGGCGAACGACTGGCAGCGCCCGGACGCGGAAACCCCGCCCTGGCTGGTGAACTCGACGAACACGGCGGGCGTGGCCATCACGGTGACGCCGCCCGCGAGCGCCATCGAGCACTCCCCCGCGCGCAGCGCCTGCACGGCGAGGTGCAGCGCGACGAGCGAGGACGAGCAGGCGGTGTCGACGGTGACGGTGGGGCCTTCGAGGCCGAAGGTGTAGGCGATCCGGCCGGACGCGACGGACACGGCGCTGCCGGTGAGCAGGTGGCCGCGGACCTCGTCGGGCAGGGCGTCGAGGTCGGTGGAGCCGTAGGCCTGGTTGCTGCAGCCGATGAAGACGCCGGTGTCGCTGGCTTGCAGCATTTTTCGGTCCAGCCCGGCGCGTTCGAAGGTCTCCCAAGAGACTTCGAGGAGCAGGCGCTGCTGCGGGTCCATGGCGAGGGCTTCGCGGGGCGAGATGCCGAAGAAGCCGGGGTCGAAGTCACCGGCTCGGTCGAGGAAGCCGCCCTCGGCGGTGTTGCTGCCGGCGAGTTCCTCGGCGGTCCAGTGCCGGTCGGCGGGGAAGCTTCCGATGGCGTCGGTGCCGGTGCGCAGGAGTTCCCACAGCTGTTCAGGGGAGGTGACGCCGCCGGGGAAGCGGCAGCTCATCGCGACGACGGCGATCGGTTCCCTGGCGGCGGCCGCGAGCCGGTCGTTCTGCTCCCGCAGCCGCTTGTTGTCCCGCAAGGACGCCCGGAGCGCTTCGACGACCTTGTCCTTGTCCTTGTCCGAAGACAGTGCCACCAGGTACCTCCAGGTTCACAGCGTGGTCGCCTCGAGTGAAACGCAGGGGGGACCCGCAAATCCCTAGACTTCGCGGTCCCTTCCGCGCGGGCCGCGTTGTGAACGACTCGTTCATGTCCGGCGACAGGGCCCCGGCAGGTCACGGCCGCGCGCGGATTCGGGTGTCGCGAATGAGTCATTCGCGACGTTCGGCAGGGGTTGGCGACGTCATGAACGAGTCGTTCATGACGTCCAGCGTCATGAACGACTCGTTCATGACATCCCGCCCAGCAACGCGACTTTGCCGGGACCCTGCCGTCCGGCGACATGAACGAGTCGTTCATGCCGTCGCGGCTCTCGGTGGCCTGGGCGGGCTGCTCCGGCGAGGTCGCGAATGGGTCATGGGGGACCTCCGGCGCCCCGAATGAGTCATTCGCGACGCCGGTGAGCCGCCGGTGAGCTGCCGCGGGTCGGCCGGGAAGCTGCCGCGGGCCAGCCCTCGGCGGCTCTGTCCCCAGGCCGGCCCGGTTGTGGACAACCGCGCCCGAAATCCCCTTCTCCGCCGGTTCCGTCGGGCACGGCCGATAGACTGGACCGGGGTCAGCCCCCAGGGATGGGTGGGGACCGCCTGGTGGGTCAGTCGAGGTCCAGCTCGTCGATCAGGGCGAACATTTCGTCGTCCGTCGCCGACTCCAGCCGCTGCTCGACCGCGGTGACCGGACCGGCGCCGTTCACCCGGGCCAGCAGCTCCTGCAACCGCGTGCCCAACGTCGCCCGGGCCGAAGAGTCCGCCAACAGCTCCGGCAATGCGAACTCCACCCGGTCCAGCTCCGCCAGCGCCGGGAGGATCGCCGCCGGGACGTCCGGGACCAGCTCGGACCGCAAGTACTCCACCAGCACCGTCGTCGACGGGTAGTCGAACAGCAGCGTCGCCGGGAGGCGCAGGCCCGTGGCCGCGCCCAGGAGGTTGCGCAGCTCCACCGCGCTCAGCGAGTCGAAGCCCAGCTCCAGGAACCCTCGGTCCGGCTCGATCGCGTCCGGGCCCGCGTAACCCAGGACCGTCGCCGCGTGGGTGCGGACCAGGTCCAGCAATGCTCCGTCGCGCTCGGCCTCCGACATTCCCGCCAGCCGGTGGGTCAGGCTGTCCACCGGATCGGCCGGGGCCGCGGAAGCCCGGACCGCTCGGCGGACCGGGGTGCGGATCAAGCTCCGGAGGATGACCGGGATCGCGTCTTCGCCGACGCGGTCGCGCATCGCCTCCACGACCAGCCGCACCGGCAGCAGCACCGCCTCGTCGAGGGTGCAGGCCACGTCGAACAGGTCCAGCCCCTCCTCCGACGGCATCGGCTCGACACCGCCGCGGGCCAGGCGCGACAGATCCGCCTCGCCGAGCTTGCCGGTCATGCCGCTGCGCTCGGCCCACAGGCCCCACGCCAGCGACAGCCCCGGCAGCCCCTGCGCCCGGCGCACGTGCGCCAGCGCGTCGAGGAACGCGTTGGCCGCCGCGTAGTTCGCCTGGCCCGTGCCGCCGAACGTGCCGGCCAGCGACGAGAACACGACGAACCCGGCGAGGTTCATCCCGGCGGTCAGCTCGTGCAGGTGCCAGGCCGCGTCGACCTTGGGCCGCAGCGCCGTGTCCAGCTGGCGGGTGGTCAGGGCCGACACGACGCCGTCGTCGAGGACGCCGGCCGTGTGCACCACCGCCGTCAGCGGGTGCTCGGCGGGCACCGCCGCCAGCAGCGCGGCCAGGGAATCCCGGTCGGCGACGTCGCAGGCGGCCATGGTGACGTCCGCGCCCCACGCCGTCAGCTCGTCGACCAGCTCACGTGCCCCTTCCGCGGCCGGTCCGCGGCGGCTGGTCAGCACCAGCCGCCGGGCGCCGCGGGCGGTCACCAGGTGCCGGGCGACGAGCGTGCCGAGCGTCCCGGTCGCGCCGGTGATCAGCACCGTGCCCTCGGGGTCCCACTCGGGCACCGGCGCCGGGCTGGTGGCCGGGACGCGCGCCAGCCGCGGCACCTGGATCGCGCCGATCCGGACCGCGACGTGCGGTTCGCCGCAGGCCACGGCGGACGGGAGCGCCGCGTAGGAGACTTCGCGGTCGTCGAGGTCGACCAGCACGAACCGGCCGGGGTTCTCCGACTGCGCCGAGCGGACCAGGCCGACGACCGCCGCCGTCGCGAGGTCGGTGATGCCTTCGCCGACCCGCGTCGCGATCGCGCCCCGGGTGACGAACACCAGGCGCGAGCCGGCGAACCGCTCGCTCGCCAGCCACCCCTGCACCTGCTCCAGCGCGCCGTGCGTCGCGGTCCGGACGGCGCGTGCGACGTCCTGGTCCTCCTGCGGCCCGCTGGTCATCACGACGACCTCGGGCACCGGGGCACCCGCCGCCACCGCCGCGCCCAGCGCGTCGAAGTCGGGGTAGGACTCCACCGGGACGCCCGCCGTGCCGAGCGCCTTCGTGACGCGGACGCCGACGTCGTGCCCGACGACCGCCCAGCGTTCGGCCGCCGAGTGGCTGACCGGGGTGATCGGGGCCATCACCCAGCCCACCCGGAACAGCGATTCGTGGTACGCCGACCGCGCGACGTCGAGCTGTTCGGCCGAGACCGGCCGCAGCGTGAGCGAGCCGATGGTGGCCACCGGCAGGCCGTCCTGGTCGGCGACCGCCAGGGCCACCGTGTCGTCGCCCTGCCCGGTGACGCGCACCCGCAGCGCGGACGCGCCGCCGGCGTGCAGGGTCACCCCCGACCACGCGAACGGCAGCACCGCCCGGCTTTCGTCGCGCAGGGCCACGGTGTGCAGGGCCGCGTCCAGCAGCGCCGGGTGCAGGCCGAAGCGTTCGGCCTCCGCCCGCTCCTCCGCCGGCAGGTCGACCTCGGCGAAGATCTCGTCGCCGACGCGCCAGGCCCGGTGCAGGCCCTGGAAGGCGGGCCCGTAGGCGAACCCGTTGGCCGCGATGCGGTCGTAGAGGCCGTCGAGGTCGATCGGCTCGGCGCCGGCCGGCGGCCAGGCCCCGGTCAGGTCACCGGCCGCGGGGGCGGCGGTCGCCGCGAGCGTGCCGCTGGCGTGCGTGGTCCACGGCTCGTCCTCCATGGCCTCGCCGGCGCGGGAGTAGATGTCGATCGAGCGGGTGCCGAACCGGTCGGGCCCGCCGACCGCGACCTGCAGCCGGACCCCGCCGGTCTCCGGCAGCACCAGCGGCGCGGCGAGGGTCAGCTCCTCGACGCGTTCGCAGCCGACCTTGTCCGCCGCGTGCACGGCCAGTTCCATGAACGCCGTCCCGGGCAGCAGCACGCTGCCGAGCACGACGTGCTGCGCGAGCAGCGGGTGGCTCGACGCCGAAAGCAGGCTCGTGAACAGCGCGCCGTCCGAACCGGCGAGCGAGACCGACGCGCCCAGCAGCGGGTGCCCGGTTTCGCTGAGCCCGGCGCCGGTGACGTCACCGGCCACGGCCGGGACGTCGAGCCAGTACCGCTCGCGCTGGAACGCATACGTCGGCAGTTCGACGTGCCGGCCGCCGGTGAGCACCGCGGCCCAGTCGACGTCGGCGCCGGCGGTGTGCAGCCCGGCGAGGGCCATCAGCAGTGACCGCTCCTCGTCGTGTCCCTGGCGCAGCACCGATCCCACGCTCAGCTCGGCCGGTCCGGCGCAGTCCGGGACGAGCGCGGCGAGCACCGCGTCCGGCCCCAGCTCGACGAACCGGTGCACGCCTGCCGCGGCCAGCTCGCGGAGGCCGTCGGCGAACCGGACGGCTTCCCGCACGTGCCGCACCCAGTACTCCGGCGTCGCGACGTCTCCGGCCGCCACGATCGGGATCCGCGGCTGCTGGTAGGTGAGGCCCTCGGCGACCGCGGCGAACTCGGCGAGCATCGGGTCCATCAGCGGCGAGTGGAACGCGTGCGAGACGGCCAATCGCTTGGTCTTGCGGCCCAGTGCCGCGAAGTGCTCCTTGAGCGCCAGCACGGCTTCGGTCTCCCCCGAGACGACCACGGCTTCGGGCCCGTTCACCGCGGCCAGCGACACGCGTTCGTCGAGCAGCGGGACGACTTCGGCCTCGGGAACGCCGATCGCCACCATCGCTCCGCCCTCCGGCAGGGCCTCCATCAACCGGCCGCGCGCGGCGACGAGCTTCGCCGCGTCGGCAAGGGAAAGCACTCCGGCGACGTGCGCCGCGGCCAGCTCGCCGATCGAGTGGCCGGCGAGGAAGTCCGCGCGGACGTTCCAGGATTCGAGGAGCCGGAACAACGCCACCTCGACCGCGAACAGCGCGGGCTGGGTGAAGCCGGTCCGGTCGAGCCGGGCGGCGTCGTCGCCGAAGACGACGTCACGCAAGGGCAGCTCGAAGTGCGCGCAGACCGCGTCGAAGGCGTCGGCGAAGACCGGGAACCGCGCGTACAGCTCCTGGCCCATGCCGAGCCGCTGCGCGCCCTGGCCGGTGAACAGGAACGCCGTCCGGCCGGAGCGGGCGACGTGCTGCCGCAGGCCGGCGGCGGGCCGGTCCGCGGCCAGCGCGGCCAGCCCGTCGCGCAGTTCGCCGAGGTGCTCGCCGACGACCACCGCGCGATGGCCGAACTTCGCGCGGGCGGCCAGGGAACGGGCAATGTCGGCCGCGTCCACTTCGGACTCGGTCGCGTCCAGCAGCCGCCGGGCCTGGCCGCGCAGCGCGGCTTCGGACCGGGCCGACACCGGCCAGACGGTGAATCGTTGCGGCGTAACGACTTCGGCCGGTTCATTCGACGCGGGAGCCTCTTCGAGGATCGTGTGCACGTTGGTGCCGCTGACCCCGAACGAGGACACCGCGGCGCGGCGCGGGTGGCCGTTCGCGGCCCACTCGACCGGCTCCGACAGCAGCCGGACCTGCCCGGCGGACCAGTCGATGTGCGGCGACGGGGTCTCGGCGTGCAGCGTCCGCGGCAGGACGCCGTTGCGCAGCGCCTGCACCATCTTGATCACGCCCGCGATGCCGGACGCGGCCTGGGTGTGCCCGATGTTGGACTTCACCGAACCCAGCCACAGCGGCCGTTCCCGGTCCTGCCCGTAGGTGGCGATGAGCGCCTGCGCTTCGATCGGGTCGCCCAGCGTGGTGCCCGTCCCGTGTGCCTCGACGGCGTCCACTTCGGACGGTTTGAGGGCCGCGTCGGCCAGCGCCGCGCGGATGACCCGCTGCTGCGCCGGTCCGCTCGGCGCGGTCATGCCGTTGGACGCGCCGTCCTGGTTGACCGCGCTGCCCCGCACGACCGCCAGCACGGGGTGCCCGCGGCGTTGCGCGTCGGAAAGCCGTTCCACCAGCACCATGCCGACGCCCTCGGCCCAGCCCGCGCCGTCGGCGTCCGCGGAGAACGCGCGGCACCGGCCGTCCGGCGACAGCGCGCGCTGCCGGCTGAACTCGACGAACGTGTCGACCGAGGAGATCACCGTGACGCCGCCGGCCAGCGCGAGGTCGCACTCGCCGGAGCGCAGGGCCTTGACCGCCCAGTGCAAGGCGACCAGCGACGACGAGCACGCCGTGTCGACCGTGATCGCCGGGCCTTCCAGGCCGAAGGTGTAGGCGATCCGGCCGGAGGCGACGCTGCCCGCGCTGCCGGTCGCGAGGTGTCCCTCGAATTCGCCGGGCGCGTGCCGCACCCGGGCGCCGTAGTCGTGGTAGTTGGAGCCGACGAACACGCCGGTCCGGCTGCCGCGCAGGAGCGCCGGGTCGATGCCGGCGCGCTCGACGGCCTCCCACGACGTCTCCAGCAGCAGCCGCTGCTGCGGGTCGATCGCGGGTGCCTCGCGCGGGGCGATCCCGAAGAACGCGGGATCGAACTCGGCCGCGTCGTGCAGGAAGCCGCCCCCGCGCGTGTAGAACGTGCCGGGCTTGTCCGGGTCGGGGTCGAAGAGCCCGTCGACGTCCCAGCCGCGGTCGGCCGGGAACTCCCCGACCGCGTCGACGCCGTCGGCGACGAGCCGCCACAGGGCATCGGGATCGGTCACGCCGCCGGGGTAGCGGCAGGACATCGCGACGATGGCGATCGGTTCGTCGGTGCCCGCCACCACCGGGGCGGCGGTTTCCGCCACCTCGCCGCCCACCAGTTCGCGCCGGACGTGCCCGGCGAGCGCGACGGCGGTCGGGTGGTCGAAGACGAGCGTGACCGGCAGCCGCAGGCCGGTGACTTCACCTAGACGGTTGCGCAGGTCGACGGCGGTGAGCGAGTCGAAGCCGAGGTCGCGGAAGGCGCGGCCGGGCTCGATCGACTCGGGCCCGGGGTAGCCGAGCGCCACCGCGGCCTGGGCCTGGATCAGCTCCAGGACCAGCCGGTGCTGCTCGTCTTCGCCCAGACCGTCCAGGCGCCGGCCCCAGCCGGTATCGGCAGCTTCCGGCGCGGCCGCTTCGGGGATCCCCAGCAGCGCGGCACTCGGCCGGCCCTGGGCGAGGGTCTTGCGGTAGCGGTCCCAGCGGATGTCCGCGATCGCGAGCACGGTCTCCCCGGAGTCCAGGGCCTGTTGCAGGGCGAGCAGGGCCGGCTCGGGGTCCATCGCGGGCAGGCCTTGCGCGGCCAGGCCTTCCCCCCGGCCGCCGCTCCACGCGCCCCACGCCACCGCGGTCGCGGGCAGGCCGGCGGCGCGGCGCTCGCGGGCGAGCGCGTCGAGGTAGGTGTTGGCCGCGGCGTAGCTCGCCTGTCCCGGGCCGCCGAGCGTGCCCGCCAGCGAAGAGAACAGGACGAACGCCGAGAGGTCGCGGTCCGCGGTCAGTTCGTGCAGGTGCCGCGCGGCGTCGGCCTTGGGGCGCAGGACGTTCGCGATCCGCTCGGCGGTGAGGCCGTCGAGGACGCCGTCGTCGAGCACCGCGGCGGCGTGCACCACCGCGGTCAAGTCCGGCAGCCCGGAGAGGAGTTCGGCCAGCTGGTCGCGGTCGGCGACGTCGCAGGTCGCGACGGTCAGCTCGGTGCCGAGGTCGGCCAGTTCGGCGGTCAGCTCGGGGAGGTCCCGGCCGCGCCGGCTGGTCAGCACCAGCCGCTCGGCGCCCGCCCGGGCGAGCCAGCGGGCGAGGTGCGGGCCGACCCCGCCGGTACCGCCGGTGAGCAGCACCGTGCCGGACGCCTGCCACGGCGTCGTCGTGCCCCGAGCCGGTTCCGCTCGGACGAGCCGGCGGCCGAAGACGCCGGAGGCGCGCACCGCGACCTGGTCCTCGGGCCCGGGCGCGCCGAGGATGGCGGCGAGCCGGGCGATCGCGCGAGCGTCGAGGTCGGCCGGGAGGTCGACGAGACCGCCGAAACGCTGCGGGTACTCCATGGCCGCGATCCGGCCGAAGCCCCAGGTCAGCGCCTGCTCGGCGGCGCGGATCGGGTCCGCGTCGCCGGTGCTGACCGCGCCGTTGGTGGCCCACCAGAGCGGCGCGTCGATGCCCGCGTCGCCGAGGGCGTGCAGCAGCGTCAAGTTCGGGACGAGACCATCGAGCAGGGAGAGCACGCCCTCGAACGGTCCCGCCTCGCGAAGCAGCTCGGCCCACCGCTCCCGGTCCACTTCGGACGGTAGCTCCAGCAGCCGCGCACCGAGGCCGTCGGCGAGACCGTGCGGGTCGGGTCCGACGACGAGCCAGCCCGCCACGGTGGTGCCGGTCGCCACGGTGAGCGGCGTCCACTCGACCCGGTACCGCCAGCGGTCCACCGTCGACTTGGCCTGCCGGTTGTCGCGCCAGGCGGCGAGCGTCTCGAAGTCGGCCCGCTCGACGGCGGCCCAGAACTCGTCGTCCAGCGGGTCGGTGGCGGCGGGGACGTCCAGCCAGTAGCGCTGGTGCTGGAACGCGTAGGTCGGCAACGGGATCGTCGCGGCGCCCGGGAAGATCGGCGCCCAGTCGACGTCGACGCCGCGGACGTGCAGTTCGGCCAGGGACGTGCGGAACCGCGCCAAGCCGCCCTCGCCGCGCCGCAGGGTGCCGACGGCGACGGCGCCGGGCACGGCGTCGGCGATCGCGGACGTGACGACCGGGTGCGGGCCGACCTCGACGAACACGGAGTGCTCCCGCGCCGCGAGCACGTCGACGGTCTGGGTGAACAGCACCGGCCGCCGCAGGTTGCGGTACCAGTACCCGGCGTCCAGCCCCGCGGTGTCGATCGGCTCGGCCGACACCGTCGAGTAGAACGGGACGTCGCCGGCCCGCGGTTCGATCGGGGCGAGCACTTCGAGCAACTCGGCTTCGATCGCCTCGACGTGGACCGAGTGCGACGCGTAGTCCACCGGGATCAGCCGGGCCCGGACGCCGTCGGCCTCGCACTGGGCGAGCAGTTCGTCCAGATCCGCGGGGTCACCGCACACGACGGTCGACGAGGGGCTGTTGAACGCGGCGATGGAGATCCGGCCGGTCCACTCGGACAGGAGCTTTCCGACCTGCTCGGCGCCGAGCGCGACCGACGCCATCCCGCCACGACCCGCGAGCCCGGCGGCGATCGCCTTGCTGCGCAACGCGACCACTCGCGCACCGTCCATCAGCGACAGTCCACCCGCGACCACCGCCGCGGCGATCTCGCCTTGGGAGTGCCCGACGACGGCGTCCGGCGAGACCCCGTGCGACTGCCACAGCGCGGCCAGCGAAACCATGACCGCCCACGACATCGGCTGCACCACATCGACCCGGTCCAATGAGGACAACATGGCGAAAGGCGACCAGTCGACAAAGGACTCCAGCGCCGCCGCGCACTCCGCGAACCGCTCCGCGAACACCGGCGACTCGTCGAGCAGCGCGGCCGCCATCCCGGCCCACTGGGCTCCCTGGCCCGGGAAGACGAACACCGTCCGCCCCACCGCGCCTGCCACTCCGGTGACCACCGACGCGCTCGGCGTCCCGGCGGTCAGGTCGTGCAAGCCGGCCAGCAGTGCTTCGCGGTCGTCGCCGAGCACCACGGCCCGGTGCTCGAACGCGGTCCGCGTCGAGGCCAGCGACCAGCCGACGTCGGCGATGTCCGCGGGGCCGAATGCCGCCAGCTTTTCGGCCTGCGCGGGCAACCCGGCCGCCGAGCGCGCGGAAAGCACCCACGGCACCGGTCCCGCGACCGCTTCGCGGTCGGCGACGGGTTCGGGAGCGGGATCGTGTTCGAGCACGACGTGGGCGTTGGTGCCGCCGACGCCGAACGAGGACACGCCGACGCGGCGCGGTCCCGGCTTGGCCGGCCACGGCGTGGCCTCGGTGAGCAGTTCGAGGGCCCCGGACGACCAGTCGACGTGCGGTGACGGGTGCTCCGAGTGCAGCGAGCGCGGCAGGACGCCGTGCCGCATGGCCAGGACCATCTTGATGACGCCGGCGGCACCCGCGGCGGCCTGGCTGTGCCCGATGTTCGACTTGACCGAGCCGAGCCACAGCGGCGCTTCGCGGTCGCGGCCGTAGGTGGCCAGCAGGGCCTGCGCTTCGATCGGGTCGCCGAGCGTGGTGCCCGTGCCGTGCGCTTCGACGGCGTCCACTTCGGACGGTTCGAGCCCGGCCGCGGCGAGCGCGGAGCGGATCACGCGCTGCTGGGACGGGCCGTTCGGGGCGGTGAGGCCGTTGGACGCGCCGTCCTGGTTGGTCGCGGTGCCGCGGACCACCGCCAGCACGCGGTGTCCCTTGCGCTTCGCGTCGGAAAGCCGTTCGACGAGCAGCATGCCGACGCCCTCGGCCAGGCCCATGCCGTCGGCCTCGGCGGAGAACGGCTTGCTCCGGCCGTCGGTGGCCAGCGCGCGCTGGCGGCTGAACGCGACGAACGGCGCCGGGGTCGACATCACGGCGACGCCGCCGGCCAGCGCGAGGTCGCACTCCCCCGACCGCAGCGCCTGGCCGGCCAGGTGCAGGGCGACCAGCGACGACGAGCAGCCGGTGTCGATGGTGACCGCCGGGCCTTCGAGCCCGAAGGTGTAGGCGACGCGGCCCGACGTGACGCTGCCGGTGCCGCCGGTGACCAGGTGGCCCTCGACGCCTTCGGGGACCTCCCGCAGCCGCTGCCCGTAGTCGTGGCCGCTGGCGCCGACGAACACACCGGTGCGGCTGCCGCGGACGGCGGCCTGGTCGAACCCGGCGTCTTCGAAGGCTTCCCACGAAGCTTCCATGACGACGCGCTGTTGCGGGTCCATCGCGAGGGCTTCGCGCGGGCTGATGCCGAAGAAGCCCGGGTCGAACTCGGCGGCGTCGTAGAGGAAGCCGCCCGCGCGGGTGTAGCTGCGGCCGGCGCGGTCGGGGTCGGCGTCGTAGAGGGTGCCGGGCTGCCAGCCGCGGTCGCCGGGGAACTCGCCGATGGCGTCGGCCTCGGCCATCATCAGGTCCCACAGCTGCTGCGGGCTGCCGATGCCCCCGGCGAACCGGCAGCTCATGCCGACGATGGCCAGCGGTTCGTCGGTCGCCGTGACCGGCGCGACGACCTCAGCCGCCGCCGGAGCCCCGAGGACTTCGCCGCGGACGTGCCGGGCGAGGGCCGTCGCGGTCGGGTAGTCGAACACGAGGGTGGCGGACAGCTTCAGGCCGGTGGCCGCGGTGAGCCGGTTGCGCAGCTCGATCGCGGTCAGGGAGTCGAAGCCCAGCTCCCGGAACGCGCGGGAGGAGTCGACGTCCTCCGGCCCGGCGTACCCGAGCACGGCGGCCGCGTGCTTGCGGACCAGCCCGAGCAGTTCTCGCTCCTGGTCCGGTTCGGACAGTGCGGACAGCCTGGCGCGCAACGCACCCGCGGCGCCGGTCTGCTCCTCGGTGACCTCCGATTCGGCGGCCAGCACGGCCGCGACCTCGGGCACCTCGGACAGCAACGGCCGGGGCCGGGCGGCGGTGAAGACCGGAACGAACCGCGCCCAGTCGATGTCGGCGACGGCCAGGAACGGCTCGTCGTGATCGAGCACCTGGCCGAGCCCGAGCAGCGCCGGTTCCGGGGCCATGAAAGGGATCCCGCGCCACTTGAGCTGGTCGGCGACGACGTCGGATACCATGCCGTCGCCGGCCCAGATGCCCCAGGCGACCGAGGTCCCGGCCAGCCCGCGGGCGCGGCGGCTCTCGGCGAGCGCGTCGACGAAGGCGTTGGCGGCGGCGTAGGCGCCGTGGTCGCCACTGCCCCACACGCCGGCGACGGACGAGTAGAGCACGAAGGCGTCGAGGTCGGCCTCGCCGAACAACGCGTCCAGGTGGCGGGCGCCGGCGAGCTTCGCGCGGGCGCCCTCTTCGAACTCGGGCAACGTCGTGTCGGCGAGCGGCGCCAGCAGGCCGACACCCGCGGTGTGCACGACCGTGCGGATGTCCGTGAGGCCGCTGACCAGCGCAGTCAGCGCCTCGCGATCGGTGACGTCGCACGCGGCGATCGTCACCTCGACACCGAGAGCCGTCAGTTCTTCCCGCAGCTCGGCGGCCCCGGGCGCGTCGGGACCGCGACGGCTGGTGAGCACGAGGTGCTCGGCGCCGCGACCGACGAGCCAGCGGGCGACGTGCGCGCCGAGCCCACCGGTGCCGCCGGTGATCAGCGCGGTGCCGCTCGTCCGCCACTCGGGCGCGGTGCCTTCGACCGGCGCGCGGCGCAGGCGGCGCTGGTACAGCCCGGAGTCGCGGACGGCCAGCTGGTCCTCGTCGCCGATCCCGGTCAGCACGGCGCAGAGCCGGGCCGCGGCCCGCTCGTCCAAGGTTTCCGGCAGGTCGACGAGCCCGCCCCAGCGGTCGGGGTGCTCGAGGGCGAGGACGCGCCCGAGGCCCCAGGTCGTCGCCTGGCCCGGGCTCGGTGCCTCGTCGCCGGGCACGACGACGGCCGTCCCCTGCGTCGCGAGCCACAGCGGCGCGGTGATCCCGGCGTCGCCGAGGGCCTGGGAGAGCAGGAGGTTGGCCGCGAGTCCCTGGGAGAGCACCGCGTGCGTGGCGTGGGCCCGCTCGTCCAGGGCGAGCAGTGACAGCACGCCGGCGACGTCGGACTCGCCGCGCAGCCGCTCGGCCAGCGACGCACGGTCGTCGGTCTCGTCGACGCGCAAGGTGCGGACGACCGCGCCCGCCTTCTCCAGGGCGTCGAGGCAGCTGTCGGGCGCGTTCACGACCAGCCAGGTGCCGGACAACGCGGCCGCCGGCTCGGCGACCGGGTGCCAGGTGATCCGGTACCGCCACTGGTCCACTGTGGACAGCTCGGTCCGGCGGTGGCGCCAGTCCGCCAGCGCGGGCAGCACCTCCTGCCACGGCGTTTCCGCGGTGACGCCCAGCTCGTCGGTGAGGGCGCCGTCCTCGACGGCGCTCCAGAACTCCGTGTCGGCCTCAGCGGTCTCGACGGGGGTCTCGAGCCAGTAGCGCTGCCGCTGGAAAGGATATGTCGGCAAAGCGACCGGCCGCGCGTCCGGGTAGACGGCCGTCCAGTCGACGTCGTGGCCCTGCGTCCACAGCTGCGCCACCGAGGTCAGGAACCGCGTCAGGCCGCCTTCACCACGCCGAAGCGTGCCGACGACGGCCGCCGAGCCGGGGTCGAGCGCGTCGTCGAGGGTCTCCTGGATCCCGCCGCCGAGGACGGGGTGCGGGCTCGATTCGACGAAGAACCGGTGCCCGTCGGCGATGAGGGTCCTGGTGGCGTCCTGGAACCGCACGCGCTGCCGCAGGTTCCGGTACCAGTAGGCCGCGTCGAGTGTCTCGGCGGTCTCACCGGTGACACTGGAGACGAACGTGACCTGCGCGGCGCGGGGTTCGAGGTCCGCCAGGGCTTCGAGCAGTTCGGCTTCGAGGACCTCGACCACGGCGGAGTGCGACGCGTAGTCCACCGGGATCCGGCGTACGCGCAGTCCGTCGGCTTCCGCGCGGGCCAGGACCTCCTCGACGGCGGCGATCTCTCCGGAGATCACCACGGACGCGGGCCCGTTGACCGCCGCGATGGAGACACCGTCCGCGAGCAGCGCCTCGACCTGCGCTTCAGGCGCGGCGACCGACGCCATCGCGCCGAGGCCGGCCAGTCGTCCCGCGATCAGCTTGCTGCGCAGCGCGACGACCTTGGCGCCGTCGGACAGCGACAGCGCGCCCGCGACGACGGCGGCGGCGATCTCGCCTTGCGAGTGCCCGACGACGGCGTCCGGCGTGACGCCGTGGGCCGCCCACAGCGCGGCGAGCGACACCATGATCGCCCACGAAACCGGCTGGACGACGTCGACGCGTTCGAGGGCCGCCGCGTCACCGAGGACGTCGGTCAGCTTCCAGTCCACGAAGGACTCCAGAGCCGAGGCGCACTCGGCCATCCGGGCCGCGAACACCGGCGAGGACGCCAGCAGGTCCACGGCCATCCCGGCCCACTGCGCGCCCTGGCCGGGGAAGACCAGCACGGTGCCGCCCACGACCTGGGCCTCGCCACCGACCACCGCGCCACCGGCGGCCGTGCCGGATTCGGCGATCTCGCTGAGGCCCGCCGCCAGATCCCGGCCGACCACCGCGGCGCGGTGCTCGAACGCCGAGCGCGTGGCAGCCAAGGACCAGCCGACGTCGGCCACGTTCGCGTCCCGCAGCTCGGCCAGTTCCGACGCGCGGGCCCTCAGCGCGGCGTCGGAACGCCCCGACAGCACCCACACCGCCGTGTCCACAGTGGACTCCGAGAGGGCCTCGGGCTCGTCGGTGACGCCCTCCAGCACGACGTGCGCGTTGGTGCCGCTCCCGCCGAACGAGGAGACCCCGGCTCGCCGCGGCGCACCCGTCTCGGGCCACTCCTGCTGCTCGGTGAGGAGCGCGACCGCGCCCGCGGTCCAGTCCACGTGCGGGGTCGGCTCGCCGACGAACAGCGTCTTCGGCAGGACACCCGCGCGCAGGGCCAGGACCATCTTGATCACCCCGGCGACCCCGGACGCCGCCTGGGTGTGGCCGATGTTCGACTTCACCGTGCCCAGCAGCAGCGGCCGTTCGCGGGCGCGGCCGTAGGTCGCCTGCAGGGCCTGCGCCTCGATCGGGTCGCCCAGCTTGGTGCCGGTGCCGTGCGCCTCGACGACGTCGACCTGCTCGGGCGCCAGCCGCGCGTTCGCCAGCGCGGCCTCGATCACGCGCTGCTGCGAAAGCCCGTTGGGGGCGGTCAGGCCGTTCGACGCGCCGTCTTGGTTGATCGCGGTGCCGCGGATGACCGCGAGCACCGGGTGGCCGTTGCGGCGGGCGTCGGACAGCCGTTCCAGCAGCACGACGCCGACGCCCTCACCCCAGCCGGTGCCGTCGGCGTCGGCGGAGAAGGCGCGGCAGCGGCCGTCGGCGGACAGGCCGCGCTGGCGGCTGAACTCGACGAAGTTGCGGGGGTTGGCCATCACGGTCGCGCCGCAGGCCAGGGCCATCGAGCACTCGTCGTTGCGCAGCGCGGACACCGCGAGGTGCAGGGCGACCAGCGACGACGAGCACATGGTGTCGACGGTGACGGCCGGGCCTTCCAGCCCGAAGGTGTAGGCGAGCCGGCCGGACAGCACGGCGGCCGAACCACCGGTGAGCAGCAGCCCCTCCAGCCCTTCGGGCGCGGTGACCAGGCCGCCGGCGTAACCCTGGTTGCTGGCCCCGACGAACACGCCGGTCGAGCTGCCGCGCAGGGCCGCCGCGTCGAGCTTCGCGCGCTCGAAGGCCTCCCAGGTGGTCTCCAGCAGGAGCCGCTGCTGCGGGTCCATCGCCACGGCCTCGCGCGGGGAGATGCCGAAGAACGCGGGGTCGAACTGCGCGGCGTCGGTCAGGAAGCAGCCGTCGCGCACGTAGCTGCGGCCGATCCGCTCGGGGTCGGGGTCGTAGAGGTCCGGGTCCCAGCCGCGGTCGGCGGGCCACGGCGAGACGGCGTCGCGGCCCTCGGCGAGCAGGTCCCAGAGCTGCTCGGGATCGGTGACCCCGCCCGGGAACCGGCAGCTCATCGACACGACGGCGATCGGTTCCCCGCGGCGCTCGGTGACGTCCTGCAGGCGGCGGTTGGCCAGCTTCAGATCGGCCGTGACCCGCTTGAGGTAGTCACGGAGCTTGTCCTCGTTGCGCATCTGCGTCCGCTCCTGGGAAGGTTTTCCGGTCACGTCAAGAGATCCCGAGTTCTCGGTCGATCGCCGCGAACATCTCGTCGTCGGTCGCGGTGTCGAGTTCCAGGCCGTCGTCGTCGCCGTCGTCGGCGGTGTCGTCCCTGTCGTCCCACTTCCACAGCAGCTTCCGCAGCCGCGCGGTGACCAGTTCGGTGGGCAGGGCCGCCAGCGCGGCCTCGATCCGGTCCAGCTCGTCGGCTGCGGTCTCTTCGACGACGAGCCCGGCGAGCAGGTGCTTCGCGACGGCGGTGGGTGTCGGGTAGTCGAAAACGAGCGTCGCGGGCAGCTTCAGGCCGGTCGCCGCGCTCAGCCGGTTGCGCAGGTCGAGCGCGGTCAGCGAATCGAAGCCCAGCTCTTTCAGCGTCTGCGTGGGCCGGACGGCGTCCCGGCCCGGGAAGCCGAGCACCGTGGCTGCCTCGCCGCGGACCAGGTCGAGCACGACCCGGTCGCGTTCGCTCTCCGACGCGGAAGCCAGCCGCCGCGCCAGGTCGCCACCGGTGTCCACAGGGGACTCCTGCCGCGCTTCGGGTAGCTCGCGCAGCAGCGGGCGGTGCCGGGACGCGGTGTAGAGCGGGGTGAACTTCGCCCAGTCGATGTCGGCGACGACGCTCGTCGGACCGCCCGTGTCGACCGATGCCTGGATCGCGGTGACAGCCAGTTCGGGCCGCATCATCGGGACCCCGCGCCGCTCGAGCTGCGCGCCGACGTTCTCGTCCACCATGCCGCCGCCCGCCCAGGCACCCCAGGCGATCGACGTCGCCGGCCGCCCGCGGTCGCGCCGCTGGTGGGCCAGCGCGTCGAGGAAGGCGTTCGCGGCGGCGTAACCCGCCTGGCCCGCGTTGCCCCAGACGCCGGCGCCGGAGGAGAACAGGACGAACGCGTCGAGGTTCTCGCACAGCTCGTCGAGGTTCCGCGCGCCGCGCACCTTGGCCTCGGCCAGCTCGGCGAAGTCGGCCAGGGTCACCGCGGTGATCGGGCGTTCGACGTCCACCGCGCCCGCCGTGTGGACCACGGCGTTCACCGGCGGCAGCTCTTCCAGGAGCTCGCGCAGGGCGTCGCGGTCCGAGACGTCGCAAGCCGCGACAGTCACCTTCGCCCCGAGCGAGGACAGCTCGCCCGTGAGGTCCGTGGCCCCAGCCGCGTCTTCGCCCTGGCGGCTCACGAGCACGAGGTGCTCGGCACCGTTCGCGGCGAGCCAGCGGGCGACCTGCCCGCCGAGCGCGCCGGTGCCGCCGGTGACCAGCGCGGTGCCGTGCGGCCGCCAGCGGACGGGCGGGGACGCCGCGGCGCGGGTCAGCCGCCTCGCGAACACCCCGGACGGCCGCAGCGCGACCTGGTCTTCGCCGTCGTGGCCGGTGAGGACGGCCGCGAGCCGGCCGGCGGTCGTGGCGTCGGCGACGGGCGGCAGGTCGACGAGGCCGCCCCAGCGGTCGGGCTGGTCGAGCCCGAGGATCCCGCCGAGGCCCCAGGCCATCGCCTGGGTAGCGTTCACCAGAGCTTCGCCCGGACCGGTCGAGACGGCGCCGCGGGTCGCGAACCACAGCGGGGCGGCGATCCCGGCGTCGGCCAGGGCCTGCGTGAGCAGGACGTTGCCGGCCAGGCCCGCGGTGAGCACGGGGTGGTCGGCGTGCGGCTCGTCGTCGAGCGCCAGCAGGGAGACGACCCCGGCGGGCGGTGCTTCGACGGCCAGCAGCTCCGCCAGCTCCTCACGGTCCTGAGTGGACACTTCGAGCAGGCGGACGTCCGGGCCGAGCAGCGCCCGGAAGTCGCGCCCGGCGGGCACCACGGCCAGCCAGCCGGCGTCGAGCGTGGCCGCACGCGGCGTGGCCACGGGACTCCAGCGGACCTCGTAGCGCAGTTCATCCACTGTGGACCGGACGACCGGCGCCGCGGACCGGGGTTCGAGCCAGAACCGTTGCCGCTGGAACGGGTAGGTCGGCAGCGGAACCGTGCGCTTGACCGGATAGCGGACCGACCAGTCGACGTCGTGGCCGTGGGCCCACAGCTGCGCCAGTGAGGTCAGGAATCGCCGGCGGTCGCCCGCGTTGCGGCGCAGGGTGCCGACGACGGCGGCGCTCTCCCCCGTCTCGTCGAGGGTCTCTTCGATGCCGCCACCGAGCACGGGATGCGGGCTCACTTCGACGAAGAACCGGTGTCCGGCTTCGATGAGCGTCTTGGTGGCGGCGTGGAACCGGACCGGCTGACGCAGGTTGCGGTACCAGTACCCGGCGTCGAGCGTTCCGGTGTCCACCGGCGTACCGGTGACGCCGGAGAGGTAAGTGATCGCCGACGGCCGGGGCCGGACCGGCGCGAGCGCCTCGCGCAGTTCGGCCTCGATCGCTTCGACCGCGGCCGAGTGCGAGGCGTAGTCCACCGGGACCCGGCGGACCCGCAGGTCACCGGCTTCGGCGAGCAGCGCTTCCAGGGCCTCGACCTCGCCGGAGACGACGACCGAGCCCGGCCCGTTCACCGCGGCGACGGAGATCCGGCCGTCGTAGGGCTCCAGCAGCGGCGTGAGGACTGCCTCCGGGGCCGCGATCCACGCCATCCCGCCGCGCCCCGCGAGCCCGGCGGCGATCGCCTTGCTGCGCAACGCCACCACCCGAGCACCGTCCTCGAGGGACAGTCCACCCGCGACCACGGCGGCGGCGATCTCCCCCTGGGAGTGCCCGACGACCGCGTCCGGCTCGACGCCGTGCGCCCGCCAGAGCGCGGCCAGCGACACCATCACCGCCCACGACGCCGGCTGCACGACGTCGACCCGTTCCAGGGCCTCCGCGTCGCCCAGGACGTCGGTCAGCGACCAGTCCACGTACGGGGCCAGCGCGGCGGCGCACTCCGCGATCCGCTCGGCGAAGACGGGCTCGTCCAGCAGGCCGAGCGCCATGCCCGCCCACTGCGCGCCCTGACCGGGGAAGACGAAGACGGTCTCGCCCGCGGTTCCGGTGGTCACGGGACCCCCGGCGGCCAGCTCGCGCAACCCGGCCACGAGCTGGTCCCGATCGCCGACGACCGCGGCCCGGTACTCGAACGCCGACCGCGTGCCGGCCAGCGACCAGCCGACCTCGGCGACGCCGTGCTCCGTCTCCGCCAGCGCCGCGGCCTGCTCGCGCACGGCCGCCTCGGAGCGGGCCGACAGCACCCAGGTACCCACCGTGTCCGGCAGTGCGTCCACCGGAGCCTCTTCGGGCGCCTGTTCCAGGACCACGTGCGCGTTGGTGCCGCTGATGCCGAACGCCGACACGCCCGCGCGCCGCGGGGCGCCGGTCTCCGGCCACGCCCGGTCCTCGGCCGTCAGTTCCACCACGCCGGACGACCAGTCCACCTCTCGGGTCGGCTCGTCGAGGTGCAGTGTCTTCGGCAGCTGCCCGTGCCGCATCGCCTCGACCATCTTGATCACACCGGCGACGCCGGACGCGGTCTGCGTGTGCCCGAGGTTCGACTTCAGCGACCCGACGAGCAGCGGACGTTCACGGTCGGGCCCGTAGGCGGCGATCAGGGCCTGCGCCTCGATCGGGTCGCCCAGCGGGGTCCCGGTCCCGTGCGCCTCGACGACGTCCACATCGGACGGTCGCAGACCCGCGCCGGCCAGCGCCGCGCGGATGACCCGTTGCTGGGACCCGCCGTTCGGGGCGGTCAGGCCGTTGGACGCGCCGTCGGAGTTGATCGCCGAGCCGCGCAGCACCGCGAGCACCGGGTGCCCGTGGCGGCGCGCGTCGGACAGCCGCTCCACCAGCAGGACGCCGACGCCCTCGGCGAGGGCGAACCCGTCGGCGGCGGCGGCGAACGGCTTGCAGCGGCCATCGGGTGCGAGGCCGCGCTGGCGGCTGAAGCCGAGGAACTGGCTCGGCGTCGACATCACCATCGACGCGCCGGCGAGCGCCATCGAGCATTCGCCCGAGCGCAGCGACTGCGCCGCGAGGTGCAGGGCCACCAGCGACGACGAGCACGCCGTGTCGACCGTGACGGCCGGGCCCTCCAGGCCGAGGACGTAGGCGATCCGGCCGGAGGCGACGCTGGACACCGCGCCGGTGACCAGGTAGTCCTCGCCCTCTCCGCCGCCTGCCCCGTAGGCCTGGTCGGTCAGGCCGACGAACACACCGGCCGGCGTGCCGTGCAGCGCGGCGGGGTCGATCCCGGCGCGCTCGAACGTCTCCCAGCAGACTTCCAGGAGCAGCCGTTGCTGCGGGTCCATCGCGACGGCTTCGCGCGGCGAGATCCCGAAGAACGCCGGGTCGAACCGCGTGGCGTCGGCGAGGAACCCGCCGTGGCGGGCGTAGGTGGTACCCGGCCGGCTCGCGTCGGCGTCGTAGAGCGAACCGAGGTCCCAGCCGCGGTCGGCGGGCAGGCCGGAGATCGCGTCGACGCCGTCGGTCAGCAGCGTCCAGAGCTGTTCGGGCGTGCTGACACCGCCGGGGAAGCGGCAGCCCATCGCGACGATGGCGATCGGGTCGTCGTCGACCGGCTTGTCGGGCACGGTGTCCACAGTGTCCACAGTGTCCACAACGGACACCGGTTCGACCGACGCCAGCAGGTGCTCGGTCAGCAGTGCGGCCGTGGGGTGGTCGAACACGAGGGTGCTCGGCAGCTTCAGCCCGGTCGCCGCGCTCAGCCGGTTGCGCAGTTCGACGGCGGTGAGCGAGTCGAAGCCGAGGTCCTTGAACGCGCGCCGGACGTCGACCGTCTCCGGGCTCGCGTGCCCGAGCGCCGCGGCGACCTGCCGGCGGACCACCGTGGACACCAGCTTTTCGCGCTCCGGCGGGGCGAGGGCGGCGAGCTGCTCGGCCCAGCCGGACGAGTCCGGCGTCTCTTCCCGGAGCCGCTTCACCTCGGGCCGCTCGGCGAGCAGCGGGCTCGGCCGGACGGCGGAGAAGACCTCCGCGAACACCGGCCAGTCGATCTCGGCCAGCGCGAGGAACGTCTCGTCGTGGTCCAAGGCCTGCCCCAAGCCGCTCAAGGCGGGCTCGGGCTCGATGACCGGGACACCGCGGCGGGCGAGGACGTCGTGCAGGCTCTCGGCGATCATGCCGCCGCCGGCCCAGGGACCCCAGGCCATCGACAGCGCGGTCCGGCCGAGCACCCGGCGGCGCAGGGCGAGTGCGTCGAGGTAGGCGTTCGACGCGGCGTAGGCGGCGTGGTCGGCGACGCCCCAGACGCCGGAGATCGAAGAGAAGAGCACGAAGGCGTCCAGGTCCCGGTCGCCGAGCACGTCGTCGAGGTGCCGCGCGCCGAGGACCTTGGCTCGCAGCACATCGGCGATCGCGGCGGGATCGGTGTCGTCGAGCGCGGCGAGCGTGCCGACACCGGCCGCGTGGACGACGGTCCGGAGGTCGTCGAGGCCGTCGACCAGCTCGCGGAGGGCGTGCGCGTCGGTGACGTCGCAGATCGCGACGCTCACCCGGGTGCCCAGCTCGGCCTGCAACTCGGCCACGTCGGCGTCGCGGCGGCCGGTCAGGACGACGTGCCCGGCACCGCGGGCGACGAGCCACCGGGCGAGGTGCCGGCCGAGCGCTCCCGTGCCGCCGGTGACCAGCGCCGTACCCCGGGTCTCCCAGGTCCGGGCCGGGGTCTTCCCGCGCAGGGACGCGGGGACCAGCCGCCGGGCGAACACCCCCGACGGGCGGATCGCCACTTGATCTTCCTCGCCGGACAGCACGGCGGCCAGCTTTTCGGCGGTGCCGGCGTCCCAGGTCGGGGGCAGGTCGATCAGCCCGCCCCAGCGGCCGGGGTGCTCCAGCGCGGCCACGCGGCCGAGGCCCCAGACCGCGGCCTGCGCCGGTTCCGGCGCCGGGTCGGTGTCGAGCGCGACCGCGCCGCTGGTCAGGTACCACAGCGGCGCGTCGATCCCGGCGTCGCCCAGAGCCTGGACGAGCACCGCCGCACCGGTGACGGCGTCGATCGGGTCGTCGGAGGTCGTCAGGGCGAGGACTCCGTCGGGAGTCAGGCCGGTCAGCCGTTCGGCGAGGGTCGCGCGGTCGTCGTCCGCGGTGACGAGCACCTCGACGACGTCGAGGCCGGTGAGGGCTCCGGCGGTGGGAGTGATCGCGAGCCATGTGCCGGTGAGGGGTGCTGCCTTCGGTTCGGGCAGGGCGCGCCAGGCGATGCGGTGGCGCCAGCTGTCCAGGTCTTCTTGCCGCCGCCAGCGGGTCAACGCGGTCCGTGCGTCGCGCCACGGCGTGTCCTCGGCGAGGCCGAACGTGTCGTCGGCGAGCGCGGTCCAGAACCGGCTGTCGTCGGTGGGCTTGGCCGCCGGCTCGAGCCAGAACCGCTGCCGCTGGAAGGGGTAGGTGGGCAGGCTCACCGTGTGCGGCCGCGGATAGAGCGCGGACCAATCGACGTCGTGGCCGTGGGTCCAGAGCTGGGCCAGGGAAAGCAGGAACCGGCGGAGGCCGCCTTCACCACGGCGCAGCGTGCCGACCACGGCTGCTTCTTCGACGGTCTCCTGGAGTCCGCCACCGAGCACGGGGTGCGGGCTGACCTCGACGAAGAACCGGTGTCCGTGCCCGGCGAGGACGTCGGCGGTGTCCCGGAACCGCACCGGCTGACGCAGGTTGCGGTACCAGTACCCGGCGTCGAGCGTCGCGGTGTCGATCGGCTCGGCCGTCACGGTCGAGTAGAAGGGGATTTCGCCGGTGCGCGGACGAATCGGGGCCAGCACCTCGCGCAGTTCGGCTTCGATCGCCTCCACGTGCGCGGAGTGTGACGCGTAGTCCACGGGGATCAGCCGGGCCCGGACGCCGTCGCGTTCACAGCGTGCGACCAGCTCTTGCAGGGCAGCGGGTTCGCCGCACACGACCGTCGACGACGGGCTGTTGAACGCCGCGATCGCAATCCGGTCGTCGAGCAGGGACCGCACCCGGTCGGCGGCCAGCGCGATCGACGCCATCCCGCCGCGGCCGGCCAGCCCGGCCGCGATGGCCTTGCTGCGCAGCGCGACCACACGCGCACCATCCTCAAGGGACAGTCCACCCGCGACGACGGCCGCGGCGATCTCGCCCTGGGAGTGGCCCACGACGGCGTCCGGCGTGACCCCGTACGACTGCCAGAGCGCGGAGAGGGACACCATCACCGCCCACGACATCGGTTGCACGACGTCGACGCGGTCCAGCGCGCCTTCACGCAAGACATCGAAAGGCGACCAGTCGACAAAGGACTCGAGCGCCGCCGCGCACTCCGAGAACCGCGCCGCGAAGACCGGCGACTCGTCGAGCAATCCGGCCGCCATGCCCACCCACTGCGCACCCTGCCCCGGAAACACGAAAACCGTGCGTCCGACGGGACCGGTGACGCCGGTGATCACGGACGCGCCCGGGGTCCGCGCGGCGATCTCACCCAGACCTTCGAGCAGCTCGGCGCGCTCGCCGACCACCGCGGCCCGGTGCTCGAACGCGGTGCGCGTCGAGGCGAGCGACCAGCCGACGTCAGCGACGCCGTAGTTTGTGTCCGTCAGCGCCGACGCGCGTTCCGCCACCGCGGCTTCCGTGCGGCCGGAGAGCACCCACACGCCCAATCCGTCCTCTTCGGACACCGTGGGCGCGGATTCCGGGGCCTGTTCGACGATGACGTGCGCGTTCGTGCCGCTGATGCCGAACGAGGACACCCCGGCCCGGCGGGGCGCGCCGGTCTCCGGCCACGGCTGCGCCGCCGAGGCCAGCGTCACCGCGCCGGCGGACCAGTCGACCCGCGGGCTGGGTTCGTCGGCGTGCAGGGTCCGCGGCACGACGCCGTGGCGCAGGGCCTGCACCATCTTGATCACGCCGCCGATGCCCGCCGCGGCCTGCGTGTGCCCGAGGTTCGACTTCAGCGAACCGAGCAGCAGCGGCCGTTCGCGGTCCTGGCCGTAGGTGGCGATCAGCGCCTGGGCCTCGATCGGGTCGCCGAGCGGGGTCCCGGTGCCGTGCGCTTCGACGACGTCCACTTCGGACGGTGCCAGTCCGGCGTCGGCCAGCGCGGCACGGATCACGCGCTGCTGGGACGGGCCATTCGGTGCGGTGAGGCCGTTGGACGCGCCGTCGGAGTTGACCGCGGTGCCCCGCACGACGGCGAGCACGGGGTGACCGAGCCGCTGGGCGTCGGACAGCCGTTCTACCAGCACGACGCCGGCGCCTTCGGCCCAGCCCGTGCCGTCGGCGTCGGCGGAGAAGGCCCGGCAGCGGCCGTCGGCCGACAGGCCGCGCTGCCGGCTGAACTCGACGAGCATGCCGGGGCCGGCCATCACGGCCGCGCCGCCGGCCACCGCCAGCGTGCACTCCCCCGCCAGCAGCGCGCGCACGGCGAGGTGCAGCGCGACGAGCGAGGACGAGCACGCGGTGTCGACCGTCAGCGCCGGGCCCTCCAGCCCGAGGACGTAGGCGAGCCGGCCCGAGGCGACGCTGCCGGTGGTGCCGGTGAGCAGGTGGCCGTCGAAGCCTTCGCCGCCTTCGAACAGGCGCGGGCCGTACTCGGAGGACGTGGCGCCGACGTAGACGCCGGTGCGGCTGCCCTTCAGCGACGCCGGGTCGATGCCCGCGTGCTCGAAGGCCTCCCAGGTGGTCTCCAGCAGCAGCCGCTGCTGCGGGTCCATGGCGAGGGCTTCGCGAGGTGAGATGCCGAAGAAGTCCGCGTCGAACTCGGCGACGTCGGTGAGGAAGCCGCCGTGGCGCGCGTAGGACTTGCCCGCCTTGCCCGGGTCGGCGTCGTACAGGTCGTCGAGGTCCCAGCCGCGGTCGGCAGGCAGGCCACCGATGACGTCCCGGCCGTCGGCGACGAGCTGCCACAGCTCGTCCGCCGACCGCACGCCGCCCGGGTACCGGCAGCTCATCGCGACGATCGCGATGGGCTCGTCGGCGCGGGCTTCGGCGGCCGGGGTGGGCCCGGACGGCTCGCCGCGCAGCATCGCCGCGAGCCGGGCCGGGGTCGGGTGGTCGAACACCGAGGTCGCGGGCAGCTTGCGGCCGGTCGCGGCGGAGAGTCGCTCGCACAGCTCGACGCCGATGATCGAGTCGAAGCCGAGGTCCTTGAAGGAAGCCGTGGGATCGATGGCGTCCGGGCCGGGGTGGCCGAGCACCAGCGCGGTGTGGGCGCGGACGGTTTCGAGGAGGTCCCGGATCGGCTCCGGGCGGGCCTCCGCCCCCCGGCTTCCAGCGTAGTGGGGGGTACCGACAGCTTCGGTGCTCTCGATGGTCTCGGCGGTGTTCCCGTCGAGCCAGAAGCGCTGACGCTGGAAGGCATAGGTCGGTAGGTCGGCCGGGCCGCCGCCGGAGAACGCGGCCGTCCAGTCGACGCCGCCGCCGCGGGTCCACAGCTCGGCGACCGAGGCGGCGAAGCGCGTCGGGCCGCCGTCGCCCCGGCGGAGGGTGCCGACCGCCGCGGCCGGCCGGTCGGCGTCGGCCGCGGTCGCCAGCAGGCCGCCGACGAGCACCGGGTGCGGGCTGATCTCGGCGAACACCCCGATCCCCGCGTCCAGCACGGCCCGGACGGCCGGGTCGAACAGCACCGGCTGCCGCAGGTTCGCGAACCAGTGGTGCGCGTCGAGCCGCTCGGTGTCGAGCAGGCCACCCGCGGTCGAGGAATAGAAGGGGATTTCCGAAGCCACCGGCCGGATCCCGGCGATCAGCCGCAGCAGCTCGTCCTCGAGCGGCTCGGCCTGCGCGGAGTGCGAGGCGTAGGCGATGGCGATCCGGCGCGACCGCACCTCGCGCGCGGTCAGCTCGGCTTGGAGCTCGTCGAGGGCGTCGAGGTCGCCGGAGACCGCCGTGGTCGCGGGGCCGTTGACCGCGCCGACCGAGAGCCGGCCGGGGTGTGCCTCGAGCAGTTCGGTCACGGCCGCGACCGGCAGGTCGACCGACAGCATGCCGCCGTGGCCCGCCATCCGGTCGGCGAGCAGCTTGGCCCGGAGCGCGACGATCCGCGCCGCGTCGTCCAGCGACAGCGCGCCCGCGACGACGGCGGCGGCCAGCTCGCCCTGGCTGTGCCCGAGCACGGCGGCGGGTTCCACCCCGTGCGCCCGCCACTCGGCGGCCAGGGACACCGCCACCGACCAGAACACCGGCTGCAGCACGTCGGTGCGCTCGAGCGAAGGTGTCCCCTGGCGGAGGACGTCGACGACGTCCCAGTCGAGGTGTGGCGCGAGCGCGGCGGCGCACTCGGCCAGCCGCGCGGCGAACACCGGCGAACCGTCCAGGAGTTCGGCGGCCATCCCGGCCCACTGGCCGCCCTGCCCGGGGAAGACGAAGACGACGCGCTCGTCGCTCGTGGCGGCGACCCCCTGGACGAGGCCCATCCCGTCGGCGACGGCACGCAGCTCGTCCCGGCTGCCGGCGACCGCGCGGTGCGCGAAGGCCGTGCGGCGGTTGGCCAGCGACCAGCCGATGTCCACAGCGGACAGTTTCGGATGTTCGTCCACATGCGACAGCAGGCGGGCCGCCTGCGCCCGCAGGGCCGCGGCGGTGCGGGCCGAGAGCAGCCACGGCGCCGCCGCGTCCGGCGCCTCGCGGGGTGCGACCGGCTCGGCCGCTTCGAGCACGACGTGAGCGTTGGTCCCGCCCATGCCGAACGAGCTGACCCCGGCGATCCGGCGTTCGGCGGCCCACTCGGCGTTCTCCGCCACGACGCGCAGCTTCAGCTCGTCCAGGGGGATCGCCGGGTTCGGCGTCGCGAAGTTGAGGCTCGCGGGCAGCGTGGCGTGCCGCACGGAAAGGACGGCCTTGAGCAGCCCGGCGATGCCCGCCGCGCCCTCCAGGTGCCCGAGGTTGGTCTTGACCGAGCCGACCGGCAGCGGCTCGTCCCGTCCGGCGGCGAAGACGTCGCCGAGCGCGGCCGCCTCGATCGGGTCGCCGACCTTGGTCCCGGTCCCGTGCAGCTCGACGTAGCCGACGGCGGACGGCTCGATCCCGGCGTCGGCGTGGGCGCCGCGCACCGCCGCGGCCTGCGCGGCGGCGTCCGGGACGGTCAGGCCGTCGCCGGCGCCGTCGTTGGTGACCGCGGTGCCGCGGAGGACGGCGAAGATCTCGTCGCCGTCGGCCTGAGCTCGCGAGAGCGTCTTGAGGACGACGAGGCCGCCGCCCTCGCCCCGCACGAACCCGTTGGCGCGGGCGTCGAAGGTGAAGCACTGCCCGTCCGGCGAAAGCCCGCCGAAGCGAGCCGTGGTGACGGCGTTGCCCGGCGAGAAGATCAGGTTGACCCCGCCCGCCAGCGCGACCGGGCACTCGCCGCGGCGCAGGCTCTGCACCGCCAGGTGGACGGCGACGAGCGAGGACGACTGCCCGGAGTCGACGGTGAAACTGGGGCCGTGCGCGCCGAGCAAGTGGGAGACGCGGTTGCCCAGCAGGCTGCGGTGGACGCCGGTGATGGTGTGGTGGGTGATCGCTTCGGGAGCGCTCGCGTGCACGAGCGCGGCGTAGTCGTCCCACATGGCGCCGACGAACACACCGGCGGAGCTTCCGCCGAGGCTCGCGGGCACGATCCCGGCGTGCTCGAGGGCTTCCCAGGCGAGTTCCAGCACGAGTCGCTGCTGCGGGTCCATCGCGGTGGCTTCGCGCGGCGAGATGCCGAAGAAGGCGGCGTCGAAGCGGTCGACGTCGTCGAGGAACCCGCCCCGGTGGACGCCGGTCTCCGCGGCGTCCCACCGGCCGGCGGGGACGTCGGTGATCGCGCTGCGGCCTTCGGTCAGCAGCCGCCAGAAGGCGGCAGGCCCGTCCGCGCCGGGGAAGCGGCAGGAAAGCCCGACCACGGCGATCGGTTCGCCCGGAGTGCTCGCAAAACCCGTCATCTCACGCTCCATCGGCGGGCGGATCCCTTCCTGTGGCGACTGCTCGGCCTCCACGGCAACACAGGCGCGACAACGCTGTCCACGGCGGACAGGTCAGGTCTAGTGCGGTGCCTAGGGGTCGTGAGTGAGAAACAGTGTTCTAACCCTGTTTCTCACTCACGACCACGTGACGGGCAGCGCGTGGACCCCGTAGTGCAACATGTCGTCGCGCAGCGGGACCTGCTCCGGCGGCACGGCCAGCCGCAGCGCCGGGAAGCGCGTGAAGAGCGCCTGGAACCCCACCTGCATGGTGAACCGGGCCAGGTGCTGGCCGATGCACTGGTGCACGCCGTGGCCGAACGCGACGTGGCCCTGGGTGACCCGGCCGACGTCGAGCCGGTCGGGGTCCGGGAAGCGCCCGGGGTCTCGGTTGGCCGCCGGCAGCGCGACGACGACCGTCTCGCCCGCGCGGATCACCTGCTCCCCCAGCTCGACGTCTTCCAGCGCCGCCCGGCTCGCGCCGAGGTGCGAGACCGTCAAGTACCGCAACAGTTCTTCGACGGCGTTGGGCCACAGCGCCGAGTCGGCCCGCAATCGCTCGAGCTGGTCACGGTGTTCGAACAGCGCGAAAGTGCCCAGGGCCAGCATGTTCGTCGTCGTGTCGAAGCCGCCGCCGACGAGCGCCCACGCCAGGTTCACCAGCTCCGGCCGGTCCAGTTCGCCGGTGCGGGCCAGCTCGCCGAGCAGGTCGTCACGGGGGTCGTCGAACGCGGCGTCGACGAGCCGCTCCAGCGTGCCGCCGACCACGGTGATCGCGGCGATCAGCTCCTCCAGCGAGTACCGCATCCGGGCCACGACGTTCAGGTGGTGCAGCAGCTCCTCGCGGTCCGCCTCGGGGACGCCGACCAGCTCGCACATCAGCCGGGTCGCCAGCGGCTCGGCGTAGGCGGCGACCAGCTCGGCTTCCGTGCCGTGGACGGCCATCGCGTCCAGCAGCTCGCCGGCGATCCGCTCCGCGGCCGGGATCAGCTCCCGGGTGCGCCGCACGGTGAAGTACTTCGCGATCAGCTTTCGGTACCGCGCGTGGTCCGCGCCGTCCATCTTCGGGAACGCGCCGGGCGCGGCCGGTTCGGGCTCGTAGGTGTCCATCGGGAACGGCGGCGGCACCGCGAGCGCGACGAGGTCGTTGCGGTGGCTGAACCGGGCGTCGGCCAGGACCGCGCGGACGTCGGACAGCTTCGTGACCAGCCAGCCGGTGGCCGGGCCCGGACTGGCGTCGAACGCGAGGGGGCTGATCCCCGGCCGCGTCCGGTACTCGTCGGGCGGGTCGAAGGGGCAGCTCCGCTTGACGGGCAACGCCGACGGCTCGGTCACTTCCGGCTCCCTCCGGCCTGGGGCGCGACCCGGGCCTCGATCTCGTCGGCGGCACGGACGGCTCCGCCCGCGGCGTGCACCTCACGCCGCATCAGCTGGACGCGCCGGCGCACGGCGTCGTCCCGGTCGACGGCGAGCACGGTGTCACGGATCCGTTCGGCGGTCACGGTTTCCTTGTCCAGAGAGGCACCCAGGCCGAGCCGCCGGATCTGCCGGGCGTTGATGTGCTGCTCCGGGTGGTGCGGCACGGCGATCACGGGGACGCCGAAGGACAGCGCCTCCATCAGGCTGCCCATGCCGCCTTGGCAGAGGAACACCGAGCAGTGCGGGAGGACGTCGCCGTGCGCGACCCAGCGGTGTGCCTCCACGTGGGACGGAAGCGTTCCCAGCGTCGCCGGGTCCACCTTCTTCCCCAGGGTGAGCACCACCTGCCACGGCAGGTCCGCGAAGGCCTCGGCGCAGGTGCGGAAGAACTCCGGCCGGTCGTTGACGGTCGTGCCCAGGGTGATCAGCACGACCGGCCGCCCGTCGGCGGGCGGCCGCCACCCCCCGGACGACGAGCCGGCCGGCGGTCCCACGAAGGCGAACCGCTCGTCGAAGGTCTCGCCGGCCGGCTGGAACGCCCGCGGCAGGAACACGAGCGTGAACTCGTCGCCGCCGGTGAAAAACTCCTCGAGGGTCAGGTCCCCGAGACCGTGGGCGGCCAAGTGCTCGCCCAGGCGCGTGACGAACCGGGCGATCGCCGGGTGCGCCGGGTCGACCGCCGCGCCGTAGGCCTGGTTTTCCTTGGTGAGCGAGAAGTGCTCGTTGGAGGCCACCGTGGCCGAGAGCTGCACGGCCGGCCGCCCGTGCTTGCGGGCCAGCAGCCGGCCCGGCGCCCACAGCGTCGTGTCGTAGACGAGCAGGTCCGGCGCGCCCCGGTCGAAGACGCGCTCCACGGCGGGCAGCACGGCCATGCTCTGCTCCAGCAGGTGCAGCGGGGCCCGGGCGGCCTCCTCGGCGTCGGTGATGTCCGGCTGCGCGGTGGACAAGTCGCGGCCGTACGCCTCGGCACGGGCGCCGAGAGCGACGACCCGCTCCGCGAACTCGTCGGAGGTGAAGCAGGTGACCCGGTGACCGCGGCGGACGAGCTCGGCGACCACCGGCAGCGCCGGGGTCATGTGCCCGTAGGCCGGGTAGGGCAGGAAGGTGATGTCGCGTGCCTGGGTCAAGACCGGCTCCTACCCGGCGGGAACGGGATCGCCGGTCCGCCGCTTGTAGCGCTCGATCAGCGTGAGCGCGGGTGAGGTGGCGACGGTGGTCACCAGCGTCATGACGACCAACATGGCGAACATCGTCGGGCTGATCACCTTGAGGTCGAGGCCGATGTTCAGCACCGCCAGTTCGGTGAGCCCCCGGCAGTTCATCAACGCGCCGAGGGACCACGCGTCCCGTCGGCCGATCCCGGACAGCCGCGCGGCGGCCAGGCTCCCGCCCCACTTGCCCAGCATCGCCACGGCGACGATCAGCAGGCACCAGAGCCACAGCTTCGGGTCGGAGCCGATCAGGTCGAACTTCGTGCGGAGTCCGGTGTAGACGAAGAACAGCGGCAACAGCAGCGTGACCGTCAGCGCGTGCATCTGTTCGGTGGCTTGGCGGATCGGCAGCGAGCCGCGCGGCGTCACGGCACCGAAGAGGAACGCGCCGAAGATCGGGTGGATGCCGATGGCGTTGGTGGCCAGGGCGGACAGCAGCAGCCCGGCCAGCAGCACCGACACCACCGCGGTGGTCGGCAGCGCCTTCTGTCCCTGCTCCGTGGGCGCGAACAGCCGGCGCAGCAGCGGGCGCACGACGAACAGCATGAACGCGAAGAACGCGACGGTGAGCCCGATGGTCAGCGCGGTGGCCGCCATCGACGTCGCGCTCGCGATGGCGACCACGAGCGCCAGCAGGCACCACGCGGTGATGTCGTCGACGGCCGCGCAGCTGAGCGCGAGCGCGGCGATCGGCAGCTTCGTCATCCCGCGGTCGGTGATGATCCGCGCCAGCACGGGGAACGCGGTGATGCTCATCGAAATCGCGAGGAACAGCGCGAACGGCAGGCGGGCGACCCCGGCGCCGAGGGTCGGGTGCAGGACGAACGCGAGCACCACCCCGGACAGGAACGGGATCGCGACGCTGACGTGGCTCACCAGCACCGCGGCCTTGCTGCGGCGGCGGACCAGCTCGACGTCGAGCTCGTAGCCGACCAGGAACATGAAGATCACGAGGCCGATCTGGGCGAACGTGTTGATCGTCGAGGCCAGGAAGTCGGGGAAGATCCAGTGGTAGGCCGCGGGCCACACCCAGCCGAGGAACGACGGCCCGAGCAGGATCCCGGCGAAGATCTCGCCGATCACCGTCGGCTGCGCCAGCCGCCGGGCGGCCGCCGAGAGCAGGCGGCAGGCCAGGAAGATGATCGGCAGGGCGAACAGGAGCTTGGCCACCGGGTCGGCCGCGCCGCCGGTGTGCCCGGTAGGGGCGTGGCCGGCACCGCCACCGGTGCGCAGCAGGAAGAAGGCGGCCACGACCGGGAGGACCACCATGGCCAGGTAGGAGATCCACGCGCGGCCTCGCTTCGCGGCGGGCGCATCGGACTCGGTGGTGGTGCGCTCGTCGAGCGATGACATGACGGGTCTCTCCGATCACGCTGCCGAAAGAGGTCGTGAGTGAGAAACAGGGTTAGAACACTGTTTCTCACTCACGACCGGGGTTGGGCTAGAACAGGGCCAAGGCCGAAGCAGAGGCCTTGAGGCTGCCGAGGTGCCCGTGCCACAGGTGCGTGGGGTCGGCCTCGACGGCGGCGACGTACTCCTTCATCGCGGTCAGGGCCGCCGGCTCCTCGGCGTCGTAGACGTCGCCCTGGAGCATCTGGATGACGTCCTTGCGGTAGCGGTCGTCGTCGATGAACGCGGTGAACAGCACGTTCAGCCGGTAGTACATCGAGATGAAGTCGTACCAGATGTTGACGCCCTTGCGGAGGGTGTTGACGTAGTTGTCGAACCGCTCGCGCCGGAAGTCGCCGGCCTGGTGCGCGGCGATGACGTCCTTGGCCGCCAGGCGCGCGCTGTTCATCGCGACGCTGACCCCGCTGGAGAAGATCGGGTCGACGAAGCGGGCGGCGTCACCGATGAGCATCAGCGAGTCGCCGGCGATCTGCTTCATGCCGTAGCTGTAGTCGCCCTCGGTCTTGAACTTCCGCACGCGCTTGGCGTTCTTGAGCGCGTCGAGCATCTCCGGCCGGGTGCCGACGGAGGTCCAGAAGAAGCCCTCGAGGTCGTCCTTGTGCTCCTTGAACTTCTCCTTCTGGGTGACGACGCCGATCGAGGTGATGGTCTCGGTGATCGGGATCTGCCAGACCCACGTGTTCTCCTGCGGCAGGAAGTGCACGTGGATGTAGTCGGCGTCCTCGGGACGGCGCGCCAGCGACGCGCGGTCGAGACCCTCGAACCACGTGTGCACGGCGTACTGGTTGAAGACCTTGTCCGGCACCTTGACCTTGAGCTGCTGGCCCAGCAGGGTCTGCCGGCCGGACGCGTCGAGCACGACGCGGACGGCGACCTCGATCGGCTGGTCGCCGATCTTGGCCTGCAGCACCGGGCGGTCGCGGTCGGTGAAGTCGACCCGGTTGACGCGGACGCCCTGGTAGACCTTGGCGCCGAGCTCCTCGGAGTGCTTGAGCAGCATCGAGTCGAACTGGCCGCGGTCGACGTGCCAGGCGTAGACGCGGTCCACGCCGTTCTGGTCACGCTCCTCGTAGGCGATCTCCGCCACGCCGAGGCCGTGCGAACCGGCGTCGAAGTCCAGCGTGCTCGTCGGACGGGTGTCCGAGGAGGTCCACGCGGCGCCGTACTTGCGGGGGAAGCCGGCCGCTTCCACCTTGTCGATGACCCCGATGTCGTGCATCACGGGGATGACCGCGGGGACGAGGGACTCGCCGACGTGCTCGCGAGGGAAGGTGTCACCCTCGAAGACCACCACCGACAGGCCGGCCTTGGCCAGGTAGGACGCCGCCGTGGAACCGGCCGGGCCGCCGCCGATGATGCCGACATCGTAGTCGTAGGACACGGGTTCTCCGTTCTGGATTGCGAAACAGGGGGTCAGGCGACCGGGGCGCGCAGCGAGGTCACCAGGTCGGCGATGCTTTCGATGTCCTTGAAGTGCCGGGCCACCATCTCCGTGGGCGGAACCCGCACGGAGAACTCCTCACGGATGTAGGCGACCAGCCGGGTGGTTTCGATCGAGTTCAGCAGGCCCCAGTCCAGCAACGGCGTGGTCGTGGTCAGTTCCCCCACGTCCTTGCCGTCCAACAGGTGCTTCTCGACGAACTCAACGAGCTTCCGCGTGATGTCCTCGCGCTCGTCGTCTGCCATGGTTGTTTCCTCCAGTGACGGCACAGCTCCACGCACAGGGTTGTGCTGGGAATTCGGGAAGATCAGTCGGTACCGGCGTCGTGCGTGGCCTTGTTGCGCGAACCGCGGCGCGGGCGCTCCAGGCGCTCGGTCTCGGCGTTGATGTGCTTGCGCGGGGCGAAGGCGACGTACCGGCCGCCGGACATCTTGGCCTTGAAGTTCTTCATCCAGCCGTGGTGGCCGAAGTTGCCGTGCTTGTCGAAGCCGACCAGCGAGATGCCGCTGCGGTCGTAGTGGCCGCCGACGAGCAGGCACCACTGCCGGAAGTCGGGGTACTCGTTGGTGAGGTGGCGGTAGGTCAGCACGAACGCGAGGTAACGGCGGAAGTCCATGCCGTCGAGACCCTCTTCGTCGTAGACGCGGGAGATCGCCTGGGTGCTCTGGCCGAGCATCTCGGGGATCGGCGAGGCCGAGCAGACGAGCCAGTGCGACTCGTCGGTCATCGGGCTCTTGATCATGTTCTGCTCGACTTCCCAGCGGAAGTTGGTGTTGAGCTTCCCGGTCTCGATCATCTGCGCCTCGGAGATCTCCTGGGGCACGTAGATGAGCATTTCGTTGGTGGATTCGAGCTCATCGATCTCGGCCTGCGTGAACGGGCATGGCTTCACCGCGATTTCCGTGGTTCCATAGACTCCGTAAACCAGGTCTTCGAGGTTCTCGGGCATGCGCATGGGCAACCGTCCTGAATTCCATTTTTCGCGTGGCTGATGTGTCGTCTCTTTGTTTCTAGCACGGGTCCGACTGGGGAAATGCTCAGTAGAATTGCGACTTCTCCGTGGAGTCCATCAGCGCGACGGTGTTGCTGGACGGGTTGACGACCGTGCTGACGAGGTCGAAGTAGCCGGTGCCGACCTCGCGCTGGTGCCGCGTCGCGGTGTAGCCGGCGGCCTCGGCGGCGAACTCGCGCTCCTGGAGTTCGACGTAGGCGGTCATGCCCTCGTCGGCGTAGTCGCGCGCCAGGGCGAACATCGAATGGTTCAGCGCGTGGAACCCGGCGAGGGTGATGAACTGGAACTTGTAGCCCATGTGCCCCAGCTCGCGCTGGAACTTCGCGATCGTCGCGTCGTCGAGGTGCTGCTTCCAGTTGAACGACGGCGAGCAGTTGTAGGCCAGCAGCTGGTCGGGGTACTCGGCCTTGATCGCCTCGGCGAACTGGCGCGCCACCTCGAGGTCCGGCTTGGACGTCTCCATCCACAGCAGGTCGGCGTACGGCGCGTAGGCGAGCCCGCGGGCGATGCACGGCTCGATGCCGCCGCGCACGCGGTGGTAGCCCTCCGGGGTGCGCTCGCCGGTCAGGAACGGCTGGTCGCGCTCGTCGACGTCGCTGGTGATGAGGTTCGCGGCCTGGGCGTCGGTGCGGGCGATGACGAGGCTGGGGACGTCGCAGACGTCGGCGGCCAGGCGCGCGGCCTGCAGCGTGCGGACGTGCTGGGAGGTCGGGATGAGCACCTTGCCGCCGAGGTGGCCGCACTTCTTCTCCGCGGCCAGCTGGTCTTCCCAGTGCACGCCGGCGGCGCCGCCGGCGATCATGCCCTTCATCAGCTCGAACGCGTTGAGCACACCGCCGAAGCCGGCTTCGGCGTCCGCGACGATCGGCGCCAGCCAGTGCGGCGCGTCCTTTTCGTCCTCGGCCCAGCTGATCTGGTCGGCGCGCAGCAGCGCGTTGTTGATCCGGCGCACGACCTGCGGGACGGAGTTGGCCGGGTAGAGGCTCTGGTCCGGGTAGGTGTGGCCGGAGAGGTTGGCGTCGGCGGCGACCTGCCAGCCGGAGAGGTAGATGGCCTTGAGGCCGGCGCGCACCTGCTGCACGGCCTGGTTGCCGGTCAGCGCGCCCAGCGAGTGGACGTAGTCCTCGGTGTGCAGGAGGCTCCAGAGCCGCTCCGCGCCCAGCCGGGCGAGCGTGTGCTCCTCGGTCACGCTGCCGCGCAGCCGCAGGACGTCCTCGGCGGTGTAGTCCCGGCGGACTCCGCGCCACCGGGGGTCCTCGGCCCAGGACCGGGCCAGTTCGGCCGCCGCGGCTTCGCGGGGCGGCGCTGCGGTGACGGTCATGTCGTTCTCCTGACGTACGACGACGCGCGGCTTCGTGGACGAGACCATTTAGCACCCGGCAACCCCTGCCGAGCGCCACCCGGGAGTGAGGACGAAGCATTCCCCTAGTTCTTGCCTCTCGGGCCCGGCCGGCGTCGTGACCGGCGCCGATAATCGGGTTCGCGAGCCACCTTGCGAACGGAAGGCGTTTGATGGCAAAGGATCTGCGGACATTCCTGGCCGAGCTGGACCCGGACCAGATCAAGGTCGTGCGCAAGCCGGTCGACCCCGAGTTCGAGGTGACCGCGCTCGTCGACCGCATGGAGGACGACCCCGCCTACCCCGGCTTCCCCGCGGTGCTGTGCGAGAACGTCGGCGGTTCCGAGATCCCGTTGCTCATCAACTTGCACGGCACCTACGACCGGCTCGCGCGCAGCATCGGCTCGGACGTGCACTCGATGGTTCCGGAGTACGCCCGGCGCGAGGGGTCCGGGATCAAGCCGGTCACGGTGGACACCGCGCCCGTGCAGGAGGTCGTGCTCACCGGCGACGACATCGACGTCGGCCTGCTGCCGCTGCTCAAGCACCAGGAGCTGGACGCGGGCAAGTACATCACCTCGGCGGTGACCATCTGCCGCGACCCCGACAGCGGAAAGATCAACGCGGGCATCTTCCGCCACCAGCAGCAGGGCCGCGACCAGGTCGGCATCCAGGTCAACCCGGCCCACCACACGGCTTACGTGCTGCGCAAGCTGCGCGAGCAGCAGAAGCCGATGGAAGTGGCGCTGGTCATCGGCCACCACCCGGCCCTGCTGATGGGCGCGGTGTCCAAACTGGAGGGGATCGGCGGCGAGCTCGACGTCGTGGGCGGCCTGCTCGGCGAGCCGCTGGAGATGGTGCCCTGCAAGACGGTCGACCTCGAGGTGCCCGCCCGCGCGGAGATCGTCATCGAGGGCGTGATCGACACCGACCCGGACGCGACGGCCGTCGAAGGCCCGTTCGGCGAGTACCCGCGGTTCTACACGCGGACCGGCCCGCAGCCGTACGTGAAGATCACCGCGATCACCATGCGCCGCAAGCCCATTTTCGTCGACGTGTTCAACGCGCACACCGAGCACAGCATGCTGGGCGGGCTCCCCCGGATGGGCAGCATCTACCGCCGGGTCAAGGAAGCGGTGCCCACGGTGACGGGTGTGCACCTGCCGCTGTCGGGCATGGCGCGGTCGCACCTCTATCTGTCGATGAGCAAGCGCGTGGAGGGCGAGCCGAAGCTCGCGGCTTGTGCGGCTTTGGCGGTCGATCCTCTGCTGAAGCACGTGTTCGTGGTGGACGACGACGTGGACGTGTTCAACGAAGTCGAGACGCTGTGGTGCCTGGCGACGCGCTTCCAGGCGGACCGTGACCTGACGATCATGCCGGGTTTCCTCGGCGGCCAGCTCAACCCGGTGACCTACGGGCACAACCGGGAGGAGAAGGGCCCGATGGAGACGAAGCTGATCTTCGACTGCACGAAGCCGGTGCCGCCGGCGGTGTTCCCGCCTTCGTGCCGGGTACCGCCGGAGGTGGTGGCGCGGGTGGACCACCGCGGGCTGCTGGAGGACGGAGACGCCTGGGCGTCCATTCTGGACTGAAGGTCGCCCTCACCGGCTCACCGCCGGTGGGGGCGATCTTCCACCACGTACGCAGAAGGCCCCCTCCGGCGGAGGGGGCCTTTTCGGTGACCGGGTGCGGGCTCGCGGGGCGGGCCGGAACGTCATGAACGACTCTTTCATGACGCCAGACGACATGAAAGAGTCGTTCATGACGTCCGGGCGGAGGGGTGCGGGTCGCGCGGCCGCCACTCGGCAGCCCGCGGCGGCTAGCGGGAAGCCGGGCCGTGCCAGCGTTCGACCAGCTCGTCCGGCGACTTGATGCCCAGCAGGTCGCACAGCCGGCCCACCTGGTGGTCCACCAAGTCACCCAACGACTTGGGCCGCCCGTAGAACGCCGGCATGAGCGGCGCGAGGATCCCGCCCATCTCCGTCACCTGCGTCATCGCGCGCAAGTGCCCCAGGTGCAACGGCGTCTCGCGCAACGCCACCACGAGCTTCCGCCGCTCCTTCAACGTCACGTCGGCCGCACGCACCAGCAGGCTGTCGTTCTGCGACCAGGCAATGGCGCCGAGCGAACGCACCGAACACGGCAGCACGATCATCGCGTCGATCGGGAACGAGCCGCTCGAGATCGGTGCCGCGATGTCGCCCGGCCGATACGTGAAATCCGCGAGAGACGCGACGTCCGCCGGCTTCCAGTCGGTCTCGAAGGCGATCGTCTGCCGGGCCGCCGGTGTCACCACCAAGTGCGTCTCGACCTCCGGCATGCCCTTCAAGATCTCCAGCAGGCGGATCCCGTAGATCGCCCCGCTGGAGCCGGACATTCCGACCACCAACCGGAAAGGCTCAGTCATGCTTCGCCCGCCTCTTCTCGGCCTGACGTTCCTTGACGACCTCGACCGGGCTGCGCCGGGCCTCCTCCTCGACCATCCGCCGCCACTCGGTCAGCGAGACGTCGGGGCGGTACAGCCGCTCCGGCGGGGCGTCGGTGACCTCCACCATCAGCCGGTCCTCGTCGTTGAACATGCCGTGGAACACCCAGCGCGCCCACGTCCAGTAGTAGAGCCGAAAACGACGGTTGCGCCACTTGCCCTGGTTCATCACCGCGAGCTGGACGTACGTGTGGTCCTCCGCCGTCGCGGCGACCCACCACTCGAAGTGCGACCACTCCGCGTACTTCACCCGCAGCGTGCCCGGCAGCCGCAGCGACACCTTCGTCTTGTTGCCCTCGCGCCGCCGGTACCACTTCTTCTTCGGGAAGTCACCCAGGCCGGGGAACGAGGCGCTGTAGTGCATCTTGTCCTTGCGGCGGGTGATCCACGGCCCGTCGCGGATGACCTTCATCTCGCTCCACACCGGCATCTTGACGCGCTTGGTCCACAACGCGTTGCGGTGCAGCCATTTCGCGTGGCCGTCGTCGAAGCCGTTCTCCGCGCCGAAGCGCCAGTTGCCCTCCCGCACCGTGATGCGGCCGACGACGACCGCGTCCGGGTCGAGCAGCTCCTCCGGGACGTCGTCGGCGAACGGCCGGGCCGGGCCGTCGCCCAGCCACACCCACACCAGGCCGCGGGCCTCCTCGACCGGGTAGGTGCGCACGGTGACCTTGCCGCAGATCGGCGACTCCGGGCCGTCGGTGATCGCCGCGACCAGCACGCCGGTCTCCAGGTCGAACGTCCAGCCGTGGTAGCAGCAGCTCCACGTGCCGGGGAACTCCTGCGAGGACATCTTGTGGCTCAGCGGCACCCCGCGGTGCGGGCACCGGTCGTGCAGCGCGCGGACCTCGCCGCCGTCGCGGATCAGCATGATCTTCTCGCCGAGCACCCGGACCGCGCGGGGCTTGCGGCCGATCTTGCGCGACCACGCCACCGGGTACCAGTACTCGCGGAAGCCGAGCGCCGCCGCCTCGTAGCGCGGCCACGTCGACCAGTCCCGGCGGCCGGGGCCGCCGACGCTCGCCTGCCGCCGCGCCGGGCGGACCTGTTCGTCGTCGACGGTGTCGGTCATCAGTTGTCTCCTCGACTGCTCGCGGGCGGCTCACACACTTCGGCGCGTTGCCGCGTGGTCACGTCCACGACGACACCGACCAGCAGGTCGACCAGCCGGCGCATGGCGGGCAGGTCCGCGACCCCCATGGAAAACCCGTCGAACGGACCGGGTTCGGCCGCCATGGGCAGGCCGATCCGCGCGGTCGGGATGCCGTGGCGGCGCAGCACGCCGCCGTCGGACAGCCCGCTGCCCGGCTTGCCCGGCACGTGCGGCCGGCCTTCGACCTCTTCCCAGGCCCGGACCAGCCTGGTGACGACGGGACTGTCGGCGGGCGTGGCCGAGCCGGCCTGGCAGGCCACCAGCTCGACCTCGATCCCGACGGCGGGTTCCGTCGCGCGCAGCTCGGCGACGATCGCCTCGAACTGGCCGGCCACGTGGTTGACCGTGGTCCGCGGGTTGACCCGCAGGTCGACCCAGAACTCGCAGGTCGCCGGGTTGAACGCCGGCTTGGTCCCGTCGCCGGCCCGGATCGCGGTGACCGCGCCCTGCGGCGCCACCTGGCCCGAGGAGTTGCGCGCGGTGTACTCGGCGAACCAGCTCTCCAGTCGCCCGATCATCCGGGCGCCGGCGAGGATCGCGTTGTTGTAGTGCCCCTTGTGCCGGCTGCCGGTGTAGCCGACCGAACCCCGCACGACGACGCGGAAGATCACGAACCCGACCTCCTCGTGCACCACCGAGTAGCCCGGCTTGAGCACGATCGCGAGGTCGGCGGAAGAGTGGCCGTGGTCGAGCAGGAACTGGGTGCCGACGTGCATCCCCGAGTTGCGCCGCGAGGACTGCTCCCCGGCCAGCACCGGCATGCTGCCGCCGACCAGCGCGACGACCAGCTGCCCGTCCAGCGGTACACCGGAGCGGTGCACGGCGAGCGCGGCGGCCAGCGCGCAGGTGGCGAACGCCTTGGGGTTCTCCGCGCCGAGCCCGACGATCTTGTCGCCGTAGCGCTGCGCGGGCAGCGTGAAGTCGGCGCGCGGCCGTTCCCCGAGCCACGGCGCGTCCTCCGGGCCGGGCGCGAACGCGGTGTCGAGCGGGGCCAGCAGGAGCAGCTGCGCGCCCGTGCGGCCGGTGCCGACGCGGGTGACCAGGTTGGCCTGGCGTTCGTCGATCGCCTGCACCCGGCTGTCGATCCCGGCCGAGGTCATCACGTCGCGGAAGTACTCGGCCAGCTCCCGCTCGCACCCGGTCGGGCTGGGGATGTCGGCGGCCGACTGGCACAGCAGCGCCAGCTCTTCTTCGTCGACCTCGGCGCGGGCGGCCTTGACCCACTCCCGCTGCCAGCCGGACAGCTTGGTGATGTCCGGGTCGAGGGGGTCGGGCGTCATGAGGTCTTGATCTCGGTGCCGGTCACGTGGTGGTGCCCCCACAGGCTGGTCGGCCCGGCCAGCTGCCGCGTCGACCAGTCGGCGGTGTCCACGTCCAGACCGTCCCAGCCGTACTCGATCTCCCAGCCCGACGGCGTCTCGAGGTAGAACGACACGGCGCGGTCGTTGGTGTGCCGGCCGAGTGTGCGGGTCACGATGCGGCGGTCGTGGGCGAGGTCGATGGTCGAGCCGACGTCGTCGAGCGTCGTCGTCTCCAGCATGATGTGGCGCAGGCCGGGCTCGTCGGTCTCCACCAGCGCGATGGAGTGGTGGCGCGGGTTGCAGTGCAGGAAGGCGATGAAGCCCTTGAACGTGTCGCTGACCCCGAAGCCCAGCGTGTCCACCAGGAAGGCCAGCGTCTCGGCGTAGTTCGTGACGCCGACGACGGCGTGGCCCATCCCGTGCTCGCCGGTCCGGTAGCCGGCCAGCGTCCGGGTCAGGCGCAGCGGCCGGAAGTCGGCCTCCTGGCCGTAGAACAGCTCGTGCCGCAGTCCCGACGGGTCTTCGAGCCAGGCCATGCCCGCGACGCGGCGGTCGGCGCACTCGGCGGCGGTCGCCCGGGTCACCGCGACGCCGGCCGCGGCCAGCTCGTGTTCGAGCGCGGCCAGGTCGGCGGCGCTCGCCACCTCCCAGCCCAGCCAGGACAGCGCTTCGCTCTCGCCGCGGCGCACGTCGAAGCGGTAGGCCCGCTCGTCCATGCGCAGCAGCAGGCGCCCGTCGTCGATCCACTCGCCGGGCAGGCCCAGGACGTCCGCGGCGAACGTCTCCCAGGCCGGAAGCTCCCTTGTGGACAGTCCGACGTAGGCGAGACTGCGGATGCGCATGGGGTTCGTCCTCCTGCTGGTCACTCCGCACGGCCCAGGAAGCCGAGGACCACGCGGTCGTGGTCCTCGGGCTGCTCCCACTGCGGCCAGTGCGCGGCGTCGGCGACGCAGTGGAAGGCCGCGCCCGGGATGAGGTCCGCGATCCGGCGGCCCACGTCGGGCCCGCTGCCGGGGTTGTGGTCCGACCACAGCACCAGCGTCGGCACGCTCACCGTCGCCAGCCGGTCTTCGGAGATCTTCCGGTTCGGCCCGGAGCCGAACCCGAAGGAGTTCTCGAACACCGTGCGCAACGCGGCGTTGGTCGCGGGCTCGGCGTAGATCCGGCGACGGACCTCGACCAGCTCGTCGGTCACGCGGTCGGGGGTGGCCATCAGCCACTCGAGCCGGGTGCGGATGGTCTCCGGGGTCGGGTTTTCGATGGCGGCCAGCGAACGGGCACGGAGGGCCTCTCGCCCTTCGGCGGGCCGCTCTTCGACCGAGCCCGGTGCCCACTTGATGCCCGCGGTGGTGTTGAGCACCAGCTTCCCGACGCGGTCGGGGTGCTCCAGCGCGAGCGTCAGCGCGACCCAGCCCCCGAGCGACTCGCCTTCGATGTGCGCGCGCTCGATGCCCTGGGAGTCCAGCAGGTCGAGCACCTGCTCGACGTAGGTGCCGACGGCGTCGTGCGTGAACTCCGGCTTGCCGGAGAAGCCGTGCCACAGCAGGTCCACCGCCATGGCGCGGTAGTGCCGGCCGAGCCGGGTCACGTTGCGCGCGTAAGCCTCGGCGTGCCCGCCGACGCCGTGCAGCAGCACCAGCGCCTCGCCGTCGCCGGCCTCGACGACGCGAGTCCGGTACTTCTCGCCGAGGACGTGGGTCTGGCTGCCGAGCAGCTCGGTCCAGATGGTCACCTCGGGCACTCCCAACGGTTCGGCGGGCCCGACCGGGACCGGTGGCACTGGTGTTCGTGGCAGGGGCGGCAGGACTCGAACCTGCAACCGTCGGTGTTGGAAACCGCTGCTCTGGCCAATTGAGAGCTACACCCCTTCGCACCGCTTTCCCTGGTGCGAGATCATTATGCGGCGAATTTTTTGGGGAACCACCTAGTGCTGCTGCGGGGGTCGGGAGTGAGAAACAGTGTTCTAACCCTGTTTCTCACTCACGACCCCCGCGCCGAAGCGGTCCGGAGAGAAGATGTCGACCAGCGCGTCGGGCTTCCCGTCGACGATGCGGGCCGCGAGCGCCTTGCCGAACAACGGCGCCAGGGTGACCCCCGCGCTGGCGACAGCTTCGTAGTAACCCGGCACCGCCGACAACGGGCCGACGCTGGGCAGTTCGTCGCGCGCACACCGCGCGTCGACCACCTCGGCGGTCCGGACGGTCGCGGTGCCCAGCAGCGGCACCACCTTCGCCGCCCGGTCCAGGAGGTCCTTCACGAACTCCGGGTCCGGCGCGCCCGAGTGCGGGGGCAGTCCGCGGTCGACGCGGTCCGAGCGCAGGACGACCCGCCCGGGGCCGTCCGGCCGGATGCTGACCTCCGGGGCGCGCAGGATGTACGGCAGCGGGTCGCCGTCGACCAGCAGGTGGGCGATCAGGCTGCGCCGGGGCTCGCCGAGGAACGGACGCGCACCGGCCAGTGCGCCGATCTCGTCCGCGGCCGAGCCGGTGGCGTTGACCACCACGTCGGCTTCGATCCGGCGGCCGTCCGCGAGGCCGACGCCGCCCGACACCGAAGTGACCTCGGCGTTCAGGTCCAGCGTGGCCCCGTGGGAGATCGCCTGGTCGAGGAGGTGGCGGGTGAAGGCGACGGCGTCGATCCAGCCCTCGGTGGGCAGGAAGGCGACCGGTCCCGACGCGGGAAAGACGACCGAAGGGTCCTGCGCGGCGTACCGCTCGACCGGGCAGCCCCACTCTTCGAGCTGGGCGAGGTAGCCGGCGAACGACTCGTCGTCGGTCCACGCCACCGTCCCGGTGCGGTGCCACCAGGGCGCGGAGTCCCCGGCCAGCGCCGCGTGCTCGGCGATACCGGCCTGGTTCAGCTCGAAGTACGACTTCGGAAAGCGCCGGTACGCCGTCGCGGTGGCGAACCCGATCTCCGTGGTGCCGGAGGCGGGCCGGTCCGCGCGGTCGACGCAGCGCACGCGCGCTCCCCGCCGGGCGAGGTGGTAGGCCACCGAGGCGCCGATGACCCCGGCGCCGATCACGACCACCGTCGGCGGCATCAGTAGAGCCCTTCCGGCGCGGCCTGGCTGACCTGCAGCGGGCGCACGTTGAAGACGCCGTCGACCGGCCACTCGCCCTTGGTGTCGTAGCGGGTCGCTTCGTCGCGCTCCAGCAGGTTGGGCAGGAAGAGGTCTTCGTGCAGCACGGTCAGCTTCAGCCGGCCCGACTGTCCCTTGTCGACAGTCCGCCGGAAGTCTTCCGGGTCCACGACGGACATCGTCACCTGCGGGTACGTCGGCGCGTAGGGCAGGATCGCGCCGCCGTCCTCCGGGTGCAGGCTGACCGCGTTGCCGAAGGTGTTGCCGTAGCCCGAGCGCACGAGCCCGCCGTCGAGGGCCTTGACGAAGTCCTGGTACATCCGCGGGCTCATGTGCGTGCCGCCGAGGCGCACGCCGTCGAGCGCGGCGACCAGCTCCGGCTGGCGCGCGATCAGCTTCTGCAGCAGCGCGGGCGTGGTGTTGAGGTAGTGGACGTGCTGCGAGCGCAGGATGTCGACGATCTGCGCGAGCACGTGGTCGGTGTACTCCCCCAGCTCCTTCATCTTGCCGGCGCGGATGAGCTGCTTGATCCACCGCGGGTCCATGTCGATGCCGTACACGAGCCCGGCCAGCTGCTCGGACAGCTCGATCGCGCCGTTGCCGATCTGGTGCGGCCCGCTCGGCGTCGCCTGCAGCCAGGTCCGGCCCGCCTGGTACCCGTCGAACAGGTACGACCAGCGCCGCCATTCGACGCGGTGGGTCATCATGTCTTCGGTGTAGAACACGCGCACGGGGTCGCCCGTGGTGCCGCCCGACTCCCAGACGCGGCCGGTCAGCGGGCGCGGCACGATGCGCGGCACGAGGTCGCCTGGATCGATGCCGCGCAGGTCGCCGGGCGGGAACGGGCCGAACTCGGCGAGCTGGTCGTACCGCGTGATGTCCATCGGGTCGAACGACAGCTCGGTCGCCCGCTTCAGCCAGTACGGGCTGCCGAGCTCCGGGTTGAAGTGCCGCCGCACCACGTGCCGCGTCCACGCGTCGAGGTCGAGGGACAACCAGTGGTCGGTCAGGCTGGCACGTTCGTGCGTGCGGGTGCTCACGGTCTCTCCTTGGTTCACGCGCTGGGGGCGACGAGGTCGACCGCGTAGTCGTAGATCGCGGTCATGGCTTCGGTGACGTGGTGCGGCTCGGTGATGCGCACGACGGGGAACGGGAAGTCGAGCACGCCGGCGGGCAGCGTCGGGCCGAGCACGAAGGCGAGCCGGACGCCGTGGGTCTTCATCCCGGCGCACACGTGCGGCAGGCTCATCGTGGTGGTCTTGTTGCGCTGGAACAGATCGCGCACTTCGTCGGCGGTCGTCAGCGCGCGTTCTTCGAGGAACGAGCACACCGGGATCCGCGGGTCGGTCACCGTCATGGCCCGGACCGTGGGTGCCATGAAGTCGGTCGCGTACTGGCGCAGCGGGGAGTGCACGGCGAACGGCTGGCCGTCGATGACGCTGATCATGCCGGGTGGGCTCTGCGCGACGAGCTTGTCCAGTGCCTCGGCCGCGCCGCTGAGCATGAGCAGCCGGGCGGTGCCGTTCGAGAGGACGCCGAAGTCGCCGCCGAGGTACACCCCGGGGCGCCGGTCGCCGTAGTAGAACGTCGGGTCCTCGGTCACCGGGAGGAAGGCGATGGCCGCGCCCTGCGCCGGGGGCGCGGGGTCCGGCACCGGCGTCTTGGCCTCGCGCAGCAACAGGTCGAACAGCGTGCGGCGGTCCACCGCGCCCGCGACGGAGCTCGCGATCAGGCCGCCGAGGCTGATGCCGCCGGCGACGCCCGGGTGGATGTCGGATTCGGCGAGCACGTCGTGGAGGCCGAAGGCCAGTGCGGCCAGCCGGATACCGGCCAGGCTGAACCGCTCGTGGTCGCCGCGGGGTTCGACCTCGCCACGCAGCACGGCCCGCGGTTCGAGGCCGGTCCAGTCGCGCACCTGCTCGTAGGAGCGGCGCATGGCGGGGTAGGCCTCGTAGAGCTTCGCGCCGTGTTCCGGGTCGGGATCGGAGATGTTCGCGCCGAACAAGTATCCCAGAGTCACCGAATTCTCCTGACGAACGTTCCGAAGCGGCTGTCGCGACGCTACGCATCCCTTTACGCGGGAATCCCGGCTAGCATGGGCGCTCTAGGCAAAACCTCAGCTCCGGGCGCGGGACTCTTTAAGAGTTCCCCCAGGGTTGGCTTGCTAAGGCGGCTACCGCGGATACCGCGGGCGGGAAAGGTGGCAGCCGGCCCATCCAGGCTCGTCACCCTATTCGCCGGAGGTATCAGAACGTGGAGTATGGCGTCTCGCTGTTGCCGGACTGCGACCCGGAGACCACGACCGCCTCGCAGTACTTCCAGGATGTGCTGCAGGTCAGTGTGCTCGCCGATCAGCTCGGCCTGAACTACGTCAAGATGACCGAGCACTACCTGCGCTCCTACGGCGGATATTCCCCCAGCCCGCTGGCCTTCCTGTCGGCCGTGGCCGCGCGCACCCAGTCGGTCCGCCTGATGACCGGCGGCATCCAGGCCTCGTTCCACCACCCCATCCAGATCGCCGCGCACGCCGCGCAGGTCGACGTGATGAGCGGCGGACGGCTGGACGTCGGGTTCGCGCGGGCCTTCCTGCCGTACGAGTTCGAGGCCTTCGGCGTCGACATGGACACCAGCCGCGAGCGGTTCCTCGCCACGATCGAAGCCGTCGTGCGGCTGTGGAACGAAAAGGACGTCACCGAAGACACGCCGTTCTTTTCCTACGAGAACGCGAATTCGCTGCCGGCGCCGGTGCAGCAGCCCGGCCCGCCGGTGTGGGTGGCCGCGCTGGCGACCCCGGCCAGCTTCGACTGGACCGGCCGCAAGGGCTTCAACCTGCTGATCAGCTCGACCCAGCTGAACGAGATGGCTCGCAAGCGCGAGTACGTCGAGCTGTACCGCACCGCCTTCATGGAGGAGCACGGCGACTCCGGCCGCAAGCCGAAGTTCGCGGTGAGCATCCCGCTGCTGATCGCCGACACCGACGAGGAGGCGCGCGACCTGGCCGTGCCGTTCATGGTGAAGTCGTTCAACGCCTTCAAGGAGGCGATCCTGTCCTGGCACAACGTCGAGTCGCCCGCGTACGAGGGCTACACGGCGATGGCGCGGCAGATGGCGAGCTTCGACCTGGAGACCGACGGCCTGGAGGCCAAGGCGGTCGTCGGCTCGCCGGACACGGTGCTGGGCCGGATCGAAGAGGTCCGCGACGTGCTCGGCCCGGACGTCATCCTGTGGAACCTCGACTTCGGCGGCCAGTCCTACGAGACGATGTCCCGCACGCTGAACCTGTTCGCGGACAAGGTGATGCCCGCGCTGGGATGACCCCTCCCAGGGGTGAAGAAGCGGAAGGACCCGGCAGCCGAGAGGCCACCGGGTCCTTCCGTCACAGCGAGGTCAGCGAGGTCAGCGGGGTCAGCCGCTGAAGCCGAGGCCGCCCTGGGCGGCGATCATCGTCAGCCGGATGCCGCGCAGCGCCTTCTCCAGGCCCGGGGCGACCTCGCCGACGCGGTCGGTCAGCTCCTCGATGCGGTCCTTGTACTCGCCCTTGCTCTCCTTGCGCGTGACGACGCTCGGCACCGTCCCGGCGGCGGCGAGCGCGACGAGCGCGGCGTCGTCCGCGCCGACCTGGGCGGCCGGGGTCGAGCCGTGCAGCACCTCGACGGCGTGCTCCTGCAGCGCCTTCGCCAGGGCCGGGTCGGTGGCCGTCACGTGGGTCTTCGGCACGACGCCCAGGACCTTCTTCTCCTGGACCGTCAGCAGCTTCCGCTCCACGAGCTGCTCCTCGATCGCGTCGAGGGTTTCCTTGTAGTCGTGCCGCAGCCACGACTTCCAGCTGCGCTTCTCGTTGCCGATCTGCGCCAGCAGCCGGTCGAGCACCGGGTCGCCCGTCGGGTCCGACTTGACCAGCACGGCGTCGCCGTCCTCGTCGGCGATGTTGCCGCGCAGCGCCAGCTCCGTCAGCACGCCGGCCCGGGTCAGGAACGCCGTGCGGGTGCGGTCGTAGAGGTCTTCCTTCTCGAGGTCGTAGGCGAGCAGGTAAGCGCGGTAGTGGACGGCGGTCGGCGTCTCGGTCATGGTCGTCACCCGTTTCTGTGGCGTTGCGTACCACTCGATCTTGACGGAGCCGACCGCCACCCAAAAACGGCCAAAGGTTGACAGTCGGTGACGGAAGGTTGTCGGCTCACAACCTTAGTTGTTCCGGCGTGCGGCGCAGCGGGGCTTAGCAGTCTCCCCAGACGTCGGCCGATCGGGTGGACTCGCGCCCCACCAGGCCGTTAAGAGAAGGAGGCCACTCTCTTCACCACTATCCGCAATGGACGGCTCATGACCGCTCGAACTGCCAGGCGTGGGGTACTGCTCCTCTCCCTCCTCGGCCTGCTCGCCCCCGTGGTGCCCGCCGGCGCCGCACCGCAGCCGGTGCCGGCCGCGACGACCCTGCAGCAGATCGTGCCGGCCCCGGTGTCGGTGACGCCGGACCCGGCCGTCCGCTACCGGCTCGGCCCGGAGACGGTGGTGTTCACCTCCGGCGGCGCCGACGCCCGCCAGGTCGGCGACTACCTCGCCGGGCTGCTGCGCCCGGCGACCCGGTTCCGGGTCCCCGTGGTCCCCGCCCCCGCGCTCCCCTGGCTTCCCCAGGCGCTGCCCGGGATCTCGCTGGTGCTCGGCGGCGCGGACCCCCGCGTCGGCGCCGAGGGCTACCAGCTCGACACCACCGCGACCGGGGTGACCATCCGGGCCGCGAAGCCCGCCGGCCTGTTCAACGGCGTGCAGACGCTGCGTCAGCTCCTGCCCGCCACGCCGAGCGGGACCCTCACGGTGCCCGGCGGCCACATCCTCGACTACCCGCGCTACCCCTACCGCGGCGCCATGCTCGACGTGGCGCGCCACTTCCTGCCGGTCGCCGACGTGAAGAAGTACCTCGACGACATCGCGCTGTACAAGGTCAACAACCTGCACCTGCACCTGACCGACGACCAGGGCTGGCGGCTGCAGATCACCGGCTGGCCCAACCTGACCGCCAAGGGCGCGAGCACCGGCTCCGGTGGCGGGGCCGGCGGTTTCTACACCCAGGCCCAGTACCGCGACATCGTCGCCTACGCGCAGAGCCGGCACATCACGATCGTGCCGGAGATCGACATGCCGTCGCACTTCGGCGCGGCGCTGTCGTCGTACGCCGAGCTCAACTGCGACGGCGTCGCCGGGCCCGTCTACACCGGGCTCACCCCCGCGCCGCGGTCGGACCTGTGCGTCGGCAAGCCGGTCACGTACCAGTTCATCGGCGACGTGCTCGGCCAGCTCGCGGCCTTGACCCCGGGCAGCTACCTCGACGTCGGCGGCGACGAGATCCAGGACCTCGACGACGCGCAGTACACCGCGTTCATGGCGAAGATCGCGCCGATGGTGGCGAAGCTCGGCAAGAAGCTGCTGGGCTGGGCGGAGATGCTCACCGCGACCCCGCCGCAGGGCGCGACCGGCGAGTTCTGGATCTACGACGGCACCCAGAACGAGGTCGGTGAAGCCAGCCAGCAGGGCGCGAAGCTGATCATGGCCCCGTGCGTCTACACCTACCTGGACATGAAGTACGCCCCCGGCGTCCCGGCCGACATCGGCCTCGAGTGGGCGGGTGACATCAGCGTCCAGGCCGCGTACGGCTGGGACCCGACCGCGGTCGTGCCCGGCGCGCTCGCCTCGAACATCGACGGCGTCGAAGCTCCCTTGTGGACGGACACCGTGCGCAGCCTCGACGACGTCCGCTACCTGGCCTTCCCGCGGCTGCCGGCCATCGCCGAGCTCGGCTGGTCGCCGCAGGCGAGCCACGACTGGACGTCGTTCGCGTCCCGGCTGGCCGCCCAGGGCCCGCGCTGGACGGCGCTCGGCGTGAAGTACTACGCGGCCCCGGAAATCCCGTGGCCGAAGCACTGACCCGGCGGGAGAAGCCGACGATGGCGAACAAGGACGGGCAGCTCTGGGAGGCCTACTGGACGGACCTCCCGGACCGCACGGGCGCGGCCTTCTGGGACTGCGAGCCGGCCGACGGCGCGGCGGCGCACGCCGAGCTGTTCAAGGCGCACTTCGACCCGGCGCTCCCGCTGGTCGACCTCGGCTGCGGCAACGGGACCCAGACGAAGTACCTGGCCGGGCTGTACGACCGGGTCGTCGGCGTCGACATCGCCGAGGCGGCGGTGCACCGGGCGCGGGTGGAGAACGGCGGTGACAACGTGTCGTACGAGCTGCTCGACGTGCTCGACGACGCGGCGGTGGCGGCGTTCCGTGCGCGGTACGGCGATGTGAACATCTACCTGTCGGGGGTGATCCACCAGCTGCCGGTCGAGAAGCGGGTGGCGTGCGTCCGCAACCTGGCCGTGCTGGCCGGGGCGCGCGGGTGCGTGTTCAACCAGGAGCTGACCCCGGCGAGCTACACGTACATGCAGCAGCTGATCGCGGATCCGGCCAACGACCTCCCGAAGCTGGAGCGGGTGTCGATCTACTTCGGCATCGGCCTCCAGCCGGCGGCGGGCGAGGCGGAACTGGAGACGGTGTACGAGGTGGCCGGCTTCACGGTCGTGGACGGCGGCGAACTGCTGCTGCGCACGACGGAGACGCTGGCCGACGGCTCGGGCCTGAACCTCCCGACCCACTACGTCCTCGCCCGCCCCACCTCCTGACCCGCAAAGCCGTGAATGTCGCATTGAGGGACTCGGAGTCCCTCGATGCGACATTCACGGCTTTCGGCAGGCTGGGGTCAGTGGGCGGCGGCCAGTGCGGCGCGGTCGGTCTTGCCGTTCGCCGTGCGGGGCAGCTCGTCCACCAGGGTCACCTCGTCCACGATCATGTACTTCGGCAGGTGCGCCGCGCAGTGGGCCTTCATCCCCAGCAGCGTCACGCGCTCGCCCGGGCGGGGGACGATCGCCGCGCGCAGGCGGGCGTCGATGCCCGATCCGGCCACCACCACCGCCGCCTCGGCCACCGCCGGGTGGCGGCTCAGCGCCGTCTCGATCTCGCCCAGCTCGATGCGGTGGCCGCGGAGCTTCACCATCGAATCGCGCCGGCCGGCGTACTCCAGCTCGCCCGCCGCGTCGTACCGGCCGACGTCACCCGTGTGGTAGCCGCCCAGCTGCGGCGGCGCTCCCCAGTAGCCGAGCATGACGGTCGGGCCCTCGACGACGATCTCGCCGTCCGACAGCGTCACCGTCGCGCCCGAGCAGGCTCGCCCGATCGGCAGGCCGCCGGTGCGCGACAGGTCCGCCGAAGTCACCTCGTAGCTGGTCACGACGTTCGTCTCGGTCGGCCCGTACCAGTTGAACAGCCGGACGTCCGGCCACGCGCGCCGCAGCGTCTGCACCCCGGCGATCGGGAACGGCTCCCCGGCGAACACGCAGACCCGCAGCGACGCCGGCGCCGGCCGGTCGAGCAGGCCGCCGTGACGCATCATCAGCAGCAGCGCCGACGGCACCGAGTACCAGACGCTGATCCCGCGGCCGTGCAGGAAGTCCGTCAGCTCGGCGGGCGAGTAGGACAGGTCCGAACCGGCCAGGTCCACCGACGCCCCGGCGAAGAACGCGCCGTAGAGGTCGAACACCGACAGGTCGAAGTTGAACGGCGCGTGGTTGGCCAGCCGGTCCCCCGCGTGCAACCCGGTCTCCGCGGCGGCCCACTCCACGAACGCGAGCGCGTTGCGGTGACTGATCAGAACACCCTTCGGCGCGCCTGTCGAGCCTGAGGTGTAGAGGATGTACGCGGGCTCGTCCGGTCCGACGTGCTCGATGGGCACCCGACCGTCGCTTGTGGACAGTGCGGCGAACGAGCTCAGCGGCGGCGGGTTCGCGCCCCAGCCGGCCATCGCGTCGGTGACGACCAGCGCGGGCGTGCAGCTCTCGGCGATGAGCCGCACCCGCGAGACCGGGTTCGACGGCGCGACCGGCACGTAGACCGCGCCCAGCCGCAGCGACGCCTGCATCAGCGCCACGACTTCGACGCTCTTCTCCGCCCAGATCAGCACCCGGTCGCCGCGGCGGACCCCGGCCGCGTGCAGCCCGGCGGCCTGCCGGTCGGCCAGCTCGTCCAGCTCGCGGTAGGTCACGGTCTTCGCGCCGGCGTGCACCGCGGGCGCGTCCGGAGTGCGTTCCCGCGCGGCGAGAACCAGCTGGTGCAACAGTTCCATCGTCTTCACATCCCCAGTTCCATCGCGACCAGCTGCCGCTGCACGTCGGAGGCGCCGGAAAAGATCGTGCCGCCGATCGCGTCCCGCAGCGCGGCTTCGATCCCCTGCTCACGCAGGTAGCCGCGGCTGCCGAACAGCTGCACGGCGTCCGTCGCGCTCGCCACCGTCCCCTCGGACACCGCGAGCTTCGACAGCGCCGCGAACAACGTCGCGTCCTCGCCCTGGTCCAGCGCCCAGCAGGCCCGGTACAGCAGCAGGCGGGCGCTTTCGGCCCGCAGCTTCATCTCCACGATCCGGTTGGACACCGACTGGAACTCCGCGAGCCGCTTCCCGAACTGGCGGCGGTCGCGCACGTGCGCCAGGCAACGCTCGATCAGCCGATCCTGCACGCCCAGGTACAGCGCGAACAGGCAGGCGCGCTCCCAGCCCATCGAGTGCTGGAAGATCGCCGAGCCCTGGCCGGGTTCGCCGAGGACGGCGTCCGCCGGCACGAAACACCCGGTGAAAGTGATCTCGGAGGCCACACAGCCTTCCATGCCGAGCTTGCCGAACGGTTCGCCGAACCTGATCCCCGGCGAGTGGGCGTCGAGCGCGAAAGCGGTGATGCCCCAGTGGCCGGCGGCCGGGTCGGTGACCGCGTAGGTGACCAGGACGTCGGCCACGGGACCGTTGCTGACGAAGCTCTTGACGCCGTCGAGCACGAACCCGCCGTCGACCGGGGTGGCCGTGGTCCGCAGCGCGCCGACGTCGGAACCCGCTTCGGGCTCGGTCATCGCGTTGGCCGCGATCAGGTCGCCGGCGGCGAGGCCGGGCACCAGCCGCTCGCGCAATGCCTCGGCAGCGAAGTCGACGATCGGCATCGTGCAGGCGAACAGGTGCGCGGCCGCGCCGAACACGAGTCCGGTGTCCGGGCAGCCGCGCCCCGCGGCCTCGAAGACCCGCGCGGTCTCGAGCGCGGTGAGGCCGCCACCGCCGTGGCCGGTGGGCACGCTGGCGCCGAGCACGCCGAACTTGCCCAGCAGGGCCCACTTTTCGCGGCTGAACACGTACTCGGGTGCGGCCGGGAAGGCCGCCCGCGTGTCGGCCACCGTCCGGTCGTAGCGCTGCCGCTGGTCCGCGGTCCAGCCGAACTCCATCCGCCCACCTCCACCAGGGTTCGCGCCCGAGGCTAACGGCGGGACGTCTGGCGAAATCCCAGAATGCGCGGTGCGAGCATGGCCAGGTGACCCGACACGTCGTGCTCTGCACCCTGCCCGGCTACGGGCACGTGACCCCCGTCCTGGACGTCCTCGGCGAGCTGGTCCGGCGTGGCCACCGGGTCACCGTGGCCACCGGCAGCGCGTTCGCCGACCGGATCGCGGCGACCGGCGCTCGGCCTCTCCCCTACCACGGACCCGCCGACGACCCGGGTTCGCACCGCTTGGCCGCCGCGCTGACCGGCGCGTCCAGCTGCCTGGCGCCGCTGGAGCCGGTGCGGAAGCTCCTGGCGGACGACCCGCCCGACGTGCTCGCGTTCGACTCGACCATGTGGATCGCGGGCCGGGTGCTCGCCCACGACGTCGCATGTCCGACGGTCCAGCTGTCGGCGTGCTTCGCTTCGAACGAACACTATTCGCTGCCGGCGCACGTCGCTCGCTACCCGGACTCGTCCACAGTGGACGACGAAGAGCCGTACGACTTCGGGGCCGACCTTCGGACTCTGCTCGCGGCCGAGGCCCCGGGCCGGACGGCGGAGCAGTTCCTCGACGACGGCCGCGACCACAAGCTCGTCCTGATCCCCCGCGGCTTCCAGTACGCGGGCGAGACGTTCGACGAGCGGCACACGTTCACCGGCCCGTGCTTCGGTCCGCAGCGGCCACTGACCGGCTGGGAGCCGCCGGCGAACGGGAACCCGGTGCTGCTGGTGTCCCTGGGGACGTCGGCGTTCAACGACCGGCCGGACTTCTTTCGCCAGTGCGCAAGCGCTTTCGCGGACCTGCCGTGGAACCTGGTGATGACCCTGGGCGGCGGCGTGGACCCGGCATCGCTGGGTCCGCTGCCGCCGAACGTCGAGGCACGCCAATGGGTTCCGCACCCGGCCGTGCTGCGGCACGCGTCGGCGTTCGTGACGTCGGCGGGCATGGGGAGCGTGATGGAGGCGTTCTACTGCGGGACCCCGCTGGTCCTGGTGCCGATGCACGGCGAGCAGGAGGTCAACACGGAGCGGGTGGTGGAGCTGGGCCTCGGCGTCCGGATCCCGCGCGCGGAGGTGACGCCGGAGTCGATCCGCGACGCGGTCCTCGCGGTGGCCGCGGACGAGGACATCGGCGCCCGCATGCGGGCCATGCGGGACCACACCCACGAAGGCGGCGGCGCGGTCACGGCCGCCGACCGCCTCCTCGCCTGCGCCGAAACGTCATGAACGACTCGTTCATGTCGTCCGGCGACATGAAAGAGTCGTTCATGACGTCGGGGTCTCAGCCCGAGTCGCGCTTGCCCATCAGCGAGAACGCGACCACCAGGGCCACCGCGACCCAGGTCAGCAGCGTCCCGCCACCGGTCAGCGGACCCAGGTACGTCGCCGAGTCCGTCTTCAACTGGGCCGTGCTCAGCTGCTCCGCCGCCGACGCCGGGAAGTACGCCAGGATGTCGCGCTGGACCCACGCCGGCAGCAGCGCGCCGAGGATCGCCGGGGCGAAGATGAAGCCGATGGCCGTCGCGATCGCGCCCGCCGCGCTGCGCATCATCACGCCGAACGACAGGGCCAGCAACGCGAACGCCGCGAACTCCGCGCCCCAGCCCAGCAGGCTGCGCAGCACGCCCGGGCCGCCGAGGCCCAGCGTCGGGATGGCCGGGTTGATGCCGAGCACGAGCTGGCCGACGAAGAACGCCGCCGCCGCGAACAGGGTGCCGAGCACGAACGCCAGCAGCCCGACGACCACGGCCTTCGAGATCAGGACCCGGCCGCGGTGCGGGGTGATGGCCAAGGTGAGGCGCATCATCCCGGTCGAGTACTCACCGGACACGGCGAGCACGCCGAGCACCGCGATCAGGATCAGGCCGAGGTTCATCCCGACCATCGCGGTGCCCGCGGAGTCGAAGTCGGCCGTCTGCCCGGCGGGCAGGTTCTGGTAGTCCTGTTCGGTCAGGAAGCTGAACAGCACGGAGAACCCGACGCTGACGACGGCCGCGGCGATGACGACGACCCAGGTCGACCGAACCGACTTGAGCTTGGTCCACTCCGCGGCGAGCGTGTTGCCGATGCCCGGCGAGACTTTCGTTTCCGGCAGGGAAGCCGTTGCGGTGGTCACGTTATTCCGTCCCTTCCGACGCGAGCGCCCGCACCGTCTCGAGCACCTTCTCGTCCGCCGGCGGCGCGCCGTTGTGCGAGCGGTACTGCACGCTGTCCTTCGTGAGGTCCATGAACGCGGCCTCGAGGCTCGCGCGGACCGGCGTGAGCTCGTGCAGCCCGAGCCGGCGCTCCAGCGCGAGGTCGCCGATCTCCGGCGCGTCCAGGCCGACGACGTTGAGCGAGCCGTCGTCCAGCTTCGTCACCTTGCCGCCCGCCCGTTCGAGGGCTTCGGCGAGCTCGCCGACCTGCGGCGAGACCACGTGGACGTGGCTGCGCGCGCTGCGCTGCGTGAAGTCCGCGATCGGCATGTCGGCGATGAGCTCGCCGCGGCCGATCACGATGACGTGCGCGGCGGTCTCTTCCATCTCGTTCATCAGGTGGCTGGACACGAAGACCGTCCGCCCCTCGGCGGCGAGGTCCTGCATCAGCGTCCGGATCCAGTAGATGCCCTCGGGGTCGAGGCCGTTGACCGGCTCGTCGAACAGCAGCGTCGGCGGGTCGCCCAGCAGGGCGGTCGCGATGCCGAGCCGCTGGTACATGCCGAGGGAGAAGTTGCCGACCTTCTTGCCCGCGACGTCGGTGAGGCCGACGGTGTCGAGCACCTCGTCGACGCGCTTGCGCGGGATGCCGCCGGCCTGCGCCACCCACTGCAGGTGCCGGTACGCCGTGCGCGCGCCGTGGACGGCCTTCGCGTCGAGCAGCGCGCCGACCTCCCGCATCGGCGCGGGCAGATCCCGGTAGGCCTTGCCGTTGACCGTGACCGAGCCGCCGCTGGGGGCGTCCAGGCCGAGGATCATCCGCATCGTGGTCGACTTGCCGGCCCCGTTGGGCCCCAGGAAACCGGTCACGACGCCAGGCTTGATGTCGAACGACAGGCCGTTGACGGCGGTCGTGTCCCCGTATCGCTTCGTCAGATCTCGTGCTGTGATCAAGCGCCTGCTCCGTATCCGATCCGGTGTACCTGAGGACGAGTCAACCGGCTGCCCCCGCCGCGGTGCTAGTGCACAAGGTCGCTTGTCGCCACAACCAAAGTTGCAACCCCCGTACGGGTGTGATCTTCCCAGTACCCCGGGTCACCGGCAACTCGGGGGAACGTCAACTTTCGATGGTCGGAAGACGACTTTCGAGGACTCACAACGCTGATCGCCGTGTGCTTGAATCGATCACCAGTAATTCAGTCGTCTCTTTCACCTAGGAGTTTCCCATGGCCAAAGAACAAGGCGGCCGCCCGTTCGTTTCCCTCGTCATGGGGCTGATCCTCGTCGCGGGCGGGATCGCGATCATCATCAACGCGGGCGAGCACACCATCGGCGTGATCGGCGGCGGCGTCACCATCGTCGTGGGTCTGCTGTTCCTCGTCCGCAGCGCCACTTCCCGCAAGACGACCTCCGCGGGGCGCCGCCGCTTCTTCATATCCTGAGACCGTTTTCGGCGGCGCGGCCGTCCTGGTGTCCCGGTCGGGGGGTCACCAGGACGGCCGCTTCGGTTTTCACGCCTCGTCGGGCCCGAGCGCCATCCGCACCAGATCGTCGACGTCCATTTCGCCGAGGCCGTCGTCTTCGGAATCCGCGGAACACCGCAGAGGGGCGCCGTCCTTCAGCTTCAGCAGCGCCTCCAGCAGTCCCGCCTCGCGGAACCGGGCGACCGGAATGGACGCCAGCGCCGCGCGGATCTCACGTTCCTCGTCCTCCTCCGCCGCAGAGGATTCCGGGAACAGCTCCTCCCCCACGTAGCCGGCCAGCGCGGCCGGGGTCGGGTAGTCGAAGATCAGCGTCGCCGGCAGGCGGATCCCGCTCGCCGCGCTCAGGCGGTTGCGCAGCTCCACCGCGGTCAGCGAGTCGAAGCCCAGCTCCTTGAACACCCGCAGCGGGTCGACGGTTCCGGCGCCGTAGCCCAGCACCGCGGCCACCTGCGCGCACACCAGGTCCAGCAGCGCCTGCCGCCGGTCCTCGCCGGACACCGCGGCCAGCCGCTGCCGCAGGTCGGCCTCCGTCGCCCCGGCGGCCGCCGTGCGGCGCCGGACGGCGGTCCGGACCACTCCGCGCAGCTGCTCCGGGACGTCGGACGCGCCCAGCGCACGGGCGTCGACCAGCAGCGGCACCAGCACCGCGTCGGGCGCGCCCAGCGCCGCGTCGAACAGCGCCAGGCCCTGGTCGGCGGGCAGGGGCGGCAGCCCGGACCGGGCCATGCGCCGCACGTCGGCGTCAGACAGGCCCGCGGTCATGCCGCCGGTGGGCAGCCACGGGCCCCACGCCAGCGCCAACGCGGGCAGCCCCGCCGAACGCCGTCGGCGGGCCAGGCCGTCCAGGAAAGCGTTTGCGGCCGCGTAGTTGCCCTGCCCGGGCGCCCCGAGCACACCCGCGGCCGACGAGAACAGGACGAACGCGGACAAATCGAGGTCTCGCGTCAGCTCGTCCAGGTTGGCCGCCGCGGACACCTTCGGCCGCAGCACGGTGTCGAGCCGGTCGGGGGTGAGCGCGTCGACGAGCCCGTCGTCGAGCACGCCGGCCGCGTGCACGACCGCGGTCAGCGGGTGCTCCGCCGGCACCTCGGCAAGCAGCTTCGCCAGCGCTTCCCGGTCCGCCGCGTCGCACGCCACCACCGAAGTCTCGGCCCCGAGCGAGGACAGTTCGGCCCGCAGCTCTTCGACGCCCTCGGCCGCCGGACCACGACGGCTCGCCAGCAGCAGGTGCCGGACGCCGGACTCCGCCAGGTGCCGGGCCAGCAGGCGTCCGAGCCCGCCGGTGCCGCCGGTGATCAGCACGGTCCCGACCGGGTCGAGCGGCGCGGGGACGGTCAGCACGACCTTGCCGACGTGCTTCGCCTGGCTCACGTGCCGGAACGCGGCGGGCGCGTGCCGGACGTCCCAGGTGGTGACCGGGACCGGGGTCAGCACGCCGGCCTCGAACCACTCCAGCAGCCGGTCGAACAGCTCGCGGATCCGGTCGTACCCGGCCTCGACCAGGTCGAACGCCTGGTACCGGACACCCGGGTGACCGGCCGCGACGCGCTCGGGGTCGCGCACGTCGGTCTTGCCCATCTCGAGGAAGCGGCCGCCGCGCGGCAGCAACCGCAGCGACGCGTCCACGAAGTCCCCGGCGAGCGAGTCGAGCACGACGTCGACGCCGCGCCCGCCGGTCGCCGCGCGGAACTCGGCTTCGAAATCGAGCGTCCTCGACGACGCGATGTGGTCGTCGGCCAGGCCCGAAGCCCGCAGCGTGTCCCACTTCCCGGTGCTCGCGGTGCCGTACACCTCGGCGCCGAGCTGCCGCGCGAGCTGCACGGCGGCCATGCCGACGCCGCCCGCCGCCGCGTGCACCAGGACGGTCTCGCCGGGCCGCAGGTCACCGAGGTCGGTCAGGGCGTAGAGCGCGGTCAGGAACACCACCGGCACCGAAGCGCCCTGCGCGAACGACATCCCGGCGGGCAGCCGGCCGAGCAGCCGCTCGTCGACCTCCGCCACCGGCCCGAACGCGCCGCCGAACATGCCCAGCACGCGGTCGCCCGGCGCGAACCGGGTGACGCCGGCGCCGACCGCGGTGACGACCCCGGCGCCCTCCAGCCCCGGCGAGGTCGCCGGGCCCGGGTACATGCCGAGCGTGTTGAGCACGTCCCGGAAGTTCACGCCGGCGGCGCGCACGGAGATCCGCACCGCGCCCGGCGCCACCGGTTCGGCGAACTCGGGGCACGGCACGACGGTCAGCCCGTCGAGCGTGCCGCGTTCGGCGATGTCGAGCCGCCAGTCCCCGGCCGGAACGACGAGCGCCTCCGAATCCTTGGCCAGCCGCGCCACCCGGGCCACGCCCGACCGGATCGCGACCTGGTTCTCCCCGGTCGCCAGGGCGAGCGCGGGTTCGGCGGAGCCGTCGGAATCCACCAGCACGAACCGGCCGGGGTGCTCCGACTGCGCCGAGCGCACCAGGCCCCAGACCGCCGCGAGCGCGGGATCGGCCGGTCCGTCGCCGTCTTCGGTGGCGACCGCGCCGGAAGTCAGCAGCGCGAGCCTCGCCGCGGCGAACCGCTCGTCGGCGAGCCAGCTCTGGACGAGCGCGAGCGCGTCGTGCGTCGCCTCCCGCACGGGCCGCGTCGCGAAGGGGAGCACGACGACGTCCGGGACATCGGTGAGTCCGGTGAGCGAGTCGGCCACCGTCCACGACGGGTCCGCCGAGTCGCCGTCGTGGCCGGGCCAGGTGAGCCGGTACAGCGCGTCCGGCCGGGTCGTGAGCTGGTCCGGCGAGAACTCCCGCAGGGCCAGGGAATCCACGGTCGCGACGGCTCGTCCGGCGGAGTCGGCGATCGTGATCGCGAGGGACTCGGCGCCGGTCTTGGTGAGCCGCACCCGCAGGCCGCGCGCCCCTTCGGCGTGCAGCGACACCCCGCGCCAGGAGAACGGCAGCCTGCCGTTCGCGGCCGGGGCGAACGGCAGGAACGCCGCCGCGTGCAGGACCGCGTCCAGCAACGCCGGGTGCAATCCGAACGCACCGTCGGCGTTCTCGGGCAGCTCGACCTCGGCGTAGACGTCGTCGCCGTGCCGCCAGGCCTTCCGCAGGCCCTGGAAGACCGGGCCGTAGCCGAACCCGCTGTCCGCGAGCCGGTCGTAGAGTCCTTCGGTGTCAACGGTTTCCGCACCTCGGGGCGGCCACGCGGTGAGATCCTCGCCGCGTGCCGGGAGCCCCGGCGTCAGCACGCCGCTCGCGTGCAGCGTCCACGGGCGGTCCGGGGCCGCGTCTTCGGGGCGCGAGTGGATGGTCACCGTGCAGGCCCCGGACTCGTCCGGTGGGCCGGTCAGGACCTGGAGCCGGACACCGCCGGTCGCGGGCAGCACCAGCGGTGCCCCGAGCGTCAGCTCCTCGACCTGCGTGCGGCCGGCGCGGTCGCCCGCGTCGACGGCGAGTTCGACGAACGCCGTCCCCGGGAAGAGCACCGCACCGCCGATGCCGTGGTCGGCGAGCCAGGAGTGCGTCCGCAGCGAGATCCGGCCCGTGCTCAGGACCCCGGCGGACCCGGCCAGTTCGGCGGTCGCGCCGAGGAACGGGTGCGGGCTGGCCGCGAGGCCCGCGGTCGCGACGTCGCCGGAGCGTCCCGACGCACCGGGCCAGAACCGGCGGCGCTGGAAGGCATACGTCGGCAAGCCGGCCCGGGCGCCACCCGGGTGCAGCGCGGTCCAGTCCGGGGAGAGGCCGTTGACGTGGGCCTCCGCCACCGCGGTCAGCACCGTCTCGACGTCAGGCCGCTTCCGACGCTGAGTCGCCGTCACGAAGACGTTGCCCTCGACGCAGTCCCCGACCATCGCCGAGAGCACGGCGTCCGGCCCGAGTTCGACGAACCGGGTGACTCCCTGGGCCGCCAGCCGGCCGACGCCGTCGGCGAAGCGGACCGCGTCGCGCACGTGCCGGACCCAGTGCTCGGGCCCGGTGGTGGTGACGAGCCGGCCGGTGAGGTTCGAGACCAGCCCGATCTGCGGGTCCTGATAGGACAGTCCGGCCGCGACCTCGCGGAACCGCGCGAGCATCGGGTCCATCAGCGGGGAGTGGAACGCGTGGCTGGTGCGCAGCCGCTTGGTCTCCCGGCCCAGCCGCGTGAAGTGCGCGGCGATGCCGAGGACGTCGTCCTCCACACCGGACACCACGACCGACGCGGGCCCGTTGACGGCGGCGATCCCCGCCGACGCCGTGAGCAGCGGCCGGACCTCGTCCTCGGTCGCCCGCACGGCCACCATCGCGCCGGTCGCGGGCAGCTCCTGCATGAGCCGGCCGCGCGCGGCGACCAGCGTGCAGGCGTCGTCGAGGCTCAGCACACCGGCCACGTGGGCGGCCGCGAGCTCGCCGATGGAGTGACCCAGGACGAAGTCCGGGGTCAGCCCCCACGACTCCAGCAGGCGGAACAGCGCCACCTCGACCGTGAACAGCGCCGGCTGGGCGAAGCGCGTCTGGTCGAGTCGATCGCCGCCCTCGGCGATCACCTCGCGCAGCGGGAGGTCGAAGAGCGCGCAGGCGGCGTCGAAGGCTTCGGCGAACACGGGGAACTCCTCGCGCAGCGCGAGTCCCATGCCCGCGCGCTGGGCGCCCTGGCCGGTGAAGAGGAACGCCGAACGGCCCTCGTCCGAGACGCGGCCCCGCACGAGTCCGGGGCCTTCGCCGCCCTCGGCCAGCAGCCGCAGGTTCTCGAGCGCGGTGTCCCGGTCGGGTGCGAACAGGACGGCCCGGTGGTCGAACGCGGCCCGGGCGGCCAGCGCGGAACCGATGCCGTCGAGTCCGTGGTCCGCCACCGGGAGCAGCGCGGCGGCTTGGGCGGTCAGCGCCGCCTCGGTGTGGCCGGACAGGGGCCACAGCGGCAAGCTGTCCACAATGGACTCGGGCGGGGCCTCGGCGGGAGCCTGCTCCAAGACGACGTGCGCGTTGGTGCCGCTGAAGCCGAACGCGGAGACCGCGGCCCGGCGTGGCCGGCCGGCCGCGGGCCAGGCGACCGGCTCGGTCAGCAGCCGGACGTTCCCGGCGGTCCAGTCGACGCGCTCCGACGGGACGTCGGCGTGCAGCGTGCGCGGCAACACCTCGTGGTTCAGGGAAAGGACCATCTTGAGCACGCCGGCGACCCCGGCCGCGGCCTGGGTGTGCCCGAGGTTCGACTTGATCGCGCCGAGCCACAGGGGACGCTCGCGGTCCTGCCCGTAGGTGGCGAGCAGGGCCTGGGCCTCGATCGGGTCGCCGAGCCGCGTGCCGGTGCCGTGCGCCTCCACAGCGTCCACCTCGGACGGTGCGAGCCCGGCGTCGGCGAGCGCGGCGCGGATGACGCGTTGCTGCGAAGGGCCGTTCGGGGCGGTGAGACCGTTGCTCGAGCCGTCCTGGTTGACCGCCGAGCCGCGCAGCACCGCCAGCACGCGACGCCCGTTGCGCCGGGCGTCGGAAAGCCGTTCCAGCACCAGGATCCCGGCGCCTTCTGACCAGCCGGTGCCGTCGGCGGCGTCGCCGAAAGCCTTGCAACGGCCGTCTCCGGCCAGCCCGCGCTGCCGGCTGAACTCCACGAACCCGGCGGGCGTGGACATCACGGTGACGCCGCCGGCCAGCGCCAGCGAGCACTCGCCGGACCGCAGTGACTGCGCCGCGAGGTGCAGGGCGACCAGCGAAGACGAGCACGCGGTGTCGACGGTGACGGCCGGGCCTTCGAGCCCGAAGGTGTAGGAGACGCGGCCGGACAGCACGCTCGCCGCGTTGCCGGTGCCGAGGTGCCCGGCGACGTCGTCCGCCGAGTCGCGCAGCAGCGACGAGTAGTCCTGGCCGTTGGTCCCGGCGAAGACGCCGGTCCGGCTGCCGCGCAGGGCCGCCGGGTCGATGCCCGCGCGTTCGAAGGCCTCCCACGAGGTCTCGAGCAGCAGCCGCTGCTGCGGGTCCATCGCGACGGCCTCGCGCGGCGACACCTCGAAGAACTCCGGGTCGAACCCGGCCGCGTCGTCGAGGAAGCCGCCTTCCCGCGTGTAGCAGGTGCCGGGGTGGTCGGGGTCCGGGTGGTAGAGCGTGTCGAGGTCCCAGCCGCGGTCGCCGGGGAACGGCGAGATGACGTCGCGCCCGGCTTCGAGGAGCTCCCACAACTGCTCGGGCGTGCTGACGCCGCCGGGGAACCGGCAGCTCATCGCCACGATCGCGATCGGCTCGTCGCCGGCCCGGGTGGTCGGCTCGGCGGGCGTCCGGTCGGCCGCGCCGAGCAGGTGCTCGGCGAGCGCGCGCGGCGTCGGGTGGTCGAACACGAGGGTCGAAGGCAGGGTAAGGCCGGTCTCGCGGCCGAGGGCGTTGCGCAGTTCGACCGCGGTCAGCGAGTCGAACCCGAGGTCGGCGAAGGGCCGGTCGGCACGCACGGACGCCGTCGACGAGTGGCCGAGCACGGCGGCCACCTGCGCCCGGACCAGGTCGAGGGCGGCGGCGGGATCGCCGGTGAGCCGCGTGGCCGGGGCGGGCGGTTCCCCGGCCAAGCCGCCGAGCAGCGGCCGGGTGGTGTCCAGGTCGCCGACGGCGAAGTCGATCGGCACGACCAGCGCGTCGGGACCGGCCAGGGCACGGTCGAACAGGGCGAGCGCGTCGCGGGCGGGCAGCGGCCGCACGCCGCCCTGGCGCATGCGGGCGACGTCGGCGTCGGTGAGCTGCCCGGTCATCCCGCCGTCCGGCACCCACGGACCCCAGGCCAGCGACACCGCGGGCAGCCCGTTCGCCCGCCGGTGCGCGGCGAGCGCGTCGAGGAAGGTGTTGCCCGCCGCGTAGTTGCCCTGCCCCGCACCGCCGAGGACCCCGGCGGCGGACGAGAACAGGACGAACGCGGACAGCCCTTCGGTGAGCTCGTGCAGGTACCAGGCCGCGTCGAGCTTGGGCCGCACCACGGCGTCGAGCCGCTCGGGGGTCAGCGAGGAGACGACGCCGTCGTCGAGTACGCCGGCCGCGTGCACGACCGCGTCGAGCGGGCCTACCTCGCCGAGCAGCCCGGCGAGAGCTTGCCGGTCGGTGACGTCACACGCGGCGAGGACGACTTCGGCGCCTTCCGCCGCCAGTTCGGCCTCGAGGTCCCGCGCGCCCGGCGCCTCCGGTCCACGCCGGCTCACGAGGACGAGCCGGCGCACATCGTGCTTGCGGACCAAGTGCCGGGCCAGTTCGCCGCCGAGCGAGCCGGCGCCACCGGTGATGAGCACAGTGCCTTCGAGGCGGCCGACTTCGTCCGAAGCGGACTCGACGAGCCGGGGCACGGTGATTTCGCCGTCGGCGTAGGTGGCTTCCGGCTCCTCCGTGACGAACGCGGCGGGCAGTTCGGCGGCGTCGGCGAGGACGAACCGGCCGGGGTGTTCGGCCTGCGCGGAGCGGACCAGGCCGCGCACTGCTGCCCCGGCGAGTCCTCGGGTGACGAAGACCAGCTTGGACTTCGCGTAGCGGGCATCGGAGAGCCAGGTCTGTAGCACTTCCAAGGCTTCTCGCGCCTGGCTGTGGGCGGCCTCGACCTCGTCACCCTCGGCTTCGCAGCGGAAGAAGACCACCGGGGGGACGTCGGGGCCCAGCTCGTGCCAATCGGTAGCCGGGCTGGTGGCGGCCGCCGGAACCTGCTCGACGCGGTACAGCGCACCGGCCGGCTTGACCGCCCGCTGCCCGTCGAGCCAGTAGCGCTCCCGCTGGAAGGCATACGTCGGCAGGTCGACGACCCGCGCGCCACGACCGGCGAACACCGCGGTCCAGTCCGGGCTGAACCCGGCGATGTGCAACCGTCCGACGGCTTCGGTGAAGGTGCGCACCTCGTCGCGGTCCCGGCGCAGGACCGGGACGACCAGCGCGTCCGGCACGCAGTCCCCGGCCATCGCGGCGGTCGCGCCGCCGGGGCCGGGCGTCACGAACCGGGTGACCCGGTTGGCGGCGAGCCAGCGCATCCCGTCGTGGAACCGGACGGTGGCGCGCACGTGGCCCACCCAGTACTCCGCCGACGCGACGTCGGCGGGTTCGCCGGTCACGTTCGACACCACGGGGATCGACGGCGCCGAGTAGGTGACGGTCTTCGCGACCGCGCGGAACGCGTCCAGGATCGAGTCCATGTGCGGCGAGTGGAACGCGTGGCTGACCCGCAGCCGCTTCGACCCGGCGAACCGCGCGGCGATCTCCTCGACGGCGTCGGCGTCACCGGAGACGACCACGGCCTCGGGCCCGTTGACCGCCGCGATGGCCACGCCCTCGCCCAGCAGCGGCCGGACCTCGTCCTCGGTGGCCCCCAGAGCGGCCATCGCGCCCGCCTCGGGCACCGACTGCATGAGCCGCGCCCGCGCGGCGACCAGGCGGCACGCGTCGTCCAGCGAGAACACCCCGGCGACGTGCGCGGCGGCCAGTTCGCCGATCGAGTGGCCCATGACGAAGTCCGGGGTAAGTCCCCACGACTCCAGCAGGCGGAAGAGCGCGACCTCGACGGCGAACAGGGCGGGCTGGGTCACCTCGGTGCGGTCCAGATCGCCACCGTCGAAGATCAGCTCGCGCAGTCCGGTGAAGCCCGCGCAGACCTCGTCGAAGGCTTGCGCGAAAACGGGGAACGCGGCATGCAGCCCGCGGCCCATGCCCGGCTGCTGCGCTCCCTGGCCCGCGAACACGTAGGCCGTCTTGCCCGCGACGGTTTCGCCGGCGGACGCCAGCTCGGTGAGCCCCTCCCGCAGTTCCTCGGCGGTCTCCGCCAGCACGACGGCCCGGTGCTCGAACGCGGCCCGGGTGGTGGCCAGCGAGTACGCGACGTCGACCGGCCGGAGTCCGTCCACTTGCGACAGCAACCGGGCGGCCTGCTCGCGCAGCGCCTCCGGGCTCTTCGCCGACAGGACCGCGGGCACCAACCCGGCCGAACCGCCGGGCTCGGCGGGTTCGAGCGCGGGGGCCTGCTCGATGATCGTGTGCGCGTTGGTGCCGCTCACGCCGAAGGACGAGACCCCGGCGCGACGCGGCCGTTCCCCCGCCGGCCACGCGACGGCCTCCTGCAGCAGCTCGACCTCGCCGGCCTCCCAGTCCACTTCGGACGACGGGACCTCGGCGTGCAGGGTGCGCGGCAACAGCTCGTTGCGCAGCGCCATGACCATCTTGATCACGCCGCCGACGCCCGCCGCGGCCTGCGTGTGGCCGAAGTTCGACTTCGCGGAGCCCAGCCACAGCGGCGCCCCGCCGGCGCGCTCACGGCCGTACGTCGCCAGCAGGGCCTGCGCCTCGATCGGGTCGCCCAGCGTGGTCCCGGTGCCGTGCCCCTCGACGACGTCGACGTCCGCGGCGGACAGCCCGGCGTCGGCGAGCGCGGCGCGGATGACCCGCTGCTGCGAAGGGCCGTTCGGCGCGGTGAGCCCGCTGCTCGCGCCGTCGGAGTTGACGGCCGAGCCGCGGACCACCGCGAGCACGGGGTGGCCGTTGCGCCGCGCGTCGGAAAGCCGTTCCAGGAGCAGGAAACCGGCGCCCTCGCCCCAGCCCGTGCCGTCGGCGGCGTCGGCGTAGGAGCGGCACCGGCCGTCCGGCGAAAGGCCGCGCTGCCGGCTGAACCCGATGAACGTCACCGGCGTCGACATCACCGCGACGCCACCGGCCAGCGCGAGCGAGCAGTCCCCGCGCCGCAACGCCTGCGCGGCCCAGTGCAGCGCGACCAGCGACGACGAACAGGCGGTGTCGACGGTGACGGCCGGGCCTTCGAGCCCGAAGGTGTAAGCCACCCGGCCGGAGGCGATGCTGGCGGCACTTCCGTTGCCCACATAGCCTTCCAGGCTCGCGGGCAGGTCGGTCAAGCGCGTGGCGTAGTCGTTGTACATCACCCCGGCGAACACGCCGGTGCTGCTGCCGCGCAGCGACGCCGGATCGATCCCGCCGCGTTCGAAGGCCTCCCACGCCGTCTCGAGCAGCAGCCGCTGCTGCGGGTCGATCGTCTGCGCCTCGCGCGGGGAGATGCCGAAGAACTCCGGGTCGAACTCGTCCGCGTCGTGCAGGAAGCCGCCCTGGCGGGTGTAGCACTTGCCGGCGCGGTCCGGGTCGGGGTCGTAGAGCGCGTCGAGGTCCCAGCCGCGGTTGACGGGGAACCCCGAGATCGCGTCGCGGCCCGAGGCCACGACGTCCCAGAGGTCCTCCGGCGAGCGGACGCCACCGGGGTAGCGGCAGCTCATCCCCACGATCGCGATCGGCTCGTGCTCCCGGTCCTCCGCGTCGCGCAGCCGCTCTCGCGTCCGGTAGAGGTCCGCGGTGACCTTCTTGAGGTACCCGCGCAGCTTGTCGTCGTCGCTCATGCGTTTTCTCCATGGGTGGACCGCACGGCGCGTTCGAGGACGTCCGCCGCCCGTTTCGCGCCCCCGGACGCCTTGATGGCGGCTCGCATCCCGGCGACCTCGGCCGCCACGGCCGCGTCCGCCGCGACGGCCAGGACGGCGTCGCGCACGTCGTCCCCGGTCACGTCGTCGAGCAGCGCGCGGCCCAGCCCCAGCCGCTCGACCTGCTGCGCTGTCACCCGCGCCTCCGGCCGCTGCGGCACGGCCACCACGGGGACGCCGTGGCCGAACGCGTCCATCAGGGACCCGGTCCCCGCCTGGCAGACGACGACGTCGGTGTGCGGCAGGACCGCGCGGTGGTCGAGCCAGGAGTGCAGCTCGACGTTGTCGGGCATGGCCGCCGCGACGTCGTCGCCGACGTGCCCGGCGGTGGTCATCACGACCCGCCAGCCGGTGCCCGCGAACGCCTGCCCGCACGCGGTGAAGAACCCGGGGTTGCTGTTGGAGGAGGTGCCCAGCGACACCAGCACGACCGGGACGTCCCCGGCGGGTGCGGCCCAGCCGTCGGCGGCCGCGCCGTCGTCGCCGGTCGGTCCGACGAACACGAACTCGTCGCCGAAGCACTCCGGGCGGGGCTGGAAGGCGCGGGGCACGAACACGAGGTTCGCCACGACCTCACCCCCCTCGGCGGGAAGGCCGTCCAGGCCGAACTTCGCGAGCAGCGTCGTGATGCGCTCCCCGCAGGCGGCCAGCACGGGGTGTGCGGGATCGAGCGCCGGGCCTTCGAGCTCGGTCTCGCTGCCGTTGAGGGGAACCTCGTCGTTGCCGCCGAACCCGGCGAACAGCCGGACGACCCCGCACCCGGCGCGCCGCGCGACCAGTGCGCCGACGTCGGTGCTCAGCACGTCCTGGACCACGAGGTCGACCGGGCGGTCCGCGAACGCCGGCCACGCGGTGGCGAGCGGGGCGTAGGCCTCGTCGAGGTAGTGCGCGAGGACGTCGGCGAGGTCGTCGGCGGTGTGGACCTCCGGCATCGACTCCGGGAAGGCGGAAGGGTAGGGCACCACTCTCGCGCCGGTTTCCGCGACCACGCGGGCGAACCGTTCGGCGACCACGTACGACACGTCGTGCCCGCGCGAAAGCAGCTCGCGCACGACCGGCAACGTCGGCCGGATGTGACCGAAGCCCGGGAAACTGAAGAAGGCGACATGCCCGCCGGAGACGTCCACGCCGGTCACCCTAGGTCGGCCGGGAGCACCCACCGGGCCCTGCACAGGAAATCCGATGATTCGCCTAGTGTCACCGCGGCGGCCGGCCAAAGACCAGCATTCCTCCTAGTTTCTCCTCGCTACAAATAGGACGTCCCGTCCGCCGGCCACGCGAGGTGAAAATCCATGGAGCGTCACACTGGAACCGGCTTGCTCCGCAAACCGGACGTGACGTTGCCGCACCGGCTCGCCAAGTCCGCCGCCGCCACCGACGGGGTCGCGACGCCGAACGCCGTCGTGGCCAAGTGGATCGACGACCGCAACCTCGCCCACCGCCACGAAGTCCGCCGCATCGAGTTCGGCGAGCTGCGGCAGTGGGGGTTCGACCCCGGCTCCGGGAACCTGCGCCACGAAAGCGGCCGCTTCTTCGGCGTCGAAGGGCTGGCGGTCGACACCGACCACGGGCCCGTCACGCACTGGTCGCAGCCGATCATCAACCAGCCGGAAATCGGGATCCTGGGCATCCTCGTCAAGGAGATCGACGGCGTCCTGCACTGCCTGATGCAGGCGAAGTCCGAGCCGGGCAACGTCAACGGCGTCCAGGTCTCGCCGACGGTCCAGGCGACCAAGAGCAACTACACCCGCGTGCACGGCGGGCGGCCGGTCCCCTACCTGGACCACTTCCGCGACCCGGACCCGGAAACCGTGCTCGCCGACGTCCTGCAGTCCGAACAGGGGTCCTGGTTCTACCGCAAGCGCAACCGGAACATGATCGTCGAGGCCGCGGAGTTCGCCGGCGAGGACGACCTGCCCGACGACTTCCGCTGGCTCACCCTCGGCCAGCTGCACGAGCTGCTCCGGCACGACAACCTCGTCAACATGGACGCCCGCACGGTGCTGTCCTGCATGCCGGCCGGGCTCGAGGGCCACGAGGACGACGCCGTGAGCGACCTCGCCGCGGCGATCGCGCGCTCCTCGGCCCAGCCGACCGGCAGCCTGCACACGCGCACCGAGGTGCTCAGCTGGATCACCTCGCGCCAGGCCCAGCACGTGGTGCGGACCAGCCCGCTCCCGCTGGGCGAGGTCGCGAACTGGATCCGGTCCCCGGCCGAGATCTCCCACGAGCTCGGCCTGTTCTTCAGCATCATCGCCGTCGACATCACCACCAACGGGCGCGAAGTCGCGCAGTGGACCCAGCCGCTGGTCCGGCCGCACGGCGCGGGCGTGGTGGCCCTGCTGGTGAAACGCGTCGACGGGGTGCTGCACGCGCTGCTCAACGCGCGGGTCGAGCCCGGCTACCTCGACGTGGTGGAGCTCGCCCCGACCGTGCAGTGCACCCCGGACAACTACGTGCTCACCCCGGAAGCCGACCGGCCGCCGTTCCTCGACATGGTGCTGGCCAGACACGACGACCAAGTGCTCTTCTCCGCCCAGCTCTCCGAAGAGGGCGGCCGGTTCCACCACGCGTACAGCGACTACCAGATCATCGAGGTCCCCGCGGACTTCCCGGACGCCGGGCTGCCCGACTTCCGGTGGCTCACCCTCAACCAGCTCAACGAGCTGCTGCGGCACAGCCACTACGTCAACGTCCAGGCCCGCAGCCTGATCGCGTGCCTGCGGGGGCTGCGGTGAACCGGGCCCTGCGGCTCGGCGCGCTGGGCTGCTCGTCGATCGCCGCGCGCCGCACGCTGCCCGCGCTGGCCGGGGTCGGCGAGCTGGTGCTGACCGAGGTCGCGGCCCGCTCGCCGGAGAAGGCCGCGGAGTTCGCCGGCCGCTTCGGCGTCACCGCGTCGACCTACGACGAGCTGCTGGACAGCCCCGACGTCGACGCCGTGTACGTCTCCCTGCCGACCAGCCTGCACCACGAGTGGGCCAGGAAAGCCCTGCTGGCCGGGAAACACGTGCTGTGCGAGAAGCCGCTCACGCTCGACCTCGAGCAGGCCGAAGACCTCGCCGAGCTGGCCACGGAGCAGAACCTGGTGCTGCGCGAGAACTTCACGTTCATCCACCACCCGCAGCACACGCGGGTGCGCGAACTGCTCGACGCCGGGCGCCTCGGCGAGCTCCGGACGTTCACCGCGTCGTTCGGCATCCCGCCGCTGCCCGCCGACGACATCCGCTACCAGCCGTCGCTCGGCGGCGGGGCGCTGCTCGACGTCGGCGTCTACCCGCTGCGCGCGGCGCTTTTCTTGCTGGGCCCCGACCTCCGGGTCACCGGCGCCACCCTGCGGTTCGACGAAGGCGGCGTGGACGTCGCCGGGCACGCGCTGCTCACCTCGGCGAGCGGCGTCACCGCGTCCCTCGACTTCGGTTTCCAGCACAGCTACCGCTCGCGGTACGACCTGTGGGGCAGCGCCGCGGCGCTGTCGCTGGACCGCGCCTTCACGCCGCCGCCGGGACGCCAGCCCGTGCTGCGCATCGAAGAACAAGACCACGTCGAAGAGCTCTCGTTGCCCCCGGCACACCAGTTCGAGCTGTCCCTGCGCTCGTTCGCCGTCGCCGCGCTGGCCGGGCGCGACGAGTCCGAAGCGGCCTGGCTGGCCTCGTCGGTGGCCACCGCGCGGCTCGCCGGCGAAGTGTTCGCGAAGGCGGCCGGCGACCAGGTGGTGACCCCCTGATGGAGATCATCGGCAACGGCTTCATCGCGCACCACACCCGCCGGTACTTCGGCGACCGGCACCCGGACGTCACCCTCATCGCGGCGGGCGTGTCGACGGTGCTCGTCAACGACGTCTCCGCGTTCCAGCGCGAATCCACGCTGGTGTACGACGTCGTCACCCGCTGCCGGGCCGCCGGGCGCACGGTGATCTTCCTGTCCACCGCCTCGACCGGCATGTACGGCGCCGACCAGTCGGTCGGCAGCGAGGGCGGCGCGGTCTTCCCGCTCACCCCCTACGGCCGGCACAAGCTGTGCCTCGAACACGTCTGCGCCCTGTCCGGCGCCCGGTGGCTCGTCCTGCGGCTCTCGCACATCGTCGGGCCGGGCCAGTCGTCGCACCAGCTGCTGCCGTCCCTGACGCGCCAGCTGCTCTCGGGCTCGGTGACGCTGCACTCCGGGGTCTCCCGCGACCTGCTCGACGTCGGCGACATGATGCGGATGATCGACTCGCTGCTCGGCCAGGGCATCCGGGACGAGGTCGTCAACGTGGCGTCCGGGCGCTCGGAGGCCATCGAGGACATCGTCGACGGGCTGGAGGAGCGCCTCGGCACGCGCGCCGAGCGCAAGCTGGTCGACATGCCGGCCAAGCGCGGCGACGTGCGGATCGAGAAGCTGCGGGCGCTGGTCACCGGGTTCGACGACTTCGGCATCGGTCCCGGCTACCTGAAGCTGCTGCTGGACCGCAACGTCGACGAGCTGGCCGAGAGCGCCCGCCGTCACCTCGAGGCCGCGGCCGTCAGCGCCTGAGCCGCTGTCCTCTGTGGACGTTCTGTCCCGTTCTTCTCCGGTGAAGCGGCACGACGTCCGGCGCACCGTACTGGGGGCTGGGCGCACCGGACGTCGTACCTCGCAGGCGGGAGGGGGGAGTGCTCCCGCCGGGTCTTCGGCCGCGTCCGCTCAGGGCGGCGCGGCGCGGAGGGAGCCCGGCTCGTCACCGCGCGCCCGCGCGACGTCGCCGTCGTCCGCGCGTTCGATCATCGGTTCCCCCCTCCCGCTCGGGCGCGCCCGAGCGGCGCCCCCGGTGATCAGCTAACCGGCCCGGGTCCTGCCACGGCTAGCGGAAAAGGTCGCTGGCCGTGACAACCTAAGTTGATCGTTCTCTCGATGAGTAGTCCACGAAGGGAGCAGGAAGCACCTCCCGAATTGCGGTCCCCCGGCTTTCGGGCGGACATTCCCGCGACGGAAGAACGCCGTTGCTCCTAATGCCGCACCCTGTACGCGAGGGCAGGCTCGGCGGCCGCGCGTACCACACCTGACCTGGTGGTATTGACCACTCGGGCGGCGCGTACCTAGCGTTCGGCGACCCCACCCCCGCGGACACGTGCCGCCGCCACGCACGTCGCCGCCCTCCCCGAGGAGGCGCCATGTTGTCCAGGCGTACCTTCGTCACCGCGGGCCTCGCCGCCGCCGTGACCAGCGCGCCGCTGTGGTCTGCCGTCACCGCGCCGAAAGCGCGGGCCGCGGCGGCACTGCCGTTGACGTTGAAGAACAATTCCGGCAACGGAACCGTCTACGCCTACGTCAGCGGGGCCGACAGTTCCGGCTGGCCCGGTTTCGTCACGGCCGACGGCCAGTTCCACCGGCTGGCCAACCCGTCCTCGCCGGTGACGCCGATCCCGGACTACGCCATCCCGCTGGGCGGCTCCGGGTCGCAGGTCACCGTGACGCTGCACGACTACATCATCGGCGGCCGGGTCTGGTTCTCGGCGGACAAGAGGATCCAGTTCTTCGTCAACCCGGGCCCCGGTCTGGTCCAGCCGGGCTTCACCAGCTCGGACCCGAACTGGCAGACGAACTGGACGTTCTGCGAGTTCACCTACAACAGCGCGAACCTCTACGCGAACATCAGCTACGTCGACATGGTGGCACTGCCGGTGTCGATGGCCACCACGGGAGCGGCCGGCGCGCAGTCGGTCAGCCCGCTGCCCGACGGCGCGCTCGGGGCGATCGCGGACGGGCTGCGCGCCCAGCACAACGCGGACGGGGCGCCGTGGGACCGGCTGGTCGTCACCGACGCGTCCGGCAAGGTGGTGCGGGTGCTCGCGCCCGGTCACTCCCCCACCGACTTCGGCGGCTACTGGACGAACTACCTGAACGCGGTCTGGGACCACTACCGCTCGACACCGTTGACGATCAACGGCCAGGGCGGCATCGGCGCCTACACGGGCACGGTCAGCGGCGACACGATCGTGTTCGGCGGCCTGAACACCAACGGCGTGCCGTTCACCAAGCCGAGCGCGATCGACATCTTCGGCTGCGCGAGCGGGCCGCTGTACAACTCCGGCGGGGACGCGCGCGGCGCGATCGCCGCGCGCCTCGCCGCCGCGCTCAACCGCAGCAGCCTGCTGGTCGCGGGCGGCAACAACCAGCCCGACGGCGTCGCCCCTTCGCAGTACTACAAAGACGCGACGACGAACCACTACGCCCGGCTGGTCCACCAGCACGCGACGATCGGCTACGCCTTCCCGTACGACGACGTCGGCCCGACGGGTGCCCAGCCGGTCGACGGCCACCTCCAGGACCCGGCGCCGACGTCCTGGACGGTCGCACTGGGCCCGGGCGCGGGCGGCGGCACGACACCCCCGACCGGTGGTGGCGTGAGCGCGTACTCGACGATCCAGGCGGAGTCGTTCAGCGCCCAGAGCGGCACGCAGAACGAAGCCTGCGGCGAAGGCGGCACCGACGTCGGCTGGATCGCCGGCGGCGACTGGCTGAAGTACAGCGGCATCGACTTCGGCTCGAGCTCACCGCGCCAGTTCGTCGCCCGCTTGGCGTCCGGTGCGGCGGCCGGGGTGAGCGGCGCGATCCTGGCCCGCCTGGACAGCACGTCGGGCCCGGTGCTCGCGGAAATCGACTTCGGCAACAACGGCGGCTGGCAGCAGTGGCAGACGGTGCCGGCGAACATCGGCGGATCGGCGACGGGAGTGCACGACGTCTACCTGACGTTCGGGGGCGGCTCGTCGGACTTCGTGAACATCAACTGGTTCACGTTCACGCGGTGACGTCCGGAGGTCGCCGAATTCGTACAAGTGTTCAGGAGGTAACCACCCGAAATCGAGCGAACACACCGCGGCCGGGCCAGTAGAATGAAAACCACGGTGCCGACTCCTACCACTTCGGGGAATCAGACATCGCAGGAACCGGCGAGGCCGAACCCCAGCCGCAGCCGGGCGACGCATGACCTCGCCGGTTCCTTCCAAACCTCAAGAACAGAAAAAGCGCACCCATGCGAAAGCCGCCGCACCGGGAACCGGGCGGCGGCTTTGCGGGTTTGCGGCGATCAGTCGCCCTGAACGGTCCCGCCGTCCTCGGTGCCGCCACCGGCGCAGTTGTACGGCGACGCACCGTCGGCCTCGTGGTAACCCGGCGAGAGCACCGGCACGTCGACACCCTGGGCCACGTCCCGCACCGGGACCTGGACCCCGAGCACGTTGACGTTGTCGTCGCACACGCCGCCGACGACGTTCAGGCTGTGCACCGCGTCGAAGTCGCGCACGTTCGCGAGGCCCACCTGGCTGTTGTGGTCGACCGGCTGGCCGGCGACGTCGACGCTGGTGGCGGAGGCGGAACCACCGAACGCGGCCAAGCCGGCGGCGAGAGCGGTGGCGACGAATCCGAGCTGCTTGATCATGAAAGAAGACTCCTGGGCTGCCCGCCTGAAGTGCGGTTGCACGGCGGTGCTTTCTTGGTGGATCGGACTTTTTCGCCGGGCGGGGCCGGCGCGTGGTCTTGCGTCGCGACCGGCCCCACCCGCGCCGGCGTCGCCGGCGTTCTTCGGTGTACCCGGGCAAGGAACTGGAGTGTGCGATTGCTCCGGGTCCGGGCAGACGTCGTCACACCGCGCGAAGCGCCGGAATCCGTGCCGCAGCCGGCTTCCGTACACACAACGGGCGGCTCGGCACGGACACTCAGTTGTGCTGGCTGGTGCCACCGTCGTTGACGCCACCCGAGGCGCAGTTGTACGGGGACTCGCCGCTGGCCTCGCTCTCGCCCGGCGACAGGACCGGCACACCGATGCCGTTCAGCGAGTCGTGCACCGGCACCTGCACGCCGAGCACGTTGACGTCGTTGCCGCAGAACCCGACCGTGCCGTTGACGTTGTGCAGGACGTCGGTGTTGTTCAGGTTGACCAGGCCGACCTGGCCGGTGTAGTCGTAACCCTGGTAGCCGTGGTGGCCGTGGTGGTGCCCGTGGTCCTCGTCCGGCGTTCCGGCGGCCGCGATCCCGCCGGTCACGAACGCGCCGGCCGCCATCGCGGCCGCGACGAAACCGATCTTCTTCAGCATGGGTGACTCCTCGATTCGATGGTGAGTTCAGCCGTCGCGGCAAAATAAAGGTGTGTGTTCCGCTTCGGTGGGGAGAACGTACTGAGGCCGTGCGAGGCCTTCCAGCCGGGTAACCGATCGTGTGGGGTGCGCGAGCCGCTGACCGGGGTTCGTATACCTCGAACGGGTCATCCGGCGACGACGAAAGGCCGCCGGCGAAGGGCCGATTTCCCGGTGCCGGCGCCCGGCGCCGCGGCCCCCGCACTTACATTACGGAACGTGGCAGGGCTGCGCTCGCTTTTCTTTCTCGTCACGCTTTAGAGCGTCATTTTCCCGCCAATCCCGTCCCGCTGTGTCACAGAAGCGCGGAACCGATCCTTCGAACGAGAAGCCGCTCGGCCGTTCCTACGCTTCGACGCGGGCACCCCCGCCCGGTTGTCGGCCGGAACCCGTCCGCGGTGCCCGGCAAGGGAGTCGTTCGTGATGGATTACGCAGTGCTCGTGGCGTCCGCGGTGCTCTACGCGGTCGGGATCGTCGCCCAAAGCGTCGCCGCCCGCCGGGCCGGGAACCGCCCGGGGGCCGGGCTGGGGCTGCTGGCCCGGCTGGCCACCGACCGGCTGTACCTCATCGGCTTCGCCGGCCAGGCCGGCGGTTTCGCCCTCGCGTTCTTCGCGCGCGCTTCGTTGCCGCTGTACCTGGTCCAGACCGCGTCGTCCTCGGCGATCGGCCTGGCCACGGTGTTCGGCGTCGTCGTCCTGGGGTGGCGGATCCGCGCCGGCGAGGCCGCGACGCTGGTCCTGCTGGCTTTCGGGCTCGTCGTGCTGGCCGGGTCCTCCGCGGCTTCGGTGGCCACGGACCTCCGGCCCGCCGGCACCGCGACGCTCGCCGTCGTCGCGCTCGGGATCGGGCTGGCCATGATCCCCGCCGCTCGAAGCGGCACGTTCCTGCCGGCCGCGGTCCTGTCCGGCGTGGCGTTCGCGGTCGTGGCGGTCGCCAGCCGCACCCTCGCCCACCAGGATCTCCTTGCCCTGCCGGGAAATCCCCTGACCTGGCTGATGCTGGTCACCGCCGTGCTCGGCCAGGCTTCGATGGCCGTCGCCCTGCAGCGCGGGTCGGCGGCGGCCGTCGTCGCGACGGCGGACGCCACCACGATCGTGCTGGCGTCGGTCACCGGCATCACCGTGCTCGACGACCACGTCCTCGGCGGCCGCGGCCCGTGGGTCGTCCTCGGCCTCGCCGTGGTCGTGGGCGGCGTCCTCCTGCTCGGCGCGCAGTCACGCACCGGCGCGGCCCGGCCGGTCCAGGAGGTCGCGTGAAGCCGCGGCTCGCGAGCGTTTCGGTCGACCTCGACAACCTCTGGGCCTACCTCAAGACCCACGGCGACCCCGGCTGGCGGGACCACCCCACCTTCCTGCCCAGCGCGGTGCCGCGGCTGCTGGAGATCCTCGGCGAGCAGCGGCTCACGACGACGGTGTTCGCGGTGGGCGCCGACGTCGTCCGCGAGGACGGCGCCAAGGCGGTCGCCGAGATCGCCGCGGCGGGCCACGAGGTGGCCAACCACTCGTTCGGCCACGAACCCTGGCTGCACCGCTACTCCCGCGACCGGCTCGAGACCGAGCTGAGCCGGACCGAGGAGGCGATCGTCGCCGCCGGCGCGCCGCGGCCGAGCGGGTTCCGCGGTCCCGGCTACAGCGTCACGCGCGATCTGATCGAGCTGCTCGCCGAACGGGGGTACGCCTACGACGCCAGCACCCTGCCGACCTGGATCGGCCCGCTGGCCCGCGCGTACCACAACCGCACCGCGCCCGCGGGAGCCGCGAACGAGCTGTTCGGCGGCTTCTCGCGGGTCCTGGCGCCGGTGCACGCGTACCGGTGGCGCACCTGCGACGGCCGCGGGCTCGTGGAACTGCCGGTGACGACGATGCCGCTGCTGCGCACGCCGATCCACTGCTCGTACCTCCTGCAGCTGCACGAACTCTCCCCGAGGCTGGCCCGCGGCTACTTCCGCGCGGCGCTGCGGCTCTGTCTCGCGCGCGGAGTCGCCCCCTCGCTGCTGGTGCACCCCACCGACGTCCTGGGGGGAGCCGAGGCGCCCGGCATGGAGTTCTTCCCCGGCATGGCGGCGCCGGGCAGCCGGAAGGTGGCGTGGCTGGGCTGGGTGCTGGCCACTCTCCGCGAGCACTTCGACGTCGTCGGCACCGGCGAGTACGTCCGTCGGGCGGACGTGCGGCGGACCCGTCCCGTCACGCGGCTGGACACCGGGAGGTGACCGCGTTCGCCCTCGTCGTGCCCGCCCGCGACCGCACGCGGGAAGGGACGCTGCTGCGGGTCCTCGCGTGCGCGACCGTCGCGCTCGCGCCGGTCGAGGGCTACCTGACGGCTCTGCAGGACGACCTGGGCAAGGTCGCCCCCGCCCTGCTGACGGTGACCTGGCTCGTGGTGCGGATCCGGCAGCGGCGGCTCCCGGCTCCGACGCCGTTGCACGCGGTGCTCGCCTCGCTCGCCGTGGTGCTGACGGCGACGGCGGCGCTGCACTCGAGCGGCCCGTTCACCGCGGAGTACACCGTGCGGTGGCTGCCCTTCCTGGTCGTCACGGCGGTGCTCGCCGACGTCGCGAGCGACGAGGTGCCGATCCGCCGGCTGCTGCTGGCCGCGGCCACCGGCGCGACGATCGCCGGCGCGGGCGCCCTGTACAGCCTGATCGTCGAGGGCCAGGCCCGCGCGAGCGGCCCGCAACCGGACCCGAACGACCTGGCCTACTTCCTCGTCGCGGCGGTGCCCCTGCTCGCGGCATCGAGCGATCGGCGCTGGAGATTCGCCTCGGCCGCCGCCGGGATCGTTCTGGTCGTCGGCGCGACGGCGACGTTCTCCCGCGGCGGCGCGCTGGGCCTGGCCGCCGCGGCCGGCTGGCTGCTGCTGCGCCGGGTGGTGCCGTGGCGGGTGCTGGCCGCCGCGGCCGCGGCGGTCGTCGCGCTGGCCCTGGGCGCGCTGCTGGTCGCCGGACCGCAGATCGACCGCGCCGTGCGGGAGAAGAGCTTCATCGCCGCGTCCAATGTGGACACGCGCGAGCTGCGCTGGCAGGCCGCCGCCCGGATGCTGACCGCCCACCCGGTGCTCGGCGTCGGCCCCGGCGGGTTCCGCGAGCACTACGCGGCCGAGTCGCACGACGCCGAGGTCGACGAGCAGACGCCGGTGGCGCACAACATGTACCTCGAGGTCGCCGCCGAGCTCGGGCTGCCGGGGTTCGCCCTGTTCGCCGGCGTGCTCGGCGTCGCCGCGGTGGCGAGCGAGCGGACGGTCCGCTCGGCCGGACCGGGTCCGCGGCGGACGGAAGCGGTCGCGATCCAGGCGTCCCTGCTCGCCGTGCTGGTGACCTCGACGTTCCTGTCCGAGCAGTACTACCTGCCGTTGTGGTCGCTGGCCGCGCTCGCCGTCGCGGCCGGGACCCGGGTTCGCCGAGAAGGAGAGGGAAGCGCCGATGCGGGTGCTGCACGTGATCAGTGAAATGGGGTCCGGCGGGGCGGAAACGCTCGTGGCCGGGATGGCAGGCCGGGGCGAGGAGTACGGCTGGACCTCCGCGGTCGCCAGCGCCGGCGGTTTCCGCGCCGACGCGCTGGCCGCGGCCGGCACGCCGACGTTCCCCGTCCCGCTCGCCCGCCGCAGCAAGGCGGGCGTGCTGAAGGCGGCGTGGGCCACCCGCCGCGCGGTCGCACGCTTCCGGCCCGACGTCGTGGTGGCCCACAACGTCGGCGCGAGCCTGGTCGCCCGGCTCGCGGTCCTGCCCCGGCGGCGGCCCGTGCTGAGCGTCTTCCACGGCGTCGCGGCGGCCGACTACCCCGCCGCCGCCCGGATCCTGCGCCGCACGGCGGACACCGTGGTCGCGGTCTCCCCGGCCACCGCGGACCGGCTCGCCGAGGCGGGCCTCGACCGGCCGGTGGTGATCCGCAACGCCGTGTTCGCGAGGCCGCCGGTGTTCGGGCGCGCGGAGGTGCGCGCGTCCCTCGGTGTCCCGGAGCGGACGCCGGTCGCGCTCTGCCTCGCGCGGCTGGAGCCGCAGAAGCGCCACGACGTGCTGCTGGACGCCTGGGCCGCGGTCGAGGGCGACGCCGTGCTGTGGCTGGCGGGCGACGGCAGCCTGCGCGCGGACCTCGAGCGGCGCGCCGAAGCGCTGGGGCGCCGGGTCGAGTTCCTCGGCACCCGGGCCGACGTGCCCGACCTGCTCGCGGCCGCGGACGTCACCGTCCTCACCAGCGACTGGGAGGGTCTGCCGCTCGCGGTGCTCGAGTCGATGGCGGCGGGCCGGCCGGTGGTCGCCACCGACGTCGGCGGGGTCGGGGAGATCCTGGCGGACGGCGGCGGCCGGCTGGTGCCGCCCGGTGACCCGGCGGCGACGGCCGAAGCGCTGAGCACGCTGCTGTTCGACCCGGCCGCGCGGGAGGCCGCCGCGACCCGGGCGCTCGCCGTCGTCGACCGGGACCACGACTCCCACGCGCTGATGAAGTCCTACGACGAACTGCTCCGAGGTGCCCGGTGAACGATCTCTTGAGGCGCGTTCCGCGCACCGCCGCGCTGAGCGTCGCCGTGGCGGTGCTGGCCGGGGCGCTCGTGCTGCTCATCGGACTCACGCGCGACGCCGGGTACCAGGGCCGGGTGAGCCTGCTCGCCGGTCCCGCCGCGGCGGACGGCGCGGCGCCGCAGTACGGCGAAGTCGTCTCGCTGGCTCTGCCCGCGCTGGTCGAGCTGGCCCGCAGCCCGTCGGTGCTGCAGGCGGCGGCTCCGGTGTCCGGCTACCCCGCCGACGAGCTTGGCGAGCACGTGTCCGTCGAGCTGGTGCCGGCGTCCGGTCTCGCGCGCCTCTCGGTCGTGGCGTCTTCGGCGGAGCGGGCCGGCGCGACCGCGACGGCGCTGAGCCGGGCGATGATCGACGCCGACCTGCTCGCGCCGGTGGGCAGGCTGCGGACGCTGGACCCGCGGCCCGAAGTGCTCGCGGTGACCCCGGACGCCCCGCTGACGACCGGGCTGGCCCTGGTCGCCGCGGTCGCGGCCGGCCTGGCGACGGCCGCCGTCCGGCGGGTCTCCCCGGCCGCCGGCACGGGCTCGCTGCGCCGGGCCCTGGCCGCGGCGGGCCGCCACCGGCCGGTGGCGGTCCTGCGGGAGGACGATCCGGCGACCGCCGACCGGCTGGCCGTCCTGTGCCGCGCGGCCGGACGTCCTGTCCGCGTGCTGCCCGTGCGCCCCGACCTCGAGGAGACCGCCGCGAAACTGGCGGCGGGGCTGCCGGACGGCGAAACCGGAGCCGGCTCGTCGGTGGTGGCGGTGGCGCCCCGGCGCCACGGACACGACGAGCTGACCGCGGCCGTCGGGGTGCTGCCCGGCGACGCCGTGCTCGTGGCGGTGGTGCTGGCATGAGCGTGCGACAGCGGGTCGTCTTCGTCGTCGCGGCCGTCGCCGGGGTACTGGGTGCCTGGCACGCGCTCGCGCCGTCGTGGCAGGTGCCGCTGCCGACGCCCGCCGACCTGGCGGAGGAACGGCTGCAGGACTTCCGCGACGCCCTCTACTTCCCGATCCGCGAGTTCCTCGCCGGGGGCAACCCGTACGACCCGGCCGCGATGTTCGCGCACTGGCCGGTGCGCCAGGACTTCAACCTCTACCAGCCCTACCACCTGTTGCTGTACGCGCCGTTCGCGCTGCCGGGCTACCGGGTCGGCGCCGTCGCCTTCTCGGTGTTCTCGGTGCTGCTGCTGGTCGCGCTCGCGGCGGTGACGGCGCACGCGGTCCGCCGGCACCTGCCGGTGTCCATTGTGGTCACGACGGTGGTGGTGTCGGCGCTGCTGGTGACGAGCCAGGTCGGGAAGGCGCAGCTCTACGTCGGCCAGATCAACCCGCTGATCGCCCTCGGCGCGGCGGCCGCGCTGCTGGCGCGGCGGGACCGGCCGGGGTGGGCGGCGGTGGCGCTCGCGCTGGCCTGGCTGAAGCCGCAGTACGGCTTCCCGCTGGCCGTCCTGCTGTTCGCCCGCGGCTCGCGCGCGGTGGCGGTGCGGGGCACCGCGATCGCGGCGGTCGCCAGCCTGCCGGTCGTGGCGGTCCTCGTGGTGCGCGGCGGCGGGATCGGGCCGTTCCTCGACGTCGTCGCCGCGAACCTCACGCACGCGCGCGGCACCGACTACGGCGCCGTGGACTCCCCGACCGCGCAACGGATCGACGTCGCCGCGGTGCTGTTCCGCGTCACCGGCTGGGCGCCCTCCGGCCTCGAGCTGGTGGTCCTGGCCGCGGTGCTGGTCACGAGCGTCGTGCTGGCCCGGCGCCTCGACCGGGTCGCGGCGACGCCGGTCGCCGACCTGGTCACGTGCCTCGCCGTGGTCGTCTGCGTCGTGCACCAGCCCGGCGACGTGCTCATCGCCGTGCCCGCGATGGCGGCGACAGCCGCGCTGTGGTGGCGCCACCGCGCCGAGCCGGGCTGGGGTCCGGCCGGCTTCGCGGTCCTGGCGCTGGCGGTCCCCTTCGCCCATCTGTACACAGTGGACACCGCGGTCGCCTCGGCGCTCGGGCCGCGGGCGGCGGTCACGCTGGACGGCGCCGCGGTCGTCGTCGCGTGGTGCCTGCTGGTGTTCGCCGCCGTCCGGCTCACCCGCGGGGCCGCCGCCCGGACCCCGGTGGCCGCATGACCGGCACGCTCGGGAGCCGCGCGGTCCGCGGTTCCCTGTGGCTCGGCGTGGTCAACCTCGTCAGCAAGAGCAGCCAGATGCTGGTCACGCTGGTGCTGGCGGCCCTGCTGACCGAGGGGCAGCTCGGGGCCGTGGCGCTGGCGGTGGCGCTGGTCAACCTCGGCCAGGTGGTGCAGTCGATCGGGGTGTACGACGTGATCGGCCGCACCGAGCTGGACCCGCGCCGGATGGCGGGCACCCTGCTGACGCTGAGCGTGGGCGCCGGGCTGCTCCTGGCCGTCGCCCTGGTGGCCGCCGCCGGTCCCCTCACGGTGCTGCTCGGCACGCCGGAGGCCGCCGGTCTGGTGCGCCTGGCCGCGCTCGGCCTGCCGTTCTCGGCGGCGGGCGGCGTGCAGATGGGCTTGATGCACCGGGAGCTCGACTTCCGCCGCCGGATCCTGCCCGACGGCGGCGGCGCGGTGCTGGGCGCCGCGCTGACGGTGGTGCTCGCGCTCTGCGGGGTGGGGCCGGTGTCGCTGGTGCTCGGCCTGGTCGGCACGGCGGTGGCGCAGCCGCTGCTGGGGACGCTCGCCGGTGGCGGGGTGCGACCGCGCTGGGACACCGCGGCGGCCCGGGAGGCCCGGCGGTGGGTGGCGGTGGTCGGGCCGGCCGCGCTCGTGTCCGCCCTGCTGGTCAACCTCGACTACCTCGCGGTGGGCCACGTGCTCGGGCCGGCCGCGGTCGGCGTCTACTCGCTGGCCTACCGCCTCGCCTGGGTGCCCTACATCATGGTGGCGGTCGTGCTCGGCGCGGTCGCCTTCCCGGTGTTCACGCGGTTGCGGCGCGAGGGCCGGCCGCTCGGCGAGGCCGTCGCCCGGTTCACCCGCGCGGTGCTCGTCGTGACCGGCGGCCTGTACCTCGCGCTGGCCCTGCTCGCCGACCGCGTCGTGCTGCTGGGCGCCCGGTGGGCGGACGCGGCGGGTCCGCTCGTGCTGCTGTCGGGCTACGGCGCGGGGATCTGCCTGCTGCAGATCTGGTACCAGGCGGTGAAGGCCACCGGGCACGTCCGGCGCTACCTGGCGCTGGAAGCGACGCACCTCCTCCTGCTCGCGGCCGGGCTGGCGCTGCTGACCTCGGCCGGCATCGGCGCCGTCGCCGGCGTGCAGCTCGGCGCGGCGTGGCTGGTGGTGCCGCTCGCCTGGCTGGTCCTGGACCGGGCCGGCGTGGCACCGCCGCGGGCGGAGCTGGCCGGCGTGGCCGCCCGCGTCCTGCTCGCGGGCGCCGCCGCGGCCGTGCCCGCCGTCGCGCTGGCCCACGCCGGGTGGTTCGGGGCCGCGGATTCCTTGCCGGGTGCCGTCGCCGAGGCCGCCGTTCTCGTCGCGGGCTACGCGGGCGCGACCTGGCTGCTGCAGCGGAACGCTCTCGCCGAACTGCGCCGGGGTGACCACGGATGAGAGTCGTGCACGTTTCGCAGCCGGTGACGGCGGGCGTCGCCGTGGTCGTGCTGGAACTCGCGGTGGCGCAACGGGACCGGGGCTGGTCGGTGACCGTGGTGTGCCCGCCGTCGGGCTGGCTGGCCGGCCGCGCACGCGAACTCGGCATCGACGTCCGCGGCTGGCGGGCGACCCGCTCCCCCGGTGTGCGAACCGCCGCCGAAACCCTGCGGCTGCACCGGCTGCTGGCCGAAGTGGACCCGGACGTCGTGCACCTGCACAGCTCGAAAGCCGGGCTGGCCGGGCGCCTGGCGGTGCGCGGCGGGCGGCCCACGGTCTTCCAGCCCCACCTCTGGTCGTTCGAGACCGCCCGCGGGCCGCTGCGCCGCGCGACCGCGGCGTGGGAGCGCTTCGCCTCCCGCTGGACCGATCTCGTCGTGTGCGTGAGCGACGACGAGCTCGTCGCCGGCCGGGCCGCCGGCGTGACGGCCGGCGCCGAGGTGGTCTGCAACGGCGTCGACACCGGCCGGTTCTCCCCGGGCGACCGCACGGCGGCCCGCCGGCGGCTCGGCCTTCCCGGCCACGTCCCGATCGCGGTCTGCGTCGGCCGGCTGGCCGAGCTCAAGGGCCAGGACCAGCTGCTGTCGGCCTGGCCCGCCGTGCTGCGGCGCGTACCGGACGCGAAGCTCGTCCTCGCCGGCGACGGGCCGATGGGCGTCGCGTGGCGGGAGCGGCACCCCGTGGCGGGTCACGAATCCGTGCTGTGGCCAGGACACACCGACGAACCGGCGGCGTGGTACACCGCCTCGGACGTCGTCGTCCTCCCGTCCCGCGCCGAGGGCATGGCCCTCGTGCCGCTGGAGGCGATGGCGTGCGCCCGGCCGGTGGTCGCGTTCGACGTCGGGGGCGTCCGCCAGAGCGTGGCCACCGCGGGCGCGGTGCTGCCGCCCGGTGACCTCGACGGCCTCGCCGACGCGGTCGCCGCGCGCCTCGCCGACCCGGAACTGGCCACGCTCGAAGGCAAACGCGGCCGCCGCCGTGCGGAGGAGTCCTTCGACCGCGGCCGCATGACCGACCGGATCGCCACCCTCGCCGACCACCTCCACCGTTCGGAGCATGCCTCGTGACCCGCATCGCCTACCTGCTCACCCAGGACCGCGGCGGCCCCGTCGACGTCACCGTCCGGCTGGCCGCCACCCTGGCCGGATCCGGCGTCGAGGTGCGGGTCTTCGGACCGGAGCCCGCCCGCGGCGCCGAGCTGATCGAAGGCCGGCACCAAGAGCTGCGGGTCGCCGACAAGGAGGACCTCGCGGCGGCCGGTCGGGCGCGCGACGTGATCCGCGCGTGGCGGCCCGACGTGGTGCACGCGCAGGACCGGCGCGCCGGCCTGGTGATCGCGGGCCTGCGCCGCGGCCCGCGGCCCGTGCTGGTCCAGACCTACCACGGCGTCCCGGACGACGTGGCCGAGCCGTGGTTCCGCGGCGGGCGCGCGGCCGGTCCGTCCGCGTACACGAGGACCGTCCTGGCGGCGGACGCCGTGGTCGCCCGCCTCCTCGACCGCACGATCGTGCCCGCCGAGGCGATGGGCGGGTTCCTGCACCGTCGCTTGAAGGTGCCCGTGACCCGGCTGACGCACATCGACAACTGCGTCGAACCCGCCGAGCCGGTCCCCCCGCGCGGACCGGTGCGGAACCTGGTCTTCGCCGGGCTGCTCGTGGAACGCAAGGGGATCCTCGACCTCCTGGCCGCGCTGGCCGTGCCCGGTGTCCTGCCCGCGGACGCCCGGCTGACCGTGGTCGGCGACGGCCCCCAGCGCGCCGAGGCGGAGCGCGCCGCGCGGGCGGCCCCGCTGGCCGGTCGCGTCACCTTCCTCGGCTTCCGGCCGGACGTCCCGGCGCTGCTGGCCGAGGCGGACGCGCTGGTCCTGCCGTCCACGATGGAGCAGCAGCCGCTGGTGGTGGCCGAGGCGATGGCGGCGGGCAAGCCCGTCCTCGCCACCACGACCGGCGGTGTGGCCGACATGCTCGACGTCCCCGGCGGACCGTCGTTCCTCGCCCCGCCCGGCGACGTCCCGGCGCTCGCCGACCGGCTGCGCGCCCTGTTCGCCGAACCGGACCCCGGCCGCGTCGGGCGGCTGCTGGCCGAGCGCGCCCACGCCCGGTACCGGCCGGAAGCCTGCGCGCGCCGGCACCTGGCCCTCTACGAGGAGCTGGCCCGGGTCCGGTCCCGAGCGTGACCGGACCCGGCCGGCTCAGGCAGGCACCGGCCGGGCACGCCCCCGCGCGCAGTCGGCCGGAAACCGGCGCACCGCGCTCGCCGAGGGTTTCGCCGGCGAGACGAGCACGATCCCGTCCGCGGCCTCGAGCGTGATCGGCGCGGGCGTAGGCGCCGGGCTCGGTGAGGTCGGTGACGTCGGCGGCGGTGAAGTCGGCGGCGGCGAGCCGGGTTCCGCCAGCCCCTCGGGCGGGGTCACCGTCTGCGTCGCCGCGGTGGTGTTCACCGCGACCCAGCCGTGGCTGAACGTCCGCGTCCACACGCCGTTCGGCAGGCGGCCGGCCGCGTCCACCGCTTCGCCAAGGCCGCTGTCCTGCAGCGCCGACCACTCGGGGTCGCGGTAGTCGTCGGTGGTGGCCCGGGTCCAGCAGGTCCGGGGACCGGCGAGCAGGGCGGCACTCGCGTACCCGGCGCGCTCCTCCCGGGTGTTCCTCGTCCGCGTCACCAGCAGCAGCAGGGACTCCCCCAGCGCCGCCTGGGCGCGCAGCTCCTGGAACTCGTTGCCCCGGAACGTCAGGAGACCGCCGGTACCGCCGTCTTCGCGGAACCCGAAGTTCTCCTCCATCGCGCCGCCGAAGCGGGAATGCGCGGTCCAGCGGCCCGGCACCAGGTGCGTCTCGGACACGTTGGGGACGAGGAGCTTCCCCGCTTTCGCGAAGGCGTCGCCGACGCGGGAGAGGAACGCGTCGAGGCCGTCGCGGAGCTTGCGGTCGGTCTCCGCGACGTTCGCCGTCCCGGCGAGCACCGCGGGCGAGTAGTGGCTCAGCGAGTTGAAGTCGTTGTCCGCGAGGATCCCGTCCCAGCCTTCGCGGTTCGTCTCCGCGACGACGGCGTCGGTCCAGGTCTGCTGGTAGTCCGGGTTCCACACGGCCATCTGCCAGTGCTTCGGGTAACCCTGCCACTCGATGCGGCGGCCGCGGTCGTCCGTGGCGAACCAGTCCGGGTGCTTCTCCTGCGCGGCGACGTAGCCGATGCCGCTGGGCAGGAACGCGGCGTCCCGGCCGCCGTCGACGGCGCCCGGGTAGTTGCGGGTGCTGGAGAGGTCCTTGTACACCAGCACCTTGACCGCGGGGTTGAGCTCGTGCAGGCGGTGCATCGCCGCGCTCTGGTCGGCGTTGAGCACGACGACCTGGTACCGCTTGGCGGCCAGCTCGATCTCGCGGGACGTCGGCGGCTGACCGATCCCGTACCACCACGCGCACGGCGCCAACGGCTTCGGCGGCGGCACCGACACCTCCTGCGCGGAGCTCGTCACGCAGCCGGACAGGCTGCCCGCCACCAGGACGAGCAGGCCGGTCCAGGCCCGGAGGCGGTTCCGGCGCATCAGCGTTGCCTTCGGCACAGCAGTTCTCCCACCGTGAGGATGATGATCTTCACATCCAGCCAGAGCGACCAGTTGGCGATGTAGTAGTTGTCGTAGCGCGCCCGGTCGGCGATCGAGGTGTCGCCGCGCAGGCCGTGCACCTGAGCCAGCCCCGTCAGCCCGGTCGGGACGCGGTGCCGGGCCTGGTAGAGGTCGTGGACGGCGGAGAACTCGTGCACGAACACCGGCCGTTCCGGCCGGGGCCCGACCAGCGACATGTCGCCGCGCACGACGTTCCACAGCTGGGGCAGCTCGTCCAGCGACGTCCGGCGCAGGAGCCGGCCGACGGGACCGACCCGGCTGTCCCCGGCGACCGACCAGCGGACCTGCGAATCGTCCACTGCGGACGGCCGCACGCTGCGCAGCTTGTAGAGCACGAAGGTGCGGCCGTCCATCCCGACCCGCACCTGGCGGAAGAAGACCGGGAAGCCGCTCTCCACCAGGACGGCCAGCGCGCACCCGGCGATCACCGGGGCGAGCACGAGGAGCGCGGCCGCGGCCAGCGCGGTCTCCACGAGGCGCTTGACCCACCAGCTGGGCCGCCGCGTCGGCGCGCCGCCCAGCCACACGAGCGGGTAGCTGCGGAGCCGGTCGACCCCGGGTCCGTCGGAGCAGAGCTCGAACAGGTGCGGCAGCACCAAGGTGACGCACCCGGACCGGTGGGCGCTGATCGCGGCGTCGACGACGGCGCCGTCGCGGTCGTCGCCGGGGGCGAGGATCACCGCGCCCGCGCCCAGCCGGGAGATGGCCTCGGTGAGGTCGTCCCCGATCGCCTCGATCGGCAGGCCGGCCGGCGCCGGATCGCCGCCGGACACGGCGATGCCGACCGGGAGCAGCCCGAACTCCGGGTGCTCGAGCATGGTGCGGACCAGCTCGCCGCCGAGCGGCCCGGACCCCACGACGACGGCCCGGTCGCACCGCCGCAGCCGGCGGCGCCCCCACCGCCCGAGCGCGAACACCAGCGGACGGACGCTTTCGCCGAGCACGAAGAAGAGCAGGACGACTTCCTGCATCTCCGCCGTGCCGGTGCCGTCCACGCCGGCGGCGAGCCCGACGGCCGTCACGAGCGCGAACGCGAGGGCGGTGGTGGTGACCGACCGCGGCAGGTCCTGCAGCCAGGAAAGCCACAACCGGCGGCGGTGCACCCCGCCCCCCACCCGCACGCCCGCGAGCGCCACGGCGGTCACCACGGCACCGGCGAGGCCGGGGCCCGTCCGCGCGACCGCGACCACCCAGGCGGCGCAGTCGACGGCGACCAGCAGCACGGCCACGGCGTTGATCCGGGCCAGGAGCGGGCGCGGGCGTGCCGGTTCCCCCGATCGGGTGGTCGGCCGGGGACGGCGCGGCAGCGGCGGCGCGCCGGCCAGGACCGGGTCCTTCAGTTCGGTCATCGGCCTTGGCCTCTTCGGGATCGAGCGGGGGCGGTGGCAGTCATTTCTTCCTTTTTCTTCACGACTCATCCATTCGGGGACAACCAGGTTCTTTCGAGTGAATTTCGCGCCCGCAGTCGCGTTTTCCACCCGACCGGGCAGCCAGGGAAACCCGTTCCGGTGAACCGCAGAAACACCGTGTAGTTCTGATGACGTCCATCCTTCCGGGGGACATTCGAAGCCGCTAAAGAAAGCACACAACATAGCCGAATACGTCGTGACGGCCGCGCGATGCTCGACGCCGGTCGGGTGACAACACGATCGAACAAAGGAACCGTGGTGCACGAAGAAACCACCTTGGCCGCGCCGGCCGAACCCGGCCGCGCCACGAGACGGACCGTCGGCCGGGCGCACGTCGTGCTGCCCGCGTACAACGAGGAAGCGTCGTTGCCGGCGTTGCTGCGGCGGCTCGCCGAGGTGGCCCGCACCGAGCGGCTCACCGTCTGGGTCGTCGACGACGGCTCCGCGGACGCCACGGTCGCGGTGGCCGAGTCGGGCGTCGACGGGCTCGACGTCCGCGTCGTGCGGCACCTGGTGAACCTCGGCCTCGGCCGCGCCGTGCTGTCCGGGCTCCGCGCGGCGCTCGAGGAGGCCGATCCCGGCGACTCGGTCGTCGTCATGGACGCCGACGACACCCACGACCCGGCGCTGATCCGGGTGCTGCAGGCGGAAATCGACGCCGGCGCGGACGTCGCGATCTGCTCGCGGTTCGTCCCCGGCGGCGACGACCGGACCGCCCCGCTCGGGCGGCGGGTGCTGTCACGCGGCGCGGCGAAGCTCTTCCACCACGCCCTCGACGTCGACGGCGTCCGGGACTTCACCAGCGGCTACCGCGCGTACCGCGCGTCCCTGCTCACCCGCGCCTCCGCCCACTGGGGCGAACGGCTCATCGAGGAACAGGGCTTCGCGTGCATGGTCGAGCTGCTGCTCAAGCTCCGCCACTGCCGGCCGGTCATCACCGAGATCCCGCTGGCCCTGCAGTACGACCGCAAGCAGGGGCCGAGCAAGCTCAAGCTGCGGCGGACCATCGTGCAGTACCTGAAGCTGCTCGCCCGCGACCGGCTCAGCCCGGCGCCCTTCCGAAAGCTGTGACCCACCGGTGACCCAGTCGAGCACCACCCCGCACGTCGCCGTGATCGGCGGCGGCATCTGCGGCCTCGCCGCCGCCCACCGCCTGGCCCGCCACGGCGCCGAGGTGACCCTCCTGGAGGCCGGCGACCAGCTCGGCGGCCTCGGTACGTTCTTCCCCCACGGCGACCGGTGGGTCGAGCGGTTCTACCACTGCGTCATGCCGTCCGACGCGAGCCTGCTGGCGCTGCTGGACGAGGTCGGCCTGAAGGACTCGGTCCGGTGGCGGGACACGACGATGGGCATGGTCGTCGACGGCCGGCGGTACCCCTTCAACTCCGCCGCCGACCTCCTGCGGTTCGCCCCGCTGCGGCTCCACGACCGGGTGCGCTTCGGCGTCGTCTCGCTCCTGCTGAGGCGCCTGGGCCGAGGACGCGACCTCGACGAGCTCCGCACCGAGGACTGGCTTCGCGGCCTCTACGGCGACGTCGTCTGGGAACGGCTCTTCGCGCCGATGTTCGGCTCCAAGTTCGGGCCGTCCTTCGGCGACGTGCCCGCCCTGTACCTGTGGCAGCGGCTGGGCCGCGAGCGCAACGTGGCCACCCGCGGTTACCCCGCCGGCGGCTACAAGGCCGTCATCGACGCGGTGCGCGCCGCCATCGAGCGCGCCGGCGGAACCGTGCGCACGTCGACGCCGGTGCGCCGGCTGCACAGCATGGGCGAGAGCGCGATCCTCACCCTGGACGGCGGCGAGGTGCTCGGCGCGGACCACGTGGTCTCGACCGTGCCGCTGCCCCTGGTGCGGCGCATCGCCGACGAGGCGCTCGCCGCCCGGCTGCCCCGGACCGACCTGCCCTACCAGGGGGTCGTCACCGCCGTGTTCTTCCTCCGCCGGCGGCTGACCGAGCACTACTGGACCCCGGTGCTGCGTTCGGGGACCGAGTTCGACGGCGTCGTCGCGATGTCCGAGCTGGCCGGCCCGGAGGCGAACGGCGGTCACCACCTCGTCTACGTCATGCGCTACACCGACCGCGATTCGCAGCTGTACCTCGACGACGAGGCCGGGATCGCGGCCCGCTGGACGGCTCAGCTCCGGGGCCTGTACCCGGAGCTCGGTGCCGAGGACATCGAGGACGTGCGGGTGTTCAAGGCGCCGTTCGTCGAGCCCGTGTACCCGCTGGGTTACCTGGCCCGGCGGCCCGTCGTCGCGGTGCCGGACACGAACCTGCTGCTGGCGACGACGGCCCACGTGTACCCGGAGGTCACGAGCTGGAACTCCAGCGTCGCGCTCGCGAACGACGTCACCGCCCGGATCACGGCCGGGCTCGCTCAGCCCGCGGTCACCGAACCGGTCCGGTGAACCAGGACCGCGCCGAGCGCCGCCACGATCCGGGCGGCGGCCGTCCCGTCTCCGTACGGCGACGGGTGGTGCCGGAGGCGCTCGCGGTGGCCGGCGACGTCCTCGAGCCACCGGGCGGCCTCCTCCCCGATCCGCGGTCCGGCCGGCACCAGCACGCCGAACGTCCCGGCGATCTCGGGCCGCTCGGTGCTGCGCCGGACCACGATCACCGGCCGCTTGAGCACGCTCGCTTCTTCTTGGATGCCGCCCGAGTCCGACACGATGACCGCCGCCTCCGCGGCCAGGGCGAGGAACGTCGTGTACGACTGGGGTTCCAGCACGAGGAGGGGCTCCAGGAGCCGGCCCAGGCCGAACCGGTCCACGCTCTTGGCCGTCCGGGGGTGCAACGGGAACACCACCGGCACCGGCAGCCGGCCGAGCTCGTCGAGGATCACCGCCAGCCGGGCGGGATCGTCGACGTTCTCCGGCCGGTGGATGGTGGCCAGCGCGTAGCCGTCCCGCGCGAGGCCGTGGCCCGCCAGGACGGCTTCGCGCTCGCGCTCACCCGGGAGCGCGGCCCGCAGCGCTTCCACGACGGTGTTGCCCGTGACCGCTATCCGGTGCGGGGGCACGTTTTCCGCCAGCAGGTGCTCGCGGTTCAGCTCGGTCGGCGCGCAGCACAGGTCGGCCAGGTGGTCGATCAGCACCCGGTTGTGCTCTTCGGGCATCGCGCGGTCGTGGCTGCGCAACCCGGCTTCGACGTGCACCAGCGGCAGACCCTGCGCGTTGGCCGCCAGCGCGCCGGCGAGGGCCGAGGTCGTGTCGCCCTGCACGACGACCACCCGGCCGGGGTGGGTCGCGAGGACCTCGTCGACGGCGCTGATCGTCCGGCCGAGCTGGTCCCCGCGCCGGCCGCCGCCCACGCCCAGCTCGTGGAACCGGTTCGACGGCGGGAGATCCGCGCGGATGCGCGAGTAGAGCGACTCGTCGTAGTGCTGTCCTGTGTAGACGACGGAGCATTCGTCGCCGAACAGCCGCATCAGCGGGGCCAGCTTGATGAGTTCCGGGCGGGTCCCGCAGACCAGCGTGGCACCCCCGACGGCCGCCAGGACCACCTCGGGGCAACTCGTGACAACTTCCCGGAAATCAGCGGTTGCCGACATGGACTTCCTTTGCGACGACGATTGTTCGCCCGCACGTTACTCACCGAACCCCCGGAGCCGGTGGCGACTCAGTCCATTGTGTGACCCGGGTGCGTCGTTGCCCGTCACGGCGACCGAGGCACTCCTAGAATCAGCCCGATCGGAACACCGGACAGAACGGTGCAGCTCTTGCTCAAGAAACTCGTGGTACTGGCGGCCGTGGCGATGGTGGCCGCGGGCTCGTCGTCGGCTTTCCGCGCCGACGCGGCTCCCGCGTTGCTCCTGCCCGATCTGCGCCAGGTTCCCCCCGGCTGCGCGACCGGCGAACCGGGCGACCTCTCGCGGTGCGGCAACTGGGACGTGTGCCTGGTCGTCGACCCGGCCGCGCCCAACGGGCGCTGCGTTCCCCCCACCGCGGCGAAGGCCGTCCGGCTGCGGTTCACCAGCTCGGAAGAGAACATCGGCGACGGGCCCTTGCTGCTCTACGGTCGCCGCGACAGCACGCAGCAGGACAAGATGTCGGTCCGCCAAGCGCTGCGCAACGGCAGTGACGGCTCCATACCGCAGGACTACGCGTCCGCGCAGCGGGCCACCGGAGCCTTCACCTACTACGAACCCGCGCGGGCGCACCAGCACTGGCACCTGATGAACTTCGAGCACTTCGCGCTGGTTTCCGCGGCGGGCAAGACGGTCGTCACCGACCGGAAGAACGGCTTCTGCCTCGGCGACCGGTACCCGGTGGCCGACGTCGGCGGCCTGGCCCACGTGCCCGGCGACACCGGTGCGGACGCCGAACTCGCCGGGCGCCTGCGCGACAACATGTGCCGCCACCACGAACCGACGGCTCTCGAAGTGCTGGAAGGCATCTCGGTCGGGTCCGGCGACGACTACAAGTACAACGTCGATTTCCAGTGGCTGGACATCACCCACGTGCCTTCGGGGATGTACGACCTCGTCAACACGGTGAACGACGACCGGACGCTGGCGGAGAAGAACTACCGGAACAACTCCTCGTCGGTCTCGGTGTCCATCCAGTGGCCACAGGGCGCGCCGGGACCGAACCAGGCGATCGCGGCCGCGCCGGTCGTCGAGTTCCTGCGCGCGTGTCCCGGCGAGCCGCGCTGCCGGTGACACGAGGAAGCGGCGGTCCCGGAGCCCGGGACCGCCGCCGCACGTGTTCGTCGTACTGTCGGGTGGGGCCGGTCCCCTATCTCCAGGCGGAGACCGGTCCCACCCACACCGGCGTCGCTTCGCGTCGATGCGAACGCCGGATTTCCGTGCTCCCGGCCGGCTTCCGAACACACAACGGGCGGCCGGGGCACGGAGGATCAGTTGCCCTGGCTCGTTCCGCCGTCGGCCACGCCACCCGAGGCGCAGTTGTACGGCGACTCACCGCTGGCCTCGTGCTCGCCCGGCGACAGGATCGGCACGCCGATGCCGTTGAGCGAGTGGCGGATCGGCACCTGGACGCCGAGCACGTTGACGTCGTTGTCGCACAGGCCGACCGTGGCGTTGACGTTGTGGAGCGCGTCGGTGTTGTTCAGGTTGAGCAGGCCGAGCTGGCTCGTGGCGTCGTAGCCGTGGTGGTGGTCGTCGTGGCCCGACGGCGTACCGGCGGCGGCGACCCCACCGGCCAGGAAGGCGCCCGCCGCGGTGGCGGCGACGACGAAGCCGAACTTCTTCAGCATGTAGTACTCCTCGATTGGCGATTTGGTGAGGCGGGCCGGCGGCGAAGGTGTGTTCACCGTCCCGCTTGACGGAAATTACTGACGTGGCCCCGATCACTTCTACTTCGTTCACCGATCGTGTGGGTCCCGCGGGCCGCCGACCGGGAATAGTTGACTCGATTGGGGCGGCCGGTTTATCTGGATCAGGTCGTGCCGATCACCAGGCGATAGGCGATCGGGCCCCGGTCACAGGTGAGCGAGTTCAAGATTTGTGGCAGACGCCGGGTTCCGGGCGAGCGTTCGCCGGGAAGTCTCTGGTCAGCGTCGCGCAGAGCTGGGTCGTGGCGCGGCCGGTGCTGACGGGCCAGAGGGTGAGCGTGCCGTCGAGCGCCGCGGTCGCGAGGGTGTTCTCGTCGCTGCTCCACGCGCCGCCGGCGATGGCCGAGCCGGTTCCGGTCAGGTCGGCCCAGCGTGCCCAGCCCGCGACCTGCCAGACGACGAGCTTTTCGCCGCTGCCGGTGGCGAGGAAGCGCCCGTTCGGGCTGAAGGTGAGCAGATCGGCCGAGGAGGCGAGATCGGCGACGTGCCGGCGCTGGGCGACGTCCCACACTTCGACCGTGGCATTGCCGCGCGCGATCGCCAACAGCGTCCCGTCCGGACTGTAGGCGAGCGCTTTCAGCGGCCCGGGGCCGTGTGGCACGTCGGTGACGGCGGTCCGGGTCGCGAGGTCCCAGATCAGGAGCTTGTCGCCGTCGTCGATCGCGAGCCGGCGTCGGTCCGGACTGTAGGCCAGGTGCTGCCCGCGGACCGGCAGATCGATGGCGAGGTACGGGCCGGCGAGCTCCCAGACGCCGATGTGCCCCGGCGCCGAACGGTAGCCGACCGCCAGGCGGATACCGTCCGGGCTGAAGGCCGTGGCGCGGCCCGACAGGTCGCGCGGCTCCAGCAAGCGGACCGGCGGCACGCCACCCGCGATTTCGTGGATCACCAGCCCTTGCTCGAAATCGAGCGTGGCGAGCCGGGATCCGTCGCGGGTGAACGCGTAGTCGACGGGTGGCTGCGATCGCGTGTTCGTCAGCAGATCGTCATGGCCGCGATCGGTCAGCCGCCACTTCTGCACCAGCGCGCCGTTCGCCGGAGCGGGGCCGGCGACCAGCAGGCTCCGGTCACCGTCGGTGAACGCCATGGCTTTCCGGGGAGCGCCGGTCAGCAGGGGCAGGTTCGCCGCATTCCAGACCCGGGTTCCCGTGTGGCCGCCGGCGAGCACGGTGCCCGCGGCGACCACCAGGCTCCCGCCCTCGTCGCTCAGCACCACCGACTGCGGCTGATCCACCTTCCACAGGGTGATCCCCCGGCTGACGCCGGCGAGCAGCAGCGTGCGGCGGTCCAGGAAAGCGATTCCATTCACCTCGCCGGTGTCCGGCAGCCGGGCGACGAGTTCCCGCGTCGCGGCGTCCCAGATCTTTACTTGGCCAGGACCGTCGGGAATCGCCAACCGGGTACCGGTCGGGTCGATGGCGAGGGGACGCTCACCGAACGCGCTGCCGGGGAACCGCGCGACCGGCACGCCGGTGGCGGCATCCCGCAGGACGGCTTGATCGTGACCGCTCGTCGTCAGCAAGCTCCGGCCGTCCGGGGTGAACGCCAGGGCGCCCATGCTGTCATCGGCGCTTTCGCCGGGCACGCGGTTGATCAGCGTGAGTGTCTTGGCGTCCCACAGCGACACCAGCTGGCGTGAGTCGAGCAGGGCGATCCGCGAGCCGTCCGGGGAGAAGGCCACCCCGCGGATCTCGTTCGTGGCCACCGCGGCCTCGGCGAGACGGGTGCCGGTGCGCACGTCCCACAAGGCCAGCCGCTCGGAGCGCGTCACCGTGGCGAGGTGCCGGCCACCGCTGTCGAACGCGCCGTGCGTCACCTCGTCGACCGCGGTCACCTCCGTCCGCTCGGCCGCCAGCAATGCGGTGCGTTCGCGGTGGGGCACATCCCAGATGGCGATGCCGTCGTGTTCGGCGGAGGCGAGGCGGGTGCCGTCCGAAGACAACGCCAGGGGAACTTGGGCAGGCAGCAGGCCGTCGGTGGCCGGGCGCCCGGCGATGCTGAACAAGCTGCTGCGAGCCTCCACCGTGTCGGCGGCGGACAGCGATTCGAGACTCAGCCGGATAGCGCGGCCGGTGTCCTGGCCCGCGATGGCGCCGGCCTCGGCGGCGAGCTGACGTGAGAGAGCGATCTGCGGTGGTTCGGTCACGTCGCGTCCACTGCGCCGAGTGTCTCCCGCCACGGCGAGAGTGAGGAGCAGCAGGGTGGCGAGCCCTACCGCGTGCCAGCGCAGCTGCCGCCGCCGGCGCTTGTCCCGGCGTTGTTCTGCTCGCTCGGCTTCGAGGCTGGCGAGCAGGAATTCGCGTTCACGCGGCGACATGGCGGCGGCCCAGCGGCGCGCGAGCGCCAGCCGGGTGCCCCTCGCCAGCGCATCGGGTTCCCGGTTCGTTTCCTCCCAGGCCGCGGCGGCTTCGGTGAGCTGGCGCTGCACACGGAGATCTGCTTCGTTCACCGCCACCCAGCTACGCAGCCGGGGCCACGCGTCGATCAGCGCTTCGTGGGTGAGTTCGACGGTGGTGACGTCGAGGGTGATGAGCCGGGCCGCCGCCAGGCGCTCGAGGACGGCGTCCACGCGGGGCTCGAGTTCGTCGCGCAGGATCCGCCGCTTGGTGGCGCCGGTGGCGGCGGCGAATCCGACCGATCGGAGGAAGAGCTGCTGGGCGATCGCCTGCCCGGCCTCGTCGAGTGAGGTGTACTCGTTTTCGGCGGTGGCGGCCAGCGCGCCGCGGATCCCGCCGGTGGCGTGGTAGCCCGTCACGGCGAGCGTCGTGCCCCGGCGCTTGCGCCACGTTTCCAGCAGGGCGTGGGACAGGAGCGGGAGCACGCCCGGCTCGGCGTGCGCCTCGGCGACCAGCTCGGTCACCAATGCGCCTTCGACGCTCAGACCGGCTCGGGCCGCGGGCTTGACGATGGCCTCCCGCAGCTCCGCGGTGGTCATGGCGCCGAGCAGCATTCGGGACTCGGAAACGGCTTCGGCGAGTTCGCGGTGCTCTGCGCAGCGGGACAAGAAGTCCGCGCGGACGGCGATGACGACCTCGGCGGCGCTGGAGGGGGCGGCGAGCAGGGCGTCGAAGAAGGCCGCCCGTTCGTCGGCGTCGGTGCAGAGCGTGAACAGTTCCTCGAACTGGTCGACCACCACGACCGCTGTCCGGCCGTGCCCGGCCTGGCGGAGCAGGAGGTGCAGGCTTTCCGGTGCTGCCTTCAGCTCCCGCAAGACCTGCGTTGCGGTGGAACCGACCAGCGGGGCGAGGCGCAGAGCGCACTCGTGGAACGGGTGCGGTCCCGGGCGGAACAGCACCACGGCCGCGTCCGTCCGGCGGGCGACGAGGCCGGCCCGCAACAGCGACGACTTACCCGTTCCCGACGGGCCGAACACCGCCACGAACCGGCGCCGGGCCAATCTGCCGTCCAGTTCGTCCAGCACCCGCTCCCGGCCGAAGAATCGGTGTGCGTCTTCCACTTGGAACGCGTCCAGACCGACGTACGGGGCGTCTTTCGCCGGTTCCCGTTCCTCGGCCCCGGTGGGTTCACCGGCCAGCTCCGCGGCCAAGGCGTGCCAGGTCTTCTTCCAGGCCTCGACGTCACCCCCGCACGCTCGGACGTACGCGAGCGTCACGGCGAGTGTCGGCAACTTGCGACCACCCGCGGCGTCGGACAACGTGCCGGCGGCGTAGTGCGCCAGGCGCGCCAGCTCCCGGTACGTCGGGCTGCCGGCCGCTCTCCGCAATCCCCGCAGCCCCCGCGCGAACTGCGACAGCACGTCGCCGTCCGAGTCCAGTGGCCGCTCCCGCCTCGGCATGCACCGCCCCCTCACCCGCTCCCATTGTTCGGCGGATGGTGTTCGGAGTCCAGGGACCGACACAGAACAAACCGGGCGGGCTAGACAGGTCCCCGGTGCGACCACGCACCGTTACGAGACGCTCGAAGGAGGGAACTGTGATCACCCGCACCACACGCACGACGTCACTGGGATTGCTGCTCGTCGCTCTCGTGGCCATGGCGGCACCGACAACAGCAGATGCCGCAGGCACGTACAAATGCAACTCCACCGCCGGCCTCGGCAAAATCTGCGTGTTCCCGCAGGGCAGCAACGGTCACTACAACGCCGAATACACGAACTACACGGGAAGCAGTCGTTACGTCGATTTCAACCTCGTCGCCCGAGGAATCGGGCGGTTCGGCGACAGCGGTGCGTTCACCGTGGTATCCGGCGGTTCGCGCAGCTACGTCTTCGCCATCGGCAGGCCCGACGCATGCGTGCGTCTCGAGCTGTACGACCAGACGGGAGTCTTCGCACCGGTCATCACCGCGTACACATGCTGACCCACACGGCCTGCGTCCGACCCCGCTCGGACGCGGACACTCCAGGGAGAGTCATCGGGCCCGGACGCCTGAGCTGGCTCACCGGCCTGCTCGTCGTCTTCCTCATCCTCGCCTCGGGACAGGCCGGCGCGGCCACCCGGCCCGCCCTGCCCGGCCCCTGCTTGGACAACGGCGCCGTCGGATACGTCACGGGCGGCCCGGCCAACGCCTACCTACCGTCCCCGTCCGGCACCTACACCACGACCAACCGGTGCCGGGACATCAACTTCACCAACCGGTCGCAAAGCGGAGACCAGGCCTTCCAAGCGCTCATCCGCGTCTGTTTCGTGAGCGCGGGCTATTGCCAGAGCAGCTGGAAGTACTACTACAAGAACAGCAGCACTGACTGGATGGTCATCGCCAGTGACGTCAAAGACGGGACCAGGTTCCGTCTCGAATTCCAGTTCTACGAGTCCACGTTCGGGTCCGGCTACGGCACCCTGATCGCCTTCTGATCAGCTTCGTTGAACGGCACTCATGAAGACGGTCGTGACCAGCTGCCGCCACCATTCATCAGAGAGGAGCACATCATGCTGAATGCGGCGCTGGTCACGGGACTGTTCCAAGATCGGTGTTTCCGGCCCGACACGCCGGGCTGAGGTCCGGCGGGATGGGCACTGTGAGTGATGACATCGGACCTTGTGAGTCCACGCAAGCGTGACGAGAAGCCGGCGCGGGA
>JAEBEK010000018.1:0-173784 GCA_049998055.1 Amycolatopsis sp. cmx-4-37 | reverse complement strand
ACACTTTCCGACTGGTTGCACGTCAGGATTGGGACGCGGTGAAGCGGGACATCAAACCTATCTACACCGCACCCAGTCCGGATGCTGCGGCTATCGCGCTGGACGAACTCGAGGAGAAATGGAGGAAGAAATACGGGGCGATGATCCGGCTCTGGCGCAACGCCTGGGAGGAGTTCATTCCGTTCCTCGATTATGACGTCGAGATCCGGACAATGATCTGCTCCACGAACGCGATCGAATCATTGAACGCCCGTTATCGGCGAGCGATCCGCGCGCGGGGACATTTCCCGACCGAGCAGTCCGCGATGAAGTGCCTGTACCTTGTGACCCGCAGCCTGGACCCGACCGGCACAGGCCGCGCCCGATGGACGATGCGTTGGAAACCTGTGATCAACGCCTTCGCCATCACCTTCGGTGACCGCTGGCCGGGAGCCGAGACCTACTGATCAACAACGCCGGAAACACCGATCACGGGATAGACCCCTGGTCACGGCTCTGAGCCTCGGCGTGGCAGTGACGGCGTCGGCGGGGAGAGCCCTCCACGATCGCCGGCTCGACACTGCTCCGGCCGTCAAAGCCGCGAGGCCGTCCGGATCAGCCCTGCCAAGACGCGGGATCGGCTGTGCGCGGGCCAGACGATGTGGGTGGTGACCGGTGGAGCGTCACTCAGGGGGATGGCGGCGTGCTCCTCCCACAGCCACGTGCGGGCGGACTCGGGGAAGACCGCCATCGTGCGGCCGAGGGCGATCAGCTGGGCCAGCTGCGTCTGGTCGTGGATCTCGGGGCCCGGGCCGGGTGGGTAGACGTCGTGGCGGGGCCGGCAGGCGAGCGGAAGATCGGGGACGTCCGCGATCTCGGCCAGGGACAACGTCTTGCGCGCGGTCACGGGGTGCCCGCGGGCAGGATCGCCACCTGTCCCTCCGTCATCAGTTCGACGCTGTCGAACCCGGTGAGGGAGTTGAACGGGGTGTGCATGAGCGCCACGTCGGCGCGACCGTCGCGCAGCATCCCTTCCTGTTCGCAAGTGCCGCTCGGCAGGACCTCGATCGCGGCGGCGCCGGGCTCGGCCGCGTAGGCGTCGAGGAGCTTGTTCAGCAGTTCGTGGAACGCCCCGGCCTTCACCGCCAGCACCAACCGGTCGCGGGGGCCACCCGGACGGCCGGCGCCCCCGGCACGACGGGTGCGGCGGACGGCGGCGGCGGTCGCGTCGAGAGCCGCACGGCCCTCCTGCAGCAGGATGTCGCCGGCGCCGGTCAGCGAGGCGCCGTTCGAGCTGCCCGGGACAACGGGGGCTGGGCGATGCCGACGCGCTCGGCGGCCCGGCCGAAGTGCAGTTCGTCGGCAACAACTGCGAAGGTACTAATGCACTTATACCAGCGCGTCTACCTACGGCGATGGACACGAAGCGAAAGACTGCCGGAGAAGCCCCTGACGCAAGTCGCCGGGACGTGCGTCACCGCCGATCTCTGGTTGACGTCACGCGATGGGAGTGAGGTGCTGATCAAACGACGTCGGTGAGGGTGCCGTCCGCCACAAACCAGGCGGTTCCAGTGCCTTCCAAGATAGCCGCAAAGGTTGCGCCGTTAGGTCGCATGACATCGACAGTGAGTTTTCCCTTGAGTGCGTTCGGGGGTTCATGCTGCCCGTCACTGACATGGAGGTCCACGTCGTAATAGTTGACATTGGGGTTCTCCCTGGTGATACGGCCAGGCGCATCCTTGTCCAGGTGCCAGGTAACCCCGCCGTGCAGCCACTCGAACTGACTCGGTGCCCCAGTTTCGGAATCCCACTCAAATCTGAGGGTTTCTTCAGGGCTTGTGACTGTTGCATAGTACGCGGCCTCAGTCTTGAACTGGCGCTTCATCTTGGTTCCTCTCATGTTCCATCAGGAGCAGAGCGGCAACAATTTAATCCACTTTGTGGGTTCATCATCCGCAGCAGAAGAGTACCTTTGATTGTATTCTTTTATGGCGGTGACCGTGCTTCTCAGGCAACCATCCTACCATGGTCGTCGATTAAGGGATCGCCACACCAACCGGCGCGGTTACGCCGGTCGGGCCCCAGAACGCGACGGCAACCGGGTCGGTCCCGCTTGGGCTGGTGCTCCACTGGTATTCGGCGCCGCGCGCGACCGCACGGCCGTAACCGCCCGTGCAGCACGCCCAGGTTCGACACCGCCCGCTCACTCTCTACCATGGCGGCCCGCAGCCGCCTCACCGATCTCCTGCGCCACAACAAGAGGATCTTGCGGCAGCCGCCCTCATGACCGGCGGGGAGGGGGAACCAAGCCCCTGACCGGCCAAGATCACCCAAGTGCTGCTGCCGTACCAGCAGGCTTCGGTAGCCGCTGCTTTCCGCAGAGTTTTCACTGTCGCTTGATGACGTGCGACGCATTGGGGCTCCGCATCATAAACGATGCCGTGGAAGTTCTGGTGCACGACGGTCGTCACGGCCCCCTTGGCGGACTCGAAAAGTGAGAATGGGGTTACGAGATTCACGGTTGAATCTCCTTGGACGATGCGGACCGTGATGCGAGGATGCTCGCTGAGCTTCTCTAGATAATGCAATTGGTCGAAACCCTCGGCGTCGAGCGGCTCGACCTGGTGAACCTCCGGCTCGGCGACGGGGGACCCCAGCCCGGCTCACTCGCCGAAGCGTTCGAGACCCTGGTCGAGCTGCAGCAACAGGGCTTGATCCGGCACCTCGGCGTTTCCAACGCCACCCCGGACCAGGTCGCCGAAGCCCAGGCGATCGCGCCGATCGTGTGCGTGCAGAACATGGACAACCTCGCCTACCGGCAGGACGATCGGCTGATCGACGAGCTGGCCGGCCAGGGCATCGCCTACGTCCCCTTCTTCCCGCTCGGCGGGTTCAGCCCGCTGCAGTCCTCGGCGCTGTCGGCGGTCGCCTCGCGGCTGGACACGACACCGATGCCGGTCGCGCTGGCCTGGCTGCTGCGACGATCGCCGAACATCCTGCTCATCCCCGGCACCTCGTCGGTAGCGCACCTGACCGAGAACGTCACCGGCGCGGCGATCCCGCTCTCCGGCGACGACCTGGCCGAGCTGGATCACATCGGCCGAAGCTGAGGCGCGGCGGTAGTGCACTTCACCGCGTCGCGCAGCGGTCCCAAGCCGCGTTGTACGTTGTCCACGAGCCGTCAACGCCGATGGGAACCCGTTGGCCGCGTGGCTAGGAGGCAGTGTGCTGGAAGCGCTGGGCATGACTCCCGACGAAGAACGGGTCTACCGCGTGATCGTCGGCGGGTACCGGACCACGCCCGACGAGATCGCGGGCCGGATCGGCCTGGGCCGCGGCGCGGTGGAGCCGATCCTGGAGGTCCTGCTGGCGAAGGGGCTCGTCAACCTGGCCGACGGGCACTACGTGTCCGCGCCACCGGACGTCTCGCTCGGCCCGCTGCTGGTGCACGGCCAGGAGAAGCTGGAGGCCGCCCGGGCCGCGGTGTCCCAGCTCGCCGAGGAATACCGCGGCAGCGCGCGGCGGCGTGACTCCGCTCAGCTCGTCGAGGTCGTCACCGGGGTGGACGCGATCCGGCGGCAGGCCCTCGCCATCCAGCGCGGCGCCCGCGAAGAGTCGCTGTGGTTCTGCCTGGAGGGCAACGTCGCGATGGCGGCGTCGGAGAACGTCGAGGAGGCGCTGGCGCAGGCCCGCGGCGTGCAGTACCGCGTGATCTACGAGACGGGTCTGCTCGAGGAACCCGGCCGGATGGTCAACGTCCTGGAGGGGATCGAGGGCGGCGAGATCGCCCGCTCGATCTCGAAGCTGCCGGTGCGCCTGGCCATCTCCGACCGCCGGGTGGCCCTGTGCCCGCTGGTCAGCCACGACAGCACGGGCGAGCCCACCGCCGCACTCGTCCGGGAAAGCAGCCTGCTGTCCGCGCTGGTCGCGTTGTTCGAGGTCTACTGGGAACGCGCGTCGCCGCTGCGGATCGGTGACACCGCGCCCACCGCCCACCTCGACCCCGACGAGCGGCGGCTGCTGTCCCTGCTCATCGGCGGGGTCAGTGACAAGTCGATCGCGACCCAGCTCAACGTCAGCTACCGAACCGTCCAGCGGCGCCTGCAGGACCTCATGCGCCGGGTCAACGCCCACACCCGGATGCAGCTGGCCTGGCAAGCCAGCAAACTCGGCTGGCTGGACGAGCCGAGCCCCGGGCGCCTTCTGCCGCGCGACGGCGGAAGGCACCCGGAGCCCGTCCGCGACGCTATTTGAGCCCGTACGCCCGGAGCACCGTCTGCTCGACGCTGTTGCCCGCACTGTCGGTGGCCTGCACCCGCACCGCGACGTACTTGTTCGTGGCACCGAGCGACGGGTGGTCGATCGTGGCCTCGTAGGACTTCCCGGTGCGCTTGACGTCGACGGTGCGCCAGGTCTTCCCGTCGTCGTAGGACGCCCAGGCCTTCATCGACCGCACGTCCGGCGCGGCCATCCCGTCCTGGAACCGCGCGGTCAGGCCGATCTTGGCCTTGCGACCGGTCGGGAGGCGGTTACCGGCGTCGGCGCCCACCGCGTAGTCCAGCTGCAGCAACGGAAGCAGCGCCGGGGACGCCGACCGGGCCGAGCGGAACGTCCACGACGTCTGCGTGCCGGTGCCGAACAGCCACTCCGGCGAATCACGCCGCACCGACAGGTCGAGCCGGTAGGTCGCCGGGTCCGCGCCGGCGGGGAAGGTGCCGAACGCGTACGGCTGTTCCGACACGAGCTTGCCGTCGCGGAACAGTTTCGCCGACGTGGTGGCCGGTCCGGCCTGGTCGTCGCCTTCGTTGAAGCCGTAGTGCCCGGGCTGGCTGTCGACGAACTCCGGGATCCGGATCCGCAGGTTGTCGCCTTCCCGGGTCGAGTCCATGCCCGGGACGCCCCGCGGGATCGCGGGCCGCACGACCGGCGCGAACCAGTCCTCGGTCAGGTTCTCCTCGCCGGTGTAGGTGCGCGGCGCCGCCGTCATGCCGCCGTCGAGCGGCGACATGTCGTCCCAGACCAGGCCGTGCTTGACCCGGTGCTGCCACTGGATGTCCCCGGAGCTGACGTACTCCTCCCGGGTCGACGGCGTCGTCACGTACCGCTGGTACTCGTTGACGGCGAAGTCCTGCCACGGCTTCCACGCGAACCGCTGTTCCTTGGCCTCACCGCCGCTGCCGGTCTGGCGGTAGCGCGTGGTGACGGTCGCGGTGTTCGCCGCGGTGACCTGGTGGACGGGCTTCTGCGGGATCCGGTCGCGCTCGGTCTGCACGACGTCGTAGAGGTACGGGCTGACCGCGATCCCCTGCAGGGTAAGGAAAGTCGGGAAACGCTTGATCTTGGCGAGCAGCGCCGAGCCCTCGTCCCGGTCGAGCTGGACGGTCGGGATCGCCAGGTTCGGCGCCGCGCTGATCGACGGCACCGAGGCGGTGCTCCAGCCGTCCGGCACGACGATGAAGACCATCGCCGCCCCGGCGTCCGCGGCGGCGCGGGAGACCTCGTCGCGGTTGTAGTCCGCCGGGTCCGGGTCGACGATCGCGGCCTTCCCGCGCACGTTCGCCTTCTTGAAGTCCGCCGGTTTGCCCGCACCCGCGGAGACGGCCTGAAGCAGCCGCCAGCCGTCCAGCTTGGGCGATCCCGCGAGGTAGCGGGTCGTGAGCGCGTCACGGTCGCCGAGCACGTTCGCCGTCAACGGTGGCGCGATCCTCGACCAGCGGGAGCCGAACTCGAAGGCGCCGGTCGTCACCTTCGGCGTCGGGGTGACCCACAGTTCGCGGGTGAAGTCGAACTGCATGGCGTAGTTCGCGATCTTGCGCGGGCCGAGCTCGCGGTAGGTGTAGTAGCTCCAGATCCCGGCCTGCTCCGACGGTTTCGGGGTCTCGATCTCCACCTTCACCGCCTTGCGGGCGTCGAGCACGATGGTCGTGTCGCCGGTGACCCGGATCTCCGGCTGGACGACCTGGTAGGCGGAGAGCCCGGTTTCGTCGCCGTTGACCTGCGCGGTCAGGTAGTACACGCCCGCACCGAGCTCGACCGTCAGGCTGCCGCCGCCCAGCCAGGTGTTGACGTCGAAGCGGTAGTCCTCGCCGTACACCAGCAGCCACGGCGCGACGGTGGGCTTGCCCTGCAGGTCGAGGGCGGTGAGGGTGACCTTGTGCTTCGGCGCGGTCTTGTCCGCGCCGAGCGCGGTGTGCGCCACGACCCCGTCCGCGGTCGCGGTGAGCCGCCCGCTGTAGGTGCCCGGCGCCAGCTTCGCCGGGTCGCCGGTGATCGTGACGCTCGCCTGGCCGCCGGCCGGAACGTCCACAGTGGACTTATCGAGCCGGATCCCGTCGGCGGCGGGGACGCCGGCGAGGGATTTGGCGTCGAGCGTGAGCTTCAGCGAGACCGGCGTGGTGCCGACGTTGGTGTAGGTGACCTCTTCGGACACCGGCGCCTTGCCGTCTTCGACCGCGCCGAGGTCGAGCGTCCCCGTGGCGAAGACCTTCTGCTTCACCGCGCGAGCGACGTCCACGCGGCCGCCACCCTGCTCGAAGACCGAGAGTCCGTTGGCGGTCAACGAGGTGCTGGCCAGCGCGTCCTTCAGTTGGCGGCCCGTCCAGTCGGGGTGCTGCTGGGCGAGGATCGCCACCGCGCCGGCGACGTGCGGCGTGGCCATCGAGGTGCCGGAGGCGGCGGTGTAGTGGTCGTCGACGACGTCGCCCATGGCGGTCCCCGCGGCGCGCGCGGCGACGATGCCGACGCCGGGCGCGGTGATGTCGGGCTTGACGGCGTTGTCGCCCAAGCGCGGGCCGCGGCTGGAGAACGACGCCAGCTTCTCGTCACGGCCGACCGCGCCGACGGTCAGCGCCGCTTCGGCGGTGCCCGGCGAGCCGATGGTGTAGGTGCCCAGCTCGCCGTCGTTGCCGCCGGCCACCACGAAGAGCGTGCCGGTCTGCTCGCTCAGCGCTTCGAGGCCGAGGCTGAGCTCGTCGGTCCCGTCGGTCGGGCCACCGCCGAGACTCATGTTGACCGCCTTGGCGCCGGAGTGCGCCGCCCATTCCATCCCGGCGAGGACCCAGGATTCGTAGCCGAAGCCGTCGTCGTCGAGCACCTTGCCGACGAGCAGTTTCGCGCCCGGCGCGGCGCCCTTGAGCCGGCCGCCCGAGGCGGCGCCGGAGCCCGCGATCGTCGAGGCGACGTGCGTGCCGTGGCCGAAGTGGTCGGTGGTGTCGGGGCTGGTCGTGAAGTTGACCGCCTCGCTCACGCGCCCGGCCAGGTCGGGGTGGGTGGGGTCGTAGCCGGTGTCGAGCACCGCGACCGTGGTGCCGGTGCCGTCGTAGCCCGCGGCCCACGCCTCGGGGGCGCCGATCTGCGGGACGCTGCGGTCGAGGGAGGCGCGGACCTTGCGGTCCAGCGAGATCCGCTCGATCGCGCTGCCCGCCGACGAGGTCCAGAACGCGGCGGCGTTGGCCTTGTTCGCCCGCGCGGCGCGGCCGTTGACGCTGCTCAGCGTCACGCCCGGCTCGGCCGCCGCCGGGGCTTTCCGGAGGTCCGCGCCCTGGCGGTAGGTGAGGATCAGCGGGAGGGTCGCCGACTGCTCGTCGGCGTACCCCTCGGCGATCAGCTCGGTGACGTCGAAGAGGGTCCGGTCGACCTGCTTCGAGCCCAGCCGCGGGGTGACGTCCTCGGGGAAGACGCTGAGGTGGCCGTCGACCTCCTGTTGGTGGAACCGGATCTTCTCCCGGCCCGGCGCGGGCTGGACGGTGGCGGCCTGCTTGCCGCCGGGCTGCCGTTCGACCTGGACGACGTCACCGGTGAGCAGGGTGACCGAATGGCGTTCGGTACCGGCGGGTGACGGTGCCGATTGCGGGCCGGGCGCCGCGTTCGCGACTCCGGCGGTACCCGCGGCGAGGGTGCCGACGCAGGCCACGACCAGTACAGATGATCTCCAGTGCATCGCACCAGGCTCGCGCCGGCGCCGTCATCCGTCACTAGGGCGGACGCGTCCGAATCACGACACGTCGCATCTTCGTCAGCGCCGGCCTACCGGGGGAACGCCCCGACGAGGAGCCGCCGGAGCTCGCGTCGATCGTGGTCGTCGAGCCCGGCCAGGACCCGATCCTCGACCGCGGCCACCTCGGGGTCGAGGCGCGCGAGCACGGTCACGCCCTCACGCGTCAACGTGGCGGGCAACGACCTCCCGGACGGCACCGTGGCGGGTCGCGTCACCAGGCCGCGCTCCTGCAACTCGCGAACCACCTTGTTCATCGCCTGCGGCGACACCTGGGCCTCGCGGGCCAACTGGGCGTTGGACTTCGGCGACTGCGAAAGCATCCGCAGGCAGAGGTACTCGGGCGCCGCCAGCTCCGCGGGCCCGAGCACGGCGGCGGCCACCTCGGCGCGCAAGGCCGCGGTGACCCGGTGCAGCAGGTAGCCGAGCGGCTCGTCCCGGAAGCTTTCCATGTCAATCATGTTGACATATATCAACCTGGTTGACACTCTGGGGTTCATGACGAGCTCATCCTGCGACGCGTTGTTCGAATCCGCCTACCGCGGTCACGCCCCCGAGATGGGGCGGGGCTCGCGTCCGCCGTGGAGCATCGGCGAACCGCAACCCGAGATCTCCGCGCTCATCGACGCGGGCGCGTTCCACGGCGGAGTCCTCGACGCCGGCTGCGGCGAGGGCGCGACGTCGCTCCACCTGGCCGAGCGGGGCTTCACGACGGTCGGTCTGGACCAGTCGCCGACGGCGATCGAGCTCGCGCGCGCGGAAGCCGCCCGGCGCGGCTTGGTCAACGCCGCCTTCGCGGTCGCGGACATCAGCACGTTCACCGGCTACGACGGCCGTTTCGGCACCATCGTCGACAGCACCTTGTTCCACTCGCTGCCGGTCGAGCTGCGCCGGGGGTACCAGGAATCGATCGTGCGCGCCGCATCGCCGGGCGCGTCCTATTTCGTGCTGGTGTTCGACAGCGCGACCGTGCCTTCGGACAAGGTCAACCCGGTGTCGGCGGAGGAGCTGCGGGAGGTGGTGGGCGCGTACTGGACGATCGACGAGATCCGCCCGGCCCGCATCCACGCCAACGTCCCCGAGAACTTCCCGGACTTCGCGGACTTCGCCGGCAGCGACGTCCGGGAGGCGGGCAACGGCCGCAAGTCGGCACCGGCGTGGCTGCTGTCGGCGCACTTGTCCTGACTTCGCGGCCGCCGGCCCTGGCGCGCTCCGGCCGACAGCGAACGGGTACACGGACCCGACCACTCCACAGCAAGGATCATCCGCTCGAACTTCGACGGGGCGCCATCGACCTGGCGCCGCCACCGCGCGGTCGTTACGGAACGGGCCGACGGTGGCGCCGAATACCCGCTGCAGGTGTGTTGCAGGCGGCCTGCAGGCTGGACCGCTTAGAAAGGCGGACACCGATTCCGGTCGGAAAAGCGGCCGAATCCTCATCGATGGAGACACCATGTCGAACAACGACGATCTCGTGGCGCGTCTGGTGCACGATGCGGTGCGCGGCAACCCATCCAGCTGGCCGGAAATCGTGCGGCGCTACACCCCGCTGGTGCGGTCGGTATGCCGCCGCAACGGCATGGCCGCCGCGGATACCGACGACGTGGCCGGCGTGGTCTGGCTGCGGCTGGTGACCCACCTGGCCGACCTGCGCACGCCCGCCGCACTGCCCGGCTGGCTGTCCGTCACCACCCAGCGGGAATGCCTCGCCCTGCTGCGCCACCGCGCTCGTCAGACCTGCCACGACGAATGGGACATCGCCGATACCCAACCGCAGCCCGACGCACGGCTTCTGCAGCTGGAGCGGCGAACCGCACTGCAGCACGCCATCGCGACGCTGCCGGACCGGGATCGGCACCTGCTGTCGATGCTCTTCTGCGACCCGCCCACCTCCTACACCCGGATCAGCACGACGCTTCGGATACCCGTCGGCGCCATCGGACCGACCCGGCAACGCTGCCTGGGCCGCCTGCGCCGCCACCCCGCCATCACCGCGCTGCTCACCCCAGCCGCCGCATAGGTCTTCTCGAAACCTGTGCCGTGTTGTGGATGCCGTGAGCCGTGTCGTGGATGTGCTCAGCCGGTGACTGTTCGCGCTGACGTGAGCAGGTCGATCATGTCGAGCCAGCTCAGGTCGGCCCCTTCGGCGGCAGCGGTGTCGCGGTCGTCAGGGCTGAGTGCGGTGTCGACCACGTGGTCGCTGTCGGGAGAGCTGAAGCGCCGCAACAGGTCGGGTCGAAAGCCCAGCCGGATGGCGTGGTGGTGTACGGCGGCGCGCAGCTGTCCCGCGTCGTGCGGGCGGCCTGCGAGGACCAGGGCATGGACGCCGGCATAGAGCACGGCGAGGGTGAAGACGCTGTCCTCTTGCCGGCGAAACTGTTCCAGGGCGCGGCACAGCGCGTCGATGCCGCGGGCCGCGAGGCTGCTCGGGTCGGCCCGCGCGGTTGCGCGGTTGAGATAGGACAGGGCGAGTGCGAGCTCCGACCAGCCGGCTGACCAGAGCTGTCCGGTTTGCTGGGCCTCCTTGATGGTGTCGATGAGTCCGGCTTCGCCGGCGGCGACGTGTCCAAGATGGATGAGCGCGGCGTTGCGGGTCCTGAGCCCGGCGATACGGATCCAGTCCAGCCCCAGTCGGGTGCCGATGGAGGCCGCCTCGTCGGCAGCGTCGTGTGAGGCCTGGACCTGGCCGGTGGTCTGCCAGAACATGGCGCAGTAGTACTGCAGGCTTGCGTACAGCGCACGGTGTTCGTCGTCGGTCGGCTCGCCGATCGCGACACGGGCTTCCTCGAACATCAGCCGGACCTCGGCCTCGTCGGCGAAGAGGGCCGCGTTGATCACACGGGCCAGGTAGGCGCGGGCGCGGTTGGCGTGCGATGCGTGGGGTGCGGCGCGCAGGGCGGTGTCGATGAGCCGGCGGCCCTCGGCCGAGTGGCCGCCCCGCAGCCAGAACCAGTCGAGCAGGCCGACGGTGCGCAGGGCGTGGTCCGGCTGGCGGGCCAAGTCGTGCGCGATGCCCGCGCGCAGGTTCGGTAGCTCCCGGTCGAGAATGCGCAAGGCCCGACCGCCGTGTCGTTGTCCGCGGACGTCCGCCGCGCACTGGGCGGCCAGGTCGCGCACCCAGATCGCGTGCGCCTTCCGGGTGTCGCCCGGATCGGGGTCGATGGCCTGGCAGTAGGCCCGAATGGTCTCCAGCAGCCGGTAGCGGGTGGGTGCCACGGTGGTGTCCGCGCTGACCACCGACCGGGTGACCAACGACGACAACGACTCCAACGCCGAGGTGCCGGCCGAGCCCACTGGGCGAACCGCTTCGGCCGCCTCCAGCGGGAATCCGCCCTCGAACGGCCAGAGCCGAAGCAGCAGGCGCCGGTCGTCGTCGGAGAGCAACTCGACGCTCCAGGCGATCGCCGCCCGCAGCGTGGCGTGCGGGGCCAGCGAGCCGCGGGCGACCGGTCCGAGCAGGGCGAACCGGTCGTGCAGGTGCTCGGCGATCTCCGCGAGTCCGAGGAGCCGCGCGCGGGCCGCGGCCAGTTCGATGGCCAAGGGTAGGCCGTCCAACGCCGCGCATACCTGCCGAGCCTGGGCTCGTTCCTCATCCGAGGGTGTCCAGCCGGGTCGCACCGCCCTGATCCGGTCCAGCAACAGCGTCATCGCCGAGCCGTCCGCGCCGTCGCCGGATCGCAGCGGTAGCGGGTGCACCGTGACGGTGGCCTCGCCGTCGATACCCAGCGGTTCGCGGCTCGTGGCCAAGACTCGCAGCATGGGGCAGGCGGCGAGCAGCTCGATGGTGAGCTCGGCGGTGGCGTCGACGAGGTGCTCGCAGTTGTCCAGCACGAGCAGCCCGGCTCGACCGGCGAGCGCGTCGCGCAGGGCATGCCGAGGTTCACCGGCCACCTGCGCCAGGCCGACGGCGTTGGCGATCGCGTGGGCGATCACCTCGGGTTGGCCGACGTCGGCCAACCGGACCAGCCACGGACCGTCGGCGTCGGGCAGGTTGGTGGCGTACTCGACGACCAGCCGGGTCTTACCCACCCCGGCCGGGCCCACCAGGGTGACCAGCCGCTGCTCGGCCAGCAGCCGGGCCACGGTGGTCAGCTCACGGTCGCGGCCGAGGAAGGAGGACAGCGGCCGCCCGAAGCAACGCGCCGCGGCCATGGCGCCGGCCGGTGCGGGCGGGGCTGTCGAGGGCGTTTCGGGCAGCAGCAGCCGAAGGTCCTGGGCCAGCACGAGCCGCTCCAGCCGCTGCAGCTCCGGCCCGGGGTCGACGCCGAGCTCGCCGGCGAGCAGCGCACGCACGCGACGCAGCCCGGCGAGCGCGTCGCCCTGCCGGCCACAGCGGTACAGCCCGAGGATGAGCAGCGCCCACCGTCGCTCGCGGTACGGCGCGGCCTGCACCGCCGCGTCCAACTCGGCCACCGCACCCGGTGCGTCCCCCGTTAGCAGTCGCGCGGCCAGCCGCTCCTCGATCGCCACCTCGCGCAGCTCGACCAGCCGGCTGCGGGCGGCCAGCACATCGGGACCGGCCAGCAGATCCGCATACGGCTCACCATGCCACCAGGTCAACGCCTCGGTGAACGCGTGCAGCGCCGGTGCGGCGTTGTCTTCGGCGAGCAACCGCCGCCCCCGCTCGACCTGCTGCACGAAACGATCCGCGTCGACGGCCCCCGGCGGCACTCGCAACCGGTATCCCGATCCGGTGCGCTCCAGCAGATCTCGCCCGCCGCTACCAAGCGCCCCGCGGAGCCGGGAAACATATACCTGCAGCGCGGCCGCCGCCCGAGACGGCGAGTCCGGACCCCACACGGCTTCAACCAGCCGCCCGTCGGAAACCGGTTCCCCCTCGGCCATCACCAGCGCGGTGAACAGCCGCCGGGGCAGCGGCCCACCAAGATCCACGCCGGCGCCGCCGGCTTCCACCTCCGTCGGCCCCAACACCCGACAGACCACCACGTAGTGAGCGTACAACCTGGTCAACCTGGCTGCAGGCCAGCGGCAGGACGAACACGACAGATTGAGCGCAGGACCGCAGCACCGTCGGATCTCGGATCGAAAGTGGAGTCGTAACTCATGTGCTCGGCGAATCGCGGTATTGACTCGTCGTCAGAACGTGTCCGGATACCCGTAGCCGAAACTGGGTGACATCGACGAAGTCCAGGCTGCGCCGTCGAACCGGTCGCAGAGCACCTGCGCGCCCGAGCCGACCCGGCGGCAGCAGGACACCGTCCCGTCGGCGTTGGCGCGAAGCCGCGCCCCCGCAGCCCCGCCGGCGACCACCAGAGCCGGCCGACAGCGTCACCGGACAGCAGCGGCAGCCGGGCAGGCCACCGTTTGGACGACCGTCAAGGTAGACACTAAATCGCCCCGGCCCCTGGGTAGCAAAAAAGCCCAGGTCTACGACCTGGGCTTTGCTCCCCCGCTTGGACTCGAACCAAGAACCCTCCGGTTAACAGCCGAATGCTCTGCCAGTTGAGCTACAGGGGAATGTTGCTCACTTCCGGTGCCGGTCTCTCCGACCGACGAGAAGAACTTTAGCCCATGCCCGCACACCCTCCGCACCCACCCCCCACTTGGCGCAACCGCGCCCCGCGGCCCGTTTTCCTGGACAATGGACAGTCGGACGACCTACCGACGGAAGGCGTGGACGCGGATGAAGAAGTTCCTGCTGGGGGCAGGCCTGGGGTACGTGCTGGGCGCCAAGGCAGGCCGGGGGCGGTACGAGCAGCTCGTGCGCACCTACCGCCGGGTCGTCGACCATCCCATGGTGCAGGGCGCCGCCGGGGTTGCCCGCGCCAAGATCAGCGAGAAGGTGCGCCGCTAGACCTGGGCCACGAAGAACACCCGGCGGAACTCGAACCACGTCGTGCCGTCGGCGCGGGCCGGGTACGCCGAAGCCAGCCGCGGGGCCAGCTCGGCGCGGAACTGCTCCCACTCCGCGTCGGACAGGGCCGCGCGGATCGGGCGCAGTGCCGTTCCCGTGATCCACTCCAGCACCGGTGACGCCCCCCGCAGCGGCTGCACGTACGTCGTCTCCCAGGCGTCGACGCCGCAGCCCGCGTCGGCCAGGAGGTTCGCGTAGCCGACGGGACTCAGGACCGCGTCGTCCTCGCGCAGGACCACCTCGGCCAGCCGGGACGACCACGCCGGGGACGCCGCCAGTTCCCGCGTCAGCGCGTGCGAAGGCGCGTTGAAGTTGCCCGGCACCTGGACCGCCAGGTACGCCCCCGAGGACAGCGAGGATGCCCAGCGGCGGAGCAACGAAGCGTGGTCCGGCACCCACTGCAGGACGGCGTTCGACACAACGACGTCGGTGTCCGGCGCCGGCTTCCAGTCGCGGACGTCGAGCAGCGACGCGTCGAGACCACGGGCGCGGGCCGCGGCCACCATTTCGGGTGAACTATCGCTGCACTCCACCACCGCTGACGGCCACCGCGAGCGCAAGGAGACGGTCAGGTTGCCCGGACCGCACCCCAGGTCGACCACCCGGCGCGGAGCGGACGCGCCGATGCGGGCGACCAGGTCGTAGAACGGCCGGGCCCGCAGGTCGGCGTAGTCGAGGTACTTCTCGGGATCCCACACGGCCGCCTCCCAGCAAACAGTACGCTTGTACTGAGTACGAGCGTACTGCTACTCGGCGAGGTTGACCAGCTTCGCGGCGGCCTGCTCGGCGATGGCCGCGACCAGCTCGGCGTCGGTACCCGGGTCGGGCCGGACCTGCAGGACGCTGCCGTCGCGGCCGGGCACCTTGCGCTGCACGAACCAGGCTCCGCCGGACCCGATCTCCTGCCGGTGCCGCGACCGGATCGAACCCTCGACGCGCTGGTAGGCCTCGCGCGGCACCTTGCCCGGCGCGGCCAGCCGGAAGCGGACCGGCGGCAGGTCCGCCAGCAGGACCGCCCTGCCCGCCGTGCCGACCTCGGCCGACTCGGTCAGCGTGAACACCCCGTCCGCCCAGGCCGCCTTGCCGATCAGGTGCCAGCCGACGCGCCGCGCGCCGTCGGCGTCAGGGACCCACAACCCGAGCTGCGTCACGACGAGGTACCCGCCGCCCTCGACGGGCGCGCTCTCGACGACGTCCTCGCCCGGATCCAGCGAACCCGGGAAGTCCGGAGGCGTGCGATCACCCAGCAACCGGCGCAAGAAACTCATCTCAGCCCCACGCGCCGGCCGCCGCCTGCTCACCCAGCGACTTCTTGTACTGCTCCAGCGCGACGAGGTCGCCGAACAGCGCGCGGTAGTCGTCCGGCGCTTCGACCGGCGAGAGCCGCTGCAGCTTTCCCTTGATCTCCGCGATCTGCCGGCCGACGAGGCCTTCCTGCAGCCGGGCGAGGATCGAGGAGATGTAGCGGGAGTCGACTTCGTCCTTGGCCTGCAACGGTTCCACGGCCAGCTCGGAGAGCACGCGCCGGACCGTCCCTTCCGGACAGTGCGGGGCGGCCGCGTCCAGCAGCGCCGGGCCGGTCAGGCCCGAACCCGCGCCACCCGCCTTCAGGACGGCGTCATGCACCGCGACGTACACCGGGTGCGTGAACGCCTCCAGCGGCAGCGCGTCGTACTCCGGCCCGGCGATCGCGGGCTGCTGCAGCGCCGCCTTCAGCGCCTCGCGCTGGACGGCGAACCGCGGGTCCTTCGGCGCCGGGCGGGCGACGTCCTGCGAAGGCGCCGGAGCCGCCGGAGCGCCGACGCGCGCCGGTTGCTTGAGGGGCGCGCCGCCGCGCCGGTCGGTCGCGCCCGCGCTGCCGCGGACCCGGTTGACCACCTGCGCGACATCCTGCCAGCCGACCCACCACGCGAGCTTCGACGCGTAGCCGTCGCGGGCCGCGCGGTCCTTGATCGACGCGACCATCGGCACGGTCTTCTGCAGCGCCGAGACCTGGCCGTCGACCGAGTCGAGGTCGTAGTTCTTCAGCGTGTTCCGGATGACGAACTCGAACAGCGGGGTCCGCCGCGCGACCAGGTCCTTCACCGCGCTGTCGCCCTTGGCCAGGCGCAGCTCGCACGGGTCCATGCCGTCCGGCGCCACCGCGATGTACGTCTGGCCGGCGAACGTCTGGTCGCCCTCGAAGGCTTTCAACGCGGCCTTCTGGCCCGCTTCGTCACCGTCGAAGGTGAAGATCACTTCGCCGCGGAAGGCGTCGTCGTCCATCATCAGCCGGCGAAGCACCTTCATGTGGTCCTCGCCGAACGCCGTGCCGGACGACGCGACGGCCGTCGGCACGCCCGCCGCGTGCATCGCCATCACGTCGGTGTAGCCCTCGACCACGACCACCTGGTGCCGCTTCGCGATCTCACGCTTGGCCAGGTCGAGGCCGAACATGACCTGGGACTTCTTGTAGATCGGCGACTCGGCGGTGTTGAGGTACTTCGCCGAGATCCGGTCGTCGTCGAACAGCCGGCGCGCGCCGAAGCCGACGACCTCGTTGCCGACGTCCCGGATCGGCCAGACCAGGCGCCGGTGGAAGCGGTCCATCGGGCCGCGCTGGCCTTCCTTGGACAGCTCCGCCGTGAGCAGCTCCTTGACCTCGAAACCGCGCGTGAGCAGGTGTTTCGTGAGCTTGTCCCAGCCGCCGGGGGCGTAGCCGCAGCCGAACGTCTTCGCCGCGGCGGCGTCGAACCCGCGCTCGGAGAGGAAGTCCCGCGCGGCGCGCGCCTCGTCGGTGACCAGCTGCTCGGCGTAGAACTCCTGGGCGGCGCGGTGCGCCTCGATCAGCCGGCTGCGGCTGCCGCGATCACGCTGGATCGTCGCGCCGCCGCCCTCGTAGGTGAGCCGGAGGCCGACCCGGTCGGCCAGCCGCTCGACGGCTTCCACGAAGGTGATCAGGTCGATCTTCTGGATGAACTTGATCACGTCGCCACCCTCGCCACAGCCGAAGCAGTGGAAGGTGCCGTGCGTCGGGCGGACGTTGAACGACGGGGTCTTCTCGTTGTGGAACGGGCAGAGGCCCTTCAGGCTGCCCCCGCCGGCGCGGCGCAGCGCCACGTACTCCCCGACGACCTCGTCGATCCGGTTCCGCTCGCGCACCTCCGCGATGTCGCTCTCCCGAATCCGTCCTGCCACGTCACCCACTCTAGCCGCGCCGTTTGCGGCACACTCGGGGCATGGTCTCCACGCCCACCGCCCAGGACACGCTCGCCGAGGAGTTCGCCGGGCACCGCGGTCACCTGATCGGCGTCGCCTACCGGCTGACCGGCACGCGCGCCGACGCCGAGGACGCGGTCCAGGAGTCCTGGCTGCGGCTGGCCGGCCTGGACGACGCGGGCCGCGCGGCGATCCGCGACCTGCGCGGCTGGCTCACCACCGTCGTCGGCCGGATCTGCCTCGACCGGCTGAAGTCGGCCGCGGCCCAGCGCGAGAAGTACGTCGGCAACTGGCTGCCCGAGCCGGTCGTCACGCCGTTCGGGCGCCCGGTGAGCGAGGACCCCCTGGAAGTCGCCGTGCGTGACGACGGCCTGCGGATGGCCGCGCTGGTCGTGCTCGACAAGCTGACCCCGGAGCAACGCGTCTCCTTCGTGCTGCACGACGCCTTCGCGGTGCCGTTCGCCGAGATCGCGGACGCGCTCGGCGTCTCGGTCGACGCCGCGCGGCAGCACGCGTCCCGCGGCCGCAAGGCCCTCGCCGACGCCGACCCGGCACCGCGCGTGCCGCTGGAGGACCAGGCGAAGATCCTCGAGAAGTTCGTCGCCGCGCTGCACCAAGGCGACATCCGGGCGATGACCGAGCTGCTCGCCCCGGACGTCGTGCTCATCGGCGACTCGAACGGCAAGGGCCGCACCGCCCGCCAGCTCATCCTCGGCCCGGACAAGATCGCCCGGTTCTTCGTCGGCCTCACCCGCAAGTACGCGCCCGGCGTGCTGGAGCGCGGCTCACCGGTGCTGGTCAACGGCGACCTCGGGATGTACCTGGCGCCGATGCTGGGCCGCGACGGGTTCCTCGCCCTCGACGAGCACGTGCAGGCGATGACCGTCCGCGACGGGAAGATCGTGGCGATCTACGACCTCGTCAACCCGGACAAGCTGACCCGGATCACGCGTCCCGCCGACGAGCCCGCGTGATCCCGCCGGCCAGCAGAAGCACGGCGAAGGCACCGAAGTAGGCGAGTGCCCAGGCCGGGGGCAGCGGCGAGTCGGACAGCACCGTGGCGTTGCCGCCGTCCCGGCCCGCGTTCGCCTCGCCGGTGCCGCTCAAGAACTTCGTGACGGCGTTCAGCGGCAGCCACCGGTGGATCGCCTGCCCCGCCCGCGGGATCAGCTGGACGACGTTCTCCGCCATCAGCGGGTAGGCGACGAGCACGGCCACCGCGCCGGCGGTGTGCCGCACGAGCAGGCCGACGCCGACGCCGCAGACGGCGGCCAGCGCGAACACCGGACCGGTGCCGGCGACGATCGTCCAGTCCGCGAGGCTGTCCAGGGCCAGGTCGGCGTCCGGGGCGAGCACCCGCGCGAGCAGCCAGGCCGCGAACGCGGCCACTTCGCCGATCCCGAACGCGTAGCCGGCGACGAGCGCGGCCTTGGCCAGGAGCACCGGCGTCCGGCCGGGCACGGCCTGGAAGGTGCCGTGGATCGTGCCGGAGTGGTACTCGCTCGTCACCGCGAGCGCGCCCAGCACCAGCACGGCGACCAGCGCGAGCTGGTAGCCGAACTGGGTGCTCGCGACGGTCGGCGGCAGCCGGGACTCGGTGGCGGTGAGTGCCGTGAGCGCGGCCGGGAAAGCCAGCGCGACGAGCGCGAAGACGCCGCACACCCAGGGCGTGGCGATGCTGAAGAGCTTGATCCGTTCACTGGCGACGAGGTGCATGCGCAGAACGGTCCCGCGGCGGACCCCGGTTCCGCGTCCGCCCGGGGTCCGATTCCCGGGGTCCTACGGGAGCGGGACGCGGCAGGCGTCGCCCGAGGTGAAGCCCTGGTCGACGATGCCGAGCGCGCTGTTCATCCGGGCGCGCCCGTTCTCCAGCGCGACCTGGTAGGTCAGCTCGACGACGCCGTCGCGGCCGAACTCGCGCTCGAGCTCGGCGACCTGCTCGTCGGTGACGGTGACCTGCTCGCCGGTCATCGCGTCGGCGTAGGCGATCGCGAGCCGCTCTTGCCGGCTGAACGCGGGCGAGGTCGCGTAGTCGTCGATCTCCTTCAGCCGCTCGACGTCCAGGCCGTCGTGCTTCTGCAGCATCGTGCCGAAGTCGACGCACCACGAGCAGCCGATCCGGGTCGCGACGCGGTAGACGGCGAGCTCGCGCACGTTCACCGGCACCTTCTTCGACGCCCTTTCCACCATCAGCTCGTGCACGGCGTTGGCGCGGAGCAGGCCGGGGTGGTGAGCGGAAACGGCCATCGGCTCGGGCACCGCGCCGTAGCGGCGCCCGGCGATCCGGTAGACCAGCTTGAGCAGCGGGCCGGCTTCGGACGTCTTCTTCGCGGGGATGCGAGGCATCAGCGTTCTCCTTCGTTCGCGGTCACGAGGAGGACGAGACCGCTTCGGAAGACGTGACAGCGGGAGCGATGACGCAGGCCACGAGCATGATCGCCGCCGCCGAAGCGAACACGACGGTGAGACCGGCGGCCCCGAGCCCGCCGGTCGTGGCCAGCGCGAGCCAGCCGAACACCGCCGCGCCGGCCAGTCCGCCGGCCTGCCGGGCGAAGGTCAGCGAACCCAGCGTGACGCCCATCAGGTCGCGCTTCGCCCGGGTCTGGCCCAGGACGGTGTACGCGGACGTGCAGACCGCGAAGGCCGCGCCGATCGCGAACAGCCCCGGCGCCAGAAGCCACGGGCTGCCGTCCAGCGCGGCCGCGACGGCGACCGCGGCGAGCCCGGCCAGGCCGAGCAGGCAGCCGAACCGGCCCCACGCCGTCATGTCCGGGCGCCGGCGGGCCAGCGCGGCGAAGGACACCGACAGCGCGAGCTGCCCAGCGGTCATCGCGACGAGCAGCAGGCCGGTCCCGGCCGCGTCCGCGCCCAGCGCGGCGACCAGCGCCACGTAGGTGAAGGTGCCGTAGAGCGCCGCGCCGGCCAGGCCGTTGACGACCACCGCGCGCGCCAGGACGGCGTCCGCGAAGACCTTCGGCGAGATCAGCGGGCTCGGCGTGCGGCGCTGCCTGCGCACGAACAGGAACCCCGCGCCCGCGGCGACCGCCGCGAGGATGGGCGTCCACAGTGGACTACGGGCGAGGGCGTCGACGGTGCCGAGCGCGACGACCGCCGACCCCGCGGTCACGAGCAAGAGGCCGCTCCCGGCGTCGAACTTCTTCTTGGTGCGGTGCGGTTTCGCGGGCAGGCCGCGCAGGCCGAGCACCAGCGCGGGCACGCACAGCGGCAGGTTGACCAGGAAGATCCACCGCCAGCCCGGGCCGGCGGCGAGCAGCCCGCCCAGCGGCGGCCCGCCGAGGGTGGCGGCCGCGAAGACGGCCGTCTGCCAGCCTTGGCGACGCAGCAGCTCGTCGCGTTCGAACAGCTCGCCGAGCGCGCTCATCGCCGTGACGATCAGGCCGCTCCCACCCAGGCCCTGCAGCGCGCGGGCGGCGATCAACGAGCCGAGGTCAGGCGCGGCGGCACACCACGCCGAGGCCGCGGCGAACACGAGAACCGAGCCGGCGAAGGAGATCCGGCGGCCGTACAGGTCGCCGAGCCGGCCGTGCAGCGGCGTCGCGACGGTGAGGGTGAGCAGGCCCGCGGCGGTCACCGCGACGAGGCCGGTGCGGGCGTGCAGGTCTTCGCCGATCGACGGCAGCGCCGCGGTGACGATCAGGCCGTCGAGCTGGGCCATGGCCAGGCCGAGCAGGAGGCCCGCAAAAGCGAGGTTCCGAGATGCGTGCATAAAGCACACATTATAGTGTGCTTTATGCACGCATCAAGCCCCGACGGCGGCCCGGCTCTCTTCCGGCTGGTCCGGCACTGGGCGCGCCAGTGGGCTCCGGACGTCGTCGAGCGCTTCGCCGCCGACGCGCCCCCGGCGTGGACAGTGCCGAACCTGTTCGTCATCCAGGCGATCGACGGCGCCGCCGGCGCCGAAGTGACGGTCGCCGACGTGGCCCGCCAGCTGGGAATCGACCGCTCGGTGGCCAGCCGGATGGTCGGCGAAGCGGGGCGAGACGGCTTCGTCGTGCGCTCGACTTCGGCCAGGGACGCGCGCCGCGCGGTCCTGACGCTCACCGACGCGGCGAAGGAGTTCCTCGCGGCTTCGCAGGCCCACCAGCGTCAGGCGTTCGAGGCACTGGTGGGCGACTGGCCTCGCGAAGACCGCGAACGCTTCGCGGGCTACCTGAGCCGGCTCGCGGGCGAGGTCCTCGGTTAGGCCAGGATTTCGTTCAGGACTTCCCAGGCGTGCCAAGCCCTCGTGACGCCGAACTGGGCGTTGAACCGCAGAGCCGCACGCACGTCTTCCGGCGACGCGCCGCCCCCGAGCGCGCGTCCGACGTGGATGCGGAACGTGTCGGCCAGCGTCTGGTAGTGCAGGTCGACGCTGAGGCTGACCAAGCCGCGCTCACGTTCGCTGAGCGTGCCGGGTCCGTGCCCGGCGCGCATCCGCGACTGCAGGTCGAAGTACTCGGTGAACTGCGGATCCAGCTCGTTCAGCCGGGCGCGCGCCGGCTCCGGCAGCGGGCTGGGCGCGGCGTCCGGCCCGGTCGAGAGCAGCTCGGGTGCCAGCGGTTCGGCGTCTTCGGGGGAAACCCCCAGTTCCGCCTCCAGCTCGACGATCCGCTCGACACCCGCCGTCGCGGCGTGGTAGCCGCAGTCGTACGAGACGAACCGCAGCAGCGCACGGATGTCCGAAGTGGACACTCCGGCGGCCAGGCCGGCCCGCACGTGGGCGCGGAACGCCAGGCCAAGGCTCGCCTGGCAGACATCGGCCGTGACGCACAGGAACGTCTTCTCCCGGTCGGTCAGCTCCGGGATCGCCCGGACGTACTTGGTGGTGGCGCCGGCCATCTGGGCGAACACCGGGTCGAGCGCGGCCAGGCGCTCGAGGCTGGTCGGACTTGCGGTGGTGGTCAAGATCGGACTCCCTCAGCGTGGTGGACATTCGTAGCGCTACAGCTGTAGTGCAACTGAAGCTACACCCGTAGCGCGATGGGTGTCCAGCTACACTGGACGGACCATGACCGAGCACCGCCGCCGTCCCAACGCCCGTGGCCAGGGCGAGCTGCTGCGCGAAGAGATCGTCACGGCCGCCGTGCGGATGCTCGACGAGCTGGCCGACGACGAAGCGCTGTCCCTGCGGGCCGTCGCGCGGGAGGTGTCGATCGCGGCGACGTCGGTCTACCTGCACTTCCCGGACCGCGACGCGCTCGTGCTGGCCGCGATGCGGCGGTGTCACGAGGAGCTCGTCGGCACCGGGGACGCCGCGGCCGCGGAAGCCCCGGACCCGGCCGCCGCGCTGCGCGCCCGGATCCTGGCGCAGGCGGCGTGGGCGCGCGAGCACCCCGGGCTCTACAAGGTGCTGCACGAGAGCAAGGTCCACCGGCGGCTCGGGATGCCGTTCAAGGAGGTCATGGTCGCGCGCACGATCGACGCGGTCCGGGACTGCATGGCGGCGGGCCTGGCGCCGGCCGACGACGCGGCGGCCGTCGCCATCGACCTGCGGACGGCGGTCAACGGCATGCTGGCGCAGCGGATCAACGAGCCCGACCTGCCGTGGCCGCCGGCCGTCGAGCAGGTCGACCGGTTCCTGGTGAAGCTGGTCGGCCTGCGGCCCTGACTTGTGATCACGCCTCGAACCGGCTTGGGTGGGCGGGTATGAGCCTCCAGTCGGTGGTCCCGCGGATGGTGGTGCGCGACCTCGTCGCCGCCGTCGCGTTCCTGCGCTCGGTCTTCGGTGCCACCGGCGAGGCCGACGGCGGCCGGCCCGCCGAGATCCGCATCGGCGGCTCGCTCGTCATGGTGTCGGCCGAAGGCGAGCGCGAGCTGTTCCCCGCGTTCCTCTACGTCTACGTCGCCGACGCGGACGCGACGTACCGCCGGGCGCTGGACTGCGGCGCGACGAGCCTCGAAGCGCCGTCGGACATGCCCTACGGCGACCGGCGCGCGATGGTCCGCGACCCGTTCGGCAACGTCTTCCAGATCGCGCACCGCCGTGGCTGAGCGCGTCCCGCGGCTGCGCCAGGTGGTCCTCGACGCGGTGGACGCCCGTGCGCTGGCGGAGTTCTACCGGCGGCTGCTGGGGTTCTCGGTCCGCCCGGGCGATCCGGACGACTGGGTGGTCCTGCTCGACGAAGGCGTGCCGCGGCTGGCGTTCCAGCGGGTCGACACGCTGCCGCCGCCGACGTGGCCGTCCGGTCCGCGGCCGCAGATGCTGCACCTGGACCTGACCGTGGAGACGGTCGCCGAGCTGGATGAGCAGCACGAACGAGCGATGTCGCTGGGCGCGCGGCTACTGGCCGACCACGCGGACGACCCCGAGGAGCCGCTGCGCGTCTACGCGGATCCGGCGGGCCACCCGTTCTGCCTGTTCGTCGGCCCGGATCCGGCCTGACGAGCCGCTATTCCCCGGTACTGCCGTCGATCGACTCGCGGATGAGGTCGGCGTGGCCGTTGTGGCGGCTGTACTCCTCGATCAGGTGGACCAGGATCCAGCGCAGGCTCGGCGATGTGCCGTCTCGCCGCGTGTGCTTCGACGGCTGCGAGAGGTCGCCGTTCGCCAGGGCCTCCACGTACCGCTCGCGGGACCGCGCGACCGCCGCCGCCCACAGCTCGCGGAGCTGCTCCGGCGTGTCCTGTGCCGCGGAATCCCAGTCCCAGTCCGGGTTTTCGCGCCAGTCGACGGTGTTCCACGGCGGCGCCGGCTCGCGGTCGAACAAGACGCAGGAGAACCAGTAGTCCTCGACGTACGCCAGGTGCTTGAGCAGGCCGCCCAGGGTCAGCGTGGCCGGCGGGTGCGTCGCGCGCAGGCCGGCCGCGTCGAGTCCGGCGCACTTCCACGCCAGGGTGTCGCGGTGGAAGTCGAGGAAGCCGAGCAGGATCGCGGCTTCGTCGCCGTCGACGGGCGGCTCGGTCCGCCCCTGGTCGTCCACTGAGGTCACGGGCGCCGACTCTACCGAAATTGTCGGACCCCTCCACTAGGTTTCCGGCATGGCTGAATTCGTACTGGTGGCAGGCGCTTGGCTCGGTTCGTGGGCGTGGGACGACGTCGTCCCGGGGTTGCGCGAAGCGGGCCACGGCGCACACGCGGTGACGTTGTCCGGGGTCGCCGAAAAACGCGACGGGCCCGGCGGGCAGCAACGGCACGTGCAGGACATCGTCGACGTCGTCTCGCACGGCGACCTGCGGGACGTCGTGGTGGTCGGGCACAGCTACTCGGGCATCCCGGTGGGGCAGGCGGCCGAGCGGATCGGCGACCGGCTGAAGCGCGTGGTGTTCGTCGACTCGAACGTGCCGACGGACGGCGAGTCGTTCACGTCCGGCTGGTCCGAGGCGCAGGTGGCGGCGCTCACCGAGCGCGGCTTCTGGTCGCCGCTGACCGCGGAGGACTATGCGGGACAAGGACTTTCGGACGCCGAGATCGCCCGGATCGTCGAGGGCTCGACCCCGCACCCGGCCGCGTCGCTGACCGAACCGGCGGAGCTGTCACGTCCGCTGGGCGAGCTCCCGGCCACCTACGTCAAGTGCCTGCTCGACGGGGAAACGCCGTCGCCGGATGTCGCGAAGCTGCTCGAGAGCGACCGCTGGCGGCTGGTGGAAATGACCACCGGGCACTGGCCGATGTTCTCGCGACCGGAGGAGCTGACCGCGATCCTGCTGGCGGCCGCGTGACCGGTCACGGCGTCAGCGGGCGCACATCCCAGATCCACACCCCGCCGACGAACTCCGCCGGCTTGCGCAGCAGGAGCTCCACAGTGGACTTCAGCGCTTCCTGGTTCTGGCGGGGGCCGACCACCAGCACGTCCGCGTTCCAGGCGCGCAGGTCGGTCAGCGCCTGGGTGCGGTCGGCTTCGGTGACGTCCGCGGCCTGTCCCGTCTTCTCCACCTCGGCGAACAGGTCCGAGGTCGGCAGGGGCACTGCGCCGTAGCGGCCGCGGCGGTCGTCCGGGGAGGTCGGGCCGACGAAGTAGCCCTCGGGCATCGGGTAGCCGAGGCCCGCGTCGACCTGCCAGTGCAGCGGCTCGGCCTCGCCGGTGCTCGGCAGCGGGACCGGCACGAGCGAGCCGCCCGGGGCGATGTACTGGCGCCAGATCCCGTCGGCGAAGAAGGGAGGTGAGAGCGGGCGTTCGTGCGTCACCAGCTCGGTCGGCGCGATCGGCAGCAGGACCGCCACCACCGCGCCGATCCAGATCATGCGCAGCGGGAAGGGAGGTTTGCCGTCCAGGGGCTCGGGTCGCTCGGCCGCCGCCGTCCAGACGCGGTGCGTCGCGATCGCCAGGAGCCCGCCGACCACGGGGATGCAGCCCATCGCGAGCCGGGATTCGAGCAACGAGTCCAGCAGCGGCAGCTGCCCGAGCCACTTCCACGGGCCGGCGATGCCGGTGTCGTCGTGCGCGACCGTGATCTCGACGCCCAGCGAAAGGAGGGCCATCACGTACATCGTGATCGCCAGCGCACGCGAAACGACGTCGCGCCACAGCCAGATCGTGAGCACCACCATGAGCACGATCAGCGGCCAGCCGAAGAACGCGTTCTCCTCGGTGCGGTTCATCGAGACGTCCGCCGCCGCCTCGGGCGCGCCGGCGATCGACTGCGTCGCGAAGCGCGTGAACGCCGCCGTGTCGTTGCCCGCCGGACCGTGCAGCAGCGAGTGGAAGCTCTGCGGGCCGAAGAACTGCCAGTACAACGGGAATCCGGCGATCAGCAGCGCGACGACCACGCCGATGCCGATCCCCTTGGCCAGCGGCGCCAGCATGCCGCGGATCTCCGCGCGGTGCGGGATCAGGTAGGCGATCGCGAACACGAGGAAGGTCAGCGCGAAGATCGCCAGCGGCTCTTCGCCGAGCAGGATCTGCCACGCGACGAGCAGCCCGAGCACGATCCCGTTGCGCACCGGGCGTTCGCCGTGGGCGAGCTGGATGGTCTTGAGGGCGATGAACGGCAGCACGAACAGCACGACGAAGTTCGGGTGCGCGTTGCCGTGCGAGATCATCGGCGGGGCGAAACCGCAGAAGGCGCCGCCGATCGCGGCCGCCGTGCGGTTCGGCACCAGGTGCCGGGAGAACACCCAGTACCAGCCGGTCGCGGTGCCGGCGAGCCCGGCGGTGAGCACGATCGCCCACGTCAGCGTCGCGCCGAAGGTGAGCGTGATCGGGGCGAGCGGGACGTTGAGGCCGAACATCGCCGCGTTCGCCGCCATGTTGACGCCGTGCGGGTAGTTCTGGAGGTCCGTGGTGAACGGGTTCTGGAAGTGCAGCACGGCCTTCGCGACGACCGTCGAGTACCACTCCCACTGGCTCTGGTCGGCGGCGCCGTTCCAGAGGTAGCCGCGCTTGAGGTCGAACCAGAGCCCGTTGTAGAGCAGGATCGTGAACAGCAGGAACCCGCCGGTGATGGCGGAGTCTTGCCACGCCCAGCGCTTCGGGCCTTCGGGTGGTTCGGGGGTGGGCGGGACGAGGTCGGGGACGGCTTCGGACTTCAAGCTCACGGTTCGACCACCCTGGCGAGGAAGTGGAGGGCCCCGGTGCCGGCGTGCCGGACCAGCAGCAGGAACGGCCGGTCGACCGTGACGGTGACCGGGTCGTCGATGATCATCGAGGTGAGGCGCATGATCAGCGCGGTCGCCGCGGCCCCCTCGAAACCCTGTTCGTCCACCCGCAGCACGGCCTGGTGCAGCACCTCGGACACGGTCAGCCGCGGGTCCGGGGAGAGGCCGCTCAGGTCGGCCTTGTCGGTGAACAGCGTGCGGACGCCGAGGCCGCGCAGCACGCCGCCGAGCAAGCTGGAGACGTCCAGCGAGATCTTGGGCAGCGCGAGCTCGACGAGCTTGGACTTCACTTCGCCGAGCAGGCTCGTCAGGGTCGCCGGGTCGAGGCCCGCTTCGGCTTCGGCGAGGTCGCCGTCGGGCAGCAGCACCACGGCCTGGAAGCCGCCCGCCGCGACCAGCTGCACGGCCTGCCACCCGGCGGCGTGCGCGTAGCCGACGCGTTCGCTGAGCCGCATGGTCGGGACGTCCCGGGTGCCGGACGGCGCGTGGAACGGGGCGTCGCTGGTGTTCGCCTCGCGGAACGGCAGCTTCCACGCGGCCTTGAGGTAGAGGGCGTTGACCAGCACGGCCGCGACGTCCCGGTCGATCGAGCCGGGCGGCAGCAGCTGCGGGATGAGGCCGCGCGTGGTGCGCCCGACATCGTCGTTGATCAGGGCGCGCGCGGCTTCGGGCTCCTTCTCGAAGGGCGCGCTCGCGACGGCGGCGCCGGGCCACCCGGCCAGCTCGGCCTTGAAGGAGTCTTCGAGCGGGAGCCGGTCGTCGGCCCAGAGCGTGTTCGAGACGGCGACCTCGGCTTGCTCACCCCGGGCCTCTTCGACGGGCTGCACGGCCTCCCGCAGCAGGACGGTCTGCCGGCCGGGATCACCGAGCAGGGCGACGAGCTCCTCGCGGGTGGTCCCCCGGGCGGCCCGCGCGGCGAGCGTCAGGGCACTGGCCACCGAATACGGCGAGAAACAGGAGTTCCCGCCCGCGGCACCGAGGGCCGCGTGGACGGCGAGGGCGAACCGGAGGTGGCTGTCCGTGGCCATGCGGGCGAGAGTACCGGAACGGTTCACCCCACCGGGCGGCCCCGCGAAACTCCGCCCAAGGGTGACAAATCCCCCACCCGACGGGCCACCGCCGCCTGCCAGAACCACCGCGCCACCAGGCCCGCACGGGGTCGGCTCACGTACCCAGAGGGTCAGCCCACGTACCCAGCCGGTCGGCCCACGTACCCAGAGGGTCAGCCCACGTACCCAGCCGGTCGGCCCACGTACCCAGCCGGTCGGCCCACGTACCCAGAGGGTCGGTTCGCGTGCTCGAAGGGGCATCTCGCGTGATTGGGCGGGCATCTCGCGTGATTGGGCGGGCATCCGACGCGATGCCCCTGCAGGCACGCGTGATGCCCCTCTGATCACGCGAGATGCCCCCGCAGACACGCGTGATGCCCGTGCGGGCGTCAGCGGTGGTGGCGGGTTACGTGCCAGGAGTACCACGTGTGGGCCTGCGCGTCCGTGAGCGAAGCGACCTGGTCGATCACCACGCGAAGCAACCCCGCGTCGTCGCGGGCCGACTTCCAGGCCGGGGCGAACAGGGGGTCCAGGGACTCCGGGGCCCGGCGGGCCAGCGCGTGGACCAGCTCCACCAGCAGCTCGCGCTGTCCCTCCTGCATCGCCAGCCGGCGGCGGTCGCTCATCACGTACCGCAGCGCGAGCGCCTTCAGCAGCGCCACCTCCGCCGCGACCTGCTCCGGGACGCACAGCCGCGCCCCGTAGCGGCTCAGCGGCCCCTCGCCGAACTCGGCGCGGGTGCCCGTGACCGCCGCCGTCGTGAACCGGCCGACCAGCTCGCTCGTCAACCGCTTCAACGCCACCTGCGCGCCCGGGGAACCGTCCGGCTCGGCCGACGCCAGCTCCGCCACCACCGGTAGCGCCAGCAGCTCCGCCGCCGCATCCTCCAAAGTGGACACCGACTGCGCCGAGAAGTGCTTGGCCGCGGCCTCGGCGACGGCCGCGCGCTCGTCCGGGTGGGCGAGCACGCGCAGCTTGATCCGCCCGGCGAGCACGCCGTCCTCGACGTCGTGCACCGAGTACGCGACGTCGTCCGCCCAATCCATGATCTGGGCCTCCAAACACGTCTGCTCGGCAGGCGCCGCGTCGCGGACCCAGGAGAACACCGGCACGTCGTCGCCGTACACGCCGTACTTCGCCTGGCCCGGCCGGCGCGGCCACGGGTACTTCGTGGTCGCGTCCAGGCACGCGCGGGTCAGGTTGAGCCCCACCGGCTCACCGTCGGCGGACAGCAGCTTCGGCTCCAGCCGGGTGAGGATGCGCAACGTCTGCGCGTTGCCCTCGAAGCCGCCGCACGCCGCGGCCACCTCGTCGAGCGCGCGCTCGCCGTTGTGGCCGAACGGCGGGTGCCCGATGTCGTGCGCCAGCCCCGCGGTGTCGGCCAGGTCCGGGTCCGCGCCCAGCTCGTCGGCGATGCCCCGGCCGATCTGCGCGACCTCCAGCGAGTGCGTCAGCCGGGTGCGCGGGACGCCGGTGACCTCGGCGCCCTCCCCCGGCCCGACCACCTGGGTCTTGCCGGCGAGCCGCCGCAGCGCCGCCGAGTGCAGCACGCGGGCCCGGTCGCGGGAGAACGCGCTGCGCCCGTCCGCGCGCGTGCCGGGCAGCGCCGCGCCCTTGGCCGGCTCCGGCAGCAGGCGGGCGGTGTCGTGCTCGCTGTAATCCACCCGGCCAGCCTAAACGGCGGGACCGACAAAAACTCAGCCGAGGAAGGTGGCGAAGAGGTCGTCGGCCGGCGTCTTCGTCAGCCGGTAGTACAGCAGCGCGCCGGTCTCGCGGATGATGTAGCGCACCTGCGTGACGCGCTCCTGCACGATCGGCCCGCTGTGCGTCGGCGCGGTCCAGGCGTCCAGGCCCAGGTCGTCGGCCATGGTCCGGGCCCGGAAGGAGTGCCACGGGTCGCTGACCAGCACGGCCGTGTGCCAGCCGCGCCCCTGGACCTCGTCCGAGACCGCACGCAGGCTGCGCAGCGTGTCGCTGCCCTCCCCGACCGCCAGTGTCGCCGACGATGGCACGCCGTGCCGGGTCAGCCAGAGCTGACCGGCCCGGGCCTCGGTGAAGTTGTCCTCGGCCTTCTTGCCGCCCGCGGTGACGATCATCTTCGCGACGCCCGCGTCGTAGAGCTGCTTCGCCTTGACCAGCCGTGCCGCGTAGATGTCCGACGGCTTGCCGTTGTACTGCGCCGCGCCCAGCACCACGATGACGTCGGCGGGCGTCCGGTCGTTCTCGCGCGCGACCTGCCAGACGCGGAACGCCGTGCCGCCGACGAGCGCGAGCAGCATGAGGACCGTGCCGAAGGCGATCCGGCGCGCCCAGCTCGCGCGCGTCGGTTTCGTGCGTTCAGCGGTACCCACCCGGCCCATTCTGTCAGAGGCCGTTCAGAGCCAGCCGCGCTCCTCCGAGACCCGCACCGCTTCGGCCCGGGTCCGGGCGCCGGTCTTGCCGATCGCGGCGGACAGGTGGTTGCGGACGGTCCCCTCCGACAGGTGCAGCGCACGGGCGACGTCGGCCACCGTGCTGCCGTCCTTGGCCGCCCGCAAAACATCCCGCTCCCGCCCGGTGAGCGGGCTGGCGCCGGTGGCCAGTGACTCGGCGGCCAGCGCCGGGTCCACCACCCGGAGTCCACTGTGGACTCGCCGGACGGCCTCGACGAGCTGCTCGGGCGGGGCGTCCTTGACGACGAACCCGGCCGCGCCCGCCGCCATCGCGCGGGCCAGGTAACCGGGCCGGCCGAACGTCGTGCAGATGATCACCCGGCACGAGGGCAGCGCGGCCCGCAGGTCGGCCGCCGCCGCCAGCCCGTCCTTGCCCGGCATCTGGACGTCGAGCAGGGCGACGTCGGGCTTGACCTCGCGCGCGGCGGCCACCACCTCGTCGCCGGAGCCGACCTGCCCGACCACCTCGATGTCCGATTCGAGGCTCAGCACAGTCGCCAGTGCGCCGCGCACCATGGCCTGGTCGTCGGCCAGCAAAACCCGGATCAAGCGAGTCCTCCCGCGGGTTCGGCGCGCACCGCCGGGGCGGCCGCGCGGGGTGCGGGCCGCGGAACCTCCGCCCGCACCGTCAATCCTCCCCCGGGCCGCGCCGACGCGCGTACCGTGCCCCCCACCGCGGCGAGCCGCTCGGTGAGCCCGCGCAGGCCGTTACCCGGCACGACCTCGGTCGCGGTGCCGTCGTCCTCGACCTCCAGCCAGGTGTCCCCCAGTTTCACCTTGACCTGCTTGGCGCCGGAGTGCCGCAGCACGTTCGTCACGGCCTCGCGCAGCACGTACCCGAAGACGCTCTGGAACTCGGGCCGCACGTTGTCGACCGCGTGCGGCAGGTCGGCGTCGATCTCCGCAGCCCGCAACGCGGCCCGGGCGCCGACGATCTCGGCCGACAACGACACCTCCCGGTACTCCGACACGGTGGCGCGGACGTCGGACAGCGCGCTGCGGGTCAGGCCCTCGACCTCGCGGATCTCCTCGACCGCGCGCGGGATGTCCGCCGAGCTCTCCAGCACCCGCCGGGCCAGCCCCGCCTTGACCGTGATCGTGGTGAGGCTGTGCCCGAGCAGGTCGTGCAGGTCACGGGCGACGCGCTCGCGTTCGTTCGCCACGGCGAGCGTGGCGATCTCCTCGTTGGCCAGCTGCAGCCGCCGGACCGCCCGGACCAGGCTGGACATGAAGAACATCGCCATCGTCACCGACCCGACGGTGACCAGGTCGCCCCAGTTGTCGGCGAACCGGCCGTCCAGCAGCAGGATCCCGGCCGCGACCAGCAGCGCCGCGCCGTCGAGGAGCACCACCCACGCCAGCGGCAGCAGGAACACCAGCGCGGCGGTGCCGTAGAGCATGACGAACGGGTTGGTCCCCGTCGCGGCGATCACGGCGAGCCCCACGACGAGCATCCACCCGCTGTAGGCGAACCGGAACGGGCGGCTGCGGTCGAACGCCACCGGGAAGAGCGCGTACGAGACGGCGACGCTGTAGACGAGCACCCACAGCGCCACCACCCCGGGCGTCACCGGGTCCCGGGCCAGCAGCGACTTCGTCACCGGGATCAGGTAGGGCAGGGTGAACACGATCGACAGGAGCGGCCACCGGAACTTGTCCGGCCCGCTCTTGCCGCGGTTGGGCGGCGGGTCCTCCCACCACGTGTCGTGGTTGCTCAGCCCGTACTTCTGCGCCTCGTCCTTGGCCATCGCCGTTCCCATTCCCCTGTCCCCGGCCCTCAGACCCGGGCGCTGTCCTTACGGTAACGCCTGATCACGAGGGCTCCGAGCACGACGGTCCACGCCGCGAGCACGCCCACGGCGGTCGGCAGCGACACGACCATGTCGGTGGTCACCGCGGGCCGCGCCAGCTGCAGCACCCAGTACGTCGGCATGAGCTGGGCGACGTCGTGCATCCAGCCCGGCATCGTCTCGATCGGGATCCACAGTCCGCCCAGGAAGCCCATGCCGAGGGTGACGATCATGTTGACCGGCTGCATCGAGTCGGGCGTGCCGAACTGGCCGAGCAGCAGCCCGAGCAGCACCAGCGGGATCGTGCCGAGCCAGACGCCGGCGAAGACGCGCACCCAGCCGGCCGCGTCGAGGTGCACGCCCTCGACGGCCACGGCGAGCACCGGCACGAGGATCAGCGCGGGCAGCCCGACGAGCAGGCCGGAGATGCCCTTGCCGGCCAGGTAGCCGGTGCCGGTCAGCGGGGTCAGGCGCAGCTGCCGCTGCCAGCCCGCGGCGCGCTCCAGGGCGAGCCGGGCGCCGCTGTTCGTCGCGGCGGCGAACGCGCCGAACGTCATCATGTTGATCATGATCACGGCCACGATCTGCGCGTGCTCCGGATCGGACGACTTGGTGAAGACGTTGGCTTGCAACAGGAACATCAGCACCGGGAAGGCGACGACGAAGATCAGGAACCGCGGCGCCCGGAAGTTCCGGCGGATCTCGGTGACCAGGTAGGTGGCGTTCATCGCACGGACTCCGGGGTCTCGTCGGCGGTCAGGGAGAGGAAGGCGCCTTCGAGGCCGACGGCGCTGATCTCGACGTCGTGGACGGCGGGCACGGCGGCTTTGAGCGCCCACAGCGTCGCGTCGGAGTCGCCGGTGGAGATCGCGACGCGGTCGCCGCGCAGCTCGAACTCCTTGACGCCGGGCAGCGCCGCGACGACGGCTTCGGTCGCGCCCGGGACGGCCGCCCGCAGCGTGCGGCCACCGGCCAGCGCGCGGACCTCGGCGACACTCCCGTCGGCCACGACGCGGCCGCGGCGCATCAGCACCACCCGGTCGGCGAACTCCTCGGCCTCTTCGAGGTAGTGCGTGGCGAACACGACCGTGCGGCCGGACTCGGTGAAGGAGTACATCGACTGCCAGAACTCGCGCCGGGTCCCGACGTCCATCGCGGCCGTCGGCTCGTCGAGGATCAGCAGGTCGGGGTCGCTGACCAGGGCGACGGCGAAGCGCACGCGCTGCTTCTGGCCGCCGGAGAGCTTGGTGGCGCGCCGGCCGGCCAGCTCGTCGATCCCGGCGGCGCGCAGGGCCTCGGCCACCGGCATCGGCCGGCGGTGCAGCGCCGCGACCATGCCGACGGTCTCCCCGACGGTCAGGTCGTCCATCAGCGCGCCGCCCTGCAGCATCGCGCCGATCAGGCCGGCGCGGACGGCGTCGAGCGGCCGGCGGCCGAACACGCGCACGTCGCCCGCGTCCGGCGTGGTCAGGCCGAGGATCATGTCGACGGTGGTGGACTTGCCCGCCCCGTTGGGGCCGAGCAGGGCGACCACCTCGCCCGGGGCGATCGTCAGGTCGACGCCGTCGACCGCGTGGACGTCGCCGTAGTGCTTCCGCAGGCCGGTGAGGTGGATCGCGGCCCCCGCCGCCACCGCCTGGGTGTCTGTTTCTCGCATGCCCCCAGGCTGCCGCCCGGCGGGCCCGGGTCCCCGGACCGTGCGTCACGGATTGACCGTGACAGGTGTCAGGGGTGCCCGGGCCTCGGGTTATTCAGCAGCCGATGAGGCGGCCGGCCAGGTAGGACTCCAGCTTGTCGATCGCGACGCGTTCCTGCGCCATGGTGTCGCGGTCGCGGACCGTGACGGCGTGGTCCTCGAGGCTGTCGAAGTCGACCGTCACGCAGTACGGCGTGCCGATCTCCTCCTGGCGGCGGTAGCGCTTGCCGATCGACCCGGCGTCGTCGAAGTCGATGTTCCAGTGCTTGCGCAGCAGGTCGGCGACGGCCTTCGCCTTCGGGGTCAGGTCGGCGTTGCGCGACAGCGGCAGCACCGCGGCCTTGTACGGCGCGAGCCGCGGGTCGAGCTTCAGCACCACGCGCTTCTCGGTGCCGCCCTTGGCGTTCGGCACCTCGTCCTCGTGGTAGGCGTCGATCAGGAACGCCATCATCGACCGGCCGACACCGGCCGCCGGCTCGATCACGAACGGCCGGAACCGCTGCTTCGAGGTGGGGTCGAAGTACGACAGGTCCACGCCCGAGTGGTTCGAGTGCGTGGTCAGGTCGAAGTCGGTGCGGTTGGCGATGCCTTCGAGCTCACCCCACTCCTGCCCGGCGTTGAACGCGAACCGGTACTCGATGTCGACGGTGCGCTTCGCGTAGTGCGAGAGCTTTTCCTTCGGGTGCTCGAAGTGACGCAGGTTCTCGGCGTTGATGCCGAGGTCCGTGTACCACTTCGTGCGCTCGTCGATCCAGTACTGGTGCCAGGTCTCGTCCTCGCCCGGCTCGACGAAGAACTCCATCTCCATCTGCTCGAACTCGCGCGTCCGGAAGATGAAGTTGCCCGGCGTGATCTCGTTGCGGAACGACTTGCCGATCTGGCCGATGCCGAACGGCGGCTTCTTGCGGGCCGTCGTCTGCACGTTGAGGTAGTTGACGAAGATGCCCTGCGCGGTCTCCGGGCGGAGGTAGTGCAGGCCTTCTTCGGACTCCACCGGGCCGAGGTAGGTCTTCAGCATCATGTTGAAGTCCCGCGGCGCGGTGTACTTGCCGCGGGTGCCGCAGTTCGGGCAGGGCACGTCGGACAGGTCGTCCTCGGTGGTCTCCTTGCCGGTGCGGCCCGCGTACTCCTCGGCGAGCTGGTCGGCGCGGAACCGCTTGTGGCACGAGAGGCACTCGATCAGCGGGTCGGTGAACACGTTGACGTGCCCCGAAGCCACCCACACCTGGCGCGGCAGGATCACCGAGGAGTCGAGGCCGACGACGTCGTCGCGGCCCTGGACCACGGTCTTCCACCACTGGCGCTTGATGTTGTCCTTGAGCTCGACCCCGAGCGGCCCGTAGTCCCACGCCGAGCGGGTACCGCCGTAGATCTCTCCGCTGGCGAAGACGAAACCACGGCGCTTGCACAGGCTGACTACGGTATCGATGGTGTTCGTGGGCACTCCACGCTCCGGAAAGCTTGCGGGACGGTTTTCTGACTGGAACGTCCAGGGTATCCGCCGGGGCCGAGCCCTTTTCGCGCAGGCTAGGGCCGGGTCACCAGCGACGCCGTCACAACGCGGTTGTCCTCGTACCCCTCGGTCCCGCCGACGTACTCGCCACCGCAGGTGACCAGGAGCAGCTTGTGCGGGCCGTCCGGGTCGAACAGCTGCTCCGAGCGGCCGGCCAGCTCGGACTTGTGGATGGTCTCGGTCGCGTCGACCCGGTAGACCCAGGCACCGCCGGCTGCGTCGGTCAGCTTGACCTCCTGACCCTGCTTGACCTGCCAGAGCTCGTTGAACGGGCCCTTCTTGCCCTTCCAGTTCACGTGCCCGGACAGCAGCGCGACACCGTGGTCGGCGCCGAGCTTCGCGCCCCACCAGGCGGCCTCGTCGAGGCCCTCGGGGATCTTGAGGGCGCCCGCGGCGTCGAGGTCCTCCTGGACGAGCTTCGCGGCGCCACCTCCGGGAAGGGACAGCCGCGACGGCGTCTGTCCGGTGTCCTGCTCCTGCTTGGTCGGCTGGTCCGCGGGTTGCTCCGCGACCGGCGTGGTGGCGCCGTTCGCGCCGGCGGGTTCATCCTTTCCAGTGAAGATGAGCAGGGTGGCGACGAGCGCCGCGACCACGAAAGCGCCGGCGACGCCGACGATCCACCAGCGGCCGCCGGCCTTCTTCGGCTCCGCCGGGTTCTGCTCCTGCATGCGCCTGTGCTCCTTCGCTGTCGTGACAGTGCACAGGCAGACATGCCGCGAAGGGCGGGGGAGGTTGCACCGGATCGGAGGGGGGTTGCGGATGTCATGAACGACTCGTTCATGACATCCGGCGCGGTGAACGACTCGTTCATGACGTTCGGGGGCGCCGGTGCACCGGACTCGGTCAGCCGGTGGGGCGCGTCAGCAGCTTGGCCGTGACCAGGCGGTTCTCGTCGTACCCCTCGGTCCCGCCGACGTAGTCGCCGCCGCAGGTCACCAGGACCAGGCGGTGCGGGCCGTCCTGGCCGAACCACTTCGCGGCCTGCTCCGGCAGCGTCTCCTTCGGCAGCGTCGTCACGCCGTCGACGCGGTAGACCCAGCGGCCACCCCTCGCGTCGACCACGCTCACCTCGTCACCGTCGCGCATGTGCCAGAGCTCGTCGAACGGCCCGCGCTGCCCTTCCCAGTTCACGTGCCCGGACAGCAGCGCCGCCCCTTGGGCCGCGCCCAGCTTGGCGCCCCACCAGGCCGCGTCGCCCAGGCCGCGGGGGATCGGGAGCACGCCGCGGTCGGTGAGCTCCGTGCGGACCAGGCGGGCGGTGGCGCCGTCGGGCAGCCGGACCGTGCCCGGGCGCTGCTGCGCGGCGGACTCGCTGTCCGCGGGCAGCACGGCCGGGGCCGCGTTCTCCCCCGGCAGCGCGCCCGGCGGTGGCGCGGCAAGCGACGTCGGCTCCGGGGGCAGCCAGGTCAGCACGATGACGCCGGCCGCGAAGGCGGCCACGGCCAGCGCCGCCGAGACGGCGGCCAGCCCGGTGCGCAGCACCTAGTCCGTCCCGGACTTGCGCCGCCTGCCGAGCAGCAGCGCGACGGCGCCGAAGAACACCCCGCCGAAGAGCAGGCCGAGACCGAGCGGGACGCGCGAGCCGTCGCCGCCGGTGTCGGGCGCGGCCGCGCCGAGGTACCCGGCCGGGACCTGCGTCGGCACCGCGGCCTGCGTCGCGCTCGTGCCGCCGCCGGTGCTGCCGGCGGCCTTCGCGACGAAGCCCTTCGGCACCGAGCAGCTGACGCCGCCGAGCACGATGTTCGTCTGGACGTCCTGCACCGCGGTGCCCGCGGCGTCCTTGACGTGGGTGGTGATCTCGACGCGCCAGCCGGCGACGGCGGTGTAGTCGCCGCCGCGCCAGCCGTCCTGGCGGATCAGCTGGTCGAACGCGCCGACGCGGGTCAGCTTGAGGTCGGAGACCGTCGTGTCCTTGCTGGCGTTCGCGATGTCGCCGGGCGGCCCGAGCCGCAGGTTCTGCAGCTGGAGGCCGGCGTTGCCGCCGGGCATCGGGACGATGCCGAGCCCACCGCTCTGCCGCACCCACAGCCGGCTCACCGACGACGTGCCGGTCAGCTTCGACGGCGCGGTGCAGTCCACCGACGTCTTCGCGCCTTCGAGCACGAGCACGGTGTTGTCGGTCGGCTTCGCGCCGTCCTGCCAGTTGTCGCGCAGCGCGTAGCTGGTTTCGGCGACGGCGGTGGGCACGGTGGTCGCCTGCAGCGCGGCGACGACGTTGTGGTCCCGGCTCGCGACGCCCGCCGGGTACGGGTTGCCGCCGCTGTAGCGGCCGAGGTCGATCTGGTAGTGCCCGCCGAACGTGGCGCGCTCGCCGTCGTCCTTGGGGACCGTGACGCGGTCCGTGCCGAGCTTCGACTGGCCGGGCAGCAGCGGCGAGCGCTGGGTCTCGGTGATCAGCGCGCCGCCCTTCTGGCCTTCGCTGCCGATCCGGACCGACGCGATGTTCGCGAACGACACCGGCCCGGTCTTCTCGTCGACGGCCTGGCTCTGCGCACCGGCCACCCCGGCGCCGACCAGCGGGAAGAGGACCGCCGTGAGGACGGCTGCTTTCGTCACGGAACGGGTCATGTCTCCCCACTGCTCTGCTCGGGCGGGTCGCCAGCGTACGAGAAGCGACGAAACGCTCCGCGACTACCTTGCACCGTCGGCCACGACAAGCGAAGCCGAAGAGGCAATTCCCCACGAACTCACCCGAATGGCGTAATACGACCGGCCGTAGTTCGCAAGGCGCGACGACGAAGCGGGTGCTACCGCGGGGAACACTAGGATGGGTGGTGCCGTTATCGGCAATGACTACGGAATTCATGGTCGCCGGCGGCGATGACGAGCAGCGTGGAGGCGGGAATGGCGACAGTCACCGGGGGTGGCGCCGAGCCGGACCTCGCCGGGTGCGCACCGGCGCCGGCCGAGGCACCGGCGCACCCGCCGGCGTCGGTCCTGACCGACGCCGGTGACCTGCTGCGCGCGCTGGCGGCGCCGGTCCGGATCGCGATCGTGCTCCAGCTGCGCGCGGCCGACCGGTGCGTGCACGAGCTGGTGGACGCCCTCGACGTCGCCCAGCCGCTGATCAGCCAGCACCTGCGGGTGCTCAAGACCGCCGGGGTGGTCCAGGGCGAGCGCCGCGGCCGCGAGGTCGTCTACCGGCTCGCGGACGACCACTTGGCGCACATCGTCGTCGACGCCGTCGCCCACGTGCAGGAAGGAAAGTGATGAACGCCGTCGCGCCGCGCAGCCAGGCCCCGGTGCCGGGGCGCCGATCGACCCGCCAGCGGGCCGCGGTCGTCGAGCTGCTGAGTACCGTCGACGACTTCCGGTCGGCCCAGGAACTGCACGACGAGCTGCGCAAACGCGGCGACGGCATCGGCCTGACGACGGTCTACCGCACGCTGCAGTCGCTGTCGGAGGCCGGCGAGATCGACGTCCTGCGCACGGACTCGGGCGAAGCGATCTACCGGCGCTGCTCGGCGCACCACCACCATCACCTGGTGTGCCGCCTGTGCGGCCGCACGGTGGAGGTCGAGGGGCCGGCGGTGGAGCGCTGGGCGGAGAAGATCGCGGCCGAGTACGGCTTCTCGGAGATCTCGCACACGGTGGAGATCACCGGGACCTGCGCGGAGCACTGAGCCTGATCCGGCGCCCGTGCCGGCGGGATCGGCACCCCGGCCGCGAGGTCGCGAATGACTCATTCGCGACGCCCCCTGGGCCCGCCACACCGGTACCCCTGGCCGAGCGACTTCGCCCCGGATCGCCGGCGGGTGTGGGTCGCACCGGTCGCCGGCCGGGCCCGACGTCATGAACGACTCGTTCAGGGCCTCCCACGTCATGAACGACTCTTTCATGACATTCGGGCCGAGCCGGGCCCGCTCAGTACTCGTACGGGTCCTTCGGGGCCGGGACCGTCGTGAGCGAAGCCAGGGTGAAGTCCGGCGTGTAGCTGTTGTTCTTCGTCGCCGTGCCGGGGACCACCTGGCCCGTCACCCGGATCCACGCGTCGCTCGCGAGGTGGTCGGCTTCGCCGCCGCGGAGGTGGACCGTCACCGGGAACGCGTCCGCCGCGCAGCAGCTGATCACCAGGCGGGCCAGCAGCGTGCCGCCGCCGGTGTGCACCACGAAGCCGGTCAGCGAGACCGTGCGGTTGTCGAGCGTGCCCGCCGCGTCCCAGCCCGCGCGGCTGACGAACTCGTTCACCGCCAGCGGCACCACGTTCCCCGCCGGCAGCGGCGGGAAGGCGGCGGCGTTGGCGGCGGCCGCGCTCGCCGGGACCCGCGACTCGGTGCGGATCACCGAGTCGGCGCCCAGGGCGGGCGGCGCGACGAGGAAGACCGCCAGCACCGGCACCAGCAGCAGCCAGGCGGGGCGCGCCGAGTGCGAGTGACCGTCGTGGTCCGGATCCTCGACGGCTTTCGCTCGCGCGGCCAGGAGATCGCGCACGATCGCGACCGCGCCGAGCAGCACCATGACCGCCCCGCCGGCGATGATCCACGGCTGCTGCGCCGGCTTGACGTAGCGCAGGTAATCGCCGTTGACCGCGATCTTGACCAGCGCGCCGCCGAGCAGGATCAGCAGGATGTTCTGCGTCTCGCGCCTCATGCCACCCCCACCAGCAGGCCGGCGACCACGGCACACACCGCCGCCACCACGAACGTCGCCGGGGCGAACCGCGCCGCGAACGCCTTGCCGAACGTGCCCGCCTGCAAGGCGAACAGCTTCACGTCCACCGCCGGCCCCACCACCAGGAACACCAGCTTCGGCAACATCGGCAACGCCGTCATCGAAGCCGCCACGAACGCGTCCGCCTCGCTGCACAGCGCCAGCACCACCGCCAGCACCGCCATCACCACGATGCCCAGCACCACCTGCTCACCGAGGACGCCGAACCAGCGAGCCGGCACCAGCACGTTGAGCGCCGACGAGATCAGCGCCCCCAGCACCAGGAAACCGCCCGCCTCGACCAGGTCCGTGCGGGCCGTCTCGGCGAACACCCGCCACCGGTGTCCACCCGGGACTTCGGGCAGGCGCCGCAGCGCGCGGGCGGTGATCCACTCGAGCTTGCCCCAGCGGGCCCACAGCCAGCCCATCACCATCGCCGTCGCCAGCGAACCCGCGAAGCGCGCCAGCACCAGCTCCGGCCGGCCCGGGAACGCCACTGCCGTCGCCACCAGCACCACCGGGTTCACCGCCGGCGCCGCCAGCAGGAAGGTCAGCGCCGCCGCCGGCGCCACGCCCTGCCCCATCAGCCGGCGCGCCACCGGCACCGACGCGCATTCGCAGCCCGGCAGCGCGACCCCGGCCAGCCCGGCGACACCGACCGCCGCACCGGCCCGCCGGGGCAGCACCTTCTCCAGCACGCGAGCGGGCACGAACGCCGCGATGGCCCCGCCGATCAGCACGCCCAGCACGAGGAACGGCAGCGCCTGCACGCAGACGGCGACGAACACGGTCGAGCCGGTGCGCAGCGCGGGCACGTCGAACGCCTGCTGCAGCCGGCCCTGGGCGAGGATCGCGACCAGAAGGATCGCGCACAGCACCTCGACGGAGCTGATGCGGAACCGGCGGGTGCGCCGCGCGTTGTCGGAAACGATGTTCACGAAGGCGATGATGCCAGCAAGGTCCGACACCGAGAGCGGCGCACAGCCGCGAACGGTCGGAAAGTGCCGGATTCCGACCGGAATTCGCCGTTCGCGGCCGGACAACACCCCGAGTGGGTTACTCGGCGGGCGCGATTCCCGGCAAATCGGTCCGCAGCTGCGAAGCCGTCGACACCACCAGCATCAGCAACGTCCCGAGCGCCGCCGCGTCCAGCCCCGCGGCCGGGAACGCGTACCGCAGGGTCACGTCCACGCCGTTGTCGGAATGCCCGACGCCCAGCGTCCCGAACAGCCCCTGGCCCGCCCGCTCGGCGACGGCGATCGACAGCTCCGGCCCGTCCGCGAGGTCCCACCCGACGACGCAGGTCAGGCTCAGCACCGTGAGGCCTTCGCCGAGCCGGGTCGCCTGGATCACGCACGGGACGTCGCCGTGGGAGAACGTCAGCGCGCCGTCGTCGTCGACGTGCACCTCGAGGTAGCGCTCGAGGGATTCCTTCGCCTGCGTCAGCAGCTCCGCGGTCTCGGCCGCTTCGGTCGCGCTCATGACGACGCCTGGTCGACAGCGCCGCCGAAGCGGCGATCCCGCTTCGCGAACTCCAGGCAGGCGCGCCACAGGTGCGTCCGGTCGAAGTCGGGGAACAGCGTGTCCTGGTAGACCATTTCGGCGTAGGCCGACTGCCAGAGCAGGAAGTTCGACGTCCGCTGCTCCCCCGACGGCCGCAGGAACAGGTCCACGTCCGGCATGTCCGGCTGGTACAGGTACTTGCCGATGGTCTTCTCGGTGACCTTGCCGGGATCGAGACGACCGTCCGCGACGTCCCGCGCGATCCGCTGCATCGCGTCGCCCAGCTCCGCGCGGCCGCCGTAGTTGACGCACATCGTCATGTTCAGCGCCGTGTTGTGCTTGGTCTTCTCCTCGGCCGCCTGCAGCTCCTTGATCACCGAAGCCCACAGCTTCGGCCGCCGCCCGGCCCACCGGATGCGCACGCCGATCGAGCCGAGGTAGTCGACCTGGCGCCGGATGGTGTCGCGGTTGAAGCCCATCAGGAACCGCACCTCTTCGGGGCTGCGCTTCCAGTTTTCCGTCGAGAACGCGTACACCGAGAGCCACTTGACGCCGATCTCGACCGCGCCGGCGGCGACGTCGATCATCACCGCCTCACCGCGCTTGTGGCCTTCGATCCGCGGCAGGCCGCGCTGGTTGGCCCAGCGGCCGTTGCCGTCCATGACCAGCGCGACGTGCTTCGGGACCAGCTCGCGCGGGATCTCCGGCGGCACCGCGCCGGACGGGTGCGGATCCGGGGCCCGCAGCTCGTACCGCGACGCCTTGTTCTCGCGTCCCCTGCGCAGCACGGCGAGCCTCCCTGGATGGGTGAAATCGATCAGGCCGACCCTACTGCCCGCGCACCACCTAACTTTCGGGGGTCCGGGTGGCGGAGCCCCCGGCTCGGGGCGAAGCCCCGGAGGTCACGGTGGTCTCCCGCGCGCGTCGCTCGACCAGGGGAAGGGACCGGAGCTGACGCTCCAGATGCCACTGCAGGTGGGCCGCGACCAGGCCGCTCGCGTCGCGGCGGGTGCCCGGCAGGGTCGACTCGGCCATCGTCCACTCGCCGTGCAGCAGGGCGGTGAGCAGGTCCAGGACCTCGGGCGCGGGGTGCACCGACCCGGGGACGCGGCAGTCCTGGCACATCGAGCCACCGGCGGCGACGCTGAAGGCGACGTGCGGGCCGGGCAGGCCGCAGCGGGCACACTCGGTGAGCGCGGGCGCCCAGCCGGCGTAGGACATCGCGCGCAGGAAGAACGCGTCGAGCACGAGGGAGGCGTCACGCTCCCCGGCGGCGAGGGACCGCAGGGCGCCGCAGACGAGGAGGTAGAGCTTGAGCACCGGCTCGCCCTCTTCGGCCGAGAGCCGGTCCGCGGTTTCGGCGATCGCGCTGGCCGCGGTGTAGCGCTGGTAGTCGGCGACCAGCGGCAGCTGGAACGCGTCGACGGTCTCGACCTGGGTGATCACGTCGAGCGTGCGGCCGGTGTAGAACTGCACGTCGACGTGACCGAACGGCTCCAGCCGGGCCCCGAACCGCGACGAGGTGCGCCGCACGCCCTTCGCGACGGCGCGGACCTTGCCGTGCCGGCGCGTGAGCAGGGTGACGATCCGGTCGGCCTCACCCAGCTTGTGCGTGCGCAACACCACCCCGGTGTCGCGGTAGAGGTTCACCACCCCGACATCGTCCCACTCTCGGGTGATGCCGGGGTGGAGCGCCCCGGGTTTCAGCAGTAGGTGTAGCCGTAGCAGGTGCTGACGGCGACGGCCGAGATGATGATCGAGACGATGGCGATGGCCCAGGCGATGCCGCCGATGACGGTGGCGATGATGCAGAGCGTCTTGGTCGTCCCCGACGCCTGCTCCGCCATCGCGTAGTTGCCCTGCATCTTGTACGTCTGGACCTCGTTGGACTTCATGATCGCGAAGATCGCGAGGATCCACATCAGGAAGATGCAGCCGATGGCCCAGCCCTTGTAGTCCTTGATGGCGTTGATGTCGCCGCCACCGGGCATGCCGTAGCCGGGGGCGCCGAAGCCGCCGGTCGGGGGCTGGCCGTACGCCGGGGGCTGGCCGTACGGCGCGGGCTGGCCGTAGGCGGGCATCCCGCCGGACGGCGGCCCGTAGCCGGGCTGCGGCGGCTGCTGGAAACCGCCGGACTGCGGCTGCTGACCGTAAGGTGGCTGCTGCTGGCCGTAGGGATTGGTCATGAACGTCTACCCCAATTACTCGTGAACGTCCGCCGGGTCACCCCGGCGGTGGTGCGGGAACCGCGTGTCTCAGTGGTGTGGCGGCTGGTCGTTCGGCGGCCGGTCGAACTGGCCCGGTTGGATCTTCTGGGTCTCCCCGGCGTCGCTCTGGCTTCCCGGCCGCAGCATCTGCGTCCGCTCGGCCTGCTCGTCGAACGCGGACCCGGCCCCGGCGGAGCCGCCCGGGCGGAGCATCTCGGTGCGTTCGACCTCGTCGAAGGCGGAGCCGCCCGGCGGCGGCGCGAGCGGCCGGCCGAACCCGCCGGACTGCGGCTGGTCGAACCCGCCCGGCTGCGGGGCCGGCGCGAAACCGCCGGACTGCGGCGGCTGCCCGAACCCGCCCGCCGCGGGCTGCTGCGGGAAACCGCCCGACTGCGGCTGGTCGAAGCCGCCGGACGGGGGCTGCTGCGGGAATCCACCGGACGGCGGCTGGCCGAACTGGCCGGGCTGCTGGCCCGCCGGCGGGTAGCCACCGGCGAAGGGCTGCGCGCCGGGCTGGCCGAACGGGGCCTGGCCGGGCGCCGCGTCCGCCAGGACCACGACGGAGCTGACGATCTTGTCCGCGAAGGTCTGGCCCTTGTCGTCCCAGAGCGGCCACAGGTAGCCGATGTAGCAGGCCGCGCCGTCGACGATGTGGCAGAGGTCGCGCAGGAACGCGGTTCCGGCGCCGACCGGCTGCCCGGTCTGCTCCGACAGCAGCTTGATCCCGAGGACGCGCTTGCCCAGCGACTGACCGGTGTTGCCCTGCTGGATCCACCGGTTGTAGACGGCCCAGCCGATCCCGGCGAGGCCGCCGAGCACGTACAGGATCAGCCCGATGCTCCACGAGCCGGCGAGGGTGATGATGAGCGCGAGGAGGTAGATGACGATGATCGGCGCCTGGTCGATGATCGTGGCGCCGGCGCGCTGGCCCCAGTTCGCGTAGTTCTGCGGTGCACCGAAGGGAGTTCCCGGCTGGCCGAACGGCGCCGGCTGCCCGTAGGGAGCCGGCTGCCCGTAGGGGGCAGGCTGCCCGTAGGGGGCAGGCTGCCCGTACGGCGGCGGCGCCTGGCCGGGCTGCGGTTGTCCGAACGGCTGCTGGCCCCCGGGCTGCTGCCCGAACGGCTGCTGACCGTAGGGATCGGTCATCTGGCTCTCCCCCTCGCTGGTCACTCACCGCACGTTCCGTGCGGAACCGCGCCGAACCTACGGCACTGGTCCGCGGGAGCGTACTCGGTTCACCTGCGGCGGCGATGCCCAGGCATCCACGTCCGGGTGAACCGGACGAGCCTCCGACGCGGTGCGTGGCGAAGCGGTTCCCGTCCGTCCAAATCAGACGCGCAGGCCGGTGAACGGGGCGAACGGGAGGTTGCGAATGACGAACCAGAGGGCGAACACGACACCGACGGTCAGCGGGGTCCAGCGCCAGTGCAGCCAGCTGCTCACCCAGCGGCCGCGCAGCCGCCCGAGCGTCCAGGCCGCCGTGCTCCAGACGAAGAGCAGCACGAAGACGAGCGACACGGCGTTGTAGTGCAGCGCCGCGGGCAGGTCGCCGTGCATCAGGCTGTACGCCATCCGCATGCCGCCGCAGCCCGGGCAGTCGATGCCGAACAGGGCCTTGGTCGGGCAGAGCGGGAGCCAGCCGCCGGGGGTGGTCGGGTCGCCGATCAGGACCGCCGCGCAGCACACGCCGAGCCCGCCCACGACGGCCATCGGGGCGCCGAGGGCGCGCAGCGTGGCCCGGGCGCCGCGGGCCCGGTATCCCGGGTAGACGGTCGTCATGGCACCAGCGACCAGAAGGAGATGCCGACGAGGGCGAACATGAGCAGGACGAACACCAGGTAGAGCCCGAGCAGCACGCCGGCGGCGATCGCCGACCACATCGCCCACTTGCGGGCTTCGTCGGCGGCCCGGTGCGCTTCGGCGTGGAAGCCCTGGAACCACAGGGAGCTGACCTGGCTCGCCTTCACGATGGAGACGATACCCAACGGCATGCAGCACAACACGGTCGACAGGACCGCCCAGACCATGTTGTTCTCCGGCGGCGGCCCGTGGTTCGGACCCCAGCCGTAGTGGGGGTACTGCTGGTACACCACCGAATCGCCTCCTGCCGCCGAGCCTGCGTCAGTTCGACGCGGCGTCGTCGAGCAGCGTTCCCAGCAGCAGGACACCGCCGACGACCAGGGCGACCCAGAACACCACTCCGACGACGGCACCGATGATCGCCCAGCGCCGCGCGGCACCGGCCGCGCCGCGGGCGGCGTCCGGCTCACCCTGTGCCCAGAACTTCTCCACCTTCGCCGCCTGGATGATCGAGACGATGCCGAAGGGCAGGCAGAGGAACGCGGCGACGATGCCCCAGACCAGGTTGGTCGCGGGCGGGGGTCCGGGGTTGTAGTCCGCGGGCGGCCGCGGCTGCTCGGCCACGTCAGAACCCGAGCCGGCGCAGCTGACGGGGGTCGCGCTGCCACTCTTTGGCCACCTTGATGTGCAGGTCGAGGTAGACCTTGGAGCCGAGCAGCGCCTCGATGTTCTTGCGCGCGGTGGCGCCGACCTCGCGCAGCCGCTCCCCCTTGTGCCCGAGGATGATGCCCTTCTGGCTGGGCCGCTCCACGAACAGGAACGCGTGCACGTCGATGAGGTCGTCGCGGCCTTCGCGCGGCAGCATCTCTTCGACGGTGACGGCGATCGAGTGCGGCAGCTCGTCGCGGACGCCTTCCAGCGCCGCCTCGCGGATCAGCTCGGCCACCAGCGTCTGCTCGGGTTCGTCCGTGAGCTCGCCGCCCGGGTAGAGCTGCGGGCCTTCGGGGAGCTTGCCGACGAGCAGGTCCGTGAGCGCGCCGACCTGGAAGCCGTCCACCGCGGACACCGGGATCAGCTCGGCGAAGTCCATCACCTCCTGCAGCGCGAGCAGCTGCTCGGCGACCTGCTGGGGCTGGACGAGGTCGGTTTTGGTCACGATGCCGATGACCGGCGTCCGCTTCGCGATTTTTTGCAGCTCGCCGGCGATGAACTTGTCGCCCGGGCCGATCTTCTCGTTCGCCGGCACGCAGAACCCGACGACGTCCACTTCGGACCACGTCGTGTGCACGATGTCGTTGAGCCGCTCGCCGAGCAGGGTGCGGGGGCGGTGCAGGCCGGGGGTGTCGATGAGGACGAGCTGGGCGTCCTCGCGGGACACGATGCCGCGGATCGCGTGGCGCGTGGTCTGCGGTTTGCTGGACGTGATCGCGACCTTGGTGCCGACGAGGGCGTTGGTCAGCGTCGACTTGCCCGCGTTGGGACGCCCGACGAAGCAGGCGAAGCCGGACCGGTGTTCCGTCATCGCTCCAGCACCTCGAGAACCGTGCCGTCCGGGGCGGCCAGGATGATCGGCGCGTACCTCGCCAGGTCGCGGACCGCGTGCACGGACGCGCCCTTGAGCAGCCCTTCTTCGCTGACGACGGCGGCGGCTTCGATGCCTTCGGCGCCGCTGGACAGCGCCGCGGCGACCGCGGCCTGGAGCGCGGTGAGCTTGAACGACGGCTGGTCGACCGTGCCCGCGGCGTAGGTGCGGCCGTCGGTGTCGCGGACCGCGGCGCCTTCGGGGGCCTGGATGCGGGCGCGCGAGGACCTGGCCAGCGTCACCAGCTTCTGGTCCTCCGCCTCGAGGTCAGGCATGTTCGACGCTCCTGTCGCGTTCGTCGGGGTGGGGCAGGCGCGTGCGGCGCCGGGTGGTGCGGTCGGCCGGGTCGGTCATTCCGTCGGCATCGGCCGGGTGGACCACCACGGAGGTGATCCGCATGCGGCCGCGCCGGTCCTTGCCGCCTTCGGCGAACAGCCGAAGCCCGGCGACCTCGGCTTCGGCCCCCGGCAGCGGGACCCTACCCAGTCGCTCCGCGAGCAGCCCGCCCACGGTCTCCACGTCGTGGTCTTCGAGGTCGATGCCGAAGAGCTCGCCCAGGTCGTCGACGCTCATCCGCGACGAGACGCGGACGGCACCGTCGGCGAGCTCCTCGACCTCGGGCCGCTCGTCGGCGTCGGACTCGTCGGTGATCTCGCCGACGATCTCTTCGAGGACGTCTTCGATGGTGAGCAGGCCGGCGGTGCCGCCGTACTCGTCGACGGCGATCGCCATGTGGTGGTGCGAGCGCTGCATCTCCTTGAGGAGCTCGTCGAGCCGCTTGGAGTCGGGGACGAAGGAGGCTTCGTTCATCAGCGTGTCGACGACCGTGCTCGAACCGTCCGGGTCCATGTACGCCGACATCAGGTCCTTGATGTTGACGACGCCGACGATGTCGTCGACGGACTCGTCGATCACCGGGAGCCGGGTGAAGCCGGTGCGCAGCGCCAGGGCGAGGGCCTGGCGGACGGTCTTGGTGCGCTCGATCCAGACGATCTCCGTGCGCGGCACCATGACCTCGCGCGCGACGGTGTCGCCGAGCTCGAACACCGAGTGGATCATCTCGCGCTCGGAGTCTTCGACGACGCCGCGTTCCTGGGCGAGGTCGACGAGTTCGCGCAGCTCGACCTCGGAGGTGAACGGGCCTTCGCGGAAGCCCTGGCCGGGGGTGATGGCGTTACCGATGAGGATGAGCAGCCGGGACAGCGGGCCGAGGACCGAGCCGAGGACGCGGACGGGCCCGGCGACGTAGCGGCCGATGCGGTAGGGGTGCTGGCGGCCGAGGGTGCGGGGGCCGACGCCGATGAGGACGTAGCTGACCACGACCATGACGACGGCGGCGACGAGCACCGCCACGCCGAGCGGCGCCAGGCGGGTGCCCACGAACACCGTGACCAGCACCGTGGCGGTCAGTTCGCAGCCGAGGCGGAGCAGGAGCAGCAGGTTGATGTGCCGGCGCCGTTCGGCGACGACGGCGGCGAGGTGGCGGGCGCCGGGCAGGCCCATCCGGGCGAGGCCGTCGGCCCGGGCCTGCGAGACGGTGCTGATGGCGGCGTCGGCCGCCGCGAACACGCCCGCGAGGAGCACGAGCGCGATCGCGAAGAGGAGCTGGACCATGGCTGGCGCCTAGGGCGTTTCCCCGGTGGCTGGTTCGCCGGCCGGCGCGGCGCCCGGGTCGAGCCCGGCGATGCCGAGGACGCGGTCGTCGGTGTTCCGCTGCGCGTCACGCTTCTCCAGCGCGGCTACGGCGTCCTGATACTCGCCGAGGATCCGCTTCTGGAGGGCGAACATCTCGCGTTCTTCGGCGGGCTCGGCGTGGTCGTAGCCGAGCAGGTGCAGGCAGCCGTGCACGGTGAGCAGGTGCAGCTCGTCGATCAGGGCGTGGCCCGCGGTCTTGGCCTGGTCCTTGGCGAACGCCGGGCAGAGCACGATGTCCCCGAGCAGCGCCGGCGACGCGTCGGGCGCGTCGGGGCGGCGGGAGGAGTCGAGCTCGTCCATCGGGAAGGCCATGACGTCGGTGGGGCCGGGCAGGTCCATCCAGCGTTCGTGCAGGTCTTCCATGACGTCGAGGGTGACGAGCAGGATGGACAGCTCGGCGAGCGGGCTGACCTCCATCTTGTCGAGGGCGTAGCGGGCGGCCGAGACGATCGACGTCTCGTCGACGTCGACGCCGGACTCGTTGGCGATCTCGATGCTCACCGCCGGGTGCCCTTCCAGCCGTTGCCCTGCTGTTCCTGCGCGTCCTGCACGGCCTGCCACTTCTCGTAGGCGTCGACGATGTCGCCGACGAGCTTGTGCCGGACGACGTCCTGGCTGGTCAGTTCGGAGAAGTGGAGACCCTCGACCGAGCCGAGGATGTCGCGGACGACGCGGAGGCCGCTGCGCTGCCCGTTGGGCAGGTCGACCTGGGTGACGTCGCCGGTGACGACGATCTTGGAGCCTTGGCCGAGCCGGGTGAGGAACATCTTCATCTGCTCGGGCGTGGTGTTCTGGGCCTCGTCGAGGATGATGAAGGCGTCGTTGAGGGTGTTGTGCGTCAGCAGGTGGTCCTCGGTGACGTACAGCGAGTCCTCGGCCGCGACCTGGATGCACACGGTCTCCGCCCGGCCCGCCGGCTCGATGCTCTCGATGAACCGCATCGGCCGCCCACCACCACCAGCTTCCTGGTACTTCAGCAGCTTGCGGGTCAGGCGGAACGGCTGGATCTCCGCAGGCAGCCGGATTTCGAGGACGTAGGCGTCGTGCCGGTAGCCGACGTCGCGCCCCATCGCGCGGCCCGGCTTGCGGCCGAGCGCGACGCGGCGCCGGGTGTGGGCGACCCCGCCGAGCGACTGCACCAGCCGGATGACGTCGTCCCTCAGCTGCGGGGACGTCGTCGTGTACTGGATGCGGCAGGTGCGGGTGAGCTGGGTCACCGGTCCGCCGTCCGAGTCCAGGAGCCCCTGCAGGATCGCGAGCCGGACGTCCGCGGAGTTGCGGAGGTAGACCTCCGGCACGAACTTGGAGTGCGAGCGGGTCCCGAGCAGGCCCAGCGTGCGCAGGACACCGGTGACCGGGTTCTCCAGGGTGATCACGTCGCCCGGTTCCCGGACGCGGTTCAAGATGTAGTCGACGCCGCCCTTGTGGCGCACGCGAACTCCGGGGATCGCTTGCTCGAGGGCGACCGCCAGCTCCGGGTCCTCCGTCGCGGAGCTCGGAGTCGTGGAGCCGGTCATGCAGCCGTCACCGAGCAGCAGTCCCAGTGCGTAGGGATCCATCGGCACGGCACGCCCGGGATGGCAGACGGGAGCCGTCAGCATCGGCAGCTCGTACCGGCGCGCGTGCGCAGCCCGGAGCTTGCCGATCATTTCTTTCGTCTCGAGGACGCGCCACGGCTTGTGGCGGCGCTTGTCGGCCGCGGTCCGGACGGTCCAGAGGTGCTCGCCGCAACACAGCGTCGAGGCTCCGTCTCCCGCGGTGAGGCGGTAGACGTCCTTTTCGCCCTGCGGGTACACCCCGAGAACGGGTGTCGGCTCGCCACTGGAGCCGATGACCAGGTCACCGACCGCCAACTCGCCGATCGGACGCCAGCCCTCCGGTGTGAGCACCGGGGTGTCGACCGGCTGCGCGCGGCCGCGCATGTAGGCCAGCGGCGCGATCTCGATGGTGCCGGCCTGCATGAGCCGCGGGATCGACTCGGGTTCGACCATGTCGTGCAGCGCGTCGTAGAGCGGCCGCAGGTAGGGGTCGATCTTCTCGTTGAGCGTGCCGGGCAGGTAGCCGAGGCGCTCGCCGGCTTCGACGGCGGGGCGGGTCAGCACGATGCGGGTGACCTGCTTGGCCTGGAGGGCCTGGACGGCCTTCGCCATGGCGAGGTAGGTCTTGCCGGTGCCGGCGGGGCCGATGCCGAAGACGACGGTGTGCTTGTCGATGGCGTCGACGTAGCGCTTCTGGTTGAGCGTCTTGGGCCGGATGGTCTTGCCGCGGCGGGAGACGATGTTGAGGCTGAGGACCTCGGCCGGGGAGGCGTCCCCGGTGCTCAGCATCCCGATGGTGCGGCGGACGGTGTCCGGGCCGACCTGCTGCCCGCCGGTGGCGAGGGTGACGAGGTCGGCGAAGACGCGTTCGGCGAACGCGACGTCGGCGGGGGTGCCGGTGAGGGTGACTTCGTTGCCGCGGACGTGCACGTCGGCGGCGAGAAGCTCTTCGGCGACACGCAGGTTCTCGTCACGGGAGCCGAGCAGGCTGAGCGCGGCGGCGTCGGGAATGGGGAACCGGGACTGCGCGGCCTGGACGGCGGCATCCTCGGTCTTGGCGACGTCCCCGGGGACGTCGGGTCGGGCGGCACCACCCGGTACGGTTCCGGCCACGTGGCCTCAGGCCTGCTTTCTCGGTGAGGGAGAACGGACCCCACCGATGCTACTGGCACCCACCGACAGAACGCAGACGGGTTTCGCCTAGTCCTGCTCAGGAGCCCCGAAGAGCCCCAGCGGTTCACCCCCGAGAACATGGGCATGAACATGAAAAACGGTCTGCCCGGCATCAGAGTCGGTGTTGAAGACAACCCGATACCCGCTCTCAAGCACCCCCTCAAGCTCAGCAACCTTGCGAGCGGCGAGCGCAACGGCCGCAAGCAGACCCGGATCAGCCGAAGCAAGCTCCCCAAGGTTCCGATACCGCTTCTTGGGCACGACGAGCACGTGAACCTTCGCCTGAGGCCGGATATCCCGAAAGGCAAAGGTCAGCTCATCCTGATAGACAACATCAGCAGGGATCTCACCGGCAATGATCCGCTCGAAGAGAGTCTCATCCTCACTCATGGCAACACACCCTAGCGACACAAGCCGCCCCACCAGACGCGCACCGAGCGGAAGCCGCGGGGGGTCCGGGGGGAACCCCCGGCTGGGGGTCTGGGGGTTTGACCCCCAGAAGACACAACGAACGCGAAGCGGCCCACCGACCGAAGCGAAGCGAGGGAGGGGGCCGCGGAGCGGTAGACCCTGGGGGTCGATCTACCGCCACCGCGGCGGCCGCCGGACCGAGGGGGGAGGTGCCCGGCGGGGTCTGTGCTTTCCCAGTGGCGCGCCGGACACCGGAACGGTGTGTGGCGCGTTAGTAAGCGAGAGTAACGGGTCGGAGTGTGATCGCGCCATAACTGGGCGCAAAATCGGGGGTCTTTTTTCGGTGATCTTCTTACCGCCAGCGGGGGGTGAGCGCGCCGAGGGCGCCGAGGGCGACGGCCGCGGCGGTGGAGGTGCGCAGCACCGTGGTGCCCAGGCGGACGGCGTGGGCGCCGGCTTCCCGCAGGGTGCGGAGCTCGTCGTCGGTGATGCCGCCTTCGGGCCCGACCACCAGCAAGAGGTCGCCGGTGTCCGGGAGGTCGAGGTCGGTGAGGCGGTCGGGGACGTCGGACTCGAGCACGATCGCCAGGGACGTCGTGGCCACCAGCCCGGCGAGCTCGGCGGTGCCGGCGGGTTCGGTGACGTCGGGGACGTGGGCGCGACGGGCTTGTTTGGCGGCGGCGCGGGCGGTGGCGCGCCAGCGGGCGAGGGCTTTGCCGCCGCGATCGCCGTCCCACTTGGCGACGCTGCGGGCGGCTCGCCAGGGGACGATCGCGTCGACGCCGGCTTCGGTGGCGAGCTCGACTGCGAGCTCGCCGCGGTCGCCCTTGGCGAGGGCCTGGGCGAGCACGACGCGCAGGGCGGGTGGTTCCTCGGTCCAGCTTTCCTCGACCGACAGCGTCAGGGCGGCGTCGCGGCCGGGCTGGACGGCGTCGACGACGCAGCGCGCCATGGTGCCCTCCCCGTCCGAGAGCACCAGCCGCTCCCCCGTGCGCAGGCGGCGGACGGTGACCGCGTGCCGGGCTTCCTCGCCGTCGAGGACCGCGTGCCCGCTGGTGGGCACCGAGGAGGCGAGGAAGACCGGCAGGGTGGTGTCGGGCACGGTCAGCGGTGGTTCTTGGCGCGCAGCTTGGAGAACAGGCCGCCGTGCTTGCTGCCGTTGGACGCGAGCGTGGGGACTTCCTCGCCGCGCAGCCGGGCGAGTTCGACGAGGAGTTCGCGCTGGGCTTCGTCGAGCTTCGTCGGGACCACGACGTCGATGTGGACGTGGAGGTCGCCGCGGCCGTCGACGCGGCCGGAGGACCGCAGCCGGGGCATGCCCTTGCCGGTGAGGACGAGCTCGGCGGTGGGCTGGGTGCCGGGTTCGACGTCGAGCTCGTAGTCGCCGTCGATCAGCGTCGAGATGGGCACCGTGGCGCCGAGGGCGGCGGTGGTCATCGGGATGCGGAAGTTGCAGTGCAGGTCGTGGCCTTGGCGGACGAAGACCTCGTGCGGGGTCTCGTCGATCTCGACGTAGAGGTCGCCGGCCGGGCCGCCGCCGGGGCCGACCTCGCCCTGGCCGGACAGGCGGATGCGCATGCCGTCGCCGACGCCCGGCGGGATCTTGGCGGTGACGTTGCGGCGAGCGCGGATGCGGCCGTCGCCGCCGCACTGGCGGCAGGGGTCGGGGATGACCTCGCCGAAGCCGCGGCAGACCGGGCACGGGCGGGCCGTGACGACCTGGCCGAGGAACGATCGCTGGACGGACTGGACCTCGCCGGCGCCGCCACAGGTGTCGCACGTCTTGACCGAGGTGCCTTCGCTGGTGCCGGCGCCGCGGCAGAGGTCGCAGACGATCGCGGTGTCGACGGCGATCTCCTTGTCGACGCCGGTCGCGCAGTCCTCGAGGGACAGGCCGAGCCGGATCAGCGCGTCGGAGCCGGGCTGGACGCGGCTGCGGGGTCCGCGCCCGCGTCCGCCGCCCCCGCCGGAAGCGCCGAAGAAGGCGTCCATGATGTCGCCGAGGCCGCCGAACCCGGCGAACGGGTCGCCGCCGCCCCCGCCGCGCGCGCCGCCGTCCATCGGGTCGCCGCCGAGGTCGACGATCTTGCGCTTCTGCGGGTCGGACAGCACCTCGTAGGCCGTGGTGACCTCGCCGAACTTGTGCTGCGCGTCCTCCGACGGGTTGACGTCGGGGTGCAGCTCCCTGGCCAGCTTCCGGTACGCGCGCTTGATGTCCTGATCGCTCGCGTTCTTGGCCACCCCGAGGATGCCGTAGTAGTCCCTCGCCACCGTCTCTGCTTCTCCTTCTGCTCTGCCCGGCTCAGCGGCCGGCCAGGATCTGCCCCACGTAGTTGGCGACCGCGCGCACCGCGGCGATCGTGCCGGGGTAGTCCATCCGGGTCGGGCCGACCACCCCCATGCCGCCGAGCACCATGTCCTGGCCGTACCCGATGGAGACGACCGAGGTGCTGCGCATCTGCTCGTCCTCATTTTCCTCACCGATGCGCACCGTGATCGCACCGGGGTTGCGCGCGGCGGCCAGGAGCTTGAGCACGACCACCTGCTCCTCGAGGGCTTCGAGGACCTGGCGCAGCGAACCCGGGAAGTCGGCGACGTTGCGCGTGAGGTTCGCGGTGCCGCCGAGGACCAGGCGTTCTTCGGGGTGTTCGGCCAGCGACTCGACGAGGACCGTGGTGACGCGGATGAGCGCGTCCCGCAGCTCGCCGGGCGCCTTGTCGGGCAGCTCGGCGACCCGCGCGGCGGCTTCGTTGAGCCGCCGCCCGGACATGGCCGTGTTGAGCACCGAGCGCAGCCGCGCCACGTCTTCTTCGGTGACGACGTCGCCGAGGTCGACCGTGCGCTGGTCGACGCGGCCGTTGTCGGCGATCAGCACCAGCATGAGCCGCGCCGGGGTGAGCGGCACCACTTCGAGGTGGCGCACCTTGGCGTTGGTCAGCATCGGGTACTGGACGACGGCGACCTGCCGGGTCAGCTGCGCGAGCAGCCGGACCGAGCGGCGGAGGACGTCGTCGAGGTCGGTGCCGCTGTCGAGGAAGGTGGTGATCGCCCGGCGTTCGGCCGCGCTCAGCGGCTTGACCTCGGAGAGCCGGTCGACGAAGAGGCGATAGCCCTTGTCGGTCGGCACGCGGCCGGCACTGGTGTGCGGCTGGGTGATGTAGCCCTCTTCCTCGAGGGCGGCCATGTCGTTGCGCACGGTGGCGCTGGACACCCCCAGGTTGTGCCGTTCGACGATCGCCTTGGAGCCGACGGGCTCCTGGTTGGAGACGTAGTCGGCCACGATCGCGCGCAGCACGTCGAAGCGGCGCTCGTCCGCGTTGGCCACCGGTTCCTCACCTACCTCGCTCGCTGCTCACCTTGAGTTTACGGAAGCCTGAGCGGGCCGTGCTCAACCCCGCCCGTAGGGGCCCGGACGTCATGAACGAGTCGTTCACCTCGCCCGGCGACTTGAACGAGTCGTTCATGACACCGCCCGCGCCGGGTAAAGAACGCGCAAACGAATTCCCATGCATTCTTCTCACAATGAATTCCCGGCTTGAAGGGGGAACCGAAAAGCGGTTTGCTGCCTCTGATCCGCATGCCCGCTCCCGACTCCGATCCCGACGCTGAGGTCGCCGTGAACCGAATTGAACCCGCTTCGGCCGGAATGCCCGATATCGCCCGGCGCGCGGCCGAGGCGAAAGCCCGGCTCGAGCGCGTCTCGGCGACCGCCTCGAGTGCCGATGGAGCCGTCACGGTCACCGTCAACACCAGCGGTGCGCTGCAGGAACTCACCTTCGGCCCGCGCGCGGACGAGCTGCCGCGCGCCCGCCTCGCCCAGGCCGTGCTCGCCGCCGCCAAACGCGCGCAGGTCGACGCCGCCCAGCAGCTGACCGCCGTCATGGCGCCGGTGATCGGCCCCGACAGCGACGCGATGAAATTCCTCCGGGAACAGATCCCCGCGCCCGAAGTGCCGGAAGAAACGCCGCGGCCGGAATTCGGCGAAACCCCGCCGCCGCCCGTGCGCCCGGCCCGGCCACCACGCCCGGACGACGACGAAGACTTCGGCGGCCCGATCCTGCGCCGGGGGCTCTGATGGCGGGCCAGGCGATGAAAGTCGACTTCGACGTCCTCGGCGGCCACGAGGACGAGATCCGCGAGATCGCCGACCGCGTCCAGGAGGCGGTCGAGGCCGCCGGCACCGCCGGTGCGCTCGACTTCGACGCGTTCGGGCTGGTCGGGCAGGTGTTCGCGCTGCCCGTCCAGGCGTGGGTGGACACCGCCGACAGCTTCCTGAGCGCCGCCGTCGAGGCCGGCCACGAGGTCGCGGACCGGGTGAAGACCGCGCACACGGCGTTCCGCGACCACGAACAGACGACGAAGTCCCTGATCGAGGGCATCGGCAAGGAGCTCCCGGCATGACCGAGAACACACTGGTCGCGACGGCCGGATCGCCGGGCGGCTTCTGGAGCGGCATGGGCGACGGCTCGAAGGGCGAGCTGGACGACGTCAACGCCCAGACCGGCGGCGCGGGCATCTTCAGCGACGCCGCCTCGACGCTCACCGACGCGCGCAACGGCGACTGGGGCAACCTCGCCATGGACGTCGGCACCGACGCCCTCGACCTGCTCGGCGCGGCGATGGACCCGCTCGGCACGCTGGCGAGCGCCGGGGTCGGCTGGCTGATCGAGCACATCAGCTTCCTCAAGGACGGCCTCGACAAGCTCGCCGGCAAGCCCGAAGCCGTCACCGCCAAGGCCGTGACCTGGACGAACATCTCGAAGTCGCTCACCGAGACGGCCGAGAGCTACGAGCAGCAGGCGAAGAAGGTCCAGCAGTCCTTCAGCGACTGCGCCTCGGCGGAGGCCTACCAGCGGACGGCCGAGAGCTACGTCAACGTCCTGCGCGGCGCGGCGTCGCACGCCGGGGACGCGTCGACGGCCATGAACGTCGGCGCGGCACTGGTCGGCACCGAACGCGGGCTGATCCGCGACATGATCTCGTCGTTCGTGGGCGAGCTGATCGTCAAGGCGCTGGCCGCGCTCGCGGCGTCGTGGTGCACCTTCGGCGGCACGATCGCGGCGTTCATCGCCGACACGGTCGTCGAGGGCGGCGTGCTCGCCGAGAAGATCAGCACGCGGATCACGAAGATCGTCGAGAAGCTGGAGGGCCTGGCGAAGGGCGCGGGCAAGTCGAAGGCGGCGCTCGAAGGCGCGGCGAACGCGCTGAAGAAGGTGGGCAAGGGCGTCGACAAGCTGGTGGACAAGAGCGTCGACACGGCCGCGGGCATCGAGCGCAAGGCGAACGAGCTCAAGCAGGCGGGCAAGGAGGCGAAGTCCGCCGAGGAGACGGCCAAGGGGTGGAGCGACGCCGCCGAGGAGCGCGTCCCGGGCCGCGAGAAGGTCGAGGGCCTCGGCGACAAGTACTCCGAAGACGGCCGCAGCGTGCTGAACCAGCACAAGCTGCGCGACCCCGGCGAGGACGTCCACTGGAACACCGCCGACACCGTCGGCGTGGCGACCGAGGGGCGCCGCCAGGAGAACGAGCAGCAGGACCGGTACCACGAGGCGACGGAGGCCTACGAGAAAGAGCACCCCGAAGGCGAGGGCGAGTGACCGACCGGCCCGAGGTGGAACTGGCCAACCGCAGTGGCCGGCTCCACCCGTCGCAGCGAGGCAAGCTGCTCGACCTGAACTTCTGGGTCGCCGCCGTGCTGGCGCTCGCCGTGCTGGTGGCGGCGGTCGGTATCGGGCTCGTGGCGGAGACCGCCGGCGAAGTGCTGGGCACCGTCGTCCCGCTCCTGGCGATCGCCGGCTGGTTCGCCTACGTCTGCGGGCGCCGGCTGGCCGATGCGGGCAGCGGCCGGCTGGTCGCGATCACGGGCTGGACCCACGACTTCGACAGCGCGCGCACCACGGACGAGTACCCGATCGGCCTGCACCGCAGCCCGGAGGGGTTCAAGAGCCTCGAGTCGTTCAGCCTCCGCGCCGGCGGCCGGACCTACCCGGTGGAGCGCGAGCTCCGCGAGCGGATCCGGCCGGACCGCGTCAACACGGTGCTGATCGCCCCGCGATCGAAGCTGCTGATCAACGTCCTGCCGGCGTAGCGCCGATGGCGTCGAACTCGGCGTCGGTCAGTTCGATGTCCGCGGCGGCGACGTTGTCCTCGAGGTGCGCGACCGACGAGGTCCCCGGGATCGGCAGCACGACGGGCGAGCGCTTGAGCAGCCAGGCGAGCGCGAGCTGCGACGGCGAGGCGTCGTGCTCCTTGGCGAGCGCCGTGAGCGGGCTGTCCGGCCCGGCGAGGGCGCCGGTGGCCAGCGGGAACCACGGGATGAAGGCGATGCCGTGCTCGGTGGCGTGCTCCAGCAGCGGCTCGGCGTCGCGCTTGGCGAGGTTGAAGAGGTTCTGCACGGAGACGATCTCCGCGGTCTTCTGCGCTTCCTTCAGCTCGTCCACGCTGATCTCGGACAGGCCGATGTGCCGGATCTTGCCCTCGTCCTGGAGCTTCTTCAGCTCGCCGACCTGCTCGGCGACGGGCACCTCCGGGTCGATCCGGTGCAGCTGCAGGAGGTCGATCCGGTCGACACCGAGGTGCCGCAGGCTCAGCTCGACCTGTTGCCGCAGGTACTCGGGCCGTCCGACGGGGATCCACTGGTCCGGCCCCTGCCGGGTGAAGCCGGCCTTGGTCGCGATGACGAGGTCGTCGGCGTAGGGGTGCAGGGCCTTCTTGATCAGCAGGTCGGCGACGAACGGGCCGTAGGCGTCGGCGGTGTCGATCAGCGTCACCCCGAGTTCCACGGCGCGCCGCAGCACCCGCACGGCCTCGTCCGGGTCCTTCGGGTCGCCCCAGACCCCGGGCCCGGTCAGCTGCATGGCGCCGTACCCCAGGCGGGTGACCGGGAGGTCGCCGCCGATGGTGAAGGTGCCGGAGTTCTTCGCGCTCATGGTTCGTCCCATCGTCGTCCGGGGTGCTCCCCCGGGGGGTGAACCCCGCGAGTACCCCGGACGATTCCCGCAAACGCTCAGGAGTTGCGCGGGAAACCCAGGTTCACGCCCGCGTGCGAGCGGTCCGGCCACCGCGAAGTCACGACCTTCGTGCGCGTGAAGAAGTGGAACCCCTCCGGCCCGTACGCGTGGCTGTCGCCGAACAGCGAGTCCTTCCAGCCGCCGAACGAGTAGTACCCCACCGGGACCGGGATCGGGACGTTCACCCCGACCATCCCGACCTCGACCTCGTTCTGGAACCGCCGCGCCGACGAGCCGTCGCCGGTGAAGATCGCCACGCCGTTGCCGTACGGGTTCGCGTTGATCAGGTCCAGCGCGTCGTCGTAGGTCGCCGTGCGCGCCACCGACAGGACCGGGCCGAAGATCTCGTCCGTGTAGATCGACATCTCCGGGCGGACGTGGTCGAACAGCGTCGGGCCCAGCCAGAAGCCGTCGCCGGGTACGTCGACGCCGCGGCCGTCCACCACGAGCGAGGCACCCTCCGCCACTCCGGCGTCCACATAGGACTCGACTTTCGCGTGGTGCGCCTTGGTGACCAGCGGGCCCATCTCCGACTCGGGGTCGCGCCCGTCGCCGACCCGCAGCACGGACACGCGCTCGGTGATCTTGCGCACCAGCTCGTCGCCGATCGGGTCGACCGCCACGACCACCGACACCGCCATGCAGCGCTCCCCCGCCGAGCCGAACCCGGCCGACACCGCGGCGTCCGCGGCCAGGTCGAGGTCCGCGTCCGGGAGGACGACCATGTGGTTCTTCGCCCCGCCGAGAGCCTGGACGCGCTTGCCGTGCCGGGTGCCGGTTTCGTAGACGTAGCGGGCGATCGGCGTCGACCCGACGAACGAGATCGCCTTGACGTCGGCGTGCTCCAGCAGCCCGTCGACCGCCGCCTTGTCGCCGTGCAGCACGTTCAGCGCGCCCGCGGGCAGGCCGGCCTCGGCGAACAGCTCGGCGATGAAGACCGCGGCGGACGGGTCCTTCTCACTCGGCTTGAGCACGACGGTGTTGCCGCAGGCCAGCGCGTTCGGGACGAACCAGAGCGGCACCATCGCCGGGAAGTTGAACGGCGAGATCACCCCGACCACGCCGAGCGGCTGCGCGATCGAGTAGACGTCGACGCCGGTGGACGCGTTCTCGCTGAACCCGCCCTTGAGCAGCTGCGCGGCGCCGCACGCGAACTCGACGTTCTCGATCGCGCGCGCGACCTCGCCCGCCGCGTCGGACTCGACCTTGCCGTGCTCGCTCGTGACGATCTTCGCCAGCTCGTGCTTGCGCGCGGCCAGCAGCTCGCGGAAGGCGAACAGCACCCGCGTCCGGCCGGCCAGCGACGTCCCGCGCCAGCCCGGCAGCGCCGCCTTGGCCGCCGCCACTGCCTGGTCCACTTCGGCCTGCCCGGCGAAGTCGACCTGCGCGCGGACCTCGCCGGTGGCGGGGTCGAACACGTCGCCGGTGCGCGCGGGAGTCCCGGTGAACGGCTTGCCGTCGATCCAGTGGCTGATGCGGTCGGTCACGGCGGGCACTCCTCGGCTCGGGGGACGTCCTCCCGAGTCTCCGGGCGGGCGCCACACCGACGCCATCGACAACGTGTACGGAGTCACCGTCGCGGCCGTACAGTCTGTCCCTGCCGACCACGCGAGGAGCCATGTACCCGACCGTCGCCGAGGTGCTCGCGCTGCCGGTGCTGCGCCAGGGCCGTCCGCACGTCGTCGCGGGCTCGGCCGGGCTCGACGCGCCGGTCCGCTGGGCGCACGTCGCCGAGGTCGCCGACATCGCGCACCTGCTGCGCGGCGGCGAGCTGGTGCTGACGACCGGCGTCGCGCTGCCCGACGACGGCCCGGCGCTGGCCCGCTACGTCGCCGACCTGGCCGGGGTCGGCGCCGCCGGCCTGGTGATCGAGCTGGTCCGGCACTGGAGCGACAAGCTGCCCGCCGCGCTGGTCGAAGCGGCCGAGAAGCACGGCCTGCCGCTGGTGACGCTCTCGCGCGAGACCCGGTACGTCAGCGTCACCGAGGCGGTCAACGGCCAGATCGTCGACGCCCAGGTCGCCGAGCTGCGCGCCGCCGAGCGCGTCCACGAAACGTTCACCGCGCTCACGGTCGCGGGTGCCGAACCCGGCGTCGTCCTCGGCGAGGTCGCCCGGCTGACCGAGCAGCCGGTGGTGCTGGAGACGCTCTCGCACGAGGTCCTCGCCTACGACGCGGCCGGCACCGACCCGGCCGAGCTGCTCACCGGCTGGCCGGCCCGCTCGCGGGTGGTCCAGCTCGGCGAGCGGACGGGTTACCACCCCGGCTCGGGCTGGCTGGTGACCGTCGTCGGCGCGCGCGGGCACGACTGGGGACGGCTCGTGGTCGTCTGCGCCGACCAGCCGCCGCACCGCCACCGGGTGGTCGCCGAGCGGGCCGCGTCCGCGCTGGCCGTGCACCGGCTGGTCGCCAAGGACTCCGACGGCCTGGAGCGGCAGGCCCACCGAGCCGTGTTGCAGGAGCTGCTCGCGTCGCCGGCCCCGACGGCGGAGCTGCTGGCGAGGGCTTCCGCGCTGGCCGTGCCGCTGACCGGGCGGCAGCTGGTCGGCCTGGCGGTCCGGCCGCGGCTGACCGGCACCCGGCCGTCGTTGTCGACGCCGCCGGTGCTGCGCGAACTGGCCGAGGCGACGGTGCTGGCGGCGCGCCGCGCGAAGGTGTCGGCGCTGGTGGCGACCGACGACCTCGGCGTGCGCGCGCTCATCGCGCTGTCGCCGGAGGCGAACGCCGACACCGTGCTGCACCGGCTCGCCACCGACGTCCACGAGGCCCGGGGCAGCGCCCCGGGCGTGCTCGCGGTCGGCACGACGGTGTCCTCGCCCGCCGACGCGGGCCGGACGCTCCTGGAGGCCGGCCAGGTCGCGGCGGCGGCCTTGGGATCGGGCGCCGAGCGCGTGCTGCACCGGCTGTCGGACGTCCGCCTCCGCGGCCTCCTGCACCTGTTGTCCGGCGACGAGCGCGTGACGGCGTTCGCCGTGCGCGAGCTCGGGCCGCTGCTCCAGCGCGACGCGGCTTCCGGCAGCCGGCTGGTCCAGGCGTTGCGGCACTACTGCGAGCAGGGCGGCAACAAGTCGGCGGCGGCCGCGGCGGCGCACACCTCGCGGACGGCGTACTACCAGCAGCTCGCCCGGATCGAGCAAGTTCTCGGCGTCCGGCTGGAGGATCCGGAGTCGATGCTGTCGCTCTACGTGGCTTTGCTGACGTGGGACCTCACCCGGTCGAGCGAAGAAGACCTACCCGGACGGGGAACACAGTGATCGACCCCGGGCTGCCGATGGAACCGATATGGCCCTACTCCCCTTCGCCGCCTGCCTGATGAGCTTGAGCTGCCTCGCGCCGGCGCAGCCGCCGGCGTCGACGTTGCAGCTGACCAGCCACGACACCGCCGACCGGATCGGCTCGGTGGTCCTGACGTGCGACCCGACCGGCGGCACGCACCCGAAGCGGGACAAGGCGTGCACAGTGCTTTCGGGGGTCGACGGTGATTTCTCGCGCATCCCGGCGCGGCACCAGATGTGCACGCTGATCTACGCCCCGGTCGACGTCACGGTGGTCGGCACGTGGCACGGGAAGCCGGTGTCGTACCGGACGACGTACGCGAACCGCTGCGAAGCGGATCGCAACTCGGACGACGTTTTCGCCTTCTGACGCTGTTCTGCTACAGCGAACGCCCTATCGCCCGACCGGGCGCGGCCCGCTCCTGGGCAGGCTGTGCCCATGCCACCACCCTTCGCCACACCACGAGCCCGGGCCCTGGGCTTCGGCATCAAGCAAGCGAGACTGAGCCGCAAGCTCGGGGTCCGGGAACTCGCCCGGTTGACTCTGCTGTCACCGCAGGAAATCTCCAATTGGGAGCGCGGGAAACGCGTGCCGAAGATCGAAGAGGTCGCGACGATCCTCGGCGCACTCCGCGTCGACCCGACCGAGCGCGCGAGGTTGTTCGAACTGGCCCGGAACGCCGACGAGCCCGACTGGCTCGCTCCGGCGAATTTCGTCGAATACGAGCGGACCGCCGGCGCGATGGTGGAGTGGGCCCCCAACCTGGTTCCCGGACTGCTCCAGACCGCCGCCTACATGAGGGCCATCTTTTCCGCCAGCAAGCGCCCCCAGGCGGATGTCGAGAAGCACGTGCTGGCCAGGCTGGTCCGCCGCGAGGTGCTGACCGGCCGTACCGCCTTGCCATATCGGGTCCTGATCGGCGAAGCTGCCCTGCGGCAGAACGTCGGCGACCGTGAGGTGATGACCGAACAGCTCGAGCACCTCCTGACGATGACCAACCTCCGCAACGTGGGCGCCCGCATCGTGCCGAGCAGGTGCGGTTACCACCCGGGGCTCTACGGCCCGTTCGTCATCCTCGACTTCGAGGATCTGCCGTCCATCGTCTACTTGGAGCACTACCGCGGCAACGGGTACCTCTACAATGACGATCATCTCGCCGACTACCGCACGGCAGTCGAGATTCTCTCCGCCCTGACTTTGAGCGAGCACGACTCACGGCAGCTCATCCAGGGGGTGGTCACCGAACTGGAGGGCCTGAAGTGACTTGGCGGAAGTCCTCTTACAGCGGCGAAGATTCAACACAAAACTGCGTCGAGGTGCGGCTCGACCGTCTGTCGCAGATCCGCGACAGCAAGGACCGCGCCGGCGGCACACTCTCCGTCACCACCCGATCGTGGGATGCCTTCGTGGCTCGGCTTGGCACGCGGAAGCCGCCGGGCCGCCCCCACGACGGCCCGGTGGCTTCCGCGCATTGCTGTTGACCACGCACAGCCCACGCCGGCGGTTCAGCAGTTGCCGAGAGTCACGTCGCGGGCGCTCGAGCGGCTGAGGTTCCAGGCCGGCCAGCCGTCCGGGGTGTCGCCGGCGAGGACTTCGCGCAGCACGCACGTCCGGAGCGGTTCGGGCAACCGCGCCGAGACCACCGGGACGACGTCGGTGGAGAACCCCGCCAGGTACCGGTGGTCCAGCGGCTTCCCGGCGGCCGCGCGGTCGAGGTTGGCGCCGGCGATGAGGCGTTCCGGATCGAGGATGGCGAGCACCAGCAGCGCCGCGGCGGCGGTGCCGATCGCCGCGCGGGGCAGCCACTCCGAGCGGAGCTTGACCAGGGACGCCAGCACCAGCACGAACACCGCGCCGAACCACAGTTCGCAGACCTCGACCAGCAGCCGCAGGACGGTGAAGCCGTAGGCCTCCTGGTACGTCCACATGCGACTCAACGCCGACCCGGCGAGCACCAGGCTCAACGCGCTCAGGGCGCCCAGCAGGACGCGCTGGCGGAGCCGGTCGGCCTTCGTGACGTCCGGGGCCCAGCGCAAGGCCGCCGCGACGATGGCCAGCGTCAGCACGGTGACGGCGCACAGCTGCCAGAAGCCGCCGCGGGCGTACTCGGCGGAGGTGAGGTTGCTGGTGCGCAGGACGTACCCGGTGCCGCCGAACAGCACGACCAGCCGGACGCCGACGAACACGCTGAACAGCAGGACGAGGACGGTGAGCGGGACCGTCCACTCCAGACCGTATTTGGTCCGGTGTGGACGGTCGACGGCCGCGCGGTGCGCCGGGGCGGCGAGGAAGTAGCAGGCTCCGGCGACGAGCAGCGCCGCGATGACGAACACGCAGCACCAACGCACGAGGACGTCCGGGCTGAGATCGGGGATGACGGCGTTGACGACGGCGGCGAAGGCGGCGTCGGCGCTGGCCAGCAGCGGCACGAAGACGGCGACGAGCGCGGCGGTGGCCAGCACGGCGAGGCCGATCCGCCGGGCGACGCCGTCGCGGCGGGCGGCGAAGCGGCCCACCCCCCGGCCGGCCCAGGGAACGGCGCGCAGGGCCTCCAGGGGGACGGCGAGCATGTCGTAGAAGACGGAGTTGACGGTCCGCTTACCCACGACGGCGAGCGAGCCCGTGACGACGGCCCCGAGCACGCAGAGGACGAACAGCCACCCGGACGCCCGCACGGCGCCCATCCCGAGCAGGGCGAGGGCGAGGAAGGCCCAGCCGGCGCTGCCCCAGGTGAAGGAGCCGGCACCGTCTTCCCGCGACCGCCGATCGGCGAGGAAGACGGCGAAGGTGACGGCCAGGCCGGCCAGCAGCCACCCAATGCCGGGCCGGTCTACGGGCAGCACGAGGGCGGCGGCCACCCCGGCGAGCCCGGCGGCGGGCAGGACGGCGGGAGGAAGGGGGACGACGGCGGACTTGGGCGGCGGGATGGGCCGCAGGAGAACGGACGGCGCGGCCACGGCGACGCCCCCGGCCGCCTCACTTGGCCTTGGCCGGGCTGACGCCACCCGCGCTCCCCCGGCCGCGGCCTCAGGCGAGGCCGCGGCGAACCCCGGCCCGCCTCCCGCCGGCCGTTTTCCTCTCGGCACCCGCTTCTCAGCACCCGGCTCTGCGGGCTCGCCCAACCTGCTCTTCGGCATCTTCCTCAACTCTCGTTCGCATTCGCAAATGTCATCGCGCGCACCGCCCGCTCAGCCGGTTTCCCAAGGTCGCGAACGACTCATTCGGGACCTCCGGCGCCGCGAATGAGTCATTCGCGGCCGCCCACCGCCGCGCCCGGAAGGCTCAGCCCGTCGGCAACGTCACCCGGATCCGGCTCCCGACCCCCGCCGAGGGCTCCACCACCCCGATCGTCCCGCCGTGCAGCTCCACCGCCCACCGCGCGATCGCCAACCCCAGCCCCGTCCCCCCGCCCGACGGCCGCTCCCCGCGGGTGAACCGCTCGAACACCCGCTCCCGGTCGGCCGGCGCGATCCCCGGCCCCTCGTCGCACACGTCGATGCGCACCGCGCCCGGCCGCACCTCGGCCAGCACCTGCACCGAACCGCCCGCCGGGCCGTGGCGGACCGCGTTCTCCAGCAGGTTCGCCACCACCTGGAACAGCCGCCCGCGATCCGCCCGCACGACCGCGTCCGCCGGCGACACCGACACCGTGAACGTCACCCCGCGCACCAGCGCCGCCTCCGACACCGCCTCCGACAACAGCGAGCCGAGCGGAAACGACGTCTTGTGCAGCGGAATCGCCCCCGCGTCGAGGCGCGAGAGGTCCAGCAGCTCGTCCACCAGCGTCGCCAGCCGTTCGGTCTGCTGCAACGCCGTCTTCAGCGTCGCCGGGTCCGGGTCCTCGACGCCGTCGACGAGGTTCTCCAGCACCCCGCTCAACGCCGTGATCGGCGTGCGGAGCTCGTGGGACACGTTCGCCACCAGCTCGCGCCGCTGCCGGTCCGCGTCCCCCAGATCACCCGCCATCTGGTTGAACGCCTCCGCCAGCTCCCCCACCTCGTCCCGGGTGGTGGCGCGGACGCGGCGCGTGTAGTCACCCTTCGCCATCGCCCGCACCGCGCCGGTCATCTCGCGCAGCGGCCGGGTCATCCCGTGGGCCAGCACCTGCGACAGCACCAGCGCCAGCACCATCGCCGTGATCGTCGTCTTGGGCGGCAGCCAGCCGATCTGCCAGTTGAAGAACGCGAACGCCACCCCGCCGGACGCGACCATCAGGATCGCCAGCTTCAGCTTGATCGACCGGACCCCGTCCAACGGCCGGGGCAGCAGCTCGACCACCCTGACCAGCAAGGCCTTCACGATCCCGCCTCCAGCGCGTACCCGACGCCGTGCACCGTCCGGATGAGGTCCGCGCCGAGCTTCCGCCGCAGCGCCTTGATGTGGCTGTCCACCGCGCGGGTGCCGGCGGACGTGCTGTGGACGTCCCAGTCCCACACCTCCGACAACAGGCGTTCGCGTGGCTGCACCGCCCGCGGCCGCCGCGCGAAGTGCACCAGCAGGTCGAACTCGATCGGCGTCAGCTGCGCCGCCACGCCGGCCCGCGCGACGCGCCGCTGGTCGACGTCGATTTCGAGGTCGCCGAGCACGATTCGCGTGCCCGTCACCGAAGACGAGCGATCGACCCGCCGCAGCAGCGCGTGCACCCGCGCCGTCAGCACCCGCATCGAGAACGGCTTCGTGAGGTAGTCGTCGGCGCCGACGCCCAGCCCGACCAGCAGGTCCGTCTCGTCGGCGCGCGCGGTCAGCATGAGCACCGGCACCGGCCGCCGCCCCTGGATCCGGCGGCAGACCTCCAGGCCGTCGAACCCCGGGAGCATGACGTCCAGCACCACCAGATCCGGCTCCGACGACGAGTCCGCTTCGACGGCCGCCGGCCCGTCGTGGGCGACGTCCACGCTGAATCCCTCGGCCCGCAGCCGCGCCGCGATCGACGCGGCGATCGTGACGTCGTCCTCGACGACCAGCACCCGCCGCCCACCCAGTTCCATGGCCACGACCTTAAGCACCCCCGGTGGAGACGGTTCGCGTGAAGTGTGGAGATCCTGTGGAGACGTTTCACCCGCTTTGCCGGTTCGTGACGACCGGAGGTGTGACGCAGGTCATGCATCCCCGCACCGATCGCGCAATCGACAGACTGCACTCCTGATCAGGGAAGAGTGAACAGTCTGCCGTTGCCCCGGTCCCGACCCGGCGCGCAGGATTCCGCAATGGCGCCGACACCCGCAGACCAGCGCGTGCACGACGACGGCCGGGTCGAGCTCGACCCCGCCGACGCCGGGTCTCTCGAAGGCAGCCGGTTCTTCAACGAGGAGCTGGCCCCCGTCCCCGTCGAAAGACGGACCTGGACCACCTACAACTACTTCGCGCTGTGGATGGGGATGGCCCACAACATCCCCAGCTACGCCTTGGCCGCGTCGCTGATCGCGCTCGGCATGAACTGGGTGCAGGCGCTGATCACGATCACGATCGGCAACCTGGTCGTGCTCGCGCCGATGCTGCTCAACAGCCACGCCGGCACGAAGTACGGCATCCCGTTCCCGGTGTTCGCCCGCGCGTTCTACGGCCTGCGCGGCGCCAACCTGGCCGCGCTGCTGCGCGCGTTCATCGCGTGCGGGTGGTTCGGCATCCAGACGTGGGTCGGCGGCGAGGCCATCTACGTCATCCTCGGGCGTCTCCTGGGCTCGTGGTGGCGGGACGCGCCGGAGATCGCCGGGCAGCACTGGACGCTCTGGCTGTCCTTCGTGGTCTTCTGGATCGGCCAGATGCTGATCATCTGGCGCGGCATGGACGCCGTCCGCCGGTTCGAGAACTGGACGGCGCCGCTGGTGTCGGTCGGCTTCCTGATCCTGCTCGGCTACGTGCTGGTCAAGGCGGGCGGGCTCGGCCCGATCCTGTCCGACGGCGGCAAGCTCGGCTGGGGCCCGGACTTCTGGAAGGTGTTCGCGCCGTCGCTGATGGCGATGATCGCGTTCTGGTCGACGCTCTCGCTGAACATGCCGGACTTCACGCGCTTCGGCGGCAGCCAGCGCAAGCAGGTCCGCGGCCAGATCCTCGGCCTGCCGACCACGATGACGTTCATCGCGATCGTGGCCATCCTGACGACGTCGGGCGGGCACGTCCTCTACGGCGAGGACATCTGGGACCCGGCGCAGCTGGCCGACAAGTTCGCCAGCCCGGTCGTGGTCGTCGTCGCACTGGTCGCGCTGGTGCTCGCGACGATCTCGGCGAACCTCGCGGCCAACGTCGTCAGCCCGTCCTACGACTTCTCCAACGCCTTCCCGAAGAAGATCACGTTCGCGATCGGCGGCGGCATCACCGGCGTCATCGGCGTCCTCATCCAGCCGTGGCGGCTCTACTCCGATCCGAACATCTACATCTTCGCCTGGCTCGGTTTCTACGGCGGCCTGCTCGGCGCGGTCGCGGGTGTGCTCGTCGCCGGCTACTGGGTGATCGCCCGCACTGAGCTGCGTCTCAAGGACCTCTACACACCCGATGGGGTGTACTGGTTCAGCGGCGGCTGGAACTGGCGCGCGCTGGTCGCGACGCTGGTCGGAGCCGTCCTCGCCGTCGGTGGCGCTTATGGCGGGCCCTTCCCCGACGGCGGTCTCATCCCCTTCCTCAAGCCCCTTTACGACTACAACTGGGTGGTCGGCTTCGTCGGCGCGCTCGTCGTCTTCGCCGCCCTGTCTCGTGCATCGACCAAGGAGGTAACCAGTGACCACGGTCCGAGCCGGATTGATCCAGCAGCGGTGGACGGGTGACAAGGAGTCCATGATCAAGGCCGCGGTGGACCACATCGCCACGGCCGCTTCGCAGGGAGCCCAGGTCGTCTGCCTGCAGGAGCTGTTCTACGGGCCGTACTTCTGCCAGGTGCAGGACACCGAGTTCTACTCCTACACCGAGGGCATCCCGGACGGGCCGACGACCCAGCTCATGCAGGAGGTGGCCGAGCGCCACGGCGTCGTGCTGATCGTGCCGATGTACGAGGTCGAGCAGCCCGGCGTGTACTACAACACCGCCGCGGTGATCGACGCCGACGGCACGTACCTCGGCAAGCACCGCAAGAACCACATCCCGCAGGTCAAGGGCTTCTGGGAGAAGTTCTACTTCCGGCCCGGGAACCTGGGCTACCCGGTGTTCGACACCGCCGTGGGCCGCATCGGCGTCTACATCTGCTACGAGCGGCACTTCCCCGAGGGCTGGCGCGCGCTGGGCCTGGCCGGGGCGAAGATCGTGTTCAACCCGTCGGCGACCAGCCGCGGCCTGTCGCAGTACCTGTGGCGGCTGGAGCAGCCGGCGGCCGCGGTCGCGAACGAGTACTTCGTCGGCGCGATCAACCGCGTCGGCGTGGAATCCCTCGGTGACAACGACTTCTACGGCCAGACGTACTTCGCCGACCCGCGCGGCCAGCTGATCGGCGACGCCGCGTCCGACACCGACGACGAGGTCGTCATCCGCGACCTGGACATGACGCTGCTCGACGAGGTCCGGGACCTGTGGGCGTTCTACCGCGATCGCCGGCCGGACACCTACGGCCCCCTCACGGAGGCCTGATGAGCACCCTCATCAAGGGTGGACAGGTCGTCTCGCCGTCGGGCCCGCTCCTGGCGGACGTCCTCGTCGACGGCGAGATCATCGCCGCGGTCGGGGCGCCCGGCACGCTGACCGGCGACGAGACGATCGACGCCACCGGCAAGTACGTGCTGCCCGGCGGCATCGACGCGCACACGCACATGGAGATGCCGTTCGGCGGCACGCACTCCGTGGACACGTTCTCGACCGGCACCACCGCGGCGGCCTGGGGCGGCACGACGACGATCATCGACTTCGCCGTCCAGGCCAAGGGCACGTCACTGCTGTCCACTTTGGACAAGTGGCACGGCAAGGCCGACGGCAACTGCGCGATCGACTACGGCTTCCACATGATCGTCAGCGACGTCAACGACCAGTCGCTGAAGGAAATGGAAGCCTGCGTCGACGGCGGGGTCGGCAGCTTCAAGATGTTCATGGCGTACCCGGGGGTGTTTTACTCCACGGACGGGGAAATCCTGCTGGCGATGCAGAAAGCGCGCGAAATCGGCGCTACGATCATGATGCACGCGGAGAACGGCATCGCGATCGACCAGCTGGCGGCGCAGGCGTTTTCCGCGGGCAACATCGACCCTGTGCAGCACGGCCTGACCCGGCCGCCGGAACTGGAAGGAGAGGCAACGTCGCGGGCGATCCAGCTCGCGAAGGTCACCGGTTCGCCGTTGTACATCGTGCACCTGTCGGCGTCGCAAGCGCTCGCGGCGGTCGCGGAGGCGCGCAACGACGGTCAGAACGTGTTCGCGGAGACGTGTCCGCAGTACCTCTACCTGTCCATTGAGGACCTGGCGAAGCCGGACTTCGAGGGCGCGAAGTACGTTGCTTCGCCGCCGTTGCGGGAGAAGTCGCACCAGGCCGATCTGTGGCGGGGGCTGCGGACGAACGACCTGTCCGTGGTGTCGACCGACCACTGCCCGTTCTGCTTCAAGGACCAGAAGGAGCTGGGACGCGGCGACTTCCGGGCCATCCCGAACGGCATACCGGGGGTCGAGCACCGGATGGACCTGCTGCACCAGGGGGTCGTCGCCGGTGAGCTGACGCTCGGGCGGTGGGTCGAGACGTGCTCGGCCACGCCGGCGCGGATGTTCGGGCTGTACCCGCGCAAGGGCGTCGTCGCGGCGGGTTCGGACGCGGACATCGTGATCTACGACCCCGCCGCGAAGCAGACCCTGTCGGCCGAGACGCACCACATGAACGTGGACTACTCGGCGTACGAAGGGTTCGAGCTGACCGGTCGCGTGCACACCGTGCTCTCGCGTGGGCGCGTTGTCGTGTCGCCCGACGGCTTCACGGGGTCGACATCGCACGGGAAGTTCCTGTCGCGCTCGCTGAACCAGTACTTGAACTGAGGTGAGCATGGACTTCGGGATCGTGCTGCAGACGGATCCGCCCGCGCGGGACGTCGTGCGGCTGATGAAGGACGCCGAGGACGCCGGGTTCCGCTACGGCTGGACGTTCGACTCCTGCGTGCTGTGGCAGGAGCCGTTCGTCATCTACTCCGCGATCCTCGCGGCGACGTCGTCGCTGGTCGTGGGGCCGATGGTGACCAGCCCCGGCACGCGGGACTGGTCGGTGATGGCGTCGACGTTCGCCACGCTCAACGACATGTACGGCAACCGGACGGTCTGCGGCATCGGCCGCGGCGACTCGGCGCACCGGGTCGTCGGGAAGCCACCGTCCACGTTGGCCACCGTCCGCGACTGCATGCGCGTGGTGAAGGACCTCGCCGAAGGCCGTGCGGCCGAGCTGAACGAGACGACCGTGCAGATCCCGTGGATCCGCAACGGCCGCCTGGAAATGTGGATGGCCGGGTACGGGCCGAAGGCGCTGAAGACGGTCGGCGAGCACGCCGACGGCTTCATCCTCCAGTGCGCGGACCCGGCGATCGCGCGCTGGACGATCGGCGCGGTGCGCGACGCCGCGCGGGCGGCCGGCCGCGACCCGGGCGGCATCACGATCTGCGTCGCGGCCCCGGCGTACGTCGGCGACGACCTGGCCCACCAGCGCGAGCAGCTGCGCTGGTTCGGCGGGATGGTCGGCAACCACGTCGCGGACCTGGTGGCGCGCTACGGCTCTGCCGGTGCGGTACCGAAGGAGCTGACCGACTACATCCGCGAGCGCGAGGGGTACGACTACAGCCACCACGGCAAGGCGGGCAACCCGTCGACGGAGTTCGTCCCGGACGAGATCGTCGACCGCTTCTGCCTGCTGGGCCCGGCCTCCGCGCACATCTCACGGCTCCAGGAGCTCGCGGAGCTGGGTGTGGACCAGTTCTCGCTGTACCTGATGCACGACGACCGCGAGGCGACGCTGGCGTCGTACGGCTCGCAGATCATCCCGAAGCTGACCGCGTAGGGCCTGCCCTACCCCGGTTCCGGGGGTGCGCACCAGCGCGCCCCCGGTCCCGGCGGCAGGACGATCGGGGCCATGAATTCTCCGAAACTCCGTGCTGCGCTGGCTCTGGGGGCCGTCGTGAGCGTGGTCGCACTGTGTTCGCTTACCGAGTGTGCGCCCGCGGCCGCGGCGAGCCCCACCGGAATCGTCTGGGAATCCGCGTGCACCGCCGGGTACCAGTGCGGCCACCTCGACGTCCCGATGTCCTACCAGGACCCTTCCGCCGGCACCGTGTCCGTCGCCGTCGGGAGACTGCCCGCCACCGACCAGGCCCACAAGCTGGGCACGATCTTCTACAACCCCGGCGGCCCCGGCTCGTCCGGCCGCTTCGCCCCCGCGTTGACACCGGAGCTGCACCAGCGCTTCGACATCGTCGGGTTCGACCCGCGTGGCGTCGGCGCCAGCTCGAAGATCCACTGCTTCACCGATCCTTCGCAGCTCGAAGTGCTCCAGCGGGCGCTCGGCACGTTCCCGCTGACCCGGGCGGCCGAACAGCAACAGATCGCGGACACTCGCACGGTCACCGACCTCTGCGGACAGAACGCGGGCGCCTTGGCCGACCACCTCTCGACCGGGACGATCGCCCGTGACCTCGACCGGCTGCGAGCGGCGTTCGGCGAGCCGAAGCTGCGGTACTACGGGAAGTCGTACGGCACCTACCTCGGCGAGACGTATGCGAACCTGTTCCCCGGCCGCGTCGGCTCGCTCGCGCTCGACGCCGTCGACGATCCGGCGCGCTGGGCGACCGGCTCCGGCCCGATGAGCTACCGGTTGCGCGGCTACGAAGACGGTCCTCGGGCCCTTCAGTCCTTTCTGGACGCTTGTGCGTCGCGGTGCGCCTTCGACTACGACGCGATCCTGGATCGGCTGGCGGCCGGCCCGGTCACCGTGACGGACACCGCCGGGAAGCAGGTCGCCGTCACCTACCAGAGTGCGATCGCCCAGATCCACAGCTACCTGACCGACGCCCAGGCCGCGCCCCAGCTGGCGGCGTTCCTCCAGGCGCTGGCGGATCCGGCGTCGCGCGCGCCCGCCTCGGCGGGCGGCCCGCCGGACGTCGACTCCCTGCTCGGCGGCGGCGCGACTTTGTGTTCGGACGCGGCGAACCCGCGTGATCCCGCCGTCTGGTGGGACTACGCCCGGCGCGCCGACCAGGTCGGCCGCGGCTTCGGGCCGTACGACGTCTACAAGACGCTGCCGTGCGCGACATGGGAGGTCTCGGACACCGGTCGCTACGCCGGCCCGTGGAACCGGCCGACGGCGCCGATCCTGCTCCTCGCCAACCGGCAGGGTGACCTGGAGACGCCGTACGCCGGGGCCCAGCGGACCGAGAAGCTGCTGGCCAACGCGCGTCTGCTGACTCTCGACACGTACGGCCACGGTTCGCGCGGCAAGAGCGCGTGCGTGGACGCGTCGCTCGACCGCTACTTCGTCGCCGGTTCGGTGCCCGCCCGCGGCGCGCTCTGCGCCCCGAACCGGGGTCCCTTCGACTGAAGGTAGGCCCTCGCCGCTTCGAGGACCCGTCCTTCGCCGGCCAGGTCCTCGAAGAGGTGCCCCGCCGCCTGGAAACCCTTTACTGGCAACGTACTCGTTTTTCGTGAACCCGTTCCGGCCTGATCGGAAGGCCGCTAGGGTGGCGCGGTGACGCAGCCGCCCCCGGGATTCGACCGCACGCTCCTCCTCCGCGACGGCCGCCGGGTGCGGGTCCGCCCGCTCACCCCGCAGGACGCGCCGGAGCTGGGCGAAGCCATCCGGAACGCGGACCCGGAGACGCTGCGCAGACGCTTTTGCGGCTCGGCGCCGAGGGTGACCCCCCGCCTGCTGGAGCGGCTGACGGTGCTGGACTACGAGCGCCGGTTCGCCCTGGTGGCCCGTTCGATGGAGGGCCCGGGAGTGGCGGTGGCCCGCTACGAGGCAACGGGCAGGCGGATGGCGGAGGTGGCGATAGCGGTGGCCCCGGCATGGCGCCGGGTGGGGTTGGCATCGGCGTTGCTGCACATGCTGGGCCTGGCGGCCCTGGAGCGCGGGTTCGACCGGTTCACGGCGGTGTATTCGGCGGACAACCGCCCGGTGGCGGAGCTGCTGGACTACGCACGGGGGCGGAGGGTGATCGCGGAAGGGGTCGCGGAGGCGGAGGTCCAGCTACGCGACCACCCGGCGGCGCCACTCGGCCCGGCTCCTGTTCCGGAGCCGGGCCGGGCGTTTTCGTTCTTCCAGCGGCCGTGACCGGCCGATCCGCTCAGTCCACCAGTGCCTGGTAAACCAGCTGCCGCAGCTGGGACCGCAGCCGATACGTACTGGACGGCAACAGCTGCGTGTAAAACCCGACCGTCAGATCCTCCTCCGGGTCCACCCAGAAAGCCGTCGAAGCCGCTCCGCCCCAGGCGAACTCCCCCGCCGATGACAACGTCCGCGCCTTCACCGGGTCCTCCAGTACCGAGAACCCCAAACCGAACCCGTGCCCGTCGAACGGCATCTCCGCGAACAGCGGACGCCCGAACTCCTCCAGGTCCACGTGCCCCGGCAGGTGGTTGCTCGCCATCAGCGACACCGTTCGCGGGGACAGCAGCCGGACGTCGTCCAGCGCGCCGCCTCGCAGCAGCATCTCCGTGAAACGCCAGTAGTCCGAGGCCGACGACACCAACCCGCCGCCGCCGGAAAAGCAGTCGGGGCGCGAAGTCCCCAGCCGCCCGAAGGCTTCGTTGCGCGTAGCACGGCCAGTGGCAGGATCCGGGACGTACAACGAAGCCAGCCGGGAGACCGAAGAAGCCACGAACCCCGTGTCCGTCATGCCCAGCGGCGTGAAGATCCGCGACGAGAAGAACTCGTCCAGCGACTGACCCGAAACCACCTCGACGAGCCGCCCCAGGACGTCCGTCGCGATCGAGTAGTTCCACTCCGCACCCGGCTGGAACAGCAACGGCAGCGACGCCCACCGCTCCGAACACGCGGCCAGGTCGAGCCCGGGCGGCGTCCCCCATTCGAAGCCCGCCGCCCGGTAGATCGCGTCCACCGGGTGGCCGTGGTGGAAGCCGTACGTCAGGCCCGCCGTGTGGGTCAGCAGGTGCCACACGCGGATCGGCGACCGAGCCGGCTCGGTGAACGGCTTGAGCGAAGACCCCTTGACGAACACCCGCGGCGACGCGAACTCCGGCAGCCACCGCGAGATCGGGTCGTCCAGCTCCAGCAGGCCGTCCTCGACGAGCATCATCGCCGCGACCGACGTGATCGGCTTGGTCATCGAGAAGATCCGCCACAGCGTGTCGGTCTCCACCGGCGTGCCCGCTTCGACGTCGCGGTACCCGCCGCTGCCGACGTGGACGATCCGGCCGTGCCTGCTCACCACCGCGAGCCAGCCCGGCAGCCGGCCATCCTCGACATACCGGTCGAAATGGGTGTCCATCCGGGAAAGCCGGTCCGCGTCGAACCCGGCCTCGGCCGGCTCGACGTCCACCTTGAGGGTCGCCATCCCGCGAGGTTACTTCTCGCGAGCCCGTTCGGCCGCTTTCTCCTCGCGCCAAGCTTCGTCGTTCTTCCCGAGGCGCCAGTACCCCGAAATCGACAGCAGCTCGCGCCGCACCCCGCGCTCGTCGAGCAGGTACCGCCGCAGGTCGCGGACGAACCCCGCCTCGCCGTGCACGAACGCCTGGACGACGCCCTCGCGCCACGGCAGCTCCCGCACCGCCGCGGCGACGTCGCCGCCGGACGCGCGGTGCAGCCACGTGATCCGCGCGTCGGCCTTCGTGGCCAGCGACTGCTCCTCGTCTGCGTTCTCGACCAGGATCACGGCCTGCGCCGGGACGCCGGCCGGGAGCGCTTCGAGCGACGCCGCGATGGCCGGCAACGCGCTTTCGTCCCCGGCCAGCAGGTGCCAGTCCGCGTCGGTGCCCGGCGCGTACGCGCCGCCAGGACCGGACAGCAGCAGCTCGTCACCCGGCTGGGCGGCAGCCGCCCACGGGCCGGCGATGCCCTCGTCACCGTGGTGGACGAAGTCGAAGACGAGCTCGCCGGCCTGCGGGTCGAACGCCCGGACCGTGTACGACCGCATCCGCGGCCAGTGCTCCCGCGGCAGCGTGGCCCGGCACTCCTGGACGTCGAACGGCTCCGGGTACTCGACACCCGGCACCTTGAACAGCACCTTCACGTAGGCGTCGGTGAACGCGTTGGGCTGGAAGTCGGCGATGCCCTCGCCGCCCGCGACGATCCGGATCATGTGCGGGGTCAGCCGCTCGGTGCGCAGCACCCGCAACCGCACCGCGGGACGCCCGGACCGCCGGGGTGCTTCAGCCATCGACCACTCCTCGCAAGGAACTAAGGGTTACCTAAGCACCGTACGCGCCGCGTCCGGCCCGTGGCCACCGGGCCGTCCCAGTTCCTCGAGCAGCCGGGCGAAAGCGACCGCGGTCCGCGCACGGAAGCCGAGGAAGAACCGGTTGGCCAGCGGGACTCCCCAGCGTCCCCAGGTAGCCGCGTTGACCACGCGATGCTCGACCCGCGAGCCCGCCGGATCGGCCGTGACGCGGTACTCCCCGCGGTACCACCACCCGCCCTGCACCGCGAGGAACCCGCGTTCGGCGTCGATCTCCGTCCGCATCGGATAACCACCCCCGGTCACCCGGCGCCGCACCTCCTCGAACACCTCGGCCGGCGGGCGCGCGACGACCCCCGACGCCTCCGCAAGCGTTTTCACCCGCGCGGATCCGAGACGCGCGTGTTCTGGAACGCCGTGATCAGCCACTCGCCGTCCTCCTGGACGAGCACGAAGCTGACGGTCGACTCGCGGCCTTCGTCGGTGGTGTCGGCGCCACTGACCGAAGAGCCGCCACCGACGACGACCACGGCGACGTCCGGGCGGACGAACCGCACCTTCGCCGCCGCGCCGAGCTGCCCCGTCAGCTTGGAACCCTTGAGCGGCCCCTCGAAGAGGGCGCGGTGCGAGCTCTCGATCGCCTCGCGGCCCGGGAAGTTCAGCCCGAAGAACGTGACGTAGTCCGCGTCCTCGGTGAACAGCCGCGCATAGGCGGCGGCATCAGCGGAATTCCACGCCTCGGTGAGGCGGGCGAGCACGGCGCGGACGTCGGTTTCGGCGGTGGTCGTGGTCACAAGGTCCCCTTTACGAACGTTGTTCGTCTTACGAACACCGTTCTACCTACGAACGGTGTTCGCGTCAAGTACAGTGTTCGCGTGACCGTTCCCCCGCCGCCGTGGCGCAGCGCCCCCCGCCGTCGTGCCGCGAAACCCGCGCTCTCCCAGGAGCTCGTCGTGAAGACGGCGCTGGAGATCCTGGCCGAAGAGGGCCTCGACGCGGTCACCATGCGGCGGGTCGCGCAGGAGCTGGAGACCGGGCCCGCGTCGCTCTACGCGCACGTGGCCAACAAGGACGAGCTGGCGGAGCTGATGCTCGACGCCGTCCTCGCCGATGTGCCGATCCCGGACCCGGACCCGGCGCGCTGGGACGAGCAGGTGAAGGAGCTGGTCCGCGGCCAGATCCGGGTGATGGTCGCCCACCCCGGCATCGCCCGGGTGGCCTGGGACATCGCCGTGCCGGTGACGCCGAGCTCGCTGCGGCAGGGCGAGGCGATGCTCGCCTTGCTGCGCGCGGGCGGCTTGACGCTCAAGCAGGCGACGTTCGCCGGCGACGCGCTGGCGCTCTACGCCAAGGCGTACGCGTATGAGGCGAGCGGCTGGACCTGGGGCGACATCGACGAAGCCGAGACGGCGAAACGCGGCGAGCAGATGGTGGCGTACATGCGCTCACTGCCCCCCGAGGCGTTCCCGAACATGCTGCACATCGGCGAATTCTTCTCCGCCGAGACGGCGACCGAACGCCTCGAGTTCGCCCTCGACGTCCACCTCGCCGGCCTGAAGGCCGTGGCGGCGAAGAACTAGGGCACCAGGACGATCTTGCCGCGCGTGTGGCGCTGCTCCAGCTCGCGGTAAGCCTCGTGCACCTCGGCCAGCGGGTAGACCCGCGCGATCGGCACCTCGAGGAGTCCCTTGCCCACCAGCAGGCTCAGCTCGCGCAGCACCTCGGCCGACGCCGCCGCGCCGGTACCGTCGGACTTCACGTTGTACTTCGCGGCCGCCTCGAAGTCGATGATCGTGTTGATCCGGCCCGGGTGGATGCCCAGGTGCAGCGCCAGTTCCACGTAACCGGAGCCGAACGTGTCGACGAACGCGTGCACGCCGTCGGGGGCGGCTTCCCGGATCCGCTCGAGCACGCCGTCGCCGTAAGCCACCGGGATGACGTCCAGCTCGCGCAGCCAGGCGTGGTTGGCTTCCCCGGCCAGGCCGATCACCGTCGCGCCGGCCAGCTTCGCCAGCTGGACGGCGAGTGATCCGACGCCGCCGGCCGCGCCCGAGACGACGACCGTGTCGCCCTCGCGCGGGCAGACCGCGGCCGTCGCGGCGTAAGCGGTGGTGCCGGCGACGAACAGCGCGCCCGCGGCCTCCCACGAAACGCCGTCGGGCCGCGGTGTGAGGTCCGAAGCCTCGGCCACGACGTACTCCGCGTGGCTCGAGCGCGTGTGCACGAAGCCGATCACCTCGTCGCCGACCGCGATCTCTTCGACGCCGTCGCCGAGTTCCGCGACGACGCCGGCGAAGTCGCTACCTTGCCCGGACGGGAAGGTCGCCGGCCAGCGCTCGTGCAGGAACCCGCGCCGGATGGCAGCCTCGCCCGGGTTGATCCCGGCGGCGCGGACCTCGACGAGCACCTGCCCCCGTCCCGGGGCCGGCCGCGGGACGTCCTCGACCCGGAGGACGTCCACGTCGCCGTACTCGTCGAACCTGATCGCGCGCGCCATGGGCCCTCCTCGAAGTCGTTGCTCGATACAAGCAACGACCGGGTCCCGGGATTTAATCCCGTCAGCCCGCGAGCCGCCGGACCACGCCGTCGGCCAGGAGCCGCCCGCGGTCGGTGAGCACCGCGCGGCCCCGGGTGTCCAAAGCGGACGGATCGAGCAGCCCCTCGGCCGCCGCCGCGCGGGCTTCCGCGAGCCCCGGTTCGTCCAGCACGTCCAGCGGGAGTCCCTCGGCGACGCGCAGTTCGAGCATGATCCGCTCGAGGTGCTGGTCGTCGTCGGTGAGCACCTCGCGCCCGCCCGCGGGCGAGTCGCCGGCGGCCAGCAGCGCGGTGTAGCGCGCCGGGTGCTTGACGTTCCACCAGCGCACGCCGCCGACGTGGCTGTGCGCGCCCGGGCCGGCGCCCCACCAGTCGTCGCCGCGCCAGTAGCCGAGGTTGTGGCGGCAGCGGGCGGCGTCGTCCGTCGCCCAGTTCGACACCTCGTACCAGCGCAGTCCCGCCGCCGACAGCGTCGCGTCGATCATCTCGTAGTCCGCGGCCAAGACGTCGTCGTCCGGCGCGGGCAGCTCGCCGCGGCGCACGCGGCGGGCCAGCGCTGTGCCCTCCTCGACGATCAGCGCGTACGCCGACACGTGGTCGACGCCCGCGGCCAGCACGGCGTCGAGCGTGGAAAGGAGGTCGTCCGGGCGCTCGCCGGGCGTGCCGTAGATCACGTCGAGGTTCACGTGCTCGAACCCGGCCGCGCGCGCTTCGGCGGCGGCCTGACCCGGCCGGCCCGGGGTGTGCACGCGATCGAGGATCTTCAGCACGTGCCGCGCGGCCGACTGCATGCCGAGCGAGACGCGCGTGTAGCCGGCTTCGCGGATCCCGGCGAAGAACTCCGGCGACGTCGACTCCGGGTTCGACTCCGTCGTCACCTCGGCGCCCGGGGCGAGCCCGAAGACGTCGCGGACGGCGTCGAGCACCGAGGCGAGACCGTCGGCGCCGAGCAGCGACGGGGTGCCGCCGCCGACGAACACGGTGTCGGCGGCGGGCGGCACGACCAGGACCTTCGCGGCGAGCTCCAGCTCACGCCGCAGCCCTTCGAGCCAGGACTGCGGCGACGAGCCCGAGTCCAGCTCGCCCGCGGTGTAGGTGTTGAAGTCGCAGTAACCGCAGCGCGTCGCGCAGAACGGGACGTGCACGTAAACCCCGAACGCTCTGCCGCCGAGTCCCTTCAGCGCGCTGTCGGGCAACGCCGGGTCGAGCGGTGAGGCGGGGTCGGGACGCAGCACGGGCACCCCCCGATTGTCCCCTACGACGCCGGGAGGTCCGCCGCCGCCCAGCTGCCGGCCGGCGCGACGAGGTCGTGCTGCTCTATCCGGCCCTCACCGGCCTGACCGTCGAGCGGTTGACATTGCCCGAGGCGTTCGCCGGGGACCCGGACGCGCAGGTCGTGGGCCTGCTGGTCGACCGCATTCTCCCAGGCGAGTGACCCTGCTCCCACCATCCGGGCAGCTCTGGACCACATTGTGGACGCGTGGCACGCTGACGCCGTGACTCATGCCGGTGTTCTCCTCGTGGCCCGCCGCCACGTCGACCTCCTGCGGGTCGCCAGCGCCCTCTGCGTACCCGTTCGCTGACTCCCCGATCGCCACCACCTGCCACGAAATCTGGACAGCGGCGCCGGAGGACAACCGCGAGCCGGTGGTCCTCCGCTGCCACGAAAAGCCTCTCGGAGGACGCCGCCATGGCCACGCCCCAGACCCCCGCCCGCCCCGCGCGCGCCAAGCAGAAGCGCGGTGAAGGGCAGTGGGCGCTCGGTTACCGGGAGCCGCTGAACCCGAACGAGCGGTCGAAGAAGGACGATCACCCGCTCAACGTGCGGGCGCGGATCGAGAACATCTACGCCCACCGCGGGTTCGACGCGATCGACCCGGGCGACCTGCGCGGCCGGTTCCGCTGGTTCGGCCTCTACACCCAGCGCAAGCCGGGGATCGACGGTGGCCGCACCGCCACGCTGGAGCCCGAAGAGCTGGACGACCGCTACTTCATGCTGCGGGTCCGGATCGACGGCGGCGCGGTGACCACCGACCAGCTCACCGTGCTGGGCGAGATCTCGCAGGCGTACGCGCGCGACACCGCCGACATCACCGACCGGCAGAACATCCAGTACCACTGGATCCGCATCGAGGACGTCCCGGCGATCTGGGACAAGCTCGAACAGGCCGGCCTGACCACGATGGAGGCGTGCGGCGACAGCCCGCGCGTCATGCTCGGCTCGCCGGTCGCCGGCATCTCGGCGGACGAGGTGCTCGACGGCACGCCCGCGCTGGACGAGATCAAGCGCCGCTACATCGGCAAGCCGGAGTTCGCGAACCTGCCGCGCAAGTTCAAGACCGCCGTTTCCGGCCGGCCCGACGTGGCGCACGAAATCCACGACGTCGCCTTCGTCGGCGTGAACCACCCGGAGCACGGGCCCGGCTTCGACGTCTGGGTCGGTGGCGGCCTGTCCACCAACCCGATGCTCGGGCAGCGCCTCGGCGCCTGGGTGCCGCGCGACGAGGTGCCCGACGTCTGGGAAGGCGTCATCTCGATCTTCCGCGACTACGGATACCGGCGGCTGCGCTCGCGGGCGCGGCTGAAGTTCTTGGTCAAGGACTGGGGCGCGGAGAAGTTCCGGCAGGTGCTGCAGGACGAGTACCTCAAGCGCGAGCTGATCGACGGGCCGCCGCCGGAGAACCCCGCCGTGCCGGTCGACCACGTCGGCGTGCACCCGCAGGTCGACGGCAACTTCTACGTCGGCGCGGCCCCGATCGCGGGCCGCGTGAACGGCGGTGCGCTCGTCGCCGTCGCCAAGGCCGCCGAACGGGCCGGGTCCACCCGGGTGCGGTTCACCCCGCTGCAGAAGGTCGTCGTGCTCGACGTCCCGGAGCCCCAGGTGCCCTCGCTCGAAGCGGAGCTGGCCGAGATCGGGCTGGAGACCAAGCCGTCGCCGTGGCGGCGCGGGGTGATGGCCTGCACCGGGCTGGAGTTCTGCAAGCTCGCCATCGTCGAGACGAAGGCTCGCGCGCAGCAGCTGGTCTCGGACCTGGAGAAGTCCCTCGCGGACATCCAGGACGGCCTCGACACGCCGGTGACCGTGCACCTCAACGGCTGCCCCAACTCCTGCGCGCGGATCCAGACCGCGGACATCGGCCTCAAGGGCCAGATCGTCACCGACGCCGACGGCAACCAGGTCGAAGGCTTCCAGGTGCACCTCGGCGGCGGCCTCGGCCTCGACGCCGGGTTCGGCCGGAAGCTGCGCGGCCACAAGGTGACCGCTTCGGAGCTGACCGGGTACGTCGAACGCGTCGTGCGCGCCTACGTCGTCGGACGCGAACCCGGCGAACGGTTCCCGCAGTGGGCCGCGCGGGCCGAGGAAAGCGCCCTGCAGTGACCTCGACCGAACGCGCGGCGCCGTACTACTGCCCGTACTGCGGCGACGAGGACCTGCGGCCGGAAGAGAACGGCAGCTGGCTGTGTTCCGCCTGTCGCCGGGTTTTTTCGGTCAAGTTCCTCGGCCTGTCCCTTCCGGAGGTTTCCCGATGACCGCCACCGCCGACTACAAGACCCTCGCCGAACGCGCGTCGAAAGAGCTCGCGGACGCCACCGCCGAAGAGGCGATCCGCTGGACCGTCGAGACGTTCGGCGAGGACTTCATCGTGGCGTCCAACATGCAGGACGCCGTGCTGATCGACCTCGCCACCAAGGTGAAGTCCGATGTGGACATCCTCTTCCTGGAGACCGGCTACCACTTCCCGGAGACCATCGGCACCCGGGACGCGGTGCAGGCCGTCTACCCGAACGTCAGCATCGTCAACGCACAGGCCGAGCAGAGCGTCGCCGAGCAGGACGCGGAGTACGGCGAGAAGCTGCACGACCGCGACCCGACGCTGTGCTGCAACCTGCGCAAGGTCGTGCCGCTGCGCAAGACCCTGGCGAAGTACTCGGCGTGGATCACCGGCGTCCGCCGGGTCGACGCGCCGACCCGCGCGAACACCCCGATCGTCACCTGGGACGACCGCAACGGCCTGGTGAAGGTCAACCCGATCGCGGCGTGGACCGACGACGAGTTCAACGGCTACATCCGGGACCACTCGATCCTGGAGAACCCCCTCGTCTCGATCGGCTACCTCTCGATCGGCTGCGGCCCCTGCACCGCTCGCGTGGAGCCGGGGCAGGACCCGCGCAGCGGCCGGTGGGCCGGGCAGAGCAAGACCGAGTGCGGACTGCACGGCTGAGGAAGGACGCATGACGACTTTGGAGCCCGCGACCGATGCGGCACAGGACAACTTGGCCGCGCTCGAATCCGAGGCCATCCACATCTTCCGCGAAGTGGCGGGCGAGTTCGACCGCCCGGTGATCCTGTTCTCCGGCGGCAAGGACTCGACGCTGCTGCTGCACCTGGCCATCAAGGCGTTCTGGCCGGCGCCGGTGCCGTTCCCGCTGCTGCACGTGGACACCGGGCACAACTTCGACGAGGTCATCGAGTTCCGCGACCGCGTCGTCGAGCGCCACGGCCTGCGGCTGCTCGTGGCGAAGGTCCAGGACTGGATCGACGACGGGCGGCTGGAAGAGCGCGCGGACGGGATGCGGAACCCCTTGCAGACCACGCCGTTGCTGGACACCATCGCGGAGAACAAGTTCGACGCGGTGTTCGGCGGTGGCCGCCGCGACGAGGAGCGTGCCCGGGCGAAGGAGCGGATCTTCAGCCTCCGCAACGCCTTCGGCCAGTGGGAGCCGCGCCGGCAGCGGCCCGAGCTGTGGAACCTCTACAACGGACGGCACCGCCCGGGCGAGCAGGTCCGCGTCTTCCCGCTGTCCAACTGGACCGAGGCCGACGTCTGGAACTACATCGCCCGCGAGAAGGTCGAGCTGCCGTCGATCTACTACGCGCACCAGCGCGAGGTGTACCTGCGCGACGGCATGTGGCTCGCCGAAGGCCCGTGGGGCGGCCCGCGCCCGGGCGAGGAGGTCCGCGAGCGGACCGTCCGCTACCGGACCGTCGGCGACGGGTCGTGCACCGGCGCGATCGAGTCCACCGCGACCACCGTCGAAGACGTCATCGCCGAGGTGTCGGCGTCCCGGCTGACCGAACGCGGCGCCACCCGCGCCGACGACCGGATGTCCGAGGCGGCCATGGAAGACCGCAAGCGTGAGGGGTACTTCTGATGAGCTCGCTGTTGCGCCTGGCCACGGCCGGAAGCGTCGACGACGGAAAGTCCACTTTGGTCGGCCGGCTGCTCTACGACACGAAGTCGGTGCTCGCCGACCAGCTCGACGCCGTCACCCGGGCGTCCGTCGACAAAGGACTGTCCACACCGGACTTGTCCCTGCTCGTCGACGGCCTGCGCTCGGAACGCGAGCAGGGCATCACCATCGACGTCGCCTACCGGTACTTCGCCACGCCGAAGCGGTCGTTCGTGCTGGCCGACACGCCCGGGCACGTGCAGTACACGCGCAACACGGTGACCGGCGCGTCCACCGCGCAGCTGGCCGTCCTGCTGGTCGACGCGCGCAAGGGCGTGATCGAGCAGACCCGGCGGCACGCCGCGGTGCTGGCCCTGCTGGGCGTGCCGCAGCTGGTCCTCGCGGTGAACAAGATCGACCTGGTCGACTACGACGAGGCGACGTTCACGGTGATCGCGAAGGAGTTCGCCTCGCACGCCGAATCCCTCGGCTACGCGCGGGGTTCGGTGCTCGCCATCCCCGTGTCGGCGCTGGAGGGCGACAACGTCGCGACGCGCTCGGAGCGGACGCCGTGGTACTCCGGCCCGAGCCTGCTGGAGCACCTCGAGGACGTGCCGGTCGCGCCCGACCCGCACGACTCGGCGCTGCGCTTCCCGGTGCAGTACGTGATCCGCCCGCGCACGCCGGAATACCCGGACTACCGGGGCTACGCGGGCCAGATCGCCGCGGGCACGGTTCGCCCGGGCGACGAGATCGTCGTGCTGCCCCAAGGCATCCGCAGCCGCGTCGAGCGCATCGACACCGCCGACGGGCCGCTGGAAGAAGCCGGCGCCGGGACGTCGGTGACGCTGCTGCTCACCGACGACATCGACATCTCCCGCGGCGACCTCATCGCCGCCGCGGACGCCCCGCCGCGGGTCACCGACGAGATCACCGGCACGCTGTGCTGGCTGTCGTCGAAGCCGTTGAAGGCAGGCGCGCGCGTGCTCGTCAAGCACGGTGCCCGCACGGTGCAGGCGCTGGTCGGCGACCTCCACGCGCGGTTCGACGAGCAGGCCCTGTCCAGTGTGGACGCCCCGGCCACGCTGGAGCTCAACGACATCGGGCTGGTCACGCTGCGGCTGGCCGAAGAGCTGGGCGTCGACGACTACGGCGTCAGCCCGCGCACCGGCGCGTTCCTGGTGATCGATCCGAAGGACGGCGACACCCTCGCCGCGGGCCTGGTGGGTGAGCGCTTCTCGTGACGCCGCCCCTGGTCGCCGTCGCGCACGGCAGTCGTGATCCCCGCTCGGCCGCGACCGTGCGGGCGCTCGTCGACGTCGTGCGCGCGCGAGCGCCGGGTCTTTCGGTGCACGAGTCCTTTTTGGACCTCTCGACGCCCCGGCTGACGGACGTCCTGCGGTCGCTGCACGACTCCGGGCACCGGACCGCGGTCGTGGTGCCGCTGCTGCTCGGGAGCGCGTTCCACGCCCGGGTGGACCTGCCGGCGCTGATCGACCAGGTGGTGTCCGGGTGCCCGGGTTTCCGCGTCGAGGTGTCGGACGTCCTGGGCGCGGACCCGGCGTTGGCGGCGGTGGCCCTGGACCGGCTGGCGGCCGCGCCTCGCCGGCGCGGGACGGGCGTGCTGCTCAGCGCGGTCGGCTCGTCCGACGCGCCGGCGAACGCGGTCGTCGCGTCCCTGGCCGCGCGGTGGGAAGAACAGCTGGGTGTTCCGGTGAGCGAGGCGTTCGCTTCCGCCACCCAGCCGGACATCCCCGCGGCCGCGGCCCGGTTGCGCTCGCGGGGCGTGCGGCACCTGGTGGTGGCGTCGTGGTTCCTCGCGCCCGGCCTGCTGCCGGACCGGATCTCGCGGCTGGCCCGCGAGGCGGATCCCCACGCGTTCGTCGCGGCACCGCTCGCCGACGATCCGCGCGTCGCCGACGTCGTCATCAGCCGCTACGCCACCGCGGTGAGTGGGCTGCTCCGCCAGTACGCCTAGCCCCGGCGCGCCTGCCACCGCCGAAAGGCGAGTCTTTTTCACATTTCTGGTCACCCTGCGCGCATGGGAACGGTAAATCCTTGACGCGCTAGTTAACTTGCCGGTAACTCTCTAAGCGCTGCGCGGCTTTCGTTCCTCCCCTCCAAAACCGCAGGTAGGTGGATACAAGTGAAAGCACTTCACCTTTCCCGGCTCGGCGTCCTGGTCGCGGTCGCGGCTCTTCCGGTCGCTCTCGCCGCCCCGGCTTCGGCGGCGACCACCGTCACCTTCGACTGCCGGGCCGATGCCCCGATCGTCGGGCCCCAGCAGGTGTCGCTGAACCAGGACACCGAGGTCACCGCGCCCGCCACGGTCGCGCCCGGCGGTGCGTTCGACGTCGTCATCGACCCGGCGCCGAACACCGTCCCGAGCGACGTGAGCGGCAACAAGGTCAAGAACATCAACACGTTCGCGTTGAAGTTCCCGATCCCGGCGAACTCCACGTACGTCAGCGCGGACCTGACCGGCGGCTCCGGGCTCGGCTCGACGGCGCCGACCATCGCGGTCGCGAACGGCGTCGCGACGTTGAGCTTCCCCGGCCCGATCGCCGGCGGCGCCGCGTTCGAACTGCCCACGGTCACGGCGCACCTGACCGCCGGCCAGTCGGGCACGATCGAGACGAAGCTGTCCGGCACGAGCTACAGCGACCCGGGCCTGACGTTCAAGGCGGTGGCGAGCACGATCATCGGCGACCTCACCGCGCCGACGGCGTGCTTCCCCAACCCCAGCCCCGTCTTCACCACGACCACCATCGGCTGACCGTGCGCCGCCCCGCGGGTTCCCGCCCGCGGGGTGGCCCGCGTAACACCGGTGGCGCGCGGGGAGTGTGCAAGGGTGTCGGTCATGGCTGACGAACTGGTGCACTACGACGTGGTGGGCGGCACCGCCACGATCACCCTGGACTCCCCGCACAACCGCAACGCGCTGTCGGCTCAATTGCGCCGCGAGCTTTCGGACTCGCTGGCGAAGGCGGCCGCCGACGACGCCGTGCGGGTCATCGTGCTCACCCACACGGGTCCGGTGTTCTGCGCGGGGATGGACCTCAAGGAGGCCCGCGGCGCGGGCGCGGGCGACCAGGGCGTGAACGAGTTCCCGAAGATCCTCGAGCAGCTGTGGACCAGTCCGAAGCCGGTGGTCGCCCGCCTGGCCGGCCCCGCCCGCGCCGGCGGTATCGGCATGGTGGCGGCGTGCGACATCGCGGTGGCCGTGCCGGAAGCGACGTTCGCCTTCTCGGAGGTCCGCATCGGCGTGGTCCCGGCGGTCATCTCGCTGACCGTCCTGCCGCGCTTGAACCCCCGCGCGGCGCACGAACTGTTCCTGACGGGCGACACGTTCGACGCGCGCCGGGCGGTGGAGATCGGCCTGCTGAACTCGGCGACGTCCGACCTCGACGCCGAAGTGGCCCGCTTCGTGAAGGCGCTGGCGGCGGGCGGCCCGACCGCGCTGGCCGAGACGAAGGCGCTGCTGAGCCGTCCCCGCCCGGCGACGCCGTCGGAGGGGTTCGAGGAGATGCTCGGGCTGTCGGCGAAGTTCTTCGCCAGTGAGGAGGGTCAGGAGGGCATCCTGGCCTTCGCCCAGAAGCGCAAGCCGAGCTGGGTCCCCCAAGACTGAAGCGCCCCAACGCCACATTGGGGCGCTCGGGTCACGCCGTGACGCGGGCCCGCTTGCGCGGAACCAGCGCGAGCAGGCCCGTCGCCCGCCGCTACCGGCGGCTGCGGGACGCCGGCGTCCTGCGCGTCACCGGCGCGGTCAGCGGCGGCGAGGCCGGTTACACCGCGCCGGCCGCGGCGACCGGCTGGTCCGACTCGGCTTCCGCTCCGAAACCCGGCTCTGGCTGACGGTGTCGCCGGCGCACCCGGCCGAGGCGGGCGAGGCGCTGGCGAGCCATCCGGAGACGTCGTTCGCCGTGGCCACCACCGCCACCACGAACCTCACGGCGACGTCGCCGGGATCCGCGGCGTGCAGACGCTCGAAAGCGCGCCGGTCAAGCGCGCGGGGACGCCGCTCAGGCGTCCGGCAGCACGACCGTGAGCCGCCACGAACCGGCGCTGCGCCCGTTGGGCCCGAGCGCGCGCTGCGCGTCCGAGAGCACGCTGCGGATCGCCAGGTAGGTCTTGGGTTCGGCCTTGCGCAACGCCTCCGAGCCCGGCCAGATCAGCACGTGCTCCCCCGGCGGCAGCCAGGACAGGTCGGTCAGGCAGTCGTACAGCGCGTCGAGGTTGTGGCCGAAGTAGTCCGGAAAGGACAGTGCGTCGGCGAACGCGCCGAGCGTGCCGGCCTTGTCCACAGTGGGCCGCGAGTTCACCAGGTGCGGGTACGCGCCCCTCGCGAAGGCCTCTTCCGCGGCGGCCTTCGCCTGCTCCGAGGCGCTCATCGGGCCGGGTCCACGACGACGAACGACGCGTAGTGGTCGCCGGTGTAGTACAGCTCGTGCGCCTGCCCGGTGATCAGCCGCCGCGCGCCGCGGTCGGCGCTGCCCGGGGTCTTCACGGTGTACTCGTGGTAGTAGCCGGACTTCTTGCCGGGCAACCGCTTCTCGCGGTTCTCGAACACGACGTCGTCGTTGCGCGGGTACGGGTACGGCCCGCCCTTTTCGATCAGCTTCCACGTGTCGCCGGCCTGCGACGGCAGGGTCGAGAGCGCCTTGACCGGCAGCCCGGAGTCCGTGCCGGGGACGGCCGCGGAGCCCTTCGGGGGCGCGCTCGCCGAGCTGCTCGGGGTGGGGGACGCGGGCGCGGCACCGCCGACGGCGTCCTTGACCAGCCAGCCCCCCAGCACCAGCACGAGGAGCCCGATCAGGGCGGCGGTGATCCGCCTTCGGTTGAACATGGTGCGCCAGCCTAGGACGGGGTGTCGGAGCGGTCGTCGTCACGCCCGGGAGCGAGCCAGTGGGCGAAGAGCCCGACGAGCTTGTCGAGCACCCACGCGGCGGCCAGGCACAGCGGCACGACGACCACCATGACCAGCACGAACTGGACCGGGAACCAGGCCTGGGCGAGCCAGAGCTCAACCCCGTCCCACCAGTCGGCAAGCCCGTTGAACACGGTGTGAGCCTACGCGCGCTCCACTGCCCTCGCGCCCCTGGGGCGGTACGTTGCGATGCATGTTCGCCGTGTACGCGCAGGAACCCAACGCCGACAGCCCCCTGGACTCGCTCGTCGTCGGCGAGCGACCCGAACCCGACGTGCCGGACGGCTGGGTCCGCGTGCACGTCAAGGCGGCCAGCCTCAACATGCACGACCTCTGGACGCTCCGCGGCGTCGGGATCAAGCCCGAGCAGTTCCCGATGATCCTCGGCTGCGACGGCGCGGGCACCCTCGACGACGGCTCCGAGGTCGTGCTCCACTCCGTGATCAACGCGCCGGGCTGGCAGGGCGACGACACCCTCGACCCGAAGCGGACGCTGCTCACCGAGAAGCACCAGGGCACCTTCGCCGACCAGGTCGTCGTGCCGGCCCGCAACGTCGTCCCGAAGCCCGCCGCGCTCAGCTTCGCCGAGGCCGCGACCATGGGCACGGCCTGGCTGACCGCCTACCGGATGCTCTTCGTGAAGTCCGGGCTGCGGCCGGGCCGGACGATGCTCGTGCAGGGCGCCTCCGGCGGCGTCTCGACGGCGCTGGTGCAGCTCGGCCGCGCCGCCGGGTTCCGGGTCTGGGTGACCGGCCGCAGCGAGGAGAAGCGCGCGCTCGCCTCGAGCCTGGGCGCGCACCAGACGTTCGAGTCGGGCGCGCGGCTGCCCGAACGCGTCGACGCGGTGTTCGAGACCGTCGGCAAGGCGACGTGGTCGCATTCGGTCAAATCACTCAAGCCGGGCGGGATCATCGTGGTCTCCGGCTCGACCAGCGGCCCGGACGCGGGCGCGGAGCTGCAGCGCGTCTTCTTCCTCCAGCTGCACGTCGCCGGGTCGACCATGGGCACCCGGGACGAGCTCTCGGATCTGCTCGCCTACCTCGATCTGACCGGGGTCCGGCCCCAGATCGGCGCCGAACTGCCCTTCGCCGAGGCCCCTAAGGGGTTCCGGGCGATGCTCGACGGCGACACCGCCGGCAAGATCGTCTTCACCCGGTAGAGGCCGCTGAGCTGGGCGGATCGTCTTGTTCCGCCCAGCTCCGCATTCGGTGAACCTCCAACGTACTCAGTTCGAGACCTGGTCGTTAGCACCTGAATTCGACCAAAACCCAATGGTCGCAAGGTATTCTGTAGTCATGACCGCGACGAAGCGGCCCGACTCGGCTGGACCGGGCGGCCGGTCCAGCAGCGACCCGGACCCGATCCGGGTCTCCTTCCGGCGCTACGCCGGTGTCCGCACCCGTGTCCTGGAGGTCGGGGACCTCGCCCCGGACCCGGAGCTCCCCCGCCGCTCGCTGCGCCGCCGCGCGGCCACGCCCCACGTCCGGCCGTCCGCGCCGCGCCTGGTGCTGCTGCACGGCTACTGCGACAGCGCCGACACGTGGCGCCCCGCCCTGGAGCAGCTCGCGGCCGCCGGGATCCCGGCGGTCGCGGTGGATCTACCCGGGTTCGGGGACGCACAGCCGCTGCGACCCGGCCCGATGCTGCCGCAGCTCGACGCGTTCACCACCGCCGTCGTCCGCGAGCAGGCCGTGCTCGGCTCGGTCGTGCTGGCCGGCAACTCCCTCGGCGGCACCATGAGCCTGCGGGCGGCCCAGAACAGCAGACTGCCGATCTCCGGCGTCGTCTCGATCGCCGCACCCGGGTTCGTCGACTCGTGGCTGATCCGGACCGTCGCGCGCTACCCGTTTCCGCTGCGGCTCTACTCCGCGCTGCCGGTCCCGGTACCGGGCTTCCTGGTCCGCAAGGTCGCCGAGCAGCTCGTCCCACGGCTGCTCTACGCCGACTCGACCGCGGCCGACGCGATGCAGGTGCAGCGCTTCACCGCGCTCTTCCCGGACTACCGCGCGACCAAGAGCCGGCTGGAGCAGGCCCGCCAGCTCGTCGCGGAGCTCGCCGACGCCTACCGGCTCGAGTCGGTGAAGGTGCCGCTGCTCGTCGTCGCGTGCGGCAAGGACAAGCTCGTCACCGCGGCGTCCGGGCGGCAGCTGCACACACTCGTGCCGCACAGCAGGCTGCTGGTGCGCGAGGACTGGGGGCACTGCCCGCAGCTGGACGACCCGGTGGAGGTCGCGGAGCTGCTCACCTACTTCGCGGCGAGCGCGGTCCGGACCACCCAGGCCAAGCGCGCGGTCGAGGCCGTGAGCGAAGACACCGCGGCGGGCTGAGCGGCTCACACTGTCTTAACGCGGAGTTGGCGGTAGGTTCCGGCGTTGGGTCCGTGATCCGGACCCGTCCACCGCGACGTTCGGGAGACGATGATGTCCGCTCCAGTGGGTGCCGGCTCCGGCATCTTCCGGCGCAAGCCGATCGACCAGATCCAGGACACTCCGGAAAGCGGCGGCCTCAACCGCACTCTGGGGCTGTGGCAGCTGACCGCCATCGGCATCGGCGGCATCATCGGCGCGGGGATCTTCGCCCTCGCCGGCAGCGTCGCGCACGGCGACGACTCGGCCGGCATCCCGGGCGTCGGGCCGGCCGTGCTCATCTCGTTCCTCATCGCCGGCGTCGCGAGCGCCGCGGCCGCGTTCTCCTACGCCGAGTTCGCGGGCCTGATCCCGAAGGCCGGTTCGGCCTACACGTACGGGTACGCGGTGCTCGGCGAGGTCGTCGGCTGGTTCATCGGCTGGGACCTGCTGCTGGAGTACACCGCGATCGTGGCGGTGGTGGCGATCGGCATCTCCGGCTACTTCAGCTTCCTGCTCGGCCAGCTCGGCCTCGACCTGCCCGCCTGGATGCTCGGTGCCCCCGGCACCGGCCCGGGCCACAAGGTCGACCTGTTCGCCGCGCTGCTGTGCCTGCTGATCGCGTACCTGCTCAACCGCGGCATCCGCAGCGCCGCCCGGTTCGAGACGGTGATGGTCGGGGTCAAGGTCCTGATCGTGCTGGTGGTCATCCTGGTCGGCTTCTTCTACGTCAAGACCGGCAACTACACGCCGTTCGCCCCGGCCGGCTTCGGCGGCGCGGTGACCGGCGCGGCGACGGTCTTCTTCGCCGTCTTCGGCTACGACGCCATGAGCACCGCCGCGGAGGAGTCGAAGGACGCGACGCGGCACATGCCGAAGGCGATCATCTACTCGCTGGCCATCTCGATGGTGCTGTACGTGCTGGCCTGCCTGGTGCTGACCGGCATGCAGAAGTACACCGAGATCGACCCGAAGAGCGGTTTCTCGACGGCGTTCAAGTCGGTCGGCCTCTCCGGGCTGGCCACGGTGATCGCGATCGGCGCCATCATCGGTATCCTCACCGTGCTGTTCACGTTCCTGATGGGTGCCACCCGCGTCGGCTACTCGATGAGCCGCGACGGCCTGCTCCCGCCGTGGTTCGGGAAGACGAACGCGAAGCGCCAGGTGCCGAGCCGCATGACGTGGATCCTCGGGGGCGCGTCCGCGATCATCGCCGGCGTGCTGCCGATCGGCGAGGCCGCGGAACTGACGAACATCGGCATCCTGCTCGCGTTCGTCGTCGTCTGCGTCGCGGTGATCGTGCTGCGCTACAAGCAGCCGGACCTGCCGCGGACGTTCAAGACGCCCGGCATGCCGGTGGTCCCCGCGATCGGCATCGTGTTCTCGATCTGGCTGATCACGTTCCTGCAGCCGGCGACCTGGATCCGGTTCGCGATCTGGTTCGCGATCGGCATGGTCATCTACTTCCTCTACAGCCGGCGGCACTCGCTCTTGAACCGCACTCCCGGCACCGGCGTCGAGGCCGAGAAGACGGACTAGCGGATCCGGTCGAGGCGGGCGGCGGCGGCGCGCGCCTCGACCTTCAGCCGTTCGAGGATGACGGCGGCCGACGCGTCGTAGGCGAGCGGGTACGTCTGGCCCGCCCACAGCGAGATCCCTTCCGGGTCGCCGGCCTTCGCCGCCGCCTTGCGCACCGGCCCGGCGAGGCTGTTCAGCTGCGGGTAGGCCGCGGGCGCGCCTTCGGACAACGCGTCCATGAACCTGTTGACCAGCCCGCGCGCGGGGCGGCCGCTGAAGGCGCGCGTGAACGCCGTCTCGCGCTCGGCGAGGGCGAGGGCCTTGCGGTGGGCCTCGGACGTCCCGGCTTCGTCGGCGCGCAGGAAGACCGTGCCCAGCTGGGCGGCGACGGCTCCCGCGGCGAGCACGGCGGCGACGTCCGCGCCGTGCACCAGGCCCCCGGCCGCGATCAGCGGCAGGTCGACGCGGGCGGCGACGAGCCGCAGCAGCGCGAGGACGCCGTATTCGGCGCCGCCGCCGGGCCGGCCCGCGTCGTCGGTGAACAGGCTCCGGTGCCCGCCCGCTTCGAAGCCCTGCAGGACGAGCGCGTCGGCACCGAGATCGGCGGCCCGCTGCGCGGCCTCGGGCGTGGTCACGGTGACGACCGCTTGGCTGCCGGCCTCCTTGAGCCTGGTGATGTCCGAAGGTGACGGCGGCCCGAACGTGAACGAGACGACGGGAACCCGCTTCTCGAGCACGACGTCCAGCTTCGCGGGGTACGCGTCGTCGTCCCACTTCGGTTCGCCGAGTTCGACGTCGTACTCGCGGGCGAAGGCCTCCAGGCGCTCGCGGTGCGCGGAAACGTCGGCGCCGGTGTCGGGCTGCGGGACGAAGAGGTTGACGCCGAACGCGCCCTGGGTGAGCTCCCGCGTGCGGTCGATCTGCGCGGCGAACGCCGCGGGCGTGAGCATGCCGGCCGACAGGAAGCCGAACCCCCCTGCCTCGGTGACCGCGGCGACCAGCTCGGGGGTGGTCGGCCCGCCCGCCATCGGGGCGGCGATGACCGGGAACGTCAGCTCGTCGAACATGCCACTGAGCCTAACGGCCTCAGTCCGGCAGCAGCACGGTGTAGAGCTTCTTGATGCGCCCGTCCTCGACCAGGGCGACGTCGATCCCCCGCACAACCGGCGGCCGGCCTTCCGGCCCGAGCTCCCAGGCGAGGTGGCCCAGGTCGTGGTTCACCAGGACCGGGCCCGCCGGCGCGAAGACGAACCCCGGGGACTGCTCCAGCAGCCCCTTCGCCTTGGCGTTCAGGTCTTCGTGCCCGGTCACCACACCTTCGGGATCGGCGAACTCGACGTCGGCCGCGTAGATCGCGGCGATCGCCTTCGCCCGCCGGTCGTCGTCGCGCTCGTTGAACACCTTGAGCAGATTGGCTTCCATCAGCTCGGCCACCGTCGCCATCGCGCACCCTTTCCTAGGCTCGCGGCCATATTACGTGACATGTCACGCAACTGTCAGGGGTGGTCCTCCGGCCGCGGCAGGGTGCCGTGCTCGACCAGCGTGTCGTAGATCCGGTCGAGCAAGGTCGTCAGCTGCGTCAGCTCGCCGGGCTGGAGCGCGTCGAGGAAGGCCTTGCGCACGAACTCGACGTGGTCCGGCGCGGCTCGCCGCAACGATTCCCAGCCGGCTTCGGACAGCATCACCTCGGTGGCCCGGCGATCCTCGGCGGCCGTGCCGGTCGCGACCAGCCCGCGGTCCCGCATCCGCTTGAGGTGGTGCGAAAGCCTGCTGCGCTCCCAGCCGATGCGGACCGCCAGGTCGGTGACCCGCATCCGGCCGCCGGGCTCACTCGTGAGGGCGACCAGCACGTGGTAGTCGGCGAGGGAGATCCCGCTGTCGGCGCGCAGTTGCCGGTTGAGCTCGTACTCCAGGCGGAGGTGCACCTTCATGTAGGCGTACCAGGCGGCCGTCTCGGTGCTCGAAAGCAGCGCGAACGGCGACCCCGGCGCAAAGTCCCGCGTCACCGCGCGAGCTTAACCACCCAGACTGGTCTAGACCACGGCCGCCGGAAATGCGACGATCCGGGCAGGTGCGACGGCGATGTCGCGCCCTTCCCGCCAGGAGGTCCCCGGTGAAGACTCCCTTCGCGCGGCGGCTCGGCCGCGCGCTCGCCGTGCTGGCGCTGATCGGCGCCAGTACGACCGCCGCCCAGCTCGCGCCGGCCGCGGCGGCCACGCCGGCCCTGCAGTCGATCGTGCCCGTGCCGGTCTCGGTCGCCCCGGCGGCCGGGGTCACCTTCCCGCTGGTCTCGACGACGAAGATCGTCACCGAAGCCGGCTCGGCGCCGGCCAAGGACGTCGGCGCCTACCTGGCCGGGGTGCTGCGGCCGTCGACCGGCTTCGCGCTGCCGGTGTCGGACGCCCCGGCGTCCGTGCCGGCCGACAGCATCGCGCTGCTGCTGAGCGGCGCACCGGCTTCCGTCGGCGCGCAGGGCTACCAGCTCGTGTCGACGGCGTCTTCGGTCACCGTGCGCGCGCAAACGGCCGACGGGCTCTTCGCGGGCGTCCAGACCCTGCGTCAGCTGCTGCCGGGCAAGGTGGAAAGCCCCACCGCCCAGACCGGCCCGTGGAGCGTCCCGGGCGCGACGATCGTCGACTACCCGCGGTTCGGCTACCGCGGCGCGATGCTCGACGTCGCCCGGCACTTCCACCCCGTGTCGACGGTCAAGCGGTACCTCGACCAGCTCGCCCAGTACAAGATCAACAACCTGCACCTGCACCTGGCCGACGACCAGGGCTGGCGCATCCAGATCGACAGCTGGCCCCGCCTGGCGACCTACGGCGGGAGCACCCAGGTCGGCGGCGGCGCGGGCGGCTACTACACGAAGGCGCAGTACACGGAGATCGTGAACTACGCGGCCTCGCGCCACATCACGATCATCCCGGAGATCGACATGCCCGGGCACGTGAACGCGGCGCTGGCGTCGTACGCGGAGCTGAACTGCGACGGGGTGGCGCCGGCGCTGCGGACGGACACGGCGGTCGGCTACAGCTCGCTGTGCATCTCGAAGGACATCACGTACACGTTCATCGCGGACGTCCTGCGCGAACTGGCGGCTTTGACGCCCGGCCAGTACATCCACATCGGCGGCGACGAAGCCTCCTCGACGTCGGCGGCGGACTACGTGACGTTCGTGACCAAGGTGCTCCCCCTGGTGGCGGCGACGGGCAAGTCGGTGGTGGGCTGGCACGACATCGCGAAGGCGTCCCTGCCCGCGTCGGCTTCCCCGCAGTTCTGGGGAACGTCCACCTCGGACGCGGGGGTGTCGACGGCGGTTTCGCGTGGCAGCAAGGTGATCCTGTCGCCGGCGAACAAGGCCTACCTGGACATGAAGTACAACAGCTCGAGCCCGATCGGCCTGTCGTGGGCGGGGTACATCGAGGTCCAGGACGCCTACGGCTGGAACCCGGGCGCGTACCTGTCCGGGGTGGGCGAGTCCGCGGTCCGCGGGGTGGAGTCGCCGCTGTGGGCGGAGACGGTCACGAAGCCGGCCGACATCGACTACCTGGCCTTCCCCCGGTTGGCGGCGCACGCCGAGCTGGGCTGGTCCCCGTGGTCGACGCACGACTGGACGGCGTTCCGCATCCGCCTGGGCGCGCAGGCCCCGCGCTGGGTGGCGCAGGGCATCGGCTTCTACCGGTCGTCGCAGGTCTCGTGGGACACGGGAGGGACGACGAACCCGGGCACCTGCACGGCCCCGGCCTGGACCGCGTCGCAGGTGTACCCGGGCGGGAACGTGGTGTCGCACAACGGTCACAAGTGGACAGCGGGGTGGTGGACGCAGGGCGAGGAGCCGGGTACGACGGGCCAGTGGGGCGTGTGGACCGACAACGGCGCCTGCTGACCTACCGCTCCGGGTCCCAGTCCACGAGCTGGTCGAAGAGACGCCGGTCGCCGTCGAGGTCGAGGGAGTCCAACGGGATGCGGCCGTACAAGGCGAGGACCAGTTCGCCGGCCGTGCCTCGGGCGGAGGCGGTGGCCGCGCCCTCGTCGGTGGTCGGCGCGGTCAGGCGGGCGGCCCGGGCGCCGTCGGCGGAGAGCCAGTGGCGCCAGGAACGGCCCTCGGTGGCGTGGTAGTCGGCGGCGGCGGGCGCGTGCGGCCAGGCGACCGTCGTCGTGCAGAAGGTGAGCAGGAACTCCTCGACGCCGTCGAGGGCCACCTCGTCCGGTACCGGCTGCGGCGCGTTGGCGGTGACCTGGGCGTCGTAGGTGTGCACGGCGATCTCGTGGAGCTGGCGCCGGGCGACGGCACCGCAGGTCAGCGGCGACTGCGACTTGCCCCACCACGCCCAGCACCGGCGATCCGGGCCGGCCTCCCGCAACGCGTCCAGCAGCTCCCGCGTCGACGCCGCCGACCAGGCCAGCAGGGCTTCGCGCTCCCGAGGCGGGGCCGGGGCGTCCGGCGGGGCGGACTTCGCCGTGGCGTCCGGCCCGGCGGCGATGGTGGCCGCCCAGGTGCGGCGCCCCTCGCCCAGGTGCCGCACCAGGTCGGCCAGCGTCCACTCGGGACACGTCGGCACGCGCACGTCGAGGCCGGGTGCGGCGGCGACCGCGGCACGGAAGGCGGCCGAGCGTTCGTCGATCAGGCGCAGCAGAGCGGGGAAGTCCAGGGTGTCGGGCACGGCGACTGTCTACCACCGCGCTCCGGCACGTGGACAACGATTTTCCCGGCCGGCGGCCTGTGCGGACGGTCAGCACCGCACTGCACCCGGTGAAACCGGACCACGCGATCGGTCCGGCGGGTTAGGTTTGGGGCATGAGCGTTGATCTCGAGCAGGTTCGCACGCTGTCGCTGCGGGAAAACGGCCTGGCCACCGTCGCGACGACGCGGGCCGACGGCACCGTGCACTCCTCCGTCGTCAACGCCGGTGTCTTCGCGGACCCGCTGACCGGCGCGCCCGGGGTCGCGTACGTCGCCGTCGGGCGGGCGCACAAGCTCGCGCTGCTGCGGCGGTCCGGGCACGCGACCGTGACCTTCCGCCGCGGCTGGAACTGGGTGTCGGTCACCGGCGCCACCCACCTCATCGGGCCGGACGACCCCGACCCGGCCTTCGACGCCGCGGGCCTGCCGAAGCTCCTGCGCGACGTCTTCATCGCCGCCACCGGCACCCACGACGACTGGGACGAGTACGACCGCGTGATGGCCGAAGAGCGGCGGGTCGCGGTGTTCGTGACGGCCGACCGGATCATCGGCAACCCCTGACCCGCCCGGCCCCAGGAGTCGACCCGTTGTCCGAGTCCCGGTCCCGCGTCACCACGCCGGTCAAGGTGCTGATCGGCGTGCTCCTCGTCGCCGACGCCGGCTTCGGCGCGGTCCTCGCCGCCGGCCTGGTGCGCGGCCTCTCGCCGTGGCTGATCGGGGGCGCCTACGCGGCGACCGTGCTCCTCGCCGTCGTGGCCTTCCGGGTGTCTCGCGTCCGCATGCGCAAACGCGGCTTCGCGGGTCTGCGGGACCTCACCGTCGGCGACGAAGGCCTCCGCCTGCCCGCGGGCACGCTCAGCACGCGGCTGATCCCGTGGTCGCAGATCGCCGACGTCGCCACTCGCCGTTCGGCCCGCTTCGGCGACGGCGTACTGCGCGACGCCCTCTGGGTCGACCTGGTCACCGGCGAAGGCGTCGAGAGCTCGGTGCAGCGGTACGCACCCCGGGGCCGGCTCGCACCGGCGCCGCCGCAGCGACGGCAGTTCGAGCAGACGGCGATCCTCGACCCGGCCCTGTTCGACGCGGTGGTCGACCGGCTGCGGAAGGAGTTGCGAAACCGGCAGCTGCACGCCCAGCTGCGCGGCACGCCCCGCATCCGCTGACCGCGGTCAGCCGAGGCGGCCCAGCAGCTCCCGTGGCACGATCCGCACCGGGAACGGCCGCTCGACTTCGAGCACCTCGTCGCCCGCTGCCTTGGCCACCTGCTGGTAGCGCCCGTCCTCGTCCAGCTCGAACACCGTCAGCCCGGGGTCTCCCGGGTCGATCACCCAGTAGCTGGGAGTGCCGAGCCGCTCGTAGACCGCCTTCTTGGTGTTGAGGTCGTGGATCGCCGTGCTCGGCGACAGCACCTCGACCGCCAGTACCGGCGGCACCGGGAGATCGTCCTCGGTGAAATCATCGATCCGGCCGACCAGGACATCCGGTTGCAGTTCGAGCTGCTCGGACAGCCGGATCGCGAACGGCGCGGCAACCACATCGAACCCGTCGGAGCACGCGGCGTCGAGTGCTACCCACAGCCTGCCCACGACCTTTTGGTGGCGCCGCCCCGGCATCGGGGTCACCACCAACGTCCCGTCGATGAGTTCATGCCTTCGCCCGTCCTGCGTCAGTTCCTCGAGGCACCGGGTGTCGTCCACCGTGCCCTCCTTCCGTTGCCTTGACCAGAGCACACCAGGAGACACTGACAAAAACGGCGGCCGCGGGGACCCCGCGACCGCCGTTCACCCGAAAGCGTTACTTCTTGTTCTTCCCGGAGTCCTCAGTGGACAGTGCGGCGACGAAAGCTTCCTGCGGCACCTCGACCCGGCCCACGGTCTTCATCCGCTTCTTGCCTTCCTTCTGCTTCTCCAGCAGCTTGCGCTTGCGCGAAATGTCACCGCCGTAGCACTTGGCCAGAACGTCCTTGCGGATCGCGCGGATCGTTTCGCGCGCGATGATCCGGGCGCCGATCGCCGCCTGGATGGGCACTTCGAAGTTCTGGCGCGGGATCAGCTCGCGAAGGCGGTTCACCATGCGGTTGCCGTAGTTGTAGGCGTCGTCCTTGTGCACGATCGCGGAGAAGGCGTCCACGCCCTCGCCTTGCAGCAGGATGTCCACCTTGACGAGGTCCGCCGCCTGCGTGCCGGCCTCTTCGTAGTCCAGTGACGCGTAACCACGCGTACGCGACTTCAGCGTGTCGAAGAAGTCGAAGATGATTTCGCCCAGCGGCATGTTGTACCGCAGCTCGACCCGGTCCTCGGACAGGTAGTCCATGCCGAGCAGCTGGCCGCGCTTGTTCTGGCACAGCTCCATGATCGTGCCGATGAACTCCGACGGCGCGAGGATGCTGACCTTGCTGACCGGCTCCAGCACCTTGTCGATCTTGCTCCCGGTCGGCCAGTCCGACGGGTTGGTGACGTGGATTTCCTTGCCGTCGTCCAGCACCACGTCGTAGACCACGTTGGGCGCCGTCGAAATCAGGTCGAGGCCGAACTCGCGCTCGAGCCGGTCGCGCGTGATCTCCAGGTGCAGCAGGCCGAGGAAGCCGCAGCGGAAGCCGAAGCCGAGCGCCACCGACGTCTCCGGCTCGTAGTCGAGCGCGGCGTCGTTGAGCTGGAGCTTGTCCAGCGCCTCGCGCAGCTCGGGGTAGTCGGAGCCGTCCACCGGGTACAGCCCGGAGTAGACCATCGGCTTCGGTTCCCGGTAGCCCGCCAGCGCCTCCTTGGCGCCGTGGCGCTCGGACGTCACGGTGTCGCCGACCTTGGACTGCCGGACGTCCTTCACCCCGGTGATCAGGTAGCCGACCTCGCCGACGCCGAGTCCCTTGCTGGCCTTCGGTTCCGGCGAGATGATGCCGACTTCCAGGAGCTCGTGGGTGGCGCCGGTGGACATCATCTTGATGCGCTCGCGCGGGGTGATCTTGCCGTCGACCACCCGGATGTAGGTGACGACGCCGCGGTAGGTGTCGTAGACCGAGTCGAAGATCATCGCCCGCGCCGGCGCGTCGGCGTCGCCCTGCGGTGCCGGGACCGACTTCACGACCTCGTCGAGCAGCGCGCCGACCCCCATGCCGGTCTTGGCCGAGACCCGCAGGACGTCGTCCGGCTCGCAGCCGATGATGTGGGCCAGCTCACCCGCGTACTTGTCGGGGTCGGCCGAGGGCAGGTCGATCTTGTTGAGCACCGGGATGATCTGGAGGTTGTTCTCCAGCGCGAGGTACAGGTTGGCCAGCGTCTGGGCCTCGATCCCCTGCGCGGCGTCGACCAGCAGGACCGCGCCTTCGCACGCCTCCAGCGCCCGGGAGACCTCGTAGGTGAAGTCGACGTGGCCGGGGGTGTCGATCATGTGCAGGACGTGGTCCTGCCCGTCGACCTTCCAGGGCAGCCGGACGTTCTGCGCCTTGATCGTGATGCCGCGCTCGCGTTCGATGTCCATCCGGTCGAGGTACTGCGCGCGCATGGCCCGCTCTTCCACGACGCCGGTGAGCTGCAGCATGCGGTCGGCCAGGGTGGACTTGCCGTGGTCGATGTGCGCGATGATGCAGAAGTTCCGGATGAGCTCCGGAGCCGTGAAGGTCGTGTCGGCGAACTTGTTGAGCGCTGTCACTCGAATGAGTCCTCGGAAAGTCGGGGATGGCCACCTCTATGCTCCCATGGCCCTCCGGGTGCCAGTGGGGGTCATCCCCGATGCGGGCTCCCGTGATCCGTGGTGCCCTCGAAGTATGAGCACTTCGCACCAGCCGGCACCCCCTCCCCAGCCGGGGACCAGCGGCTTCGCCCGCGTTCTCGACCGTGCGTTCGGTCACCCCTCCGGCCCGCTCGGCCGCCTCGGCGGCTGGGTGATGGCGCGGGGCAACGCCGCCACCGAGCAGCGCGTCGTCGACCTGGCCCGGATCGAGCCGGACGAGACCGTCCTGGTCGTCGGGCCCGGCCCCGGCGTCGGCCTGGACGCCGCCGCGCGGCTGGCCGGGCGCACCATCGGCGTCGACCCCTCCCCCGAGATGCTCGGGCTGTGCCACGAGCGCTGCGGCGACCGCGCCGAGCTGCGCGAGGGATCGGCGGCGCGCACCGGCGAGCCCGACGGGTCCGTTGACGTGGTGCTGACCGTCAACAACGTCATGTTCTGGGCCGACCGCGCGGCCGGGTTCGCCGAGCTGATCCGGGTCCTGCGCCCCGGCGGGCGGCTGCTGCTGTCCGCGCACGAGAAGTGGCTGCCCGTGAGCAGGCACGTCCTGGCCGACGAAGCCGCCGAAGCGGGCTTCGCCGACCTGCAGACCTGGACCTGGGACCCGCCCGGCTTCGCCGCGCTGGCCGCGCAGCTGCGCGCCGTCAAGCCCGCCTAGCGGGTGTCCGTGCGGATCGGGTGACCTTCGGGCACCTCGACCAGCACGATCCGCGTGCCGTCCGGATCGGCGATCCAGGCCTCGTCGAGGCCCCAGGGCTCGCGCTGGGCGTCCCGCACCGGTTCCAGGCCCTTCGCCTTCAGCTCGGCCAGGGTGCCGGCCAGGTCGCGGACCTGCAGCCAGAGCACGAGATCGGGCGACGAACCCGACTCGCCCCGGCCGGAGACCTCCACGGAGCCGTGCCCGAGGAAGAACACCGTGCCGCCGGGGAACTCACGCTCCACGGCCAGGCCGAGGGTGTCTCGGTAGAACGCCGTCGTCGCGTCGACGTCGCGCGGGCGGATCAGCAGCCGGCTCTTCAGGACTTCCATCCGACCATCCCTACCGGACGCGCTCAGGCGGCCGCAATCGCGGCGATGCCGGACAGCACGATCACCGAGCCGGCGAGCCGCCGCACGGCGTCCTGTTCGCCCAGCACCAGCCAGGCGGCGAGGCCACCGAGCACGATGCTCAGCTCCCGGGCGGGCGCGACCAGGCTGACCGGCGCCATCGTGAGGGCGAACAGCACGAGGATGTACGCGATCGGCGAAAGGAGCGCGACGACCAGCACCTCACGCCGCTGCTCGCGCCAGATCCGCGTCACCTCGGCGCGGCCGGCCAGGGCACCGGGCGCGAGCAGCACGCTCTGCAGGACCGAGCCGAGGCCGAAGTAGACGACGGGCGGCACGCCGAGGCCGGTCACCGAGTGCGCGTCCCAGAGGGTGTAGCCGGCGATGACGGCGCCGGTCAGGAGGCCGTAGAGGATGCCGGCTCTGACGGCCCGCGGGTCGCCTCCCCCGCGGCCGGTGCTGATCACCAGCACCCCGGCGATGACCAGGAACGCGCCGAGCAGGCCCAGTGGGCCGGGGCGTTCGCCGAGCACGAGGACGGCGGCCAGCACCGACAGCAGCGGCCCGGTGCCCCGCGCGACGGGGTAGACGACGGAGAGGTCGCCGACGCGGTACCCGCGCTGCAGCACGATGCCGTAGGCGATGTGCAGCACGGACGTGACCACCGCGGCCCCCAGCCAGCTCCACTGTGGACGTTGCGGCTCGACGACCAGCAGCACGACCGTCACCGGCAGGAGGACGACCGCGGAAGCGGTGTAGTAGAGCCAGACGAACTGGGTGCCCCCGGAGGAGATCCGCTTGGCGGCCAGGTTCCACGCGGCGTGCACGACGGCCGCGACGAGGACGAAGGACAGGGCGGTGGTGTTCATCGGACCCCTTCGGGTTTTCGCGCGCGCGAAAACCGGGTCCTCCAGGCTTTTGCCCCGTCAGATGAACGACCGGCCGTCCGGGCCCGCCGACGGTGCCGCTCGGACCAGACCCGCCGGCTCCTGGTTGTGTGGTGCGGGCGTGCGGACCGGCGACGGAACCCTAGGCACTACCGCCGCCCACGGTACTCCCGGCTCCGGGTGCCCGCGGCCCGGCTGTTAAAGTGGTCGCTCGCTGCCCGTGCGGCATTCCGTCATGGAGGAAACCCGCTTTTCGCGGGGCCACTTCAGCGCGGCGGCGATCTCACCGAGTGAAACAGGAGTTGCCCTATGGCCAACATCAAGTCGCAGATCAAGCGCATCACGACGAACGAGAAGGCGCGTCAGCGCAACCAGGCGATCCGGTCCTCGGTGAAGACCGCGATCCGCAAGGTCCGCGAAGCCGCCGAGGCCGGCGACAAGGCCAAGGCCACGGAGCTGCAGCGCGACGCCGCCCAGAAGCTGGACAAGGCCGTCTCGAAGGGCGTGCTCCACGCCAACCAGGCCGCCAACAAGAAGTCGGCGCTGGCGAAGCGCGTCAACTCGCTCTGAGCTGGTTGATTTCTGGGAAAGCCCCGGCTTCGGCCGGGGCTTTCTTCATGCCCGGGTGGCGGCTTCGCGCGACGGAGGGCGGCGCCGCGAATCGGTGGCGGCTCTCGGCGGTCGGTGTGGGGGTTGCGGGGTCCGGGGTCGCGGGGCCCGGGGTCCGGCGTTGCGGGGGTGCGGGGATCTGCGCTCGTCGAGCCGCGGCGGCCTGAGCAGCGCGAACCTCCCCGCGGTCAGCGGTCGCCCTTGGCCGCCGCTACCTGGAGGACCGCGCGCTCCAGGGCGTAGCCCGGGTCCGCCGCCACGCCCTTGACCTCGGCGTTCAGCCTCGCCACCACCCGCATCGCCGTCGCCAGGCCGTCCTGGTTCCAGCCGCGGACCTGGCCCTGGGCCTTGCGGATCTTCCACGGCGGCATGCCCAGCTCGCCGGCCAGCTGGTTCGGGTTGCCGCGGCCCGCGCCCGAGACCCGGGCGATCGTGCGGACCGCGTCGGCCAGTGCGTCCGCCACCAGGACGTGCGGAACACCCAGCTGCATCGCCCAGCGCAACGACTCCAGCGCCGCCGAACGGTCGCCGCTCACCGCCTTCTCCGCGACCGCGAACCCGGTCACGTCCGCGCGGCCGCGGTGGTAGCGGCGGACCGCCTCCGCGTCGACGCTCCCGCCGGCGTCCGCCACCAGCTGCGTCGCCGCCGAGGAGAGTTCTCGCAGGTCGGAGCCCACGGCGTCGATCAGCGCGGCGACCCCCGCCGGGTCGATCTTGCCGCCGGCCCGGCGCACCTCGTGCCGCACGAACTGTTCGCGTTCGGCCGGCTTGGTCATCTTCGGGCACTCCGTGACCTCGGCGCCGGCCTTCTTCAACGCCGCCGGGAGCGTCTTGCCGGCCTTGCTGCGGCCACCACCGGTGTGCACGACGACCAGCACGACGCCGTCCGCCGGGTCCTTCAGGTACGACGCCACCGCGTCGGCCAGCTCCTGCGAGATGTCCTGCGCCGACTCCAGGACGATCACGCGGCCTTCGCTGAACAGCGACGGGCTGACGAGTTCGGCCAGCTCGGGGGCTGTGAGATCCGACACCCGGACCCGGGTCAGCTCGGCCGTGGCATCGATCGCGCGGGCCGCGGTGAGCGTGTCGCGGACGGCGCGCTCGATCAGCAGTTCTTCCTCGCCGAGGACCAGGAGCAGCGGGGCCGGGGCGGTGGCTTGCGCGGTCACGCCGACGATCCTCTCACTTGCGGTGTCGTGCGCCCGCTCCGGTGATGTCGAGCGGCCACCATGGCACGGCTCGAGCGTCATGTCGTACGGTGTCTTCGAGGCAGCGCTCGTTCTGGTGCGCGCCGACAACCGAATACCGCTCATCCAGAGGGGCAGAGGGAACGGCCCGACGAAGCCCCGGCAACCGGCGTACAGCCCGTCATCCCGCGATCGCGGGGTAGCTGACGATCACGGTGCCAATTCCGGCCCGCTTCGGCGGGGCAGATGAGGAAGGAACCTCGCGATGACCGCAACCCTCGGAACGACCTCCACCACGAAGACCCCGGATCTCGGTCCCGCCGTCGAACTGGTGTCGAAGGAAGAGGGCCACCGGCAGCCGCTCGCCCCCGAGTTCGTCTCCGCCGAGGACTTCTCGCCGCTCGAGGTCGCTTACGACTTCGGCCGCGTCCGCCGCGAAGACATCGAGGCCGGCCCCAAGAACATTTGGCGCTACAAGAAGCTCCTCCCGGTTCCGTCCAACGTCGAAGAGATCCCGAACACCGAGCCCGGTGCCACCCGGCTGATCCGCGCCGACCGCCTGGCCAAGGAGCTCGGCCTCAAGCGGCTGTGGGTCAAGGACGACACCGGCAACCCGACGCACTCGTTCAAGGACCGCGTCGTCGCCGTCGCGCTGGCCGCGGCCCGCGAGTTCGGGTTCGAGGTGCTCGCGTGTCCGTCGACCGGCAACCTGGCCAACGCGACGGCCGCCGCCGCGGCCCGCGCGGGCTGGCGGTCGGTCGTGCTGATCCCGAAGACCCTCGAGCGCGCGAAGATCCTCACCACCGCGGTCTACGACGGCGACCTGATCGCCGTCGACGGCAACTACGACGACGTCAACCGCCTCGCCACCGAGCTCGCCGGCGAGCACCCGAAGTGGGCGTTCGTGAACGTGAACGTCCGGCCGTACTACTCGGAAGGCTCGAAGACGCTGGCCTTCGAGGTCGCCGAGCAGCTCGGCTGGCGCATCCCGCCGCAGATCGTCGTGCCGATCGCCTCCGGTTCGCAGCTGACCAAGGTGGACAAGGGTTTCCGCGAGCTGGGCCAGCTCGGTCTCGTGGACGCCAGCCCGTACAAGGTGTTCGGCGCGCAGGCGACCGGCTGCTCGCCGGTGTCGGCCGCGTTCCGCGCCGGCCAGGACGTGGTCCAGCCGGTGAAGCCGGACACGATCGCCAAATCGCTGGCGATCGGCAACCCGGCCGACGGCCCGTACGTGCTCGACATCGTCAACCGCACCGGCGGCGCGATCGAAGACGTCAGCGACGAAGAGGTCGTCGAAGGCATCCGGCTGCTGGCCCGCACCGAAGGCATCTTCACCGAGACCGCCGGCGGCGTCACCGTCGCCACGGCGAAGAAGCTGGTCGAGACGGGCAAGCTCGACCCGGACGCCGAGACGGTGCTCCTGATCACCGGCGACGGCCTCAAGACCCTCGACGCGGTCGAGAACCACATCGGCCCGAAGGCGACCGTGGCGGCTTCCGCCAAGGCCGTGAACGAAGCGCTCGGCTACTGACGCCCACCGCCGGGGCGGGCCTATCCGACTCGCCTCGGCGAGTGCCTCCTTTCTCGTTCGTCGTGTGGACAGGCGGTATCCGCCCAGCGGCGCGGCGGTCCGGGTGACCGGACGCCCGGCGCCGTGGCCGTGAACGAATCGCTCGGCTACTGACGCCCAGCCGGGGCGGGCGTGCCAGCCCCGGCGTCAGCGGCGAGGCGGTCCGCGCGGCTCGCCCCGGCGCGCTACCGCCGGGCCCGCCGGGTCGCCGACCACCGCCGTGTCGCCGTCCACGTCGGTTCGCGTCACCGACGCACCCAATGCCGTCAGCGTGTCCATTGTGGACTTGTTGGGGTGTCCGTAAGTGTTGCCCGCGCCCACGCTGACCAACGCCACGCGTGGCGCCACCGCCGCGAGGAACGTCGGCAGTGAGTAGCGCGAGCCGTGGTGGGGGACCTTCAATATCTCCGCCTTCAGGTTGTCGCCGTCGGCCAGCAGGTCGGCTTGAGCCGCCAGCTCGACGTCGCCGGTCAGGAGCACCCGGCCGGCCGGGGTTCGCGCCCGCAGCACCACCGAACTGTTGTTGATCGTCGTGCCGTCCTGCTGCCCGGCCGAGCGAGCCGGTACGTAACGCGGGCCGAGGACGTCGAGCGACAGGCCGGGCCACGCCAGCCGCTCCCCCGGGCTCAGCTCCACCAGGGGCACCCCCTGCTTCGCCGCTTCGGCGGCGACTTGGCGCCACGCCCACTCCGGCGCCCGCCCCGGACCGACCGCGACCGCGCCGACCGCCCGGCCGTCGAAGACCGACGCCAGACCGCCGATGTGGTCGGCGTGCAGGTGGCTCAGCACCAGCAGCGGGATCCGGTCGACCGAGAGCCGGTGCAGGCACTCGTCCACCGGCCCTGGCTCGGGTCCGGTGTCCACGACGACCGCGCGGCCCGGCTCGGCCGTCGCGAGCACGACCGCGTCGCCCTGCCCGACGTCGCACTCGACCATCGCCCAGTTCCGCGGCGGCCAGGCCGGCGCGATCACCCGCACCGGCACGAACACCAGCAGCGCACCGGCGACCAGCACCGCCAGCACCAGCCGCACGCGCCGGTGCCGGGCGGCCAGCACCAGCACCACCAGCACGGCGGCGGCGAGCAGCCCGCCCGTCCACCCGCCGGGCCACGCGACGACCGCGCCGGGCGCCCGCGCGCCGTGGCGCGCCACGGTGATCAGCCACCGGGCCTCCGGGTCGGCCAGGTGCACCAGGACCTTCCCGGCCCCCGGCCACCACGGGCCGGTCACCGTCGCCAGCACGCCGAGCACCGTCGCCGGAGCCACCACGGGCGCGGCGAGGACGTTGGTCAGCACCGACACCAGGCTCACCGAGCCAGCCATGCCCGCGAGGACCGGCGCCGTCACCAGGAAGGCGGCCAACGGGATCGCCAGCCCCTCGGCGAACCCCGGCGGGACGCCGCGGCGAGCCAGCCCGGCAGCCCAGCGGGGCGCGATCAGGACCAGCCCGGCCGTGGCGAACACCGACAGCGCGAACCCGAAGTCCGTCGCCATCGCCGGATCCGTCACCACCAGCACGCACACCGCGAACGCCAGCGCGGGCAACGCCGAGCCTCGCCTGCCCAGCGCCAGAGCCAGCAACGCGACCGCCGCCATCACCCCGGCCCGCAGCACGCTCGGCTCCGGGCCGACCAGGACGAGGAACCCGGCCAGGCACGCGCCGGCCGCCACCGCCGACAGCCGCGGCCCGAGCCGCAGCACGCGCAGCAGGAGCAGGACCGCGCCGCACGCCACGGCGAGGTTTCCCCCGCTGACCGCCGTCAGGTGGGCGAGGCCGGCGGTGACGAACTCCTGCTCGACCCGCGGCGACAACCCGCTCGTGTCGCCCAGGACCAGGCCCGGCAACAGGCCGGCCGGTTCCTCCGGCAGCACCTGGCACAGGTCGTGGAGTCCGGCGCGCAACCCGGCCGCGGTCCGCTGCCACCACGGCGCCGGCCCGAGGTCGCCCGGCGGGCCGCGCACGGACAGCACCGCGACGGTCAGGTCCGAGCCGCGCGGCGGCATCAGCAGGCCGCTCGCCGTCACGTCCTGGCCCGGTAGCAGCGACGCCCACCGCGCGACCGGAGCCAGCAGCAGAACGCGCCCGGACGACGTGACCGGCCTGCCGTCGACCGACGCCGTGCGGACGTCGGCCGTCAGCACCACCGACCGGGCCCCGGCCTGCTGATCGGCGTAACCCGCGCTGCGCACGGGCTTCGGGCGCTCGGCGACGACGACCCGCACCGACGCGGGGAGTCCGTCAGCCGCAGCAGCGCGAAGGTCGTCACCCTGCGCGTCGCGGATTCGCCAGGCGATCGGGCCCGCGGCGACGAGCCCCAGCACCAGCAGGGCCGCCGCCGCACCGAGCACCCGGGGACGCCCACGCGCCCGCCAGAGCACCAGCCCGGCGAGCACCGCCGAGGCGAGGCCGACGGCGACCGCCGTCCACCAGCCCAGCAGCAGGCCGCCGAGGGCGGCGAGCCAGCACGCCAGCGCCGCCGGGACGAGCCGCATGTCCTGCCGGGTGTCGATCGTGGGAAGGGTGCTCATCCGACCGTCACCTGCTCCCGAAGTTTTTCGAACTTGCTTTCGCCGATCCCGCTGACGTCGCGCAGTTGCTCGACCTTCGCGAAGCCGCCGTGCTCGGTGCGCCACTGGACGATCCGCTGGGCCGTCACCTCGCCGACGCCGGGCAGCGTGTCCAGCTGGTCCGCGCTCGCCGCGTTGAGGTCGACCTTCGTGCCCGCCGGAGCACCGGCCGGCCCGGCGGCGGGCGCCGGGATCCCGACCGCGAGCTGCTCCCCGTCGGTGACCCGGCGGGCGAGGTTGAGCGCGCTCAGGTCCGCGCCGGGCTCGGCGCCGCCCGCGGCCCGCAGCACGTCCGCGACGCGGGCACCCTGGGCCACGGTGACCAGGCCGGGCGACCGGACGCGGCCGATCACGCTGACGACGAGACCGGCCTGGGGTGCGGCCCGGGCCGAGGCCTCGCTCGCCGGTTTCGCGCTGGGCAGCGCGGGCGGTGGCTCGGGCGCCGGCGGGCCGCCGAAGAGCGCGACCGAGCCGAGGATGATCACCACGACCGACACGAGGACACCGGCGAACGCCCACCGGCGGCGGCCGGCACCGGCCGGTCCGCCCGGCAGCCAGCGCCGGACCAGCCGGCCGCCGGGCCCGACCGTGCTCGCGTCGGGCGAGAGCTGGTCGGCCAGCCAGGCGAGCCGGTCGTTGACGGGAGGGCCCGGATCCCGGGCGGGCTGCTCGAACACACGATCGACGTTAGGGCTCGCGGGGAGGCGTCCGACAGGGGTGCCGCCGCGTCCTGTGGACAACCGGGGTGATGTGGACGGATCCACCCCGCCCGGGTCCGGAACGGCCGTTTCCGTCGTACCCGGGTGGCATGCTGGAGGGTTCGGCGCGCCAGCGCTACCGGGACGGAACCGTCCGCTGGACGACCACCCCGAGCACCCCGGGCCCGGTGTGGGCCCCGATCACCGCCCCCAGCTCGGAGACCACGCACCCCGCCGACCGCGGCACGGCCTCTTCCAGCCGGTTCGCCAGCGCGACCGCCCGGTCCGGCGAGGCGAGGTGGTGGACGGCCAGCTCGACGTCGTCGTCCCGCGCGGCCTGGGCGGCGAGCTCGACCAGCCGCGCGAGCGCGCGGTTCATGGTGCGGACCTTCTCCAGCGGCAGGATCCGGCCTTCGGACATGTGCAGCACCGGCTTCACCGCCAGCGCCGTGCCGAGCAGCGCCGCCGCCGGTCCGATCCGGCCGCCGCGGCGCAGGTGGTCGAGGGTTTCCACGACGAACAACGTCGACGAGCAGCCGGCCGCGGTCACCGCCGCGGCCTCGACTTCGGCTGCCTCGGCGCCGGCGGAGGCCGCCGAAGCGGCGTGCAGCGCGGCGAACCCGAGCCCCATCGCGGTGGTGCGCGAGTCGACCACGCGGACCCGGTCCGGCCCGACCTCCTGCGCCGCCAGCACCGCGGCTTCCCAGGTGCCCGACAGCTCTCGCGACAGGTGCACCGAAACGATCGCGTCGGCGCCGTCGGCGAAGGCCGCGCGGTACTCCTTGACGAACTCCGTGGGTGTCGGCCGGGACGTCGTGACGATCTTGCGCTGGCTCATCGCTTCGGCGACCGCCGCCGGCCCGGTCTCGACGCCGTCGAGGGAAACCACGCCGTCGACCAGGACGTGCAGCGGCACCACCCGGACCGCGTGCCGTTCGGCGAAGCCCTCCGGCAGGTGGGCGGTGGAATCCGTGACTACGGCGACCGACACGCCGTCAGCCTACGTGGCCGGGGGCCAGCACCGGCGCCATCAACACGGACATCGCCTCGCCCACCGCGGCGTGCCCCCGCCAGCCCCAGTGCATGCCGTCGGGGTTGCCCTCGCCGCTCAGGACGTGCTCTCCGACAACGGCTTCGAGGTCCAGCAACGGAACTCCCGCCCGCGAGCCCCAGGCCGCCATCGCGGCCGCCGCGGCCGGGCGCGCGGTGTGCACGCCGCCGTAGGCCGCCGCCCGGTGCACCGAAGGCAGCATGCTGAAGATCGGCAGCTCGGGGCGCAGGACGCGCAACGCCCCCACCGCCGTGTCGAGGTACTGCACGGTGAGCTTGGCCGGCAGGACCACGGGACGGCCGCGGAAGGCGACCGAAAGCTGGGGCTGCGCGGCCAGATAAGCCTTGCGCACCACCCGCCGCACGGGGTCGGGCCGCAGGTACTTCAGGCCCGTGCGCAGGTAGGTCGGCAACGGCGAAGGCAGTGTGTCCATGCTGCCGACCGCCAGCACGACCGCGTCGACGTGGCGCAGATCGGCCCACACGCGCGGGTCGCCGGTCAGCGACCACCAGGCGTCGCGGGCGGTCCAGCCGATCCCGGCGACCAGGTCGGCGGTGCCGCCGAGGGCCGCGGCGGCGATGTTGGGCCACAGCCGCGGTTCGTCCGCGGCGCAGGGTCCTTCGGGACCGTGGAAGCTCAGCGAATCGCCGAAGACGAGCAGGCGGGGCCCCATCGGCTAGCCGTGCATCCCCGCGTTGTAGGCCTGCAGCCGCCACTTGCCGTCGCGCGCGCCCAGCTCGACCCAGTGGCAGTTCGAGATGCCGCCGAGCGACGGCCAGGTCTCCACTGGCAGGTTCAGCAGCCGCGCGGTGAGTGCGGTGATCAACCCGCCGTGCGCGGCCAGCAGCACGGTGTCGCCCACCGAGGAGTTGGCCTGCTGCAGGTCGGTGACCACTTCGCTCGCGCGGTCGGCGACGTCGAGACGGTTCTCCCCGCCGGGCGGCGCCCAGGTCGCGTCCTTGCGCCAGCGGTCGCGTTCACCGGGGTAGGCCTCGTCGACCTCCGCGCCGGTGAGCCCCTGCCATTCGCCGAGGTGCGTCTCGCGCAGCCGCTTGTCGATCCGCAGCGGGACGCCGATCGCGTCGGTGAGCACGGTGGCCGTGTCGGTGGCGCGGCGCAGGTCGGACGCGATGACGAGGTCCGGGGAGAACCGGGCCAGCGCGGGGACCGCGAACCGGGCCTGGTTCCAGCCGACCGGCGTCAGCGCCGAGTCGAGGTGCCCCTGCATCCGCCCGGCGGCGTTGTAGTCCGTCTCGCCGTGGCGCCAGAGCACGAGCCGCCGGGGGCTCACGGGACGTCCGGGTCCTCGTCGGCGGGCGGCTCTTCGAGACCGGCCACCTCGATGCGCGGGCAGTCCTTCCAGAGCCGCTCGAGACCGTAGAACGTGCGCTCTTCGACGTGCTGGACGTGGACCACGACGTCGACGTAGTCCAGCAGGACCCAGCGGCCCTCGCGGGCGCCTTCGCGGCGGACGGGCTTGTGCCCGCTCTCCCGCAGCTTCTCCTCGACGTTGTCGACGATCGCGCCGACCAGGCGCTCGTTGGACGCGGAGGCGATGACGAAGGCGTCGGTGATGACGAGCTGCTCGGACACGTCCAGCACGACTACGTCGCTGGCCTTCTTGTCCGCCGCCGCGTGTGCGGCCGCTACGGCCAGCTCTCGTGCCTCGGACGTGGCTGCCACGGTGCTCCTTCACAGATCGGGTTCGCCCGAGAAGAGTACCCGCCGCGACCAGGGACGCTTCAGTCGCTCTTCCGGTAGAGATCCTTCTTCGCGATGTAGCGGACGACGCCGTCGGGAACGAGGTACCAGACCGGCTCCCCGCGTTCGACGCGGTCGCGGCAGCCGGTCGAGGAGATCGCCATCGCGGTGACCTCGACGAGGCTCACCTTGCCGCTGGGCAGGTGGTGCGAGTTGAGCCGGTAGCCGGGCCGCGTGACGCCGATGAAGTGGGCGAAGTCGAACAGCTCGTCGGCCTTGTGCCAGGTCAGGATCTGCTCGAGCGCGTCGGCGCCGGTGATGAAGAAGAGCTGGTCCCCCGGGTACTCGGCGTGGAGGTCGCGCAGGGTGTCGACGGTGTAGGTCTGGCCGGCGCGGTCGATGTCGACGCGGCTGACCGAGAAGACCGGGTTGGACGCGGTCGCGATGACCGTCATCAGGTAGCGGTCCTCGGCCTTGGTCACCTGGCGGCTGGTCTTCTGCCACGGCTGACCGGTGGGGACGAAGATCACTTCGTCGAGCCCGAACCGGGACTGGACCTCGCTGGCCGCGACGAGGTGGCCGTGGTGCACGGGGTCGAACGTGCCGCCCATGACCCCGATCCGCCGTGGTGACATGACTCGGGAGCCTATACATCGCGCGCGCGAGACGTCGGGTGCTGTTCGCCACCTCGCCCGACCGGGGATCTGGTGTGATTCAGGTCACATAACCACCCGTATTCGTCACGAACGGTCCGTTCGCGACGCCGCCGATTCCCGATTCGTCGGTGCCATGGGGTAGACGTGGGGACGTGGACACGACCAGCACCACCCCAGCCCTCCGCGACCGCGCCGAGACCCTCCTCCGGGCCCTGGCCGGCGACTCGGCGAAGCTGCGCGAAGACCAGTGGACGGCCATCGAGGCCCTGGTCGCGCAGCGGCGTCGCGCGCTGGTCGTGCAGCGCACCGGCTGGGGCAAGTCGGCGGTGTACTTCCTGGCCACGGCCCTGCTGCGCGAACAGGGCAGCGGGCCGACGGTCATCGTCTCGCCGCTGCTCGCCCTGATGCGCAACCAGATCTCGGCGGCGGCCCGCGCCGGGATCCACGCGGCGACCATGAACTCGGCGAACCCGCAGGAGTGGGAGCAGGTCCAGGCGTCGGTCGCGGCCGGCGAGGTGGACGTGCTGCTGGTCAGCCCCGAACGGCTGAACAACCCGGACTTCCGCGACAACGTGCTGCCGAAGCTCACCGCGAGCACCGGGCTGCTGGTGGTCGACGAGGCGCACTGCATCTCCGACTGGGGACACGACTTCCGGCCGGACTACCGGCGCCTGCGCACGCTGCTGGGCGACCTGCCCGACGGGGTGCCGGTGCTGGCGACCACGGCAACGGCGAACGACCGCGTCGTCACCGACGTCGCCGAGCAGCTGGGCCTCGGCACGGGCACCGACACGCTCGTGCTGCGCGGCAGCCTCGACCGGGAGAGCCTGCGGTTGTCGGTGTGCCGGCTGCCGACGTCGCAGGCGCGGCTGGCCTGGCTCGCCGAGCACCTGGCCGAGCTGCCCGGGTCGGGGATCATCTACACGCTCACCGTGGCGGCGGCGCACGACGTCGCGTCGCTGCTGAAGGACCGCGGCTACCCGGTGGCGGCCTACACCGGCAAGACCGACCCGGCCGACCGGCAGGCGGCCGAGGACGACCTGCTCGGCAACCGGGTCAAGGCGCTGGTCGCGACGTCGGCGCTGGGCATGGGGTTCGACAAGCCGGACCTCGGGTTCGTCGTGCACCTCGGGGCGCCGTCGTCGCCGATCGCGTACTACCAGCAGGTCGGCCGCGCCGGGCGTGGTGTCGAACGCGCCGAGGTCGTGCTGCTGCCCGGCGAGGAGGACAAGGCGATCTGGGCGTACTTCGGGTCGCTCGCCTTCCCCGACGAGCTGCGGGTGACCCAGGTGCTGAACACGCTCGCCTACGCCGACCGGCCCCTTTCGACGGCCGCGCTCGAGCCGTCGGTCGAGCTTTCCCGGTCACGGCTGGAGATGGTGCTCAAGGTCCTGGACGTCGACGGCGCGGTGCGGCGCGTGAAGGGCGGCTGGACGAGCACGGGCGAGGACTGGGAGTACGACCGCGGGCGGTACAAGCGGGTCGCGGAAGCCCGGGAGCGCGAGCAGGCCGCGATGCTCGGCTACCTCGCAGGCGACGGCTGCCGGATGGAATACCTGCGGCGCCAGCTCGACGACCCCGAGGCGGCGCCGTGCGGCCGGTGCGACAACTGCACCGGCGAGCACTGGGACACGACGGTGGCCGAAGACGTCGCCGAGGCGACCCGCGAACGGCTGCAGCGGCCGGGCGTCGAGGTCGCGCCCCGGAAGCAGTGGCCCACCGGGATGTCCTCTTTGGACGTTCCGGTGTCCGGCCGGATCTCGGCCGACGACCAGGCCGAGCCCGGCCAGGTGCTCGGGCGGCTCACCGACGTCGGGTGGGGCAACCGGCTGCGGGAGCTCGTCGGCCCGGGCGCCCAGGACACCGAGGTGCCCGACTCGGTGTTCAAGGCGTGCATCCAGGTGCTCGCCGGGTGGCAGTGGGCGGAACGGCCGATCGCCGTGGTGGCGGTGCCTTCGTCGACGCGGCCGAAGCTCGTCTACAGCCTGGCGACGCGGCTGGCCGACATCGGCAAGCTGGACTTCCTGGGTGCGCTCGACGCGGACGGGCCGCCGCCGCGTCAGGCGAACAGCGCGCAGCGGCTGGCCGACCTGTGGAAACGGCTGAGCATGCCGGCCGACCTCGCGGCCACGTTGCCGGGCGGGCCGGTCCTGCTGGTGGACGACGTCATCGACACGGGCTGGACGATGACACTGGCCGCGCGCCTGCTGCGGCGGGCCGGTGCGCCCGCGGTGCTGCCGTTCGCGCTGGCCAGCACGGCCTGAGGGAAGGGAGGACGGAGGAACCGGGCAGTCAGGATCTTTCGCACCGCGAACGATTGTGGCAAAGTCCCGTTTCACCTTCGGGTGACGTGGAGGCCGCCATGACCGAGTCCACCGTGCGGGCATCCCAGCGGCACCGGCTGCCGGTGCGCAAGCTGTTCGCGGCGAGCGCGGGCAACGCGCTGGAGTGGTTCGACTGGACGATCTACGCGACGTTCAGCATCTACTTCGCCAGTGCGTTCTTCCCGGCCGGGAACGACACGCTCGCGCTGATCAACACCTTCGCCACGTACGCGCTCGCGTTCTTCTTCCGCCCGCTCGGCGGAGTGCTGCTCGGGCGCTTCGCGGACACGCGCGGCCGCAAGCCCGCCATGATCCTCACCATCCTGCTCATGGCCGGGGGTTCGGTCGCGATCGGCCTGCTGCCGACGTTCGCGCAGGTCGGCTGGCTGGCGCCGATCCTGCTGCTGCTCGCCCGCATCGCGCAGGGACTGTCGCTCGGCGGTGAGGTGTCGAACGCGTCGGCGTACCTGGGCGAGATCGCGCCGCCGGAGCGTCGCGGGCGGTACTCGGCGTTCTTCTACATCTCGACCGGGACGGCCGTGCTGATCGCGACCGTCCTCGGGTTCGTCCTGGCTCGCGCGCTGGACAAGGCGCAGCTCGCGTCCTGGGGCTGGCGGTTGCCGTTCCTGCTGGGCGGGGTGTTCGGCCTGGTCGGTTTGTGGCTGCGGCGCAGCTTGGCCGAGACGGAACTGTTCGAGCAGACGAAGACGAAGGCACGGAAGCTCGAACGTCCGTTGCTGACGACGTTGACGCACCACCCCAAGGCCGTCGGCCGGCTCGTCGGCTTCACCATGCTCTCGACCCTCTGCTACTACACGTTCTTCAGCGCGTTGACGTCCTTCGCGGTGAAGAACCGGCACGCCGACGCGGACGCCGTGTTCCTCGCGTTGTCCGTCGGCACGGCGCTGTTCATCGCCCTGCAGTACCCGATGGGCGCGCTGGCGGACAAGGCCGGGCGGAAGCCGCAGCTGCTCGTCTGGTCCGGGGCGACCGCGGTGGTCGTCGTGCCGCTGTCCACTTTGATCGGGCCGAACCTCGGCGGGCTGCTCGTCGTGTTCTGCGTCGGGCTCGGGCTGTACACCGCGATGACGTCGGTCGCGCCGGCGATCATGAGCGAGCTGTTCCCCACCGAACTGCGCGGGCTGGGGATCGGCGCCTGGTACAACCTGACCGTCGCGATCTTCGGCGGTACCGCGCCGCTGCTCATCACCGTCTTCGGCGCGGTCTCGCCGACGCTCTACTTCTGGTACGTCGCGGCCGGCGCGGCGATCGCGTTCGCCGTCGTCCTCACGCTGCCCGAAACCAAGGGAAGTGAGCTGCGGTAAACCCTTCGTCACCGCCCGGTCACGCTCGCTACGCTGCGTGCGCCAAGAGACCGAGCCGAAGGAGGGACACCGTGCAGCACGCCGACGTTACCGAGGAGCTGGCGCGCCGCGTGGTGGCCGCCGCCGGCCGGGCATTGGACGTCGAGCTGACGCCGGAGCAGGCGCTGATCCAAGCGTCGCCGCGCGAAGGCGTCGATTACCAGGGCAACCTCGCGATGAGCCTGGGCAAGCGGCTCGGCCGGCCACCGCGCGAAGTCGCGGAGCTGATCGCCGGGGCATTGAAGCTCGACGGGATCGCCGATCCGCCCGAGGTCGCCGGGCCGGGTTTCCTGAATTTCGTGCTGCGCACCGAATGGCTGGAGACGCGCACCGCCGCGCTGCTCGGCGATCCGCGTCTCGGCGTGCCCGAAACGGCTGAGCCGCGGCGGATCGCGCTGGACTACAGCAGCCCGAACGTCGCGAAGGAAATGCACGTCGGGCACCTGCGGACGACGGTGATCGGCGACGCGCTCGCGCGCCTGCTGCGGTATGCCGGGCACGAAGTGCTGCCGCACAACCACCTCGGCGACTGGGGCACGCCGTTCGGGATGCTCATCGAGCACCTCCTCGACGTCCCGGCCGGGCAACGCGCCATCGCCGACCTCGACGCGTTCTACCGCGAAGCACGGCAGAAGTTCGACGGCGACGAAGCGTTCGCGACTCGCGCACGCGAGCGCGTCGTGCGGCTGCAGAGCGGCGACGAAGAAACACTGGTCGTCTGGCGCGAGCTCGTCGCCGAATCGACGCGGCACTTCGACGAGGTCTACGCACTGCTCGGCATCACCTTGACCGACCGGGACATCTACGGCGAGAGCTTCTACAACCCCTACCTCCCGGCGGTGGTCGACGACCTCGAGAAGGCCGGGCTGACCGAGGTCAGCGACGGCGCGATCTGCGTCTTCCCCGATGGCTTCCGCAACCGCGAAGGCGACCGGCTGCCGCTGATCGTCCGCAAACGCGACGGCGGCTACGGGTACGCCGCGACCGACCTGGCCACCGTCCGGTACTGGACGGCGGAGCGCGGCGCGACCGACCTCCTCTACGTCGTCGGGACGCCGCAGGCACAGCATTTCGCGATGCTGTTCGCCGTCTGCCGCGCCGCCGGCTGGCTGACCGGGCACGCCGAGCACATCGGCTTCGGCACGGTGCTGGGCGCGGACGGCAAGACCATGCGGACCCGGTCCGGTGCCACGGTCAAGCTGGCCGACCTGCTCACCGAAGCCGTGACGCAGGCCGCCGCGGTCGTCGCGGAACGCAGTGAGCTCGACGCGGCGGGGCAGGCCGAGGTCGCCCGCGCGGTCGGCGTCGGCGCGGTCAAGTACGCCGACCTGTCCGGCGACCGCGAACGCGACTACGTCTTCGCGTGGGACCGGATGCTCGCCAAGGAGGGCAACACCTCGGTGTACCTCCAGTACGCGCACGCGCGGACGCGGTCGATCCTCCGCAAGGCAGGTGGGCTGCCCGACGGTGCGGAAATAAAGCTGGAAGCGCCGGCGGAACGGGCTCTGGCCCTGAAGCTGCTCAGGTTCGGCGAAGCGCTGAAGGCCGCGACGGACGGCTACGCGCCGCACAAGCTCTGTACGTACCTGTACGAGACGGCGGTCGCGTTTTCCCGGTTCTTCGAGGAATGTCCGGTCCTGAAAGCGTCTTCACCGTCGCTGCGCGCGTCCCGGCTGCGGTTGACTACGCTGACGTCGCAAACGCTTGCGCTCGGGCTCTCCCTGCTCGGCATCGAAGCGCCCCAACGGCTTTAGGCGGAGACGACCTTGGAACTGCCCGGCGACCTGCTCGCGCTGCTGCGCGAGCCCAGCCTCTGCTTCCTGTCCACCTTGATGCCGGACGGCTCGCCGCAGCTCACCCAGACCTGGGTGGACACCGACGGGGCGCACATCCTCGTCAACACCGTGCTGGGCCACCAGAAGCAGCGCAACATCGAGCGTGACCCGCGGGTGGCGCTCAACGTCGCCGACCGCGACCGGCCGTCGCGCTACTACGCGATCCGCGGGCGCGTGCTGGAGATGACCGAGGACGGCGCGGTCGAGCACATCGAAAAGCTGGCGCAGCGCTACCTCGGCGGCCCGTACCCGTGGTGGGGCGGCCGCGACCAGACGCGGCTGCTGCTGACGATCAAGCCGGACCGGATCAACCCGACGTGATCAGCGGGGCATCACCCGTGATTGAAGGGGCATCACTCGTGACTGCAGAGGCATCACGGCGATGCCCGCTCAATCACGCGTGATGCCTGCCTGATCACGCGTGATGCCTGCTGAGTCACGGGGTGGTCAGCGGCGGAGGGGGACCAGGTCGTCGGCGTGGACGACCTCGCGGCGTTGCTCCGCCGGGAGCTCGTGCGTCGACCGGCCGACCAGGTCCGGCAGCTCGGTCGCGTCGAACGCCACCACGCCGCGGGCCACCGCGCGGTCCTTCGCGTCCACCAGGTCGACCACGTCGCCGGCCTGGAACTCGCCCTCCACGCCCGTGATCCCCGCCGCCAGCAGGGACCGGCGGCGGCGGACCACCGCCGTCACCGCGCCGTCGTCGAGACGCAGCTTGCCCGTCGTGTCCGCCGCGTAGCCCAGCCAGAACCGGCGGGCCGACAGGCGGGTGTCCGCCGGGGCGAACGCTGTACCCGGCGAAGCGGAAGTCAACGCCGCCGACGCCTCCGACGCCGCCGCCAGCAGCACCGGGATGCCCGCGCCCGCCGCGGTGCGGGCCGCCGCCAGCTTCGACACCATGCCGCCCGTGCCGAGGCCGGAGCTGGACATGCCGACCGAGATTCCGTCCACATCGGACTCCGAGAGGACCTCGGTGAGCTTGCGGGTGGCGCCGTCGCGGGGGTCGCCGTCGTAGAGACCGTCCACATCGGACAGCAGGATCAGCGCGTCCGCGCCGATCAGGTGAGCCACCAGGGCCGCCAGGCGGTCGTTGTCGCCGAAGCGGATCTCTTCGGTGGCCACCGTGTCGTTCTCGTTGACCACCGGGACCGCGCCCAGCGCCAGCAGCCGCGAAAACGTCCGCTGCGCGTTGCGGTAGTGCGACCGGCGGACGACGTCGTCGGACGTCAGCAGGACCTGGCCGACCGTCAGCGAAAACCGGCCGAACGACTCCGCGTACGCGTGCGCCAGCGCCAGCTGGCCGACGCTCGCCGCCGCCTGCTGGGTCGCCAGGTCGCGCGGGCGCTTGCCGAGGGACAGCGGAGCCAGCCCGGCCCCGATCGCGCCCGACGACACGAGCACGATCTGCGTGTCGGCCGCGACCCGCGAAGCGATCGCGTCGACCAGCGCGTTCAACCGGGCCACGTCGAGCCCGCTGCCTGCCGTGGTGAGCGCCGACGAGCCGACCTTGACCACCAGCCGGCGGGCGGCCGCGATGGCTTCCCGCGTGCCGCTCACGCGTCGAGGTCCAGGTCGTCGCCTTCCAGCTCGTCCGGGCCGTCGCGCCGGATCCGGCGCGCTTCCTTGCGCTCGGCCGCGCCGATCCGGTCGTGGTTCTCGAGGCGGACGTCCGTGCCGCGCCCGGACAGGTGCATCGCGACGCTCGGCGTCGACGGCTCCCACTCGAACTGGACGTCGCCGATCGTGACCGGGCTGCCCGGCCGCGCGCCGAGCTTCGCCAGCTTGTCCTCGACACCGAGGCGGTTGAGCCGGTCGGCCAGGTAGCCGACGGCCTCGTCGTTGCCGAAGTTGGTCTGGCGGATCCACCGCTCCGGACGGGCGCCGCGCACGATGAACGCGCCCTCCTCCTCGGGGTCGACCTCGACGGTGAAGCCGCTGTCGTCGACGGCGAGCGGCCGCAGGACGATCTTCTCCGGCTCCAGCACCGGCTGCATCTCGCGGTACTCCTCGACCACCTTGGCGAGCGCGAAGGTCAGCTCCCGCAGGCCCTTGCGCGACGCCGTGGAGATCTCGAACACCTGCAGGCCGCGAGCTTCGAACTCCGGCCGGACGAACTCGGCGAGCTCGGCGGCTTCCGGGACGTCGATCTTGTTCAGGACGACCACGCGCGGGCGCTCCTCGAGCTTCCCGCCGAGGCCCGGCGTGTACTTCGCGAGCTCCAGCTCCAGAGCGTCCACATCGGACACCGGGTCGCGGCCGGGCTCCAGCGTGGCGCAGTCGACGACGTGCACCAGCACCGCGCAGCGCTCGATGTGACGCAGGAAGTCGAGCCCGAGGCCCTTGCCCTCGGACGCGCCGGGGATCAGGCCGGGCACGTCGGCCATCGTGAACACGGTCTCGCCGCCGGTGATGACACCGAGGTTCGGCACCAGCGTCGTGAACGGGTAGTCGGCGATCTTCGGCTTCGCCGCGGACAGCACCGAGATCAGCGACGACTTGCCGGCGGACGGGAAGCCGAGCAGGCCGACGTCGGCGACCGAACGCAGCTCCAGCACCAGGTTGCGGGCCTCGCCCGGCTCGCCCAGCAACGCGAAGCCGGGGGCCTTGCGGGCCTTCGACGACAGCGCGTGGTTGCCGAGGCCACCACGGCCGCCCTGCGCCGCGACGAACGTGGTGCCCGGGCCGATGAGGTCGACGACCATCTCGCCGTCCTCGGTGAACACGACGGTGCCGGACGGCACCTTCATCACCAGGGTCTCCCCCGCCGCGCCCGCGCGGTTGCCGCCCTGGCCCAGCTTGCCGCTGCCGGCCTTGGCGTGCGGGCGGAAGTGGAAGTCGAGCAGGGTGTGCACGTTCGGGTCGACGACCAGCAGGACGTCGCCGCCGTTTCCGCCGTTGCCGCCGTCCGGGCCGCCGAGCGGCTTGAACTTCTCGCGGTGCACCGAGGCACAGCCGTTGCCCCCGTCACCGGCGGTCAGGTGGATGACCGCGCGGTCCACGAACCGGGACGCCATGACTTGCCTCTATTCACTCGCGAAACCAAAGGGGTACTGACAAAACAAACGAGGGGTGGCACCGGATGTTCCGGCCCCACCCCTCGTCAGAGGTCTAGCGTAGAAGCCGAAACTCAGGCTTCGACAGGCACGACGATGTTGATCGTCTTGCGACCACGCTTCTCGCCGAACTGGACCGCACCGGCGGCCAGCGCGAACAGCGTGTCGTCGCCGCCGCGGCCGACGTTCACGCCGGGGTGGAACTTGGTGCCACGCTGGCGGATCAGGATCTCGCCGGCGTTGACTTCCTGGCCGCCGAAGCGCTTGACGCCGAGGCGCTGCGCGTTCGAGTCACGACCGTTGCGGGAGCTGGACGCACCCTTCTTGTGAGCCATGGCTCAAGCCCCTTCTTGAAAAAACTCAGTCTGAAAAAGCAGATCCGGAAAAGTTCTTACAGGGAGATGGCGGTGACCTCGACGCGGGTCAGCTTCTGCCGGTGACCCTGACGCTTGTGGTAGCCCGTCTTGTTCTTGAACTTGTGGATCCGGATCTTCGGACCCTTGGTCTGCTCGACGACCTTGCCGGTGACCGAGACCTTCGCCAGCGCGTCGGCGTCCGTGGTGACATCGCCACCGTCGACGTACAAAACGGCGGGGAGGATGTGCTCGGTGCCCGGCTCGCCCTCGAGCTTCTCGACCTCGACGACGTCGCCGACGGCCACCTTGTACTGCTTGCCGCCGGTCTTGACGATCGCGTACGCCGACACGGAAGTCTCCTGCATTACTCGACAATGGGTGGGGGCCCGCACGATCGGCCCACCTCGGGGAGGTGGTCCTGCACTCGCGCAGCGACCTACTCTGGTGGCAGGCCGTACTACAGGTTACGTGGGGTGCCCCGGTGCGTTACCACCGGGGTCCCCTAGTCGTTCACTGGCTCTGGTCGGACGCGTGCACGGGCGGACCGGCCGGGCGCGACGCGGCCCGGCGCGACCGGCGCCGGGTGGGACGCGTGGCCGGTTCCGGCACGTCGACCTCGGGGTCGGCGGGCTCCGAAGAACCCACCGGCTCCTCCGCCGGCTCCGGCGCCGAGGTCCGCTCGACCGCCGGCTCCTCCTGCGGCACCGGGGTCTCGTCCGCCTCGGTGGTCACCGGGACGTCCGCGACCTCGGTGGCCGGCTCGGCGACGGCCTCCTGACGCGTCTCTTCGGCAGCCTCGGCGGCCTCGGCCGGGTCGGTCACCTCCGGGGCGGGCCCGTTGCCGTTCAGCGCGCCGTGGTCGTGGTCCTTGGCGGCCTTCGAGGCGTTGGCCATCGCCGCCACCGCGGACGCGACCGACGCGCGCTGCTCGGGCGGCGGGACCGCGTGGACCTCGGCCTTGGCGGCCTCGGCCTGCTCCTTCGCGGCCTCTTCGCCCTTGCCGCGGCCTCGCGACCGGCGGGAGGTCTTCTCCCCGCCGCCGGTGCCGCCGCTGGTGCCGCCGTTGCCGCCGCCGCCGTTGCCGTTCCCGCCGTGGGACGGCGAGCCGCTGCCGGTGCGCTGCACCTCGGTCGAGACGAGCACGCCCCGGCCCTTGCAGTGCTCGCACGGCGTCGAGAACGCCTCCAGCAGGCCCGTGCCGATCTTCTTGCGGGTCATCTGCACCAGGCCGAGCGAGGTGACCTCGGCGACCTGGTGGCGCGTGCGGTCGCGGCCGAGGCACTCGGTCAGGCGGCGCAGCACCAGCTCGCGGTTGGACTCCAGCACCATGTCGATGAAGTCGATCACGATGATGCCGCCGATGTCCCGCAGCCGGAGCTGGCGGACGATCTCCTCCGCCGACTCCAGGTTGTTGCGGGTCACCGTCTCCTCGAGGTTGCCACCCGATCCGGTGAACTTGCCGGTGTTGACGTCGATCACCGTCATCGCCTCGGTGCGGTCGATGACCAGGTAACCGCCCGACGGCAGCCAGACCTTGCGGTCGAGGGCCTTGGTGATCTGCTCGTCGATCCGGTGGTCGGCGAACGCGTCGCCGGTACCGGTGTAGCGCTTGACGCGCTCGGCGAGCTCCGGCGCGACGTGGCTGACGTAGCCGTTGATGGTCTCCCAGGAGCGGTTGCCCTGGATCTCCAGCTTGGTGAAGTCCTCGGTGAAGAGGTCACGCACGACCTTGACCAGCAGGTCGGGCTCTTCGTAGAGCATCGTCGGCGCGCCGCCCTTCTTGCCGGAACCGGCGGCGGCCTTCTCCTTGATGACGTCCCACTGGGCCTTCAGGCGGTCGACGTCGCGGCCCAGCTCCTCCTCGCCGATGCCCTCGGAGGCGGTGCGGATGATGACGCCCGCGTCCTCCGGGACGATCCGCTTGAGGATGTCCTTGAGCCGGCGGCGCTCGTTCTCCGGCAGCTTGCGGGAGATGCCGGTGGCGCCGCCCGCGGGGACGTACACCAGGAAACGGCCGGGCAGCGAGATCTGCGTGGTCAGCCGGGCACCCTTGTGCCCGACCGGGTCCTTGGTCACCTGGACCAGCACGGAGTCGCCGGTGGACAGCGCCTGCTCGATCTTGCGGGCCTTGCCCTCGAGACCGGCGGCGTCCCAGTCGACCTCGCCGGCGTAGAGCACGGCGTTGCGGCCGCGGCCGATGTCGATGAACGCGGCTTCCATGCTCGGCAGCACGTTCTGGACGCGGCCGAGGTAGACGTTGCCGACGATCGAGCCGGAGCCCGACTGCGTCACGAAGTGCTCGACCAGCACGCCGTCCTCGAGCACGGCGATCTGAGTCGAATCGCCCTTCTCGAGGACGACCATCGCGCGGTCGACCGACTCGCGGCGGGCGAGGAACTCGGCCTCGGACAGGATCGGGGCGCGGCGGCGGCCGGCCTCGCGACCGTCGCGGCGGCGCTGGCGCTTGGCCTCCAGGCGGGTCGACCCGCGGACGCTGCGGACCTCGTCGCGCGCCGGGCGCTCGCGCTCGGCCTGCTCGGCCTTGGCCTGGCGGACGTGGGTGACCGTGTTGGGCGGGTCGTCGGTGGGCTCGGCGTCGTCGCCGTCCGAGCCCTTGCGGCGACGGCGGCGGCGACGGCGCTTGCTGCCGCCTTCCCCGTCGTCGCTGTCGGCGTCGGACTCGTCGCCGGCGCCTTCAGGCTCCTCGGCGGTGTCGGCTTCGTCCTTCGCGGGCTTTTCGTCACCGTTGCGGGAGCGGCGGCGCGCGGGCGGCTGCTCCTCGGCCTGGCTGTCGTCGCCCTCGTTGTCGTTCTCGTCACTGCCGTCGACGCCCTTGCCCCGGCCACGGCCGCGGCGCCCGCGGCGGCGGCGACGGCGGCTGTTGGGGTCGTCACCGTCGTCGTCACCGGAGTCGATGGCCGGCGTGGTGTCCTCGGCCTCCTCTTCCTCGGCGACCTCGGGCTCGGGCTGCCGCTTCTTCACCGGGGCCGGCGGCTCCGCGAACGGGTCGGCGGGCTTGCGGGCCGGCTTGGTGGCCGCGGGCTCCGGCGGCAGGAAGACCGGCGACGGCGCGGCGAACACCGGCAGGTGCGCACGGGTCTTCTGCCGCGGACGCGGCTTCTCGGCCTCGGCGGCCGGCACTTCGGCCACCGGCGGGACAGCGGCGCGGCGGGGCTCCGGCTCGGCCTTCGCCTGCCCGGCCGGGGCCGCCTCGGCATCGCCACCGGAAGCGGGCGCGACCTCGACGTCACCGCCGGAAGCCGGGGCCACCTCGACGTCACCGCCCGAGAAGGCCTCGGCGACCTTGTGCGCCACGTCCCTGGTCACGCTCGACTGCGCGCTGCGCACGCTTTCGCCCAGCTCGGTGAGCTTGGCGAGGACGTCCCGGCTGTTCTTCGCGAGCAGCTTGGCCAGCGCGTGCACCCGGATCCGGGCAGGCAGGTCGGCCAGCGGGCCGCTCGTGGGTGTGGCGGGATTCCCGCCGGTCTGCTCGGCGGGTGTTTCCGCGTTCGACATGTGTCTCCTCCGCCCCCGGGCGCGTCTGCCGGTGTTCACCGGCAGGGACGCGGCCGCGCAGGGGCCCCTTTCTGTTCGTTCCGCCGTGGTGGTCACCAGCGACGGGAATCCTGGCCCGACGACCGGGCGCCGCACCACCGCATCCCGGTGGCGCACAACCCGGTCAAAGGTCTGCTCGGCGGCGTGCGTTGGGACTCGCGGCACCCGGGCCGCCCGCCACGTCGTCCAGCCGCCCGGCTCGCGGGCGGCGACGCGCGTCACGGGAGTTCTCGCACATCACCGGGCCACAACGCCGCAGGCAGCACCTCTCACGTGCGCCCCGCAGCCCAGCGGCCACCCCGAGTATCCCACACCGGGTGACCGCACCGGTGTACTCGGTACCTCGCGCAGGCCGCCCGGGCGTGCCGGGCCGCCCCTCACCGGCCCACCGGCCGGGGGAACTTGGCCGCAGCGCTTGTCCGCCGGGCACGGGGTGGCTACCGTGCGGCTCGGGGTGACCGGGATCTCGCGCGCCGGGCACCCGCGGTTCCTGCATCCGGTGGGAGGTCCGGTGTCCCTGCTGGCGCGGCCCCTGCGGGCGGCCGTGTGCACCGTCCTGGTGCTTTCGGGATGCGTCACCGCCGGTCCGGCGGCGGCCGACGAGCCCGGCTGCGGCCACGGCCGGAGCCTTCGCTACGTCATCACCTTCGACCGCGGCACGGCCGAGCCCGCCGCTCGCGCGCGGATCACCGGCGCGTGCGGCGCCACCACCGTCTACTACCCGCAGATCGCCGTCGCCGTCGCCACCTCGGGCGACCCTTCGTTCGGCGCCCGGGTCGGCCTCGACCGGGCGTTCAGCGCCCAGGCCGAGCGGCTGGCCGCGCAGCGCGCCACCGAGGTCAGGCCGCAGCCCGCGCGGGCGACGCTGCCCGCCACCGACCCGGCTCGCGTGCCCACCGCGGATCTCGGCGACCGGCAGTGGGACATGCGGATGATCAACGCGGGCCGCGGCACTCCCGGCAGCCGGGACGTCGTCGTCGGCGTCCTCGACTCCGGGATCGACCCCGATCACCCCGACCTCAGCGGCGCCCTCGACCGCGACGACTCCGCCGGCTGCCTGACCGGCGCCCCGGACCGGTCCGAGGCGGCCTGGAAGCCGACGACGTCGGTGCACGGCACGCACGTGGCGGGGATCATCGCGGCGGCCGACGACGGGCGCGGTGTCACGGGTGTGGCGCCCGGGGTGCGCGTGGCGTCGGTGAAGGTGATCGACGACCGCGGCTACGCCGACCCGGAGGCCGCGGTGTGCGGGCTGATGTGGGCGGCGTCACGGCACATGCGGCTGACGAACAGCAGCTTCTTCGTGAACCCGTGGACGCTGTCGTGCATCCGCGGCGACGACCGCGGGGTGGTGCACGAAGCGCTGGCGCGGGCGGTCGAGTACAGCACGTCGGCGGGCACGCTGAACGTCGCGGCGGCGACCAACGAGGCCGTCGACCTGACGCCGTCGGCCCGGTCCGGCTCGCCCGGGGCGGGGTCGGGCTGTGAAGCGCTGCCGGCCGCGCTGCGGGACGTCGTCGCGGTGTCCGCCGTCGGCTCGGACCGGGTGAAGGCGGGCTACAGCTCGTACGGGCTGGGCGTGATCGACGTCACCGCGCCCGGCGGCGAGACGGGCGAGTGCGTGCTTTCGACGGTGCCCGGCGGGTACGCGCCGCTGTGCGGGACGTCGATGGCCGCGCCGCACGTCACCGGGGTGCTGGCGCTGCTGGCGTCCGCGCACCGGGACGCCGGGCCGCGGCAGCTGCGGCGGACCCTCGACGCGCAGGCGATGCCGATGCCGTGCCCGGCCGACTACGACCTCACCGGGGACGGGATCCAGGACGCCTACTGCGCGGGGTACGAGGGGTTCAACGGCTTCTACGGGCACGGGATGGTGGACGCGCTGGCCGCCGTCGCGCCGCGGGGACGGCCCGATCCGGCCCGCTGAGGCGCGCGGGAAACCGGGTCTCGTGTGATTGGAGCCGGAACTCGCGTGATTGTGGGCGTCATTCGCGTGATCGGGCGGGCATCTCGCGTGATTGGAGGGGCATCTCGCGTGATTGGGGGGTCGACTCGCGTGCCTGGAGGGTCGGGTCGCGTACCTGGAGGGTCGGGTCGTCAGGTCAGGAGGAGTTTGGCGATGCGGCGGGTTGATGCCCACAGGCCCACTGCGCCCAGGACCACCAGGTAGGCGAGGTTGACCAGCATGCTGCCGGACAGCAGGCCCGTCGCGAGGCCGCGCATCAGCTCGATCGCGTGGTACAGCGGGAGGCAGCGGACCACCCACTGCAGCGGCTCCGGGTACACCGACAGCGGGAAGAACGTCGTCGCGAAGAGGAACATCGGCATCAGCGCGAGCGCGATGTAGTCGAACTGGGCCGTCGACTTCAGGAACGTCACCAGGGCCATGCCGATCGCCGAGAAGGCCAGCCCCACCAGCAGCGCCGCCGGAACCATCAGGAGCGCCCACCAGGACGTCAGCAGCCCCATCGCCGCCGCGATCGCGAGGAACGCCACCGCGTAGATGCCGCCGCGCGTCATCGCCCAGCCGATCTCGCCGAGCGCCACGTCCAGCGGGCCGATCGGGGTCGCCAGCATCGCGTCGTACAGCTTCGCGTAGCGCAGCTTGAAGAACAGGTTGTACGTCGACTCGAACACCGCGCCGTTCATCGCCGACGTCGCCAGCAGCGCCGGCGCCACGAACGCGACGTAGCCCATCGGGCGGCCGTCCGGGCCGGCCACCTCGGTGACCAGCTTGCCGAACCCCAGCTGGAACGCCATCAGGTACAGGAACGGCTCGGCCGCGCCGGACAGGAAGATCGCCCAGCCGTTCCGGGCGACCCGCACCGACCGCTCGACGAGCATCCGCGCGCGGCCCGCGTACAGCGCCGGCGGCAGGATCCGCAGCAGCAGACCGGCCCGCGCCGGTGGGGCTTGGACGCTCACCATCAGACCACCAGCCTCCGGTAGAAGGCCCGGTGCGCGAGCGCCCACCCGGCCGCGAACAACGCCGCGAGCACCGCGAAGTGGCCGAGCACCGCCCAGCCGCCGACTCCCCCGACGCTCACGCCGCGGGCCAGCTGCGTGCCGTGCCACAGCGGGGAGAGCCAGGCCAGCCAGCGGATCGCGCCCGGCAGCTGGGCGATCGGGAAGAACGTGCCGGAGAACAAGGTCATCGGCATCACGACGAAGCGGAAGATCAGGCCGAAGCGCTGGCCTTCGTCGTACGTCCGCGCCGCCAGTGCGGTGATCGGCGTGGCGCAGGCGAGCCCGGTGACCGTGCCCACGAGGATCACCAGCAGGACGCCGGGGCCGGTCCAGGCGCCGAAGAACAGCGCGACGAACGCGTAGATCGCGCCCGCCAGGGTCAGCCGCAGGGCCGTCCAGATCAGGTGGCCGCCGAGCACCTGGCCCGGGGACACCGGCGTGGCCGTGACGGCCAGGTAGTCCTTCTGCCACTTGAAGCCGGACAGCACGGGGTAGGTCGAGTCGCCGACGGCCTGCTGCGCGGCACCGGCGGCGAGCAGCGCGGGCGCGATGTACTGCAGGTACGACAGCCCGCCGGTGACCGCGCCCGGCCGCACCTGCGAACCGAAGCCGAGGCCCATCGCGGCGAGGAACAACACCGGCTGGAGGCCGGTGGAGTACAAAGTGGACAGCCAGTGGCGGCGGTACCAGGTCCAGTACCCCTCGACGCGCAACCAGGCGCCGTGCCACTTGCCGACGACGCGGCCGGCGGATTCGACGGTGGTCATCAGTCCACCAGCGTCCGGCCGGTGAGGCGCAGGAACACGTCCTCCAGGGAACTGCGCCGCACCAGGCTCGACAGCGGCCGGAGCCCGCGCGAGTGGGCTTGTTCCAGCGTTTCCTCGCCGTTGTCGCTGTACAACAGCACCCGGTCCGGCAGCACCTCCACCCGCTCCGCCAGCCCCTCGACCTGCTGCGCCGCCGCCACCTGCCGGCCCGACGAGAACCGCAGCTCCACGACTTCCCGCGTCGAATACCGGCTGATCAGCTCCGACGGCGAACCCTCCGCCGCGATCCGGCCGTGGTCCATCACCACCAGCCGATCGCACAGCTGCTCCGCCTCGTCCATGTAGTGCGTCGTGACGATCAGCGTCGTGCCCTGCTCCTTGAGCCGGAACAGCCGGTCCCACAACAGGTGGCGGGCCTGCGGGTCGAGCCCCGTCGTCGGCTCGTCGAGCAGCAGCAGCTCCGGGTCGTTGACCAGCGAACGCGCGATCGTCAGCCGGCGTTTCATGCCGCCCGAGAGCGGGTCGACCTTGTCGGCGGCCCGGTCGCTCAGCTGCGCGAACTCCAGCAGCTCGTCCGCCTTGGCCCGCGCGGCCGCCCGCGACAGCCCGAAGTAGCGGCCGTAGGTCAGCAGGTTCTCCCGGACGGTCAGCTCGACGTCCAGGTTGTCCTGTTGCGGCACGACGCCGAGGCGCGCGCGGATCCGCGGCCCGGCCACCTCCGGATCCAGCCCCAGCACGCGGAGGTCGCCGTCGGTGCGCGGGGACACGCACGCGATCATCCGCATCGTCGACGACTTCCCGGCACCGTTCGGGCGGAGGAAGCCGAACGCCTCCCCGCGCCGCACCTCGACGTCGATCCCGCGCACGGCCTCGAACTCGCCGAAGCGCTTCACCAGCGCCTTGGCCTGCACCAGCGCCGGTTCCCGGTCCTCCGATTCGTCCACCCCCCGACCATACGAGCGGGCACCGACAAAAACCGAACGGTTTAGCCCCGGACCGTCACGACCAGCGACTGCGTCACCCCGTTGACCGTCACCGACAGCCGGGCGACGCCCGGGCGCACCGCCGTCAGGACGCCGGAAGCCGGGTCGAACGCGACCACGCCCCGGCCGACCGTCCAGTCCGCGCTCACCGGGTACGAAACCGGCACGTCGCGGGTGCCCTGCCGCAGCGTCGCCCGGACCTCGGCGCGGTCGCCGCGCTTCAGCGAGGAAGGCCCGGACAGCGTCAGCGAGTCCACGTTCGGCCGCGTCTCGAAGCGCACCGGCTGCGCGCGGTCGGCCGGGTCGACGCGCAGCAGCGTCCAGCCGACGAACCCGCCGTCGCCGGGCGCGGCCGCGGGCGCCTTGCCGGAGTTGCCGTTGACCAGGTACGGCACGCCGTCCACGCGGGACAGCGAGAACACGCCGGCGTGCGAAGCCACCGAAGCGGCCGGCTTGCCCGACGCCTGCTCGAAGCCGGTCAGCCACTGGGTCAGCAGCGTGGCTTCCTTCCGGTCGCCGAGCTGGGAGTTCCCGGTCGGCCTCGGGTCCTTCACCGGGTGGTGCATGGCGACGACGACGCCGCGGACCGACCGGTCGGACGCAGCGGAGTCGAGCGCCGAGCGCAGCACCCGGACCTGGTCGAACCCGCCCGCCCGCAGCGAGCCGCGCGAGGAGTCCATCAGCACCAGCCGGATGCCGTGCACGTCGACGACCCGGTGCGTCACGCCGAAGGCGGCCTGGAAGTTGGCGAGGCCGTTGCCGCCTTCGGCCTCGTGGTTGCCCGGCACGTAGTACCAGGGCACCTTGCCGTCGAGCTCCTCGGTGATCACCTGCTTGGCGAGCACGAAGTCGGGCGGCGTGCCGCGGTCGACGAAGTCGCCGTTGATCAGCACCAGGTCCGGTTTCGCCGCGACGGCCTCACGCAGGGCGCGGCGGGCCTGGGCGACCAGCGGGCCGGCCGGGTCGTCCGCGGTGAACTGCGCATCGCTGACGACCGCGACGCGCAAGCCGCCGGTGAGCGTGCCGTCGGTGACCAGCGCCGGGTCGTGCGGCGCCGGATCGGCCGGCACGGCCGTCGTCGGCGCCACCTCGAAGGTCAGGTCGTCGAACACCAGGTGACCTTCGTACTGCTGGTCCGGCACGTTCTCGACGGCGTAGAAGCGCGCCAGGCGCTGGCCGTCCGGCAGCCCGGCCGGGACCGCGGCCGTGACGTACCGCCAGCCCGTCCAGTCGACGTTCAGCGACAAGTCCACAATGGACGCGACGTTCGCCGCGTCGCGCAGCTCGGCCCGCAGCCACGCGCCCTTGCCGTCGCCGTTCACCCACAGCCCGATCTTCTGCGTCCCCGTCGGCACCGGCAAGGCCGTCGACGGCGTCACGTACGCGGCGCGCGTGGCCGTCGTGCCGGTGAGGCGGTAGTCCAGCGCGAGACCGGCGCCGCCGTCCCGGCCGGGCGCCGCGGACAGCGCCGCGCCGACGACCGCCGGGAACACCGTCGCCGACCAGCCCGCCGGGCCGTCGAGCGGGGCCGCGACCCGAGGCACGGTCCCCACCGAGGTAGCCAGGTGCGTCGTGAGACCCGCCGCTGTGGCAGTGATCGCCGAAGCGCCGGACGCGGTCAGCGCCGTCACTTCGTACCCGTTCCCCGACGGCTCGACCCGCACGACGGAGTGGTCGTAGTCCAGCTTGACGTCGTCGGGCTCCAGCCAGGTGCCGTAGCCGTCGGCGTCGTAGCCGTAGACCTCGAACGTGCTCTTGGCGCCCGCACCGGACAAGGCGACCTGCTCGGTGCTCGTGCCGAGCCGGACCGGCTTGCCCAGCACCGAAAGCGCCGCCTTCCCGGACGCGCGGCCGGAGCGCGCGACGACGTCGACACCGCCCGCGCCGTGGCCGGTGACGACCCCGTGGGTCACGGTCGCCCGCCGGGGGTCGGACGTGCTCCAGCGCGGGTCGGCGGCCACCGCGGCGCCGGTCTCGTCGTGACCGTCGGCGACCAGGTGGCGGGTCAGGCCGGTCAGCACGCGGTTCGCGTCGGCGGCCGCCACGGCCGGCACTGGGGAGAACGCCGTGAGCTTGCCGCTGCCCGGCACGGTCGCGAAGCCGATGCCGTTGGGCACCAGGCGTTCCCCGCCGTCGGACGGCGCGTTCCGGACGCTCGGCGCGGCCTCGCCTTCGTTGCGCGCCAGGAGCGTAGACGAGCCGCCGCCGTCGAGGTTGATCGCGTCGTCGGCGCCGAGGCTCTTCATGTGCCGTGCGAGTTCCAGCTCGGTCATCCCGCGGCTGTCGGCCTGACGTCCGTCCACAGTGGCCAGCCACAGGCGCTTGCCGTCGGCGGAGAAGCCGACCGCGGTCCGCGGGTGCATGGCGACGTCGTCGACCGGCTGCACGACGCCGTCGCGGAGCAGGACTTCGTTGCCGCCCACGGCGACCGCGATCTTCCCGGCGTCCGAGCGCGGCGCGTACGTGACGCCCACCGGGTCGCCCGGTTTGAGCGACGCGAGGGCGTCCGCCCCGGCTTCGCGGGCCAGCAGCAGCGTGGTGCCCGCCGCGATGGGGCCGTCCGCGGGCTGCTCACGCACGGCGGTGACCACGCCGTCGCGCAGCTCCACCTCGCGCACCCGGGATGCCCCGGCCACCGATGTCGCGCGGCCGGAAACGCCCCACAGCGGCGTGTAGACGCCGATCGCGTCGCGGTCGAGGACCGGGCTGTTGAAGTTCGTGGCCTTCACGGCGCCGCCGGCCAGCGTCACGGTGGCTTCGAGGAAGACCGACGCCAGCTGCGCCTTGCCCGCCTCGGTGATCGACGCGGTGAGGTTGTGGCCGGCGGCGGGCGCGGTCTGCAGCTGCCCGTGGTCGATGCCGACACCGATCGGCGCGCCGGTGGCGTTGATGTCGAAGAAGTCGCCGTTCACGCCGGCGACCGCACCGGTCCGCGCGACCTGCTGCGAAAGCGGCGTGCGCGCGGAGACCGTGCCGGGGCTCAGGTACGCGGGCTTCAGGACCTTGCTGCCCAGGTCGACGGCGAGGGTGTCGCCGCGGATCCAGCCGGCCGGGTCGAACCGGTCGAACTGGGTGAGGTTCAGGCCGGGCGCGACCTCGGTGGTCGCGCTGCCGGTGACGAGCCCGTCGTCGGGGTCCGCGGCGGCGAAGGCGGCCGGGCCCTGGTGGTCCGACGACGCGGCGGGCGCGGCCTCGACCGGCGGTGTGCCGAGCGGCGCCCGGAGCGGGTCGGCGTGGGCGGGAACGGCGAACGCCGTCGCGACCAGGGCGACGAACGGCAGCAAGACGCGTGACTTCTTCACCAGGTACCCCAGTATCGAGTGAGAGAGTGAGCCGGACCAGCACAGCGCAGCGGCACGGCCGGGGGAAGGCTTCCCGGTGAACGCCGCCTGAATGGTCTAGAACAGCTACCGCGTCAGGCCGTGAAAGGAGCCCGGAGGAACTCTCCGGCGAGCGCGGTGTCACCGGACAGCCGCGGCGGGGTGGCCGTCCGCTTCCACAGGTGCAGCAGGAGGTCCTGCGCCGTCGCCTCGGCGGTCGCGGCGGGTTCGGTCGCCGGACCGAGCGCGGGCGGTTCCCCGGGGTGCAGCGTCCAGGCGTCGCCGGTGTCGGTGGTGCGCAGTGCGAGGGGCGCGGCCAGCGACGGCGCGGAGTGCCAGCGGGTGACGCGCGGGAGCCAGACAGTGAGGACTTCGTCGACGCCGTCCGCGGCGACGGCCGGGTCGAGCACGGGGTCGCTCCCCGCGTCGGCGAGGTGGACGGCGGTCTCGTGCACCTGGCGGCGGAACCAGAACGCCTTGGTCTTCTCGGTGCCGCCGAAGTGCCAGCACCGGTCTTCGGGGGCGGCCGCCCCCAGCGCGTCGAGCAGGAGCCCGGCGCTTTCGGCGTACCAGGACGCCAGGTCGGCGCCCGCGCCGGTGGCGAAGTCCTGCCGTTGCGCCTCGCCGGTCGTGACGACGGTGGCGGCCCAGCGGTGCACGTTTCCGAGGTGCGTGGCGAGGTCGGCCAACGTCCAGCCCTCGCAGTCGGGCACCTTCGCGGCCGGGTCGCCGGTGCGCAGCCGCGCGGCGAACGCGTCGGTCAGCTCCCGCAGCACGGGGAGGTAGTCGCGGGCCGGGAACGGCATCGTCGTCACGGGTGCTCCTGGGGAGAACCGGGGCCACGCGCGGGCGTGGCCCCGGTGCCGGTCACAGGTCGGGGAACCAGAGCTTCAGCTCGCGCTCGGCCGACTCCGGCGAGTCCGAGCCGTGGACCAGGTTGTACTGGGTCTCCAGCGCGAAGTCGCCGCGGATGGTGCCCGGGGTGGCCTTCTCGACCGGGTCGGTGCCGCCGGCCAGCTGACGGAACGCGGCGATCGCGCGCGGGCCCTCGACGGCGAGCGCGACCAGCGGGCCCGAGGTGATGAACTCCAGCAGGTCGCCGAAGAACGCACGCTCCTTGTGCTCGGCGTAGTGCTCCTCGGCCAGTGCCTGCGGAACGGTCCGCAGCTCGAGGGCGGCGAGCTTCAGGCCCTTGCGCTCGATCCGCGAGACGACCTCGCCGACGAGGCCGCGCGCGACGCCATCGGGCTTGACGAGGACCAGCGTGCGTTCAGTCACGACGGTGTTTCTCCTTGGTACGGGTATGGGTGCGGGTCGGTGCGCGTGAGCGTAGCCGACCTCCTCAGGGCCCCTGCGGGTGCAGCTTCTTCGACCACAGCGACGCCCCGGTGGCGTCCCTCAGGTCCACCGTCAGGTCTCCGCTCCCGCCGTCGATGTTCAGCTCGCCGAAGTGCTGGAAGCCGTCGATCGGGGCCGTGTTCGCGACCGGCGGGGCGTGGACGAACACCGCCTCCGGGCCGAACGTCGGGTCCAGCGCGTTCGGCCCGAACGCGCCCGCGTTCAACGGCCCGGACACGAACTCCCAGAACGGGTCGAAGTCCTGGAAGGCCGCCCGGTCCGGCGAATAGTGGTGCGCCGCCGTGTAGTGGACGTCCGCCGTCAGCCAGACCACGTTGCGGACGCGGCGGCGCTGGATCTCCCGCAGCACCCACGCCAGTTCCGTCTCGCGCCCGCCCGGAGCGCCCGGCAGGTTGTTCGCCACGGCTTCGATATCGGTGCCGTCCGGGACGACCAGGCCCAGCGGCATGTCCGCCTGGACGATCTTCCACGTCGCCGTGCTGCGGCCGAGCGCGTCGGCCAGCCAGCGGGCCTGGCGATCGCCGAGGATGTAACCCGGCTCGGTCCGGTCGGCGGTGTTGGCGTTGCGGTAGGTCCGCATGTCCAGCACGAAGATCTCGGCCCGCGAGCCGTACTGGAAGCTGCGGTAGACGCGGCCGTCGACGGCCTGACGCGCGTCGATCGGGTGCCACTCGTGGAACGCCTGGTACGCCCGCGGCGCGAGGACGTCGACGCGCTTCTCCGTGTAGGCCGGGAGGTCGAGGATCTCGCCGGGGTACCAGTTGTTCAGGACCTCGTGGTCGTCCCACTAGATTAGCCTAGGATCGGTTTCAGCTTTCATGAGGCTTTAAGTTAATCTAACTAGAGTCCCTACACCTACTTCCCGAGATGGTTCCAATGCGCCAATCGGCCATCACTTGCCGCTATCGTCAACATATGCCCTCAAGTAATCGCAAACGTGGCATCACCCGACCTGCTAGTGGGGCGACTCCGCCCGTCGGACACCACAAGGCTAGGCGGTCCATAACAGTGCCAGAGATGATCACTGCGCTTACTGCTATTGGCGCTTTGATCTTTACTGGCCTATCGCTGAATGCCGCTCTTGAGAATAACAAGACGAATGAAGAGTCCCAGTTCACTGATCGATATTCCCGAGCAGTGGCCCAGCTAGACCAAGCGGGCCCGGAACACTTGCATGGCCGAATCGGCACCATCTACGCCTTTGAGCGTATTGCCCGAGACTCACCTCGGGACCAACCCAGCATTGTTGAGATGCTATCGGCTTTCGTACGCACCACCCGACCAACGCCCACAGTTAGAGAGAAACGTGAACTCCTGGGCTCAGATGAGGTCTCAGGCCCAGAATTGGCCTGCCCGTCGCCACGCCCGCTCGAACAGGACGCACGGGCAGCACTCACCGTACTCGGTCGCCGCGATCACACGCGCGACAACGGCACCCACACTGACTTAACCCGAACCTGCTTAAATGGCGTTGATCTACGTGGCCTACAACTAGACGAAGCTCTCCTAAGCGGCGCCGACCTCGACGGCAGCAGCCTCATTGGCTCGCATCTAAGCCGCGCGGATCTGCGTTACGCAGACCTCCGCAGCGCGAATTTTAATAAAGCAGATCTGAACGAATCAGACCTCACGAGCGCCTACCTAAATGACGCACATCTGAGCGAAGCTCAGCTAAATCGTGCGCATCTCACTTGGGCATCAGCAGAAACAGTGGACCTTTCCCATGCCAACCTCAATGGTGCAGACCTGTATAATGCTCGCCTGAAAAGAGCACAGCTCAGTGGAGCAGAACTGAAAGACGCTCTCCTGGAGGGCGCGAACTTGACAGAAGCGAACCTGTTCGAAACGAACGTCACCTCTGCCAATATAGGGTTTTCGAATCTGCGCGGCGCCCAAATTATTGACACGGATCTAACCGGCGCAACGCTGTCTGGCGCGAATCTAACTGGCGCTGATTTGTCTGGCGCGAATCTGACAAATGCTGCTCACGAAGAGACGATTGTTGATGCAGTAGTGGTTAACGAGTTCACGCGCGGCAAATGGTGGCAGTAACGTCGCATCTCGGGCGCTGGACTGAACAGCGCGTCTTGCAGATGACTTGCCGACTTCTCAGGTGTGCTTGAACGTCGATGCACTCGCGACGATCATGACGACCCTTCGGTCATTGGACACTCGACTGCGGGGACGACGCTAGTCGGGTTCCTGCTGGTAGAACCTAGTATCGTGTTGTTGGTTGACGTACTTGGTGGTTGCCCCGAGGCACGAGCCGTTGTCGAGCCCATTCTTAACAGCTCCCCGAAGGCATTGACTCAGAACTGCCACTTGTGGCAATTCCTGTCTTGAATGCAGCATAAGCCGCACATCCCGCATTGCCTTCGTGCGCAGCGTGATGAAGCTGCGCGAAGCTGGAGTAAGATGTTACTCGGCGATGATGGGTACACGGCGCACTGGAGTCGAAGAACCTGCCGAGCCATCCCAGGGGGTGGGTGTTACAGGCTGTCTGAGTCCTTGCACCATCGCCCAGCTCAAGCGGTTGGAACCGACCTGAATCTGGTTACAGGCAAAGTGGCCCGACCTCGACGCGGCCAGTCTGAAGTTGCTGTCGATGCACCGGGCGCTCGCCCGCCCGACATGGCGATGCAGATGGCATTTCTCATTCGTCCGACTCCTCCCGAAGCTGCCCACCGGACGGTTGCGGAGCCGCTGTGGGCTCAGACTCAACCAACCCCGGCTTGAAGGCTTGGAGAATGACCATGAAGCCATTCCATGCGGCCTCAGTCAGCGGGAACTCGCCCTCCAGAATGACCTGTTTGCCGCCGACCAGCGGAATTGCATGACGGCTCATACGAGCGGTTGCCGGCGGGTGATGCACCGGAACCTCGACTCGGCCCGATGAGTTGTTCCAGACGTCAACTGTCGGCGCGAGGGGGTAGGTAGGTGCAGCGGCGCTCTCCCGGGCGTCATCGTCGCCGTCGTTCGCAGGGTCTGGCACCGTAGTGTCGGCTGGCTCGTCGTCCAGGCCGGCGAAGCGGATCGTGGCCTGGTACTGCTTCGCAAACTCTCTGGCGCCAGTGTCAGAGAAGCCCAGTTCACTAGTCAGATGCCAGGTGAAGGACTCAGGAGAGCCGGTGTTAGCGCCGTACCGCTCCCAGATCAACTTGTTCATGACTGGCTCTAGTGCCGCTGCGCATATCTCCTTCTCCCGTACGTCTGACGGTGCAGTGAGGATAGCGCGTGCTCGCTGACTGACGGCGGCCTTCCGCTGCCCCTTAGAACCGGACTCGTCAAGCAGCCCGAACTGCTTCACTGCCGAGTATGCGGTAGAGGCAGGACCGGTGTTGATGCCCTTGAAGCCCCAGTGCTTGGCGATGAGGTCGATCGGCGTGGGGTTGTAACGCTCCCGCTCATACAGCACACGGGCACGCTCGATCGCCTGTTCCAGGTTCAGTGACGGGTACCTGCGCCTCTGCCCACTGAACCGCTGGCCGGTCTCGCTCATAAGTCGACCTCCGGTCCATCAGGGTACCAGAGGAACTTCGCCAGAGAAACTGGCGCGGGTTTTGCAGTGAAAAATTTTTACTCTGGACGTGTGCAGCGGAGGTGGTAGAGTGTCAGCCGAGACGCTAGAAGCCCCCGAGCGGCAACTCAGGGGCTTCTGGCGGAGGGGGCGGGTTCGGTAACCAGGGTGGCCTGTCAAGCGTCCCAAGCGGGTTCAACTCCCGTCGCCTCCATCTCGAATCATAACGCACCGAGGGCTCGGAGTGTTCCGTTCGGTGCAGGGAAGGCGCCCACCATCTTCTTCCAGGGTGGTGGGTGCTTCCGCCGCCATGCTCGGACAGGGAACACCTGCTGGGCGCATTACTGCAGGTAGAGCGATGCTGAACTGTTGTTAGTTGACGCGTTTGGTGGTCGTCCCACTGGGCGTAGACCGGCACCTGCGCGGCGAAGCGCTTGAAGTTCGCGTCGAGGCGGTTGTACGCGTGCTGGCCGCGGTACTCGTCGAGCGTCTCGGCGACCTTCGCCTTCTCCGCCGTGACGACGTTGCGCCACGTCCGGCCGCCGGGCAGGGCGACCGTCTCCGTCAGCGGACCGTCGGCGTACACCGTGTCGCCGCTGTGCAGGAACAGGTCGGGCCGGCGGGCGGCCATCGCCGAGAAGATCGTCATGCCGCCCAGGTCCGGGTTGATGCCCCAGTTCTGGCCGACGACGTCGCCCGACCACAGGATCCGGGTGTCGCGGCGGCCGACCGGCGCGGTGGCGAACCGGCCGGTCAGCGGCTCGCTCTTCGCGCGCCCGTCGAGGGACTCCGCCGTCACGCGGTAGTGGTACTCGGTGCCCGGCGCGAGGCCGGCGACGCGAACCTGCCCGGTGCCGCCGGTGGGCGGGCCGGTGGGCGGGCCGGGCACCCGGCGGGCGTGCCGGAACGAGGGGTCGCGCGCGATCTCGACGACCAGCCGCGACGGCCGGTCGGCCCGCGACCAGACGATCGCCGAGCCGGGCGTGACGTCGCCGGACTGGACGCCGTGGGTGAGCACCGGCCGGTCGCCGCGCAGCAGCGGGGCCGCGGCGAAAGCCGTCGAAGGCAGCACGAGCGTGGCGGCGGCGCCGGTGAGACCGGCCTTGAGCAGGGTGCGGCGGGAGTGGGGGGTCGGTTCGGTCATGCGCGGTTTCTATCCCGCCGCGGCCAACGCCGGATGGCGCGCGGGTGAACGACATCCCCGGGTTTTCCCCCATGTCCGGACGCCGTCTCCGTCGGTAGCGTGGCGATCACGACAAGGGGGTCAGATGAGACCATTCAGGAAAAGCCTGGCGGTTCTGACGACGGCACTCACCTTCACCACTCTCGGCACCGCCGTCGCGTCGGCGGGCGAAGCCGGCGGAAAGGCCGTTCTCCGCTACACCGAACACGGCATCCCGCACATCGTCGCGAAGGATTACGCCGGCCTCGGCTACGGCTACGGCTTCGCGGCGGCGACCGACAACGTCTGCGAGCTCGCGAACATCTACCTCACCGTGAGCGGGCAGCGGTCGAAGTACTTCGGCCCGGAAGGCGGCGGCTACCCGTCGCTGTCCGAGGCGGAGAGCAACCTGCACAGCGACCTGTTCTTCCAGCAGATCAACGACTCCCACGTCGTCGACCGGCTGGTCGCCCAGCCCGCGCCGCTGGGGCCGCGCCGCGAAGTCCGCGAGGTCGTTTCCGGCTACGTCAAGGGGTTCAACGCCTACCTCGCGCGCACCGGCCGCGCCGGCATCTCCGACCCGGCCTGCCGCGGCGCGGACTGGGTCCGGTCGATCTCCGAGCAGGACTTCTACCGGCACTACTACGCCATCGCGATCACCGGCGGCCAGGGCGTCGTCACCGAAGGCCTGTTCACGGCGCCGCCGTCCGGCGCGACACCCGCCCCGGGCACCGGCGGGCAGCTGTCGGCGAAGGTGGCACAAGCGCTGAACGGCAGCGGGCTCGGCAGCAACGGCATCGCCGTCGGCGCGGAGTCCACCGCGGCCGGCCGGGGCAGCGTGCTGCTCGGCAACCCGCACTACCCGTGGCAGGCCGGGCGCCGGTTCTGGCAGAGCCAGCTGACCATCCCCGGCCGGCTCGACGTCGCCGGCGCGAGCCTGCTCGGCATGCCGTTCGTCCAGATCGGGCACACCGCGGACGCGGCCTGGACGCACACGGTGTCCACGCCGGTCACGTTCGGCCTGTTCGAGGTGCCGCTGCGGGCCGGCGACCCGACGACCTACCTCGTCGACGGCAAGCCGGAGAAGATGACGTCCCGGGACGTCACCGTCCAGGTGCGCCAGGCCGACGGCTCGCTCAAGCCGGTGCACCAGACGTTCTGGGCGACGCGGTACGGGCCGGTGCTGAGCGACTTCCAGGGCATCCCGCTGCCGTGGACCACGAAGTCGGCGTTCACCGTGCGCGACGCCAACGGGACGAACATGCGCGGGCTCAACACGTGGTTCGAGCTCGACCAGGCGCGCGGCACGGCCGACATCGTCGCCGCGCTGAGCCGCACGCAGGGCGTCCCGTGGGTCAACACCATCGCCACCGACCGGGCGGGCAACGCGCTCTACGCGGACATCCAAGTCGTCCCGCACGTCACCGACGAGCAGGCCGCGGTGTGCAGCACTCCGTTGGGACGGCAGACCTTCCCCGACGTCGGACTGGCCATTTTGGACGGATCGAAGTCGTCGTGCCAGTGGGGTTCCGACCCCGGCGCGCTCGAACCGGGCATCTTCGCGCCGTCGCGGCTGCCGCGGCAGCAAAGCCGGGACTACGAGCTGAACACCAACGACAGCGCCTGGCTGGCCAACGCGAAGGCGCCGATCACGGGGTACCCGCACATCGTCGGGGACATCGGCACCGAACGTTCGCCGCGGACGCGGGAAGCGTTGCTCACCGCCGAAAAGGGCGGGTTCACGACGGATTCGATGAAGAAGGTGCTCTTCGCCGACCACAGCTTGTTCGCCGACCTGACGGCGGCGGACCTGGCGAAGCTGTGCGCGTCGTTCCCCGGCGGGCAGGCGCCGTCGTCGGCCGGCCCGGTGCCGGTCGGGAACGCGTGCACCGCGCTGGCGAAGTGGGACCACACGTACACGCTCGACACGCGGGGCTCGCTGCTGTTCCAGCGGTTCGCCGCGCGGCTCGGGCCGGTGGACCGCTTCACGGTGCCGTTCGATCCGAAGGCGCCGCTGACCACGCCGAACACGCTCAACGTGGCCAACGCGGACGTGCGGAAGGCGTTCGGTGACGCGTTGGTGGAGCTGCGCACGGCCGGACTGGCCCCGGACGCGAAGCTGCGGGACGGCCAGGCGGTCACCCGCGACGGCGAGCGCATCCCGATCCACGGCGGCCCGGGCTTCCTGGGCGTGCTCAACGTGATGACACCGGTGTGGGACCCGGCGCGCGGCAACGTCGAGGTGCAGCACGGGTCCAGCTACATCCAGGTGGTCGGGTTCCGCGGGCGCGCGTGCCCGGACTCCTCGACGGTGCTGACGTACTCGCAGTCGGCGAACCCGAAGTCGCCGTACTACAGCGATCAGACGAAGCTCTACAGCCGCGGTGAGTGGGTGAAGGAACGCTTCTGCGAAGCCGACATCCTGCGCTCCCCCGCGCTGCGGGTCGTCGTGCTGCGGTAGGTCAGGGCTGGGGCTGCTGCTGGCTCGCGAGGGTGCCGGCCGCCATGCGGCGGGCGACGTCCTTGCGCAGCCACAGCAGCCACAGCCAGATCGCCAGGAACACCACGCCCAGCACGGCGATCGCCGTGAGCCAGAACACCAGCGCCACCAGCACCACCTGCAGGGCGAGGATGACCGGCACCGCCCACGGCTTCTTGACGAACCCGCACAGCACGACCAGCACCACCGCGACGGCCAGCACCGTCCACCCCGTGCCGGTGCTGATCCCGCCGCCGAGCTTGTTCACCACCGGCAGGGCCAGGGCGACCGTGATCGCCTCCATGATCAGCGTGCCCGACATCACGCCGCGGAAGCCCTTCATGGGGTCCTTCGGCTTGGGTGCGTCCGGGGTTTCGGAGGCTTCGGTCACGCCGGCTCCTTCCCGAACAGCGTGCGGGTCTCGCCCGCCGTGACCACCGAGCCGGTGACGAGCACGCCGCCGCCGGCGAGCGGCTCCTCGGGGTCGTCGTTGGTCTCCACCAGCGCGATCGCCGTCTCGATCGCCGTCTCCAGGTCGGTCTCGGCGACCACCCGGTCCTCGCCGAACACCGAGATGGCCAGCTGGTTCAGCTCTTCGAGCGGCATCGAGCGCGGCGACGAGTTGCGCGTCACGACGACGTCGGACACCACCGGCTCGAGCGCCTCGAGGATGCCGTGGGCGTCCTTTTCGGCCATCACGCCGACCACGGCGACCAAGCGGCGGAAGGCGAACTCCTCGGCCACGGTCGCCGCGAGCGCGCGGGCGCCGTGCGGGTTGTGGGCCGCGTCGATCATGACCGCGGGGGCCGCGCGGACCCGCTCGAGCCGGCCGGGTGTCTCGACCTCGGCGAACGCCTCGCGCACGGCCTCGACGACCAGCTGCTTGTCCTTGCCCGCCCCGAAGAACGCCTCGACCGCCGCCAGCGCGAGCGCGGCGTTCGCGGCCTGGTGCGCGCCGTGCAGCGGCAGGAAGATGTCGTCGTACACCCCGCCGAGCCCCTGCAGCTTGAGCAGCTGCCCGCCGACGGCGACCTCGCGCTCCAGCACGCCGAACTCGCTGCCCGCGCGGGCGACCGCGGCGTCGACCTCGACGGCGCGGTCCAGCAGCACCTTCTGCACCTCGGGGTCCTGCTCGGCGATGACCGCGACCGAGCCGGCCTTGATGATGCCCGCCTTCTCGCGGGCCGCGCCGAGGATGTCCGGGCCGAGGTACTCGACGTGGTCGATGCCGATCGGCGTGATGACCGCGACGTCGGCGTCCGCGACGTTCGTGGCGTCCCAGGCGCCGCCCAGGCCCGCTTCGAGGACGGCGGCCTCCACCGGCGCGTCGGCGAACGCGGCGAACGCCATCCCGGTGAGGATCTCGAACTTGCTCATCGCGACGCCGTCCGCGGCGGCACCGTCCACCATGGACACGTACGGGGCGATGTCGTTCCACAGCTCGGCGTACCGCGCGGCGGAGATCGGCCGGCCGTCGAGCGCGATCCGCTCGGTGACCAGCTGCAGGTGCGGGCTCGTGTAGCGGCCGACGCGCAGGCCCATCCGGGTCAGCAGCGCGTCGATCATCCGGGCCGTGGAGCCCTTGCCGTTCGTGCCGGCGACGTGCAGCACCGGGTAGCCGCGGTGCGGCTCCCCCAGCAGCTGCGTCAGCGCGGCGATGCGGGTCAGCGACGGCTCGATCTTCGTCTCCGGCCAGCGCTGGTTCAGCTCGGCCTCGACGGCCATCAGCTCACGGCGGGCCTCGGGGCCGTCCGGGCTGCCGTAGACCTCGGGTTCGCCCTGGTCGTCGAGCTCGTGCAGCTCGGTGTCCTCGGGCACGCTCAGGTCGGGCACCGGGCCGGTGGCGAGGTTGTCGCCCAGCTGGCCGACGCCGCCGATGCCGCCGCGCGAGCCGCCGCCCACGTCGAACGCGGTGTCCTGAGCGTCCAGCTCCGGGTCGTGGTCGTCCGAGTCCTCGTACCCTTCGGCACCCAGCTCGTCGACACCCGCGAAGCTGTCGAGATCCGACAGGTCCGGCTTGCGACCTGTCTCATCCTGCGGCACTGAATCTCCTCCGGCCTGGGGTTTTCGCACTTGCCTTCCGAGTCTACGTGCGCGGGGGATGGCACTCTCGACGCATGCCGTTCAACCACAACGACCACTACCACCCGCTGCTGCTGGACCACCTGCCGCCCGGGCCGGGGATCGCGCTGGACGTCGGGTGCGGCACCGGCCGGTTCGCCCGGCGGCTGGCCGCGACCGGCATGGCGGTGGAGGCGGTCGACGTCTCGGCCGCGATGATCGAGGCGGCCTCGGGCCTCGGCTCGCCGGGGCCGGGCAAGATCGTCTACCGGCAGGCCGACGTCACCACCGACGCCCTGCCCGAACAGCACTACGACTTCATCTCGTGCCTCGCCTCCCTGCACCACATGCCGTTCGAGACGGTCGCCAAGCTGCGCCGCGCCCTGGTGCCGGGCGGCGTCCTCGTGGTGCTCGGCCTGGCGAGACCGAGCACCCCGGCCGACTGGGCGCGGGCGATCGCGGCGGTCCCGGTCAACGCGCTCGCGCGGCTGGTCGTCTACGCCGGCGAGCGGCTGAACGGCGGCCCGGAGGACGGCCCGAAGGCCCCGGCCGTCGACGACTACCCGACCCTGGCCGAGGTGCGCCGCGAGTCGGCCCGGCTGCTGCCCGGCAGCACCGTCCGGCCGTTGCTGTTCTGGCGCACCCTGATCACTTACCGTGAGCAGGGCGACGGTGACCCGACTGACGGGTGAAGTCCGTCCCCTCGGTGTCCGGCGCTCGCTAGATGTGGAAAGGAGCGTTTCGCCGAACAGACAGGGGCCTTCATGCGGATCACCCGGCTGCTCACCGCGGTCTTGGCGGCAGCCATCCTGCTCCCGGCGTCCGCCACCGCCGCATCCGCGGCGCCCCTCGGCGGCTACGTCGCCCTCGGCGACTCCTACACCTCCGGGCCGTTCATCCCGGTGCAGCGGTTCGACCCGCTGGGGTGCGGCCGGTCGACGGCGAACTACCCGGCGGTGGTGGCCGCGGCCCTGCACCCGGCCCGGTTCACCGACGTCAGCTGCGCCGGCGCGGACACCACGAACATGACGCGCCCGCAGAGCGTGCCGCTCAACGGCACCAACCCGCCGCAGCTCGGCGCCCTGCGAGCCGACACCGCCCTGGTCACGCTGGGCATCGGCGGCAACGACGGCGGCGTGTTCGGCAGCCTCATCTCGACGTGTCCGGGCCTGCGGCCGGGCGACCCCACGGGCAACCCCTGCGAAGAGCACTTCGGCGGCTCCCTCACGTCGGCGATCCAGAACACCGGCCCGCGGGTCGAAGCGGTGCTCACCGCGATCCACGAGCGGTCGCCGGCCGCGCGGGTCCTGGTGGTCGGCTACCCGCGAATCGCCCCGGAGTCCGGCTACTGCCCGGACGTGCTGCCGTTCGCCGACGGCGACTACGCGTGGCTGAACAGCGTCGAAGAGGCGTTGAACGGCATGCTGGCCGAAGCCGTGGACGCGGACGGGAACGCGGTGTTCGTGGACACGTTCGGCCCGTCCCGCGGCCACGACGCGTGTGCGCGCGGCGGCGCGGCGTGGATCAACGGCAAGGACCAGAACGTCTTCGTCGCGGCCGCCTACCACCCCCTCAAGGCGGGGATGGCGGGCGTGGCCGCGGCGGTGCTCACCGCCCTGCGCTGACGAACTCCAGCACGATCCGGGCGAACTCGTCCGGCAGTTCGGCCGGGGCACCGTGCCCGGCGTCGATCTCGGCGGCGCGCGCGTCCGGGATCGCGGCGACCAGCTCCCGCTGCTGCTCCGCCGTGACCAGCCGGTCGTGCGCGCTGCCGAGCACCAGCACCGGCGCGGTGATCCGTCCGAGCACGGCCCGCAGGTCGACGCGGCGGTCGGCTTCGATCTGCCGGTCCGTTCCCGGCTCGATCAGCGTGTCCAGGGTCTTGACCAGCTGGTCGTTGCTCTCGGCGGTGGCGTGGTCCCAGTAGCGCGGGCCGAAGGCCATCAGCGGGAGCATCCGGGCGAAGGTCCCGGTTTCGAGCAGGTCGAGCCAGTAGCGGAACTCGGCGTCCTGCCTGGTGCTGGTGACGGGCCACGCGGCGTGCAGGACCGCGGTCCGGACGCGGTCCGGGCGGGTCCCGGCCAGGTGCGCGGCCACGACGGCGCCCAGCGAGTGGCCGACGACGTGGGCCGCGCCGGCTCCCGCGTGGTCCAGGACGGCTTCGGCCTGCGCGGCGAGGTCCTCGACGCCGATCGGGCCGCCGGGGTCGGTGGTCAGGCCGGAGCCGGGGAAGTCCGGGGCCAGGACCGTGTAGCCCGGCGCCTTCGCGGTCAGGGGCGCCCACTGCTCGCGGGAGGCGGCGGTGCCGTGCAGCAGGAGCAGCGCCGGGCCGTCGCCGGTCCGGTCGTAGTGGACGACGGTGTCTCCGAGGGTCACTTTCGGCATGGGTCGTCTCCTCGGGCGATCGCGCGGAGCGCGGCGGTGAACGCGCGCGGGTCCTCCTGGTGCGGGAGGTGGCCGCAGCCGGCGATCACGTGCACCTGGGCGCCCGGCGTCGCGGCGGCGCAGGTGCGCGGGACCTCCAGCGGGATCTCGGGGTCGAGCTCGCCGTGGAGGTAGGTGATCGGGACGGTCAGGTCCTGGAGGCGGGGCCGCGGGTCGTACGTCGTCACCTCGGTGAACAGCGCGTCGATGTAGGTGCTCGAGTCGACCAGCTGCCGCACGGTCCAGTCGACCAGCGCGGGCGAGACGCCCGGTGCGAACCAGTTCGGCACCCACCCCGCGAGCGTGCCGAAGCGGTCGCCGGCCATCCGTTCGCGCAGGTCGAGGACCTTGTCCCGCATCGCGGCGGCGGGCCAGTACCCCGGTCCGTCGACGGCCACCACGCCGGCGACGAGCTCGGGCCGGGCCAGGGCCAGTTCGGTGGCGAAGACCGCGCCGAACGACGAGCCGACGACCACCGGTTCGATGGCCAGCTTTTCGATCACCGCGGCGATGTCGGCGGTGTTGCCGGCGATCGTGTTGCCGGTCGCCGGGCGGTCCGAGCGGCCGCACCCGCGCCAGTCGAGCGTGACGACGCGGTGGTCGCGGACGAGGTCGGGCAGGCACGCCTGCCAGACGTGGCCGGTGGTCCCCCAGCCGTGCAGGAACAGCAGGGCGCGTCCGGCTCCGGCGTCGTCGTAGTGGAGGCGGGTGTCGTTGACGTTCGCGTAGGGCATGTCCCGAGCTTGGCGGCCGGGTCGGCGCTTTTCGAGGGGCAGTCCGCTCCTACACTCATCACGAACGCTGATGAATGGGGAGCTGCCGTGGAGCTTCGCCAGCTGAGGTACTTCGTGACGGTCGCCGAGGAGCTGCACTTCGGCCGGGCGGCGGAGCGGCTGCACATCGTCCAGCCGGCGGTGAGCCAGCAGATCCGGCGGTTGGAGCGTTCGCTGGGGGTGACGCTGTTTCTCCGTACGACGCGAAACGTGTCGCTGACCGAGGCCGGGCAGCGGTTCCGGCCGCACGCGCTCGCGGTGCTGGCGGCGGCCGAGCGGGCTTCGGATTCGGTGTCCGAGTTCCGTTCGTCCGGGTCGCAGGTCCGGCTCGGGACGAGCGAAGGCTTGGGCGACCGGCTGGACGTGTTGCTGAGCGCTTTCGCTCTTTTGGCGCCGTCGGCCTCGTTGGAGCTGGTCCACGCGCCGACTTCGCAACGGCTGCAGCGGGTCCGGGACGGGTCGCTTTCCGCGACCATCGTGCGCGGCTCGTGGCCTTCCTCCGGTCTCGACTTCACTCCCTTGTGGACGGACGAGGTGATGGTGGCGTTGCCTGCCTCGCATCTGCTGGCTGCTTCTTCGGAAGTCTCCTTTGCGTCGCTCGCTGCACTTCCTGCGCGGTTGAGTTCGCCTTCGCGGAACCAGCCGTTGTACGACCTGGTGGTGTGGTGCTGCCGTTCCGCCGGCTTTGAGCCGGTGCTGGGCAAGGAGTTCACGACGGCGCAGGACACGTTGGGAACGCTGGGTTACGGGCGTCCACACTGGACGGTGTTCTACCGGGCGCACGCGAACTTGCTGCCGATCCCGGGCGTGGTCTTCCGGCCGCTGGTGGAGCCTTCCCCGAAGATGCAGACGTACCTGGCGACCCCGGCGGACCGGCGGTTGACTCCGGAGCTGGTGTCGTTGATCGAAGCGGCGAAGACGATCGAAGCAGGCTGAGTGAACGCGTAACAGCCAAGGCGTCGCAAGCGACCCCTACCGCGTGCCGGAGACCATCGGCTGCGTAAGGAATACAAGAGTCTCGGCGATCACGATGTGTGGGAGACAGAACGGCAGCGGTGCTACGCCGCCGTCCGCTCTGCTTGACACAGACGGAAGCCCGGAGCTTTCACGTGAAAGCTCCGGGCTTCGGGCGACAACCTCAGGAAGCCGGAAGAGCAGCCAACCGGGCCGTGATGCGGTCGATGTCCGACGCCGCCGTTTCCTTGCGCGCCTTGATCTTGTCGATCACCGGGGCCGGGGCCTTGGCGATGAACGCCTCGTTGCCCAGCTTCGCCTCCGTCTGGGTCAGCTCCTTCCGCGCCGCCGCCAGGTCCTTCTCCAGCCGCTTGCGCTCCGCGGCCACGTCGACCGTGCCCGACAGGTCCAGCTCCACCGTCACCACGCCGGCCGCCAACGCCACCTCCAGGGACGCGCTCGCGGCGAACTCGGGAGAAGGCTCGGTCAGCCGGACCAGCGACCGGACCGCCGGCTCGTGGCCGCCCGCGTAGCCCGCCAACCGGGCCGCCACCTTCTGGCCCGGCTTCAGCCCCTGGTCCGCGCGGAAGCGGCGGATCTCCGTCACCAGCTTCTGGACGTCCACGATCCGCGCGTCCGCCTCGGCATCGGCGTAGCCCGCGAAAGGAGCGGGCCAGGCAGCAACGACCAGGGACTCACCGCCGGTCAGCGCCGTCCACAGCTTCTCGGTGATGAACGGGATGAACGGGTGCAGCAAGCGCAGCACCGTGTCCAGCACGTGGCCCAGCACCGAACGGGTGGCGGAAACGCGGGCGGAATCCCCTTGGTACAGCTGGACCTTCGCCAGCTCCAGGTACCAGTCACAAAGCTCGTTCCACGTGAACTGGTAAAGCGCGCCCGCCACCTTCGCGAACTGGAAGTCCTCGAACAGACCGTCCACTTCGGACACCAGCGCGCCCAGGCGGCCCAGGATCCAGCGGTCGGACTCGGTCAAGTCACCCGGGGACGGCAGCGGAGCGGCGACCGAAGCCCCGTTCATCATCGCGAACTTCGTCGCGTTCCACAGCTTCGTGCAGAAGTTGCGGGAACCGGCCGCCCACTCGTCGGCCAGGGCCATGTCCGCGCCCGGGTTCGCGCCGCGGGCCAGGGTGAACCGGGTGGCGTCCGCGCCGTACGCGTCCATCCACTCCAGCGGGTCGATCACGTTGCCGCGGGACTTCGACATCTTCTTGCCCTGCGCGTCGCGGATCAGCCCGTGCAGGTACACGTGGTCGAACGGCTGCTTGCCGTCCATCTGGTGCACGCCGAACATCATCATCCGGACGACCCAGAAGAACAGGATGTCGTAGCCCGTCGAAAGCACGCTCGTCGGGTAGAACTTGGCCAGATCCGCGGAAGACGAAGGCCACCCCAGCGTCGACATCGGCCACAGGCCCGACGAGAACCACGTGTCCAGCACGTCCGGGTCCTGCGTCCAGCCCTCCGGGGGACACTCGTCGTCCGGGCCGACGCACACCACTTCCCCGTCCGGGCCGTAGAACACCGGGATCCGGTGGCCCCACCACAGCTGGCGCGAAATCGTCCAGTCGTGCATGTTGTCGACCCAGTCGAAGTACCGCTTGCCCAGCTCCGGCGGGTGGATCTTGGTCCGGCCGTCGCGAACGGCGTCGCCCGCCAGCCGCGCCAGCTCCTCGACCTTGACCCACCACTGCAGCGACAGCCGCGGCTCGACGACCGTGTCGCAGCGTGAGCAGTGCCCGACCGCGTGCACGTACGGGCGCTTCTCGGCCACGATCCGGCCGGCCTCGCGCAGCGCGGCGACGACCGCCGGGCGCGCCTCGAACCGGTCGAGACCCTCGAACGGGCCCGGCGCGGTGATCTCGGCGCGCTCGTTCATGATCGTCAGCATCGGCAGGTCGTGCCGGCGGCCGATCTCGAAGTCGTTCGGGTCGTGCGCCGGGGTCACCTTGACCGCGCCGGTGCCGAACTCGGGGTCGACGTGCTTGTCGGCCACGATCGGGATGCGGCGGCCGGTCAGCGGCAGCTCGACCTCGGTGCCGACGAGGTGCGCGTACCGCTCGTCGTCCGGGTGGACGGCGACCGCGGTGTCACCCAGCATCGTCTCCGCGCGGGTGGTGGCCACCACGATCGCGCCGTCGCCGTCGCCGTAGCGGATCGACACGAGCTCGCCGTCGTCGTCGTTGTGGTCGACCTCGATGTCCGAGAGCGCCGTCTGGCAGCGCGGGCACCAGTTGATGATCCGCTCGGCGCGGTAGATCAGGCCTTCGTCGAAGAAGTTCTTGAACACCGTCTGGACGGCCTTCGACAGGTTCTCGTCCATCGTGAAGCGCTCACGCGACCAGTCGACGCCGTCGCCGAGGCGTTTCATCTGACCGAGGATCCGGCCGCCGTACTCGGCCTTCCACTCCCAGACGCGCTCGACGAACTTCTCCCGGCCCAGGTCGTGGCGCGAAAGGCCCTCCCCGGCGAGCTGGCGCTCGACGACGTTCTGCGTCGCGATACCGGCGTGGTCCATGCCCGGCAGCCACAGCACCTCGTAGCCCTGCATGCGACGGCGGCGGCTCATCGCGTCCATCAACGTGTGGTTGAGGGCGTGGCCCATGTGCAGGCTGCCGGTGACGTTCGGCGGCGGCAGTACGATCGAGAACGGCGGCTTCCCCGACGAGGCGTCGGCCGTGAAGTACCCGGCCGCTACCCAGCGGTCGTACATCGGTGCTTCTTCGGCGGCCGGGTCCCAGGCACCCGGAAGGTCGGTGGTCTGCTGCGGAGCGTTCTCGGTCACAATGGACAAGTCTACGAACCCGTCACGGCGGGTCACCCAGGGGGAAGGCACTCTCCGATGGCAGAGCCTCGACAGCCGCAGGATCCGGACGACCGGCGCCTGGAGACACACCCGGATCTGATGAACCCGGAATGGCAGAAGTACGCCGAGCGGGACGCCTGGCTGGGCGCGAAGAAGGACCTGCAGAAGCGCCGCAAGCGCGAGCGCCGCACCGGCGCGGTCGCGCGGCCGGGGCAGAGCCGCTGGCCGGGCATCCTGGCCCTGCTGCTGGTCGTCGTCCTGGTCGCGGCGGCCATCATCGTGCACCAGATCCAGGGCGTCGGCGTCAACGAGGGCCCGTTCCTGTTCTTCGGCTCGTAACGCTCTTCCCCCGCTTTCGATGATCAGGCATCGACCCTGGGGGAAGTGACGTGGACGACGACAACCTGCTCGAATCGCACCCGGACCTGGCGGATCCGGAATGGCGCAAGCACGCGCAGACGGACGCCTGGCTGGGCGCCAAGAAGGACCGCAAGCAGTTTCGCAAGCAGCAGAAGCGCGGCCCGCGGAAACCGCGGCGGCGCTGGTGGATCTTCGCCGTTTTCGTGGCGATCCTCGGCGTGACGACCGCCGGGATCGTGCTGGCCGGCCGCCGCACCCCGGCTCCGGCCGCCGCGCCGGACCCGACGTCGGTGGCGCAGTTCGCCCACGTCGACCTGGCGCACCCGTACGCCAACACCCCGGCCGACACGTGGCCGAAGGGCCTGGACGGCATCACCTCGCCCGCCGCGGCCGCGATCGGGTCCTTCAAGGCCGAAGCGGTGGCGGACGCGTACGCGAAGACCCGGCAGGCGATCACCGCCGCCCACCTCGACGCCGCGGTGCTGTTCGCGCACGACCCGAAGGCCTACCTCGAGCTCTTCGCGCCGGACCAGCGCGATCAGCTGAAGCCGCGGCTCGCCGAGAAGCCGGCGAAGGACAAGGCCGGCTTCGACTCCTACCTGACCGAGATCGCCGACGGCTACCACCTGCTCGACGCGGGTCCCCGCTCCTTCGGCACGCTCACCGCGCGGGCGGGCGACAAGCCTGGCGAGCTCGCCGTCGACGCGAAGTACGTCGTCGCCTTCGCCTTCGACAACGTCCACCCCGAGGCGCTGACCAGCCCCAACGAGATCGTCAGCTTCCTGCGCGTGGACGAGACCTACGTCGTCGCCACCGGGTCCCGCGTCGCGAAGAGCAGCCAGGGGCTGTGGATCGACGGCGGGCAGAGCGCGACCTCGTCGGTCGGCTGCGCCGCCGCCCGGGAGGGCTTCCTCGCCCCCGGCTACGCGAACCCGCCGGGTCCGGCCACCGGCGGCGACCAGGACGCACCCGGCTACTACGACCCGAAGTACCCGGTGCCGACCCTCGACGGCTGCAACTGACCCACGCGCACTCCCGACCGGGCGTGCGTCACATCCAGATGCACAGTCTGGACTGTACAGTTAACCTGTGTGCATGGGCGAAGTACCCGCACACGTCGCTGAGAGCGCCGGCTGGATCCGCGCGGTCGTCGGGCAGCTGCACCGCCGGCTGCGCCAGGTCGACAACGCCGGGATCCTGACGCCGTCGCAGTCCGCCGTGCTCAACCGGCTCCACCGCGACGGCCCCGCCACCCAGGGCGAGCTCGCGGCGGCCGAGCACGTCCGGCAGCAGTCGATGGCCGCCACCCTCGGCGTCCTCGACGAGCTGGGCTACCTCACCCGCACCCCCGACCCGGCCGACCGGCGCCGCGTCGTCATCGGCCTGTCCGAAACCGGCTCCGACACGGTGCGCGGCATCCTCCAGCACCGCGACGAGTGGCTCGCCCAGGCGCTACTGGACGCCCTGTCCCCCGCCGAGCTCGAGACCGTCACGCGGGCGCTGCCGCTGCTGCAGCGCGTCGCCCAGCACTGAAGGAGTTCTCACGAGCACCATCGCCGCCCCCGCGAAGTTCGGCACCCGCCTGGTCACCCCGCTGGTGGCCGGCGCGGTGCTCAACCCGATCAACTCCACCCTCATCGCCGTCGCGCTCGTGCCGATCGGGCAGAGCTTCGGGGCCGGCCCCGGCCAGACGGCCTGGCTGATCTCGGCGCTCTACCTGGCCACCGCGGTGGGCCAGCCGGTGGTCGGGCTGCTGGTGGACCGCTACGGCGCCCGCCGCGTCCTGCTCGGCGGGGCGGTGCTGGTGATCATCGCGGGCATCGCGGGCATGGTCCCGCTCTCGGTCGGCTGGCTGACGGGGGTGCGAGTCGTCCTCGGCCTCGGCACGTGTGCCGGCTTCCCGGCCGCGATGGCCGTGCTGCGCCACCACGCGGAAGCCAGCGGCCAGGGCGTGCCCGCGCGCGTGCTGTCGGTGCTGTCGATGTCCGCGCAGACGGTGATGGTGATCGGCCCGACGCTGGGCGGGCTGCTGATCGGTCTCTTCGGCTGGCCGGCGATCTTCGCCGTGAACATCCCGCTCGCCGGGCTGTCGCTGGTGCTGGCACTGCTGTGGGTCCCGAAGGACGACCGCGGCGAGCGCACGGCGAAGCCGATCGACGTCCTGGGCATCACGCTGTTCTCGGCGACCCTGCTCGCGCTCCTGTTCTTCCTGATGGACCCGGGCACCGAACCCTGGCTGCTCGCCGTCGTCGCGGCGTTCGGCGTCGCGTTCGGGCTGGTCGAACTGCGTCGCGACGACCCGTTCCTGGACCTGCGGATGCTCGCGGCCAACCGCGCGATCCTGCGGACCTACCTGCGGCAGGCCCTGAGCTTCATGGCCATCTACGCGATCATGTTCGGCTACGTCCAGTGGCTGGAGACCACGCGGCAGCTGTCCGAGGAGGCCGCCGGGCTGATGCTGCTGCCGATGTCGGGCACGGCGGTGTGTGCGGCGGCGTTCTCGGGGCGCGGGTCCGGGATCAAGGCGCGGCTGGTCACCGTCGCGGTGGCACTGGTCGGCGGTTCGGCGTTGCTGCTGCTCGTCCACGACGGCACGTGGGTCGGGGCGCTGCTGGCGCTGGCCGCGCTGTTCGGCCTGGCCCAGGGTCTGACGAGCGTCGCGAACCAGACGACGCTCTACCGCGAGGCGCCCGCCGAACAGATGGGCACGGCGAGCGGCCTGTTCCGCACGGCCCAGTACCTGGGCGCGATCGTGGCGTCCACGCTCATCGCGCTCTGCTACGGACCGCACGCCGACTCGGCCGGACTGCACCGGCTCGCGATCGCGCTCATCGTCATCAGCGTCGCCCTGCTCGCCGTCACCCTCGCCGACCGGGGCCTGCGCGCGGCGAAAGCCTGACCCCTGATAGCGCTCACGATCATCGAGGCGCACGATGAACACATGACCCGTGAAGCGCCGGCGCAGGACGTGGACGAAGCCCGCCTCGAGGTGGGCAAGCCGAAGGGCTGGGCCGCCGGGATACCCGGCGTCGCCGTGTCGCTCGCGCGCAGCGTCGAGCAGATGGGCACCGGCCGGACCGTCAAGGCGCTGCGGCTGCTGAACCAGCGCGAGGGCTTCGACTGCCCGGGCTGCGCGTGGCCGGAGCCCCGCGAGGTCGACGGCGAGAAGCGCAAGCTGGCCGAGTTCTGCGAGAACGGCGCCAAGGCCGTCGCGGAGGAAGCCACCAAACGCCGGGTGGACCGCGAGTTCTTCGCGAAGCACCCGATCGAGGACCTGCGGAGCAAGACCGACTACTGGCTCGGCCAGCAGGGCCGCGTCACCGAGCCGTTCGTGCTGCGCGAAGGCGCGACGCACTACGAACCCATCTCCTGGGACGACGCCTTCGAGCTCGTCGCCGGTGAGCTGAAGGCCCTGACCGACCCGAACGAGGCGATCTTCTACACCTCGGGCCGCACCAGCAACGAAGCCGCGTTCCTCTACCAGCTGCTCGTGCGCTCGTTCGGCACCAACAACCTGCCGGACTGCTCGAACATGTGCCACGAGTCCTCCGGCGCGGCGCTGGCGGCGACCACCGGCATCGGCAAGGGCTCGGTGAGCCTGGCCGACATCCACAAGGCCGACCTGATCGTCGTCGTCGGGCAGAACCCGGGCACCAACCACCCGCGGATGCTCTCGGCGCTCGAAGAGGCCAAGGGCAACGGCGCGAAGATCATCGCCGTGAACCCGCTGCCCGAGGCCGGGCTGATGCGGTTCAAGAACCCGCAGAACGTCCGCGGCGTCATCGGCAAGGGCACCCCATTGGCCGACGAGTTCGCCCAGATCCGCCTCGGCGGCGACCTCGCGCTGTTCCAGGCCGTCGGCCACCTGCTGCTGGCCTGGGACGAAGAGGCGCCGGGCGCGATCGTCGACCGCGACTTCGTCGAGCGCGTCACCGACGGCTTCGACGACTACGCGAAGCACCTGCGGGAGATCGATTGGCCCGAGGTCGAGCGCGCCACCGGGCTGCCGCGCGAGCAGATCGAGCGCGTCGCGCGGATGATCGCCTCCTCCGAGCGCACGATCTACTGCTGGGCGATGGGCCTGACCCAGCACAAGCACGCCGTCCCGACGATCTCGGAGATCGCGAACCTGGCCCTGATGCGCGGCATGATCGGCAAGCCCGGCGCGGGCCTGTGCCCGGTGCGCGGGCACTCGAACGTCCAGGGCGACCGGACGATGGGCATCTGGGAGAAGATGCCGCAGTCCTTCATGGACGCCCTGGCCGGCGAGTTCGGCATCGAGGTCCCGCGCGAGCACGGCTTCGACACCGTCGACGCGATCCGCGCGATGCGCGACGGCCGCGGCAAGGTCTTCTTCGCCGTCGGCGGCAACTTCGCCTCCGCCACCCCGGACACGGAGGCGACCGAAAAGGCGCTCCAGTCGTGCTCGCTGACCGTGCACGTCTCGACGAAGCTGAACCGGTCGCACGTCGTGCACGGCCGCACCGCGCTGGTCCTGCCGACGCTCGGCCGCACCGAGCGCGACGTCCAGGCGAGCGGCGAGCAGTTCGTCACGGTCGAGGACTCGATGTCGCAGGTGCACACCTCGCGCGGGCGCCTCAAGCCGGCGAGCGGGCACCTGCTCTCCGAGGTCGCCATCGTCTGCCGGCTCGCCGAAACGCTGTTCGGCGCGGGGCACGCCGTGCCGTGGCGGACGTTCGAGGCCGACTACGACCTGGTCCGCGACCGCATCTCCCGGGTCGTGCCCGGCTGCCAGGACTACAACCGCCGCGTCCGCGAGCCGGACGGGTTCGTGCTGCCGCACGCGCCACGCGACTCCCGCGAGTTCACCGGCACCGCCAACGGCAAGGGCAACTTCACGGTGTCCGAACTGGTGTACCCGCAGGTGCCCGAGGGCCGGCTGCTGCTGCAGACGATGCGCAGCCACGACCAGTACAACACCACGATCTACGGGCTTTCCGACCGCTATCGCGGCATCGAGAACGCCCGCCGGGTGGTGCTGGTGAACCCGGACGACCTCGCCGCGCTCGGGCTGACCGACGGTGCGCTGGTCGACCTGGTCTCGGAGTGGCGCGACGGCGACCGCCGCGCGCCGTCCTTCCGGGTGGTGGCCTACCCGACGGCCCGCGGCTGCGCGGCGGCGTACTTCCCGGAGGCCAACGCCCTGGTGCCGCTGGACTCCGTGGCGGAGAAGTCGAACACGCCCGTGTCGAAGGCGATCGTCGTGCGGCTGGAGCCCCTGGCCTGACTCAGCCCTGGTAGTCGCGCTGCAGCGTGGCGGTCATGTCGGTGACCACGGCCTGGACGTTGTCGAGGGTCGCCGGCGGGATCAACGCCGCCTCCGTGCCGCCGTCGGCGATGGCCACGCCGAGCACGACGTTCCCGGAGCGCACGGCGGCCCACTGCTCGGAGAACCCGGCCTCGTCGCCGACGCCGGTGGCCAGCCGGACGCCCGAGTGGTCGCCCAGCGCGTCCGTCATCAGCTGGGTCGCCTGGGACGCGGCGGTGCCGGAATCGGAGTCGGTGAACCGCACGACGGCGATCGTGACGAGCCGGTAGTCCTGCATGTTGGCCTTGCCGCCGCCGAGGTCGCGGGCGAACAGGCGCTTGCAGCTGGTGAGGTCGTTGCCCTCGGTGGAGCGGTCCTGGGGGACGACCTTGGCGTCGGCCGTCTTCACCGAAGCGGCCGGGACCTCGACGGTGCCGGGCGCGAGCTGGGTTCGCACGTTCGGCCCGGGCAGCTTGCAGGCGTCGATCGACTCGGGGTAGTGCGCCGAAGCGGACGCGGACTGGCATCCGGCGCACAGAACGGCGGAAGCGAGCACCGGAAGGAGCCACCCTCCGCGGGCAACGCTGATACGCATAGGTTCCGGACTTTCCCTATTTCCTGAAATTGACTTTCCGGTTCGTCACCGGTCCGGTGATCTTTTCCGGTCCGCCGGGCGGTGCTGCGCCGACGGTCATCGCACACTGCCTCACCAGCGGGGCAGCGTCAAGACCAGTCACCCGCGTGGTCCGCCGTGGTCCGGTCGGCGGAAAACGGTCTTGCGGCGCTTCACGGAAATTCTTCGCGTGCTTGCGCGGAACTCGGGGAAAAGCCGGACATTCGTTTGCCGGCGCGCGGTCAATTCACGCAGACGACTCCGTCGGAGGTGATCGGGTCGTCGCCGGCGGCCGGGGCGCCCCCACCACCGGTCGTCCCCGGGCCGGCGTACACCGAGCCGAGCACCACCTCGATGTGGCCCGCCGGCACGTCCGCGGACTCCTGCGTCGACAACCCGCCCAGCAGCTTCGCGACCTCCGCGCCCCGCTGCGCGAGATCGGCGCCGAAGCGGACCAGGGACGTCCGCCGCGTCGCGGTGTTGCCGGTCGCGCCCTTGACGAACCCGTGGTCGCCCAGGAAACCGGCCACGCGGCCGGCGAGACCGCCCTTCGGGCTCGCGTTGGAGACGTCGACGGTGACCGGGGCGGCCGGCGTCGACGGCGGCGGCGAGCCGATGAGGTTCGCGGCGAAGGACTTCACGGCGGCCGGGTCGACCTGCACCGCCGTGGCGCGCGGGTGGTCGGTGTCGTACCGGTAGTCGCGGTTGACGACCGGGATGGTCTCGAACCGGATGCCGCCGCCGCTCACTCCGCGCATCTGGGCGACGAAGTCGAGCAGTTGCCACGAGTCGTCGAGCACGACCGACCGCTTGACCGCGTCGATGAGGTCGGACAGCTTCCCGGGGTTGGTCAGCGTCCCCGCCGACAGCACCTGCCGGGCCAGCCCCGCGAGGAACACCTGCTGGCGCCGGACGCGGGCGAAGTCGGTGCCCGGGAGCCCGTCGCGCTGCCGGACGAAGGCCAGCGCCTCGGCGCCCTGGATCCGCTGCGGCCCGGCCGGGAAGTCCGCGCCGGAGTTCTTGTCCTTCGTGGCTTCCTTGAGGCAGACGTCGACGCCGCCGATCGCCTTGCTGATCTCGTAGAAGCTGAGCAGGTTCACTTCGGCGTAGTGGTCGATCTTGACACCGGTGAGGTCCTCGACCGCCTGCCGCGTCCCGCGCCGCCCGGCGGTGAGGGCGGCTTTGTTGATCTTGACCTTGTCGGTCTCCCCCGCGTCGCGCTGCCGCTTCGCTTCGGCGGCCTTCGCACGGCCGAACGCGGCGTTGATCTTGCCCTTCCCGCCGGGCATCGACACGTAGCTGTCCCGGGGGATGGAGAACGCTTTCACATCGTGGGTCCCGTTGGGGATCCGCAGCACGATCAAAGTGTCGGTGAGGTCGTCGCCGTTGGCACCGGCTCGCAGCTCGCGCAGGACGTCCGGCGGAAGCGGGTTCTCCTGCTCGTCGGTCCGCGCGTCCCGTCCGACGAGCAGGATGTCGAGCGACCCGTCGGCGGGCCGCTCACTGGCCGCCGTGGCACCGTCGCCGATGACGCTGTCGCGCGTGACGTCGTCGAGCGCGCGGAGGTTGGCGTAGCCGTACGCCGTCCCGCCCAGCACGGCGAAGGCGAGCCCGGCGACGGCGATCTTCCCCAGTGGATGCACGCTCTACCGACGCCGCCGGGCCACCTCCCGCTGCACGGGTGACTCAGGTCACAGGCTATCCGAAGAGCTGCACCAGCTTCAGGAACAGCTGGTACACGCCGTAGGCGAAGGGCAGCACGACCCACGCCCAGGCCAGCACGATCAGCGGCCCGTGGTTGGTCTTCGTCGAAGGCTCGCTCATCACGCCTCACTCCTCGCGGCCGCGCCCGACGTGACCGGCTCGTGGTACTTCTCCTTGACCGGCCGCACCAGCTCGTTGGCCACGAAGCCGACCACCAGCAGGCCGATCATGATGTAGAACGACAGCTGGTAGAGCTCCGGACCGGACTTGCCCGCCGACTTCTCGTTGTCGGCGATCGCGTTGACGATCAGCGGGCCGAGCACGCCGGCCACCGACCACGCGGTGAGCAGCCGGCCGTGGATCGCGCCGACCTGGTAGGTGCCGAAGAGGTCCTTCAGGTAGGCCGGGACGGTCGCGAAACCGCCGCCGTAGAAGGACAGGATCACCATCGCGCACAGGATGAAGACGACCTTCGACGAGTTCTCCGTGAGCGCGATCACCAGGTACAGCACCGCGCCCACGCCGAGGTAGGTGCGGTAGATGTTCTTGCGCCCGACCAGGTCCGAAGTGGACGACCAGACGAACCGCCCGAGCATGTTGCACAGCGACAGCAGCGCGACGAACCCGGCCGCCGCGGCCGTGCCGACCGGGGTCGACGTGTTCTTGAAGAAGTCCACGATCATCGGGGACGCCTTCTCCAGGATGCCGATGCCCGCGGTGACGTTGAAGCACAGCACGACCCAGAGCAGCCAGAACTGCGGCGTCTTGATCGCGTTCTTGGCCGAGACGTTCGCGGTGCTGATCATGGCCTTGCCGTGGTCGGTCTTCGGCTGCCAGCCGGCCGGCTTCCAGTCGTCGGCCGGGACGCGCACGAGCAGCCAGCCCATCGACATGAACGCCGCGTAGACGACGCCGTGGATCAGGAAGGCCGTCGCGATCGTGCCGGTGGTCGGCGAGGTGCCGAGCATCGACGACGACCACGGCGACGCGATCAGCGCACCGCCGCCGAAGCCCATGATCGCGATGCCGGTGGCCATGCCCGGCCGGTCCGGGAACCACTTGATGAGCGTGGACACCGGCGAGATGTAGCCGATGCCGAGCCCGATGCCGCCGATCCCGCCGTACCCGACGACGACCAGCCAGAACTGGCCGGTCGCCACGCCGAGGGCGGAGATGAGGAATCCGCTGGCGAAGCAGCACATCGACACGAACATCGCCCAGCGCGGGCCGTTCTTCTCGACGAGCGTGCCGCCGAACGCGGCGGACAGGCCGAGCATGACGATGCCGAGCTGGAACGGCAGCGAGCTCTGCGTCCCGTTCAGGTGCAGCGTCTTCTCGAGCGGGGTCTTGAACACGCTCCACGCGTAGGCCTGCCCGATCGACAGGTGTACCGAAAGGGCCGCCGGCGGCACCAGCCAGCGCGTCCAGCCTGGGGGTGCCACGATCCGGGAACGGTCCAGGAAGCCGAGAGCCATCGCTTCCCTCTCCTAGAGTGGGGATGATGGAGGGAATGTATTACTAAATACCCGGTGTTGCACCATGCGGGTGTCAAACTTTCCGGCGGAGAAGGGTGTGGGTCATGGGCAGGGTGACCGTGCGCAGGCCGGTGCGGAAGATCTCCGCGACCGGCGACCGGCGCCGTCCCGACGCGCTGGCCGCCGAAGAACCCCTGGAGCTGCGCGTCGGCGGCAAGGCGCTGGCGGTCACCATGCGCACGCCGGGGCACGACGTCGAGCTGGCCCACGGCTTCCTGCTGTCCGAAGGGGTGATCGGCGGCCGCGAGGACATCTCGGTCGCCCGCTACTGCGACGGCGTCGACGACCAGGGCCGCAACACCTACAACGTCCTGGACATCGCGCTGGCGCCCGGCGTACCGCCGCCCGACACGGGGGTCGAGCGCAACTTCTACACGACGTCGTCGTGCGGGGTCTGCGGCAAGGCCGCGCTCGACGCGGTCAAGCTCAAGACCCGCTTCTCCCCCGCCTCGGCCGCCTTCGCGGTGAAGACCGAGACGCTGGCCGGCCTGCCGGACGCGTTGCGCGCCCGGCAGAAGGTGTTCGCCAGCACCGGCGGCCTGCACGCGGCGGGACTGTTCACTCCGGACGGTGAAATCGCCGTCGTCCGCGAAGACGTCGGGCGGCACAACGCGGTCGACAAGGTGCTCGGCTGGGCCGTCCTCGACGGTCGCATCCCGGCGCCCGGCCACGGCCTCCTGGTGTCGGGGCGCGCGTCGTTCGAACTGGTGCAGAAGGCCGCGATGGCCGGGATCGGGCTGCTGGCCGCGGTGTCGGCGCCGTCGTCACTGGCGGTCGAGCTGGCCGAGGAGAACGGGATGACCCTGATCGGCTTCCTGCGCGGCGACTCGATGAACCTCTACACCGGCGACCACCGCGTGCTCACCTAGACCGACTCGACCCAGTTGCCGTGGAAGCCGTTGGGGACGCGGTCGGGCAGGTGGATCGCGGCGACCGTCTCCAGGGTGCCCGCGTCGAGCAGCGTCAGGTCGCTGCGCTGCGAGGCCGGGTCGAACACGAATCCCATCAGGACGCCGTCGTCCTCCGCCGCGTCCACGTGGGACGGGACGAACACGAACTCGCCGGGCTGCCGTCCGGCGCCGAACGCGCGCTCTTCGCGTGAGCCCGTCGAGAAGTCGTGCTTGAACAGTGAGCCGCCGGGGTTCGCGCCGCCGTCGGCCGACATCGCGTAGCCGTAGCGGTGGCGCCGGCCGACGAGGCGCTCGTCCACGCGCGGGAACTCCTGGCCGCGGTCGTCGAGCCGCTCCTCGATGACCTTGCCCGCGGTGAGGTCGACGGTCCAGCGGTCGAGGGTCGGGCCGCCCTCGTCCGGGCCGTGCAGCTCGGTGTCGAACATCTTCGGGTGGCGGACGACGTCGAGCACGATCGAGTCGCCGTCATCGTAGGCGTTGAGCGGGTGGAAGACGTAGCACGGCTCGACCTCGAACCACCGGACGTCGCCGTTGCCGCCTTCGCGCGGCATGACGCCGATCCGCGCCGGGTACTTCGGGTCCCAGCGGTACGGCAGGCCGCCGTTCGCGCCGATCTTGCGCGCCATCATCGCCGTCACCGGGTCCGGCACGCGGACCTTGCCGACCATGGCCGAGAGCACCAGCTTCGCCGGCGTCCGCAGCGCACTCGGCACGCCCGCGCCCACCGCCATCTCCGCGTTGAACGTCACGGGCAGGTCGTAGAACACGACGTGCTTCTCGGTCAGCGAGAAGTCGTGCATCATCGGCGACCCGGTGACCTCGACGTCGACCGTGCGGCGCGCGCGGCCGGCCGCGTCGATCACCGAGTACTGGACCTGGTGGCCCCGGCCGAAGAAGTACGACACGGCGTGCAGCTCGCCGGTGCGCGGGTCGCGCTTGGGGTGGGCGGTGTAGCCGCCGGGGAGCGTGCCGTCGAAGTCGCAGCGGCCGACGGTGTCGAGCTCGTCGGTCAGCTCGTAGGCCGGCGCGCCCGCCTCGATCAGGGCGAGGGTCTTGCCGGCGTGGCCGATGACGTTGGTGTTGGCGCCGAGCGCGTCCAGCCCGCAGAAGCGGCTCGCGTCCTCGCCGCCGAGCGTCGCCGCCACGGCCGGGTTGCGCACCCACCGGTTGCGGTACCACTCGGCCTTGCCGTCGCGCAGGCGCACGCCGTGGACCATGCCGTCGCCCATGAACCAGTGGTAGGCCGCCGGATCCACCTCGGACAGCGGGTTGGGCCCGTTGCGCAGGTAGCGGCCGTCGAGGAACCCGGGGATCCGCCCCGTGACGGCCAGCTCGGTGATCGTGTGTTCCCGGCTCACCGGGGCGAAGTTGCCTTCGAGGAACTTGTTGCCCATGCCTGACCCCTCCGACGCTGCCATAACTCGGTTATAGAGCAATTTATAACAGGGTTATGAGATACTGGCAAGCATGAGCCCGAAACCGCGCGCCAACGACGTCAAGGAACGGCTCGTCGAAGCGGCCATCCGGCTGCTCGACGAAGGCGGCGCCGAAGCCCTGCAGGCCCGCAAGCTGGCGGCGGAGGTCGGCGTCTCGACGATGGCCGTGTACACGCACTTCGGGGGCATGGCCGCGCTGGTCGACGAGGTGGCGCGCACCGGGTTCCTGAGGCTCAGCGCGTGGCTGGCCGAGGTCGGCGAGACCGACGACCCGGTGGCGGACATCTTCAGCCTGGCCCGCACCTACCGGCAGGCGGTCGCCGAGCAGCCGCAGCTGTTCGCGGTGACGTTCGGCCAGACCGCGCCGGGCGGCAAGCGGGCGACGCTGTCCGACCTGACCACCGAGGAGGGCCGCGAAGCCGCCCAGGAGGGCCTGGAGGCGTTCGGCCACATCGTCCGGGCGACCGAGCGGGCCATCGAGGCCGGCCGGTTCCGGGCCGCCGACAAGTACCAGGCGGCCGCCCAGCTGTGGAGCGCGCTCCACGGCTTCGTCACACTCGAGGCGTCCGGGCACTTCGGGGCCGGTGAGCAGGGCATCGACCACATTTTGATACCCCTGGGGATCACCATGGCGGTGGGTCTCGGGGACACTGTGGAGCGGGCGGAACGCTCGACCGAGGCCGCGAAGGCGGCTTGGCGGGCGAGAACCGGAAACGCCGGGCAGGGTGGGAACGACTAACCCGGCGAACGACGGACGCGGGGGAACGCGGAGCGGGTGCGCGGCGTCCTAGGAGCAGCAGGCGGGGGACGGAGACAGGTGAACGAGGAAAACGGGGCGCACGGCGAGGCGTCGGAGACCCCGCCATCGGCCGGTGAGGCGGCCGTCCGGGACGCCCGGCGGTGGCTCAGCCGCCGCTCGGTGCTGATCGCGGGGGCGTCCGGGCTGGCCGTGGGCGGCCTGGCCGTCGGCACCGCGACCGGCAAGCTGCCCTTCAGCCAGGCGCTGCAGCGGACGCTGGGCGTGACGTCGTCGAACCCGACGACCCAGCTCGGCAGCACCCGCGTCGAGCGCGTCTACTCCCAGGCTCGCGGCCGGATGGTCGACCTGGTGTTCATCCTGCCGTCGAAGACCCCGCCGAAGGGGCTGCCGATGTCGCTGATGCTGCACGGCCTGCACGGCAACGCCCGCAGCGCGGCCCCGACCGGCACGCTCAAGCAGCTCTCCAGCGACGTCGCGCGCAAGGCCGTCCCGGCGTTCGGCTTCGTCGCCGTCGACGGCGGCGACAACTACTGGCACGAGGTCCACCCGGGCGACGACCCGATGGCGATGCTGCTGGAGGAGGTCCCGCAGTGGCTGCGGGCCCGCGGCTTCGCCGGCGACACCGGGCAGCCGTTCGCCTGCACGGGTGTGTCGATGGGCGGGTTCGGCGCGCTGGTGTACACCCGCCGCCGGGTGGAGCGGCGCCAGCCGCCGGCCGCGGTCGCGACGCTGGCCCCGGCGCTGATCCTGTCCTGGCAGGAGATGGCCAAGCGGCACATCTTCACCGGCCTCAACGATTGGACGGCGCTGGACCCGCTGAAGCACATCGACGAGACGAAGAGCGTGGCCAACGGCATCTGGTGCGGCACGGAGGACCCGTTCATCACAGGCGTCCGCCGCTACATCGAGGCGGCCCGCCCGGCGGTGGCCCACACGGCCCACGGCAAGCACGGCGACCCGTTCAACCGGACGGTGGTGCCGAGCGTGATCAGCTTCCTCGGCAAGCACGTCCCCCGCAAGGACTGACCCAGAGGGTCGGCTCACGTACCCAGGAAGTCGGCTCGCGTACCCAGAGGGTCGGCTCGTGAGCCGACCGTCCAGGTACGCGAACCGACTGTCCAGGTACGTGGGCCGACTGTCCGGGTACGCGGTTCAGCAGGTGAAGTGGACCCGGGTCGTCGTGCGGCCCGGGACCCAGTGCGTCCGGACCAGGTCCGCCAGCCGGTTCACCAGCAGCAGCCCGCGGCCGCCGAGCGTCGCCGCCGGCGGGGGGATCCGGCCGGCCAGGGGTTCGGTGATCGTGCCCGTGTCGGAGACCTCGCCGACCACCTGACGCTCCTCGGCCCACAGCCGCAGCACGCCCGCGCCGCCGCCGTAGAGGATGCTGTTCGTCGTCAGTTCCGCGATCGCCAGCGTGAAGTCGTCACGCCTCGGGCGGCGCAGGCCGTGGCGCGCGGCCCAGATCTCGGCGAACCCCCGCAGCGACGCCAGCTGCGCGATGTCGAACTTCCGCTCGATCGCGGCGACCGGCGGCTCCAACGGCCGCATGAGCTCCGCGCGGGCGCCGTCCGGGTCGAAGCGGGGGCTGACGAACGGCCCGGCCGGCCCCCACACCTCCGGGTGGGTGCGTTCGGCGTCGGCCAGCGCGTCCGGCGGCAGCGCCGCGATGTCGTACGGGCAGAGCACCGCGAGGTCCCGCCCCGCGAGAGCGTGGTTGATGAGCGCTTCGTGCAGGACGCAGGCCGGGTACTCGGCGCCGGTGCGCCCACCCCACATCGGCTCCGCCACGATCCGCACCGGGCCCGCGTGTTCGCCGGCGAAGGCGAGCAGGACCGTCGGCAGGATCGCGCCGGGGTTGCGGCCCGCCCGGCACATGTCGGTCAGCCGCACTTCGCGGGCCCGGCTCTCCAGGGCCTTCTCGATGAGCTGGAGATTGCGCCGCGGGACGGCGACGGCCACCGGTTCACCCCGGTCGAGACCTTCGAGCAGGAACGGAACGACGCCGTCGAGATACTCACTGTCACCGCGGTAGAACAGTGCCGGATGCCGAAACGGTTTGAGGGCACCTACCACGGGACCTTGCTACCCGGAGACGGCCGGGCGCAAACGCCTCGGCCGGAGGAAGTTCACTCCACCCAGCGGCCGACGACCGAGATCAGCCAGAAGCCGATCAAGGTGGCGAGGCCGAACAGCAGCACCCAGTTGACCAGCGGACGCCGCTCGGACACCCCACGGGCCCGCCAGAGCGCGTAACCCGCGAGGACGAAGAGCGGCAGCGGGATGAGCGGCAACGGCGACAGCCGGGCCACCACGGCCACGACGCACGTGCCGGCGCACACGGCCAGCACGCCCGTCAGCACCCGGTTCAGCCACGGGTACCGGTCGAACACGGACGCGATGACGCGTTCGCTCAGCTCGCGGAACCCGAGGACCGGCCCGGCGGGCACCGGCGCCGGTTCGGGTGGCGGCGGTGCCTGCACGCCACCGGCGGGGGCGGCGCCCCCGCCGGTAACCGGCATAGAGTCAGCAGTCATTCAGCTTTCCTGTCGGGTCTCCGGGCCGGGTGGCCCGGAGACGCCCGGCCTCAGGCCGACTTCTCGCCGCGCTCGCTGCGCGTGCGCCGCGTCGGCTGCCGGGCGACGATCGTCGGGTTCACGTTCTCCCGCACGGTCTGCTCGGTGATCACGACCTTCGCCACGTCGTCGCGGCTCGGGATGTCGTACATGACCGGCTGCAGCACTTCTTCCATGATGGCGCGCAGCCCGCGGGCACCGGTCCCGCGCAGGACCGCCTGGTCGGCGATCGCTTCGAGCGCGGTCTTGGTGAACTCGAGCTCGACGTTGTCCATCTCGAAGAGCTTCTTGTACTGCTTCACCAGGGCGTTGCGCGGCTGGGTGAGGATGCTGACCAGCGATTCCTTGTCCAGGTGGTTGACCGTCGCCACGACCGGGAGCCGGCCGATGAACTCCGGGATCAGCCCGAACTTGATCAGGTCCTCGGGCATGGTGTCGGAGAAGACGTCGCTCTCCTCGATCTCGGACTTCGTGCGGATCTCCGCGCCGAAGCCGAGGCCACGCTTGCCGACCCGCTCGTTGATGATCTTCTCCAGCCCGGCGAACGCGCCGGCCACGATGAACAGCACGTTCGTCGTGTCGATCTGGATGAACTCCTGGTGCGGGTGCTTGCGGCCGCCCTGCGGCGGGACCGAAGCGGTGGTGCCCTCGAGGATCTTCAGCAGCGCCTGCTGGACACCCTCGCCGGAGACGTCCCGCGTGATCGACGGGTTCTCGCTCTTCCGGGCGATCTTGTCGACCTCGTCGATGTAGATGATCCCGGTCTCGGCCCGCTTGACGTCGTAGTCCGCCGCCTGGATGAGCTTGAGCAGGATGTTCTCGACGTCTTCGCCGACGTACCCGGCCTCGGTGAGCGCCGTGGCGTCCGCGATGGCGAACGGGACGTTCAGCAGCTTCGCCAGTGTCTGCGCGAGGTAGGTCTTGCCGCACCCGGTGGGGCCGAGCATCAGGATGTTCGACTTGGCGAGCTCGACCGACTCCTCCTTGGAGTCCTTCGGGCCGGCCTTGTCGTCCGCCTGGATCCGCTTGTAGTGGTTGTAGACCGCCACCGCCAGCGTCCGCTTGGCATCTTCCTGACCGATGATGTACTGCTCGAGGAACTCGTGGATGTCGGCGGGCTTGGGCAGCTCGTCGAGCTTCACGTCACCGGCCTCGGCCAGCTCCTCCTCGATGATCTCATTGCAGAGGTCGATGCACTCATCGCAGATGTAGACCCCGGGGCCGGCAATGAGCTTCTTCACCTGCTTTTGGCTCTTCCCGCAGAAAGAACACTTCAGCAGGTCTCCGCCGTCACCGATCCGTGCCATGGCCGTTGACCTCGTCCCCTCCGGCGCGGGTTGCCGCGCCTGACGTGTGTTGCGACGGTGCGACCCCCGGTCACCCACGACCGAGCGAGCCTCACGCATTGCCACTGACGGTACCCGTCCGGTGCCGTGGGCGGGAACACCCACCGGCGCCGGGAGCACGTCAGAGGACGACCCTAAACCAGAGAGCCGGTGTATGTCGTCTCCTCGACACACACCGGCCTGGCGGATCTACAGAGCCGACGCCTTCCGGTACGGCAAAACCTCGTCGATGATGCCGTACGCCTTGGCCTCGTCGGCCGTCAGGATCTTGTCCCGTTCGATGTCCTTGCGGATCTGGTCCGGGTCCTTGTTCGTGTGGTGCGCCAGGATGACCTCCATCTGGCGCCGCACCCGCTGGATCTCGTTCGCCTGGATCTCCAGGTCGGAGACCTGGCCGTACGTGCCCTCGGTGGCCGGCTGGTGGATCAGCACGCGCGAGTTGGGCAGCGCGTAGCGCTTGCCCGGCGTGCCGGCCGACAGCAGCACCGCGGCGGCCGAGGCGGCCTGGCCGAGGCAGTACGTCTGGATGTCCGGGCGGACGAACTGCATGGTGTCGTAGATCGCCATCAGCGAGGTGAACGAGCCACCCGGCGAGTTGATGTAGACCAGGATGTCGCGGTCCGGGTCCTCGTGTTCGAGGTGCAGCAGCTGGGCCATCACGTCGTTGGCCGACGCGTCGTCCACCTGCACGCCGAGGAAGATGACCCGCTCTTCGTACAGCTTGTTGTACGGGTTCGACTCCTTGACGCCGTAGCTGGTGCGCTCGACGTACGACGGCAGGATGTACCGCGACTGGGGAGTGTTCGGAGCCCGGAAGTCACCCGGGAGCCTGAAGTTGCTCATGATCGAGTCTCCTGTGTGCTTCGCGCTCAGTTCGAGCCGGGACGGGCGATGTCGCGCGTGAGGACGTGGTCCACGAACCCGTAGTCCTTGGCCTCCTGCGCGGTGAACCAGCGATCGCGGTCCCCGTCCTTGATGATCTGCTCGACCGTCTGGCCGGTCTGGTCGGCCGTGATCTTGGCCAGCTCCTGCTTCCACTTGTTGAACAGGTCGGCCTGGATCGCGATGTCCGACGCCGTGCCGCCGACGCCGGCCGAGGGCTGGTGCATCAGGATGCGCGCGTGCGGCAGCGCGTAGCGCTTGCCGGGCGTGCCCGAGGAGAGCAGGAACTGCCCCATCGAGGCCGCCATGCCCATCGCGTAGGTCGCGACGTCCGGGCGGATGAGCTGCATGGTGTCGTAGATCGCGAACCCGGCGGTGACCGAGCCGCCCGGCGAGTTGATGTAGAAGCGGATGTCGGACTCGGCGTCGTCGGCGTCGAGCAGCAACAGCTGCGCGGTGATCCGGTTGGCGATCTCGTCGTTGACCTCGGAACCGAGGACGACGATGCGCTCCTGGAGCAACCGCTCGAACACCGAGTCGGTGAGGGTGAGCCCTGCGGTGCCGGTCCGCGCCTCGGGCATGTGCTGCGTCACGTCTGCCTGCCTTTTCGCCGGCGGCGGCCCGGTGCTGACGGCCGCCGCTGTCGTTTCAGATGCTTGAGATCTTGTATCCGACCCTAACGAACTCGGGCGGTGCAGAATGCCTGACACCGCCCAAGTTCGCTCACAGCTTCACTCCGCCGGAGTCTTCGCCGCCTCGTCGGTGACCTGCGTCTCCTGGGTTGCCTCGTCGCCGGCCGGCTCGTCGCTGCCGAACAGCTCCGAGAGGTCGACCTCGGCGCCCGAGCCGTCGGTGACGACCGCCTTCCGGACCACGGAGGCGAGCGCCTTGCCGCGGCGGACGTCGGCGTAGATCGCGGTCAGCTGGCCGGACTGCTGGGCCCGCTGGACGTACTCGTCCGGGCTGATCCCGAAGCGCTGGGCCTGGTAGATGATCCGCTCGGTCAGCTCGCCGTCGTTGACCGAGACCTCTTCCTTGTCGGCGATGGTGTCCAGCAGCAGCTGCGTGCGGACGGCCTTCTCCGACTCGGTGCGGGTCTCCGCGTCGAACTCCTCCAGCGTGCGGCCGTCGGCCTCGAGGGCCTGCGCGAACTGGGCCTCGTCGTGGTCGAACGGGTGGATCGCGTCGTGCTTGCGGTTCTCGATCTCGGAGTCGAGGACCTTCTCCGGGATCGGCACCTCGGTGCGCTCCAGGAGCTCCTCGAGCACCTTGTCGCGGGCCTGGACGCCCTGCTGCATCTTCTTGACGCGGCCGAGGCGGTCGCGGAGGTCGCCCTTGAGCTCCTCGATCGTGTCGAACTCGCTCGCCATCTGGGCGAACTCGTCGTCGGCCTCGGGCAGCTCGCGCTGCTTGACCGACTGGACGGTCACGGTCACCTCGGCGTCGCGGCCGGCGTGGTCGCCGGCGACGAGCTGGGTGGTGAACGTCTTGGTCTCGCCGGCGTTCGCGCCGACGATGGCCTCGTCGATGCCGTCCACGAGCTGGCCGGAGCCGATCTCGTAGGACAGCCCGGTGGTGGCGGCCTCCTCGACGGCCTCGCCGTCGACGGTCGCGGCCAGGTCGATCGAGACGAAGTCGCCGGTCTCGGCCGGGCGCTCGACGCCGGTCAGCGTGCCGAAGCGGGCGCGCAGCTCGTCGAGCTGCTCGTCGACCTCCGCGTCGGTCAGCTCGACGTCGTCGACGGTGATCGCGAAGCCTTCGAGCTCCGGGAGCTCGATCTCCGGGCGCACGTCGACCTCGGCGGTGAACTCGAGGACGTCGCGGTCTTCGAGCTTGGTCACGTCGAACTCGGGGTTCCCGAGCGCGCGGACCTCGTTCTCGCGAACGGCCTCGATGTACTTGGCCGGGATGGCCTCGTTGACGACCTCGTCGAGCACCGGGCCGCGCCCGATCCGGCTTTCCAGGACGCGAGCGGGCGCCTTGCCGGGCCGGAAGCCCGGGATGCGCACCTGCTGGGCGATCTTGCGGTAGGCGCGGTCGAAGTTCGGCTTCAACTCGTCGAACGGCACCTCGACATTGATCTTGACTCGCGTCGGGCTCAGCTGCTCGACGGTGCTCTTCAAGGTCTTCTCCTCGAGCGGTAACGATTGTGTAGGACAATCCTGCGGAAATGGTCCCGGTCACCTGCAGACCGGGACGTCCGAGTCTAGGCCAGTGGCCCGCGCCGCCGGGGCCGGGGCCACCTGCGGCGTCAGGACCCGAGCATCCGGCCGATCACCCAGCGCATCTGGCCGCTCGCGTGCTCGGCCGAGCCGCTGGGCTGCACCAGGTGGGACAGCAGCAGCCGCATGAACGCCTCGACCGCCACCGCCCACTCCGACGGCGTCAGCGAGACCTCCGGGTAGCTGCGCGCGAACACCGCCGCCACGGCCTCGACCGCCCGGCCCAGCACGGCCTCGGGCCGGGAGGTCAGCAGCGGGAGGAAGTCGTCGCGGCCGCCCTGGGGCCCGCCGAGCGCGATCTCCAGCAGCGGGTTGGCGTGGGCGGCTTCGAGGCTGTGCCGGAACGCCGCGGTGACGCCGTCGACCGCACGGCCCGGGTGGGCGGCGACGTCGGCGGTGACCCGCTCGACGAAGCGGTCGGTCTCGCACAGCATCAGGGCCTCGGCGAGCTCGGCCTTGGAGCCCAGTTCGTTGTAGACGGTCTGCCTGCTCACGCCGACCTGCGCGGCCAGCTTGCCCATCGTCACGGCGGCCCAGCCGTCGGCGCGGATGACGCCGGCCGCCGCGGCCAGCAGCTTCTCCCGGGTGCGCGCCGGGACCGGGTGGGTGACGGCCTTCACACCGAAAGCTTACCCATGGGTTGCGTTTCGCTGGCCGACACCTTTTTTCGAAGCCTGCTACAACGTTTACAAACCTGACGGAGTTGTCTACGGTGACTCCGGCCTGACCAGGAGCTTCTCGACCGAGGAGACCGCTCGATGTCCGTCGCCGTCACCGAGCCGCACGGTTCCGCCGCAGTGGCGGCGCCCGCGACCGGGCCGGCCACCGCCCGTGCGGTGCCCTCGCCCCGGATCGCGCTGCCCGCCGTCTCGGTGCCGGCCCTGCTGCTGTTCGCCGGCGGCGCCGCGCTGTGGGGGACCGCCACCTGGCTGCTGCTCGCCGGGCTCGTGCCGGCGGTCGTGACCGTCGTGGTGAACACCGCCGTCACCTTCGCGATGTACACGGTGGTGCACGAGTCGGCGCACCACTCCGCCGGGAAGCTGACCTGGGTCAACGAGGTGCTCGGCCGGCTGGCCGTCCCGTTCGTCGCGGCGTACTCGGCGTTCCCGTCGCTGCGGTACGTCCACGGCGAACACCACCGCCACACCAACGGACCGGCCCGCGACGACCCGGACGCCTGGACGTCGCGGGGCCCGCGCTGGCAGCTGCCGCTGCGCTGGCTGACCCTGGACGTGGCCTACGCGCGCTGCTACTTCGCCCGGCTGCGGGGCCGGCCCCCGCAGGAGCTGGCCGAGGCGCTGGTGGTGCTGTCCGCGGCCCTTTCGGCCGGGGTCGGGCTGGTCGCGACCGGCCACGGCGCCGAGCTGCTGCTGGTGTACCTGCTGCCGCAGCGGCTGGGGGTGGGCCTGCTCGCCTGGTCGTTCGGCTGGCTGCCGCACCACGGCCTGCCCGCCGCCTGCACGCGCGGCCGGTTCGGCACCACCCGCGTGCGCATCGGCCTCGAACGGCTGCTGACCCCCGTGCTGCTGGCGCAGAACCTGCACCTGGTGCACCACCTGCACCCGGCCGTCCCGTTCCACCGGTACCGGCGGGTGTGGCTCGAGAACCGCGAGGCCTACCTGGCCCACGACGTCCCGATCAGCACCGCCTGGGGCCGGGACCTGACCGCGGAGGAGTACCGCGTGGCGGTGGGACTGGACACCGAACCCGACGTCGCCGTGCCCGCGCCGGCCGCGCCCCCGCTCGGGCCGAGCCGGTTCCACCGGCTCCGGGTGCGCGAGATCAGCCCGCTGACCGCGGACGCCGTCGCGATCACCTTCTACGTCCCGCCTCAGCTCGCGAGCGAGTTCCGGTTCCTCCCCGGCCAGCACGTGGCGGTCCGCGCGGTGCTCGACGGGCAGCCGGTGCGGCGGACGTACTCGATCTGCGCGCCGGCGGCGTCGGGGGACCTGCGGATCGCGGTGAAGCGGCGGCCGGGCGGGGCGTTCTCCGGGTTCGCGACCACGACGCTGGCCGTGGGCGACTTCCTCGACGTGCTGCCGCCGTCGGGCGGGTTCACGCTCACACCCGTTCCCTCACGCACCGCGCACTACGTCGCGCTGGCCGCGGGCAGCGGCATCACGCCGGTGCTGTCCATGGTGGTCAGCGCGCTGTCCGCCGAGCCGCACAGCCGCGCGACGCTGTTGTACGTCAACACTTCGGGCGCGACGACGCTCTTCGCGCGCGAGCTCAGCGCACTCGCCGATGGGTTCGGCGGGCGGCTGCACGTCGTCCACTACCGGACCGACGAACGCGACCCGGACCTGCACGCGCACCGGCCCCGGCAGTTCGACACGATCGGCGAAGCCCTCGCCATTTCGCACGAGCGCTACCAGCGCGGCCGGCTCGACGGGACGCGGCTGCGCGCGCTGCTGCAGAACCGCCTGCACCCGGCGAAGGTGGACGAGTGGTTCCTGTGCGGGCCGCGTGGCCTGATGGACCTGGTCCGCCGGACACTGGCCGACGCGGACGTCCCGGACGAGAACGTCCACTTCGAACTCTTCCGCGGCGCGGCACCCCTGCGCGACCCGGCGGGCACGCCGGCCCGGGTGGCGGTGACGCTGGGCGGGACGACGACGTGCGTCCCGGCGGAAGCCGGCGAGACGGTGCTGGACGCGGCGTTGCGGGCCGGGTTCGAGGTGCCGTACTCGTGCACGGGCGGCGCGTGCGGCACCTGCCGGGCGACGCTGCTGCACGGCCAGGTCGACATGGACGTCCGGTACGCGCTGACGGTCGACGACGTGGCCTCGGCCCGCATCCTGACGTGCCGCGCCCGCGCGACGACCCCGGAGGTCGCGGTCGACTACGACCGCCACTGACCCGCCCGGGGACGTCATGAACGACTCGTTCATGGCCTGTGACCTGGATCCACCGGTGAATGTGGTGTCAGGTGGTATGTCGTAGACGGGCAGATGCCCTCTGACCTGGGATGATTGTTCTTGTCTAGGGAACAAACAACCTTAAAGCGAGAGGGCATCTGCTGGATGC
>JAEBEK010000017.1:0-184039 GCA_049998055.1 Amycolatopsis sp. cmx-4-37 | reverse complement strand
CGGCATCCTCCACGGCTGCCTCACAACCAGCACCGTCTACAACGAGCACACAGCCTGGTCGCATCACACCCAGAACGCCGCTGCTTGACATCTACGCACCTGGGATGTCTTTCATGACATCCCGCCCGGCAAACGCGACTTTGCCGGGCCCCGGCGACCGGCGTCGGTGGGTGTGCCTGGTGGCCGACGCGCTCACCCGAGGCGCGTTTGCCCGGACCGCGTGCGGGAAACCGGGGCCCGACCCGCACGACCCGTACGCGAAAAGGGAGAGCCATGAAGGCAGTGACCTGGCACGGCAAGCGCGACGTCCGCGTCGAAGAGGTACCGGACCCCAAGATCCAGGAGTCCACCGACGCCGTCATCCGTGTCACCTCGAGCGGGATCTGCGGCTCCGACCTGCACCTGTACGAGGTGCTGGGTGCGTTCATGACCGAGGGCGACATCCTCGGCCACGAGCCGATGGGGATCGTCGAGGAGGTCGGGGACGCCGTCACCGGCATCAAGCCCGGCGACCGCGTCGTGATCCCCTTCAACATCTCCTGCGGCCACTGCTGGATGTGCGAACGCGGCCTGCAGTCGCAGTGCGAGACCACCCAGGTCAAGGAGCAGGGCAAGGGCGCGGCGCTGCTCGGCTACACCAAGCTCTACGGCCAGGTCCCCGGCGGGCAGGCCGAGTACCTGCGCGTCCCGCAGGCGCAGTACGGCCCGATCAAGGTGCCCGAAGGGCCGCCGGACGAGCGGTTCGTCTACCTCTCCGACGTCGTGCCCACCGCTTGGCAGGCCGTCGAGTACGCGAACGTCCCGAAGGACGGCACCGTCGTCGTCTTCGGGCTCGGACCGATCGGGCAGATGAGCTGCCGCATCGCGCGGCACCGCGGGGCCGGTCAGGTGATCGGCGTCGACCTCGTGCCCGAGCGGCTCGCCCGGGCCCGCGAGTTCGGCGTCACCGCGCTCGACACCCGCGACCACAAGGAAATCGGCGACGCCATCCGCCAGCTCACGAGCGGCCGCGGCGCGGACTCGGTCATCGACGCCGTCGGCATGGAGGCCCACGGTGCCCCGGTCGGCAAGCTCGCGCACAACCTCGTCAACCTGCTCCCGCAGCAGCTCGGGGCCAAGATCACCGAGAAGGCCGGCATCGACCGCCTGAGCGTGCTCTACGCGGCCATCGACAGCGTCCGCCGCGGCGGCACGATCTCGCTGTCCGGCGTGTACGGCGGCATGGTCGACCCGATGCCGATGATGGAGCTGTTCGACAAGCAGGTCCAGCTGCGGATGGGCCAGGCCAACGTCCGGCACTGGCTCGACGACATCATGCCGGTGCTCACCGCGGACGGCGACCCGCTCGGCGTCGAGGGCTTCGCGACGCACAAGCTGCCGCTGTCCGAGGCGCCCCGCGCGTACGAGATCTTCCAGAAGAAGCTCGACGGCGCCCAGAAGATCCTGCTCCAGCCGTGACCCCGGACTTCGCCGTTGCGAGCCGTCCCCTCGCTGCCGTACGCCATCACCGAGACCGACCACGTCCGGATCCCGCGCCGATGCGGCCCGGCGAGCGCTGCGCGGTGGAGCTCGAACTGAACGCCGTGGCGCAGGCTTTCCCGGCGGGACGCCGGATCCGGCTGGCACTGTCCACTTCGTACCGGCCGCTGGCGTGGTCGCCGCCGAAGCCCGTGCTGCTGTTCGTCCACGCCGGACAGCGGGCTGGAGCCGCCGGTGCGCCCGGTCGCCGAGCCGGACGAGCTGCCGGACCGCCCCTTCGGCGAACCCGAAGGGGCGGTCCGGTCACGGCGGTGACGCCGGGGGAGCAGCGCTGGACCGTCTCGCGGGACCTCGTCGACTACCGCTCCGCGCTGGAGATCGTGAAGAACGCCGGGACCGTCCGCTTCGACGACCTCGACCTGACGGTCACCGGCGACGTTCGCGAGCGCTACCGCTGGGTCGCCGACGACTCCTGCTCGCCGGTCGCGGAGACCGAGTGGCCGGTCCCGTTCGCCCACGGCGAATGGGTGGCGCGCAGCGAGACCCGGACCCGCGTGTCGTGCACGGACACCGAGGTCGTCATCGACGCCCGGCCCGGGGCGAAGCGCCGGTTGGCACAGAGTTTCGCCCACGCGTGACGGGGTACGCACCGGATGTGCGGATCGTGATCACCGGAGCCACCGGCAACGTCGGAACAGCGCTGCTCGACGCCCTCGAGCCCGGCCACGAGGTCGTCGGGCTCGCCCGGCGGCTGCCCGACACGACCGCCGAGCCCTACCGCCGGGCCGGCTGGCGCGCCGTCGACGTCGGCGAACCCGGCGCGGACCGGGAGCTGACCGCGCTGGTCGAGGGCGCCGACGCCGTGGTCCACCTCGCGTGGGCCATCTCGCCGGTGCGCGGCGACCCGCCGATGTGGCGGACCAACGACCACGGCACGCGGCACGTCCTGTCCGCCGTCGCGGCCGCGCGCGTGCCGCACCTGGTCGTCGCCTCGTCCGTCGCCGCCTACGGGCCCGCGCCCCGCTGGGAGAAGGTGCCCGAAGCCCACCCGTGCACCGGGATCGCGCACAGCGCCTACAGCCGCGGCAAGGCTGCGCTGGAGACCCTGCTCGACCGCTTCGGCGAGCGGCACCCGGAAGTCGGCGTGGCGCGGCTGCGGCCGTGCGCGATCCTGCACCGGCGCGCCGCCGGGGAGTTCGCCCGCTGGCTGCTCGGCCCGGTGCTGCCCGCCCGCCTCGTCGGCGGCCGCGCATTGCCGGTTCCGCTGTGGACGGACCTGCGCGCGCAGATCGTGCACACCTCCGACGTCGCCGAAGCGATCCGGCTGATCCTCGACGCCGGCTTCACCGGCCCGGTCAACCTCGCCGCGCCCGAGGTGCTCGGCGCCGACGCGCTGGCCGCGGTCCTCGGCGGCGTCCGCCTGCCGGTCCCGAAGCCGTTGGTGCAGGTCGCGGCCCGGGCCGCGTGGCGGACCGGCGCGCTGCCGCTGCACCCGGGCTGGCTCGAGCTCGCCGACCGCGCGGCGCTGGCCGACACGACGCTGGCGGAGACCGCGCTGGGCTGGCAACCTCGGTACGACGCCGCGTCCGCGCTCGCCGAGCTGGTCGCCGGGCTCCGGTCGGGCGCGGGGGCGGCGAGTGCACCCTTGGCTCCGCCGCGCCGCGACGGGGCATTGGCCCGGCTCCGCTCCCTCACCCGGGTCGGGCCGAGCCACCAGTCGCAGTCCTGATCGCCGGGAGGCCACCAGTGAGTACCGAAGCCGTCGACGCGGTCGTGATCGGCGCGGGGCACAACGGCCTGGTGGCGGCGAACGTCCTCGCGGACGCGGGCTGGTCGGTGCTCGTGCTGGAAGCGACGGATCACCCAGGCGGTGCGGTCCGGACCGCCGAGGTCACCGAGCCCGGCTACCGCAACGACCTGTTCAGCGCTTTCTACCCCATGACGGCGGTGTCGCCGGCGATCAAGAGCCTGCGGCTGGAGGAGCACGGCCTGCGCTGGCGGCACGCGCCCGACGTCCTGGCGCACGTGCTGCCCGACGACCGGAGCGTCGTGCTTTCACGCGACGTCGACCGCACGGCGGCGTCGGTCGACGAGTTCGCGCCCGGCGACGGCGACGCGTGGCGCGGGTTGTTCGAGCAGTGGCGGGACATCCGCGAGCCCCTGCTGAACGCGTTGTTCACGCCGTTCCCGCCGGTCCGGCCCGCGCTGAAGCTGTTGCGCCGCACCGGCACGGCGGACGCGCTGCGGCTGGCGCGCATGCTGACGCTGCCCGCCCGCCGGTTCGGCGACGAGCTGTTCTCCGGCGAAGGCGCCCGGTTGCTGGTGGCGGGGAACGCCGCGCACAGCGACCTCTCCGTGGACAACGCGGCCAGCGCGGTCTTCGGCTGGCTGCTCGCGATGATCGGGCAGGACGAAGGGTTCCCGGTGCCCGAAGGCGGCGCCGGCGAGCTGATCTCGGCGTTGGTGCGCCGGCTGGAGTCCCGCGGCGGGAAGGTCCACTGTGGACGCCCGGTGCGCGAGATCCTGATCGGCGACGGCCGGGCGCTGGGCGTGCGCGACGGCCACGGTGACCCGGTCCGGGCGCGCAAGGCCGTGCTCGCCGACGTCCCCGCGCCGCTGCTGTACCGCGAGCTGGTGGGGGAGCAGTGGCTGCCGTCGCGGCTGGTCGAGGACCTCGGCAAGTTCGAGTGGGACAGTGCGACGGTGAAGGTGGACTGGGCGCTGTCCGGCCCGATCCCGTGGACCGCTCCGAACGCGCGGGGCGCGGGCACGATCCACCTCGGAGCGGACCTCGACGGGCTTTCGGCGTTCGGCGGCGAGCTCGCCCGCGGACGGACCCCGCGCCGCCCGTTCGTGCTGCTGGGTCAGATGACCACGACCGACCCGACGCGGTCGCCGGCGGGCACGGAATCGGCGTGGGCGTACACGCACGTGCCGCGCGGCACGGTGGAGAACCGCGCGGCCCTGGAGCGGCGGGCCAAGCGCATCGAGGAGACGGTCGAGGCGAACGCGCCCGGGTTCACCGCGTTGATCAAGGCCCGCTACCTGCAGGGACCGGCCGAGCTGGAGGGCCACGACCCGGGTCTGGTGGGCGGCGCGATCAACGCCGGGACGACGGCGATCCACCAGCAGCTGTTCTTCCGCCCGGTACCGAGCACGGGCCGGTCCGACACCCCGGTGGACCGGCTGTTCCTGGCGGGAGCGTCGGCCCACCCGGGCGGTGCGGTGCACGGCGGCCCGGGAGCGAACGCGGCCCGGGCGGCGCTGGCCCGGGCCGGGCGGCTGGGTGGCGGCTACGCGGCGGTGATCCGCGCGGCCCACCGCGCGATCTACGGCTGACCCGGCGGTTCACCGCCGGTTGCGGGGCCGCCTTGACCGCCCCGCGCGACGTCGCGAACGAGTCATTCGCGGCGTCGGAGGTCGCGAACGAGTCATTCGCGACCCTTGGCGAGGGCGGCGGCGCCGGGTCAGGGCTTCGGGTGGCCGCTCTTCGCGCGGGCGTGCTTGCCCGTGGCGATGTCGGCCAGCCGGGCCAGCGACTCCGTGTTGCGCGGCTTCACCAGCAGCGACTGCAGCGCCGCCGGCAGCACCTTGCCCGGCCCGCGGACGATGTGCTCGGTCATCCGGACCAGGGTCCCCTCGCCGTGCGGCACGAGCGTGAGCCCGACCGCCGCCGCGCCGAGGGGCCAGCCCCGGGCCTCCAACGACAGGGAAAGGCCCGGCTCGACCGCCGTCACCACGGTCACGTCCTGGATGTGCACCGGCCACGGGCCCACGCTGTGGTGGATCCGCGAACCCACCGCCGGCCAGTCCGCCTCGACGTCGCGGATGTGGGAGCTCCCGACGACCCAGCCGGCGTACAGCCAGCCGTCGGCGAGGACCTCGAACACGGCCTCGGGCGGCACGTCGATCACTCGGCTGACTTCGGTCACGGCTTCCTCCTGCTCATCGGGACGGAGCAGGAGTACCCCGTCACGGACGGGGTATGCCCGCCGCAGAGAAAGCGAGGTGGCGATGGTGGCCAGAAGACGGAAAGAACCCGAAGGCCCGGGCGAACTGTCCAAAGGGACGTGGGGCGGGGTGCTCAAGCGCACCTTCAAGCAGTTCAACCGCGACAACCTGACCGACTGGGCGGCGGCGCTCACCTACTACGCCGTCCTGTCGCTGTTCCCGGGCATCATCGTGCTCACGGCGATCCTCGGTCTCCTGGGCCCGAGCGCGATCCAGACCGTGATCGACAACATCAACCAGGTCGTTCCGGGGCAGGGCAAGGACATCCTCGTCGGCGCGATCAAGGAACTGGCCGGCTCGCGCAGCCTGGCCGGTCCGCTGGCGATCATCGGCCTGCTCGGTGCCCTGTGGTCGGCGTCGGGCTACGTCGGCGCGTTCATGCGCGCGTCGAACTCGATCTACGGCATGCCCGAAGGACGCCCGATCTGGAAGACGATCCCGCTGCGGATCGCGCTGACCATCGGCATCGTCGTGCTGCTGGCGGCGTGCGCGCTGGGCGTGGTGGCGACCGGCTCGGTCGCCCGCCGGATCGGCGACCTGATCGGGCTCGGGTCGACCGGGGTCCTGGTGTGGGAGATCGCGAAGTGGCCGGTGATCGCGCTGCTGGTCAGCCTGGCGTTCGCGTTGCTGTACTGGGTGGGCCCGAACGTGCGGCAGCCGGGGTTCAAGTGGCTCACACCGGGCGGGCTGCTGGCCGTCGTGCTGTGGGTGCTGGCGTCGGCCGGCTTCGCGTTGTACGTCGCGAACTTCGGGTCGTACAACAAGACCTACGGTTCGCTGGCCGGGGTGATCGTGTTCCTTGTATGGTTGTGGATCTCGAACCTCGCGATCCTGCTGGGGGCGGAGGTGGACGCCGAGGTCGCCCGCGGCCGCACGATCGAGGCCGGGCGCGCGGAGGACCAGGAGGAGCCGTTCCTGCCGCCGCGTGACACGAAGGCGATGGACGACGACCAAGCGAAGGCCGTGGCGAGGGAAACCGAACGGAGCTGAGCGGATGGCCTGCCGGATCACCGAACTCGTGCTGGACTGCCGGGACCCCGACCGGCTCGCCGAGTTCTGGTGCGCGGTGCTCGGCTACGAGGTCGTCGGTCACGAGCCCGACGGCCTCGAGCTGGGCCCGCCCGGCGGCCGCGTCGGCGCCGGGCCGCCGACGCTGATCCTGGCCCAGACCGAGAACCCGCGCCGCGGGAAGCTGCCGTTGCACCTGGACGTCAGCCCGGCGGGCACGGACCAGGAGACGGAGCTGGCCCGCCTGCTGGCGCTGGGCGCCCGGCCGGCCGATGTCGGCCAGGACGGCAGCGAGTCCTGGGAAGTGCTGCAGGACCCGGAGGGCAACGAGTTCTGTCTGCTGCGCACGGATGTGGGCGCGGCCTGAACGCCCCGTTCCTGTCGTCAGAGGACAGGAACGAGACGTGCACGTCCCCTCGTGCCCGAGGTCAGTCGCTCTCGGCCGCGCACCGGCGCCACTGCACCTGATCGCCGGCCCGGTCCGCGTGCCACACCGCCGTCCCCTCGGACTCCCACGTGGGCAGCAGGCGTCCGGTGACCACACGGCCGCGGACGACCCGGCCGAACAGCTCCACGCCGTCGGCGCGCCGGGCCGCCGGGATCCACGCCGGGAACCTCGTCCCCGGCAGCTTCCGCTCGATCCACTCGCGGGCCGAGCCCTCGCTCCCGTGGTCGGATTCCACGATGCTCGACACCGGGCCGTCGCCGCCGACCGCGAGGCCGATCGACGCGCGCCAGCGCACAGGAGAAGCTTCGGGATTCATTGGTCCCAGGCTCCCGGACGACCGGGTCCGCGGGCCAGTACACGTACGGGTGGATCGGCGCTCACTCACCGTGCCCCCTGATGGTCGCGGATGGTTGAACCGGCGGGTGGGTTCCCCGGCCGGGTGATGTTCAATCACGCGCGGCTGAGCAGGCGCGCGCAGGCCTTCTCCAGCACCGCCCGCGCGTCGTCCCCTTCGACGCGGGCGGCCCGCGGCAGCGCCGCCGAGATCGTGCGCTCCGCGCGGTACGCCTCGACCAGCCGCGGGTCCACATAGGACGACCGGCAGACCGCGGGGGTGTTGCCGAGCGCCCGCGAGACCTCCTTCATCACCCCCGCCTCCGCCCGCTTGCGCGCCGTCTCCGACGACGGCGGGTCCGCCGTGGCGAACGCGGTCGCCGCCAGCACCGTCGCGTTCCACGTGCGCAGGTCCTTAGCGCTGCAGTCGTCGCCGGCCAGCTCCTTGAACCGCTCGTTGATGTCGGCCGCGTGCACCTCGTGCCAGGTCCGGCCGTCGCGGTAGACCAGCAGGCGGTCGCTGCCCGGCCGGCTGCGCAGCAGCGACCGGACGACCGAAGCCAGCGCCTCGTCCCGGATCGCCACCTCGCGGTCGAGACCGCCCTTGGCGACGTAGCAGAACCGGCACTCCTCCCCGCGGACCGCCGCGTGCTCCCGCAGCAGCGTCGCGACGCCGTGGGTGCCGTTCTCCTCCGCGTACTCCTCGCCGCCGGTGCGGAAGATCCCCCGATCGAGCATCCGCAACGCCGCCGCGAGGACGCGCTTGCGGGTGAGGCCGGACCCGGCCAGGTCGGCCTCGACCGCCGCCCGCCACTCGGGGAGCCGGCGCGCCATCGCCAGGACGCGGTCGTGCTTCTCTTCGTCGCGGTCCTTGCGCCACTGCTCGTGGTAGAGGTACTGGCGCCGCCCCGCGTCGTCGGTCCCGACGGCCTGGACGTGCCCGTTCGGGTACGGGCAGATCCAGACGTTCTTCCAGGCCGGTGGGATGACCAGGCCCTTGATCCGGTCGAGCAGCTCCGCGTCGGTGACCGGTTCGCCCTCGGCCGTGGCGTAGGAGAACCCGCGGCCGCGGCGGATCCGCCGGATGCCGGGGCCGCGCAGGTCACTGCGGCGGAGTCTGGTGCGTCCCATCGCCGCGAAATACCCGCCCCGCGTGAGGAGAAACCATGATTGCCCGCCGCCGGCCGGGGTACGCCGGGGTGACCAACCGGAAGGGAGCGGTCGCATGACCACCGCCACCAAGCCTCTGGCCGTCGTCACCGGCGCGTCCAGCGGAATCGGCTTCGAGCTGGCGAAGCAGTTCGCCCGGCACGACTTCGACCTCGTGCTGGCCGCCGAGGACGACGAACTGACCGCGGCCGCCGACGAGGTTCGCGCGTGCGGGGCCCGGGTCGAAGCCGTGCGGACCGACCTCGCCGCCGCCGAGGGGGTCGAGGAGCTCGTGCGGCACCTGGCCGGCCGTCCGGTGGAGGCGCTGGCCGTCAACGCCGGCGTCGGCACCAACGGCGAGTTCGCCGGCGACACCCGGCTTGAGGACCAGCTGACCGTCGTCGACCTCAACGTGCGCTCGGCCGTGCACCTGACCAAGCGGGTCGTGCCCGGCATGGTCGGGCGCGGCCACGGCCGGGTGCTGTTCACCTCGTCGATCGCCGGCACGTCCCCGGCGCCCTACCAGGCGGTTTACGCCGCCTCGAAGGCGTTCCTGACGTCGTTCTCCGAAGGCCTGCGCGGCGAGGTGAAGGACAAGGGCGTGACCGTGACGGCGCTGCTGCCCGGCCCGACCGACACGGAGTTCTTCGAACGCGCCGGCATGGAAGACACCAAGCTCGCCGCCGGCGCCAAGGATTCCGCGGCCGAGATCGCCGAAGCCGGGTACGAGGCACTGATGGCCGGCGAGGACAAAGCCGTCGCGGGCATGGCGAAGAACAAGCTGCAGGCGGCCGCGTCCCGCTTGCTACCGGACGAGGCCAAGGCCGCGCAACAGGGCAAGCTGATGAAGCCCGGATCGGCGGACGAATGAGCGTGGTCAAGGAGATCTCCGCCAAGGCGAAGCAGGTGCAGCGCGGCTACTCCGGCGACGCCGACCGCCCGCTGGCGGGCTACGTCGGCGCGATGGGCGCGTACGGCGCCTTCGTCGGCGGGCTGACGGCTCTCGGCCGCGTCCTCGGCGCCCGGCTGCCCCACCGGATCGGCGCCGGCGACACGGCACTGCTGGGCGCGGCGACGTTCAAGGCCAGCCGCACGCTGGCCAAGGCGGCCGTCACCAGCCCGCTGCGGGCCCCGTTCACCCGCTACGAGGAGCCCGCCGGGGAGAACGAGCTGAACGAGTCCGTCCCGGCGAAGGGACATGCCCGGCACACCGTCGGCGAGCTGCTGTCGTGCCCGTTCTGCCTGGACGTGTGGATCGGCACCGGTCTGACCGCGGGCCTGGTGATCGCTCCGAAGCCGACCCGCATGGCGGCCACGATGCTCACGGTGATCGGCGTGGCCGACGTCCTGCACCTGCTCTACGACGCGGGCAAGAAGCTGGCGTCCGGCTAGGCCGGGCCGGCAGGCTCACGCGGGCCCTCGGCGCAACGGACGGACCGCCGGGCCCTGCACGACTTCGCCGTCCACGCCGAACCGTGAGCCGTGGCAGGGGCAGTCCCACGTCTTTTCCGCGTCGTTGAACGAAACCAGGCAGCCGAGGTGCGTGCAGTGCGCCCCGACGGTGTGCAGCTGCCCGGCTTCGTCGCGGTGGGCGGCGACCAGCTCGCCGCCCACGCGGACGACCTCCGCGTCGCCCGGCTTGAGGTCGTCGAGCCGGTCCGATCGCCACAGGGCGGCGACGTGGTCGCCGATCAGGTACCGCGCGACGGTGAGGTTGTCCTCCGCCACGCCGAGCACCGAACGGGCGTCGAAGCGGTTGGGGTCGAACAGGTCCGCGGCCGGGTGCGGCTCGCCGAGGATCCGCGCCGCGAGGACGTGCCCGGCCGCGGTGCCGCCGGTCATGCCCCACTGGCCGAACCCGGTGGCCACCCAGAGGTTCTTCGTCCCCGGCAGGTACCGGCCGATGTAGGGCAGGCCGTCCGGGGTGGACATGTCGTGGGCGGACCAGCGGTGGGTCACGCGGTGCAGGCCCGCGTGCGCGTCCGCCCAGTCCGCGAGCCGCCGGTACCGGCGCTCGACGTGCACGTGCGCCCCGACGCGGTAGTGCTCGCCGCCGGCGATCACCAGCGGCGTGCCCGCTTCGGTGTACCCGCGCACCGAGTGGTGCGTGTCGGCGTCGAGGAACATGCCCGCCGGCCCGGCGTTCCCGGCCGCCGGACCCGCGACGACGAGGTCGCGGACCGGCTCGAGCCGGGCGAAGTAAAGGCCGCGGTCGAGCACCGGGTAGTGGGTCGCGACGACGACCTCGCTCGCCACGACGTCGCCGCGCGAGGTGCGGACGGTCTGCCCGTTCAGCGCGGTCGCGCGGGCGTTCTCGACGATCGTGCCGCCGGCCCGCTCGACTTCGCCGGCCAGGCCGAGCAGCCACCGGCGCGGGTGGAAGTGCGCCTGCCCGGTGGTCCGGACGGCGCCGAGCGCGGGCACGTCGAGCGCGACCTCCTCGACGAAGGACGCGGGCAGACCCGCCGCGGCGGCGGCGTCCGCCTCCCGCTTCAGCGAGTCGACAGTGCTCTCCCGGGTCGTGTAGACGTAGTTGTCCGCGCGGGTGAAGCCGCAGTCGATCCCCAGCTCGGCCGCCGTGGCGGCGATCCACTCGAGGGCGGCCGCCTGCGCCCCGGCGTACGTCTCGGCCGCTCCGGCGCCGTGCCGGGACGTCAGCTCCGCGTACTTCGCCCCGTGCTGGGCACTGACCTTCGCCGTGGTGTGGCCGGACACCCCGGCGGCGACCCGCTCGGCTTCCAGCACGACGACCGAGCGGCCGCCGCGGGCGAGCAGCAGGGCGGTGGTGAGCCCGGCGATGCCCGCACCGAGCACCGCGACGTCGGCCTCCGCGGGCACCGGCACCCCCGTGCGATCCGGCGCGGGGGCGGTGTCGACCCACAGGGACAGCGGTTCGGGCAGCGCAGTCATGCGCGGCCGGGTTCCCGCTCCGGGCCGGGGCAAACGGGCCGTCTGGCCCGGTTCGGCGATTCCGCGGTCCGGGTAGGCCTTCGGTATGAGTACCACCGTATTCGTGGTCGGCCTGGACGACGAGAACCAGCGCGTGCCGGGCCGCTGCCGAACTTCGGCGTCGTCGACCTCGACGACGAGCGGCCGGTGCCGCCCGCTACAGCTGGCGCAGCTGTTCGTGGCGGCGCACACCGAGCGCGAGATGGCGGAAAAGTAGCAAGCTTGCGTGAACGCGCTGCCGTTCGAGTTCGACGAAGGCTGACGACCACGTTTCGATTCGCCGAGGGCGGCTATCCGTAGTTCCTACCGAGGTCTACCGTGGGTCGTAAGGAGGTGGTCGCCGTGCCCGCATTCCGGCGGGACGTCGTGGTCGCCGGGGCGTCGGCCGGCGGGGTGGAAGCCCTGCGCGCGCTCGTCCGCTCGCTGCCCGCCGACTTCCCCGCTTCCCTGCTGGTCACCATGCACTTGTCGCCATCGGCGCGCAGCGCACTGCCGATGATCCTCGACCGCTCCGGCCCGCTGCCGGCGGTGGCCGCGACCCACGGCGCGCCGCTGCGGCCCGGGGTGATCTACGTGGCACCCCCGGACCGGCACCTGCTGACCGACGACGGCTCGGTGATCCTGACGAAAGGGCCGACCGAGAACGGGCACCGGCCGGCGATCAACGCCACCTTCCGCTCCGCCGCGGTGACGGCCGGGGCCAGGACCATCGGCGTGATCCTTTCGGGCACGCTCGACGACGGTTCCTCGGGTCTGCGTTCGGTCGTCGACCGCGGCGGGCTGGCGGTCGTGCAGGACCCGGCCGACGCCCTGTATTCGAGCATGCCGGAGAACGCGCTGGCCGTGGTGGACGCCGAATACGTGCTCCCGGCGGCCGAGCTCGGCGTGGCGCTGGACAAGCTGGTCCGCGCGCCGGTGGAGGCGAGCGAGTTCACGCGGCCTTCCCCGGCCCTGCTGCTCGAAGACCGCATCGCCCGCGACGGGGTGCGGCTGGGCGCCGTGGTCCCCGACGCCGGGCTGCCGCCCTCGGGGTTCACCTGCCCGGACTGTCACGGAGCCCTGATGGAAGTCGACGCGGTCGGCCAGTACCGGTGCCGGATCGGGCACGCGTGGTCCGTGGAAGCGCTGCTCGCGGCCCACGACACGGAGTTCCAGCGGGCCCTCTCGATGGCCTTGCGGTCGCTCGACGAGAAGGCCGCGCTGGCCCAGCGGCTGCGTGAGGACTCCAAGCACCGCCACCACAGCATGCTCGCGGAACGATATGCCACCACCGCCGACGAGTGCGCCGCCGCGGCGGAGACCCTGCGGAACTTCCTGCTGTTCCTGTCGACGGAAGGGGAGGAGGCGACATGAACACCGTCCACCTCGCCCCGCAGTACGAAGAGGGCGTGACCACGGCACTCGTGACCGGCGTCCTCGACCTGACGTCGTACCCCGACCTGCGTGACGGGCTTCTGAAGATCGCCGCGGAGGCCCCCGACGGGCTCATCGCCGACATCGACTCCCTCGCCATCCGGGACCCGGCGCTGGTGAGTGTGTTCTCGCTGGTCGCCATGCGGATCAGTGACTGGCCGGGCATTCCCTTCACGGTGGTCACCGGCCGCGCCGAACACCGGACGATGTTCGCCGATCGGACCGTCGACAAGTTCGTGCCGGTGCACGAGGACCGCGAAGCCGCCGAGCACCTGCTGTCGCCGCCCCCGCGCCGCCGGGCCGCGCAGCTGCTCGTCCGGTCGGTGAACGCCTCCGCGCTGGCCCGCATCTTCGTGCGGCGGGTCTGCGCGGAGTGGGCGGTGGCGGAGCTGACCGAAGACGCGCTGCTGATCGCGACGGAACTCGTCGAGAACGTGATGCGGCACACCGACTCGGCGCCGAGGCTGCGGCTGGAGCTGCGACGCGGCCTGCTGAGCGTCGCGGTCACCGACGACGATCCGCGGCCCGCCGTGCTGCTGGAGCGGCTCGACACGCTCGAACCGGGACTCGGTCTGCACATGGTCGCGCAGGTGGCGAAAGTGTGGGGCTGCAGCCGCTCGTGGTCGGGCGGCAAGATCGTCTGGGCCGTGCTCACCAGGCGTGCCGCCCTCATCGGCGGCCCCCTCGGCCGGTAGCGTGTCCGACCGTGACCGAGCCCAAGGAACCCAATGGCGAATTCGAGTCGGTGCTGGCCTACCTGAAGGAGTCACGGGGCTTCGACTTCACCGGTTACAAGCGGAGCAGCGTGATGCGGCGGGTCCGTCGGCGGATGAGCCAGATCGGCATCGACAGCTACACCGAATACATCGACCAGCTGCAGGTGAACTCCGAGGAGTTCGTGTCGCTGTTCAACACGATCCTGATCAACGTCACGGGATTCTTCCGCGATCCCGACGCCTGGGAGTACCTGCGTGAGCACGTGCTGCCCGGCCTGCTGGCCGAGCGCAGCCCGGAGGAGCCGATCCGGGTGTGGAGCGCCGGCTGCGCCGGCGGCCAGGAGGCCTACAGCCTCGCCATGCTCTTCGCCGACGCCATCGGCATCGACGCGTTCCGGCAGCGGGTCAAGATCTACGCGACCGACGTCGACGACGAGGCACTGGCCCAGGCCCGGCACGCGGCCTACACCCCCACCGAGGTGGAGGGCCTCGACGAAAACCAGCTGGAGCAGTACTTCGAGTTGCAGGGCAGCCGGTACTGCTTCCGCAAGGACCTGCGCCGCTCGGTGATCTTCGGCCGCAACGACCTCGTGCAGGACGCGCCGATCTCGCGCATCGACCTGCTGGTCTGCCGCAACACGCTGATGTACTTCAACGCCGAAACCCAGACGAAGATCCTCGAGCGGTTCCACTTCGCGTTGGCGCCCAAGGGGATGCTCTTCCTCGGCAAGGCCGAGATGCTGCTCTCGCACGCCCGGATCTTCGAGCCCCTGGACCTCAAGCGCCGCGTGTTCCGCAAGGCCGTCAACGCGCCCGTCAGCTACAACCACTTCGTGTCGCCGGGCTACCCGCAGCGCCGCAACCACGACGTCTCCGGCCTCGAGGAGCTGCGCGAGCACGCCTTCTCGGCGAGCCCGGTGGCGCAGATCGTCGTGACCGACGACGAGGTCACCGCGCTCGTCAACGCGCAGGCGGAGGTCGCGTTCGGACTGTCCGAACGCGACCTCGGCCGGCCGCTGCGCGACCTCGACGTGTCGTACCGGCCGGTGGCGCTGCGCGCCTACGTCGAGCAGGCGCGGCTGGAGCGGCGGTCCCTGCGGATCAAGGACGTCGAGTGGCGCCGGGCCGGCGAGACCGTCTGGTACGAGGTGCACGTCAACCCGCTGGTGGGCAAGGAGAAGAAGCTGCTCGGCGTGTCCGTGGTGTTCCACGACGTCAGCTGGGCGAGGCAGCTGCTCACCGAGCTGGAGCACACGAACCGCCAGCTCGAGTCGGCCTACGAGGAGCTGCAGTCGACGAACGAGGAACTCGAGACCACCAACGAAGAACTCCAGTCGACGGTGGAGGAGCTGGAAACCACGAACGAGGAGCTCCAGTCCACCAACGAGGAACTCGAGACGATGAACGAGGAGCTGCAGTCGACCAACGACGAGCTCCAGACGATCAACGACGCGCTGCGGGAGCGCAGCCTCGACCTCGACGAGGTCAACGAGTTCTTCGAGTCGGTGCTCACCTCGGTCCGGGTCGGCATCGTGGTGGTCGACCGGGAGATGCGGGTCAAGGCCTGGAACCGCGGCGCCGAGGACCTGTGGGGCGTCCGTCGTGAGGAGGCCGAGGGACGGCACCTGCTCAACCTGGACATCGGCCTGCCGCTGACGGAGCTGCGCCCGGCGGTCCGGGAGGCACTGGCGGACGCGGGGTTCCACAGCGAGATCAAGCTGGAAGCGATCAACCGGCGCGGCCGGGCCACCGTGGTCCGTCTGCAGTGCAGCGCCTTGCGCGGGGCGTCCGGCGAGAGCCAGGGCGCGTTGCTGATGATGGAGGACAACGCCGCGACGTGACACGGGCGGTGCCGGGCCGGATTTCGCGGCCGCGGCCGAGGCGCGACCCGCGGAAAACGTCGCGCCTCGGCCGCGGCCGAGGCGCGACCCGCGGAAAACGTCGCGCCTCGCCGAGCCGTCGCTGGTGCCGAGCCGGGTCAGCCGGACTGCGGGTCGCTGTCGTCGTGCTGGTCGCCGCTCGAGGTGCCCTGCTCGCCGCGCAGCGTCTCGCGCTGCGCTTCCGGGGTGTTGCCGTGCGGGTCGTCGCCGCGGGGGCCCTCCGCCGGGTCCGTCGGGTGCTGGGTGCGGTCCTGGGACGTCATCTCCGTGCCTTCCGCCGGGGTCGTGTGCGGGGCGGATACCCCTCCGAACCGGGTTCAACCAGTGGCGTTTGCGCCGATCTTCGCCGGGTAGCCGGAGGCGACGCGGTAATCGCCGGCGAGTGCGCCGGGCCGCGGCGAGGTGAAGGAGACCGAGATGACCACGTCGGCGGAACCCGTCCGCCCGGGCCCCTTGGCCGCCCGGCCCGTCGTTCACCGGCCCGTGCCGGCCGCCCCGCGGCTGCTGCGCCTCCCGGGCGTCTACCGCCCCCAGGAGGACACCGCCCTGCTCGCGGCGGCGATCGGCGACCTGGCGATGCCGCCCGGCGCGCGGGCCCTCGACCTCTGCACGGGCACCGGCGCGCAGGCGCTGACGCTGGCCCGTCGCGGCGCGAAAACCGTGCTGGCGCTGGACCTTTCCCGCCGGGCGCTCGCTTCGGTGCGGCTCAACGCGTTCACCCGGCGCCTGCGCGTCCACCCGCGTCGCGGCGACCTCGCGACCGCGCTGGCGGAGGGCCCGTTCGACGTCGTCGTCGCCAACCCGCCGTACGTGCCGGCCCCGGCTCCGACGGTCCGCTCGACCCGCGGCTGGGACGCGGGCCCGGACGGCCGCGCGGTCATCGACCCGCTCTGTGCCCAGGCGAGCACGCTGCTGCGTCCCGGCGGGACGCTGCTGCTCGTCCAGTCGGCACTGTCCGGTGTGGATCGTTCGCTGGAAATGCTCACCGCGCAGGGGCTCCGGGCCTCGGTGGACCGGCGCGCCCGCATCCCGTTCGGCCCGGTCCTGTCCGGACGGACGGAGTTCCTGGAAGCCGCCGGGCTGATCGAACCGGGGCAGCGGATGGAGGAGCTGGTGGTGCTGCGTGCCGACCGCTGAGCGGCCCCGCCGGGTGACGGTGGTCCAGGGTGGACCGGTCCTCGTGGAAGGACCGGTCGAGCTGTGCACGCCGGACGGCGAAGTGGTGCGGTCCGATCGGTTCGTCGTCGCGGTGTGCGCGTGCCGCCGGAGCAAGCGGTTCCCCTTCTGCGACACGAGCCACCGCAAGCGGGTGCGGACCCAAGAAGACTGAAAAGCGGCGGCGACCTCCTCGGAGGCCGCCGCCGCTTTTCAGCCGGCCGGTAGCGGCCGGCGCAGCGAGGACTCGCCGGCGCGCCAGCGCTCCAGCAGCCGCGCGCCGAAGCGGCCCTCCAGGAAGTCCGTCGCCTGGATCCCGAACACGATGTCGGCGGCCAGCTCGGGCTCCTGCTCGAGCAGGTCGCCGAGGACGTCGTGGCGCATCACCTGTTCGTGGACGGCGTCCGCCTCGATGTGCTCGGTGAAGAAGAACCGGCACGCCTCGGGCGCGGCCAGCCGCCGCAGCGCCTGGTCCATCCGCGTCGCGGACGGCGCCGTGGTGATCTCCGCCGCCGCGAAGTGGCCGCAGAGCGCGCCCCGCAGCGACCGGTGCAGGCCGAACATCGACATCATGTTGACCACGGCGAACATCGGGCCCGGCACGTGGTCGATCAGCTCGAGGTACCCGTCCGGCAGGTCCGCCGCGCGCAGCAGGTCCGCGTACAGGCGGGCGTGCGCGAGTTCGGCGCGGCCGCCGCCGAATTCGTCGAACTCCACCGCCACCAGCGCCGCCTTGGCCCGGCCGCGCAGCCGCGGGATCACCCACGCGTGGGGGTCGGCCTCCTTGTGGTGGTAGACCGAGCGGTGCGCGAAGTACTCGCGCACGTGCGTCCAGTCGCCGTGGTCGCGCAGGAAGTGCGAAACCCCTTCGACGTCCAGCGGTTCGACGAGCAGCGCGTCGAGCTCCGCCTGGACGTCGTCGCCGCCCGGCACGTTTTCGCGCAGCGCGGCCAGGAAACGCGCCTCCAGCGCGCCGCGCAGGCGCAGCAGTTCCGGGTCCCACTCCCAGTCGGCCGACACCCCGGGCAGGCCCTGGTAGTGCAGCTCGTAGCACAGGTGCAGGGCGAGCTGCAGGTCGTCGCCGAGCGGGTCGGCGTCGGCCAGGCCGTCGAAATCGAGGTCCGCGCGCGGCTGTTCGCGCAAGAGCGTCTGCCGCACGGACTCCGAGAGTGGGCCGCGCGACGCCGGCAGCGTGGCTTCGGCGGTGAAGGTCGTCATGGTCAAGGACTACCCGGTCAGGCGCGTTCCATGCCCCGCGGGCACGGTCCGCGCGGTGAGCCACCGCACCGCGGCCGCCGTCCCGCGCCCGGCCACCGCGCGCTGCTGCGCCGAACCGGTCCCGTCCGCGCGCAGCGCCGCGACGAGGGCCTGGACCTCGGTCAGGTCCCCGCTGTCTTCGAGCGCCGTCCGGGCGTGCTCCAGCAGCGCTTCGACCACTGTCCACGCCGGACGGCGCGTTTCGTCGAGAGCGTCGACGAGCGAGCCGGTCAGCCCGTGGCGCGCCGCGGCGAAGACCGCCGCCGCGGTGACCTGCGGGGACAGCGGCGCGGCTTCCCGCCCCCGGGAAAGGTCGTCGAGCGCGCGCCGCACCAGCGCCCGGCTCAGGAGGGCCTGCAGCACGGCGTGGTCGACGGTCAGCGCGGTGTCGGCGACGCGGAGCTCGACCGTCGGGAACCGGCCGGACGGGCGGGCGAGCCAGAACGTCTGGTCCGGGTCGACGAGCGCGCCGCAGTCGACGAGCGTGCCGACCACCCGGCGGTATTCGGCGTGATCCCGCAGGTGGGGCGCGACGCCGGAGCCGGGGAAGCGGGACTGCAGGACCATCCGCCAGCTGTGGTAGCCGGTGTCGCGCCCGTGGTCGAACGGCGCGTTGGCGGACAGGGCGAGCAGGGTGGGGAGCCAGCGGCCGAGGTGGTTGACCACCGCGACCGCGGTGTCGGGGTCGGCGACCCCGACGTGGACGTGGCAGCCGCAGGCCTCGTAGTCGGCGACCACCGCGCCGTAGGCGGCGTCGATCTCGGCGTACCGGCCGGTCGCCGCGGGAGGCGGGGCGGCCGGTCCGGGCCCCAGTGGCGTGCCGGTGGCCAGCAGGGCGCAGTCCTCGGCCGCGGCGGCCCCGGCCAGCACCCGGCGGGCCGCCGTCAGCTGACCGCGTAGCTCGTGGGCGGTGGTGCAGACACCGCTGGCGGCCTCGATCTGGGTGAGCCGCAGTTCGCGGTGCACGCGGACGCCGTCCGGCAGCGGCCCGTGGTGGCGGTACCGCGCCAGCACCGGCTCCGCGCACGGCGAAGCGTGGCCGGTGCGGGGGTTCACCAGCAGGAATTCTTCTTCGACACCCATCGTGGGCGGGCCGTCGGGCATGGGCGGGCTCCTTCCGCGGGCGCTCAGCGGCGGTTACCCGTTCCGGTGACGGTAATGCGCCCGGGCCCGGGGCTTGTTTGGCCGGGAACGCGCGAGGGGTACTTCGAAACCATGACAACCTATGAGCGTTCGCGCGTGGCCGGCCCCGATCCGCCGCTGACGCACCGGCTGCCCTCGCCCCGCACCCCGTCCGGCGGCGACCTGCGCAGCGACACCCGGTGGAAGACCGACGACGCGATCGTCGTCGAAGTCGGCGGGGAGATCGACGAGTGCACCGCACCCCTGCTGGAGGCCGCGCTGGCCGGGCACCTGCGGGCCCGCCCCGGGGTGCTGCGGGTGGACCTCGGCGAAGTCGGGTTCCTCGGCGCCGCGGGCCTGCGGGTCCTGGTGCGTGCCCGGCAGGACGCCGAAGCCGTCGGCGTCCACCTCGTCGCCGACCCCGGCCGCTCCCGCGCCGCCATCCGCGCGCTGCAGCTGCTCGACGGGTTCGAAGGGGCGCCGCTCTAGTCGTTGCCGGTCAGCAGGTCGACGACGTCCTCGCCCCGCTGACGTTCCGCGAAGGCGCGGCGCTGCCGATCGGCGCCGCCGCCTTCGGCAGCGAGCCGGGCCGTCTCTTCCCGGGCGAAGTCCAGGTCTCCCGCCGCTTCCAGGGCGGGGGCCGTCAGCTCGATCAGGTCGTCGAGCACCGCCTTCACCGGTTCCAGGTCGCCGGTCCGCGGATGCGGGCAGCACCCGGTCACGCCTTCTTTCGACGCTCGCCACAGCCGGCCGCGCAGCACCTCGTTCGACAGCTCCGGCGACCGCGCACCGTCGGCCAGCGCGGTCGCGACGAGACCGCGCGCCAGCACTGCGAGCAGCACCGCCTCCACCGGCTTCGCGGCGACGTCGGAGATGCGGAATTCGAGGGTCGGCTGCTTGTCCGACAGCCGGACGTCCCAGTAGATCATCGCGCGGTCCAGGATCGCCCCCGAGCGCAGCCAGCCGTCGACGATGCTCTCGTACTCGTCGAGCGACGCGAACCGCGGCGGTGGCCCGGCCGAGGGCCACCGGCTCCACTGGTGGTAGCGCCAGCTGGCGTAGCCGGTGTCGTAGCTCTCGGTGATCGCCGAGTTCGCGGTGATCGTGAGCAGCGCGGGCAGCCACGGTCGAACGCTGTTCAAGACCCGGATGCCGCTCTCCTTGTCGGGGATCGCGACGTGGACGTGACAGCCGCAGGTGAGCGAAGTCCACGCGGTGGCACCGAAGTGTTCGGCCATCCGCTGGTAACGCGGGTTCGGCGTGATGCGCGGCGGCTCCACTTCGGACAACGGGGGCGCGCCGGCGGGCAGCAGCCGGTAGCCGCGGCCACGGGCCGCCCGGGCGAGGTCTTGGCGCAGCCCACCGAGCTGGCGCAGCGCCTCGGCGTGCGTGCGGCAGACGTCGGTGGCGGCCTCGGCCTGCGACAGGTTCAACTCGTGTTGCAGCTCGCCCTGGACGTCCGAGGCCGCTTCCGCGGCGTCGACGACGTCGTCGCCTGCCTGCGAGAGGTGGCCACGCCGGTCGACGACGAAGAACTCCTCTTCGATGCCGAACGTCAGCACGTCTGGGTTCACCGGTGCGCTCCTGGGGTTGGGGGGAGCCAATCGGGTACCCGCGAAAGCCGGCGCGCAAACGGCGTTTTCCCCGGCGGCGAACGGGTAACCGGACGGTCATGAACTCGAGCGCCGCCTCCTCGCCGTCGCTGCTGGCCGCCGACGCCGGAGCCACCGTGCGCCGGCTGGCCCGCTGCGTCGGCGACGGTGACCTCGACTCGCCGGCCGAGATGTACCGCGTGCTCGGCGCCCTGCGGCTGCTCGCGGATGACCTCACCCACCTGTTGCCCGCCCTGCAGGGCCGGCTCGAGGAGGGGCTGCTGTCCGGCCGGGTGGCCGGCCACGGCGGCGGGGAGGCCGTCTCGGCGACGTGGGATTCGGTGGGGGACGTCGGCCGGGCACTGGCCCACGCCGGCACGGTCGCCCTGCTGATGACGAAGGAACTGGAGAACTCCCAGGTCGCCCTGCGGGACCTGGCCACACCGTGAGGACACCGATGTCGACCGACGCGATCGTGCTGTTGAAGAACGACCACAAGACCGTGGAGAAGCTGTTCAAGGAGTTCGAGAAGGCGGGGGAGGACGCTTACGCGGAGAAGCGCCGGCTCGCCGACTCGATCATCGAGGAGCTGACCGTCCACGCGTACATCGAGGAGGAGATCTTCTACCCGGCCGCGCGCGAAGCCGTGCCGGAGACGAAGGACCACGTCCTGGAGAGCGTGGAGGAGCACCACGTCGTGGTGTGGATCCTGTCCGAGCTGCTCGACCTCGACGCGAAGGACGAGCGGTTCGACGCGAAGGTGACGGTGCTGACCGAGAACGTCCGCCACCACGTCGAAGAAGAAGAGGACGAGTGGTTCCCGGAGGTCCGCTCGGCCATGGGGCGCAAGCAGCTCCAGGAACTGGGACAGCGGATGATCGACGCCCGTTCGAGCGCACCGAAGAACCCGTTGGAGCTGAAGAGCGCGAAGGCGTGACTTGCTGATCGGCCGAGGCGGCACTTTCCCCGGGAAAGTGCCGCCTTCGCCGTTGTTCGGCGACCGGTGCTTCGCAGGTGGTCCGTGCGCGCGGAGAGCCGGAAGCCGGCCGTGTGAAACACTGCCGCTGGTGTGACCGTGCGTGGTGGGGGTATTCCGATGGGCATGGAATGGCACGAAGAGCTGCACGAGCGAGCCGACGAGCGGATCGAGCAGCTGGACGAGCGGCTGTGGGCGGTCGCCACCGCGCTGCACGAGCGGCCGGAACTGTCCTATGAGGAGCACGCGGCCGCCGAGCGCCTGACGCGGGAGCTGGCCGCGGACGGCTTCGAGGTGGAAACCGGCCTCGCCGGGCTGCCCACCTCGTTCGTCGCGCGGGCCGGGAGCGGGCGGCCGTGCGTCGCGCTGCTGCTGGAGTACGACGCGCTGCCCGGGCTGGGCCACGCGTGCGGGCACAACCTGATCGCCGCGGCCGGCCTCGGTGCCGCCTTGGCGGCGCGCGAGGTCCTGGCGGACAGCCCGGGCTCGCTGCTCGTCGTGGGCTGTCCCGCCGAGGAACGCGGCGGCGGCAAGGTCGCGCTGGCCGAGGCCGGTGTTTTCGACGAGGTCGACGCGGCTTTGATGGTCCACCCCGGTGTGCACTCGTGGTCGTGGGCCCCGCTGACCGCGCAGGTGGAGCTGAAGGTGACCTTCCACGGCCGCGCCGCCCACTCGACCGGCGACCCGGAGGCCGGCCTCGACGCGCTCGCCGCGTTGATCCAGGCGTTCGGCGCGGTCTCGGCGCTGCGCCAGCGCCTGCCCGCCGGCTCCCACGTCCAGGGGATCATCACCCACGGCGGCGAGGCGACGAACATCGTCCCGGACCGCGCGGAGGGCCGGTTCGGGCTCCGCGCGCTCACGACCGGCGCCCTGGACCGCCTGGTCGAGGACGTGACGGCGGGCGCGCAGGGCGCGGCGCTCGCCACCGGCGCGAAGGTCGACGTCGAACGCCTCGGGCGCGGCTACGCGCACTTCCGCGACAACCCGGTGCTGTCCGAGCGGTTCACCGAGCACCTGGCGGCGTGCGGGATCCACGCCACCCCGCCGTCGCCGGGGGTGTTCGTGGGCTCGTCGGACATCGGCGACGTGAGCGTCCGCGTCCCGGCGATCCACCCGTTCGTCGCGATCACGGCGGAGGAGTATTCGGACCACACCCCGGAGTTCGCCGCCGCGGCGGCGAGCCCGCGCGGGCGCTCGGCGATGCTGGCGTCCGCGGCGGCCCTGGCCCGGACGGCGATCGACCTGTGGACGCACCCGGCGCTGGTCAGCCGGGCGTGGGACAGCTTCAAGGACTTGGCGCGCAACGAACGCTGACCCGGCGCGCCGGTGCCGGGGCGAGGGCCCCGGCACCGGCGGCTCACGCCACCGAGGTGTAGTGCGAAGCGTCCCCTTCCAGGGACTCGCTCTTCCGCCCGTCGACACCGGCCGGGACGTCGCCGGCCACCGTCACCCGGTTGAGGCGCCGCGGCAGGCCGTCGTAGTTGTCGATCGCGTAGTGCTGGGTGATCCGGTTGTCGAACAGCACCAGCTGGTTCGGCTCCCACGCCACGCGCACGACGTTCTCCGGGCGCGTCACGTAGGACTGCAGCAGCCGCAGCAGGTCCCGCGACTCGCTCACCGACAGCCCTTCGATCCGCTGCGCGAACCCGCCGATGAACAGGCCGCGCTCGCCGGTCACCGGGTGCACCCGCACCACCGGGTGCACGGTCCGGTACTTGCGCGAGACGAACTGGGCCCGCCGCGCCTGCTCCTTGTCGTCCACCGTCTCCGGCGGCTGGACGTAGTCGTAGTCGTTGGTGTGCACCGCCCGCAGGGTGTCCGCGAACGCCCGCAGCGGCGCCGGCAGGTCCCGGTAGGCCGCCGCCGCGTTCGCGATCAGCGTCTCCCCGCCGTACGGCGGCACGACGAGGCTGCGCAGCGTGCTGGCCTTCGGCGGGTTGAGCACGAAGGTGACGTCGGTGTGCCAGTGGTTGGCGCGGCCCAGTTCGCTGTCCACCGGCAGGATCGTCGGTGCGCCGTCGACCGCGGGCACGGTCGGGTGCGCCTTGGTCAGCTCGCCGAAGCGCGCGGCGAACCGCTGCTGGCCCTCGTCGTCCAGCTCGGTGGAGCGGAACACCAGCGCTTTGTGCTCGTGCAGGGCGTCGGCGATGAACGCCACCTGGCCGGCATCGAGGTCGCCGGCCGGGTCGAGGCCGATGATCTCGGCGCCGATCCTCCCGGTGATCTTGCGGACGTCCGTGCTGATCGCGGTCATGCGGGCTCCTTCACTCGGTTGCGGTTGACGGGACGCGCGAGGCCGTAGTGCTCGCGCAAGGTCGTGCCGGTGTATTCGGTGCGGAACAGCCCGCGCCGCTGCAGTTCGGGGACGACGAGGTCGACGAAGTCGTCGAGCCCGCCGGGCAGGGTGGGCGGCATGACGTTGAAGCCGTCCGCCGCGCCGCCGGTGAACCAGGCCTCCAGCTCGTCGGCGACCTGGACCGGCGTCCCGGCGTAGACGCGGTGCCCGCGCCCGCCGGCGAGGCGTTCGAGCAGCTGCCGGATGGTCAGGTCTTCGCGCCGGGCCAGGCCCACGACCAGCTCGAACCGGCTCTGGCCGCCTTCGGTGAAGCTGCCGACGTCGGGCAGCGGGCCGTCGAGCGGGTAGCCGGTGACGTCGTGGTCGAGCATCTTCGACAGCTGCCGCAGCCCGTAGTCCGGCGTGATCAGCGCGTTCAGCTCGGCCTCGCGCTCGCGGGCTTCGGCCTCGGTGCGGCCGAGGATCGGCGAGATGCCGGGCAGGATCTTGATCTCGTCGGGCGTCCGGCCGTACTTCGTGAGCCGGCCCTTGACGTCGTCGTAGAACGCCTTTCCCTCGGCGAACGTCTGCTGCGCGGTGAAGACGGCATCGGCGTGGCGGGCCGCGTACTCCTTGCCGGTTTCCGACGAGCCCGCCTGGACGAGCAGCGGGTGGCCCTGGGGCGGGCGTTCGATGTTGAGCGGCCCGCGGACCTGGAAGTGCTCGCCGTCGTGGGCGATCGGCCGGATGCGCCCGGTGTCCGCGTAGACGCCGGTCTCGCGATCGACGAGCGCGGCGTCGTCGTCCCAGCTGTCCCACAGCTTCTTGACGACCTCGATGAACTCCTCCGCCCGGTCGTAGCGGGCCGCGTGGGCGGGCCGCTTGGCCAGGTTGAAGTTCCGGGCCTCGTCGATGCCCGCCGAGGTGACGATGTTCCAGCCCGCGCGGCCGCCGGAAAGGTGGTCGAGCGAAGCGAACTTGCGCGCCAAGTGGTACGGCTCGTTGTACGTCGTCGACGCCGTGGCGATGAGTCCGATGTGGACCGTGCTCGCGGCGAGCGCCGAAAGCAGCGTCAACGGCTCGAAGTGGCTGTGGGAGTTGTGCTTCACGTTGCCCCACAGCGCGACGCCGTCGGCGAGGAAGAGCGAGTCGAGCTTGCCCCGCTCGGCGGTCCGCGCGATGTCGGCGTAGTGCTGCAGCGTCCGGGCCCGGTGCGGGTCGGTGGACGGGTGCCGCCACGCGGCTTCGTGGTGGCCGTTCGGCATCACGAACGCGTTGAGGTGCATCATGCCTTCTCCTTGGGACGCCAGGTCGAAAACCGTCGTTCGAGGACGACGAAACCGGAGTTGACGAGCACTCCGAGCACCGAGACCGCGATGATCCCGGCGTACATCTGCTGGATCTGGAAGTTCACCTGGCTGGTGTTGATCAGGTAGCCGAGCCCGGCCTTCGCGCCGACCATCTCGGCGGCCACCAGCACCAGGATCGAGTAGGACGCCGCCATCCGGATGCCGGTGAACACCGTCGGCACCGCCGAAGGCAGGATCACCTTCCGGAACAGCCGCGGGCTCGACAGCCCGAGCGAGCGGGCGGCCTTCACCAGCAGCGGGTCGACCGTGTTGACGCCGGCGATCGTGTTGAGCAGCACCGGCCACACGCACGCGTAGACGACCAGGGTCACTTTGGACAGTTCGCCGATGCCCAGCAGCAGCGTGAACACCGGGAGCAGCGCCAGCGCGGCCGTGTTGCGGGCCAGCTCCAGCAGCGGCTGGAGGAACCGCGCCACCGGCCGGTACCAGCCGATCAGCAGCCCGAGCGGCACCGCGACCGCGACGGCGATCGCGAACCCGGTGGCCGAGCGGCCGACGCTGGCCAGCAGGTGGTCGGCGAGCTGGCCGTCGAGCGTGAGCTCCCAGAGGGCTTGCAGGTCTTCGGACAGCGGCGGCAGGAACGTCCGGGTGCTCTCGTCGAGGACGAACCGGGGGACCAGCTCCCAGAGCAGCACGAACAGCACCACCGCGGCGGACGCGTGGACCGCGCGGGCGAACCTCGTGCGCCACTTGCGGTGCGGTGGGGCCGCCGGCGCCGGTCCGGTGTGGACGGCCGGGGCTTCCAGAGTGGTGGTCATCCGACCGCGCTCCGTTCGTGTTCGGCCGCCTTGCGGACCTCGTCGTGCAGCAGCTCCCAGAGCCGGTGGCGCTGCCGCCCGAACGCCGGGTCGGACCGGACGTCCCCGGTGCGGTCGCCGAGGTCGATGTCCACGACGGCCTTGAGCCGCCCGGGCCGGGACGTCAGCACGGCCACCCGTTGCCCGAGGTAGACGGCTTCGTCGATGCCGTGGGTGATGAACACGATCGTCTTGCCGGTGCGGCGCCAGATCCGCAGCAGCTCGTCCTGCAGCTGTTCGCGGGTCTGCGCGTCGAGGGCCGCGAACGGCTCGTCCATCAGCAGCACGGCGGGGTCGTAGGCGAGGCTGCGGGCGATCGCCACCCGCTGCTTCATCCCGCCGGACAGCTCGTGCGGATAGCGGTCCTCGAACCCGGAAAGCCCCACCAGGGCGAGGTATTCGCGGGCCCGCTCGGCCCGCTGCCGCTTCCCGAGCGGCCCGCTTTCGAGGCCGAATTCGACGTTGGCGCGGGCGGTGCGCCACGGGAACAGCGCGTACTGCTGGAAGACGACCCCGCGGTCGAGGCCCGGGCCGCGCACCGGCTCGCCGTCGATCAGGATTTCGCCGGACGTCGGGGTGGTGAGCCCGCCGAGCAGGTCGAGCAGCGTCGACTTGCCCGAGCCGCTCGGCCCGACGAGGGAGAGGAACGTGCCGTCGGCGACGTCGAGGGAGACGTCGTCGAGGGCGGTGAGCGCGCCGAAGGTCTTGGTCACCGAGCGGATGCCGATCACTTGGTCACCGCCGGCGCGCCGGCGCGGTAGGGGTTGAACTCGTTGGTGTAGAGCTTCGAGGTGTCGATCTGGTCGCCCTTGATGTAGCCCTGCTGCTTCAGCCACGGCTGCCAGAGCGTGTAGTCCTGGTCGCCGATGAGCCCGCCGTGGGTGACGCCGACGCTCTTCCAGTACTTCAAGGTGCCGGTGTTCTCGTTGCGGCCGCGGGCCTCGATGATCTTCGTGAAGCGGGCGATCACCTGGTCCCGGGGTGTCGTGCGTTCCCACTCGATGGCGCGCGCCACGGCGGAGACGAAGACCTTCGTGGTCTCCGGGTACTTCTTGATGAAGTCGGTGCGCAGCACGTACGGGCCGCCGTTGTAGGGGCCGAAGGCCTGGACGTCGCTGAAGAGCGAGCGGATGCCGCCGGCCGCGACGGCGTGGTCCTGCAGGATGCCCTGCAGCGCGACGACGTCGAGCTGGCCGTTGCGCAGGGCCTGCTCGGCGTTCACCGGCGGGATGACGACGAGCTGCACCTGCTTGATCTCGTCGTCGGACAGTCCCTGGTTCTTCAGCCAGGTGTCGAGCGCGGCTTCGAGGTTGGCGCCGGCCGTGTTGACGCCGACCTTCTTGCCGATCAGGTCGTGGGCGGTCCGGATCGGACTGTCCTCTTTGGTGTAGTAGCCGATGAAGGCCTTGTCGTCGGAGCCGTAGTAGTTGACGACCGCCTTGATCGGCGCGCCGGCTTCGGCCAGCTTGACGACCGCGCCGGTGAAGGCGCCGCCGAAGTCGGTCTGGTCGGTGGCGGCGGACTGGATGTCCTGCGGGCCGCTGATCGTGTTGCCCACCCACTTCAGCTTGACCGGGCCGAAGTAGCCCAGGTCCTCGGCGAGCTCGGGCAGGGTCACGGAGTTCGCGCTGCCCTGGTAGCGCAGCTCCAGTTTCTCGGGCTGGCCGGGGGTCCCGGTCGCCGTGGCCGACGCGCACCCGGCGAGCAGCACCGCGGCGGCGGCCAAGAGGGGCAAGGTTTTCTTCACGGTGGTTCGTCCGTTCCGGGAGTCGGCGGGGATGCCTCGATTGTTCGGGGCGGCCGAGCGGACGGTCAATTTTGCGAGTTGGTGAAATAACTCCGGTGCTTCACGAGGCGTGCGAGAGTTCGGTCAGGAGCGGGCCGAGCGGGTCGTCGTAGAGGAGGTCGAGCAGCACCGCGCCACCGGCGGTGGCCAGCTCCGTTCCCGGGAAGCTGCTCGGCACAACGGTTTCCGCCGGATCGGCGCATCCTCGCGAGCGTTCGCGGACCTCGTCCCGGATGGCGGGAAGGCAGCCGGGCACCTGGGCTACACTCCGGTCGACCACCACGAGCACGGCCGGGTTGAGCACGTCGAGCAGCAAGGCCGCTGCCTGCCCGATCAGCCGGGCGCGGTCGTGGAACATCCGCACCGCCGCGGTTTCCCCGGCCGTCGCGAGAGCGAGCAGTTCCGGGAAGGGCACGCCGGCTTTGCGGGCGAGCGTCGCTTCCGAAACGGTGGCTTCGAGGCAGCCCGTGCGCCCGCAGCGGCACGGCTCGGCGCTGTCGTCCACCGGCAGGTGCGCCACGGCCCCCGCGGCCGAGCGCGGTCCGTGGTGCACGGTGGCGCCGGTGGCGAACGCGGCGTCGACGACGTTGCCGGCGAACAACTGCACGACGCTCTCGCGCGCTTTCGGGTGGCCGAAGAGGCGCTCCGCGTGGACGAGGGCGCGCGCGTGGCCGTCCACCTCGACGGCCAGCCCGGTGCTCTCGGCCAGCAGGTCGCGGACCGGCACGTTCTTCCAGTCCAGCAGCGGGTGGTCGACCACGGTGCCGGACGCGCGGTCGACCCAGCCGCCGGTGGCGACGCCGAGCCCGAGCGGCTCGCGGTCCGGCGCGTGCCCGAGCAGCAGGTCGTCGAGGATCTCGGCGGCGCGGGCGAGCAGGTCTTCGGCGGCCAGGCCGTCGTGCGGTTCTTCGTGCTGCACCAGGACGTTCCCGCGCACGTCGAGCAGCGCGACGGTGGCGTGGTGCACGGCGAGGTGCAGCGCGCCGGCGACGTGCCGTCCGGTGTCGAGGTCGACGGGCACGTGCGGCCGCCCGACGCTCCGCCGTGGCTCGGCGTCGGGGAGTTCGCGCAGCAGCCCGCGCTGCACGAGCTCGGCGGTGTGCCCGGTGACGGCGGCGGCGGAGAGCCCGGTCCGCCGCGCGACGGTGCTGCGGGCGATCGGACCGTCGTCGAGGATCGCCCGCAGGACCGCGCTGGCGCTGGCACTGCGCCGGGCGCCGCGCGCGTCCGTCCTCTGTGGACCATCGGCCCCCGCCGTCATGAGCTGATCGTCGCAGAGACCGGAGCGCGCGCCCACCGTGCCCAGGATGCAGGACTTGACGCATACCCATATGAGCATATGATGGCCGCGTGGCACGAGCAGCGACGACCGCCGACACCTTCAACGCCGTCGCCGAACCCCGGCGGCGGCAGATCCTCGACGTCCTCATGGGGGGTGAGCGGTCCGTCGGCGACCTCGTCGACGTGCTCGGGCTCGCCCAGCCGCAGGTGTCGAAGCACCTGCGGGTGCTGCGGGAGGTGGGTGCGGTGGACGTGCGCGGCGACGGCCGGCAGCGGCTCTACCGGCTCAACGGCCCCGCGCTCAAGCCCATCCACGACTGGGTCAAGCGCTACGAGCGGACGTGGTCCGAGCGGTTCGACCTGATGGACGAGGTCCTCGAAGAACTCAAGGAACAGGAGAAGTGACGTGGAGATCACCACCCCCGCCGACGACCGGATCCTCATCACGCGCGAGTTCGACGCGCCGAAACACCTCGTCTACCGCGTCTGGACCACGCCGGAGCTGGTGAAGCGCTGGTGGGCCGGCCATCGCGGGACGACCACGAAGGTCGAGCTGGACCTGCGGCCCGGCGGCCGCTGGCGGTACGTGCTGGAGACGAACGACGGCGCCGAGGTCGGCTTCCACGGCGAATACCGGGAAGTCGTGCCGGAAGAGAAGATCGTCTACACCGAGGTCTTCGAGCTGCCGGGCGTGGACCTCGACTCGGTGGACGGGCCGCTCACCACCGCGACCTTCACCGCCCTCGGGGACCGGACGCGCCTCGAGCTGCTGACCGTGACCGGCAGCAGGGAACTGCGCGACATGATCCTCGAGTCCGGCATGGAGGTCGGTGTGCGGGAGCAGCTGGTGATCATCCAGGAGCTGGCGGACTCGCTGCGCTAGCGGCACGCAGGAACCGTTCGCCCGTCTTGGCCAGCTCGGTGGCCAGCTCCGGCGCGTCGAGCACTTCGAAGTCCACCTCGAGGAGCCCGAGGTACAGCGCGAGCATCGCCGCGTGGTCCGAGCCGACTTCGGTGACGCAGCGGTCCGGTCCCTCGGGTGTCACCTCGACGGCGAGCGGCAGCCGGGCGCGGACGTACTCCGCCGGCGCGTGCAGCCGCACCTTCGCGTGGTAGCGCCAGGTCGCCGCGCCGACGTTCCGCTGGACGAACTGAGCGACGTCGCCCTCCGGCGGCTCGCGTGGCGTGAAGCGCGGCCCGTTCGGCACCTTCGGCGTCGTCCGGTCGACGCGGAAGGTGCGCCAGTCGTCCCGCGCGGTGTCCCAGGCGACGAGGTACCAGCGCCGGTTCAGGCTGACCAGCCGGTGCGGCTCGACGTCGCGGCGGCTCGCTTCACCCGAGTGGCTGGTGTAGTCGAACCGCAGCCGCTCGCCCGCGCGGATCGCCGACGCGATCGCGGTCAGCACGTCCGCGTCGACCGCCGGGCCCGCGCCCGGTACCGCGACCGTCGCGGCCTGCAGCGCGTGCACCCGGTGCCGCAGCCGGGACGGCAGCACCTGCTCCAGCTTCGCGAGCGCGCGAACCGACGTCTCGCCGATGCCGGCGACGCCGGTGGCCGTCCGCAGCCCGACCGCGACGGCCACCGCTTCGTCGTCGTCCAGCAGCAGCGGCGGCAGCTGCGCGCCCGCGCCGAGCCGGTAGCCGCCCTGGACCCCGGGGGAGGCCTCGACCGGGTAGCCGAGGTCGCGCAGCTTCTCGACGTCGCTGCGCACGGTGCGCGCGGTGACGCCCAGCCGCTCGGCGAGGTCGGCGCCGGTCCAGTCGCGCCGGGTCTCCAGCAGCGACAGCAGCCGCAGGAGGCGAGCGGAGGTCTGCAACATCTTCCGAGGATCGCACGAATCGCGGAAGGAAGTCTTCCGCAATGGCTCCTAGCGTGCTGCTCATGACGAACTCCTTCCGCATCGAACTCCCGCAGACCGACCTCGACGACCTGCACCGGCGCCTCACCGGGGCCCGGTTCGCCGACCCCGTGCCGGGCGACGAGCCGGACTGGTCCCGCGGCATCCCCACCGCCGCCGTCCGCGAACTGGCCGAGTACTGGCGCGACGGCTTCGACTGGCGCGCCCAGGAAGCCGCGATCAATGCTTTTCCGCAGTTCACAACGGTGATCGACGGCCAGACGATCCACTACCTGCACGTCCGGTCGGCCGATCCCGACGCGCTGCCGCTGCTGCTCACCCACGGCTATCCCAGCTCGTTCGCCGAGTTCCTGGACGTCATCGGGCCGCTGACCGAGCCGGGCCCCGACGCGTTCCACGTCGTCGTCCCTTCGCTGCCCGGTTTCGGGTTCTCGACGCCGTTGAGCGGCCCCGGCTGGGAGCTCGCCCGGACGACGGACGCGTTCGCCGAGCTGATGACGCGGCTCGGCTACGACCGCTTCGCCGCGCAGGGCGGCGACATCGGCGCCGGCGTCACCGGACGGCTCGCCGCGTTGTACCCGGAGAGGGTGATCGGCACGCACGTCACCAGCGACCGCGGCACGATCGCGCTGGCCGGCGAACAGCTGCCGCTGCCGGAGAACCTGACGGACGCCGAACAGTCCGAACTGGACGCGGCCCGCGAAGCCTGGAAGTCCGGCCGCGGCTACCTCGACCTGCAGTCGCACAAGCCGGAGACGATCGCGGCCGCCCTCACCGACTCGCCGGTCGGGCAGCTGGCCTGGATCGCGGAGAAGTTCGAGGCGTGGACGGGCCAGGGCATCTCCCGTGACCGCCTCCTGACGACGGTGAGCCTGTACTGGTTCACGCGCAGCGGCGCGACGGCGGCCCGCTTCCTCTACGAGGCGGCGCATTCCGGCCACGGCTGGCTGGCGCCGTCCGCGGTGCCCGCGGGCTGGGCGGTGTTCAACAGCTCGCCGGTGGTGCGGCGGATCATGGACCCGGAGGAGAAGATCGAGCACTGGGCGGAGTTCGCCGAGGGCGGCCACTTCGCGGCGATGGAGGAGCCGGAGCTGCTGGTGACCGACCTCCGGGCGTTCTTCCGCAAGCTGCGGCGGTGACCTTCGAGCCGGGGCGCGGGGCGGCCGGTTGGGCAGAAACCGGTTCGCGGCCCGCGCCCCTGGGCCAGAATCGGCGGCGTGCAGTTCGCGATCCTCGGGCCGGTCGAAGCCCGCCGTCCCGACGGGACCCCCGTCCACCTCGGGGGTCCCCAGCTCCGGGGCCTGCTCGCTCTGCTCGCCCTCGACGCCGGCCGCGTGCTCAGCGCGGAGCGGCTCATCGACGGCCTGCACGGCGACCACCCGCCCGACGGCGCCGCGGAGGCGCTCCAGTCGCAGGTGTCGCGGCTGCGGCGGCGCCTGCGCGACGGCGGCGCGCCGGACGGTCTCGTCGAGTTCACGCCCGCCGGGTACCGACTGGCCGTCGACCCGCAGGACGTCGACGTCCACCGCTTCGAACGGCTCACCGCCGAGGCGCGGGCGACACCCGGACCGGCCGCGAAACGGAAGCTGTTCACCGAAGCACTCGCACTGTGGCGCGGGCCCGCGCTCGACGGTCTCGCCGACCCGCCGCGCGCGGCCCGGCTGGCCGAGCTGCGCCTGGCCGCGACCGAAGAGCGCGTCGAAGCCGAGCTGGCGCTCGGCCACCACGAACGGCTCGTCGCCGAACTGCGCGAGCTCGCCGGCGAACACCCGTTGCGCGAACGGCTCACCGCCCAGCTCATCCGCGCGCTGCACGGCAGCGGCCGCTCCGCCGAGGCCCTGACCGCCTTCGCCGAAATCCGCGAACGGCTCGCCGACGAGCTGGGCGCCGACCCGTCGCCGGAGCTGGCGGACGCGCACGTCGCCGCCCTGCGCGCCGCCGAACCCGCGCCCGCCCGGCGGGTTCCGGTGCCGCTCACCGGCTTCGTCGGCCGGACCGAACTCGAGCACCTGAAAGCCGCTCTCGCGGACGCCCGGCTCGTCACGCTGACCGGGCCGGGCGGCGCGGGCAAGACCCGGCTCGCCATCGAAGCGGCCGTCGGCGAAGCGTGCTTCGTCGAGCTGGCGACGACCACCGACGTCCCGCGCGCAGTTCTCGCCGCGCTGGGCCTGCGCGAACAGGGCGTGCTGGCCCCGGGGGTGGCCGAGGAGCCGGCCGGCCGGCTGGCCGCCGCGCTCGCCGACCGGCCGCTGCTGCTGGTGCTCGACAACTGCGAACACGTCGTCGCCGAGGCCGCGCGGCTGGTCCGCCGGCTGCTCGGCGCGTGCCCCGGCCTGCGCGTGCTCGCCACCAGCCGGGAACCCCTCGGCCTGACCGGCGAGACGCTCGTGCCGGTCGGCGCGCTGCCCGCCGACGCCGCGGCGAAGCTGTTCACCGAGCGGGCCGCGGCGGTGGCGCCGGGCAGCGTGCCCGACGCGGGCGCGGTGAGCCGGATCTGCGCGGCCCTCGACGGCCTCCCACTGGCGATCGAGCTCGCCGCCGCCCGCCTGCGCTCGCTGCCGGTCGACGACGTCGCCGCCCGGCTCGGCGACCGCTTCCGGCTGCTGTCGCGCGGCGACCGGACCGCCGAGCCGCGGCACCGGACCCTGCGCGGCGTCGTCGAGTGGAGCTGGGACCTCCTCGCACCGGACGAACGGCGGCTCGCGGGCCGGTTCGCGGTGTTCGCCGGCGGCGCGCGGCTCGACGCCGTCGAACGCGTCTGCGCCGACCCCGATGCCGACCCCGATGCCGACGTCCTGCTCACCGGCCTGGTCGAGAAGTCCTTCGTCGAGTTCGCCGGCGGCCGCTACCGGATGCTGGAGACGATCCGCGCGTTCTGCGCCGAGCACGGCGACGACCGGCGGGCCGAGCACGCGCGGTACTTCCTCGGCCTCGCCCGCGCGGCCGAGCCGAAGCTGCGCGGCGCCGGGCAGCTGAGCACCCTGGACGAGCTGACCGCCGAGCACGCGAACCTGCACGCGGCGCTGCGCTGGAGCGCGTCCGGAGAACCGGAAACCGCAGTGCGGCTCATCGCGGCCCTGACCTGGTACTGGTGGCTGCGCGGCCTGCGCAGCGAGGCGACGCCGTTCGCGGACGCCGTCGTCGCCGCCTTCGGCGCCGAGCCGCCGGCGGGACTGGCCGAGGAGTACGTGCTCTGCCTGATCCACGCGTCGGACACCGACGTCGGGATCGAGCCGATCCTGCACGGGCTCGAGGGGCCGTTGCGCCACCCGTACCTCTTCCTGCTGTGGGCGTTTTCCCCCCGCACCAAGGTGCGCGACGGCGAGCGGCTGGCCGCGCTCGTCGGCGACGACCCGTGGTCGCGGGCGTTCACGCGGATCGGCGACGGGCTCGGCGCGCAGTACCGCGGCCGCATCGCGGAGGCCGAGGCGCACTTCTCGGCCGCGCTGGACGGATTCCGCGCGCTCGGCGACCGCTGGGGCGAGGCCAGCGCGCTGGAGAAGCTCGCGGAGTTCGCGGACTGGCGCGGTGATCACGCGCGGTTCCGCGAGCTGATGGACGAGTCCGTGCGGCTCGCCGGGGAGATCGGCGCGTTCGAGGACGCCGCCGACCTGCTCTGCCGCCGCGCGGACGGCGTGCTGCGCGCCGGCGACGCCGACACCGCCCGCAGCGGCTACGAAGCCGCCGCCGACCTGGCGCGCGCGGCCGGGACGCCGTTGACGCTCGCGCGCGCCCGTGGCGGCCTGGGCGAGATCGCGCGGCGCGCGGGCGACCTGGGGGCCGCCCGGCGCTGGTACACCGCGGCCGTCGGCCTCGCCGCCGACCCGGTCACCGGCGGCGAGACGCGCATCCGGCTCCACACGGGTTTCGGCTGGACGGCCGCCGCCGAGGGACACCTCGACGAGGCGACCGACCTGCACCAGGAGGCACTGGCCACCGCCCTCGAACACGCGAACCTGCCGGGCGCGGCCCAGGCGGTCGAAGGCCTGGCCGGGGTGCTCGCCGCGCGGGCCGAGGACGAGCGGGCCGCGTTCCTGCTCGGCGTCGCCGTCGGGCTGCGCGGCGCGCCGGTCGCCGGGGACGCTGATGTCGCCGGCGTGATCGACCGGGTGCGGGCGCGCATCGGTGCCGAGGCCTATGCGGAAGCCTTCGACCGCGGCCGCGAAATGCCTCCTGAGCAGGCGTTGAGCGAGTTCGGTCAGCGGCGGTTCGCGCTCGGTTCGTGAGCGGTCAGCGGCCGCGCCCACCGTTCGGGGCATGACGAAGAGCATCCTGATCTCCGGCGCCAGCGTCGCCGGCCCCGCCCTCGCCTTCTGGCTGGACCGCCACGGCTTCCGCACCACTGTCGTCGAGCGCGCCCCGAGCCTGCGCGAAGGCGGCTACAAGGTCGACATCCGCGGGGTCGCGGTCGACGTCGTCCGCCGGATGGGCCTGCTGGAGCAGGTGCACGCGGCGAGCACCGACATGCGCGGCGCGGCGTTCGTGAACAAGCGCGGCAAGGAGCTCGCGACGCTGGACGCCGACACGTTCGGCTTCCGCCACGGCGACGACACCGAGATCCTGCGCGGCGACCTCGCGAAGATCCTCTACGCCGCGACCCGGGACGACACCGAGTACGTCTTCGGCGACTGGATCACCGGCCTCGACGAGCGCGCGGACGGCATCCACGTGACGTTCGCCCACGGCGCCCCGCGCCGGTTCGACCTGGTCGTCGGCGCCGACGGCCTGCACTCCGGCGTCCGGGCGCTGGCGTTCGGCCCGGAGGAGGACTTCCTGCGCCGGTTCGACGCCTACATCTCGATCTCGACGGTGCCGAACACTTTCCAATTGGACCGCTGGGAGCTGCTGCACTCGGCGGCCGCGGGCAAGATGGTCAACGTCTACAGCACGGCCCGGGCGGACGACGCGAAGGCGGCGTTCTGGTTCACCGCCCCGCCGCTGACCTACGACCGCCGGGACGTCGACGGCCAGAAGGACCTGGTCGCGGACCAGTTCGCCGGCCTGGGCTGGGAGATCCCGTCGTTGCTCGAGGCCATGCGCGAGGCCGGCGACTTCTACTTCGACCCGGTGTGCCAGATCGTCATGGACCACCTGTCCACCGGCCGGGTGACGCTGGTCGGCGACGCGGGCTACTGCGCGTCGCCGGCGTCCGGTCAGGGAACGAGCCTGGCGCTGGTGGGCGCGTACGTCTTGGCGGGGGAGCTGGCCGCTTCGGACGACTTCGAGGTGGCACTTTCGCAGTACGAGAGCGAAATGCGGCCGTACATCGAGAAGAACCAGGCGCTGGCCGAGACGGCGCTGCGCGGGATCATCCCGCGATCGCGCGCTTTCGCGTGGTTCAACACCCGGATGATCAAGCTGATGCCGTACCTGCCGGGCCGCAACCGCGTCCTGGAGCAGATGGCCCGCCCGATCCGCGAAGCGGCGAACGCCCTGGCGCTGAAGGAGTTCACTGCTTCAGCGGATCGTGCCCCCAGTTCATGAGCGAGTGCCGCCAGGTGGTGTCCCCGACATCGCCGGACGGGCGTTGAGCCAGGTGCCGGTGGACGTAGCCGACGACCTTGCGCATGTGGGCGTGGTCGTCGGCGGTGAGGTCGTCCTTCTTCTTCCGCAGGAGGCCGACGATCCGCCGCCCGGACTCGTGGCCGACGGATTCGCCGCCGTTCTGGTGCTGCCCGGCGTCCTTCGCCTCGTCGGTCTTCAGCCAGTCTTCGAGCTGCTTGGCGGTCATGTTCACGCTTTCGCCGAACTCGCGGCGCGTTTCTTCGTCGTCCATTCGGGACGCATACCCGCTCCCATCACGGGTATTCGCCGCTCCGGAGGTGGTTCGCATGAGCAAGGACTTCAAGAAGGGCGACCGCGTCCGCTGGGACGCGGGCAACCAGAGTTCGGTCGGGACGGTCGAGGAGAAGATCACGAAGGACACGCACGCCGGCAAGCGTGACGTGAAGGCGTCCCCGGACTCGCCGCAGTACCTCGTCAAGAGCGAGAAGACCGGGAAGACCGCGGTGCACCACCCGGACAAGCTGCACAAGGCCTAGCGCGCCGCGCGGACCTTCGCCGCGACCTGCGGGGGACCGCGGGGAACAGGTCGATGCGGCGAAGGTCCGTGCGGCGCAGTGCCGCGGCGAGTCCCCGAGCCAGGTGATCACCTCGCGGTCAGGTGCCTTTCCGCCCAGTCCGCGAAGGACGTCAGCGGAATGCCGAGGGCTCGTGCGTACTCGGGGGAGGCGGGGTGGCCGATTTCGTTCTGCCACTCGTGCCGCACGGTGAACGGGGGCGCTCCGGCCGCCACGGCCTCCTCCGGGGTCAGGTCGGGCGCCGTCAGCTCGACGCCGAACGCGCGGGAGAGGACCTCGGCCACCCGCGCCATCGTCGCCCGCTCGCCGGCCAGTTCCAGCTCGACGCCGTCGAAGCGCGCCGGGTCGGCGAAGGCCGCGGCGGCCGCGGCGCCGATGTCGTCGACCGCGACGAGCGCCAGTTCGGTGCCCGGCTTGATGATCGTCACGATCCCGCCGTCGAGGCCGCGGGGGAACAGGAACGACGGCAGCAGGAAGTTCTCCATGAAGAATCCGGGCTTGAGCAGCGTCCAGTGCGCGAAGCCGGCTTCGCGGACGCGGTCCTGGATGGCGGTCTTCGTTTCGAAGTAGTGCTCCATCGACTTCCAGCGGCCCTCCGCCCACCCCGGTGCGCCGCGGTGCTGCCCGGCCCCGGACACCGACGTGTGCACGAACTGCGCCACCCCCGCGTCCCGGGCGGCGTCGATCAGGTTGCGGCCCTGGACCCACTCGGAGTCGCCTTCGAGGTTCGCCAGGTCGGGCATCTGGACGGAGAACACGCCGCGCACGCCCTTCATGGCGGGGACGAGTGAGCCGGGGTCGTACAGATCGCCGACGACCAGTTCGGCGCCGAGCGCCTCGATCGCGTGGGCGCGGCCGGGGTCGCGGACGAGCGCGCGGACCGGAATCCCGGCTTTCAGCAGAGCGCGGGCGGTGGCGCCGCCCTGCTTGCCGGTGGCGCCGGTGACGAGGACAGGGGACATGGGGTTCTCCTCCGGAAGCTAAGTGGCGGGGCCCGCCACTTCGTGTCCGCTACGATAGCCCCTAAGTGGCGGGCCCCGCCACTTCCAGGGCGGGAGGAGGTGTCCGTGCCGCGTTCCGACGCGCAGCGCAACTACGCGCGGATCCTCGCCGTCGCCGAGCAGGAGGTCGCCCGGCACGGCGCGGAGGCGTCACTCGAGCAGATCGCCCGCGTCGCCGGGGTCGGCTCCGCCACCGTCCGTCGGCACTTCCCCAGCCGCAGCGCCCTGCTGGACGCCGTCTTCCAGGGCCGCGTCGAAGCGTTGAACGACCGCGCCCGCGCACTGGCCGGCGCCGAAGACCCGCGGGCCGCGCTGCTCGACTGGCTCGCCGCCCTCACCGAGTACGCGGCATCCGCGCGGGGCATGGCCGCGGCCTTGGTGCGCGACGAAACCGGCTCGCAGCAGAAGCGCGTCTGCGTCCACCTCACCGACGCGGGCGAACCCCTGCTGAGGCGGGCCGTCGAAGCCGGTGCGGTGCCGGCCGACGTGACGTCGGCGGACCTGCTCGCCCTGATCGGCGGCATCGTCTTGACGACGGAACACCACCGCGACCCGGCGGCCGAGGCGGGCCGGCTGCTGGCGTTGGCGGTGCGGGGGATCAGCCCGGCGCGGTGAGTCGCGGCGCTTGCCCCGACAGCGCAGGAATCACCCCGGCCGGTTCGGCGGAGCGAAGCCGCTTACCTCGCCCGGCCGTGCCCTCAGTCCGGCGCCTCGAGCCACCGGTGCAGCGCCCACCACCACCGCACCGCGTCGAGCACCCGGCCGCCGCTGTTTTCCCCCAGTACCAACGGGGTCAGCTCCGCCAGCCGGTCCAGCCGGTACCGGACCGTGTTCGGGTGCAGGTGCAGCGCCTCGGCCGTGGAGCGCAGGCGCTGGCCGTGGTCGAGGTACGCCGACGCCGTCGCCGCCAGCTCGCGGTGGAACGGGTTCGCCGGGTCCAGCGAGCCGAGCAGCGCCGACGTGAGCAGGCCACCCAGCACCGGCTGCGCCGACAACGCCACCTCGCCCGCCAGCGCCGTCAGGTCGTGGTAGCCGGGCCCGGCGAGGCGCGCCGCCGCCGTGCAGAGGCGGTACACCTCCCGCAGCGCGGGCAAAGCGGCCGCGGGCGCCACCACCAGCAGGTCGTCGCCCGCCGGCACGACGCCCGCGGGTGAGCGGGCCGCCAAGCCCGTGAGCCTGCCCTCGACCAAGCCGTACACCCCGCCGAACTCCACCAGCGCCTGCTCCAGCGTGCGCGCCCGCGCCGGGTCGCTGACGTCGGACACCACGCAGAAGTACCGGACGTCGGGATGCAGTCCCGCTCGCCGGAGCTCCTCGGGCGAGGGCGGGTGCCCGGCGAGCAGCAGCGTGCGCAGCAGCTGGGTCCGCGCGTCGCGCACCGTCCGGGACAGCTGCAGCTCCGCCGCGTGGTAGCCCTTGACGATGTGGTGCTCCAGCGCTCCGGTGTAGCGGTCGGCGTCGAGGACGGTTTCGAGGATGACGTCGTCCGGCACGCCCGCGGCCCGGGCGCGTCCGACGGCGACGCGCGCCGCGTGCGTGCGGCCCGCCTGCACCCCGCGCAGGAGTTCGGTGAGCGGGACACCCTGGGCCGCCCGGTCGGCACCCAGCGCCTCCGCGGTGGTGTAGTCCGCCTGATCGGGGCTCGCCGTGGCCCGCAGCGCCGCGCAGAGCAGGACCTGGATGTGCCGCCGGTTCTCGGCTTCCGGGAGCCGCGCGACCGCGGGCGACTCGCTGCGGGCGACCTTCACCAGCTCGTCCAGCACGGCCTCGTCCGCGGCCATCTCGTCCAGGATCCGCCGGAGCAGCGGCTTCACCGGCACCTCCCGGACCCGTTGTGGCACGGCCACAACCCGCCGCCCGCGACGTTGGGCGATCGGCCCTACCGGAGCAGCTCCCGGGGCCGGTTATCGTGGCATACCGGACAGTAACCCCTGTCCCGCGCAAAAACCACCGCCGCACCTCTTCAGCGTCGAAAGGTGTCTTCCGTGCGCACTTCCCCGAGCATCCGCCGACGGCGGTCGTACCTTTCGTGCCTCGCCGCGGCCCTCTTGCTGACGACCGGCGCGGCGGTGCCGGCGACCGGCGCGCCCGCCGCGCTGCGGGAGGTGATGTTCGTCGGCAACAACTGGGAAGGGACGGCCGACGTCATCCAGTCCCGCGGGTCCTTCGCGAAGATCGGGCGCGTGAACATCATCCCGGACAAGGACGACCGGCTGCGCGAGATCTACCTCAACCCGATCAAGCTGGCGTTCTTCCTCGGCATCCGCAACGGGCCGGGCGAAGGCCACGACCAGTTCGTCGACGACATGTACACCACGCCGGACGGGTCGTCCGTGGTGGCCTCGCGGCCGAGCTTCGCCGACGTCGTGTCGATCAGCCTCGCCACCGGCCGGATCAACTGGCGCTTCCCGGTTTCGGGGTTCCGCGCCGACCACATGGCGGTCTCGCCGGACGGCCGCCGCGTCGCCGTGTCCGCCTCGACGTCGAACACCGTGCACGTGCTGGACATCGGCACCGGTCAGCAGGTGGGCTCGTTCACCGCGGGGGACAAGCCGCACGAGAACGTGTTCACCGGCGGCGGCCGGTTCCTCTGGAACATGTCGATCGGCGAGGTCAACACCGACCTCGACGACCCCGGCTGGGACTTCACCAAGGGAGACCGGCACATCACCGTCGTCGACGCCACGACCTTCCGGCAGGTGAAGGTGATCGACATGCGGCAGCGGCTCGACGCCTTCGGGCGCCGGGACCTCTCGGACGCGGTGCGGCCGGTCGCGTTCACCCCGGACGAGTCCACTTTGTACTTCCAGGTGTCGTTCTTCAACGGCTTCCTGGAATACGACGGCGCGGGCGACCGGATCACGCGGCTCAAGGAGCTGCCGAAGAACCCGGCCACGAGCGACGACCGCACCACGTTCGTCAACGACTCCCGGCACCACGGCATGTCGATGAACCCGGCGGGGACGAAGCTCTGCATCGCCGGCACGATGGACGACTACGCGACGGTCGTCGACCGCGCGACCCTGCAGCAGGGCACCCTGGTGCCCGCGGTGAAGCCGTACTGGGCGACGGTGAGCGGCGACGGCAGCGCGTGCGTGATCTCCGAGGCCGGTGCGGACCAGGTCACGGCGATCGACTTCGCGACGGGGCAAAAGCTCGTCTCGGTGCCGGTCGGCGACCACCCGCAGCGCGTCCGGATCGGCCACGTGCCGGAGGGCTGGACGAGCCCGAACGCCTGACGAAGTCTCTGAAGGCCACCATCGGGGCACTGGCTGCCCTGATGGTGGCCATCAGGGCAGTCAGGAGAAGTCGTAGGCGATCGTGAACCAGCCGCGGACTTCGTCGTCCACATCGGACACGTCGCGCAGCTTGAGCCGGTGCCCCACCCGGGGTCCGCTCGCCCACCGCGCCGGGGCGATGCGGGCCGTCTCGATCGGACGCGGCAGGAACAGGTACACCAGGACGTCCTTGGACCGCGGCCGCAGCTCGGCCAGCTTCCGGTCCCGCTTGAGGAACACCCCGACCTCGACGGCGTCCTCGTGGACGTCGCCCAAGGACCGCAGGTGCTCGACGACCGCGTCGTAGATCGCGCGGAACCGGGGGTCGCGCCCGGCGAACGTCTCGTCGACCGTGCAGCCCGGGACGCACGTGTGGCCCTGGCCGGCGCGCGCGAATTCGCGGTCGCAGCGCGGGCAGGTCCACCGGGTCGGCATGCCGTCCAGGATGGCACTCACAGCGGGGCCGGGCCGAGCGCCGGGACGGTGGCGGCCGCGGTCACGAGCCTCCGAGCCGTCGCGGCCGCGGTCTTCCGCTGCGCCGGTGGCAGCCGGTCCAGTAGCGCGCCCAGCGCCGCGTGCCGCCGGTCGAGGATCCGCGCCACCAGCTCGTGGCCGGTGGTGGTGACCTCCAGGGTCACCACGCTCCGGTTGCGCGGGTCGCGGCCGCGGGCCACGTAGCCGAGGGCCTCCAGCCGGTCGGCCAGCCGCGTCACCGACGACGCGTTGACGTCCATCGCCGCCGCCAGCCGCGAGCTCGGCACCCGGCCGAGGCGGTCGAGGATGAGCAGCAGGCGCGTCTGGGGGAACGTGACCTCGGGCGGTGCCGCGTGCGCGCACTCCCACGCGATCCCGACCAGGACCAGGGTGAGGCCGTCCAGGGCCACGACGTCCGGGTCGGCGCCCGGAGCCGCGTCTTCGAGGGTTTGCATGAAGCAATACTTGCCATCCGCAAGAGCATCGGTCAAGATGGGTCACCCCGGCACTCGCCGGGACGTCCGGCCGGTTCGGCCGCCATTCCTCGCGCCTCCACAGTGGACTGTGGAAAGCCGTTGGTGTGCAAGGAAAATAATCCGGGTCCGCTTGAACCCCTCCGCCGCGGGAGCCGTAGTACCCCGTACAGGCACTTGTCGCCAGAAGGAGGAACGATGCCGGATCACCGTGGCATGACGGCCAAGGCCAGGGCTCGGACCGTGCTGGTCGTCGTGGCCACTCTCGCCGTGGTCGCCGTGGGCTCGGTCATGGTGCTGAAAGCCAGCGCCCAGACCGCCCCCGGGTCGACGCAGGCGCAGGTCCCGGCGTACGGGCAGGGCATGGCGGGCATGCAGATGGGCTCGGCCGACGTGGCCGCGACGGACGTGGCGGGCGCCGGGCCGGTCACCGAGCTCGACAAGACGTTCCTGGTGAAGGTGCGGCAGGCGGGCCTGTGGGAGATGCCCGCCGGCGACCTCGCGCAGACCCACGCGAGCAGCGACGCGGTGAAGCGCGCCGGGCTGCACCTGCTCGACGGGCACTCGCACCTCGATCAGCTCGTCCGCGAGGACGCGAAGATGCTCGGCGTGACCCTGCCCGACCAGGCCAGCGCCGAACAGCAGGGCTGGGTCCGCCAGCTGACCGCCGCGCAGGGGCTCGAGTTCGACAAGCTGTTCGTGAACCTGCTGCGCGCGTCGCACGGCAAGATCTTCGCGACGATCGCCGAGGTCCGCGCGGGTACGCAGAACGACGTGATCCGCCGCCACGCGACGCAGGCGAACCAGACGGTGCTCGACCACATGAACGTCCTGGAGGACACGGGACTGGTCGACCCGCAGACGATCGCCGACGTCGCGAAGGCGGTCAACCCGCCGAAGTGAGGCGTCGGGGAGGCCGGCCGGCTCGCGCGAGTGTCGTGAACGACTCTTTCACCTCGCCCGACGTCAGGGCTCCGGCAAAGTCACGGTCGCGCGCGACGTTCGGCAGGGGTTGGCGACGTCATGAACGACTCTTTCCTGTCGTCCAGCGTCATGAACGACCCTTTCATGACATCCCGCCCCCGCAACACGGTCATGAGGACGGTGTTCTCCCTGCCGCCGGCGCGGGAGAAGCTGGCCTTCCAGCTGGCCGAACTCGCCGCCCGCTGATGAGGTCGTGAGTGAGAAACAGGGTTAGAACACTGTTTCCCACTCACGACCGGGTCAGCGGGTCGGGGGGACGATGCCGTACTCGTGGATCTTGCGGTAGATCGTCGCCCGGGAGATGCCGAGCAGCTTCGCCGCCCGGACCTTGTTGCCGTCGGCGTCTTCGAGGCAGCGCACGATCGCGTCCCGCTCGATCGACTCGAACCGGTTCAGCGGCCGCCGCGCGACGGTGTGGAACTCGGCCGGGAGGTCGCCGGGGCGGATGGTCCCGGCCCGCCGGCGCTGGGCCACCTTCCGCAGCACCTGGTAGAGCTGGCCCGTGTTGCCCGGCCACTCCGCCCGCATCAGCAGGTGCAGCGCCGCCGCCGAGCAGGTGAGCCGGCCGCCGTAGCCGAGCTTGCTCAGCGCCAGCGGGACCAGCTCCGCCAGGTCCTCGACGTGGTGGCGCAGCGGCGGCACCCGCACCGTCCGCGGGAACGACTTCAGCAGCTCGGCCAGCGCCGGCTTCGTCTCGGCCTCCGGCACGAGCGTGACCACCACCCACGGCGCGTCGGCCCGCTCGCGCAGCTCCCGCAACGTCGTCGCCAGTGCGTTGGCCGCCGGCGCCGTCAGCCGGTCGGCGTGGCGGATCACCAGGGTGCGGATCGGGGCGTCGGTGTGTTCGCGCAGCAGCTCGGCCGCCCAGTCGGTGCCGGTCGTCACCGCCGCGTCCACGGTCAGCAGCCGCGCCGCCGGGTGGTGGCGCTGGTGCAGGCCCTTCGCCAGGGTCAGCTTGCCGGTGCCCGCCTCGCCTTCCAGCGCGACCCACTCGCCGCGCTGGTGGCCGGTGTCGAGCTCGTGGCCGCAGCGCAGCCACAGCGGCGCCGAGCCGACCACGCCCGGCAGGTACATCGGCAGCATCGGCGTCGACGGCACCGCGAGGGCTTCGTCGGCCTCGATCAGCTTCACCGACAGCACGCCGCCCGCGGTGTCGGTCTCCCGCTGGCCCGGGACGCGGCGGCAGAACACGCGCACGCGCAGGCCGCTGGACAGCGCGAGCGTCGCCGACGTCCGGCGCCCGCTGGTCAGCGCCTCGGTGGCGTGGCTCAGCAGCACCGACTGGTCGGCCGGGTCGAGCAGCTGCCGCGCCCGGTCGTTCATCATGACGATGTCGTCGTTGAACGCCAGCACGATGCCGGTCCACCGGCGGCAGGTCTGCAGGTACGCCTGGAAGAGGATCATCTCCCGCAGGTCGCTGTGCCGCAGCAGCGCCTGCCGGATCTGCTCGGCCGTCGAGCGGGCCAGCGCGATGAGCAGGCCGCCGGCGTCCTTGTACCAGCAGGTGAGGTCGACGGCGCCGATCTTCTTGCCGGAGATCGGGTGGTGGATCGGCACGCCCGCGCAGGCCAGGTTCTCCAGGTGCTCGGCGTAGTGCTCGTGGCCGAACACCGTGGTCGCGCGGCCGTCTTCGAGCGCGGTGCCGATGCCGTTGGTCCCGACGGACTGCTCGCCGTAGCTGAACCCGGGCACGAGCTCGACGCGTTCGAGGTGGCGCTTCAGGTCGACGTCGCCGGTCCGCTGGGTGAGCACGACGCCGCTGGCGTCGGTGAGGATCAGGCTGATCGGCTGGCCGTCGAACTGCTCGCCCAGCTTGTGCAGCACCGGTTCGGCGCCGCGCATCAGCGGGATGTCGAGGTTCTGGTCGCCCTGGTAGAGCGGGTCGATCCGGTCGGCCTCGACCTGGAACTCCTGCGAACGCCGCCAAGAGGCCAGGATCGTCTGCCGGACGGTCCCGGGAGGCACCGGTTCGGCGGTCAGGAAACGCACCCGGGTGCGGGCGAGCTCGTCGTCGGCGAGCAGGGTTCCGGGCGCGATCTCGTCCACGTGACCTCCATTTTCCCGCGGCCCACGTGGGTGCGGGCACACCCGTTGTGCCGCCCGTCCAGCCTAGAGCCGGTCGCGCCGCGGCGGTGTCTCAAATTGAGACGCCCGCGCCGCGCGGGCGGCGGTCGGATGGACGCGGAAGAGACCGCTGACCAGGAGGAGGGCCCATGGCCGCCGATGCCGCGGAGACGTACAACCCGTGGACGATCGTCAACCTGGTTTTCACGCATCTGGCCGAACAGGGGTTGCACCCGACGTTCGGCGGGGAGGGCCACCCCGGCGATCCGGCCGCGGCGCTGCTGCGCGCCCTCGGGATCACCCCGACCGTCGAAGGGGACGCGCGCGTGCGCACGGGCGTCCACAGCGAGCTCGCCGAGCTGCGCGCCCGGATGCTCGGCGCGGACGAAACGCCCTGAGCAGCGGTTCTGTCTCAGATTGAGACCCGCGTCACTCGCGGGCCCCCCTTGAATGGTGAGCGCAGGACGTGCGCCCCGCATCCCCCGGCCGGGAGGGGAGCCGCTCGGCCGCCGTAGGCAGGTGCCACGGATAAGGAGTGATCCATGAGTCGCCAGAGTGTGGCGAAAGCCCACCAGAAGATCCAGGAACTGTCGTGGGAACCGGCGTACCACACCCCGGTTTCGCACTACGGGACCGACTACACCTTCCAGAAGGCCAAGAAGAAGGACCCGTTGAAGCAGGTCCTCCGCTCGTACTTCCCGATGCAGGAGGAGAAGGACCACCGGGTCTACGGCGCCGAGGACGGCGCGATCCGCGGCAACATGTTCCGCCAGGTGCAGGAACGCTGGCTGGAGTGGCAGAAGCTGTTCCTGTCGATCATCCCGCTGCCGGAGATCTCGGCCGCCCGGGCGATGCCGCTGCTGTTCCGCACGGTGCCCAACCCGGAACTGCACAACGGCCAGGCGATCCAGATGATCGACGAGGTCCGCCACTCGACGATCCAGCAGAACCTCAAGCGCCTGTACATGCAGAACTACATCGACCCGGCGGGCTTCAACTCGAGCCTGCGCAACTTCCAGAACGACTACTGCGGCACCATCGGCCGCCAGTTCGCCGAAGGCTTCATCACCGGTGACGCCATCACCGCGGCGAGCATCTACCTCACCATCGTGGCGGAGACGGCGTTCACGAACACGCTGTTCGTCGCCATGCCGGCGGAAGCCGCCGCCAACGGCGACTACCTGCTGCCGACGGTGTTCCACTCGGTGCAGTCCGACGAGTCCCGCCACATCAGCAACGGGTACGCGACCCTGCTGATGGCGTTGTCGGACGAGAGCAACCACCAGCTGCTCGAACGCGACCTGCGGTACGCGTGGTGGAACAACCACGCCGTCGTCGACGCCGCGATCGGCACGTTCATCGAGTACGGCACCAAGGACCGCCGCAAGGACCGCGAGAGCTACGCGGAGATGTGGCGCCGCTGGATCTACGACGACTACTACCGCAGCTACCTCGTCCCGCTCGAGAAGTACGGGCTCGTGATCCCGCACGACCTCATCGAAGAGGCGTGGAACCGGATCTGGAACAAGGGCTACGTCCACGAGGTCGCGCAGTTCTTCGCCACCGGGTGGCTCGCCAACTACTGGCGCATCGACCCGATGACGGACGAGGACTTCGAGTGGTTCGAGTACAAGTACCCGGGCTGGTACGACAAGTACGGCAAGTGGTGGGAGAACTACAGCCGGCTCGCGACGCCGAACGGGCACCACCCGATCGTCGCCGAAGACGTCGACTACGTGTACCCGCACCGCTGCTGGACGTGCATGGTGCCGTGCCTCATCCGCGAGGACATGGTGGTCGACGAGGTCGACGGCCAGCACCGCACGTACTGCTCGGAGACGTGCCGCTGGACCGACGCCGAGGCGTTCCGGCCGACCTACCAGGGCCGCAACACCCCGAACATGGGCCAGCTGGTCGGCGCCCGCGAGTGGGAGACGCTCTACCACGGCTGGAACTGGGCCGACGTCGTGTCCGACATGGGTTTCGTGCGCGACGACGGCAAGACCATGGTCGCCCAGCCGCACCTGAACCTCGACCCGAAGAAGATGTGGACGCTCGACCACCTGCGCCGGATGCCCGAGGTGCAGTCGCCGAACGTGCTGCTGAACCAGATGTCCGCCGAGGAACGGGCCGCGTTCGTGGCCGACTACAACCGCCAGGGCCCGGCCGGCCGGCCGGCGCCGCAGCAGGCCTGACGGCGAGGAGAGGCCCGGCATGGCAGAGAAGCACCGCGTCCGGTTCGAACCGGTCGGGATCGAGATCGACGTCGCCGAGGACACCACGATCCTGCGCGCCGCCGCCGAGCAGGGCGTCATGCTCATGCACGGCTGCAAGGAAGGGCAGTGCGCGGCCTGCAAGTCGTTCATCCTCGACGGCGAGGACGTCGAACACGACCGCTATTCGACCTTCGCGCTCCCCGACTACGAGAAGGAGGAAGGTTTCACCCTGCTCTGCCGGGCCCACGCCTACGAAGACCTGACGATCGAGCTGCTCAACTACGACGAGGAAATGATCCAGTCCGGCCTGCCGATCCAGGAGGCCGAAGTCGAGGTCGTGTCGAACGACCACGTCACCCACGACCTCCGGCACCTCGTCGTCAAGCTGACCGATCCGGACCTGTCGCTGAAGTTCTTCCCCGGGCAGTACCTGGACTTCGCGATCCCGGGCACCGAGGAGTCCCGGTCGTTCTCCATGGCCAACACCTCGGCGCGCGACGGGCTCCTGGAGTTCGTCATCAAGATCTACCCCGACGGGCTGTTCTCCCGGTTCCTCGACGGGCAAGTCGCGGTCGGCGACCGGCTCCGGGTGACCGGCCCGTTCGGGGTGTTCACCCTCCGGGACAACCCGGGCAAGGACCTGGTCTTCGTCGGCGGCGGGGCCGGGATGGCGCCGATCCTGTCGCTGCTGCGGGCCATGGCCGAGCGCGGCATCGACCGGAAGGCGACCTACTACTACGGCGCCCGCCGCGAGGCGGACCTCTGCTTCCACGCCGAACTGCGGGCGCTCGAGGAGAAACTGCCGAACTTCCGTTACGTGCCGGCGCTTTCCGAGCCGGGCGACGACGGCTGGGCGGGAGAGACCGGCCTGATCACCGACGTCCTGCGCCGGGCCGGCCTCGACCTGTCGGGCGCCGACGCCTACGTCTGCGGGCCCCCGCCGATGGTGGAAGCCGCGCTGGAACTGCTGCCCGCGCTCGGCGTCGCCGACAAGCGCGTCTTCTACGACAAGTTCACCACCACGGGCGAAGGGTAAAACCCATGACAGCCACCTCCGAACGCAGCGTGCCGAAGCCGACGTTCACCGACGCCGAAGCGGGCGCCAAGGTCTTCCCGGACTCCGACGCCCGCCGGTACAACTACTTCACCCCGGCCAAGCGCAAGCAGAGCCACTACGAGGACGTCACGGTCGAGGTCCAGCCCGACCCGCGCCACTACCTGTCCCAGGGCTGGCTCTACGCCTTCGCCGACGGCAAGGGCGGCTACCCGCTGGACTGGACCGCGCTGAAGGCGTGGGGCTCGGAGCGGCCGGTGCCCGAGCGCGGCCCCGGCTCCGGCGGCAAGGGCTACGACTGGCCCGCCCACGGCTGGCACGAGTTCCGCGACCCCAACGAGGAGTGGGAGCTCACCCTCTACCGGTACAACGCGAACGTCGTGCGCCAGCTCAACCAGAACATCGACGCGGCCCGCCAGGCCAAGGCGTTCGAGCAGTGGAACCCGAACTGGGTCGACTTCGTCGCCAAGCACGTCGGTGCCTGGATGCACGTCGACCACGGCCTCGGCCTGTACCTGTACGCCAACGCCAACCGGCGCGCGCCGACCAACATGCACAACAACGCGATCTCGGTGAACAGCATGCACCGGATCCGCGCGGCGCAGGACCTGGCGCTGTACAACCTGACGCTGACCGAAGAGGTCGACGGCTTCGACGGTGGCGCCCACCTGACGACGTGGGCCGAGGACCCGGCCTGGCAGGGCGTGCGGGAGACCGCCGAGCAGCTGACCGGGATCTGGGACTGGTGCGAGGCGATCTTCGCCGCGAACATCGTCTTCGAGCCGCTCGTCGGCGAGCTGTTCCGCAGCAACCTGGTGCAGCAGGCCGCGCCCGCGAACGGCGACTTCGTGACCCCGACGCTGATCGGCGCCGAGGAGTTCGACTTCTCCGAACGCGACCTGCGCTACACGAAGGCGATGTTCCACCTGCTGATCAACGACAAGGAGTTCGCCGGGCACAACCAGGCGCTGCTGCAGAAGTGGCTGGAGGACTGGGTGCCGAAGAGCATCGCGGCCGCCCGTGCCCTGCAGCCGCTGTGGTCGCAGCCCGACGCCAAGCCCATCCGGTTCGAGGACGGTCTCGACCGGGCGAAGAGCCGGTTCGCCGGAATCCTGTCCGAATTGGGTCTCAAAGCACCGGAGGAGCTGGGCCAGTGACTGTCTTCAAGACCGCGGAGAGTCCGTACAAGACGAACAACACCGCGTCCAACATGTGCGGCTTCACCCTGATGAACAACCAGGTCGGCGCGATCATCGCGGAAGTCATGTCCACTAAGGACAACGTGACCGTGACGCCGCTGCCGTCGATGATCCGCGTGGACGCGAAGGGCCGGACCGACCTGGTCTACGCCGAGGTCGACGAGGCCGCCGGCGAGGAAGAGGGCTGGTTCAACGCGGCCGAGTTCGAGGAGAGCATGTCGACCCACTACGGGCGGATGATCCACGAAGACGACCGCACGATCATGTTCGCCAACCCCGAGGACGCGGCCGAGTACCTCGACTTCGACCTCAAGGTCATCAAGTAACCAAGCTGGAAGCACTCGATCCGCTCAGGAAGGATCACCGATGTACGAAAAAGACGGCGAAAAATACTTCGTGGTGGACGCCCACACCCACTTCTGGGACGCGAGCCCGGACAACTGGGTCAAGGGCCAGGAGGAATACGCCAAGGGCTGGATCGAGTGCTTCCACGCCTACCAGGGCCTCGGCCCGAAGGAGACGCACTGGCCGATCGACCGCTTCCAGAAGTACTCCGAAGAGCTGATGATGCACGACCTGTTCGAGGTCGGGCACGTCGACACGGCCATCTTCCAGCCGACCAACCTGCGGCAGTGGTACAAGAACGGCTTCAACACCACCGAAGCCGACGCGGCGCTGGCCGAGAAGCACCCCGGGAAGTTCCTCGTGAACACGACCTTCGACCCGCGTGAAGGCGACGAAGGCCTGAAGGCGATGGAAGAGCGCGTCAAGCGGTACGGCTGCAAGGGCGTCAAGCTCTACACCGCCGAGTGGCGCGGCGACTCCCGTGGCTGGAGCCTCAAGGACCCGGAGGCGGCTCGTTTCCTCGAGAAGTGCGAGGAGCTCGGCGTCAAGAACGTCCACATCCACAAGGGACCGACGATCTGGCCGCTGGACAAGGACGCCTTCGACGTGTCCGATGTGGACCACGTGGCGACGAACTTCCAGGGGCTCAACTTCATCGTCGAGCACGTCGGCCTGCCGCGCATCGAGGACTTCTGCTTCATGGCCACCCAGGAGCGCAACGTCTACGCGGGGCTCGCTGTCGTCATCGGCGGCCTGATGCACGCCCGGCCGAAGTTCTTCGCGAAGGTCATGGGCGAGCTGATGTTCTGGCTCGGCGAGGACAAGCTGATCTTCGGCGCGGACTACGCCATCTGGGAACCCAAGTGGCAGATCGAGGGCTTCGTCGACTGGAACATGCCGGGCGACGACGAGCTGTCGGACTTCGCACCGCTGACGGTCGACCAGAAGAAGAAGATCCTCGGGCTGAACGCCGCCCGTCTGTACGACATCGACGTGCCGGCCGAGCTGAAGCTCGCCGACCCGAAGGACGTCGAGCCCGTCGGCGTGCCGAACCCGTGACGGCACTCGACGAGCGCGGTGTCCACGCCGACCACGCGACGGTGTGGTCGGCGCTGGGCACCGTCCGGGACCCCGAACTGGACGAGTCCCTCACCGACCTGGGTTTCGTGGCCCGCTGCGAGGTGAGCGCGGCGGGCCACGCCGTCATCCGGCTGCGGCTGCCGACCTACTTCTGCGCACCCAACTTCGCGTTCCTGATGGTCGCGGACGCCTACGACGCCGTCGCCGGCGTGCCCGGCCTGACCGGGCTCGACATCCGGCTCGACGACCACTTCGCCTCCGACGTCATCAACCGCGGGGTGGCGGCGCGGCAGGGGTTCGTCGCGTCGTTCGAGGGCGAGGCCGTCGACGAGCTCGACAGCCTGCGCTACGACTTCGTCCGCAAGGCCGTGCTGGCCGGCACCGACCGCGTCTGCCGGACCCTGGCCGGCACCGGGCTCGACCCGGCGTCGCTGACGCTCGGCGAGGTCCCGCCGGGCCCCGATGTCGAACGGCTGCGAGCGCGCCGTCGTGAGCTGGGCCTGCCCGCCGGAGACGGCGACCCGCTGCTGCTCGACCCGGCGACGGGGCAGCCGGTGGCACCCGCCGACGCGAAACGGCACCTGGCGTTCGCGCGGCTGACCCGCACCAGCATGGAGGCCAATTCCGGCGTGTGCCGCGGCATGTTGCGTGCGCGGTACTCGCTGACCACCGAAGAGGAGGGCACGGGATGAAGGCCGTGCGGCTGCAGAAGTACCACCAGCAACCGGTGATCGAAGAGGTACCGGAGCCGCGCGCCACCGGGCCCTTCGACGTCGTCGTGAAGATCGGCGGCGCCGGCGTGTGCCGCACCGACCTGCACATCATCGAGGAGCAGTGGGCCGAGAAGTCCGGCGTCGCGCTGCCGTACACGATCGGCCACGAGAACGCCGGCTGGGTGCACGAAGTCGGCCCGGCGGTGTCCAATGTGGAGGTCGGCGACACCGTCATCCTGCACCCGACACCGACGTGCGGGCTGTGCCACGCCTGCCGCGCGGGCGACGACATGCACTGTCCGAACGGGAGCTTCCCGGGCATCGACAGCGACGGTGGGATGGCCGAGTACCTGCTGACGTCGGCGCGGGCGTGCATCAAGCTCGACCCGGCGACCCAGCCGCAGGACGTCGCCGCGCTGGCCGACGCGGGCATCACCGCCTACCACGCGGTGCGCAAGGCCGTCCCGCTGCTGTACCCGGGCACCACCTGCGTCGTCAACGGCGCCGGCGGGCTCGGGCACATCGGCATCCAGTCGCTCAAGGCGCTCACCGCGACCCGCGTGATCGTGGTGGACCGCAACGCCGACGCCCTCGAGCTGGCCTCGACCCTGGGCGCCGACGAGACGGTGCTGGGCGACGGCAAGCAGGTCGACGCCGTGCTCGACCTGACCGGCGGCAACGGCGCCGAAGTCGTGCTCGACTTCGTCGCCGAACAGGGTGCCCAGCAGGACGCGTTCGCGATGACCCGGCGCGCCGGGTCGCACTTCGTCATCGGCTACGGCAGCAACATCGACATCCCGACCATCGACATCATCTCCACCGAGCGCAGCGTCATCGGCAACCTGGTCGGCACGTACAACGACCTCGTCGAACTGATGGTGCTCGCGCAGGCCGGGAAGGTCACGCTCCACACGAAGAAGTACCCGCTGGACGCGGCGCTCGACGCACTGGCCGACCTCGATGCCGGACGCGTGCGCGGTCGGGCCATCCTCACACCCTAGGAGCAGGAACATGGCGAAGGAACTGCGGTTCGGCTCGGACGCCCGCGACCTGCTGCTGGCGGGCGTCGACAAGCTGGCCGAAGCGGTCAAGTCCACCCTCGGCCCCAAGGGCCGCAACGTGATCATCGAGAAGATCACCGGTTCGCCGGTGGTCACCAACGACGGCGTCACCATCGCCCGCGAGATCCACCTCAAGAACCAGTTCGAGAACATGGGCGCGCAGCTGGTCAAGGAAGCGGCGATCAAGACCAACGACGTGGTCGGCGACGGCACCACGACGGCCACCGTGCTCGCCCAGGCGATCGTCCACGAAGGCATGCGGGCGATCGCGGGCGGCGGCAACCCCGTGCTCGTCAAGCGCGGGATCGACCACGCCGTCGGGCTCTTGGTGGCGCACCTGGAGAAGCAGGCGCACCCGGTGGTGTCCGAACAGGACTACGCGCGGGTCGCGGCGATCTCGGCCAACGACGACGACACGGTCGGCGCCGTCATCGCGAAGGCCCTGCACACCGTCGGCGACGGCGGCGTGGTGACGGTCGAGGAGTCGCCGACGATCGGCATGAGCGTCGACTTCGTCGAGGGCTTCGAATTCGACAACGGCTACCTTTCGCCGTACCTGGTCACCGACCCGGGCCGGCTGGAAGCGGTGCTCGACGACCCGTACATCCTCATGTGCGCGGAGAAGATCACCAAGGTGCAGCAGCTGATGCCGTTGCTGGACAAGGTGATGCGGGACCCGCGGCCGCTCGTCGTGATCGGCGAGACGGTCGAGGGCACGGCGCTGCAGATGCTGATCCACAACCACGTGAACGGCACGTTCCAGTCGGTGGCCGTGCGCGCGCCCGGGTTCGGCGACCGGCGGCTGCACAAGCTGGAGGACCTCGCGGCCATCGTCGGCGGTGCGGTGCTCTCGCGGCAGTCGGGGTTCAGCATGGAGACGATGACGCTGGAGCACCTCGGCCGGGCCAAGCAGGTCCGGGTCACCGAGAACAACACCACGATCGTGGGCGGCGCCGGCACGTCCGACGCGGTGGAGTTCCGGGTCGGGCAGCTGCGGGCGGAGCTGGAGCGCGCGCAGTTCGGCGTCGACGAGGACGTGCTGACCGAGCGGATCGGCGCCCTGACCGGCAAGGTCGCGGTGGTGCGCGTCGGGGCGGCCACCCCGGCCGAGCTCAAGGAACTGCAGCACCGGGTCGAAGACGCCCTGTCGGCGACCCGGGCGGCGATGGCCGAGGGCATCGTGGCGGGCGGGGGAGCGGCGCTGCTGCACGCGGAGAAGGCCCTGGAAGGGCTGGGACTGGCAGGCGACCAGGCGATCGGCGTCGAGATCGTGCGGCGCGCGCTGGCCGAACCGGCGTTCCTCATCGCGCACAACGCGGGCCACCCGGCGCACGAGATCGTCGCGCACACGCGCGAACTGGGCGACGACGAGGGCTTCGACGCGCTGCACGACCGCTACGGCGACATGGTGGCGATGGGCGTCGTCGACCCGCTGCGGGTGTGCCGCTCGGCGGTGCAGAACGGGGCGTCGGTGGCCGGGCTGCTGCTGACGACGAACTCGCTGATCGCCGAGGAGCAGACCCCGTGGGGCGGCAGCGCGGCCCTGATGACCGAGTTCGGTCCGCTGGACGAAGGTCTGCACCAGCCCTCGCCCGACGCGAGCACACCGCAGTCCCTCGGGATGGGCCCCTCCGTCGGCTGAGCCATCGTCCGCTTCGGCCCACGGAGATCGAAGGTCCCTTCACCGGCGTCCTGAGCGCCGGTGAGGGGACCTTCCCGTGCCGTGCCGCGCGGGTACCCGGGCGCGCTGGCGCCGCGAATGACTCATTCGCGGCCCCGGAGGTCAGGGCCCGGCAAAGTCACGGCCGCGCGCGGGTTCGGGACGTTCGGCAGGGGTTGGCGACGTCATGAACGACTCTTTCCTGTCGTCCAGCGTCATGAACGACCCGTTCATGACATCCCGCCCAGCAACGTGACTTTGCCGAGACCCTGGCACCTCGCGGCGCGGTCAGGGCACCAGGCCGTGGCTCGCCAGTTCACGGCCGGCCAGCTTCTCGATGGTGTCGCGGTCCCGCTCCCGCCACCCGGTCGCGACCTCGCCGTCGGAGGCCAGCTTCCGCAGCGGCTGGGTCACCAACGCCCGCAACGCCAGCAGATCCAGGCCCTCGTCCCCGAGGGCGCGCAACCTCGCCGCGGCCGTTGCCCGGCGGGTGAAGTGCCAGCGCAGCGGCAACCACGTCGCCACCAGCGCCAGCACCGGCAGCGCGATGATGATCGCCGCCATCCACCACGCCAGGTTCTCCACCGCCTCGATCTGCCACCGGCCGGAGTCCACGAGCTTGGTGCCGACGTCCGAGCCGCCGTGGAGCGCCTTCGCCAGCCCGTCGCCGATGAGCGGGATGCCGCCGGCCGAGTCCGCCGCCGAGTCGAACGTGCCCCGCAGCCCCGTTCCCGCGTCGACGAGCCCGTCGCCGGGGGCGCGCAGCTTCATCACCTGGTCGTACACCGACGTCCCCAGCCAGACCGCGAGGACCACGACCAGCAGGGCGAGCAGGTCGCTGACGAGCTGGGCGGTGCGGCGGATCGGCCGTTCGGCGTAGAGCTGCATCGGGACGCCTTTCGCGGTGGGGGAGCGCGGGCGAGGTGCAACGTACCCGCGCTCCCGGCCACCGAATCGTCCCTACCGCCGGACGAGCCCCGTCAGCTCGGCCGGCAGCGGTCCTTCGTGCAGCACGCCGAGCCGTTGCGTGGCCCGGGTGAGCGCCACGTAGAGGTCCGCCGCGCTGTCGGCGAGGATCGCCGCCGGTTCCACGACCAGGACGGCGTCGAACTCCAGCCCCTTCGTCTCCGCCGCCGGCACCGCGCCCGGCACCCCCGGCGGCCCGATCACCACGCTGGTGCCTTCCCGCGCGGCCTCGTCCCGGACGAACTCCGCGATCGCCGCCGCCCGCTCGTCCCCGGTGACCTGCCGGGACCACGGCGGGACACCGCACGCGCGGACCGACTCCGGCGGCACGACGTCCGGCGCGAACCCGGCCAGGACCGACGCGGCGACGGCCATGATCTCCGCCGGCGTGCGGTAGTTGACCGTCAGCGACCGGTACACCCACCGGTCGGCGACGTACGGCGCCAGCAACGCACCCCACGCCCGCGCCCCGGCCGCCGAGCGGCGCTGGGCGAGGTCGCCCACCACCGTGAACGACCGGCCCGGACAGCGCCGCATCAGCACCCGCCAGTCCATTTCGGACAGTTCCTGGGCCTCGTCGACCACGACGTGCCGGTAGGTCCAGTCCCGGTCCGCCGAGGCGCGTTCGACCAGCGTGCGCGTGTCGGCCTCGACGAACCGGTCCGCCAGGTCCTCGGCGTAGAGGAGGTTCTCGGCCGAGAGCAGGACGTCCTCGTCCATCTCCTCCCGGTCCAGCTTCATCGACTGGAAGACGCCTTCGGCGTACTCGGCCTCGGCCTGCCGCGCCCGGGCGGCGGCCTTCTCCGCGGCCTTTTCGGCCGTCTTGTCGCGGCCCAGCAGGTCGACCAGCTCGTCGAGCAGCGGCACGTCCGACACCGTCCAGGCGGCACCCCGGGCCCGGAACAGCCCCGACTCCGCCGAAGCGGACGAGTACAGCGAGGACAACAGGCCTTCCGGCGTGAGGATCGGCCACAGCTCGTCGAGCGCGGCGGTGAACTTCTCGTCACCGGCGAGGTCCTCGATCAGGCCCTTCCGCATGCTTTCCCACTCGTCGCGGTCGTCCCGGCTCAGCCAGCCCTTGCCGATCCGGCCGAGCGCCCGTTCGGTGAGCACGTACGTGACGATCTCGGTGAACACCGCGCGGGCTTCGTTGTGCGGCAGGCCGCTGTCGCGTGCCTCCTGCCGGGCCCACTCCGCGGTCGCGGCGTCGATCCGCACGGTGACGTCCTTCAGCGCGATCGGCACCGGCTCGGCCGGCAGCCGCTGCCGGTCGGCGACCGCCGCCTCCAGCACGTCGAGGATCTTCAGCGATCCCTTGAGCCGGGCGGCTTCCGGGGTGTCCTCGGCGGTGACGTGCAGACCGGGGACGAGGTCACCGGTGGTCGTGAACACGACGTCGGTCTCGCCCAGCGACGGCAGGACGCGCCCGATGTGGTTCAGGAACGCCGGGTTCGGCCCGACCACCAGCGCGCCGTGGCGTTCCATCCGCTCCCGCTGGGTGTACAGCAGGTACGCGACGCGGTGCAGCGCCACGACCGTCTTCCCCGTACCCGGCCCGCCCTCGATGACCAGCACGCCCGGGTGGTCGAGCCGGATGATCTCGTCCTGCTCGGCCTGGATCGTCGCGACGATGTCGCGCATCCCCTCGCCGCGCGGCGCGTTGACGGCCGCGAGCAGCGCCGCGTCGCCCTGCGCGTCCCCGCCCGGACGGCCCAGGTCCTCGTCGGTGAACCCGAGCACCTGCCGCCCGCGCGTGTGGAACTGGCGGCGCCGGCGCATGTCCTCCGGGTTCGCGCCGGTGGCGGTGTAGAACGGGCGTGCCGCGGGCGCCCGCCAGTCGAGCAGCACCGGCCGGTAGTCGTCGTCCTCCTCGAACAGGCCGATGCGCCCGATGTAGGACTGCTCGCCCGAGGCGGCGTCCAGCCGCCCGAAGCACAACCCGTTGTCGACGACGTCCAGCCGCTTCACCTGCCGGCCGAGCGAGCGCACGCCGACGTCCCGTTCCATGGCGCCCACGCCCTTGCCGCCGAGCGCCGCCTCGTATTCGCCCTTCACCCGCGCGCGCTCGGCGTCGAGCCGCGCGTACAGCCCGGCGACGTGGTCGCGTTCGGACCGCAGTTCTTCTTCGTACCCCTGAGACAATTTCCCTCTTCGTTTTCGGACGACAGCGTTTCAGGCGGTGCGCGCGCCGAACCACTTCCGCAGCGCGCCGGACAGGTCCGCGCCGTCTTCCCCGGCCCAGACGACGTGCCCGTCCGGGCGCAGCAGCACCGCGGGCACGTCCAGTTCCTCGCTGACGTCGACGACGTGGTCGACCCGGTCTTCCCAGCCCGCCGGCGAAAGCGCGCCGGTCTGGTCGAGCAGCAGGCCGCGGCCCGCGTGCAGCAGCCCGTAGAGGTGCCCCTGCTTGAGTTCGACGTCCCGCAGGCGCCGGCCCAGCAGGGCATGGCCTTCGCCGAAGTCGTAGCGGATCCCGATGGCGATGATCTTCTCGGTGAGGTACCGGTTGACCTCGTCGAAGTCCATCAGCTCCGCGAGCAGCCGGCGCGCCGCCTGCGGGCCCGGCTCCAGCTGCATCAGCTCCATCTGCGCGCGGGTGTTGTTCAGCACGTCTTCGGCGACCGGGTGCCGCTCGGCCTCGTAGCTGTCCAGCAATCCGTCCGGCGCCCAGCCGGCGATCTCGGCGGCGAGCTTCCAGCCCAGGTTGAACGCGTCCTGGACGCCGAGGTTGAGCCCCTGCCCGCCGGCCGGCGGGTGGACGTGCGCCGCGTCGCCGGCGAGGAACACCCGGCCCACCCGGTAATGCTCGGCCTGGCGGGTGGCGTCCCCGAACCGGGAGAGCCAGCGCGGCGAATGCACGCCGAAGTCGGTCCCGGCGGTCTTGCGCAGCTGCTCCTTGAGCTCGTCCAGCGTCGGCGCGCTCCGGCGGTCCTCGGCGACCCCCTCGGCGGGGACCCCGACGCGGTAGGTGCCGCCTTCCACCGGCATGAAGCCGAACCGCTTCTGGGTCTTGCGGACCTCGACGTTCGCGGTGTCGATCTCCTCCCGCGACACGGTCACCTCGACTTCGGCCAGCAGCGTCTCGATCCGGCTGGGCTCACCGGGGAAGCCGACGCCGAGCAGCTTGCGCACGGTGCTGCGCCCGCCGTCGCAGCCGACGAGGTAGCGCGCCCGCAACCGTGCCCCGTCGGCCAATTCGACCGTGACGCCTTCGTCGTCCTGCTCCAGCCCGGTCACCTCGCGGCCGCGCCGGAATTCGGCGCCGGCCTCGACGGCGTGCTCGGTCAGGATCCGGTCGATGACGGGCTGGTGAATGCCGAGCGTGTAGCCGTGCGCGGTGTCCAGCCGGTCCGGTGACGGCTTCGGAATTCCCGCGAAGAAACCCCCGACCGGGTACTTCGTGCCGAGCTCCAGGAACCGCTCCAGCAGCCCCCGCTGGTCCATCACCTCGATGCTGCGCGCGTGCAGGCCGAGCGAGCGGACGACCTTCGTCGGCTCCGCGTCCCGTTCCAGCACGAGCACGTCGACGCCGTGCAGCCGGAGTTCGGCCGCCAGCATCGCGCCGGTCGGCCCGGCACCGGCGATGATCACGTCAGTCAAAAGAACCCCCTTGAAATCCCCGCGTTCACGCAGGTTGTGGCTTCGGCCGAGAATTGTGCGGCACCACGGGGGTCTTGCCGCAAGCCCAGGGGTGCGCTATACATTGATTACGGAGGGGAGTGGTTCTTCCTCCCGCCGGTTCCGGGACGTCTTCCCAGCTCTTCGCTTTCGCGCATGGTTCCAGGCTCGTGCCGTGCTGTCGATCTATGACGGCCGTCATAGTGTGGTTCGCGTCGCAGTGTGCTGTCATGGAGTCATGACAGTCGTCATAGACCTCCGGGAGCTGGGGGACCACCCGGCCGACCGGGAGTGCGTGGCCGCACTGGTCGCGGCCTGCTCGCCGGACAGCCTCCGGCGGCGCTTCATGATGGGCGGCCCGGCCGAGCCGGGTGCGGTCTTCCGGCGGTACGGCTGGTTCCTGCTCGCCGGCGCGCCCGCCCTCCTGGCCACCCACGGCGGGATTCCGGTGGGGCTGCTCAACTTCGTCGCGGTAACCCCCGGCGAGGCCGAGATCGGGATCCTCGTCGCCGATCCGTGGCAACGGCAGGGGATCGGCAGCGCGCTGGCGCGGTGGCTCTGGGCGTCGGGGCGGTTCCCGGGCTGGACGGTGCGCGGCACCGTGTGGGCGGGCAACGCGGGGGCCGAAGCGCTGCTGCTGCGCCAGGGTTTCCGGCCGGTGCCGACGTACGAACGCGGCGAGCGGGACTTCGCGCTGGTCGTGCCGGACTGGGCTACCATGACGGACGTCATGAAGGAGGTCGTCGATGACGAGGACGCCGCGCGAGCGGATGGTGCTCAGCGCCGCGCAGCTGGTGCGGATCCACGGCGTCGGGGCGACCGGCATGCGGGACGTGGTCGCGCACGCCGAGGCGCCGCGGGGGTCCCTGCAGCACTACTTCCCCGGGGGTAAGGACCAGCTGATCGCCGAAGCGGTCGCGTGGGCCGGCGGGTACGCGGCCCGGCGCGTCGCGCGCATCGCGGCCAAGCTCGAGGACCCGACGCCCGGCAAGCTCTTCGAGGCCATGGCCGCGCAGTGGCGCGACGAGTTCACGGCGCAGGGCTACGACGCGGGCTGCCCGCTGGTCGCGACGGTCGCCGACGCGGCGGCCACCAGCGACGACCTGCGGGAAGCGGTCGGCAAGGCGTTCGACGGCTGGCAGCGCCCGGTCGCCGCGACCCTTTCGGAGCTGGGTGTGCCCGCGGAGCGAAGCTCGTCCCTGGCCGTGCTCATGCTGAGCGCGCTGGAGGGCGCGATCGTCCTGGCGCGGGCGCACCACGACGTCGCACCCCTGGACACGGTGGTCGCGGAGCTGCGGCCCCTGCTCGACGGCGCGGTGCCCCAGCGTCGGTCGTGAGTGAGAAACAGTGTTCTAACCCTGTTTCTCACTCACGACCTCTCAGCTCGCGGAAGAACTCCCGGATGTCCTCGACCAGGATTTCCGGTGCCTGCAACGACGCGAAGTGCCCGCCGGTGTCGTACTCCGTCCAGCGGGTGATCGTGTTGGACAGCGCGGCCAGGCCGCGGATCGCGTGGTCGCCGCGGAAGTTCGCCACCGCCGTCGGCACGCCGGACGGCGCCGGGCGCTCGCCCCAGCCGTCCTGGCCCGCCTCCAGGTAGAGGCGCGCGGCGGAGCCCGCGGTGCCGGTGAGCCAGAAGATCGTCACGTTCGTCAGGATCGCGTCGCGGTCCACCGGCGTCTGGTCCGTTGTCGTGGGGTCCCAGCCCACGAACCACTCCAGGTTCCACGCGAGCTGGCCGGCGGGGGAGTCGTTGAGGGCGTAGGCGAGCGTCTGCGGCCGCGTGGCCATCTGCGTGGCGTAGCCGGAATGGCCGTACCACCACGCTTCGTTCTCCTTCGCCCGCTTGGCGTCCTCTTCGGACAGTCGCTGGAGATCGCCGGGCGCGGTCGGGACGCCGGCGTTGGCGACGGCGTTGACGTGCACCCCGAGCACCGCGTCGGGCGCGGAGCGGCCCAGTTCGGGCGAGACGATGCTGCCGAAGTCGCCGCCCTGCGCGCCGTAGCGCTCGTAGCCGAGCCGGCGCATCAGCTCGGCCCACGCCCGGGCCGTCCGGCGCGTGGTCCAGCCGCGGTCGTTCGTCGGGCCGGAGAAGGCGAAGCCGGGCACCGACGGCGCGACGACGTGGAACGCGTCCGCCGGGTCGCCGCCGTGGGCGCGCGGATCGGTGAGCGGCCCGAGCACGCCGAGGAAGTCGGCGACCGTGCTCGGCCAGCCGTGGGTCAGGATCAGCGGCGTCGCGTCCGCCTCGGGGGAGCGGACGTGCAGGAAGTGCACGCGCTGGCCGTCGATCGTGGTCGTGAACTGCGGGAAGGTGTTGAGGCGGGCTTCCTGGGCGCGCCAGTCGTACCCCGTCCGCCAGTACTCCACGAGCTCGGCCAGGTAGGGCTCGCTGACGCCGTAGTCCCAGCCGGCGCCGGGCAGCTCGCCCGGCCAGCGGGTGCGGGCGAGCCGGTGGTGCAGCTCGTCGAGGTCGGCCTGCGGGACGTCGATGCGGAAGGGATCCATGGGCTCACCCTCTCGCGGGTGGAGGACAGGTTCGGTCCTCGATGTCCCGGAGATTCGGGTCTTAGGTGTGCGTGCCGCCGTCGATGCGGATTTCCGTGCCCGTGATGAACTTGCCGTCCTCCGAGGCCAGCATCGCCACCACGCCCGCCACCGTCTCCGGGCCCGCCACCGCGTTGCCCACCTCCGTCGTGTGGTCCGTCGGGAGGACGGGCAGGAGCCGGCCGAACAGCGAAAAGTCGACGTTCTGGGGCAGCCAGCTCGCCGCGGAGTCGGTGATGCCGCTCTTGATGCTGCCCGGTGCGATGCTCACCGCGCGCAGCCCCTGCTTGCCGTACTCCAGCGCCAGCGAATGCGTGAACGCCTGGATGCCGCCCTTGCTCGCGCAGTAGGCCGCCATGTACGGGTGGGCGAACGAGGCCGACGTCGAGCTGAAGTTGACCACCACGCCGTCGCCGCCCGCCAGCAGGGCGGGCAGGGCCGCGCGCGTCACCAGGAACGTGCCGGTCAGGTTGACCGCCAGCACCCGGTTCCACAGCTCCAGCGACGTCTCGTGCGTGTGCGACGCCAGCAGGATCCCCGCCGCGTTGACCAGCACGTCGAGCCCGCCCAGCACCTCGACGGCCGACGCCACCCGCGCAGCCACCGACTCTTCGTCGGCCACGTCCATGGTGAACGTCGTCAGGCCCGCGACCGGCGCGGCTTCCTGGGTGCCGAGCAGGCCTTCTTCGGAGACGTCGGTGCCGATGACCCGCGCCCCCTCCGCCAGCAAGCGGAGCGTGGTGGCCCGGCCGATGCCGGAGCCGGCACCGGTGACGAGGATCCGGCGATCGCGCAGGCGTTCCATGGCGATCACCGTAGCCCGGAACCTAGAGCGCGGGCACCCGCTCTTCGGCGGGCGGCGGGCCCGGCGGGGTCCCGTCGCCGAACGGGCGGCCGCCCAGCTCCTCGCGGTGGTGCGGGGTGCGCCAGCCGGCCACGTCCGGCCCCAGCGGCACGATCCCGCTCGGGTTCACGTTCTTGTGCACCACGTAGTAGTGCTCCTTGATCTGCGGGAAGTCGATCGTGTCGCCGAACCCGGGCGTCTGGAACAGGTCGCGCGTGTAGGCCCAGAGCACCGGCAGCTCGGTGAGCTTCTGCCGGTTGCACTTGAAGTGGCCGTGGTAGACCGCGTCGAACCGGACGAGCGTGGTGAACAGCCGGACGTCGGCCTCGGTGATCGTGTCGCCGACCAGGTAGCGCTGGTCTGCGAGGCGCTCGGACAGCCAGTCCAGGCGCGAAAACAGCTTCCGGTACGAGTGCTCGTACGCTTCCTGCGAGCGCGCGAACCCGCACTGGTACACCGCGTTGTTGACGTCGGTGAACACCTTCTGCGCGACATCGTCGATCTCCTCGCGCAGCTTGTCCGGGTACAGCTCGGGCGCGCCGGAGCGGTGGTACGCGCTCCACTCGGTGGACATGTCCAGCGTCATCTGCGCGAAGTCGTTCGTGACGACTTTTCCGCTCGGGACGTCGACGAAGGCCGGCACGGTGATCCCGCGCGGGTACTCCGGGTCGCGCTTGAAGAACGCCTCCTGCAGCCGCTCGATGCCGAGCACCGGGTCGCGCCCGTCCGGGTCGAGGTCGAAGCTCCAGCTCCGCTCGTCGTGCACCGGGCCGGCGATGCCCATCGACAGCACCGGCTCCAGGCCGAGCAGGCGCCGCACGATCACCGCGCGGTTGGCCCACGGGCAGGCGCGGGCGACGACCAGCCGGTAGCGGCCGGGCTCGACCGGCCAGCCGTCGCGGCCGTCGGCGGTGATGCGGTCCGGGAGGTAGTTCAGGTCCCGCTTGTACTCGCCCTTGTCGCTCATCGGCGTCCTCAGCAGTCGTCGGTCGGGGGAGGGGCGTCCAGCGCCGCGGCCAGCCGGGCCAGCACCGGCCCGGCCGTGCGGACGTCGTCGGTGCTCAGGTGGTCGAACACCGACGCCCGCGCGCGGGCGAGGTGGCTGGGGTAGGCCGCCTCCAGTCTGGCCAATCCCGCGTCGGTCAGCACGGCGTTGGACGCACGGCCGTCCTCGGCGCACTTGCGCTTCTCGACCAGGCCGCGGCGGGTGAGGTCGTCGACGACCCGGCTGATCCGGCTCAGCGAAAGACCGGTGGTCGCGGCCAGCGCCGAGATGCGGAGCACGTGCTCCGGCGCTTCCGACAGCGCGACCAGCACGCCGTAGTCGGTGATCGCCAGGCCGGTCTCCGGCAGGAAGTGGTCTTCGAGCGCCCGCGGCAGCGCGGTCGTGATGCGCATCAGCGACCGCCAGAAGGGAGCTTCGTCGAGGTCGAGCGCGGACTGTTCACCCATATCGGCGAGTCTAGCGAAAGCTTGCTTGCGCAACCAGTAAAAGTGAGTATTCTGTCGTTGAACCCTCAATCACCTGGGGGTGCCACCACGAGGAGATGAAGTAGAGCCATGACCAGCGCGACCACCTACCCCCAGCTGACCGGTGAGTACACCCTGGACGCCGCCCACTCGCGGATCGGGTTCGTCGCCCGGCACGCCATGGTGACCAAGGTCCGCGGCAGCTTCAACGAGTTCACCGGCGCGGCGACGATCGACGGGGACGCCCCGGAGAAGTCCTCGGTCCAGGTGACGATCCAGGCGCACAGCATCGACACGCGCAACGCCGACCGTGACGGTCACCTGAAGAGCAACGACTTCCTGTCGATGGACGAGTACCCGCAGATCACCTTCACCTCGACCGAGATCAAGCAGACCGGCGAGACCTCCTTCGACGTGACCGGCGACCTGACGATCAAGGACGTCACCCGTTCGGTCACGATCCCGTTCGAGTTCGAGGGCTCCGCCAAGGACCCGTTCGGCAACGACCGGATCGGCTTCGAGGGCTCCACCACCGTCAGCCGCAAGGACTACGGCATCACCTGGAACGCCGCTCTCGAGACCGGTGGTGTCCTGGTCAGCGACAAGGTCACCCTCGAGTTCGAGATCTCCGCGATCAAGAACGCCTGACCGCCGGGCGCGGGAACCGGGTCAGTTCCGGTTCCCGCTCGCCCGCAGGTTCGCGATCCCGACGTCGAGCGCCGCTTCGAGGTGGTCGATGCGGCCGGTCGACAGCATCACCACGACGCCGCCCTGCAGGCCCGCCAGCAGGGCGGCCGCCGTGCGTTCGACGTTCAGGCGCGGGCTCACCTCGCCCTTGTCCTGCATCCGGCGGATGCCCGCCTCGAGTTCGTTCTGCCAGCCGCGCAGCATCTCGCCGACCACGGCCTGCGCCCCGGGCGTCGCGCGGCCGAGCTGCGAGATCAGCACGTTGAGCGGGCAGAACTGGCCCCGCTCGCGGTAGTGCGAGACGACCGTGTCGCGCCAGCGCTTCCACGCCGCCCACGACGCCAGCTCCCCGAGCTGCGGCTGCTGGGCCGCCATCACCTGGCCCGCTTCGAACTGCGCCACCGCCAGCAGGAGCTCCTCCTTGCCGTCCGGGAAGTAGTGGAAGAGCTGGCTCTTGCTGGTGCCCGTGCGCGCCCGGACGTCGTCGAGCGTCGTGACGGCGACCCCGCGCTCGCGGATCTCCGCCGCGGCGCCTTCGATGATCCGGCGGCGCGTCGCGGCGCCCTTCTTCGTCAGCGTTGGACTCACGAGTCCAGTTTAATTCGGTTTCGCCGCAGCGTCCCGGACGGGACGATTCCGGCATGTCCACGCTCACGCCCTTCCCGGTCCTGGCGCTGGTCGGCGCCGTCTCGGGCGCGGTCACGGCGTGGCTGCTCCTGCGCCGGGACCGTCCCGCGCGGATCCTGACCCCCTCGGCACCGCCGGAACCGGTGCCCGACGAGGTCGCCGTCCGGCTGCCGGCCGATGACCACACCGCCCGTCTGGCCGCGCTGGCCCGGCTGGCCGAGCTGGCCGACGGTGACCCGAGCGCGCGCCAGGGCTGTGTCGAGGAGATCGTCGCCCAGTTCCGCTACCGGTGGCCGGACCAGCCGGCGTGGCAGGCCGAGCTGTGGCGGCTCCTGCTGCCGCACCTGCGTCCCGGTTCGCCGCGGTTCTGGCCCGGGATGGACCTGCGCACGGACCGGCAGGTGCTCCACGACGTGGACCTGCGCGGGTGCCGGGTGCGCGCCGTGCTCTTCCAGGACGTGCGGTTCGCCGGCGACGCCCGCTTCGACGGCGCGACCTTCACCCGCGCGGCGAGCTTCGAAGGGTCGTGCTTCGCGCGGCACGCCTTCTTCGGCGGCACGCGGTTCGACCTGGGCGCGGACTTCGACAACACCACCTTCACCGGCACCGCGGTGTTCGCCGGGGCGACCGCGACCGGCCGGCTGTGGTTCGAAGACACCCGCTTCTCCGGCCGCACCGACTTCACCGGGCTCGAGTGCACCGAAGACGCGTCGTTCGGCGGCGCGGGCTTCGCGGGCCGGACGTCCTTCCGCGACGCCCGCTTCGCCGACGCCTTCTTCGGCGGCGCGCGGTTCAGCGGGCACGCGGACTTCACCGGGGCGACGGCCGAGCGGTTCCGCTTCCCCCGGGCGCGGGCGCGAACGGACGTCCACGTGGTGCGGCGGTGGCCGCCGGGCTGGGCGCTCGGGCCGCCGCGGCCGCTCAAGCCGGGGCACTGGGCCGAGGTCGTGAGTGAGGAACAGGGTTAGAACGCTGTTTCTCACTCACGACCGGTGATCGGCACCTCCGCGCCGTCGCGCAGGAACACGGGGATGCGGTCCGCCGGCGCCGCCGCCTCGACCGTGACCCCGCCGTCGTGGCGTGAGCCCGTCACCGCGTCCGTCCACACCGCACCCGCGGGCAGGTACACCCGCCGGGACGTGACCCCCGGCGACAGGACCGGCGCCACGAGCACGTCCGGGCCGAGCAGGAACTGATCGGAGACGTCCCACGAAGCGGCGTCCGAGGGGAAGTCGACGAACAGCGGCCGCATCGGGGGGATGCCCTGCTCGTGCGCCACCCGCATCTGCGCCATCAGGTACGGCCGCAGCCGCTCCCGCAGCCGCAACGCCTCCGTGATCGCGGCGTACGCGGGAGCGCCGTAGGACCAGACCTCGTTGGGGCCGCCCGTCATCTCCGGGCCGAACGGCGGCCGCGGGTCGCGGAAGCCGTGCAGGCGGAACAGGGGGCAGAACACGCCGTACTGGAACCACCGGACCATCAGCTCCCGATAGGCGGGCGACGCCGGGTCGCCGCCGTGGAAGCCGCCGATGTCCGTGGTCCACCAGGGGATCCCGGCCAGCGCCACGTTCAGCCCCGCCCGGACCTGCACCCCCAGCGACGCCCACGTCGCCGGGACGTCGCCCGACCACAGCGCCGCGCCGAACCGCTGGCTGCCCGCCCACGCCGAGCGGGACAGCAGCACCACTTCGTCGTCGCCCTCGGCGCGGATGCCGTCGTGGAACGCCTGCGCGTTCGCCTGCGGGTAGAGGTTGAACACCTCCGCGCCCGGGCCGGCGTGGAAGCCGAGGTTGTGCGGGTGGCCCGGCTGGATCTCGGGCTCGTCGCCGTCCAGCCACCACGCGCGCACGCCCAGGTCGTAGTAGTTCTCCTTGACCTTCGACCAGACGAACCGCCGCGCCGCCGGGTTGGTCGCGTCGTAGAACGCCACCGGCATCTCGGTGCCGAACCCCTTGTCCTTCCACGGCGCGTGCGCCGGGACCCCGCTCTCGGCGGCGACGAGGAGCCCGTTTTCGTGCATCTCCCGGTAGTTCGAGGACAGCGGGCTGACCGATGGCCAGACCGACACCATCAGCTTGATCCCGAGCGACTCCAGCTCCCGCACCAGCCCCGCCGGGTCGGGCCACTCGGCCGGGTCGAACGTCCAGTCGCCGAGGTGCGTCCAGTGGAAGAAGTCCGCCACGATCACCGACAGCGGCAACCCGCGCGCGTGGTACTCGCGCGCCACGGACAGAAGCTCTTCCTGGGTGCGGTAGCGCAGCTTCGACTGCCAGAACCCGGCCGCCCACTCCGGCAGCATCGGCGCGTACCCGGTCGCGTCGGCGTAGTGGCCGAGGATCTCTCGCGGGCCCTCGCCGGTGGTGACCCAGTAGTCGAGCTGGCGGGCGTCGTCGGCGACCCAGCGGGTGCCGTTGGCGGCCAGCTCCACCCGGCCGACCGCCGGGGAGTTCCACAGGAACCCGTAGCCACGGCTCGACAGCAGGAACGGCACCGACACCTCGGCGTTGCGCTGGACGAGGTCCAGCACGAGGCCCTTCTGGTCGAGCCGGCCGTGCGTGTGCTGGCCGAGGCCGTAGATCCGCTCGTCGTCGTAGGCGGTGAACCGCTGTTCGAGGCGGCCGTAGCCGTTGCGCGACGGCATGAACAGCCGCGCGCCGGGCCACCAGAAGTGCGCGCGCTGCTCGGAAAGCAGCTCCTCGCCGGTGTCCGTGCGGACGAACCGCAGCTGCGCGTCGATCCCGGTGTCGGTGTCGGCGATCTCGACGATCGCGGTGAGGCCGCCGTTGACGACCTTCCCGCACCGCCCTTCGACCGAGGCGGTGGCGGCCGACGGCTTCGCGGGCAGCAGCGCCCCCGGCACGTCGTCGAGGACGTGGTGGCGGCCGGCTCGCACGCGCAGGCTGCCGTCGCCCCACGGCTCGACGCGCAGGACCTCGTGCCGCACGGTGACTTCGAGCGAGCGGCCGTCTTCGGACGTGATCACGCGGTCTCCTTTAGTCTTTGACGGCGCCGCTGGTCAGCCCGGCGACGACGTACCGCTGGGCGACGACGAGCAGGACGGCCGCGGGGACCGCGGCGAGGACGGCGGTGGCCATGATCCCGTTCCAGTCGGCGGACTGGTTGCCGACGAACCGGTAGATGCCCACCGTGATGGGCTCGAACGACTGCCCGGTGGTGAGGGTGACGGCGAACAGGAAGTCCGCCCACGCGAACAGGAACGAGAACAGCCCGGCGGTGACCAGCGCGTTGCGGCTGACCGGGAGGATGATCGAGCGGAACGTCCGCCAGTACCCGGCACCGTCCACTCGCGACGCTTCGGTGAGCTCCTTCGGCACGGAGATCATGAACGCCCGCAGCAGGAGCACGGCGAACGGGATGGTCGCGGTCGAGTCCGCCAGCACCAGCCCGAGGTAGTTGTCGATCAGGCCGAGGTTGCCGAACACGGTGTAGAGCGCGTTCGCCATCACGATGCCCGGGATCATCTGCACGATGAGCAGCACGAACACCAGCACCGGCCCGCCGCGCACCTTCAGCTGGGCCAGCGCGTACGACGCGGGCGCGGCGATCGCCAGCGACACGACCACCGTGCCGAGCGCGACGACGACGCTGGAAAGCAGGTGCGGCCCTTGGGAGGCCACCGCCTTGCGGTAGCCGTCCAGGGTGCCGTCGACGGGGAAGAACGCCGGGTCCGGGCGCAGCAGCGCGCCGCTGGGCTGCAGGGAGGCGTTGACCATCCAGTACAGCGGGAACAGCAGGACCGCGACGATCAGGACGCCGAGCACCGTCCGGGCTTTCACGCCGCCGCCTCGGCCAGGGTCGCCTTCGCCGAGCGCAGGTACAGCAGCCCGAACGCCGTCGCCACCAGGATGAGGACGTTGCCGACCGCGGCGCCCTGCCCGAACGCGAAGTCCCCGAAGCTCAGCCGGTAGGACCACGTTGTCAGCGTCTGCGTCGCGTTGGCCGGCCCGCCGCCGGTGACGACCATGATCACGTCGAACACCTTGATCGTGTAGACCAGCCCGAGCATGAGCACGATCCCGGTGACCGGCCGCAGCAGCGGCCAGGTGACGTGCCGGAACCGCTGCCACGCGCCCGCGCCGTCCAGCGACGCGGCTTCGTAGAGCGACGCGGGGATCGCGCGCAGCCCGCCGTGCAGGATCACCAGGTTGAACGGGATGCCGATCCAGATGTTCGTGAGGATCACCGCGGGCAGCGCCCAGCCGGTGCTGCTCAGCCACGGCACCGCGTCGAGGCCGACGAACCGCAGCGCGGCGTTCAGCACGCCGTGGTCCTGGTCGAACATCCACCGCCAGACCGCGCCGCTGACGACCAGCGGCAGCAGCCAGGGCAGCAGGAGCAGCGACCGCAGCAGCGCGCTGCCGAGGAAGCGGCCGCTGAAGAAGACCGCGAGCGCGAGGCCGATGCCGAACTGGAAGACGAGCGATCCGGCGGTGAACAGCACGGTGTTGACGACCGCCGTCGAGAAGAGCGGGTTGCCGAACACGGCGGCATAGTTGGCGAAGCCGACGAAGGGCGCTTCGCCGGTGTAGAACGACTTCACCGTGTAGTTCTGCGTGCTCATCACGACGTTCGCGGCGAGCGGGTACCCGAAGAACACGACGAGGTAGGCCAGGGCCGGCAGCAGGAACAACCACGCGGCGAACCGGTGGTCCCGCCGGGGTTTCCGGCCGGCGCGGGGAGGTGCCGCGACGGCCGGAGCCACCAGCGTCACGAACCGCTCGCTTGCTGCGCGGCCTTCAGGGCCTGGTCGGCCGGCTGCTTCCCGGTCAGCGCGGCCTGGATCGCGTCGGCCAGCGCCTGCGAGACCTTCGGGTACTTCTCGCCGAGTTCGGCGGTACGGGACCGGGCGGAGCCGACCTCGTCGACGAACGCCTGCATCGCCGGCTGCTGCGCGCCGAACTTGGCCGCGGCGGCCGTCTTCGACGGGATGTAGGCGTGCGCTTTGCTCCACTCGAGCATCGTCGGCTCCGAAAGGATGCAGGAGAGCACCTTGCCGGCCGCCTGCTGGGTGGGGCCGCTGGTGACCGGCACCGTGCCGACCTCGCCGCCGAGCGCGACGACCGGCTTCGCGCCCGCCTGCGGCACCGGGATCGGCACGACGCCGTAGTGCAGGGACTTCTGCTCGTCGAGCCGGGCCAGGTTCCACGACCCGTTGACCATCATCGCCGCGTTGCCCGCGACGAACTGGTCGGCGACGTCGTTCTGGTTCCACGTCACGACGGACTTCGACGCCGAGCCGGAGTTCACGAGGTCGGCGACGAATTGAAGCGCTTTCGCGGACTGCGCGGAGTCCAGCCGGGACAGTTCGGCGCCGTTGCTCCAGAAGAACGGGAGGAACTGCCAGGTGCCCTCTTCGGAGGGGATCGCGGAGAAGGCGAGGCCGTACTTGCCGTCCTTGGTGAGCTTCGCCGCGGCGGCCTTCAGCTCGTCCCACGTCTTCGGCGCTTCGACACCGGCCGCGGTGAGGAGGTCCTTGTTGTAGATCAGCGCGAGGCCGTTGACGCCGGGGGCGACGCCGTACACCTTGTCCTGGTAGGTCCCGGCCTTGACGATGCTCGGGTAGTAGCCGTCGGTGGTGATGCCGTAGCCGTCCAGCGGGGTCAGCGCGCCGGTCGCGGCGACCTGCTGCAGCGTCGGGTTGTCGGTGAAGAGCAGGTCCGGCAGCGTCTTGGAGCTGGCGCTCTGCAGGACCTTCGGCAGCATCTGGGCGGTCGGCACGGTCTGGCGCTGGATCTTGATCCCGGTCTGCGTGGCGCAGGTGTCGAGGATCTTCTGCCACGCCGCGGAACCCTGCTCGTCGGCGTAGTAGTCGAGCTCGGTGATCGACGTGGCGGCCGGGGCGCCGGCGTCGTTCGAAGCCGGTGGCGCGGGGCTGGGGCCGCACGCGGTGAGCAGCGCGGCGCTCGCGGCCAGGAGCAGGGCGCGACGGGGTAGGGACATGGTGATCCTCCTTCGACGCTGGAGCAGAATCGGGTCAGACGCGGGGCGCGGCAGCGCCGTCGCGCCCGGTCAGACGCGGGGCGCGGCGGTGCTGTCGCGCCGGGTGAGGCGGGGTCCGAGCAGCCGGACCTCGGGGGTGGTGTGGCCGGCGAGGCGGCGCATGGTCATCTCGACGGCTTGGGCCCCGACCTCTTCGGCCGGGATGGCGACCGTGGTCAGCGCGACCGGGTGCTGCTCGGCCATGCTGTCCGGGCAGACCGCGACGACGGAGATGTCCTCGGGCACCCGCAGCCCGCGGTGGCGCAGGTCGGAAAGCAGCCCGGGCAGCACGGCCTCGTTGTGCACGACCAGGCCGGTCAGGCCCGGGTCGGCGGCGAGCAGGTCGTCGAGGCAGGCGCTCACCGCCTCGTAGGAATGCGCGCACGGCCGGTTCGTCGCCCGGATGCCGTGGGCCTCCGCGGCGTCGTCGAACCCGCGCAGGAACCGCGTCGCGTAGCTCGTGCCGCGCCGGTAGACGGCGGGGGAGGGGCCGATCAGCGCGACCGAGCGGTGGCCGAGGCCGGCCAGGTGCGCGACGCACGCCGAGCCGGCGGCGGTGAAGTCCAGGTCCACGCAGCTCAGCCCGGCCGGGTGGTCGGGCACGCCGATGAGCACCACCGGCAGGTCGAGCGCGATGAGCATCGGCACCCGCGGGTCGGCGGCTTCGACGTCCATCACCATCAGCGCGTCGGCGATCGCCGACGACGCCACCCGCTGCAGCGCGGCGGGGCCTTCGTCCTTGGTGAGCAGCAGCAGGTCGTGGTCGTGCGCGCGGGCCGCGGTGACCGCCGAGGCGACGAACTCCATCACCACGGCGACGTTGAGGTCCGTGCGCAGCGGCACGACGAGGGCGAGCACGTTCGTCTTGCTGCTGGCGAGCGCGCGGGCCCCCGCGTGCGGGTGGTACCCGAGCTTGCGGATACTCTCCTCGACCAGCCGCCGGGTCTTCGGCGAGATCGAGCGCTTGCCGCTGATCACGTACGACACCGTGCTGGGTGCCACGCCCGCCGCCGTGGCGACGTCGTTGATCGTGACCACGGGCGGCCTCCTGGGTCGTGATCGGGCGCAACGTCGTCGAAGCGCATCGACAATGGCACGAAGGTAGGGGACACCTGCCCGAAACACAAGCAAGATTTACCGTCGGCGGATATTCGATTCGCATTCGACGATCAGCGCTCGCGTCGAAACTGTCGAACGCACCTGATAGGAGAACTTCCCCCAGCTCAGGGCGCAGTTTCCGGACCGGGCCCGACAACCTGGGTGCGCTCCCAGAAAGCCTTGACCTCGTGCTCACCCGACTGTAATAGTCGTCACCATCCTCACCTTCGACGCGAATGTTCCGCGCCGCACTGTCGAAACGATTCGACGATTACGGGAGGCCGTTCGTGCGCCAGTCCCCGCTCCGCCGTGCCCTCGTCCCGTTGGTGGCCGCTTCCCTGCTCCTGGCGCCCGCGCCGGGGCTCGCGGCACCCCCGATGCCGTTCCGCGACCCGGCGCTGCCCCTCGCGACGCGGATCGACGACCTGCTGTCCCGGCTGACGGCCGACGAGAAGATCTCGCTGCTGCACCAGTACGAGCCGGCCATCCCGCGCTTGGGCATCGGCGTGTTCAAGACCGGCACCGAGGCGCTCCACGGCGTCGCCTGGTCGACCGACTACGACAACAACGGCGCCGTCGTCAAAGCCGACGGCACGGTGTTCCCGCAGGCCATCGGCCTGGCGTCGACGTGGGACCCGGCCCTGGTCAAGCAGGTCGGCGCGGCCGTCGGGCAGGAGGCGCGCGGCTTCAACGCGCAGAACCCGACGCTGTGGGGCCTCAACCTGTGGGCGCCGGTGGTCAACCTGCTGCGCGACCCGCGGTGGGGCCGCAACGAGGAGGGCTACTCGGAGGACCCGTACCTCACCGGTGAGCTCGCGACGGCGTACGGCCACGGCATCCAGGGCGACGACCCGCGCTACCTGCAGGCCGCCCCGACGCTGAAGCACTACCTCGCCTACAACAACGAGGTCAGCCGCGACACCAGCAACTCCTCCGTGCCGCCGAAGATCCTGCACGACTACGACGAACAGGCGTTCAAGATCCCGCTGCAGGCCGGCGCGGCGAACGGCGTCATGCCGTCGTACAACCTGGTCAACGGGCGGCCGAACACCGTGAGCCCCGACCTCGGCGGCCTGCTGCGGAAGTGGGCGCCCCAGGACATCGCCGTCGTCAGCGACGCCGGCGCCCCGTCCAACCTCGTCAACTCCGAGAAGTACTACGCCACCAAGGCGGAAGCGGACGCGGCGGCCATCAAGGCCGGGCTCGACAGCTTCACCGACAACGACACCAACGGCTCGATCACCGTCGAGGCCGTCAAGGAAGCGCTGACCCGCGGGTTGCTGACCATGGCCGACGTCGAGCGGGCCGACCGGCACCTGCTGTCGCTGCGCTTCCGGCTCGGCGAGTTCGACCCGCCGGGCCGCAACCCGTACGCGAAGATCACCCCGGCGGTGATCGACTCGCCCGAGCACCGGGCGCTCGCGCGCGAGGTGGCCGACGAGCAGGTCGTCCTGCTGCGCAACAACGCGAACGCGCTTCCGTTGGACGCGGCGAAGAACAAGAAGGTCGCCGTCGTCGGTCCGCTTTCCGACACCCTGTACGAGGACTGGTACAGCGGCTCGATGCCCTACCGCGTCACGCCGGCGCAGGGCATCGCGGAACGGCTGGGCGCGGCGGGCACGGTCGCGTCGTCCGAAGGCGTCGACCGGATCGCGCTGAAGGACCTCTCGACCGGCCGGTACCTGACCGCGCCGTCCGCGCCCGGCAAGGTGACCGCGGGCGGGACCGTCGCGGGCACCCCCGAGTCCTTCGACGTCTACGACTGGGGTGCGGGCAAGAACACCCTGCGCGCGGCGGCGAACGGCAAGTTCCTGAGCTTCTCCGGCGGCGCGCTGGTGAACGACGCCGACCAGCCCACCGGGTGGTTCGTGCAGCAGCAGCTCAAGCTCGACGTCCAGCCCGACGGCAGCTACGTGCTCGAGTACGCGGGCAACGAGGTCACCGAGCCGTGGTTCGGCCCGAACCGCTACGCCGTCGTCGGCGCCGACGGGGTCCTCACGATCTCCGCGCCCGACGCGGCGCACGCGACGAAGTTCGGCCGCGAGGTGCTCACCAGCGGGGTCTCTTCGGCGGTCGCCGCGGCGCGGGGTGCGGACACGGCCGTCGTCGTGGTCGGCAGCATGCCGTTCATCAACGGCCGCGAGGCGAACGACCGGACGAGCACGGAACTGGCGCCGGCGCAGCGGGCGCTGATCGAAGCCGTGCGAAAGGCGAACCCGCACACCGTCGTCGTGGTGGAGAACAGCTACCCGACGACCGGCTGGGACACATCGGCCGTGCCGGGGATCGTGTGGACGAGCCACGCGGGGCAGGAGACCGGGCACGCGGTCGCCGACGTCCTCTTCGGCGACCACGACCCGAGCGGACGGCTCACCCAGACCTGGTACGCCGCCGACGCGGGACTGCCGAGCATCCTCGACTACGACATCGCGAAAACCGGGATGACGTACCAGTACTACCGCGGGAAGCCGTTGTACCCCTTCGGGTACGGGCTCAGCTACACGAGCTTCCGGTACGGCGCGGTGCGTGCTGCGCGGGACGGTGGCGCGGTGCGGGTGAGCGTCGACGTGACGAACACCGGAAGCCGCGCCGGTACCGACGTCGTCCAGCTCTACTCGAAGGCGTCCGGCGTGCAGCGGTTGCGCGACTTCTCCCGCGTGACGCTGAAGCCGCACGAGACGCGGACGGTCCGGTTCTCCGTTCCGGTGGCGGACTTGGCCGCTTGGAACGTCTCCCTGGACCGGTCCGTCGTGGCGCAGGGGGTGTACGACTTCTCGGTGGGCCGCAACGCTTCCGACCTCTCCGCGGCGCAGCCGGTCTTCGTACCGGGGGAGCGGCCCGCGCCGCGTGACCTGAGCCGTCCCACCCAGGCGCAGAACTTCGACGACTACGCCGGGACGACGTTGACGGACCCGGCCAAGACGTCGGGCACCTCGGTCGCGGCCGTAACCGGCAGCTGGCTGAAGTATCGCGACGTCGCCTTGAACGGCCCGGCGCGGTTCGCGGCGTCGGTGTCCACAGTGGAGCCGGCGCACGTCACGGTCCACTTGGACTCGCCGACCGGCCGGGTCCTGGGCACGGCTTCGGTGCCGTCCACCGGGGACCACTACGCGTACACGACCGTGACGGCGGCGCTGGCGAAGGCGACCGGCCGCCACGACGTGTACCTGACCTTCGACGGGCCGGTGAACCTGGCGACGTTCTCCTTGCGGTGACTAGGGTTTCCGGCCGACCCCGGCGTACGGCAGCGCGTTGATCGCCGGGTCGTCGGACATGTCGCCGGCGCCTTCGGGCTTCCACATCGCGCAGCCGACCACGCCCGGCTCGACCATCTCGAAGCCGTCGAAGAAGGCGAGGACCTCGTCGTGCGTGCGGGGGACCGGCTGGTTCTGCTGGTCCTGGTTGCTCTTGTACACCTCGACCGCTTCGTCGAGCCGCCCCGCCTCGGAGTCCGCCGCGACGTGCGTCACCGCCAGGAAGCTGCCCGGGGCCAGCCGGTCGCGGTAGCGGGCCAGGATGCTCGCCGGGTCCCACGAGTCCGGCACGAAGTGCAGCAGCAGCAACATGAACACGCCGACCGGCTGGTCGAGGTCCAGCAGCTCGGCGGCACCCTCGAAGACGTCGTTGGCGTCGCGCAGGTCGGCCTGCAGCACCGCGCAGCGCTCGTTGTCCTGCAGCAGCAGCCGGCTGTGCGCCACGGCCACCGACTCGCGGTCGACGTAGACGACGCGGCACGACGGGTCGGCCTGCTGGACGATCTCGTGCAGGTTGCCCGCGGTCGGGATGCCGGAGCCGATGTCGAGGAACTGCCGGACGCCGGAGTCGACCATGAACTTCGCCGCGCGGCGCAGGAACGCGCGGTTGAGGCGCGCCGCGTCGCGCACGCCCGGCATGATCTTGAGGATCTGTTCACCGAGGGCACGGTCGGCGGCGAAGTTGTGGTCGCCGTCGAGCCAGAAGTCGTACACCCGCGCCGGGTTCGGCACCGTGGTGTCGATCTCCGGCGGTACCCAGCTCAGCTCCCCGGTCATGGGACCTCCCGCCCTCGTTCGCGAGGCCGGAGTGTAGCGCCCTCATCCGTTCGCGTGGACCCGCGTTCGGCCCGCCCGCTGCCCCGTTAGGGTGGCTCGGTCGCGAGGAGGAGACATGACCGGCGCGCGTCCCGTTCCCGGCCGGTGGCCCGTGCTCGGGCACACGGTGGCCCTGCTGCGCGACCCGCTGAAGCTCTTCACTTCCCTTCCGGCGCACGGAGAAGTCGTCGAACTCCGGCTCGGGCCGCTGCCGGTGCACGTGGTCACGACGCCGGAACTGTCCTGGCAGGTGCTGGCCACCGACGCCGACAAGTTCGACAAGGGCCTGGTCTTCGACAAGATGCGCCCGCTCTTCGGCGACGGCCTGGCCACCTCGAACGGCGAGCTCAACCGCCGCCAGCGCCGCCTGGTGATGCCCGCCTTCGGCCGCACCCGGATCGCGGGCTACGCCGACACGACGATCACGAAGCTGGCCCACGAGCTCACGAGCTCGTGGCAGCCGGGCGAAGTCGTCCAGTTCGACCGGCGGATGCAGGACCTCGTGCTGACCATCGCCGGGCAGACGCTCTTCTCCACCGCGCTCGGCGACGAAGCACTGGCGGAAATCCAGCGGTCGATCCCCATCATGCTGAAATACGTGTTGATCCGGGCTTTTTCTCCGAAATTCGTGGAAAAGCTGCCCATTCCGGCGAGCCGCGAGTTCGCCGCCGCCGCCGCGCGCCTGCGCGCCGTGATCGGCGAAACCGTGGTCGCCGCCCGGGAACAGGGCGCCGACCACGGTGACCTGCTGTCGATGCTGCTCATGGCCCGTGACGAGGACACCGGCGAAGGCATGTCCGATCGGCAGGTGCACGACGAGGTCATCACGATCCTCACCACCGGCGCCGAGACCACCGCCGTCGCGCTGGCCTGGTTCTTCCACGAGCTCGGGCAGCACCCGGCGGTCGAGCGCCGCTTCCACGCGGAGGTCGACGCCGTCCTCGGCGGCCGCCCCGCGCGGTTCGAGGACCTGCCGGACCTGGTGTACACGCACCGGATCGTCAACGAGATCGTCCGCCGCACCCCGCCGCTGATCCTCATGCGCCGCGCCCGCGAGGACGTCCAGCTCGGCGGCGTCACCATCCGGGCGGGCACCGAGGTCGCGGTCAGCCAGCACACCCTGCACCGGGATCCGCGCTGGTTCCCCGATCCCGACCGCTTCGACCCGGACCGCTGGACGCCCGGCCGCACCGCGGAACTGCCGAAGGGCGCGTACATCCCCTTCGGCGCCGGCGCGCGGCTGTGCCCGGGGCACGTCTTCGCGCCGACGGAGATCGGCATCATCGCCGCCACCATCGGGGCGCGCTGGCGGCTGGTTCCCTTGCCGGGCAAGAAGGTCCGCGCACAGCTCAAGGCCACGATGCAGCCGAACCGGCTGCCGATGACCGTGGTGCCGCGGACCTGACGGTACCCGTTCGGCTACCGGGTGTAGTGTTTCCGAGTTCGTTCACCTGTCCGAGTCCAGAGGGAGTGCGGCGTGAAGCTGCCCGTCAAGGTGACGTCAGCCTTGTTCGCCTGCGGAGTCCTGCTCGCTTCACTGACCGCCGCGATGCCCGCCGAGGCCGCCGCGATCTCGTGCACCGACACGGATCTGCCGGTCGGCGGCCCGGGCCTGCCGCCGCTGGTGCCGGGCGCGCCCGCGACCGTGCTCGGCCGGTTGTGCCTGCCCGCCGGCGAGGCGCCGGACACCGTTCAGCTGCTCGTGCACGGCGGGACCTACAACAGCGCGTACTGGGACCTGCCGTACCAGCCCGAGCGCTACTCCTACCAGCGCGACATGGCCGCGCACGGCTACGCGACCTTCGCCGCCGACCAGCTCGGCGCCGGGCGCAGCAGCCGCCCGCTGAGCCTGCCGCTGTCGGTCTGGGCGGCGGCCGAGTCGACCCACGAGGTGGTCGGTCACCTGCGCGCCGGGCACGTCGGCGGCGTGCGGTTCGCGAAGGTCGTCATCGTCGGGCACTCGGTCGGGTCCGGGGTCGTCGCCGTGGAGGCGTCGACCTACCACGACGTCGACGGCGTGGTCCTCACCGGCGTCACGCACCTGCCCGCGCTGCCCGTCTTGGCGCTCGGCGCGGCGCTCGGCCTGCGGCCGGCGCTGCTCGACGGGCAACTCGGGCGGCTGGGTAGTGACCCGCTCTACTTCACGACGCGACCGGGGGCGCGGGCCGGGCTGTTCTACGCGGCGGGCGATGCCGACCCCGCCGTGATCGCCGCGGACGAAGCGACCAAGGACCAGGTTTCGGTGCCCGGGATGGGCACGGTCGCGCTGTTCGGGATCGTGTTGCCGGCGACGAGGGGAATTACCGTACCGGTTTTCCAGGTGGTGGGAGAAAAGGACGTTCTTTTCTGCGGCCTGCTCGCGCTGCGTGACTGTTCGGACGCCGGCGTGCTGCGCGCCCAGGAAGCGCCGTACTACGCCGAGCCGTCGAAGCTGTCGATGTACGTCCTGCCGGGTGCCGGTCATTCCGTTGCGTTGCACGAAAACGCGGCGGACTACCGTGCTGCCACCCGGTCGTGGCTGCGGGATCGCCTGGCGATCGCTCCGCAGGGTTACCACTCGATTGGATGAATGCTGTTTCGTGCACCGGACGCAATTTCGCGCCAAGATATATCGGCTACCCGACCCGGAGTGCCACTGGATCCCAGGACAGGCTGAGGTGACTGCTCCCCATCCCCGCGGCGACGACCCGCGGAAGAAGCCGTCCGCCGAACGTGCGGCGAGACGGCTCGGCACGCTCGCGCGCAAGTGGGGCTACCTGATCAGCACCACCGCGTACCTGCCGCACACGCCCGAGGAGATCGAGCGCGAGCTGGCGGTGCTGGCCGCCCGGCTGTTCGAAGCGGTCGCGAGCGATCCGCCGGAGCTCGAGGAAGCCGCGGCCGCGGGCGCCCGGCTCGTCGAGCTGCGCTGCGTCGGCGCGGACAGCCTGCGCCGCAGCCTGGAAGTGCTCGGCAAGGCCCTGCTGCGCGAGCCGGAGCTGCGCCGGGTCGACGGGCTCGCCGAGCGGGTCGTGCTGGTGCTCGGCGCGCTCAGCTCGGGCTACGGCGAGACGTTGCGCGAAGACATCCAGAAGCGTCAGGAAGGCCTGAGCCGGGCGCTGCTGAAGGTCGAGCAGGAGACCCGGCAGAAGCAGGTCATCACGCGCGCGCAGTTCGAGGAGGTGTTCGCCGGCTCGGCCAGCGGCGTCGCGCTCACCGAGCTGGACGGCCGGGTGCTGCGCGCCAACGCGGCGCTCGCCAAGACGCTCAACCGCACGCCCGCCGAGATCGCCGCGATGACCTTGTTCGACCTGGTCCACCCGGAGGAGGTCGAGCAGCTCCGGGAGGCCTACGCCGAGCTGGTGGCCGGCCGGCTGCACCGGCTGCGCGTCGGACGCCGGCTCGTCGGCAAGGACGGCGAGCCGATGTGGGCCACCTTCGCCGCGTCGGTGATCCGCGACGCGGCCGGCGCGGCCCGGCAGCTGATCACGATCGTCGACGACGACACGGAAGTCTCGCTGCTGCAGCGGCGCCTGTCCCACCAGGCCCTGCACGACGTGCTGACCGCGCTGCCGAACCGCCAGTTCTTCAGCACCCGCCTGGAAAACCTGCTGCGTGACGCCGACGCGTCCCGCGGCGTCACGCTGTTCCACCTCGACCTCGACGGCTTCTCGCAGATCACCGGCGGCCTCGGCCAGGACCTCGGCGACCGCGTGCTGCGCGGGGTGGCCGGGAAGCTGAAAGCCGTGTTCGAGGGCGAGAAGGCCCTCGTGGCGCGCCTCGGCGGCGACGAATTCGGGGTGCTGCTGCAGAACACCGCGGACACCCCGGGTGTCCTGACGCTCGTCCGCCGGATCACCCACGAGCTGGCGGAGCCGGACTACGTGGACGGGAGCCACGGCGTCGCGGTGTCGGCCAGCATCGGGGTCGTCCACCGGCCGCCGCGCGACATCACGCCGGCCGAGCTGCTGCGCGCGTCGGACCTGACGCTGCGCCGCGTGCAGCGGGCCGGGGCCCAGTGGGGCCTGTTCGACCGCGAGCTGGACCGCCGCGACCGCCACGACTTCGGTCTCGCGGCGGCGATGGCGGGCGCGTGGGAGAACGGTGAGGTCGAGGTCGGCTACCGGCCGCTGGTGGCCGCGGTGGACGGCTCGGTCCGGGGGGTCGAGGCGCGGCTGCGCTGGCGGCACCCCACCGAAGGCGTGCTGCCGCACGAGACGTGCGTGCGGCTGGCGGGGGAGACGGGTCTGGCGCTGCCGCTGGGCACGTGGCTCCTGCGCACGGCGGTCGAGCGGGTCGCGGCGGCCGACGTTCCGGTGCCGCTGACCGTCGAGCTGACGACGCACCAGGCCGCCGACCCCGAGCTGGTCGGCGAGATCCGCGGCGTGCTGGAGTCGGCCGGCCTGGCGGCCGGGCGGCTGCGGCCCGGCTTCCCGGCGGCGACCCTGCTCGCCGACTCCGGCGACGCGGCCGACAACCTCAAGGTGCTGGCGGAAATCGGCGTGGGCGCGGAGATCCACGACTTCGGCGACGTCACGTGCCTCACCGAGTTCCCGGCGCGCGCGGTCCGCGTGGCGGCGAACCTGGTGGCCCGCCGCGAACACCCGCTGGTCGACCGTTCGCTGACGGCGCTGATCGAAGCGGCGCACCTGGCCGGCGCGGAGGTCGCCGTGACCGGGATCGAGCGCGCGGACGAGAGCGAGTGGTGGCGCGACCGCGGCGCGGACCGGCTGTCGGGGCCCCTGTTCACCGAGGTGCCGGGCGGCCTGCCGGCCTGCTGAGCCGTCAAATCCGCACCAGCACCTCGTCGAGGGACTTGCGCCGCAGGTCCGGCACGACGCAGTCGTCGGCCGGGTAGCCGACCGGGATCACCGCGAACGGCCGTTCGTTGCGGGGACGGCCGAGCAGTTCGCCGAGGAACCGCATCGGCGACGGCGTGTGCGTCAACGCCGCCGGCCCGGCCACCTGCAACGCCGTCAGCAGCATGCCGACCGCGATGCCCACCGACTCGTCGACGTAGTAGTGCTTGTGGACGCCACCGTCGTCGTCGAGCGCGAACCGTTGCTGGAACACCACGATCAGGTACGGCGCGTCGGTCAGGTGCGGCTTCACCGCGTCGGTGCCCAACGGCCGCAGCGCGTCGAGCCATTCGTCGCCGAGCCGGCCGTCGTAGGAGATCCGCTCCTCCGCTTCGGCGGCCTCACGGATCGTCTGGCGCACCTGCGGATCGGTGACGAGGACGAACGTCCACGGCTGCTGGTGCGCGCCGCTGGGGGCCGTGGAGGCCACCGCGATCGCGTCGAGCACCGCGCCTTCGGGCACCGGGTCCGGGGAGAACATCCGGACCGAGCGCCGCGCTTCCATCCGCCGCCGCAGGGCGGCGGCCTCGGCGACGGCTTCGGCGGCGGGCACGCGGGCCGGCCGGTACGGGACGGAGCGATGGGTCATGCCCGGATTGTGGCGGGGGACACCACCGCGCCAGCAGGGCCGAACGTGCGATTTCCGAGGGTATGCCGTCCGATATACGGACAGTAAGGTGATCCTTGCTTCTATTTTACGCTGAACGGAGCAAGACAACTAGGCTGTTCGGTCCTGTCGCGCGAAGTGACCCTCTCATTACCCTCCAGTAGTCAGTGGTGCCGATCACAGTCGCCGGAGGAGGCCCCATGGCGTCGCGCGTCCGAGGGCCCGGCTCCGAAGACCGGCGCGAACTGCGGCTCAGGCACATCGCCGGCTGCCTCTCCTGCACCCTCAAGTGCGGGTACTGCGGGCTGCCGGTGCGGCTCACCGGGCCGGGTGCGCACCCCGGCTACGGCGTGGTCGAAGAAGTCACCGGGGAACTGGTGCTGCTGCACCGGTTCTGCCGCGGCGCCCTCGGCCGCTGCGGGACGCGGGGGTGCGTGCTGCGGCGCGCCCACCTCGGCCGCGCGACCGAGCAGTACGAAACCGGCCGCCGGCGTCCCGGGCGCTACCAGCGCCTCGGCGTCCGCCGGTCGCCCGACCTCGATCTGTACCGGAAACACTGGCGGGTCGCGAAGATGCGGTACGCGTGCAAGGCGTGTCGCTACTACACCGGCTCGCACTGAGCCGTTCCTCGAAGTACGACCGGAGGACCCGTGCTCGTTCGTCTCATCCTCGGCCTGCTCATGACGGTCGTCGGCCTCGCCGTCGCCGGCAAGCGGGTGGCGTTCCTGTACCGGCTGATCAAGGCCGGCCAGCCCGACACCAAGCGCTCGGACGACCTGGGCGCCCGCGTCTTCGCGCAGGTGCGCGAGGTGTTCGGCCAGCGCAAGCTCCTGAAGTGGTCGGTGCCCGGCCTGGCGCACTTCTTCACGTTCTGGGGCTTCGTGATCCTCGCCTCGGTGTACCTCGAGGCGTACGGTGCGCTCTTCGACGAGAAGTTCGCGATCCCGTGGATCGGGCACTGGCCGGTGCTCGGCTTCCTGCAGGACTTCATCGCGGTCATGGTGGCCGTCTCGCTGGGCGTGTTCACGGTGATCCGGATCCGGAACGCCCCCGCGCGCAAGGACCGCGCGTCGCGCTTCTACGGCTCGCACACCAGCGGCGCCTGGCTGATCCTCTTCATGATCTTCAACGTCGTCTGGACGATGTTCTTCTTCCGCGGCGCCTCTTCGGCGTCCGGCAACTTCCCGTACGACAACGGCGCGTACGTCTCCCTCGGGGTCGGGAACCTCCTCGAGCCGCTCGGCCACTCGACCACCGAGGTGCTCGAGACGGTCGGCCTGATGCTGCACATCGGCGTCATGCTGGTGTTCCTGTCGATCGTGCTCTACTCCAAGCACCTGCACATCTTCGTGGCGCCGATCAACGTCTCGGCGAAGCGGCTGCCGGACGGGCTCGGCCCGCTGCTGCCGATGGAGTCCGGTGGCAAGCCGATCGACTTCGAGGACCCGGGCGAGGACGACACGTTCGGCCGCGGCAAGATCGGCGACTTCACGTGGAAGGGCATGCTCGACTTCGCCACGTGCACCGAGTGCGGCCGCTGCCAGTCGCAGTGCCCGGCGTGGAACACCGGGAAGCCGTTGTCGCCCAAGCTCGTCATCATGAACCTGCGCGACAACCTGTTCGAGGAGGCGCCCTACATCCTCGCGGGCACCGAGCACGAGGGGGCGCGCCCGCTCGTCGGCCCGGAGGACGACGGCGGCGTGATCGACCCGGACGTGCTCTGGTCGTGCACCACCTGCGGCGCGTGCGTCGAGCAGTGCCCGGTGGACATCGAGCACGTCGACCACATCGTCGACATGCGCCGCTACCAGGTGATGATCGAGTCGGCGTTCCCGACCGAGCTGGGCGGGCTGTTCAAGAACCTGGAGACCAAGGGCAATCCCTGGGGCCAGAACAACTCCGAACGCCTCGCCTGGACCAAGGACCTCGGCTTCGACGTCCCGGTGTTCGACGGTGAGCTCGCGGAGGACGTCGAATACGTCTACTGGGTCGGCTGCGCGGGCGCGTTCGACGACCAGGCGCGCAAGACGGTCCGCGCCACGGCGGAGCTGCTGCACATCGCGGGCGTGAAGTACGTGGTGCTCGGCAAGGAGGAGTCCTGCACGGGCGACCCGGCGCGGCGCGCGGGCAACGAGTTCCTGTTCCAGATGATGGCCCAGCAGACGGCGGAGACGCTCAACGCGGTGTTCGAGGGCCGCGAGCCGAAGCTGCGCAAAATCGTCACGACGTGCCCGCACTGCCTCAACACGCTGGGCCGCGAGTACCCGGACCTGGACGGGCACTACGAGGTCGTCCACCACACCCAGCTGCTCAACCGCCTGGTGCGCGGCGGGCAGCTGACGCCGGTCAAGGCGGTCGAGGACGGCCCGAAGGTCACCTACCACGACCCGTGTTACCTCGGGCGCCACAACAAGGTCTACACCCCGCCCCGCGAGCTGGTCGGCGCGACGGGCGCGACGCTCGAGGAGATGCCCCGCCACGCGGACCGGGCGCTGTGCTGCGGCGCGGGAGGGGCCCGCATGTGGATGGAGGAGCAGATCGGCAAGCGCATCAACCTGGAGCGCGTGGACGAGGCGATCGCGACCGACGCGGAGACGATCGTGACCGGCTGTCCCTTCTGCCGGGTGATGCTGACCGACGGGCTGGTCCAGCGGCAGAGCGAGCAGAAGGCGGAGAACGTCGATGTCCGCGATGTGGCGCAGCTGCTGCTGGAGCGGGTGAAGGCCCCGGCACCGAAACCTTGACGCTAGAGCTGGTCGACGGCCTTGATCGTCGCGCAGAACCCTTCGATGGCGGCGAGGTACTCCTCGGGGACCTCTTCACCGGAGAAGTGCATCAGCTCGTTGCGGATGTTCTTCGCCTTCGTGAGGAGGTCGAGGAAGGTCTCGTGGTCGAGCGGCCAGCCGAGCAGCTCGAACCGCTCCGGTGGCTCGAGCATGCGGACATAACTGCCGAAAGTCGGGTTGCTCGCCCACTTCGGCGTCGCCTTCTCGATCACCTCCTCGGGCAGGCAGCGCCGGGTGTGGCGGCGGATCCGCAGTTCCGCCTCCTCCAGCAGGGAGAACGGCCGCGCGAGCGTGCCGAACTGACGGGCGAGGTCGTGGGCCGTCACGATGCCGACGAGCTTCCGGCGGTCTTCTCCCCGGACGAAGACGTACCCGCGGCGGTAGATCTCGTCGATCTGGCCGAACAGCTCTTCGTCGATGTCGATGACCCGGACTCGGACCGTGGCGTCCTGCAAGGTCGGCTCGGGGTTCGTCAGGCGGGCCCGGCCGATGGACTCCCAGCTGACCGCGCCGGCGTAGGACCCGTCTTCCCCGGTCACCGCCAGCTGTGAGTAGTTCTTGGCCAGCATGAGGGTCACCGCGGCCGCGAGTGGCTTGCCGACGGTGACGGACTCGATGGTCGGCTGGTCCGGCAGGATCGCGCGCACCATCCACTTGGTCGGCAGGTCGTCCGGCGCCTCTATTTCGGGTGAATCCGGCTCCGAGGCCGCCGTGTCCGGTTCGACGGCGATCGGGACGAGTTCGACGACCGCGTCCATCCGGGCCGTGGTGAACGGTGGCTTGGTCGTGACCCCGTGCTCGGCCAGCTCGGACTGGACGGTCACCAAGGAAGTCGCGGTGCGCCGCCGGTAGCCCCACAGGGACAGCAGGTCCCGCACGGTGAGCTTCACGGGCGCCGTGCCGGTTTCGACGGCTTCCCACAGGTCGGCCCGGGTCGCGTCGGGATCGAGGTTCGCCGCGGCGTGCTGCCAGCCGGGGTCCGGGCGGCCGGCCGCGAGGTCGCCGATCCGCCGGGCGGCCTCGTGCCGGCTCAGCCGGCAGACGGTGAGCAGGGAACCGAGGCTGCCGCGCAGGTCGGGGCCGAACTCGCGGGGGTCGATGCCGGTCCGGAGCCACCGCACGGGCCGGGCGTGCCGGCAGTCCGGGGTCGCGTCGGGGCGGTAGTGGTACGGCCCGGTGACCTCGCCGATGGCGAACTGCCGCACGTTCTTGAGCGGCATGACCACGAGGTCGCCTTCGCTCATCTCCCGGGAGAAGCGCCACAGCTGCCCGGCCCAGTTCCCGATCACGTAGGTGGACCGTTGCGGGTAGTGCTCCCGGAGCCCCGCTTTGAGCGCTTCCTTGTCGTCGAACCGGCCGAGCGCCGGAACGCCGCCCCAGCCGACGATCGCGAGCCCTTCGGCGAGGGCTTCCTGGTCGCGCTCGCCTTGCCGGCCGGCGCGGACTTGCCAAGCTGACTTCATCGTTCTCCCGGTTTTCTGGGGCGCCGAACTGGCCCACGCACCCCAGTCGGCCGAGGGACGATGATCGTCGCCCGGACGCGGCCGGTTCACCCGTTCGCCGCGCATCTTCACGCCGTCGTGTCGCTCTGTCCGGAGTCGGGACGTGGGGGAGGGGCGATGGAACACGCAGCGACCATCGAGACGCTCGGAGGCGCCGTCGCGCGGCTGGACGTGCGGCGGGGCTCGTGGCTGGTCGGCCGGGCGCCCGAAGCGGATCTGAAGCTCTATTCGGACCGGGTGAGCCCGCGGCACGCCTGGCTCCGGCGCGACGCGCGCGGCACCTGGGTGTCCGACGCCGGCTCGCGGGCCGGCACGCTCGTCAACGGGGAGGCTCTCGCCCCGCGGCAGGCGCGGCTGCTGCACGACGGCGACCGGGTGTCCTTCGGGCCCATCACGGCCGTCTACGCGGACGTCCGCGCCGCCGGGGGCGACGAGCCGGTGTTCGCCGTCGTCCCCGCGCAGCGAACCGGCACCCTCGCGCTGGTGCTCGGGCCCGTCCTGTTCGTGACCGGGTTCGCGCTGGGGGCGGTGCGGGTGCTCCGGCACTTCGACGTCGGACCGGCGGCCGGGATCGCGTTGCTGGCGGCCGGCCTGGTCTGCACGGTGCTCGGACTGGTGCTCGCGCGCCGGCGGAAGGTACGGCGCCGGCGCTGAGCCCGGGCCGGTTTTCGCTGCGCCGTCCGGGTGGCCGTGCGGTGAATCCCGCGTGGCCACCGGTGAAAAACGTTCCGGACACCCTCCTATTCGGACGACTTCCGCCGCAGGTCGGGGCGAGGCCGGTGAGCGGGCGACTACACCCCGTCAGACTCCCCGGTGCGTTTACAACGTTCCGGCAACCGCCTTGACAGGGCCTGTGGTACGTACCACTCTAACCCCAACATTGGTCTACACCATTTGGGGAGTCCGGCCGCGGTTCGGCCGGGCATCGAAAGGACGGCATCGAGTGAAACGCTGGCTCAAGCTGGCGGCGGGCGCCGCCGCACTCACCCTCGCGACCGCGGGTTGCGCGGGTTCCGGCGGCACGGACACCGCCGCTTCGTCGAGCGGTGCTCCCGCGCAGATCACCGGCGACGTCACGGTCTGGCTGATGACCGGGTCCGCGCCGAGCACCCTGACCGACGCGCTCAACAAGGAGTTCGAGGCCGCGCACCCCGGCGTCAAGGTCAAGTACGAAATCCAGCAGTGGGACGGCATCCAGCAGAAGCTGACCACCGCCCTGGCCGGTGGCACCCCGCCCGACGTGATCGAGATCGGCAACACGCAGACCGCGGCTTTCGCCTCGCAGGAAGGCGTGCTGACCGACCTGTCCGCGGACAAGGACAGCTTCAACGGCGCGCAGTGGCTGAAGGGTCTCGCCGACTCGGGTACCTACGACGGCAAGACCTACGGCGTCCCGTTCTACGCGGCCAACCGTGAGGTCATCTACCGCAAGGACATGTTCGAGCAGGCCGGCATCGCCAAGCCGCCGACGTCGAACGACGAGTGGATCGACGCGATCACCAAGCTGAAGACGAAGTTCGGGTCCGACCCCGACTTCCAGCCCTTGTACATGCCGGGCCAGAACTGGTACGCGCTGCTGTCGTTCATCTGGGACAACGGCGGGGACATCGCTCAGCCCGACGGCAAGAAGTTCAAGGCGACGCTCGACAGCGCCGGCGCGAAGGCGGGCCTCGACTTCTACAAGAAGCTCGTCGACACCTCCGGCACCAAGGCGCCGAAGGACGCGGACGAGGCCAAGCCGCAGCAGGCGACCGTCTACGGCGCCGGCAAGGTCGCCATGATGATCGGTCTTCCGTGGGAGCTGCCGACCGCGGCCAAGACGGACCCGAGCCTGACCGCGAAGACCGGCGCGTTCGCGATCCCGAGCAAGACCGCCGGCCAGAGCGCCCCGGTGTTCCTCGGTGGCTCGAACCTGGCGATCCCGGCCAACAGCAAGAACGCGGCCGCCGCCAAGGAGTACATCAAGCTGCTCTCCAGCGCGAAGTACCAGGGCCAGCTCGCCGCCGCCGGCGTCGTGCCCGGCACGTCGACCGACCTCACCGGCCTGGACAAGGACCCGCTGGGCAGCGTGATGGCGAAGGCCTCCACCAACGGCAAGGCCGTGCCGGCCAGCCCGCAGTGGGGTGACGTGGAGTCCGGCCAGAACCCGGTCAAGGACATGCTGACCGCGTACCTGACCGGCAAGAAGACGCTCGACCAGGCGACCGCCGACGCCAACGCAGCGCTGAACAAGCTCATCGGCGGATGACAGCGACCGCCAATGTGACGATGCCGGCGGGGGCGACCCCGCCGGCATCGCCGCGCGACGCGGGGGTCAAGAGGCGCAGGCGGGGCCGGTTCGGCGACCGGGTGCTCCCGTACCTGCTCCTCCTCCCCGCGCTGGCCGCGATCTTGGTGTTGCTCGCCTGGCCGCTGGTCCAGGTGCTCGCCATCAGCTTCCGCAAGCTCGACATCGGTCAGCTCGTCTCCGGCAAGACCGTCTGGATCGGGTTCGACAACTACACGAACACGCTTTCGGACCCGGAGTTCTGGGCGGTCACCTTCCGGACCCTGGTCTTCACCGCCGCCATCGTGGCCGCCACCATCCTCGGCGGGCTCTTGCTGGCGGTGCTCATGCGCCACCTCGGCCCGGTCGTGCGGATCCTCGTCCAGGTGACGCTGGTGCTGGCCTGGGCCACGCCGGTGATCGCGACGACCACGGTGTTCCAGTGGATCTTCGACGAGCAGTACGGCATCCTCAACAAGACCCTCGACCGGCTGGGCTTCCACGGTTTCATCGGCTTCTCGTGGTTCTCCAGCGGCCCGAGCACCCTGGCCGTGATCGGGCTGCTCATCGTGTGGCAGGCCGTCCCGTTCGTGACGTTCTCGCTGTACGCGGGCATCATCGGCGTCTCGCGCGAGCAGTACGAGGCCGCCGGCATCGACGGCGCCAGCGCGTGGCAGACGTTCCGCGCGGTCACCTGGCCCGCCATCAAGCCGATCACCACGATGGTGACGTTCCTGTCGGTGCTGTGGGACTTCAACGCGTTCGCCCAGATCTGGGCGATCCGCGAAGGCGGCCCCGACGGCGGGAGCACCACCCTGGCCGTCGTGCTCTACCTCAAGGGCATCGCGGGCAACCACTTCGGCGCGGCCGCCGCGATCGCGACGCTGATGCTGATCGTGCTCGCGCTCATCACCGGCCGGTACATCCAGCTGCTCACCCGGACCCGGGAAGGTGATCTGTCGTGAAGAAATCGCTCTCGCAGCGGATCGTGCTTTCGGTGGTCGGCGTGCTCGTGGCGCTGGCGATCGTCTTCCCGACGTACTGGATGTTCGTCACGTCGCTGCGCACGCCCGGCGAGATCCTCTCGCCGAAGTACGACCTGATCCCGACGTCGTTCTCGTTCGGCAACTTCAGCACGGCGCTCGGCAAGGACAACTTCCCGACGTACCTGCTCAACAGCCTGATCGTCACGGTCGGGTCGGTGCTGTGCGCACTGGTCGCCGGGACCCTGGCGGCGATCCCGCTCTCGCGGCTGCGCTTCACCGGCCGCAAGGGCTTCCTGGTACTGGTGATGGTGGCGCAGCTGGCGCCGGTGTCGGCGCTGTTCATCCCGCTGTTCCTGCTCATGCGGGACGCCGGGCTGCTCAACACGCTGCCGTCGCTGCTGCTGATCTACTTCGCCACCACGCTGCCGTTCACGGTCTGGATGCTCTACGGCTTCGTCAACGGGATCCCGTACGAGCTGGAAGAGGCCGCGATGATCGACGGCTGCAGCCAGACCGGCGCGTTCCGCCGGGTCACGCTGCCGCTGCTCGGCCCGGGGCTGGTCACGACGTCGGTGTTCAGCTTCATCACGGCGTGGAACGAGTACCTGTTCGCGCTGGTGTTCATCCGGGACAAGCCGAAGGAGACGCTGCCGGTCTGGCTGGCGTCGTTCCGCACGGCGTTCGCCACCGACTGGGGCGGCGTCATGGCCGCGTCGGTCATCTACGCGATCCCGGCCCTGGTGTTCTTCCTGCTCGTGCAACGCAAGCTGGTGTCCGGCGCGACCGCCGGCGCCGTGAAGGGGTAGCTGTTGTCTTCTCCCGAGAAGCTCGCCGAAGCCGTGCTCCTGCCCGGGTTCGCCGGGACCACCGCGCCGGACTGGCTGCGTCGCCGGATCGCCGAGGGCTTGGGCGGGGTCGTGCTGTTCGGCCGCAACGTCGTCGACGACGAGCAGGTCGCCGCGCTCACCGCGCAGCTGCGGGGCGAGCGGGACGGCGTCGTGGTGGGGATCGACGAAGAGGGCGGCGACGTCACCCGCCTCGACGTGAACACCGGGTCGTTCGTGCCGGGCCCGCTGGCGCTCGGCGCGGCCGACGACCCGGAGCTGACCACCGCGGTCGCCGCCGCGCTCGGCGAGCGGCTCGCGGCCTGCGGCGTCACGGTGAACCTCGCGCCGTGCGCGGACCTGACCCTGGCGGCCGAGGACCCGATCATCGGCGTCCGGGCGTTCGGGTCCGACCCGGCGAAGGCGTCGCCGCACGTCGCGGCCTACGTGACCGGCTTGCAGAAGTACGGCGTCGCGGCGTGCGCGAAGCACTTCCCGGGCCACGGCGCGGCCACCGAGGACTCGCACGTGGCCCTGCCGGTGCTGCCGCGCACCGTCGAAGAGCTGCGCGAGATCGAGCTGGTGCCGTTCGCCGCGGCGATCCGGGCCGGGGTGCGCTCGATCATGTCGGGCCACCTGGTCGTGCAGGCCTGGGGCGAGGAGCCCGCGACGCTCAACCGCGTCGCGCTCACCGACGTCCTGCGCGGCGAGCTCGGCTTCACCGGCGCGGTGATCACCGACGCCCTCGAGATGGGTGCGGTCTCCGGCGCGTACGGCAAGCACGACGGCCTCGGCCGCTCGGCCGTGCGGGCCCTGGCCGCGGGCGCGGACGCGCTCTGCCTCGGCGGCGCGGCGTTCGAGGCTCCCGCGTTGGACGCCTGCGTGTCGGCGATCGTGGCCGCGGTCGCGGCGGGAGAGCTGCCCCTGGACCGGCTCGAGGAGGCGGCCGCGCGGACGGCGGCGCTGGGCACCGACCCGGCACCGGCGCAGGTCGGCCCGGTCGACCGGCGGCTCGGCCTGGAGGCGGCGCGCAAGGCGCTGCGGATCCGGGGCGACGTGCGGCTGGACGGGCCGCCGCTGGTCGTCGACGTGCAGACCGAGCCGACCATCGCGGCCGGCCCGATGCCGTGGGGCCTCGGCGCGCACCTGGCCGAGCTGGTGCCGGGCACCCGGACGCTCACGGCGACACCGGACGACGCCGACGCGGTCCTCGAAGCGGCCCGGGACTTCCGCAGCGTCGTCGTGGTGACCCGGGAGGCGCACCGGCACCCGCGGGTGCGCGAACTGCTGGCGGCGTTGTCCACGGTGGACTTCATCCGGGTGGAGACCGGCGTGCCGGGGCCCGACGACGGTGACGGCCCGCGGATCGACACGTTCAGCGGCTCCTACGTCAGCCTGCGCGCGGCGGCCGAGTACCTGGCCTGAGTTCGTCCTGCTGAAGCCCCGCCGGGATTCCGGCGGGGCTTCGTCGGTTTTGCCGCATCTTCAGGAGGCGTTCGCGCTTTTGTACGGGCCTTGTACCGGCGGTCGCCATGCTGTCCCCACCACGAATCCTGGAGGGACGGACAAATGAGAATTCGGATCGGGAAGCGGGCGGCCGGCGTGGCCGGCATCGCCGCGGCGATCGTGCTCGCCGGCGCCACCCCGGCCCTGGCGGCCACGGGCACGGTGCACACCGACTCGGGGATCGCCCTGACCGTGCGGGCCACCCCGAGCACCGGCGGGAGCCCGGTCGGCACGGTCGCCGACGGCACCGCGGTCACCATCTCCTGCCAGACCAACGGGTCGACCGTCGACGGCAAGTACGGCACCTCGGACATCTGGGACAAGGTCGGCGACGGCTACATCAGCGACGCCTACGTCTACACCGGCTCGGACGGCCGCGTGGCCCCGGACTGCGCGGGCTCGACCCTGACCTGCACCACCGCGGGCACCGGCGACCCGAAGACCTGCGCGCAGGCGGTGGCCTACGCCAAGACCCGCGTCCACACGAACGACCTCGACTCGTACGAGGGCTGGTGCGACCGGATCAACGCGCAGAACTACGGCTGGACCGCCTCGGGCTCCGAGACGGCCTACGTCCACTGGACCCAGATCCCGGCCTCGTTCAAGCACCCGGGCGACACCCAGGTGCCGGCCGGCGGGCTCGCCTTCTTCAAGAGCAGCGGCGCCGGGCACACGATGATCTCGATCGGCGGCGGCAAGTTCCTGTCGAACGACATCAACGGCTACGGCAGCTACACCGAGACGACGATCGCGCAGATCAAGAGCAAGTGGGGCCAGACCTACCTCGGCTGGTCGCAGCCGTGGTTCAAGGTGAACCACTGACCCACTGACCCACTGACCCACTGACACATCGACGCGGGTCCCGGCCACCATCCCCGGCCGGGACCCGCCGGAGCTTTCACGTGAAAGCTCCCACCAGGGGCCGGAGCTTTCACGTGAAAGCTCCGCGTCGTCAGCCCTCGCGCTTCACGTGGTGCAGCACGAAGATCCCGCCGAGTGCGGGGCGGTCGAGCCGTTCGTGGTCGGTGGCCACGTACTCGTCCAGCACCGCCAGGATCCGGCGGTCCAGCTCCCCGACCTCGTCGGGGGACAGGTGCAGCAGGAACTTCTCGTGCACCGCCACCGACTCCGGGCCGGCCGCCCGGATTTCCTCCTGGAAGATCTCGATCGGCGCGAACCGCGTCTCGGCGTCGGCGTCGGCCAGCGGGCCGTCCAGCCACCACGTCTCGTTGTTCGACTTGTACGGCTTCTCCAGCGCACCGCTCGACCCCGTGCGGACCGGGGCCGGCGCCAGCAGACCCGCCGACACCAGCTGGCGCACGTGGTGCAGCACCGTGCCGGGGTCGCGGTCGAGGCGGTCGGCCAGCTGCTTGTTCGTCAGCTCCTCGACCAGGCACATCCGCATGATGCGCAGCCGCAGCGGGTGGCCGAGGGCCTTGGCCTCCTCCGGCGTCGCGGGGCGCCGGCGGCGGGGTTCCGTCATGAACGGAGCGTAGTCCACCGATGGAATCCGGTCACATCGATGGAGAAAAGCCCATCGATGTGCAACCCTCCATTCATGAACCCCGTGTTCTGGCGGCTGTGGTCCGCCGCCGGTCTGTCCAGCCTCGCCGACGGCATCCTCAAGGTCGCGTTACCGCTGGTCGCGGTCGGCTACACCCGCGAGCCGGCGCTCATCGCGGGACTCACGTTCGCCTTCAGCGCTCCGTGGCTGCTGTTCGCGCTGCCCGCCGGCGCGCTGGTCGACCGCCTCGACCGGCGCCGCGCGATGCTCGCCGCGAACCTCGTGCGCGGCGGCCTCCTCGCCGGTGTCACGCTGCTGACCGTCTTCGGCGGGGGATCGATCTGGGCGCTGTACGTCGCCGCCGTCGGCGTCGGGTGCGCCGAGACGATCTACGACACCGCCGCGCAGTCGATCGTCCCGCAGGTCGTCGGGCGGGAGCAGCTGGCCCGCGCCAACGGCCGGATGTTCGCCGCCGAGCAGACGGCCAACGAGTTCGCCGGCCCGCCGCTCGCCGGGGTGCTGGCCGCGGCGGGCGTCGTCGCCGCGCTCGTCACGCCGGTGGCGTTGTGGGCCGTCGCCGTCGCGGCGCTGCTGCTCGTGCGCGGCCGGTACCGGGTCCCGCGCGACAAACCCACCACCCTGCGCGCGGACGTCGCCGAGGGCCTGCGTTTCCTGGTGCGGCACCGGGTGTTGCGGACGTTCTCGGTCATGGTCGGCACGTTCAACTTCGCCACCGGCGCGACCTTCGCCGTCCTCGTCCTCTACGCGGTGGGCCCGGGTTCGGCGATGGGCCTGTCCGCACCGGCGTTCGGCTTGCTGATGGCCACGAGCGCCGCGGGCGGCCTGACCGGGTCGCTGCTCGCCGAAGCGGTGGAACGCCGGCTCGGCCGCGTCCGCGCGCTCTGGATCTCCTGGCTCACCGGCGGGCTCTCGATCGGCACGCTCGCGGTGACCGCGAACCCGTACGCGGCCGGAGCGGGGTTCTTCGTCGGCGGCGCGGGCGTCATGGTGTCGAACGTCGTCATGGTGTCCGTGCGCCAGCGGCTGACGCCGGATGGGCTTCTCGGCCGGCTGAACAGCAGCTACCGGCTCGTCGCGTGGGGGACGAAGTCCCTCGGTGCCCTCGCCGGCGGCGCGATCGCCCAGGCCTTCGGGCTGCACACGGTGTTCGTGGTCATGGCAGTGCCGGCCTTCGCCGTCGTGGCCGGCCTTCGCGTGGTGACCGAGGACGCCCTCGATCAGAGCGGGTGCGTCTCCGCGTAAGCGTTCCAGACCTTCTTCGGCACGCACATCCGCCACGCGTCCAGCACCAGCTCGCGCATTTCGTCGATGTCGATCGCCGCCAAGCGGCAGCGGACCCACTGGTAGCGCAGGTCCGACGGCTCGGGCATCAGGAACTTCTCCGGCTCACCCGTCACCAGCGCTTCCCGCTGGTCGCGGGGATACCCGAACCCCAGCTCGGTCTCGTCCCGCGAGAGCGCGGCGAACACGATCTGCCCGACCCGGAACTTGGCCCGGTCACGCACGACCGCCTCGTACGCGCGGGGGAGCGTCAAGGCGAACGCGCGGACCTCGTCACCGGTGACCATGCCGGTCATTCAACCGCAAAGGCCGGCGGCGCAGTGCACGCTGCGCCGCCGGCTTTCGCGGAGATCGGTCAGGCCCGGCAGGTCTTACCGCGGTTCACGCAGTTGACCAGCCCGTTCATGATCCGCTGCGACATCACGTTCGCGAAGTCGTCGTGGTCGGAGCCCGGGTTGTGCTTCTCCTGCGGGAAAGCGTCCACTTTGTACTGCTTCTTGACCTGGATGTCGTGCGGGATGTCGTAGGTCAGCGTGATCTGCAGCTGCGGCACGGCCTTGAACCCCTTGGCGCACCGGCCGGACTGGTCCGGGAACACGATGTGCGTGCGGTGGTTGGTGCTGTCGGTGTTCTTCCCGTCCCAGCAGCTCGGGAACGTGTGGATCCGCTTGACCTTGCTGTTCGGCGGGCAGATCGGGTACTTCTCGGTGACGCGGTTCTCGAACCCGCTGCACGTCCAGCTCGCGCGGGCGTTGGCCGGCCCGTTGGTCGAGACCTTCGCGTCGCCGTAGAGCACGCGCAGGAACTTCGGCATCGCCACGACCTTGCCCACCGGGCTGCCGCGGAAGGTGATCTGCGCCTTCTGCGGGCGCAGGATCTTGCCGTCGTTGCCCGGCAGCTCGTTGTTCTCGTCCTGCCCGGGCAGCGCGCCGCCCGCGGTGCTGCTCGGGGGCGGCGTCGGCGTGCCGGTGTCCTTGCCCGGCTTCGGCGCGCACGGCGCGAGCCCGCCGAGGTCCTTCGGCTTCGGCGCGAACCGGGCGATGATCGTGGCGATCCGCTCGAGGATCGCGGCGCGCCGGTCCTTCAGCGGGTTCAGGATGGCGTTCTGCACGAAGTTCGCGCCGCCCTGGCCCTGCGTCTGCGCGACGCGCTGGTTGGCCTCGTCGGTCTGCGTGTCGAGCTGGTCGAGGTTGTCGTCGACCTCGCCCATGGCCTGGTCGGGGACGTCGGCGAGCTTGCTGGCGACGTCCGGGCACGCGACCTGGACGGTCTTGGCCTCCTGGTCGGCCTGCGCGCGGTCGCCGTCCGGCGCCTTGGCGGGCTCGTTCTTCTCTTCTTCGCCGGTGTCGATGCGGACGACGGGCCAGAAGTAGGCGGACTTGTCGCCGTTGCGGCAGGTGGTGCCGGCCTTGGCGAGGCTCTTGTTGTTCGAGTCGGCGTTCGTCGAAAGGTTGCCGACGTAGTCGTGCAGGTGCTGGGCGCCGTTGCGGACGCCGGGCTGCGCGATGAAGTTGTCGGGGTTGAAGTGGCCGTTCTCGTTGCGGCCGCAGTCGACGGTGAACGTGCCGGTCGACGCGCCGTACACCGGGCGCGGGTCGAACTGGTTCGGCTGAACCTTGAGGATGTCGACGAAGAACGCGGGGTTGGCCTCGTCGGCGCTCGCTTCACCGGTGTTGCCGGTGGTCGTCGCGACGACGATACCGCCGACCGCGAGCGCGAAGGCGATGCCGCCGGTCGCGATCTTCGTTCTGCGGGAAATGCGATGGCGCCCTTGGGTGCGGGACATGGATGGATCCTCCGGGGTGTCGGGCTGGCGGGAGTGCGCGACACTGGCGGCTCGAGCCCAGGCTCGTACTCACCAGGTAGTGCGTCGGCGGGGACGGAACGATTCCCGGACCGGCCACCGACCCGACATCGATGGGTGCGCCGCCACCTGCCCGTGGCCGCGCCGTCAACCGGCTGGTTATCGTTCCGTGATGGAAGCTACACCGGGGTTTGACACCGGGCAAGAAGGGATTTCCGGCAATTACGAACCGTCAGCCCGGGGTTCCGTTTGCGTAGTCGTGCGTGGCCGTGAAAACGCGTCAGGAATGGACGAAGAATGGCGGACGCGAAAAACGCGGGCACGACGGCCCGCTACTGGATCACGCTGGATCGCCGCGCGTGTCCCTCTCCGGCGTACTCGGTGTGGGGTCATCGTCGGCCGCTGACCGGGGCGTTGTCCAGCTCTGGAGGGTGTGGCGAAAAACTTTGAACCGACTTGAACCCGCATCCGTATACCTGGGTGAGACCCGCCGAATGCCCACCGGCCGAATGTCGTGCGGCGCACGACGTGAATGACTCATTCATGTCGCCGGACGGCAGGGCTCCGGCAAAGTCACGGCCGCGCGCGGAGTCGGGTGTTGGCGACGTCATGAACGACTCTTTCCTGTCGTCCAGCGTCATGAACGACTCGTTCATGACATCCCGCCCAGCAACCGCGACTTTGCCGAGACCCGGTCGCCGGACGGGTGAATGAGTCATTCACGTCGTCGCCGGGATCAGCGCAGCGCCGCCGGGACCGCGGGAATCGCCGCGAGTGCCGAACCCAGCCGGTGCCCGACCGCGAGCGCGACCTGGTCGCGCAGCTCGGCGAGCTTGGTGACGTCGATGCCCGTCGCGATGCCTTCGCGGTGGAAGAAGTCGACGAGGTCGTCCGTCGCGATGTTCCCGGACGCGCCCGGCGCGAACGGGCAGCCGCCGAGGCCGCCGAGGGCCGCGTCGAACCGGCGGATGCCCAGGCCGAGGCCCTCCCACGCGTTCGCCGCCGCCAGCCCGTAGGTGTTGTGCAGGTGCAGGCCGAGCGGGACGTCCGGCAGCTCGTCGCGGACGGCCGCCACGACCGTGCGCAGCTGGCTCGGCCGCGCGGCGCCGATCGTGTCGGCGAGGTGGACGACCCGCGCGCCGAGCCGGCCCAGCCGCGCGGCCACGTCGGCGGTCCGGTCCGGGGCCGTGTCGCCGTCGAACGGGCACACGAACGCTGTCGCCACCGAAGCCTCGACGGCGACGCCCGCGGCCGTGAGCAGCGAAGCGCAGCCGGCCAGCCGGTCGAGCGCCGCGGCCGTCGGCACGCCCGCGTTGGCGACGCTGTGCCCGTCGCTGGCCGACACCACCAGCCGCACCGACTTCGCCCCGGCGTCGATCGCCTGCCGCGCCCCGCGCTCGGTGAACACCAGCGTGTGCAGCGCCGCCGGGACGTCCGGCAGCAGCGTCCGGAGCACCTCGCCGGTGTCGGCCATCTGCGGGACCCGGCGCGCGGAGACGAACGACCCGGCTTCGAGGGACCGCACGCCCGCGTCGATGAGGCCGCGGGCGAGCCGGACCTTCTCGTGCGTCGGCACGGTGACGGCTTCGTCCTGCAGGCCGTCGCGCAGCACGACCTCGGTGAGGAGGACTTCGGTCATCGTCAGATCACTCCGTTCTCGCGCAGGCGGGCGACCGCCTCGCCGGTGATGCCGAGCTCGGCGAGCACGGCCTCGGTGTGTTCGCCCAGCTCCGGCCCGAGGGCGCGGGTGCGGCCGGGCCGCTCGGTCAGCGTCGGCACGATGCCGGGGAAGGTGACTTCGGTGTCGTGGCCGCGCACCCGGTGCCGCTCGTGCATCCCGCGCGCCTCGAAGTGCGGGTCCTTGGCGATGTCCGCGGCGGTCAGAATCGGTCCACACGGGACGGACGCGGTCCGCAGCGCCGCTTCGGCGGCTTCCTGGGGCCGGGTCGCCGTCCACGCGCCGATCGCGTCGTCGAGCAGCTCCGCGTGCTCGACCCGGCCGGCGTTGTCCGCGAGCCGCGGGTCGGCGGCGAGGTCGCCGCGGCCGACGGCGTGCATGAGCCGCTGGAAGATCGCGTCGCCGTTGCCGCTGACCACGATGTACTTGCCGTCGGCGCAGCGGTAGGTGTTGGAGGGCGCCACGCCGGGCAGCGCGGAGCCGGCCGGGCCGCGCACGACGCCGAACGCCTCGAAGTCCGGGAGCAGCGACTCCATCAGCGAATAGACGGCTTCGTACAGCGCGACGTCGACCACTTCACCCGGGGTGGCGCCCGGCTCGCGCTCGCGCCGGAGCAGGCCCATCAGCGCGCCGATCACCGCGTAGAGCCCGGCGACGGAGTCGGCGAGGCTGACGCCGACGCGCGTGGGTGGCCGGTCGGGGTAGCCGGTGAGCGCGCGCAGGCCGCCGATCGCCTCGGCGACGCCGCCGAAGCCGGGGCGGTCGCGGTAGGGGCCGGTCTGGCCGTAGCCGGAGACGCGGACGACGACCAGCCGCGGGTTGAGCGCGCGCAGTTCGTCCGGGCCGAGGCCCCAGCGTTCGAGGGTGCCGGGGCGGAAGTTCTCCAGGAGGACGTCACTGCGGGCGGCGAGCGCGCGGACGAGCTCCTGGCCTTCGGGGCGGCGCAGGTCGACGGTCATCGAGCGCTTGTTGCGGCCGAGGGTGCGAAACAGCAGCGACGTGTCGCCGGCGTGCAGCCGCCAGCGCCGGAGCTCGTCCCCGGTGCCGGGGCGTTCGACCTTGACGACGTCGGCGCCGAAGTCGGCCAGGAGCCGGCCGGCGGTCGGCGCGGCGATGAAGTTCCCCAGTTCGACCACCCGGATGCCCGCCAGAGGGCCGGTTTGCTGACTCATCCCGACTCCAAACCACGATGTGAGTTGCAAACCCAGAATACGGGCGAGTGTCGAGGAGTCAACAGCGCGGAGCGTGGATAGACTGTGCGACACACCACGGGCACGGGGCGGGGCGATGGCAGAGGAAGAACGCAGCGGCACGACGCCGGTGCTGGTGCTGCGCAAGTTCAAGCAGATCCTCGAGTCGTTCACCATCGACGACCCCGAGCTGACGCTGCAGCAGATCACCCGCTCGACCGGGCTGCCCGCGAGCACGTGCCAGCGGCTGGTGCACAACCTGGTGCGCGAGGGTTTCCTCGACCGCTACGACGACACCTACCGCGTCGGGCTCGGGCTGGTCCGCTGGGCGGCGCCGGGCACGTTCGGCCTCGACCTGGTCCGGCTGACCCGGCCGGTGCTGCAGCAGCTGCGCGACGAAACGGGCGAGACGGCTTGCCTCTACGTCCGCGACGGCGCGTACCGGACGGTGATTTCGCTGGCCGAGTCCCGGCATCCGGTGGTCCGGTTGTTCGTGGTCGGCATGGTGATGCCGCTGCACGCCGGTTCGGCCGGGAAGGTGTTCCTGGCCTGGGACAAGCTGGCGGTCAAGGACGCGATCGGGCACGGCCTGGCGCGGTTCACGCCGCGCACGGTGGTCGACATCGACCTGCTGTCGGAGCAGCTCGGGCAGATCCGCGACGCCGGGTACGCGGTCAGTTTCGAGGAACGCGACCTCGGCGCGGCGTCGCTCAGCGCCCCGGTGTTCGGGCTGAACGGCGAGGTCAGCGCGGCGATCGGGATCGGGGCGCCCACCCAGCGCATGACCGCGGCCGACGTGCCGCGGCTGGCGCCGATCGTGGTGGAGGCGGGCCGGCGTGCGTCGGAGCGGCTCGGGTACCGGCCGGGCGTGGAGCGGGTCGCCGCTCTCTGACTTCGTCCGGCGCCCGATTCGTGCCGGACACAGCCGTGTTGCCCGTTGACGCGTCTTCATTCAATCCGGGCTGTCCTTGACTATCCGCTACGGCGGTCACATTATGGGTCAGCCAACCACATGGTGGAGAAGTCAAAGGAGACGACGGATGGCGAACATCCCCGACGCCGCCGTGCCGGGCACCGGCACGATCGCGGGCCGGCTCGACCGGCTGCCCATCACCCGCACGCACCGCCGGGCCACCGTCGCCGTCGGGCTCGGCCTGTTCTTCGACTTCTACGAGGTCTTCCTGACCGGCGTGCTCAGCTCGGTGCTCGTCGAGGAGTTCTCCCTCACGAAAGCGGAGCTGCCGCCCCTGCTGGCGTCGACGTTCGTCGGCATGTTCTTCGGCGCCCTGCTGCTCGGCCGGCTCGCCGACCGGTTCGGCCGGCGCGGGGCGTTCCTGCTGAACCTCGGGCTCTACTCGGTCTTCTCGCTGCTCGGCGCGTTCAGCGGCAGCGCGCTGATGCTGCTGATCACGCGGTTCTTCGCCGGCATCGGGCTGGGTGCGGAGCCGCCGCTGGCCGACACCTACCTCACCGACCTGCTCCCCGCCCGCAAGCGCGGCCGGTTCATCGCGTGGGCGTACACGCTCGCCTTCTGCGGCTTCCCGGTCGTCGGCTTCCTCGCCCGCGGCCTGACCGACCACGAGATCCTCGGCGTCGCCGGCTGGCGCTGGCTGTTCGTGCTCGGCGCGCTCGGCGCGGGCGCGGTGTTCCTGCTGCGGCGCGGCCTGCCCGAGTCGCCGCGGTGGCTGGAGTCCGTCGGCCGCACCGAGGAAGCCGAGCACCTGGTGGCCGGGCTGGAAGCCGAAGCCCGCGGCGCCGCCCACGAGACTCCCGCCCCGCCGCGCGGCACCACCCGCAAGCGCGCCGCGGCGCCGGTGCGCGACCTGTTCGGCGCGGCCCTGCGCCGCCGGACCTGGATGATGGTCGTCTTCCACATCCTGCAGACGCTCGGCTACTACGGCTTCGGCACGCTCGTGCCGCTGGTGCTGGCGGCCAAGGGGTACGCCCTCTCGCAGTCGCTGCTGTTCGCCGCGCTGACCTACCTCGGCTACCCGGTCGGCTCGGCGCTGTCGCTGCCACTCGTCGAACGCGTCGAGCGGAAGTACCTCGTGGTCGGCTCGGTGCTGGCGATGGCGGTGTTCGGCATCGCGTTCGGCTACGCGGGTTCGATGGGGCTGATCCTCGTGTTCGGCTTCCTCTACACCGCGACCAGCAACGTGTTCTCGAACGCCTACCACATCTACCAGGCCGAGATCTTCCCGACGGCGCTGCGCTCGACGGCGTCGAGCGGCACCTATTCGCTTTCGCGGCTGGCGAGCGGCGCGATGCCGTTCGTGCTGGTGCCGCTGCTGAACTCACACGGCCCGACGACGCTGTTCCTGGTCGTGGCCGGGGCACTGGTGGTGGTCGCGGTGGACATCGCGGTGCTCGGCCCGCGCACGACCGGCCGCCGGCTGGAGAACGTCAACGACGAGGTCGCGCCGCAGCTGCGATGACCGTTCACGGCGCTCAGGTGGGCGAGGCCGGTCGCCGTTGACGCGGGATGCGGCGCCCGTGCGGTGGTCGGGCAAAGCCAGGCGTGGATCCCGGCCGGGAACGCCGCATCGGAGGAGGCCGAGTCCCTCGATACGGCGCGCCGCGGCCCTCAGGAAGCCGCCCGCTTTTGGCCCTGCAAGCCGCGCCGCAGTGTCGTCAATGCCCGGTGCTGGGCGACCCGGACCGCTCCCGCGCTGCTCAACCCCACCGCCGATGCCGTCTCCTCGGCCGAAAGGCCCAAGATGACGCGCAGCACCAGGATCTCCCGCTGCCGGGGTGGCAGCGTGTCGAGCAGGCCCGCCGACCAGTCCAGGCCCGCGGCGCGCTCCACCTCTTCGCCCGTCGGGTCGCCGCCCGTCCAGCGCTCGGCCGGGGGCTCGGCCACCGGGCTCGTGCGGTCGCGCGCCCGGCGGCGGTGGAAGTCCGACACCTTGTGCGCCGCGATGCCGAACACGAACGCCAGGAAGCTCTCGGCCTCGTGGCGGTACCCCGGCAGCGCGCCGACGACCGCCAGGAGCACGTCCTGCGCGCAGTCCTCGGCGTCCGACGACCCGGCCTGCCAAGAGCCGAGCCGGCCGAGGCAGTAGCGGAACACCAGCGGCCGCAACGCGCGCAGCACGCCCGCGAGCGCGGCGCGATTGCCGGTCATCGCGGACCGGACCAGCTCCGGATCGAGGGTGAACGTCGCGGGTTCGCCCGCGGCGGACTGCGGCGGCATCGGATCCGACCTCTCCTCGGCAACGGACGGTCACGACGCTAGGTCACGCCGCGTGGCCGCCGCACCGGCCGGGCGGCCGCCGCGGCCCGGGTCTTCCGGCCCTGGCGCGGGACCCCTCCGCGTGCCTGTCGCGACGCCGCGGCGCGGCCGGGCCGAACGGCCCTACCGGCCGCCTCGGCGTACCGATCACGCTGGAGACCGGGGATTTTTCACAGAAGGAACACAGGGACGCGATGGTGGACGACGTGGGCTTCGGGCTGCTGCTCGATCGGCAACAGTGCCTCGCCCTGCTCCGGACGGCGAGCCTCGGCCGGGTGATCTTCACCCACCGGGCGATGCCGGCCGTCCGGCCGGTGCGCTTCACCGTCGTCGACGAGGCCGTCGTGTTCGCCGCCCCCACCAGCAGTCTCCTCTACGCGGGCGCGCGCGACGCCGTCGTGGGATTCGAAGCCGACGACTTCGCCGCCGACTTCGGCGCCGGCTGGTACGTCAGCCTCCTGGGCCGCGCCACCGAATCGCCGGGCGGCGACGCCGGGATCGCCTGCCTGTGCCCGTGTCCCGCCCTCGCCGGCCGCCGCTTCCTGCGCATCCCGGTGGAGGCCATCACCGGTCACCGCATGGCCTGCCACGCCGAGTAACAAAGTCATCCCGCCGATCGACCCATCGGATGGACGAACCGGATTGGGCCGACACGGGCAGTTGCCTGTGGGACCCTTGACGGCCCGGGGACACCCCCGGGATCGGGCTCATGTGGGGTCGGCGGGAAAGTGGCGGACGAAATCGGCATGCCGGCGATCCTGGCCGCGGTGGCCGGGATCGCGCGCGAGCTGGAGGTTCCGGCGGTGCTGGGCACCGCGGTGACGACCGTGTGCGACCTCGTCGGCGCCCGGCACGGCCGCGTCGAGGTGACCGGTCCCGAAGGCGGTGTCGCCGAGTACGGCCGGGCCGGCGGCGACGGGGTGGTGGAGCTGCCCGTGCGCGCCGGGCCGAAGACGCTCGGCCGGTTCGAGATCGAACCCGCCGCCGGCCGCGAGTTCGGCCGCCGCGAGCGGGAGGTGCTGGGCGCGCTCGTCGCCGCGACCGCGATGGCCGTCGACAAGGCCCAGCTCGTCGACCAGATGCGCCGCCGCGAACGCTGGCTCGAAGCGTCCTACGACGTCACGCGCGCCCTGCTCGCCGCGCAGGACCTGCGCGCGACCCTCCGGCTCATCGCCGAACGCGCGCGCGTGGTCGCGGGCGGTACCGCCGGCGCGATCGCGCGGCCCGACGGTCCGGGGCGGCTGGTGTTCGACGTCGTCGAGCCGCCGGGGGAGGACGCCGACCGGCTCACCGGGCTGACCGTGCCGACCGAGGGCACGGCCACCGGGGTCGCCTTCACCACGCGCCGCCCGGTCGTCGTGCGCGACTACGGCGACCGCGTGCAGGAGGAGCAGCGCGACCGCGCCGGGCCGATGCCGGCGATGATCAAGGACCTGGACTCGGCGATCTCGGTGCCGCTGCTGGTCGGCGACGAGACGCTGGGTGTGCTGGTCGTCGCGAAGTTCCGGGACAAGACGCCGTTCACCGAGGCCGAGGTCCAGCTGGCCGAGACGTTCGCCGGGCACGCCGCGCTCGCCGTCGAGTTCTCCCGGGCGCAGGAGGTGCGTCAGCAGCTGGCGGTGTTCGAGGACCGCGACCGGATCGCCCGCGACCTGCACGACCTGGTCATCCAGCGGCTGTTCGCGACCGGGCTCGGGCTCGAGGGCGTCAGCCGGCTGATCGCCGACCCGGCCGTCGGCGCGCGCGTCGCCGGGTTCGCCCAGGACCTCGACGGCACGATCCGCGAGATCCGCAACAGCATCTTCTCGCTGCAGGCGCCCGCGCAGGCGCAGGGAAGCCTGCGTGCCGAGCTGCTGCGGGTCGCCGTCGACGCGCGGGACACGCTGGGCTTCGAGCCGCGCGTCGGCTTCGACGGGCCGCTCGACGCCGCGGTGCCGGACGCCGTCCGGTCCGACCTGATCGCGTCGCTGCGCGAGGCGCTGACGAACGTGTCGCGCCACGCCGGGGCGACGTCGTCTTCGGTCGAGGTCACCGTGGACGGCTCCGGCCGGCGGCTGCGCCTGGTGGTGCGCGACGACGGGACCGGGCCGCCGCCGGAGTCCGACCGGCGCAGCGGGCTCGCCAACCTCGCCGCCCGGGCGGCACGGTGGGGCGGCGACTGCGAGCTGGTGGCCGCCGAAGCCGGCGGCTCAAGGCTGGAATGGACCGCGGAGCTGCCGGCTCGGACCGGCGAGCAGGGGAGTGGGCGATGACGATCTCGGTGTTCCTGCTGGACGACCACGAGCTGGTCCGCACCGGCCTGAAGACCGTCTTCGAGTCCGAAGAGGACATCGAGGTGGCCGGGGAGGCGGGGACCGCGGCCGAGGCGCTGGTCCGGATCCCGCAGGCCCGCCCGGACGTGGCGATCCTCGACGTCCGGCTGCCCGACGGCCAGGGCGTGGAGGTGTGCCGCGAGATCCGCTCGACGGTCGAGCCGGCGCCGGCCTGCCTGATGCTGACGTCCTATTCGGACGACGACGCGCTCTTCGGCGCGATCATGGCGGGCGCGGCCGGGTACATGCTCAAGCAGGTCTCCGGGCGGTCGCTGGTCGAGGCCGTCCGGACGGTCGCCGTCGGCGGCTCCTTGCTGGACGCCACGCTGACCGCGTCGGTGATGAACAAGCTGCGCGGCGAGGACGTGGCGGCGCCGGACCCGCGGTACGAGCAGCTCAGCCCGCAGGAGCGGCGGGTGCTGGACCTGGTCGCCGAAGGCCTGACCAACCGGCAGATCGCCGAGCGGCTGTTCCTGGCCGAGAAGACGGTGAAGAACTACGTGTCCTCGGTGCTGCACAAGCTCGGGGTCGAGCGGCGCACCTCGGCGGCGGTGTACGTGTCACAGCGACGCGCCGACGGTGGCCGTTCGGGCTGATCACGCGCCCACTCGGCGCAAACGGGTGGGGCATCCGACGTATCTGGCCGCCGATGCGATACACCTGACGGGTGACGCACGAATTGTCGTGCGCGGTGCGAGGGGACAGCATGTCGGGGTTGTCGAGCGGGGACTATGTCACGCAGCAGATCAAGGCGCTGGCCAGAGCCGTGCGCCGGGAAGGCGCCGGTGGCGTCGGCACGCGCAGCTTTCAGCTGGCGGAGCACTTGGCGGCGGAGGGAGGCGTCCACCGCGGCGACATCCTGACCGCGACGGCGACGCTCCTGGCGATGACGGCGTGGTGCGACGGCGAGGCCGACGCGGCCTGCCGGTTCGCGGAGCTGGCCGGCGAGCACGACGAGGATTCGCGCGAGCTGGTGACGCACCTGCTGCGGCTGGAGGCCGGGGCGGATCAAGGCTGGCTGCCGCAGGAGCAGGTGGAAGCGTTGCTGGAGTACGCGCGCCGCGCCCGCCGGGACGATCTGGAGCTGCGGGTGCGCGCGATCGCCGGCTCGCGCGGCGGCCGGCACCGGCGGGACAACTAGCAGCCGCGGCAGACCGGGCGAGGGGTGGCCTTTGTGGAGCGGCCGTGGGGGGGGAACCGTGCGTTCCCCGCCCACGGCCCGGTAGCCGGCGCGGCTAGCTCGTGAGGGGACGCGCGGGATCCGCCAGCGCGTCCGGGTCCTCCGTCCGTCCACTGCGGATCAGCTCGCGGACCGCGTCGAGGCCTTCGTCCCACTGGTTGACGTGCAGCCCGGCGACCACCCGGCCGCCCGCCAGCCAGAACGCGTGGAACGCGTCGTCGCTCCCGCGCCGCACCACGCGGTCGTACCCGCCGGGCGGGAACCAGCCCGTGAACTCCATGCCCACGTCGTACTGGTCCGAGAAGAAGTACGGCAGGTCGTCGTGCACGACCTCGCGGCCGAGCATCGAGCGCGCCGCCGCCGGGCCGCCGTTGGTCGCCGCCGCCCAGTGCTCGACGCGGATGCGGCGGTCGTAGCCCGGGTGCCACGCGCTCGCGACGTCGCCCGCCGCGAAGACGTCCGGGTCCTCGGTGCGCAGGGACGCGTCCACGCAGACGCCGTCGTCCACGGCCAGGCCGGCGTCCTCGGCCAGCTGCGTCTCGGGCCGGGCGCCGATCCCGACGATCACCACGTCGGCCGGGATGTCGCCCGCTTCGGTCCGCACCGCCGTGACCGTGGTGTCGCCGGCGAAGCCCGTCACGCCGGTGCCGAGCCGCAGGTCCACGCCATGCTGACGGTGCAGTTCGGCGAAGAACGAACCGAGCTCCGGGCCCAGGGTCGCGTGCAGCGGCGACGGGCCGGGCTCGACGATCGTCACCTCGCAGCCGTAAGTCCGCGCCGCGGCCGCGGTTTCCAGGCCGATCCAGCCCGCGCCGGCCACGACGACCCGCCCGCCCGCGGCCAGCGCGTCGCGCAGCCGGTCCGCCTGCGCGAGCCGGCGCAGGTAGTGGACGCCCTTCAGGTCGTTGCCGGGCACCCGCAGCCGCCGCGGCGACGCCCCGGTCGCCAGCAGCAGCTTCGTGTAGCCGAGGCGTTCGCCGCCCGCCAGCTCGACCTCGTGGGCCGCCCGGTCCAGCGCCGTGACGCGCCGGCCGGTCAGCACCTCGATGCCCTGCTCGGCGTACCACTTCTCGTCGTGGACGAAGACCGACGCGCGGTCGTCCTGGCCGAGCAGGTAGCCCTTCGACAGCGGCGGCCGCTCGTAGGGCAGGTCCGGCTCGGCCCCGACGATGACGACGCGCCCGGCGAACCCTTCCGCCCGCAACGTTTCCGCGGCCTTCGCGCCGGTCAGCCCGGCGCCGACGATCACGTGGCTCTCCATCACGCGCTCACCCCGGTCAGTGCGAAGAACTCCTGCCGCGTCTTGGGTTCCTCCCGCAGCAGCCCGTGCAGGGACGACGTCACGGTGAGCGCGCCGGTCGCCCGCACCCCGCGCAGCGACATGCACAGGTGCTCGGCTTCGATCACGACGCCGACGCCCTGGGGCGCCAGGTGCTCCTGCAGCCAGTCCGCGACCTGCTTGGTCAGCCGTTCCTGCACCTGCAGGTCGCGCGCGAACATCTCGACGACGCGGGCGAGCTTCGACAGGCCGAGGATCCGCTCGCCGGGCAGGTAGCCCACGTGCGCGACGCCGCGGAAGGGCAGCAGGTGGTGTTCGCACAGCGACTGCACCGGGATGCTCTTCGCCAGCACGAGCTCGTCGTAGCCCTCGTCGTTCGGGAACGTCGTCAGCCGGAAGTCGCGCGGCCGCAGCATCTCCGCGTAGGCGTTGGCCACCCGCCGCGGCGTGTCGCCCAGGTGCTCCGACGACGGGTCCTTCCCCAGCGCCCGCAGCAGGTCGGCGACCGCGCGTTCCGCCGCCGGCAGGTCCATCGCGTCGCGGTCGTGGACGACACCCAGGTGCCGCAGCGGCACGGGTTCGAGGACGGGATCGACGGTCACGGAGGCCTCCTTCTAAAACCAAGACGAGCCGACGTTAGAAGCCGACCGGGGTTTTCGTCAACGGTTGTGTGTTTTAGAGTGCTCGGATGCACGAGTCCCAGGCCGGCGCGCTGGCCGCGGTCGCGGCGCTCGACGAGCCGACGCGCCGGCGGCTGTACGAGTACGTCGTCCGGCGCCCGGATCCGGTCAGCCGCGACGACGTCGCCTCGGCCCTCGCGGTGCCCCGGGCGACCGTCGCGTTCCACCTCGACCGCCTGGTGGAAGAGCGGCTCCTGGTGGCCGAGTACGAGCGCCGCAGCGGCCGCACCGGGCCGGGCGCGGGCCGCCCGGCCAAGCTCTACCGCCGGTCGGACCGGCAGGTGAGCGTCTCGGTACCCGAGCGGCACTACGAGCTGGCCGGCGAGCTCCTCGCGTCCGCGATCGAGGAGGCCGACGAGACCGGCGGCTCGGCACGGGAAATCCTGGGGCGGCGCGCCCGCGACCACGGGGCCGCGCTGGCCGCCGGTGCCGCGGACGTCGTCGCCACGCTCGAAGAGCACGGGTTCGAGCCGCGCGTCGAGGGCGACGGGGTGCTGCTCGGCAACTGCCCGTTCCAGCGGCTGGCGCGGACGCACACGCGGCTGGTGTGCGAGATGAACCTCGGGCTGGTCGAGGGCATGCTCGACGGCGCGGGCGACCATCGCCTGCGCGCCCGCCTGGATCCGGGCCCCGGGCTCTGCTGCGTGCGGCTCGCTCCCGCCTGAGGTCAGCCGCGCCGGGCCAGGTGCCCGAGCCGGCGCGCGGCCGCGGTGGTGAGGCGGGCCGTGGTTGCTCTGCATCGACCCTCACGTGACGACGACGTCCGCGTCGGCTCGGCGGGCCGGCGCGGTTTCCCTTCTAGCGCGGGAGGAACGGGAGGACGAAGAGGAAGGCGCCGAAGCCGACCAGCGCCGCCGAGGCGACGCGGTGGAGGTGGCGGCCGCGCAGTTTTCGCGCCAGCCGCGTGCCGAGCAGGGTCCCGGCGCCGGCCAGCACGCCCAGGAGGCTGCCGAGTCCGAAGTGGACGGAGCCGTGCGCCGCGTAGCCGAGCGTCGCGAACCCCACCAGCGGGAGCTGGATCAGCTGCCCGGCCGCGATCGTCGTCAACGCGGGCACGCCGAGCGCCAGCAGCACCGGGACGAGCAGGACCGGGCCGCCCGTGCCGGTCAGCGCCGAGCCGAACCCGACGGCCGCGCCGACCGCGACGGCGGCGGGCGCGCGCAGTTCACGCGCTTCGCGAGGCCGCGCCCAGAGGTTGAAAGCGCCGGAGCCGGCGGTGACGGTGGCGAGGAACAGCCAGAGGACCGTCGCCGGGACCACGTCGTTCACCAGCGCGCCGGCCGCCGCGGCCGGCGCCGCGCCGAGCGTGAGCCGGCCGCCGAAGCGCCACGGCATGCTCTGGTGGCGTGCATAGGCGGTGGTGCCGACGATCCCGGTGAACAGGAAGGCCCAGCTGCTGGTGCCGGCCGCCGCGTGGATGTCGAGCCCGGCGAGCCAGGTGAGCGCGGGCGGCAGGAGGACGCCGCCGATGCCGATCGTCCCGATGAAGACGCCGACCGGCACCGCCAGCAGCAGGACGGCTAGCACGACCCGAAGTGCTCGCGAAGCCGGTGCAGCCGCCGAAGCTGGGACGGCGGGAGTCCGGGGCAGCCGGCGGCGTTGTCCACCGCGGACAGCAGGTGCCGCCGGGAGACGGCGGCCGCGGTTCCGCTGTCCCCACGGGCCAGCGCGGCGACGATCTCGCGGTGGTCGCCGGTCCAGCGGAGCGGGGTATCGGTGGCCCAGGCCGCCGCCTGGGTTGCGCGCCAGACCGGGCCGGACGCGCGTTCGATCAGCGTGCCGACCTGCTCGCGCAGGTCCGGGTTCCGGCAGACGGCGGCGATCGCGGCGTGCAGCCGGTGGTCGGTGTCGGCCGGGATCGCGTCGCCGCCGGTGACGAGGGCCATCCCCGCGACGGCTTCGTGGGCCTGGTCGAGGGCCGCGGGGTCCGGGTCGGCGGCCGCGAGGGCCAGCACGGCCGGTTCCAGGACCAGCCGGGCTTCCAGGAGATCCACGACCTCCTCGAAGGACCGCGCGGCGCGGACGTGCCGGGCCGCGCCGGGGACGGGCGAGCCGCCGAGCACGACCGTGCCGCGCCGCCGCCGCGGCTCGACGTACCCGGCGAACTGGAGTGCGCTCAGTGCTTCGCGCACTGAAGGCCGGCTGACCTCGAACTCGCGGGCCAGCTCCAGCTCGGTGGGCAGGAGGGTCCCGGCGGGCCACCGTCCGTCATCGACGCGGGACCGCATCTCGGCGGCGATCCGCAGTCCGGCGGTGGTCTCCATGCAGCCGAGGTTAACACGATATGTCAGACATATCGCCCTGCGCTGTCAGACCAGTGGCTGCCGCTGTTGGCCGGCTGCCAGCGCCCCAATGCCACATTGGGTGCGTCAGACGCACCCAATGCCACATTGGGGCGCTGGCAGGGGCCAGTAAGCGCGGGCCCAGAAGCCGTGAAGGTGGCCTTCACGGACTTGGGGTCAGCGAGCAGGGGCTTCGCCGAGGTGATCGGCGACCTTCGTCGTGATCGCGCTCGCGCCGATCTCCGTGCCCGGCTTGATCCACGGCTCGTCCGGCTCCGCGCCCGCGACCTGGCGCTCGCCGATGAACTGACCCGTCACCGGGTCGATGATCAGCTGGCGGATCTCGTGGCGGTCGTCGAGGCCGAGGGCGACGCCGGTGCGGCCGTCGAGGTTCGCCTCCGCCGCCAGCACCGTGATGCCCGGGATCTTCGCCAGCGCCCGGTACCACTGCGCGCGCAGCTCGGCCGGCATCAGCCCGGCCCGCAGGATCTCGGTGCCGAAGTGGAACATCACCGTCGGCGTCGAGCCGCGGACCTTCGTCAGCGCCTGCAGCTTCGCGTACAGCGCCGCCGGGTCGTGCGGCAGCGTCGCGTAGAACGCCGGGCTGTCCCAGTCGGTCGGGTCGCCGCACTTCTTGGGCGGCTTGGACTTCGGGAAGAAGTCGCCGCAGCGGCCCTGCCACTGGCCCTGGTCGGTGTCCGTGATCTCCGGCTCGGGCGCCTGGGCCTGCGGCATCGAGCCGCCCAGGAACTTGCCGGTGTTCAGGATCTTGCGCGTCTCCTGCCAGACGTCGCGCTCGTCGGCGGGGATCCAGCGCTGGAGCTGCTGCTCCCAGAGGTACGTGTAGCCGGTCGTCTCGCCGGTCATCACCCCGCGCTGCACCCAGGTGTGCTCCTCGACGTACCGGAACTGCCCGGGCGCGAGGGGCTGGTCCACCGCGCCCACGCTGAGGTCGGCCGCCCTGATCAGCACCTGCGCGGCCGACATCAGCTTGATGTCCGGCCAGTTCGCGGTGGGGTTCGCGCTGGGGTTCGCGTTCGGGGGCGCGGCAATCGGGCCGTCCGCGGGGCCGGACGAGCCGGTCTGCACGACGACGACCGTCGCCGCGACCACCCCGGCCACGGCGGCGGCGACCGGCAGGGCGAACCGGCGGACCCGCCGCGACCGCAGCGGGACGACGGTCGATCCGGCGGCCAGCTCGGCCATCAGCCGCGCGCGGGCCGCGGAGAGGTCGGCGGGCGCCGTGCGGGCGTCGCGGTGGAGCAGCTCGAGGGTCTCGTCGAGCTCAGACATGGGGGTTCTCCTCGGTGGGGACGAGCAGGGCCTGGAGGCGGTGGCGGACGCGGTGCAGGCGCGAGCGGACCGTGCTGGGGGGCACGCCGAGCGCCGCGGCGACCTCGGCCGGTTCGAGCCCGGCCCAGGACGTGAGCAGCAGGACGTCACGGTCCTGTTCGGACAGCGCGGCGAGCTCGCCGGAGAGGACGCGCAGGCGCGCGGCCGCGTCGACCCGGCCGGCCACCGCGGTGTCGTGGCTCTCCTCCGGACGCTCTTCGGCGCCGGCCTTCGCCGTCAGCTGGAAGCCGCGGACCTCCTGGCGCACGTGGTTGCGCAGCAGGTTGGTCGCGATCCCGTAGAGCCAGCCGCGGATCGGGGCCTGCTCGGGGTCGTAGCTGCCGCGTCTTCGGAGCGCGACGACGAACGTCTCCGCCACGAGGTCGTCGGCGGCGTGCCCGCCCACCCGGCCCGCGAGGTACCCGCGCAGGGGATGGGCGTACTCGTCGAAGAGCCGCGAGAAGACCGCTTTGGGGTCCTTCGCGGCGAGATCGAGCCGTTCCACTATTCCGGTCACGCTACTGGTTGTCGCGACCCCCGCCCGCGTCCCCGATCGCCCGCCGAATGAGACGCAGGCCACATTCGGGCCCGTCCGGCCGAACGCGCCGCCGGGTGCGGACAAGAGCCGGTATGCACAAGGGAACCGCGATGCTGCTGGCCGGGACGTGCGCCGGCGCGGTGGCGGCGATGCTCGTCGTGGCCGCGGCGGTCCGGCCGCCGGGTCCCGCCGCCGCTGCCGGACCGGCGCTCACGACCGCACCGGCGCTCACGACGAGCGTGGCCACGACGGCGACTTCGGCGCCGCCGGCGACCTCGAAGGCGCCGGCCAAATCGGTGCCGGCGGGCGGCGAGCTGGCGGCGCTCGTGCCCGGGAAGGTCAGCGTGCTCGTCCACGACCGCAAGAACGACGTTGACGTCGTCTCCTACCGCCCGGACGCGACCTACCCCTCCGCGTCGCTGGTGAAGCTCTTCATCGCCTTCGAAGCCCTTCGGCAAGGCGAGCCCGCCGGTGACGTCGCCGAGATGCTTTCGCGCAGCGACGACGACGTCGCGAGCCGGCTCTGGACGCGGCTGGGCGGCCCGAAGATCGTGACCTCGTGGGCGGCGCGGATCGGCCTGAAGTCGACGAGCCCGCCCGCCGACACCGGGCACTGGGGCAGCACCCTGGTCACGGCCGCCGACCTCGTCCGCACCTACCGGTACCTGATGGACGAGGCCCCCGCCGGCACCCGGCAGGTCGTCCTGCGCGCCCTCGACGGCGCCACCGAGCACGGCGCGGACGGCTTCGACCAGTTCTTCGGCATCCCGGGCGCGGTCACCGCCGCCGACTGGGCGGTGAAGCAGGGCTGGTCCTGTTGCGACTCGGGCCGCCACCTGCACACCAGCGGGCTCGTCGGCGGCCGCCGCTACATCGTCGTCGTGCTGAGCGCGCAGCCCGCCGCCACCTCCTGGGCGAAGGCGTCGCAGAACGTCACGGCGGTCGTGAAAGCGCTCTCCGGCCCGCTCGGCTGGTCCTGACGCGCCCGGCGTCCGCCGACGGCGGCGCGTTCGGCGGTACGGTCTCGTGCGTGGGGACACGGCGCGAGGTAGAGGGGGCCAGGGTGGTGGACCGGGCGAAGCCGGGGGAGCAGGCCAGGACGTCGGCCCCGGGACCGCGGCAGCCCAGCCTGGCCGACGTCGCCGGGATGGCCGGGGTGTCGCACATGACCGTTTCGCGCGTGGTCAACGAGAGCGGGCCGGTGCGCCCGGAGACCCGCGAGCGGGTCCTCGCCGCGGTGCAGAAGCTCGGGTACCGGCCCAACACCGCCGCGCGGACGCTCGTCACCGGCCGGTCGGGCACCCTCGGCGTGGTCGCGCTGGAGTCGAACCTCTACGGGCCGGCGAGCACCCTGTACGGCATCGAGAACGCGGCGCGCGAAGCCGGGTACGGCATCGCGATCTGCAGCGTCACCCGGCCGGGCCGGACGTCGATCGGCGACGCGGTGGAGAGCCTGCGGCGCCAGGCCGTGGAGGGGATCGTCGTGATCGCCCCGCACGTCACGGCCGGGCGGGCGCTGGCCGCGGTGCCGGGCGACATCCCGGTGGTGGCCGTCGGCGGCGGAGAGTCGGCGCCGGTGCCGGTGATCTCGGTCGACCAGTACGACGGCGCCCGCCGCGCCACCGAGCACCTGCTCGCCCTCGGGCACCGGACGGTCTGGCACGTCGCCGGGCCGGAAGACTGGCTGGAGGCCCGCGACCGCGAACGCGGCTGGCGCGAGACCCTGGAACGCCGCGGCCTGCGGGTGCCGGCGGTCGTGCGCGGCGACTGGAGCCCGCGATCGGGCTACGAAGCGGGCCGGGCCCTCGTCGGCAAGCGCGGGCTGAAGGCGGTGTTCTCGGCCAACGACCAGATGGCGCTGGGCCTGCTGCGCGCGTTCACCGAGGCGGGGATCCGGGTGCCGGAGGACGTCCACGTGGCGGGCTTCGACGACGTCCCCGAGGCGGCGTACTTCAACCCGCCGCTGACGACGGTCCGCCAGGACTTCATCGAGGTCGGCCGCCGCACGTTCGGGCTCCTGGAGGACCGGATGGCGGGCGGCGACGTCGGGACGCGGCATCTCGTGCCGGCGGAGTTGATCGTGCGGGAGAGTACCGGCCCGCGCTGACGAAATGTCATGAAAGGGTCGTTCATGTCATCAGGCGACATGAACGACCCTTTCATGACATCGGGCCGGACTGTTAGCGCTAACACTACCTCGGCACTGATCCATCCCGGTGTTGTATCTTGACGACTTCTGTGTGATCAGCAAAGGATCGTGTTCGGTTCTGGTCCCCGCCGCCCGGAGGTCCCCGCATGCGTGCCGTCGTCCGGACTCTGCTCGTCGCCGTGCTCGCCTTGATCGGGTTCACCGTCCCGCAAGCCACGGCCGCACCGCCGAAGCCACCGAAAGCCGCGCACACCGTCACCTACGACGGCTACTCGTTCCTGGTCGACGGCAACCGGACCTACCTGTGGTCGGGGGAGTTCCACTCCTACCGCCTCCCGAGCCCCGACCTCTGGCTCGACATCTTCCAGAAGATGAAGGCGGCCGGCTTCAACTCGACGTCGCTGTACTTCGACTGGGGCTACCACTCGCCGCGCCAGGGCGTCTACGACTTCACCGGCGTCCGCGACCTCGACAAGCTGCTGGACATGGCCCAGCAGGCCGGCCTCTACGTCATCGCGCGGCCCGGGCCCTACATCAACGCCGAGGTCGACGGCGGCGGCTTCCCGACGTGGCTGTCCACCACCCCCGGCCACACGCGCAGCGCCGATCCCGGCTACCTCAAGTACTCCGACGAGTGGCAGACGCAGATCGACCGGATCATCGCCCGCCACCAGCTCACGAACGGCACCGGCAGCGTGCTCGCCTACCAGGTCGAGAACGAGTACTACAACGGCAACGCCGACGGCCGCGCCTACATGCAGCACCTCGAGGACAAGGCCCGCGCCGACGGCATCACGGTTCCCTTGGTGGGCAACAACAACGGCACCTTCAACGCCGGTGAGGCCGCGCTCGACGTCGACGCCGCCGACTCCTACCCGCAGGGTTTCGACTGCTCCAACCCCACGCGGTGGAACGGCGTGCCGGACATCAGCTACGACCACGTGCCCGGCAAGCCGCTGATCACCGCCGAGTTCCAGGGCGGCGCCTTCGACCCGTGGGGCGGCCCGGGCTACGAGAAGTGCGCGCAGCTGATCAACGACCAGTTCGCCAACGTGTTCTACAAGCAGAACATCGCGGTCGGCGCCACCGGCCAGAGCTTCTACATGCTGTACGGCGGCACGTCCTGGGGCTGGAGCGCGATCCCGCAGAACTACACGTCCTACGACTACGGCGCCGCGATCACCGAGGGCCGCCAGTTCGACCCGAAGTACAACGAAGACAAGCTGATCGGCTACTTCACGCAGTCCGTCGCCCCGCTGACCAAGACGGACGGGCTGGCCGCCGCGCCGCTCACCGACCCGGCCCTCACCGACACCGCCCGGATCAACCCGGACACCCGCACGCAGTTCCACACCCTGCGGCACACCGATTCGACGTCCACCGCCACGAACACCACGAGCCTCGCGCTCGACCTCGCCGCGCACGCCGGCTACACCTACGACGACCGCGCCGGCGAGGTCGGCTACACCGGCACCTGGAGCCACGCCGGGCCGGAGGCGAACTACACCGGCGGCGACTACCAGCACACCGAGTCGTTCTCGGAGGTCACCGGCGACAGCGTCAGCATTCCCTTCACCGGCACCGGGATCCGGTGGGTGACGTCGAAGGACCCGAGCCACGGCGTCGCCGACGTCTACCTCGACGACGCGAAGGTCAGCACCGTCGACCTCTACGCGGCGAGCAAGCAGAACCAGGTCACCGGCTACGAGGCGCGCGACCTGCCCGCCGGCGCGCACACGCTCAAGATCGTCGTCACCGGGCAGAAGAACGCGAAGGCGACCGGGCCGTTCGTCGTGGTGGACGCCGTCGACCTGCTGTCCGGCAGCACCGACTACTACCCGGTCGTCCCGCAGCAGCCCGGCACCGGCGTGACGCTGAACGGCCGCCAGTCGAAGATCGTCGTCGCCGGGTACGACCTCGGGCAGACCCGGATGCAGTACTCGACGTCGGAAATCATGACGAGCGCGACGATCGGCGGGCGCGACGTCGCGGTCCTCTACGGCGACCAGGGCGGGCCGGGCGAAACCGTCCTGCGGTTCGCGCGGCAGCCGTCCGTTCAGGTCCTCGGCGGCGCCGCGACGTCCACTTGGGACGCCGGCCGCGGCGATCTGCGGCTGAACTACACCCACGACGGCCTGACGCGGGTGCTCGTCACCGCACCGGGGCAGCGGCCCCTGCTCCTGCTGCTCGCGGACAAGGCGACGGCGGCGACGTTCTGGCGTCAGGACACCGCGGCGGGCCCGGTGCTGGTCCGCGGCACGCACCTGGTGCGGACGGCGGCCGACGACCACGGCACCCTGGCGCTGACCGGCGACACCGGCGACGACGGCGCGTTCGAGGTCTTCGGCAGCGCGAAAGCCGTCTCCTGGAACGGTTCCCGCGTCGCGACGAAACCGACGTCGAGCGGCAGCCTCACCGGCACCGCGCCGACCGCGAAAGCCGTGACGCTGCCGGCCCTGACCGGCTGGAAGCACCAGCAGGAGTCGCCGGAAAGCCAGCCGGGCTTCGACGACTCGGCGTGGCCGGTGGCCGACAAGGACACCTCCAACAGTTCGACGGCGCTCGGCACGAAACCGGTGCTCTTCGCCGACGACTACGGCTTCCACACCGGCAACACCTGGTACCGCGGCCGGTTCACCGGCGCCGGGACGCAGACCGGGATCACGCTCGCGAGCCAGAGCGGCGGGCCGGCCGGCGCGTTCTCGGCGTGGCTCAACGGTGTCTTCCTCGGCAGCTCGACGGACCCGCAGCACACGTTCACCTTCCCGGCCGGCGCTCTGCGGGCGGGGGAGAACGAGATTTCCGTGCTGACCGTGAACATGGGCCACGAAGAGGACTACGGCGCGAACAACGGCAACAAGGCCGCGCGCGGACTCGTCTCCGCGCGGCTGACCGGGGCGCCGCTGACGTCGGTGACCTGGCGGCTGCAGGGCGTCCGCGGTGGCGAGACCGGGCTCGACCCGGTCCGCGGCCCGCTCAACACCGGCGGGCTCTACGGCGAGCGCGCGGGCTGGTCGCTGCCCGGCTTCCCCGACGGGCGCTGGACGTCGACGGCGTTGCCTTCGAAGGACACGACGCCGGGCGTCTCCTGGTACCGGACCACCGCGGATCTCGATCTGCCGCGCGGCCAGGACACCTCGCTCGGCCTGACGATCACCGACGACCCCGGCCGGCAGTACCGGGCGCTGCTCTTCGTCAACGGCTGGCAGCTCGGCCAGTACGTCAACTACCTCGGGCCGCAGCACAGCTTCCCGATCCCGAACGGCGTCCTGAACCCGAACGGCCGCAACACGATCGCCGTCGCGGTGTGGAACCTCGACGGCAGCACGGGTGGCCTGGGCAAGATCGCGTGGACGAACTACGGCAGCTACCGCTCGCCGCTGACCGTCCGGCAGAACGCCTCGCCGGGCTACGACCCTCAGCGGTACGCGATGCCGGCGGCCCCGACGGCCGCGGTGTCGCTGACCGCGCCGGACACCGTGACGGGCGGGCAGCGGTTCACCGCCTCGGCGACGGTGCGGGTGCCCGCGGGCGCGCCGCCGGCGTTCGACGTCAAGCCGGTGCTGACCGCGCCGGCGGGGTGGACGGTCGGCGCGGCCTCCCCGCCGTCGGTGGCGCGGATCGACGGCGGCCGGTCGGCGACCTTCACCTGGCCGGTGACCGCACCCTCTACAGTGGACACCTCCGCGCTGAAGGTGGCGGTGGCGTACCGGCAGGCCGGACGGCCGGGGTCGGTCTCCGACGAGCGGGTCGTCGGCGCGGTACCGCCGGCGCCACCCGCGGGCGAGGTGGCGGTGAGCACGCTGCCGTTCCTGACGGCGACGAACGGCTGGGGCCCGGTCGAGCGCGACACGAGCAACGGCGAGGCGAGCGCGGGCGACGGCAAGCCGATGACCATCGGCGGGGTGGCGTACGCGAAGGGGCTGGGCGCTCACGCGGCGAGCGACGTCCAGCTGTACCTGGCGGGTTCGTGCACCCGGCTGACCGCTTCGGTCGGTGTCGACGGCGAGACGGGCGGCGGTGGCAGCGTGAGCTTCAGCGTTTCGGTGGACGGCGCGACCCGGGTGACGACGCCGGTGGTCCGCGGCGGCCAGGCCGCGGTGCCGATCGACGTCGACGTCACGGGCGCGCAGGTGCTGGACCTGCTGGTGTCCGACGGTGGCGACGGCAACGGCAACGACCACGCGGACTGGGCGCTGCCGACGCTGACCTGCGCTACGCCGCCTGCCGGGTGAATTCCGGGACGGGCCGGAGGAAGAAGGTGGCGCGGACCTCGCGGCGTTCGCACCACAGGTGGTACAGCGCCAGGCCGAAGATGATCGAGCCGATGACGTTCGCGACGAAGTGCCACCAGACGCGGTAGGTCGTCAGCCCGATGCCCGGGTCGAGGAGGCCGAAGAACGTCGACAGCCCGATCGCCCGGGGCGCGCCGGACCCCACCGACAGCGTCAGGACCAGGTGCTCGAGCCCGTGCAGGCCCTGCATCCAGACGCCCATCTTCGCCCAGCGGCGGGCGTGCGTACCGAGTGCCCGCCGCGTGATCACCATGACCCCCGCCAGCCCGGCCAGGAAGATGAAGTTGCCCGTGAGGTGCAGCAGTTCCATCCCGAAGGTCTTGCGCTCCGGCAGGAGCAGCTGCAACCCGTTCGCGAGGCCGGTGCCCCACGGCGTCATCCACGCCGGGGAGTTCGGGTGGCCGAGCCAGTAGCCGACCTGCGCGACGTGCTCCTGGACGTGCCCGAGCTGCCCGAGCACGCCGACGCCGATCACCGCGACCGAGCCGCGGTACACCCACGGCCGCACCGGCCCGCGGTTCGCGTACGCCAGGACGCCGACCGCCGCCCACATCGCCAGCGCCCAGAGCACGAGCAGCGTTGCCCCCGCGACGTCCCACCCGGACGTCGTCCCCATCGGCATGGTCATGGCCGTCTCCCGTCCGCGGTTTCGCCAAGACTAACGGCGAAACCGGCTGGCGAACGTCTTCCTTCGTGCGACCGAAATCGGGCAAAGCGTTACACTGCAATGGTTTCCGGCTCAAGAGAGGACAAGCCGGACGGCGAGTGCGGTGATCACCGCGCTCGACACCAGCGCCGTCACCAACCGGCCTCGCGGCCCGGTGAGGACGCGACCGAGCAACGCGCCGCCACCGGCCAGGAGGGCTTGCCAGCTCGCCGAGGCGGCGAACGCGGCGAGCACGAACACGGCCTGCTCGAGCACCGAGACGGCCGTACCGGCGCGGTCGCCGACGACCAGGGCGGTGAAGTAGACGACCGTGGTCGGGTTCACCAGCGTGATGCCGAGCAGGCTGACGTAGGCGCGGCCGGGTGCGAGCGGCGTGACGGCGCGGGCGGTGGCGGCGCGGTGGGAGCGCAGCGCCAGGACGGCCCCGCGGACCGCCAGCACGACCAGGATCCCGGCCGACACCAGCCGCAACGGCCCGGCGACGGGGGCGACGAGCCCCGCGATCGCCGCGCCGCCGAGCACCGCCACCAGCGCGTACACGCCGTCGGCGGTGGCGACGCCCAGAGCCGCGGCCAGGCCGGTCCGCAGCGAGGTCCGGGCGGTGAGCGCGACGAGGTAGGTCGCGACCGCGCCGACCGGGATCGCGATGCCGTAGCCGGCCAGCAGGCCGGCGAGCAGCGCGCCGGTCACGGCACTGGGGCGATCGACCTCCACCGGCCACACGGCTGCTGCCGGACCGGCGCGGTGGTCGCGGCGGCGGTCGGCAGGAGCGGGGTGCGGTGGGAGGTCATGCGCAGATGGTGTCGCCGCGGGGGCCGGGCCGGCAACCGGATTTCCCAGCCGGTGCGCGCCGGGCGGCTGTGCTTGAATCGGCGCCGGGGGAGCGGCCGAGGCGAGAAAGGGTTTTCACGATGCGGGTCGACCTGAGCGGGAAGACGGCCCTGGTCACCGGGTCCACCGGCGGCATCGGCTCGGCGATCGCGGTGGGCCTCGCGGCCGCCGGCGCGCGGGTCGCGATCAACGGCCGGAGCGAGACCGGGGTCGCCAAGGCCATCGCGCGCCTGAAGGAAGAGCTGCCGGACGCCGACCTGGTGCCGGCCCCGGGCGACGTCTCGGAGGAGGCCGGCGCGGCGCAGGTCGTCGAAGAGGTGCCCGACGCCGACATCCTCGTCAACAACCTCGGCATCTTCGGCGCCCAGGAGCCCCTCGACATCACCGACGCCGACTGGCGGCGCTACTTCGAGGTCAACGTCCTGGCCGCGGTGCGGCTCACCCGCGCCTACCTGCCCGGCATGACCGGGCGCGGCTGGGGCCGGATCCAGTACATCGCCAGCGATTCGGCGATCGTGATCCCGGCCGAGATGATCCACTACGGGGTGTCGAAGACGGCGCTGCTCGGGGTCTCGCGCGGGTTCGCCAAGCACGCGGCGGGGACCGGCGTCACGGTCAACGCCGTGATCGCGGGCCCGACGCACACCGATGGTGTCGAGGACTTCGTCTACGAGCTGGTGGACAAGGACCTGCCGTGGGACGAGGCCCAGCGCGAGTTCATGAAGGAGCACCGGCCGCAGTCGCTGCTGCAGCGCCTGATCGAGCCCGAGGAGATCGCGAACCTGGTGGTGTACCTCAGTTCCCCGTTCGCCTCGGCGACGACGGGGGCGGCCGTGCGCGTCGACGGCGGGTACGTCGACTCCATCGTCCCTTAGCCGGGACCCGCTCCCGCCCGGGCGTACGGGGGAGGCCCGGGAGGGAACGGGAGTTTTTGCGTCGGTACGGGGGCCGCCTCGCGGCGGAAGGCACGACACGGCTCCTGCGTTACCGGTATTCCGTGAAGGCAAGGGGTAGGCCCGGGGGCACCGCCGTACCGACACCCTGTACAACGCCCGGCGCCGTCCGGTGTTCCGCGGCCGGGAGTGACGTGCGTCGCCGGGGTACCCCGCGCAGGGGTCGCCCGGACGGGCGCGCCGGGTGTCGGGATCCGCGCCGGTGGTTCATGATCGACTTCATGGACCACACCGAGACACCGGCGAAACCCGCCCGAGGCCCGCGGCGGGTCCTCCTCGCGGCGGCGGCGGGCGCAGTGCTCGCCGCCACCGCCTGGGTGGCCCTGTGGCCGGCCATGAACCTCTGACTACGGCGTGACGGGGATGTTCGTGAGACCCGCCGTCGCGTTCGTGACCGTGTTGGACGCGTACACCACGTTCGGGTTGGCCGCGCACTTCGACACCGAGCTGATCTTGATCGCGTAGGCGCCGGCTCCGCCGAGGTCGGACTCGTTGCCGCGCCACACGTTGCCGCAGCCGTTGTCGAACGACGGGGACGTGCTCGTGTTGTGGTTTTCGTAGCCGTTGGCGAACACCCCCGGCGGGGCGAACGTGCCCGTGTTGTTCTCGATCGTGTAGCCGATGCCCTTGACGTCGATCCAGGAGTCCGCCGAGTTCTCGCCGGAGATGCCGCGGCCGTCGAAGGTGTTGCCGCGGATCACGCCGGTGAACGTCCCCTCCTTGACGTCGATGGGCTCGGCCGCGATGAACGGGCCGATGTGGTTGTCCAGCACCTGGATCCGGTCGCCGCGGTCGACGCCGCCGGAGTTGCCGTGGCACGCCCAGTTCGAGTTGGCCGAGCCGAGGTACACGCCTTCGCCGTAGCCGGGCTGCACCAGGCCGGTGTAGGTGATCGTCGAGTTCTTCAGCACGCTGTCGGCCGACGAGCGGCGGAAGTGGATCGCTTCTTCGTCGACGTGGTTGACGTTCACGCCGTCGATCGTGGTGTGCGGCGAGTTGTCGACGACGATGCCCTTCTTGGACTCCTGCACGGTGAAGCCGGTCAGGTTCCAGTACGGCGCGCCGGAGAGCCAGAGGCCGTAGCCGGAGTCCCAGCCCGCGGTCGGCGCCGGGCAGTCCGGGGCGTCGCCCGACGGGCCGTCGTTGATCAGGATCGCGTTCGCCGGGCCCGAAAGGGTGATCGGCTTCGCCGCCGTGCCGGCCTTCGTCGTGACGAACGAGCCGCGGTAGGTGCCGGCCGCCAGCTTGATCGCCTGCCCGGGTGTCGCGTTGGCCAGCGCGGCCTGCAGCTGGGCCGCCGTGGAGACGTTCACGGTGTCCCCGGCGGGCGGGGGAGTCGTGGTGGGCGTCGTCGGTGGCGGGGTGGTGGTCGTCGGCGTCGTGGTGACCGGGCCGCCGCCTGCGCACGGGAGCCCGTTCACCGTGCAGCCGGAGGGCAGCCCGGAACCGGCGACGTTGAAGCCGAAGTTCGTGGTGGCGCCGGGCTTGACCGTGCCGTTGAAGCCCGCGTTGGTGAACTTGTAGTGCTGCCCGGTCTGCGTCCTCACCGAGCTCCACGAGCTGCTCACCGACGTGCCGGCGGGCAGGTCGAACTCGACGGTCCAGCCGGTGGCGGGCGCGTCACCGCGGTTGGCGATCGTGTAGCCGGCGCCGTAGCCCCCGGTCCAGACCGAGGTCTGTGCGAACGTGGCGGACAGGTTCGCCGCCGCGGCCTGCGCGGTGACCGCGCCGGTCAGCGCGAGCGCGGCGGAAACGGTGGCCGCGCCGAGCAGGACGGCACGACGACTTCGTGGGGACACCAGGGGCCTCCGGAGTGGGGGACAGCGGAGGGTGCTGCGGCGTACACCCGGACGTTCCCTTTATAGGTCACGGATGTGACATGCGTCAATGAGGTGAACGGCAGTCAAGTACATGAACAAGATCAGCCGGTGATGCTCGGGGTGCCCGTCTCGACGTGCCCGCTGAACCGGCGGAGGAACTTCGGGTCGGCGTCGAGCGTCGCCGACAGGTCGTACCAGCCGGAACCGTAGGCGACGGGGTTCCAGTCGTCGGTCACCGTCTGGCCGGCGGCGAGCGAGTACGTCCACGGGCCGTCGGTGCGGTAGTGGTCGGCGGTGATGGTGAGCTCGACGGCCATCGTGCCGCCGTTGCGCATGGTCAGCCGCAGCTTGTTCTCGGCCGTGTACCCGCCGAGGACGTCGACGCCCGCGCCCGCGCTGTTCGCGTCCCCGGCGAAGGCCCAGCGGAACCGGTTGGGCCCGTGCACCGCGACGCCGTACTTGCCGCCGCCGTAGAGCTGGATCCGCCAGGTGTCGCTCACCTGGCCCCCGGGCGCGACGTCGTAGGGCCACGGCCCGTCGGTCTGGCCGTCGTGGCGGTAGGCCATCAGCTGGACGGCCGCGGTGCCCTGGTTGGCGAACGTCGTGGTGAGAATCTGGCGGTCCGCGCTCAGCGACGTAGTCACCAGCGGGCGGTACGGGAGCGCGCGGGCCGGCGGGTGCCGGCTTCCTGCACCGGCACCTGCTGCTTCCCGGTCGCGGGCGGCGCCGGTTTCGGCAGCTTCCGCTGGGTGTCGTCGGCCTGCTTGCGCAGCGCGGCGGTGTCCGGCAGCAGGGGGATCTGCACGTTCGGGGTGCCGAAGTCGAAGCACGTCATCAGGTCGCCGCAGACCGCGCGGCGCCACGCGCTGATGTTCGGCTCGGCCACGCCGGTCCAGCGTTCGAGGAACCGGATGACCGACGTGTGGTCGGTGACCTCGGAGCTGATCCAGCCGCCGCGGCTCCACGGCGAGATCACCGTCATCGGCACCCGTGCGCCGAGGCCGATCGGTTTGCCGCCGATGTACTCGCCGGCGGTCCCGGACGGCGCGATCGGCGGCGCGACGTGGTCGAAGAAGCCGTCGTTCTCGTCGTAGTGGCCGAGGTCGCCGAGGTCCTGACCGTCCACTTTGGTCGTGTCCGCCCGGAACGGGAGGAGGTACTTCCCGTCGCCGCGACCGGAATCGGGCTGGTGGAACACGTCCTGGCCGTTCGGCCGCACGATCGCCGAGCGGTCGCCGTAGCCCCGGATGCCCTTCATCGTGCCGTAGTAGTGGTCGAACGAGCGGTTCTCCTGCATGAGGACCACGACGTGCTCGACATCGGCCAGGCTGCCGGACACCCGGGGTCCGGCGAGGGCGTCGGCCATGCCGGGCGGCAGGGCGCCGAGCGCGCCGGCGGCGGCGACCCCGCCGAGAAAACCGCGGCGGGTGAGGCGGTTCGGATCGGCCATCACGGGAGCCTCCAGGGACCACGGCGGGGCAGCGCCAGCGTAAGTGATCGAAGCTGTCCGGAATAACCGACGTTCGGACGGAATCAGGCAGAATGAAGTTCACGAATTGTTCGGTTCACCGCCTGGCCGCGTGACACTTTCCGGTGACCCGGAGGTGAACCCGCGCCGGACGGGGGAATCTTCTTCAGCACAAACCCCTGGCCCGCAGGGGAGATTGCGGAAGGAGAGCACGATGAAGACCCGAATCGCTTCCTGGGCGACGGCTGCTGCGCTCACGGTTTCCGCGGTGGTCGCCGCGGCGGCTCCGGCGTCGGCGGACCCGGTCCCGGGCAACCCGACCCAGTTCTACGCCTACTGCTCGGCGTGCCGGTGTCGTGCACGCAGACCGACGCGGCCCGCGCGTCCCACATCTGCCAGTACCTGGCCACGCCGCTGGGCATCGGCCTCGACTGCATCCAGCGCTCGGCCGCGTGACTTGCCCGAAAGTACCCGGTGGTCCGGACCATCGGGTACTGGTCGGAAAATGTCCGACCGGTTAGCCTTGTTCTTCGCCAGGGACCCGTTCATACTTTGTTGCGATCCACAACAAATAGGGTGCCGGTGAGCCGCCAGCCGTCGCCCGCGGAACGGAAGGGGCGACGACGATGTCGACCAGGAACTCCGCCCGATGGCGGCGGACCACGCGCCTGCTGGTGGCGCCCGCGGCTCTGCTCGTGGCAGGCGCCGTGGTGGCCGCACCGCAGGTCTCGGCCGCGCCCGCGGCACCGCTCGCGAGCTTCACCGACGACTTCGACGGCCCGTCGGGCAGCGGCGTCGACGGCTCGAAGTGGGTCCACGAGACCGGCGACAACGTGAACAACCACGAGCGGCAGTGGTACACCGACGGCACCGCCAACGCGGCGCTCGACGGCCAGGGCCACCTCGTGATCACCGCGAAGAAGGAGAACAGCGGCCACAACTGCTGGTACGGCGCCTGTGAGTACACGTCGGCGCGGCTCAACACGTCCGGCAAGTTCACCGCGGCGTCCGGGCACATCGAGGCGCGGATGAAGCTGCCGCGCGGGCAGGGCATGTGGCCCGCGTTCTGGATGCTGGGTTCGGACATCGGCAACGTCGGCTGGCCGCAGTGCGGCGAGATCGACATCATGGAGAACGTCGGGTTCGAGCCGAACACCGTGCACGGCACCATCCACGGCCCGGGCTACTCGGGTTCGGCAGGCATCGGCGCGGCTTACAACGGGCCGAACTTCTCCGACGACTTCCACACGTACGCGATCGACTGGTCCGCCGACCGCATCGTCTGGTCGGTGGACGGCAACGCGTACCAGACCCGCACCCCGGCCGACGTCGGCGGCAACCAGTGGGTGTTCAACCACGACTTCTTCGTGATCCTGAACCTGGCGGTCGGCGGCTACTGGCCCGGCGACCCCGACGGCAGCACCCAGTTCCCGCAGCAGCTCGTGGTCGACTACGTCCACGTGAGCTGAGGGGTCCAGACCAGCGGGACCGGCTTCCCTCCGTGCGCGGCGGCGGGGAGCCGGTCCCGCGCCATGTCCCGGCTCGGGGCGGCTTCCGGATGTCATGAACGGGTCGTTCATGTCGTCGGGCGCCCTGAAAGAGTCGTTCATGGCCTCCGGAACCCGGGCTTTGGTGCAGAACCGGGACATTTCTGGATCAGACCTGTCGAACAACCCCGACGGCCCGGCGATCTTCTCCGGACAGAGTGATCGGTGAGCGCTCACGAAGCGCCCCGGCACCCGGAGGAGAACCATGGCCCGTACCCGCATCCCACCTGTCGCCGGCGGGGTCGCCGCCGCCGTGGCGGTGGCTCTCGCCGTGGCCTGCTGGGTCCTCTTCCCGCCGACCGTCGACGGCCGCGCGAGTGCCGCGCGGCCCGTCGTCGACCTGCCGCTGCCGTGGCCGGCCGAAGGGCAGGCCAGCGCCGAGGTCCAGGGCCTGGGCTCGCTCGGCAGCCGCGGGGAACAGCGGCCGGTGCCGATCGCGAGCGTCACCAAGGTGATGACCGCCCACGTCGTGCTCAAGGACCACCCGCTCGCCGCGGGCCAAGCGGGCCCGATGATCACCGTCGACGACCAGGCCGACGCCGAATCGACGTCCCGTGACGAGTCGACCGTGGCCTTGCGGGCCGGTAGGCAGGTCAGTGAGCGGGACCTGCTGGCGCTGATGCTCGTGCCCTCCGGCAACAACGCCGCCCGGCTGCTCGCGCGGTGGGATGCCGGCAGCCAGGAGAGCTTCGTCGAGAAGATGAACCGTGCGGCCGCCGCGCTCGGCATGACCGGCACGACCTACACCGGCGCCAGCGGTGTCGAAGACTCGACCACGAGCACCGCCACCGACCAGCTGCGCCTGGCCCGCGAAGTGATGCGCAACTCGGTGATCCGCGAAATCGTCGCCACGCCGAGCCTGCGCGTCGACGGCGTCCCCGGCGTCGTCAACACGAACACCCTCCTCGGCCGGGACGGGGTGATCGGGCTGAAGACCGGTTCGTCGACCGCCGCCGGCGGCGCGCTGATGTGGGCGGCGAAGGGCCCCGGCGGCGCGCTCATCCTCGGCGTCGTCCTGCACCAGAACCCCGGCGGCAGCCCGGCGCAAGGGCTGCGGGCCGCGCTCGACACCAGCGAGACGCTCATCTCGGCGATCCAGCGCGAACTCCCGGCGGCCACTCGATGACGGCAGTGCTCGAGACCGTGCCGGACCGCGGGACCTGGCGCCGCGGCCGCGTCATCGCGGTGTGCTCCGCGCTGACGGCGCTGCTGGTGCTCGCGCACGCCCTGGTGCCCAACTGGGTGGGCAACGCCGGCAGCCTGCTGGAGACGTTCCTGCCGTGGACGGGCCTGCTCGTGCTGCCGCTGCTGGTGGCGGCGCTGGTCCGGCGTTCGGCGCTCGCGCTCGTGTCGCTGCTGCTGCCGGCGCTGGTCTGGGGCGGCTCCTTCGGCGGCAGGCTGTTCGACAAGGCGGAAGCCGGTGGCGATCTCACGATCGTCTCGCACAACGTCAACGACGAGAACCCGGACCCGGCCGGCACCGCGCGCGCCCTGGCCGCCTCGGGCGCGCAGGTGATCGCGTTGGAGGAGCTGAAGAAGTCCGAGATCCCGAAGTACGAAGACGCGCTCGCGGCCGGCTACCCGCACCATTCGGTGCAGGGCACGGTCGGGATCTGGAGCACGTTGCCGTTGCGGGACACGCGGCCGGTGGCGATCATGCCGTGGACCCGCGCGCTGCGGACCACTGTGGACACGCCGAAGGGCCCGGTGGCGGTCTTCGTGGCGCACCTGCCGTCGGTGCGGATCCGGCTCGACTCGGGCTTCACGGCGACCGGCCGCGACGAAGCGATCGGCCTGCTCGCCGACGCGGTGGCGGGGGAGCCGTCGCCGCGCACGGTCCTGGTCGGCGACTTCAACGGCACGGCCGACGACCGGGCCCTGGCGCCCATCGCCGCGCGGATGGAGAACGCGCAGGACCAAGCCGGGGACGGGTTCGGGTTCAGCTGGCCGGCCGGACTGCCGATGGCCCGGATCGACCAGGTCTTCGTGACGGGGGTGCGGCCGGTGGCGGCGTGGACGTTGCCCGCGACGGGCAGCGATCACCTCCCGGTAGCGGCCTCGCTGGCCCTGTAACGGTGCTTCAAAACCCGCGAACATGCGCCTTGAACACCGCGGTCGCCGGCACCCGGTGATTAACAAACCACCTTTCCCGCAGGTCCAGCCGTGCGGCCACGAACCGCAGCCCCTTCGGCGCACGTGACGAGACCGTTACGCACCCCGGTCTTGACCCCGTTGGTGTTATCGCTAACACTGACTCCTCGCCGCCACCCGAACGGGTGACGGGGACCACTGAGACACCACGTCGAAGCGGACGAAAGGGGACGCCGGTGGCCGAACGACCCCGCTCCGGCGGCCCCGTCAGGGTGACCGCCGCCGGTACGCGGCAGCCCAGCCTGACCGACGTCGCGGGCGTGGCGGGCGTGTCGCACATGACCGTCTCCCGGGTCATCAACGGGACCGGTCCGGTGCGCCCCGAAACCCGCGCCCGGGTGCTCGCCGCCATCGAGGAACTGGGCTACCGCCCGAACTCCGCGGCCCGCGCGCTCGTCACCGGACGCACCGGCACGCTCGGTGTCGTCGCCCTCGAGTCCAACCTCTACGGTCCGGCCAGCACGCTCTACGGCATCGAGAACGCCGCCCGCGAAGCCGGGTACGCGATCACGATCTCCAGCGTGAGCCGGCCGGGCCGGTCGTCGATCGCCGACGCGGTGGAGAACCTCCGCCGCCAGGCCGTCGAGGGCATCATCGTCATCGCCCCGCACGTCACCGCGGGCCGCGCCCTGGAGGCCGCGCCCGCGGACTTCCCGGTCGTCGCCGTCGGGGGCGGGGAGGCCGCGCCGGTCCCGGTGATCTCCGTCGACCAGCGCGACGGCGCCCGCCGGGCCACCGAACACCTGCTGGCCCTGGGGCACCGGACGGTCTGGCACGTCGCCGGGCCGGAGGACTGGCTGGAGGCCCGTGACCGCGAGCTCGGCTGGCGGGAGACCCTGGAACGCCACGGCGTGGACGTCCCGCAGGTCATCCGCGGTGACTGGAGCTCGCGCTCCGGCTACGAGGCGGGGCGATCCCTCGCCAAGGAGGGCCGGCTCGACGCCGTCTTCGCCGGCAACGACCAGATGGCGCTCGGCCTGCTCCGCGCGTTCGCCGAAGCCGGTGTCTCGGTGCCGCGGGACGTGCGGGTCGCCGGCTTCGACGACGTGCCCGAGGCGGCGTACTTCACGCCGCCGCTGACCACGGTGCGCCAGGACTTCATCGAAGTCGGCCGGCGCACGTTCGGCCTGCTCACCCAGCGGATGGACGGGGGCGACCGGCACGCGCGCGCCCTGGTCGTGCCCGAGTTGATCGTCCGCGAAAGCACCGGCCCGCGTTAGCGCCGCACCGCGCCGGACAGAAGAAGACCAGCTCCGAATGTTAACGCTAACAAAAATGATCACCGTCGATCGAGGAGTGAACGTGCTGAAGAAGCGATGGGCCGCCGCGGCGGCCGCGGCAGCGGGACTCGTGCTGCTCACCGCCTGCGGGAGTGGTGGGTCCTCCGGCAGCTCCGGCGGGGCGATCACGCTCGGCTTCGCCCAGGTGGGCGCCGAGAGCGGGTGGCGGACGGCCAACACCAAGTCGATCCAGGACTCGGCCAAGACCGCCGGGATCGAGCTCAAGTTCTCCGACGCGCAGCAGAAGCAGGAGAACCAGATCTCCGCGATCCGCTCCTACATCCAGCAGAAGGTCAAGGTCATCGCCTTCTCGCCGGTGGTGGAGTCCGGCTGGGAAACCGTCCTCAAGGAGGCGAAGACGGCCAACATCCCGGTCATCCTCACCGACCGGGCGATCGATTCGCCGGACAAGTCGCTCTACAAGACCTTCCTCGGCTCGGACTTCATCGCCGAGGGCAAGAAGGCGGGGGAGTGGCTGACCAAGGAGTTCGGCAGCGCCACCGGCCAGGTCAACATCGTCGAGCTGCAGGGCACCACGGGCTCGGCCCCGGCGAACGACCGCAAGAAGGGCTTCGCGGACGTCATCGCGGCGGACCCGAAGTACAAGATCGTCGCGTCGCAGACCGGTGAGTTCACCCGCGCCAAGGGCAAGGAGGTCATGGAGGCCTTCCTCAAGTCCCAGCCCAAGATCGACGTCCTCTACGCCCACAACGACGACATGGCGCTCGGCGCCATCGAGGCGATCGAAGCCGCGGGCAAGGTCCCGGGCAAGGACATCAAGATCGTCTCGGTCGACGGCGTGAAGGACGCGCTGCAGGCACTGGCCGACGGCAAGATCAACCACGTCGTCGAGTGCAACCCGCTGCTCGGCCCGCAGCTGATGGACCTGGTGAAGAAGGTCTCCGCCGGCGAGCAGGTGCCCGCCCGCATCGAGACCCAGGAGACCGAGTTCGACCAGGCGTCGGCGAAGGCCGCTCTGCCGCAGCGCCAGTACTGAGAGGTCCCCGTGTCCACCGAACTGCTCACCATGACCGGCATCCGCAAGGAGTTCCCCGGCGTCCTCGCCCTCGACGGCGTCGACTTCCGCCTCTTCCCGGGCGAGGTCCACGCGCTGATGGGCGAGAACGGCGCCGGCAAGTCCACCCTGATCAAGGTGCTGACCGGGGTGTACGGCGTGGACGCGGGCACGATCACCCTCGCCGGGACCGCTGTCGCTTTCGGCGGTCCCGGCGAGGCCCAGCGGGCCGGGATCAGCACGGTCTACCAGGAGGTCAACCTCTGCCCGAACCTGTCCGTGGCGGAGAACGTCTGCCTCGGCCGGGAGCCCCGCCGCTTCGGCCGCATCCAGTGGGGCCCGATGCGGCGGCGGGCCGAGGAGCTCCTCGCCCGGCTGGACGTCCACGTGGACGTCTCGGCCGAGCTGAGCACCTGCTCGATCGCCGTCCAGCAGCTGGTCGCGATCGCCCGCGCCCTCGACGTCGAGGCGCGGGTCCTGGTGCTCGACGAGCCGACGTCCAGTTTGGACACCGGCGAGGTCGAACAGCTGCTGAAGGTCGTCCGGTCCCTGCGCGAGCAGGGGCTGGCGATCCTGTTCGTCTCCCACTTCATCGACCAGGTCTTCGCCGTCGCCGACCGGATGACCGTGCTGCGCAACGGAAAGCTGATCGGTGAGTACCGCACGGCGGACATCACGCCCGTCGAACTCGTGACGAAGATGATCGGCAAGGAGCTGCAGGTCCTCGAGGACCTGGAGGACTCCGGGCCGACCCGGGCCGAGGTCGCCGGCGCGCCGGTGCTGCTGTCCGCCGAGGACCTCGGCCGCAAGGGCGGCGTCGAGCCGTTCAGCCTCGACATCCACGCCGGCGAGGTCGTCGGGCTGGCCGGGCTCCTGGGTTCGGGCCGCACCGAGCTGGCCCGGCTGCTCTTCGGCGCCGACCACGCCGACAGCGGTTCCGTGAAGGTCGACGGCAACGCCACTTCCCTGCGCACCCCACGCGCCGGCCTCGACCACCGGATCGCGTTCCTCTCGGAGAACCGCAAGTCCGAGGGGCTCGTCGAGGAACTGACCGTCCGGGAGAACATCGTCCTGGCGCTCCAGGCCTCCCGCGGCTGGGCGCGGCCGCTTTCGCGCCGCCGTCAGGACGAGATCGCGCAGAAGTACATCAAGACGCTCGACATCCGCCCCACCGACCCCGAGGCGCTCGTCGGCAACCTCTCCGGCGGCAACCAGCAGAAGGTGCTGCTGGCCCGCTGGCTCATCACCGAGCCGCGGCTGCTCATCCTCGACGAGCCGACCCGCGGCATCGACATCGGGGCCAAGACGGAGATCCAGCGGCTGGTCACCCAGCTCTCGGCCGACGGGATGGCCGTCGTCTACATCTCCGCCGAGCTGGAGGAAGTGCTCCGGCTGAGCCACCGCGTCGTCGTGCTGCGCGACCGGAAAGTGGTGGCGAAGCGCGAAAACCAGGGGCTCACCGCGGACGACGTCATGGCCACGATGGCCGAAGGGGTGCAGGCATGACCGGCTTGACGAAGAAGCGGCTCTTCTGGCCCGTGGTGGCGTTGCTGGTGCTGTTGCTGGGCGACCTCGTCGCGAGCCCGTCGTTCTTCAAGATCGAGCTCCGGGACGGGCACCTCTACGGGAACCTCGTCGACATCCTGAAGAACGGCGCCCCGCTGATCCTCATCGCGATCGGCATGACGCTGGTCATCGCCACCCGCGGCATCGACCTCTCGGTGGGCGCGGTCGTCGCGATCAGCGGCTCGCTGGCCTGCCTGTGGATCGCCGACCACCCCGACGGCGTGGGCGCCACGCTCGTCGCGGTCGGGCTGGCGCTGGGCCTGTCGCTGGTGCTCGGGGTGTGGAACGGCTGGCTCGTCGCCGCACTGGGCATCCAGCCGATCATCGCCACGCTCATCCTCATGGTCGCCGGCCGCGGGATCGCGCAGCTGATCTCCGGCGGGCAGATCATCACGATCAACTCCGCCCCGTACGAATGGATCGGCAGCGGGTTCGTGCTGACGCTGCCGAGCGCGATCCTCATCGCCCTGGCCGTGTTCGTGCTCGCGTCGCTGCTGGTCCGCCGTTCCGCGCTCGGCCTGCTCGTCGAGGCCGTCGGTGGCAACCCGGAGGCCAGCCGGCTGGCCGGGCTCCGCTCGGCCCGGCTGACCTGGCTCGTCTACGTCTTCTGCGCGCTGTGCGCGGGTATCGCCGGGCTGATGATCAGCGCGAACGTGCACAGCGCCGACGCCAACCACGCCGGGCTGTTCATCGAGCTGGACGCGATCCTCGCCGTCGTCGTCGGCGGCACGCAGCTGACCGGCGGCCGGTTCTCCGTGGGCGGGGCGGTGATCGGCGCGCTGCTCATCCAGACGCTGACCACCACCGTCTACGCCCTCGGCATCCCGCCCGAGGCGATCATGCTGTTCAAGGCCGTGGTCGTGCTGGCGGTGTGCCTGCTGCAGTCGCCCGCCTTCCGCCGCAAACTCCGGCGCCGCAAGGCCCGCCCGGCCGCCCCGGCCCCCGCGTCCGCTCCGGAGAAGGTGGAGGTCACCGCATGACCACGCTCACCCGCATCAAGGGCTACCGGCCCCAGCAGCGGCACCTCCCGATCCTCGCGACGATGGCGCTGCTCGTCGGGGCCTACATCTTCGGCGCGTCCAGCTACGACGCGTTCGGGTCCGGCCAGGTCGTGCTCGACCTGTTCATCAACAACGCCTTCCTGCTCGTGGTCGCGGTCGGGATGACGTTCGTGATCCTCACCGGCGGCATCGACCTGTCCGTCGGCTCGGTGGTCGCCCTGTCCACGGTGATCTCCGGCGACCTCCTGCAGAAGCACGGCTGGCCGGCGTACGCGGCGATCGCGGTGGTGCTGGTGGTCGGCGCGCTGCTCGGCGCCGGGATGGGCGCGCTCATCCACTTCTTCGAGATCCAGCCGTTCATCGCGACGCTGATCGGGATGTTCTTCGCCCGCGGGCTCTGCTACACGATCAGCACCGAGGCGTACTCGATCGACAACGCGACGATCGCCACCCTCGCCCAGACGCAGATCCCGCTCGGCGGGGAGCTGCACATCTCGATCAGCGTGGTCGCCGCCCTGGTCGTCGTCGCCGTCGCGGTGTACGTGCTGGCCTTCACGCGGTTCGGGCGCACGGTCTACTCGATCGGCGGCAACGCGCAGTCGGCGATGCTGATGGGCCTCAAGACCGGCCGCACGAAGATCGCCGTGTACACGATCAGCGGGTTCTGCTCGGCCCTCGGCGGGCTGCTCCTGGTGCTGTACAAGTCTTCCGGCGACCCGCTCAACGGCGTGGGTCTCGAGCTGACCGCGATCGCCGCGGTGGTCATCGGCGGCACCATCCTCACCGGCGGCTCCGGCTACGTGCTGGGCACCGTGCTCGGGATCATGGTGCTGGGCATCATCCAGACGCTGATCACCTTCGACGGCACCCTCAACTCCTGGTGGACCTCGATCATCACCGGGGCCCTCCTGTTCGTCTTCATCGTCCTGCAACGCCTCGTGACCCGACGGACCCGATGACTGTGAGCGCTCACACTCGAAGGAGAGCCATGCTCCACAGATTCCGGCGTTCCCTGGCCGTCCTCGCGGCCCTGACCCTGCTCTCCACCCTGCCCGTGACCGCGGCCGCCGCCGCGGCCGACCCCGACCCGGCGTTGGCCGGGCACTGGACGTTCGACGAAGGCAGCGGGACGACCGCCGCCGACACCGCGGGGGACCACCCCGCGACTCTCAACGCGGGCGCGGGCTGGGGCCCGGGCATCCGCGGCGGCGCCTTGACGACCGACGGTTCGAGTGGTTTCGCCGACGCCGGCGCGCCCGTGCTGGACACGACCAAGAGCTTCTCCGTCAGCAGCTGGGTCAAGCTCGACAAGACCTCGGGCTACCAGACGTTCGTCAGCATCGACGGCAACCAGGTCAGCAACTTCTTCCTGCAGTTCCGCGACGACTCGCGCCGGTTCGCCTTCACCCGCCTCGCCGGGGACGCGCCGACGGACGGCGTCGTCGCGGGCGCGAACTTCGACCCCGTCGTCGGCCAGTGGTACCAGCTCACCGGCGTGTTCGACGCCGCCGCGTCGACGCTGGCGCTCTACGTGGACGGCACCCGGCAGGCGACGGTGTCCGCGCCGGCGGGCTGGGCCGGCTCCGGCCACCTGGTGATCGGCCGCGGCAAGTACGGCGGCAACCCGGTGGACTACGTCGACGGCACGATCGACGACGTCCGCGCCTACTCGGGCGCCCTGACCCCGGCCGACGCCGCCCGCCTGGCCATCGCCGGGCACTGGACCCTCGACGAAGGCACCGGCACGACGGCGGCCGACGACTCCCTCGACGCCCGCACCGCGACCCTGACCGGCGGCGCCACCTGGGGCGACGGCGTCGTCGGCCCGCACGGCGTCACGCTCGACGGCACCGATGCCGCCCTCGACGTCCCGGCCCCGGTCGTCGACACCGCGCAGAGCTTCTCGGTGTCCGCGTGGGTCAAGCCTTCGGCGGCCACCGGCTTCCGGACCGCCGTGAGCATCGACGGCTCGACCATCAGCGGCTTCTACCTCCAGCGCGCCGCCGACGGCCGGTTCGCGTTCACCCGCCGGGCGGCCGACGGCGACACGGCGTCGTCCGCGGCCGTGTCCACCCTGCCCGCGCAGACCGACCAGTGGCAGCACGTCGTCGGCGTCTACAGTCGTAGTGCCGGCACGCTTTCCCTGTACGTCAACGGAACCCTGCAGCAGAGCGTCCCGTTCACCACGCCGTGGACCGCGGCCGGGCACCTGGTCATCGGACGGGGCAAGTGGGCCGGCGGCCCGGCCGACTGGTTCGCCGGGGGAGTGGACGACGTCCGCGCGTACCCGACGCCGCTGACCGCGTCCGCCGTCGCCGCCCTGGCCGCGAGCGGGTCGTGGCACTTCGACGAGGGCACCGGCACGGTCGCGCGCGATGCGTCGGCCAACGCCGCCGACGGCACGCTCCGCGGCGCGACGTGGACCGCCGGCGCGGCCGGCAAAGCCGTCCAGCTCGACGGCAAGTCCACTGTGGACATGGGCACCTCACCCGCGTTCGACACGGGCACCGGCTCGCTCTCCCTGGCCGCCTGGTTCCGCACGACGGCGGACGGCACGCTCGTCGACCACGGCGACGGCTATGGCCTCGGCGTGGCCGGCGGAAAGCTCACCGCCCGCGTCGGCACGATCCAGGTGACCACCACGGGCGGCGGGCTCGCCGACGGCAACTGGCACCACGCCGCCGTCGTCCTCGACCGCGCTTCGCAGCGGCTCACCGTCTACGCCGACGGCGACGCGGCCGCGGTCACCAGCACCTGCGGCACGCCCACCGGTACCACGCTGGACGTCTCCGCCTGCCCGGCCTCGGGCACCGCCGCGGCGCCGTTCACCGTCGGGTCCGGGTTCACCGGCGCGGTCGACGAGGTCGAACTTCGCCGCTTCCCGCTCACCGCCGCGCAGATCGGCACTCTCGCGGGCGCCAACCAGCTGGCCGTGGACGCCAACGTCGTCCGCGCCAACACCCGCCCGACCACCTACGGCTCGATCCTCGAGGACATCAGCCACTCCGTCGAAGGCGGCCTCTACGCCGAACTGGTCCGCAACCGCACCTTCAAGGAGGCCTACCAGCGCGACAGCGGCGCGGGCGACACCCCGGTCCCGTACTGGTCGCTGCTCACGTCCGCGGGCGCGACCGGCACGTACGCGGTCGACACCGCCACCCCGCTCAACACCGCCCTCGACCGTTCGCTGAAGCTGCACGCCGGCACCGTCCCGGCCGGTGGGCGCGTGGCCGCCGCCAACGTCGGCTACTACGGCGTCGCCGCGAAACCGGCCACCAAGTACACCGGCAGCTTCTTCGCGAAGGGGACCTGGACCGGCGCGGTCCGCGTCAGCCTGGAGAAGCCGGACGGCACGGTCCTGGCGAGCAAGGACGGCCAGCTCGGCGCGGCGTGGGGACAGCAGACGTTCAGCTTCACCACGCCGTCGACGATCACGACGTCCACCGACAACCGGATCGTCGTGTCCCTGGTGAACAAGGGGAAGAAGGCCCTGTCCGGGGACGCGTGGTTCCAGCAGGTCTCCCTGTTCCCGCCGACGTTCAAGAACCACGGCGTCCGCCTGGACCTCGGGCAGAAGCTCGCGGCGATGAAGCTCGGCCTGTTCCGCGTCCCGGGCGGCAACTACCTCGAAGGCAACACGCTCGACACGCGGTTCGCCTGGAAGAACACCATCGGCAAGCCGGAAGACCGGCCCGGGCACCAGAACACCGCGTGGGGCTACTGGTCCACCGACGGCTTCGGCATCCTCGACTACCTCGAGCTGTCCGAGGACATCGGCGCCCAGCCGCTCTTGGCCCTGTTCGCCGGCTACACGCTCAACGGCCAGCACGTCGACCAGGCCGACTACCCGCAGTACGTCCAGGAGGCCCTCGACGAAATCGAGTACGCCATCGGCGACGCCTCCACGACGTGGGGCGCCAAGCGGATCTCCGACGGGCACCCGGCCGCCTTCGACCTGCACTACGTCGAGGTCGGCAACGAGGACTGGTTCGACGGCTCGGGCAGCTACGCCTGGCGCTTCACCGACATGTACAACGCGATCAAGGCGAAGTACCCGCAGCTGACGGTCATCGCCACCACCGGCGGCCTGCAGGGCGGGGCCGCGTCGAGCACGTCGACCGGGGTGCGCCCGGACGCCGCAGACGACCACTACTACCAGTCGCCGCAGTGGTTCACCGACAACTCGACCCGCTACGACACCGCCGACCGCAGCGGCCCGGAGATCCTCGTCGGCGAGTACGGCGCCCAAGACGGCCGGCCCACCGGCACCCTGGCCGCGGCGATCGGTGAGGCCGCGTTCCTCACCGGGCTCGAACGCAACAGCGACGTCGTCATCGGCTCGATGTACGCGCCGGTGCTGGTGCAGGAGAACCAGGCCAACTGGCCGGTCAACCTGATCGGCTTCGACGCCGGGAGCAGCTACGGCTCGCCGTCGTACTGGGTGCAGCAGATGTTCTCCAGCACGCTCGGCAAGCAGATCGTGACCAGCCGCCTCAACCAGGGCAGCCCGCTGCGGCAGGTCGTCAACGTGACCACCAAGGGCGGGAAGAAGACGTTCACGGTCAAGCTCGTCAACCCGACCGGCCAGGTGCAGACCGCGCGGCTGGCGCTCACCGGCGTCACCGCGGTCGACGGCACCGGGACGCTCACCACGCTCACCGGCGACCCGGCGGGGCGCAACAGCCTCGCCGCGCCGACCGCCATCGTGCCGCAGACCAGGGAGATCACCGGGCTGGCGGCGACGTCGAAGCTGACCTTGCCCGCGAACTCCGTGACGACGCTCGTCATCACCGGCCGATGAGCCATCCCAGAAAGGAACCAGAAGTGTCAGCAGACCCTCTCGTCGTGGGCGTCGACTTCGGCACGCTCTCCGGGCGCGCGGTGGTCGTGCGCGTGGCCGACGGCGCCGAGCTGGGCAGCGCGGTCTTCGAGTACCCGCACGGCGTGCTCGACGAGACGCTGCCCGCCACCGGCCGCGCCCTGCCGCCGGACTGGGCGCTGCAGGTGCCGTCGGACTACGTCGGGGTGCTGCGCACCGCCGTCCCCGCCGCGATCACCGCGGCGGGGGTGGACCCGGCCGACGTCGTCGGCATCGGCACCGACTTCACCGCGTGCACCATGGTGCCGACGACCGCCGACGGCACGCCGCTGTGCGAGCTGCCCGAGTTCGAGGCCGAGCCCCACGCCTACGTCAAGCTGTGGAAGCACCACTCGGCCCAGCCGCAGGCCGTCCGGATCAACGACCTGGCCCGCGCCCGCGGCGAGAAGTGGCTGCCGCGCTACGGCGGGCTGATCTCCTCGGAGTGGGAGTTCGCCAAGGGGCTCGAAGTCTTCGAAGAGGCCCCGGACGTCTACGCGGCGATGCGGCACTGGGTCGAGGCCGCCGACTGGATCGTCTGGCAGCTGACCGGGGCGTACGTCCGCAACGCGTGCACGGCCGGGTACAAGGGCATCCTGCAGGACGGCCAGTACCCCAGCCGCGACTTCCTCCACGAGCTGGCGCCGGGCTTCGAGTCCTTCGTGGCCGACAAGCTGGAACACCCCCTGGGGCAGCTGGGCTCGCGCGCGGGTTCGCTGTCGGCGGAGGCCGCGGCCTGGACCGGGCTGCCGGAAGGCATCGCCGTCGCCGTCGGCAACGTCGACGCCCACGTCACCGCGCCCGCGGCGAACGCGGTCGAGCCCGGCCAGATGGTCGCGATCATGGGCACCTCGACCTGCCACGTCATGAACGGCGCCGAACTGCACGAGGTCCCCGGCATGTGCGGGGTCGTCGACGGCGGGATCGTCCCCGGGCTCTGGGGCTACGAAGCCGGGCAGAGCGGTGTCGGCGACATCTTCGGCTGGTTCGCCGAACACGGCGTCCCGGCGTCCTACGAAGGCCACGAGCACCTGACGCGCCTCGCCGCGCAGCAGGAGATCGGCGAGCACGGCCTGGTCGCGTTGGACTGGCACAGCGGCAACCGGTCGGTGCTGGTCGACCACGAGCTGTCCGGTGTCATCGTCGGGCAGACCCTGGCCACCCGCGCCGAGGACACCTACCGCGCCCTGCTCGAAGCCACGGCGTTCGGCACCCGCAAGATCGTCGAGACGTTCGGCGAGGCCGGCGTCCCGGTCACCGAGCTGATCATCGCCGGCGGCCTGGTCAAGAACGCGCTGCTCATGCAGATCTACGCCGACGTCACGAACCTCCCGCTGTCGGTCATCGGCTCCGACCAGGGACCGGCGCTCGGCTCGGCCATCCACGCGGCCGTCGCCGCCGGGGCCCACCCGGACATCCGCGTGGCCGCCGCCGCGATGGGCTCGGTCCAGCGCGCGGTCTACCAGCCGGTGCCCGCGCACGTCGCCGCCTACGACGAGCTGTACGCCGAATACACGACGTTGCACGACTACTTCGGCCGTGGCGCCAACGATGTCATGCACCGGCTCGCGGCCCGCCGCCGAGCCGTGGCGAAAGGACGGTCCTGATGTCGCTGACCGGCGAAGTCCTCGACACCGTCGCCGAACTCCGGGAGACCGTGGCGAACCTCCACGGCGAGCTGACCCGCAACGCGCTGGTCATCTGGACCGCGGGCAACGTCTCGGCCCGGGTACCCGGCCGTGAGCTGATGGTCATCAAGCCGTCGGGCGTGTCCTACGACGACCTGTCCGCCGACACGATGGTCGTCACCGACCTGCACGGGGAACTGGTGCACGGCGACCTCGCGCCGTCCTCGGACACCGCCGCGCACGCCTACGTCTACCGGCACCTGCCCGAGATCGGCGGCGTCGTCCACACGCACTCGACGTACGCGACGGCGTGGGCCGCCCGCGGCGAGCCGATCCCGTGCGTGCTCACGATGATCGCCGACGAGTTCGGCGGACCGGTCCCGGTCGGGCCGTTCGCCCTGATCGGCGACGACTCCATCGGCCGCGGCATCGTCGAAACGCTGCGCACGAGCCGCTCCCGCGCGGTACTGATGCGCAACCACGGCCCGTTCACCGTCGGCCGCACGGCGCGGGACGCGGTCAAGGCCGCGGTGCTGGTCGAGGACGTCGCCCGCACCGTGCACAAGGCCTTCGAGCTCGGCACGCCCGAACCCCTCCCTCCCGAGGACGTCGACCGGCTCTACGCCCGGTACCAGAACGTCTACGGCCAGCACTGAAACGTTTCTAGGAGAACGATGACCCGCGCGTCGAAACCCCAGCTCTGGTTCCTCACCGGCAGCCAGGCCCTCTACGGCGAGGAGACCCTCGAACAGGTCGCCGGCCAGTCCCTGCGCATCCAGCAGCTCCTGGCCGCTTCCGGCGGGCTCCCGGCCGAGATCGTCGGCAAGCCGGTGCTGACCGAAGCGTCGTCGATCCGGCGGGTCCTGCAGGAGGCCAACGCCGACGCCGCCTGCGTCGGCGTGATCGCGTGGATGCACACCTTCTCGCCCGCGAAGATGTGGATCACCGGGCTGGACGCGCTGCGCAAGCCGCTGCTGCACCTGCACACCCAGCTCAACGAGGCGCTGCCGTGGTCCACGATCGACATGGACTTCATGAACCTCAACCAGGCCGCGCACGGCGACCGTGAGTTCGGGTTCATCCAGACGCGCCTCGGCGTCCCGCGCAAGACGGTCGCCGGGCACGTCTCCGACCCGGTCGTCGTCGCGCGGATCGACGCGTGGGCGCGGGCGGCGATCGGCGCCGACCACCTGCGCACCCTGCGGCTCGCCCGGTTCGGCGACAACATGCGCGACGTCGCCGTCACCGAGGGGGACAAGGTCGAAGCCGAGCTGCGGTTCGGCGTCTCGGTCAACACCTACGGCGTCAACGACCTGGTCGAGCTGGTCGACACCGTGTCCGATGTAGACGATCTCGTGGCGCGGTACGCCGAGGACTACGCGGTGGTGCCGGAGCTGGCGGCCGGGGGAGCGCGGCACGAGTCGCTGCGCTACGCCGCGAAGATCGAAGCCGGGCTGCGGAAGTTCCTCACCGACGGCGGGTTCGGCGCGTTCACCACGAACTTCGAGGACCTCGGCGGCCTCCGCCAGCTGCCCGGGCTCGCGGTCCAGCGGCTGATGGCCGACGGCTACGGCTTCGGCGGCGAGGGCGACTGGAAGACGTCCGCGCTGCTGGCCGCGGTCAAGGCGATGGGCGCGGGTGCCGAGCGGGGCACGTCGTTCATGGAGGACTACACCTACCACTTCGGCCCGGGCACGCCGAAGATCCTCGGCGCGCACATGCTCGAGGTCTGCCCGAGCATCGCGGCCGCGAAGCCGTCGTGCGAGATCCACCCGCTCGGCATCGGCGGCCGCGAGGACCCGGTGCGGCTGGTGTTCGACGCCGCCCCCGGCCCCGGCGTCACCCTCGGCCTGGTCGACCTCGGCGACCGCTTCCGGCTGGTGGCCAACGAGATCGAGGTCGTCGCGCCGGACGAGCCCCTGCCGAACCTGCCCGTCGCGCGGGCGGTGTGGGAGCCGGCGCCATCGCTGTCGACGTCCGCCGAGTCGTGGATCACCGCGGGCGGCCCGCACCACACCGTGCTCACCCAGGCCGTGGGCACCGAAACCCTTCGCGACTTCGCGAACCTGCTCGGCGTCGAGCTGCTGGTGATCGACAAGGACACCACGCCGCACGGCTTCGCCGACCGCATCCGCTGGAACCAGGCGTACCACCGCCTGGCCGTCGGTTTCTGACCCAGGCTTGTCGAGAAAGGAAGAAGGAACAATGAAGTTCACCAGAACACTCGCGGGGATCGCCGCCGCGGGACTCGTGCTGACGCTGTCGGCGTGCGGCTCGAGCGAGAAGACCGCCGACCAGGCGGCGGCCGCACCCAGTGCCGGTGGCGCGGCCGGTGGACTGGTCGGCGTCACCATGCCGACGAAGTCGTCGGAACGCTGGATCCACGACGGCGACAACATCAAGTCGGCGCTGGAGAAGCTCGGCTACAAGGTCGACCTGCAGTACGCCGAGAACGACATCCCGACGCAGGTGAACCAGATCGAGAACCAGATCACCAAGGGCGCGAAGCTCCTGGTCATCGCCTCGATCGACGGCACCGCCATCACCACCCAGCTGCAGGAGGCCGCGGACAAGAAGATCCCGGTCATCGCCTACGACCGGCTGATCCGCAACTCGCCCAACGTCGACTACTACGCCACCTTCGACAACTTCAAGGTCGGCGTCGAGCAGGCGAACTCGCTGGTCAAGGGTCTGGGCACCGGCCCGGGACCGTTCAACATCGAGCTGTTCGCCGGTTCGCCGGACGACAACAACGCCACGTTCTTCTTCAACGGCGCGATGTCCGTCCTCAAGCCGCTGATGGACAGCGGCAAGCTGGTCGTCAAGAGCGGGCAGACCGACTTCGCCCGCGCGGCCATCCTGCGCTGGGACCCGGCCACCGCGCAGCGGCGCATGGAGGACCTGCTGACCAAGACCTACACCGGTGGCGCGAAGGTCGCGGGCGTGCTTTCCCCGTACGACGGCCTCTCGATCGGCATCCTGTCGGCGCTGAAGAGCAACGGCTACGGCACCGCCGGCCAGCCGTACGCGATCGTCACCGGGCAGGACGCCGAGGTCGCCTCGGTCAAGTCCATCATCGCCGGTGAGCAGTACTCGACGGTCTTCAAGGACACCCGCATCCTCGCCGACACCACGGTGAAGATGGCCGACGCGGTGCTCAAGGGCGGCAAGCCCGAGGTCAACAACACCACCGACTACGACAACGGCAAGAAGGTCGTCCCGTCCTTCCTGCTGCAGCCGGTCACCGTGGACAAGGCCAACTACCAGAAGGAACTCGTCGACTCGGGCTACTACACGGCAGGTCAGCTGAAATGACCGAACTGCTCGGCATGCGCGGGATCACCAAGACCTTCCCCGGGGTCAAGGCGCTGTCGGACGTCACCCTTTCCGTGAACAGCGGCGAGATCCACGCGATCTGCGGGGAGAACGGCGCCGGGAAGTCCACCTTGATGAAGGTGCTCTCCGGCGTCTACCCGCACGGGACGTACGACGGTGAGATCCACTTCGACGGGCAGCGGTGTGAGTTCGGTTCGGTGCGCGACAGCGAGCGGCACGGAATCGTCATCATCCACCAGGAGCTCGCGCTGTGCGGGCAGCTCTCGATCGCCGAGAACATCTTCCTCGGCAACGAACGCGGCAAGCGGGGCTGGATCGACTGGAACCGCACCAACCACGAGGCCGGCGCGCTGCTCAAGCGCGTCGGCCTCGCCGAAAACCCGGTCACCCCGGTGCGGGACCTCGGCGTCGGCAAGCAGCAGCTCGTCGAGATCGCCAAGGCACTGTCCAAAGAGGTCCGGTTGCTGATCCTCGACGAGCCCACCGCGGCGCTCAACGACGAGGACTCGGCGCACCTGCTGGACCTGCTGCGCGGACTGCGCGCCGACGGCGTGACGTGCGTGATCATCTCGCACAAGCTCGGCGAGGTGACCGCGATCGCCGACACCGTCACGATCCTGCGCGACGGCCGCACGATCGACACCCTCGAAGCGGCCGGGCTGACCGAAGAACGGATCATCACCGGGATGGTCGGGCGCGACCTCGAGCACCGGTTCCCGCCCCGGGAGCCGGACATCGGCGAAGAGGTGCTGCGGATCGAGGACTGGACCGTGCACAGCCCCACCCAGGCCGGCCGGGTCGTCGTCGACAACGCGTCGCTCTCGCTGCGGCGCGGGGAGATCGTCGGCCTCGCCGGGCTGATGGGCGCGGGCCGGACCGAGCTCGCGATGAGCGTGTTCGGCCGGTCCTACGGCAAGGACATCTCCGGCCGGATCCTCAAGCACGGCGAGGAGATCGACGTCCGGTCGGTGCGCGACGCCGTCCGCCACGGCATCGCCTACGCCACCGAGGACCGCAAGCGCTACGGGCTCAACCTGATCGAGGACATCCAGCGCAACGTGTCCGCGGCGGGACTCGGCAAGCTGGCCAAGCGCGGCTGGGTGAACGAGCACGCCGAGCACGACACGGCGGTCGGGTTCCGCCGCGACCTGCGGATCAAGGCGCCCAGCGTGCGCAGCGTGACCGGGAAGCTCTCCGGCGGCAACCAGCAGAAGGTCGTGCTGGCCAAGTGGATCTTCACCGACCCGGACGTGCTGATCCTCGACGAGCCGACCCGCGGCATCGACGTCGGCGCGAAGTTCGAGATCTACACGATCATCAACTCCCTCGCCGCGCAGGGGAAGGCCGTGCTGGTCATCTCCTCCGAGCTGCCGGAGCTGCTCGGGCTCTGCGACCGGATCTACGCGTTGTCGGCGGGCCGGATCACCGGCGAGGCGACCCGCGAAGAAGCCACCCAGGAACTGCTCATGCAGTACATGACCAAGGAACGGCAATGACCACGACCGAAGCGCGGCCCGCCGCGCCCCCGGCCGAGCGCTCCGCCCGGCGGATCTCGATCAACCCGCGCCAGAGCGGCATCTACGTCGCGTTCGCGCTGATCGTGGTCCTGTTCGAGGTGCTCACCGGCGGCGCGCTGCTGGAACCGCAGAACATCTCCAACATCATCGTGCAGAACAGCTACGTGCTGATCCTCGCGATCGGGATGATCCTGGTGATCATCTCCGGGCACATCGACCTGTCCGCCGGGTCGGTCGTCGCGATGACCGGCGCGGTGTCGGCGGTGCTGATGGTGAACTGGCACCTGCCGTGGTTCTGGGCGGTGCTGGTCACCCTCGTCGTCGGCGCGGTGATCGGCGCGTGGCAGGGCTACTGGGTCGCCTACTTCGGCATCCCGGCGTTCATCGTGACGCTGGCCGGGATGCTGGCGTTCCGGGCGCTCACCCTGACGGTGCTGGGCAACCAGGGCATCGGCCCGTTCCCGGACGCGATCCGCACGCTGTCCAACGGCTTCACCGACGGCTACCTGGGCAACATCGGCCTCGGCCCGCTCGGCGGCGCCGACCTGGTCTCGCTGCTCGCCGGCGTCGCCGCGGTGGCCGGGATCGCGTTCACCCAGTGGCGCAAGCGCTCGGCACGCCTGGGCTACGGCCAGGACGTCGACCCGCTGCCGGTGTTCGTGCTCAAGATCGTCGGGATCGCGGTGCTGGTGCTCGCCCTCGTGGTGCAGCTCGCGCGGTTCAAGAACCTGCCGTGGGTGCTCATCCTGCTGGCGGTGCTGGTGCTCGGCTACTCGCTGGTGGCCGGGAAGTCGGTGTTCGGCCGGCACATCTACGCCGTCGGCGGCAACCTGCAGGCCGCGACGCTCTCGGGCGTCAAGGTCAAGTCGGTGACGTTCTGGATCTTCGTCAACATGGGCGTGCTGGCGGCCCTGGCCGGGATCATCTTCGCGGGCCGGCTCAACCAGGCGGGCCCGACGGCCGGGGTGAACTTCGAGCTGGACGCGATCGCGGCGGCGTTCATCGGCGGCGCGGCGGTCCAGGGCGGTGTCGGCAAGGTGGTCGGCGCGATCACCGGCGGCCTGATCATGGCCGTGATCAACAACGGCATGTCCCTGATCGGCGCGCCGAGCGAGCGGGTGATGCTGGTGAAGGGCGTCGTCCTGCTGGCGGCCGTGGCGTACGACATCTGGACGAAACGCCGCGCGGCTTCCTGAGTTCGGTGTCGAAAGGGGCTTTCCCGTTCGACGGGAAAGCCCCTTTCTTTTTCGAAGTTCTCGAATTGCTTGACCGGGCGGTAACCGGACGTTCATAGTGCTGGTGAATCCCTTGCCGACGGAGGACCTCACCCATGCGCAAAGCCGTGCGTTTCCTGGTGGTTTCCCTTGCTGTGGCGGCTTCGGTGGCCACCTCGGCGAGTGTCGCGTCGGCGGCGACGTGGTCGTCTTCGGACAAGTGGGCGACCTGGTCCAACGGCGGTTACACCGTCCGCAACGACGTCTGGGGCGGTGGCGCGGGCCCGCAGACCATCTGGGCGAATTCGTACTCGAATTGGGGCGTCTGGTCGGATCAGCCGAACACCGGCGGCGTGAAGTCGTACCCGCATTCGGCGAAGAACGTCGGCAAGAAGCTCGGTGCACTGAGCCGCGTGTCCAGCAGTTTCTCGGTGACCCGCCCCGGCAGCGGCGCGTACGAGACCGCCTACGACATCTGGGCGGACAACAACGCCTACGAAACCATGCTGTGGATGAACAAGCAGGGTGCGGTGGGCCCGCTCGGGAGCAAGCAGGCCACCGCGACGGTGGGCGGGCACACCTGGGACGTCTACCGGGGATCGAACGGCTCGAACGCGGTGTTCTCGTTCGTCCGCACCTCGAACACCAACGCGGGCACGGTCGACGTCCTGGCCGTGCTGAACTGGATCCGCGCCCGCGGGTGGTTCGGCGACGTGACGCTCGGCGAAGTCCAGTTCGGCTTCGAGATCACCTCGTCCGCCGGTGGACTGGACTTCGCCGCGAACAGCTACTCGGTCACCGCGTCCTGAGCCGCTACTGCTTGCAGCTCCGTCCGGTGTTGATGCAGTTGACCACCTGGTTCATCAGCCGCTGGCCCATGACGTTCGCGAAGTCGTCGTGATCCGAGCGGGGGTTGTGCTTCTCCTGGGGGAAGGCGTCCACCTTGTACTGTCCCTTCACCTGGATGTCGTGCGGGATGTCGTAGACCAGCTTCATCACCAGCTGCGGCACGTTCTTGAACCCCTGCGGGCACTTGCCCTGCTGATCGGCGAAGACGATGTGCGTCCGGTGGTTGGCGCTGTCGATGTTCTTGCCGTCCCAGCAGTTCGGGAAGGCGTGGATGCGCTCGACCTTGCTGTTCGCCGGGCAGATCGGGTAGTGGTCGGTCAGCCGGTCCTCGAACCCGGTGCACGTCCAGCTCGGCCGGGCGTTGGCGGGGCCGTTGGTGCTCTGCTTGGCGTCGCCGTAGAGGATGCGGAGGAACTGCGGCATCGCGACGACCTTGTTCGCGCCGCCGCTGGTGAACGTGATGGTCGCCGAGCGGACGCGCTGGATCTCGCCGTCGTTGTCCGCGACCTCGTTCCGGTCGTTGACGCCGGGCAGTTCGGCGGGCTGGCCGGTGCTGTTCTGACCGCCGTTGTCGAGCCCGCCCTGGCCGTTCTGCTTGAGGACGCAGGGCGCGAGCCCGCCCAGGTTGGTCGGCTTCGCCGCCCGGCGGCCGATGGCGATGGCGATCCGGTCGATCGTCGCGGCGCGCTTGTCCTTCAGCGGTCCGACGACGGCGTTCTGGATGTCCTGGGGCGTCTTCAGGTCGCCCTTCGCGATCCGCGCGTTGGCCTCGTCGATCTGCTTGTCGAGCAGGTCGAGGTTGCGGTTCACCTCGTCCATGGCCTGGTCGGGGACGTCGGGGAGCTTGCTCGCGACGTCCGGGCAGTCGACCCGGCTGCCGGCCTTGTCGGCCGCGCTGCCGGCGCGGTCGGGCTGGGTGGCGGGAGGGTTCTTGTCCTCGTCGCCGGTGTCGATGCGGACGACGGGCCAGAAGTAGGCGGACTTGTCGCCGTTGCGGCAGGTGGTGCCGGCCTTGGCGAGGCTCTTGTTGTTCGAGTCGGCGTTCGTCGAGAGGTTGCCGACGTAGTCGTGCAGGTGCTGGGCGCCGTTGCGGACGCCGGGCTGCGCGATGAAGTTGTCGGGGTTGAAGTGCTGGTTCTCGTTGCGCCCGCAGTTCACCGTGAACGTGCCGCGCGCGCCCTTCTGCTGCAGCGCCTTGTTCACGTTAACACCGGAGGGCACCTTCGCGATGTCGAGGAAGAACGACGCGTCGGCGGGATCGGCGCTGGCTTCGCCGGTGCGCCCGGCCGTGGTCGCGACGACGATGCCGCCGACCGCGAGCGCGAGGGCGAGACCGCCGGTCGCGATCTTGGTGCGGCGGGTGATGCGATGTCTGCCCGTGACGGGGGAGGTTTTCCGGGGCATGGTCACCTTCTTCGGTTTTCCGGGCACGACGGAATCACTCGGCGTGCCCGGTGGGAGACGCGCGGAACCCGGGGGAGTGCCACCGCGGGGCGCGGAAATCGGGGAACCGCGCCGGGTTTCACTGGTTCCGGCACTGGCTGAAACGGCCGTGGCGCGAGGCCGGTTCAAGGCCGCATCCGCGCGTTATCGTTTCGTTATTTATGGAAAGTGAAGGAAGTTCACGTCCGTTGGTGTGATCGTTAACATCGGCGGCATGCCCGTGGACGACGCAGGTCCCCTCCGCACTCCGGTCCCGCGGGGCACGCTCGGCGTGCTCGCCACGGGAACCGCCGCGTCGGGGCCGGTCCTCAACGGCCTGCGCGCGGCGGCGCGGGAACACGGGTACGCCCTCGTCGTCTTCAGCGTGCCGGGGCGCGGCCGCTCCGCGGTGCCGGCCGCCGTGTCCGGCCTGCGGCTGCAGGGCGTGGCGGGAATCATCCTGCTCGACCCGCACCTGTTCGCCGAGCCCCCGCCGGTCACCGCGGTCCCGCTCGTCCCGGCCGCGGCGGCCGATCAGTACGACGGCGCGAGACGGGCCACCGAGCACCTCCTCGAAATCGGCCACCCGACGGTCTGGCACGTGGGCGGCCCGGAGGAAGCGCCGATCGCCCGTGCCCGCGAGCGCGGCTGGCGCGAGACCCTGGAGCGGCACGGCGCGGACGTACCGCCGGTGGTCCGCGGCGACTGGTCGGCCCGTTCCGGGTACCGGGCCGGGCAGTCGCTCGCCGTCGAGGTCCGGATGTGCGCGGTGTTCACGGCCAACGACCACATGGCCCTCGGCCTGCTCGCGGCGTTCACCGAAGCGGGGGTCCGGGTCCCGCGCGACGCCCACGTCGTCGGCTTCGACGACGTCCCCGAGGCGGCGTACTTCGCGCCTCCGCTGACGACGGTCCGCCAGGACTTCGTCGCGGCGGGCCGGCAGACGCTGGCGGTGCTCGCCGCCCGGATCGACGGTCTCACGACGCCGGGTGGCGGAGTGGTCCGGGCCGAGCTGGTGGTGCGGGAAAGCAGCCGTCCGAGCCGGTCGTGAGTGAGCAGCAGGGTGGACCAGGACTTGGTCACCTGCTCCCGGCGGTGCGAGGTCGCGCGCCCTACGTTGCCCCCGCGCGCGGGATCCGCACCGGGCAGACCGTGGTGAACGACTCGTTCACCACGCCGGTCGGCGGGGGTTGGCGACGTCATGAACGACTCTTTCCTGTCGTCCAGCGTCATGAACGACTCTTTCATGACATCCCGCCCAGCAAACGCGACTTTGCCGGCGCCCTGACGCCGGTCGCGGTGAACGACTCGTTCATCACCCGAAACCCGGCCACACTCAGCGCAACCCTTTCCGGGGTACCTCTAGAGCGTCAGCCGGTCGCCGAGGTCGCGGAGGTGGTCGGCGTTGCCGCAGTCGAGGCCCAGCTGACGGCGGCGCTCCGCCACGAACGCCCGCCCCAGGCCCGTCCGGTCCGAAGTGGACATCGTGCGGCGCAGCTCGTTCAGCAGTCCGCGTTCCTCGCCGCGGACGTGCGCGTCCACGATGTTCTCCAAGCGCAGCAGGGACTTCTCGAAGTCGTCGGCTTCGAGGACGGCCAGGAGGTCGCCGGAGAACGAAACGCCGGGGGAGTCCGGGCGGACGATCCGCTCGGTCGCCGTCGCGTGGGCGACCAGCAGGGCCGCCAGCTCCGCGACCAGGGCCGGGCGGTCGGCCTCGGTGTTGCGCAGGTCCCGGAACAGCTGCTCGAACCGGCGGTGGTCGGCCAGCAGCACCTCGACCAGGTCGGAGCCGGGCGCGACGGCGGCCGGGCCCGGCCGCATCCAGCCGAACGTCAGCTCGACCGCTTGCCGCCAGTGCCCGTACTCGGAGTCGCGGCGAGCCGGGTCCATCGCCGGCAGCCACTGCCCGGCCCGGTGCCAGTTGCGCCGCAACCCCTCCAGGTCCGGCCAGTACCCGACGGAGAGCCCCGCCGCGTACGCCGCGCCGAGCGACACCGTCTCCGCCACCATCGGGCGGACCACCGGCACGTCGAGGACGTCCGCGACGAACTGCATCAGCAGGTTGTCGGCGGTCATCCCGCCGTCGACCTTGAGCGTCTTCAGGGCCAGGCCCGAGTCGGCGTTCATCGCGTCGACGACCTCGCGGGTCTGCCAGCCGGTCGCTTCCAGGACCGCCCGGGCCAAGTGGCCCTTCGTGATGTACGACGTCAGCCCGGCGATCACGCCGCGCGCCTCGCTGTGCCAGTGCGGCGCGAACAGCCCGGAGAACGCGGGCACGATGTAGCAGCCGCCGTTGTCCTCGACCGTCCTCGCGAGGGTCTCGATCTCCGGTGCGCTGCCGATCAGTTCCAGGCCGTCGCGGAACCACTGCACGAGCGACCCGGTGACGGCGATCGACCCCTCGAGCGCGTACACCGCCGGCTCGTCGCCGATCTTGAAGCCGACCGTGGTGAGCATGCCGTGGGTGGACAGCACGGGTGTCGAGCCGGTGTTGAGCAGCAGGAAGCTGCCCGTGCCGTAGGTGCACTTCGCCTCGCCGGGCGCGAAGCACGTCTGGCCGAACAGTGCCGCCTGCTGGTCGCCGAGCGCCGCGGCGATCCGGATGCCGGGCACGACCCTGGTGGTGGTGCCGTAGACCTCCGTCGACGACCGGATCTCCGGCAGCATCGCGCGCGGGACGTCGAAGAAGTCGAGGAGCTCGTCGTCCCAGGTGAGGGTGCGCAGGTTCATCAGCATGGTGCGCGAGGCGTTGGTGACGTCGGTGACGTGCACGCCGCCCTCGGCGCCGCCGGTGAGGTTCCAGATCAGCCAGCTCTCGATGGTGCCGAAGAGGACGTCGCCGCGTTCGGCGCGTTCGCGCAGGCCGGGCGTGCGTTCGAGCAGCCAGCGGACGCGCGGCGCCGAGAAGTACGTCGCCAGCGGGAGGCCGCACAACTGCCGGACGCGGTCGGCGCCCGGCTCCCGGGCGAGCTGCTCGAGCATGGCGTCGGTGCGGGTGTCCTGCCAGACGATCGCGCGCCCGATCGGGTTGCCGGTGTGCCGGTCCCACAGGACGGTGGTCTCCCGCTGGTTGGCGATCCCGAGGCCGACGACCTGCTCCGCGGTGGCGCCGGCGTCGGCCAGGGCCTGCGGCACGATCCGCGAGACGTTCCGCCAGATCTCGACGGCGTCGTGCTCGACCCAGCCGGGGCGCGGGAAGTGCTGCTGGTGCTCCCGCTGCACGACCGACACGAGCCGCCCGCGCGCGTCGAACAGGATGCACCGGGTGGAGGTGGTGCCCTGGTCGATGGACATCACGTACCGCTGGACCACGTGCTCACCTCCGTGCCGATCGGGCCGGGCGCGGCCGAGCCGATGGCGGCCACGCGCACCTCCGTCACCACCGGGACGCACCCAGGTCGCGGGAGACCGCGCGGGCCGCGTCGCGAACGTGGCCGAGCAGGCGCGGGCTCGGGCCGCCGTCCGGCTCGCAGATGCGCTCCACCGCGCCGGACACGCCGATCGCGCCCACCACGATGCCGCCGTGGCCGCGGATCGGGGCCGCGATCCCCGCCTCGCTCGAGATCATCTCGCCGTTCTCCACCGCCCAGCCCGCCTCGCGTACCTTCGCACACGCGCGCTTGATCGCCGTCTGGGTGACCAGCGTGCGGCGGGTGTAGGACTCCGGGGTCGCCTTCAGCGTCGTGTCGTAGGCCAGCAGGACCTTGCCCAGCGCGGTCGCGTGCAGCGGCAGCAGCGTGCCGACGTCCAGGGTCTGCAGGCTGTCGTCCGGCCGGAACACGTGGTGCACCACCAGCACCCGGCCCTCCAGCGGCGCGCCGATCCGGACGGCCTCGCCGCTGCGCGCGGCCAGCGCGTCCGCCCAGTTGATCGCCCGCGACCGCAGCTCGTTGACGTCCAGGTAGCTCGTCCCCAGGTGCAGCAGCGCCGCGCCGAGCTGGTACTTGCCCGAATCGCGGTCCTGCTCGACGAACCCGACGCCCTGCAGCGTGCGCAGGATCCCGTGCGCGGTGCCCTTGGCCAGCTCGAGCGATTCGGCGATCTCGCCGACGCCCAGGCGGCCCGAGCCGCGCGCCAGCAAGCGCAGGATCGCGGCGGCGCGCTCGATGGACTGGATCGGACCGGGCACGGCGCCAACCTAACCCGACCGGCCCCGATTCGACAATGTCGAACATCCACATCAGTCGTTCGACAATGCCGACCGGCGTCCGTTGACCGACGGTGACCGGCGGGCTTGGCTGAACCCACCAGGGGGAACGAACGGTCCTTTGTGGAGGAAAGCAATGGTGCGAAACCTCAAGGCCCGCGGGCTCGCCGGCGAAATGGCCGCCGAGTTCGTGGGGACGATGATCCTCATCCTGTTCGGGTGCGGGGTGGTGGCGCAGGTCGCCGCCGCGGGCATCGGGGACCACGACAGCATCGCCTGGGCCTGGGGCCTCGGTGTCACGCTCGGTGTCTACGTCGCTTCGCGGATCAGCGGCGCGCACCTGAACCCGGCCGTGACCGTCGCCCTCGCCGTGTTCAAGGGCTTCGAATGGCGCAAGGTCGCCCCCTACGCCCTGGCGCAGACCGCCGGCGCGTTCCTCGCCGCCCTGCTCGTGCGCTGGAACTACACCGAGGTGCTCAACGCCAAGGACCCCGGCCACACGATCAAGACCCAAGGCGTGTTCTCCACCCTTCCGGGCAACGGCACGCTCCCGGTGGGTGACTGGGGCGCCTTCCGCGACCAGATCATCGGCACCGCGATCCTCGTCCTGGTGATCTTCGCGATCACCGACCTCCGCAACACCTCGCCGGGCGCGAACCTGGCCCCGGTCGTCGTCGGCTTCCTCGTCGTCGCGATCGGCATGGCCTGGGGCACCAACGCCGGCTACGCCATCAACCCCGCCCGCGACTTCGGCCCGCGCCTGGCCTCCTGGCTGACCGGCTACGACACGGCGTGGTCCGACCAGTACGGCTTCCCCTATTGGTGGATCCCGATCGTGGCACCCGTGCTCGGCGCGGTGATCGGCGGCGCGATCTACAAGTTCCTCATCGAGCGCCACCTGCCCGCCGGGGACCCGCTGGACGCCATGCCCGCCAAGGACTTCGAGACCGCCGCCTGAGAAGGAGCACGACCATGCCGGACTTCGTCGGTGCCGTCGACCAGGGCACCACCAGCACCCGCTTCATGATCTTCGACCACGGCGGCAACGAGATCGCCCGCCACCAGCTCGAGCACGAGCAGATCCTGCCGAAGCCCGGCTGGGTCGAGCACGACGCCACCGAGATCTGGGAACGCACCCGCTCGGTCATCGCCACCGCGCTCAACAAGGCGAACCTGACCGCGGGTGACCTCGCCGCGCTCGGCATCACCAACCAGCGCGAGACCACCGTCGTGTGGAACCGCCGCACCGGCCGTCCGTACCACAACGCGATCGTCTGGCAGGACACCCGCACCGACCGGATCGCCTCGGCGCTGGAGCGCGGCGGCCAGGGCGAGGTCATCCGCCGCAAGGCCGGGCTCCCGCCCGCGACGTACTTCTCCGGCGGCAAGCTCCAGTGGATCCTCGAAAACGTCGACGGCGTGCGCGAGGACGCCGAAAAGGGCGACGCCCTCTTCGGCACCACCGACTCGTGGCTCATCTGGAACCTCACCGGCGGCCCGGACGGCGGCGTCCACGTCACCGACCCGACCAACGCCTCCCGCACCATGCTGATGGACCTCGAAACCCTCGACTGGGACGACGAGCTGCTGTCGTTCTTCGACGTCCCCCGGCAGATGCTGCCCGCGATCAAGCCGTCGTCGAACGCCGGCTTCGGCACCACCCGCACCGGCGGCCCGCTCGGCGCCGAGGTCGTGATCACCGGCGTCCTCGGTGACCAGCAGGCGGCCACCGTCGGGCAGGTCTGCTTCCGGCCCGGCGAGGCCAAGAACACCTACGGCACCGGCAACTTCCTGCTGCTCAACACCGGTCACGAGCTGGTGCGCTCGAAGCACGGCCTGCTCACGACGCTGTGCTACCAGTTCGGTGACGACAAGCCGGTCTACGCGCTCGAAGGCTCGATCGCCGTCACCGGGTCGGCCGTGCAGTGGCTGCGCGACCAGCTCGGCATCATCAGCGGCGCGTCGCAGAGCGAAAGCCTGGCCCGCCAGGTCGAGGACAACGGCGGCGTCTACTTCGTCCCGGCGTTCTCCGGCCTGTTCGCGCCGTACTGGCGCTCGGACGCCCGCGGCGCGATCGTCGGGCTCACCCGCGCCACGACCAACGCTCATCTCGCGCGGGCGACCCTGGAGGCGATCTGCTACCAGACCCGCGACGTCGTCGAGGCGATGCAGAACGACTCGGGCGTGACCCTCGACGTGTTGCGGGTGGACGGTGGCGTCACCGCCAACGAGCTGTGCATGCAGCTGCAGGCGGACATCCTCGGCGTGCCGGTGTCGAAGCCGGTCGTCGCGGAGACCACCGCGCTCGGGGCCGCCTACGCGGCCGGGCTGGCCGTCGGCTTCTGGTCCTCGACCGACGAGCTGGAGCAGAACTGGAACGAGGACAAGCGCTGGACGCCGTCGTGGACGGACGAACAGCGCGCCGAGGGCTACGCGGGCTGGCAGAAGGCCGTCGGCCGCACGCTCGACTGGGTCGACGTGGAATGACGGCTGGGGATCGATGATGAGGAGGAACACCGTGACCGCCCTTTCCCCGCAGTACCGCGCGGACGCGCTGCGGAAGCTGGCCCGCGAAGAGGTCGACGTCCTGGTCGTCGGCGGGGGAGTCACCGGCGCCGGGGTCGCGCTCGACGCGGCCTCGCGCGGGTTGTCCGTCGCGCTGGTCGAGGCCCGCGACTTCGCCGCCGGCACGTCCAGCCGGTCGTCCAAGCTGATCCACGGCGGCCTGCGCTACCTGGAGCAGCTGGACTTCAAGCTGGTCCGCGAGGCGCTCAAGGAACGCGGCCTGCTGTTGAAGACGCTGGCGCCGCACCTGGTGCGGCCGGTGCGGTTCCTGATGCCGCTCACGCACCGGGTGTGGGAGCGCGGCTACATCGGCGCCGGCGTCACGCTGTACGACACGCTCGGCGGGGCCCGGGCGCTGCCGCGGCACCGGCACCTGTCCAAGCGCGGCGCGTTCAAGGTGGCGCCGGCGCTGGCCGACGGCGCGCTGGTCGGCGCGATCCAGTACTACGACGCCCAGGTCGACGACGCCCGCCACACGATGACGATCGCGCGGACGGCCGCCGAGCAGGGCGCTTCGGTGCTGACGCGGGCTCGCGTGACGTCGCTGCTTCGCGACGGTTCGCGGGTGGTGGGTGCCAAGGTCGTCGACCGCGAGAGCGGCGCCGAGATCAAGGTGCGGGCCAAGACCGTCGTGGCGGCGACGGGCGTGTGGAGCGACGACATGGCGGAGGCGGCCGGGATCCCCGCGCCGTTCACCGTCCGCGCGTCGAAGGGCGTCCACCTCGTGGTGCCGCGGGAGAAGATCGACCTCGACACCGGGCTGATCCTGCGCACCGAGAAGAGCGTGCTGTTCGTGATCCCGTGGGGCCGGCACTGGATCGTCGGCACCACCGACACCGAGTGGGACCTCGACCGCGAGCACCCGGCGGCGAGCCGCGCGGACGTCGACTACGTGCTGGAGCACCTCAACGCCGTGCTCCGGACGCCGGTGACGCACGACGACGTCGAAGGTGTCTACGCCGGACTGCGTCCGCTGCTGGCGGCGAAGGCGGCCGCGACGACGAAGCTGTCGCGAGAGCACGCGGTGGCGCATCCGGTGCCGGGCCTGGTCATCGTGGCCGGCGGCAAGTACACGACGTACCGGGTGATGGCCGCGGACGCGGTCGACGTCGTGGTCGAGGAGCTCGGCCGCCCGGCCCCGCCGTCGTGGACCGATCGGCTGCCGATCGCCGGCGCCGAGGGCTACCACGAGCTGTGGGCGGATCGCGCTTCGGTCGCTTCGACGACGGGGTTGCCGCTGCCGCGCGTCGAACACCTCCTGCAGCGCTACGGCACGCGGATCTGGAACCTCGTCGAGCTGATCAAGGAGCAGCCTTCGCTCGGCGAGCCGATCACGGAGACCTCGGAGTACCTGAAGGTCGAAGCGGTGTACGCGGTTTCGCACGAAGGCGCGCTGCACCTGGAGGACGTCCTCACCCGACGGACGCGGATCTCGATCGAGGAACGCGACCGCGGTGTCGCCGCGGCTCCGGTGGTCGCCGGGCTGATCGCCCCGCTGCTGGGCTGGGATCCGCACCGGGCCGACCGGGAGGTGGCGAACTACCTCGCCCGCGTCGAGGCCGAGCGCTCGGCGCAGGAGGCCCCGGACGACGAGGCCGCCAACGCGACCCGCCTCGCGGCCCCGGCGCTCCTGCCCAGCTGAGCCAAGCGCCGTGAATGTCGCATTGAGAGACTTAGAGTCCCTCGATGCGACATTCACGGCTTTGGGCGGCAGCCGAGTTCGGTGAGCACGTACCGGGCGTTGGCCGAGATGACCGGGTTGGTCGTGCGGTAGTAGGGGAGCTGGATCACGGCCATCGACAGTGCCCAGCCGCGGCCGCGGGCCCAGGTCGCCTCGTCGGCGCCGACGGCGTCGCGGAAGATCTCGCGCGTGGCCGCCGTCAGCAGGTTCCACGCCGGGATCAGGTCGCACGCCGGGTCGCCGAGACCCGCCGTCGCCCAGTCGAGGACGCCGGTCAGGCGGCCGTCCGCCAGCAGAAGATTGCTCGGCATCAAGTCCGAATGCACCCAGCACGGCGGCCCGGTCCATTGTGGAGCGTGGAGTGCTTCGCTCCAGACGGCGAGGGCCGCGGCCGCGTCGAACGGCTCGTCGGTGCGGCTCAGCTCCTCGATCGCCCGGCGGGCGGCCCGGTCGACCGGCGCCAGGGGCTTTCCGCGGTAGGCCGGAAGACCGTCCGCCCGCCGAGCCCGCAGCGCGCGGACGAACTCCGCCAGTTCGCGCGCCGGCGCGTCCCGGCCTTCGCGGGCCGGTCGGCCGTCGAGCCAGCCGTGCACCGCCCACGGCCACGGATACCCCTCGGCCGGCTCGCCGGCCGCGACGACGGCCGGCACCGCGACCGGCAACCCGTCGAGCGCGGTGAGGACCCGGGCTTCCTTCGCGAGGTCACCGGCGCCGCCTCCGGTCAGGGGGAGCCGGACGGTCAGGCGGTCGCCGAGGCGGTACACGGCGTTGACCGTGCCGCCGGAGGCCAGGGGAGTGACCGGCAGGTCCGCCCACTCCGGAAACTGCTCGCGCACCAGCCGCCGGACGAGCGGGACGTCGATGGCGTGCTCGTCGGCGTGCATCCGCATGGTCCCACCGAACCACGCACGTCAACGCGGTTTCCGTGAGCCGGAGCACCCCGGATTGCACGATGATGCATGGGCGTGCATAATCATTCGCATGTCCAAGGTGCTCACTTCCCTGCCCGTCGGCGAGCGTGTCGGTATCGCTTTCTCCGGTGGCCTCGACACTTCCGTAGCGGTCGCGTGGATGCGCGACAAAGGCGCGGTCCCCTGCACCTACACCGCCGACATCGGCCAGTACGACGAACCCGACATCGAGTCGGTGCCCGGCCGGGCCGGGCAGTACGGCGCCGAGATCGCGCGGCTGGTCGACTGCAAGGAAGCCCTCGTCGAAGAAGGCCTCGCGGCGCTGACCTGCGGCGCGTTCCACATCCGCACCGGCGGCCGCAGCTACTTCAACACCACCCCGCTCGGCCGCGCGGTCACCGGCACGCTGCTGGTGCGCGCCATGCTCGAGGACGACGTCCAGATCTGGGGCGACGGCTCGACCTACAAGGGCAACGACATCGAGCGGTTCTACCGCTACGGCCTGCTGGCCAACCCCTCCCTGCGCGTCTACAAGCCGTGGCTCGACGCGGACTTCGTCACCGAGCTCGGCGGCCGCAAGGAGATGTCGGAGTGGCTGCTGGCCCACGACCTGCCCTACCGCGACAGCACCGAGAAGGCCTACTCGACCGACGCCAACATCTGGGGCGCCACACACGAGGCCAAGTCGCTGGAGCACCTCGACACCGGCATCGAGATCGTCAAGCCCATCATGGGCGTGGCGTTCTGGGACCCCGAGGTGGAGATCGCCCCCGAGGACGTCACGATCGGTTTCGAGCAGGGCCGGCCGGTGACGATCAACGGCAAGGAGTTCGCCTCCGCCGTCGACCTGGTGCTGGAGGCCAACGCCCTCGGCGGCCGCCACGGCCTGGGCATGTCCGACCAGATCGAGAACCGGATCATCGAGGCCAAGAGCCGCGGCATCTACGAGGCGCCCGGCATGGCCCTGCTGCACGCGGCCTACGAGCGGCTCGTCAACGCCATCCACAACGAGGACACCCTCGCCAGCTACCACAACCACGGGCGGCAGCTCGGCCGGCTGATGTACGAAGGCCGCTGGCTGGACCCGCAGGCCATGATGCTGCGCGAGTCGCTGCAGCGCTGGGTCGGCACCGCGATCACCGGCGAGGTCACGCTGCGGCTGCGTCGCGGCGAGGACTACTCCATCATGGACACGACCGGGCCGGCGTTCAGCTACCACCCGGACAAGCTGTCGATGGAGCGGACCGAGGACTCGGCGTTCGGCCCGGTCGACCGGATCGGTCAGCTGACCATGCGCAACCTCGACATCGCGGATTCGCGGGCCAAGCTCGAGCAGTACGCGAGCATCGGCATGGTCGGCGGGAACTCGCACCCGAAGCTGATCGGCGCGGCGCAGGCGGCCTCGACCGGCCTGATTGGCGCGATGCCCGAGGGCGGCGCCGAGGTGATCGCCTCGCGCGGCAAGACCGACGACGTCGAGCTGCTCGACAGCGCCGCGATGGAGTTCGGCACGGACTGATCCCACAATCCCGAAGGCCACCACGTGCTCGCGTGGTGGCCTTCGGTGACTTCAGGGGACGAGCACGACCTTGCCGGTGACGGTGCCGGATTCGGCCAGGGTCAACGCCTTCGCGGCTTCGGTCAGCGGGATCCGCGCCGCGACCTGCGCCTCGAGCCGGCCCTTCGCCGCCAGGTCGAAGACGGCCGTGAGATCTTCGGCGAGCCGCGCGCGGAACCGGGGGAGGTTCCGCTTGCCGCCCCAGACGTTGTAGAAGTGCGTCCGGCGGCGGTTCGGGAGCGCGTTCCACCACAGCAGCCGGGCGACCAGCTTCAGCACGGCCGGCTTCGGGTTGCCGCCGGTGTCCTTCGTGGACGCGCTGCCGTAGGCGACCAGCGTGCCGCCGGGGGCGAGCAGGCGGAACGAGTCGACGATGCCGGGTCCGCCGACGTGGTCGAAGACGGCGTCGACACCCTGGGGTGCCAGCTCGCGCACCCGGGCCGTGACGTCGCCGCGGTAGTCGACGGCGGTCGCGCCGAGCGCGGTGACCACGTCCAGGTTGCGGGCCGAGGCCGTGCCGATCACCGTGATCCCGGCGGCCCGGGCCAGCTGGACGAGGGTCGTGCCGACGCCGCCGCTCGCGCCGTGGACGAGGATCGTGCCGCCGGCCCGCACCCGCGCCTTCCGGTGCAGCATCTGGTACGCCGTGATGCCGTTGACCACGAACGTCTCGGCGTCGGCCGCGTCCAGCCCGTCGGGCACCGGGACCAGGTCGGCGGCGGGGACGACGAGGTGGCTGCTCCAGCCGCCGATCTTGGTCATCGCGGCCACGCGGCGCCCGACGAGGGCGGGGTCTGCGGCTTCGAGGACCGTGCCGACGACGTCGTACCCGGGCACGAACGGGAACGGCGGCTGGTCGTAGTACTTCCCGCGGCGCATCTGCTGTTCGGCGAACGAGATCCCGCTCGCCTCGACGCGGACGAGGGCTTCGCCGGCGCCGGGCCGCGGCAGCTCGCGGTGCTCGACGCGCAGGCCGTCCGGTTCGACGAGGCCGGGGAGGACGATTTCGGTGGTGGTGGTCATGGTGCTGTCCTTCCGATCTGTGAGTGACTGGTCAATCACTCGGTGGGCGTGCGAAAAGAATGTGCCGGCCGGGTTCAGTTCTCGCCTGGGTGGCGGATGCCGGCGGAGAGCACCGCCGCCCACTCGCCGGTCCGCTCGTCGAGGTCCAGGGTGGCGATGAGGTGGCAGAGCTGGCCGTAGGCGATGAACCGCTGGACCTGCTCGTCCGGGGCGCCGGACCGGTCGCGGGCCAGGTCGGTGACCTTGGCCAGGCCGCGGCGCACGGCGTCGGCGATCTCGGGGGTGTCGGCGGCCGACTGGGCGTGCACCTGCAGCATGAGCAGGTTCCGGTCCGCGATCAGCTCGGCGTACGCGCCGCCCATCTCGTAGAGGATCTTTTCGGGGTCCGTGCTCCCGGCGCGGGCGGCCCCGTTCGACAAGGCGTGGGCGACGAGCTCGTAACACCGGTCGAGCGCGGCGACGAAGAGGGAAACCTTGCCGGGGAACAACTTGAAGACGTAGGCGGGGGAGATGTCGGCCTTCGCGGCCACCGCGCTGATCGGCGTGCTGTGGTACCCGCTCCGGGCGAACACGGCGATGGCGGCGTCGACGACGACGTCCCGCCGGGCATCGGAGGTGGAGAGGGTGGCACCGCGCTTGATCATGTGAGTGACTGTACACTCACTCTGGTCGGCGAAGCAAGCCCCGGGGTCCGGGGGCTGCTCGCGGAGGGGCTCAGCCGCCCGCGGGTGGCGGAGATCCAGTCGCGGTACTTCGTGACGTTGATGTAGGCGGTGTACGACTGGCGGTCGCTCGTCGAGGCGACGCCGACCTGCTTGCCGTTGGCGTACATCGGGCCGCCCGAGTCGCCGCCCGCGGTGATGCCGTCGCCGCGGTTCGCGCACACCGAGACGCCGGCCGCGCCATCCGGGCAGTCGATCGAGCTGACGCTCACCTTCGCGACCTTCAGCAGCTGCGACTGGCACTCGATCTCGGGCTTGTCGGTGCAGGTCGCGCCCCAGCCGTAGACCTCGGCCTGGTCCCCGACCTCGACGTCGCCCTCGCTGCCCAGCGGCGCGTACTCGGTCTGCACCTGCTGGTCGATCTGCACCAGTGCGAGGTCCGAGTCCGGCGCCTCGTGCACCGAGGCGGCGTTGACGGTGGTGCCCTTCGTCTGGTCGAGGTCGCCGACGTGAAAGCTGATCGGCCGGCCGTCAGCGCCCTGCGTGCAGTGGCGGGCGGTGAGGATCCAGTCGGGCGCGATGATCGTCGCCGAGCAGATCTCCTGGCCACCGGCGAACATCCGGGCCGCCGAGTGGAGCGAGCCGGCCGTGCTGCCGTCGATGATGGCCGGCTGGGCGGCCAGGGACGGCGCGGCGGCCGAGAGCAGAACACCGGAGACGACTACGCCGGTTCGCGCGATGAGCACTTGGGATCAACCTCCTGCCGGCGGATGGGGTGACATGGTCTGGCTCGCTGTCTCGAACGTGCGTGCTTTCCGCACGGGCCGGCTGCTCAGCCCGCACGGCCTCGGCGGCACCCACCAGGCGATCATCCCGGCGCGCTGACTACCGTCGGAGGTCATGAGCCTGCGCGAGACCCTGCAACGCCACGTCGACGACGGCACCCTGCCCGGCGCGGTGGCCATCGTGGACCGGGCCGGGCGCCCCGAGGTCGTGGCGGTCGGTGCTGTCGACGTCGAAGGCAGCCGGCCGATGGCCGAAGACACGCTCTTCCGGCTCGCCTCCATCACCAAGCCGATCACCGCGGCCGCGGTCCTGGCCCTGGTGGACGACGGCCGGCTCGCCCTCGACGACCCGATCGGCCGGTGGCTGCCCGAGCTGGCGGACCCGAAGGTGGTGCGCACCCCGGCGAGCCCGGTCGGCGATGTCGTCCCCGCGAAACGCCCGATCACCGTCTTCGACGTGCTCACCGGCCAGGCGGGCTGGGGGTTCGCGTCCGACTTCACGCTCCCGGCGGTGCAGGCGCTGTTCCCCGTGCAAGGCGACGGCCGGGAGGTGCAGAGCTTCCCGCCGGCCGACCGCTGGCTCGCGCGGCTGGCCGAGGTGCCGCTCGCCTTCCAGCCGGGTGAGTCGTGGCTGTACGACACCTGCTCCACGATCCAGGGCGTGCTCGCCGCCCGCGCGTCCGGCCGGTCGCTGCCGGAATTCCTCGAGGAGCGGATCTTCGCGCCGCTGGGCATGGCCGACACCGGGTTCGTCGTCGGGCCCGACCGGCGGGACCGGTTCACCGGCTTCTACAAGAAGACCCCGGACGGGCTGGTGCTCGCCGACGCCCCGGACGGCCAGTGGAGCACGATGCCTGCGCTGCCGCTGGGCAACGGCGGCCTGGCCGGGACGGCGGGGGACTGGGTGGCCTTCGGCCGGATGCTCCTCGCGTCCGGTGCGGCACCGGACGGCGGACGGGTGCTCAGCCCGGAGTCGGTCCGGCTGATGACGACCGACCACACCACCGCCGCGCAGCGCGAGATCGGCGCGCTCTTCCTGGAGGGTCAGGGCTGGGGGATGGGCGGCGCCGTCGACATCGCCGCCGTCGAGCCGTGGACCGTCCCCGGGCGCTACGGCTGGGTCGGCGGCACCGGCACCACCGCCCACGTCGTACCCGCCACCGGCACGGTCGCCGTGCTGCTGACCCAGGTCGGCGAGGACAACCCGGTGCCGCCGGAGTGGATGCGCCAGTTCTGGCGGGACGCGGCCGCGTAGGGTCGGAGGCGGGGATCCGGCACGGTGGAAGGACGCATTGCGTGGGCGAGTCGAACTGGGCCGGGAACCACGCCTACTCCGCGGACTCGGTGCTGACTCCGCACACGGTCGACGAAGTGCGGGAGGCCGTCGCGGCGGCGTCGCGGGTCAAGGCCCTGGGCAGCCGCCACTGCTTCAACGACATCGCGGACGCGCCGGGCGGCGTGCTGCTGGACCTGCGCGCGCTCGACGTCCCGGTGGAGATCGGAGACGGGACCGTCACCGTCGGCGGCTCCGCGCGCTACGGCGACTTCGCCGAGCAGCTGCACGCCGCGGGGTTCGCGCTGCCGAACCTCGCGTCGCTCCCGCACATCACGGTGGCCGGCAGCGTCGCGACCGGCACCCACGGCTCCGGGCGCCGGCAGCCGGGGCTCGCGTCGGCCGTGTCGGCGATCGAGCTGGTCACCGCGAACGGCGAGCTGCGGACGTTCACCCGCGCCCACGCCGAGTTCCCCGGACTGGTCGTCGGCCTCGGCGCGCTCGGTGTCGTCACGCGGATCACGCTGGACGTCGAGCCCGCGTTCGACGTCCGCCAGGACGTCTTCGACGGCCTGCCCTGGGAGGCCGCGTACCGGCACTTCGACGAGATCGAGGACGCCGGCTACAGCGTCAGCCTCTTCACGAACTGGACGAACGACACGATCGACCAGGTGTGGGTCAAGAGCCGGGTGGACGCGTTCACCCCGCGACCGGAGCTGTTCGCCGCGGTCCCGGCCGACGGACCCCGGCACCCGGCGCACGCGGCGGGCATCGGAGCGGCCAACTGCACGCCGCAGCACGGGGTTCCAGGCCCGTGGCACGAGCGGCTGCCGCACTTCGCGCTGGCGTTCACCCCGAGCGTCGGGGACGAGCTGCAGTCGGAGTACTTCGTGCCGTACGAGCACGCGGTGGCGGCGGTGCGGGCGGTCCGGGAGATCGGCGACCTGCTGGCGCCGGTGCTGCTGGTGTCGGAGATCCGCGCGATCGCGGGCGACGAGCTGTGGCTGAGCCCGTGCCACGGCGGTGACCGCGTCGCGCTGCACTTCACGTGGCAGCCGCGCCAGCCGGCGGTGGCGGCGGTGCTCCCGGTGCTCGAGGCGCGCCTGGCCCCGTTCGGCGCGCGGCCGCACTGGGGCAAGCTCTTCCACACCGCCGGGTCGTACCCGCGCCTCGACGATTTCCGCGTGCTGGCCACGGAACTGGACCCGGGCGGCAAGTTCCGGAACCCGTTCCTGGACCGGCACGTCTTCGGCGGCTAGCCCGCCGGTGGGCGACGTCATGAACGACTCTTTCCTGTCATCCAGCGTCATGAACGACTCTTTCATGACGTCCGGACCCGGCGCCGCGGCTAGCCGGCCGGCGGGGCCGTCGTCGCGCGGACGATCAGGTACGTGTCGAGCACCTGGGTCGTGTGCTCGTCCGCGGAGCCGTCGAGCAGGTCCAGCAGGATCGTGACCGCCGCGCGGCCCGCCGCCTCCGTCGGCATGGCGATCGTGGTCAACGGCGGCGCCGAGATCGCCGCGAAGACCAGGTCGTCGAAGCCGACCAGGCTGATCTCGTCCGGCACCGCGACGCCGCGGGCGTTGAGCCGGGCCAGCGCGCCGAACGCCACCAGGTCGTTGTACGCGACGATCGCCGTCACGTCCGCGGCCAGCGCCAGGTCCGCGCCCTGCAGGCCGCCCTCGAACACCGGGGGGAACGGACCGAACTCGACGACTTCCGTGCCGTGGCGCTCGGCCGCCTCCGTCAGGCCCTGCCGGCGGGCGCGGTTCGCCCACGACACGCGGGGGCCGCCGAGGTAGGCGCAGCGGCGGTGGCCCAGCGCGGCCAGGTGCTCGATCGCCTGCCGCATCCCGTCGGCGGCGTCCATCACGATCGACGGGATCCCCGGCACCTCGCGGTTGAGCAGCACGAGCGTCGTCTGCTCGGCCAGCGCGCGCAGCTGGTCGTCGGTCATGCTAGGGCTGCCCAGCACGACGCCGTCGACCTGCCGGGCCATCCGGCGGACCAGGTTCTGCTCGGTCGCCGGGTCCTGGTCGCTGCTCGCGAACAACACGGCGACGTCGTCCTGGCGCGCGCGGGCCTGGACACCGTCGAGCACGCCGGTGAAGAACGGGTTGCCGAGGTCCGAGACCACGATGCCGATGTGCCCGGTGCGGGCGACGGGCTGTGGTGCGCCGACCGCGTGGTACCCGAGCTCGCTCGCCGCGGCCAGCACCCGGCTGCGGGTCTGGTGGCGGACCAGATCCGGTGACGTGAACGCGCGCGACACGGTCGAGATCGACACGTTGGCCCGGCGGGCGACGTCGTGAATGGTCACGCTCACGGCTACTCCTCGGCAGGCTCCTGCCACATCATGGAAACGCCCGGCAGCGTTGTCAACAACGGATCGCCTGCGGCAGCGGGGATCCGGCCGTCGCAGGGCCATTCGGCTGGGGTTGGGGTGAAAACCCTGCAAATCGTTGACCGGGTTTTGCTGCAAATCGTAGAACGGAGTCTCCGCCGTGTTCCCCGTTCCCCGGGGCGCGGGTCCCCACCCCCTCAGAGGTGCCTGATGACCAGGAAGACCGAGTTCAGCCTGCGCGTTTTCGGAACGGCCGCGCTCGCCGCGGCGATGGCCGTCGCCGTCCCCGCCGGAATCGCGCACGCCGCTTTCGAGAGTTCCCCCGTCGGCTACGGCGCCGGCACGACCGGCGGCGCGGGCGGCGAGACCGTGACCGTGACGACGGCGTCGGCGTTCAGCAGCGCGGTGACGGGCACCACGGCCCGGACGGTCCGGGTGAGCGGGAAGATCACCCTGGCGGACAAGACGCTCGTGAAGATCGGGTCGAACAAGACGGTCCTCGGTGTCGGGTCCGGCTCGGGCTTCACCGGCGGCGGGCTCGCCGTGGACAAGTCGTCGAACGTCATCCTCCGCAACCTGGCCATCGCCAAGGCGGTCGGCACCGACGCGATCCAGGTCCAGCGCGGCGCCACCCGGGTGTGGATCGACCACAACGACCTGTCCTCCGACCTCGACCACGGCAAGGACCACTACGACGGCCTGCTCGACATCAGCCACGCCGCCGACGGGATCACCGTGTCGTGGAACAAGTTCCACGACCACTACAAGGTCTCCCTGGTCGGCCACAGCGACAGCAACGCGGCCGAGGACACCGGCAAGCTGCACGTCACGTACAGCCACAACTGGTTCGAGAACGTCAACTCGCGGATGCCCAGCCTGCGGTTCGGCACCGGGCACGCCTACGACAACTATTTCCACGCCGTGACCGATTCCGCCGTGCATTCGCGGATGAACGCGCAGTTCCTCGCCCAGAACAACGTCTTCGAATCCACGAAGGTGTGCCTGGAAACGACCGGTGACAGCGACGTCGACGGTTACCTGAACGAGTCGGGCAACTCCTTCGGCGGCTGCACGAACAAGATCACCCGCACCGGCAGCATGCCGACGGCGCCGTATTCCTTCACCCTGGAGCCCACTTCGACGGTCAAGGCCACCGTGACGGCGGGTGCGGGCGTCGGCCGGATCTGACCGGCGGCGGACCGTGCGGCCGGTTCGAGTAAGCGCTTACTCGAACCGGCGACCGCCGTTCGGAGCATCCGGCTTTCGACGAATTCGAAACAGTGTCCCGAACATTGACACACTTGTCGCGAACGCCCTACGGTGACCAGCGGAAGTTTCTCCCGGACTGCCCATTCGTCAGTTCCCGCGCGGCCGGAGCCGGCCGCGCCGATCGGAGACCCATGTCGGGGAGCAGGTGCCGCACCGTCGCGGACCCGCCGAGGCTGGCGGTGGTCGGCACGTCCGGCTACGCGTTCAGCTACCTGCACCGCGCCCGCATCCTGCACGACGAAGGCCTGGTGCGGTTCGCCGGCATGGCCGACGTCCGGGTGCCCTCGGCCGCCGCGATCGCCCTGCTGCCCGAGGGCGGCACCGCGCACGTCGGCGTCGACGACCTGCTCCGCCGCTGCCGTCCCGACATCACCGTGGTCGCGACCCCGCCGCACGCGCACGTCCGCGTCGGCGGCGCGGTGCTGCGGGCGGGCGGCGACCTGCTGCTGGAAACCCCGCCGGTGCTCGACCTGGCCGGGTTCCGGACCCTGTCCCGGCTGGCCGCGGAGCACGGTTCGGCGTGCCAGACGGGGTTCCAGAGCTTCGGCTCCCCGGCGCTGCCGGTGCTGCGGGCGGCGATCGCGGCGGGGAAGCTCGGCGAGGTGGTGGGCGTCGGCGCGGCCGGGGCGTGGATCCGCACCGACGCCTACTACCGCCGCAACCCCTGGGCGGGCCGGCGGTGGCTGGACGGCGAAGCCGTGGTCGACGGCGCCCTGACCAACCCGTTTTCCCACGCGGTGGCCACCGCGCTGCTCGTGGGCGGGGTCGGCGGGCGCGACCCGGCGGAGATCGCCCTGGAGCTGTTCGGCACGCGCGACATCGAAGCCGACGACACGGCGTGCCTGCGCATCCGCTTCGACCGCGGTCCCGAGATCGTCGTCGCCGCGTCGCTGTGCGCCGAGCAGGACCACGAGCCGTACGTGGTGGTGCACGGCGCCAAGGGGCGCGCGAAGTTCTGGTACAAGAGCCACCGGCTGGAGCTCGACGACGAACGGGTCCACCTCGGCGAACCGGTGGACCTGCTGCGGAACCTGGTCGCCCACCACCTCGACCCGGCCGGGGTCCCGCTGCTCGCGCCGCCGCCGGCCACCCGCGCGTTCGCGTCGGTGGTCGAGGCGGTCCGGGACGCGCCGTCGCCGGCCCGGATCCCGGCGGGCTGGATCCGCACGGCCGGCGAAGGGGCCAGCCGGCACCCCGTCGTCCGGGGGATCGGCGAGGAGGTCGCCGTCGCCGCGGACCGGCTGGCGCTGTTCTCGGAGATCGGCGTGCCGTGGGCGAGTGCGCGCCGGCGCGGCCCGGCCGCGGAACGCACCGGGTAGCGCGCTCACCCGGTGCCCCTCGCGCTGACAGCCGCTTCGATCGAGGCGTGCTGTAAGCGCTTTCTCACGCTGCCCATATTTCGGAGAACGTGCTGCTGCACAAGGGGTATTGCCTCGTCGATTCCGTTGACACGGGTCGCGCGCACTGCCTACCGTGAGCGCGCTGACAGCGTTTTCAGAAAGTGCTGACCGGCTGAGAACGGAGAGCTCGATGCGTCGGACAAGTGAGAGACGAACCCTCGTCGCGCTGGCCGCGGCGGTCCCGCTGCTGCTGACCGGGGTCGTCGCGTGCGGCTCGGACTCCGGCGGCGACGGCGGGGACGTCACCATCACGTTCGTCTGGTGGGGGAGTGACGGCCGGGCCACCCTGACGAAGAAGGCCGTCGAGCTGTTCCAGCAGAAGAACCCGAAGATCAAGGTGCAGACGTCGTTCTCGGCGTACGCGGCCTACTGGGAGAAGCTCGCGACGCAGACAGCCGGGGGCAAGCCGCCGGACGTGCTCAACGTCGACACGCGCTACCTGGCCGAGTACGGCGGGCGCAACGTCCTGGCCGACCTGAACACGGGCGTGGGAAAGGCGATCTCGCTCGCCGACATCAACCCCGAGCTGGCGGCGACCGGCGTCTACCAGGGCAAGCGCTACGCCGTGCCGTGGGCGCAGAACACCCCGGCCATGCTCTACGACCCGGCCGCCTTCACCGCGGCGGGCGCGGACCCGGCGAAGGGCCTGACCTGGGACCAGTTCGCCGACGCGACCCAGAAGGTCAGCACCGCCGGAAGTGCGCGCGGCACGACCGACTTCGGCATCCTCGACACGACCCTGGAGATCTGGCTGCGCCAGCAGGGCAAGCAGTTCTACACGCCCGAGGGCAAGCTCGGTTTCACCGCCGACGACCTGCGCCGGTACTGGCAGCTCGCGGGCCGGTTCCGGGACGCCAAGGGTGCGTCCCCGGCCGACGTCACGGCGTCCTACAACACCTCGCCCGAGCAGTCGCCGCTCGGCAAGAAGCTGACGAGCTCCGAGTTCGCCTACGACAACCTCCTGCCCGCGTACCAGAAGGCGAACGGCAAGCCGCTGAACGTCGCGCCGTACCCGACCGACGCCGCCGGGAACACCGGGCAGTACCGGCGGCCGTCGATGTTCCTGTCGGTCTCCGCGCGCAGCCAGCAGCAGGAGGCGGCGGCGAAGCTCGTCGACTTCCTGGTCAACGACCCCGAGGTCGGCAAGATCGTCGGCACCGACCGCGGGCTCGCGCCGAACCTCAAGGTCCGCGCCCAGCTCGCGGGGTCCGCCAAGGGCGCCGACAAGACGCTCTACGACTACGAAGCCGGCCTCGAACCGAAGCTCGGGTCCGCGCCGCCGGTCCCGCCCAAGGGCGCCGGGGCGATCCAGAAGCTGCTCCAGCGCACCTACGAGGAGGTCGCGTTCGGGCGGATGAGCCTCGACGACGCCGTCAGCCGGTTCATGTCCGAAGCCGAGAAGGGACTCCAGTAGCCGATGACGACCGTGCGCACCCCGGACCCGCCGGTCGCCCCGGAGGCAGCCGCGCGGGGCCGGAGGCGGGACCGGCCGGCCAGGCGCCGCAAGAGCCGGCCGGAGGCCTTCGCGTTCCTGACGCCGTGGCTGCTCGGCGCGGTGGCGCTGACCGTCGGCCCGATGGTCGTCTCGCTCTACCTGTCCTTCACCGACTACGACCTCTTCACCGCGCCGAAGTGGGTCGGCTTCGGCAACTTCGCGCACATGTTCACCGACGACGACCGCTACCTGCAGTCGGTGAAGGTCACGCTCATCTACGTCCTGGTCTCGGTGCCGCTGAAGCTCACGGTGTCGCTGCTGGTGGCCATGCTGCTCAACACCCGCCGCGGCGGAGGCGGCTTCTACCGCGCCGCGTTCTACGCACCGTCGCTGCTCGGGGCGAGCGTCGCGGCGGCGCTCGTGTGGCGGGCGCTGTTCATGGGCGGCGGCCCGGTGAACGAGGTCCTGGCCTTCTTCGGCTGGCACACGCCGAGCTGGGTCGACGACCCGCAGTTCAGCCTGGCCTCGATCGTGCTGCTCGGGGTCTGGCAGTTCGGCGCGCCGATGGTGATCTTCCTGGCCGGGCTCAAGCAGATCCCGGCGGAGCTGCACGAGGCGGCCGCGATCGACGGCGCCGGCGCGTTCCGCCGGTTCCGGCACATCACGCTGCCCCTGCTCTCGCCGGTGATCTTCTTCAACCTGGTGATGGAGGCCATCCACGCGTTCCAGGCGTTCACCCCGGCGTTCGTCATCGGCGGTGGCCGCGGCGGGCCGGCCGACGCGGACCTGTTCTACACGCTCTACCTGTTCGAAGTCGGCTTCCAGGACTTCCGCATGGGCTACGCGTCCGCGATGGCGTGGGTATTGCTGGCGGTGATCGCGATCGTCACGGCGATCGTGTTCCGCACCGCGAAGCTGTGGGTGTTCTACGACGACGCCGGGGAGCGCTCATGACCGCGCTCCCGCGTTCGGCCCGCTCGGTCGGGTGGCACCTGCTGTGCCTGGTGATCGTCGCCGTGGTCTTGTACCCCTTGGTGTGGCTGGCGTTCGCGTCGGTGAAGCCGCCGGACGAGATCCTGTCGCGGCTGGCGCTGCTGCCGACCCGGTTCGTCTTCGACGGCTACACGAAGGGCTGGGAAGGCGCGGCGGACGTCGGGTTCGGCCGCTTCTTCCTCAACTCGTTCCTCGTCGCCGGCCTGTCGGTGGTGGCGAACGTGCTGTCGTGCTCGCTGGCCGCGTTCGCCTTCGCGCGGCTGAAGTTCCGGTTCCGCGGCGCGCTGTTCGCGTTCATGATCACGACGCTGATGCTGCCCTACCACGTGACGCTCATCCCGCAGTACGTGATCTTCCAGCAGGCCGGCCTGGTCAACACGTTCGTCCCGCTGATCCTGCCGAAGCTGCTGGCCACCGAGGCGTTCTTCGTGTTCCTGATCGTCCAGTTCATGCGCGGGATCCCGCGCGAGCTCGACGAGGCCGCGACGATCGACGGCTGCTCGGTCTACCGGACGTTCTGGCACGTCGTGCTGCCGCTGTCGAAACCGGCGCTCGTCACGACGTCGATCTTCACCTTCATCTGGACGTGGAACGACTTCTTCACGCAGATGGTGTACCTGAACGACACGGAGAAGTTCACCGTGCCGCTCGGCCTGCGGCTGTTCGTCGACACGAGCAGCGAGTCGAACTTCGGCGCGATGTTCGCCATGTCGGCCCTCGCGCTCGTCCCGATCGTGCTCTTCTTCCTCGCCTTCCAGCGCCTGCTGGTCGAAGGCGTCAGCACCAGCGGCCTGAAGGGGTGACGGCGATGCGCACCACGAAGACGCAGTGGCGAACCGGGCTCGGCGACTTCTCGGACTGCCTGCTGACGGGCCTGCTCGTCGCGCTCGCGTCGGTGCCGGTGGTGACGGCGGCCCCGGCGTTCGCGGCGGGCTGCCGGGCCCTGGACCGGACGCGGCACGGCCTCGGCAGTCCACTGTGGACGACGTTCTGGGCCGACTTCCGCCAAGCCGCCCGGGGTGGGTCGCTCTTCGCCCTCGGGTGCCTCGCCGCGGTGGTGCTCGTCGCGGTCGATCTGCAGGTCGTCGGCTCGATGCCGGGCGCCGGCGTGCTGCAGCCCGCCTTGGGGGTGCTGGCAATGGCGGGCGTCGTCGTCGCGGTGCGGACCTGCGAAGTCGTCGCGACCGGGGAACCGTCCTGGCGCCGGGCCGCCGTGGCCGCCGCGCGGGAGACCGTGGGGGCGCCGGGGAACGCCCTGCTCCTGGCCGGGGCGTCCGGCCTCGCGGTGGTGCTCGTGTGGATGCTGCCGATCCTGGCCCTGGTGGTCGCCGGGCCGCTGGCCCTGGCCGCGGTGGCGACGGGCCGCTCCCGATGATCCCGAGAGTCGTCGTGTTCGGCACGGCCGGCTACGCGCGCACGCACCTGCGCCGGGCCCGGGCGCTGCACGACCGGGGCGAGCTCGTCCTGGCCGGCGCGTGCGACGTCCGCGAGCCCCCGGACGGGGCCGGCGAGCTGGTGCCGGTGTTCACCCGCGACCCGGCCGAGCTGCTGGCCCGCGTGCCGGCGGACATCGCCGTGGTGGCCACGCCGCCGCACACGCACCTGCCGCTGGCGCGCCTCGCGCTCGCCGCGGGCTGCCACGTGCTCGTGGAGAAGCCGCCGGTGCTCGACCTGACGGCGTTCGACGAGCTGACGGAGCGGGCCCGTGGCCGGGCCTGCCAGGTCGGGTTCCAGAGTTTCGGCTCGCCCGCGGTCCCGGCGATCCGGGCCGCCCTGGCCCGGGGTGCGATCGGGGCGGTCACCGGGATCGCCGCCGCGGGCGCGTGGATCCGGCGTGACCGCTACTTCGCGCGCACCGCCTGGGCGGGCCGTCGCCGGCTCGACGGGCGAGCGGTCGTGGACGGCGCCCTGACGAACCCGTTCGCCCACGCCGTCGCGACCGCCTTGCTGCTCAACGGCACGGCCGGCGCCCGGCCCGAGCGCACGATCGTCGAGCTGTACCGCGCCCGGGACATCGAGTCGGACGACACGGCGTGCGCGCGCCTGTGCTTCGCCGGCGCCCCGGACGTCGTCGTCGCGGCGACGCTGGCCGCCGAAGCCGACCATGAGCCCTACGTGCTGATCCACGGCACCGAAGGCCGGATCCGCTGGCCCTACAAGACCGACCTCTTCCTCCTCGACGACGTGCCGGTGCCGGTCGCCCCGCCGCAGGACCTGCTGACGAACCTCGTCGCCCACCTCCGCGACGGCGTGCCGCTGCTCGCCCCGCTGGCCGCCACCCGCGCGTTCACCGCACTGGTCGAGGCGGTCCGCGACGCGCCCGAGCCGCGGCGGCTGCCCCAGGCCCGCGCCGTCGGCACCGGGCCGGAGCGCCGGTTCGTCGTGCCGGGCGTCGATCGGGCCGTCGACGCCGCGGCCGAGCGGCTCGCGCTGTTCTCCGAACTCGCCCTGCCCTGGACCCCCGCCCGAGAGGAGACGTGATGGTGACGCGCCGCTACGCGATCGTCGGCCTGGGTTCCCGGGCCCAGCTGTTCACCCGCGCGCTGGCCGGCTCGCCGGGGGCGGAGCTCGCGGCCTTCTGCGACCACAACGAAACCCGCCTGCGGGTCCACAACGGCTGGATCGGCGCGTCCGTGCCGGGCTACCGGCCGGCGGACTTCACCGCCATGCTGGCGAAGGAGCGCATCGACGTCGTCGTGGTGTGCACCCCGGACCACACGCACGCGGACTACGTCGTGGCCGCGCTGAACGCCGGCTGCGACGTCGTCACCGAAAAGCCCATGACGACCGACGTCGACGGCGCGCGACGCATCCTCGCCGCCCGCCGCGAGACCGGCGGCTCGGTGCGGGTCGCCTTCAACTACCGGTACAACCCGGTGCACCGGCGCGTGCGCGAGCTGCTCGCCGCGGGCGCGATCGGGGAGATCGGCTCGGTCGAGTTCAGCTGGCTGCTCGACACCGCGCACGGCGCCGACTACTTCCGGCGCTGGCACCGCGAGAAGGCGAACTCCGGCGGGCTGCTGGTGCACAAGTCCGGGCACCACTTCGACCTGGTCAACTGGTGGCTCGGCCGCGGGCCCGAGACGGTGTTCGCGCTCGGCCGGCTGTTCTTCTACGGCGACGAGAACGGTCACCGGCACACCGATGACCGTTTCGCCCTGGACCTCGAGGCGTCGCCCAAGCTGCGCGCGCTCTACCTCGACGCGGAGCACGAGGACGGCTACGTCCGGAACCAGGACGTGTTCGGGCCCGGGGTCACCATCGAGGACGACCTGTCGGTGCTGGTCCGCCACCGCGGCGGCGTCGTGCTGAACTACCACCTGCACGCCTACTCGCCGCGCGAGGGCTACCGCGTCGCGTTCGCCGGCAGCGAGGGACGGCTCGAGCTGGACGTCCGCGAGAACGAGCACCCGGCCGGCGCCGAACCGGTGCCCGAGCCGGGACGCGCCCGGTTGACCGTGCAGCGGCACTGGGCGCCCCCCGAAACCGTGCTGGACGAGGTCCTCGGCGAAGGGCACGGCGGCGGGGACGAGCGGATGCTCGCCGAGCTGCTCGGCGACGCCGAGCCGGACGAGCTCGGCTGCGCCGCCGACCACGACTCCGGTCTGCAGGCGCTGCTCACCGGGCTGGCCGCCAACCGGTCCCTGGCCACCGGCGCGCCGGTCTCGGTCGACGAGCTGCTCGCCGAGATCGGGGCGGGGTCGTGAGCCGCGCGGCGGTGGGCGGGGGGACGCTCGAGCTGGCCGAGGACGACGACGGCCGGGTGCGCGTCCAGCTCGGCGACCTCGTCCTGGCGGAGTACGTCGTGGCGCCGCCGACGCCGGCCGGGGACTCGCCGAAGCCGTACCTGCACCCGCTGCGCACCACCGCGGGCGAGACCGTGACCGCGGTCCGGCCGCACGACCACACCTGGCACAACGGCCTGCAGTTCACCATGGCCCACCTGTCGGGGGAGAACTTCTGGGGCGGCCGGACGTACGTGCGCGGCCGCGGGTACACGCCACTCGACAACAACGGCACCGTCGGCCACGTCCGCTGGGAGAGCCTCGTGAGCGCGGCGGGGTACTGCGAACTGCGGCACGAGCTGGCCTGGCGCACCGCGGCGGGCCGGCGGTGGCTGACCGAGCACCGCACGCTGCGCTTCGGCGACGTCACCACGGACAGCTGGACCCTCACCTGGTCGAGCCGGCTGCGCAACACGAGCAACCAGGAGCTGCGCTGGGGGAGCCCGGTCACCGAGGGCCGCGACACCGCCGGGTACGGCGGCCTGTTCTGGCGCGGCCCGCGCTCGTTCGTCGGCGGCACGGTCCGGACGTCCGACGGCCGGCCCGCGGACGAGGCGATGGGGCACCGCGCGCCGTGGCTCGCGTTCACCGGCCGCCACGACGAGAGCCTGCGGACCTCGACGCTGCTGTTCGCCGACAGCCCGGCGAACCGCGGTTTCCCGACGGCCTGGTACGTGCGCGCCGAGCCGTTCCCGGTGGTCAGCTTCGCCGCGACCTACCACCGGCCGTGGCTGCTCGAACCGGGGGACGAACTGACGCTGACCCACCACGTCGTCGTCTTCGACGGCGACCCGGATCCCGCCCGGCTGGCCGAGTTCGCGGCCCGGGCGGCCGAGTAGAAGGAGCCGACATGCGCTGGAAGGCCTTCGCGGGGTGCCTCGCCCTGCTCGGACTCACCGTCACCGCCGGACCGGCGGAAGCCCACGGTCACGACCCGGGCCGGGTGGTGCTCGGCGCGCACGACGGCTGGGGCGCCGGGACGACCGGGGGAGCGGCCGCCGCCCGCGGTGACGTCCACACGGTGTCGAAGCGCTCGGAGCTGGTCGCGGCGCTGGCATCGCACCCGGGCGCGCCGAAGATCGTCTACGTCCGCGGCACGATCGAGGGCAACGTGGACGCCCGCGATCGGCCTCAGTCGTGCGACGACTTCGCCGACCCGGCCTACACCTTGCCCGGGTACCTGGCGGCGTACGACCCGGCGACCTGGGGGAAGGTCGAGCCGTCCGGGCCGCTGGAGGAGGCGCGGGCCCGGTCGCAGGCGAACCAGGCGGCGCAGGTGGTGGTCGACGTCGGCCCGAACACCACGATCTACGGCCTTGGCGGCGCCACCCTGCACGGGCTGACCCTGCGCGTCACCGGCGACAACGTGATCCTGCGGAACCTGAACTTCTCCGACGCGCACGACTGCTTCCCGCAGTGGGACCCGCTCGACGGCGCGGACGGGAACTGGAACTCCGAGTACGACAACGTCGACCTGGTCGGGGCGACGCACGTCTGGGTGAACCACAACGAGTTCAGCGACGGCGGTAACAACACTCAGCCGTCGTACTTCGGGCGGAAGTACGAAGTCCACGACGGACTGCTGGACATCGTGAACGGCTCGGACCTCGTGACGGTGTCGGACAACCGGCTGCACGACCACGACAAGACGATGCTGATCGGCAACACCGACAAGCCCACCTACGACGTCGGCAAGCTGCGCGTCACGGTGCACCACAACCTGTTCTCCGAGATCGGGCAGCGCGCGCCACGGGTGCGGTACGGGCAGGTCCACGTCTACGACAACCTGTACGTGGTGCGGGATCCGGCCGCCTACACGTATTCGCTGGGGGTGGGGGTCGAGTCACGGATCTACGCGGAGAACAACTTCTTCCGGATCCCGGCTTCGGTGCCGCTGGGCGCGCTGGTCGAGTACTGGAAGGGGACGGTGCTCCACGCGTCGGGCACGCTGGTCTCGGTGGGGTGGGCGCTTCCGCGGCCGGTCGACCTGCTGGCCGAGTACAACGCGGCGAACGACCCGGATCTGGGGCCGGACGTGGGCTGGACGCCGACGTTGGTGGAGCGCATGGACCCGACGTGGGCCGTGCCGGCGCGCGTGCTGACGGGCGCGGGTCCCCAGGGTCGTGAGTGAGAAACTGGGTTAGAACACTGTTTCTCACTCACGACCGTTTTCTGAAAACTTCCTTCCGCGACGGCCATCCGGGCGACACCGGCGTCCCTTCGCCCGGCGGCATTGACACGCCGAACCGGGGAACCCGAGACTGAGAAAGCGCTTTCAGCACTCGCTAGGACCATTTCCCGTCCAGGGAAGACCAAGGAGTGATGAGCATGTCTTCGATTTCCCGGGTGGCCCGGGCCGCGGCCGTCGCCGCGCTCGCGGTGTCCACCGTGATCGTCGCCGGCCACCCCGCGATCGCCGCCTCGTGGCCCAACCCCAGCGTCAGCCAGGCGGTCGGCGCGACCATCAAGGTCACCGGCGGTACCTACGACGGCGGCCTGAAGCGGTTCTACGGCACCGGCGACCTCGGCACCGGCAGCCAGGACGAGGACCAGGGCCCGCTCTTCGAACTGTCGAACGGCGCCACCCTGAAGAACGTCGTCCTCGGCAACCCGGCCGCCGACGGCGTGCACTGCCTCGGCACCTGCACGCTGCTCAACGTCTGGTGGGAGGACGTCGGCGAGGACGCCGCGACCTTCAAGGGCACCTCGGCGTCGCAGACCATGACCATCGACGGCGGCGGCGCGCGCAAGGCGTCGGACAAGGTCTTCCAGCACAACGGCCCCGGCACCATGTACATCCGGAACTTCCAGGTCAACGACTTCGGCAAGCTCTACCGCTCCTGCGGCAACTGCAAGACCCAGTACAAGCGCAACGTCGTCGTCGACAACGTCACCGCCGCCGTGCCCGGCAAGGCGCTCGTCGGCATCAACACCAACTACGGCGACACCGCGCGGCTGACCCGGATCACCATCGTCGGCGACTCGAGCCGCAAGATCGTGCCCTGCCAGAAGTACCAGGGCGTCACCAGCGGCGAGCCGACGACGATCGGCAGCGGGCCCGACTCGACGAACTGCCTCTACACGACCGCGAACATCACCTACCAGTGATCGACTCGCCGGGGGTGCCGGCCGCCGTCCGGTACCCCCGGCGTCCACCCGTGGAGGTGTCCCGTGTTCACCCTGCTCATCGCTTCGGTCCTCGCCGGCGCGTCGCTCGCGGCGCCCGCGTGCGCGAACCTCGTGGTAGCCGCGGACGGCTCGGGCAGCTTCGCCTCCGTCCAGGCGGCGATCGACGCCGTCCCGGCCGGGGGCACGGTTTCGCTCAAGCCCGGCACCTACCGCGAAGTGATCACCGTGCCCGCGAGCAAGTCCGGGATCACCCTGCGCGGCACCACCGGCCAGGCGTCGGACGTCGTCATCGACTACGACAACGCCAGCGGGACCAAGAAGCCGGACGGCTCGACGTACGGCACCACGGGCAGCGCGACCGCGACGATCGCCGCGAACGGCTTCACCGCGAGCGCGTTGACCTTCCGCAACTCCTTCGACCGCACGGCGCACCCGGAGATCACCGCCACCCAGGCGGTCGCGGTGAAGACCACCGGCGACCGGATGGTCTTCGACAACGTCACCTTCCTCGGTCACCAGGACACGCTCTACGCCGACACCGCGGCGGTCGGCACGCTGGGTCGCCAGTACTACCGGAACTGCGCGATCAGGGGGGACGTCGACTTCCTCTTCGGCCGCGCCACCGCCGTGTTCGACCGGGCGACGATCACCGCGCTGGACCGCGGCTCGAACCCCAACGGCTACCTGACCGCGGCGAGCACGCGCCGGACCAACCAGTACGGCTTCCTGGTCGTGGGCAGCAAGGTGGTCAGCTCGGCCGCGAACGCCAGCTTCTACCTCGGCCGGCCGTGGCACCCCGGTGGCGACGTCGACGCCATCGCGCAGGTCGTCGTCCGCGAGACCGTCCTGCCGGCGGCGATCAAGGCGACGCCGTGGACCGACATGTCCGGCTTCTCCTGGAAGGACGCCCGGTTCTTCGAGTACCGCAACACCGGCCCGGGCGCGGGTACCGGCCCCGACCGGCCGCAGCTGACGGCGGCCCAGGCCGCGACGTTCACCGCGCAGCGCTACCTCGCGGGCGGCGACGGGTGGAACCCGGTGCACTGAAACCGTCGCCGGTCGGGAAAAAACCTCCCGTCGGCCCTTGACGGGATCCGGGTGAGCGTCAACCATTTCACCGTCCCCCACCCGGATCCCGCCGAGGGGCACCAGCTTTGAGTGTTAACGCTAACAGTCCAGGATCAGCGTCGAACCGAGGACCAGCCCATGAGACTGCGCCGCCTCCCGGCCGTCATCGCCGTGGCCACCGCTCTGCTGAGCGCGCCGGCCGCCCAGGCCGCGGACTACCCGAACCCCGGCTACGTGACCGGCGACATCACGGCGGTGCACGACCCGTCGATGATCCGGGCGGCGGACGGCAGCTACCTGCTGTACTCCACCGACCAGTACCTGCAGGTCCGCCGCTCGACCGACCGGATCCACTTCACGAAGCTCGGTTCCGTCTGGCCGAACGGCACGCCGTGGACCGCACCCTTCACCGACCCAGCGAACCCGGGCTACCTGTGGGCGCCGGACATCTCGTTCCACAACGGCAAGTACTACCTGTACTACGCCGCCTCGACGCTCGGCTCGCGCAACTCGGCGATCTTCCTGGCCACCAGCACGACCGGGCTGCCCGGCAGCTGGACCAACCAGGGCCTGGTCGTGCAGACGAGCAACTCCAGCGACCACAACGCGATCGACCCGAACCTGTTCGTCGACTCCGCGGGCCGGTGGTGGCTGAGCTTCGGCTCGTGGTGGACCGGCATCAAGATGTACCGGCTCGACCCGGCGACCGGCAAGCGCAGCACCAGCGACACCGCGCTGCGGAGCATCGCCCAGCGCACCGGCGGCACGACGGCCGAGGAGGCGCCGTACATCGTCCAGCACGGAAGCTACTACTACCTGTTCGTCTCGTGGGACCTGTGCTGCCAGGGCACGAAGAGCACCTACCGCGTCATGGTCGGGCGCTCGACGTCGATCACCGGGCCCTACACCGACCGGGGCGGCGTCCGCCTGACGGCGGGCGGCGGCACGCAGATCCTCGCGAGCCACGGTGACGTCCACGGCCCGGGCCACGTGGCGGTGCTGCACGACACCGACGCCGACGTGCTGGTCTACCACTATTACTACTCCGACGCGACGCCGCTGACCGGCAAACTCGGCATCAACCTCATCGGCTACGACAGCGCCGGCTGGCCCTACGTCTACTGAGCCTCGGGAGGTCCACCATGCCGCACACCCGCAGGAGTTTCCTCGCCGCGAGCGCCGCCGGACTGGCCGGAGTCGCCCTTGGCGGCCGCGCCGCGGCGGCCACCTGGGAAACCGTGCTGGACGGCAGCTTCGCGAGCTACAGCACGCTGCAGGCCGCGTGGAACTACCGCTACCCGTGGGGTCCCGACCACAACGGCACCGCCCGGATGTACGCGAGCGCGTCCGACCACAGCCAGGTGTACCTCGAATCCGGCGGGGTCCTGGTCCTGAAGGCCACGCACATCACCTCGAACGAGGGCACCAGCACCAGCGACCCCCACCTGCCGATCCACTACCACTCCGGCGCGGTGCACGCGAAGCAGCAGATCACGGTGTCCGAGCAGTTCCCGCAGTGGGAGGTCAAGGGCGAGTTCCAAGCGCCGTCGGCCCGCGGCACCTGGCCGGCGTTCTGGCTGACCGGAGCCACCAGCTGGCCGCCGGAGAGCGACATCCTCGAGTTCAAGGGCGACGCCCGGAACTGGTTCAACACCTACCGGAACGCGAGTGGCGCCTGGTCGAACACGATCGTGGGCGTGACCAACCCCGGGGCCTGGCACGGCTACCGCGCGTGGATCACCAAGGTGAACGCGTCCGATGTGGACTTCCACTACTACCTCGACGGCACCTGGGTGGGGCAGCACCGCGGCGCGAACTTCGCGGGCATGCCGATGTGGCTGATCCTCAACCTGCAGATGGAAGGCTCGGCCGGCTCGCCGGGGCCGACGTCCGACACCTACTACCGCGCCCGCAACGTCTACGTCGGCCGCAGCCGCGCCTGAAGGGCTTTTCATGCACCGTTTCACGACCTTCGTCCTCGCCCTGCTCCTCGGCGCCGGGCTGTGCGCCGCGCCCGCGTCGGCCGTCGAGCCGGTACGCGCGAAGCACCAGGTCACCTTCGACAAGTACTCGCTGATGCTGGACGGCCGCCGCCAGGTCGTCTGGTCCGGCGAGTTCCACCCGTTCCGGCTGCCCAGCCCGGACCTGTGGCGGGACGTGCTGCAGAAGATGAAAGCCACCGGCTACACGGCGGTGTCGATCTACTTCGACTGGAACTACCACTCGCCGGCACCGGGGGTGTACGACTTCACCGGCGTCCGCGACATGGACCGCGTGCTCGACCTGGCGGCCGAGGCCGGCCTGTACGTCATCGCCCGGCCCGGGCCCTACATCAACGCCGAGGTCACTGGCGGCGGCTTCCCGGCGTGGCTGAGCACCCAGGCCGGCCGGGCCCGCAGCGACGCGCCCGACTACCTCGCCGCGGCCGACGAGTGGCTGTCCCGGATCGACCGGATCATCGCCCGGCACCAGTACACCGACGGCCGCGGTTCGGTGATCCTCTACCAGATCGAAAACGAGCTCGCGGCCACCGGCACTTCCCAGCAGAACTACGTCGCCCGCCTCTACGACAAGGTGCGCTCAGACGGCATCGCCGTGCCGGTCTTCCACAACGACAAGGGCCGCAACGGGATCTGGGTACCCGCGGACTCCGGCGTGCCCGGCACCGTGCCGGGCAAGGTCGACCTCTACGCCTTCGACGGCTACCCCGGCGGCACCTGCCGGACCGACGCGACACCCGGCAGCCCGAGCGTCGCACCGGACTGGGGGACCTACGGACCAGGCGGGGCGAAGGGCGGCGCGAGCGCGTCGCCGAACACCCCGGGGTTCGTCGCCGAGTTCGGCGGCGGCTGGTTCGACTACTGGGGCAGCAACGGCACCTACCCGTGCACCGCCGTCCGGCAGGGGCCGGGCTACGAGCGCGTGTTCTACGGCACCAACCTCGCGAACGGCCTGACGCTCCAGAACTTCTACATGACCTTCGGCGGCACGTCGTGGGGCTGGCTGCCGGCGCCGGTCGTCTATTCGTCGTACGACTACGGCGCGGCGATCGACGAAGGCCGTCAGCTGCGGCCGAAGGCGCTGACCATGAAGGAGCTGGGCTCCTTCCTCGCCACGGTCCCCGACGTGGCCGAGCTGGACCGGGGTGATCCGGTGACGCCGTCGTCGGCCGCGGTGAAGGTCTACCACAACGTCAACCCGGACACCGGGGTCCACCTCTACGTGCCGGTGCACTCGCCGTCCAACGCGACCACGGACGACAGCTTCACCTTCCCGCTGTCCACACCGGACGGTTCCTACACCGTTCCGGTGCGGCTGAACGGCCAGGACGCCAAGCAGCTGGTGGCGAACTTCGACGTCGCGGGCCAGCACCTGGTGTATTCGACGTCGGAGCTGATGGCCGCGACCGCCGGAGCGGTCCTGCTGCACGGCCGGCCGGGCGAAGACGGCCGGACGGTGCTGCGGTATGCGTCCCAGCCTCGGGTGGACGTCCTCGCCGGTGCGGTGACGACGACCTGGACCGGGAGCGACCTGCGGCTGGACTACCGGCACGAGGGCCTCGCCCGCGTCCGGATCAGCGGCGGCGGCCGCCCGCCCGTCACCTTGCTGCTCGCCGACGACCCGACGGCCGACACGTTCTGGCCGGTTTCGGGCTTGCTCGTGCGCGGGCCGGACCTGGTGCGGACCGCTGACGCGTTCTCGCTCACCGGCGACACGAAGGGCGCACGGGACCTCGAGGTCTGGGGCGCCCGCGGCCCGGTGGTGCGGTGGAACGGCGCGGTCGTCCCGATGCGGCCGACGGCGTCGGGCAGCCTGGCCGCCCTCCGGCCGCTGCCGGGACCCGCCGACCCGCGGTTGCCCGAGCTGACCGGCTGGCGGTCCGCGCCGGGCTCCCCGGAGTCGGCGCCCGGCTACGACGACTCGGCGTGGCCCGCCGCGGACCGGACCACGACGGCCAGCACGACGCCACCACCGGCGGGCGAGCCGGTGCTGACCGCGGACGACTACGGCTTCGGCGTCGGCGACGTCTGGTACCGCGGGCGGTTCACGGGTTCGCCGGGGGAGCAGGTCGGCCTGCGCTACGGCGGGGGCGGCGCGGGGATGCTGCAGGCGTGGCTGGACGGGCAGTACCTCGGCGAGAACGTGCTGCCGTCAGCGCTGGCTTCGCCGCCGACGACCGGCACCGCGACCTTCCCGGTGCCCGAAGGGCTGCGCGGCGACGGTCCGCACGTGCTGTCGGTGATGGTGCGCAACGACGGCCACAACGAAGACGGCGGCGTCAACGACGCGCACAAGGAGGGGCGCGGGCTGATCTCGTCGTCGCTGACCGGGGCGACGTGGAAGATCCGGGGCGGCGCGGCGGATCCGGTGCGCGGCCCGCTGAACAACGGCGGTCTCGCGGGCGAGCGCGCGGGCTGGTCCCTGCCGGGCTTCCCGGACCGGAACTGGCCGCAGGCCGCCGTCCCGGCGGCGACGGCCGCCCCGGGCACGACGTGGTTCCGCACGACGTTCGACCTGCGCGTACCGGCCGGCCAGGACACCTCGATCGGGCTGACCCTCGGCGATCCGGCGCGGCCTCGCTCCGGCGGGCACTACCGGGTGCTGATCTTCCTCAACGGCTGGAACGTCGGGCAGTACGCGGCGGACGTCGGGCCGCAGCACACCTTCGCGCTGCCGACCGGAGTCCTGGACCAGCACGGCCGGAACACCCTGGCGCTGGCCGTGACGAGCGACGGCGGCGAGGGCAACGGCTTGGAGCAGGTGTCGCTGACGGACCTGGGTTCCGCGCGGGGCGGCGTGCCGGTCCGGCCGGTGTACTCACCGGGGTGGCGGCGATGACAGCGCCTCGCTGCGCGCGACGACGTGGCCCGCCTTGAGCACGAGGTCGCGGGGCGGCCGCGTCACGACGGCGTGGGCCGGGTGTCGGCCTCGACCACCACGAGGTCCGCCGAAGCGCCTTCGACGGGCCGTAGCGGTCGAGACCGAGGGCGCGGGCACCGCTGTAGGTGACTGCTTCGAGGGCCAGTTCGATGTCCTCGTCGCGGCGGAACGTGCTGCGGTAGGCCAGGTGCATCGCCCGCTCGAGGAGGTCGCCGCTGCCGAACGGGCTCCACAGGTCGCGGATGTCGTCGTGCCCGCACGCCACGTTCACCCCCGCTTCGCGCAGTCTCTTCAGCGGTGGGACCGGGAAGTCGAAGATCGCCGCCGTCGTGATCGTGATGCCCGCTTCCGCGAGCCCGGCCGCCGGCCGGTCCTGCGTCGCCGCGTCGGCCTGGGCGAGCGCGTACGCGTGGCTGACCGTCACCCGCCCGGCCAGACCGGCCGCGCGGGTCCGTTCGACGATCAGCTCCAGCTCGAACACGCCGAGCGAGCCCGGGGGCGTGCAGGTGCAGGTCGATCCGGACGCCGTGGCGCTCGGCCAGGCCGAACACGACGTCGAGGTGGCGGACCGGATCGCGGTCCAGCCCCGCCGGGTCGATGCCGCCGACCGCGCTCACCCCGAGGCCGATCGCCTGCTCCAGCAGCTCGGCGGTGCCCGGGGCGGTGAGGATGCCGCTCTGCGGGAAGGCGACCTGCTCGACGGTGATCCGGCCGGCCGGCCGCGCGGCGACGTCGCGCACGACCTCGACGCCGGTGAGCCCGGTGCCGTGACAACCGGGGCTTCGCCCCGGACCAGGGGTACCGCCACCCGGACCCCCGAAAGCGCCGGAGTAGACGTCGGTGTGCGTGCGGACGTGCGTGGTGCCCGCCGCGGCCATCGCCTCCAGCAGCGCGGTCACCCGGGCCGGGTCGGGGAGGCCGAGCTCGGCGCGGCGGACGCGTTCGTCGGCGATGCGGTCGGCCGGCGCGGGCCCGGCGGATTGGGCCGCCACGGGCCGCCGAAGAGCGTCTTGTCGAGGTGGCAGTGGGCTTCGACCAAGCCCGGCAGGACGAGCCGGCCGCCCAGGTCCAGCACGTGGGCGTCCCCGGGGTCGAGCCCGGGGCCGATTCCGGCGATGACGCCGTCGCGGATGAGGAGGTCGGCCGGGCCGCCGGCTCTCCACGGGCGGCCGTCGCGCAGCAGAAGTCCGGGCATCGTCGCTCCTTCTCGTCGCGGCCGAGCTTTTCAGCCGGGGGCGGGAGAAGGAAGAGCCCGGTGCGTCCCGGGGACGCACCGGGCTTCCGGTCAGGTCAGCTTGTTCTTGACCGCCTTGGCCTTGCCCTTCGCGGTGCCTGCGGCGTCTTGCAGCGGCGCGTAGGTGCCGTAGAGGGCCGGGTCGGGCTTCGGTGCGGTGCCGGGACCACCCAGGGGTTGGGGGTCCATCAGGTACTCGATGCCGGCGTCGGTGGTCCAGCTGGTGCCCTTGGCGC
>JAEBEK010000016.1:0-196438 GCA_049998055.1 Amycolatopsis sp. cmx-4-37 | reverse complement strand
GAACACCCGCCGGGGTCGTTGACGGGCACGCGGTTTCTTCTTGGCCATGGGTTCCATGATGAGCGACATCCCTTCTCAGGGGCTTGCGTCCCTGATGAGAGGTGTCCGCCAAACCGGGTCAAGCCCACGCCTGGGCTTCGTCGGGGACGCGCAACTTAGCGCTGACGTCCCCGGCGTGCTGCCGGGCGGCGGCGGTGCCGATGCCGAGCAGCCGCCCGATCGTCGGCACCGAGTGGCCTTCGGCCAGCAGCGCGACGACCTCGCGTTCGCGCGCGGTGAGCGTCGCGACCGGGTCGCCGGGGCGTGGCCGGGCCAGCTGGACGGCGACGACGTCGCGGTCCAGCACCGTGCCCCCGGCAGCGACGCGCTTCAGGGCGTCGAGGAACTCGCCCGGCTTCCCGACGCGCTCCTTGAGCAGGTACCCGGCTCCGCCGCCCCCGGCGGCCAGGAGGTCGCCGGCGTAGCCGTCCTCGACGAACGCCGAGAGCGCGAGGATCGCCAGCCCGGGCGCGAACCGGCGCGCTTCGAGGGCGGCCCGCAGGCCTTCGTCGGTGAACGTCGGCGGCATCCGGACGTCGACGACGGCCAGGTCCGGGGCCACCGCGTCCACCGCGGCCAGCAGGTCGTCCGGGTGGTCGACGGCGGCGACGTCGAACCCCTCGCTGCGCAGGAGCAGCACCAGCCCCTCGCGCAGCAGGGCGTCTTCTTCCGCGATGACAATGCGCACGGCGGCTGCCTCCTCGCCTCCACGTCCTCTCCCTGCCTGGATGCACGGATCGGAGGGCGGAACCGGTTCAGCCGATGCCCGTGGTCCGGAACCGGGCCCGGTAGTCGCTCGGCGTCACGCCGAGGCCGCGTGCGAAGGCGCGTCGCAAGGTCTCGACGGAGCCGAAGCCCGACCGCCGCGCCACGACGTCCAGGGGCTCGGTCGTGCGCTCCAGCCGCTGCTGGGCGGATTCCAGCCGCACCTGCTCGACGAACCGGGCGGGCGTGCGGCCGAGCTCTTCGCGGAACAGGCGGCTCAGGTGGCGCGCGCTGACCCCGGCGCGGGCGGCGAGGTCGTCGAGGGTGTGCGGCGCCGCCGGGTCGGCCGCGACGGAGTCCAGCACGGCCCGCAGCACCTCGGTGCGCGGGCGGCCCGTCTCCAGCCGGACGCTGAACTGCGACTGCCCGCCGGGCCGTTGCAGGAAGACGACCAGGTGCTTGGCCACCAGCCGGGCGATCTCGGCGCCGAGGTCCTCCTCGACCAGCGCGAGGGCGAGGTCGATGCCGGAGGTGACGCCCGCGGAGGTGATCACCGGGCCGTCCTTGACGAAGATGGCGTCCTCGTCGACCCGCACGAGCGGGAAGCGGCGGGCCAGCTGGCCGGTCAGGTCCCAGTGGGTGGTGGCGCGCCGGCCGTCGAGGACGCCCGCCGCGGCCAGCGCGAACGCGCCCGCGCACACCGACGCCGTCCGGCTCGCGCCGCCCGCCAGGCGCCGGATCTGCGCGACGAGCTCGGTGTCGGCGATCGTGCGGGCCCATTCGGGGCCGCCGGGCACCAGCACGGTCGCGCCGCGCGGGTCGGCCGCGGCGAGGTCGAGGTCGGCGCCCAGCCGCGTCCCGGTGTTGGCGCGGACGTCGGCGCCGCCGGGCGAGGCCGTCTTCAGCTCGTACCGGCCGCCGTGCTCGTTGGCCTCGGCGAAGACCTCCAGGGGCCCCGAGACGTCCAGGAGGCGGACGCCGTCGTAGAGCACGACGAGAACGGGGCGGCTGCGCACGTCAGCTCGGGCCGGACCAGCCGCTCAGCCGCGTGAGCAGGCGCTCCAGCACCTCGGGGTCCGCGGTCACCGGGTCGCCGGAGACCGGCTCGTCGACCAGGGTCCGGCGGTCCTGCCGGCGCGGCAGGCGCACCTGCTTCGCGTTCATCCCGCCGGGCAGCTCCAGCTCGCACCAGGTCGTGCGGGCCCCGCCGACGCCGGGTGTGACGCCCACGCGCTCGCCGGGCCCGGCGACCTTCGGCTCCGGCAGCCCGGGCACGTCGTCGTCGACCTCGACCACCAGCACGTCGGCGCGCAGCCGCAGCCGCAGCGTCACGAAGGCCGGTGACCGCGGGTCACCGGCGTCGATCACGGTCTCGACCAGCCGTCTCGCGGTGGCGGTCACCTGCTCCAGCATCGGCAGCAGGGACCAGTCGGTGAGAATCAGGCGGACGAACAGTTCCGTGACCGGCAACGCGCTCGGTTGCGCGACCAGCCGGATATCGTCCATCTGGGAGGTGTGCGCGCTCAAACCTGACCTTCCTCGCCCAGGTGCGGACCGTCCGGGTGCCCGCATCTTGCCACCCGGCCTCCGGCGGCACGGTACCGGCTGTGCTCGCGTTGCTACCGTCGGGGCCCGGGGCGAAGTCGTCGAAGTCGAGGTTCTGCGCGCCGAACGGTTGCCGGCCGCGCGGCGGAGGCGTTCGGCGCGCCCCCCGCACCCGATGTGGCATTCGGTGCGTCTGACGCACGCAACGCCACATCGGGGCGCTCGGGGCGGTCAGACGTGCGCCGGGACCCACAGGTCGTCGATGGTCTTCTCCGCCGTCGCCAGGCTCGCGTCGGCCAGCGGGATGAGCTCCGCCATCGCCGGGTTCACGTGCGCCAGCGTCAGCTCCGCCGTGATGAACCTCGGCTCCAGGCCCGTCAGCGAGACGCCGTGCGGGAGCCACTGTTCGGCGTGGTCCCAGCCCTGGCGGGGCGCTCCCTCGCCGTAACCACCGCCGCGCGAGGCCAGCACGATGAAGTCGCGGCCGCCGAGCAGGCCGGTCATCGTCTCGTGGTCGACCGAGAGCCCGGGCGCGATGAGGTGGTCCACCCACGCCTTGACGCTGCTCGGCGCGCCGTAGTTGTAGACCGGCAGGCCCAGCAGCACCGTGTCGGCCGCCTTGATCTCGCCGACGAGCTCCTGCGTCAGCGCCCACGACGCGGCCTGGGCCGGGGTGTGCTGCTCAGGCGGGATCGCGCGGGCCGCGCCGCTGTCGGCGTCGAGGTGCGGGAGCGGGTGCGCGCCCAGGTCGCGGTAGGTGACGGTGCCGTCCGGGTGCGCGGCTCGCCACGCGGCGGCGGCCCGCGCGCTGAGCCGGCGGCTCACCGAGCGCTCGCCCTGGATGCTCGAGTCGATGTGGAGGAGATGCGCCATGTCGTTAGCCGCCCATAGATCGTTGGTGTAAGACAAACCATTAATAGCACATCGACTGTCGGCCTGCCCATATACTGGGCGCATGACCTCGCTGCCGGTCGTCAACCAGCCGCCCCACCGCTGCGGGGCGCTGCTCGGCCAGCTCACGCGCCGGCTGCACCTGCGCAGCGAGTCGGTGCTGACCCCGCTGGGGCTGCGGCCGCGCCACCTGATCGCGCTCACGGTCCTGCGCGACCAGGGCGGCAGCTCGCAGCAGGACCTGGCGAAGACCCTCGAGATGGACGGCACGAACGTCGTCGGCCTGCTCAACGACCTCGAAACCGAGAACCTGATCGAGCGGCGCCGCTCCCCCGTCGACCGCCGCCGGCACGTCGTCGAGCTCACCGACGTCGGCGCGAAGCTGCTCGCCCGGGCGGAGTTCGCGCTCGCCGCGGTCGAGGACGAGGTGTTCTGCGGGCTGAGCGACGACCAGCGCGAGCAGCTCTACGCGCTGCTGCAGCAGGCGACGAGCAAGACGGAGTTCGAAGCCTGCACGGAAGCCATCAAGCCGCCGCCGACCTGCTGAGCCTCAGCCGCCGGCGATGTCGCGCGCCGGCTGCCGCGCTTCGGGCAGCGTGAACTTCCCGGTGATCTGCTTGCCGATGTGCTGCCCGGTCCACTCCGCCCAGGTCTTCGCCTCGGCGGCGGTGAAGCTGATGCTGACGACCGAGCTGCCCGTTCGCGGATCGAGGCCGGCGTCCACGCGGCTCGCGTCGGCGAGCAGGAAGATCCGCACGGCGCCCATTCTGGCGGGCGGACCTACCCGGCCGCGAGGACCGCTTCGAGCCCGGACGCCTGGGTGCGCCAGTCGGTCACGTTCGGTGTGGTGCCGGTCCAGCGCTGGCCGATCCGGTTCAGCGGATCCCGATCGGCCACCCACAGCGCGTCCGCCTGCTTCTGCGCGAACGCGCGGTAGGTGGCCGAACCCGTCGCCGCGGCCAGGTCGCCGAAGTAGCGCATGAAGATGCCCTTGAACTGCCTCTGGTTGTCGTCGCAGGACCCCGTGCCCGAGTCGCAGGACTCGACGAGCACGCCGCCCGAGGCGAGCCGTGTCATCGCCGCGTCCGCCAGCCGCTTGGCCGCGTCCGAATAGGACTGGACGCCGGTCGCACGCCACAGCTCCAGCAGCCCGCCGATGCCGAGGCCCTGGTTGTACGTCCAGACGGTCTGGCCGTTGTTCGCGCACGACGCCGTCAGCCCGTCGTTCACCAGGCCCGAGGAGTTGATCAGGCCGCTGTTGAGGAACCAGTCGCCCGCGGTCCGCGCCCGCTGGCCCCAGACGGTGTCGCCGGCGAGCCGGTTGTGCAGGGACGCGGTCAGCCGCAGGTACAACCCGGCCGTCACGGCGTTCTTGTACGTCCGCTCGCGGTTCCACCAGACCCCGCCGCCGCAGCTGCCGGTGTCCCAGAACCCGTGGACGTAGTTCGCGATCGTCGTCGCCTCGGTGAGGTAGCGGGGGTCGTGGGTGCGGTCGTAGGCGGCGACCCAGGCCAGGCCCCACCACCCGCTGTCGTCGATGGCGCGGCTGACGAAGTCGCCCTCGATGGTGTCGGAACTGCGTGCCCCGGCGGGGAAAGCGGCGCGGTTGACGTCGAAGGTGCGGGCCAGCGCGGCGTCGAAGCCGCCCGCGTCGGCCACCGCCGTCACCGCGACCGCCGAGTTCCACCAGCTCGACGGCCACCAGGCGGTGTACGGGTCGTAGGACCACATCAGCGCGTCGAGCGCGCCGGCCGCCCGGGTCGTCGCCGGCCGTGCCCACGCGGTGCAACTCCCTTGCGCGTGCGTGGTTTCACGGCCGCACGCCCGCACCGTGCCCCCGTAGAGCCGGCCGCGCGGGTCCCGCGTCGCGAACGCCGTGGTGCGGGTGCCGGTCGCCCCCGCGGCGACGCTCGTGCGGCCCAGCGAGGAGCCGTCCGGCCAGCTCGTGCCGGCGTCCCACGAGCGGTCGAGCCAGATCTCGTCGCCCGCGCCACCGGCTTCGATCCCGGCCCACGCCAGGCCTTTGCCGTCGAAGTGGAGCCGGATCGTGCGGCCGAAGAGCGTCGCCGGCGCCACCGGCTGGCTGTCCCCGGCGCCCGGCGCGGTGCGGTCGCACGCGGCGTCGCAGACGTCCGGGTAGATCCACGCGGTGCACGCGACGCCCTGCGCGTCCCCGCACGCCCGGACCAGTCCGCGGCGGTGGTGCTGCGGGTCGGTGAGGTTGTACATGAGCGTGCGGGTGCCGGTCCACGAACCGGGGACGCTCGCCTTGCCCAGCAGGCCTTCCCAGGTGGCGCCGGCGTCCCAGGAGCGGTCGAGCCAGACGGCGTCGCCGGCGACGCCGTTGTCGATGCTCGCCCACGCCATGCCGTCGGGGTCGGAGGCGTGCAGCCGCAGCACGCGGCCGTTGATCACCTTGTCGGGCAAGGGAAAGCTCTCCCGCGCGGCCCGCGACGGGTCGAGGGTGTCGCACGACGTGACGCACACCGCCGTGGCCGCTGTGTCCGCGCCGGCGGGCCGGAGGGACATCGGGGTGACGGAACCGAGGACGAGCAGCAGCACGAGCAATGTCCGCATCGACATCCCTCTCCACGCACCGGGGGTTCGCTCCAGCATAGGAAGCCGGCGGCCGGTTCTGAAGGATTCCGACCGGTTCTGGCTCGTTCCGGACAATGGTTGTCCGGCCGGAAAATGAGTTGGCCCGGCCGCGCCTCACGGAGTTGGCTGGCCGCCGTGGCCGAAATCTACGGTAGCTGCGAGGACCGGTTCAGCAAGGTGCGCGACGTCCTGGCGGCGTCGCTGGACACCGAGGACGTGGGCGCCTCGGTCGCCGTGTTCGTGGACGGCGAGCCGGCGGCCGATCTCTGGGGCGGCTACGCCGACGCCGCGCGCACCACCGCGTGGGAACGCGACACCATCACCACCGTCTGGTCCACCACCAAGACGATGACCGCGTTGTGCGCGCTGGTCCTGGCCGACCGCGGCGACCTCGACCTGGACGCGCCGGTCGCGCGGTACTGGCCGGAGTTCGCGGCCGCGGGCAAGGAAACCGCGCTGGTCCGGCACCTGCTCGGGCACACCGCGGGCCTGCCGGACTTCGACGGCCCGATCGCGGTCGACGACCTCTTCGACTGGCCGGCCGTGACGGCGCGGCTGGCCGTGCAGACGCCGGCGTGGGAACCGGGTACCGCGGGTGGCTACCACTCCGTCACCTTCGGGTTCCTGGTCGGCGAAGTCGTCCGCCGCGTCACCGGGCGTAGCCTCGGCACGTTCTTCGCCGAGGAGGTGGCCGGCCCGCTGGGCGCCGACTTCCACATCGGGCTGGGCGCCGAGCACGACCACCGGGTCGCCCCGCTGATCCCCGACCCCGAGGGCGACAAGCCGCCGGGGTTCCTGGTCGGCGTCTCGGACTCGTACTCCGAAGCCTGGCGGCGCGCGGAACTGCCCGCCATCAACGGGTACGGCAATGCCCGCTCGGTCGCGGCGGTGCAGTCGGTCCTGGCGTGCGAAGGAGTTTCCGGCGGCGTGCGGCTGTTGTCGCCGGCCGGCGCCGAGCGGGTCTTCGAGGAGCAGTTCCACGGCGAGGACCGCGTCCTCGGCGCGAAGATGCGGTACGGCCTGGGCTTCCGGGTGGAAGGCCACACGTGCTCGTGGGGTGGGTGGGGCGGCTCGGTCGTCCTCGTCGACGCGGACCAGCACCTGGTGGTGTCGTACGTGATGAACCAGACCCTCTGGGAAAACGGGTACGACCGGGGTCTGGGCGTGGTGATGGCCGCCTACGAAGGGATCAGCGCCTGATCCGGGAACAGGCGAGGCAGGAAGCCGAGCATCAGCGCCGACCACACGACGTGCGTCAGCACCGGCGCCTGGATCCCGCCCGACCGGCCGCGCTGCACGGCGAAGAGCGCGCCCATCACCGTCGAGGCCAGCACCAGCGCCGGGTTTCGCGTCGCGGTGGTCGAAAGGACGTACAGCGCCGTCGATCCGCGGGCGCCGAACGCGTCGTACAGCGCGCCGCGGAAGAAGAACTCCTCCGCCGCTCCCGTCACCAGAGTCGTCGCCACCACCGACGGGGTCGAACCGCGGTGCGCGTGCGAGAGCACACCGGCGATCGCGCGCCGCAGCGGCGGGATGTGGCGGGACACCAGCGCGCAGCCGTAGAACACGCCGAACGCGCCGGCCCCCGCCAGAACCGGCTGCACGAGGTCGGGGCGACCGCGGTTCACCGGCCCCGCGCCGGCGAACCAGGTCGCCGCGACCGACGCCGTGAGGACGTGGAACCGGCGCGAACCCGGCCGGCTGGCCAGGGACGCGCCGAGCAATCCGGACCCGGCGGCCGTCACCCCGGCGAGGAACTTCTTCTTCATTCGGGCCGCCGGCTCTTCGCCCGCTCGCCCAGCGCCTGCAGCACGGCTTCGTCGTAGTTCATCGGCTCGAACTCGACGATCCGGCGGATCGCGTCGTCGCGGACGACGACCTCGTTCGTCATCGAGTCGATCAGCGCCCGCCCGGTGGTGACGTCGATGTCGGTGACCAGCGAAAGCCAGTACGACGAGAGCCTCGGCGAGAGCAGCGGCACCGGCACGATCACCAGCGGCCGCCCCTCGATCGCCGCGACCCGCTGCAGCATGTCGCGGTAGGCCAGCACCTCGGGGCCGCCGATGTCGAACGTCCGGCCCTCGGCCTCCGGGTGGTCGAGCACGCCGGCCAGGTAGCGGACGACGTCGGCGATCGCGATCGGCTGGGTGCGCGTGCCGACCCAGCGCGGGGTCACCATCGCCGGCAGGTGCTCCACCAGCTGACGGGTCAGCTCCCACGACGTCCCGCCGTGCCCGATCACGATCCCGGCGCGCAGCACGGTCACCGGCACGCCGGTCTCCCCCAGCAACCGCTCGACCTCGCGTCGGCTGGCCAGGTGCTCCGAAAGCGCGTCATCGTCGTCCCCGAGACCGCCGAGGTAGACGATCCGGCCCACACCCGCGTCGGCCGCCGCCCGGGCGAACGCGCGGGCCGCGTCGGCATCGCGTTGCTTGAAGTCCGCACTGTCGAGTGAGTGCACCAGGTAGTAGGCGGCTTCGACGCCCTTGAGCGCGTCCCGCAGGGACCCGACGTCGGCGACGTCGCCGCGAACGGCTTTCCCGGCTCCGCGGTACTTCGCGGGATGGCGAGTCATCGCGAGGACCTCGTGCCCCGCTTCGTCCAGCGCCGGGCACAACCGGCTGCCGACGAACCCCGACGCCCCGGCCACCAGCACTCTCATGGTCGCGACGTTAGCCGGGGCTCCGCCGGTCCGCAGAACGTCGATTCCCGGCGAAGCAGACCGCGGCGACCACGCCCGCGCAGCCCACGAGCTGCAGCACGCTCGGCGTCTCCCCCAGCAGGCCGATGCCCAGGAGCACCGCGCCGACCGGCTGCAGCAGCATCAGCGTCGCGCCGGTGGTGGCCGACATCCGGGGCAGCGCGGCGGAGATGAGAATCCAGCCGATCAGCTGACCCACGACGGCGAGCGCGACGAGCCAGCCGAAGGTCGCCGGGCTCGGGCTCAGGTCGAGCGTGCCGGTCGGGACGCCGAGCACGACGGCGACGACCCCGGCGGAGATCGTCGCCAGCACCAGGGACTGCGCCCGCGCGCCCGCGCCGCCGCTGAGCCGGATCAGGAAGAGGTACACCGCGTACCCCGCGCCGGCGAGCATCGCGAACCCGGCGCCGGTGACGGGGTCCGGGCCGAACGAGCCGCCGCCGGCGAACCCGCCGGCCAGCACGACCCCGCCGAGCAGCACGGGCACGGCGTAGAGGAACTGCTTGGCCGGCCGTTCCCGCAGGAACGCGAACGCCAGCAGCGGCACGATGATCACCTGGACGGCGAGCAGCACCGTCGCGATGCCGGCACCGATCCGCGGGATCGCCTCGCCCCACAGCACGAAGTCCAGGCCGAGGCCGGTGCCGGCCACCAGCGGGAGGAGCACGCGGGGCGCCGGCCCGGACTTCCGCCGTTCCCGCACGGCGAGCGCGACCAGGACCGGCAGCGCGAGCAGGCAGCGCCAGAACGCGCTCGTGCTGCCGCTGGCGTGCGAGACCTTGATGAAGACCGACGACAGCGAGATGCAGAAGCTGCCGAGCGCGGCGAGCAGGCGCGGGTCGAAGCGCTCGGTGAACGGCGATGGGGTGGTCGCGGGTCGAGGCATGGTCGTGGTCACGGCTCCAGCCTGCGAGCCGCGACTGTCAAGGACAAGCGAATGTTTCTGCGCCGAATTCGGTAGGATCTCTACCGTGTTCGGAATCGAGCGGATGCGCGCGCTGCACGCGGTCGCCACGCAAGGCTCGGTCGCCGCGGCGGCCGCGTCCCTGCACGTCACGCCGTCGGGGGTGTCGCAGCAGCTGGCGAAGCTGGAACGGGAGGCCGGGCAGCGGCTGCTGGAGCCGCGCGGCCGGGGCGTCCGGCTGACGAAGGCGGGCCAGGTGCTGGCCGGGCACGCCGAGCGGATCCTCGCGCAGGTCGCCGAGGCGAAGGCGGACCTGGAGCTGCTGCGCGAGGACGTCATCGGGCCGTTGCGGGTCGGCGCCATCCCGACGACGGTGCACGCGCTGCTGCCGCCCGCCCTGGCCACGCTCGCCGCGCAGCACCCCCGGCTGGCGGTGACGCTGCACGAGGGCGAGGCGGAGCAGACGATGCCCCGCGTGCTGGCTGGCGACCTCGACGTCGCGGTGCTGGAGAGCTGGGAGGACCGGCCGACGGTGCTCCCGCCGGCGACGACGCGGATCGCGTTGTTCTCCGACGTCGCCGACCTCGCGCTGCCCGCCGGCCACCGCCTCGCGCACCGCAAGACCGTCGACCTGTCCGAAGTGGACGATCTGCCGTGGATCGGCTGGAGCCAGGGGTCCGGCTGCTACGACTGGCTGGTGCAGGTGCTGCGCAAGCAACGGCTGGAGCCGCGGATCAGCTGCACGGTCGGCGGTTACCCGACGCAGCTGGCGCTGGTGGCGGGCGGCGTCGGCGCGGCGCTGGTGCCGCGCCTGGCCCGGGAGCCGCAGCCCGAGGGCGTCCGCATCCTGGCGACCCGCCCGGCGCTGACCCGGACCATCTACGCGATCTGCCGCGCGGGCGAAGAGGATCGCGGCGCGGCGCGCGCGTGCCTGGACGCGCTCAGGGCCGCCTCGGCGCGGTTCGAGAGCGTGGGGCGGCTCACCGGCTGAATCGTCTACTGGGGACTGAGCCGCTCGATCATCTCGGTCACCAGCTTTCCCGGCCGCCGGTGGTGCACGAGGAAGACGTCCCGCGCCGGCCGGGCGTCGACGGCGTCGCGGACCTCGATCCGCGCCGGCCCCATCCGAGCGAGCACGCTCTCCGGCACGAACGCGATCCCCAGCCCGGCCTCCACCAGCGCCAGGATCACCTGGTAGTCCCGGGTTTCGTAGGCCACGGTGAGGGTGACGCCGGCCGCGTCGGCGAGCTGGTCGAGGCAGCCGCGGTTGGGCACGCCCGGGCTGCCGGAAATCCAGTCCTCGCCGGCCAAGGCGCCCAGCGTGAGCCGGCGGGCGCGAGCTTTCGGATGGCCCTCGGGCAGGATCAGCCGGAACCGCTCCGAGCGCAGCAGCGACCGCGTCAACCCGCGGGGGTCGGGCAGCGGCGCGCCGGGATAGCGGTGGGTGATCAGCAGGTCGAGGTCGCGCGAGCTGACCAGCCCGTACCCGTCGGGCGGTTCGAAGTCGAGCAGCCGCAGCGCGACCGCGGGGTGGTCGCGCCGGAACCCGGCGAGCGCGGCGGGCACGAGCGTCATGCCGGCGCTGGCGAACGTGCCGACGGTGAGCTGCGCCGGTTCCTCGTCGAGCAGGGCGCGCACCGTTCGCTCGGCGGTGCGCAGCTCCCCGACGATGGTCTCGGCGTGGCCCAGTAGCGCCTCCCCGACCGGGGTCAGCGTGACACCGCGCGGGTTGCGGTGCAGCAGGGACGCGCCGACGTCGCGTTCGAGCTTGGCCAGCTGCTGCGAGACGGCGGACGGCGTGAAGGAGAGCCGCTGGGCCGCCCCGGCGATCGACCCGGCGTGCGCGACCTCGGCGAGCAGGGCCAAGCGGTGGGCGTCGAGCACAAGAACCTCCAGCCATAAGCGTTGCTAAGGCCAGCGTAGAAGACGGCGCTGGTGCTTACGGCGGGCCACGCGCATGCTGGTGCCCATGATCAGTACTTCGGATGTCGAGCGGGCCGCTGCCCGGATCGAAGGCCGGGTCCGCCGGACGCCGGTGTTCGCCGACGACGGCGTGTGGTTCAAGCTCGAGCACCTGCAGCACACCGGCTCGTTCAAGGCGCGCGGCGCGTTCAACCGGATCATCGCCGCGGGCGAGCTCTCGGCGGCCGGGGTGGTGGCCGCGTCAGGCGGCAACGCCGGGCTCGCCGTCGCCTACGCGGCCCGGGAGTTCGGCGTGACCGCGCGGGTCTACGTCCCGGTGAACGCGCCGGCGGTCAAGGTGGCGAAGCTGCGGCAGCTGGGGGCAGCCGTCGAGCTGGTCGGCGAGAAGTACGCGGACGCTTACGACGCGGCGGTGAAGGACGCGGCGGACCGAGGCGCGCTCTTCTGCCACGCGTACGACCAGCCGGAGATCTGCGCCGGCCAGGGCACAGTGGGCCTCGAGCTGCTGGCCGACCTCGACGGGCTGGACACGATCCTGGTCGCGGTCGGCGGCGGCGGCCTGCTGGCGGGCATCGCGACGGCGGTCGAAGGCCGGGCGCGGGTGGTCGGCGTCGAACCGCGCACGGCCCCGACGCTTCATGCGGCCCTGGCGGCGGGCTCGCCGGTCTCGGTCGAGGTGTCCGGCATCGCCGCGGACTCCCTGGGCGCGTCGCGGCTCGGCGACATCGCCTTCTCGGTCGCCACCCGCACGGAGGTGGGCTCGGTGCTGGTGGACGACGCGGCGATCGTCTCGGCTCGGGCGGCCTTGTGGGACCGCTACCGCCTGGCGGTCGAGCCCGGCGGAGCGACGGCGTACGCGGCGCTGCTGGCCGGCGCCTACCGCCCGGAGCGGGGGGAACGCGTCGCGGTCCTGCTGTGCGGCGCGAACACCGACCCGGCGACGCTCACTTCCCCGACAGCCGCTCCACCAGCGGCGCGAACCCCTCGATGAAGGCGCTGTTGACGCTGACGTAGGAGACGCCGAGCTCGTCGCGCCGCCGTTCGAGCTCGGCGGCCATGTCGTCGACGCTGCCGCGGATCATGGTCAGCGAGTCGTGCTCGACGAGCGTCTCGGCATCGACGCCGATGAACCCCCGAATCCACGGCGGCACCTGTTCACCGACGACGAAGATGTTCAGCGCGAGCTCGATGTCCCGCTCGCCGGCCGCGCTTTTGATCTCCTCGACGTAGCCGGCCATCTCCTCGCGAGTGGTCAGCACCCCACCGGCAAGGGTGACGATGTCGGCTTTCGCCCCGGCAAGCCGCCGCGCCTTGGGGCCGCCGGCGGCGATCATGACGGGGGTGTGGGCGTCCCCGTCGAGCCGGCGGACGTGATCGATGGTCTCGGAAATCGAGTCGAGCCGCTCCTGGCCGGAGCCGTAGGGCAGGCCGAGCTCTTCGGCCTGCTGCCGCATGGTGGGCAGCCCGGTCCCGAGCCCGAGCTCGAACCGGTTGCCGGTGACAACGGCGAGGCTGTGCGACTCCCAGGCCGCGGCCCGCGCGGTCCGCAGCGGGCTGGCCAGGACGAAGGAGCCGACTTTCAGCTCACTGGTCACGGCGGCGGCCGCCGCGAGCGCGGCGGTCGGGGTGGGCAGGTTGAGGTTGTCGGGGCAGAGCAGGGTGGAGTAACCGAGCTCCTCGGCGCGCCGGGCGGTCTGCAGCCATTTCGCGCCCCCTTCGGTCGCGCCGGCGACCACGCCGAACCGGAACGCCTTCTTGGCCATCGAGTACCCCCTGGTCGGATTGGTACTTCGATCAAACCACCGCGGAGCATGGCGGTGCCACCACGGCGGGTCGGATTCGCGAGGTTCGGTCGATTCGGACTGGCCAGCGCACGTTGCGACGACGCCGCACCGAAAGTAGGAGGCACTGAAGGTAGCCGTGGCGGGCGTGGGTGTAGGCCCGTAGCCGATGGCTGCGGGCCTTTCCCGTGTTCGGTTGTCTATGCCGCGAACGGCAACGGTTCGTGGAGGTTGTTGCGCCTGGGTTTTCGGCGCTTGTCCAAGAACACCGGCGGCAGAAACTCGGGGAGGCCGTCGGCGGCGATGCGGACCTGCCAGCCGGAGCGGTGCAGGAGCCGGTGGTGGCGAGCGCACATCAAGACCAGGTTGCCGAGTTCGGTGGGGCCGCCGTCGGCCCAGTGGCGGATGTGGTGGCCTTGGCAGTGCCGGGGTGGGCGGTGGCAGCCGGGGAAGGCGCAGCCGCGGTCGCGAAGGTACAACGCGCGACGAAGTCCGGGCGAGATCAGGCGGCGTTGGCGGCCGAGGTCGAGGGGTTCGCTCTTGGTGCCTAGGACTGCGGGGATGAGCATGCAGTCGCAGGCGCGGAGTCGGGCTTCGGCCGCGGAGATACGGCCGAGATCGCCGAGGGTGGCCCGACCGGCGCGCGGCTTGGGCGTGGTCGCGATGCCGCCGAGAGTCGCCTGGCCGATGCCGGACTTCAGGTCCTGCAACGACACCGCCACCATCACGTGAGCCCGCTCCCCAGCCTGCATCGGCAGATCGGGGGAGTTCAGCGCCAGGTCGATCGCGTCGGAGAACGCGTCGCCGTAGCGTTCCAGCGGGGAACGCAAGTCCGGGCCTTCGTCGGTGGTTCGGCGTTGAGCGAGGGAGTCCAGCAGAGCGCTGGCGCGGGAGCCCGTCTCATCGTCGAAACGGCCGTTCAGCTCCCACACCCCGGTTCTCTTGCGACGCAAAGACAGCTCGCGCGAAGGAGTGGCCGGTTCGGTGGTGTCGGGTTCGGTGCCGTCGGGGTCGAGGTGCGCCAGGATCCGCGCACCCAACGCAGCGACCTGCTTGTGCCCGGCCTCGGCGGCGAAGGACAGCAGATGCTGTTCAGCCTCGTCGCGGTGCTCGAGCGGAACCTGCCCCAGCACTCCGACGATCGTGTCGATCATCGGGGTGCTCAACCGGCCATCCGAGGCAGCAGCGCCGGTGGCGGGAGCAACAGCGGGAACGGGTGTGCCGTCGAGATTCCGGCCGGGCACAAGGGCCCGGGCCCGCTTCACCACAGACTCGGCGGCAGCCTTCGGAACGTCGGCGAGGTGCTCGAACAACCGCGCCACAGAACGATATCCGAAGAGTTCCATGACACCGCGCGACTCGATTTCCATCAGCAGCGCACCGATCTCAGCCTCAGCAGACCGCACCACAGTGAGCAGCGCGGAGATGCGATCGGCCAAAGCCACCGCATCCGCTCGAACCACCGCATCGCTGTCCACACCCCAAGATTACCGGCAGACGAACGCATGTTCATCACTCGATCAGGGTAACTGTTCAGGTCATTTCGACAGTTGTTGGCAGCCAGGGGTTCCCGGTGATGGCGTCGCGGAGCGCGGTGATGATGTGGAGGCCGTTCTTGCGGACGGTGGAGATGTAGCCTCGGATGCGTAGCCAGGCCCAGGCGCCGTGCCGGGTGCGCCACCCGCCGGAGATCTTCAGCTGGGCCTTGATCATCCGTAGGTCGCGTTCGGCTTGGTTGTTGGTGAACGGGACGCTGAGGTCACGGGCGAACAGCAGCACCTGGTGCTGGTAGTCGCGCAGGCGCACCAGCAGGTTTCGGGTCTTGCTTTGCTTGCGATCCCGACTCGGTGGGTGCAGCAGCAGGCCGAGGTGGAGAGTGCGGACGAACCTCGAGATCAGCGGATCGCGGATGTGGGCGGGGATGGCGTCCAGGCCGGCGTCTCGTGCGGCATGGGCGGCGGTGTTGAGTGCTTCGAGCGTCGTGAACGCGATCGTGGGCCAGGTGTGCTCGGGGTGGGCTTCGCCGGCCGCGACCAGTTCGCGCAGGTGGTGGGCGTTGCAGCGGGCATGGTTGCGCCCGAAGTCCTGATACGACATCAGCCCGTCGTGGACGGCGACACCGCGGAAGTAGTTGAGGATCCCGAACTCGTCCATCGCCTCGCCACCGCGCTGCCGGTGCGGCAGATACGCGGTCAGGTGTGGGGTGCAGGCGACGTGCAGCCACCAGTTCTTGCCCTCGACCCGGATGCCGGTCTCGTCGAAATGCGCCACCGGCGCTACCCGCAATGCCTGCTCGACCCGCTGGGCGAACTCGTCGAGATTGGCCGCGACCGGGGTGAGTACACCGGCGACCCAGCCGGTCGAGACCGGCAGCCCCATCAGGTCCGCCAGCAGCTGCGCGGTCCTGGCGACCGGGATGTGCTGGTAGGTCAGCAGATACACCGCCAGCCCGGTCACGTTCGGCCCGTAACACGCAGGTGCGGTCGCCTCGGCCGGCGCGGGCGCGGTGGTGACGTGGCGGCAGCCGCGGCACCGCAGCCGGTGCAGGCGATGCTCGGTCACCGACGGACGCACCTCGGGCAGGTCCACCACCTGCCGGCGGGTCACCCCGACCTCGTCGCGGCGGCGCAGCCCGGTGCCGCATCCCGAGCACGACGACGGCATATGATCGACGATCTGGTCGGGGTCTTCGACCAGCGACAGGCTCGCCCCCGGTGCTCCGGGCTGCTTACCCTGCTTGCGGTTGGTCTTTTCGCGCAACGATTTCGGTGCCGGTTTGCTGAACCGGTCCGACGACGGCGGCATCGACGAGTTACCCGAGTTCATCCCGAGGCGGCGTTTCAGCTGAGCGACCTCGTCCCGCAACGCGGTGATCTCCTTCCGCGCACGGGCGAGCTCCACCGCCTGCGCTGCGACCAGCGCGGCCAGCTCGTCATACGACGGACGAACACCTTCCCCCACAACAAGATCATCCCACAGGCCCACTCACAGCCTGAAAACGACCTGAACAGTTACCGATCAGGTGGAAGCGACAGCCCGGCAGGGCCACCGTAGCGTGGGAAATCGGCGCTCTCGCACCGAGCGAGAAGCAACAACAAGAAGCGCCGATTTCCCACGCTCCGGCGAAGCCGCAGTAAAACGGGATCACCCCCGCTGATACTCCTCCCAAGTAACCTTGGTCACCGAAGGACCATCATCAGCCCCCCGACCGGCAAGCCCGTTCATCCCCAGGTAATAGTCCCCGGTCTGATGCTGGGCCCCTGAAGAAAGATCCGGGTCCGAAATGGCCTCGGCGTGGACGTGGTACGCGAAACCCTGCGCCGGCGTCCGGTACCAGGCAGCGAAACCGACCCGGCGCAGCGCCTTGATGAAGTTCGTCCGGGTCGTCGACGACATGCCGGACACCGAGATGTCCATCGCGCCGCCGCCGTCGTGCGTGCCCGCCGAGGCGTCGACGCCGCCCGGGTTGTACGAACCCTGCGTCAGGCTGACCGTGGTGCCGGTGAGCCTTTCGGCCTCCAGCAGCATCGCCTTGGTGCGGGTGTTGATCGTGACGCCGCGGTAGGAGACGCGGCTGCCCGCCGAAATCGGCGAGGTGACCGTGTACCGGCCTTCGCCCAGCTTCTCCAGCGACGTCTTGCCCGGCAGGCCGGAAGCGTCGATCCCGGTGTACCCCAACGACTTCTGGTACTGCGAGTACGCCGTGATCGTCGTGGTGCCGAAGTACCCGTCGACGTACGTCGCGGCCAGCAGTCCCTTGGCCTGCAGGGCCTGCTCGACGAGCAGCACGCTGTCGTGCGCGCCCGGCGTCTGGGTGTCGTCGGCTCGGCGCGGGTCGATCTGGGCCGCCTTCAGCACGGCCTCCATGTTCGCCGTGGGCAGCGCCGTCGTGGCCGCGGGCTCGGCCTGAGCCGGCGCGGCCACGGCGAACGCCGCTGCGGTGAGTGCCGTCAGCACGGCGGCCTTCGTGAACATCCCTGTCCTCCACTGGTCGGAATCCTTGCTCCACCAGCATCACCCGGCCGGATACAAGGACCGTACAAATCACCCGGCCCGGAAGCCGCGCAGGCGCAGGCTGTTCGTGACGACGAAGACCGAGCTGACCGCCATCGCCGCCCCCGCGAGCATCGGGTTCAGCAGGCCCGCGGCGGCGAGCGGCACCGCGGCGACGTTGTACGCGAACGCCCAGAACAGGTTGCCCTTGATCGTGCGCAGCGTCCGGCGGGACAGCCGGATCGCGTCGGCCGCCGCGCGCAGGTCGCCGCGCACGAGCGTGAGGTCGGCCGCCTCGATCGCGGCGTCGGTGCCCGTGCCCATGGCCAGGCCCAGGTCGGCGCGGGCGAGCGCGGCCGCGTCGTTGACGCCGTCGCCGACCATCGCGACGACCTTGCCGTCCTCCTGAAGCCCGTGGATGACGTCGGCCTTGTCCTTGGGCAGCACCTCGGCGATCACGCGCTCGATGCCGACCTCGGCCGCGACCGCGCGCGCGACCACCGCGTTGTCGCCGGTCAGCAGGATCGGGGTCAGCCCCAGTCCGCACAGCCGCCGGACCGCTTCGGCGGACGTCGGCTTGACGGTGTCGGCCACGGCCAACGTGCCGCGGACCTCGCCGTCCCAGGTCACGGCGACCGTGGTCAGCGCGCTGTGGGGGACCTCGGCCCGGCCGATGCTCACCGCGCGCCCCTCGACGACGCCTTCGACGCCCAGCCCCGGCGTGCTGCGGAAGTCCGCGACGGACGGCAGCGTCCCGAAGCGCTCCCTGGCGGCGTCCGCGATCGCGCGGGCCACCGGGTGCTCGGACGCGGCTTCGACGGCGCCCGCGAGCCGCAGGACCTCGCCCTCGCCCGCCACCAGCGTCATCCGGCCGGTGGTCACGGTGCCGGTCTTGTCGAGCACGACGGTGTCGACGCGCCGGGTCGACTCCAGCACCTCCGGCCCCTTGATGAGGATGCCGAGCTGCGCGCCGCGGCCGGTGCCGACCAGCAGCGCCGTCGGCGTCGCGAGGCCCAGCGCGCACGGGCAGGCGATGATCAACACGGCCACCGCGGCGGTGAACGCGGCCGACGGCGGCGCGTCCGCGCCGAGCCAGAACGCGAGCGTCGCCACGGCCAGCGCGATGACGATCGGCACGAAGACGGCCGACACGCGGTCCGCGAGCCGCTGCACCTGGGCCTTACCCGTCTGCGCCTCCTCGACCAGCCGGGCCGTCCGGGCCAGCTGCGTGTCGGCGCCGACGCGGGTGGCACGGACGACGAGCCGGCCGCCGGCGTTGACCGTCGCGCCGGCCACCGCGTCGCCCGGCCCGACCTCGACCGGCACGCTCTCGCCGGTGAGCAGGCTCGCGTCGATCGCGGACCCGCCGTCCTCGACGACGCCGTCGGTGGCCACCTTCTCCCCCGGCCGCACCACGAACCGGTCGCCGACAACCAGGTCACCGACCGGAATCCGTTGCTCGTCGCCGTCGCGCAGGACGGCGACGTCCTTGGCGCCCAGCTCCAGCAACGCCCGCAACGCGGCACCGGCGCGACGCTTCGAACGGGCCTCGAAGTAGCGGCCGGCCAGGATGAACGTCGTGACGCCGGCGGCGACTTCGAGGTAGATGGAGCCGTCGCCGGCCATGCGTTCGATGGTGAACTCGAACGGGTGCTTCAGGCCCGGCGTGCCCGCGCTGCCGAACAGCAGCGCGTACACCGACCAGCCGAACGCGGCGAGAGTGCCGATCGAGATGAGCGTGTCCATCGTGGCGGCGCCGTGGCGGAGGTTGGCGAACGCGGCGCGGTGGAGCGGCCACGCGCCCCACGCCAGCACCGGCGCGGCCAGGGTGAGCGAGATCCACTGCCAGTAGGTGAACTGCCACGCGGGCACCATCGCCAGTGCGATCACGGGAACCGAAAGCACCGCGGACCCGAGCAACCGCTGCCGGAGGGGGTCGCCCTCCGGGACCTCGTCCGGTTCCGCCTGGGGCAGCGCCGCGCCGTAGCCGGCCGCTTCGACCTGCGCGACAAGGTCCTCAGGGGCGACTTCGCCGTCGTAGACGACCTTCGCCTTCTCCGTGGCGTAGTTGACGGTCGCGGTGACGCCGTCCAGCTTGTTGAGCTTGCGCTCGACCCGCGTGGCGCAGGACGCGCAGGTCATCCCGGTGATGGCCAGCTCGATCTCGGCGGGCTTCCGCTCCAGCTGCAGCGTCACGGCCGGTCCCCTTCCCCGGTGGTCACGGTGAATTCGGCGGTGCGGACCACGCCGCCGTGGCGGAAGTCCAGGAACAGCCGGTAGGTCCCGGCCGACGGCACTTCGGCGATGAACGGCACGGCCGCACCCGTTCGACCCTCGGGGTGGACGTGCAGGTAGCCCAGGTCCCCGCCGCGCAACGCGACGAGGTGGCCGTACGCGCCCAGGTAGGGCTGCAGATCGGTGACGTCCCGGCCGCCCTGGGTCACGGTCGCGGTCAGGCGGGACGAGCGGCCGGGGACGAGGTCGCCGTCGAGCCGGACGCGGTAGCCGTCGACGTCGGCGACGCGCGACGCCGCGTGCTCGACCGGCTGGAAGAGACCCGGCGCGACGAGGTCGACGCCGAGCGTCTGCACCGGTCCCCCGGTCGGTGTGAAGTCGGCGAAGGCGCGGTAGCTGCCCGCGCCGGCGACGGTGATCGGCACGCTCCACGTGCCGTCGGCGCCCAGGTCGGGGTGCAGGTGCCGGTAGCCGCTGGTGTCGCGGCGGACGACGATGAAGTGCAGCCGCTTCTCGTGCTCGACGTCGTAGGCGGTCACCGGAGTGCCGTCCGGGCCGATGACCTTGAAGGTGAACTTCGTCGTGGCGCCCGGGATGAGCGTCGTATCGGCGGGCGTGAGGGTGTAGCCGCCCGCGGCCGACGCCAACCCGCCGGGCTGGTGGTTCGCGGCCTCCGCGACGGTGCCGCCGTGGACGTCCCCGTGCGCGGCGTCCTCGCCGCCGTGCACCCCGGCCTCGCCGGGGAAGGGACCGACGGCGGTGCCGGCCGCCCAGCCGCCCCCGGCGACCAGGGCGAGCGCCGCACCGTAGGCGGAGAGCTTCGCTGCCGTGTTCATGTCAGCCGGTACCCCGCTTCTTCGACGGCACCGCGCACGGCGGCGACGGAGAGGGCTTCGGTGCTGCTGGCGGTCACCGCGCCGGTGGGCAGCTCGACGCTGACGCCGGTGACGCCCCCGAGTTCGCGGATTTCCTCTTCGACCGAGCGGGCGCAGTGGCCGCACGTCATGCCGGTGACGGTGAAGGTCATGTCTGCCATGCCTCATAAATACCCTAGGGGGGTAGGGTAAGCAAGCCGCGCATGACATGTAATCCCGGTCACACCCGATCCGGTAGTCACTGGTCCAGGCGTGTTTCCTGCGGTCACGGAGAGTTCTCGGAGGGGCGCCCTAGACGGTGCCGTGCTCGTTTCGTAACCTGTTCGAGATCTCGCGGCCCCCGGTCGTCGATGAGACGGCGACGCGAGATCGCCGCCGATACCCCCTGCCGGGTACCGGACCCCACCGCGTGCTCTTCCTGTTGCGGTCGAGCACGCGCCGGACACGGGCGAGGCCCCCGACTCGCCCCGGTACCCGACGGCGGCCGATCAGCAAAGGAGACCCGCGCGAGAATGCGTTCGCATCCCGTCAAGCGCGTGGTGTCAGGTGCCCTCGCCGCAGCCTCGGTGATCACTGTCGTCACCATGGCCCAGGCGCCGGCCACCGCCGCCCCCATCCCCGTCCTCCAGGCCCCGCCCACCGGGTCCGACGCCCTGGCCAAGTACCGAGACCTCTCGGCCCAGGCCGAGAAGCTCAACGAAGACCTGCTCAAGGCGAAGGACGACCTGACCGCGAAGCAGGGAGAGCTCGACAAGGCCAACGCCGACGTCATCGCCGCCAAGGACGCCGGTTCCCAGGCGACCGAGGCGAAGCAGAAGTACCAGACGCAGGTCGACAAGTTCGCCGGCGCGTCGTTCACCAGCGGCGTCCAGCTGAACAAGCTGTCGGCACTGCTGGCCGGCACGTCGACGCAGGACTTCCTGGACCGCTCGGCGGCCCTCGAAGTCATCGCGACCGACAAGAACGCGGCGATGGACGGCCTCAGCGGCGCGGCCGAGAAGGCCACCGCCGCGGAGAAGGCGGCGACGGACGCGGCGAAGCGGGCGACGGACGCCCGGGACGCGGCGGCGAAGCTGGCCTCGGACATCGAAGGCAAGAAGAAGAACCTCCAGGCCCAGATCGACCAGATCGAGGTCCAGGGCAAGAGCCTCAGCACCGCCGACAAGACCGCCCAGAAGGACACCGGCGGCAAGGCCCCGGTCGTCAAGGCGGCCTCCTCGGCCGCGCAGAAGGCGGTCGACGCGGCGCTGAGCAAGCTCGGCAGCGCCTACGTCTACGGTGCCACCGGACCGAGCACGTTCGACTGCTCCGGCCTGATGCAGTGGGCCTACAAGCAGGCGGGGATCACGCTGCCCCGCACGTCGTCGGCGCAGGCGGGCTTCGGCACGTCGGTGCCGCGCGACCAGCTGCAGCCGGGCGACCTGGTCGCGTACTACTCCCCCGTGTCCCACATCGGGATGTACATCGGCGACGGCAAGATGGTGCACGCGCCGACGAGCGGCGACGTCGTCAAGATCTCGCCGCTGCTCAAGGAGTACGCGGGAGCGACGCGGCCGACGGCCTGAGTTCGTCCGGGGATGCCCCGTTCCGGGAGGTGTAGAAATCCCGGGACGGGGCATCTTCCGTCCATGGTCGACGATTACGACGCCGCCACGGTCTCCGCGGTCGGCAAGGTCACCGAAGCGCTCGAGACGATCGAGCGGGCGCGCGGGCACCTTTATTCGTTCCACCAGCTGACGGGCAGCGCCGACCTGGCGCTGGGCGAGGCGGTGGACGCGCTGGAGAAGGCGGGCCACGCGGAGTGGGCGCAGCGGATCTCCGAGGAGCTGATCGGGCTCAACGTGGTACCCGATCGGTGGACGTTCCAGCTCGTCGAGGAGTACGACGACGGCTACTACAAGGCGAGCCGCGACCTCGAGCGTTCGCTGCTGGCGTCCTTGACCGGCGGCCGCCGCCACTTGCACGAACAGCGGATGAAGGACGACCGCCGCACGCACGGCCGGCCGGGCCACGAGGCCGGCGCGCCGAGCACCCCACCGGCCGGCGCGTGACCGGCGATTGTCGGACCCTTGCGTTAGGGTGGGTTTCGAGCGAACAGGTGTTCGATTGGAGGGTGTCATGACCGATCAGGTGGAACCGAACCCGGAGAAGGACCCGAGCGACTGGACCACCGGCGACGAGCCGATGACCGGGCCGCAGAAGTCGTACCTGCAGACGCTGGCCCAGGAGGCTGGTGAAGAGGTGCCGGAGGGGTTGACGAAGGCGGAGGCTTCGGCGCGGATCGATGAGCTGCAGCAGACCACGGGCCGGGGTAGCTGAGGGGCGGGTCGACTGCTGCCCGCGGCCGGCTCGCGCCGGTCGGGCCGTGCGGCCGGCTCGCGCGCGGGCAAAGGGTGATCGGCGAACTCCGGGAGCGGCGCGAAAGCTGAGTCACGCCGCGGCAGGCAGCGCCGCGCCGGTCACGCGGAGCAGGAACTCCGCGTTGGAACCGGTCTTGCGGAGCTGGTCGAGCAGCTGCTCGATCGCGTGCGGGCCCGGCAACGCGCGGCGAACCTCGCGCATGGCGGCCAGTTCGCCCGGGGTGACCAGGAGTTCTTCGCGCCGGGTGCCGGACGCGGCGACGTCGACCGCCGGGAAGATGCGGCGCTCGGCCGTTTTGCGGTCGAGTTTCAGCTCCGCGTTGCCGGTGCTCTTCAGCTCTTCGAAGAACACCGTGTCGGCCAGCGAACCGGTTTCCACCAGCGCCGACGCGACGATCGTGAGCGATCCGCCGCCTTCGAGGTTGCGGGCCGCGCCGAGGAGGCGCTTCATCGGCTGCAACGCGGCCGCGTCGACGCCGCCGGACAGCGTGCGGCCGGAGGGGCGGGCCGAAAGGTTGTACGCGCGGCCGAGGCGGGTCAGCGAGTCGAGCAGCAGCACGACGTCTTCGCCGCGCTCCACCAGGCGTTTCGCGCGCTCGACGGCGAGTTCCGCCACCGCGACGTGTTCGGCGGGCGGACGGTCGAAAGTGGAAGCGATCACCTCCCCGCGCACGGTCCGGCGCAGCTCGGTGACCTCCTCCGGCCGCTCGTCGGCGAGCAGCACCATCAACCGGCATTCCGGGTGGTTGACCGAGATTCCGTGGCCGATGTCACGCAACACCGTCGTCTTCCCGGCTTTGGGCGGGGAAACGACCAGCGCGCGCTGCCCCTTGCCGAGCGGGGTGACGAGGTCGATGACGCGCGGCAACAGGTGCGTCGGCGTGGTTTCGAGCAGCAGGCGCTGGTCCGGGTGCACCGGGACCAGGTCGGTGAAGTGCGGGCGCGGCTCCGCTGGGTCGGCGCCGTTGACGTCGGCGATTTCCTCGCCCGCGCCGGTGACTTCGTCGCCCGGACGCAGCTTGTGCTTGCGGACGACCGAAAGCGGGAGCGCGACGTCGTCCGGACCCGGCCGGTAGCCGGTGCGGACGAAGGCGGTTTTTCCTGACAGGTCAAGGATTCCGTGAAAAGACACGAGGGTTCTCCTGATGAAGGCCCGGCCCGCGCGGACGGCGGAGCCGGAATGAGGAAGAAGGCCGAGTGGCCTGATCCGGGGAGCTTCCTCCGGGCGGCCGAGGGGCCGACATCCGCGAGGAGCACTTTTACGTTAGCGCGACGTCACGGAAAGCACAACGGGTAAGACCCCATCGCGGTGGGTAGCTCTCTGGAGAAGCCCGAAGCACGGATAACCGCGGCTGACGATGGGAGCGGATCGTGTATCGATATACCCCGGAACCTGGCCTCGACATGGGCGAGAGCACCGTCGGCGATCGACCCGGGACCACGTTCCCGGCACGCACCGGCGCCGTGGCCACCTCGACTTTCGAAGAGCTGGCCCCCGCGCTGCCGAACGAGATGGCGGACCTGCGCCGCAAGCTGACCCACTGGCTGAGCGAGCTCCCGCTCGACCCGGAAAGCACCCATGACATCACGCTGGCCACCTACGAGGCGCTGGCGAACGCGGCGGCGCACGCCTACCCGGAGGGCCACGGCTGGGCCCGCCTCGAGGCGGCCCGCACCGGCGACGCGGTGACGGTCACGGTGACGGACACGGGCTGCGGCATCCCGGCCACGCGCCCGCGCCAGGCAGGCTTGCGCACCTCGGGCGGCCGGGGCCTGGTGCTGATCGAGAAGGTGACGGACCAGTCCGACGTCGAAACGAGTGCCGAGGGGACGACAGTCCGCATGACCTGGCGCCCGGCGGCCCTGAGGGACTAGAGCCCGGCCCGAGCAGCACGACGGCGGGAGCAAGCCAAGCTGAAAGGGCTACCGCAAGCCCGGGGTGAGTGACCGATTCACTCGCGGCGAGGTCGTGCGCGGCAGACAAGCCGACTGGGCAAGGACCGTTGCACGCGAGGGAAGCCGCAAAGATTCGCGGAAGTAGAAGCCACCGCGGTACAGCCCAAAGAGCAAATGATCGCCGGGCTTCAGCAAGAGAGCCGCAACAGCGCCCCCCAGCACATCCGCCCGGCCCCCGGCCTCCGGGCGGCTCAACTCCACTCCCGGCCCCCGGCCTCTCCCCTCCCGGCCCCCGACCCCCCGACCCCCCGACCCCTCCGGCCCCTCCGGCCCCCGGCCCCGGCCCCGGCCCCGGCCCCGGCCCCGAAGTGCCCTACCTCACAACCATCTCCCTCAAGCGGCCCCGGCCAGCCGGACCAGCCGGTTCCGCGGATAGGAAACCAGCTCCCTTTCCTCATCCGTGGTGAAGATCTCGACGGAGTCCTCCAGCAGCTCCGCCGAGGTCACCTGCAACTGCCACGCGGGCAGGCCCGGCGCCGGCTCGTGCCAGAACCACTGGCCCTTGGTCAGCTGGTCCGCCGGGACCGTCGCGTCGTCCGTGTTCATGTCATGAGGTTAGCCGTCACCACCGACAGTTTTCGCACTGCCTCAGCCGTGCGCGGCGTTGATCGTGATCGTCAGCACCTGCGGGTCGCCCGCGAAGACCGCGCCGCTGAAATCCGGGCCCGGGCTCACGTCGTCGTACGGGAACGCGTACCCCCGGTTGTCCGGGAGTTTCGAATGGACGATGCGCGCGTAGTGGTTGGTCACGTCGCCGCTGTAAAAGCGCGCGGGGTCCTCCGCCGTGGGCTGGTTCGGGTTGTCCAGCAACGTCGTGCGGTTCAACGCCGCCGCCAGCCGGGGGACGATCGCCTTGCGCGCGTCGCTCGCTCCGGCCGCCAACGCGAACGGGCCGCTGTCGCAGCTCCAGACGTCCGCGGTCGCCGGCTTGGCGAACGATTCGGACCCGAACACCAGCTGGTCGCCCGAGACGCGGCCCGTGAACGTTCCCACGCCCGGGTTCTGCGAGTCCACGATCAGGTCCGTGCCCGAATACTTCTGCCACACCTGGTCGATGTAGGCGTCGAGGTACCCGCCGAACTGCGTCGCGTGGTGGTGCGGCGACAGCACGCGCAGGTTCCCGCCACCGCCGGTTTGGACCAGGCCCGCCCACTCGCCGCCCAGCTCGGAAAGCGAGGAGGCGATCTGGTCCAGCGCACCGGCCGGCAGCCCGTTCACCGTCGACGTGCCGGACCCGGACGTCAGGGAAAGGCCCATCGGGATGCCCACGAAGTCGACGTAGCTGATGTTCGCGAACAGCTGAGTGTCGTTGAACGTGAACTCGCTGAACGACCAGTTCTTGCCGAAGTTCGCGTCACCGGGGTTGAGGAAGCTCGGGTGCACCAGGTTCGGCCCCGGGTCGAGGAAGAAGTCCAGCTTCGCGTCCGTGACGACGTAGATGCGCGCGCCGCCCATCTTGGGCACCGAAACCTGTGCCCCCGAAGCGATCGGGATGGCGCAGTCCTCGGGCAGCGGGGTCGTCGGCGCCGACGGCGAGTCCGGGTGGTACGGCGTGCCGTCGGCGCGCAGCAGCACCAGGCGCCCGTCCGGTGTCGTGCCGGTGACGTACGCGTACACGGTTCCGGAGCCCGAGTTGTTCACCAGCTTGAGGCCGAACGTGTCCGGTGTCGCGGCGGCGGCGGACCGCGCGAGGGGCAGCGCGGTGGCCGTGGCGAGCGTCGCCGCCGTGAGGCCGAGGAACGAGCGACGGGAGATCATGGCGTCCTCCACGGTGAGGATACGGCGGAGTCCATAATGGACATCCGAGGGACGGTTCGCAGGATTCGTTGTGGACGTCAACAAACTATGACTCCGGTTTCGTTACCTGGCAACCCTTCGAAAGAAGGTCCAGACCACCGACTCACCCGGCCCGCGCGCTGCCCCGGCCGGACGAATTCCAAACGGGACTCCCCCGGGACTGCCCCGGCGTACCGGGCGCCGGGTACTTCCGGGCACATCCCTTGACGCGGACGCGCGCGAAGAGTGACAGTGGACGGCCTCGCAGGTCGTGGACGACCCCATTCCCCAGGAAGCGAGACCCCATGCGCACCGTGAAGCAGCTCACCGCCGTGCTCGCCACGTTGTCCTTCGTCCTGACCGCCGCCCCGGCGCACGCCGAAGCCGGGTGGACCACCGTGTTCCAGGACGACTTCGACGGCGCCGCCGGCACCGGCCTCAGCGCCCAGGACTGGCTCTACGACACGGGAACCGGCTACCCCGGCGGCGCGGCGAACTGGGGCACCGGCGAGCTCGAGACGGCCACGAACTCGACGGACAACGTCTACCACGACGGCGCCGGGCACCTGGCGATCAAGCCGCTGCGCGACGCCGCCGGGAACTGGACGTCCGGCCGGATCGAAACGCAACGCACCGACTTCGCCGCTCCCGAGGGCGGACAGCTGGAGATCAGCGCCACGCTCAAGCAGCCATCGCCGGAAAAAGGCCTCGGCTACTGGCCGGCGTTCTGGGCGATGGGTGCCGACGCCCGCCCGGTCGGCGCGACCAACTGGCCGAGCATCGGCGAGCTGGACATCCTGGAGGACGTCAACGCGCTGAGCAAGCACTCCACCACCTTCCACTGTGGACAGTGGCAGGGCGAGTGCCACGACCCGGACGGCATCACCAGCGACCTCCAGGAGTGCGCCGGCTGCCAGGACGGCTACCACACCTACTCCGTCGTGGTGGACCGCCGCGACGCCGCGGCCGAGGAGCTGCGCTTCTCCCTCGACGGCACCCAGACGTTCGCGGTGAAGCAGAACCAGGTGTCCGACGCGACCTGGAAGGCCGCGGTCGACCACGGGTTCTTCGTCATCTTCGACGTCGCGATCGGCGGCTCCTACCCGAACAAGGTCTGCGGCTGCACCTCCCCGAGTGCGGACATCACGCCCGGCGCCGAGATGAGCGTCGACTCGCTCTCGGTGAAGACCAGCGTGGGCTGACCCGTAGGCTGGGCGCCATGAAGCACGCCGTCATCGCGTCACCGATCGGACCGCTGACCCTGGTCGGCGACGGCGAGGCGCTGGCCGGGCTCTACTTCGACGGCCACCTCCGGACACCTCGCCTCCCCGACCTCGGCGCCCGGGACGACGACGGCTTCGAGACGGCGCAGCAGCAGCTCGGGGAGTACTTCGCGGGCACGCGGCGCGAGTTCGACCTCGAGCTCGCGCCGCGCGGCTCGGCGTTCGAGAAGCAGGTGTGGGCGCTGCTGACGAAGATCCCGTACGGCGAGACCCGCACGTACGGGCAGCTGGCCGCCGAGCTGGGCGACCCGGGCGCCGCGCAGGCGGTCGGGAACGCCAACGGCTGGAACCCGATCAGCGTCATCGTGCCCTGCCACCGCGTGGTCGGCACCAGCGGCGGCCTGACCGGGTACGCCGGCGGCCTCACCCGCAAGCGGTTCCTCCTCGGCCTGGAGGAACCGCCCGCGGACGCGGTCGGCCGGCTCTTCTAGCCCGCCGAGCAGGTCACGGTCGGCGCCGTCAGGTTCCCGCCGTGCTCGACGGTGAACCCGATGACGTTGCCGCTCCCGTTGGGCCGCGCGGTCAGCACGTACCCGGTGCTGTCCCAGGTCCCGGTGTAGTTCCAGCTGCCGATGACCTTCTGGGGTGAGTGGAAGGTGATCGTGAGCGCCCAGGCGTTCGGCCCGGTCACCGTCACCTGGCCGTTGAAGCCGACGTTCCACTCCGCCGTCTTGGCGTAGGTCCCGGTGCACCCGCCCGGCGACGGCGTGGTGGGGGTCGTGGGCGTGGTCGGCGTGGTGGTCGGTGTCGGAGTCGAACCGCCGTTCAGCGCGTCGAGCACGGCGGTGTAGGCCGCCTTCTTCTGGCCGTTGCCGTCGAACAGCAGCGGCGTGGCCGACGCCCGCCACGAGTCCGTGTCGCGGATGCCCCACACCGTCATCCCGGTGCAGCGCGCCACCGCGAGGCAGGCGTTCGTGACCGTGCGGTAGTTGTTCGCCTGCGTGGTGCCCGACCCTTCGATGTCCAGCTCGGTGATCTGCACGTCCACGCCGAGGTCGGCGAAGTTCTGCAGCGTGGTCCGGTAGTTCGACGGCACCGGGCTGTTGGGGTTGAAGTGCGACTGGAAGCCGACGCAGTCGATCGGCACGCCGCGGGACTTGAAGTCCTGGACCATCCGGTAGACGGCCTGGGTCTTCGCCTGGTTCCAGTCGTCGGTGTTGTAGTCGTTGTAGCAGAGCTTGGCGCCCGAGTCGGCCGCCCGCGCGGCGCGGAACGCCGCTTCGATCCAGTCGTTGCCGGTGCGCTGCAGGTTCGAGTCGCGCCGGGCACCCGAGCTGCCGTCGGCGAAAGCCTCGTTGACGACGTCCCAGGCGTAGATCTTGCCCTGGTAGTGGGTCGCGACCTGGGTGACGTGGTTCAGCATCGCCGACCGCAGCGCGGAGCCCTCCATGCTCTGCATCCAGCCGGGCTGCTGCGAGTACCAGGCCAGGGTGTGCCCGCGCATCCGGGCGCCTTGGCTCGTCGCCTGGGCGACGATCCGGTCGGCGTTGCCGTAGGAGAACTGGCCCTGCGAAGGCTCGGTGGCGTCCATCTTCAGCTCGTTCTCCGGCGTGATCATGGAGAACTCGCGGCTGAGGATGCCGGTGTAGACGCTGTCCGAGAGCTTGCTGGCCGAGACCGCCGTGCCGAAGTAGCGTCCGGTCCCGCTCGCGGCGCCGCCCAGCGTGGTGCCGGCGCTCGGCGAAGGAGACGTGGTCGGCGTCGAGGTCGCCGAGCCGCTGTTCAGGCCGAGGAACGCGATCGCGTACGCCACCATCCCGTTCTGCGGCAGCGCGTGCCCGGCGCCCTGGACGCTGATCCCTTCGACCGGCGCCTGTGCGCCGGTGCTGCCGTAACGCGTGCGCGTCCAGCCGGACTGCGGTGCGTCACTGGACGACGGCGTCTGGCTCACCCCGCGCAGGTTCGTCCACTGCTTGATCTCCTCCCCGAAGTTCGGGTAGCGCAGGGTGTCGTCGGCGGTGCCGTGCCAGAGCTGCATCCGCGGGTACGGGCCGCTGCGCCCGCCGCTCATCTGGCGGGCCTGGTCGCCCCACTGCTGCGCGGTCTTGATGAGCTGGCCGCCCGAGCACTGGCTGTTCCAGCTCGACCCGTCGGTGGTGGCGAAGCAGCCGGCGGGCACGCCCATGAACGCCGAACCGGCGGCGAACACGTCCGGGTACTCCGCGGCGAGGACGTTCGTCATCATCGCGCCGGAGGAGAAGCCCGTGACGAACACCCGCGTGGGATCGACGTTGTAGTGCTGCTTGGCGTAGTCGACCATCGACAGGATGCCGACCGGGTCGCTGCCGCCGCCGCGGGTGAGGGCCTGCGGCGAGGAGACGTCGAAGCACTGCCCGCTGCGCGTGGCTTCCGGGAACACGATGACGTACCCGTACTGGTCGGCCGCGGTGACGTAGTCGCGCGCGTAGCCGTTGAACACCGCCGAGGCCGAGCCGGTGCAGTAGTGGATGGCGACCAGCAGCGCCGGCTTGGCGGCGACGTGGTCCGGGACGTAGGTGTACATGTCGAGATTGCTGGGGTTGGCGCCGAAGCCGGTCACGCGGGTGAGCGTGGCCGCCGACGCGGGCTGCGCCGTGACCACCAGCACGATGGCGGCGGCGATCGACAACACGGCGGCGAGGAGGGCGGTGAAGAGTCTTCGCACTCGAGTCAATCCTTTCCGGGAGCAGGGCGCAGCTGCGACGATCGTTCGTTCGCGACCCGGGACCGGTCAACGATTTTCGGAAAGTTTCGGACCGTTCGAACTGCCGGCAAGGAGTACTGCTGAAAGGATCCGGGGATGACCGAGCTCCTCCTGGGACCGCTGCTCCGGCACGTCGACGCCACCTCGGCGACGATCTGGGTCGAAACCGACGGTCCGTGTGAAGTCCTTGTCGCGGAAGCGAAAGCACGGACCTTCGAGGTCTCCGGCCACCACTACGCCCTCGTCGTGCTCAGCGGGCTCGAACCCGGGCGCAGCACGCCCTACGAAGTCCGGCTCGACGGCGAGCTCGTCTGGCCCGAGCCGGACAGCGACCTGCCGCCCAGCCGGATCCGGACGTTGAGCCCGGGTGGTCCGCGGTTCCGGCTGGTCTTCGGCTCGTGCCGCAAGCCGCGGGAGCAGGACGCGCTCGGCCCGGACGCGCTCGCCGCCTACGCCCACCGGATGGCCCGGCTCGACGAAGCCGAGTGGCCCGAGTCGCTGCTGCTGCTCGGCGACCAGGTCTACGCCGACGAAACCACCGACGCGACGCAGGAGTGGCTCGCCGGCCGGCGCGACACCAGCGAGCCGCCCGGCACCGAGGTCGCCGACTTCGAGGAGTACTGCCACCTGTACTTCGAGGCGTGGTGCGAACCGGCGGTGCGCTGGCTGCTGTCCACCGTGCCGACGTCGATGATCTTCGACGACCACGACGTCCGCGACGACTGGAACACCTCGCACGCCTGGCGCGAAGAGATGACCGGCACGTCGTGGTGGCCGGAGCGGATCCGCGGCGCGCTCGTGTCGTACTGGGTCTACCAGCACCTGGGCAACCTGGGACCGCACGAGCTGGCCGAAGACGACCTCTACCGGCGGGTGAGCACGTCCGGGACGGACAACGCGCAGGTGCTGCGCGAGTTCGCCGACCAAGCCGATCGCGAGGCCGACGGCGCGAAGGGCACCCGCTGGTCCTACCGGCGCGACTTCGGCCCGGTGCGGCTGCTGGTCATCGACTCGCGCGCCGGGCGGATCCTCGCCGGTGGCGAACGCTCGATGGTCGGCGAGGAGGAGTTCCGGTGGATCGAGGAGCAGGCCACCGGCGAGTTCGACCACCTGCTGATCGGGACGTCGCTGCCGTGGCTGATGCCCACCGCGCTCTCGGCCGCGCAGTCGGTCAACGAGCGCCTCTGCGCGAGACCGGGGCTCGTGGGGCGGGTGTCGGAGTGGTTCCGGCAGTTCGCCGACCTCGAGCACTGGCCGGCGTTCCGCGACTCGTTCGACCGGCTGACCCGGCTGATCGCCCGCGTGGCCGACGAGGGCACGGCGTCGGTGAACGTGCTCTCGGGCGACGTCCACCACGCGTACGTCGCGCGCGCCGACCTCCCGGGGGCGCCGGTCCACCAGCTCACCTGCTCGCCGGTGCACAACACCGTGCCCTGGTACATGAACCGGCTGTTCCGGGCCGGCTGGTCGCGGGCGCTGACCCGGGTGAGTGACGGGCTCGCGCGCCGGGTCGGTGTCCAGCCCGCGCCGCTGACCTGGAGCTGCGTCTCGGGGCCGCACTTCGGGAACGCCGTGATGACCTTCGACGTCGACGGCCGCGAAGCCACCGCCACGCTGCTGCAGCCCGAGCGGGACGGGGAGCCGATCCGGCTCGCGTGAGCCTCAGGGTGGGTGCGGCGCGGCCACCCTGCCCGGCCTGATCGGGGTTAGCCTCGGATCATGACCAGGGAGAACGTGCTCGGGGAGTTCCTCCGGGCCCGCCGTGAGCAGGTGGGGCCGGCAGACCTCGGCCTGCCCGCGGGCGGGGCGCGCCGGGTCGCGGGACTGCGCCGCGAAGAGGTCGCGGTGCTGGCCGGCGTCAGCACCGACTACTACGTCCGGCTCGAGCAGGGCCGGGAGCGGAACCCGTCGGCGCAGGTCCTCGACGCCCTGGCCCACGGGCTGGCCCTCGACGAGGACGCCACCGCCCACCTGCACCGGCTGGCTCAGCCCGCTCCCAAACGGCGCGCGCGGCGAGGCGAGCAGGTCAGCCCGAACCTCCGGCGGCTGCTCGACGGCTGGCCGGACACGCCCGCGCTCGTGCTCGGCCGCTGCCTCGAAGTGCTCGCGCACAACGCGCTGGGCCAGGCGCTGTTCGCGGGCCACACCCACAGCGGTGACCTGGTCCGGCTGGTGTTCCTCGACCCGGACGCGCGCGAGTTCTACCCGGAGTGGGAGCGCGTCGCCGTCAACACCGTCGGCGGCCTGCGCGCGGCCGCCGGCCTCGATCCGGACGATCCCCGGCTCATCGAGACGGTCGGCGAGCTGTCGGTCAAGAGCGCGGACTTCCGCCGGCTGTGGGCCCGGCACGACATCCGGCAGAAGACGCACGAGACCAAGCGGTTCCACCACCGGCTGGTCGGCGAGCTCGTGCTGAGCTACGAGGCGCTGACCGTGAACAGCGCGCCCGGCCAGCAGCTGGTGGTCTACCAAGCCGAGCCCGGCAGCCCGTCGGAAGCCGGGCTCGCCCTGCTCGGCAGCCTCGCCGCCGGCTGAAACCCCCCATTTCCGTCATTCCACAATGGATGGAGTACTTCGTCATGCCCGGAAAGATCGTCCTCATCACCGGTGCCAGCAGCGGCATCGGCCACGCCACCGCGCTGCGGCTGGCCCGCGAAGGCCACCACGTCGTGCTCGGTGCCCGGCGCGAAGACCGGCTGGCCGCGCTGGCGAAGGAGATCCACGACGCCGGGGGCACCGCCGACGTGCACCGCCTCGACGTCACCGACCGCGCGGACGTCGCCGCTTTCGCCGACGCCGCCGTGACCGCGCACGGCCAGCTCGACGTCTTCGTCGCCAACGCCGGCGTGATGCCGTTGTCGCGCCTGGACTCCCTGCTCGTCGACGAGTGGGACCGCATGCTCGACGTCAACGTCCGCGGCCTGCTCCACGGGATCGCGGCCGCCCTGCCGCACTTCCGCCGGCAGGGCACCGGGCACTTCGTGACGATCGCCTCCACCGGCGCGCACGAAGTCGTGCCGACGGCCGCGGTCTACTGCGCCACCAAGTACGCCGCGCGGGCGATCACCGAAGGCCTGCGCCTGGAAGCCGATCCCGGCCTCCGCGTCACCACCGTGTCGCCGGGCGTCGTCGAGTCCGAGCTGGCGGACACGATCACCGAACCCGGTGCGCGGGAAGCGATGCGCACCTACCGCGCGGTGACGCTCCCGCCGGACACCATCGCGGGGGCGATCTCCTACGCGATCGGGCAGCCGGACGGCGTCGACGTCAACGAGCTCGTCGTCCGGCCGACCGCCCAGCGGTGACGGCTCAGCGTTCCAGCTCCGCGATCACCCGGGGGATCTCGGCCACCAGCTCCCGCGCCAGCAGGCCGGTGGTCCCGGTGTCCGGGATCAGCCGCTGCCCCGCCACGGCGTGGACGTGCGTCGCCCAGCAGGCCGCCTGGTCGAGGTCGGCGCCGCGGGCGAGGAAGCCGCCCGTCAGGCCGGCCAGGACGTCGCCGCTGCCGGACGTCGCCAGCCCGATGTGGCCGCTGCCGTCCCGCCAGGTGCGCCCGCCCGGCTCGGCGACCACGCCGAAGAGCAGCACGACCGCGTCGTAGCGGCCGGCGATCCGGACCGCGGTCTCGAGGTCGTCGACGTCCTCTTCGGAGCAGCCGTCGAGGAACGCGGCCTCGGTCCGGTTCGGCGTCAGCACGAGCCGTCCCGAAAGCGGCTTCGCCAGTTCGGGCGCCCGGCTCAGCGCGCCGAGCGCGAACGCGTCGAGCACCACGCGGGCGTCCGGGGCGATGGCGGGGAGCAAGCGCCGCAGCAGGTCTTCGGTTTCTTCCGCGCCGGTGAGGCCGGGTCCGATCACGACGGTGCCGGCACCGGGCAGCACGTCGGCCAGCCGGTCGGCCGCGTCGCCGGCGATCGCGCCCGACTCGGTCTCCGGCAGCCCGAACACCGACGACTCGGGTACCGACACGCCGAGTGCGCCCGCGTGCCGTTCGCTGACCGCGAGCTGCAGCGTGCCGGCTCCCGCGCGCAGGGCGGCGGTGCCGGACAGCGCGGGCGCGCCCGGCACGGTCCGGGCACCTCCGACGACGAGCACGGTTCCGCGGTCGCCAGTATCGATCCGCCTGTCGCGCAACAGGGCGGGGCTGATCGGCACCGGGTCAGGAGAGCTGTTCTGCGGCATCGTCGTCCGTCGTTTCCGGGGTGTCGGTGGCGTGCAGGTGGCCGACCTCTTGGGCCAGCACCATGGTGAAGGCGCCGTCGCGGTCGCGCTCCCAGGCCGTGACCGAGCCGTTCGGGACCTCGGTGCCGTTGGCGACGCGCAGCAGGTCGGGCTCCGGCAGCCCTTCGAGGAGGTAGCGCAGCGCGAAGACGGTCATCTCGTGCGCGGCCAGCAGCACGCGCTTTCCGGGGTGCTCCGCGCTCAGCTCGTTCAGCAGGGATCGCAGCCGCAGCACGACGTCCGCCCAGGACTCGCCGCCCGGCGGCCGGTAGTAGAACTTGCCCAGCCGCCGCTTGCGCCGCAGCTCGTCGGGCCACCGCTCGCGAACGCCGTGCGAGGTCAGCAGGTCCAACACGCCGAGCTCGCGGTCGCGCAGCCGTTCGTCCGGGACGATCGGCACGCCGTCGGGCGTGGCCAGGCGCGCGGTGTCCCAGGCGCGGCGGTAGGTCGAGGTGACCACGAGGTCCGGCGGGCGCTCGGCGAAGAACTCCGCCGCGGCTTCCGCCTGTTGCCGCCCCAGGTCGGTCAGCGGGACGTCGGCGTCGCGCTCGGCGACGTCGATCACGTCCGCTTCCGCCGACTCCGCCTCTTCCCGGGCCACGTTCCCGGTGCTCTGCCCGTGCCGCAGCACGGCCACCCACTCCAAGTCGACACTCACGCCGGGCTGGTTACCCCCGGGGACCCGCCGACGAAACCCGGGATGGTTAGGCGCGCAAAGGACATGCGGCTAGGGTCGGTCCATGTCGCGAAGTCTCGACGCCCACGACCGGCTGCAGCAGCTGGAAACGATCATCGGCGTGCCCGCCGAGCACCTCGGCCTGGCCGAGCTGCTGGCCGAGACCCTGCATCGGCTGCGCGAGGTCATGGAGGTCGACACCGCGACCGTGCTGCGGTACCAGCCCAGTGGCCGTCAGCTGGTGGCCTTCGCGGCGGCCGGCATCGAAGAGGAGGTCCACCAGGGCGTGCGGGTGCCGGTCGGCAGCGGCTTCGCCGGCCGGGTGGCGCTCGAACGGGCCCCTGTCGTCCTCGACCACGTCGACGAGACCACCGTCGTCAACTCGCTGCTCTGGGAGCGGGGACTGCACTCCATGCTCGGCGTGCCGATGGTCGCCGCGACCGAGCTCGTGGGGGTGCTGCACGTCGGTTCCGTCGCGCCCCGGCAGTTCACCGAGGCCGAAGTCGGCACCATGCAGCTGCTCGCCGACCGCCTGGCCATGGCGGTGCAGGTGGAAGCGCTCGAAGAGAACCGCACCGCCACCATGGCGCTGCAGCGCAGCCTGCTGCCGAACAGCCTCCCCGACCTGCCCGGCCTCGCCTTCGGCGCCCGGTACGTGCCCGGCGCGGAAACCGGCCTCGGCGGCGACTGGTACGACCTGTTCTCGCTCCCCGGCGACCGCGTCGGCGTCGTGATGGGCGACGTCTCCGGCCACGGGCTCGAGGCCGCCGTGATCATGGGACGGCTGCGCAGCGCCCTGCGCGCCTACGCCCTCGACTGCGACGACCCCGCCGACGTCCTCGCCAAGCTCGACCGCAAGGCCAACCACTTCGAGCACGGCGCGATGGCCACCGTCTCCTACGGGATCATCGGACCGGACCGCGAGACCATGGCACTGTCCCTCGCCGGGCACCTGCCACCCGTGCAGGCCGACCCGGACGGCGCGGGACGGCTGCTGGACGTCCCACCGGACCCCCCGATCGGGTTGACCATCGGGCGGCCCCGGCGGCGCACGACGGAGGTCGGCCTGACCCCGGACGGCGTGCTCGCCTTCTACACCGACGGCCTGGTCGAGCGCCGGGACCGGCCGGTGGACGCCGGGATGGAGCAGCTGGCGCGAGCCCTGCGCGCCGGCGACCCGGACCGGGTGTGCGCGCAGGTGATGGCCGCGATGATCGGCAACCGGCCGGCCCAGGACGACGTCGCCCTGCTGGCCATCCGGCGCCTGGCCGGCCCGGTCGGCTGAGCCGGCCGGGCCGACGCGGTCAGGACGCGGTCAGCGCCGCCTCGCGGGTCGGGAACAGCGAAAGGCTGTCTTCGAGCCCGGTCAGCTGGATCGGGCGCAACGTCGCCCGGCCGGACGCCACGATCCGCACCGCGGTGCCGGCACCGGCGTTGCGGTGGATGGTCAACAACGCCGTCAGGCCGGGCGAGGCCAGGAACTCCACCCGGGTCAGGTCGACCACCAGCAGCGGCGGAGCCGAGGCCAGTACCTCTTCCGCTGCCTGCACGAGAGCCGGCGCGGTGGTCGTGTCCACGTCGCCGGTGACCTCGACGACGACCGCCCCGTCCTGGTCCGTTCGGGCGATCCTGAATTCGCCGAATGGCACAGCGGTGGCCGAGCCCTCACTGTGGATGTGCTCCGTCATCGTGTTCTTCTCCTCGCCCTCGCAGTGCCGCCGGAGCTTCCGGCGGGCACGCGTCATCACGAAGGCTGTCTGCTCAACCGGATCAATCATGCCCGCCCCCGGCGCCCGCCGCCGTCTCAGCACCCCTCCCGCTTTGCGCACCGACCGCGAACAGGCAGGATGTCGGCATGGCCGAAACGGACGCGACCGGGAAATCCCTCGGTGACGCCACTAGCTCAGCGGGCCGGGTGGCGCTGGAAGACCGGGACGGCACGGCCGTGCTCCGGGTCGACGGCGCGCTCGACCTCGCGCTCGCACCGAAGCTGCGGCAGCTGGCCGACCGCGCCGCGCGCCTGGAGCCCGCGGCCCTCGTCATCGACCTGACCGGGGTCACCTTCCTCGCCTCGGCCGGCATGGCCGAGCTCGTGCGGGCGCACCGCGGGCGGACGGCGTCCGCGCCGCTGCGGGTGGTGGCCACCGGCCGGATCACCCTGCGGCCGCTGGAACTGACCCGGCTGACCGACGAGCTCGTCATCTACCCGTCGCTGTCCGAGGCGCTGGCCACCGGATGACGGCCCCGGTATCCGACGACCTGCTCGGCGCCGTGCGCCGGGCGTTCGTCGACGGCCGCGGAGCGCCCGTCACCACCGACGTCCGTCCCCTCGAACCCGCCGAAGCGCGCGCGGTGCTCGGCGACCACGTCGCGGTCGCCGTGACGGACCGGGCGCTCCTGGCGGGCCTGGTGCCGGGCCGGGAGATCACCGGTGCGATCGCCATCACCGGTGGCGAGCACGCCGTTTTGGTCTATACCACTGCGAAGATCGGCGGGACACTGCCGGCCGTCGCCGGTGCCGTCGACGCCGCGACCGCCCACCTGGCGCGCACCGTGCGGCGGCTGCGGGGCGAAGCCGCCGTGCTCGACGCGCTGCACTCCACCGGCCGCGAGCTGACCGCCCAGCTCGACATCGACCGGATCGTGCAGGACGCGACCGACGCGGCCACCCAGGCGACCGGCGCCGGGTTCGGTGCTTTCTTCTACAACCTGGTCGACGAGCTCGGCGAGTCGTACACGCTGTACACGATTTCGGGCGTGCCGCGCGAGGCGTTCGAGCGGTTTCCCATGCCGCGCAACACCGAGGTGTTCGCGCCGACCTTCGACGGCGCCGGCACCGTCCGCAGCCCCGACATCACGCGGGACCCGCGGTTCGGGCGGAACGCGCCCTACCACGGGATGCCCGACGGGCACCTGCCCGTCTGCAGCTACCTGGCGGTTTCGGTGCTCAGCCCGACCACCGGAGAGGTGCTGGGCGGGTTCTTCTTCGGCCACCCGGAACCGGACCGGTTCACGGCGCGGCACGAGTACCTCGCCGAGGGCATCGCCGCCTATTCGGCCATCGCGCTGGACAACGCCCGCCTGTACGAGCGCGAGCGCACCCTCGCCGCCGAGCTGTCGCGCAGCATGCTGCCGGTCGCACCCCCGGCCCCCGGCCTCGACGTGCTGACCCGGTACCTGCCCGCGGCGACCGGGAGCAAGGTGGGCGGGGACTGGTTCGACGTCATCCGGCTCCCGTCGGGCGCGACCGCGTTCGTCATCGGCGACGTCGTCGGCCACGGCGTCACGGCCGCGACGGTGATGGGCCAGGTCCGCACCGCCGTCCGCTGCTACGCGCTGCTCGAGCTGCCGCCGTCGGAAGTGCTGCGCAACGTCTCCGCGCTGACCGGCGGGCTGTTCGGCGAGAGCTTCGTCACGTGCTTCTACGCGGTCCTCCGGCCGGCCGACGGGACGCTGACGTACGCGAACGCCGGCCACCTGCCGGCGATCCTCGTCCGCCCGGGCGCCGAGCCGGCGGAAATCGGCGAGGCGCTCGCGCAGCCGCTGGGCGTCGGCGCCGAGTTCCCCCAGCGCAGCACCGCGTTCCCGCCCGGCGCGGAACTGGTGCTCTACACCGACGGATTGGTCGAAAGCCGCACCCGCGACCTCACCCTGGGTGTGGAATGGCTCCTGGCGGGCATCCCGGGACTGCCGGCGGCGGCCGACCTCGGCACGGCGTGGGACAAGCTCGTCGACGAGCTGACCCACGGCCGGCACGACGACGACATCGCGCTGATCCACGTGCGCCACCGCGGAGAGGACGGAGCATGACGGACCACCTCCCCCCGGGCGCGCCCGCGCCCCCGGCGACGTTCCACCGGCGCATGGCCGCCGTGGCGGACCGGCTGCCGGAGCTGCGCGGAGCGCTGGCGGACTGGCTGGGCACGCTCGGCCTGAGCGAAGAACGCCAGGAGGACGTGGTCCTCGCGGGCTACGAAGCGATGGCCAACTCCGCCGAGCACGCCTACCGCGACGGCGAGGCGGGCGCGATCGACGTCCGGGCCGAGGCGCAGAACGGGCGTTTGACCGTGACGGTCACCGACTACGGCGAGTGGCGCGCCCCGGCCTCGACGAACGGGCTGCGGGGCCGCGGCCTGCGGCTGATCGACAGCCTCGCCGACCACAGCGCGCAGGTGCACCGCGAAGACGGCACGACGGTCACGATGACCTGGCTCTCCGGCGGCGCGGGCTGAGGCCGCGAACCGGCGCGACGTCACCCGGTCGGGTCCGGCCCGCGTGCGCGGCGGCTCCCACCCCGGCCAGGTAGGCTCGGCCGGGGTTCGCGTCAACTGGAGTGTGATGAGCGTCGGCGAGGAATCCGGTCAGCGCGCCGTTTTCCCGGGAACCAGCCAGATGGCGGCCCGGATGCGCGAGTTCGGCTGGGCGTCGTCCCCGCTGGGCGAACCGGCGGACTGGCCGGCCAGCTTGACGACCGCCGTGCGGATCTGCCTCACCTCGCGCTTCCCCATGATCGTCTGGTGGGGACCGGATCTGCGGTTCCTCTACAACGACGCCTACCTGCCGTTGCTCGGCACCAAGCACCCGGCGCTGGACCAGCCGGGCGCGCACGTCTGGTCCGAGATCTGGCACATCATCGGCCCGATGCTCGAGAGCGTGCTGACCACCGGCGAAGCGACCTGGTCGGAGGACCTGCTGCTGCCGATGAACCGGCACGGCTACTGGGAAGAGACCTACTGGACCTACTCCTACAGCCCGGTGCACGACGACGAAGGCGCCGTCCGGGCCGTGTTCACCGCGGTCACCGACACCACCGAGCGCGTGATCGGCGAACGCCGGATGGCGACCCTGCGCGAGCTCGGCGCCCAGGCCGGCATCGCCCGCACCGCCGGTGAGGCCTGCGAACTGGTCGCCCACGTGCTCGATCGGGCCGGCGCCGACGTCCCCTACTGCGCGATCCACGTCCGCGGGGACGACGGCGAGCTCGCCTTCGCGGCCGGCACGCCCGGCGGTGCCGGGCACGCGGACCGCTGGCCGCTCGAGGACGTACTGGCCGCCGGCACCCCGCGCACCCTGTCGGACCTGACGACGACCGCCGGCGACCTGCCGGCGGGCACCTGGTCCACGCCGCCCACCGAAGCGATGGTGCTGCCCCTGCTCGGCGACCGCGGCACCGCGGCCACCGGCGTGATCGTGCTCGCGGCGAGCGCCGGGCGCGCCCTCGACGAGTCCTACCGCACGTTCCTCGGGCTGGTCGCCCAGCAGACCGCGGCGCTGGTCAACGGCGCGCTCGCCTACCAGGCCCAGCAGCAGCGCGCCGAGGAGCTGGCCGCCCTGGACGCGGCGAAGACCACCTTCTTCGCCAACATCAGCCACGAGTTCCGGACCCCGCTCACCCTGATCCTGGGTCCGATCGCCGAGCTGGAGAAGGCGCTCGGCGACGCGGACGAGCGCATCCGCGAAGAGGTCGCGGTCATCCACCGCAACGCGCTGCGGCTGGGGCGGCTGGTGAACAACCTGCTCGACTTCTCCCGGATCGAGGCGGGCCGGATGCAGGCCCGCTTCGAACCGGTGGACCTCGCCGCGTTCACCGCGGAGCTGGCGAGCGTGTTCCGCGCCGCCGTCGAGCGGGCGGGGCTGCGGTTCGAGGTCGACTGCCCGCCGCTGGGCGCACCGGTGCACGTCGACCGCGGGATGTGGGAGAAGGTCGTCCTGAACCTGCTGTCCAACGCGGTCAAGTACACCTTCGACGGCGAGATCCGGGTGCGCACCGCCCTGGACGGCGAGGACGCCGTGGTCACCGTGTCCGACACCGGGATCGGGATCGACGCGGCCGAGCTGCCCCGGCTGTTCGAGCGGTTCCACCGGATCCCGTCGGTGCGGGCGCGTTCGAACGAGGGCAGCGGGATCGGCCTGGCGCTGGTGCGGGAGCTCGTCGACATGCACGGCGGCGGTGTCGCCGTGGAGAGCACGCCCGGCGCCGGCACGACGTTCCGGATCCGGCTGCCGCTGGGCACCGGGCACCTGCCGGCCGAGCACGTCGCCCCGGAGCCGTCGGCGGGCGGGATCGCCGCGGAGACCGCCGAGCCGTACGTGCAGGAGGCCCTCCGGTGGCTGCCGGACGGCGAACCGGCCGCCGACGCCGCCCGGCAGCCGCCGCTGACCGGCGCCCGCGTGCTGATCGCCGACGACAACGCCGACATGCGCGGCTACCTCGCCCGGCTGCTGCGCGAGGAATACTCGGTGAGCGAGGTGCGCGACGGCGTCGAGGCGCTCGCCGCCGCGACCGGCGAGCCACCCGACCTGATCATCAGCGACGTCATGATGCCGCGCTTGGACGGACTGGGCCTGCTCGCCGAGCTGCGGCGCGAACCGCGCACCGCCGCCGTGCCCGTGCTGCTGCTGTCCGCCCGCGCCGGGCAGGAGGCCGCCGTCGACGGGCTGGCCGCCGGGGCCGACGACTACCTCGTGAAGCCGTTCTCCGCGCAGGAACTGCTCGCCCGCGTCCGCACGACCATCCGGCTGGCCCGGGTGCGGACGCAGCACTCCCGGTGGCGCGCGGCGATGATCGACTCCTTGCAGGAGGGCTTCTTCGTCTGCGACACCGACGGGCGGATCGTCGAGATGAACGCCGCGTGCACCGAGCTGCTCGGCTTCGGGCCCGACGGGCTGCCCTACGCGCCGCCGTTCCCCTGGTCGCCGGGTCCGGACGACGATCCGATCGCCTTCCGGCAGGTCGCCGACGCGCTGCGCCGGTCGCGGACCGAGCCGTCGGGCAGCTTCGTGCTGCCGCTGCGGCACCGGGAGGGCCACCGGGTGTGGGCCGCGATCGCGTACAACGAGCTGCACGACGACGAGGGCCGCCGCCGGCTCGTCGGCACGATCCGCGACGTCACCGCGGAGCGCTACGCCGTGCAGCGGGAAAACGCGCTCGCCGCGATCAACCAGCGGCTCGCCGGGGTCAGCGGGGTGCCGGATGTGCTCCGCACCGCGCTCGACCTGCTGCGCGAGCTGTGGCAGGCCGAGCGGGTGCTCGCGGTGACGTGGCCGCGCGACGGCGAGCCGGAGCTCACGTCCACCGGCCCCGGCGACCGGCGGTGGGCGGACCTCGCCGCGCCGCTGCGCGAGACGCTCGGCCAGGTCCGCTCGCTCCCGGCGTTGCACGCGACGCCGGCGGAGGGCGGGGCGGGCACGACGCTGGACCACCCCGGCGGCCGGCTGACGCTCTGGGTGGAGCCGGACCCGCGCCGTCCGCTCGGCACCGAGGACCGGACGCTGCTGGCGCTGCTGGCCGGGACGCTCGCGCACGCCCTGCGCCGCGCCCACCGCGACGACCGGCAGCGTGAGGTCGCCATCGCGCTGCAGCGCTCGATCCTCGGCCCGGCGCTGCTGCCCGACGGGTTCGCGGTGCGCTACGAACCGGCGAACCCGCCCCTGGAGGTGGGCGGCGACTGGTACGACGTCGTCCCGCTGGCCGGCGACCGGATCGGCATCGTCGTCGGCGACTGCGTCGGCCGCGGGCTCGCCGCGGCCGCGGTGATGGGCCAGCTGCGCAGCGCCTGCCGCGCGCTGCTGCTGGAGGCCAACGGCCCGGCGCACACCCTGACCACGCTCGACCGCTTCGCCGACCGGCTGCCGGGTGCGTTGTGCACCACCGTCTTCTGCGGGGTCCTCGACCCCGCGACCGGGACGCTCACCTACAGCAGCGCCGGGCACCCGCCGGCCACGCTGGTGCACAGCGACGGCTCGGCGGAGTTCCTCGACGCGGGCGGCAGCGTGCCCCTCGCGGTCCGCATCCCCGCCACGCGCCCGGAGGCCACGGCGGTCGTCCCGTTCGGATCCCTGCTGATGCTCTACACCGACGGTCTCGTCGAGCGCCGGCGCGAGTCGCTGGACGACGGCATCGACCGGGCCACCTCGGCCGCCCGCGACGCGGCGGACGCCGACCTCGCCGACCTGGCGACCACGCTGATGGGCCGGCTCCGGCCGGCCGACGGGTACGAAGACGACGTCGCGCTGCTGCTCTACCGCCGGTCCGTGCCGCCGCTGGAGCTGGACTTCCCGGCGCACCCGGACAGCCTCGCCTCGACGCGCCGCTGGCTGCGCGCGTGGCTGGGCACCGCCTCGCTCGGGGAGGACCTAGCGCAGGACGTGCTCGTCGCCGCGGGCGAGGCCTGCGCGAACACCGTCGAGCACGCCTACCCCGGAGACGCCGGGGGTGCCGGTGGCGCCCACCTTTCGGCTCGCTTGGCCGGTTCGCACCTGGTCGTCACGGTGACCGACCGCGGCCGGTGGAAGCAGCCGCCCCCGGACAACCACGTGCTGCGCGGCCGCGGGAGGCCGATGATGGAAGCGCTGGCCGACGCGGTCACGCTCCGGCACGATGCGGAGGGCACCACCGTCACCCTGGAATGGAGAATCGGTTCTTGACGACGGAACTCACGCTGATCGCCTCCACCGGCGACGACGGAGCCGGGATCCTGACCGTCACCGGTGAGATCGACATGAGCAACGCGCCCGGCCTCGGCGCGGCCCTGGCCCGCGAGCCGGCGGCCGGCACCGCCCTGACGGTCGACCTGACCGGGGTGACCTACGTCGACAGCGCGGGACTCGCGGTCCTGTTCGACCGGGCAGCTTCCGGCGACCTGCGCCTGATCGCACCCCGTCTGCTCGACCGCGTCCTGCGCGTCTCCGGCCTGAGCAAGGTCGCGAAAGTGCTGATCCGCTGAGGGGTTGGGCGCCCCGCCACCGGGTAAGCGACCATGAGCGACGGTCGCCGGGTGGGTTGTGCTGCCGGCCGTCGCCAGGTGTCCCCGGCGTCCAACCCACGACGTTCAGCAGCGAGCGACGAGCCGGGGCCACCGCACCTCCCTGGTGCGGCGGCGCGGCGAGAGCCGCGGGTATGGTCGCCGACGAGCCGGGACGGAGGTGACCGCAGTGACCGGTGAGCCGATCCCGCCCGAGCACCTCGACGAGCTGACCGCAGCGCTGGCGGACCTCACGGGCGCCCTGGAGAACGAACCCTCCGAGCAGGAGGTCCTCGACGCCGTCTGCGCCGACGCCGTCCGGGCCGTGCCCGGGGCCGACATGGCCAGCATCACCGCGATCCGCGACGGCGAACCGGAAACCGCCGCCTCCACCGACGACCGCGCCGTCGAGATCGACCGCGTCCAGTACGCGGCCGGGGAAGGCCCGTGCCTGCGCGCGGCCGAGACCGGCGAGATCGTCCGGCTGCCGCTCGCCACCGCCGGGGCGATCTGGCCCGAGTTCACCGAGCACGCCGTGCGCCTCGGCGTCGGCAGCTACCTCGCCGCGCCGCTGCGCGTCGACGGCGGCCTCGGGGGCGCGCTCAACCTCTTCGGCTACGGCGACCACGGCTTCGCCGAGACCGACTCCCGGCTGCTGGCGCTCTACACCACGATCGTCTCGTTCGGGCTGCGCACCACGCGCCGCTACCGCCGGGCCCGGCAACGCGCCGTCGAGCTCGAGACGGCGATGAACTCGCGGGCGGTGATCGAGCAGGCCAAGGGCGTCCTCATGGCCGTGCACGGGATCACCGCCGAAGAGGCCATGAAGCGCCTGATCGCGGAGTCGCAGCACACCAACGTGAAGCTCCGCGACGTGGCCACCCGGTTCGTCGAAAGCCTGTCGGCCGGCTGACGCTCAGGCGGTGCGGCGGGCCGGGAACGGCCAGGTCAGCGTGATCACCGTGCCGTCGTCGGTCGAGCGGAGGTCCAGACCGTCGACCAGCGCCTGGATCAGGCGCAGGCCGCGGCCGCCGTCGGACCGCTCCGCGAGCGTGGCCCAGCGTCCCTGGTCGGCGACGGTGACGATCAGCACGTCCTCGTCGATCCGCGCCCGGATGTCGATCAACCCGGGCCGGCCGCGGTAGGCGTGGTCCAGAACGTTCGCCATCGCTTCCCAGCAGGCCAGGACGACGTCGTCGGCCCGCCGGCCGACCTCGTCACCGGCGCGTCTGCGCAGCCACGACACGAGGTGCCGCCGCAGGCTCGGCAGCGTCCGTGGCGAAATCGTGCCGCGGTACCGCCAGCCGTCCGTTCCGTGCTCTTCCACGTTCACCTCCCCGGGGACTGTGGGTTTGCTACCCACCGGTTCGCTTTCTCAATCACGGGTGACGGCTTTCCCTGCTGCGTTCGGCTCTGGTGCGCCGCGGGCCGGCGTGATCGGATGTGCGGATGACTCGGTCGACGTCGTCCGTGGTGCTGTGCGCGGTGCTCGCCGCGGCGCTCCTCCCCGCACCGGCAGCCGCCGCTGCCCCGGACCCGGGACCGGGCGCCCTCTCGCACTTCGGCCTGGCCCGCAAGGACTGCCTGGGCACCGCGCGGACCACGACCAGCAAGGCGTGGTTCACGGTCGCGGGCGGCGTGCTGTCCGACGTCTACGCGCCGGTGATCGACAACACGAACGTCGAGACGCTGCAGTTCGCCGTCACCGACGGCCGCACGTTCACCGACCTGCAGGCGCGGGACATGACCTACACGGTCCGCACCAGCGCGGGCGGGATGGCCTGCGAGGTGACGTCGACCCCCCGCAGCGGCAAGTACCGGCTGGTCACCGACTACCTGACCGACCCGGCCCGGACCGGCGTGCTCATCCGGACGCGCCTGGAACCGCTGCGGGGATCCGGCAACGACCTCCAGGTCTACGTGCGGTTCGACGCGAGCGTCAACGGCAATGGCGGGGGTGGCCCGGCGAACGGCGGCGGCGACACCGCGACCGTCGACGCGGCGACGAGCGCGCTGGTCAGCGCCGACCCGGACACGGTGTCGAGCGCACCGGCCCGCGACTACGGCACCCCGCTGGCCGCCGCGCTGCGCGCCGACCGCCGGTTCCTCAGCACCTCCAGCGGGTTCGCCGGCACCGCCGGCGATGGCCTGGCCCAGCTCGACCGCGACCACCGGCTCACCGACCGGACGTCGTCGGCGGTGAACGGCAACGTCGTGCAGACCGCGCAGCTGGACCTGCGGCCGCACCGCCCGGTCACCCTCGCGCTGGGTTTCGGCTCGGACGCGCGCGCGGCGGTCCAGACCGCCGGGGCGAGCCTGCGGACGCCGTTCGACCAGAGCTACCGCGAGTACGCGCGCGGCTGGCGCGACTACGACAACGGCCTGGTTCCCTTGCGGGGCAAGGACTCGGACGCCTACTACCAGTCGGTCAACGTGCTGAAGGCCAGTGAGGACAAGACGTTCCCCGGCGCGGTGGTCGCCTCGCTCGGCAGCCCGTGGGGGCAGGCGGTCTCCGCCGGCGACGCGCCCGGCGGCAAGCCGGTCTACTTCGGGTCCTACCGCGAGATCTTCGCCCGCGACCTCTACGAAAGCTTCTCGGGCCTGCTCGCGGCCGGTGACCGCGAGACGGCCCGGGCGAGCGTCCGGTGGCTGTTCAGCCGGCAACAGCAACCCGACGGCCGGTTCCCGCGCAACTCCATGCTCAACGGCAAGAAGGCGCCCGACTCCGGCGGGGACCAGCTCGACGAGAGCGCGTACCCGATCCTGATGGCGCTGCAGGCCGGGCTGGACCGCGACCGCACGCTCTACACCGACCACATCCGCGCGGCCGCGGACTTCGTCGTCGCGCACGGCCCGGCGTTCGGCTCCGAGCGCTGGGAGGAGCAGGGCGGCTACTCCCCCTCGACGATCGCCGCGGAGATCGCCGGGCTCGTCGCCGCGGGAGTGATCGCCGACCGCAACGGCGACCCGGCGCGCGCCCGCGTCTACCGGGCCACCGCCGACCACTTCCAGCGCGGCGTCAAGGGCTGGACGGTGACGTCCACCGGCCCGTACGGCGGCCGGTACTTCCTGCGGCTGACCAAGAACGGCGACCCGGACTCCGAGTGGATCTACAACCTCGGCAACGGCTCGGTGGACGCCGACCAGCGCGCGGTCGTCGACGCCGGGTTCCTCGAGCTGACGCGCCTCGGCGTGCTGCCGGCGAACGACCCGGACGTCACCGCGTCGCTCGGCGTCGTCGACCGCGTGCTCGAGCGGGACACCCCGGCCGGGCCGGGCTGGTACCGCTACGGGACTTCCGCGGCGGGCAGCGAGGACGGCTACGGCGACTGCTACCAACCGGACCCGACGAACTGCGCGCCGACCGGGGCGCCGTGGCCCGGGCCGAACACCGGGTCCGGGCACCTCTGGCCGGTGCTCGCCGGCGAACGCGGCGAGCAGGCGATCCAGACCGGCGACCGCGCCGGCGCGGCCGCGCTGCTGCGCGCCATGCGGGCCCAGACCGGCGGCACCGGGCTGATTCCCGAGCAGGCGTGGGAAAACCCGGCCGTCCCGGCGTCGCCCTACGGTTCGGACCCGCGCACGGCGTCGATCGGCTTCGCGCCGGGGCAGCCCGCCGGTTCGGTCGCGCCGCTGAGCTGGGCGCAGTCGCAGTCGGTGCGCCTGGCCCGGGCCCTGGCCGACGGCCGCCTGCCCGAGCAGCCCGCCGACGTCCGCGCCCGGTACGTCACGCACGCCCCGCCCGTGGCGCTGGCGGTCACCCTCGACGCCCCGGCGTCGGTGCCGACCGCGACCGCGGCGGTCTCCGGCACCGCGCCCGCCGGCAGCCGGGTCGACCTCGCCGTGTCGGCCACCGACGCCGGGACGACTTCCGTGCTGTCGACCCGGGCTTCGGCGGCGGGCACGTTCAGCGCGACGGTGCCGACGCCACTGGGCGCGAACGTCGTCACCGCGACCGCCACGTCCGGCACCGGGACCGGCTACGCGCAGAAGACGATCAGCTCGGACTTCGTCACCGGGACGGTGCTGCTCGACGCGGCCGACCCGGACGGCGACGACAACGGCCCGGGCTCCTACACCTACCCGACGGCGGGCGACTTCCACGCGGGCGCGTTCGACCTGCAGCGGTTCCAGGTCATCGATTCGGGCCCGAACCTGGTGTTCCGCACGCAGATCCGCGACCTGTCCCCGACGTTCGGCTCGCCGCTGGGCGCGCAGCTGCTGACGATCTACGCGCACGACCCGGCCGCGACGGCGACGTCGACCGCGGCGCCGTTCCCGAGCCGGGCGTACTCGATCGCCGCGCAGGACGCGTGGAGCCGGCGCATCGAAGTCCAGGGCTTCGCCGACCCGGTGCTCGTCGACGCTTCGGGTGCTTCGCTGGCGACGCCGTCCGTGCAGGCTTCGCAGGCGACGCGGTACATCACGGTGAGCGTGACGAAGGCCGCGTTCGGGACCCCGGGCGCGGGCTGGACGTTCGCGGTCGTGCTGACCGGGCAGGACGGCAACTCCCCCGACCAGGCGCGGCCGGTCACGCCGGCCGCGGGGCAGTACACGTTCGGCCTGTGCGCGGCGGGCGGCACGGCGCCGATCTGCGCGGCGGACCCGGCGACGGCCCCGAAGGCGCTCGACGTGCTGACGCCGGCCGGCGTGGACCAGGCGGCCGAGCTGGACCCGACCCGCGGGCCGGTCGCGGTGCGTGGCGTGCCCGTGGGGTGATCTGGCAGGCTCGAAACGGTGATCGACGACTTCGCGAAGCAGTACCTGCACGACGATCTGCGCGAGGCCCGCGAGGCGGTGCTGGAGAAACTCGACGGGCTGGACGAGTACTCCGTGCGCCGCCCGCTGACCGCGACCGGGACCAACCTGCTCGGCCTGGTGAAGCACCTGGCCCTGGGGGAGACCCGGTACCTGGGCGAGGTGTTCGGCCGTCCGTTCCCCGAGCCGCTGCCCCGCTGGGACGACCTCGAGGCGCGCGGCCGGGACTTCTGGGCGACCGCGGCGGAGACCCGCACGGAGATCGTGGACCGCTACCGCCGCGCCGCGGCGCACTCCGACGCGACGATCGACGCTCTCGACGTCGACACTCCCGGGCACGTGCCGTGGTGGCCGCGGCCGGATGTGTTGCTGTTCAACGTCATGGTGCACGTGCTCACCGAGACGGGCCGGCACGCCGGGCACGCCGACATCCTGCGGGAACAGCTCGACGGGGCGACCAGCGCCCCCTCCCGGGACGGCGAGTTCTGGACGGCGCGGTACGCGGAGATCGAGCGCGCCGCCACGGCTGCTCGTTGAGGTGGACGTTTCAAGATCACTTCAGGTTGCTTTTGTGCGGGCAATCGCACTTCGGAGCTAACCTGATCGGGTCATGAACATCTCTACCTGTGTACGAGAAGTACCGACACAGGAAGGGGTTCTCGCTCATGACCACTCGTCCGAGCGTCCGCCGCACCGTGACCGCCCTCGTCGTGACCGGGGCCGCCGTCGTCGCCACGGCCGCGCCCGCGTCGGCCATGCCGACCGACTTCCGGTGCACCGCTTCGCAGGTCGACACGACGCTGGTCGCCGGCTCCCCCGGCGCGGGCCAGCGGTACGCGTCCGTCCAGTTCACCGCGAAGCCGGGCGAGACCTGCACGCTGCAGGGCGCGCTGCCGGTGACGCTGACCGGCGCCGACGGCGTGACGGTGACGCCCGACCCGGCCGCCGCCGACGCGCCGTCGGTCACCGTCGCCGACGGCGCGCCCGCGTCGATGCTGCTGCACTGGACCGGCATCGAGGCACCGGAGAACCAGGTCCGGCCCTCGAGCGTCACGGTGACCGCGCCGCAGACGACCACCCCGCGCGGCGACGTCAGCGACCCGGCGATCACGCTGCCGTGGAACCAGGGCCCGCTCGACGCCTCGGCCGAGGCGCACGGGCTGACCGTCGGCGCCGTGACCGCGGGCCCCGCCCAGGCTTGACCTCCCGCGTCCACTGTGGACTCGCGCGGATGTCATGAACGACTCTTTCCTGTCGTCGGACGACAGGAAAGAGTCGTTCATGACGTTCGGAGGTCAGCGACGGCCGCCGTGGTCGTCGCCGGCTTCGTGGTGCCGTCCGTGGTCGTCACCCGGTTCGGCACCCCGGCCGCCGTGGTCGTCACCCGGCTCGTTCCCCCGGCCGCCGTGGTCGTCGCCGAGGTCGTGGGTGCGCGACGGGTACGTGCTCGGCGCGGTCCGGCTCGGATACGTGCTCGGCGGCACCGTGACTTCGCTGCTTCGCGGGGTTTCCGTGGCGCCCGAGGTACTGGCCGAGGTGGTGGCCGACGGCTCGCTCGTCGCGGTGGTCGGCACCTGCGTGCCGTCGTCGGCGCCGGACTGCGCCAAGGCCGCCGTCGTCCCGCCCACCGCGAGCACCGCGCCGGCCGCCGCGATCACCAGAATCTTGCGCATGTCTGCTCCTTCTCGTTCTCCGACAACGAAAGAAGCATCACGCGCCGGGCGATAGCGGCGCGCTGCACGGGGATTAAGGCATCCCTAAAGCTTTCCCGAGGTCCAGCACGATCCGGGCGCCCGGCCCGCGCGTCACGGTGAACGTCCCTCCGGACGCGCGGGCCGTCTGGCGGGCGATGTCCAGCCCGAGGCCGGTCGACCCGGCACCACTCGCACCGCGCGAAACCTCGTCGAAACCCGGGCCCTCGTCCGACACCTCCAGCCGGGCGCCGTCCGGCGTGGCCGCGAGCCGGATCGCGTAGGCCGTCCCTTCCGGCGTGTGCGCGAAGACGTTGCCCAGCAACGCGTCCAGGCACGCGGCCAGCTCCGCCTCGCCGACCGCGACCGGCAGCGGGCCGTCGTCGAGCGAGACCGTCACCGCGCGGTCCTGGTCCTGCGCGAGCACCGACCAGAACCCGGCCCGCTCACGGACGACCGCGGCCGCGTCGCACGAGCCGGGCGCCGAGTCCCGGGCCCGCGCCTGGTCGATCAACGCGGTGACCTGGCGCTCCAGGCTCTCGGCGTGGCCGGTGATCCGCTCCGCCTCGGCCGGGTCCCGCAGCGACTCGGCGTCGAGCCGCAGCACGGTCAACGGCGTCCGCAGGCGGTGCGAGATGTCGGCCACGGCCTCGCGTTCCTGCCGCACGAGCTCCCGGATCCGCGCGGCCAGGAGGTTGAGCGCGGCGGCCACCGACCGCACCTCCCCCGGCCCGCCCGGCCGCGCCCGGGCGTCGAGGTCCCCCTCGGCGAGCCGGCGCGACACCGCGGCGAGCTCGTGGACCGGCCGCACGATCGAGCGGGCCAGCCGGTCGGCGACGAACACCCCGAGCGCCAGCAGCACCACGCCCAGCCCGGCCAGCACGAACCACGCCGCGCCCAGCCCGCGGGTCAGCTCGGCGCGGTCGACGAAGGCCCGCACCACGGCGGTCCCGCGAGGCAGGCCCTGGACCGCGACGAGGATTTCGCGGCCGCCGGCGTCCTCGACGGTCAGGCTGCTGCCCTGCGCCGCGGCCAGTGCGACCCCGGGCGTGCGCGGGGTGGGCGCGCCGAGCACGACGCCGTCCGGCAGGAACACGGTCACCGGGTGGCCCGCGGTCGTGTTGAGCTGGTCGACGGCCGGCCGCAGTGCCGCCTCACCGGACGTCGCCACCAAGGACGTCAGCGACTGCGCCTTCGCCGTCGCGGCGGTGACCGCGCGGTCCGCGGTGACCGACCGCAGCAGGATCGCCAGCGGGACCAGGAACGCGACGAGCACCAAGGTCATCGCCGCCGTGACCAGGACCGCGAGCCGCTTCCTCACGCTTCGCCCCCGGGCGCGGCCAGCCGGACGCCGACACGCCGGACGGTGTGCAGGTACCGCGGTTCCTGCGCGGTCTCGCCGAGCTTGCGCCGCAGCCACGACAGGTGCACGTCCACGGTCTTGTCCGCGCCGGCGTACGGCAGCTTCCAGACGTCGGCGAGCAGCTCGCGCTTGCTGACCACGGTCCCGGCCCGGCTCGCGAGGTAGTGCAGCAGGTCGAACTCGCGCGGCGTGAGGTCCAGCGGCGCGCCGTCGAGGGACGCCTGCCGCGTCCGCGCGTCGACCGACAGGCCGCCGACGACCACCGGGGCCGTCGTCTCCTCCGGCTCGGCCCGCCGCAGCACCGCGCGGATCCGCGCGTCGAGCTGGGCGCCGCCGAACGGCTTGACCACGTAGTCGTCGGCACCGGCGTCGAGCAGCCGGACGATCTCCTCCTCCGCGCCGCGGGCGGTGACCACGATGATCGGCACCGCGCTGACCGCCCGCACCATCCGCAGGACCTCGCGGCCGTCGAGGTCGGGCAGGCCCAGGTCGAGCAGGACGACGTCGGGCCGGTCGGTGACGGCCGCCTGCAGCCCGGCCATCGCGGTCGGCGCGGACGTCACCGTGTGCCCGCGCTCGCCCAGCGCGCGCAGCACGGCCGTGCGGATGGTCGGGTCGTCCTCGACGAGCAGCACGGTCGCCATTCCGGGGAGGCTACACACGCGAAGCCGCTTCGCCGGGCGCCTGGCGAACGCTAAGGACGCCTTAGCCGCGCTTTAACCCTCCCGGATGGCACAGTGGACGGGTGACCAGGCGCGGGCTGTGGATGACGGCGGGCTGGCTGCTGGCCGCCGCGGTCACCGCGGGCGCCGGCACCGTGGCCCTCGACGTCGTCGGCGCGGGCATCCTCGGCCCGCAGAACCAGCCGCTGTCCCAGGACGACGTCGCCCGCGCGCTGGAAACCGTGCCGACGACCACGACCCCGGTGGCTCCGGCCACGGCGTCGTCGAGTGCCCCGGCGCCGCGCGGCCTGACCGTCCCCGGCGGCAGCCTCGTCGCGAAGTGCACCGGCGACCAGGTCGAGCTGCTGTCGTGGAGCCCGGCCCCGGGGTACCGCACCGACGACGTCTCGCGCGGCCCGGCCGCCACCGCGTCGGTGAAGTTCAAGGACGACGGGACCGAGAACCTGACCGCCGTGACGTGCCGCGGCGGCGAACCGCACGCCGAAACGGTCGCCGACGACGACGGTGGCGGCCACCACGGCCGCGGCTAGCGCGGCAGCCCGGCGTTGAGCCGCGCCAGGACGCCGTGCGGGAACGGCAGTTCCGGCGCGCTGACCGCGGTCAGCCGGTCGAGCTGGGCGCCGGTGAGGTCGAGTTCCAGCGCGCCGAGAGTCTCGGCGAGCTGTTCCGGTGACCGGGCGCCGATCAGCGGCGCGGGCATCGCCGGCTGCCGCGTCACCCAGTGCAGCGCGACCTGGGCCGGGGTCGCGCCTGCTTCGGCCGCGACCTCGCGGACGGCGTCCAGCACCGCCCAGCGGGTTTCCGGCAGGGACCGGTAGGGCGCGCCCTCGGCGAGCCGTCCCGCCCCGGCGCCGTCGCGGGTGTACTTGCCGGACAGGAACCCGCCGCCGATCGCGCCCCACGGCTGGACCGCGATGCCGAACTCCCGGGCGAGGGGCACGTGCTCGGCCTCGATCACCCGCTCGACCAGGGAGTACTCCAGCTGCAGCGCCGTCACCGGCGGGCCGCCGAGCATGGCGGCCTTCGTCGCGTACCAGGCCGGGACGTCGCTGAGCCCGACGGCGCGGACCTTCCCGGCGCGCACGAGGTCGCCGAACGCCGCCATGACCTCCTCGGCCGGGGTGCAGCCGTCCCAGATGTGCAGCCAGTACAGGTCGACGTGGTCGACGCGCAGCCGCCGCAAGGACGCTTCCAGCGAGGCGACCATGTTCTTGCGGCCGTTGCTGCGCCGGCGGGGGTCCGACCGCGGTTCGCCGCCGCTGAAGTCCGGCCCGGAGTACTTGGTGGCGAGGACGACGTCGTCGCGGTCGACGTCGCGCAGGAACTCGCCGACCAGTTCCTCGCTGCGGCCGGAGCTGTAGTTGTCCGCCGTGTCGACGAAGTTGCCGCCGCTTTCGACGTAGGCGCGGAAGATCTTGCGGGAGGTGCCGTCGTCGGCGCAGAAGGAGCCGGTGCCGAAGGTCATCGCGCCCAGGGCCAGCGGGGAGACCCGCAAGCCGGAGCGGCCCAGGGCCCGGTAGTCGTCCAGTCGTGTCATGTCCCCGATGGTGCAACCCGGAGCGTGGTCCGGGTCAAACCCGATCGAGGGCATTCGAGGGCAACATCGGGGAGAAAACGAGGCATCGTCCCGGTTAGCCCGAAATGAACACCTGGGGTGCGCTAGCCTGGCCGGATCGTGGGGCGCGGGAGCCCCGTCCCCGGCGTGGCGAGGAGTCGAATTCGTGCAACCGAACCTGGGGCCCGGTGAAGACTTCGAGCTCCTGCTCGAACGGCAGGTCCGGGACATGCAGTCGAAGGCGGCGGCGCTCAGTGAAGCGCTTTCCGCCGCCGGGGCCACGGTCCGCTCCCGCGACGGGGCGGTCACCGTGACGCTCGCGCCGAACGGCGCGCTCACGAACCTCGAGCTCGGGCACCGGGCGTGCGAGCTGGGCCCGGCGCGGCTGACCGCGGCGATCATGGGCACGGTGCGCGAAGCCCAGCGTCAGACCGCCCGCAGCGTCGCGCACTCCTTCACCACCATCAACGGCGACGGCGAGTCGGCCGACATGGTCCGGTCGTTCCTGCCGCCGGACCCGCCGCCCGACGGCGACTTCGCGCCGCCGGAGAGCGCCGAGCCCGAGCGGACCCCGCCGCCGGCCGCTCCCCCGGCGCGGCCGGCCGCACCGCCGGCCGCCGGGCCCGCCCCGCGTCGCCGTCCCCCGGCCGACGACCACCCCGACGACGAATCGAACCCCTGGTGAGCGGCGGCGGCTTCAGGGTCGATTCCGGGCCCCTGGCCACCTTCGCCAAGCACCTCGACGAGCTGCAGAGCAACCTGCAGAGCACGGCCGACCTGGTCGGCGGCATGACGTGTGACCCCGGCATGTTCGGCATCAACCCGGCGTGCCAGCTGATGGCGGCGGGCGCGAGCACGTGGACCGACAAGGCGCACCACCAGTTCGGCGACTACGCCAAGACCATCGGCGAGTTCTCCGACAAGGTCGCCGAGGCCGCGAAGCGCTACCAGTCGGGCGAAGAAGACGCCGTCGACTCGATCGTGAGGTTCGAATAGTGGGCGACGACTACCAGAGCAAGGACGTCAGCCTCCACGGCTCCGAACTCTTCAACAGCGACAACGCCTCCGCCGGCGCCGGGTTCTTCGAAGCCGCGGTGGGCCTGGACAAGGCGGTCAAGGAGAACGACCAGGTCGCGATCGGCATCGGCGCGGCGGGCATGGCGCTGGAGACCATCGGTCTCGTGCTGGACCCGATCGGCAGCCTGCTGACGGCCGGGATCGGGTGGCTCATCGAGCACATCACGATCCTGCGGTGGCCGCTGGACATCCTGATGGGCGACCCCATCGGCATCAACGCGGCCGCCGAAGCGCTCTCGGCCGAGAAGAAGAAGCTGGAGCAGTGGTCGACCGACCACCAGACGGCGCTCGAGACGCTCATGAAGGACTGGTCCGGCAACGCCGCGGACCAGTTCAAGAAGGACATGGACGCGGTCACCGAGCAGCTGAACTCCCTCGGCGGCTACCTCGACCAGGCCGGCAAGAACATGAAGATCGCGGGCGGCATCGTCGGCGCGTTCCGCGGCATCTTCCGCGACCTGATCGCGATGCTCCTCGCGACGATCATCAAGGGCGCCCTGATCGCCGCGGCGCTGGCCCCGGTGACGTTCGGCGCGTCGATCGCGATCTTCATCGGCACGACGATCGGCACGGTGGCCACGGCACTGGGCAAGATCGGCGCGAAGCTCGTCCAGCTGGGCCGGAAGCTGGGCGACCTGGTGCAGGCGCTGGCGAAGATGGGCAAGGCGGGCGACGAGATCGCGGGCGCGAAGCCCCCGACGAGCAGCCTGACGCCGACCCCGACCCCCAAGCCGGACGCGACCCCGCTGCCGAAGCCGGACGCGACGCCGGAGCCGAAGCCGTCCTCGGCGACCCCGGAGCCCAAGCCCGAGCCCAAGCCGGACACCACCCCCGAGCCCAAGCCGGAACCCAAGCCCGACACCACACCCTCGTCGGCGACTCCGGAACCGAAACCCGAGCCCAAGCCGGACACCACCCCGGAGCCCAAGCCCGAACCCACGCCGTCCTCTTCTTCGGCCACGCCGGAACCCAAGCCCGAGCCGAAGCCGGACACCACACCTGAGCCGAAGCCCGAGCCGAAACCGGAACCCGCGCCGTCCTCATCTTCGGCCACCCCGGAACCCAAGCCCGAGCCCAAACCGGACACCACGCCCTCCTCGGCCACCCCGGAGCCCAAGCCCGACACCACCCCCGAGCCCAAACCGGAGCCGAAGCCGGACCCCGCGCCGTCCTCGGCCACGCCGGAACCCAAACCCGATCCCAAGCCCGACACCACTCCCGAGCCGAAGCCCGACACCACACCCGGGCCCAAGCCGGACTCCACACCGTCGTCGGCCACGCCGGAGCCCAAGCCGCACAAGCCGTTCACCGACCAGATGACCGCCGTCATCAAGGACAAGCTGTCCAAGGTGGACGGTGTCACGCCCGAGATCATGGCGAAGTTCGACAAGATCAACAACTTCTCGGTCGAGCAGCTCGGCAAGGTCTTCGGCAAGGAAGGCGCCGAGAAGTTCGAGTCGGCCATCAAGATCATGACCGACCCGTGGTTCGGGAAGTCCGGCCTGGCCGGCAAGACGGTCGTCGACATGATCAAGGGCGTGCCCGCCAGCATCGGCAACGTCACCGGCGGGGACGACGACTAGTCACGGGTCCGAAAGGATCACCGCCCGGGACGCGAGGTGCAGCGCCAGCCGCTCGTCCGGGCGGGACAGGTCCACCCCGAGCAGCTGCTCGATCCGCGCGATCCGGGCCGCCACGGTGTTGCGGTGCACGCCGAGCACCGTGGCGGTCTCGGCGATCGACGACTCGGCGTCGAGGTAGGCCGCGAGGGTCCGAACCAGGTCCCCCGGCACCGGGCGCAACGGCGCGACCAGCGCCCGCGCCGCCGGCTCGAACGTGTCCGTGCGGGTCCACTCCAGCAGCAGCTGGGCCATCCCCAGCTGGTCGACGTGCAAGAAGTGGCCCGTCTCGGGCCGGGTCGCGGCGAGCCGGGCCGCGTCGAGAGCCTCCGCGACGGTCGCCGCGAGCCCATCCGGGCGCGGGTGCGGCCGGCCCACCCCCATGTGCGCGCCCAGGCGCAGTGCCCGGTGCGCCGCCTGGAGCCGGGTCGCCAGGGCGCGCACCCGTTCCGCCGTGGGTTCGTGGTCGAAGGTGACCCAGCCGGTCCAGCCGTCGCCGTGCTCGACGACGACCGCCTCGACGTCCAGCGCCCGCAGGACTTCCTGCGTCCGCGCCACCGTGTCGACGGCCGCCGGGACGCCGATGTGCAGCCCGATGTGCCAGCCGCCGAGCCGCCAGCCGGCGTCGGCGACGCGGCGCCGCAGGTCTGCGCCCGGTTCGGTGTCGAGCCGCAGGAGGTCGCCGAGCAACGCCGTGCGCGAGCGCGCGTCCCGTTCCAGCTCGAGCCGGTTGGCGAGCAGCCAGCGCTGCAGCGCCCCGGCGGCCACGGCGAGCGCCGGCGGGACGACGTCGGCCCGCGCGGCCTCGGTCCCCCGCAGCTCGGCCGCCAGCCACATCGCCGGGCGCTGCAGCAGCACCGGGTGGGCCAGGAAGACGCCGCCGTCGACGTCGGTCCGCTGCGGCACGGCCTCGTCCAGCCGGACGCGCCCGGTCACTTCGCCGGCCAGCGGGGCACCGCGGTCGTCGAGCACCGCGACCGGCGACCGCAGCAGCCGCCGCAGCAGGGCGACGACCTCCTCGGGCGGCCGCGGCCGGTCACCGAGGGCGCGGTGGGTGGCCAGCAGCAGGTCCGCCCGGTCGAGCTCGGGCGCGGCGAGCAGCAGCCGCGCCTCCACGAGCCGGTCGAGCGGCGGCGCGGCGGTGCTCAGCAGCGGCACCGCCAGGCGGTCGGCGAGCAGGCGTGACGCGGTGAGCGGCTCGGTGCCCGGCAGCAGCACCGCGGTCGCTCCGGCGTCGGCACACCGCCGGAGCAGCGCGTCGATCTGCCAATCCGTCGCGGCCACCGGCCACACCACGACGACCAGCTCTCCGGCCGCCGGCGTGCGGGAAGCGTCCGAAGTGGCCTGGACCGTCGCGAGTGGACGATCGAGCCCGGCCGCGCCGGCCAGCAGCCGGACGTGCTCCGCCCACCCGGGGAGGGCGAGCACCCGCCGCAGGGTCACGGCCACCCCACCGGATCGCAGTCGATGCCGTACGCGCGCGGCCGCAGCACCGGCAGCCGCCGCGGGTCGGTCCAGAACGGGGCCGAGGCCAGCCGGACCACGTCGACCTCCAAGCCCGTGCGGATCGCGTCGCACCCCACCGGCACGCCCGTGCGGTGGTCCAGCACCGACAGGATGTCCGGGGTGGACGCCACCGGCGTGCCGTCGCGCAGCGCCAGCAGGTACTCGTTCTCCATCTCCAGGCGCAGCAGCTCGCCGTCGCGGTGATCGGCCAGGATGACGCTGCCCCGGCCGAAACCCGGGTTGCCGAGCTTCCCCGGGCCGACGTGCCGCGCCACCTCCAGGACGCGCCCGCGGGCCAGCACCGTGCCGTCGAGCGCGGCCTCCAGCCGGTCCCGGGCCGGGCTCTCCCCCGCCGCGAGGACCCGGCGGCCGAGCGCCAGCGCGGCACTCGTGGTCCCCGGGATCGAGCACGCGGCCAGCTCGCCGGCCGGGATCGGCGCGAGCGCGAACGCCGCCCACCCGCCGGAGCCGGCGACGAACGCCCGCGCCCCGCGTTCGACCATCGCGTCCGAGCCGGCCGCCAGCAGCATCACCTGCCCGCTCTGCTCCGCCAGCGCGGCGGGCGCGACGCCGCGGCCGGTCGCCGCGACCGCCAGCTGGTCGAGCCGGGGCAGGCCGCGACCGGAGAGGTCGGCGTCGGCGTAGTCCAGGCCGAGCTCGCCGGCGACCGCCAGGGGCATCAGCCCGTTGAGGCCGCCGATCTCGATGGACATGACCGCGTCGGCGCGCTCGCCGGTCCAGCGTTCGACCGCGGCGACGGCGGACGCGAACTCGTCCCCGCCCGGCAGTTTCTCGGTGAAGGCGGCCGTCGCGCCGACGACGCCGACCGGCACCACGCGGGCACCCGGCGGCAGCTCCGCCACCGGCCGCACGTCCGGCTCGTGGCCGCGGGCCAGGACGCGGCGCAGCAGCACCGCGGCGGTGGCGGTGTCCCCGCCGCCGCCGGACCCGAGCAGCGCCACCCCGCGTTCGAGGGCGGCCACGTCACCAGCGGTGATGCGCATGACTGACCACAGTAGACGAGCTCAGCGCAGGGCGTAGCCACCGTCGGGGTAGAGCGTCGACCCGGTGGTGTAGGTGCTGCCGAACAGGTACAGCACGGCATCGGCCACTTCGGACTCCTTCCCGACGCGGTGCAGCAGCGTGTCCGCGCGGTACTGCGCGAAGCTCGCCTCCCGCACGTCGGCGGGGCGCCCGGCCCAGAGGTCGCCGTCGATCGTCCCCGGCGCGACGACGTTCACCCGGACCGGCGCCAGCTCGACCGCGAGCCCGCGGCCGAGGCCTTCGACCGCCGCGTTGCAGGCGACGTACGCGGGCGCCGCCCCCGGCGGCCGGACGCTCGCCGCACCCGACATCAGCACGATGGACGCGTCGGACGCCAGCTTCGGCACCGCGTGCTTGACGGCGTGGTACTGGCCCCAGAACTTCGTCGCGAACGGGCTGGCCGCGTCCTCGTCGCTCAGCTCCCGCAGCGGCCCCACGGTGTACGACGCGCCGGGCGTGAAGAGGTGGTCGACCCGGTCCACGGCGCCGAAGAACGCGGCCAGCGAATCCTGGTCGGTGGTGTCGGCGACCTGCCAGGTCGCCCCGACCTCCTCGGCCGCCGCGGCCAGCTTCTCCGGCGTGCGGCCGCCGAGGTGGACCGACGCACCCGCCGCGGCCGAACGCCGGGCGACCGCCAGCCCGATGCCCGACCCGCCACCGATGATCACGACGTGCTTCCCGGCCAAACTCACGCGATCTCCTCGACGGGGACGAAGGGATGGGTCAGCCCGAACGCAGCCGGGCCGAACGTGTCCAGCGCCTCCGGCGTGCGCATCAGCGCCGGGGTCGAGATGCCGACGACCGTGACGCGCTGGCCGTACCGCAGCGTCTCCGTGGTGATCGGCTCGGCCGTCGAAGACTCGAGCACGCAGATCAGGTCCGGCACCACGCACCGCACCGCACCATCCACAGTGGCCAGCAGGTTCTCGTTCTGGAACAGGATCTCCAGCTTGCTCGACCCGTCGAACGACACCGCCGCGGCACGCCCGCGCGCGAATCCTTCCTCGGTCCGGCGCTCCACATCGGACACCTTGCCGCGGAACAGCACCCGGAGGTGCTGGTACGGCGTCGAGCGCAACGCCGAAGCCAGCCGGTCGACCGGATCCTCGTTGCGCGAGCGCGCTTCCCGGATCGTCCGGCCCACGGTCAGCGCCAGCGAAAGCGTTTGCGGCACGGCGGTCCGCTTGACGTCGGCGCCGCTCATCGCGTACTCGGCGATGTGCGCGACGCCGCCGAGCCGGATGGTGACGCCGCGGGCCAGCCACTCCATCCGCCGGTTGTCCGCGCCGGTGTCGATCACCGTGGTCTCGCCGCGTTCGCCGCCGATCGCCATCGGCGAGCCCGGGATACCGTATACACCGAAGGTCTCCATCTGAAGCTCCGGGAACGCCCGGCCCATGCCGTCGGCGTCGACGACCGGCAGGCCGAGCCGCGCGGCGACCAGCAGCGGGATCATCGAGTTGATGCCCCCGCACTCGATCGGCATGGTGGCGTCGGCCCGCTTCCCGAGGTGCTTCTCCAGCGTCCGCAGCGCCAGCACGGGCTCGGCGCCGTTGGGCAGCTTCTCGTGCACCACGGTCGGCGCGCCCATCTGCGCGGTCGGGATCACCAGCGCGTCGTCGTCCACTTCGGACGAATCCAGGACGGTGATCGGCCCGTGCTCGCGGATGGCCTCACGCACGAGCAGCCGGCCGACGTACGGGTCACCACCGCCGCCGGTGCCGAGCACGGCGGCACCGCGGGCGAGGTCGGGCAGATCGTCTTCGGTCAGGGTCCAGCTCACCCGGCGACTCCGATCGGGTCGATGTCGTAGCCGAAGTACCGCGGCCCGGCGAGCGCGATGCCCTCCGGCGTGTGCCAGCGCGGGTCGGCGGGTGCGGCGATGACCGTGACGCGCTGGCCGAACCGCAGGCCTTCGGTCGTGACGGCTTCCCCGGTCTCGCGCTCCAGCGTGCAGATCAGGTCCGGCACCGACGCCTCGACGACGCCGTCGCGCTCGGCCACCAGGTGCTCGTTCTGGAACCGCAGCACCAGTTCCGCGCCGGCGTCACCGTCCGTTCCGGACAACCGGGCCTCCCCGCGGGCGAACCCGGTGACGGTGCGCCGGGCGACGTCGACGACCTTGCCGCCGAACAGCCGCCGTCCGCCCAGCCGCTCGACGACCCGCGCGACCGGGTCGGTGTGCGCCTCGCGCGCGGCCCGGACCAGCGCGCCCAGTTCGGCGCACAGGCTGAGCGTGCCGGCCACGAGCGACTGCCGAGCCTGTGCCCCGGACATCGCGTAGTTGCTGATCATCGCCGAACAGCCCATGTCGATGGTCGCCGACCGGGCCAGCCGTTCGGCCCAGCGATTGTCGACGGTATCCAATACTCCGCGGTTGCCCTTTTCGTCGGCAATGGACATCGGCGTGGCGCGGATTCCATACAATGTGGGAAGGACCATCTGCAGCTCCGGGAACGCGCGGCCCATCCCGTCGGCGTCGACCAGCGGCAGGCCGAGTTGCGCCGCCGCGACGACCGGGATGAGCGAGTTCACCCCGCCCGCCTCGGCGCACGCGATGTGCGTCAGCTCCTTGCCGAGGTAGCCGGCGAGCGTGCGGGCCGCGAGCCCGACCTGGTCGGCCGACGGCAGCTTCTCGACCATCACGGTCGGCGCGCCCATCATCGCCACGGGCAGCACGACGGCGTCGTCGGCCAGGTCCACCAGGGGAACCAGCGGCACCGCGCCGTGCGAGCGGACCGCCGAAGCGGCCAGCAGGCGGCCGATGTACGGGTCTCCCCCGCCGCCGGTGCCCAGGATCGCCGCGCCGCGCGCGATGTCGTGCAGGTCGTGCTCGGTGATCTCGCGCATCACGCCCCCAGCTGCAGGTCGCCGACGGCCTTGGCGCGGATGCGCGTGGCGTTGCCGGGCAGGTACGGGATGGGCACCTCGTCGAAGTCGACGATGCCGACCGACGCCGGCGAGGCTCCGGCGGCGACCGCACGATCGACGGCTTCCTGCTTCGCCTCCTCGACGACGGCGTCGCGGCGGCCGGGTTCGATCACATACACGCGATCGACCTCGCCGCCGATCTGCGCGATGGCCGCGCCGATCGCGTTGGCCACGGCGTAGTTCTCCGGCCGGTGCACGGCGCCGCACCCCGCCAGTTCGTCCGGCAGCAGCACCGAACCGCCGCCGACCGCCACCACCGGCAACGGCTCGGCCGACGTCCGCATCCGTTCGACCACATCGGACACGTCGGCGGCGATGCGGTCCAACGCCGCCCGGACCAGACCCTTGTCCAAATGGGCCACCAGGGACGCGTCCCCGATGTCCGCCCGGCCCGCGGCGACCGCGATGTCGGTCGCGGTCAAGGTGTCCCCGCCGAAGACGAGGGCCTTCGACGTCAGCTCGTAGCCGACCGAATCCGGGCCCACGGTGACGTTCCCGCGCACCCGGCTGCCACCGCCGAGGCCGATCGAGAGCACGTCCGGCATCCGGAAGTTCGTCCGGATCCCCGCGACGCTGACGTCGGTGGTCGCCTCGCGCGGGAAGCCTTGCCGCAGCACACCGACGTCCGAAGTCGTGCCACCGACGTCGACCACCGCGCAAGTGTCCAAACCGGACAGCACGGCCGCGCCGCGCATCGAGTTCGTCGGCCCCGAAGCGAAGGTCGCCACCGGGTAGCGGCGGGCGAAGTCGACGTCCATCAGCGTGCCGTCGTTCTGGCTCAGGTACAGCGGCGCGGTGATGCCCGCGCCGGTGACCGACGCGGACAGCCCGTCGACGATGTGCGCGGCCAGCTCGCGCAGCGCCGCGTTGATCACCGTCGCGTTTTCCCGCTCCAGCAAGCCGATCCGGCCGATCTCGTGGGACAGCGAGATCGCGACGTCCGGCAGCTGCCCGCTGATGATCTCGGCCGCGCGGGCCTCGAACTCGGCGTTGACCGGGGAGAAGACCGAGGTGATGGCGACGCTGCGCACCCCGGCCTCCCCCATGTCGTCGGCGGCCTTGCGCAGCTCGCTCTCGTCGAGCTCCGCGATGTGGCGGCCGTCGAACTCGTGGCCACCGTGGACCAGATAACTGCGCCCCGACACCGCGTCGACGAGCCGCTGCGGCCAGTCGACCATCGGCGGCAGCGACGCCCCGGCCGGCAGGCTCAGCCGCACGGCCGCGGTCGGCGCGAGCCGGTGGGCCTCGACGAGGGCGTTGATGAAGTGCGTGGTGCCGATCATCACCGCCCGCACCGCCGCCGGGTCGAACGCGCGTTGCCGCTGCAGGCCGTCGATGGCGGCGACGATGCCCGAGGTGACGTCCGCGGTCGTGCTGGTCTTGACCGAGGCGAGCACCTGACGGCCGTCGAGCAGGACAGCGTCGGTGTTGGTGCCGCCGACGTCGATGCCGATGCGCACGAAGATCTCTCCTTAAGCAGACTGGACAGCGGGAGCGGTCTCGGCGGTCCGGCTGTTGCCGAATCCCCGCACCAGACCGAGCTTCCCGGCGACGACGTACAGGACGAAGGCCACGACGAGCGAATTGATGCTCGGCAGGCCCCATTCGACGAACTCGCCGAAGAGCGCCGCGGCGACCCAGACGACGAGCGTGGCGGGCACCCACAGCGGCGCGTCCTCGGGGACGGTGCCGCGGGCGCGGGCGCTTTCCAGGTCACCGCGCCACTTCTTCACGACGAAGTACTCGGCGACCATGATCCCGGCGATCGGCGGGAACGCGACACCCAGCACGGTGAGGAAGTCGGTGAACTTCGCCAGGATCCCGGCCGCGGCGAGCAGGCTGCCCGCGACGCCGAGCACGGCCGTCACCAGGCCGCGGTGGGCTTTGCGGCCGGACACCGTGCCGATGAAGTTCACGACACCCAGACCCGACGAGTACAGGTTCCAGTCGTTGATCTTCATCGTTCCGGCGATGACGATCAGCAGCCCGATCCAGCCGACCGACGAGGTCACGATGGTGGTGATCCCGGCGCTGCCGACGGCGTGCGCGAGCAGGACGCCGGACAGGCCGATGACGTACTCGCCGAGGGTGATCCCGACGAGCGTCTGCTTGACGACGTCGGCGGTGGTGCGGTTGAAGCGGGTCATGTCCGGCGTGATGACGGCGCCGACGATGAAGCCGCCGGCGACCAGCGTGGTGCCCTGCAGCAGGCTCAGCGCCGGCCCGGGCGGGGCCGAGGAGACGAGCGTGCCGAGGTCGTGGCGGGTCAGTTCGGAGATGATCGACCAGCCGACGAGGACCAGGAACGCCGGGACGGTCAGGTACGCCGTCCAGGCCATGGAGTGGAAGCCGCGCACGACGATCGCGGTGACGAGCAGGCCGAACACGAGCGCCCAGCCCCACTCCGGCAGGCCGCCGATGAGCGACACGAGGCCTTGGGCGGAAACCGCGGACTGGATGCCGAACCAGCCGATGAGGCTGATCCCGATGGCGAGCCCGATGAGCGCCGAGCCGCCGCGGCCGAAGCCGGTCCAGCGGGCGATCATGGACGTGGACAGACCTTCGCGGACGCCGATGACGCCGACGAGGATGGTGATGAGCTCCAGGATGACCGAGCCGAGGGTGAAGGCCAGGACCGCGGTCCAGAAGCTCATCCCGAAGCCGACGGTGGCTCCGAGCAGGAACTGGGACAGGGCGGACACCTGGCCGAACCGCTGGACCGCGACCGACCACCACGAGTACCGGGCGTGGTCCGGCACTCTGGTGAGGGCATAGTCATCGACACCGACTGTTGAGGCCACGCCGACCTCCTAATCCGGAGAGGGGAACGATTCCCGCACCGTAAGCACCGGTCCCGGCGGCGTCACCGTGCGATGTGCACAGTCCCAGCGTCAGAGCTGTGCACTCAGCCCAGCGGATCCACTCCGGTCAGCGTGACACTTTCCGCCCACAGCCGCCCGGCGGCCGCCTCGTCGGTCAGGTTCGGCTAGCGCTCTTCGAGGCGGGGGCGGCCGCGCAGGCCGAACACGCGCGGGCCCCACAGCTGGCCGCCGGTGACGTCCGGGCCGAGCACCGCGCGGACGGCGGGCCGCGCGCCGGCGTCCTTGCCCTGCAGGAGCGCGCGGGCGGGCAGGCCGCGCAGCCACTGGCCGGCGGTGCGGACGTGCACCGGCGGGCGTGACGGCGTCAGCGAGTCGAGCGCGCCACCCGGGTGGGCCACCACGCTCAGCCGCTTCGAACCGGCCTCGCGCAGCCGCCGGTCGAGTTCGACGGCGAAGAGCATCTGGGCCACCTTGGACCGCTCGTAGGCGCGTTTCGGCTGGTAGTCGCGCTCGCTCTGGAGGTCGGCGAAGTCGAGCCTCGTGGACTTCGCCGCGAAGCTGCCGGTGGTGACGATGCGCGCGTCCGGCGCCAGCCGCGGCATCAGCCGGGCGACCAGGGCGAAGTGGCCGAGGTGGTTGGTGCCGAACATCAGCTCGTGGCCGGCGGACGTCTCGCGGCGAGGCGGGTGGTCCAGCATGACCCCGGCGTTGCAGACGACGGCGTCGAGCGCGCCGGCGTCGACCGCTTCGAGCGAGGCCAGGTCGGCGAGGTCGAGCCGGACGTGCTCGACCTTCGCCCCGGCGACCCGCGAGCGGATGGCGGTCCGCGCGGCTTCCGCCTTCGCCGGGTCGCGGCTGCCGATCACCACCTCCGCGCCGGCCGAAGCCAGCTGTTCGGCGGCGAAGTAGCCGATCCCGGCGTTGCCCCCGGTCACCAGCACCCGCATGAACGTCCCCTCCCCGTGCCAAGCTGTCCCGCATGGAGAACGCTACCGGCTACCGGCGGTCGGCCGGCTCGGCCCGCGGCGAGACACGACGCCGGGAACTGCTGGCGAGGATCACCGACGACGTCGCCGAGAACGGTCTCGTCGACTTCTCGCTGCGGCGCGCGGCGCGGTCGGCCGGTACCACGCACAAGGTGCTGCTCTACCACTTCGAAAGCGCCGAAGACCTGCTCCGCCAAGTGGTCTTTTCACTGCGGGAGCGGCGGATCGGCAACGCGCTGACCGCGGTCGCCGCCTCGTCGTCGTCGCTGACCGACCGGGTCCGCGCCGCCTGGGTGAGCCTGCGCGACGAGGAGTCCGAGCTGCGGCGGGTCCTCGACCAGGCGATGGGCCTGGCGATGTACGACCCGGGCCGGTACGCGGCGCTGGGGCGGGGCGCGTCCCAGCAGTACCTGCCGACGCTGGTGTCGTTCTGCCCGCCGGACTGGCCGGAGCCGCGGAAGTTCGAGGTCGCGTCGATGATCCTCGCGACGCTGCGCGGCTTCCTCGTGGACCTGCTGACCAGCCAAGACGGCGACGGCGCGGCCGCCGGGTTCGAGGCACTGCTGCGGGCGGTCGAACGGGAGGAAGCGGCTTCCTGACGTCTCGACAGTTTGCGAACCACGTGGTTCACTTCCGGCATGCGGATCGAACTGACTGCGGGAACCGTCGAGTACACCGACACGGGCGGGCCGGGCCCGGCCGTCGTCTTCGTCCACGGCCTGCTGATGGACGGGACGCTGTGGGACGGCCCGGTCGCCGAGCTGACCGGCCACCGGTGCGTCGTCCCGACGCTGCCGTTGGGCGCGCACCGGCAGCCGATGCGCGAAGACGCCGACCTTTCGATGAGCGGCATCGCCGCGCTGCTCACGGAGTTCCTCGAGCGTCTCGACCTGCGGGAGGTCACCCTCGTCGGCGTCGACACCGGCGGTGCGCTGGTCCAGCTGCTGATGGCGGACGGCGCGCCTCGGGTGAGCGGCGTGGTGCTCGGCTCGTGCGACGCGTTCGACAACTTCCCGCCCGGGCTCACCGGCAAGACGCTGGTCGCCACCGGAAAGCTGTCCCCGGGACTGTTCGGCGCGTTCATGCAGCAGATGCGGCTGCGCGCGGTGCGTCGGCTGCCGATCGCGTTCGGCTGGCTGACCAAGCGGGGTGACGCGGCGACGGCCCGCTGGATCCGCCCGCTCCTGGCCGACGCGGCGATCCGCCGCGACACGGTCCGCGTCCTGCGGGCGGCGGCCGCTTCGCCGGGCTTCCTGCTCGAGGCGGCCGAACGGCTGCCGAGCTTCGACCGGCCGGTGCTCCTGGCCTGGGCGACCGAGGACCGCGTCATGCCGCTCGACCACGGCCGGCGGCTGGCGGCGTTGCTGCCGAAGGGAAAGCTCGTCGAGGTGGCCGACAGCTACACGCTGGTCCCACTGGACCAGCCGGCGGAGTTCGCGCGGCTGATCAGGGAGTTCACAGCCGGCTGAGGCCGTGGAGGATGCGTTCCATCAGCTCGAGGCTCGGCCGGTTCCCCGACCCCCTGCGAGCCGTGTGCACCGCGACGATCCCCCGGTCCGCCAGGTCGGACAGCAGGACCCGCGCCACCCCCAGCGGGATCCGCCGCCGCGCCGCGACCTCCGCGACCGACTGCGACGTCCGGAGCAGCGCACAGATCTCCGACTCCTCCGTCGTACTCCCCCGCACCACCGCCCGCCCCCGCTGGGTGATCGACACGAGCGTCTCGATCGGGAGGTCCCGGGTCGGACGCGTTCGGCCATGGGTGCGGAAGTACGGGCGGACCATCCCCGCCCCGCCTTCTTCGAGCACGGACCCCCAGTGCACAGCCAGCTCCTCACGGCGATTAATCCTTGTCGGCGATTATTTGACCTAATGATCGAGTAGGCCGCAATCGACCGAACAGAGCAACGCCGGAAAAACAGCAGGTCAGCGAGCCACCGGTGGTGCGGTACTGCCCCGAAGTACTAGCTGTGTCCCAAGAATCGACGGCGATGTCGCGATTTTTCCCCCGGACAATCGCGCCAGCAGGAGCCGGCCGGCCCGCGCGCCGAGCTCGGCCACGGGCTGCGCGACCGTGCTCAGCTCGAGCAGGCCGGCGAGGTCGTGGTCGTCGAACCCGAGCACCGAGACGTCCGCCGGCACCCGCAGCCCGGCCCGGCGCAGCGTCCGCAGCGCCCCGAACGCCATTTCGTCCGACGCGGCGAACACCGCGGTCGGCCGGCGGGGCAGGCCGAGGAGGGCACCCATCGCCCGTTCCCCGCCCGCGACGGTGAACCCGCCCCCGGTCTCGAACGCGGGATCCGGCTCGCGGCCGTCCTCCCGGCACACCGCGTGGTAGACCTCGCGGTAGGCGGCCAGCCGCCGCAGCGGCGTCGTGAACCCGAGCGGGATCGGGGCGCTCTCGCCGATGAACGCGATTTCGCGGTGCCCCAGCTGGACGAGGTGGCGCATCGCGGTGACCGCGGCGCCGTGGTCGTCGATCCCGACGGAGTCGCCGCCGGGTTCCTCGGTGCCGATCGTGACGAGCGGGACGTCGAGACCCAGCAGCAGCTCGCGCTCGGTTTCCGCCAGGGGCAGGGAGAGCACGAGCACCGCGTCGACCCGGCGGCGCAGCGGCAGGCCGGCGAAGAACCGCGCGCGGCCCGGATCGTCGCCGAGGTTGTAGAGCAGCAGGCTGATCCCGGCGTCGCGCAGCACCCGCTCGACCCCGGAGATGAGCCGCGAGAAGTACCAGCGGTCGACGTAGGGCACGATCACGCCGACCGTCCCGGTCCGGCCCGTGGCCAGGCTCGACGCGGCGGGCGAGATGGCGTAGCCGAGCTCCGCGGCGGCCTCGAGGACCCGTGTCCGCGTGCGGACGGCGACGCCCGGCAGCCCGCGCAGGGCCCGGGACACGGTGGCCGCCGAAACGCCCGCCAGCCGCGCCACGTCGTCGAGCTTCTCCGGCATGCCCTGCCCCATTCGTTGCAAGCGCTTGCAACCATCCGAGTTCCTGCCATTGACACTGCCCTTGATCAAGGCTAATCATCGATGCAAGCGCTTGCAATAGCGTTGCCTGTCCGGCAAGGAGGCCGACATGCGCCAGCTTCTCCCCTTCACCGGCGCGGTCCTGTTGGCCGCGAGTGCGCTCACCGCCTGCTCCACGGCCGGCGGAATGACGATCAACCTGTACGTCTCGCCGGAGGACCACCTGCAGACGGTGGTCGACCGGTGCACGCAGGAGGCCGCGGGCCGCTACCGGATCGTCTACAACAAACTGCCCCGCGGCGCGGACGGCCAGCGCGAGCAGATGGTCCGCCGGCTCGCCGCGGGCGACACCTCACTGGACGTGCTCGGCCTCGACGTCACGTGGGTGCCGGAGTTCGCCGAAGCGGGCTGGGCCGAGGAGTGGACCGGCGCGAGCGCGGCGGCGGCCACGCGGGACGTGCTGCCCGGACCGCTGGCGACCGCCAAGTGGAACGGAAAGCTGTACGGCGCAACGAAGAACACGAACGTCCAGCTGCTCTGGTACGACGACCGGATCACGCCGTCGCCGCCGAAGACGTTCGACGAGCTGATGACGCGGGCGCAGCAGCTGAAGGCGGCCGGGAAGCCGTACCAGGTCGTGTTCACCGGCGCGCAGTACGAAGGACTGGTCGTCTTCTACAACACGCTGGTCGCGTCCGCGGGCGGGCACATCCTGTCCGACGACGGCAAGTCGGTCGTGATGGACGACGGTGCGGTGCGCGCGCTTTCGCTGTTGAAGACGCTCACGACGGCGGGGATCACGGACCCGTCGCTGACGAACCAGAAGGAGGACGACATCCGCCAGGCGTTCCAGCGCGGCCAGGCGGCGACCGAGCTGAACTGGCCGTTCGTGTATGCCTCCTACGCCAAGGAGAAGCCGCAGGACCTGGCGCACTTCAAGTGGACGCGCTACCCGTCGGTGGTCGCCGGGCAGCCCAGCCGGGTCACGATCGGCGGGTTCAACCTGGCGGTGTCGACGTATTCGCAGCACAAGCCGGAGGCGTTCGAAGCGGCGCTGTGCCTGCGCAACGCGACCTCGCAGAAATACCAGGCCCTGGTCGACGGTATCCCGCCGAGCATCGCCTCGATCTACCGCGACAACGCGCCCTTGGATCCGGCGAAACCGGCGGACCCCCAGTCGAACCCCACCATGGCCGACCAGTACCCGATGAAGGGCGACATCCAGGCGGCCCTGACGGACGCGGCGGTCCGCCCGCTGACCCCGGCGTACCAGAACCTCTCGACGGTGATTTCGAAGGTGCTCTCACCCCCGGCGGAAATCGACGTCCGGGCAACGGCCGACGAGCTGCGCGAACGCTTGACGGACGCGCTGAACTCGCGAGGCATCATCCCGTGACCGACCGGGCGCCGGGCGGCCCCGGGCCGTATCGTTGAGGGTATGGGCGAGCGAGACGACCGGACCGACCGCGCCGGCGTCGCCGACGAACGCGACCGGGTCGCGGACGAACGCGACCGCCGCGCGAACGAGCGCGACCACCGGGCCGACCAACGCGACGAGCACGCCGACCGGCGCGAAGGCCTGGCGGACAACCGTGAGGAACGGATCAGGTTCCACGAAGCCCGGTTCGAGCCCTTCCCGGCGGCCCGCCCGGACTTCGGCGCCACGCTCGCGAAGATCGACCACGAGTCACTCGACCGCGCCGGCACCGAGGTGGCCCGGGCGAAGGCCCGATTGACCGCGTCGACCGCCCGGACCGACCGTGAGCAGGCCGAAATCGACCGCGAGGTCGCCCAGTCCCGGCGGACTGAGCAACCGCCTGGCTAAGTTCGGCCGCGGGCTCGGCCGACAGCGAAGAATCCGCCGTCGATGCTCCTTTTGGCGTGCGAGCACTCCGTGAAAGAGTTCCTCCAGTTCGACGAGTGGAACCTGGAAGCCAGATTGTCGTTGCGAGCGACGCGGCCGGACCCTTTTCAAGCATTCGCCGACGTCACCGCGGTGGGGTCCGAACTGTGCGGACCCGTCACCGCGCTGGCCCCGTTCGGCGCTTTCGTCGAGGTCTCCGACGGAATCGAGGGGCTGCTCCACCTCGGGAACTCGCTGGGCCGCCCCCGGCTGAGGTCGTCCGGATCGGGGACGAAGTCACGGTGGTCGCCAAGGAGATCGACCGCGAGCGACGCAGGCTCAGCCTCTCCCGCCGACCAGGCTCATCCGACCACCGATGAACTCCGTGCGGTCTCCTGACCGTCCGCTCACGGACGCCACGAGCCGCCGCTCAAAGGCGGATGGGCTTCTTGTTCATGAACTCTTCGATCCCCAGCGGCCCCAGCTCGCGGCCGATGCCCGACCGCTTGATGCCGCCGAACGGCAGGTCTGCCTCCGAGCCGCCCGACTTGTTCAAGTACACCATTCCCGCCTCGATGCGCCGGGCCACCCGGACCGCTCGTTCGCGGTCCGTGCCGAACACGCTCGCGCCCAGGCCGAACGGGGTGTCGTTGGCCAGCTTGATCGCCTCCTCCTCCGTCTCCGCGCGGAACACCAGCACCACCGGGCCGAAGATCTCCTCGTGGTACGCCGCCATCTCCGGCGTCACATCGGTCAGGACCGTCGCCTCCAGGTACGCGCCCGGGCCGGGCACTCGGCGGCCGCCCGCGCGCAGGGTCGCGCCTTCGCGGATCGCCGTTTCGACCTGGGTTGCCACCTCGTCCGCCGCCGCGATCGAGGCCAGGGGCGGCAGCGTCGTCGCCGGGTCGGCCGGGTCGCCCGGCACGTAGTACTCCGCCACTCGCTTGGCCAGCCGGTCCACGAACTCGTCGTAGAGCCCGCCCAGCACGATCATCCGCTTGGGCGCGTTGCACGACTGGCCGCAGTTGCGCATCCGGGCGGTCGCGGTGACCTTGACCGTCTCGTCCAGGTCGTCGGTGTCCAGCACGATCAGCGGGTCGGACCCGCCCAGCTCCAGGACGCACTTCTTGAGGTTCCGCCCGGCTTCGGCCGCGACCGAGATCCCGGCCTGCTCGCTGCCGGTCAGCGAGACACCGACCAGACGGGGGTCGGCGAGCATCCACGGGACCTGCCGGCTCGACGCGAACACGTTCACGTACGCGTCCTCGGGCACGCCCGCGTCCCGCAGCACGCTTTCGATGGCCGCCGCCGAGCGCGGGCAGATCGAGGCGTGCTTGAGCAGGATCGTGTTGCCCAGCACCAGGTTCGGCGCGACGAACCGGGCGACCTGGTAGGCCGGGAAGTTCCACGGCATGACGCCGAGCAGCGCCCCGATCGGCTCCTTCGTCAGCACGGCTTCCCCGCCGCGGAGCGGGATCGGCTCGTCGGCCAGCAGCTGCGGGCCGCGGTCGCCGTAGTACCGGAAGATGTCGACGACGACGCCGACCTCGCCGCGGCCTTCGTTGATCCGCTTGCCCATCTCGAGGGTCATGATCGCGGCCAGCTCGTCCGCGCGTTCGGCGAACAGCTCCGCCGCGCGCAGCACGATCGCGGCCCGCTCGGCGACCGGCCGAGCGCGCCAGGCCGCGAACCCGCCGTGGACGCGGTCGATCGCGGCGCGGACCTCGTCGTCGGTCGAGTTCGGGATCTCCTCCACGAGTTCACCGGTGGCGGGGTTGGTGACGGAATACATGGCGGTCTCCTCTGCCCAGGCAGCCTACTGAGCCTACTGCATACTGTATACACCATGGGATCACTGATCGACACCCGCGCGGCGGTACCCGTCAGCGCGTGATCGTCTATCGTTCCCCCATGACGCTGGAGATCACCGGCGGATCCTCTTTCTCCGCCCTGGCAAGGGAAACCGGTCCGTGGACCCGCCGTTACGCCGGGGGCGCGGTCACGTTCGGTTGTCCCGGGCGCACCTATGAACGCGCACCGCGAGTGTGGGGCGGGCGCGGTCTAGGCCTGCCCGAAGCCGAGCTGCCGGCCTTCGCCGCGCAGCTCAAGCGCGTGATGAAACACGAGGCGTACTGGCTGGCGCGAGCCGAGTGCGGGGACCGCCGGGCGGGCGACGCCACGCGCTGGTCACCAGGCCGTTACGACGACGAAGACGGTTTCGCGTACTTCACCGGGCCGTGCACCCACGGCGACCCGTGGCCCGGGTACCGGCCGGCGCGCAGCTTCACGATCGCGCTGCCGCAGATCCGCGGCCTGCGCATCCGCGTCGCCGCGTACCTCGCCACCGGATGAACCTCGACCGGACGACAGGAAAGAGTCGTTCATGTCGTCTGACGAGGTGAAAGAGTCGTTCACGGCGTCGGCCCGCCGAGCCGTCCGCGCCGGAGCCGTCGCGGCGATAGTCAGCGGTATACCGTCGACCGCCCACGCTATCCTCGCCGGCCACGACCTCCTCGCCGCGACGCGAGCAGCCGGCACCTTGATCCCCGGCCGGCGCGACCGGCCCGGCGTCGCCGCCGGGCTGGTCGCCCACGTCGTCGTCTCGGCCGCCTGGACCGGGGTCCTCGCCGCGACCGCCCGCCGCCACCGCCTCGGACTGCTCCGGGGCGCGGCGGCCGGGCTGGTGATCGCGGCGCTGGACCTGGGCGTAGCCGGCCGGGCCTACCCGGCCGTGCGGGCGCTTCCCCGCGCCCCGCAGGTCCTGGACCACCTGGTGTTCGGCGCCGTCACCGGCGCGCTCCTGGACCGTCCACACCGGACGGATCAGGGCACGACCTGGACGACGTCACCCGGGTGCAGCGAGTTGTAGAACGTCACCGCGGCCGCGTGCGAAAGGTGCACGCACCCGTGCGACTTCGCCTTCAAGCTGCCCTGGTGGAACGCCACGCCGGTGGTCGTGAAGAACACCGAGTACGGCATCGGCCCGTTGTACTGCTTGCTGTAGTGGTCGATGTCCTTGTACTGCACGTGGAACGTCCCGACCGGCGTCGGGTACTTCGCGAGCCCGACGGTGATCGGGACGCCGCCGTAGGTGACGTTCCCGGCGCCGTCCGTCAGCCACGCCGTATTCGAACTGCGCTGGACGCAGGCCTTCGCTTCGGCACTGCACGGCGTCGACGCCGCTTCGGCCGTACCCGCGAACGCCACGGTCCCCGCCATCGCGGCGACCCCGCCCAGTAGTGCGATCATCCTCCGGTTCATCGTGTGCCTCCCGTTGTCGATCGGCTACAGGAGGTAAGGTGCCCAGTTCCGCGATCTTCGAACCGGCGATCACTCTTGCGGTTGCGACAGCCGGAGGAACTCGTTTTGCTCGCGGTCGTAGCGCTGGGTCAGGCCGTTGCCGTAGCGGTCCCACCAGTTCGCCGTGTGGCCGCCCTGACGGGTGGTCGTGTCCCCGTAGACCTGGCGGTCGTACTCGATGCGCGCGTCGTGGAACTCCTGCTGGAACTGCTCCGGCGTGAGGCCCTGCGCGTGCTGGATCGCCGCGTCGCTGAGCGTGCCCGAGCTCCGGACGACGTCGTCGCCCGCCATGTGGTTGAGGATCGCGCGCACCCCGCCGGCGCCGCGCATGTGCGCACCGGACATGACCGCGGCCTGCGTGCCGGGATCGGTGAAGTTGAGCGCGCCCGCGGTGCGCGCGTTCGCGGTCATCAGGTCCGAGACGACGGCGCGTTCTTCCGCACTGCCGATGCCGTACTGCTCGCGCGCGGCGATGATCCGGTCGTAGCCGTTGTGCATGTTCTGCCGGAAGCCGTACGCCTCCGGCACGCCGCCCTGCTCCCCCGTCGCGCCTTCGGAGCGCATGATCGAGTCGACGACCCGCGCGTCGAGCCGCGGTGGCGCCGCCGCGGCCGCCGCTCCCCCGCCGCCCGGGGCGGCGTTCTGGCCACCGCCGTAGGCCTGTGCGACGTCGGAGTCGGCCGCGTTGTAGCCGTTCGCGGCCGTCTGGACGTTCTGGTTGACGTTCGTGATCAGGCTCAGGAACTTCTGGAGCGCGCTGCCCAGCGAAGAGTGCAACGCCGAGTTCGCGGCGGCGACCCCGCTGCCGATGCCGGCGAACGACATCGCATCCAGCACCAGGCCTTCCAGATCGCGGGTGGTCGACAGGAAGGACGACCCGACTTCTTCGACCGCCTTGGCGACCGTCCCCATTTCGGTGGTTTCGGCGCGGTAGGCCCCGGCACTCATGGTCTGCTCCCTCCGGACACCGGCTGTGCGCGTCGAGAATTCCCCACCGGGCCGCGCCGCCCCACGGCCGAATTACCCACTGGCCGAGCCTCACCTGTCGTTCATCTTCAGTTCATCCGGGGTTCTTCTGGCGCGGTATTAGACCTCCATGACCACTCAGACGCTCGACACGATCGCCTCCGAACAGCTCGACCTCCAGCTGCACGTGGTCGAGGACCGGCTGCGGCAGGACTACACGGATCTCGACCGCACTTCCGCCCACGCCCTCGTCGAGCGGGAGCGGACCCGGTTCGCCGCCGCGCGGATCCACGCGTTCGTCCCGATCCTGGTCGAACGGGCCGTCCGCGAGTCCCTCGCCGAACCGCCGGGCCGCCACCGGCGCTAAGGTCGGAAGGGACCGGCGCGAGGAGACGACGATGGACAAACCCCAGGACGACCCGAACGTCGTGGACGGCGAGATCGTCGACGAGACGCCGACCGCCGCGCTGGCGATCCCTTCGCCGCCGCTGCCGGACCCCGACTACAGCGAGGGCGGGGTGCCCAGCTTCGACTTCGTCCGCGACAAGATCGAGAACCGCTACACGACGTCACTGGGGGCCCAGGACATCGCGGGGCTGGGTACGGAGAACACCACCGAAGCCCTCGACAAGCAGATCGCCGACCGCGACCAGGCCGCCAAGGACCGGCTGGCCGAGATCCGGCGCTCGATGCGCGGCGAGTAGCTCAGCCGAAGATCGCGAGCGGATCGCCGGTGTACCAAGCGTTTTCGATCCGCACCCGGCGCATGACCCAGAGGTCGCCGTCGCGGACGAGCGCCACGTCGTAGCGGTTCTTCAGCAGCGCGTACCGGCCGTGGTCGTCGCTCAGCAGGTGCTGGGCCTCGACCAGGGCCGTCAGCCGCGCGGTGTCGCCGTCCACCGCGACGCGCGGGTTGGTCACCTGGTGCGTCGTGTCGACGCGGCCCTCGAACAGCGCGAGGATCGTGTCGACGATCGCGTCCCGGCCCGTCATCAGCGGCGGCTCCGCGCCCCAGCGCGCGGCCGCCGGCCGGAAGTCCAGCTCCGCGTCCGCGGCGAACGACGACGCGAACAGATCCCGGTCCTTGAGGTCCTGGCCGAGACCGAAGCGGTACAGGGCGTCGACGATCTCGATGTGGTCGTGGTGGTTCATGCTTCCAGCGTCGGCATGCCTGCAGCGCCGATCAACGCGCTTCTGTGCCACGATCGTGAAGCAGGAATTGACGATGGTGAGGCGAGATGGCGGAGACGCGCGAGGTCGAGTCGTTCCTGGCGCTGGCCGATGAGCTGCACTTCGGCCGCACCGCGGAGCGGCTGCGCGTGTCGACCGCCCAGGTCAGCCAGACGATCAGGAAGCTGGAACGGCGGATCGGCGCGCCTCTGTTCACCCGCACCAGCCGCCACGTCGAGCTGACGGCGGTCGGGCGGCAGCTCCTCGCCGACCTCGCGCCGGCCTGGTCGGCGGTCGAAGCGGCCCTGGCCCGGGCGGTCGAGGCGGGCCGCGGGGTCACCGGCACGCTGCGCGTCGCGTTCGGCGACGCCGCGGGCGGCCAGCTGCTGGCCGGGGTGGCCGAGCTGTTCCGGCGGCGGGCGCCCGGCTGCGAGGTCGAGTTCCGCGAGGTGCGCCCGGCCGAGGTCCTGCCGTGGCTGCGCGAGGGCGAGGTCGACGTCGTGCTCGCCGGGCTCCCACTGGACGCGCCCGGGCTGGTGACCGGCCCGGTGCTGGTGCGGGAGACGCGCTTCCTCGCCGTCGCGGCGGGTCATCCGTTCGCCGGGCGGGACGCCGTGGCGGTCGCGGACCTGGCGCGGGTCACGGTGCTGCGCTGCGCGTTGCCGGACCCGTGGCTGGACGTGCACGCGCCCGGCCGGGCTGCAGGAGCTGCTCACGCTGGCCGGCGCGGGTGCGGGCGTGCTGCCGGTCGGCGCCCACATCCGGCGCTATTACCCGCGACCGGACGTCGCTTACGTCCCACTCGACGGCGCGCCCCGGCTCGAGTGGGGTCTCGTCTGGCCGGACGGCTCCGCGACGGCCCGGGTGCGCGAGTTCGCGGAGGCCGCGGCGGACCTGGTGCGCGAACCGGCCTGACGACCGTCCCCAGCCGGACGACACGCGCACCTACGCGGACGACACGGCGAAAGCTTCATCTCGCGCCGTGTCGTCCACCTGGGTACGCGAGCCGACCGCCTGGGTACGCGTGTCGTCCACCTGGGTACGCGAGCCGACCGTCCGGGTACGCGAGCCGACCGTCCGGGTACGCGAGCCGACCGCCTGGGTACGCGAGTCGTTCGGTGTGCGAGCCGGTCAGCCCGGCAACCAGCGCATCTCCACCGGCTGGCAGGTGGCGATCGCCGTGAGCCGGTTCGGGAACACCCGCACCCGGTCGGCCAGTCCCGTCAGCCGCACCACGCGGTCGGCCACGCTCCCGGGGCTGACGATCAGGCAGCCGGCCGTGCCACGGTCCCGGCAGCACTCGATCGCCGCGAGCAGGCCCCGGGCGCCCTGCGCCGACAGGAACTCCAGCGCCGTCAGGTCGAGCACCAGCAGCTGCGGTTCCGGCAGTTCACAGATGGCGGCTTCGATCAGCGTCGTCCAGCGCAGCACGGTGCCGATGTCCAGTTCGCCGCGGACCTCGACGACCAGCGCGCCGCTGGTCCGCTCCACAACGGCCTGGTTCTGGTCGCGCATGGCACGCCTCCCCCGGGACCGAATCGGGCGGTCCCGGCCCATCGTCCCACCCCGGACCGGGCACGGCCCGCCGGAGAGCGAAACCGGGACGCCGCCCGGGCAGACGGTCCAACCGGCGCCGCCGTCCGGCTCAGCGTCCACTGTGGACGCTCAACCGCACCAGCCACTCCCGCAGCAGCGTCACCTCGGCGGCCGTCAGGTCCCCCGCGGACGACAGCTGGGCGGCGAGCGTGGTCGCCGTCACCGCGACGTCGTCAGGCTTCGGCCGCGCCTCGGCGAGAACGCCGGCCAGCACGCTTTCCCGCACCCGGACGGAAAACCCGGGATCCGGGTACAGCTCCGGCCGGGTGATCATCGACAGCGCCACGCCGGCGTTGGCCGCCATGACCATCTGCGCGGCGAGCGGCGGCGGCAGCTTCAGCCGCCCGGCGGCCGCGCAACGCTCCAGAACCGCGAGCAGCAGCTCGTGCGCCTCGGCCGCCGCGCCCGGCGGCGTCGAGAGGCCCGAGTACATCAGGCGGTAGTGGTTGGGGTTGTCGACGGCGAACGCGACGTGGTTGTCCCAGCCGTCGCGCAGGTCGCGCACCGGGTCGCCGGACGGCTTCGCGGCCCGCTTGCCGGCCAGGTACTTCTCGAACCCGCGGTCGACGACGGCGGCGAGCAGGCCCTCCTTGTCACCGAACTGCCGGTAGAGCGCCGGCGCGCCGACGCCGGCGGCCTCGCAGACCGCCCGCGTGGAGAAGTCGCCCGAGTGCGCCAGCAGGTCGGCCGCCGCCTCCAGAATTCGCGTTCTCACGTCCACGACACGACGCTACCAGCGGATATCATCGATATCCAGTTAAGGTTACCGTCGATTCGGCGACGTCCTCACCCTCGCGAAGCTCCAGGCCGGGTGATGTCAGGCTTCCGTAATCCTCTCGTGGAATCATCGGTGCGCCACCGAAGTTGTACCGGTGGCAGCACCACACGAGGAGAAGGAGTGACGCCGTGACCACGTCAACCGAAAGGGCCGTCCTGGCCGGCGGCTGCTTCTGGGGGATGCAGGAGCTGTTCCGCCGTCAGCCCGGGGTGCTCTCGACCCGGGTCGGTTACAGCGGCGGCGACGTCCCGAACGCCACCTACCGCAACCACGGGACCCACGCCGAGGCCATCGAGGTGGTCTACGACCCGGCGCAGACCACGTTCCGCGACCTGCTCGAGTTCTTCTTCCAGGTGCACGACCCGACGACGAAGAACCGCCAGGGCAACGACATCGGCCTGAGCTACCGGTCGGGGATCTACTTCGAGAACGACGAGCAGAAGCGCGTCGCCGAAGACACGATCGCCGACGTCGACGCGTCCGGGCTGTGGCCGGGCAAGGTCGTCACCGAAGTCAGCCCGGTGGGCGACTTCTGGGAGGCCGAGCCGGAGCACCAGGACTACCTGCAGCGCATTCCGAACGGGTACACGTGTCACTTCGTGCGCCCGGGCTGGAAGCTCCCGAAGCGCGAGAAGACCGCCTGACACAGTCGTATCAACGAAGGCCCCTTCGCCGATTCCCGGCGAAGGGGCCTTCGTCGTTTCAGACGCGGGAAAGATCACCCGAACGGCGGTGATCCGCTTCCCGTCCTGAGTGGACGATCAGCCGATCGAATCCCAATAGCGGGAAATGTCCTTTTTGGGAGTTATTGCGTCCAGTAGATAAGACCGTACGTTAGTCGCTTGTTCACGAGCCTCCGGCACCGGATTCTGATTTCCGTTGCACAGCACCACCTCTCGTCCCCCTTGATCCGGCCCGGTCTCGAACCCGGGCCTGGTTCACCCTGCCCGGAGGAGACCCCTCGATGGAACTGAGACGTCCAGTCGTCTTGGCAGCAACCGGCGTGCTCGTCGGCGCGCTCTGCATCACCGGTACCGCACAGGCGCAACCCACCCCGAACGCCGCCCCGAGCGCCCTGGCCCAGGCCACGACCGCGGCCGCCGGCCTCGTGGCGAGCAGGCCCGCCGCGCTGCACGCCAGCGCGGACGACGTTTTCCAGGCCCAGAAGGCGATTTCCTCGACGAACGGCCTCCAGTACATCCCCTATGAGCGCAGCTACAAGGGCCTCCCCGTGGTGGGCGGTGACTTCGTCGTCGCGACGAACTCGACGGGCCAGGTGCTCGGCACCTCCGTCGCGCAGGACCAGACCATCGACCTCGCCACGACCACCGGGAAGGTGACGAAGGCCGCGGCCGAGGCGACCGCGCGGCAGCAGCTGTCCGCCGTGGACAGCGTGAGCGCCGCCCAGCAGGTCGTCTACGCGCTCGGCACGCCGACGCTGGCCTGGAAGAGCACCGTCGTCGGCCGGGACGCCGAAGGCCCGAGCCGGCTCGACGTCATCGTCGACGCCGCCACCGGCAAGGTGCTCAAGACCCAAGAGCACGTCATGAACGGCGACGGCACCAGCGCGTACAACCGCCCGAACCCGGTGCACCTCGACACCACCCACTCGGGCAGCACGTACACGCTGAAGGACCCGGCCATCACCAACACGTCCTGCCAGGACGCGGCCAACAACACCACCTTCAGCGGGCCGGACGACGCCTGGGGCACCGGCAACGCGACCAGCCGCGAGACCGGCTGCGTCGACTCGCTCTTCGCGGCCCAGACCGAGAACAAGATGCTCTCGCAGTGGCTGGGGCGCAACGGCTTCGACGGCAACGGCGGCGGCTGGCCGATCCGCGTCGGCCTGAACGACGAGAACGCCTACTACGACGGCACCCAGGTCCAGATCGGCCACAACACGCAGAACCAGTGGATCGGTTCGATCGACGTCGTCGCGCACGAGCACGGCCACGGCATCGACGACCACACCCCGGGCGGGATCTCGGGCTCGGGCACGCAGGAGTTCGTCGCGGACGTCTTCGGCGCCTCCACCGAGTGGTTCGCGAACGAGCCCTCGGGCGGCGACGTGCCGGACTTCCTCGTCGGCGAGTCGGTGAACCTGGTCGGCTCCGGCCCGATCCGCAACATGTACAACCCGTCGGCGCTGGGCGACAAGAACTGCTACGACAGCTCGGTCCCCAACGGTGAGGTGCACGCGGCCGCCGGCCCCGGCAACCACTGGTTCTACCTGCTGGCCGAAGGCACCAACCCGACCAACGGGCAGCCGACCAGCACCACGTGCAACAGCTCGTCGGTCACCGGCATCGGGGTCCAGAACGCGGTGAAGATCTTCTACAACGCGATGCTGCTCAAGACCTCCGGCAGCTCGTACCTGAAGTACCGCACCTGGACGCTGACCGCGGCGAAGAACCTGTTCCCGGGCAGCTGCACCGAGTTCAACACCGTCAAGGCGGCGTGGGACGCGATCTCCGTCCCGGCGCAGTCGGCCGACCCGACCTGCTCGGCGACCGGCACCGTCACGGTTTCGAACCCGGGCAACCAGTCGACCGTGACCGGCGCTTCGGTGAACCTGCCGCTGTCGGCCTCGGGCGGCACCTCGCCGTACACCTGGTCGGCCACCGGCCTGCCGGCCGGCCTGTCCATCAACGCCTCCACCGGCACGATCTCGGGCACCGCGACCACCGCGGGCACCTCGAGCGTCACGGTGACGGCGAAGGACGCGGCCAACAAGACCGGCACGGCGTCGTTCTCGTGGACCGTCGGCGCCACCGGCAACTGCACCGGTCAGAAGATCGTCAACGGCGGCTACGAGTCGGGCGCGGCGAACTGGACCGGCACCACCGGCGCCATCGGCCAGTGGGCGTCCTCGGGTCAGGCCGCGCACGGCGGCACCTACTCCGCCTACCTCGACGGCTACGGCTCCACGCACACGGAGTCCGTCGCGCAGTCGGTGGGCATCCCGGCCGGCTGCCACGCCAGCCTGACGTTCTACCTGCACATCGACACGGCGGAGACGACTTCGACGACCGCTTACGACAAGCTGACCGTCACCAACGGCAGCGCCACCCTCGGCAGCTACTCCAACCTGAACAAGGCCTCCGGGTACGCCCTCCGGACGATCGACGTTTCGTCGGCCGCCGGCGGCACCCTGGCACTGAAGTTCACCGGCACCGAGGACAGCTCGCTGCAGACGTCGTTCGTGATCGACGACGTCGCCGTGACGCTGAGCTGAAACCGCTGAATCCGCACTGAAAAGGCGGGGAAACCGGGAATTCCGGTCTCCTCGCCTTTTCGCTTTCCGCCGCCCGCGGGAGCAGAATCGGCCCATGGACACCGAAGAGCTGCGCGCGACCCAGGCCCCGCTGAAGGACAAGTACCGCGAGGCGCCGGAAAGCGCGCTCGTCACGCTGCACGCCGACGCCGAGCTGGACGGCCTCGGCATCTCCTGCAAGGTCGAAACCGGCCGCGCGGTCGTCGAAGCCGGGCTGCACCCCGCCACCGGCGGCGACGGCACCCTCGCGTGTTCCGGCGACATGCTGCTGGAAGCGCTCGTCGCGTGCGCCGGCGTGACGCTGCGGGCGGTCGCGACGTCGCTGGGCCTCGACGTGCGTGGCGGCCGCGTCCGCGCCGAAGGCGAACTGGACTTCCGCGGCACCCTCGCCGTCGCGAAGGACGCGCCGGTGGGCTTCCGCGCGATCCGGCTGTCGTTCGCGCTGGACACCGACGCTTCCGAAGAGCAGCTGGCCACGCTCGAGAAGCTGACCGAGCGCTACTGCGTCGTGTTCCAGACGCTGCGGACGCCGCCGGAGCTCGCCGTCACGCTTTCGGCGAACTGACGCGGCTCAGGGAGAAACCCGGAGGACAAAGCGGACGCCGGTGGCCTAGCTTGGCGGGGTCACCGAGAGGGGAAACCGCCATGCCGGAACCGGACAGCGCCGTCCAGGTGCGCGGACTCGTCAAGACCTACGGGTCGACCCGCGCGCTCGACGGCGTCGACCTCGACATCCCGGCCGGGCGCGTGCTCGGCCTGCTCGGCCCGAACGGCGCCGGGAAGACCACGATGGTCCGCATCCTGACGACGCTGCTGCGGCCGGACGCCGGCGAGGCGCACGTGGCCGGGTACGACGTCCTGGCCCAGCCCGACGAAGTGCGGCAGCGGATCGGGCTGTCCGGCCAGTACGCCGCCGTCGACGAGAACCTCACCGGCTTCGAGAACCTCTACATGGTCGGGCGGCTCTACGGCAGGCGGAAATCGGCCGCCCGGTCGCGCGCCCGGGAGCTGCTGGCGCGGTTCGCGCTCGAGGAGGCCGCCGACCGGCCGGCGAAGGGGTATTCGGGCGGTATGCGCCGGCGTCTCGACCTGGCCGGCGCGCTGGTCGCGGAGCCGACCGTCGTGGTCCTCGACGAGCCGACGACCGGCCTGGACCCGGGCGGCCGCCTCGACACGTGGGGCGTCATCAAGGAGCTGGTCGCGGACGGCACGACCGTGCTGCTGACCACCCAGTACCTCGAAGAGGCCGACCAGCTCGCCGACTCGATCGTGGTGATCGACCACGGCCGGGTGATCGCGCGCGGCACGGCCGACGAGCTCAAGGCCCAGATCGGCGGCGAACGGCTGGAGCTGGTCGTCGCCTCGGTCGCGGACCTGCCGGCCACCCTGGCGGTGCTGCGCGAGGTCGGGACCGGCGAGCCGTCGGGCGACGACCACACGCGGCGGGCCGAGATCTTCGTCGACACCGGGCCCAAGGCGCTCATCGAGGCGCTACGACGGCTCGACGGCCAGGGCATCGCCGTCCAGGACGTCGCCCTGCACCGCCCGACGCTCGACGACGTGTTCCTGTCCCTGACCGGCCACGGCGCCGAGTCCGCCTCGACGGAGGCTGCGAAGTGAACGCGCTCGCGAAGGGCATCTCGGACGGCGGCATCATCACGTGGCGCAACCTGATGAACGTCCGCCGCAACCCCGACTGGCTGATGGCCGCGACGCTGCAGCCGATCATGTTCGTGCTGCTGTTCGCCTACGTCTTCGGCAACGCGATCGGCGGCGAGTCGGGCGGCGCGGCCTACCGCGAGTTCCTCATCGCGGGGATCTTCGCCCAGACGGTGGCGTTCAACTCGGCGTTCACGGTGATCGGGTTCGCCAACGACCTGCAGAAGGGCATCATCGACCGGTTCCGGTCCCTGCCGATGTCCCGCATCGCGGTGGTCCTCGGCCGGACGACGTCGGATCTGGTGGTCAGCGTGGTGGCGCTGATCGTGATGTCGGCGTGCGGCCTGATCGTGGGCTGGCGGATCCGCGGCAGCTTCTGGGACGCTCTGCTGGGTTACCTGGTGATGCTGATGTTCGCCTGGGCGTTGTCCTGGGTGGGCGCGCTGATCGGCCTGGCGGCGCGCAGCGTCGAGGTGGCGCAGAGCCTCGGGCTGGTCTGGATGTTCCCGCTGAGCTTCATTTCCTCGGCGTTCGTCCCGACGCAGACGCTGCCGGCGTTCCTCAAGGCGATCGCGGACTGGAACCCGTTCACGGCGGTGATCAACGCGACGCGGGACCTGTTCGGCAACCGGTTCGGGCCGGCGCCTTCGGGGTGGCCGGCGGAGAACGCGGCGCTGTACGCGATCTTGTGCTGCGTGGCGATCATCGCGGTGTTCGCCCCACTGGCGACGGCGAAGTACCGGCGGGTGGCGAGCAAGTAGTCCGAAGTGGACCGGTCCCGAATGTAGTGAATGACCCTTTCATGTCGCCAGACGACATGAAAGGGTCGTTCATGACATCGTCTCCCGCGGCCGAGCGTCAGTCCTCTTCGGACAGCTCCACGATCGGGATCACCCGCTTCGCCTTCCGGGCCTTCGCCTGGTGCTCGGCCAGGAACGGGTAGTGCTTCTCCAGCTCTGTCCACGTCCGCACGTAGTCCGCCCCCAGCAGCGGCAGCGCCTCCCCGTCGAACGTCGCGCCGTCCAGCTCCACCTTCACCCGGGAATCCGCGATCAGGTTCAGGTACCAGCCCGGGTGCTTCGCGGCCCCGATGTTCGACGCCACCACCAGCAGCCTGTCGCCGTCGCGGTGGTACATCATCGGCACCGTGCGCCGCTTCCCGGACCGCCGGCCCGTCGTCGTGAGCAGCACGAGCCGCTCGCGGTGCATGCCCTCGACCTCGCCGCCCGCCCGGAACTGCTCGATCACGCGGCGGTTCGTCGTCCGCACGTCGGCGGTGTCCACACTCACTGGTCGTAGTACCGGGTCGGCGGCGGCTGCTGTTGCGGGTACTGGCGCGTCGGCGGCGCGGGGTTCTGCTGGCTGCGGCGCCGGTGCAGCGTCCGCGCGCTCGCCGCCATGCTGTTGACCACCGCGGCGATCGCGAGCCCGATGACGAGGTTGATCGCGGCGGTGGCGATCTTCGCGCTCGGCGCGACGGTCAGCGTCAGCGGCAGGACCACCGCGATCAGCGTTACCAGCACCATGATCCAGCCGAAGAACTGCGACGGCGCGGGTGTGGCGACGCTGAGCAGGTGCATCAGCCCGGTGGCGAGCAGGGCCACCGCGGCGGCGACCAGCGCGTACGTCGTGGTGCTCGCGTTGCCCCAGACGCCTTCGCCTTTTGGGGCCAGCACTTCGACCTCGAAGACGCCGCGCGCGATCAGCAACCCGACGACCGCGAGCAGGGCCGCGATCACCGCCGTCGCCACGCCGCCCGCCCACAGCCTGCGAGCGTCGATCCCCGGGCGGACGTCCTGGGGCTGGTTCCCGTAGTAGTCGGCCATCAGAGCCTTCCTAGGTCGGCTGCGCCTCTCGGCGTCGATTGTCCCCTGTTTCGGCTCCGGCCGCGCGACTTGCGCTGGAGTGCGCTCCAGCTCGTACGGTCGGGGCCATGAGCACCGCACAGCACAAGCTCGGATCGGGTTTCGGCGCCACCACCACGGCCGCCGAAGCCGTCGCGGGGGCCGACCTCACCGGCAAGCTCGCCGTCGTCACCGGCGGGTACTCCGGGATCGGCCTCGAAACCACCCGCGCGCTCACCGGCGCCGGCGCGCACGTCGTCGTCCCGGCCCGCCGCCGCGCGACCGCCGAGGAAGCCCTCTCCGGGGAGCGGAACGTCGAGGTCGACGAGCTGGACCTGGGCGACCTCGACAGCGTCCGCGCCTTCGCCGAGCGCTTCCTGGCCACCGGACGGCGGATCGACCTCCTCATCGCCAACGCCGGCGTGATGGCCTGCCCGGAGACGCGCGTCGGCCCGGGCTGGGAAGCGCAGTTCGCGACCAACCACCTCGGGCACTTCGCGCTGGTCAACCGGCTGTGGCCGGCCGTCGCCGAGGGCGCCCGCGTCGTCTCGCTGTCCTCGCGCGGCCACCACAACTCCGCCATCCGCTGGGACGACGTCCAGTTCGAGCACGGCTACGACAAGTGGGCCGCCTACGGGCAGGCCAAGACGGCCAACGTGCTCTTCGCCGTCCGGCTCGACGAGCTGGGCGCCTCGCGAGGCGTCCACGCGTTCGCGCTGCACCCGGGCGGCATCATGACGCCCCTGCAGCGGCACCTGCCGAAGGCCGAAATGATCGAGCGGGGCTGGATCGACGAGGCCGGGAACCTCCTGATGCAGTTCAAGACCCCGGAGCAGGGCGCGGCGACCACGGTCTGGGCCGCGACGTCCCCGCAGCTGGCCGGGCTCGGCGGGCTGTACCTCGAGGACTGCGACGTCGCCGAACTGTCCCCTCCGGACGCCGAGGGCATGGCCGCCTCGGGTGTTCGCCGCTACGCCGTGGACCGCGAGGAGGCGCGTCGCCTGTGGACGTTGTCGGCGGAGCTGACCGGCGTGGACGCTTTCGCGTGATCTTCTGACGTTTGCCGATCGCGGGTGCGGGGTACCTCGCGGCCGTGGCCGACGACGCCGGTGGAACGGGGAACGCGCCGAGGAGCGACGCGGACGACGTCACGTGTGCCCGTTTCGCGCTCGGCGAGTTCGCCGTCCGCCCGCGCTCCCTCCACGACGAACGCCCGCCGGGGCTGCTGGCCGGACGCTACGAGGTCGGCCGGCTGATCGGCAGCGGCGGCACGGCGCGCGTGTACCGCGCCTACGACCTGCGGCTCGAGCGGGAGGTCGCGGTCAAGATCTACGACCGGGACGTGGTCGCGCTGGACCAGCGCCGCCGGCTGCGCGAGATGAGCATCCAGGGCAGCATCACCCACCCGGGCGTGGTGGCGCTGCTCGACAGCGGCACCGAGCACGGCCGGACGTACCTGGTGATGCAGCTGGTCGAGGGCGAGAACCTGGCGGAGCGGCTGCTGGGCGGGCCGATGCCGGTGGCCGAGGTGACGGCGCTGGCCGACGGGCTCGCCGAGGCGCTGGCCCACGTGCACGCGCTGCGGGTCGTCCACCGGGATCTCAAGCCCGCCAACGTGTTCCTGTCCGCGGCCGGCCCGCTGATCGGCGACTTCGGCATCGCCCACGCGCTCGACACGACGCACATCACGGGCACGGGCGTGGTCCCGGGCACGGCGGCGTACCTGGCGCCCGAGCAGGTCGGCGGCGAGCCGGCGGGCCCGCCGGCGGACGTGTACGCGCTGGGCTTGATCCTGCTGGAGTGCGTGACGGGCCGCCGCGAGTACCCGGGCACGATGGTCGAGGCGGCGATGGCCCGGTTGACCCGGGCACCGCGGGTGCCGGAGGGGCTGCCGCCGTCGCTGGCGCACACGTTGCGGAGGATGACGGCCCGCGAACCGGTCGACCGGCCGACGGCGGAAGAGGTCCGGCGGCTGCTGCACGCACCGGCACCGACGCTGCCGTGGGCGGCGGGACGGCGAGGGATCGGCGGGGCGGGGGTGCTGCGCCGGTGGCATCGCGCCGCACCGGCGGACGGCGGAGTGCGTGGCCGCCTCGGCGCCGGGGGACGCCGCCGGGGTACCGCGGACCACGGCGGCCCGCTCGGCCCAGCGGCGGTCGTCGGGGACCCCGGCTCGTTCGACCCAGCAAGCAAGCCCGGCCGGCGCGGAGCCGGCGCGAGCAACCCCAGCGCGCTCGACTCCACCGCAAGTTCTCCCGGGCTGCGTGACCCCAGCCACCACGGCCCGCTCGACCCCACCGCAAGTTCTCCCGGCTTGCATGACCCCGGCCACCACGGCCCGCTCGACCCCACCGCAACTTCTTCCAGCCTGCGTGACCCCGGCCACCACGGCCCGCTCGACCCCACCGTGCGCGATCTCGGTCTTCCGCACCGGGCCGAACCCACTGGACCCACCGGCCCGCGCAAGATCCTCGCCGCTGTAGGCCTCTCCCCCACCAGCGACCCCGCCCAGCGCCGCCGGTTCACCGCGGCCGCCGGGCTGACCGCCGCGGCCGTGGCCGCCGTTTCCGCCATGCTGCTCGCCGCGCCGGAGCCCACGACTCCGGCTCCCGCCCAGCCGCCGGCGCCCAGCTCCGCCGCACCCTCCCAGGCGCCGCTCGCCGGCTCCGGGACCCCGGATCCGCGCCCCGGTGCGACCGAGTCCGCCGATCTCGAACCCGCCGCCGTCACCCACGAAAGCGCGGCGACGCCGAAGACCACCGAAGCCGGCAAGCCGCCGAAGACCGAGCCGCCCGGCAAGACCAAGGGCAAAGGCAAAGGCAAGGGCCCGGGCCACGACTAGGACCACCGGCCGGGTCCGACCCGGGCCCAACGGCCCTAGTGCCCGAAACCCATTCGGAATAGACCGGAAGCCGTCTCGAATTGTTTCCCTGAATTCGGACTCGAAGCAATAACGACCGGTAACCGGAAGCCGCTCCGCCCCGACACACCCCATGTGTCCGCACGGTCGCGTTCCGGCCCGGGCACCACCGCCGGGAATCCCCCGCCCGGCCGGTTCGGCGACTTCCCGGAGGTCTTGATGAGTGTCCACGCTGCCCTCGCGCGGCCGGTTTTCGGAACACCGCGCGGGCGGCACGCCAAGCCCCGCTCCGCATGGCCGCGCGTGGTCGCCAGGACGCTCTTCCTCTTGTGCGGGTTGATCTCCGCCGGTGCCGTGATCGGCGCCGGCTGGCCGCCGGTGCTGCTCGTCGTCCCCGCCGCCGTGCTCGTGCTGCTCGTCGCGGGCGTCCTGAAACTGCGGACCGCCTCCGGGAAGATCGACTCCATCTTCGCCGAAGAACTGACGCGGGAAACGCCTGCCGAAACTGTCGTGGATATCGAGATCTCCTGACCTACGGAGCAATTTCCGGCGCCACAAAACCGCTCCTCGGCAAAGGGATGACTCCCCTGGTGACCTCGCTCGGCCCCCGTCACGCTCCGCGCAGCCGGTCGAACTCGACCGGGTCCGCACCGAACTGGCCGCACGGGGCCACCCGTGGGTCGTGGGCGAGAACTCCATGACCATCCTCGAAGAGGACCAGCGCCGGCACCGCCCGGGCGTGCCACTGCCGCCGGAGAGCGAACGGCGTGAGCTGGAGACGCGGGCTCAAGGCCGGAACGCGGCGGGGTGAAGACGCGACGCAACGGCGAAGGATTCCCTCTCCCCACTCAAAGATATAGCCGACCCCGGGGCTTGTGGCAAGGCCCCGGTGCGGGTCCACAATTCGGGCTCACCATTTCCGGCGAGGGGATTCCTTCATGCGTGTGCTGCTGTCCACGATCGGTTCGCGGGGCGAGGTGCAGCCGGTGCTGGCGCTGGCCTCGGAGCTGAGAGCGCTCGGGCAGGACGTCCGCCTGTGCGTGCCGCCCGATTTCCGGGACTGGCTCGAAGAACTGGGCTTCGACGTCGTGCCGATCGGTCCCGAACTGCGCGCGACGGCGTCGGCGCACCGGGGAAAGCCGACGCCCGAACAGATCCGGAAGTCCACCGAAGACACCGTCACGACCCAGTTCGAGACGATCGCCGTCGCCGCCGAGGGGTGTGACGTCCTGGTCGCCGGCGGTGCCCTGCAGTTCGCCACCCGCTCGATCGCGCAGCGGTCGGGCGGCGCCTACGTCTACGCGAGCTTCTGCCCCATCACCCTGCCGTCCGCTCGGCACGCGCCGCCGCCGATGCCGTGGCGGACGCCCGGAAAGGCGGAAACCGCGCCCTTTGGGCGGAGGACGCGCAGCGCTGGAACGCCTTTTTCGGCGGCAAGGTCAACGAATACCGGGCGGCGGCCGGGCAGGCCCCGGTCGACGACCTGCCGGGCCACGTCTTCACCGACCGGCCGTGGCTCGCGGCCGACGCCGCGCTGGCGCCGTGGCCCGAGCCGGGCGACCCGCGGATCGTCCAGACGGGGGCCTGGATCTGGCCGGACGAGCGGCCGCTGCCGGACGAGCTGCTCGAGTTCCTCGACGCGGGCGAGGCGCCGGTGTACTTCGGGTTCGGCAGCATGCGCGCACCGGGCGAGGTCGCCGTGGCCGCGCTGACGGCGGCGCGGGCGCACGGCCGCCGGGCGGTCGTCGCCCGCGGGTGGGCGGACCTCGTCGCCGATGACGCGCCGGACTGCCTGGGCATCGGCGAGGTCAACCAGCAGGCGCTGTTCCGCCGGGTGGCGGCCGTCGTCCACCACGGCGGCGCGGGCACGACGACGACGGCAGCCCGCGCGGGCGCGCCGCAGGTGGTCGTGCCGCAGATGTACGACCAGCACTACTTCGCCGGCCGGGTCCGCGACCTGGGAATCGGCGCGGCGACCGAGCCGGGCGTGCCGACGGCCGAAGCGCTGACCGCGGCGCTCGAAGTCGCGTTGCGACCCGAAGTGGCGACGCGGGCGCGGGAGTTCTCGGGCCAGGTGCGCGCGGACGGCGCGAGCGTCGCGGCGCGCCACCTGCTGGCGACGGTGCCGCTCGCGTCCGCCTGAGCCGAGCTACCCGGCCGTCTTGGGCAGGTAGGGCCGGAGGGTCATCGCGGTCACCCGGTCGAGGAGCCGGTCGGGCAGGACGCGCGTGAGGCGGGTCAGGAAGGCCGCGTCGCGCCCGATCGGGTAGCGCGTGCGCGGCCGCCGAGCGGTCGCGGCCTTGGCGACGATCGCCCCGGCTCGGTCCGCCGGCAACCCGGCCCGGGTGAACCGCAGGGAATGGGCGACGACGGCTTGGACGAGCCCGCCGTACCGCCGCTGGTGCTCGGGGGTCATCTTCTCGGCGAGGCCGGTGGCGGTCGCGGCGCCGCGGTCGCCCATCTCGGTCCGCACCGCGCCGGGCTCGACGACCACGACCTGCACCCCGTGCGGAGCGAGTTCGCGGCGGAGCGAGTCGCTGACCGCTTCGAGCGCGAACTTCGTCCCCGCATAGGGCCCGTAGGTCGCCATCGCGACCTTCCCGCCGACCGAGCTGATGTTCACGATCCGGCCGCGGCTGCGGTGGAGGAAGGGCAGCAGCGCCTGCGTGACCGCGATGTGCCCGAACAGGTTGACGTCGAAGAGCCGCCGCCACTCGTCCAGGGGAAGGGCTTCGACGGGCGCGTTGACCGAGATCCCCGCGTTGTTGACGAGGGCGCGCAACGGGCGGCGGTCCGGGTCGGCGGCGACGCGGCCGGCGAGGTCCTGGACGTGCTCGGGGCGCGTGATGTCGAGGATCACCGGCTCGACGCCGTCGGCGCGGACCGCGTCGCCGTCGGTTTCGCGGCGGACGCCGGCGAGGACGTGGTAGCCGCGAGCGGCGAGTTCGCGGGCGGTGGCCGCGCCCATGCCGGTCGAGGCGCCGGTGACGACCATGAGCTCATTTTGATGTGACAGTGTCATATGAACGATGATGCGTGGTTCATGTGACACTGTCAACTATGGTGACGCGAACCGAAGCCGCCGCTGCGACCCGGAGCGCCCTCGTGCGGGCGGCGTCCGAACTGCTCGACGAGGGCGGACCCGACGCGGTGACGCTCCGCGCGGTGGGCGCCCGCGCCGGCGTCTCGCGCGGCGCGCCGTACGGGCACTTCGAGGACAAGCAGCACCTGCTGACCGCGCTCGCCGTCGACGCCTGGAACTCGGTGGCGGACGAAGTGGCGGAACTGCGCGCCGACGTCGACGCCGCCCCGGGCGACCGGCTCGAGCGGGGCCTGCTGAAGCTCATCGGGGTCGGCCGCCGGCAGCCGCACCTGTACGCGCTGATGTTCAGCACGCCGGTGAGCGGCGACCCGGTGGCCGCCGCGGCCGCGACCCGCGTGGAGAACGAGTTCCTCACGCTCGTCGCCGACGTGGTCGGCGAGTCGGACGCGCGTCGTTACGGCGCGCTGCTGATGTCGAGCGCGCACGGGATCGCCGGGCTGGAGCTGAGCGGTCACCTGGCGAAGGAGAAGTGGACGGTGGACGGGGACCAGCTCGTGCACCTGCTGGTCGACGCGATCCGGCCCGGCTGATCACCCGGCGACTGCCGCGGGATCACCCATCCGCGGCCGCGCACAGTTCCGGGACCACCGTCTCGATGTCCTCGCGCAGCACGAAAGTGGCGTCCTCGTCGTACGGCGTCGGGTCGCGGTTGACGATCACCAGCGTCGCCCCGGACCGCACGGCGATCGTGCACAGGGACGCGGCCGGCTCCACCTGCAGCGAGCTGCCGATGGCCAGGAAGACCTCACTCGCCGCGGCGACCTTGCGCGCTCGCTCGAGGACTTCGCCGTCCAGCCTCTGTCCGAAGAGGACGATGTCGAGCTTCAGGATCCCGCCGCACTCCGGGCAACGCGGGTCGTCCTCGCCGCGTTCCAGCACTTCGGTGGTCGGGAGCCGCACCGGGCAGGAGGTGCAGTGCGTGGTGTGCATGGTGCCGTGCAGTTCGAGGACCTTGCGCGCGGCGAGGCCGGCTTTCTGGTGCAGGCCGTCGACGTTCTGGGTGAGCACGCGCACGCCGGCACCGTCGCGGTCCAGGCCGGCGAGGGCCCGGTGGGCGGCGTTCGGCTCGGCCCGCCAGGCGGCGTGGCCGGTGTAGCTGCGCCAGAACTCCCGGCGCACGTCGGCGTCGGCCATGAAGTTCTCGAGCGTGAAGGCGTTCACGGCACTGGGCGTCCGCGTCCAGACGCCGTCGGGCCCGCGGTAGTCCGGAATGCCGGACGCGGTGGAGATGCCCGCGCCGGTCAGCACGCCGATCAGCCGGGCGCCGCGGATCCGGTCGATGAGGTCCATACGCCGGAGGTTAACGACCCGCCGGCGCTCGGACGACCGGATTTACCGGGCTGGGACTCAGTCCTTGCGCAGCCGCAACGCCAGCGCCGGGCACGCGGCCGCCGCGCGGCGGGCCTCCCCCACCAACCCCGGCGGTACCGGACCTGAAGCCACCACGGGATAACCCCACTCGTCCAGCCGCACCGCCTCCGGGAGCAGGTCCGCGCACAGGCCGTGCGCCCGGCACCCGATCGGGTCCACCGTCAGCTTCACGCCACACGCTCCAGGACCCGGCACCGGCCGCCGGCCGAGTGCGCCGCCACGTCGGCACCGAACACCTGCAACGCGCTCGTCGCGAGCCGCGCCGCGCCGTCCGGGTGCGCGCATGCCCCGCGGCCGGTGAGCAGCGGGAGACGACGGGCCAGCCGGGCCGTCGAGGGACCGCCGCGGAGCAGCTCCGCGAAGTCCGCCGAGATCGCCGGGAGGCCGAACATGCACGGTCCGCACTGCCGGGCCGACTCGGCCGCCAGGAACGCCAGCACCTTCGCCGTGTACTCCAGCCCGCACGCCCGGGCCGGAAGCGCGTACACCGCCGAAATCCCCGACACCCCGAGCCCGAAATCCGACGTCCAAGTCCCGCCGTAGCCGCCGGCCAGCACCGCCTGCACCGGCTCGGTCTCGCCGCCCGCCGTGGCCAGCACCGCCGCCAGCGACGTGCCGGGGGCCGTCTCCACGACCCCGGGCCGCCGGACGGCACCGGTGACCGTGACCAAGTCCCGGCGAGCGGAAACGTAGTGCTGCGGGCCGAGGAGGATCACCAAAGCCAGCTGCGCCAGCGTTTCGACGTTGTCCACGAGCGTCGGCCGGCCGCGCACCCCGCGCTCGTCGGGCCGCGGCGACTTGCCGAGCGGCCGCGCGTCCCCCGACGTCAGGTGGTGGACGAGCGCGGTCTCCTCACTGGCGACGTACCGCCGCGGGATCTCCTCGACGCGCACCGGCACGCGGTCGTCGCGTTCGGCCAGCGCCGCGAAGACGCTCGGCCGCACCGGGCTGCCCGCGTGCACGCAGAGAACGGCTTCCCCGGCGCCGATGGCGTGCGCGGCGAGCTGCAGGCCGTCCAGCACCAGGTGCGGGGACAGCGTGAGCAGCGCGGCGTCCTTGTGGCTGAGCGGGTCGCCTTCGCACCCGTTCGCGACGACGATCGAGCGGGGTTTCCGGGCGGCGCGCAGCTTGACCGCGGTCGGGAAGCCCGCCCCGCCGCGGCCGCGCAGGTCCGCCGCGGCGACGGCTTCGATCAGCCGGTCGCGGCCGGCTTCGCCGTGGTAGGCGACCCAGGGCACGACGCCGTTGCGGCGCCGGTGGCCGGCCAGGTCGAGGCGGTGCGGCGGCAGGACGGTCATCGGGTGCCTCCGAGCGGCGAGAGCTTGCGGGTCGCGGTGTCGGCGTCCCGGCGGGTCGCCCGGAAGGCGACGGCGCCGAGCACGGCCAGCACGCAGAGCACGTCGAAGGCGACGATCCAGCCGTACGCGGCGTCGTCTTCGGCCATGCCGAAGCCGTGCACCAGCGCGACCGGCCAGCAGAGGTAGGCCAGCCAGTGGACGGCGCGCCAGGCCCGCGGCGGGATACGGGTGCGGAGCAGGCTGGTGCCGACGATCGCGAGCAGCAGGTCGATCGCGACGGCGCCGAACCCGACCCAGAGCGGCTGGTAGTCCGAGCCGAACGGGACGACGACGTCGAGCCAGCTCAGCGGGACGTAGCCGTCGAGGATCGCCGACGCGATGTGCGCGCCGAGGAACGCGAGGCTGGTCAGCGCGAGGTTCCGGTGCAGGGCGGCGACGGTGAACCGCGGCCACGTCCGGGTCGCGAACCGGCCGGCGCCGAGCGCGCCCAGGACGACGACACCGGTGAAGAGCACGAGCGAGACCAGGCCGGTCGCGCGGCTGAAGTACCAGACGGCGGAGCTCATGCGGCCCGCCTTTCCGCGGGCCAGCCGGCCGTGGTGACGACCTCGCCGGCGTCGGAGGTGAGCCGCGCGGGCAGCCGGCGTTCCTCGAGCCAGCGCGGGGCGCCGGTCCCGAGGACGATGGCCGCGGTGCTCGCGGTGTTGGCGTCCACAGTGGACTTCGCGACGACGGAGACGGTGCGCCAGCACGGTTTCGCGACATCGCCGGTCCGCGGGTCGACGATGTGGTGCACGGTGCGCCCGGCGTGGCGCCAGCGCCTCGTGGTGGTGCCGGAAGTGGCCAGGCCGCCGGTGCCGAGGGCGATTCGCGCCGCCGGCCGGGTGAGGGCGTCGGCGTGGTCGTCGCCGAGGGCGATCTGCCAGCCACCGGCGGGTTCCGGCCCGGCTACGCGGAGGTCACCGCCGAGGTTGACGAGGACACCGCACCCGAGAGCGGCGTGGAGCCGGCTCGCGGCCCGATCGGCGGCGAGGGCTTTCGCGGTGGCGCCGAGGTCGAGGTGGACACCGCGCGGGAGGACGACCAGCCGCAGGGCGGGGTCGAAGAGCACGCGGTGCCACCCGGGCGCGGGAGCCGGGCCGAGCACGGTCGAGCGGTCTACCGCGGCAGGTCGTGAGTGAGAAACCGGGTTAGAACACTGTTTCTCACTCACGACCCTTGCGAAGTCGCGGTCGTAGCCGAGCGCCCGGATCGCGGCTCCCACCGTCGGGTCCACCAGGCCGCCCGTCAACCGGGCCGCGCGCAACGCCGCCCCCAGCGCCTCCGCCAGCAGCTCACCGACGCGGACCTGCCGCCCCGCCTGCTCGTGGAGCCGGGAAATCTCCGAGTCCGCCCGGAACCGGCTGCACGCGAGGTCGATCGCGTCGACCTCCTCGCGCAAAAGCGCAGCCGCCGAGGAAAGCCGCGAAGGGTCGGTGACCAGCACCGATGCCGTCGTGCCCAGCGCGCGGAACGCCGTCGTCACGACGCACCCGAGCCCGTGTGCGCGCTGCCCGAGCCGGAGCTCACGCCGCCATCGGACGGCTGGAGCTGGTCCTGGTTACCGACGGAGCTACCCGAGTCGGTACTGGTCTCAGTGGTGGCGGACGCCGTCGAAAGGCCGAAGCCGATCGCGCCGGCGGTGGCCGCGCCCAGCACCGCCACCGTCGCCGTGACCAGGGCGGCCTTGCGGCGGCCGTGCTCGCGGCGGGCCGCTCCGCCTGTCGTGGTGGGTTCCATACGACCGAGTCTCGGCGGCGTTCCTTTGAACGAGCTGGGAGCGACCTGTCAACTCCCTGACGCTCCACAGTGGACACCTACCTTAGGAGGTTGACACCGGAAAGCCATTCACCCACTCTTTCCGTTGTCCGCCGGAGGTTTCCTGGTGTTCACGAGCCGGACCACGACACGCCGCGTGCCGGCCCCGTGGAGTGGACATCATGAGGCGCCCTCACCCGCCACCGTTGGAGGACCCATGATCCGCAAGCGGATCTTCGCCGCGTTCGCCGCCGCCACCCTGGTGACAGCCGGTGTCGTCACCGCGGTCGTCGTCACCGGAACGGACGAGCCGGCGGTGCAGCCGACCGCTTCGACCGTGCCGGCGTTCGACCACATCGTCCTCGTGATGTTCGAGAACAAGAAGTACTCGTCGATCAACGGCAGCTCCAGCGCCCCCTACTTCAACTCCCTCGCCTCGCAGAGCGCGAAGTTCACCAGCTCCTTCGCGATCACCCACCCGAGCCAGCCCAACTACGTCGCCCTCTTCTCGGGCGCGACGCAGGGCGTGACCAGCGACAGCTGCCCGGCCGACCTCGGCGCGAAGGCCAACCTCGGCCGGCAGCTGATCGACGCGGGCAAGACGTTCAAGGGCTACTCCGAGTCGATGCCCTCGGACGGCTACACCGGCTGCTCCAGCGGCACCTACATGCGCAAGCACAACAGCTGGGTCGACTTCTCGAACGTCCCGGCCGCGAGCAACCTCCGCTACACGAGCTTCCCCACCGACTTCACCCAGCTGCCGACGGTCGCCTTCGTCACCCCGAACATGTGCTCCGACATGCACGACTGCTCGATCGGCACCGGCGACACCTGGCTGAAGAACCACCTCGACGCGTTCGCGCAATGGGCCAAGACCCACAACAGCCTCCTGATCACCACCTTCGACGAAGACAGCGGCACGTCGGTCAACCAGATCTTCACCAGCTTCACCGGCGCGCACGTCAAGGTCGGCAGCTACAGTGAGTCGATCAACCACTACACCGTGCTGCGCACGATCGAGGCGTCCTACGGCCTGCCGGGCATCGGCGGCGCCGCGAGCAAGTCGCCGATCCTCGACGTCTGGCAGTAACCCGCGTGTACCTCTCCACCAGCAGTGTCGGTCGTCCAGAGCACGCCGCGAAGGGCAAGCTCTCGGCGGTCGGCGCGAACGTCTTCGCGCTCGGCGCGGTCAGCCTGGTCACCGACGTCTCGTCGGAGATGGTCACCGCGGTCCTGCCGGTCTACCTCGTGCTCGGGCTGCACCTCGGCCCGGCCGCGTACGGCGTGTTCGACGGCCTGTACACCGGCGCGACGGCGCTGCTGCGGGTCGTCGGCGGCTACGTCGCCGACCGGGTCCGCCGCCGCAAGGTCGTCGCCGGCGCGGGCTACGCACTGTCCGCGGTGGCCAAGCTCGGCCTGCTCGCGGCCGGGGCGTCGGCGGCCGCGATCGGCGCCGTGCTCACCGTCGACCGCACCGGCAAGGGCCTGCGGACGGCGCCGCGCGATGCGCTGATCACCCTGTCGACCCCGGAGCCTCTGCTCGGCCGCGCCTTCGGGGTGCACCGGGCGATGGACAGCGTGGGCGCGTTCGCCGGCCCGCTGGTCGCGCTCGCCGTGCTGGCCGCGGTCGGCGCGACGAACCCCGAGGCGTTCGACGCGGTGTTCGTCGTCAGCTTCTGCGTCGCCGCGATCGGCGTGCTGCTGCTCGTGCTGTTCGTCCGCGACCAGCGGACGCCGAAAGCCGCGGCGAACTCCGTCTCACCCCGCGCGGCGGCCGCCCTGCTGCGCGGCAGCGGCGTGCGGCGGCTGCTCGTGGCGGCGTGCGTGCTCGGGCTGGCGACGGTCGGCGACGGCTTCGTCTACCTGCTGCTGCAGCACAAGGAGGACATCGCGACCGGCTGGTTCCCGCTGCTCGCGGTCGGCACCAACCTGAGCTACCTGCTGCTGGCCGCACCGCTGGGCGTGCTGGCCGACCGGGTCGGCCGGCTGCCGGTCGTGCTCGGCGGCTACGGCGCGCTCGCGCTCGTCTACCTGCTGCTGGCGGGGCCGGTGTCCGGCTGGCCGCTCTTCGTCCTGGCGCTCACGTTGTACGGCGCGTTCTACGCGGCGACCGACGGCGTCCTGATGGCCCTGGCCGGCCCGCTGCTGCCGGAGTCGTTGCGCACCACGGGGATTTCGCTGGTCCAGACGGCGCAAGCGCTTGCGTACTTCGCCTCGTCCGTCCTCTTCGGACTCGCCTGGCAGTTCTGGGGCGCCGGGCTCGCGATCGGCGTCGCGGCGGGTGCGGCGGTGGTCGCGATCGGCGTGACGTTCGTGGTCCTGTCCCCGCGGAGGGCGTCATGAGAACACGGATCCTCATCGCGGTCATCGGTGTCCTCGTGCTGGCCGGGGCCGCCGTCGCGTACGTCGGGTTCGCCAGCGCGCGCAGCCACGACGTCGCGGCGACCGGCGTCGTGAGCCTCTCTCCCGGCCAGCGGGTGCTGTTCCGCAGCACCGCCGACGGCGACCGCGGCCACGTCGCCACGGTGTCCGCCACCGATCCCGGCGGCCCCCGGACCGTGTCGCCGCTGTCCTGCAGCCGGGTGTACGCCGCCGGCGGCACCGGGCTCTGCCTGCGCCAGGACGGCGACCTGACCACCTACCAGCTGGCGGTGCTCGACGCGGGCCTCACGGTGACGCGCGAGATCCCTCTGGTCGGGCTGCCGAATCGGGCGCGGGTGTCGGCGAGCGGCCGGATGCTCGCGTGGACGGTCTTCGTCACCGGCGACTCCTACAACGGCGGCATGTTCTCCACCCGCGCCGGCATCCTCGACACGGCGACCGGCGACCTGGCCGGGACCCTCGAGGACTACGCGGTGACGCTCGACGGGAAGCCGTACCAGGCCGCGGACCTCAACTTCTGGGGCGTCACGTTCACCCAGGACGACCGCCACTTCTACGCGACGATGTCGACGGCCGGGCACCGCTACCTCGTCGCGGGCGACTTCACCGCGCACACGATCCGCACGCTGCGCGAGAACGTCGAGTGCCCTTCCCTTTCCCCGGACGGGACGCGCGTGGCGTTCAAGTCCGCTGTGGACGACGACCCGGCTCGCGGGTGGCGGCTGTCCACCCTGGATCTGGCGACGTCCGAGGCGACACCAGTGGCCGAGACCCGCAGCGTCGACGACCAGCCCGCGTGGCTCGACGACCGCACGATCGGCTACGGCGTGCCCCGCGGGCCCGGCCACTCGGACGTCTGGTCGGTCCCGGCCGACGGCTCCGGCGCACCCCGGCTGCTGATCCCGGAGGCGGAGTCCCCCGCAGCACTTCTCGTCACCTCCTGAACGAACGGCCGGACCGCGCGTCAGTCCAGGTTGCGCAGGCCGTCCAGGATGCGGCGCATCAGGAGGGAGTCCGGGGGCGCGAACGCGAACCGCGAGACCGGCACCCGGCCCGAGGGCGGACGCGGCGGCGGGATCGTGCGCGGGACCCGCCACGGCAGCCCGTCCGGGGACGAGTCGCGGCCGGTCTGTTCCGGGATCGGGAGCGTCGGCAGCGCGATCGTGCCCGCTTCGGCGAACCGCCGGGCCGACTGCTCGAAGCGGAGGCGGGCCTGGATGCCGGCCACCGTCCAGTCCGGCTCGGGGTCGGGCTCCCCCGAGACCGTCGCACCGCGCGGACGGCGTTCGAGGGAGATGGCCCAGGCCGCCGCGGCGAGCACCGGGAGCAGCAGGCCGGCGATGATGGCGAAACCGGACAGGGCCGCGGCCATCAGGAGGCCCCGGCGACGGGTAGCAGCATGGCGTTCACTTCCGGACTCGTGGTTCTTCCGAAGCATGGCCGACACCTGGATATTCGACGTGAACGAATGTTTCGCGGACCCCGGAGCCCCATCATGAACGACGGGCAACGCTCCCGCAAGCGGCCGAACGGGGTGGCCCGTCCGGCGGTGAAACCGCAGGTCGGAACCGGTTTTCGGGTAGCCGTGAAAAGCCCCTCACCCGGTAGTACGGCTGCCGCCGGCGACCGGTTCACTTTCTTTCCGAGAAAGACCCCAGCGCCCCAATGTGGCCTTCGGTGCGCTCAACGCACCCAAGGCGGCCTTCGGTGCGTCTGACGCACCGAAGGCCGCCTTGGGGCGCTCGGGCTCAGCCCAGCGAACAGGTGCGGGCCAGGTCCGCGGGAGTCGCGCCGGCCGGACGCGCGATCGTCCCGGAAGCCGGCGGACGCACTCCGCGCAGCCAGCCGCCCAGCGCGTCGAACGCCGTCCGGAAGCACGGCCCCAGCGGCCGCAGCTGGTCCGGGTACGCGTCGACCAGCCCGTCGACGTGGTTGCCGTCGACCACCCGGTAGTACCGGTGCAGCGACCCGCGCCCCGCGGAGGCGATCATCCGGTCGTACACATCGGAGTCCCGCGTGATCGGCAGCAGCGTGTCCAACGTCCCGTGCAGCGTGAGCAGCGGCTTGCCGATCCGTCCGGTCAGCGAGATCCGCTCCACCGCCCGCGCCACCGAAGCGGGCCGGGACGCATAAGCATAATCCGCGTCACACGACGGCGTTCCCGAAGTGCAGAACGGGATTCCGGCCGAGAGCGGACCGTCGAACGACGGGTCCACCTCTTCCCGGTAGATCCGCTGGGTCAGGTCCCAGTAGACGCGGTAGTGGTAGTCCCACAGGAACTCCGACCCCGGCGCGAACCCGGCGTCCAAAATGGACTGGTGCGCCGACTGCGCTCCCGCCGCGTAGGCCGGGTACGCGCGCAGCGCCGGCGGCAGGAACGTGAGCAAGTTCGGTCCATCGGCCCGCCACAGCGTCCCCTCCCAGTCGACGCCCCCGTCGTAGAGCCACGGCCGGTTCTCCAGCTGCCACCGCACGAGGTACCCGCCGTTGGACAGGCCGGCGGCCAGCGTCCGCGTGACCGGACGTCGGTAGTGCGAAGAGACCGCCGAACGAGCGGCCAGCGTCAGCTGCGTGACACGCGTGTTCCACTCGGCCAGGGCGTCGCCCGGCCGGACGCCGTCGTCGTAGAACGCGGCGCCGGTGTTGCCCTTGTCGGTCGCGGCGAACGCGTAGCCCTCGGCCAGGGCCTGGTCGCCGATCGCGCGGTCGTTCGCGTACTGGCGACGCACGCCCGGCGAGCCGGAGACGACCAGGCCGCCGTTCCAGTGCGCCGGCAGGCGCAGCACGAACTGCGAGTCGTGGTTCCAGCCGTGGTTCGTGTTCGCCGTCGAGGTGTCCGGGAAGTACCCGTCGACCTGGACGCCGGGCACCCGGCCGTACGTCGGCAGCCCGGCCGACGTCAGCCCGGCCCAGTCGGCCTCGACGGTGTGCCCGGACGCGAGCGTGCCGGTCGTCGTCAGATCGTCCAGGCACACGGCGACGGACTTTTCCGCGCCGGGCACGGCCACCCGGCAGTGCGCGGCCGAAGCCGACGCCGAGGCGGGCAGCGCCGCCGCGAGCGCCCCCGCCAGAACCACAACCAGCCATCTGCGCACGGTCCACCTCCGGTCTCGATGAACCAGAACCCAAGCGCGTGCACCCCGGGAGAGCCACCCCGCCGGTCACCATGAATCGCCGCGAGGATGTGGTGGACGGCCACATGGTCCGAACCAGCAGGCCGATTTAGCGTCGCTGGAAACCCTCTCAACGACGAGAAGGACTCCCTCATGCGCAAGCTCGCCTTCGCCGGACTCGCCGCGATCACCGCCGCCGTGCTCACCACCGTCGGGGTGGCGAGCGCCGATCCGCCACCCTCGTCCCTGGTCCAGGTGTCGAACTTCGGCGCCAACCCGGGCGCCCTGGCGATGTACACCTACACGCCGTCCGGGCTCGAGTCCGGGCGCCCGGTGGTCGTCGCCCTGCACGGCTGCACGCAGAGCGCCTCGGACTACTACGCCCACTCCGGCTGGCCCCAGCTGGCCGACAAGTGGCGCTTCGAGGTCGTGTTCCCGCAGCAGTCGACCGCGAACAACTCGCTGAAGTGCTTCAACTGGTTCTCCACCGCCGACGACACCCGGGGCAACGGCGAAGCCGCGTCCGTCAAGGCCATGGTGGACAAGGCGGTCGGCGACCACGGCTCGGACCGCTCCCGCGTGTTCGTCACCGGCCTGTCCGCGGGCGGCGGCATGACGGCGGACCTGCTCGCCGCCTACCCGGACGTCTTCGCCGGCGGCGGCATCAACGCGGGGCTGCCCGCGCAGTGCGCCACGAGCGTCACGCAGGCGACGAGCTGCCAGCAGAACAACCAGAACCTCACGCCGGCGCAGTGGGCGGCGAAGGTCAAGGCGCAGTACCCCGGCTACACCGGAGCGTGGCCGCGCGTCGCGATCTGGCAGGGCACCGGCGACTACACGGTCTACCCGGTCAACGGCACCGAGCTGCGCGACCAGTGGACCGCGGTGCACGGCGTCTCGCAGACGCCGACGAGCACGCAGTCCCTGCCCGGCGGCACGACGTTGACGAACTACGCCGACAAGGTCCAGCTGTACTCGATCGCCGGCATGGGCCACGGCACCGCGGTCGACCCGGGCACCGGCGCGACGCAGTGCGGCAGCACCGGCGCGTACTTCCTGGCGGGCATCTGCTCCAGCTACTACACGGGCGTGTTCTGGGGGCTGGACAAGGGGTCCGGAACCACGCCGACCACCACGACGGCCCCGCCGCCGACGACCACGACCACCACCACCCAGCCCGCGGGCGCCTGCGTGAACGCCAGCAACTACGCCCACACGCAGGCGGGCCGCGCGCACCAGAGCGCCGGCCAGGTGTACGCGAACGGCTCCAACCAGGCGATGGGCCTCTGGAACACGTTCACCACGCACGCCCTCCGCGAGACGTCCTCGGGCTACTGGGTCCTCGCCGACGGGCAGTGCTAGCGCTCGACCGGTGGTCTGCCGCGGCTGGTCGTGAGTGAGAAACAGTGTTCTAACGCTGTTTCTCACTCACGACCCCCGGGGTCAGCTCAGCAGCCCGGTCAGCAGCACCGCGGTCAGCCGCCGGGCCTCCGTGTCCGTCCGGGCCGACGTCGTCGCCGTCAGCGCGAGCCGGACGTCTTCGAGCGACACCCGGGGCCGCAGGACGCCCTCGGCGCGGGCCCGCTCGACCAGCCGCGCGAACGCCTCGGCGTGCGCCTGGCGCCGGTCGGCGAACTCCGGTCCTTCGAGGACACCCAGGAGCCCGGGTTCCCGGACCCGCCACTCGCCGAAGCGGTGGAACGTGCGGGTGAGCGCGCGGCGGCTGTCCGGGTCGGCCAGCGCGCCCCGCAGCTGCTCCTCGCACCGGTCCACCTGGCCGGCGAGCACGGCCGCGAGGAGGTCGTCACGGGACGGGAAGTGCCGGTGGACGGTCGCGGGTGCCAGGCCCGCGCGCCGCGCGATCTCCCGCACCGGCAGGTCCGGGCCGTGGCGCGCGAAGGCCGTGTGCGCGACCGCGACCAGGCGACGGCGGTTGTCCTCGGCGTCCGCCCGGCGTTTCCGCGTCAGTTCGTCCCGCACGGCTCTCACTTCCCGCTCGTCGCCGGTGATCACTCCTAGCGTAGGCGCGGTCAGGGTGTCCGACGTGGAGGAGTGCTCGTGTTCGCAACCCGGTTCGAGCGGTTCGGCCCGCCCGAGGTCCTGTCGGTGGGGGAACTGCCGGAGCCGCACGCCGACCCCGGCCAGGTGCGGATCCGCGTGCGGGCGGCCGGCGTCTCGCCGGTGGACCTGGCGATCCGCGCCGGGCAGTCGCGCTCGCCGATCACCCTGCCGCACATCCCGGGGGTGGACGCCGCGGGCGTCGTGGACGAAGCGGGCCCCGGCGCGTCGGTCGGCGACGAGGTGTTCGGCGCGGTCGACGTCGCCCGCCTCGGCGGGGCGACCGCCGAGTTCGCGGTGCTGGCGTTCTGGGCTCCGAAGCCGCCGTCGATGCCGTGGGAGCAGGCCGGCGCGGCGGGCACCGGGGTCGAGACGGCCACTCGCGCGCGCTCGACCTCCTGGACGTCCGCGACGGCATGACGCTGCTGGTCGACGGCGCGTCCGGCGGGGTCGGCAGTCTCGTGGTGGGCCTGGCGCTCGCGCGGGGCGCCCGGGTGATCGGGACGGCCGGCGACCTGGAGTTCGTCGAAAGCCTGGGCGCGACCCCGGTTCCGTACGGTCCCGGCTTGTCGTCTCGGGTGTCCGGCCCGGTCGACGCGGCGCTCGACGTCGCGGGCAAGGGCTCGCTGCCGGAGCTGGTCGCGCTGACCGGGACGCCGTCGTCGGTGCTCACGCTGGCCGACTTCAGCGGGCCGTCGCAGGGCGTTCGCGTGTCGGTCGGTGCGTTGGGCGGCGAGCCGGACGGGCGGCACGGCCTCGCGCTCGCCGCCGGGCTCTTCGAGGAGGGCCGGTTCCGGGTGCCGGTCGAGGAGGTGTTCACCGACGCGGCCGCCGCGCACGCCGCCGCCGAGCGCGGGTCGCGGCGGGGAAAGCTGGTGGTCACGGTCGCAGGCGGTCGTGAGTGAGAAACAGTGTTAGAACACTGTTTCTCACTCACGACCGGCCACGGCAGACCGCTCAGCCGCCGAGCCGGTGCACCCGCAGCGCCAGCTGGATCTCCAGCGCCCGGTCCGGCGCCTGCCAGTCCTCCCCCAGCAGCGACGCCACCCGCTCCAGCCGCTGCACCACGGTGTTCACGTGGACGTGCAGCACATCCTTCGTCCGCGCCAGCTGAGACCCGCTCGCGAAGTACGCCCGCAGCGTCGCCACCAGCTCCGTCCCCCGGCGCGCGTCGTAGTCCAGCACCGGCCCCAGCGTCTTCCGCACGAACCCGTCCAGATCCGCGTGCTCCCCCAGCAACTGCCCCAGAAACCCCAGCCCCGCCATCGCCGCGCCCTCGCCCGTCCGGCCCAACGCCAGCAGCGCCCGGACGCACCGTGCCGCTTCCCCGTGAGCCGCCGCGATCGAGGCCGGTCCGCTCGCCGGGCCCGCCGCGCCCACCGTCACCGGGCGGCCCGTCGCCGCGCCGAGGTCGGCCGCCACCCGGCGCGCCAGCTCGTCCGGGTCGCCCGCGCCGAGCAGCACGACCTCCTCCGCGTGCACCCCGACCAGCGTCGCGTGCCGGGCCGCCGCGCTGGCCACGCGCCGCCGGGACCCGCCGTCCGCGTGCGCCACCAGGACCGCGTGCGGAGCCGACAGGTCGATCCCCAGCCGTCGCCCTCGGGCCAGCAGCGCCCGCGGGTTGCGGTCGGGCGCGGTCAGCAAATCCGTCAGCAGCTCGCCGCGGACCTCGTCCTCGGCTCGCACCACCGACCGCCGCAGCATCAGCAGCAACGCCGTCACGACGCCCGCGCGCTCGAACAGCCGCCGGTCCGGGTCGGTCAGCCCGTCGCGCCCGGCCAGGACCAGGCTGCCGAGCGCCTCGGGACCGGCCTGCACCGCGCACACCCATGTGTCCTTTGTGGACACCGCGCGCCCGGCGGTGCGGGCCGCGGCGAGCGCGTCCGGGTCCAGCGGGGCCGGGGCAGCCGAGCTGGCCAGCAGCGTGCGGTCGGCGTCGTAGACCGTGAGGCTGCCGTGCAGCACCCCGGCGACGGCCGCCGCGACGTCCGGCAGGTCGCCGCCGCGCAGCACCAGGTCGGTCAGCCGGTCGTGCGCGTCCTGGGCGCGTTCCATCGCCTCGGTGTGCGCGCGGATCGTCGCGTTGGCCTCGTTGAGCTCCGCGACGGCACGGCGGGTCTGGTCGAGCAGGTTCGCGCTGTCGAGGGCGATCGCCGCGTGGTCGGCGAGCGACGACAGCAGCGCCACCTCGTCCGCGGAGAACTCCCGCGCGCCGCGATCCGACGCGAAGAGGACGCCGAGCACCTTCGGGCCGATGGCCAGGGGGACGCCGAGGATCGCGGTCAGGCCCTCGTCCTGGACGCCGGAGTCGATGTGGTGCGTGTGCTTGAACCGGTCGTCGTGGAAGTAGTCGGCCGTCGCGTACGGCCGCGCGGTCTGCGCCACCAGCCCGCCGAGGCCCTCCCCCATGCCGAGCACGATCTGCTGGAACTCCGCCGACACCGACCCGTCGCTGACCCGGACGTAGGTCTTGTTCTCGGCCTCGTTGTTCAGCGACAGGTACGAGACGTCGACGTTGAGCAGCGCCCGCGCCCGCCGGACGATCGAACGCAGCACGGTGTCCGGATCGGACAGCCCGGCGAGCTCGCTCGCGGTGTCGAACAGCGCGCCGAGCTGGGCCTCCCGCCGCCGGTGCTCGGCGAGGGTCTCGCGGATCCGCAGGGCCAGCTCGCCCGCGCTGGCCAGGGCGGTCAGGTCGGCCGCACCGAGGGCCCGTTCGGCGCGCGCGGCCACGACGACGTGCGCCAGCTGCTCGCTGCTGGCCCCGGAGGCGAGCAGGTCGAGCAGCCGGCGCACGGCGTCCGTGGGTGCGGTCACGGCCGTCATGCTAGGGCGAAACGGCCGCCGTCTCCGCCTCGACGGCATCGACACCAACGTCGTGCAGCGACTCGCCGCGCGTCTCGCGGGCGGCGAGCAGGGCGATCACCGTGATCAGGCACATCGCCGCGACGTACAGCGACACCGGGACGGTGCTCCCCCAGGCGGAGAACAACGCGACGGCGATCAGCGGCGCGACGGCGCCCGCGGCGATCGACGACAGCTGGCCGCCGACCGAAAGCCCGGTGTAGCGCACCCGCGTCGGGAACTGCTCGGCGAAGAACGCGGCCTGCGGGCCGTACATCGCGCCGTGCAGCACCAGCCCGACGGTCGCGGCCAGCACGATCACCGCCGACGACTTCGTGTCCAGCAGCGCGAAGAACGCGAAGCTCCACAACGCCATCCCGATCGCGCCGAACAGGTACACCGGACGGCGCCCGACGCGGTCGGACAGCGCGCCCCACAGCGGGATCGTCACGAAGTGCACGGCCGAGCCGATCAGCACCGCGCTCAGACCGACGCCCTTCGGCAGGTGCAGCCCGGTCGTGACGTACACGAGGATGAACGCGGTGATCACGTAGTACGAGACGTTTTCGGCCATCCGCGCGCCGATCGTGATCAGCACCTGGCGCCAGCTGTTGCGGAAGACCTCGACGACCGGCACGTGCTGGTCGGTGTGCGTCTCGGCCTGCTTCTGCGCGGCCAGGAACACCGGCGACTCCGCGACGGCCAGCCGGATCCACAGCCCGATCAGCAGCAGCACGCCCGACAGCAGGAACGGGACGCGCCAGCCCCAGGCCAGGAACGTCGCGTCGGACTGCGTCGCCGACAGGATCGCCAAGACGGCGGTGGCCAGGAGGTTGCCGCCGGGCGCGCCGCACTGCGGCCAGCTCGCCCAGAACCCGCGACGGCGGTCGTCGCCGTGCTCGGAGACGATCAGGACGGCCCCGCCCCATTCACCGCCCAACGCGAAGCCCTGGACGAGGCGAAGCAGCGTGAGCAGGATCGGCGCCGCGACTCCCGCGCTCGCGTACGTCGGCAGCACGCCCATCAGGCAGGTCGAGCCACCCATCAGCACCAGGCTGACGACCAGGAGTTTCTTGCGCCCGAGCCGGTCGCCGTAGTGGCCGAAGACCAGGCCGCCGATCGGGCGGGCGAGGAACCCGACGGCGTAGGTCAGGAACGCCAGCAGCGTGCCGGTCAGCGGGTTCGCCGTCGGGAAGAACAGCTTGTTGAACACCAGCGCGGCGGCCGAGGTGTAGAGGAAGAAGTCGTACCACTCGATGGTGGTGCCGATCAGGCTCGCGCCGACGATCTTGGCGATCGCCGACCGGTTCGGTTGACTCACTGCGGGCTCCACTTCCTTGTGGTTGAGCGACACTTAGGCGGCGGTCCAGCCGCCGTCGAGCGGGATGGAAGCCCCGGTGACGTGGCCGGCGTGCGGCGAGCACAGCCACGTCACCAGGGAGGCGACGTCGTCGGCTTCGATGAGCTTCTTGATGGCGGCGCGCCGGAGGAGGACCTCGGTGACGACGTCCTCGCGCGGGATGTCGTGCTCGGCGGCCTGCGCGTCGATCTGGCCGTCGACGAGCGGCGTGCGGACGTAGCCGGGATTCACGCAGTTGCTCGTGACGCCGTGTTCGGCGCCTTCGAGGGCGGCGACCTTGGAGAGGCCTTCGAGCCCGTGCTTGGCGGCGACGTACGCGGACTTGAAGGCGGACGCGCGCAGCCCGTGGACGCTCGACATGTTGACGATCCGGCCGAAGCCCCGCGCGTACATCGACGGGAGCGTGTGCCGGATGAGCAGGAAGGGAGCGGTGACCATCAGCGCCTGGATGCGGGCGAACACGTCCGGCGGGAAGTCTTCGAGGGGTGCGACGTGCTGGATCCCGGCGTTGTTGACCAGGACGTCGACCTCGGCGGGGAGGGAGCTGATCGTCTCGGGGTCGGTCAGGTCGGCGACGTGCGCCCAGCCCCCGACCTCGGCGGCGACGACGTCGGTGTTTTCGGCGTCGATGTCGACGACGTGCACCTTGGCCCCGGCCGCGGCGAGAGCGCGGACGCAGGCCAGGCCGATACCGCCGGCCCCGCCGGTGACGAGGGCCGTGCGCCCGTCCAGATCGCTGGTCATGGACGGGAACGGTAAGCGTGACCCGGGTCGCGGGCTATGTGCGCGGGAGCTACAGCTCGCGAAGATCCGGTGGGGTGGAGCGACATAAGGTGATCACGAAGGCATCCCACGATCGGGTGGAGATTTCGAGGGTGCCGCCGGGGCGGTCCTTGGTGTCGCGGATTATTGCCGCAGGTCCGAGCGCCACCTCGACGCACTTGTCTTCACCCGAGTAACTGGACTTCCGCCACACGGTCATGGGTTCCCTTCCAGGTCGGCGATCACCTCCCCGATGAACTCCGCACTCTCACGTTCGCTCATCGCCAGCGCCGCCATGTCCTTCGCCGCTCTGCGGTAACCGGCCAGCTGATCGTCATCGTAGAGGTAGGCGCTGGCCTGGTAGAGCTCCACGAAGACGATCGACGGAAGAGCGGCGAAGTCGAGCACCGCGAAGTTGCCGTACAGACCGGCATGCGCACCGCACCCCGCGGGCAGGACCTGCACCCGCACATTGCTTCGGACCGAGGCCTGCCGGAGGTACCGAAGCTGCTCCGCCATCACCTGCGCGCCGCCGATCGCGCTGCGCAGAGCCGCCTCCCCCACGAGCGCGTGGTAGGCGAGCGGGTGATGCCGGGTGAGCACGGTGCGGCGAGCAATCCTCGCCTGGATCACTGTCGAGATCCGGTCCGGCGGCAAACCACCGGCCGCCAGGAAAGCCCGGGTGTAGTCCGGGGTCTGGAAGAGCCCGGGAATCACCGCGGGTTCCCAATCGAACATCGCCTCCGCCGCCCGCTCGTACTCGGCGTAGGTCCCCGCACTCGGCGCCACCCCAGGCACCGCCTTCTCCAGCCAGCTCGGCTCCCGCGCATTGCCGGCCAGCTCCAGCAGTCGAGCCCTCTCCTCCGGCTCCACCACCATCACCCCCAGCAACAGCGCCACCTGCTCCACCTTGGGAATCCGCTTCCCGTACTCCCAATTGGACAGCTCCTGTGGCAGCACGCCGATCAACCGCGCGAGCTGCCGCACGCCGAGGTCGCGCGCCTCCCTGCAGGTGCGCAGCCCGAAGCCGAGCGCTCTCGCCCGGGGTGTCGCGAAGGGTGTCGCCATGACCGCATTCTGTCACCGGGGTCCGGCAATCCCGGCGGCTCCTCTTCGGCTGGTGTCACAAATCCGCGTCAGGTTTCCTGCAGGTCATGGACCCGGACCACGCCCTGCTGACCCGTCTGCGCGACCTGACCGAAACCCTCCCCGGCGACGTCTCCTGGCTCGCCGGCCCGCCCCTGCGCGCGGACGGCCTGCGCGACCTCGGCGAGCGCCTCACCTGCCTCGGCGCCGACCTGATCGGCCGGGCCGGCGCGCTCGACGAGATCGCCGCCGCCCGCCTGCCCGCCCACGGCTGGATCCCCGAGTGCGGGCCGGATCCGCGGCGCCGGCTCGCGCACTACGTCGGCCGCGGCGAGGTCCGGCTCGGCCTCATCTACTTCGCGAGCTGCGGCGCGGGCTGCTTCCCGTTCTACGGCACCGATCCGGCCGAAAAGACCGTCCGGCACGAGCGGTGCGACAAGTGCGTCAAGGAGGCCTACCGCCTCATGAGCGTTCCTTCAGCACCGCCAGGTAGTGCACGTTCGTCATGACGCCGAGGACGTTGCCGAACGGGTCGACGACCGACGCCGTCACGAACCCCGGGCCCCGCTCGGTGATCGGCTCGTGCTCCTTCGCGCCCAGCTCGTGCAGGCGCGCGACGGTGGCCTCGAGGTCGTCGACGTGCCAGTAGACGATCTCGCCGCTCGGCCCGCCCATGCTCGCCGGGACGTACTTGCGGTCGATCAGGCCGAGTTCGTGCTGGTAGTCGCCGATGCGGAACTCGGCGTACCCGGGCCGGTGGAAGTACGGCTCGACGCCGAGGAACTCGGTGTACCAGGCCTGCGCGGCCGCGTGGTCGTCGGCGAAGTAGGAGACGGTGGCCATTCCTCGCAGCATGTCTGCTCCCTTGCGATCGGTGTGGAGCCATCATGCGGGGGGAAAGTGCGCACCGAATGAGCACTTTGTTTGCGAGACTGTTCTCATGCGCGCCGACCGTCTCGTGGCCACCCTCCTGCTGATGCAGACGCGCGGCCGCGTCACGGCCGCCGAACTCGCGGCCGAGCTGGAAATCTCCGTCGCGACGGCCCGCCGAGACCTCGAAGCCCTCTCGACCGCGGGGGTGCCGGTCTACCCGCAGCCGGGCCGCGGCGGCGGCTGGCGGCTGGTCGGGGGCGCCCGCACGGACCTGTCCGGTCTGAGCGCACGCGAGGCGCAGGCGCTGTTCCTCCTGGCCGGCCCGGCCGCGGCGGCGGCCCCGGAGGTCAAGTCGGCGCTGCGGAAGCTGATGGGCGCGTTGCCGGGCACGTTCCGCGCGGACGCCTCGGCGGCCGCCGAGGCCGTCCTCGTCGACCAGGCGGGCTGGGGCGAGCGCGTGAAGGACCGGCCCCCGATCGTGTCGCTGCTGCAGGACGCCGTCATCGCGCGCCGGCGTGTCCGCTTCACCTACACCGGGAGCGAGCGGCTGGTAGATCCGTGGGGCCTGGTCGACAAGGACGACGTCTGGTACCTGGTCGCGGGGACCGCGAAGGGGCGCCGGACGTTCCGGGTGGACCGGATCGTCGAGGTGGCCGCCACCGAAGACACCGCGGACCGCCCGGCGGACTTCGAGCTGGCGAAGGTGTGGGAGGAGGTCGTCGAAGAGATCGAACGGCGCCGGTCGCCGCTCACCGCGGACGTGGTGCTCGGCCGCCGCCACTTCGGCGTGTTGCGCGACCGGTTCGGCCGGCACTGCGAGCTGGTCGCGGAGCTGCCGGACGACCGGGTGCGCGCCCGCGTCGCCGCTCCGGCACCGATCATGATCGCGCAGGAGCTGGCGGGCTGGGGCGCACTCGTCGAGGTCGAGTCCCCGGACTCCGTGAAAGCCGAGCTGGCACGCCTGGGTTCGGAGCTGACTGCCCGATATGCCCCGTAAATGACGGGAACGGCTTTCATGCGCTCGAACGCCCGGAACGCGGCGTTCAGGACACCGGTGGATGACTGCGCCACACTGCCTGTGGCCGGTATGCTCGGTGAACGGCGTTAATCACTCCACAGTGGACATTAAGGCACCTACTACTAGTGTCCGTTACCCTCCGGTATCTGGCCGTTCGGAGTATCCGGGATCACCCGTTTGCTGTTACTGTGACGCCTCCGTGACCTGAACGTGCGTTCGGTGACACTGCAGTAACAGCCGGAGCTTCGCTCCGGGCCGGGGGCGCCGCCACCCGGACCCCCGACAGCGTGCGGTGAGGGCAGAGATGCGTGACGATGTGGTCGAGGCGAGTGCGGTGGTCGGGCACACGCCGGACGTGGTGTGGCAGATCGTCGGATCGCCGGAGTGGTACTCGCGGTTCGTACCCGAGATCGCCGGGTGCGAGATCGTCGAGCACGCGGCCCGCGGCCGGGGGCCCAAGGGCGTGATCCGGATCGCGCCCGAGCGCGGGCGGATGGTGGAGGCGCAGGTCCAGGCCGTCGTGTACCGGCCGGGCGAGCACGTCGTGTGGTGCGGCGTCCCCGACGAGGGCACGTGGGTCTCGCTCGAGCTGAGACCGCTGGCCGGCGGGAAGACCGAGCTGTTCGTCCGGATGATGCTGCCGCCGACGCACCTGGATCTGGTGTCGTCGGCGAAGAAGGACGTCCGCACCCTCGCGCGGCGCCTCGACCTGCACCTGGCCGGGCAGTCCGACCCCGACGCCGACCGGGACGGCAACAAGGCCACCAAGCTGCGCACCACGAGCGTCCTGGTGCGCGCCGGCGTCCTGTCCGCGGGCCGCCCGGACAAGATCGCCCGCCAGCTCAGCCAGCTCGCCCAGTGGGGCGCCACGATCGCCGGCGGCTACCAGGCCGCCGCGGCCCGCGTCCCCGACGAGCCCGCCCTGCACGACGAGCGCAGCCTCCGCACCTTCCGCCAGGTCCAGGAGCGCAGCGACCGGCTCGCGAACGGCCTGAGCGAGCTCGGCGTCGGCGAACGCGACCGGATCGCGCTGATGTGCCGCAACCACGCCGCGATGGTCGAGTCGTTCGTCGCCGCCAGCAAGCTCGGCGCCGACCTGATCCTGCTCAACACCGGCCTGTCCGCGGCTTCGGTCAAGGACGTCCTCGCCGAGCACGAGCCGGCCGCCGTGCTGGCCGACGACGAGTTCGCGCAGACCATCGCGAACGTCCCGGGCGAGTTCGCCCGGATCAGCACGTGGCCGGACGCCGAGACCGGCTACCCGACCGTCGACGAGCTGATCCACGCCGCGCCCGCCGACCCGCCCAAGCCGGTCGACCGGCCGGGCCGCGTGGTCGTGCTCACGTCCGGCACCTCCGGGACGCCGAAGGGCGCGCGCCGTCCCACCCCGAAGGGCATGGGGACGGCCGCGGCCATCCTCGACCGCATCCCGCTGCGCGCCGGCGACCGGATCCTCGTCGCGGCACCGCTGTTCCACAGCTGGGGCCTGGCCGCGATGCAGCTCGGCATGGCGCTGCGGGCGTCGCTCGCGCTGATCCGCAAGTTCGACGCCGAAGAGACGCTGCGGGCGATCGCCGAGCAGAAGTGCGACGCGCTGTTCGCCGTGCCGATCATGCTGCAGCGGATCATGGACCTGCCCGAGCGGGTGCGGGCGCGCTACGACCTGTCGTCGCTGCGGATCGTCGCGAGCAGCGGGTCGGCGATGTCCGGCGCGTTCGTCACGCAGTTCATGGACACCTTCGGCGACGTCCTCTACAACTTCTACGGCTCGACCGAGGTGTCGTGGGCGAGCATCGCCGACCCGGGCGACCTGCGCGCGGCGCCGAGCACGGCCGGGCGCTGCCCGCTCGGCACGCGCGTCGCGATCCTCGACGAGGAGCGCAAGCCCGTCCCGCCGGGCGGTGAGGGCCAGATCTTCGTCGGCAACGACATGCTGTTCGACGGCTACACGAACGGCACGGACCCGGCGCGCGCGGCGGACCTGATGGCCACCGGCGACGTCGGGTTCCTCGACGCGGCGGGCCGGCTGTTCGTCACCGGGCGCGCCGACGAGATGATCGTGTCCGGCGGCGAGAACGTGTTCCCCCGTCCGGTCGAAGAAGCGCTGGTGGCGCTGCCCGGCGTGCACGACGCGGCGGTGGTCGGCGTGGCGGACGCGGAGTACGGTCAACGGCTCGCGGCGTACGTCGTGCCGCGGCGCGGCGCCTCGCTGCACGCCGAGGACATCCGCGCCTACATCCACCAGCGGCTGGCCCGGTTCGCCGTGCCGCGCGACGTGTACTTCGTGCCGGACCTGCCCCGCAACGCGACGGGCAAGATCCTCAAGCGCCTGCTGCACGACGACACCTGGCCGGTCAGCAGCGAGTACTGATGCCCGAGCACACTCCCGACGGCCGCTACATCATCGTGAACGGCCGCCGTTGGCGCGCGACGGACCCGGAGATCCCGGACGACGTCCGCGACCGCCTGCAGAAGCACCTGATGGCGGCCCGGCGCGTCCAGGATCGCGCGCGCACCCAGACGGCGAAGGTGGCGCTGGGCGAACGCGGCGAGCCGTGGTGGGACCAGACCTCCGCGCAACGGCGTGAGCGCTGGGAAAACGGCCTCGCCGAGCTCGATCAGCCGACCGGCTGACGCAGCACGGTCTTGAGCTTCGCGGGCTCGGTCTTGCGCGGGTCGCCGAGGTAGACCTCGTGGTGCCGGCCGGTCGGCTGGAGTCCTTGCCGCGCAAGGAATTCGTCGTGCAGGCGCGCGAGGACCGGACCCTCGTCGTCGTACGAGCCGACGTGGAGCGCCTGCGCGCAGCGACCCTCGTGGAGCTTCTCGAGCCGCACGGGCGCGTCGATCTTCTTCTTGCGCTTCACCGATTCCCGGGCTTCCTCGACGGCGTCTTCGCCGATCGTTCCCGGGAGCGAGATGAGCATGGTCCACTGCCAGGAGTCCTTGGCCCGCACGGTGAACGCGGCGTAGTCCTCGGCCCACCACAGGCCTTCGAGCGGGCCGACGACGAAGTCTCCGCCGGTGCGTTTGGCCGTCATCTTGATCGTGTAGGCGAAGGCGTACAGGGCTTCGACGGCTTTCTTGTAGCTGTCCGCGGTGTTCGGGTTGCCGCGGCCGCCGATCGCGAGGAACTGCTGCTCGGGGACGTCGAGCAGGGCCCAGTCGGTGTTCTTCGGCGCGTACAGCTGCTTCAGGTCTTTCTTGACGTCGTAGGGCATCAGGTCAGTCCTTCCAGCCACACGGCTTCCGCTTCGAGCTGCTTGATCGAGTGGTCGAAGATCGCCCGGACGGACGGCGGGGCGTCGGGTTGCGCTGTGGCCGCGCGGCGGACTTCGACCAGCCGCTCCTCCACCGCTTCGGCACGCCGGGCCAGCGCCGCCTTGAGCCGCTCGGGCGGGATCGCCGGGCTGTTGGCCAGCCCGACCAGCACCGGCGGGTGCACCGGGCGCAGCTCGGCGATGGCCGCCTCCGCGGCCGCCGCGCACGCTCGCCGGCCCGCCTCGGTCGCCGTGTACGTCTTCTTGGCCTTGGCGTGCGCCCGCTCCCCCGAGACCTCGGTGACCAGGCCGCGGTCGCGGAGTTTGCCGAGCACGTAGTAGATCGAGCTGAAGCCGAGGGCGGTCCAGTCGCGCATGCCGCGTTCCGCGACCACCTCGTCCAGTTCGTAGCCGTGCCTCGGCCGCTCCACCACCAGGCCGAGCACGGTCAGTTCCGCATCGGTCAGCACTCTCGTATTCTAGCACTAGAATAGTCGAGGACCGGAAATTGTCGGTGGGTGCTGGCATGCTTCAGCGAGGACCGGAAAGCGAGGACGAACAGTGGGGGGACAGGTGGTGACGGCGGTGCCGTGGACCGCGGAACGCGTGGCCGGGCTGGCGCCGGATCCCGCTTCGGAGCAGGCGGGCCGGGCACTGGCCGCGCCGGCGAAGTGGTCGGGCGCGGGCGCGTCCGAAGATGCCGTGTGGGGCTTCTGCCAGGGCAGTGGCAAGAAGCCGTACCAGACGTGCGTCGAGCTCGACGAGCCCGCGTTCCGGTGTTCCTGTCCCAGCCGGAAGTTCCCGTGCAAGCACGCGCTGGGGTTGCTGATGTTGTGGGCCGCGCGGCAGCTCGACCCGGCCGAACCACCCGAGTGGGTGCACACCTGGCTCGCCGAACGCGCCGATCGCGCTCAGCGGGCGGAGAAACGGGCGGAAGCGGCCGGGCCGAAGGACGAGGAAGCGGCCGCGCGACGAGCTTCGGAGCGGGTGGCGCGCGTCGAAGGCGGCGTCGCGGAGCTGAAGGTCTGGCTGACCGACCGCATCGGCGCGGGCTTCGCCGGTTTCGAGCGCAGCGGCGGTGAGGAGCTGCGCACGGTCGCGGCGCGGATGGTGGACGCCCAGGCGTCCGGCCTGGCGGGCGGTCTCCGGCGGGCGGCGGGGATCGTCGGCCGTCGCGACTGGCCGGAGGCGCTGCTCGGTGAGCTGTCGTTGTTGTACCTGCTGGCGGACGCGGCGACCCGGCTGGATGCGCTGCCGGTGCCGCTGGCCGAAACCGTCCGGACCCGGCTGGGTTTCTCGGTGGAGACCGCCCGGGTCCTGGAGAGCGGCGAGCGCGTGTCGGACGAGTGGCTGATCACGGGCGCGGCCGACGAGGAGAACGACCGGTTGCTCACGCGCCGCACGTGGCTGCGCGGGCGGCGCACGGGCCGGGACGCGCTGGTGCTGTCGTTCGCTCCGCCGGGGCGTCCGCTGGACGCGTCGTTGCCGCCCGGGCACTTCCTGACGGCGGAGCTGGCGTTCTACCCGGGTGCGGCGCCGATGCGAGCCCTGGTGGCGGAGCGGGGAATCCCGTTGCCGGCCCCGGCCGCCGAGGGCGGCTCGATCTCGGAGGCGCTGGCGGCGCACGCGCGAGCGATGGCGGCGGACCCGTGGCTCGAACGCTGGCCGGTGCTGCTGTCGGGGGTGACGCCCGCCGAACACGCGGGCGGGTGGTGTCTGTCCGAAAAGGACGGCACGGCGCTGCCGCTGGTGCCGTACGCGTTCCCGTGGTCACTGCTGGCGATGTCGGCGGGCAAGCCGCTGACGGTGGCGGGCGAGTGGAGCCAGTCGGGGTTGCGGCCGCTGATGTGCTGGCAGGACGACCGGGCGGTGCGGCTGTGACCTTTTCGGAGAACCAGGACCACGAGCAGGAGGTGCGACCGTGAAAGCCTGGGAAGACCTCGTCGGCACCGCGCTGCTCGGCACCCGCCGCCGCACTCTCGACCCCGCGAGCCAGCCCCCGGCCGTCCGGAACCTCGCCGAAGGCCGCGAAGATCCGGCCGAACAGCTCCTCGCCGCGGCCGCCGTCCTCACCACCTACCGGCGCGCCGGGCGGCGGCCACTCCGAGAGGTGCGTCCCCTCCCGGTCGCCGCCGCCGACGAGCGGCCCTTCGTCCCGCCCCTCGCGCGGGAACGGCTGGCCCGGCTGCTCGCCGCCAGCCACCCCGATCTCCTCCTCGAGTGGCTCGGCATCGTCGCCGGCACGGACTACCGCGTCCCGCCCGAAACCCTCCCCCTGCTCGCCGAAGCCGCGCGCAGCAAGGCCGCCCTGCGGGGGCCGCTCGTCGCCGTCGCCGGGCCCGTCGGGGCCTGGCTCGGGCAGCGCAACCCCGACTGGGCCTTCCTCTGCGCGCCGGCCGAGGCGGAAAAAGACGTCTGGCAGTACGGCAGCCTCGCCCAGCGCCGCCGGTGGCTCGCCGCCAAGCTGGCCGACGATCCGGGCGCCGCCCGCGAAGCCCTCCAAGGGTCCTGGAAGAGCGAACCCGCCGACGTCCGCTCGGACTTCCTCGGCGTGCTTGCCGGGCACGTCGGCGCCGAGGACGAAGCCTTCCTCGAAGCCGCCCTCACCGATCGCGCCGCCGCCGTCCGCGAACGGGCCGCCGACCTGCTCGGCCGGCTGCCGGGCACGCGGTACGGGGACACCATGGCCGACCGGCTGCGGCCCCTGGTCCGCCGGACGGGCCGAGTGCTCGAAGTCTCCGTCCCGCAAGGCGAACGCGGTGAAGGCACCGTCCGGTTGCGCACCCTCGCCGCCGCCGCTCCCCTGGCCTTCTGGACCGAGTTCGGCCCGCCCGCCGAAGTGGTGCGGATGACCGTCGAGGGCTGCCCGGCCGGCGTGCTGCGCGAGTCCTGGGCCACCGCGGCCCTGCGCCAGCGCGACGAAAGCTGGGCGCAGGCGCTGATCGGCGCCGACCCCGGCGGGCGCACCACGCCCCCGCTGCTCGGCGTGCTGAGCCCGGCGAGCCAGGCCGCCACCGTCGGGCACCTGGTGAGCCGGCTGCCCGTCGAATCGTTCGCGCGGCTGGTGCACGAGCTGCCCCGGCCGTGGACGAAAGAGCTCGGCACCGCCCTGCTCGACTGGATCGCCCGCCAGGACGACCACCGCCTCGTCTCGCACGCCGCCGTCGTGATCGCCCGGGCGGTCCCCGCGGCGTGCCTGCGCCACCCGCTCGCCACCACCCGCCTGACCATGGACGCCGGTCCGTGGCGCCGGGCGCTCACCGAAACGTTGAACTTCCGCCGCGAAATGTACGAGGAGCTCGCATGACCGCCCCCACCGTCCTCCGGCCGCACGCCGAACAGGACCACGCCGCCGAGCTGGCCGCGCTGGCCGCCGCCGACGACCGGGCCAAGCCGCCCAGCTGGAACCTGTCGCCGTGGGCCGTCGTCGAGTACCTGCTGGGCGGCACCCTGCCCGACGGCACCGTGATCACGCCGAAGTACGTCGGTCCGCGGCGGCTGATCGAGGTCGCCGTCGCGACGCTCGCCACCGACCGCGCGCTGCTGCTGCTCGGCGTGCCCGGCACGGCGAAGACCTGGGTGTCGGAGCACCTCTCCGCCGCGATCAGCGGGGATTCGACGCTGCTGGTGCAAGGCACCGCGGGCACGTCGGAAGAATCGATCCGCTACGGCTGGAACTACGCCCGGCTGATCGCCGAGGGCCCGAGCCCCGCCGCGCTGGTCGAAAGCCCGGTGCTGCACGCGATGCGGGACGGCAAGCTCGCCCGGCTCGAAGAGCTGACCCGCATCCCGGCCGACGTCCAGGACTCGCTGATCACTATCCTGTCCGAGAAAACGCTGCCCATCCCGGAACTCGGCACCGAGATCCAGGCGCGGCCGGGCTTCAACCTGATCGCGACGGCGAACAACCGCGACAAGGGCGTCAACGAGCTGTCGAGCGCGCTGCGGCGGCGGTTCAACACCGTCGTGCTGCCGCTGCCGGACAGCGCCGAGGCGGAGGTCGAGATCGTGAGCCGGCGGGTCGCCGAGCTGGGCACGTCGCTGCAGCTGCCCACCGAAGCCGCCGAGCTGGCCGAGATCCGCCGGGTCGTCACGGTGTTCCGCGAGCTGCGCTCGGGCCGCACCGAAGACGGCCGCACGGCGGTGAAGTCGCCGTCCGGCACGCTCTCCACGGCCGAGGCGATCAGCGTGCTGACCGGCGGGCTCGCGCTGGCCACGCACTTCGGCGACGGCGTGCTGCGCCCGCACGACATCGCGGCCGGCATCCACGGCGCGGTGGTCAAGGACCCGGTGGCCGACCGCGCGATCTGGATCGAGTACCTCGAGACGGTCGTCCGCGAGCGCGACGGCTGGGCCGACTTCTACCGGGCGGGCCAGGAGCTTTCGTGACGACGCACCTGCTCGGCATCCGCCACCACGGCCCGGGGTCGGCCCGGGCCGTGGCGACGCGGCTCGCCGAGCTCGAACCCGACGTCGTGCTGATCGAGGGCCCACCCGAAGCCGACGTCCTGGTCGAGCTGACCGAAGACCCGGCGATGGCGCCGCCGGTCGCGCTGCTGGCGTACGCGACCGACGACGTCTCGCGCGCCGCGTTCTGGCCGTTCGCCGTCTTCAGCCCGGAGTGGCAGGCGCTCGCCTACGCGCGCGAAGCCGGGATCCCGGTGCGGTTCTGCGACCTCCCGGCCGCGAACACGTTCGCCGCGGGCCCGGACGAGCACGCGGGGCCGCCGGTCGACCCGCTGGCGCTGCTGGCCTCGGCCGGGGGTTACGACGACCCGGAACGCTGGTGGGACGACGTCGTCGAATCCCGGCGGGACAGCGAAAACCCGTTCGAGGTGATCGCCGAGGCGATGACCGCGGTGCGGGAGGACGAAGAACCGCCGCAGGGCACCGAAGCGCGGCGCGAGGCCTACATGCGCTCGGTGCTGCGCCGCACCCGCAAGGACGGCTTCGAGAACATCGCCGTCGTCTGCGGGGCCTGGCACGTGCCCGCGCTGGCCGACCCGCTGCCGCCGGCGTCGCACGACCAGACCGTCCTCAAAGGACTGCCGAAGCGGAAGGTCGCGTGCACCTGGGTGCCGTGGACGCACGGCCGCCTCGCCACGGCCAGCGGCTACGGCGCGGGCGTGCGGTCGCCGGGCTGGTACCACCACCTCTTCACCACGACCGAGGCCGTCACCACGCGCTGGCTGGCCGGCGTCGCGGCGGTGCTGCGGGAGGAGGACCTGCCCGTCTCGACCGCGCACGTCATCGAGGCGGTCCGGCTGGCCGAAACCCTGGCCACGCTGCGCGGGCGCTCGTCGGCCGGGCTGGCCGAGGTCACCGAAGCCACCCGATCCGTGCTCTGCGGCGGGGACGAGGTGCAGGTCGAGCTGGTCACGCGGCGGCTGGTCGTCGGCGAACGGCTCGGCGAGGTGCCCGACCGCGTGCCGCAGCCGCCGCTGGCGGCGGACCTGACCGCGACGGCGAAACGCCTGCGGCTCAAGAAGGACCCGGTGGTCAAGGAGCTCGACCTCGACCTGCGCACGCCCGGCGGGCTCGACCGCTCGAAGCTGCTGCACCGGCTGCGGCTCCTCGGCATCGAGTGGGGCAGCCGGGAGGCGTCGGCGCGGCGGAACAAGGGCACGTTCCGGGAGACCTGGGCGCTGTGCTGGGAGCCGTCGTTCGAGGTCGACCTGGTCGCGGCCGCGGTGCACGGCACCACCGTGCCGTCGGCGGCGACCGCCGCGGTCCGCGACACCGTCGAGGGCACGCCCCCGCTCGACGAGGTGACCACGGCCGTCGAAAACTGCCTGCTCGCCGACCTGCCGGAGGCGCTGCCCGAAGCGCTGGCGGCCCTCGACGCACGAGCGGCGGCGGACGCCGACGTCGCCCGGCTCATGTCGGCGCTGCCCGCGCTGGCCCGGGCGACCCGGTACGGCAACGTGCGCGGCACCGACACCGGTGCGCTGCGCGCGGTCGCCGACCGCATGCTCGACCGGATCTGCGCCGGGTTGCCGCCGGCGACGCACGGGATCGACGACGACGCCGCGGCCCGGATGGCGCAGCTGGTCGATGGAGTGCACGACGCGACGTCGCTGCTGGGCGACGACCCGAAGGAGCGCTGGCTCGCGGCGCTGGCGCGGCTGGCCGAGCGGCCGTCGCTGCCGCCGTTGCTGGCGGGCCGGCTCACCCGGATCCTGCACGACGCCGGGCTGCTCGACGCCCTCGACATCGAACTGCGCCTGGGCCGGGCGCTGACGCCGGGCATCGCGCCGTCGGCGGGCGCGGCGTACGTCGAGGGCTTCTTCGACGGCGGGGCCCTGCTGCTGGTGCACGACGAAGGCCTGCTGCGGGTGATCGACGCGTGGCTCGCGGCGATCCACGACGACGTCTTCACCGAGGTGCTTCCCCTGCTGCGCCGCACTTTCGGCGCGTTCAGCGGACCCGAGAAGCGGGCGATCGGGCACCGCGCGGCCGGGCTCACCGGCACCGCGGCGGTCGTGGCGATGGCCGAGGAACTGGACGAGGACCGGGCGGAGCTCGTGCTGCCGGTGCTCGCGACGCTGCTGGGGGTGCGGGCATGACGGACACCGAGCGCACGCGGCGCTGGCGGCTGGTGCTGGGCGGCGAGGGCGCGGGTCCCGGATCGGGGCTGGCCGACGCCGAACTGTCCGATGAGGACAGTGGGGTCGACGCGGTGCTGGCCGCCCTCTACGACAAGCCGGACGAGGAAGCGGCGGACGGGCCGCGCAGCGCGAACCTGGGGGCGTCGGCGCCGCGGGTCGCGCGTTGGCTGGGCGACATCCGGCGCTACTTCCCCAGCACCGTCGTGCAGGTGATGCAGCGCGACGCCGTCGACCGGCTGGGGCTGACCCGGATGCTGCTGGAGAAGGAGCTGCTCTCGGCGGTCGAGCCGGACGTCCACCTGGTCGGGACGCTGCTCTCGCTGAACGGCGTGCTGCCGGAGGAGACCAAGGAGACCGCGCGCGAGGTCGTCCGCAAGGTGGTCGAGGAGCTGGAGGAGCGGCTGGCCGAGCGCACGCGCGCGGCGATCAAGGGCGCACTGGACAAGGCGTCGCGCACGCACCGGCCCCGGCCGGGCGACGTCGACTGGGCGCGCACGATCCACCGGAACCTCAAGCACTACTCCCCCGAGCTGGGCACGATCGTGCCGGAGCAGCTGGTCGGCTTCGGCCGGCGTCAGCAGGCGGTGCAGCGCGACGTCATCCTGGCCGTGGACCAGTCGGGGTCGATGGTGGAGTCGGTGGTGTACTCGGGGCTGTTCGGCGCGGTGCTGGCGTCGATGCGGGCGTTGCGGACGTCGTTCGTCGCGTTCGACACGGAGGTCGCGGACCTGACCGAGCACCTCGCCGACCCGGTCGACGTGCTGTTCGGCACCCAGCTGGGCGGCGGCACGGACATCAACCGGGCGATCGCGTACTGCCAGGGCCTGGTCGGGCGGCCCGAGCAGACGCTGCTGGTGCTGATCAGCGACCTGTACGAGGGGGGCGACGAGGACGAGCTCCTGCACCGGGTCGGCGAGCTGGTCGGCGCGGGCGTCCAGGTGGTGACGCTGCTGGCGCTGTCCGACTCGGGCGCGCCGTCGTACGACCACGAGAACGCGGCGGCGCTGGCGGAGCTGGGGGTCCCGGCGTTCGCGTGCACGCCGGACCAGTTCCCGGAGCTGATGGCGGCGGCGATTCGAGGTGACGACCTGCAGGTGTGGGCAGCCCGCGCGACCAGCTGAGTTGCGGAATGAAACTCACCGGTGCGCGGTTGAGAGGAGAGCGGGACGCACTCGGGGCCCGCACCACCGACCAGGAAGGGACGGCTCGCCATGAAGGTTCGCAGCTCGGTCCGTTCGCTCGCCCGTCAGCCGGGCGCCCAGGTGATCCGGCGCGGTAACCGCGTGTTCGTGATCAACAAGGACAACCCGCGTCAGAAGGCTCGTCAGGGCTGATTCGACGCGGTCGCGCGGGCCCGCGCGCGGCTGAAGCGCATCACTCCGTCGTCGACGCGGTTGAACCGCATGTCGGCCAGATCGAGCAAGTAGTTCTGGCGCATCATCCAGGGCCGCCTCTCACCCTGCTTCGGCAGGCCGGAGGCGGCCCTTTTGATGTACCCCGAGGCCAGGTCCACGATCGGGCGCGGCCGGCCCGCCGACGACGCCGATGCCGCGTCCGGCGCGCAGTACGCGTACCCGCGCCGGTCCAGGTACCCCAGCAGCCGGCACACGTACTGGGACGTCAGGTCCGCGCGCAGCGTCCACGAATTGTTCGTGTAGCCCACGCACCACGCCAGGTTCGGGATGCCGCCGAACATCATGCCCTTGTACGCCCGCTGGTCACCGGGAGAGATCTCGCGCCCGTCGACCGTCAGCGCTATCCCGCCGAACGCCACCAGGCGCAGGCCCGTCGCCGTCACGATGACGTCCGCCGGCAACGAACGTCCCGACCCCAGGAGAACGCCGGACGCCGTGAACCGCGCGATCCGGTCCGTCACGATGTTCGCTTTGCCCGAGCGCAGCGCCCGGAACAGGTCCGCGTCCGGCACCAGGCACAGCCGCTGGTCCCACGGGTCGTACGACGGCACGAAGTGCGGGTCCACCGGGATCGACGCGGGCAGCTGCGCCGCCACGCGATCCCGCAACGCCTGGGCCGCGCGGCGGGGCAGCCGCCGCATCAGCTGGAAGAACAGCGTGCCCATGACCACGTTCTTGCCGCGCACCACCCGGTGCGCGAGCTTCTCCGGCAACAGCGCCCGGATCCGGTCGGCCAGTGCGTCCTTCCCCGGCCGCGCCACGATGTACGACGGCGAGCGCTGCAGCATCGTCACCCGCGCGGCCCGCGCGGCCATCGCCGGGACCAGGGTCACCGCCGTCGCGCCGCTGCCGATCACCACGACCTGCTTGCCGGAGTAGTCCAGCGAAGCGGGCCACTGCTGCGGGTGCACGATCTCCCCCGCGAACTCCGACCGGTCCGGGAAGTCGACGACGTGCCCGGACTCGTACGAGTAGTAACCACTGCACAGGTACAGGAACCGGCAGGTGAACGTCGCGCCGTGCTCGGTCGAGACCGTCCAGAGCGCGTCCGGCGAAGACCACGAAGCCCGCACGACCCGGTGCCCGAAGCGGATCCGGTCGACGACGCCGTGGGCGGCGGCCGTCTCTTGGATGTACGTCAGGATCGACGGGCCGTCCGCGATCGCCTTCGGGTCCTTCCAGGGGCGGAACGGGTAGCCGAGGGTGAACATGTCCGAATCGGACCGGATGCCCGGATAGCGGAACAGGTCCCACGTGCCGCCGATGGTGTCGCGCGCCTCCAGCACGGCGTACGTCTTGCCCGGCAGCCGCTCCTGGAGCCGGCAGGCCGCGCCGACGCCGGACAGGCCCGCGCCCACGATCAGCACGTCCAGGTGCTCGGCGGTGGTCATGACGTCCAGCCTAACCGAGGTGGGGACCCCGCCGGACCGGGTCGGGGCACCGGCCCGGCGGGGAGGACGACTTACAAGGGCACGACCTTCGTCGCGCCGAAGGAGCCCTTGAGCGGCACCACGACGGACTTGCCGTGGACGGTCACTGTGACGCTGTCCTGCGTCTGCGTCGGGTCCGAAACCGCCAGCACGCGCCGGTACCCGGACCGCCCCACCGCGACCGACGCGGGTCCCGAAACGCGGACGCCGTCGACCGAACCGGCCGCGAAGAAGTTCGCCAGCAGTGTGTCGCCGACCTGGACGGCCTGGACCGTCGCGGTGTTGGCCCCCACCTGCCACGACCAGGAGGCCGCGAGAGTCCCGACCACCGACGCGCCCGGCAGCACCGCGTACGCGTAAGTCGCGTCGACCGGCTTGGCGCCGTGCTCCAGCACCAGCTTCTGGTAGCGACGCGTGTTCGGCGTCGTCGTGCCCTTGGTGTTGGCGCCGGTGTCGATGTCCCGCCACGCGCCGGTGCGGTCCTCGCGCAACGCCGTCACCGAAGCGTCGTCGAGCAGCACGTACCCGCCGACGTTCTCCAGGTGCACCCAATGCGGCCGCCGAAGCGCGGAGGCTTTCCCGAGATCGGTCGCGACGCGCCGGAAGTCCGCGGTCAAGGCACCGCGGCCGCCTTCGCCGAGGTTGCGGTTCTCGATCGTCGTGCGCACCTTCGCCGCCGAGGTGCTGGTGATCCCGGCGCCGAGGCAGACGACCCCGGACGGCGTGAAGAACCAAGACTTCTTCGCGACCAGGGAACCGTCCCAGGACTTGAAGTCGAACGCGTAGGTGCCGTGCTTGTCGTCCCAGCGGACGCCGCCCGTGTGCGCGTTCGGGCCGACCGGCACGCCGCCGAACTTCGGGTCCACCGGGCCGTCGTTCTCGGTCGTGCCCGGCAGCAGCAACGGGTCGACCGTCGGCCAGTACGCGTCGGTGTAGTGGCCCTTGGCGTTCGGCAGTAACGTGTAGAGCACGCCGTCGCCGACGTAGTAGCCCTTGAGGTTCTGGCCGTTGATGGACTCGTAGCGCGAGATCCGCGTCGAGCTGACGCCGAGCGACGCCGACCAGTCGTCGGTGACGTGCACCATCCGGTCCTGCTGGCCGAAGTCCCGGTGCGTGGCGACGACCCGCGCGGGGCGCGCGCCCGAGGCCAGCATGTCCTGCGCGAACTCGATGCCCGGCGTCGCCACCAGGTCCGGGCCGGGCGCGAACCGCTCCGGGTCGGGGATCTTGAGGAACGGCGCGTACGTGCCTTCCTTGATCCACTTCGCGGCGAGGGCGTTGAGGTCGGTCTTCGTCTTCCCCGAGGTGGTGCGGGCCAGGACGAGCGTCGCGACCGTCAGCTGGTGGCCGATGTCGTGCCCGGTCTCCCCCTGCCGGGACAGCATCCGGCCGCGGACCGGCTCCATCAGCGCGCCCGCGTAGACGAACGGCGCGAAGCTGTCCGCGACCAGCGCGTAGATCTTGTCCTTGAGCGGCTGCGGCAGCGCGAACTCGGTGCCCGCGGTGACGTGGATGGCGCCGGCGAGGGCGGTGAGCAGGACGATGCCGTAGTGCCCGGGGTAGGGGATGGTGTCGTGCTGGATGAACGAGCCGTCGACGTGGAAGCCGTCGCCCGCCGCGCGGTCCAGCTTGGCGACGACGCTCGCCGCGCCCCCACCGGCGACGTCGGTGAGGGCGTCGATGCCCGTCTTGATCCACGCGGTGTCGCCGATCAGCGCCCCGGCGACGATGGAGATCAGGGCCTTGTCCGCACGGTTGGCGCCGGTCTCGACGAGCGCCGGGTTGTTCGCGCGGACGTTCGGGTTCCCGACGAACCGCTTGATCGGGCTGACGTACCGGACCAGCTCGTCGGCGGTCAGCTGGTCGGCGACCACCGAAAGCGTGTGCAGCACGTAGTACGGGACGCCGATCTCGTAGGTGTACCAGTTGCCGATCTCGCCGACGTCCGGGTTGTACTGGCTCGCGTAGATCAGCTCGAGCGCCGCCTTGATCCGGTCGAGCACGGCCGGGTCGCCGGCCAGCGCGCCGCCCGGCGTGCCCCAGTCGACGGCGATCGCGCGCAGCCGGGCGTACATCGACGTCGTGTAGTCGCTGCCCGGGCCGAGCGGCAGGTCCGTCCACAGTGGAGCGCCACCGCCGGCGACGGACAGGCTCGCGTTGTAGGCCTTGGCGACGCGACCCAGGTTGGCCAGCGCTTCGGTGCGTTCCGGCGACGGCCGGTTGATGCCGGTCTGCAGCTGCCGGTAGGCCGCGACGATCGGCGCGGTCGCGGCCGGCACGCCACTCGCGGCGTTCTGCGTGTTCGCCGCCGTGGCGGCGAACACGGGACGGGTGAGGAACACGGTGGAAGCGGCCGCCAGGGCGCCGCCGCGCAGGGCGTTTCTCCGGTTCACGGGCATGACAATGCCTCCCAGGAAGACATCCTCGGCTTGCGGGGAATGGGGACTCAGTTGTGCGGCGGCGTTGTGGGGCATCACCCCCGAGCTTTCACGTGAAAGCTCGGGGGCCAGGTCGGAGCTTTCACGTGAAAGCTCGGGTTTGGCGGATCAGCGGGAGCCGTCGGTGCGGCGGGGCAGCTGCCAGGGGTTGGCCTCCTGCAGGGGTTCGGGCAGCAGGGCGTCCGGGAAGCCCTGCCACGCGAGCGGGCGCAGGAAGCGCTCGATCGCGGCGGTGCCGACGGACGTCGTGGTCGGGGCCGTCGTGGCCGGGTACGGGCCGCCGTGCTGCTGGGCCCAGCTCACCGTGACGCCGGTGGGCCAGTCGTTCCACAGCAGCCGGCCGGCGATGCGGCTCAGCGCCGGCAGCACCGGCCGGATCCAGTCCACATCGGACTCTTCGCCGTGGATCGTGGCGGTGAGCCCCGGTTCGATGACGTCGAGCAGGCTCAGCAGCTCGGCCTGGTCGGCGTAGGTGACGATCAGCGACGCCGGGCCGAAGCACTCCTCGTGCACCGCGTCGCCGCCTTCGAGGAACTGCTTGCCGGTGGTGGCCAGCAGCGTCGGCGTGAACGCGGGCGAGGAAGAAGCCGAGGAAGACACCACCTCGACACCCGGCACCTCCCGCAGCTGCGCCAGCTTGTCGGCGTACCCGGCGGCGATGCGGTCGTTGAGCATCGGCTGGGCCGCGGCACCGTCCAACGCGTCCTGCAAAGCCGACGTCAGGCCGTGGTCCTCGGGCAGGAACACCAGGCCCGGCTTGGTGCAGAACTGGCCCGCGCCGAGGCTGAACGACCCGGCGTACCCCTTCGCGACGGCTTCCCCGCGCGCGGCGATGGCGGCCTCGGTGACGACGACCGGGTTGACGCTGCCGAGCTCGCCGTAGAACGGGATCGGCCGCGGCCGCGCGTTCGCGATGTCGAACAGCGCCCGCCCACCGGGGATGGAGCCGGTGAACGACGCCGCCGCGATCCGCGGGTCCTTCAGGGCGGTGACGCCCTCCTCCTGGCCGAAGATGACGTCGAAGATGCCGTCGGGCGCACCCGCGTCGACCAGGGCTTCGCGCACGATCCGGCCGGTCAGCGCGGACAGCTCCGGGTGGCCGGGGTGGGCCTTGAGGACCACCGGGCAGCCCGCGGCGAGCGCGGACGCCGTGTCGCCGCCGGCGACGCTGAACGCGAACGGGAAGTTGCTGGCCGCGAAGACCAGCACCGGGCCGATCGCGGTCTTGACCCGGCGGATGTCCGGGCGCGGGCCCATCGGCCAGTCCGGGTCGGCGTGGTCGACGCTGGCGCCGAGGTACTCGCCGTCGGTGAGCACCTCGGCGAACAGGCGGAGCTGGAACGTCGTGCGCTTCAGCTCGCCGGCCAGCCGCGGGGTGGCCGGCAGATGGGTTTCGGCGTGCGCGAGCGGGACGAGGTCGTCCGCGGCGGCGTCGAGGGCGTCGGCGGCGGCGACCAGCCAGCGGGCGCGTTCGGCCGGGGTGGCCGCGGCGGCGGGGCGGGCGGCCGCGGCGGCCCCCGTCAGGATCTTCTCGAGCGTGGCGGCGTCGGTGGCCTGGCTCATTTCGGGTACAGCTCCTCAGTGCGTTTCGTGGGCGGCGGCGGTGGCCGTGCCCAGGTCGCTCCAGCGACCCGGACCGGCCAGGCCGAGGTGGTACAGGTGCAGCTCCGCGGCGCCCGCCTTGGCCAGCTCGCCGGTGTACCCGGCGATGTCCGGCACCGGCGCGGCGGCGACCGCGGTGATGTAGCTGCCGATCGCGACCCGCTCGGGCAAGGCTTCCCGGGCCGCCGCGACGGCGTCGGCACCCGTCGCGGGCGCCCACCCGAACACTACGACCGCGTCGACGTCGTCCGCGGCGGACGGCGTCAGCCCGGGCAGCGCGCCGGTGACCCACGGGTCGAGCGCGCCGTGCAGCACGATCCGGATGCCCTCCGGGAGCCCGGCCAAAACCGCGGCCCGCAGCTCGTCGGTCGCCCGCTGCCGCACGCGCAGCAGCATCGAGGCGAGCGAGGGCGGCAAGCCATCGGCCGTCACCCCGAGGTCGCCGGTGGCGACCAGCCGGCGGACCTCCTCGACGAGCTGTGCCCGGACGGTCTCGGCGTCGACGTCCCACGAAGAAGCGCAAGCGTCGCAGCAGCAGATCGACAGCAGCCGGGCCACCGCGGGCGCCCAGACGCCGTCGGTCTTCTCGTGCTGGTGCTGGTGCACCGCGCCGAGCGGGCCGCAGGCCTCGAGGATCACCGACGACAGCTCCAGCCCGGCGACGGCCTCCGCGGTCAGCGTCGCGGCGTACTCGCGCACCGCGGGCTGCGAAGGGCAGAGCGCCCAGGGGTAGGCCTCGCCGAAGCAGTTGCGCACCACGACGTCCGGGTGCTCGTAGCCGAGCTGGGAGTTGTGGGTCAGCACGATCCACCCGGCGGCCGGGATCCCGGCTTCGTTGAGCAGCCGGACGGCGTCACCACCGGAGTCCGCCGACGTCACCCAGTCCGGAGTGGACGGACGCAGCGCCCCCCACCGGCCGGAAACCGGGCGGTAGAAAGCCGCGTGCCGAGCCACGACCGAAGTCCCCGAGGCCGACCACGGCGTCGCGGCGCGAGCGCTGTGGTACGACAGCGCCACGGCCACCTCGTCGACGCCGAGATCCCGGGCCCGCGCGGCGAACCCGGCCTCCAGGACGTCCCAGGGGTAGGCGTATCCCGTCACCTTCACCGGATCACCACCTCGCCGTGTTCGGCTCGAACCCGGAAACGTACTTGCGCATGTAAGTCACATCGTCCCGCTTGGTCAGTCCACATCGGACGTAGTTCTCGTGCAGCCGGGCCAGCGCGTCCTCGTCCAGCTTGACGCCGAGGCCCGGGGTCGGCGGCACCGCCACGGCACCGTCGCGGAACTCCAGCACGCCGGGCTCGATGACGTCCTCGACCTTCCACGGCCAATGCGTGTCGCAGGCGTAGGTCAGGTGCGGGGTCGCCGCGGCGACCTGCACCATCGCGGCCAGGCTGATGCCGAGGTGGCTGTTGGAGTGCATCGACAGGCCGACGCCGAAGCTCTCGCACGTCGTCGAGAGCGACTGCGTCGCGCGCAGGCCGCCCCAGAAGTGGTGGTCCGAGAGCAGCACGCCGATCGCGCGGGCCCGGAAGCCCGGGTCGATGTCGCCGAAGTTGACCACGCACATGTTGGTGGCCAGGGGCATCGAAGCTTCGGAAGCCACCCGCGCCATGCCCTCGATGCCCGGGGTCGGGTCTTCGAGGTACTCCAGGACGCCGTCCAGCTCGGCCGCGACCCCGATGCTCGTCTCGACCGTCCACGCGGCGTTCGGATCGATCCGCAGCGGGTGCCCGGGGAACGCCTCGGCCAGCGCACGGATCCCCTCGACCTCCTGAGCGGGCTCGAAGACGCCGCCCTTGAGCTTGATCGAGCGGAAGCCGTACTCGTCGATCATCCGCTTCGCCGAGCCGACCAGCGTCTCCGGCGTCGTGATCTCGCCCCAGGAGTCCTCACGGCCGTCGACGTGCTGGCCGTACTTGTAGAACAGGTACGCGGAGAATTCGACGGCGTCACGCGCCTTGCCGCCGAGCAGGTCGGTGATCGAGCGGCCGAGGTACTGCCCCTGCACGTCGAGGCACGCGACCTCGAACAGCGAGTAGACGCTCGCGACGGTCTTGCGGATGGAGAACCCGCCGATCAGCCCGTGGGCGTCGGTGAGGACCGTGTCCGAGAGCGCCCGCGCGACCAGCCGCTGCAGGCCGGGCAGGTCGAAGACGTCGTGGCCGCGCAGCTGCGGCAGCACCTTGCGCACCTCGCCGAGGAACGCGTCGTCGCCGTAGGACTCGCCGAGCCCGACGACGCCGTCTTCGCACTTGACCTGCACGACGCTGCGCAACGCGAACGGCTCGTGCACGCCCATGACGTTGAGCAGCGGCGGGTCGGCGAACGCGACCGGCGTCAGCACCACATCGAGGATCTTCATCAGCCCAGCGCCTTCAGCGTGACGAAGCCGTCCTCCACGACCTTCTCGAGCCGGTGGATCTGCTCCGGTGTCGGCTCGACCAGCGGCGGCCGGACCGGGCCGACCTTGTCGCCGCGCAACCGGGCGGCGGCCTTGACCAGGGACACGGCGAAACCGGGCGTCTCGTCCCGCAGCGCCACCAGCGGCAGGTAGAAGCCGGTCAGCAGCGCGTCCATCACGCGGGTGTCACCCTCGCCGAGCGCGCGGTGGAAGCGGTGCGCGATCTCGGGCGCGAAGCAGTGCACGGCCGAGGAGTAGCGGGCGACGCCGATCGAGGCGTACGCCTTGGCCGAGACCTCCGCGGTCGGCAAGCCGTTGAAGAACAGGAAGTTCCGCGCCCGCTCGGTGTCCAGCGACCGGATCGTGGTGACGATCCGGGTCATCACCTCGACGTCGCCGTAGCCGTCCTTGAGGCCCACGATCGAGGGAATCTCCAGCAGCGAAGCCGCCGCCGGTGCGCTGAACACGCCGGTACCTCGGTGGTAGACGATCACCGGCACCGAAGAGTCGCCGACGGCGTAGCGGACGAAGTCGACCAGCCCCGCCTGCGGCCCGGAAACGAGGTACGGCGGCAGCAGCAGGACGCCGTCAGCACCCCCGGCCTCGGCCGCCGCGATGCCGGCCCGTGCCGCCGCCGCGCCGCCCCCGGCGCCCACCCAGACCGGGACGCGGCCGGCGGCCACCTCACGCGACCGGGTGAGCACCGAGGCGTGCTCGGCGGGCGAGAGCGAGCTGAACTCGCCGGTGCCGCACGCGACGAACAGCGCACCGGCGCCGGCCGCGATGTGGCTCTCCACGTTCTCCGCGAGCGCGTCGAGGTTGACCTCGAGGTCCTCGGTGAACGGGGTGAGGGGGAACGCCAGCAGGCCGTCCAGCTCGATCTCGTTCTGTGCCATCAGTTTCTGCTCTCTCGTCCTTTATCGGTTTCGGCCGGGTGTGGCCAGCGTCAGGCGGGCACGGTTGTGCCTTCCTTCGTGCGGTCGACGTCGTCGTCGGTGTTCACGGTGTCGACGATCTCATCGGCGACCGCACTGCGCTCGGGCGCGATCAGGCCGAGGCCGACGTACAGGGCGAGCGAGACCAGGATCGGCGTGGCGACGAGCACCGTCTGGTTCGCGTTGAAGACGTAGTAGCAGAGGCCGTAGTCGAGCAGGCCGCCCGCCCAGGAGATCAGCGCCGCGCGCGGGCCGCACTTGCGGAACCACGGCAGCATGCCGAGCAGCAGCGGGATCGAGATCGGGCCCATCAGCGCGGCGACCCAGTTGACGACGATCTGCAGCACGCCACCGAGGTTCTGCGCCTGGGTGGCCACGAGCATCGTCAGCGCGACGAAGATCACCGTGGTGATCCGGGCCGCCTTGAGGCCCTGGACGTCGGTCCACTGCCGGGTGCGGCGGAACATCGCCGGGATCATGTCGCGGGTGATCACCGCGGAGATCGCGTTGGCGTCGGAGGAGACCATCGCCATGGTGTGCGAGAAGATCCCGGCCAGCACCAGGCCGATCAGGCCCGGCGGCAGGAACGTGGTCGTCATGATCGCGTAGGACTGCGTGGGGTCCTTGACGCCCGGGATGAGCAGCGGCGCCGCGAACATCGGGAACATCAGCACCAGCGGCCACACGAGGTACAGCGCGGACGAAAGCCGTGCGCCGCGCCGGGCTTCGTGGGTGTTCGGCGCCGCCATGTAGCGCTGCGCCAGGTTCCACATGCCTCCGTTGTACTCCAGCGTCTTCACGAGCACGTAAACGAGCAAGAAGATGGTGGTGTACTTGGACGTCACCGGGTCGAGGTGGTTTTCGGGCAGCTTGTCCCACATCGTCCAGAGCGCGGAGATCCCGCCCAGCTTGCCCAGCACGACCACGATCATCACGATCGCCGCGATGCCCTGGATGACGAACTGGCCGAAGTCGGTGAGCGCGTCGGCCCACAGCCCGCCGATGGTGCAGTAGACGAGCGTGACGGCGCCGGTGATGAGGATGCCGAGGTTGTAGTCCAGCCCGGCGAAGACGTGCAGCAGCGTCGCGACGGCGAACCACTTGGCCGCGATGTCGAAGATCTTCAGCAGGCTGCCGCTCCAGGCGAGCGCCTGCTGCGTGGGCACGTTGTACCGCTTGGCCAGGTACTCCAGCGGCGAGGCGACGCCGAGCTTCGAGCGCAGCCGGTTCCAGCGGGCGGCGAACAGCCAGCTGCCGATGCCCACGCCGATGCCGATGCTGGCGAAGCCCCAGAAGTACACGGTGACGCCGCTGGTGTACGCGACGCCCGCGTACGCGACGAAGAGCACGGCGCTGTAGCCGGACATGTGGTGCGAGATGCCGGCCAGCCACCAGGGCATCTTGCCGCCGGCCGTGAAGAAGTCCTTCACGTCGCTCACCCGTTTGTGCGACCACCAGCCGATCACGATCATCAGCGCGAAGTACGCGCAGACCATCGTCCAGTCGAGTGCGTGCACCGCAGGCTCCTTTCCGCGTCCACGCCGATGCGGTCTCGAAGGAGATGTTCACATCCATGAACGGAGTCTGTTATAGTGATTATGTTCATCCATAAGAACGTTGTTCGGGACGCTAATATGGCCGGAGTCACAAGTCAACGGCCGGACGGAGGCACACAAATGCCGCAGAAGGTGGACAACCCGGCGGTGACCGACGGTGCCCCCGCCGAGTCCTCGGGAGTGAAGTCCGCGCGGCGCGCGGTCGACCTCATCGAGACCTTCGCGGCGAACGACGTCTGGCTCTCCCTTTCGGATCTGCACGCGCGCACGGGCTTCCCGCGCTCGTCGCTGCACGGCCTGCTGCGGACGCTGCTGGAGGCCGGCTGGCTGGAGGCGGACGCCAACACCGCTCGCTACCGCCTCGGCGTCCGCGCGCTGATCTGCGGCACGGCGTACCTGGACCGCGACGCCGTCGTCCCGTTCGCCACCGAGGCCCTGGAGCGCATCCGGGAGAAGACCGGCTTCACCGCGCACTTCGCGCGGCGCAACGGCACCGAGGTCGTCTACCTGGAGACGCGCGAATCGCAGCGCTCCACGCACCTCGTCTCGCGCGTCGGGCGCACGCTGCCCACGCACGCGACCGCGCTGGGCAAGGCGCTGCTGGCCGAGCTGACGCAGGAAGAGATCGAGGCGCTGATGCCGGCGGCGCTGACCGCGCTGACGCCGAACACCATCACCACGCTCGAAGGCCTGCACGCCGAGTGCGCCGCGACCCGCGAGCGCGGGTACGCCGCCGAGATCGAGGAAGGCACCCTCGGCGTCCGGTGCGTCGCCGCGGTGATCCCCTACCGGATCCCGGGCACCGACGCGATCAGCTGCTCGATGCCGATCTCCCAGGTGACCGACGCCGACGCGCAGCGCGTCGGCGAGCTGCTCGCCGAAATCACCGCCGAGCTCGGGCAGCAGCTGCGCCGGGCCGGGATTCGCTGACCGCCGCCATTACCTGTTACGGAAGGAACTCCATGACGGACCAGCGTGTGCTCATCACCGGGTCGGCGGGTGTCGTCGGCACCCTGATGCGCCCCCGCCTGAAGCGCGACGGCCGCGTGCTGCGCTTGCTCGACCTGGCCCCGCAGACGGCGTCGGACGCCTCCGAAGAGGTCGTGACGGCGTCGGTGACCGACCCGGCGGCGATGGCGTCGGCGTGCGAAGGTGCCGACGCGCTGATCCACCTCGGCGGGCACAGCCGCGAGAACACGTGGGAAGCGACCCTCGACGTCAACATCAACGGGACGCAGACGGTCCTCGAGGCGGCGCGGTCGGCGGGGATTTCGCGGGTGATCCTGGCTTCCAGCAACCACGCGGTCGGCTTCCGCCGCAACGACTCCGATCTCCCGGCGGACTCCTCGCCGCGCCCGGACACGTACTACGGCGTCTCCAAGGCGGCGATCGAGGCGCTGGGGAGCCTGTACCACTCGCGCTTCGGCATGGACGTGATCGTGATCCGGATCGGCTCGTGCTTCGAGACGCCGTTGCCGCTCGGCCCGCGCGGCCTGACGACGTGGCTGTCGCCGGACGACGGCGCCCGGCTGTTCGAGGCTTGTCTTTCCGCGCCGTCGCCGGGGTACCGGCTGATCTGGGGCGTCTCGGACAACACGCGCCGGATCTACTCCTTGGCGGAGGCGGAGGCGCTGGGCTACAAGTCCCTGGACGACGCCGAGGTGTACGCGGAGCAGCTGGCTTCTCGCCCGGCGCCGACCGGGGCCGCGGCCGAGTACGTCGGCGGCCCGTTCTGCACCGCTCCCCTGGGCGTCTTCAACCCGCTGTGACGGACTTACGGAAGCCGCGGAGGTACTAGTACCTTCGCGGCTTCCTCGTCTCTTCGGGTGAAGCCAGGGTGGCCGCATGATCTTGAAATCCCGTCGTGCGCGGAAGTGGACCATCGTCGTGGCCTGCGTGCTCGTGGTCGTCGTCGCTGCCGCGTTCACGCTGTTCGAGGTGTCGAAGTCGCGGACCTTCCAGTTCTTCGGCACCCTCGTGAACCGCGTCGAGACCACGGAGAAGGTCGTCGCGCTCACCTTCGACGACGGGCCCGACCCCGCGGGAACGCAAGCCATCCTCGACACGCTTCGCGGGCGCCAGGTCCCGGCGACCTTCTTCCTCATCGGCCGGGACATCGCCGCGCACCCCGATCTCGCGCGCGACATCGCCGCGGCGGGGCACGAAATCGGCAACCACAGCTTCTCGCACGAGCGGATGATCGGCGTGACGCCGGCCTGGGTCGCCGACGAGGTCGAAGCCACCGACGCCCTCATCCGGACGTCCGGCTACACCGGCGAGATCCTGTTCCGGCCGCCGAACGGCAAGAAGCTCTTCGCCCTCCCGCACTACCTCGCCGAACACGACCGCACCACGATCACCTGGGACGTCGAGCCGGACTCCGCCGGCACCCCGGACGCCGCCACCGTCGAGCGCACCACGCTCGACCAGGTCCGGCCCGGCTCGATCGTGCTGCTGCACGCCATGTACGGCTCGCGCGAGCAGACGCGGCAGGCGATCGGGCCGGTCGTCGACCGGCTCAAGCAGCGCGGCTACCGGTTCGTGACCGTGTCGCAGCTGCTGGCAGCTCGACACTGACGACCCACTCGCCGTCCCGCGGCCCGTGCGTCAGCGCTCCCCCGGCCGCCACGGCCTGCTCCGCGAGCCCGGCGAGGCCATAACCCCCGCCCGCGCGTGGACTGCCCTTGAGCGGGTTGCGCGCGGTGATCGTCACCCGGTCGCCGGTTTCGACGTCGAACCGGAGACGGACCCCGGGACCGTTGTGCCGCAAGGCGTTCACCGCCGTCTCCGCGACGAACCGCTCGGCCAGCTCGCGCACCGGACGCGGCAGCGCGGGCAGCACCGGGTCGCGGTTGAGGACCAGGCCCGCGGTGCGCAGCCGGGCCAGCACGTCGGCGAGGTCGGGGGCGCGGTCTTCGTCCTCGCGGAGGTCGTCGAGCGTGCGCCGGACCAGCGTCAGGGCGCCGCGCCCGGCGGCCAGGAGCGTGTCGAGGCGTTCGCGGTCGGCGTCGGTCAGGTCGCCGACCGCGCGCAGCGTCTCGGCCTGCACGAGCATCACGGCCGTGGTCTGGGCGAGGGTGTCGTGCAGCCGCCGGGCCGCGCGTTCGGCCCGGTCGGCCAGCGCGCGCCGGCGTTCGGCGCCGAGCAGCCAGGCGACCGCGCAGATCGTGAGGGCCAGGACCGTGCCGTCGAGCGGGCCCTTCGCCGGGAACACGGCGCCGCCGACGACGAGCGCCGCCGTGGCCGCGAGCCACCGCCGCGGCGTGCTGTAGAGCGCGAGCAGCACCGGCACGTACATCGTGTTGCGCGGCTGGTCGAGCAGCAGGTGCCCGGCCGTCGCGAGGGTGACGACCACCAGCACGGCGGCGGGCGCGCGGCGCGACCACAGCAGCGGGACCAGCTGGACGGCGCTGAGCAGCGCCGCGAGCCAGCCCTGGTGCGGGGTCCAGGCGCCGCTGGCGAAGAACACCGCCGCGGCCGCGGCCGTCGTGACGAGGGACTGGCGCATGCGCCCGACAGTAGAGTGCCCGGCATGATCCGGGTTCAGGTCGTCGACGACCACGCGCTCGTGCGCGAGGGCATCGCCCTGATCCTCGGGGCGCGGCCCGACCTCGAGGTCGTCGCGCAGTACGCGAGCGGGCCGGAACTGCTGGCCTCGCCCGTCGAGGCCGACGTCGTCCTGCTCGACCTCTACCTGCCCGGCGTGGACGGCCTCGAAGTCCTGCGCCGGCTGCGGACCCCGGCGCCGCGCGTCCTCATGCTGACCACGGTCGGCCGTCCCCGCGAGATCCGCGAAGCGCTCACCGCGGGCGCGGCCGGGTTCGTGCTGAAGGACTCCTCCGGCGACGAGCTCGCGGCCGCCGTCCGCGCCGCCCACCAGGGCGTGACCGCGCTGAGCCCGGCGGTGGCCTCGGCCTTGAGCGGCGGCGGCGCGCTGACCCCGCGCGAACGGGACGTCCTGGAGCTGCTCGGCGAAGGACTGTCCAACCGGGACATCGCGACGCGGCTGCGGCTGGCCGAGCGGACGGTCAAGGTGCACGTCGGGAACGTGCTGGCCAAGCTGGGCGTCACGAGCCGCACCCAGGCGGCGCTGGTGGCCAGGGAGCGGTGATTTCGCGGTGGTGCGAGGAGCACCTGGGGAGCCGCCCGGTCGAGGTGCTGTTCGAGCGCACCTCGCTCTCGGCTGGCCTTCACCACGACCTCGTGGCCGTCGGCCGGCCGCAGCCCGACGACCGGCGGTGTTCGCGGCTGATGACCCCGCCGCGCGGGCGCCTGACCAGTCACCCCCGCACGTAGCGCGTCAGCATCGCGACCAGCTCGTCCTCGAGCCGCCCGTGGTCGACCGGCTCGTGGTCGGCCACCAGCTGGTGGATCACCAGCTCGACCGTCGTGACGATGAGCCGCGCGGCCGTGTCCGTGTCGGCCAGCACGACCTCGGGGTGCTCGTCCAAGAGGTCGCGCATGTACGCGATCAGGGATCGCTTCATCCGCTCGACCTTCTCCAGCAGCTCGTTCGTCTGCGGCGCCTGCTCCCGCAGCATCCGCAGCAAGCGGGGCTCGTCGAGGTGGGATTCGATCGCACCGCGGACGAAGACGCGGAAGATCTCCTCGATCGGGCCCGGCAGCTGTTCCCCCTGGACCCGCTCGGCGATGGCCATGCCGTCGTCGAGGTGCCGGACGAGCAGCTCGGCGAGGATCGCGTCCTTGTTCGGGAAGTACTGGTACAGCGAGCCGATGGAGATCCCGGCGCGCTCGGCGATGCGGTTGGTGGTGCCGGCGGCGTAGCCGTGCTCGCCGAAAACGTGAGCAGCCGCCGTCAGGATCCGCTGCCGGGTCAGCTCGGCGCGGACCTGCCGCGGCTGTTTACGTGGCTGGATGCGGCGCTGGTCCGACGACACGTCGCTCCCTTCGGCGCGCCTCGAAAAGCGAGTAGCGCAAGACCTGAATATTTGCTCATAATTATGCCATGACCAGCACAAACACGCTGAGCACACGGTACCGGCGGGTCTCCATGGCGGAGGTCCGGAGCCGGCTGGGCGCCCCCGAAGAGATGCTCGAGGGCAAGAAGCTCGACCACGTCGACAAGCACGCCCGCCGCTTCATCGCCCACGCCCCGTTCCTCGCGCTCGCCACGGCCGACGCGGCGGGCCGCACGGACTGCTCGCCCCGCGGCGACTACCCCGGCTTCGTCAAGGTCCTCGACGAGCACACGCTCGCACTGCCCGACCGGCCCGGCAACAAGATCGCCGACTCGTTCCGCAACATCGCCGAGAACGACGGCGTCGGCCTGCTCTTCCTCATCCCCGGCGTGCGGGAAACCCTGCGCGTCAACGGAAGCGCGTACGTCACCGACGACCCGGACGTGCTCGCCCGGATGCGCACCGAAGCCAAGGCGCCGATGCTGGCGATCATCGTCGACGTCGCCGAGACGTACTTCCACTGCGGGCGGGCGCTGCTGCGGTCGCGGCTGTGGGACCCGGCCAGCCAGGCGCTGGCCGCGGAGCTGCCGTCGGCCGGCGAGATCGTCACCGACCAGCTGGGCGTGGCCGTCGACCCGGCGGTGTTCGAGCAGCTCCTCGAAGACAGCTACCGGAAGTTGTACTGACCATGCAGAAAACGATGCTGGACCGCGTCGAGCGCGTCGCCGACGACGTCGTCTCGTTGGTGTTGCGGGGCGACGAAGGGCCCCTCGAAGCGTGGGAGCCGGGCGCGCACGTCGACCTCGCGTTGCCGAACTGGCTGACGCGGCAGTACTCGCTGTGCGGTGACCCCGGCGAGCTCTCGGCGTACCGGATCGCGGTCCGGCTCGATCCGCTGAGCCGGGGCGGCTCGGAGTACGTCCACCGGTACCTCCGCCCGGGCCGGACACTCGAGGTTTCCGCGCCGCGCAACCACTTCCCGCTGCAGCCGGCATCGGAATACCTGTTCCTGGCCGGCGGGATCGGGATCACGCCGATCGTGCCGATGCTGCGGGCGGCCGTCTCCGCCGGAGCCGCCGCTTCGCTGGTGTACGTGGGGCGCTCGGCTTCGACCATGCCGTTCGCGGCGGAACTCGTTGCCACGTATGGCGACCGAGTTTCTCTCTTCGATCACGGGCGGCCGGATCTGACGACCCTGCCGACGGAACCGGAGGTCTACTGCTGCGGGCCGGCGTCGATGATCGAGGCGGCCGAAGCGATCTTCCCGCGGGTGCACGTCGAACGCTTCGAGCCCACGCGGCGCGTCTTCGGGCCCGACACGCCGTTCGAGGTGGTGTGCGCGCGGTCCGGGGCGACGATCCAGGTCCCGGCCGACGAGTCGCTGCTCGACGCGTTGAACCACGCTGGGCGACCAGTGCCTTCCGGGTGTCGCGAAGGCGTCTGCGGGAGCTGCGAGCTGTCGGTTCTCGACGGCGAACCCGAGCACCGCGACGACATCGGCGCGCCCGCCGGGCGGATGTACGCGTGCGTGTCCCGGGCGTTGTCGCCTCGGCTCGTGCTGGACGTCTGATTGATCCCGAAGGTGCGTCGCCCTGCTGGCCGGGGACGAGAGCGCGGTCCCGGCGATCCTCGAGGGCGCCGCGGACGATCCGGTGGCGGAGGTGTTCCTGGAGGTGCCGTCGGCCGCGGACGTCCGGGTCGTCTCGGCGCCGCCGGGGGTGCGGGTGCACTGGTTGCCGCGCTCCGGTGGCCGTCCCGGCGCGCTCGCCCTCACGACGGTGCTCGCGGCCGATCTGCCCGGCGAGCGGGCTTACGCGTGGGTCGCCGGGGAGGCGGCGCTGGCCACGGGGGTGCGCCGTCACCTGGTGCGGGACCGCGGCTGGGCGAAGTCCGACATCGCGTTCCTGGGCTACTGGCGCCACGGCCGAGCCGCCCCAGGCTGAGTACCACCCAAGTCGGCTGACGTACCTGGAGAGTCGGCTCGCGTACCTGGAGAGTCGGCTCGCGTACCTGGAGAGTCGGCTCGCGTACCTGGAGAGTCGGCTCGTGAGCCGACTGCCTGGGTACGCGAGCCGACTGGCTGGGTACGTGAGGCGACCGTCCAGGTGAGGACGTAGGCCGCCGCGGCAAGGGCGAACCCGCGGACCGCGCCGAGCAGGAGGCACCGCACCCAGTCGTACCCGCTCACCCGGCTCACCGGGTCGGTGAGGCCGAGCAGCGCACCGGCCAGCAGGCCCACGGTGAGCCCGGCGAACGCGACCGTCCGGATGGCTCGCGAGAGCACCGGCCAGGCCCGGTCCGCGCGCGGCGTCCGGCGGTACCAGCGCGTCGCCGCGACTCCGAGCAGGAGGAGGCCCAGCACCGAGGAGACGTAGCCGACGACGTTGTACAACCGGTGCGGCCCGGTCACCGGCACCCGCAGCAGCGGCCAGTGCCGGACCATGAAGCCGGCCGTGTGCGTGAAGGCGTCCCAGAGCAGGTGGGTGGCCGCTCCCACCACGATCGCCACCACCGCTCCGGGCCACCGCACGCGCACGGCCGGCCGGGCCACCCGGTCCCGCAGGCCTGCCGGGCCGAGCGCCAGGACCGGCCCGAGCACGGCGTGGCCGGCCACGACCAGCAGGACCCCCAGCAGCAGGTCCATCGTCACGAGACCGAGCGGTTCGTGGGTGAGCTCGCCACCGGGCACCGGCACGTAGTAGGCGACGTCGGGCGCCAGCGAGCCCGCGACGAGGCCCGGCAGCCACAGCCGGCGAGCCAGCGGCAGCACGGCGGCCGGGTGGGCGAAGGTGAACGGCAAGGGGTCTCCAGCACTCGAACGGACTGCAGGGAAGACGCCCGGCGCACGTCCGAGGTTCGCGTACCATCGCGGGCAGCCTCGACGTCGAGGAGGCAGGCGTGGGCGAACTCGGGCTGACCGACACCAACGGCATCCTCGCGCTGCCCTGGGTCCGGCCCGAACGCACCAGCGCCGGGCTCGGCTGGGACCGGGTCTACGTCTCCAAGCAGCGGGAACGTCCTTACCGCGCCGAGTTCGCGGCCGCTCGCAGCCACCAGCTGATCCTGCACCTCGACGGGCCCGTGACGGTCCGGCGCGGCGTCGGGACCCCGCGCGAGCGCAGCCGGCGGATGCCCGCCGGCGGGCTGTTCCTGCAACCGTCGCACGCCGATCTGTCGGTCGAGCTCGGCGGCGAGCTCGAAACCGTGCACGTGTACATCGCCGACGACGCCGTGCAGGAAGCCGCCGGCGAGCACGCGCCGATCCGGCTCGCCGAGGAGCTCGGCAGCTCCGACCCACTGCTCGAACAGCTGGTGCTCGGCCTCGACGGCGTCGTCCGCGACTGGGAGCCGGGCGCCCGCACCTACGCCGACCAGCTGGGCGCGCTCATCGCGGCGCAGCTGGTCCGCCGCCACGACGCCGGCCCGGCCCGCGAGCCCGCCCCGGCGCGCGGTCTCTCCGACCGGCAGTTCACGCGGGTCCGCGACCTGATGGCCGAGCGCCTGGCCGAGCCGGTGCCGCTGGCGGAGCTGGCCGCGCTCGCCGGGCTGAGCGTGAGCCAGTTTTCGCGGCAGTTCAAGGCCCGCACGGGCCTGCCCCCGCACCGGTTCCTGCTGCGGCTGCGGGTCGAGCAGGCGGGGCTGTTGCTGCGCACGGGCGACGACCCGATCGCCGAGATCGCGGCCCGCTGCGGATTTTCCCACCAGGAACACTTGACGCGGGTGCTGCGAGCCCAGCTCGGCACCACGCCGGCGGCACTGCGCCGGGCAGGCTGACCCGCAACTCGCGTGCTCAGAGCCGTGACCGGCGTGATCGAGGCCGTGACTCGCGTGATCAGACCCGTGACCGGCGTGACTGAGGCCGTAACTCGCGAGTTTCGGCCCGAATCACGCGAGTTCCGGCCTCAATCACGTGAGTTCCGGCTCCGATCACGGCTCCGCCACGCGCGTTTCGTGCCGCCCCGCAGCACGAACGTGCAGGACCGCGCCCCGCCGCAGCCGGATACTCCCCCGCATGACCTCGTTCACCTACGCCGCGAACCCCGTCCGGGTGGTCTTCGGCCGCGGCACGCTCGGCAGCCTCGGTGACGAGGCCCGCCGCCTCGGACTCCGGCGCGTCCTGCTCGTCAGCAGCCCCCGGTACGCCGGCCAGGCCGCCGACGTCCTCGGCCCGCTGCTGGCCGCGCGCTTCGAAGACGCCGCCATGCACACCCCCGTCGACGTCACCGAGCGCGCGCTCAAGGTCGTCGCCGAGCACGATGTCGACGGGGTCGTCGCCGTCGGCGGCGGGTCGGCCACCGGGCTCGCCAAGGCGATCGCCCTGCACACCGACCTGCCGCAGCTGATCGTCCCGACGACCTATGCGGGCTCCGAGCTCACCGAGGTCCTCGGTCAGACCGCCGACGGCCGCAAGACCACCCAGAAGACCCCGAAGGTCCGGCCGGAAACGGTCGTCTACGACGTCGACCTCACGCTCGGGCTGCCCGTGCCCTTCTCCGCCGCCAGCGGGCTCAACGCGCTCGCCCACGCCGTCGAGGCCCGCTACGCCCCCGACGCGAACCCGATGACCGACCTGCTCGCGGCCGAGGCGTCAAGGCTGCTCACCAGCGCCCTGCCGCGGATAGCGCAGAATCCGTCCGATGTGGACGCCCGCACCGACGCCCTGCGCGGCGCCTGGCTGGCCGGCACCTGCCTCGACGCCGTCGAAATGGGCCTGCACCACAAGCTGTGCCATCTCCTCGGCGGGAAGTTCGGCCTGCCGCACGCGGAAACGCACGCCGTCCTCCTCCCGTACGTCATGGCCCACAAGGGACTTGCCGACGCCGGCAATGTCTTCGCACTCGCGCACAGCCTCCCGATCCCGCACTCGCTGGCCGAGCTGGGGCTCACCGAAGCCGACATCGCCGGCGAGCCGGAGGCGGACCTGCTCCGCCAAGCCCTGAACGGCACCCGCCCGGCCGCGCCCCCGAGCCTCAAGGCGCTCACGAAACAGGTCGTCGACAGCTTCGCCGCCGCGCCGGACCGCGTCCGCGCACTCCTCACGGACCTGGTCGAGACGCTGCACGGCTACGCCGTCCGCACCGATCTCACGCAGGACGAGTGGGAGTACGCGATCGGCTTCCTGACCCGCGCCGGCCACCTCACCACCGACACCCGGCAGGAGTTCATCCTGCTGTCGGACACCCTCGGCGTGTCGAGCGTCGTCGACGTCCTGACCAACTCGCGCACGCCCGACACCACGCCGTCGGCCGTGCTCGGCCCGTTCTACGTGGACGGTCCCCCGGAGACCCCGCAGGGCGCCGACCTGGCCGAAGGGCTGCCCGGGACTCCACTGTGGACCGACGTCCGCGTCACCGACACCGACGACCGGCCCGTCCCGGACGCGATCGTCGACGTCTGGCAGTCCAATGAGGACGGTTTCTACGACGTCCAGCTGCCCGACGTGGACGGTCCGGTGCTGCGCGCCCGCTTCCGCACCGACACCGAGGGCCGGCTGCGCTTCCGCACGATCGTGCCGAGCGCGTACCCGATCCCCGCCGACGGCCCGGTCGGGCAGATGCTCGACGCCGTCGGCCGCCACCCCTACCGCGCGCCGCACGTGCACTTCATGATCGCCAAGCCCGGCTACCGGACGCTGATCACCCAGCTGTTCGTCGCCGGCGGTGAGTACCTCGACTCCGACACCGTGTTCGGCGTCAAGGACGGCCTGATCGTCGACTTCGCCGAGCAGCCCGGGGAAGCCGGGCGCCGGCTCGAGTTCACCTTCCGCATCTCAGGGAGCAGCGAATGAGCTACGACACCGACGTCATCGTGGTCGGCAGCGGGCCGGCCGGCGGATCCGCCGCGCTGCTGCTCGCCACCTACGGCGTGCCGACCGTGCTCACCACCAAGTACGGCTGGACGGCCAACACGCCCCGCGCGCACATCACCAACCAGCGCACCATGGAGGTGCTGCGCGACCTCGGCGTCGAGCAGAAGGCCCTGGCCGTCGGCACGCCACCGGAGCTGATGGGCGACACCGTGCTCTGCACGTCCCTGACCGGGCCGGAGATCGGCCGCATCCGCAGCTGGGGCACCGGCGACGCCTCGGCGGCCGAGTACGGCGCGGCCAGCCCGTGCCACATGATCGACCTCCCGCAGACCTACCTCGAGCCGATCCTGGCGAGCGAAGCCGCCGCGCGCGGCGCGAAACTGCGGCTGGACACGGAGTTCCTCGACTTCACCCAGGACGACGACGGCGTCACCGCGCGGTTCCGCGATCGCGTCCGCGGCGACGAGTTCACCCTGCGCGCCAAGTACCTGATCGGCGCGGACGGCGCGCGCAGCCGCGTCGCCGAGCAAGCCGGCCTGCCGATCGCCGGGCAGACCGGCAAGGCGGGCAGCATGAACATCACGTTCACCGCCGACCTCACGCCGTACGTGGCGCACCGCCCGAGCGTCCTGTACTGGGTGATGCGGCCCGGCGCGCACCTCGGCGGGATCGGGATGGGCCTGGTCCGGATGGTGCGGCCGTGGAACGAATGGCTGCTGACCTGGGGCTACGACATCGAGCAGGCGCCGCCGGAGGTCGACGTCGAAGAGGCGACGCGGCTGGTGCGCGACCTGGTCGGCGACCCTTCGCTCGCGGTCGAGATCACCTCGACGTCGCTGTGGACGGTCAACCACAACTACGCGACGGAATACCGCAACGGCCGGGTGTTCTGCGCCGGGGACGCGGTGCACCGGCACCCGCCGTCCAACGGGCTGGGCTCGAACACCTCGATCCAGGACTCCTACAACCTCGCGTGGAAGCTCGCGATGGTGCTTCGCGGCGAAGCGGGCGAAGGGCTGCTGGACAGCTACAGCGCCGAGCGGGCGCCCGTCGGCAAGCAGATCGTGGACCGCGCGAACCTGAGCCGCGACCAGTTCGGGCCGATCTTCGCCGCGCTGGGCATCAACGGCGACACCGACGCCGACGGCATCACCGCCGGGCTCGAGACCTGCCTCGCGCCCACGGCCGAGGGCGCGCGGAAACGGCGTGAGCTGGAGAAGGCCATCGAGCTGAAGCACTACGAGTTCAACGCCCACGGCGTCGAGCTGGACCAGCGGTACGCCTCGGACGCGGTGCTGCCCGACGGGGTCGTGGCGCCGGCGGAGCGCGATCCCGAGCTGTTCCACCGGCCGAGCACCGAGCCGGGGGCGAAGCTGCCGCACGCGTGGCTGGTCGGCCCGCACGGGCGCCGGGTGTCCACTTTGGACCTCGTCGGCGGCGGCCGTTGGACGGTGTTCACCGGCCTGACCGGCACGGCGTGGCGCGACGCGGCGGCCAAGGTGGGCGCCGAGCTGGGCCTCGACCTGCGCGCGGTCCGCGTCGGCGACCCGGAAGGCCGCGACGCGTACGGCGACTGGTCCCGTCTCAGCGGCATCGACGAGGACGGCTGCCTCCTGATCCGCCCGGACGGTTACGTCGCCTGGCGCCAGACCTCGGCCACCCCGGAAGCCGCGAACGCCCTCCTCACCGCCCTGAAGTCCCTCCTCGACCGTGCTTGAAGGGGCATCACGTGTGATTGAACGGGCATCAACCGTGTTTGGCGGGGCATCGCACGTGATGCCCCGCCAATCACATGTGATGCCCCTCTGATCACACCTAATGCCCGCTCGATCACGGGGTGGTGACCTGGGTGAAGGTGACCGGGATCTTCGGGGGGCCGCTGCCGTCGCCGATGCCGGGACGGGCCGGGTCGATGCCGCCGCGGGCGACGTTGTCCAGGACGCCGAGGCCCGGGTCGTCGATGCTGCCGAACACCGTGTACTCCGGCGAGATCCGGACGTCGCCGAAGACCAGGAAGAACTGGGACCCACCCGAATCGGGCGCCGCCGTCTTCGCCATGGCGACGACGCCGCGGCCGTAGGTCAGCTCGGGGAACACCTCGTCGCGGATCGTGTAGCCGGGGCCGCCGGTGCCGTCGCCCACCGGGTCGCCGCACTGGAGCATCTGCAGCCCGGACGTCACGGACAGCCGGTGGCACGCCGTGCCGTCGTAGAACCCCTGCTTCACCAGGCTCAGGAAGTTGACCACGGTGCAGGGGGCGAGCGCGCGGTCGAGCGTGAGGCCGATGTCGCCGGCGCTCGTCGCGAGGGACACCCGGGCCGTGCCGGACGACGACGCCGGGCCGTCGGGCGGCGGGGCGACCTTCTTCGGCGCCGGCGAGGCCGGGTCCGGTGTGAAGGCGCAGGTCACCGGGTCGGCCAAGGGTTTCGTGCGCTGCGGCAGCGGAGCCCGCGCGCCGCCCGGCCGCGCCGCCGGGGCACTCGGGACGGTGGTCACCGAGGTCGGCGACGCGACCGTCGACGACGTGGCGGGCGAGGTCCCGATGGCGCCCTTGGCGTCCGGCTCGCGCAGGAACCCGGGGTAGCCCCAGGCCAGAAAGGCCAGCGCCATCAGGATGACGACGACGACCGAGCCGGCGATCAGCACGACGGCGGCGGGCGAGGTCTTCTTCGGCGGCACCGGCGGCTGCCACTGCGGGTACTGGGAGAACTGCTGGTAGGGCTGGTGCGGCCCACCTGCGGCGTACCCCGGCGGCGGGGCCGGTGCCCCGTTCGGACTGTCCCAGCCCGGCCGCTGCCCCGGCTCCCCCGGCTCGCTCATCCCCGCTCCCCTCGTCAGGGAGCCCATTCTGCCGTGCGAGCAAGCTCGCCGGGCGCGAACGCGGAAAGCCTGCCCGATCAGCCCCTCACGGCAACCCCCACGGCGCGCTCGCCCCGCCCGGCGCGACCGGCCGCACCCCGAAGTCCGGCCGATCCCCCTTCCGGTAAACGAAGGCGTCCTCACCGCGGCCCAGCTCCACCTGGACGTCCCCGTTCGCCGACCGCCGCCAGCGCCGCGACCGGCCCCGCGCGTCCGTCACCGTCAGCTCGCCGTCGATGCCCGGCCGCAGCACGCAGGGCGCTCCCGCCTCGCTGTGCACCTTCAGCCAGCGCGTCTTCCCGCCCGCCCGGGACGCGCTGAGCAGGAACGCGCCTTCGGTGCGGAAGTCCCGCAGCGCGATGTCGCCCCAGGCCGCGGGTACCGCCGGGAACAGCCGGACCACGCCACCCCAGCTCTGGACCAGCATGTCCTGCATGGACTTCGCCGCCGACAACGGCGTCTCGATGACCGGCCCCGACTCCTTGTACATCGTGTTCGGCTGGATGTACCGGCGCTGCAGCTCGCCCAGGTAGAACGCCGCCTGCTCGCCGCGCAGCATCTGCGCCGAGATGGACGCCGCGCCGGTGAACGTGTACCCCTGCAGCGCGCCCTCGAAGCCGACCCAGTGGTTCAGCGACGTCTCGATGATCTGCCGGTGCTCCGGCTGCTCCCACGTGACGTCGTAGAGCGGGTAGATCTGCAGCATGTGCGAGTAGTGCCGGTGCGACTTCGCGAACGGCACACCCGCGCCGATCATGTACCCGTTCGCGTCGGCCGGGTAGTCCACCAGAGAAGCCAGGACGTTCCGCCACTTCGGCGCCAGCGAGTCTCCGGGCGCGGTTTCCAGCAGCGTCTTGCAGCCCCAGCGGATCAACGACAGGTCGTAGTTGCAGTCCGGCGCGTCGACGCCGTACTCGGGCGAGAACGTCGGCGGCAGGTGCAGCTTGCCGTCCGGGCCCGGCGCGAGGAAGTGCAGGTAGTAGTTGATCGCCTTGCGCAGCAACGGGAACAGCGTGCCCGACAGCAGCTTCCGGTCCATCGTGTGGCGGTAGGACAGCCACACGTTGTGCAGCGCCCAGGTCAGGTTGCCGACCTCCGGGGTCGGCGGGTCCTGGCCCGGGACACCGACGGGGAACCCGCTCGTGGCGTTGGAGACGCCGTTGAGCAGCGTCATGTCGGTCGTGCGCGGGATGCCCGCGGAGTCGGCCTGGTACGGCGTCGCCACCTGGCTGCTGAGATTCGCCCGGTACTTGTCGAGGGCGTAGCTGACGGCGTCGAGCTCCAGGTGGTTCGAACCGTGGATGAGCCAGTACTCGAGCTGGACGTTGAGGTTCCACCACGTCGCCGGCCACGGCGTGTTCTCCAGCCACGGCCCGGACGTCGCCATCACCGGCGCCTCGCGCCGCGCCGCCGACGCGATCTTGTACAGCTGGATCCAGTAGAAGCCCTGCAGCCGGGTGTCCGGAATGGACAGGAAACTCTGCCGGTAGTAGTCGTGCCACCAGCGCCGGTGATCTTGCGTCAGCGCGGCGAACGGAGAAGCCCGGCGAACCGTCGAGAGGGCCCGCGCCGCCGACGTCTTCGCCGGGTGCGACCACGCCACCGAGGTGTACAGCGTGCGCGCGCCGCCGCGGGTGACCTCCCGCCAGGCCGTCACGTGCTCGCCGCCGGCGAGCAGCGGCTGGACGGCCAGCCGCGCGTCACCGCTGCCGGACAGCTGCACCGGCGGGTTCGCGGTGTAGCCGGCGGGCGGCGGCTTGTTCCACACCGGATCGGCGCGCGGGCTGACCGCCACCGCCGGGTGGAACACCCACTTGAACGCGCGTTCCCCTTCGGACGGCCGGATCTCGACGGCCAGCAGCGATTGTCCGGTGTGGACGATCGCCCGCAGGCTCAGGCTGCCCGCCGCGGTCGTGATCGTGCCGGTCAGCTCGGCGTTCCACAGGTCCATCCGCCAGTCGATCGCGGTGATCGCGCCGACCGGCTCGAGGGTGAAGTACCCGATCGGCAACCGGGCCAGGCCGAAGAGCGAGCCGAACTCCGGGCGGTGGTCCTGGACCTGGCTGTGCTGGACGTTGAAGCGGATCGCGTTCTGCCCGGGCTCGGCGTAGATGCCCGAGCCGAGGAACCCGTTGCCGAGGAACGGGCCTTCGTACCAGGTTTTCGGCAGCCGACGCCAGTACAGGTCGGCGGTGCCGAGGAAGCCGGCCCAGCCGAAGTCGTCGCTGCCGGGCACGTCGGCGAACGCGGGCGTGATACCTGCCGCCCCGGCGGCGATCCCGGCCAGCGCGCCGCCGAGCACGGTCCTGCGGGTGATGTCCATCCCGACCTCCTTGTCGAAAGCGGATTCAGCTCGGCAGGCCCCACGCCGGCGCGGGGCCGAGGGCGGGGACGTCCCGGGGCGCGCGGTCCGCCCGCCCGCCCCGCGGGCTGACGACAGCGGTGCCGCCGCGCCGCAGCCCGATCGCGATCCGGCCGGGCCCGACCGGGTGCCACGGCAGCCGACGGCCGTGCTCGTCGCGGACGTCGACGTCGTCGGCGACACCGTGCTGCAGCACCAGGGGCTCACCGGCTTCGCTGTGCACGCGCACGAACTCTGTCGTCCCGCCGCGGCGGGAAGCGTCCACGAGGAACGCGCCCTCCGCGCGCAGGCCCGCGATCGAGGCGTCGCGCCAGGTCGCCGACACCGACGGGAAGACCTTGAGCACGCCGCCGGATCCCTGCACCAGCATGTCCACCACGGACTGCGCGGCGGTGATCGGGCTTTCGATCGCGAAGTTGGAGCCTTCGCGGTACATCGTGTTCGCGGTCAGCTCGGTGTCGGCGACGACGTTCCGGTCGAGGAAGAACTTCAGGTACCGCAACGCCTCTTCGGGCGCGTCCATCACCGAGCTCATCGACGACGCGGCCGCATAGCTGTAGCCGTGCCAGGCGGTCTGGTCGGCGATCCAGTGCCGGAACGTTCGCGTCATGACGTCGCGGTCACCCGCCCGGTCCCAGACCTTCTCCCGCAGGGGGTAGAGCCACAGCAGGTGCGAGAAGTGCCGGTGCGATGCGGAGAGGGGGACGCCGTCGCCGATCAGCACGCCGTCGGCGGCGGTTTCGTGGTAGGGCACCAGTTTCGCGCCGATCTCCTGCCAGATCGGGACGCGCGGCTCGTTCAGGCGCAGGGTTCGCGCGGTGTCGACGAGCGTGCGCGCGGCCCACCGGATCAGCGACAGGTCGTAGGTGCAGTCGGGCGCGTCGGCGTATTCCGGCGACCGGGTCAGCGGCAGGTGCAGGTAGCCGTCGGGGCCGGTGAAGAGGAAGTGGCGGTAGAAGTTCAGCGCCTTCGCCAGTGTCGGGTAGAGGACATCGCGCAGCACACGGCGGTCCAGGTGGTGGCGATAGGCGAGCCAGACGTTGTGCAGGCCCCACAGCAGGTTGCCGGTCTGGTCGGTCTTGGACGTCGTCCCGGGGACGCCGACCGAGCGCGTGCCGCCGGGCCGCAGCCGCCAGTCGCCCGGGTGCGAGAGCGCGTAGGTGTCGCCGTCGCGGTAGGCGGGCGGCACGGACGTCTCCAGGTTCGCGTGGTCGCGCCGGAAGGTCTCGGTGACCGCGTCGAGCTCGGGGTGGTTGCTGCTGTTGACGATCGGGTAGGTGACCTGGACGTTGAGGTTCCACCAGACCGCGGTCCAGCTGTTGCCGACCTCGGGGAACCACGGGCCCCACTCGGCGACGACCGGGCCGCCCGCTCGCGTGGCGGCCGCGATCTTGTAGAGCTGGATCCAGTAGAACCGCTGGACCTGCTTGTCGGGCACCGAAACGAAGCTGCGGCCGTGGTAGTCGTTCCACCAGCGGCGGTGCCGGGCGAGCAGGGCGTCCGGGTTCGCGGCAAGCGCTTTCCGGACGGCCACGAGCGCGTCCGCCGTGTGCGTCGTGCCCGGGAAGCTGTAGGCGACGGTCGCGGCGAGCAGCCGGCGCGCCCCGATCGTGCGTTCGCGCCAGGCCGTGGTGTAGCCGCCTCCGGCGAGCATCGGCTGCGCGCAGTAGCCGTCACCGAGCTCGGGCGCGGGGTTCGCGACGTACTCGGGCGGCTTGCGGACGGTCCGGGTGGTCGCCGACTCCAGCGGCTGGAACGCCCACGCGGCGCCGGTCTCCCCCGCGCTCGGTGTCAGCGAGACGAGCAGCACGCCCAGGTCGTTGTGCACGACGGCGGAGAAGGCGACCGAGCCCTGGGTGGTGGTGATGGTGCCGCCGAGCTCGGCGTTGTAGAGGTCGAGCGTCCAGTCGACGGCGGTGATCGCGCCGGCGAGCGTGAGCGTGAGGTAGCCGATCGGCAGCCGGGACAGCCCGATCCCGGCCTCCCACCGGGCGCGCTGGTCCTGCACCTGGGTGTGGCTCAGCATCACCTTGAGGACCTGCGGCGTCTTCCCGGCGTAGACCTGGGCGCCGAGGAAGCCGTTGGCGAGGAACGGACCTTCCTGCCAGTTCTCGGGGAGCCGCTTCCAGACCATCCGCGCGTCGGCGGCGACGTCCCGGTGCGGGTTCCCGGCGGCCAGTGCGGGCGGGGCCGCGCGGGACCACAGGCCACCGAACGCGGCGGCCCCCGCCACGACCGAGGCGGAGCGGAGCACGGTACGCCGCGACACTGCGTCCATGAAGCGTCCTTTCGGATTCATACTACGTTTCATGAGGTACAGCGGCGGCGTGCGGCCATGTTTGCAGACAGGGACCCGAAAAGCCAGGGCTGTTCACCCAGAAAGCGGCAGAGACATCCGATGTATGCGCGGCGCGGGTTCAGTTCTCGCGGCAGATCTGCGCGACCAGGGTGCCGGCCGCCCAGCTCTCCCACCGTTCGGGCGACCAGCCGCGGTCACGGACGAACACCTGGTAGAGCTCCGGGCTCAGCAATCCGAACAGCAGGTCGGCGGCGTGCTCGGCGGTCATCCCGGCCCGCACGCCCGGCTTGGCCACCAGGGACCGGGCGGCTTCGACGTGGACGGCGAACCGCGGGTCGGCGTCGTCGTCCCACTGCCCGGCGATCGCCGGGTCGGCCGAGGCGGCCGCGCGCAGCATCTCGACGATCGGGGCGACGCGCTCCAGGATCCCGCGCGTGCCGCGGACGTGCCGGCGCAGGTGCGCTTCGGCCGTCGGGGCCGCGAGAGCCTCCTGGAACCACGGCCGGTCCATCGTCGCGACCGGCTCCAGGTCGCCCGCGATCGCGACGTCGACCAGCTCCTTGAGCAGCACCCGCTTGCTGCCGAAGGTGAAGTAGATCGTCTGCACGGCGACTTCCGCCCGGTCGGCGATCTCCTTGAGGGTCGTCGCGCCGTAGCCGTCGCGCACGAACAGCTCGCGCGCCGCGTCCAGCATGCGCTTGCGCGTCCGCGGGGCGTCACGGACCCGTTTCTTGCGCTGCTCCATTACTGGAGTGTACATCTAGAGTCAGACTCTAGTAATTGCGGAGGTCCCCATGGACACGATCGCCAACGTCCGGCAAGCCGAAGCCTGGAACGGCTGGGAGGGTGCGCACTGGGCGCGGAACCGCGCTCGCTACAACGCCATCGTCGGCGCCTTCAACGACGACCTGTTCCGGGCCGCCGCGATCGCCCCGGACGACCGGGTCCTCGACGTCGGCTGCGGCACGGGCCACGTCACGCTGCTGGCGGCGCGGCGAGCCGGCCGCGGACACGTCGTCGGGATCGACCTCTCGGCCCCGATGCTGGAGCGCGCCCGCGCCGACGCGGCCGCGCAGGACATCGCCAATGTCCGGTTCGAGCAGGGCGACGCCCAGGTCCACCCCTTCCCCGACGCCGGCTTCGACGTCGCGCTCAGCCGGGGCGGGGTGATGTTCTTCGAGGACGCCGTGGCCGCGTTCGCCAACATCCGGCGCGGGCTGCGGCCCGGCGGGCGGCTGGTGTTCCTCGGCCCGCAGGGCGGCGGTCCCGACAGCGACTACGCCCGCGCGACCGCGGCCCTCAAGCCCCTGATGCGCGCACCGTCACCCGCGTCACGGGGCATGGGGTCCCTGGTCGACCCGGCCCGCATCCGCGAGGTGCTCGACGCCGCCGGGTTCGACGGCATCCACATCGAGCCGGTCACCGCGCCGATGGACTACGGCCGTGACGCCGCCGACGCGGCGGAGTTCATCCTCGGTCAGGGACCGGTCCGCACCAACCTCGCCGGACTCGACCCGGCGGTCGTCGAACGGACGCGGGAGCAGCTGACACAGGGGCTCGAGGCGTACGAAACTCCCGAAGGGGTCCGGATTTCGGGCGCGGTCTGGCTGGTCGACGCGACCCGGGCGGACTAGACGCCGGGCAGCGGCGGCAACGCCGGCGTGAAAAGCCAGCGCGTGAAGAACGGCGTCAGCGACCGGCCCGCGAACGCCTCCGCCATCGTCACGAAGCCGGCGGTCGTCACCAGGCCGTGGCGGTGGTCGCCCGTCCACGCCTTCAGCAACGCGAAGAACGCCGGATCGCCGATCTCCGCTCGCAGCGCGTGCAGCGTCAGCGCGCCTCTCTTGTAGACGCGCTCGTCGAACATGCGGGACACACCCGGGTCGGCGATCCGGACGTCCGCCGGCCGGGCCTTGATCCGCGTGTGCCAGCCGCGGGCCAGTGCCTGCGCGGACTGTCCGCCCGACTCCTCCGACCACAGCCACTCGGCGTAGGTCGCGAAACCCTCGTTCAGCCAGATGTGGCGCCAGTCGGCCACCGTCAGGCTGTTGCCGAACCACTGGTGGGACAGCTCGTGCAGCACCAGCCGCTCGTGGGTGCGGCGGCCGTCGACGTGGTTGGCGCCGAAGATCGCCATGCCCTGTGCCTCGATCGGGTCGTCGAGGTCGTCGTCGGTGACGACGACGACGTACTCGGCGAACGGGTACGGGCCGAACAGCCGCTGCAGGAACTCCATCATGCGGCCCTGCCGGCCGAAGTCGCGGTCGAACGCCCGGCGCAGCCGCGACGGCACGGCCGCCCGCTGCGTCACGGTCTCGAAGATCGACTCCACCTGCCCGCTGGCGCGCCCGATGCCGAGGCTCAGCCGGCGCAACCCCACCCCCGTGTGCGGGAACCAGCCGCGGCCGGACAGCTCGACGTCGTCGTAGCGGCCGATCTGCACGCTCATCAGGTAGGTCGCCGTCGGTTCGGGCCGGTCGAACACCCACTTGGTCGTGCTGGCCGACGTGGACCGCTCGACGAGGGTGCCGGTGACCGCGACCAGGTACGGCGACGCCGTCGTCACGGTCACGCGGTAAGCCGCCTTGTCCGCCGGGTGGTCGTTGCACGGGAACCACGACGGCGCGCCGACCGGCTGGCTCGCCACCAGCGCGCCGTCGGTCAGCTCGTCCCAGCCGACATCGCCCCAGCGGCTGCGCACCGGCCGCGGGTTGCCGACGTAGTGCACTTCGACGAGGAACGCGGCCCCCACCGCGATCGACCTCGCCGGTCGGACGTGCAGCTTCGCGCCGCGCTTGAGGTACTTCGCGGGCTTCCCGTCGACCAGCACGCGGTTGATCCGGAACTCGCCGAAGTCCAGGCTGACGCGGGAAAGCGCCTGCGTCGCCTCGGCGGTGATCACCGCCGAGGCCGAGAGCCGGTTCGGGGCGACCTTGTAGTCGAGGTTCAGGTCGTAGCGCCGGACGCGGTAGCCGCCGTTGCCGTGGGCGGGGAGGTAGGGATCACCGGAAGTATCCGCACCGGGTGCCGGAGCCGGAGCCTTCGAAATCACCCGTGCCGAACCTTTCCTCGAGCCGTACTGAACCAGGCTCGCACGGCACAGGTGAGTCCGGCGAGCCCGGCAGGTACTTCGTGACCTTCTGCTTACCCGGCCTACTTACCCGTCCACGCGGAGATCGGGTTGCCGAGCCAGCGGGTGTCGGCCGGCACTTCGTCGCCGCGGGTCACCAGCGAACCCGGGCCGACCGTGGTGCGCGCGCCGATGCCGGCGCCCGGCAGCACGATGCCGTGCGGGCCGAGCGTCGCGCCTTCGCCGAGCGCCACCCGCGACATGCTCATGATCCGGTCGTGGAACAGGTGCGTCTGCACGACGCAGCCGCGGTTGATCGTCGCGCCGTCGCCCAAGGACACGAGGTCGGCCTCGGGCAGCCAGTACGTCTCGAGCCACACCCCGCGGCCGATCTTGACGCCCATCGTGCGCAACCAGGCCGGCAGCAGTGGTGTGCCGCCGATCGAGCCGATCAGCCACGGCACCGCGAGGGCCTCGACGAAGGTGTCGGCCAGCTCGTTGCGCCAGACGAAGGAGCTCCACAGCGGGTGGTCGACCTCGCGGAACTTGCCGACCAGCAGCCACTTCAGCACGGTCGCGGTCAGCGCCGCGACGATCCCGGCGGCCAGCAGTGCGGGCCCGGCCAGCAGTGCGGCCACCGCGAAGCCGAATGCCGTCGCCGTCCACAGCAGCCCGAAGGCGACCGTGACGGTCAGCGCGACCCCGCACATGACCGGGATGATCCGGCACAGTTCGACCAGCGCCCGCGCCGCCTTGAGGTGCAGCGCCGGGGTGTAGGTGCGGCTCGTGTCGGAGTCGCCGATCGCGCGGCGCACCGGCAGCGGCGGCATGCCGAGGTACGACGAACCCTTCTTCGCCTTCAGCGGCGTCGAGGACAAAACACCTACGAGTCCGCGCTTCGGCACCGAACGGCCGGGCGCGGTCATCCCCGAGTTGCCGAGGAAGGCCTGCTTGCCGATCCGCGCCGGGGCGACGTGCAGCCAGCCGTGGCCGAGCTCGTAGGTGGCGACCATGGTGTCGTCGGCCAGGAACGCGCCGCTGTCGACCTTGGTCATCTTCGGCAGCGCGAGCACGGTCGACGCCTCGACGTTGCGGCCCACCTTCGCGCCGAGCAGCCGCAGCCACACCGGCGTGAACAGGCTGGCGTACAGCGGGAACAGGCCTTCGCGGGCCATGCTCATCAGGCGCTCGGTGGCCCAGACCTGCCACGCGATGCGGCCGTGCACCGGGTGGTAGCCCTCGACCATGCCGATGCTCAGCGCCCGGACACCGACGAGCACGAGCAGCATGTAGGCGGCGAAGTACGCCACGGTCGCGACCGGCACGAAGACCAGCGCCCGCGTGAACGCGGCGAGGAGCGTCGGGGCTCCGGCGACCGCGTACCCGAGCACAGCGACGCCCGCGAGCGCGGCGACGCCGGGCAGAAAGCCGAGCGCCAAGGAGGTCACGCCGTAGACCGTGGCCCAGAAGTGCGACCGCGGCGGCCGGCTGGCCGGCCACTTCAGCGCGTCGCGCTCGTCCTTGGCCACGCGCGCGGCCGGCGAACCGGCCCAGCGCTGCCCGGCCGGGACGGCGCCGCGGACGGTCGAGCCGGCCGCGATCTCCGCGCCCTTGCCGACGCGGACGCCGGGGAACAGCGTGCTGCGCGCGCCGATGCGGGCTTCCGCGCCGACCCGGACCTTGCCGATGTGCACGCGGTCGCCGTCCACCCAGTGGCCGGTCAGGTCGACCTCCGGCTCGATCGCCGCGCCGCGGCCCAGCTTGAGGAAGCCGGTGACCGGCGGCGGCGAGTGCAGGTCGACGTCCTTGCCGATCCGCGCGCCGAGCGCCTTGGCGTAGGTCGTCATCCAGGACGCGCCGGCGATGCTGTCCACGCCGCTGAACTCCGCGAGCTTCTCGGCGGTCCACAGTCGCAAGTGGACACTCCCGCCGCGCGGGTAGGTGCCGGGACGGACCCCGGAGAGCAGCACGCGCGCACCGCCCGCGGCGATCGCGATCCGGCCCGCGGGGCTGAACAGCACGACCCACGCCAGGCCGATCCACGCCCAGTTCAGCGTCGGTGCCCAGGCGAACCCGAGCAGCGAAAGGATGTTCGACAGCGCGGCGGCGAGCGTCGCCCAGCGCAGTCCGACCAGGCCCATGAGCGGAACCGTCAGCAGCGTCTGGATGACACCGGCCCGACGCGGGGTCGGCGCGATGTCCCGGCGTTCGGTGGCCTGGCCGCTCAGCGCGTCCAGCATCGCGGCCAGCGCGCCCAGCTTCGGGTGGGCGTAGATGTCGGCGACCGACACCCGCGGGTGCCGGGTGCGGATGCGCGCGACCACCTGCGCGGCGGTCAGGCTGCCACCACCGTGGGTGAAGAAGTCGGCCTTCGGGTCGTCGACCGACACGCCGAGGATCTCGGCCCAGCCTTCGGCGAGCCACGTCTCGGTCGGCGACAGCCCGGCGGCGTCCACAGTGGACAGCGGCCACGGCAGCGCGGTGCGGTCGACCTTGCCGGAGGTGCGGGTCGGCAGGTCCTCGACGACGGCGAGCAGCGGCACCAGCGCGGCGGGCAGGTGCTCGCGCAGCCGGGTCGCGGCTTCGTCCTGGTTGAAGGGGACCCCGGCGGCGGGCACGACGTACCCGACCAGGACCTGGTTGCCCGCCTTGGTCCGGCGGATCGCGGCGGCCGCGCCCCGCACACCCGGCAGGGCCTGCAGCGCGGCGTCGACCTCGCCCAGCTCGATGCGGCGGCCGCCGAGCTTGACCTGCTCGTCGAGCCGGCCGAGGAACAGCAGGCCCTCGGCTTCGGCGCGGACCATGTCGCCCGAGCGGTAGGCGCGCTGCCAGCCCTGCGACGGCAGGGCCGCGAACTTCTCGGCGTCCTTCTCCGCGTCGAGGTAGCGGGCCAGGCCGGCGCCGCCGATGACGAGCTCGCCGGTGTCGCCCATGGCGACCGGCTGCCCGTCTTCGTCGACGACGGCCAGCTGCCAGCCGGCCAGCGGCAGGCCGATCCGCACCGGGCCCTCGCCGGTCAGCTGCGCGGCGCAGGCGACGACGGTGGCCTCGGTCGGGCCGTAGGTGTTCCAGACTTCGCGGCCCTCGACGGCGACGCGCTCGGCCAGCTCCGGCGGGCACGCTTCGCCGCCGAAGATGAGCAGGCGGACGTCTTCGAGCGCGTCGGCGGGCCACAGCGCGGCCAGCGTCGGCACGGTCGAGACGACGGTGATCTGCTGCGCGACCAGCCACGGGCCCAGGTCGACGCCGGTGCGGACCAGCGCGCGCGGCGCCGGGACCAGGCAGGCGCCGTGGCGCCAGGCCAGCCACATCTCTTCGCAGGAGGCGTCGAAGGCGACGCTCAGGCCGGCCAGCACGCGGTCGCCCGGGCCGATCGGCTCCTCGGTGAGGAACAGCTCGGCCTCGGCGTCGACGAAGGCGGCGGCACTCGCGTGCGTGACCGCGACGCCCTTGGGCTTGCCGGTGGAGCCGGAGGTGAAGATGATCCACGCGTCGTCGGCCGGGCCGGGGACGCCGGCACGGCCGCCCGGCGTGGAGTGGACGCTGATCTTGCCGTCGGTCGCGACCGCAGCGACCTGGGCCTCTTCGAAGACCAGCTCGGCGCGCTCGTCCGGGTCGTCCGCGTCGACCGGCACGTAGGCGGCGCCGACGGACAGGGTGGCGAGGATCGCGACGTACAGCTCGGCGGTGCCGGAGGAGATCCGGATGCCGACGCGGTCACCGAGGCCGACGCCGTAGCCGCGCAGGCGGCGGCCGTAGCCGTCGATCTCCTCGAGGAGCCGCCGGTAGGTCAGCGTGGTCGTGCCGTCGTCGATCGCGGCGGCGTTGGGGTGCCGTTCGGCGGTGGCGGCGACGATGTCGAGCAGCGTGCGCTCACTGGCACCGAGGCCGGACCAGAACAGGGCCCGGTCGGCGACCGGCGCGGCCGACGGCGCGTGCGTCACCTCGGCGACGCACGGCAGCGGCGCGGTGAGCTCGGTGTCGAGCTCCGGGGCCGATTCGGCGGGTTCGATCGTGACGGTCATCGGACGTGCACCTCGACCGTGTCGAAGACGTGCAGGGACGGACTATGGGCGCGCAAGCCCACCACTCACCTTCCGCGAGCCTCACCGGGCTTGCACTCCGGAATGAGGCGCCCGCAACGACCCTTCACCATACTCGCAGGTGAAGGAAACATATCTGCGAGATCACGACGGAGTGTCGGACCTCACCAAGACCGCCCTGACCAGCGTGATCCAGGTCGCACTCGCGGGACCACGCTGGCCGGGCGTCAGGCTGGGACGTCAAAAAGTCACCGGGTTTTGGCGGGCCTGGCCGCTTTTCCGCCGGCCTTCGGTTTCGCGTTCTTTTCGCGGACGCGCACATTCACCCGAACGGGGCTGCCTTCGAAGCCGAAGCGCTCCCGGAACTTGCGCTCGATGAAGCGGCGGTAGCCCGCCTCGAGGAAGCCGGTGGTGAACAGCACGAGCGTCGGCGGCCGGATGCCCGCCTGCGTCGCGAACAGCACCTTCGGCTGCTTGCCGCCGCGGACCGGCGGCGGGGTGGCCGCGATCAGGTCCGAGAGCCAGGCGTTGAGCTGGCCGGTCGGCACCCGCTTGTCCCACGACGCCAGCGCCGTCCGCAGCGCCGGGGCGATCTTGCGCACCGAACGGCCGGTCAGCGCCGAGACGTTGACCTTCTCCGCCCACGGCACGCGGACCAGGCCGCGCTCCAGCTCGCGGACCATCGCGTGCCGGCGGTCCTCGTCGACCAGGTCCCACTTGTTGAACACCAGCACGCAGGCGCGCCCGGCCTCGACGACCATGGTCAGCACCCGCAGGTCCTGCTCCGAGATGGGCTCGCCCGCGTCCAGCAGCACGACCGCGACCTCGGCCGCGTCGATCGCGGTCTTGGTCCGCAGCGAGGCGTAGTACTCGGCGCCGGCGGCGAAGTTCACGCGCTTGCGCAGGCCCGCCGTGTCGACGAACCGCCAGGTCTCGCCGTCCAGCTCGACCAGCGAGTCGACCGGGTCGACGGTGGTGCCCGCGACCGAGTCGACGACCGAGCGCTCCTCGCCGGACAGCTTGTTCAGCAGGCTCGACTTGCCGACGTTCGGCTTGCCGACCAGCGCGACGCGGCGCGGGCCCGACGTCGCGGCGACGCCTTCGCGCGGCGCCTCGGGCAGGGTCTTGAGGATGGCGTCGAGCAGGTCGCCGGAGCTGCGGCCGTGCAGCGCGCTGACCGGGTGCGGCTCGCCGAGCCCGAGCGACCAGAGCGACGCGGTGTCCGCGAGCAGGCGGTCGTCGTCGACCTTGTTCGCCACGAGCAGCACCGGCTTCTTCGAGCGGCGCAGCACCTTGGAGGCGGCTTCGTCGGTGGCGGTGGCGCCGACCGAGGCGTCGATCACCAGCAGGATCGCGTCCGCGGTCTGCATGGCCAGCTCGGCCTGGGCGGCGACGGAGGCCTGCAGCCCGGTCGCGTCCGGCTCCCAGCCGCCCGTGTCGACCAGGGTGAACTTGCGCCCGCCCCAGTAGGCGTCGTAGGCGACGCGGTCGCGGGTGACGCCCGGCACGTCCTGGACCACGGCTTCGCGGCGGCCGATGATGCGGTTGACCAGCGTGGACTTGCCCACGTTCGGCCGGCCGACCACGGCGAGCACCGGCTGCGCGAGCGCGGCCTCCTCGGCCGCTTCCGCCGCGTCGATCTGCGCGTCGAGCCGGGCGAACTCGGTCTCGTCGGACCAGGTGCCGTCGACTTCGCCGACGCTGTCGAACTCTTCCATCAGAACCCAATTTCCTTTATGGCGAGCCGAATCCGTTTTCGGAACGCCAATCGTCCAAAGTCTTCACGAGCGCCGCGAGCTCGCCGCGCAGCTCTTCGGTGCCCTGGTCGAGCCCGGTCTTCCCGGGACCGACCTTCGGCGAGAACGGCTCCCCCACGAGGATGTCCACGCGCGGGCGCCAGCGCCGCTTGCCGTCCGCCGGCTTGCGCGTGCCCCGCGTCGCGACCGGGAGCACGGTCGCGCCGGAGGCCCGGACCAGCCAGGCCGCGCCGCGTTCGGCCGCACCGACGTCCCCGGCACCACGGGTGCCTTCGGGGAAGATCCCGACGACACCGCCGTCCTTGAGCACGCCGACCGCGGTCAGCAGCGGCTTGCGGTCGATCTCGCCGCGCTTGAGCGGGATCTGCCCGATGGCTCGCAGGAACTTCCCGGCGATCCCGCCGAACATCTCGGCCTTGACCAGGAACGCCGAACGCCTCGGCAGCATTCCGAAGATCAGCTGCGGTTCGATCATGGAGCTGTGGTTCGCGATCACGAGCACCGGCCCGGTGGCGGGCATGCGCTCGCGGCCGTGCACGCGGATGCGGAAGGCCGATCGCAGATGGTACCGGCCGAAGACCCGCCCGGCGTCGTGGAGCCAGCCGACGGAGCCTTCCGGCAGTCCGTCAGCTTTCATCGAGCGACCTCGGCGTTGCACCCCGCCAGCAGGCCGCGGTGGCTGGCCAGTTCGCTGAGGGCGACGATCACCTGGTCGATGGACAGTTCCGAAGTGTCGACGTGCACGGCGTCCTCGGCCGCGCGCAGCGGCGACGTCGACCGGGTCGAGTCGAGGTGGTCGCGGCGCTCGACGCTCGCGAGGGCGTCGGCGACCGACGACTTCCGCCCGGCCGCGCTGTCCTGGGTGCTGCGCCGCGACGCGCGGACGTCGGCCGACGCGGTCAGGTAGACCTTCAGCGGCGAGTCCGGCGCGACGACGGTGCCGATGTCCCGGCCCTCGACGACGATGCCGCCCCGGTGCTCGAGCACGTCGTCGATGATCTGCCGCTGCCGGGCGACCAGCAGTGCACGCACGTGGGGCACGGCGGAGACGGGCGAGACGGCCTTGGTGACCTCGGGACCGCGGATGTCGGCGGCGACGTCCTCGCCGGCCAGCCGGATCTCGAGCCGGTCGGGGCTGGTGCCGATGCCGAAGTCGGTCTTGCCGGCCAGCGAGGCGACGGCGGCGGCATCGGCCGGGTCGACGCCCGCCCGCAGCACGGCGAGGGTGACCATCCGGTACATGGCGCCGGTGTCGAGGTAGCCCGCCCCGAGCCGCTGGGCCAGCTTGCGCGCGACGGTGGTCTTCCCGGTCCCCGACGGGCCGTCCAGCGCGACCACACCTCGTAGGGCTCCCGTCACCGGCACTCTCCTCGCGTTCTCGTCTCGTCCTCCGCCGGTGTCCATTCTGCCGGTCGGGGTGCGGAGGAGATCAGTCGCCCCGGCCCCCGGACGGAGCTTTCACGTGAAAGCTCCGCTTAAGGCATTCCGAAGCGGGCGACCACCAGCGCGAGGCGCGCGTCACGGTTCTCCGGGGACAGGCGGTGCCCGCGGTCGAGGGTGATCAGGCCGTGCAGCGCGCTCCAGAAGACCTCGGTCAAGATGCCCGCGTCCTGGGTGCCCGCCACCGGCTCGATCACGGCCACGAGCCCGCCGTAGGCCTCCTGCATCACTTCCGGCGTGTCGTCCTGGGCGAACGGCAGCTCCGAAGCCAGCGTGAACATCGCGTCGTACAGCCCGGGCTTGGCGCCGGCGAACTCGACGTACGCCCTCGCGACCCCCGCGACCCCGCCGTCCCGGGCGCCCGCGAGCGCCGTGGCCAGCTCGGCGAAGCCCTCCAGCGCGGCCGCCGCCATGATCGCGTCCTTGCCGCCCGGGAAGTGGCTGTACAGCACCGGCTGGCTGTACTCGATCAGCGCCGCCAGCCGTCGCGTCGTGACCGCGTCCCAGCCTTCCGCTTCGGCGAGCTCCCGGGCCGCGGAGACGATCCGCTGCCCGCGCTCGGTCCGGTCGCGCACACGCCGTTGTCGCTGGGTCATGCCGACGATACTAGCACCGCTAGACAAACTAGCGCCGCTAAGTTAGCGTTGCTAGCAATCCTAGCGGTGCTAGAAAACTGGAAGGAACACCATGATCGTCGCCGGTTACGTCCTCGTCTCGATCGTCTCGCTCGGCATCATCTACGTCGGCCTCAACTACCTCTTCGCGCCGGCCAAGATCGCCGCGGGGTTCGGCTTCACCGAGGTCCCCGAAAACGCCGGAAGCTTCCTCAACGTCAAGGGCGGCCGCGACGTCGGGGCCGGCCTGGTCCCCGTGGCCCTGATGATCTACGGCGACCCGCACGCACTGGGCTGGGCCATCCTCGTCGCGGCCGTCTGGCCCCTCTTCGACATGCTGATCGTCCTGCGCCACCGCGGGAAGAAGGTCATCGCCTACAGCGTCCACGGCCTCACCGCCCTCGTCATGGTCGTCGCGGCGGGCCTGCTCCTGCTCGGCTGAACGTCGCGAATCGGACAGGTGGGTTACGGTGGTTGGGTGAACGTCGAAGTAACGCCCCTGCCCGGCATCGGGGTCCGCAAGGACTTCAGCACCCGTACCGGCCGCCGCATCGGCGTCGTCACCCAGCGGGACGGCCACACCGAGCTCATCGTGTCGAAAGCGGACGACGCCGACGCCTGCGCGGCGTCCATCCCGCTGACCGCCGACGAGGCGGGCACGCTGGCCAACCTGCTCGGCGCGCCGCAGCTGGTCGCCCAGCTCACCGAGGAGCACCGGGACCTGCCGGGGATCAGCACGCGGCAGCTGCCGATCAAGCCGTCCGGTCCGTTCGACGGCCGGACGCTCGGCGACACGGCGATGCGCACGCGCACGGGCGTCTCGGTGGTCGCGGTGGCGCGCGCGGGCCAGGTGCACCCTTCGCCGACGCCCGACTTCACCCTCACCGGGGGCGACCTGCTGGTCGCGGTCGGCACGAGCGAGGGGCTCGAAGCCGCCGCCAAGATCCTGAAGTACGGCTGAGCGACCGATGGACCACACCGCGCTGTCCCTGATCGAACTGGGGGCGGTCTTCTTCGTGCTGGGCGCGCTCGGGCGCCTGGCCGGCAAGATCGGCCTCTCCCCCATCCCGCTCTACCTGCTCGGCGGCCTCTGCTTCGGCTCCGGCGGGCTGATCCCGCTGACCGACATCGGCGGCTTCACGCACCTGGCCAGCGAAATCGGCGTCGTGCTGCTGCTGTTGCTGCTCGGCCTGGAGTACTCCGCGGCCGAGCTGTTCACCGGCCTGCGCCGCTCGTGGACGGCGGGCCTGCTCGACATCGTCCTCAACGCCGCCCCCGGCGCGGCGGTCGCGCTGCTGCTGGGCTGGGGCCCGGTCGGCGCGATGGTGATGGCGGGCGTCACGTACATCTCGTCGTCCGGGATCGTCGCGAAGGTCCTCGGCGACCTCGGCCGGCTCGGCAACCGCGAGACACCGGTGGTGCTGTCGATCCTCGTGTTCGAGGACCTGGTGATGGCGCTCTACCTGCCGATCCTCACGGCGGTGCTCGGCGGCGTCAGCTTCCTCGGCGGACTGGAGGCCGTCGGGATCTCGCTCATGGTGATCACCGTGGTGCTGGTGATCGCGCTGAAGTTCGGCCGGTACGTCTCGGCCGCGGTCGACAGCCCGGACCGCGAGGTGTTCCTGCTCAAGGTCCTCGGCGCGGCGCTGCTGGTGGCGGGGCTGGCCTCGGCGATGCAGGTGTCGGCCGCGGTCGGCGCGTTCCTGCTCGGCATCGCGATCTCGGGCTCGACGGCGGAGAACGCGACGCACTTGCTGGAGCCGCTGCGCGACCTGTTCGCCGCGGTGTTCTTCGTGGTGTTCGGGCTCAACACGAACCCGGCGTCGATCCCGCCGGTCCTCGGCTGGGCGATCGTGCTGGCGGTGGTGACGACGCTGACGAAGGTCGGCACGGGCTGGTGGGCGGCGCGGCGGCAGGGCATCGGGAAGATGGGGCGGGCCCGCGCCGGAGCGGCGTTGGTGGCCCGGGGCGAGTTCTCGATCGTCATCGCGGGCCTGGCGGTGACGGCGGGCGCGGTGGACGGCGAACTGGCCGCGCTGGCGACGGCGTACGTGCTGCTGATGGCGATCCTGGGCCCGACGGCGGCGCGGGTCGTGGAGCCGATCGCCCGCGCGCTGCAACGGAAGTCGTCAACCCGGACCGCTCCCGCCGAAGCAAGTTAGCCCGGTCCCGAGCGCCCCAATGTGGCCTTGGTTGCGTCAAACGCACCGAAGGGCCCCTTGGGTGCGTCAGACGCACCGAAGGCCACATTGGGGCGCTTGGGTCAGCGCAAGTCCGGCCGGGCCGACGACGGCACGTGGGCACCGCCGGTCAGAGCCGGGTGCGTGGTCGCCGCCGGGACGACTCCGGCCAGCGGCACTGACGCCGACGTCCGGGCCAGGTCCAGCGTCACCCGGCCCGGCTGGGCGGGACCTCGGATGAAGCTGCCGTCCGTGCCGCCGATGATCAACGCCAGCGCGTGCCCCTTCGGCACGATGTGATCCGTGGACGCCAGGTCGAACGTCATCGTGTACGCCGTCCCCGGCGTCAGCGGCTGTTCCTGCGAGAGTGATGCATAGTTCGCCAGGTCCGCCCACCCGCGGCTCAAGATCGTGTAGTTCACCTTCTTCACGTCCGCCGACGCGATCCGGTAGCAAGCGTCGTCCCCGGACGTCGACGAGCCCCAGCAGTTCTCCGTCGTCCCCGTCTTGATCCCCTCGCCGCTGCCGGCGAAGTTGCGGATCGTCGCCGGGCCGAGGTCCACCAGCAGCGCCGAAAGCCGGGCCGACGCCGTGCTCGGGGTCGCCGTCACCGTGACCGAGGAAGTCCCCGAAACCTGCAGGTCCGCCGCCAGTGTCCCGGTCGAGTAGGTCAGCGCCGCGCTGCCCGGGTTCGTCACCCACGTGTCCTCGCCGAGGTTCGGGTTGTCCGTGAACGACGCCGTCCCGGACGCCGCCGAGGTCCCCAGCGAGCCGGCGGTGTGCGGGCGCAACGTCGTCGCCACCGCGTTCGCCGCCGGGTACGCGCTCTGGTCCACCCACTGGTCCGGCTGCCGTTCGACGCTCGCCTGCGGCCCGTTCTGGACGCCGTTGTCGATGCCGAGCAGGTAGTGGTCGAACCACCGGTGCAGCAGGTCGACCCAGCCGGCGCGCCGGTAGTCGAACGGGTCGACGTGCCCGGTCTGCGACAGCCAGATCTTCTTCTCGACGTTCAGCCCGCTCCACCACTGTCCGAAGTGGATCGTCTTGACGTTCAGATCGTTGACGCCGTGGGAAAGCAGCACGCTCGCGCGCACGTTACCCGCGTGGGTGACGTAGTCCCGGTCCGCCCACAGCGGCCCGTAGTCGCCGTTGGCCGTCGCACCCTGCTTCAGGACCTGGTTCTGCGCGGAGCAGTTCTGCCCGCTGTTGCGCGCTTCGACGGTTTGCGCCAGCCCGTCCGGGTTGAAGCCGAAGGTCGCGCCGTCGGACCGGTAGTAGTCGTACCAGGAGCTGATCGCCGAGATCGGCACGATCGTCTTCAGGCCCGCGACGCCGGTCGCCGCGACGCCGTTGGCGATCGTGCCGTCGTAGGACTTCCCGATCATGCCGACGTTCCCGGTGCTCCAGCCCGCGGTCACCGCGCTGCCGCCGGTCTTCGCGCTGTACCCGGTGGCGCGCCCGTTCAGCCAGTCGACGACCTTGCGCGCCGAGTCAACGTCGGAGCTGCCGCCGACGTCCGCGCAACCGGCCGAGCGGTTCGTCCCGGCCAGGTCGACGAGCACCACCGCGTACCCGCGCGACACAAAGTAGTTGTCGTAGAACAGCGGGAACTTCACCGGCTTCCCGGCGCTGTCGTACGACTTGAGCTCGCTCTCGTTGCCGCGCCCGCAGCAGGAGTAGTACGGGCTGGCGTCCATGATCACCGGCACGCGCGAGGTCGCCTCGCCCGGCCGCACGATGTCGGCGGCGACGCGATCGGACCGGCCGTCACCGTCACCGTCGTGGCCGATGTCGACCCAGACGGTCTCCCGGATCGCCTTCGCGTAGTCGTAGACCGGCTCACTCGCCCGGGGCGCCGCGTGCGCCACCCCGGGGAGGAACGTCGTGAAGAGGATGAGCGCGAGCAGTGCCAGACCGGATCGCATGCCTCCACGCTGGCAGCCCGCAGCGGGCCGGCGCCACGGCGGAAAGTCGGGACTGTGACAACGGGGGCTTCGCCACCCGGACCCCCAAGAGCGGGTCAGAGCTCGACGTTCCGGTAGAGCGCGCCGACCTCGCCCTTGGTCAGGCGGCGGATGGAGCCGACGCGCTGGTTGCCGAGCTGGACGTCGCCGACCGCGGTGCGGACCAGCTTCAGCACCGGGTGCCCGGTGTCCTTGAGCAGGCGGCGCACGATGTGCTTCTTGCCCTCGTGGATGACCAGCTCCACCAGCGACTTGCCGGAGTGCATGTCCTTGACCCGGAACTGGTCGACCTTCACGATGCCGTCCGGCAGCTCCCAGCCGTTGCGCAGCTCCTTGCCGAGCCCGCGCGGCACTAGGCCGTCGACCTCGGCGAGGTAGGTCTTGAGCACCCGGTAGGACGGGTGCATCAGCCGGTGCCCGAGGTCGCCGTCGTTGGTGAGCAGCAGCAGGCCTTCGGTGTTCTCGTCGAGCCGGCCGACGTGCACGACGCCGGGCGTCTCCTCGTAGCGGCCGGCCAGGTAGTCACCGACGCACGGGCGGCCGCGGTCGTCCGACATCGTCGAGTGCACGCCCTTGGGCTTGTTCAGGGCGAGGTAGATCAGGTCGTCGCGCAGGTTCACGCGGGTGCCGTCGACGTGGATGATCGCCTCGTCCGGCTGCACCCGGCGGCCCAGCTCGGTGACCACCTCGCCGTTCACCTCGACCCGGCCGGCCGCGATCAGGTCCTCCGCCGCACGCCGGGAGGCGACCCCGGCCTGCGACAGCACCTTCTGCAGGCGGATGCCGTCGGGGTGTTCACTGGAAGTCATCGATGGTGTCCACTTCGGGTAGCAACGGAGCGATCGCCGGCAGGTCGTTCAGTGACGACAGCCCCAGTCGCTCCAGGAACAGCTCGGTCGTCACGTACAGCGTCCCGGTCGTCTCGGGGTCGGTCCCCATCTCTCCGATGAGGCCGCGCGCGAGCAACGTCCGGATGACGCCGTCCACGTTCACGCCGCGCACCGCGGCGACCCTGGAACGGGTCACCGGCTGCCGGTACGCGATCACGGCGAGGCTCTCCAGCGCGGCCCGGGTCAGCTTCGACCGCTGGCCGTCCAGCAGGAGCTTCTCCACGAACGGGGCATAGACGTCTCTAGTGTAGAACCGCCACCCTTCACCGACGCGCCGCAGGTCGATCCCGGAGGCCCGGTCGGTGAACTTCTGCGCCATCGTCCGCAGCGCGACGACGATCCGGGCCTTGGGCTGGCCGACGGTTTCGGCGAGCAGTTCCTCGCTCGCGGGCGAGTCGACGACGAGGAGAAGGGCTTCGAGGGCGGCTTCGAGGGTCTCGTCGGAAGTGACGTCGGGCAGCGAGTCGGTGTCCCCGGTCGCGACGAGATCGGACTCGGGATCGGCAGGACCGGGGGCTTCGGACTCCGCAGGCGCGGAGCTTTCACGTGAAAGCTCCGCCTCGGCGAGCTCCGCAGGGTCTCCGGCGGCAGCGGCCTCGGGGTCGGCGGCGGCCGTCTCTTCGGCCGCGGCCGGCTGCTCGGCCAGGGGTTCCACCGGCGAACCGTCCTCGGTGACCGGCTCGCCGGACAACGCCTCGGCCAGGGCCAGCTCCGCCGCGCCCTCCGTCTCGCCCACGGGCGGTTCCGGTGCCTCGGCCTCGTCCGCCGGGCGCGTCTTGTCTTCGGGGCTCACCCGTACTCCTCTTCGTCTCCGGCGGACCGGTCCAGCTCGGCCGCCGCGGAAGCGTCGGCCATCGAACCGCCCGTCCAGCGGACGTGCAGCTCCGCCAGCGCCTCCGTCTGTTCGAACTGGACCGTCGCCTCGCGGTAGAGCTCCAGCAGCGCCAGGAAGCGCGCCACGATCTCGACCGTGTGCTCGCAGTCGTCCACCAGCTCGCCGAACGTCGCCTGCCCCGCCGCGGCCAGCTTCACCCGCAGCAGCGCCGCGTGCTCGCGCACCGACACGCGGCCCATGTGGATGTGGGCGATCGACACCGTCGGCGGCGGCTTCGGCCGGAACACCGCCACCGCGATGTCGGCGAACTTCGCCGGCGTCACGCCCAGCATCACCTCGGGCAGCAGCCCGAGGAACCGCTCCTCCAGCGCGACCGACCGCGGGTAGCGCCGCAGCGCGCCCTGCTCCAGCTCGCCGAACAGCGCCGCCACCTGCTTGTACGCGCGGTACTGCAGGATCCGCGCGAACAGCAGGTCGCGGGCCTCGAGCAGGGCGAGGTCGTCCTCGCTCTCCACCTCGGCCGAGGGCAGCAGCCGCGCCGCTTTCAGGTCCAGGAGCGTCGCCGCGATGACCAGGAACTCGGTCGTCTCGTCGAGGTTCCAGTCCGTGCCCAGCGCCCGCGTGTACGCGATGAAGTCGTCGGTGACCCGGTGCAGCGCCACCTCGGTGACGTCGAGCTGGTGCTGCGAGATCAGCTGCAGCAGCAGGTCGAACGGCCCCTCGAAGTTGGCCAGCCGCACCTTGAACTTCGACGTGCTCAGTTCCTCGTTGGCCAGGCCTTCGGGGACCATGCCACCGTGCACCGTCTGGTGCTCTTCGGGGACCTGTTCCTCCGGAGCCGATTCCGGCTCGTCCATCAACCCTCGGTTTCGCCGCCGTCTGAGCCGACCACCCGCAGCCGCTGCACCAGCACCGACTCCTCACCGTGCTGGTCGAAGTCGGCCAGCAGCACCGCGACCGCCTCGCGGACCAGCCGGCCGCGGTCGACGACCAGGTCGTGCTTCGCGCGCAGCGTCAGCCGGGCCTGCTCCATGGCGACGAGCTCGTCGCCGGAGACGTACACGGTGATCTTCGCGTCGTGCTTGGTCCGGCCGGACCCGTGCGGAGCCGCGCTACGGGCGAGCTGCTCCGTCCGGCCGTTACCCGCGGGCTCGACGGGTTCGGCCGGCGCGGGCGGCGCCTGGGGCGGGAGGTCGAGAGCGGGGCTGGAGGTGATGCGGAAGAGTTCCGACGCTCCGGGCAGGGAGGCGCGCCTGCTCACCGAGCGATCACCTCGCGGGCCAGCTGGCGGTACGCCGCGGCGCCGGCCGACTTGGGCGCCCAGGTCGTGATCGGCTCACCCGCGACCGTCGTCTCGGGGAACCGCACGGTGCGGTTGATGACCGTGTCGAACACGGTCTCGCCGAATGCCTCCACCACGCGAGCCATGACCTCCTTCGAGTGCAGGGTTCTCGGGTCGTACATGGTGGCGAGAATCCCGACTATGTCCAGTTTGGGGTTGAGCCGTTCCTGCACCTTCTCGATCGTGTCGATCAGGAGCGCGACGCCTCGGAGACTGAAGAACTCGCACTCGAGCGGGATGATCACGCCGTCCGCGGCGGTCAGCGCGTTCACCGTGAGCAAGCCGAGTGAGGGCTGGCAGTCGACAAGAACATAGTCGTAGTCGTTCATGACCGGACGCAGGACCCGTAACAACGTGTGCTCGCGCCCTACCTCGGCGACGAGCTGGACCTCCGCCGCGGACAGGTCGATGTTGCTCGGCAGCAGGTCAACGCCGTCGACGCGGGTTTTCATCAGCACGTCGGTGGCGCTGACCGACCGCTCCATGATGGCGTTGTAGACCGTCTGGTCCAGTTCGTGCGGCTGGATGCCCAGCCCGACGGCGAGCGCGCCCTGCGGGTCGAAGTCGACGAGCAGCACCTTGCGCCCGCACTCGGCGAGGGCGGCACCCAGGTTGATGGTCGACGTCGTCTTGCCGACGCCGCCCTTCTGGTTGCACATCGCCATGATCTTGGCCGGGCCGTGGTGGTCCAGCGGCGCCGGTTCGGGGTGCTCGCGGATCGGGCGGCCGGTCGGCCCGATGCCCTCGAGCTTGACCTTCTTGCCGTTGCGCTCGGCCGGTTCGTCGCCGTCGTGGACCGCCGGGGTCGCGATCTTGACGTCGTTGAGGTTCGCCGCCGCCGACCCGGCGGACTCGGCCGGGTGGGCCGGCTGGTTCGGTGTCGACATGGCGGGAAAGCTCCTTGTTCGTCGAGTCCGCCGCAGCCTATGCGCGGAGCCGGAGCCCCGGCAAAGCAACGCGCCGGACCCGAGGGGGCAATGTCACTCGACCGTCGGTGCAGGCTACGAAGGCTCTTGGCGGTCTCTAGGGCCGTCTAGCCCAATGCCCGCGGGTGCGCCGTGGCGTACACCTCGCGCAGGGTGTTGACCGTGACCAGCGTGTACACCTGGGTCGTCGTCACCGAAGCGTGGCCGAGCAGCTCTTGCACGACCCGGACGTCCGCGCCGCCTTCGAGCAGGTGCGTGGCGAAGGAGTGGCGGAGGGTGTGCGGCGAAACCGCCGCGACGATCCCCGCCCGTCCGGCGGTGTCCTTGAGGACCTGCCACGCGCTCTGCCGCGAAAGCCTGCTGCCGCGGGCGTTGAGGAACAGCGCCGCGGTGCCGCGGCCGTGGGCGGCGAGCGCCGGGCGGGCGCGGACGGTGTAGGCGCTCAGCGCGGCGAGCGCGGGCCGCCCGATCGGGACGAGCCGCTGCTTGCCGCCCTTGCCGTCGAGCAGGACGGTGCGTTCGACGTCGTCGACGTCGTCGATGTCCAGGCCGACGGCCTCGGAGATCCGGGCGCCGGTGGAGTAGAGCACCTCCAGCAGCGCCCGGTCGCGCAGCGGGCGTTCGCCGTCGGGCGGCGGGGTCTCGAGCAGCCGCAGGACGTCGTCGACCGGCAACGCCTTGGGCAGCCGCTTCGCCGGGGTCGGCGGCCGGACCTCGCGGGCCGGGTTGTGCTCGGTGAGGCCCTCGGCGTGGGCGAACTTGTGCAGGCCCCGCACGGCGACCAGCGCCCGCGCGGCCGACGACGCGGCCAGCGGCCGGTGCTCGTCGTCGCCTTCCCGGAGGGCGGCGCCGAAGGACGTGACGTGTGCGGCGGTGACGTCGGCGATCTTGGCGACGCCCGCGCCGTCCAGGTGCACGGCGTACCGGCGCAGGTCACGGGCGTAGCTGTCCAGGGTGTTGCGCGCGGTCCCGCGTTCGACGACCAGGTGGTCGAGGTACGCGGCGATCACGTCGGCCGTGCTGTGCGGGCTGGAGGCCACGCCGGACACCTTAGGCCGCCCGGGGTCCGTGACCCGGCAGAAACCCCGTTCTCAGCTCCACGCGGTTACCTTGGATCCCATGGAGTCGGACGAGCTCCGCATCGGCACGGCCGAGCGCGAGGAAGCGGCGAGGCTGCTCGCCGACCACTTCGGCATGGGCCGCATCACGCCGGACGAATACGAGACCCGCGTGACGGCCGCGTACGCGGCGGCGACGCTGGGTGACCTGCGGCCGCTGTTCGGCGACCTGCCCCAGCCGCACCCCGGTTTCTTCGCGCCGCCGCCGATGTACTCGCAGGCCACGGTGCAGCTGCCGATGTACGGGCAGCCGGTGCCGGACCCGTACGCGCCGCCGGCCCCGGTGCCGTACGCGCCGCCGATACCGGTCCCGTACTCCTACCGGTCCAAGACCGTGGCCGGGGTGCTGCAGATCGTGCTGCCGTTCGGCGTCGGGCGGTTCTACACCGGTCAGGTGGGGCTGGGCCTGCTGCAGCTGTTCGTCTGCCTGATCACCGCCGGGATCGGCGCGGTCTGGCCGATCATCGACGGCATCCTCCTGCTGGCCAACGGCGGTCTGGACGCCGAAGGCCGCCCGCTGCGCCCCTGACCGAGCGCCCCAATGTGGCCTTCGGTGCGTCAGACGCACCGAAGGGCCCCTTGGGTGCGTCAGACGCAACCAAGGCCACATTGGGGCGCTTCGGGTCAGGCTTCCTTGCGCTTGGCGAACGCCGTCGGGCGGTCCTCCCACGGGGCGTCCGCCGGGCGGGCCGGGGCCCCTCCGGTGACCACCGCGTGCGCGGCAAGCACGCCCGACACCGTGGCGCCGTTGACCAGCTCGCCCGCCAGGGCCATCCGCACGGCCTCGGCGAGCGGGAACTTGCGGATGACGAGGTCCGCCTCCTCCTCGCCGAGCACGTCACGGTCCACATCGGACAGTCCGCGGGCCAGGAAGACCCGCACGACCTCGTCGGTGAAGCCCGGCGACGCCGCGACGTCGACCAGCGTCACCCAGTCCGACGCGGCCAGGCCGGCTTCTTCGACCAGCTCGCGCTTGGCCGTGCCCACCGGGTCCTCGCCGAGGTGGTCGATCAGGCCCGCCGGCAGCTCCCACAGCCGGTGCCCGATCGGGTGCCGGTACTGGTGGATCAGCGTGACCTGCCGCTCGTCGTCCAGCGCGACGATCGCGACCGCGCCGAGGTGCTCGATCACCTCGCGGACCGCGGTCTCGCCGCCCGGCATCACGACGTCGTCGATCCGCAGGCCGACGACGCGTCCGATGTGGACGTCCCGGCTGGACGCGACGCTGAACTCGTGCTCGCCCGGGGCGGTCATCGGGCGGCCACCGGGGCTTCGGGCAGCTCGACCGGCAGCCGCTCGGCGACCTTGCGGTCCACGACGGCCTTGACGAACGCGCTGAACAGCGGGTGCGGCCGGGTCGGGCGGCTCTTGAGCTCGGGGTGCGCCTGCGTGCCGACGAAGAACGGGTGCTGGTCGGCGGGCAGCTCGACGAACTCGACCAGGCGGTCGTCCGGCGACGTGCCGGAGAACACCAGGCCCGCGTCCGAGAGCTGCTTGCGGTAGGCGTTGTTCACCTCGTAGCGGTGCCGGTGGCGCTCGGACACCTCCGTGGTGCCGTACGCCTTGGCGACCTGCGAACCCGGCTTGAGCTTCGCCGGGTAGGCGCCCAGGCGCATGGTGCCGCCCATGTCCCGCTCCCCCGCGACGACGTCGCGCTGGTCGGCCATCGTCGAGATCACCGGGTGCTGGGTGTTCTCGTCGAACTCCGACGACCCGGCGTCGGCGATGCCGGCCAGGTGCCGGGCGCCCTCGATGACCATGCACTGCAGGCCGAGGCACAGCCCGAGCAGCGGCACACCGCGGGTGCGGGCGTACTCGATCGCGCCGACCTTGCCCTCGATGCCGCGGATGCCGAACCCGCCCGGGATCAGCACACCGTCCACATCGGACAGCACGGACGCCGCGCCGGACGCGGTCTGCGCGTCGTCGGAGGCGACCCAGACGATCTCGACCTTGGCGCGGTGGGCGAACCCGCCCGCGCGCAGCGCCTCGGTGACCGACAGGTAGGCGTCCGGCAGGTCGATGTACTTGCCGACGACGGCGACCCGCACGACCTCGCTCGGGTTGTGCACCCGGTCGAGCAGGTCGCCCCACACCGTCCAGTCGACGTCGCGGAACGGCAGCCCGAGGCGGCGCACGACGTAGGCGTCGAGCGCCTCGCGGTGCAGCACCTTCGGGATGTCGTAGATCGACCGCGCGTCCGGGCAGGCGATGACGGCCTCGTTGTCGACGTCGCACATCAGGCCGATCTTGCGCTTGAGGTCCTCGGGGATCTCGCGGTCGGCCCGGCAGACCAGCGCGTCGGGCTGGATGCCGATGTTGCGCAGCGCGGCGACCGAGTGCTGGGTCGGCTTCGTCTTGAGCTCGCCCGACGGCGCCAGGTACGGCACCAGCGAGACGTGCAGGAAGAAGCAGTGGTCGCGGCCGACGTCGTGGCGGACCTGGCGGCAGGCCTCCAGGAACGGCAGCGACTCGATGTCGCCGACCGTGCCGCCGACCTCGGTGATCACGACGTCCGGCGTCAGGCCGGCCTCGTCGGGCTCGCCCGCGGCGGTGATCCGCGACTTGATCTCGTCGGTGATGTGCGGGATGACCTGGACGGTGTCGCCGAGGTACTCGCCGCGGCGCTCCTTGGCGATCACCTCGGAGTAGACCTGGCCGGTCGTGACGTTGGCCTTGCCGTCGAGGTCGCGGTCGAGGAAGCGCTCGTAGTGCCCGATGTCGAGGTCGGTCTCCGCACCGTCGTCGGTGACGAACACCTCACCGTGCTGGAACGGGTTCATCGTCCCGGGGTCGACGTTGAGGTACGGATCGAGCTTCTGCATCGTGACGCGAAGCCCGCGCGCGGTAAGGAGTTGTCCCAGGCTGGAAGCCGTGAGTCCCTTACCCAGAGAGGAGGCGACGCCTCCGGTGACAAAAACGTACTTGGTAGCCCGTGACTGAAGTCCCACGGGCCGCCAGCATATCCGAAGACCGCGGATCCGCGCGCCGGGACATGCCCTAAGCCACTTTCGGGGGGTCCGTGGGGGCGGAGCCCCCCGGCGGGGTGTGGGGTTCGACCCCACGAGGAAACAGTGTGCCGTTGACCACCCGGCGGGGTGACTCAGGCGGCGGCTTCGGCGAGCCGCAGGCGCGGCCGTCCGGTCAGCGCGCGGCTGCCCGGCAGGCGGCGCAGGGCCTCGACGATCACGATGGTCAGCGCGATCGTGCCGACGTAGATGATCACGCTCAGCCAGGGCGCGCCGAAGCGCTCGGCCACGTGCGGGATCAGCGGGCCGAGGAACGCCAGCGCGAGCGGGTGGACCAGGAAGATGCTGAACGACCGGTTCGCCGCCCACGAGACCAGCCGGGCCCCGCGGCCGCCTTCCCGGCGACGGCCCGACCACCAGGTGGTGAACGCGTAGATCGCGGCGATGACGGTCACGCACCACGGGATCAGGTAGGGCTGGAACGGGTCGCTGGCCACCTGCGGGAACGTTCCACTGTGGACGGTCCGCAGGTAGCACCACTCGGTGCCCGCCAGCACCGCCACCAGCGCCGCGCCGAGCAGCAGCCGGTGCCGGCCGACCCAGGCGTGCACGGCCTCGAAGTGCATGGCCACCACGGCGCCGAACAGCGTGTAGAACTGGTACGGCAGCACCGTGGCGTACAGGTGGGTGATCGTCTCGTAGCCGACGCCGAACGGCTGGTACGTCATGAACAACGTCACGCCGGCCTGCAGCACCCCGCTGCCGAGCAGCAGCCACTTGTGCTTGCCCTCGGTCGCCCGCAGCAGCTTCATGATCCACGGGAACAACAGGTAGACCTGCATCGTCACGAGCAGGAAGTACAGGTGGTACCACGCGCCGCCGGTGACCAGGTCCTTGAGCAGCAGGCGCATCGACGCCTCGAGCGAGTCCGGCCGCTGCGTGCCGGTGACCAGCGAGAACGCCCAGAAGAACATCGACCAGGCCAGGTACGGCGTCGCGACCAGCGGCAGCCGGCGGCGCCAGAAGTCGCCGGGGGCGATCTCGCGGCCGCGGTTCTGGAACACCAGCACGAACCCGGTCAGCGCGAAGAACGCCTCCCGCGTGAAGTGCAGCGGTGTCTCGACGGCGTTGGCGCCGACGTCCTGCGCGAAGTTCGTCGCGCCGACCACGTGGATGAGGATCACGCAGGCGAACGTGACCAACCGGAACAGGTCGATCTGGTGCAGGTACGGCGCTTTCCCACCCGGTCTCACGATCCGGGAGGGAGCTTCGAGAGTGGCCTGGGCAGTCGTCATCGTGCCGCCGTTCCGGCACCGTCGTCGGCGTGGTTCACGTTGTCAGACTTGCCACCCATTCTGTGAATTTCCCATGAAGGCACTGGGAAGCGCCTGTTGGCGGAGGTCCACCGGGCTGTTGGATATGCCACTTCCGCTCACGGAGCGGGAACCCGTCGATCATGTTAATACGTGAGCTCTCCGGTACCGAGCGTGACCTTCGTCATCCCGCCGTGATCAGCGGAAAACCTCCCGCTCGACCTCGTGGCGGACCGCTGCGAGCGCGTCGCGGAGCTCGGCGTGTCCCACCGAACCCAGCGCCAGCCGGAGAGCCTGCGGCACGGCCGGCGTCGTCGCGAACGGCTCGGCCGTGGCGACCGCGACGCGCCGCCGGGCGAGCGCCGCCACGACGCGGTCCGGCCGGGAGTCGCGGGCGAGCGGCAGCCACCGGAAGTACGACGACGGGTGCCCGATCCACGGAAGCCCAACCAGCAGCTCCGACGCGAGCGCCTGGCGCCTTCGCGCGTCTTCGCGCTTCCGGGCCTCCAAGCGATCCACGGTACCGTCGTCGAGCCACCGGCGCGCGATGGCCGCGGTCAGGGCGGGCGTGTTCCACGTCGTGGACCGGATCGCGCCTTCGAGCGCCGGCACGAACTCGGGCGGCGCGGCCACGAACCCGACACGCAACCCGGTCGCCACGCTCTTCGACAGCCCCGAGACGTAGACGGTGGCTTCGGGCGCGAGCGTCGCCAACGGCGGCGGTGCGTCCTCGGCGAGGTAGGCGTACGAAGCGTCTTCGATGATCGTCACCCCGTGCTGCCGGGCGATTGCGACGAGCCGCGTGCGCTGCCCGGCGGAAAGCACCCAGCCCAGCGGGTTGTGCAGGGTCGGCATCGCGTACACCGCCCGGACCCGGCGACGGCGGCACAGCCGGTCGAACGCTTCGAGATCGGGACCGTCGGCGGTCACCGGCAGCGGTGCGAGGTCGAGGCCGAGCGTGCGCGCGAGCACCCGGAACCCCGGGTAGGTGAGGGCGTCCACCGCGACGACGTCGCCGGGCCGCAGCAGCGCCATGGCCGTCACCGCCAGCCCGTGCTGCGCGCCGTCGACGATCAGCACCCGTTCGCGGCCGACGTCGAGCCCGCGCCGGCGCAGGTGGCGGGCGACGGCGGCCCGGTCCTCGGTACGCCCGCGGTGCGGCTGGTAGCGCAGGAGCGCGTCGAGGTCCCCGGCCGTCGCGAGGTCCCGCAACGCCTGGCGCAGCAGGTCGGCCTGGCCGGGGACCGACGGCGAGTTGAAGCTGAGGTCCACGGCGTCGGCCGCGACCGCCCGTTCATCGACGCCGTCGCCGTCGCCGGCGGCGAGGTCCCGGACGAACGTGCCCCGCCCCTGCTCGCAGCTGACCAGCCCCATCGCTTCCAGTTCGGCGTACACGCGGGACGCGGTCACGACGGCGATGCCCTCGTCGGCGGCCAACCGGCGATGGGTGGGCAGCCGCGTCCCGGCCGGCCACTGCCCGCCGCGGATCTTCGCCGCGAACGCGTCCACGACGCCCTTGTACTTCGGCACCCGCACACCGCGATTGTAGGCAGGACAATTTGTGGACTGTCCTGGATCGGCCGTCCTAGCGTGCGGTCATGCACACCGCGATCCTGACCTTCGACGGCTACAACGAACTCGACTCGCTCATCGCGCTCGGCGTGCTCAACCGCGTCAAGGAGCCCGGCTGGCGCGTGTCGATCGCGAGCCCGGCGCCCCGGGTGACGTCGATGAACGGCGTCACGATCGACGCGACGATCGACCTGGAGGAGGCCTGCGCGGCCGACGCCGTGATCGTCGGCAGCGGCTCGAAGACCCGTGAGGTCGTCGAGGACCTGGCGATCATGGGCACGCTGGCCCGGCTCGACCCCGCCCGGCAGCTGCTCGCCGCGCAGTGCTCCGGCACGCTCGTGCTGGCGAAGCTCGGGTTGCTCGCCGACGTGCCCGCCTGCACCGACCTGACGACCAAGCCGTGGGTCCTCGCGGCCGGTGTCGAGGTGCTGAACCAGCCGTTCTTCGCCCGCGGCCCGCTCGCCACCGCGGGCGGCTGCCTGGCCTCGACCTACCTCGCCACCTGGGTCCTCGCCCGCCTGCACGGTCTCGAGGCGGCCGAGCACGCCATGCACTACGTCGCGCCGGTCGGCGAAAAGGACGAGTACGTCGAGCGGGCGCTGCGGAACGTGACGCCCTACCTCGAGCCCGCCGCGATCTCCGCCTGATCGGTACCGAAGAGGGACTTCAAGGTCACCTCGCGGTTGACCCGCACGTGCTCGACGGCTTCGGTGTGCGCGCGGTCCGCGTCCCCCGACGCGATCGCCTCGTAGAGCCGGCGGTGCTCGTCGAGCAGCTCGGCCCAGTGCTCGTTCTGGCTCGTGAGCCAGCGGAGCCGGCCCTGCAAGGGCTGCAGCATCGTGGTGAGCAGGGTGTTGCCCGCGGTGGCCACGATCTCGTCGTGGAAGCGCGAGTTGAGCACGGTGATCCGGGCCGCGTCGCCGCGGGCCGTCGCGCGGGCGGCGTCGGCGAGCACCCGCTCGAGCCGCTTCAGCTCCGGCGCGCCCGCGCGTTCGGCGGCGCGCCCCGCGGCGAGTCCTTCGAGGGCTTCGCGGACGTCGAAGAGCTCCTCGACGTCGACCCGCGCGAGCTGCCGGACGACGATCCGGCGCGCCGACTGTTCGACGAGGAACCCTTCGGCCTCGAGGCTGCGGATGGCCTCGCGCACCGGCACCCTGGACACACCGAGGTCTTCGGCCAGCTCGCGTTCGACCAGCCGGTCGCCGGGGCGGAGGCGGCCGGTCAGGATCCGTTCGCGCAGCTCGTCGCGCACCCGCTGGCGGGTGGCCGCGAGGGGCTGCCGCTCGCTCGCCGTCGTCACCGACTCCCCTCTCTTCAACACGCTTGTAACACGAGTTTACGGACTGGAGGGTTGACGGCGGCGGACCTGCGGGTGATATTTGGGATGCCAAATTTTGGTATCCCAAATCGCCGTCGCTGCACTGTGCCACCACGGGGCTCCGCCCCGGCCGGGGACTCCGCCACCCGGAACCCCCGAAAGAATGTGTCGATCGGAGGCAAGCATGACCGCCGCCCCGCTCACCGATTCCCAGCAAGAGACGAGCCCGCCACCGGACCCGCGGCTCTGGAACGAAGACCTCGCTCCCGCGAAGGATCGCCGGTGGAAGGTCTACGACATCTTCGCGCTGTGGATGTCGGACGTGCACAACCTCGGCAACTACACCTTCGCGGCCGGCCTGTTCGTGCTCGGCCTCTCGGCCTGGCAGGTGTTCACCGCCCTGCTGTTCGGCTTCGTCATCATCTACCTCGGCATGAACCTGATGGGCCGGATCGGCCAGCGCACCGGCGTGCCGTTCCCGGTCGTGGCGCGGCTCAGCTTCGGCACGTTCGGCGCCAACCTGCCCGCGCTGATCCGCGCGGTCATCGCGATCTTCTGGTACGGCATCCAGACCTACCTCGCGAGCGTGGCCATCACGTTGCTCGTGCTCACCATCGACCCGGGCCTGAAACCGTTGACCGAACACGGTTTCCTCGGCCTGCACGCGCTCGGCTGGATCTGCTTCGTCGCGTTGTGGGCGGTCCAGGCGCTGATCCTCACCCGCGGCATGGAGTCGGTGCGCAAGTTCCAGGACTGGTGCGGCCCGGCGATCTGGGTCGTGATGATCGCGCTCGCGGTGTGGATCCTCGCCGCCGGGCACTGGCACATCTCGCTGACCAGCAGCCCGAAGCAGCTGTCCACCGGCGAGCAGATCCGCCAGTGGTTCGGCGCGGCCGGGCTGATCCTGGCCACCTACGGCACGCTGATGCTGAACTTCTGCGACTTCTCCCGCTTCGCGCCGGACCAGAAGACGGTGAAGCGCGGCAACTTCTGGGGCCTGCCGATCAACTCGACGGCGTTCGCGCTGCTGTCGGTGATCGTCACCGCCGGCAGCATGCAGGTGTTCGGCGAGGCGATCACGGACCCGGCGGAGCTGCTGGCGAAGGTGCACAACACGCCGGTGCTGATCGTCGGCGCGCTGACGTTCGCCGTCGCCACCATGGGCGTCAACATCGTCGCGAACTTCGTCTCCCCCGCCTACGACCTGGCCAACATCTGGCCGAAGCGGATCACGTTCACCATCGGCGGGATGATCAGCGCGGTCGCCGCCCTGTGCGTGCTGCCGTGGAAGCTGTACTCCTCGCCGACGGTGGTCAACTACTTCCTCGGCGGGCTCGGCGCGTTCCTCGGGCCGCTGTTCGGGATCATGATCGTCGACTACTACCTGATCCGGCGCGGCCAGGTCGACGTCGCGCAGCTGTTCGTCGACGGCGGGATCCACCCCCGGGTGAACCCGCGCGCGCTGGTGACGTTCTTCCCGGCCGCCACGCTGGCCGCGGTGATCGCGCTGGTGCCGTTCTTCGCCCCGGCCGCGCCGTACTCGTGGTTCATCGGCACGGCGTCGTCGGCGCTGCTGTACTTCGCGGTCTCCAGGAAGCAGCGATGAAGATCGTCGTGACCAACTGCAACACCACCGAGGCGATGACGAAGGAGATCGAATCCGGGGCCCGCGCGGCCGCGAGCCCCGGCACCGAGATCCTGGCGAGGACCCCGAAGTGGGGACCGGAATCCGCGGAAGGCTGGCTGGACAGCTTCCTGTCCGCCGCGGCCGTGCTGGACCTGTTGCGGGGCCTGGAAGAACCGTTCGACGCGGTCGTGCTCGCCGGCTTCGGCGAACACGGCCGCGAGGGCGCGCGCGAACTGCTGGACGTCCCGATCGTCGACATCACCGAAGCGGCCGCGCACCTGGCCTGCCTGCTCGGCCGCCGCTATGGCGTGGTGACCACTTTGGACCGGACGTGCGGGCTGATCGAGGACAGCCTGCACGCCGCCGGCGTCGCGCAGAACTGCGTCACGGTCACCGGCGCCGGGCTCGGCGTGCTGGAGCTGACGGACGGGCGCCGGACGGAGTCGGCGCTGCTGACCGCCGGCCGCCGGGCGCGCGACGCCGGCGCGGAGGTCCTGGTGCTCGGCTGCGCCGGGATGACCGGGCTGGACCGGCGGATCGCGACGATGCTGGACATCCCGGTGATCGACGGCGTCGCGGCGGCCGTCCGGCTGGCGGAGTCGCTGGTGGCGCTGGGGTTGAAGACGAGCCGCGCGGGCTCGTACGCCCGGCCGTTGGACAAACGCCGGACCTGGCCGGATTGACATCGCCCGCGTCGCCCGGACAGAATCCCCCCATCCGTACCGCCGCCCGGTGACGAGTGGGGACTTCGACGTCCCCGTGAAGGGCGGTCGAAGGTGCGAAGGCTACGCGTGCTGGGCGTGCTGGCGTTGTCCGCGAGTGTGCTCCTGGTCCCGATCAGCGGAACAGCGGCGGCGGCTTCCCCGCCGCACACCGTGGTCACCAACGGCGCCAAGCTCGCCGGAATCAAGCAGGCGCTGCGCAGCGGCCACGCGTCCAAGGCCCAGCGGGACGCGCTGAAAGCCCTGCTGGGCAAAGCGAACACGGCGCTGACCGCCGGGCCGTGGTCGGTCATGGACAAGCCGACCGCGCCGCCCAGCGGCGACAAGCACGACTACCTGAGCCAGGCGCCCTACTGGTGGGCGAGCGAGAAGACCCCGGAGAACCCGCAGGGCTGCCCGTACGTCAACCGGGACGGCCAGCGCAACCCGGAGGCCGACGCGATCACCGACCACACCTACCGGATGGTGGCCTGGGACGCGATGTACTACCTCTCGCTCGCCTGGTACTACACCGGCGACGCGAAGTACGCGAAACGGGCGGCGCTGGACATCCGGACGTGGTTCCTCGACCCGGCCACCAAGATGAACCCGAACATGACCTACTCGCAGATCGTCCCGTGCCGGACCACGATCAGCGGCACCGGGATCATCGACTCGACGCAGTCGTTCAGCCAGGTGCTCGACGTCTTCGCGCTCCTCGACACCGGCGCGCCGGGCTGGACGGGCAAGGACCGCACGGGCATCAAGGCGTGGCTCACGCAGTACCTGGACTGGATGCAGACGAGCCCGCAGGCGAAGCTGGAACTGGCCGCCACCAACAACCACGGCACGTTCCTCGACATGCAGAACGCGACGATCACGGCGTACCTGGGCCACCGCGACGCGGCGCGGAAGATCATCCTCGACGCGGAGCAGAAGCGGTTCCCGGTGCAGTTCGCCGCCGACGGCAGCCAGCCGCTCGAGCTGTCGCGGACGATGTCCTGGCACTACGTCAACTTCAACCTCACCGCCTGGGGCCGGATGGCGGAGGTCGGGAAGAACCTCGGCATCGACGTCTGGAAGTACCGGGCGCCGAACGGCGTCACGCTGCGGAAGGTCGTCGACCAGTTGATCCCGGGCGCGCTGCAGGGCGCCGCGGGCTGGCCGCACCAGCAGATCGGCGTGTTCGACCAGTCGATCGCGGCGGACATCTTCCACGCCGCGGCCGAGGAGGCGCACGACTCCGACGCGGCCGCCGCGCTGAAGAAGATGCCGCTGCCGGCCGGGGGTGACACGTGGCCGGTGCGCGTGTCGTGCTTCCCGCTCGACCCGCCGCTCAAGTAAATCCGGACACCACCTCCCATAGCGCACGACCTGCCAGATTGGTCTAGTCCAAAGTATTGACACTCGGTGTTCCCGCGCGCACATTCAGGACCGGGGCCGGACCCGCTCGTGAAGCAGCCATCGCGTACGCCCTCTCCCGCGCCGTCGCGGCCGGGAGAGGGCCGTCCGCCTGCGCGAGGAGACGCCCATGCAGCGAAGATTCGCCCTGGTCGCCACCGCGGCCGCCGCCGTCGTGCTCGGCGCGCTGACCGTCGCCGGCCCGGCGACGCCGAACGCGGCCGCCGCTACCTCCGGCGGGGTCCGGATCGCCTACTTCGACCAGTGGTCCATTTACCAGAACGCCTACTACCTCAAGAACGTCGACACGATCGCCGGCAACCTCGACTACCTGCTCTACGACTTCGAGAACATCGATCCGAGCAATCTCACTTGCTTCGAAAACACGAAGGCGACCACCCCGGATCCGGGCGGCGAAACCGACCCGAACGCCGGGGACGGCGGCGGCGACCAGTTCGCCGACTACCAGAAGTCCTTCGGCAGCGACATCAGCGTGGACGGCACCGCCGACACCTGGAACCAGCCGATCGTGGGGAACTTCCACCAGCTGCAGGAGCTCAAGGCCCGGCACCCGAACCTCAAGGTGCTGCTGTCGATCGGCGGCTGGACCTACTCGAAGTACTTCTCCGACGCCGCCGCGAGCGACGCGTCGCGCAAGAAGTTCGTCAGCTCGTGCCTGGACATGTTCATCAAGGGCAACATCCCCGCGTCCGGTGGCTACGGCGGCCCGGGCACCGCGGCGGGGATCTTCGACGGCATCGACATCGACTGGGAGTACCCGGCTTCGCCCACCGGTCACGTCGGCAACCACTACAGCGCCGCCGACACGGCGAACTACACCGCGCTGATGGCGGAGTTCCGCGGCGAGCTGGACGCGTTGGGCGGCAAGCACTACGCGCTCTCGGCCGCGCTGCCCGGCGGGCAGGACAAGATCGCGAAGCTCCAGACCGACCGGATCGGGCAGTACCTGGACTTCGGCAACGCGATGACCTACGACCTGCACGGCGCGTGGGACGCGACCGGGCCGACGAACTTCCAGGACCCGCTGTACTCCTCGCCGAACGACCCGTCCGGCGCGATCCCGCCGGGCACCGAAAAGTACACGATCGACTCGGTGGTCCAGGACTACCTGCACGGCAACAGCGCGTACGGCATCGCGGGCGGCTTCCCGGCGAACAAGCTGACGCTCGGCATCCCGTTCTACTACCGCGGCTGGACCGGCGTGCCGGCCGGCTCGAACCACGGGCTGTACCAGTCGGCTACGGGGCCGTCGCCCGGGCACGCCTTGAGCGGCAACGTCCCCGGCGTCGCGATGTACAAGGAGCTGTCCGGCATCGTCGACAACCCGGCGGACACGTACTGGGACCCGGTCACGCAGTCGGCCTGGTTCTACGACGGGACGAACTTCTACGGCGGCTCGTCGGCGCAGTCGGTCAAGGCGCGCACGGACTACATCCACTGCACGGGCCTCGGCGGCGCGATGATGTTCTCGCTCTACGACCTCGACCCGGGTGCGACGTTGTTCCACGCGGTGGTCAACGGCTTGGCGGCCTCGACACCGAACTGCTCGGCCCCGCCGACCACGACCCCACCGACGACCACCACTCCGACCACGCCCACGACCCCGACCACGCCCACCACGACCCCCACGACGCCGCCGTCGATCCCCGCGTGGGCCCCGAACACGGCGTACGTGACAGGGGCGAAGGTGACCTACAACGGCGTCACGTACACGTGCCGCCAGGGCCACACCTCACTGGTGGGCTGGGAACCGCCGAACGTCCCGGCTCTCTGGCTGGCCGGCTGAAAAGCCGTGAATATCGCATTGAGGGACTTGAAGTCCCTCAATGCGACATTCATGGACTTGGCCGGGGTCAGTTGCCGGTGGGGGCCCCGACACCCGGTGCGGGGGCCGTCGCGTTGCCCGCGATGCCGTAGCGGCCCGCGGCGCCGTCGAGCTGTTCCTTCAGCGCCAGCACCGCGCTCACCCGCCCGGCCGACGAGTCCACGTTGTCCACAGTGGACAGGATCGACGTCGCCGAGGTGTCCGCGCGGACCACGCCCAGCGCGCCCGTCCCGTCCGCGGAACCGGTGTCGCCGGCCAGGACCGTGCCCGCGCCGGAGCGGTCGAGCTGCGTGGCGAACCGGGCGATCGTCGCCGCGCGGTCGCCCGCGCCGTCGCCGGTCGGCTGCGCGCCGGTCAGCACGATCGCCAGCTGCGCCGGCTTGACCTCCTGGCCGGCCTTGACGAACCCGCCGTCGGCGAGGCCGCCGATCGCGGCCGCCAGCTCCTCGCCCGAGGACTGCGGCTTCGCCGTGGTCTTGTCCAGCAGCAGCACCGAACCGAGCAGCGCGCCGGCGAGCGTGCCGGAGTCGCCCGCGGTCGGGAACTTCGAACCGGCCGGCTGCAGCCGCGTGACGACGTCGCGGAGCTGGTCGGCCTTCTCCGGGTCGGCGAACGCGGCCGTCAGCTGCACCTCACCGGTCACCGAAGCACCGGACTGGCTGATCAGCTGCTTGAGCGCGTCCCGGTCGGCCGGGCGCGCGTCCTCGGTCGTCACGAGCACCACCGACCGCTTGTCCAGCGCCCCGGCGACGACCTTCGGCCCCATCGAGCCGGCGAACGCGTCCGCGTCGGCCAGCCGGGCGTTGAGCGCGTTGCGCTGCGCCTCGAGGTCGGAGACCTGGCTGCCGAGGTCCTTCTTCTCCCCCGCCAGCCCGGACAGCAGCGAGCCGTTCAGGGCGGTCGAGCCGAGGACGACCCCGACGGCCAGCGCCAGGAAACAGGCGGCGATGGAAACGACGTGGTAGCGCAGCGAAATCACGTGAACAATCCCTTGACCCAGGCAGCGAGCGAATTCCAGGTGTGCCGGAGCCAGTCCAGGTAGACCGAGCCCACGTCGGACACCAGCAGGGCCGCGGCGACCACCACGACCGCGGCGAGCACGAGCAGCACGACCGCGCCGACCGACACCCGGCTGCGGTGCAGCGTCGCCACCGCCTTCCCGTCGACGAGCTTCGTGCCGAGCTTCAGCCGGGTCAGGAACGTCGACGGGTTCGAGCCGGACCGGCCGTGGTCGAGGAACTCGCGCAGGGTCGCCTGGAAGCCGACCGTGACGACCAGGCTCGCGCCGTGCGCGTCGGCCAGCAGCAGGGCGAGGTCCTCGGCGTTGCCCGACGCCGGGAACGTCACCGCGCCGATGCCGAGGTCCTGGATCCGTTCGACACCGGGGGCGTGCCCGTCCGGCTGGGCGGGCACCACGACCTCGGCGCCGCCGCGCAGCGTGACGGTGCCGATGCCGGTGGGGTCGCCGACGATGACGTCCGGCCGGTACCCCTGCACGCGCAGCGTGTCCGCGCCCGCGTCGACCCCGACCAGCACCGGCCGGTGCTCGCCGATGTACTTCTTGAGCTTCTTGAGGTCTTCGGCGTGCCCGTTGCCGCCCGCGACGACCAGCACGTGCCGGTCGCGGATCGTCACTTTGAGCTCCGGCACGCCGACGCCGTCGAGGATCAGCGTGCGCTCGCGGCGCAGGAACTCGATGGTGTTCGCCGAAAACGCTTCCAGCTGCGTCGACATCCCGGCCTTGGCCTCGATCATCTGGTCCGCGACGCTCTCGGCGCTCTGCTCGATGCCAGAGGCGACCTGGCGCTCGCCGACGTAGACCACGCCGTCGTGCAGCCGCAGCTTCGTCCCGTCCTTGATCGTGCGCAGCAGCTCGCTGCCGACCGAGTCGACCAGCGGGACGCCGGCCGCGACGAGGATCTCGGGGCCCATGTTCGGGAACCGGCCGGAGATCGACGGCGACGCGTTGACCACCCCGGCGACCTCGGCCTCGACCAGCGCGTCGGCCGTCGCGCGGTCGAGGTCCAGCTGGTCGAGCACGACGATGTCCCCCGGACTGATCCGGCGCAGCAGCTCCCGGGTGCGGCGGTCGACCCGGGCGACCCCGGTGATCCCCGGGAGGGGTTCTTGGTTCCGCGTGAGCAAGCCGGTGAGCTTCATGTGGCCGATGGTGACAAATTTGCTCCTGGGACCACGGACGCCACGCCGGAGCCAGGGTGACTCGTTGTGGTGAGGTCCCCCGCGCGGGTCAGGCCTCCGACTCCTCCGAAAGCGACCCGAAACCGAGGTTCACCCAGGGGCTCGCCGGGTCCTGAAGGAGCTGGTGGTGGACCCGCACGGCCGCGGCGTACCACTCACCGAACTCGTCGTCCTCGGCGTGCAGCACGCGGCCCATGACGTACCCGGCCGACAGGTCGGCCCATGACTGGTGGTAGCGGCGCGCGAGCGAGCCGGCTTCGAGCACCATCAGCTCCGCGGTCAGCGCGTCGCAGTAGCCGGCCGCGAGACCCCACCGGGCGATGTTGACCGCGCGCCCGACGTCCCACGACAGCGCCGTCGTGACGAACCCGTCCGCGTCGACCAGGCCGTCGGCGCGCAGGCGCTGTTCGCAGCGCGAGACCCGGCGGACGGTGTCGCGCAGCTCGTCGGCCTGGTCCGCGGCGTCGTTCTCCGCGCACCACCGGTCCACCAGCTCCGCCCAGGTCAGCGGGTCGAACTCGCCGCCCGTCAAGCCGTACTCGGCGGCGAACCGCAGGCGCAGCATGAGCACGAGGTTGCCGGGCGTCAGCGCGTAGCCGTCGCCGATCAGGTCGGCCATCGTCGCGCGCCAGGCGGGCGGGTCCGGTACGCCCCACCAGTCCCGCAGGCCCCGCACCTCGGCGACGTAGTCGTGGCGACGCGCGTCGAGGACGTTCCACGGCGCCGCGTTCAGCACCGCCAGGTGCGCGCCGCAGGCCAGCGCGTGCGCGATCGGGCCCTCGAGGTGCCCGTACGGCGCGGTGATCAGCCGCTCGACCTGCTCTTCCAGCGGGGTGACGTCGTCGTGGTGCGCGTCGAGCCACGGCTGCAGGGTCGCGCCCGGCAACCGCCACTCGCCGCGGGTGCCGCGGTTGAACACGACCCGCTCGTGCCGCCCGACGCCGTCGACCGCCCAGTCCAGCGCACCGCCCATGGCGACGACGTCCGGGCCGAGGTCGGGCAGCGCCCCGCGCGTGAAGACCTGCAGGAACTCGTCGCCGCCCGTCTCGAAGTAGACGTTGGGGAAGGTCTCCGCCCGCTCTTCGAGGATGCTGTGGGCGTCCACCCGCCGGATCGGGACGAACAGCTCTTCCCTGGCCAGCAGGCCGAGGTAGCGGTCGAGGTCGCCGTCGCGGCGGGCAGCGGCCAGCTGCGCTTCGACGTCGGCGGGCGGCGGCAGGATCACGGGGCGGCTCCCTCCGCTCGGCCGGTCAGCACGACGAGCTTGCCCGCCGTCCGGTTGTGCTCCAAGTCGTCGTGCGCCTGCCGGATCTCCGTCATCGGATACACCTTGGCGGGGCCGGGACTCGTGGTGCCGTCGGCGATCCGGTCGAGGTGGCGCTGGAGGACGGAGGCGGGCAGGTCGTCCGCCTCACCACCATAAGCGGTCAACCGCACCCCGGCGGGAAGGTAGCCGATCGGATAGAAATCCGAGATCATCCACTGATTCGACAACATGCCCGCGAAGCACACGGTGCCGTGCACGCGGGTGGCCTTCAGGGTGTCCGGGAGGGTCGGCGTCCCGACGAGTTCGAGGGCGGCGTCGACGCCTTCCGGTGCGATCTCGCGGACCTGCTTCGCGATGTCGCCGTCGTCTCGGAGCGGGTGGTCGACGCCGTGTTCGCGCAGGATCTCGAGCCGCTCCGGCTGCCGGGTGGTCGCGAAGACCGTGGCGCCGAGGTCTTTCGCCAGGCTCGCGGTGGCGAACCCGAGGGCGGACGTGCCGCCGCGGATCAGCAGGGTCTGGCCCCGCTTGAGGCCGAGGCCGGTGGTGAGCGAGCCGTACGCGGTCTGGAGCGTCTCCGGGACCTGGCCGAGCACCTCCCACGGCAGGTCCGAGCGGAACGGGATGACCTGCCCCCTCGGCACCACCGTGAATTCGGCGTAGCCGCCGTCGAACGTGCGGCCCATCCCGCCCATCATCGTGGCGACCTGCTGCCCCGGCGTCAGCACTCCGTTGGGATCGTGGTCGACCACCCCGACGGCCTCGATGCCGGGCACGCGCGGGAACGTGACGCCCTCGGCAGGCCCAGCCGGGTGTGCAGCTCGGACCGGTTGAGGCCGAACGCCTTGACGGCGATCCGCACCCAGCCCGGCTTCGGTTCGGGCAACGGGAGGTCCGTCAGTTCGAGGTTCTCGACGGGACCGGGTTCTCGGAGTACGACCGCGCGCATCTCGGGTCCTTTCTTCGCATGCGAACAGTCCGCACAACAACTGTCCGAGCGAGTAGTATTCCCGGGGTGAGCCTGTCCCGAGAACACGACGCCGCGTGGCGGGGATTCCTGCGTTCGTCGGCGCTGCTGTTGCGAGTACTGGACGCGGAGCTGCGGGCCGAGCACGGGATGACGCACCGGACGTATGACGCGCTGGTCCAGCTCTCGGAGGCCCCCGGCCGCCGGCTGCACATGAAGGACCTGGCGGCGGCGCTGGTCCACAGCGCGAGCGGGTTGACGCGGATCGTCGACGGGCTGGAGCGGTCGGGCTACGCGCGGCGCGAGCCGGACCCGGTGAACCGCCGGTCCACGCTGGTGGTGCTGACGCCGGAGGGCCTGGCGGCGCTGGAAAACGCGTGGCCGACGCACGTCCGCGGGGTGCAGCGGCACTTCGCGGACCGAGTGAGCGCCGAGGAGGCGCGGGTGCTGGCGGAGGTCTTCCGCGGCATCACCACGAACCTCGAAGCCTGAGCGACGGCCGCGGCACGAACCCGCCACCCGCGGTGCCGCGAATGACGCATTCGCGACCCTCCCGGCGACCGGTGGTCACCGGACCCGGCGTCACTTCTTCTTGGCGGCCCGCTTCCGCTTCGGCACGAACTCGGCCTTGTCCTTCTCCGCCGTGGCCAGCAGTTCCTCCGCGTGGGCGCGGCCGGTCTCGTTGTCCATCCCGGCGAGCATCCGGGCCAGCTCGCTGACCCGCTCGGTCTGCTTCAGGTTCTTCACGCCGCTGCGCGTCACGCCGCCGCTGTGGCCCTTGTCCACCACCAGGTGCTGGTCCGCGAACGCCGCGACCTGCGGCAGGTGCGTCACCACCAGGACCTGGTGGGTCCGCGCCAGCCTCGCCAGCCGGCGGCCGATCTCGACCGCCGCGCGGCCGCCGACACCGGCGTCGACCTCGTCGAACACCAGGGTCTGGACCGTGTCCGCGTGCGCCAGGACCACCTCGATCGCCAGCATCACCCGCGACAGCTCACCACCCGACGCGGCCTTGTGCACCGGCAACGGCGGCGCGCCGTCGTGGGCGCGCAGCAGCAGCTCGACGTCGTCGACGCCGTCCGCGCCCGCGTGCACCGCGCGGCCGTCGAGCGTCAGCGCGTGCGTGTCGCCGTGCTCGGCGGGACGCTGCTCGACCGTCACCTCGATCGCGGCCTGGCCCATCGCCAGCCCGGACAGCTCCCGCGTGATCTCCGCCGCCAGCTCGGCCGCGGCCTTCTCCCTCGCGGCCGACACCTCGGCGGCGTGCGCGGCCAGCTGCACCGCGAGCTGGTCGCGCCGCAGCGCCAGCTCGGCGAGCGCCTCCTCCGACGTGTCCATCGACTCCAGGCGGCGCCGGGCGTCGTCGGCCCAGGCGAGCACGCCGTCGACGTCCGCCGCGTACTTGCGGGTCAGCCGCTTGAGGTCGCCTTGACGGGCCAGTACCTGCTCCAGCAACGCCGGGTCGGCGTCGAGCGTCTCGACGTAGGTACCGAGCTCGGCCCCGACGTCGGTCAGCAGCACCGACGCCTCCTCGAGCCGCGGCGCCAGCTCGCGCAGCACGTCGTCTTCGGACGTCGAGAGCCGCCGCAACGCTTCGGACACCAACGCCAGCGCGCTCGGGACGTCCGGGTCGCCGTCCGGCGAACCGGACACGGCGACGTGCGCTTCGGTCGCGGCCGCGCGCAGCTCGTCGGCCGCCGCGAGCCGCTTGATCTGCGCGGTGAGGTCGACGTCCTCGCCCGGCTCCGGCGCCACGGCGTCGATCTCGGTGAGGCCGTGCTTGAGCAGGTCGGCCTGCTGGGCCATCTCCCGCGAGCGCGTCGAGCGCTCGGTCAGCTCGGCGATCACCGCCAGCCACTCGGACCGGACCTCGCGGTACGCGCTCAGCGGCTTCCCCACCGAGTCGCCGGCGAACCGGTCGATCACGTCGCGCTGCTCGCTCGGGCGCAGCAGCCGCAGCTGGTCGTTCTGCCCGTGCACCGCGATCAGCTGCTCGGACAGCTCCGCGAGCACGCCGACCGGCACCGACCGGCCGCCCAGGTGCGCGCGCGAGCGCCCGTCGACCGCGACGGCCCGCAGCGCGATGACACTGCCGTCCTCGTCGACGTCGGCACCCGACTCGGTGACGAGCCGTTCGGCGCCTTCGACGCCGGCATAGGTGAACCGTCCTTCCACGAACGCCTTGAGCATCCCCGTCCGGACCTTGGACACCTCGGCTCGGCCCCCGGACAGCAGGTGCAGCCCGGTGACGACCATGGTCTTTCCCGCACCCGTCTCACCGGTGACAACGGTGAAGCCCGCGTGCAGTTCCAGCAGGGCGTCCTCGATCACTCCGAGGCCCTGGATGCGCATCTCGGCCAGCACGCCGCCTACGGTAGCGGCCCCCACCGACACTCTGCGCGCGCGGGACCCCGGCGAGTCGCCGATATGTTCGAATGAATCGCCCAGCGGTAGTTATTCGCAGGGACGCGCGTGCCGCTCGCGCCAGCTCTTCACCGGCAGCGAGAACTTCTGCACCAGGCGATCGGTGAACGGGCCGTCCCACAGGCGGACCAGCCGGACCGGGGTCTTGCCGCACGTCACGCGCACGCGGGCCCCCGGCGGCAGCTCGATGAGCCGGCCGCCGTCGCAGGTCAGCACGGCGGACGAGCCGTCGGGGTCGATCCCGACGGTGATCACCGAGTTCCGCGAGACGACCAGCGGCCGCGCGAACATCGCGTGCGCGTTGCTCGGCACCACCAGCAGCGCCTGGACGTCCGGCCAGATGATCGGGCCGCCCGCCGAGAACGCGTACGCCGTCGAACCCGTCGGAGTGGCGCACAGCACACCGTCGCAACCGAAGGCGGACACCGGCCGGCCGTCGACCTCGATGAGCGCGTCCAGGACCCGCTCGCGCGTGCTCTTCTCGACGCTGGCCTCGTTGAGCGCCCAGGTGCGGGCGAGCTCGGTGCCGCCGTCGGTGACCGTGACGTCGATGGTCATCCGCTCTTCGACCTGGTAGTCGCCGTCGACGACGCGCTGAACGGTGTCGGCCAGCGCGTCCGAGTCGGCTTCGGCGAGGAAGCCGACGCGCCCGAGGTTCACGCCGAGCACGGGCACCCCGGCCAGGCGGGCCAGCTCGGCCGCGCGCAGCAGCGTGCCGTCGCCGCCGAGGACGAACACCAGCTCGACGCCGTCGGCGGGGTTGTCGTCCGGGTCGACGACGGTGCAGGTCGACCCGACGCCGTGGGAGTCCGGGTTGATGAGCGCGCAGACGTCTTCCTCGATCACCCGGATCCGGATACCGGCCTTGGCGAAGCGCGCCGAGACCTCACGCGCGGCCTCGCCCGTCGCTTCGCGATCGGGGTGCACCATGAGGAGAACTTCACGTTCGGTGGTCATGCGGGCCCTTCCTCGACGGCGGTTCGGACGAGCCGCTCGGCCTCAGACCTGTCTACCGGGTCGACAGTGGACACAGTGGACCCGGCCACGTTTTCTTTGCCCAGCCAGACGAAGTACTCGACGTTCCCGGACGGTCCCGGCAGCGGGCTCGCGGTGACCCCACGCAACGCGAGCCCGAGTTTCGCGGCCTCGTCGATGACGGTGAGCACCGATTCGGCACGCAGCTCGGGGTCGCGGACGACCCCGCCGCTGCCGAGCCGGTCCTTGCCCACTTCGAACTGCGGTTTCACCATCGGCACCAGGTCGGCGCCGTCGCGCGCGCAGGCGGCGAGCGCGGGCAGGACGAGCTTGAGGGAGATGAAGGAGAGGTCCCCGACGACGAGGTCGACCTGGCCGCCGAGGTCCTCGGGGGTGAGGTTGCGAACGTTGGTGCGATCCATGACCACTACACGTTCGTCGGTCCGGATTCGCCAGTCGAGCAGGCCACGGCCCACGTCGGCGGCGATGACGGTCGCGGCGCCTCCGCGGAGGAGGACGTCGGTGAAGCCGCCGGTGGACGCGCCGGCGTCGAGGCAGCGCTTGCCCTCGACGCTCAGCCCGTCGAACGCTTCCAACGCGCCGAGCAGCTTGTGCGCGCCGCGGGAGGCCCAGCCGGGGTCGTCCTCGTCGCGCACGACGATGGGTGCGTCGGACGCCACGCCGGTGGCGGGCTTGCCGGCCACCATGCCGCGCACGGTGACCTTGCCGCCGAGGATCAGCGCCGAAGCCTGCTCGCGCGACCGGGCGAGGCCGCGCCGAACCAGTTCCGCGTCGAGGCGCGCCCGCTTGGGCACCGTGGTCAGACCTTGTCGATGCTGGAGAGGGCGACCGTCAGCTCGGTGTGCACGGCGTCGAAGCGCTCGACGTGCTCCGCGAGCGGCAGCGCGTCGAGGTCGTCCAAGCCGGCGACGGCTTCGTCGATGCCGGCCCGCGGGTCGGTCTGCTGCGAGAACGTTCCGGGCGGCGGGCCCGGGACGGGGTACGGGTGATCCTGCACGTCACAAACGGTATCAGTCAGGGGAACTTCGCCTTGGCGCGCTCGCCGAGTTCGGTGACGCCGGTCTCCCAGGCCGTGTGGCAGAGCGCGCGGAGCAGGTCCAGGTCGTCGCCGTCGCCCTCGGCTTCCAGGATCTTGTCGCGCACGGTGACCGACCAGCCCGGGCGCGGCCCGATCTTCAGGTCTTCGGCCTTGGCTTCGAGCGCCGTGAGGTCCTTCGCGAGGTACGTGGCGCGCTCGGCCGGGACAGCCTCGATCAGCTGCTTCGGCGTCGCGACACCCGACAGCACGACGAGCGAGTCGAGGCCCGCGGCGACCGCGCCGGCGATGTCGGTGTCCAGCCGGTCACCGACGACGAGTGGATGCGCCGCACCGGCGGATTTCGCCGCGGTCTCGAACAGCAGCGGCTGCGGCTTCCCGGCGACGAGCGGCTCGACGTCGGTGGCGGTGCGCAGCGCGGCCACCATCGAGCCGTTGCCGGGCAGCAGCCCGCGCTCGCTGGGCAGGGTGGCGTCGACGTTGCAGGCCACCCAGAGCGCGCCCGCGCGGATGGCCAGGCAGGCTTCGGCCAGCGCGGCCCACGTGTTGTCGGGCGAGTGGCCCTGGACGACCGCCCGGACGTCGTCGCCGTTCTCCCGCACCGGCTTCAGCCCGGCCCCGGCGACCTCTTCGGCCAGCGACTCCGTGCCGACGACGAGGACCTCGGCGCCGGCGTCGAGCCGCTCCTTCAGCAGCTGCACCCCGGCCTGGGCGCTCGTGTGCACCTCACCGACGTCGGCGGGCATGCCGAGGCCGGTGAGGTGGTCGACGACCTCGCCCGGGGCCTTCGACGCGTTGTTCGTCACGAACCGGACGGGCGTGCCGTGCGCACGCGCGGCCCGGACCGTCTCCGGGGCGCCGGAGATCACCCGGGCGCCGTGGTAGACGGTGCCGTCGAGGTCGAACAGGACCGCGTCGTAGGCCGCGAGCAGGGCGTCACTCATCCGGGTCTTCGGTGTCCTTCTTTTCGGTGTCGTTCTCGGTGTTCTCGGTGTCCTCGTTGTTTTCGTTCGCCAGGTCCGCGGCGCGCTCGGAGGCGTCGGTCTCGTCCTCCGCGTCGGCGTCGGCGGCGTTGAGGAACCAGCGGACGGCCTCGTCCTTGCGCCCGGCGGCCGCGAGGTTGTCGGCGTAGGCGTAGAAGAGCCGCGCGCTCCACGGGTCGCGCTTCTCGGCCTTGAGGTCGGCGCCCTGCAGCGAGACGACGGCGGCGTCGAGCTGCCCGAGGTCCCGCCGCGCCCCGGCGGCGACGATGGCCAGCTCGACCTGAACGGCCTTGCTCAAGGTGGCCTTGTCGGCCTCCTTGGCCAGGTCGAGCGCGCGCTCGGGCCGGCCCAGCGCACGCTCGGCGTCGGCGATGATGGCGATGTGGTCGTCGGTGCGGGTCATCCGCCGGACGGCCCGCAGTTCGGAGAGGGCCTCCGACCAGTTCCCGACGTGGTAGGCGACCAGGCCGAGCGCCTCCCGCACGATCGGGACGCGCGAGGCCTTGGCCTTGGCGTACTTGGCGTGCTCGAGGGCGGCCTCGGGATCGCTGTCGATGAGCCCCCCGGCGGCGACGAGGTGCTTCCCGACGGTCTCGGCGAGGCCCTTCGGCAGGGTCCTCAGCTCGCGGCGGGCCTCCTCGTCGAGGTCGGAGAACTCGATGTCTTCGGGCAGCTCGGGCGCTTCGAGGAGTTCCTTGGCGAGGGCCTCGTCGTCGAGCGCGGACCCGACCTTGGGCCGTTCGCGGTAGCCCGCGGGGCGGTCGCTGCCGCGCCGGTCCGAGCTCCGCTTGTCCGAGCCCCGGAAGCCGCCCCCGGTCCGGGGACCGCGGTCGTCGTCGCGGCGCTGGTAGCTGCTGCCCCCGCGGGAGTCACTGCTTCCGGCGTTGTCGCGACGCTGGTAACCGCCGCTGCCGCCACGGGAATCGCTGCCGCCGGCGTTGTCGCGACGCTGATAACCACCGCTGCCGCCACGGGAATCGCTGCCGCCGGCGCTGTCGCGACGCTGATAACCACCGCTGCTACCGCGGGAATCGCTGCTTCCGGCGCTGTCGCGACGCTGATAACCACCGCTGCTACCGCGGGAATCGCTGCTTCCGGCGCTGTCGCGACGCTGATAACCACCGCTGCCGCCGCGGGAATCGCCGCCGCCGGCACTGTCACGACGCTGATAACCACCACTGCTGCTGCGGGAATCGCTGCCACGGTCGTTGTCGCGGCGCTGGTAGCCGCCGCTGCTGCTGCGGGAGTCGTCCCGGTCGCTACTCCGGTCGTTGTCACGACGCTGGTAACCACCGCTGCCGCCGCGGGAGTCGTCCCGGCGGTCGTCGGAGCGGGAACCACCGGTGCGGCCGCTGCTTCCGCGGTCACTCGCGCCGTACCCGCCGGTCCGGCCGCCGCGGTCGTCGTCGCGGCGCTGGTACCCACGCGAGTCGCCCCCGCGGTCGCTGCCACCGCGGTTGCGGTCGTCGGACCGGAACCCGCCGGTCTTGCCACCACGGTCATCCGAGCGGAAGCCACCCGAACGGCGGTCGTCGCTGCCCCCGCGGTTGCGGTCGTCCGAGCGGAAGCCGCCGGTCTTGCCACCACGGTCGTCGTCGCGGCGCTGGTACCCGCGCGAGTCACCCCCGCGGTTGCGGTCGTCGGAGCGGAAGCCGCCCCCGGTCCGGGGACCGCGGTCGTCGTCGCGGCGCTGGTAGCTGCCGCGGGAGTCGTCCTTGCGGCCACGGTCGTCCGAGCGGAAACCACCCGAACGAGTGCCGCGGTCGTCGTCGCGGCGCGAGGAACCGCCGCGGTCTTCCCAACGAGGCTTGCGGTCGCCGTACGACGCCTTGCCCTGGGGACGGCTGCCCCGGTCGTCGGAGCCGCGACCCGAGCGCTCGCTCCGGTCCTCAGACCGTCCACCCGAGCGGGCCGGGCCGCCGGAGAACTTGCTGCCGCCCCCGGGCCGGCCGGCGCGGTCGTCGGAGCCGCGGTAGCCGCCGCGGCGGTCGTCGCGGTCGCCGGTGCGGCCGCTGTCACGGCTCTGACCTGCGTATCCGCCGCGCTGGTCGCGGTCACGGGGACCGTCGCCGCCGCGGAAGGGCTTGCCGCCGCCACGGACTCCGTGGTCGTCGCGGCGTGGCCGGCCCTGGTGCGTGCTGTCGCGGCCGCCGCGGTCCTGCCGCGCACCGCGCCGGTCTCCCCCGGGTGCGTCCGATCGGCCCCGGGAGCCTTCGTCCCGGCGTGCCGACCGGCCGGACCCATCATCGCTTGAGTCTCGTCGACCGAACTCGGACACCTGGCCTCCTGCCGTGGAAAAAAATCTTGTTCTGGACATACGCGTACGGCCCGCTAGGGCAGCCAACTGGCTATCCTAACGGGCCGTACGGAAGGTAAGTTCGGCGGTGTCCTACTCTCCCACAACCCTTCGGTTGCAGTACCATCGGCGCTATCAGGCTTAGCTTCCGGGTTCGGAATGGGACCGGGCGTTTCCCTGACGCTAAAACCACCGAAACACTACG
>JAEBEK010000015.1:0-205754 GCA_049998055.1 Amycolatopsis sp. cmx-4-37 | reverse complement strand
ACGGCAAGTTCATCGTCGCCTCCGGCAACCTGCTCGCCGACTTCCGCGCCAACGTCGCCGCCGAAGCCCAAGGCCGCCTGCAGACCGCCCGCCTCTACAACATGACCGACGACCCCGGCGTCAAAGCGATGCTGAAGTTCAACCTCGCCCGCGACACCGTCCACCAAAAGCAATGGCTCGCCGCCATCGAAGAACTCAAGGCCGACGGCCTCGAAGACGACATCGCCCCCAGCGCGCTGTTCGACGAAGAAAACCAGGACCACAACCACACCATCTGGCACCTCTCCGACGGCCCCGACGGCGCCAAGGGCACCAGCTGGACCACCGACGCCGGCATCGAGTACCTGATGGACCCCCAACCCCTGGGTGGTCCCGGCACCGCACCGAAGCCCGACCCGGCCCTCTACGGCACCTACGCGCCGCTGCAGGACGCCATGGGCACCGTCAAGGGCAAAGCCAAAGAGATCAAGAACAAGCTGACCTGACCCCCACCTCGTGCGGGGCCGCCATCCGGGGACGGCGGCCCCGCACCCCGCCGGCTGCCCACCCTGCGGGCGTGGGGCAGCCACCCGCTCCGGTGCCGGACAACCCGGTCGGAACGGTTCGGAATGTCCTGTTCGAAACGACCACGGTGTCGGTTGGCGTGGGCCGTGCCGGGTACCCGCTTTCCAGCGGGCCTCGTGGAAGATGGAGATGCCGATGACACCCTCGTGGCTTCCGAGCCCGAACCGCGACCGGGCGCACGCGGCGCCCGTCGGAACCGAACCGTTCCGCTACCGCCCACCGTGGCGGTCGGTGCTGGTGCTGGCGGCCGGGTACATCGCGCTCGCGGGCACCTCGTTCTCACCCACGTTCGACCGGTACGCGGCCACGCCCGCGACCAGTGCGGTGGTGACCGGGAAGGCGCACGGGGTCGCCGTGGACGGCCGGATCGCCACGACGGCGGACGTGCGGTCCGACGTCCGGCACGGCTGACTCCCGAACACCTCCGGAACGCCGGTTGTCGCGGACGGGCCCGGGTATGCGCGGCTGTTCTGTCCGGGGAGGTCGTCCCGCTCGCGGCTCCTTGCCACCCGCGGGGCCGCTCCCGTCACGTCACACGATCGCGCAGCCGGGCCGTCGAGTGCGCGGCCACCCGCAGCCGCCCGTCCCGGTAGGAAACCCCGCCGTGCACCATTCGCGTGCCCACCGCCAGCCAGCTGCACACTCCTCGCTCCGCCAGCCACAACGGCACCCACAGCGCGCTGTCCGCCGGGTACACCGCCGCGGCGCCGGCCCGCCGTCGTCCCGCTTCGGCCAGCAGCACCGCCGCCACCACGCCGCCCGCCAGCACGCGCCCGCCGCGGCGGGCGGCCGCCACCGCGGCCGGGAGGATCGTCAGCTCGGCGGCCAGCCGCCACGGTTGCGCGAAACTGTCGTAGGCCTGCCGGACCCGTTGCGACAGGAAGGTCCGCACGTCCGGAGGCAGGCGCCGGACGAGCGGCGCCCGCAGGTACCGAACGGTGCCGCCACGCGCCCGCACCGTCCGGATCAGTTCGAGGTTCTCGAAGAGCACTTCGCCGTCGTAGCAGCCGAACCGGTGGAAGGCGGTGCGTCGCACGGCCAGCGTCCCGGGATAGTCGTGGGCGAGTGCCCGGTTGAGCAGACTGCGGGCGGTGTCCCACCGGCAGTGCCACGGCGCCGGCCGGAAATAGTTCTGGGGCACGACGAGATCGGCGTCGTCGAGGGCGGCGGCCGCCGCGGCGAGGGTTTCCCCGTCGTACCGGACGTCGTCATCGGCGATGACCACCTTCTCCGCCCGCACCAGGCGCAGACCGGTGATGACGCCGGCGACCTTTCCGTTGGCGCACCGCAGGTCCCGGTCGGGTGGGACGTGCGCGACCACTTCTCCCCACGCTCGCCGGTGCCGCTCGAACCAGCGGGGCGCCGAGCCGTCGACGACCACGACCTCCGCCCGGGCGGAGAGCCACCGTAGGTACGCGCTCAGCTCGGTGAGATCCGCGTCGCGGTCGCGGCGCAGCGGCAGGACGTAAGCCGGTCGGTGGGTCGCCGTCGTCATGGTGCGGAATAGCCCGGAGGTGGGCAGCTACACATCGCCTGTCCGACTCACGCCGCCGGCACGGACGGTCCGGCGCGTCGCTCGGCCTTCAGGGTCTCGTACAGGTCACCGCGGTGACAGGTGTACGCGGTCATCCGGCGGGTAGCCGCCGGGAAGTGGCCGGGACTCCGGCCCGGTGCCCGCGAAGGGGGATCGACCATGGCCGGCCAGACGGTGGGCGAACAGTTCGTGGACATCCTGGTCCAGGCCGGCGTCCGGCGGATGTACGGCGTGGTGGGCGACAGCCTGAACCCGGTGACCGACGCCGTGCGCCGCAACCCGGACATCGAGTGGGTGCAGGTCCGGCACGAGGAGACCGCCGCGTTCGCCGCGGGCGCCGAAGCGCAGATCACCGGCCGGCTGACGGCGTGCGCCGGCAGCTGCGGGCCGGGCCACCTCCACCTGATCAACGGTCTCTACGACGCCCATCGGAGCATGGCGCCCGTGCTCGCCCTCGCCGCCCACATCCCCAGCGGGGAGATCGGCACCGGCTACTTCCAAGAAACCCACCCCGACCGGCTGTTCGCCGAGTGCAGCCACTACTCCGAGCTGATTTCCCACCCGGAGCAGATGCCGCGGGTGGCGCACACGGCCGTCCGCCACGCCATCGGCCGCTCCGGCGTCGCGGTGATCAGCATGCCGGGCGACGTCGCCGGGCAGACCGTCCCGAAGCGACCGGTCGCCTCGGCGCTGGTGACCCGCAGGCCCGCCATCCGCCCGGGCGAAGCGGAGCTGGACGAGCTGGCGAGCCTGGTCGACGAAGCCCGGCGCGTCACCTTGTTCTGCGGCAGCGGAACGAGCGGTGCGCATGACGAGGTGATGGCATTCGCCGAGCGGGTCAAGGCGCCGATCGGGCACGCGCTGCGCGGCAAGGAGGGGATTCAATACGACAACCCGTTCGACGTCGGTATGTCGGGCCTGCTCGGCTACGGCGCGGCCTACGACGCGATGCACGAGTGCGATCTGCTGCTGTTGCTGGGCACGGACTTCCCGTACAACGCGTTTCTGCCCGGCGACGTGCGGATCGTCCAGGTCGACACCCGGCCGGAGCACCTCGGCCGCCGCTCCCGGCTGGACCTCGGCGTGTGGGGCGACGTCGGGGAGACCCTGCGCTGCCTGACGCCGAAGGTACGCGAGAAGACCGACCGCGGCTTCCTCGACCGGATGCTGCACCAGCACACCGACGCCCTCGAGCACGTCGTGTCGGCCTACACCCACGACGTCGAAAAGCATCGCCCGATCCACCCGGAGTACGTCGCGTCGATTCTCGACGAGGAAGCGGCCGACGACGCGGTGTTCACAGTGGACACCGGGATGTGCAACGTGTGGGCCGCGCGCTACCTCACCCCGAACGGCCGCCGCCGGGTCATCGGCTCGTTCACCCACGGCTCCATGGCCAACGCGCTGCCCCAGGCGATCGGGGCCCAGTGGACCGACCGGCACCGGCAGGTCGTGACGCTGTCCGGGGACGGCGGGTTTTCCATGCTGATGGGCGACTTCCTCACCCTGGTGCAGTACGACCTGCCGGTGAAAGTGGTGCTGTTCGACAACTCCTCGCTCGGCATGGTGGACCTGGAGATGATGGTCGCGAGCATGCAGCCGCACGCCACCCGGTACCAGGGCACCGACTACGCGGCGATCGCCCGGGCCGCGGGCGCGTACGGCGTGCGCGTCGAGGACCCGCGCGACGTGCGCCAGGCGCTCAAGGACGCGCTCAATCACGACGGGCCCGCGCTCGTCGACCTCGTCACCGACCCCGATGCCCTGTCCATCCCGCCGCACATCACCGGCGAACAGATGGTCGGGTTCGCCGTGGCCACCAGCAAGATGGTGCTGCACGGCGGCGTCGGCCGGATGCTCCAGCTCGCTCGCGCCAACCTCCGCAACATCCCGCGCCCGTGAGCGACGCACGTCACCCGCCGGCCAGGAACACCGCGCCGCGCGGGACGTTGTAACGGGTGTCGGTACGGCGGAGTCCCCCGGGCCTCACCCCTTCGCCCTCCCGGAACGCCGGGTTCACCCGGAGCCGGGTCGCGCCACTCGCCGAGAGGCGACCCCCGTACCGACCTCAAGCCACCGCTTCCGCTCGCAGGTCTCCCCCACCCTTCGCCGAGCGGAAGCGGTTCTTCTTCGTCCGGAGCCGGTCAGGTCCGTGGTTGGCCGCCGGTCACGGCGGCTGCCCGGCGCGGCCACGCCCTGCGCCGGCGTAGGCGATCGCCGCCACCCGGCCGATCCGTCCCGGGCCGCGGTCCCGCCACCTCAAGGGTTGTTCCCGCCGGCCGGTGCCCGATCCGACGACGTCCATGCCGCGGTCAAGATCTCCTTGAGGGTGTGCCACAGCGGAGCGGCCGCCGCGAGCACGTCACCACTGGCCGGCCACGTGTCCGGCGACGGACCGCCGAGGTCGCCGGTGGTTCCGCCGGCCTCCTGGACGAGCAGGACGCCGGCCGCGCAGTCCCAGGGCCGCAGCCCCGGAGCCCACACCGCGTCCGCCCGGCCGGTGGCGACCTGGGCGAGTGCCACGGCCGCACTGCCGCCGCGGCGCAGGTCGCGTACGCGGGGCAGCAGTGCGTCGATCACGCGGCCGGCCAGCACCCGCTGCCCGGGGCGGCCGAAATTGAGTTCGACCAGGGCCCGGGACAGGTCGTCCTGGCTCAGGGCCGGCACCGGAACCCGGTCCGTGACGGTGCCGCCGCCGCGCCGGGCCGCCGTCGTCCGGCCGAGCACCGGCTCGGCCACCACACCGGCCAGCAACGTGTCGTCGCCGGCGTCGGCGGCGGCGACGCTCACGGCCCAGTCAGGACGTCCGTAGAGGTAGTTCGTGGTCCCGTCGATCGGGTCGACGATCCAGCGCACTTCACCGGCGCCCGCGGTGGCGCCCGTCTCCTCCCCGAGGACGGCGTCGCCGGGACGACGGCGGGCCAGGACCGCGCGGATGGTCTGCTCGGTGTCGCGATCAGCCTGGCTGACCAGATCGTCCGAGGCGGCCTTCTCTTCGACCACGAGCTCGCGGGCGCGCCAGGACATCGCCGTGCGCGCGCCCTCCGCCGCGGCCTCGCAGGCGACGGACAGCAGCTCATCGAGATCCACGGAGTCCCCCGGTTCGCAGCGCGCTCCAGGTGGCCTCGCCGACCACGGCGTGGGCGACCGGCGCGAGGACGGCGACCGCCGCGGCCCGTACGCGCTGGGTCGACGTACCGATCGTGGTCAGCCGCTGGCTGCTGAAAACGAGGTACGCGGCCAGCACGGCGAGCCAGGGCAGCACGGCGGCCACGGCACGCGGTACGCCCTCGGCGGCCAGTACCCCCCACTGGGCCACCGCGCCGGCGAGCACCACCGCGACGCGCCCCTGCGGCACGAGCACCACGGCCACCGCCGCCGCCCCGCCGAGCAGGGCTCCCGCCGCGGCGGGAGCCGGCTGAGCACCGGTGAGCAGCAGTCCGGTCAGGCCGGCGGCCGCGCCGGCCAGCACCAGGGCGAGGTTCCACGGGGCCGTCACCGGGGTACGGCCGCGCAGGGCGGCCCAGCCGGCCGGATCGCGCTCGGTCGTCCGCGCCGGGAGCCACCGCACCAAGCCGAGCAGATGCTCTCGTGCCTGCTCGGCGCGGGCGGTCCAGACCAGCCGGCCGTTGTCGATCCGCGCGAACGCCAGCGCCTCCAGCGCCCACCGGCTGGTCACGAACGCGACGCCGAACGCCCACAGCGCCACCGCCGCCGCGACCAGCGCCACCGGCCGCTCCCGCGGGTCCACGGCCGCCACCAGCCCGATCATCCCGCGCAGGGCGTAGCCGGCCCCGACGACGACCCACAGCGCGACCAGTCTCGGCCGCAGCGGTGGGGGCACGCGCCCCGTCCGGCCGGTGCCCGCGCGCAGGGCCTCGTAGCCGACGGCGATGCCGAACACCCCCACCGTGATGGTGCTGAGCACGCCGCCGAGGTGGAGGCCGGGAAGCAGCAGCGCCAGCCCGGCGACCGCGGCCACCCTCGCCAGCGCCACCACGCAGCTCGCGGTCACGTGGACCCGGGCCCGCTCGATCGGGCCCGGCAGCCGGCCGCGGTCCCGCTCGTCGGGGTGGGCCTGGTCGGCGACGAACCCCCGGACGTCGTTCCACTGGTATCGCGCCGGGTACACGAGCAGCTCCAACGCGACCCACGCCACCACGGCCCGCAGCACGGCGTCCCGATCGAGGTGCCCGCCGGTCAGCACGCCGAGCGTGAAGGTGGCCGGCATCAGCAGCGCTTTCACCATGTCCTTCGGGCGCGGCACGAGCAGGTAGCCCACCAAGGACCGGCCGCCCCCGCGCGCCCGTGCGGCACCGTCGTCCCGCCCGGCACGAGCGCGCTGCCGGTGCGCCGACGCGGCCACGGTGACATGGGTGACCGCGGGTGCGGCCGCGGTGGAGGTGCTCGTCCGTGCGCGCCCGTTCATGTCGGCACCGCCGCGGTCTCGAGGAGCCGCTCGGTCAGCTCCGGCCAGGACTCCACCACCCACGGCGCGCCGGCCCGGGTCAGCGCCTCGATCCGGTCCGCCCGCTCGTCCCGGGGCACGAAACCGACGATGCCGGCCGTGGTGATGCCCGCGGCCACCGCCGAGCCCGCCCCGGTCACCGAGTCTTCGACCGCGAGCGCCTGCTCCGGGCCGATGCCCAGCTCGCGCAGAGCGTGCCGGTAGACGGCCGGGTCGGGTTTGCTGGTCGGGGTGGGCAGGCTGTCCTCCGCGCTGAAGCGCGCGTCCGCGGGCAGCAGTTCGTCCAGGCCGCTGGCCGCGAAGCAGGCGGCGAGGCGGGTCAGTGCGCTGGAGCTGACCACGGCCAGCCGGTACTCGCGCGACAGCGCCGTGAGGCAGGCCCGCACGTCCGGCCGAGGTTTCAGGACTCGGCCGAGGTACGCGGTGACCTCGGTCTTTTCCCGCTCGACCCACGTCTCGAGCTCGTCGGCGTCGATGGACACGCCTTGGCGGGCGAGGAGGTCCCCGACGGTGGTGCGGAAGTTCTTGCCCGTGGTGGTGCGGCGCAGGTGCTCCGGGTCGAAGTTGCCGGTCAGGCCGAACTTCGCGGCGAAGTCCTCGGTGACTCCGGCCGAAGCGACGAAGGCCGGCTCCTCGGAGGGGAACAGCGTGCCGTCGGCGTCCAGCAACAGCGTGGTGACCCCGGCGGAAGTGGCGTCGGACATGTCTCTCCTGTCGGTAGCGCGGTCAGTGGTGGCAGGGAAGCGATTTCGCGGCACCTCGGACACCGTCGCGGTCCAAAGCGGTCAGCAACCGGCGCAGCTCGGCGACGCACTCGGTGTCTTCGGCCAGGTCGCCGAAGACTTCGGTGATCTCCAGCAGCGGAGCGGGGTCGTCGCCGCCCCGCTCGGCGGCGGCGCGGAACTCGTCCGCACGGGCGTCCTGCACCTCGATCGGCTCGCCGTCGAGATCCACCCCGCGCAGGTACCGCAGCCACGCGGCCACGGCGAAGGTCAACCGCGTGCTCGGACGCCCCGGCCGGCGCGCCTCGCGCAGCGAAGGCAACAGGTAGTCCGGCATCTTGGTCGAACCCCGGCGGCACAGCCGGGACAGCTGGTCACCGATCGCCGGGTTGCGGAACCGCTCCAGCAAGGTCGCGCAGTAGGCGTCCAGTTGCATCCCGGGCACGTCGGCCGGGAGCAGTGGAGCGATCTCCTCGCGCATCAGCCGCGCCACGAAGCCGGCCACCACCGGATCGGCCATCGCCTCGTCCGTGCTGCGGTGGCCGGCCAGCCACCCCACGTACCCCAGCGCGCAGTGGGCGCCGTTCAGCAACCGGCTCTTGATCAGCTTGTAGGGCGCCACGTCCGGCACGAACCGCACCCCGACCCGGTCCAGCGGCGGCCGGTCGTTGCCGAACGCGTCCTCGACCACCCACTGGGTGAACGGTTCGGTGATCACCGGCCACCGGTCCTCGACGCGGAACTCGCGCTCCACGTCGTCTCGGTCTTCCCGCGTGGTCGCGGGCGTGATGCGGTCCACCATGCTGCCGGGGAAGGTGACCCGCTCGGCGATCCAGTCCGCGAGCGCGGGATCACGCCGTCGCGCCAGCGTCATGACGGCCTCGCGTGCCGCCGCCGCGGAGTCCGGCAAGTTGTCGCAAGACAGGACCGTGAACGGCGCGTCGTTGCCGCGACGGCGGGCTGCCAAGGCGTCGACCAGCGTCCCGAAGACCGAATCACACGCCTGGCCGGGGTCGTCCGGCACGGTGTAGCCGTCCGCGGTGATCGTCAGCGTCACCAGCCGGATCTCCGGGTCGGCCAGCCGCCGCCGCACCGCGTCCGGGTCATCGGGCAGCAGCAGGTATTCGACCATGCTGCCGACCACCCGGGCTTCGCTGTTCCCGGTGCCGCGCTGCACCACGGTGAACAGGTTGTCCTGCGCCGCGAGCACCTCACCCATCTCGGGGTGTCTCATCCCGACCCCGATGACACCCCAATGGGTGAAGCCGAGCTCGGCCAGCTCATCGAAGTACACCGCCTGGTGGGCGCGGTGAAAGCCGCCGACACCGAAGTGGACGACGGCGGGGCGAAGCCGCGAGCGGTCATAGGCCGGCACGGCCACGCGGTCGCTACGGCGGTCGAAGGCGCGGTCGAAAACCGGTGCCGCGGCAAGGTTATCGGTCATGGGAAATCCTCATCGGTGACACGTCCGCCCGGCGCGGAGCGGACGCGGGATAGTGACGGCCGGCCCGGCTGTGCCGGGCCGTCGTCGAGACGGGAGTGGCACCTTTTTGACCGCCCCACCGAATGTGCGAACCCGGTACCGGCGAGCCGATTCCGAGGTCGGGCGCCGAATACCTCATTCGCACCGCGACAAACTTCCCGATTCGTGAACCCACGGGAGGCCGCCCGCGCCCGTGGGCTCAGGCAGCGGAATCGAAGTGGTAGCCGACGTCTGAAAAGGAATCGACGGCCAGGATGGAGAAGAAGCGCAGCGGGATCTCCCCGGTACTGCGGATCCATGCCGGGCACCGCCCGGGACGACCACCGCTGATCCCGCGCCGAGTGCCGTTCGCCGTCGTCGGTGCAGCACACCTCCGACCGGCAACTCGGCGAGACCGGCGGTCAGGGCTGCGGTCGGCGTCGTGTCGCCGCTGAACAGGGAGCGCCGGCCGACCGTTCCCCGTTCCGGGTCCTCCCACCCGGAGGGGGCGGCCGCCGCCGCGTCCCGCACATCACCTTGTCGGCCATCGGGTCGTCCCTTTCCGTCGGATCGACGCGGTTCACCCGGCCGGGACGACCGGAAACGGCGACGACGAACGGGGGTAAGGGCCCGCTGCCGGGGTAGCCAGGCTCGAAAGACTCTCCGGACCGCCGAAATGGGGACGACCGTGACTACCGAACTGCCGCTGGCCGACGAACTGGCCGTGGTCGTGGCCCGGATGTTCGACTTGCTCCTGACCTGGGACACCGTCGAGTCGGCCCTGCACATCGTCGCCGATGCGGCCGCGGAAGCGATCCCGGCGTCGGTGGGAGCGGGCGTGAGCCTGCTCGAAGGGCGGCGGCGGACCACCGCGGCGGCCTCGGACGACGTGGTGCGCGAGGCCGACGACCTGCAGTACGCGCTCGGGGAGGGACCGTGCTTGTCCGCCTACGCCGACCGCGCGGTGCGCCGGGCCGACGACGTGCGCACCGACCCGCGCTGGCCACGGTGGGGCTCGATGGCCGCGGAACTCGGGATGCGCGCCGCCCTCAGCGCGCCCATGCTCGCCCGGGAAAGGTGCGTGGGCGCGGTGAAGGTCTACGCCCGCGAGCCCGGTGCTTTCTCCGTCCGGGACGAACGGCTGCTCACCTTGTTCGCCGGCCAAGCGGGAATCCTCTTGGCGCACGTGAGCTCCGCGGACGACGCCCGGCGGGCGAGCGAACGGTTCAAAGACGTACTGCGCAGCCGGGACGAGCTCAACATGGCCAAGGGGGTGCTCATGGAACGGGAGAACATCACCGAGGACGCGGCGTTCGGCATGCTGCTGGGCCTGGCCAAGGCGCGGCGCCAGGATGCCGCCGAGGTGGCGGCGGCGATGATCGTGCGCCACGCGGGCAGCTGACGACCATGACGACCACAGAGGAAGAACAGCGGCATCAGCTCGTCCGGTGCTTCGAGCGCGCCGATCTCACGCCCCAACAGCTTTGGATGCGCTACTTCGCCTTGGGCGGCGCCGCGGATCTGTTCGAGCTCGACGCCTACCTCAACGGAGCGATGCCGCTCCCCCCGGTGCAGCGGGACATGCTGGCCCACGCGGTCAACGAGCGGCTGGACGACCTGCTCGGCCGGGACCGGGTGCCCTACAGCTACCCGATCCGCTCGGCCCACCCGGCCGGCGGCCCGCTGGCCGCGCTCGTGGACCTGCTGGAAGGCGCCCACCGCGCCCCGCCGGAACGGCTCCCTTTCCTCATGGACGCTGCCGGGCGGGCCCTCGGTCTGCGGGTCGGTGTCTACCTCGCCGACTACGCCCAGCGGACCCTGGTATCGGTGTCCGGCGGCCGCCGGCCCTTCCCCATCGACTCCACGCCCGCCGGCCAAGCGTTCCGGCGCGGCGACGTGGTCCTCACCGCCGAGGAGGGAGACGCCCGGCTCTGGGCCCCGATCCTCGACGGGGTGGAACGGCTCGGCGTGCTGGAGGCTCAGCCCACCGACGGCACCGATCCGCGCGACCCCCTCCTGCACGACCAGTGCCGGTGGCTGGCCTACCTGTTCGGCCACCTGGTCACCGTCACCACCCGGTACGGCGACGGGCTCGACCGGGTCCGGCGGCGCGAACACCGCGGGGCGGTCACGGAACTGCTCTGGGCGGCACTGCCGCCGCTGACCGCCGCAACGCACACGGTGACCGTGGCCGCCGCGACCGAACCGGCCTACGACATCACCAGCGACGTGTTCGACTACGCCTTGTCGGAGACGGCAGTTTCGTTCGCGATCTTCGACGCGGGAACCCGCGAACCCGCCGGTGCGCTGGCTGCGGCCGTCGCGCTCTCGGCGTACCGCGCCACCCGCCGTGACGGGTGCGGAATCGAGGACCAGGCGCGCGCCGTGGACAACGCGCTCGAATCCGTCGGCGGCGGAACCGTTTCGGGGGTGATCGGCCGGTTCGACGCCGTCGCCGGGCGGCTCGCCGTCGTCGCTGCCGGGGCCCCGGCCCCGATGCTGCTGCGGGACGGCACGGCGGCCGAGCTCGCGACGGACGACCCCCGGGCGCCGTTCGGCCGGCGGGGGGAACGAACCGCGGTCGAGCACTGCTTGCGGCGCGGTGACGTGGTGGTGCTCTACACCGACGGTGTCACGGACGCCCGCGATCAGGACGGCCACGCCTTCGGGTTGCCTGGGCTGGCGCGGGTGCTCGAGCGCGAGGTGCCCGCCCGGCTGCTGCCGGAAGCCGCTCGGCGGGTCACCCAGGGCGTGCTGGCCCACGGGGCCGGCGAGCTCGCCGACGACGCCACCGTGCTGCTGCTGCGCCCCTTCGGCGACGGAAGGTCGTCCAAGTGGTTCTGACCGGCCGCTCCGGCCACGTCGCGGCCGCGGCCGGATTCGCCTCGCGGAAAGGAGATGCACCATGCCACCGGCCGAACTCCAGTCCTGGCCGCAAGTCCTCGACGAGGTCACGAGCGCGCTCAGGTCGCTGACGTCGGCCCTGGAAACCGACGACGACTTCGAGATGCTGATGCGGCAGGTGTGCCGCCAAGTGGTCGCGGCGGTGCCCGGCGCCGATCAGGCGACCATCACCCTGCTGCGCGACGGGCAGCCGCTCACCGCCGCGGCGACCAGCGAGCTGATCGCCGACCTGGACCGCGGCCAATACCGCAACGGCGGCCCCTGCGTGGAAGCCGCCCGTCGCGGCGAGGTGAAGCGGGCGTCGATCGAGCAGGCTCTCGAGCGGTGGCCGCGGTTCGCCGACGACGCTCACGAAGCCGGGTTCGACAGCTACCTGTCCGCACCCGTCGTCATCGACGACGAGCACGCCGGCGCGATCAACTGCTACGGCACCCACGCCACGGGCTTCGCCGACCTCGACGTCGGGCTGCTGGAGCTCTACACCACCGCGGTGGAAGGAATCCTGCGGGTCCACCGCCGCTACCGCGACGCCGCCGAACTCGCCGGCAACCTGCGCACCGCACTGTCCTCCCGCGCCGTGATCGACCAGGCCAAGGGCATCCTCATGGCGGTCCGGCAAATCGACGCGGACGAAGCGTTCACCCTGCTGGCCGAGCAGTCGCAACGGGACAACGTCAAACTGCGCGAGGTCGCCGAAAGCTTCGTCACCCACGTCGTCGGGTCATGATGGTGGTCAGGTCAGATCCCGCAGAGTCGCGCGGGTGCCGCGGTGGTGCAGTGACGTCAGCGCGGCGGTGTAGGCCGCGGTGAAGCGGCGATCGTCGACCAGGTCACCGAAGAGCTCACGCTGGGCGAGGAAGGCGAGCGGTTCCTCAGGCCAGCGCCGGGCCGCGGCCATCAGGCGTTCTCGCAGCGGGTCGTCGACGGGAGCCGGTTCTCCTTGTTCGTCCACGCCTTCGGCGTAGCGGGCCCACGCGGCCACGACCGCCGCCGACCGTCCGACCTCGCCGCCGGTGGCGAGGTTCTCCCGGATGATCGGCAGCAGGAACTTCGGGATGCGGTCCGAGGTGTCGGCGCACAGGCGGACCAGGCTGTCGCGGACGTGGGAGTTGGCGAATCGCTCGATCAGCTGCCGCTGGTAGCGGCCGAGGTCCACCCCCGGCACCGGCCGCAGGGTCGGCGCCGCTTCGCGCTCCATGAACCGCAGCAGGAACCCGGCGAACGCCGGATCGCGGCACACGTCGTCGACGAACCGGTGGCCGGCCAGGTAACCGAAGTAGCACAGCGCCTGGTGGCCGGCGTTGAGCAGCCGCAGCTTCATCAGCTCGTACGGTTCGACGTCCTCGACGAGCTGCACCCCCACCGCGTCCCACGCGGGGCGACCACAGGTGAAGGTGTCCTCCAGCACCCACTGGCTGAAGGGTTCGCACACCACCGGCCACTCATCGCCGACACCGTAGCGGGCGGCGACGTCGGCGCGGTCGTCGTCCGTGGTGACGGGCGTGATGCGGTCGACCATGGAGTTCGGGAAGCCGACCTCACGGGCGACCCACTCCCCCAGTTCCCGGTCGCGCAGCGCGGCGAACGCGCTGAAGGCGTGCCGCGCGACGGTCCCGTTCGCGGGGATGTTGTCGCACGACATCACCGTGAACGGCGCCAAGCCCCGCGAGCGGCGGCGGACCAGGGCTTCGGCGACGAGCCCGAAGACGGTGCCCGGCGCGGCGCCGGGCACGAGGTCGGCCCGGACCACGGGGTTGTCGTCGTCGAACCGCCCGGTCGCGCTGTCGAGGTTGTAGCCGCCCTCGGTGATGGTCAGCGAAACGATCCGCGTCGACTCGTCCGCGAGCTTCCGCACCACCGCCTCGGGATCGTCGGGGGCGTAGAGGTAGTTCACGAGCGAGCCGATGATCCGCGGCTCGCGGCTTCCGTCGGGGTGCTTGACGACGAGGGTGTACAGACCGTCCTGCCGGTCGAGCACGTCCCGCATCCGGCGGTCACCGGGCAGCAGGCCGACACCGCAGATGCCCCACTCCCCCGCATCCCCCTGCGCCATGAGCCGATCGAGGTACCACGCCTGGTGCGCCCGGTGGAACCCGCCCACGCCGAAGTGGACGATGCCGGCGCGGATTCCGCCGCGGTCGTAGGACGGAACAGCGACGCGCCGGCCGTGCCGCGCCACGGTCCGGGCGTCGAGCGGGAGCGCGGTCACGCGGCGAGCCGGTCGAGGAGCAGGGGCATGAACCGGTCGTTGTCGACGTCGTCGGCGATGAGCACGGGTCGCCGCTCCGGCAGGTCCAGGTCGCCGCGCAGCAGCAGGGGATCCCACGCCACGGTCCGGCCACGGGTCAGTTTGCCGTGCAGCTCGACATCGACCGACGCGGCGCGCGTAGTGATGACCCCGGGATCGAGGAGGGTCGCGAGGGCGAGCGGGTCGTGCAGCGCGCAGCCGTCGGCGCCGAAGCGTTCGGCCAGCCAGGTGATCCACGGGCGGACGGTCTGCCCGAGGTAGGCCGCCAGCGGGGTCCTCGCGGCGTCGAGCCGGTCGACGTCCGATGTCCGCATGAAGGTGCGGGTGGTGACGTCGAGCGGTACGATCAGCATCGGTGCGCCGCTGGCCAGCACGACTCGCGTGGCTTCCGGGTCGTACGCCGCGTTCAACTCGTGCAGCACGTTGGGCAGGTCGAAAGCTCCGCCCATGATGACCAGGCGCGCGACCTTGCCGGGCCAGCCCGGGTCGATCGTCATGGCGGTGGCGATGTTCGTCAGCGGCCCGATCGCGACCACCGTGATTTCCCCCGGGCGTTCGTTCACCCGGTCGACCAGTGCCTGCGCGGCAGGCGTCGGATGCGGGGTCAGCGTCGTCCGGCGGGTGGGCACGTCGCGCCACAGCCTCTGCGCCATCCGCTCGTCGCGACGCCCGTCCAGCCGCGCCCGCCAGGCGGCCGGATCCTCCAGCAGAGGCCGGGCGGCGCCGCGGTGCACCGGTACCCCGGTCACGCCGGCGGCTTCCAAGGTCTCCAGGGCGGACTGGACACCCCGGTCGACCGGGACGTTGCCGGCGACCACGGTGATCGCCTCGAGTTCGAGTTCCGGCGACCGCAGCGCCAAGGCGAGCGCCAAGGCGTCGTCGATGTCCGCCCCGGGAACGCCGTTGCCCGGGTCGGTGTCCAGGATGATTCGCATGGGGAGTGAACCTGTTTTCCGGCGGGAGGGAAAGGGAGAAGACTCCGTGGCCGTCAGAGCGAATCCGGCCCGAAATCCACCGTACGCCGCCCGCGCGGATCCCAAACTGTGGAGCCGGTCACCCCAGGAGGTGCCTCAGCCCTTCAGCCCGGAGCTGGACAACGACTGGGTGAAGTAGCGCTGGAAGAACACCAGCACGAGCAGGGGCACCAGCGCGGTCAGCACGGAACCGGCGAAAATCGCGCCGAAGTCGACGCCGTGCTCCCCCGAAAGCTGCGCGATGGCCACGGGCGCCACCTTCATCACCGGGTCGGGCGCGATCAGCAGCGGCCACAGATAGGCCTGCCACTGGAACACGAACAGGATGAGCCCGGCCCCGACCAGAGCGGGTTTGGACAAGGGCAGGTACACCCGCCGGAAGATGCCCCACCAGCCCAGGCCGTCCACGTGCGCCGCGTCGGCGAGCTCCTTCGGCACGCCCAGGAAGAACCCGCGCAGGAGGAACACGGCGAAGCCGTTGCCGACCCCGGGCAGCACGAGACCGGCGTAGGAGTTCTGCAGCCCCGCGTCCCGGAAGATCGAGGACAACGGAATGGCGATGGCGTCGAACGGGATCAGGAACGACACCACCATGACGGCGAAGACGACCGTGCGGCCGGGGAAGTCGAGCACCGCGAGGGCGAAGGCGGCCGTGGCGCAGATCGCCAGTCCCACCACCAGCGTCGCGGCCGTGACGATGACCGAGTTGAGCATCGCGCGGCCGAAGTCGCCCTGGAAGAGGCGCACCAGGTTGGTGAGGGTCAGGTCGCGGGGCACCACCGTCCACACCGACACCGGGGAAAGCGTGCGGAAGGTCTCGTCCTGGCTGCGCAGCGCGCTCGCCAGCATCCACCACAGCGGCAGGACGAACAGGAACGCGATGACCGCGCCCAGTACCACCATGCCGATCCGGGAGCCCCGGCGCCGCTCCGCCACGTCAGTCCTCGCTTCCGGACAGCAGCCGGAACTGCACGATCACGATGGCCAGCGCGACCACCACCAGCACGAGCGTCGCTGCGGCGGCGCCGCCCACGTCACCCTGGGTGTAGGCGCGCTCGAAGATGTCGTTCATCAGCACGTCGGTGCGCCCGTCGGGGCCGCCCTTGGTGAGGATCTGCACCGGCGCGAACAACAGGAGGTTCGAGACGGTGTCGGCCACGAGGACGAAGCCGAGCTGCCGCCGCAGCTGCGGCACGGTCACGTACCGGAACCGGGCCCAGGGACCGGCTCCGTCCAGCGCGGCGGCGTCGTAGAGGACCGGGTCGATTTCCTTGAGGCCGGCGATCAGGAACATCATCCAGTAGCCCACGCCGATCCACGACACGACGAGCATGATCGAGGGCAGCGCCTGCGCCGGGGACGACGTGTACTCCAGCCCGCGGAGGCCGAACAGCGCGAGGGTGCCGTTGAGCGGCCCGTCCGGCCGGAAGGCGACCGCCCAGATCACCGCCGACACGCTCTGCGGGATGGCGACCGGCAGGAAGACCAGGCTGCGCATCAGCCCGGCACCCCGGATCCGTTCGTTGAACAGCGTCGCCAGCGCGAGCGCCACCACGATCTGGAGCGGGTTGACGATCAGCCCGAACAAGGCCGTGACGCCCAGGGAGTTGCGGAAACCCGGATCGGAGAACAGGGCGGTGAACTGGTCGAACCCCACCCAGGACGGCGCCTCGACGCCGAGCGGCGTGCTGTGCAGGCTGTCCCACAACGCCCGCGCCGTCGGCCACAACCGCAGCAGGACCGCGGCGACGACAGCGGGCGCGAGGAAGCCCACCGCCACCCGCAGATCCCGCGTCCGGCCGCGCCCGTGTGCGCCCACCCCGCGCGGCTTGCGCGGCACCGTGCCGTCTCTCACGCGCGCCTACTTGTTCCGGTACTTGGCCAGTACGCGGTCGAGTTCCTGCGCGGCCTGCCCGAGGCGGGGCGCGGGATCCGAACCGTTGCGGATGTCGGCGAACGCTTTGTTCATGACGCTCTCGAAGTCGACGAAGCCGGTCGTGAGCGGCCGGGGCACCGCGTTGGCCGCCAGCTCGTTCTCCACGATCGCCGCGAGCTGGGTGGACCGGGCGCCCTGGCTCCGCAGCGCGGCCAGGTACTGCTGGAAGGCGTCTCGCTGCACCGGGATGTTCCGGGAGCTCGCCTGCCACGCGCCGGCCGGGTCCGTCGTCAGGTAAGCCAGGAACTTCTCGGCCGCGGCCTGGTTCTTCGAGAACGGGCTGATCCCGGTCGACCACGACCCGGTCGACGAGGCCGGCTTGCCCCCGGCGAACTTCGGGAAGGGGGCGACGCCGTAGTCGACGTTCTTCGCCTCGTCGAACAGCGGCGCGTCCCACGGGCCGCCGGCGAAGAACGCGGTGGTGCCGGCGGAGAACAACCCCGGGGTCTGCTCGACCGCGATCCCGCGGGGCGCGATCCCGTCGCGGAAGAGCGACTGGTACCAGGTGAACGCCCGCACCCAGCCGGGATTGGTGACGTCCGGCGTCAGCACCCCCGTACCGCTGAGACCGGGGCCGGCGTTCAGCGACTCGGGCAGCGGCTGCAGCTGGTAGTACCGGTCGACCTGGTCGAAGACGAACCCCCACTTGGCGCCGGCCGTCTGGGCCTTCTTGCCCGCCGCTGCGACGTCCTCCCAGGTCATCGGGCTCTTGGGGTCGCTGCTCGGCTCCGGCACGCCGGCTTTGGCCAGCAGGGTCTTGTTGTAGAAGAGCAGCTGGGTCGAGGTCCACCGCGGCAGCGCGTACTGCTTGCCCTGGTAGCTCGTCAGATCGAGGGCCCGTGGGTCGATCTTCCCCTGCGCCGCTCCCCGCAGGTCGGTGAGGTCGGCGAGGAAACCCCGGGCGACGAAGGCGGGCAGCCGCGGTTCGTCGACGTCGTAGAGGTCGATGCTCGAGTCCTTGGCCCCCAGCCGGGACTGCACCGTCGGGTTCAAGTCGTCGAAGGGGACGACCTGCTGCTTGACCTTGATGTTCGGGTTGGCCTTCTCGAAAGCGGCGATCACCTGGTCGAAGGTGCCCGGATCCTGGGCATTGACGAAGGTGAGGGTGGCGCTGTTCGCGTCACCGGCCGCTCCGGTGTCGTCGTTGCTGCTGCACGCGGTGAGCGCGGCCACCAGGCCACCGGCCACGACCGCCGCGCCGATCCGCCGGGAGACCCGGTTCCCCATCCGTTTCGCCATGGCCGTCGTCCTGCCTTTCGTCCCTGCCGTCGTCATGTCCGCACCGCCGGCCGATACCGGTGGCGAAGTGCCGGCATTGCGCCCAGGACGCCCTGCTTCGGTCGCAGCACGCGACCGAGAGCTTCGAGTTTCACCATGTCTCCTGATGCCGTTCGAGCGGTTCGGCGGCAGCCGGCGTCCCTTCCCGGCCGACCGTCCGACCTGGTGGATCACGGTGCTGGTCCCGGCGGGGCTACCACCGAAACCCGGCCACAAACCCAGCGAACCGGAGCCGGCTACCGAACCGCGACGACAGCGCGCCTCTCCTCGATCCTGCGCCGGAGCAACGTGACGGTCACCGGCCCGACGCTGCTGTGGGCCGACGTCGCATCGGGGATTCCGGCGCCCGGCTGTCCACGGGGCGACGCGCCTGCGACTACGACCTTCGGTGCCCCGCCACGAAACCTCGTGCCCGGGCGGCGGCGGTCACCGGACCAACCCGGGGACGGACGTCCGCGCCGCCGGCACCGCGGCTTGCGGAAGGTGCTCCAGCAGCCAGCTGAGTTCGCCGGCGTCGATGACTCCGGCGTCGGCGGCACGAATCCAGGCGTACGCGGCGCGACGCGCGAAGTCCGGCTCGTCCCGCGGGGCTTTCGCGTGCTCGACGGTGTCCACGGCATCTCCCACGATCCAGAAGGCGCTGAAGGTCGGTCCACCGGGGTCTGGGGTGGCGTTCCGCGGACGAGTGCCCCCGCTTCGTGATCATAAACTTCGCCGATCTCCGGGTTGAGAAGCAGCGCTACAGCCGGTCGGCGGGCGTCGCGGCAGAACAGCTCCCGTCGCCGCGGCGGAACCGTTCAGAGCTCGACGGGCTGCGGTCACACCGTCACGGCTTGCGGGCGACGACCCCGGCGATGCAGCGTTCGACCTGGTTGAGCGGAGTCAGCTTCGGACCGTCGGGCCACCAATGGTCACACAGTTCCAGCCCGGGTTCTTCACCCGGCCCGGGCGGCACGATTTCGAGACCGTCGACGAACCGCAGGATCTGCTGCTCGGTCCGGAACATTCCCGATCCCATCGGGCTGTGCAGGAACAGGTCTTCCATTTTGCGGGCGAGTTCGCTCAGCTCGGCGGTTTCCGGGTCGAAGAAATGGGCGATGACGACGAAGGAACCGCCGGGCAGGGCGTCGATGTACTCCCTCATCAGATCGGCGCCGTTGTCGGCGGTGTAGTGGTGCAGGGTGCTGACCTGCAGCAGCGCGATCGGGCGGGTGAAGTCGAGATGCTGCCGGACCACTTCGTTGTTCAGCAGCCGGCCCGGCTGGAAAATGTCTTCGGCGACGAAGTGGGTGTTCGGGTTGTCCTCGAGGATTGCGCGGCCGTGGGCGATGACGACGGGGTCGTTGTCGACGTAGACCACGCGGGACTCGGCGTTGACGCGCTGGGCGATCTGGTGGGTGTTCTCCGCGGTCGGGAGGCCGGAGCCGCAGTCGAGGAACTGCGTGATCTTGGCCTGCTGGGCCAGGAACCGCACGGCACGGGTCAGGAAGTTGCGATTGGACCAGGCCAGGTCGTTGACCTCGGGTGCCTTGGTAGCGACCTGCCGCAGAACCTCGCGGTCGATCTCGTAGTTGTCCTTGCCGCCCAGCGCGGCGTCGTAGACGCGGGCGATGCTGGCCCGCGTCGGGTCGATGCCCATCGGGATCGAGCTCGGCGCGGAATGAGGGGCTTCGGACTGCGGCATATCACCCTCGCAAACGGAGCTGGCCTACCGGTGTTGCCAGAGTAGTGGTCCGCACACGAATAGGAGAACCAGGTGTTCGGCGTTACCGCGTGCGCGCACCGGTCCTCGTGGTGAACCGGAATTCGATGGTCACCGGGAGGGTGTCGAGGTCGAGTGCCTGCCGCAGCCGTGGCAGGCCGTGGGCGTCGAGCCGGTCGCGGATGGCGCTGAGGTCACCGTCCTGCTCGGCGCTGAGCACGAGGGCGAGCGCCGGGGTTTCGCGGGTGCCGGCGAGGGTTGCGTGCGCCGCGTGGACGCCGCGGTAGGTGCGGACGTCGGCGAGGAACGGTTCGATGGCCGTGCCGGGCGCCAGTTCAGTGGTGCCGCGGTCGGGTTCGGTGCCGAAGCTCCAGGTGTGGGTCTTGGGTTTGCGGGCCAGTTGGGCGGCGAGCCAGCGCAGCAGCAGGAGACCGACGGCGACGGCGGACACGGCCACGACACACCAGACCCAGGTGGGTGGCCGTGCGGTGCCGGGCACGAGCGGAGCGTCCGGGGCGAGCAGCCGCAGCGTGCCGAAGTGGGTGGCGACGGCGAATCCGCCGGCCGCCAGCAGGAGCAGCCCGATCAAGGTGAGCAGGGTGCGGTTGAGGCGGGCTGGACGGTTGAGACCGCTCATGGCGTACTCCTGGTGGCCTTGACCGTCACCTGCACAGCGGGCTCGGTCGCGGGCGTGATCTGGGCGAGGCGACGGGAAACGGCGGCGTGGACGGCCTCGGACAGGCCGTCGGTGCCGGTCCGTTCGGTGCGGACGCGCGCGGTGACCTTGCGGCGTTTGAGTGTCAGCTTCGCCGCGGACACGCCGTCGACGCCGGATGCGGCGGCGTGCAGGGTGGAGCGGTAGCTGCGCCGGGACGCCCCCGACTCGAGCTCGCCTCGTAGGGGCAGGACGGTGAGCTTGCCCGGGAGAACGGCGGCAAGGATCAGGATGAGTCCGAGCAGCACCGCCACACCACCGGCGACGGCGGGGATCAGGTCGTTCCAGTGCTGGGCGCGCAGCCATCCGGCGACGCTGTCGTAGCTGATCCACGGCTGTTGCCCCAGGATCAGCTGGATCGCGACGACGGCGACGAGGGCGCACACGGCGAGCAGGACGAGCGCGGTGAGCGCGGCAGGCGTACTGCGGCGGGGACGGCGTTTCACTGGACCCTCCCGGTCTTGGTCCGCACGGTGTGCAGGGCGCTGACGGTGATGTCGACGCGCTCGACGGCCAGGCCGGTGAGTTCCCGGACCCGGCGGATGAGGTGGTCGCGGACGGAGTCGGTCGTCTGGAGCACCGACAGCGGGTACCTGATCGACAGGCGCACGGTCAGAGCGGCAGCGTCGCCGGTGACGGTCGCGGCGACTTTGGCGCTGTGGTCCGGATCCTCGCCGCCGACGGCCACACCCAGCACTCGTGAGGCGGATCCGCCGACGCCGTCGATCTCGGTGACGGCCTGAGCGGCGATCCGCTCGACTGCCGTGTCGCCGATCGTCAGCGCGCCGCGCTCGCCGGCGTCGGAGGGCGCCGGCGCGGTGGTGGACGCGGTGGTCATGGCGGGTCAGCCCCGGTCGCGGCCGGAGAGCGCCGACAGGTCGAGCTTGCCGTCGAGGTAACGGCCGGCGAGCAGGCCGAGTGCGCCGAGGACGAGGACCAGCAGAAAGGCGCCGAAGCCGCCGAACGCGGCGGCCAGGCCGAGGACGAGCCCGGTCAGCAGACCGAGATGGGTCGAAGTCATGGTTGCTCCCAGATGTGTCGGTGGAGGTGGTTCACGGGGTCGCCGGCGGGGCGACGTCGCCGATGCGGACGTTCACCGGCCGGTCGACCGGGCCGATCGCGGCGCGCACCGCGTCGCCGATCTCGGCCACCGTCGCCGGGTAGCGGCCGGTGACCCCGATGGTGATCTCGTCCGGCCGGATGCGGACGCCGGGAATGCGCCGGTGGGGCAGGAGGGTGGCGATTTCGCCGAACCGGCCGCTGTGCAGGCCCGCCACCGGGGGCAGGGCCAGCACAGCGGCAGCGAGGGTGTCGGCGTCGATCTCGACGCCGCCGGTCACTGGACGCGGCCGGTGTCGGTGTGTTCGTCGGTGTCGTCGTCGCCGGGGAGGTGGACGTCGGAGACGTTGATGTTGACCTCGACGACTTCGAGCCCGGTGGTCTGCTCGACCGCGGTGATGACGTTGCGGCGCACCGAGCGGGTGAGATCGGTGATGGACACCCCGTACTCGACGAGGATCTGCAGGTCGATCGCGGCTTGGCGGTCACCGACCTCGACGGCGACGCCCTGACCGGCTGATGCGGTGGCGCCGGGAATGCGTTCGCGCAGGGCGTTGAAGGCGCGGGAGGCACCGCTGCCGAGGGAGTGAACCCCGGAGACCTCGCGGGTGGCGATGCCGGCGACCTTCTGCACCACCACATCGGAGATCGTGGTGCTGCCGTGGCTGGAGGACAGCGCGCTTTCCCCGGTCTTGGTGACGGTGCCGGTCGTCGGGGCCGCGGTCTTGCCGGTGCCGCTGGTCATGGTGGCGGGGTTCGTCATGAAGTCTCCCTGAAGATGGTTCGGATCGGTGCTGTCTGTGCCGCTTGCCCGCACACCTGATGGACAGCGCCGTTCGGGAAACGTCACGAACGGATTGTGTGTCGTGGCTCTCATCCACCGGATCGGGTGTGGCACGGAAGGCCGCGACATCGATGTTGCGCCAGGCGGTAACGAAGCGCCTTGAATGTTGGTCACTTTCACCGAATTCAAGGCAGACACTTCGCATCCGATCCGGTCCCGGTAACGACGTCGCCCGTGTGACCGACTGAGGGGGAAGGCCTGAGTCAAGCAGCGGCGGCGGCCCGACGTCTTATTCTCCTGAATACGCGCAGGGGGACTCATGCAGTCGCGAGTTTTCGACCTCGGAACGGTGCGCAGAAATGCCGTGGTGACTGTGCTGCTGCACGCCTCCGCGAACGTCAGGCTCATGACCAAGGCGAACTTCCGCGCGTACGAACGCCGGCAGTTCTACAAAATGCTCGGCGGAGTGGCCGTCACGCCGATGTTCAAGCTGACGATTCCGTCGACCGGGCACTGGATGGTCGTCGTCGACGTCGATGGGCTGACGTCACCTCTGCTGCAAACTCGAGTCCAGGTGGACGACGATACGTCGGAAGTGGACTCCGCGACGTGATCATGTGCCGTGTCGCGTGGATCGACGCGGTCGCGGCCGGGCTGCGCACCCGCGGAGGTCGACGAGTGCGCAGCTTCCCGGCCGGACCAAGTACCGGCCGGAACTTAGCCGGTGAGGAGTGCTCAGGCGGGTGTGACGTCGAGCGGGAGGCGCTTGACGCTGACGATCACCGCCGGGTTCTGGAACTCGACCTGGTCGTCGGGGGCGACAGCGAGATCGCGGTAGCGGTCGAAGAGGACCTCGAACGCCACCCGGCCTTCGAGCCGGGCCAGCGGGGCTCCGAAGCAGAAGTGGATGCCGTGCCCGAACGTGAGGTGCGGGTTGGGGCTCCGGCGCGCGTCGAACTCGTCCGGCCGGTCGAAGATCGCCGGGTCGCGGTTGGCCGCGGCCAGGTCGGCCATCAGGATCGAGTCCGCCGGGATGGTGCGGCCACCCAGTTCGACCTCGGTCGTCGTCCGGCGGCCCAGCTCCGGGAAGGGTGGCAGCATCCGCAGCACCTCCTCCAGCGCGACCGGCAGGCCGGAGCGGTCGGCCCGCAACGCGGCCGCGGCGTGCGGGTGCCGGTCGAAGCTGACCACGGCGTTGCCCAGCAGTGCGGTCGTGGTGATGTGCCCGGCGATCAGCAACAGCGCCACGAACCCGACGATCTCCTGGTCTTCGAGGCGTTCGCCGTTGAACTCCGCCTGCACGAGCCGGCTGGTGAGCCCGTCACCCGGGCGGGCGCGGTGCTGCCGGATGTGGTCGAGGATGTAGGCGTTCATCTCGCGGATGGTGGGGGCGATGGCGTCCAGCGCGCGCTGGATGTCGGCCATGTCGGCCGACTCCCCCAGCTGGTCGCCGCTGAACAGCACCTTCGCCCACCGGGTGAACAACGGCCGGTCCGCGACCGGGACGCCGAGCAGCTCGGCGATCACGATGATGGGCAGCGGGTAGGCCAGCGCGTCGACGACGTCGATCCGGGACGCGCCGGCGACCTCGTCGAGCAGCTCGCCGGCGATGGCGCGGATGCGGGGTTCGAGCCCGGCCACCACGCGCGGGGTGAACGCCTGGGTGACCAGGGTCCGCAGCTTGCGGTGGTTCGGCGGGTCCATCCCGACGAAGTTGCCCTTGCGGAAGGTTTCGAAGTCCTCCTGGACCGGGGTGAGCCCGCTGAAGTCCGAGGAAAACGTCGCGGGGTCGGAGAGCACGCGCGAGACGCTCGCGTGGTCGAGCACCCGCCAGCTGCCCCGCTCCTCGTCGTGGTGCACCGGGCCGCCGGTCTCGCGCAGTTCGGCCGACCGCGCCAGGAGGTCTTCGAAGGCGAAGGCGAGATCGGGCGCACCGGACAGGTCCTGGGTCATGGGGTCTCCTCGGTCGTCGTCGGGTGGTCGGTGGGTTGGGACGCGGGTGGGTCGGGGTGCCGGCCGCCCACCGGCTGCGGTTCGGGAGCGGAGATGGCGTCGCTGCGCGGGAACCGGCGCAGGGTCGGGCTGCAGGTGACGACCACGGTCACGAGGGCGATGCCGGCGGTGCACAGCACGACGGCACCCGAGCCGGGGAACGCCTGCACCACCAGTCCGCCGAAGGCCGGCCCGGTCGCCGCGGACACCCCGCCGATCACGCCCATCACGCTGGTCAACCGGCCGCGCAGCCGGTCGGGGGTGAGCAGCAGCTGATAGGTCCCGATCGTCGTGTTGGCGGTCGGCGGGAGCAGCGCCATGGCGACGAACAGGGCCCCCATCAGGTAGCCGTCCCGGATCACGACCGCGAGCGGGGTGAGCAGCGTGAGCACCCAGAACACGCTCATGATCGACACGTACGGGCTCAGCCGCCGCTGCAGGTACGGCGCGATCAGGGAGCCCACCACCCCGCCGACGCCGAGCATCGCGGCCATCACGCCGATCTCGCCCGAGGTGATGCCCCGCTCCTTGGCCAGCACGATGATGACGATGTAGTAGGCGCTGAAGAAGAAGTTCAGGCTCACCGCGCACAGCACCGTGACGCGCACGTGCCGTTCGCTCCACACCCAGCGCAGTCCCTCGGCCATTTCCCGGCCGAGGTGCCCTTCGCCGGGCGGCCCGGCTTCGTGGTGCGGTGCCCGGACGAAGCACAGGGCGAAGAACGAGATGGCGTGGGCGAGCACGTCGAAGGCGAACGGCACGGCCCGGGCGATGCCGTACAGGAACCCGCCGACGGCGGTGCCCGACAGCTGGCCGAGCGCGCCGCGCGCGGAGTTCATCGCCACCGCGGTGGGCAGCTGGCCCGCGGGCACGATCCGGGCCAGGGTCGCGCCTTCGGCCGGGCCGAACAGCGAGCGGCAGCAGCCCATGACCGCCGCGACGGCGACGAGGTGGGCGACGCTGACGACGTCCCACCAGACGGCCGCCACCAGGCTCGCCACCGCGACCGAGTAGCCGGCCTCGCAGCCGAGCATGAGCTTCTTGCGGTTCCAGCGGTCCGCCAGCGCGCCGGCGGGCAGCCCGGCGACCAGCTGCGCCATCGCGTCCACGCCGAGCACCAGCCCGGACAGCGCCGGTGAGCCGGTCACCGCGAGCACCAGCAGCGGCAACGCGATGACCGACGCGGCGAAGCCGGCTTCCGACAGCGCCTGGCTGACCCACAGCAGCCGGTAGTCGCGGTTCCGGGAAAGCGGCGGCGGGGTCATCGGCGCTCGTCCCGCCCGCCGGCGCCCCGGCTGTCGGCGGCGATCTGCCGCAGAGCGTCGGCGAAGTCGCCGGCCACCGCCTCGACGGTCCGCCGCTCGTGGCGATCGGGCTGGTAGATCAGGGAGAACACCAGTTCGCCCTCCTGGACCGCGCCGACCAGGTCGAGCAGGTACGGGCGGTGCTCGGCCGGGTCGTGGTCGTGGCCGAGAGAACCGTGGAGGGCGGCGTAAAGGCTCTCGGCCGTCTCCGCCGCCCCGGATCCGTCCCACTGGCCGAGGTAGTTGAACGAGATTCCCGGCTGCGGCCCGGTTTCGGCGAGGTGCTCGCGGACCTCCGGGGTGCCGAGGTGGCGGAGCGCGCCGTAGCCGAACCCGTTGCCCGGCACGGCCCGCAGCTGCTTGCGGACTGACTTGACCAGCGTCCGCCAGGTCGGCCGGTCGGTGCCCTCGACCGTGAGGGCCACCGGGTAAAGGGTGGTGAACCAGCCGACGGTCCGGGTCAGGTCGACCCCGTCCAGGACGTCCTCACGCCCATGGCCCTCCAGGGCGATCGACACGTTCGCGCGGCCGGTCCACCGGGCCAGGGCCCAGGCCAGCGCCGTGAGCAGGACGTCGTTGACGCGGGTGCGGTACGCCGCGGGTGCCGACCGCAGCAGGGCGTTGGTGTCCTGCGCGTCGAGCACCACCGTGACCTCCGCCGTGCCACCGCCGGTGTCACTGTCGGTGTCGCCGTCGTGGTCCACCGGGAGGTCACCCGAGCCGGGGAGTCCGGTCCAGTACTCGGCTTCGTCGTCGAACCCCCCGGCGCGGACGTGCTCGGTGAGCCGGTGCGACCAGTCCCGGAACGACGTCGTGCGCGGACCGAGGTCGATCGGGGCGTGCCGGGCGGCCTGCCGGTAGGCGGTGTCGAGGTCGTCGAGCAGGATGCGCCACGAGACCGCGTCGACCACGACGTGGTGCGCCGCCAGGAACAGCCGCGGCTCCCACTGCGCTTCGGCGGTGACCAGGACGGCCGCGAGCAGCGGGCCGCGGGTCAGGTCGAAGCCGGCGTGGACGGCGTCGGCGATCCGTTCCAGCGCGGCCGGGCGCTCGGCCGCGTCGACGGCGGTCAGGTCCTCGCGGCGTAGCTGGGGGCCCGGGTCGAGACCGGCGTTGTGCTGCTGCCAGCCGTCGTCGGTCCGCTCGAACCGCATCCGCAGGGCGTCGTGGTGGGCCCAGACCGCGGCCAGGGCCCGCTCGAGCGCCTCGGCGTCGAAGCCGGGGGCCAGCTCGACCAGCATCGACTGGTTGAAGTGGTGCGGGTTCACGGTGTTGGTCGCGAAGAACCAGTCCTGGATGGGGGTCAGCGGCACCGGCCCGATGACCAGGCGGCCGGGTTCCGCCGCGTCGGACACCGCGGTCGCGTGCGGAGCCAGCGCGGCGATCGTCTGATGCAGGAATATGTCCTTTGTGGACAATTTCAGCCCGGCCTGCCGGGCCCGGGACACGACCTGCATGCTGAGGATGGAGTCGCCGCCCAGCTCGAAGAAGTTGTCCTCGGTGCCGACCCGGTCCAGGCCCAGCACCTGGGCCCACACCTCGGCCAGCACGCGCTCGACGGGCGTGACCGGTTCGACGTGGTGCGCGGTGGGCTCGGCCGTGGCGGTGACCACCGGCAGGGCGCGGCGGTCGACCTTGCCGCTCGGGCCGAGCGGGAGGGCGGCCAGCGGCCGGAACGCCGACGGCACGAGGTGGCCCGGCAGCGACCGGCCCAGGAACTCGCGCAACTCGGCGGCGGCGGGCGGGTCGTCCGGTGCGGCCGCGACGAAGCAGGCGACCAGGCGCTTGTGCCCGGCGTCGTCCTGCTGCACAGCGGCGACGGCCTCGGTGACGCCCGGGTGGCGCAGCAGCGCCGACTCGACCTCGCCCAGCTCGATCCGGAAGCCGCGGACCTTGACCTGGTCGTCGGCCCGGCCGGTGAACTCGAGCTGTCCGGCCGCGGTCCAGCGGACGACGTCGCCGGTGCGGTACATCCGCTCCCCCGGCGCGCCGAACGGGTTGGCCCGGAACCGGTCGGCGGTCAGGCCCGGCCGGTCGAGGTAACCGCGGGCCAGGCTCGGCCCGGCGACGTACAGTCCGCCCGCGACGCCGATCGGGACCGGCGCGAGCGCGTCGTCGAGCACGTAGATGCGCGTGTTGGGGATCGGCCGGCCGATGGGCGGCGGCGACCCGGGGACGAGCGGCTCGCTCCAGGTCGCCACGACCGTCGTCTCGGTGGGGCCATAGGCGTTGATCATCCGCCGCCCGGGGGCCCACCGGTCCACCAGCTCCGCCGGGCAGGCGTCGCCGCCCACGACGAGCGTGCGCAGGTGCGGCAGCGGGACCGCCGGGACGGTGGCCAGCGCGGCGGGCGGGATCAGGGTGTGGGTGATCTCGTGGGCGGTGAGGAACTCGGCGAGCGGCTCCCCCAGCAGCGGCTCGGGCGGGACGACGACGAGGGCCGCTCCGGCGGGCAGCGCCAGGCACAGTTCCAGCACCGAGGCGTCGAAGCTCGGCGAGGAGTAGGCCAGGACGCGGTCGCCGTCGGTGACGCGCAGGTGTTCGGCCTCCGCCTCGGCGAAGCTCACCAGCCCGGCGTGGGTGACGACCACGCCCTTGGGGCGCCCGGTCGACCCGGACGTGTAGATCACGTAGGCGGGGTTGCCCGGCTGGGGCGGGGTGAGCCGCGCTTCCGGGTCCGCGGCGAGCGTGGCCGGGTCGTCGAGGAGGAGCACCGGGACGCCGTCGGGGACCGGCGGGGCGAGCGCCTCGAGGGTGAGCACCAGGGCCGGGTGGGCGTCGGTGAGCATGAAGGTGATGCGTTCGAGGGGGTAGGTCGGGTCGACCGGCAGGAACGCCGCGCCCGTCTTCAGGACGGCCAGCTGTGCGACCACGATGTCCACCGAGCGGGGCAGGGCCAACGCCACGATCCGTTCCGGGCCGATGCCGTGCCCGGCGAGCACCCGGGCCAGCCGGTCGGCACGGGCGTCGAGCTCGCCGTAGGTGAGGGTGCCGTGGCCGGCGGAGATGACCGCGGGCGCGTCCGGGGTCCGCCGGGCCCGGGCTTCGATGCGTCCTGGCAGGGTGCCCGGCGCCACCGGGCGCTCGGTGTCGTTCCAGGTGGTCAGCACCCGGTGGCGTTCGGCTTCGCCGAGCAGCGGCAGCCGCGCCAGCGGCCGCGCCGGGTTCTCGGCGATGCCGGCGAGCAGGACGCTCAGGTGCTCGGCCAGGCGGTCGATCGTGCTGGCGTCGAACAGGTCGGTGTTGTAGGTCAGGGCGGCCCGCAGCACTCCCCCGTCCGGCTGGAACTCGATGGTGAGGTCGAAGTTCGCCGCGGTCGCGGGCTGCTCGACGTCTTCGGCCTCGAGGCCGGGCAGCCGGGCCGGTTCCCGCGGGGTGTTCTGCAGGACGACCATCGTCTGGAACAACGGCGTGCGGCTGGGGTCCCGGCCGGGCTGGACGGCGTCGACGACGCGGTCGAACGGCAGGTCCTGGTGGTCGAACGCCTGGCGGACGCCCGCGCTGACCTCGTCGAGGAACTCGGTGAAGGCGAGCTCCGGGCGGACCCGGGACCGCAGCACCAGGGTGTTGACGAAGAACCCGACCAGGCTTTCCAGCTCGGCGCGCTCGCGGCCGGAGGTGACCGTGCCGACGGCGACGTCGTCCTGGCCGGACCAGCGGCCGAGCAGCACCTGGCAGGCCGCGACGAGGGTGGTGAACAAGGTGGTCTCGCGCTGCCTGCTCACCTGCTCGAGGCGGGCGGTCACCGCCGCCGGGACGACCAGTTCCCGGGTCGCCCCGCTGGTGGTGCGCACCGGCGGCCGGGGCCGGTCGATGGGCAGCGCCAAGGGCGTGAGGTCGCGCAGCCGTTCGGTCCAGTAGGCGACCTGGCCGGCGAGCACCCGCTCGGCGAGCAAGCCGCGTTGCCACGCCGCGAAGTCCGCGTACTGCACGGGAAGCGGCGGCAGGTCCGCCGGCTCGCCGCGCAGCGCGGCCGTGTAGCGCAGGCCGATCTCTTCGGCGATGAGCCCGTTCGACCAGCCGTCGGTGACGATGTGGTGCACGGTCACCGCGAGCACGTGCTCCCGCGAGGCCAGCCGGATCAGCTTCACCCGCAGCAGCGGACCTTCGCGCAGGTCGAACGGCTGCTCGCCGTCGGTGCGCAGAACCTCGGCGAGCGCCTCCTCACGGGCGTCGGCGGGAAGGCCGGTCAGGTCGGTGACCGGCACCGGCACCGCGGCCGGCGGGTGCACGACCTGGACGCCGTGGCCGTCGGCCGAAGCGAACGTGGTGCGCAGCGGCTCGTGCCGGGCGACCAGGCCGGTGAAGGCCTCGGCGAGCGCGTCGACGACGAGGTCACCGTGCAGGCGCACGGCCGTGCTGGTGACGTACTCGGTGCCGCCGGGCTCGAACTCGTCGAGGAACCACAGCCGCTGCTGGGCGAACGACTGGGGCAGTGCCTGGTCGCGGGGCACGGCCGGGATCGGGTCGGCGGCGGTGCGGGCGGCACCGACGGTGCCGATCGCGGCGGCGAGCCGGCGCGGCGTCGGGTGGGCGAACACCGCCCGCGGGGACATCGACACGGCGAATTCGGCGAGCAGCCGCGAAACGAGCCGGATGCTGAGGATCGAATCGCCGCCCAGCTCGAAGAAGTTGTCCCGCGCGCCGACCCGGTCGACGTCGAGCAGCCGCTGCCAGATCTCGGCGACGGCCCGTTCGGTGGCGGTGGCGGGCGGGACGTACGCCCGCCGCGGGGTGAGCGGCCCGTCCGGGGCGGGCAGCGCGCGACGGTCGACCTTCCCGTTGCGGTTCAACGGAAGTGCGTCCAGGACGAGGACGGCCGCGGGCACCATGTACTCCGGCAGCGTCTCGGTGGCGTGCGCCCGCAGCTCCTCCGGGTCGGCGGTGCGTCCGGGCGCGGCGACGACGTGCGCGATCAGCCGCCGGGTGCCGGCGGCGTCCGTGTGGACCGTCGCGATCGCCTGGCCGACCGCCGGGTGGGCGGCCAGCACGGCTTCGACCTCGGCGGGTTCGATCCGGAACCCGCGCAGCTTGACCTGGTCGTCGGAGCGGCCGAGGAAGACCAGGTCGCCGTCGGGCCCGCGCCGGACGACGTCGCCGGTCCGGTACATCCGCGCCCCCGGCTCGCCGAACGGGTCGGCGACGAACCGGTCGGCGGTCGCGCCCGGGCGGCCGAGGTAGCCGCGCGCCAGGCCCGGCCCGGCGAGGCACAGCTCGCCGGGTGCCCCCGCGGGCAACGGGCGCAAGTCCGGGTCGAGCACGTAGGCGCGGACGCCGTCGAGCGGCCGGCCGATCGGGATCGGGTCCGGCACGGTCCCGTCGATCCGGAACGCGGTGGCGAAGGTGGTGGTCTCGGTGGGGCCGTAGCCGTCGACCACGGTGAGGCCCGGGCAGGCGGCCTGGACGGCGCGTACCGCCGCCGGCGGGACGACGTCGCCACCGGTCCACACCTCACGCAGGCCGCTCAGGGCGTCCGGAGCGTCCTGGGCGATCAGCCGGAACAGCCCCGCGGTCAGCCACACCGCCGTCACGCCGTGCGCGGACACCGCGCGGCGCAACGATTCCACGGTCAGGTCGGGGACGTCGGCCAGGACCGTGGCACCGCCGGAGAGCAGCGGAACCCAGAGTTCGTAGGTGGAGGCGTCGAAGGCCAGCGGCGAGTGGGCCGGCACCCGGGTGTGGGCGCCGCCGGTGAACCGGCCGTCCTGGGCCAGCGCGGTGATGTCGCGGTGGCACACCGAGACGCCCTTGGGGACGCCGGTGGAGCCCGACGTGTACATCACGTACGCGAGGTTGCCGGGACCGACCGTGCGGTGCGGCGGGGCCGGGGACCGGTGTTCACCCCCGGTCAACGTAGGTCCACTATGGACGGTCTCGGCCGTCGAAACCCAGGTGGGGCCGGCCACCACGACCGACACCGCGGCCTCGGCGAGCACGGCCCGCAGCCGCTCGTGCGGGGCCCGGGTGTCCAGCGGCACGTAGGCCGCGCCCGCCTTGAGCACGGCGAGCTCGGCGACCACGTGGTCCACGGACGGTTCGAGCAGCAGGCCCACGCGGTCCTCGACGACGACGCCCAGCTCGACCAGCCGGTGCGCCAGGTGGTTCGCCCGCTCGTCCAGCTCGGTGTAGGTCAGGGTCCGCTCGGCGGCGAGCACGGCGGGGGCCGACGGCGTCCGGCTCACCTGGTCGGCGAACAACGCGGTCACCGTGGCGGCGGGCGCGGCCCCGCCCGGGCCGTGGGCGTCGGCGAGCACCTGGGCGCGCTCGGCGCCCTCGACCCACGGCACCCTCGCCAGCGGGCGGGCGGGATCGGCGGTGAGGGCGTCGAACAGCCGGCCCAGCCGGTCGGTCATGACCGTGATCGAGGCGGTGTCGAACAACGCCGGGTCGTAGGCGAGGTCGAGGGCCAGCCCGTCGTCGAGGGACGCGCGCAGGCACAGCGGGAAGTTGGTGGCGTCGGCCGAGGCGACCTCGACGACCCGGGGCGCGCCCGTGGTGGCGGGCTCGCTGATCGGGTAGTTCTCGAACACCACCATGCTGTCGAACAGGTTCTGCCCGGCGGCGACGTCGCTGAGCGGCCGCAACCGGCCCAGCGACACGAAGTCGTGGTCGCGGGCCTCGCTCTGCGCCGCCTGCAGCTCCCCCAGCCACCGGGCGACCGGCCGGCCGCCGTCGACGCGGACGCGAGTGGGGATGGTGTTGATGAACATGCCGATCATCGTTTCGACGCCGGCGAGATCGGCCGGGCGGCCGGAGACGGTGGTGCCGAACACCACGTCCCGGTCACCGGAGAGCATCGACAGCAGCAGCGCCCAGGCGCCCTGCACCACGGTGTTGACGGTCAGGCCGTGCGTCCGCGCGAACTCGCGCAGCCGCAGGGTCGCGGCCGGGGCCAGTTCGGTCCGGATCGAGTCGGTGGAGCGGGACCGGTGGGCGTCGGCGGGCGGGCGGTCGTAGGGCAACGCGGTCGGGGCGTCGAAACCGGCCAGGGTGGCCCGCCAGAACTCGTCGGCGCGCGCCTGGTCCCGTTCCGCCAGCCAGCCGAGGTAGTCGCGGTAGGGGCGGCGGGTGACCAGGCCCGGCCGGGTGCCCGCAGTCGTCGCCGCGTACTGCTCACACGCCTCGGCGAAGACCTGGGCCGAGCTCCAGCCGTCGAGCAGGACGTGGTGGGAGGTCCACACCAGCTCGACCTCGTCGCCGGGCAGCGCCGCGATCGCCAGCCGGGTCAGCGGGGCCTGGGCCAGGTCGAACGGGACGGCTCGGTCGGCTTCGAGCAACTCCCGAAGGGCGGCTTCACGGGCTGCCGGGTCGAGGTCGCGGAGGTCGTGGTGGGTGACCGGCAGCGTGGCCACGCGGTCCACCACCTGGACGGGCTCTTCGACGCCGGTCAGGACCAGCCGGGTGCGCAGCACCGGGGTGCGGTCGACCACCCGCTGCCAGGCCGCGGCGAGCCCGGCGGGATCGGCGACCCCGGCCAGGCGCACGCGGACCTGCTCGAAGTAGGCCGGGGAGTCGCCGTCGAGCAGGGTGTGGAACACCATGCCGGCCTGCAGCGGCGTCAGCGGGTAGACGTCTTCGACCCCGCGGCCGTCGCCGGCGACGGTGTCCAGTTCGCGCTGGCTCAGCCGGGCGAGCGGGAAGTCCGCGGGGGTGCGGCCACCGGCCTCGGGGGTGGCGCAGTGCGCGACGATCTCCCGCAGCGCCTGGGTGAGCTGTTCGGCGAGTCCTTCGACGGTGCTCTCGCGGTGCACGTCCGGGGAATACGTCCAGGCCAGTTGGAGCCGGCCGTCGTCGACGATGCCCACGACGTCGAGCAGGTAGCCGCGCGGGCGGGAGGCGTCCTCGCCCAGGTCGCCGCCGAAGCCCCGGTAGAGGCCGCCGTTGTCACCGGCGGCCGTCCACTGGCCGAGGTAGTTCAGCGAGATCTGCGGGGTGCGGCCGGCGCGCAGGGGCGAGTCCGGCAGGAGGTGCTTCAGCGCGCCGAAGCCGAGGCCCTTGCCGGGAACGGCTCGCAGCTGTTCCTTGACGGCCTTCAGCGTCGCTCCCCAGTTCTCCGTATCAGGGAGCGTGAGCGCGACCGGGAACTCGGCGGTGAACCAGCCGACGGTGCGGGACAGGTCGAGGTCGTCGAACAGCTCTTCGCGGCCGTGGCCTTCGAGCGCGACGAGGACCCGCTCGTGGCCGGTCCACCGGGTCAGCACCCGGCCCAGCGCGCTGAGCAGGACGTCGTTGACCTGCGTGCGGTAGACGTCGGGGACCTGGTGCAGCAGGGCGTCGGTGGTGGCGGCGTCCAGGCCCACGGTGACCGTGCGGGCGCCGGTGTTCTCCCCCGCCGCGTCGACCGGCAGGTCCGGAACGGTGCCGGCGAGCACCTCGGTCCAGTACGGCAGCTCGGCGTCGAGCCCGCCCGCGCGGACGTGCGTGGCGAGGCGGTCCGCCCAGCGGAAGTAGCTGGTGGTGCCCGGGCCGAGGTCGATCGACCGGCCCGCGAGCACCTGGTGGTACGCGGTTTCCAGGTCGCCCAGCAGGATCCGCCACGAGACGCCGTCGACCACCAGGTGGTGGATCGTCAGCAGCAGCACCGGCGGCCGCGCCGGGCCGAAGGTGAACAGCACGGCCGCGACGAGCGGGCCGTCGCCGACGCTCAGCGTGGCGCGGGCGTCGGCCGCGGCGGTGCGCATCGCCGCGTCGACATCGCCGTCTACTGTGGACAAGTCGACCTGCCGCAGTGCGGGGACTTGGGCGTCGTAACGGAATTCCTGCCGCCATCCGTCGCGGGTGCGGGTGAACCGCGTGCGCAGCGCGTCGTGGCGGGACAGCACCGCGTCGAGAGCAACGGTGAGGGCGTCGACGTCCAGCTCGGGATCGAGTTCGGCCACTGTGGACATGGTGAACCGGTCACTGCCGGTCTCGAAGAACCACTGCTGGATCGGGGTGAGCGGGGCCGGTCCGGTGAACGCCGCTTCGGCGGCTTCGGCGGCGTCCGTGCCGGCGACCAGCGCCAGTTCCGCGATTTTCTGGTGGCGGAAGACGTCCTTGGAGGTCAGGCGCAAGCCCTCGTGGCGGGCTCGGGAGACGACCTGGATGCTCAGGATGGAATCCCCGCCGAGGGCGAAGAAGTTGTCCTCCACCCCAGGCTCGTCGACGCCGAGGACGTCGGCCCAGATCCGCGCGAGCAACCGCTCGGTCTCCGTGCGCGGCGCGATCCGGCCGACGGCTGCGGCGATCGGGGCGGGCGCGGGCAGCGCGCGGCGGTCGACCTTGCCGCTGGCCGCGAGCGGCAGCCGCTCGAGCGGGACGAACACCGTCGGCACCAGGTGATCGGGCAGGGTCTCCTTCAGCCGGGTTCGCAGGTCGCCCGGTTCGCCCTTGGTGACGACGTAGGCGACGAGCCGCGCGTGGCCGTCGTCGCGGCGGGCGACGACCACCGCGTCGGCGACCTCGGGCAGCGCCCGCAGGGCCGCCTCGACTTCGCCGGGCTCGATCCGGAAGCCGCGGATCTTGACCTGGTCGTCGGCGCGGCCGAGGTACTCCAGGTGCCCGTCGCGGGTCCAGCGGGCCCGGTCGCCGGTGGCGTACATCCGGCTGCCGAGCGCCCCGAACGGGTTCGGGAGGAACCGATCCGCGGTCGTGCCGGGCCGGTTGAGGTAGCCGCGGGCGAGCTGGGTGCCGGCCAGGTACAGGGTGCCGGGGACCCCGATCGGCGCCGGGCGCAGCCGGTCGTCGAGGACGTAGGCCCGCACGTTCCCGACCGGGCGGCCGATCACCTCGCGGTCGGTCTCCCCGATCCGGCCGAGGGTGGCGTCGACCGTGCACTCGGTCGGGCCGTAGAGGTTGAACGCCGTGACGCCGTCGATCGCGCCGAGTTCACGCCACAGCGTGTTCCCGATGGCCTCGCCACCCAGCAGCAGCACCGACGGCCGGTGCTTGCCCGCGTCGAGCAGGTGCCGGATGAACGACGGCGTGGAGTTGGCCAGGTCGATGCCGCGATCGGCGACGTATTCGGCCAGCAACGCGGGGTCGAGACGGGTGTCGCCGTCGATGACGTGCAGCTCGTGCCCGCCCGTCAGCATCAGCAACAGCGCTTCCCAGGACGCGTCGAAGGAGAACGCGGCGGTCAATGCGACCCGCAGGCGGTCCTTCCCGGCCGCGGCGGTGAACTGCTCCGCGTGGTCGACGGCCAGGTTGGCCAGCGCGCGGTGGCTGACGACAACGCCCTTCGGCACGCCGGTCGAGCCGGAGGTGTAGATCGTGTAGGCGGCGTTGTCGAGGACGAGCGGTTCGCGCCGGTCGGCGTCGGTAAGGTCCACATCGGACACTGATTCCGACACGGCGATCGGTTCGGTGACCACGACGACCGGCCGCGCGTCGCCGAGCAACGCTTCCCGGCGCACGGGCGGCAGTTCGGGGTCCAGGTACAGGAGAACAGCCCCGGCCTTCAGCACGGCGAGCACGGTGACCACGAGGTCCGCGGAGCGAGGCAGCTCGACGGCCACGAACCGCTCGGGGCCCGCGCCGCGAACGACGAGTTCGCGGGCAAGCCGGTTCGCCCGGCTGTCCAGCTCGGCGAAGGTCAGCGTGGTGTCGCCGCAGACCAGCGCGGTCGCGTGCGGAGTGCGCGCGGCCTGCGCCTCGAACAGCTCGGTCACGGTGCCGCCGGGTGCCGGGCGGTCGGTGGCGTTCCAGGTCTTGACCACCAGCTCGCGTTCGGCCGCTGGGAGCAGCGGCAGCGCGTCGACGGGCCGCGTGGGGTCGGCCGCGACGGCGGTGAGCAGCAGCGTCAGGTGGTCGGCGAAGCGCCGCATCGTGGCCGCGTCGAACAGGTCCGTGCTGTAGTTCAGCAAGCCCCGCAAGCCGTCGGGACGCTCCTCGAACTCGATGCTGAGGTCGAACCCGGCGGTGGTCATCGGCAGCTCGAGGTCGCTCGCGGCGAGCCCGGCGAGGGCGGGCAGGCGGTTGCCGGCGTTCTGCAGCGTCACCAGCACCTCGAACAGCGGCGTGCGGCCGGTGTCGCGCTCGGGGCTCAGCTCGTCCACGATCCGTTCGAACGGCACGTCCTGGTGGGCGAACGCGTCCAGCACCGTCCGGCGGACGTCGGCGAGCACCTCCGCGAAGTCCCGGCGCCCGTCGAGGCGCGACCGCAGCACGACGGTGTTGACGAACATCCCGACCAAGTGCTCTACCTCGGGGTGGTCACGGCCGGAGGTGATCGTGCCGACGGCGACGTCGTCCTGCCCGGACCAGCGGCGCAGCACCAGCTGGCAGGCCGCGACCAGCGCCGTGAACAGGGTCGTGTCCCGGTCGACGGCCAGCCGGCGCAGCCCGGCGAGCGGCTCGGCGCCGAGGGTGAACTCGTGCTCGGCGCCGTGCGACGTCCGCGTCACCGGGCGGGGGCGGTCGGTCGGCAGGTCGAGCGGGCGCAGCCCGTCGAGCTCCCGGCGCCAGAAGCCGAGCTGGTCGTCGACGGGGAGTTCTCGTTGCCACGCGGCGAAGTCCGCGTACTGGATCGGCAACGCGGGCAGCTCGGTGTGCTCGCTGCCGTACAGGGCGGCGAGCTCGCCGACGAGCACGCCCATCGACCAGCCGTCGGTGATGATGTGGTGCAGGGACAGGACGAGGGCGTGGTCGTCCGGACCCAGGCGGGCGAGTCTCGCCCGCAGCAACGGGCCGCGGGTCAGGTCGAACGGCCGGGTGAGATCTTCGGCCAGCAACCGATCCAGTCCGCCGGGGTCGCCGCTGAGGTCGGTGACCGGCAGCGCCAGTTCCCACGGCTCGCCGACGACCTGCCGGGGCTTGCCGTCGACGGTGGAGAACGTCGTGCGCAGGGACTCGTGCCGGGCGATCAGCGTGGTCAGGGCCCGGGCGAGCGCGTCGGCCCGCAGGTCGCCGCGCAACCTCACCCCGAAGACGGTGACGTGGTCGGTGCTGCCCGGGGCGAACTCTTCGAGGAACCACAGGCGTTGCTGGGCGAACGACAGCGGCAGCTCGTGCTCGCGGTCGACCGGCGTGATGGCCGCGACGGCGGCGGGCGCGGCGGCCAGGCTCGCCGCGAGCCCCGCTACCGTCGGGGTGTCGAACACGCTGCGCGGGGAGACGTCGACGCCGAGGGCGTCGCGCAGCGCGGAGGCCAGCCGGATGCTGAGGATGGAGTCCCCGCCGAGGGCGAAGAAGTTGTCCTCGGCCCCGACGCGGTCCAGGCCCAGCGCTTCGGCCACGACCGTCGCGACCGTGCGTTCGGCGTCGGTGCGCGGCTCGACGAACTCCGCGCCCGCCGAACCGGCGGCGTCCGGTGCGGGCAACGCGCGGTGGTCGAGCTTTCCGTTGCGGGTCAACGGCAGCACGTCGATCACGACGAACGCCGACGGGACCATGTAGTCGGGCAGCGTCCGGGCGAGCCGCTCGCGCAGCAGAGCCGCGCTCGGCGGAGTCTGCGGGTCGGCCGCCACGACGTAGGCGACCAGCCGCTTGCGGCCGGGTTCGTCCTCACGGGCGACGACCGCCGCCGAGCCGACCTCCGGCAGTGCGAGCAGGGTGGTCTCGATCTCGCCGAGTTCGATGCGGAACCCGCGGATCTTGACCTGCTGGTCGGCGCGTCCGTGGTAGCGCAGGGCGCCGTCGGCGGTGCGGGACACCACGTCCCCGGAGCGGTACATGCGGGCCCCGGGCACGCCGAACGGGTCGGCGACGAACCGGGCGGCGGTCAGCCCGGGACGCCCGAGGTAGCCACGAGCCAGGCCGTCGCCGGCGACGTGGAGTTCGCCGGGCACCCCGACGGGGACGGGGTTCAGGTCGGCGTCGAGGACGTACCCGCGCAGGTCGGGCAGAACGTCGCCGATGAGGCCCGCACTGTCCTCAGTGGACTGAAGGTCGTGCTGGGTGACGTGGACGGTGGTCTCGGTGATGCCGTACATGTTGACCAGCCGCGGGGCACGGTCGCCGTGGCGCCGGAACCAGCCGGCCAACCGGCGTGCGTCGAGTGCCTCCCCGCCGAAGATCACGTGCCGCAGCGCGAGCCGGGCGCCGAGTTCGGGATCGTCCTCGTCGGCCCGGGCGAGCTGGTAGAACGCCGACGGCGTCTGGTTCAGCACGGTGACGCCCTCGTCGGCCAGCAGGCGCAGGAAGTCCCGCGGCGAACGGGACACGGCGTGCGGTACGACGACGAGCCGGCCGCCGTGCAGCAGCGGGCCCCAGATCTCCCAGACGGAGAAGTCGAAGGCGTAGGAGTGGAACAGCGTCCACACATCGCCGGAGCCGAAGCCGAACCGGTCGGCGGTCGCGGCGAAGAGACGCGTGACGTTGCGGTGCGGGATCACGACGCCCTTGGGCTGCCCGGTCGAGCCGGAGGTGTAGATGACGTAGGCGGGGTGATCGGGGGTGCACCGCGGCGCCGGGTCGGTGTCCGGGCCGGTCGCCTCGACGTCATCGGGGGTGAGGACGGCGACGGGATCGGTGTCGGCGAGCATCCGCTCGACGCGCTCGTCCGGGGTCGCCGGGTCGATCGGCAGGTAGGCGGCCCCGGCCTTGAGCACGGCGAGGATCGCGACGACCTGCTCCGGCGAGCGCGGCAAGCGCAGCGCGACGTACCGCTCGGGTCCGGCGCCGAGCGCGATCAGGCGGTGCGCCAGCCGGTTCGCGCGAGCGTTCAGGTCCACATAGGACAGAGAGACGCCTTCGCCGGTGAGGGCGACGGCGTCCGGAGTGGCGGCCACCTGGGCGGCGAACAGGTCCGTGATGGTCGGTGCGGACAGCGACGGCGCCACGGGAGCGGCGGTGAGCTGCGCGCGGTCGGCGGCCGAAAGCCACGGCAGCCGGGCGATCGGGCGGTCCGGGTCCTCGGCCAGGCCCAGCAGCAACGTTTCCAGCCGCGCGGCCAGCGCCTCGGCCGTGGCCGGGTCGAACAGCGCCGGGTCGGTGGCCAGCTCGAAGCCCAGCTGCTCACCGAGGTAGGCGCGCAGGGTCACCGGGAAGGTGGTGGCGTCGAGCGCGGTGACCTCGCGCAGGGTGACGCCGGCGCGGGCGGCCGCGTGCTCGTCGAACGGGTAGTTCTCGAACGCGACCATGCTGTCGAACAGGTTCGCACCCGAAGGGACGTCGCTGAGCGAGCGCAGCCGGCCGAGGGCGACGAAGTCGAACCGCCGCGCCTGGTTCTGCTCGTCCTGCAGCCGCCGCAGCCACGACAGCACCGGTTCGGTGCGGTCGATCCGGGTGCGGGTCGGGATGGTGTTGATGAACATCCCGATCATGGTCTCGACGCCGGGCAGGTCGTCGGGCCGGCCGGAGACGGTGGTGCCGAACACGACGTCGGATTCGCCGCTCTGGTGGGCCAGCAGCAGCGCCCACGCCCCCTGGACGAGGGTGTTGACGGTCAGGCCGTGGCGCCGGGCGACGTCCCGCAGCCGGGTGGTGTCCCCGGCGGCGAGCGAAACCCGGACCGGCTGCGACGACCGCGTCCGGTGCGCCTGGGCCGGCGACCGGTCCCAGGGCAGCGGGGTCGGCGTGGCGAACCCGGACAGCACCTGGCGCCAGTGGTCTTCGGCCGCGGTGACGTCCTGCGCGGCCAGCCAGCCGAGGTAGTCGCGGAACGGGCGGTGGGCCGGGACGCGCGGGACCCGGCTGCCGGTGATCGCGGCGTACTGCTCGACCACCTCGGTGAAGATCTGGGCCAGGCTCCAGCCGTCGAGCACGATGTGGTGCGAGGTCCACATCAGCAGCACGCGGTCGTGGCTGAGCGCGACGATGCCCAGCCGCATCAGCGGGGCGGCGGCCAGGTCCATGCCGGCGGCGGCGTCCTCGGCCGAGAGCCGGTCCAGCTGGGCGGCCTGCTCGGCTTCGGACAGGCCGCGCCAGTCGTGGCGGGTGATCGGCACGATCGCCCGGCGGCGCACCACCTGCAGGGGTTCCTCGACGCCGTCCCAGACCAGCTGGGTGCGCAGCACCGGGGTCCGGTCGGCCACCTGCTGCCAGGCCCGCGCGAACGCCTCGGGGTCGCGGACGCCGTCGAGCAGCATCCGGGCCTGGTCGAGGTAGGCGTCGGACCCGGGGTCGAGCAGGCTGTGGAACAGCATGCCCGCCTGCAGCGGGGTGAGCGGGTAGATGTCCTCGACGTCCTGGCCGTCCCCGGCGATGCTGTCCACAGTGGACTGGTCGAGACGGGCGAGCGGGAAGTCGGACGGCGTGCGGCCACCGGCCCCCGGGGCCGCGCAGTGCGCGACGATCTCGCGCAGTCCCGCCAGCATCGCCTCGGCGAGCTCCAGGACCGTCTCGCGGTGGTTGACCTGCTCGGAGTAGGACCACGTCAGCGACAGCTCGCCGGCGTCGACCACCCCGGTCACGTCCAGCTGGTAGGTGTTCGCCTCGTCCGGGGCGATGTCCGGGCCCGCACCGTCGTGGCGGCCGCGGAAGAGGCCGTCGCCGCCGGCGCTGGAATCCCAGCGGCCGTGGTAGTTGAAGCAGATCTGGGGCAGCGGGAACGTCTTCAACGCGTGCCCGGGGTCGCCGAGGTGGCGCAGTGCCTCGTAACTGAGGCCGCGGCGCGGGACGGCCCGCAGCTGCTCCTTGACCGCCTTGAGCGTGGCGCCCCAGTCCCCCGCCGGCGGCAGGTCGAGCGCCACCGGGAACTGCGTCGTGAACCAGCCGACGGTGCGAGACAGGTCGACGCCGTCGAGGACGTCTTCCCGGCCGTGGCCCTCCAGCGCGATCAGGACGTCGTCCTGGGCGGTCCGGTCCGCGAGCGCCCGGCCGAGCGCGCTCAGCAGCACGTCGTTGACCTGCGTCCGGTAGGTCGCGGGCACCCGGTGCAGCAGGGCGTCGGTGTCGTCGGCGCCGAGGGTCACGGTCAGCGTCCGCGTGGAACCGGTGGTGCCGGCGCCGTCGCGGTCGACCGGCAACGCCGTCGGGGTCCGGCCGGCCACCCGGGTCCAGTGCTCGACGTCGCCGTCGAACGCGCCCGAGCGGACGTGCTCCCGCAGCAGGTGCGCCCACCGGGTGAACGTCGTGCCCGCGGCCGGCAGCCGGATCGGGGCACCGGCGAGGGCCTGGTGGTAGGCGGTGTCGACGTCGGCGAGCAGCAGCCGCAGCGACACGCCGTCGACCACGAGGTGGTGCACGGCCAGGAACAGCAGCGGGGGCCGGGAGCCGAGGACGAGCAGCACCGCCCCGGTGACCACGCCGGTCGTCAGGTCCAGTCCGGCGCGCACCTGCGCCGCCGCGGCTTCGATGCCCGCGCGCTGCCCGGCTTCGCCGAGCGACGAGAGATCGCGGATCCGCAGCACGCCGGTCGGCGGGGTGGGCACGACCTCCTGCCGCCATTGGCCGTCGAGGTCGAAGAACCGGGTCCGCAGGGCTTCGTGGTGGGCGACGACCGCGTCGAGGGCGGTCCGCAGGGCGTCGTGGTCGACGTCGGCGGGCAGTTCGAGCAGCTGCGACATGGTGAAGTGGTCCAGCGGCCCGTGGGTGTCGAAGAACCAGTGCTGGATCGGGGTCAGCGGCGCGGGTCCGCTGAGCGGCGCGGTCACCGCCGGGTCGTGCGCGGTGGCGGCCTGCACCACGGTCGCCAGGCCGGCGATGGTCTGGTGCAGGAAGATGTCGCGCGAGGTCAGCCGCAGCCCGGCCTGCCGCGCCTGCGCGACGACCTGGATGCTGAGGATCGAGTCGCCGCCGAGGCCGAAGAAGTTGTCCTCGACGCCGACGCGGTCGTTGCCGAGCACCTCGGACCAGATGGCCACGAGCTGGTGTTCGACGGTGGTCCGCGCGGGCACGTAGGCCTGGTCGCCGTCTTCCGGAGCGCCGGGCGCCGGGAGCGCCCGCCGGTCGACTTTCCCCTGCGGGGTCAGCGGAACCGCGTCGATCGGCACGAACGCCGAGGGCACCAGGTAGTCGGGCAGCGTGGCCCGCAGGGCCTGGCGCAGGTCGGCCGCGGCCGGCGCGACCTGGCCGGCCGCGACGACGTAGGCCACCAGCCGGGCGTGCCCGTCGTCGTTCCGGTGCGCGACGACCACGGCGGCGGTGACGTCGGGCAGGCGCAGCAGCGCGGCCTCGACCTCACCCGGTTCGACCCGGAACCCGCGGATCTTGACCTGGTCGTCGAGGCGGCCCAGGTACTCCAGCTGCCCGTCCGCCGTCCAGCGGACGCGGTCCCCGGTGCGGTACATCCGCTCGCCGGGGGCACCGAAGGGGTTCGCGACGAAACTGCCGGCGGTCCGGCCCGGGCGGCCGAGGTAGCCGCGGGCGAGCTGCGCGCCGGCGAGGCAGAGCTCGCCGGGCACCCCGACGGGCACCGGGCGCAGGTCCTCGTCCAGGACGTGGGCCCGGGTGTTGGCCAGCGGGCGGCCGAGCACCGGCCGGGCGGTCGCGCCGACCCGGCAGGACACCGCGTCCACGGTGTACTCGGTGGGGCCGTAGAAGTTGTGCGCCACCGTGACGTCTGCGTCGGAGAGGGCGCGCCACAGGGTCTCGTCGAGCGCCTCGCCGCCCAGCATCAGGATCTTCGGCCGGTGCCGGGGGTCGGTCAGCAGCCCGGCGGGCACGAGCCGGCGCAGGTAGGTCGGGGTCAGGTCGAGGAAGTCGATCCGGTGCTCGGCGATGTGGTCCACGAGGGCGTGCGCGTCGAGCCGGACGTCGTCGCCGATCAAGTGCAGCTCGTGGCCGTCGGCGAGCAGCACCGGGCCCTCGAGGGACGTGTCGAAGGACAGGGTCGCGGTCAGCGCGACGCGCAGCCGCTGTCCCGGGGCGGCGAAGTCGTTGCGGTGGTTGACCAGCAGGTTCGTGAGGTTGCGGTGCGGGACGGCCACGCCCTTGGGCCGGCCGGTGGACCCCGAGGTGTAGATGACGTAGGCGGTGTTGGCCGGCCGCAGCGGGGCGACGCGGTCGGCGTCGGTGAGGTCGGTGCCGGGGTAGTGCCGCAGCGCGGCGGTGGTGTCCGGGCTACCGAGGACGAGGCCGGACCCGGGCGTGGTCGCGTCGCCGTCGTGGGTGACGACCAGCTTCGCGCCGGCGTCGCGCAGCAGCAGTTCGATCCGGTCGGCGGGCAGGGCCGGGTCGATCGGCAGGTACACCGCGCCGGCCTTCAGCACCGCGAGCAGCGCGACGATCGCCTCGGCCGTCCGCGGCAGAGCCAGCGCGACGACCTGTTCGGGCCCGGCGCCGAGGGTGACGAGGTGGCGCGCGAGCTGGTTGGCGCGGGTGTTGAGCTCGGCGAAAGTCAACGAGGTGTCCCCCGCGACCAGTGCGGTCTCGTCCGGGATCCGGTGGGCCTGGGATTCGAACAGCTCGGTGAGGATCGCCGCGGGCACGTCCAGCGCGGTGTCGTTCCACTCCGTCAGCCGCCGCCGCTCGGCGCCGGTCAGCATCGGCAGCTCGCCGACCGGGCGGGCGGCGTCGGCGGCGATGGCGGTGAGCAGCACGGTCAGGTGCTCGGCCAGTGCGGCGGCGGTCCGCTCGTCGAACAGGTCGGTGTTGTACTCCAGCGACCCTTGCAGGCCGTCCGCGGCCGGCTGGAATTCGACGGTCAGGTCGAAGTTGGCCGCGCGCCGGGCCACCTCGACGGGTTCGACCGTCAGGCCGCCGAAGTCCGGCTGTCCGCCCGGGCGCCCGTGCAGCAGCACCATGGCGTCGAACAACGGGTTGCGGCTGGGATCACGGTCGATCTTCAGTGCTTCGACGAGCTTCTCGAACGGTGCCTCGGCGTGGTCGAAGGACTCCAGCAGCGTCGTGCGGACGGCGTCGAGGAACACCTCGAACGGTGCCGAGCGGTCCACTGTGGACCGGACGACGACGGTGTCGACGAAGAAGCCGACCGTCCGTTCGAGCTCCGGGCGCCCCCGGCCGGAGACGACGGTGCCGAGTGCGATGTCGCCGCGGCCGGTGTAGCGGGCGAACAGCACCTGACAGGCCGCGACCAGCACGGTGTAGAGCGTCGTGTCGTGCGCCCGGGCGAGGCCGGCGAGCCCGGTGGCGACGTCGGCCGGGACGATGAAGCCGTGCAGCGCACCCGCCGTCGTGCGCACGGCGGGCCGGGGCCGGTCGGTCGGCAGGTCGAGCGGTTCGACGCCGGCCAGCTGGGTGGTCCAGTAGGCGAGGTGCCGGTCCAGAGCCGGGCCGGCGAGCCGGTTCCGTTGCCACACCGCGAAATCGGCGTACTGCACCGCCGGCTCGGGCAGGTCTGCGGGTTCGCCGCGGACCGCGGCCGCGTAGAGCGCACCCAGCTCGCCGACCAGGATGCCCATCGACTCGCCGTCGGTGACGATGTGGTGGGCGGTGAGCAGCAGGACGTGGTGGTCCTCGGCGACGCGCACCAGCAGCAGCCGCAGCAGCGGGCCGCGGCGCAGGTCGAACGCCCGGGCGTACTCGGCGCCCAGCACCTCGTCCAGGTCGGCCGGCCGCACCGCCGGATCGGTGGTCAGGTCGACCGCCCGCACCGGGATCTCCGGGTGCGGGTGGACGACCTGCACGGGGGTGCCACCGGTGTCGTCGATGGTGGTGCGCAGGGATTCGTGGCGCGTCACGAGCTCCCCGAGCGCGCTGGTGAGCGCCGCGGTGTCGAGCGCCCCGGTGAGCCGCAGCCCCACCGCGCTGTTGTATTCGGCGTCCCCTGGCCGGAACTCGTCGAGGAACCACAGGCGCTGCTGGGCGAACGACAGCGGCAGGGCGCCTTCGCGCGGCGCCCGGCCGATGACGTCGGTCCGCTCCGCCCGCCCGGCCAGCCGCTGCTTGAGCGTCTCGCGCAGGTCGGCGGGCAGTGCGTCGATGCGGCTCTTTCTCGAGGTGGTCATGGTTCGCTTTCCTCACAGCAGTGTTCGGGGTGGACGGAGCCGGGTGCGCCGGGACGGGTCAGGACACCTTGCGACGGCGGGCGACCCGGCCGCCGGACTGCATCGCGCTGACGGTCCCGGTGGCCGGGTCGGTCAGGAACCGGCCACCGACGATCCGGCGGCCGGTGGCGGGCTCCCGCACCGAGAACGAGCCGTTGTCCAGCACCGCGAGCTCCGGGTAGACCTCGCCGTCGACGACCAGGACGGCGCCGCCGTCGTCGCGCACGTCGACGTGGTACTCGAGGTCGCCGTTGGTGTAGCTGCCGGACAGGTCGGCCGGCGGCCGGGTGGCCCGGTCGAGGTCACGGGGCAGCTCGTAGTCGCCGACCGGCAGGCCCGCCGCGCGCAGTTCGCCGACCAGGTCGGCCCACAACGCCGAGCCGGAGCCGGCATTGGTGGTGAGGGCGACGACGCGGTCGTGCCCGGGATCCACCCGCAGGTGGCAGGACGTGCCGTCGGCGGTGCCGTCGTGGCCGGTCCAGTCCGCGTCGGCGCCCCGGTAGCCGGCCAGGCCGAGGCCCCAGCCGTCGGCCAAGCCGAACGGCTCGGCGCCCGGCACCGGCCGCCGCATCAGCTCGAGCAGGTCCGCCGGCAGCGGGGACTCGCCCCGGCAGTACATGCGGCCGAACGCGACGAGGTCGTCCGCGCTCAGCGCGAGGGCGCCGGCCGGGGCTTCGACGCTGCTCAGCGTCTGCGCCACCGGCCGGGCCCGGCCGGTGGCGGCGTGCACCGCGTGCCCGCTGACGTGGGTGTCCGCCCGGCGCCGCGACCCCGGCTCGACGACGAACGCCGGCACGATGCCGAGGGCCTCGAGCAGCAGCGTGTCCACCGCCTCCCACCAGCTCATGCCGGTGATGGCCTCGACGAGGTAGCCGGTGAGCACGTAACCGACGTTGGAGTAGGAGAAGCCCTGCCCGGGCTGCTGGACGAGCCCGGCGTCGCGGCACGCCCGCACGTACCGGCGAGCCGATCCGGAGCTGCCGGCGGCGGCGCCGAGCGCGGCCGGCAGCCCGCCGGTGTGGCTCAGGACCTGCGCGACGGTGGGTCTGCCGACCTGCGGACCGAGGTCGGCGAGGTGCTCCCCGAGGGCGTCACCGGGGTCGAGGTCGCCGTCGGAGACGAGCAGCATCACCAGCGCCGCGGTGAACGACTTCGTGATGGAACCGACCGGGAACTTCGCGGCGGCGGTGACGTCGCCGACGGCGACGGATCGCGTCCGGCCACCGTCGTGGATCGCCAGCTGGGCGGCGGGCACCCGGTGCCGGCGGGCCAGGCCCGTGAGCAGCCGCCGCAGCCGCTCGTCCTCGGGGACGGCCGGGCCGTCCTGGGTCACGAGGTGGATGGTCTGGGAGAACGTCGAAGGAGAGGGCACGAGCGAGAAACCTTCCGCGTTGGGTCGACCCTGGGCGGGCCTTGGTCGTGGGGGTGGCTCAGCCGTCGGCGGCCATCTGCCGCTGCAGGCTCAGCGGGCGCATGTCGGTCCACACCTCGTCGACGTGGTCCATGCACTCCTGCCGACCGCCGCGGAACCCGTCGGCGCGCCAGCCCGCCGGTACTTCGTTCGTCAGCGGCCACAGCGAGTACTGGCCCTCGTCGTTGACCAGTACCTGGAACTCGATGTCGTCCTGCATGTCGTTTCCTTTCTCGGGGTGTTGTTCAGAGGTCTTGGCCGGCGGCGAGCCGCTCGAGGTCGCGCAGGACCCGTTCTTCGACGAGTTCGGCGAGAGCCAGCACGGTGCCGGCGGCGAGCACGTCCTTGGGGGTGAGCTCGACGTCGAAGGCGGACTTCGTCATCGACGTGATCCGCAGGCTGCGCACCGAATCCCCGCCGAGGGCGAAGAAGTTGTCCTCGACGCCGACCCGGTCGATCCCGAGGGCCTCGGCCCAGATCGCCGCCAGGACCTCTTCGGTCTCGGTCTCCGGGGCCGCGTACTCCGCGCCCGCTTCGGGCGCCGCGGGCGCGGGTAGCGCCCGCCGGTCGAGTTTTCCGTTGGTGGTCAAGGGGAGGGCGTCGAGCGGGACGAAGGCGGCGGGCACCAGGTGCCCCGGCAGGGTCGCGGCGACGTGCTCCCGCACGCCGGCCACGGATCCGGGGCAGGTCACCACGTAGGCGACCAGCCGCTGGTCGACCGCGAGGACGGCGGCGTCGCGGACGTCCGGGTGGGCCCGCAGGACCGCCTCGATCTCCCCCGGCTCGATCCGGAAGCCGCGGATCTTGACCTGGTCGTCGGCCCGGCCGAGGAACTCCAGCGTGCCGTCGGCGCGCCACCGCACGAGGTCGCCCGTGCGGTACATCCGGGACCCCGGCGCGCCGAAGGGGTCGGCGAGGAACCGCGTGGCGGTGAGCCCCGGCCGGTTCAGGTAGCCGCGGGCGAGACCGGCCCCGGAGACGTACAGCTCCCCCGCGACCCCGATCGGCACCGGCCGCAGCGCGGCGTCGAGAACGTAGGTGCGGGTGTTGCGGATCGGCCGGCCGATGGGCGGGGTGGTGCCCGGTTCCAGCGGGTCGCTCCAGGTGGCCACCACGGTGACCTCGGTGGGGCCGTACGCGTTGATCATCCGGCGCGCCGGTGCCCAGCGGGTCACCAGATCGGCCGTGCACGCCTCGCCGCCGACCACCAGGGTCCGGAAGCCGGGCAGCTCGACGTCGGGCACGCTCGCCATCGCCACCGGCGGGATCAGCGCGTGGGTGACGCCCCGATCGCGCAGCACGTCGGCCAGCTGCTCGCCGAGCAGCGGGCCCGGCGGCGGCACGACCAGCGCGGCCCCCGCCGGCAGCGCCATGCTCAGTTCCAGCACCGAGGCGTCGAAACTGGGCGAGGCGAACTGGAGCACCCGGTCCCCCGGCCGGACGTCGAAGTGGTCGATCTCGGCGCCGGAGAAGCTCGCCAGGCCGGCGTGCGTGACCACGACGCCCTTGGGGGTGCCGGTCGACCCGGAGGTGTAGATCACGTACGCCGGCGAGGTCAGCGGGATCGGCCGGGTGAACGGCTCGGCGGAGGAGTGCTCGTCGATGTCATCGAACGTCAGCACGCCGAAGCGCCCCAATGTGGCCTTCGGTGCGTCAGACGCACCCAAGGCGGCCTTCGGTGCGTCAGACGCAACCAAGGCCACATTGGGGCGCTGGGTCAGCACGACGACCGGGGCGGCGTCCGCCAGCATGAACGCGATCCGCTCGGCGGGGTACTCCGGATCGATCGGCAGGTAGGCCGCACCGGTTTTCAGCACGGCCAGCTGCGCGACGACGATCTCCACCGAGCGCCCCAAGGCGAGCGCGACGATCCGCTCCGGCCCGGCACCCCGCGCGGCCAGCACCCGGGCCAGCCGGTTCGCGCGGACGTCGAGCTCGGCGAAGGTCAGCCGCTCGTCGTCGGCGACCACCGCGACGGCGTCCGGGGTCCTGGCCACTTGCGCCTCGATCAGCTCGGTCAACGTCACCGCGGGGACCTCGTGGCGAGTGTCGTTGAACGCCACCAGGATCTCGTCGCGTTCAGCCGCCGTCAGCACGTCGAGTGTCCCCAAAGGACGGTCCGGTTCGGCGGCCAGCGCACCGAGCACGTGCTCGAGCCGCGCGGCCAGCCGCTCGATCGTCGCCGCGTCGAACAGGGCCGGGTCGTAACCGAGGCCGAGCGACAGGCGCGGGCCCGGCGCGGCCACGACGCTGAGCGGGTAGCTCGTCGTCTCCATCGCCTCGAGGTTCCGCAGGCGCACCCCGTGCCCGGCGACGTCGTCGGCGGTCACCGGGTAGTTCTCGAACACCACGATGCTGTCGAACAGGTTCTGCCCGCCCTCGACACCGCTCCAGGACTGCACGGCCGTCAGCGGGACGTGCTCGAACCGGCGCGACTCGGCCTGCGCGGCCTGCAGGTCACGCAGCCAGCCGGCCGCCGGAGCCGCCGGGTCCACCGCGACCCGCACCGGCAGCGTGTTGATGAAGATGCCGGTGATGTCGTCGACCCCGGCCAGCCCGGCCGGGCGGCCGGACACGGTCGCGCCGAAGACGACGTCGCGGGTGCCGCTGTGGCGGGACAGCAGCAGCGCCCACGCGCCCTGCACGATGGCGTTGACGGTGAGCCGCTCGCGGCGGGCGAACGCCGCGAGGCGGGCGGTCCGGTCCTCGTCGAGCTCGCGACCGACCCACACCGACGAACTCGCCTCGTGCGCGGCGGCCGGGACCCGGTCGTAGGGCAGCGGGGTCGGCTCGGTGACGTCGCCGATTTCGTGGCGCCAGTACCGTTCGGCTCCCTCGGCGTCCTGCGCGCCGAGCCAGGTCACGTAGTCGGCGAACGGACGGCGGTTCGGCAGGGCCGGCGCGGCGCCGTCGCGCAGGGCGGCGTACGCGGCGCAGACGTCGGACAGCACCTGGAAGACGCTCCAGCCGTCGAGCAGGACGTGGTGGAAGGTCCAGACGAGCTGGACGGCGTCGCCGGGCAGCCGGGCCAGGGTGACCCGCAGCAGCGGTGCCGTCGCCAGGTCGAACGGCTCGGCGCGGTCGCGGACGAGCAGCTCGGGCAGGGCTTCGGCGGCGTCGAGCTCCCGCCAGTCGAGCACGGTGACCGGCAGGCGCACCTCGCGGTGCACCACGAGCAGCGGCTCGGGGACGTCCTCCCAGCCGACACTGCCGCGCAGGACCGGCGTCCGGTCGACCACGTGCTGCCACGCCTCGGCCAGGACACGCGGGTCGGCGACGTCGTCGAGGACTGCGGTGACCTGCTCGAAGTAGACGCCTTGGGCCTGCTGGGAAAGCCCGTGGAAGACCATGCCGGCCTGCATCGGGGTCAGCGGGTGGATGTCGGCCACCGCCCGGCCGTCGCCGGCGATCCGGTCGACCTGCCGCTGGTCCAGCCCGGCGAGGGGGAAGTCCGACGGCGTCCGGCCGCCCGCTCCCGGTGCGGCGCAGTGCGCGACGACCTCGCCGAGCGCGGCCACCAGCTCCGCCGCCAGCCGCTCGACCGTTTCGGCCGTGTGCACGCCGTGCGAGTAGTACCAGGTCAGCCCCAGGGAGTCGGCGTCCACGCGGCCGACGACGTCGAGCAGGTGCGCCCGGCCGGAGCCGTCGCTCACCGCGGAGTCGAGGCTGCCGGCCGCGCCCTCGAAGCGGCCCAGGTAGTTGAAGCCGATCTCGGCGTCGACCGCGGGTGCGGTGCCGGTCAGGTACCGCAGCGCGCCGAAGCCCACGCCGCGGCGGGGCACCGCCCGCAGTTGTTCCTTCACCGACTTGAGCAGCGGGCCCCAGTCGTCGCCGATCCGCAGCGCGACCGGGTACATCGAGGTGAACCAGCCGACCGTGCGGGACAGGTCGACGTCGTCGAACAGGTCTTCGCGGCCGTGCCCCTCCAAGTCGATGACCACGCGGTCGCGGCATGTCCAGCGGGCCAGGACCCGGCCGAGCGCGGCCAGCAGCACGTCGTTGACCTGCGTCCGGTAAACACCGGGGACGTCCTGCAGCAGAGCGCGGGTCAGCTCGGGGTCCAGGCGCGCGGTGACGGTGCCGGTGCCGCCGTTGGCCGCGCCGTCGACCGGCAGCGACGCGTCGACGTCGAGGGCCGTGCGCCAGTACGGCAGTTCGTCGTCGAAACCGCCGGCGTCGGCCCGCGCGGCGAGCCGGTTGGCCCAGTCGCGGAACGACGTCGTCTTCGGCGGCAACGGACGCCGCTCGTACGCCGTTTCGAGGTCCTCCAAGAGGATCCGCCACGAGACGCCGTCGACGACCAGGTGGTCGACGGTGAGCCGCAGGACGGCCGGTTCGAGGAGTTCGGCGGTGAGCAGCGGGCCGGTGGCCACGTCGATCTCCGCGCCGAGGATCTCGGCCGGCTCGGCCGGGGCGTTGTACTGGCCGTCGCCGGTGAACCGCATCCGCAGCGCGTCGTGGTGCTCGACCAGCGTGGCCAGCGCGCCGCGCAGGGTGTCGACGTCGAACGGCTCGGGCCGCTCGATCCGGACGGACTGGGTGAAGTCCGCCGGCTCGCCGAAGTCACCGGTGAAGAACCAGTGCTGGATCGGGGTCAGCGCGACGGCACCGCTGACCGGGCCCTGGTCGGCCACGGTCACCGCGGCCGAGCCCGCCGCGACGGCGAGCGCCGCGACGGTCTGGTGGGCGAACAGGTCCCGCGGGGTGAGCGCGAGGCCGTGGCGCCGGGCCCGCGACACGACCTGGATGCTCAGGATCGAGTCGCCGCCGAGTTCGAAGTAGTTGTCCTCGATCCCCACCGCGGGCACGCCGAGCACCTCGGCCCAGACGTCGGCGAGCACCCGCTCGGCCTCCGTGCGGGGCGGCAGGTAGCCGGTCGCCGGCTCGGCGGCCGGTTCCGGCAGCGCCTGCCGGTCGACCTTCCCGTTGCGACTCAAGGGAAGGGCGTCGAGCGTGACGAACGCCGAGGGCACCATGTAGTCGGGCAGGTCCCGCTGCAGCCACGCGCGCAGCTCGGCGGTGGCGACGGTGGCGACGACATACGCGACGAGCCGCTTGTCGCGGGTGACGACCACCGCTTCGGTGACGTCCGGGTGCGCGGCCAGGGCGGTCTCGATCTCCCCCAGCTCGATCCGGAAGCCGCGGATCTTCACCTGGTCGTCGGCCCGGCCGACGAACTCCAAGACTCCTTCGCCGGACCAGCGGACGACGTCCCCGGTGCGGTACATCCGTGCCCCCGGCGCGCCGAACGGGTTCGCCACGAACCGTTCCGCGGTGAGCCCGGCCCGGCCGAGGTACCCGCGGGCCACGCCGGTGCCGGCGACGAACAGCTCCCCCGCCACCCCGGGCGGGACCGGCCGCAGCCCGGCGTCGAGCACGTAGGCCGCCATGTTGTCGAGGGGACCGCCGATCGGCACCACGTCGGGCACCGGCTCGTCCGGCGGCAGCACGCAGCGGCTGGCGAAGGTCGTCGTCTCGGTGGGGCCGTAGCCGTCCACGACGGTCAGGCCCGGGCAGGCGTCCCGCACCTGCCGGACGGCGGTCGCGGGCACGACGTCACCGCCGGTCCACACCTCCCGGACGCCGCGCAGGCACGCGGGATCTTCCTGCGCCAGCAGGCGGAACAGCCCGGCGGTGAGCCACAGCGCACTCACGTGGTGCTCGGCGACGAGACCACGCAGGACGTCGGGGTCCACGTCCCCCGGCGGCGCGACGACGACCCGGCCGCCGTTCAGCAACGGCACCCACACCTCGTACGTCGAGGCGTCGAACGCCTGCGGCGAGTGCAGCAGCACGGTGTGGTGCGCGCCGTTCGAAAAGGACCGGTCCGACGCCAGGCCGACGACGTCGTGGTGGGTCACCGCGACCCCCTTCGGCGTGCCTGTCGACCCCGACGTGTACATCACGTAAGCCAGGTTGTCCGGCCGCACCACCACGTCCGGCGCATCCACCGGACCGTCGACGACCTCACCGACCACGACTGTCGGTCCGCTGTGGACGTCCGAGTGGGACTGGTCGGTGACGACCACCGAGACCCCCGCTTCGGCCAGCACCAGCCGCATCCGGGCGGCCGGGGCGCGCAGGTCGACCGGCACGTACGCGGCTCCGGCCTTGAGGATCGCCAGTTCGGCGACGACCACGTCGGTGGACCGGTCGAGCAGCAGCCCGACCCGGTCCTCCGGCCGGACGCCGAGATCGATCAGCCGGTGCGCGAGCCGGTTGGCGCGGGCCTCCAATTCGGCGTAGGACAGCTGCGCGACCGCCGGGGCGTCCGGCGTGCGGCGGACCTGCTCGGCGAACCGGCTCACCACGGTCGCCGCGGGGACCGGGTGCGCCGTGTCGTTGAACGTCCGCAGCACGCGCTCGCGGTCGTCGTCGGTCAGCAGGTCGAGTTCGCCGACCGGGCGCCCGGCGCCGGCGGCGATGCGGTCCAGGACCAGGAGCAGGTGCCCGGCCAGCTGCTCGATCGTGGCCGCGTCGAACAGGTCGGGGTCGTGGTCGAACGACACGGTCAGCCGCTCGCCCGGCGTGACGACCACGCTGAGCGGGTAGTTGGTCGGCTGCAGTTCGCCTTCCTCGTGCAGGCCGATGCCGTGGGCGGCGATCGCGTCGGCGTCGAAGGGGTAGTTCTCGAAGACCAGGATGCTCTCGAACAGCGTCGTGCCCACCCAGCCCTGCAGCTGCGCCAGCGAGACGAAGTCGAACCGGCGCGAGCGGGCCTGTGCCGCCTGCAGCTCCTGCAGCCACGCGGCCACGGTCTGTCCGTCGTGGACGGTGACCCGGCCGGCCAGGGTGTTGATGAACAGGCCGACCATCGACTCGACACCGGGCAAGTCGGCGGGCCGGCCCGACACGGTGGTGCCGAAGACGACGTCGGATTCGCCGCTGTGGCGCGAAAGCACCAGCCCCCACGCGCCCTGCACGATCGTGTTGAGGGTCAACCCGGCCCGCCGGGCCAGCTCGCGCAGCCCGTCGATCGGCGCCGACACCCGGACCGACGCGGCGGAGCGGGCCCGGTGCACCTCCCGCGGCCGCCGGTCGTACGGCAGCGGGGTCGGCGTCCGCACGCCGGTCAGCTCGGCGCGCCAGTGGCGTTCGGCGGCCGCGGTGTCCTGCTCGCCGAGCCAGCGCAGGTACTCCCGGAACGGCGGCCGGTGCCCCGGCGCGGTCCCGCCCGCGTACCGGGCGCAGACTTCGCCGAACACCTGTGCCGCGCTCCAGCCGTCGAGCAGCACGTGGTGGAAGGTCCAGATCATCAGGACGTCCCCGCCGGGCAGGCGGGCGAACGCGAGCCGCAGCAGGGGCCCGGCCGCCAGGTCGAAGCCCAGCTCACGGTCCCGCTCGAGGAAGCGCTCCTGCTCTACGGCACGCCGCCGGTCGTCCAGGTCCATCCAGTCGAGCCGGACGACCGGCACCGGGGCGGACCGCTCGACGACCTGCACGGGCTCGTCGAGACCGTCCCAGACGACGCGGCTGCGCAGCACCGGCGTGGCCGCGATGACTTCCTGCCAGGCCTGGGCCAGGCGCTCGGGGTCGGTGACGCCGGACAGCCGCAGCCGCACCTGGTTGAGGTAGGTCCCGGCGGCGCCGTCGACGAGGCTGTGGAACACCATGCCGGACTGCATCGGGGTCAGCGGGTAGATGTCCTCGACCGTGCGGCCGGTGCCGGCGAGGCGGTCCACCGCGGCCTGGTCGAGGCGGGCGAGGGGGAAGTCCGACGGCGTGCGGCCGCCGGCTTCGGGTGCGGCGCAGTGCTCGACGATCCCGGTGAGCGCGGCGAGCAAGGCGTCGGCCAGTCGGCGCACCGTGGCTTCCGCGTGCACGGCCGTGGAGTAGTGCCAGGTCAGCTCCAGCTCGTCCCCGATGACCGCGCAGACGACGTCGAGCAGGTGCCCGCGGGTCTGCGCGGGGTGGGCGGCGCCGCCCAGCCCGCCGCCGTGGTCGAAGCGGCCCAGGTAGTTGAAGCTGATCCCGGGGTCGACGGGCCGGGCGGTGCCGGTCAGGTAGCGCAGGGCGCCGTACCCGATGCCCCGGCGAGGGATCGCCCGGAGCTGTTCCTTGGTCTGCTTCAGGGCGTCGCCCCAGTCGACGCCGGACGCACCGAGCGCGACCGGGAAGATCGAGGTGAACCAGCCGACGGTGCGGGAGAGGTCGATGCCGGGGAACAGGTCCTCCCGCCCGTGGCCTTCGAGGTCGACCAGGACGCGGTCGCGGCCGGTCCAGTCCGCGAGGACCCGGCCGAGCGCGGTCAGCAGGACGTCGTTGACCTGCGTCCGATACGCCCCCGGCACGTCGTGCAGCACCGCGCGGGTCGCTTCGGCGGGCAGCCGCACGGTCACCGACCGGGCCGAGCCGTAGGTGTTCTCGCCGGACGCGTCGACCGGCAACGCCGGGTCGGCGTCGGTGGCCGCCCAGTGGTCCAGTTCGTCGTCGAAGCCGCCTTCGGCGGCGTGGCCGGCCAGCGTCCGGGCCCAGTCGCGGAAGGACGTCGTCTTGGCGGGGAGTTCGCCGCCGGACAGGAGGGTTTCCAGGTCCTCCAGGAGGATCCGCCACGACACGCCGTCGACCACCAGGTGGTGCGCGGCGAGCGTCAGCGTGGTGCCGGACAGCTCCGCCCGCAGCAGCGGCCCGTGTTCGAGGTCGATGGTGGCGCCGAGCACGTCTTCGTCGGCGGCCGGCGCGTGGTGCCGGCCACCGTCGGTGAAGCGCAGCCGCAGCGCGTCGTGGTGCAGTTGCAGGTCCCGCAACGCGCGGCGCAACACCGCCAGGTCCGGCGCGGCCGGCAGTTCCACCGAGACGGACTGGACGAACTGCTCGGGGTGCACCGGTTTCGGGTCGAGGTACCAGTGCTGCACCGGCGTCAGCGGCAGTTCGCCGGTCACCGGTCCCGCGTCGGCGGGGACCGGGCCGGCTTCGGCCGCGGCGGTCGCGGCGAGGGCGAGCGCGGCGACGGTCGGGTGGTCGAACACCTGGCCGGGCATGAGGTCCAGCCCGGCCCGGCGGGCCCGGGAGACCACCTGGATGCTCAGGATCGAGTCGCCGCCGAGTTCGAAGAAGTTGTCGTCGGCGCCGACCCGCTCCAGCCGCAGCACGTCCGCCCAGACCCCGGCGAGCAGCCGCTCGGCGTCGGTGCCCGGCTCGCGGTACCCCCGCGCCGGCGCGAGGTCCGGTTCGGGCAGCGCCCGCCGGTCGACCTTCCCGTTCTCGTTGAGCGGCAACGCGGCCAGCGGGACGTAGACCGCGGGCACGAGGTAGTCCGGCAGGGACCGGCTCAGGAACTCCCGCAGGTCGGGCGATCCGGTCGCGACGACGTAGGCGACGAGCCGCTTGGACCCCGCGGTCTCCGCCGCGATGACGACGGCCTCGGCGACGTCGGGGTGGGCGGTCAGCGCGGTTTCGATCTCCCCCAGCTCGATCCGGAAGCCGCGGATCTTCACCTGGTCGTCGGCCCGGCCGGCGAACTCCAGCACCCCGGCGCGGGACCAGCGGACGAGGTCGCCGGTGCGGTACATCCGCGCGCCCGGCGGTCCGAAGGGGTTCGCGAGGAACCGTTCCGCGGTGAGGGCCGGCTGTCTCAGGTAGCCGCGGGCCAGGCCGGTGCCCGCGAGGTACAGCTCGCCCACGGCGCCCGGCGGAACCGGGCGCAGGCCGGCGTCGAGCACGTAGGCCGCCATGTTGGCCTGCGGCCGGCCGATCGGCAGCACGTCCGGCACCGGCTCACCCGGCGGCAGGACGAAGTGGCTGGCGAACGTCGTCGTCTCGGTCGGCCCGTAGACGTCCACCACGGCCAGGCCGGGACACGCCGCCGCCACCTGGCGCACCGCGGCGGGGGGAACGACTTCGCCGCCGGTCCACACCTCGCGGGCACCGCGCAGGCACGCCGGATCCTCCTGCGCCAGCACCCGGAACAACCCCGACGTCAGGAACAGGCCGCGCACCCCGTGCGTGGTGACCGCGCGACGCAGCACCTCGGCGTCGAGGTCGCCCGGCGGCGCGACGACCACCCGGCCGCCGCTCAGCAGCGGCACCCAGACCTCGTACGTCGACGCGTCGAACGCCTGCGGGGAGTGCATGAGCACCGTCCGGTGCGCGGGGCCGGCGAAGCACGGGTCCAGCGCCAGGCCGAGGATGTCCCGGTGGGTCACCGCGACGCCCTTCGGCGTCCCCGTCGACCCCGAGGTGTACATCACGTACGCCAGGTTTTCCGGCCGTACCACCACATCCGGCGCGCTCGCCGGCTCGTCAACCGGCTCGTCGGCCAGCACGACCGGTCCACTGTGGACCTTCCGGGCCACGTCCTGGCCCGCCTCGTCGGTCACCAGCACGCGCACGCCGTCGAGCAGGGTCCGCATGCGTTCGCGGGGCGCCCGGGCGTCCAGCGGCAGGTACGCGCCACCGGCCTTGAGCACCGCCAGTTCGGCGACGACGACGTCGGCCGACCGGCCCAGCAGCAGCGCGACCAGCTCGTCACGGCCCGCGCCGAGCGCGATCAGCCGGTGGGCGAGCCGGTTCGCCCGCTCGTCCAGCTCCGCGTAGGTCAGGGTCCGCGCGCCGGTGACGGCGACCGCGTCCGGGGTTCGCCGCACCTGGTCGGCGAACAGCTCCGGCACGGTCGTGGCCGGGAGGTCGTGCGCGGTGTCGTTCCACCGGACCAGGACGTCGTCCCGCTCGGCGTCGGTGAGCATGCGCAGGCGGGAAACCGGTTCGTCGAGCCGGGCCGCCAGTTCGGTGAGCAGCGTGCGGAGGTGCCCGGCGAACCCGGCGACCGTCTCGGCGTCGAACAGCGCCGGGTCGTATCCGAAGGCGAGGTCCAGCCGCTCGTCACCGGGGTAGGCGACGACGCTGAGCGGGTAGTTGGTGGTCTCGACCCCGCGCAGGTCGCGCAGCCCGAGCTCTTCGGTGACCGGATAGTTCTCGAAGACCAGCAGGGTGTCGAACAGGCCGCCCGTGCTCTGCAGGCGAGCCAGCGGGACGTGGTCGAACCGCCGCGCTTCGGCCTGGGTGGCCTGCAGGTCCCGCAGCCAGTCGAGCACGCGAGCGCGGTCGTCGACGCTGGTGACCACCGGCAAGGTGGTGATGAACATGCCGGTGATCTCGCCGGCTCCGGGCAGCTCGGCGGGCCGGCCGGAGACCGTGGTGCCGAAGCAGACCTCGGGCCGCCCGCCGTGCCGGGCCAGCAGCACCGCCCAGGCACCCTGGACGAGCGTGTTCAGCGTCAGCCCGTGGCGCTGCGCGGCGGTCCGCAGCGCGGCGGCCGGGACGGCGGTGCGCAGGGAGGCCGTCGACTCGACGGTGTGCGCTTCGGGATTGTGGTCGGGCGTGAGCCGCCGGGTTTCGGGCCGGCCCGAAAGCTGTTCGCGCCAGTACCGTTCCGCGCCCGCCTGGTCCTGTTCGGACAGCCAGCGGACGTGGTCGCGGAACGGGCGCCGGGTGGGCAGGGCCTGCCCGGCGTGCGCCGCCGAGACGTCGGAGAGCACCTGGAAGAGGCTCCAGCCGTCCAGCAGCAGGTGGTGGAAGGTCCAGACCACCCGGACTTCGGTGGCGGAGAGGCGGACGATGAGCAGCCGCAGCAGCGGCACCGCGCCCAGGTCGAGCCCGGCGGCGCGGTCGGCCGCCAGCACGGCGTCCAGGTCCTCGGGGCCGCCGGACCAGTCGCGGTACTCGACGGGCAGGCCGACCTGCCGGTGGACCACCTGCACCGGGGCGTCCACGCCGTCCCAGACGACCCGGCTGCGCAGCACCGGGGTCCGGTCCACCACGCGCTGCCACGCCCGGCCGAGGGCGGCCGGGTCGGGGACGCCGGACATCACGAACGTCACCTGCTGCAGGTAGGCGTTGCGGCCGCCGCCGGTGAGGCTGTGGAACAGCATGCCGCTCTGCGCCGGGGTCAGCGGGTAGATGTCTTCGACGTCGCGACCGTCCCCGGCGAGCATGTCCACAGTGGATTGGTCGAGGTGCGCCAACGGGAAGTCCGACGGCGTGCGGCCGCCGGCGGCCGGGTCGGCGCAGTGCGCGGCGATCTCGGTCAGCCCACGGACGAGGTCGTCGGCGACCGCGTCGATGGTGGCTTCGCGGTGCAGCCGGTCGGAGTAGAACCAGGTGATCTCCAGGCAGCCGTCGGCGACCCGGGCGACCACGTCGATGGCGTGCCCACGGATCGCGTCCGGGCTCTGCGACAGTTCGAGGTCCCGTTCGAGGCCCCGATACAGCCCACCGGACACTTCGAAACGGCCGAGGTAGTTGAAGCTGAGCCGGGGCGTCACCTCGGGCGCGGTCCCGGCGAGGCGGTGCAGCACGCCGTAGGACAGCCCGCGGGCGGGGATCGCGCGCAGCTGCTCCTTGACGGACTTGAGCCGGGTGCCCCACTCGGTGTCGGGCACGTCGAGCGCGACCGGGAACATCGACGTGAACCAGCCGACCGTGCGGGACAGGTCGACGTCGTCGAACAGCTCCTCGCGGCCGTGCCCTTCGAGGTCGAGCAGGACCCGGCCGGCGCCGGTCCAGCGGCGCAGGGCCCCGCCGAGCGCGGCCAGCAGGACGTCGTTGACCTGCGTGCGGTAGACGCCCGGGACCTCCTGCAGCAGCGCGCGGGTCAGCTCGGCGTCCAGCTTGGTCGTGACCGTCCGGGTGCTCGCCACGGTGTTGCGGTCTTCGGTGTCCAGCGGGATCTGGGCCCCGTCGACGGTCCGCCAGTGGCCGAGGTCGGCGTCGAAGGGGTGTGTGGCGAGCCGCGCCGCCCAGTCCTGGAAGGACGTCGTGCGGGGGCTCAGATCCCGCCCGTGGTAGGCGTGGTCGAGGTCCTCCAGCAGGATCCGCCAGGAAACCCCGTCCACCACCAGGTGGTGCACGGCCAGCCGCAACGTCGTGCCGGTGAGCTCCGCGCGCACCAGCGGCCCGTGCTCGAGGTCGATCGTCGCGCCGAAGACGTCGGTGTCCCCCGGCTCGGCGTGGTCCTGAGTCCAGCCGTCCCCGGTGCGGCGGAACCGCAGCCGCAGGGCGTCGTGGTGGGCCACGACGGTGTTCAGCGCGGCGCGCAGCCGGTCCGCGTCGACGTCGTCGGCGAGCCGGACGCTCAGTTCCTGGGCGAAGTGGTCCGGGTCGGCCGGGCCGGCGTCGAGGAACCAGCGCTGGATCGGGGTGAGCACCACCGGTCCGGTCGCCGCCGGCCGCTCCGCCACCGCTTCCGGCGCCTCGGCGGTGCCGGCCGCCGCGGCGAGCGCGGCGATCGTCTGGTGCCGGAAGACGTCGCGGGTGGTGATCCGCAGGCCGGCCTTGGCGGCCTCGGACACCAGGCGGATGCTCAGGATCGAGTCGCCGCCCAGCTCGAAGAAGTTGTCCTCCACGCCGACCTCGGGCAGCCCGAGGGCTTCGGCCCAGATGTCGGCGAGCAGCCGTTCGACCGGGGTCCGCGGCGCCACCCGGGTGGCGCCGGCCGCCCAGTCGGGGGCGGGCAGGGCCCGCCGGTCGAGCTTGCCGCTGGGGTTGAGGGGCAGCCGGTCGAGCGGCACGAACGCCGACGGCACCAGGTGGGCGGGCAGCGAGGCGCCGAGGAACTCCCGCAGCCGCGCGGGGGTGACGGCGCCGCTGGGCACCACGTAGGCGACCAGCCGCTGGTGCCCGGCGTCCTTGCGGGCGATCACCACCGCTTCGGCCACGTCCGGGTGCTGCCGCAGGGCGACCTCGATCTCGCCCGGCTCGATCCGGAAGCCGCGGATCTTCACCTGGTCGTCGGCGCGGCCGAGGTACTCCAGCTCGCCCCGCGCGGTCCAGCGCACGACGTCGCCGGTGCGGTACATCCGTCCCCCGGGGGCGCCGAAGGGGTCGGCGACGAATCGCCCGGCGGTCAGGCCCGGCCGGCCGAGGTAGCCGCGGGCCACGCCCGCGCCGCCGAGGTGCAGCTCGCCCGGCACGCCGACGGGCACGCGCCGCATGCGAGCGTCGAGCACGTGGGCGTGGATCCCGGCGATCGGCCGGCCGATCGGCGGCGTGCGGTCGGTGTCGTGGTACCACGCCGTGGCGTACACAGTGGACTCGGTCGGCCCGTAGATGTTGGCGATCCGGCTGCCGGGCAGTGCTTTCCGGATGTCACGCAGTGCGTGGAGGGTGAGCGCCTCGCCGGCCAGGACCACCGTCGAGGGCCGCACCGAAACGGTTCCCTGCGCCAGCAGCTGGGCGAACGCCGACGGCACGCCGCTGACCAGGCCGACCGGCCGGTCGGTGGCCGGGCCTTCGCCGAGGGCGAGCACGTCCCGCACGATCTCGACGGTGGCGCCCGCCATCAGCGGCGCGAAGATCTCGAACACCGAGACGTCGAAGTTGAGCGACGTCGACGCGACCACGGTGGTGCCCGGGCGCAGGACGGCGCCGAAGTCGGCAGCCGCCCAGGCCATCAGGTTCGCCGCGCTGCGGTGGGCGATCACGACGCCCTTGGGCCGGCCGGTCGAGCCGGAGGTGTGGATGATGTAGGCCGGGTTGGCGGGGTCGGGCCCGCCGTCGACGGGCGCCGCGGACCGGCCGGCGAGCAGCTCCGGGTCGTCGAACGCCAGCGCGGGAACGGGTCCTTCACCGCCGGGCGTCAGCAGCAGGACCGGGTCGGCGTCGTCGAGCATCAGCGCGATCCGGTCGGCCGGGTAGGCCGGGTCGACCGGCAGGTACGCGGCGCCGGACTTGAGGACGCCGAGCAGCGCCACCAGGATCCGTTCGGTGCGCGGCAGTGAGACGGCGACGAACCGCTCGGGCGCCGCGCCCCGCTCGATCAGCACCCGGGCCAGCTGGTTGGCCTGGTCGTCGAGTTCCCGGTAGGTCAGCCGGCGCTCCCCGCAGACGACGGCGACCGCGTCCGGCGTGCGGGCCACCTGGGCCTCGAACAAGCGGGGCAGGGTGGGCGCGGGCACCGGGACCGCCGGCCCCCGCGAGAGGTCGTCGAGCCGGGCCAGCTCGGCGTCGTCCAGCATCGGCAGTTCGGCGACCGCGCGGCGCGGGTCGGCCACGACGGCCTCGGCCAGCACCCGCAGGTGCCCGGCGAAGCGGTCGATCGTCTCGGCGTCGAAGAGGGCGGTGTCGTACTCGATCGCGACACCGCGGCCGTGCGGCTGGAACTCCAGCACCAGGTCGAACCGGGCCCGGGGGCGGGGCAGATCGTGCTCGCCCAGCTGCAGGCGGCCCGCCTCCCGGGGCCGGACCAGGTCCTGCTGGAGTACCAGCAGCACCTGCACCAGCGGTGTCCGGCCCGGATCACGGGCCGGCCGCAGGTCGTCGACGACCTGGTCGAAGGGCACCTCGCCGGCGGCGAACGCCGCGAGCACCGTTTCCTTGACCTGGCCGAGGAAGTCGTCGAAGGGCTGGGCGGGGTCGACGGCGGAACGCAGGACCAGCGTGTTGACGAAGAACCCGGCGAGGCGTTCGAGCTGGTCGTGGTCGCGACCGGACACCGCGGTGCCGACGGCGATGTCGTCCTGCCCGGTGTAGCGGGCCAGCAGCAGCTGCACCACGGCCGTCAGCGTCGTGAACAAGGTGGTGCCGGTGTCCTGGCCGAGGGCGGCGAGACCCCGGGCGAGCCCGTCGGGCAGGGGGTAGCGGCGGATCGCGCCCTGGGTCCCGCGCACGGGCGGCCGGGGCCGGTCGGTGGGCAGCTCCAGCGGCTCCAGACCGGCCAGCTGCTCCCGCCAGTACGCCAGCTGGCGCTCGCCCAGCGGACCGGCCAGCCGGTCGTGGTGCCAGCGGGAGTAGTCCCGGTACCCGACCGGCGGCGGGGCGAGGTCCTCCCCCGCGTAGAGCGCGGCCAGTTCGTCGACGAGCAGGCCGACCGACCAGCCGTCGGTGACGATGTGGTGCTGGCTCAGCAGGAGCAGGTGCTCGTCGGCACCGCGCCGGATCAGGGTGGCGCGGGTGAGCGGTCCGGTGGCCAGATCGAACGGGTGGTCCAGTTCGGCCGCGAGCTGCGCGTCCAGGTCGTCGGCGGCTTCGACCTCCAGCAGCGGGACCGTCCCCGTCTCGGCGACGACCTGGACGCCCTGCCCGTCGACGGTGCGGAAGGTCGTCCGCAGCGACTCGTGCCGCGCGGCCAGCGCGGCCAGCGCGGTGCGCAGGGCCGGCCGGTCCAGCGGTCCGGACAGGGTGAGGCCGACCCCGACGTTGTACTCGGTGCTGCCGGGGTTCTGCTGGTCGAGCACCCACAACCGGCGCTGGACCGGCGACACCGGCAGCACGGCATCGTGGGTCACGCGGTCGATCCGGCCGCCGGCCTGGGGGTCGCCCTCGGGCAGCAGCGCGGCGAGCGTCGCGATCGTCCGGGCGTCGAACACCGTTCGCGGGGACAGATCGGCCCCGAAGCGGGCCCGGATGCGGGCGAGCGCCCGCGCGCCGAGGATCGAGTCCCCGCCGAGTTCGAAGAAGTCCGCCTCGACGCTGACGGCGGGCACGCCGAGCACATCGGTCCAGATTTCGGCGAGCGCCCGTTCGACCGGAGTGCGGGGTGCGACGTGGTGCGCGCGAAGCTGGGCCTGCCAGTCGGGGGCCGGCAGCGCCTCGCGGTCGAGCTTCCCGTGCGGGGTCAGGGGCATCCGGTCGAGCGGGACGAAGGCCGCCGGGACCAGGTACGGCGGCAGGCGGTCGGCCAGCGCCGCGCGCAAGGTCGCGGGCTCGGCGTCCCCGGCGAAGTAGGCCACCAGGCGCTTGAGGCCGGGCTCGTCCTCGCGGGCGACGACGACGGCCTCCCGGACGTCCGGCCGGCTGAGCAGCAGCGCTTCGATTTCTCCGGGCTCGATCCGGAAGCCGCGGATCTTGACCTGGTGATCGGTCCGCCCGACGAACTCGAGCTCGCCCGCCGCGGTGCGGCGGACCACGTCACCGGTCCGGTACATCCGGCTGCCCGGTGCGCCGAACGGGTCGGCCACGAACCGGGTCGCCGTCAGCCCCGGCCGGTCGAGGTAGCCCCGGGCGAGGCTGGGACCCGCGAGGTGCAGTTCCCCGGTGGTGGCCGGGCGCAGCGCTTCGTCGAGCACGTACACGGTGGTGTCCGGCAGCGGCCGGCCGATCGGTGGCGTTCCCCCGGGGACGAGCGGGTCGCTCCAGGTCGCCACCACCGTGGACTCGGTGGGGCCGTAGGAGTTGATCATCCGGCGGCCGGGGGCCCAGGTCCGGACCAGCTCGGGCGGGCAGGCGTCACCCCCGACGATCACGGTGCGGAAGTCGGGCAGGGCCGCGGCGTGGGCGGTCGACATCGTGGCCAGCGCGACCGGCGGGATCAGGGCGTGGGTGACCCGGTGGGTGGCCAGGACCTCGGCGAGCCGGTCGCCCAGCAGCGGGCCGGCCGGGGGCACCACCAGCGCGGCACCCGTCGGCAGAGCCATGCAGAGTTCCAGGATCGAGGCGTCGAAGCTGGGTGAGGAGAATTCGAGAACCCGGTCGCCGGGCCGTACGTCGTACCGGTCGCGCATCGCGGCGGAAAACCCGGCCAGTCCCCGGTGGGTGACGAGTACACCCTTGGGCACCCCGGTGGAGCCGGAGGTGTAAATGAGGTAGGCGGGGTGGGCGACGCGCAGCGGGCGCGTGCGGTCCGCGTCGGTCAGGTCGTGGTCGGGCAGGCCGTCGAGCAGATCGCCCTCGTCGAGGGCAAGGGTGGCCGTCGCGCCGACCCCCGCCGGGGCCGCCGATGACCGGGTCAGGACGAGGACGGGCCGCGCGTCGGCGAGCGTGAAGGCGACCCGCTCGGCCGGGTGGTCCGGATCGATCGGCAGGAAGGCCGCGCCGGCCTTGGCCGCCGCCAGCTGCGCGACCACGAGGTCCGCCGACCTCGGCAGAGCGAGCGCGACGACTCGTTCCGGCCCCGCGCCGTGCCGGACCAGCACCCGCGCCAACCGGTTCGCCCGCGCGTTCACCGCCGCGTAGGTCAGGGTGCCGTCCGCACCGGTCAGAGCCGGTTCCCGGGGGGTGCGAGCGACCTGCGCCTGGAACAGTTCGGCCAGGGTACGCGCGGGCGTCGATCTGTCGTCGTCGGCCGCCGTACCAGTGGCGGACTCGGTGACGTTGTAACGCGGCATTTACGGAACCTTTCGAACACGGTGGCGTTCAGCGCAAACCATCCGAATGCTGGGTGACGAAACGCAGGACAGGCCGGTAACCAGGGGATTCCCGAAGGATGGTCAGCCTTCGGACCCGACTTGCGATCAGCGGCTTCCCTGCTTGCCGAAGCTTTGATCAGCAATCCTCGACCGTTCTTGCCAGACGTTCGACAAGTCGGTCCGGCACCTCGCACACCGAACCTCTCCGGGGAGGTGAACACGACAAGACACAATTGATCCTTTCCACCACAGCAGCCACGCGACGACGTCCGCGACCGATCTGGATCAACCGGCGCCGATAGCCGCCGATCCGCTCCAGACCACCGCCGTACGCCCGCGGAAACCACTGCTTCCACGCAACAAGTAGGTCGATCCGACAGTCAGTGGCCCCCCACGACCACCGGATTCGCATCACGCTACCCAGTCGCCGCCAAGCTCGTACCGCCAAACGGAGCATCAAACCAACAATAAACAATCGCGCCGAACCCGCCCCGGAAATAAACAGAATAAACGTCCTCGACATTTCACCCCAATGCCACAATCTTTCCTCCCACTGCAACGTTTGACTCGACGGAAGCTTGCTGACCTGCGAATTTACAAGGCCGGCCGAGCCAACCCGCGCTGCCCACGGTACCGGCAGCATCGGAAATCTTTTCGGACAACGGCAATCCACGGCAGGACTTTCGTCACCCACGATCACCCGATTGGCCGGTAACACAATCGGCGAGGCGTTGAACCCAAGGGTCGATTAAAGACACTCGACACCGGAGCGTCGCCGGGCAACCGGCTAAACCTCATGCCGAGGCGGAATTTTGATCACGTCAACCATCTTCCAAATCGGTGATCTTTTAACCAAAGGAAGATCGTCCATTCATGGCGCGGCGCGATCACGAGCAGCCCGCAGCCCTTCATCTCAGAGAAAGCTCGCGGCGCGGGTTGCCATCGGCCCGCTGCTGTTGTCCGATGACGAACCCGTCCCCGGACGGCATGAACACACTTGGCAGAATCACGCGGGCCATGGTCGAGAACTACCGCCCCGCGGCGATCATCGTGCTCCTGACCGCGCTGACGTTCGGCGGCACCAAGCTCTTGCAGCGCGTGGTCGTTGCTGCTGTTCCTATACCAGACGCTCGGATTCATGGCGCCGGGTCTGGTCGCCCACCACCTGGTGCGGGGACCGTCCCACGATCAGCCCGGCGGCGAGCGACCACGGTCTCACCGTCCGCAGGCCGACGCCGCCTTGACGCATATCACCTCCACGACCGCGCCGGACGGGCCTGCGGACCGCCGCGCTGGGCCGTTCGGGTGAGGTGGGCCGCAGCGGGCGTGTCCCCCGTCGGGCCGGGTAGCCGCCGTCGATCAAGACCCAAGGAGGGCCGCCCCATGCCGGACCGGATCGAGATCAGCCACCGCAGCAAGCCCATCCCCTGCGCGCGGTGCGGCCAGCAGACGCTGCACGTCGGGCGGATCGTGTCCGCCGCCGGCACCCTGCTCGGGAAGACCATGGTTTGTACCGCCTGCCGCCCTCAGCTCCAGGCCGCCTCCCGGCGTGCCGCCTGACGCCCGGGCGCCACCCACACCGGCCGAGGGGCCGGCTCCACTGGTCCTTGGCCGCCGGCCCGTCCCGCGGTCGCCGAGCGCGCGCCTGTCGGTTTCCTCGGCGAAGTTCCCACCCACGGGTGTCCGGACGGCGGCGGTGCTGCGTCGTTCGAAGCCGACGTCGTCGAGGCCGGCGAGCAAGACCTGCGGCCGGCGCGTCAGCCCGCTCACCAAAGCGTCTTCACCACCTGCGCCGTCGCCCCGTCCACCTCGCCGCGGGCCACCACCTGGATGACGCCGTTGTCTTCGTGCGCCCAGCCGCAGCAAGCCCCAGAACCTACCCACCCTCGAAGGATGTCGCGGACCACGTCACCGATTGGTGCGCTCAACGGATTCGCCTCGGTTCGATCGGCGTGGTGCGAGGCGGCCGGTGTGGTGAAACCATGGGATCGACCCCGGTTGCTCGATCCAGGTGAGGGCGATGGACAAGACGACCATCCCGGTTACGACCGCGGCGCAGGAAGGCGCGGAGCGCGCCCGCTCTCGTGCGCGGGCGGCCGGTATCCGCGCCTGCGAGCTGAAAGCCCGCCGAGCCGAGCTGACAAACAGCCACCAGGACCGTACGAGCCGCGCCGACACGGTGAGTTTCGCTCACCACGTGAAAGTCGCACGAGAACGCGCCGGCGACGCGTTCGAAAGCCTGCGGCTGAGTTTCCTCCGCGCTGCCGCGGCGCACGACAGCGCCGCGTGCCGGTTCGAACGAGCAGCCGACCTGGGATCCGGCGATGTGCTCGCCTGCCGGCGACGCGCGGTCGAACATCGCGCCGCCGCAGCGGCCGACCGTCGGCGCGCCGACGACTGCGGAACGCCGCAGTCGGTGAGGTTGGCGGAGACCGAACCACAGGTGAGCCGGCGCGACGAGTTGTGGCACCGCGTCGTGCACGCCGCCCGGCACGCCGACCCGTCGGCGGGCTGCGCGGCGGCGGTGGCGGAAGCGACGCTGCGCAGTGTGCCGGGCGTGGACGCGGTGGTCATCACGATCCGCGGCGACGGGCTGGCACAACACGAGCTCGCCTCCACGGGCCAATGGGGACACCGGGCCGAAGAACTCCAGTACACGACCGGAGAAGGGCCCTCCGTCACCGCTTTCACCACTGGCCGGCCGATCAGCGTTCCCGAACTGGCCGAGCGCGGAGGCGAGTGGCCGGGATTCGTCGACGCGGCGCTCGGCTGCGGAGTCGGCGCGGTTTTCGCCTTCCCGCTCACCGCGAGCGTCCCGCTCGGCACCGTGACCCTGTACCGGCGCGGCACCGGAACCCCGCCGGCGGGATTGGCCGACGCCCACGAGCTGGCCGGACTCGCCACGGCCGTGCTCGTGGCCGATGCCGACTCCGAGGTGCTGGAGCAGGTCGGCGGCGCCCACGACGACGTCAGCATCGCGGTGGGGATGCTATCGGCGCGGCACGACCTGACCAGTGATCAAGCCCTCGCGCGCTTGCGAGCGGCCGCGTTCACGTCCGGCCGGTCGCTGGCGGTGGTGGCGCAGGAAGTCGTGACCCGGCACCGGCGCGGTCTCCACGACTGACCCGGTGGGCATGCGGGCTGGTCACCGTGAACACCCGCGCGACCGCGGCACGCGCAATCGGTGATCGTTTCGCTCCGATACGACGGTGAATTTTGCGAGTATGCCGCCTGCCCACGGGTAGCTCTCGATGACGGAGTGTACCGATTGATGTTCGTCGGCGAAGGGGACCACCGTGGCGAGGAGTACCCGTGGCTGTCAATTGGAGCGACGCCGCCCTACCGGGCTGGCAAATCTTGGAGCTAGCAGGCAGGCGCACCACCGAACTGTTCGCGGCCCGCCACTGGGTCGAGACACGGTTGGCCACCCTCAGTGAGACTGACCGTGTCGACACGCTGCTCGTGGTCAACGAGTTGCTGGAAAACGCCCATCACCACGCGGGCGGTCCCATTCAGCTGCGCCTACAGCTACAGAGGAAGCCGTGTACGGTCACGGTCGCCGTCGCCGACCACAGCGCACGTGTCCCGCGAATACGCGTCCCCGGCCACGACGGCGGCCGAGGACTGCTGCTGGTCGACCAGATCTGCTCGACCTGGGGAGTGAGTCACCACGACGACGGCAAGCTCGTCTGGGGCCGGCTCCGATGCGTCGATCTCCGGCTTCACCCATCAAAGGACGGCGGTAACGGGCCGCGTTAGCAGCCGAACGAGAACTCAGGCGCACGGCAAATCCTCGCGTTCTCCGGTGCGCCGAACGGACCTTGCGGGCGTACGCTCGAGGTGTCGCGGTTCATACGGTCAGCCGCCCGCCCGCCTACGGCTCATTCCCCGTGCCCACCGGGTGAGAGGCCGGCGCGCGCGTTCCCTGCATCAGTGGCCTCCGCCTTTCGAAGGAGGCCGAACATGCGAGGAAACACCATCCCTCTTCCCCGCAGGATGGCCATCACAGTCCGCATCCTCGGCGACACCACAGTCGTCGGCGTCGCCGGTGAACTCGACGCCGCCGTAGCCGACGATCTGCGCCGGCATCTTCTGGCGGTGCGTCACGGTGGGCAGGGTGGCGCGTCCGCACGTCACCGCTCCTCCACGACAGGAACGTTCACCACCGTGGCGACGACCGGAAACCGCAACGACGGGTCACCTTTCCGTGAGCGGCGGCTGATCGCCGCCCATTGCCCGTCGCGGCGCGGCCACGCCGCGACGACGCTACAGTCCATGGAGTCAGTGCGTCTTGGTGTGGCCTTGATCCCGTCACCGCCGGGAGTCCTCGCGGCCGTGTCACACCCAGGCGAGAGTTGGCCCCATGCACACCGGCCGTTTCCCGGTCATCCGGCGTCCCTCGACACCCGTGGACGTCGCGGGTACGCGGTGATGGCCCGCGAGCCGGAGCCGCAGGTCTCGCTGGACCGGTTGCGGGCCGCGGTCGGAACCGCGCTGCGGGAGCGCACCGACGTCCTGGATCCGCTGGCCCGGCTGTGTCGCGCCTGCGCCCGATTGCTGCCCGTGGACGGCGCGTCGATCTCCCTGATGACCCGCGACGGCACCGGACACCGCGAGACGTTGTTCGCCAGCGACGCGATCGTCGACCACATCGAGACCCTGCAGTTCAGCCTCGGCGAAGGTCCGTGTTTCGAAGCGTTCACCACCGGTCGCCCCGTGTTGGTCGCCGATCTGGCGGCGGACGCGGCCACCGCATGGCCGGTGTTCGCCGCACAGATGGCCGATCAGCCGGTCGGGGCGATCTTCGCCTTCCCCCTGGTCCGGGGGGCCGCCCGCGTCGGTGCGATCGACCTGTACCGCCGCACTCCCGGCTGGCTCACGCCGCCGGATCTGGCCATCGCGCTGCAGGTCGCCGACATCGCCGCCACCGCCTTGATCGGCCCGCTCCTGCACGACCCGGACCTCGACGCGGTGCTTGCGGGCCTTCCCCACCACCGGGAGCACATTCACCAGGCCACCGGCATCCTCATCGCCGAGCACGCGATCCCGGCCGACCAGGCACTGGCGCGGCTGCGGGGTTACGCGTTCGCCACCGGCCGGCTGGTCGACGAGGTCGCTACCGACCTCGTCGGGAGACGGATGCACCCTCGCGAAATCAGCGAGTGACGCGGCCATGGCAAGGGACCGACCAGCGAACGCGTCGCGGAAGTACCGGCTCAGCGCCGCACAGGAGCACGCCGTCATACGCGAAGGACAGGAGACAGCGACGATGACCGACACACCTTCGACCACCACAGCCCGCGAAGCCCGGGTGGTGGGGGCGTTCGTCGAGATGGCCGACACCCTCGTGGACGACTACGACGTCGTCGACGTTCTGCACCGGCTGGTCGAACATTGCGTGGAGCTGCTGGACTCCGCCGCGGCCGGGCTGCTGCTGGCCGATCAGCGCGGCAGTCTGCAGGTGATGGCGTCCTCCACCCAGGAGGTCCGTCTGCTGGAGCTGTTCCAATTGCAGGCCGATGAAGGGCCCTGCATGGAGGCCTTCCGCACCGGCGAACCTGTCCTGATCGCCGATCTGTCCGCATCGAGCCGACGGTGGCCCTCGTTCGCTCCGCAAGCGCTGGCTCAGGGCTTCGCTTCCGTGCACGCCGTGCCCTTGCGGCTGCGCGGCGAGGTCATCGGGGCGCTCAACCTGTTCGGGCGCCACACCGGCCGGCTCACCCCCGCGGATCTGCAGCTCGCGCGGGCTCTGGCCGACACCGCCACCATCGGCATCCTGCAGGAACGCGCCATCCGCCGCGGCGAAGTCCTCACCGAGCAGCTGCAGACCGCCCTGAACAGCCGGGTCATCATCGAACAAGCCAAAGGCGTCCTCTTCCACGCCGGTGGCCTCGACATGGGAGAGACCTTCGACATCCTGCGCGGCTACTGCCGGTCCCACTCCGCCCGGATGTCCGACATCGCCACCCAGCTGGCCACCGCGACCCTTGACCCGCGCGTGCTTCTCGAAGATCACGCGGACCGCGAGCACAACCCGGCACCACGCTGACCAAGCTCGAACGCCAAGTTCGAGCAAGCCGGGGACTGTTCCAAGATCGGTGTTCCGGCCCGACACGCCGGGCGCCGGAGCAGGCCGCCGCCGCTGCCTCATCATCGCCGACCAGCACTACCAGGACTCCGTTTTCGCCGAACTCCCCGGTCCACCGCCACCCCGGGGATTCGCGAGGTGCTCGACCAGTTGGGCGCGGGCGCGGCTTCGCCGCAAGCTCCTGGCACACAACGCTGATCTGCCACACGACAACCAACTGCTAGGTCAAACTCACCGAAACGCCGATCCGCCCCGCGGGGACCTCGCCGTGGCGGGAAATGATCTTCCCCGCGGCGTGGGTCATGATGTGCGGCACCGGCAGCTCCGGGGTGACGGCGAACCCGCGACCGCGGCGGTTCGCACGGGGAACGCCTGGCGGACCCTTGGGGTCAGCCTGCTACGGGCGGGCGCCCGAAATGAGAGGCGCGGGCATTCCATCGGCGAACAATCGCGCGTCGACCTGGTCGAGGGAGGTGCGCAGAGCGCCCAGTGCGACGCTGTCCGCTCCGAGCGTGGACGCCCTGATCTCCGGGGTCCGCAGGCACAACCGGCTCAGCTCCTGCGTGAGCGGTTCGATGATGAGGTCCGCGGAGCGTGAATAGCCGCCGCCGAGAACGACCACTTGCGGATCGAGGGTCAACACGAGGGCCGCGGCCCCGACCGCCAGGTCTTTGACGTAGCGGCGGAGCGCCGCTTTGGCGTCCTGATCGCCTTCGCGAGCCTGTTCGAACACCCACGCCGCCTTGTCGTTCGGGTGGATGCCGTCGGGCATTCCCGGGCAGTTTTCGAGGTGGGAGGGAGCGGAGAGCCAGCGGACGGCCTTGAGCGCGCCGATCTCGCCCGCCGCGCCGCCGTAGCCGCGCCGCAGGGTGCCGTTGAGGATGAGGCCGGCGCCGGTGCGCATGCCGGCGAGCAGGTAGACGATGTCGTCGGCATCCTGCGCGGCCCCGCGCCAGCGTTCGGCGACCGCGGCGAGCTTGCAGTCGTTCTCGACCACGATCGGGCAGGTGAACCGCCGTGCGAGGTGGTCGACGGGAGACACGGCCGCCCAGCCCGGCAGCGGGGTGAACAGGCTCGTGCGACCGGTCGTGTCAACCGGACCGGTCACGCCGACCGTCGCCGCCCAGATCCGATCCGGCGCCATGCCGGCGCCGGCCAGGCACTGCGTGATCGCGGAGTCCACGGCCTCGAGCCGGGTTTCCGGGTCCGCGTCGGGATCGACGGGCAGCCGGTGACTGCGCAGCACCGTCCCCTCCAAGTCGGAGATCAGGACCAGGATCTTGTGAGCACCGACATCCACCCCGAGCACGTGCCCCGCGTCGGCGTTGAAGCGGTAGCGGCGGGCCGGCCGACCGACGCTGCTGCCGTCCGGTTCCACGACCTTCACCCACCCGTCGGCGACCAGGCCGCGAACCACCACATCCGTTCCCGGCCTCGACAGGCCGGTGCGGGACGCCAGCTCGGTCACCGTCGCGGGCTTCTGCCCCCGCATGGCCCGCACGAGGCTGAGCGAGTTGAGCTCGCGGAGCCTGCTGACGTCGGCTCCTGCACCCTCGGTCACCCCCACCCCCTCGATTATGCTCCACCGAATCGAAACTATACCGGCAGGTCAGGAGATCGGGTAATGCTGTCCCCGGTCGAGCGCGGCCGCGAAGTCGACCGGCCGCCCGTCGACGGAGAAGCGATATCGGCCTTCCCGCCTGATCTCGGGCTGTTCGGACAGGTAAGAGATCATCTGCCCGAGCTCGTCCGGGGTGAGCCAGGAGGGAGGGTCGGAGATCGCGGTGAACCCGCAGATCGAGGCGAGGTCCCGCAGCCAGCCCCTCTGCGTGTCGGTGAGCAGGTTGAGCCGGCTCCGGAAGTAGACGATGTCCGGATCGACCTGGACCAGCGGGCTCTGCCACAGGCGGTGCAGCGTGTTCACGACCGCGTTGTAGGCCATCGCGTCCGAGGGGTCCTCGGTGGCGTAGTTCTGCCACATCGGTGCGACGTCGGGTCCGCTGCGCAGCCCGTCGACGATCCCGAGCGACGGCAGGAGCAGGCCACCGCTGCCCAGCAGGTAGACGTCGGGGCCGGCCACCCGCCGGATCAGGGCGAGACCGTCCCGGTAGGCCTGTTCACGGTGCGCGCCCGACCGGCGAACGCCCGGCACGGCGCCGGCGTTGACGAAGTCGAGCTTCAGGTAGGTGAACCGCCAGTCGTGCACCACCCGCTGGATCAGCTGGGTGAGGTGCTCCTGAACGCCGGGGTGGGTGAGATCCAGGGCCCAGTAGGCCGTGCCCCAGTTGTGGCCCGCGACGACCACCTGACCGTCGACATCGCGCACCAGGAATTCGGGGTGTTCACGCGCCACTTCGGAGTCGGGCAGGGCGATGAACGGCGCCAGCCACAGTCCCGCCTTCTTCCCGGTCTCGCCGATCCGATCGGTCAGGGCCCGCATCCCGGAAGGGAACTTCTCGTTGGGCTGCCAGTCACCGACGGCTCGCTGCCAGCCGTCGTCGACCTGGACGACGTCGAACGGCAGATCGGCCAGCGCCGCGATGTCCTTGTTGAGCGTCTGCTCGGTGATGCCCTCGTAGTAGGCGTACCAGGTGCACCAGACGTTCCCCGCTTCGCGAGCGCTGCTCCCGAGCCGCTCGGCCAGCTGATCGGTGTACCGGTCGAAGACCTCCTGCTCGGTCCCGTAGGCGATGAACCACGGCGCCCCGTCCTCCTCGCACCAGCCGACCAGCGTGTCCCGGTCGGCCGCCAGGCGGGGGGTGCCGAGTCCCAGCGAACCCAGGAGCAGCACCCGGCCATCGGCTCCCTGCAGCGCCGCCACGGCCGAAGAGTGGTGGCGGGCCGGGTCGTCCCACGTCGTGTCGTCGGCGGTGAGGCGCCGATCGGGGTTGCCGATCCGCAGCGGCGCCTCGCTCAACCGCCGCCACCCACACGGGCTCCAGGAGTTCTGTCCGTGGCGGTAGAACAACGCGTCGGCGAGACCGTGCAGGACCGCGACCCGTCCCGGGGGCAGGATCAACCCGCCCGGGACCGGCGCGGGCGGCTCGGACCCGGTCAGTTCGATCGCGAAGGTGCGGCCGAGTTCGACGAGCAGGGGCATGGCTCTCCTCATGGGCAGCGGTGATCAGCCGAACAGGGCGTTCACGTCCTTGTTGGCTTTCTGCAGCGCCGACGCGGTGTCGCTCTGGCCGAGGATGGCCGACTGCACGGCGTCCTGCACGATCTGGTTGACATCGGTGCCGTGGTCGGTGATCGGCAGCAGGAACGTGCCGCCGGGGGTCTTCGTGTAGTCCACGTAGGCCTGCACGTCGTGTCCCTTGGCCGTGTGTGCGGCCAGCGCCTTCGCCGTCGCGGTCTTGATCGCCGGGAACACCGCGGCGTTGGCCGCGACCCGGTCCTGGCAGTCCGCCGAGCCGAGGTACTTGACCCACTTCCAGGCGGTGTCCTTGTTCTTGGTGCCGGCCCAGATCGCGTCGGACAGGCCGTTGATCGCGCTCTTGCGCGCGCCGGCCGGGCCGACGGGCAGCGGAGCGATCGCGAACTTCTGCTTGGCGTCCGTGCCGAGGTAGGTGTTGATCGTCCAGGAGCCGGCGATCGTCAGCGCGGCCTGGCCCGCGTTCATCACCGCGTCCGTGCCGAGGTTCGACTGCTTGTCGAACTTCGGGGCGTACCCCTTGTCGATCACGTGCTTGTACCAGTCGATGGTCTGCACGAGTTTCGGGTCGTCGTACCGGTACCGGGTCCCCCACGGGTTCTTGTCCAGGTAGCTGAAACCGTTGGCGGCCGCCAGCTCGCCCCAGCCGTTCTGCCCCTGGGCGCCGTCGTCCCACGTGGGCAGGTACCCGTGGACCTTGACGTGGTTCTTGTCGAACGCCGGATCGAGGCCGTTGCGGCCGTGGTCGTCGACCGTCAGCTTCGCGATGGTCTGCTCGAGCGTGCCGCCGTCGGTGGGGTTCCAGGTGAGGTTCGCGAGATCGGCGGGCGCGATGCCCTGCGCGGCGAGCATCTGGCTGTTGTAGACGATCGCCTCGGTGTCCCAGTCCTTCGGGAGTCCGTACCGGCCACCGTCTTTGGTCCACGGGTCGGCAAGCCCGTCCTGGTACTGGCTCAGCTCGACCTTGTCGGCGTCGACGTACGGCTGGATGTCGAGGATCTGCTGGTTGGCGAGGAACTGGGGGTAGTACGACAGCTGGTTGGTCCACACGTCGGGTGCGTCACCGGCGGCCAGCTGCGTGGTCAGGTTCTGCCAGTACTGCGCCCACGCCGTCTGCGTGATCTTGATCGTGACGTCCGGGTTCGCGGTGTGGAACGCCTCCGCGCAAGCCTGGTACGACGCTTGCTGGTTGTCGTCCCACAGCCAGTAGTTCAGGGTCACCGGGCCGTTCGCCTCGTCGGAGCCGGAGTCGCTGCACGCGGTGAGCGCCGTGCCGGCGATCAGTCCGCACAGCGCCGCCGCCCAGACTCTCTTCTTGGTGCACATCGGATTCCTCTTCCGGTCAGGGGTGTTCGAGGGCAGAAGCTGCCTCTTGCCAGGCCGACACTTGTGACTAATGATGAGCTTCATCACAAGTTTGTCAAGAGCGGATCATAACTCCTCGGCCAATTCGCACCATGGAGGCTTCGATGATGCAGCTACCGGTCCCCCGGCACATCCGCGCGACGGCGGTCGCACTGGCCGTGGTCACCGCGGCGGTGCTACCCACCCCCGCGGCGGCCACCACGCGGCCGCGAGACTGGCAGGTCCTCGCCGAGGCACCGGCTCCGGACGCCAACCCGCTGGCGGGGTTCATCCCCTACGCGGGAAACCATGCGAACTTCCCCCATTCGATGGAGTGGTTCTACCTGCCGGTGAACGCGGTGATGACCGGCCCGCAGCGGTTCGACTGGAAGCCGCTGGAACAGCAGCTCGACGCCATCGCCGCTCGCGGTCACCAGGCGGTCTTCCGGTTCTACCTCGACTATCCGGGGCAGCCCAGCGGAATCCCGAAGTTCCTGCTCGACCAGGGGCTCGTCACGCATCCCTACGACGACTTCGACAACAACGGCCGCAGCGTGTCACCCGACTACGACGATCCACACCTGGCGGCCGCGCTCGACCGGTTCGTCGCGGCTCTCGGCCACCGCTACGACGGGGACAGTCGCGTCGGCTTCGTCCAGCTGGGCCTCCTGGGGTTCTGGGGCGAGTGGCACACCTGGCCCCACAACGGGGACCCCGGTACCGAGAACTGGTTCGCGTCACAGGCAGAGCAGATCAGGGTCCTGACCGCGTTCGAGAAGGCCTTCGACAAGACGAAGCTCATGGTCCGCTACCCCGGCGCCGACAACAAAGACCTCGACATCGGCTACCACGACGACTCCTTCGCCTACTCCACGCTGCCCGGCCCCGGCTGGCACTTCATGGACTTGATGCAGCAGGCCGGGACCACCGACAAGTGGAAGAAAACGCCGGTCGCCGGCGAACTGCGCCCGGAACTGCAGGGCTGCCTCTTCAATGTCCCGATGAACTGCACGAGCGACGGTGACAACAACTTCGTCGACTCGGTCACGCAAACACACGCGTCCTGGCTTCTCAACCAGTACGCTTTCAGCCCCGGCTACACCGGCGCCGCCTACGACAACGCACTGGCGGGCGCGAAATCGCTCGGCTACCGGCTGCGCGTGACCGCGGTCGAGGTCGACTGGCACGGCGGCAAACTCGCCGTCTCGGCCCGGCTCCAGAACGACGGCGTCGCCCCCTTCTACTACGACTGGCCCCTCCAGCTCGCCGCGGTCGACGGCCACGGCCGGATTCGTCGCGTTTGGACCACGTCGTGGAAGTTGAGCAGTGTCAAACCCGGCGCCCCGGCCGAGTTCACCGCTACCCTGCCCACCGCAGGCCTGCCGAAGGGTGACTTCACGCTCATCCTGCGCGCCGCGAACCCGCTGCGAGGCGGCGTACCACTGCGCTTCGCCAATGCCACCCAGGACGCGACCGTCCCCGGCTGGCTGACTCTCATCCGGCCTTCCGCCGACTGATCCAGCCCGTCCGACGCGGGAGAAGAGGCGCTGGTGACGTCGCAGCCGGAGGTACCGGTCGGCGGCGTCACCAGCGCCTTGTTCCATCCACGGCACAACGCTGCCCATCGCCCTTCGCGTCCAGGCATCCGGCCACCAGGGCAGCGATTCCTGCGGGCACGAAGCCGTGAAACCCCCGCCCTTGCGGACAAGCTGGGCGGCCGAGCTCGCGCCGACCCGCCACCCGCCCTCGGCGACCGAACACGGGCGGCACAAGGGATACCGGGGTATCGCGCGTAGCCGCGGGTGCGCCGTCCCCCGTCTACAGCCGCCGTCGTTCGAGCCCGATCCGTCAGCGATGCCGGACAGCGCACCTGATCATTTCATCCCGGAGAAGTTGAGGGACTGCACCAGCCGCTTGCCCAGGAAGACGAGGATGAGGAGCACCGGGATGACCGAAAGCACCGATCCGGCCATCAAGCCGGTCCAGTCCGGCGCCCGGTTCGGGGACTGTTGCAAGAACACGCCCAAGCCGACGGTGAGGACGCGGGTCGATTCGTCCCGGCCGACGAGCAACGGCCACAGGTAGTCCTTCCAGCTCCACACGATGGTGGTCAGGCCGATGGTGATCAGCGGTCCCCGGCTCATCGGCAGGACGATCCGCCAGAACAGACCCCACGGGCCGACGCCTTCGATGATCGCCGCCTCCTCGACGTCCCTCGGTATGGAGAGGTAGAACTGGCGGAGGTAGAAGACCGCGAACGGCGTCATCAGCAGGCTGGGGAACACCAGACCCGCGATGGTGTTCAGCACCCCCAATTGCTTCGCCAGCACGAAGTTCGGCAGCAGCGTGAAGATCGGCGGCACCATCAGCGCGGCGACGATGATGCCGAACACCAAGTCCCGGCCCGGGAACCGCAGACGCGCGAAGGAATAGCCTGCCATCGCGCAGCAGAAGGTTTGCACCACCGCGATCAAGCCGCTGTAGATCACCGAGTTCACCGTGTACCGCAGAAAGTTGATCTTCGAGCCTGACCCGCCCGCCGCGCGCGCACTCTCGGCGTCGACCAGCCCGAGCACCCGCTCGAAGTTGATCAAAGTGGGGTTGCGTGGCCACAACGCCGTCGCGTCGGTGTAGAGATCCGCCGCGGGTGTCAGCGCGGTGCGCACCATCCAGTAGAAGGGGAACACGGTGAGCACGATCGCGATGGCGAGCGCGACCCACGCCGCGCGCCTGCCGAGCTTCATCCGGGAAAGCATCGATGGCTCCTTAGTGGTGACCGCTCAGCCCAGGTCCGAACGCGACGCGCGCAGCAACCGCATCTGCACGAACGTCAACACGCCGAGGATGACCACGAGGACCATGGCCACCGCCGCGGCATAACCCATGTGGAAGTTGGTGAAAGCCTGCTGGTAGATGTAGTAGTAGATGACCCGGGCCTCCGGAATCGGCGCCTTCCCGCCGTACACGACCGCGACCGTGTCGAAGATCTGGAACGAGCCGATCAGCGAGACCACCAGCACCAGCGCCAGGATCGGCCGCAGGAGCGGCAGGGTGATCGACCGGAAGGTCCGCACCTCGCCCGCCCCGTCGATCGACGCGCTGTCGTACAGGTGCTGGGGTATCTGCAGCATCCCGGCGTAGAGCAGCAGCGCGGTGTAGCCGGTGTACGCCCAGCTGCTGACCAGGGCGACCAGGGGCATCGCCCACGTCGGGGAGTTGAACGACAACGTCGTGTCCAGGCCGGCCCGCTCCAGCAGGTGGTTGACGAACCCGAGGTTGGGGTCCAGCAACCACGCCCACAGCAGCCCGATGGTCACGTTCGGCACCAGCCAGGGGACCAGCAGCGTCGCCCGCAGCACGACCGACCGGGTCAGCCGGTGCATGAGGGCCGCCAGCCCGAGTGCGAGCACCGTCTGCGAGAAGATGTTCACCACCACGTAGTAGCCGGTGACCTTCAGCGCGTTCCAGAACTGCTTGTCGTCGATGAGGTGCCCGTAGTTGGCACCGCCCACATAGGAGGGATCTTTGAGGAGGCTGTAGTCGGTGAGCGAATACCAGACCCCCCGGACCGTGGGATAGGCGTAGAAGACCACGAATCCGATCAGGACCGGTAGCAGGAAGAGCCAGCCGGCCCGGCGGTCGTCCTGCTTCTTCCCCCGGGCGGCCGCGCGGACCCGGCCGACGAGGCTCAAGGGCGGTCCGGCCGCACCGGGCCGTGCACCAACCGTCTGCATGCGAGTGCTCCTCTGCCGTAACCAAGTCGTCAGTGACCGTGCGACCGACCTTGAGCAATAATGATGCGGTCCAGTGAAAGTTTGTCAATAGCCAGTCATATCCACGGCCCGGGCGACACAGGAATCAGTCCACGCGCAGGGGCGCACCGTCCGGACGGACCACCGAGCCGGTGTCCCTGGCGCGTTCCGCGGCCCAGACGACCCGGTGGGTCGCCAGGCTGGTGGCGGCGTCGGACAACAGCAGCCCGGGGTCGCCGGAGGCCACCGCCGCCAGGAAAGCCGACGTGAGAGCCTCATCGCCGCCGCCGTGGCCGTCGCCCGCGGAAGGTCCCGACGCGGTGTCGGTGTCGATGATCTGCTCGGTCCCGGTCCGGAAGTCCACCCAGCGCACCGACCGGCCGTCACCTTCCAGGTAGCCGTGGGTGCCGTGGAGACTGGTCTTGCGGTGTTCCATGGGGGTGAACGCACTCATGGTGAACGAGCAGGTACCGCCGTCTCCGAACTCCATGTTGACCACCTGGTGGTCGACGACGTCGTTGTCGCACGCGTAAACGCAGCGCCCGTAAGGGCCGGTGCGCAACGCCGAGAGGACGTCCGCTTCACTCCGGCCGTCGGTGACGGCACCGAGCGGCCAGAAGTGCCGGGCGGGATCGGCCAGGCAGTCGAGGTAGAGCCGGGGGGCGGAGTACGGGCACGACGGTTCGAGCGGGCAGTCCAGGCAGCGGTCCGCGGCCTCCGGTGGGCGCTGCGAGGGAGCGAAGTGGGTCAGGCTGCCGAACGAGCTGACCTTGACCGGGACGCTGCCGAAGAGGTGGATCAGCCAGTCGATGTCGTGGCACGCCTTCGTCAGCAGCATCGGCGCCGAGGTGTCCTGCCGGCTCCAGTGACCCCGGACGAAGGAGTGGGCCTGGTGCCACCAGCCGACCGGCTCCAGGTGCTGGACGCTGACCAGGCGGCCGATCCGCCCTTCGGCCAGCAGCTTTTTCAGCGTGCGCGTGTAGGTGGTGTAGCGCAGCACGTGGCAGACCGCGAGCAGGATCTTGTTGCGCTCGGCGGCGTCGGCGATCCGGGCGGCCTCGACGTCGCTGGCGGCCATCGGCTTCTCGAGCAGGATGTGGTAACCCTGGTCGGCCATCCGGACCGCAGGCTCGGTGTGCAGCCGGTCCTGGGTCGCGATGATCGCCGCGTCGGCGAGCCGGCCGGCCGCGATCAGCTCACTCCAGCCGGCGAACACCCGCTCGGGCGGTATGCCGAACTCCTCCGCCACGCTCACCCGCCGGTGCGGATCAGGTTCGGCGACCGCGACGACGCGCCCGGCACCCTCCCCGACCGCGTGCCGAGCGTAGGCCTGGCCGCGCAGGCCCGCGCCGACGAGAGCTAAAGTCACGTGGGACACGAGTACCTCCCTAGTTAATTTTACAGGGCTCCATCATTAATAGGGTCTCACGCGGCTGATCTCAAGGGGGACACGGTGACCGACCTGGCCGGAGGCGACCTTTCCAGGCTTCGGCAGCTCAACGGATTGGCCGCCATCGGGGCGCTGCGCGGCGGCCCGGCCCTCACCCTGACCGAGCTGGCCAAGAGAACCGGCTTGTCCCGGGCCTCGACCGACGATGTCGTGCGCGAACTTCGCGAACTGGGGTGGGTGGACGAGGCGGAGCCGGTCGCGGGCACCGTGGGCCGCCCGGCTCGCCGCTACCGCTTCCTCGCCGACGCCGGGTACGTCCTCGGGGTCGACGTCGGTGGCCACAAGGTCCTCGCCCAGGTCGCCGACCTCGACGGAACCATCGTGCACAGCAGCCGGATCGCCGTCACCCCCGAGCTCGGCCGGCGGGAGCGCCTCGCCGCCGTGGACGACGCCGTCCGAGCCGCCCTGGAGGGCGCGCACGTGACACCGTCCGACATCTGGGCGTCCGGGGTCGCGACTACCGGCTTGGTCGACGGGACCGGGCGGGTGATGCTCTCCGAGGCGCTGCCGGAGTGGACCGGGGTCGACCTCACCGCCCACCTGCGTCGCCTGGTCTCGGGCGCGGTCATGGTGGAAAACGACTGCAAGCTCGCGGCGCTGGCCGAGTCGTGGCAAGGGGTGGCCCGGTACGCGGACGACGTGGTGTTCCTGCTGGCGGGCCTGCGCGCCGGGGCGGGCCTGATCATCGACGGCAAGCTCCACCGCGGGTTCGGGAACGCCGCGGGCGAAATCGGGGCCCTTCCGGCCGCCGGCTGGCTCCGGGCCCAGAACCACTTGACGAGCTGGTCGGGTCCCGACGCCGTCGAGGACGTTTTCAGCGCGGCCCGCAGGGGTGATCGCCAAGCCGCGAACGCGGTCCGCCGCTACGTCAAAGACCTGGCGATCGGCGCCTCGGCGCTGGTGCTGACCCTGGATCCGGAACTCGTGGTGGTCGGCGGCGGGTTCTCGCGTTCCGCGGACCTGATCATCGAGCCGTTGCGCGGCGAACTGGACCGCTGGTGCATCCGCACCCCCGAGATCAGGATCTCCGCGTTCGGCGACGAAGGCGTGGCCCTCGGCGCGATCCGGCTGGCGCTCGACCACGTCGAAACGGTCCTGCACGGTGGCGGCGAGCTCACCTCCGCCGATCGGTTCCGGCAAAGCTGACCCGCACGGGCATCGCTGCGCGTTACCTGATCGAGACTTGACTTGATTTTACCGGAGTCCATCATATTTACATGGCGATCTCACCGTGGACGACGCCGCACCGGGCAGCCGGCCGGGTGGTCCAGGCTCGATCGCCACCTTCCTTCACGAGTGATCCGCGGTGCGCTTCCCTTCTGGCACCGCTCCTCGCCCCACCCTGCCCTTCGCCGGAAACGACGGCTCGAAGCCGTCGTCCACGCCCCCGGAAGTCCCCGGTTTCACTCCTCCCCAGGTGGTGGAAATCCGATGAAAAAGTTTCTGCTCAGCGCGCTGATCGTCGCCGCTTTGCTGGCGGCTCCCGTCAGCACCGGTGCACTCACCACGGCCTCGGCCGCCAACACCACAGTCACCTACGGCGGTGACAGCACGAACTTCGCCAATCCGGAACGCGGCTTGTTCAAGTTCCCCAGCGAATGCGACAAGACGCCGTTCACGGTGGCGACCCTGCAGAGCTATCGCAGCCAGGGCATTTCCCTGGTGATGTGCATGTTCTACCTGGCCGGGTTCACGAACTCCGCCATCGACCAGGCCACGCTGACCAAACTCCAGAACCAGTTCGCGGCGGCCAGGGCCGCCGGGGTGAAGCTGGTCCTGCGCTTCGCGTACACGTCCGACACCGGGGGCGCCGACGCGGCCAAGGCCCGCGTTCTCGCGCACCTCGACCAGCTTGCTCCTTACCTCTCGGCGAACGCCGACGTGATCTACGTGGTGCAGGCGGGCTTCATCGGCGCCTGGGGCGAGTGGTACTACACCCAGAACTTCGGCAACGCCGGCACCGTCAGCGCCCAGAACTGGGCCGATCGCAAGGCCGTCGTCGACAAGATCCTCAGCGTCCTGCCGTCGACCCGCATGGTTCAGCTCCGCACGCCCAAGTTCAAGCGCACGTTGTACTCCACCGCCGCGCTCCCGCCGGCTCAGGCGTACAACGGTTCTACGCTGGCCCGCCTCGGCCACCACAACGACTGCTTCCTGGCCAGCCCGGACGACTTCGGCACCTACGAAAACACTTCGGTCGAGTACCCCTACCTGCAGGCCGAGACCGCTTCCGTCGTCATGGGCGGGGAAACCTGTGCCACGAACCCGCCCCGCTCCTCGTGTCCGACCGCCCTGTCGGAGCTTTCCGGATTCCACTGGTCGTACCTGAACACCGACTACCACCCCGACGTCATCGCGGGCTGGAACTCCGGCGGCTGCCTTCCCGAAATCGCCCGGCGTCTCGGCTACCGGTTCACGCTGAAGACGGGCACCTACCCGACCACAGCCCGAAGGGGCACCGCCTTCCCGATCCAATTCACCGTCGCCAACGAAGGTTTCGCCGCGCCGGTGAACCCGCGCCCGCTCGAAGCAGTCCTGCGCAACACCTCCACGGGCGCCCTCTACCGAACCACCCTGACCGCGGACCCGCGCCGCTGGGCGGCGGGAACCACCTCGACCGTCACCGCGAACATCACCGTGCCGACATCGGCCCCGGCCGGCTCCTACTCCGTTCTCCTCAACCTCCCCGACCCGCACCTGTCCTCTCGCACCGAGTACTCGATCCGCCTCGCCAACAGCGGTACCTGGGAACCGGGTACCGGATTCAACTCCCTCCTGCACACCATGACAGTCAGTTGACCCGGCTGGCTTGAGCACGCCGGTGGGCAGGGCCGCGGCGATCGACGCCGGTGCCCTGCCCACCGTCCGGCAGCTGTCCCTCCCGGAGCCACGACGTGTCCGTCACCGGTTCGTGAGAGCAGCGCAGCGATCAGGCGGCCCTGCGCCCACCGGGCCCCGGCTTCCACGCCGGCTAGACGCTCTGCGGATCAGACCCTGACCGGGACGGTCAGTCCGCCAGGACACCGGCGAGTTCGGTCCGGGAATGGATCCCGAGCTTGCGGTAGATGTGCCGCAGGTGGTTCTCGACGGTCCGCACGGACAGGTGCGACGCTTTCGCGACGTCGCGGTTGTGGTTTCCCGCCGCGACCCGCACCGCGACCTCCCGCTGGGCGCCGCGACGCGCTCGTGCGCGGCCCGCGGCGGCTGCCGCTGACCTGGTGACGGCCGGAAGCAGAAGACAACCGATGCCGCCTCGGCGAAAGAGTTCGACTCGGCCTGGTCGGCCAGTGGGGTTCTCCCCGCGTGCGCAACCGGGGCGAGCGCGATCTCGGCCGCGACGTCCCGTGCGTCGATCATGCCGAGCCGACACTGCTCTCCTTGACGCTCGGCAGCGGACCGATGCACCACGGCTCACCCGGCGGGCCTCATGCCGGTTTCACGATCCGGCCGAGGAGTTCGGCGAGTTCGGCGGGGCGGGTCACGAACGGCGAGTGCCCGCCGGGCAGGGAATGCACGGCGAACGGGTTGTTTGGGGTCAGGCGGTCGGCTTCGGCGATCATCAGGTCCTGGGTGACCGGCGTCAGCGCCCGGTCGCCGGTCAGCCGGAGGTAGCTGCGCGGCACCCTCCCCCATCGCCCGGCGGTGACCGGGAAGGCCCCGGCCAGCGACGCCACCGGTCCGTCGGGGTGGAGCGTGAGGCGCCAGCCGGGACGGTCGGCGGGCCAGTCGGTCAGGAACGCCCGCCGGATCGCCTCGACCTCGGCGGGGTCCGCGGAGAGCGGGTTGATCCGGAACGCGCCGATGACGTCGGGATCGCCCACCCGGGGCGGGTGCACCGCGCCGGCGTTGACCGGATCCGCGGCGTAGTCGTGGAAGCGGGGGCGGCCGGCGGGCACGAACGCCGACACGTACGCGAGGTGGTCGGCCAGGTCCGGATGGCGCTCGACCGCGGCCGACGCCGGGCCGCCGCCCGCGCTGTGCGCGACGACGACGACCCGCGCGAACCGGCGGCGCACCTCGGCGAGCTCCGCGACCACGGCGTCGACGAGCACGTCGGTGGTGAGCCCGGCGAGCGCGGAGGGTTCGCCGGCCAGCCCCGGCTGGCCGGGCAGCAAGTACCCGCTCGGCAAGGGCGCGGTCATGCCGTGCCCGGGCAGGTCGACGGCGATGCCGGCCGTACCCCGCGCGGCCAGTGCGCGCTGGGTGGCGGCCCAGTGCTGCGAGGAGTGCCAGGCACCGTGGACGAACACGGCGACAGTGGTCTGATTCGTGACAGCCCTTTCCCGAGAATGGCCGGACGCGCCCGCACCATTCGACAGTCGTCACGTCATCCGCTCTTATATCCGACGCGCCCTCTGATCACGCGCACCGGGCTTGCGACGCCAGTACATTCGGAACTGCCGGCGGGCGGATTCCCGGCAGCAAACGGACAGCGGTTGTCATACTTCGGTCGATCGCGCGGGTTTCGTTGACAGCGTTGGCACCTCGGGGTGAAACTGATCGCCAGATCGTTCGCACTTGATTTCCTCACCTCAGCATCGGCGGCCACGCACGGCCCCATGTTCTCCGACAACGTTGTCACAGCGGGAGATGTCATGCGTCAAGGTAGCGCGCTACGAGGTTTCCTGCTTTTCACGTGTTGCCTCGCACTCTTCCTCGCGAATGCCGTCGAAGCAGGCTTTTCCTCCGCGGCGGCGTCTCCGGTGCGGACGGCCGACGTGACCGCGGCGAGCAGGCCGGTACTGCAATTCGCCAATGCCACCACCCAGTCGACGCTGGGCGCCGCCTACACCAAGGCACTGAACAATCTCCTCGACGTCAACACCGTGCGCTACGACCCGGCCACCTACAACCAATCGGGACTGATGACCGACCCACCGGGGACGTTCATCAAGGCCGGTGGCGGCTACCCCCAGCCCTGGACCAGGGACGCGTCCGTCAATTCCTGGAACGCCGCCAGCCTGCTCGAGCCCGCCTCGGCCGCGAACACGCTGTGGTCGGTGGTCCACAAACAGGCCGACGGCAAGCTGATCGTCCAGCAGGACAACCAGCAGTGGGACCAGGTCGTGTGGCTGACCGCGGCCTGGAACCACTACCTGGTCACCGGGGATCGCGCTTTCCTGTCCGCCGCCTACGAAACCGCGACCGACACCCTCAACGCGCGCAAGAGCTCGAGCTACGACTCCACGTACGGCCTCTTCCGCGGCCCCGCCTTCTTCAACGACGGGATCGCCGGTTACCCCGCCCCGCCGGCCGACGCCTCCGAAAGCAAAGGCGGCTTCGTCGGTTCGTACGCCACCGACAAGATCATGGTGCTGAGCACGAACGCGGTCTACTACTCCGCGTTCCGCAGCGCGGCACTGATGGCTTCCGCGCTCGGCAAGCCGAGCAGTGAAGTCACCGCGCAGAACGCGGCCGCCGACACGCTCAAAGCCAAGATCAACCAGTACTTCTGGATCCCCGCCAAGGGCACTTACGGCTACCTCCTCCACAACGGCGACGGTGCGCCCGCCGGCTCGCTCGACCAGTCGGAAGAAGGCACCGGGCTGTCGTTCGCCGTCCTGTTCGGCATCGCCGACGCCGGCCAGGCGAAATCGATCATGCAGCGGACCCACGTGCAGCCCCACGGGATCGTGGACGTGTACCCGCACTTCGCGCGCTACAGCGACAGCAAGCCCGGCCGGCACAACGTCAGTGTCTGGCCGATGATCCAGGGTTACTGGGCCGACGCCGCCGCGCGTACCGGGGACCAGGCCCGGTTCGCCTCCGAAGTGACGACGCTGGCCGATCTGGCCAACTCCGGCGGCGGGTTCTACGAGATCTACAACTTCCTCTCCGGCGCGCCCGACGGCGGCTGGCAAACCGGCGGGCACTGGGGCCCGATCGCCGACCAGACGTGGTCGGCCACCGCGTACCTCCGCATGCTCTACACCGGACTCTTCGGCCTCACCCCCACCACGTCCGGGATCACCTGGGCGCCGACGCTGCCCTGGGGCTGGGGTGACGTCACCCTTTCCGGCCTGCACTACCGCTCCGCCGACCTGACGGTCTCGTTGCACGGCGCCGGAAACGTCATCACCGCGTTCAAGGTCGACGGCGTCGCCACCGCCGCCCACACGATCTCGAACACGCTGAGCGGATCCCACACGATCGACATCACCCTCGCCAACCACCAGCCCGGCACGATCAGCGGTTACGCGGGTCTGTGCCTGGACGTCCGCAACGCCGGCACCGCGAACACCACCCCCGTCCAGACCTGGTCCTGCAACGGCAGCGGCGCCCAGCAGTGGACCACCGGTCAGGCCGACCGGAGCCTGCGCGTGCTGGGGAAGTGCCTGGACGTCAACGGCGGCAGCACCGCGAACGGCTCACCGGTCAGCCTCTACGACTGCAACAGCACCGGAGCGCAGGCGTGGGTACCCCAGCCGAGCGGCGCGCTGCTGAACCCGCAGTCCGGGCGGTGCCTGGAAAAGCCGGGCACGTCTCCCGACTGGGGCACCCAGCTGGTCATCCGGGACTGCACCCGTGCGCCCAACCAGCAGTGGGGCATCTCCTCCTAGCACCCCGGCCCAGCACCCCGACCCAGCACCTCGACGCCGAATCGTGCACGACTGACTCGAAGCGGGCCTCATGAAACGATGTCGTTCCTTCCTGGCGGGCACCGCGCTGGCGGCCGGGCTCCTGACGCCCGCTGTGGTCACGCCGGCCGCGGCGGCGGCCGCGGCCGCCGACCCGGCCTCGCTCGTCAACCCGTTCCTGGGCACCTCGAACGGGGGCAACACGTTCCCGGGCGCGGCTCTCCCCTTCGGCATGGTCTCCTGGAGCCCGGACACCGCCTCGCGCCCGCCCGGCGGCAATTACGCCTACTCCGACAGCACCATCACCGGGTTCAGCCTGAACCACATCTCCGGGCCCGGCTGCGGGGCGATGGGTGACATCCCGGTCCTCCCGACCGTCGGGAAGGTCGAGGGCGGCGCCACCCAGACGTTCCGGCACGAGAACGAGTCGGCGAGCGCGGGCCAGTACAGCGTCACCCTGGGCAACGGGGTCCGCACCGAGCTGACCGCGACCGCCCGCTCGGGCATGGCGCGCTTCACCTTCCCGTCCACGGCGCAGGCCAACCTGCTGTTCGAGCTGAACGCCGACAAGGCGACCAACCTGCACTTCACCAAGGTGTCGAGCACCGAAGTCAGCGGATCGCTCGACGCCGGCCTGTTCTGCGCGTCCGCCCCCTCCTACACCGCCTACTTCGACATGGTCTTCGACCGGCCGATGACCGGCAGCAGCAGCTTCGACGGCGGGGCCGCGGTCACCTTCGACACTTCGGCCAACCAGGTGGTGCAGGCCAAGGTCGGCCTGTCCTACGTGTCCGTCGCCGGGGCCACCGCCAACCGGGTGGCCGAGAACGCCGGCTGGGACTTCACCGGTACCCGCAACGCCGCGCACAACGCGTGGAACTCCGTGCTCGGGCGGGTTTCGGTCACCGGCGGCACCGAAGACCAGCAGAAGGTGTTCTACACCTCGCTCTACCACTCCCTGCTGCACCCGAACCTGCTCAGCGACAGCGACAGCCGGTACTGGGGCTTCGACCACCAGGTGCACACGGTCTCCGGCGGGCAGAAAGCCCAATACGGAACGTATTCCGGCTGGGACATCTACCGGACCCAGGCGCAGCTCGAAGCGCTGGTCGCGCCGCAGCAGGCCGGCGACAGCGCCCAATCGCTCGTCAACGACTACGCCCAGGCGGGATTCCTCCCGAAGTGGTCGCTCAACTCCGCCGAAACCCAGGTGATGAACGGTGATCCCGGCCCCGCGATCATCGCGGACTACTACGCCTTCGGGGCCCGGAACTTCGACACCGCCGGCGCCAAGAACGCCATGATCAAGCAGGGCACCACCGCCAACCCGATCCGGATGGGTCTGGACTGGCAGACCAAGTACGGGTTCCTGCCCTCCGATGTCACCTACCCCAAGGACTTCTACGGCTCCGCCGCCACTTTGCTGGAGTACAGCGCGCAGGACTTCGCGATCTCGGCCTTCGCCGGGGCGCTGGGCGACACCACCGCGCAACACCAGTTCGCCAACCGGGCCCAGGACTGGAAGAACATCTTCAACCGCGGCAGCGGTTTCATCCAGCCCAAGCAGGCGAACGGTTCCTGGAAACCGGGCTTCGACCCGCGCAGCAGCGACCAGTTCGTGGAAGGCAGCTCCTGGCAGTACACCGGTGCCGTCCCGCACAACATCCGCGGCCTGGCCGACGCCATGGGCGGGAACGCGAAGCTGGTCACCTACCTCGACACCGTGCTCGCCGATCTGCACGGGACCGACGGTTCCCACGCCGACCTCGGCAACGAGCCGTCGCTCGAGCTGCCGTGGGAGTACGACTACGTCGGACAGCCGTGGAAGACGCAGAAGGTCGTCCGCCAGATCCAGAACCAGCTGTGGCCCAACGATCCGGCCCGGTGGGGCGTCGGCAACGACGACCTGGGGACGATGAGCGCGTGGTACGTCTTCTCCGCCATGGGGTTCTACCCCGAAACGCCCGGGACCTCGGACCTCGCCCTGAACACCCCGCTGTTCTCCACAGTGGACGTGACGCTCGGCAACGGCCGCCACCTGGTGGTGAACGCCCCGCAGTCCGGCGGCGGTACCCCGTACATCCAAAGCGCCACGCTGAACGGCGCCGGCTGGAACAACGCGTACCTGCCGGCGGGCTTCGCCACCGGCGGCGGCACGCTCGACCTCGTCCTCGGCGCGTCCGCCAACACCGGCTGGGCCACCGCCGCCTCCTCCGCCCCGCCGTCCTACAACGGTGACGGTGGCAGCAAGCCCCCGGGACCGCCGGTGAGCCCCACCGGGCCGATCACCTCCGACCTCGGCGGCAAGTGCCTGGACGACAACTCCGGCGCCACCGCCGACGGCACGCGCATCCAGCTCTGGACGTGCAACGGATCCGCGGCCCAGCAGGTCACCGTGTCCCCCGACGGCACGCTTCGGATCCTCGGCCGCTGCGTGGACGTCACCAACAGCGGCACGGCCAACAACACGCTCATCCAGCTCTGGGGCTGCGACGGGACCGGAGCACAGACGTGGACGTACGTCTCGTCCACCAAGGCCTTCCGGAACCCCCAGTCCGGTCGTTGCCTGGACGTACCCGGATCCAGTGCCGCCGACGGCACCCAGCTGCAGCTCTTCGACTGCAACACCAGCAGCGCGCAACGCTGGACCATCCCGGCGTAGCTCTTTTCTTTTCGGGTTCCCTGCTTTCAGGAGGATTGGTGCCCAAGAACCGCAGGTCTTGCCTGGTCGTCGCCGTCGCCGCCCTGGGGCTCGGCTTGGCCGTCCCGGGTGGGACGGCGAGCGCGGCCGACACCGCCGAACTCACCTACACGGCGATCGGCAGCTCCTTCGCCGCCGGTCCCGGCATCCCGTCACCGCGGCCCTCCGCGCCCGCGGCGTGCGGCCGGTCGACCAACAACTACCCCAGTGTGCTGGCCCGGGAACTGGGCGCGAAGCTCGTGGATGCCAGCTGCGGGGGCGCCACCACGGCGAACGTGCTCACCTCCGGGCAGGCCGGCCAGCCCCCGCAGGCGGACCAGATCACCGCCGACACGAAACTGGTGACGGTCACCATCGGGGGCAACGACGTCAACTACCTGGGCAGCCTCGAAGCCTATTCCTGCCAGGAGAGCGGCGGGTCCGGCTGCGGCAGCGTCGACACCGCCGCGATCGACCGGACGTTCACCGATCTGCCGAACCGCCTGCGCAATGTCGTCACACGGGTCCGGGAGAAGGCTCCGCAGGCCCTCGTCATGCTGGTCACCTACTTCACCGTGCTGCCGGACTCCGGCGCGTGCACCGGGGTCCCGCTGTCCGGGCAGCACCTCGAGTACGAGCGGAGCATCGGCACCCGGCTGGCCACCGCGACCAAGGACACCGCCGCGGCCACCGGAGTGCGGCTGGTGGACCTCGGTGCGGCCAGCCACGGACACGACGCCTGCGCGGCCGACCCGTGGGTCGAGAAGTACACCGTGGCCGCCGGAAAGTCCCGGTATCACCCGAACGCCACCGGCATGCGGGCCGCGGGACGGGTGATCGAATCCGTGCTCGCCGGGCTGTCGGACATCGCGACGGGCACCGTCCGCTCCGCGCTGCCGGGCAAGTGCGCGACGGTCGCGGCCGCCGCCCCGGTCGACGGCACGGCCGTGCAGCTCAACGACTGCGGCACCGCCGCCACCCAGCAGTGGGCGAAGACGACCCTCGCCCCGCAGGGTGCGTTGCGCTCGCTGAACGGCTGCCTCGACGTCAAGGACAGCGGTACGGCCGACTTCACCCCGGTGCGCTGGTGGAGCTGCAACGGCAGCGCCGCGCAACGGTGGGTCCACGACGCCCAGGGCCAGCTGGTGAACCCGAATTCCGGGCGGTGTCTCGACGTCCCGAACAGCTCCACCCAGAACGGCACGGCACTGCAGCTCTTCGACTGCAACGGCACCGCCGCGCAGCGCTGGACGACGGCGGGGTGACACCCGCGTGACAGCGCCGGGGCGCCGGGGTGCGGCTCAGCACGCACCCGACGCCCCGGCAGCGTCGCAAGTCCCGTCAGCTCACCTTCGGGGTGGCTCGGGCACCGAAGTGCACGTAGCGCTCGCCGGTCGGCAAGGCGTAGAACGTCACCGGCATCCGCATCCCGGTCCGCGCTTCGCTGACCACGTAGAGGTCCTGTTCGACGGGAACCATCTCGTACTCCCTCGGCGGTTCCCGGGTCAGCTCGGCGAGTTTCCCGGTGACCGTCACCCGCAGCACCGGGTGCCCGTCACCGGCGATCACCTCCATCCGCGTGCTCACCCGCTCGTACGTGCCTTCGTGCACCCGGGCGTCCACCGTCACCGGTTCGGCCGGCGGGGCCAGCGGGCGCCGCATCTCCACGCCCGCGACTTCGGCGAAGATCTCCCGGAAGAGGTCCAGGTACAGCTGGTGGGTGCCGCCGCCGTTGGTGAGCAGCGCGACCGCCAAACCCTGACCGGGCAGCACCCGCAGGAAGGCGTTCTGGCCGATCGTGCTGCCGTCGTGGCCGAGGACCCGCTGTCCGTCCCACTCGTCGCGGATCCAGCCGATGCCCCACGAGTCACCCAGGGTGTGCTTGTCCGGGAGCTCGACCTGGGACTCCGTCATCGCCGCGGCACTCGCCTCCGACAGCACCGTGGTGCCGTCGGGTGTACGGCCGCCGGCCAGGTGCATCCGCGCGAACGCCAGCACCTCCCCCACCGCGCAGTTGATCAACCCGGCCGGGCCGACCGACCGCGGCATCGTCCAGATCGGGGCCACGCCGAGGGTTCCGGTGCCGTCGTCGACGTGCCCGGCCGCGGCCCGGTGCAGCAGCGCCTCTTCGGGCAGGGTGCCGGCGTGCGAGAGGCCGAGCGGGCCGAAGATGCGCTCCCGCACCACCTCGTCCCACGTTCGGCCGGTCAGCTTCTCGATCACCCGGCCCGCCAGTGAGAACCCGGAGTTGCAGTACGACCAGGTGGCACCCAGCGGGTGGATGAGCGCGACCTCCTCGAGATGGGCCACGTACTTCTCGAGACAGTCGTCACCCCGTCCGGTGTCGGTGAAGTCATCACCGTCGATACCGCTGGTGTGGGTGAGCAGCTGACGCATGGTGACCCGCTTGGTGACCTCCGGGTCGGCGAGCCGCAGCTCCGGCAGCACTTCGACGACCGGCGCGTCGAGGTCGAGGAGACCGTCGTCGACGAGCTGCATCGCGACCGTGGCGGTCCAGACCTTCGAGATCGAGCCGATCTGGAACACCGAGTCCGTGGTCACCTCGACGTCCGTGCTCTTGTTCAGCACCCCCTGGGCCACCTCGACGAGTTCGTCTTCCCGGCCGGGCCGGAGCCGCAGGATGCCGAGCGCGGCGCCCGGCACACCGTGCTCGTCCGCCAGCGCAGCGAGCCGCTGTCGCCAGTGCCCGGCGTCGACGGGACGGCTCCCGTCCGGTGGCAGCTCCGGCCGGTCGAGGGTGGTCACGTCATTACCGCGAGAGTCTCGGGTCACCGGGTTCTCCTGAGTTCGGCTGGGACAGAGGGTGCGTTCCCCGTCTCCAAGGGGTGTCCGTGCCACCCAGCCTGCCCGGTCCGACGCTCGCCGTCTTGATGCGGCCCGACCAAAATCGTCCGGCGAACTGTTCGTCCGGACGATCGTGGCCGATGGTCACCGCGTGGAAGCCTTCTCCAGCAGGGCATCCAGCGTGGCCAGCTCGGCGGGGGTGAGCGCGGTCAGCACCGACGCTTGCGACAGCTGCCGGCTGAACCTGTCCCACAGGGCGACGCCGCGCTCGGTCAGGACCAAGGTGCGCTTGCGGCCGTCCGTCGGATGCGGCCGCCGCTCGACCAGGTCACCTTCCTGCAGCTTGTCGGCCATCAGGGTCACCGTGGACGGGTCGCAGCCGAGCTGGTGGGCCAGCGAGCGCAGGGTGGGCGGTTCGCCACGGGGGTCCAGCGCCCACAGCAGGCCGGCGGTCGACATGGTCAGGCCGAACTCGACCCAGCGTCTCGCCGATGGTCCGCATCGTCGCGTCGGCCACCAGCGTCAGCCGCTGCAACACCGACATCATCAGCTCGACCTCACGTGGCCGCTGCTGCGCCTCGCTGTTCTCCGTGTCGTCGTCCGCACCCACCCCGTCACGATACCCCGGACGACTCAGCGATTTGCTCATCGAACGAGAGCGAAGAACTCCTCGATGGCGCGAACGCGCGGGAGCCCCTGGCTCGTTCCGGTGTCCCTTGTGTCCGTCCGATCAGGTCACGAGCACCAGCTTGCCGGTGACCTGGCGGCTTTCCAGGCGCCGATGGGTGGCCGCGGCCTGCGCGAGCGGCATGGTCGTGACCGCCGGGCGCAGCCGGCCCTGCGCCAGCAAGCCGATGAGCCGGGCCAGGTCCTCCCGGATGGCCGCGGCGTCGCCACGTTCGATCAGGAAGAGCCGCACCCGGGGCCCCGGGGTGAGCCGCGCGCCCAGCAGTGCCACCACCTGCCGCGTCAGCCCGCCGAGCCGGGAATGACCGGCGTCGGCCTCGGCCCTGCGGCTCGACGAAGCCGAGCGGCTGCACCTCCACGACCTCGCGCGGGCGGCCGCCGGTACCCGGAACGTCCCCCCGGCGCCCGGCGACCGGGTCCCGGCCACGATCCTGCGGCTGCTCGAGGCGACCGGCTCGGTGCCCGCCTTCGTCCGCAACCGGCACTTCGACATCCTGGCCTCGAACCCACTCGGCCGGGCGCTCTACAGTCCGGTGTACGACTCGCCGCTGTTCGAGCGGGGGGAGACCGCGAACACCGCCCGGTTCCTGTTCCTGGACCCGGGCGCGCGGGAGTTCTTCACGGACTGGGAGCACGCGGCCGACGAAGCTGTCGCCTTCCTGCGCACCGAAACCGGCCGGGTCCAGCACGACGAGGCACTCGCCGACCTGGTCCGGGAGCTGGATACCCGCAGCCCCGGGTTCGCGGCGCGGTGGACACGGCACGACGTGCGGTTGCACCTCCACGGCGTCAAGCGTCTGCGGCATCCCGTCATCGGCGAGATCGAGCTCCCCTACCAAGCTCTGGCCCTGCGACCGACCCCGGGCTGTCCGTCTACGTGTATCCCCCCGAGCCGGACTCGCCGGCCCAGCGGTCCCTCGACATCCTCACCAGCCGGGCGGTGACCGCACAGGCCCTCCGCTGAAGGCCCTGCGGCGCACGCCGGCTTGACGACCACGCGCATCCCCTCACCACTCACCCCTTCGGGCGAACATGTTCGTGGCGAACGCGTTCGTGATCGTCTATGGTTGACGAACACGTTCGTTAAGACTCGACGAAGGGCACCACGACATGACGACTCGCATCGGGGTCATCCTGGCTTCGGTCCGCGAAGGGCGGAGGGGGGCCGCGGTCGCGGACTGGGTGCTGCGGCACGCGAAGGACCGCGAGGCCGAGTACGAGCTGATCGACCTGGCCGAGCACCCGTTGCCGCACTTCGGCGAGCCGTTCCCGCCGATGATGGGGCGTTATCGCGATCCGTCCACCCGGGACTGGGCCGCGGTGATCGCCGGGTTCGACGCGTTCGTCATCGTCACGGCCGAGTACAACCACGGGGTCCCCAGCTCGCTGAAGAACGCCATCGACCACCTGTACGCCGAGTGGGCGGGCAAGGTCGTCGGCTTCGTCGGGTACGGGGTGGCCGGCGGGGTCCGCGCCATCGACCAGCTCCGCGTGCTCGCCGGCGCGGTGCACATGGCCGCCGTCGGGCCTCAGGTGGAACTGCCGGTCTTCACCGCCGTCGGCTCCGACGGCGTGGTCGCGGACGAACGCCTCGACCAGCAGGCGCGGGCCGTGCTGGACGCGGTCGAGAAGTGGAGCGCGGCGCTGTCCCCCCTGCGGACCGCGGTTTCGTCGTGACGCCGCCCGCGGAAGGGGCCGGCAAGCCGGCTCCGGTGAGCAGCCGTACCCGCCCGGCCAAGCCCGCGCTGTCGCGGGAGTGGATCATCTCCGCCACGCTGGGGATCATGCGACGTGACGGCCTGCAGGCCGCGACCATGCGGCGGGTGGCGCAGGCGCTGGACACCGGCCAGTCCTCGCTGTACGCGTACGTGGCCAACACCACCGAGCTGCACGCCGCCGTCCTCGACGAACTGATGGGCACTCTGCCCGCTCCCGGCCCGGGCGACGCCGGAACCCGGGTGCGACAGCTGGTCGCCGGCTACCGCGACCTGCTGCTGACCCATCCCGGGCTGGCCCGCTCGGCGCTGGCGCTGCGTCCCTCCGGGCCGAACACGCTGCGGTTCGTGGACACCCTGCTGGGCCTGCTGACCGAGGCGGGGTTCAGCGACGACCGGGCCGCGTGGACCGCCGACCTCGTGCTGCTCTACGCGACCGCCATCGCCGCCGAGCACGCCCAGGCGCCGGCCAACGACCTCGCCCGGGCCGGCGAGCAAGCCGGTCAAGCCCTCTTCGAAGCCGTGCGCACGGCCGACGGCGACAGCTACCCGCACCTGTCCAGGCTCTCGACCGTCGTGCTCGGCGGCACCCCCGGCCAGCGGTGGGCGTGGGCGCTGGACGTGCTGCTCGCCGACGTCGTACCGACCCCGCTGTCCACCGATCTTCCCCATTCCCCTGGTGCGGACACCACCACCGGAAAGGAACGACCATGAGCACCCACCACCCGATCGCGATCATCGGCGGCGGCCTCGGCGGGCTGACCGCCGCGCGGGTCCTGCACGTCCGCGGGATCCCCGCCACCATCTTCGAGCTCGAACCCGGCCGCGAGGCCCGGGTGCAAGGCGGCATGCTCGACATCCACGAGCACAACGGCCAGCAGGCGATCCGCGCCGGCGAGCTCTGGGACGAGTTCACGGGCATCATCCACGCGGGCGGCGAAGCCACCCGGATCCTGGACTCGGCCGCCACCGTCCTGTTCGACGAACACGACGACGGCGAGCTCAAGCGCCCCGAGGTCGACCGCGGCCGGCTGCGCGACATCCTCATCGACTCCCTGCCCCCCGGCACGATCCAGTGGGGCCGCCGGGCCGTCGAAATCGCCGCCGTCGACACCGGCCCGGGACGCTGGCAGGTCCGCTTCGACGACGGCGAAACGATCACCACCGACCTGCTCGTCGGCGCCGACGGAGCCTGGTCGAAGGTCCGCCGGCTGCTGACTGATGCCTGGCCCGCCTACACCGGCATCTCCTTCGTCGAAGCCGACCTGCACGACGCCGCCACCCACCATCCCGCCGAGGCCGAAGCCATGGGCGCCGGCATGCTGTTCGCCCTGCAGGGCAACACCGGCATCCTCGGCCACTTGGAGACCGACGGCAGCCTGCACGTCTACCTCGGCCTGCGGGTTCCCGAGGACTGGATCGACACCATCGATTGGGACGACACCGAAGCCGCCAAGCGGGAGGTACTCGCGCACCTCGCGGGCTGGAACGATTCGCTGCGCGGGATGATCGCCAACGCCGACACCGGCCTGACCCCACGGCGCATCCACGCGTTGCCCGTCGGCATCTCCTGGGACCGCGTCCCCGGCGTCACGCTGCTCGGCGACGCCGCGCACGTCATGTCGCCGTTCGCCGGAGAAGGCGCCAACCTGGCCATGTACGACGGAATGGCGCTGGCACTGGCCATCGCCGAGCACCCCGGCGACACCGAGGCGGCGCTCCGCGCCTACGAGACCGAACTCTTCCCCCGCTCGGCCGAATCCGCCGGCGAGTCCGCGCAGAGCTTGGAGGTCTTGTTCCGCGAGGACTCCCCCCGGGGACTGCTCGACATGTTCGCCTCGTTCGGCGTCGAGAACGCCGGCCAGGACACGAACGAGGTACCCAGTCGTTGATCCCCCGCTCCGCCGAGCACCGACGAGCCGGCCTGGCTACGGCCGCGCGGCGCCGCGGCGTAGGGCACGTCGAAGTGGACGGTGCCGTGGTCGTGCCGGCGACCGCGGACCCGTCCCCGGTGGTGACCGTGTCGAACTCGGCCGGAGCCATCCTGCGTCTCCTCTCGTCCGCTACCGGTTCAGTACCGGGGGAACGGTGCCCAGTTCTTGATCCCGAACCCGCTGCCGCGGTGTTCGACCTCGAGTGCGCTGTGGCCGCTGAAGTGCGCGGGAAGCACCAGCGCGGCGGAATCGGCCGCCCAGCCCAGCAACCGGCGGCGCGTCGACCGTGCCTGCGCCGGGTCCTCGCAGAAGCAGCTGTTGTGCTCGGCGTGGGTGACCTGGAGCGGGGTGTGCATCAGGTCGCCCGCGAACAACGCCCGGTCGCCGCCGGACTCCAGCTTGACCACGCTCGAGCCGGGGGTGTGCCCGGGCGCGGCTTCCAGCCGGAGGGTGCCGTCGATGACGTGGCCGGACTCCCACAGCCGGACCTGACCGGCGGCGTGCACGGGGGCCACGCTGTCCTCGAAGACGTTTTCGTTGACCCCGCCGGCGATACCGGCGTTGTTCTCCGGGTTCCAGAACTCGAAGTCCGGCTTGGGCATCAGGTAGGTGGCGTTCGGGAAGGTGGGCACCCAGTTCTCGCCGTCCCAGCGGGTGTTCCAGCCGACGTGGTCGACGTGCAGGTGGGTGTTGACCACCAGGTCCACCTCCTCCGGCCGGACGCCGGCGCGGGCGAGGGCGCCGAGGTAGCCGGAGTCCAGGTGGTCCCACGCCGCCACCGCGGGCCGCGTCTTGCCGTTCCCGACCCCGGTGTCCACGAGGATGGTCCGGCCGCCGCTGCGCAGCACCCACGTCTGCATGGCGACGTGCACCATGGTGTCGTCGGCGCCGAGGTGGTCGGGCACCAGCCACTCGCGGTGCTCCCGCCAAGCCGCTTCGGGCACGTCGGGGAAGAACTGGTCGGCGGGCATGATCGGGCCGTGCGTCTCCTCGACGCGGGTGACGGTGACCTCGCCCAGGATGATCTGGTCCATGGTCGTTCTCCTTGCGCGGGAAGGGGTCGGTCAGCAGCCGAGGTCGGCGACGACGAGGTTCGGGTCCCGCGCGGTCACGTAGGCGGCGCTGAACACGTAGACGGTGCGGCCGCGCACGGCCACCGAAGTGGGGTTCTGCAGGCCGTCGGCCGGCGTGAGCACGATCGAGTGGCTCCCGTCGGGCCGGACGAGCGCCACCTCGCCGGGGCCGTTGAGCGCGGCGAGCAGTTCGTCCCCGCGGCCGGTGAAAGCGAAGTCGTCGATGCCCGCCAGCCCGGTGGCCACGGTTCGCACCGCGCCGGCGCTGCCGTCGCGCAGGATCGGGATGCGCAGCACGGTGCCCCGGTCGAGGTTCGTGGCCCACACCGCACCTCCGCGCAGCTTCAGGCCGTTGGCGCCGAGGAAGCCCGCGGCCGCCAGTTCCGGAGCGGCCGACCAGGCGACGGGGGTCCCGCCGGCCGACGGCACCCGCCAGATGGTGCCGAGCACCGAGTCCGTGACGTACAGGGTGCCGGTGGCCTGGTCGAGGGCCAGGCCGTTGGGCAGGCCCCGGGCCGGGAGCGCGGCGATCCGCTGGGGACGGCCGCCGGGGCGCAGCCGCCAGACGCCGGTGAGGTCGGGTGTGCCGGTGGCGTAGAGGAAGTACCGGGTGCCGTCGCCGGCCCGGGTGATGCCGACGGTGAGCGGGAACCCGAGCACCGGGGTGTGGACTCCCCCGTCGGCGGGCGCGGGCAGGGTGGCCAGGACGCGAACGGCGCCGCCCGGGGAGATTTCGGCGAGCTGGCGTCCCGCCGCGAACGTGACATCGGCGGCGCCCCCGGGCGTCAACGCGACGTTCTCCGGCGTTTGCCCCGCGGCCAGGTCGAAGTGGGCGGCGATCCGCGCGCCGTGCAGCGGGGCGGAGACCGCGGACGCGGGCGTGGCGGCCAGCGCGACGCTCGCGGCGGCCAGGACGGACGCCGGCGCCGTGTACCAGGGCAGCTTCTTGGGCAACATGGTTCCTTCACTTGTTTTCAAGCGCGCGTCAGCGACACACCGGCGCGCGGGGGTGTGGTGGGTTCAGCCGGGCCGGACGGCCCGGGTCAGACCGGCGTCGACGCGGGCGCCGGGACGGTGTCGTGCTCGACCGCCTGGCCGAGCAGCGTCAGCGCCGCGCGGGCGGACGAGTCCGGCTCGGTCGTCGCGACGACGACGGCGGGGCCCGGACCGCTGCTGAGGGTCTGCTGCAGGACGGTGAGGGACCCGACGAGCGGGTGCCGCATCTCGTACGGGGCGACCGCGCAGGCCTTGACCCGGTGATCGGCCCACATCGCGGCGAACTCGGCGCTCTTGGCGCTGAGCTCCCCCACCAGGGCGTGCAGCGCCGCGTCGTCCGGGTACTCCCCCGTCACCAGCCGCAGGTTCCCGACCACCGCGCGGGCTTTGCTCGCCCAGTCGGCGTACAGCTCGCGGGTGTGGCTGTCGAGGAACACGAACCGGGCCATGTTCGGGCGTTCGGCGGGCCTCGTCGGGGTGGCGAAGTCCAGGTGCCCGGCGAACAGCGCGTGGCCCAGCCGGTTCCAGGCCAGGACGTCACTGCGCCGGCCGAGCACGATCGCGGGCACTCCCGCCAAGGCGTCCAGCAGCTGGCCGGCCGCTTCGGTCACCCGCTCCGGCGCCGGACGCCGGTTCCGCGGGCGGCGCCGGTCGGCCCGGGCGAGGTCGTGCAGGTGCCGCCGCTCCGAGTCGTCCAGCCGCAGTGCACCGGCGATCGCGTCGAGGACCTCGGCCGAGGCGCTGAGGGACTGTCCCTGCTCCAGCCGGGTGTAGTACGAGGCACTCACCCCGGCCAGCAAGGCCAGCTCTTCCCGGCGCAGCCCCGGCACGCGCCGGCGTTCGCCGTAGGTCGGCATCCCCGCGTCTTCGGGGCGCACCTGGGCTCGCCGCGTCTGGAGGAAGGCCCCGAGCTGCGTCTTTCCGGTCATGGCTCCAGTATCGATCGCATCGCCGCCGTCAGCCTGACCCAGCTGGGGGTAGGCAACGGCGGGGCTGGCTGCCGGGCGCCCGCGCGGGTGGGCTTGCACGGTGAACATCACCAGTGACCCCGGCACCTCGACGACTCTCGACGTGACCGGCTTCGCCTTCACGAGGAGCGCGTGGGTCGACGCCGCCCCCGCTCGCGTCTACGAGCTGGTCAGCGACGTCTCCGCGATCAGCCGGTGGAGCCCCACGGCGAGCGGCGTCGCCTACGACGACGGCGACGGCCCGTGGCCGGGCGCGTGGTTCAGCGGCGCCAACCGCAGGGACGACCGGGAATGGACCACCCGGTCCCAAGTGGAGCGAGCCGACCCGGGAACCGCTTTCAGCTTCGTCGTCGGTGGCACCGACGACGGCATTGTCCGCTGGGCGTGGGATTTCCGTGCCCAAGGGAGCGGAACCCTGGTCCGCCAGTCCTGGCGGCTGCTGCGCTTCGACCCGGTGCTGGGCCGGAACCGGGCCGACCTGGAAGCTCTGCGCGAGTACATGGCCGGCAGCGTCGAAACCACCCTCGCGGCGCTCGCCCAATGGGTCGCCGAGGAGAGCCCGGACGGTGCGGAATCCCCGCGGTAACGGCAACGGTTCGGCCCGGCCGCGCGCGAGACGCGGCCGGCTCGTGCCGGAGCAGCAGGTCAGGCCACCGCACGACTCGCCGGAGGGCGACGTCGCAGGGTGGGGTCGAGCAGAGCCGGCGGACGGTAGTCCTGGTCCAGCGGGCTGACGTCCGTGCCGGGCGGGACGATCTCGTCGATGCGGTCGAGGATGTCGTCGGTGAGGGTGACCTCGGCGCCGGCGAGGAGGTCGTCGAAGTGGGCCATGGTGCGCGGGCCCAGCAGCGCACTGGTCACGCCGGGGTGGGCGACGACGAAAGCCAGGGCCAGGTGGATGAGGGAGATCCCGGCCTCGGCGGCGAGCGGGACGAGCTGTTCCACGACGTCGACGCGGCGCTCGTCGTTGAGGTGCCGCAGCATGCCCGCGCGGCGCAGGTCGTTGGCTTTGCCCCGGCGGACACGGCCGGTGAGCATGCCCTGGCCGAGCGGTCCCCAGATCATCGCGCCCATGCCGAAGCGCTCCACGGCCGGCAGCACTTCGCGTTCGGCACCGCGGTTGAGGATGGAGTAGGCGCACTGCTCGGTGCGGAACCGGGCCAGTCCGCGCCGTTCAGCCACCCATTGGGCCTCGACGATGTCGGAGGCGGGGGTCTGGGAGGTGCCGATCGCGCGCACCTTGCCGCTGCGGATCAGGTCGGTGAGCGCGGAGAGGGTTTCCTCGATGTCGGTGTCGGGATCGGCGCGGTGGATCTGGTAGAGGTCGATGTAGTCCGTCTGGAGGCGGCGCAGGGAGTTCTCCACGGCAGCGACGATCCACCGGCGTGAGGTCCCGCGGTGGTGGAGGTCATCGTCGACGGGCCGGCCGAACTTGGTGGCCAGCACGACATCGTCCCGCCGGCCCTTCAGTGCCTTGCCGACCACGTCTTCGGAGTCGCCGTAGGCGTCGGCGGTGTCGAGGAAGTTGATGCCCGCGTCGAGGGCCTTGTGGATGATGCGGGCCGAGTCGTCGGGGTCGGGATTGCCGAAGGAGGTGGCGAACATCATCGTGCCCAGGGCAAAGGGGCTGACCTTGATGCCGGTGCGGCCGAGAGTGCGGTACTGCACGGGTTTCTCCTGGTGGTGCCATACGGCAAGATAAGCGGAATACCTTTCCGCTTGGACTATACGGAAAGACTTTCCGGTTGTGCAAGCCGAGCCCCCGGACAGCCGGCGCGTGTAAAACCGGATCACGGCGACCGACTCCTCACCGGATGTTCAGCCCGTGGCGTCGAGCAGGTCGAGTGCGCTGTGCTGGCAGCCGTAGTCGCTGGTGCCGTTGCCGCCGGCCCAGTGCGGGCCGTACTGGTCGAGGGTGTTGCGGTCCTTGGCGTACGCGGTATCGGCCCAGCTCCGCAGCCTTGCGGCGTAGGGGTGGTCGCCCAGCTGCGAGCTGAGCTTGCCCAGCCCGCGGACGTAGGCGCCCTTGAAACTGGGACCGTCACCGGTGCAGCCGTCGCCTTCGCCCGGCTCCCGCAGCACTCCGCCGGTCTGCAGCTTGACGCTCGAGGCGTCGGCCAGACCGCGGGCGGTGTCGAGCAGCGAGGCGTCACCGGTGGCCCGGGACAGCTCGGTCAGGCCGGCCAGCACCACGCCCTGGTTGTACGTCCACGTCTGCTGACCGTTGTTGGCGCACGAGTCGGTCAGGCCGTCGTTGATCAGGTGGTCACCGTTGATCATCCCGCTGCTCTTGAACCAGCTCCACTCGTTCTTCGCCCGGGTGAGGTAGGTGGTGTCACCGGGAATGCGGTTGTGCAGGGCCGAAGTCAGCTGCAGGAACAGCTCGTTGGTGATCGCGTTCTTGTAGTTGCCGGTCGTGCTCCACCGGACGCCACCGCCGCACGTGCCGTTCCAGTTCGCGAACATGTGGTCCGCGTCGGCGCGAGCGGTGGTCAGGTAGCGGCTGTCGCCGGTCAGGTCGTAGGCGTCCACCCACGCCAGACCCCACCAGCCGGTGTCGTCGAGGTACTCGTTGGTGAAGTTGCCGCCCTGGGCGCCGAGGTTCTTGTCGTAGGTGTCGGCGATCGCGTACCGGTAGCTGCCCATACCGCTGACCCGGGCGTGGTCGATGACGGCGGTCAGCGCGTTGGCGCTGGTCCACCAGCCGTTGCCGCCGAAGAGCTTGGTGCCGCGGTCGTAGGACATCATCAAGGCGGTGGCCGCGGCCGCCCGCCGGTCGCCCGCGTTCCACGTGGCCCGCGCCCACGCGGTGCACGCGATGGTCGTGCCGCCGGTCGCTTGACCGCAGGCCCGCAGCGCCCCGATCCCCTGGGCGTTCCAGTCGTCGACGTTGTACATCTGAGTGCGCCAGCCACGGCTGCCGGCGGGGGTGCGGGCGTCGCCCAGCTTGCTGCCCGAGTTCCAGGTCCGGCCGCCGTCCATCGACCGGTCCAGCCAGACCTCGTCACCGGCCGCACCGTTGTCGATCGACGCCCAGCCCAGCGCGTCGGCGTCGTCGAAGTGCAGCGCCACTGTGCGGGAAGCCGGCGTGGCGGTGACCGGGACCCGGTCCTGGGTGCTCAGCGAGGGGTCCCGGGGCTCGCAGTACTTGTTGCAGACGGCCGCGGCGGCGTTCGTGGCCGGCGCCGGCGTGGGCGGCTTCGTAGCCGCACCAACCGACAACGCGGTCGCCACCACGAGGACGGTGATGCCGAAGGGGCTTGGGTGCTTCACGCGGGTGCTCCGTTCGTCACGTCAACGGGTTCGGGACGCGTCAGCGGTCCACTTCCGGGTCCGGAGTGCGGTGATCACGGTCACGGGGCCCTGCCACCGCTGACGCGTACCGCCTGCGCCGCCCCGAAGATGGCTTCGGACGCAGTTTGACAACGTCGTCAGTACTGCTGCACTCGTGCTGCCTGAAAACTCAGGACGCGATTTGAAGCCGAATCCGGGTCAGCGGGCGACACACACCCGAGGCTTGCCGACCCTGACGTGGTGACCAACAGTGGCGCGAGAGGAGATCATGTTCTGCGAGAAAGTTTCACTCGCGGCGTCAATGGTGTCAATCGTCGGCGCGCGTTCGGTTCAGACCTGACAACCTGTGTCCTGCCTCCGACCGCGCACCGCGCTCGGCTCGAAGGCGGATTCGCTCGTCGGTCCTGTCGGGATGGCGGTCAGCCGCGGCTTTCGATCTTCAGGTCGCCACGGGTCGCCCGGCGGAGGTGGTCACCGGCGAGGATGTCGTGCGGGTGACCGAGGTCGATCCGGCTGACCTCGTCGAGCCGGGCCAGCTGGTCCGCCGTGAAGCCGACCTCCAGGGCACCCAGATTGCCCTCCAGTTGCTCGAGGGTGCGAGCGCCTACGACGGGTGCCGTCACCCCCGGGTTCTGCAGCGTCCAGGCCAGCGCGACCTGGGCGGGTGTGTGACTCACCTCTGCGGCGATCTCCCGCACGACCTCGGCGACGGCGATGGTGCGTTCGGTGACCATGCCCAAGGCGGCGTTGAAGCTCTTGCGGCTGCTTTCGCCGGGTTCGGCGCTCGCCGCTGTCAGGTCGGCGCGGCTGTACTTGCCCGAGAGCACCCCGCCGCCGAGCGGTGAATACGGAGTCACTCCCAGCCCCATCGCCCGGGCCATGGGAATCAGGTCACGTTCCGCGGCCCGGTTGATCAGGCTGTACTCGATCTGCAGCGCCACCAGCGGCGACCAGCCGCGCAGGTCGGCGATCGCCTGCATGCGCGAAACCTCCCAGGCCGGGACGTTGGACATCGCGACGTACAGCACCTTTCCGGCCCGGACCAGGTCGTCCAGGCCCCGCAGGACCTCCTCTACCGGCGTCGTGAAATCCCACACGTGCAGGTAGAGGAGATCGAGGTAGTCCGTGTTCAGCTGCCGCAGGCTGGCTTCCACCGACGCGAGCAGGCTTTTGCGGTGCGGGCCGCCGGAGTTCGGGTCGCCGGGCCGGCGCAGCGTCGTGTACTTCGTCGCCAGCACCAGGCTCTCGCGGTTGTCGCGGGTGAACTCGCCCAGCATGCGCTCGGAGGTGCCGTCGGTGTAGGTGGCGGCGGTGTCGATGAAGTTGCCGCCGCGCTCGACGTAGGTGTCGAACAGCCGGCGCGCGTCGTCCCGCTCGGCGCCCCAGCCCCACTCGGTGCCGAAAGTCGCCGTGCCCAGTGCCAGCGGTGAAACCCGTAGCCCGGAGCGACCCAGCAGCCGGTAGGTGTCGAGGGTGAGCGCCATCGGATCCTCCTGTGTTCGTGGTTCGTCGTCGGCCACCAGTCTGGGAAGACCGGGGGCCCGGGGTAAGGGAAAGACCTTCCTGGGAACACCAGTCCTACCCCGGCGGTTGAACCAGGCATGATCACTCACGCCTTGGACCCGACCGAGGAACTCGCCGTATTCCTGCGGACCCGGCGTGAGCGCCTGGATCCGCAGGATTTCGGGCTGCGCCCACGTGGGCAGGCCCGGCGGACTCCGGGGCTGCGCCGCGAAGAGGTCGCCGAGCTGTCCGGGGTGAGCATCGACTACGTCGTCCGGCTTGAACAGGGGCGCGGGTTGCGGCCGTCGGCCGACGTGGTGGAGGCGCTGTCGCGGACGCTGCGGCTGGCGCCCGACGAACGCGCCTACCTCTTCGACCTGACCCGGCGGCGCCCCCGCGACACCGGCAAGCCGGCCACCACCGCGGCGCCGTCGCTGGCCCGGCTCGTGGCCGACGTGGCGCCCTTGCCGGCCATGGTGCTGAACCACCGCTACGACATCCTGAGCTGGAACCCCGCAATGGCCCGGCTGCTCCTGGATTTCGGGACACTACCGCCGCGGCAGCGGAACATGATGTGGCTGTGCCTGATGCATCCGACGACGCGCGAGTTCTACGCCGACCGCGAACGGGTCGTGCGGGAGGGGATCGCTCACCTCCGCGCCGCGTGGGCCGCGCACCCGGAGGACCGCGTACTGGCCGACCTCATCATCGAGATCACTGCCGGCAACGATGAGTTCGCGCGTCTGTGGGCCGAGCGGGACGTCAAGGTCAACGGCCGCGGGCGCAAGGTGCTGCGGCACCCCGACGCCGGCGCGATCACCGTCGACTTCGAAACCCTTGCGCCTCTGCAGGATCCGGACCAGCTACTGGTGATCTACCGCGCCGCGGACGAACAGAGCCAGTCCGCACTGGACCGCTTGACCGCTTGACCGCCACGATGGCGTTGAGGCGCGCGGCGCCCTCCTTGCGATGGAGGCTGCGGATCTTGCGGCAACTGCTCGTCGCTCAGCTGTCCTTGTCCGGATGCCTCGGCCTGGTAGATCGACCAGTAGTGGCGGCCGACGCGGTTCCTGGTGGGTCGACGGCAGCGATGGGGGCGCCGGCTGACTTCAGCGTTCCGAGACGGGATCGTCGATCCACGGGTCGACGGGGACCACCCGCACGGATCGGCCCTCGGTGTCGAGGATGTGCCCGTTCACCTTGTGCAGCCGCAGGATCAGCCGGTATTCACACACGACCACCGAAGGCAGGTCGGCCGCCAGGGCGATGAGGACGTCGTCGAGTTCTTCCGGAGCACGCAGGTTCACGATCGCCACCAGATTGGCCGGCGAAACGGTGCTCGCGCAGAACCGGACCGCGGCCCGGGCACCGAGGTCGTGGGCGAGCTGCGGCCGGGCCGCGTGCGGCACCGACAGCCACACCAGCGCGGCCAGGGGCCACCCGGCCAGTGGCCGCGCCAGGTCGGCGCGCAGGCTCACCCAGCCCGACCGGCGCAGGAGGTCCAGCCGGCGCCGGATCACCTGCGGCGGCACGGAAAGATCGTCCGCGAGGTCCGCGTAGGAACGCCGGGCGTCGTGGGCCAAAGCGAAGAAAAGCGCGCGGTCGGCGGCAGTCAGCCCGGCGATCTCCCCCGCGGGCCGGCCCGGGGCGCGGACTTGGGCGGACTGGGTGGGGTTCAGGACGTTGAGCCGCCACTGCGGACCCCCGTGCACCCGGGTGTACGGCCGGGCGCGCAGCCGGTCCGCCGGGAGCCCGGCGAACCGCCCGCTCAACGAGTCGATCAGCGCCGGCGTCGTCGGCGCGGCGGTCAGCGCGTACACGTCGAACTCGCCCACCGTACGGCCGACCGTGAGCACGTCCGGCATGGCGTTCAGGGCGTCGATGAGCGGGGCGATCGCCCCGGGGCGGCAGGCGAACTCGACCACGGCGCCGCGGAAGAGCAGCGGTCCCATCACCGCGCCCGTCCACACCGCGCCCCCGGCCGCCAGCGCGGCCCACCGCCGCGCCGCCGTGACGGCCGAGAACCCCAGCGGCCCGGCGATCGCCGACCACCCGGCCCGCGGGTTGACCTGCACGGCGTCGACCAGCTCGAGGTCGCGCTCCGTCAACTGCACGGCAACTCCTGCGGAGAAATCCATCAAAATGGATCGCTTGAATAGAGATTTCCTGCACATTAGCAGGCAGAAAGGAGATCCCGCGCATGATCGCTGTCGTGACCACCGACAAGCCGGATACCGCCCCGCCGATCCGCGAGCGGACCGCCGCGATCCAGAACAGCATCGAGACCGGGGACCGGCATCCCCTCTCCTACTTCGACTCCCGGCGCTACGTGCAGCACAACCTCGCCCTCGGCGACGGCTTCGGCGCTCTGCTCGAGTTCCTCGACTCGCTGCCGGCCGGCAGCAGCCGGGTGCGCCCGCTCCGGACGTTCCAGGACGGCGACATCAGCTTCGCCCACCTCGAGTACTTCCTCGCGCCACTGGGCGAAGTCGTCGGCTTCGAGGTGCACCGCTGGGAAGACGGACGCATCGTCGAGCACTGGGACAACCTGCAGCCGTACGCCGGGCAGAGCACGACCGACGGCACCGTCGAGCGAGGCGATCCCGCCCGCACGGACCGGACCAAGCAGGTGGCGGCGGCGTTCGTCCGCGCGCTGGTCTCGGGAGAGCCACCGGAGCCGGTCGGCGCGGGCTACGTCGAACACCACGCCACCGCCGACCCCTCCCGGCCGTGGTGGTTCGCGGCCGACGACGTCGAGTACACCGCCCTGCACCGGACGCTCGGGGAAGGCGACTTCTGCCTGACCATGGCGGAAGGCCGGCTCGCCGGCGAGCACACCGCCTTCTACGACCTCTTCCGCGTCCACGACGGCCTCATCGCCGAGCACTGGGACGTGCTCGAACGAATCCCGCCGCGCGAGCAGTGGCGCAACGGCAACGGCAAGTTCTGACCGTGACCACCACCCTGATCCGCGGCGCGACGGTGATCGACGGCACCGGCGCGCCGGCCACTGCCTCCGACGTCCTGCTCGCGGAGGGGAAGATCGCCGTGACGGCGAAGCGCGGGCAGCTGCGTGAGGCCGACCGCGTCGTGGACGCCGACGGGCTCGTGCTCGCCCCGGGCTTCATCGACGCCCACTCCCACGCCGACAACGCGCCGCTGCTGGCCGGCACCGACGTCGCCAAGCTCAGCCAAGGCGTGACCACCGAGGTGGTCGGCAACTGCGGATTCGCCCCCGCCCCCTGCCCGCCCGATCGGCGCACCGAGATCGAGCGCCTGTGCGGTCGCCTGTACCCGGCTTTCTCCTGCGATTGGTCCACTGTGGACGAGTGGTACGCCACCGCGGACACCCGCGGGTACCCCACCAACGTCGTCCCGCTGGCCGGGCACCAGCCGATCCGGGCCGCGGTGCTGGGCATGGCCGATCGCCGGCCCACCGCGGACGAACTGGCCCGGATGAAGGCCGAGCTGTCCGCCGCGCTCGACGCGGGAGCGGCCGGGTTGTCGTCCGGCCTCATCTACCCGCCGGGCGTGTACGGCGACGTCGACGAACTCGCCGCGCTCGCCACCGCACTGCCGCCCGGCGCGGTGTACGCCACTCACCTGCGCAACGAGGGCGGCCGGCTGCTGGAGGCCGTCGGCGAAGCGATCGAGGTGGCGCGCCGGGCCGGGTGCCGGTTGCAGGTGTCCCACCTCAAGGCGGCCGGGCGGCCGGCGTGGGGGTCGGTGCCGAAGGCGCTGCGCCTCATGGACGAGGCGTGGAACGAGGGAATCCGCGTCCACCACGACGTCTACCCCTACGAAGCCAACAGCACCCTGCTGTCGGCTTGCCTGCCGCCGTGGTTCCACGACGGCGGGCACGCGGCGACCCTGGACCGCTTGCGCGATCCCGGCGCCCTGCGCCGCGCGGAACACGACATCGAGACCGACGACGGCACCTGGGAGAACTGGGTCGCCGGATCCGGCTGGGACCGCGTGCTCGTCGCGAGCGCCCGGGACACCGGCGCTGAAGGCCACACGCTCACCGAACTCGCCGAGCGGACGCGACGGCGGCCTTTCGAGGTGCTGACCGACCTGCTCGTCGCCAGTGAGCTGACCGCCTGGATGAGCGTCTTCGCCATGTCGCCCGCCGACGTCACCGACGCCCTGCTGCACCCGCGCGCTCTCGTCGGATCCGACGGCGCGCCGCCGGGCGGCAGCGGCAAGCCGCACCCCCGCGGGTTCGGCACCTTCACCCGGGTGCTCGCTCACTACGTCCGCGAAACCGGCCTCCTGTCTTGGGAAGAGGCCATCGCGAAGATGACGTCGCGCACCGCGGCGGCCTTCGGGCTGACCGGCCGCGGCGTCATCACCGCCGGCGCGGCGGCCGACCTCGTTCTCTTCGACCCGGCCACCGTCGCCGACCGCGCCACCTTCACCGACCCGACGCGGAGCTCGGCCGGCATCGAACTGGTCGTCCTCAACGGCCGGACGGCCTTCGAAGCCGGCGAAGCCACCGGCCCGCGAGCCGGCTACCGCCTTCGTCACCCCCACCCAGGAGAGAACCCGGAATGACCAGAGTCAAGTCCCTCGAGCGCTACCCGCAGCCGGTCAGCTCGGCCGCGGCGAAGACCGTGATCCGCACCAGCCCGGCCGGGCTGGTCACCGCCCGCGTGGCGATCCCGGGCCCCGGCCACGACGTGCCCGCCTACGTCGCGCGCCCGGAGGGGAGCGCGACGCTGCCGGTGGTGCTGGTGCTGTCCGAGTCGTTCGGCCTGCACCCCTACCTCGAAGACGTCACCCGTCGGTTCGCCCACGCGGGCTACCTGGCCGTCGCCGCGGACCTCATGACCCCGCAAGGCGACCCGGACGACTTCCCCGACGTCGACCGGCTCGTCACCGAACTGCTCCAGCGCATCCCCGACGACCAGGTCATGGCCGACCTCGACGCCGTGCTCGACTGGGCCACCGCCCACGGCGGCGACCCGGCCCGCGTCGGCGTCAACGGGTTCTCCTGGGGCGCGCGCTGGACGTGGCTGTTCGCGGCCCACCGCCAGGTCGCCGCCGCGGTGTCGTGGTACGGCGTGCTCGACGACTCCGTGAGCAACCTCCAGCCGGACCGGGCACTGTTCCCCCGCCACCCGATCGACCTGGCCGGCGAACTCCGGACGCCGGTGCTCGGCCTGTACGCCGGCAAGGACGCCGTCATCCCGGAAGCGACCGTGGACGCGATGCGCGCGGCACTGGCGGCGCGGCCGGCGCCGGTTCCGGAGGTCGAGTTCGTCGTCTACCCGGACGCCGCCCACGGGTTCTTCGCCGACTACCGCGACGAGTACAGCCCCGCCGACGCGCCCGCCGCCTGGGCCCGCGCGCTCGGCTGGCTGCGCGAGCACGGCGTATGACGGTGCGGTATCCCCAGCTGCGGGTGGACATCGGCGCGGCGGAGCACAACGCCGCGCTGATGGCCACGCGCCGACCGGCTCACCATGGCGACCGTCGCCCCAGCCCGGACGGTGCTTTCGTGGGGATACCGCTCTCTCCTCGTCGCCGACGAAGTCGTCGACGTTGCCGCCCTGCGGTGCTGATTGTCCACGACATTCTGCGGCTGGAGATCACCGAGGTGCCAGCTGGCGTCCACCCACTGCTCTCGGAAGCGGTCTGCCCGAAAGAGCGTTGTCAGCGTTGCTTATTAAGGCGGCCACCAAGGGTCTTGACGTCGACTCCTCGTTCGTCGGTCTCGGTGATACCGAGGGCGGTCAGCAGGGCTAGCGCCCGGGCCCAGTGGTCGCGGGCCTGCCCCCGCCGACCGAGCGCGTCGTGGGCGTGGGCGAGGCCGTCGTGGGCTCGGGCCTGGTCGCCGGGCTGGTGCAGTTCTTCCGCAAGGTGAAGCGCTTGCTCGTGCCTGTCGAGCGCCTGCTCGGGCCGGCTGGCGTCGTGATCCAAGCGGCCGAGGCTGTGGATGGCTTCGAACTCCCAGTTGCGGTTGCCGATCCGCCGGGACAACCCGGCGATCTCTTCGAAGCACCGGCGGGCCGCGTCGTGGCGGCCCTGGAGGTGGTGCAGGTCGCCGAGAGCCGCGAGGCTGCTGAGCTCACCGACGCGATAACCGGTGGCGCGAGCCAACTCCAGCGCGCGTTCGAACCGGCCGGCCGCCGGCGCGAGTTCGGCTCGCTTCAGCTGGACGTAGCCGAGGCCGATCAGCGCTCGTGACTCGCTGGTGCGGTGGCCGATCGCGCGGGCGATGCGCAGTGCCTCCGTCAGGTTCGCGATCGCGCTGTCATCGTCACCCAGCACGCGATCGACGTGACCGGAACCGATCAGCGCGTCCAGCTCCCCGGTGCGGTGGCCCGCCGCGCGGGCGGTGTCCAGCGCTCGCCGGTAGTGGTCGGCCGCTTCTTTGAGGTCCATTTGCTCGAGGTGGGCGAAACCGAGGCTGATCAGCGCCCGCAGCTCACCCGCTTCGTGCCCGACGTCGCGCGCGATTTCCAGGGCGCACGCGGCTTTCCCGATCGCTTGGTCGTGGTTGCCCTGCAGGCTGTCCAGCTCGGCGAGACCGATCAGCGCTTCCAGCTCGCCGGCGCGATCGTCGGCCGCTCGCGCCGCCGACAGCGCTTTCCGGTGCAGGCTCTCGGCCTCCGCGTAACGCCCGCGGGTCCGCAGGCACCGGTGCAACGTGCCGGCGAGGTGTCCCGCGTGCTCGCGGTAACCGGTTTCGGAGGCGAACCGGGCGAGGGGAAGCAGGTTCGGCAGCTCGGTCTCGAGCCAGCCGCCCGGGTCTGCCGGTGCTTCGGTTCGTCGCCTCGTCAGCCGGGGACGTGTGTCCGCTTCGTAGGGATACAGGTGGTCCAGCACCGCGGATGCGTTCTCGCAGTAGTGATCCAGCAGGCGGGTGAGGACGCCGCGGCGTTCCGCTTCGGGCTCCTCGGCCTCGGCCGCGGCCACCGCGTGGGCACGGATCAGGTCGTGGAAAGTGTACCGGCCGAGTGCCGGCTCCTGGAGCAGGTGCACTTCCAGCAATTGTTCCAGCGCCGGCGAGGCGGCGGACGTGCCGAGCGCGGCCGCGGCGGCATCCGGCGTGAGGTGGACGCCGGGATGCAGGCTCAGCAGGCGGTACGCACGAGCCAGCGGGGGTGGCAGGTCCCGGTACGACAGGTCGAGCGCGGCGGTGACGCTGTGCTCCCCGCCGTAGAGCTCCCCGAGCGGCTGCCCCTCCTGCAGCCGCCGAAGCAGGTATTCGACGGTCCACGCCGGGTGAGCTCTCAGCCGGGCCGCGGCCAGACGCACAGCCAGTGGCAGCCGCCCGCAGCAGCGGGCAAGTTCGGCCAGTACCCCGGGCGCCGCGCCCGCGACGCGTTCGCGCCCGGCGGAGGCGGCGAACAGCGCGATCGCTTCCGGTTCGGGCAGGACGTCCACGGACACCGTCCGCGCGCCGGTCAGGGCGACCAACCGACGTCGGCTCGTGATCAGCACCCGGGACCCGCCCGCGCCCGGCAGCAGCGGCTGCACCTGCGTCTCGTCGGCGGCGTTGTCGAGGACGATCAGCATCCGGCGGTCCGCCAGCACGCTGCGGTAGAGCGCCGCGCGGTCGTCGACGTGCACGGGAATCGACTCGCCGTCCACCCCGAGGACACTCAGCAGGCGGGCGAGCAGGTCGGCGGGATCCGCGGCGGCGACGGTCGGCGCGTGGCCGTGCAGGTCGACGAACAGGTCCCCGTCGGGGTAACGGGGCGCCAGGTGGTGGGCGGCCCGGACGGCGAGCGCGGTCTTGCCGACGCCGGCCATGCCGTCGATGGCGGTGACCTCCGCGTCCCGGACGTCGGTCAACGCGGCGAGCTCCGCCGCCCGGCCGACGAAGCCCCCGACGTCGGCAGGCAGCTGACGAGGCCGGACTCGGTGCTGGGGAGGGGTTTCCGGTGCTCCGGTGACCGCGCGGGTCAGCGTCTCCAGCTCGGCGGGATCGAGGGCCAGCGCTTCGGCCAGCGATCGCACGGAGGCACTGCGCGGCCGGAGGGGTTCCCCCGCTTCCAGCCGGCGCACCGTGCGGACGTTCAACCCGGCCCGTTCGGCCAGTTGTCCCTGGGTCAGCAGCGCCCGCTCACGCCACCGGCGCAGCAGGACGCCGAGCAAAGGTGCTTCGGATGGCGCTTTACCGGCTACGCCTCGGTCAGTGTTCGACGACATGGGCAAGTCCCCCCGCACGCGCACTCCGCGAACGAGGGGACTATGCCACAGTTTTTCCGACGACGTCCGGTTTCCGCCGAAATCAGGCGGTGAAGCAGAACCTCTTGAACGGCGGGTTGGCCCCCGGGTCGGCCGGGATGACCGGGGTCATCTCCCACGGGTTTCCGGCCCGCTCGTTGAGGCTTATGCCCCGGCACGGTCCGTAGGCGGTGTCCGAGGCGACCTCGGGCACCTTGGTGAAGTCGAACCAGTCACCCCGCAGCACGGGCGCCGCACTGCCGGTCCGGTTCCCGTTCCGGTCGATGGCCAGGCCCCGGTGGTAGAGGTAGTTGTCCGGCATCCAGCTGGCCCGCAAGATCGGCGTCCACTGGTCCACCTTGCGCACGGTCCCGTCCGCGCAGGCCAGGAAGTTCAGTTCCTGCCAGATGGGCGGTGCGTCGTTGAACAGGGCCGCGTTGACCCCGGCCACGGCCCCGGCGTTGAAGAAGATGTCCCAGACGTCGTCCACCAGTTGCTTGAGCCCCGCGGGCAGGCGCCCGTCGCTCTCGATCCGGTCCCGCCAGGCGGTCGCGGCGTCCATCGGCCCGGACTGGCTGAGGATCGGCCGGTAGCCGGTCGAGCCGCCACCCGTCGTCTGCGCCTTGACGCACGACGCGTTGTTCGGCGCGGCCGTTCCGGTCCCGTCGGTCAGCTGCGGCGCCTGGCGCCCGTCGGCGTACGCCCGGCCGGGCAGCTTGCCGTCGCGGCCGGGGTCGGCGGCCCGCCAGGCCCCGTCGTGGACGTTGAGGTCCACCATCCGGTACCACAGGTTCGGCCGGGTGATCCCGTAGTCCTGTTCGAGCGCCCCGAACAGGTCGACCACGAACGGCGGCAGGTGGGAGTTGCCGGTGCGGTGGTCGTATTCGGCGTACTCGGTGCCCGGGATGATCTTGCCGTCGTCGCCGGTCACGAACGACACGGTCGCCTTGGCCCGGATCTTGAACCGGTCCACGTCGTCGAACGAGCTCGGCCGCTGGTTGCTCGCCGGCCGGTCGGTGTACGGCTGCGCGAAGCCGATCCACGTCCCGGCGCTGGTCCCGTCGGGGTGGTTGACCGGGTCCGCCCCTGCCGCATCCACCTGCTGCTTCCACCGGCTGATCGCCTGTTTCGTCGCGGCGCCGAGCCCGGCGGCCGAGAGGATGCTGTTCGCCGAGTCACGGCCCCACTGGTAAAGGCTTTCACTGCTGGCGATGGGGCCGGCCAGCCACGACGCGGGCGCCGCCGTGTCGATGTCCTGGTCCTCGTCGTAGACGGCGGCCGCCTCGACGGCCTCCTCGTGGTACTGCCCGGTGACGGGGACGAACGCGACGGCGTCCCAGGCGATGCGGACCGTGCCGTCGCCGTCGGCGGTGCGGTTGCTCAGGCTGACCCGGGGCTTGGTGCCGGTGAACATGTACGTGCCGATGCTCACCCAGCGGTTCCCGGTACCCTCCTGGCCGATGAACCGCCCGCGGTCACCGCCGTCGGCGTTCACGCGATACTCGGCGAGCTTGGTGCGGGCGCCCGGATCGGGCAGGTGCACCAGGATCTTCATCGGGCCGGTGCGGGCCTGGTTCAGCGTCCAGCTGCCGACGGCCTCGCGTTCGGCGGAGCTGTGCGTGTTGCTCATCCAGAAGTGCCCGCCGTACGCGGCACCGATCTGGTGGACGTCGACCTTGCCGGGGTAGGTGCCGTCGGCGGCCTGCTTGAAGGTGAACGCGAAGGTTCCGGAGCTGGGTGGCTTGGTGCAGCCCGGCCGGACCGACGGGACGTCCTGCGGGAGGTTGTCGACGACGAGCGCCCCGGCCGGGAGACCCGCGAGGGAGCAGACGGGCGGATAGTTCGTCGCGTCCTCCTGGTAGGCGTAGCCGGGATCGAACCGCAGCAGTTCGCGCCCGCAGGTGTTCTGGCAGTCGCCCTTCCACGTCGACGACTGGTGGTACCAGCACTTCAGGTCGTACAGCCCGGCGCTGTCCTTGTGCGCGCACGGCCCGGCCGGTTCGCCGAGGACGTCACCGGCCTGCGGCGGGTAGTGCTGCCCGGGGTAGCACTGGTTGCTCGCATCGCAGAACTGGATGGGTGGGGGCTGCACCCGGTAGCGGTCGGAGTCCGACAGCCACCAGGACGGCCGGAAGGCGTACACGAGCGTTCCCGGGCTCTCGATCAGCTCGATCGGGTGGCCGGCGAAGCCCAGCACCTTCTCCGGGTACGGCCAGTCCTGCGGGTGCGCGGAGTCCGCGTACGACTGCTCCATGAACGGCGTGCGGTCGGCGGGGTAGCGGGGGTTCACCGGGTTGTTGAGCCAGCCGACGCCCCACGGCTGCCCGTTCCCGCCGTTGCGGTAGAAGCCGGAGTTGTAGGCCCACACAGCGTAGAACCAGTTCTCCAGCCGGTCGGCGGTCCCGTTGTTGATCTGCAGCCCGGCGCGCCGGGTCTCGTTCCACTTGTCCTGCAGCATCTGCAGGCCGCGGGCGACGTTGGCGGCGAAGTCGAGGGCGATCGCCCGCTGCTGGTCGTAGGGCAGCGCGGTTTCGTTCGGGCGCTCCTTGCCCGCCAGACGCATGCCGTCGGTGATCTGCATGACGCCGTAGCCGCAGTCGGCCTTGTCCCAGCGGATCGTCCAGTCGTCGCCGTCGTCGTCGTTGTAGTAGTCGATGCCGAAGTAGTTGCCGATCAGCGGGTTCGCGGTCACCCCTGGGACGGCGAAGCGGGCCGCCTGCCACGTGTTCGACTCCTGGGTGGCGACGCCGAGCAAGATCTGGGCGGGCACGTACCCGCCGCCCTCGAGAGCCTTCGACGGGAACAGGCCCTGCGGGCTGTAGGCGGGCATGCCGAGGTTCTTCCAGTTGGCCGGACGCGGCACCGTCAGCGCCCCGCGGACCGCCTGGTCGACGGCCCACTCGACCTGGCGGGGCTTGGGCTGCATGGCCTGGTTGCGGGGATCGTTGCGGGCCACCGAGCAGACGCGCTGGTCCCCGTCGGCCGGGTCGTTCGGGTTGCCGGCGGCGACCGAGCCGCGGCCCAGCGCCGGGCTCGCCGCGGCGCCGTCCGGGAGGGCGCCCGCGGGAGTCACCGACAGGGTGAAGGGCTGGTTCGTCGTCAGCGACGTCGCCGTGATGTCCACCCGCTGCGGTGCCGCCGGGTCGGTCGGTGCCACCCGCGGGTCGGGGGACTGGACGCGCCGCACCGACGTGACGGCGAGCTGCCCCGAAAGCGACATCGCCGCGTCGTCGGGGACAGTGGCGAGCGTGACGGCCGGGCTGACCGTCCCGGCGGCCTTGGCGCCGGTCACGAAGACCCGTCCCCCGCGGCCGGAGCGGACGCTGACGTCCGCGCGGCCCCCGGTGACGAGGGTGGTGACCGCGCGGCCGCCCTTCAGGTCCGCTCTGCGCACGGACGCCGTGTGCTCGTCTTCGGCCTGCGCGTAGACCACACCACCGTCAGCGTCGGCGGCCAGCCGGTACGGGACTCCGTTCGCCGGAGTCACCACGGTTCGCTTGCCGTCTGCTCGCACGCGGACCACCGCGCCCGAATCGGCGGCCACGATGCCGTCGACCGCCGGCACCGCCGAGGTCAGCTGCCCAGGCACCTGAATCGGCTTGTCGAGCGAACCGGTGACCGTGTCCAGCTCGAGCAGGCGCGTGGCGGACAGGTCTTCGCCGCCGCCTTGGGTGAGCACCGCGGACTCGGTGGGGCCACAGCCGGGGTTGAAGTAGGCCAGGCTGGTCTGGACGGCCAGCTTGCGGACGGTGCCGCCGACGAGGTCCACGATCGCGGTGAAGCCGCCGCGGTCGGCCAGCACGGCCTTGTTGGTGAAGGTACGCGGCGCGTAGACCACGACCGCCCGGTCGCCCGAGGCCGTCACACAGATGTTGCCGATCCAGGCGTCGGTGTCGAACCCCGGCTCCGACAGCGAAGCCGCCGTCTCCCACGCGTAACCCGTGCGGGCGTCGGCCACCAGCACGTGGAATCCGGTGCTGTCGCCGGCGGTGGCGACGGCCCGGTCGGCTGACTTCTGCCAGCCGTCCCCCAAAACCCGGGCACGTTCGGCGAGCTGGATCGCGCCCGGCGCGGCGGGCCTCGCGGCTGGAGCCGCGAGGTCCGCCTCGGGTGCGGTCGACGCCGGCGCCGCGGTCGCGACGACCGGCGTGAACCACAGTGACGAGAAAACACACAGCAGAGCGAGAGATCTTCGGGCGCGCACGACCACTCCTTGGACGATGAGGTGCTCCGACGCTGGAATCTGGTTGCTGCCGGCCGGATGCCTCGTGGCGATCACCGCCGGCGCGGACGCACCGGGCGTCCCGGGAGAAGGAAGGCGTTGTGGTCAGCCGGTCATCGCCACGCGGTGCACCGGTTGAGGCCTTCCCACGTGCTGTAGGCACAGGCCCGGGTCGACTGCCCGACCTTGTTCATCATGACGGTCGAAGCCGAGCAGGCGGATCCGCTGCCGACGGCCGCGGTGCGCGTCCGGCCACCGCTGCTGTTGTTGACTGCTTCGTGCCAGGCGCTCACCGAATAGAGGCAGTCCGGCTGGTTGATGTCGGTCACCGTGGTCCAGCTGGCCAGGCACGCCGGGGAGTAGCGGAGCTCCACGAGGAACTCCTTGGCGGCGGGTGCACCGAGCACCACGATGCTGGTGAGGGTCTGCGCCCCCGTGCTGCAGCCGGTCGAGACCGGGCTCTTGCCGGCACACGAAGCGCCGGAGCAGGTGGCCGAAACGGAATCCGCGTTGGCCGGCTGGGCCGACGCCGGAGCGCTCGCACCGAACGCGGTGGCCAACGCGGCCGCCGCGGCTCCCGCGACGGTGATGAGACGACGCTGCATTTCCTACCTCCGATATCGGGACTGTTCAGTCCAGGACGTAAAGCGACCAGGTGGGGATCTGCGGGTGGTCGTGGAACTCGCAGGTGTAAGCGCGGACCGCCCCCTGCGCGACGAGGTTCTTGCCCGTCGACCGGCAGGCGTTTTCGTTCGCCCACGTGCTGTGGTAATGCCACACGGCGTCCACCGAAGCGCTACTGCCCGGCGAAGCGACCGCAGTGGGACGCGGATCCGCGTTCGCAACGCCTGCTGTGGCGAAGGCGACCCCGAAGAGCATGGCTGTGGCCAGAACGGTTTTCTTCATCTTTCCCCCGACCTCCATACCCCAGGAATGCCGTCACCGTCGACGAAGGCGGTGCGACAATCCCATTCTTTGCCCGCGCCGGACTGGCGTCGAGGGCGCGGGGAGGGCATTCACCGGACATTGCGGCCGCCGTCAGGATCCCGAGGGCGACGGCGAAGATCTTCTTGACCGGTGGCGCTCCGAGAAGCCGGCCAGCTGTTCGCAGGCGCCGCGCGGCCTGGCGCCAAGGCACGCTCGGCGAACGTCTTGTTCGTCGTAGCGATCCTGCTCGGTACCGCCGTCGCGGCGAACCAATGCGTTGTCGCTGAAGCAAGTGGTTCGCGTCAGGCAATCCGGCACACTGTGGTGTCGGGTCTCGTGGCCGGCCTGCCGACGCAAAACCCGGAGACAACGTGACAGGTCAACGCCAGTCTGGAGCGCCTAAAGCGGGTGCCAGGATGGTCTCGATCTTCGCCTGGACCTCCCGCATGACGGACACGATGCGGGATTCGTGGTCCACGGTGAGCCTGGCCAGCGGAACCGAACAACTGATCGCGTCGATCGCGGGACTGTCGTAGCGCAGGGCGAAGCCGAAGCCCGCTATTCCCGGCACCGTCTCCTCGTGTTCGATCGAGTACCCGCGCTCACGCACCTGCTCCAGGTCGGCCAGCAGCGACGCGCGGTCGGTGTGCGTGTGGTCGGTCAATGCGGTGAACGGCTCAGCCGGAAGGGGCAGTTCCGTGTCGGGGCGTTCGGCGAGCAGTGCCTTGCCGAGCGCACCGGCGTGGGCCGGGACCCGGCGGCCGACGCGGCTTATCGTGCGCACGTATTCGTGGGACTCGCGGGTCGCGAGGTAAACGACGTCCGGGCTGTCGAACCGGGCCAGGTGGATCGTCTCGCCGAGCGCGTCCGAGGCTTCGTCCAGGTACGGGCGGATCACGCGCACGCGCCGGTCGGTGTCGAGGTAACTGGTGCCGGTGAGCAGCGCACGGATCCCGATCCCGTACAGGGAGCCGGTGACGTCCGTGCGCACCCAGCGGCACTCCACGAGCGTTTGCAGCAGCTGGTACATGCTGCTGCGCGGCACGCCCAGCTCGGCGGCGAGCTCGTCCAGGCGCGCCGGCCGGTCACCTCGCGCGGCGAGCAGCTCGAGCAGCGCGACGGTCCGGGCCGCCGATTTCACGCCACGGACTCCCCTGGCCTGGCCTTCCTCACCCTCCGACATGACTCCATCGTAGATCCGGCTCGGGCCGGCCATTGACCCCGAGCGTTCACCTGTCTAACCTTCATCTGCATACGTAGACGCCGTTTGCATACAGGGATATGTTCATGTACTCGAACACCGTACAGGCACCTCAAGTCGTGACCGAGCGGCTGCGCGACGGCATGGCAGGCGGAGTCCTTTCCTTCCCTCTCACCAGCTTCCGGGACGACGGCGACCTCGACCCGGACGCGTACCGGACGTACCTGGCCACGCAGCTCGCCGCCGGGCCGGGCGCGGTGTTCCCGGCGTGCGGGACTGGCGAGTTCGGCGCGTTGGACGAGGACGAGTACCGCACCGTCATCACCATCGCGGTCGACATGGCCGGCGGCCAGGTGCCGGTGATCGCGGGCGTCGGCTACGGCTGGGCCCAAGCCCGTCGATTCGCCCGGATCGCCGAAGAAGCCGGCGCTGACGCCCTGCTGGTCCTCCCCCATTACCTGGTCAACGCCCCGCAAAACGGCCTGGTGGAGCAGCTGCGCCGGATCGCCGCGGGCACCCGCCTGCCGCTCATCGCTTACCAGCGCGACCAAGTCGCCTTCACCGCCACCGGCCTGCGCCAGATCGCGGAGATCCCGACCGTCATCGGCCTCAAAGACGGCCGTAGCGACCTCGACCGGCTCCAACGCCTCACACTGGCGGCTCCCAGCGAATTCCTCTTCTTCAACGGCGCGGCCACCGCCGAAATCCAGGCTCGCGCCTACGCCGCCGTCGGCGTACCCGCCTACTCCTCAGCTGTCCACGCCTTCGCCCCCGAAATCGCGAAGGCCTTCTTCACCGCCCTGCACGACGAAGACGACGCACCAGTGGACAAACTGCTGCGCGGCTTCTACGTGCCCTTGGTGGACCTGCGCGACCAGGTTCCGGGGTACGCCGTCTCGCTGGTCAAGGCCGCTGCCAGGCTGCGAGGCCTGCCCGTCGGCCCGGTCCGCGCCCCGCTCACCGATCCGAGCCCGGACGACCTCGCCCAGCTGACGCGCATCCTCGACGCCGGACTCAATCTCGTCGGCGCCGAACGTCGACCTGCCTGACGCCCTGCCACTCGACCCACAGTTCAAAGGGGAACTGCCATGCCGCTCGTCGTGGTCGGAATCAGCGTGTTGATCCTGCTCCTGCTGATGACCAAGCTGAAGCTGAACGGCTTCGCCGCGCTGCTGCTCGTCGCCGTGGCCGTCGCCATCGTCCGAGGGATCCCGCTGGTCGACATCCCCGACGTCCTCTCCGAAGGCATCGGAGACCAGATCGGCGACACCATGCTCACCATCGGCCTCGGCGCCATGGTCGGCCGGGTCATGGGCGACTCCGGCGCCGCGCAACGGATCGCCGGAAAACTCCTCGACGCCTTCGGCCCGCGATGGGTCCAGGTCGCCATGGTCGTCACGTCCATGCTCATCGGCGTGACCATGTTCTACGAGGTCGCCTTCGTCATCATCGTGCCCATCGCGTTCACCCTCGTCCGCGTCACCGGCAAGAACCTGCTGTGGGTGGGCCTGCCGATGTCGATCGCCCTGTCGACCATGCACAGCTTCCTGCCGCCCCACCCCGGGCCGACCGCCGTCGCCGCGACCTTCCACGCCTCGGTCGGCTTGACGTTGTTCTACGGCTTGTTCATCGCCATCCCCGCCGGAGCGCTCATCGCACTGGTTTGGCCGCGGCTGCCGTTCGTCAAGCGGATGGACCCCGCCGTCCCCACCGGCCTGGTCGGCGAGCGTGAGTTCACCGACGAGGAAATGCCCGGCCTCGGCTGGTCGCTGGGCGTGGCGCTGTTCCCCGTCGTGCTGATCGCCGGCGCCGCGGTGACCGACTTGGCCGTGCCCGGCGACAGCCACTTCCTGCACTTGATCGCCTTCATCGGCTCCGCCCCGATCGCGCTGCTGCTGACCCTGCTCCTCGCGATCTGGGTGTTCGGCCCGCGCATCGGCCGCAGCCTGGAAGAAGTCGGCAGCTCCTGCGCCTCGGCGGCCAAAGCCATGGCGATGATCCTGCTGGTCATCGGCGCCGGCGGCGCCTTCAAGAACGTTCTCGTCGAAGGCGGGATCTCCGACTACATCAAGGACCTCACGCACAGCTGGCCCGTCTCGCCCCTCATCCTCGCGTGGCTCATCGCGGTCATCCTGCGCGTGGCACTCGGGTCGGCCACGGTCGCCGTCGTCACCGCGTCCGGTGTCGTGTTGCCGCTGGTGGCCGGCAGCGGGATCCACCCCGAAATGATGGTGCTGGCCGTTTCCTGCGGCTCGATCGCCTTCTCCCACGTCAACGACCCGGGATTCTGGCTCTTCAAGGAATACTTCAACCTCTCGGTCGTCGAAGCGATCAAGGTCCGCACCAGCTACACCACGGTCCTCGCGATCCTCGGCCTCGGCGGCGTCCTCGCCGTCGAGGGCATCCTGGGCGCCCTCAACATCTGATCACCCGGCACAGAAAGACATCCATGAGCGTCAAGCAGCCGATCATCACCGCCTTCTCCGTCTACCCGGTCGCCGGCCGCGACTGCATGGAGCTCAACCTCTCCGGCGCCCACGGCCCCTACTTCACCCGCAACATCGTCGTCCTCGAAGACTCCGAGGGACGCACGGGCCTGGGCGAGGTACCAGGCGGAGAACGGATCACCCGGACACTGCGGGACGCCGAACCACTCGTCGTCGGCGCGAAGGTCGGCGACCACAAACGCGTCCTGCGGGAGATCGGCGACCGGTTCGCCGACCGCGACACCGGCGGCCGCGGCGCCCAGACCTTCGACCAGCGCACCACCGTCCACGCCGTCACCGCCGTCGAGGCGGCGCTGCTCGACCTGCTGGGCCAGCACCTCGACGTGCCGGTCGCGGCCCTGCTCGGCGACGGGCAGCAACGCGACTCGGTCCGGGTGCTGGGCTACCTGTTCTACGTCGGCGACCCGGCCCGCACGGACCTCGACTACGTCGCCGAACCCGGCGCGGCTGTCGACTGGCACCGCGTACGGCACGAGGAAGCCCTGACGCCCACCGCGATCGTCCGTCAGGCCGAAGCCGCCTACGACCGGTACGGCTTCCGCGACTTCAAGCTCAAGGGCGGCGTCCTGGACGGCGCCGAAGAGGTCAAGGCAGTACTGGCACTCAAGGACCGCTTCCCCGACGCCCGGATCACCCTCGACCCGAACGGCGCCTGGTCCCTGCGGGAGGCGATCGAACTGTGCCGGCCCCTGGTCGGCACCCTCGCCTACGCCGAAGACCCCTGCGGCGCCGAGGACGGCTACTCCGGCCGCGAGATCCTCGCCGAGTTCCGGCGCGCGACCGGGCTGCCCACGGCGACCAACATGATCGCCACCGACTGGCGGCAGCTGACCCACGCCCTGACCCTGAACTCCATCTCCATTCCCCTGGCCGACCCGCACTTCTGGACCATGCAAGGCTCGGTGCGCGTGGCCCAGCTGTGTCACGCGATGGGCCTGACCTGGGGATGCCACTCCAACAACCACTTCGACATCTCACTGGCCATGGTCACCCACTGCGGCGCCGCAGCGCCGGGTGAGTACAACGCCCTGGACACGCACTGGATCTGGCAGGAGGGCTTGGAGCGGCTCACCACCGCGCCGCCTCGCATCGTCGGCGGCGAGATCGCCGTCCCCGACTCCCCCGGCCTGGGCATCCAACTCGACCGAGATCGGCTCCTCGCGGCCCACGAGCTGTACCGGGAGAAGGCATTGGGGGCCCGTGACGACGCGATCGCGATGCGCTACCTCATCCCCGGCTGGGAATTCGACAGCAAACGTCCCTGCTTGATGCGATAACGCCGTTGGGCACGGCCGAGTGGGGAGCGACCTGGTCCGCGGCTATCGAGCAGATCGCCGGCGAAGCCGATCCGGGTCGGTGCCGACAGCGGCCGCTACGGCGAGCGCGCCGGCGGCGCGGCGATAGTCGCGGAGAATCTTGAAAATTCTTCATCCGGGCAGAACGTGCTCAGCGCGAGCGCGGACCTTGCGGTGGGTGGCGTTGAGATCTTCCTTCCGCTCGGGATCAAGGGCTTGGCGACGGCCTACCCGGAAGTCACCACACTCGGCGCTGACCGCGGTCGCCGCGCCGGTCAGCATGCTCTGTCCAACCCGGAGCGGTGTCCGAAGGGGGTGACGTCACAGCTGGGTGCCGCCACCGTCCACCACGAGCTCGGCGCCGGAGGTGTAGGTCGCGTCGAAGGCGAGGAACAGGGCCGCCCGCGCGACCTCGTCCGGATTCCCGATGCGCAGCATCGGAATCCGGACGGCAAATCCCGCCAGCATTTCCTCCGCGACTTCGCCGGGCAGAGTTCTGCGCAGAATTCCCGTGTCGATCGGCCCGGGGCTCACCGCGTTGACACGGACGCCGCGCGGCAGCAGTTCGCGAGCCCAGGTCCGGGCCATCGACCGCAGGGCTGCCTTGCTCGCCGAGTAGACGCTGTGGTCAGACTGCCCGATCTCGTTCGAAATCGAGGTCGACCGACCGTGGTCACGGGAACGCCATCGAACGTGGATTTCAGCGGACGACCAGGACCAACCTCCCGCGCACGTGTCCGATTTCGCTGATGCGGTGTGCTTCGGCGATATCAGAGAGCGGGAAGGTCCGGTCGACCGGCAGCCAGAACTTCCCGGCTTCGATCAGCTCGCCGACCTCAGCCAGCGCGTGGAAAGCGTTGCCGTCGGCGAACCCGTTGCTGAAGTGCACCCCGTGCTGCTCGGCACCCGCGAAATCGGCGAGGGTCACGACCTTCTTCGCGTCACCGGCGAGGCCGATCAGCTCGGGTAGGACGCCGTTGCCCGCGACGTCGAGGGCGACGTCGACGCCATCGGGGGACAGGGCGCGGACCCGGTCGGCCATGCCGTCGCCGTAGGTCACCGGTTCCGCGCCCAGCAGGCGCAGGTAGCCGCTGTTGGCGGCACTGGCCGCGCCGATCACCCGCGCGCCGCGCGCGACGGCGAGCTGGACGGCCGTGCTGCCGATCCCGCCGGACGCACCGTTGACGAACAGCGTGGTCCCGGCACCGACGCCCAGCTGGTCGAGGCTGCGCGTGGCCGTCTCGAGGGCGACGGGAATTCCGGCCGCGTCGACGAACCCGAGGGACGGCGGGATGACCGCTCGATAGGTCAGCAGCGCGAATTCGGCGGCCGCGGCCTGGTCGTCGGAGATGCCGAACACCCGGTCGCCGACCGCGACGTCGGTGACGCCCTCGCCGAGTTCGTCGACGACGCCCGCCACATCGGCGCCGGTCGTCTGCGGTAGCTCCGCACCGAACCTCAGTTCGCCGCGGCGGATCTTCGCGTCCGACGCACTGATGCCGGCCGCGCGCACCCTGATTCGAACCTGGCCGGGACCCGGGTGAGGGTCGGGCAGATCCACGATGCCGAGGACCTCGGGACCGCCGTATTCCTTGAACTGCACTGCCTTCATGACGTTCATTCCTCTCGGGTGGTGAGTCGATGTCGTCAGTGGACGATGACCGGCTCCGCGGCCGGATCGACCGGGAGGCGGCCGTCGCGGAAGAGGCCGACGGACAGGACGGCGCCGGCGAGGAACAACGCGGCCGCGATCCAGAACACGAAGTGGTAGCCGGCGAGGGTGGCCTCGGCGATCGTGGCCGGGTCGGCTGCGGTCGCGCGGTGCGCGGTGAGGTAGCTCGCCGTCGCCGTCGCGCCCAGGGAACTGAACACGGCCAGGCCGATCGAGCCGCCGACCTGCTGGGCGATGTTGACCATCGCCGACGCGACGCCGGATTCGTGGGACCGCACGCCACTGGTCGCCGCGTTCTGTCCCGGGCCGAAGATCATGCCCAGGCCGAGACCGATGACGAGCAGGGACGGCAGGACCCCGCCGGCATAGGTCGAGTCGGCGTCGATGCCGGTGAGCAGGACCATGCCGATCGCGGCGAGGAGGCTGCCGGCCGGGACGATCGGGCGCGGCCCGATGCGCGGCAGGAGCACCGCGCCGGAGACCACCGCCCCCACCATCACCAAGGCGACCATGGGCAGGAACGCCAGCCCGCTCTGCAACGGCGTGAACTCCAGCGTCTGCGCGAGGTAGTAGGTGACGAACAGGAAGACGGCGAACCCACCGGTGCCCGAAATCCCGATCGCCAGGTAGGACGCGCCCCGATCTCGGTCCAGCACCACCGGCAGCGGCAGCAGCGGGTCACGGACGCGGCGTTCGACCAGCACGAACACGATGAGAAGCAGCACACCGACCGCCGCCGGGCCCAACGTCCAGAAGTCTGTCCAGCTGTTCGAGGCGGCGTTGCCGAGACCGTAGACGATGCCGAACAGGCCGAGCAGCGCGAGGACCGTGCCGGCGATGTCCAGCCGGGTGCGTGGCGGGCGATCGCGGTCGAGGAGGAAGGCCAGCGCCCCCGCGATGGCGAGCACGGCGATGATGACGTTGACGTACAGGCACCACCGCCACGACAGGTTCTGCGTCAGCACACCGCCCAGCAAGAGGCCCAGCGCGCCGCCGGCGCCCGAGATGGCGCCGAAGACGCCGAAGGCGCGACCGCGTTCGTTCGCGTCGTCGGCGAAGGTCACCGACACCATCGACAACGCGGCCGGCGCGAGCAGGGCGGCGAACGCCCCCTGCGCGATCCGGGCGATCAGCAGGACGCCGAAGCCGGCCGCGGCGCCACCGGCCGCCGACGCGATCGCGAACCCGATCATCCCGGCGATGAACAGCCGTTTCCGCCCGTACAGGTCGGAAAGCCGGCCCCCGAGGAGCAGGAGACTGCCGAACGCGAGCGCGTACCCCGTGACCACCCATTGGCGGTTGTCGTCGGAAAACGCCAGGTCGTGCTGGGCGGTCGGCAACGCGATGTTCACGATCGTCGAGTCCAGGATCACCATCAGCTGGGCGAGGCTCAGGACGACGAGGGCGATCCACCGGTTCGCGTTGGTTTGCGGGTTCATGGTGACCTTCGATTCTCTTGTGGACGTGAGGCCGCAGGTCGGGCGACTTCGCCGGAGCCGGTCGGCGCATCACTCGCCCGGACGACGAGGCCGCCGGAACACCGCGCTCATCCGAGGCCGTCGTTGGCGTCGGCCGCTCCATCCGTCGTCGGCGCGAAGTCCGGGCAGCTGCGGCTGTCCAGTGTTCTCAACTTACCTTCGGTACATTAACTTACCATCGATAACTTAACTGTCGATGGGTAAGATAAGTGATCGTGACCACTGAAGAGCCACGAGCGGCCCGAGCACCAGTCGATGAGAAGACCAGCGAAGTGCTCTGGCTCCGCGATACGACGTCACGTCCGCCGCGCCGGAGCACGCCCCTCACCCTGGATCGCATCGTGACCGCGGCCGTCGCCGAACTCGACGCGCACGGCGCGGAACGTCTGACGATGCGGAAGCTGGCCGAACGTCTGGAGGTGACCTCGACGGCGCTCTACTGGCACGTCTCGACCAAAGAGGACCTGCTCGACCTGGCACTCGACCACGCGGTCGGCGCGGCTCCGCTGCCGAAGCCAGGCCTCGAGCCCCGCTCCGGGCTTCGGGCCCTGCTCATCGGCTGGCGTGCCGCGATGCTCGCGCATCCGTGGTCGCCCGCTCTGCTGGGGCGGCCCCTGCTGGGGCCGAACGTGCTGGCACGGACGGAATTCATCCAGGCCATGCTCGTCCGCTCCGGCCTGTCCGGCCTCGACCTCGCGTCCGGCACTCGCCAGCTGGCCAATTTCGTCATCGGCGCGGCGATGACGGACGCCACCTGGCGCCGGCTGGACGATCCCGCGCTGGTCGCCAAAGCCCGCGCGCACATCATCGGCCTCGGGGACCTCTATCCCACCCTCAGCACGTCCGGCTTCATCGACAACGAATGGCCGGACGACGAGCTTTTCGAAGCCGGCCTGGACCGGCTGCTCGACACCCTGGTTCCCAGGGACTGATCCGCTCGTCGGTGGAGACACCGGCCGGTAGAACATCGCCCCAGGTGGGGTGGCTGCGCGGGGGTGGCTATGGCACCTATCCGACCGTCAGCGCGTTGCGGCGGATTTGCGGGATGGCTCCAGGACGACCGCGAGGCGCCGGTCAACAGGATCCGTTGCCCAGCAACGTGCTTGCGGTCAGACCGTTCCGCGATGAGGCCGATGCAGCACGCCGATCTGCTGTTGAACCCGCCGGGCGGATTCGTCGCGTTCCTGCGCCACGTACAGCTCGTGAGCTCGTCGCCAGGTTTCATGGGCATCTTGATAGTGCCCGAGAGCAGCCTGAGAATGACCGAGCTTTTCCAACGTCTCAGCTTCGTTTCGCGAATCGCCGAGTTCCCGTTGCAACGCGACGGCGCGCACGTAGTTGCTGACGGCACAATCGTGGCGGCCACTGTGATGGTCGATGTAGGCGATACTGTCCAAAGTGGCTGCTTCGCCATCGATGTTCCGGAGCCGCCGGAACAGGTCGAGGGCTGCTTGGCAGCGAGCACGCGCAGAGTCGTAGTCACCCAGTACGGCGTTGCACCAGCCGGCCGCGTTGAGAGCCTCCGCCTCCATGCCTGGATCATCGATGGCCTGGAAATGATCCAGCGTCCGTTCGGCGTGGTCGAGCGCGCGCCGAAAGTCGCCCAGATAGCCCCACACCCTGGTCAAGAGCCGATGGACATGAGCCTGCTCGGTTGCGTCATGGTGGCGTTCGGCCAGTTCAAGCGCCCGCTCCAGGTAGCCGACGCCCTCATCGTGCCGCCCCAGCTCGCAGTAGGTGTAGCCAAGAAGCCGAAACGTACGGATGTGGATAGTGGCGTCGGCCAGGGCCATCTGTTCCACCGCATCCAACGCGGTCAGCCACACCGTCAAAGCGTCGTGCCGGAGTCCTTGGTGCAAGTGGAATGTCGTCAACACCCAGGCTAGCTGCCAGGCAGCCTCGTGCCGACCTTGAACGGCCGCGGTGCGCTGGGCGGCCAGTAGCTGGTCGTGTTCAGCCGACAGCCAAGCCGACGCCGCCGATACGTCTGCCAGCGCTACCGGGTCCACCCCCATTGCGGCGTCGTCGATGGCCACTTGCGGTGCATGCGGGTCGATGATCCGGTCAGCCGCATAGGCGCTGTGCAAATAGAAATCGACAACCCGGTGCAGTGCAGCAGAGCGTACCTCCTCGGGCAGAGTACGGGCGGTGTCAACAGCATGGCGACGGATGACGTCGTGCATGGCAAACCGGCCGGCGGCGTGTTGCTCGATCAGTGACGCTCGTTCCAGGCTGAGCAGGACAGTCCGGGCCTCCTCTTTGGGGAGCCCGGCCAACGCGGCAATCGCCCGTAGGTCGATATCCGTGCCAGGAGCGATCCCCACCAGCACCAGCATGGTGAGCTGGCCGGGGCTCATCCTTCGGTAGGACCACGACAACACGGAGGGCAGGCTGGCGGCTGGGTCTCCGCCGTCCAACGCGCCCAGGCCGAATTCGCGGAGCTCCGCGACGAGAGCGGCCAGCGGCAACCGGGGCCGAGCCTGGGCAAGCCCGGCAACGATGCTCAACGCCAGCGGGAATCCGCCACAAAAGCGCAGGAGATCATCGACGGCCTCCGGCTCCGCTGCGATTCGCTCCTCGCCGAGCTTGCCACTGAGCAGGGCTCGGGCTTCGACACCGACGAGCGCGTCCAGGCGCAGAGGACGGGCACCGTACCCGGCAAGCAGGCCCGACAGGAGGTTGCGGCTGGTCACCAAAACGGTGCACGACTCGCTGCCGGGCAGCAAGGAAGCCACCTGGGACGTGTCGACGGCATTGTCGATCAGGAGCAGCATCCGTTTACCGGCGACCAGACTGCGGAAGAGTGCCCCTTGAGCGTGCGCGTCGTCGGGAATGCGACCGGGCTCGACGCCGAGCGTGGCAAGGAGACCTCGAAGCGCCGTCGCCGGATCCATGACCTCGCCATCCGCGCTGAAGCCACGCAGGTCCAGAAACAACTGCCCATCCGGGAAGCGGTCGAGCCGTCGACGGGCCCAGTGCACGGCCAACGCCGTCTTGCCGATCCCGCCCGCTCCGGCCAGTGCCCAGATCACCACTGTGCCGGACGTAGTCACGGCGTCCAGTTGGCCGAGGAGGTCGGTTCGGCCGACAAAAGGGGCGGGAGCGGCGGGAAGCTGCCGCGGCGTCACGACCTGCCCGGCCGGTTTTTCCCGAGCGGGCACGGCAAGCGCCGGGTCGCCGACCAGGATCTGCTGATGCGTGTCCCGCAACGCGGTGCCAGGGTCCGTACCGAGGTCCTCCACCAGCCGGTCCCGCAGTCGGCGGTAGTGGGCGAGCGCGTCGGCGGTGCGCCCGGCGCGATGCAGGGCCAGCAGGTACTGGCCGGCAACACGCTCGTCAAGCGGATGCTCCGCTGCCCGCGTGGCCAGACCGGCGACGAGGCTTTCGCCGTGCCCCAGACCGAGCAGTGCGTCGGTCAGGTCCCACTCCGCGTCCCACCGTTCCCGGTGCAGGCGGTCACGTTCGGCCTCGGCCCAGTCGCCGGACAGACCGGCCAGAGCTTCACCCTGCCACTGGTCCAATGCTTGCTCGAGAAGCTCCGCTGCCCGTCGGCCGGTTTCGGCGCGAGCTTGGGAGCGGAGCCGCCGGAAGCGATACAGGTCGACATCAGACGGTTCGATCGCCAGTGCGTAGCCGCCGGGCCGTCGCTCGATCGCTCCTTCGGCGCCTGCGAGTACCTGCCGTAGCCGAGATAGATAGCTCACCAGTGTCTGCCTGGCGCGATGCGGTGAGCAGTCGCCCCAGACACATTCGGTCAGCCGATCCACTGAGATCACCTGATCCGGGTGGACGGCCAAGGCTGCCAGCACGCACCGCTGCCGTGCCGGCCCCAAGTCGATCTCGGCGCCGACTACGAGCATCCTCACCGCGCCGAGCAGACGAAGCTCCACCGCCCAGGCTCCTCCCCCAGTGCCTGGAGGAGTGCCTACCGCCGAGGGGACAGCAAGCGCGGGAGAACGCGTGAGATTCACACGAATGGTGGCCAAACAGTGACATCTCAGCTGCAAATGCCTCATACATTGGGCCGGCCCGCAGGTCGGTAACACCGCGGGGCGCGGATGCACTCCATCTGCGCGATACGGCGACCAGCGGCCCGACATCCAGCGGGCGGATGCCGGGCCGCGTCTGCCTAGATGGTCACGCAGGGCAGGCCGATCGAGGTCCAGCTGCCGTTGGCGTACGACCAACCTTCCGCGCACAGCTGGCCGCTGCCCCGTCCACTGAACCGGGCCGTGTCGACGAACGCCTGCCAAGGGCCGTCCGGCGAGCTGGCGCGCAGCCCTCCTGGTCCGCGGAAGTCGATGTGTCCCCGAGCCACGTTGATCCTGAACTCAGCCCACACCTGGTAGCCGCTGCCCGTGTACGCGCTGTAGATCGTCACTTTGTTGCTGGTTCCCGACGGCCCATTGGCATCGAAAGTCGAAGCCTGGGCAGCCGGTGCTGCGATCGACGATGCGAGCACCGCGGCGAGCACTGCAGCACCGGCGGTCACCGACTTGATTGACATGACATCCCCCTTCGGGACTCTTCGAACAGGCCTGCTCGGCCCGCGTCCCGACAATGCCCGGTCTGAACTGCGAGAAGCCTGCGGAATCCCTGAATCCGCAGCGCAGAAGCCACACCGCCGACCCAGCGCCGGCCCCGCCTGTTACGTGCCCGCGACGTCGACGATGACCGCGCTAGCGGCCCGCGGCCACCAGGAGACAAGACCCGGGCCGCCGCAGTTTGCTGTCGTCCTCGATGAAGTCGGTGGCGGTCGGGGCCAACTCTGCGCCCCCGCTCGGGCGCCGTCGTCCGCCGGATGCGGTTACGGGTGCCCGGCTAGCCTGAGGCGGTGACGATCGAGCTGGTCCTGTTGCCGCGGGTCGCCCACCGCGGCCGCGAGATCACCAGCCGGCGGCTGGGCGGGCTGCTCGCCCTGCTCGCCGACGACCTCCGGGCCGGAGTCTCGAGCACGCGCCTGATCGAAGGACTCTGGCCGGACGAGCAGCCGGAGCACCCCGCCAAGGCCCTCCAGGTCCTCGTCTCCCGCGCGCGGTCCCAGCTCGGCCCCGAGGTCATCGAAGCCACCGCGGCCGGCTACCGGCTCGTCTTGGCCGAGCACCAGGTGGACGCGGCCGCGCTGCGGCTCAACGCCGCCGCCTGCGCACGCCTCATCCGCGCCGCCGACCACGAAGCCGCCTTGGTCCACGCCGAAGCCGGCCTGGCTCTGTGGGAATCGCCCGGCGAAACCGGAAGCGCCGATCCGTTGAGCGCACTGCGAACGGCGCGCGCGTCGACCTGCCGGTGGCTGGTCCGGGCCCAAGCCTTGTGCCGCTCACGGCTGGGCCGGGCCGCCGAGGCGTTCGACGCGTTGGCCGAGCTGGCCGCCGAGCGACCGCGTGACGAAGAGCTGCTCGTCGAACTGATCCGCAGCGAAGCCGCCACGACAGGCCCGTCCGCGGCGCTGGCCCGGTACGAAACCCACCGGCGTGCCCTGCGGGACGAGCTCGGCACCGACCCCGGGCCGGCGCTCCGCGAGCTGCACCAGCAGCTCCTGCGGGGCGTGGCGCCCGCTGTGCGCCACGGGGTCGAGCACGAGCCGAACCCGCTGCTCGGCCGGGACGACGACCTCGCCGCCGTGACGACGTTGCTGCGGACGTCCCGGGTCACGTCGATCGTCGGCGCGGGCGGGCTGGGCAAGACCCGGCTGGCGCACGCCGTCGCCCGGCGGGCCGCGCAGCGGATCGTGCACTTCGTCGCGCTCGCCGGTGTCACGCGTGCCGAAGACGTCGCCGCCGAAGTCGCGTCGGTGATCGGCGGCTCGGACGCGGGCGGGCCGCCGGGTGCCCGCGCCGCGAGTCCGCGAGACGCCGTGACCGCCGTCCTCGAAGCGCTCGGCTCCGCACCCGCGCTGCTCGTGCTCGACAACTGCGAGCACGTCGTGCCCGCGGTGGCCGATCTGGTCCGGACGCTGGTCGCGCTCAGTCCCGACCTCCGCGTGCTCGCCACCAGCCGGACCCCGCTCGCGCTTTCCTCGGAGTCGGTCTACCCGCTGCCGGAGCTGAGCCCGGCCACCGCCGCGGAGCTGTTCCGGCAGCGGGCCCGGGCCGTCCGGCCGGACACGGAGCTGCCCGGGGACGCCGTCCGGGAGCTGTGCGCGCACCTCGACGGGCTCCCGCTCGCCGTCGAACTCGCCGCCGCGCGGACGCGGGTCATGTCCGTCGCCGAGATCGCCCGGTACCTCGACGACCGGTTCGCCCTGCTGCGCGGCGGTTCCCGCGACGCGCCACCCCGCCACCGGACGCTCCACGCGGTCATCGACTGGAGCTGGGCTCTCCTCGACGACAGCGGGCAGGCCGCGATGCGGGCGTTGTCGGTCTTCGCCGACGGCTTCACGGCCGAGGCCGCCCGGTACGTGCTGGGCGACTCCGACGTCCTCGAGCAGCTCGTCGGCCACTCGCTGCTCAAAGTCGCCGACACCCCGGCAGGCACGCGGTTCCGGATGCTGGAGACGGTGCGCGAGTTCAGCGCGGCCCGCCGCACCGAGGCCGGCGAAACCGAGAAGGCGACGGCCGCGTTTCTGGCTTGGGTCCGCGACTTCGCGATGGCGCACCACGAGTCGTTGCTGGCGACCGACCTGATCCCGGCGATGCGGCGGGTCGGCGCCGAGCGCGACAACCTCGTCCACGCGCTGCGGTACGGGCTTGAACACGACGACGGGCCGACCGTCGCCGCGACGTCCGCCGCGCTCGCCGGGCTGTGGACGTTCGAGTCGAACTTCGCCCGGATGACCGGGCTCGTCGAGGACACCGGCCGGCTGCTCTCGCACTTCCACCCGTCGCCGGGTCTCGTGGACGTCACCCGTGGCGCACTCGTCCTGAGCGCGGTGAACAGTTTCCTGTTGCAGGGTAAGGGACTCGCGCGTGCGCTCGTCACCCTGCGCCGGCTGCCGCCCGCCACCCCCGGCACGCCCATGCACGCCGCGGAGACGGTCATCCGCTCCGCGGCCGTGGCGGACGTCGACGCGGTGTTCGCGTTGTGCGGCAACGACGATCCTCTCGTGGCCGGCCTGGCCGAAGGCGTCGCCAGTTACACGTGGGAGGCGCTCGACGAGCCGGAACGGGCACTGGCCGCGGCCGAGCGCATGGTCGCCGTCTTCGAGGCGAGAGACGAGCCGTGGCTGCGGGGCGTCGCGCTCGCGCGGGTCGGCGAGCTCTGCCTGCAGCTCGAACGCGGGGCGGACGCGCGCCGCGCGCTCTTGACCGTGCTCGCCGAGCTCGACGAGACGGGCACGTGGACCGGTGCCGCGCGGATCCGGGGCGCGCTGGTCCTGGCCGGACTCCAGGCCGGCGCGGTCGACGAAGCCGAGCACTGGCTCGAACAGGCGATGCTGACCGGCGGGACCGAGGTCGCCGGATCGTCCATGGTGGACGTCGGCTCCCGTGCGGAGATCCTGCTCGCCCGCGGCGACGTCGATACCGGACTGCGGCTCTGGCGCCAGGCCGCCGAGCGGCTGCGGGCCGTGAAGGACACCGGCCCCGGCGCCGACGCCTGGGCATGGGAGACCCAGGCGGTCACCGTGATCGCGCACGCTCAGCACCGCCGGCTCGACCTCGTCGCGGAGATCACCGACGACCTGCGGCGCGCACTGCCGGATCTCCTGAGGGACTCCGGCACGTCGTTCCCGATCTGCGGTGCCCTGCTGCTCGCCGTGGCGCTGGACGACCTCGACCGCGGCCGGACCGGCGCGGTGCGGGTGATCGCCCTCGCCGAACGCTTCCGGTTCGTCCGCGGATTCCACCCGACGATGTCCTCGGCCCGCGTCCGCGCGCTGGCGGAGGAGGCCGACGGGCCGACGTACGCCGACGCGGTGTCGGACTACGCCGGCCTCGGCCGCGAAGAACTGCGGGCCACGGCGATCGCCGAGCTCAGGCGGCGGGATCCCGCCTGAACAGCGCCCGCGCCCAGACGTAGCCGACCACCGCGAACCCGGCGCACCACGCGACGGCGATCCCCGCGCTGTCCCCCACCGGGGTCCCCAGCAGCACCCCGCGCAGCGTGTCGATCACCGGGGTGAAGGGCTCGTGGCGGGCGAACCACCGCACCGCACCGGACATCGAGTCCGGCGGTACGAACGCACTGCTGACGAACGGCAGCACCTGGACGACGAGGATGAACAGGTTCGCGCCTTCGGCGTTCTTCGCCACCAGCCCGACCGCGACCGCCAGCCAGGTGAGCGCGAGCGCCAGCAGTACCACCACGCCGAGCGCGGCGAACCATCCGCCGACGCCCGCGGCGGGCCGGAAGCCGAACAGCAGCGCCACCAAGACCACCAGCGCGGCGCTCACCACCGTCCGCAGCACCGCGCCCAGGACGTGCCCGGTCAGCACCGACACCCGCGCGATCGCCATGGTCCGGAACCGGGAGATGATCCCCTCGGTCATGTCCCGGTTCACGGCCAGCGCCGTCATCGACGCGCCGTAGCCGACGGTCATCAGCAGGATCCCGGACACCACGTAGTCGATGTACTCACCGGATCCGACGCCCGCCTGCATGGCGCCGCCGAAGACGCCGACGAACAGCAGGAGGAGCAGCACCGGCATGCCGAGGGACATGATCATCATCCCCGGGTAGCGGCGCAGGTGCCGGAGGTTGCGCCGCAGCATGGTGGCCGAGTCGCGCGCGGTGAGGGTCAGGGTGCTCATCGGACGGCGTCCTTCCGGGTCGTGAGGGCGAAGAAGACGTCGTCGAGGTCGGGGGTGTGCACGGACAGGCTGCCGACTTCGACCGCGGCGCCGTCCAGCCGGTCGAGCAGGGCTCGCAGCGATCCGATCCCGCCGTCGCCGGGTACTTGCAGTGTGAGCGTGGACTCGTCGAGCGTGCCGTCGGTCAGCGCTCGCGCGGCGGCGTGGAGGGCCCCGACGTCGGCGAACTGCAGCCGGACGTGACCGCCGGGGACGCGGCGCTTGAGTTCGTCCGGCGTGCCCTCCGCGACGACGCGGCCGTGATCGAGCACGGCGACGCGGTCGGCCAGTTCGTCCGCTTCCTCCAGGTACTGCGTCGTCAGGAAGACGGTGACGCCGCCGGCGACGAGGTCCCGGATGATCCGCCACATGGTGTGCCTGCTGCGGGGGTCGAGGCCGGTGGTCGGTTCGTCGAGGAAGAGCACGCGTGGCTGCCCGGTGAGGGTCATCGCCAGGTCGAGCCGTCGTCGCATCCCGCCGGAGTAGGCGGAGACGAGCTTGCGGGCGGACTCGGCGAGGTCGAACCGTTCGAGCAGCTCAGCCGCCTTCCGCCGGCCTTCGGCGCGGCCGAGGTGGTGCAGGTCGGCCATCAACAGCAGGTTCTCCTCGCCGGTCAGCAGGTTGTCGACCGCGGAGAACTGCCCGGTGACCCCGATCGCGGCGCGCACGCCGTCCGGCTCGGTCGCGACGTCGTGCCCGGCGACCGCCGCGCTGCCGCCGTCGGCGTGGATCAGGGTGGACAGGATCCGCACGGCGGTGGTCTTGCCCGCGCCGTTGGGCCCGAGCAGGGCGAAGATCGTGCCTTCGGCCACGGCCAGGTCGATGTCGTCGAGCACGACCTGGTCGCCGAAGGTCTTGCGCAGCCCGCTGGCCGCGATCGCCGGGGTGGTCACGGTTCTCCTCTCATCCGTCGCGGCCTGGATGACCGCGACGGCGAGGATGCGGTGCTCCGGTTTCACCGTGGTTTCAGTGTGGTTCAGCCCGGTTTCCGGCGCCGGGAAAACAGGCGGGTCCGTGGACTTCATCAGGCGCCCAAGCAGGACCGCGTGGTCGGCGATCCGAGTCGGCCGCCCAGCCTCGCTGCTGACTGGGACCGCGGTCACCCGAGCCGGATCACGACTCCGGTCAGTCCGCTGAGGACGCTCGCGACACCGGCCCGGACGGCCGCCGACGCGCGGGCGGGGGTGAACGACGCCGGGTCGTAGCCCGATGACGTGCCGAGACCCTCACCGCGGAACGACGCACCAGGCCAGTTGGCCGCGGTCACGTTCGCCGTCGGCTCGGCGAGTTCCGCACCGACCACGAGGAACTGCCGGTCGAGGTGATTGGCCGTGACCAGGGCCAGCGCGTCGACGAGGTCCTGGCCGGCGCTGATGATCAGGTCGGGCGCCAGCTTTACGGCGTCGCCGACGCTTTCGGGGTACCGGCCGGGATCGGCGGCGGTGACGGTCTTGAGGCTGACCTGCTCCTGCTCGGCCCAGCTTCTCACCGCGGCCGCGAGCGTCCGGGTCGGCGCGTCGTCTCCGGCGGTCAGCAGCACCACCCGGTAGCCCGGCGACGGCCGGACGCCGTCCCACGACCCGGGGCTCGGCGTGATCGTCGCTTCGGGAGTCGGCGACGTCGTGACGAACCCGGGTCCGAGCACGCCGGCGGCGCTGGGCGCCGGGTGCGGCGCGGACCAGTCGCCTGATGAGCCGCAGCCGGCGGCCAGGAGGGCGATCGCGGCCAGCGTGGCGGCGAACCGGAGACGCAACCTGACCGTCCTTTCGCGAAACGGATGACGTCCCTTCCTACCTGATCGACGGCGTCGCGCGACGTCCGTCGGCAGCCGGTCGCCGAGTGTTCGCCTGCGGTCCGCCGTCCGTTCGCCTGCGGCCAGCAGGCTGCGGGTCGAGCAGCAGAAAGAGGATCCATGCGTCGTCTCGTCCCCGCCTTCGCCGTCGCAGCGTTCGCGATCGTGGCCGCCGTGCTGGGCGCCGCGCCCGCCTCCGCCCACGGCTTCTCGTCCACTGTGTACGCCGACCTGACCGCACCCGAGCGGGGACACGTCCGCGCCGCGCTGGGGCTCGAGTACGACCTGCTCGTCGTCTCGGCCGCCGACGCCGAGCGCGACGATCCGCTGTTCCGGCAGGGCACCGCGGCCTTCGACGCCCGGGACCCGGCCGCCCAGGCCGCCGCGTTGCAGGCCCACGCCGCCTCGGTCGTCAAGTACGTGACCGACCGCTTCCGCGTCACCACCGACGGCGGGGCGTGCACCCCGGTGCCGGACGGTGCCTTCACGATCGAGCAACGCGACGGCGTCCCGTACACCCGGCTGGTCCTCGACTACCGCTGCCCGGACGCCGACGCGCACGAGGTGACCAGCGCGTTGTTCCCGGACTCCGAGCAGTACGTCCGCGACACCAAGACGATCCTCACCTACGCCGTCGACCTGACCTCCGGCAGCGCCGCGCTCGACGCGCACCAGCCGTCGATCTCCACCCGGCAGGCCTGGACCGAACGGTTCTGGGAGTTCTTCCGGCTCGGCGCCGAGCACCTGCTCACCGGGCTCGACCACATCCTGTTCCTGCTGGCGCTCATCGCGGGATCGCGCCGCCTGCGGGAGATCGTGCTCGCGGCGACGACGTTCACCCTCGCCCACTCGGTGACCTTCGTGCTGGCCGCGCTCGGCCTCGTGCGCGTCCCCGCGGCGATCATCGAACCCCTCATCGCGCTGTCGATCGCGGTGGTGGCGGCGTGGCCGCTGTGGCGGCTCGTGCGCGGACTGCCCGACCTCGACGCGCGCGACGGGCACTTCAGCCTCGACCGGGCCGGCTGGATCCGGCTCGGCGTGGTGTTCTGCTTCGGGCTGGCCCACGGGCTCGGGTTCGCTTCCGCGCTGGGCATCGACACCGCGTGGTCGTGGACGCTGCTGTGGTCGCTGCTGGTCTTCAACCTCGGGATCGAGGTCGTGCAGCTGACGCTCATCGCACTGGTCTTCCCCCTGCTCGCCGTGCTGCGCCGCCGGTCGCCCGCCGCGCCGCGCTGGACGACCGGGGCGATCGCCGCCGCGGTCTCGGTGATCGGCCTGACCTGGTTCGTCCAGCGGGTTTCCGGTCTTTGACCGCCAGTTCTTCCGGCCTGCGCAACCGGTGTGACCGGCCGCGTTCACCTGGGCCACATGAGCGCCGTAAACGCTCTGACCGCATCATCCCGCTTTTTGACCGAAACGGACACACCCGATGAAGTTCCTCAGAACGATTGCGGCGGCGGCCTTGGGCGTCGCCGTGGCGTTCGGCACCGGCCCGGTCACCGCGGCCGCCGCCGACGAGCCCGTGAAACTGTCCGGCATCATCCTCGGCGTCGGCGCCCAGGAGACCCAGCGCGTCGTGAGCTGGTACTCCTCCACCGGCGCCGCCCAGGTCGTGCAGGTCGCCCCCACCGACCGCGTCAAGCACGGCCAGTTCCCGAAGAACGCCCAGACCTTCCCGGCCACCGTCGCCGCCAACAGCGTCAACGGCGGCTTCAACGCGCACGCCACGATCGACGGCCTGCACCAGCGCACCGGCTACTCCTACCGCGTCGGGTCCGGCGGCGGCTGGTCCCCGGTCTACACCTTCAAGACCCAGGACTTCCGCGGCGACTTCGACTTCCTGTTCTTCGGCGACCCGCAGATCGGCTCGTCGGGCAACGTCGCCAAGGACGGCGCCGGCTGGGCCGACACCCTCGACGTCGCGCTCGGCGCCAACCCGAAGGCCGAGCTGCTCGTCTCCGGCGGCGACCAGGTCGAGACCGCCAACACCGAGACGCAGTGGGACGCCTTCCTCGCGTCCGACAAGCTGCGCCAGTACCCGTGGGCGGCCACCATCGGCAACCACGACGTCGGCGGCAAGGCCTACGAGCAGCACTTCTGGACGCCGAACACCGATCGCTCGTCGGCGTACTACAACGGCGACCCCAGCACCCGCTCCGGCGGTGACTACTGGTTCCGCTACAAGGACGTGCTGTTCATCGACCTCAACAGCAACGCCTACGCCACCGGCGCCGACGAGGCCCACATCGGGTACGCCACCGACGTGGTCAAGAAGGAGGGCCGCAAGGCGAAGTACACCGTGCTGGTCTACCACCACTCGATCTACTCGCCGGCCGACCACGCCAACGACGCGGACAACCAGAAGCGCCGTCAGGACTTCCCGACCGCCTTCTCGAACCTCGGCGTCGACCTGGTCCTGCAGGGCCACGACCACAGCTACTCCCGCAGCTACGTGATCAAGAACGGGCAGAAGGCGAACCCGGCCGAGCAGCCCGGCGCCACCCAGGTCACCCAAGGGCCGGGCGGCGTCGTCTACGTGACGGCGAACTCCTCGTCGGGCTCGAAGTACTACGACCTGACCGATCCGGACACCACGCAGGACCCGAACTACGGTCCCGACCCGCTCAACCCCGACAACCACTGGGCCAACTCGGTCGAGAACCAGGAGCACGTCCGCACCTACGTGAAGGTCGGGGTGCGCGACGACAAGCTCGTCGTCCAGAACCTCCGCAGCGGCACCTGCGCCGCCCCGAACGCGGCGGTCGAGCTCGGCAAGGTCTCCTGGTGCGGCCCGGACAGCGGGGCCACCCCGGCCCAGCCGATCGGTTCCACCGTCGACAAGGTGACCGTCCACCCCTACCGCGGCCACGACCACACGCCCCCGGGCAAGCCGTGCTGGCTCGAGCAGCCGGCCACCGGCCCCCAGGGCGGCCGCACCCTCACCGCACTGAACTGACCCACTTACCGCGTGGTGGGGCGGAACCCGCGCCCCACCACGCCTCCCCCACCTGGACCGCGCATGCACGCCATCATCCGCACCGTCGTCACCCTGCTGGCCGCGACCACCCTCGCCGCGGTCACTCCCGGCCTCGCCGCCGCCCAGGACGACGTGCCGTGGACGGTCGCGACGGCGGCCAACGACCTCGGCACCGACCGGGACGACTACAGCTACACCGTGGACGCGGGCGGCCGGGTCGATGACGGCCTGGTGATCGCCAACCACGGCACCGCTCCGCTCGAGCTGGCCGTGTACGCCGCGGACGCCTTCACCACCGACGCCGGCCAGCTCGACCTTTTCGCGAAGGACCAGCCGTCGACCGGCGTGGGCGCGTGGGCCCACGCCGGCAAGGAGCATGTCACCGTCCAACCCGGACAGATCACCGAAGTGCCTTTCACCGTTGCGGTTCCGACCGGCGCTACCGCCGGCGATCACCTGGGCGGCATCCTGACGTCGGTGACCGAGGACGGCGTCGAACGGCGGCTCGGCATCCGGATCCGGCTCCGCGTCGGCGGCGACCAGCGTCCGGCCTTGTCCGTCGAGGACCCCGAGGTGGACTACTCCGGCACCGCGAACCCCGTCGGCACGGGCGAGGCGACTCTGACCTACACGATCCGCAACACCGGCAACGCCGTCCTCGCGGCCCGGCAGTCGGCGTCGGTCTCCGGTCCCTTCGGGAGCTGGCGCGTGCGGGCCGAAGCCGTTCCCGATTCGCCGCAGCTGCTCCCCGGCGAAACCCGGAAGGTCTCGGTGCCGGTCCACGGCGTCACGCCGGCGCTGTACCTGGGCGCGACGGTCACCCTCGTCCCGCTGCTCACCGATGCGGCCGGCTCGACCGCTCCGCTCCCCGCCACCGACACGACGACGCATTCGTGGGCTGTCCCCTGGACCCTGCCGGCCCTCATCGTCGCGGTGATCGCCGTACTGCTCGTTTTCCGGCACCGCCGGCGAGCCAAACCGAGCGAGGACGAGCACCAACCGGAGCACGACGAGGTCGTGGTCTGATCATCCGCACCAAGGCGCGGAACATCGAGACCTGCGAGGTTCCAGGCCCGAAGCTCGACCAGCGCGTGGCCGTGAAGCGGGCTCGACCGGGCGTCACCACCACGCGTTCGTCCGGCCGACTCCGACGGTCTTCGACTGGCGTGGTGCCTTCACGACGACCCCCTCGTCGCTGCGTTCCGCAGAGGCGCCCGGATTCCCACGGCGACACTGCGGCCGGGTCTGTCCCGTGATCCAGATCGGCGCGGAGGCCCCCGGCGGCGGCGCCGCGCCGCGACCTTGGCACCGGGGTGGACCGCGCCACCGGACGGGACTGTTCCAAGATCGGTGTTTCCGGCCCGACACGCTGGGCCGGGGTGCTCCGGTCGGCACCGGTGGTGGCGGGTGCACCGTTCGTGTTGTCGCCCGAGTTCGGTACGACGTCCGGCTGAACGGCTTCTTCGCGAGCGCGCGGATGCGCTTGCCGGCGGCACGGACCCAGCACGGGGATGCGCGGGATCTGGCCGCGTTCCTGACCTGGCCTACCTGCACCGGCCCCTTCGGCGGTCACTCGTGTCGCCTGGCTCCGGCTATCGCACCCCATCCGCGGCCCGCTCGAGGGCGTCGAGCCGCTGCTGCACGAGGCGGGCGGGATCGTCTCGCCCTTGCCGTTGGTACAGCGCAAGGGCTTCTCGCCAGGTCTCGCGGGCTTCGTCGTGCCTTCCGAGCGCCGCGTACGCGGTTCCGAGCCGGTCCAGCGTGCCGGCTTCCTCTGTTCTGGAGCCGATTTCCCGGAGCAGGACGACGGCCTCGCGGTAGTGGCCGACCGCGTCGGCGTGCTGGCCGCGGTGGTCGGCGATGTAGCCGAGACTGTCCAAAGTGGTCGCCTGGCCTTCGGTGTTGCCGTGCCGGCGGAACAGCTCCAGGGCAGCTTCGCAGTGCTCGCGGGCTTCGTCGTGGGCACCGAGCTGAGCCGTGTACCAGCCGACCGCGTTGAGCGCGCCCGCTTCCCCGGTGGAGTCGCCGACGTCGCGACTGATGCGCAACGCCTGCACGGCGTGGTCGCGCGCCTTGCGGTTGTCTCCGCGGGTGCTCCACGCGGCGGCCAGCGTCCGGTGGGTGTGGGCCTGGTTCGTCTCGTCGTGGTGCCGCTCGGCGAGGGTCAGGGCCTCCTGCAGGTGAACGTGCGCCTCCGCGTGCGCGCCCAGGTCGGCGTGGGCGCGCCCGAGCAGGCGGTGGGTGAGGATCCGGGTCGCCGGGTCGGCGAGGTGCCCGGCCGCCGTCATGGCGGCCTGCCACGTGCCGAGCCGGTCGCGCAGGTGGCCCCGCCGCCGGTGGAACGTCTCGAGTGCCCGGGCCAGGTCCCACGTCGTCCGGTGCCGCCCCTGCCCGGCCGCGGTGTGCAGGGCCGCCAGCAGGCAGGCGTGCTCGGCGTCGAACCAGCTCAGCGCCGCGGAGTCGTCGGGCAGCGCGGGGACGGCGTGGCCGGGGGCGGGGGGTGCCGGCTGCCTCGGCTCCCGGTGCGGGTTCAGGAGCCGGTCGGCCCGGTGCGCGGTGTGCAGGAAGAAGTCGACGATCCGCCGCAGCGCGGCGGTGCGGACCTCCTCGGGCAGCCCGGCGGCGGTGATGGTGGCGTGCCGGCGGATCAGGTCGTGCAGCCGGTACCGGTCGCCGCCGGTCCGGGTGAGAAGTGACGCCTGTTCCAGCCCGCGCAGGATCCGCCGGGTGTCCGCCGCGGGCCGGTCGACGAGGGCGGCGACGGCTTCGAACCCGAGGTCGGGGCCGGGCGCGAGGCCGAGCAGGGCGAACGCGGTGGCCTGCTCCGGCGCCAGCGCGTCGAGCGACCACGACAACACGGTGGGCAGGCTGGCCGTCGGGTCGTCGTCGGCGAGCGCCTCGAGCCCGGCGTCCCGCAACTCGTCGGCCAGGACGGCCAGCGGGAGGTCCGGCCGCAGGTGGGCGCGGGCGGCGACGATGCCCAGCGCCAGCGGGAACCCGCCGCACAACGTGATCAGCCGGTCCACCGCCGCCCCTTCGGCCGCCGTCCGGGCCGCGCCGAGCCGGGCGGTGAGCAGGAGGCGGGCTTCCCGGTCCGGCAGGACGTCGAGCCGGAGGTGGTGGGCCGCGTGCCCGGTGACCAGGCCGGTCAGCTGGGTGCGGCTGGTCACCAGGACGGTGCAGGTGTCGCCGCCCGGCAGCAGCGGGGTGACCTGGGCAGTGTCCGCGGCGTTGTCCAGCACGAGCAGCATCCGCCGGCCGGCGACGAGGTTCCGGAACAGGGCCGCGCCGGCGTGCGGGTCGATGGGGACCTGCCGGGGTTCGACCCCGAGCGCGTCGAGGAACCCGCGGACCGCGGTGGCGGGCGCCATCGGGGCGTTGTCGGGGCTGAAGCCGCGCAGGTCGACGTACAGCTGGCCGTCCGGGAACCGGCCGACGTGGTGGTGGGCCCAGTGCAGCGCCAGCCAGGTCTTGCCGATGCCGCCCGCCCCGGCGATCGCCGAGATGACCACCGTGCCGCCGGGCTCCCGGGGCGCCAGCACGGTGTCCAGCCGGGCCAGGTCCTCGCCGCGGCCGACGAACTGCCGGGGTGCGCCGGGGAGCTGGCGGCACACCGCCGGGGCGTCCCCGGTCGCGTGCCCGGTGCTCAGCAGCGTCCGCTGCAGGTCCTGGAGCGCGGCTCCCGGGTCCGTGCCCAGCTCTTCGACCAGGCGCGTGCGGATCCGGCGGTACTGCTCCAGCGCGTCGGCGACGCGCCCGGCCTGGCGCAGGGCGCGCATGTACTGACCCGCGACGCGCTCGTCGAGCGGGTGGTCGGCGACCTGCTGGGCCAGCTCGGCGACCAGGTGCTCGCCGTCGCCCGCCCGCAGCCGGGCGTCGACGAGGTCGCGCTGCGCGGCGAGCCGTTCCTCACCCAGCCGCTCGCGTTCCGCCTCGGCCCACTCGCCGTCGAGGCCGGTGAGCGCCTCCCCGCGCCACAGCTCCAGCGCCTGGCCGAGCAGCTCCGGCGCCGCCGCCGGATCGGGTTCGGAGCGGGCCCGGGCGCACCGTTGGCGGAACAGCGGAAGGTCTACCAACGGGCCGGCCTCGCCGGTCGTCAGGACGTACCCGCCGGAGCGCCGGACGATGTCCAGGCCGTCGACCGCGGCCAGCACCTGCCTCAGCCGGGAGACGTAGCTGTAGAGCGTCGCCCGGCCTCGCCGCGGCAGGTCCTCGCCCCAGACGCGCTCGAGCAGCCGGTCGACGGGGACGACCCGGCCCGCGTCGACGGCCAGGGCCGCGAGCAGGCACCGCTGCCGGGCGGCGCCGAGGTCCACGGGCCGGCCGTCGACTTCGACGGCGACCTCACCGAGCAGGCGGAGAAACGTCATCGAACCCTCCCCGGATCGAAGCCGTACGGGACCAGACATAGCGCCTTGACCAGGACAATGCATGAACTTCGCAAGCAAATCACACGATCGGCCGGTCACCATGTCGCAGCGCCGGGCGGGAGAGCCGGCGCGAAGCCGAAGCGAGGGGACCGAAGCATGATCACGAAGCAGGGATGGACACGAGCGGTGGCCCGCGTCCTGGGCGTGGCGGCCGTCGCCGCGGGCGCGCTGGCCGTGGGTCCGGGGGGAGCGCAGGTGGCGTCGGCCACGACACTGGCGTGCACGAGCGTCGGCCACGCCTCGGGCACGGTCGACGCGTTCACGCTCTACGACAGCACGGGCTACGCCGGAAGCTGCATCACGTTCTACCGGTACGGCAACTGCACGGCGTCCACCACGGACATCGAGGGCCTGTACAACCTCAGCGGCTGGGGCTGGGACAACCGGGCGAGCTCGGTGCACACCGCCCACCAGTGCGACGTCCGCCTCTTCGACGCCCGGGATTGCCCCAGCACCGGCACGCGGAGCACGTGGATCGACCAGAGCGCCGATCTCCGGCTCGGCGGGGTGAACTGGCAGAACCGGGCCACCTGCCTGGTGACCAGCTGACATGACGACCTGGCGGCGCCGGCGACCGGCTCCGGTCGCCGGCGCCGCCGGGCCCGCGACGCCGGTGGCACCGGACGACGGGCGGGGAGTGCGGAGGAACGCGGCGATGGGGACCTCGATCCCGGCGGGGAGGCCGGGTCGCCCGGGCACGGCGGTGGCGTGGGGGGCCCGCCCCGGCGTCCTCCGCGCGGCCGGCCTGGTCGTGCTGACGACCGCCGCCGTCGCATCGGGGGCGGCCGCGCCTGGGCTGGCCGCGGCGGTCGCGCAGCCCCGGCGAGGCGAGGCGTCGAGTTGCGCGGTCCGGCCGGACGCTCAGCACGGTCGTCACGTGATCCGCACCGGGGTGCTGTTCAAGACCGTTCGCGGCGGCGCCACGGTGGCGGTGGTGACGCGCTACGTGGTCCCGCTCGACCTGGGCCGCTGCCCGGCACCCACACCGGGCCGGGGCTGATCCACCCTCAAGCTGGGGTTGCGGGAGCTCCGCGCTGCGCCGCCGCCGCCGCCGACGTTGGCCGGAGCGTCGGTGAGCGTCGCCCAGATCGAGGAGGTGCGCCTCTTCGAAGTCGTCGAGCCGCAGTGCCCGTGCGAGGCCAGTTGAGCCAATTCTTCCCGGCGCAGGCCACTGACCCGCCGCGCGCCGTGCGTGACCAGACCGAGGCTGTCCGGTGTCGCCCTGGAACCGTCGCCAACGCCATGACGAAGCCGTGGTGGTGGTTCGACTTCCTGAGCACCCCGACGCCCGAGTTCGGGCGCGAATTTCACCCTCGTCGGCCGCGCCTACCTCTACGGGCTGATGGCCGGTGGCCGAGCCGGCGCCGACAGAGCGATCGACATCTTGTGCGAGCAGGTCGTGCGCACGATGAAACTCCTCGGAGTGCGATCGGTCGGGGAACTGACCCCGGCCCACGTCACCCGGCTCTCCCGGCTGCCTGCCCGGACGATCACCATGGAGACCCGAAGATTCAGGCGCCCGCTCAAGCGCCTGGACGCGGCTCGGACCCCTTGATCCGTTCGACGAGCTCGTCGCGGTACTCCCGCACCGCTTGAAACTCCGGTTCGTCGCCGGTCGCCCGCCTCAACGCGCCTTCCAAGATCTTCAACCCCTGACGTTCGTCGCCGCGCGCATCCGCCTGCCTCACGGCGTTCTCCATGGCCTTGGCGAGCTTGGTCCGCGCCTCGGGTTCCTTGACGGCCTTGCTGATCCGGATCCAGTTCCCGCCCGGATCGACGACGGTGAACCCGGTGTACCGGTCGTTGCGCAGCCGCGGCCGGGTCATCCGCGGGATACCGGAGACGAGCAACTTTCCGTGCACGGACCGCATCCCCGCCGCGAACGCCTCGAACAGCTCGCTGGTGTCCGCCACGATGACCAGGCACGTGCTGTAGGACTGCGCCGGGTCGTAGTCGTCCATCCCGAAGAAGTGCAGATTGATGTCTTCCCGCCGCACCGCGACGTGCGGGTTCGGCCGCGTCTGCCGATAGGTGATCTCGAAACCGAGCATCTCGTAGAACGACGCGATCTCGTCGATGGAGGGACAGGGCAGGAGCGGAATGGTCAGTTCGTTCGCCACCGCCCGAAGGTAAGCCCGGACCGGCCGAAACGACACCGAGCTATTTGCTCATGCGAACAGCACTGCGACACGTGCTGTCCACCGCCGCACCGGGTATGGCGCGGTTCGGTCGCTTGGTCGCGGAGAGTCCCGCGCTGCTCTCCCGGGCCCGGGAACAACGCGAGGACCTAGAATCGGCTCACCAACCGCACACCCGCCGGACGGTGGAGCCGCCCCGAGGACGTCACCGGTCCGGCGGTGTGGCTCGCGTCCTCCGCGTCGGACTTCGTGAACGGGCAGGTCATCTACGTCGACGGCGGCCTGACGGCGGTGATCTGGGTGACCGTGCTCCCGATGGGCCGGGCGGTGACGGTGCTCGGCGCCGGCCGGCTGTCCGTGCCGGGCTTCCCGGACGTCTCCCCCGGCGCGGGCGACGCGGTGGTCGACGTCGCGTACGGCGGCGTCTGCGGCTCGGACGTCCACTACTGGCAGCGCGGCGAGGTCGGCGGCGGCCGTGCTCGCCGACCCGATGGTGCTGGGCCACGAGGTCGTCGGCACGGTCCGCTCGGCGGCGGCGGCCGACGGCTCGGGCCCGGCGGCCGGGACGCCGGTCGCGGTCCACCCGGCGCAGACCTGCGGGGAGTGCGCCCGCTGCCGCGAGGGCCGGGACAACCTGTGCCCGCACCTGCGGTACCTGGGCAGCGCGGCCCGCCGGCCGCACACCCAAGGCGGCTTCGCGGACCGGCTGCTGGTGCCCGGCCACCGCCTGGCCCCCGTGCCGCACGCCTCTCGCTGCGCACCGCGGCGCTCGCCGAACCGGCGTCCGTGGCCCGGCACGCGCTGACCCGCATGGCCGCGCTGGCCGGCGGTGTGCGCGACCGTCGCGTCCTGGTCACCGGCGCCGGTCCGATCGGACTGCTGGTGGTGGCCCTGGCGCACCTGGACGGCGCGGCCGAAGTGACCGTCACCGACCTCCACGCCCACCCGCTCGCGGTGGCCCGGCAGGTCGGCGCGACCCGGACACTGACCGCCGGTGAGCCCCTGCCGCCGGTGGACATCGCGTTCGAGTCGTCGGGCGCCCCCGCGGCGGTCGCGACGGCGTTGGCGGCGCTGCCCCCGGGTGGGACACTGGTCCAGGTGGGCCAGCTCCCCGGCCACGGCGTCGCCGCACCGTGGCACCTCACGGTCCCCCGCGAGCTGACGTTCTCCGGCTCCAGCCGGTTCGCGGGCGGGATGGCCGAGACTTTGCCGGCGATCGCCGGAAACCCCGCGCTGTTCGCACCGATCGTCTCCGCGGAGTACACAGTGGACGAAGCGGAGAAGGCCTTGACCGTGGCGAGCCGTCCGGAGCAGTCGAGCAAGGTCCTGCTGCGATTCGGAGAGCTCGCGTAGGTGCGCGGGGTGCGACAACAACGCGGATCCGTACCGGAAACCTTGACGGAAGAGGAGGCGTGGCCAAGTCTTCCGCGCTGGATGTGCTTCACGTCCACGCGGGCGTTTGAATTGCGCAACAAAGATCCCTCCATCACGTCGTCGCCCGGCGGCTACCGCAGCAGGCCAGCCTCGCCCTCGATCAGGGGCTGGCGTTGGTGCCGTGGGGCTCGCTACGCCACGGCTTCCTGTCCGGCAAGTACCGGCGGGTTCCGAGGTCACGGACTCTGCCCGCACCGCGCACGTCGGCGGTCCGACCGAGAACGACTACACGGTGATCGACGTCGCGACCTCGGTTGCCGATGAGCTCGGAACCACCTCGGCCGCTGTGGCGCCGGCCTGGCTGAGGACCCGGCCGGGCACCGTCGTCCCCCTCATCGGCGCCCGCCGCATCGACCGCCTCCGGACCTACCTCGCCGCCCTCTCGGTGACGCTCGGCGCGGCTGAGCTCCGGCGGCTCGACGATGTCTCGGCACCGCAGCTGGACTACCCGGCACCCATGCACGGCGCGCAGCGGGCGATGCTAGTGCGGGCTCCGGCAGGGGTTGCTTCAGCTCCGCGACGACCACCTGCTCGGCAGCGGCGCGGTGCGGAAGCTATCGCCGTTGGGCAGTAGCGCGTCCTCGCGGATCACGTGAACTGCTGTCGTGATCGGCCTCGCGACTTGCTGCCAGCCGGTCTCTCAGCTCCCGCAGAAGCTTGGTCCCACGGGCTCACGTGGTCGGGCACGGTCCTCTACTTCGCATGGAGCCGCTACGCCGAGCATGTAGTGAACGCGTAGCGGACACATACACGCCCCTCGTTAGGTTTCTCCTATCGGTTTGCAGGGACGGACTCGTTCCACCGCGCTGGAGGTACCGATGGAGGAGCCGAACTCGGAGCATGACGCCTTCGATACCCCGTCACCTGGGTGAACGGGCGATCTCACCGACCTTCTTTCCGTATCCGAACCTGCCGGCATTTGGCCGCAGGGGCACTTGGAGGTTCACTAGATGGGGGAATCTCAGCTATTCGCGCACGAACTCGCCGCTGAATGGGCGCGGCGGACGCCGGACGCGCCGGCCGTGCTGTTCCAGGACCTTTCGGTGACCCACGGTGAGCTGGAGAAGGAGGCGGAGCGCTGGACCGACGCGCTCCGCGAGTCGGGAGTACGTGTTGGCGATGTCGTCGGCGTGTGCCTGGACAGATCGCCTTCGATGATCGCCTGCGTGATCGGCGTGCTGCGCGCCGGAGCGACGTACCTTCCGCTCGATCCATCCTATCCGGCGGAACGGCTCGACTACATGATGGCCGACAGCGGCGTCACCGTGGTGGCCACCGAAGACACCCAATCCGCGCTGCTTTCCCGGCTACGCCGAGGCTTCCGGCCGGTGGTCGCCGGCGCTGCGGCCGATGCGACGATCACACCGGTCAAGCCCACGCAGCCGGCGTTCCTCATCTACACCTCGGGGTCGACCGGCCGCCCCAAGGGCGTGGCCGTGTCGCACCGTGCCATGGCGAACTTCGTGACCGGAATGGCGGAGCGGCTCGGCATCACCGCCGCCGACGTCATACTCGGCCAGGCACCGCTGTCGTTCGACATCTCGGTGTTCGAGATCTTCATCCCGCTGTCGGTCGGTGCGTCGATCCGCCTGGTCGACCGGGCCACCGCGACGGACGGGCCGGCGCTGGCTGCGGCGATCGGCGGCGGCGGCGTGAGCGTCGTGCAGGGTACGGCCACGACGCACCGGATGCTGTTGGCCGCCGGCTGGCGTGGCGGTCCCGCCTACACCGTGGTCTCCGGTGGCGAGCCGCTCCCGCCGGACGTCTCCGAGACGCTCCAGAACACCGGGACGCGGGTGTGGAACAATTACGGCCCGACCGAGACCACCGTGTACACACACGCGTTGCGGATGACCGAGGGCCGCCGCGTCACGCTGGGCGGCGACCTGCCGAACGTCCGCACGTACCTGCTCGACGAGAACCTCGACCCGGTACCGCCGGGCGAACCCGGCGAAATCTTCCTGGCCGGCGACTGCCTGGCCAACGGCTACCCGAACCGGCCGGCGCTCACCGCCGACCGCTTCCTGCCGGACCCGTTCGGCCCCGTGCCCGGGGAGCGGATGTACCGCAGCGGCGACCTGGCTCGCTGGACCGAGGACGGCAGGCTGGAGTCCCTCGGCCGCGCCGACCAACAGGTCAAGCTGCGCGGATACCGCATCGAGCTGGGCGAGATCGAGGCCCTTCTGCGTGGGCACGCGCGGATCACGGACGCCGTGGTCGTGCTGCGCGACGGCGAGGCCGAGCAGTTCCTGGCCGCCTACCTCACGCTGGCCGGCGACCCCGAGCCGAGCCGTGGCGAGATCCGTGCACTGCTCGGGCAGTCCCTGCCCAGCCACATGATCCCCGCCCAGTACGTGGTCGTGGACGCCCTGCCCACCACGCCGAGCGGCAAGGTCGACCGGGCCGCGGTCACCGCGCTGCCGGTCGGGCGTCACCTGGACGACGGCGCGGCGGTGGCCCCGCGCTCGGCCGTCGAGGAGGTGGTCGCCGCGGTGTGGCTGGACCTGCTCGACCTGGACGAGCTGAGTGTGGTCGAGCCGGTGATCGACCTCGGCGCGTCGTCGCTGACCGCGATGCGGGCGGCCGACGTGCTCGGCGAGATCTTCGCCACGACCGTACCGGTCCGGATGCTGTTCGACCGGCCGACGGTCGCCGACCAGGCCGGCTACCTGGCCGAACGGTGCGAAGACGCGGGCCACCGAGCGGACATGGTGCTCGAGCTGGCCGCGGTCGGGGGGAACTGACCCGATGGCACGCTTGCTGCGCGGCATCGCCCGCGATCGGTCGCTGCTCGACCGTCTCCACCAGGACGGCGCGCCGGCTCAGGCCGAGCCGGAGACGGGCGGCGCCCGGCGTGCGACGCCGAGCCAGGAACAGGTGTGGTTCTTCGACGCCGTGTCGCCGGGCACCGGCGTGTCCAACATCCCGCTGGTGGCAAGGACTTCCGGGCAGCTCGACGTCGTGGCACTGCGCGCGGCCGTCCAGGCGGTCGCAGCGCGGCACGAGACCCTGTCGCACGGCTTCACGCTGGTCGACGAGCGGCTGACGGCGGTGCCCGCCACGATGCCGGACGGCGCGTTCACCGAGGCGGACCTGCGCTGCGACCCGCGAGCCGCGCACGACCTGGTGATCGCCGAGGCCGGCAAGCCGTTCGACCTCGCGACCGGCCCGCTGTGGCGGTGCCTGGTCGTCCGTGTGGCCGACGACGAGCACCTGGTCTCGTGGGTCATGCACCACATCGCCGTCGACGGCTACTCCCTCCGGATGCTCCACCGTGAGCTGGTCACGGCGTACCGGCAGCTGGCGGGCGGCGCGGCCGTCGCGCTGGGGCCGGCACCGATCGGCTATTACGACCCCGCCCTGCGCAGGCGCGATCGCGTCCGGGAGGAGGACCTCGCGTACTGGCAGTCGACGCTGGCCGACCTGCCGGAGCCGGTCGAGTGGTCGTTCGCGCGCAACCGGCCCGAGCGGCCCACCTACGCCGGGGACAGCGTGGAGTTCACGGTGTCCGACGAGCTCGGCGCCGCCGTGCGGAGGTTCGCCGCCGAGGTACGCGGCACGCCGATGATGGTGCAGCTGACGGCGTTCGCCGTGCTCGTGCACCGCTGTTCCGGGGCAGACGACTTCGTGGTCGGCGTCCCGACGGCCGGCCGCACGCCGCACGTCGACGAGGACGTGGTCGGCTACTTCGTCAACATGGTGGCACTGCGCCTGCGGTTCCTGGCCGGCGTCACCGGCCGCGAGCTGCTGGACGTGGTCCGGGAGACCGCGCTGGACGCGTACTCCCACCGGGAAAGCCCGTTCCCGCGGGTGCTGCAGGCCGTCCACCCCGAGCGGGCCGAGGGACTCACGCCGCTCTACCAGCTTGTCTTCACCTCCCCGCCGAACCTGGACACCGTCGACGCCGGCGGCGTGCGGTTCGCGTTCGAGGAGTGGCACAGCGGGCAGACGCTGTTCGACTTCGAGATCCACTTTCCGGAGGCTGTCGGCGGCTGTGTCGGATTTGTCAAGTACCGCAGCGAGTTGTTCGACCGGGACCAGATCGAACTGCTGGCCCGGCAGTACGTCCAGATCCTGACTCGCCTGGTCGCCGACCCGGACCGCCAGGTCTCGGAGATCCCCCTGCTCACCGACCGGCAGCGGCAGGCGGTGCTGGCCGCGAGCGCCGGCCCGGCGGTCGACTTCGGCGCGGTCGACGGGGTGCACCGGCTGATCGAGGCGCAGGTGGACCGGGCCCCCGACGCGGTCGCCGTGACGGCCGACGGCGGCCGGTGGACCTACCGTGCGCTGGACGAACACGCCAACCGGATCGCGCACCGCATCCGTGCTCTCGGCTTCGGCCGCGGCGACCGCATCGGCCTGTACCTGGAGCGTTCACTTGACCTCACGGCCTCGATCGTCGGCGTGCTCAAGTCCGGCGCCGCCTACGTGCCGTTGGACCCGGACCACCCGCCGGCCCGGTCGGCGTTCATCGTCGCCGACGCCGGCGTGCGGCTGGTGCTGGCCGGCACACCGGTTCCGTTCACTGTGGACAGTGTGGTCGACGTAACGGAAGCGTTGAGCGGGCCGGCGGATCGGGTGCCGTCGGTGTCGCACGAGGACGACACGGCCTACGTGATCTACACCTCCGGCACCACCGGGCAGCCCAAGGGCGTGGTCAACAGCCACCGGGCGATCGCCAACATGGTTCGGTGGATGCGTTCGGCGTACGAACTCGACGACACCGACGTGGTGTTGCAGAAGGCACCGCACAGCTTCGACGTCTCGGTCGGCGAGTTCCTCCTGCCACTGGTGACGGGTGCGCGGCTGGCGGTGGCGCGGCCGGGCGGCCACAAGGATCCGGCGTACCTGCACGCGTTGATCAGGGCCGAGGGTGTCACGACCGTCCACTTCGTACCGTCGATGCTCGACGTCTTCGCGGCCACGGTCGACGTCACCGCACTGCCGTCGCTGCGCCGCGTGGCCAGCGGCGGCGAGCCACTGCCGGCCACGCTCGCGCGGCGGCTTTCGGCCGCGGGCATCGCGGTGCACCACCTGTACGGACCCACCGAGGCGGCGGTCGACGTCAGCCACTGGCGGTGCGATCCGGACGATCCCGGGCCGCTGCCGATCGGGCGACCCATCGCCAACACGCAACTGTACATTGTGGACTGCCACGGCGATCTGGTCGCCGACGGGATGCCAGGCGAGCTGTGCATCGGCGGCACGCAGGTGGCCGACGGGTACATCGGCCAACCGGAGCTCACCGCGGCGCGGTTCGTCGCGAATCCTTTTCACAGCGGGACGATGTACCGCACCGGCGACCGGGCCAGGCGCCGCGCCGACGGCGCGATCGAATTCCTCGGCCGCATGGACCGGCAGGTGAAGGTGCGCGGCTTCCGGGTCGAGCCGGCCGAGACCGAGGACTGCCTGGTGCGGTCCGGTCTCGTGCGCCAGGCCGCCGTCCTGCCACAGGACGCGGCGCTGGTCGCCTACGTCGTGCCGGCCGAGCCGGCGCCGGCGCTGGAGGCCGTGCGGGCGCACGTGAGCGAACGGCTGCCGCACTATCAGGTGCCGGACACCTTCGTGGTGCTGGACGCGCTGCCGACCACCGCCAACGGCAAGCTGGACGTCCGGGCGCTGCCCGAACCCGCGGCACGCGCGGCCGGCATCGATGGCGGGGAGCCGGAAACCGAGACCGAGCGGCGGATCGCCAGGATCTGGACCGATGTGCTCGCCGTGGACCGCGTCGGCAGGCGGGACAGTTTCTTCGCGCTGGGCGGCCATTCCCTCAAGGTGATCAAGGCGGTGCTGCGGGTCGGCGCCGAACTGGGGGTCGAGATTCCGCTCCGGGTCCTGTTCGAGGTCCCCGTGCTCGCCGAGTTCGCCGTCGCCGTCGACGGGTTGCGCAAACCTGCCGCACCATCGGACGCCGCGCCCACCAGGTCACGACGCAACGTCGCCGATCTGCTCGACCACCTCTCACAGACAGGACGTTGATCTCATGACCGGGCAGAGCCTGCTCGACCGGCTCCGTGGGCTGAGCGCCGGCCAGCGCGCCGAGTTGGTCTCGGTGGCGAACGACCGCGGCAACGACTTCGACATCCACCCGCTGTCGTCGGCGCAGCGGCGGCTGTGGCTGATGGCGCAACTGCACGCGGACACCGACGCCTACACCGTCCCGTTCGCGCTGCGGCTGCGTGGCCGGCTGGACGTCGAGGCGCTGCGTGGCGCGCTCGGGGACGTGCTCGCGCGGCATCCGTCGCTGCGGACGGTGTTCCTCGATGCCGACGGAGAGCCGTTGCAGGTGGTGTTGCCACAGGTGGCGATCGACCTGGCCGTGGTGGACGTGCCGGAACGGGAACTCGAGGCGCGGGTCGCCGAGGAGGCACGCACGCGGTTCGAGCTGTTCGCGAGCCTGTTGGTGCGCGGCCAGGTGCTCCGGCTCGGCGACGACGACGCGGTGCTCCTGCTGACTCTGCACCACCTCGTGTGCGACGGCTGGAGCATGAATATCGTCTTCGACGACTTGGGCCGGTGCTACAGCGACCGCCTGGCCGGCCGGGTCGTCACGACCGAGCCGCCCGGCTGGCAGTACTCGGACTTCGTGTGGCTGCACGAGGAATGGCTGCGGTCCGGCGCGCCGGACCGGCTCGCGGCGGAGGTCGCCGCACGCATGGCCGGCATGCCCGAGGCGCTGGAGCTGCCGACCGACCGGCCCCGGCAGATCGGGGTGCCCGCCGTCGGCGCCGTGGCGTGGTTCGACTGGCCGGCGGAGCTCGCCGCCGACCTCACGCGCTTCTGTGCGGCCGAAGGCGTGAGCCGCGCCTCGGTGCTGCTGGCCGCGTTCGCCGCGGTGCTGCACCGCCACTGCCGCACCGACGATCTGGTGATCGGGACACCGGTGGCCGGCCGCACCCGCCCGGAGGCCAGGGACGTCGTCGGCCTGTTCGTCAACGTGCTGCCGGTCCGGAGCGCGCTTTCGCCGGCCACGACGTTCCGCGAGCTGGTGTGCCGCACCACCGACGAGCTCACGGCCTGCCTGTCCTGCCAGGAACTTCCGTTCGAGCGGCTGGTGAGCACGCTGGGCGTGGCGCGGGACGCCAGCATGAACCCGGTGTTCCAGGTCGCCTGCACGACGGAGGACGACGGAGCCCGGCTGCGGCTGCCCGGCGTGACCGTGACACCGCTGCGTGTCCACAGTGGAACGTCCAAACTCGACATGACGACGACGTTCATGGTCGGCGAGACGAGCCTGCGCGGCTACCTCGAGTACGACAGCTCGCTCTTCGACACTGCCTCCGTGCGGGACGTGATCACCGCCATGCGGGTGCTGCTGGCGGCCGGTCTGGCCGAGCGGGACACCCCGGTGCGGGCACTGCCCGTCCTGGACGCCGAGCAGGAACACCGGCTGCTGCGGGACTGGGGTCGCGGGCCGCGCACGGATGCCGGCGCCCGGTACGTGCACGAGCTGATCGAGGACCAGGACCCGGACCGCCCGGCGGTGTCGTTCGGTGGCGAGCGGTTGTCCTTCGGCGACCTGGACGAGCGGGCGAACCGTCTGGCCCACTGGCTGATCGCGGCCGGGATCGGGCCCGACAGCCTGGTGGCGATCATGCTCGACCGGTCGGTCGACCTGGTCGTGGCCACGCTCGCGGTGTGGAAGGCCGGGGCCGCGTTCGTACCGCTCGACCCGGCCTACCCGGTGGACCGGCTCGCGTACCTGGTCGACGACTCGCGCGCGCGCCTCGTGCTGACCACGACGGCGCTTCTGGACCGGGTGGCCGAGGCAGCGCGGACCGTGTGCCTGGACGAGGTGGCCGGCGAGGTGCGGCAGGCCTCGGCGGACCGACCGCGGCTCCGTGCGCGGGACGACGATCTCGCTTACGTCATCTACACGTCGGGCTCCACCGGCCGTCCCAAGGGGACGATGCTCACCCGAGCCGGCCTGCGCAACCTGGCACTGACCCAGCGGGAGGCGTTCGGGCTCACCGCCGAGGACCGGGTACTGCAGTTCTCGTCGTCCAGTTTCGACGCGTATGTGTTCGAGATGGCGCTCTCGCTGCCGGTCGGCGCCGAACTGGTGCTCGCGCCGCGCGAGAAGCTGCAACCGGGCGCGGATCTGGTCGAGACCATCAACGCCGGACAGGTCACGATGGCCGTGCTGCCGCCGACGGTGGCGGCGATGATGGGGCCCGAGGAGGTGCCGACGCTGCGCACGCTGCTGGTCGCGGGCGAGGCGTGTCCGCCGCGACTGGCGGCGGACTGGGCGTCGCGGCGGCTGATCAACGGGTACGGTCCGGCGGAGGTCACCGTGTGGGCCACCCAGTCGCCGACCGTGGCGGGCGAGAGTCCCGTGCCAATCGGCCGACCGCTGTCCAATGTGGACGTCTACGTGCTCGACGACGAGCAGCGGCCGGTGCCGCCCGGCGCGCCGGGCGAGCTGTGTGTCGCCGGCGATGGGGTCGGCCGGGGCTACCTGCGCCGTCCGGGGCTGACGGCCGACAAGTACGTGCCGAACCCGTTCAGCGGCACCCCGGGCGACCGGCTGTACCGCACCGGCGACATCGTTCGGTACCGGCCGGATGGGCGGCTGGAGTTCCGGGGCCGGGTCGACGACCTGGTGAAGATCCGCGGGTTGCGCATCGAGCTCGGCGAGGTCCAGACGGCGATCGCCAGCCGGCCCGGGATTCGGGCCTGCGTCGTCACCACCACCGAGGAGAACGACGGCGACCGCCGGCTGATCGCCTACGTGGTGTCCAGCGACGCCGAGGCGGCCGACCCCGCGCGGCTGCGCCGCGCGTTGCGAGAGTTCCTTCCGGAGTTCATGGTGCCGTCGGCGTTCGTGCGGCTGGACGCGGTGCCGATGACGCCGAACGGCAAGATCGACTACCGGGAGCTGGCGCGGCACCGGCCGGTCCGCTCCCCCGCCGGCCAGGCGGCCGCCGGTTCGGCGCTGGAGGAGCGGATCCTCACGGCGTGGCGGCAGGTCCTTCACACCGAGGACATCGGGGTGGACGAGAACTTCTTCGACGCGGGCGGCAACTCGCTGCTCATCACCAAGCTGCGCGGCCGGATCGAGCAGCAGATCGGGCGGGCGGTCACCACCGTCACGTTGTTCCGGTACCCGACCGTCCGCGGACTCGCCGAGCACCTGGACAGCGGTGGCGCCGAGCGTAGGGCCCAGCCGGCTCGCGAGTCGCGCGCCTTACTGCTCGAACGCTCCCGCCGGGCCGCGAGGGAAGCCTGACATGGACGAGTTGACTGGTCTGGAGATCGCCGTCATCGGGATGGCGGGACGGTTCCCGGGCGCGGATTCCATCGACGCCTACTGGGATCTGGTGCGCGGCGGTGAGTCCGCCCTCAGCGCGCTCACCGACGAGCAGCTGGCCGAGGCCGGCGTACCCGAGGAGGTCTACGCCAGGCCGGACTACGTGCGCTCCGCGGGGGTGCTGGCCGACGCCGAGTGCTTCGATGCCGGGTTCTTCGGGCTGTCGCCGCGCGACGCCGCCGTGCTCGACCCACAGCAGCGGATCTTCCTCGAATGCTCGTGGCACGCGCTCGAACACGCCGGCTACGCCAGGAACCGCGGGGAGCACTGCATCGGCGTCTACGCGGGCAGTAGCTTCAGCATGTACCTGCTGCGGCACCTGCTGCCCAACGACGCCGTCATGCGCGACGTCACCGAGGCCGAGTTGCTGCTGGCCAACCAGCCGGACACGCTCGCCACGCGCACCTCCTACCACCTGAACCTCACCGGACCCGCGATCGCCGTGCAGACGGCGTGTTCGACGGCGCTGGTCGCCGTGCACCTCGCGTGCCAGGCCCTGCTCGCCGCGGACTGCGACATCGCCCTGGCCGGCGCCAGTTCGATCCGGTCGCCGCAGACCGAGGGCTACCAGCACGTTCCCGGCGGGATCCGCTCGCCGGAGGGCACCTGCCTGCCGTTCGACGCCCGGGCCCAGGGCACGCTGCCGGGTGCGGGAGCCGGGCTGGTCGTGCTGAAACGGCTGGCCGACGCGCTGGCCGACGGCTACTCCGTGCACGCGGTGCTCAAGGGCACGGCCATCAACAACGACGGCGCGAGCAAGGTCGGGTTCACCGCGCCGAGCATCGAGGGGCAGGCCGCGGTCATCCGCTCCGCACTGGCGATCGCCGGCGTCGCCCCGGCGACCATCGGCTACGTCGAGACGCACGGCACCGGCACGCCGCTCGGCGACCCGATCGAGTTCGCCGCCCTCACCGACGCCTACGGTGGTCAGCCGACCGGGCACTGCGCGATCGGCTCGGCCAAGAGCCAGCTCGGGCACCTCGACGCGGCGGCGTCCATCGCCGGCCTGCTCAAGGCGATCCTCTCCGTCAAGCACGGGGTCGTGCCGCCGAGCCCGTACTTCGAGCGGCCCAACCCGGAGCTCGATCTCGACCGGTCGCCGTTCTTCGTGCCCACCGAGGCGATGCCGTGGCACGATCTCGGCGGCCCTCGCCGGGCCGCGGTGAGCGCGTTCGGCATGGGCGGCACCAACGCCCACGCGATCATCGAGCAGGCGCCGGCCGTGCCGGCGAAGCCCGTTCGCGAATCGACCGCCGAGGAGTTGCTGCTGCTGTCGGCGCGGTCGCCACACGCCCTTGCGGCCGGCGCCGCGAGGCTGGCGGATTTCCTCGCCACACGAGAGGTTCCGCTCGCCGCCGTCGCGGACACACTGCGCATGCACCGCGCGGAGTTCCCCCACCGCATGGCGGTGGTCGCCACGGACCCGGCCGCGGCCGCTGCCCGGCTGAGAGCGGAGGACGGCCACTTCACCGGGGTCGCGGCACGGCGTGACGTCGCGTTCCTGTTCCCGGGGCAGGGCGCGCAGCACGTCGGCATGGCGCTCGGCCTGTACCGGGACAACGCCGTGTTCCGGCGGCACCTCGACGAATGCTCCGGCCTGTTGCGTGAGCAACTCGGCCGCGACCTGATCGATCTGATCGGCACGGAGGAGGTCGGTCAAACGCGCCACGCGCAGCCGGCGCTGTTCGCCGTCGAGTACGCGCTGGCGAAGGTGTGGGAGAACTGGGGCCTGCGTCCGGCGGCGATGATCGGGCACAGCATCGGCGAGTACGCCGCGGCGTGCCTGGCCGGGGTGATGGACCTGCCGGACGCACTGGGCCTGGTGGCCGTGCGCGGGCGGCTGATGCAGAGCATGCCGGCCGGCGGCATGCTCTCGGTCACGTGCCCGGCCGAGGACCTGGCCCCACGGCTGACCGGCGGACTCGGCCTGGCCGCGGTGAACGCGCCCCGCGTGTGCGTGGTGTCCGGCCCGCGGGACGAGGTCGACCGGCTCGCCGCGGAACTGGCTGCCGACGGCATCGGCACGACCAAGCTGCACACCTCGCACGCGTTCCACTCGGCGATGATGGACCCGATCCTGGACGAGTTCGCCGCACACGTCGCCGAGGTGACGCTGCGGCCGCCCACCGTCGAGTGCGTGAGCGGCGTGACCGGCGCGCCGCTGACCGGCGAGCAGGCCACCGACCCCGCCTACTGGGCGAGCCAACTGCGCCAGCCGGTGCGGTTCAGCCAGGGCCTTGAGGCCGTGTCGGACGATTCTCGGCTGCTGCTGGAGGTCGGGCCCGGCACCACGTTGGCCACCCTCGCCCGGCAGCACCGACTCGGGAGCGCGGTCGTGTTCAGTTCCCTGCGCCACCCCCGTGAGGCGACGACCGACACCGCCGCGCTGGCGGCCGCGTTCGGCCGCGCCTGGGTCACGGGCGCGGCGGTCGGCACGTTCGCCGAGCCCGGCGCGACGATCACGTTGCCCGGCTACGCCTTCGAGCGGCAGCGCCACTGGTTCGACGTGCCGGCCGCGGTGGTCCGGGCCGTCGTCCGGACGGAAGCGGAGATCCCGGCCGTGCCGGGCGAGTCCGGCACCGAGCGGGCGATCCGGGACGTTTGGCAACGACAGCTCGGCATCCCGCGGATCGGCCGGCACGACAACTTCTTCGAGCTCGGCGGCCATTCCGTGCTGGCCACGCAGATCATCGTCCGGCTGCGGGAGACGCTCGACGCCGACATCCCGGCCGCCGCGCTGTTCGACACGCCGACCATCGCCTCGCTGGCGGCGACGGTCGACGAACTGCTGGCGGCGGACGACCTGCTCGGCGAGTTGGACGGCTGGTCGGCCGAGGAGCTGCTGGCCGAGCTGGATCTGGTGGGGGAAGAGGGGGAACAGCGGCGATGACCATGAACACGGACCTGGCCGACCGCCTCGCCGGCCTGAGCGTGGCGGAGCGCCGCCGGCTGCTGGCCCGGCTCAAGGCGCGCAAGGAGGGAATCACGGCGCGCCACGCCGCGACGGCGCCGCTGTCCACGGCCCAGCAGCGGCTGTGGTTCCTCGACCGGCTCGACCCCGGGAACCCGGCCTACACCATGGCCTTCGCGGTGCGCATCCGCGGCGAGCTCGACCACCGCGGGCTGGCCCGCGCGCTGGACGCCGTGCTCACCCGCCACCAGGTGCTGAGGTCGGTGTTCGTCGACGTCGACGGCGCACCCAGCCAGATCGTGCGGGAGTCGGTCGACGCGTGGCTGCCGTACGTCGACATCAGCGCGAACCCCGAGGAGCTGGCGGCGCTGACCGCCACCCACGCCCGCACGCGGTTCGACCTGCCGGCGGGCCCGCCGATCGCGGTCCGCCTCGTCAGGCTGGCCGAGGACGAACACCTGCTGCTGGTCGCCGTGCACCACATCGCGTTCGACGGCCGCTCCACCGACCTGTTCATGCGTGAACTGGTTGCGCACTACGGCGGCACGCACACCCCGGAACTGCCGGCGCAGTTCGGCGACTGGGCCGCCTGGGAGGCCGAGCACCTGGCCACCGGGTCGGAAAGCCGGCTCACGTACTGGCGGGAGCGGCTGGCCGACTCCCCCGCGCGGTCCACGCTGACCCCTGACTTCCCGCGGCCGGACGTGCAGGCGCACCGCAGCGGCAGCGTGCCGTTCGACGTACCCGCCGATGTCGTCGACGCCCTCGTGGCGCTTGCCCGGGAGACGGGCGTCACGCTCAACGCCGTGGTGCTGGCCGGGTTCGCCGCCCTCGTCGGCCGGCATGCCGGCCAGGACGAGATCCTGCTCGGCATGCCCACGGCGGGGCGGTCCCGGGCCGAGCTGGAGCCGCTGATCGGCAGCTTCGCCGACACACTGGTGCTCCGCGTGGACCTCGCCGGCAACCCGACGCTGCGCGAGCTGGTCCGCCGGGTGCACGACGAACTCCGGCGCGCGATGAGCAACCAGGACGTGCCGTACACGCGGGTCGTGGAGGCCGTCGCGCCGACGCGGACACCGCGGCACAACCCGTTGTTCCAGATCATGGTCAGCGTCACCGAATCCGGCCAGGAGCATCGGCTCTCGGTCGGGGACACGACCTTCGCCGCCGAGTCGCTGGGCGACCGCGCGTCCGACTTCGACCTGTTCCTGGCGCTTTCCCGGCAGGGCAACAGGTTCGGCGGTCTCGTCGGCTACGACGCGGACCTGTTCCTCACCGACACCGTCGATGACTTGTTGGCCGGCTTCACCCACGTGCTGCGGGAGATGACCGCCGCGCCGGACATCCCGCTGCGCGAGGCGGACAGCCTGCGCCGCCGCGGGATTCCCGTCGTGGCGACGTTCACCGCCGATCCCGTGTCCGATTCGCTGGGCTACTGGCTGCGGCTGCTGCGGCTGCCGGTCGCGCCGGTGATCGCCCCGTACGGGCAGGTCGTGCAGCAGCTCGCCGGCGCCACGCCGAGCGGGCAGCCGCATGTGGTCCTGCTGCGGTGGGAGGACGCCCTGCGCCACCGCGACGACCTGGCCGGCACGGAGCAGGTCGAGGTCCTGGAACGGTCCCTGGACGACATGCTGGGCGCCCTCCGGCTGTTCCGCGACCGGTCCGACGACCCAGTGGTCGTCGGCGTCACGCCGCCGTCGGGGCGGTTCGGCGGGCATCCGTGGGATGGCGTGTTCGCGCGGCTGGAGGACCGGCTGATGGCGCGATGCCGGCCGCTGGAAGGGGTTTCGGTGATTCCGGCGACCGAGTGGTCGCGGCGCTACCCCACCGCGAGCGTGACCGACTCCGAGGCCGACGCCCTCGGGCACGTCCCGTACACGCCGGAGTTCTTCGCCGCCATGGGAACCCGGCTGGCGCGGGAACTCTACGGCCTGCTTGCCAGTCCATTCGGGACGGTCGCGTTCGATCCGGCGCCGTGGGCGGGCAACGGCGCGGTCGACCGGTTCGTCGCGCGGCAGGTCCGGCACGGCCGCCGTGTGGTGCCGGACCCCGAGGCCGGCGCACTGGTGCTGAGCCCCACTCCGATCGACGTTCCCGGCGCCACGGTCGTCACCGTGCCGGCCGAGCCCGCCGACCTCCTCCGGTTCCTCGATCACCTCTGGCCGCTCGACAGACCCGTGCCGCGGCCCGGAACCGTTGGCGTCGCGGGCGAACGCATCGCCCGGATCGCCGCGCTCACCGATCCGGCCGACATCGCCGAGCTGTCCCGTCCGGTGGCACGTCTGTCGGCCCCGGCGGACGAGCCCGTCGTCCCGCCGCGCACGCCCACCGAGCGCAGGCTCCGCGTGCTCTGGCACGACGTGATCCGCCCGGACGGCACCGCACCGGACGACGTCGGCGTCACCACGAGCTTCTTCGCTCTCGGCGGGCATTCCCTGCTCGCCATGCGGCTGCTGTCCACGGTGCACGCGGAGTTCGGCAGGCACGTGCCGCTGGCCGCCTTTCTCGCCGGCCCGACGATCGAACAGCTGGCCGAGCTGGTCGAGCAGGCCGACGGCGACCGGATCGAGCGCGTCGACCGGGCCGGTGAGCTGACGCCTTCCTCGACGCAGCAACGGCTCTGGACGCTGGCACAGCTCGGCGGCGACGCGACCCGGCACAACATCACCGCCTCGCTGACGCTGCGTGGGCCGCTGGACCGCACGGCGCTGCGGCTGGCCGTGGACGAGATCGTCGCCCGGCACGAGGTGCTGCGCACGACCTTCGCCGAACGCGACGGCCGGCCGGTGGCGGTCATCGGTGCTTCGATGTCGTGCTGGCTGCCGGACGTGGCCGGCGGCGAGGATCGCCTTCACGAGCACGCCGAAACCACCTACGACCTCGAGCGCGGCCCGCTGCTGCTGGCCCGGCTGGTCCGCGTGTCGGAGATGGAGCACCAGCTCCTGCTCGGCATGCACCACATCGTGTCCGACGCCTGGTCGTGGGGCGTGTTCCTCCGGGAGCTGGCGACGCTGTACTCGGCATTTCGGGCCGGTGAGCCGTCCCCGCTGCCGCCGCTTCCCATCCAGTTCGCCGACTACGCGGCCTGGCAGGAGCGGCAGCCGACGGCCGGGCACGAGGAGTTCTGGCGCGAGCACATGGCCGGCGCGCCCGAACGGATGAACCTGGCCACCGAGCGGCCCCGGCCGGCGACGCGCACCAACGGCGCGGCCCGCGCCCGCCGGGTGTTCGCGCCCGGCCTCGGGCCGGCGCTGCGGGCACTGAGCGGCGCCGAGGACGCGAGCCTGTTCAGCGCGCTGCTCACCGGTTTGGCACTGGTGCTGCGCCGGCACAGCGGCGACGAGGACCTCGTGGTCGGCACGCCGGTCAGCGGGCGCGACCGGCCGGAGCTGGAGCCGCTGATCGGCTGCTTCACCGACATCCTGCCGCTGCGGCTGGCGATGGACGGGCACAGCTCGTTCCGCGACCTGATCCGCCGCGTCCAGAGCGGGGTCGTCGCGGCCTACCAGCACCAGCGGCTGCCGTTCGCGCGGATCGTGGAGACCGTCGCCGACCGGCGCGATCCCCGCCACCACCCCGTGTTCCAGGTGATGTTCAACTTCCTGGACCAGCCGGAGATCGCGCCGGAACTCTCCGGACTGGACGTCACCGTCGACGAGCTGCCGGCGACCGGCACCGACTTCGATCTGTTCCTCACGATGTCGTGGGAGGGCGACCGGCTCTCGGCGGGCCTGACCTACAGCACCGACCTGTTCGGAGCGCCGGCGGCGGAGCGGCTGCTCGCGTCGCTGGAGGGGGTGCTGGCGGAGCTGGTGGCCCGGCCTGAAGGGCCGGTCTCCGCGGTCCGTGCGCTGGCGCCGGTCGACATGCCCGAGCACTGGACGCCACGTGCGGCTCCCGCCGAGGGACCGGTGGTCGTCGTGGTCAGTTCGTTCACGGCGGATCCGATGCGCGCTGCCGCCGAACATTGGTTGCGCGTGGCGGGAATTCCGGCGGTGCTGGAGTTCGCCCCGTACGGCCAGGTGTTCCAGCAGCTGCTCGACCCGGGTAGCGCACTCGGCGATTCGCCGGTCGGCCTGGTCCTGCTGCGCTGGGACGACTGGCTGCGCCACGAAGAGCCGGCCGCCCGGCCGCCGGCCGCCGCCGTGGCGCGGTTGGAGGAGCGGCTGCTCGAGCTGTGTTCGGCGCTGCGCACGTTCCGGGAGAGCTCCGGGTCGCCACTGGTGGTGGCGATCTGCCCGCCGTCCACCGGCTTCACGTCACCGGCGTGGACCCGCCTGTTCGGGGGCCTCGACGAGCGCGTCCGGCGTTTCGCCACGGGGTTGGCGGCGGTGACCGTCGAGTCCGTCGCGCACCTGGCCCGGCCCTACCGCGTGCGCGAGGTGCACGACGACGCCGCCGACCAGCTGGGGCACATGCCGTACACGCCGGAGTTCTACGCGGCGCTCGGCACGGTCGCCGCGCGCGTCCTGCGGCGGGCCTTCGTCGAGCCGGTGCGGACGATCGTGGTGGATCCACGGCGCTGGCAACCCGAACTCCTGCGCCTGTTGCGCCCGGCGCTGCGTGACGGCGTCAGGCTGGCGCTCTGCTCGCCCGGCGAGATCACCGGACTCGACCGGCTGCCGATCCATCCGGCCGAGATCGCCGAGGTCCGAAGTGCACAGTCCGTGCTCGACCACGTCACCGGCCTGGCCGGATCCGGCCTCCTCGTCCTCGACCCCGATCCGGCGTACCGCGAGAGGTTCCCGCAGACGCCGTGTGTCCCGTTGCCGTCCGACACCGCGGCGCTGCGCGAGTCGCTGGCGCACGTCTGGTACCTCGACCCGCCGATCGGCTCGCCGAGCCTGCGCGGTGCGGTCGCCGACGCGCTCCAGACGCCGGTCACGGCGCGCGACATCCTCGGCCTGATCGAGCCGGCCCGCCGCCGCGACGGCGACGCCGCCTACCGCGCGCCCCGTACCGACCTGGAACGACGGCTGACCGCCGTGTGGGTGGAGTTGCTGCGCGTGGACCGGGTCGGCATCGACGACGACTTCGGCGCTCTGGGCGGCGACTCGATGCTGGCCATCCGGGCGGTGTCGATGGCGCGGCGGACCGGCATCGCGCTGACCCCACGACAGGTACTGGAGCACCGGACCATCGCGGAACTCGCCGCGGCCGCCGGGGCCCGGCCGGCCGTGGCCCGACCGGGCCCCGACGACGGGCCGACGCCGCTCACGCCGGGCCAGCGCTGGTTCCTCGACACCGTGGCGCCGCGGATCCCGAACCCGGCGCATTTCAACCACCCGTACTACCTCGAACTGCGCGAGCCCGCCGATCCGGACGTCCTGCGCCAGGCCCTGCAGCACCTCGCGGCGCACCACGACTCGCTGCGGCTGCGGTTCTCCCCGGGCGAGACGGGCGAATGGAGCCAGCAGCACGCCGCGTCGCCGCGGCCGGCGTTCGACAGCCACGACGTGTCCGATGAGGACGAACTCGTCGAGATCTGCGCGCGGGCACAGAGTTCCCTCGACCTGACCAACGGCCCGGTGGTCCGGGTCGTGCACCTGCGGCCGGCCGAGGGTCGTGAGCGGCTCTTGATCGTGCCGCATCACCTCGTGGTCGACGCGATCTCCCGGGGCGTGTTGCTGGAGGATCTCCAGACCCTCTACCGGCAGATCGCCGCCGGCGCGGAGCCGACGCTGCCGCCGAAGACCACGTCGGTGCAGGAGTGGGCACGGCGCCTGGAAGTCTTCGCGGCGAGCGACGAGGTCCACGCCGAACTCCCGTTCTGGCTGGCGCAGGCGGCGGTCCCCGACGCGCGGCTGCCGGTCGACTTCCCGGCCGGCCGGCCGACCTGCGGCAGCTTCGACTCGCTGCGCCGCCGGCTCAGCGAGGCCGAGACCGAGGCTCTGCGGGCCGCGGCTCGCAGAGCCGGGATGAAGCTCGGCGACTTGTTCGTCGGCGTCGCGGCGCGATGGCTCGCCGACAAGACGGGCATGCGGGACTGTGCGGTCGCCGTCGCCGGCCACGGCCGGGAGAACCTGTTCGCCGACGTCGACCTGTCCCGCACCGTGGGCTGGTTCCAGGTCTACTACCCGCTGCGGGTCGAGGCGGCCGGCCTGGGGGCCGTCCGGAAACAGCTCGCGCGGGTGCCACGGAACGGGATCGGGCACGCGCTGCTCCGCTACGCGAGTCCCGACCGGGCAGTGCGGGACGCCCTCGCAGCCGTCGAAGCACCCCAGGTGAGCGTGAACTTCATGGGGGACTTCGGCTTCGGGGGCACGCCGAACGAGACGGACCTCTTCGACGTCTTCCGCGGGCCGTACGGCCCGCCGCAGGACGAGACCGGCGAATGGCTCTACCTGCTCGACGTTGTGCCGTCCATCGTGCGCAACGAACTCGTCATGCAGATCAACTACAGCGACAACGTCCACGAACGGGAGACGGCGGAACGCATGCTGGACGAGCTTCTCGACTTGGTACACGCGGTGATCGCGGGATCCGACCTCGCCGACGGGACGGTGTGAACATGGACCGCCCAGCAGGCTTCCTCGGCTTCACCGTCATCTGGTCCGGCCAGTTGCTGTCCACCCTGGGCACCCGGATGACCAACTTCGCGCTGAGCATCTGGATCTGGGATCAGACCGGCCGGGCCTCCGACCTGGCGCTGATGACGCTCTGCGCCTTCCTGGCCACCGTGGTGTTCAGCCCCATCGCCGGGTCGCTGATCGACCGGTGGGACCGCCGGGTGACGATCATCCTCAGCGACCTCGGCTCGCTGGCCGCCACGGTGGCGATGATCGTGCTGTTCTGGACGGGCACGGCCGACGTCTGGCACCTGTATCTGATCAACATCGTCACCGGCGCGTTCCTGGCCTTCCAGGCGCCGGTGTACAACGCGACCATCACCCAGATGATGGCCAAGGAGAAGTTCCCTCGGGCCAACGCGATGATGTCGCTGAGCAAGTCCGTGCCGGGCGTGTTTTCGCCTGGACTCGCCGCGGTGCTGCTGGCCGTCGCCGACGTCAAGTTCGTGCTTGCGATCGACGGGCTGTCATACCTGTTCGCCATCGGCACGATCTTCCTGGTGGCCATGCCGAAGGCGGTGCGGAAGACGATCGCGCGCGCCGGCGTGCTCCGTGACTCCGTCGTCGGGTTCAAGTACCTGTTCGAGCGGCCGGGCCTGCTGGGCCTGGGCCTGATCATGTTCGGGCTGACCACGCTGTCGGCCATGGGCTGGATCGTGCTGACACCGATGATCATGGCCCGGACCGGCGGTGACACCGGCCAGGTCGGCATCGTGCAGGCAGTCGGGGCGATCGGCGGCGTGATCGGCGGCATCGTGGTCGGCGCGCTGAAACCGACCCCACGCAAGATGGCCAGGATCCTGGTCGGCATCGCCGTCTTCAGCATCCTCGGCCGGGTGCTGCTCGGCGTGGGCGGGTCGGTGGTGATCTGGTCGGTCGGCTGGTTCTTCGCCTGGGCCTGCCTGCCGTTCATCATCGCCTACGAGTCGTCGATCTGGCAGCAGAAGGTGGCGCCGGACGTGCAGGGGCGGGTGTTCGCCGCGCGCAACCTGGTCGACAATCTCGCGCCGCCGATCGCCTTCGGCACAGCCGGCCCGCTCGCGGACTTCGTGCTGGAGCCGGCGATGCGCGATGGCGGTGCGCTGACCGGGACCTTCCGACCGCTGGTCGGGTCCGGTACCGGCGCCGGCATGGCGCTGATCTTCGTGTTCACCGGCGTGCTCGGCGTCGTGCTGGCGGTCGTCGGTTACCTGTTCCGGCCGATCCGGGAGGTCGAGACCCGGCTGCCCGACCACGACGAGGCCAAGAAGGTCTCGGAGACCGTGTGACGAATTCTGGAGGGACAGCACGTGCAACAGCGCTACCGCGTCGTGATGAACGGCGAGGAACAGTACTCGGTGTGGCCGGTCGACCGGGCGAGTGTGCCCGGCTGGGAGGACGAGGGGTTCGTCGGCGACCGGGAGCAGTGCCTCGCCCACATCGGTGAGGTGTGGCAGGACATGCGACCGAAGAGCCTTCGTTCGTGAGCTTCGAAAAGGGGGGCATCCACGTGGAATTCATCGAACTGGTGGCCGAGGTGTTCGACGCCGACCCGGCCGCGGTGCGCGACGACGACACGCCGAACACGCTGGGCGGCTGGACCAGCCTCAAGCACATGCAGCTCGTGGCCACCATCGAGGAGGTCTACGGGGTGCGGCTGTCGGTGCCGGAGATCAAGTCGTTCACGTCGGTCGGCGCGGTGCGTGCCGTGCTGGCCGGCAAGGGCGTGGAGGTGGCCGCATGACCGTGCTCGCGGAGTCGGCCCCGACGCCTGCGCGGCTGGCTGACGAGGATCTCGACTTACTGCTGCTGATCCGGCACTTCGAGGCGGGCCTGCTCGACCTGTTCGGGCAGGGCCGGCTCAACGGCACCACGCACACGTGCCTCGGCCAGGAGTACATCCCGGTGGCGCTGGGCCCGCTGCTGGCCGAACGGGACTTCGTGTTCAGCAACCACCGCGGGCACGGGCACTACCTGGCCCGGTTCCGCGACCCGCACGGCCTGCTCGCCGAGATCATGGGCCGGGACGGCGCGGTGTGCCGGGGTGTCGGCGGCAGCCAGCACATCTACCGGGACACCTACCTGTCCACCGGTGTGCAGGGCGAGAGCCTGCCCGTGGCCGTCGGCGTCGCGCTGCGGCTCAAGCGCGAGGCGCTGGGCCGGCTCGCGGTGACCTACATCGGCGACGGCACCTGGGGCGAGGGCTCGGTGTACGAGGCCCTCAACATGGCGCGGCTGTGGGGACTGCCGCTGCTGGTCGTCGTGGAGAACAACAAGATCGCGCAGTCCACCGCCACGGCCGACCAGATGGCCGGCACGATCGCCGGCCGGGCCGCCGCGTTCGGTGTCCGCCACCACCTGGTCACCGGCAACGACGTCACGGCCATCCGGTCCGAACTGGCGCCGCTGATCACGGCGGCACGGCACGAGTGCCGGCCGCTGGTCGTGGAGTTCGACACCTACCGCGCCGGCCCGCACAGCAAGGGCGACGACACCCGGGACGCGGCGCTGATCGAGGAGGCCGCCGCGCACGACTGGTACGCCTCGTACGCCCGGCGGTTCCCCGAGCAGTTCGACGACGCCGACGCGCGGCAGCGCGCTTTCGTCGCCGAGGTCGTCCGCGAGGTCAGCGAACGACCACTGTCCACTTGGGAGCGTCCGTGCGCGTGATCGAGAACCTGAACCGGGCCCTGCACGACTTGTTCGACCGGGACGAGAACGCCTTGCTGCTCGGCGAGGACGTGCGCGACCCCTACGGCGGCGCGTTCAAGGCCACCTTGGGCCTGTCCACCCGGTTCGGCGACCGGGTGCTGTCCACGCCGCTCAGCGAGGGCGCGATCGTCGGCGCGGCGGCCGGGCTGGCGCTCGCCGGCGACACCGCGATCGTCGAGATCATGTTCGGCGACTTCATCGCGCTGGGCTTCGACCAGATCGTCAACTTCGCCAGCAAGTCGGTGTCGATGTACGGCCGGCCCGTGCCGCTGCGGTTCGTCGTGCGGTGCCCCGTCGGCGGCGGCCGCGGCTACGGCCCGACCCACAGCCAGTCGCCGCAGAAGCACTTCGTCGGAGTGCCGGACCTCGGCCTGTACGAGCTGTCGCCGTTCCACGACAGCGGAGACGTCCTCGGCAGGATCCTGGCGCGCGAGACGCCCGCGATCCTGTTCGAGGACAAGGTGCTCTACACCCAGCAGATGTTCGAGAACGGCCGGGTGGACGACCTGTTCGAGTACGACTTCGTCGGCGACGTCGCCCGCGTCTACCTCGAGCGGCCGGACGTCTACGACCAGGTCGTGATCGCTCCCGGCGGCGTCGCCCACCGCACGCTGGCCGCGATGCGCACGGCTTTCCTCGAGGACGAGACCGCCACCTTGCTGCTGGTGCCGTCCCAGCTCTACCCGTTCGACACCGGGCCGCTGCTGCCGATCCTGGCGCGGGCCGGGCAGATCGTGGTCGTCGAGGAGGGGGTTGCCGGCGGCACCTGGGGCAGCGAGGTCGCGCAGAGCCTGTACCCGAAGCTGTGGGGGTCGCTGCACCGGCCGATCCGCCTGGTCCACTCGGCCGACTCGATCATCCCGACGGCCGTCCACCTCGAACGCACGGTCCTGGTACAGGACGACACGATCCGCGAAGCGCTGGCGGAGGCCGCGAATGACTGAGCTCACCGTGCCCAAGCTGAACAACAACGACGACTCCTACGTCTTGGTGGAGTGGCTGTACGCGGACGGGGACGTGGTCCCGGCCGGCGACCCGGTGGTGGTCGTGGAGACGTCGAAGGCGGCCGAGGAACTGGACTGCGAGGCCGGCGGCATCCTGCACCGGCTGGTCGTGGAGCGGGCCGAGTGCCGGCCCGGCGACGTCATCGCCCGAACCTTCGCCACCGCCGAGGAACGGGAGAAGTTCGTTGCCGCGCAGGCGAAGCCGGCGGCACGGACCGAGGCCGCGCCGCTGGTGATCACCAACGCGGCCCAGGAGCTGATCGACCGGCGCGGCGTCACCGAGGAGGCGCTGCGCGGGCTCGGCAAGACCGTGATCAAGACGGGTGACGTCGAGGCTCTGACCGCCGCCGCGAAGCTCGAGTCCCCGGCGACGAGCAAGCACCAGCAGGCCGTCGCCGAGGTCGTCACCGAGTCGCACCGGACCATCCCGGTGGCGTTCACCGTGGCGAAGGTGGACGTCACCGCCGCGCTGGCGGCGGCCGAGGCGGTGACCGAACGCGAAGGCACGATCGTGAGGCTGGTGGAGCTGCTGGTCAAGGCCGTCGCCGGGCTGCGGCCGGAGTTCCCCGGGTTCTACGCCGACGGCACCGGGGTCGGTGTGACCGTGGACCTCGGCAAGGGGTTGTTCATCCCCGTCGTGTCCGATCCGGCGGCGGCCCCGGTGACCGCCATCGCGGACGTCCTCATGGAGCACCGGGTCAAGGCGATGCGCGCCGAGTTCAGCGAGCGGGACTTCGCAGGCGCCGGGATCACCGTCTCGCTCAGCACCAACGAGGTCATCCTGTTCGCCCAGCCCATCGTGTTCCCGGGGCAGACCGCCATGGTGTCGCTGGGCGCGACCATGCCGGAGCTCACGCTCGCCGAGGACGGGACGGTCGTGCGGCGGCAGGTCGCACACGTCGGGGTTGCCTTCGACCACCGCGTGATCAACGGCCGTGACGTCACGGACTTCCTGGCCCGGCTGGCCGCCGTGCTCGGCACTGTCGAGCAGCTCACCGAGGCGGGGGCATGAGCACGCTCGCCTTGCGTCGTCGTTGGGCCAAGCTGACGCCCGGCGAGGACGCGCTGACGGTTCGGTTGCTGGCCACGTACACGATCGACCCGCTGGTGCCCTACCTCGGCCTCGGGACGCACGATGCCGGCATCGCCGCGCACGTCACGGTCGGTCCGCTGAACCAGATCGTGCAGCAGTGCGTCGACCCGGACAGCGACGTCGCGCTGTCCCGGCCGGACGTGCTCGTCGTGGCTCCGCGGTTCGAGGAGCTGGGCGAAGGATCGCTGCTGGAGTTCGCCGACGCCGCCGTGGCGGCCACCGGCCGGTGGAGTGCCTGCCTGTTGTTCGTCCTGCCCGCGCTGTCCGAAGGCGTGGGCCTGGGTGTCGGGGACCTCGGCGCCGCCGACGGCCGGGTCCTGACCGCCGTCGCCGCGCGGGAGGCCGTGCGACGACGGCTCGCCGGCCTGCCCAACGTCGGCGTCGCCGACGCCGAGGCGGCCGTCCGCGCGGTCGGCGCCCGGCGGGCCCACCACCCGGCGCTGTTCGCCATGGCCAAGATCCCGTACACCGAGGAGGTCTTCGCCGAGCTCGGCGGGCAGGTCGCGGCCGTGCTCGCCACCCGGTTGGGCGCGGTGACCGAGACGGTCGTGCTCGACGCGGACAGCCTTCTGGGCGTCGAGGGTGCGGACGTGCTCGGCACGATCCTGCCGGCCGTGCGCCGGGCCGGGATCCGCGTCGCGGTTCGGGGTACCGGGGAGATCACGCGGGTCTGGCCGTCGATCGCGGCCTGCCTCGGCGAGTCCTGGCGCGACTGTCTCGACGACTGGGTCATCGACGACCGCCCGCTGGACGTCCAGATGGCAGATGTGGCCGAGCAACTCGGCACGGATACGAAGCGGCTGGCGCTCCTCGTCGCGGGTTCTGTCGTCACCGGTCCACCGGAGCCGGCACCGCGGGTCGTGCGGCTCGGTGAGGACCCGCTCGCGTGGCCGGCGGAGCTCACGGCGAGCGGGATCCTTGACCGGGTCCCGGTCGCTCTGGCTGAGGACTCCCCCGAGGTCGCCCGCACAGCCCGGCCGGTGTCCGCGATGTCGTTGGAGGACTACGTCGCCGGGCTCGGCGTGCAGGTGGACTTTCGGTCCGGCGGTGGCGACTCCGTCCCGCGGCTGGTGGAAAGCCTGATCCGCACCAAGGACTTCACGCTCGGGATCGTCCACCCCGAGCACGATCTCGCCGAGCGCGCCGTCGCTGGTGACATCGAGATCCAGGTGGGTCACGTGCGCGACCGGCTCGGCGACTACGGCGACGCAGTGACCATCGCCGCGAGCTACCACGATGACGTCTGCGTCGTCTCCGCGTTCACCGTGTCCTGCCCGGTGCTCGGCAAGGGCGTGGAAGAGGCTGCCCTGGGGAGGATCCTGGGATCCGCGCGCGAGCGCGGATGCCGGACAGTTGTCTTCGAGCGGTCCGAGACCGGTCGCAACGACCTGATGCTGGAATTCCTCGCCCGGGTTTCGGGACCCACGGATGGCCTGCTGGTCGAAACGACCGCCCCGCGTTGACGTCGTCACCGTACTCGAACTGAAGGGCTCTCCCACGTCCGGCGAATCGGGCCAGGCACCTCGGCGCCCACCACCACACCGAACTCCGTCCTTGCACCTGAAGAAGGCCCTGGTCACATGGCACAGATCGAGACAACCGCCGAAACGCTGCACGAGTACCTGACACAGCGCCTCGCTCACCTGCCACCGCCGTGCACCTGGCCCGCCGACGAGCCACCGTCCGCGACTGCGGACGACCCGCCCGGACAGGTGGCCGCCACGGTTCCCGAGCACGTCGCCGCCGGGCTCCGGCGGCTCGCGGACCGGCTGGACGTGCCGGTGCCCGCCATCCTCACGGCCTGCCTGCTGGTACTCATGTTCCGGGTGCGGCCACCGCGGGACGGCACGGCGGACGACATCGTCGTCGCGACCGGCGCCAGCTGGCAACCCGGCGACTGGCTGCCGCTGCAGCAGTCGATCGACCCCGCCGAGTCCTTCACCGACCTGGTCACCCGGCTGTGCACGGAGCTGTACGTGACCGGGACACTCCACGAGCAGTCCGGCTCGTGCCGCGCGGCGGACCTCGCACTGACGGCAGGTGTCGCGCCGGAAGACCTCTACCGGGCCGTGCTCGTGCTGGACAACAGCGGCCTCGCCACCAGTGCCGCCGATCTCGTCCTCGCGCTGTCGCCCCGCGACGGCTACCGCGGCATGCTGATGTTCGCCACTGCCAAGTACACACCCGCGACCGCCACCCGCGTGGTAGCGAGCTACCTCGCGCTCCTCGACGGCGTGGTGGCCGGACCGGAGACGAGCGTCGGTGAGCTGCCGGTCGTGCTCTCGGACGACCGGCCGCACCCAGGACTCACCGACGCGGTCATCGTCGTGCACGACTCCCCGGCGCAGGACACGCAGCTCGTGGCCTACTACCTGCTCACCCCAGGCATCGACGTGCCGCCGTCGGTTCTGCGGCGCACGCTGTCCTCGGGGTTGCCTGATCACATGGTGCCCGCGCTGTTCGTCGCGCTCACCGGGTTGCCGTTGACACCGAGCGGGAAGGTGGACCGTCGCGCACTGGCGAACCGCCCGGTGCCGGCCGACCCGGACGCGGCCTACGCGGTGGTCCTCGCCGAAGACGCGGGTACGGACCAAGCGGAAGCGAGCACCCCGATCGAGCGGGTCGTCGCGGAGGCCTGGACCGAAGCTCTGTGCCGCGCCAGCATCCCTGTCGCCACCGACCTGTTCGCGGTCGGCGGCAACTCGCGGACCGCGCTGGAGGTGTCCGCGCTGCTGTCGGAGATCTTCCGCGTCCCGGTGCCGGTCCACCTGCTCTTCGAACGGCCGACCGTCGCCGGCCAGGCCGCGTGGCTGACCGAGCTCGACCCGTCCTGCCCGCACTCGCTCGCCGAGATCGCGGAACGACTGCTGACCTACGACGTCGAGGTCGTCGGCGACCACTGAGGGGGCAAAAGATGTCCGCGACAGTCTCGTTCGTCGCACGAAGAACGGCCGTCACCATTCCGGTGCTGCTCGTGCTGACGGTGCTCGTGTTCCTGCTCGTGCACCTGGTGCCCGGCGACCCGGTGCGGACCATGCTCGGCTTCCACGCCACGCCGGAGAACGTGGCCGCGGCCCGCGCCGAGATGGGGCTGGACAACCCGCTGCCGGAGCAGTATTGGACCTGGTTGACGGGGTTGTTCGCCGGCGACCTCGGGCACGACATGATCAGCGACACCCCGGTGTCGACGTTGATCGGCACGCACCTGCCGGTGACGCTGGAGCTCACGCTCGCCGCCGTGGTCCTCGGCGTCCTGCTCGGGGTGAGCAGCGGCATGGTGGCGGCCGCGAGCCGTGGCCGGACGAGGAAGGCCATCAACGCGACGTCCTTGCTGGGACTGTCGATGCCGCACTTCTGGCTGGGCATCATGCTGGCGCTCGTCTTCGCCGACAAGCTCAACGTGCTGCCGCCGTCCGGCTATGCCGAGCTGACCGCGAACCCCGGCGACAACCTGCGGCACATGGTGTTGCCGGTGCTCACCCTCGCCATCGTCGAGGCGGCCTACCTGTGCCGGGTCACCAGGGGCATCGGGACGCAGGCATTGCACGGCCCGTCGGTCACCTTCCTGCGCACCTTGGGGTTGAGCGACCGCACGATCCTGTTCCGGCACGTGCTGCGGCAGGCGTCCCCGCCGCTCGTGACCGTGATCGGCGTCGAGATCGGCGTGCTGCTCGGGGGTGCCGTCGTGGTGGAGAACATCTTCGGACTGCCAGGCCTCGGCACGCTCGTCGTGCAGGCGATCCAGGAACGCAACTACACGGTCGTGCAAGGCTGTGTCCTGGTGATCTCCGTGCTGTTCGTGCTCGCGACCCTGCTCTCGGACCTGACCGTCGCACTCATCGACCCGAGGACCGCCCGTGACCGCTGAACCGATCACCCTCCACGTCCCGATGTCCCGGGTCTGGTCGGCCGCACGGGGCCGGGCCGGCATCATCGTCGTGCTCGTCCTGGCGGTCACCGGTGTCATCGCGCCGCTCATCGCCCCGTACGAACCGGACGCCATCGACCAGGACCTGGTGCTGCGCGGGCTGACCTGGCAACACCCGTTCGGAGCCGACGACTTCGGCCGGGACGTGCTCAGCAGGCTCCTGTACGCCTACCAGTCGTCTCTGCTCGTCGCCGCGGTGTCGATCGCCATCGCGCTGCCGCTCGGCCTGCTCGTCGGCGGGCTGGCCGGGTACTTCGGCGGGTTCGTGGACGCCGTTCTGATGCGCCCGGTCGAAATGCTGCTCGCGGTGCCCGCGTTGCTGCTCGGGCTGAGCCTGATCGCCATCCTCGGCGCGGGCACCACGGTCACGATCCTCGCGATCGCCATCAGCTACGTGCCCGTGCTCGCCCGCACGGCACGCAGCTCGACGCTCGTCGTCGCGGGGATGCCGTACGTCGAGGCGGCCAGGGTGCGTGGCGGCGGCCACCCCTACCTGCTGTTCCGTCACGTGCTGCCCAACGCCGTCGGGCCGTCGCTCGCGCAGGCCAGCGTGCTCGCCGGAGTCGCCGTGCAGATCGAGGCCGCGCTGTCCTACTTGGGACTCGGCGTTCAGCCGCCGACGCCGTCGCTGGGCAGTATGCTCGCCGAGGGCCAGGGGTTCCTGGCGCAGGCACCGTGGATCTGCCTGTTCCCCGGGCTCGTGCTCGCGGTGACGACGATCGGCTTCACGCTGCTCGGCGACGCCGTGCGCCAGGGCGTCGAGAGTGGACGGCGATCATGACGTCAACCGCGCTGTCGATAGCAGGCCTCACCGTGGAGTTCCCGACACCGCGCGGTGTCGTGCACGCGCTCACCGACGTGACGCTCGACGTCGGCTGCGGCGAGTTCCTCGGTGTGGTGGGTGAATCCGGTTGCGGGAAGACCACTCTCGCACTCGCAGTGCTCAGTATCCTGCCCGCCACCACGACCGTCCTCGGCACGATCCGCCTCGACGACGAGGACCTGCTCGGGATGACCGGCCGGGAGCTGCGGGCCGTCCGCGGCGCACGGATCGGTTACGTACCCCAGGATCCGCTCGCCGCGCTCGATCCGACCTTCGCGGTGGGCAAGCAGATCACCGAGACGATCCGTGCGCACCGGCCAGTTTCCCGGTCCGAGGCGCGTGCGGAGGCACTACGCCTGATGGCCGAGGTCGGTATCCCGGACCCGGCCCGCTGCTACCGCCTCGCGCCGCACGAGCTGAGCGGTGGCCTGCGGCAGCGGATCACGATCGCGATCGCCATGGCCAACAACCCGGCGCTGATCATCGCGGACGAACCGACCACCGCACTCGACACCACCATCGCGCAACAGATCCTGACGTTGTTGAAGCGGCTCGCGGCGAAGAACGGCACTTCGGTCGTCTTCATCACCCACGACCTTGCCGTGGTTTCCCAGTACTGCGACCGCGTGGCCGTGCTGTACGCGGGCCGCCTGGCCGAGGTGGGCGACCTGCCGGAGACAGTGCGGGCGCCCCGGCACCCCTACACCCAGGCACTGCTGCGGTCGATGCCGTCGGCCGCGATCGTGCGCGGCGGTCTCGAGGTGATCCCCGGCGAGGTCCGCGACCCCCACCACCCCGGTCCCGGCTGCCAGTTCGCACCGCGGTGCCCGGGTTACGCGTCGCCGTGTGACACCGAACAGCCACTGCTGGACATCGAGCCGGGACACGCGGCCGCGTGCTGGCGAGCGGAGGTGACGACCGGATGACCACACAAGTCCTGCTGGCCGCCGACGACCTGACGAAGGGGTTCCGCGACCGGCGCGGGTTCCGGCGCGGCTCGGTGACCAAGGCGGTCGACGGGGTGTCGTTGCGGGTCCACGCGGGCGAGACGCTCGCGATCGTCGGGGAGAGCGGGTCGGGCAAGAGCACGCTGATGCGCTGCCTGCTCGGCATCGCCGTCCCGGACAGTGGCGACATCACCTTCGCCGGCACGCCGGTGCGGCGTCTGCGGGGTGCTGCGGCACGGGCCTTCCACTGCCAGGTCCAGGCCGTGTCCCAAGAACCGCACAGCTCGCTCGACCCGAGGTGGCCGGTCCGGCGGACCGTGCGCGAGGCACTCGACCGGCTCGACATCGGCCCCAGGCACGAACGGGACCAGGTCGTCGACGGGCTGCTCAGGTCGGTCGGCCTGCCCACCGCCATCGCCGACCGCCTGCCGGGAACGCTCTCCGGCGGCCAGTGCCAGCGGGTCGCCATCGCCGCGGCGCTGGCCTGCGGTCCGCGGCTGCTCATCGCGGACGAGCCGGTCACAGCACTCGACGTCTCGGTGCAGGCGCAGATCCTCAACCTGCTGCACGAACTGCGCAAGCAACGGGAGCTCACGGTGCTGCTGGTGAGCCACGACCTCGCCGTCGTGTCGCACGTCGCCGACCGGGTCGCGGTCATGCACCGGGGCCGGATCGTGGAGACGGGCCGGACGGCCGACGTGCTGGGCAACCCCCAGCACACGCACACCGAGGAGCTCGTGGCGGCGATGCCTGAGCCAGTTCACGACGGCGACCCCCGAGCGGAGGAACGGTGTTGAGCAAGCATGTGTCCCGGCGGACGGTACTGCTCGCAGGTGCCGCGTCGGTGCTCGCTGGGTGCGCGTCGAACGACGCGACGCGGGCCACGAGGATCCGGCCCGGCGGGACGCTGGCGGCCTGTATCGCGGACGACCCGGACTCGCTCGACCCCCAGCGGTCGTCACTCGCCGTGTCCGCGGAGGTCTACAGTGGACTGTTCAGCCGTCTGGTCACGCTGCGGCAGGACGGGACGTTCGCCCCCGACCTGGCCACGTCGTGGTCCCGGCCGGACGAGCGGACCCACGTCTTCGACCTGCGGCCCGGCGTCGTCTTCCACAACGGGGACCCGCTGACACCAGAAGACGTCATCTTCACGTTCGACCGCATCACCGGCAAGGAGTCCACATACGCCGGGGACTTCAGCGCGCTGTCCGGAGTGGAGAAAACCGGACCGGCTCAGGTGACCTTCCACCTCGACCGGCCGTTCGCGGCGCTGCTGGCCAACCTGGCCAACCGCGGCCACATCCTCAGCAGGCGGGCTGTCGAGGCCGCGGACCCGAGGCGCCACGCGGTCGGCACCGGCCCGTTCGCGCTCGGCGAGTGGACCCAGGGGGTGAATGTCAAGCTGGTGCACAACAAGGAGTACTTCGGCGGCAGGCCACACCTGGACGCCGTGAACTTCGCGTTCCTGCCGCACGACTACAGCCGGGTCCTGGCGTTGCGTGCCGGTCAGCTCGACTGGGTCGACGGCGTGCCACCGCAGAGCGTCCCGGAGGTGCGCGGGGACCGCTCACTCACCTACGTCACGAGCAGCGTCGCGGGCCGGCCGCAGTTCCTGCTGTTCAACACGACCAGGCCACCGCTCGGCAACAAGGCGTTGCGGCAGGCCATTTGCTGGGCGATCGACCGGGCCGAGATCGCCAAGGTGGGGTTCTTCGGCACCGCGGAGCCCGGCTCCCAGGAGTTCGGCCGGGACTCCTTCTGGCACACCGACGACAGCGATCCCTATGTCAACGCACCGGATCCGCACATGGTGCGGGCCAAGCTCGCCGAGGCGGGCCTGCCACGCGGCGGTGTGCACGTGCGGTTCCTGGCGTGGAACTCGGCCGCGGACTCCGCGCGTACCGCACAGGTGATCCGTCAGCGGCTCGAGCCGTTCGGCATCCACCTCGACATCGAGACGCTCGACACCTCGACCTGGATCAACCGGTTGTTCGCCAAGGACTACGAACTGACGCTCGCGTTCCAGGAGCAGCTGGTCGACCCGGACAACTTCTGGTCGCTGCTCTGGACGTCGGAGGCCGGGCAGAATGTGACCGGCTACCGCAACCCCGCCGTGGACGCGCTCGTGACACAAGCGGCGGCCACGACGGACCAGAACGCGCGCAGACAGCAGTACGCCAGGATTCGCCGCATGGTGCTGGAGGACGCACCGACGCTCTTCACCGCATACACCCCGATCGGCTACGCCACCAGAGCCTCGGTGCTCGGCAGCAGGGTCAGCCCCACCCAGGACCCCGAACTGCACGAGATCGGGCTCGGGTGAGTGCCGCCGCCGCTCTTCGAGGGATGTGACGACATGTTCGAGTATTTCCCGGAAAACTATTCGTGGTCGCTCGCCTTCATGATGTCGATCGACATGGGCGCCGAACTGTCCGAAGTGGACACAATGTGCCGCCCGCTCCGCACGGCGGCCCGCACGCCCGGGGCCGGGGCCGACCGCGCCTGGTTCCAGGCCTGGTCGGCCGGTGCCGAGAACACGGCCCGGCTCGCCGACGCCGACGAGAAGCGCGGGCACCCGCGGGCCGCGGCCGCCAAGTGGTTCCGCGCCGGCATGTACCACCTCACGGGCGAACGCCTGGTACGCGCGAAGGACGACAGCAGCCTGGAGTCCTACCGGCGTGGTCTGCGGTACTTCGCCAACGGGGTCGCCTCGAGCGGCCGGCCGGTCGAGTTCGTCTCCGTGCCCTATGTGGACGGAGACCTGCAGTCGCTCTTCATCCCCGCCGACGACCCGGCGAACGCGCCGTGCGTCATCCATTTCGGCGGTCTCGACGTGACCAAGGAGATGATCTACCTCATGCACGCGGACGCCCTGGCCGAAGGGCGGTTGTCGATGCTGATCTGCGACCACCCCGGCGTCGGCGAGGCGATCCGGCTCCAGGGCCTGCACCTGGCCCCGGAGAGCGAGCGGCCCGCGGCCGCCTGTCTGGACTACCTGGAGTCCCGGGGTGACGTCCCGCTGGAGAAGACCGGCATCATGGGCATCAGCCTCGGCGGCTACTACGCGCCGCGCGCGGCGGCCTTCGAGCCGCGGCTGAAGTTCTGCGCGGCGTGGGGCGCGATCTGGGACCTACCCGCGTGCGTCGCGAACTGCCTGCGCCTCGGCACGGGTTCCGTGCCGCTGCTCGAACAGTTCCGCTGGGTGTTCGGCCTCCCCGCGGGCGCCGACACGGCCGGGCACCTGGCCGAGTTCCGGCTGGAGCCGTGGATGCACCGGCTGACCTGTCCGATCCTCGTGCTGCACGGCGAGAACGACCGTCAGGCGCCCGCGTGGGTGGCCGTGCGGACCTACGACGCGGCGGTGAACAGCGCCCGCCGCGACCTGATCCTCGTTCCGGTCGACGAACCCGGTGCCGAACACTGCCAGATCGACGCCATGAGCATCGGTGTCGCCACATTGCACGACTGGGTACACGACGTCTGCAGTTCTCTCCCCGATCCCCTGTGAAAGCGGAAAGGATTCCCCTGCACATGCACAACCAGGTCGTGACCACAGCCGAGGCCGCCATCAGCACCGCGGCCGCCCTCTGCGACCAAGCGCGTTGGGAGGAGGCGCACGCCGTACTGGAAGGCGTCCGCCAGGACGAACAGGACGAGTGGAAGTCAGCCGAGCTCAAGATCGCGCTGGCGAAGGTCCTCAGCGGCGAGGACTGGACCAGAGGGCTGCGCAACAGTGCGCGCAGGCACGCGCTGCTCGACGAGGTCGAGGAGGTCGCGGGGGCGACCTCGTCACCCCTGCTGGCGGCGGCGATGTTCCAGCGCGGTTTGGCACTGCATCTCGATTTCATCATGGCGGAAGGTGATCCCGACCGGGAGCTGGAGTGTTTTTCACGTTCCGCGCAGATGTACGACGAACTCGGCGATCAAGAGAACGCGGCACTCGCGACATCTTTTGTCGGCATCTTCTACCACGTCGACCTGCTCGATCGCGACACCGCGGAGCCGATTCTGCGTAAAGCGTTGGAAATGTCAGCACCACGTGGCAGTTACGCGCGGTCGGAGGCCACCAGGCACCTCGGTCAGATTCTCCAGGAGCGCGGCGACCCGATGGCCGCGGTGCCGCTGTTCGAGGAGTCACTCCGCCAGCGCGCCGAGGCGCGGCAGACCCGCTACCTGGCCGCCGCGCTGCATGCGCTCGGCTTCGCGTGGCTGGAGATCGGCGACCTCGCCAAGGCCGAGGACTACCTGCGGCGCGCGCGGGAGAACGGCGAGCGGCACGGGAACCGCTTCTTCTTGTCCATGATCGCGCGCACGGAGGCCGAGCTGGCGTTCACCCGCTACCTCGGTCCGGCGACCCGCGGCCGGTACTACGCATGACGTCCCCCATCGGTTCCGGCATCGTGCGTCCGAGGCTGCCCCAACGGGGTCGATCTCCGCCATCTTTGTCCGTAACATGGCGAGGTCGGGCGCGAACGCCGACAAGATGGGGGAGCAGGATTTTATGATCCACAGCGCGGTGATGTCCGCTGGTCGAACCACGGGGCGTACTGAGGCGAATCCGCCTCAGTACGCGTTGCTCGGCCCCGTCGAGGCCACCGTGGGCGGTCGTCTCATACCGATTCCACGGCCACGCCAGCGGGCGGTTCTATCCTACTTGCTGCTCAGAGCGAACAAAGTCGTCTCCGTCGACCAGCTCGGCGAGGCGTTATGGGGCGGTGCCGCTCCCAGCACCGCCCGGACTCAGATCCAGGGCGACATTTCCGCGTTGCGCCGGGCACACCGTGCGGTCCGGGTGGAATCACCCGTACACACGCGAGGGCCCGGTTATCTCATTCAGGTCGAACCGGATCAATTGGACATCGAGCTGTTCCGGCGCCACATCGCCGAGGCCAGGAAGGAGCACCAGAAAGGCCACTGGGACGCAGGTTTCTGGCAGATCCAATCCGCACTGAGCCTTTGGCGTGGACTGCCGTTCACGGACGTCACCGCCAGCTTCGCCGCGTCCGCCAGGAACGAGCTGCTCGAGCTGAAGCTGTCCGCGGACGAGCTGATCGTCGACTTCTACGTCGCACAGGGCGACCACAAGTCGGCGATCGCCGACCTCACCCCCCTCGTCGCCGCGAACCCGCTGCACGAGGAGCTGCGCAGGAAGCTGATGCTGGCGCTGTTCCGGGACGGCAGGCAGAGCGAAGCGCTGCGGTACGCCAGGGATCTGCGGACCCAGCTCGCCGAGCAGCAGGGGCTCACCCCCGGCCGGTCGTTCCTCGAGCTGGAGGAGGCGATCCTGCGCGGCGACTCGTCCCTGGACGTGCCGCGCCCCTCACCGAGCGTCCGCATCTCTCCGGAGCCGGCCGCTGTGCCCGCGCAGCTGCCCAGGCGCCCGTCGGACTTCACCGGCCGGGAAGACTATTTGGAGACCCTGGACCGGCTCGCGTTCGAGGAGAGCGAGCCGGGCCAGCGCACCACGGTGGTCGCGCTCGTCGGTTCCGCGGGCGTGGGCAAGACAGCGCTGGCCGTCCACTGGGCGCACGGCGTGTCCAGCCGTTTTCCCGACGGGCAGCTCTACGTCAACCTGCGCGGCTACGACCAGCAGAGCTTCATGAGCAGCGGTGACGCCCTGTCCCGCATCCTGCCCAGCCTGGGTGTCCCCGCCGAGGCCGTGCCGAGCGATCTCGAGGACTCCGCCAACCTCTTCCGGTCCATCGTCGCGAACAAGCGGATGCTCGTGGTCCTGGACAACGTGTTGTCCGCCAACCAGGTCCGGCCGTTGCTGTCGGCAAACCAGGACACGCTCACGTTGATCACCAGCCGGTCGAAGCTCACCGGTCTCGCGGTGCGCGAAGGTGCCCGGCGGGTCTCGGTCAGGACGCTCGAGCCCGAGGAGAGCGTCGCCCTTCTCACCCGCATCCTCGGCACCGAACGGCTGCGCGACGATACGGCGCAGGCCACCGAGCTCGCCCACATGTGCAACGGCCTGCCGCTGGCACTGCGCATCGCGGCGGCCAACATCGCCAACCGCCAGGTTTCCCGGATCGGCGACTTCGTCCGCGAGCTGGCCGCCAGCGACGTGCTGTCCGCCCTGCACGTCACCGGGGATGAGGACACGTCCGTTCGCACCGTGTTCGACCAGTCCTACGCCACGGTCAGCGCGGCGGAACGGCGCTGCTTCTGCCTGCTCAGTCTCATCCCGGGTCCCGACGTGTCGGTCGAGGCGATCTGCGCGCTCTCCGGCACCGCGCTGCCTCAGGTACGCCGGGTGCTCGACCAGTTGTTGGAGGCGCATCTGGTGGACGAGCCGGTGTCCGGCCGATACAGCGTGCACGACTTGCTCCGCGCCTACGCACGCAGCCGGATCGACCACGAGGTGTCGGAACCCGACCAGGACACGGCCAAGGAGCGGCTCGTCAGCTGGTACCTGCACTCGGCCGACAACGCCACCCGGTTCCTGTTCCCGCAGTGGATCCGGTTCGAGCTTCCCGAGCACACCGGCCCGCAGCCACCCGTGGAGTTCACCGACGTGCAGGAGGCGGTCGGCTGGTTGGACCGCGAGTACGCCAACCTCCTCGCCGCGCAGCGGGAGGCGGCGGACACGCCGTACTCGTGGTTGCTGGCCGACTCGCTGCGCGGCTACTTCTTCGTCCGACGACCGGTCAACGACTGGCTCACCGCGGCCCACGCCGCTCTCAACGCCGCCAAGACCCACGGCGACGCGCACGCACAGCTGGCCTGTCGTTTGGGTTTAGGGCAGGCCTACCAGCGGCTGGGCGACTATCCGCGTGCGTTGCAGCAGCACGAGTGCGCCCTGCGCCTGGCCCGCCGGATCGGCAAGCCGGACGCCGAAATCGCCGCCCAGGGCAAGGTGGGCAGCATCCTCGTGGAGACCGGCGAACTGGTCCGTGCCATCCCCCACCTGCAGGAGGCCCTCGCTGCGGGTGACGACAGCGCCCCGGATCCCGTCAGCCTCGTGACGTTCTCCGCCATCGGCATGGCCTACCAGCAACTGGGGCAGCTGCCGGAAGCGGTGAAGATCCACCGGCGCGCGCTGGCACTGGCCAAGAAGATCGAGTCGACCAGCAGCGAGGCCTACGCCTCCGCCAACCTCGGCACCGCCTTGCAGACCCTCGGCGACCTGACCGGCGCCCGTCAGCACATCGAGCACTCGATCACCTTGCTCCGCCAGATCGGCGACCAGGACGTCGAGTCGGCGTGCCTGGCCGAGCTGGCCGCCGTGCACCTGGCCCTCGGCGAGCCCGCACGCGCCAAGGAGTACGCCGAGCACGCCTGGCACCTGTCCGGCATGGTCGAGTCACCCCAGTGGCGGATCCCCGTCCTGAGCGTGCTGGCGACAGTCCGGCGCGACCTCGCTCAACACGAGCGCGCCGTCCTGATGGCGCGCCAGAAGAGAACGCCGGAGTTCATGGCACGCACCCTGCTGGCCGCATCGCGGACCGCCCTGGAACTGGGTGCCACCGACGTGGCCACGGCGAAGGCCGGCGAGGCCCAGCAGCTGGCCGCGCGCCTCGGCTACCGCGTCATCGAGGGCAACGCGTCGATCGTCCTCGGGGAGCTGGAACTGTCCGCGGGCCGGCTCTCAGCAGCGTCCCGCTGCGCGGAACGAGCGATCACCATCCTCGACGGCACGAAGCACCGTCCCGGTGAGGACCGCGCCCGCTGGCTGCTGAAACAGACCCACCTGAGGTAATGCACGAACGGTGGCGGTGCACTCGGCGACGGATCGCCGGGTGCACGTCGCGGATCGCTCAGCTGGGCCGACCGGCGAGTTGTGCGGTCGCCGGCTCGCCGAGCTCGATCGCCGAGCACGGCAAAGACTTAGACGGCACGTGACAGCCGGCTGGCCGAACTGAACTATCCGAACAGGACACTCGCGGTGGTGTGCGCACTGCAGGGTGGCCTCGTGTAGAAAGCGAAGAGATGCTGCCAGATGACGTGTACCTGCCCACGACCCCGCTCGCGGTGGCCAGGCACCTGCAACACGCGGGGCAGTGGGACCTGGCGCTGGAGGCCATCGCGGATCTGCGGACCGAAACCGCGGCGGCGCTGCGAGCGGAGATCCTGGTGGACCGCCACTCCTGGCGCCTGGACCCGGCCACGGAGGCGCTCGATGCCGTGGCAACACTCGAGAAGACCAATCGGCCGCTCGCCCTTCTGCTGGCGGGTCAGCTCGCCTACTGGCAAACGGTCTTCGACCTCGGCGGTGCCCCGATCGTCCCGGACATCCGCACGGCATACGCCGACGCGGCGCGGGACGCCCGGATCGGCCGCTGGGCGGTGTTCTTCGACGCGGTGTACTGCCAGTACATCGTCCCCGACGCGGACGCGGCCGCCGAGGGTTTCGCCGGCGCACTGGCTGGTGCGCGGGCACACGGTGATCTGCTGCTCGAGTCGTACGCGGTGCGGCACCAGGGAGAGATGCGGGCGAACGAGGATCCGCAGGGCACGGTTGATCTCCTACGCCGCTCGCTCAGCCTGCGCACGGGGTTGGGTGTGCGACCGCACTGTGCCGCCGCGCAGGCCACGCTGGCCGGCGCGTTGGGGACGACGCCGGAAGCCGGGCATCTGCGTGCCGACGCGACCCGTACCGCTGGGGAGCTCGGTCTCACGTGGTTGGCGAGAACCCTGGCGGGTGAGCTCTGACCCCCGCGTTACCGCACGCCGACCTGCTCGCCGGTCAGCGCCGAGTGAGGAACTCGCATTCGCCGGGTCGCCGGCGATCGGCCGCAGCCATGCATCCGGTGTCACGCCGGTGTCCGGTAACCGAGCGCCCGCGGTTCGGACACGAGCGTTGTGCGTGCCGAAAACCACGTCCACGCATGTCAGGCGGCATGTCTGTAATCACGGAGGACTCCGCCGAGTCTGTCCTGCCGGCGTATGACGAGGCGTTCGATCTTTTCGGGTTCAATGGCCTGGGGCAGGGCTTGCATGGGGTGCTGAGGGGCAAGCGATCGGTGGGTTCGGTGCAGGTTGTAGTGCCGTTCGTATTCACGAAGCGCGTGCCGGAGGTGAGCCTCGACCGATCCGACAGCGCACCGCCTCCGCCGGGCCCGCGTCACCCGAGCCGGGCGAGCCCACCACGCCACGTGCCCGCTCCCTGGCGCTGCGCGTGCCAGGCGAGTGCCGCGTGCCGGCCAAGCGGTGACAGGTGTTCTCCGCGTCGTCGCGATGATTTGGCCGGTGCCATCGCAACGCACGCCTCGAGGCCGACCGCAGTTTTCGGCATCCCCGGACAAGCCGACGGCCGGCTGGCATCCTTCTCAGGATGACCGACTTCGCGTTTCGTGCCGCCGCCGGCAGTGTCGTCGGCCGACGGTATTCAGACAATTTCGACGTCGTCCACCTGACACCGGAACCTCTGCTCGCGGTCGTGGCCGACGGCATGGGCGACGGGGAAGGCAGTCGCGCGGCCGGCCGCACCACCGTCGATGTCTTCATCGACCACATCCGCACAGCCGGCGACGCCCTCGACGCCGCGACACTCCGGGCCGCTGTCGCCGAAGCCCAAGCGCAGGTCGGCGCGGCCGGCCGGCGGATCGGCGAGCTGACCGGCTGCACCCTGACCGCGCTGGCAGCATCCTCGGCCGGACTGTGGCTGGTGCAGATCGGCGACTCCCGCGGCTACCGCCTTCGAGACGGTCTGCTGGAGCAACTGACCGTCGATCACACCATGGCATGGCTCGGCGCCATCAACGGCTGGTACGCGTTCGATTCACCCGAAGCCCACTCCGCCCGCTACCAGCTGACCCGGTACGTCGGGCACAACGCACACCCCGAACCGGACGTGCTCAACATCGCCCCGCGCCCCAGTGACGTCCTCCTGCTGTGCAGCGACGGCGTCACCGACCAGGTGCCCTACGCCCGGATCCGCGAAGTCCTGCAAGGGGCGGCCACCCCGGACCGACAGGTGCGCCAGCTACTCGCCGACACCGAAAAGGCCGGCGGAGACGACAACGCCACCGCAGTGATCGTCCAGGTGACCCAAGGATGAGCGCGCAGCCGATTCTCCCGGATGGCCCTCCTCGCCGATGCGGCAAGCCGGCGTGGTGATCGAGGAACCACGTGACGTCCGCTGGATCTGCGAATCGCAGGTAACCACTCTCCAGCTCTTCAGCCGCTCAGGGTGCTCGACCATGCGGTTCGCCGTAACCCTGCCGAGCGCCCGGGCAGGTCATCGAACGTGCCCTTGCCGGAACATCCTGTGACCGCGGCGACCGCGGCGAAAGGCTCGGGCCGACGAACGGGTCGCCCCGCGCCGGAGATGGGCGACCGCATGCTGTTTCGTGGTCGACGACTTCGCCTGCATCACTTGGCTTCCGGACGCCGATGCCTTCCCGCAACGTCGATCACGTCACCGTCGATGCATAGGTCGTTATACAACCACCTGGCGATCCCCACCATGCCGTCATGGGCCCCCAGCCTCGGCATCGGTCCAGCGTGCATGTGCACCAACCACACCCGGCTCAGCCCTCGTCACCGAAAGGTGCTGTGGGCTTGCTCGCGCAATGGATGAGCAGGAAGAGCCAAACCGCCACAGCATCCACAGACGTCCAGGTCGACGGCCTGCAGTTCGCTTTCTACGGGCGCACTTCGACCGTCCGACACCAAGATCGCGGGTCGTCGCAAGGCTGGCAGCGCGACATGGCCGACAAACTTGTCGATGGCCACGCCCAAGTCGTTTGCACCTACTTCGACGCCGGCACTTCACGCCGCGTTTCGTGGCGGCACCGGCCCGAGGCGCGGATTCCCGTCATGGGCGACGGCGTAGGGTTCCGGGACCTCGAGCGGTGGGGCGGGCCCGCGCGAACCCGGCATCGCACCGAGCCGGGCGATGGCCGGGATCAGAGGGTGACGACCAATTTCTGCGCGGAGACTCCCTGGCGCAGGCGTTCCAGGGCAGCGGGGATCTGCTCGAGTCCGTCGCCGGCGAGCACGGCCTCGGGCGCAGCCCGGTAGGTCCCGGCGGCCAGCGCGGCCGGAAGGAACCGGGTGAACACAGCCGGCCCGACGGAGGTGTCTTTCAGCGCCGGTCCCCGGATCAGGCCCACGCTGATGTTGTTGCGGCGGGCCAAGGCTGAGCGCACGTAGCTGACCGGGTCGGGGGCGGCACCGGAGATCCGTCGCCGTCCCGGCAGCACCGAGGCGAGCTTCAGGGCCGGGCCCAGTGATCCATCGCCAATGGCCAGGATCCCGGCCAGAGGGCTGCTGCCCACCGCGTCGATCAGGTCTTCGACCGCGTTCTTGCTGCGATAGTCGACCACCTCCTCGGCGCCGAGGCCCCGCACATAGTCGGCGTTGCGTGGTGACGCGGTGGTCACGACGCGGTAGCCGGCACCCCGGGCGAGCTGGATGGCGTTGCTGCCGACGGTGGTGGAACCGCCCCAGACGATCACGCTTTCGGGTCGCTGCGGCGCAGCATGTTCCGGCAGTTCGAGAGCGAGCTGGCCGGCCTCGAAAAGGCCGGTCGCGGCGATGGAGACCCCCATGGGCAGCACCGCTGCCCGCTCGAAGGAAAGGTGCTCGGGGATCGGTACGAGCATGTGCCGTTTCAGCACCACGTATTTCTGGAAGGCGCCCTCAGCGGCACGGTTGTGCGTGCGTTCGAGCGCCAGGGCGATCCCGGCCACCCGGGATCCGGGCGCCGGCCCGGTGACCGAAGGGCCGGTCTGGACCACCTCCCCGGCGACGTCCCAGCCGATGATCGCCGGGTAAGTGAGCCCGCGGTAGACCAGGCGGTACAGCGGACCCGGCAGGTTGTCGACCGGGTTCAGGGCGATGGCCCGCACTCGCACGACGACCTCGCCGGCTCCCGGCGGCGTGTAGGGGGCGGGCCCCACCGCAAGAGCTGCGCCGGGGCGTCGCATCCAAAGGGCTTCGTTGTTTTCGTTCATGGATCAGGCCGCTTCTCAGTGGGTGTTACCGGCATTGATCAGGCGCGCGTTCAGGTCGTCGCGGCGTGAGCCGCCGTGCACGATCGCGGCGGTGGGCAGGCTCGCCGCGATCTCAGCGCAGGCCCGGGCGCCCGCCTTCCCGCGCGGGATCGCCATCGCCTCGTACGCGCGCACGGCTTCGTCGAGGTCGCCGTGTTCGGCGATCGCCGTGGCCAGGTCGGTGCCGTCCAGCAAGGCCAGATTGGCCCCGATGCCGTACGGCGGCATCAGGTGAGCGGCATCCCCGAGCAGGGTGATGCCCGGGACGTGGGACCACGAGTGCCCGACCGGAAGAACGAACAAGGGCCAGCTGGTGTAGTGGGCGTCGCTCTCGCGGATCAGGTCGAACAGCCGGGCATCCCAGTCCTCGACGGCCTTCAGCAGGTAAGCCCGGACGGCACCAGTGTCCTCGAGGCTCAGACCGGCCTCATCGGCCCAGTCCAGAGGGATGTCCAGGGAGACGAAGACCTGGATCTGGCCGGCACCGTTGCGCAGGGCCAGCAGCACCGTGGATCCGGACTTGGCCGACAGGGTTCCGCCGCCGACCAGCTCGGCCAGGGCGGGGTGGCGGTTGTCGGCGTCCTCGAGGACGTTTCCGACGAAGGTGGTTCCCAGGTAAGACGGTTCGATCCCGGACAGCGCCTGGCGGGTGCGTGACCAGGCCCCGTCGGCCCCGATGACCAGATCGAAGGTCTCGATCGTGCCGTCTCCGAAACGGATGCTCGCCCGGCCGTCGGCAGTCGGGGTCACCGTGTCGGTCTGCCTCCCCCACCGCACGGTGCCCGGCTCGAGGGATTCCAAGAGAAGGGCTCGCAGCCGGCCACGGTCGATTTCCGGGGCTTCGACGGCGCCGGCCTCGGGCTTTTCGTGCAGCAGCAGCGCGCCCGTGAGGTGGTCGTACTCGCGCACTTCCTGCCCTTCCGGGCGAGCCAGTTCGGTGAACCGCTCGTACAGGCCGGCCACGCGAAGGGCGGCCTGGCCGGTGGGCACGTGCAGGTCGAGGGTGCCGCCCTGCCAACGGGCGTCCACCGAGGTCTCCCTCTCGTACACGGAAACGCCGAAACCGTGAAGCTGAAGGACACGGGCGCAGACGAGGCCGCCGAGGCCGCCTCCGGAGATCGCGATACGTGCGGTGCGGGGTGTGCTCATGGCTGATGGACCTCTCGTCGGGGCGACTCGCCCTTCACGAGTGAACCACTAGCACCCCAAAAATACAACGCTACAATAATGGAATGCTTCACGTTTCAGGTTCGAGCGGCAACCCATCCGTGGTCCAGCAGGGCGAAGACCGCGCCGATGGCCTCGGTCGGCTGCGGGTGCCCGTAGGCCAGGTCGAACGCCTCCAGGGAGAAACGCGCCAGAGCCCTGCACAGAACATCCCCAGCCGCGGCCCCGACCGCCTCTTCCAGAGCTGTGGCCAACGCGTCTTCGTGCTGCAGCCAGACCCGGCGCCCGTACGCGCCCAGGGCCGGGGTCCGGTCGATCATCCCGGTGAACTCCGCGGCATGCGGATACGAGGCGACCTCGCCGGCCCACTTCGCGATGAACGTGCGCAGGGCACCGACGACCTCCTGCGGCGCGCAGTCCCGCACCGTCGCGACCAGAGCCGAGCCGATGGCCTCGCTTTCGTCGAACGCCAGCGACTCCTTGGTGGGGTAGTAGTTGAACAACGTGCTGAGAGAGACGTCCGCAGCGTCGGCGATCTCCCGCACACTCACCTGGTCGTAACCGCGCTCCAGAAACAACCGCAGCGCGGCATCCCCGATCGCCTTGCGGGTCTGGGCCTTCTTCCGCGCACGCCGACCGCTCTCACTCATCCGCAGATCCTAGGCCGCCCAGTTCACCGGCCAACGTCACTGCCTGGATCGATCCGCCTGACCAGGAGCTGACGCCCTCACCCCCACGATGGGAGTGGTCAAGGTGCCCGGCAGGACCTAGACCGGGGTCCGAGGCGTCTTCCCCGCCACCGGGTCCGAGCCACCGTTGCGGCGGACGACCGTTCCCCGCACGGCCAGGCCGAGGCACAGCAGGGCCAGTCCCGCGACGAGCAGCAGGGCTCGGTGGTGCCCGAACGCGGCCGCGGCCGGCGCGAGCGGGACCGCGGCGACGGGCCACGGCCAGACCGCCCGCCAAGACCGGCTGCTGCCGCCGAGGACGAGGGCGGTTCCGATCAGGAAGAGGACGACGCCGGCGGCCAAGGCCCAGCCGCCCGCCGACGGCAGCGCTGCCCCGGGGTGCAGCACGAGCTCTTCGACGCCGACGCCGGCCATGACGACGCCCAAGGCGAGCGGCAGGTGGCCGTAGACGAACAGGTCGTGCCGTTCGTCGGCGGGCGTGCCGTCGTCCCGGGACTCGTCGTCGCGCCGGCGCAACGCGGCGGCCCCCACGGCGGCGGCGGTGTCGAAGTAGATCCACCACATCGCGGCGGCGATGACGAACCCGGCGACCCCGACCGCCACTGCGGACGGGCCCCACGCCGCGTCGTGCACGCCGATGGCCGCGCCGCCCACGGCCTCGCCGAGCACCAGGATCACGAAGAGCCCGAACCGTTCCGGGAGGTGTTCCATGTGCAGGGGGAGGTGGGTGTCGCGCCAGGTGGCGACGACCGGGCCGACGGCGTCGACGACGACCGCCGCGCCCCACAGCCAGTACCGCGCCGGTCCCCCGAAAGCCAGCGACACGGCCCACAGGGCCGAGCTCGCCGCGATGGTGACGAGGTAGACGTCGATGGTGCCCCGCGCGTCGGGGACGTGCCGCCACGCTCGCGCGTAGAGCCCCAGCAGGATCACCCGGCCGGCGAGGAAGCACACCGCGAACGGCGTGGAGTACGACGAGGTCGCGGCCGCGGCGCTTGCCGCGCACCCGGCGATGGACAGGGTGGCGGCGAGCTTGGCGATGCGGAACAGGACGTCGTCGGTGTCGAACCGGTTGGCGTAGAGGGTGTACCCCACCCAGGACATCCAGATGGCGATGAACAGGGCGACGAACGTGCCGACCCCGGACCACGTCAGGTGCTTGAGGAAGGCGACGGCGAGCTCGTTCACGACCAGGACGTAGGCGAGGTCGAAGAACAGCTCGAGGTTGCTCGCCGACGCTTCCTGCCCGGTGCGCAGTGCCGGCGGGCGGACCATCGGCTCGCGTTCGGTACCCACGCTCACGAGCATCTCCTGTTCTCGGCCCCTGCGTCGGGTCCCGGCTGTCCGGGGGCCGCCCGACGCGGCGCGATCATCGGTGTGGTCAGGACCCGGCGGCCTCGGTCCGCCGGGTCCGGAACGCCGCGTACGCCGCCACCGCGGCGCCGGCCATGGTGACCGGGTGCAGGATCACATCGGCCCCGTTGAGGGTGAACCGGTCGCCGGTGCCGAAGCTGAGCACCAGGACGGTGTACGCGCTGAACCCGCCCGCTCCGGCGTCGCCGCCCGGCGGAAGCCTGGCCGTGCGGATGGGGGTAGGCATGGCGTTCTCCGTTCGCTGCCGGAGTGCGCGACTACCCGCGGACGGACCGCGGGAAACGGCGAAGCGGCCGCGCTCACGTTGCCGTGCCGATGTTTGGGGGTGCGGGTCGAGGGCATTCGCCCGGCAAGAGCCACCCCCGGCTCGGTCACACCCCGGACCCCGGTGTCCGACGGCGAGTGCCACCCGCAGGTCCGGTGTTGCCTTCGCGAGCACGTCCGCGAAAGTCGCGCCGGCGGTTCCGCTCTCCCGCTCGGCTCGGGTCCCCGCACTCGGAGCCGCTGTCCTGCCGTCATCCGCCGACCGGCCGATCGGTCCACCTGGCCGGTCACCGGACCACCGAAGGAGCCACCATGCCCACCGAACGCCAAGGCGACGACCCTCGCGGCCGCGAGGCTGCGCACCCCACCAGCGAGGACTCCCCGCGACGGGAGCCGTCGGTGCGAAACCGGCTGGCCGGCCGCGCGGGTCCCGGGCAGCACCCGGACGACGCCCGGACCGACCTCGATCACCACGACCGGCTCGAGGCGGACGCCGGCACCGGGCCTTCTCGCGGGGATGTCCTCCACCGGCAGAAGGACCGCTTCGGGGGCATCAAGTGGGGCTCGGCGTTCTTCGGCTGGCTGACCGCGATCGGCACCGCCGTCCTGCTCTTCGCCCTGCTCACCGCCATCGGTGGCCTGATCGGCCTGTCCCTCACCGACGACAGCGGGCAAGCGGCCGGGCAGGCCGCGCAGAATCCCGACGTGACGCGGACCGCGGGGGTCGTCAGCGCCATCGTCGCCGCAGCCGTCCTGCTGGTCGCGTACTACTGCGGCGGCTACGTCGCCGGACGCATGGCCCGGTTCAACGGCGTGAAGCAGGGCATCGCCGTGTGGGTCTGGACGATCGTCATCACCGTCGTCGTCGCGATCCTCGCCGCCATCGCCGGTGACCGGTTCGACGTCGTGAGCCGGATCGGCGGGCTGCCGAAACTGCCGGTCAGCGACGACGCCGCGACCATCACGACGATCATCGGCGTGGCCGTGGCCCTCGTCGTCGCCCTGGTCGGAGCGATCCTCGGCGGTCTGGCCGGGATGCGGTTCCACCGCAAGGTGGACCGCGCCGACCTCGGCACCGACCGACCGTGAAGATCGCGATGGTGCCTCAGCACGCCGGGCCGCCGTCCGCCGCCGGGGAGGCCCCGCCGGCGGCCGGTGCACCCACGTCGGAGAACGGGCCTCGGCGATGACCAGGTTCGGCCACGAGGTGACCGTCCACGCCCGGCGCGCGCCGGAACTTGTGCTGCGCAACGAGTTCGCCGTCGTGATCGCCGCGCTGCCCCGGTGAACAGGCGGCCGTCTCCCGGCTGGAAAGCATCGGCTCCTTCGTCGCCCGCGTGCTCATGCAGCCGGCCGGCATCGCTTCTCCTCGGTGGCCCGATGAAGACACTGCCGCGCCTCGCGCGCAGCGGTTCAGCTCAACGTGTGGCGGGCCAGCAGCGCGGCCTGCGCGCGGCTCTGGCAGCCGGTCTTGGTGAGCATGCGGCTGACGTGCGTCTTGACCGTGTGCAGGCTGACCACGAGCCGGTCGGCGATTTCCGCGTTGCTCAGGCCGTCGCCCACCAAGCGCAGCACGTCACGTTCTCGCGGGGTCAGGTCGGACAAGCGGGCCAGCTCGGCGGGGTCCGGTGACCGCCGGGTGGTGAGGTGGCTCGCGATGATCCGCTGGGTGACCGCCGGGCTCAACGTGCTGTGCCCGGCGGCCGCGGCGCGCACCGCGGCGGTCAGCTCCTCGTAGGAGCTGTTCTTCAGCAGGAAACCCGTCGCGCCGGCGGCGAGTGCCTGATCGACGTACTCGTCGACGTCGAACGTGGTCAGCATGAGCGCCCGGGTGCGGCCGGGGCCCAGCAAGCCGCGCCGGCCCAGCTCGGCCAGGGCCCACAGCCCGTCCCGGCGGGGCATCCGGATGTCCAGCAGCACGACGTCGGGTCTCCGCCGGCCGCACGCTTCGACGGCTTCTTCTCCGTCGCCGGCCGTGCCGGTGACAGTGATTCCCTTTTGGCTGCCCAGGATCGCGGTCAGGCCGTCGCGGATGATCCGCTCGTCGTCCACGACGAGCACGGTGATCGGCTCAGACACCGGCGGCATCCAAGGCGGCCGGTGCCACGGCGCTCGGCGGCAGCGTGGCCACCACCCGGAACCCACCGCCGGCGGTGGGCCCGGCGTGCAGCTCACCGTCCAGGACCTCCACTCGCTCGCGCATGCTCACCAGCCCGAGCCCGGCGCCCCAGCTCGGCGCGCCGGGCTCGGCCGGTGGCGCGTTGACGACCTCGCAGCGCAGCCACCCGGCTTCCTCGGCGATGGTGACGTGCACCGGCGCTCCCGGCGAGTGGCGGCGCGCGTTGGTGAGCGATTCCTGCACGATGCGGTAGACGGCGAGCTGCGTCGCGCGGGGAAGCGCGTCCACTTCGGCCTCGATCCGCGCGTCGACGGGCGTGCCGGCAGCTCGGCTGCGCTCCAGCAGGCCGGGCAGCTCACCGAGTCCGGGCACCGGATTCAGCGGCGCCGGGTCGTCGGGGTCCCGCAGGATCCGCACCAGGTCGCGCAGTTCGCCACCGGCCTGCCTGCCCGCGCCGGCAAGGCCGTCGACCGGGGCGCGGGCCCACTCCGGCAGCTCGCCACGGCGAGCGCGCAAGGTCTCCGCCTGCACCACCAGCAGCGTCAGCGAATGCGCGACCACGTCGTGCATTTCACCGGCGATCCGCACCCGTTCCCGCTGCGCGGCCTGGTGTTCGCGCAACCGCTGTTCCCGCACCACGTCTTCGACGCGCTGCTCGGTGGCGGCGAGGTGCGCACGGTGGTTGCGCGCGGCGAAGCCGACGGCCCAGGCCAGCGGCATCGGGGCCAGCATGGCGACCACGTCCGCGCCGCCGCGGAAGTCCCCGTCGGTGGTGGTCAGGTGGTTGATCCACACCCCGGCGGCGACCAGCGCGCTGCCGCCGAGCGCGGTCAGCGCCGCGCGCCGCCAGCTCTCGCACAGGTTGCCGACCCCGTACAGCGCGACCGCGAGCGACAAGCAGACCAGCGGGGACAGCTTCGTGCCCGCGGCCGCGCCCCAGGTGACCGCGGCCACCAGCGCGCCCATGAGGACCAGGAACGCGGCCAGCGGCCACCGGCGCCGCACCAGCAGCGCCGCCGCCGCTACCACCTCGAAGGCGGCCAGCAACCACCAGGCTCGCGCCGAGCCGTCCGCGCTGGGCTGCAGCAGCACCGGCGGGCACACGGTCAGGACGACGAGCCCGGCGTCGGCGGCACGGAGGCGCCACCCGGTACGCCGGTGGCTCGCTTCTTGCGTCATTCCGCCGACTGTATCGAGATCCGGTCCGGGCATCGTCATTCCTTCGAACGAGATCGGGTGCGCACCTCGGAGGAGCGGCCCGGGTCAGCGGGAGCCGGCCGGGACGGGCTTGCCCAGCATCGTGCAGATCGCGGCGTCGACCACCTTCTGGTCCGCGGCGCCGGTGGCCGGGGCGTGCAGCCCGAACAGCGTCGTGGTCACCACGCTGACCGCGCGCACGCCGGTCGCGTCGGTGTAGTTCTGGCTGGAATAGCCGGCCATCCCGCCGGTGTGTCCCCAGACCGGTCCGCACGGGCTGCGGTATTCCTCGATGCCGAGCCCGTACCGCGAGCTGCGCGGGTCACCGGGATTCTCGACCACGGTCTTCTTCATCTCGGCCAGCTGCACCGGAGGCAGCAATTCACCGGACGCCAGCGCGCGGAGGAACCGCTGTTCGTCGGCCGGGGTCGACACGATGGCCGCGGCGGCCCAGCTCCAGGCCGGGTTGACCGAGGTCACCAGCACGTGCTTCCCCCGCGCCGGGCCGGCGAACGAAGTGCCCTCGGGGGCGCCCGGCGGCAGCAGCGGCGCCAAGTGCTCGGCGTCCGGCTCGTAGGCGGCGGCCAGCTTCGCCCCGTCGCGGGACCGGCCGTCGGTGGCGAAGTAGGTGTCGTGCAGGCGCAGCGGCCCGATGATGCGCTCCTGCAGCAGGTTCGCCAGGTGCTGGTGGGTCACCTTCTCCAGCACCAGACCCAGCGCCACGTAGTTGGTGTTGCTGTAGCCGTACTGCACGCCCGGCGCGGACGTCGGCGGGTACTGCGCCGAGACGGCCAGCAGCTCCCGCGGCGTCACCGCCGACGGGTCCGCGCCGATCTCCCGGGCCAGGACGGTGGGGTCGTTGATGTAGTCGAACAGGCCGCTGGTGTGGTTCAGGAGCATCCTCAGCGTGATGTTCCGCCCGCCCGGTACGAGGCCCGGCAGCCACTTCTCCACCGGGTCCTGCAGCGACAGCCGGTGCTCGGTGACCAGCTGCAGCACCAGCACACCGACCATGGTCTTGGTGTTCGACCCCATCCGGAACTGGTCGTCGGCGGAGAGCCGGTGGTCGGCCCGGGTCCACGCGGCCTGCTTCGCGAGGGAGAACGTCCGCCCGTCGCCCGTGCGCACCCGCACCACCACACCCGGCGCGCCCGCGTCGAGGTCCTGCTGCATCAGCGCGGCCAGCTGCCGCGCCGCCGGGTCACCGCCGAACTCCTGCGGGCTGCTGTCGGCGGCGTTGACGATCCGCGGCGCGGTGTCGCCGGGAGCCGCGCACGCCGTCAGGGCGACGGCCGCGGCGAGGGTGGCGGCCACGGCCACACCCGCCCGTCGGGTGGGCAGGTGCGGTCCGGCGAATCGGTGACCCATGGTGTCCTCCTGAGCTGGTTCCCGTTGCGGGGCAACGGCTTGTCGTGACTCATTCAGCCAGGGGCGCCGCGCGGAATCGTCACTCGTTGTCGCCCTGTTCGCGCGTCGTCGGTCACTCTCCCGGCGGAGGGGATCCGGCCGCGGGTCACACCAAGGAGTGACCCGCGGAGTCACGCCGCCGGCGTGAGCACGGTGCGGTCGAACGGCCCACCGTGGGCAGCGGCGTGGGCCACAGCGTCGTCGACCGGCGTGCGCCGTGCGCGGGTACATCCACCGGCCGCGCACCGTCACCGAGTTGCGCGGGATCCACGGGTACGGGAGGGCGAGCATGCCGACGCCACCCATCAGCACCACCCGCCCGTACTCGCGGACGGTCATCGCCGCCGCGCGAGTCGCCGAGCTCGGCGCGCGGGGCGGCAGCAGGTCGAGCACGACGTCGATCGCGCCGGCGGCGGCGGCGACCATCGCGCGGTGGTCGGCTCCGCCCGAGGTTCGCCGGGTGCTGGTGGCCCGGCTGCCCGGCCCCACCACGCCGGCGATCACGGCGGTCACCCGAGCGATCGTGGTCGCCGGCCGGTCGTGGTGAAGAGCGAGCGGCCCACCGTGCGGTGGCGGAGACCGATACCTGGAACCGCTCTGAGGCTCGCCGCGGCGGCTCATCCGATCGCGTGTCGCCACGATCGCACCCTCCCCCGGCAGAACAGCCGGCCCACAACCGGGATGTCAGCGCCCGGGCCCTGCGCAGTACAGGTCCTTGCGTGCAGCGCCGGATCGGCTCTCCGAGGGCGCCGAGACCGCACGCGCCACGGCTGCCACCGACACGTCACCGCGCTGCTGCCGCGCCCGGGCTCCTACGCCTGGGCGTCGTCCGAGACGTACCCCGATCAGGACGAGCCGCGAGCCGTCACCCGGGCAATGGTTCAGTGGGTGTTCCCTTCTGAGTGATTCTGAGCGATAGTGGTCGAATCTGAGTTTTACAACGTTGTAACTGTGGAGGGCTCGATGCGCCGGCGACTGCTTCGGGGAAGTACCTGGCTAGCCGCCGCCGGCCTGTTCGCGCAGGTCGCGCTGGGCAGCGTCGCCGGCGCGGCCGAGGACACCGCCGGCGGCTCGGGGACGCGCTTCCTCGATCACTCCGCCGTCCTGGCCGGGTTCGACGACCCCGGGTGGTACGAAGCGAACATCCCGTTCGTGGACCTGCCCGACGCCACCATGCAGAGCGTCTACTACTACCGCTGGCGCGTCTTCAAGGAACACCTGCGCTACACCAATCCCACCGACGGCTGGATCTCGACGGAGTTCCTCGACTGCTGCGGGTACGCCGCGCCCTACCAGGCGATCAACGCGGCCACCGGGCACCAGCTGACGGAAGGACGCTGGCTGCGCGACCCGGGCTACGGCCAGGACTACCTCCGGTTCTGGCTCACCGGCCCCGGCGCCGGCGCCAAGCCCGCCACCGACGACGTCAACGCCGACACCACCGACTGGGCGCACGAGTACAGCGTCTGGCTGGCCACCTCGGCCTACGGGCAGGCACAGGTGACCGGCGACTTCGGGCCGCTGCGCGAGCTCCTGCCGGCCCTGGTGCGGCAGTACCGCGGGTGGGACAAGCAGTTCAACGCCGGCCTCGGGCTGTACTGGTCGGTGCCGGTGTGGGACGCCATGGAGTTCTCCGCCTCGTCCTACGAGTCGCCCGACCCCTACCACGGCGGTGCCGGCTACCGGCCGACGCTCAACTCCTACCAGTACGGTGACGCGCTCGCGATCAGCCGCATCGCCGGCTCGATCGGGGACCACAAGCTCGCCGCCGAATACGCCCAGCGGGCCGCGAAGCTGAAGACCGCCCTGCAGAAGTGGCTGTGGGACCCGAACCGCGGCTTCTACTACGCGATGGCTCGCGACGACAACCCCGACCACAAGCTGTCCGGCACCCGCGAGCAGATCGGGTACCTCCCCTGGATGTTCGGCGCCGCCCAGCCCGGCGACAGCGCGGCGTGGTCCCAGCTGCTCGACCCCCAGGGCTTCGCGAGCGCTTTCGGCCCCACCACGGCCGAGCGCCGCAGCCCGTTCTTCATGAAGGACGCCGGTTCCTGCTGCCGGTGGGACGGCCCGAGCTGGCCCTTCGCCACCGCGCAGACCCTGACCGGACTGGCGAACCTCCTCGACGACTACCCGGCCCAGGCCACCGTGTCCAAAGAGGACTACGCCGCGGCGCTGGCCGGCTACGCCCGCACCCAGACCAAGAACGGCAAGCCCTACGTCGCCGAGGCCCACGACCCGGACCGGGACGCGTGGATCTACGACGGGCAGAACCACAGCGAGGACTACAACCACTCCACCTACACCGACCTGGTCCTGTCCGGGCTGCTCGGCCTGCGCCCGCAGAGCGGCGACACCTTGCGCGTCCAGCCGCTCACTCCGTCCACATGGGACCACTTCGCCGCCGAGAACGTGCCGTACCACGGGCACAACGTCACCGTGCTGTGGGACCGCGACGGCAAGCACTACGGCCAGGGCGCCGGGATGCGGCTCTACGTCGACGGCCGGCTCGTCCAGCGCTCCCCGACGCTGCGCGCCACGACGATCGACGTCGGGCACACCACGCTCCCCCGGCCGGACGACCTCGTCAACGACGCCGCGAACCCGCTGCGCACCGGCTACCCGATGCCGATCACGTCGTACACCTGGCCCGGCGACAACCCGTGGAACGCCCTCGACGGCAAGGCCTGGTACGCCGAAGTCCCCGAGAACACCCGCTGGACCAACTACTCCTCGCCGAACCCGAGCGACTTCTACGGCGTCGACTTCGGCGCGCCCACGCCGGTCGGCGACATCCGCTGGCACGGCTACGACGATGGCGGCGGCGTGAAAACCGCCGCGGCCTGCCGGCTGGAGTACTGGACCGGCTCGGCCTGGCAGGAGGTGCCCGGCCAGGTCCGCGAGCCGGCGAACCCGGTCGGCAACGGCGTCAACCGCGTCACCTTCCCGACCCTGACCACCAGCAAGGTCCGGCTCGTGTTCACCAACCCGCCGGGCGCCTTCGTCGGTGTCACCGAGCTGCAGTCCTGGACGCCGTCGAGCCGGGACGCCCGGATCACCGTCGGTCCCGCCACCGCCACCGGCGTCATCACGGTCCGCCAGAGCACGCCGCTGACCGTGACCGTGCGGAACACCACCGGCGGCCCGCTCGTCTCCCCGCGGGTGAGCGTCGCCGTCCCGGGCGGCTGGTCGGTCACGTCCGGCGATCACCCGGCGGGCGCCATCCCGCCCGGGCAGAGCCGGGTCTGGACCTACACGCTGACCGCGCCACCGGGTGCCGAGCCCGGCAGTGCGGCAACGTTGTCCGCCACCGCGTCCTACCGCGGCTCCGGCGGCCGGCCCGCATCCACGCACCAGCGCCAGAACCTCCGGATCGCGCACCCCGCCGGCCAACAGGACCCGGTCGGTGCCTGGAACCTCGACGAAGGAAGCGGAACCGTCGCCCACGACAGCGCGGGCACCCACGACGCCACCGTGACCGGCTCACCCGCGTGGGTCCCGGGCCCGTCCGGCACGGCTCTGCAGCTCGACGGCTCGAGCCAGTACGCGGCAACCGGCGGCCCCGTCGTCGACACCACCGGCAACTACTCGGTCAGCGCCTGGGTCCGGCTGGACCACACGGGTTCCTGGGCGACGGCGGTCAGCCAGGACGGCGACCCGAGCAGCGGCTTCTACCTCCAGTACTCGGCCGCCGACGACCGCCTGGCGTTCTCGACGAGTTCGGGCCGGGCTCTGTCGGACGCCGCCCCGCAAACCGGGCGCTGGTACCACTTGACCGGGGTGCACGACGCCGACGCCGGCAGCTACACCCTCTACGTCGACGGCGTGGCGCAGGCGAAGACGTGGAGCCAGGCAGCCGGCGACCCCGCCCCGGGCCCGCTGGCGATCGGCCGCGCGGTCTCGGGCGGGCGCCCCAGCGACTTCTGGCCGGGCAGCGTCGACGACGTCCAGGTGTGGAACCGGGTTTTGACGGCGAGCGAGGTCAGCGGGACACAGTGACCCCGCGTCACTGGTCGTCGGCGAGCGCGGTGGCGTGCAGCGACGCCAAGAGCCGCAGGCGGTCCGCGTCGGCGCTGCCCGGCTCGGCGGTGAACACCAGCATGACCGGGCCCGGGTTGCCCGGCAGCGGGTAGGTGTCCCAGTCCAGGACGATGTCGCCCACCTCCGGCACCCGGAAGGTCTTGGAACCGCTGACCGACTCGCGCACGTCGTGCCGGGCCCACAACCGCCGGAACTCGGCGCTGCGGATGCTCAGCTCCCCGACGACCGCGGTGGCGCGGGGGTGGGTGGGGTCGGTGGCGACGGCGGCGCGCAGCATGCCGATGTAGTCCAGGGCCTGCTGCTCCCAGTCCGGGCAGCTCCGCCGGCCGGTCCGCGTGTCGTCGAACAGCAGCAGGAGCATGTTGAGCCGGTCCGGCGGGTAGTCGTCCGGGTCGCCGAGCAGCGCCTCGGCCATCGGGTTCCAGTCGAGCAGGTCGAGGTGCCTGCCGAGGACGACCGCCGGCGTGTCGGTCACCCGCAGCAGCCGCCGGGTGCCCTCCGGCACCCGTTCCGGCTCGCGGGGCACCCGGACGGGCGCCGGACGGCGAGCGGCGTGGCCCAGGGCGAACAGGTGCCGGCGTTCCCCGTCGCCGAGGCCGAGCGCGCCGGCGAGCGCTGCCAGGACGTCGTCGGACGGGCGGACTTCGCGGCCCTGCTCGATGCGCTGGTAGTAGTCGGTGCTCAGCCCGGCCAGCAGCGCGAGTTCCTCGCGCCGCAGCCCGCTGACCTTGCGCCGGCCGCCCGGCTCCAGGCCGACGTCGCGCGGGTGCACCCGGGCGCGCCGGGCGCGCAGGAACTCGCCGAGCTCGCGGGCGTAGGGGTGGGCACTGCTCATGCCACCGAGTGTGGCACCGCCGCGGCCGCCGAAGGTGGGTCTCGCAGACCCGGGCAACCGAGACCGACCGAGACGGCCCGGACCGCTCCTAACGTCGTCGGCACCGCACCCCCGACCTTTCAGGAGCAGCAGATGACCGGATGGACCGTCGACCGCATTCCCGGCCAGCAGGGGCGCGTCGCCGTCGTGACCGGCGCGAACTCGGGCCTCGGGCTGGTCACCGCCACCGAACTGGCCCGCCGCGGCGCCCACGTCGTGCTCGCCGTCCGCGACACCGCCGCCGGCGAGCGAGCCGCCCGCCGGATCGACGGCAGCACCGAGGTGCGCGAGCTGGACCTGGCCCGGCTCGGCTCCGTGCGCGCGTTCGCCGCGAAACTGGCCGTCGACCACCCGGTGATCGACCTGCTGGTCAACAACGCCGGGGTGGTCCTGCTCGGCCCGCGCCGCACCTCGGCCGACGGTTTCGAGCTGCAGTTCGCCACCAACGTGCTGGGCCACTTCGCCCTGACCGGCCTGCTGCTCGGCAACCTCGCCGCGGCACGGGAAGCCCGCGTGGTCAGCCTCAGCTCGATCACCCACAAGAACGCGCACCTCGACTTCGCCGACCTGATGTCCGAACGCCGCTACCGCGCGAGCGCCGCCTACGGCCGGTCCAAGCTCGCCACGACGGTCTTCGGCCTCGAGCTGGACCGCCGCCTGCGTTCTGCCGGATCACCGATCATCAGCGTGCTGGCCCATCCCGGTCTCACCCGCACCAACCTGACCCCGCGCGCCTGGGAACACCGCGGCCGGCCCGGGCGGCTGCTCGCGCGGCTCGGCCTCCTGGTCACCCAGCCGGTGGAGCGGGGCACGCTGCCGCAGCTGTACGCCGCGACCGCGCCGGGTGTGCGCGGAGGCCAGTTCTTCGGGCCGGCCGGGCTCGGCGAGACACGCGGCCGCGTCACCGAAGCGCGGCTCAGCCGGGAAGCCGCCGACCCGGCGACCGGCGAACGTCTTTGGGCGGCCGCCGAGGAACTGACCGGCACCAGCTACCTCTGAACCCGGCCTACAGCTGGGCGGCGCCACCGTCCACGGGGATCTCGGCGCCGGTGGTGAACGTCGCGTCGAACGCGAGGTAGGCCACCGTCGCCGCGACTTCGGCCGGCTCGCCGACCCGCCGCATCGGGTTCTGCGCGGCCATCTCGGCCTTGGTCTGCTCGGCGACGTCCGGCGGCAGGACCGACTCGAGGATGCCTGTCGCGATCGGCCCGGGGCTGACGGCGTTGACGCGAACCTTGCGGGGCAGCAGTTCCCGCGCCAGGGACCGGGTCATCGACCGCAGCGCGGCCTTGGTCGCGGCGTAGGCGCTGATCATGTCGAGGCCTTTGACGTTCGCCACCGACGTGGTGAGCACGACACCCGCGCCCTCGCGCAGCAGCGGCGCCAGCTTCTGCACGGTGAAGTACGGACCCTTGGTGTTCACGGCGAACAGTTCGTCGTACTGCGCTTCCGACATCGACTCGAACGGCGCGAACGCGGTCACGCCCGCGTTGACGAACACCGCGTCCACCGCGTCGAACTCCGCACCCACCACCCGCGCCAGCTCCTCGACGTCGGTCATGGACGCCGAGTCGCTGCGCACGGCCGTCGCCCGCTCGCCCAGCCGCCGGCGCGCGGACTCGAGCTTTTCCTTGTCCCGTCCGGTGATCAGCACGTGCGCGCCGCGGGTCACCAGCAGTTCGGCGGTCGCGAACCCGAGTCCGCTGCTGCCGCCGGTGATCACGACGTTCTTTCCCTGGTAAGCGTTCATACCCCGAGTCAACCGCCGGTCCCGCCGTCCCGTCCAAGTCCCGTTCCGCATGCCGCCATACCCCCGGTGCATGGCGGCGTAGGCTCGAAGGGTGGATCTCGACCTGCGGCTGGTCCGGTACTTCACGGTCGTGGCGGAACACGGCAACTTCGGCCGGGCCGCCGCCGCGCTGCACCTCGCCCAGCCGTCGCTGAGCCGCCAGATCCAGCGGCTGGAGCACCAGCTCGGCGTGCGGCTGTTCGCGCGCACGCCGCAGGGCACCACCATCACCTCGGCCGGTGCGGCATTCCTGCCGCGCGCCCACGCCGTCCTCGAAGCCGCCGGCGACGCCGTGACCGTCGCCCGAGCCGCCGACCCGCCGCGGGAAATCACCATCGGCTACGTCGAGGGCCTGATCATCACGCCCGCGGTGCAGGCGCTGCGCCACCTCCACCCGGACGCCCGCGTCCGGACGCGGCTGCTGCGCTGGCACGACACCCACGCGTTGGCCGAAGGCCGGGTCGACGCCCTGGTCGCCCGTGCCCCGCTGCCGTTCCCCGCGACGGTGACGCCGCTGTACGAGGAGCCGCGGGTGCTGCTGGTTCCCACGACATACCGCTTGGCGGGCAAGGAAGTCGTCTCCGTGGACGACCTGGGCGACGAGGACCTGGTGGCGTGCGCGGTGACGCCGACCCTCTGGAGCACACCGAAGGACGGCTCGCCGCCACCCGCGCCGGACGACAGTTTCGAGGACAAACTGGAGCTCGTGGCGTCGGGAAGCGCCGTGGCGGTCCTGCCGGCCGGTGACCACCGCCTCCGGCTGCGCGGGGACGTGACGGCGATTCCGGTCGAGGGCTTCGAGCCCTGCCGGGTCGTGGTGGCGTCGCGCACCCGGGACCCGAACCCGCTCGTGGCGCCGTTCCGCGAGGCCGCGCGGCTGCTGGTGCCCGCCGCCTGATTCCTCACCGTCGAGGACCACCGCGACGGGCCTAGCTGTATTGACCATGGAGGTTGGGTACGGGGCGACACGTGATCGGATGATCTTGGCGTAAGGGAGGGCCTCCGGGTTCGGTGTGGATTGCGACATCTACCCCGGCGACCTGGAGGCCCTCGTGACCCACGCTAACGCACCCCTCACCCCGACCGGCAGACTGCGCCTGGCCCGCTGCATCGTCAACGACGGGTGGCCGCTGCGGCGAGCTGCGGAACGGTTCCAGGTGTCGGTCACCACCGCCGCCCGCTGGGCCACCCGCTACCGCGACCACGGCGACACCGGCATGACCGACCACTCGTCCCGGCCGGCGACCAGCCCGAACCGGACCCCCACCCGCACCGAACGGCGGATCATCAAAGTCCGTGTCCTGCGCCGGTGGGGACCGGCCCGCATCGCCTACCTGCTCGGATTGAACCCCTCCACGGTGCATCGGGTCCTGACCCGCTACCGGCTGGCCCGCCTGACCCACCTCGACCGGGCCACCGCCCGCCCGGTCCGCCGCTACGAACACGCCGCACCCGGAGATCTGGTGCACGTGGACATCAAGAAGCTGGGCAACATCCCCGACGGCGGCGGCCACCGCGTGCACGGCCGCGCCGCCGGCGGGCGCAACAGCTCGGCCCACCGCGACCCCGACCGGCCCCGCACGGTCGCCGGGCGCGCGAACCTGGGTTACAGCTATCTGCACAACGCCGTCGACGACCACAGCAGGCTGGCCTACACCGAGATCCTGCTCGATGAGACCAAGGAAACCGC
>JAEBEK010000014.1:0-216345 GCA_049998055.1 Amycolatopsis sp. cmx-4-37 | reverse complement strand
GACTCGTCGGCATCCTCCACGGCTGCCTCACAACCAGCACCGTCTACAACGAGCACACAGCCTGGTCGCATCACACCCAGAACGCCGCTGCTTGACATCTACGCACCTGGGATGTCTTTCATGACATTCGGGCGGTGAGCGGGCTCGGGGCGCGGGCCGGGTGGCGAGCCTCACGCTCTAACCTGGACCGCGTGAACAGCACGCAGCAGCACCGGTTCGAGCCCGTCACCGACGCCGACCGCGAGATCATCGCGGAGCAGCTCGGACGGCCGCCGCGGGCGCTGCGGGCCGTCGCCGCGCGGTGCCCCAGCGGGCATCCCTCCGTGGTGCAGACCAGCCCGCGCCTGGAGAACGGCACGCCGTTCCCGACGCTCTACTACCTGACCTGCCCCAAGCTGAACTCGATGATCGGCACGATCGAGGCGTCCGGGATCATGAAGGAGATGACCGAGCGGCTCTCCACCGATCCCGAGCTGGCCGCCCGCTACCAGCGCACCCACGAGACCTACCTCGCCGAGCGCGACGCGATCGAGCCGCTCGGCCACCAGGTCACCGCCGGGGGCATGCCCGGCCGCGTCAAGTGCCTGCACGTGCACGTCGCCCACTCCCTCGCGGTCGGCCCGGGGGTGAATCCGTTCGGTGACGAGACGCTGGAGCTGCTTAAGTCGAACGGGTGGCCCACGGGAGACTGTGCCGAGTAACGCTCGCGCGTCGTAAACAGATAACTGGGCTGGGTGAGCGAAAACCCCCGTCCGGCGAGATTCAGACTCCCGAAGGGGTGAAACCGCGCCCCGGGTACGGCAGGCTGTCACCCGAGGGTGGAAGAGGCGAGCCGGCCAGGAGGGTTTCGAGCTATGCGCGTGCGGCGACTGCCAGACGCAGTCGGGAGCCACACCCGAAGATTCGGGATCCGGCACCGCACGGCGTACCCCCTGATCACCGGCATCTTCGCGGTGGTCCCGGCGTTGCTCGCCGGCGGCGTCACCCTCGGCTGGCTCGGCGGCACCGGTGACCACACCCGCGACGCCGCGCTCGGCCAGGGCTACGACCCCGGGCACGCCGCCATCCAGCAGATCGCCGTCGACGGGACCCTCCCCGGCGCTCCCACCCCGCTGCCGCTCCCGGCGTACGAACTCCCCGACGGCCCCCTCGGCATCCCCGCCACCGCGCTCGCCGCGTACAAGAACGCCGCCGACATCCTCGGCCGCGAGCAGGCCGCGTGCCACATCGACTGGGCCCTGATCGCCAGCATCGGCCGGATCGAGTCCAACCACGCGCGCGGCGGGTACGTCGACGCGAACGGCACCACCCGCGAGCCGATCCTCGGCCCGGAGCTCAACGGCCAGGGCGCGTTCGCCGCGATCCCGGACACCGATCACGGCGAGCTCGACACGGACCCGGTGTGGGACCGCGCGGTCGGCCCGACCCAGTTCATCCCGGCGACCTGGCGCGGGTACGCCTCCGACGGCAACGGTGACGGCAAGTCCGACCCCAACAACATCTTCGACGCGGCCCTGGCCACCGGCCGTTACCTCTGCTCCGGCGGCTTCGACCTCTCGAACCCGGACCAGCTGCGCGGCGCGATCTACCGCTACAACAACTCCGACACGTACGTGAACACCGTGATCCTGTGGGCCGAGGCCTACCGCAACGGGATCATGCAGGTGCCGGACAGCACGGTCCCGATCGGCGCCCCGAACGCGGCGGCCGGCCCGGCCGCCCCGGCGGTCCCGCCGCCCCCGGTCCCGACGACGACGCCGAGCGCACCCCCGGCGACGACCACGTCCCAGCCGCCGACGACCTCGAAGCCGCCGTCGTGTGCGCCGCCGACCACGACGGTCACCACGGTGACGGTCACGAGCACCACCACGACGACGACCCCGCCGCCGACGACCACGACGACGCCTCCCGGCGAGACCTCGCCGAGCCCGACGCCGACTCCGACGCCGACGTGCGGGCAGACGGTCACCTCGGTCACGACGACGACCACCCCGACCACCACGACGGCCACCACCCCGTAGCTTTCACGTGAAAGCTCCACCTGGGAGCGCCACTTTCACGTGAAATTGGCGGCGTTAGGGTGATCGCATGCCTCGTGTTGCCGCGATCGACTGTGGGACCAACTCCATCCGCCTGCTCGTCGCCGAGCTGACGCCGCGCCACGACGGCACCGTCGACCTGCGCGACCTGCACCGCGAGATGCGGATCGTCCGGCTCGGCCAAGGGGTCGACGCCACCGGCGAGCTCGCTCCGGAAGCGCTGGAGCGGACGAAAGCCGCGCTCGCCGACTACACGGTCGCCGCCCGGCGCAAGGGCGTCGAGAAGGTGCGCATGGTCGCCACCTCCGCGACTCGCGACGCGAAGAACCGCGACGACTTCTTCCGCATGACGCGCGAGACCCTCGGCGTCGAGGCCGAGGTGATCACCGGCGACGAGGAAGCCCGGTTCAGCTTCACCGGCGCGGTCGGCGAGCAGGACCCGGACGACGGCCCGTTCGTCGTCGCGGACGTCGGCGGCGGCTCGACCGAGCTCGTCCTCGGCACCTGGGACGGCCGGCAGGCCGAGGTGCTCGCCGCGAAGTCCGTCGACATCGGCTGCGTCCGGATCACCGAGCGCGCGCTGAAGAGCGACCCGCCGACGGCCGCCGAGATCGCCGCCGCCCGCGACCTGGCCGGCAAGGTCCTCACCGACGCGTTCGACGTCGTCGACGTCGCCCGCGCCCGCACGTGGATGGGCGTCGCCGGCACGGTGACCACGCTCTCGGCGATCGCGCTCGGGCTGCCGGAGTACGACAGCGAGCGCGTCCACCTCTCGAAGCTCGGCCCCGCGGACATCGACCGGCTCGCGACGCGCCTGCTGGCCGAAAGCCACGCCACCCGGGCGGCCAACCCGGTGATCCACCCCGGCCGCGTCGACGTGATCGCCGGGGGCGCGGTGGTGGTCCAGACCCTCGCCGAGCAGCTCGCGGCCCGCGGCGGCCCGACCGAGCTGGTGGTCAGCGAGCACGACATCCTGGACGGCATCGCCCTCTCGCTCGCATAACGCTCCGTGATTTCCGGTTCTGGCCACAAAGGCTCTTGACAACCACCCCACCGGCCCGTTCGGGCATCCGAAAGAGCTTGCGCCACAACAAGAATCCAAAACGAACCGAACGTGAGCGCGCGATGACCACGTGTCCGCGCTACGCCGTTCGGAGTACCCGATTTCCTACCTTGGTTGTGCTCCAACCAGGTGGTCCTGACGGTCGTCACTGATTTGCAACACCGCAGTCCTGTGATCAGCTTCGCCGCCCCCGATAGCGTGCGTCTCACCTTTCGGACAGACGGAGATGGAGGGGACATGCGTCGTTCGCGCAGGCTCTGGGGACCCACGGTGGTGATGACCTCGCTGGCGCTCGTGCTGGCCGCGTGCGGCGGCGGTTCGGGCAGCTCCGCGGGAGCCGGCGAGACGGACCCGGACGGCACGGTGAGCGTCTACGGCACCGAACCGCAGAACGCGCTGGTCCCGACCAACATCAACGACCTCGGCGGCACCAAGGCGATCCAGGCGATGTTCGCCACGCTGGTCGGTTTCAAGGGCGCGGACGCGAAGCCGTTCAACCTGATGGCGGACTCGATCACCACGACCGACTCCAAGGTCTACGACATCAAGATCAAACAGGGCTGGAAGTTCCACGACGGCACCGAGGTGAAGGCGCACAACTTCATCGACGCCTGGAACTACGGCGCCTACGCGCCGAACGGCCAGCTCAACACGGATTTCTTCTCGAACATCCAGGGGTACCAGGACGTCCACCCCGAGGACGAGAACGCCAAGCCCGCCACGGACAAGATGTCCGGCCTGGTCGCCAAGGGCGACTACGAGTTCCAGGTGACGCTCAGCTCGCCGTTCTCGGTGTTCGACATCAAGGTCGGCTACCAGGCGTTCGCGCCGCTGCCCGACTCGTTCTTCAAGGACCCCAAGGCCTTCGAGCAGCACCCGATCGGCAACGGCCCGATGAAGTTCGTCTCGCGGACGCCGAACCAGGACATCAAGCTCACCCGCAACGACGACTACAAGGGTGACGACAAGGTCCACTTCAAGGACCTCGACATCAAGATCTACTCCAGCCAGGAGACCGCCTACCAGGACCTGCTGAGCGGGCGGCTCGACTTCATGGAGGCGCTGCCGCCGTCGGCGGTCGCGGGCGGCAAGTACAAGGCCGACCTCGGCGACCGGCTCGTCACCGGCCACCTGCTCGGGGTCAGCACCATCGCCGTGCCGTACTACGTGCCGGGCTACGACAACCTCGAGCTGCGCAAGGCCATCTCGATGGCGATCGACCGCGCGCAGATCACCAAGACCGTCATGAACGACACCTACGTCCCGCTGGACGGGTACGTGGCCCAGGGCATCACCGGTGCCCGCTCGGGGGTTTGCCAGTACTGCAAGTTCGACCCGGCGGCGGCCAAGGAGGCCTTCGCGAAGTCCGGCTTCAAGGGCAAGCTGACCATCGCGTCCAACGCGGACGGCGGCCGCAAGGAACCGCTGGTCGCGGCGTGCAACAGCATCAAGAACACCCTCGGCGTCGAATGCGACTTCGTGCCGGCCACCGACTTCGGCCAGTGGCGCAGCATCGTCACGGGCAAGAAGCTGACCGGCATGGGCCGTTCCGACTGGTCCGCGGACTACCCGTCCATCGAGGACTTCCTCAACCCGATCTACAAGACCGGTGGCTCCTCGAACGACTCCGACTACTCGAACCCGCAGGTCGACGCGCTCCTCGCGCAGGCGGACGCCACCGCCGACAAGGACGCCGCGGTCAAGCTGTACCAGCAGGCCGAGGACCTGATCGCGAAGGACCTGCCGTCGATCCCGACGTGGGACGAGAAGGGCGTCGCGGCGAAGTCGAAGAACCTCAAGTCGGCGGCCCTGGACTTCCGGCGCATGCCGGACTACCCGTCCATCGAGGTCCTGAAGAAGTGACGCGCTGACCAACCGCACCCACCACACGCCGTCGTGAGTGAGAAACAGGGTTAGAACACTGTTTCTCACTCACGACGGCCGGCGCGCACTAGGAACGTCATGACCCGCTACGTCCTGCGACGGCTGCTCCAGCTGATCCCGGTGTTCTTCGGCACCACCTTCCTCATCTACGTCCTGGTCTGGGCCGTGCCCGGCGACCCGTTCTCCGGCAAGTGCGGCCAGACCGCCTGCCCGAAGGCCTACATCGCCCAGATGACGGAGAAGTTCCACCTCGACGACAACCTCTTCGTCCAGTACTTCAAGTACCTCGGGAGCCTGTTCACCGGCGACTGGGGCGAGACCTTCAACGGCACGTCGGTCGGCGAGCTGATCGCGACGTCGTACCCGATCACGCTGCGCCTGGCCGTGATCGCGGTGGTCATCGAGGCCCTCATCGGACTCACCGCCGGCGTGCTGACCGGCCTGCGGGGCAGGGGGTTCCTCGACAACCTCGTCCTGGTCTCGACCACGTTCCTGATCTCGCTGCCGGTGTTCGTCACGGCGATCGTGCTGCAGCTCGCCCTGGGCAGCAACGGCCTCGGCCTGATCGAGGCCAGCGTGTCCGACAACCCCAGTGTCGGCGAGCTGATCGTGCCCGGCATCGCGCTCGGCAGCCTGTCCATGGCCTACGTGGCGAGGCTGTCGAGAACGAGCATCGCCGAAAACCGCCGCGCCGACTACGTGCGCACGGCGATCGCGAAGGGCCAGCCGAACAGCCGTGTCGTCGGTGTCCACCTGCTGCGCAACTCGGTGATCCCGGTGCTCACGTTCCTCGGCACCGACCTGGGCGCCCTGATGGGCGGCGCGATCGTCACCGAAGGCGTGTTCAACATCAACGGCCTGGGCGGCCTCATCTTCCGCGGCATCCAGAACCGGGAGAGCGCGACCGTCGTCGGCGTCGTCGTCCTGCTGGTGCTGGTGTACCTGCTGATGAGCCTGATCGTCGACCTGCTGTACGCCGTTCTCGACCCGAGGATCCGCTATGACTGACCCGAACCTGGTGGGCGGCGGCGGGGCCGACGCGGCCGAGCTGTCGCGCATCGACGACTCCGGCACCGGCCCGCAGAAACCCCGCAGCCTGTGGAGCGACGCGTGGCGCCAGCTGCGGCGCAAGCCGGCCTTCGTCGCGTCGGCCGTGATCATCCTGCTGATCGTGCTGATCGCCGTCGCACCCGGCCTGTTCAGCTCCCGGGAAGCCGGGTTCAGCGACCTCACGCACGCGAACGAAGGCCCGTCCGCGGACGCCTGGTTCGGCTACGACAACCAGGGTTACGACGTCTACGCTCGCACCATCTACGGCGCTCGCGCGTCCCTGCTGGTCGGGGTGTTCTCGACCCTGCTGACCGTCCTCTTCGGATCGCTCGTCGGCATCTTCGCCGGCTACTACGGGCGGTTCGTCGACAGCATCCTGTCGCGCTTCGGCGACATCTTCGCGGGGCTGCCGTTCGTGCTCGGCGCGATCGTCATCCTGACGACGTTCAACGCGCCCGGCTCGAACCCCGGCGCGGTCACGATCATCGTCCAGGTGGTCTGCTCCATCGCCGTGCTGAGCTGGCCGGTGGCCATGCGCATCATGCGTTCGGCGACGCTGGTGGCCAAGCAGCTCGACTACGTGAAGGCCGCGCGCGGGCTCGGCGCGAGCACCCCGCGGATCATCTTCCGGCACCTGCTGCCGAACACGATCGCGCCGGTGCTGGTGTACGCCACCATCGCGCTCGGCGCGTTCATCGGCGCCGAGGCGACGCTGGCCTACCTCGGCATCGGCGTGCGCCCGCCGGTGATCTCGTGGGGTGTGATGATCAGCGACTCGCGGGACTACTTCCGGGTGGACCCGCACATGCTGCTGTTCCCCGGCGCCTTCGTCACCCTGACCGTGCTGGCCTTCGTGATGCTGGGTGACGGCATCCGCGACGCGCTCGATCCGAAGTCGAGGTAGATCCCCTTGTCCGACAACGAACTCCTGCTCGAAGTAGAGGATCTGCACGTCGAGTTCCGGACCTCCGACGGCGTGGCCAAGGTGCTCAACGGCGTCGGCTATTCGGTGCACGCCGGCGAGACCCTGGCGGTGCTGGGCGAGTCCGGCTCCGGCAAGAGCGTCACCGCGCAGACGGTGATGGGCATCCTCGACATGCCACCGGGCGTGATCACCGCCGGTGCGGTGCGCTGGCGCGGCGAGGACCTGCTGACCGCGTCCGAGGACCGCCGCCGCGAGGTGCGCGGCAGCGAGGTCGCGATGATCTTCCAGGACGCGCTCTCCGCGCTGAACCCCGTGTTCACCGTGGGCTTCCAGATCGAGGAGCAGCTGCGGGTGCGGCTCGGGATGTCCAAGAAGGACGCCCGCAAGCGCGCGATCGAGCTGCTCGACACCGTCCGCATCCCGGCCGCCGACCGGCGGATCAAGGACTACCCGCACCAGTTCTCCGGCGGCATGCGCCAGCGCGCGATGATCGCGATGTCGCTGGCACTGGACCCGGACCTGCTCATCGCCGACGAGCCGACCACCGCGCTCGACGTCACCGTCCAGGCCCAGATCATGGACCTGCTCGCCGAGATCCAGGCCGAACGGAAGATGGGACTCGTCCTCATCACGCACGACCTCGGGGTCGTCGCCGAGGTCGCCGACCGGATCGCGGTGATGTACGCGGGCCGGATCGTCGAACAAGCCGACGTCGTCGAGCTGTTCCGCGCTCCCGCCCACCCCTACACCGCCGCGCTGATGGACTCCCTGCCCCGGCTCGACCTCAAAGGACAGACGCTGGAAACCATCAAGGGCCTGCCGCCGAGCCTGCTCGACATCCCGCCGGGCTGCCCGTTCCACCCGCGCTGCAAACGGGCCGAAGCGAAGTGCGCCACGGAGGTTCCGCCGCAGCACGCCATCGGCTTCGGCCGCACCAGCGCGTGCCACTTCGCCGAAGAGGTGGTGAGTTCCCGTGCCTGAGCCCATCCTTTCGGTCACCGACCTGAAGAAGTACTTCCCGGTCCGCACCGGCGTCCTGTTCAAGCGCACGATCGGCCAGGTCAAGGCGGTCGACGGCGTCTCGTTCGACCTGATGCCGGGCGAAACCCTCGGCGTCGTCGGCGAGTCCGGCTGCGGCAAGTCGACGCTCGCCCAGGTGCTGATGCGCCTGGAGGAGCCGACCGGCGGCACCGCGACCTTCGAGGGCCGTGACATCTTTTCGATGCGCGGCAACGAACTGCGGAAGCTGCGGCGCGAGATCCAGATCGTGCTGCAGGACCCGTACACCTCGCTCAACCCGCGGATGACCGTCGGCGACATCGTCGGCGAGCCGTTCGAGATCCACTCCGAAGTTGCGCCGAAAGGATCGCGCGCGACGAAGGTGCAGGAACTGCTCGAGGTCGTCGGGCTCAACCCCGAGCACCTCAACCGCTACCCGCACCAGTTTTCCGGCGGGCAGCGCCAGCGCATCGGCATCGCGCGGGCGCTCGCGCTGCGGCCCAAGGTGATCATTTGCGACGAGCCCGTGTCCGCGTTGGACGTCTCGATCCAGGCGCAGGTGATGAACCTGCTCGGCGACCTGCAGGGCGAGTTCGGCCTGTCGTACGTGTTCATCGCGCACGACCTGTCCGTGGTGCGGCACCTGTCGAACCGGGTCGCGGTGATGTACCTCGGCAAGATCGTCGAAGCCGGGACGGACGAGGAGATCTACGAACGACCGTCCCACCCGTACACCCAGGCGCTGCTGTCCGCCGTGCCCGTCGCGGATCCGGCCGTCCGCGGGCAGCGGCAGATCATCCGGCTCGAGGGTGACGTGCCGAGTCCGCTGGATCCCCCGTCCGGGTGCCGGTTCCGCACGCGCTGCTGGAAGGCGCAGGACCGGTGCGCCACGGAAGTCCCGGAGCTGGTGCCGCGGACCGACGGTCACTTGTCAGCATGTCACTTCGCGGAGCAGAAGTCGGTTGTTCCATAACGTCCGTTCGGCCGTTGTGGCTGCATTGTCCGATCTATACGGTGCAGGAACCGCTTTCCCGAGGAGGAGAATCGTGAAGAGACCCAGGCTTCTCGCCGCGGCCATGGCCGTCCCGCTGTTCGGGGCGCTTTCGGCCGTCGCGGTCCCGGTCGCGGCGGCGCAGCCCGCGCTGGCCGGCCCGGCGACCGAGTTCACCGTGCTCGCCAAGGACACGCAGAGCATCGGCACCGCCCAGCAGGCCATCCGCGCCGCGGGCGGCACCGTGCTGGAGACGAACACCGCCGTCGGCCTCATCAAGGCCAGCGCCCCGGCCACCGGGTTCACCGAGCGCGTCTCGGCGAACCGGGCCGTGTTCGGCGCGGCCAAGGCCCAGGTCATCGGCTCGCTGCCGAAGAACGGCAAGAAGGCCAAGAACGACAACGCGGAGAAGGAAGGCCGCGGCGCCGCCTCGAAGAAGGCCGCCGGGAACAAGGCCGTGGGGATGGACCCGCTGGACGACCAGCTCTGGGGCCTCAAGTCCGTCCGCTCGGACCTCTCGCGCACCAAGCAGCCCGGCAGCAAGCAGGTCAAGGTCGGCGTCATCGACACCGGCATCGACGGCACGCACCCGGACATCGCGCCGAACTTCGACGCGGCCGACTCGCGCAACTTCACCAAGGACATCCCGTTCGACGTCAACGGCGTCGAGGTCGACGGCCCGTGCGAGTTCCGCGGCTGCGTCGACCCGGCCAACCACGACGACGGGGGCCACGGCACGCACGTCGCCGGCACCATCGCCGCCGCGGCCAACGGCTTCGGAGTGTCCGGCGTCGCGCCGAACGTGACGCTGGTGAACATCCGCGCCGGCCAGGACTCGGGCTACTTCTTCCTGCAGCCGACCGTCGACGCGCTGACCTACGCCGGCGACGCGGGCATCGACGTGGTCAACATGTCGTTCTACACGGACCCGTGGCTGTACAACTGCACGGCGAACCCGGCCGACTCGGCCGCGGAGCAGGCCGAGCAGCGCACGATCATCGAGGCGACCCAGCGCGCGCTGAACTACGCGCACCGCAAGGGCGTCACGATGGTGGTCGCGCTGGGCAACCAGCACACCGACCTCGGCGCGCCGCAGCCGGACACCACCAGCCCGGACTACCCGGCCAACACGACGCACCCGCGTCAGGTCGACAACAGCTCGTGCATCAACCTGCCGGTCGAGGGCAACCACACGATCGGCGTCGGCGCGTTCGGGCCGTCGCAGGCGAAGGCGGACTACTCGAACTACGGCACCGAGCAGATCTCGGTTTCCGCGCCGGGCGGGTACTTCCGCGACGGTTTCGGCACGCCGTGGTTCCGCACGGTCGAGAACGAGATCCTCTCGACGTACCCGAAGAACGTCGGTGTCGCCGAGGGCAACATCGACGCGGCGGGCAACGTGACGCCGGAGGGCGTGGCGCTGGGCGTGCAGAAGGCGACGGCGGCCGACGGCCGGGTCGGCTACTACCAGTGGCTGCAGGGCACGTCGATGGCGACCCCGCACGCGACGGGTGTCTCGGCGCTGATCGTTTCGCAGTACGGCAAGAAGTCCCACGGCGAGTTCGGCCTGGACCCGGACAAGGTCCAGCGCGTGCTCGAGGGCACGGCGTCGGAGATCGCGTGCCCGGTGCCGCGAACGGTGGATTACGTGGACGAAGGCCGCGGGCCGGAGTTCACGGCCACCTGCGAAGGCGGCCCGTCGTTCAACGGCTTCTACGGCAACGGCGCGGTCGACGCCTACGCGGCGGTGACCCACGGGTCGCAGTACCTGAAGTAGGGATCCGCGAAACGGCCCGCCTCCGCCGGAGGTGGGCCGTTTTCGTGTGGGGCGACGTAGACGAAGTAGTTCCACCGGAGGAGCCGGCCGGTAAACCTTTCCGCCGCTTCGCGCGTGTAACGCGGGACAGGGGAGGGTTCCGTGAAAGAAGTGGTGCCGAGCCGCAGCGAGGTGGTGGGGGCCGGGGTCTGGCTCGGCCGGCGCGGCGTGCCCGTGGACGTCCCGAGCCGGTTCCTGGCGACCCGCCTCGGCGTCCGCCAAGGTGCGCGACCGCGGGCGCTGTTCGTTCCGCAGTTCACGATGCTCCTGGTGGCGCTCGCCGGCTCGGTCGGCTACCAGTGCCTGCAGTACCTGCCCGGCGTGCGCGGTGTGGAGATGACCGAGAGCAAGGTCGTGTACTTCCTCGTCATCGGGCTGCAGGGAGGGACCTGGTTCGCTCTGTGGCGACGAGACCGGCAGGCCATGGCCCTGCTGGGAGGTCGAGCGCTCGACCGGCCGCGGCCGTCGTGGCGGGAGGTGCTCGATGGCTGGTTCGTCGCGTCGGCCGGGGTGACCTTCGCCGGGGGCGCCGCGCTCGGGGTCACGATGTTCGCCACGACCCCGTACCGGACCTACGCCTGGAGCTGGCTCGGTGTCCTCGCGCTGGGCGCGGTCGTGTGCGCGGTGATCACCGCCGGTGTCCTCCGGCGGCCGGTGATCGCCGAAAACGAGGCCACGCTCGCGGTCGACGCCGTGCTGCGGGTCCAGGACCTGCACCTCGCGCTGCCGGCCGCCTACGCGTGTCCCGTGCTCCTCGACCTGGTGACCACCCACCGGCAGCCACCGGGGTTCGCGCCGTGGCTGGTCGCCTACGCCGCGCTCGCGGTCGTCCTGCAGCTCGCCGGTGTACTGGCCGGCCGCCGGCGCCTGCCGGCCCTCCCGGACAGCGACTACGGAGTCCCGGCGGAGGCCGCCCGATGATCGTGTTGACGGCCGAGGAGCGGGCGGCGGTCAGGTGGCTCGAGGCTCGTGGGGTCCGGGTGGCCGAGCCGGACACGGTGCTGACCGCCCGGCTGAGCGTCCGGTGCGGGAAGCCGGCGCCCGAGGCCTTCACCGCCGTCTTCCTCGTCAACGCGGTGCTCTTCACCGCCATCGCCGGCTACCAGTTCCTGCGGCTCCTGCCCGGAGTGGACCGCGGCAGCGACCTGCCCGACGGCGGGATGCTGTCGTTGGGCGTCGCTTCGATGCTGCTGAGAGGTTGGCTCCACGCCCGCGCGGGCGATCGGCGGGCGGCGGTGCAACTGGGAGACCGGCGCCTCGACCGGCCGCGGCCGCCGTGGCGGGAGGTCGTGAACGGCTGGTACCTGACGACGCTGCTGATCACCTTCGGCGGGGGCGCCGCCCTGGGGATCGCGCTGGCGGCGACGGGCTCGGTGTGGGCGATCTTCTGGCTCGGCATGCTCGCGCTGGGCGCCGTCGTCGACGCGGTGATCCTGACCGGGGTGCTCCGGCGGCCCGTCCTCGCCGACGGCGAAGGTTCGCTGGCCGTCGACGCCGTGACGCGGCTGCAGGACGTCCACCGCGCCATGCCGTCGGTCTTCGCGGTGCCGGTGGTCGCCGACCTCGCGTTCCAGGACGCGCCGGCTTGGCCGTGGCTGACCGGCTACGTCGTGCTGGCGGTCGCGGCGAACGTCGTCGCGTGGTTCACCCAGCGTCGCCGGATGCCTTCGCTGCCCGCGGACGGCCACTACGGGGAGGCAGGATGAGCGCGTCCGAGCACGAAGCGGGTCTGCGGTGGCTGGCGAGCCGCGGCCGGCGGGTGGCGGCACCGCCCCCGTACCTCGACGCGCTGCCGGCCACGCTCACCGACTGACGTCGCGGGGGCCGGCACGCACGCCGGCCCCCCGTGACCTCAGCGGTTCGAGGCCTTCTTGACGAACTTCGCGAGGTCCTTCGCCTGCTGCACCCGGGTCGGCTCGTGGACGTACATCATGTGGCCGGCCGGGTAGTACGCCGTGTCGATGTTGTCGCGCAGCTCCTCCGGGATCTGCAGGTGGGCCAGCACGTGCTCGGCCGCGAAGTAGGCCGTCGCGCCGTCGTAGTGGCCGAACGCCACGTGGACCCGCAGGTGCGGGTTCGCGCGCATCGCCGCGCTCACCGAGTCGACCACCGACACCGAGCGGCCCTCGAAGTCCGAGTACGACCACGCCTTGAACGTGTCCTCGTGGATGAGCTCGTACGGCAGGTCGTTCTCGTACCCCAGCTCGGCGCGCACGTAGTGGTTGAACGACGCCGCGTACGCGCCGATCACCCGGGAGATCGACGGGTCGTCGCTCATGTGCTCGCGGCCGCCGTCCGGCTCCCACGTCGTGAACCGGCCGTCCATCCGGCCGACCGTCAGCCCGCGGTCGCGCAGCAGCTCGGTGAAGAACCGCACGTGCTCGATCCGCAGGTTCACCCGGTCCACATAGGACTCGGTGAGCCCGGTGAGCGACGCCAGCGTGGCGACCGCCTCCGCCCGGTCCTGGGTGGACAGCCGCGCGCCGCGCGAAAGCACGTACGGCAGGTCCTTCGCCGCGAAGTCCTCGGCGTCGGCGAGGACGTCGTCGAGCGGCCGGTCGCCGTGCAGGCCGTGGTAGTGCGCGATCGCCGCGTACGTCGGCACGTACAGCGAGTACGGCAGGTCGTTGCCCTCGGTGAACCGCAGCGTGCCGAGGTCGAGCACCGACGAGATCAGCAGCAGGCCGTTGAGGTAGAGCCCGTGCCGCTCCTGCAGGTGCGCGGCCAGCCCGGCGGCGCGCAGCGTGCCGTACGACTCGCCGGCCAGGAACTTCGGCGACAGCCAGCGCTGGTGCCGCGACACCCACAGCCGGATGACCTCGCCGACCGACTCGATGTCGCCCTTGAAGCCGTGGAAGTCCTTGGTCTCGCCGCCTTCGGACGCGCGCGAGTAGCCGGTCGACACCGGGTCGATGAACACCAGGTCGCTGTGCGCCAGCAGTGTCTCGGGGTTGTCGGCCAGCCCGTACGGCGGCGGCACGAGGTCGTCGACGTCGCCCGAGAGCACCCGGCGCGGGCCCAGCAGGCCCATGTGCAGCCAGATGCTCGACGAGCCGGGGCCGCCGTTGAAGGCGAACGTCACCGGCCGCGTGCCCGGATCGGCGTCGTCGAGGGTGTAGGAGGTGATGAACACCGCCGCCTTCGCCTGGTGCCCCTCCGACTTGCCGTCCTTGACGATCTCCTTGCGGAGGACGATCCGGCCCGCCTTCGCCGTGTACGCGAGCTTCTTGCGTTTCACGGTGATGGTGTGCTGGGTCGTGACGATGTCGTCGGTCGGCTCGGCCGGGATCTCCGTCGTTTCCGGAGTCTTCTTCTCGGGGGCCTCTTCGGGGGTCGTGTCCGCCATGGACCCAACCTAGTTGTGGCAGGGTGACTTGGTGCACACCGGGGACTGGCCGACGACGGTCGAAGACGCGCTGGCCGTGCAGGAACGGCTGCGCGGCCGGGTCGACCTCACCGACGACCTCCCCGAGCTGCCGCCGACGGTGACCGGCCTCGACGTCGCCTACGACGACGCCGGCGCGATCGCTGCGGCCGTCGTCACGCTGGAGACGGCCGGGCTGACGGTGGTGGAGGAGCGGACGCACCGCGCGCGGGCCGTGTTCCTGCGGACCCAGGACGGCGTCAAGCCGGTGTACGTCTCGGCCGGGCACCGGATCGACCTGGCCTACGCGTGCCGGCTGACGCTGGCCCTGAGCCCGCGCTACCGGCTGCCCGAGACGACGCGGCGGGCCGACCGGCTGTCCCGGGCGGCGCTGCGATGAGGACGCTCGCCGAGCTGGACGCCGCCGTGGCCGGGTGCCGCGCCTGCCCGCGGCTGGTGACCTGGCGCGAAGGTGTCGCGGGCACGAAGGCGGCGTTCCGCGGCGAGGAGTACTGGGCGCGGCCGGTGCCGGGCTTCGGGCCGCCGGACGCGTCGATCGCGGTGGTCGGGCTGGCGCCCTCGGCGCACGGCGCGAACCGCACCGGCCGGATGTTCACCGGCGACCCGTCGGGTGACTTCCTCTTCCGCGTGCTGCACGAGGTCGGGCTCGCGTCGCAGCCGACGTCGGACCGGCTGGGCGACGGCCTCGAGCTGTACCGCACGCGGCTCGTCTCGCCGGTGCGGTGCGCGCCGCCGGAGAACAAGCCGACGCCGGCCGAGCGGGACACGTGCCGTCCGTGGCTCGCCGAGGAATTGACGCTGTTACGTCCGACACTGCGCGCGATCGTCGTGCTCGGCGCGTTCGGCTGGCAGGCGTTACTGCCCGTGCTCGGCGCGGCCGGCTGGCCGGTGCCGCGGCCGCGTCCGGCCTTCGCGCACGGAACGGTCGTGGAACTGGACGACCTGCGCCTTTTCGGCTGTTACCACGTTTCTCCGCGGAATGTCCAGACCCGGCTCCTGACCCACGCCATGGTGGCCGACGTCTTCCGGGCCGCGGCCTCGGTGACAGGACCGAACTGAATCGTTACGGAAACCGCAGCGACGCTGGTCACAGCGAGATGGGGTCCCCGAGCGAGGCGGTCCGGAAGGTGTCACCATGAGGACATGGCTGCTGCGAAGTCGAAGTCGGAACCGACTCGGATCCTCGTCCTCGGTGGTGGGTACGTCGGGCTCTACACGGCGTACGGCCTCCAGAAGATGCTCCGGGCCAACGAGGCCTCCGTGACCGTCGTTGACCCGCAGCCCCACATGACCTACGCGCCGTTCCTCCCGGAGGCCGCGGCCGGCGCGATCGAGCCCCGGCACGTGGTCGTGCCGCTGCGGCGGGTGCTCAAGCGCTGCCACGTGCTGACCGCGCGCGTCACCAAGATCGAGAACGACAAGAAGTCCGTCACGGTCGAGGCCGCCGACGGCCACATCGAGCAGCTGGGCTACGACGTCCTGGTCGTCGCGCTCGGCGCCGTCGCGCGCATCCTGCCGATCCCGGGCCTGGTCGAGCAGGGCATCGCCTTCAAGACCATCGGCGAGGCGATCTACCTCCGCAACCACATCATGACCAAGCTCGACGAGGCGGCCAGCACGCTGGACCCCGAGCTGCGCAAGCGCCTGCTGACGTTCACCGTCGTCGGCGGCGGCTTCGCCGGCATCGAGGCGCTGGCCGAGCTCGAGGACATGACCCGGTTCGCAGTGGAGAACTACTACCCGAACATCCAGCAAGCCGACGTCCGCTGGGTGCTCGTCGAGGCCGCCGGGCGGATCCTGCCCGAGGTCCGCGAGACCCTCGGCGTGTACACGGTCGAGCAGCTGGAGAAGCGCGGCATCGAGGTGTACCTGTCGACGGCGGCGAAGTCGTTCGAGAACGGCCACGTCGTGCTCTCGGACGGCACGGAGTTCGACACCGACACGCTCATCTGGACGGCCGGCGTGAAGGCCAACCCGGTGGTGGGCCAGTCGGACCTGCCGGTCGACAAGCGCGGCCGCCTCGAGGCGACGGCCGCCATGCAGGTCGTCGGCCACCCGGACGTGTGGACCGCGGGCGACAACGCGGCGATCCCGGACCTGTCGCGCACGGAAGAGGACCCGACGGCGACGTGCCCGCCGAACGCGCAGCACGCGGTCCGCCAGGCGACGCTGCTGGCGAAGAACATCATCAAGGTGATCCGCGGTGGCAAGCCGAAGGACTACTACCACAAGAACCTCGGCGCGGTGGCGAGCCTCGGCCTGCACAAGGGCGTGGCCGACGCGCTGAACCTGAAGATCAAGGGCTTCCCGGCGTGGCTGTTCCACCGCGCGTACCACCTCAAGGCGATGCCGACGTGGAACCGCAAGATCCGCATCCTGTTCGACTGGATCCTCGGTGGGCTGTTCCGGCGTGAGGTGATCTCGCTCGGGCAGATCAACAACCCGAAGGACGAGTTCGCGCGCGTCTCGAAGTCCTGACGCTCTTTCGAAAGCCCCTGGCCGTCGCGGCCGGGGGCTTTCGTCGTTTTCGGGGCTATTGCAGGGAAATGACCGGCTGTGTGCCGGTGAGCGACATGGTCTGGACAACTGGGCCAGTGAGCGGGTAAACCCTTTCTTCACAACGCGGAATAAGTCCGCTCCGGCTCCTCACCCCACGGTCCCCCTTGGAGCTCTTCATGTCCTTTTCCCGTACCAAAGCGGCACTCGTCGCGGCGTTGCCCGTCGTCGCCGCTCTCGCTCTGACACCGTCCACCGCCGCCGCGGCCACCCCGGCTTTCCCCGCCCACTACGCGGCGCCGTACCTGCAGATCAGCGACGCCGATGCCGGCCAGATGGCCGCCGACCTGAACGCGACCGGCACGAAGTTCTACACGCTGGCGTTCCTCACCCCGCAGTCCGGCTGCACGCCGGTGTGGGAGGCGAACGGCACCGGCGTCGGCTCGTTCAAGTCGCAGATCAGCGCGCTGCAGGCGGCGGGCGGCAACGTCATCCCGTCGTTCGGCGGCGCCGAAGGCGGTGAGCTGGCTCAGACGTGCACGAACACGTCGAGCCTGACCGCGGCCTACGCGAACGTCGTCAACACCTACGGCACGCCGCGTCTGGACTTCGACATCGAAGGCGGCGTCCTGAACGACACGGCGTCGAACCAGCGCCGCAACTCCGCGCTGGCCGCGTTGCAGCAGCAGAACGGCGCGGTCCAGGTCGACTACACGCTGGCGGTCGACCCGACGGGCATCCCGTCGAACGAGCTCGACCTGCTGCGCGACGCGAAGAACAAGGGCGTCAAGGTCAGCGTGGTGAACTTGATGGTGATGGACTTCTACGACGGCCAGCCGGTCCTGGGCGACGCCCTCTCGGCGGCGCGGGCATCGGCGTCCCAGCTGGCGAGCCTGTACGGCATTTCGACGTCGGCGGCGTACGCGATGATGGGCCTGACCCCGATAGCGGGCCGCAACGACGACGGCGCGCAGTTCAGCCAGTCGGACGCGCAGCAGCTGGAGAGTTTCGCGGCGTCCAACGGAGTGGCGGAGCTGTCGTTCTGGGAGCTCCAGGACTACGACCGCGCGACGGGTTACGCGTACTCGAGGATCTTCAACGCGATCACGGGCGGCGGCACGACCACCCCGCCCACCGGCGGCGGAGGCACGATCACGGGTTACGGCGGCAAGTGCGTGGACGTGGCGGGCGCATCTTCGGCCAACGGCACGGTGGTGGACCTGTACACGTGCAACGGGACGAACGCGCAGCAGTGGACATCGACATCGGGAACGTTGCGAGCGTTGGGCAAGTGCCTGGACGTGGCCTCGGCGGGCACGGCCAACGGGTCGCGCGTCCAGCTGTACGACTGCAACGGAACGGGCGCGCAGCAGTGGACGGCCTCGGGAAGCCGGCTGCTGAACGCGGCCTCAGGCAAGTGCCTGGACGCAACGGGCCCCAGCTCGGCGGACGGAACGCCACTGCAGATCTGGACCTGCACGGGCGCGGCGAACCAGTCGTGGACGCTGCGCTGAGCGGTATCACCTAGAGTGTGCGGTGCCCCCGTAGCCCAATCGGCAGAGGCAGTCGACTTAAAATCGATTCAGTGCGGGTTCGAACCCCGTCGGGGGCACCACGCAAACCATCATCGCCCGAACAGCCTGATCTGACCGGCACGCTGGTCATCGAGGCCACCTACGACCTCTCCTCGAAGCGCGGGAGGCGGTGATGGGCTCCTCGGCCAGCGTGAGCAAGTTCGTCACAACGATGATGAGCATCGTCATCGGGCTGACCTTCCTCTTCGGCTTCGGAAACGTCCTGGCCTTGGCACTACGGATCGGTGTGCCGGCCTACGTCGCGCCGTTGGTTGCCCCTGCATTGGACCTGACCGTGCTCGGCCTGCTCGTAGGTACCAGGCATCTGGCGATGTACGGCGCTCCGGAAGAGGTCCTGCGGCCGGCTCGGCGCCTCCTGCTGGCAGCCAGCACCGCGACTCTAGCCTTAAACGTCGCCGATCCCATCTGCGCAGGTCAGTGGGGTAAGGCTGGTTTTGATGCAGTTGGACCGCTGCTGCTGATCGGCTGGGCCGAGGTCGGTCCTGCGTTGCTCCGAAGCCTGCAGATCGTCGACACCGCGCAAGATCAGCGAGAAGATCACGACAGCTCCGCGTCCGACCCGGTGGCGGAGCCGCAGCGCGCAGTCCCGGTCGACCAGGAGCAGACGATCGAGACGAAGGCTGCAGGTACCGACGCGAAATTGGAACGCGCGAGGAGCCTCAACCGAGAGCATTGGGATCTTCACGGACGCCCCATTGCAGCTGAGACACTTCGACGCAAGATTGGCGTCGGTGCTGCGGCTTCGAGGGAATTGTGCGCAGTTGTACGATCCGAGATGAAGACGGCCTTGATCACTGCTAAGCGGGACACGGTGATGAGCGCGGCCGAAAGCAGTACCTGAGCCGGCTACGGGCTAGGAGAATCGCGGTTCCGGACGGCCGCACGTCAGGGACATTGCCGCGACCAGCAGCGGGCGTTGTTGTGTTGCGGTAGCTCGCACTCGAGGACCGCGGCGGTGAGGGTGATCCGCCGTTGTCACCGTTCTTGACGTGGCTGCGAAGGTCCCAAATCGGCCAACCGACCTGCCGCGGCCTCGCCACCTCGGCGCGGTCCGAGGCGTCCAGGTTCAGGACCTCCCCGGCCGGCAGGGCCGCAGCCGACGCGGCGATCGAACGAGTTGGCCGCCCTTGGTGCCGGAGAGATCAGCAAGCACGGCGGAGGCACTCGGAACCCGTCCAGGCGAAATAAGTCGGCTCACCGTGTGCCTGCACGTAGGCTCTGCGAACTTGGCACGTGAGCAGGAGCACCATGAACAGGCGAAGCAGGAGTCGACGGCAGCACGACCCAGCAGGCGCGAATCCCGCGCCGGCCCTTGTCGCACCGTTTGAGACGCGATCGCTGCTGGCGGTATTGGAGGCCGCCAGCGCTTCCCCGACCGCGGCTCACCGGAACTTGTCGCTTGGACTTCTCGCGGACGCAGTCGTGGACCGCCGGAAGACGGATCGGCGAGGCAGCCGTTCTCCAGGCCGTGCTGCCTGCGCCGCTGACCTGACCATGTTGGTCAACGAAGTCGGCTGCCTCTTGCCCGAAATAGCCGACTTCGAGGACTTCACTCCGTTCGACAATCGCCCCGAGGTACTGGTCCGGTGGGGGGCCGACCTGTTCCGTTTGATGGCCGGGGCGTTGGAGAGGCCCGTGGCAGTCGTCAACGACCTGTCGTTGCTCGCCAGGGTGATCGACAGGGTCTTGGTCCCCGAGCTCGGCTTCGGATTGGCTGATGCCGGCGAGCTGGTCCTTCGGCGCGTCGACCAGGTCGCGAACGCTTTGGCTGAGGTGTGGCCGGACGGGCCGGTAGCAGGCGTACGAGATGATGCGCACGTCACTCAGGCCGAGGTCGACGCTGTCGCAGGGTTAAGTCCGTTCACTGATCTGCCAGGGCTGTGCTCTTCCCCTGACCGGGCCCTCGCTGCTGCCAACCACTACACAGTCAACGCTCGAGACCTGGTGTGCGACCCCTTCGAGTCGACTTCGATCTTCGGCCAAGTGATCGCCGCCCGCGTCCGGGGTAAGACATTTGCGCTGCCTGCTGTCACCCAGCTCGAGGCCTTGCAGACGATCGGTGCGGACCTCGCTGGTGTCGCCGCGAGGACGAACTCACGTAGCGAACTCGCTTACGCGGAGGTGATCAACCGTCGAGTGACCGGCTTGCTTCGAGGGTCCGGGCACACGATCGTAGGCCAGGTCCGCCTTGGCTCCGGCGAACAGCTGCACTCGGTCATCATTTACCAGGAACGGTTGGTCCTGGCGTTGAACGTTGTCGGCGGGCTTACTCCCGAGTCCATCCGTGCCTCGCTCGCCCGCGGCGACGCCGCGCTGTCGAAGCTACGGCCGGGCGCCGAGCTTCAGACGCCCACGGGCACGCTCCGTCTGCGTAGCGACGCCAAGATCGCCCGCGCCAGCGTGCTCGCCGGTCCGCTGAGCGGTGTACCGCTGGCGTGCCAGCACCCAATTCTGCCGCTTATGGACCTCGAGTGGATCCAGTCCGCAGTCCGAAAGACGCGCGAGGATCTGTGGTACTTCGTGCGAGACATCGACAAGCCGGCGGGCATAGGAGAGACGTTCGCCTCGGACCTCATCGACAAGTTCCAGGTGTGGCGTTCTCGGAAGAGCTTCTACCGGGGCGGGGTGCCCATCAGCTTCATGCACTTCACGCCGCACGAGTCGATCGCGGAGTGGGAGGAAGCCGCAAGTAACGCCGCTGCCGAACAGGCTCTATACTCCGTCGGGCTTCCGCCGTTGCGTGACTGGCCACTGCTAGAACCAGAACATCGCGGTGGGTTTGAAGTCGGGGACCTCGGGCTCGATCGGGTCTACCAGGTTGTGCCCTCGGCAGTGCCGGTCGCGGTCTCGCTGATCGACCATTCGGGCCACACGGGGGAAACGAAGCTGCTGTGGAACGTTGGGACCGACCTGGCGTGGAAGATCGGTCATACCGAGGCCACCTTCGTCGACGCGGCGCAGGCCAGCGCCAGGGCCTCTCTGCGGGTGTACTTCCACCACGACGCCGGTCTCGGTGACGTGCCGCTCGCCTTCCGCTCCCTCGACGGCGACGTCTTGTCGATCAACTGGGGGCCAGGACTGCAGGACGCATTGGCAGCCGACTCCTTCGCGGTGGAGCGGCTGCTCGGCGAAATCGTGTCCCGCAGCCTCGACGAGCAGACTCGCCCGGGCTTCATCGAAGCGTGGGCTGCTGCGCCGCCAGGTATTCGACTCGACGGCCAATACCTGCCGCAACGCGCGCAGTGGCTGCCGGACCCCCTCGAACCGCACGAGGCAGTGCGCAGTACCTTTCTGCGCCGCCTCGGCGAGTACCTGGCGGCCGAAGGGGTCGAGCCGGGTACGCGTGAGAGCGATGACGCCCGCGAGTTCGAGAGCCGAATAATCTTTCCTTGGCTCCTGCGGGCCTTCCACGAGACGATCGCACCCCTTTCCGGCCCGGACCTGCTCTCCTTCGCCCTTGCCCAGCTCGAACAAGCCACCCGCGCCCGCCAGACGCTCGAACAGCAGGTCCGTTGGCAACAGGGCTTCCCCGTGCGGGAGGAAGGACGAGTTGACGACAACTTGCAAGCCAGGTCCCGGATGATTCGCGTGCTGGCGTTCGTCGTCGAGGAGGTGTTGGCGCACCCTCCGACCGGACCGGGTTCCATCGATGTTCTGTCCTGGGTGGAAGCTGTTACGGCTGCGGAATTGTGTCTGGACTCTTGCCTGCGCAGCGCCGCCCTGCACCACCAGCTCACCCGCACCACCCTGACAATCAGCGACACCTACGAAGTCGACACCGACGACTCCGGCGAGCCCACCGACGTCGACAACGCCGTCTACCAGCAGGTACGCGCACGCCTGACAAGGCCCGAAGGCATCCCGATCGACCCAGGCAACGCCCTCCCGCCTACCGACGACGCAGCACCACGAGCGTTCCTGGAGTCGATACCGGAACTCACCCCGGTAGACACAGCCATGCGCACAACGCTCGGGTTTGGTATCGACGCCATGGTCGGCGTGCTCAACGTCGCTACCCAGTGGGAAGCCAGCAGCACCCAGCCTGCCCCTGCCGCCACGGCCGAGGAGGTCGTCGGCGAATGCGTGTCTCTTGTGGTAGGCGCCGAGTCGCACGAGTTCGCAGCGGCGATCGACTGGCTCACTCTGCGCGCAGAAGATCTCCAAAGCGACGTCATTCCCCATTGGGAGACCGAACGGCGTAGCAAGCGCATCGCCACCAGCCCCCTCGTCGCCACTGCCGAGGGGCTACGGGTTCTGCCCTGGTCATCCGGGTACACCTTGCGCATCCTCGCTGCCTACCTGTCCGACGGCCGGCTCCCGTGGCCGCAGAAGGCGCTTCCCTCTCCAGTCAACAAGGCGCTCGACGAATACCGGCAAAAGCAGAACCGTCAGGCGGAGAAGGACTGCGCGGTCAAGCTGACGGTCCCTGAGCTTATTGTGCGTCCCTCTCTGAAGCCGAACAAGGCAGCCAAGATCGGTATCGTCGCGCTTAAGGGTGAAATCGATGTGCTGTGCGTCGACCCGGGCCGGTCCCGAATCTGGGTCGTCGAAGTCAAGGACTCGTACACGCCCTACTCGCCTTACCAGGTTCGCAGGCTGATCGACACCTTCACCCAGAAGTACGTCGAAAAGCTTCTCGCCAACGTCTCCACGGTCTCAGCTTGTGCCACTGCGCTCGCGGCAGCTCTGCAGATCGACTCTCCAGACAGGCCATGGAAAGTGCATGGTTTAATGGCCATTCAGCATCCCGAACCAGCCGCCTACGCCGTCGAAGCGCGGGTGCCGTTCTGCCTGGTGGACGATGTCCTGGTGATGGTGACCAGCGATGGAGACCCTGCGCCTGGCCCGCACTTCTCCCTGGTTTCGTCGATTCAGGAGCTATAACCGGAACCTGTGAATGACTCTGACCAGATGTTCGACGGTGGCGGCGCGGTCGTGTCTTACTCGTTCTCGTTCTACGGCTGAACGGTTGCTGTTCCCGTCGACGCGGTCTTGCAGGAGGTGGTTGTCGGCGCGCTGCTGGATCATGTCGGCGACGAGCGAGCTCGACCGTAACCGCGCAAAGCGATCCTGGCCTCCGCACAGCAGATCATGCGCGAATACTTGCACGAGCCGGACCTGTCACCTGCTGGCGTGGCCGGCGCCATCCCTGTGTCCGAGCGCTGTCTATTCGCCGTCTACCGGGACCACGCCCGCGGCCTGGCTCCGAACGGCTCGTCTCCAACGCGCCCGGGAACTGCTCGATACCGGGGGTGCGTGGTCCATCCAGGAGATCGGCGCGGCTGTCGGGTTGCCGCGCGTGTCCCACTTCAGCAGGTTGTTCCGCGAGCAGTACGCGATCAGTCCGCGGTGCTACCGCGAACGCGAGGTGGACCCGGGCTGATCCGGCACACACACCGTAACGATCCACGGTGTGCCACCGACTGTGGTGCGTGACGAACTCGGGCAACGGAAGCAAGAAGTGGTACTTCGTGGCCGGTGGGATCATCGCCGGCCTCGTTGCTTTCCTGAACGGTGTCTTCGACCTCGGCGACCACATCTTCGGCGGCAACAGTGCCGACGCGGAAGCGCCAGCGGCCAGCCCGACGGCTCCCGGCACAGCGGTCGCCTCGAGCAGTGGTGTCTCCTCGGCGCAGCCCGACGAGCCCGCTATACCGACCGAGCCCGTCGCCGCGGGAACAGCGGAGCGTCAGCCGGAGACGACGCCGGTGTCGCAGGCGAGGCGTTCGGGGCCTGCCTGGTACGACTTGACCGCCTACGAGGCTGTCTCGTTCGGCAACGGCCACAGCTCGGTCTCGTCGATCACGATCGGCAACACGTCGTTCCCGAACAGCATCAAGGGCTATTACCAGTCTTCGGCGTCGGACCCGAACGATCGGCGCACTTGGCTGACCGCGGGGGCTTGTGACCAGCTTTCGGTGTGGGTCGGTAAGGACGCGGCTTCGTCGGGAAAGGGCGGCACAGGCCACTTCAGCGTTCAGGCCGAGGCTGCGGAGATCGCCGGTGCGGACGCGACCTTGCAGGACCCGCCGCAGCAGCTCGTCGTGGACATCGCCGGGGTGAGCCGGCTGACCTTGTTCGACACCAAGGCGAGTCAGGATGCGAACAACGCATGGGGCAGCCCGAAAGTGCGCTGTACCGCACCTCCGGGTAAACCTCACTGATCGGCAGCCGAGCTGAGCGCGACGAAGGTGGTTCAGGCCTTCCAGAACGCCGTGGCGGCTTCAGCGACGAGGTCCAGCTTCACGGCCTGCACGTCCTCGGTGAGGTCGGGGTGGGCGTCCACCATCGACGCGAAGCCGCACTGCGTCGACAGTGCCAGCTGCTCGGCCGGGATGTGGGCGGTCGCGTCCTTCAGCCGGCCGATGATCTCGTCGACGGACTCGACGCATGTCGTCTTCGTCGACACCAGCCCGAGTACCACCGTCCGGTCCGTGGGCGCGGCCGCGAGCGGCTCGAACGTGCCGGACCGCTCGTCGTCGTACTCGAGGAGGAAGCGGTCGAAACCGGCGCAGCGGCGGAACAGCGCCTCGGCGACGTAGTCGTACCCACCGACCGCCATCCAGCGGCCGTTGCGGTTGCCTCGGCACAGGTGCACGCCGAAGGTCACGCCCGGGACGTCCGTCACCGAGTTGAGCAGGTCCAGGCCCTCGGTGAGGATGCGCTCCGGCGAGATACCCTGGCCCTCATACCACTCCCGGGTCTCCCGCTGGACCAGCGTGGCGATCTCCGGCGCGTCGATCTGGACGTACGTGCAGCCCAGCGCGGCCAGCTCCTGGACCTCTTCGCGGATGATGGCGGCGGCGTCGGCCGCCATCGCGAACGCGTCGCGGTACGCGGCGGTCGAATGCTGCGGCGACCAGCGGAGGAACATCATCAACGGGCTGGGGAGCGTGATCTTCACCGGTCGGCGCGCTCGGGCCCGCGCGTACGCGAACTCCTCGGTCGCCACCGACCGGCGGAAGCGCAGCTTGCCGGTGACGACGACCGGCAGCTCCTCCTCGATTGGCCCGTCGTCGGTGTACCAGACGCGAGTCACGCCAGGGACGTACTCAAGGCCGTCGACGTTCTCCGTCAGCGGGCCGGTGAAGATGCCGCGGCGGAGCTCGCCGTCGGTCACGACGTCGAGGCCGGGCCGCCGGCGTGCTCAACGCCTTCTTCGCACCCGGCCAGGACGTCGGCGGACGGACCGTCGAGTTTCTGGTCGCGATGGCCGAGCAGGCGGCGATCGCGGTGGACTACGCGGCGCTGATGGAACGCGAACGCGACGTAGTGCGCCGCCAGGAACGCCAGCGCCTCGCCCGGGACCTGCACGACTCGATCGTCCAGCAGGTGTTCTCGATTTCGATGCAGGCGAAGTCCCTCGAGGTGCTCGCCCAGCGCGAAGACGGCTTGAAGGCGAAGTCCGTCGGGCGGATCGCGGACGAGGTCGGGCAGCTCGCACAGACGGTGCTGACCGACCTGCGGGCGATGGTTTACGAGCTGCGACCGTCGTCGAGTACCGAGCTAGGCGGTCTCGAGGAGTCGGTGCGGGCCCTCGTCGAAAGCACAACCAATCGCACAGGCCTGCGGTTCAGCCTGACCATCGGACGAGGCCTCGATCAAGTGGACGGCGAGCAGGCCGAAGACGTCTACCGCATCCTCGCCGAGGCCATCCACAACGTCGTCAAGCACGCGGAGGCCGGCCGCGTGGGCATCCGGCTGACGGTCCGGGAAGGCCGCCTGACCGGCAGGGTCTCCGACGACGGCCGCGGCCTGGCGAAGGCCGCCGAGGAGTCGCCCACGCCTTCGTCGGGTTACGGGCTCAGCACCATGCAGGAAAGGGCACAGCGATGGGGTGGAACGGTCACGGTCAAGCCGCGCAAGCAGTCCGGCACCGTCGTACGGCTCGCAGTGCCGTTGGCGGCCGGCGTGCCCCTGGCGCAGTCGGACACCCCCGTCCGGATCTCGCCCGCACCGCAACACCGAGGACAGACGCCATGACATCACCGACAACCGCCGCCACCCGGGTTCTCATCGTGGACGACCACGCGGTCGTGCGCCGGGGCATCCGCGCCTACCTCGAAGTGCTCGACGACATGGAGGTCGTCGGCGAAGCTGTCGACGGTCAGGACGCGCTCGACAAGCTCGAGACGATGGCCGCGCACCGGGAGCTGCCCGATGTGGTCCTGCTGGACCTGATGATGCCGAAGGTCGACGGCTCGACGGTGACCTCCCGGATCGCCGTAGCCCACCCGGACGTCAAGGTCGTGATCCTGACCAGCTTCGGCGAGATGGAGCGCGTCCACGCGGCACTCGCCAGCGGCGCCTCAGGCTACCTGCTCAAGAGCGCCGGCCCCGCCGAAGTCGCTGCCGCGATCCAGGCCGCCGCCCGCGACGAGGTGTTCCTCGACCCGGCGGTCGCCCGCCGCCTCACCCAGGAGATCGTGTCGCCGCCAACGGGACTGAGCTCGCTGACCGAGCGGGAGCGCGCGGTGCTCAGCCTGGTCGCCACCGGGAAGTCCAACAAGGCGATCGCCGACGAGCTGGTGATCAGCGAGCGCACCGCGCGGACGCACGTGAGCAACGTGCTGAGGAAGCTGCAGCTGTCCTCGCGAACCCAGGCTGCGCTCGTCGCGGTGAAGGAAGGGCTGGTTCCGCCGCAGGGGTGATGCGTAACAGGCGCGGCTTCGCGAGCGACCCGAGAGTGGCTGATGTTGCCGTCGGGAAGGGTGCGGATGAAGCTCCCGAAGTTCGTGCCGGAGATAGTCTTGGCCACGGGAACCCTCGTGGAGGTTTCGTCAGCCGTCACCCAAGCACTTGACTTCGTCGATTCCGGCAAGATCGGCATCGTCTTCTATGGCATCGCAATACCCGCAGGCGTCCTTTCACTGTGTGCCGGTCTGTACATCCTCAGCCGATCGAGGTCGTCGCCTCAGCTTATTGCCGCCTCGCCAGCGGAAGCGGCCAATGCCGACCTCGAGGAAGCAGCTCCAGCCAGGCAAGTACCCGAAAACCCGTCGCAGGGGCAACGAAAGATCGGCTGCTCCGTTCAGGCCAACATCACGCTGACCCTGTTGTCCGCACTTTCAATTATCTTCTGGACAGCCAGTCACAACTCCACGGGACTCCCCACCGCCGCTCGACCGCCCACAGCAACTGAATGGCCAGCGACTGCCTCGACTGAGGCTCTACCGACAACTCCAATCGTCACGGCAGTTCCTCCTCTGACAACGTCAGCCAACACGGTGCCCCCCACTGCTACGTTCACCATGCCGAGCGTCGGCCAGACGATCAGAGCGGGCTCATCCATCGCAGTCGCCGGTACAGCTGACAATCTCGGCGGAAAAAGCCTGTGGCTCATGACCAAGCGGGACGGCGGCGGGTACTACTTCACCAGCAAGGCCCCTGTTGCCGTAAGCGACGGCGACTGGCGGTTCCTCGACACCGAAGCCGGAGTCGCAGCCGATGTTGGCGAAAAGATCACATACTTTGCCATAAGCGCTAATTCCAGTTGCTACGGGTACCTAATCAGCTACGAAGGTAGCGACTCGGTGGAGGATCTCCCCGCTGGCTGTAATGTTTTGGCTGACGTAGCTGTCAATCTCAAAAATTGATCTGCCTGCTCTTCGAGGGGAGGTCGCCTGAAACGACCTCCCCTCGTCCAAGCGGTGTTCAGTCGCTGACCGGCTGCGCTACCGGCTGGTCCGCGGACGTGAGATCACCCGTCGACACCGCACGCGGCTCCTCCGCGTACAGGATGCGGCGCCCGGCCGGCAGGATCGCCACCAGGCTCAGCAGCGACACCCCGGCGATCAGGATCGACACCGCCACCGTGCTGCCGTACTCCGCGAACAGCGCCGTCGCCAGGATCTGCGTCAGCCCGCCGCCGAGGATCGAGCCGACCGTGTAGCAGAGCGACGCGCCGCTGTAGCGGAGGCGGATCGGGAACATCTCCGTGATCAGCGCGGGCTGCGGGCCTGCCATGATCGCGTTCGCCGCGGTGATCACCACGAGCGCGATCACGATCAGCGGAATCGCCTTCGTGTTAACCAGCGCGAACATCGGGAACGCCCATGCGATCGCGAGAACCGCCCCGATGACGAAGGTCCCCTTGCGGCCGAACCGGTCGCCGGCCATGCCCGCCGCGAGCATCATGAAGATCCAGAGCACGCTCACCGCGACGATGATCCACAGCATGGTGCTGGTGGACAGCTTCAGCTGGGCAGTGCCGTAGGACACCATGTACACCGACACGAGGTAGCCCAACGCCGGCGCGGCGATCGACGCGACGCTGCCGACCAGCAGCTGCAGCGGCGAGCGCCGGAACACTTCGACGACCGGGAGCTTCGCCACCTGGCCGGCCTCGCGGATGCGTTCGAAGTCGACGCTCTCCTCGATCCGCAGCCGGATGATCAGGCCGACGATGATCAGCACCGCGCTCACCAGGAAGGCGATCCGCCAGCCCCACGTGGCGAAGGAACCGGCGGGCAGGATACCGGTCAGCACCAGGAAGACGAGCTGGGACAACAGGATCCCCGACGGCAGTCCCAGCTGCGGGAAGCAGCCGTACAACGACTTCCGCTTGGGCGGCGCGTTTTCGACGGCCATCAGCACCGCGCCCGCCCATTCCGATCAACGCGAACTACCGCTACACCCAGGAAGAGCTTTCCTCCCTCCTGGCCGACGCCGACGCTGCCGCCGTGGTCTTCAGCGGCGAGCTCGCCGCGAACCTCGGCCACGCCGCGGACCACGTCCCGTCGCTGCGCCTGCTGGTCCGGGTGGCCGACGCGCCGGCCGACGCCCCCGGCCCGGAGGCTCCCGAACTCGAGGAACTGCTCGCGTCGACGCACCCGCGGCCCGAGGAGCCGCGGCCGGGCACCGACCAGGTTTTCATGTACACCGGTGGCACCACGGGCAAGCCCAAGGGCGTGATCTGGCGGCAGGCGGACCTGCTGCACTCGCTCGCGGTGCCGATCTTCCGGCCGCTCGGAGTCGACCAGCTGCCGTCGACCCTGGCTGAAGCCGTCGACCTCGCCGTGCGCTCCCGGGACGAGGGGCGCTCGCCCGTGACGATGCCGGTCGTCCCGCTGATGCACGCGACCGGCCTGTTCAACTCCATGGGCGCGTTGCTCGTCGGCGGGCGCGTGATCACCGCACGCCGCGGCGGCCTCGATCCCCAGCACGTCTGGGACACCGTCGCCGTCCAGCGGGCCGGGACGATCATCGTCGCCGGCAACGCCGTTTGCCAGCCCCTGGTCGACCGGCTCCTCGAAGCCGAGAAGGCGGGCTCGCCGCACGACCTGTCGTCGCTGAAGTCGGTCCTCAGCTCGGGCACCGCCCTCAGCGACCGGCTCAAGCAGGTCCTGCACGAACGCGCCGAGGTCACCATCGTGGACGCGATCGCCTCGAGCGAGGGCGGCCCGTTCGCCTTCGCGATGACGTCCTCGGTCGACGACCTGCCCGCGCGGTTCTTCCCTGTGCCCGCGACCAAAGTGATCCGCAACGACGACCGCGAGGTCGAGCCCGGATCCGGCGACACCGGCGTGCTCGCCTACAGCGGCCCCATGCCGCTGGGCTACTACAAGGACACCGCGAAGGCCGGCACGACCTTCCGCACCATCGACGGCGTCCGCTACGCGATTCCCGGCGACCTCGCCCAGATCGAGGCCGACGGCGCGGTCCGGTTCCTCGGCCGCGGCTCCGGCGTCATCAACACCGGCGGCGAGAAGGTGCACCCGCAAGAGGTCGAGGACGCGCTCATGAGCCACCCCGACGTCATCGACGGCGTCGTCGTCGGCATCCCGGACGACACCTGGGGCGAACGCGTCGCGGCCGTGGTCGCGACCTCGAACGACACGCTGACGGAGAAGGACCTCCAGGACTGGGTCCGGACCACCCTCGCCGGATACAAGGTCCCGCGCAGCATCGTCCTGCTCCCCAAGCTGCCCCGGACCCCGACCGGAAGCTCGAAGTCGCGTGGGCGAAGGACACGATCCAGGACCGCGCGAGGTTGGCCGCTCGATGAAGGCGCCCGAACACGACGTCGACGAGACCCGCCTCGACGTCGGGCACGTCCACGATCACGCCGCGGGCCTGACCGCCGTCGGGGTGTCGCTCGCCCGCGCTTACCAGCAGATGGGCGTCGGGCGGACCCTCCAGACCTTGCCCCTGCTCAACCAGCGCCACGGGTTCGACTGCCCGGGCTGCGCGTGGCCGGAGTCGCAGGGCCGCCGCAAGCCCGCGGAGTTCTGCGAGAACGGTGCGAAGGCGGTCGCCGAGGAGGCGACGACCCGCGTCGTCGGTCGGGAGTCTTTCGAGCGGTACTCGGTCGCCGAGCTGGCGGAGAAGACGGATTACTGGCTCGGCCAGCAGGGACGGCTGGCCGAGCCGATGGTGCTGCGGCGCGGGGCGACGCACTACGCGCCGATCAGCTGGGAGAACGCGTTCGAGCTGCTGGCCGGCGAGCTCAAAGCCATGGGGTCGCCGGACGAGGCGCTGTTCTACACCTCCGGCCGGACCAGCAACGAAGCCGCGTTCCTCTACCAGCTCTTCGCCCGCAGCCTCGGCACCAACAACCTGCCGGACTGCTCGAACATGTGTCACGAGTCCTCCGGCGCCGCGCTGTTGGAGACGATCGGGATCGGCAAGGGCTCCGTCAGCCTCGAAGACCTGCACCGAGCCGACCTCATCCTCGTGGTCGGCCAGAACCCGGGCACCAACCACCCCCGGATGCTGTCGGCGCTGGAAGAGGCCAAGCGCAACGGCGCGTCGATCATCTCGGTGAACCCGCTGCCCGAGGCCGGGCTGATGCGGTTCAAGGACCCGCAGAGCGTCCGCGGCGTCGTCGCCCGCGGGGCGACGCTCACCGACGTGTTCTGCCAGATCCGCCTCGGCGGCGACCTAGCCTTCTTCAAGGCCCTCGGCGCCCGCCTGCTCGCCATGGAGGAGCAGAAGCCCGGCTCGGTGCTGGACCGCGGCTTCCTCGACTGCCACACCCACGGGTTCGACGCGTACCGCGAGCAGGCCGGAGACCTCGACGAGGACGAGCTGCTCACCGCGACCGGGCTCGACGCCGCGCAGCTCGACGACGTCGCCGCCCGGTTTGCCCGCGCGGACCGCGTCGTCTTGTGCTGGGCGATGGGGCTGACCCAGCACAAGCACTCCGTGCCGACGATCCGCGAAGCCGTCAACCTGCTTCTCCTGCGCGGCATGATCGGCAAGCCCGGGGCCGGCGTCTGCCCGGTCCGCGGCCACTCGAACGTCCAGGGCGACCGCACCATGGGCATCTGGGAGAAGATGCCCGAGGAGTTCCTCGCCGCGGTCGACGCCGAGTTCGGCATCCGGTCCCCGCGCAAGCACGGCTACGACACCGTCGACGGGATCCGGGCGATGGCCCGCGGCGAGATCCGGGTCTTCGTCGGGATGGGCGGCAACTTCGCCCGGGCAACTCCCGACACCGCCGCCACCGAGGCTGCGCTGCGCAGCTGCCGGCTGACCGCGCAGGTGTCGACGAAGCTCAACCGCTCCCACGTCGCCGCGGGCCGGACGGCGCTCATCCTGCCCACCCTCGGCCGCACCGACCTGGACGTCCAGGCGGGAGTGAAGCAGTTCGTCACGGTCGAGGACTCGATGTCGGTCGTCCATCGCTCGCGCGGCCGGCTCCGTCCGGTCAGCGACAGGCTGCTGTCCGAGCCCGCGATCGTCTGCCGGCTGGCTCGCGCCACCCTCGGCGAGAGCCACCCCGTGCCGTGGGAGGCGTTCGAGGCCGACTACGACACGATCCGGGACGCCATCGCCCGTGTCGTGCCCGGGTTCGAGAACTTCAACGTCCGGGTCCGCGAGCGCAACGGTTTCGTCTTGCCGCATCCGCCGCGCGACGCCCGCGAGTTCAGGACCACGACCGGCAAGGCGAACATCACCGTCAACGAGCTGGTGTACCCGAAGGTCCCGGACGGGCGCCTCCTGCTGCAGACCTTGCGCAGCCACGACCAGTACAACACCACGATCTACGGGCTGTCCGACCGCTACCGCGGCATCGAGAACGCCCGCCGCGTCGTGATGGTGCACCCGGAAGACATCGACCACCTCGGCCTCCAGGACAGCCAACTGGTCGACCTGTTCAGCGAATGGCCCGACCAAGGCGCGACGGCGGAACGCCGCGCACCCGGCTTCCGGATCGTCGCGTACCCGACCGCGCGCGGCTGCGCGGCCGCGTACTACCCGGAGACCAACGCGCTCGTCCCGCTGGACTCGGTCGCCGACGTCTCCAACACCCCGACCTCCAAGTCCGTGATCGTGCGCCTGGAGCCGGTCCCGACCCCGACCAGCGAAGCCGAGGCCAGGCCATGACCATCGAACAGCACCTGCCCCAGCCGGTCGCCCTGACCGCGAGGCCGAACACGCGTCCGCTGAAGGTGATGGGCATCCTCAACGCCACCCCGGACTCGTTCTGGTCCGGCAGCCGGTACACGGCGGTCGAGCAGGCGATCCTCGCCGGCCTGGAGATGTTCAAGGTTGGTGCTTGGGCCGTCGACGTCGGCGGCGAGTCGACCCGGCCGGGCGCCGCGCCGGTGTCGCCGGCCGAAGAACTCGACCGCATCGCCCCGATCATCGCGGCCTTGGCGACAATGGGGAGGGTCTCGGTGGACACCCGCCACGCCGAGGTCGCCGCCGCGGCCGTCGAGCTGGGCGCGTCGATCATCAACGACGTGTCGGGCACGCTGCACGCGACGGCGGCGCGGCATGGTGTGGGCTACGTCGGCATGCACTCGACCACGGTGCCGGTCCAGGTCGACGGCCAGCCGGTCTACGACGACGTGTACGCCGAGGTGGCCGCCCAGCTGCTGGACATCGCGGCCGCGGCCCGCGCCGGAGGCATCACCGAGACCTGGATCGACCCGGGCATCGGCTTCGGCAAGACGGTCGGGGACAACGTGCGCCTGTTGCGCCGCCTGCCGGCGATGTGCGGTCTCGGCGTCCCGGTCCTGCTGGGAGTGAGCCGCAAGTCGTTCATCGGCGCCGTCACCGGCCGCGACGTCGAGGACCGGCTGCCGGGCTCGCTGGCGCTGATCGCCCCGGCGTGGTCAGCCGGGGTCGACATCATCCGGGTCCACGACGTGCCGCAGACCTGTGACACGATCACCATGCTGGAAGCCGTCTGGGGAGATCGGTGACTGCTGTCCATAACTGGGTGGCGGGTCAGCTTTTTCGGTCGTTGGTTGGCGGCCGGGGTTGAGCACTCGTACCCGAGTGTCGTTGGCATCGCGCTTGAAGTTGCTCAGCCGATTGGTCGCGTATTCCGGGTACTCCTCGTTCCACGAGTCCATCTTCTGCTGCCACGTTCCGGTGCGGCCGGCCACGAACGCGGCGAGCAGGAGATTGCGTGTCGATGGCCCTTTGACACGACTGTGCCCGTAGGTCTCGGCGATCTGGAGGTCGGCACGCGCTGCGACGTAGGCGGCAGCGACGTCTTCAGCCGTCGCGGCAGGGTGGACGTCCAGCCGAATGCGCTCTCCCCAGGGACAGAACTCGTTGTTGTGTATGGGGGGATCAAGGTGCGTCACTCGGATCATGCTGATGAGCGGAGATAGTCCGGTCAGCACGAACGTTGCGGCTTGGCTCTCTGTCCAGCCGTGGATCCGGCCGATGCTTCGGGCCAACTCGCGCAGTTTGAAGAGAACACCTCCGGGTGCGGCAGGTTCGAGGAACAAGTCGAAGGCGAGAGGCCCGTCGTCGGGATCCGGGTGTGGATGGGGGTGATCGTTTTGCTGGTCGCCGGTGCTGCCATCCTCGGTTTCACGCTGCAACTTGGGCCCGAGGTACTCCACCACCGGAAAGTTGTGGCTTACCGGAAAGTGACTCGAGGGAGCCGGGATCGGCTCGTGGCGCTTCCATCCTCGGGGCACCGGGAGGGTTACGAGAACCGTGTCGGTCGGCTGGGTGGTGACGTGCTCACGGACCCAATCGTGAATCTCATTGGGTAGCAAGGTGTTGCCGTGCGGCAGATACTTCTTCCGGAAATCACCGATGCGCGGGTCCTCGTCGGCCTCGTCCGCGACGAGCCTGGTCAGCGCCGTCTGGAAGGCGTTCAACCGCGGTCCGACGTCGGCGGCCCGAGTCTGCTGGTCAACTTCCGGTCGTCCCTCTGCTGGAAGGACTCCGCGGGCCCGTTCCGATCGAGGCTCTGCCGCCATGGCCCGGATCTTCTCGACTTCGGCCACGGCGTCCGCCACTCCGGCCTCGCCGGCCTGGGTGATGTCGTCAAGCCAGCCGCCGTCGCGGAGGTGCGCGAACAACAGGTCGTTGGTGATCGGTTTTCCCAGCGCGTCTTCGAGCTTGGCCAGCGCGGCGGCGTCGATGCTGCCCAGCGTCCGCTTGATCGGCATAGGCAAGGCTATCACGATCAGGATAGTCGAGGGCATGAACGACGACGAAACGGACAACGGCAGCGTGGATGAGCCGCAAGCCGACACTGAGGTCGTGTTCCCGGAGAAGGTGCGGGAGGTGGACGCACACTGGGGAGCCGACGAGTGGAGCCGGAGTGCGCTGGAACGAATCGAGACCGCGCGACGGGTGCTTCATGCCTTGCGGGGGCTGGTGATCGAGGCCGCGCACTTGCTGGCTGCGCTGCTGTTCTTCCTCGCCGTGGCGGCTCAGTTCTGGTGAGCCAGGTGGAGTCTCTTCGCCGGGAAGGCGCCGGCAGTACGCCGCTGCCCGCTGAGCGTCCGGCCGGGAGCAGTGCCCTGCCCCCGGCCGGCTCGCTCAGCCCACGGGCGCGTTGGCGACGCCGCGGGAGTGCTCGATCCCATCGGGAACGACCTCGGCCGCAGCCGCCGACTCTGCGGACGGCGGCGCCGGCGGACCGGGCACCTCGGCGAGGTGCTCGGACAGCGGTTTGGTCGGCGGGGTGCCGTAGCTGAAGTACGTCTCCCACGGTAGCTTCGCACCGCCGATCGCCAGGGCGGGTGTCGATGTCGGACATCTGCCACGTGCGGGTCTCGTAGTCCGGCTCCAGCTGCAGGATGCCCGGCTCGCCGAACAGCTCGATGCGGTTGGCGCCCGGCTCGAAGACGTACAGGAACGCGCCCTGGGTGATGCCGTGGCGGTCCGGGCCCGCCTCGATCGTGATGTCGTGCTCGCGGAACATCTCCGCCGCGTCGATGTTGTGCTGCTGGACGCCGTAGAAGAACGCCGCGTGCTGGAGGCGGCCGTGGGCGCTTGCGCGGACCGGACGAACGCGGCGATCTGCCCTGTGATCGCGACCAGCGGACAGCAGACCGTCGCCGCCGGTGCTGGCGGAGGAGAACACCGCGAACACGATCTGGCCGAGGTTGCGCGGATCGTGACCAGGTCACCGACGGCGGAGAGCCCGGCCGAAATCCATTCGCGCAGTTGCCCGGTCTGGCGCGCGGTGGCGATGAAGTCCGCGAAGCGCTGGGCACCGTCGGCCAGCCCGGAGGCGAACCCAGGCAGGAACTCCGCGCCGACCGCCGCCACGTCCAGCAGTGCCTGCAGGAACGGCTGCACCCCGGCGGAGGCCAGCCGCACGGACGCGCCGGTGCTGTCCAAGATCGAGCGGACGTCGTCGACGGTGCGGCCTTCGCGGGCGAACGCGGCCAGGCCGCGCGCTCCGGCGTTGAGCCCGTCCGCGATGCCGCCCAGTTCGGTACGGAGTAGCGGTAGGTACGTCCCGGCCCGGCCGGTGATCTCCGCTGTGAGGCCAGCGAACAGACGCTGCTGGACGTCCTGCCGTAGCTCGGTCGGCTCCGGACGCGGCGCGCGGACCGCGTTCGCAGCGGTGGCCATCGCGGGCGGAAACTCGGCGATGGCCTGCGTGTATTTGGCCGGGTCGCTCTCCTTGAGCGCATCGGCGAACCCGGAGACGCCGAGCTTGAGCGTGGCGATCGCCGCCGCTGCGGCAAGGCCGGCCGCAGGGACGACCAGCAGGGCGCCGGAGGCGGTGGCCTCCGCCGACCCGATGCCGCCGATCACGGTCACGGCCTGGCCCGCGGCGGCGGCCATCGCGCCGTACTTCAGCACTGCCGCGCCGACGGACAGCGTCATGCGAGTGAACCCCACGGTGGTGCGGTTCAGGCCGTCGTCCAGCTCGCCAAGGCCGCGCACGGTCGAGCCGATCGACTTGTCGGCCACGGCCTTGATCGAGACGGACTTGCCCAACAGCTCACGCACGGGTCTCGGCCGGGACGGCGTCCAGCTCGGCCAGCAGCCGCACGGCGCTGTCGTTGCCTTCGCGAGCGGCGGCGCGGATCTGCTCCTTGAGCAGGGCCGTCTGCACCTGCGCCGACAGCGTGATCGTCGGGGCTGTGCGCTCGTTCTGGCGGACCTGGTTGCGGATCTCGCGGCCGAGCCCTTGCAGGCTGGGCAGGAGCTTCAAGTAGGCGTGACCGATGGTGGTCAGAGCAATCACCACCAGTTCCGGCTCGACGTCATTGGTGGCACCCGGCGGCCGGGCGTGGTGGTGTTTTGTGATGGAATGTGCAGATGGATCCGAATGATCACGCCGTAACACGTGAATTTGCATGGCTTTGGGTTTGGGCCACGCTGGGTCTAAGTGCTGCGGTGGGCGCTTTGGTTACTTTTCTGCTATGGGGCACGAATCGGTCTGAACATCGCGACGCATTCGACACCGGATGGAAGAGTTCGGCCGCCGTTCTTGCGGTTCTTGCTGCAGTTGTTACGGTTGAGCGGCTGCGGTTAGGTCAGCGTGAACATCTACGTCAGCTCGCCTCGGATAGGGCAAAAGAGATTACAGATTTGTCTTCAAAGGCTAGTGAGCAATTGGGAAGCGAGAAGGCAGCCGTGAGAATGGGAGGGTTGACCGATCTGGAGCGGTTGGCGCAGTCGTACCCTCAACTTCGGCAAACGGTGGTAGATCGCATTTGTGCCTATCTGAGGGCCCCATACGCGCTCCCGCCAAAACGAACTCGTAATGGCGATGGTCGAAGCGATGCTAGCGCTGGGGAGAAAACAAATTTGGAAGAGGAAATGATCGCTGCACGACGTTTGGAGTTGGACGTTCGGCGAACGGCGCAGCAGATCTTACGTCGTCATCTGTTGATCAAGCCGTCTGGCTCACAATCTGACGCTTACTGGGGCTTGGTCAACCTCGATCTTAGAGATGCCACCCTTTTCGAATTTGATATGGAGGGGTGCAAGGTCGGCGATGGCGACTTTAGAAATGCCTCATTTGTCGGCAGAACGAGCTTCAGGTCCACGGACTTTCAAGGTATCGCGCGTTTCGATGAGGCGAGCTTTGACGACGTTGCACACTTCAATGAAGCCGTGTTTCGGTCGGCGACATGGTTTGAACTCTCCAGGTTTGAGTCTTTTGCAACCTTTGAAAAGGTTCGATTTGGTGGGCGCACCGAGATTCAGAATGTTCACTTTGGGACCGCTGTGTCGTTCAATGGTGCAAAGTTTGAAGCGCTGGCTGACTTTTTTGGCACCGAATTCAAAGATGGCGTCCGAATGAGAAATATTACATTCAGCGAAGTCAGCTTCGCGGAGATAAAGACGGGTCGCGGAATCAGCTTCGAGTCAGTGCACTTTAAGGGGAAGGTTGATTTCCATCGGGTTGCATTCGGGGAGCGCCCGAAGTATATGAAGGTGCGATTTGAGCAACTGGCTAGTTTCAAGGGTTCTGAGTTCAAGAAGGGTGGACTGTTTACTCAGTGTGAATTTGTTAGAGATGTAAACTTTGCGGAGTCGTCCGCCAGTGTGAAATTTACATTGGATAACGTATATATCGCGCTTGGCACCTCGGGTCGCGTCCTGCCTGGCACTTGGAAGGTTGAGAATCAGGTCGCGCCTGCGCGCTTCTTGTCGAATGGATCTGGGTTTGGAAACGTGTCTAGGGCGTACGCGTTCGTGCCTCTATCAACGGTTGAGTGAGTATCATTTAAGCCTGCGCAACTTAAAACTGTTACCCGTTACGCATCTAGATGGCAATCGCTCGCAGCGACTTCAGTTCTGGTACGTCGACGAGAGCTTGATCATTTGCTGGTGGATCGGTGGCGGGCGTGTTGTACGCGTCCATCGGGTCAATCAGTTGGACGTCGGTGACGTTGTGGCCCATCGCTGCAGCGACAGTGGCCCACAGAGCGGTGATCCGCCGTTCGGTGACCGAGGCGAGCAGGTCAGCGCGGGTCCAAGCTCCGCGCGGGTTCAGCGTGTGCCAGACGGCGGCGTCGTCGGCAGGTGGGTGATCAGCGCGCACACGCGCCGGTAGGACAGACTGCCCCGGTAGAGGTCGACCCCGTACCGGAGCAGGTCTGTTTCCAGGGCTTCGGCGGTCGCCTCGTCGGCGAGGAGCAGGGCGACCGTTACCGGTTTCCCCGGCCCAGCTCCTTCATGACCACGGCCGAGAAGTCCTCGGCGTCGGCGGCCGGGGCGGCCAGGCCGCGCCAGGTCGCGTACTGGGCGGCCCCGAGGATGAGGTCGAGGTGGGTTTGCCGATCGCTTCCGTGCGTTGGCGTGTACTCATCCGGGTGTATCTCCTTTTCGTTGCAGTGGCAGACGGCCCGCGGCCGGGCAACGTCGGGTAGCCTCTTCCGGCATGTCACTGACCAATGCCGAGGCGAACAACGCTGACGGTTCATTTAAGATGCCGATGTTGTCGGTTTCTGAACTGCGCGTCCCCTTGAAGGGCTTCTATTTTCTCGGGTGTACGGAGATCGACTCTGCGGCTCTGGCGGGCGTCGAGGGACGATCGTGACGTCCTGGCGGTGCACCGTCGTCCGCGACGGCGACGGACCGCCGGTCATCCTCCGGTTGGCTGAAGATGGCCGGCCGGTCGACCGGTGGGACCGGGAAACCAAGACGTGGCAACCAATTGAAGGGAACGAGTGAGGACGTAAGAGCCCGATCGCCGGACACCGGTCCGGATGCCGACTACTGCTTGGTGATGACGTCGAGTGCGCTGGTCGCCACGGCCGGGGCTCCGAACAGGACGGCCGGGTCGTTGGTCAGCGAGACGGCGATGTAGGTCTTGCCCTTCGGCGGCGCGAGCGCCGAGAACGTCATCCCCCAGCGGGCTTCCTTGCCGAGCCGAGGCGCGCCGCCGACTACCTTCCCGGTCGGCCGGCGAGCTTTAGCATGAGCTGGTGGAGATGCGATCAGCGTGGCTGAAGTGGGCGCGTGCCGTCGAGCACCAGCGAGTACTCGATCGCCGCACCCGTGAGTTCCTCGCCGACGGTTCGTACGAGTACGTCCGTTGGGACAACGTGGCCGACAGCACGGACCCGCTGGTGAAGATGCAGTGGCGGTTGAAGACCAAGAAGGAGTTTTCCGAGTCCTGGAGCGTCCTGCTCGGCGACATCTTGACCAACCTGCGGGCCGCGTTAGACCACTCGATGTGGGCGGCCGTGGTGATGCACTCCGGCCGGCCCGCCAAGCCGAACCAGGTACAGTTCCCCATCACGACGAAGGTAAGCAGCTTCTCCGAGGCGAGACGCAAATTCAGCGCGCTGGTGGTGCCGGATTTCTGGGCTGTGATCGAAGCGCTGCAACCGTTTCACGGTGGCGATCGGGCGCACACCTCTCCGCTGGAGGTCCTTCGCTGGCTGTCCAATCTTGACAAGCATCGCGCTGTCCACATCGTCGGTCGCATCTATTTCGATCTCGCGCCGGTGGTCATTCGTTCCGAGACGCCGATCAAGATCGTCGAGGAGCGACGCCACGAGGGGCCGATCGACGGCGACAACAAGGCCGTGCTCGTCCTCAAGTTCGAGCGTCCTCGGGGGAACGCGCCGATCGACGTGGTCCCGACGTTCGCTTTCTCGCCCTCGATCCAGATCAGCGACGACCCGGTCGAGTACCGGACGCTCGCCAGCGCGATGGAGGTGATGACCGACGGCGTCTTGAAGGTGTTGACCTACTGCACCAGCTCGCTGGGCTTGCCGATGCCCGACATCGACTCCCTCGAGCTGGGGGAGGAAAACGATCTGGTGGCAGCCGATCTGGCCGGTGACGTCTACACCTTCCGGGACTTCGATGGCACTGTCCATCGGTTCACCGGTCCGGCCGCGCTGGACGAGGAAGCCCGGCCGAGCTAGTGAAGGACGGTCGGGGCCGAGGGGTTGCGGCTTGAGGCCGCGATCGAGACCGGCGATCCCGTCGTCCCGTCCGTCCACTCCAGAGCGAGGTGGCGGTGGTTGGTTCGCGTTGCTGCTTGGCCCCTGCCGTCAGACGCACGTCATTTTTCGGTGCGAGCGAGCTCAGAGCTCACTCGGGGAGCGGTGAGGGGTGATCAGGACGGGTTGAACTTCGTCGCTACGGCCGGTTCGTATCCGGCAGGGCCACGATATCGAGCGGCCCCGGCAGGAGGGTGTTCTGCTCCATCTTCTGTCTGAAGAGCTTCGTGGCCCGCCGCACGCGGCGGGCGCGCCACCGCGGTTCGAAGCCGTCGACGCCCAGGTCTTCACGGATCACCGCGAGCGACAGCGTGTGGACGGCCCGTTCGAGCCGCAGCAGACGAGTCTGTTCCTGTTCGTCACTGTTCCATGAGAGGAATGCCCGTATGCACTCGCGGTACTCCTCGAATGCGCCGAGGACCATGCTGCTGGCGAACACCTGCATGTCTTGCTCCAGGCGGGCCAGCTCTACGTAGAGGGCGTCGACGTCGGGGGTGCGTGGGTCCTCTTCACCTCGGAATACGGAGGCGTTGCGCGTCATGACGTCCAGATAGGCCAGGTAGAGGTCGTATCGGCGCTCACTCAGGCGCGACAAGTGGGTGTTGGACCTGTTCTTGCGCTCACGAAGGCTGGTCAAACTGGCCGTCACGACTGCGCCGAGCACAGCTAGCCCTCCGCCGGCAAGCGCAGCGATAATCGTGTCCGCCATCCGCCAACGTTAGCTTACTCTCGGTAGCGGGGCGAGCGAGAGGTGCTGATCCTGTGCCAGCCCTCGCTCCCATCCCAGGCCGGGGATGGGTACGAGGGCGGGGGTGTTCCTATGTGGTTGTCAAGCCGCGATAGGAGCTGGTTCGGGGTTGCGGTAGTGGGTGCCGTTGCGGCTCGTCGCGTAGAGGACGTCGCAGCGGCGTCAGATGAGGCAGATCAGGGTTTGAAGTCCGGGTTTTGTTCCACCCAGGCCTCGCGCTCTTGATCAGCCTCGTAGATCTCTTCCGCGAACTCACCCTCACGGTCCTCTTTGCGCTTCGCGAGCGCGTGGTCATACTCGCGGATCAGAAGGCTCGGTTCAGGAATCTCCTGCCGTCGCAGGAAGGCGGCCAGTACTCTTTGTACGTCACGGCCAACGTTCGGCAGTATGGAGCGGAACGAGTGGTAGTGGTATGCCTTTCCCCACCTGTTAACTCCAAACTCGTCAGCCATCTCTACCAGTTCCAAGTCGGCGGCGACCCGGTCCTGAATGTCGTCCGGCAAGAAGAGGGCATGAGCCTTGATCTCCGCCTTGGCTGCCTCGACCCGGTCTTCTACGGCTGCGCGTGCCGCCTGCTCTTCCTCGTCGGTGACGCGTGCCTCGAACCTCCTAGTGATCGCGCGAGACTCGTCCTTTACAAGGACTGCAAACAGCTCATTAACGCGCTGAGCGGCTTCCTCCTGCCGGACACGACTCAGGCGCTCGCGCTCCGTTTGGTCCTGGTGCCGCCTCTGCCCAAGTGCGACTAGCAGAGTGGTCGACGCGCCGATAGCTGCGCCGACTACGCCAGCGCCTCCACTGATGAGCTGGTTGATCGTGGCAGGGTCCATCAAGCCATAATAATGCTGGATAAATGGTCCTCAGGCCCGAAACGCCCTATCTTAACCTGATTCGGCGGGATCCGGTGACACGCGAGGCCGGTTACCGGAGCGGACGCCTTCCGTGGACTTGGATGTGCTGATGAACGTGTTCGGCGTGCCGATGGACGAGATCACGAAGGTGGGTGGCGAGATCGCCACCGGCTTGAAGACCGCCCGCGCCCTGTTCTCAGTGATGCCTCCAGGGCGGGACAAGGGGGCGAAGCGAAAGGAACGGCGCGATGCATGCCGAGGCTTCCTCGTTGCCACCGGTGACTTGATGACCTGGCACATTCACCTTGGGGGAATCGCCTTGGCGATGCAGCAGTGGGAGCCTTTCCGATGGAGGCACACCACGACCGCGATCTACCAGACGGCCGATGCGCGAAAGTCAATGTCGTCATTCCTGGCGGCGTTGTCGGAGCTCCGTTTGGTTGGAAACCCGGAGCCGCGCGCTGCCGCCGAGGAGATCACGGCCATCTTAGGCGAGCTGTTCACGGTGCTGCCGACGTCGAAGAAGCCGGCAGAACGCCGACTGCAGATCGAAGTCACGGCGCAGTGGATGCTTCGACTGGGTGAGGCGCAGAAAGAATTCGTGCTGGCCGCGCGTCGTGACCTCGGGTTCGCGACGAAGTTGCGTAGGCACTGGTGGGAGCTGTGGCGTCCGAGGACTGTCGAGGGCTGGCCGGGTGGCTGGCCTGGACCGACCGTGACTCTGCTGGAGCAGAACACTCCCGGCGCCGACGGCTCGATCCCGAAGACGATCGAGGGCGGCGTTAGCTAGCGTTGCCTCGGGCATCGCCGAGTCCAGTCGCAGATGCGATGTCGCCGGCTCTTCCGGGTAGGTCATGTACTCGAATATGCAGTGCTCCCGGCGCTGGCCTGGCCCCTGTGCCGACAGGGCTAGCATGAGGTTGAACGTCGCCGAGCGCGGATCACGGCTTGTAAAACCTTGGGTAAATGCCTGGTCAGAGCATGCGACGGAGGATGACGCCTACGGGAAGAGGTCATAGTTCGCGTACCCTGGAGGGGTGTCCAAGCCTGTGATCCGCGAGCTGCCGCTGCTGAACGACGATCTCTGCGTGCCGCTGTCGATGCAGCCGCTGGACCGCGCCGAGGCCGTCAAGCTCGCCGGCTTGCTCAAGGCCGTCGCCGATCCCGCCCGGCTGCAGCTGCTCAGCCTCATCCACGCCGCCGAGGGTGGCGAGGCCTGCGTCTGCGATCTCACCGAGCCCCTCGAACTCTCGCAACCCACCGTCAGCCACCACCTGAAAGTGCTGGTCAACGCCGGTCTGCTGGCCAAGGAGCGGCGGGCCTCCTGGGTCTGGTTCCGGATCGTGCCGGAGCGCTGGCAGGCGCTTCAGCAGCTTTTCAGCTGACCCCACCCTCTTCATGTTGACGCCTATCGATATCGATAGGCGTCAATTCGTTCACCCTGCGTTCAACGAGTCTCTCGCGGTCGTTCATATTGACACTCTTTGATATCGACGTCGATGCATACAGCGTCGCGTGGATGTGGAGGGTCGATGTTCCGCAAGACGATCACCGCCGTCGTGGCCGTGCTGGCCGCGAGCGGTCTGGCTGCGTGCGGGAGCACCAGCGATGTCGGGGGCGACACGAACACGACGCAGGCCGCGCAGGCAGGGCAGATCTGCGGCCAGCAGACGGCGTCGAAGCCGGGCTACCAGCGGACCATCGCCAAGATCGACGGCGGGGCGACGAAGCTCTCGGGCGCGGGCTCGACCTTCGTCAACCCGGTCATGTCGGTCTGGACGAAGAACTACTCGACCTCCGACGGCGTCGAGGTCGCCTACCAGTCGATCGGCTCGGGCGGCGGCGTGCAGCAGATCTCCGCCGGCACCGTCGACTTCGGCGCCTCGGACACGCCGATGAAGGACAGTGAGATCGCCAAGACCAAGAACGGCGCGATCCTGCACATCCCGCTGACCCTCGGCGCGGTCGTCCCGACTTACAAGGTCAAGGGCGTGGACTCCGGGCTGAAGTTCGACGGCGAGACGCTCGGCAAGATCTTCGCCGGGAAGATCACCAAGTGGAACGACCCGGCGCTGGTGGCGCTGAACGCGGGCACGCAGCTGCCCGACGAGGCGATCGCGGTCGCGCACCGCTCCGACGGCTCTGGCACGACCGCGGTGTGGTCGGACTACCTGACCAAGGAGAGCCCGACCTGGGTCTCGACCCTGGGTGGCAAGGACAAGAGCTCGGGTAAGGACATCGCCTGGCCGACCGGCATCGGCGGCAAGGGCAACGAGGGCGTCTCCGGCGTCGTCAACCAGACCGAGGGCAGCATCGGCTACGTCGAGCTCGCCTACGCCCTCGCGCAGAACCTGCCCGTCGGCCAGGTGAAGAACAAGGCCGGCAACTTCATCCAGCCGTGCATCGCCACCATCACCAAGGGCACCGACGGCGTCACCTACCCGGCGGACCTGCGGACCAGCCTGACCGACGGCCCGGACAAGGACGCGTTCCCCATCACTGGCACCACCTACGCGCTGGTGTACCAGAACCAGACCGACGCGGCGAAGGCCAAGGCGATCGTGAACTTCCTGTCCTGGACGCTCACCGCCGGCCAGGACGACGCCGCGGGCGTCAACTACGCCCCGCTCGGCAAGGATCTGCAGGGCCTGGCTCTCGGGCAGGTCAAGAAGATCACCCTCAACGGCACGCCGGTCGCCCCGTAACGAACACCCTGCCGTGAAGGAGATCTTGTGACCGCGGATTCCTCCGCGCCACACTCCGCCCTGCGGTCGTCATCCGCCCGGCGCAGCGATGCTGCGTTCCGGCGGGTGATGGCCGCGGCGGCGGTGTTCGTGGTCGCCGCCCTGGTCGGAACCGGGGTGTTCCTCGTCGTCGAGGCGTGGCCGTCGCTGGCGCACTACAACCCGCTCAGCTTCCTGTCCTCCAGCCGCTGGGCGCCTTCGGAAGCTGTGGCCGAGTCCTCGAGCCCGAACCCGTACGGCGTGCTGCAGTTCGTCGTCGGCACCCTGATCACCTCGCTGGTCGCTATGGTGATCGCGGTCCCGGTGTCGATCGCCGTCGCCCTCTACATCACCAACCTCGCCCCATCGGTGCTGCGCAAGCCACTGTCCTCGTTGGTCGACCTGCTCGCCGCGATCCCCAGCGTCGTCTACGGCTTCTGGGGCGTCTTCGCCCTGATTCCCGCACTCGGCCCGATCGGCGACGGCCTGACGTCACTCGGCGGCATCCCGGTCATCGGCTGGCTGTTCAAGGGACCGTTCTTCGGCTACTCGGTGTTCTCCGCCGGGGTCGTGCTGGCGATCATGGTGCTGCCCATCGTCACCGCGATCTGCCGCGAAGTGTTCGACACCGCCCCGATCGCGGAGAAGGAAGCCGCGCTCGGTCTCGGTGCGACGAAGTGGGAGATGCTGCGGATGGCCGTGCTGCCGCGGTCGCGCTCGGGCATCGTCGGCGCGTCGATCCTCGGCCTCGGCCGCGCGTTCGGCGAGACGATCGCCGTGACGATGGTGATCGGCAACAACGTCCTGTCGATCCCGCACGGCCTCCTCGCCCAGGGCGCCACCCTCCCGAGCGTGATGGCCAACGAGTTCACCGAGGCCAACCAGCCGTTCCATCTCGAGTCGCTGTTCGTCGTCGCGCTGTGCCTGCTGGTGTTGTCGCTGTTCGTCAACGTCGTGGGCAAGCGGATCGTCAGCCGGGCGGGGGAGCACATCGCATGAGCACCACGATCGAGTCACCGCCCGTCCCGAAGCCGAGCAGTCCCGCTCCGGCGGCCGGCCGCCGCCGCTTCAGCAACATCGCGATGCACACCCTGCTCGCGCTGGTGATGGCCGCGACCATCGCCGTGTTGATCTGGGTGCTGGCCTACGTCGCGGGCCAGGGCCTGAAGTACCTCGGCCCGGAGTTCCTCACCCAGACCCCGCCGGGCAACCCGAGCCAGGCTGGCGGCGGGTTCCTCAACGGCATCATCGGCAGCCTGATCACCGTCGCGATCGCGACGGTGATCTCGGTGCCGATCGGCATCTCGGCGGCGATCTACCTGGTCGAGTACGGCGGTCGCCTCGCCCGGACGGCCCGGTTCCTCACCGACGTCCTCGTCGGGATCCCGACCATCGTCACCGGGGCGTTCGTCTACGCGATCTGGGTCGTGTTCTTCGGGTTCTCCGGCATCGCCGGCGGTATCGCGCTCGGGCTGATCATGCTGCCGCTGGTGATCCGCTCCACCGAGGAGATGCTGCGCCTCGTCCCGCATGAGCTGCGCGAGGCCTCCCTCGCACTCGGTGTGACGAAGGCGCGCACCACGATGTCGGTCGTGCTGCCCACGGCCAGCTCGGGGATCATCACCGGCGTCATGCTCGCCGTCGCCCGGGCCATGGGCGAGACCGCTCCGCTGCTGTTGACCGTGCTGGGCAACGACCTGTTCATCGAACTGAACCCGGCGCATCGGATGTCCACGCTGTCGTTGCAGATCTTCGGCAACGCGATCACCGGATTCAAGGCGGCCCAGGCCCGGGCGTGGGCCGGCGCGCTCACCCTGGTCGCCCTCGTCCTCATTTTCACCGTCGTCGCCCGGCTGATCGCGCGCCGCTCGTCGATCGGCCGTGCCCGATGACCCGCCAGTTGACGCCGCAAGCAAAGGAGGAGCCGCGTGGCTTCCCGCATCAGAGTTGACCATCTCTCGGCGTACTTCGGGGATCACCTCGCCTTCGACGACGTCAGCATGACCTTCGAGCCGAAGGAGGTCACCGCGCTGATCGGGCCGTCGGGCTGCGGCAAGTCGACTTTGCTGCGCTGCCTCAACGCGATGCACCTGACCATCCCCGGCGCCCGTGCCGAGGGACAGGTCCTGCTCGACGACCAGGACGCTCTGCGCGACGTCGAGCCGGTCGACCTGCGCCGCCGTGTCGGCATGGTGTTCCAGCGGCCCAACCCGTTCCCGACGATGAGCATCTACGAGAACGTCGTCGCCGGGCTGCGGCTGGGCCGCAAGCGGGGGAAGAACAAGGGCTACGACGAGCTCGTCGAGCGCAGCCTGCGTCAGGCCGGGCTGTGGGAAGAGGCCAAGGACCGCCTCCACCGCGCCGGTGGGCAGCTCTCCGGTGGGCAGCAGCAGCGGTTGTGCATCGCCCGCGCGCTGGCCGTGGAGCCGGAAGTGCTGCTGATGGACGAGCCGTGCTCGGCGCTGGACCCGATCTCGACCCTCGCCATCGAGGACACGATCGGGCAGCTGAAGGACTCGTACACGATCGTCATCGTCACCCACAACATGCAGCAGGCCGCGCGGGTGTCGCAGTACACCGCGTTCCTCACGATCACCGAGCCGGGCCAGCCCGGGCGCCTCATCGAGGTCGACCGCAGCGAGGTGCTGTTCTCGACGCCGAAGGAGAGGGCGACCGAGGACTACATCACGGGCAAGTTCGGATGACCTCGGAAGCCGACGGCGCCGCATCGGGGGGCGTCGACACCGACGAGGTTCTCGTGGTCCAGGACGTGGAGCTGGACCGGGCGGCGCGCCGGGTCCGCGTCCGGGGCCAGTTCTTCGCCTTGCCGCCCAAGGAGTTCGAACTCCTCGAGCTGCTGATGCTCAACGCCGGCCGCGCGATGCCGCGGGAGACCTTGCACCGGCTCTGGTCGGACTCGTTCGAGGGCGACGACAACACCGTCGACGTCCACATCCTGCGGCTGCGCCGCAAGATCGAGACCGAGCGCCGCTGTCCGCGCTACATCCGGACGCTGCGCGGCTTCGGCTACATCTTCAACCGGAGTCGATGAGCGGACCGACGGTGCCGGAGCAGCCCGGGCGCGCTGACTGAGCGGGGAGGGAGCGGGGCGGATCGGCGATGGCCGGTCCGGCCCGCGTGCGTCCGCGGCAAGTTTGGATTGACATTCATCGATCCAGTCCGGTTCAATGGCATTGACGAACTTCGATATCGATGGTCGTGAGATCAACTCTGGTGAGGAGACTGTCATGACCCACGCCACCGACGGCCTGCCCGCGCGCGCGATGTCCGCGCAGCTGGCGCGGATCATCGACGAACTGGCCGACAAGTTCCACGGCGTCTTCGCCCGCGAGACCGTCGAGCGGTATGTGGACGAGACCTACGCCCTGCTCGACGAGAGCGCCACGATCAAGGTCCACCTGCCGACCCTGACCGCCCGCTTCGCCCGCGACCGGCTCACCGACCTGGGCAAGGCGCAGGGCCTCACGCACGTCACCGTGCCGCAGGTGCTGTTCATCTGCGTGCACAACGTCGGCCGGTCCCAGATGGCGGCCGCGCTGCTCAACCACCACGCATTCGGCCACGTCGCCGTCCGCTCCGCCGGCTCGCGGCCCGCCGGCGAGATCCCCGCCGAGATCGTCGACGTGCTCGCCGAGCTGGACATCCCCCTGGCTGAGGCGTTCCCCAAGCCGCTCACCGACGAGGTGGTCCGCTCGGCCGACGTCGTGATCACGATGGGCTGCGGCGACGCCTGCCCGGTCTACCCCGGCAAGCGCTACCTCGACTGGGACGTCGCCGACCCGGTCGGGCAGCCCCTGGAAGCGGTCCGCCCGATCCGCGACGACATCGACCGCCGCGTCCGGCACCTGCTCGACGAGCTCATCGACTGACCCCCACGCCGTTGTCGATCAACTGGGTCCCGATCCTCCAGGTGCTGATCGTCAGCCTGGTCGGTGGTCTCGGCCTGGTCGGCTCGTACACGGCCGGGCTGTGGGCGTGGTCGCGGCACAAGGCCGCACTCGCGAGCGGTCGCCGCGGCGTGCTCGCCGGGGTCGCGGCGATCGCGTGTTTCGTGGCCTTCGGCGCGGGCATCGCCTACGGCCTGTACCGCTTCGTGGTCGGATGAGGCAGGTTCAGTCGCCGAGTCGACCGTGACCGACCGGGTAGACCACGACCACGCCGGGCCGGTCGAGCGTTCCCGGCTCCTCGGCATCGACGAGATGCTGCACCGCGAGGACTGCCCCGCGCGCACCGAGCACGGGGTCGAAAGCTTCAGCTCCCCGGGGAACGGCCACCAGCGGCCGGGCCTTGCCCCGGTGCAGCCCTTCGATCGGGACTCCGACCAGCCCGCCGTCGGTGAACCACAGCGTGCCGTAGAGGTCGACGCACACCGTTCCCGGGCACGGCGACGACGTGGCGGTGCGCGCGGCCGGGTCGCAGCACCGGACCGATTCCCGCCAGCGGAACTCCGTCGCCGCCCAATTGCCGCCGACCTCGGCGAGGTCGGTGATCCGGCCGGAGGTGACGACGTGCACCGCCCCGGAACGCGGTGAGGGCACGACGTCGCTGGGCCGGTCCAGCCTGGTCGCGCTGATCGCGTCCGCCGCGAGCCGGGTGTGCACGTATACCTCGTCCGCGTGCATCCCCTCCACGAGGGACTGGTTCCCGCTCGCCAGCGGCAGCCACTCGCCGATGCCGTCGAAGCCTTGCTCGCCGCCGAGGCGGAACCGGGCGACGTAGAGCGTGCCTTCGTCGAGCAGGCGCAGGTTGTGCCGCCGCGCGGCCGCACTCGGTCCACTGTCGAACGCGCCCGTCGAGACGTACTTGTAGAGGTACTCGCCGTCGCCGTCGTCGCCCATGTACACCACGACCCGGCCGTCCCGAGCCAGGCGCGGCTCGGCATCGACGTGGCTGAACCGGCCCAGCGCGGTTCGCTTGCGCGGCATCAGCTCCGCGTCCATCGGGTCGATCTCGACGACCCAGCCGAACTGGGACACCGCCGAGTTCACCGAGGAGGCGTCGAAGCGGACGTTGGTGTCTTCCCACTGGTACTCGGTGGCGGGTGCCACGCCGTACCGCGCCAGGACCGCGGCGGTTCCGGGGTCCACGGCCGAGGGTGAAGCACCGAAGTACGGCGCGAAGTGCCGTTCACCCGACAGCGCGGTGTGCCACGGCGTCGCGCCGCCGCCGGCGTTGCCGAGGGTGCCTTGGCCGGGTCCGGTGAAGCGGTCGAACGACACCCGCACGAGGGGGCTGTCGGCTGCCGGACCGGTGAATTCCACCAGCGAGTTGGTCGTCTCCCGCCGGTTGAGCTCGTGGCCGGGAACGCGGAGCAGCCGTCCCGTTCGGCTGTCTCGCTCGAGGATGACCACCGAGATGCCGAGGGCCGCGCGGGCGGCCCGAAGGTGCACGCGGTCGGGATCGGCGGCGTCGTAGCCGGCGAACATCGTCGACGGGTCGATGCGGTCGTGGCCGACCACCAGCGCCGTCAGGCCGGCGTGCCCGGGGAGGTCGACCAGGCAGAGGCCGCCGCAATGGAAGCCGAACTGCTCCTGCTGCGCGGCGGCGTCCGGGGTGGCCGGGTCGAAGGCCGGTGCGCCGGCGACCACCGGGTCGCCCCACCGGATCAGCGGCGCCCACGTGTACCCCGGCGGCACCGTCACCTCGGGCGGCTCGGCGGGGGCGGGCTCGTAGCGCAACCCGCGCAGCGGCCCGATCCAGTGAGCCTCGTCGGGGTCACCGGCCGTGGGGTCTTCGGACGGCAGGATCCGGTCCGGCCGCGCCCCGGGTAGCTGCGCGAACGTGTCCGAGTCCAGGCGACGCAGGTAAGCCGGCCGGGGCGGCGCTGTATCCACGACCCAAACCTCCCTGGATCGGCAATTTTCAATACAGTACGGCGCGGCTGCCGGTCACGGGTGAACATGCGGCGAACGCGGGGAGACGCTCACGTGGTCGGCGTGTCGAGGGTGAGCTGCCGGGCGTGGAAGTCGAAGTGCTGCGTCGCGAAGTGGTAGATGTCCGGCAGTGTCATGTAGTCCTGGAAGAACGGGTCCCACGACGTCGGGTAGTGCATCCCGCGGCGCAGGTCGGCGGCCGACTCGTGATCCAGCGCGCGGTGCAGTGACGCGACGATGCGGTCCATCACCGGCCCCATCCGCCGCCGGTTGAACACCCGCACCGCGCCGCGCGAGCCCCAGAAGTTGATCGCGTCGAACGGGCGCACCGCGGCATCCAGCGGGCGGGCGAAGACTCGCTGAGCGCGATCGGGCAGCCGCCCCACGAACCGGACGAGCACCAGCAGCACGCGCACGATGAGGAAGCCGAACATCATGTGGAACAGCAGCTGCTCGTTGGTCCACCGCGTCCCGTTCGACGGGCGCCGCAGCTGCTCGTCGGTGGCGCTCTCGAGCAGGCGGTGGAACGTCGCTCGCGACCGTTCCATCTCCTCGTGGATCGAGGCCAGCTCGTCCATCGGAGTGCTCCGGTCTCAGCAGCGGCTGGGGCGTTCGGCGGCGACGGAGGCGCGCAGGTCGGCCAGCGGCCCGCCGGCGCGCAACAGCGTCTCCAGGGCTTCCAGCGGTTCCGGCACTAGGCTGTACCAGCTCCAGGTGCCGCGGCGCTCGCGTTCGAGGATGCCCGCCGTCACGAGCACCCGCAGGTGGTGGCTCAGCGAGGGCTGCGGCATGTCGAAGTCCTCGGCCAGGTCGCAGAAGCAGGCCTCGCCGCCGGGCGCGCGGCGGATCAGCGACAGCAGCCGGATCCGGATCGGGTCGGACAGCGCCTTGAACAACTTCGCCGCGGTCTCCGCCTCGCCGGGCGTGACGACGTCGGCGGGCTCGGCCAGCAACAGGGTCACCGGCACCGGCTTCGTCCGGCTCTGTCCGTTCTCGCCCGCCATGCGTCCTCCCTTGCCTCGACCCGTCGGAACGAGGTGCTGACCACGATAGTACCCGCTGAATTGACAAACATCGATCCAGCCTCTTCAATTAGATCAGTGAACTTCGATCCAGTGCGCCGAGCTGCGGTCACCTGACGTTCATCTATATCCACCATCATGAATACGCCTGAACCCGGCCGAGGAGGACGTGGCCCCGTGACCCGCATCCCTGAAGTGCTGTTCGTCTGCGTGCACAACGCCGGCCGCTCCCAGATGGCCGCCGCGCTGTTGCAGCACTACTCGCTCGGCCGGATCGCCGTGCGTTCCGCCGGCTCCGAGCCCGCCGAGAAGGTCAACCCCGCGGCCGCCGAGGCGCTCGCCGAGCTCGGCCTGGACATCACCGCCGAGGTCCCGAGCAAGCTGTCCACCGAGGACGTCGAGGCTTCCGACGTGGTCATCACGATGGGCTGCGGCGACACCTGCCCGATCTTCCCCGGCAAGCGGTACCTCGACTGGCCTCTGGAAGACCCGGCCGGCCAAGGCGTCGACGCCGTCCGCCCGATCCGCGACGAGATCGACCGACGAGTCCGCGGCCTGGTCGCCGAACTCCTCGATGCCTGACCGCTCTGCCGTGACCGGCACTGTCCCCCGCTACCACCAGGAGGCTCTGCCGTGACGCAGACCGCTGACCAGAACACCGCCCCGGCGGAGGCCGACGTCCTGCACCGGCTGTCCTTCCTCGACCGGTTCCTGCCGGTCTGGATCATCGCCGCGATGGCCGTCGGCCTGCTGCTCGGCAGCGTCATCCCCGGCCTGCAGGGCGTGCTCGAAGCCGTGAAGATCGGACAGGTGTCCCTGCCGATCGCGCTCGGCCTGCTGCTGATGATGTACCCGGTGCTGGCGAAAGTCCGCTACGACAAGCTCGACACCGTCACCCGCGACAAGCGCACCATGGTCCTTTCGCTGGTCTTGAACTGGATCCTTGGGCCCGCGCTGATGTTCGCGCTCGCGTGGCTTCTGCTGCCGGACCTGCCGGAGTACCGCACGGGCCTGATCATCGTCGGCTTGGCTCGCTGCATCGCGATGGTGATCATCTGGAACGACCTCGCGTGCGGCGACCGGGAAGCCGCTGCCGTCCTGGTCGCGCTGAACTCGGTGTTCCAGGTGATCATGTTCGGCGTGCTCGGCTGGTTCTACCTGGACCTGCTGCCCGGCTGGCTGGGCCTCGACACGCAGAGCGTCACCTTCTCACCGTGGGAGATCGCTCTGTCCGTGGTCATCTTCCTTGGCATCCCGCTCGCCGCCGGCTATCTCTCGCGACGGATCGGCGAGCGCAGCAAGGGCCGCGAGTGGTACGAGGGCAAGTTCCTGCCGAAGATCGGCCCGACCGCCCTCTACGGCTTGCTGTTCACGATCATCGTGCTATTCGCGCTGCAGGGGGAGACGATCACCTCGCGGCCGCTGGACGTCGCCCGGATCGCGCTGCCGCTGCTGGTTTACTTCGCGATCATGTGGGGCGGCGGATACCTGCTGGGCAAGGTGTCCGGGCTGTCGTACGCGCGGACCACGACGCTGGCGTTCACCGCGGCGGGCAACAACTTCGAGCTGGCGATCGCGGTCGCCATCGGCGTGTTCGGCGTGACCTCCGGCCAGGCCCTCACGGGGGTGGTCGGTCCGCTGATCGAGGTCCCGGTGCTGGTTGGCCTGGTGTACGTGAGCCTGTGGCTGCGCAAACGCTGGGTCGAGAAGACCCCGCAACCGAAGTGACCTCCTCGACGCAGGTAGTGGTCATCGGCGGCGGCCAAGCCGGCCTCGCCGCGGGCTACTACCTGCGCCGCGCCGGGCTCGAGTTCGTCATCCTCGACGCCCAGCCCACACCCGGCGGCGCCTGGCTGCACGGCTGGGACTCGCTGCGGCTGTTCTCCCCGGCCCAGTTCAGCTCCCTGCCGGGCTGGCCGATGCCGCCCTACCGGGACGAGTGGTACCCACCGGCCGGCCACGTCGTCGACTACCTCGCCGCCTACGAGAAGCGCTACGAACTCCCGATCCGCCGGTCGGAGACGGTGACCGCGGTCTCCCAGGCTTCCGCGGGGCTGGAGGTCACGACCGACTCGGGCACCTGGTCGGCCGGCGCGGTAATCAGCGCGACCGGGACGTGGTGGCGGCCGTTCCTGCCCGTCGTGCCGGGCAGCTTCGCCGGCCGCCAGCTGCACGCCGTCGACTACCGGAGCGCGGACGAGTTCGCCGGGCAACGCGTGGTCGTCGTGGGCGGCGGCAACTCCGGCGCCCAGATCGCCGCCGACCTCACCACCACGGCCGAGGTCACCTGGGTGACCCGGCGCGCACCCCGGTACCTGCCCGACGAGGTCGACGGGCACGCCCTGTTCGACGCGGCCACCCGGCGCCGCCGCGCCCTCGACCGCGGCGAAACCGACACCGGCGGCATCGCCGCGCTGGGCGACATCGTCGCGCTGCCACCGGTCCGGCGAGCCCGGGACGCCGGGCTGCTCGCCGCGCGGCCGATGTTCTCCCGCTTCGACGAAGACGGTCCCGTGTGGAGCGACGGCACCCAGCTGAAGGTCGACGCGGTCATCTGGTGCACCGGATTCCGCCCGGCCCTGTCCCACCTCGCCCCGCTGCGGCTGCGCAGCGCCGACGGCCGGATCGCCACCGACGGAACGCGAGCGGTCGAGGAGCCCCGGCTGCACCTGCTCGGCTACGGCGACTGGACCGGCCCGGCCTCGGCAACACTCATCGGCGTCGGCATGACCGCCCGCGCCGCCGTCGCCGACATCGCGAACCTCCTGAAAACCAACTCCTGACAAGGAAGGGCACGGTCATGACCCGAGTGCTGGTGATCGGGGGCAGCGACGCCGGAATCAGCGCGGGCCTGCGCGTCCACGAACTCGCCCCGGACGTGCGGCCGCTGCTCGTGGTCGCCGACGAATACCCGAACTTCTCCATCTGCGGCATCCCGTACCACGTCTCCGGCGAGGTCTCCGACTGGCGCAACCTCGCCCACCGCACCCGCGCCGACCTGGAGAACGCCGGCCTCGACCTGCGACTCAACACCCGCGCGGTCGCCATCGACCCCGACGCCCGCACCGTCACCGTGACCGGCGGGGAGCAGCTCGGCTACGACCAGCTCGTCATCGGCACCGGCGCGGTCCCGGTCCGCCCACCGATCGAGGGCCTCGACACCCTCGGCGCCGCGGACGGCGTGCACCTGCTGCACACCATGGACGACACCTTCGCCCTCACCGCCACCCTCGACCGCAACCCCCGCTCGGCCGTGGTCGTCGGCGCCGGCTACATCGGCCTGGAGATGGTCGAAGCCCTGCGCACCCGCGGCATCGACGTCACCCTCGTCGAACAACTCCCACAAGTGCTGTCCACAGTGGACCCCGAACTCGGCGGCCTCGTCGCCGAGGAGCTACGCGCACACGACGTCGACATCCGCACCGGCACCCTCGTGCACCGCATCGAACGCACCGCCGACGGACTGACGGTCAGCGGCAGCAACGGATTTGAGAAGCGCAGCGATGTCGTGCTCGTCGTGGTCGGCGTCCGCCCGGACACCGCGCTGGCTGAAACCGCCGGCGTGAAGCTCGGCGTCCGTGGCGCGATCGCCGTCGACCGCGGCATGCGCACCAACGTCGACGGGATCTTCGCCGCCGGGGACTGCGTGCACACCTATCACCGGCTCCTGGGTCAGGACGCGTACCTGCCGCTGGGCACGACCGCGCACAAGCAGGGCCGGGTGGCCGGGGAGAACGCGCTCGGCGGCGACCGCGAGTTCGCCGGGTCGCTGGGCACGCAGGTGCTGAAGGTGTTCGACCTCGCGATCGCGCGCACCGGCCTGCGCGACCACGAAGCTGCCGGTTTCCGGCCGGTCACCATCGAGACCGTGGCCGACGACCACAAGGCCTACTACCCGGGCGCCCGCCCGATCCACATCCGCATCACCGGCGACGCCGACACCGGCCGCCTGCTCGGCGCCCAGCTCGTGGGGCACCGCGAGAGCGCGGTGCACAAGCGCGTAGACACCTACGCGACCGCGATCCACCACGGCATGACCGTCGCCGACATCGAGGACCTCGACCTCTCGTACACCCCGCCACTGGGCAGCCCGTTCGACGCCGTCCAAGTGGCGGCCCAGGCCTGGGTCCGGCAGTCACGGTGATTCGCGAAGGCTGGCGACAAGCGCTTTCAGATCCTCGGCCAAGAACGGTGAGACGAAGATCTTCAGCACATCGGCCCGCGCGGGGCAAACGTCCAGGTTGGGGCAGACCAGAGGGATCATGACGCGCAGCGTCTTGTAGAGGTGTGCCTGCGGCAGCGAACCGAGGAACTTCTTGACTCCGAATGCCGTCGTGGCGCTCAGGACTTCGGCCATGAACTTCGGGAAACCCATCCGGAGAAGAGCGGAACGGACGGGTTTCTGGGCGAAGTTCGCGTAGGTACCGGGGTCGAGTCCCTTTGCGAGGTCGTTCAAGCAGACGCAGAGCCCGTGCCCGGGGTGGCGGATCCGCCAGTACCAGGGGACTTTGTCGAGGGCGCGGTTGGCGAGCCGGAGGTAAAAGCCGTTCTCGTCGAAGACGTATGCCACGGCGTCGCCGGCGAGGTTGGAGGAGTCCCGCTTGAGCGAGTCTTTGGCTCGTTGCCGACGCTCCCGCCGTGGATCGGGCTTTGGCCTTGCCACACGGAGCGGCGGGGGCGTGGTCGGCTGTGGCGCGTGCGTTCGTGGCGGCGCGTACCGAGGTGTCACCGAAGGCGGCGTCCGCGCCGGCCGATGAACGCGCGTGCGGGCGGACGGCGCCCCTCGGGTCCGTCGCCGCTCGGCCTTCAGGGCACATTGCCGCCCAGCTTCCGAATCGATGACGTGCCGCTTCCTGCAGTACTCACAGTCGTACTGGTTGCTGGGAAGATTCCGCCGCTTCGCCACTCATTCCACGCTAGGAACGGTGTCTTCGCTGGTCACTCGGCTGTTCCGGGCTCAGTGCGTCACCCCCTGCGATGTAATTCGTCCTTGTGGGTCAACGCAGCTCACCCTCGTGAGTGGCGCACAGCTGCAAAGCCGTGGCGACGACCAAACGAGTTGCCGCGACGAGGGTGTCAGTCTCGACGCGGTCGGTGGTCTCGACCGGGGTCTGGTAGCCGGGCATGCCCATGCCGATCCCGATCGCGGGCAGTCCGGCCGCGGCATATCGGCGGTTGTCCGACGCCATCGACCCGGCGCGCAGTGGAACTCCGGTCTCGCGGCCGGCCTGGTCGAGTGCGGCCAGCGCGGCCTCCGCGGGGCCGCCTGCTTCGACGGCCGCGGCGTCGCCGAGCTGGGCGGCGCCGTCGACGTTGATCACTACGGTGCCCGGCGTGACCGTGGGAGCGTGATGCGTTGAGCCGCGCGCACCGGCTTCCTCGGCGTCGAGGAAGGTCACCGCGAGCCCGACTCCGTCGGGTAGGTCGGAGGCGAGGATCCGGGCGGCTTCGAGGATGACGGCGACGCCGGACGCGTTGTCCGCGGCGGCGGGCAGCCGCTGATCGGGGTCGTCGCCGACGCCGTCGAAGTGCGCGGTCAGCAGGACGTTCAGCTCGCCGGGCTCGCGGAGCACGCCGTGCACGTTCGACCCGGTGACCTCTACGGTCCGCAGCGGCATCGACGCGGCCACGACGCCGTGATTCATCGCTTGGTGCAGCTCGGTGCGGATGGCCAGTACGGGGAGATCGTCGGCCGGTGGGCCGGCGATCATCTTCGGCATCCACCCGGCCTCGTCGGTTCCGCGGGGAACGAGCAGTCCTGCCGCGCGGGATGCTCGCGCCGAAACCCCCAGGTCCGGCGCGAGCACCCAACGACCGTCCAGCTCGCCCGCGTCGGCCGGCACGACCTCGCCGACGCGCGGCGTGGGCAGATCCGCCGAGCAGAGGTGCTCGACGAAGTCCCGCCGGTGCACCAGCGTCCGGCCGTTCCAGGACAGCTCGGGTGTGCGGTACAGCTCTCGCACTCCGCCGACCGGGAACTCATCGGTGCTGACCGAGGCGCCGATCGCCCGCAGCTGCCCGGCGAGCCAGGCCGCGGCCGCTCGGCCGCCGGGTGTGCCGACTCGGCGGCCGGTGAACCGGTCGGCGGCCAGCTCGACGACGGTGTTCCGCAGCCGGTCGACCGAGAGCGCCGGCGCGTGGCGGACGGTCATCCGCAGCAGCCGGCGCCGTCGGCGACCGCCTCGGCCTTCGCGGCCGGGTCGCAACAGGCGCCTGCTGCGGTCGCGGCCTCGGCGGTTCCGCAGCAGGTACTCGCCGGAGCGGTGGTCGTGGTGGCGGGTGTGCTGCCGCAACAGCCGCCGGCGGCGGGCGGGGTGAAGGCCTCGGCCGGGTCGCCGGCGAATCCGCCGATCGTCTCGCTGGTCATCGGAACTCCTTGTGATGTCGGATGTTTCAGAAGCGGGAGGACAGCTGCAGAGCCCGGGTGCGGGCCTGGTCGAGTAGGGCGTTCGCGCGGCACTGGCCGGTGCAGGCCTGCGCGCACGACTCGCAGAACTCGACGGTCGATGTGGATCTGAAGAGCCGCCGGATCAGCTTGATCAGGGGGAGTCTATCTAGATGGATGTCTAATCAGCGGCTCTAGTTTGCCGACGACTTAGACAGATGTCAATATAGATGTGTGACTATGCAGAGGATCGAGCTGCCGGTGATCTCCGAGGGGTGCTGCGCGCCGCTCGTCGCCGCGCCGCTGACCGCCGAGCAGGCCGTCGACCTGGCCAAGGCATTCAAGGCGCTCGGTGACCCGGTGCGGCTGCGGCTGTTGTCGCTGATCACCTCGGCCGAGGACGAAAGCTGCGTCTGCGACCTGACCGCGGCGTTCGACCTGACCGGGCCGACGATCTCGCACCACCTGAAGGTGCTGCGCGAGGCTGGCCTGGTCGACAGCGAACGCCGCGGCACCTGGGTCTACTACCGGCCCTGCGTGAAGGACCTCGGCCAGCTCAGCGCCCTGCTGGCCACGCCCGGTCTGGCCCCGGCCTGACGGCGCGTCACGCGCGAGCGGGCTGGCAGCACCGCGCGCGAGCGGCGTCGCGGCTGCCCTGCAGGCGCTTCACGACGTACTCGGCGTCCCGGCCGACACCGCGCAAGGTCGCGGAGGCGAAGCTGCGCTGCCACTCCAGCCCGACGTAGCCGAGCCCGGAATGGGCCGTGGACATGCCGCGGTTGTGGCGTGGACGCCCGGTCGCGTCCAGCGCGTCGATCGAGTCCAGGTAGGACAGTCCAGGCCGGAAGCCGGTGGCCAGCAAGATCGTGTCGACGATCTCGCGTTTCCCGTCCGCCCACACGACTTCGCTGCCCTCGATGCTGGTGAACATGCGTCGTTGGTCTGGGCGCCCGGCGTGGACAGCGGCGCGGTAGCGGCCGGGATCGAGGACCGGCGACGACGGCGGGGTGCGCAGCAAGTGCCCGATCGGCAGGTGGTCGAACCCGGCCGCCGCCGCCCAGAAGTGCACATCGCGTCCGAGTGGCCGTTGCGGCGCGAACTTGACCGGCGCGCGGGTGGCGAGGGTGACGTCGGCGTGCTCGGCGAGTTCGGTGGCGATCTGGACCGCGGAGTTCCCGGCACCGACCACGACGACCCGCTGCCCGCCAAACGACGTCGGCTCGCGGTAGTCGCTGCTGTGCAGGACGGTGCCAGGAAAGGAATCCAGGCCAGGCAGCGCCGGCCGGTTCGGACGCGAGAATCCGCCACTCGCGGCGATGACGATCGGCGCACTCACCGTGGTGTCGGCGATGTGGACCGTGAAGACGCCGTTGTCGTGGGTGACCGTGTCGACACGGTGTTCGGTGCGGATGTCGACGTCGAGGCAGGCGGCGTAGCGGCGGAGGTAGTCGACGACCTCGTCGCGGTGCGGGTAGTGCTCGGGGTCGCCGGGAAAGGGCAGGCCGGGCAGGCTGCTGTAGCGGGCGGGGGAGAAGAGGGTGAGGCTGTCGTAGTAGCGCGGCCACGACCCGACCGGCTCAGCGCCGGCCTCCAGGACGACGGGCCGCAGCCCGTGGGTGCGTAGCGCGCGGGCGGCGGCGAGGCCGGCCTGGCCGCCGCCGATGACGATCGCGTCGTGCTCGCTCATGGTGTTCTCCCAGTGGATGTTCGTGAGTTGCTGGTCATGGCCAGCGCGGCGGCCGTGACGTTGATCGCGGCCAGAGTCAGGAAGGCAGCGGTGTAGCCGCCGAGCAGATCGGCCAGCGCAGCGCCCGCGAACGGGGCCAGCGCCATCGTGATGGTCATCGGAGCCGACAGCAGACCGTTGAGCCGTCCATAGTGGACGGCACCCCAGCGGTCGGTGATCGCGGTGGCCTGCAGCAAGGTGAACACGCCGCGGGCCATCCCGGCCACGATCGCCGCGGCGATCAGCGCGGCCGTCGATTCCAGGACGCTCAGCAGAGCCGTGGTGGCCGAGGTGGCGAGCAGGATGACTCCGGTCCGGACGCGCACGCTCGTGCGGCGGCTCAACGTGCCGTAGCCGAGCCGCCCCAGTACCTGCCCGGCGCCGCCGAGGCCGAGCGCGACCGCGGCGGTGCCCGGCCCGACACCGCGTTCGAGCAGCAGGGGAACGAGGTTCACCACCACCGCGAACACCGAGAACGTCGCGAGGCTCATCGCCACCACCAGGGTCAGGAACCCGGCGCTGCGGGCGATCCGTCGTGGATCGGTGTGCTCCTCGTGCTCGACCGGCGGCGGGTCCGCCTCGGGCCACCGGCCGCGCAGACCCCAGAAGTGCCCGGGGATCGTGATCGCCGCAAGGATGATGACGAGCACCAGGTAGGTGTGACGCCAGTCCAGGTGCGCGGCCAGCAGCGCGGTCAGGGGCGCGAACACCGTGCTGGCCAACCCGGCCGCCAGGGTGAGCACGGTCAGCGCGGAGATCCGGCGCGTCCCGTACCAGCGGGTCAGCGCCGCGAAGGCTGGCGGATACAGCACCGCGCCCATCGCCACGCCGGCCAGCGCCCACGCCGCGATGAACCACACCAAGTTCTGCGCGGTCGCGATCGCCACGACCGCGGGCACGGCCAGCAGCGAGCCCGCGGTCATGACGGCACGGGGGCCGCGCCGGTCGAGCCACCGCCCGACCGGGATCCCCACGAGCGCGGACACCAGCTGCGCCCCCGAGAGTGCGGCAATCACCGCCGTCGGTGGCCAGCCGGTGTCGCGGCTGATATCCGGCGCGAGCACCGGGAAGGCGTAGTAGAGGATCCCCCAGCTGGTGATCTCCGTGACGCACAAGACCGCCAGCACCCGGCGCAACCCGAACCCGGTCAGGGCCTCGGGCCGCGCCGCGGTGTCGGTGCTCGACGACACCCCGGTCAGTGCGACGCCGCCGACGGCGCCGACAACGTCAGCACTTCCGGCTCGGACGGGCCGCAGCAGCCGCCGGCCGCAGGCTCGGCCTCGTCGAACAGGCCGGCGCCGCCGCAGACCCCGGTCTCGGCCATGATCAGCTCGACCCGTGCGGCGGCCTCGTGGTCGCCGGCCAGCTGGGCGGCGATGCTGCGGACCTGCTCGTAGCCGGTCTGGGCCAGGAACGTCGGCGCGCGCCCGTAGCTCTTCATCCCGGCGAGGTAGAAGTCCTGCTCGGGGTGCGCCAGCTCTTTCGCGCCGTGCGGGTAGACGGTGCCGCAGGAGTGCACATTCGGGTCGACCAGCGGTGCCAGCGCGACCGGTGCCTGCAGGGTCGGGTCCAGCTCGAGGCGGATCTCCGAGAGCCACGACAGCTCCGGCCGGAACCCGGTCAGGGCGATGACCTCGTCGACGGCCTCGACGCGGCGCCCGTCCGACGAGATCAGCGTGACCGACCCGGCGGTGCGTTCGATCGCCTCGGTGCGGAACCCGGTCACCACGGTGACCTGCCCGGCGTCGACGGCGTCCTTCGCACGCAGCCCGAGCGCTCCCCGGGCGGGGAGCTGGTCGGCGTCGCCGCCGCCGAAGGTGTTGCCGATCCCGCCGCGGCGCAGCACCCAGCTGATCCGCGTGTCGTCACCGAGCCCGGTCAGCGCGACCAGAGCTGTCAGCGCCGAGTGCCCGCTGCCGGCCACGACAACGTGCTTGCCCGCATATCGGGCGCGCTCGGCCACCAGGTCCGGCACCTGATAGGAGATCCAGTCGGCGGCGGCGCGTTCGCCGATCGCGGGCAGCCCTTCGCCGCCGAGAGGGTTCGGGGTCGTCCAGGTTCCCGATGCGTCGATGACCGCGCGGGCCAGAACCCGTTCCTCGCCGTCGGCGGTGTGGATGTGCACGGAGAACGGCTCGCCGTCGCGGCCGCTGTCGACGATCCGGTCCCGGCCCCGCCGCGCAACGCCGACGACCTCGGCCCCGAACCGCACGCGCTCGCCGAGCGCGGCGGCCAGCGGACGCAGGTACGTCTCGGCCCATTCGCGGCCGGTCGGGTAGGCGCCACCGTCCGGTTGGACCCAGCCGGTGGGCTCGAGCAAGCGCGCGGCGGCCGGGTCGACCAGCTCCGACCAGGGGGAGAAGAGCCGGACGTGGTTCCACTCGGCCACGGCGGCGCCGGCCTGGGTGCCGCGTTCGAGCACCAGTGGCTCGAGCCCGCGTTCCAGCAGCTCAGCGGCCGCGGCGAGCCCAACCGGGCCGGCGCCCACGACGACAACAGGCAACTCGTCCATCCCCAGGTCCTTTCATTGATGCTGCTTGATGGAGTCTGTCGAGCAATGTATCGACCGTCGTCGATTGACGCAACCATCAATCACGGTCAATACTTGAGGCATGACGACGACCCTGCCGGTCACGCCGCCGGTGCTGCCCGACGCCGAGGCCGCCACCTACGCGGAGTGGTTCTCCTGCCTGGCCGAGCCGACGCGGGTCAAGATCCTGCACGTCGTGGCCACCGCGAACCGCGAGCTGACCATCGGCGGGCTGACCGAGATCATGGGCATCAGCCAGGGCAACGTGTCCCACCACGTCCGCAAGCTCGCCGACGTCGGGTTCCTGCACATGCGCAAGCGCGGCACGGCCACGGTCGTCACGGTCAACGAGGCCTGCTGCACCGGCCTGCCGCACGCGGCAGACGCCGTGATGGGCCTGCTCGCGCCGCGTCCGTGCTGCCCCGACGACGTCCCGGACGACGTCGCTGTGCGCCCGCTCCGCGGAGGCGATTGGGACGCGGTCCGGCGGATCTACGCCGAGGGGATCGCCACCGGCATCGCCACGTTCGAAACCGCCGTGCCCAGCCGTGACGAGCTGGACGAGAAGTGGCTACCCGGACACCGCTGGGTCGCCGAGATCGACGACGAGGTCGTCGGCTGGGCCTCAGCCGCGCCGGTGTCCGCGCGGGACTGCTACTCCGGGGTCGCCGAGACCTCGATCTATGTCGGCGAAGGTCACCGGGGCCGCGGGGTCGGCAAGGCGCTGATCCGCACGCAGGTCACCGAAGCCGACGCGGCCGGGCTCTGGACGCTCCAGACTTCGATCTTCAACGAGAACCGTGCGTCGATCGGGCTGCACCGCGCGGCCGGCTACCGCACCCTCGGCGTCCGCGAACGCATCGCCCAACGCGACGGCGTCTGGCACGACACCGTCTTCCTCGAACGCCGCAGCCCGGCGAATTAGAGTCGCCGGGCTCCACGTGGCCGAGGAGCCGACTGGGCACGTTCATTGGGCCCTTGGGTTTCTCAGATCGTAATAGTGGGAGTGGAAACCTCTTGTAGGCCCGACGCGATCTATGTCGCAAGTGAGATGTGATCGTCAGTCGCGGACGGAGGTGGGCGCCCGTGGTTCAGCAGTTCGGGGTGGGCCAGCACCCTGACCTCCCTCCGTACCTGGTGCACTTCACCGGACGGCCGCGCGGGGTCTACTTACCTCCGCTTGGTGTCCCCGCGAAACCGGAAGATCGGCTGGCCATGATTCTGACCTGCGGCTTCATCCAGGGGTTTGCCACGTTCGGCACGTGGGGGCCCGTGGCATGCACGTCCGAGGTTTCCGGTGCCGGCCTGGCCGCCTTGTTCAGCACCGGAGTGACCGGTCGTGGTCCCTATGAGCCGTGGGCAGTGGTGCTCAAACGCGATGCCGCGATCGACCTGGGATTTCGACCGGTTTGGTATATGGACAGCCAGGAGAGGGTGGCGACGAAAGACCTTCCAGTTCGCATGCTTGACCGGCGGGTTACCTACAACCCTGGTCTGGAGGACTGGCTCGCGGAACGTGAGTGGCGATTTTGTTGGGGGGACATGGAAATCCGTCCTGGCAATGTGCCGGCCATCAGTTTGCCCGGCCTGGTCACCGCGGTGATAGTGGGCCGGTCGGGGTGGCAACCACTGCGCGGTCCTGCTCCCGCGTGGTTCGACGGGATCCCGCGGTGTCTCTGGGATGGGCAGAACCTCGTGATGGACGGGGTGTTCGCCCCATAGATACGTCCGCCGGCTCCTATGGGTTGCCGGTCTTGCCCGTACACGGCGGCTTCTTGCGACGCTTGCTGGGCGCTAGGTCGCCTCGCCTGGCGCCAGAACCGCTTCGCGGAGCGGGCCAAGGCCTTCGACGGTCACCCGCCCGATCTGTTTCATCTGGTGCAGTGCGCCCGGAAGTCCGTGGCGGCCGTAGAAGGCGGCAGCAGCATCCATCGCGTGCTGTCGTACGTTCTTGGCCGGGCCGTGATGAACTGCTCCGGCGGTGTTGGCGAAGTAGTTGACCGCGTCTCGGACGGTGAGCCAGTTGTCGTTGCTGTACATGATCCGCCGGTTGACGAATTGATCCATCGTCGCCTCGTAAGGGTTGAAGGCAAAGGGAGAATCGGGATCGAAGGCATCCTCGATGATGTAGAAGATTGGAGGGTTGTCGTAATGAAACTGCTCGAACGGTGATACGCCGTTGATCCTGAATCGGATCTTCAGCCCGTGAGTGCGATTGACCTGGTCGACCAACCGCAAGTCATCGAAGAGCAACTTCCGAAGCAGGGCCGCCGACATCAGTATCGTGTACTCGTCCGTTGACTGCGACCGCTCTTCGAGGTCTCGAAGCGTATGGATGAAGAGTCGTTGTGCGTCCACGTCGTTCACCTCGGAAGCCGTCGTGAGCAGTGTGAAGTGCCCGTCGGCTCGGAAGGATAGCTTGCGGCACTCATGTTCGAGTTCGCTGTGGTTGGTGACAGATGGTGCGGAAGCGGGCGCCGCGCGTTGCCGGCGCGGTCACAGCGGGGTGAGCTTGACCGGCTGCCGGGGTGGTGCACATATTCGGAGGTGCGATATTCCCATGACACTCACCGCTCGAACGCTTGTTCCTCGAGCAGTTGCCTATGTCTCAGTCGCCGACACCCTCGCTAGGCCGACCGAGTGGCCGACAGGTGGCATGGCAACGTCGGCGGCCCGATCAACGATCACTTGCCGTAGCGCGTCGTAGACACGCGCGCTGCCAGTCCCGGTCTCGGCGGTCCTGAACGAGGTCGGCAACATCGCCCCGAGGGACCGCTTGCCCAAGTCGTCTCGTACTCGGGCGGGCTCGGCGTCTCGATCAGCGCGATCCTGCAGTCCTGGACGCAGGGGGTGAAGGTGCGGGGCGAGAACGGCACGGAGATGCCGTTCGGCGCGGGCCTCAACGACGAATGGCTGCTCCGGCGCCTCTCGCATGCGGTCGGCCGGGACGACGTCGTCCAGCACTCGACCACCCGGGGCGCGGGCGGTCGGTCAGACACCACGACCATCGACCACCGGGAGATCCTGCCGCCGGACTCGGTCCGCGCGATGCCGAGGGGCACCGCGCTCGTGCTGGCCGCAGGGCGCCGGCCGGTGATGGTCCGGCTGGTGCCGTGGTTCGAGACGTCCTACCGCGACGTCGTCCAGCAGTCCCTCGACGAGACCCGCGTCGAGCTCGCCGAGCGACTTCGCCTCATGGGGTCCTAATGCAGGCTGGATCGGGGAAGAAGAAGCCGCCGCCACCGGTGTGACGGCCGGCCGAGCTGGTGAAGTGGCCGGAGACAACGCTGTTCCCGGTGTACCTGCGGCCACTCGGGCGCCCGGAAATGCGCTGGTGCAGCCGTTGGTTGGCTCACGCCGAGGCCTGGGCCGCGCCTCGCCGGCTGCCACCGCGCCTGGCAGGAACTGGCCACACGCCGATCCTGGGCGGGCCCGGCACGTCCAGCCGCCCCAGTACGACGTCGAGGAAATTACGCAGGCGCCGCGAAGCTGAGCGAGCCGACCGGCCGGTGCGACAGCGAGCGCGTGGAGACATCGCGAGCGTGAAACGAGAGACCCCGGGAGTCTGCTCCCCGGGGTCCGCGTCCGATGCTCGCCGCGGCAACGGCGAGACATCGATTCCCTGATGCTCCGGCGAGGTCAGTAGCGGCAACTCAGGGAGGAGAGCCAAGATTTTTTTCCCGGCCGACCTGTCGCATAGCGTCGCACATAACCGCATACGCCGACAACCCGAGTTGGACACTCCCGAGTCGTCGCCTACCTGCAAGAACTCGGATTATGTACTGAGCTACCTGGGGTTCAGTAGCCGACACCCCAGATAATTAAGCCTTCGACTTAGGCATTTTCCCGGGTACTTGGACACTTTTGACGGCGGAACCGGCGTGTATGCGGTTTGCCTTTTTAGGGGTTCGGCATGAATGATATTCCCGTCCGGGAACGTCGGTGCGACGCTGCCGGACCTCGGGCATCGGACGGCAATCCGGTGGTCGGGCGCAGGAGACCTTCCCAGGCTCCGGCGAGGTCCAAAACCCCGGCCCGGGGCTCCGGCGCGCACCCGCCGTTCCGGACCATCGTGTACGACTCATGGAGGACGGAATGTCCCGGACGACCACGTCCGCCGGCGACCTCGGGGGAATCCCCGAGCGCGGCGCGGGCGTCTTCACCTACCCGATGGCGCTGATGATGGCCCTGACCTTCGGCTACCTCGCGTACCTGCTGTACATCGGTTTCACCCCGCGCGACGCGCTGGTGTTCGCGAGCTGCAGCACCGCAGTGCTCGGCGGGGTCAGCTACCTACCCAACGCCCTGATCAAGCTCATGCGCGCGCTGGGGCAGCGGTGAGCTTTGAAAGTCCTTCACCTAGGCGACCGCGGCGCCGAGTGACGAATGGAGCCGTGGCCTGCCCTAGGCATGGGTGCAACGGCATCTGCAGGGTGCACGTCACGATGACCTTCACCCGGGTGTGCAACAGGTGCGGCTTCGGTTTCGTGCCTCCCTCCCATGAAGTCCAGCGGCACGCGCGCAGACTGCTCGAGCGGGTGTTCGGTGAGACATCCGAGGCGATTACCGCCGCTGGGTTCACACCGGCCGCAGCCGCCCGCCGGGCCCGGTTCCCGGCGGAGGTCGTCGAGGACTTAGTCGCACGGAAGAAGCTGATCGGCTCGTTCGCCCTCGGGCGGTTGCTGCGTGCTTGCAAGGTGCCGGCGGTCACGGTCACCGAGCTGGTGGCGGCGATGGTGGCCCTTGAAGAGCTTCCCGATGATCTTGCGATCTGGGACCCGTCGGAGCTGGACGTGTCCCCTGTGGAACTGCGGGTCACCACCTGCGTCGAGCTGGCCAACGTGCTGCTCTACCTGCAGAAGAAGTCTGGTCTGCCGAAGCTGCAGCTGGCCATCCAGTCCGGGATTCCGCGGTCCCAGCTGTACAACTTGATCGACCCCGAGCGGTTCGCGCTGCCGCGCAGCCGCGAGCAGCTCTACGCGTTCCTGCGCACATGCTCGCTCGGCGATCAGCAGACATGGTACGTCCTCAGCCAATGGGACCAACTCGACCGGCGCCGCAACGCGATGGCAACCGTGCCGCCCGATGTCGTGCCCGACTTGCCACTCACGCCAGCTTTCCACGACGAGCTCAAGGACCGACCGGCCACGGAGGAAGCCCAGGCGATCGTCGACGGCCACCTCGGCGAGGACATCTTCCACGTCTGGGGTCACCGGGTGACGTCGAAGCAGGTCGCCGCCGGGGTGCTTGTCGGCGTCGCCACCGCGATCATGATCGTCCTGATTGCCACGGGCGTCCTGGATGCAATGTTCGCGATAGGGATCACCGGGTCATCGCTACTGGCGACGCTTATGTATCAGATAATCACCCAAAACCGCGAGACCAGCAGGACCTAAAGGACCAGCGGGAGTTACTGCTCGTCGCGGCGTCGGGGTACCTCGTTGCGTGAGCAGCCGGGCAGGCAGTGTGCCGGACCTCGTGCGTGAACATGGTGCCCGTCGCGAACGGACTCGCGACGAGCACCGGTTTCAGGCCGGGTCGTCGAGCAGCAGGCGACGAGGCTGCCATCGATCGTGATGACTTTGTTGATCAGGTCGGCGTTCGCTGTTGCCGATGGAACCCGGCGTGTGTGGTCCGGTCTTCCCGATTTTGTCGGTGCTGCCTGTCATCATCGGAGGATTCCGTCGTAGGTGCTCGGAAGGAGGTGGGACATGAGCAACGACCACACGGTCCCCAGGATGTACCTGCGGCGCTTCGCCGAGCAACGCCGCGACGAATGGTTCATCCGCGCCCGGCGTGTCGATGACCTCGAGCACCACTTCCCTCCGAACATCCGCAAGGTCACCGCGGTCACCGATTTCTACGGCGAACGGGTCGAGAAATTCCTGTGCACCATCGAGAGCAACGCGACACCGGTCTTCCGGGCACTGCTCGACGCCCGGGAAGGAGCGCTGCCGGCGTACTGGCCGGTCGACGGCGAAGACCGCGCGGCCCTTGCGTTCTGGATCGCCGCGCAGATCGTCCGAACCACCAGGCAGCGTCACCGGCTCGCGCATCTCGCCGGGGATGCGCAACAGGACTTGGCGTTGCCGCGGGCACTGCGCTCACAGGCCGGCCGGGATCGCCACGTCAAGTTCATCGCCGACCACCTGGCCAAGCTGGCGCTGATCGTGTTCAACCGGCCGTGGGGACTCGGCTACAGCGACTTCTGCTTGTGGACGAGCGACAGCCCCGTTGTGGTGATCAACGGACATGACGAGCGCGACCAGCTGTTCGCCGCCGCGTACTGGGACGTCGTGCTCGCTCTGGACCCGCACCGGTTCCTGATCCTTCCCGGGATGCACGCGCGGCGCGAGGAGCGCGCTAAACGGCACGACCACTTGGCTTTCCTGCCCGGCGGGCTGGGTGTGGCGTTGAACTCGATCATTTTCGAGGCTGCCGACAGCCAGGTCTTCTGCCACCCCGGCCACGACCCGCTCCCGCATCTGAGGCTGGAGGGGCCGCGGCTGCCCGCGCCGTGGCGCGAGGACGACCCGGCGAGCGCGCCGGAGTGGCTGTTCGACTACGGCGTGGTGCCTCGCGGTCACACGATCGAGCGTCGCTGGCTCGACGAGCATCCCTGGCAGCAGGAGTCTGCCGAGTCGACCTGCTGACTTGCGTAAACGACTCGCCGCGCCAGACTGGATCGTCTCCCTCGACATCGGCTGGGTCCGGGCCGTCGACGGCGCCAAGGGCTGGAGTGCCTGACCGGGCGCTGCGCCGGGCTACGGCGCCGCGTTGTCGGCGCCGACGGTCGGGCTGCGGCGTTCGATCATCACGACGTCCCGCCAGCGCCCTGGCGATTTCGATGGCTTCGGAGGCATCATTACCGCCAGCGGCCGGCAGCCGGCCGTCGACACGAAGTCAGGCGAAGTGAGGCAGTGCGAACGAACCGGAAGAGCGGCCGCCGGGCCGGGCCCCGTAGCCGCGGCGCTCGGCGTGCGCTGCTCGGCGTGATGCTCGCCGCCATCGCCGTCGGCTATCTGCTGGCGATCCGCTTCGCGCCGGCACTTCTCGCCGGCACTTCTCGCCGGCTCCGAATCGACCCCCGAAGCGCGGCTCGAGGCGGAACAGAACGCACGGGTCACCGTCACCTCGGCTGGCGCAGCCCTCGCGGTAGCCGCCGGCCTCCTCTTCACCGCTTTCAACTACCGGCTGGCGCGCCGCGGCCAGACCGCGAGCCAGGTGACCACCGCGCTCACCCAGCTCGGGAGCACGCAGCTTTACGTTCGAGTCGGCGCGATCCGCGCACTCGAAGGCCTCGTTCGCGAGTCCCCCGGTGATCGTGTCGCCGTCCTCGAGGTCCTCGCCTCGTTCATCCGCCACCGGGCGCCCGGCAAACCCGCGCCCGGCCCGGCGACGCCCTACCAGCCCGAACTCCCCGACGATCCTGCACCCGACATCCAGGCCGCGCTGACCGTCCTGTGCCAGTACGGGGTCCAACACGGACACCCGCCCGACCTCCGCGACCTGTACCTCGTCCACGCCGACCTCACGGGCGCCCGGCTGGCCGGCGCGGACCTGCGCGGGGCCTGCCTCGACCACGCGGTCCTCCGCGGAGCACAACTGACGGCCGCCGATCTCAGGGACACCAGCCTGCGGTCCGCCGACCTCTCCGACGCTCGGCTCGACGACGCCCGGCTCGACAACAGCGACTTGACGGACGCCTACCTGCGGCGGGCCGATCTGAGCCGCGCGCGCCTCCCACACGCCGTCCTGGAACGGACCGACCTCGAGCACGTCCAGGCCAACTCGGCGAACCTGCAGAACGCCAGGTTGACCGGCGCCAAGCTCTGGGCGACCGCTATGCCCGGAGCAAATCTGGTCGGGGCCGACTTCGAGCGCGCCGACCTGCGCCACGCTGACTTGTCGAGCGCCAACCTCTACCGGGCCGTGCTCACCGGGGCCGACCTCGATCCGGCGGGCCTGCAGGACGCGAATCTCGATTCGGCCCTCGTGTGGCAGGCGAAGCTGCCGCGTGGTTTCGACGCCGATCAGGCGGCCGCGGTGTCGCACCGGGTTCCGGAACGTCCGCGGCGGTCCGCCGTCGCGGGAACCGGAGGCCGGAACCTGGTCATCTGCTGCGACGGGTCCTGGCAGACCGTCGGGCCGACCAATGTTTCCTTGATCGCCCGGGCGGTCGCGCGAACGTCCTCGGACGGCGTCGGCCAGTTCACCCTCCACCAGCGCTGTCGCACGTCGAGGACCAGGGCAGCGGTCGAACTCGACGTCCTCGACACCTACCGGCTCCTCGTGGCCAACTTCGAACCCGGCGACCGGCTCTACTTCTTCGGCTTCAGCCGCGGCGCCTACCTGGCGCGCACCATGGCGGGCATGATCTCGGCGCTCGGCATCCTTCGCCGGGAGCACGCCGATCGCGTTGCCGAAGGGTATGCGCTCTACCGGGACAGGTCGGGACGGACCAATCCGCGGAGCTTCCGGACCCTCGACTTCCGGCACACCTACGCGGCCGAAACCACCGTGAAGTTCCTGGGGGTGTGGGAAACCGTCGGCTGGCTGGGCATCCCCGCCACCAGGTGGCGCCGCCTCGACCCGCGCTGGCGCCGGTTGATGTTCCACGACACGGTGAAGAGCCGGGTCGTGGAAACGGCCTACCAGGCACTCGCAATCGACGAGGGGCGGAGACCGTACCCACCCGTGCCGTGGCGAGCGGGCGCCGGCGTGCACCAGCTCTGGTTCCCCGGTGCACACGCCGACGTGGGTGGCGGCTACCTCGAAAACGACCTGGCCGGCGTCAGTCTGCGGTGGATGATGGAACGGGCGACCGCGAACGGCCTGGCGTTCCGGCGCTGGTACCCGGACGACCCGCTCGGTGTCATGCACGACCGTCACGACGGGACGAATCGGTTCCTGGGGCGGTCGAGCCGGCCGATCGGTGTGTTCGAGCCGGAAAGCGAACGAGTCTCGGACGCCGTGCGGGAGCGCATGCGCGCAATTCCCACCTACCGACCGGCGAACCTCCTCGCCTACCTCGCCATGAACCATCCGGAATGGCTTGCCAAGACACCGGAACCGGACGCCGGCTCCTCGACGGGAACCGGCTGAGAGCTCCGGTTTCCGGCAACCAAGAGTTCCGCCAAGTTACGCGGAGACCGGCGCGGCGACGCCGATCAAGGTGGTGAACGACAGCGCCGCCGGCTGTCCCGCCATGGAAGCGGAAAGCTTCTGGCCGCGACGGAAGCCGCCCAGGTCGTGACCGGCAAACGCCTGGTGACTCGACGTCTGGACGTTCACGTACTGGCCCGGGCCGCGGCCTGCTCGACTCGCGCGACTAGTCCGCGACGACCGAAGTCACTCCGGCCCGCGCCAGGGCTACAGAGTGGGCCGAGCTGGAACGGCTGGCCCGGCGGTCACCGATGTCCCCTCGTCCGCGTTGAGGGCACCCGATTTCGCCGTCCCATTGCTCGCTGGCGACGTCACGTGCCACACCACCGACCGGGTGGTGTGGCAGGCCATGCAAGGCCGATACTCTTGACCGCTCAGGTCGCTGGCCTCACGGATCACCGGTACTACAACACCAGACACAGCCATCCCCGTCCGACACCGCTGCGACGCGCTGCCGCCGAACACACCACAACCCTGTTGGCCAGGAACACCGCCCAGTCCGGACACCACAACACCAGCAGCAGCGGCACCTCGCTCATCCGGCCACCTCGACCAGCGGCCGCCGGCTCTGCGGCTCACCGGCGGCGAGCGCACCGCTCACGCCCGGCAGCTGCAGTGCAACCGTGCGCGGGCGGTTGGCGGCTCCGCGGCCGCGGCTGGTGGCCACCACACCGCACGCCTGCAACTAGCCATAGCCGTCCGGGGTGACGCACAGGATCGCGAGCGCCCGGCGCGGCCTGGACCTGCTCAAGGTCTCCGGCTGCGCCGCTGCGCCCGTGCTCGCCGACACCAATCAGGGCGACGCGGCAGGCGGCGCCGACAACGTCGGCATCTCCGGCTCGGCCGGGCCACAGCATGGGGATCAGCCAGCCCACGGACTCCCACCACGTGCGCAAGCTCGCCGACGTCGGCTTCCTCCAGCTGCGCAAGCGCGGCCACCGCCACCGTCATCTCGGTCAACCCAGCCGGCTGCACCGGCCTCCCGCACGCCGCCGACGCCGTCATGGGAATGCTGGCCCCGCGGCCCTGCTGCCCTGCTGCCCTGCTGCCCGGACAACCTCCCCGAAGACGTCACCGTCCGCCCGGTCTGCTGGTGCAGTGCACGTATTCGATCCTGCGATATTTGCGAGAACCCAGCCCCCTCATGGGCGCGGCATAGCTGGCGTCAGATCGAGGTACAGACCGATGTCGACGCCGCCGACAGCGAGGCGACCGACAATCGGGTGACGGCGCCGCTTCAGACGATCGACACCGAGAGGTCGTTCATCGCCCACTTGCGCTGCCTGGTGGACTACTCGACCCTGAGTACCCGGACGCTGTGTAAGGCGATGGACAAGCGCGTCGACTCGGCCCCGGGCCACAGCCACGCTGGTCGGGTGGATCAAGGGCGACAAGCTGCCCGCGCAGCTGAGCGAGCCGGTCCTGCGGGCGATCGTCGAGGTGCTCGCCGACAACATCGTCGGCACTGACCCCGGCGTCGCGCGGCACGTCGCCGACGAGCACGTGAAGTCCCTCCGGATGCTGCTCGCGCAGCGGCAGGGCGACGCGCGCCGATGTCCGGGCCGGTCCACCGGGCGCTGCAGGCGCTCGCCGAGCAGGAACTGCATCTCGGCGAGAGCATCGGGGACCAGAGCCGCGAGGCCGTTCGCGAGCTGTGCGAGCGGGTCCTCACCGAGTTCGTGGCCGACCGCGCGAACGCGGTGCCCGTCAGCGCGTAGGCCTCCTCTGCGCAGCAGGAAATGGTGGCCCCTTCGTTTGAACGCGGAGCGGCCCCCGTCTGCTGAACGACGTTGCGAGTCAGCCATGCTCGACGGAGCGTCGGTGCGGCGAGGTCATCGGCACCACGGGTTCCCGCATCCAGCGCGCGTTGAAGGTCGCGCACGCTGTCGTTGGTGATGGCGCTTTCGGCGTCGAAGGAGGTCTTGCCGGGCCCACGATCGGTAGATGAGGTCGTTGAACGTCTGAGCTGCGTCCGGAGTATGCACGCGTTCGGCGAGGCCAGCTCGAGCCCGACCAGGCGCAGCCAGCCTGGCCGGATGGGCTTGCCGGCGGGCGTGTGCGTCAGCGCCGATAACGACGGCGTCGGCTAGCTTGCGCCGCAGTCGCCTGACATCTGGGCGACCTGCAGAAGGCCTCCGCCAACGGGTACGGAAGGCCGTGCAGAGGCACCGGCCACGGGGGCACAACGAGATCGCGGGCGCCCCGATCGCGCAGCTGAGCCGACCGCGGTTACACCGTCACCAGCGACCCGCGCAGCGCAGAACTGGCTCGCACAAATGGCCCGTTCTGACAGCCACCCGGTGATCTCACCGGAGATCCGGTTTGGTCGCAGCCACGACTCAAGCGACGCCGTAACATTGTTGAACATGAGCAGATTCGAGAGCATGGATCAGCGGCGGTTCACTGCCTCGCCCCAGCGGCTCGTACGTCGCAGCAGGGCATTCGTGGCTCTGCCGATGACGGTATTCATCTTGTTGCTCTGTGTTCTTAGCTGGGAGATCGTCAGGATGAATATCGACCCTGTCTTGCAGTCCCAGTGGCCGTGGAGGCTGAAGTTACTGGGGGTGGCGCCCTCGGCAACCCTGGCCGGCGTGGCGGGAAGCCTCCTGCTGGCTCGCAACCAGTTCGCCCGATCTGTCCGCCCCTCGCTGGGAGGTGCGGGTGACACTCTGGGCGCAGGCAAGATGATGGGAAAACGGGCGGCGTGGACTGTTTACTTCCACAACGGCGGCCCTGGATTATGCGTTATCACTGGAATCGCTTATAGGGTTACATTCTCGGGAGATGGCGAAAGTAACATTGATCACTGGGTTTCCCTACCCGATGTTTACAATCTGTTATCCGACCGCGGGCTGAAGCGAGACGTCGACTATGCGTTTCAGGTTCTCGGAATCGGAGCCCCGCTACCACCAGGTCGCTCGTCCGATCCAAAATCTGAATTGATGGCCCTGAGCACACGGGCATTGAGCGTCATACAAGGGATCGACATGCGAGTTCGTGTCACCGATATCGCTGGCGATTCACACGAAAGAACAATTCGCTGCCTTCAGGCGGCTCCCCTTCCGGCTCACGGGTCCGGGTGGCTCAGAGAGCGTAGTGGTCGAGTACGGCATTGGTGGCGGCCATGACACGAATGGAGCACGCCATAGTCGCTGTAGTCGCAAAGGAGCCCTTCTCCTGCAGCTTATTGCTGGGCGCTCCACCGCCACACAACGAGTAGAAGCCGCACTTCCGCTTGCACTCGTCCACGCCTTCCTGGATACGGTCCACGGTTCTGATGAGATGCGGGTGGCGCATAATCTGTGGCCACGATTGGGTGTGAACGTTACCCCACGTGAATTGCTCTTGGTTGGGATCACTGAGATCGAGCAGTTCTGGCGAGAAGGTGGACACGTCACCCATGGCGGAGATATTAATATTTGCGCCCAACCTGTTTTCCGTGCTTACCACGTCCTGGTCCTCGCCCATCCGAAGTGCGGACTCGATGTGGTCCAGTTCGCGGATCCTAACATTTGGCCATCGCTCACGGATCACGAGAAGTCTCCGCAGAAATTCGTAGTAGCTCACGATGTCATCATTGGATCGCAAACTGCTGGTCAGGTGTGACCCGTCAGCCTCCTCGGGATTGAAGGCCACCGAGGTGATACCCTGAGAAATAAGAAATTCGAGAATTTCGTCAGGGTAGTTCATCCCATATCGGGTAAGTACGCTGATGGAGGAATATGACACACCATGGCGACGTAAGATTTCGATTCCGGACACGACTCGAGCATGCGTTCCCTGCTCGCGCTTGTCCTTTCTTGCTCGATCATGAATATGCGCAGGACCGTCGATACTTACCCCGACATGAACGTTCCATCGCGCAAAAAGATCACCCCAAAGATCGTCAATCAGAGTCGCGTTTGTCTGCATTGAATGCCTAAGTTGAGGGCAGCCGCTTGTTTGTTCCAAGATTTCAAAAGCCGACTCATAGAATGTGCGTTTGACGGTTAAGGGCTCTCCGGCATGCCAAGTCACTGTCAGTGGTTCATCAACTACTTCAATATCTCGCAGGAACCGGCCTATTGCACGAACAGTGTCAAGGCTCATGCGCCGTGATGTGTTACGACTTGCCTTTGAGAGGTAGCAGTAACTGCAATCAATATTGCAGAAGCTTGTTGGCTGAATTACCAGCAAGCGCGTGGGATGGCCTGCGACTGGCAACTTTCCACTCACGACTCAGGCTGACTGCTGCGCGCGGGCGGCGTCGGAACCGTCGAATCTTCTCTGGTGCCTAAAGAAGGTTGGCTGAATTTCACCGGCGAGTCGGCCCAGGCGGCAAAACTAGCAGTAGCATTAGTTGGTGCGTTTTTAGCATCGCTGGATCCGGTGGCACCTGCTGTGGTGCCCAACGCTTGCTTTGCGCGGCGGATCCTTGCGGCCACTTCGATCTGCTTCTCCATTGTCTCCCCTATCGCCACAGCCTGCGAGAAGGGTAGCGAATCGGAGATGAAACGTACATGGACTGTGGTCGAGTGTGCCCGACCGGAGTAGCTTCGGTCAATGTTGAGGAGTTCGCAGCAGCGCCTCAACGGCGTGTGTTCATTCACCCTCGGCCAGGTGGCATCCAGATGTGCGTCGTGCTCCGGCCCGACCGCGTCCTCGAGTCGTAAGCTAGGTGGTGCTGCGCAGGCGTGGTCTGTCGCTGTTACGCCAGGGCTGACGAAGCGGCCAGCACCACCGTCGAAGTGAGCTGGACAGCCGCCGTGGTCGCATCACGTCTTCTGCGCGGATGCGCGGGCAGCGACGAATGCGGCCCAGTCGTGGCCTGCGCGTTCATTCCAGACCACGGCGGTCCCGACCTCGATTCCGCTCAGGCTGGCCAGCACCGGGGCGGGCAACCGGGCAGCGAGGGCGAGGCGGGCGCTGTTGCGGGCAGCCAGCACCGTGACACCGTGCGCGGTCAGCTGCCCGCACAGGCGATTGGCGCCCATCGGCCGCTCTGGACTCGTGCCGGGGAACAGCAAGGAAGATGCGCGCTCGAGGAAGCCGAGGGCACCGTGCGGCTGCGGTGGTTGTGCTGCGAGCTGGTCGACGAGGGTGGCCAGCTTCGGTGGCAGAGCGAGAGGGCGGTCGGCGATCTGGAGGAAGGTCGTCCCGTTGTGGGTGGTCACATCGTCGTGGCGGAGGCGGACGATCGTGGTGATCGGGATGCCGAACAGCACGGTGAGCGTGCCGGCGACGCGCAGGTGCACCGGAATTCCGTCGTCGTCCAGACATCGGCGCAGCTGGGCCAGACGGTCCTCGACCTCGAGCTGCCGCAGTGTCTGTGGGTACTGCGGGACGGGGACCCGGAGGTCCGCGGAGATCAGGTGATGGGTGCGGGCCCAGGTGATGAAGGGGTAGAGGTAGCGGTAGTGGCCCTGCCCGGTGTCGAGCCATTCGTCCACGTGCGATTGAGTGAGGTCCGCGAGACCGATGTGGATCGTGTCGAGCCAGGCGAGCAGGCGGGCCGCGGCCAGGGCGCTGGAGGGGATGGTGGTGACGGCACTGTCGCCGATGCCCCGCCGATGTGCGGATTGTCGTGCTCTGGGGAGTAGATACCAGCGCGTGAACGAGGCCAGCACGCCAACGTGATGCGGCGGAACGTCCGCAAGCATCCTTCGCAGCCACGGATCGACGCGGTGCAAGTATTCCCCTTCCCGTGCGGGCAGGACGGTGCAACGCACCAGCAGATCCCGCAGCCGGACGACCGATGGCGACGGCGTCCAGGCGCTCGTGGGTAACCGGAACGCCGTCAGCGACGAGCCGGCGCAGCAATCGCGCGGTCGCGGCCCGGGTCACCCAGCCGAGCATCGCCGTCGGATCGTCGGTTGTGGTCAGCTTCTCTTGCAGGACGCGCCAGTGCCCGGCGATGGTCCCGTCGGGACCGGCCAGCACCGCGGCGACACGCGCGGACAACGCACAGCGTGTGCAGGCATTCGCCGAATGGTTGTCGCCGACGCGGCCACAGGTCCGGCAGGCGAAGTCCCGCGGACTCCCTGCGCACGGCCCGCACACCGGCACTCCCTCAGTACTGGGGCCGATGAGCGGGAGAACCCGGCCGCACCCCCCGCAGGGCGTCCGGCTCTGCAGCACCTTGAAGTAGCAACACAGTCCGACCACGCCTCTGGGCCAGCGTGCCTTGACACGAGAAGCCTTGCCGCAGAACGCGCACGGCTCGCGGACGCGACCTTGGCGACGTGGTCGCTTCTGATGGACACAGGCCAGGCAGCAGTGCCCGTCGGGTGTCAGTTGGGGCAGAAAGAAGGTGGCGCGGCCGCAGTCAGCGCAGCAGGGCGTCGCGACCGCCGCGGTGGTGGTCACCGACAGGACATGCGCCAGCGGCGGATATCCGGCCGGCACAGCCGACCGCGAGACGGTCAATGCGTCATCGTGCTGCTCCAGGAACACTGCCAGCCCGGATAGGGCGCCAACATTGACCTGTGCCATCCGCAGAAACTGCCGCAGCTCGACCGTACTGTGCTGTGGCAGATGCCTCTTCAGCGCGGCCAGCACCCGCTCGGCGGCTGTCGCCGCCGAGACGGTGAAGGTGGAGGTGGTCATGACAGGTCCGGGCGCCGGATAGTGCTGCGGCGCACCGTCGGCGTCGCCGTGGTCCCGGCGGCCTTCCGCCGCTGCTGGTGTGCCGGGGCGACCTTGATCTCGATCAGGTCATTCGGCTCGCAGCCGAGTATGTCGCACAACGCGGCGAACACGTCCATCGACAGCCGCTGCGGTGATGTGGTCACCAGTCGGTAGACCTGTTCCCGCGACAGCGAGATCCCTCGCTCGGCCAGCGGTGTCACCAGCTCGGAGGTCTGGAACATCCCTCGTTCGGCCATCCGCATCCGCAGATGCCATTCGAAGGTCATCTTCTTGCTCATCATGTCTCCCACAGTCCGGGCGCGAGCGCGCCGAGAGCCTGTTCGATCAACCGGTTTCGGAACTCATCGGACACGTCGGTGTAGATCGCGGTCGTGCTGGCGTGGCGGTGACCGACCTGCTCCTGCACGAACCGCGGCGGATACCCGAACTCAACCAGATGAGTCACATACGAATGTCGCAGGCAATGCAGATCAAGGTCGGGATCCAGACCTGCAGCGTCGCGTGCCCGCCCGAACGCCTCGTTGACCCCACGCAGCGCCAGGCGGCTGCCCCGTTCGGTCAGGAACAACGCCTGGGACTCGCCGGGATCGAACAGGACTCGTGCCTCGTCCAGCCACTGCTCGAAGGGCGCCACCAGCCAGTCCATCTCCGGTACCAGCAGCACTGTCCGCCGCTTCGGTGGGCTGCCGTAGGATCCCTTGCCCCAGCGCACGAACACCGCGCCGCAGCGACCGAACTGCTGAGCCCGGGCATTGTGCCGCAAATCCGCCAGATCCAGGCCCCACGCTTCCCGGCGGCGCAGTCCGAACGCGTACACCGTCTTCAGCACTATCGCGTCCCGCAGCGCCGTGACACCACCTTTGCGGCCGCGGGCCCGCAGCTGTTCGACCAGACCGTCGGCAGCGTCGAACAATGCCTGCACCTCGTCGTAGCTCAACGGCCGCCGACCCGGCCGACTCTCCACGTCCACGACGTGGCGGACGCTGTTGAACTCGTGCAGCACCATCTGCGGCACCGCACCGAACCGCTGCTCACACTCCACCGGCCAGCCGTAGCGGGCATCGGTGACGTACTGCAGGAACAACCGCAGCACGCACTCATACCCCCGCAGCGTCGACATCCGCACCGGCCCATCCCCGGAACGCAGGTGCGCGAAGAACGCCTCCACCTCCCCGGCCGTCCACTGCCACGGATACTGGTTGGACACCACGGCGAGCCGACGCACCAGCCCGAGCCGCGCCCGGATCGTCTCCACCTTCAGCGACCGCACCCGCTGTTGCCGGTCCCACCCGGCCAGCATCGCCTCGAACACCGCCGACTCCGGGTCGAGGAACGACACGCCGCCAGCCAACACCAGCCGTGCGGAGCCGACGAGCCCGCCATCAGACGCCATGGCGTTGCATTAAACCCAACAATGTGACATCGCGCCAGCTGGCAACCACACCCGAACGGACTACCTCCGAATTCAGGCGACACCAACGGTTCGGCGACGGGCGACGTGACAATCGCGCGATCAATCACCAGAAGCTAGTCTTCTAGCGCAGTCGGTTAACCTGCCAGTACCCGGCTAGATCGCCTGTTGTGGCAGATGCAACTTCGCCCGCTTTCGACTTGACAGCGCCCGCCCCGACCCGCAGTATCCGAACAAATGTTCGATGGTTCGGGTTCGCTTGCGACTTCCCCACGTGAGCGTCTCCGGCGCGTGTTCGTGGTGCTGGAGGTGTGGGGTGGCGGTACCGGAGGCAGTCGCTGGGCTCGCGGCGATACCCGGCCTTCGCACAGCCGCACAGCTGGGCGAGCCGAACCCGGATGCCTCGGCGCCTGCAGGATCCCTGCCGCTGGCGCCGGCACTCACCAAGCTGGTGCCGGGCGGGTTGCGGCGCGGTAGCGCGGTGTCCGTCACGGGCTCGACCGCGCTGGTTTTCGCGTTTGCTCGCCGAGGCGACCGGCGAAGGATCGTGGGCGGCGATCACCGGCATGCCCGATGTTGGTCTCGTGGCAGCGGCCGAGCTGGGCGTAGACCTCGACCGGCTCGCTCTCATTCCCCATCCCGGGGCTGAGGTCGCCGCGGTGCTCTCGGCGTTGATCGACGGGTTCGACTTGGTGGTGCTCGGCCCGTCCGTCGCGCGCGGCATGCAGCCGCAGCTGGCTCGTCGACTCGCCGGACGGGTCCGCAATCGAGGTGCTGTCCTGCTTGCTGCGGGCTTGTGGCCCAGCGCCGACCTCGAGCTGCGCGTGTCGAACCGTCGGTGGCGCGGTCTCACCGACGATGGCTTTGGTCACCTGGAGTTCCGCGAGATCGTCGTGACCAGCCGTGGCCGCGGTGCTGCGGCTTGGCCGCGCACCGTCGCGCTGCAGCTCCCAGGTCCCGGCGGAGCTGTCGCCGCCGTCGAGGTATCTGCCGGCCGCGGGCTGACCGAGGTCGCTGGATGATCCGCAGGTCACAGTCGTCGCGCTCGAACTGGCCGGGGCAGTCACGAGGTGACCGATGATCGACCACCACGTCGGCGGAGCCTTTCGATCGGGCGCGCGCGGCGAGTTCGGCGGGCTGATTCCGGTCCGGCCGGCGACCAGCAAGCTCATCGTCTGTCTACGTGGCCACCGGCTCGACCTGGACCTCTACGACAAGCTCAAGCCCTACAGCCATCGCTACCGGCTGCACGGCACGCTCTGCGAAGTCTGTCGCGCACAGGAAGGTTGTGATCCGGCGGCTCGGCACCTCGCCGAGTGGGCGCACCTCGACGTCACGGTTCAGCACGCGCCCGACGCGGACCCGGGCGACGGGCTCGTTCTCGTCGCCCGTCCACCGGCCGCGGGAACGCTGGCCGGTCGGATCGAACTCCGTCTTGACCGCACTGAGGTCGGCGTGGTGACCGCCAGTCCGTGTGCGAGCTGCCGGACGGCAACCCTCGACTACGTCCACGTGGCCGCTGAGTACCGGCGTCTCGGCTTCGGCCGCACGCTGGTGGCGGCCGCGGTGGCCCGTGCCCCGTCCTACCGGTGGACGGCGCCGCTGCCGGACGGTCCGGTGGCGCAGTCGTTCCGTGCCCGGATCGCCATGCGCCGGCCCGGGCCGCCTTGTCATCACCCGCAGCAGCTGAGATCAGAGGGCGAGCCTGTGTCGAGCCCATGATCGGGCGGCCGCGGTGAGGGCCGGGCGGTGGGCCAGGGGCTGGTGGCGTTCGAGGTACTCCCAGATGCCCCAGATCGCGACCGCGAACGCCGTCTCGGTTTCGCCTCGGATCCGCTGCCAGAGCGGGAGTTGGTCGGCCCAGGCTTCGGCGGCCGCGGGGGTGTGGCCGGCTTCGATCAGGCGGGTGATGAGGAAGGCGGGATCGACCGCCGGGTTGGCGTTTCGTGACCAGGCCCAGTCGACGACCTGGACCTTGCCGTCGTTGCTGAGCAGGTTCAGGGCGTGCAGGTCGGTGTGGGCGAGCGTGCTTCCCGCGACGTGCTCGACCGCGGTGGTCTCCCAGCTCGTCAGCTCGTCGATGTGGTCGCGGGCCCACGGATCGAGATCGGCGGGAGCGTCCTTGGCGAGGCGTCGCCAGGCGGCCAGCCTCGCCCACTGCTCGGCCAGGGACGGTGCGTCGACGGACACCGTGCTCAGGCCCGCAGCCATCGCCGAGACGGCCTCCCGTACCAGGTCCAGGTCGGTGGACCCCGGGGAGAGGTCGGCATGGTGGCCAGGAGAGTGCTCGAAGCCCAGCAAAAGCCAGCCGTCGGCCTCAGCGCGCCACAACAGCCGAGGAGCGACCTCGGGCGGGAGGAGTGGGTTGACCGCGGCTTCGTGGCGGTGCATGCGGCCGCGCTTGCCATCCGCGTCGGCGATGCCCTTGCAGAAAAGGGTGCCGGTCTCGGTGTGCAGGGTGGCGGAGAAGTCGGAGTTGCGGCCTGCGTCGGGTAGTACGACGTCGTGTACGCGGCCGGTTTCGCGCTCGATCGCGGTTCGCACCGCGACGGGCAAGGCTTCCCAGGTGCTGCGCGGCATCCTGTCCGTCCTCCTAGGCCGCGACCGGCGGCGGGTCTTCGTGGCAGCCATTGTGACAGCCGGTGCAGCTGCCGAGTGCGGTACGTGGCCACAGTGCGTCGTCGAGGCAGAAGCCGAGCCGCTGCATCGCCGTGGTCGTCCGGGCGAAGACGGACGCGGGTGACTCCTCGTCGTTCCGGCCGTCGGTGGGCACGTGGTGGAGGAACCTGCCGGCGACGCGGTCGCAGAAGGCGGCGTACTCGTGGGTGTCGAGGATGAAGGTGTGCCAGCCGATGTCGACGAGCTCGCTCGGGGCGAGCGGGGCGCCGGCGTTGGAGCCGCAGGAGGCGAGGAAGGCCAACGCCTGGTCCAGGATGCGTTCGGCGAGGTCGCGCTCGAACCGTTCGGTCGTGACGATGCGGCTGGTCAGGCGTTGGAAGAGGTCTGCGGAGACGAGGGACCGCCCGGTTCGGTGCGTGCTGATGGTGATCGACATCGAGTTCTCCTCGGGTTCGGAGCGCTGGACGACCTCAGCTTCGGAGGCTCCGCTGCCGGGAGGGAGGCCAAGCTCAGGGGCGTCGCGGGGAGGCATGGGGCAGGGCGGGGCAGATGACCTTCACGCGGTGACTCAAAGCGCAGGCGTGGTTACACTCGGCGTGACCGGGGAGGGTACGTGCCAGAGCCGAATCGTCTTTTGCGGGCAGCGCGGGAACGGCTGCCCTCGCCGAGCGTGCCCGGTGAACACGCATCCCGATCCGATGTCGCCGACGGGGTGACGCGCTGGTTGTGGGAGACGACCCGGACCCGGTATCCCTTCGACGCCCACTACGTGGCGAAGCTCGAGCGTGGCGTTGTCCGGTGGCCGAGCGCGGCGTATCGAGCCGCTCTCCGGCACGTCCTGGGCGCGGCGGACGACGCCGCGCTCGGCTTTGCCGCGCCTGCGAGTTCCTCTGGCCTGGCCGTACCGTCGTCGTTCAGCGCGTGGCAGGCCGACGCCGTCGTCGACGGGGCGGTCACCGCGACCGAACAGGACCTCATGCCGACCTCTCGCCGGAGTCTGCTCGCGACTGCTGCTGTCCTGGCCGGTTCGGCGCTGGCCGCCGAGCTGACTCCGTTCCTCTGGCCGGCCGCTGGGGCGGTGCCGCGGCGGACGTCGACCGCGTTCACCGTGGCCGAGCTGACCTCGCAGAAGAATTCGTTCAGTTCGTTCGTCGTTGGCGTTCGGCCAGCGGCTCCGTCGCACGCTCGACCGCCGTAGCACAGCTTGACTCCCACCTTCGCCGTCTGAAGGAGGCTCCGTCCGGCACGGCGGAGACGCGTCGCGCCTTCCGCGTCGGCGCCGAGCTCGCCGACATCGTCGCGACGATGGCCTGGGACGAAGCTGCGCACGGCGCGGCGCAGCGCTACTTCAAGCTGGCGGCTCAGCTGGCCCACGTCGCCTGTGATGACGCCCTTGCCGCGGTCGCTCTCGCCTCGCTGGCCAGGCAGTGCTTCGACCTCGACCGGCCGGCCGACGGTCTGGAGGTCGTGCAGCTGGCGCAGTACGCCACCCGCCAGACAGCCAGCCCGCGGCTGCGAGCTGTCCTGGCCACCCGCGAGGCCTGGGCGCACGCCCAGCTCGGTGACGCGCCCGCGTTCCGGCGGTCCGTCCGGCTCGCCGAGGACTACTTCAGCGAGGGGCTTCGGGACGGAGACGCAGCAACCCCTTCGGTCCGGAGCTTGGACCAAGCCGAGCTGATGGGCGTCATCGGCGCCCGCTACCGCGACCTGTCACGACACGACGCGAGGCACGCTGCTCAAGCCCAGGACTACATCGGCCGCGCGATCGCCCTGCGCGATCCCGATCGGGTCCGCAACCGCGTCTTCGACCTCGTCGGGCTCGCTCGCGCCTACCTGATCACTCGCGAGCCGGAACGCGCCGCCGAGCTGATCGGCATGGCCCTGCCTGATGTTGCGCCGTGGACGTCGGGCCGGGTCGGGGTCAAGCTTCGGGACTTCCATCGGGAAGCAAGGGCGTTCGCTACGGTTCCTGTCGTACGCGACATCCGCGAGGTCGTCGCAGCGAAGCTCGCCGTCTAGGAAGAGGACACTCTGTGGTGCGCATCGGAATCACCGGCCACTCCAACCTGACCGACGCCACCGCCCAGCTCGTGGCGAGCGGGCTCCGCGAGATCCTGGAGGAACAGCGCGACGATCTCGTGGGTGTCACCTGCTTGGCCCGCGGCGCCGACCAGGTCTTCGCCAGGGTCGTTCTTGAGCTTGGTGGGACGCTCGAAGTGGTGCTGCCGGCGGCGGACTACCGCGAGCGCAAGGTCAAGCCGGACAACGCTGCCGAGTTCGACGACTTGATCGCGGAGGCGAGCGTCCACACGATGCCATTCGCCGAGTCGAACCGCGACGCCTACATGGCCGCCAGCGAACACGTCCTGTCCATCGTCGACAAGATGGTCGCGGTCTGGGACGGTGGGCCGTCCGGCGGTCACGGCGGCACCGCGGATGTCGTCGAGGCCGCAAGGGAACGGGGGCTGGACGTCACGGTCGTCTGGCCGGAGCACGCTGCCCGGCTTTGAAAGCCCTCAGCGTCGGCCGATCCGGTCGCGGCGTGAGGGGATTCCCCTCCGCCGCCGGAGAACGTCGTCACACAGCTCGCACTGCTGGTGGATGCGGTCGTCTCGACGTTCACCCGAGAGTTTGAACTCGACCGCGCCGGACTCGCCGCAGAGCATGGTGACGGCTTCTCCCGGGTGTGGCACCGCAGTGAGATCCATTCGATGCCACTTGCCGTTGAGGACCGGCTGGATCGTCAGCGGGTCGACGTAGATGACGGCGGCGACCATCACGACGCCCGAGCTTGGAGGGAATCGAGCCAGGACTCGATCGTGACCGGCTGAGTGACGGCGCGCCCCAGCAGTGCACTCGCGGTGTCGTGGTACCTGTTCAGCACGTCCTTGTCCGTGCCGTACGTCGTGCAGTGGCTGTGCCTGAGCGCGACGGCGATCGGCCTGGGGCCGTCCTCGAAGAGTGTGAAGGCTGCCGCGGAATCGGGCCCGGACGGGACGACTTGGATTGTGACGTCGAGGCGGCGCCCGACTTCGCGGAGCTGCCTGATCTGCTCTGCGCCGTCGGGTTCGTCGCGGGCCATGCGCAGGGCCTCGTCGCCGATCAAGAAGACGTACCGGCGTCCACCTTGCTCCATCGTCTGCCGACGACACTGGCGGTGAAACAGCTCCTGGTCGTGGCGTTCGGACTGCTCCGCGGCCTCATCGCGAGCCGCGACGGGTGGCGGTGATGGCAGCAGGAGATCCGGGATGCGGAATGGCGCCCACTCCACGATTCGGCTTGAAAGTTGCTCGTATGTCCACAAGAGATCGATCAGCGGCGACGCGGACTGGTCGACGAAGTTCGGGATGTCGACCTGCTTGGCGATCTTCATGATCTGGTCGAATTCGGTACGGCTGACTCGGAGGCACCCGAGGATCTGCGCGACCAGCGTGGGCTCGGGGACGTTGGTCCCCAGTTCCACGTTTGACAGCTTCTGGGCGCTCATTCCCAGCAGGCGAGCCAACTCGCGGAGCCCCATCTTCCGGCGCTCGCGCGCATCGCGCAGTCCGACGCTCACGGCGAGTACAGCAGGTTTGCGAGTTGCGTTCATCGTTCGGTCCTTGCTTTTACGTTGGTCAGCTGAAGAAGCTTCAGGAAGGTGACGAAGCCCGTGAAGTACGCGGCTGAGCAACACGTACAGAGCCAGGTCTTCCTCGTTCGGCCATTCGGGACCGCACGCTGGCTCGTCTTCTGAGTTCGCTTTCGAGGTCATGGGTTTCAGTTGCCGCCGGTCTTGGGTGGCACCCCGGTGACCGGGGCTCACATCGGAGGGGGAAGCGAGGTGGTCGACCAGCCGCCGGGGTGCCGAAATCGACCTTCGCGGGTCGTCCAGCTGAATCACCAGGGCGTACATCCGGGGCGAATCTGCAAGAGATCTTGCGTACGGCCTTCTGACCTGCGGTAATCTGATGACCTCAGGCGGTGATCGAGGGAGTGAATCATGGGAACGCGGCGCCACGGGCTCATCCGGGCTCGTAAGGCAGCTGGCTACACCCAGGAGACGCTGGCCATCGAACTAGGCCTCGACACAACTACCGTCGGGCAGTGGGAACGCGGCAAATCGGAGCCGCTGCCTTACAAGCGGCCGAAACTCGCAAAGGCGCTCGCCGTCACGTCGCGCGGCCTCGAAGAGCTGCTGGCCGAAGGCGCCGCCGTGGTGTCGCGTCCGAGCGCTGACTACGAAACCTGGGCCGACGACTTGGACCGAGTCGCCGTCTGCCTCGGCCGCCAGGAGTTCGACCTGGCGAAGCTCCTGCTGGATCGCTGGACCGGCCGGCTAATCCCCAGCGGCGATGACCGGGGACTCTACCTCTACGGCCGGTCGCTACGGCTTCTCGGTGATCTGCGTCAGGACCAAGGCGTCCTCACCGGACTGATGTCCGCCCGGCAGAGCTACGGACGCGCCATGGCGGTCTTCCGCGAGCTCGGTGCCGACCGGCGGGTCGCGCAGCTCGAACTCCAGTTGGCTGTCCTCGACGAGATGGGCGGCAACCACGAGCCTGCCGCCGAGCAGTACCGGCAGCTGGCCACGGACACCCGCCTCGACGCCCGCGACCGCACCCGTGCCCAGCTCTGGGTCGGGACCGCGCTCAGCAAGGCGGGCCGGAACGCGGACGCCATCACCTTCATCAAGCCCGCCATCCGGCAGTTCGAGGCTCTCGAAGAGCCGCAGGACTGGTCGGTGGCGTTCCAGAAGCTGGCACTGGCGCACCGCGGTGATGGCGACCTACGCCAAGCCGGCGTCGCCTTCCAGGTGGCGCTCGATCACCGGCCCGGCGACGCACCCATGCAGCGCGTTCGCCTCGATACCGCACATGGCCACCTCCTGCTGTCCGACCCCGCCACGGCCGACAGCGGGCTCAAGCTGCTAGAGGGCGCCGCCGCAACCTCGACGCAGTACGGGATGATGCATCAGCTACAGGCCATCTCGGGCATTCGCCGCGCGTACGAACGCCAGGCGTAAGCCCACGCACGCGACCCGAGGGAGTACGAACGCGCCGTGATGCGGCAACTTACCGATGTGGAGTGGCACGACGCCGAGCTCGTGTGGGACTTCCACCAGGTCCACCACGAGATTTCTGCGTGCGACGTCGCCATCGCACTGGGGTGCAACGACATCGGCGTCGCCGAGTACGCGGCCGAGCTGTACCACCGCGGCATGTACCAGACGGTCGTCTTCACCGGTGCGACCAGCCGGGACACCGCCGCCATCTTCCCGCGCGGCGAATCCGTCCACTTCCGCGAGCGCGCCTTGGAGCTGGGCGTGCCGGACACCGCCATCCTGGTCGAGCCTGAGGCCGCGAACACCGGCGCCAACATCACGCTCTCCCGCGACCTGCTCATCGGGGCCGGGCTGACACCGGACTCCGTGCTCCTCATCTCGATGCCGTACATGGAGCGGCGGGCGTTCGCGACCTGCCGGCGGCTGTGGCCTGAAGTTGCGGTGACGTGCACGTCGGCGCCGCTGACGCTGGAGGAGTACGTCAAGACGATCGGCGACGCCGCCGAGGTCGTCGACATGATGATCGGCGATCTGCAGCGGGTGATGATCTACCCCGAACGCGGCTTCGCCATCGAGCAGCCGGTGCCGCCCGCCGTGGCCGACGCGTTCGATCGCCTGGTCGCGGCGGGATTCAACAGCCGCCTGCTCTGATCGGCGGAAGTCGATCAAGTCAGTAGCGGACCGTCACGGCCGTGCTGCGATTGGGTGATCTGTCGCTACATGTGTCCACATGGACACGGAGCGGGCATACCGTGGTTCTTCCAGGTAGGGGGCCTGCCGGGCGAGTTTCGACGGCGGCGGGGAGGGCCGATGACCGAAACCGGACACCGTGGTTTTGCGGCGGCGTTGCGAGGTCGTGAGTTCCGTGCGCTGTGGTTGGCCGAGGCCTTGTCGGTCTTCGGCGACCAGGTCGCGCGGGTCGCGCTCGCGCTGCTGGTCTACGCCCGTACGGACTCCGCCGCGCTGACCGCGTTGACCTACGCCCTGACCTTCGTGCCGGCGATCCTGGGCGGCTTCTTGCTCTCCGGCCTGGCGGATCGCTATCCGCGCCGAGCGGTGATCGTCGTGACCGACGTCGTGCGCGCCGTGCTGGCGGCGGCGATGGCCGTGCCGGGGATGCCGCTCTGGATCCTTTGGGCGTTGATCGGCTGCCTGACCATCGCAGCGGCGCCGTTCAAGGCCGCTCAGCTCGCGCTCCTGCCGGACGTGCTTCCGAACGGGCTGTACCAGGCCGGTCTCGGCCTCCGGCAGATCAGCACACAAACGGCCCAGGTGGCCGGGTTCGGGCTCGGCGGCCTGCTCGTGACGAGCTTGAGCACCAGCGGCGCGCTGCTGGTGAACGCCGCGACGTTCCTGGTCAGCGCCGTTGTGGTCGCCGCGGTGGTCCGAACTCGTCCCGTCAGCCGAGCCGAGACCAAGTCGACGCCGCGGTCAGCTGCGGTGGCCAGCGACCCACGCATGGTCGCCGTCTACATGCTGGCCGCGATGGTCGGATTTCTTGTCGTACCTGAAGGCTTGGCGGCGCCGTACGCGAACGCGGTGGGCCTGACGTCGATCGGTGTCGGCGTCCTGATGGCGGCCGATCCCGTCGGCAGCGTGCTCGGCGGCTGGCTGGCCAGCCGACTCCGGCCCGATACCGCGGTCACGGCGAAGCTGGTCGTCGTGCCGGCAGCGGCCTCCGGCCTGCCCCTGATCGCTTGCCTCGCGCTACCAGGCGCTTGGTGGGCCGCAGGCCTCTGGGCTGTCTCGGGTGCGCTGTCCACCATCTACTTGATCCGGCTGCAAGCGGTCGTCGTCGAGCTGGTGCCGGACGCGCGCCGCGGCACCACGATGGGACGGCTGAGCACCTGCCTCTACACCTCGCAGGGCATCGCGATCCTCGGCGCCGGCGTGGTCGCTGAGCGGCTCGATCCCGTCTTCGTCGTTGCCGGGTCGGGCGCGGTGGCGTCACTCTCCGCGGTCGCGGCCGGGTTCGTCTGGTGGGCGGCTCGTCCTCGGCAGGCGAGAACTGTCGAGGACGAGCCCGCACCGGTGGATTCAGCGCGCTCAGAAGTCCTTGTTACGCATAGTGACCCCCTCCCGGAGCGTCCGGCGGCGGGAGGTGCCGAGGTGCGGCAGCCGGAGCTCGAGGACCTCGGGTCCTCCCCTGGGAACGGAAGCGAGATCAGTATGCCGAACGAGGGGGTCGCTGAGCGCTCCGGTTGGTCACGATGGGCTATCTGGTTGCTACCGCGACCCGCGGCGGTGTTTCTGCTGGTCGTCGACGCCATCGCGGTAGCGGCCATCGTCTTCGACGCGAGGGCCCCGATGGCCTGGCGAGATGTTGTGTCCTGCGGGTTGATCGTCGGGCTCGGCATCCTGGCCGCGGAGATGACCCGACGGGTCGAGCGGCGGCGACGGCGGTTTTCGGACACCCCGCACGTCAACTTCTCGTCCGTGTGGACCCTGGCCGCCGCGCTGACCCTCCCGACCGCGTTGGCAGCCCTCGTCGCCGTGCTGCTGTACGGGCACCTGTGGCTGCGCAGCTGGCGGGGCGTCGCCGGGATCCACGCGCACCGCGTCATCTTCAGCACGGCGAACGTGATCCTGTCCTGCCAGATCGCGGGGTGGGCAGCCCGGCAGCTGCACGTCGTGCCACCCGGTCAGGAAGCCGGCGTCTGGACCGCGGTCGGCTTGGCCTTGGTGATCGCGATCTACTTCGCCGCGAACTCGACGATCGTCGGGGTGGCGATCGCCCTCGCCAGGCGGAGCCTTTCGTTCAAGCGCATGCTCGGCGCGCTCAACGAGAACATCCTCGAGCTGGCGACGTTGTGCATGGGCGCGCTTACCGCGGTCCTCCTGACGTTGCGCCCGTGGCTCGTGATCGTCTTGTTCCTGCCGCTCTACGCGCTGCACCGCAGCGTCCTGATCCGCCAGTTCGAGCACGCTTCAACGACCGATTCGAAGACCGGACTGCTCAACGCGGCGAGCTGGCACGCCATCGCGGCGAAGGAGATCGACCGCGCTCGCCAGCACGGCTTCAGCGTCGGTGTCCTGATGATCGACATCGACCACTTCCGTGACGTGAACAACGTTCACGGACACCTGACCGGCGACAGGGCGCTCGTCCTCGTCGGCAACGCCATCCGCAGCGAAGTCCGGAGCGACGACCTCTGCGGGCGGTTCGGTGGCGAGGAGTTCGTCGTCCTGCTGCCGGGCAGCTCGCCGGACGCGATTCACGCCATCGCGGACCGCATCCGGGAGCACGTCGAACGCACCGTCATCGAGCCGGATTCCGGACCAGGCTTCCACGTCAGCGTGTCGATCGGCGCAGCTGCGTTCCCCGCGGCGGGCAGTTCGCTGGAAGAGGTCCTGATCTCCGCCGACAACGCGCTGTTCGCGGCCAAGGACGCCGGGCGCAATCAGGTCCGAGTCGTCAAGTCGACCGCCTAGCGATGACCGCGGCTCTCGGCTCGTGTCTGGTCGCGACGCTGCTGCGACCACGTGGCCAGGGGACGCAACGCGCGCAGAAGCGCACGGCCGTCGGGTGACAGCTTGTACCAGACATTGGAGAAGGCGCTGCCTTCCGCGCGTCGTTCGACGAGCCCGTCCTGCTCGAGCCGCCGGAGGGTGTCGGTCAGCGTGCGAGCCGTCAGCGGTTTCGAGTGCGCCGTCCAGCCGGAGCGCTCCTCTGCCTCGTTCACCTCGTTCCGCAGCTTGGTGAACTCCAGCTCGCCGAGCGCGAGGGTCGCGAGGACGGCGACGGTCCAGTCACCCCGCAGCAGGGCAAGTACCTCGTACACGCTCTGCCGGTACGGCACGTCCCAGTCATCCACACCTGCAGACCTATCACGAAGTGCAGCCTGGCTTGCCCCAGTCGAGCCCTTGACGTCCCGTCGGCAGGACACCTTCGTCCGAACGAGTGAAGATCCGTCGACTGAGTCCAGACTCACCCGTCGACTTACCTTGCACTCAGCCGAGGTCAGGCCGCTAAACCGGAAGTCACCCGGGCTCCGGCGCCTGGGAACGGAATAGGAATCGAAGAGGACGGTGGCCGGCCGTGTCTGGCGAGAAGGCCGGCCGGGCACCGATACCTACAGGGGGAGGGAAGCTGCGATGACGACTTGCTCGCTTGAGCCGATCAGCCGGCTACCCGTTCGCGAGGAGCATGGCGGCCAGCGCGCCGGCGATCAGGAACGGCCCCATCGGGATCGCGGTCCGACGCCGACCGAAACGCATGATCGCCACCGCGATCGCGGCGGCCAGCCAGGGCAGCAGACTGCCGAGAACGAGCGTTTGCCAGCCGAACCACGCAAGCGCCGCGCCGAGAGGAACGGCCAGCTTCACGTCCCCGCCGCCGAGCTGGCCGGGCGCCAAGAAGTACACGGCGAGGAAGAACGCTGCTGTCACGGCCGCGCCGGCGACGGCGCGAGCCAGCGAACCGGCCTCGCGGTTGACGACGGCGGTCGTGACAACCGCGGCGCCGACCGAACCGGCGAGTCCGAGAACAAGCAGGTTCGGCAGGCGACGCTGTCGGGCATCAACGAAGGCGAGCGGCACGCCGAACGCCGCCACGCTCGCGGAAACCGCGAACTGCGCCACGCCGGGAGCGCGCCAGGCGAGAGCGCCGACGAGTGCGGCCGCGATCACCAGCTGCGCCGCTACCTGCCGACGGGGAGAACGGACCACGAGCGCACCACCCATCACGACCGCGACGGCGGCCGTGATGCCGGTCAGGATGAACAGGGGTAGTGGAATGATGTCGACTCCGTCAGGTGCGGTTCGTCCATCATGGACGAAGGTGTCAACCCACGCGATCTTGCTGAGCTTCGCCGCGCTCACGCTCAGCGCGTGCTCCAGCGGTGGTTCTTCAGCACCGTCAGCCTCTGCGTCGAACTCGCCGGCGACCAGCTCGACCTCGGTTCCGCAGTCGACTCCTGCGCCCCAGCTGGCGACCGATGCCTACGTCGGCATGTGGCGGGCGATGGCAAAGGCCGGCGAGACGGCGGACTGGCAATCACCCGAAGTGGCGAAGTACGCGACCGGTGACGCGCTCGGCGTGATCAACCGCAGCCTCTACACCGACCACCTCAACGGCGTGGTGTCGAAGGGAGCGCCGGTGACGAGCCCGAAGGTCACCGAGGAGAAGCCGCCGGGCAAGCCGACGACGATCATGATCTCCGACTGCGGGGACAGCACGAACTGGTTGAAGTACAAGAAGGACGGTTCACCCTTCACCGACTCGCCCGGCGGGCACCGCGCGATCACCGCGGAGGTCAAGAAGCAGGCGGACGGCTCGTGGAAGGTCACCCGGTTTGCGGTCGAGGGGGTGGGGACGTGCTGAACCGTGCGGTACCCGCGGCTGTGATGGCGGGGGCCATCGTGGTGATCGGCGCCGCGCCCGCGCTCGCCGACGGCTACGGCTACACCGACTGCAGCCAGTACCCGAACCCCGGCTGCGAACTCGGAGCGGGCAAGGGCGGGCAGCAGGGGAGCGACCACGGCAACCAGCCGAACAAGCCCGGAGGCCCAGGGCACCACAACTCCGGCGGCGGACCTTCGGATCCCGGCGGCGACACGATCATCGGCGGCGGCAACCTGGCCCAGTGCGGCTACGAGCGCAGCGGATACCAGGGACCGCCACCTGGAAGCGCTCAGCCGGCAGCGTTCCATGTCCCGCCGAGGACTGGACCGGCCACGGCGGTGCCCGCTGCCTATCGGCGACTGGCGGGCGCGCAGCCACCGTCCGGTGCCTGGTACGTCTACAAGTGCACCGGGGCCGGCTTCCGGGACACGCTGTACCGGCCACCTGTCTGGATCGCGGACGGTGAACCAGGTCCGGCGCCGCTGCCATCGCCCGCTGAGCTCGCCGCGCAGGCGCGGAACCAGCTGCGTCTGCCCGCGCCGAAGATCAAGGCAAATCCGGCCGGCGACCAGCTGGTCACCCTGCCGACCTGGCTGTGGCTGGACCGGAGCAGCTGGGGCGACGTCTCGGCCACCGCGTCGGTGCCGGGGGTCTCGGTGACCGCGGTCGCCAAACCGACCTCGGTGACCTGGTCGATGGGCGAAGGTGGCTCGGTGACCTGCACCGGCCCCGGTTCGCCGTTCCCTGGAGGCGGTGACCCGAAAAGCGCGTCGCCGGACTGCGGCTACACGTACAAGACGTCCTCGGCCGGCCAGCGCTCGGACGCGTTCCCGGTGACCGCCACGGTGACCTGGACCGTGACGTGGTCGGGCGCAGGCACGGGCGGCACGTTCCCGAACATGACGACCTCGGCCTCGGCGGCGTTCCGAGTGGCGGAGAGCCAGGGAATCGCGACCGGCTGAGGCCCGGCACGCACAACACAAACCCCCGTTGAGAAAAGGCACGTCGAACACCCGAGTTGACGTGTCGCGATGGCGTCATGCCTTGAGGAGGTCGGTGGTGACCACTACCGCAAGTTCAACCAGTCCGGACGCGAAACCCGCGTCGCCGAACTCGTGGTCTAGCCGCGATGGCAAGACGCCCGCACGCCTGAGCGGCGGTGGTCGCCGCCGCAGCGTGCCCCACTTGCTGCTCGGCGTCCTGCTGGTCGCCGTTTGCTCGGCCGGAGCCGTGTTCGCCGGGATGCAGCTCGGCGATCGCGAAAGCGTCGTCGCGCTTGCCCGTGCCGTTGCCGTGGGCCAGCTTCTCGAGGTTCAGGATCTCAAGCAGGTCAGCATGGCGGTGGATACCGGTTTGGACGTGCTGCCTACGTCGGCAGCGTCCACTGTGGTCGGCCGGCCGGTGGCATTCAGCCTGCCAGCCGGCTCGCTGGTGACCCGCTCCGTCCTCGGCGTTCCTCAGATGCCCGCGCCTGGCAAGGGTGTCGCGGCGGTGGGGCTCAAGCCGGGACAGTTTCCGCCCGACCTGGCGCCTGGAACCACGGTGGCGGTCCTCGCCACGCCGGGGCAAAGCCCAGCTGTCGGAACGCCGCTCAGTCAGACGTCGTCATGGACCGCGGTGGTGGCCGGCGTCGCTGCCCGGGAGACCGAGCAGCTAACCGTGGTGTCGCTGCAGCTGGCCGAATCGGACGCTCGCGCGTTGGCTTCGGCCCCGGCGGGCCAGCTCAGCCTCGTCGCGATTGCCGGGGGAGGACGCTGATGCTGATCTCCGTCTGCTCCCTCAAGGGCTCGCCCGGTGCGACGACCCTGGCGACCGCACTCGGGCCTGCTGGCCGGTCCAGCAGAGTCCGATCGTCGTCGAAGCCGACCCGGCCGGCGGCGACCTGATGGCCCGCTTCCGGCTGCCCGACACGCCGGGCCTAGTCAGCTTGGCCGCGGCCGCCCGAGGCCGTGGAGGTGCCGATCCGAGCCTGCTCGTCCAGCACTCCCAGCCTCTGCCGGGCGGCTTGCGGGTCGTGCCTGGCCCGGTCGGCGCTGAACAAGCTCGTGCAGCGCTCGCGGTGCTGGCCTCCGGAGGCTCGTCGCCGCTGCGTCGCGCGGCCGACCAGCCGGACACCGTGGTCATCGCCGACTGCGGCCGGGTCGATCCTGGTTCGCCCACACTCCCGATTGTCCGCGGTGCGGACGCGATGCTGCTGCTCGCTCGCCCGCATGACGACGAGCTCGCGCACGTCGCGCTCAAGCTGCAGGCCGCCCAGCAGTGGTCACGCCGACCGTGCCTCGTCCTGGTGGGCGACGGTTACCCGACCGCGGAGGTCTCGCAGACGCTGCAGATCCCGGTGATGGGCCGGGTGCCTGCCGACACCAAGGGCGCGGCGATGCTCAGCGGCCAGGGCACGAGCCGGCGCGGGGCGGGCAAGTACATGCTCGGCCGGGCCGCGGCAGCGATCGCGCTGAACCTCCACGCGCACGGGCGCCAGCCGACCATCACCGACGGAAGCCGGCCACCGCACCTGCGGCTGGCGGTTGTCAGCGAGTCGGTCCCAGGCGTACCCCCGCAGCGGGTCGGCCCGCACATCCGGAACGGGGCAACGCCATGACGCGCCCCGACCTGGCCGTGCCGGTCAACGGCCGCCCGCACGTGCCTGGGCCGACAGACCTTCCGCACCGGCCCGCCGGTGAGACCGCGGCGGTGGAGCGCCTGCGGCAGCACCTGCGCGACGAGCTGTCCAGCCAGCTCAGCCGACGCGTCCGAGCCGACGAGTCCGCCGGCCGGCCGCCGATGGACGCACCGGCACGCCGTCGCCTGGCCGAGGCCATCCTGACCGACGCGGCCGAAGCGCACGCACAGGCCGAGCTACGCAATTCCGCGGCCGGCGGGATGCTCGTGGCCCCCGAGGTCGAGCAGCGCGTGATCCGCCAGGTCCTCGACGAGATCTTCGGCCTGGCAGGCCTGGAACCGCTGCTCGCCGACACCGACATCGAGAACATCAACATCAACGGCGACCGCGTCTTCGTCAAACGCGCCGACGGCGGCCGCAAGCGTTTGCCTCCGGTGGTCGGCTCCGACATCGAGCTGATCGAGCTCATCCGGGACCTGGCTACCCGTTCCGGCGTGGAAGAGCGACGCTTCGACCGCGGCAGCCCGATCGTGAACTTCCAGCTGCCCGGTGGCGAGCGCGTCTCGGCGGTCATGGCGGTGACCGCGCGGCCGTCGGTGTCGATCCGCCGACACCGGTTCACGAAGGTCACCCTCGCCGACCTGCGCAAGAACGGGACGATCGACCTGGCCCTGGAGAGCTTCCTGCAAGCCCTCGTGAAGGCGAAGCGCAACATCCTCGTCACCGGCGGCACAGCGATCGGCAAGACCACCATGCTGCGCGGCCTGGCCTCGGCCATCCCACCGTGGGAGCGCCTGGTGACCATCGAGGACGTCTTCGAGCTCGGCCTCGGCGAGGACGCCGACGTCCACCCGGACGTCGTCGCGCTGCAGGCCCGTGAGGCGAACATCGAGGGCCAGGGCGAGATCTCGCTGTCGGACCTGGTGTGGCAGTCCTTGCGGATGAGCCCGGACCGGGTCATCGTCGGCGAAGTCCGCGGCCCCGAGGTCATCCCGCTGACCAACGCGATGTCCATGGGCAACGACGGCAGCATGGGCACCCTGCACTCCTCCAGCAGCCAGGGCGCGTTCACCAAGCTCGCCGCCTACGCGGTGCAGGAGCCGGAGCGGCTGCCGATGGAGGCCACCAACCTCCTGGTGGCCGCCGCGCTGCACTTCGTGGTGCACCTGGAGAAGCCCCGCGACGACCCCAGCAAGCGTGTCATCTCCTCGATCCGCGAAGTCGTCGGCGCCGACGGCGCCCAGATCATCAGCAACGAGGTCTGGCGGCCCGGCCCGGATCTGCGCGGGGTACCAGGCGCGCCGCTGCGCACCGACACCGTCGACCTGCTGGCCGAGGCGGGTTACGACCCGGACCTGTTCGAGCGGCGCGAAGGCTGGTGGACGCCATGAGCGTCGTCTTGCTTGGCGTGCTCGGAGGCGGTGTCGCCGTCGGGACCTTGCTGATCGTCGCTGGTCTGCGCGGTCGACGCGCGCGTGTGGCGACGTCGTCGCGGCTGAGCACCTGGCTGGCCGCACGGCACGACCGGAAGCAGGTCGGCCTGCTCGTCATGGCCGTGCTCGCCGGCCTGGCGGTCGGCGTGGTCACCGGCTGGGTGGTCGGCGGCATCCTGGCCGTGGTCGCGGTGGCCGGCCTGCCGCGGATCCTCGGCTCGAACGTCGACCACCAGCGCCAGCTCCAACGCATCGAGGCGATCGCCGGGTGGACGGAGATGCTGCGCGACACCCTCGTCGCCGCAGCCGGACTGGAACAGGCCATCCTCGCCACCGCCCCAGCCTGCCCGGAGGCGATCCGCGAGGAGATCACCGAGCTGGCCGTCCGGCTGGAACGCGGCGACCGCCTCGCGCCCTCCCTGCGGCACCTTGCCGACCAGCTCCGCGACCCGACCGCCGACCTGGTGATCTCCGCACTCGTGCTGGCCGCCGAGCACCAGGCCCGACAGTTGGCCGACCTGCTCGGCGAACTCGCCGCCGAGGCCCGTGAACAGGCGTCGATGCGCATGCGGGTTGAGGCCGGCCGTGCTCGCACCCGGACCAGCGTGCGGGTCGTCGTGATCACCACGTTGGTCTTCGCGGTCGGGCTGGTGCTGCTCAACCGCGGTTACCTCGCTCCCTACGACTCCGCGTTTGGGCAGATCATGCTGCTGCTCGTCGGCCTGCTATTCACGGTCGCCTTCACCTGGCTCGGCCGGATCGTGCGCCAGCGTGACCCCGAGAGGTTCCTGACCGAGCTGAGCGCGATCCGCCAGCACGACGCCGACGTCGATGACCTGCTCACCGAGAAGGGAGCGTCATCATGATCGAGGCGTTGCTGTGGGGAGCCGGGCTCGGCGTCGGCTTGTGGGCGCTCGTGGTTTACGTGTTCCCGCCGCGGCCGCCGCTGCGGGCCCTGGTCGACCGGCTGCACGCGGCGCCAGCGCCGCCGCCGATCCTCACCGCGGAATCCGACGGTTGGGCGCTGCGGGTGGGCCGTCCGTTCGTCAAGCCGCTGGTCGCTCTCGGATTGCCACACGGCAAGCTGCGCAACGACCTCGCGGTCACCGGTAAGGGCATTGAGCACCACCTGGCGGAGAAGGCAGCGCTGGCGTTGGCCGGGTTGCTGCTGCCGACCGTGATGCAGGTGCTGCTGGTCGTGGCCGACGTCGGCGACTCCTGGGAAGTTCCCGCGGTCGCCGGTCTCCTCTTCGGGCTCGGCGGATTCCTGCTCCCGGACATCCGCGTTCGAAAGGAAGCCGAACGCCGCCGCTCCACCTTCCGGCACGCGTTGTCGGCCTACCTGAACCTCATCCGGGTCCTGCTGGCCGGCGGCGCCGGTGTCGACGGCGCGTTGTCGGATGCGGTCGGGATCGGCAAGGGCTGGGCGTTCCAGCAGCTTCGTCGCGCGCTGGTCACCGCCAAGCTGACCCGCACCACGCCATGGGCCACCCTCGGTCAGCTCGGCGGCGAGCTCGACGTGCACCAGCTCTCCGAGCTCGCCGCGTCGGTCAGTCTCGCGGGTACCGAAGGCGCCCGAGTCCGCGCGAGCCTCGCGGCCAAGGCCTCGGCTCTGCGTACCCGCGAGCTCACCGACGCTGAAGGCGATGCCCAAGCAGCCACCGAGCGGATGAGCCTGCCCGTGGTGATGCTGTTCATCGGCTTCCTCGTCTTCATCGGATATCCCGCCCTTGCCAGCGTGCTGGCCGGCTTATGAGTCCACTTCAGACCGTCGTACCTCAAGGAGAAGCTGATGTTGAACGAAGTTCAGATTCTGATCGCCCGCGTCCGTGCCGAGCTGGAACGGCTCCCGCATGACGAAGGCGGCTACTCAACCGAAGCCGTCGTGGTGACCGCTGCCTTGGTCCTCCTGGCGATTGCCGTGGTCGCAATCATCGTCGCCAAGGTGACCGAGAAGGCCAACGGCATCACCCTCTAGGCCGGTGACCACATGCCTCGAAACGTACTGCGCCGGCTTCGCACGGATGAGCGCGGCGCCGGCACGGCCGAGCTTGTCATCGCCACCCCGCTGCTGTTGCTGCTGGTCCTGCTCATCGCTCAATTCGCGCTGTACATGCACGCCGTCCACATAGCTCAAGCCGCTGCGTCCCAGGCACTGTCCGCGGCACGAATCTCCGGCGGCAGCTCAGCCACGGGTCACACCGAGGGACGACGAGTCCTCACGCAACTGGGCAACGGACCGTTGCGGGAGACCTCGGTGAACGTCCAGCGTGGAGCCGCCCAAGTATCCGTGACGGTCACAGGAACCGCGACCAGCCTGATCCCGTTCACAACCCTCGCGGTCCACACAGAAGCCGTTGGGCCAGTGGAGAAGTTCACCCCGCCGAGCGGAGCCGGGGCGGTGACACCATGACCGCGGCCCGCAACCTCCTTGCGCTACGGCGGGACGACCGGGGATCCGCCGCAGCCGAGCTCACCCTCCTGACCCCCGTGCTGATCCTGCTCTTGCTGTTCGTCGTCTTCTGCGGCCGGCTGGCCGATACCAAGCTGCGAATCAACGACGTCGCCCACCAAGCCGCCCGCGCCGCCACTCTGACCCGCAGTCCATCGCAAGCCACCGCCGACGCGCAGGCCACCGCCAGCGCGGCCCTGCGCTCAGCCGGGATCGCATGCCAGTCGCTGTCGGTTTCCGCCGATACCCAGGGGCTCAAACCTGGATCCACGGTGACCGTCACCGTGACGTGCAGCGTCGGACTCGGCGACCTGACCTCGCTCGGTGTGCCTGGCAGCCGGACATTCGAGTCCCCCTTCTCCTCGCCGGTCGACGTCTGGCGCGGCACCTCTGGAGGTACGGCATGAGGTCGATCGCAGTGCTACGTCGGCTGCGCGACGACGAAGAAGGCCGGGTAACCGCCTTCGTCGTCACCATGGCGCTCGCGGCACTCCTCTTCGCCGGCCTCGTGCTCGATGGCGGCCTGGCACTGGCCGGCAAGGTCCGCGCCATCGGCGAGGCTCAGGAAGCCGCGCGGGCCGGCGCTCAGGAGATCGATCTGGCTGCGTACCGTGCCGACGGCTCGCTGCGCCTGGTCCCGCAACGTGCGGACGCCGCGGCCCGGAGCTACCTCGCCGGCGCGGGCCACACCGGCAGCGTGACGGTCACCGGAAACAAGGTCGCCGTAACCGTCACCATCAACCAGCCCACCCAGCTGCTCGGGCTCGTCAGCATCGCCTCGATCACTGTAACCGGAGCCGGACAAGCCGAACCACAGCGCGGAATCTCCGGCGTACTTCCATGAGAGGACACGAAATGGCGACTACCGAAGAGATCGAACGCCGCATCGAGGAAGCTGACGCAGCCCGCAGCGCGAAGAGGACCGAGGCCGCGCGGCGCGTCGGCGAGCTCGTTCAGCAGCGGACTGAACTGGCCGAGAAGCTCAGCGAGATCGACCGGAAGCTCGGGGACGTCCTCGTCGGAGCGAGCGACGTCATCGGCATCGACGAGCTGGCCAAGTTCACCGATGTCCCGGCTGCCGACCTCGCCCAGTGGCGCGACGGCCGCAAGACGACCCGGGCCAGGCGCAAGCGGCAGACCGCGAACACGCCTACCCCAAAGATCAGTCCGAGCGCGCCGCCGACGCTTGCCGGACCGCGGACGTCGGCCGCCGATGCGTCCACCCGGGCTCCCGTACCAGTGTCGTGACCTCCCAACCGCCCCTCTCGCGCCGGACGCGGGTGTTCGCCGCGGCACTCCGGTGTGTCCGCGTACTGCTCGCGTCCGGCGTCCTGATCGGTCTCGTGGCGGGCCTGCCCTGGGCTCTGGTGCACTTCGTAGGCTGGCCGCTACCGGACCAGCTGCCGACCTGGGACGAGATCCAGGCGACCCTGCTCAACCCGATGAGCGTCCGCTTCCTGCTGAACACCTTGGCGGTGGTGTGCTGGATTGTCTGGTTCTTCTTCGTTCTGGAAGTCCTCCGCTGCTCCGTCGACGCGGTGCGCGGAATGACGTGGCCGACTCGCCGGCCCGGCCCGCTGCGCGGGGTCGCCGCGGTCCTCGTCGGGACCATCGTGCTTACCCTGCTCGGCGGCCGAAGCTCGTACTCGGCGCCGCTTGCGGGCACCGCGGCGCTCACGGCCGGCCTCCGGCCGGTCGCCGTCGTCGCATCCCTGGACCCAGGTCCGGCACCACAGGCGACCAGCGTGGTTATCGATCCCGCTGCGCCTGCTCCGGCTGGCACGGTCCAGGTCACCGACGAAGTCCGGCTGCCAGACGACGGGGTCTACGACAGCCTGTGGCGCGTCGCCGAGCGCCTCTACGGTCCCGTGGCGGCAGCCGTTGGCCCCAGCTCTTTCAGCTGAACCGCGGCGTGGAACAGCCCGACGGACGTGCCCTGACGAACCCCAGTCTGGTGCGGCCCGGCTGGAAGATCACCGCGTACATCCCGGCGCCCAACCAGGAGCACCCGCCAGCGCCGCCCCGCCAGCCACCACCTCCCGCGACCACGGCGCCCACCCAGCCTGCTCCGGAACCAACCCCGGCCGGGGAGCACCGTGAAGACCGTCCTGAGCCTGCCGTGAACCTGGTGACGGGTGTCTTCGTCAGCGTCGGCCTCGCCGGAGCGATCGCGGCGGCCGTGGTGTCGACCAGGATGTGGCGTCGGCGGCGCTATCGGATCGGAAGCGGCGACCGTGCTGACCTCCAGCACCCGATCGCACCCGTGGTCCGCGCCCTCTGCGCCGCGCACGACGACGGCGACCTGCGGCCTGTTGAAGACGCCGAGCTCGTCGACCTGGCCTCACCAGGGGAGTCGGAACTCAGCGGCGAGCTGGCCCACATACCCGCGAAGATCGGCGTTCGAGAACGTCGCGAACTGGCCCTGAACCTCGCCAGCACCCGCGGGCTTGGCCTCGCCGGCGCCGGAGCGACCGCGGCCGCTCGCGCGCTGCTCCTGCACCTGCACCTGCAGCAGCCTGGCAACGCTGTCGGCGTGATCGTGCCCGTTGACGACTTGCGTCTGGTTTTCGACGGCATCGCCGTTGAGGACCTGCCGACCAGTGTTCACGTCGTCGCGACGCTCGATGCCGCGCTCGACGAGATGGAGGCGGCCCTGCTAACTCGGACTCGCCACGCGATCGAGGAGACCGGAGCTCGGCCCGCTGTACCTTCGCTCGTACTGCTCGCCAGCCCGGCATCCCACGCTGATCGTCGCCTGCAAGCCGTCCTCGACAACGGCTCGACGCTCGGCCTGGCCGGCGTGCTCCTCGGCCAGTGGCGCCCCGGCGCGACGCTGCTCGTCCGCCAGGACGGCACCGTCAGCGCGACCAGTCCAGGGATCGACGACGTCCTCACCGGTACGCGCCTCTTCAACGTTCCGGCAGCCGACGCCACCGCTCTCCTCGAAGTGCTCCGAGCTGCAGAGAGCGCCGCCGAACAGGCTCGGGAACCGGTTCCCGAGCAGCGATCAACGGAGGTCGAGGCGAGCAGCTCGCTCGAGCAGGAGGAGCAGCACGCCGAGGACAACCAGCCGGTGGCCCGCGAGGAACCGCCGGTCCGCACCAAACAGCCCCGGCTGTTCCTGCGCGTGCTGGGCCGCGTCCAACTTGCCGTACGGGATGAAGCGGGTGTTCGCGAGCTGGGCGGTGCGTTCACGCCGAAGCAGCGCGAAGTGCTCGTCTTCCTCGCGCTACATCCCCAGGGAGTCCGGCGCGAGGTCCTAAACGAGGCCGTCTGGCCCGACAGCCGCCCGCCGCGGCCGTACAACTCATTCCACAACACCCTCTCGACGTTGCGCCGCGCGCTCGCCGACGCCACCGACGGCCACCTCGTCCTCAACGAGGACGGTCGCTACCGGCTCAGCGACGGACTCCTCGACGTCGACTTCTGGCAGCTGCAGCGCGTTCTGCAGGCGCAGCGCCCACCGGACGAGCACGGCAGTGCCGGCCTCCGCGACGCGGTCGAGCTGTACCGGGGCGACCTCGCCGAGGATCTGCTCGCCCAATGGATCGAACCCTTCCGGGAATCCGTCCGCCGAGACGTCTTGGACGCGCTCGGCGCGCTTATCCGCGCCGACGGCGACATTTCCCCGGAGACCGCACTGGTTCTGCTTGAACGAGCTCGCAAGTTCGACCAGTACAACGAAGGCGTCTACCGCGATATCATTCGTATGCAGGCACGGTTGGGCCAGTACGCGGCTATTCCGCGGACCGTCGCGCTTCTGAGCACGACGCTCGCCGAGATCGACCAGCAGGTGAGCGCCGAGACTCTCAATCTCGCGGATTTCCTCCAGCGTCGAGGCGGCGCGCGGTGGAAGGATGCCGCCGGCAGTGCAGCAGCTAGTTGACCGGTGGAGGGTGCTACCTCCGCAAGGTCCTTGCGACGGTCTTCTCGCGGTGCCTGTTAGAGCGGTAGCCCCCGCCAGCATATGAAGCGCCAGGTCGGAACGCTTATGGTGCCTACCGATGTGACGCCCGACTCGGATGCAGGCAGGCATGTGAACAGTCGGTAGGGGCGCGCTGCAGACAGCTTCGTTGACGTGTTACTGAATTCATCCGAACAAAATCTTTTCACTCGTCTTCTCATCTTCATCTCTCGCGGTCTATTTGTCTTGCTCTTTGTTTATTCTTACAATTGTTCGTCTATGTTTCAGTGGCGCGCTGACCTGCGTGTTTGCTTCCAGCTATTGGCCCCTTGGTCTGACTCGACGGGCCTGCGAGGAGCGCATAATTGTCGGGAAATAACCCGTTGGGGGTCTTGATTTCCTGTGGCCGAGTCCTAAAATCGAATGTAGGAGAGAACGGGACGGCAACCCCAAACTCTCCGGTTCGCCAACCAACACCGCTCACCTGACCGAAGGCTCAGTGATGACCATGCTTGAGGCGTGCGTATCTCAATTCTCCCTTACTGCCGATGCGACGGAAACCATCCAAGCTTTGGTGGATAGCTCCGACCACCCATGGGGCCGACGGCTTCACGATGCGCTGAAGTTCGCCACGTACGCGGAGTGCGTGTACGCCGTTGAGCCGTACGCGCGTATCGAAGTTGCGGACTTCCGGCCGGACACGCCCAAGTATCCCCACGTCGCCGACCGGTCCGTGTCCGGCGTGCTGGGTGAGCTGCAGGCTGCCGGGTACGTCGACACGCGCGACGTGCTGCAGGAAGACGCGGGCCAGACCTACCTGTCCGAGGGACGCACAGTGACGGCCGTGCACGTCGTCCGGCCCTTCGCGCTGGTCGGCGTCGACTACCGCTTTTCCCGGGAAGCCAATAGCCGAGCGATCCGGTACGGGCACGCGTACGCCGACCGGTGGGAGATCACCGAACGCGCCTACACCGTCCAGGCCGGGTGGTACCTGGTCGGCGAGACGGGCGACTTCACGGCGGCCCTGGTCGGCGTCGCCGGCATCTCAGGGGACAGCGACGACTTGCTGTGCTCGCTGTTCGAAATCGAAGGGTTCGGCGCGTCAACCTGTCTTGCCGGGTGCGGATCGTGCGGGATGCGCTGGTCGGCGGAGTCGGGATCGTGGCACTTCCGGCCCGACGACTGCGACGCCGACGCCTGGGACTTCGACAACGCCGCCGACGTCGACGACGAATCCGGCACCGTCGCGTGCCCGGCATGCGCTACCGGTCGCGTCGGCTTCTCCGTCTTCTGATCTTCGCCGTTGCGCGGGCGGTCCCGCGTCTTCGTGAGCTGTGCGCTCACCTCTACTTCCTTGTGAGGCTGAAATGTTTGCTGTGCTCTCTGTGGACGGAACCCCGATGGGGCTGTCCGACGACGTCGCCGAATCGATCACTCTGCAGTTCGACACGGACTCGGCTCCGACGCATCGGTGCCGAGCGTGCCGGGAGGAACTGGCCGAGACTCCGGACGGCTACGAATCGACGTCCGGCGATACCGCGTGTGCCGACTTCGAGCCGACGGCCGACACCGACCCGGACTACGGCGAAGGTCCGCACGATCCCGAGCGGATCTCGCTGTCCTGGTGCAACAGTGCGGCCGTCCACACCGACGAATCCGAAGACGCGGTCACGGTGTCCATTTCGGTCGGTGACCCGCGCGGCGCCTTCACCTTCACCATCCGGCGCGTGCCGGACGACGCCGAAGGCGACCTCGCCGGACGGCTGATCATGCACACCCCGTACGCCGGAGAACCGATGCCGCACGCCGCCTTGACGGTGCTGCACGAAGGAACCCACGTCGTCGGCACCTATGCGCCGACTCGACGTCTGCACTCGGTTCCTCCCGCCGCCTGAACGTCTACGGAGGTTCCCGATGAACACCGCACCAGCGGGCGACTGCGCCCAGTCGGGCGAGGTCTACGTGACCGTGGCCGACTCCGGCGCCGTCTTCCCGGCCGTGATCGAGGACAAGCGTTGGAACGGGTTCGCTCGGCCGCGCTTCAGCCGCGCGGCGGCCGAAGCCCTGGTCGCCTGGCTGAGCGACTGCCACGGTGCCATCGCCGCCGCATTCGACGGCGAGGCAGTCGCCATCACCGAAACCGCGGCCGGTCGGGCGGAACGCATCGAACCGGGCGCCGATGGCCGCTACCCGATCGGCGCCGGTGCGTGGGAATGGGAACTGACCACACCAGCCGCCGACGTCGCCGCCGAGCAAGCGTTGCTCGCCGGTGCTTACCGGCTCCCGCCCGAGGCGGGCGAAGTCCTGGTCAAGATCAACGCCACCGGCAGCGATCCAGGCTTCCCGGCCCAGGTGGACCCCGTGTCCGGCTGGAGCCGGTCCGGGACCCCGCGCTTCCGCCCCGACGTCGCGGTCGTCGTAGTCGCCTGGCTCAACGCCTGCGGGCGGCAGTACCCGGGCGCCACGGTGGCGTACTGGGAGGACAGCACGATCATGCTCCTTGATCCGCTCGCCGCGATCCAGAACGGATACGTGCCGACGCAAGTCGTCCGAGAGGCGGACGGCCGGTACGCGATCGGCGCCGATTTCGAGTGGGAACGCGCCAAAAGCTGACAGCTCGCGAATAACGAGAACCACCCACAGCCGTGGTGTTCCGGGACGGCAACCCCGGCACACCACCGAACCACCAACACCGCACCAACCCCATCCGAAGGGATCCGTCATGACGCGCACACCCCGTCGACCGTCCAGGGCCGCAACGAAGGCCCGACGCACGGTTTCGCCCGAAGAACGCGCCGAGCGCCTCGAAGCTGCCCGCGAGCAGCTGCTGGAGGGCGTGGACAAGCTGATGACCGCGGACGGCTGGCAGCAGCTGATCACCTCACGCGCCTGGCTGCGCCGCTACAGCCTCAACAACCTGATCATGATCCTGCAGCAGTGCCCCGAAGCCACCGACGTTCGGCCGCTCTCGGAGTGGAAGCGCGAAGGCTACGGCTTCATGCGCAAGGGCACGCACAAGATCAAAATCTGGAAGCCGTGCTTCCGCAGGACGACCGAAGACGAGAACACCAAACCGACCGAAGACGCCGAGACGGATCCGGACAAGGCGCCCGCGTTGTCGGGATTCATGCTCGTGCCGGTCGTCGACGTCTCCCAGCTGCAGGGGGATCCGCGGGCCGCGCAGCCGTCCCCGCCGGAACCGATCGCGCTTTGCGGCGACGCGCCACGCGGCCTGTGGGACGGGGTCGCCGCCCAGATCGGCGCATGCGGCTTCACGGTCGAGCGTGGAGACTGCGGCGGCGCCTTCGGCCGAACCGTCTTCTCCGAGCGACGCGTGACCGTGCGCGACGACGTCGAACCCGCGCAGGCCGCGAAGACGCTGACGCACGAGCTGGCGCACATCCTGTGCGACCACGAAAGCCGTCTGGCCACCACGCCACGGCATGTGCTGGAGGTCGAGGCCGAGTCGGTGGCGTGCGTCGTCGCCGCGGTCTGCGGCATGGACACGCTGGCGTACTCCGTGCCCTACGTCGCCGGTTGGGCGGCCGATCGCGAGACGGCACGCACTTCGGCGGAGTGCGTGCTCCGCGTTGCAGATCGGATCCTGGACCGGCTTGGCCACGCGGCAGCTTCACCCGTGGCGACGACTCTCGAGGATCTGGCTGCTTCGCACGGCGTTCCCGCGGTCGCGTGAATCGGCCGGGGCGCGCGATGACTCCTTCAATCCTGGGCTGCGCCGAGCTCTACGGCCGCCTACGCTACGTCACCAACCACGCCGGGGCGCAACGGCGAACCCATCTGCCCGCCGGCACGTCAACCGCATCCGCCTTCGACGACCACGACCCGCTCGGCTTGCACGGCCATGTCCTGCAGGGCCTCGGGGCTACTCCCGAATACCTCGATGGCTTCACCGGGGCCTCGGCCGGCTATCCGGCGTTCGGGTTCCGGCTCACCGAGAAGGCAACTCGCCTGGCGCGGCTCTCGGAGGAGTTCGAAGCGTCCTGGACGTGGGGTGACGCCATCCGAGCTGCAGCCAGCCTGGCGCACCAGATCGACAACGTCGAGGATGACCAGACGCTCGGCGACGTGGCCTTGCTGGCAGTCGCCTGCCACGTCGGGCGTCAGCATCCACCCGAGATGACGCCGTTGCCCGGGTGGTCGCCGCCCGACACCCCGCTGTTCCTCGACGGATACCCGGCGACGCTGTTCGGTCACGTGGCCGCAGATCTGCGCGTGGACGCCGTCACCGCGACCTGCACGCGGGAAACCCGGGCGGTCACGCTGTTCCGATCGCTCGGCTGGCGACTCACTCCGCGGGCCGAGGCCTTGGCCGACGCGGTACAGCATTACGAAGCAAAAGGGCTCCGTTGGCCCGACGCTATCGCTGCGGCGGCAAAGACCGACGTGACACATCTTGAGCGGCACAACTGGGACCGCTGAAATTCGATTCCAAATTTGTTAGTAACGCCCGGCGGGTGAACACCTCCGGAGAGGCGCGGCAACCACCCGCCGGGCTCCAACACCGCACACCCCAGAAGGGCGCGCGAGCCTGCAGTCTAGCGCACGGCTCGTACCTGCGGTGTGGCGCCGTGCTGTGCCTCTGATATCTGGAGGGAACTCCCGTGTCTTCATCCCGTCGTGCAATCTCTACTTCTGTCGATGCTGGGCAATTTGCGCATAAGATCGCCACGGCAGTCGAGTCCGCATGGCACCGAACCTACGGAACCGGTCGGCTTGATATCCCGGTTTCAGTTGTTGCCACGCTCGCCGCCTTGCCAGAGAAAGATTCGTGCGGGCACAACGTTAGCGAATCGGTGCTCAGCTGGGACGCCGACACCTTCCACGACTTCGCCCGGCACACGTGGTCGTCGGTCATCCGGCACCGCGCCGAAATCACGCACCTCCTCCATCCGATGATCGCGTGGATCTTCGATGATCCTGACCGCGACGTGCGTGGCCACGCACTGGCCGTCGCGCAGGCCGCGCTGCGAGCAGGGCAACCACACCTCACCGGCACGGAACGGCGGTTCGATGTCGACCTGCTCGGCACCGTGCTGACCGTTCTCCGGCCGAAGTCGGCGCTTAAGGCTCGTGGTCAGTTCTACACGCCCGGGTCTGTCGCGAAGATCCTCGCCGGCATGTCCGACATCCAGGAGCACGGCAACGTCACCGACCCGATGATGGGGACCGGCGGCATGTTCCGCGCGGCCGCGGAAGTCATGCGCGAGCGGGGCCGAGACCCGCGCACGACCCGCTGGATCGGGTGCGACGTCGACTCGCTCGCCGTGGCCTGCGCCACCGTGAACAGCATGATCTGGAACCTCGGAACCGACATCGTCTTCCACGCGGGCAATACGCTGGAACCTGGCTGGCGAGAGGTGGCGCTGGCACAGCGAGAGGAACTCCGTCGACTTTCCGGTGACCTGAAGCGCGATCGGGCGATGCTCGAATTCCTGAAGCTGCTGTGATTCAGTCTGATTGTCAGTCCGGATGGATTTTGATGTCTTCGGATGCCCATGTCCACACGTCCTCAAGCACATCGGTTTCCCAGTTCTTGAGGATTCGAGACTGCATTCTTATAAGAGCCAAAGTCAGCCTCTCTTGGGTCATACATATTTCTGCTGCTTCAACGGTCATCCCTTCGGGATCTCGGGGGAGCTTGAATTCGACTCCCTTGTAGTCGTCCTTCATAAGGATCCTCATCGGGATCGACCAAGCGTTTTCGATCCTGATCCTGTTTTCTTTTCCGTTGAGCCCTGACTCTCGTTGCAGTGTTCGAATTGACATTTTTATTACGTCGTATGCGTCGGACATTGTGCCTGAGGCCATTGCGCCGAGGAGTATCTGAGTATGCGCTAACAGGCTCTTCCATGGGTTGTTTGCCAGGCTTGCGAGCCACTTCTTGTCAAGCTTTTCCATCTCCTTTTTGTTGCATGTCAGGCGTGCCCATAGGCGACGATGGGCAAGTTGGGCCTGATCGCTGGGAAGTGCCGTGTCCTCTGGGACAACTGAAAGCGGGGCGAGTAGTTTGCTGCCGACGTCGACACTGCCGAACTCCACTTCCACGAAGTCTCGTCGACCCCAGAGCAGCAGCTGTTGGGTAAGGTCGCTCCTTGACCACACGTGAATGCTTGAAACATCGCTAGTGCGAGCGAGCTCGTCGGATATTTGCAGCAGTGACGGGTGTACGCCAGGGTAGTTGACAACGAATACCCACGTCTCAACCTGAGTGGGTATTTCCCAGCATTCTTGTAGGCGTGCAAAGTCGGCTCGCATCTTCGTGCGTGCATCGCCGAGGCGGAAGTATGGGGCTGGACCGTAGGCGGCAAAGGCGGTTTTCCGAGATGTGAGGAACCCGTCGCACCCCAAATCGCCTTCGTTGCCCATTGCTGCACTTTCAGAAAAATCTGACCCATGCATGGCGCGCATGATTCTATTGAAGAGCTGCTGAAACGAGTTTCCGTGGCACTTCCGGTACTCGATCTCAAGTCGAAGGCGATAGGCATTCTTTATCCAGTCTGGCGCATTCGTCATCCACACCTTACTGGTGCGCGGGATCTTACGGGTCAACGCCGCCCCTTCTCGCGGTTGTCTCGCTGACAGGCAGTGTATGTGAAAACTGTTGTATGTGCAGGAGGTGTTGGGCAGTTGGTCACGAGCACCTTCATGTGGCCCGTAAAATGTTAATCGGCTGGGCGGGAGGCTTGCAGGTAGTCATCCCCGTTCCAGCGGTACGAGCTGACCTGAACTGGCTCGCCGAAGGTCGGGGCGTGCACCATCTTCCCCGCGCCGATGTACAGGCCGACGTGGTGGACATTGCTGCGCGTGCCGTAGAAGACCAGGTCGCCGGGGAGCAGCGGCTGACCACCAGGCACCAGCGGGCCGGCGGCGTACTGAGTCCGAGCCGTGCGCGGCAGGGTGACGCCGGCAGCCGCGTAAGCCGCCTTGGTCAGGCCCGAACAGTCGAAGCCGCTGTCGCCGTTCAACGGGCCGTTCCCGCCCCAGAGGTACGGCAGCCCGAGCTGGCCGCAGGCGAAGTTGATCGCCGTTGCGGTGGCGGCGTTCGGTGCCTGGATGTCGTCGCAGCGGCCGGTGCCGACCGCGGCCTTGCTGTACCTCTCGGCTTGGTCGAGGACTTCGTCGACGTACCAGTCCGCGTGGTTATAGGCGAACAGCGCCTTGCGAATGTCGCCGGGCGCGCCGGACTCGCACAGGTAGTACGCCGCCGCGTAAATCGCATCGTGCTTGTCCCATGGCGACGGCGGGGTCTTGCCGCCCGGCGGTAGCGGATGGCGGGCGACGACTCCGTCGAACGTGGACTGGAGGAACTGCATCGGCCCGCGGGCGCCGAACGAGTTCTCCGTCCCCTCGGCTACGCCGACCAGCTTGCTGCGGCCGTGGTCGCTCTCGACCTTGCCGATGGCCGCGAGGATCGACCAGCCCGACCCGGGACACGCGGCAGCTGCTGCTCGGTAGAGGGCGAGGTAGTCACCGGGGATATCGGCGATCGCCTCCTGGCTCGGTTCGGTGCTGCTGCCGAGCACGGCCTTTACGACGCCTTGCCCGATGCCGCCGATGAGGATGATGATGACCACGACCGCGGTGTAGGCGAACTTCACGGGCGCCTCCGGAAGCGGCTGGCCGGCGACGCTGGCGGGAGCGGATCCGGAACCGTCAGAGCCGCTGGACCCTGCTGGGCCGGAACCGGGCCCGACGTCGGCACATCGTCGGACAGATCAGATTGGGGCCAGAGCTGACCGAGTTCGACCAGCCGCAACCGGCCGGGGTGAGGCGTTGCCGACCCGATCGGCAGCCATCGGGCGGCGGCGGGGTCACCGGCTACGTCCGCGGCGGTGGTGGCCAGCGGCACGAACCTCGGCTGGTCGAGCTGGGACAGGCAGTCGGCGAGCGCTCGGCGCGCGGACGTCTCGCGCCGATGGGTGGGCAGCCAGATGAGGACCGGGGTGGTGATGCCGGTCGCGGCGGCGAGCTTCTCGTAGCCGTAGAGCTTGCGGCTGAGCTTGCCGAGGTCTTCGGTGCCGAAGTCGAACTCGAGGAAGAACTCGAGCTGATGGTCGTCTTCGCGCCACCGGCCGTAGGCGTCGGGACGCACCATGTCACCGAACAGGCGTCCGCACCGAAGCTCGGACCACCACGCCGTCAGCGACCTTGGAACCCCGGGACGTCGACCCAGCGCGACCAGGGAGGTGAAGAAGCCGTTGACGCCGACCGTGTGGGCCAGACGCAGGGAGTGCGCGATCCCGATCGCGTCTTCGTGCCGGTAGCCGATCGACTTCGGATCGAGCCCGTCCTCGTAAGCGAGGGCGACCGCGCCGGCGATGTCGAGCACGTAGTGCATCGGGGCGGTGCCGGTCGTGACGAACGGCTGGAACCGATCGACGACCCGCCACTTGAACAGGTCGAGCAGTCGGTGATTGGCCGCGCGCATGCTCGGGTAGCAGAGCTCGACGATCTGCTGGGTTGTGAAGACCTTGTGCTCGTAGAGCATTCGGGCCAGCCACCGGTCGCGCTGGGTCAGCCGCCCGGCGAGCTGGGTGTGGTGCTCGCCGGTGGTGGCCGCTCGTGGAGTGGGACGCTGCGGCATGTGTCCGCGCAACGCCCGCTGAGGAGTGGGGTTAGAAATCATCGGGAGTACCTCCGGTCTTAGGCGGCGCGGCGGGGATCGGCGGTGGGCGCTGCGGCTCCGGGCGTGATGGCCTCGACCTCGGCGACGGGTGGCCGGGTGTTGATCCGGGCTGCTTTGCGGATCGCCCTGGCACGGCCGGGGACCGCGGGCGGCAGCTTTTCGGTCACCGCGGTGAACGGCGGTGCTTCCTCGCCGCCGAGGACCAGGCGGGCGGCGACGTGGAAGGCGCCCAGGTTGGACAGGTCGTGCTCGCTCAGCCGCGGCATGGTGTGGCGTGCCAGCCGCTTCGCGTCCTCAGGGGACGCGTTGAAGAAGATCTTCGACCGGGCGTTCGTGCTGATGCCCTCTTCGAGTTCTTTCGGGAGCTGGCCGAGGTACTGGTGGGCCAAGGTCATCGATAGGCGATATCCGCGGGCCTCGGCGAGCATGTCTTCCAGCGGGTACGCCAGGTTCAGGAAGTTGTGGCACTCGTCGACGTAGAGCCCGCAGTCGCGCCGCTGACGCTGGGGGACGCGGGCCCGGCGGGTGGCGGCTTGCCAGGTGCGGGCGACGACGATCGAGCCGACCAGCCGCGCCGTTTCCATCCCCAGCGCGTCGCGGGCGATGCGCACCAGGCAAACGCCACCGGTGTTGAGCACCTCGTCCATGTCCACCGTGGACGTCCCGCCGGCGATCGCGGCGCGGACGAACGGGCGCAGCAGGAAGCCGCGGACCTTGTTCATCAACGGCGCGATGACCTGCGCCCGGCTGGCTTCGGACAGGGCGTCGTACCAGGACCAGAACCCGCGCAGCACGTCGTCGTCGATCTGGTCGCAGGCCCGCTGCCGAAACGCCGGGACCGTGAGGAGCTTCGGCAGGTCGACCAGGGTCGGCGTGCCGGGCATCGCGGTCAGGGTGAGCAGGCCGGCGCGCAGGATGTCGTCGGTGCGCGGGCCCCACGAGGAGGCGTAGATCCGGGAGAAGATGCTGACGAGGTTGTCGACCGCGCGGGCCTTGTCTGCTCCCTCCAGGGGGTTGAGCACCGGCGGCCGGGAGCGCGAGTCGGCATCGAAGAGGACGACCTTTTCGCCGAGTTCCTCGGGCAGCCGCATCAGCAGGTCCGACACGAGGTCGCCCTTCGGGTCGACGACGACCACGCCGCGGCCGGCCTCGGCGTCGTCGAGGATCAGGCGGGCCATCAGCTCCGACTTGCCGGAGCCGGTCGCGCCGAGGATGTGCAGGTGATGACGCGCGTCGGCGACATGCAGGCCGACCGGCCGGGAGTGCCCCGAGTCCGACAAGCCGAGCGGCTTGATCAAGTCGCCAGCCGTCGCGATGCCGGGCGGCGGAGGCACGGCCTTCGCGCCCGCGCGCTGCAGGCCGGGCGTGGCTTCGTCGATCGGCAGGTGCGCGAGCGCGGCCAGCTCCGGGATCGAGAGCAGGTCGCCCTTGCCGAAACGGCGTTCGGCCAGCACCTGGACTGGGGCCCGCCGGAGCCGGATCCGGCGGAAGTAGTTGTGCTCGGAGAAGGCGGCGAACGCCGAGGCGATCGCGTGGCCGCGTCCCCGCAGCACCTCCCGGACCGCGTGGATTTCGGCGGTCGTCGCGTGCTCGGGGACCGTAGTGGCGACCGCGTATCGGATGCGGGTCTCGAACTGGTTCTGCCGCAGCTTCTCCACGACGGCGCGGTCCTGCGCGGCGAACTCCAGGCTGGTTTGCCGATCCAGCCCCGGCGTCCGCGCACTGGACGACGGCTTCGCGGTCTTGCCTGGCGTGACGATGTCCAGCAGCCGGCCGACCAGGTTGACCGAGCTGCCAGCGTGCACCCGCTTCGCCGCGCGCCGTGCCTTGGTCACGCGGTGCCCGGCGACGGGACGGGCGAGGATCTGCACGCAGGCCCGCTCGTGGGGGCCGAGCCCGACCGGGGCGCCGAGCAAGGCCCGGATCGGGTCGGCGGGGTGCTCGGTACGGATCGGGAGTGCTTCCGAGCGAGCCAGCCGCAGCTCGCCGCCCACTGCTTCGATTCGCCGGCCCGCCGGCGCGGCCGTGGGGATCGGGGCCTTGGCCGGCGTCGCGCGGGTGTGCGCGCCGGGCCAGGCGGCCTCGATGGCGCGCTCGACCATGCCCGGCGGCACCAGGCCAGGCACCCATAAGCGGATCTGCACGCTGTCGTCGGTGAACGTCAACTCGAAAGCCAGGTGAGGTTGCCCGCCGAAGCGCCGCCGCCAGCCCGGTCGCAGCAGGCCGACGAGGTTGGACCACACGGTGATCGCGCCGGACGGGTCGACGGTCGGCGGCGCCAGCACGGTGACCAACCGGGCGTCGCTGACCAAGCTCTCGTGGTAGCGGCGGCGCCAGCGGCGTCGAGCGACCACCGCGGTGGTCGTCGCGACGGCCAGTACCGGCCCGGCGATCGGCCCCCAGGTGAAGACGAGATCGCGGAGGTGGGTCAGCACGGCCTGGAACGCACCGAGCGGGTCGCGTAGGTAGTCGCCGGCAGGTGAGGCGAGAGCTGTGGACAGGGCGAACGGCCAAGACATCAAGACCTCCCGTGGAAGCGGCCGACGGACTTGGAGCGCTGGATCAGGCAGCTCGCGGTTGGCCGCCTTGCTCAGGCCTGGTCTCGGTGGCGCGCGACTGCAACGCGCCGGAACGGGTGTTGTCGACGACCAACCGCAGGCGCGTGCGGCGGGCGGTACGCTCGGCGTCGACTTCGGCCTGCCATTCGGAGAACCGGCGTCCAGCGAGACGCCTGAGGTAGCTCGGAATGCGGTTCGCCGGCACGCCGACCAGCTGCGGACCAAGGACCGCGAGAAGGTCGCTGGCTTCCTGCGACGCCCACCCCGCCTCGACGATCGCTGCTTCGTCCGGGAACACGTCGGCGACGCGGTCCACGGCCGGGTTCAGCGCGGCGTCCTGCTTGCCGCCGTACGAGTAGACCCACAAGAAGTTCGCCGGCGGATCAGGCTCGACGAGGGACCGGAACCGGGAAACCTCCTTGGTGTACGCGTAGAAGTTCGTGTCCGGGCGGGTCCTGCAGATGTCGAGCCAGGCCAGCAGGTAGTCGTCGGAGAAGAAGTCGCCGCTGTCGTGGATCCTGATCCAGCTACCGCGGAACTTGGCCGCGCCGAGTTCGTCGACCATCGCGGTTCGCCAGCCGGCCAGGTCGTCGAGGACGTACATCAGGTTTGCCTGGTGCTTGGCACGGACGACGGGCCAGGTGTACGTGCCGTGCCGGGCGTAGCAGGCTTGCGCGCAGACCCCGGCGCTCGGGCATGTGTTGTAGGTGCGGCCGTCGGCCAGTCGCCCGGCCCAGGCCGGCAGCGACCAGTTCCAGACGCCGATCTGGCGCATCTCACTGTTCTGGGTCAGCAACTTGGCAGGACGGCGAGCGGCTGAAGCAGACATGGATATCCCCTCGGTGCATACGAATGTCAGGCGGCGTCGAGTTCGACGAAGGAGCTTTCGACTTCGGGCGAGGCGTCGGCGTACTCCGCGATCTCCGCGGGATTCGACGTCACGAGGTGGTGTTCGACAGGTGACGCGATGGACTGGAACGCCACTCGCTGAGTGCCGGTGCTGAGCAGTCCTTGGCCGCGGTCGGCGGACAGGAGGAACTGGCGTTCGCCCATGGACAGGTCGAAGGCGCGGGTGATCTCGTCGATCGCCTGCGAGGCCTGCCGGAGGAGGATCTGGGTGGCCGCGTTCGCGACGACCGCCTTGCCCAAGTCCGAGCCCAGGACGTCCGCGGTGTCCTGGGTGGCCACGGTCAGGCCGGCCCAGTGTTTCCGGCTGGCCTTGGCCATCCGGAACAGGAACTCCGCGCCCGCGGGCTCCTTCATGAGCAGCCAGGCTTCGTCGACCACGACCAGGCGCGGTTTGCGGATAGCCGGGTTGGAGACCTGCCGCCACACCGCGTCGAGGGTCAGCAGGGTGCCGATCGGCTTGAGCTCGTCGGCGAGGTCGCGCAGCGAGAACACCACCAGGTGACCTTGCGGGCGCGTCGTGGTCGGCCCGGAGAACAGGCCGGAGAACGCGCCCGTGATGTACGGGTGCAGCCGCGCCGCGAGTTCGGTTCCGGCTGGATCGCCGGCGTCGGAGAGGGCCTCGGCCAGGTCGGCCAGCAGCGGCGCGGGTCGGGTCCAGGTCCGCGCATCCGAGGTGATCCCGACGCGCTGGTAGGTCGCTGTGATCGCCCGGTCCAGCACTGCCCGTTCGGCCCCGGCGAGCTCGTTGCCGAGCAGAACCGAGAGGACGGTGTGCAGGAACAGCGACCGGCGGATGAGCGCGTCTCGAGGTGCGGTGCGGCGCCCATCCGGTCGGGTGTGGATCGGCAGGTCGAGAGGGTTGAGGCGGACCTGCTTGGCGCCGAGGTGGACGTAGGTGCCGCCGACCGCGGCGGCCAGACGGGCGTACTCGTCTTCCGGGTCGATGACGTGGATCTCGATCCCGCGGTACAGGCTGCGTAGGAGCTCCAGCTTCACCAGGTACGACTTGCCGGCGCCGGACCGGCCGAGGATCACGCTGTTGTGATTGTCGAGGGCGAACCGGTCGTGGTGTACCAGGCCCTGGCTGCCGACGTTGAACCCGTAGAGCACCCCGCTCGGCGCGCTGACCGAGGTCGGGTCCGGCGGCGGCAGGTCCGGCGAGGTGAACGGGAACGCCGCGGACAGTGCGCTGGTGTCGAAGGTGCGGCGCATGCCGACCAGGTCGAGGCCCATCGGCAGGCTGGTGATCCAGCCCTGCAGGCTGCGGTAGGTGGTGGGTTTGCAGTCCAGCAGGAGCGATGCCGCCAGCGACCGGATCGCGGCTACCTCGTCGCCGAGCGCCTCCTCGGTCACGGCGTGCACGGTGAGGTAAAGCCCGAGCCGGTAGAGCTTGCCCTCGCCGCGGGCGACCCGGGCCGACAGGTCGTAGGCGTCCTCGGTGGCTGCTTCGACCTGGGGGTCGATCAGCCGTCCCTTGTCGCTGCTGTGCCGGCGGCCGGACTCCAGCTTCGACAGCTGCTTCTTCAGCCTGTTGGCCGCCGTGATGGGGTCGATCGGCTCGATGTGCAGGGAGACGTCGACTCGCCCAGGATACGTCAGCAGGGGCTGCAGCCAGCCTGGGTGGACCTCGCGCGGGTAGCCGGTGACGGCAAAGGACGCGACCCATTCGCCTCCGACTTCGAGCGTTCGAGGACGCACGGAGATGGCGTCCGGGGTGAACGCGCCGGCCTGCCCGACGGGTGCCTGCCTGCTTGCGGCGTCGCGGTGCCTGGTCCTCTTCATCGGCGGTTCCTCCTTGCGACGTCGTCGTAGTCGTCGGGGTCTTCGTCGTCCTCCCACGCGGGCTCGGCAGCGTCTTCGGTGGCCAACGCGGTGTGGCCGAATGCGGTGTCGTTCCAGCTCTCGTCCGGGGCGGTGGTGATGACCTCGTCGGAGCCGGCGAGGTCGGAGTTCGGCGGGATCAAGCTGTCGGGGTTGCACGCCGCGGCGAGGACCGCGGTGGCCTGACCGGCATCCAGCGGGGTGACCACGATTCCGGACGGCGAGAGCAGTTCCACTGCCTCGCCCAGCCGACGCACCAAGCGCACTTCGGCGGCGCGTCGGGCGGCGTCGTCGATCGAGGCGGCCTGCCTCGCTGACCTTCGTCGTGCTGACAGCGCGGCCAGCGGCGAGGCGCCACCGAGCCCGTCGGTCGGGCCGGTGGTTCGCAGCGGCTCTCGCAGGATCAGCAGGACCTGGCGCCGCAGCAGGTCGGTCGCGCGGCCGAGCTGGTCGAGGTACTCGGCGTGCTCATGTGCCGCCCGTTCCAGCGCGGGATGCGGCAGCCCGCCGGCCTGTTCGCGAAGTTCCGCGATCTGCCCCGACAGGTCCAGCCGTTCCGCCCGGACGAGCACCTGGACCGGTGCGGTCAGCGAGTGCAGGTACCGGCCGAATGAGGCGACGAGCGACTCCTGCTCGGCAGGCGTGCGCAGCCCGAAGTTGATCGTGGAGCAGACCGCGACCACGGCGGCGCCGTCCTTACCGAGATCGATAACACCGGCGTCGGTGATCCCTTCGGCGGGTAGCCGCAGCGCGGCCGGCGAGATCGCCGACGCCAAAGAACTGGTTGTGCTCGCGGTCTGCCCGATCCACTCGGGCGCGGGCCGGACACCTTCCGGCGCGGCGACCCGGTGCTGCGGGCTCATCCGCTGGCGCAGCGCCGCCACGACGAGCCGGTCGAGGGAGACGCCGTCGCGCTGACCCAGCGCGAGGAACGCGGCGGTCACGCCGATCGGGATGGCGATGACCAGGAACACCGCCAGCGGGACGAACGCGCGGCTGACTGTGTACATCCCGTATAGCACGATTCCGGTGACGGTCAGGATGAGCAGCTGTCGCGCGGTGAGCGGACCGATCACCCGGTCTTCGCGGTCGACGTCGGCGGGAATCCGGACGGGCTGGCTCATTTCGCTTCACCTCCGGGGGCTGGCTTCGGCGCGCGGAACATCGGCGGCGGAACGGACTGGGTACGGCGATGGGCGTCACCGAGACGGGGCTCCGGCGTCGCCTGCCGGAACACCGGCGCAGCAGGTGCGGAGGCCGGTTTGGCCGGAAGCGGTTGTGGTGCGGGCGGCGTTGCCGGTCGGAACTGCAGCTGCGGTGGGACCGAAGCCGCACGGACCGGCGATGAGACTGGGCCGCGTCGACGCGAGCCGTTGGCGGCTTGAAACTGCGGTGGCATTGGCGGCCGTGGTCGACGCCGTGGCGTGGGTTTGGCGGGCGATGGCGCGGAACTGAATTCGGGCATGGTCGATCCCTGGTTCGCCGGTATTACGGCGGGGTCGTGGGTGCTGTCTTGGGGCGAGGGCTGCAGGAACTGCGGCGCTTGCGAGGGACGCGACGGCCGCTGGGCTGCGCGGGCACGCTCGGCGTCGTGGGCCGCTTTGAGCCGCCGGTTGACCACGTCGGGGTTGGGTGCAAAACGCGGCTGTGCCGGCCACGGTGGATCGGTCGCCGCGCCGCCGCCGCGACCGGCGTTCGTCGTCGCACCGGCGGCGCCGGCCTTGCCGAACGCACCGGTCTTACCCGCGACCATGCCGAAGGTTTTCGCCGCGATGTACGCGCGAGCCAACCCGCCAAGGAAGGAACGGCCGGAGCCGACCTTGACGGCCTTCAGCATCCAGAACGGGATCTTGAACAGGACGAAGAACAAGGCGATCGCGGCGATCAGCGTGCCGAGCGCGGACAGCGTCGAGCCGAACAGGTGCACGCCGCCGGACAGGAAGGTGCGTATCGCCGTGATCAGCACCAGCGCCTGGGCGAACTGAACGCCTGTCGTCACGGTGATCGCCTTCCACCACCAGTGCGCCAGCGGCTCGGTGTGGGGTAGCCCGTGGCACATCAGGAAGAACGGCGCGCTGATGATCAGGACGAGGGTGATGACGATCCGGACGACGTAGACGACCAGGAGACCGAGGCCGAGCACCACCAGCACCAGGGCGACCAGGATGATGAACAGGCCGCCCGTCGCGATGCCTTGGACGGCGTCCCGGAGGGTGTTGCCCAGCGAGGGCGCGTTAACTCCGTCTCCGAGGACGCCCAGGGTCAGGCCGTTGGCCAGCCGGATGAGCTTGTCGACGAAGAAGAGCGAGAGCGCCGAGGCGATGAACGCGATCGGGATCCGCGGTCCGATCTCCTTGATCGAGTAGCGCGTCTGGACGGTCTCGTGGCCCATCAGCAGGATGCCACCGAGCAGGATGAGCAGCCCGTAGGCGGCGACCACGATCTCCCAGGAGCTGTTCCAGAGCTCGCCGATGCCGGGCAGGTCGCTGATCGTCGGCGTGGACAGCGCGGTGTGGCCGATCAGCTCGAGGATGGGATCGAGTGCGTCGTCGACGACACTGCGGAACGCCGAGTTGATCGCCTCGGTGATGCACGCGCCGACGTCGGTGATGCCGCAGTCCGAGTTGCTGTCACCGCTGCCGGTGCCCGGCTGCTGCGGGTTCGTGCTCGGCGCCGGCGGAGTCGGCTGCGGAATGCAGTTCTCGCCGGTGCACGGCTTGCTCGGCGTTGTGGTCGGCGTCGGCGAGGTGCAGCCGAGCTGGCCGGGGAAGCTGCATGTCGTGGGCGTGGGCAGCGCGGTCGGAGGAGGCAGCGGCGGGTCCGCTGGCGGCTGCCGAGGCGCGGCCGACGTGGCCCACGCGTTGACCCCGAGAATGCCGGCCAGGAGCACGACGGTCAGCACCAGCAGCCAGCCCGCTCGCCGGCGCCGCCGTCGGATGGAGGCCTGCCGGACGGGGGCGAGCATCGGTCGATCCGCGGCGGTGGCAGCCTCGACTGGGCTGCCGGACCGGAGGTACGGGCGAACCGTGGGCGGGGTGCTGACGACCATCGGTCAGGCCCCCACGATCCCTTTGAGGACCTCCACGACCAGCGGCGCGAGCGCCGCCAAGCCGTAGCCCCAGCCCGCGGACTTGAAAGCCGTCTTGGCCTTCTCGACCTCGCCGGGGTCGCCGCCGCCCATCACGTAGCGGACGCCACCGATGGACAGGAACACCGTGGCCAGGCCGGCCAGGATGCCCATGATCCAGTTGCGGACGTTGTTCAGGACGTCGGTGACCGAACCGGCGAGGGCGACGACCATCGTTTCGGCGTGTCCGGCCGACGCCGAGGCCAACAACGCGATAGCCGACAGCTCGACCACCAGCACCATGTGCGACCACCGCCGGTGGCGCGCCGGAATCGAGTCGCCTGGCTTAATGATCGGAGCATTGGACGGGGTCGGACTCGCATCCGCGGTCTGGTCCGGCGGCTGCAGGTCGCCGTCGAGACGAGCATTACGCGGCCCGCTCTCGGCATCGATCACGCGCATTGGGTCACCTCCGAAGTTCGGGCTGAGCGCGGGTTCGTCCCGCAGCCCTGAACTCCGGAATCCGCGTCCCTTTTGGACACGCGGCCTCGACCTTTCCGCTCCGAAGCGCCGTTGGGGTCGGACACGGAAGGTGACAACCGCGGCGTCTCGCGAGGGGATGTGGCGGGGCGTGCCAGGGCCACCGCGGCGGCCACCTGGTCGATCAGCGGGTCGGCCGGATCGGCCGTGGCGGCGCCCTCGCGCAGGTACTCGACGAGCCGGCGTTCGGCGCGTTTGCGCGTCTTGTAGGCGGCCCATTCACCGGTCTGGTGCTGCGCGGCCCAGTCCGTCACCGGCACGTTTTCCAGCCGGGTCGCGCCGATGAGCGCGGCCTCGGTCCGGGTCAGGACTCCGTCCGCGACGGCGCGCGCGAGGACGAGATCCGGGTGTCCCCACGGCGTGTGCGGCGGGGTGGATCGGAAGCCCGGCGCGACCGGAATCGGACCGGCCAACGCCTCGGCGAGCGCGTCGTAGCCGGCCCGATAGGCGGCCCACCGCAGCCGCAGCATGATCCGCGGCGGACGCAGATCGATCGTCGACAACGCGGTCAGGAAGCCGCGCAGCACCTCGGCGTGAACGTCGGCGGGATCGCCGGCGAACCGCTGGGACAAGGTGGCCGCCGCCGAAGTCAGGGCGGGCAGCGCCACACCCACGGCAGCGACCGTCCAGGTCGCTCCTTCGGTCCGCGAGCGCAACACCAGGTGCGCCCACACCGCGTCACGCGTCGCCTGCGGGCACCTGCGCGCCAGCAGTCGATCGCGGACCTCGTCGAGCGGAACGTGCCGGTCCGGGAGACCGGCGAAGAGTCGACCGTCCAGCGATACCGGGTGCGGTCCGGTCACCAGCCACGTGAACGTGTTCCGGGCGATGTCCAGAGAGTTCGGAGAGGCCTCGTTGTGACGGCGACGAAAAGCGGATTGCGTTGACATGTCGTGACTCCCACGGCGTCGATGTGAACAACAATGACGCCATGAATCCACGACCGATACCACGGAAATACCGTGCTAGAGCTTGGGCTCGACTAGTAAGTGTCTTTGCGCTGCTAGACGCCTACTATTTGGCCTGCTGGTCACTCGGCGTGAAGATCAACTAGCTGACGCTGAAAACGACGAGCGACCTGTATTCGTAGTAGTCCTCTAGTAGGCGGAGGGGGCGCCCTCATCGAGGCGTTCGGCGATTTCTTGGATGCGTGTCCAAAATTGTTCCTCCAGTCGGAGTTAAGGGGTGTCAGAACACGCAGCACCCTTCCGTCGGAGGAGATCCACGATGACCCCGGCATACGACAACGAACGTCCGGAAGATGGTTCGCGGCAGCGCGCCCCTGCCGACCCGCCGACCGTCCCAATCCTGCTGCCGCAGCGTCGGCGAGTGCGGCGTCTGCGCACCGTGCGCCGTCCAGGAACGGCCCGGCCGAAGACTGTCTGGACGTGCGCGCAAGACGAATTCCTCGGAGGCACCGGGTTGCTCGCCAGCTGGTTGCTGACTGCGGTCGTAAAAATCGTCACCGCCTACACCCAGCCGGGTCAGCGGGTGCTCCTGCTCGCGCCTGCGTCCTACCCCGCGCCACCTACTTCGTCGTCGCAAGCCGGCGATCGACACCGGTCCCGGCCCGGTCCGTACGCCGGGCTGCACGAAGCAAGCTGGACTGTGGTCCGACTTGGCCGTCGCGTACAAACCCAGACCGCCGTCGCGTCTCACGACCCGATCGGCGAACCCCACGGCGATGCGTTGGTCAAGTCCGAGTCCGGACCCCGACCCGACTCAGGCAGTCCGACCAACGTCGGGGTCGGTGCGCCGCCTGGGCGCGATCGGACCGGACCGGACACGACCGCGATCGAGGTCGGTCCGGACCGCTACGACCTCATCATCGCCGCGTCCGGACCGCGGTCCGGCGACTGGTTCCGACCGGTGGACTGGGCCGATGCGCTCACCCCGACCGGCATGCTCGCCGTGATTACGCATGGTGATCGAGTTCAGGGTCGGCTCATCGACCCCGCGGGCTCACTCGTGCGCGCCGCGCACCGCGCTGGTCTGCGCTATCTCGATCGCATCGCTTTGCTGCGCGCGCCGGTTCGTGACGGGGTCCTCGCTGTCGCGGCACCGGTGGCACAGCCCGCTGTGCCGCCGGCGCGGCACGTATCCGTGCACGACGACCTCTTGGTCTTCACCCGCAAGCCGGCCACCGAGCCCGCCGCAGATGGGGGGAAGACCTCCGATGAATGACCAGCTGAAATCACCCGGATCGTCGGTCTGGTCAACGGGGCAGCGCAGCCCGCTTGAGCAGCTGCGCGAGGCCGGATGTGTGCCTGGTACCGAGATCGACCACGAGCGGGTTCCTCCTGCCGTCGCCGCGCACGCGATCGCCGTCTACAGCCGACCCGGCGACCTCGTTCTCGATCCTGATTGCGGTGCGGGGACCGTGCTGAATGCAGCGCTAAGCGCCGGCCGGGACGCCCTCGGCTTGACCAGCCGCACCCAGTGGTGGTCCCTTGCCCGTGCCAACGTCACCGCCGCCAAGATCGCGGGCGCGTGGTGCGACGGCTCGGTCCTCGATGCCCACCCGAAGGTCTTCGCGACCGCTCGCGCCGCCGGCCTGATCGGGCGAGTCGGACTCGTGCTGACCGCCCTGCGGACGAAGCCGGGGCCAGCGAACGGTTCAGATCGCGACCCGGTCGAGTTCGCGCTCGCCGACATCGCCGCGACGATGTCCCTCTGCGAATCGCTGCTGCGTTCCGGCGGCCACATCGTCATCGTCGCAAGACCGCGCCGGCGTCCGGACGGCACGTTGACCGACTTGACCACCCCGCTCATCGCCGCCGCGACCGCGGCCGGGCTGGCGCCGATCGAGCGGTGCGTTGCCCTGACCGCCGGACTGCGCGGCAGCCGGCTGGTCACTCGCGCCTCGCTCGCTGCCCGTCGGGCTGCTGCCCGAGCTCGTGCCGCCGGCGTGCCGACCGCACTGCCGGCGCACCACGAGGTGCTCGTCTTTGGGCACGCCCATGACGTCGAGCTTGCCGCCGCGGCGGCAAGCGGAGTTCCGCGGCCGACCATGCCGGCCGTGAACGCGGGCTGGAGACGAGCGGCATGACGATCCGCTTCCACTGCAATCGCGCCGGCACACCGGTGACCGAGCCTCGTCTGCAGCGGTGGTCCCGACTGTGGGCAAACCTGTGGACAAGCCGATCTGGCATCGCTGAGAAGGAGGGCCCGGACGCGCTCGCCTTGCACCACGCCGAAACAACGCGACGGGCCCGCGCGGCGATGATCGAACTCGTCCGTGCCGGTTACCAGATCGGGCCTCCGCCGTACGGATACCGTGCGCTGCGCATACGCGTCACCGATCTCAGCGGACGCAGCAGGCTGCGGGTGGTTCTGGTCCCCGACTGGCAGACCGCCGGGGTCGTCAAGCAGATCTTCGTGTGGCGAGCTCACGACGGTCTGGCGTTCGCCGCCATCGTGGCACGCCTGAACGCCGATCTCCGCCAGTACCCGGCGCCCAGCGGGCGGTGGACCGTGAAGACCGTCCGGCGGATCGTCGCCAACGTCAAGTACACGGGGCGCCAGGTCTGGGCTCGCACCGCGGCCGGCCGTCCCGCTCCTGCCGAGCAGTGGGTGACCTCGGCGCCGAACGTGCACGAGCCGTTGATCGACGAGCGACGTTTCGAGCTCGCCCAACCGCAGGCGGGGGCAGGGCCGTGCGCCTGACGATCGTGCCCGTCACCTTCCGCCAAGCGTGCCAGTTCATCGAGACTCACCACCGCCATCACCGGCCGCCCCGTGGAATGAAGTTCGCGATCGGCGTGACCGGGGATGACGGGCTGGTTGGTGTCGCCACGGCAGGTCGTCCCGTCGCCCGCCATCTCGACGACGGCGTCACGCTCGAAGTAACGCGGACCTGCACCGTCGGCGAGCCGAACGCGAACTCGAAGCTCTACGGCGCAGCCTGGCGAGCGGCACGAGCGATGGGGTACCTCCGTCTGATCACCTACACGCAGGAAGGCGAGAGCGGCGCCAGCCTCCGTGCAGCTGGCCTGCAGCCCGTCGCGGAACTTCGACCGCGGGCGGGGTGGACGACCGCGTCCCGGCCACGGAAGTCGCACGGCGTCGATGGCGTCCGGCGAACTCGGTGGGAGATCTGCGCAAAGGCGAGGGAGCTCGTCGCCGTGCCAGGTGACCCGTCTTGTCGGACAGCTGTTTCAGCTGGTACAGCTGGCAAAAATCGATGAACGGCGACGAGCCGTTCGTCGCGACGGACGGAACTCACGTCGAATTCGAGGTCCGAGTCGTGACGGGTGCTGACGGCGAGCGCCTTGCGAGAGCGCAGGCGCACGCGATACGGGAGGTTCTGGCATGGCTCACGGCCCAGACGCAATCCGGGCATGGGCCGGACCGCGCCGCGTAGACCGCGTCAGCGCGTTCGTCGGGCAGTCGCCGATGGCGGTGCAGCTCGAGCCTGCCGTCATCCGAGTCGCGTTCCTCGGCCGGACGTCGACGTACGACCAGCAGGATCCGACGCTTTCGCTGCCGCGCCAATTCCGCAACTGCGTCGCGGCTCTGCCGGAGAACGCCGGCCTCACCGCGTACTTCTACGACATCGAGTCCGGGCGGAAAGAAGCCGACGTGCGCAGCGGGAGCCGCGCGCACGAAATGTTCGACATCGACATCCCCCGCGACGGCGGTATCCAGGAACTGCTCGACGAGGCCGCGCGTCCGGGCCGCCGCTTCGACGTCGTCATCTGCGAGGACATCTCCCGGATCGCACGGCGGACGTACATCGGCACCCAGATCGAGCACCAGCTCGAACAACTCGGCGTCCCGCTGTTCGCGGTCGACGAAGGCGTGCGGATCAGCGAGCCCGGGAAGCGGACGAAGACCGCGACCCAGATCCTGACCCGGCGCGTCAAGCAAGGTGTCGCCGAGTGGTACGTCACCGAGATGCTCGAGAAGAGCTGGGACGGGTTCGAAACGCACACCGACCAGGGCTACAACGTCGGCAAGCCGTGCTACGGCTACCGAGCCGACCACATCAAGCACCCGGTGCCGGCCAAGCGTGCCAAGGGGATGAAGAAGACCAAGCTGAAGGTCCACGAGGTTGAGGGCGCAGTCGTGCGGAAGGTGTACGAGTGGCGCGTGTCGGAACGTCTCGGGTATCAGGCGATCGCCGACCGGCTCAACAAGGACCTGACGACCAACCCGCCGCCGGTCCCGGTGGACCCGACCCGCGCCGTCGGGGTCTGGACGTATTCGAGCGTGCGCGAGGTACTCACCAATCCGAAGCACACCGGCCACATGGTGTGGAACCGGCGGGCCAGGAAGGGGAACGGCAAGAACAAGCTGAACCCGCCGACCGAGTGGGTGTGGTCGCCGAAGCCGGCGCACGAGGCACTTGTCGACTTGGAGACGTTCGTCCTGGCGCAGCAGGTCGCGCCGCAGCGCGAGCGCTCGCGGACGTCGCCCGGCAAGAGCAGGGACCCGCAGGCGAAGGTGGTTTATCCGCTCCGCAGCTTCGTCTACTGCGAGCTGTGCGGCCGCCGGATGTGCGGCAACAAGCCGACGGCGCTTCGCTACTACGCCTGCGCGCCGAAGCGCGCATGGCGGTCAGAGGGGCATCCGACGATCTGCCGCGTCCGAGAGGACTCGCTGCTCGAAGCGCTCGAATCCTTCCTGGACTCGCGGCTCTTCGGGGCTTATCGGCAGGACCTCCTGGATCGGAACCTGAAGGACCTCGACCACGCCGGCCGCCGAGACCGCGTCGACCGCATCCGCGCGCTGGAGCGCGCGCTCGCCGACAACGCGACGAAGAGCAAGAACCTGCTCCGGACGCTGGAGGTCGCCGACGACGTCAGCAAGGAGATGGTGCGGGACATCAACGAGCGGCGTGCCGAGCTCAAGGTCGAGAAGGCGAGTCTCGAAGCCCAGCTCGAAGAGGCCGAGGAGACAGCTCGCCAGGCACCAAACGCCGACCTGCTGCACGAGCTGCCGCTCGGCTCCGTTCGGCTGGACGGCCTGCCTGACGAGCTGACCCGGCAGCTGTTCGAGGCTCTTCGCCTCGAGATCCGCTACGACCACGCGACTCAGAAGGCGACATGCCGTGTCACCCTCGTTGGCGAGAGCCTGGCCGCGGTGTCGCAAGTGCTCAACCGCTCGAACGTCATCCCGCTGCCCATCGAGATCGCAGGCAGTTCGGCCGCATCGAAGGAGAACGGAACAATGGCCCTGGTCAGCGACGTTGTCGTCGATGATGGTTTGCGTGGCATCCTGTCGGGGGCACGCGCACCATCCACACGTTCTTGGCCGGTTCGCCGGCCGCAGCCAGACGTCATTCAGGGCGGGCACCCGCGGGTGCCCGCCCTGACACGTAGATACTGCCGCCAGGTCAGTTGCCCTGGCTGGTGCCGCCGTCGGTGATTGCCCCTGCCGCGCAGTTGTACGGGTTCTCGCCGGTTGCCTCGTGCTCGCCCGGGGACAGGACCGGCACTCCGATGCCGTTGAGCGCGTCGCGGATCGGGACCTGGACGCCGAGGACGTTGACGTCGTTGCCGCAGATGCCCGGTGCCACGTTGACGTTGTGCAGCACGTCGGTGTTGTCGAGGTTCACCAGGCCGACCTGGTCGGAGCCGCCCGGGGTGTCGGCGGCGGCGATCCCGCCGGTGAGGAACGCGCCGGCGGCGAGGGCGGCGGTCATCAGGCCGATCTTCTTGATCATGGAGATCTCCTCGGGTGAGAACGAAACGGGGATCGACGACGTCGGTGAAAGCGCCGTCGGTGGGGAGGGTGCACACCGCGGCCGTGGTTCACGCGCAGGTCCCCCGATCGTGTTGCGAGAATCCAGGAAATTCCGTGGTTTTGTAGCTACATCGGCTGAATCGGCGACGTCCGCTCGGTGCGCGCCTATTCGCCTTCGGCGAGGTGGCTTTCCCCTGGTCGAACGCGTGGTGTGCACGCGCGCACCGGCCGAATACGCGTCGATGCGGCCCCGGAACCGGGGTAACGCAAGGCCGGTGAACGGCGTGTGATTAAAGTGAATGACGAATCGGCGTGATTGATCGCCGATGGCAGAAGAGCCGGTGAACAGGCGGGAACCAGATCGTGACGAGTGCGACGGGCCGGGGAGGCGACACGGCGAACGCCGGTCGGTTCCTGGTGCGCGCGCTGGTCGTGCTCGGTGGCGCCGCCGCGGTCTCCGCGATCGCGTGGCTGACGGCCACGGCGTCGGCCAGCACCGTCACCCCGGTCACGGACGGGCCGATCGGGTCGAGTGCTTCGGCCGTCGTGACCACCATCGGCGAGTCGCCCGTCCTTGCGCGGGTAGCCGTTCCCGTGGCACGGCACGCTGACGACGCGGCGACGCCCGCCCTGGCCCGCGTACGCGACCTGTCCACGCACACGCCGCGGCTGGCCGACGTGCTCGAAACCAGCGCTTCGGTCCCCATCAACATCCTCGCCGTGGCGGCGACCGACCTGACCGGACTGGTCGCGCCGGCCGACAGCCCGAGCGACCACATCGCGCCCGTCGGCCCCGATGCCGCGGCGCCGAACGACCTCACGCGCGCACCGGCGACCAGCGAGCCGCGGGAACGACCCGCCGGCCACGCCTCGGCGTCGATCCCGGTCCGCTCGGTCATGCCCGAAATCGCCGGTCAGCCGGACACCGACCACCCGTCCGCGCACGGCACAAGTGGGCCGGCCGGCGAATCGTGGCTGCCTTCCTGCGTGGTTCCGGCCAGTGCCGGGCTCACCGCCGGCCACGATCGCGGTTGTGGTGACGCGGTGCAGCCCTCGGAGGCGGAACACGCGCAGCCGTCGCACCGTCGGAATGACGTGCTGCGCCGAGCCGTGACGTCAGTGGAGATCCAGCCCGGCGTCACGCCGGACTGATTCACGCCGGCCTTTCCGGCCCGCAAGTCCTCCCGTCGGGCATTGTCACGGCGGTCGATCCGATTACCGGTCAAGCGCCTTTTTGTGCCGTTTTTCGAATGAACCATTAATCCATTTTTATCAAAGGAGTATTTGTCATGCGTATCCAGACGAAGCGCACCCTGCAGGTCGCACTGGTCAGCGGCGGTCTGCTGATGGTGGGAACGGGCAGCGCGTCCGCGGCCGAAATCGTCGACCCCGGCGCCTCTGTCTCGCCCCTGGACCAGCTCTCCACGAACCCCGGGCTGCACGACGCCGCGGATGCGGTCAACAGCGCGCACCCGGTGCAGACCATCACCGCGGTCCTGCCCGCCGTCACCCAGCAGGGGCCCGCCGCGGTGCTGCACACGGTGCCGGCGCAGCTGCTCCAGCACCTTCCCGCGCCGAGCGCCGAAGTCAGCGGCGACCAGCCGGAACAGGACCTCAACGCGCCGCTGGGCAGTGAGCTGGCGGCCACCGACCTGCCCGCTCTGCCCGCTCTGCCGGTACTGCCGCTGCGCGGAGACGCCTCCACCCAGCCCCTGAACCCCGGTGCGGGCACCCGGGTCACCGGCCTGCAGACCTCCGGCGCCTCGACCGAGGCGGTTCAGTCGACCTACGACCGGCGTGCGGACCAGCCCGCGGCGACGCTTCCGCTGCTGGGCGGCCTGCTCCCGAGCACCAACGGCGTCCTCCCGACGCGGGCACCGGCGCTGAACGGGGTGTCCGCCGTGACCCAGCCGGCCGCGCTCACCGGGCTGACCCAGCTGGCCGGGAGCACCCCGCTGACCCACAGCGGGCGCTACAACACCACTGCGGTCACCGCCCCGCTGACCCAGAACGGTCCGACGGGCCTGGTCGAATCGGCGACCGCACTCCTGCGCAAGTAGCGCACTCACACTCAGGGCCGGAAGCGTGCGCGCTTCCGGCCCTGAGTTCTGTCCACGCTCGGAGGGCGCGCGGCCCGGGTCGCGTCAGGCGTGCACGGTGACCGGGAACTTCGCCGGTCCGCGCAGGTTGATCCGGCCGTTCCACTCCAGTTCTCCGGCGAAGCCCAGACCGGGGAACCGCTGAACCAGCCGGCTGACGGCGACCTGGCCTTCGAGGCGGGCCAGCGCCGCCCCGAGGCAGTGGTGCGGGCCCGCGCCGAACGACACCTGGTGGCGGGCGTTCGGCCGGTCGAGCCGCAGCTCGTCGGCGTCCGGGCCGAAGAAGCGCTCGTCGCGGTTGGCCGAACCCAGGCAGGCCAGGACGAACGTGCCCGCCGGGATCTCCTTGCCCGCGACCTCGTACGGCGTGGTCGTGATCCGGCGGGTCTGCTGGACCGGTGAGTCGTAGCGCAGGAACTCCTCCACCGCGTTCGCCGCCAGGTCCGGCTGCTCGCGCAGCAGCCGCAGCTGGGAAGGGTTGCGCAGCAACGCGTTCACGCCGTTGGCGATCAGGTTGACCGTCGTCTCGTGGCCGGCCACGTAGAGCAGCACCACCTGGGCGACCAGCTCGTCGCCGTCGAGGACCTGGCCGTCGTGCTCGGCCTGGATCAACGCCGTGAGCAGGTCGTCCGCCGGGTGGTCGCGCTTCCACGCGAGCACGTCGCGGGTGATCCCGCTCAGTTCGGCGTCCGCCGCCATGATCGCGCGGGCGGTCTCCTCGTCGGCGACGATCTCCAGCGAGCGCACCAGGGTCCCGCTCAGCTCGCGGATCCTCGAATGGTCCGTCGGGGGCATGCCGAGCATCTCGGAGATCACCGCGAACGGGAGCGGGAACGCCAGCTCCTCGACCAGGTCCGAGCCGCCCTGCTCGGCCATGCGGTCCAGCGCGGCGTCCACCAGGCCGGCGATCTTCGGCTCCAGCGCGGCGATCGCGCGGCGGGTGAACACCTTCGTCACCAGGGAGCGCAGCCGCGTGTGGTCGGGCGGGTCGCGGTCGAGCATCGAGAGGTTCAGCGCGCCCGCGTTGCCCTCCTCGCCGAAGTACTCCAGCTGCTGCGTCATCGGCGACGGCGCCAGGTTCGTGACTTCCACCGAGAGGCCCGCGCGAAGCAGCGCCGAGACGTCGTCGTAGCGCGAGACGAACCAGAACCCCAGTGGGTGCTCCTGCACCGGGTCCTCGTCGCGCAGCAGCTTGTACTGCGCGTACGGATTTTCGAAGAAGCCGGGCGCGAACGGGTTGAACAGCAGTTCGCCGGGCTCGGTCACATCGGTCATGGCAACCCCCACATGCACTGTGTCGGTGACATGCGCAGTGTATGTCCTATGCTTTGCGCATGTCGACCGTCAAGAGCCGGCGCGAGCAGTACTCCGAGGCCACCCGGGCCGCCCTGCTGGCGGCGGCGACCCGCCGGTTCGCCGAGCACGGCTTCGCCGGGACGGCGCTGGAGGACATCGCCGGCGACATCCAGGCCACGCGCGGCGCGATCTACCACCACTTCGCCAACAAGACGGCGTTGTTCGAGGCGGTCTTCGAGCAGCTCGAAACCGAGGCGATGGAGCTGTCCGCGAGCGCGGCGGCGCGGGCGGCGGACCCTTGGTCGGCGGCGTTCGCGGCCCTCGACGCGTTCCTCGACCGCTGCTGCGAGCCGGCGTACGGCAAGCTCGTCTGGCGCGAGGCGCCCCTGGCGCTGGGCTGGCTGCGCTGGCAGGCGGCCGAGGAGCAGTACGCGTACGGCCTCGTCGAGCAGTTGATCAAAGACCTGGCCGAAGGCGGCGACATCGCCGACCAGTTGCTCGACACGACGACGCGGCTGGTGTTCGGCATGATCGGCACGGCGGGGATGGCGCTGGCCGAGGCGTCCGATGTGGACAAGCCCCGCCTGAAGGCGGAGTACGTCGCGGTCATCGGGCGGATGGCGTCCGGGTTGCGGCCGGTGGTCGGTGAAGTGAGCGCCGGATAAATCGTGACCTGGGCGTTTCTTGGCGACCGATTTATACGATTTTTCAAGCCTTTCGAGTTAATGAGGACACCGCGCGTAGCGCTTGTTGGGTCCGTGTAAGCTCCGATCTCGCTTGACCGGGTGATCGCTCACCCGAATCAGTGGCCGCCGGTCGGGGCGCGCGGCCCTGCCGTCGCGGTTCGGGCTCGGATAGGAGATTTATGCAGGTCAGGTCCACTCTCGTGCGTGGCGGGATCGCGGCTCTCGCCGCGGCCGCCGCCGTCATGATCGGTTCTCCCGCTGCTCTCGCCGACGATGGTGCCGCCCACGGCCGCGTCGTCGCGGACAGCCGGGGCCATGCCCAGGGTGCTGCCGGTTACCGGGTCAAGTTCGACAACGGTGACGATCAGACCACGGTGCTGTTCGACATGAAGCTGGCCAACGGCAGCACGCTGAAGCTCTACTGCGTGCAGATCACCGTCGGCCTGCGCACCGACGTCGACATGGTCGAGCGGCCGTGGAACAAGTACCCGGTGCCGGGGCCGTTCCAGCAGAACAGTGACAAGATCAACTGGGTGCTGCACCACGGCTACCCGGGCGTCAACCGCGATGGCCTGGCCGCTGCGCTGGCGAAGCAGGGCGTCAAGGCGCACGACGGCATCTCCGAGTTCGAAGCGATCGGCGCGACCCAGGCGGCCGTGTGGCACTTCAGCGACGGTCGGAACATCGACCGCGACCACCCGTTGGCCGAGGACGACCCGACCGACCCGAAGCGGCCGGAGTCGGCGGCCGACACCCTCGCGCTGTACGACTACCTGACCGGTGACCAGAACAAGGGCATCGGCGAGCAGCCGAAGCCGACGCTGAACATCGCCGCGGACAAGACCGAGGGCGTCGCCGGCGGCAAGGTCGGCCCGTACAGCGTCGCCACCAGCGGTGACATCACCTCGCTGACCAGCCAGCTGCCCGAGGGCGTCACGATCACCGACGCCGACGGCAAGGAGCTGAAGGGCTCGGACGTCAAGGACGGCAGCAAGCTGTACGTCGACGTCCCGGCGGGCACCAAGCCGGGCAAGGGCGCCTTCACCCTCAAGGCCACCGGCGAGCTGGACACCGGCCGCCTGTTCGTCGCCGAGAACTACGCGAAGCAGCCGGCGCAGTCGCTGATCGTCGCCGACTCGGAGAAGACCGAGGTGACCGCGAACGCGCCCGCCAGCTGGACCGAGGCCGGCGCCCCGACCACCGCGCCGAGCACCCCGGCCGGCTCGAACGGCGGGGGCGGCGACCTGGCCAACACCGGTGTCGACGCCGCGGTTCCGTTCACCGTCGGCGGCCTGCTGCTCGGCGGCGGCGCGCTGATGCTGCTGGTGAACCGGCGCCGCAGCCGCGCCTAAGCGGTAAGCAGTAAGCAGTTCCCGGAACGGGGCCGGTCCACAGTGGACCGGCCCCGTTTTCGCACCCGACCATCGGATTGCAACCATCGGGGCAAAAGCCGCGAACCGCACGTGCATTGGTCTAGACTTTTCGCCCGGACGGCGAAGGGACGACGGCATGCGCGGTACGACCGTTCCGCCCGGGACGCCCTGCCCGCAACCGCGGGCGGGGGAGCTGCCGATGCACCGGCTGGAGGTGCCGGCCCCGCACGCGCCGCCGTTCGCGGTGGGCACGTTCGACGAGGTCGGGCCGCTCTCGCGCGCGGAGTTCCCGCACCGGCACACCTTCCACGAGCTGGTCCACGTCACCGGCGGCACCGGCGCGCACGTCGTCGACCTGACGCGCCGGCCGCTGCGGCCGCCGCACCTCGGCGTCATCGCGCCGGGTCAGGTGCACCAGTGGGCCGGCGTGCGCGGCCTGACCGGCCACGTCGTCGTGTTCACCGACGACTTCCTCCTCGACCACCCGGCCGACCGCGAGCTGTTGCGGCGGCTGAGCGAGCAGCCGTGGCTGGCGCTGGACGCGCGCGCCGAAGCCGGCGTCACCCGGCTGATCGCGGACCTCGTGGAGGAGCACCGCCACGGCGAAGAGTCGGTGCTGCGGGCGCTGCTCCACGTCCTGGTCGTGCGCGCCGGACGGCTGCTGGGGACGCCGCCGCCCGAGCCGGCGGGGGCGGTCGCGGCGGAGTTCGCCCGGCTCGCCGGCCGTCCCGACCTCGGGCTGTGGTCGGTGTCCGCGCACGCCGAGCGCATCGGCGTCACGCCGGGGCACCTCACCGAGGCCGTGAAGGCCGCGACCGGCCGCACCGCCGCGCAGGTGCTGCGCGAGGCGCGGACCCGGGAGGCCCAGCGGTTCCTGCTCCGGACGGACCTCACCGTGCGCCAGGTCGCGACCCGCGTCGGGTTCGCCGACCCCGCCTACTTCTGCCGGTTCTTCCGCCGCGAGACCGGGCTGAGCCCCGGTGACTTCCGCCGCGGCGGGGAGAAGCACCACGACTGACCGGACCAGTCCATCGTCGCGGACCCGGTGCGCTGCCTACGTTCGAGGGGATTCCCGACGCCCCCACGAGGAGCAGGCATGGACGAAGACAGCAAGCTCAGCCGCAAGACGGTGCTGCGCGCCGCGCTGGCCGCGGGCGTCGCCGCGCCGGTCGCCCTGATCGGCGGCCCGGCGCTCGCCCGCACCACCGTCGCCACCGGCGCCGCCCCGGAACCGACCCCGGCGTGCCACGACGGCGACGAGCCGACGATCGAGCAGACCGAAGGCCCCTACTTCAAGCCGAACTCGCCGGAACGGACCGGCCTGGTCACGCCCGGCACCCCGGGCACGCGTCTGACGGTGAGCGGGTACGTCTTCGGGCGGGCCTGCCTGCCGGTGAACCGCGCGCTGCTGGACTTCTGGCAGGCGGACGTCAACGGCGCCTACGACAACACCGGCTACACCTTCCGCGGCCACCAGTACACCGACGCCCGGGGCGCGTTCCGGCTCTCGACGATCGTGCCCGGGCTCTACCCCGGCCGCACCCGGCACATCCACGTCAAGGTCCAGGCGCCCGGCCGGCCGATCCTGACCACCCAGCTCTACTTCCCGAACGAGCCGCGGAACAACACCGACACGATCTTCGACGCGCGGCTGCTGATGACCGTGCGGGACAACGGCTCCGCGAAGGAGGCCGCGTTCGACTTCGTGCTGAACGTCCCGCAGAACCCGACGTCCACGACGCCGGCGCCGCCGACCTCCACGCCGCCCGGGGGCACCACGTGGACGGCGGGCACCGGCTATGCGGCGGGTGCCCGGGTCACCTACGGCGGCCAGGGCTACGTGTGCCTGCAGGGGCACACCGCTCAGCCGGGCTGGGAACCTCCGGCCGTCCCCGCGCTGTGGCGAGCCGGGTAGGCCACCGGTCGTGAGTGTGAAACAGGGTTAGAACACTGTTTCACACTCATGACCGCGCCTGGGTTCCGCACGATTGGCGTCGACTCCGCGCGGGCCGGCCTGGGACATTCGCCGGTATGACCGATTCCCCCAGGTGGCTGCGGCGCTTCCACCCGGCCACGCCCGGCGCGCCGCGGCTCGTGTGCTTCCCGCACGCCGGCGGGGCGGCGAGCTACTTCCACCCGCTCTCGGCCGCGCTGGCCCCCGCGGTCGACGTCCTGGCCGTGCAGTACCCGGGCCGGCAGGACCGGCACGCCGAACCGCTGGTGGACGACCTGTTCGTGCTCGCCGACCGGCTGGCGGACGCGCTCGCCGCCGAGGTCGCCGGGCCGGTGGCGTTCTTCGGGCACAGCATGGGCGCCAGCCTGGCCTTCGAGGTCGCGCGGCGGCTCGGGCCCGGGCTGCTCGGCTTGTTCGTGTCGGCGCGCCGCGCCCCGTCGGCGCCCCGCGCGGTGCGGATCCACGAGCGAGGTGACGACGAGCTGCTCGCCGACGTCGGGCGGCTGGGCGGCACGGATGCCCGGGTGCTGGCACACCCCCAGCTCGTGCGCATGGTGCTGCCGGTGCTGCGCAACGACTACAAGGCGGCGGAGACCTACCGCTACCGGCCGGGGCCCGACGTCGGCTGCCCGATCTTCGCGCTGGTCGGCGACCGGGATCCCAAGGTCACCGAGGCGGAGGCGCGGCGGTGGGCGGCGCACACGTCCGGCGGATTCGAGCTGGAATCGTTCGCGGGCGGGCACTTCTACCTGAACGACCACTGCGCGGCGGTGAGCCGCCTGCTGGACGAGCGGCTCACCCGGTGGACGGGTGAGCCGCTCGCGTCAGGTCAGCAGTAGAGGTTGGCGCCGGGGTCGACGCCGAGGATGGAGCTGATCTGGCGGTACTTGTCGACGCGGCTCTGGACCTGCGCCGGGTTGCCGCCGTTGCACTCGATGGAGCCGTTGATGCTGCGGATGGTCTCACCGAAGCCACGGCCGTTGACGATCGCGTTGTGCGGGGTCATCGTGCCGGGGCCGCTCTGGGTGTTCCAGTACCAGAGGCCGGTCTTCCAGGCGACGGCCGAGTTCTGCTCGACCTGCCAGGGGTTGCCGAGCAGGTCGATGCCCAGGGCGTCACCGGCGGCCTTGTAGTTGAAGTTCCAGCTGAGCTGGATCGGGCCGCGGCCGTAGTACGCGGCCTGGCCGGCGGGGCAGCCGTAGGGCTGGCCGTAGTCGCAGTAGTGCGGGTAGTTGGCCGTGTTCTGCTCGACGATGTAGACCAGCCCGCCGGTTTCGTGGTTGACGTTCGCGAGGAACGCCGCGGCTTCCTGCTTCTTCACCGTGTCGCTGCCGGTGTTGGCGAAGCCGGGGTACGCCGACAGGGCCGCGGTCAGGCCGCTGTAGCTGTAGAAGCCGTTGCGGCCCGGGAAGATCTGGTTGAACTGGGCTTCGCTGACGACGAACGAGCCCGGGTTGGGGTTGCCCGGGTCGGTGCCGCCGCCGCAGGAGTAGGGCTCCCAGTACCAGGTGCTGATGATCGGGTCGTAGCCCGGGTTGGCGTTCTTGGCGCGGTAGTAGCCACCGTTGGTGTAGCGCACGACGGCGCCGACGTCGTACCACTGGCCGGCGACCCAGTTGGGGGCGTTGCAGGTGGTTCCGCCACCCCCGCCGTCACAGCTGTAGGGCTCCCAGTACCAGGTGCTGATGATCGGGTCGTAACCCGGATTCGCGTTCTTGGCGCGGTAGTAGCTGCCGTTGGTGTACTTGACGACCGCGCCCACGTCGTACCACTGGCCCGCGACCCAGTTGGGCCCGCTGCAGGCGGCGGCCGCGGCCTGGGGGACCTGACCGGTGGCGGCGGGCACGCCGAGCACGAGTGCGGCGGCGGCGGCGAATGCTGACAGGACCGCGACAAGACGTCTTCTCAAGACTGGCTCACTCCTTCGGCCACGACGGGGTCCGGACGCGGGGGCGCCCGGTGTCGGAGGGGGTGTGCTCATCCGGCCGGGACGAGGGTGACACCGGTCACTAGAGCAGATTGGTCTAGTCCAGTCAAGGATTCCGGTGTTCCGGGCACGGGGTCTGCGCGAACGACTCCCGAGTTGAACCGCCCGCCGGCGCTGCGGATGACTCGTTCGCGGCGCGGGATCGGCGTTCCGGCGGACCGGTCCGGTTCCGTGTCCTTGCCGTCGAAAGCGGGGTCCCGGACGCCCGGCTCGCGCGGAAATCCGGCGCCGGGCTCAATCGGCCGCGGACTCTCCGGCCGGTTTCCGCGCCAGCACCCGCCCCTGCGGCACCGGCGCCGCCGGGTCGCGCAGCACCTGCGTCAGGACCTCGAACCCCGCGTCCGCCACCAGCTCGCTCACTCGCTCCACCGGCAGCCGGTAGGCATCCAGCGAGAGCCCGTCGTGGCCGTGCCAGTCGGTCAGGTGCTGGCACCGGTCGCCGACCTGGAACGCCAGCTGCAGGTGGCCTCCCGGGCGCAGCACCCGGAACAGCTCCGCGCACACCTCGGGCAGCCGGGCCGGCGGCGTGTGGATGATCGAGTACCAGGCCACCGCGCCCGCGAGACCGCCGTCCGGCAGGTCCAGCCCGAGCAGCGAACCCTCGGAAAACCGCAGGCCCGGGTGGTCGCGCCGGGCGACGGCGAGCATCTCCGGCGACAGGTCGATGCCCGCGACGTCGAGCCCCGCCGAGGCGAGGTACGCCGTCACCCGGCCGGTTCCGCAGCCGAGGTCGGCGACCGGGCCGCCGCGGACGAGGTCGGCGAACGCCATCAGCAGCGCGCGGTCCTGGACGTCTTCGGCGATGGGGGACGAGAACCGGGCGTAGGTCTCGGCGACGATCGAATAGGTGTGGCGCGTGGTGGTCAGGAAGTCGGTCACGGCGCGCACGCTACCGGCGGGCACCGACAGTTTCCGCCCATCGTCCTAAGTGGACTCGGCGCGGCCCAGGTGGTCCAGCATCGAGCGGACGGCCTCGAACTCCCGGACCTCCTGGCGGCAGTCCGGGCACGCCGAAAGGTGCCGCTCCACCCGCGCCGCGTCGACGGCGTCGAGCAGCCCCAGGCTGTACGCCCCGAGGTCGGTCCGGTCGTACCGGGCCATGGATCGCGTCTCCGTTTCCGCGTCCCGCAAGGGAACGCCCGCACTACCGGACGTCTCCAGAGTCCAGACGCGGACGCGGCACCGGCACCGTTCCGCCGTTTTCCACCCGATCGGCCGACAACTCGGGGCGGCGAACAGCCCATGTGAGTGACAAGAAGTCGTCACGGTACTCACCGGTCCGGCCACGGAAAGCTCTTCTGCCGGAAATTTCCGCGTTTCGGCGTCATGGCCCCCGGGCGGGCTCGTCGGACCTGCGTCGGGCTGGAATTTTCCGGCCTCGACCTGGGCGAAGACGATGCGGAACGAGGAGAGCGAGAGCGATGACCGTACGGAGCCACCTGGCGGACGACGTCGTCGAAGAAGTCGGGGTGTGGCTGGCGGGGGAGTTCGTCGGGCGGCTCCCGGCCGCGGAGATCGACCGCGTCGTCAAGGTGACGCGGCTCGACCTCGAAAGCAGCATCGCGCCGGAGGAGCTCGGGGAGATGCTCCACCGGCTGGGCCGGGCCCGGCTGCAGCGCATCGCGCAGCTGGCCCCGGCCGCCCGGGTGCGGATCCCGAAGGCACGCTGAGCCGTAGCTTTCACGTGAAAGCTACGGCTCAGCGGGACGCGGCCGACTTCGGCACCCGGGGCGGAGCCCCGGTGACCACTCAGTAGTCGTCGCGGCCGGTGAACTGCTGCTCCAGCAGCTCGGCCGCGCCGGCCACCAGCTCGAGCGGGTCGATGAACTCGTTGATGTCGAGGTGGATCAGCGGCAGCGAGTGGCGCAGCACCAGGTGGTCGCCCATCACCGCGAGCCCGCCCACGACCGTCGAGTTGCCGACCTCGGTCAGCACGTCGAGCAAGTCGACCTCGTCGTGGCGGGCGAACGGCGTCGCGATCTGGACCCAGTCCTCCCGCTGGTCGAGGATCTCGCGGGCGATCACCACGATCTGGGCCCGCTGCTCGGTGTCGGGGTCGTCGCCGAAGATCAGCCGGATGCGGATCTCGTCGGGGTCGTCGCGCACCACCCGGTATTCCTGCCTGATGTAAGCGACCAGATCGCCCCACTCGGCCATCAGGCGGCCCCGATCCGGTCGAGGTCGGCCAGGACGTCGGCCGGCAGTTCGAGCGAAGCCGCGGCGAGGTTCTCGCGCAGGTGCTCGAGCGACGACGTCCCGGGGATGAGCAGCATCGACGACGACCGCTGAAGCAGCCAGGCGAGCGCGACCTGCATCGACGTCGCGCCGACGCGGGCGGCGCAGTCGTCGAGGATGCCCGATTGCAACGGGCTGAAGCCGCCGAGCGGGAAGTACGGCACGAAGGCGATGCCCTCGGCGCCGCACTTGTCGACGAGGTCGTCGTTTTCGCGGTGCGCCAGGTTGTACTGGTTCTGCACGCAGACGACGGGCGCGATCGCCTTGGCCTCGTCGAGCTGCTCCGCGGTGACGTGGCTGACGCCGAGGTGCTTGATCAGGCCCTGCTGCCGCAGCTCGGCGAGCACGCCGAAGGGCTCGGCGAGCGACATCCGCACCGGGTAGTCGCCGGCGGTGTTGCCCAGGCGCAGGTTCACCACGTCGATGGCGTCGACGCCGAGGTTCCGGAGGTTGTCGTGCACGGCCTGCGTCAGCTCGTCGGCCGACAACGCGGGCGGCCACGCCTTGTCGGGCGTCCGCCGGGCGCCGACCTTCGTCACGATCGTCAGCGCGTCCGGGTACGGGTGCAGGGCTTCCTTGATCAGCGCGTTCACGGTGTGCGGCCCGTAGTAGTCGCTGGTGTCGATGTGGGTGACGCCGCTTTCGACGGCTTCGCGCAGCACGGCGACCGCGGTGTCGCGGTCACGCGGCGGTCCCCAGACACCGGGGCCGGCCAGCTGCATGGCCCCGTACCCCATCCGGGTCACCGGGACTTCCCCGCCGAGGCTGAAAGTGCCGCCCAGGTTTGCCATTCCGCTCCTCAGGTAGGTGGCGTTCCGTCGAGGAGTCTAGGGAGGATCAGCCGCACGCGCCCTTGCTGCGGAGCACCCGCGTCACCGATTCCTGCACGCGCGCCTGGGGCAGCTCGCCGGACTTCACGGCCTGCTCCAGCCGGTTCAGCACTTCGTCCACCCGGCCCCCGGACGACCACAGCGCCTCGTCCGCCCCGGCCTGCACCGCCTTCAGCACGGCGTCCGGCAGCGAGTACTGCGCCGTGATCGCCTTCATCGCGCCGAGGTCGTCGGTCAGGACCAGGCCGGTGAACTTGAACTCGGTCCGCAGCAGCTGGTAGGCGGCCGGCGAGATCGACGCCGGGACGCCGCCGGTCAGGCCGGGGACGTCGAGGTGGCCGACCATCACCGAAACCGGGCCGTAGTCCGCGAGGTTCCGGTACGGCACCAGGTCCAGCGTCCGCAGCTGCGCGAGTGGCGGCGTCACGACCGTGCCCTTGTGCGAGTCGCCCGAGCCGTGGCCGTGGCCCGGGAAGTGCTTCAGCACCGGCTGGACACCGCCGTCGCGCAGGCCCGCCGCGAACGCCGCGGCGTACGTCTTCACGCGGTTCGGGTCGGGGCTGAAGGACCGGTCGCCGATGACGTCGTCGTCCGGGGCGTCGGTGACGTCGGTGTCCGGCGCGAAGTCGACGGTCACCCCGCGCGCGCGCAGCTGGCGGCCGCGGTCGGCGGCCAGCGCGCGGACCTGGGCCGGGGACTTCGTCGCGGCCAGCTCGCGGGCCGAGGGGATCTCGCCGTCGAGGTCGTCGATGCGCTGGACGCGGCCGCCCTCTTCGTCGACCGACACCGCCACCGGCAGCTTGGCCACGGCCTGGACGGCGTCGAGCGAACGATCTTTCAACAACGCTGTTGCGTTACCCCCGATGAAGATCCCGCCGACCTGGTTGTCGCGCACCATGGACACCGTGGTGCCCGGGTTGTCGCCGGACACCCCCACGATGACCAGCTGCGCGACCTGGCTGCGGACGTCGAGGCCCTTGACCAGCGACGCGCAGTCACCGGGCCGCGTCAGGCTCGACGTCGGGGCCGGGGACGCCGGGGCGACCGTCCGTGCCGAAGACGGGGGAGGAACCGGCGACCGCGGGATCGCCAGCCCGGACACGGTGTCCGGTTGACAGCCCGTGACCAGGGAACTCACAACAGCGATGCAGAGCGCCACCCCCAAGGCGGCCGGACGTCGGCGGATCATCGGTCCCTTCACTCGTCGGTGTGCCCCACGACGGTAGTCGACGGCCCGCTTCACGATGTGAAGAAGGCCTGCACGACGGTTAGAGAATTCGTGAAGGCGCCCTCAGCAGACTGGCACCACCAGGACACGGACAGTGGGGAGGGGCCTCGATGGACCAGGTGCGAGTGGCGGCGTGGGCTTCGGACCCGATCGCGCTCACGGGACTGATCAACCACCTGAAGTCCCGGCCGGAGCTGCTGGTCGTGCCGCGCGCCCGGCGGGGCGAGGCGGCCGTGCTCGTGTTCGCCGTCGGGCAGGTCGACCGCGAGGCGATCGCCGCGCTGCGGGCCGCCGCCGCCGAGTCGCCCGCCGCGATCGTGCTGGTCGCCGGGCACGTCGACCCCGGGCACCTGAGCCTGCTCGCCGACTGCCACGTCTCCGCCGTGCTGCCGCGGACCGCGCTCGACCGGCTCACCGACAGCGTGCTGGCCGCCGCCCGGGGGCGCACGACGTCGCTGCGCGACCAGGTCGAGGCCCTGGCCCACGCGGGCAGCACCGCCGCTCTGACGCCGCGCGAGGTGGATGTGCTTCGCCTGATGGCCGAGGGCTGGGACACTGCGGAGATCGCGGGCAAGCTCTGCTACTCGGAGCGGACCGTGAAGAACGTCATCTACGCCATGACCAACCGGCTCAACCTGCGCAACCGGCCGCACGCGGTCGCCTACGCCGTGCGGGCCGGTGTGATCTGAGGAAGCCCGTTGCGCACGATCGTCCGCCGGACCGCCGTCGCGGTCGCCGCGTTGATCCCGCTCGCCGCCTGCGGTCCCGGTGACGACGGGGGCCCGACGAAGCTCACCATCGCCACCTTCGGCGAATTCGGCTACGCGCCCCTGATCGCCGAGTACCAGAAGCTGCACCCGGACATCACGGTGCAGAACCGCGTCACCGATTTCGACACCCACCACAAGGGCCTCGCGACGCAGCTCGCGACCGGCCACGGTGCCGCCGACGTCGTCGCGATCGAAGAGCAGTACATCCCGCAGTACCGGAAGGCGAAGGACAAGTTCACCGACCTCGCCTCCTTCGGCGCGGCGGATCTCGAAAAGCAGTGGGCGCCCTGGAAGTGGGCGCAGGGCACCGACGGCGCGTTCGTCCTCGGCCTCGGCACCGACATGGGCAGCCTCGCCCTCTGCTACCGGCGCGACCTGTTCCAGGCCGCGGGTCTGCCGACCGGTCGCGACGAGGTCGCGAAGCTGATGCCGGACTGGGACGCCTACGCCGCGACCGCCCAGCGCTTCACGGACCGGACACCGAACGTCAAGTTCGCCGACTCGGCCGGGACCGTCTACACGGCGATGCTCAACCAGTCGCCCGAGAACTACTTCTCGGCCCGGGACGACTCGTTCATCGGCGACCGCAACCCCAACGTCCACAACGCCTTCAACCTCTCCGGCGGGATCGCCGCGAAGGGGCAGACGGCGGCCGCGACGACGTTCACGCAGACCTGGAACGTCGCGATCAAGCAGGGTTCCTTCGCTACGGTCGCCTGCCCGGCGTGGATGCTCAGCCAGATCAAGGAAGCCGGCGGCGACGCGGGCAAGGGCAAGTGGGACGTCACGACCGTGCCCGGCAAGAGCGGCAACCAGGGCGGTTCGTTCCTGACCGTGCCGAAGCAGAGCGCGCACCCGAAGGAGGCGTACGAGCTCGCACGCTGGCTGACCGCGCCGGAGCAGCAGAAGAAGCTCTTCCTCTCCGACGGCATCCTGCCCAGCGAGCCGTCGGTCTACGCGGACCCGCAGGTCGTCGCGCACACCGACCCGTACTTCGGGGACGCGCCGATCGGGCGGATCTTCGCCGCGTCGGCCGATCAGCTGCGGCCGAACTACCGCGGCCTGCGCGACGCCGACGTCCGGCCGGAGTTCGGCCGCGCGCTCGGGCGGATCGAGGACAAGACCGACGGCGTCGAGCAGGCCTGGGCGGAAGCCGTCCAGCAGGCGCAAGCCGCCCTGAAGTAGCGCGCGTGCAGCACCGGCTCGCCCGTTTCGACCGCAAGGCCACGCCGCTGCTGTTCGTCGCGCCCTTCTTCGGGCTCTTCGTCGTCTTCGGCGCCTTCCCGCTGCTCTACACGGCGTGGGTGTCGCTGCACGACTGGAACCTGCTGGAAGGCGACCAGGGCTACCTCGGCCTGGAGAACTACGGCGAGCTGCTCGCGGACCCGGACTTCTACAACGCGCTCGTCAACACCGTCGGCATCTTCCTGCTCGCCGCGGTCCCGGAGTTCCTGCTGGCGCTGGGGATCGCGGCGCTGCTGGACCGCCCGCTGCGCGGCGCGACCTGGTGGCGCACCGGGATCCTGCTGCCCAACGTCGTGTCCGTCGTCGCGATCGGGCTCGTGTTCGGGCAGTTGTTCAGCCGCGACTACGGCGTGGTCAACGAGGTCCTCGGCTGGTTCGGCGTCGCGCCGGTCAACTGGCAGGCGACGGGCTGGACGTCGCAACTCGCGGTGGCGTCGATGGTGCTCTGGCGCTGGACCGGCTACAACGCGCTGATCTACCTGGCCGCGATGCAGGCGGTCCCCGGTGACCTCTACGAGGCCGCGGCCATCGACGGCGCCTCGCGCTGGCGGACCTTCTGGTCGATCACCGTGCCGGGCATCCGGCCCGCGCTGGCCTTCACCGCCATCGCCGGCACGGTCAACGGCCTGCAGCTGTTCGCCGAGCCGCAGCTGTTCGACACCGGCGGGTCGGGCGGGACCGGCGGCAACGACCGCCAGTTCCAGACGCTCGTGATGTACCTGTACGAGAAGGGGTTCACGCACTTCGACGCCGGGTACGCGGCCGCGCTGACCTGGGTGATGTTCGTGATCTGCGCGGGGTTCGCGCTGGTCAACTACCGGCTCGTGCGCCGGTTCGTGAGGTCGGCGTGAGACGCCCCGGCGGCTGGGTCCACGTGGTGCTGGTCGGGGTGCTCGGCGCGTCGATCTTCCCGCTGTACTGGTCGTTCGTCGTGTCCACCAGGGACAACTCGGCGATCGGCGAGACGTCGCCGCTGCTGCTGCCGGGCGGGCACCTCGTCGAGAACGTGCGGCGCGTGTTCGCCACCGTCGACTTCTGGCTGGCGCTGGGCAACTCGCTGATCGTCGCGACCACCGTCATGGTGTCCAACGTCGTGCTGGCGAGCCTGGCCGGGTTCGCCTTCGCTCGCCTGCGGTTCCGCGGGCGCAACACGCTGTTCCTGCTGGTCGTCGGCTCGGCGATGGTGCCGGCGCAGCTCGGTGTCATCCCGCTCTACCTGGTGGTGGGGGAGCTCGGCTGGTACGGGCGGCTCGAAGCGGTGATCGTGCCGGGGCTGCTCAGCGCGTTCAGCGTGTTCTGGATGCGCCAGGCGTGCGAAAACGCGATCAGCGCCGAACTCGTCGACGCGGCGACCGTCGACGGCTGTTCGACCCTGCGCACCTACTGGCACGTGGCGGTGCCCGCGCTGCGCCCGGCGGCCGCGGTGCTGGCGATGCTGACGTTCATGGCCGCGTGGAACGACTACTTCTGGCCGCTGGTGGTCCTCGACCCGAGCGAAACGCCGACCGTGCAGGTCGCGCTTTCCCAGCTCGCCAGTGGGTACTACACCGACTACGCGCTCATGCTGACCGGCGCGACCGTGGGCGTCCTGCCCGTGATCGCGCTGTTCCTGCTGCTGGGCCGTCACATCGTGCGGGGGATCCTGAAAGGGGCGCCGGTGTGACCGGTCTTTCCTTCACCGAGCCGTTCCGCGCGGCGTTCCTGGGGGCGCTAGGGCCGCTGCCGGCGGAAGGCGTCGGCGACGCCCGAGCGTGACGGCGTCTCCAGCTTCCCCAGCAACCGCGTCACGTGGGCCTGCACCGTCCGCCGCGGCAACGACAGCTCCGCCGCGATGTCCGGGTTCGACCGGCCCTCCGCCACCAGGCTCGCGATGCGGACCTCGATCGGCGTCAGCGATTCCCAGCCGTGGCCCGGGCGGACCGCGGAGAACAACGCCCCGCGCCGGACACCCAGCCGCCGCAGCCGGGTCTCCGCCCGGCGCAGGTCCCAGCGCGCGCCCAACGTCGTGTAGATCTCCGCCGCTTCCTCGAACGCCGCGTGCGCCGCGTCCAGGCGACCCGCGCGGGCCAGCAGCTCCGCCGCGTCTTCGAGCACCGAAGCCAGCTCCGGGCGGCGGCCGACCGCGCGGAAGTGCTCCGCCGTCGCGAGCGCCGCCGCCGGGTCCTCCTCGATCAGGCCCCGGCACCACGACACCGCCGCGTGCGCCCGCGCCGGGCGTCGCTCCTTCGCCGCCTCCTCCTCGCAGACCTCCAGCGCGCGGCGGGCGCGGACGACGTCGTCCTGCTCCATCGCCAGCCGCACGAACGTCGGGAGCCACTGGTGGCGCAGCATCATCTGCGCGTACGTCGGGTTCAGGATCGGCTCGAGGACGGCCATCGCGCGGGCCCGGTCGCCGCGCTGCTCGGCGGCGAGGGCGTCCGCGACCAGCAGGAAGTCGAAGCTCTCGCGCTCGGCGCCGGTCGCCGGGGCGTACTCCTCCGCCGCGTCGAGGTGGGCCGCCGCCTGGGCGCGGTCGTCGCGGCGGCCCGCGATCAGCGCCGCGACGCCGTGCAGCAGCAGGGCCGCCGGGCCGGGCTCGCGCAGGCCGTAGAACGTGATCGCCGGGCCGTCCTCGGTGACCGTGTCCAGCTCGACCAGGGCCTCGTCCCACCGGCCCTCCCAGTACCGGTGCACCGCGACGGACACCTGCAGCCCCACCGGCATCGAGTGCCGCACCGCGACGTCGCCCGCCGCGCGCAGGGCCGCGTCCGCCTCGGCGAGCCGGTCGAGGTTCTGGAGCGTGAACACGCGGTTGTCGAGCAGGTCCAGGTGCAGGTCGGCCAGCTCGTGCTCGTCGCCGACGGCCTCGATCGCCGCGTCGATGTGCGTGAGCGCGGAGTCGTGCTCGCGGCGCACCGAATCGACCAGCCACAACGACTGCAGCGCGTGCGCCGTCAGGTACCGGTCGCCGCCGGCGAACGACTTCGTCTCGTACGCGGCCTTTTCCGCGGTGTCCAAATCGGACAGATCGCCGCGGCGGAAGTTCGCCAGCAGCTGCCGGTGCTTGACCCGCCAGAGCTCCGGCACGGCCGGGTCGTCGACCGACGCGGCCAGGATCGCGACCGCGCCGTCGGTGTCGCCCCGGCGGTGCCGCAGCGCCGCCAGGACGTGGCGCATCTCTTCGGCGGTGTCCGGGTCGGAGGCGACGTCGAGAGCTTGCTGCGCCAGGGACTCCGGGTTGCGTTCCAGCCGGAACAGCACCTTGACCAGTGCCACGAGCAAGACTTCGCGACGCTCCCCGGCGCCCGCGGCGAGTGCGCGTTCCAGCAGCTCGACGGCGATCAGCGGCGCCCGGTTGGACACCGCCGCGTGGTGCGCGGCGAGCCAGTCCAGCACCCATTCGTCCACAGTGGCCGGTGCGGCCACCAGCTGCTCGGCGACGCGCTTCACCGGGGCACCGATCCCGGCGAGCGCTTCCGCGGCCTGCCGGTGCAAAGCCGCCCGCGTCCCGGCCAGCAGCCGGTCGTAAAGCGCCTGCCGCAGCAAGGGGTGCCGGAACGCCAGCTGCGTCCCGGTGTCGACGAGGACGTTCGCGGCGACGGCCTCTTCCAGCGGTTCCAGCAGGTCAGACGGCCGGGTGCCGAGCACCGCGGCGATGTCCCCGACGGCGAACTCCATGCCCAGCAACGCGCCCCAGCGCAGCACTTCCTGCGTCCGGGCGGGGAGGAAGTCGAGCCGCCGGTCGACCGCGGCGACCAGCGACCGCGGCGCTTCGAACTCCGCCGGGTCGTCGACGTCGGCCTCGCCGCCGGACACCTCGACCGCGCCGGCGCGCAACAGGACGTCGACCATTTCCTTGACGTACAACGGGTTTCCGGCGCCGCGGGCGGCCAGCTCGCGCAGCCCGGGGCCCGGCGCGGCGCCGATCTGGTCCTCGATCAGCCGTCCGACGTCTTCGCCGGTCAACGGCGCGAGGTCGAGCACCACGCCGTCGCGCGCCTGGACGCCGCGCCGCAGCTGGGCGAGCTCGGCGCGGTCCGGCGCCGGCCGGGTGGCGGCCACGAGCAGCAGCGGCAGCTGCCGCGTCGCCGCGCAGAGGCGGTGCCAGACCAGCACGGACGCCTCGTCCGCCCACTGCAGGTCGTCGACCACCAGGACCTGCGGCGAGCGCGCGCACAGCTCGTCGACCAGGGCCAGGAGCCGGTCGACGGCGCCGAGCACCGGGTCGGCCGGCCCGAGGCCACGCCGCACCGGACCCTCGCCGGCGAGTTCCTTGGCCACCTTCGCGCGCCGCGGGTCGGCCGAATGCGCGTCGATCGCCAGGCACTCGAGCATCACCTGCAGCGGGAAGCGCGTGCTCAGCTCGTCGGCGGCGGCCCACAACCGCTGGAAGCCGGGGCCGTCCGGCAGGGTGCTGGTGAGCAGCTCGGACTTGCCGATCCCGGCCTCACCCTCGATCCACACGGCCCGGCCGCGCCCGGCCCGGACATCGGCGACGAGCTCGGCGAGCCGGGTCGTCTCGGCTTCGCGGCCGAAGAGCCGGTGCCCGGTGGCTTCGACGGGTGCGGCGGGCGCGTCGAGTCCCGGGTCCTGGGCGAGGATCTGCTGGTGGAGGCGCTGCAGCGCCGGGCCGGGCTCGACGCCGAGCTCGCCGACGAGAGTGGCGCGGGCGTCGCGGAAGACGTCGAGGGCGTCGGCGGGCCGGCCGCTGCGGTAGAGGGCGAGCATGAGCGACTCGCGCAGGGACTCCCGCAGCGGGTGCTCGCCGGCCAGCACCGCCAGCTCCGGCGCGAGGTCGAGGTGCCCGCCGAGGGCCAGCAGCGCCTGGGCGCGCCGGTCGAGGGTGGTCAGCCGCAGCTCGGCGAGGTATTCGCGGTGCCGTTCGGCGAACGTGCCGGGCACGCCGGAGAGCGCTTCCCCCTGCCAGAGCGCGAGGGCGGCGTCGAGTTCGGTGACGGCCGCCCGCGGATCACCGCGATCGAGGTGCTGCTGCGCGCGTTCGCGGTGCCGATCGAAGACGGCGGCGTCGAGCGCGTCCTCGTCGAGCAGCAGCGAGTACCCGGCGGGGTCCGACACGAGGACACTGGCAGCCGACCAGCGCGAACGGCCGGGTTCGAGCGCCCGCCGCAGCCCGGAGACGTAGGTGTGGACGCTGCCCTCGACGCTCGCGGGCGCGGAGTCGCCCCAGACCCCGGCGATCAGCTCGGCGCGCGGGACCGGCCGGCCGGCGTTGACCGCGAGCACGGCGAAGATCGCACGCTGACGGGCGGGGCCGAGGCCGATCTCGGCCGCCCCGCGCCAGGCCCGCAGAGGTCCCAGCAAGCCCACTCGCAGACCGGTGTCCGCTTCCCCTCGCATGTCCCTGCCGTTCTTCAGGGGACGAACCCGCCGGGGGCGGGCCCCCAGGACCCCGGCGGACATCTTTCGGTGCCGACTACTCCGGCGAGCTTACCGACGTGGCAAGCCCGGACCGGGTTGCCCGGTCACGGGACGGGTTACGACTTGGGAGGGGTGGGGGGCTCGCGGGTTTCGATCATCCGACCGGTATGGCTCGGTGGCGCCGAAGGTCATGAACGAGTCGTTGACCGCGTCGGAGGACAGGGCCCGGCAAAGTCGCGTTTGCTGGGCGGGATGTCATGAAAGGGTCGTTCATGACGCTGGACGTCATGAACGAGTCGTTCATGACCTCCCGGCTTCACTCGCAAGCCGCGCACCGAGGCCGCCCGGCGGGTCCTGAACAGCTGTGGCCCAGCCTCACTCGCCGGCGACCGCCCGGCTCCGCACCGAGCCCGCCCGGCGGATCCCGAACGGCTGCATCCGGCCCTCCGCGCGCCGCATGTCCCACGCCGCGCCCATCGCCGTGTACTTCGCCAGTGCTGCCCGGAACGCGATTCGCGCGTCGTCCAGCCGGCCCGACTCCGCCAGCAGGATCGCCGCGTCCTCGGTCGCCTTGGCCTGCTTCAGCAGCCGGCCCGCCGTGCGGTAGTGCGAGACCGCCGTCAGGATCGGCTCCGGGTCGCCCGTGAGCAGCCCGCGGCAGTGCGCGGCCGCCGCCGCGTGGGCCGGTGGGACCTCGCCCTCCGGAGTCAACAGCCCCACCGCCTGCCGGGCGAGGCCGGTCTCGCCCAGCCACAAGCTGAGCCGCACCAGGTCCGGCAGCCACTGGTGACGCGCCGCCGGGGGGTAGTTCTCCTCCAGCAGCGGCAGCAACGCGGCCAGCGCCGCCTCCGGCCGGCCGTCCTGCTCGGCCAGCAGCGCGCGGGCCGCGAGCAGGAAGTCGCCGCCGTCGGGCTCGAGCCCGGGCGGCCACTGCTGGCGGCCCGCCGCGTCGACGTGCGTCCGGGCCAGCGCCGGCTCGTCGCGGTGGCCGGCGATCAGCGCGCCGACGCCGTGCACCAGCAACGCCGAACCCGGGCTGCGCAGGACGTACGACGCCGTTTCCGCGCCGTCGCGGATCACCGCGTCCAGCTCCGACAGGGCCGCGGACCAGCGGCCCAGCCAGTAGTAGTGCACCGCGCCGGCCAGGTGCATCTCGCCCGGCACCGCGCGCGTCGCGGCGATGCGCCGGGCGGCTTCCAGGGGCTCGGTGGCCTCGTCGAGGCTGTCGAGGGTCGGCACGGACAGCGCCGCGTCGTCCAGCGGGTGCAGCCCGGCCGGCGCCAGGGCCGTCTCCTCGCCGAGCCGCTCCAGCGTGGCCATCAGCGACTCGTGGCGCCCGCGCCACATCTCCGGGACGTCGGCGTCGTCGAGCGTCCGCTTCAGCTCGGCCGTCGCCTCGGCGAAGTCGCCGCGCCGGTAGTAGACGTAGGCCAGGATCCAGCGCATCTCGGCGGCACGCTTGCTGTCGGACGTCCGCGCGACGACCGAGCGCGCCTCCGCCTCGGGTTCGCGGCCGAGCCAGAACAGCAGCCGCGCGAGCGTCGCGGTGAGCGTCTCCCGCGCGTCCGGCGGCAGCGTGCCCTGCGTGACGGCGTGGCGCAGCAGGTCGACGGCGACGCGCGGGGTCTCGGTCGCGACCGCGCCGATGTTGTCCAGCAGCCACGACGTCACCCACGGGTCGACCTGCGGGGGCGCGGCCGCGAGCTGCTCGGCGACGCGCTCGGCGGGGGCGCGCGCGGCGGCGAACGCCTCGGCCAGCTGCCGGTGCAGCGCCACCCGCATCGCCGCGGGCGTCTTTTCGTAGAGCACGCGGCGCAGCAGCGGGTGCCGGAACGCCAGCCGGTCGCCCGATTCGACGAGCACGCCGGACGTGATCGCCTCGTCGACCGCGCCGACCAGCGCCGTCGGCGGCCGTTCGGTGGCGACGGCGATGTCCGACAGGGAGAATTCACGGCCCAGCAGCGCGGCCCAGCGCAGCGTGTCGCGGGTGCCGCTGGAGAGGAAGCTCAGGTACAGCGTGATCCGCGATCCCAGCGGCACCGGGATGGTCTGGTACGGGTTGCCGTCGAGGTGCGCGTGCACGCCGTCGAGCACGATCAGCGACTGCGCCAGCAGCGACTCGACGATTTCCCTGACGTAGCGCGGGTTTCCGGATCCGTGGGACACGAAGGTCCGCAGCCCGGGCCCGGGTGGCGCGCCCACCAGCTCGGTGACCAGCTCGTGCGTGTCCGCCTCGGCCAGCGGCGGCAGCGCGAGCACGGTCGTGACATCGTTGTCGAGTTCGGCCCGCAGGTCGTCGAGCGCGGCCGGTCGTGGCACCGGCCGGCACGCGCCGACCAGCAGCAGCGGCAGCTCCCGCGTCTCCCGGCTCAGGTAGCGCCAGACGCGCAACGTGGTGTCGTCGGCCCAGTGCAGGTCGTCGACCGCGAGCACCAGCGGCGCCTCCGCGCACAGTTCGCGGACCAGCCCCAGCAGGCTGTCGACCGGGTCGTCGCCGGACCGCTCGGCGAGCCGGGCGGCCAGGTTCGCGCGGCGCTCGTCGGTGGCCCGCGGGTGCACGCCCAGCGCGTCGAGCAGCGGCCGCAGGGCGAACCGCTGGTCCAGCGCGTCCGCCGCCGCGAAGGCGGGCCGGAAGTCCTGGGCCATGGCGAGCAGCTCGGCCAGCAGCGCCGTCCGGCCGCTGCCCGGTTCGCCTTCGAGCCACAGCGAACGCCCGGTGCCCGCACCGAGGTCGGCGACGGCTTCGCGCAGCCGGGCCAGCTCGGCCTCCCGGCCGACGAAGACGTCGGCGCGCTCCGGCATCGTCGTGACGGGCGAGCGCGGCACGCGCACGGCCGGCGGTGGTTTCGGCGCCGGCTTCTCCCGCAGCTCGTCGTGCAGCCGCCGCAGCGCCGGGCCCGGCTCGGTGCCCGAGGACTCGACGAGCCTGTCCCGGACGTCGGCGTAGACGGCGATCGCCTCGGTCCGCCGGTCGGAGCGGGCCAGCGCGCGCATGAGCAGGCCGCGCAGCGTCTCGCGGAAGGGGTGTTCGCGGGTCAGCGCGGTCAGCTCGGCGATGAGTTCGGCGTGGCCGCCCGACTCCAGCACGATCTCGGCCCGACGCTCGATCGTCGCCAGCCGCACCTCGGCCAGCCGCGCGCGCTGGGCGGCGGCGAACGGCCCGGGCAGGCCCGACAGCGGGACGCCGTGCCAGAGGTCGAGGGCCTCGTCGAGGACTTCGCGCGCACCGCGCGGGTCGCCGCCCGACTGCTTGCGCTGGGCCAGTTCGCGCAGGGTTTCGAAGCGGTGGACGTCGATCGCGCCGGCGGCCAGGCGGAGTGAGTAGCCGGACCCGATCGACGCGAGCAGCTGCGGGCCCTCGCCCTTGGCGCGGCCGGGTTCGAGCGCGCGCCGGAGGCCGGAGACGTAGGTGTAGATGGAACCCTGCGCGCTCTGCGGCGGCGCCTCGCCCCAGACGGCGTCGATCAGCTCCTCGCGCGAAACCGTGCGGTTCGGGTTCATCGCCAGTACGGCGAGCACCGTCCGACGGTGCGCGGAGCCGAGGTCGAGCTCCGTTTCGCCGTGCCACGCCTTGACCGGGCCGAGCAGCTGGAGTCTCGGTGCGGAGCCGTCCGCAGCCGACATCGGTCTCCCTTCGTGCGCTGACGAATCGTCACACGCCGGATGCCTGACGTGAGCATACGCGGACCCCGTGAACCGGCAGGCAAGGATGGCGGACATTCGGGCAACGGCGGCCGGGCGGGGTTCCGCCGGGCCACGGCGTGCGCCACCCTCGGGTCGCCGAGACTTCGAGGAGCCCGAAATGGCCGCAGCCGAGCCGACGGAGGACATGAAGCGCGCCGCCGTCCGCATCGCGTACGCCATCGAGGCGGCCGGTGCGCACCTCCGTGACGTCAACAGCGAGATGGCGATGGCCCAGGTGGCGTGGCGCGGCGAGGCGTCGGTGCGGTTCGGTCAGGCGATGAGCGACTGGGAGCAGGAGTTCGACGTGATCCACTCGCGGCTGGTCCGGCTGTTCGAGCTGACCGGCGGCGGCGTGCCGAGGCAGCGGCGGTCATGACGCGCCGCGAGCTCGAGTTCGGCTTCGCCGATCTGGTGCTGGACCGGATGGGGGCGATCACCGGGGAGCTGGGCGACCTGCTCGCCGAGCTGGAGTCCACTGTGGAGCCGGAGCTGGCCGGCTGGACCGCCGAAGCGCGCGAGGAGTACCTGCGGGCGAAGCGCGACTGGGGGCGGGCGGCCGAGCGGATGCCGGGGTGCCTGGAGCGGGCCCGGGAGGCGGTCGGCGAGCTGGCCCGCGGCGTCCGGTGACTTCTTCACGCGCGTGAAGACGGAATAGGGAAGGCGTGAAGACCGGCCGTCCACACTGCGTCCATGAAGCCCGTCGAAGTGACCGTCCTCGCCTCGGACCCGATCACGCACGCCGGCGCGGTGACCCTCCTCGAATCGCATCCGGACGTGCGGGTCACCGACCTCGTGCCCGACGTGCTGCTGGTGATGGAGGAGCACGTCACCGAGGCGGTGCTGGGCGAGGTCCGGGCCGCGAAGGCGTCACACGTCGTGCTGGTGGTCGAGCACTTCCGCGAGAGCGACCTGATGTCGGTGCTGGAGAGCGGCGTCGTGGCGATCCTGCCGCGCCGCGAGACGGGTGGCGCCGAGCTGGTGACGGCGGTGCTCGCCGCGGGCGACGGCACGGCGAACCTGCCGCCGCGGCTGCAGGGGGCGCTGCTTTCGCAGGTCCAGCGGATGCGCAAGGACGTCCTGGAGCCGAACGGGCTCACGCTGTCCGGGCTCGCGGCGCGGGAGTGCGACGTGCTGCGGCTGGTCGCCGAGGGCTTCGGGACCGAGGAGATCGCCGCGAAGCTGTGCTACTCGGAGCGGACGGTGAAGAACGTCCTCTACGGCCTGATGACGCGCTGTGGCCTCAACAACCGCGCCCACGCCGTCGCCTACGCGCTGCGGGCGGGCGCGATCTGAGACGTTTTCCTTGCCACTGTCACCTTTTGGTGGGCTAGGGTCACGATCATGGTGTCGACCGCAGCAGAAATCGCGGCTTCCGTCCGGGCCGGGGACCTCGATCCGGTCCAGGTGACGAAGGAAGCCCTCGACCGGATCGCCGCGGCGGACGGCGTCGTCGGCGCGTTCCGCCGGGTGCGGGCGGAAGAGGCGCTCGCGGAGGCCGCTTCCGTGGCCGGGCGGCCCGATCTGGCTTCGCTGCCGCTGGCCGGGGTGCCCGTCGCGGTCAAGGACGTCACGGAGATCGCGGGCGAGTACGCGTCGCACGGTTCGCTGGCGGGGCCGTCCGCGCGTGCCGGGGAAGACGGCGTGATCGCGGCGCGGCTGCGGGCGGCCGGCGCGGTGCTCGTCGGGCTGACGCGGGTGCCGGAGCTGTGCGTCTGGCCGATGAGCGACACCCCGGACGGCATCGCCCGCAACCCCTGGGACCCGACGTACGCCTCGGGCGGTTCGTCCGGCGGCAGCGCGGCGGCGGTGGCGGCCGGGCTGGTCCCGCTGGCCCACGGCACGGACGGCATGGGCTCGGTCCGGCTGCCGGCGGCGATGTGCGGGCTGGTCGGGCTGAAGCCGGGTGCGGGCGTGCTTTCGGAGGGCGGCTGGTTCGGCATGTCGGTGCACGGCCCGCTGGCCACGACGGTCGCCGACGCGGCGCTGCTGGTCTCGGTGCTGGCTTCGGATCCGGCGTTGGCTGTCGTTTCGCCGCCGCCGGTTTCCCGGATCGGGATGTCGACGACGGTGCCGCTGCTGCACACGCCGGTGCCCCGCGAGCTGGTCGCGGCGGTCTCGCAGGCGGCGGGGCTGCTGGCGTCGGCCGGACACCCGGTGTCGCCCGCCGCGCCGCGCTACCCGGCGACGATGGTCCTGGGCATGACGGCCCGCTGGTGCGCGGGCCCGGCTCAGCAGGCCCGCGACTTCGACTTCGCACGCTTCCAGCGGCGGACGCGCACGCACGTGCGGGTGGGCCGGTTGATCTCTCGCGCCGGCCTGATCCGCTCACGAACGCGTGATCGATGGGTGTCCCGGGCTTCGGAGTTCTTCGAGTCGCACGACGTCCTGATGACGCCGACGCTGTCGCACTGGCCGGTGAAGGCGGGCCGCTGGCACGAGAAGCGGTGGCTGACGAACGTCCTGCCGTCGACGCGCCTGGCCGGGTTCACGGGTCAGTGGAACCTGGCGGGCTACCCGGCGATCACGGTCCCGGTGGGCCGGTCGGCCCGGTCGGGCCTGCCGACGTCGGTGCAGCTGATCGCGAAGCCGGGCGGGGAGTCGCTGCTGCTGGGCCTGGCGGCCCAGCTGGAGTCGGCGAACCCGTGGCCCCGCACGGCCCGCGGCTGACCCAAGCGCCCCAATGTGGCCTTGGTTGCGTCAGACGCAACCAAGGCGGCCTTGGGTGCGTCTGACGCAACCAAGGCCGCCTTGGGGCGCTGGGTGGCGGCGGGTCCGGCCGGATGGCATGAACGGGTCGTTCATGTCATCGGACGCGGTGAACGAGTCGTTCATGGCGTCGCCGCCCGCTGGGAGTGCCGGAACTGTCGGTGCCCGCCGGTAGCGTGGAAAACGGGGGCTGCTCAGGCCCGGAACGCCACGAAGGCCGCCCCGATCACTCGGGACGGCCAGGGCCCCGGCAAAGTCACGGCCGCGCGCGGAGTCGGGTGTCGCGAATGAGTCATTCGCGACGTTCGGCAGGGGTTGGCGACGTCATGAACGACTCGTTCATGGCGTCCAGCGTCATGAACGACCCTTTCATGACATCCTGCCCAGCAAACGCGACTCTGCCGGAACCCTGCTCGGGACGGCTATCGGCGGAAGTGCTCAGGAACCCGGCGTGCTCGCCGTCGGTGACAGGGGCTTCACGCCGTTGCCGTTCCCGTTGGCCGGCTTGGTCGCCGGGCCGTTCGGCTTCGCGGGCGCGTTCCCCGGCTTCGTCACCGGCTTGGGTGCCGGTGCCGCGGCCTTCACCGCGGGCTTCGCCGAAGCCGGGATCGACGGCTGCACCACCGGCACGACCGGCGCCGAAGGCGTCGTCGCGGACTCCGAAGACGACACCGACGACACCGACGACACCGACGACACCGACGGCACCGACGGCACCGACGGCACCGACGGCACCGAGTCGCCGCCCACCAGCTTGGCCGCCTGGGGGATCACCGCTTCCTCCGGCAGCGTCGCCAGCTGGGTCTCGCTGCGGTTGAGGATGTCCTCCGCCGCCGCCAGGCTCTTGCGGGCCTGCTCGCGGATCTCCGCCAGCCGTTCGACCTTGCGGTTCGCCGCCGTCGTGCGCTGGGCCGCCTGGGTCGTCGCCTCGTCGAGGCGGCGCCGGGCCTCCGCCGTGGCCTCGTCGAGCCGCCGCTTGGCCTCCGCCGTCGCCTCCGCGAGCCGGCGCTCGGCCTGGTTCTTGCTCGCCGTGCGCTGGTCGGCGACGTGCTTCTCCAGCGCCGCCTTCTGGGCCGCCAGGGACGACTCGAACTCGCGCTCGAGCTTCCGCCGCTTCCGCTCGGCTTCGTTGTCCAGCAGCTCGCGCCGCTGGGCGGCCTCGACGGTCAGCCGCTGGACCTCCGCGCGCGTCTCGGAAAGCGCGTTCTCGTGCTCCGAGTGCAGCAGGTCGGCCTGCTTGTCCAGCTCCGCGACGAGTCTCGTGTACCGCTCGCGCAGCTTCGTCGACGCCTCGGTCGAGCCCGCCCACGTCTTCTCCGCGGCGGCCTCGGCGCGCTTGATGATCTCATCGGCGCGGGCCTGCGCGAGCGTGACCGTCCGCTGCATCCGCTCGTCGAGGTCCTCGAGCCGCTCCGGCGGTTTCTTCAGCTCCTCGACGCGCGCTTCCAGCGAAGCCATCTGCGACCGGGCGGACTCGGCGTCGCGCGCGGCGGCGGCGGCCTGCGCGGCGGCGGCGTCGCGTTCGCTGAGCACCCGGCGCAGCTGGGACTCGACGTGATCGAGGTACTGGCGCACTTCGTTGCGGTCGAAGCCGTGCCAGGCCTGCGTGTATTCACGACGAAGGGGGAGGAGGCCGTTGAGGGCGGGTGCGGCGGGGTCGCGCTCAGGAACCATGCGCCCGACCGTACCCGGGCACCGTCCGCTTACGCCCTTCGGCTTAACAAATCACCAACACGTGTCGCGACCCCGGCGGCGCGTCGCCGGAATGGCCGCACCTTGGAAACCCTGAGTCACCAGTGGAACCCTCGCGAAAGCCGGGCCAGCGCCACCGCCGCGCGCGAGAGGTGTTTCTCGCCACGCCCGATCTTCAACCCGCCCGAACCGCCCGCCGCGGCCGAATCCGGGAAGATCCGGAAACCCTGGTACGCGACGGCGTCGGTGAGCCCCGGCGTGAGCGTGTACGCCAGCCCGATCGCCTGCCCCGCCGGGGTGCCGATGTGCTTGGGCCGCTCGACCAGCGCCTTCAGCACCATGTCCGCGGCCTGCTCCGGCGACTTCGTCGGGAACGCGTCGTAGATCTTCGTCGGGCGGATCATCGGCGTGCGCACGAGCGGCATGTGGATGGTGGTGAACGTGATCCCGTCGCCGTGCGTCTCGGTCGCCGCGATCCGCGAGAAGTAGTCCAGCGCCGCCTTCGACGCCGCGTACGCCGAGAAGCGCGGCGCGATGCCCTGGACGCCGATCGACGACACGTTCACGATGTGCCCGAACTTCCGCTCCGACATGTGCGGCAGCACCGCGAGGATCAGCCGGACCGCGCCGAAGTAGTTGATCGCCATCGCGCGCTCGTAGTCGTGCATCCGGTCGTACGACAGCTTGATCGACCGGCGGATCGACCGCCCGGCGTTGTTGACCAGCATGTCGATCCGGCCGTGCTCGGCCAGCATCGCGTCGACGGCCTTGTGCACCGAGTCCTCGTCGGTGAGGTCGGCCGGGTACACCGACGCCGTGCCGCCGGCGGCGATGATCTCGTCGCGGACCTCTTCCAGCTCGTGCTGCCGCCGCGCGACGAGCAGCGGGACGCCACCCGCCGCCGCCACCTTCAACGCCGTCGCGCGGCCGATGCCCGAGGACGCGCCGGTGATGATCACGCGGCGGCCGTCCAGCTCCCCGCGGGGGCCGTGCTTGCGCGCGCGGAACGGGTCGAGGTGCTCGCGCCAGTAGCGCCACAGCGTCGGCGCGTACTCCTCCAGCCGCGGCACCTCGACGCTGCCGGCCAGCGCCTTGCGCGTCTCGGCCGAGGAGAACACCGACGGGAACGCCATGGTGTCCAGCAGCACCGGCGGGATGCCGAAGCGCTCCATCACGGCGTCGCGGGCGATGGTGACGCCGGGGATGTGCTCGGTCAGCTTGACCAGCCCGACGATCCGCTTGGAGAGGCCTTCGCCGAGCTGCACGCTGATCGTCGGCGCGCCCGCGGCCTTCGCGAAGGCGTTGTACACGGACACGACCGGCTGCGGCTCGGGGTTGACCAGGTGGAAGGCGTGGCCGTCGAGCCCGGGCTTGACGACCAGCTCGAGCAGCGCCTTGGCGACGTAGTCGACCGGCACGATGTTGGTGTCGCCGAGGTCGGGGCCGACGATCGGCAGCACGTCCGGCAGCCCGGCGAGCCGGTTGATCGCGGGGAAGAGGTAGTACGGGCCGTCGACCTTGTCCATTTCGCCGGTCTCGGAGTGCCCGACGACGACGGCCGGGCGGTACACCCGCCACGGCACCTCGTCCTGCTCGCGGACGATCTTCTCGGCCTCGAACTTCGTCCGGTGGTACGGCGTGACCAGCCGCTGCCCGGCGTCGAACATCTCCTCGGTGAAAACGCCTTCGTGGTCGCCCGCGACGGCCACCGAAGACACGTGGTGCAGGCAGCCGGCGCGCAGGTCGGCGGCGAGGCCGACGACGGCGCGCGTGCCGTCCACATTGGCCTTGACGCTGGATTCGTCGTCGGCGGTGAGGTCGTAGAGCGCGGCCAGGTGCACGACGTGGTCGACGTGCCCGCGCAGCTCGTCGCGGTCCGCTTCGGACACGCCGAGCAGCGGCTCGCCGAGGTCGCCGGTGACCAGCGAGACGCGGTCGGAGTGCGGCCACTGGTCGACCAGCGCGGCCAGCTTCGCCTTGCTCGACGCGCGGACCAGCAGCGCGACGCGGTCGTCGTCGGGGCGGGAGAGCAGCAGCCGGGTGAACTGGCGCCCGATCAGTCCGGTCGCCCCGGTCACCAGAAACGTCGCCATCGTCTTCTCGCCTCTCGCCGCCTCGCCCTGACCCTGGGCATTCTGCTGCATCCGGCCGTCAGTGACCACCTTGTGACGACGTGATGTTACCCACGAGTAACTTAGGCTGGTTCCGCGACGACGACGCGGTTCTCCTCGTAGCCGTCCGCACCGCCGACCCAGCGGCCCCCGCACGTCACCAGCACCACGCGGTGCGGCCCGGACTGGCCGAACAGGTCGTCGGCCCGCGCGGGCAGGTCGTCCTTGTGCACCGTGACCAGCTGGGAGATCCGGTAGCGCCAGGGCTTGCCCGCACTGTCCACAATGGTCACGACAGCGCCGATCTTCGCGGACCAGAGGTCGGCGAACGGCCCGGTGGCGCCCCGCCAGTTCACGTGCCCGGCGAAGACGCTCGCCCCGCCGGCGGCGTCCAGTTCGGCGCCCCACCAGGTCGCCTGGCCGAGGTCGTTCGGGATGGGCAGCGCACCGCCGGGGCCGAGGTCCTTGCGCACGAGGGAGGCGGTGCCGCCGCCGGGCAGCCGGACGGTGCCGGGCGGCTGCGGTGGTGGCGGAGGCGGCGGTGGTGGCTCCGAAGTCCGGGCCGCCGGCGCGGCCGGGGTGGCGCTCGTCGTGGCCGGCGGTGGCGTCGCCGGAGTGGCCGGCCGCGCGGCCGGAGCGGCGGCGCCCGCGGCGGGCAGCGCGGTGCCGGCCACGACCGCGACCGGCGGCGAGGCGACCACGGTGGAGCCGAACTGCACCGCGAGCACGGTGGCCGCGCCGAGCGCGAAGCCGGCGACCAACCGGCCGCGGCGTGGGTTCGACGCGGCTCGGGTCCGGTGGCCGTCGGTTCGGCGGTCGTCGCGGGCGGTCCGGTCGTCGCCGGTTCGCCAGTCGTCCCGGGATGGCCAGACGCCGTCGGTTCGCCAGTCGTCGCGGGCGGCCCAGTCGTCGCCGGTTCGCCGGTCGCCGCCCTGCCACTCGTCGACGAACCAGCTGTCGTCCTGCCGGCTCCTGCCTGCCATCCCCGCCTACCTGCGCGAGGCCCGCCGCGCGGCGAAGCCGACCAGTCCGGCGCCCAGCAGCACCAGCAGGCCGAGCCCGGCCAGGCCCGGCGCCGAGTAGCTCGTCTCGACCGCGCCCCGCGCCTGGGTGACCGGTGCGTCGCCGGCCGGGATCGCGCGCGGGACCTCGTTCGGCTTGTTCGTCACGGTCAGGGCGAGGGTCTCGCCCGGCCGCACCGTCCCGCACGCCGACGGCGGGTTCTTCGGGTCGTACGCGTTCGTGTACCCCGGTGGCGGGCTCGCTTCGACGACGCAGACCTCCTGCGGCGCGCGGAGGTTCTCGACCGTCACGCCGCCGGTCGCGCCGTCGGTCGTGACGACCGCGGGCTTGCCGTCGGCGCCGACGAGCGGCTTGCCGTCCTGGCCGAGCGCCGCCGACGTCCGGTCCTCGCCGGTGATCCGCAGGACCGCGCCGCCGACGCCCTTGCCCGTGTTCGCGTCGGTCTTGGTCACCTTCACCTGACCCGGCTTGGCGAGCGCGACGACGCCCTGCGCCGTCAGCTCCTTCTCACCGCCGGTGGAGACGACGCGCTGCCTCGTGGTGTCGACCGGCACCCGCACGTACGGCCGGTCGGCGGGCGCGGACAGCGCGGCCTTCAGCTTGGGCCGGTCACCCGCGGGGGTCACCTTCACCCGCACGGTCCCGTCGGCGCCCGTCTTGAGCGTGACGTCCTTCGCGGCGCCTTGCGGGCTCGAGTTCCCGGCGGTGTCCGCGCTCTCGTCGTCGCCGAGGGTCGCGTCGGTCGCCGTCAGCTTCACCGGGACGTCGGGGACGCCCTTGTCCTTGGCGTTCTTCACCGTGACCGTCCACTCGGCGGGTTCGCCGGGGTACTGCGGGTCCTTCGGCGTGGTCACCGACGCCGTCCACGGTCCGCGGTTCGCCTCGGCGTCGGTCCGCAGCCGCTCGACGGCCGCCTTGGCGCTCGCGGGCAGGTGCGCGAGGTGTTCCGGCGCGTTGTAAGCGATCTTGGCGCCGGGCAGGGCCGGGTCGAGGTCGGCGGGCGTGCGGGGCGCCGCGGTCCAGGAGTGCAGGAGGTGGGCCAGCGCCGCGGCCTCGTCCGGGTCCTTCGTGCCGCCGTAGCGCAGCAGCAGGTAGGAGATGTTCGCCGCTTCTTCGGCGGGGAGCTTCGTGCCCCACTTCGTGAGCAGCTCGTCACCCGGCCGGTACTTCTCGTCGGTGTCCGGCGCCTTGAGCTGGAAGCTCACGCAGAACACCTGCTGACCGCCGACCACGTACGACCCCAGCCAGTCTTCGCCGGTGCCGTCCTGGCCCGCGATCCGGTGACCGATGCCTTCCTGGCTCGCGGCGGACGCGGCGGTGACGGAAAGCGTGCCGAGCAGCGCCGCGGCGACCAGGCCGGTGAGCGCGCGGAGTGCCGCGCGCGGGCGTGTTGACCACCTCATGGTGTGTAGGCTCCTTCGTCGGACGCGCGGCGACGGCACGGCGTCTCCGCAGGTCACACGATTGATCAACTCCCCGACGCGCGTACGGTGAACGACCGGGCACGCCAGGTGAGCGTCGCGCCGAAGGGGCCGGAGTGTCTACCGCCCTTCGGGTGGCGGTCGCCGAACGGTCGTGATCGCGGGTCGCATACCGTGTCCGCCGTGGCCACGGGCCTGTCGTCGAGTAAAGTCCTCTTTACTCGACGGGAACCGCACGTACCCGGCGGTCGTTGAACCCGATGCAGCGTCGATCCACGAAGCAGCAGATCCAGGAGGATCAGGTGCGTTCCAGTAGCAACCCGGCGTTCCGCAACCTGCCCCGCGGCGGAACCCAGACTCACGGGCAGTACGGGCCCCCGGTGGGCTTCAACCAGACCCAGGGCGGCGTGCCCGGGTACGGTCCCGGGCAGGTCACCTCCGGCGACGACGACCGGCCGATGACCGTCGACGACGTCGTCGTCAAGACCGGCATGAGCCTCGGCGTCGCGCTGCTCGTCGGGATCGTGACCGCGATCTGGGCCCAGAACCAGCTGGCCGAGACCGGCCGGCTCTCCGGTGCCCTGATCGGCGCGATGATCGGCGGCCTGATCGTCGGGCTCGTCATCTCGCTGGTGATCATCTTCAAGCAGAAGCCGAGCGGCCCGCTGACGCTGGTCTACTCGGCCGCCGAAGGCCTCTTCCTCGGCGCGCTGAGCGGCGTGTTCGAGGTGATCTACCCGGGCATCGCGCTGCAGGCGATCATCGGCACCGTCGGTGTTTTCGTCGGCATGCTGGTGGTCTACAAGACCGGCGCGGTCAAGGTGACGCCGAAGCTGACCAAGTGGATCGTCGGGGCCGTCGTCGGCGTCGCGATCCTGATGCTGTTCAACCTGATCAGCTCGTTCGCCTTCGGCTTCAACCCGCTGCGCGACGGCAGCCCGCTCGCCATCGCCTTCAGCATCCTCTGCATCGGTATCGCGGCATTCAGTTTCCTGCTCGACTTCGACCAGGCCGACCGGATGATCCGCGAGGGCATGCCGGCGAAGTGGGCCTGGTACACCGCGTTCGGCCTGATGACGACGCTCGTCTGGCTGTACCTGGAGATCCTGCGGCTGCTGTCCTACCTCCGCGAGTAACTCGGCTCCCCGTTCCGATAGGCGACACAGTGAAGGCGCTCCGTAACCAACGGGGCGCCTTTTCTGTGGGTAATTCGTGCATATGGGGACCCCGCTGCGGATCGTGCTCACCCTGCGTGTTTGATGTGCCGGTCGGTTCTTCATTTCACATGTGTGAGGTTCACAGTGAGCGTTCCCCCTCCGGCCCCCGGGGGCCAGCAGCCGGTGGGTCAGCCCGATCCCTACGGGCCGCCTCCGGGCGGTCAGCAGCAGTACGGCCAGCAGGGCCAGTACGGCGCGCCCGGCACCCCGCCGCAGGGTCAGCCCGGCCAGTTCGGGCCGCCGCCGGGTCAGTACCCGCCCGGCCAGCCCGGCTTCCCGCCCGCGCCACCGGCCCCGCCGAAGAAGTCGAAAGCCGGCCGGTTCATCGCGCTCGGCATCGGCCTGCTCGTGGTCATCGGCGTCGTGATCGCCGGGGTCATCGCCTTCGGGAACTCGCCGGCCAGCTCCAACGTCGGCGACTGCCTGTCGATCACCGAGTTCACCCAGGGCGGCGACGACCCGGCGAAGGCCGACTGCGCCGACCCGAAGGCCAACGTCAAGATCGCCGCCAAGCTCGACAGCTCCAGCGGCAACTGCCCCGGCGGCTCCGACGCCGGCTACGACACCTACTCCGTCAGCGGCCGCAACTCGTACAAGCTGTGCCTGATGATCAACGCGAAGCAGGGCGACTGCTTGGCGAACTTCTCGTCCAAGACCCAGGGCTACCAGAAGGTTCCCTGCACCGACCCGACGAAGGACGCCGAGCTCGTGAAGGTCGTCGCGGGCCAGGCGAGCGAAAGCGTCTGCGAGGGCACGGACGCCACCCGCGTCGCGATCTACCCGGAACCGGCGACGACGATGTGCGTCAAGACGAACGAATAGCCGTTACCCCGCCGAAGGCCTTCTCGCGAGCTTCGCGAGGAGGCCTTCGACGCGTCCGGCGCTTTTTGTCGGTGCTCCTCGGTACCCTCGCGGACGAATCGACGAACTGGGGGACTTCTTCCTTATGACTACGCAAAGAACCGGCTCGGCGCCGAACGGTGACGCGCTCGACGCCGGGGTGCTCAAGGTGGCCTCCGTGGTCGTCCTCGGCGCCATCATGGCGATCCTGGACACCACGGTCGTCAACGTCGCGCTGCAGAAGCTGACCATCGAGTTCTCGACGTCGTTCGACGTCATCCAGTGGGTCGCCACCGGCTACCTGCTGGCGCTGGCCACGGTCATCCCGGTCACCGGCTGGGCGTCCGACCGGTTCGGCACCAAGCGGCTCTACATGCTCGCGATCGTGCTGTTCCTGGCCGGCTCGATGCTCGCGGGGGTGGCCTGGAACATCGAAACGCTGATCATCTTCCGCGTCCTGCAGGGCTTCGGCGGCGGGATGCTGATGCCGTGCGGCATGACGATCCTGACCCGCGCGGCTGGCCCGCACCGGATCGGGCGCGTGATGGCGGTGCTGGGCGTGCCGATGCTGCTCGGCCCGATCGGCGGCCCGATCCTCGGCGGCTGGCTGGTCGACGCCGTGAGCTGGCGCTGGATCTTCTTCATCAACGTGCCGATCGGCGTCATCACGCTGCTGCTGGCGTGGCGGCTGCTGCCGAAGGACGACCCGGAAGCCGGCGGGCGCTTCGACTTCGTGGGCATGCTGATGGTGTCGCCGGGGCTGGCGGCGCTGATCTTCGGCGTCTCGAAGGTCCCGTCCGCGGGCGGGTTCGGCGCCGTCGAGGTGTGGCTGCCGGTGCTGGCCGGGCTGGCGCTGCTGGTGGCGTTCGTGGTGCGCGCGCTCCGCGTGCCGAACCCGCTGGTGGACCTGCGGCTGTTCAAGAACCGGTCGTTCACGGTGGCGATGGTGACGATGTCGCTGTTCTTCGTCGCGTTCCTCGGCGGGATGATGCTGCTGCCGACGTACTTCCTGCTGGTGCGCGGCGAAACGACGCTGCACGCCGGGCTGCTGCTGGCGCCGCAGGGCTTCGGCGCGATGCTCATGATGCCGATCACCGGCCGCCTGGCCGACAGGGTGGGCGCGCGCAAGATCGTGCTGCCGGGCATGGTGCTGCTGGTGGGGGCGATGGCGGTGCTGACCCAGGTCACGGCGACGACGCCGTACTGGGCGCTGTTGTCGGCGCTGTTCGTGATGGGCCTCGGCATGGGCTGCACGATGATGCCGATCACGACGTCGGCCCTGCAGACGCTCCAGCCGAAGGACATGGCCCGGGCGTCGACGGCGACGAACATCGTCCAGCAGACGGCGGGCGCGATCGGCTCGGCGGTGATGGCGACGATCCTGGCGGCCCTGCTGGCGGGCAAGTTCGGCGTCCCGACGGCCCAGGGCCAGCTGGCGGCGACGGCGGCGATCCTGGACCCCGCGTCGCACGCGGCCGCGACGGGCCTGGCGGCGGACGCCTTCTCGACGACGTTCGTGTGGTCCCTGGTCCTGGTGGCGCTGTGCGTGATCCCGGCGTTGTTCCTGCCGAAGAACCGCCCGGCTCCGGCGTCCTCGGAAGGCGAGGAAATCGCGCCCCCGGTCATGGTCCACTAGCCGATGTCGTGAACGACTCGTTCATGTCGTCAGGCGACATGAACGAGTCGTTCACGACGTGGGTCAGGAAAGGCGCTCCAGGATCATCGCCATGCCCTGGCCGCCGCCCACGCACATCGTCTCCAGGCCGAACTGCTTGTCGTGGTGCTGCAGCGAGTTGATCAGCGTCGACGTGATGCGCGCGCCCGTCATGCCGAACGGGTGGCCCACCGCGATCGCGCCGCCGTTGACGTTGAGGCGGTCCAGCTCGATGCCCAGGTCGCGGTACGACGGGATCACCTGCGCGGCGAACGCCTCGTTGATCTCCACCAGGTCGATGTCGCCGATCGACAGCCCCGCGCGGGACAGCGCCTGCTTGGACGCCTCCACCGGGCCGTAGCCCATGATCTCCGGCGAAAGCCCCGTCACGCCCGTCGAAACGATCCGCGCCAGCGGCGTCAGGCCCAGCTCCCGCGCCTTCACATCCGACATGACGACCACCGCCGCCGCGCCGTCGTTGAGCGCGCAGCAGTTGCCCGCCGTCACGCGGCCGTCCGGGCGGAACACCGGCTTCAACCCGGAGACGCCCTCGACGGTCACGCCCGCGCGCGGGCCGTCGTCCTTCGAGACGACCGTGCCGTCCGCCAGCGTCACCGGCGTGATGTCCTTGGCCCAGAAGCCGTCCGCGATGGCCTTCTCGGCCAGGTTCTGCGAGCGGACGCCGAACTCGTCCATCTCCTCGCGCGTGACGCCCTTCTGCCGCGCCAGGTTCTCCGCGGTCTGGCCCATCGCGATGTAGACGTCCGGGACGTCCCCCGAGGTACGCGGGTCGGTCCAGCTGTCGGTGCCGGACTCGGCGGTCGCCGCGGTCCGCTTCTCGGCGTCGGCGAACAGCGGGTTGTGCGTGTCCGGCCACGAGTCCGAGCTGCCCTTGCCGAACCGCGAGACGGTCTCGACGCCGGCCGAGAGGAAGACGTCGCCCTCGCCGGCCTTGATCGCGTGGAACGCCATCCGGGTGGTCTGCAGGCTGGACGAGCAGTAGCGGGTGATGGTGCAGCCGGGCAGGTGGTCGTAGCCGAGCTCGACGGCGACCGCGCGGCCCATGTTGAACCCGGACTCCCCGCCCGGCAGGCCGCAGCCCAGCATCAGGTCGTCGATGTCGGCGGGGTCGAGCTGCGGCACCTTGGCCAGTGCCGCCTGGATCATCTGCACGGTCAGGTCGTCGGGCCGCATGCTGACCAGCGAGCCCTTCCCGGCGCGGCCGATCGGCGAGCGAGCGGTGGAGACGATGACAGCTTCAGGCATGACGTGACACATCCTCGTATCGCGAGCTAAGCGTGCTAAGCGGTTGCTCACCATAGTGCCGTGTACCGCGCCGGGGAGAAAGCCGAACGCGATGTGAGCTTCGCGGGAGGGCCGCGTAACGCGCACCCGCGACGGCGCGACCGGCTGGGTGACAGGGCCGTTCCCGCTGGAGAACCTGGAGCGGGCTTCGGCGGCGGCCGGGACGATCGAGTTCCGGGCGACCGGCGCCGCCTCGAGCGACTGCGGGTACCCGAAACTGGCAGGATCACCCGAGTGGGGACCGAGACGCGGGTGCTGCGGACCAGGACGATCCTGCTGTGGGCAGCGGGCCTGCTGGTGGTCGCCGCGGTGGCGGCCACCCTGCTGCTGACCCTCCTGGGCGGGGGACGCCCCGAAGACTCGGCCCGGCTCGACGCCCTGAAGACCGCCGCCAACATCGTCGTCGGGACCGGGGGTGCCGCCGCCCTGCTGCTGGCCGCGCGGCGGCAGCGCTCGGCCGAGCTGGACCTCGCGCAGAAGGACCACGACGCCACCGAGCGCCGGATCACCGAGATCTACGGCAAGGCCGCCGACCAGCTCGGCAGCGACAAGGCGCCGGTCCGCCTCGCCGGCCTCTACTCCCTCGAGCGGCTGGCCGGCGGGTACGCCGAGCACCGGCAGACCATCGTCAACGTCCTCTGCGCCTACCTGCGGATGCCGTTCAAGCACAACGCGAAGAACGCGGAGGAGCTGCAAGTCCGCAAGGCCGCGCAGCGCATCCTCATGCTGCACCTGCGGCCCGGTTCGGCCGGGCAACCCAACGGGGACTTCTGGTCGGACGTCGACCTCGACTTCTCCGGCGCGACGCTCGTCGGGCTGAACCTCACGCACTGTTCGATCCGGTCGATCGTGTGCTTCGAAACGAAGTTCCTCGAACTCGCTTCCTTCCGCGGCACCGAATTCCGCACCAAGGCGGACTTCAACCAAGCGACCTTCGCCGATCGCGTGGATTTCCGCGGAACCGTTTTCGGTGGCGAGCGCGAGTCCTTCAACGGCGCCGTTTTCGCGGGTCCCGCCGATTTCGGCAGCAAGTCCGCCGCCCGGCTCGTGGGCGCCGAGGCGCAGCGCGGCTTCCGCCGGACCTGGCCGGCGGGCTGGGAAGAATGCCCGATCGCCGACCGGCCGGGTTGGTCACAATTGACACGAAAGGACGATCCGGGGCAACCGGGCACCCGATAGGATCGTCCAACCATTGGCAGAACCAAGGGGAAAGTCGCCATTGTCGACCCGGGAGGTGAACTGGCGATGGTAATCGGACGGGCCGCCTACTGGGCGTCCCTGCCTCTTCGGACGGGGTGCCGCTTCGTGACCGGCGCCGGGTGGAACCTCCGGGACGGGATGACGGCTCAGCGTGCAGCGGCCCTCGGGCCGGTACCGGTGTAGACGAGCAGCTTGGTGGCTGCCGGCGGTCTCCGCCGGGTGGCCCGACCTCGCGCTCGCGGCCCGTGATCACCGACGCGCACCCGGAGGCACCCGGGGCTTGAGCGGACAACGCCACCGGTCGGCCGGTTACCGATCCGGCCAAAGGCAGGCCGACCCCCGAACGGTACGCAACCGGTGCTGCGAAGCCATCGGCCGTGGTTGTGGTCGGATCGGTAACGATCGGCACAGTAGGCTGGCGGTCGTGGAGTACGCAGAGCACATCGCAGACCTCGTGGGCAACACCCCCCTGGTCAAGCTGAACTCGTTGACCAAGGGGCTCAAGCCGCTCGTGCTGGCCAAGGTCGAGTACCTGAACCCGGGTGGCTCGGTCAAGGACCGGATCGCGCTGCGCATGATCGAAGCGGCCGAACGCTCGGGCGAGCTGCGCCCCGGCGGCACGATCGTGGAACCGACGTCCGGCAACACCGGCGTCGGGCTGGCCATGGTCGCGCAGCGCAAGGGCTACCAGTGCGTGTTCGTCTGCCCGGACAAGGTCAGCGAGGACAAGCGCAACGTGCTCAAGGCGTACGGCGCCCGCGTCGTGGTGTGCCCGACCGCGGTCGCGCCCGAGCACCCGGACTCCTACTACAACGTCTCCGACCGCCTGGTCCGCGAGATCGACGGCGCCTGGAAGCCCAACCAGTACGCCAACGCGCAGAACCCCGAGAGCCACTACCTCTCCACCGGCCCCGAGCTGTGGAAGCAGACCGACGGCAAGATCACCCACTTCGTCGCGGGCGTCGGCACCGGCGGCACGATCTCCGGCACCGGCAAGTACCTCAAGGAGGTCAGCGACGGCGCCGTGCAGGTGGTCGGCGCCGACCCGGAGGGCTCGGTCTACTCCGGCGGCAGCGGGCGCCCGTACCTGGTCGAGGGCGTCGGCGAGGACTTCTGGCCGGACACCTACGACCGCAACATCGCCGACGAGATCATCCCGGTCTCCGACGCCGACTCCTTCCAGGTCACCCGCCGGCTCGCGCTGGAGGAGGGCCTGCTGGTCGGCGGCTCCTGCGGGATGGCCGTCGCCGCCGCGCTGAAGCTCGCCGAGCGGCTCACCGAGGACGACGTCGTGGTCGTGCTGCTGCCCGACGGCGGCCGCGGCTACCTGACGAAGGTGTTCAACGACACCTGGATGTCCTCCTACGGCTTCCTGCCGCCCGACTCCTCGGGCGCGACGGTCGCCGACGTGCTCACGAAGAAGAGCGGCTCGCTGCCGTCCCTCGTGCACTCGCACCCGAACGAGACGGTCGCCGAGGCCATCGCGATCCTGGCCGAGTTCGACGTCAGCCAGATGCCCGTGGTCAGCGCCGAGCCGCCGGTGATGGCGGCCGAGGTCGTCGGCGCGGTCAACGAGCGCGACCTGCTCGACGCGCTGTTCACCGGCAAGGCGCAGCTGGCCGATCGGCTCGAGCGGCACATGTCACCGCCGTTGCCGACGATCGGCGGCAGTGAGCAGGTGGGGGCCGCGATGACGGCGCTCGAGGGTGCCGACGGCGCGCTCGTGCTGGTCGACGGCAAGCCGGCCGGGGTCGTCACCCGGCACGATCTCCTGGGCTTCCTGGCCGGTCGCTGAACTGCGGCGGAGGAGAGTCTTGATCGGCGAACCCGGCCGGGGCGTTACGAGCGCCCTGCCGGGTGATCCGATAGCGTAGGGCGCAAATAGAACACTTTCGCGTTCTCGTCAAGGGGGTTCAAGACCCACATGAGTGCACCGCAGCCACCGAACCAGCCGTGGGGTGGCGGCCAGCCACCTCAGGGCCCGCCGAGTGGCCCCCAGCCGCCGCAGGACGACCCGTTCGGCAGCCCGGAACCGACCCAGGTCGTGCAGCCCGGCCAGCCCCAGGGCGGTTCCCCGTTCGGGGAGACGCCGGAACCGACCCAGGTCGTCCAGCCGGGCCACCCGGGTGACGGCGGGGCGGGCGCGACCCAGGCGATGCCGCCGGTCGACGCGAACGCGACGCAGTGGGTGAACCCGGCCGGCGGCGGCGACGCCCCGGTCGCGGACTCCACGCAGCTGGTCCCGCCGGGCTCCCAGCCGCCGGCGATCCCGTACACCCCGCCGCCGAGCGCGGCCGACAACCCGGCCGCGGCCTTCGGCCAGCAGGGCGGCTACGGCCAGCAGGGCGGTTTCGGCCAGCCGGGTCAGCCCGGTCAGCCGGGTCAGCCGGGCGGGTTCGGGCAGCAGCAGGGCGGTTTCGGCCAGCCGGGTCAGCCCGGCCAGCCGCCGCAGGGCTTCGGCGGTCCCGGGTTCGGCGGCCCCCAGCAGTCCGGCTTCGGCGGTCAGCCGCCGCAGTTCGGCGGGTCGTCATCCGGCGGCAACGGCCTGTTCGGCTACATCGCCGGCGGTGTCGTCGCGCTGCTGGCCCTGGTCGCGCTGATCATCTCGTTCAGCTACATGAGCGACGCGAGCGACTATTCGAAGATCTTCGACCTCGCTCCGGACCAGGCGGCGATCGACAAGGTGCTCGACCAGGCCGGAATCGTCGGCCCGGGAACCGTCTGGTTCTACGTGATCATGATCCTGCTGGGCTCGCTGATCTCCCTCGCCGGCGGTGTGGGGCTGGCGCTCGTGGGCAAGCTGGGCGGGATCAGGAAGTTCGTCCCGATCGCGATCGTCGCGGGTGGCGCGCTGCTCACGCTCTTCGCGCTGCTGCTCAAGATCGGGATGACGCCGAACGCCGAGACGCTCGCTCAGGCCTCCGCGTCCGAGAAGGACACCTTCGGCCTCGGGCTGCCGCCGCTGATCCTCGGCGTGCTCATCCTCATCGTGGGCGTGCTCGGGCTCATCCCGGCGACGCGGCGGTTCGTCGGCCTCGGTGACGGCGGTGCCGCGCCGGGTGGGCCGCAGGGCTTCGGCGGACCGCCGAACCAGGGTGGCTTCGGCGGCCCGCAGCAGCCGGGCGGGTTCGGCCAGCCGGGGCAGCCCGGCCAGCCGGGTCAGCCGGGCGGGTTCGGCCAGCAGCAGGGTGGTTACGGCCAGCCGGGGCAGCCGCCGCAGGGCTACGGGCCGCCTCCGGGCTACGGCCAGCCGGGCGGGCCCAACCCGTCCAGTGGCGGGTTCCCGCAGCCGTCGAGCGGGGGCTTCCCGCAGCCTGGTCAGCCGCCGCAGCAGGGTGGTTACGGCCAGCCGGGCCAGCCGCCGCAGGGCTACCCGCAGCAGCCGGGTCAGCCGCCGCAGGGCTGGGGCCGGCCCCCGGGCCAGCAGGGCCCGCCGAACGGCGGGTTCGGCCAGCCAGGCCAGCCTGGTCAGCCGCCGCAGCAGCAGTGGTGAACTAGTGCGCCAAAGCGTGCCCCGGAGCCCATTCGGCTCCGGGGCACGCTGCATTCCCGGCCCGATGCGCAATTGTCCGAAAAGGACAAGCGCGCGGTATTGCGGGCCGCCGGGATCGCGTGACAGCATTTCTGCCGCTACCGCAGGAAAATGATCTTGGGTTCCGCCGTCCGGCCGAATTCCGTTCTCTTCCGGAGTCACTTCCCCCGTTCCCGACTAGGGTGAACGCGTCGTCCTGTGCTCTGCCGATGGGGGAGTTGTGACCGGTCCGCGCGGATACCCGGTGTCGCATGCGCATTCGTATTCATCGACTCGTCCGTCCGGCGTAACGGCGATCCTCGCCGGCCTGCTCGGATTCGTCGCTGCCGCCGCATCGGGATACGTGCCGGTCAAGATCTTCCTCGACATGCCCGCCGAATTCAGCCTCGGCGCGCTGCCGAACTGGGCGCTGGTGGACCTGGCCGCCTACCTCGGTGCGGGGCTGGTGCTCCTGCTGGGCGGGCTGGCGACGCTGTTCCGCGCGACGGCGGGCGCGGTCCTGCTCGGCCTGGGTGCCCTGCTGGCCGGCGGGGCGCTGCTGATGGAGCCGCTGTCGGTGGGCGTCCCGCTGGCCCGGTTCACGGACGCGATGTTCACCCACGGCGGGTTCGCGATGGCCGACCGGGTGGGTCTCGCCGCCTTGGCGGTGCTGGTGCTGATCCTGGCGTTCCTGCCGCCGACGCTGCGCTACCTGCGCTACCGCGCGCCGATGATGCCGATGTGGGCGGGCCAGGAGGCCTACTCCTCGCGGACCTGGTGACCCACGGCGGTCACTTCCGGTAACCGGCCGTATCCTCGGCGCCCGTGACCCGAACCGAAGGCCGGACGGCGCTCGCCGCCGCGGTGCTCGCCCTGCTCGGCGGGCTGCTCTACCTGGCCGGGCTCGTCCTGGACGTCGTCGCGCTCGTGCGGTTCCCCGCCGACGCCGGCCGCGTGGGCGTCCACGCCGCCGTGAACGCCGTGCTCGCCTTGACGCTGCTGCCCGGTGGCGTCCTGCTGGTGCGGCGGCAGCCGGCCGGCCGGATCGGCTGCGTCGCCGGGAGCTCGGCGGCGCTGCTCGCGACGCTGACGTCGGCGGTCTTCGCGGCCGCCGGGGTCACCTTCGGCGGCCCGGGCGACCTGGCGGTGGGCGGGCTGACCGCGCTGGCCCTGGTGGTGCCGCCGGCGCTGGTCACGCTGCTGCTCGCGGGGTCCGCGCCCACCGCGCGGTGGTGCGAGACTGAGATCCGTCCCACCTGACGGGAATGCCGGGGCCTCGCCGTACGCTTACCCAATGGTGGACGACTACTCAGTATTGGGATTCGAGACTCGCGCGATCCACGCCGGTCAGAAGCCCGACCCCCGCACCGGCGCGGTGATCGTGCCGATCTACCAGACCTCGACCTACGCGCAGGACGGCGTGGGCGGGACCCGCGAGGGCGACTACGAGTACTCGCGCACCGCGAACCCGACCCGCTCGGCGCTGGAGGAGGCGCTGGCCTCGCTGGAAGGCGGCCGGCACGCGCTCGCCTTCGCGTCCGGCATGGCGGCCTCCGACGTGGTGCTGCGCAGTACCCTGCGCCCCGGTGACCACCTCGTGCTCGGCAACGACGCGTACGGCGGCACGTTCCGCCTGATCGACAAGGTGCTCAGCCTGTGGGGCATCGAGCACACCGTCGCCGACCTGGCCGACCTCGACGACGTGCGCGCGGCCATCCGGCCCGAGACCAAGCTGATCTGGTGCGAGACGCCGACCAACCCGCTGCTCGGCATCGCCGACATCGCCGCGCTGGCCGGGGTCGCGCACGACGCCGGCGCCCGCCTGGTGGTCGACAACACCTTCGCGACGCCGTACTTGCAGAACCCGCTCTCGCTGGGCGCGGACATCGTGCTGCACTCGACGACGAAGTACCTCGGCGGCCACTCCGACGTCGTCGGCGGCGCGATCATCACCAACGAGGACGAACTGCGTGAGCAGTTCTTCTACCTGCGCAACGCCGCGGGCGCGGTGCCCGGGCCGTTCGACGCGTGGCTGACGCTGCGCGGCATCAAGACGCTCGCCCTGCGCATGGAGCGGCACAGCGACAACGCCGAGCTGATCGTGCAGGCGCTGGTCAAGCACCCCAAGGTCGCGAAGGTCTACTACCCGGGCCTGCCGGAGCACCCCGGCCACGAGACGGCGGCGAAGCAGATGCGCCGCTTCGGCGGCATGGTGTCGTTCAGCCACGCGGACGGCGAGCAGGCGGCGCTGGAGGTGGCGTCCCGCACGAAGCTGTTCATCCTGGCCGAGTCCCTCGGCGGCATCGAGTCGCTGATCGAGCACCCGGGCAAGATGACCCACGCGAGCACGGCGGGCTCGACGCTCCAGGTCCCGGCGGATCTGCTGCGCCTGTCCGTCGGTATCGAAGACGGCCGCGACCTGGTCGCGGACCTGCTAACCGCACTGGGCTGAGTCCCCAGCGCCCCAAAGCGGCCTTGGTTGCGTCAGACGCACCGAAGGCCGCCTTGGTTGCGTCAGACGCACCGAAGGCCACATTGGGGCGCTTGCTCAGGGGTTGTAGTTGCCGTGCACGACGCCACCCGACTTCGGGGTGCCCGTCGCCGGCAGGCTCGCGCCGTCGACGCAGCCGCCCACCAGCTCCACGTGGCTGTCGTGGCGGATGTACTGGGCCGGGGAGCCGCACGAGGCGCTGTCCACCGTGAAGAACGCGGCTCCGGTCAGCGCGGCCGCCGAGGCGACGCCGATCACCAGCGGGAGCAGGCCGGCCGACCGGGTGGCGCGACTCCGTCGAGCGGCGTCCGCGTCGTTCCCCCGTGCCATGTGTTGCTCCCTGTTTACCGCGAGTTGACACGGCAAGGATACCCGGCTCCCGGTCCGGTCAACCTGTGGAGTTCCTGAGTGGCATAACCTCCGGCCATGGAACTCGTGACCATCGAGCGGATCCAGGCCGCCCGGGAACTCCTACGCGGAGTCACCCGGGTGACGCCGATGGAGCACGCGCGCGACCTGCGCCGGCTCCACGGCGGTCCGGTGCACCTGAAGTGCGAAAACCTGCAGCGCACGGGGTCGTTCAAGATCCGCGGCGCCTACACCCGCATCCACGGCCTGAGCCAGGCCGAACGCGATCGCGGCGTCGTCGCGGCCAGTGCCGGCAACCACGCGCAGGGCGTCGCGCTCGCGTCTTCGCTGCTGGGCGCCAAGTCCACCGTTTTCATGCCGCTGCGGGCGCCGTTGCCGAAGCTCGCCGCCACCCGCGGGTACGGCGCCGACGTCCACCTCCACGGCGCGCTGCTGGAAGAGACCCTCGCCGCGGCGATCGAGTTCGGCGAGCGGACCGGGGCCGTCTTCATCCACCCCTTCGACCACGCGGACGTCATCGCCGGCCAGGGCACCGTCGGCCTCGAGATCCTCGAGCAGGTGCCGGGCGTGAAGACGATCCTGGTCGCCACCGGCGGCGGCGGGCTGGTCGGCGGCGTCGCGTCGGCGGTGAAGGCGGTCCGCCCGGACGTCCGCGTCGTCGGCGTCCAGGCCGAGGACGCGGCCGCGTACCCGCCGTCGCTGGCCCGGGGCATGCCGGTCCGGCTGAGCTCGACCTCGACGATGGCCGACGGGATCGCGGTCGGCGAGCCCGGCCCGGTCAGCTTCGCGCACGTCGCGTCGCTGGTGGACGACGTCGTGACGGTCTCCGAACAGTCCCTTTCCCGCGCGGTGCTGCTCTGCCTGGAACGCCGCAAGCTGGTGGTGGAGCCGGCGGGCGCGGCGACGGTCGCGGCGCTGCTGCAGCACCCCGGCGTCTTCGAGCCGCCGGTCGTCGCGATCCTCTCGGGCGGCAACGTCGACCCGGTGCTGCTCCTGCAGATCATCCAGCACGGCATGACGGCGGGCGGCCGCTACCTGCGCCTGCACCTGCGGGTCCCGGATCGCCCGGGGTCGCTGGTGGGCGTGCTGTCCCGCGTCAGCGAGCTGGGCGCCAACGTCCTCGACGTCGAACACTCCCGGATTTCCGGCAGCCTCGACCTCGGTGAGGCGGACATCGTCCTGGCGCTCGAAACCCGCGGTCCCGAGCACTGCAAGGACCTCGAGATCGCGCTGACGGACGCGGGTTATACCGTCGTCTGAGGCTGTTCGCCGGTGATCGCCGCGAGGGCCAGGTCCTTCGCCGGTTCGGGGACGTCCGACGGCGCGGTGAAGCGGCGGGCCCGGATGTGGGCGACCAGGTCCGGGTCCGGCGGTACCCCGTGCTCACGCAGGTAGTACGCGACCGCGCCGGGCCAGGCCCAGGCGCCGTCGGTGCGGAAGTTCATCGGCACCGCGTCGGTGCGGTCCGGCGCGAACGCGTCCGCGCCGTTGCTGCGCGAAGCCAGGATGACCGGCGCCGCGTCGAGGTACGCCAGCACCCGTTCGGCCTCCGCCGGCACGAGCGGCCGGCGCCGGACGAGCGGCTTGCCCGACGCGTCCACGCCGTCGTAGATCCGCGGCGTGCGGACCTCGCCCTCGACGACCGGCGGGGTCAGCCCGGCACGCTCCCGCAGCCAGGCCGGGACGTGCTCGTCGGCGCGCGGGAAGAACCGCAGCTCGTCCTGGAACCCGATCGGCGGCGGCACCTGCCGGAACGGCGGCTCGAGGTCGGGCCGCACGAAGTCGACGTCGGGCGGCTGCCCCGGTTCGAACACCAGGATCGCGCCCAGCCAGGTGCCGAGCCCGGGCTGGTACATGCCCGACCGCAGCACGCCGAGCAACCGCACCGCTTCCGGGTGCGGCTGCCCCGGGCGGGGCACGCCGTCCGGCCCGGTCACCAGCAGGTCGGCTTCGACGTGCCGGCCGGCGGCGCGGTACTCGACGCGCAGCTGCCGCCACCCCGGCGGCACCTGCGACGTCAGCACGGCCCCGATCTGCCGGACGAGCTCCTGCTGCTGGTCCGGGCGCGGCGGCCCCGGTGGCCGGGTCATGTCGAGCGCTCGCCGACCCACGTGCCGGCGAGCAGGTTCGCCGGCAGGTACTCCGACTCCACCTCGATGGTGACGCCCGCGTCGCGCGCCAGGCACGCGATGGCCAGCGGGCCCAGCGCCACGTACCCGAACGGGCTGGTGCGCTGGTCTTCCGTGGACCAGAACCGCTTGTGCAGCTCCAGGGCGTTGGCGAGGGAGTCGTTGAACTTGGCGTCGTCCCGCTGGGTGAGGTGGTAGAACAGCTCGATCGGCGGGTAGTAGCGCTGGAGGACGGCGTCGGCGTCGAGCTGGCGCAGCCCGGCCGGGTCGGTGCCGGCCATCGCGGACAGGATCTCCTCGACGAGGCCCTCGCCCCGCGTCCAGTACGTCTGCAGCGCACCCACCCACGAGTAGACGAACTCGTCGTACTCGATCGTGGACGCGCGGAGCAGGTCCGGCGGGATGGCGGCGAGCAGGTCGATGCGCGGCCGTTCGCGGCAGATCATGGCCAGCCACAGCGCGTCCAGCCACGACACCGCGTTGGCGTCCATGTTCGGGCCGACGGCCTCCCGGCGCAGGGTCGCCTCGCCGAACCGGAATTCGACCTCGCCCTCGGTCCGGCTCGCCGCGAGGAACAGGGCGGCCCCGGCCTGCATGGCGCGCACCGTCGCCTCCCACGTGTCGAGCCATTCGGCCGTCGGGTCGCCGATCGTCCGGAAGCCCAGCTCCTCGAGCGACCGGGTCATCGCGAGGTGCAGGCCGCCGCCCTCCGGGCTCCGCTCGATCAGCATCGGGAGTTTCTTGATCCCCGGTCCGAGGATCTTGAGGTCCTGTTCGGCAACGGCCTCGTCGACCGGGTGCCGGCTCACGCTACGCACGTTGACGGTCTCTTTCTCAGGAGTTGCGGGTCGTCGTCGTGATCGACAGATCGAAGTACTTGAGGTTGTAGCCACCGTACACCGGCTTTTTCACCGGGTTTCCGTCCTTGTCCACCTTCGGCTTCCCGTCGGTGTCGAAGTCCACTTCCTCGCGCACGCGCGCCTTCGCCACCGAGTAGTCGACGGTTTTCATCTTCACGGAGTCCTCCAGCTCGCGCGCGAGGGCCTTTTCCGCCGGGGTCCCGTTCTTCTTCATGTTGTCGATGATGCTCTCGACGTACTTCGGGTGCCCCTGCTCGAAGTTGGTCTTCCCGTCGACGCCCTTGCGGGTGCCCAGATCGGCGTTCGGGCTCTTCGCCTCGACGATGACGTGCCGGGTCTCGCCGGTGGTCTTGTCGGTGACCTCGTAGATCTGGTCGAACCGGCCGGAGCCCGGCTTCTCCCCGCCGCCGGGGCGGGTGTTGTCGCCGTGGATCTCCGGGTCCGGCAGCTCCTTGACGTCGTACCGTTCCGCCGGGTACCGGTCGGCGACGGCGTCCCGGGCGGCGTGCTCGCCGAGCTCCTCGCCGTAGTCGGTGCGGGCCTTGTGCGCCGCGGCGCGCTGGTCTTCGAGCTCGTCGGTGAGCGTCCCGGCGTCGCGGTGCGTGCGGTAGTCCGCTTCGACGCCCCGGGCGTGCGCGTTCGCCGCGGCTCGCTCGTCGATCAGCTGCTGCGCCCGGTCCTTCTGCGGCTGGGTCGCCCGGTGCTCGGGATCCGGGACGTTGTCCCGGTATTCGGCGGGCACGTAGTCGTCGGACTTGGCTTCGAACCGCTCGCCCGCCGGGTTGTCCGGCTCCTCGCGGATCTTCTCGACGCGCGTGCCGTCGTGGTCGTGCTGCACGGCGTTCTTCCGCTGGAACTCGCCGTTGCTGTCCGGCCCGTAGTAGTACTTGTTGCGGTAGTCGAGGTCGTTGATCTTTTCCTTCATCGACGCCGGGGGCTGCCGGGTCTCGATTTCGACCGGCTCGGCGGGGATCGGGCGGCGGCCGCGGTCCACCGCGCTGTCGGCGTCGACGTCGTGCGGGTCGCCGTGGTGCGAGTCCGGCGCGAAGCCGTCATCGCCCGCGCTGTGCGTCGAGCCGTCCGGGTGGTGGGTGTTCCACTCGCCGTCCGGGGGGATGCGCGGGCGCATCTTGCCGTCCGGGCCGATCTCGTAGTCGGAGGAGAAGACGCGGCCGTGCGAGTCGGTCCACGCCGGCTTCGTCGGGGCCATGACCTCGGTGTCGAGTTCGCGCGAAAGGCGGTGCGCGAAGTCGTTCGAGCTTGCGTCGCAGCCGATGAGCCGCACGGGACGGCCGTCGTAGTCGCCGTTGCGGCGCAGGATGTCCGCGAACTCCTCGGGCGTGTAGAGCCGGTCGCCGATGCGGGCGTGACCGTCCGGCGTGACGTGCACGTCGACGGTGTAGCGGCCGTCCGGGTCGGGCTGCACGCGGTGCGGCAGGTCGCCCATGTCGGGGTCGCCGGCGTGGTAGGAGCTGCCCGCCGGCGTGCTTTCCGAGTGCCGCGCGTTGACCTCGTCCGGGCTGAGCGGCTCGGATTCGCCGTGGTGCGGGCTGCCGCCGTCCGGGTCGTGGGGGCCGGGTCCGTTCTCGTGCGGGTGCGGGGCACCGCTGTCGGGAGTGTGCGGCCGGGTGTCGGGGGCGTGCGTGCCGGGCCCGTAGCCGCGGGCGGCCGGTGCCGGTGCTGGTGCGTCCGGTGTGCGCGGACGGCCGGCGGGCAGATCGCCACCGGCGCGCGGACGGCCGGGCGCGTCGACGTGCGGGGTGTGCGCGCCCGGGCTGCCCGGGGTGCCGGTCCAGCCGCCGCTCCCGCCGGTGCGCGGGGAGCCGCCGCTACCACCAGGTGCGCCGGCCGGTGCGCCGCCGGGTGGCATCCCGCCGCCGCCCATCGGCGCGCCACCCTGCGGCGGGACGCCGTCCCCGCCCCGCGGCGCCGGGACCGTACCCGGGTCGCCGGTGCGCGGAGTGGCCGGCGCGGTGCCGCTGGCGGAGGTGGTGCCGTCGGCGCGGGGAGGGGCGGCGCTGCTCGGGGTCTCGGTGCCGGCGTGCGAACCGGGCGCGTCGGACCGCGCGGCGGGCGAGGACCCGGAGTGCGTGGGAGCGGGACCGCTGTCCCCGGCGTGCGAGGGGGTGTTGTCGCTGCCGCGGGTGGGGGACGGGCTGCTGTCCCCGGCGTGGGACGGCGCGCTGTCGCTGCCTCGGGTGGGTGACGGGCTGCTGTCGCTCGCGCGGGAGGGCGTGTTGTCGCCGGCGTGCGAGGGGGTGCTGTCGCTGCCTCGTGTGGGCGAGGGGCTGGAGTCGCCTGCATGGGACGGCGTGCTGTCGCTGCCACGCGTGGGCGAGGGACTGCTGTTGCCTGCGTGTGACGGGGTGCTGTCGCTCCCTCGTACCGCCGACGGACTGCTGTCGCCCGCGTGGGATGGCGTGCTGTCGCTCCCTCGCACCGCCGACGGACTGCTGTCGCCCGCGTGCGAAGGGGTGCTGTCGCTGCCGCGCGTGGCCGATGGGCTGGAGTCGCCGGCCCGCGAGCTGTCCCCGGCGCGCGTCGGCGAGGGGCTGGAGTCGCCGGCGTGCGCGGACGAGCCGTCCGAGCGCACCGGAGACGGGCTGCTGTCCGGCGATCCGTCACCACTGTGCGCCGAGGGGGAACCGTCCCCGTCGCCCGCGTGCGATGGCGTGCCGTCCCTGTCCGGCGAACGGGATCCGTCGCCGCTCGAACTCCGGCGCGACGCGGAGTCGGGCGAGGAGTCGGTGTTCATCGGGTCGGAACTCGGCGAATCCCCGTCCGCGTGGCCCGGATCGCCCGAGTCGGTCGACGAACCCTCGCCGTGGGCGCGCGCGTGGACCCCGCCGCCTTCGCCCTTGGGGATCTTGTGGACGAAGCCGCCTTCCTTGACCTTCAGCCCGTCGAGCCCGCTGACCTTGCCCAGCACCTTGCCGAAGACCTTGGCGATCTTCTCGAAGATGTCGACCAGCTTCGACAGCAGCGGCGACACCTTGCGGATCGTGTCGGTGAGCTTCTTGAGCAGCTCCCCGATCTTCTTGCCCCACTTGGCGATCGCGGCCGTCGCCTGCGCCACCACCACCGGCGTGCCGAAGCCGAGGGAGAAGACCTCCTCCATCACCCAGGCGATCAGCTTGCCGACCAGGTCCGCGATCAGCTGCCGCACGGTCTCGCGCACGAACGAGACGACCTGGCCCATGATCATCGTGACCGTGCTGATCGCGCCGGCCACCGTGGCCGCGCCGGACAAGGCGTCGCTGTGCTCGGCGGCGAACTTGCGGTACGCGTCCGCGCCGTCGCCGGTCCAGCCGGCGGTGCCGTTCTTGACGGCGTTGTCGAAGTCGGTCTTGCGCTCGCCCAGCGCCTTCGAGACGTTGCCCCACGTGTCGGCGTAGGACTGGATCACCGGCGGGTTGCCCGCGACGGAGTCCAGCATGTCCTTCAGCGGCTGGATGTGCTCCATCAGGAACGACGCCACCGACGACATCAGGTACCCGAACGGGTCGATCGCGGCGCCCGCGATCTCCCCGGCCAGGCTGAGCACGCCCAGCCCGCCGGAAACCCAGTCGCCGTCCTTGATCCCGTTGAACGCGTCCATCGACGACTCGGCGATGCCGATGCCGCCGGCCCAGCCGTAGTCGCCGTTGCCCGCGGTGAACGCGCCCGGCCCGGCCGGGTCCTGCTTGGCGTCGACGACCAGCGGGTTCCCCTCGGGCATCACGCACCGCCCGCGGACTGGTTCAGGTCGTCGGCCACGCCGGCCTCGTACTTGTGGTAGGCCGCCGCGGCTTCGCGGACCTTGCCGGAGACGGCGGTCATCGCCTGCACGGCGTCCTTGAGCGCGTCGATCCCGTACTGCTCGACCGGGTCGAGCAGCATCCGGAACGGCTGGCAGAGGATGCCGTACGCGTCGGTCGGCATGCTGACCTGGTTCGCCGCGTCGACGGCCTGCTGCAGCCCGTCACCGATGGCGTCGAGCTGCTTCGCGTGCGCCGTGAGATCGGTGCTGAGTTCCACGTCTGCCACGGTTTTCCCCCTCAGGAAAGAATCGGTCCGCCGAAGTCGTCGTCATCGTCGTTGTCGACCGGACGCCGGCGCCGCGGTGGTTGCTGCTGCTGCGGCGGCGCGGGCGGCGGCGGGGTGCGCGGCGGTTGCTCCTCGTTGTCCTCCGGCAGGAACCGGCGGACGCGGTCGGGCTCCGGGAACGCGGGTTCGGGATCCGGCGGCGGCTCCGGGAAGGTGCTCTGCGCCTCGCGGACGATCTCCGCCGCGGCCTGGTCGCCGGTGCCGGTGGTCTCGGTCATGGCCTGCTGCAGCAGTTCCGGGATCCGCGCCTGCGCGCGCTGCACCAGCTGCATCACCTGCGCCGACACCTCGGCCATCCGCTTGCTCGTGGCGGTCTCGGCGATGACGAGGTTCTTCAGCAGGCCGCGCGAATCGACGGTCACCTGGACCGTGCCGTCCTTCGACCGCTCGGTGACCGACTGGCCCTGCACGCGATCGGCCAGCGCCTGGTACCGGGCGGCGTTCTCCTCGAGCCGCTTGGTCCAGTTGTCGATCATCGCGTCGCTGGCGTCGATGCTGTCCGGCATCCCGGCCCCTTCTCTCTGCTTCCCCACACTGACGGATCCGAGCCACCCGCGGTTCCCGAAACGCGCCAAAGGCCACCATAGGGGACCCGGAGGTCTCCCACGGTGGCCTTCGCCGAGATGTGTCAGAGGTTGCCGCGGCGCTCCTGCTCACGCTCGATCGCCTCGAACAGCGCCTTGAAGTTGCCCTTGCCGAAGCCCAGCGAGCCGTGGCGCTCGATCAGCTCGTAGAAGACGGTCGGGCGGTCGCCGATCGGCTTCGTGAAGATCTGCAGCAGGTAGCCGTCCTCGTCGCGGTCGACCAGGATGCTGTGCTCCTTGAGCGTCTCGATCGACACGCGGACGTTGCCGATCCGGGCGCGCAGCTCCGGGTCCTCGTAGTACGACGCCGGGGTGTCGAGGAACTCGACGCCGGCGGCGCGCATCGCGGTGACCGTGGCGATGATGTCGTTGGTGGCCAGCGCGATGTGCTGGCAGCCGGCGCCGCCGTAGAACTCGAGGTACTCGTCGATCTGCGACTTCTTCTTCGCGACGGCGGGCTCGTTCAGCGGGAACTTGACCCGGTGGTTGCCGTTCGAGACGACCTTGCTCATCAGGGCCGAGTACTCGGTCGCGATGTCGTCGCCGACGAACTCCGCCATGTTCACGAAGCCCATGACGCGGTGGTACCAGTCGACCCAGTAGTCCATCTTGCCGAGCTCGACGTTGCCGACGCAGTGGTCGACGGCCTGGAAGAGCCGCTTCGGCGCGCCTTCCGGCCGCTTGATCGTGCTCTCGCGCGGCTCGTAGCCGGGCAGGTAGACGCCGGTGTAGCGCGACCGGTCGACCAGCGAGTGGCGGGTTTCGCCGTAGGTCGCGATCGCGGCGACGCGCACGGTGCCGTGCTCGTCGGAGACGTCGTGCGGCTCTTCGAGGACGGTCGCGCCCTGCGAACGGGCGTGCTCGACGCACTTGTCGACGTCGGTGGTCTCCAGCGCCAGGTCGATGACGCCGTCGCCGTGCTTGCGGTGGTGGTCGAGCAGCGGCGAGTCCGGCCGCACGCCGCCGGTGATGACGAACCGGGCCGAGCCGGACTTGAGGACGTAGGACTTGCGCTCGAAGTCGCCGGTCTCGGGGCCCGAGTACGCGACGAGCTGCATCCCGAAGGCGATCTGGTAGTACCAGGCCGTCTGGGTGGCGTTGCCCGCGATGAACACCACCGCGTCCATGGCCTTGACCGGGAACGGGTCGGTCGAGGCGTCGTGGTCGACGAGCCCGACGAGCTGACGCAGCTGGTCATAGCTGACGTCGTCGAGTCCGCTCTGAGGTTCGGCAGTCTGGGTCATACCCAAAGGATCAGCCCTGTGAGGCAAGATGTGCAATGGTCGCAGTTTTTGCTGGACAACATGCAAGGTGGCTGCCGGACATCGGCCGTCATCATGGACAACTTGTGCAGGGGTGAGAGCAATGTCGGAGAACCTCGACGCATTGGACGCGCGCCTCCTGTTGCTGCTGACGGACTCCCCGCGGCTGGGGGTGCTGGAGAGCGCGCGCCGGCTGGGGGTCGCGCGCGGGACGGTCCAGGCGCGGCTGGACCGCCTGACCGAGCGCGGCATCCTCGGCGGCTTCCCGCCGGAGCTCGACCTGGCGGCGATGGGCTACGGCCTGACGGCGTTCGCGGTGCTGGAGATCGCCCAGGGCCGCCGCGCGGAGGTGACGGAGGCCCTCGAGGCGATCGACGAGGTGTGCGAAGTCCACGCGACGACCGGCGTGGGCGACCTGTTCGTCCGCATGGTGGCGCGCGGCAACGACGACCTGCAGCGGGTGATCGACGAGGTGGTGGGGGTCCCGGACGTGCTGCGGACGTCGACGTCGATCGCTTTGTCGACCCCGGTGCCACCGCGGGTCCGCCCCCTGCTGGAGCGCACGGCGCGGGGCTGAGGGAAGGGGTTGGCGACGTCATGAACGACTCGTTCATGTCGTCCAGCGCCATGAACGACTCGTTCATGTCGTCCAGCGCCATGAACGAGTCGTTCATGACATCCGGCTGGCGGAGGGTGGGTCAGCGTTCGTCGGCCACCTGGGCCAGGTACCGCTGAGCCGACCGCTGCACGACGTCGAACCCGTCGGTCCGCACGACCGCGTCCCACCAAGCGCCGTAGATCGCCTCGAAGCGGTACCCCGCCAGCAGCTCCGCCGCCCGGCGGACGATGTGCGGGCGCTCCGGGACCAGGTTCGGGTAGCTGTACATGAAGCCCACGTGCGTGCGGTCGGGGATCACCTGGACGATGTCGCCGGACAGCAGCGCGCCTCGGCCGTCTTCGCCGTCCGGCCAGTGCAGGACCGTGCCGCCGGTGAAGTGCACACCGAGGTTGATCAGGCGCAGGTCGTCGGCGACGTCGAGGGTGGTGCCGGACCACAGCTTGACCGCCGGGTCGGGCCGGCCGATCCACTGCTGGTCGCCTTCGTGCAGGTAAATCGGCACGTCGAACGCGTGCGCCCACTCGACCATCGTCGTGTAGTAGTGCGGGTGGCTGATCGCGATGCCGGTGATGCCGCCCAGGTCGCGGACCTGCTGGACCAGCGCGTCGTCGAGGTAGGCCGCGCAGTCCCAGAGGAAGTTGCCGGACCGCGCCTGCACGAGCAGCGCGCGTTCGCCGATCGCGAAGCCGGGGTTCGAGCCGACGCCGATGATGCCGCGGCCTTGCTCTTCGATCCGCGGCGTGTACGTGCCGCTCTCGCGGAGCGAAGCGAGGTTCGTCCAGCGCTGGCCGGACTGCGGGACGTACTGGCGTTCGTCCTCGCAGACCGGGCAGTCGTCGCGGGCCACGGCGTACTGCATGCCGCAGGCCTGGCAGATCGGTTCGGTGCTCACGGCTGATTCCTCCCAGAATGTGGATCCTGGGAGACACGCTAGCCCGGGCTACTTGGCGTCGGCGTAGGGAACGGCCTTGACGAGGGTGACCTTCTGCAGCTTGCCGTTGGGCAGCTCGTACTCGCGCGACTCGCCCTCCTTGGCGCCGAGCAGGGCCTTGCCCAGCGGCGACTCCGGGGAGTAGACGTCGAGGTCGCCTTCGGCACCCTCTTCGCGGGTGGCGAGCAGGAACTTCTCGTCCTCGTCGTCGCCCTCGTAGCGGACGGTGAGGACCTTGCCTGGGCCGGCGGTGCCGTCGTTCGCGGGCGCTTCGCCGACCTTGGCCGAGCGCAGCAGCTCCTGCAGGTGCCGGATGCGCGCCTCGGCCTGGCCCTGTTCTTCACGGGCGGCGTGGTAGCCGCCGTTCTCCTTGAGGTCGCCCTCTTCGCGGCTGTCGTTGATGCGCGCGGCGATGACCGGACGATTCTCGATCATTTCGTCGAGCTCGTGCTTGAGCCGGTCGTAGGCATCCTGGGTCAGCCAGGTCACCTTGGTGTCGCTCACGGTCACCATCTCCTCGTCGGGCCTGCCAGGCTTGCGTGTTCAAGCCGGCCCACACGGGCCTAGGTGCCCGCGTGGCTGAGATAAAGGAAAAACACGGCCCGTCGCGGGCCGTGCTGAGGGGTCAGACTATCACGGCGCGACTGGTCAACGCCCGTTAATTCCGCGCGCCGTGGGCGTTGGGCGCGCGGTTCACCCCGTTGGCCGCTATGGGCTTGACAGGTACCGTGGTATGTCGTACGAGCAGCCGTACACGTCGGCAGTCACCGGTTCCCCGATGCTCTTGATCGTCGTGGTCATCCTGCTGTACTTCGCGCCGGCGGGGATCAGGAGCTCTTTGCGGCCGCTCTCGGCGCCGGTCTTGTCACGGGTGCGGACGACGCACACGCCGGCCCGGTTGTTGTCGTCCCGCGTCACGTTGATGGTGATTTCCATCGCGTTGCCCGGTTTCGCGCCGAACGCGACGCGCTCGGCGTCGATCGGCGCGGACCCGAGGTTGACGTACGCGACCCACGCGATCACGCCGCTGACCAGCAGGGCGATGGCCAGGAACAGCCATCGGCGCCAGCGCTTGGGCGCCTTCGCCCGCGTGGTGCCGTACCGGCCTTCGGGCAGCACGGGCGCTGCCGTTTCCGCCGGTCCGCCTGCCAACGCGGGGCCTCCTGCTCGTTCTTGTCGTACCCGTGAGGACAATGGTGGGGCGGGTACGGCTTCGAGTATCCGCCCGCTGGGTGGGCGACCCGCAGGTGGGTCGCGGAATACGGGTAGAGAAGGAGTCGTTCGCAGCATGGTGGACCAGTTGACGAAGACCGCCAAGCCGCGCCTGCGGATGATGGCCGTGCACGCGCACCCGGACGACGAGTCGAGCAAGGGCGCCGCCACGATGGCGCGCTACGCCGCCGAAGGCCACGAGGTGCTGGTCGTCACGTGCACCGGGGGCGAGGCGGGCAGCATCCTCAACCCGGCCATGGACCGGCCCGAGGTGCTGGCGAACATGCACGAGATCCGCCGCGAGGAGATGGCCCGCGCGGCCAAGATCCTCGGGGTGAGCCAGCGCTGGCTGGGCTTCGTCGACTCCGGCCTGCCGGAGGGCGACCCGCTGCCGCCGGTGCCCGAAGGCTCGTTCGCGGTCGTGCCGCTCGAGGAGTCGGCCGAGGCCCTGGTGCGCGTGATCCGCGAGTTCCGCCCGCACGTCATCACGACGTACGACGAGAACGGCGGCTACCCGCACCCCGACCACATCCGCACGCACGAGGTGTCGATGGCGGCGTGGGACGCGGCGCCGGACCCGAGCCGCTTCCCCGACGCCGGCGAGCCGTGGCAGCCGCTGAAGCTGTATTACACGCACGGCTTCTCGAAGGCCCGGATGGTGGCCTTCGACGCCGCGCTGAAGGAGGCCGGGCTCGAGTCGCCGTACACCGAGTGGCTGGCCAAGTGGGACCCCGACCGGGCCGATGTGATGGAGCGGGTGACGACCCGCGTCGAGTGCGGTGAATACTTCGAGGTGCGGGACGAGGCGCTGAAGGCGCACGCGACGCAGATCGACCCGAACAGCCGCTGGTTCTTCGTCCCGTTGGAGATCCAGCGCCAGACTTGGCCGACCGAGGAGTACGAGCTGGTCAAGTCGCAGGTCGACAGCACGTTGCCGGAGGACGACCTGTTCGCCGGCATCGGCATCGAGGAGAAGGTGAACACATGAGTCTGACGCTGCCGGCCGGCGTGGCGCTTCCGGTGACCGCGTCGGCCCTGGTCTTGACGCAGCAGCCGGGTGACGGCGACAACGGCGGGCAGGGCGAGGACTTCGGCAAGTCCTCTCCGGTCGGCTTCCTGGTGCTGATCCTGTTCCTCATCGCGGTGGCGTTCCTGGTCCGCTCGATGACGAAGCACCTGAAGCGCGTCCCGGCCAGCTTCGACGACCCGCCGGCCGAGGAATCCGCCGCGGAGGAGCCGGCTGAGGTCGAGAAGAAGGACGCGGCGGCCGAGAAGCCGGTGAAGGACTCCTCGGCCACCAAGGCCGATTAGCTACAGCCGGGGATCCACCGGGTCCGACTCGAGGGCGAGCACCGCGAACACGCACTCGTGCACCCGCCACAGCGGCTCACCCCGCGCGACGCGCTCCAGGGCCTCCAGCCCCAACGCGTATTCGCGCAGCGCCAGCACGCGCTTCCGGTTCAGCCCGCGCTTGCGCAACCGCTCCAAGTTCGCCGGCAGCGTGTAGTCCGGGCCGTAGATGATCCGCAGGTACTCGCGCCCGCGGACCTTCACGCCCGGCTGGACCAGGCCGCGGGTGCCCCGGGTCAGGTTCGCCGACGGCTTGACGACCATGCCCTCGCCGCCCGACGCCGTCAGCTCCTCCCACCACGCGACCCCCTGGGCCACCGACCCGGCGTCGAGCAGGTCCACCGAGAGCGTCCGGGTGCGCTGGAAGCGCGGGCCGGCGAGACCGGCCAGCACCGAGAGGTGCCACGAGTGCGGCCGGTCGTGGTAGGCCGCCCCTTCCGACGCCAGCAGCTGGAACGGCGCCAGCCGCACCCCCGTCAGCCCCGATGTCGGCCGGCAGTACCGCCGGTACGCGTCCCGGTAAGCCTCCACTGTGGACGACCGCGAAGCCGTGCGCCGCACCAGGTCCGAGACGTCGATGCCGCGCGCGGACGCCGCCGTCATGGCCGAGACCGCCGCCGGCAGCACCGCCTGGGCCGCCGCGCCGACCGACGCGTACTGGTCCGCGATCAGCGAACCCGCCTTCGCGCTCCACGGCAGCAGCTCCGCGTCGAGCAGCAGCCAGTCCGACTTCAGCTCGTCGAACAACCCGGCGGCCGCCGACCGCACGTCGTCGAGTAGGGAAGCGTTCTGCTCCGCCGAGAAGAACGGCCGCCCGGTCCGCGTGTACACCGCGCCGCCACCGTCGATGCCGAACCGGCGGGACCCCGAGCCGTCCCGGCACACGAGCACGACCGCCCGCGAGCCCATGTGCTTCTCCTCGCACAGCACCGACTCCACGCCCGCCGCGCGGTACTCGGCGAACGCCTCGTCGGGGTGCTCCAGGTAGTCGTCCCGGGACGACGTCGAGCACGGCGCCATCGTCGGCGGCAGGTACGCCAGCCACCGCGGGTCGACCGCGAACCGGCTCATCACCTCCAGCGCCGCCGCCGACTGCTCCGCCGAGACGCCGACGCGGCCGTGGTGCGCGGTCTGCACGATCCGCTTGCCGGTGACGTCGGTCAGCTCCAGCACCGCCGGTTCCCGCCCGCCCAGCGGCCGCGAAGCGTCGAGCGGCCGCGAAGGCTCGTACCAGACCTGGTGCGCCTTCACCGAGACGACCTCGCGCTCCGGGTAGCGCAGCGCGGTCAGCTTCCCGCCGAAGACGCACCCCGTGTCGAGGCACATCGTGTTGTTGACCCACTCCGGCTCGAGCGTCGGCGTGTGCCCGTAAAGGACCATCGCGGACCCGCGGTAGTCGCGCGCCCAGGGCAGCCGCACCGGCAGGCCGTACTCGTCGGTCTCGCCGGTCGTGTCGCCGTAGAGCGCCATGCTCCGCACCCGCCCGGACGCGCGCCCGTGGTAGCGCTCGGGCAGCCCGGCGTGCGCGACGACGAGGTCGCCGCCGTCGAGGACGTAGTGCGCGATCAGCCCGTCGCAGAACTCGTGGGCCTGCCGGCGGAACTCCTCGGTCTCCGCGGCGAGCTGCTCCAGCGACTGCGCGAGCCCGTGCGCGCCGTTGACCTTCCGGCCGTGCAGCGCGCGCACCAGCTTCTGCTCGTGGTTCCCGCAGACGACCAGCGCGTCGCCGGACGAAGCCATCGCCATGACGCGCCGCAGCACGCCCGGGGTGTCCGGGCCGCGGTCGACGAGGTCGCCGACGAACACCGCGGTCCGCCCGTCCGGGTGGACGCCGTCGACGTAGCCCAGTGCGGTCAGCAGTTCCTCGAGCTCGGCCGCGCAGCCGTGGACGTCGCCGATCACGTCGAACGGCCCCGGCAGGTCGCGCTTGTCGTTGCGCAGCGGCTCGACGGCGATCTCCGCCTCGGCCACTTCGGCCTCGGAGCGCAGCACGTGCACGCGCCGGAACCCCTCGCGCTCCAGCGACTTCAGCGACCGCTGCAGCTCACCGCGCTGCCGCCGGACGACGTGGTCGCCGAAGTCGCGCTCGGGGCGCGAAGCGTTGCGCGCCACGCAGACGCCGAGCGGCAGGTCGAGCACGATCGCCGTCGGCAGCACGTCGTGCTCCTTCGCGAGCTTCACCAGGCTCGCCCGCGACGCGCGCTGGACGTTCGTCGCGTCGACGACGGTCATCCGCCCGGCCGCGAGCCGCTTGCCCGCGACGTAGTGCAGCGCGTCGAACGCTTCGGCCGACGCGGACTGGTCGTTCTCGTCGTCGGCGACGAGCCCGCGGAAGAAGTCACTCGAAAGCACCTGTGTCGGCGCGAAGTGCGTGCGCGCGAACGTCGACTTGCCGGAGCCGGAAGCGCCGACGAGCACGACGAGCGACATGTCGGAACGGTCAGCTTCACGCGGCCACCTCCTTGCTGCTCGTGAAGACCGCCAGCTGGGTCGGCGGTCCTGAAGTCCGGTCTTCCGGTCCCACCGGCAGGTGACGAACGTCGTAGCGATTCCGGGCCGCGACGCCGTCCGCCCAGGCGCGGAACTCGGCCCGGGTCCATTCGAACCGGTGGTCGGCGTGCCGGAAATGCCCCATCGGCAGGAACTCGAACAGCCGGTTGTACTCCGCGTTGGGCGTCGTGACGAGCACCGTGCGCGGCGCCGCGACCCCGAACACCGCGTGTTCCAGGGCCGGGAGCCGCTCCTCGTCGACGTGCTCGACGACCTCCATGAGCACGGCGGCGTCGTACCCGGCCAGCGCCGGGTCGGCGTAGGTGAGCGCGGACTGCCGCAGCGTGACGCGCGAGCCGTCCTTCAGCCGCTTCTCCGCGATGTCGAGCGCGCTCGCGGAGACGTCGACGCCGACGATCTCGGTGAACGACCGGTCCTTCTCCAGGACGCGCAGCAGCGCGCCGCTCCCGCAACCGAGGTCGAGCACGCGCCGCGCGCCGGCCGCCCGCAACGCGGCGAGCACGCTGCCGTGGCGCTGCGAAGCGAGGCTCTCCGGCCGGTCCGGCAGCTCGGTGACCACCGCTTCGGTCTCCGCCGGGACGTCGCCGGACTCGGCCAGCCGCGAAAGCGCGTAGCGCACGACCGGGCGGCGCCGGTCGAGGTAGCGGTTCGTGATGAGCGTCCGCTCGGGGTGCCCGGCGAGCCAGCCCTCGCCGGCGCGCAGCAGCTTGTCGGCCTCGTCCTGGCCGACCCAGTAGTGCTTGTCGCCGTCGAGGGCGGGCAGCAGGACGTAGAGGTGCCGCAGCGCGTCGGCGACCCGGTGGGTGCCGGTGAGCGTCAAGTCGACGTAGCGGCTCTCGCCCCACTGCGGGAAGTGCGGGTCGAGCGGGATCGGCACGGTCGCGACGCGCCAGCCGAGGGGCTCGAACAGCTTGTGCACCACCTCGGCACCGCCACGCGCGGACAGCGACGGCACGCGGACCACCAGCTCGAAGGGCTCGTCGACGAGTTCGGGACGCGCGGCGCAGTGGCCCGCGAGCGCCGTCGTGAAGGCCGCCCGCAGCGCGACCGCGAGGTACGAGCCACCGGCGTAGGGCCGGTCGTTGACGTACTGCGTCAGCGACGTCCCGCCGCCGCGGACGAGCTCGATCGGGTCGATCTCGACGAACAACGCGACGGTGCACCGCTCCGGCGACGCCTCCGGGTAGAAGATGTGCGCGGTGCCGGCCGACAGCGCGACCGACTGCGCTTTCTCCGGGTGCTTGTGCAGGAGGAAGCCCAAGTCGGTGGCGGGGTTCCGGGTCGTCGTGATCGTCAGCAGCACCGGATCAGTGTGGCCGAGGGCCGGTGACCGCGCGCCCGGTTTTCCCGGGTGCGACCCTGAAGTCATGAACCGTCTCGCCAGTGCGACCAGCCCGTACCTGCTCCAGCACGCGGACAACCCGGTCGACTGGTGGCCGTGGGGGCCGGACGCGCTCGCCGAGGCGCGGCGGCGGAACGTGCCCATCCTGCTCTCGGTGGGTTACGCCGCGTGCCATTGGTGTCACGTCATGGCGCACGAGTCGTTCGAAGACGCCGAGACCGCGGCGGTGCTGAACGCGAACTTCGTGAACATCAAGGTCGACCGCGAGGAACGACCGGACATCGACGCCGTCTACATGGCCGCCACGCAGGCGATGACCGGCCAGGGCGGCTGGCCGATGACGTGCTTCCTGACCCCGGACGGCGAACCCTTCCACTGCGGCACCTACTACCCGCCGTCGCCGCGGCCGGGCATGCCGTCGTTCCGGCAGCTGCTCGCCGCCGTCGCCGAGGCGTGGCAGGAGCGGCCGGACGAACTGCTGAACGGGGCCAAGCAGATCGTCGCGCACATCGCCGAGCAGACCGGCCCGCTGCAGGAATCGGTCGTGGACGAGGCCGTGCTCGCGGCCGCCGTCGAGAAGCTGGCGAAGGAGGCGGACCCGGTCAACGGCGGGTTCGGCCGCGCGCCGAAGTTCCCGCCGTCGATGGTGCTGGAGTTCCTGCTGCGCCACCACGAGCGGACCGGATCTCCCGAAGCGCTGTCCCTGGTGGACAAGACGGCCGAGGCGATGGCTCGCGGTGGTCTGTACGACCAGCTCGGCGGCGGTTTCGCGCGGTACTCCGTCGACGCCGAGTGGATCGTGCCGCACTTCGAAAAGATGTTGTACGACAACGCGTTGCTCCTGCGCTTCTACGCTCACCTGTGGCGGCGCACCGGCTCGGCGACGGCGTCGCGCGTCGCGGCCGGGACCGCGGAGTTCCTCGCTTCGGAGCTGCGGACGCCTGAGGGTGGCTTCGCGTCTTCGCTGGACGCCGACACCGAAGGCGTCGAAGGTCTGACGTACGTCTGGACGCCGTCGCAGCTGCGTGAGGTGCTCGGCGACGACTCCGCGGCTTCGTTGTTCGGCGTCACCGAGGAGGGGACGTTCGAGGAGGGCGCGTCGACGTTGCGGCTGTTCGGCGACCTGCCGGAGCCGATGCGCGTCCGGCTCCTGGAGGCCCGGGCGAAGCGGCCGCAGCCCGGCCGGGACGACAAGGTGATCGCGTCCTGGAACGGCTTGGCGATCACGGCGCTGGCCGAGGCCGGCGTGGCGTTCGATCGTCCACAGTGGATCGAATGGGCCGTGGGTGCGGCCGAGTTGCTGCTCCGGGTGCACGTCGTCGACGGCCGCCTGCGGCGAAGCTCGCGTGACGGCGTCGTCGGGGAGTCCGCCGGGGTGCTGGAGGACTACGCCTGCGTCGCCGACGGGTTCCTGGCCCTGCACCAGGCGACCGGGGACGCGAAGTGGCTCACCGAAGCGACCCGGCTGCTCGACCTGGCGCTGACGCACTTCGCGTCCCCGGACGTCCCGGGCGCGTACTACGACACCGCCGACGACGCCGAGACGCTGGTCCAGCGTCCGGCCGACCCGGGCGACAACGCGAGCCCCGCCGGGGCGTCGGCGCTGGCCGGGGCGCTGCTGACGGCGTCGGCGCTCGCGGGGCACGCCGATTCGGCCCGGTACCGCGAAGCCGCCGAGCAGGCGCTGCGGCGGGTCGGCGTGCTGGCCGGGCGGGTGCCGCGGTTCGCCGGGCATTGGTTGTCGGTCGCGGAGGCGCTGCAGGCGGGTCCGGTGCAGGTCGCGGTGGTCGGCGCGGATCCGGCGTTGCGCCTGGCGGCGGCGCGGGGCGTGCACGGCGGCGGCATCGTGCTGGCCGGCGAGCCGGACGCGCCGGGCGTCCCGCTCCTGGCGGACCGGCCGCTGGTCGACGGCGCGGCCGCGGCGTACGTCTGCCGGGGTTACGTGTGCGACCGGCCGGTGACCACTCCGGAGGCGCTGGCCGCCCAGCTCTGATTCGCCCTGGGAGAACGTGCTGCCTTTCCAGGTGTACTCCGCGTAGCGTCAGTAGCGTTGTAATCATGTAATCGCGGAGGTGGAGTCATGGGACGAGGCTGGAAGGGCGGCAGCGGCTGGAAGGGCGGCGGGGGCTGGCAGCAGGCCGAGGTGCCCTCGGCGAGCGACGCGGCGGCCTGGTTCGGCGGGCGTCTGCCCGACGGCTGGTTCACCGGCGCACCGGAGATCACGATCGACCGCGAAGAGATCATCGTGGTGGGCGAGCTGCCGGCGCTGACCGAGGAGTACGCCGACGACGCGGCCCGCGCGGCCGCCGAAGAGGGCCGGATCAGCCGCTACCGCGAGGAGACGCGCGACGAGCGCATCGAGATCGCGCGCCAGGCGGAGCACCGCTACCAGCGCAAGGTGGCGTGGGGTGCGCGGCTGGGCGGGACGACGGCGCTGTTCACGACGCATTCGGCCCCGGTGATGACCCGGCTGCGCCAGCCGGAGCGGCTGGTGCTGGACACCCTGGTGGACGCGGGAGTGGCCCGGTCGCGCTCGGACGCGCTGGCGTGGGCGGTCCGGTTGGTGGGCGAGCACGCGGACAGCTGGCTGGGCGAGCTGCGGGAAGCGATGACCAAGGTCGACGACCTGCGCTCGAAGGGCCCGGACCTGGCCTGAACCCCGGGTCGTGGGGTGCCGCCCCCTCGGTGGCACCCCACGAGCCCGGCCGCGGCTCGTCAGTCCGCGACCAGGACCGGCTTCCGGAAACCGGCTCCCAGTTCCCGCTGCCGCCGCACGAACCACGTGCCGGGCGCGATGCCGGTGGCCCCGTGTTCGGGGTGGATCAGGTACGCCGGCGCGGTGTTCTCGAAGGTCGCGATGGTCAGCCGGTCGGGGTCGTCCAGCCACGTGGTCATGCGGCACGTGCCGCGGTCCGCGACGAGCGTGTGCGGGTTGTTGCCCGCCTCGCCTCGGACGAGTTCGCGGCCTTCGTCGGGCAGGTCCCACCACCAGCCGCGGCGAACCGTGGCGTTCAGCAGGGTCACGGGCAGAACGAGCAGGTCGCCCTGGGCCTGGAGGCCGTCGATCACCGGGACGGTGACCTGGCGGTCCAGGTGGCCGAGGACGTCGAGCCCGGTCCGGTCGAGCAGTTCGCTCAGGAACACAGGAATCACCTCAGGGGTCTCAGGTCCGGCGCAGCAGGCCCGCGTACTGGGCTCCGGAGAGCCCGTACGACCAGCCGGCCGCGTCGAGGGGATGGTCGAATTCGGCGGGCACGCGCAGCCCGTAGCGGCGGCGGGTGCCGTCGCGCTCCACCGAGCCGTTGACGGCCAGCAGCAGCCGGCTCGGCGCGTGCCACTTCTGCGGCGGCAGGGTGTAGAGCCGCAGTTCGCAGCCCGGATTGCCGGGATCGGGCGCCCGGCTCAGCAGCTTCAGCCCGCCCTGGTCGATGTACGCGGCCCAGCCGAGGTGCTCGACCGCGCACCGCCGCACCTCGACGTTGAACTCCCGGTTGATCCGGTCCGCCGTGGGGTTTTCGATCACCCAGGACGGCACCCGCGTGCCGTGCCAGACGTGCACGGCCCAGCCGTCGGGGTAGACCACCGCGGGCCCGGTCGCGCAGTGCAGCCGGTGCCCGTCGCCGGCGGGTTCGGTGCGCAGGGCGAGCGGCCGTTCGGACACGACGCAGACGCCGTCGCGCGGCCACCACCAGCCGCACGACCGGACCAGCGTCGCCCACAGCTCCGCTTCCGGATCGCCGGTGTCCGGCACCACCCAGTAGACGTCCTGCTGGCCGTACCAGTGCAAGCCGAAGGGGTGCGGGATCGCCGCCCTGATCAGGCCGGCGACGGACTCCTTGGCGGTCTGCCGGAGCTCGCCCGGGAGCCCGCGCCGCCGTTCGCGCAACGCGGCTGCCCGGTTCGCCAACCGTGCTTCCGGCGGCAGTGGGCCACCCGTGGAAAGCGCTTGCGGCGGCGGCAGGTATGGGACCGCGGCGTTCGGCGACGGCACCCAGACGAACTCGGGCGGCGGCTCGCCCAGCAGGGCGTAGAGCCGGGTGATGGCGTCCTCGGCCGCCGCGCGATCAGCGGGATCCGTGCGGAAGGCGTGCTTCAGCCATTCGGAAAAGTCGGGGAATCGGCGGTTCGCCCGCCGCGAGACGCTCAACGCGCGAGGGCGCGCACGCCCTTTCGAATCGACATGGCCCGATCATGACAGCACGTTCGCCGATCGCGCAAGCCTGGACCTGGAGCGGCTTCCACGCCTAGAGTTCGTCGTGCCCACGGTCCGTGCCGTGGCTCCGCCGTCGCACCGCACTTTCCCGTGAAGGACGGCGTTCATGGACGGCAGGTTCACCCGGCGGCAGCTGATCAAGGGCGGGCTCGCGGTGGCGGCGGTGCCGCTGCTCCCGGCCGTCGCCTCGGCGGCACCCCGCGTCGACGTACCCCCGCTCCCGTGGCCGGCGGCGAACGACATCGTCGCGAACACCACGATCCCGGCGTTCCCCGGCCGCAGCTTCCCGATCACGGGCTACGGCGCGAAGAACGACGGCAAGACCGACAACACCGCGGCGATCAAGAAGGCGATCGACGCCTGCAACGCGGCGGGCGGCGGGCACGTGATCGTGCCCGCCGGTGGCAGTTTCCTCACCGGCGCCGTCTACCTGAAGAGCAACGTCGACCTGCACCTGGAAAAGGGCGCGGTGCTGAAGTTCAGCGGTGACGCCTCGAAATTCCCGAACGTGTTGACGCGCTACGAAGGCATCGAATGCGTCAACCACTCGCCGATGATCTACGCCTACCGGGAAAAGAACATCGGCCTCACCGGCAGCGGCACCCTCGACGCGGCCGCGACGTCGTCGTGGAACAAGGGCAGCGACCGCGCGTACCTGGAAACGCTGGTGGCCAAGGGAACTCCGCCGGAGAAACGCGTGGTCCCCGGCTCCGGGCACACCATGCGGTCGGCGTTCGTCGAGCCGTACGCCTGCGAGAACGTGCTGATCCAGGGCATCACCCTGAAGAACTCGATGTTCTGGCAGCTGCACCCGACGCTGTGCCGCAACGTCACGGTCGACGGCGTCAGCACCGATCCCAGCACCGCGCACTCGAACACCGACGGCTGCGACCCCGAGTCGTGCGACCACGTCGTCATCGCGAACTGCACCCTGGGCGCGCACGACGACAACATCGCGATCAAGTCCGGCCGCGACGCCGACGGGCGTCGCGTGAACGTCCCGTGCCAGAACCTCGTCGTCGTGAACTGCGTGATGAACGGAAACTGGGGCGCGATCACGTGCGGCAGCGAGCAAACGGGCGGGATCCGCAACGTCTACGCGTACCGGCTCACCGTGAAGGGCGACACGAAGTTCGCGCTGTACGTGAAGTCGAACACGCTGCGTGGCGGGTTCTCGGAGAACATCAACCTCGACAGTGTCTCCGGCACCTTCGCACGGAACTTCGTGTTCGTGACGTCCACGTACAACAGCCAGACCGGCGGCTACGTCCCGTCGTTCGGGCCGTTCACCATCAGCAACTGCGCGAGCACGAAGATCGCGGGCCAGACCTTCGACGTCAGCGGGCTTTCGAACGCCCACGTGCACGGGTTCGCCGTGGCGAACTCCACGTTTGAGGGCGTGTCCGACACCTCGAACACGCTGAAGTACGTGGACAACGCCACGTTCACGAACGTGACGGTGAACGGCAAGCCGATCTGAACCTGCGGGATCCGCGCGGCTGCGGCAGGCTTACTACCAACGAGTAGGAAGCCTGCCGTCAGTCCTTTCCGGAGGTAGCCGTGGACGTTCCCGAAGTGCCCTCGAAGGTGGATCCGGACGCGCTGACCACCGTCCTCGACGGCCGCTGGGCCGAGCTGCGCCGCGGGGTCCGCGCGCAGATGAGCGACGCGGAGTTCCGGGACCCGGTGGACCTCGGCGTCGAGGACCACCGCGCCCAGGTGCTCGACCAGCTGCGCGCCCTCGCCGAGTCCGACCGCCCCGGCCTCGGCTTCGACCCGGCGTACGGCGGCGGTGGCGACGTCGGCGGCTCGGTGACGTCGTTCGAGCTGCTCGGCTACGGCGACCTGTCGCTGATGGTGAAGGCCGGTGTCCAATGGGGACTGTTCGGCGGCGCCGTCCAGCTGCTCGGCACCGAGCGGCACCACGCCGCGCACCTGCGCTCGATCATGAACCTCGACGTGCTCGGCTGCTTCGCGATGACCGAGCACGGGCACGGCTCCGACGTCCAGCACCTGCGCACGACGGCGACCTTCGCGGACGGCGGGTTCGTCGTCGACACGCCGGACGCCATGGCCACCAAGGAGTACATCGGCAACGCGGCCCGCGACGGCCGCATGGCGGTGGTGTTCGCGCAGCTGGTCACCGGCGGCGAATCCCGTGGTGTGCACGCGTTCCTGGTGCCGATCCGGGACGACGCCGGCGAGCCGATGCCCGGAGTGTCCATCGAGGACTGCGGCCCGAAGGCGGGCCTGAACGGCGTCGACAACGGACGGCTGAGCTTCGACAACGTCCGGATCCCGCGCGAGGCCCTGCTGAACCGCTTCGGCGACGTGGCCGAGGACGGGACGTATTCGAGCCCGATCGAGAGCGACAGCCGGCGGTTCTTCACGATGCTGGGCACGCTGATCCGCGGCCGGGTCAGCGTCGGCGGAAGCGCGGGCGCCGCGACGAAACGCGGTCTGGCCCTGGCGATCCGCTACGGCGAGCAGCGGCGCCAGTTCATGACGCCGGAGGGCGAGGAGGTCGTCATCCTCGACTACCTCGGGCACCAGCGGAAGCTGCTGCCGGCGCTGGCGAAGACGTACGCGCTGTCCTTCGCGCAGGAAGAGCTGGTGTCGAAGCTGCACGACATCGACTCGTCGGCGCCCGAGGAAGAGCAGCGCGAGCTGGAGTCGCGCGCGGCCGGGCTGAAGGCGCTCAACACGTGGCACGCGACGGCGACGATCCAGGCGGCGCGCGAGGCGTGCGGCGGCTCGGGGTACCTGGCGGAGAACATCCTGCCCGGGCTGAAGGCCGACACCGACGTCTTCACGACGTTCGAAGGCGACAACACGGTATTGCTGCAGCTGGTCGCGAAGGGCCTGCTGACCAGCTACAAGCAGGACTTCGAAGACCTTTCGCCGCTGGCCACGGCCCGGTTCGTCACCGACCAGGTGGTGAGCGCGATCCTGGAGCGGACGTCCGTGCGCAAGGCGCTCGAGTCGCTCACCGAGGGGTCCGATTCGGACGTCTTCTTCCGCCGCGAGTGGCAGCTGCGGCTTTTCGAAGACCGCGAGGAGCACGTCGTGGAAGGGGTGGCGAAGCGCCTGCGCAAGGCGGCTTCGGACCCGTTCGGGGTGTTCAACGCGGCCCAGGACCACGTGCTGCGCGCGGGTCGCGTCCACATGGAGCGGCTGGTGCTGGAGGCGTTCGCGGCGGCGATCGAGCGCTGCGAGGAGCCGGACGCCCGCACGCTGCTCGACCGCGTCTGCGACCTGTACGCGTTGTCGGCGATCGAAGAGGACCTGGCCTGGTTCCTGGGCCACGGCCGCCTGACGGCGTCGCGCGGAAAGGCCGTGACGGCGGCGGTGAACAGCCTGTGTGCGCAGCTTCGCCCGCACGCGCGGGTGCTGGTGGACGCGTTCGCGATCCCGGAGCAGTTCCTCGCGGCGCCGATGCTGCGGGCATGACGGCGGGGGTGGCCGGTGTCGGGAACCGGCCACCCCCGACTCGCCTCACCCGGTCAGGACCGGTGGTGCTTGCCGTCGTCGTCGGTGACCTCGAACTGCTCCTTGCGGACCTTGCCGGAGACGGTCTGCTCGTCGCTGACCGTCTCGGTCCGCAGGCGCGCCCGCTCGACCGGCACGGTTTCCTTGCGCACCACGGGCTTCTCCGCGTGCAGGACGACGTCCTGCTCGGCCTCGCCGATCTCGGCCTTGCCCCGGCCGTCCTTGATCGGCTCCCGCTCGATGCGCACCTCTTCGTGCCGCACCGGGACGGTCACCTGCTGCTCTTCGGTGACGACGTACTTGCGCAGCCGCACGCGGCCGGTCTCGACCTGCTCGGTGCCGACGTTCAGCCGCTCCTCCGAGCGCGTCATGCTGTCCTTTTCGGACTTCCCGCGGCCGGTGTCCATTCCGGACCGCCCACGGCCGGTGCCGCCCATGGCCGGGTCGCGGCCCTGCGTCCGGTCACCCGTCCGCCCGTCCATCCGGCCGTCCGCCGAGGTCCGCGGCATGGGCAGGCCGTAGTGCTGGTAGAGCTGGGTGCTTTCCTCCGGGGAGAGGTGCCCGTCGGCGTCGATGCGCGGCGCGTCGGAGACGGCTTCCTTGTCGACCCGGACGTGCACGCCGTCCTTGTCGGTGTGCGCGCCCGAGAGCGGGACGAAGCTCTCCTTGGTCCCGAACAGACCGGTCTTGACGGTGATCCACTCCGGCTCGTGGGTGGCGTCGGCGAGGTAGACGTTGCCGACCTTCCCGAGCTTGTTGCCGGCCGGGTCGACCACGGCACTGTCGATGAGCTCCTGGGGCTGCATGGTCTTGGCCATCGGTGTGCTGCTCCTTTCGCGCGTCGGTTCTGTAGGAGCCACCGTGGAACCCGCCGATGATCACGGCAACCGTCGTGGTGCTCCCGTGGGTGACCCCGGAAAGTGGTGGTTTGGCTGGTGGCTCGCTGGCAAAGAGGGCGTGGTTCCCGCAGGTCGCACGGGGTGCCTGCGCCGTGATCGGCAGCGTGGGGGATGGCGCGAAGGTGTGTAACTGAGTTCGCTGTGACGGCCGCCACTGGCCGAGCTGTCACAACGCGGCCGCGCGCGTCGTCAAGGGGGTGAAGGCGGACGACGGAAGGAAAGCACGATGGAAGCGCGTTTCAACATGTTCGAGAACGAAGTCACCAGCAAGTTCTTCAAGCGCCTGATCGCGGCATCGCGCCCGATCGAGGAGTCGACCCTCCCGAAGGCGACGCAGGAGCTGGTGAAGATCCGCGCGAGCCAGATCAACGGCTGCGGGATGTGCCTGGACATGCACACGAAGGACGCGGCGGCGGCGGGCGAGACGGCGGTCCGCCTGGCGATGGTGGCAGCGTGGCGCGAGGCAGTGGTGTTCACCGAAGCGGAGCGCGCGGCATTGGCGCTGGCGGAGGAGGGAACCCGCCTGGCGGACACCCACACGGGCGTAACCGACGAGACGTGGGCTTCGGTCCGCAAGCACTACGACGACGAGCAGATCGGCGCGCTGGTCTGCCTGGTGGCGGAGATCAACACGTGGAACCGCCTGAACGTGATCGCCCGCAACCCGGCGGGCGAGTACCAGCCGGGCATGTTCGGCTGAAGGGTCGGGCTCGAGGGGGCTTCGTTCGCTGGGGTGTGCGAGCGAAGCCCTCTCGGCGTCAGGCGTACATGGCCAGCCAGATCGCGATGTAGTGCGAAACCGCCGCAAGCACGGTGCAAGCGTGGAAGAACTCGTGGTACCCGAAGGTCTCCGGCCAATAGTTCGGCCACTTGACCGCGTAGAACACCGCCCCGAGCGTGTAGAACAGCCCGCCCACGCACAACAGCACCACGGCCGCGACCCCGGCGTGCGTGAAAAGCTCAGGGAAGACGAACACCGCGACGTAGCCCAGTGCGATGTAGATCGGCACCCCGAGCCAGCGCGGCGCGTGGGGCCACAGCATCTTCAGCGCCACGCCGAGGATCGCGCCGCCCCAGACTATCGACAGGACCACGTAGCCCGTCGGCTTGGACATTGCCAGCAATGTGAACGGGGTGTACGTGCCCGCGATGAACAAGAAGATCATCGAATGGTCGGCGCGCTTCATCCACTTGTACGCGCGGGGGCTCCAGAAGCGACGGTGGTACAGCGCGCTCACGCCGAACAACCCCAGCACCGTCAGGCCGTACACCGATGTCGCCAGCGTCGCGGTCGAGGACACTGTGGACGCCGCCAGGCTGATCAGCGCCGCCGCTGCCGCCAGGGCGCCGAAGAACGTCCAGAAGTGGATGTGGCCCCGCAACCGCGGGCGGAGGTCCACTACGGGCTCGGGTGGTGGGTCCGTCGTCACGCTCACCCTTCCAGGTTACGACAGCCTAAGTTCCCCGGCAGCGGTCGAGTCACGCGCCTCACACCGGGTGCGTAGTCTTCCTCGACGTGAGTGTTCGCTCCTTCTTGTCCGACGTCGTGTACAGCGCCTACGGCCGGCGCCTCATCCAGCAGGCCGCCGGCCGGCATCCCCGGCACATCGCCATCATGCTCGACGGCAACCGCCGGTGGGCTCGTGAAGCGGGCTTCGCGGACGTTTCGGACGGCCACCGCGCCGGGGCGAAGAAGATCGCGGACTTCCTGAGCTGGTGCCAGGAGGCCGACGTCGAGGTCGTCACCATGTGGCTGCTCTCGACCGACAACCTCAACCGCGACCCGGACGAGCTCACGCCGCTGCTGAAGATCATCGCCGGCGTCACCGACGAGCTCTCCGCGCCCGGCAAGACCTGGCAGCTGCGGATCGTCGGCGCCCTCGACCTGCTGCCCGCCGACGTCGCGAAGCAGCTCAGCGAGGCCGCCGCGCGCACCGAGGGGCGGACCGGGATGGAGGTCAACGTCGCGGTCGGTTACGGCGGACGGCAGGAAATCGCCGATGCGGTCCGCAAGTTGCTGCTCCAGCACGCCGACGAGGGTACGACCATTCACGAGCTCGCGAAAATCCTCGACGTCGACCACATCTCCGAGCACCTCTACACGTCGGGGCAGCCGGATCCGGACCTCATCATCCGCACCTCCGGCGAACAACGGCTTTCCGGATTCCTGCTCTGGCAGTCCGCGCATTCGGAATTCTGGTTCACCGAAGCGTATTGGCCGGCCTTCCGCCGCGTCGACTTCCTCCGCGCCATCCGCGACTACGCCTGGCGGCACCGCCGGTTCGGGTCGTAGGAACGCCGAAAGGCCCCGGAGCGAACTCCGAGGCCCTTCGAAAAGCCGCACTCAGTGGTGGTGGTGCTCCAGCGAGTGCAGGACCAGCGCCGGGGTGGTGGCGATGCCCGTGTAGGCACCGGCGACCAGGGAGGCCGCACCGTAGCCCAGCGCGCCGCCGCCTGTGATGAACGTGGCGTAGGCGTCGCCGAACGTCGGGTCCGGGGTGTAGCCGTGGTCGCCCGTCGCGGCGAACGCGGTGCTGCCGATCATCATGAGGCCCGCGGCGGTGGCGGCGACGAAACCAGCCTTCTTCAGCACTTCGCACACTCCTAGGTAGATCTGTTGGGTACGGGCACCGGGTGAACCGGTGGTGTGTCCCGCAAGGGAAAAAATTACCTGCCTGTCCGGCTTCTCGTACGTTTTGTACGCCCATTGTGTGAGCCTGGCGCAGGCGCTTTCACCCGGACCGGTTCTCTCCCGGTATCGCGGAATGCGCGGCGCAACTCGACGTGGTAGAAGCCGTCAGTCGATCTTGTGAATACAACGGGTAGGCAATTTCTCCAAGATCATTCCGTCGGGTGTGCGTCGGCCGGGGGGTCGGTGACGCAGGGTGATCGTCACGGGACGTCGATGTCGGACGACCGACAGTGAGGTGACGATCTGGCGAATCACCGTGTTGGCTCCCTGCGCGATCCGGCATTCGTGGGTACCTTCCGAGGTGAGGGCACGCGTTCCGTGCGAGTCCTCGCGGGAGGCCCTGGTCGTGACGGTGATCGAGGGGGCGGCGCAGCCGCCCACGAGACGCACGAGGGGGCCGGCACCCGGCCCTCGTGGCCGCGCCGACTGACCCACCGGTCAGGAGGAACGGTCCAGCCAGGGAGGTGCCCGGCCCAGCTAGTGCGGGCGTGAGGTGCACACGCCCTCGAGGGAGATGCCGTCGTGACTGCGCAGCGTTTGCCCCGTAAGGCCTCTGGCCGTTCTTCGACCGGTGCCGTTCCTGGCCCGGAGAAAGCCTCGACCTCGCCCGAATCCCAGCAGCACATGTACGTGCTCGACACGTCGGTCCTCCTTTCGGACCCGTGGGCGGTGACCCGGTTCGCCGAACACGCCGTCGTGCTTCCGCTGGTCGTCATCAGTGAACTGGAGGCGAAGCGCCACCACCCGGAGCTCGGCTGGTTCGCCCGGGAGTCCCTGCGCATGCTCGACGACCTGCGCCGGCAGCACGGCAGGCTCGACGCGCCGCTCCCCATCGGGGACCACGGCGGCACGCTGCAGGTGGAGCTGAACCACTCGGACCCGACGGTGCTCCCGGTCGGGTTCCGCACCGACTCCAACGACCACCGGATCCTCGCCTGCGCGCTCAACCTGGCGGCGGAGTTCCCGGCGGTCACGCTGGTGACGAAGGACATCCCGCTGCGGGTCAAGGCGGGTGCCGTGGGCCTGGAGGCCGACGAGTACCGCGCGCAGGAGGTCACGCCGTCCGGCTGGACGGGCATGGCGGACGTCGATGTCGAGCAGGACGTGCTGGACACGCTGTTCGGCGGCGGCACGGTCGACCCGGTCGAGTACGGCATGGACGAGCTCGCCGAACTGCCCTGCCACACCGGGCTTCGGCTGCTCGCGGGGACGTCCAGCGCGCTCGGGCGGATCACGGCGGACAAGCGCATCCGGCTGGTGCGCGGCGACCGCGAGGCGTTCGGCCTGCACGGCCGCAGCGCCGAGCAGCGCGTCGCGCTCGACCTGCTGCTCGACTCCGACGTCGGCATCGTCTCGCTGGGCGGACGAGCCGGCACCGGCAAGTCGGCCCTCGCGCTCTGCGCCGGCCTCGAGGCGGTGATGGAACGCCGTCAGCACCGCAAGGTCGTGGTGTTCCGGCCGGTCTACGCGGTCGGCGGCCAGGACCTCGGCTACCTGCCCGGGTCCGAGAGCGAGAAGATGCAGCCGTGGGCGCAGGCGGTGTTCGACACGCTCGGCGCGCTGGTCAGCCAGGACGTCCTCGACGAGGTCTTCGACCGCGGCATGCTCGAGGTGCTCCCGCTGACGCACATCCGCGGCCGCTCGTTGCACGACACGTTCGTCATCGTCGACGAGGCGCAGTCACTGGAACGGAACGTCCTGCTCACGGTGCTTTCGAGGCTCGGCACGGCGTCGCGGGTGGTGCTCACGCACGACGTCGCGCAGCGCGACAACCTGCGCGTCGGCCGCCATGACGGCGTCTCGGCGGTGATCGAGAAGCTGAAGGGCCACCCGCTGTTCGCGCACGTCACGCTGACGCGCTCCGAACGCTCGCCGATCGCGGCCCTGGTCACCGAGATGCTGGAGGACCACGGCTGAGTCCAAGTCCGTGAATGGCACATTGAGGGACTCAGAGTCCCTCAATGTGCCATTCACGGCTTTTACCAGCCCGAGGGGAGGGGGCGGCCTTCGGCGAAGCCCGCCGCCGACTGGACGCCCAGCAACGCGCGCTCGTGGAACTCCTCCAGGGTGCGCGCGCCCGCGTACGTGCACGACGAGCGAACGCCCGAGCCGATCGAGTCCAGCAGGTCCTCGACGCCCGGCCGGGCCGGGTCGAGGGCCATCCGCGACGACGAGATGCCCTCCTCGAACAACGCCTTGCGGGCGCGGTCGAAGACGTTGTCCGTCCGCGTCCGCGCGCCGACCGCGCGCTTCGACGCCATGCCGAACGACTCCTTGTAGGGCCGCCCCTGCTCGTCGAACCGCAGGTCGCCGGGGGATTCGTAGGTGCCGGCGAACCACGAGCCGACCATCGCCGCGGACGCGCCCGCGGCCAGCGCCAGCGCGACGTCGCGCGGGTGGCGGACCCCGCCGTCGGCCCAGACGTGCTTGCCCAGCTCACGCGCCGCGGCCGCGCAGTCGGCGACCGCGGAGAACTGCGGGCGGCCCACGCCGGTCATCATCCGCGTCGTGCACATCGCGCCCGGCCCGACCCCGACCTTGACGACGTCGGCGCCGGCCTGGATCAGGTCGCGCGTGCCCTCGGCGGTGACCACGTTCCCGGCGACCACCGGAACCTGCGGCGACACCGACCGGACGGCCTTCAGCGCGGCGATCATCTTTTCCTGGTGCCCGTGCGCGGTGTCGACGACCAGCACGTCGGCGCCCGAGCCGAGCACGGCTTCGGCCTTCGCCGCGACGTCGCCGTTCACGCCGACCGCGGCGGCGACGCGCAGCTTGCCGTCGCCGTCGACGGCCGGGGTGTAGATGTCCGCGCGCAGCGCCCCGACGGCGGTCAGCACACCGGCGAGACGGCCGTCGTCGTCCAGGCCGAGGGCCAGCTGGGCGCCGGCGCCGTGCAGCCGTTCGAAGACCTCACGCGCCGGGGTGGCCAGCGGGACCGCGACGGTCGGGGGCTGCGCGACGTCGGCGAGACGCGCGAAGCGGTCGACACCCGCGCAGGCCGCTTCGTCGACGATGCCGACCGGGCGGCCTTCGCCGTCCACGACGACGACAGCGCCGTGGGCGCGCTTGTGGACCAGGTTGAGGGCGTCGGCGACGGCGTCACCGCCGGTCAGCACCAGCGGCGTGTCCCACACGGTGTGGCGGCTCTTGACCCAGCCGACGATCTCCGCGACGGCGGTGCTGTCCACATCCTGGGGGAGCACCACCAGGCCCCCGCGGCGGGCGACGGTCTCGGCCATCCGGCGGCCGGCGACCGCGGTCATGTTGGCGACGACGATCGGGATGGTCGCGCCGGTGCCGTCCGCGGTGGCGAGGTCGACGTCGAAGCGGGACTCCACGTCCGAACGGTTCGGCAGCAGGAACACGTCGTCGTAGGTCAGGTCGTGGGCGGGCCGGTGGCCGTCGAGGAAACGCACGAGTCCCCAGGCTACGTGGCCGGGTCGCGGACCGCGAACGTGGGAGTATCGGGGCATGAGCCGCCGCGATCGCGACACCGAGGGACGGGCCCGCAACGCACGGCCGCGCGACGGCCTCGGCCGGCCCCTGCCGTACGGCGCCGACGGCGTCGAGCGCCAGCCGGAAGGCATCGCGAGGACGCCGTCGCAAACGCTTGCGGAGGCCCAGCGGCTCCTCGACGACGGCAAGCCGTTCCACGCGCACGAGGTCTTCGAGGACGCGTGGAAGACGACGGACGGGCCGGACCGGGAGTTGTGGCGCGGCCTGGCCCAGCTCGCGGTCGGGCTGACGCACGCGGCGCGCGGCAACAACGTCGGCGCGGTGTCGCTGCTGGAACGGGGCGCGGCGAACATCGAGCCGTTCCGGGCCGAGCCGCCGCACGGTGTCGACGTGGCGGGTTTGCAGGAGTGGGCGCGAAGCTTGGCCGACGAGGCGAAGCAGCGCGTGCGGGTGTCGCCGGCGCCGCCGCGGCTCACGTGCTGACGGCGCTCGGTGCCGCGGTCATCGCGGCCGTCGCGTCGCTGGTCGGGGTGACGCTCGGGGCGTTGGTCGAGCCGCTGAAGCTCAACGCGGCGCGACGCGCCAAGCTGCGGCAGGACCGGGCCGAACGCTGTGGCAAGTTCATCGAAGCGGCGGCGCGGGCGCGGCAGCACCTCGTCAGCCTCAACGTCGGCCACCGCCGGCGGGAATCCGGCGAACCCGTCGAGGTGGCGAGCTACGAAGACGAGTACTACCAGGTACGCGCGGAGATGCGCTCCTTGCTCGGGCTCCTGGTGATGAGCGGGCCGGACGAACTGGTCGACGCGGCCAAGGAGGTGCGGAGCAAGGACATGAACCTGCACCACGTGCGGTACGAGCTGGACGAGGGCGCCGGATTCGATCGGACCCTGCTGCCGCCGGTCGTGCGGGACGCCGTGGTCGCGCTGGACCGGGCGATCGAGGAGTTCGCCCTCGTCGCCCGGAAGCACACCTCTTAAGCCTCGTCCCAGCCGGTCGAAGCGGTCTTCTCCGCGCCCAGCGTCGTGCCTTCGCCGTGACCCGTGTGCACCTTCGTCGCGTCCGGGAGCGTGAACAGCTTCTCGCGGATGAACTTCACGATCGTCGGGTAGTCCGAATAGGACCGTCCGGTCGCGCCAGGGCCGCCGTGGAACAGTGTGTCGCCGGTGAACAGCACGCCGAGCTCTTCCGCGTACAGGCACACCGCCCCCGGTGCGTGCCCCGGCGTGTGGATGACCTTCAGCGCCGTGCCCGCGATGGTGATCGTCCGGCCGTCCGCCAGCTCGCCGTCCGGCGCGCGGTCCGGGTGCGTCTGGTCCCAGAGGACGCGGTCGTCCGGGTGCAGCAGGATCGGCGCGCCCGTGGCCGCGGCGAGCTCTGGGGCCGCGTTGACGTGGTCGTTGTGCGCGTGGGTGCAGACGATCGCCGCCAGCTTTCGCTCGCCGATGACGTTCTCGATCGCCTTCGCGTCGTGGGCCGCGTCGATCACGATCACTTCCGTGTCGTCGCCCACGATCCACACGTTGTTGTCGACGTCCCAGCTGCCCCCGTCGAGCTGGAAGGTGCCGGACGTCACCAGGTTCTGCACGATCGCCGTCATGTGCCCGACCCTAACGCGGCCGGCAGCCGGCGGTCGAGGAGGCGTGCGCCGACGGCGAGCGCGGTGAAGAACAGGCCGATGACGACGCAGTTGAGCGTCACGCGGCCGTAGCCGAGCGCGGCGGCGTCGATGAACGGGTACGGGTAGAAGCCGGTGATCGCGCCGCGCGGCAGGGTGAAGGCGAGCCAGGCCAACGGGTAGAGCAGCGACCACCGGACCGCGCGCCAGGTCAGGACGCCGCGCGGGCCGGCGACGAGCCAGCCGAGCACGAACAGGATCGGCGTGACCTTGTGCAGCGTGGTGTCCGAGAGCAGCGAAAGCCCGTGCAGTTCGTACCGGCCGGCGAGGGCGACCTGGTAGACGATGCCCGTCACGATGATGCCGACCAGCGCGTCCAGCCAGAGGACGGCGAACAGGCCGGTGCGGGCACGGCCGAGGGCGACGAGCGCCGAGGTGGCGGCGACCAGCAGGTTCGAGTCGATGGTGAAGAAGCAGAGCAGGTTCGCGACGCGGCCGCCGGGGTCGGTCGCGGTGGCGACCACCTGGGTGACGAGGCCGGTCAGCGCGACCAGCGTGGTGACCGCGAACCAGGCGCGGGTGAGCTTTTCGCTGCGCATCCCCGGAGGGTAGTTCCACTGTGGACTGTCTGCCGGACGCGCCCCGGTGCTGTGCGGCACCGGGGCGCCCGGTCGTCAGGCCGTGGTGAGGGCGTCCCGGAGGGTGGTGAACGCCTCGTACTCGGCCTTCTGCTCGACGGGCAGCTGGTAGCTCGCGGCGAGGAGTTTCGGTACGGAGGGGATGATGCTGAGCTTGAAGCTCTGCCCGTCCGTCGTCTTGATGACGAACCGGCCTTGCAGATCGCGCTTCTTCACCGACGCCCGGTTCGCGTCCGTGATCGTCAGCGGGGTGCCCGCCGTGATCGTCCCGCCCTTTTCTTCGAGCGGGACGATCACGAGGTCGGTCGATCCCGGCCGGAAACCGATCGCGAAATTGCTGACGGTGGTGGTGCGGAAAACGATGAAGTTCTTCTGCTTGATTTCCGCGCCGTACACCTTGGTGTAGCCGGGCCCGTCGGCGACAGCCCCGTCGAAAGCCGCGTGGATCGCCGCTTTCAGCTCTTCCTTGCTTGCCACTTGCGCTCCTCCATGACCGCTCGGGACTGAGCGGATCTTCAGGGAGCAGCATCGTAGCGGCGACCGGATCTTCGTTCTGTGGGGAAAATTCCTGTCAGGTCACGCGTCGAAAAAACCGAACCCGGCGGGATCTCGTGAAATGGTCGGCACGGTGTTCGTCAACGCAGCGCTTTCACCAATGCGGGGACGAAGACCGACGCGTCGACCGTGCCCCAGCCGCTGGCGATGTCGAAGCCCTTCGCCGCGGTGAAGCCGGTGACGCCGTCCTGGCTGTTGTCGCCTTCGGTGACGTCGACGATGCCCGCTTTCGAGCCCGCCGGGCCCAGCTTCGAGTACAGCACCGGGTTGATCTGGCCGAGCTTGCCGTGCTTGGCCTGCACCGCGAGCGCGAGCACGCCGGCGAACAGCGGTGCCGACTGCGACGTCCCGTAGACGCCTTCCATGCTGATGTCCGGGAACGAGCGCATCTTGCTGCCGGTGATCTTCTTGACGCCGTCCTGCCAGCTCGGCCGCGCGTACGTCTTCGACAGCCCGGCCCCTTCGGAGAAGCCGTTGTCGGCGACGTTCACGACGTCGTCGGCCTTGGTGCGGTCGCCGTTCGCGTCGAGGTGCAACTGGGTGCCGCCCAGCGTCGTGACGCGCGGGTCGGACGCCGGCCAGCTCGCGACGCGGTACGGGTAGTTGCCCGGGCCGTAGAGGTAACCGCCGGTCGGGCCGTCGTCGCCGGAGGAGGCGACCATCGTGATCCCGGCCTTGCTCGCGCGGTCGAGCGCCGGGTCGAGCGTCTTGATCGAGTCGAACGACGGGAAGTTCTCTTCGGTGGTCCCGAAGCTCATCGAAATGACGTCGGTCAGCTTGTGCTCGGTCAGGTAGTCGACGGCGTGCATCATCTCGGGCAGGCCGGTGAAGCCCTGCGTCTCGGCGACCGGCGTCGCCGCGACGATGATCTTCGCGTTCGGCGCCATGGCGTGCATCATCGTGACGTCGAGGTCGGTCTCGCCGCCCCAGCCCTGGCAGGTGGCGGTGTCGACGCCGGGGTCGGTGCACGCGGGCACCGCGCCGGAGGGCTCGATGACCTCGACGTTCGCCGGCGGCAGGCCGTGGTTCTTCGAGTACGTGTCGAGAACCTGCTTGACCTGGTCGTCGCCGAAGGACACCAGCGTCGTGACGGTGCTGCCCGCGCCGGTGATGCCGGCGTTCCACAGCTTCGTCGCGTTGTACGCGGTGCTCTCCTTCGGCAGCGACGCCATCGCCGCTTCCAGCTTGGCGACGCGCTTCTGCACGGTGTCGGCGCCGACGAACGACCGCGCGGCCGCCGAGAAGCGGTGCTTCGACGGCTGGTGGCCGGCGTTCGGCGTGCTCGGCACGGGCGAGGCACCGGCGGGCGCCGCGAACGCGGTCACGAGCAGGGTGGTGCTCGCGAGCAAGCCGGACACAGCGCGCAATCTCATTGCTTTCTCCCTGGCCGAAGGAAACTCCGTCAGCCACTCTGCTCAGGACGGGGAGAAGGCAACATCGACTTTCGTCTTTCCTTTTACGAGGAAAGCACCGCGGAGACGCCCGATGTCGTGATCGATACTTTCGTCGTCAGCTCCCTTCCGAGCGGTCGCCGTGGAGCAGGCCGCGGACCGTGTCGATCGTGTCCGCGTCCGCCGGGTCCTTGTCCGGGCGATACCGGACCACCCGCGCGAAGCGCAGCGCGAGCCCGCCTGGGTAGCGCGTCGAAACCTGGGCGCTGTCCAGCTCGATCTCCACCACGACCTCCGGCCGGACGTACACCGTCCAGTCGTCGCGGTGGGTCTCGATCTCCTGGAACGTCCTCGTCTGCCACGCCAGGATCTCGTCGGTCATGCCCTTGAACGTCTTGCCCACCATGATCGGCGGGCCGCCGTCCGGGTCGCGGGCACCCAGGTGGAGGTTCGACAGCGAGCCCGTGCGCCGCCCGTGGCCCCACTCCGCCGCGAGCACCACCAGGTCGATCGTGTGCACCGGCTTGACCTTCAGCCACGCGCGCCCGCGGCGCCCGGCCGCGTACGGCGACGCGAGGTCCTTGACCATCACCCCTTCGTGGCCGGCCTCCATCGCCGCCTCCAGCACGGCGGCCGCCCCCGCCACACCCACCTCGCCGGGGATCACGTGCGCCCCCGCGACCTTGCGCAGCGCCGCGTTGCGCTCGGACAGCGGCGCGTCCAGCAGGTCGACGCCGTCGAGGTGCAGGCAGTCGAAGAAGTACGGCCGCAGCAGCAGCGCCTTCACCTGCTCGTCACGCGTGCTGCCGAACCGGCTCATCGTGTCCTGGAACGGCCGCGGCCGCCCGGCGTCGGTCAGCGCGAGGGTCTCGCCGTCCAGCACCACCGACTCGCACGGCAGCGCCCGCACGAGCTCGACCAGCTCCTGCACACTGGCGGTGATCTCGCGCAACGTCCGCGTCCAGACGTGCACCTCGTCGCCCTGGCGGTGCACCTGGATCCGTGCACCGTCCATCTTGTACTCGACGATCGCCTCGGCGTGCTCGGCGACGGCTTCGTCCAGCGACTCCGCCGGCGACGCCAGCATCGGCTTGATCGGCGTGCCGAGCGTGAGCCGGAACTCCGCCAGTGCCGCCTGCCCGCCGGTCAGCGCCGCGACCCCGGTGACGCCGAGCTTCCCGGACAGCATGAACGCGCGCCGCACGTCGACGGCCGGCACCTCGGCCGCCGCCGCGATCGCGTCGACCATCACGCCCTCCAAGGCGCCCTGCCGCAGCTCGCCGGTGACCAGCCGGAACAGGAACTGCTGCTCGGCCTCGGTGAGCCGGACGAACAGCTCCCGCAGCACGTCCTGCCGTCGCGTCGAAGAGCCCGTGCCCGCGGCTACCCCGGCGGCCTCTGTCAAGGCCGCGTCCACCTCCAGCACCGTGATCACCGGCGAATCGGCGGGCGACGCGCCCAGCCCGGCGAGGGTGCGCCACCCCGCGCCCAGCCGGTCCTGCGCCGTCTGCCCGGTCAGGTACGCGATCACCGTGGCCAGCTCGGTGAACTCGGCCGCGCGCAGCACCGCGGCCAGGAGGGCGATCTTCGCCTTCCTGGACCTCGTCGCCGCCAGCTCGGCGGACGTCCGGACTATCTCGCTCAGCAACACCCGGACATCATGACCCGGACCACCGACAGTTTCTAATCGGCGCTGTCCTGCTGATCAGATGTCCGGCCTGGTGCAGAGGGGGTCGAGCAAGCCGTCCTTGGCCACGCACGGCGTGTACCCGGCGTCCTGCAGCTCGGCTCGCGCGGTCGGGCTCGCCAGGTAGTCGAGGAACCGCTTCAGCACGCTCCCGTTCGAGGGCACGCCCTTGGTGTAGAGGTACTCGACGGTCCAGAAGCGATACCCGGCGTCGATGGTCGTGACGTCGGGGTAGTGGCCGTCTAGCTGCACGATGCCGAGCTGGTCGCGGGCGGCTGCTGTTTTGGCCGCCGGGACGTCGGCGTACCCGATCGCGCCCGGCACCGCGGCGACCTCGGTGAGCACCTCGGCGGTCGTGCCGCGTTCGCAGCGCGTGGTCGCCGCCGCCGGGTCGCGCTCGGGCTTGCGGCACGAATCCGACGTCAGCCGGTCCTCCGCGCCGCCGAGCACCTTCTGCTCGAACGTCTTGCGCGTGCCCGACTCCTGCCCGCGCCCGACGATCCCGATCGGCACCGACGGCCCCGGCCGCAGCTGGTCCCAGTTCCGCACCCGCCCGCTGAAGATGTCCTTGACCTGCTGGATCGTCAGCTTGTCGACGCCGGCGGCGCGGTTGACGACCAGGCTGTAGACGACCACCGCGACCGCCTTCGCCTCCAGGTCGGGGCCGGCTTCGGCGGACCGGCCGTCCGAGAGCACCGCCAGCTCGTCCTTGCCGGCCGCGTCGACCGGGGCGAGCGCGCGGACGCCGGTGACGCTGCCGGTCGCCCGGGTCGTGATGGCCGCGCCGTCGCACTGGCCGTGGTACTCGGCGGCGATGCTGTCGATGATCGGGACGAACGCGCTCGAGCCCTCGACCGACAGCTTCCCGGTGGCGCACTGCGCGGAGTCGCCCGGCCGGGACCACGAGACGAGCAGCGTGGCCAGCAGGGCGCCGGTCAGCAGCACCCCGACCGCCGTCGTGATGACCGGCCAGCCGAACCGGCGCTGCTTGCGGTCGTCCTTGATCCGGCCCGCGGCGAGCCGCGCGTGGTGATTGATCTCCTTGCTGATCTCGCCGTCGTGGCCATCGGACTCCCGCAGCACGACGACCAGCTTGAACTTTTCCTTGCGCTTCAGCGAAAGCCGGGCGAACCGGACGCCGTGCCACTCGGGCGCTTCCGGCGGTGCTTCGGCCGCGGCGAGCCCGGCGAACCGTTTCGGCAGCAGCGCGCGCACCCGAGAGAGCTTCACGCCTTCGACCGGCTTCTGCGGCGTCTCGCGGGTGAAGAACTCGAGGCCGTCGCGGACGTGCTGGCGGAGGCCGTCGTCGGTCGCGTCGGACACGCGCGCGTCCCAGACGATCCGGCTGCCGAAGGTGAACGAAAGCGGGATTTCGAAGTCGCCGGGCGCGATGTCGAAGCTGCCGGTGTTGTGGACGCGGATGACGACGATGCTCATCCGGTCGAGCAGCCGCGCGACCTGCTCCAGCTGCGGGGCCGCCTGCGCGGAGCCGTTCTCGCCGTCGTGCAGGTCGATCGGCGAAAGCCCGATCTTGGAGTTGTAGAGCACCCGGAACGTCAGCCGGCGCCGCCGGATGAAGTAGCGGTCGATGAACGGCGCGGCGATCGCGACCAGCGCGGCCAGCCCGAGGACGAGGCTGCCCGAGTCCGAGCTCAGGATTTCGGCGAGGGACTGCATCGTCGCGCCGACCCCCACCGTGCTGCTCCCAACCCCCGGCTCCCCAGGCCAAGCAGCCTAGGCAGCCGTTACGCCGGGTGGGTGCGCGATGGCCGAGTGTTCACCGGTCGTTCATCGGAGGCGATCCAGCTGGCCAGCAAGCCCAGCGCGCGTTCGGTCTCCGACCCGGGTTCGGCGTGGTAGACGACCATGCCCTGGTCGGGGTCCTGGGGCAGGCGCAGCGTCTCGTAGCGCAGCCGCAGCTCGCCGACGACGGGGTTGTGCAGCACCTTCCACCCCTGCGCCTTCTCCTGCACCGCGTGCTCGGCCCACAGCTTGCGGAACTGCTCGCTGGCCAGCGAAAGCTCGCCGATCAGCTGCGCGAACCGCGGGTCGCCGGGGTGGCGCCCGCTCTCCGCGCGCAGGTTCGCGACGAGCTCGCGGCGGACCGCGTCGTACTCCGGGTGCAGCTGCTTCGCGCGTTCGTCGAGGAAGATCAGCTTCGGCATGTTGCGTTCGTCCAGGTCGGCGAAGGCGAACGCGACCGCGCCGCCGAGCGCGTTCCACGCCAGCACGTCCATATACCGCCCGAAGACGAACGCCGGCGCCTGGATGGCGTCGAGCAGCTGCTGCAGCTCGGGCCGCACCCGCTGCGGCGCGCGTTCGTCACGGCGCTTCGGTGCGGCGAGGTTGCGCAGGTAGGCCTCCTCGCCGGAGTTCAGCCGCAGCGCGCGGGCCAGCGCGTCGAGGACCGCGTCCGAGACGTTCTTCGCGCGGCCCTGCTCCAGCCGCGTGTAGTAGTCGACGCTGATCCCGGACAGCTGCGCCAGCTCCTCGCGGCGCAGGCCCTCGACCCGCCGCTGCGTGATCCCGGGCGGCAGGCCCAGGTCGGCGGGGTCCAGTGCGGCGCGGCGCGCCTTCAGGAAGGCGCCCAGCTCGGCTGCGTCACTCATGCCTCCAGTATCCCCGGCTCGCGGTTCCCCGCCTGGTACTGCCAGACCCAGGTCGAGCGTGACCTGGTCCGATCTCCGGCCGGCTCGCAAGGTTGGTGGCATGGAACGACGAACTTTGGGCGGCACGGGCATCTCGGTCAGCGAATACGCGTTCGGCGCGATGATGCTGGGCAAGTGGGGCAACCCCGACCACGAAGAGGGCGTCCGGATGCTGCACACCGCGCTCGACGCGGGGGTCAACTTCTGGGACACCGCGGACATGTACAGCGACGGCGAGAACGAGCAGCTCGTCGGCCAGGCGCTGAAGGGCCGCCGCGACGAGGTCGTGCTGGCCACCAAGGGCTTCTTCCCGATGGGTTCGGACCCCAACCAGGGCGGGCTTTCGCGGCGCTGGCTGACCCGGGCCTTGGACGACAGCCTCCGGCGGCTCGACACCGACTACGTCGACCTCTACCAGGTCCACCGGCCCGACCCGACGACGGACATCGAGGAAACGCTCTCGGTGCTGACGGACTTCGTGCGGGCCGGCAAGGTGCGGGCGATCGGGTCGTCGGACTTCCCGGCCGAGCAGATCGTGGAAGCCCAGTGGGTGGCGGAAAAGCGCGGCCTGGCGCGGTTCCGCGCCGAGCAGCCGCCGTACTCGATCTTCAACCGCGCGATCGAGGCGGCCGTGCTGCCGACCGCGCAGAAGTACGGCATGGGCGTGCTGACGTGGAGCCCGCTGGCCAGCGGCTGGCTGTCCGGCAAGTACCTGAAACCGTCCGATGTGGACCTTTCCGAGGGCCGCCGGACGTTGCAGGCGCACAAGTTCGACCCGGCCCTGCCCGCGAACGCCGTCAAGTTCGAGGCGATCACGCGGCTCAAGAAGATCGCCGACGACCTGGGCCGCCCGCTCACGCACCTGGCGACGGCGTTCGTCCGGGCGCACCCGGGCGTGACGTCGGCGATCATCGGCCCGCGCACGCCCGCGCAGCTCGACGACCTGCTGGCCGGCGCGGACCTGGTCCTCGACGACGAGGTGCTGGACCGGATCGACGAGATCGTCCCGCCGGGCACCGACCTGAACTCGGCCGAGAAGGACTACACCCCGCCGGCGCTGGCGGAGAAGCGCCTGCGCCGGCGGTAGCGGATCACTTGCCGCCGCGGGCCATGCGGAGGACGTCGAGCGCTTCGTCGAGTTGCTCTTCGGTGAGCTTGCCGTCCTTCACGTACCCGCGCTCGAGCACGACCTCGCGGATCGTCTTCAGCTCCTTCAAGGCCTGCTTCGCGACCGCCGCGGCCTCTTCGTAGCCGATGTACTTGTTCAACGGCGTCACGATCGACGGCGAACCCTCGGCGTAGGTGCGGGTGCGCTCGGTGTTCACGGTGATACCCGCGAAGACCTTGTCCGCCAGCAGCCGCGACACGGCGGCGAGCAGGCGCGCCGACTCGAGGACGTTCCGCGCGATCACCGGCAGGTTGACGTTCAGCTGGAAGTTGCCCGCGGCACCCGCGAACGCGACGGCGGCGTCGTTGCCGATCACCTGCGCGACGACCTGCAGCGTCGCCTCCGGGATCACCGGGTTGACCTTGCCCGGCATGATCGACGAGCCCGGCTGCAGGTCCGGCAGCGCCAGCTCGGCCAGGCCGGTGCGCGGGCCGGAACCCAGCCAGCGCAGGTCGTTGGCGATCTTGTTGAGCGACACGGCGAGCGTGCGCAGGTGCCCGGACGTTTCGACGACGCTGTCCTGCGTCGCCTGCGCCTCGAAGTGGTCGCGGGCCTCGGTCAGCGGCAGGCCCGTCACCGTGGCGAGTTCCGCGGCGACCGAAGCGCCGAAGCCGTCCGGCGCGTTGAGGCCCGACCCGACGGCGGTGCCGCCGATCGGCAGCTCGCCGAGGCGCGGCAGGCCCGACTTCAGCCGTTCGATGCCGAACCGGATCTGCGACGCCCACGCGCCGGCCTCCTGGCCGAGGGTGATCGGGACGGCGTCCATCAGGTGCGTGCGGCCGGACTTCACGACGTCTTTCCACTCGGCGGCCCGCGTTTCGATGGCGCCGGCGAGGTGCTCGAGCGCCGGGATGACGTCCTTGGTGACGGCCTCGGTCGCGGCGACGTGGATGGTCGTCGGGAAGGTGTCGTTCGACGACTGCGACGCGTTGACGTGGTCGTTCGGGTGCACGTCCCGGCCGAGGGCCCGGGTGGCCAGGGTCGCGATGACCTCGTTGGCGTTCATGTTCGACGACGTCCCCGACCCGGTCTGGAAGACGTCGATCGGGAAGTGCGCGTCGTGGGCGCCCTCGGCGACCTCGTCGGCGGCTTGGGCGATGGCCTCGGCGACGTCGGCCTCGAGCACGCCGAGCTTCTGGTTCACGCGGGCAGCAGCGGCCTTCAGCAGGCCGAGCGCGCGGATCTGGGCGCGCTCCAGGCCCCGGCCGGAGATGGGGAAGTTCTCGACGGCCCGCTGGGTCTGCGCCCGGTAGAGCGCCTCGGCCGGCACGCGGACCTCGCCCATCGTGTCGTGTTCGATCCGGTATTCCTGGTCAGCCATGCCCCCGATTCTGGACCTGATCGCGGGTTGTCGCGTGGTGGCGTTGCGCACCCTTCCCGTGCCGGCGGCACCGCCCGGGTTTCGCGGCCGGCCCGGAGAGACACGCGGAACTGGCGCAGTGGCAGGGTGCGCGGCCGCCGGCGCCCGAGAACGGCCCCCGCCCTTCCCTGGCAGGGTTCCGGCAAAGTCGGTTGTCGACGTGCCAGGCGAACGGCGCCGGGCGCGAATCTCTGCGTGGCTGGGGATCTGACCGTCGCGAATGACTCATTCCGGGCGTCGGAGGTCGCGATAAGTCA
>JAEBEK010000013.1:0-250373 GCA_049998055.1 Amycolatopsis sp. cmx-4-37 | reverse complement strand
CCGCCGCCGGCATTCCAGCCTCGGCTACCTCAGCCCCAGCGCCTACGAAACAACCACCCACCCGGCTACCGAACCTCGGATAGCCTGAGCACTCATCGACCCTGTCTGCCCAAACGGGTCAAGCCCAGGCGATGCTGAGCTATTTACGAGCGTGAGCTATTCACGAGCGTGAGGACCTCGGCCTGCTTCTCCCGGTACCGGGAGAAGCAGGCCAGCTTGACGTCCTCGTAGCCGCGGACGAGGTCCGGCAGCTCGGCCAGCGCCAGCACCCGCGCGCGATCGACGTCGGCCGCGCGGAAGGCCTCGAGCACCGCGGCGCGGTAGTCCTCGATCAGCTCGCGCTCGACGCGGCGCACCTCGGCGCGGCCGAACGGGTCGAACCGGGTGCCGCGCAGCCGGCGCAGCGCGTGCAGCAGCCGGAACGCCGGGCGGAACCACGGGCCCAGGCTGATCTTGCGCTTCATCCCGAGCGCCCGCAGGACCGGCGGGTGCAGGCGGAAGGCGTACTTGGTGCCTTCGCCGAACTGCTCCTCGAGATCCGCCGTGAAGGCCGGGTCCAGCGACAGCCGCGCGACCTCGTACTCGTCCTTGTAGGCCATCAGCTTGTACAGGTGCTTCGCGACTGCCTCGGTGATCTCCGTCGGCCCGTCCTCGAGCCCCCGCACCTGCTCGACGAACTCCGCGTACGCCCGCGCGTACCGCTCGTCCTGGTAGGCGACCAGGTCGGGGAGCCGGACGTCGAGCAGCCGGGCCAGCTCGGATCCCGGGGACGCGTTGACCAGCTCGCGCGCGGCGGGCTGGACGACCGGCCGCGCGGGGGTCTCGGGCGCCGTCAACGCTTCCGGGTCCGCCACGAGCTGGCGGCCGCGGCGGAAGGCCTGCAGGTTCGCGGCCACCGCGGTGCCGTTCAGCTCGATCGCCCGCTCGATCACCGCGGCCGGCAGGCCGATCGCGCCGGTCTGGAAGGCCGCGCCGAGCTGCAGCACGTTCGCGAACTGGTCGTCGTCGAACAGCTCTTCGGCCAGACCGCGCGCGTCCAGCGAGACCGTGCGCGCCGCCGCGGCTTCCAGCGGCGCGAGGACGCTGCCCGGGTCCGGAAAGGCGACCGTCGTGTCGACGACCATCCGGCCGGTCGGCACCTCGGTGGTGGAGACGACCGCGGTGGTGCGGGCGGCGTCGGCCACGCCGAGGTTGGCCGCGTCCGCCCCGACCAGCGCGTCGCACGCCAGGTAGAGGTCGCATTCGCCGGCGGCCAGCTTCGGGGCCTGCTCGACCGGCTCCGCCGTCACCTTCAGGTCGGACACCACCGCGCCGCCCTTCTGCGCCAGCCCGGTCTGGTCGAGCGTGCGGACGTGCCGCCCGTCGAGCACCGCGGCGGTGGCGAGGATCTGCGTCACGGTGACCACACCGGTGCCACCGATACCGGTGATCCGGACGGTGAAGTCCTTCGAACTCGCCGGGGGAGCGGGGACGGCGTCCGCGGCCAGCTCGCCGAGCTTCCGGCGCTGCTTGCGACCGGTCGGCACCACGGTGACGAACGACGGGCAGTCCCCGGCCAGGCACGAGTAGTCGACGTTGCACGACGACTGGTGGATCGCGGTCTTGCGGCCGAACTCGGTGGTCACCGGCTGCACCGACAGGCAGTTCGACTTGGTGCCGCAGTCGCCGCAGCCTTCGCAGACGCGCTCGTTGATCACGACACGCGTCGACGGCGTCTCCTGCTTGCCGCGTCGGCGCTTCCGCCGCTTTTCGGCCGCGCACTCCTGCTCGTGGATGAGCACGGTGACGCCCTTGATGGCGGCCAATTCCTCTTGCGTGCCGAGGAGTTCGGTTCGGTCGCGGACCTCGACGCCGGCGGGCAGTTTGCGGCGCCGCAGCTTCGCGGGCGCGTCACTGGTGATCACCACCCGCTTCACGCCCTCGACGAGCAGCAGCTCGGCGACCTTCTCCACCGGCAGCCCGCCGACGGCGTCCTGGCCGCCGGTCATGGCCACGGCCGAGTTGTAGAGCAGCTTGTAGGTGATGTTCACCCCGGCGGCGACGGCCGCGCGCACCGCGAGGCTGCCGGAGTGGGTGAACGTGCCGTCGCCGATGTTCTGCACGAAGTGCTCGGCCTCGACGAACGGCGCCATGCCGATCCACTGGGTGCCCTCGCCGCCCATCTGCGTCACGCCGAGGACCGTGCCGACCTGGTCGGGCTCCATGAACAGGGCCATCGTGTGGCAGCCGATGCCGCCGCCGACCAGCGTGCCCTCGGGAACCTTCGTCGACGAGTTGTGCGGGCAGCCCGAGCAGAAGTACGGCGTCCGCGCGAGCAGCGGCACCGAAATGCGCTCGCGGCGCCGGCGGCCGCGGTAGGCGTCGACCGACGGGATGCCTTCGGGCAGGCGGCGCGCCAGGCCGGTCGCGACGGCGTCCGGGTCCAGCTCGCCGAGCTCGGTGAACAGCGTGCGGCCGTCGCGGTCCTTCTTGCCGGTGATCGCGGGCGCCCCGGGGATCCCGTAGAGGACCTCCTTGAGCGCGGTCTCGACGAACGCGCGCTTCTCCTCGACGACGACGATCTCGTCGAGGCCGTCGGCGAACTCGCGGACGACCGCGGGTTCGAGGGGGTGGATCGCGCCGAGCTTGAGGACGCGGATGCCGTGCCTCCGCAGGGCTTCCGCGTCGAGGCCCAGGGCGCGGAACGCCTGCTGGAGGTCCAGGTAGGACTTTCCGGCGGAGACGATGCCGATCCGGTCGGCCGGTCCGCGCGCGGTGATCCGGTTGAGCCCGGCGGCACGCAGGTAGTCGAGCACCAGCGGCAGCCGGACGGTGAAGAGGCTGCGCTCCAGCTCGGCGAGGCTCGTGCCGAGCAGGCGCGACGTCGGGGTGTGGCGGTAGGCCTTTTCGAGCTCCGGCGCGGTCCACTGTGGACTCACGGTCGCGGTGCCCGAGGCGTCGGCGACTCCTGTGACGACCTTCAGCGACGTCCACACCCCGGCGGCGCGCGACAGCTCCACCGCGTGCATGCCCAGGTCGAGGACGTCCTGGGAGTCGGCCGGGTAGAGGATCGGGATCGCCAGGTCGGCGAGGGCGAGCTCGGACGCGCACGGGACGGTGGAGGACTTCGCGTTCGGGTCGTCGCCGACCAGCGCGACCGCACCGCCGCGCGGGTCCGTGCCGGCCAGGTTGGCGTGGCGGAGCGCGTCGGAGGCGCGGTCGAGGCCGGGGGCCTTGCCGTACCAGAAGCCGGTGACGCCGCGCCGCCCGCCGGCGCCCGCGACGAGCTGGCTGCCCATCACCGAGGTCGCGGCCAGCTCCTCGTTGAGGCCCGGGCGGTGGACGACGTCGTGCTTCTCCAGCAGCTTCGCGCGGCGGCCGAGTTCGAGGTCGTAGCCGGCCAGCGGGGAGCCCTCGTAGCCCGAGACGAACACGGCGGGGTCGCCGCCGTGGGCGCGGTCGTGGCGGACGCGGTCGAACAGCAGCCGGACCAGGGCCTGCACCCCGCTCAGGTGCACGGTCCCGGCTTCTCGCAGGTACCGGTCGTCCAGCGTGAACGACTCCACGGCGCGGCTCCCTTCGCGTCGATGTGCTTCGGGGCACAGTGCGATGCGTACCATAGCTACGCAACAGCCGACGCCGAATCCGGGGTTCACGCGCAAACTTCGGCGGAGTCTCGCGTCGGCTGGCTCGGTTTTTTGCGCGAGGTTACGCTCATGCGCATGACCGACGACCTGCTCGACGCGACCGACCACGAGATCCTCGGCCTGCTGCGCGAGGACGCCCGCCGGACGCTGTCCGACATCGCCGGCCGCGTCACGCTGTCTACGGCCGCGGTCAAGCGCCGCATCGACCGGCTGCGGGAGACCGGCGTGATCACCGGGTTCACCGTGCAGGTCGACCACGCGAAGCTGGGCTGGGGGATCGAGGCGTTCACCGAACTGCGGTTCGTCGGGAACACGAAGGTCGCCGAGATCCTGCGCACGACCACGCGGATGCCCGAGGCGCAGGCGGTGTTCACGATCGCGGGCGACCCGGACGCGCTGGTGTGGCTGCGGGTGCGCGACATGGCCCACCTGCAGAAGACGATCGACGAGATCCGCCGCCACCACCAGGTGACCGGCACGAAGACGCTGATCGCCCTCGAATCGTGGTCGCGGGGGAACTGACGTGCTGGTGACGCTGGCCGAGCGCCCGGACCTCGCCGAAGCGACGTACGCGATCCCGTACCCGCCGGACTCGCCGGAGTTCATGGCCGGCAGCCTCGCGAGCCTGCTGGTGCGCGGCCGCCGGGTGGCGCGGCTTTGGCCGCACCTGGTCGTCGCGCTGCTCGATCCCGCGCGCGACCGGCCGGTCGCGCGCGGGATCATGGTGCCGTTCCGCGGTCGCGGGTCGCTGCCCGCGCGCGGCTGGGACGAGGTGGCCGTGTGGGCTGCCGAAGACGCGCTCGACGAGGTGACTCCCGATACCGCTTGCGCGCTGGAGATCGCTGTTCATCCGGAGCACCAGGGTCGGGGTCACTCCCGGACGGTGCTGGAGGGGATGCGCTCGGCTGCTGCGTCCGCCGGGCTGGGGGCGCTCGTGATTCCGGTTCGGCCGCCGGACAAGGCCTCCGTCCCTTCGATGCCGATGGTGGACTACGTCGCCGAGTCGCGGGCGGACGGTCTGCCTGCTGATCGCTGGCTGCGTACCCATGTGCGTGCCGGTGGCCGAGTTGAGGCTGTTGCTCCTTGCTCGGCGACGGTCCAGGCGCCCCTCGAAGACTGGCGGCGCTGGACCGGGCTGCCGTTCGATCGCGACGGCGAGGTGCTCGTCCCTGGCGCGCTCGCCCCGGTGTTCGTCTCGACCGCGCAGGACTTCGCGGTCTACGTCGAACCGAACGTTTGGGTTTCGCATCGGGTCGGGTGATTCCTTTTTACTGATACGGCTTCGCCGGGGCGTAGGAAATCGGCGCTTGCTGTTGTTGCTTCCTGCTCGGTGCCGGAGCGCCGATTCCCCACGCGACGGTGCCCCTGCCGTGTTCATAGTGGACCACCCCTTCGTGTGATGACCAGGTGTTCGACCGCCGGTAATCTTGGTGTGTGGACAGCGAAGCAGTGTGGAAAGCGGATGCGGTGGCCCTGGCCGACCGCATCTCCACCCTGTCCACCGTCGCTCGGTCCGCTGAGGCTGAGATCGGTTCGCTGCTGGCGGAAATCGAGTCCCGCGGTGTCATGGAACTCTTCGGCTACCGGTCTGTGGCGCGGCTTTTCGAGCATCTCGCCGACGTCCCCAAGGCCGCCGCCGAGACTGTAGTCAAACGAGCCCGAGCACTCACGTCCAGCCACAATCTTGACGGCACCCCGATTCCCGCCGTTGCTCCCGCCACCGGCGCTGCCGCGTTGGACGGCCGGTTGAGCACCCCGATGATCGACACCATCGTCGGCGTCATGACCCAGGTCCCGCCCGAACACCGCGACGACGCCGAACGGCACCTGCTGTCCTTCGCCGAAGACGCCGGGCACAAGCAGGTCGCCGCTCTGGGTGCCCGGATCCTGGCGCACCTGGACCCCGATGGCAGCGCACCCGAGGAGACCGAACCGGCCACCCCCAGCCGTGAACTGTCGTTGCGCCGCAAAAGAACCGGGATCTGGGAACTGAACGGCCGCTTCGACGACGAGACCGGCACCCGAGCCAGCGCCCTCCTGGACTCGCTCGCGCAACGCCGCACCACCGACGAAGGCCCCGACCTGCGTTCCCCGCAGGAACGTTACGGTGATGCCTTCTCCGACGCCATCGACCTCGCGTTGAACTCCCCAGACCTGCCGACGCAAGCCGGCGAACGAGCTCACGTCATGGTCGCGGTCTCCCTGCAGGACCTGAAGTCCGGTGTCGGCCGGGCCATCCTCGGTGACCTGGGCACGATGTCGGCGGCCGAGGCGCGGATCCACGCGTGTGACTGCAAGCTCATCCCCGCGGTGTTGGGCACTAAGAGCGAGCCTCTCGACCTGGGTCACCAGCGACGCTTGATCTCCACGCCGCTGCGCCACGCGCTGTACCTGCGCGACCGCGGCTGCTCCTTCCCCGGCTGCCATCGCCCACCCCGGCACTGTCAGGGTCACCACGTCCGCCATTGGGCTGACGGTGGCCCGACCGAGCTGGGCAACCTGGTCCTGATGTGCGCCCACCACCACCGGCTGTTGCACCGTTCCGGCTGGCAGGTCCGCATCGCGGCCGACGGGTTGCCTGAGTTCCTGCCACCAGTGTTCCTGGACAAGCGCCGAAAACCCAGGCGCAACAACCTGCACCAGCCGTTGCCCTTCGCGGCGTGAACAGTCGACCATGGGAAAGGCCCGCAGCCACCGGCTACGGGCCTACACCCACGCCATCGACAACGCCGCCGCGGCCATCACTCCGACGACATCCATCGGCTCCGGGCTATACCCGCTGCGCCGGCTACCGCGCCACCGAAAATCTGGCGAGAACCGGACTAGCCGTGGATCAGCACCCCGGACGACCGCTCGCGCTCGAAGAAGGTCTCCGGCCATTCGAGTCCGTCCGGCGGTGTGTCGAGTGCCGTCGCTCGGCGGCGGAGTTCGTTCAGGTAGTCCGTGTCGAGGATCGCTCGCGCCGACAACGGCTCCCGTAGCAAGAGGTCGGCGGGACCCTCGTACAGGTACGCGTCCACTCCCGGGTAGCCCTGGGTGCCCGGGGGGTAGTCGCGGTTCGTCGGGAAGTACGTCGTCTCGAGCGTTCCCAGCCAGGAGCCCGCCACCGGGGTCAAGGACGGCCATGAGCCCAGTCGCTGTTCCAGGCGGGCGTTGTCCGAGGTGAACCCGTAGTGGTCGGTCACGACGTACGCCGCGCCGGGGTACTCGCGCTCCAGTTGGGCTACCGCCCCGCTGCCGCCGTTGTGCGTCAAGTGTCCCAGCCCGAACAACATCAGCGCCTTGCGGTGCTTCTGTAGCACCTGCGTCCTCACCACGGACACGATCGACGCGTCCCGGTCGTAGAACGGCTCCATGTCCGCCGGCGCGTGGATGCGGCTCCAGTCGATCGGCGGGTCGGACGCCAGCACCCGGATCTTCCGTGCGGCCGGCACCTTCGTGTTGACCTGCCGCACCAAGGCGAAAAGCTGTTCATAGAACACCGAAAACCCGCAGCTCGGCTGGGTCGTGTCCCGCCAGACGCGGCTGATGTCCGGGACGTCACCGCCCGCGATGTAGGCGTCGAGCAGCGGCTGCAGGCGCGCGTTCCCGCATTCCACGGCGATGTCGTTCACGCGGCCCGGGAAGCGCGGGTCGCGGATCAGGTCGAACACGAAGGTCCCGGGGTCCGGGCTGGACTTCGCGACGATCGAATGCGTGTCGAACGCGGCGAGCAGGGCGCCGACCGGATCGGACGGTGGCCGGGGCTGACCCGCGTCGGCGGGTGCGGCCACCAGCGTGGCGGCCGCGAGCACGGCCAGGACGGTCTTGAACACGCGCATGACTGCTCCCCAGAACGACGGCATACCTGCTGTCTTACGACAGTAGGACAACTCGGTCAGCATCCAGCGCTGCCGAGGCCGCTGTCAAGGCCGGATCAGTGCGGGGTCAATGCCGGAAGGCCTCCGCGAGCCACCACGACCCGCCGTCGTCGGCGATCTTCGCGTCGATCACCAGGGGGCCGGTGCGCGGCCCCGCGAGCCAGTCGCGCACCGCGAAGAGGTCCTCGGCCGACCGCACGGTGACGCCGTCGCAGCCGAAGCCGCGGCCGATCGCGGCGAGGTCGGATTCGGGGAACCGGACCGTGTCCAGGTCGGCGTCGCCGAAGTGGTGGACCTCCGCGCCGTAGGCGGCGTCGTTGTAGACGATCACCACCAGCGGCAGGCCGAGGCGGACGGCGGTGTCCAGTTCGGACAGTGCCATGTGGAAGCCGCCGTCGCCGGTGCCCAGCACCGGCAGCCGGTCCGGGCGGGCGAGCGCCGCGCCGATCGCCGTGCCCAGGCCCAGCCCGATGCTCTGGAACGCCTGCGTGAAGCAGAACCCCTGTTCGTCGGGCACCGAGAGGTAGGCGCTCGGGTAGCCCATGAAGTTGCCGGAGTCGATCGAGACGATCCGGTCCGCGGGCAGCAATTCGTCGAGCAGCTTGCTCAGCGTCCGCGGGTCGATCCGGCCGCCCCGGGAGAGGTCCTCGTGCTCGACGTCGGTCCAGCGGCCGGCCGCGATCCGGGCGGCGACCTCCTCGGTGCGGTAGCCCGGCTGCTCCTTCGCCACGGCGAGGACGTCGACGGCGGTGCACGCGACGTCGCTGACGACGCCGAGGTCGATCGGCCGGTGCGCGCCGAGCGCGCTCTGCTCGAGGTCGACCTGGACGAGCTTCGCGTGCGGGCCGAGCAGCTTGCCGTGCCGGGTGGTCCACATGTTCAGCGCGCAGCCCCAACCGACGATGAGGTCGGCGCCGACGATCAGTTCGGCGGCCGCCGGGGATGCGAACCCGCCCGAGATGCCGAGCGCGAACTCCTCGCCGTGGAAGAGCCCGTGCGCGACGGCCGACGTCGCCAGCAGCGCGCCGCACCGGGAAGCCAGCTCCCGCAACGGTTCCCGGCTGCCGCGGGCGCCGCGGCCGGCGACGAACACCGGTCGTTCGGCGGCCGCGAGCAGGTCCGCCAGCTCGGCCACCGCGGCGGCGTCCGGCCGCAGCACCGCGGGTCCCGGGATGTCCGGCAGCGTCACCGGTGCGTCCGGCGCGGGCTGGGCTTGCACATCCAGGGGCAGGTTCAGCACGACCGTCCGGCGCTGCTGCCGTGCGGTCCGGTAGGCCCGCACGGTGTCGGCGACCGCGCTCGCGGCCGAGTGCACGCGCTCCGGCACCGCGCCGACCGCGGCGGCCAGCCCGTCCTGGTCGACGCGGAAGTTCGACAGCACCGACGCGCCGGCCGAGTCGGCGGTGAGCACGAGCATCGGCGTCCGGCTCTTGGCCGCCTCGGTGATGCCGGTCATGGCGTTGGTCAGCCCGCAGCCCTGGTGCAGCGACAGCACCGAGACCTCGCCGCTCATCCGCGCGTACGCGTCGGCCATGCTCGCCGCGCCGCCCTCGTGGCGGGCGGCCACGAACCGGACGCCGCCCGCGCGCAGCGCGTTCGTCACCTCGAAGTTGCCGCTGCCCACCACGCCGAACGCCGTCCCTGCGCCGAGGCCGGCCAGCGTGCGGCCGACGAGTTCGGCGACGTTCACCGCTCCACCAGGGCCAGCACGCGGGCCGGGCTGCCGGACCCGCCGACGATCGGCAGCGGCGAGACGACCAGCAGCGACCCGGTCGGCGGCAGCGAGGCGAGGTTCTGCAGCTGCGTCAGGCCGTGCTTCCCGGCGCCCAGCAGGAGTTCGTGGCACGGGAACATCGGTTCGAAGGCGGGTGCCTGGCCGGCGTCGGTGCCGACGGTCTCGACGCCGAGCCCGGTGATCGCGGTTTCCTCGGCGAGCCACCGCGCGCACTCGGGCGAGACGCCGGGGGCGTGCGAGCCGGCCTCGTCGGCGTTGAGGAACCGCTCCTGGTCGTCGCTGCGCGCGTCCCAGCCGGTGCGGTAGAGCAGCCAGCCGCCGTCGGGCAGCGGGCCGTGCTCGGCCGTCCAGGCGCGGACGTCCTCGATCGAGAGGAGGAAGTCCGGGTCTTCGGCGGCCTTGGCCGAGAAGTCCAGCACGACCGCGGGCGCGACCAGGGTCTTCAGCGGCACCTGGGAGACGTCGTGACCGTCCTTTCCGGACACCCAGTGGACGGGCGCGTCGAGGTGGGTGCCGGTGTGCTCGCCGGTGTGGATGTCGTTCCAGTACCACCGCGGGCCGCGCTCGTCGTAGCGGCTGATCTCCTCGAGGCGGAACGGGATGGTGTTGGCGAACGGTTCCGGCAGCCGCAGGATCGGCGTGCTCGCGCTCAGCGGCGCGGTGAGGTCGACGATCTCGATCGTCCCCTCGGTGATCGCCTTGCCCAGTCCGTCCAACAACGACATGCCTGCCTCCTGGTGCCGGGGTCCGTCCCGATCGGAACCCTATGCCCGGCGGGCGCTCCTTGACAGCGGCGCGCTCGGCGGTGTTGTCTTAATGTCGTAGGACAATAGGAAGGTGCCGGGTGATCGAGTTCGTCCTGGACGGCCGCTCGCGGGTCGCCACGTACATGCAGCTCGTCGTCCAGGTGAAGCAGGCCCTGCGGGTCGGCCTGCTGCGCCCCGGCGACCAGCTGCCGAAGGTGCGGTCCGTGGCCGAGGCGCTGGCGATCAACCCGAACACCGTGCTCAAGGCCTACCGCGAGCTGGTCCTGGAGGGGCTCGCGGAAGGCCGGCCGGGGGTGGGCACGTTCGTCACCGGCAGCCTGGCCGGCCCGTCGCTGGGCAGCCAAGGGCGGCTGCGCGACGAGCTGGTGGCCTGGCTCGAGCGCGCCGAAGCCGCGGGGATGTCGGCGGACGACATCGCCGCCCTGATCGAGACCACGTTGCGGGGCACCGCGGTGCCCCGCAACCTTGCGTAGGGAGTTCCGGAGATGGAGCTGGCCGTGCAGGCCCGGGCGCTGGGCAAGCGCTACGGGCGCACCTGGGCGCTGCAGGACTGCGCGCTGGAGGTGCCCGCCGGGCGGATCGCCGCGCTGGTGGGCCCGAACGGCGCGGGCAAGACGACGTTGCTGCACTTGGCCGTCGGGCTGCTCCGGCCCGACGCGGGGGAGGTGCGCGTGTTCGGCCGCGACCCGCGGTCCGTGCTCCCCGAACTCGGGTTCGTCGCGCAGGACACCCCGCTGTACCGCGACTTCACCGCGGCCGAGCTGGTCACCATGGGCGGCAAGCTGAACCGCCGCCGCTGGGACGCCGCGCTGGCCCGCGAACGGCTCGCCGTGCTCGGCATCCCGCCGGACAAGCCGGTGGGCCGGCTGTCGGGCGGGCAGCGGGCGCAGGTCGCGCTGGCGCTGGCCCTGGCCAAGCGCCCCCGGCTGCTGCTGCTCGACGAGCCCATCGCGAGCCTGGACCCGCTGGCACGCCGCGAGTTCATGCAGACGCTGATGGGCGCGGTGGCCGAGAGCGAGACGACCGTGCTGCTGTCCTCGCACCTGCTCGCCGACCTCGAACGCAGCTGCGACTACCTGATCGTCCTGCGGCAGTCCCGCGTCCAGCTGACCGGGGCGGTCGACGAGCTGCTCGAGACGCACCGCACGCTCGTCGGCCCGCGCGCCGGCAGCGAGTCCATCGCGGGCGTGGCGAAGGTGGTCCGCGCGAGCCACACCGAACGCCAGTCGACGCTGCTCGTCCGCCGCGGCGACGGGCCGATCGATCCTTTGTGGACGGAGCACGAAGTGACCCTGGAGGACCTGGTGCTGGCGCACCTCGCCGAAGCGGCGGAGCCTCGGGTCGCCGCGGCCGCGTGGGGGGTGCCGGCATGATCTGGCTGACCTGGCGCCAGCACCGCAAGCAGGCGCTGTTCACCCTCGGTGCCCTGGTCGCGCTCGCCGCGATCATGGTGCCGACGGGCCTGGCGATGCACACGAAGTACGACAGCCTCGGCCTGGCCGCCTGCCGGGCCGCGCTCGGCAGCGCGTCGATGATCACGCAAACCGAGCCGGTGTCGCACTGCGCGAGCCTGGCGCACCAGTTCGAGCAGCAGTTCGGCGGCATGGTGTTCGTCGCGGTCCTGTTCGTCGTCCTGCCGGTGCTGGTCGGCGTGTTCTTCGGGGCGCCGCTGATCTCCCGCGAGGTCGAGCAGGGCACCCACCGTCTGGTGTGGACGCAGGGCGTGAGCCGCCTGCACTGGGTGCTGGTGAAGTTCGGCCTGGTCGGCGGGATCACCGCGGTGCTGGCGGTCGGGTACGCGCTGGGCGTGTCGTGGTGGTTCCGGCCGCTGGTTTCGGCGAGCACCGGCCGCCTGGGGTACATCTCGTTCGACGTCCAGGGGATCGTGCCGATCGCGTACACGCTGTTCGCGCTGGCGCTGGGCGTCTTCGCGGGAACGTTCTGGCACCGGGTCCTGCCCGCCATGGGGATCGCGCTGGTCGGCTTCACGGTCGTCCGCGTCGCGATCGAGGTACTGGCCCGGCCGCGGTACCTGCCGGCGCGGAGCCTCACGTTCTCCCCGGACGGCAACCAGACTCCCAACATGGCATCGGGTGACTGGGTGCTTTCGCGGGGCGTCCGCAACGCGGCGGGGGAGATGGTGTCGCCGGGCGCCGAGATCGGCCCCTGCGGCCCCGGTGGCTGCGGCGGCAACGAGGCCGGTCCCGGCTCCTACAACTGGATGCAGTTCCAGCCGGGCGACCGGTTCTGGACGTTCCAGGGCATCGAGACGGGACTCTTCGTCCTGCTGGCGGCGGCACTGGTGTACTTCGCGCTGCGCCGGGTGCGCACGATCGCCTGACTGTTTTCCACCGGGCAGCTCGCCGGGTGGTGAGTTGCTCACGGCGGCGGCGGCGCTGCTGCGGCCGATCGGGTGGTCTGCCGGGGAAAGCGGGCGAACCGGCCCCGGAGTGTCGGTGGGCCGCCGTAAGGTCGCTCACGGTGAGGGAGCACGACGGAGATAGTTCCGCTGGGCGCGCGGGGGATTCGGAACCGTGGCGGGTGTGCTTGCTGGACTCGTCGGGCCGGACACTGGGTGCCGGCATGCTGCTGGGCGAATCCACGATCCTGACCTGCGCCCACGTCGTGCAGGCCGCCGGGGAGGAAGCGCTTTCGCACCCCGGTTGCCCGGCCGGGCAGCTCGTCGTCCGCTTCGTCGGCCTGCCCGGCACGCCGGAGGCGTACGCCGGCGTCCGGCCGGGGTGCTGGGTGCCGCCGCTGCCCGACGGCCGCGGGGACATCGCGCTGCTGGAGCTGACCGAGTCCTTCCCCGGCGTGCCGGGCGCGCCGCTCGTGCGCCTCGGCGTCGTCCGCGACCGGGTGGTCCACACCTACGGCTTCCCGCCGCCGCACCAGCACGGCGTCTGGGTGAACGACGCCGAGCTGGCCGGCCCGGCCGGTGCGGGCAGCGAGTGGATCCAGCTGAACTCGAAGCCGCCCGGCGAACGGGTCCGCCGCGGGTTCAGCGGCGCCGGGGTGATCGACAAGGCCACCGACGCCGTGCTCGGCATGGTCGTCACCGAATACACCGACGAACGGCTCGGGCTCGCCTACCTGATCCCCGTCGAGACGATCGTGCGGCACGTCCCGGAGGTCGCCCGGTGGGTCGGTGAGCCGCCGCGGCCGCCGTCCGGCCCGCTGGTCGTCGTCATCGGCGACCGCGACTCGGCGGTGGTCCGGGACTTCGTGGCCCAGGTCCGCCGCGAGCGCCGCGGGTCCCGGCCGGGCCGGGGCGATCGGCTCGCCGCGATCGTCGACGCCACCGGCAAGACCGCCGACGAGGTGGCCGAGCACGTCAGCGCCGGCATCAGCACCGAGGAGGTCACGACGGTGCTCGCGACCCACCCGGAGGACGTCGCCGTGGCGGTGGCCGGGGTCGACGCCGCCCGCGCGCCGGAAGAGGTCCTGACCGGCGCGGTGAAACCGTTGATGGACAAGGGGGCCACGGTGCTCGTCCAGTTCAGCGGGCCGGATTCGCCCGGCGTGCACCTGGCCCGGCGCTGGGAGAGCGAGCGGAACGCGCGCCGGCTGGACCGGCTGGCGCTGCTGGTCGAAATGGTGGAGCACGAGGAGGAGCGGACGCGCGAGCGGGCCGCTCAAGTCGGCACGCGCGCCCACCCGGCGGCCGAGGTGCCCGGCCCCGCCGCGGACCTGCGCCTGCGGCTGTCCGCGTTGCGTTCGGCGGGCGAGCGCATCGACCCCGGCCGCGTCCGGCGCGCGCTGACGGTGACCGAGCGCGACGCCGAAGCGGCCCGCCGGGAGCTCGTCCGGCTGCACGCGGACCTCGACGCGCACGCCGCCCGCCGCGACGAGCTGCACGGACGATTGCGCGGCTACAACGCGAAGGCGACCGACGCGGGCTTGATGGAGGACGAGGAGCTGGCGGAGGTGTACCGCCCGGCGATGGTGGCGCTCGGCACGGTGCCCGGCGACCTGGAAGCCGCCGCGGAGCTGGTCGAGCGGTACGTGCGCGCGGTGCGGCGCCGGTTGGCGGGCGCATGACCGCCGGGCCGGTGTGGTGTCACGGGCAGCCCGTCGGGCCGACGGGGTTCTGCGAGGTGTGCGGCCACCGCCGCGTACCGGTCGAGGCGCCGTCCGTCGCGCTGAGCGCGCCCGCTCCCGAGAGCACCCGGCGCAGTGTCGAGCTGTGGGGCGGAGAGACCGACTTCCAGTCGCTGCCCGCGGTCGAGGTGCCGGATCCCGAGAAGCTCGTCCTCGCCGACCCGGACTACCCCGAGCAGCACCGGTTCTGCGGCCGCTGCGGGGAACCGGTGGGCCGCGCGTACGCCGGTGAACCCGGGTTCGCCGAAGGGTTCTGCGAGGGCGAGAACTGCGGCGAGCCGTTCTCCTTCCTGCCCAAGCTCGCGCCCGAGGAGCGCGTCGGCGATCGCTACGAGGTCCTCGGCTGCTTCGCCCGCGGCGGGCTCGGCTGGGTGTACCTGGCCGCCGACACCGCGCTCGGCGGCCAGCACGTCGTGCTCAAGGGCGTGATCAACAGCGAGAGCGCGGTGCTGCGCGCGCTCGCGCGCGTCGAGCGGGACGTGCTCATCCGGCTCGACCACCCGAACATCGTGCGGATCAACGACTTCGTCGAGCACACCCCGTCGTCCGGCGGCGAGCCGGACACCTACCTGGTGATGGAGTACGTCGGCGGCCGGTCGTTGCGCGACCTGCTCACCCAGGGCCCGCCGCCGCGCGTCGAGCACGTCATCGTCTACGGACGGGCGATCCTGGGCGCGCTGGACTACCTCCACGGCGAGGGCCTGCTGTACTGCGACATGAAGCCGGAAAACGTGATCCACGGCGACAAGCGCGTCAAGGTCATCGACCTCGGCGCGGCCCGCGCGATCGACGACTCGGCGAGCCCGAGCGTCGGGACCGAAGGGTTCCAAGTGCCGGCGCACGAGCTCACCCGGCACGGCCTGACCGTCCGGTCCGACCTGCACACCGTGGGCAAGACCCTGCAGGTGCTGCTGGACGCCGCCGGCGAGGCGGCCAACCCGGACCGCGTCGCCGGCGGGGTCGACTCCCTGCGCCGGGTCCTCGAGCGCGCGGTCGCGCCGTTCGAACGGCGGTTCGCCGCCGCGTCCGAGATGGCCGAGCAGCTCGACGGCGTCCGCCGGGAAATCCTTTCGCTGCGCGACGAACGGCCGCGCCCGGTGCCGTCGGCGCTGTTCGAGGACACCGCCGAACTGCTCGACGACGGCCTCGGCGCGGTGCCCGGCCTCGACCGCTGGGTCCTCGCCGCGCCCCGCGGCGAGGAGCTGGACCCGGGGCTGCCCCGCGCCGCCGACGGGGCCGGCCGGCTGCCGATCCCGCGGGTCTCGCCGGACGACCCGGCGGCGGAGTTCATCGCCGCCGCGGGCGCGCCCGAACCGCGTCGCTGGCTGGACAAGCTCGCGTTCTTCGCCGAACGCTCGGTCGAGATCGAGTTCGCCCGGACCCGCGCGCTCGTCGCGGTGGGCGACTCCGATCGCGCGGCCGCGACCTTGGCGGCGGCCGAGGAGCTGCTCGGCGCCGAGGCGGCGCGCGACTGGCGGGCGGCCTGGCACCACGGCCTGCTGGCGCTCGTCCGGGGCGACACCGAGCCGGCCGCGGCCGCGTTCGACCGGGTGCACCGCGCGTGGCCGGGCGAGCTCGCGCCGAAGCTCGCGCTCGGCTACTGCGCCGAACTGCGCGGGGACACCCGGCAGGCCGAGCGCTGCTACCGCTCGGTGTGGCACCGCGACCACGGCCAGGTCAGCGCCGCCTTCGGCCTGGCCCGCTGCCACCTGCGGGAGCGGGGCCGCGACGGCGCGGTCGCCCTGCTGGACGCCGTCCCGCCGATCTCCCGCCACTACGACGCCGCCCGCATCGCCGCCGTGCGGATCCGGGCGGGCCGCCTGCGTTCCGGGCCGCCGAGCCGCGACGGCCTCGCCGACGCGGCGCGGCGGCTGCCCGAGCTCTACCTCGACGGCGAGTCCCAGGACCGGCTGGAGACGCTCGTGCGGGAAGCCGCACTGGACGCTCTCGACGACGGCGCCGAACCGGGCTGGAACGGCGGTGCCCTGCTCGGCGAGCGCGTCACCGAGCGCGGGTTGCGCACGCTGCTGGAGCAGTCCCTGCGCCGGCTCGCCGAGCGCGCCCGGGATCGCGGCGAACACGGCGTGCTCGTCGACCTCGCCAACTCCGTCCGGCCGAAGACGAGAAGGTGATCGGATGCCCGAGGCCCCGTCGTTCGCGCTCCAGCTGAGCCAGAACAAGTACCTGGCGCCGTCGGACGAGCGGATGGACGCCGTCCTCACCGTGCGGGTGGGCGACGCCGGGACGACGGCGGCGGCCGGCCTGCCGCGGACCGCCGAACTGCTGCTGGTGGACTGTTCCAGCTCGATGGACTGGCCGCCGACGAAGATCGAGGCGGCGCGGCACGCCTGCCGGGTCGCCGTCGACTCCCTGCGCGACGGCGTGCTGTTCGGGGTGGTGGAGTGCACCGCGCACGCCGAGCTGGTCTACCCGGCGACCCCGGAGCTGGCCGTGGCCGGCGACCGGACCCGGCACGAGGCGAGGGCCGCGGTCTCCGGGCTCATCGCCGGCGGCGGCACCGCGATGAGCCAGTGGCTGGACCTCGCCCGGGAGCTGTTCGCCCGGAATCCCGCGGCGATCCGGCACGCCGTGCTGCTCACCGACGGCAAGAACGAGTCCGACCGCATGGGTGCGCTCGACGCCGCCCTCGACCGCTGCCGGGGCGAGTTCGCCTGCGACGCCAGGGGTATCGGCGACGACTGGGAGCCGCGGGACCTGCAGCGCATCGCGTCCGTGCTGCGCGGCAGCGCCGACGCGGTGCTGGAGGACGCCGAGCTGGCCGGGGACTTCCGGCGGCTGGTCGAGCAGGCGATGGGCCGGACGGTGCCCGATCTGCGGCTGCGGCTGACCACGATGCCCTACACCCGGCTGCGGTTCGTCAAGCAGGTGTTCCCGACCGAGGCGGACCTCACCGCGCAGTGCCGGGCCGACGGCCGTGCGCTCGAACTGCCCACCGGCGCCTGGGGCGACGAGCAGCGCGAATACCACCTCTGCCTCGACGTCGACGCGGCCGAGCTGACCCGCCACGAAGACCGGCTGCTGGGCACGGTCGTGCTGGTCGAAGGCGCGGAAACCGTGGTGGCCGAACCGGGCGCGGTCGTCGGCTACCTGACCGACGACCTGGCGCTGTCGAGCGTGCCGGACGAGAACGTCGCTCGCTTCACCGGGCAGGCCGAGCTGGGCCGGACGGTCCGCGCGGGCTGGGACGCCTTCGAGCGCGAAGACCGGGCGGAGGCGGCGCGCGAATGGGGCGTCGCGTACCGGCTGGCGACGGACCTCGGCAACGCGGAGATCCTCAAGCGCCTGACCCGCCTGATCGACGTCCGCGAAGACGGCGCCGTCGCGATCAAGGACGGCGTCCGTCCGCGCGACGGGTTCTCACTCGTGCTCGGGTCGACCATCTCGACCTACACCGCCGAACCCGTCGCCGCGCCGGCCCGGCCCCGCGAAGAGGGCGCACCGCGCGAATGCGTCCGCTGTGGACACAAGGCGCGGCCGTCGGCGAAACGCTGCGGGCGGTGCGGTGAACTGTTCGAGGACCCGGCGGGAGCGCCTTCGTGAGCGCGACGAGCACCACGCGCAAGACCCTGTGGTGGCTGCGGCTCGGGCTGGTGGCCGGCAGCGCGCTGGTGCTGGTGACCGCGCTGGCGACGTTCCTCGGGGTGCGCTCCAGCATCGCCGAGGTGCGCGAGCGGACCGCGCCCGCCGTGCTCGAGGTGTCGCTGGCCAAGGAGGCGCTCGTGGCCGCCCACGGTGCCGCGGTGACCGCCTTCGAGCGCGACCAGGTGCGCCTGACCGGCCCCAGCGAGCAGTACGAGGACGAGATCGCGCTGGCCAGCCAGCAGCTCGCCCAGGTCGCCGAGCACAACGCGGCCGGCGAGCAGGGCAGCCAGACCCTGCAGCTGATCGAAGGGCTGCTGCCCGCGTACAACAGCTTCATCGGGCAGGCCGACGCCCACTTCCGGCAGGACCACGGCGGCCCGCTCGCCGCCAGCTACCTGCAGTCCGCGTCCGACCTGCTGACGGCGAAGGAGAACGGCATCCTGGCGCGGCTCGACACCCTGGCGGCCGCCCAGCGCGCCGCGCTGGACCAGCAGCTCGGCGCCGACTGGCTCGACCCCGCGATCACGCTGCTGTGGGCGCTGCCGCTGCTGCTCCTGCTCGCGTTGCTGGTGGGGACGCAACGGTTCCTCACCCGGCGCTTCCGGCGGTCGGTGAACTCGGCCCTGTTCGCCGCGACGGCGGCCCTGGTGCTGCTGGGCGCGGGAACGGCGCTGCTGCTCGGCGTCCAGTCCGACGCCCGGGACAGCGGTGCCGCGCTCGAACGCACGGTGGACGCGCGCTCCGCCGCGACGGCGGCCACCGCGGACCGGGCCCAGCGGACGCTCGCCCGGGCGCTGGTCGCCTCGTGCGGTACCGGGGGAGTGGCCGCCTGCGGCGACACGGTGGCCGCGTTCGCCACGGCGACGGCCTCGCCGCCCGCCGCCCCGCCCGCGGCACCGGACGACGTCGACGAGGCGGCGCTGCTGGGGCCGGGACTCACCGAACCGGGCTGGAACGGGCTGCTCGGCTACGGGATCCCGGTGCTGGCCGCGGGAATCGGGGTGCTGGTCGTCGCCGGCCTGCAACCCCGGCTCGACGAATACCGGTTCCGGGGGGCGAGATGAGCCGCCGCGTCGCCGCCGTCGTGCTGGCCGCCGCTTTGCTCGCCGGGGTGCCCGGCTGCGCCGCCGAGCCCGGCGCGGAGGTCGTGACCGTGCTCGGCTCGTGGACCGGCGACGAGCAGGTGGCGTTCAAGCGCGTGCTCGACGGTTTCACCCGCGAGACCGGGATTCCGACGCGGTACCAGGGCACCCGCGCGCAGAACCAGGTGCTGCGCGGCGACCTGCAGCAGGGCACCCCGCCCGACGTGGCGGTGCTGTCCAACCCGGCCGAGCTCGCCGGGTACGCGCGCTCCGGCGACCTGAAGCCGCTCGACGCCGTCCTCGGGGCGGAGGCGGCGCAGACGTACAGCTCGCAGTGGCTGAAGTTCCAGCAGCTCGGGCTCGGCGCGACGTACGCGGTCGCGGTCAAAGCCGATCTGAAGAGCATCGTCTGGTACTCGCCGAAGACGTTCACCGGGCCGGAACCGGCGACGTGGGAGCAGCTCGTGGCGACGTCTCGGCAGCTCGCGGCGGCCGGGCAGCGGCCGTGGTGCCTCGGCATGGGCGCCCCGCCGAACTCCGGGTTCCCCGGCACCGACTGGATCGAGGACATCCTGCTGCACCGCGCCGGCCCGCGGGTCTACAGCGCCTGGGCGGCGGGCACGCTGCCGTGGACCGACGCGGCGGTGCGGGCCGCGTGGCAGAGCTGGGGCGAGCTGGTCCTGGCGCCGGACGCGGTCCGCGGCGGCAGCACGGCGGCGTTGCTGACGTCGTTCGCCGACGCCGGCAAGGCGATGTTCGCCGAACCGCCGGGGTGCGCGTGGGAGCACCTCGGCTCGTTCGCGATCGGCGGGTACTCCGCGCTCCCGGGGCCGCCGGTGCCCGACCGCGACTTCCGGTTCTTCCCGTTCCCGGGCGCGGGTGCGGCCGGGCCGTCCGAGGTCTCGGCCGACCTCGCCGGGTTGTTCCACGACACCCCGGCCGCGCGCAAGCTGATGGTGTACCTGGCCAGTGAGGCGGGGCAGCGGATCTGGCCGTCGGGCGGGACGACTTTTTCGGTGCACGGGAAGCTCGTGGACCAGGACGTCTACCGCAGCGACGTCACCCGGCGGATCGCGACGACCCTCGCGAGGGGCACCGATCTGTGCTTCGACGCGTCGGACCTGATGCCGTCGGCCATGAGCAGCGCGTTCTACCAGGCGGTGCTGGAGTACCTGGCCCACCCGGACCGGCTGGGAACGCTGCTCGACGAGCTGGAGCAGGTGCGCCTCAGCATCGGCCGCGAGCAGTGGCTCGGCCTGACTTGTTGATCTTTTCTGCCTTGGGAGGATTCCTTGCCGGACTTCGTGCGTTTCCCGCTCGCCGACGGCGGATCGGTGGTCGTCGAAGTGGAGGTGGAGCCGGGCCTGGAGCGCGCGTCGGCGCCATCGGGGGTGCTGCGCAAGGCGACGACGACGTTCGAGCACGCGCTGAGCGAGGTCCGCGCGGCGGCGGGCGCGGCCTTGGCCCAGTTCCGCGACCTGGGCCCGGACGAGGTGGAGCTGAAGTTCGGCGTCAAGCTGGACGCCCAGGCCGGCGCGGTGATCGCGCGCACGGGGTTGCAGGGCCAGTTCGAGGTGAAGCTGAAGTGGGTGCGCGGCGAGGCGGCGGCGTCCACTGAGGACAGTGCGGAGGAGGTGCCGGCCAGTCCGGGGGCGAGTTCTGCTGCCGGACCCGAGCCTGCGACAGGTGGAACCGATCCGGTCTCGCCGTAGTCCGCCACTCGCGAAGCCGGCCAGGCCACCCCTGGCCGTTGACCAGCCCCCACCGCGCCTCTCCGACGAACGGCGGATTTACAACGTTGTATCCCACCCGGTACAACATACTTTTACAACGTTGTAAAGACGAGCGGAGGCCGTCCCGTGTCGCTGAGCCGCAGGCAGTTCGTCACCGGAGCCGGAGTCGCCGCCGCCACCGTGCTGGTCGGCACGGGCCCGGCGCGCGCCGGAACCCTCCGCACGGTCGCGCCCGCCGCGGGCGGCTTCTACACCCCGAACGCCGCTCCGCTGAAACCCGCCGCCTTCCTGAAGCTCCCTCCCGGGGCCGTCACCGCCGAAGGCTGGCTCGCCGGCCAGCTGAAACTGCAGCTCGACGGCCTCTGCGGCCACTACCCCGAGACTTCGCACTTCCTCGACTTCGCCACCAGCGGCTGGGTCCACCCCGAGCGCGCGGGCTGGGAAGAAGTGCCCTACTGGCTGCGCGGCTACGTCGACCTCGCCGCCGTCACCGGGGACGCCGCCGCACGGACCACCGCCGCCAAGTGGATCGACGCCATCCTCGCCACCCAGCAGTCCGACGGCTTCTTCGGCCCGTCCGCCCTGCGCACCGCGCTCAACAACGGCCCCGACTTCTGGCCGTACCTCCCCCTCCTGCAGGCCCTGCGCTCCTGGCAGGAGTACACCGGCGACGCCCGCGTCGTCCCGTTCCTCACCCGCTTCCTCCGCTACATGAACGCCCAGGGCAAGAGCGCGTTCGACTCCAGCTGGGTCTCCGTGCGGTGGGGCGACGGCCTCGACAGCGTCTTCTGGCTCTTCAACCGCACCGGCGACGCCTTCCTGCTCGACCTCGCCGACAAGATCCACGCCTACGGCGCCAACTGGGTCGGCAACCTGCCGAGCCTGCACAACGTCAACATCGCCCAGGGCTTCCGGGAGCCGGCGCAGTACGCGCTGCGGTCCGGCAACGCGAGCCTGACCCAGGCCACCTACCAGGACTACGACACGGTCATGGCCACCTACGGCCAGTTCGCCGGCGGCGGTTTCGCCGGTGACGAGAACGCGCGCCCCGGCTTCGGCGATCCGCGGCAGGGCTTCGAGACCTGCGGGATCGTCGAGTTCATGGCCAGCCACCAGCTGCTCACCCGGCTGACCGGCGACCCGGTGTGGGCCGACCGCTGCGAGGACCTCGCGTTCAACTCCCTGCCCGCGTCGCTCGACCCGGCCGGGCGCGCCGTCCACTACATCACCAGCGCCAACAGCGTCGACCTCGACAACGTGCCCAAGAGCGAAGGCCAGTTCCAGAACGGGTTCGCGATGCAGGCCTACCTCCCGGGCGTCGACCAGTACCGCTGCTGCCCGCACAACTACGGCATGGGCTGGCCGTACTTCACCGAGGAGCTGTGGCTGGCCACGCCGGACAACGGGCTCGCCGCCGCGATGTACTCCGCCAGCAGCGTCACGGCGAAGGTCGGCGACGGCACCTCCGTGACCATCACCGAGGACACGACGTACCCGTTCTCCGAGCAGGTCACCTTCACCGTCCGGACCCCGAAGCGGCTGGCGTTCCCGCTGTACTTCCGGATTCCCGCGTGGTGCGCCGCGCCGCGGCTGGTCGTGGCCGGGGCGGTGGTCGCGGCGCCGGCCGGGCCGTCGTTCGTCAAGGTCGACCGGACCTGGGGAGGTGGCGACGTCGTCACGCTCACCCTGCCGCAGCGCACGACGACGCGGACGTGGCCGGCGAACCACGACTCCGTGTCGGTCGACCACGGCCCGCTGACCTACTCGCTGAAGGTCGGCGAGAGCTACCAGCAGATCGGCGGGACCGCGCAGTTCCCGGAGTACGCGGTGCACGCGACGACGCCTTGGAACTACGGCCTCACGCCCGGCGCCGCGCTGACCTTCTCCGCGGCCGGCGGCTCGCTGCCCGCCAACCCGTTCACCCCGGACACCGCGCCGGTCAAGATCACCGCGCCCGCGCGGAAGATCGCCGAGTGGACTGCGGACGACCAGAACGTCGTCACGCCGCTGCAGGCGTCACCGGCGCGCAGCGACGCGGCGGTCGAGACGGTCACGCTGATCCCGATGGGCGCGGCACGCCTGCGCGTCACGTCGTTCCCGACGGCCGACCCGAACGGCCACCCCTGGTCGCCGGGCGGCGGGGGAGCGGGCTTCCGGATCGTGAACCGCAACTCCGGCAAGGTCCTCGGCGTGGATCAGATGTCCACAGCGGACAGTGCGCGGGTGGTGCAGTTCGCGGACAACGGCACCGACGACCACGTCTGGCACCTCGTCGCCAACGGCGACGGCTGGTACCGGATCCGCAACCACCACTCGGGCAAGGTCCTCGGCGTGGATCAGATGTCCACAGCGGACAGTGCGCGGGTCGTGCAGTTCACCGACAACGGCACCGCGGACCACCTCTGGCAGCTGGCCGACAACGGTGACGGCTGGTGGCGGCTGAAGAACCGCAACTCCGGCAAGGTGCTCGGCGTGGACCAGCTGTCCACAGAGGACAGTGCGCAGGTGGTGCAGTTCGCCGACAGTGGCACGGCGGACCACGTGTGGCGGCTCGTCCCGGACGGCCGGGTGCGGGTCGAGAACCGCAACTCCGGCAAGGTGCTCGGGGTCGACCAGATGTCCACAGCGGACAGTGCGCGAGTCGTCCAGTTCGCCGACAACGACACCGACGACCACCTGTGGACGTTCGAGACCGCGGCCGACGGCTGGTTCCTGATCCGCAACGTCCACTCGGGCAAGGTGCTGGGTGTCGATCAGATGTCCACGGCGGACAGTGCGATCGCCGTCCAGTTCACCGACAACGGGTCAGCGGACCACCTGTGGCGTCTGCGTGACGACGGCAGCGGCTGGTTCCGGATCGTGAACCGCAACTCCGGCAAGGTGCTCGGCGTCGACCGGATGTCCACAGTGGACAGTGCGCAGGTGGTGCAGTTCGGCGACACCGGAACCGCGGACCACCTGTGGAGGCTGCGCTAGCGCTTGACGCCGACGATCCCGGCCACGCACTTCGCCGAACCCGACAGGGGCGTGAGCCGGGGGCCGTCCGGCCACCACTCGTCGCACACCGCCAGGCCCGGTGCGGAGGTCGCGTTCGGCTGGAGGAACTCCAGGCCCGGCAGCATGGCTTCGATCTCCGCCCGCGTGCGGAACCGGCCGGCGCCGAGTGGACCTTGGGTCAGGATGTTCTCGATGCGCTTGGCGATCTCGGTCAGCTCCGGCACCTCGGGGTCGAAGAAGTGCGACAGCACCACGTACGAGCCCGGGGCGAGCGCGTCGATGTACTTCCGCATGACCTCGGCCGCGCCGTCGCCCTCGAAGTGGTGCATCGTCCCGACGTGCAGCAGGGCGACCGGCTCGGAGAAGTCGATGTGCCGGCGCACCTCCTCGTTGCCGAGCACCGCCGCCGGCTCGAAGATGTCCGCTTCGACCATGTGCGTGAAGTCGTTCTCCACGAGCAGCGCGCGGCCGTGGGCGAGGACCACCGGGTCGTTGTCGACGTAGACGACGCTGTGGTCCTTGTCGATGCGCTGGACGATCTGGTGCGTGTTCTCCGCCGTCGGCAGCCCGGACCCGCAGTCGAGGTACTGCCCGATCTTCGTCTGGCTCGCCAGCATCCGCAGCGCGCGGTTGTGGAAGCCACGGTTGCCGCGGGCGATGTCGACCGCTTCCGGGACCGCCGCGCGGATCTTCTCCATCACCACGCGGTCGACCTCGTAGTAGTTGTTGCCGCCGAGGAAGCCGTCGTAGATCCGCGCGATGCTCGGCCGGTCGGGGTCGACTCCCACCGGCTTCTGGCTCGGGGACAGCGTCTCGGACATGGCGACCTCGCAGGACTTCGGCGGGAAGCTTGGGCCACCCAGCGTAGTAGTCCGCGTCCACGCGGTAAACGCGAGGTCAGCCGCTCGGGCGAAGCCGCTGGTCAGGGATGTCGTCCCAGGCGCGCTCGGCACGTTCGCGGCGCAACCGGGCGAGGTGCTGCTCGATCCGGCGGTCGAGGTCGCGGGCGGCCTCGGACAGTTCCGTCAGGTCGCGACGGGACGCCGGGTGCCCGACGGCCCCCATGTCCACATCGTCGGCTGCCCTGTCCACTACCGGCACCTCCCGGATCGGATCGGCCCTGACCTCGTCAAAGCGTTACTGCCCCAACCGGCCCCCGCCAAAACAAGGACGGCAGTGGGCCTCGGCACGCGGGGTGCGGCCGTCCGGTGGACCGGCCGCGAAATCCCTGGTGCCAATTTTGACCAAGTGGTAGAAATTCAACGAACCCCGTGACCTCCAGGAGCCGGTGATGAGCGAGCTTTCCGTGCAGCTGTATTCGGTCCGCGACGCCTTCGCGGCCGATCCCGCCGAGACCCTGCGGCGGCTCGCCGCGATCGGCTTCACGCAGGTGGAGCCCTACGGCGTCGTCGAGAACGTCGAAGCGCTGCGCGCCGGGCTGCCGTCGAACGGCCTGACCGCCCCGACCGCGCACGCCCGGCTGATCGGCGCCGATCAGGCCGCCGTCTTCGCCGCGGCGGCCGAGCTGGGCATCGGGCTGGTCATCGACCCGCTCGTCAAGCCGGAGCAGTGGCAGGACCCGGCCGACATCGCCGCCACGGCGGACGCGCTGAACGCCGCCGCCAAGGTCGCGGCCGAGCACGGCGTGCAGGTCGGCTACCACAACCACTGGTGGGAGCTGGAGTCCCGGATCGACGGCCGCAGCGCGTTCGAGGTGTTCGCGGACCAGCTCGACCCGGCCGTCGCGCTCGAGGTCGACACCTACTGGGCCACCGCGGGCGGCGAGGACGCGCCCGCCCTGCTGCGCCGGCTCGGCGACCGCGTCCGCGCGATCCACGTCAAGGACGGCGGCCTCGCCACCGACGCCACCGGCCAGGTGCCGGCCGGCCAGGGCCGGGTGCCGATCGCCGACGTGCTCGCCGCCGCGCCGGACGCGTTGCGCGTGATCGAGTTCGACGCCTACGACGGCGACCTCTTCGAAGCCGTCGCCGCCAGCCACGCGTTCCTGGTCAACCGGTGACCGGCGGGCCGGTCGGCGTCGGGATCATCGGCGCCGGCGTCATCAGCGGCACCTACCTCGAGAACCTGACGAGCTTCCCGGACGTTCGCGTGCTGCGGATCGCCGACCTCGACACCGAGCGCGCCGCGAGCCGCGCGGCCGAGTACGGCGTGCCGCGCTCGGGCGCGGTGACCGAGCTGCTCGACGACGCCGAGGTCGAACTCGTCGTCAACCTGACCATTCCCGCTTCGCACGTCGACGTCGGGCTCGCGGCCCTCGATGCGGGCAAGCACGTCTGGGCGGAGAAGCCCCTCGCCCTGGACCGGCAGACGGGCCGCAAGCTCCTGGATCGCGCACAGGAGAGGAACCTGCGCGTCGCCGGCGCGCCCGACACCGTCCTGGGCGCCGGCCTGCAGACCGCGCGCCAGGCGCTCGACGCGGGCCGGATCGGCCGTCCCCTGACGGCGCTCGCCCTGTTCCAGGTGCCGGGACCGGAGAGCTGGCACCCGGCGCCGGAGTTCCTCTTCCAGGCCGGCGGCGGGCCGCTGCTGGACATGGGCCCGTACTACCTGACGACGCTGGTGCACCTGCTCGGCCCGATCCGGCGGGTCACCGGCGCCGGCGGGCGGGCGCGCGACACCCGCGTCATCGGGTCCGGACCGCGGGCCGGCACGGAGTTCCCGGTGACGGTCCCGACGACGGTCACCGCGCTCGTCGAGTTCGAGGCGGGCGGCTCCGCCCAGCTCGTGCTGAGCTTCGACTCGGCGCTGAAGCGGGTGGGGTTCGTCGAGCTCACCGGCACGCTCGGCACGGCCGTGCTGCCGGACCCCAACCGCTTCGACGGCCCGACGACGTTGCACCTGCTCGGGCACGCCGAGCCGGAAGAGCTGGCGCCGCACGGACACGCGGCTTCGCGGGGCACCGGCGCGCTGGAACTGGCGCGGGCGATCCGCGCGGGCGTGCCGGAACGCGCGTCCGGCGAGCTGGCCTACCACGTGCTCGACGCGATGCTGGCGATCGACGAGTCCCTGACCCGCGGGCAGACCGTCGAGGTCGCGAGCACCGTCGACGTCCCGCCCGCGCTGCCGGTGGCCTGGGACCCGTACGCGAAGACCCTCTAGAGCGGGACGGTGAGCAGGTTCTGCAGGTAGAAGCGCAGCGATCCGACCAGGTCCACGTCGCCGGGGACCGTCAGCCACTGCACCTGAAGGCCGTCCATCAGCGCGATGAACGTCAGCGTCGCCAGCCCGGGGTCGACGCCGTCGCGCAGTTCGCCGCGGGCGGCCAGGACCGCGAACGACTCGTGCACGCCGTCGCGCGCGGCGCGGTAGTGGCGCACGAAGTACTCGTGCGCGGGGTGGTCCGGGGCGACGGCTTCGGCGGCGAGCCGGGAGTAGAGGTCGACGATCCCGGGGTGGCGGACGTTGTGCTCGGCCAGCGCGACGAAGTGACGCAGGATCTCGAGCCCGGGCGGCACCGTCAGCTGCTCGCGCTCGGAGTCCTCGGTGTCGCGCCGTTCGAGCACGGCGGCGAGCAGGGCCTCCTTGGTCGGGAAGTAGTACAGGAGCCCGGCGTGCGAAATCCCGACGCGCTTGGCGATCTCCCGCAGCGACGAGCCCTGGTAGCCGAGCTCGCCGTACGCCGCGGCCGCCGCCGTGATGATGTCCTCGCGGCGGATCCGGCCCTTCAGGTAGCCCCCGGTCACGGGGTCGCGGTGGTCTCGGCGGCGTGCACGGCACCATCATGCCGTAGCGGTGTTCCGCACAAGCGACGTGAGCGGACGAACAAATCGGTTGTGCGAACGCTCGCGGATTGCGAGTATCGCGGCGTGAAGAGCGCGGAGCGGCAACGAATCATCGTGGAGCGGCTGCGCGACGCCGACCAGGTCGCCGTCGCGGACCTGGCGTCGGCGACCGGCGCGTCGGAGATGACCGTGCGCCGCGATCTCGACCACCTGGCCTCGCGCGGCGTGCTGCGGCGGGTGCACGGCGGAGCCGTCCCGGCGTCGCCGTCCGGGATCGAGCCGCCGTTCGCCGCCCGCGCGACGGCCGCGGTCGAGGCGAAGCGGGCCATCGCGACCGCCGCGGCCGAACTGATCCGCGACGGCGAAACGATCGTCCTGGACAGCGGAACGACCGCGCTGGAGCTCGCGCGGCTGCTGCGCGGGCGCGCGGTCACCGTGATGCCGCTTTCCCTGCACGCGGCCCGGGAGCTGGCCGACGACCCGGACGTCCGGCTGCTCCTGCCGGGCGGCGAGCCGCGGCCGGGGGAGCAGGCCCTGGTGGGCCCGCTGACCCTGGCCTCATTGCGGTCCCTGCGGTTCGACGTCGCCGTGCTGAGCCCCTGCGCGTTCGGCCTCGACGCCGGGCTCACCGCGTTCGACCTCGGCGACGCCGAGGTCAAGCGAGCGGCCCTCGACGTCGCGTCCCGGGCGATCGTGCTCGCCGACGGCGCCAAGTGGGGCCGCGCCGCGCTCGCCCACGTCTGTCCCGCCGACCGCGCGGACGTAGTGATCACCGACCCGGGCGCGCCCGAGGACCAGCGCGCGGCGCTGGCCGGCCTCGGCGTGCTCGTGCACGTCGCCGTCCCCTGGGAGAACCGATGACGACCGCCCCGCCCCGCCCGCGCGCCGCCCGGTTCGCGACCTTCATGTTCTTCGGCCTCAACGGGTTCGGGATGGGCATGTGGGTGGTGCACATCCCGAACGTCGAGCGCGCGACCGGCATCTCGCACAGCACGCTGGGCGCGCTGCTGCTGGTGCTCGGCGGCGCGGCGTTCGTGGGCATGCAGGTCGCCGGACCGCTCGTCGACCGGCTCGGCCACCGCCGGCTGGTCCCGGCGGCCGGAGTGCTGCTCGGGCTGGCCCTGTGCGCCCCCGGGTTCGCGAACTCGTGGTGGACGCTGGGGCTTTCGCTGATGCTGTTCGGCTTCGGCAACGGCGCGATCGACGTCGGGATGAACGCGCACGCGGTGGTGGTGGAGCGCGCCTACCCGCGCCCGATCATGGCGGCGTTCCACGCGATGTGGTCGATCGGCGGAGCGTTCGCGGCGGCCATCGGCGCGGCGACGCTCGGCGCGGGCGTGCCGACCGGCGTCACGCTCATCGGCACCGGCCTGGTGTGCGTGGTGCTTTCCCTGGCTTCGGCGCGGTTCTTGATGGAGCCGTCGGAAGCGCCTTCGGTCTCGGCTGCCGAGCCGTCGCCGGTCGTGGGCCGCCGGACGCCGGGCCGCGTGGTGTGGCTGCTCGGGTTGCTGGCGCTGGCGCTGATGCTGTCGGAGGGCGTGGCGAACGACTGGGCGGCCCTGCACATGGAGAAGGTCCTGGGCACGTCGGCTTCGACGGCGGCGCTGGCGTACGGCGCGTTCGCGGTGGCGATGACGACGGGCCGGTTCCTGACCGACCGGGTGGCGGCCTGGGCCGGCCCGGCGGCGATCGTCCGGTACGGCGCGGCGTTGGCGGCGGTCGGCCTGTCGATCGCGGCGGCGGCCCCGTGGGTGCCGCTGTCGCTCGTCGGCTGGGCGTTGTTCGGCCTGGGGTTGTCGGGCGGGGTCCCGCAGCTGTTCACCGCGGCGGGGAACCTGGACACGCGGGCGTCGGGCGCGTTGATGGCCCGGGTGGTCGGGCTGGGGTACGTGGGTCTGCTGGCCGGGCCGGCGTTGATCGGCGGGTTGACGCGGTGGATGCCGCTGAACGTCACCTTCGCGGTCCCGGTGGTGCTGTGCGTGCTGGCGGCGGTGTTCGCGGGAGTGCTGAGCCCGAAGCCGGAACCGGTCGAGCAGCCGGTCGGCTGATCCCGCCGAGGTCCGTGAAGGCCTCCTTACCGGCTCTGGTGGCCGGTAAGGAGGCCTTCACGGCTTTCCGGGGTCTGGGCTTCCGGCCCGGACGTCATGAACGAGTCGTTCATGACGTCCGGCGCCGGGGCCTCGGCAAAGTCGTGGGCGCGCGCGGATTCGCGACGTTCGGCAGGGGTTGGCGACGTCATGAACGACTCTTTCCTGTCGTCCAGCGTCATGAACGACCCGTTCATGACATCCCGCCCAGCAAACGCGACTTCGCCGGGGCCATGACGTCCGGCGCGGTGAACGACTCGTTCATGACGTTCGAGCCGCCGCCGACCGCGCGAGCCAGGCACGACCCCTCTGGCCGAAGCTCTGATGAGGGCCTGTCGTGAAGTGGCTAGTGTCGACAGTTCGCGACAACAAAGCTTCTTGCTCGATTCCGAATCCTTGACATCACTGGTGTCACAGTCGCAGACTCTCCCAAAGTGTCGACACCTTGCGATCCGCAGTGCAGCCATCGGCAAGGAGGAGCGGTAGTGAACCACCCAGAAACCCCGGGGGCGTACTGATGTCCGTCCCGAACATCTGCCTGGACGCCCGGGATCTGCTGCTCGGGCACCGCGCCCGGCGCGGCAGCGGATTCTCCACCGCGTGCCTGGACCTGAACCTGCAGATCCGCGACGAGGAGTTCGTGGTCATCGTCGGCCCCAGCGGGTGCGGCAAGACCACCTTCCTCGAGGCCGTCGCCGGGCTCGTGCCCGTCGCCGGCGGGGCACTGGAACTGGCCGGCCGGGCGATCACCGGCCCCGGGCCGGAGCGGTCCCTGGTCTTCCAGCACGCCTCGCTCTACCCGTGGCGGACCGTCCTCGACAACGTCCTCTTCGGACCGCAGGTCCAGGGCAGGCTCGACGCCCGGACCCGGAAACGCGCCGAGGAGCTCCTCGACATCGTCGGCCTGGCCAAGGTCGCGAAGAAGTACCCGCACGAACTTTCGGGCGGGATGCGGCAGCGCGTGAACCTCGCGCGGGCCCTGGCCACCGATCCGACGCTCCTGCTGCTCGACGAGCCCTTCGGCGCGCTCGACGCGCAGACCCGCGAGAACCTGCAGGACGAGCTCCTGCGGATCTGGCAGGCGGACGCTGTCACGAAGAAGACCGCGATGTTCGTGACCCACGACGTCAACGAGGCCGTGCTGCTCGCCGATCGCGTGCTCGTCTTCTCCCCGTCACCCGCGCACGTCGCGCTGGAAGTGGTCATCGACGTGCCCCGCCCGCGCGATGCCGCCTGGCGGCGCAGCGCCGAGTTCCTCGCGTACGGCGACAAGATCCTCTCGGCCCTCCACCACGAACCCGCAGCTTCGGAGCCGAACCATGACAACAGCGTCTCTCCCGCGCACGACGCCGGCACCCACCCCGCCACCGGCACTGTCGGCGAGCTCCGGCTGGGCGCGGCGACACCGTAGCGGGCTGCTCGGCACGGCCGGGATGGCGATCGTCCTGGTGCTGTGGCAGCTCGCGACGGCGCTCGGCCTCGTCGACGTCTCCTTCAGCAGCAACCCGCTGCGCATCGCCGCGGCCGAGGTGAAGCTCTTCGGCTCCGGCGAGATCTACCCGGCGCTCGGCGCGACCGGCCTGGAACTGCTGTGGGGCCTCGGCATCACGTTCGTGCTGGGCATCCCGATCGGGCTCGTGCTGGGCCGCAGCAAGATCCTGCACGACATGACCGAGCCGATGGTCAACATCCTCTACTCGGTGCCGTACGTGATGTTCCTGCCGATCATCATCTTCTGGTTCGGCATCGACAACACCTCGCGCGTGATCGTCATCGTGTGGGCCGCGATCCTGCCGCTGATCATCAACATCACCGCCGGTGTGCGGAACCTCGACAGCGACTACACCCGCGTCGCGACGGTGTTCTGCACGCCGCGGCTGAAGTTCTTCTACACCATCGCGTTGCCCGCGACGCTGCCGTACATCCTCGCGGGCGTGCGCCTGGCCGTCGGCCGCGCGCTGGTCGGCGCGATCGTCGCCGAGCTGTTCCTGGCCAGCCAGGGCCTCGGCTACTTCGTGCAGACGCAGACCTCCAACTTCAACATGGACTCGGCGATGGCCGGGATCGTCATCCTCGCCGTGGTCGCCCTGCTGCTGAACTGGGCCGTCCGGCTGGTCGAACGCCGTTTCACCCACTGGGCAGGTGCAGAATGAAAACACTTCTCATCGCAGCGAGCCTCATGCTCGGCCTCACCGCGTGCGGGGGCGGGGCCGGCGGCACGGTCACCGCCGACGCGAGCGGCGCGTTGCCGGTCACCATCGGCTACACCGCGCTCGGCGCGGGCTACTCCGACCTCTACACCGCGCAGGACTACGGCATCTTCACCAAGCACGGCCTGAACGTGAAGCTGTCCCGGCTCAACGACAGCTCGCAGCTGGTCGCCGGGCTGGCCAGCGACAGCGTCCAGATCGGCGTCGGTGTCGCGCCCGACACCGCGGCGGCCATCATGAAGGGCGCGGACCTCAAGTACGTGGCGATGTCCGAACCGCACTACAACCTGGAGATGTGGGCCAGCCCGGACGTCAAGTCGGTCGCCGGGCTCAAGGGCAAGAAGGTCGCCATCACCTCGCCCGGCTCGGAAAGCGACTTCGGGCTGACCGCGCTGCTGGAGGCGAACGGCCTCAAGCGCGAGGACGTCACCGCGGTGTTCGTCAAGGGCGTCCCGGCCGAGGTGGCGGCGCTCGGCAGCGGTGCCGTGTCGGCGATCCTCACGCAGCCGCCCAACGGCACCGAAAGCCGCGAGAAGGGCGCGCACCGGCTCGCCGCACTGTCGAACATGCCGTTCCCGCTCGGCGCGTACACCGTGCAGTCGAAGTACCTGCAGAACAACCGCGAGGTCGTCAAGCGGTTCGTCGCGGCGGAAGCCGAGGCGCTGCAGTACATCCGCGCCCACAAGAACGAGACGGTCGCGAGCATCCAGAAGTACAGCGGCGTGAAGAGCCCCGAACTCGCCGGCTACGCCTATGACTTCTTCCTCGACGTCTGGGCGAAGACCCCGGTGGTGGACGAGAAGGTGATCAAGCAGGCCTTCGACGAAGCCGCGGAGAACGCCAAAACCACTGCTCCATCGGACATCGCGAAGTACATCGACAACAGTCTCACGGCGCCGTGAACTTCGAAGCCGAGTGGACGAAGTACCTGACCGAACGGGACCGCGCGGTGCTCGCGGCGACGTCGTGGGCGAAGCGGGCCCCGTTCGGTCTGGGGGCCAACCCGGCCGTGCTCGTCGTCGACCTGTACTACGCGGCGCTGGGCCTGCCTCGCCAGGACATCCTCGAGGCGGTCGCGGACTGGCCCAGCGCGTGCGGCGCCGACGGCTGGGCCGCCGTCGACCGCACCGCCCCGGTGTTGCGCGCGGCCCGCGACGCCGGGGCACCGGTGATCTACTTCCACGCGACGCCGGCGCGGTACGGCCGGTGGAACCGCAAGCCGGGCTCGGCGCTCGCACCGAAGTCCACTGTAGGCATGGGCACGGTAGACATGAACACTGTGGATCCGAACGCGATCGTGTCCGAAGTGGAACCGTGGGCCGGCGACGTCGTGCTGGAGAAGATCGGCCCCAGCTGCTTCCACGGCACCCCGCTGGACACGGTGCTGCGGATGGGCGGCCACGACACCCTGCTCGTCGTCGGCGAAGCCACCAGCGGGTGCGTGCGTTCGACCGTCGTCGACGCCTGCAGCCGCGGCTACCGGGTCGGCGTCGTCGGCGACTGCTGTTTCGACCGTTTCGAGGCTTCGCACTGGCTGAGCCTGTTCGACCTGGACCAGAAGTACGCGGACGTGCTCACCGCCGAGGCGGCGATCGGCCACCTCCGCCAGACCTCGCGAAGGATTCCGGTATGACCGACCTGCGGAAGTGGCTCGCCGAAGCCGAGGCGGCCGGGGAGGTGCAGACCATCGAGGGCGCCCACTGGGAGCTGGAGATCGGCGCGCTCTCCCAGGTCAACTACCGGCGTTCGCACCCCAAAGCCCTGCTGTTCGACTCGATCAAGGACTACGCCTCCGGCTCGCGCGTGCTGTCCGGCTCGGTCAGCAACCCGCGGCTGCTCGGGTCGGTGCTCGGGCTCGGCTGGGACAACACCGACGAGGACCTCGTCGAGAAACTCGCCGTCAAGCCGGGGGAGTGGACCTCGCACGCCGGTGACTTCCGCGCGGTCACCGTGTCCGACGGCCCCCTGCTGTCCCATGTGGACGACGAAGTCGACCTGCTGAAGTTCCCGGTGCCGCGCTGGCACGAAGGCGACGGCGGCCGGTACATCGGCACCGGCTGCGCGGTGGTCACCCGCGACTACGACACCGGCCGGATCAACCTGGGCGCGTACCGGATGCAGGTGCAGGACGACGGCCGCGCGGTGAGCGTCAACATCGAGGCGGGCAAGCACGGCGCCCAGCACCTGCGCCGCTGGTTCGAGGCCGAGGGGCGGGCGCCGATCGCCGCGTCGCTGGGCCACCACCCGGCGTACCTGGTGGCGGCCGGCGTCGAAGTGCCCGGCGACGTCTCGGAGTACGACTACGTCGGCGCGATGGCCGGTGCCCCGGTGCGCACGATCGCCGGGCTCGCGACGGGGTTACCGCTGCCGCACGACGCCGAGATCGCGATCGAAGGGTGGGTGCGGCCGGACGACAAGCGCCCGGAAGGCCCGTTCGGCGAGTGGACCGGCTACTACTCCGGCTCCCGCGACCCGATCCTCACCATCGACGTCGAAAAGGTGTACTACCGCGACGACCCGATCCTGCTCGGCGCGCCGCCGGGCAAGCCGCCGCACGACTACTCGTACATGCGCACGGTGCTGAAATCCGCGATCATCACGGATTCGCTGCGCAAGACGGGCCTGCCGGGGCTGCGCGGCGTCTGGGCGCACGAGGCGGGCGGCGGCCGGTCGCTGCTGATCGTCGCGATCGAACAGCGTTACGCGGGGCACGCGCGCCAAGCGGCGTACCTGACTTCGCAGCTGCCGAGCGCGGCGTACATGAACCGGTTCACGGTGGTCGTCGACCACGACGTCAACCCGCGCGACCTCGGCGAGGTCGTCTGGGCGATGTGCGGGCGCACGGACCCGTCCCTCGACATCGAGGTGATGAAGCGGACGTGGGGCAGCCGGGTCGACCCGCTGACGCTGCCCGGCGCGGTGGCGTTCAACAGCCGCGCGATCATCGACGCGTGCCGCCCGTTCGAGCGGCTGGGCGACTTCCCGGCGGTGGCCGAGTCGAGCCCCTCGCTGGTGGCTTCGGTCAGCCGCCGCTGGCCCGAGGTCCTCGGCTAGTGACCGCCGTGGATCTCCCGGACCTCCGGCGGGAGCTGCTCTTCACCGCGCTGCGCGGGGTGGAGGGCAGCTCGTCGCTGGCGTTCACGATCTTCCAGGAGATCGCGGTGGGCATCGTCGAGGGGCGGCTGCCGCCGGGCCACGAGGTGAACTCCGCCGAGCTGGCCCGCCGGTTCAGCACTTCACGCACGCCGGTGCGGGAGGCATTGTTGTTGCTGGAGCGGGAGTCCTTGGTGATCATCCCGCCCCGGCGGCGGCCGTACGTCTCCCCGGTGGACATGGCGCAGGTCCGGGAGATCTACGAGATCCGGGCTTCGCTCTACGCGCTGGTGAGCGAATTGCTGGTGGCGCGGGCATCGGACGAGGAGATCTTCGGATTGCGGCGCTGGCAGGGTTTGCTTTCGGCGGACGCTGCGGCGGGTGACGTCGATGCGTACTTCTGGCACAACGTGGGGTTCCGCAACGCGGAGGCGAGTTTGTCGAAGAACGGCGAGCTGCAGCGGCGGTTGAGTTCACTGGGCCTGCAGATGCACCGGTTCCGGCACTTGAGCCTGTCATTGCCGGGTCGTTTGCTGCATTCGGTGGCGGACCACGAGAGGTTGGTGAACGCGTATGCCGATCGAGACGCCGCCATGGCGGCGGCGGTGAGCCGATCGTTGGTGATGCGGGGCTACCGAGCGATCGAACGAGCCGGCGGCGTCTGAGTCACTCCGCCACTTCGAGGCCCGACCACCCGGATGCCTCGATCGAATGCAACCCGGTCATGATGATCGACCGCGTCAGCGCCACCGCCAACGCCGCGTCCCCGTCGGCATAAGCCGCCAGCAAGCGCTCGTGGTCGGCCACCGACCGGTCCAACCGCCCCGGCAACGACAAGCTCACGTGCCGCAGCTGCAAAGTCCGCAACCCCAGCGATCCCAGCAACCGCGTCAGCTGCCGGTTCCCCGCCACCTCCGCCTCGGCCTGGCGGAAGGAAACGTTGTGCCAGAAGTACGCATCGACGTCCCCGCGAGCGGCGTCGTCCCGCAAGTGTGCCTGCCACGACGCGAGCACCGACAAATCCGGAGAACGAGCCACGACCAGCTCGCTCACCAGCGCGTGCAGCGACGCCCGGATCTCGTACAGCTCCCGCGCCTGGGCGAGCGTCACCGGCGCGACCCGCGGCCGGCGGCGGGCCGGGATGTCCACCAGCCCCTCGCGCTGCAACGTCAGCAGCGCCTCCCGGACCGGTGTGCGCGACGTGCTGAACCGGCGGGCCAGCTCCACCGAGTTGACGTCCGCGCCCGGGGGCAGGGACCCGTCGATGATCCGGCGGGCCAGGTCCTCGACGATCCGGTCGACCAACGAGACGTCCGCGCGTCCGTCGAGCAGCATCCGGCGCAGGACATCGGGCGGTTCGGTCACGCGTGTTCCTCCGGGTCGGTCGTCGCCACGACCCGCAATACTTCCAGCATCTGCCGCGCCGCGGGGGGATGACTCGCCTCCAGCAGGCGCACGGCCGCGATCCGCCGCCGCGGGGCCGCCGGGGCGAGCGCCACCGCGACGACGTCGGGGCGTTGCGCGACCAGGGCCAGCCGGGGGGCCGCGCCGATCCCGATCCCGGCCGCGACCAGGCCCTGCACCGACAGGTAGTCCTCAGTCGCGAAGCCGATCCGCGGCTCGAAACCGGACAACCGGCACAACGTCGTGAACGCCTCGTCGTACGGCGGCCGGTGGCTGCGCACCACCCACGTCTCCCCGGCCAGCTCCCGCAGCTCCACTTCGGACTCCCCGGCGACCGGGTGGTCCAGCGGCACCAGCACGCACAGCGGGTCGTCGGCCAGGTGGACCCACTCGACGTCGGCGGGCACCGACCGCGGGTCGAAGTCGTAGTCCCAGACCAGGCCCAAGTGGATCGAGCCGTCGCGCAGGGCCGCCGTCATGTCGGACGCGTGCGCCGAGCGCAGCACGAGCTTCGTCTCCGGGTACCGGCGCTGGTACTCGCGCACGACGCGGGGGATGAGGTCGGCGCCGGCCGTGGGGAACGCGCCGAGCCGCACCGACGCGTGCTGCGCCTTGAGGTCCGACATCTCCTGCTCGATGTGGGCGATCGTGCCGAGCAGGCCGGTGCTGCGTTCGGCCAGCAGCCGGCCCGCCTCGGTGAGCTCGATCCCGCGCGGCCCGCGGATCATCAGCGGCACGCCCAGCTGCCGTTCGAGCAGGGCCATCTGCTGCGAGACCGCGGAGTGGGTCATGAACAGGGCCTCGGCCGCCGCGGTGAACGAGCCGTGCTCGGCCACCGCGGAGAAGATCTGCAGCCGCCGCGCCTCCAGCACCCCGGTCCCTTTCGTCACCGCCCCAGCAGGTCGGCCGGGTCGGCTCTGGTCAGTTCGCCGTCCCACGGTTCCGGCGCCAGCTCCCATAGTCCCACCCGGGCGAGCGCGCGGCGAGCCGTGTAGTCCACCAGGTCGCCGACGGTCCGCGGACGCGGGTAGAACGCGGGCACCGGCGGCGCGATGATCGCGCCCGCCTCGGTCACCGCCACCATCGACTTCAGGTGCCCCAGGTGCAGCGGGGTTTCGCGGACCATCAGCAGCAGCGGCCGGCCCTCCTTGAGGCAGACGTCGGCGGCGCGGCTGACCAGGTCGTCGGTGTAGCCGGTGGCGATCGCCGAGAGCGTCTTGACCGAGCACGGCGCGACGAGCATCGCCGTGACCGGGAACGAGCCGGACGCGATCGTCGCCCCGATCTCACCCGGCCGGTAGGTGACGTCGGCGAGCGCGCGGACGTCGGCCACCGTGAGGTCGCATTCGTGGCGCAGCGTGAGGATCCCGGCCTTGGACAGCACCAGGTGCGTCCGGATCCCGGGCTGCTCGCGCAGCAGTTGCAGGACGCGCACGCCCAAGCACGCTCCGCTGGCGCCGGTGATCGCCACGACCACGTTCCGGGTTTCCGTCACGACCGCCGCCTTTCCGTTGTGGACGTCCATGGCAACACGAACGCTCGCGGGAAGCGAGGCCTCCGCTGTCAGTTCTCCTTATGCCTGCTGCCAGGAAAGCGCGCTGGTCCCCCCACCACGACCCCGCCTAGCGTCAGGGCACCAACCCGACCGGTGGAGGTGAGTCGGACGGAAGTCCTCGACACGCACGCGCACATCGTGCCGCTCTCGCTGCTGACCGCGCTGGAGCAGGCCCCCGTCGCGGGGTTCTCGGCGCGGCGCACCGAGGCGGGCTGGGTGGTGGCGGTGCCCGGCACCGGCGAGACCCGGCCCATCGGCGCGCGGATGACCGAACCCGGGCCACGCGCGGGCTGGCAAACGCAGGCCGGCGTCACGCGGCAGATCCTTTCGCCATGGCTGGACATCCAGTCGGCGCCGCTCAACCCGGCCCGCGCCCGCGACTGGGCGCGCACGGTCAACGACGCGATGGCCGAGTCCGCGGCCGGCACCGTGGCGCTGGCTTCGGTGGCCGCCGACGACGGCGACCAGGCCGCCGACGACCTGCTCGAGGCCTGGAAACGCCCGGAGTTCGCCGGGTTGATCCTCACCACCGACCCGCCCGCGGGTCCTGCGCCGCACGAGCCGTCGTTCGATCCACTGTGGACGCTCGCCGCGGCCGAGGGCATCCCGGTGGTGCTGCACCCGCCGACGTGCGGGCCGTCGGGCGACCTCGCTTCGCTGGGCACGATGGGCAACGTCCACGGCCGGCTGATCGACAACACCGTCGCGGTCACCAAGCTCATCCTCGCCGGAGTCCTCGACCGCCACCCGGACCTGCGGCTGGTCCTCGTGCACGGCGGCGGGTTCCTGCCCTACCAAGCCCACCGCCTCGACGGCGGCTACCGCACCAAGGAAGCCTTCGCCGGCGAACTGCGGCGCGAAAAGCCGTCCGCCTACCTCGGCGACTTCCACTACGACACCGTCGGGCTGTCCGGTCCGTCGATCGCGTTCCTGGCCGGGCTCGTCGGCTCCGAAAAGCTGCTGCTGGGCAGCGACTACCCGTTCGCGCTCGGCGACCCCGAGCCGGTCCGGACCGTCCGCGAAAGCGGCCTCGACCCGGTGGCCGTCGAAGCGATCCTGCACACCAACGCCGAGGCGCTCTTCCGGAGGCCCGCATGAGCAAGCCCTTGGCCGTGCGCCGCCGCGGCGCGGGAGAACCCCTGGTCCTGCTGCACCCGCTCGCGCTCTCCGGCGAACTGTGGACGCCTCTGGCCGAAGCCCTTTCCGACGAGTTCCAGGTCTTCGCCCTCGACCTGCGCGGCCACGGCGACAGCGCCTGGGACGGCACGCCGTTCAGCATCGAAGACCTCGCCGACGACGTCGCGCGCACCCTCGACACGCTCGACCTGCCCTCGGCGAGCCTGCTCGGCCTGTCGATGGGCGGCAGCGTCGCGGTGAACTTCGCCGGCCGTTACCCCGGGCGCGTCCGCTCGCTCGTGCTGGCCGACACCACGGCCTGGTACGGCGAAGACGCCGTCACCGCCTGGGCCGAGCGGGCGCAGAAGGCTGTCGCCGTACCGCGGGCGAAGCAGGTGACCTTCCAGCTCGACCGCTGGTTCTCCCCGGAGTTCCGCGACCGGCACCCGGAAGAAGCGGACCGCGTCGTCAAGATCTTCCTGCGCACCAACAGCGAAGCCCACGCCGCGGCGTCGATCGCCATGGGCGCCATGGACTCCCGGCCGCTGCTGCCGTCGGTCACCGCGCCGACGCTGGTGCTGGTGGGGCGGGACGACTACGCGACCCCGCCGTCGATGGCCCGGCAGCTAGCCGAGGGCATCGATCGCGCCGAGCTCGAAATCCTGCCCGACCTGCGGCACCTGTCGCTCGTCGAACGCCCGTTGCTCGCCGGCCGCGTCCGGCAGCACCTGCGCCGCGTCACGGAGACCCGATGAAACCCGCCCGCTTCACCTACCACGCGCCCCGCGAGCTCGACGAAGCCCTCGAGCTGCTGCGCGACCTCGGCGACGACGCCAAGGTCCTGGCCGGCGGCCAGAGCCTGATGCCGATGCTCAACTTCCGCCTGGCCCACGTCGAGCACCTCGTCGACATCAACCGCATCGGCGAGCAGTGGGGGACACCGGCGTTCGGCGAGGACACGATCGCGATCCCCGCCCTGGTCCGCCAGCGGCAGCTCGAACGCTCACCCGAGGCCGCGCGGCTGCTGCCGGTGCTCACCGAAGCCCTGGACCAGGTCGCCCACCCGCAGATCCGCAACCGCGGCACGATCTGCGGCAGCCTGGCCCACGCCGACCCGGCCGCCGAGCTGCCGAGCGTGCTCACCGCGCTGGACGCGAAGTTCACCGTCGCCTCGGCCCGGGGTGTCCGGACCGTCTCCGCGGCGGACTTCTTCCTGTTCCACCTCACCACCGCCCTCGAGCCGGACGAACTGCTGCTGGAGGTGAGCGTCGAGCGGCCGGGGGCGAACCAGTTCTCCGCGTTCCGCGAGTTCGCGACCCGGCGCGGCGACTTCGCGCTGGCCGGCGTCGCGGTGGTGTGCGAAGTGGACGACGGCGTCGTCACGGCGTGCCGGATCGCGGCGGCCGGGGTCGCGCCGACCCCGCAGCGGCTCACCGACGCCGAGCTGCTCGTCATCGGGCAGCCCCTCGGACCCGACCTGGGCGCGGCCGCTGAGGCCACCGCCCGCGCCCAGGTCGACCCCACCGGCGACATCCACGCGAGCGCCGAATACCGCGCCCGGCTCACCGGCGTGCTGGTCAAGCGCGCGCTCGCCGACATCACGGAGAAGGCCCATGCTTGAGCAAGCCACCCGGCGGGTCCGGGGCACGGTCAACGGCGAGCCGTTCGACGAGGCCGTCGACCCGCGCCTGACCCTGGCGGACTTCCTGCGCGAGAAGCTGCGGCTGACCGGCACCCACCTCGGCTGCGAGCACGGCGTCTGCGGGGCGTGCACGGTGATCGTCGACGGCGCCGCGACGCGCGCCTGCCTGATGCTCGCCGTGCAGGTGGACGGCGCGGCCGTCGAGACCGTCGAAGGCCTGGCCACCGACGGCGAGCTGGCGCCGCTGCAGCAGGCGTTCAAGCGCAACCACGCCCTGCAGTGCGGGTTCTGCACACCGGGGTTCCTGATGAGCGTCACGGCCGCGCTACGGGAGGACACCGTTCGCGACGAGGCCCAGGCGCGCGAGGTGCTGAGCGGCAACATCTGCCGCTGCACCGGCTACACCGGCCTCGTCCAGTCCGTTTTGGACGTCGCGAAAGGACAGTGCGGTGCCTGAAAAGATGATCGGCGCCCGGCTGCCGCGCCGCGAGGACCAGCGGCTGCTCACGGGCCAGGGCCGCTACCTCGACGACCTCGATCTCCCCGACGCCCTCGCGGCGGCCTTCCTGCGCTCGCCGCACGCGCACGCGCGGATCACGGCGTTCGACGCCAGCGAAGCCCTCGCGCTGCCCGGCGTCGTGGCGGTGTTCTCCGGCGCGGACCTGCTGGAGATCCAGAAACCCCTGGCGCCCAAGGTGCAGCACCCGCAGCTGCGCGACTACCCGCGGCTGCCGATGCCGCCGGAGGAGCTGCACTACGTCGGCGAACCCCTCGCCGTCGTCGTCGCGGAGTCGCGGTACGTCGCCGAAGACGCGCTGGAACTGATCGACGTCGACTACGAGGTGCTGCCCGCCGTCGGCTCCACCGCCGCCGCGCTGCGCCCCGGCGGCCCGCTGGTCCACACCGGCGACGAGTCCAATGTGGCCGTGCTGCTCACCCAGAGCGCCGGCGACGCGACTGAAGCGTTGCGCACCGCGCCGCACACGCTGAGCGAAGAGTTCTACCAGATGCGCGGCGGCGGCCACTCGATGGAACCGCGGGCCGTGGCCGCGCGCTTCGAGCCGGCGACCGGGCAGCTGACCATCTGGGACACCACGCAGTCGCCGCACTACGCGCGCCAGCAGCTGTCGATGATCTACGAGATGGCCGAGGACGACCTGCGCGTGATCGCCCCGCCGGACGTCGGCGGTGGCTTCGGCCCCAAGGCCCAGTTCTACGGCGAAGAAGTCGTGATCCCGTGGGTCGCGAAACGGCTGCGCCGCGCGGTGAAGTGGGTCGAGGACCGGCAGGAGAACTTCGTCTCGGCGATGATGGAACGCTCGCAGACGCACCGGGTCGAGGTCGGCTTCGACGACGACGGCCGGCTCCTGGCCGTCAAGGACGTGATCGAGCACGACCAGGGCGCGTACTGCGCCGGACTGCAGGTGCCGTCGATCACGACGTCGACGGTGCCCGGCCCGTACAAGGTGCCCAACATCGACATCGAGCTGCGCGCTTGCTACACCAACATGGTCCCGACCTCGTCGGTGCGGGGCGCGGGCCGGCCGCAGGCGGTGTTCGTGATGGAACGCATGATGGACCGGATCGCGGCGCACCTCGGCCTCGACCCCGCCGAAGTGCGGCGCCGCAACCTCATCCAGGCCGACGAGTTCCCGTACCAGGTCGGCATCATGTTCCGCGACGGCAGCCCGCTCACCTACGACAGCGGGAACTTCCCGGCGCTGCTGGAAGGCGCGCTGGAACGCATCGGCTACTCCGCGGCGCGTGCGGAACAGGCGCGCCTGCGGGAAGAAGGCCGGTACGTCGGCATCGGGCTCGCCGTGTACGTCGAAGGCTGTGGCCTCGGCCCGTACGAAGGCGCGAAGATCCGCGTCACCAACCGCGGCCGGCTCCTCGTGACGCTCGCCGCGGCCGGGCAGGGCCAGGGCTACGAGACGATCTACGCCCAGATCGCCGCCGACGGCCTCGGCCTGGACATGGCCTACATCGACGTCACGACCGGCGACACCGCGCGGATCCCGTTCGGCCAGGGCACGTTCGCCTCGCGCATCACGGCCACCTGCGGGCCGGCGGTGTTCGACGCGGCGAAGCAGATGCGGGCCCGGCTGCTCGACACGGCGGCGGTGCTCCTCGGCTGCGACGTGTCCGAAGTGGACTTCGACGGCGACCACGTCTGCCTCGGTGGCGACCGCGAGAAGTCCGTTTCCCTGCAACAGCTCGCACAGGTCGCCAACATCGGCAAGCACGGCATCACGCTGCCACGCGGGATCACCGCCGGCCTGGAGACGGCGAGCTACTTCTCGCCGGAGCGCGCGGCCTACGCCAGCGGCGCGCACGCCGCGCTGGTCGAGGTGGACCCGGAGACGGGCGGGATCACCATCCTCAAGTACGTCATCGGCCACGACTGCGGGACCGTGATCAACCCCCTGCTCGTCGACGGTCAGGTGCTCGGCGGGTTCGCCCACGGCCTCGGCAACGCGATGTACGAGGAAGCCGTCTACGACGAGGAAGCCACCCCGCAGGCCACGAGCTACCTCGACTACGCGCTGGTGTCCTCGGCCGAGGTGCCGCCGGTCGAGCTGTTCCACATCCATTCGCCCAGCCCGCTCAACCCGCTCGGGGTGAAGGGCGCGGGGGAGGGCGGTACGGTCCCGCCGCCCGCCGCGATCGCCAACGCCGTCGAGGACGCGCTGCGCCCGCTCGGCGCCCGCGTCACGCGCGCGCCGGTCACCCCCGCCCGCGTCGTCGACGCGCTGCTGGCCGCCGCCTCAGTCGCCGAAAAGAAGAAGGTCTCCTGATGCTCATCGAGAACTCCTTCGAGGTCGCCGCCGACCCCGACGAGGTGTACCGCTTCCTGCAGGACGCCCACAACGTCGCCGCGTGCTTCCCGGGCGCCGAGCTGACCGAGGACCTCGGCGAGGACTCCTACCGCGGCAAGGTGAAGATCAAGGTCGGCCCGGTGACGGCGGCCTACCAGGGCGTGGCGAAGGTCGTGGAGCGCGACGCGATCGCGCGCACGGCGGTGCTGCTGGCCGACGGCAAGGACACGCGCGGCTCCGGGACGGCCAAGGCGCGCGCGACGATGCGCGTGACGCCGTCGGGCGAAGGCGCGAACGTCGTGCTGGCCACGGATCTGACGATCTCGGGCAAGCTGGCGCAGTTCGGGCGCGGGATCATGGCGGACGTCTCCGGCCGGATGGTGGGGGAGCTGGCGTCCCGGGTGCGCGACCGCATCGAGCACGGCGAACCGGCCGGCGAAGCCCCCGTCGTCCCGGCTCCGGTCCTCGCACCGCCGGCCGCCGCGGCGCCCGCGATGAAGGCGTCCGCGCTCATCCGCGTCGTGCTCGCCGGGATCCTCGAGCGCTGGGCCGCCCGCCTGCGCGCCGCCGCCCCGGAGTCGACATGACGACTCGCATCACCGCCCCGGCGCAGGCCGGCACGGTGCCCGTCTTCGACGTCGGCATCGACGACAAGGTCCGGGTCTCGAGCGCGGTCGGGCTCGGGATCCAGAACATCCTCGGCATGGCGGGCCTGCTGATCTTCCCCGCGCTGATCGGCACCGCGTTCAAGCTGTCCGCCACGGACACCGCCTACCTCTACGGCGTCACGTTCATGACGTCCGGGCTGGTGGTGATCCTGCAGTCGGTCTTCCTGCTGCGGCTGCCGATCATCCAGGGGCCGTACGCGGGTTCCCTCGCCGCGCTGCTGGCCGTCGGGCACGGGCGCGGCGGGCTCGGTGCCGCGTTCGGGTCGATGGTCGTCGCCGGGCTGATCTGGTGCGTCATCGCGATCCCGCTCAAGCGGTTCGGCCCGATCACGTACCTGGCGAAGTTCGTGCGCGACCCGATCATCTCCGGCGTGCTCGTGCTCATCCTCGCGACCCAGCTGACGAGCACCGCCCTGCCCAACTGGCTGGGCACGCCCACGAGCCCCGGCTTCCCGTGGGTAAACCTGCTCGCCGGCGGCGTCGCGGCGGCGCTCGTCGTCGCGCTGACGTTGCTGCCCAAGGGAACCCTGTTGCGCCGCGGCGCGGTGCTGGTCGCGGTGGTGGCCGGGACGGTCGTCTACGCGCTGCTCGCGCCGACGAGCTTCGGCGCGGTGGGGGAGAACCTCGGCGTCACGGTGCCGCGGATCTTCCCGTTCGGCTTCGCCGTGCAGGGCGACCTCGTGCTCATCTTCTTCATCACGCTGCTGCCCGCGATCGCCGAGAGCATCGCCACCTACGACATCGTGGCCGAGTGGGGCGGGCAGGAGCTGTCCGGCCACCGCGTGGCCCAAGGCGTGTTCGGCGAAGTCCTCGGCAGCACGGTCGGGGCGGTGTTCGGCGGACTGTCCACTTTGGCCTACCCGGACAACATCGGCCTGCTGCGCGTGACGAAGGTCGGCTCGCGGTACGTCACGCTCGCCACCGGCGTGATCCTGCTGGTGCTGGGCGGGCTCGGTCCGTTCGACCGGCTGCTGCAGGCGGTCCCGCTGCCGGTGCTGGCCGCGGCGGGCACGGTGCTGTTCGGCGTGCTGTTCGCCAGCGCGATCGACGTCCTCTCGGGCGTGCACTGGTCCCGGGACAACCTGATGCTGGCCGGCTTCCCGTTCATCACGGCGATCGGCGGCCTGTTCGTGCCCGCGCCGACGCTGAAGGTGATGCCGGCGGTCGTCCAGCTGATCCTGGCGCAGCCGCTGATCCTCGGCACGGTGCTGCTGGTCGTCCTGAAGCTGGCGTTCGGGCTGCGGCGCGGCTAAACCGTCCGGCCGTCCCGCGCGTGCACTCCCCGGGGTGGTGCGGATGGCGGGGTTCGGCGACGCGCTGCGCGTCCGGGAGTTCCGGGCGCTCTGGCTGGCCGAAGGGCTGTCGGTGGGCGGCGACCAGGTCGCGCGGGTCGCGCTGGCGCTGGTGGTCTTCGCCCGGACGAACTCGGCGGCGCTGACCGCGCTGACCTACGCGCTGACGTTCGTCCCGGCCGTGCTCGGCGGCGTGCTGCTGTCCGGGCTGGCCGACCGGTACCCGCGGCGGGCGGTCGTCGTCGCGACCGACGTCGTCCGGGGCCTGCTCGCGGCCGCGATGGCCGTCCCGGGCCTGCCGCTGTGGCTGCTGTGGGGCCTCATCGGCGTGCTGACGCTGGCGTCCGCGCCGTTCAAGGCCGCGCAGCTGGCGTTGCTCCCGGACGTCCTGCCGGGCCCGCTGTTCCAGGCCGGGATGGGACTGCGCCAGATCACCATCCAGGCCGTGCAGGTCGCCGGCTTCGGGTTCGGCGGCGTCCTGGTGACAGCGACCGGGCCGGCCCTCGCGCTGCTGGTCAACGCGGCGACGTTCCTGACGAGCGCGGCGGTCGTCGTGGCCTTCGTACGGCCCCGGCCGGCGGCGCGGGTCACCCGGCCCACCGGTGCGGCCGCGAAGGCGGGGCCGGTCATGATCGCGGTCTACGCGTTCGCGGCGCTGATCGGCTTCCTGGTGGTGCCGGAAGGCCTCGCGGCGCCGTACGCGGCGTCGGCCGGCGTCGGGTCCGCCGGGGTGGGGATCCTGATGGCGGCGGACCCGGTCGGCAGCGTGCTGGGCGGCTGGTGGGCGGCCCGCACGGCGTCCCGGCCGCGGGCGGCGCCGCGTTCGGTCGCGGTCCCGGCGGCGCTGGCCGGGCTGCCGCTGCTGGTCTGCCCGCTGCTGCCGGGCCCGTGGTGGGCGGCGGGGTTCTGGGCGCTGTCGGGCGGGCTGTCGACGGTGTACCTGATCCGCCTGCAGGCGGCGGTGGTCGGCCTGGTCCCGGACGCCCGCCGCGGCACGGTGATGGGCCGCCTCAGCACGTGCCTGTACAGCTCACAAGGCGTGGCGATCGTCGGCGCGGGCCTGCTGGCGGAGCAGGTGGGCCCGGCGACGGCGATAGCGGTCTCCGGCGGCCTCGCCACGCTGACGGCCCTGTCGGCCGCCGCGGTCTGGCGAGCAAGCGCCCGCCGTGAGACGTTGACCCCGGCCTAGCGTGTCGACCCTCCAATCACGCGTGATGCCCCGCCAATCACGTGTGATGCCTCTCCCATCACACGTGATGCCCCGAAACCGTCTCGTGAGCCCGTTCCGCGCCCACCGCCGGTTCGGTGTGGACGACCACCGCGGCCAGCCGCGGGATCGTGTGCACCAGCCGGTGCTCCACGGCGTGGGCGAGCAAGTGGGCTTCGGAGACCGTCAACTCCGCCGCGACCGTCACCGCCAGCTCGGCCCGCAGGTGGTGCCCGATCCACCGCATCCGCAGGTCACGCGCGCCGAGCACGCCCTCGACGTCGAGCGCCGTCCGCTCGGCCAGCTCGACCGACGCCGGGTCGACGGCGTCCAGCAGCCGCCGGAACACCTCCTTCGCCGCGTCGCGCAGCACGAACACGATCGCGACCGTGATACCCAGCCCGACGATCGGGTCCGCCGCGGGGAAGCCGAACGCCACCCCGGCGGCGCCCGCGACGACGGCCAGCGACGTGAAGCCGTCCGTGCGCGCGTGGACCCCGTCGGCGACCAGCGCGGCCGAGCCGATCTCCCGCCCGACCTCGATCCGGTAGCGCGCGACGAGCTCGTTGCCGGCGAAGCCGATCACGCCCGCCGCCGCGACCACCCACGGGTGACCGACCGGCCGTGGATCGAGCAGGCGCAGGACGGACTCGTACCCGACGAGCACCGCCGAAGCGGCGACGACCAGCACGACGGCCACCCCGGCCAGGTCCTCGGCGCGGCCGAGGCCGTAGGTGTAGCGCCGCGTCGCCGCCCGCCGTCCCAGCACGAACGCGATGCCGAGCGGGACGGCGGTCAGCGCGTCGGCGAAGTTGTGGATCGTGTCGCCGAGCAGCGCGACCGACCCCGTGACGAGCACGAGCACCAGCTGCGCGACGGCGGTCACGAACAGCGCGGCGAACGACCACGTCAGCGTGCGCAGGCCACGCCGGCTGGTTTCGAGGGCGTGGTCGACGTGGCCGTGTCCGTGTCCGTGTCCGTGTCCCATGGTGAGAGTCTATCTGCGCATGCACGCAGATACGCAAGTAGTAAGGTTCGCGGCATGCACGCGTCGCTGCCGGACTTCGACATGCCCACCGACGAGCAGGTCCACCTGGCCGCGGAGTCGTTCCGCCTGCTCGCCGACCCCACGCGCATCAAGGTGCTGTGGGCACTGCTGCAGGGCGAGTCGTCGGTGGCCTGCCTGGCGGAGCTGGCGGGCGCGGCCCCGACGGCGGTCAGCCAGCACCTGGCGAAGCTCCGGCTGGCCGGCCTGGTCAAGGGCCGTCGCGAGGGCACGTTCGTCTACTACTCGGCGGCCGACGGCCACGTGCGCGGCCTGCTGGCCCAGGCGCTGCACCACGCGGACCACCTGGACCGCGACCTGCCGGCCGAGCACGCCCACCGGCCTTAGCCGATCGGCTCCTGCAGCTCCGTCACCCAGCCCGCCGGATCCTCCGGGCAGTCCAGGTACAGCTCCCGCTGCGGCCCGGCCGAGGCGAACCCGTGGTCGTCGATCCACCGGACCACCGCCTGCCAGCTCGGCAGCACGCCGTCGATCGCGCCGCGGTGGACCAGCGTCGCCGCCCTCGTCGCCGGGAGGTCCGCCACCGCCAGGCCGTTGAGGTCGCCCGGCCCGGCCGATGCCGGGACCGCCGCGTGCACGACGACCTCGTCTTCCGCGCGCTGCTCGTAATAGCACGTCAGCCGGCCGGCCGGGGTGACGTCCGCCGCGGGGAGGCGGCGGCCCAGCTCCGCGCACAGCGGGCGCACCACCGGGCCGATCGCCTCCGGCGCGAACCCCGCCGCCACGCCCGTCAGCTCGACCACGCGCATCGCCGGCAGCTCCTTGACGACGACGTCGGGTGCGCGACCTTCGGCTTCGATCGTCCGCAGCCGCGCCTCGACCCGCGTGAGCCGTGCCGCGCCTTCCGCCAAGGCGGCTTCCAGCTCCGCTCGCCGCAACGCGAGCATGCCGCGCACCTGCTCGGCCGAGACGTCGTCCGCCAGCAGCGTCGCCACCTGCTCGAGGGTGAACCCGAGGTCCTTCAGCGCGACGATCCGGTTGAGCCGCGCCAGCTGGCCCGCCGTGTAGCTGCGGTAGCCGGTCGCGGGGTCGACGCGCGCCGGCCGCAGCAGCCCGAGCGCGTCGTAGTGGCGCAGCATCCGGACCGACACCCGGCCGTGGCGGGCGAAGTCGCCGATCGAGAACACCGGCCGATCATTCCGCAGGCGGGACGAACCCGCCGACGACGTCCGCGGCGAGTCCGGCGAACGTGATCGCGGTGTCGTCCTCGTGCGCCGGCCCGATGACCTGCAGCCCGACCGGCAGCGCGCTCCCGGCCGGCGCGCTCACCGCCGGCAGCCCGGGCAGCGACGCCTGCGCGGCCCAGAACACCTGGTCGTCGTAGCGGTGCCGGTCGTCGTGCGGGAACGCCGTCGTGAACACGGTGGGACAGAGGAAGACGTCGACGTCGGCGAAGTACCGCGCCCAGGCCGCTCCCAGCGCCGCCCGCCGCCGCTCCTGCTCGTCCGTGCCGGCGAGTCCGCGGCCTTCCTGTGCGGCGAAGAACCACTCGACCTGGAAACCGAACGCCGCCGCCTGGACGACCGGATCGACCCCGTCCGGCCAGCCTTCGCGCAGGGGGACACCCGCCTCGGCGAGCGCGTCGACGGCGTCCGACAGGACCCGGCCGACCTCTTCGGTCACCGGGCAGCTCGGGTCGTCGAGCACGACACCGACGCGGAAGTCCCGCAGCTTCGACCGGCGCGAAGGCGCTCCCGGCCGGCCGGTGACGGTCAGCGCGAGCCGCAGGTCGGCGGCCGAGCGGGCCAGGGGACCGACGGCCGACGGGAACTCCCGGACCGGATCGGCGGGCGGGCCGGGCGGCTGGAAACCCCGCAGCGGCACGGCTCCCGGGGTCGGCTTGAGGCCGTAGACGCCGCAGTACGCCGCCGGGATCCGGATCGACCCGGCCAGGTCCGAGCCGAACTCCAAAAAGGACAGTCCGGCCGCGAGCGCGGCCGCCGCGCCCCCGCTCGACCCGCCCGGCGTCCGCGCGAGGTCCCGCGGGTTCAGCGTCCGCCCGAAGACCGGGTTCTCGGTCCGGCCGAAGTCGGCGAGCATGCGGTGCACGTTCGACTTGCCGACGACGATCGCGCCGGCCGCCTGCAGCCGTTCGACGACCACGGCGTCCCGGTCCGCCACGGCGCCGGCGAACGCCGGCTCGCCCCACGTTGTGGCCATTCCGGCGACGGCGAAGGCGTCCTTGATCGTCATCGGGACGCCGTGCAGGGGGCCGCCGGTCGTCGCGTCGGCCTTCGAAGCCGCTTCGAGTGCGAAGTCGCGCCGGGTCGCGACGACGGCGTTGACGTCGGAGGCGTCGATGCGGGCGAAGAGCTGTTCGGTCAGTTCACGGGACGAGAGCGCGCCCCGGCGGATGTCGGCGGCCACCTCGGTGGCCGTGCGGAAGAACGTCATGGGTCCGGGATAGCGGCTGACACGGTGTCAGGGTCAACGGTCGCGCTCGTTCGTTTGGGACCGGCGGCAGCCGCGGGCGGCGGTGGTTTCCGCCGCGAGCCCCGGTGGTAACCACCGGTGATCGCCGTCCGGCTCGCGGACGGCGCACTGGCGGAGGGATATCGATGCCGACCGCAGTTCGCCTGACCGCACCCCCGGCTCCGCCCGAGCCGATGCCGCCCGATCCCGTCGCGCCCGACCCGTCGCTGCCCGGCCCGGATCCGGACCGCCCGGCTCCGGAGCCGGGTACGCCCGTGCCGGATCCGTTGCCGCCGGAATCCGCGCCCGGCCCGGACCGGCGCTGAATACGAGTCACAGATGATATGAGTTCCGTACGATCTCGTGTACTCTTGTGTCATGACAACAGCGCAGAACTACCGGCGGATGGTCAACGCCGGGAACAAGATCGTCGTGGGGTTGCAGCGGCTGGGTGTCGCGTTCGGGCCGATGCAGCTGCTCACCGTCCCCGGCCGGCGCACGGGGGTGCCGCGCACGTTCCCGATCGCGGTCATCCCGATCGACGGCGACCGCTACATCTTCCAGGCCTACCCGAAGGCGGCCTGGGTGGCGAACGCCCGTGCGGCGGCCGAGGTGACGCTCACCCGCGGCCGCCGCACATCGGCCGCCCGCCTGAGGGAGGTCCCGGTCGAGGAGCGGCGCCCGCTGCTGCGCGAGCTGGTGGCGAACAGCCCGGCCAGCGTGGGGAAGCGGCTGGTGACCACGGGCCTCGCCGAGGCGGCGACTCCCGAGGCGGCCGCTGCGGCGGCGGAGCGCATCGCGGTGTTCCGCATCGAGCCGGCGTGAGCGGGAGGGCGGAGTGGGCGGGGTGAGTCCGCGGTGGCGAGTTCCCGGTGGATCTCGGGCCGGAGACCGGAATCCGGCAGGTCGCCCGGAGCGTTACAAGCCGGTCAGCTCGACGTCGCTCTCGAACGCCCGCAGCACCTGCTCGGCGGCGGCGCGCGCGGCGGGACCGGGGTGGATCGTGCGGTCGCCGTCGGGCTGCGGCGCCGGGGCGCCGGCCAGCAGCTCCACCAGCGCGACGGCGAGTTCGCGCACCTTGACGTTGAACTGCTGGCTCGCCCGCCGCAGCGTCGCCCAGGCCTCGTCGGGATCGCAGCGCCGCAGCGCGATGACGATGCCCTTCGCCTCCTCCAGCGCGGCCCGCGACTGCAGGAGGTCCAGCATCTGCTCGGTCCGGTCCGGCCGGGCCGCCTCGGCGACGGCCAGCACCATCGCCGTGAACCTTTCGTTGCGCCGCAACACCTTCAGCGTTTCTTCGGTGGCGGGCCGGTCGAGTGTCACCGACAGCACCAGGCGGCCCTCGGTGTCCCAGGGAGCGGGCAGCGCCGCGACGCCGCGGACGCGCGTCCAGTCCGCCGCCAGGCCGGGATGGTGCTCGATCAGGCCGCTGAGGGTGAGCCACGGCCAGCGTTCGTCGGCGAAGACGTCGGCGGTGACGACCGGCTCGCCCGTGCGGCAGGCCGTCGGCACCGGGCCGCCGAACCGGTCCAGCTGGGCCGGGACGAAGGCGGTCGCCACCCCGTGGGTGGCGGCCACGTGCAGCGGCATTCCGTGGTGGTGCGCGGAAAGCGCGGCGCCGAGGGCGCCCGGCACCTCGGCGGCGATCCGCGCCAGGAGCTCCTCGAGCAGGGCGGTCACGGGCGCGTGCTCGCCCGGCCTTTCGGTGCTCACGCGAGGGTTATCGCGCAGCACCATCGGGCCACCTCCGAAACTCGACGACTCTGGCGTCAGCACGCGCTTCTGTTCTAGCATGTCGTCAAAACGATGACAAGATGGAGGTCGTCGAAAGGATGACGATGGACGTGAGCGAACCCGCCGGCGCGCTGCGCCGGATCCACGACGTGGTCGCGGCCGCCCGCGCCGGCTCGGCGGACCAGGACCAGGTGCTGTCCGCGCTGGCCGGCCTGCGCGTGCTGCGCGAGGAGCTGGCCGGCTGGGAGCCGGAGCTGATCACCGCGGCCCGGGCGGCGGGCGCCAGCTGGGTGGCGCTGGCGCCGGCGCTGGGCGTGGCGAGCCGCCAGGCCGCGGAACGGCGCTACCTGCGGCTCCAGCCGTCGAACACGGGAGAGAAGACGGGCGAAGCCCGGGTGGGCGCGGAGCGCGACCGCCGGGCGGGCGACCGGGCGGTCGCCGACTGGGCGCGCCGCAACTCGGTGATCCTGCGCCAGCTGGCCGGCCAGGTGAGCGCATTGCACGGTCTGGGACCGGCAGCGCAGGAGAGCGCGGACCGCCTGGGAGCGGCATTGGGCGACGACGACCCGGCGACGCTGCTGTCCCCGCTGGCCGCGGCCCGGCCACACCTGGCCGGCGAGCACGCGAGCCTGGCGGAGCAGCTGGGGGAGATCTCGGCGGAGGCGAACCGCCTCCGCCGCGACGCGGCGGGGAACCGGCGGGCAAAGGACTGAGACGGGCGACCGCCACCCCGCGCCGGCGCGAGCCGGTGCGCCGCGGCGGAGGCGTGCTGATGGTCGCCGCGCTGATCGTCTCGCTCGGCTGGCCGAGTGTCTGAGCCCGGCCCGCAGCGGGTACCACCCCGGCATGGACGACAAGATCCCCGACCGGACGGAAACCCGCGCCGAGCTGCTGCCGGAAGAACAAGCCGCCGACAGCGCCGACCCCGAAGCCCAGGCCCGCGAGGTGCTGAAGGACTCCGACCGCCGCACCGAGAACCCCGAGCCCACCATGCGCCGCCGCCCCGAGGAAACCGCCTGACTACGCCGACGTCAGAACCCGGGCCTCGCGCAGCATCAGCACCGCGACCAGCCCGAACGCGGCCACGACGGCGAAGAAGTAGAACCCCCACGGGTACGCGACCCCGGCCGTGACGAGCGCGCCGGTCACGAACGGCCCGAGGATCGACCCGAGCCGCCCGACCGCCGACGTCAGCCCGAGCGCCGTGCCCCGCAGCCGGGCCGGGAACACCTGCGCGACGTACCCGTAGATCAGCACCTGCGCGGAGAACACGAACACGCCGGTCAGCAGCACGACCGCGTTGAGCACGAACGCGTTCGCGATGCGCAGGCTCAGCGCCGCGAGCAGCACCGCGCCCGCACCGAACCAGATCCGGGCGATCGGCCGGATGCCGAACCGGTCGGCGATCGTGCCCGCCAGCACCAGCCCGAGCACCGCGCCGATGTTGAGCACCAGCAGCAGCGTGATCGACGTCGAGATCGGGTAACCGGCCGTGCGCATCAGCTGCGGCAGCCACGTGTTGAGCCCGTAGACCAGCAGCAACCCCATGAACGAGCCGGTCCACACGGCGATGCTGATCCGCCGGAACCGCGCGCCGAGCAAGTCGCGCAGTCCGACGCGCTCGTCCGCCGCGTCCTCCCGGGACGCCAGGTACGCCGCGGATTCCGGCAGCTTCCACCACATCAGCGGCACGGCCAGCAGGCCGACGATCCCGCCGCCGTAGAACAGCACGTGCCAGTCGTCCTTCGCGTACAGCGCGAGGATCGACGTCAGCACCGCGCCGACGTGGTAGCCGGTCATCGTGAACGTGCTCGCACTGGCCCGCCGCCGCGCCGGCAGGTTCTCCGACATCACGGTCAGCGCCACCGGCATGCACGCGCCGAGGCCGAGCCCGGCGACGAACCGGAAGATCCCGAACGTCGCGACGTTCGGCGCCACCGGCGTCAGCAGGGTGAACAGCGAAAACAGCAGCACCGAGCCGATGAGCATGCCGCGGCGGCCGAAGCGGTCGGTGAGCGGGCCGAGGAACGCCGCGCCGACCGCGACGCCGACCAGCGACACGGTCGCGACCGCCGTCGCGCCGGCCGCGGTGAAGCCGAGGTAGCCGCTCTTCAGCAGGGTCGGGATGGTGGCGCCGAGCGCGACCAGGTCGTAGCCCTCGAGCAGGACGGTCAGCCAGCAGAGGACCGCCGTCCACACGGTACGGGCGGGAGACGTCGTCATCGTCGTACTCCTAGAAGGGGTAGCCCGCGATGTCCGCGCGGACGGTCAGCCACTGGGTTTCGGTGAAGGCCTCGATGTTGGCCTGGGCGCCGCCGAAGCGGGAGCCGTTGCCGGAGTCGCCGACGCCGCCGAACGGCGCGGTCGGCTCGTCGCCGACGGTCTGCTCGTTGATGTGCACCTTGCCCGAGCGGACCTCGTCGGCCAGCGTCATCGCGGTGCCGACGTCGCCGAGGATGCCGACCGACAGGCCGTACTCGGAGTCGTTGACGATCCGCGCGGCCTCGTCGAGGTCGCGGTAGGCGCGCACCGGCGCGACCGGACCGAAGATCTCCTCGCGCCACGCTGGTGTCGAGCCGGACAGTCCGAAGAGGACGGTCGGCGGGTAGAACGGCGCGTCGGGCTGGCCACCGGCCAGCACGCGAGCGCCCGCCGCGACACTGCGGTCGACGACGTCGGTGACGTGCGCCAGCTGCCGGTCGTCGATGATCGGGCCGAGCGCGACGTCGCTCTCAGCCGGATTCCCCACGGGCAGCCGCCGCGCCTTCTCCGCGAGCGCTTCCACGTATTCGCCCACTTGGGACTCGTGGACGAGGTGACGGCCGGTCGTCATGCAGATCTGGCCCTGGTGCAGGAACGAGCCGAACGCCCCGGCGGACGCGGCCTTGGCGACGTCGGCGCCCGGCAGCACGACGAGCGCGTTGTTCCCGCCCAGCTCCAGGTGCACGCGCTTGAGCGCCCGCGCGGCGGCCTCGCCGACCTTGCGGCCGGCGGCGGTCGAGCCGGTGAACGACACCACCGACACCTCGGGGGCGTCGACCACCGCGGCGCCGACGGCGGCGTCGCCGGGCAGCAGGTGCAGCAGGCCTTCGGGCAGCCCGGCCTCCTCGAAGACGCGCACGATGCTCACCCCGCCGGACACCGCGGTGCGCAGGTCCGGCTTGAGCAGCACGGCGTTGCCGAGCGCGAGCGCGGGCGCGAGCGAGCGGATCGCCAGGATCAGCGGGAAGTTGAACGGAGAGATCACCGAAACCACCCCGGCCGGGACGCGCCGGGCCAGCGACCAGCGCGGTTCGCCGGTGCTCAGCACCTCACCGCGCGGATGGGTGGGCAGGGCCGCGGCCTCGAAGCAGATCCCGGCCGCCATCTCCGTCTCGATCGCGGCCTTGGGCCGCGTCGAACCGGCTTCGCGGACGATCCAGTCCTGCACCTCGGCGGCGTTCGCCTCCCACAGCTCCCCGGCGCGGCGCAGCACCGCGGCGCGCTCGGCGGGCTTGCGCCGGGCCCAGTCGCGCTGAGCCGCTGCGGCGGTCGAAGCGGCCTTCGCGACGTCGTCCGGCGTCGCGATGCCCACGCCGCCCAGGACCTCCCCGGTGGCCGGTTCGACGACCTGGTGGGTGCCGCCGGTACCGCGGACGAAGTCGTCGTCGAGCAAGGTCATGTTCACTCCGGGGAGGTCGGTTCGGTGTCGACCTGGATCAGCCGCGGGCCGTCCGGGATCGTCTTGAGCTGGGCGTGCAGGTCGTCGAGGCCGGTGGCGGTCGTCGCGGGGACGCCGTAGCCGGCGGCGATGGCGGTGAAGTCGAGGCCGGGGATCTCGGTGCCCGGCACGTCCGGTGTCCCGAGCAGCTCGCCGAACCACCGCAGCGCGCCGTAGACGCCGTTGCGCAGGATCACGAACGTGACCGGGACGCGGTAGTGCGCGGCGGTCCACAGCGCCGTGATGCCGTAGTTCGCCGAGCCGTCGCCGATGACGCCGACGACCGGGCGGTTCGGGCTGCCCATGGCGACGCCCACCGCGGCGGGCAGGCCGAACCCGAGGCCCCCGGCGGCGGGGAAGAAGTAGGAGCCCGCGCGGCGCAGGTCCAGCTGCCGCCACCAGGCGGAGTTCGTCGATGTCGATTCGACGACGTAGCGGGTGTCGCCGGCCTGGGTTTCGCGCAGGGCCGCGAAGACCTGCTCCGGGTGCAGCGCCTTCTCGCCGGTCTTGGGCTCCGGGTTATCGACGTAGCCGCCGGTCGAGGTCCGGGCGGGCAGCCGGGCCACCAGCGCCTCGATGACCGGCGCCGGGTCGGCGACCAGCGCCTCGCCCATCGGCGCGCGGGCCGCGGCGCCGAAGTCGTCGGTCACCTGGACCAGCCGCGTGCCTGCCGGCAGGTACGCGCCCGGCACGTACTGGTGGTAGCGGAACACCGGCGCGCCGAGGACGAGCACGAGGTCGTGCCCGGTCAGCGCGTCCGAGACCGGCGCGATGCCGGCCGGCAGCACGCCGCGGAAGAGCCGGTGCCGGTTGGGGAAGGGCAGCCGGTGCGGCGACGGCGCCACCCAGGTCGGCAGGTCGAGGTGCTCGGCGAGCGCGACGGCCCGGTCGAACAGGCCGGTCGCGTCGAGGTCGCCGCCCAGGACGAGGGCGGGGTTCTGCGCGGTGGCGATGGTCGTGACGAGGTCGTCGAGCTGGGTCTCGCTCGGCGCGAGTCCTCTTCGGACACTCCGGTCCAGCGTCACGGCGGCGTTCGCGTCCAGCTCGACGGCCCAGTCGTCGTAGGGCACCGAGAGGTAGGTCGGCCGCCGGTGCAATTCGGCCTCGAACACCGCCTGCGCGAGCGAGCGCGGGACGTCCTCGGCGCAGCTCGGCTCGCCGGCCCACCCGACGAGGGGACGCATCAGCTGCGTGGCGTCGACGTTGGCGAGCATCGCCTCCATGCCGATGGCCGCGCGCACCTGCTGGCCCGCGGTGAGCACCAGGGGGGAGCGCGAGTACCCGGCGTTGGTCAGCGCGCCCATCGCGTTGCCCGAGCCGGCGGCGGCGTGCAGGTTGACCAGCACCGGGCGGCCGGTGGCCTGGGCGTAGCCGTCGGCCATCCCGACGACGGCGCCTTCGTGCAGGCCGAGGACGTAGCTGAAGTCGTCCGGCAGCCCGGCGAGGAACGGCAGCTCGTTGGAGCCGGGGTTGCCGAAGATCGTGGTCAAGCCCCGGCGGTGCAGGAACTCGTGGGCGAGCCGGCGGGCGGTGGGCATGCGCCGTCCTCCTCGGGCGGGTTGGACCAGACCCTAGGGAGACGTTGGCGTGTGTTCCAATAAATGTTGCCTCGGTGGTTCATAGACGGGATCGATGATGCGGGATTTCGACCTCAACCTGGTGCGCACGTTCGTCCTGCTCTACGAGACTCGCAGCGTGACCGCGACGGCCGAATCTCTGCACGTCACGCAGCCGACGATCAGCTACAGCCTGCAGAAGCTCCGGCGCCGGTTCTCCGACGAGCTGTTCCGCCGCACGGGCGGCGGCCTGGTCCCGACGACAACGGCCCGCTCGCTGTACGAACCGCTGCACAGCGCGCTGTCCGGCATCGAGACGGCGATCAGCGGCGCGTGGTCGTTCTCGCCGTCGACGGCCCGGGCGGCGTTCACGCTCTGCCTGTCGGACCTGGGCGAGATCTCGCTGCTGCCGCGCCTGATGGCGGCGCTGCCTTCGCGTGCACCCGGAGTGACGCTGACGGTCCGCCCCCTCGACGTCGAAGGCGCGGCCGACCAGCTCGGCCGCGGCGAGATCGACGCGTTCATCGCGTCGCCGCTGATCAGCTCCCAGCGCGTGGCGCGGGTCCCGCTGTTCTCCGAGGGTTACCTGGGCATGGTGTCCCGCGACCACCCGCGCTTGGGCGCATCGGTGGACTTCCCGGCACTGGCGGCCGAGCACCACGTGACGGTATTCGGCCCCACCGGCCACGACGGCCCCCGCCGCGCGCTGGAGGCGCACGGGCTCCTGGACCGCGTGGTCCTGGAGGTGACCCGCTTCGCGGCCCTGCCGTACCTGGTCCAGGACGGCGAGCTGGTGGCGATGGTGCCCCGCCTGGTGGCGGAGATGTTCGCGGCGCAGCACCGGGTCCGGTTGTTCGAGCTCCCGCTGGAGGTGGAGCCGGCGCAGGTGTCGGTGTACACGCGCCACACGCACGCCCGCAGCCCGGCGCAGCACTGGCTGGTGGACTTCATGCGCGAGGTGCTGGGTTAGCCCACGTCCTCGAGTAAGCGGCGGAAGGTCTCGATGGCCTCCGCTTGGGTGACCGCCTTGTCGTCGACCGGCGTTTTCCACACTGTCGGTGGTGCGGCCGGGGCCGAATCGAGTGCGTTCAAAGCCGCTTCTGCGCCAACACGAAGATCGTCGGACAGGACGACATGGCCGGCGAAATCGAGCATGTCCTCGAGGGTGTCCCAGAGGTCTCCCATGGAGTGCTCGTACATGCGCGCTCGCTTGACCGCGTCGATCTGCCAGGCTCGAAGTTCGTCGTGGAGCAACTCGATCATCGTGCCCTCCACTTCGGCAAGGCGATCCGCCGCTCGAAACCCGTGGAGGTGAGGCAGGAGCTGTGCCAGTTCGCGGAGTTCCTTCCACCGGACGTCCAGGGATCCCCCCGCATCCAGCCAACGGAGGTCCAATTCGTCGAGCACCTCCTCGATGCTGTCCTGCCTCATCTCGTCCGGGATCAGGTCGGTGGCGTCGAGTGTGCGTGCAAGGGACGAAAGGTGGCTCGAATCAGCATCCCGCAGCTCCAGCCGACCTTCGTCCCGGATCTTGCCGGTGGCGAACTCCGCGAGTTTTCTCGAAGCGAGTTCATCCGCGATCCTGAGCAGCGAAACGAGTTGTGCGGCCCAGCTTTCGTCCAGAGGGTGGATGACGGAGGCGTCGAAGGGCTCGTATTCACGGATCAGCGTTCTCGTCAGAGAATCCGCCGCTACCCGCAATGCCGTTGTCAAAGGCGCGCAGCCCAGGATAGAAAGACCCGTCAGGTGCTCGATTCGTGGTGTGTCGTCGATGCTCCCGATGAGGCGATCGAGGGGAACCAGGTTCGTGGTGATCCTGACCAGCAGGTAGTCGCGGATGGAGGGGTTGTGGAAGCCCACGACGATGGAGTTGGGCATGCCGCCGGGAGCCGGGAGCCGACCGAACCGCAACCCGGTCTCGATCATCGAGCCGTCGAGAACCTTCACTGCACGGTCGAAAAGCCGTCGGCTGTCGGGCTGCCCGAGTGCGGTCCGATACCTGCCCCATGCCTCCCGCAGGCTGTCCAGTTCGGTGCGAACCTCGAAAGTGAACAGGACCTCGAGCAGGTGGACGGCGGGCTCGTCGAGGTCCTCCTCGATCACGTGCGCCCAGATCCGCTCCGGATTCTCGAAGTTGGCCAGCAGGACGTCGGTCACGTTGGCGGTCCCTTCGCGGGCGGCGAGCCGCAAGGTGCCTTCCACGAGGCGAGGGCTGAAGTTCCGGTGCCGGACGAGCTGCCGCCAGTGCGACACATCCGCGAACTTCCGCTTCTCCTCGCCGGAGATTCGCGAGTAGTAGACGTGGTTGTACAGGATGTTCGCCCGCGTGCTCCCGCTCTCCGCTTGGACAGCACAGGTCACCTGCTCGAGATCACCGTCATCGAGGCTTTCGTACCGGCGCTTGGCGTCCTGCAGAATGTACTCGCGAGTCGTGAGGACCAGCAGCTTCCCCGGCGTCCGCCGAACCCGGCGCATGACCCGCAGTAACCTGCGGTCCTCGTTCTTCCCGAGCAAGGCGATCTGCCCGAGGAAGTCGTCGTAGTAGAACAGCTGCTGGGTGTCCTCCAGCCACGCCTTGTCGATTTCGTCGACGTCCCGCGACACGTCCACCACCTGGTAGCCGTTCTCGAGGTGGAGCCGGGCCAGCATCTTCGCGATCGTCGTCTTCCCGATCCCCGGGATGCCCGCCAGCAGGCAGACGGACTCCCGGTCGAGCAGCTCGCGCGCGGCGTCGAACGAGGACGTCGGGACGAACGTCTTCGCCGCGTCGTCGAGCTCGTCGACCAGGTCGGCCGACCGGATCAGCGCGTCTTGGCGCAGCACGTCCTGCAGGACGGCGGTGCTGCTCAGCCACAGCCGGAAGTGCCGGCGCACGAGCCCGGGGCGCTTGCGGAGTTCCTCGGCGATCTGCTCGGCACCGTAGAGGTCACCGGTCGTGTGGACGTACGGCGAGAGATCTTCCAGCAGCGTGTCCTTGGCGTTCGCCGTCAGCTCGACGCTGGTCGCGAGGAGGTACCGGGCGGGCTGGAGGACCGCGATCTTGGGGCGTTCCTCGTTCCGCATGTGCGCAAGCAGCTTCGCCCGGCCGGTGCGGGCCCAGTGCTTGCACTGGATGACCACGGTCGTGGTGTCGTCGGCCATGTGCCGCAGATCGACGCCACCGTCGGCGCCCCGCGCGAAGATCTCGATCTTCAGGCCCAGCAGCTCTTCGAACAGGTCCCGGCAGAGCACCTCGAAGTCGTAGTCACTCAGCCGTCCCAGGTCGAACGAGTCCATCGACCCATTCTGCCCAGCCGTGGTCAGCCCGCGTCGCAGCGGGCGCCGTTGAGGGTGAACGCCGTGGGCGCCGGGTTGCCGTGGTCGAAGGCGCCGTTCAAGCCCGTGTTGACGGTCGCGCCCGGCGCGAGGGTGGTGTTCCACGACTCGGCGTTCACCGTGACCCGGCTGCCGCTCTGGCTGTACTTGCCGTCCCACCCGTGGGTGACGCGTTGGCCGGCGGTGAACGTCCAGGCGAGCGTCCACGGCGAGAGCGTCTCGCCGCCCTTGTTGGTGATCGCGACGCCCGCGGTGAAGCCGTCGTTCCACTGGTCTGTCACGGAAAAGCGCACGACGCACGTCGCCGCTTCGACCGGGGGCGGCGGCTTGGGCACGGCCGGCGACGTCGCGGTTTGCCGCAGCACGGTCGGGATCGGCGTCGGACTCGGCCGGGTGATCGCGGGAGTCGGGCGCGGCGTCGTCGCCGGCGCGAGCGGGCCCGGCGGCGCGGCCGCCTGCCGCTGGGGCGAGCTTTCGGACGTGACGGCGATGACCACCAGGCTGCCGAGCACCACGACGGCGCCGGCCATCGCGGAGATCCACCGGATCCGCCGCCCGGCCCGCTGCTGGTCCGCGGCGGCCTCGCGCGCCCGCTGCTCGAGCCGCTCGCGGTAGCCGTCGCCGGTGTCCTCCTCGCGAGCCGGCGTCGCCGGGGGAGACCCGCCGAGCGAGCGCGGCGTCGCCCCGGTCTCCCGGAGCAGTTCGGCGACGGAAATCTCGTCGTCGTCCCGCCGCCGATCGGCGCGCGCCATCCGGAACCTCCCGTTCTGCGGCCCGACCGGCGAATCCTAGGAAGCCGCGGCGGCCTTGTAAACCGGGTGCACGCCGCGTGCACCCGCCGTGCACGAGACGCTGATGCCGCGGCGGTTCCCTGGACCGGTGGCCGGAACCCCCGGCCCGATCCCGGGAGGTTTCCGATGTCCGAAAAGAAGATCATCGCCGTCGTCGGCGCGACCGGCCAGCAGGGCGGCGGCCTGGCCCGCGCGATCCTCGACGACCCGGAGCAGCGGTTCGCCCTGCGCGCGCTCACGCGCAACCCGGAGTCCGCGGCCGCGCAGGCACTGGCCGCGCGTGGCGCCGAAGTCGTCGCCGCCGACCTCGACGACGAATCGAGCCTGACCAACGCCCTCGCAGGCGCGTACGGCGCCTACCTGGTCACCGCGTTCTGGGAGTACAACTCGGTCGAACGCGAGCAGCAGCAGGCCAGCGCGATGGCGGCGGCCGCGAAGGCCGCCGGACTGCGGCACGTGATCTGGTCGACCCTGCCGGACACGCGCCTGCACCTGCGCGACGACCGCGTGCCGACGCTCCACGAGCGGTACAAGGTCCCGCACTTCGACAGCAAGGCCGAGGCGGAGAAGTACTTCGTCGAGGCGGGCGTGCCGACGACGTTCCTCTCGACGACCTTCTACTTCGAGGCGTTCGTCGACTTCTTCCGCCCGGTCCGCGACGACGACGGCGTCCTCGCGCTGCACCTGCCGATGGCGGACGGGCGGCTGCCGGGCATCGCGGCGGAGGACATCGGCCGGACGGCGTTCGGCGTCTTCGCCCGCGGCCCCGAACTGGCGGGGGAGACCATCAGCATCTCCGGCGAGAACCTGACCGGCGAGGAGTACGCGGCGGCGTTCGCCAAGGAGTTCGGGACCGAGGTCGCCTACCGGCCGATGAGCGTCGAGGCGCTGCGGTCGTCGGGCGCTCCCGGCGCCGACGACCTGGCGAACATGTTCTTCTACTACGCCGAGCACGAAAGCGCGTTCGCCGGCGCGCGCGACCCGGAGGCGGTGCGGCAGCTGAACCCGCGGCTGCAGGACTTCGCCACCTGGCTCGCTTCCCGGCGGGACGCCTTCCAGGGGCTGTGACGGAATACCGCTCCACGGCGGCCGGTTGCGCTCTGCGTGACCGATGCGATGCGGTTCGAAGTCCTCGGCCCGGTCCGGGCGTGGCGCGGCGACGTCGAGATCGAGCTGGGGCCGCCTCAGCAGCGGGCGGCCCTGGCGGTGCTCCTCCTGCAGGAAGGCACGCCGCTGTCGCCGGCCCAGCTGGTCTCGGCGTTGTGGGGCGGCGCGGAGCCGCGGGCGGCGGTCGGCATGGTGCGCTCGTACGTGTCCCGCCTGCGGCACGCGGGCGTCCCGATCGAGTCGGCCGGCGGCGGCTACGCGATCCGGCCGGCGTCCTTGGACGTCACGGAGTTCCAGCGCCTGCTGACGTCGGCCCGCCCCGACGCGGCGCTTCGGTTGTGGCACGGCACGCCCCTGGCGGGGGTGAACGGCGACTACGCGGAGGCGGCGCGCGTCCGCCTGGTTCAGCTGCACCTGACCGCCCGCGAAGACCTGGCCGCGGCCGACATCGCCGCCGGCCGGCCCGCCCAGGCGGTGGCGGCCCTGACGGACCTGATCGCCGAGCAGCCGCTGCGCGAGCGGCCGCGCGAGCTGCAGATGCTGGCGCTGTACCGCTCGGGCCGCCAGGCCGAGGCCCTGGAGGTCTACGCCCGGACGCAGCGCCTCCTCGAGGCGGAGCTCGGTCTCGACCCCGGCCCTGAGCTGCGGGAATTGCAGCGCCGGATCCTCGCGTCGGACCCGTCCCTGGCGCCGGTGTCGCGCCCGTCACAGCTGCCACCGGACCTCCCGGAGTTCGTCGGCCGCACGGCCGAGACCGCGACGCTGTCCGAAGCTCTCACCCGATCGAACGGTTCGGTGCCGGTGATCGGCATCGAGGGCCTGGCGGCGATCGGCAAGACGACGTTGGCGGTCCACATAGGCCACACCCTGACCCCCAATTTCCCGGACGGCCGGCTGTTCCTGGACCTGTCGGCATCGGCGGACCCGCTGTCCGAGCTGCTGCGCGGCATCGGCGTCAAGGACCTCCCGCCGTCCCCCAGCGAGCGCGCTTCCCTGTGGCGAACCCGGACAACAGGCCGTCGCATGCTGGTGGTCCTGGACAACGCGAGGCCGTCCGACGACGTCAGCGCCCTGCTCCCGGGCACGGACGGCCCGGCGCTGATGATCACGGCGCGCCAGCGCCTGTACGACGTGGCGCACGCCCACTGGACCAAACTGGGCGGCTTGAGTCTCGCGGACTCGGTGGCGTTGCTCTCGCGTCTCCTGGGCCCGGAACGCATCGGCCATCAGCCGGCGGAGGCCCGGGAGCTGGCGTTCCGCACGGCGGGCCTCCCGCAGGTGCTGCAGGCGATCGGCGCCCGTCTGGCGGCCCGCCCGGCGTGGACGATGGCCGAGGCCCTGCACCGAGTGGGCCGACCGGCGCCGGGTTCCCCGGCAACGCCCCCGGAGTGCAAGGCGATAGAGAAGCCGTACGAGTCGGCGCTGGCCGAGCTGTCCCCATGGCAGGCCCGGGCGTTCTTACGGCTGTCAACGTTCCCGACGTTCTCGACAACGGCGGCATCCGAGGTCTTGGACCTACCGGTCACCGACACATCGGCGTTGCTGGAGTCCCTGGTGGACGTGCACTTACTGGACCCGGCAGGCCCGGAGCGTTACAGCTACCAGGAGCCGGTCCGCGTGTTCGCTGAATCGATGCAGGAGACCCAAAACTCGCAGATCATGCCAGAGCCGACGCAGGCACGGATCCAGACCCCCCTGAAGCAGGGCGCGGAGCAGCCGTATACTCTTTCTTCAGCAGGTCCGAGTGGCGGAATGGCAGACGCGCTAGCTTGAGGTGCTAGTGCCCTTAACGGGCGTGGGGGTTCAAGTCCCCCCTCGGACACCAAAAGTGGTGAACTTTCACCGATCCTCTCACGGCACGCCGATCACCGGTTTTGGTGGTCGGCATCTTGCGTTCCAGCCTCGTGTCACCCGGTCGGGGTGGTCGGCGTGAGCGCTCTCGTAGCTCCGGTCATCCCCGGGGCGAGCGTCGATGGGCTGCTGGCGCCGTTGGCTCCGATCGCGGTCCCGCTCCCACTTCCGACACCGCCGCCTGGGCGGTCCCGGTGCGGTCTGGCGTACGCGATCGCCCGCATCGACGCCTCCGGCCGCGTGTGCGTGCGGCCTCTGCTGCGGTTGCTGGGCTGGCCGGCGTCGGTGCGGCTGGCTGCGACCGGCGTGGCGACCTCGGTGGTGATGAAACCCGACCCTGGCGGAGTGTTCCGGTTGGGTACGCGCCGGACGGTGGTGCTGCCTGTCGCGCTGCGCCGCCTGTGTGGCGTGACCGCCGGTGATGACGTCCTGCTGGTCGCTGACCCGGAGCACGGTGTCCTGGTCGTGCACCCGTTGACGGCCCTGGACCAGATGATTCTCGGCTACCACGCCTCCCTGTCCGGAGGTTCCGATGACCAGTAGCCAGATGGAACTGGACGCAGCGCGGCTGCTGTTGTCGAAGATGGGCATCGCCCCCGCCGACCTGCTCACCGAACTGGTGGAGCGTCCCCAGGTCCCGACATTCACCGAGTACATCCCGGTGGTTGCCCGGGCGGTGTCGGCGGCGACGGCGCGCTCGTACTCCTCGTACTGGCGTCGGCTGGAGGCGGCGTGGGGGAGTCGGCGGTTGAATGAGCCGTCGCCGTCGGAGATCAAGCAACTGGCTGAGGAATCCCGCGCGCAGGCGGTGGTGCGGCGGAACTCGCGCGGTGGGCGGAACGCGGCGGAGAACTTCATCGCCGCGATCCGTTGCCTCTATCGGCACGCGGTCGCCGACCGGATCTTGACCGAGGCGGAGAACCCGGCATTGAAGGTCGCCAAACCACGCCGGTTGCCCTCGCCGCGACGGGCGCTGGCCGATCATGAGCTGATCGAGATCAACGCTGCGGCGGCCGAGACGGGAGACGACCCGTATCTCGACACGCTCCTGTTGAGACTGCACACCGAGACCGCGTGCCGCCGCGGGGGAGCGCTGGGATTGCGGCGGCGAGACCTGGAGGAGACCCAATGTCTCGTCTACCTGCGGGAGAAGGACGGCACGAGCCGCTTTCAGCCGGTGTCGCCGACGTTGATGAGACTGCTGGTCTCGCACGCCGACGAGCGCGGAGCAACCCACCCCGACGGGCCATTGTTGCGGTACCGCACGGGCGAGCCGATCACCAAGCGCCGCTACGACTACCTGTGGGAGCGGGTCGGCCGGCACGTCCCGTCGGTGCACACCCAGAACATCTCCACCCACTGGCTCCGCCACACCACTTTGACGTGGGTGGAGCGCCGGTTCGGCTACGGCGTCGCGCACGCCTACGCCGGTCATTCCGATTCTGCGGACAGCGCGACGGTCACCTATGTCAAAGCCTCGCTCCACGACGTAGCCACCGCCCTGGCCGCCCTCACCGGCGAACCCCACCCCCTCGCTCACAGGCCTGCCCTCGGAGGTGTGTCATGACCGGACCGCGGTGGCGCCTATCCCTGGTCGTCCAATGTGCCTGCACAGCCTTGGTGGCCCTCGGCGCGGCGTATGCCTCCTACCGGCACGGCCGCACATTCGCTCTCCGCTTCGGCGCCGACGCGACAACGGCAGCGATCTGGCCACTGATCGTCGACGGTCTACTCACGATCGCGACGGTGGAGCTGTGGACGGCGGCGCGAGACTCGGGCCGTCGTATCGCGTGGACGGCGTTCGGGTTCGGGATCTCGCTCTCGCTGTGTGCGAACATCGGCTCGACCGACAACCAGACCGTTCTCGGTGTCATCGTCGCCGCCAGCCCACCCCTGGCGCTGCTCCTGGCGGTGGAACTTCTTAACCGCGCTCTCCGCCATCGCCGGGAGACCCAGAGCGAGACCGAGCAGCCTGCCGCCGAGACGCCGCCGAGACTGCGACTCGCTGACGTCTCGGACGGTTCGGCCCTGACCGCCGAGCAACGCATGTGGGAGCACTACCTGACGGAACGAGGGCACGGCCGAACCCCGACCGGCGCCGAACTCGACCGGGTGGCCAACACCCACAACTACGGCCGCCGGGTCCTCCGCCACTGGAAAGCGGCCGGCCGCCTGGACGAAATTCATCTGCCGGGAACGCGGCAACCGCACGACCTACAATTCGCTGCATCAGGCCGAACCGGCGGCGAATGAAGCCGGACGGCAAGGCGTGTGCGAGGTCGCGGGGCACGGTCAGCATCTCGAGCACGCTGACGGCGAAGCTCCAGACGTCGCCGGCGGGCCCGATGTGCTCACCGGCGGCCTGTATCAGCGTCCGGTCTCCGCGGAGAATCTCCGGAAGGTGCCGTCGGCGTTGCGACTGAGAGGGGGGTCTGCCCAGACCCCTACCTGATGAACTACGCAGACACCACGCTCACCATCACCGCCGTGGTCGACTGACCCCAGGTGTGGCTCTACTGCAGCGCACCGCATCCTACGAGCGGGATCTACCTCGGGACGAAGGCAGATGACCAACAGGGCGCCGGTACGGGCCCGGCCCGGTGACCCGCCACGCCATTGTCACCGGCGAATACGGCACCGCCGACTCCGGCAAGCAAGCAATCACTTTGACCACTTCGTGCTTTCCCGGGCCACACTGACCGCTCGGTCCGGCGGACGCCATGAGCAGCAGGTCGTCGAGTCCGACGAGGTCCCCAGGCCTGACGCCGTCGGGGCTGGTCCGCATCCATACGGACCAGCCCACGTCGTCACGGCGGCGGGAGGACATCCGCGACGTCGGCGACCTGCTTGAGGAACGCCTCGGATGGGTGGCCCTTGACCGGGTCAGTTTCGGCGATGACGACCAGCTTCCCGTCCAGCCGCGACCGGTAGTGCTTTCCGGTGAAACGAAAGCCGCCCGCTTCGAGAACTTCCGTTCCGAACGGAGTCACGTCACCGGATCCGTACGTGTCTTCCAGCCTGCCGAGCTGTGTGGCTGATTCGGCCGACGGCATCTTCACCCACGTGACCGAGCCGGCGATCGTGTTTCCGTTCTTGTCCTGCACGACGAACAGCAGCTGGTCAAGCTTGTCGCACGGACGACGCAGGAAGAACTGCTGGACCTGTCCGAACGACTGGACGGCGCAGCGCAAGTCCTTCTTGAGCTGCTTCCTGATCTCCTTGAGAGTCAGCCGTCGCCATGCCTCGGCGCGATCGCCGTTCCGTGCGGCCTTTTTGCTGTTGGCCGTCTCCGCGTCGGACACGCTCCGGGTCGTCGCAGCGTCAAGCCCGGCGCCGACCGAAGTGACTGCGTCTCCGCCGCTCGCCGCCGCCACAACTGTCGCCAAGACGGCCGCGCCGAAGACGCCACCTTTTTTGATCCATTTGCCGTCGGGTCCTCTGGGCTGGTTCGAGTTGAAAGGCACGCGCTGCGCTCCTGAGTCGAGTCGGGCGACGGCTCGACTTTGCCGGAACTGGAGCCGGCGGAGAACTGGGAGTACGAGAATCACCTGATCGTCTCAATGTCTGCCGTCCCGCCGTGGCGCGTTCCGGGACGCCAGCTTTGAGCCCAGGATCGTGGCCAAGCGACAGAAACGTATGGGCGGCGTGGACGAGATGGTGATCTCCCTGGCCGCGAAGGGACTCACGACCGGCGAGGTCTCCGCGCACCTGGCCGAAATCTATGAGGCCTAGGTGTCCCGGCAGACGATCTCCACGATCACCGACAAAGTGGTCGAGAGCATGGTGGAGTAGCAGAACCGGCCACTGGACCCGGTGTATCCGATAATGTTCATCGACACGAAACCGTGCGGTTGTGGGACAACGCGTGGGTGGAGTTCGTGCCGTTCCTGACGTTCGATCCGGAGATCCGGCGGGTGATTTGCTCGACCAACGCGATCGAGAGCGTCAACGCTCGCATCCGCCGCGCTGTGAAGGCTCGCGGGCACTTCCCGAACGAGCAGGCCGCGCTCAAGTGTGTCTACATGGCGGTCATGAGCTTGGACCCGACCGGCGCCGCCCGCAAACGCTGGACGATGCGGTGGAAACCTGCGTTGAACGCGTTCGAGATCGGGAACGGCGTCGACGGAGGAGTGCGGTTCGGCGGGCATGGCGGGACCTTTCCTCATCGAACCTCTCGGATACGTCCGGCCCCAGGATTTCACCCGGCCGCGCGCCGACACGGGGAAAGTCAGGGTGTGTGGAGGGCGTCGTCGAGGCAGCCGAACACCGGCAGCAGGTGCTCCAGCCTGGTCGCGGTGATCGCCCGGTCCGCGACCGGCCCGGCCACGACCCGCACGTGCGTGGCCTGGCCGCCCTGCTGGTGGGCCGCGACCAGAACCGACAGGCCTGCGCAGGAGAAGAACATCACCGAGGTCAGGTCGATGATGAGCACCGGCCGCCCGGTGCCCAGGACGGTGCTGACCACCTCGGCCATCCGGTCCGCGGTCGCCAGATCCACCTCGCCGCCGACGGCGAGCACCGTCGCCTCGCCGACGCGGCGGCTCGAGATCGTGAGCATGGTCTGGGGATCATCCGGGACGCCGCCGACCTCGGGATCGGGAAAGGTCACCGCCCCATCATCACCCACCGCAGGGCCCGCCGTCGCGGGGTACACGCGTGTTGCTCCCGGCCGGGTCAGGCGGGGGGTGACCGCGAGGAGGAATGCGCGGCTGGGCGGGGGGTGGGCCCGCTAGGATCCGCCAGCCGAGGTTCCTCGTGCGTACCGGTCGGACGGTGCGCCACCCTGGCGTCACATGATTCGAGCGCGAACGCCGAAGGGACCTCGTCGCGGGACGCAAGTGCAGCGCCTCCTCCTCGTCCAGCAGCGGGCCCGGAAGAACCCCCTCACGCGATCCCCTGTCGCGGTGGCGGTGTCGGCCCCTGCCCTTCGCTCGCTTGCGGCCCTGGCGCTGCGCGTCGGGTGGTTTCGGCAGGAGAACACAGTTCATGCAATATCCCCACGACAAGTCCTGGCACACGCTGCTGGGCGAGGTCACCGGCGCTCTGGAGTCGTTAACGGCGGCACTGGACACCGGGGACGACTTCGCCGTGCTGCTGCACCGGATGTGCGCCCAAGTCGTCCACGCCGTGCCCGGGGTCGAGGAGGCCACCATCACTCTGCTGACCGACCAGCAACCGGAGACCGCCGCCAGCACCAGCGACATCGTCACCGCCCTCGACCACAACCAGTACACCGCCGGCGACGGCCCTTGCATCGAGGCGGCGAACACCGGGAAGCTGGTGCGTATCTCCGTCGCCGACGCGGCCGGGCAATGGCCGGCCTTCCTCCGCGACGCCGTGGCCGCCGGGTTCGGCAGCATTTTGTCCGCGCCGTTGGTCGTCACCGACGGGCGCTCCGGCGCGGTGAACTGCTACAGCAGCCAGAGCCACGGCTTCGCCGAGCTGGAGGAGAAGCTGCTCGAGCTCTACACCAGCGCCGCCACCGCCGCCCTGCGCGTCCACTGCCGCTACAGCCGAGCCCGCGACACCGCCGAGCGCCTGCGCACCGCCCTGGCCAGCCGCGCGGTGATCGACCGGCCAAAGGAATTCTCATGGCGCTGCGGCAGATCAGCGCCGACCAAGCCTTCACCCTGCTGGTCGAGCGGTCCCACCAGGAAAACCGGAAAGTCCGCGACCTGGCCGTCCAGCTCGTCGCCCAGGCCACCGGCATCACCCCGGATTGACGAATCCGGTTGCACCCGCAGAGCGGCCCCATCGGCAGCTGTTTGACCGGCGGGGCCGCTCTTACACACGCCGCGGATCCGCCGCGTGGACTGCAGATATCGTGTTCCGTCTGTGTCCCGGTACCCGTGGTGATGAGCGGAAACCTGCCGGGCCCCGGAGAATCCTCGGCTCGGCGGCGTGTTCCCCTGACCTGACGTACCCCCTGGTCAGCAGGCGGATACCGGATTCGCGGGGGCAGGCGGTGGGGTTGGTGCGTGCTGCCAGCGGGTGTAGGCGGTCAGGCAGGCGGTCAGCCAGCACAAGCCGAGGGACCAGCCGCCGAGGACGTCGGTGGGCCAGTGCACACCGAGGTAGAGCCGCGACACCCCGACCGCGGCCACCGCCAGCGCGGCCAGCACCACGACAACCACCCGCACCGCACGTCGCCGGGCATGCAGAACTACCACGGCCGCGATCACGCCGAGCACAACCGTGGAGCCAAGGCTGTGCCCGGAGGGGAAAGACTGGTTGGTTTCGGTTACCAAGTGGTCGGCCACTGGAGGCCGGACCCGCCCGATAAGTGTCTTGAGCACGAGGACCAGGGCTCCGGCGCCTGCGGTGGCCACGGCGACCAGCACCATCGGCGCCCACCGGCGTCGCCACGCCAGCACCGCGCACACCACCAGGGCCAGACTCGCCATCGACGCGGTGTCCCCAGTATTGCTCACACCGATCGCCAACGGCGTCAGTGCCCCGTTGCGGTGAGCGATCACCCAGTCCAGTTCGACGGGATCGGCGCGGGTGAGCCCGTCGTGATCGACGACGTTGTCGGTCAGCTCCGCGATCACCGCGCCCAGGACGAACACCGTGGCCAGCCCGCACGCCACCGGCACGCTGACCCGTCCGGTGCGCGCCAGGACCACCACCACGATCAACGCCGCCAGCATCAGTAGCACACCCGCCATCTCCCCAGGCTAGCGGCAAGGCGACCGGAGGCGGCGAGACGCGAGCCGGCACCCTGCCAGGAAGGCACAGTGCAGGAGCGGTGGAGGCCGACAAGAATGAGGCGGCGGCCTGTGGGGATGACTGTGATTTACCGGCCACCCCGATGGCCGGCGGGTCATCTGGCAGGTCGCCGCCTGTTTTCGGGCGAAGCTCGTACCCGATACGGGCGACTTACTCCGGCGCAGCGGCGATCAACCGTGCGGGCGAGAGCCCGCGGATCATCACGGTGCGGTGGTAGAGCCAGCGAGTCGTTCGGCGTAAACCCGATAGGCCTTGCGGTCGGCGGGAGGAGCGGCCTCGGCGGTGAGGACGGCGGCGGCGAGCAGAGTGTGATGGACCTCGGCCGGTACGGTGATGTGAGGCTGTAGCCTTGGCCGCGGCGGACCCGGCGGCCGCGGCGCAGGGCCTGCCGTTCCGGTGCGGCCAGGCCGTCGTGGTCGGTGAAGTGCGCGGCGATCTGGCCGGGGATCTCCACGCGCACCGCCTCCGTCGCCGCGACTGGTCGGCGAGGAGGCCGCGCCGACCCGGCAACAGGTCGGCGACGGCGGTGCAGCTCGCGACCCGGCTGAAATCGTGACGGCGGGCCAGCGCCGCGATGCTGACCCCGGCGAGATAGGCGCGGCGGACCCGCTCGCACACCCCGAGCTGCTCGACGCGGGAGCGGCGCCCCGGGACCGCACCGGCGGCTGCGGGCGGCGGCAAGACCTTCGCGGGTGAGCTCGTTCTGCAGGTCGCGCTGGAACTGCCCGACCAAGATCAGCACGTTGACCAGCATCGTGGTCGTCGCATTATTGGCCGTCAGATCGGAGATCGAGGACAACGCCCTGACAGGTCTGGCTTGCGGTGGCCTGCTTGCACGCCTGCTTATTTCCGACGCGCGCACGACCTTCGCGCCAGCAACGCGGCCGCAGCCAAAGCGGCCAGGGGTGCCGCGCCCGCAACGGCCCTTAGCGTAATCACCGGCAAGCCGGGCGAGGAGGTGGTGAATCGAAGGTGCGAGTCCATGTGGTGCCACCGCGTCACCTCCAGGTAAATGATCCGCCAGCTCCCCGCCCACAGCACCGACGCAAGACCCAACACTGCCCACAGCAGGCGACGCCTGGTCATCGGCGGGCGCGAGCGAGGATCGCGGTGCGCAACTGCGGCGGCGAGACACCCAGGGCGGCCAGGATCGGCGGCACCAGACCGCCGTCCGCGCCAACCACCGCCGCGCCAACGTGGTGCTCGGCAACGCACGTCCCGCCCCGCTCCGCGTCCTGCACCGCCGTCTCGAGGCACGACCGCGCCCGGCCGGTGACCGGCAAATGACCGGGCAGGCGGACCCGCCGCCGACGCCAGATCCGCGGCCGAGGCGCCGGCGCCGGCCCGAAGCGGGCCTCGACCGCGTCCCGCACCGCCTGCAGGTCGATACCGATCGTGGCCAGCGCCTCGGCGTCCAAGCCGTCGAACACGCTGCGCGGCCCGTTCAGCAATCGCTCCGTCTGCGCCGCGACACCATCAGCCGTCACGCCGTGCACCCTGGCCACCTCGCCCACCGGCGTCGGCGAATGCGCGATCGCGTACAGCAGGTGCTCGCACCCGATCCCCGGATGCCCCAACGCCCGCGCTCGGTCCTGTGCGGTGCGCACCAGCGCCCGGACGTCGTCGTCGAATGGTGGATTCCTCATGCCTGCCCCCGGATTCTGCGCCCGTGCTTGCGGTGCACCGTTTGTTTCGTGACCCCGAGCCGGGCCGCGATGTCCTGCCAGGACCACCCGGCGCGGCGGGCTCGGTCTACCTGCAGCGCCTCCAGTTCCTCGGTCAGCACGCGCAACGCCGCCACCGCCCGCAAGCCCACCTCGGGATCGGCGCTCGCCGCGCTCTCGGCGATCTGCATCCGCGTCTCCATGGCGTCAGCATAAGCTGACGTTCACGAGGCGTCAACCTGAGTTGACGAATCCCTACTCTGGCCCACAGAGACGTTCGAACACGACGGCTCGGTGGCCTGGCGTCGCTACGAAATGCGATGTGCTGAGGCAACCGCCCCATCCACTTCGGTCGACGGCCTCACCACAGTTCTTCGGAGCGACCCCTGGGAGAGCGTCGTCGGGAGGAGGGGGTGGTCTAACTCGGTGTGTTCGGGTGGGCCAGGCCGAGGTCGTAGGCGAAGATCACTGCCTGGACGCGGTCCCGGGCGCCCAGCTTCGCCAGTACCCGGCCGACGTGGGTCTTGACCGTGGATTCCGACAGCACCAGGCGTTCGGCGATCTCGCCGTTGGTCCACCCGTTGCCGATGGCGACGAGGATCTCCTGCTCGCGTTCAGTCAGGGACAGCCAGCGGGGATCGGTCCGGGGTGGCGGATCGGCGCTGCCGGCCGGAAGCCGCTGGGCGTAGGTGTCGAGGAGCCGCCGGGTCAGCGCCGGGGCGATGACGGCGTCACCGCCCGCGACCGCCCTGATGCCGGCGAGCAGTTCTTCGGGATGGGCGTCCTTGAGGAGGAATCCGCTCGCTCCGGCGCGCAGTGCCGCGTAGGCGTATTCGTCCAGGTCGAAAGTGGTCAAGACGAGGACGCGGGACCGGCCGCCGGTGGCGAGGATCTGCCGGGTGGCTTCGATGCCGTCCATGCCGGGCATGCGGATGTCCATGAGGACGACATCGGGCCGTAGTTCCGCGGTCCGGCGCACCGCTTCGGCGCCGTGCGCGGCTTCGCCGACGACGTCGGTGTCCGGCGTCGCGTCGAGCAGCATTCGGAAGCCGAACCGTTGCAGCGGCTGGTCGTCGACGATGAGGACTGTCGTCACAGCACACCGCCGGGAGAGATCGGGATCGGGCTGAGGTCCAGGACGGCCCGCACGGCCCACCCACCCCCGGGAGTGGGGCCGACGGTGACCGTGCCGCCGTACAGGGCCGCGCGTTCCCGCATCCCGGCGATCCCGTGTCCCTCTTCGGCGGGTCGCTCCAGCCGCGAGGCGCCGTCGGGTGGGCCGGTGTCCTGGACGCCGATGCGCAGTGCCGCCCCCTCGACGGCGATCGAGACGTCGATCCGGGTGCGCGGCCCGGCGTGCTTGAGCGCGTTGGTGAGCGCCTCCTGGACGATCCGGTAGGTCATCAGCTGCACCCCGCGGTCGGGCGTGTCCAGTTCGCCGGCCGACCGGAGGAAGATCTCCGGGCCGGCGGCCCGGATCCTCGTGCACAGGGCGTCGAGGTCGCCGATTCCCGGCTGGGGGTCCAGCTCCGGGGCGTCTGCCTTCTCCCGCAGGACACCCAGCATGCGCCGCAGTTCCCCCAGCGCCTCCCGGCCGGTGTCGCCGACCAGCTCGAGCGCTTGCTTGCTGCGTTCGGGGGTGAGGTCGGCCGCGTAGGCGCCGCCGTCGGCCAGCGTGATGATGACCGACAGGTTGTGGCCGACGATGTCGTGCATCTCGCGGGCCATCCGGGTGCGTTCGGTGGCGGCGGCCAGCCTGCTGCGCTGGTCCCGCTCGATCTCCAGCTGCCGTGCACGATCGCGCAGGGTCGCCAGCTGAGCCCGGCGGATCCGGACGGCCAGCCCGAGCGCGACGGCCGCGGTGACAGCGGTCAGCAGGAAGAACAAAGCCTCCCAGAACGACACCGCGCGGGAAACGCGGGCCGCCACGGGGAGCAGGAGCGTGGCCACACCGGCGCCCGCCCACGGCAGGTGCCGCGGCCGGGCGTGCAGGGTGACGCTGTAGAGCGCGACGAGCAGGGCGACGTCGGCGCGCAGGAAAACCCCAAGCGACCACTGGACGACGAACACCGCCGCGGTCAAAGCCAGCGCCACCGAGGGGGCCCGGCGCCGCCAGAACAGCGGCAGCAGCAGACCGGCGTGTAGCGCGAGGGTGCCGGCCGCCGGCAAGTGGGTGAACGCGAGCCGCAACTCGTCGGCCCCGCGCCCGTCGTCATGCGGGACCAGGTCCGGCACGCAGAACAACAGGAACAGCGCGGCGATCACCCCCAGGTCCAGAACCCACGGGTGGCGCCGGTCGGACTGCCGGAGCTGCTGGCCGTACGCCGTCAAGCGCGCGACCAGCGGGGATCCGGTCCACGACGGCGCCGCGGCTTGGTCGTCGTCGGGCACGGTTGTCACCTGCTCATCGTGGCGGAAAACCGCCGGCGCGGCACCAGGGGGCCGTGCCGGCGGTGGGCGTCGTCAGGCGTCGGACCGGGCGAGCCGGTAGGCGGCGGCGCCCAGCGCCAGGACCGTCCAGCCGGCGAAGACCAGCATCCCGGCGGTCGGTGACAGGGTGGTGGCGTCGTGGGTGAGGGCGAACATCGCCTGTCCCGCGTTGCTGGGCAGGTACGGGCTGAGGTCGCCCTGCCACGACGCCGGGAGCAGCGAGATCAGGCCCGGGATCAGCATGAGCGCGGCGACGAGAACCGAGATGCCGCCGGCGACCGAGCGCAGGAGCGCGCCGAGCGCGACCCCGATCACGCCGACCAGGCCCAGGTAGAGGCCAGTACCCATCAGGCTCCGCACCACGCCTGAGTCCGACAGGGATATCGCCGCGGGTGTCCCGGCCACGATGGCGTTGCCGAAGACGAAGGCGAGGAACGCCCCGGCCGTGCCGACGAGCAGCGCGACGACGCCGAACACAGCCGACTTGGACCACAGCACGGGCAGCCGGCGCGGGACCCCGGTCAGCGTCGAGCGGATCATGCCGGTGGAGTACTCGCCGGCGGTCACGAGTACGCCGAGCACACCCAGCGCCAGCTGCGCGAAATTCGTGCCGAACAGCGACAGGCTCAGGGCGGTCGCGTGGGCGAAGTCCGCGTCCAGCGGCTCGCCGGAGCTGACGTTCGACTGGTACCGCGCGGCGGAGATCAGCCCAAAGGCAACCAGGAACACCAGGCCGAGGACCAGGGTGATCCAGGTGGAGCGCAGGGACCACAGTTTCGTCCACTCCGAGCGCAGGACGTGACGCCCCGTCACCCGGTAGACAGGCCGGACGGTGCGGGCGGCTTCTGGCGCGAGGGTGCTCATGCTGCCCTCCCGAGCGCGTCGATGCCGGTGGTGACGCCGTGGTACTCGACGGCGTCGCGGGTCAGGTCCATGAACGCTTCCTCCAGGGAGACGGTCCGGGCGGAGAGCTCGAACAAAGCGATGCCGTGCTCGGCGGCCTTGAGGCCGATGGCGCGCGCCGAGAGGCCCTTCACCTGCAGTTCCTCGGAACCGGTGCGGCCGGCGATCTCGACGCCGTGACCGGCCAGGACCTCGCGCAGACGCGCGGGGTCCGCGGTGGCCACGTGGACGGTGTCGCCGCCGGCGTCGCGGATGAGGTCGTGCACGGTGGTGTCGGCGAGCAGGCGCCCGCGGCCGACGACGATGAGGTGCTCCGCGACCAGCGCCATCTCGCTCATGAGGTGCGACGAGACAAACACGGTACGGCCGTCGGCCGCGAGCCCGCTGAGCAGGTTGCGGATCCAGAGGACGCCCTCAGGGTCCAGGCCGTTGACCGGCTCGTCGAGCATGATCGTGGCCGGGTCGCCGAGCAGGGCCGCGGCGATCCCCAGCCGCTGGCCCATGCCGAGGGAAAAGCTCCCTGCGCGCTTTTTCGCCACCGTCTGCAGCCCGGTCAGCTCGATCACCTCGTCGACCCGCCGTCGTGGGATGCCGTGGGTCTGCGCCTGCGCGAGCAGGTGGTCGAACGCCGACCGGCCGCTGTGGACGGACTTCGCCTCGAGCAGGACCCCGACCTCCTGCAGCGGCGAGGTGTGCTCGGCGTAGCGGCGGCCGTTGACCTTGACCGAGCCGCTGGTCGGCGCGTCCAGTCCGACGATCATCCGCATCGTGGTGGACTTGCCCGCGCCGTTGGGCCCCAGAAACCCGGTGACGGTGCCCGGCCGGACGGTGAAGTCCAGCTGGTCGACCGCCGTCTTCTCCCCGTATCTCTTCGTCAGCTGGTGTGCTTCGATCATCGTTCATCCCCTGGATCCGCGGACCGGTTGTCCCGGCCCGTTCTTCCTCAACGGTAGGAAAGGTTTCGGACCCTGACGTGGTACCGAGGGCGGCAATCCAGCTTGCCGGGTAGTACCGCGGTACGACAGGTCGACAGCGCATCACCGCCGGCCGTGCAGCGTCAGGCGCCAATCGGCGTTGCCGGCCCGCGTAATCGCGCAGGGCACGGAGGAAGTCGATCTCGCGGAAGGTCAGGGTTTTCGCTATCTCGGTGAGTGGGGGGTCGTCGGTCCGGCGCCGTGCCGCGCCGCAGAGCCGGCGTTCCGGGCCGCGAAGGGACCGGTGGCTTCCAGCTTCATAGAGCACGACCGTGTTCAGGCGGTCACCCGATCCTGCCGGCCATCGCGCACACCCGTCGACCCGATCGCGAAGGGCCACCAGGACAACCACCAGGACGACGACCACCAGGGCCCGGCGACGGCGGTAGCAGTCACCGAGCTTGCCGATGAGCGGGGGTACTGACCGCGGCGGAGAGCAGGAACGTGGTAAGCACCCACGCCGTCGACTTGGCCGAGCTGTCCAGGGACGCGCTGAGGGCCGGCAACGCCGGCAGCACCAACGTCTCCATCGGGGAGTAGAGGAATGCGGCGGCCAGCAGCACCGCCCGGATCAACGGCGCCTACATCTTCACGAAGGTCGACGCCGTCCTGTACTACTCCAACGCAGCTAGCTCACCGGTGAGAGCCGCCGCTGAGCACATCGAGCTGCCCAGACCCCGACTGCGGTTGCGACGTCATGGAACGCCAGGTGGTCAAGCCGATTCCTTGCTGACGGTCGCTCAAGCAGGTTCGCCCCGCCGAGCTCCAGCAGCGTCGTCACGTCGTACCGGAAGCGGTAGAAGCCGCCGTGGTGCACCGGCCCCGCCGAAGCGCGGTTGATCGAACGTCGGCGTCGGTCATGGCGGCTTCGAACACCAGGAAGATGCAGTGGCCGGCCCACGGCGCCGGCGGGGTGATCCGAAGGCGGGAGTTGCCTTCCAGCCGGTACGAGATCGCCGCGGTAGTGGTAGCTGCCGAAGTCGTGGAATTCCCAGTTCGACGGCGTGGGGATAGTGCTCCACACCCCGGCGCGGCGGCCGTGACCTGGAAGTCCCAGCCGCCCGTGTGGTCAGCGTCGGCGCCCGTCAGAAGCATGATCTCGGTTACCGCACCGGCGAGCGCCGCTCCGGCGGCGGAGAGACCGAGCCGGGACAATTCGGCGGGGCTGCCCCTTCGTTCCGATAACCAAAAGCTCGCGACGATCGATTTCCACCGGTCCTTCAGCGGCGGGGAGGCAAGCGTCGTCGACGGGTGGACTGTTCTTCCCCGACGGCAGTCCGTCCGCGAGCCCGCCACGGTAGGCCACTGTGGTCCGCCACCATCGGGCACCAGGTGGTGGCTTTCGACCGGCCCGGTGACGGCGGCAGCACCTCACTCGACCCCGCGGTCAACACTTTCGAACGGTACGCCGAACTGCTGAGTGCAGCCATCACCGCCGTGACGGCGGACGCGGGCAGCCGGGAGGTGTTCCTGGTCGGTCATTCGATCGGCGGGATGATCGCGGCGAGCCGGCCGGGTCTCTTCCCTCATCGGCGTTTCGGCGACCGGGCTGAGTGCGGTGATCCCGTCGGGCGGCGCGGCCGAAACGCTGGGTTCCCTACCGCCGGACCGTCGAGCTGCCCCACGGCCATGTGATGTTCGGCCCCCGGAGGCCTACACCGCGCAGGCACCCGTGCGGCCTTGTGAGTACCTGCCCGCCCTGGCGCCGGACGTGCGTGTCCCGGTCCACTGCGCGCTGGCGGAGTTCGACGCGTTGTGGGACAGCAATCCGGAGAACGTCGAAACGTTTGCGGCGATGTTCACCTCCGCGCCGTTCGTGGACGCGAGCGTGGTCCGCGGTACCAACCACAGCCATGCGCTGCACCTGCGTCAGCTGGCGTTCGCCGCCGAGTGCGCGGCCTGGGCCCGGAACGGCGTCGAGAGTGTGCGTTGATGCCCGCCGGCGAGTTCACCGGGACGGTCCTCGGAGGCCTGAGCTCAGCCGTCGGAGTGTTCCGATGATTCCGACGCGGCTCGGAGGATCCAGTTGTGGAACTCCACCGCGAAGTGCTCCAGGTGGTGCTCGACGACCGTCGGGCCGCACGAGGCCGGGAGCGTCACCGAGAGGCTGGCGGTGAATCCGCCTTCGACGTCGGTAAAAGAGTTGGCGATGCCGCCGACGATGGTGCCGTCCTCGAGCACCATGCGCGATCGGCGGCTGGCCGGCGCTGCGGGGGTTGCTGCCTCGTCCCATTCGCGCATGTAGAACGAGCAGATGTGGTCGCCGAGGGTCTCGACGATGTTGACGCTGCCGCCGCCGGCGTGGATGGAGTAGTGCTCCGGGTGTCCGGCGAGCAGAACGTCCTCCCGCCCGAACGCTTGCGACAGCCAGCCCGTGAACTGCGCCGCGGTGATGCCCTGCGCATGCAGCGTCGTCGTGCCGGTCGTCTCCTCGCCGGCCGAGCGCGCGACCTGGTCGCGCAGGTACGCCTCGCCCGCGGCGATCTCGTCGGCGAGGAGGTCGAGGAGGCGCTCGCGGCCGAGCTTGGCCTTGAGCAGCGCGAGGGCGCGATGGGCGGCGCGGACCTCGAACCGCGCGATGGCGCTGTCGTCGTGGTCGCCCGTCAGTCGGACCCATGCGCTGCTGATGGTGGCTGTGCTGCTGCTCATGGTGGTCCCTTCAGTGGTCAGCGGGTCTGGACGGGGAGTTGCAGGTACGAGGCGTGGTCGCCGCCGGTGTGGATGACGTGCTCGCCGCGGTTGGCGCCGGTGTACTCCTGGATGCCGGGCATGAGGGTGCCCAGGAGGTTGCGGGAGCTGACGACGAAGCGCAGTTGCTCGCCGGCGCGGAAGGACAGCCCGATCGGGAACAGGTCGATCTCGACGTCGACGATCTCGCCGGTGGCGAGACGCTCGACCCGGTCGAAGCTGTGGGCCGGAACGTCCTCTGTGGACAGTTTTTCGTCGAGGTGCCGGGCCGAGACGCGCAGCCGTCCGTCCGAGCCCTTGTAGCACAGGATCGACGCGCCGTGGTCGGTGAGGTCGTGGACCACCGCGCTGCGGTTGGGAACGGTGAAAGCCTGCAACGGTGTGCCGTGGGCGTCGAGCTTCTGCACGAGGACGAACAGGTCCATGTCGTCGGCGTCGCGGGCCTCGACCCACAGGTGTGCCTTCGGGTAGCCGACGAGCACCGTGTCCTCGTCGAATCGCGCCAGGAAGGACACTGCGTCCGGGTTCGCGCCGACCGCGTGGGCGACGGCGGCCTCGCCGGTGGGGATGGTGGTCGTCATCGTGCGGGTGCGGCCGTCGAGGTAGTACTTGGTCGCGGTGACATCGGCCGGCGGGAACGAGTCCGCGGGGAGGTTGACCTGGTCGCCGCCCTGCAGGTCGAGGACGGAGTAGCGGACCCGGGGGGTGCGCTCCCAGTCGTTGTCGACGTCCTTGAGGTAGTGGTCGAAAAAGCGACGCAGATCTTCGACGTTGGCCTCGTCGTAGTAGTCGGGCCATTCCTGGGTGTTGTGGATGCGCAGCCACTTTTCGGGGCTGGCCATCCGCCGCCAGGCCCGGAAGGTGCCGGCGGTGTGCAGGGTGTTGGAGTAGCTCGCCACGACGTAGGCGGGCACGGTGATCCGCTCGAAGTCGGGGATCTTCTGTTCCCAGAGGCCGTCTGCGAGCGGGTGGAGCTCGGCCTCGCTGAGGACGTCCTCCTTCCGGTTCTTGCCGAAGAAGCTGCCCTCCTGCAGCTGCCGGACGAACCCGGTGTCGGGCATCCCGCCGCGCATCACCAAGTCGCGGTAGACGTCGCTGACGCCCTCCCACGGGTTGATCGCCGCCAGGTGCGGCGGCTGCTCGGCGGCGGTGAACCACTGCGCCACCGCGAGGTAGGACGTGCCGCTCATCCCGACTTTGCCGGTGCACCACGGCTGCTGTGCCAGCCACTCGACGAGATCGAAGCAGTCCCGGCCCTCCTGGCGGTCCCACAGGACGCTGTCGCCCTCGGAGTCGACGACGCCCCGGATGTCGGGGTTGCAGATCGCGTAGCCCCGGGCGCACCAGTACGCGGGGTCCGGGCCTTCGAACTTCTCCAGCCCGGACACGATCCCGTTGTCGAGGCCGACCATGCCGAAGACGCCCATGACGCTCGCGGACGAGCCCTGTCCCTTGCCGTACGGGCTCCACGCCACGATCACCGGCACGGGTTCCGTGCCGACCGGGCAGAACACGTCGACGTGGATCGTCACGCCGTCACGCAGCTGCACCGCGACGTCCTTCTCGAAGACGACGTCGACGGGCAGCGGGCGGAATGGCGGGGCGAGGCGGAAGCCGGCCTCGAGGGTCCGGGTGCCCGGCTCGAACGGCGTCAGCACCCCGGTCCGGGCGGGCGGCAGCGGCTGGGACGGCACGAACACCTTCTGGTCCTCGCTCATGACGGGCTCCTCTCGCTCGGGCACGTGTTCCTGCCCGAGGCTGACGCTACGACCGATCCGGCAAAAACTCAACGCTTGTGGAGAAAAATGCAATGGCCGTTACACTCGTCCGTATGACCGCGCAGGAGCAGGCAGCGGGAGTCCGTCGCGGCCGCAAGCCCGGCCCCGGCAGTACCCGGCAGGCCGTGCTCGACGCGGCGAGAGCGCGGTTCGCCCGGGACGGCTTCGCCGGGACCACGATCCGCCGCATCGCCGCCGACGCCGGAGTGGACGCCTCCCAGGTGATGCAGTTCTTCCGCTCGAAGGACGACCTGTTCGCCGCCGTCATGGCCGTCCCGGCGTCCGCGCTGGAACGGTTCGATACCGCGTTCGAGGGACCTGACGAGCACCTCGGCGAACGCGTGGTGCGCGCCTACCTGCGGGCGTGGGAGGGCAGCGCCGAGGAGTCGGAGCCCCTGATGGCGATGCTGCGCGGCGCGGTCGGCAACGAGAACGCGCGCGTGCAGCTGCGCGACTTCATCCAGTCCCGGTTGCTGCACGGCTCCGGTGGGGGAGGCGACGCGATGCTGCGCGCCGGCCTGGCGGCGGCGATGCTGGTCGGCATCGTCACCAGCAGGCGGATCATCGGGGTGCCCGTGATCGCCGCCGCCGACATCGACCAGATCGTCGCGACCGTCGGCCCCGCGATCCAGCAGGTACTCGCCGGCTGAGGCGTCTCATCCGGCGTCCAGCCAGGCGCGGATCTCCTCGTCGTGCTGGCCCAGCGCCGGGGGAGCGGTGTCGGTGCGCGAAATCTCGGTGCCGTCGAGGCTCGCCATCCGCAGCGGCGGTCCCGGCAGCCGGATCGTGCCGAGGACGGGGTGGTCGACGTCGATGAACAGACCTTGGCTGAGGGTCTGGTCCCAGGTGTAGACCTCGTCCAGGGTGCGCACCTTTCCCGCTACGACGCCGGCCTCGGCGAACCGGCGGAGCCAGTCCGCGGAAGTGCTCTCGCCCAGCTGTTTTTCCAGGGCGGCGGTCAGCTCGTCGCGGTGGCGGACCCGGTCGCGGGCGGTGGTGAAGCGCGGATCCGCGGGGTCGAGTCCGGTGGCCAGCGCGACGGCGCGCCACTGGTGGTCGTTGCCGACCGCGAGCTGGATGGTGCCGTCCCGGGTCGCGAACGCTCCATATGGGACGATCGTGGGGTGCTGGTTGCCCAGCGCGCGGGCCACCTCGCCGGCCACGGTCCAGCGGGCGCCCTGGAACGCGTGGGCTCCGACGATCGCCGCCAGCAGCGACGTCGGCAGCGGGCCGAGCGGCCCGGAGCTGTCGCCGTACTTGCCGAGGATCCACTGGCTGGTGAGCTTCTGGGCCGCCGCGACGTGACGTCGTTGAACGTCGAGTAGCCGACGACGCCGGCCAGCGCCTGCTCGGGCGTGGCGTCGACGAGCGTGGATCCAACGTAGGCCATGACGTCGCCCTCCCAGTCGACGCCCTCTTCGTTGGCGGGTACGGGGATCGGGGTGCCTCCGACGGTGAGCGATGCCGTCCAGCGGGCGAACAGCGACGGGTAAGGCGGCAGGTCCTGATCGCGGAAGCTGCCTTCGGCAACGTGCTTGAGGTAGTTCAGCCCGATGCAGATCACCCGCGCACCGGGCAGCACCGGCGGAACCTGCTGTACGTCGGCGTTCACGTTGGCCTTCGGCTAGGGGTGCCGGTCTGGGTTGCACCGCTGGTGGCGCCTGCAGTGGATCTGTCGGTGATCGGGCTGCTGATCGCGATTCGGTATCTGTCGTGGCGGGGCGCTCCCGATGAAGTGATCCGGCCGGCTCGCCGCCTGTTGCTGGGCGTCGAGCGTGGTGACGTTGGCATGGAACGTCGCCGAACCCCCGATCGTCGGTGCGGTGGGTCCGTTGTTGCTGATCGGCTGGGCGGAGGTGGGGCCGGTTCTGCTGCAGGCGCTGGCCGCTGTACAAGCGACCGGGTGGCCGACTGGCGTGGCAGAGGCATACCGCCGACCTGGACAGCGTTTCTGCGGAGCTGTCAGAGAACGCGAGCGTGGATGACGAGTTGCTGGAGCGGGCGCGGCGTGAGGATCAACGGCATCGTGAGCGGTATCAGCGTCCGGTCTCTGCCGAGACCCTCCGGAAGGCGTTGGGGGTGGGCGCGGAGCGATCGCGAACGCTCGTGAAGCTGGTACGTGCCGAGCGGAGTATTTTCGTATGACAAGGTCGGTTACCCAGAGTAGTCGATCTTGGCTGGCGTTGGATTTGGGACCACCGACGGGCGGCTCGCCAAGTGGAATCTAACGGACAGTCGCGGAACCGTGGCTTATTCTGCTGCACGGCATAGTGCTCGGATATGCTCTGTACATGACGCTTGGGGCCGTGTTGTTAAGGGCGATAGGCTGTGAAGGAGATTCTCGGGACGTTGTTGTTCGTTGTTGCACCTCATCTCCGCCGTGCTCGTACCTCCCTCGAAGCGGTCAGCAGTGCTGGTACTTGGAGATTGGGTCGTTGTTGGAGCAGGGCGGCTGCACGTGGCCCTATCAGTTGGGCCTCGCGTCGGCCGCTCTCGCTTCTCGAACTTGAGGTATGCGCCGCCGAGTTGCCCGGCCCGGCCCCGCTCTCGCGCTTTCGCGAGACTGGCGAAAGTCCACTAGACGTGCTGAGCAGCTACACGCTGCATAGGCTTACCGCAGCGGTGAATCAGCACAAAGCGCCGCGGCAGTACCTGCGTCGTCGCACTTCGTTGAGGACCTGCTTGCGTTCGTCCACGGTACAGTCGATGCCCAACGCAGGAACGACGTGGAGTTCGACCTCGCGGGGGACTGCCCTCGATCACGATCTCAACGGGAAAAACTTGAACCGTCCGAAGCGTGAACTCGATCCTACAGTCCCTGACGGCGGCGTATCGAGAAACTTCTGGGGCAACGAACTGCTCCAACGGAGTGTCAAACCCGCCTACCGCCAGCAGAACGATCAACAGGTTTTCGAGACTACGGAAGAACTGCGAGCCATGTATGATGACCATTGACGCGATCGTCTGGGATATGGACGGCACCCTCGTCGACTCTGCGACGATCGTCCCGGACGCGTTTCTTGAGACTCTCACCGACCTCGGCGGTCCTCCGGCGACACGTGAAGAGGTGGTGGCCTCCTATGCACTGGGTCCGCCCGGCCCGATGTTGACCGGCCTGCTCGGCCGCCCTGCGACCTCCGCCGACGTTGAGCATTACCATCGGGTACTCCAGAGGACCGCGGCGCGGGTGGCTGTCTACCCAGGAGTCAAGGACGTCTTGACTGTCCTTGAGGGACAGATGCCGATGGCCGTGTTCACCGGAGCGAGCCACACCGCGGCGACGCTTCTGTTGCGGGCAGCAGCGATCGATCAGCACTTCACGAGAGTGATCGGCGGCGACCAGGTCGCTCGGGTCAAACCCGCCCCCGACGGGATCATCGCTGCGGCCGAGAGCCTGTCCGTACCGCCAGGCAGTATTGGCTACGTCGGAGACTCGCCGAACGATATGGCAGCAGCGCGAGCGGCAGGCGCCGTCTCTATAGCGGCCGGCTGGGGACACCTCTTCGATCCTGCAGCTCCGGCCGACTACGTCCTGTCCCACCCGCGCGACCTCCTCGACCAGGAAGGGTTACGCCCGAGGGGGAAATGAAGTTGAGAACCGTCGCCGGGGACACCCGAATGGTGTCTATGTTGTGGCGTAACTCCTGACTTGGCGGTCACGGCGTGAGCCGAATCTCAGCTCCCCTGACGTTATGCTGCCAAACTGACGCTTGGACGTAACCCTCTATGAAGAGAACCTTGACGACGAAGGTGCGATCGTTGGGGGCAGCGAGTCCGGAGTTGAGAGTGTCGAGGTCATTGATGCGGCGATCGAGACATTGCTGCGACAGGGCGGACAACTCGATCTCTGCGATGTTGAGCCAGGAACTGTGCTTGGAGGTGTAGTGGATTTTCTGGCGCTGGGCGAGAGAGAAGGCTTCGTCGGGTGCGAAGGTTTCGTAGAGTGAGGCGAGTCGTGGGTGTTGAGGTTGTTCATGACCTGCATCACGGTTTCGGCGTCGGGATAGTCGGCGGTCAGTAGTTGTTTGACCTGCGTGGCCCAGTCGATTTTGGTTCGCTGGGCCAGGGCGTGGATACGGCGCCACCCTCGCAGGGGCTCGGACGTGGTCAGGTAGATGGAAAAGGGTTCTCGTCCATGCGCACGACCGGGTGAGCGGGGTCGTGCGGTCGGGCATAGACCGTCAGCGCGTCTTCCATGCGGTTGGCGAACTCCGCGTTCGCTCGTGACGAGATGTTCCAGGACCTCCTCAGATGAGGGCGCAGTTCCGGTTTTCAGCACTTGGCCGATGTTGGAATGGTCCAGGTTCGGGATGTCCTCAGGGAGTTCGACGTGTTGTCCAGCAGCCGCAAAGACCACCGGGCGTGCCCCCGCCGGTGGAGATGGGCACGCCAGGGCGACCAACCGGGCCTCGACCTCCCCGGTCACCGGGGACGGCACCGGCGGAAGGTCACGCTTTCTGTGCGAGTTGTGGCAACGGCATTACCGATGGTTTCAGCGAATCGCTTGGCGACCAGTCGCAGCATCTCGCCAGAGACTCCGAGCCGGGCCGCGATCCTTTCCTTCGCGTCGACCACCCACCGAGGTGTTGAGCGCCGGCAGCACCCGAACCCGCCTGATCGCCGATGCCGGATGCGCACCCGCGGTGGTCAGCCGGATCAACTTTTCACGATCCCGTGCCGACAACGTGACCGGCCGCTCCATCAGTGAGGCCATGACAACAGTCTTTGTCCGGCAGGGAAAGGGGCCTGCCGGACAACAGCCTCCCAGCCGCCGGGACCATAACTTAGCAGTGACACTACAAGGACTTTGGTTTTATCCCGGTTTCTACGACGTCAATCCCCGCCACGTAGCCGTATTCGGGGATTTCGCGATTGTCACGCTGAGCTCATGTCGGCTCCAATGCTTGCTGACGTACCGCCACCGCGGCAGAGTCGACCGGTTGACCCGCCGGAGTGCTTGATTCGTACTGCTGCGGTGGCGCTCCGTGATCGTTCGTCTCACGGGTCGAAGCTGGCTCGAGGCTCGAAGTCAGCGGGGTCACGTACTTGACGGTGGCGTCTCTCACGAGTTAAATCAAGCTTCGAAATAAGCTGTGTCGGGGATCACACGCTGCCCGGCGGCACCCTCTCATCTGAAGGGTCCAGATGCAGAACTTGAACACTCTCAACGAGCCGCTGTACTGCACCTGGACCGGGCATCTCGAGGGCTGCCTCGCTCCATCCAGGTCTAGGGGATGGAGGCTCCTGTCGTTGGGAATGACCTGGATGTCATGGCGGCTCGCGCTGAGTAGCACGGCCTCAACTACTACGTCGGGCAGCTCGTCGAGAACGATCCCGCGGGCCGTGTCCCCTTCTCGCGCCGAGTTCCGGTCGTGAGCGGCGTCGTTACCTCAATGGACGGGGAGGTCCGCGGCCGGGGACTAGCCGACCTGATCCACCGGATGCACGAGGACTACGGCTCGCGCGCGATCTACATCGCCGGAACGGCGCGGCCTTCGATGACAGAGTCGCGCAGGACGGCCCCCGGCCGGGATCACGAGCGCATCGTCTACTTCGAAGAGCGTCCTTCGGCTGTCGCCGGCGCCGTCGAGACGAAAGCGCCGGTCAAGGGTACGTCGCCTGATCGCGGCTCGAGAACTTCGAGCGGGCCAACGGGCCGGAGAAGTCGATCCGCCTGGTACGGGTCGTTTACGAGACCCGGCCCAGGCGATCAAAGCCAGTTGCCACTTCCCTGCAGACCTCATCGCCGAGCACAGGAGGCGCCGCTGCACGAACCCGAGATTGTGCCTCGCCCTCATTTCTCCTCCCTTGGAGCAAAATAGTATGAGACTGCGATCACTGGGGATGGCGGTTGCGCTGGCGGCGACGCTGGTCACGCTCCCCTTCCAGCTCCCTGCCGCGGCGGCCGACACTTTGATGTCGCAGGGAAAATCGGCGACCGCTTCCAGTTCAGAGAACGGGGTCGGTACGTCCGCCCCGAACGCCGTCGACGGGGACGCCGGTACCCGTTGGTCCAGCGAGCACAGCGATCCGCAGTGGCTGATGGTCGACCTCGGGACGAACACCGCGATTCACAAGGTCACCCTCAACTGGGAGGCTGCCTATGCCACCTCCTACAAGATCCAGGTCTCCGACACCGGCACCAGTGGGTGGAGGGACCTCTACTCGACCACCACCGGCGCCGGCGGGAACGAGTCGCTGACGGTCAACGGCACCGGTCGGTACGTGCGGGTGTACGGCACGGCCCGTGCCACCGGCTACGGCTACTCCCTGTGGGAATTCCAGGTGTACGGTGCCGCGGACAGCACCGGGCAGTCGGGCACGTGCAGCACCGGCAACGCCGCGCTGAACAAGCCCGCCACCGCCTCCAGTTCCGAGAACGGGGTCGGTACGTCCGCCCCGAACGCCGTCGACGGGGACGCCGGTACCCGTTGGTCCAGCGAGCACAGCGACCCGCAGTGGCTGACGGTCGACCTGGGCAGTGCTCAGACCGTCTGCGGAGTGGACCTGAAGTGGGAGGCTGCCTACGCCACCTCCTACAAGATCCAGGTCTCCGACACCGGCACCGGTGGGTGGACAGATCTCTACTCGACCACCACGGGGCCCGGGGGCAACGAGTCGCTGACGGTCAACGGCACCGGTCGGTACGTGCGGGTGTACGGCACGGCCCGTGCCACCGGCTACGGCTACTCCCTCTGGGAGGTGGCTGTCCACACCGGCAGCGGCACCCCTTCCGAGGACTGGACGACCGTCTGGTCCGACGACTTCACCGGGACCGCCGGCTCGGCCCCGAACACCGCCGACTGGATCGTCCAAACCGGTAAAGGGGGCACCACCGAAGCCCAGACCTATACGACCGATCCCGCGAACGTCAAGATCGACGGCGCCGGCAACCTGGCACTGACGGCGCTGAACAGCGGCACCTCGTGGACGTCCGGCAAGGTCGAGACGAAGCGTTCCGACTTCGCAGCCCCGGCCGGTGGCCAGCTGAGGGTCACCGCGTCGCTCAAGCAGCCCAAGGTCACCAACGGGGCCGGTTACTGGCCCGCGTTCCGGATGATCGGCGCGGCCAACCGTACCGGCGGAACGTGGCCGGGAGTCGGGGAGATCGACGTCATGGAGGACGTCAACGGGCGCGACCAGCTCGGCGCCACTCTGCACTGCGGGCCTGCTCCCGGCGGTCCGTGCACCGAGTACGACGGGATCACCAGCGGCCTGGCGTCCTGTCCCGGCTGCCAGGACGCCTACCACGACTATTCGGTCATCGTCGATCGATCGGTCTCCGACGAGCAGATCCGCTGGTACCTCGACGGCAAGCAAATCTGGCAGGTCAAGGAGTCGCAGGTCGGCGTCGCCACCTGGCAGGCGGCCGTAGATCACGGCTTCTACCTGCAGATGGGTCTCGCGGTCGGCGGGGCCTATCCCGATGCCATCTACGGTTCGTCCACCCCGACCGGGGCGACGTCCTCCGGCGGCACACTCGGCGCCGCCAAGGTGACGGTCCAAACGAATACCGGGGCCGTGCCCGCACCGCTCAGTGACCCGCCTGTGCCCACGGGCGCCACCGACGTCAAGGTCACCGGAACGACCGGCAACTGGGCACTGACCGTGAACGGTGCGCCTTACCAGATGAAGGGAGTTACCTGGGGTCCGAACTCATCGACTGCCGACGCGCACATGCGCGACCTGAAGTCGATGGGAGTCAACACCCTGCGAACCTGGGGCACCGACGCCACTAGCAAGCCCCTCCTCGACGCCTCGGCCGCCTACGGGATCAAGGTCATCAACGGGTTCTGGCTCAACCAAGGTGCCGACTACATCAACGACACCGCCTACATGAACTCCACCCTCGAGACGATCAAGTCGTGGGTCAGCACCTACAAGGACCACCCGGGTGTGCTTATGTGGGACGTCGGCAACGAGGTGATCCTGACGACCCAGGACCACTACTCCGATCCGGCGACCATCGAGGCCCAGCGGGTGGCGTACGCCAAGTACGTCGAACGGGTCGTCCAGGCGATCCACCAGATCGACTCGCACCACCCGGTCACCTCGACCGAGGCGTCCCAGGCGTCGCTGCGCAGCTACTGGCAGTACTACAAGAAGTACACGCCCAGCCTCGACCTGATGGCCATCAACGCCTACGGCTCGATCTGCACGATCAAGCAGGACTGGATCGACGGCGGCTACAACAAGCCGTACATCGTCACCGAAGCGGCGGAGGCCGGCGAGTGGGAGGTCCCCGACGACGCCAACGGCGTTCCTCTCGCCCCTGGCGACAAGGTCTCCAGCGACGGTTACACATCGGCGTTGAACTGCATCTACGGCAACCCCGGCATCGGCTTGGGTGCGACCATGTTCAACTACGGCACGGAGAACGACTTCGGCGGTATCTGGTACAACCTGATCCCCGGCGGCTACAAGCGCCTTTCGTACTACGCGGTCGCGAAGTTCTACGGCGGCACACCCCAGGCCAACACGCCACCGGTGATCTCCGACATCGCACTGAGCAACACCACGAGCGTCCCCGCAGGAGGTACCTTCACCCTCAAGACCGACGTCACCGACCCCGACGGCGACTTCCTGCGGTACCAGTTGAGGTACAGCTCCAAGTACGTCAACGGGCAAACACCGTTCTCACAGGTCTCCTCCGTCCAGACCGGTGACGGCACGTTCACCGTCACCGCCCCGAAGACACTCGGCGTGTGGAAGATCTACGTCTACGTCCACGACGGTCACGGCAACATCGGCGTCGAGTCGCGCTCCTTCCGTGTCGTCCCGCCGCCGGTCAACGGGACGAACGTGGCCAAGGGCAAAACCACCACCGCGTCGTCCTACCAACCAACCGGCCCCAACGGGCCCCTGCCGCCGTCGAACGCCACCGACGGTGACTGGGCCACCCGGTGGGCCAGCGACTGGTCCGACGATCAGTGGATCCAGGTCGACCTCGGCCAGCCGACGGCGTTCAAGCACCTCCAGATCGGCTGGGAGTCCGCCTATGCCAAGTCCTACGAGATCAAGCTGTCCGACAACGGCACCGACTGGAGCACCCCCGTCAGCAAAATCGGCGCCACCGGCGGGATCGATGACTTCGACCTCGCCGCAACAGCCCGCTACGTCCGGATGAACCTGAAACAGCGCGGAACGACGTACGGCTACTCGCTCTACGAACTCGGCATCTACAACTGAGAACCCGCCGGGCGGGTCTCTCGCCGAGAGACCCGCCCGGCACCGGCTGCACATCATGTCACCCCTCCACTCTCCCCACTCGGAGTGAACCGATGAGAATCCGATCAATGGGGATCGCGTTCGCCGCCACGGCAGCGCTGGTCACCCTCACCCATCAACCTCCGGCAGCGGCTGCCGACAGCTGCGGCAGTGCCAACGCTGCGCTGAACAAGCCCGCAAGCGCGTCCAGCTCGGAGAACGGCGCCGCTACGGCCGCGGCGAACGCGTTCGACGGCAATGCCGCCACCCGCTGGTCCAGCGCCTTCACCGACCCCCAATGGCTCCAGGTCGACCTCGGTGAGGTCAAGGACATCTGCAAGGTGGACCTGAGCTGGGAAGCCGCCTACGCGAAAAACTTCACGCTCCAGGCATCGACCGACGGTCAGACGTGGAACGACCTCAAGACGGTGACCGGCGGAACGGGGGGACAAGCGTCCTACGACGTCGCCGGCTCGGGTCGCTACGTGCGGGTGTACGGCACCGCCCGCGCCACCGGATACGGCTACTCCCTGTGGGAATTCAGCGTGCACACTGGACAGACCACCACGACAGGGCCGATCCAGGGCGGGGGAGACCTCGGACCCAACGTCATCGTCGTAGACCCCTCCACCCCGAACCTGCAGAGCAAGTTCGACCAAGTCTTCGCCCAGCAGGAATCGGCACAGTTCGGAACCGGGCGCTACCAGTTCCTCATGAAGCCCGGCACCTACAACGGCATCAACGCCAACCTCGGCTTCTACACCTCGATCTCCGGTCTCGGGCTGAACCCGGACGACACCACCATCAACGGCGACATCACCGTCGACGCCGGCTGGTTCAACGGCAACGCCACCCAGAACTTCTGGCGATCCGCCGAAAACCTCGCAGTCAACCCGGTCAACGGCACCGACCGCTGGGCCGTCGCGCAGGCCGCACCATTCCGGCGTATGCACGTCAAGGGTGCGCTCAACCTGGCCCCGGCTTCCTACGGATGGGCCTCCGGTGGCTACATCGCCGACACCAAGGTGGACGGTTCCGTGGGCCCGTATTCCCAGCAGCAGTGGTACACGCGTGACAGCGCTGTCGGTGGCTGGGTCAACGGGGTGTGGAACATGACCTTCTCCGGTGTCGAAGGAGCACCGGCGACGAACTTCGACACGGGCCCCTACACCACCCTCGACAACACCCCCGTCTCGCGGGAGAAGCCGTTCCTCTACCTGGACGGCAACGACTACAAGGTGTTCGTGCCCGGCAAGCGCACCAACGCCCGCGGTGTCAGCTGGCCCGCGAACGCCGGCGGCAGCTCCATCCCGCTCGAGCAGTTCTATGTCGTCAAGCCCGGTGCGACCGCCGAGACCATCAACGCCGCGCTCGCTCAAGGGTTGAACCTGCTGTTCACACCGGGTATTTACCACCTCGATCAGACGATCAACGTGAATCGGGCCAACACCGTCGTGCTCGGCCTCGGCCTGGCGACGATCGTCCCGGATAACGGGGTCGACGCGGTGCACGTCGCCGATGTGGACGGCGTGAAGCTCGCCGGCCTGCTCATCGACGCCGGCTCCGTCAGGTCCGACACGCTGCTGCAGATCGGCCCGGCGAACTCCTCGGCCGACCACAGCGGCAACCCCACGACCGTCCAGGACGTGTTCGTCCGCATCGGGGGTGCCGGCCCCGGCCTGGCCACCAACTCCGTCGTGGTGAACAGTGACGACGCCATCGTCGACCACACCTGGCTGTGGCGGGCCGATCACGGCACCGGCGTCGGATGGGACACCAACCGCGCCGACTTCGGCCTGGTCGTCAACGGTGACGATGTCCTGGCCACGGGGCTGCAAGTCGAGCACTTCAACAAGTACGACGTGCTGTGGAACGGCGAACGCGGCCGCACGATCTTCTTCCAGAACGAGAAGGCCTACGACGCGCCGAACGCGGCGGCCATCACCCACGACGGAATCGTCGGATACGCCGCCTACAAGGTCGCCGACTCCGTCAACGTCCATGAAGCGTGGGGACTCGGTGCCTACTGCAACTACACCGCAGACCCCTCCATCGTGCAGGAACACGGTTTCCAGGTCCCGGTCAAGTCAGGAATCAAGATGCACGACGTGCTCGTGATCTCTCTGGGTGGACAGGGCCAGTTCGCCCACGTCATCAACACCACCGGAGCACCCACGTCGGGAACATCGACCGTTCCCTCGAAGGTCACTCTGTTCCCTTAAGCAGCGTCGACAGGGGCCGCCGTCCTCGGCACGAGGGCGGCGGCCTCCGCCGAGGTGCGCGGTCACGGGAAGGGGTGCCCTCGGCCAAGGCTTCGACCTCCGTCGCGGTGGACTCAGGTCGACTGCCGGATCACCAGAGTCGGCTCGAAAATGACAGGCCGGGGTACTTCGCCCGGTTGTGCGATCTGTGACAGCAACAACCGGGCCATTTCCGCCGCCATCTCTTCGACCGGTTGGCGCACGGTGGTGAGTGGGGGCCGGCTGGCGAGCGCAGCGCTGCTGTCATCGAATCCGACGACGGCGACGTCGTCGGGAACTCTCCGGTTGTGACGGTGCAATGCGAGCAGCGCGCCCTGGGCCATGAGGTCGTTGGCGGCGAAGACGCCGTCCAGATGCGGGTGTTCGCCGAGAAGCCGCTGCATCGCCCTCTCGCCGCTGTCTTGATCGAAGTTGCCTTCGGCGATAGGGATGTAGTCGTGGCCGTGCCGTGTCATCGCGTCTCGGAAACCCGTCAGACGGTCCTGGCTGGCGGGCACGTCTAGGGGACCGGCAATGGTCACCACCTGCCGGCACCCGCGGGCGACCAGGTGATCAGCGGCGAGTCCGGCGCCGGTGTGGTGAGCCAGGTCGACGTAGCCGATGGGGATCGGCCGGGCCGGACGGGCGAACAGTACAGCCGGCAGCCGTGCGTCGGCGAAGAGAGCAGGCAGCGGATCTTCGGCGTGGGTCGAAACGATGAGGGCGCCGTCTGCGTTGCCTTGCCGTACGTAGTCGCGCACTTCGGCGCGCGTGGTGTCGGTGTCGGCGAGCATCAGGAGCGGATGTATGCCGTGGGTTCGGAGGAACCTGACTACGCCGGCGGCGACCCGGCCGAAGAACGGATCGGAAAAGATCCGGCTGAAGTACGGGTCCGCCGAGGCAGAGGGGGTGTCGGACCCCGCGCCGGAGACGACAAGCGCGACGTTGCCGCTACGCTTGGTCGCGAGCGAACGTGCTGCTCTGTTTTGCGCGTAGCCGGTCGTGGTGATCGCTTCCCGAACCGCTTCTTGGATCGCAGCATCGACGTTACGAGTGCCGTTGACCACGCGCGACACGGTGGCCCGCGAGACGCCCGCGACGCGCGCCACGTCCTCCAAGGTGGGGGCGGGGGAGAACCGCGACGCAGCTTCGTCCATGGGACGGTTCTATCACGGGAAGAGCCGCCGCCCGTAGACCTTGCCGCCGGTGACGACGGCGCCCGGGAAACGACCCATTGGGGCGCTTCATTTACTCTCCCGAGGCTGATCGGGCCCGGTGACCACCGCGGTCGGCAACGACTGTCCCATCATCGACACCCCCAGCCGGAGGTGGCGTGTGGGAGGTCGGTCTGTGGCTGGTGATGACGAGGTGATTCATCGAAACTGAGTTACGGCTTTCCGCTGCGGCGGCCAGTCGCGGGCGATTGTGGCCGCGAGGGCCCTGCTGTCACCGTCCTGACCCGACTGCTGCTCACCATCGGCAAGGACCACTGACTGATCGAGATAGGCGACGAGCAACGCAGCCGCCTGCTTCCGGAATTCGTCTCCGTGCAGCCTGCGCAGGACGATCAGGTCGGCGGCAGTCACCATGCCGGGCATACGGTGACCCTGATGGACGTCCGTATCCGGAACCCCAGCTTTGTCACTCACGACCCGCAGACGGGTCAATGTCTCGTCTTGATCCTGAAGGAGTTTCGCGGCCGTTGCCTTCCACGCCGGGAGGTCGCTGTGCTCGGGCACGAGCCGCAGCAGTTCGGTGGCGTTTCCCGTCATGGGAAGCATGAGCTGCAGCCACGCGAGATCCGTGTTGCCGAAACCGGCGGACGTCCCGGTATTCGTGGTTGCCGCCGCAGGTGCTGAGGCCTCTTCCCCGCAGCCGGAGCTCAGGAACGCGACGGCCGCGACGGCGCACCATACGGTGCGCCGACGCGGCCTGAATGAGCTCACGGACGACCGGGGAGCCGGTAGTTGGTGCCCAGCACGCTGCCGCGATCGGGTTTGTACTGGTCGAACCCACGGGGGTCACACTGGAGGCCACCGTTGATGCAGTGGGATACCAGCGCGGCCAGGGTGTCAGGATCCCAGGCGTTGAAGAAGTCGTAATGCCACGAGAAGCCACGTCCGCTCGCCAGCCGGACCTGGGACATGTCGCCGCTGACCGGGAACGCCATCTTGAACTCGAGCATGGGCACAGGCACCGGATGATCCGCGGGACAGGTCAGAGTCGCCTTGTCCGGGTAGGTAACGTGGCTCTTGTGATCGGCGGAGTCGAGATGCACTCCGTCCCAGCAGCTCGGAGCCTGGTACCGGATGTTGAGCTGACTGCCGGCCGGGCAATTCACCGGGATGTCCCAGTTGTGGGAGCCGTTGCCGCACTCCCATCCTTCGACCGCCCCGGGCGCGTTCTGGAACTGGTCCATTGTGGCGCTCGGGCTGCCGGCGACATACCGGAATCCTGGTGGGAACGGCTTGACCGACGTGTAGTCGAGCACTCCGGACTTGTAGTAGACGACTTGAGCGAAGTTCGGCAGCACGACCTGGTCGCCGTTGTACACGGTGGGGAACCAGTACGCCGAAAGGTCGTCGGGGGCGAGACACGTGGTCGCGCCGGTTCCGGCAGCCTGCAGAGACTGAGTGGTGGAGCTGGCGTTGGTGGTCTTGTTGCCGAGGAACGTGTGGTCGTGCGAGGCCCCCGGCAGGCCGGGGAACACGATGGGGTCGTCGGGCTGGTGATGGCTGGGTGAGCAATTGACCTGGAACTCGTGATGTGTCACCAGGGTGTCAGCCGTGGCGGTGACTGAGGACGCCGTGGTGAGGAGGCCAGTGGTCAGCGCGGCGGCCGAGAGAACGCCGAGCAGCACGGATTTTCTTGGCACAGATCCTCCACGGTGAGGAATAGGGGGTTGGGAGAGCGCTCTCCAGTGAGGATGCGCGGCGTGGTCAGCTGTGTCAAGACTTAACGGACCTCGGCCGGGTTGGCCGCGCAGCCGGTCCGCCGGAGCGGTTCGACCGGTTCAGCGCCTGGGTGCCGGAGCTGCTCTTCGCCGCGAGCCCAGTTCGGTAGCCGTGAATGCCAGCTTTTATTCGCGAGCAGTGCTGAACTTGGCCTAAAAACTCGGTCGTCCGATCTGGCGCGCTTCGCCCTGGCTCGGCTGCTTCCGGGACGGCGTTCGGGGGCATGCTGCCGCGCTCGCCCGACCACCGGTTTGGTGAGCCCGCTCATCCAGGCCGGCGCTGGCGGATGACGGTTTGTCCTCCCGGATCAGGGGATCCAGGTCTAGGTGCGCCTTGGGGTACGCGACGAGGCTCCGATTGGCGTGGCCCGTTGCATCCGTAAACGAGACCAACGACAGGACAGTATTTCGGCACGTTCTTGACTTCGCGGCGGTGCGGCACTGTGCTGTTGGTCGCGGACGCTCGCCAACGGCGGTCATGCCAGCTGTCGGAACGCCCGCGCACCACCGGCGCAAAGCCGGGTGTCCCCGACGGGCTATTCACCGCCGGCCCCAGGGAAACATCCGGCTCCTCCCACCGCGTCGTGATCTGGTACCGCGGCCTTTTCGATCTTGGAGACGCAATGGGAAGACACCGGGGTCGTCTCTTCGTTCTGTCCTCACTCCTGCTCGGCTCGCTGACCGCCACAGCAGCCCCCACCGTCGCTCGCCACAGCGACCAGATGCACGGCAGCGATTGACACCGCCGCCAGGCGGGGTGAAACTAACTCGGAGAGCGCTCTCCCAGACCCGTCCGACTTACTGCTCACCCCGATGACGACCGAAGAGCTGCCGAGCCCCCGTCGTCTCGAAACCTGAACTGAAACACGGACCACCTGAGCCGGTCGACGGCCGGGCGCGTCGAGCGACAACGTTGTCGAGCTTGGAGATCGCCATGCATACACATCGCCGTGATCCTGCCCGGCGCCTGCGCCTGGCCACCCTGCCGCCTCGCCTAGACTGCTTCGGCCGCACCCGGCGTGGTTTCCGCATCCCCCTTAACGGACCGTCGCAGACCGCTCGATCCGCCTCCGGCACGGCGAGCCGGCCCACCCTGCGATCCGCCAACGCGAGCACGCAATCGACGCTGGGCGCCGCGTACCCGAATGCGCTGACCAACCTGCTCGCCGTCAGGCGCGCTCGCGGCCATTCTCCCTCCCCGAGACGTGTTCCAGGCGTGGAAAGACGCTTTCCGTTGCAGGGCAACGGCGAAACCTTCTTGCAACGGTACCCCGCGCAGACCTGGTCCCCACCGAACTCCTGATCGCCGTGAGCTGTGGAGCACTCTCATGAAGAGCACAAGAACGTTGCTGACCGCGGTTCTCGCGATGACGACAACGTTGTCGGTCGGCGCAGCTACCAAGCCGACGAGCCCACCCGCGACCTCGGCCGCGAACGCCGCCGCCGCGGTGATCTGCAACAACTACTGCGAACCCCGGGATCCTTCGCAGAGCCCTCAGGACCGGATCCCCGTCACCGCCACGGTGTCCGGCCGCACCTTGGCGCTGCACTTCGACGACACCGATGCGATGGGCTGGGCCTCGCTCGACAACGGCGCCGCGGGGGACGAGGTCTGGCTGGACCGATCGATGGACGGCGGCCGGACCTGGAACTCGGGCAGCAAGCTCGGCGACACCCGGACTCCCGCCGGCAGCGGTGGCTGGCGGACACAGATGTACAACGTCGACGACTGGAACGCCCAGGGGGTCGGGGCCCTGCGGGCTTGCGGCCAGGCCACCGGCGGCACCGCGATCGCGTGCACCGCGTGGGCGCGGGCCACGTGGAACGCGGGCGACCGGCGGGCGGCCGCGGCCACCGCCTTGATGATGTCGTACGACCGCGGCACCAAGCTCTTCGGCGGCAACGGCTGGTGGACCAGCGCCAACGCGCTGACCGCCGTCATCGACCACGCCCGGGTCAGCGGTATGGGCAGCTACCGGTACGCGATCGCCGACACCTACGACAAGAACCTCGGCGCCCAGGGCGGCAACTTCACCAACGAGTACCTCGACGACACCGGCTGGTGGGGTCTGGCGTGGGTGGACGCCTACGACCTGACCGGCGACAGCCGCTACCTGACCACCGCTCGCGCCGACGCGGACCACATGTTCGCGAACTGGAACAGCACGTGCGGCGGTGGCGTCCGGTGGAGCGCGACCGGCAACTACAAGAACGCGATCACCAACGAGCTGTTCCTGCAGCTGACTTCGGCCCTGCACAACCGCATTCCCGGTGACACCACCTACCTCACCCGGGCGAAGAACGAGTGGAGCTGGTTCAAGAGCAGCGGGATGATCAACGGTGACCACCTGATCAACGACGGCCTGACCGACTCGTGCGCCAACAACGGTCAGCAGACGTGGACGTACAACCAGGGCGTGTTGCTGGCCGGCCTGATCGAGCTGTCCCGGGCCACCGGTGACGCCTCGCTGCTCGACACCGCCCGTGGTCTGGCCGACGCCTCGAGCGTCAAGCTGCAGACCGGTGGGGTGCTGCGGGAGCCGGGCGAAGGCGACGGCTGCACCGGTGACGGTCCCAGTTTCAAGGGCGCCTACGTCCGCGGGCTGGGCAAGCTCAGCTCGCAGCTGGGCGACCACCCCTACGCCGCAAGGCTGCGCAGCTGGGCCGATACCGCGTACGCCAAGGACCGCAACACCCTCGACCAGTACGGCCCGCACTGGGCCGGCGGCAACGGCACCAGCGACTACGGGTGCCAGCAGAGCGTGCTCGACCTGCTCAACGCCGCCGGCTGAACCCGCACCTCGTGCTCGACAACGTTGAGGAAGGCACTATGCGCACGTCCCCACCCCGGGTGTTCCGTTCGCTGATCGCCGCGGCCGCCGCCGTCCTGCTCGCCGCCGGCGGGGCGCCGGAAGCCCAGGCTGCCGTCCAGCCGTGGATGAACACCGCCCAGACCCCCGAACAGCGCGCCGCCGAACTCCTGGCGGCCATGACCCAGGCTGAGAAGCTGACGATGCTGCACGGCGGCGCGTCCTGCGGCTACGCCGGCTGCGTCGACGCCAACGCCCGGCTCGGGATCCCCGCACTGCACCTGCAGGACGGGCCGGCCGGGGTTGGTGACGGCGTCACCGGCGTCACCCAGCTCGCCTCCCCCGTCGCCGGCGCGGCGAGCTGGGACACCGCTCTGATGCGACAGTACGGCGAGACGCTGGGCGCCGAGCAGTGGGGCAAGGGCACCAACGTCGAGCTCGGCCCGACCATCAACATTGTGCGGGACCCGCGGTGGGGCCGGGCCTTCGAGTCGTTCGGCGAGGATCCGTACCTGACCGGGCAGCTGAGCGCCGCCGACATCCAGGGCATCCAGAGCCAAGGCCCGATGGCGCAGGTCAAGCACTACGCGGTCTACAACCAGGAAACCAACCGCAACAGCAGCGCCGACAACGCGATCGTCAGCGACCGCGCCGAGCGCGAGATCTACCTGCCCGCCTTCGAAACGTCGGTGAAGACCGGCGGCGCCGACTCCGTGATGTGCTCCTACTCCGCGATCAACGGCCCGTTCGCCTGCGAAAACGGCCCGCTGCAGAACTCGATCCTGAAGAACGAGTGGGGCTTCGGCGGCTTCGTCACCGCCGACTGGGGCGCCACCCACTCCACCGTCGCCTCGGCGAACAACGGTCTCGACATGGAGATGCCCGACAGCCGCTACTACGGCGCCGCGCTCACCACCGCCGTGAACAACGGCCAGGTCTCCCAGGCCACCATCGACGACCACGTCCGGCGCATCCTCACCTCGATGTTCCGGCGGGGGCTGTTCGACCACGCCCAGACCGGCACGCTCACCACCCCGGTCACCTCCGCCGCACACACCGCGCTGACCCGCCAGGTGGCCACCGCCGGCACGGTGCTGCTGAAGAACGCGAACGCGACACTGCCGATCACGACCGGCACCAAGTCGATCGCCGTGCTCGGCAGCGGCGGCGACATCGCCCCGCTGTACCAGGGCGGCGGCAGCGCGGGCGTCAACCCCACTGGCGCAATCAGTCCCTACCGGGGCATCCAGGCGCGCGCCGGCTCCGGCACCACGGTCACCTACGCCTCCGGTAGCGCGTCCGGACCGATCGTCGGCCTGGCCGGCAAGTGCGTCGACGTCGCTGCCGCCAACGACGCCAACGGCACCCGCGTCCAGCTCTACGACTGCAACAGCAGCTCCGCGCAGACCTGGACCGCCGCCGCAGACGGCACCGTGCGAGCCCTCGGCAAGTGCCTGGACGTCACCGGCGGCGCCACCACCGACGGTGCAAAGATCGACCTCTACGACTGCAACGGCACCGGCGCCCAGATCTGGACCGTCTCCGGCGGCGCCCTGGTCAACCCGGCGTCCGGCAAGTGCCTCGACGTGCCCGCCGCCAATCCCGCCAACGGCGTCCAGCTGCAGATCTACACCTGCAACACCAGCACCGCGCAGACCTGGCGGGTGAACGGCAGCCCGAACGCGCACGACCAGGCGGTCGCCGCGGCCCGCGCCGCGAACCTGGCCATCGTGGTCGTCGGCCGGTTCGAGGCCGAGGGCGCCGACCTGCCCGACCTCAGCCTGCCCGCCGAGCAGAACCAGCTCGTCGCCGACGTCGCGGCCGCCAACCCGAACACCGTCGTCGTGGTGAACAGCGGCTCCGCGGTGACGATGCCCTGGGCCGGCTCGGTGCGCGGCATCATCGAGAGCTGGTACCCCGGCCAGGAGTACGGCAACGCGCTCGCCTCGATCCTCTTCGGCGACGTCAACCCCTCCGGCAAGCTGCCCGTCACCTTCCCCGCCTCCCTCGCCGACGTCCCGGCGCACACCGCCGCCCAGTGGCCGGGGCAGAACGGCACCGTGCAGTACTCCGAAGGCATCGACGTCGGGTACCGCTGGTACGACCGTCACAACATCGCGCCGCTATTCCCGTTCGGGTACGGCCTGTCCTACACCACCTTCCGGTACGCCAATCTGACCGTCAGCCCCCCGGCTGCCAACGGGGTCACCGTGGCCTTCGACGTCACCAACACCGGCACCCGCGCGGGCTCCGAAGTCGCCCAGGTCTACGTCGGACAGCCGGCGAGCACCGGCGAACCGGCGAAGAACCTGCGCGGCTTCGGCAAGGTCACGTTGAACCCGGGCCAGACCCAGCGGGTCACCACCACCCTCGACGCCCGCAGCTTCCAGGCCTGGACCGGCGGCACCTGGACCCGGACCGCCGGCACGTACCAGATCCAGATCGGCGCGTCCTCGCGTGACATCCGGCTCACCGGCAACATCACGCTCGGCGGGTCCGCGCCGATCGTCGGCTACCAGAACTTGTGCGCCGACGTGCGGGCCGCCGCGACGGCCAACGGCACCCCGGTCCAGCTCTACACCTGCAACGGCAGCGGCGCGCAGTCCTGGACGGGTCAAGGCGGCACGCTGCAAGCGCTCGGCAAGTGCCTGGACGTCACGGCGGGCGGCACGACCGACGGCACCCCGGTCCAGCTCTACGACTGCAACGGCAGCGCCGCGCAGACCTGGCAGCCCCGCGGCGACGGCTCGGTGCTCAACCCGCAGTCGGGCAAGTGCCTCGACGATCCCGGCTCTTCCACCACTCCGGGCACCCAGCTGGTGATCGGGTCGTGCTCCGGCGGCGCCAACCAGCGCTGGACCCTGCCCACCTGAGCCCAGCCGGTCGGCACTCGGTGCCCACGCCACCACGCCCGTCAACAGTCAGCCACGCAGAGGAGCTTCCCTTGCCGTTGACCAGACGCGACTGCTCCCAGCCGCACGGCCCCGGTTACGCCGACGGGCTGCCCGGGCAGGCGTCGTGAAGGTCACCGCTGCGGGGGTGACCTTCATGGACGGAGCACCTCCCAGCGCCGCCTCCGCCGGCCAGGCACCTCCGGTGAACGAGACGCTGCCGGAGCGGATCAACGTTCGCTACCCGGCGGAGTCGGCACTGGACGTCACGCCTAACCTGCGCGCCGGCTCCAACGAAATCATCGTCGCTGTCTACGACCCCACCGACGCGGGCAGCGGCGCGGTCGGCAAGCAGCGCAACTCACCGGGCGCGATCTTCTACACGGCCACTTCGGGGATCTGGCAAACCGTGTGGCTCGAGCCGGTCGCTCCCGCCCACATCACGAGCCTGGAGATGGCCACGGGCGTTCCCGGGAGAGCTGGGGACAACGCCGACAGCGGATCAGGAGTTTCACCCGCTCGGACGTGGAAGAGGGAGTGCGCGTGTACCGATCACAATCACTGAAGATCATCCGCACGGTGGTGGCGGTCCTGGTGAGCACGGTCGCCCTTTCGGGCGCCGGGACCGTTCAGCAGGCCCCGCAGGCGGCCCCGGGCGTGGTGCAGGACGGGCACGCGCGGTTCCAAGTGCTGACGCCGACGCTGATCCGGCTCGAGTACGCCGGGGACGACCGGTTCCAGGACCAGGCCACATTCAACGCCGTCGGCCGCGCCCTCCCCGCCCCCGGGTTCACGACCACGGTGAGCGGCGGGTACCGCGAGATCCGGACCGCGAACCTGACGCTGCGGTACCGCCAGGGCAGCGGCCCGTTCACCCGGGACAACACGTCCGTGCAGCTGACGACGACCAACGTCACCGCCGCGCCGCTGTTCCCGTCCTACTGCGCCTTCGGCACCGCGTGCGAAGCCGAAAACGGCCTCCCCGGCGGCTCGGCGGCCACCGCCTACGACCACACCGGCAACACCGGTTCGGGGTTCATCGCCGGGTTCGAGTCCACCGGAGCGGCCCTCACCCAGGACGTCTCCACGGTCCCGTCGGCCGGGCAGTACCGGCTCACCGTCCGCTACGCGAACGCCCAGGGCAGCGACGGCCAGACCACCACCCGCACGCTGTCCACCACCGTCAACGGCGCGCCCGGTCCGCGGTTCTCCTTACCGGCGACCGCGTCGTGGGACACCTGGGCGACCGCGTCGGTGACGGTGCCGCTGAACGCCGGGACGAACACCGTCCGCGTCGAGCGGAAAGCCGACGACTCCGGCACCGTCAACCTCGACAGCCTCGCCGTCACCACCGCCACGGCCGGCTACCCCGCCGCCGACCCCTCGCTGCTCACCACCGCTTACGGCGCCGGGCCCAAGTCCGTGCTCGGCGGCTGGGACCGATCACTGGACAACCCCGGGGCCCTCCCGGCCCCCGAACACCCCGGCCTGCTCGACCGCGACGGCTGGTACCTGCTCGACGACACCCGCTCGGCCGTGCTCAACGCCGACCGGACGGTCACGGACCGGCCCTCGCACGGCGCACAGCCCTACCAGGACGGCTACTTCTTCGGCTACGGCAAAGACTTCAAGCAGGGCCTGGCCGACCTCAACGCCCTCACCGGCGGGACGGCGCTGCTGCCCCGGTCCGCCTACGGCTTCTGGTTCTCCCGCTACTTCGCCTACTCCGACAACGACTACCGCACGACGCTGCTGCCGAAGTTCCGCTCGACCTTCACCCCGATCGACTGGCTGGTCGTCGACACCGACTGGAAGTCGCCGTCGCAGTGGAACGGCTGGAACTGGAACACGGCGCTCTTCCCGGACCCGCAGGGGTTCCTGAACTGGACGAAGCAGCAGGGTCTGGCCGTCTCGCTCAACATCCACACGTCGATCGCGGGCAACGACCCGCGCTTCGCCGCGGCGAACGCCACGGCGGGCGGACTGATCGCCGACGGCTCCAACTACGCGTGGGACTGGTCGAACCCGGCGCACCTGCGCTCCTACTTCGACCTGCACAAGCCGTTCGACGCCCAGGGCGTCCGGACGTGGTGGCTGGACTACTGCACCGGATGCGGCCGCTCGACCGCGTCGGACACCGGCGTCGCGCCCGACAACTTCATCAACCAGGCCTACGCCGACCACGCGGCCGCGCAGGGCCTGCGCGGCTTCTCCTTCGGCCGCATCGGCGGCGCGGAACAGGGCGGGATCCACAGCAGCTACCCGCTCGGCCCGTGGTCGGAGCGCCGCAACACCCTCCAGTTTACCGGTGACACCCCAATGACCTGGGACATGCTCGCCTACGAGGCCCGCTTCACGCCGGACGAGGCGGCCGCCGGGCTGAGCAACGTCAGCCACGACATCGGCAGCTTCCACGGCGGTCACCTGCCCGACGAGCTCTACGCGCGGTGGGTGCAGCTGGGCGCGTTCCAGCCGGTTGACCGGCTGCACTCCAACCACGGTGACCGGCTGCCGTGGGAGTACCCCGGCGCGGCAGGGGAAAGTGCGTCGAAGTTCCTCCGGCTGCGCGAGGCGCTGGTGCCTTACACTTACACGCTGGCCAAGCAGGCGAACCAGACCGGCGTGCCGATCACCCGGCCGCTGTACCTGAACTACCCGGACCAGGACGCGGCCTACACCCACCCGCAGGAGTACCTGTACGGCGACAACGTGCTCGTCGCGCCGATCACTTCGGAGGGCGGGTCGGTGTCGGCGTGGATCCCGCCGGGGACGTGGACCGACTACTTCACCGGGACCGTCTACACGGGACCGTCGACGGCGACGATCACCAAGCCGCTGTCGGAGATGCCGGTGCTCGTCAAGGCGGGCGGGATCGTGCCGATCCGCACGAACTACGTCGACAACGCCGCCGCCCCGCTCGACCAGCTGACGTTGAACGTGACCGCGGGCGCCGACGGGAGCTTCTCGCTGTACGAGGACTCCGGTGAAGGCGCCGGAGCGTCGTCGACCACCCGGTTCGGCTGGCAGGACTCGGCGAAGACGCTGACCGTCGACGCGGCTTCCAGTGCCGCTCCGGCTCGGGCCTACACGCTGCGGCTAGCCAACGCGGCTGCGCCCACCGCGGTCGCGGTGGACGGCGCTCGGCTGCCCGAGACGGCGTGGTCGTACAACTCCTACTCCCGCACGGTCACGGTGACGACGGCGAGCCTGCCCTCGAACGCCCGGCACACGATCGCGTTGAGCGGTACGGCCGCCGACAACCCGGCTGCGGGTCAGGTGACCGGTCGCGACGGCCGCTGCCTGGCCGTCCACGGTGGACAGACGGCCGACGGCACCCCGCTGGAGCTGGCGGCCTGCGACCACTCGGCGGGCCAGCAGTTCACCCCGCCGACCGGCGGTGGCACGGTCCGCGTTCTCGGCAGGTGCCTCGACGTGGCGGGCGGCGGCTCGGCCGCGGGCACCCCGGTCCAGCTCTACACCTGCAACGGGACGGCCGCGCAGTCGTGGACCCTGACCACGGCGGGCAAGCTGCTGAACGCCGGCCGGTGCCTGGCCGCGACGGCGGCCGGGGACGGAATGCGCCTGGCCGACTGCAGCGACACGCCGGACCAGACCTGGCGCTTCCCGCCGGCGCCGCTCACCGGCCCGGCCGGGCTCTGCGCCGACGTCATCGGCGCTTCGCCCGCATCCGGCACCCTGGTGCAGCTCTACGGGTGCAACGGGACTGACGCGCAGCGGTGGTCTGCGCCGGGGGACACGTCGCTGCGGACCTTGGGCAAGTGCCTGGACGTCGTCAACGGCGGCACCGTGAACGCGACGCCGGTGCAGTTGTGGGACTGCAACGGAAGCCCCGCGCAGCAGTGGGTTTCGGGCACCGACGGGACAGTGCGCAACGTCGGTTCCGGTCGCTGCCTGGACGACCCGGACAACGCCGGCAAGCCGGGCGACCGCCTGCGGATCTACGACTGCAACACGACGGCCGCCCAGCAGTTCAAGCTGGGCACGTGATCACGACAGGTCGGACAAGTCGAGAACGAAGTGGTAGCGCACGTCGTTGCGCTACCGCAGCCGGTCCAACCCTTCGTTCACCTGAGCCGAAAGGAGCACCTCGACGCAGGCGACGGCGTCTCTGCAAAGTCGCCGCGAATCCGCGGAATCAGCATGCTTAGCACGGCAGAGTTCGGCGCTTAAGGCATATACCTTACCAATGACGCCGACAGCGCATATGCTCACGACCGGAACGCCATCACGCATATGGATTTCGCTGGGCCAGTCCGCTCACCGAGACCAGCCGCGGCTGTCAGCACAGTGCGCTCGATCTGCTCAACGCTGCTCCCTGCCCTCCCGCCTGACCGTCCCTGCGGTCAGCACGCCCGACCCCCGTCCTTGGAGTTTTCGTGAGGCACCTCCAATCTCACCCTCGCCGAATGACAACGATGTCATCTCTTAAGCGGTGGCTGGTCGTCGCTACCGCCGGCATCCTGACCGCCGGCGGTCTGACCGGGCTCGCCGCCGGTCAGGCCTCGGCCGTGGCCGACCCGGCTGCGCTGGTCAACCCGCTGTTAGGTACGTCAGGCGCCGGCAACACGTTTCCCGGGGCGGTGTCGCCATTCGGGATGGTGCAATGGAGCCCCGACACGCCGTCTCGGCCGGCCGGCGGGAACTACTCCTTCGCTGACAGCACGATCACCGGGTTCAGCCTCAATCACCTGTCCGGTCCCGGATGCAACGCCACCGCCGACGTGCCGATTCTGCCGACCGTCGGTGACATCAACGGCGCTGCGACCGCCTCGTTCTCCCACGCCAATGAGTCCGCTAGCGCGGGCGCCTACGCGGTGACGCTGGCCAACGGCGTGAAAACGGAACTGACCACCACGCCACGTACCGGCATGGCCCGGTTCACCTTTCCCGCCACCGGCAGAGCGAACCTGTTGTTCAAGCTGCAGTCGCCGGCGACCCGCACCGATGCGCAAAGCTTCACCAAGGTCAGCGATACCGAAGTCAGCGGGTGGATCCGGTCGGGACACTTCTGCGCCGACAGCCCCACCTACACCTTGCACTTCAGCATGGTGTTCGACCGCCCCATGACCGGCAGCGGAACCTTCACCGGCGGCAACTACGTGACATTCGACGCATCCAGCAACCACTCGGTGCAGGCGAAAGTCGGCGTCTCCTACGTCTCCGACAGCAACGCCGCCCTGAATCGCACGACCGAGTCGCCGAACTTCGACTTCGACGGCACTCGCACCGCTGCGCACAACGCCTGGAACGCGATGCTCGGCAAGATCAGCATCGGCGGAGGAACCCACGACCAGCAGACCGTGTTCTACACCGCGCTTTACCACAGTCTGCTGCACCCGAACATCTACAGCGACGTCAACGGGCAGTACTCCGGCTTCGACAACCAGGTCCATGCCGTTTCCGGCAGCCAGAAGGTGCAATATGCCACGTTTTCCGGCTGGGACATCTACCGCACCCAGGCCCAGCTCGAAGCGCTCGTCGCACCGCAACAGGCCAGCGACAGCGCACAGTCACTGGTCAACGATTATGCCCAGCGCGGCTACTTGCCGAAGTGGGCGCTGAACCAGGCCGACACCGATGTGATGAACGGCGACCCGGCCCCGATCATCATCGCCGATTACCACGCGTTCGGCGCGACCGGCTTCGACACCGCCGCGGCCAAGAACGCCATGGTCACCCAGGCCACCAACACCAACAAAATCCGCAAAGGTCAGCACTACATCAGCGAACTGGGCTACCTGCCCGCCAACGGCAGCTACGAGCCGGGCTTCTACGGCTCGGTCGCCACCACACTGGAATACGCCACCTCGGATTTCGCTATCTCGGCGTTCGCGGGACGCCTCGGCGACACCGCCACACAGCAACAGTTCGTCAACCGCGCCCAGACCTGGCGCAACGTCTTCAACCCGGCCGTCGGGTTCATGGCCCCCCGGCTCGCGGATGGAACCTGGAAGCCCAACTTCGACCCGGCCAGCAGCACCGACATGGTCGAAGGTACCTCCTGGCAGTACACCGGCATGGTCCCGTTCAACGTGCGAGGCTTGGCCGATGCCATGGGCGGCAACACCAAAATGATCGCCTATCTCGACCACGTCATGTCGAGCTTTCACGGCTCCAGCAACAACAGCAGCACCGCCGACATGGGCAACGAACCCTCGTTCGAACTGCCCTGGGAGTACAACTACGTCGGCCAGCCCTGGCGCGCCCAGCAACTGATCCGACAGGTGCAGGACCAGCTGTGGCCCAACGACCCCGCACGCTGGGGCGTGGGCAACGACGACCTGGGCACCATGAGCGCCTGGTATGTGTTCTCCGCCATGGGCATCTATCCGATGACCCCCGGCACAGCCGACCTCGCCCTCGGTAGTCCGTTGTTCACGTCGGTGAACATCAGTCTGGGCAACGGTAAGACAATCAGCATCAACGCTCCTCAGGCCGCCGACAACGCACCCTATGTCCAGGCGGCCACCCTCAACGGCAGTACCTGGAACAACGCGTTCCTGCCGCCCTCGTTCGCCACGACCGGCGGCACCCTTGACCTCACTCTCGGCACATCGGCCAACACCGGCTGGGCGAACACTGCCGCCTCCGCCCCGCCGTCCTACAACGGCACTGACACCGCGCCACCGCCGGCGTCTGGACCGCTCAGCGTCGGAATCGCCGGCAAGTGCGCCGATGTCGACCATGCCAACACCGCCGACGGGACCAAGGTCCAGGTGTGGACCTGCAACAACTCGCCGGCCCAGACCTGGACCGCCGTCGGTGACGGCACCCTGCGCGCCCTCGGCAAGTGTCTCGATCTCGTTGGTGCCGGTACCCTCAACGACACCAAAGTTCAGCTCGTCACCTGCAACAACAACGCCTCACAACAATGGACCTACCAGACCAGCACCGGAGCTCTGCTCAACCCCGTCTCCGCACGTTGCCTCGATGACCCCAAAAGCAGCGCCACCGACGGCACCCAGCTAGGGATCTTCGACTGCAACGCCAGCCCTGCGCAGCGCTGGAGCCTCCCGATCGTAGTCAAGACCGGAGTCATACGATCCGGGATAGCCGGCAAATGCATCGACGACAGCTTCGCCAACACCGCCGACGGCAACCCGGTGCAAAGCTGGAGCTGCAGCGCAAGCACCGCACAACAGGTAACCGCCGCAGCCGACGGCACCCTGCGCATCCTCGGCAAATGCATCCAACCCGCCAACGGCGGCACTGGCAACAACACACTCCTAACCCTCAACGCCTGTAACGCCACGCCAATCCAGCAATGGATCCGCGACACGACAACACAAGCGCTCCGAAACCGCCCATCCGGCCGATGCATCGACATACCCAACTCCAACACCAGCGACGGCACCCAACTACAACTATTCGACTGCAACAACAGCCCCGCTCAACGTTGGACTCTCGGCGCTTAACTGATCATGACGGCCACTTCGTTAACGGTGATGAGCCGCAAATATTTGAAGTTAGGGCCCCCTGTCGCGTCCGGAACAACGAGCGCGAAAATTCGGAGCCGGTCGATTCCGCAAAGGCTGGAAGCGTCGAGGCCCGAAGGCCCTCTCGTCGGCATGGGCTGCCGCCCATACGTATTGGTATCGGGATGTTCGTCATGCTTAACGGGGAACATCCCGATGCGCTCGGGATGCCACGCACCCATATTCGACTCGTCGAGATCGCGGACGAGTTGGGCGCTCCGCGCATGACCGGGATCGATGGGGCCTTGATCTTGGGGACGCGCACGACAATCGTGGCGCCGTGCGTTGTAAACGGATGGCTCGCCCGCGTGAGAGCGCGTGACCCCAGCGTTTTCACTGGTGGGCGTGAATCGAATTATTGCGTGGAACCGTGGTCGTGATCGATGATGGATCTTGGAAGTGGAGAAACGTTATGCGTACCTTGATGCACGGCTTCACCGCTCTCGCGATGGCCGTGGCCGGCATGTCAGCCGTGGCCGGCACGTCGGCTGTGGCCGGCACGTCGGCTGCCGTGCCGCAGCTGCGGGTGATGCCGCTGGGTGACTCGATCACCTGGGGTACGGGCAGTTCGAATGGTTCAGGTTACCGCGGGCCGCTGTGGAGCGGGCTGGTACGCGACGGGTTCGGCGTGGGTCTCGATTTCGTCGGCTCGCAGTCGGCAGGCGCCATGTCGGACCCGGACAACGAGGGGCATCCAGGATGGTGGATCAACGGCATCCAAGGCATCATCAGCCCGCTTGCAGCCCTATACCGGCCCAACGTGGTCACGTTGCACATCGGCACGAACGACATGCTCAACGACGGCGACGTGGCGAACGCGCCAACCCGGCTGGGTGAGCTGATTGACCAGGTCGTGGCGGCTGCTCCGGACGCGACCGTGCTGGTCGCGCAGATCGTGCCGTCAGGCTATGCACCGACGCAGCAGAGGACCGCCGCGTACAACGCCGCGATCCCGAAGGTCGTGCAGGCGCGGGCCAACAGCGGCAAGCACGTGCGCCTGGTCGGCATGAGCGCGGTCTCGCCCACCGACCTGGTCGACAGCATCCATCCCGGCGACGCCGGATATCAGAAAATGGCCGATGCCTGGAACGCGGCGATTCGCGCGGCGGTGAACGACGGATGGGTCGCGAATCCGGTACCGACCGGTATCTGCCCCGGAGGGGTGCGCTGGAGCGATCGCGGCCAGATCGCCACCGGCGTCGGTTCGACGCTCGCACACACCCAGTTCGCCGACATCAACGGCGACCGCCGCGACGACTATCTGGTGGTGGCTGACAATGCGGCGGTCACCGAGTGGGAGAACACCGCTTCCGACTGGACCGCCAAGGGGCAGATCGCAACCGGAGCGGGCGCTGATCTCACGCATTTGCGGTGGGCGGACATCGACGGTGACCGTCGCGACGACTTTTTGGTCGTGTCCGACGCCGGCGCGATCAACGAGTGGCAGAACACCGGCACCGGGTGGATCGCCAGGAACCAGATCGCCACCGGGACCGGCAGCGATCTTGCCCACGTGCGGCTCGCCGACATCGACGGTGACGGCCGCGACGACTACCTGGTGATGGGCGACAACGGTTCGGTCACGGAGTGGCAGAACACAGGGGCGGGTTGGACCGCCAAGGGTCAGGTCGCCGGCGGGACCGGCAGCGATCTCGCGCATGTGCGGTTCGCGGACATCAACGGTGACGGCCGCGACGACTACCTTGTGATCGGCGACAACGGATCGGTCACCCAGTGGCAGAACAATGGCGGCGACGGATCCGGCGGCTGGACTACGAAGGGACAGATTGCCTCCGGCGCCGGCGACCTCGCCCATGTCCGGTTCGCCGACATCGACGGTGACGGCCGCGACGACTACCTGGTCATGGGTGACAACGGTTCAGTACGCGAATTTCACAACGACTGCGCCTGAACAGACGCGGGGCGTTGGCTCAGGTGACTCATTTGGAGTTGCCCCGGTGGGGCGGACACGGGTTTATCAGGCAGTGCGGGCTTGAGCGTAGTAGGTGGTTCGGGTTTCGGCTGGGCACCGGTGCGCACTCGCCACCGGATCCCGTCGATCAACGGCCGTCTGCTCCACAACGACGGCCGACCCGGCCGCAACGGCACCGGCAGCAACGGCTCCAGCGCTGCCCACTGTTCGTCGGTCAGGTCGAACCGCCCCGCCACCGCTAAGGTGTCCACGAGGTCTCCGGTGGTGTTCAGGTTCTTCTTGGTCGACGAACCAACTACCGGAGACCTCACCTACTTCAGCTGCTGACACGCGCAGCAGCGCCAACTCCAGCTCGAGACGACTTCGATACAGGCCCTAGCCGTCTGGGTGAATTGAGACTTGCTCTCAAGCGGGGCAAGGTAAGGACCCAGGAACGGCGCGAACGTCTGGTCGAACGCTCGGATCACGACATCCGAGCGAAGGAGCCGGCCATGGCCAGCCGATCCACAGTGAACAGCCCGCTGACGATGCTGCAGGCCCAGTTCCGGCAGCCCCGCGTCGCGGCGCGGTTCGATCAGGTCCTGCGTGAGTGGGCCGTCGAGGACCCCGCCTTGTCGGCGATCACGTGTCACCGGGGGCTGGTCGACGTCTTGGCCACTCGCGACTACGCCCGCCACGACGAGGTGCTGCACGCTCTCCTGGTTCGGGCATCGTCGCCAGGCGGCGGGGGAATCACCGCCACCGAGATTGTGGTGAACGCGATGCTGCCGGTTGTACCCGGCATCGTCGGCCGCGTGGTTCGTGTGGCACGAGCGGCGGGTGGCGCGGTCGGTGTCCGGCGCGGGGTGACCGGCGGTGGCGTCTCGGCCTCGGAAGAAAGCCGCGACATTCAGGCGGCTGTGCTCGGGCATCTGTGGGAGCAGACTCGCTGCTATCCGCTGCGGCGCCGGCAGCGTGTCGCGGCGAACCTCATGCGGGAGACCCAGCGCGCCGCCCAGCGGGATTTCGGCGTCGACCACGGCCAGGCCGCCGCGGACGTCGCCAGCATCGACGATGACGAGATGCACCGGCCGTTGGCGGCCGTGCCGGGGGAGATGGACGCCTCGGAGGAGCTGCTCGAGCTGCTGTCGTGGGCGGTGGAGGAGAGCCGGCTCGATGAGCACTCGGCCGCCATCCTCACCACCCGCTACTTCGGTGACCCAGTCGGCCGCGACGGCGTGGCCACTGACCGCCAGATCGGCACACTGATCGGGCTGAGCCAGCCGACGATCACCCGTCACCGCCGCCGCGCGTTCGAACAGCTGGCCGAAGCCGCGGCGGAGTATCCGGGCCGCGACCTTCCCCGAGCCGGCTGAATCAACACCGGGTCCAGGCCTGCGTGCCTTCGAACAACAACCGGAACTGGCGGAGGAGGTCGTGTCGTGCTTGGTCGTCGCGGCCGAACCAGCAGAGGAGCGCTGGCTGAGCTGTTGCCGGACGCGGAGGCGGAGTCCGCGATTCGAGGTGCGACTCGCCGGGCCGGCCGGGTGGCGGCGTGGCTGGCCGTGCTGGCCGGCCCGCTGCTGACCATCGCCGGACTGATCGTTCTCCAGCCAGCGGGTGCGCCGTCGATGCGGGACGGCGGCGCACCCGCGCCCTTGGCCGCGCCGGAGGGGTGGGCGCAGATGTACGTACGGGCCTGGCTTGCGGCGACCCGAGACGACTCCGCCGGGCTGGAGACCTTCTACCCGCCGGGGATGAAGTCGCAGCGAGCGGCCGGCACCCAGGTCCCGGTCGACACCGCGGTGGTCTCGGCGACTTCGCCGGCGCCTGGGGTGTGGTCGGTCGTGGTGGTCGCAGACGTGCTGGTGCTGCAGCCGGACGGCAAGCGCAGGGCGTCGCTGCTGTGTGCCCAGGTCGCGATGGCCGGGACGGGCGACGCCTACGTCGCCACCTCGCTGCCCTCGCTGGTTGCTTGCCCCGGGACCCTTGGCGCCGCTGCGCTCGCCTACGACGAGGTCGCGGACCCTGCTGGTCCGATCGGGCAGTCGGTCGCGGGGTTTCTGGCCGCCTACCTGGCGGGGCAAGGGCAGCTCGATCGGTTCGTCAGTCCGGGAGCAAGCCTCGGCCTGCCGAAGCCGGCACCGTTTGCCGCGGTGCAGGTGGCCGAGGTGCGCACGCACGAGAAGTTCGAGCCGGGGCAAGCCGCCCGGCCGCCCGACGGGACCGCCGTCCGCAGCCTTGTGCGTGCCTCGGCCTGGGACGCCACCGGGCAGAGCACTCCAGTCGACTACGCGCTGACCCTCGTGGCGCGGGCTGGCCGGTGGGAGATCAACCGCATCGACCCCGCGCCGCTGCTGGCGGCCCGGTAAGCGAGGAGAAGTCCGATGATTGTGCTGGCCGCGGACGTGAAGTCCTGGATCGACACCAACCTGGCCTGGGGTGACCAGTCCGTCCGGCGGCTGATCCTGCTGGCCGCCGTCATCGGCGGGATCGGGCTGCTGATCGGCACGCGCGGGAACTTCACGCGGGCGATCAAGTACGGCGTGATCGCGGCAATCTTCCTCGGCATCCTGCTCAACCTCGACGCGGTCGCTGGCATGTTCGGCGCCTGGTTCACCCATTGACCGCGCAGAAGAGCCGCGGCGAGGTCCTGGTTGGCCGCTCCTACACCCGCTCCAGGCGGTTTCCGCGGATGTTCGGGCGGATGCCCGGCCGCGACGGCGGCTACTTGCCCGGTGGCCCGTACACCGTGACCCAGGGCGCGTTGTTCCTGGTCCTGCTGGTCGTGGTGTGGAAGCTGCCGCTGCTGGACTGGCTCGGTCCGGCTCGGTGGGGGTTGCCGCTGTCGGCGGTGTTCGTCCGGCGCGCGCGGATCGAGTCGCGCACTCCGCTCGGCTGGCTGGTGGGCCTCGGCGCGCATCTCCTCGCTCCGAAGTCCGGCACTCTCGGCCGCCGCGCGTACCGGCCTGCGCGACCGGAGCGGACTCGCGTCGCGCTCTATGTGCATCTTCGCGACGAGCTCGAGGAACCGCCGGTGTCGTCGCTGCAGCTGGTGCTGGCCCAGGCTCGGGAGCGGTGATGGACAGTCCGGTGACCGATGTGGCGGGGAACCTGTTCTTCTGTGTCGACGGCTCGACCTGGGCGGTGTGGCGGTTGCTGCCGCACGAGAGCGCCCGCTCCGCCGGCCGGCAGCTGCGGGAGCTGTACGACCGCACCGTGACGCTGATGAAGTCGCTCCGGGGTGAGGTGATGATCGCGTCGCTGTGCGAGCAGGTCCAGGCCCACGCGATCGTGCAGCGCTGCCTCGAAGGCATCGACCTGGACGCCAACCCGCACTGGGCTGAGACCGTCCACAACGCCTGGGACCAGCTCGATACTCTCGATGTCCTCGGCCGCAGCTACTGGCTCGCCAAGCCGCTGGCCGGGCATGGCTGGCGGGAGTCGGCCCAGGCCATGCTCCGGGCGACGAGCGCAGCGCTCGCCGAACAGCTCGGTCTCCCGGCCCGTCCAGCGTCGGTTGCCGCGGTCGCGGCTGGTCGGGAGCGGGCTCGCGTCGCGGCGCAGGAGCTCGGGGGTTCCGTCCCGCTGCGGCCGGCGACGGAGGCCGAGCTGTTGTGGTGGCTGTGCCGCGCCCCGGTTCGCGGCGTCGACGAGCCACAGCTCGACCGCGCGGCCGCGGTGCACAACACCGGCGCCGCGGTGCGGCGAGGGAGCGGGCGTGCGCGGCTGACGGTGCTGCGCTCGTGCGTGTTCGACGAAGGCGGTCGCACCGACCCGGCCGAGGACCGGGCGGGCTGGGGGCCGCTGGGGCTGTTGAACCGCCGGTTCCTCAAGTGCGTGACCCCGCACGACGACGGCGCCATCACCAGCTACCAGGCCTACCTCGTCTTGGCCGAGATGCCCCGGGCGTTCACCTTTCCCGGGCACGAGATCCTCGCCCGGCTCGCCGACATCGGCTTCGGCGTCGACTACGCGCTGCGGATCACCGCCCGATCCAACGAGGACGCCCGCGCGGCCAACCGCCGCCGGACCCGGGACTTGATGAGTCAGGACGAGGAGCACGCCGGCGACACCGCGGGCGTCCCGGCGGACGTGGTCTCGGCGCAGGAGGAGATCCAGCACAAGAACGCTCGCCTCGGTGCCAGTTCCACTGAGATCGACCTGGAAGTCGGCGTTGTCGCCGGTGTCTGGGGCGCCACCGGCCAGGAGGCCGACGCGCGTGCCAAGGCGCTGCGGCAGGCGTTCCTGGGCGGGGAGTACCGGTGGGAGCGGCCGCTGGGCGGGCAGCGGCAGCTGTACCAGGCGCTGCTGCCGGGGAGCCGGACGCCGTTGGTGGTGCGCGAGTGCAGCCAGAATCTCCTCGCCACCGACGCGGCGATGCTGCTGCCGGTGTCGGCGACGGACTTCGGTGATCCCGCCGGCGCGCTGTTCGGTTTGACCGTTGACGGCGGCGCCATCGCGCCGTTCCTGCTTGACCCGACCTATGGGCCGACCCACGACTCGTCCGGCGGGATCGCCGTGATCGGCGAGCTCGGTGCCGGGAAGTCGGTGATCCTGAAGAACGTTGCTGCGGTTGTCCGGCTGATGCTCGACGGGCGGGTGATCGTCATCGACCGCACCCGTAGCCGGGAATGGGCACCGGTCGCCGCCGCGCTACCCGGTGACGCGCAGATCGTCGACATCATCGACCCCAACCTCGACGACCGGCCCGCCGCGGCCGAGCTGCAGCACTCGTGCGATCCGCTGCGGGTGTTCCGCAGCGCCAGCAAGTCGAGCACCGGGATCGCCGAGACGTTCTTCGCGTCCTGGCTCGACCTGGAGTCCAACTCCGCCGAACGGGACGCGCTTGGCCGGGGACTTGATGACGTCAGTGGTCACCCGGAGGCATCCAGCAATCGGCTTGTCGACACGCTCCGGCGACACGGTGGACGGGACCCCGCGGCTCGGGCGCTCGCGGATCGGCTCGAGCGGCTGCGGCGGGACCCGATCACCCGGCCGATCTTCGATCCGGAACTGACGCCGGTCGACCTGTTCGGCGCCGACATGGTCGTGTTCTGCACCAACGAGATCCCGCTGCCCAGTGCGCTGGAGATGAGCAACGAACGGATGGCCGCGCGGATCCCGCCGCGCAAGCTCTTCGGCCGTGCCTTCCACCTGCTCATCGCCGCGATCGCCAAGGAGATCTGCTTCACCCCGGGCCGGTGGGGCGAGTTCATCTGCGACGAGGCCTACAACGTCACCGGCACTCCCGAGGGCCAGCAGATCGCGCTCGAGTTCGTTCGCGACGGCCGCAAGCACGGCGCCGACGCCGCTTTCGGCTCGCACGCCCCGCAAGACCTCGGTGACGACGTCCTACGGGGATTGATCGCCGTGCGGTTTCTCGGCCGCCATCGCGACAACAGCCTTGCCCGCAGCGGTCTGGCCTGGCTCGGCGTCGACCCCGCTGACACCCGCTACCACGAGATCGTCACCAAGGACCTCTCCCCGTTGAACCCGGCCGGCGGCGAAGATGAGCGCCGAGCCCGAGCGGGGGAGTTTCTCGTGCGAGACCACGCCGGTCGCGTCGGCAAGGTCAAGGTCGTCACTCAGCCGTACCGCACGCTGCCGGACGCCGTCCTGACCACGCCGTCCGTCACCCGGGGCCACCAGGCGCATTGAACATCGCTCCGCCGGCCGTGTCTCAACAGGACACGACGAGGCTGGAGGCGACTGGCGATGAAGCGCACGGCCGGTGGGACCCGCGTTCTTGCGCTCGCCGCGGTGATCGTCCTCTTCGGACTTCTCGCGTCCCAAGCCGCGATGGCGCAAACGCTTCCGCTGCCGCCGAACCCACCGGAGCCGAACACTTCGCGCCCGCAGAACCCGTGTGAGCCTTATCCGACGTGCTTGTGGTTGCCGGGAGATGAACCAGCGCCGCAGCCGGATCCGGAGGCGCCGCCGCTGCCCTTGCAGGATGACCCCGGGCACCACGTCCACCTTGGCGGGATCTTCAGCATCGACGACGGCTACGGCCGCGACCTGCACAACTACGACCTCTTCGCCAACCTGCCCAGCCTGCTGAACAATCCGATGCCGGCGATCTGGTTGTGGCTGGGCAACATCGGCTTCGCCGTCGGCAAGTATGCGGTCGGGTTCTCGGTCTGGTTCACCGAATGGGCCGCCTCCACGCAAGTCTTCGACTGGATCAAAGCCCCGGCCCGCGACCTCGAAAACATCTGGACCACCACAGTCATCGGCGGGCTGCGGCTGCGCGAGATCGCGATGCTCATCACCACCTGCTACCTCGGGCTGCTGTTCGCCCGCGGCCTGACGACCCGGGCGTGGCGGGAAACCGCGTCCACCATCGCGGTCAACGTCCTCGCCGTCGCGATCATCACCCACCCGGTCGACTTCCTCATCGGCGACGACGGCGTGCTGTCCCTCAGCCGTGACCTCGGGGCCGACGTCTCCAGCATCGTCATGGGCCAGCAGCCCGGCGGCACCGGCAATCCGGCCGCACCGATCGGCCAAGCGCTGATCGACAACCTGCTGGTCACGCCCTGGGAGACGCTCAACTACGGCACTCCCATCAGCCGGGTACACGGCATCGCCGGCGCCTGCCAGTACTCGGTCAAGAAGGTCCTCGACGACGGTCCCTGGTCTGGGAAGGACGACAGCACCAAGGCCCGCGAACTCGACGGTTGCCCCGGCGACTACGGCAAGTACAACGAGGTCGCCGACGGCGACCGCGCGCTCGGTGCCTGGCTGTACGCGGTCGCGATGGTCTTGTTCGCGATCCTGACGATCTGCCTCAACGCCGTGCAGGTCCTCGCCCCGTACCTGCTCTTGTTCGAAGGGCTGCTGCTTGCTCTCGCCCTGGTCGCGGCGCTGGTGCCGTCGATGCGGCACCAGCTCACCTACCGGGTCAGCTCGATCGCCGCCACCATCGCCCGGCTGCTGGCCGGCATGGTCTTCCTAGCGGTGATGACCGTGCTCCTGCGCACGCTCATGCTCGCCGACCTCGGCCCCCAGCTCGTCCGGTTCGCCGTCATCGACCTGGTCGTCTTCTCCGCCTTCCTGTTTCGCAAACGCCTCGCCACGAATCTCCAGCGTGTCCGCGCGCAGGTCAACAGCCGGCTCCAGCGCTTGGCGCGACCACGTGGTGTCCCGAAGGCACTGCCGGCGCCGATTGTCCCGCTGGGGCCGGACCGGCTCGCCCGTACGCTCAAGGCCGGCGCTTCGGCGTTCAGCGAGACCTTCGCCCCGGCCGGACGGCTCAAGGAGCGGCTGGTCACCGCGGGACGAGCCGGTGGACGTGCCGGGGGCGCTGTTCTGAAGTACACGGCGGGAGGGCCCGTGTCCTGGCCGGAGGCCGCGCAGCGCGCGCAGACGGCGCTCACTTCGAAGGCCGGCATCGCCAAAGCCGCGCTGGCCCGACGCACCGAGGCTGCGAAAACCTACGCCACGACCTACTCAGGCAACCTCGGAACGGCGACCGGCGCGATTCCGGCCTGGCACGCCGCCACAACGGTTCTTGCTGCGTTCGGCGACCGCCCAGCCCAACAGAAGGCGCCGACAGCGACGTACCTGGAGGCTGAAGTTGCTGCCGCGGCGCCGCCGCCGGTCAGCCGGGCATCGAAGTTCACCGGCACCGATCTAGCGGCCGCAGCTGGCGATGGCCGACCTGTGAAGCCGACCATCCTGCCGACTGCATCGTCCCTGCCCGGGATGCTGCCGTCGCCCGCGCCGTGGGCGCAGCGGCTACGCGACCGGCTCGGGAATTCGGGACGCGGACAGTGAACCCGCTTCTCGCGCTGCGCGCGGCCGAGATCGCGCGCGACCGGGTCCGCGAACACCCCGGCCGTTGGGGCTGCCTCACTGCGCTTCTCCTGTTCGGCCCACCCGCGGTCTGCGTTCTGATCGTCGTCGTCTTGCTGGCGGCGCTCACCGGGACGGGTGACACCAGCTCGGCGAACGCGCCCACGACCGGCGCGATCGCCGACATACCAGCTGACTACCTCGTCCTCTACCGAGAAGCCGCGCAGACCTGCCCGGGACTCGACTGGTCGATCCTTGCCGCCATCGGCAAGATCGAAACAGATCACGGCCGCTCGCCGCTCCCGGGCGTGCACAGCGGAGTCAACAGCGCCAAAGCCGGCGGCCCGATGCAGTTCCTGCAGGGCACTTTCGACAGCGTCGTCGCCCGCCACCCGATACCGCCAGGTGGAGCGCATCCGCCGTCGCGATACAACCCGCACGATGCGATCTACGCCGCCGCGGCCTACCTGTGCGAATCGGGCGCGCGCGACGGCCGGGACCTCCGCGGCGCGATCTTCGCCTATAACCACGCCGGCTGGTACGTCCAGAAGGTGCTCGACCAGGCAGACCGCTACAGCTGCGGAGCGGTGCAGGCGCCGAACCATGCGGCTCAGCTCGCGATCGCCTTCGCCTGCGATCAGCTCGGCCTGCCCTACGTATGGGGCGGCAACGGTCCGGCCAACGGCGATCGGGGCTTCGACTGCTCAGGGTTGACCAAGGCGGCGTACGCTTCGGCCGGGATCGATCTGCCACGTACGGCGCAGACCCAGTACGTCGCGGGCCCACGGGTGGGGACTGATCGACTCCAGCCGGGGGATCTCGTCTTCTTCGGAAGTAGCCCGAGCCACATCACGCACGTCGGGCTCGTCCTCTCAAATGGTCTAATGATCAACGCGCCGGACTTCGGCAAGCCCGTTCGAGTGGACACCATCGGAAAGGCGTTCGGTGCGAGCCGGCCTGCGTGGTGAACGATTCGGCGCGTCTTTGCACCAGCCCTCTGCTGCCTGCTGAATTCTGCTCTTACCTCCATCGCGTCAGGGTTCTCTAGAGGTCTGCAGCCCTCTGTAACTGAACCGGCAGGCCGAGCGACTCCTCAGCCAGACTCCTCGAGAGGAGGGCGTAGCCGCGGTGACTTCGAGAGGGACAGGGATGAAGAAGCTCGTGATACCGGGAATCTTCACGCTCGTGGCAGCTGTGATCGCCGGCATCTTCGGCCTGGTGCAAGCGAACATCAATAAGCCGCCGCCTGCGTCGCAGCCTCCCAGTCCGATTCCTTCGGAGCCGCCGCATTCTACCCCGGTTCCGACGCCGGCATGCGTGAAGAGAGCGGCCATCACAACGCCGACGACCGGCGCCGAGATCGACGGAATCCAGGGTGTCAAGGTCGGCGGAACGGTCTGCGGTCTCGGAGCGGAAGAGTCAGTCTGGCTGTTCGACTTCGACCCCTATGACCAGAATTACTACCTCGTCTACGACCCCGAGGTCGGGCCACAGGCGGTGGCGGACTCGAACGACACCGAATTCGCCATGCTGGATCAGCCCATCGGCGATCCTGGGGACCAGCGCAAGAAGTACGTCATAACGGCCGTGGTCGCCACTGCTGCATGTGCCGACGAGCTGAGGAAGAAGAAACCCGACGGAGAAGGCAACTACGTCTTCCACCCGCTGCCACCGACGTGTGAGATCAGGGATCAACGGCAGATCTTCGAGAGCCAGCGGTAAGTAGTGACTCGCCGAATGACGCTTTGCGCATAGAAGCGCGTCGAACAACGACCTGTCTAGTCCCATGACGGGAGCAAGTTCGCAAGATAGGGGCGCCCCGGGGTCTACGAGCTGGACTGGAATGATCGTTGGCCCTAGCGTTGGCAGCGCGTTCGCGTCTGTCGGCCAGAAACACGCATCCCCTGGCCAGAAGCGATTTTTCGACCTGGCCCCTAATGCCGACATGTTCCCCGGCACGCATGGCCGCCAGGCCATGCTGGGGAACAGCGCGCCGAAGGCGCTCCGTCTGGGAGACGCCCTCGCGAGCGGCGCGTTCTGGTGGGTGACCACCGCCGCGGTCGCGATCCTGATCGCGGTGTTCGTCCTCCACCGACACCTTCGTTCCCACCACCTCCGCTCCCGTGTCCGGTTCGACCTCCTGCCGACCGCCGGCTTCGATCCGTCGCCGCAAGCCGTCGTCGGGTTCGCGCACCAGCTCGGGCGCGTGCGGCCCGTGCACGGGTGGGTGCCGCGGTCGGTGGTCGGGGTGCGGGTGCGTTTCGGCACGGACTCGGAGTTCGGGAAGATGGTGATGAGCGTCGAGGGGCGCGAGTCGGTGACCGGCGTGTTCAACAAGCTCGTCTACCCCGACGTCGAGATCCGGCGGGCGACATCCGAGGGTGAAGCGTCCTCCGTCGGCGGCGAGGGTGATGTCTCCTCGCCACCGACGGGACGACAGCGGTGATCTCTCCCCAGTGATCTGCTGGCCACTGTGGGCAGTCGTCAGGCGGCGGTCTTCTTGCGCGGAGAGCGCTTTCGCGACGCCGGCGCCGGAACTTCTGTTTCAGCAACCTGGGCCTGCTCGTAGGCGGAGACGACCTCGGAGGACAGACGTCCCCGTTCGGAGACCTCGTAGCCGTTCGAGTTGGCCCACGCGCGGATCTCTTGGTTGCGCTGGCGGTCGGACGCGGTGGGCACGGTCGACTGGCCGGTTGCGACGCGTACCCTGCGGCCGCCGATGCGGCGTCCGGCGCCGATGAACCGGGCGAGTTCGTCCCGCAGGGCGGCGGCGTTGCCGTCGGAGAGGTCGATCTCGTAGGTCACGCCGTCCAGGCCGAACTGCACGGTCTGGGCGGCGGCGGTGCCGTCGATGTCGTCGAGGATCTCGACGAGGACTTTCTGGGCCATTGAGCGCTCCTCGGGGTGGTATGCGACAAGAACGCGGGGTTGCACAATGCGCGACGTTCTCCAACTCAGTGTATCCACAGTGCCGGCAGAAAGGAAAATTCACCCGTGCCAAAGACTTGCATCAAATCCATCCAAACCTCCCGTGCCTGATAGTGCGAACCTCCAATCTCGCCGTTCACGGGAGGAGAACCCGCCGTGCACCGTCAGCTGTCGCAGCCGGACCTGCAGGTGGCACGGGCTGAACTGGTGCTGGCCCGGTCTGGTCATCTTCCGTTGCGTGCCTTGCCGGTCCGGCCAGACGATCCACTCCAGACATTGGCGAACGCGCTGAGTGACGTCCGCGTGGATCTCGGTGAATCGGTGCAGGTTTGCCTCGACCTCATCCCGCTGACGCCGGCGCGCATCCGGCACTTGGCTCGCCGTGCCGCGTCGCATTCCGGGGGTAACAGTGTGAGGCCGTTCGGCGTAGTCGCCGAGGTTGCTACGGAACTGCTAGGGGAGTTCTTGCCGATCGCGCGTCCCCAGGCCAACGGGCGTTCACGAAATGCGACATCGCCCCCTCGCCGGGTGGTTAACAAGTTCGTTACCGACGAGCCGGTGTTCGCGATCCAAGTGCTGATCCGCTGCGTCTCGCAAATTCCGGGGCGTGCGCAGGCACACTTGCGCAGCGTCATCGGAGCGTTCGACATCTACCGCGGCGAGAACTACTGGCGGGTCCGCGGACCGCGGATCTTCGGCTGGCACTTCGGCGCGGACACCGCGCTGGTGCGCCGGCGGTTCGACCGGCGCTTCCGGACGGGGCTGGCTAAGCCGCGGCGGGGCTCGCTGGTCACGACCAGCGAGATCGCCGGCCTGCTGAAGCCGCCGTCCGGACGCTGCCAGTCGCCGGCGATCGCCCGCAGTCGTGGCTGGGTGCTCCCGGCGCCGCGGGAGGTGCCGACGTACCGGCCGGGGACCGGGCTGGTGCGGCTCGGCTACGTCACCGACGTCAACGGCGACGAGCGGCTGGTCGGGGTGCCACTGCGTGAGCTGTTGTTCTCTGCGCGGTTCGGCAAGGCCGGGTTCGGGAAGACCGAAGAGGCGCTGGTGCAGGCGATCGAGATCGCCCGGCTCGGCGGCGGGGTCTGGTTCCTCGATCCGCACGCTGACGGCTGGAAACGCGCCAAGCCCTACCTGTCTGATCCGACGCTTCGGGCGCGGCTGTGGGAGGTCAACCTCGACGTCCGTGGCCGGGGCAAGCGCTTGCCTGGCTGGAACCCGCTGAGCATGCAGGGCTTCACCGAGTCCGACATCGAGGACCGCGTCGACGCCGTCGTGACCTCGTTCGCCGCGGCGCTGGGCTGGGGCGACGCGGCACCGCGGGCCAAGTCGATCCTCACCAAGGCCTGTGAAGCCCTCTGCTACCTCGCGATGCGGGTCCCGGCCGAGTGCGCGCCGACGATCTTCCAGATCCCGACGTTGCTGGACGACGAGAGCTGGCGGGAGTCGATCCTGCCGGCGCTGAAGCCGAGTGTGCGCAGGTACTGGACCGACTCGTTCCCGAAGCTTGCTCCGGACGCAACGACGGTTGTCACGAACATCATCAACCGGCTGCGGACCAGCCCGACGCTCTCGGCGTTCCTCGGCTCGTCGGTGACGACTTACGACGTCCGGCGGGCGATGGATACCGGGCGGATCGTGTTCGTCTGCACCTCCGGCACCGGCGAGACGAATAAGCTGATCACCTCGTTCATGATCTACGACCTGTTCCGCGCAGGCCGCTCCCGCGCCGATACGCCGGTGGACAAGCGGCGCAGGTGTGACGCGTTCGTCGACGAGCTCGCCGCAGTCGACGGCGCCTCCCGCGGCTACCTCGCGGCGATCCTCGAGCAGCTGCGCAAATACCGGGTCGCGCTGCACGCGATGAACCAGATGCCCGACCGGCTCGCCGCCGAGACGCGGCGGGCGCTGCTGCAGAACCAGTCACTGCTGATGACCTCCGCCGCGGCGATCGACGGCGCCCGCACCGTGGCCCGCGAGTTCGGCGGGCTGGTGCAGCCGGCGACGGTGACCGAGCTGGAGCAGTTCCACCACGTCGTCACCGTGACCCTCGGCGGTCAGCGCACGACCCCGTTCAAGATTCGCGGCCTGCACGTCGACGACGAGTTCGCCGAGCACTTCCACCCCGAGTGGAACGACGAGGTCGACCACGCCCTCGACGCCAACCTCGCCCGCCGCCCGATCGGCGAAGTCCTCGACGAGCTCGAGGACCTGGACGACCGGATCCTCACCGCCCTGCAGGCCGAGCAGCCGGCCCCGCAACCGCGACGCGGACGTCCGCCGACCCGAGGTAGCGGTGCTTCGGTCGACCTGACCTCGAGCGTGGAGTGATCGCCGTGGACGTCGTTCAACGTGAGGCCCTGACCGTCCTCTACTGGCACCGCCTGATGTCCACGGAGCAAGTCCGGCGACTGGTGGCCCCGGGACTGTCCCCGGTCACCGTCCGCGCGAAGCTCGCCGGCCTGCGCCACGCCGGCCTGGCCGACCGGATCACCCGGGAACATCGACCTCGCACCTGGCACGTCACCCCGGCCGGCGCCGAGGTGGTGGAGGCGGGCGGGATGGTCGATGCTCGCGCCTACCGGCTGCCGGGTACCGCGGTCGCGCACTTGCTGCAGGAGCACACTCTCGACGTCGTCGAGACCGGTCTCGCGTTCGTCGAGACGGCCCGGGAATGTGGCCATGAGTGCGGGCCGCTGTCGTGGACGCCGGAGGTCGCTCACCAGTTCCGTGACCGGACGGGAGATCGCCGCGGGGTGGTGATCTCCGACGCCGTCCTGCACTACGTGCTCGAGGAGGCCGGGCGCCGGTCGCAGCGGACGCTGTTCGTCGAGCTGGACCGCGCGACGATGCCGGTCGCCCGCCTGGCCCGCAAGCTCGTCGGCTACATCCGCTACCACGACCACGCCCCGGCCGGACCGGGCCAGCGGCTGGCCTGGAGGAAGCGGTACCCCCGGTTCCCGCGAGTCTTGATCGTCCTGTCTGGTGCTGAGCAGCTCGTGCTCGAGCGCCGGCTCGCCGACCTGCGCGCCCACGCCCAGGCGATGCCCGTGGTAAGCACGGCTGCGGGCCGGATCGACTTGGTCGTCACGACCTTGCCCCAGCTCCGAGAGCACGGCCCGGTGAAGCCGGTGGCGATGCCGCTGCTCGGCGACCCGCGCTGGATAACCGTCTTCGGCAGACTGTCATGACCGAGGCACCGACCGAGGTCGTGGCGCAGTTCGGGTTGTCACCGCGGCTGCGGCAACGCCGGTTCGCGCTGCTGCCGCTACGCGGCGAGGGCACGCCGTTCACCGACCTGCAGGGCCGGCTGCCCGGCGATGCCACCACGCCGGCGGACCTCGCGGACCTGATCTCCTCGATCGCCAGCGTCGGCGTGCTGCAGCCGGTGCTGGTCGAGGAGGTTGACGCGGGCGACGGGACGCATCCGGCGATGAAGCTGGCCGCGGGGGAGCGGCGGCTGCGCGCGTGCCGGTGGGGTGCGGTGCACCGGCCGGACAACCCGCACTTCGCCGCGCTCCCCGCGGTGATCTGCCCGGGCCCGCTGTCGGATGAAGAGCGCCGGATCTGGCAGCTGGTCGAGAACCTCGCCCGCGAGAGCCTGCGGCCAGGCGAGCTCGCTGCCGCGCTGGTGCTCGACCGCTGCGCCGTCCTGCTGGGCAAGCTCCTCGCCGGCGGCCACGCCGTCCCGGCCGAGGTCTACGCGATCGACGACCCGATCGCCCGATTCGCCGCGATGGAACGCATCCGCGGGACCGACAAGCGCTGCGCCGCACCCTGGGCCGAGGTCCTGACCCGGCTCGGTCTCCAGCTGAGTCCACGCAAGGCCCGCGAGCTCGTTCGCGCCTTCGCCGAGATGCCCCGCGAGGTTGCCGAGGAGATGGACGAGGCCAAGGTGTCCCTGCACACCCGGATCCGGTTCGTCGAGCTGCGCCGCGGCCGAGAGCAAGCCGCCGCGGACATCTGGGCTGCGGTGAAGGAGACCGGCCGTACCCGGCTGTTGCCCTCCGCGCTCGCCGCTGCCAGCGCTGACGAGCAGCTGAGTGCGGAGCAAGCGCTGGTCGAGGCCGAGCGAGTTCAGGAGGAAGCCGACACCGCTCGTGCCGACAAGCTCCGCGCGAAGCCCGAAGTGCAGGTCGCCGGCGTCGACGCCCGGCTCGTCGAGCGCGCACTCGCCGCCCTGCGTCAGCTGCTTCTCGCGCTCGTTCAGGGCGCCGAGCTAGGCGAGCACGACCGCGGCTCGGTCGCGTTGCTGCTGGATCAGCTACTCGACGTCATCCACAAGGGAGCAGCCGCATGAGCACCTTCCTCGGTATGCCCACTGCGCCGGCCGCACGCTGCGACTGCCGCCGTTGCCCCTGGTACACCGACGCCGACCCGGCGATCGGCATCGCGCCGCTGTGCTCGGGCTGCAACTCCGACTGCGCCTACTGCGGCTGCGCCCGCACGGACTGCCGGGCGTGCCCGATCCGGTGCGGCTCCCGCACCGACATCGACGCCTGGATGCGCGACGTCGGCGGCACGCTCGAATTCGACGACCTCACCGTCACCACGCCACTGCCGGTCCCCATGCCGTCGTTCGTTCCGCAGGTCGACGGCTCCAGCGTCGCCGAGCTGGACGCGGTCGTGCGGTGGCCGGGGTACGCGGTGGGGCTGCGGCGGGTGTTTTCTCCCCGTACCCACACCCTCTACCCGCGCTGGAGTGACGGCCGGACCGCCGCCGAGATCCTCGAGGTGCCACCGACGACACGGACTGTCCTCAGTGGATACGGGGAAGACCCGCTCGTCGAAGCGTTCTGGACCGCCCGGCACCGTGACGACCTGATCGCCCGGATCGCGGGTCTGCGGTTCGGGTTGGTGCTGGCGCCGAACTACTCGATCTACGGCAACTGGCCCCGGGCCGAGCACCTGATCAACATGCGCCGCTCGCTGATCATCGCCGCCGAGTTCGCCGCCGCCGGGATTCCGAGCGTCCCGAACCTGTACTGGTACCGGCTCGAAGACTTGCGCCGACTGACCGACTGGGTCATCGAGACCGTGCCGGCGGCTGTTGCGGTCAATGTCCAGACCGTGCGGGAGAACACCAACTGGCAGAGCTGGACGTTGCCGGGCCTGCACTGGCTGGCAGAGAACCTCCCGCCGGCGCTGGTCGTGATTCTGACCGGGTTGTCGCGGCGGGACCGGATCGAGACCGCGCTCGAGCTGTTCGGCGAGCGTCTCATGGTGATCAGCCAGAACCCCGCGCAATACGCCCTGCACGGCGCTGTGATGACCGCCGACGGCCGCCAAGACGTCCACGCACGTATCCCGGATGCCTTCGCTCGCTCGGTCCGCTTCATGGCGTCGCTGTTCCCGCACGAGTCCGTCGCCACCGGGGGAGGCAGCTGATGCGCCTGTGGGTCTTACTGGGCTGGTCAACCGAGTACGGCGCCGCGGTCACCGCGGTCGGAGTCCTCGGCATCGAAACCACCGGAAGCTTCGTCGAGTGGATCCCGCGCGAGCACGAAGCCGGCCGGATCTGGCGGGAGCGCCTCGCCGGCGTCGATCCGCAGGAGGCCGTCGCGCGGATGCGGTTCTGGGCCGAGACGGCCGTTGCCGCGGCCGCGGAGGTCAAGCCGATCGTGCCGGACGCGACGCTCGAGGCCGCGGTGCGAGTCCAGGTCGACGACGTCCTCGGATCGGCGCGCTAGCCGCCGGGCGCCGCGATGGGAACGAACGCGAAGACCGGCCACGCCGCTTATGCCGTCGCGCCGGCCGGCCCGAAGACTTTCGCGCCAATTGCCAGCGATGACGCGCTGCTGCAGCACTTCGCGGCGATCTGCGCGCACACCGAGGAGCCCGCAGACACCGCCGAGGAGAACCTCAAGTTCGTCGCCGGCATCGTGCAGGGCGGCATCGACCCGGATGACCCGCACGGCCCCCCGGCCATCGATGTCCCCGACAACCCGGTCGGGGGCTACGGCTTGTTCTCCGCGGCGGTCGGTGCCGCGCTTGCCGCCGAGAGCCAGGTCTCCGACACCGCAGCCGGGCCCTACCATCAGCAGCTGCAGGTCCTCACGGCCGAGTACCTGGCCGGCCTGACCCCCGATGAACTGGCCGAGATCGCGGCGTCGGCGGGTTTCGAGCACCCGCACCTCGTCGGGATCGCCGGGCAGGCACCGCATCCGCTGGCCGTGTGGGTGGACCCCTCTACACCGGCCGATAGCGAAGCCAAGAAGAAGATCCAAGCGCTCGCCCACGCCCGTCACGCCGCGCTGTGCGCGGGCCAGACGGTCAATGGCAAAACCATGACCGAGTGGAACATCCCGGCCGCGTCTGCGGCGCTACCGGCCGGGTTCGAGGGCTGGCCGGCCACCGAGGCCGACTTCGCCGAGGTACAGACGGACTTCGACACCTTCGCCGCGATCATCGCCAAACAGGGCCCGGCAGCGACGCCCGAGAAGATCGCGTCGTTGCTGCACTGGGAAAACCAGATCGCCACCGCGCAGAATCCCCTTTTGGCGGGCGACTTCGCCGCCGCGACCGCCGCGGCTCGCTATCACGTCGACCACTTGCTCACCGCCGTCACCGCCGCTCATCTGAGCACGGCGGTGGCGACCGCGAAGCTCGACGGGAAGATCACCGACGACCAGCTGCAGACGCTGGGCGCCTACCAGGTGCTGCAGCTCCTGCGGGCTTCGACGCCGGCGGGGGAGCGGGACGAGCTCGGTGGCGTCGTCGCCGAGCGGTCGGCGATGCTGGCCAATTCGAAGACCTGTGCAGGACACATCACCGCCGTTCTTGCCGGACCTCTCGACGCGGCGAAGGCCGGCGCCCTGGTCCAGCAGGTACGCGCGGTGGCCGAGGTCCACGAGGCCGCGGCGACCTGGAACACCGTTGACCCCGCGCCAGTCCATCAGGCGGCGCTGCAAGCCGGTCAGTCGAAGGTGCTCGCCTGGGCCGACGAGCAGAAGGTCGCCGATCTCCGGAAGTTCGTCGTCGGTAGCGGTGTCGCGACCGCCGCGGAAGCCTCCGTCGCGACCAAGGTGACGCTCGGGAAGCTGCTGCAGGGGCACCTGAGCGCGTCGGCATCCGACGTCAGCGCAATCAAGGGCACGCTCAAGACGACGCTCACGCCGCCGAAACCGGTGGTCGCCTCACCAGTGATGGGCAAGCCGCGGAGCCGGTTCGGGATGCAGCACGCGCAGCTGGTCGCCGCCCTGCAGCACGCCCAGGCCGCGCACACCGCGGTACCCAAGCCGCTCGATCCCGCGGCGGTCGCCTCCTGGGACTTCGGGACAGGGGAGCCGGCGAACCTCGGTGGCACCCATCCCAAGACACTCCACACCGGACCCGACGGCACGACCTGGATCGCCAAACGCGAGAGCAAACCCCACGCCGGCGCCATTACCCAAGCCGAGGCGGCGGCGTCGCGGCTGGCGGCCCGGGCGGGACTCCCGGCGGTGCCGGTCTACGCGACCAAGGTCGGCGGCAAGCCGGTCAGCGTGCAACCGATGCTGCCCGGGGCGGAGCCGATGTCGGGCACGCCGGCGACCTGGTCGCAGGCCGACGTCGACGAGGTGGTCCGGCTGCACGTCACCAGCTGGGCGCTGGGCAACCACGACGCCCACCACGGCAACGTCCTGCGCACCCCTGCCGGCGGCCTGGTGCCGATCGACCAGGGCCAGGCGTTCAAGAACTTCGGCCGCGACAAGCTTGCCCTCGGCTACCGGCCGAGCACCACGGCGGTCTACCACCAGGTCTACGACGCGCACCTGGCTGGCACGCTCGGCAAGGGCGTGCAGGTCAACCCGGCCGTCGCGCATTCGGTCATCCGCCGGCTCGAGTCCGTCCCCGACGCCGAATGGCGCGCCACCCTGCACACCACCGCCTACGCCGGCGCGAGCCAGGACGTGACCTGGGTGGCGCCGATGCGCACCCGGGCCGCGAAAACCCACGGCATCGCCGAATCCGCGGTCACCTCGAGCCAGATCGCCGAGTCCTTTCTGGACTACGCCGTCGAGCGCAAGAAGAACCTGCGCCGCGACTTCGTGAAGTTCTTCACCGACGAGGTCAAGATCTCCTCCGCCGCGGCCCTGCAGCACCTCGGCAAGAGCTGATGGGCACCAACGCCAAAACCACCCACACTCCCTACGCCATCGCGCCATCCGACACCACCACCGAGGACGAACCCTTCCCGGCCGAAGACCCAGCGGACCTCGTTCCCGTCATCGACGAACCACTCGACGTCGAACCGGTCGGTGTCGAACCGGTCGAGGTCGAGCCGGGGCAGCTGCCAGTCACTCCGATCCCGCTGACCCCCGATGTCGGCCACGCCTACGGGGAGCCGGTCCTGGTCGGTGGCGCCGACCTGCTCGCCTCCACGGCTACCCTCGTCAGCTACCACAGCAAGACCGGCCCGCGGATCGTGCTGCACGCGCGAGTGAACGAAGACGCGGACGCCAAACTGCTGGACGCGCTCAACATCAGCCCCGAAATGGTTCCTGCGCAGGTCGAGCAGCAGGTCACCGGCCGGCTTCCGGTCGATGAGCAGCATCATCTCGCCGAGAAGATCATCACTGCGGCCAAGAGCGTCAACCACCACATCACCAACGGCACCCTCGACGCGCAGAAGACGCCACCGGCGACGACCGCGAAGAAGATCGACGCTGCCGAAACCGTTATTGCCGGGCTCGCGGTCGACCTCGGCGACTCGCCGTCTCCGGTGGAACAGGCCATGCTCGACTACTACGTCGGCCGGCTCGAGGCCGTGCAGCACGCTGTCGCGACCGGGACCCCGATCGACCATGTCGCGCCGTTCCTGCATGAAGGCAGTGCCCTGGTCACGGTGATGGTGCCGGCCCTGCCGCCCGAAGCGTCCAGCGGTAGCGCGGTCGCGGTGCTGCGGGATGCCACCCGGATCAAGCCGAAGCTGGACACCACGACCGGCCAGGCCAGCTGGGACGGCGCCCGCGCGACGAACGTCTTGGGCAAGGAGTACGCCATCGACCTCGGCGACGGGTTCCAGGCTGTCTACCGCCCCTACAGTTTCAACGACCCGGCGAAGACCGAGTACTCGCTGCGCGGTCGGCTCGAGGTCGTCGCCCCCGCAGGTGAGGGCCACGGTCCCGAGCTTGTCCGCCGTCTCGGACAGCTCAACCTGGCAAACCGTGCCATGACCCGTGACGAAGGCGAGTACAGCTACCTCACCGCCAACGTCACCGCGCAGAACTTCGGTAAGCACGCCGAGGTCGCCGCGGCGCAGGTGACAGGGGAGCATCTCGAGGAGATGGTCCGCCAAGAGATCTTTTACGAACGTGCCCACGAGGCCGTCGGGATGACCGATGCGCAGCTGGCCACCTTCGCCAAAGGTATCCAGCTGGAAGCCCACACCCGTGCCCTGCCCGCGAAGGTGCAGGTCTTGCGCAATGCGGTGGCCAAGGCCGCCGGATTTTCCGACGGCGCCGCGCTGGCCGGCAGTCCTGGCTACGACCCGGCGCCGCAGCGCTCGGCCGGTTGGCTGACCTGGAGCCGCTTCGATGTCGGCAACTCGCTGCCGAAGCTCACGGGCGCTGTCGCCGGCCGGTCGCTGGTGCACAAGACGTCGGCGGCCGGCCTGAAGGCGATGCTGGCCACCGGGGTGCTCGCCTCGACCGAACGCCGCACGACGATGGGCACGCACCAGGGCGTCGGCATGAGCGAAGGAGCGGACAAGCTCAGCGGCGGCGCGAGCTCGGTCTTCCTGCGCGTCCGCAAGACTTCGTCGCTCGAGTCGGAGCCGAGCCTGGTGTGGGATCAGCCCGAGCGGCTTCTCGCCCGCGCCGACTACTACGGCGCGAACGCGGATACTTATGGCGCGGTCAACCCGGCCGGCAGCCACTCGGTATCGAAGGCCACCCGCGACCCGTTCAAGATCGCGAACTTCACCAGCGCGAGCAACGAAGTCATGTTCGCTGACGGCATCGACCTGCTCGGCCCCCAAGGCCCCAGCCGGATCCTCTGTGGCAGCAAGGCCCAACGGGACGAGATACGCACGATGCTACAAGCCAAGGGCGTTACTGCGATCGCCGGTAAACCGATTGAAGAGGTCGTGACCGTATGACCGACAACCACCAGTTGTCTCCAGCCCAGCTCATCGCCTTCATGGACGACCTGCTCACCGGCCGCGGCGACGAGGCCAGGGATGACTTGCCTGGTGCGGAGCTCGTGGTGTTCGACGAGGACCGGGAAGTGTTCCGCGCCGCTCTCGCCCGCCACGTGCGCCCGGACGACGAGGACCCTGACGTGATCTGGGTCCGCCCGATCGTCACTGCGGCTGGCTCGGACTCAAGCCTGCCTGCGTTCGATCTTGCGATCGTTCGCCGTCGTGCCCTGCACGTCACGACGGCCTGGCGAGACGGGCGCCGGGTGGTGCTCGATCTCGCCACTGGACAGCGTGCGCACGTCCAGCCCGCGCACGGTCGTCAGCTGGCGGTGCTGCAGGACTTCGACACCTGGATGACCACCCTGACCGCCGCACGGCGCGCCGAGATCGACGCGCTCGACCACGACTGAGTTGAGTTGCGGGCTTCGCTCTCGGTGATCTTTGGTTGGCAGGGTGCAGACTGATGTTTTCCGGACATCAGTCTATTCGTGGAATGCATACGCTTTATCCGGGACGACCGACCACGAGGTGCGGTGGGAAGTCGGACCATCGTCGGGTCGTTCGAGAGAGCGCCTCAAGCGAGACGCCAGCGTCGCCCGTAGACGTTCAACAGGTCGGCAGGCCCGGCGTCGCATTGGTGGGAAGAAATCCCTCATGCATGTGAGCGTTGTCGCGGTTGAACGCCCAGATCCACCAGTTTCCCGGACCACCCCATTGGCAGAGATAGACGACATTGCTGTAGGCGGGAGCCTGTCCCTGATTGCAATTCAGCGCTGGACATTGGTAGAGCGTCCGGAACCACGACACCGGGTGTACGGGGCCGAGCGTCGAGCAGTCCGGCACCGTGCGGTTGAACTTCAAAAGCGATGACCGGATCCATCCGGTGTGGTGTGCGCTCGATCCGTTCAAGACCAATGCCCACTGTTCGTCGGGCCACCAGGTGCACACCTCCGCGAGATGGTCGCCCGGGTAGACTTGCCCCCTGTTGCAGTTGTCGAACGGGCACTGGAGCAGCAGTTGCGTCTGCGGTGAGTAGATCTCGTTCCCGACACCGATTCCCGCTGACGCCGGTGCGGCGAACATCATGGTCCACAGCAACGTCAGCACGCCGACGCACAAGAACTTCGACGGGTTCTTCCTCATGTGACCCCCTCCAAGGCTGGTCCAGGATGCACCTCATGGCGGATTGGCGGTAAGGGCATCCACTCGAACAGTCCAGTCAACCGGACAGGCGCTCGGTGTCAGGCGGAAGAGCCGGTCGGTATGGTGACCTTACGTCTCGGCGGCGGCGGTCCGGATTTCCCCGTCGAACTAGTGGTGGACCTCGACTTCTTTTGCGACGCCTTCTGTGATGCCCGGTATGCGTAAAACGTATCGGGCCGGGATGCTCGCGCTACTAGCGGACCGCCAGGTGGACCTGTCGGCAGTGGGGACGGCCACCCTCGGGGTGCTCCCAGGCGAGTAATTCGACCACCCGCAGTGTCGGATCGGCGCTCGCGTGTCGGACGGTTGATCCAGCACGAGTACCAGGAGACGTCCTGCCTCATATGCTCGCGGGCTCACTTTGCGGTCGTGTGATCGCGCGGTGTTTTGCCGTGCGCCGGACCCGAAGCCCATAAGCGAACGCCGGGCGCGGAACTCGCGGGAGACCAGCCGGACCGTACTCCGGCAGCCGGACGGCGGAACTCCTCGCAGAGGCGGTAGCGCATGGCAGGTACCGCGCTTCTCGAGTGATGCGGCGTCCTCATTCTGGAAGATCAGTGAATGCGCTGTCGAGCCCGAAGCCGTGTCTTCAGTGACTGCCGGGCGGTGAAGCGTATGCAGGACCTCAGCGGGCCGATCCCGCAGCTGGAGATGGTGGAGTGGGTCGTCGACCACTACGAGGCGCACGGCCACCTGCTCGTCCACGGCACGACGCTTTCCGAGATCGTCACTCGGGCGCAGGCGGCGCTCATCGACCGGGCTGGCGTCACGCCCGGCGGCGTCCGGCTGAAGATCGTTCATTCCGGATGGTGGCGTGCCGAGCCGTGCCGGTGCTGCCGGTCGCTGGCCAGCTCGAACCATCCCACCTGGCACTACCACCGAGCTGCCGTGGGTGACATCGGTGCGTGGCGAGGTGCCGAAGTTCGCCTCGTACTCAGTCCGAGCCGCCGAGGCAGCGACCGATGAACCTGCTCGTCGGTATCAGTGCCGCGGTCGTCTGCAGCCCGGTCGCCGCGCTCTTTCTGCGCTGGACGGCGACGACGGTCCTGACGTGGCGGTACGCCGTGACGGTGGTCTTTCTGACCGGAGGAGCGGGGGCGGCGGTGACATTGTGGGAGCCGACCTTGGTCGGTGCTGGCGTGGCGTTCCTGCTGCTCGGCGTGCCCATTGCTGTGGTCGACGCGGTCGAGCACCGGATCCCGGATCGGCTCAGCCTGCCGCTGGCCGTGCTGACCGTCACGGCGCTGGTCGCCGGCACGTCCGGCCAATGGGTCCGCATCGTCGCCGGCGGCAGTGTCTGCTTTGCCTTGCTGCTTCTGTCCTATGTCTTGAGCGGACAGCCCGGGCCGGGTGACGTCAAGCTGGTCATCAGCGTGGGCGCCCTGCTCGGCCGGCTGGGCTGGAGCTGGCTGCTCGGCGGTCTCGTCGCGACGTACCTGCTGACGGCGCTGGCCGGCCTCGTCGGTGTTGCCGCGGGGAGGTACCGGGTACGGGCTGGCCAAGTGCCGATGGGTCCGGCGATGGTTGCGGTGGTGATCGCGGGCGGCACGTTGGCCTCGCCGTGCATCAACGTGTCCTGACCCGGGACATGTCTCCGGCAACAGCAGCCGGCGATCGGAGACGACATGGACGACTACGCCGAGAACGACCTCGACCACGCCGCGGCCTCCGCGTCCCAGCGCTTCGACCTCGACCAAGCCCAGGCACGCGAACTGGTTGACCTGGTCGCGGACGCCTTCACCGAAGGCGGCGACGCCGTCGAAGATGCGGCGTGGGATGTGCAGGACCGCGAGCCCGGCGTGGCCGGAGAGGACTTCGTCGACGACGTCGCCGAGAACCTCGGCTACGACTTGCGCTCATGACCGCCGCACCCGACGACGGCGCCGCGCGTTACCTCGTGCTCCAACGCAAAGGCACGCTGTATCCCACGATCGCCGCCGCGGCTTACCAGCTCGTTCATTCGCCGGTGTGGAGCTGGCGGCGCCCGGTCGATCCCACGCCGTTTCTTGCGACGCTGAAGGACGCCGCCGTGCAGGTGGCGTTCTTCAGCGACCAGGAGCTTAATGCCACGTTGGAACGACTCGTCGCCGCGGGGCACCAGCTCGCGGCCGGTACGCAGGCGATCCAAGCGCGCAGTCGTCCGAGTTTTGGTGGCGCAATCGAAGAACCGGCCCGCGCGGAGGACGACGACGCCGTGCGCCGCGCACTCGACGGGGCGATCAGGGCATCCGTCGAAGCAGCGCGGAACGACCTGGGCATTGAGGAGCCGTGGTTGCCGATCTACCCGATGCCAGACCTGCGCTCTTAACCATCCGAGCTGTTCTCGCGTGCGGACCAGCGACACCGGGCTAGGTCCCAGGAGGCGTGCGCGTAGAGCCGGTTCAGGTCGGGGAAGCCGGAGGGCGGCAGCCACCCCAGCGCGCGGCAGTCGGCCTCGCCGGGCCAGGATCTGCTCCAACGGTCACGTCCGCAACCATGATCGTGGGCGCATCCCAGTCGCTGCAAACCCGTCTGCAAGCAGCGAGCGACGTCGCAGCCGGGGTGGTGTGGCTCGTTCACGTCGACCTCGCAGCCGGGGCAGCGTTGGGTGTCCACACCGGACACATGATCCGTCATGACGCCGGCGGGCGATCGATGGGCGTGTCGACGAGGTTGACCGTCTTGGAGATGCGCACTGGTGCATCAGCTGGCCCACGCCAATGGCCTGCGATCGGCGTCAAGCGGCGAAACTGCCGACCCGGGCCGTAAGGTTGGTTGCGGATGAACGGTGCAACCGGGAACCGGACGCTGACGGTGCGGCCGCTGGGTTCACCCGGCTTCGCGGAACTGCGAACGTGTTTGCGGCTCACGGAGACCACGCGGACCGGCGTGGCGTTGTGGCCGGCCCGCTCTGCGCGGATGCGCTGCGTGCGAGGCAAGTGTTCTTCGTTCGTCTCGGCGAGTGTGTTGGGAGTGCAGAAGATCCACGCCGCGTGCACGGTTTGCAGCCAGCCCAGCGTCGTCTTCGCGGCGGCGGTCCGTTGCGGGTCGACCACGCGCACACCGTCTCCGGGGTCCGGCACGTCCGGACGTCCGGCGCCCCAGGGCATGTAGACCTCGTTGTCCCAGGTCAGTTCCGCGGCTTGGGACCGGGCCATGATGTCGGCCTCGTGTGGATTTGCTCCGGCGGCACGTGCGAGGCGGCGGAGGGCGGTGAAGTCCGTGGCGCTCCAGAACGTGACCCACAGCCCACCGGTCGAGCTGAGGAGCAGATCGGTTTCGCCCCACGACACCGCGACGATGTCGATGCGTATGCCGTCGTCGCGGATGTACTCGGCCATCGGTTCCGCGAACACCATGAACCCGGTCTGCGCGGGGAGGTCGTGGGGTTGGATGCCCCACTCGTCCTTGAGGCTCGGCGCTGCCTGCCGGATCAGGGTCGTGATGTCGGGCGTCACGTAGAAGAGCTGCGCGTGGCACAGCCGCTGATGCTCGTCCTCGAGCAGGAGGGCGGCGCCGAGTTCGGGGCCGGTGTCGGGACGGATCGTTCCGCGGCCCGCCCGCAGCACCGCTGTCGTGAGCAGGTACGCCGGCTCGGAGCGCAGGTGGTCGGCCAGGTGCTCGCGCAGCGTCGGTAGCTGTCGCGGGGGAGGTGGTTCCCAGACGGGTGAATCGGGTGGCTGGCTCATCAGGTGTCCTCCACAAACCTTGTGTACGAAGTACTCAGGATTTACGGTAGGCAAACGTTGAGTACTAAGTCAACAAGGTTTGTCGAAGGAGGACTCCGTGAACGATCCGAAGCACCGAACGCGCAAGTCGGGCTCCAATTCACCCATCGACGCGGAATGCCACGCCCTGAAGATCGCCGTAAACGTCGCCGAGGCCTGGCACAAAGGCAGCGGCCCTGGCCGGCCCGAAGTGCCGTTGGGGGTGGTGGCCACCATCGCCGTGGCCGGGATGAACGCCCAGCGCGGCCCGGAACTCGCGCAGATGCTGCGAGACCAGTCGTCCGAGGAGTTCATCACCGTGGCCCGCTACGCCTGGGCGGTGACCCTTCACCTGCGACCGGACCTGACGGCCTGGGTTTATCCCCTCCTGAGCTGGCTATTCGACGACTCGGACCAGGAACTGCGCGCCCGGATCAAGCGGACAGCGGACGCGGCCCTGGATGCCCGTCAGCTCGACCTGACCGCCACCGACCGTCGCTACGCCGCTGATCTGCTCGGTCCGGTCCTCGGCGCGTTGCGGGCGCCGGCTAACGCGAAGGTCAACGCGCAGATGTACACCCCTGGCGATGTTGCGCGCGCCTTGACCGCGCTCGCGCTGGATGACATCAAGCCTGGCCAGTCGTTCTGCGACGACACCGTCGGCACCGGTGGTCTCTTCCGCGTGGCTGCCGAGACGATCCGCAGCCGCGGACTGAGCCCCGCCGACATGATCTGGTTCGGTGCTGACATCGACGAACTCGCCGTCGCCGCGACTGCGGTCAACAGCGTGATCTGGCGGCTCGGACCCCGGATCGTCCTGTACGCCGGGGACACTTTGGCCGAGCCGGGCTGGGCCGCCGAAGCACAGCGGCGTCGCGCCCGCTTCCTCGAACAGGTCGACGGGTTGTTCGCGGCAGCCGATGTCCTGAACTTCCTCAAACGGCTGTGACCTGACACGCCCGAAGTGTCAGAGACCCGAAATCCACTACGGCGACCTGCTAGTTTCGCTCGGTGGAGTCCGCCGAGCACAAGGTCGAGGACGGCCCGCCGGCCGAGCTGGGCACGACCTACCGCTACGTCGACATGGTCGAGATCGCCACCTGGTTCGGCATCACCCACCGCGCCGTCGCCAACTGGCGCACCCGCTATGCTGGCCCCCATCCCTTCCCGGAATAGGACGTCGTCATTGGTCGGACACCTGGTTGGTCGCGCGACCGCCAGGACGAGATCGAGCGCTGGGCGGCCGGCAGGCCAGGCTCCGGAGCAGGCGGCGGTCGCCCGCGCAAGGAAAGACTTACTCGGGGGAGAGCCCGGCGCTTGAACCTCCCGTGTCGCCACTCAGCGGGTGGCCGGCAGCAGGTCGGCCCTCGCGGACCGGAGGCTTCGTCGCTGAATCGACGACTACCTGCACGGCGCCTTGATCGGCCGTTGACGAACCCTACTACGCGAGCTGCAGAGGTCCCCCGACCGGCGCAAGCGGGCGCTCGGGCAGACCTCGGGTCAGCAGCCGCCAGCCGGTGCGATGTTGGTCCAACAGCACCGTGTAGTTGTCGGCGCGGGCCTCGTGGTCGAGCAGGTAAACGCGCGCGAACGGGATGCCCGGGTAGGCGAGCCCGTCGCTGCCCCAGGTCGGATTCTCGACTGTCCCGTCGGGCCGGGCGTACCAGGCGTGCACGGCGTAGAGGTGAGCGGCGAGCGCGAAGACCTCGACGTAGGTGAGTCGGTACGCCTCTCTGTGCAGGCTGGCGTGGCATAGCAGCGTCCTCCAGGTCCGCGCGCTGCGCCGGCAGGCAGGTCGGTAGGGGTGAACCATCGGCCCGACAACCGCCGAGAGTCGCCGGCGACGCTCCCACCTGTGACGGGCCCGACTTGCCGTAAGTCGAACAAATGTTCTACGGTGGCGTGGTGTGTCGGGCGGGGTGGGGAAGACCTCGCCCGACACCACCAGGGAACACCGCACGTCCAGACCGCGTCCGCGCGAGCGCGCCGTGCGGGGTGGTCTATGCGGCCACGTCCCGGCTCTATCCGCTCCTCAGAAGGTTGATGCCGGACCGGACGACGTCGACCGGGCCATCGGAGGGGTGTCGCGAATGGACGGTGCCGGGAAGCGGACGCTTACTATCAGCGGCGACATCAATCGGCTCGCCGGGGAGTAGTGCCGTCCTGAGTTCGTTGGCCGTGCGAGCGACCGCATGCCCCAAGAGCCGTGGTGACCGGGTCCGGCACACGGTCGCCACGGTGTTGGACCGGACGGCCGACCGCGAGTTCGTCGTCGACGACCTGAATCGCCGACGACGGCTGGAGGTCGCCATGGACGGCTGCGACTACGTCCTGCACGTGGGCTCACCGCTCGGCGCGGACGATGCGAACACCAAGGACGGTGAACAGCTATGCGCCTGCTGGCTGGGCGTCTCGGTCGGACATGACCAGCGTCCTCGACTGCGCGCGCAGCCTCCTCGACCACGACGTGGCTATCTGAACGCACCCGCTCGAGCTTCCGAGGATGTCGGTGCCGTAGAAGGTGAGGATCAGGAGCCCGGACAGCGCGGCGGCCACCATGGCGACGCCGCTCCAGGTGAAGGTGCCCGGGATGCCGATGGCCCGCGCGAGCGGCTGGACGGCCAGCGGCGAGAGGAACTGGCCGAGGAAGATGGCGACGACGAGTCCACGCAGGACAAGACCCCGCCCACCGGGGTGCGCGAGTGTGCTGAGGCGGTGGTTCAGATTGGGCACGGCCACGCCGACACCGATGCCGCCCACGAACGGGCCGGCGGTGACCAGGCTGATCCCCGCCGTCCCGATCAGTATCCAGCCCGCGCCGAGCAGGGCCACACCGGCGGCGGCGATCGTGGACGGCGTCCTGCGCAGCCGCGAGAAGACCAGTGCACCGGCGACACTGCTCAGCGTGCTCGCGGCGATCACGACCCCGATCAGGGCGGGCCCGCTGCCGAGATCCGAAAGCAGGAACGGCAACTGGGTCGGGGCCATGTAGAACGCCAGCGACGCCATGAAAGCCAAGAAAGTAGATGCCCGCTATCCGCGCGCTGTGCCCGTTCCTGCGGGCCGTCGTTTCGGTCGCGGCGGCGGTTTCCGACCAGGCACGAGAAGGGCGAACGGCAGGATGAGTGCTGAGAAGCCGTAGAGCCAGAACGGCGCCTTTCAGTCCAATTCGGCCAGGACGGCGGCCAACGGCAAGAACACGACACCGCCCAAGCCGGCGAAGGCCTGTTGCAGTCCGAGGTACGAGGCGCGGCGCGGGCCGTCGAACCAGTCGGTGATCATGGCGCTGACCGCGGTCAGGATGCCGCCGACGGCCGCGCCGAGCAGAGTCCGGGTCAGCAGCAGCACGTACAGATCGGCGATGAAATACCCAGCTGTGCCCGCGATAGCGACAGCACGAGGCCGGCCACGAGCACGGGCTTGCGCTCGACCCGGTCGGCGAGGATCCCGGCCAGCGGCGCACTGACGGCGACGCGGCCGGCGACACCGGCACGGTCGATCCCTTCCAGCGCGAGCAGTACGTCGGCATCGGCTGCGCGATCGAGAACCTCGTCTTGGCGTGCCGAGCGCGCGGCCTCCGTCCGAGGGTGACGTTGCTGCCCGACGGCCAGGCCGGTGCGCGGCTCGCCGAGGTCGCCGTCCAGCCCGGCTCACCCGTCGCCGGCCCGCTGTACGACGGCGCGCCGCCAGCCGTGCCGACGTCGAAAAGGGCAGCTGAGCCACGTCACACCGGTCGGGAGCCGGAGTGTAGGAGCGCGGCCGCGAGCGGGGTCTGCCGGTAGAACACTTCGCGGCCGCGGCGCTCGGCGGTGACGAGTCCGGCGTCGCGCAGGACCGTGAGGTGTTGCGAGACCGTCGCGGGTGCCAGTTCCACTCGCCGGGCGAGGCCGCCGGTCGTGCTGGGGACAGCGGCCTCCGCCAGGACGGACGCACGTCCCGCCCCCAACAGCCGTGCGATCGCCGGTCGCCGGGTGGAGGGCTCCCACAGTTGCGCCGCGCCGAGCATCGGATAAACGACGGCGGGCGCCGAAACCGAGGCGTCGCTCGTAGGTCCGATCCCCAGCTTCGGCCAGCCGAACGCGGTCGGGACGAGAACCAGACCACGCCCGCGCAGATCGAGGGTGCCACGGCCGAGACCGGCGAGTGTCAGAGTGTCGTTTTTCCACACCGCTCGGGGGTGCAGGTTCGCGAACAGCCCTTCCAGGCCGCAGTCGGCCAGTTGGCGAGCCCGCGTGGTGATGTCCGCGTCGAGCAGGCCGCGCACCCGCTCCCAGAGCGGCTCGATCAGGGCCTGCCACAGCAGACGCTGCTGGGCGACCAGCGTGTCCCGGGCTTCGGCCGGGTCGCCGGTGAGGACGCGGTACAGGTCCGCCGGCACCGCACCCGGGTCGAGCCGGCGGGCGTGCTCGGCCAGTTCCGCGGCGACGTCGTCCGGATGAGTGGCCTGAACCTGGGCGAGGTCGTCCTCGATCGTGGTGAGCGGGCCGGTCGGGCTCGGCCAGAGGAAGTCCGGACCGTGCCCGCCCACCGGTGCCGTGGCGGTGAGCATGCCGAGGTCGAGCCCGGCGACAACGGGCTGGACGTCGCGCAGCCACGGCAGGTACCAGCCGTGGCGGCCCGGGGCGTTGAGCACCAGCAGGGCCGACATCGTCTCCTGCAGCGGAGACACCGCGAACCGGCACCGCGCCGCGTCACCCGGCCCGAATCTCAATACCAGCGTCATACCGGCACGATCGCACGGCTGAATTCGGCGTACAACGAATCCGCCCTGCGTGGGTGACCACCGCCGCACCCTGGCGGTCATGGTCAAACCCACTTCGGCCCGGGTGCTGCGCGCCAACCCGGCTTTCCGGGCGCTGTCGGCGTCGCGGGCGGTGTCGTTCATCGGCGACGGAATCACGACCACGGTGCTAGTACTGTTCGCCGCCCAGCAGAACGGGCCCGCCGGCGTGAGCGTACTGCTCCTCGCGAACGCGCTGCCGCGCTTCGGCGGCCCGCTGGCGGGCGTGCTCGCCGACCGCCTCGAGACCCGCCGTCTGATGGTGCGCTGTGAGCTGGCCTCCGCGCTGGTCATCGGCCTGATCGCGAGCACCCTGCCCCCGCTTCCGGTGCTGGCCGCGCTCGTGCTGATCGCGGGGCTTCTCGCCACCATCCGCAACCCGGCTGGCCGCAGCCTGGTGCCGGTCCTGGTCGAGCCCGGCGACCGGGCTGCGGCCAACGCCGTCTTCGGCCTCGCCCTCACTTTCCAGGTCGCCGTCGGCCCCGGGCTCGGCGGCCTGCTCGCGGGCGGCCCGGGAGGAGTGCACACGGCACTCGCGGTGGACGCCGCGACCTTCGTCGTATCGGCTCTGCTGCTCGCCCGGCTCCCCGCTCTCACCCCACCGCGCGTCCCTGGGGCGGTCAAGGGAGTGTGGGCCGAGGCCTCGGCGGGTCTGCGCTTCGTCTGGACGCACCGGCCGGTGCGCGTCCTGATCCTCGGCCTGTTCCTGCTGGTGGCCTTCGCCGGCATCGACAACGTCGCTCTGGTGTTCCTCACCCGCGACCAGCTCGGCGCGGGCCCGTTCGGGTTCGGCGTCGCAACCAGCGCGTTCGGCGTCGGCATGCTGCTGGCGTCGGCCGCGTGCACCCGGCTGGCGCGCGGTCGCTCGTCGATCGCGCTGCTGGTGCTCGCCGTCGCTGCCACCGGCGTGGGTGCCCTGCTGACGGGCTTGGCTCCGGCGCTGGCCGTTGTCGTTGCGGCACAACTGATCGCGGGCGCGGGCAACGCCGGGGAGAACATCGGCTACGACACCGTCATCCAGGACCTCGTGCCTCGCCCGTACCTGGGCCGGGTGTTCGGGACTCTCGGCACCGCCGCACAGTTGGGAGCGGGGATCGCTTCCCTGGCGGGTGCGGTGGTGGTGGGTTTCGCCGGTGCTCGGGTGGCCTTCGTGGTCGCCGGGATCGGCACGTTCGCGGTGCTGCTGGTGCTGGTGCCTGAACTCCGCCGTCGTCCGGATCCCTTGTAGACACGGGAATCCGGTCGGTGCTCGGGTTCGGCGGGGCCTGGGAGTTCGAATGGCTACGCTGCTCCCATGACCATCTTCGTGCCTTACCACCAGGATGAACGGCTGCCCGACAGCAGCATCCCGCTGCCCGGCCGAGCCGACGTCGAGACCGTCGAAGTCGCCTTGCCCGAAGGAGATGTCTGGACGCGCCTGGTGGCCCTGTTCGACACGGTGGCGGACAGGGTGGCTGCCCGGCTCGGGGCTCAGGCAGCCTCCGCACCGGTGGTGGTGTCCGGGGATTGCCTGGTCGTGAGCGCCACGATCACGGGTGCGCAACGTGCGGGCGTCGACCCGTCGGTGGTGTGGTTCGACGCTCACGGCGATGTGCACACTCTGCGCAGCTCGACCTCGGGTTACCTCGGTGGCATGGCCCTGCGGCTCGTGCTGGGCGCGCACGAGGAACGTTTCGCGGCGCCGTTGGGGCTCCGCCCCCTGACCGAACGCCAGGCGGTCCTGGTCGACGCGCGCGATCTCGACCCCGCCGAGGTCGCCTACCTCGCCGGCAGCGAAGTCCGGCGTCACGGAGTCGACGACCTCGAAGCTGCGATGGTGCCCGACGGGCCGCTGGTGCTGCACATCGACGTCGATGTGATCAGCATCGACGAACTGCCGGGGATGCGCTTCCCCGCCGCGAACGGGCCAACGCGGCGAGCCGTGCTCGACGCCGCGCGCCGCGTACTGGCCACGGGCCGGGTCATCGCCGTCGACATCGCCTGCCCGTGGCACCCCGCCCGCGACGAGCGGGACACCGCCACCCGGGCACGCTTGCTCACCGAACTCCTTGCCACGGCCCGGGACGGGCTCTGAGAGCACCATGCTGTCGATGGTCTTGGCAACACAGAGAGAACCGCAGGGTGCGGGGCTCGATGCCGGAGCGGGCGGGACCGCTTCGTCGCCGTGGTCCTCGACGGTCTCACACCGTCAACAAACGCCAGCCAGATGACCAAGATCGACGCCATCTCCGTGGGTTACGACGGCGCCGGTAATGTCATCAGCACCAACCCCGGCGGCGGCGCCCACTACAGCGACACGAACCAGCGCACGTCGGTCACCTCCAGCTCCGGCACGCTGTTCGCCGCGTCCTACGACAGCCTCGATTAAACCCAGCCGAACACGATCACCGAACGGGTCGGGTCCAGCGACGTCACGCACGTTTTTCACCCGCACCGCGCTGGGCATCTCCCGCACCGTGGACAACGGCGCGAACACCACCTACGCCCATGACGTGGACCGCACCCTCGCCGGGCTCGTCGACAGCGCGGGCAAGCACCACAACGCCATCACCGACTACCAGGGCAGCGTGCTGGCCCTGGTCGACGACATCGGTGCGGTGACCGCCGGCTACACCTATACGCCTATGGGTTCAACACCAGCATCACCGGCCCCTCCGGTTCGGCCAACCGGCTGCGCTGGCTCGGCAGCTACCAGCTCGCCAGCAGCGAATACCTCACCGGTTACCGCCACTACAGCCCGGTCTACGCCCGATTCACCCAGACCGACCCGACCGGCCAGGAGAACAACGCCTACGCCTACGGCCAAGGCGACCCCGTCAACAACAGCGATCCCAACGGGGACAGCACCTCGTCATCGGTGGGCGCGTTCATCGGTGGAGTTGTCGGCGGTGCTGTGGCTGCCGCTGCCGTCGCCAGCTGCCCGGCGACTGCAGGGCTGGGGTGTGCAGCAGCAGCCGGAGTGGTCAGCGGTCTGACTGCGGGAGCCGGAGCGGGGTTGGGCTCGAAGCTCGGCGGAGGCACACCACAAGAAGTTCGGGATGACGGGCTGCTCGGTGTGGCCGGCGGGGTACTCAAGGGGGTGGCCAAGCTGCCGCGGATTGGAAGGCTCTTCTGATGACCGACTCCGAACGCACACTTCACCGCACCAAGATCTACTACAGTGTGGTGTTCGGCGTGCTTGGTCTGGGACTTGCACTAGGCTTGTTTTTCCTCGATCAAGCGCCGTGGATTCTCATCATCACCGGTTGCCTCCTCGGCGGCTTCGCGGTCGATGCCACTCTGGCGGTTGTCAGACATCGACGAGCCGAGCACCATACCGAGTAGAGGCTTTGGTTGGCGGGGGCGCAGACCGTCCCCCAACCAAAGGCCTATCCGCGCAATCGATGCTTCTGAACAGCGACAAAAGCTGATGTGCCCGCTGGGCGACGATCGGGAAGAGGAGTAAGGCAACCGGCGAGCATCGCCCGGCAACTTAGCTCGCGAGCCCGACGTGCGCCAGGTTTCTGCACCGCCGCGGCCGCGGTCGGCCTCTTGGACGCCGACGCGGACGGCACCGTGTCGCTGACCGAGCTCGGTCGCACACTCCTGACGGAGTCACCCGGGTCGATGCGCAATTTGCCCGCTGGTGCGGCTCGGCCGCAGACCGGACTACCTAGTCCCAGCTGCACTCCGCAGTCCGGACCGGCCGGTCACCTTTCGCGGCGATCCATGGGACCGACGTGTGGGACTTCCTGCAGACCCGTCCCGAAGAGGCTGCCGTCTTCGACGCTCCGATGACCGAGCTGTCGCGCAACGTCATCGGGCCGGTGGTGGGCGACTGCCGATGCGCCGCTGACGGCTCTGAGGACATCGAATGCGTCCTACGCAGCAGTGCGCGAAGACGTCCTGTGACGGAGTCGGTTCACTATAATGCATTAAGTTCATCTATCATGGAGCACTGACGTCGACGGTGGGCACTCTCAGCCGCGTCGCCGCGCACGCTCTGCACTCCGGACGGAAGGAACTGCCGTGAAGATCGTGACTCTCGAGGAGCACTACCTCGACGTCGCCGTCGCGCGGGCGAGCGCCCCTGCGGCCCAAGCGCTAAGCCCGCACTTCGCGGCAAGTTTCGCTGCGGACAGCGGCTTGCCCTACTCGCCCAGTGCCGAGGTGCTGCGTGATCTCGACGAAGGCCGCATCGCGGACATGGACCGCCACGGCATCGCGATGCAGGTCCTGTCGAGCCTCTCGACCCAGCAGCTTCCGGCCGATGTCGCCGTCGACCTCGTGCGCACGACGAACGACACCCTCGCCGATGCCGTACGCCGGCACCCCGATCGATTCGCCGCCTTCGCGGCGTTGCCGACGTCTGTGCCGGAAGCCGCAGGCTTCGAACTCGAACGATGCGTCAGTGACCTGGGTTTCGTCGGCACCATGATCATGGGCCGGACCGAAGACGAATTCCTCTCAGCACCCCGGTTCGATCCCATCCTGCGGGCCGCCGCCGGACTGCGGGTGCCGATCTACCTCCACCCGGGCGTGCCGCCCCAGGCGACGAGCGCCTCGAACTACGAGGGGCTCGATCCGCTGGTCACCGCGCGGTTCCAGACCGCGGCCTGGGGATGGCACCAGGAGACCGCAGTGCACTTCCTGCAGCTGGTCCTCGGCGGGGTGTTCGACCGGTACCCGCAGCTTCAGGTCATCCTCGGCCATTGGGGCGAGTTGGTGCCGTTCTACCTGGACCGGCTCGACGAGGCGCTGCCGCAGCGCGTCACCAAACTGGAGCGGTCCATCGGCGACTACGTGCGGCAGAACGCGTACGTCACGCCGAGCGGGATGTTCAGCCACGCGCAGTTGCGGTACTGCGTCGACGTCGTGGGCGCCGATCGGATCATGTACTCCGTCGACTATCCGTTCATCGGCAACGAAAGCGCGGCCGATTTCCTGGACAAAGCCGATCTGCCCGACACGGTGAAGGAGGACATCGCCCACCGGACGGCGGAGCAGCTGCTGGGTCTGCCGCAAGATCCAAGGTAAATGAGAGGGCGTTGACCGGCACTGACCGGGGGAAAGGGCAGGGCCTGGGATCAGCTGAGACCGGTCCCAGGCCCTGGTCTGAAATGTGATGACCGTGCGTTATCCGCGGTGCCACTTCTGGTTCGCGCCGCCGACGCAGTCCCACAGGACCAGCGGTGCTCCGTCGTTGCCGTTCCAGCCCTGGATGTCGACGCACTTGTTCGCCTGCGGGTTGACGAGGTCACCCGCCGCGCTGAGGACGAACTGCTGGGCCGCGTTGCCGCTGCACGTGGCGATCTGGATGACCGCCCCGTTCGCCGTGGAGCCCCAGGCGACGTCCATGCACTTGTTGTTCTGCGTGCGGAGCGTGCCGCCGGTGAACGTCCAGTCCTGGGCGATGGTGTTGTTGCAGCCGTAGGTCTGCAGCGGGACGCCGTCGGCGAAGTTCTGGCTCGGCACGTCGATGCACTTGCCGTTCCAGTCGCTGATGACCCGGTTTCCCGACGTGGGGGGCGGGGTCGTCCCACCGCCGCCGGTGAAGCTGTTCAGCGTGATCCCCGCGGACCGGGGGCTGCCGTCGTTGACCAGGGACTCGAAGTTGCCGACGTCGTCGAAGGCGAACGCGTAGGCCTTGCCGTCGGCCATGTTCGCGTGGATCAGCTTCGCGTACTGGTTGGTCGGGCTGTTCCGGTAGAAGTCACCGGCGTTGGTGCTCGGCTGGGTGTCGATGGTGCCCAGCGTGCCGCGGTTGAGCGCGGCGCACAGCGTGCGGGAGATCGGGCCGACGACCTGGTCGTTCGGGGCGGCCAGCGCGCCGTCGCAGCCCCAGACGTTGGCCGAGCTGGGCTTGCTGAACGAGGCCACCTGCTGCCCGGCGGTGTTGGTGAAGTTCATGACGTTGCCCGATGTCCGGCCGAAGTACTTCGTGTTCGGCTGGTCGCCGAACGGCACGACGGTCAGCGTCTTGCCGGTGTAGGCGTTCCACGCGGAGGTGATGTACGGGTCGAGGTAGGTGGTGCTGAGCTGGCCTGCGTCGGCCGCCTTGCCCGGAGCCAGCACGCGCAGCACCGTGCCGTCCGAGCGGGTGTAGACGGAACCTCCCCAGCCGGACTGGGCCTTGATGCCGTTGATGACGTTGTCGCGGCCGTTCGCCACCAGGGTGCCGGTGGAGTTCACGGCTCCGGACCCCGTCGTGACGCTCACGGTGTGCGGGACGGCGAACATGTCCACCTGCGAGCTGTTCAGCCAGAGACCGGCGTCGTTGTAGGTGAACTCGCTCCAGTCGAAGAGGATGTCGCGGTTCGAGTCGCCGCCGGCCCACGGCGCCGGCTGGACCAGGCCGTCCGGGGTGAGGAAGAAGTTCAGGCGCCGGCCGAGGGAGAAGTAGACGCGCCCGGAGATGAAGCGGGGCACCTGGATCGTGGTGGTGCCGCCGTTGCCGGGACCGGCGATGGAGACGTCGGGCGCCGGGGTCGGGGGATTGCCGCCGCCGCTCCACGGGGTGAAGGTGCCTCCGGCGTTGACGTAGCCGAGCCTGCCGGTGTTCAGGTTGACGCCGAGGACGTACAGGTAGACGGCGTCGGCGCGGCCGGTGTTGTTGGTGATCGAGAGGGGGAGGAGGGCGGGGCCGGAGGCGGCGGCGGGCGTGGCGCCGCCCCACACGGCCGTCGACGCGACCGCCGCGAGGGCGGCGATGATCGCGGTCAGCTTTCTTCGAGTTCGCACCGGCGACTCCTTTGTCCAGGGTGGGATGGCTCCCGGATCGAATCCGAAGGCTGGACGCGACGACGTCATCGGCGCGCGAGGCGTCACGAGGGTGGCGGGCACCTCGGAACTCTGGAGCGGGCCGAACCGGTTTCGCGGGCCGAAGATCGTCGAGGGGAGCGGAATCCGACGGTAGGTCGGTATCGCTCACTGGGTCAATGGTCTAGACGTATATGAGGGTCGCTCGTGCAATCGTGTTGCCCGCGCGGCCGCGGCGTCGCGATTTGCGCGCCGGTACGATGTCGGCTGTCTGCTCGATCAGGAACATGGGCGTTCACGATCGTGTGTGCCGGCAGTCCGACCGCCGTAAACGGTCAGCCTGCGGACATCCTGCGACGGTTGACTCCTGGCCCGGGATGCCGATCACGCTGGGCAGCGCCCCACGATCACCATGTCGCCGCCACCCGCTGGGGCTTGCCTCGGGTTCTCGTGCAGCAGGGTGACCAGGGCTTGCCTCATCGGCCGCAGCGGCCTGGCCTGGCTTTTTCTCCTCGAACTCTTCCTTGCGCCTGGTCTCGAGCCGGCTGCGACCAACCCCGCGTCCGCTCATGAAGCAGAAACAAATATGGAACGTCGGCGTTCCAGACTCTTGTGTCGTGGCGAGGGGTCCCTCATACTGCTCGTTCGAGTTCACTGATGAGCCCGCCCGGAGACGACATGGCCCCCGATGACCGCCGGCAGACCGTTCTGGCTCCGCCAACGATGAAAGCAAGCCGGGCTGGGTGGGTGCTCGCGCTGCTGTTCGCAGCGAATCTGCTCAACTTCTACGACCGCACGATCCCGGCGATCGTGGTGGAGCCGATCAAAGCCGAGTTCGGCTTGTCCGATGCCGAGATCGGCTTGCTCACCGCGGCCTTCACGATCGTCTACGCCCTCTTCGGCATCCCACTGGGCAGGCTGGCCGACCGCTCATCGCGACGGGCTGTTCTGGCCATCGGATTGGCGGTGTGGAGCCTGCTGACGGCGGTCACCGGGCTCGTCGGAGGCTTCGTGACTCTCGTCGTGGTCAGACTGCTGCTCGGCGTAGGCGAGGCCAGCTTCGCGCCGGCGGCGAACTCCCTCGTGGCCGACCTCTACCCTCCGGACCAACGGGCTCGCGCGACCGGCCGCTGGCAGCTGGGGTTGCCGGCCGGACTGGTACTAGCCTTCTTCACGGTCGGCGCGATCACCGACGCATTCGACAACTGGCGAGCGGCGTTCTTCGTCGCCGCGCTGCCCGGTCTGGTGGTCGCCGGACTGCTGGCGTTCATCCGCGAGCCGGCGCGCGGCGCGTCCGAGGCCGCTCCGGTGGCCACCACACAGGTGAACTCGCCATTCCGCAGCCTGCTGCGCGTGCGCACCCTGTGGTGGTTGGTACTCGCGGGTATCGGCGCACAGATCGCTTCCTACGCGGTTGCGACGTTCAGCGTGCCGTTGTTCCAGCGGTACTTCCACACCAGCCTGGCTATGGGAGCAACTTTCGCCGGCATCATGATTGCGCTGACCGGACTGGTCGGGTTGACCCTTGGTGGCCGCATCGCCGACCGCGCCAGCCGGCGCTCACCTGCCGGTCGCGTGCTCACCGGCGCTTATAGCGTTCTGGTGGCCGTACCGCTGACCGCGGCGGCCTTCATCGTCGCCTCCGACATGCCCGTCCTGTTCGTCATCATCTTTTCCGCGGGGTGGCTACCGCAGTACCTGTATTTCACCGCTGCGTACCCGGCTGTGGCCGACGTGGTCGAGCCACGGCTGCGCGGAACAGCCATGGCTGTCTTCTTGGCTGCGTCGTATTTGCTGGGGGGTGCTCTCGGGCCGCCGATCGCGGGAGCTCTGTCCGACCGCTTCGCCGCCTCGCAAAATCTCAGTGCCGAAGCGGCAGCCGCATACGGTCTGCACCTGAGCCTGGCAATCGTCATCCCCGCCGGCTTGCTCATCGGCGCAGCCGGCCTCTTCGGTGCCGCTCGGTGCGTCACCCGGGACCGGGAGCGGATGCGCCTCTCCCTACGAGCGGCGAGATAATCATCGGACAGGCGCTGACTTCCAGCCGTCGACACAATTGTTTCTGCAGGTGCACGTCAGCTCGGCGACACCGCGGCGAATTGGGACGCGATGCGTGACTGCCACGGGCCGCAGTGGAATCCTGTGCCGTGAATTTGGCGCGCCCGCCTTAATCTTGGTGAAGCTGCGTTCTGTCTTGTTGTGACAGTGACAACGACATCATCTGCATCCTAGAATTACTCCTGTCTGAAAATTTCTTACAAAACTGACGCGGCGCAAGTGTGCGATGTGTGTCCGTTCCAGCTCGCACGCGGCCGATTTGTTGTGCGCGAAAAGGGGACCTGAAGATGTTCTCGGCTCGTAACAGAGTAGCTGTCGAAAACGTCGCGGTCACGGCTTCGGTCGCTCCCGCGGGCATGGTCGCGTCGATCCTGAACGGCACCATCCAGAGGTGGAAACCCGTCACCTCCTGAAGCTCCGGAGGGGTCGTCGCGTCGCTCGGGCCGGCGACCTCTCCGGGACCAGCACCACCCCCACCGCACACCGGAAGATCGGCCTACTCAGCATGAAACGACTCAAGCAGTTCGTGGCCGGGTGCGCGACACTCGTGTTCGTCGCGACAGGAATGACGACACTCGCACCTACCGCCCAAGCAGCCGCGTTGCCCTCACCCGACTACGTTTTCCAGGCGTGGAACGACAATTTCCTCGTTCAGGCCAACGGTGAAACCTACTACACGAACCAGCTGAAAAGCATCGGCACGCAACGCTCCGGCTCCTGGATCGCGGCCCTGAACATCCAGGTGGCGCAGGACGTGTACGAACGCACGCACAGCGCAGCCGACCGTCAGCGGGTCCGCGACCTCATCACCACCTTCCTCAAGTACGAGGGCACCAACTGGACCTCGTGGGCCACCTGGAATGACGATCTGGCGTGGATGATCACCACGGTCCTGCGGGGTTACCTCGCCACCGGCGACACGTCCTTGCTCAACCTCGCGGCCGACCAGTGGAACAAGACCTACGACCGGGGATGGACCGGTGACGGCGGGGGCGGTATCTGGGAGGAGATGAATTCCAAGTACAGCAAGTGCTCGCTGAGCAACAGCCCGATGATCAGTACTGCGGTGTCGCTGTACCAGGTCACCGGGGACGGCGCCTACCTGACCAAGGCGACGGCGATCTACGACTGGGTCAAGAGCAAGCTCGTCAACGCCACGACCGGCGTGGTCAACGAGTGCATCGCGTTCCCGAACGGGCCTGGCGGACCGACCGAGCTGCAGGCGTCCGACAACGCGTACAACGCGGGATCGTTCATCGAAGCCGCTGACTTCCTGTACCGGGTGACCGGCAACACCAGGTATCGGGATGACGCCCAGCGGACGGCCGACCACTTCCTGAACACGGTGCCGATCGTGTCGAACAACGCCGGCCGGGGTTCTTCTTACCAGTACTGGCTCTTCAAGGGCATCAGTGACTTCTGCACCGACACGAACACGTGCAGCAGGTACGACGCCTACCTGCGGTCCAACGCAGCTCAAGCCTGGAGCATGCGCAACGGCGCCAACCTGACCTGGAACGAGTGGACCAGGCCGACGAACGAGGCCAACCCGGACGCGTTCGAGATGAACGGCATGGTGGGCCTGTTCCAGGTCCTTCCGACGTCCGATCCGTCGCCGTTCTCCGGCAGCTACCGGATCGAAAACGTCACCAGCGGAATGTCGCTGGGAGTGCAGGGCGGATCCACCGCCAACGCGGCTCCGATCGTCCAGAACCCCGACAACGGTTCCGCGAGCGCGTCGTGGACCTTCGAACTGCGCAGCAACGGCTACTACCAGATCAAGAACGCCGGAAGCGGGCAGTTGCTGAACGTCGCCGCCGGGTCCGGCAAACTGGGAGCCCCGATCGTCCAGTGGCCGGCCGGCAACCTCTCGGCAGGAAACGACCTGTGGATGCCGGTGTTCAACCCGGACGGTACCTGGTCGTTCTACAACCGCAACAGCAAGCTGGCCCTCGACGACCCTGCCGGTAGCACCGCCGCGGGAACGCAGTTTTCGCAGTGGGCGCCCAACGACTCGGCCAACCAGAAGTTTCGCCTGGTCTCCCGCACCACGGGGAGTGGCGCCTCTGACGGCTCGGGCCCGGTGCGGTCCGGCATTGCGGGCAAGTGCCTGGACGTCGACACCGGCAGCAACGCCAACGGCACGGCTGTGCAGATCTGGGGCTGCAACGGCACCGCGGCGCAGTCGTGGAAGGTGAACTCCGACGGCACGCTTCGCTCGCTGGGCAAGTGCCTCGACGTCAGCGGCTACGGCAACGCCAACGGAACACCGGTGGCAATTTGGGACTGCACCGGCGGTGACAACCAACAGTGGCAGCCGTACAACGGCGGCTACCGCAACCCCATGTCCGGACGCTGCCTCGACGACCCAGGTGCGTCCACCTCCGACGGAACCCGAGTCGCACTGTGGGACTGCAACGGCAGCCCGGCTCAAACCTGGTCTCTTCCCGGTGCCTGAACCGCGGTCACGACAATGCGACAACTACGCAGCTGCAGGTGGAAATCAAGGAGAGGTATGCTCGTGAGTCTGCGAAGAATGGGCAGGATCGCAATCATCTCGCTGGCATTGGCTTCTGCGGTCTCGCTTGCGGGGACGGCACCGATGGCCGCCGCTGCCGGAGCGGCGGCCGGAAGCGTGGCCAAATCCGAGCCAGGACCAGACGCCCCCGCGGCCGGCCGTCAGCTGCTCGGCCAAGTGAGCGGATCCGCGTACTTCGAAGCGAGCCTGCCCGCTGCCGGTGACTACGCCATCGAGTACGACATCACCGCGACAGCCTTCTTCGACACGTATGTCGACGAGGCCGAACTGGGTTACGTGGGTGGCCCGGCCGGTGTTTACCGGACCCGCTCGCTGACCCTGACCAAGGGGGGTCACCTGGTGCACGTCGTCGGGCCGGAAGGCTCGGGGATGGCCTCGGTGTATCTGGTGCAGGTCGCCTGATGTACATCGCCGATCCGCCGAGGCCGCAAGACGGCTGAGTCGAAAACAGAAGTTCTGGAAAGCGGATAACAGGGTGCTTGCCCCGAGGGGCGGGCAAGCACCCTGTACTGCATCTGAATTTCGGCCCCAGATCAGTGAGCTGCTCCCCGACGAGCCGACCGAAGTGCGAAAGACAACAAGGGTGCATCAGCAACGAAAATATTCGTCGTCCCCGAGGTTTGGTGCTCGTTATCGCTTGAGTGGCGAGAGCCTGGCCGTACTGATATCCAGCCGGCTGCGATCGGCGATCCTCAACGGCGAGCTGCCACCGGGAGAACGGCTCAAACCGGCAGAGCTTTGCAAACAGTTCAACGTCAGCCAGAGCGTGATTCGCGAAGCCTTGGCACTACTGGTCACGGAGGAGCTGGTGCAGATCGACCGCAACCGCGGGTTTCAGGTCACGCCGCTGTCGCTGCGGGCATTGACGGACCTCACCGATGCCCGCATCGCCATCGAAGGCACCGCGCTGCGCCTGTCGGTAGAGCGCGGCGGCATCACGTGGGAGTCGGAGGTGATCGCAGCCCACCATCGGCTCGCCGGGCAGCCGATGTTCCTACCCTCGGAACCGAGGCGGCGCAACGAAGAATGGGCCCAGGCCCACCTCGAGTTCCACCACGCACTTTTCCAAGCGTGCGACAACGCGCTGCTGATGAACATCTGCGCGCGGCTTTCCGGCGCCGCCGAGCTGTACCGTGCCTGGTCAGGAGTTGGCCCCCTGAGGCAGTACCGTGACGTCGCCGGTGAGCACCAGGGGTTGGTCGACGCGGCGCTGGCCCACGACGCCGACGAGGCCGTAGCCCGCTTCGAGGCCCACCTCGACCGAACCCACCAGATCCTGATGGACGCCAGCCCCGGGATGCTCGGCGACCCGAGGACGGAGCCGACGCCGGGAGCTATGCCGGCGACGCCGAGCGGCGACGACCACGCCGGCACCGGCGCTGCGAACTGAGTCAGACCGGGTTCCGCAGCCTTCGCATAGCAGTTCGGTGCGGGCGCGGGCATTGGCATCCCTGGTTATCCGTTTCGTCGGGAACTGGGACCGTCGCTCGAGGCTCGATCGGCGGCCGGCTTCGGAATCGGTGCCCCGTCCTCTGCGCTTGGGGTGGTGAGCTGAGCCAGGAGGGTGAGAGCCGCACGCGAGGTGGAGTCCGGTTCGGTGGTGACGATGACGATCCGCTGCCCACGTCCGTGCGGGAGCGGCATCGCCTGCTGGATGACGTCCACCGGCCCGACCAGGGGGTGGCACATCCGGTGCGTCGCGATGTCCCAGTCCCGGACCCGGTGCTCCGACCACAGCGCGGTGAACTCTTTGCTGCGCATGACCAGTTCGCCGATCAGGGAGGCCAGTATCGGATCGTCCGGGTATTGGCCGACGGCGAAGCGCAGCTTCCCCACCACGTCGCGGGCCTTCTTCAGCCAGTCGTCGTAGAGGTCGCGGACGTGGGCGTCGAGGAACACCAGGCGCGCGGTGTTCGGACGCCGGCCCGCCTGGTCGGGACTGCGCGGGTCGAGGTGACTGGCGAACAACGCGTGGCCGGTGCGGTTCCAAGCGAGTATGTCGCTGTAGCGGCCGAGGACGACGGCCGGGGTGTCGCCGAGGGAGCTGAGCAGCTGCCTTGTGGCCGCGTTCACCCGTTCAGGTGCCGGCCGACGCGGGCCGCTGTCGCCGCTCTTCCGTGCGGTGCCGGCGAGGTCGTGCAGGTGTCGCCGCTCGGTCTCGTCCAGCCGCAGTGCACGGGCGAGCGCGTCGAGCACCTCGAGTGAAGCGTTGAGCGACTGGCCCTGCTCGAGCCGGGTGTAGTACGACTCGCTCACCCCGGCCAGCTGGGCCAGCTCGTCACGGCGCAGTCCCGGCACTCGCCGCCGCTCGTCGTACATCGGCAGTCCGACGTCCGCGGGCTGCAACTGCGCCCGGCGTGTCTGCAGGAACCGTCCGAGCTCCGACTTGGTGGTCATGGACTCAAGTATGGAACGGCACCGCGGTGGTTACCTGACCCTGTGAGTGTGGGGCAAACCCGAGCCGCAGTCGGTTCATCCCCTCGTCACCGCTCGAAGCCCCAGCGTCGCACGGCGAAGCCCGGCCCGGCCTCGGCGACCTCCACGGCGAGGCCACCGCCCAGGTGCGCGGGGAACACCAGCGCGTGTTGCCCGGCAGCCCGGGCGAGGAGGCGCCGCCGGGTCGCTGTAGCGGTCGGGGGATCCTCGCAGAAGCAACTGCTCAGCTCCGGTGCCGCGATCTGAATCGGATTGTGCAGCAGGTCACCGACGAACACGGCGTGGTCCCGGCCGGACTCGAGGGACAGGATCGCGGAGCCCGGTGTGTGGCCGGGCGCGGCTTCGAGGCGGAGTCCGTAACCCAATTCCAGGTCGTCCTCCCACAAGCGAAGCTGCCCGGCCCTCTCGACCGGCCGGATGCTGTCGTCGAAGACACCCTCGTTGGCCGCGGCGAGACGCGGCCGGTGGTTGCCGTCGGGATGCCAGTACTCGAAGTCCGCCCGGGCCAGTAGATAGGTGGCGTTCGGGAACGTCGGTATCCAGTTGCCATCGACGAGCCGGGTGTTCCAGCCGACGTGATCGGCGTGCAAGTGGGTGAGGACGACGGTGGTTACGTCTTCCGGGGCGACGCCGGCGGCCCGCAGCCGGGGGAGGAAGTCGGTGTCGAGCCGGTCGAACGCGGGTGTCCCTGGCCGCGGCTTGTGGTTGCCGACACCCGTGTCGACGAGGATCGTCTCGTCGGCGGTACGTAGGACCCAGGTTTGCACGCAGGTCTGGAGCAGATCGGTGGCCGGGTTCCAGAAAGCCGGTGCCAACCAGTCCTGGTGCGCCCGCCAGGTGGCGGGGTCGAGTCCCGGGAACATCGCCTCCGGTGGCCGGGTCGCGCCGGTGTACTCCAGGATCCGGGTGACATCGACAGATCCCAGTGTCAAGGTCTCATCCATGTGGTGATCCTCTCGTGAAGTCCCCGGGCCGCGCTCAGTAGCGTCGGGGCCAAGCGGCGTTCGAGCTCACACCGTCGCGGTCAGGGTCACGTCGATGTTGCCTCGGGTGGCGTTGGAGTACGGGCACACCTGGTGGGTGGCGGCCACGAGCTTGTCGGCCGTGACCTGGTCCAGTCCGGGCAGATGCACCGCCAGCCCGACCGCGAGTGTGAAGCCGCCGGTGTCCAGGGCGAGCAGGCTCACCGTGGACGTCACGGTCGACCCGGTGACGGCGACCTTTTCTTCGCGGGCGATCACCTGTAGTCCATTGTGGAAGCACGCGGCGTACCCGGCCGCGAACAGCTGCTCGGGATTGGTCTTGTCGCCGCCGGGACCGCCCATTTCCTTGGGGATCGCGAGCACCTCGTCGAGCACGCCGTCAGCGGTGCGGACCTCGCCGTTGCGGCCGTCGCCGGTCGAGATCGCCTGGGTGCTGTAGAGCGCGGGCATGTTCTTCTCCTTCGGTTCACCATGGGCAGACTTCTGGCTGCTGATCAGCGCAGGTGTTCGTGAGTCGAGTATGGATCGGTGCCGCGCCGGCTGCCTGACCCTGCGAGTGTAGGGCCGGCCGGACCGAAGGTGATCCCGCCAGGGACAGGCTGTCCACCGCCGGGGGACGCAGAATCGGCTCAGCGCACCGCGTTGCGCAACGACATCGATCGTTTGGTACCGAGTGAGAGGTCACCGATGAACCTGCGTTTCTCCGGCATGAGGGGCGTCTTCGTCGCCGCGGTGCTCGCCACGCCGTTGCTGGCGGGATCCGTCGCCCACGCCGCCCCCGCCGACCGGCTCACCGGGAACCACCAGGCCACGCGGTGTCCGCTCGTGACGATCGCCGTCGCCGCACCTGAGGTGTTCCCGCACTCCGCCGACTACGACCCCCGGACCGGGATCTTCCTGGTGGGGTCACTGAAGAAGGGCACGGTCACCGTCGTCGACCGCGCCGGGAGCGCACGTACCCTCGTCGACGACCCCGCGCTCGTGTCGGTCCAGGGGATCCGCATCGACCGCGAGCGCAACCGGGTGCTGGTCACCGACGTCGACCTCGGTACCGCCGACGCCACCGCTGCGGCCGGACCGCTGAAGGTCGCCGGCGTCGCCAGCTACGACCTGCGCACCGGCCGGCGGCAGTGGTACGCCGACCTGGCCGCCGTCGCGCCCGCGGGCACCTCGCACCTGGCCGCCGACGTGGTGGTCGACTCCGACGGCACCGCCTACGTCGTCGACACCCAGAGCCCCACCCTGTTCCGCATCTCCCGCACCGGCAAGGCATCGGTCCTGCTGACCAGCCCGCTGCTCGCGGGCACCCCGGGCCTCGGCGTCCCGGGCGTCCTGCCCGACATCGCCGCCAGCTCCGTCGCTCTCGTGCCCGGTGGCCTGCTCATCGTCGCCAAGGGCGACGGCACCTTGGTCCGGGTGCCGATCCGCCACCCCGACCAGGCCTCCGCCGTCAAACTCGACACCAACCTGGTCCCGCTCGCGGCGTCGCTACGAGTCCTGCCGGACGGTTCGATCGCCGCGGTCAGCAGCGGCCTGCTCACTCAGAAGCCCGCGGTGGTGCAGCGCGTTCGTCCCGACAGTTCCTGGCACAGCGCGAAGGTCACCGTGACCGACACGGTGCCCGACCCGATCACCAGCGGCATCACCGCCGGACCTTACGGTTCCACCTACACCGTCAGCGGCGGGCTCGCGGACCTGCTGCAGCACAAACCCAACGTCGGCTTCACCCTGCGCCAGGTCCGCGTCAGCTGACTCACGCCCGCACGCCGGCCGCGGGAGGAACCCGTCTTGCCCGGCCGGCGCATGCCGCACCGAATCCACAATGGAGTCTCCGTGAGCACGAGTATCTCCCTGACCACACGAGTCACCGGCGGGCTGGTACGAGGAGCGGCCACCCCGACCGGTGTCGTCTTCCACGCGGTCCCGTACGCGGCCTCGCCCACCGGCCCGCGGCGATTCGCGCCACCCACCGCCGCCGCGTCCTGGACGGGGATTCGTGACGCCTCCTTCACCGGGCCGAGCGCCCCGGCGCCGCACCGGGACTTCGGCAGCTTGGACCTCACCCCGATCCTTGGAACGGGCCGGCGGACCGGTGACGACTACCTCACCGCGACGGTCAGCACACCCGATCCTCATGCTGGTGGCCTGCCGGTGCTGGTGTTCGTGCACGGCGGCGGCCTGACTGCCGGGACCGGATCCGCGAGCGTGTACGACGGTACGTCCTTCACCCGGGACGGGGTCGTGCTGGTCACGCTGAACTACCGGCTCGGCGCGAGTGGCTGGCTCGACGTCCCCGACGCCCCCGCCAATCGCGGACTCCTCGACGTGCTCGCCGGCCTGCGCTGGGTCGCCGAGAACATCGGCTCCTTCGGCGGTGATCCAGCCCGGGTGACGGTCGCGGGTCAGTCCGCCGGCGCGATGATCGTCGCCGCACTCCTGGCCTGCCCCGCGGCCGAGGGCCTGTTCCAGCGGGCGATCAGCCAGAGCGGCACGGGGGACTGTGCCTTCGAGCCCGGCCAAGCGGCCTTGGCGACGCAGGGAATCTCGTTGCTGCTCGGCCGGGACGTCACAGCGGCGTCGTTGAACGACCTGACCGACGTGCAGCTCGCCGAGCTGTCCACCACGCTGCCGCCGCTCGACCACGCCGCACACGGCTTCCTCGACACCGCGGTCGGTGCCAGCCCGTTCAAACCGGTGATCGACGGCGTGCTTCTGACCGGCCAGCCGGCCGACACTCTTCGTCCTGGGCTTGCCACCGATCTGCTGATCGGTAGCACGGCTGACGAGGCCAACTTGTACACCATCCCCAACGGCCTGAGCGACACGGCCGGCGAACTCGACCTGCTTGCCGCAGCTCGACGTCGCTTCCCCGACCCGGAAGCCCGCCTGGCCGGCTACCGCGACCTGTTTCCGGATGAGACCCCTGGTCAGCTGCTGTCCAGGGTCATCACCGACGCCTTCACCGCCGGCAGCCGCCAGTTGGCCACAGCACATGTCGGTCGTTCCCGAGGCAGCACGTTCTCCTACGAGTTCCGGTGGGCCTCGGGCGCCTGTGATGGCCGCCTGGGAGCGTGCCACTGCGTCGAGCTTCCCTTCGTGTTCGACCAGCTCAGGTTGCCGTCCTTGCGTGGATCGCGCGGTCTGCTCGGGCCGGAAGAACCAGACTTCGCCCTGGCGGACGAGACTCATGGAGCCTGGGTCCGATTCGTCAAGACCGGTCATCCGGGCTGGGCACCGAACACCCGCTACCTCTTCGGCAAACGGGACGACTGATCATCGCTACCGGCCAGCGGAGCCGGCGTCATCCGGGGGCACCGCACGGCGTGCCCGGCGTCGATCGATGAGGTGGTTGACCATGATCACCGTGGCCAGCACGGCAAAGCCGATCGGCAACCCATAGCGTTGCTCGGCGACGATCCGGACTGCGGCAGCTATGGCCAGCAGGAGCCCGGCGCCGATCCACGGCCATCGCTTGAGCCGTGCTGTCACCGGCGAGGCTGGGCCACGGGCGTGATCGGACTGGGCGGCATCGGTCATCTTGATCTCCGTGAAAGGTTTCGCGCGATGACTGCTGCAGGAAGCGTCATTCAGGATGCGCTGCCCGGCTGGGTCCATTTCTGTCCTGGGCTGTGGTTGCAGTCCCAGAGCTCGAGCTGGGTGTCGTAGGTGGCCGAGCCGCCTGGGTCGTCGACACAGCGTCCGGAAGCGGGGCTGGTAACCGCTGTTGGACGGCAACCACTGTTGGTTCCGGATGCCGGCGCAGTCGGACAGCTGCAGTTTCGTCCCTCCGGCGGTCCCTCCCGCAGCGCTCTCCAGGCATTTGCCGAGGGAGCGCAACGAAGTCGGAGTACACCGTCCACTGCTGGTTCGGCGCGGCGCCGGCGCAATCCCAAATGATCACCGGTGTCCCGTTGGCGATGTTGCCACCTTGGACGTACGCGCACTTGCCCGCGATTCCGGACTTGACGGCTCCCGAACTGCTGGGTGTCGCGGTGATCCGGGTGTCGACCACCCTTGGTTGACGCTGCCAGTGCAGTCCCACAGCTGCACCTAGACGCCGTTGGCGGTGTTGTTATCCGGAACACCCAGGCGCCGGCCGGAGAGGGGATTGCGGTACGAGCCGTCGTAGGGCTGAGACGGAGTAGGGATGTGCGTATGGTGCCTTCCTCAACGTTGTCGATCACGAGGTGCGGGTTCAGCCGGCGGCGTTGAGCAGGTCGAGCGCGCTGTGCTGGCACCCGTAGTCGCTGGTGCCGTTGCCGCCGGCCCAGTGCGGGCCGTACTGGTCGAGGGTGTTGCGGTCCTGGCGTACGCGGGATCCCGGGGTTCGCAGTAGTTGTTGCAGATCACCGCGGCGGCGGCGTTCGCGGCCGAGGTCGCGGGTGGGCTCGTCGGCTTGGCGGCTGCGCCGACCGATCTGCTCGTGCGGTTCAGGCGGCGTCGGCCGTCCACTTCTGGTTCGGGCCACCGTTGCAGTCCCACAGAACGAGCTGGGTGCCGTCGAGGGCGGAGGAGGCCGGATCGTCGAGGCAGCGGCCCGATGCGGGGTTGCGGTAGCCGCCGTTGTACGGCTGCCACTGCTGGTTGCTGCCTCCGTGGCAGTCCCAGATCGCCACCGGGGTTCCGTTCGCGGTGCCGTAGCCGGTGGCGTCGAGGCACTTGCCCAAGGCCTGCATGGTTCCGTCGGGGAAGTTGCTCCAGAGCTGGGCGACAGTGGCGTTGCAGCCCCAGATCTGCGCGGTGGTGCCGTTGGCGCTGTTGCCGGCGTTGACGTCCAGGCACTTCCCGGCGATGCCTGACCGCACCGGGCGGCCGGGCGTGCCCGGCGACTGGATCCATCCGGCGCTGTCAGCCGCCTGGATTCCGGCGTTGAACGCGTCGGCCATCTTGCGGTAGCCGTTGTCGTTGGGGTGCAACGCATCGGACAGGTCGGCGGTGTTCAGCGCGCTCATGTCGACGTAGCGGACGTGCCGGCCCGCGGCCTGTTCCTGTTGGACGATGCCGGGGATGGCGGCGTTGAAGGGCCCGCGCAGCGGTTCTTCGGTGGAGCTGGTGGAGACGACCAGCGAGCCGACCAGAACAGTCGCGTCGGGCGCGTCGCGGGTGATCTGGTCGATCAGGGCGCGCAGCCGGTCCGGCGCCGTGGGCACTTGGTACTGCTGCCCGAGGTCGTTGGTACCGATCTCCAGGGGGACGACGTTGGGCCGGTACCGGGCGAGGGTGTAGTCGGCGATGCCGGCGATCTGGTCGATGCGCCAGCCGGAGTGGCCCTCATTGTCGGGATCGGCCATGGTGCCGTTGCGGCCGCTGCCGACCATGTCGACCGCGTGCCCTTCGGCTCGTAGCTGGTCCGAGAGGAACGCCCGGTAGCTGTTGCCCGTACTGCTGCCGATTCCCCAGGTGATCGAGTCACCCAGGGGCAGCACCCGCAGCGTGGACGCTGCTGCCGCGGCGGCGGCAGGTCTGCTTGCCGCATCGGCCACCGCCGGCAGGACGGCGGCGCACGCGAGTGCCGTGATCGTGACGCAGGCAGCTTTGAACCCGTTCATCATCCATCCTCGGGGTGAGCGGTGAGTCGGAGTGAGTGTGGGAAAGCGCTCTCTTAAGTTAGTCTTGCCCCGCCTGTCGGCAGTGTCAATCGTCACCGTGCATTTGGTCCAGACCTGACAAACGTTGTCCGGTAACACGAAATACGCTGTGGCTAAGATAGGGGAAAGCTCGGAAGAACCATTTCCAGGGCGTGACCGTGACCACGGCGGGAGCGGCGGTGTCGCGCCGTTCCCGCCGTGGCGGGCGAGCGTGGCCGCTAGCTACGCGACCACTTCTGGTTGGCCGCGCCGTTGCACGTCCAGATGACGAACGGGGTGCCGTTGGCGGTGCCGTGACCGGTCACATCCAGGCACTTGCCGGATCCGACGTTGACGACCGCGCCACTGGCCTGGACGCGCCACTGCTGCGTGGCGGCCCCGGTGCAGTCGTAGATCTGGACCGTGGTCCCGTCGGCGGTGCCGCCGCCGGCGGTCTCGAGGCACTTGGTGTCGAACACCTTGAGCTGGTTGGTCGTGGTCGACGTCCAGGCCTGGTTGTTGCCGTTGTTGCAGTCCCACAGCGCCGGAATGGTGCCGTTCGCCTGGTTCGCCGCGGGGACGTCGGCGCACTTGCCCGACTCCTGGGCCTTGAGGATGCCGGCGGTGTCGGCACGGGCCCACTTCTGGTTCGCGCCGCCGTAGCAGCCCCAGATGACCAGCGCGGTCCCGTTGACCGTGCCGTGCCCGGTCGCGTCGAGGCACTTGCCCGATCCGGTGTTGACGACCGAACCGTCGGCGTTGACCGTCCACTGCTGGGCGGCGGTGTTGTTGCAGTCGTAGATCTGGACCGGAGTTCCGTCGGCGGTGCCGCCGCCGCGGGCGTCGAGGCACTTGGTGCCGTAAACCGTCAGCTGCTTGGCGGGAGTCGCGGTCCAGCTCTGGTTGGCGCCGCCGGTGCAGTCCCAGAGGGCGACTGCGGTGCCGTTGGCCTGGCTCGCCGCGGGAACGTCGGCGCACAGCCCCGACCCCTGGCCCTTGAGGATGCCGCCGAAGTTGCCGCCCGCGTTCGGGGTGACGCTGAAGTTGTCGAACAGGTTCGTCTGGTAGCCGACGACACCGACGCCGACGAGGCCGGTGGTGAATGCCGTGTCGGTGACGGTGCCGAGTGTGACGCCGTCGAGGCTCGCGGTGATCTGGTTGCCGCTGAAGCCGAGCTTGATGTTGTGCCAGGTGTTGAGGCCCAGCGCCGGGTGGGAGCCGGAGGTGAGGGTGGTGAGGACGCCGCCGCTGCTGTTCTTCGCGATGGACCACGCGCCGGTGTCGGCGATCCGCAGCTGGTAGGCGGCCTGGTGACTCTGCGGCCGGTTCTGGGTGTTGGCCCGGCCGAGCAGGGTCACGGTGCCGGCCTGCTGCATGTCGACGTCGGTGCTGACGGTGTAGTTGCTCCACTGTGGATCACCGACGAGGGTGAAGGCGTCGCTGTCGTCCTGCCAGTTGATCGGCCGGACCGGAGCCACCTGCTGCAGGCACTGCCCGCCGCGCCCGGCCGCGCACGGACGGACCTCGTACGAGCCCTGCATGTCGGAGAAGTACTTCGCGGCGCTGCGGGAGCTGTAGCCGTCGAAGTTGTCCGAGTAGGGCAGCCCCAGGTTCCCCGACGCGGGACTGGTCGCGGTGCCCTTGCCCTGGCCGGTGGTCGTGGTGACCGAGTAGATCCGGTTCGGTTGCAGGGTCAGGGAATACGCCCCCGACGCCGGGGTGATGTCGGCCTGCTTCACGAAGTAGTCGGCGGAATTCGCCGACCCGAGGTCGGTGGACCAGACGTGCACGGTGCCGGTGTTCAGCCCGCCCGACGCGGTGACGTTCACGGTCTGGGCGGCCGTCGCGCCGGTGGTTTCGTAGATGGTGGAGTAGTCGGTGTTGTTGGTGGACTTCAGGGAGATGTAGCTGCCGTTCGCCCGGTTGCCGCCGAGGTAGCCGCTCGCCGAGCCGGTGAGGAACTTCCAGCCGGGCTGGGTGAACTGGGCCACCTGTGCGTTGGCCCACAGGTTCTTCCCGAGCGCGTAAGTGCCCGACCATGGCGTGTTCGCGGTCGCCAGCCCGACGGTGTTGTAGGGCAGGTTCGAGTACAGCGCGGCGATCAGCGGCCAGTCCATGAAGCCGGTCATCTGGCCGTCGAGGTAGCCGCGGGTGATGGTGCGGATGTAGGCGGCCGAGCCGGTGTTGAAGTCCTGCGAGCCGAACTCGCTGGCCCAGAGGGGTTTCCCGGTGGCGACGGCGTTCGCGCTCGAGGAGCAGGTGGTCGCGTCGGAGAGGTAGCCGCACGGGTAGTGCGAGCCGACCACACCGACCGCGGCGTTGAAGCCGCTGTCGGAGAGCATGTCGTCGGCGGTGTTCCAGCCGCTGTCGTCGCCGACGATCTGCACGGCGCCGTAGCCGCGGGAGTTCAGTGCCGCGCGCAGGTTCTTGTACCAGGTCTTGTCGTGGCCGCGTTCGTTCCAGCCGCCGAGGTAGCCGATCGTCAGACCGTGCTGCTTGGCGCAGTCGAGCCAGGAGATGTCGTAGTCGATCATGTCCTGGGACCAGAAGTTCCCGCCGCCGATCCAGCCCGGCGCGGCCCAGGGCAACGCCACCAGCTTGATCCCGGGGTTGCGGGCGACGGCCTGCTCGCCGAGCCAGAACTCGTAGCCGGCGTTGCAGTTGATGTCACCGCGCACGTGCTGGTGGCTGGGTTCGGAACCGTCGGTGGAGTTGGCGTCGCCACCGATCTCCAGTTTCAGCAGCTGCACGGCGGCGCCGTAGCCCGGCTTGAACAGGTAGTCGAGGATCTGTGATCGTTGGGCGGGAGGGTAGTCGATCAGCAGGCGGGAGTTGCCGCCACCACCGCTGATCGCACCGACACCGTCGAAGGTACGGCCGGTGCTGCCGCCGTTGACCGCGATCGTGGTGGCTGCCCCGGCGGGCGCGGCGGTCACCACCAGTGACACGGTGGCGAGCAGGGTGGACAGGAGCAGAAAGAGGAGCCGGCGGAGCGTGGAGCCGCGGCGTTGCGGACGCATGGAAGATCTCCTTCGGAACTTCATCGGGGGAGGGGACGGAAGGGTGCTCAGGACGACGGCAGGGTCCACTGCTGGTTGATGCCACCGGTGCAGTCCCAGATGACCAGTTGCGTGCCGTCGGTCGTGCTGGTGCCGGGATCGTCGAGGCACTTGCCGGACGCTGGGTTCACCAGCGTTCCGTTCGCGGGTGCCCACTGTTGGTTGGCGCCGCCGGTGCAGTCCCACAGCACGACCGCGGTGCCGTTGGCGGTGCCGCCGCCGGTGACGTCGACGCAGCGGTTGTACAGGCGCAGCGTTCCATCGCCGGGGATGTGGACCGACTGGGCCGAAGAACCGTTGCAGGTCCAGATCTGGATCCGGTTCCCATTGGTCGTGGCCGCGGTGTTGTCGTCCAGGCACTTGCCCGCGCCGACCGAGGTGACCGCTCCGGTCCGGGTCTTCGGCAGGGTCCAGCGCTGGTTGGCGGCACCGGTGCAGTCCCAGATCACCAGCTGCGTCCCGTTGGCGGTACTGCCGCCGGGATCGTCGAGGCAGCGCCCCGAGGCCGGGTTGCGCAGCGCACCGGTGCCGGGCTGGGAAACCCATTGCTGCCCGTTTCCGAGGTTGCAGTCCCAGAGCTGCACCGGGGTGTTGTTGGCGGTGCCGCCGGCGCTGATGTCGAGACACTTGCCGAACAACATCGCGGTGCCGTCACCGGGCACGGTCCAGCGTTGCGCGCCGGTGTTGTTGCAGTCGTAGACCTGGGCGTGGGTGCCGTTGGCGCTGCTGCTGCCCGCGTCGTCGAGGCACTTCCCGGCGATCCCCGAGGTGATGGGACCGGTCGGGCCGATGACCGTGGCGGGCGGCTGCGCACCGCCATCACCTCCGTAAGAGGGCGGCGCCGACGAGGCGCCGCTTGCCCACGACGTATTGGCGCTCGTACCCAACGTGAGGTTCAGCGTGCCGCCGTTGGTCGCGAAGCCGGGCGGCAGGTAGGCGTTGTTCCACGTCGCGCCGTTGAGGGTGGCACTCTGCACATAGGGCGCATCGGCCGAGGCTTGGGGAGCGTTGACGGCCATCGTCGCGCCGTTGCCGAGGGTGACGGCGACCGAGGGGAACAGGGGGCTGCCGATGACCAGGTCCGAGGTGCCCGGCGTCATCGGGAACAGGCCCATCGCCGACCACACGTACCAGGCGCTCATCGTCCCGAGGTCGTCGTTGCCGACGCTCCAGTTCGCCGGAGAGTTCGGCCACATCTGGTTCTGGACCTGCCGGACGATCCGCTGCGTCTTCCACGGCTGTCCGAGGTAGGCGTACTCCCACGGCAGTTCGATCGAGGGCTCGTTGCCGAGGTCGGCGTGCGTCCCGCCCGCGCCGTGCAGGTCCGACAGAACACTGTCGAGGTAACCGGTCAGCTTCGCGGTGCCGCCCATGGCGTCGGCCAGGCCGCGGACGTTGAACGGGACCATGCCGGTGTACTGCCACGATGTGCCTTCGACGAACTGGTCACCGCTGGCGGGGTCGAACCCGCCGCGCCACGACCCGTTCCTCAGCTTCGGCTGCATGAAGCCGGTGGCCGGGTTCAGCGCGTTGCGCCAGTTCTGCGCCCGGTTGACGAATTGGCTCTTCGTTGCGGTGTCGCCCAGCGCGCCTGCGAACGCGCCGATCGCGAAGTCCGTCGTCGAGTACTCCAGCAGCGTCGCTACCGAACCGTAAAACCCGTACGGGTACTGGGCATCGGAAGGTAGGTAGCCGTAGTTGGACAGGTACTCCAGCCCGGTCCGGATCGCGTTGGGGAGGGTCCCTTGCGCCACCATGGCTTTCTTCGCTGCTGCGGTGTCGAAGTTGCGGCCGCCGAAGGCGTGGTAGTCGGCGATGATGCTGGGCGCGGAGTCGCCGTTCATCACGTAGGTGTCGTATTCGTCGAGCGACCACTTCGGCAGCGTGCCACCCTGGGCGTAGTCGTTGACCAGCGACTGGGCGCTGTCACCGGCTTGCCGTGGCGCCACGAGTGCCATCAGCTGCGCTTGTGAGCGGTAGATGTCCCAGCCGGAGAAGTTGCCGTACTGCGCGCCCTGGCCGCCGGAGACGGTGTGCACCTGGTGGTCGAAACCCCGGTAGCGCCCGTCTGCGTCACTGACCACGTTGGGGTGCAGCAGCGCGTGGTAGAGCGCGGTGTAGAACACCGTCTGCTGGTCGGTGCTTCCACCGGTGATCTGGACCCGGCGCAGCAACGCGTTCCACGAATCCTTGGTCGCCTGCCGGGTTCCGGCGAAGTCCCAGCCGCCGTTTTCCGCCGCGAGGTTGGCCCGGGCGCCGTCGGCCGAGACGTAGGACAAGCCGACCTTCGCCTGCACCGTGCGGTTCGCCGAGGCGTCGAAGGTGACCGAACCACCGTTGGTGAACGTGCCGCTCGAGCTGAACGGCCGGTCGAACAGCATCGTGAAGTACAGGGTGTAGGTAGGGCTCGAGGCGCAGAAGTGCCCGGAGGTCACCGATCCGCGGACTTCGGTCGGGCTCACCGCGGTGAAGCTGATGCCGGTGGTGGAGGTGGCGGCGGCGCCCAGCTTGAACAGCAGGTTCGCCTGACCGGTCGCCGGGAACGTGAAGCGCGCCATCCCGGTGCGGGTCGTCGCGGTCAGCTCCGTTTTGACGCCGTTGCCGAGGGAGACGGTGTAGGCGCCCGCGCTCGCCGATTCCGAACTGTGGGAGAAGCCTGCTGTGGCCGAGCCGTCGACGGCGCCGACGGTCGGCAGGATCGGGACGTCGGCCATCGCGTTGCAGCCCGGGCCCGACAGGTGCGTCAAGCTGAACCCGGTGATGGTGCTGTCGCCGTAGGCGTAGTTGCCCCCAGGCGGCCGTGAAGGCGTGTCAGGACTCCATTGCACCATCCCGAACGGCGCGTCGGCTCCGGGAAAGGTGTTGCCTTCGTGGGATGTGCCCAGGAAGGGGTTGACCAGTGCCGCCGGATCCGCCACCGCGGTGGCGGATCCGGCGGCACGGGCTGCTGTGGCGGTCAGCGAGCCGAGCAGGAATGAGGACAGGACGAAGAGACGACCCCAATGTCTTCCCATTGCGTCTCCAAGATCGAAAGGCCGCGGTTCCGGGCAACGACGCTGTGGGGAGTAGCCGGGTGTTTCCCTGAGGCCGAAGTTGAATAGCCCAACGGATGTACCCGGCTTTGCGCCGACGGTGCGCGGGCGTCCCGGCAGCTGGTATGCCATCGTTGTCGAACGTCCGTGGTAAGCAGCACAGTGCCGCGCCGCCGCAAAGTCAAGATCGTGCCGTGATGCTGTCCTGTAATTGGTCTCGTTTACGGATGCAACAGGCTGCGCCAATCGGTGCTTCGTCGTTTACCTCGTGGCGTACCTGTGCATGAAACCCGCGCGCCAGAAGACAAGCGGTCTGCCGCTGGCGCCAGCTCGGTGAACAGGGCTCACTAAATCTGTGGTCGGGAGGGCGTGGCAGCGTGCTCTCAAACGCTGCCCCTGATGCCACAAATAAAAGCCGGCAATCCACGGCTGTCGGACGGGGCGTTGCGGCGAAGAGGAATACGACTCGGGAGTCGGAGAATATCCCGCGATCGAGCCGACCAGGAAAAACGCGAAACCGGCCCGGCCGGTGGCCTCGACGAAGAAAGCCGCGAACTCAGTGGCGGGAGAACTGACCTGGCCCAGGCTGTCTCCGTCGACGGTGAAACCGGAAAGGTCTTCCGAGGGTCATCGGGGCCATGTCGTCTCCGAGGCGCGCTCATCAGTGAACTCGAACCAGCAGTATGAGGGAGTCCTCGCCGCGGCACAAGAGTCTGGAACGCAGACGTTCTATATTGTGCGCGTGAACATGCGGCCGGGCGTTAGGGTTGCTCATCGGATCGAGGCAAGGACAAGGGCATGAGCGACCGGGTGGGGAAGGGTGAGCGTGGCGAGACCTACGCTGGGCAGTCTCGGCAGGAGCGCACTGCTGATCGGCGCGGCCGGATTACCGAGGCGGCGTTGGAGCTGTTCGCGTCGCACAGCTATGACGATGTGACGGTGGCCGATGTCTGCGCTAAGGCCAAAGTGGCGAAACGCTACTTCTACGAGCACTTCGCCGACCGTGCGGACCTGCTGATCACGGTCCATCGAGAGCAGAACGACTGGCTGCTGGCCGGTGTCTCCGCGGCGGCGCCGGCACGGTCCGGCGATCTCGACGAGCTGCTGCGGCCCATGATGCAGGCCCTGGTCAGCCTGCTGCACGAGAACCCGAGGCGAGCCCGGGTCATCTACATCAACGCCCCGCGCATGGAACTGCGACGGCGTGGCCTGCTGCGCACCGACGCCGAGGTCTTCGGACGCCTGATCCGCCGTGTGGTCGGCCGGCAACGCGATCGGGTCCGGTTCGAGCGGACCCTGTTGGCCCTCGTCGCGGGCGTCAGCGAAGTCGTCATCGACTGGCTCAGCCGCGGCATGACCGACTCCCCGGACGAGCTGGCCGACCACCTCACCCACCTCGCCCGCTCCCTGCTGGCCCCCCTGGTGTAGCCATCGACGCACCGTGTCGAGGCATCTGACGATCCAGTGCCAAACTGGAACGTGCGCGGATCCCAGTGGGCTGCGGACACGTCGAGAGGATCGCGGCAACCGCCGGATCTCACGGGTCCACCGGTGGTCTGATGGGCGCGAGCCGGCGTTCCTTCTTCTGCCGCAAGGACGCCATCACCAACCGGTGGTCGATCATCGACGCCATCGGGCCCCTCAGGGGAGCCCGCCTTCGGCGGCACATCCGCTAACGGATCTTGACGTGCGCAGCGTCGGAGCCTACCGTATAAAACGAACGTTACAGATAGAATAGGAGTCAGCTCAGGCCCGTTGCGACCGTGCTCCGGTCCAAGATGCCGGCTCCTTTTGCGGTCTTACGGCCGGTTCGACCGGAACCCTTCCCGCCTAACTCGGCATCCTTTATGACCATCACTCACGGCAGGACTTCTTGATGGCATCACTTCATTCCTCGGCCGCGTCCGCCCGCCCCGGGGGCTCCGGCCTGCTGGCCGGCCGCACGGTGTCGCGCATCGGCTACGGTGCGATGCAGCTGTCCCGCCTGCGCACGGACCGCGACGCGGGCGTGACCATCCTCCGCCGCGCGGTCGAACTCGGCGTGGACCACATCGACACCGCGAACTTCTACGGCGACGGCTTCGTCAACGGGCTGATCCGCGAAGCGATACGGTCCGAGGACGACGTCACCGTCGTGAGCAAGGTCGGAGCCACGGCCAACCCCGGCGGCCCGCGGCCCCTGCGGCTCGCCCAGCGTCCCGAGGAACTGCGGGCAGAGGTGGAGGCCAACCTGACCGGCCTCGGCATCGACCAGCTCGCGGTGGTAAACCTGCGTCGCGCCGACGCCGGCCCAGGACTGCGCCCCGAGGGCGACCAGGTGGTGGATCTCGACGACCAGCTCGCCGTGATGACCGCCCTTCGCGACGAGGGCAAGATCGGCGCCATCGGGCTCAGCAGCGTCAGCCTGGACGTGCTGCGCCGCGCACTGCCCGTCGGTCCGGTCTGCGTGCAGAACGCCTACAGCCTGGTCGCTCGTGACGACGAGGAGATGCTGGAACTCTGCCTCGCCGAAGACATCGCCTGGGTGCCTTACTTCCCGCTGGGCGGCGCCGTACCCGGCCTGCCGAAGGTCACCGACGAGCCTGCCGTGATCGCCGCCGCGGAGGCAGCCGGCTGCACCCCGGCACAGATCGGTCTGGCCTGGATCCTGCATCACGCCCCGCACACCCTCCTCATCCCCGGTACCGCGGACGCCGGGCACCTTCAGGCGAACGTCGACGCCGGAGCGGTGGAACTGGACGACAAAACCCTCGCGGACCTGGACGCCATCTCGACCCGTGGTGGCCGCGGACAGGACAGGACATGACTGAAGCGCTGGTGCTGGGAGGTGGAGGCGTCGCAGGAGTGGCCTGGACGACCGGCCTGCTGACGGGGCTGGCCGAAGCGGGTCAGGACGTCAGCGGGGGCGAGCTGATCGTCGGGACCTCGGCAGGCGCGACCGTCGCGGCGCAGTTGGGGAGCGGGTTGAGCTTGGCGGACCTCTACGCCCGGCAAGTCGAACCCGAGTTGCAGGCCGCCGAAATCATGGTCGAGGTGGACCTGGCAACCCTCGGTTCGGCGATGGCAGCCGCTGTGCGGAATGCCACGTCCGCGCTGGACATCCGGCGCGCCGTGGGTCGGCTCGCGCTGGAGGCCGGCACCGTGCCGGAAGCCGAGCGACGCGCCGTGATCGAGTCGCGCTTGCCGTCCCACAGGTGGCCGGCACGCGCGGTGAAGATCGTAGCGGTGGACGCTGAGAGCGGTGAGCCGCGCGTGTTCGACGGTACGTCGGGAGTGAGCCTGGTCGACGCCGTCGCGGCGAGTTGCGCCGTGCCCGGCGTGTGGCCCCCCGTGACGATCGGAGGGCGCCGGTACATCGATGGCGGCGTGCGTTCCCATACGAACGCCGACTACGCCGCCGGAGCGTCCCGAGTCCTGGTGGTCGCGCCGAAGGGACCGGCATCACTGTCACCGAGCGAGAAGCCGTCGCCGCAAACCGTCGAGGAACTGCGGGCGGACGGTTCTGAGGTCGCGGTGGTCGAGCCGGACGAAGCGGTGCGCCGGGCGATCGGCGGGAACGCGCTGGACCCGTCCACGCGCGGACCGGCCGCCGAGGCTGGGCGTGCCCAGGGCCGCCGTCTGAAGGTCGAGTGGAAGAAAGCCTGAGCTGGAAGCGTGTGGAGTGACGGCTCTGGAACTGATCTTCGCCAGCGCTACCACCATGGAGCACTGAACCGGCTGTCAGGCGCGGTCAACGGGTGTCCGCGATCGGCCGACGGTGCTCGCAGACAGGTCGGCCCGTGCCCATCGCACTTGTCGACCAGGTTCCGGAACCTGGTCTTCTTCCTCAGAAGATCGCGAGGGGGTTGACCGGCACTCCGCTCGCGCCGTGGACGGGCATCGCTCCCAGCGTGAACAGGAAGTCATGGCGGCCCAGTTCGCTGCACACGGCGGCCAGCGCGGACACGTCCGCGTTGTCGACCAGGGGCAGACCCAGCCGCGCAAGGCCGGTTCCGTGCAGCACCGGCGGTGCCCCGGCGCCCGGCGGGAGGTCGCCGATATCACTGGCCAGCACGCTGATCTCCCGATCGGCCATCCACCGGACCGCGTCCAGTGTCATCGCCGGCAACGGCTCGGCCAGGTCTTGGTGGACGACCCAGCCGCCGCGCACCACCAGTGCGTCGCCGGACTGGACGCGCACACCGGCCCGCTGCGCGGCGGTGTCGAGATCGGCGGCCGTCACCTCATGGCCGGGCGCGAGCCGGCCGCCCGGCGCCAGGTCGAGGAATACTCCGGCGGTGGTGATCCCGGCGGCGAAGGGTGTCGTCGATCCGTGCCGCAGGGTGCCCTGGGCCGCCGCATCGTTGACCGGGATACCGGGGTAGACCTGGTCGTCCACCGGGAAGTGCGCCAGTGCGTCGACGTGCGTCAACGCGACGTGGTGGGTGTTCACGACGAGGACGTCGGACAGGGCCCTCGCCGGTGACCCGGTGAAGTAGAGCAACTGCTGCACCGGCGCCGGCATCAGGGTGAGCCCGTGCGGTACCGGGCCGCCCCCGGCGAGGGGCACCGCAGCGACGGGGTGCGCGAGCGACACCGCGCGCCCGGTGCGGACCGACGCCGCGCCGCGGGCCCGTGACTGGTCGGTGATGAAGTTCAGCGTTCCGTGTTCGTCACGCTCGCCCCAGCGGCCCCAATTGCTCGGCATGTCCGTCGAGCCGGGTGCGGACGTCATGGACCGCACTCCTGGTTCGGTGGTCGGCTGGTCGTTCACGAGGCACGTGCCGGCGCGAGGCGCGGGAACAGCTGCTCGGCGTTGCCGCGGTTGAGGGCGTGACGCTGCTCGTCGGTCAGCTCGAACGCGTCGAGCCGTTCGGTGAACTGGCGGGACTGCTCCGGGCGGAACTCGTAGGGCCAGTCGGAGCCGAAGGTGAGGTGCCCGGCGCCGGCGAAGGCCAGCAGCGAAGGCAGCGCGTACGGGCTCCCGGTCAGCGCTGTGTCGTAGTAGAACGTCTTCAGCTGGGCCACTGTGTCGGCCTCGTCGGTCTCCCGGGAAATCATGCTGGCGATCCGGCTGGCGGCGTAAGGGACGTAGCCGCCGCCGTGGGAGAGCAGGATCCGCAGCCGGCGGTAGCGGCGCGGACAGTCGTGCTTGACGAGGTTCACCGCCGCGCGGGTGCTGTCGGCGAGGAAGTCGACGACACCCGAGGTGATCCCCTCGACCCCCGGTCCGGGCAGGGCGGCGGGGTGGATGAAGAGCACCGTTTCCCGCTCGTCGAGCAGCTGCATCAGCGGATCCCAGCGCGGCGAGCCGACGTAGGTGCCGTCGACGTTGCCGAACAGGATGACGCCGTCGGCGCCCAGGTCGTCCAGCGCATACCGGGCCTCCTCCAGGGAGGCGTCGAGGTCAGGCAGCGCCAGCGTCGCGAAGAAGCCGAAGTGTTCGGGATCTTGGCGCACCAGCTCTCCGCAGAACTCGTTGACCGTGCGCGCCAGCCGGCGTACTTGCGCGGGGTCGTCGCCTGGCCCCCAGCGCGCGCTGGGGTTGGGCACCGAAAGGATCGCGGTGCCGGTGCCGATCGCGTCCATGGCCGCCAGCGTGGATTCCGCGTTCCAGTCGATCAGCGGCCCCTGGTAGTGAGGGTTCTCCTTGAGCCAGGCCAGGTATTCGGGAGGCACCACATGGGTGTGGGTGTCGATGCGCCCCCGCCCGCGCATCTGCTCCGGTACCGGCGGCGTGGGGGTTGCCGCCTGTTCGACAAGGGCCATCACGATCTCCTTCGAGGTGCTGTGCCGATAGTTACTAATCCGACCACAGCCACGGCCGAATGATTTCGTAGCAATGGTTAGGTGCCGCGTGGGGGTCGGCCTACTTTTGGCCGGATTAGTAACGCGTCCAGAACCGCGCGGTCAGGGCGCCGCGCGGGATTGCTGTTCCTCAGCCAGCCGGATCAGCGCGTCGGCGAGCTGCGCCAGCGTCTCCGAGTGCGCCGTCGAGCCGGCCTGCGCGGCCAGGAAGGCGCCCTCGAACGTGGCCGCGGCGATGTCGACCAGCCGGTCCGCGATCTCTACGGCCGCCGGCCCGCCGGGCTCCGCGAAGCAGAGGGCCAGTGCGTCGCGCAGTCCTTCGCGCTGTTGCTGCCGCAGCCGGGCGACGGCGTCGTTCGCCTCACCGGTCGGTGCGCTGAGCAGCAGGATGGTCTGCAGGCGCAGGAACCCGGGTGACTCTTCGATGATCCGGGCGGCGCGCTGCAGCACCCAGGTCACCCGCTCTCGCGGGGACCCCTCTCGAGGAACGTCGTCCAGGGACGTCTCCGCCGCGAAACGGGCCGCCCCCCGCTCCATCACCGCCTTGAGGACGCCTTCCTTCGAGCCGAAGTGCCAGTAGATGGAACTCGCCGGCAGTCCCGAGGCACTGGCCAGCGCGGAGATGCTGGTGCCGTCGTAGCCGCGGGCGGCCATCAGCTCGCTGGCCGCGTCGAGGATGTCCTCTCGCGAGCGGTCGCCCTGCAGCTGGCGCCGGTTTTTCGCAGGTGGTGAACTCATTGCAGCAGCTTACGGAGAGGACCGGCGCCCACCACCCGAGCGCCGATCACGACGCTCCCTCCGCGCGGGCGGCCGACCGGATCCGCAGGAACCGCAGGATCGCGGTCCCGCGCGAGGCAGGCGTGCCCCGCCAGGCGGCGAGGCCGACGGCGAGCAGGAGGGCTGTGCCGTTGAACAGGTCGGGGGTCCAGATCGGCAGGCCGGCCAGCTGGAGGCCCTTGACGCCGACGGCGAGGACGTAGGCGGCGACGACGGTGCCCCAGATGTTGAACCGGCCTCCACGGAACTGGGTGGAGCCGAGGAACACCGCGGCGATCACCGGTAGCAGGAAACCCGGTCCGATGGTCGGGTCTCCGGCCGACAGCTGGGCGGTCTCCAGCAACCCGGCCCCTGCCGCGACCACCCCGGAGGTGATCAGGGCGTAGAGGAGGACGCGGGAGGTGCGCACGCCGGTGAGGGCGGCGGCGTGCGGATTGCCGCCGGTGGCGTAGATCCGTCGGCCGAGTGGAGTGCGTTCCAGGACGTACCACAGGAGGAAGGAGACGGCGATCATGATCCAGAACGGATAAGCCAGGCCAAGGAACTGGCCGGTGGCGATCCGGGAGAAACCCACAGGCAGGCCGACGATCTGTTCACTGCCCGACAGCCAGGCGATTACGGCGGTCAGCAGTGAAGACACGCCCAAGGTGGCGATGAACGACGGAATCCTCGCCCGGGTGATCATCAGCCACGAAAACACTCCGACCCCTGCCCCTGCCGCCAGTGACAACAGCACTGCCACCGGCGTCGGCAGGTGCCCGATCAGCAGCCAGGCGGCCACGATCGCGCCCAGCCCGACCTCGGTTCCGATCGCCAGATCCACCACGCCTGCGGCAATCGGCACCACGAGACCCACCGCGACCAGGCAGGTGATCGCCTGATCCGACAGCAACGACCGCCAGGTACCGGCGGTCAGAAAAGAGTCGGGCACCCACAGCGAGAACACCACGACCATGACCGCCAGCAGGTACAACGCCGCCACGTTGCGAAAAGCCACCGCCCCCCGCAGCCGCGCCCGCCAACGCCCACCCACCACCTCCGGCAGCGTTTCACCCGGGACTTTCTCGGGCGCCGCGACGTTCATACCGCTGTTCTCCTCGCTGCGTTCGTTCGCTGCACTGTCAGTTCCTGCGCTCAGGAGGGTTCGCACACCGACGGCTGCTTCACTTCCGGACACCGCACGGTCAGGCACCGCGCTCACCTCCTCGGTCCTCGCCGCGGACCGCGCTGGCAGCTGCCCGCAGGTCCAGCTCGTCCCGAACCAGGCGGGCCTCGGTCAGTTCAGCCCGGGGTACCTCGCTGACCACACGGCCCTCCATGAGGACCAGCACCCGGTCGCACAGAGTCACCAGCTCCTTGGTGTCGGACGAGCACAGCAGCACTGCAGCGCCCTCGCTTCGGGCCGCGACGATCAGTTCGTAGATGGCCGCCTTCGCGCCGACGTCGACGCCCTGGGTGGGCTCGTCGAGCAGTAGCACCCGGGGGCGGACTCGCAGCCACTTGGCCAGCACGACCTTCTGCTGGTTGCCACCGGAGAACAGCTGCAACCGCCGCTCGGGGTCGGCCGGGCGCAGCCCGACCGTGTCCATCCAGGCACGGGTCTCGGCCCGCTCGGACCGGGTGTCGAGGCGGCCGAACGCCCGCCGCAGCGGTCGCATCGCCGGCAGCGTCAGGTTTTCCCGGACGCTCATCCCCAGCACCGCGCCACCCCGTCGGCGGTCGGCGGGCACATAGGCCATTCCGGCCTCGATCGCCGCCATCGTGTCGTCGGCGGCCAGTTCCTCCCCGGCGACCTCCACCCGGCCCCCGTACCGGTGCGCGGCACCGAACAGCATGGGCCCCAGCTGCTCCCTGCCCGATCCGAGGATGCCGCCGATTCCGACGATCTCCCCGGCTCGCAAGGTCAACGAGAGGTCCTGAAGCTCCTCGCCGCTGATCCCGGCGACCTGCAGCACCGGTGGCCCTGGAGCGGCCTGCCGGTTCGTTGACAGGTCGGCCACGGCCCGGCCGGCGATCAGGGCGACGACGGCGTCGTGGTCCAGCCGGTCGGTGGGCTCCTCCGCGACCACCTGCCCGTTCCGCAGGACGACCACGCGGTCGGCCAGCTGGAGTACCTCGTCCAGGCGGTGGGAGATGAAGACCACCCCCGCACCGGAGGCCGCAACCCGCCGGACCGCCTCGAAAAGCAGCTGCACCTCGTCGCCGTGCAGCGCCGTCGTCGGCTCGTCCAGGATCAGCACGTTGTCCGGGCGGGTCCAGCCGTCCATGGCCCGGGCGATGGCCACGATCGCCCGCTGCGCCGGGGACAGCCGGCCGACGGGAAGGGTCACGTCGAAGCCGGGGCCGAACCGGCCGATCAGCTCTTGGGCGCGCCGCCGCTCGGCTGCCCCGTGCACCGGGGCGAGGCCCCGGCCGGGGGAGGTGCGGCGCAGCCCCAGGTTCTCCACCGTGGTCAGGATGTCGGCCAGCCCGAGGTCCTGGTGGATGAAGTGCAGCTCCTCCCGCGCCGAGAGCCCCGACACCAGCCGGCCCTCCGCATCGCGGACCTCCACGACTGATCCCGGATCGGCGGAGTGCACTCCCGCGAGGATCTTCACCAGCGTCGACTTGCCCGACCCGTTGTGGCCGAGCACCGCGACGATCTCACCGGAGCGGACCTCCAGGGTCACGTCGTCGAGTGCCTTCAGTCCCGGGAACGTCTTCGACATCCCGCTCACGCGCAGCAGCGGTACGGATGCGGTGTCCATGGGCTCATCCCGCCGGGTGCCACAGCGTGGCGAACCGCTGCTGGTAATCCGGGTAGGCGGACCAGCCCCGGGACGGGTCGAAGGTGATGTCCTTCTGTCCAAGCAGCTGTAACGGCACCTCGCCGGCCTGTTCGGACGCCGTTGGCTGGTCACCCTCGACCAGACGCGCCGAGGCGTCGACGGCGGCCCACACCGCGATCGGGAAGTCCACGGCCAGACCGGCCGTCATGCCGCCGTCCTTAATGTCTTGCAGGCCTCCCGGCTGGGGCGCGTAGCCCAGGGTCGTGACCGACAGACCGGCCGCCTTCATCGCGGTCGGCAGGCCGGCTGCCACCTCGGCGCTCGCGAACACCGCCACGTCGGTTTTGGGATGCGACTGCAGGTCGGTGACCACCGTGCGGGCGGAAGTCGTGCCCAAAGTGGCGACGTTGATCTGTACCGCCCGGACTCCGCATCCCGCGCAGTTCTTCCGCATCTCCTCTTCGAAAGCCTGTTGCTGCTTGGTGGAGAAGTCGATCGCGGGCACGCCGTAGAACACGACGTCGGCCTGGGAACCCTTGTTCGCGATGACCCAGTCGGCCATCAGCTTCCCGGCCGTCTGCGTCGTCTGCAGACCGATGTAGTTGAAGGTGACGCCGTACGGTGCGGTGTCCCTCGCGACCGAGATCGTGACCACCTTGATCCCGGCCGCGGACAGCTCCTTGAGGGCGCCGCCGAACACGTTCGGATCGATGCCGGAGATCACCACGACGGCCGGCTTGAGGGTGAGGACGCTGGACACCGCGGCCTGCATGGACTGCGCGGTGGTGCCGGCGCTCACCGCGGTCAGGGTGCCCCCGACCTCCTTGACCGCAGGAGCCAACAGCTTGGCCGTCAATCCGCACGCTGCAGTCCCGCACTGCAGGAAGGCGAACTTCGTCCCGGCCGGCAGCGGCCTGTTGAGCGGTTGCGTCACCGGGAACGCACCCGAGTGACCGGTGTAGGGCGCGACAGCCGCCTGCGCCGCCGCCACGTTCGCTCCCTGCGCCGATGCCCCGGACGAGGTCGAGCCGGACCCGCAGGCCGTGACCGAGACAGCCATCGCCGCCACCACACACGCCGCTGCCAACCTTGGCGCGGTGCCGTGGCTCCGGCGCCCGTCGGCGCTCTTGGGCGCCGGCGGGGATGGTGTGGCCTTTCCCGCGGGCCCGGATGTCCCGGACCGAGCGGGCGGGACACTGCCACGCCTCAGGTAACCGATCTTCGCGAGCAGCACTCGACTCTCCTGTCGTCAGTGACACGTTGTCGTTTTGCCACGATGCGGGCCTTGAGCCCTTCGCTCCTCGAACCGCCGGCCCTGGTGGCTTGCGCAGCGGACACGCACGTCCAATGCCAGGCGGGAGGGGGTGTCGACATGCGGCAGGCTCGCCGACCCAGCCCATCGCGCTACTTCTGTGGCGGTCGTTACATACAGCGGTAGAGTGAAGCTAAGGGAGTGGTCAGACCCTGTCAAGGGCGGTGTGCGTGCCCTCGGGATTCGGGTGGATCGCGTGCCGTGAGACGCGACCAGTGCCCTTGTCGCCTTCGGTCCGGCCTTGACACAAGCGTGTCCCGAGGTTCAGCATTCGTGAATCTAATGCACAGAGGTGAACGCTAGAGCCGCGACGGACAGTGGAAACGGCGTCGGCCGGCTTCCGCAGATCGGAAGCTTCCCCTGCGCGGTCCTCGCAGACATGACCTCATCGAGGAGACAAGAAGATGACTGAGCACATCGCGGTGCGGCACTTCATCGGTGGTGAACGAGTCGGTTCCGCCCGGACCTCAAACAGCGTCAACCCGGCGACGGGCGAGGTCATCGGCACCTACGCCGACGCGGACGCGGCAGACGGGCAAGCGGCGATCGACGCCGCCCGCAGCGCGTTCCTCGACAGCGATTGGCGGCTGGACGCGATGCGACGGGCCACCGCGCTGAGTCACCTGGCCGACGCCTACGCCGAACGGATGGACGACGTGGTCGCCACGCTCTGCCGGGAGAACGGCAAGCTGCCGGGCGAGGCCGCGTTCGAGGCGCACTTCATCGTCCGGGCCCTGCGTTTCGCCTCGGGGCTCGCGCTCCACACTTTCGGCCGCGTGAGTGACACCCAGCCAGGCCGGCAGGCCATGACGATCCGCCAGCCCGTCGGCGTCGCGGGGCTGATCGCTCCGTGGAACTCGCCGGCGTACCTGTCGATCCGGGCCCTGGCCCCGGCACTCGCGGCCGGCTGCACCACCGTGCTCAAGCTGCCCGGCCAGGCCGCTCAGTCCGGCAATCTGGCGGCGGAGATCTTCGCCGGCGTGCCGGAACTGCCGGCCGGCGTGGTCAACGTCGTCATCGAGTCCGGTTCCGAGGTCGCCGAACTGCTGGTGGAGTCGCCCCAGGTGCCGGTGATCAGCTACACCGGCAGCACCGCGACCGGCCGGATCATCGCCCGGAACGCCGCGGAGAACTTCAAGCGGGTGGGGCTGGAGCTGGGCGGCAAGACGCCCCACCTGGTCTTCGCGGATGCCGATCTCGACCTGGTCCTGCCCACCGTGGTGGCCTCCTCGACCGTGTTCGCCGGGCAGTTCTGCATGACCGGAAGTCGGGTGCTCGCCCAGCGCGAAATCGCCGACGAGTTCACCCAGCAGCTGGCCGAGCGGCTCGAGGCGGTCAAGCCCGGCCCGGCGTCGGATCCGGCCAGCCAGATCGGGCCGATGATCGACACCGCGTCGGTCGCGCGCGTCGACGCCGCCGTCGAAGAAGCCATCGCGGCGGGCGCGAAGCCGATCGTCCGCGGCGGCCCGAGCACCGACCCGGCCCTGGCGGGCGGTGCCTTCTACCACCCCACGCTGCTGTCAGTGGAGGACTCCTCGCTGGCGATCGTGCAGGAGGAGACCTTCGGACCGGTGCAGACCGTTCAGGTCTTCGACACCGAGGAGGAGGCGGTGGCCCTGGCGAACGGCACCAAGTACGGGCTGTCGGCGTCGGTTTACAGCCGCGACGTCGACCGGCCGGCGCGCCTGGCCCGGCAGCTCGACGCCGGCCTGATCTCGGTCAACTCCTGGGCCAATCTGACCATCGAGTTCGAAGAGGGCGGCTACAAGGCCAGCGGCCTCGGCCGGCTCGGCGGCACGGCCAGCATGGAGGACTTCCTCGAGTACAAGCAGATCGTGCAGGACTACGTGCCGGTTCAGCACTGACTCACCGGGCGGCACGCCGTGCAGAGCCCTCAAGACCCGAACGCCGGAAAAGGAGCAGTCCTATGAGCAGCGAGTCCACTCACGCCGGCCGTGTCGCCGTCGTCACCGGCGCGGCAGGCGGGTTCGGTACCGCCATCTCCACCGAACTCGCCCGCCGGGGCGCCGACATCGTCGCGGTCGACCTGAACCCCGCGGACAAGACGGTCGCGGCGGTGCAGGACGCCGGACGGAGGGCTCTCGCGCTGCAGGCAGACCTCACCGACCCGCAGCAGGTCGAAGCCATCACCACCGAAATGCTCGGATTCGCCGGACACGTCGACATCCTCATCAACAACGCCGGCGCCTTCCCCTTCCGGAACATCTGGGAGCTGGACTTCGCCGAGTGGAAGCGCATCCAGGGCATCAACCTGGACTCCCAGTTCCTCATGGCGAAGGCCGTGATGGGCTCGATGCGCGACGGTTCCTGGGGGCGGATCGTCAACATCGCCTCGAACTCACTCGGCCTCGCGGTGCCCGACATGGTCCCCTACATGGCCGCCAAGGGCGGGGTCATCGGCTTCACCCGGGCCCTGGCCACTGACCTGGCCCCGCACGGCATCACCGTCAACGCCGTCTGTCCCACCGCGTCGAGCACCCCGGGCGGGCAGACCTTCATCGGTGACGAGGTGCTGGAGATGGTCGCCGACATGCAGGCGATCAAGCGGGTGGGGACCGCCGCCGACATCGTGGGCACCGTCTGCTTCCTCTCCAGCGACGATTCGGCGTTCGTGACGGCTCAGACCATCGTCGCCGACGGCGGCTTGATGCGGGTCTGAGTGGTCCGCGACATCCCCCGGCAAGGAGCGGCCATGAACGACACCACCGAGATCACCCAAGTGATCCTCAAAGAGCGCCAGGGGCGCGACCGCGGCTGGTTCGACCAGGAAGGCTCCTGCTTCCATCCGCACTCGCGGGTCCGCATCACCTGGTTCGACGGATCCGGGGCCGAGTTCGTCGAGCTGTCCCGGGCGAGCTTCGCGGCGGGGCTCCGGCCGAGCCACCGGCTGTCCCCGCCCGTGGTGCACACGGCGGGCGACCGGGCGGTGGCGGAGGCGCCGGCCGAGATCTCGATCGTCCAGAGCTTCGGCGGCGTCGACGCCTACGTCATCTCCGGCACGCGGCTGCTGTACCGGCTGGAACGCATCGAGGAGTGCTGGAAGATCTCGAGTCTCGACTGCGTCTACGACCGCGACACCCTCGTTCCCGTGGTGTACGGGACGTTGCCGAAGATCGACACCGAGGTCCTCGCCCGATTCCGCAGGCCGTTCATGTACCTCGCCTACCACCTGCACGAGATCGGCAAGTCACTTCGCGACGATCTCTACGGAAGCGATCGCCCGGAGCAGGTGGACGAACTCTACGAGGCCGCCTTCGGCTGGCTGCGCCAGACGCCCGCCACCCGGTGACACAGCCGGCCCCTCACGCGAAACCGCCTGCCGAACGGCAAAGGAAGAAGGACATGAAGGCTGCCGTATTGCACAAGCTGGGTTCCCCGCCTGCCTACGACGAATTCCCGGCGCCGACGGGCGGTGGCGGGAACTCGATGCTGCGGGTGGCCGCCGCCGGGGTGCACCATTTCGTGCTCCTGCGCGCGTCCGGGCGTTTCTACGGCGAGGTGCCCCCGGTCCCGCACGTGGTGGGAACCGACGGGGTCGGCTTCACCGAGGACGGGGAACGGGTCTTCTTCGACGAGCCCGTGGGGCCCTACGGCGCCTGGGCTGAACAGACCCTCGTATCGACGGACCGGCTGATGCCGGTGGCGCCCGGGATCGACGACCTCGCAGCCGCCGCCCTGGGCAACACCGGGCTGGTGGCCTGGACCGCCCTGACCTGGCGCGCGCGGCTTCAGCCGGGTGAGACGGTGCTGGTGCTGGGCGCTACCGGAGCGCTGGGGCGTATCGCCCACCAGGCGGCCCGTGCGCTGGGTGCCGGCGCGGTGGTGGCCGCCGACCTGCCTGGCCCGGCTCTCGAGCGGCTCGCGGCTGAGCCTGGCCTGACCGCCGTCCCCTTGCAGGACGATCCCGACGACTTCGCGCGGACGGTGATCGACCGGGCCGGCCCCGTCGACGTGATCATCGATCCGCTGTGGGGCCTCCCCGCACTGAGTGCGATCAAGGCGGCACGGCACGGCGCTCGGTTGATCCAGATGGGGCAGGTTGCCGCCCCCTCGCTCGATGTCCCGGCGGCCGATCTGCGGGCCCGGGCGATGGACCTGCGCAGCTACGCGCTCTTCCACTGCCCGTTCGAGGACCGCCGGGCCGCCTACCTCGAACTCACCCGGAGTGTCGCGGCCGGCAAGGTGCAGGTCGACGTCGAGGCCGTACCACTACGAGAGGTCAAGGCCGCCTGGGAGCGGCAGGCCGCCGGAGCGCGCCGAAAGCTCGTGCTCGTCCCCGAGTCGCGCGGCTGACCCCGGTCGGCAGTACGCCTTCGCCAGCGCCCCTCGTTGGTCGATGACCTCGCAACTTTCGTCAGTGAATAGAGTGAGGACGTGACTGCCCCCCAGCTGCCGCCCGACCCGAGTGACGAGCCCGAAACGTCGCCCGCGCGACAGGGCATCCAATCCGTCGAACTCGCCATGACGGTGCTGCAGGCGCTGGAGCAGGGGCTCGGCCCCATGACTCTCAGCCAGATCGCCGTGGCGAGCGGGATGCAGCCGAGCAAGGCGCATCGCTATCTGGTGAGTCTGGGGCGCGCCGGGCTCGTAGCCCAGTCGTCCCGGTCGGGACGCTACGACCTGGGGCCGGCCCTGCGGCGGCTGGGCATCGAAGCGCTGCGCCGGATGGACGAAGTCTCGTTGGTCTCCGAACACCTGCCGGCCGTGCGCGACCGGACCGGTCACGCGGTCAACCTTGCCGTCTGGGGCGACCACGGACCGGTCGTCGTCCGCTGGGAGTACGGGTCGTACGCGCTCCCCATCACCGTCCGGGTCGGCGCCACGATGTCGCTGCTGACGTCGTCCATTGGCCAGGTGTATCTGGCCCACCTGCCGAAGACGCTCACCGGACCCCTGCTTCGCAGCCAGCTCCGGACGCCCGGCGCCCCCGGCCGGGACGAGATCGACGGGTTCACCGCCGCCGTCCTGCGCACCGGCGTCGCGGTCACCTCAGGTGGTGTCGTTCCCGGGGTGGTCTCGGTCGCCGCGCCGGTGTTCTCCGCGGCGGATTCGCTGCCGTTGGTGGTGGCCGTCGTTCTGCCCGCACAGCAGGCCACCGACGCCGAGCTCGCTTCCGTGACGGCTGAACTGCTGAGCTCGGCCCAGGTGATGTCGCAGGAGCTGGGGCACTCGTAGCCACGAGCGGCACTCCTGCTGTCGGCAGGCCGCCGGGCTCACACGTCTCGCTCGAAGCCGGCGCCGTGGGCGGCGGTCGTCCGCCCGTGCCAACCGTGACCGGCCAGGACGTCGGCGAGCTCATCGAGCACGGCCGGCAGGTCGGTCAGCGAGCGCGCGGTGCCGAAGACGTAACCATCGGGGCGCTGCACGAAGGCCCGTGCGTCATTGGCCTGGAACCACTGGTCGTACTCCGCGTCGAGGTCGACGTAGTAACCGGGGCCGGGGCCCCGCGACACGTGCGCGATGTCCATGTCCAGCCTGGCGATGAGGTCCCGCTGCTCCTGGTCGAACAACTCGGGCGGAACGGCGTGCCGGGCGATGATGTGCCACCCGGACCCGGAACCGAACTCGTCGAATCGGTCGACCCTGCGGTCGAGGGCCACGCGGGCCTGGGGGGAGAGCCGGCCGACGGCGCTCCCGAGTTCGTCCTCCGGGCCTCTGGCCACGACGCCGGGTCCCAGCCGGGGAAAGATCGGCGGGGTGGGTACGTTCCCGGCGCGCAGCACCTCGTCGCGCTGCCGGGCGGCCTCGGGATCGCGCGTGAGCACTAGCTCGCCGAAGGCCATGGAGATCTCGGTCAGCCGGCGCACGTGCGGCGCCCGCTCCGACTCGTAGGTGTCCAGCAGGCTCTGGTCCGCCTCGCCGCGGAAGACCGCGTCGAGCTTCCACGACAGGTTCAGCGCGTCGCGGATCCCGGAACACATGCCCTGGCCCATGAATGGGGGCATGGTGTGGGCGGCGTCGCCGGCGAGCAGCACTCGCCCCTGCCGCCAGGGAGTCGTCAGGGCGCTTTCGAAGGTGTAGACGCCTCGCCGTTCGATCCGGCCGGTCTCGGGAGTGATGTCCCAGCGCTTCAGCAGCTCCCAGCAGCGCTGCTCGTCCATCAGCTCCGTGCGGCTTTCGCCCTCGTTCAGCGCGAACTCGAACCGGGAGTGGCGCGGCCCCGACCAGCGGCCGGCCAGCAGCGGCCGGTTGATGTCGAGCACCTGGTACACCTCGGGCAACTGGGGCAGGTGGACGTCCGGGTCGGTGTGCTCGATGTCGATGACGAGCTGGTCGAGGGCCGGGAACCCCAGGTCCGTCCGCTCACTGCCGATGCAGGAGCGCACCCAGCTGCGCGCTCCGTCGGCGCCGATGACGTAGCCGGCGCGGACGGTACCCGGCTCGGCGCCCGGCTGTGGTTCGGCTTCCGGGCCGTGGCTGGGGACGACGGTGAGAGTGACCGCGTCGTCATCCTGCACGAGCCCGGTCGCCACGGTCCCCATGCGGACCTCGACCCCCAGCGCACGGACCCGTGCATCGAAGATCGCCTCGATCTCCGGCTGGTAGGAGAGGTAGCTTTCCTTCCAGCCGGCGCCCCCTTTGCCCAGCATGACGGTCGCCAGGATGTCCATTTCCGCTGAGGTCAGGCTCCACTCCACCATCGGACGAGCCACCAGCTCGACGTCTTCCGCTACGCCCAGCTTCTGGAAGGTGCGCATCGTCTCGCTGTCGAGGTGGCCAGCCCGGGACAGCGAGTACCGCTGAGGCCAGCGCTCGAGTACGACCACGTCCAGTCCGCGCTGGGCGAGCAGCCCGGCGGTGATCATGCCGACCGGCCCGTAGCCCACGATGGCGACGTCGCAGTCGGTGTGCGGAGCCGGCGTCCGCTCGGTGGCCTTGCTGGAAGGGGTCACGTCGTCTCCTGGTGGATGCTCTCGATGACCGGACCGTCGGTTCGCGGCTCGTCAGAGGAATACGAACCGCGGCGCAGCCCGTGCGACGCGGTTGTCCAGTTCCGTAAGGAACGTTCTAGTTACTTCGATCACGGTAAGTGGGCGCGTAGCGTCGCGTCAAGCCGTCGGCCCATCTCAAACCGCGGCAACCGCGCTGGCGTCGCGTTCACTTATATGCATTCGATTCACCTGAGTGGTACGTTGCTGGCAAGACGACCCCCCGTTGTTGAGGAGTTGGCATGGGTGTCCACCGCGTGATCAGCCTTGTCCGCGAGGTGCCGAACCTCTCGTTGACCCGCGCCTTCTACATCGAGTTCGGCCTACGGGAAACCTCACCCGGCGCCTTCGCCACCGAGGTGGGCGGCGAGCAGTTGTTCCTGCGCAGCGGCGAAGTGCCGCGGATCGCCGAGTTGAACATCGCCGCGGACGCGGAAGCCGACCTCGACGCGATCGCGCAGCGGTTCGAGGGGCTCGGCATCGCTTCGGTGCGCTCCGATGCCGGTCTGGAGGCGACGGAACCGGTGAGCGGTGTCCTGGTCCGGGTTTCGGTGGCAGATCGCCTGCCGCAGGATCCGGCGCCGAGCGTGCCGACGTCGGCGGATCGGACCGATCTCGTGCAGCGGGAGCCGGTCCGGCCGCTGCGGCTCGGTCACGTGGTCATCGGCTGCACCGACGTGGAGGAGGCGAAGCGCTTCTTCCTCGACGGCATCGGTATGAGGCTCAGCGACTACGTCATCGGCGGCCCGTTCATGCGCTTCGAAACCGACCACCACAACGTCGTCCTCCTGCCGGCTCCGATGACGCTGCTGCACCACACGGCGTGGAAGGTGCGCGGTGTCGACGAGATCGGATACGGCGGTTCGCGGATGATCGAGAACCACCCCGAGCGGCATGCCTGGGGGCTCGGCCGGCACGCCGCGTCGGCGAACTACTTCTGGTACCTCAAGGACCCCGCGGGGGCCTTCTCCGAGTACTACTACTCGGAGATGGACGGTCTGGCGGACTCGCCGTACTTCTGGGACCCCGACCCCGACAGCGAAGAGCTGCCCGTCGCCGCGTGGGCATCGCCGGCCCTGCAGGACCAGCCGCTGGTCCCGGAGGCCATGCGGGCACCGATCCTGACCGCGGACCAGTGAGCGGGCCGGCGAGCCGGCCGGCGGTGGGCTACGACGTCCTGGTCGTCGGCTACGGCCCGGCCGGCATGGTGCTCAGTGCGCTGCTGGGCAGACAGGGGCACCGGGTCGCGGTCATCGAGCGGTACGCCGGGCTCTACAACCTGCCCAGAGCCGCGACGTTCGACGACGACGCCATGAGGTTGCTGCAGAAGCTCGGCATCGCCGGACAAGTCGCCGTCGGCACTCGGGTACAACGCAGGTACGACTGGTGCAACGCCGAGGGGGAAACCCTGATCGGCAACGAGTTCTCCGACTTCGGCCGCTCGGGCTGGCCGGAGTTCAACATGATGTTCCAGCCGGTACTGGAACGCGAACTCGACGCGCTGTGCCGACGCACCCCCGGCGTCGAAATTGTCCGGGGCCTGGTGGCCACCGACTTCCGGCAGACCGGCGACGCAGTGGAGGTCGTCGCCCGGCCGGCCGACGAACTGGGGAGGGTGGCAACCGAGTCGGAGGACCGGGCCCGGAGGTTCACCGCCCGGTTCGCCATCGGGTGCGACGGCGGAAACAGCGCGCTCAGGTCGAGCCTCGGCATCGAGATCGACGACTACGGCTTCCAAGAGCCATGGCTGGTCTGCGACTTCCGCCTCACCCGCGAGATCGACCTGCCCATGGCGCTGCAGTACGGCGATCCCGACCAACCGACCTCCATCATCTCCATCGGACCGCATCACCACCGCTTCTCCTTCATGCTCGATGAAGCCGTCCCCTCAGCCGAGGCCGTCGACCCCGCGCAGGTATGGCACCGGGTCAAGCGCTGGCTCACCCCGGAGGACGCCGAACTCATCCGGGTCGCGCCGTACACCTTCCGCTCGACGGTCGCCCAGGAGTGGAAGCAGGGCCGGTTCCTGCTGGCCGGCGACGCCGCCCATCAGATGCCACCGTTCCTGGGCCAGGGCATGTGCTCCGGCTTCCGGGACGCTCACAACCTCGCCTGGAAACTCGATCTCGTCCTGCGGGGAGCGGACGACGAGCTCCTCGAAACCTACGCAGCCGAACGCTCGCCGCACGTCCGGGCCATCACCGAAAAAGCGGTCGAACTCGGGCGGCTCCAGACCATCCGCGACAAGCAGGTGGCCAGGCTGCGCGACGAGGAACTGCTCCGTCGCAAGCGCGCCGGCCAACTCCCGGAAGGGTTCCGGTTCCCCGGCTACCGCGCGGGCTTCCTCGCGGCGGCCGCACCGGGCGACACGGCCCGCGGGCAGCTGTTCCCCCAGGCCTGGGTCGCGCACCCGCCAGGCCGCAGGCAACGCTTCGACGACGTGTCCGGCAGCGGGTGGCTACTCGTAGCCCGGGACGCACCAACGATCGCCGGCTGCGGCGACGACCTGGCAGCTTGGCGCACGGTGGGCGGCACGGTCCTCGTCCTCGGCGCCCCGGCGAACAGCGAGCCCGACGCAGGAACAGCGATCGACGACGTCGACGGCGTGTACCACCGATGGTTCGACGAACACGCCTGCGCGGCGGTCGTGGTCCGGCCGGACTGGTACGTCTACAGCTCCGCCGCGTCTGCCGACTCGGTCGGCACACTCCTGCGCGCGTGCGTCTCGGACCTGTACCGGCACCCGAGGTCCAGGGCGCCGCAGGCATAGAGCGAGCTGTCCACTTCGGCCGGTCCTGTCCGAAGCCGGTCGACTGACCGACCCGTCACCTACCCACCGAACGAGCGGAGCAAGCACCATGCGGATCGCCAATGTCGCCGGGCGTACCGTCCTGGCACACGGCAAGGAGCCCATTGACGTCTTCGAGGCGAGCGGGGGTCGATTCGGTCCCAGCCCCGCGGCGGTCTTCGAACGGTGGGCCGAGTTCCGGGCCTGGGCCGATGCCGAGCACGGGGCAGTCCCGGCCGAGCAAGATGTGGACTGGCTGGCTGCCGAGCAGGTCGGGGCGCCCAGCCCGCATCCGCGGCAGGTGTTCGCCATCGGGCTGAACTACGCGGAGCACGCGCGGGAGTCCGGCTACGACCTGCCGACGACTCCGGTGGTCTTCACCAAGTTCCCCTCGTGCATCGTGGGGCCGCAGCACGAGTTGTCCCTGCCACAAGGCAACGTCGACTGGGAAGTCGAGCTGGTCGTCGTGATCGGCGCGAACGCCTACCGGATCGAGGAGGACCAGGCGTGGGCTGTGGTCGCCGGCCTCACTGTCGGGCAGGACCTGTCCGAGCGCGTCCTCCAGCGCTCCGGCCCGGCTGCCCAGTTCAGCCTGGCCAAATCATTTCCGGGCTTCGGGCCCACCGGCCCGGTCCTGGTCACCCCCGACGAATTCGCCGACCCCGACGACCTCGAGATCGGCACGCGTCTGGGTGACGAGGTCCTGCAGCTGCACCGAACCTCCGGCATGGTGTTCGGAGTGTCGGCCTTGGTTGCCTGGCTTTCCCAGATCACCCCGCTTTTCCCCGGTGACCTCGTCTTCACCGGCACACCGTCCGGCATCGGGATGAGCCGGACGCCGCCGCGTTTCCTCCAGCTCGGTGACGAGCTCGTCAGCCACATCGAGGGCATCGGCCAGATCAGGCAGCGGGTGGTCGGTTCGTACGCCGTCCCCGCCCCGCCCCAAAAGACCGCAGCCGCCCTCGCCTCGGAGGGATGAGCCTCCGGATGCGCCCAGCCGCCGGCTCCAGGCCGCAGCCGGCGGCTGGGCGCATGCCGCAGCCAGCTCCGGCTTGCCGTCGACGTCGCGGTCGGTCTGGTGCGGACGACGAACGACACCCTCGCCGCCTTCGCCGCGCTGCCGACCTCCGTGCCCGGCGCCGCGGCCACTGAGCACGAGCGCTGCGTCGGCGAGCTGGGCCGCGTTCGCACCATGATCATGGGCCGGACCGACGACGAATTCCTCTCGGAGCCCCGATTCGACCCGATCCTGCGAACAGCTGCCGCGCTACGGGTACCGGTCTAGCCGCACGCCGGCGTGCCACCGCGGGCGACGAGCACGAGCTCTCTAACTCAGTGCGACGTGGAAGATCTTTTCGTTGCTGTTGTCGGGAATGCTGTCCTTGTCGCCGTTGCTGGATGTGGTCGGCCACAGTCCGCCGTCGGGCCCGGGTTCCACGGTGCGCAGCCGCCCGTAGGTGCCGTTGAAGTACGCCTGGACGTCCGTCGGGTCGCTGCCGCTGATCACCTCCCGGTACGTCCGGGTCCCGCGTTCGCAGGCGACGTAGAAGGTAGAGCCAGTGGTCACCGGAGAAACCGGCCGATACGGCCAGTCCGAGCAGCCCGCCTTCGCCGTCGGTGTTGTCCACCCCGGGAACCGTGCCCACCGACGTCTTGGCGCCGGTGGCAGGTACAGGTGGACGATGTCGTGGGCAGGTCCAGGTTCGATGTCGCCCGTCGGCAGGGTGAATGTCCGTCAGTTGCGCCGAGGCAACAGCTGCGGCTGTCGCCGGCGCTGCAGTTCCAGAGCTCGCGGCGTCACCGGCGTGTAAAGGTTGATCAGCGCGCCGTCGGGGTCGCAGAGCAGGACCGACTGATTGCCCCACGGCATCAAAGTCGGCGGCTGCACGACCGCGATGCTCTCACCGAACTCAACCTGCAACCGCCTGAAGAGAGCGTCTACGTCGTCCACCAGGAACTCGACGATGACGCTGTGGTTGGCCGCTGCGCGCGGAGCGTTCTCACCGATGAACGCGACCCTACGGGGGTGACTGAGCGCGAACGTCGCGGACGGCGTGACAAGTTCTACAAAATCGTCAGTCAGCCAGTGAGCAGTGGCCCCTGTCACCGCCTCATAGAACGGCACCAGGCGTTGGAGGTCCTCGGTGATGACGCGTACCGAGGCGAGCTGGACGGTCTTGGCGTTGGTCATGGACACAACGCTAGATCCGATACAGGTCAGATCCCGCCCGGTATCGCAGCAATACTGGCGAGGTGGTGAAAACAACGACTCGGGTACTGGCACTGCTCGAGCTGCTCCAAGCCGGCGGCACCTTCACCGTTGCCGAGCTCGCCGGGCAACTCTCCGTTGACGACCGCACGGTGCGCCGTTACGTCCAGCACCTGCGTGAGCTCGACATCCCGGTGGACGCCGTGCGCGGCCGCTACGGCGGCTACCGCCTGGCCCGTCATTACCGCATGCCGCCGCTCATGCTCAGCGATGAGGAAGCTCTCGCCGTCGTGTGGGCACTGCTCGCTTGCACGCAGTCGGGGTCGGGACCGGCGTCTCTCCTCGCCGTGCAGAGCGCCTCGGCAAAGGTGCGTCGGGTGCTGCCTGCGGTACTCGCACGGCGAATCGACGCCGTCGTGGACACCCTCAAATTCGCTACAACCAGGCAAGAGGTCACGAATCCTGACGCCCCGGACGACGGAGGGGCCAGCGGTGAGCAAGGCGATGGCGGCGCTCGGGTGCTCCTCACCTTGGCTGAGGCTGCTCGCGATCGACACCCGGTTACTTTCACCTACCACACCCGGCACAGCCGACACGCGCAGCGCTACGTACAGCCGCACGGCGTCGTAGCCCACCGCGGCCGGCTCTACCTCACCGGCTTCGACACCACACGGCAGGCAATTCGCACATTTCGCCTCGACCGCATCGCCGGCTTGTGCATCCTTGAAAGCACTTTTACCGTGCCGGTTGGCACCGACCCGGTGCAGCAGGTCATAGGTCCGCTTGCACCGACGCCCGGACGGCACGAGGTGTCGCTGCGCATCCACGCCGATCTCGCCCACGTGCGTACTCGAATACCAGAGATGCTGGCGTCGGTGACACCCGTGACACCCGTGACACCCGTGAAACCCGTGACTGCCGGTACGGCCGCGGAGGATGGCTGGCTGCGGGTGTTCTTGCGTGCCGAGCGCCTCGAATGGGTCGCTGGCACGCTGGCAATGCTCGACCGTCCGTTCGTCGTCGAGCACCCACATGCCCTTCGCGAAACAGTGGCCAGTCTGGGGCGACGCATGATTGTGGCAGCCGGCGCAACCACCGACGACGCTGCGTTCTGGGCTTGGGAGCACAAGGAGAGCTATGCAGAGGACGTGTCCGGATCCGACGGGAAGTTGTCGTCAAGATCTGAGCCATGATCGTATGAGCGACTGACGGCGCGGCCGCTCGTCGAGGCAGGCTGCAGTGAAATCTGGAATCGTTCCACGACGAGTTCGTCACGGCGCTGGCGAGGGCCGCCATCGCCACGAAGACCGGCCGCCCCGACGACCCGGACGTGCTTCGGACACGCTCTTCACCGACACGACTGGCGGGCCGGCGCAGATCTCATGTATTAGGGCGGTGATGTCGCCAAACTCGCCCGCGCGCCGGTCGTTGCGCTGCGGTGGTACGCCGCCCGCGGCCGCGCCGACGCCCACGGCAACCGCCTGTTCCGCAGGTAGGGTGAGTTGGCGGCCTCGTTGAGCTGCATCGCGGGTGAAACGCACTTCGAGAGGGGCGGCGCTGGTGACGGTACTCAGCTCGGGCCTGGCGGACGTCCGTGAACGGGTTCGCGACGTGCTCTTCGCGCGGGTGGCCGGCCCCGACGGGCCGCGCAACCGGGCCCGGATCCACGACGCGCCAGGGCCGCGCTGGTTCGGCTCTGACAGCGCCATCCAGCAGGTGCACGGGGACACGGCGATGTTCGTGGGCGGGCTGCGAGCCCTGCTGCTGCAGTCGCTGCACCCGCTCGCCATGGCCGCGGTGGCCGCGCATTCGGGGTACCGCGGTGACCCGTGGGGCCGGTTGCAGCGCACCAGCACCTTCCTCGCCGTGACCACCTTCGGGACAGCCGAGGACGCCGAGCGCGCCGTCGCGACCGTCCGCGCGGTGCACGGGCGGGTGACTGGCGTTGCCGCCGACGGGCGGACCTACCAGGCGAGTGATCCGCACCTGCTGGAGTGGGTGCACGTCGCCGAGGTCGACAGCTTCTTGCGGGCTCACCAGCGGTACGGTGCCCACCCGCTCGACGAAGCCGGGTGCGACCGGTACGTGGCCGAAACCGCGGTGATCGCGAAGAAGCTGGGTGTGCGAAAGCCGCCGCGGACTCGCGCCGAGCTCGACCGGGCGCTCGCCGCGTACCGGCCGGAGCTGCGCGGGACGGCTGACGCCCGGCAAGCGGCCCGGTTCCTGCTCCTCACGCCGCCGATCCCGTGGGCGGCCCGTGCGCCGTATGCGGTGCTGGCGGCCGCCGGGGTGGCGATGATGCCGATGTGGACGCGCCCGCAGCTGCGGCTGCCCTACCTGCCGGTCGCCGAGGGCACCGCCGTGCGCCTGGCCGCCAGGGGCCTGGTCAAGGGCGTGCGCTGGGCGATGAGCGCCCCCGTGCGGGTGCCGGCGTAACCCGGGCTGCGCGTGGTGGTCCGACGCCGGTGCGGTGAGGTGGAGGAGTCGAGGTGACCGGAACATCGGGAACGCGGACGCTGAGCTCGAGCGAGGTCGCGAGGACCCTCGGCGTTTCGCAGGTCACCCTGCGCACGTGGGAGCAGCGCTACGGGATCGGCGCGTCGGAACGGGAAAGCAACGGCCGCCGGAAGTACTCGCCGGGCGACCTGGAGCGGCTGCGCCGGATGCGCGCGCTGCAGGCGCAGGGGACCAGCGCCCGGGACGCGGCCCGGCTCGTGCTGTCCCGGTCGGCCGCCGGGACGACCGTGGCGCGGCGCCGGGAACGGCTCGCCGCCGCGGCCGAGCTGTTCGACCTGACCGTGCTGGGCGCCCTGATCGACGACGCCTTCGCGGTGCTGGGCGTGGCGAAGACGTGGACAGACGTCGTCTCGCCGGTGTTGCGGGTCATCGGGGAAAGGTGGGCGCAGCGGGGGGACCGCAACGCGATGACCGCGGAATGGGCCCTCGCCACCGCCGCGTCCAGCGCCCTCGATCGCTATCCGGCTCCGGCCCCGGACCGCGCGCTGTCGGCTCCGGTGCTCTTCGTCTGCGGCCCCGCCGAGCGCCACGACGTCCCGGTCAAAATGCTCAGCGCCGCGCTGGCCGACGACGGCGCCCCCGCCGTTTTCCTCGGCGGCTGGGTCTCCCTCGACGTCCTCCGCGTGCTGTCCGCCCGGTTCATGCCGCGGGACGTCGTGGTGTGGTCGATGACGGCGCAGTCCGCCGACGTGCGGATCCTGCGGACGTTGAGCGCCGAAGGGGTGCCGGTGCGCCCGGCCGGCCCTGGCTGGCGCGGGCTGCCGACCGTGGGGAAGCCGCTGCCGCCGTCGTTTTCCGCCGCGCTGGACGGTTTCAGCGCCTGATCACCGCCGTTCCCGGTGCAGCGCACCCGCTTGGCGATCGTCACACCGCCGCATCCGCAGCGCACCTGTAAGCCGGGCCGGGGACGCCGCGGGCCAGGTCAGCGCCTCGTGGGTGCCATCGGGCCCGGCCAACTGCACACCTGTTGCATCGCAAGTGCATCGGAATGGACGGGTTTCAAAGCGCGATGACCACGTAGTCGACCTAGGCTCGTCAATGTCCGGATCGTGACTGCATCGCAGAGGTGATCGCGTGACCGTCGAGTACTCCACCGTGGTGGCCGCTCCCTGGACGAGGTGTTCGCCTGGCACGGCCTGCCCGGCGCGCTCGTGCGGCTCGCGCCGCCGTGGCAGCCGGTCAGGATCGGCGCCGAGGCCGCCTCGCCGCCCGACGACTGGGCGCGGCTGGACCTGCCCGCCGGCTTGCGCTTCGCCGCCCACGACCCGGACGGCTACCGGCCGCCGCACCAGTTCGTCGACCGGCTGGACACCCCGGTGCTCTCGGCACTCGTGGCGAGGCGGCACACGCACCGCCTCGCTGCGGATAGTCCTGATCGTACAGTCGTTGCCGACCGTGTCGAAAACTCGGTGCCCGAGACGGTTCTCCGGTCGATGTCCGCCTACCGTGACTGCCGGCTCGCGGCCGATCTGGCTGCCCGGCGCCGGTACTGGCACGAACCGCTGACGGTGGCCGTCACCGGGGCGAGCGGACTGGTGGGCACCGCCCCGACGGCCCTGCTGCCCACCGGCGGCCACCCGCGACGGTACCCGCGAACTGGCCTTCGCCGACCAGCGCGCGCAGCCGCGGCGCTTGCTCGAAGCCGGGCACGTTTCCGGCACCGTCAGTTGGGCAACGCCTTGGCGCACCTGCTCGGGACGAGCCGCTCGGCCACGACTTCGACCGTAGGAGAACCGGTATGACGACCTTGAACCGCTCCGCCCCGGCGCGGGTGGCGCTGGCCGGCTTCCTCGCCGCGGTGGCGGTGGTCGCCGTGGTCGGCGGCCTCGCCGCGTCGCAGTCGCGCGCCGTGTACGCCGGACTCGAGCAGCCGCCCTGGGCGCCGCCGTCCTGGCTGTTCGGTCCGGTGTGGACGGTGCTGTACGTCCTGATCGCCGTGTCCGGCTGGCTGTTCTGGCGCGCTGGGGGCAGCCGCGCGGGTTTCGCCTGGTACGCCGTCGGTTTGGTGCTCAACGCGGCGTGGACACCGCTCTTCTTCGCCGCCGGGGCTTACACGCTGGCGCTCGTCGAAATCGTGCTCCTCGACGTCGCGGTCGCCGTTGCGGTCGCGGTGTTCTGGCGGCGCTCGCGCACGGCCGCCGTGCTACAGGTGCCTTACCTGGCCTGGACGCTGTTCGCGACGGCGCTCAACGCCGCGATCGTCGTACTGAACTGACTGTGCCGCAACGTAATGAGACTTGTCACCCGAGTGAGTTGTTTGGCTGCCACTGAAAAGGGGGTAGCCGCTGAGCTCCACCGGCCCGCATCCGGGCCGAACTTAGAAGGAGGCCGAAATGGCTGCTGTGGCGCACTACATCGAGGTCAACGCTCCCGCGCAGGCGTGTTACGACTGGTGGCGGCCGCTGACCCGGCTGCCGTCAGTGTTCTCCGACGTGCAGTCGGTCGAGGCCGTCGACGGTGACGACTCGCACACCCGGTGGAAGGTCGACGGCCCGATCGGGAAGACCGTGGAGTGGGAAGCCCGGATCGTCGAAGACGCGCCGCCCCACAAGATCGCCTGGAGCACCGTCGACGACGCCGACCCGGACGTGCGCAACTCCGGTGTCGTGCGGTTCGACGACAAGGGCGACGGCCGCACCGGCGTAGAGATCTCCCTCGAGTACCAGCCCCCGGCCGGGAAGCTCGGCGAGGCGGTCGCGTCGCTGCTGTCCGACCCGCAGAAGAAGGTCGAACGAGCCGCCGCGGAGTTCAAGATCGTCATCGAAGCCCGCTGAGCCGCGGTCCTTGCCGGAAGGGGAACCCGTGACCACCGTCTCCCGCTCGTTCACCGTCGACGCCGCGCCCGGCGTCGTGGTCCCGTACCTGGCCGACTTCGGTCACGCCGAGCAGTGGGACCCCGGCACCGAGCGGTGCGTCCGCAACGACAGCGGCCCGGTCCGGGTCGGCTCGTCGTGGCACAACACGTCCAAGATCGCCGGAGTCAGCACCGAGCTGACCTACACGCTGGAGCAGCTCGCCGGCGACAAGGTGGTGCTGGTCGGGCGGAACGACACGGCCACCTCCACCGAGACCATCGAGGTCGCGCCCAGCGGGACGGGGTCGAGCGTCACCTACACCAACGAGCTGCAGTTCACCGGCCTGGCCAAGGTCGCGGCGCCGCTGGGCAAGGTGGTCTTCGAGAAGCTCGGCAACGACACCGAAAAGCAGCTGACCGACGTCCTCAACGGCCTGGTCCGGTAGGACTCAGTGGTGGAACCGCGACGACGGCGGACGGGGGAGCCGCGAACCTTCAGCGGGTGGCCGGACTGTCGGCCGTGGTGGTGACGGCCGCGCAGGCGTGACCGCGGTCGTGACTACGTCGACGCTGTCCGGGCCCAGGCTTGTCCATCACAAGCCCCTGGCCGGGCCCGGCGGCGCTGGGCACGGTCACGGTCGGGTGGACGGCTCGACTCGAGCTTCAGATCCTTCTGCGCACACCGCGGGTGCGGCCGCCGGGGTGATGGGCGACTTCACGCGGACGGCCACCAGTGATCCGGCCAAGGCCGCGGAGATCGTGCTGAAAGTCGCAGCGACGGACGATCATCGACTGCGGTTGCTCGTACGCAACGACACCTAAGGAGCGGGTCAGGGCGCCCCCCGGCGTTCGCCAGGGCCACCGCCCCGGCTCGGTGTGGCGGCGCCTGCGCCGACCAGCCGCCGCCAACGAGCGTGGTCGTGGCGTGCTCCAGCGCCAGGTAGTCCAGCTAGATGCCTGCCGGGTGCAGGGTCGGCTCTTCGGAGCCCGTGCCTGGGCTGCCTGTACCGGGTCCGCCGATTCGTCGAACGATGCGGGATCCGCTACCAGCCACATCGACAACGCCGAGCACCGCGATCCTGCCCGCGGCCGGTGTCTCTCGGATCGACCGAGCCGGCCACTTGGTACCTCACCAGTAGTGGCCGGCACACCTTCGACCCTGGGTGATCCCGGGGCATAGGCTCGGCATGCCGGAGGGAGGGTGCTGTGTCGAGTTCCGGGAGCGGCGCTTCGCGACCGAAGCGGGTGACGATCGACGATGTCGCCCGCGAGGCGGGGGTAGGGCGGCAGACCGTATCGCGGGCGTTGAACGACCTGGCCGAGATCGCTCCGGGCACCCGGCAGCGGGTGCTGGAGGCGGCCGCGCGGCTGGGGTACCGGCCGAGTGCGTTGGCCCGCGGAATGCGGACCCAGCGTTCGGACGTGATCGGCCTGGTCGTCTCCGACATCGCGAACCCGTTCTACCCGGCAGTGGCCCGTGGCGTTTACGACGAGGCGGAGGCGCTGGGCTGCAGCGTGGTGCTGTACAACACCGATGCCGAGCCGGATCGGGAACGGGCCGCGCTGGAGGACGTTTTGTCCAGGTCGGCGCGGGGTGTCGTCGGGTTCTTCTACGGCACGTCCGAGGCGGCGCTGGCCGGGTACGCGGCCGCGGTTCCGCTGGTCGTCGCCGATCGCTTTCTCTCCGATGAGGGCATGATGTCGGTCAGCAACGACTTCGCCGCCGGCACTCGGGCCGCGGTCGCCCACCTGCGCGAACGCGGCCACACCGAGCTCGGCATGCTGGACAGTTCCGTCGGCGTCGCGGTCGACGAACGGCGAGTCGCCTTCCTGCAGGCGTGTCGCGACGTCGGCCTCGGCGATCTCTCGGAGCGGGTCGTCCAGGGGCCGCCAAGCATCGAGGGCGGGGTCGCCGCCGCGACCACTCTCTTGGCCAGGTACCCGCAGGTCACGGGGATCTTCGCGTTCAACGACCTGATGGGGATCGGTGCGGTGCAGGCTGGCGCCGCACTCGGCCGCCGGGTCGCGGCCGACTGCGCGGTCGTCGGGTTCGACGACCTGGAGATGTCGGCTTACCTGTCGCCGGCGTTGACGACGGTGCGCATCGACAAGTACGCCCATGGCCAGATGCTGGTCAAGACGCTCTTCGCGGGGGAGCCGCAACGCTTGGTCCTGCCGGTGACGCTGGTACCGCGCTCGACGGCGTAGATCGTCTGCTTCGACAGGTTCGACACATGCCTTGACGCTGGCACTGACGCGGACCATACTTCCCGGGAACATTCCCGGGAACGTTCCCGGTCCGCGTTGAGAGGTGGCCATGGCACGCTCCGTGACGATCGGGGAGACCGGCGTTCACCTCGACGGAATCCCCACCCGGGTGCTGTCCGGCAGCATCAACTACTTCCGGATCGTTCCCGAGCAGTGGCGACCGCGGCTGCGCTGGGCCCGCTGCATGGGCCTCAACACCGTCGAGAGCTACGTCCCCTGGAACCTCCACGAACCCCGGCCCGGCGACTTCCGCTTCGACGGCATGCTCGATGTCGCCGCCTTCCTGCGCGCCGCGCAGGCCGAGGACCTGCACGTCATCCTCCGCCCGGGACCGTATGTGTGCGCGGAGCTGGACTTCGGCGGGTTGCCGGCGTGGTTGCTCGGTGGGGACGAGTTGCGGCTACGCAGCAGCGACCCGGCGTACCTCGCCCGGGTCGAGGACTGGTTCCGCGACTTGCTGCCGAAGGTGACCGAGCTGCAGTACGAACACGGCGGCCCGATCATCGCGATGCAGGTGGAGAACGAGTACGGCGCGCACGCCAAGGATCACGGAGCCGACCCCGCCTACCTGAAGTGGCTGGTCGACACCATACGCGAGGCCGGCGTGACCGTGCCGCTGCTGACCAGCGACCAGGACGACGACGCCATGGTGGCCTCCGGCAGCCTGCCGGGACTGTGGCGCACGATGAACTTCGGATCCGAGCCCGACCGCGCGTGGCGCACCCTCGCCGCACACCAGGACGACCGCCCGAAGATGTGCATGGAGTACTGGAACGGCTGGTTCGACCACTGGGGCGAAGAACACCACATTCGCGACCCCCAGGACGCCGCCGCCGTCCTGGAGCGCATGCTCGCCGCGGGCGCATCGGTGAACTTCTACATGTTCTGCGGCGGGACGAACTTCGGCTTCACCAACGGTGCCAACCACTTCGAGCACTACCAGCCGACGATCACCTCCTACGACTACGACGCACCGCTGTCCGAAGACGGAACGCCGACAAAGAAGTTCGAGGCCTACCGCGACGTGCTCGGCCGGTACACGACGTTGCCGCGGACCGAGCCACCGACGCCGGCTCCACGCATCGGAGGCATGACGGTCGAGCTCACCCACGCCCGTCCATTGTGGAACGTGCTCGACACGCTGTCGGTGCCGAGCACGGCGTCGCGGCCGAAGACCATGGAACAGCTCGGGCAGAACTTCGGATTCGTCGCCTACCGGTTCGACGTCGCGCGTGCACGCACCTACGTGCTGTCGATCCCGGGGGTGCGCGACCGCGCCCAGGTCTTCGTCGACGGAATCGAGCGAGGCGTCCTGGAACGGGAGAGCGAGGTGACCAGTATGGTGCTGCGGGTCGAGCGCCCCGGCGCCGAAATCACGCTGCTGGTGGAGAACCTCGGCCGGATCAACTACGGTCCCGAGTTTGCCGACGCCAAGGGCATTCTCGGTGACGTGCTGCTCGACGGCGCACCCGTCGATACGACGTTCACGATGCGTCCTCTTGCGCTGGACACGGTAGACCGGATCGCATTCACGGCCGCATCCGGTGAAGACCTCGACGGGCCGGTGTTCCTGCACGGCGAACTCACGCTCGACGAGGTCGGTGACACGTTCGTGGACCTGCCCGGCTTCAGCAAGGGACTGGTGTGGGTCAACGGATTCAACCTGGGGCGGTACTGGGACCGCGGCCCCCAGCGCACCCTCTACCTTCCCGGACCACTCCTGCGCCGTGGCAGCAACAACATCCGCGTACTCGAACTGCACCACGTCCGCAGCCCGCGCATCCTCCTGACCGACACCCCGGACCTCGGCTGAACCCGAATCACGACAAAGGAAAGACGCAATGACGCGTACTCCCCACCCCCGCACCCCCTTCCGCTCACGCCGGTGGCGGCTCGCCGCGATCGTGGCCGCGGTCGGCCTGGTGGCGGCCGCGTGCTCCAGCGGCGGCGACACCGCCGCGGACGCCGGTGCCACCTGCGCCCCGACCGGCGGCAAGGTGGACCTGTCGTTCTGGTCCTGGCTGCCCGGTATCGACAAGGCTGTCACGGCATGGAACGCCGGTCACCCCGACATCCACATCACGGTCGAGCAGACGCCACAGGGCAATCAGGGTACGTACAACAAGATGTTCACCGCGCTCAAGGCCGGGCAGGCACCGGACCTCGGCCAGGTCGAATTCGACTCCCTGCCCGGCTTCCGCGTCCAGCAAGGCCTGCGCGACATCGCGGCCTGCCCCGGAGTGGCCGACGCCAAGTCGAAGTTCGTCGACTGGACCTGGGCGCAGGCCTCGGTCGGCGGCGACGGTGTCTTCGCCGTCCCGCAGGACACCGGCCCGATGGGGTTGTTCTACCGCAAGGACCTGTTCGAGAAGTACCGGATCCCGGTGCCCACGACCTGGGACGAATACGCCGAGGCGGCCAAGAAGCTGCACGCCGTCGACCCGGCGCTGACCATCACGCACTTTCCGCAGAAGGACGTCAACTGGTTCGCGGGCCTGGTCTGGCAGGCCGGCGGACACTGGTTCACCCAGGACGGCGGGCAGTGGAAGGTCGGCCTCACCGATCCGGCCTCGGCCAAGGTCGCCGAATACTGGCAGGGTCTGCTGAGCCAGGGGCTGGTGTCGAACTTGCAGGGGTTCTCGGAATCGTGGAACAAGGCCCTTGATTCCGGGCAGATCGCGACCTGGACCGGTGCCGTCTGGGGTGTCGGCACGATCGCCAAGGCCGCACCTTCGACGGCCGGGAAGTGGGCGGTCGCGCCGCTGCCGCAGTGGACGAAGGGCGAGCAGCGCGCGGGCAACTGGGGTGGTTCGACGACGGCGGTCTTCGCCGGGTCGAAGCACCCCGCGGAAGCTGCACAGTTCGCGCTCTGGCTCAACACCGACCCCCAGGCGCTGGCCATCCTGCAGGAAGAGGGTGGTATCTACCCGGCTACCACCGAAGCCCAGGCCACTGCGAAGGCTTCGCCGGCGAACACCGCGTTCTTCGGCGGTCAGGACGTCGACGCCGTGTTCCGCGACGCCGGCAAGGGCGTGAGCCAGGACTTCACGTGGGGCCCGTCGATGGAGCAGACCTACGCCCACGTGCGCGACGGCTTCGGTGCGGCGCTGGCCGGCAACGGCACGCTCACCAAGGCGCTCACCGACGCGGGGGCGGCGACGGTCACGGACCTCAAGCGCCAATCCATCCCCGTGGCGTCGAACTAAGGGGATCCGCTCATGACCGCCGTGACTCCCGTCCGTCTTGAACCCGATCGAGCGGACACCCGCCGGGCGCGCCTCGGACGCGCCCGGCGGGGGCGCCACGCCTCCCGGGCGGCGTGGCTGCTGCTGGCTCCGTTCCTGGCCGGGTTCGTGCTTTTCTACCTGATCCCGATCGTCGTGGCCCTGGTGAAGAGCTTCACGACCGTGAAGCGCACGTCCACCTACGGAGCCGCTCGCGACGTGTTCGCCGGGCTCGGCAATTACACCGCGGCACTGACCGACAGTGGTTTCACCGGCTCACTCGGCCGGGTGCTGCTGTTCGGGGTGATCCAGATTCCGGTCATGCTCGGGCTCGCCCTGGCGCTGGCCCTGGCCCTCGACTCCGCTGTCGTGCGGCTGCGGCGGTTCTTCCGGCTGGCGTTCTTCCTGCCTTACGCGGTGCCCGGCGTGATCGCCGCGGTGATGTGGGGTTTCTTCTACGCGCCCAACCTCTCACCGATCAACCAGCTCCTCGAGCCTCTGGGCCTGCGTCCCGACTTGTTGTCCGGCAACGTCATCCTCTACTCGATCGCGAACATCGTCACCTGGACGTTCACCGGCTACAACATGCTGATCTTGTATTCGTCGCTGCAGGCGATCCCGCCCCAGCTCTACGAGGCGGCCCGGCTGGACGGCGCGTCCGGCTGGGCGATCGCCTGGCGGATCAAGGTGCCGATCATCGCCCCGTCGCTCGTGCTGACCGCGGTGTTCTCCATCATCGGGACCTTCCAGCTGTTCACCGAACCGCAGGTCATGGCCGGGGTGTCGACGTCGGTTTCGTCGACCTACACCCCGTCCATGGCGGCCTACGCGCAGATCTCGGCCCAGAACTACGGCCTGGGCGCCGCGATGAGCGTCATCGTGACCATCGTGATCGGTCTGCTGTCCTTGATCTTCTTCCGCGTCACCCGTAATCGAGCTGCCCTATGACCACCCACGCGCCGACACCGTCGCGTCGCGCTCGCGAAGCCCGACTGTCCATAGTGCCCACCGCCGCGATGTTCGTCGCCGGCGTCTACTTCCTCCTGCCGGTGTTCTGGCTGGTCGTCTCCTCGACCAAGTCCGCTGCCGACCTGTCCTCGACGTTCGGCCTGTGGTTCTCCGACAACCAGCTCGGCCACAACCTCGACCGGACTTTCGCCTACGGCGACGGTGTCTACCTGCGGTGGCTGGCCAACAGCGCGCTCTACTCGATCGTGGGCGCCGCCGCGGCGACGCTGCTGTCGGCCATGGCCGGCTACGCCTTGGCGAAGTTCACCTTCCGCGGTCGCAACGCGACCTTCTCGACCATCCTCGCCGGCGTCCTCGTCCCGCCGACGGCGCTGGCTGTGCCGTTGTTCCTCATGCTGGCCGGAGCCGGGCTCACCAACAGCATCTGGTCGGTGCTGCTGCCCAGTATGATCAGCCCGTTCGGCGTCTACCTCGCCCGGGTCTACGCCGCGGCTTCGGTGCCCGACGAACTCCTCGAGGCCGGTCGCATCGACGGCGCCGGGGACCTGCGGGTGTTCTTCACCATCTCGCTGCGGCTGATGGCGCCGGCACTGGTCACGGTCTTCCTGTTCCAGTTCGTCGCGATCTGGAACAACTTCCTCCTGCCGCTGATCATGCTCACCAGCGACCGCCTCTACCCGGTCACCCTCGGCCTGTACACCCTCAACACCCAGATCACCCGTGACCCGGACCTGAAGACCATCGTCGTCACCGGGTCGCTGCTGTCCATCATCCCGCTCATCCTCGCTTTCCTGGCTCTGCAACGGTTCTGGCGTACCGGGCTCGCGGCAGGCAGCGTCAAGGACTGAGCCGGCGCTTCCGCGCGGACAAGTCGTTCCTCAACGGGCGCCGGTCGTCTCAGCAGCGAAAAGAACCGCCATGAGGATCCCGCCGGTGGGGCGGCAGCCACCGGCGCCGGGTCGGCGATCGTGCAGGCCGGGCCGATCGCGTGCCCGGTTCGTCATCCCCTTCGCTGTGGCCTACTTCGGTGCGTTTCCCTCGTTCTGTCGCCGAGCCGGAAGGACGGGGGTCTGCCCGCGGCTACCTGGTCGGCGGGTGACGACCGTGGGAAACACATCAGGAGCCGTCGCCGGGAATCCCCGGCTACGGCCGGACAACCGACAACGTTCCCGACTCGAAGCGACGAGCGGAAAGCTGACCCGTCATGCGGTCCTGGTCAGAAATCCGCGTCCCGCCAGCCGGGAAAGCCGCCTATGCGGCTGGTAGGTGAGCTCCTGCTCGACACGGCGCACGCGGGACACGGTGGAGATAGTCAGCCGATGGCCTCACCCGGTCGCGGTTTGTGTTCGATGCCACCGCACCAGATGCGCACGATGTTGCGGGTGACGGTGATGTCGATGGCCGGATCGCCGTCGACCAGCAGCAGGTCCGCGCGCAACCCGGGCTTGACTGCGCCCCGGTCGTCGAGCCCGAAATGGCGGGCGGGGAGGACCGTGGCCGCGCGTAGCGCGTCTGTGGTGGAGAGCCCGGCCTCGACGAGCAACTGAAGTTCGTGGTGGAGGCTGCTGCCGTGTTCGACGTGAGCGGGCGCGCCCGGTGCGCTGTTCGCGTCGGTGCCGGCGAGAACAGGAACGCCTGCGGCGTAGAGCGCGGCGACGCTACGGGATGCTTCGGCGAGCGCAGAAGGCCGGCCCACGTTGCCGGCGATGGTTTCCATCATCGACAGGGTCGGCACCGCGATCGTCTGCGCCGCCACCATTCCGGCGACGACGTCGGCGGACAGCGGAACGCCGAGCGGGACGTGAGTGATGATGTCGGCCCGGACTTCCAAAGCCGTTGCGAAAGCGCCCGGTGACGCGGCGTGCGCGACGACCAGCCGCCCTCGGAAGTGCGCGGCTTCGACAAAAGCCCGTGCAGCCAGGGGATCGGGTCCCCCTTCCCCGGGCGCTTCCAACACCAGCTTGAGGTAGTCCGAGCCGTCGGCCAGACGCCGGTCGACGAATGACTGCGCCTCGTCGGGCGTGCGGAGAACAGCGTCGTCGGCCCGGCCCGGCATCCGGGCGTGCGGACCTCCCGGGCCGATCGCCGGCGTGCCGGCGCTGCGGATGTCGCACATGCCCGGCACCCCGCGCAGTGCCGCGAGGCGATCGGGTGGCCAGGTCGCCATGTCGAGGCCGGTGGTCACTCCCCATCGGGTGAGCTGTTCGAGCGTGTGGACGTCCTGAAGGTGGATGTGAGCGTCGATCAGGCCGGGAAGCAGAACGGCGCCGTCGCCGTCCACGACTTCGGCTCCGGTCGCGTCGGTGCCGATGACGGGACCGTCGATGACCACAGTGGACGGCTTCGTCACCTTCTCGCCGTCGAAGACGCGGACGTTGCGCAACGCGATCTTGGCGTTCACAGAGCATTCCTCCCGGCCGTCGCGGTGGCGGCGGCGAGCTGGTAAGCGTCACGGACCGCCGGCACCAGCCGGGCTGCTTCCGCCGGATCGACCCGGTCGGGGACGAGTTTGAGGATATCTCCGGAACGGCGGTCCGGAGGTACGTCTTCTCCACGAGCGGCAACGACCGCGTGGAAGTGCGGGTAGTTCTCGCCGAAGACGAGCAGATAGGTCGCCGGCGCGCCGGTGACTTCGGTGACCGCGGCGACCAGATCGCGGGCGCGACGGGCGAGCGAGTCCAGTTCGCCGTCGTCGAGACCGGTGATCCGTTCCGCGTGGCGCCGGGTACGCAGGATGAACCAGCCGGGCACCGCGAAGGCGGGCACCACTTCGGCGGCCCACAGGTCGTCGCGGAAGACGACCGACGATTCGTTGACGTCTTCCATTCGGCACAGCAGGCAGTCGGCGTGGGCCGGGGTGGGAGTCAACGGTTCAGGGAGCACCGACGAGCACCGACATCGGGTTGGGGAGCTCGGCCTTGAGCGACCACGCCCGGTTGGTGAGTTCCTCGACGTCCGCGCCGCCGCGGCGCGCCTCGAGCATCGTCTGCGGGTCGAACGCCGGGCCGACCGAGTCGGCGGCGTATTCGGGGCCGTTCATGTAGGCGGTCGCCTCGTCCGGCTCGGCGAAGTTGTCGACCTGCATCTCGACGAAGTTGCCGTCCGGGTCCTGGTAGTACATCGACGTGGTCACTCCGTGGGCGATGCACACGGCGGGCGCGACTCCCTGGCCCTGCAGCGATTCGTAGCGCGTGAGCAGGTCGTCGAGGCGGTCGAAGGTGTAGGCGACGTGGTGCATCGCCGCGGTGGCCGGGGTCTTGCGTTCCAGCGGGGCGGGGGAGTTGAGGAGCGCGATGCGGTGGTGTTCTTCGTCGAAGGTGATGAAGGTCAGGTTGTCGTCCTCGTAGACGACGTGGGCGTCGAGCACGGTGCAGTACCAGTCCCGCATCTGCTTGGCCTGGCTGGTCTGGAAGACCACGTGGGCGAACTTGGGGGTGGGGGACATCGAGGTTCCTTTCTCGGCCTTGAGGGAAGGCTTCGGGGTTACCGCTGGGAGGTGAACTGCGTATGCATCGAGCCGATTCCCTCGGCGAAGGTCACCAGTTCGTCTCCGGCGTTCAGGAACCGGGGCGGTCGGCGGCCTATGCCGACCCCGGCCGGAGTGCCGGTGTAGATGACGTCGCCGGCGTACAAGGGCAGGATCGACGAGAGGTAGGCGACGATCTCGGCGACGGAGAAGATCATGTCGCTGGTACGCGACTTCTGCATCTGCTCGCCGTTGAGGCGGCAGCCGAGACCGATGTCGTCCCGGTCAGGGAACTCGTCGGCGGTGACCAGTTCCGGTCCCATCGGCGCGAAACCGGGGTAGGACTTGCCCAGGTTGAACTGCGGCGAAGGCGGTTTCATCTGCAGTTCCCGTTCCGAGAGGTCCTGGCCCAAGGTCAGACCGGCGACGTGGTCCCACGCCCGCGAGACCGGAACCCGGTAGGACTCGCGGCCGAGCACGACGACCAGCTCCGTTTCGAAATCGACCGAGCCCGGAGGGAGTTCGACGACGGCGGACGGGCCGGTGATCGACGCGGGGAACTTGGTGAACACCACGGGTGTCTCGGGAATGTCCATGCCGGACTCGGCCGCGTGATCGCGGTAGTTCAGCCCGATCGCGAAGACCTGCCGTGGCCGTGGCGCGGGCGGCCCGAGCAGCTCCGCGCGGTAAGGCCGCGTCGAGTGTCCGGTGTGGCCAGCCGCCCAGCCGCGAAGGTCGTCCCAGTGGCTGTAGAGAGCCTGAGGATCGGCAGGCAGGCTGCCGCCGCTGCCGGACTCGACGTCGACGAGGCCCTCGCCGACGACCAGGCATGCCCTGCCGGCCGCGTTGACGATGCGCATGACCGCTCCCTTGGGTGTGACGTCGAAGAACAACGTAGCAATTATATGTGATAACAGCAAGGATGTCCTGGGACAGGGTGCGCCTTCACGGGCGTTATAGTTGAGCACGATTTCGCGTGGTTTCGTCCGACAGAGCAGGGGGCTCCCGTGGCAGCACCGTCGACCGGTGTGCGACCGATCGAGTCCCGCTCGGTCGCCGAGCAGGTCACCGTGGAACTGCGCCGGTCGATCCTGTGCGGTGATCTCGAACCCGGCCGCGAGTTCTCCCTGCGAGAGATCGCCGGGATGCTCAACGTCAGTTTCATCCCGGTCCGGGACGCCTTGCGCAGCTTGGAGAGCGAAGGCCTCGTCATCACCCGTCCCGGCCGCAGCGCGCTGGTCGCGCCGCTGGACCTCGGCGACCTGCAGGCCATTTACCGGCTCCGGCGCACGATCGAGCCGGAGATCGCCAGCCGCGCGTGCGTGTTGCTCTCCGACGGCGAACTCGACCGGCTCGAGCAGCAGGCGGCGGGCTTCGGTGACGAGCGTCTGGGAATGGACGCGATCTACGACGCCCACCACGAGTTTCACCTGGCGCTGCTGGCGCCTGCCGCGAGCGCGTGGGACGTGCGGCTGCTCAGCACGCTCTGGCGGGCGGCCGAGCGCTACATCCGCATCGGGTTCGGAGCCCTGGACCCCGATCCTCGTGAGCATCACCGCCGCGAAGAGGCCCACGAAACCCTGATCGAGGTCTTCCGGCGCCGGGATCCGGCCGCCGCCGCACAGGCTGTGCGCGATCACTTGGAGCGCAATGAGCAGCTCGCTCTGCGTGCGCTCGGCGGCGGCGAACCCGATGACGTTCCGGCGCCGACGAAGCCTCGCGCGGCCAAGAAGAGCAAGACGCGCTGATGTCCTGACCGAGTTGGGCTCGACCCAGGACGGGCATTGCAGTTATCACATATAGCGCCTAGGGTGGCCGACACGGTGCCGGGCACGAGTGCGCTCTCGTAGCCGCGTGCGAACCGGGCCGATCCCTTTCCTCTTCGGCAGGAGGCCAACGATGGCCCAGCAACGCGACGTTCTCACTTTCGAGGTCGGCGGCACCACACTCACGGCGTTGACCGCCGGGCCGGCGCAGCCGACGGACCGCCCGTTGATCATCGCTCTGCACGGCGGGACCTACACCGCTCGGTATTTCGACGTCGCCGGCTCTGCCGGTGGCTCGTTCCTGGACGTCGCCGCCGCCAACGGACATCGGGTGGTGGCGTTCGACCGCCCCGGCTACGGCGGCAGCACCGCGCTCGACCCCGCGGCCAACACGTTCGAGCGGCACGCCGAGCTGCTGACCGCCGCCATCGACGCGGCAACGAAGGAGCCGGGAAGCCGCGAGGTGTTCCTGATCGGCCATTCGATCGGCGGGATGATCGCCTTGATGATCGCGGCGAGCCGTCCGAACTTCCCGCTCATCGGCGTGTCGGTCACCGGGATGGGCGCGGTGATTCCGTCCGGTGGTGCGGCCGAAGCGCTGGGCTCCCTGCCCCCGGACCAGACCGTCGACCTGCCCTACGACCAGCGTGATCAGGTGATGTTCGGTCCTCCGGAGACCTACACCGCAGACGGCCTGGCACAGGCGCACGAGGCCTACGCACCGGTGCCGGTCCGGGAGCTGGTCCAAGCGCCGGCGTGGCCGCGGGAGTACCTGCCCGCCGTGGCACCGGAGGTGCGGGTCCCGGTCCACAACGCGCTCGCCGAGTTCGACGCGCTGTGGGACAGCGCACCGGCGAACGTCGCGACGTTCGCGGCGATGTTCGGCTCGGCGCCGTTCGTGGACGCGAGTGTGGCGCGCGGTACCGGCCACAGCATCGACCACCACATCCGCGGCCGGGCCCTGCACCTGCGTCAGCTGGCCTTCGCCGACGAGTGCGCCGCCTGGACCCGTAGCCGCGTCGAGAGCGTGCGTTGACGCCGCCTGAAGCGTCCCGGCGTCTCGATGACCTCCCCGGCACCGTCCCGGTTCTGATCGCCGGGGGCGGCCCGGTCGGTTTGGCCGCCGCGGTCGAGCTGGGCCGGCGCGGCGTCGGCTGTCTGGTGATCGAGCCCCGTGTGACAGTGTCCACGGCCCGGCCCCGCTGCAAGACGCTCAACGTCCGCACGATGGAGCACCTGCGCCGGTGGGGCTTGGCGGATCGGCTCCGGCAGCGGGCGCCGCTGCCGGTGGCCTGGTCGCAGGACGTCGTGTTCTGCACGTCGATGACCGGGTGGGAGCTGTCGCGGTTCACCGGCGTCCTGGGGCTGGTCCCTGACGGGGACCGTTTCGCCGAGCTCGGTCAGCAAGCCCCGCAGTACGTCCTCGAGGAAGTGCTGCGCGAGGCCGTCGAGGAACTCGACGCGTGCCGCCTGGCCCGCGGAGCCCGGGTGATCGAGCTGGCGCAGTCCGACGAGTTCGTGGACGTCACGATCGAAACTCCCGACGGCGAAACGAAAATCGTCCGCGCCGAGTACGTGATCGGAGCCGACGGCCCGCGCAGCACCGTGCGCGACCGGATCGGCTCGGCCTACCACGGCGACCAAGCACTGCGACCCAACTTCGGCATGGTGTTCACGTGCCCGGAGCTCAACGCCGCGGTGCGGCACGGTCCGGCGGTGCAGTACTGGGTGGTCAACCCGTCGGCGCCGGCGCTGCTCGGCCCGCTGGACCAGGCGGGCACCTGGTGGGCCATCGCTTTCGGGGTCGATCGCGACACCGGCGAACGCGAAGCGGGCGCCCTCATCGACAACATCGTCGGGCGGCCGGTCACCGCCACGGTGGTGTCGACCGACCCGTGGACCGCGCGCATGCAGATCGCCGACCGGATGCGGGACCGCCGGGTCTTCCTCGCCGGCGACGCGGCCCATCTCAACCCCCCGTTCGGCGGCCACGGCCTGAACACGGGCGTGGCCGACGCCGTCGACCTCGGCTGGAAGCTCGCCGCCGTGCTGGACGGCTGGGCAGGCCCGCTTCTGCTCGACAGCTACGAGCAGGAGCGTCGGCCGGTCCAGGAGCGCGTCATCGCGGCGGCGACGGCGAACATGCGAGTGCTCTCGACCGAACTGCTCGCCGATAATCTCGACGACGACGATGCGGCCGGAGCGGACGCGCGGGACGCCGCGGGGGCCCGGATCCAGAAGACCAAAAAGGCCGAGTTCCATGCGCTCGATCTTGTGCTCGGTCTGCGGATCGACGACTCGCCGGTGATTCCGATGGCTGCGGATGGCTTGGCCGGGTCTCGGCTTCCCCACGTCGTCCTGGACGATGGCCGGTCGCTCTACGATTTGCTGGGGCCGGAGCTGACGTTGCTGGTGCTGGCGGGTAACACCGGCTCGGAGCGGCTGGCGGAAGTGGCTCGTGGGTGCGGTGTCCCGCTGGAGATGGTCGACCTGACCGGCACCGGCTACGCGGACCGCGTGGGGGCCGCTTTGGTCCTGGTACGTCCGGACCAGGTCGTCGCGTGGTCGGGGCCCCGGAGCCCCGCGGACGCCCGAGCCCTGATCGCCACGGTGCGCGGGGAACGCTGACCTGGCGCCTGCCGCGTCGCGCGAGGCGACGCGGCAGGCGGACGTTCAGGCGGCCGGAGCGTGTTCGATTCCGCCGGCCCAGACCCGCTGGATGCGGCGGGTCGCCCGGATGTCGGCGACGGGGTCACCGTCGATGAGCACCAGGTCCGCGCGGTAGCCCGGGGCGATGACGCCGCGGTCGGGGAGCCGGAATGCCTGCGCGGGCAAAACGGTCGCCGACCGCAGTGCTTCGACGGTGCTGAGCCCGGCGCCGACGAGCAGTTCCAGTTCGTGGTGGAGGCTGCTGCCGAAGGGCGGGTTCACCGGGATCCCCGGCGTGTGGTTGGAGTCCGTGCCGGCGAGGATCTGCGCGCCGGCCCGGTGCAGGGCGGTGACGCTGTCGCGGGCGGCCGCGTAGCTGGTGCCCGGGATTCCGAGCCCGGCGAAGCCTTCCATCACGGTCAGGGTCGGCACGGAGACGCGTCGGCGGGAGGCGTACTGCGCCGCGACCGCCGGCGTCAGCGCGGTGTCGAGCGGTACGTGGTGGATCATGTCCACCCCGGCCAGCAGCGCCTTGTCGACCGCGGCGGAGGCGGGGGCGTGGGCCATGACCAGTTTTCCGTAGCGGTGCGCGACCGTGGTCAGGGCGTTGAGCGTGGCCTGGTCCAGGCCCGGGATGTCGATGATGAGCTTGATGTAGTCGGATCCCTCGGCCACGCGGGCGGCCACGAAGGCCTCGGCCTGTTCCGGCTTGCTGACCAGGGCCGACTGGGGGAACCCGGGAATCTGGCTCTCCAGGCTCCCGGGAGCGGTCGCGGGGACGCCCGCGCTGCGGATGTCGGTCAGCCCGGTGCGGTGCCGCAACGAGTCGACCAGGGACCGCGGCCAGCACGCCATGTCCAGTCCGGTGGTGACGCCGTAGCCGGTCAGCTGGTCGAGCGTGGCCAGGTTCTCCAGGTGGATGTGCGCGTCGATCAGGCCCGGCAGCAGCGTGGCGCCTTTTCCGTCGATCACGCGTGCACCGAAGGTGGTCACGCCGATCAGGCCGTGGTCGATGACCACCGTTCGCGGTGCCGACAGCGTCCGGCCGTCGAACACCCGCACGTTGGTCAGCGCGATCTTCTCGCTTGCCACGGTCTCGGCCGCCTGGGCCGTCCCGGTGACGGCCAGTGCGGGAATCCCGACGGCGACGCCCGCCGCGGCGGTGCCGAGGAACTTCCTCCTCGACCAAAGGGTGTTGCTCATGCGTCATGTCCTCTCGACGTTGGGCGGAGCACGAAGCGGTATTATCATAAATATGTGATAACACCTTCAGGCGGGCAAGTCCGACCTGAAGCTGAGGTGGGGGTGAAGAGCGCCGGTCAGGTGGATCGGACCGAACGCGGGTGGACTACGGGCTTGTTGGGTGGTTCGGTTCGTCCGGGGCGCCGCGGATGAGCAGCGAGGCGGTGTGGGCGATGTGGTCGCGCAGCAGTTCCTGGGCACGGTCGGAGTCGCGGGCGATCGCCGCTTCGAGGATCTGCCGGTGCTCGGTGGCGAGATCGCGGTCCGGTTCGGTGCCGAACGACACCGACCACTGCAAGTAGAGCTCCGCTTCCTGGCGCAGGGAGCGGGCGGTGTCGACCAGGCGCTGGTTGCCACACCCGGCCAGCAGGGCCGCGTGGAACGCGCTGTGGGCAGCAGACCACTCGTCGCAGGGGTGATCCGGGTCGTCGGGGTGCTCGAAGGGAGTTCGCTCCAGCAGGTGGTGGGCGGCCACGGCTTGGGCCTCCCAGTGCACGCTCCCCTCCAGGATGGACAGACGTAGTACCAGTGACTCGATCTCGACCCGTGCTTGGGTCAGTTCCGCCAGGTCACTGTGCGACAACGGAGTCACGAGGTAGCCCTGGTGCGGCCGGGTGGTCACCAAACCGTCGGCGGTCAGACGGGTAAGCGCTTCGCGAGCCGCGCCCACGCTGGTCTGGTACTGCTCGGACAAGAGCGGGAACTTCAGTCGCTCGCCGGGAGTCAGTCGTCCGCCGAGGATGTCGGCTCGCAGTCTCTGGTAGACCGCGTCCGTCCGTGTCGCCCCGGCGTTTCCGCTCATGGCGACATCGTAGCGGGTTACGAGAACGGACCCAAGATTCGAAAGTTCGTTGACAAGTCGAACATGGGCGACGTAGAACTGACCAGCCGCACGGCGTGCGCGAATGGGCCCGGACCGGGCGACCAGGGGCGGCGGTCCGCCGCATCGAAGTTCTCTCTTTTGTTCACAGACAACCGGAGGCCGCTGATGTCCTCTCCTGCCGCCACGACACCGCCCGCCGCGCGGTCCGCGTGGCTCGTCGTCGCCCTCGGCTTCGGCGCCATCGTGTTCGAAGGCTACGACCTGATCGTCTACGGCTCGGTCGTACCCACCATGCTCGCTCATCCGGGGTGGGGGCTGTCGGCCGCCGAGGCCGGGGCGATCGGCAGCTACGCACTGCTGGGCATGTTCGTCGGTGCCCCGGCCTCGGGGTGGCTGACCGACCGGTTCGGGAGGCGTCGGCTGTTCATCGGCCTGCTCGTGTGGTTCTCGGTAATGATGGTGCTCGTCGCGCTCGCGCCGACACCGGCGCTGCTGGGGTTGTTCCGGTTCCTGGCCGGACTGGGTTTCGGCGGGATCCCACCGGCTGCCATCGCGTTGGTCGTCGAGGTCGCGCCGGCCGGGCGCAAGCTGTTCTACAACTCGGTGATGCTGTCGGGGTTCCCCATCGGCGGTGTGGTTGCCGCCCTCGCCTCCATCACGCTGCTGGACGCAATCGGGTTTCGCGGGCTGTTCGCCCTCGGAGCGCTGCCTCTGGTGACCTTGGTGCCCCTGGCGTGGTGGGTACTGCCGGAGTCGGCTCGGTTCGCCTCGGCCGAGCGGCCGGCCGGCGGCGGGAAGGCCCGCGCACTGCTCCACGGCCGGGCCGCGGCGGCCACGGCGCTGTTCGCCGTGGCGAACTTCTGCGGGTTCCTGCTGGTGTTCGGGCTCAACACGTGGCTGCCGCAGCTGATGCGCGGCGCCGGTTACGACCTGGGGTCGGCGTTGACGTTCCTGCTGGTGCTCAACATAGGTTCGGTGGTCGGTGGTCTGATCGGTGCCGCGGTCTCGGACCGCTTCGGCGGACGAGCGGTGGCGACAGTGCTGTTCGTGCTCGCCGCGGCGCTCATGCTGCTGCTGACCGCGCCTCACTCGCCGGCGCTGACCTCGGTCTTGGTCTTCGTGGCCGGGGCGATGGTGGTCGGCAGCCAGTCGGTCCTGTGGGGTTACGTCGCCACGCACTACGACGCCGAGGCCCGCGCCACCGCACTGGGCGTCACCTCCGGCATCGGCAGGCTCGGCGCGGCCGCCGGGCCGGCGATCGGCGGCCTGCTCGTCGCGTCCGGGGTCGGGCTGGCCGGCAACGTCGCCGTGTTCGCCGCGGCGGCGGTGGTCGGTGCGCTGAGCAGCGTGCTGGTCCCGCGTCGCCGAACGGTGGCGGCCACGGCGGCTGCGACGCTGCGACCCGAGTCGGACCCCGTTTCGTAACTGTGCCGATCGTTACCAATCCGACCACAGTCACGGCCGAATGCCTTCATAGCAACGGTTACGTGCCGCGTGAGGGTCGACTCGTTTTCGCCGGATCAGCAACTCGGGACTGCAGTGCCTCGCCGGGATGTCCGCAGGCCCGGCGAGGCACTGCGTGATCGCGGTCAGAGGCCGAGCAGACGCTCGGCATTGCCGTGGGCGATCTTGACCCGATCGGTTTCGCTGAGCGGGGCGGTGCGCAGGTATTCGGCTGCCTGCTCAACCATCGCAACGACCAACTTGACCCCGACCGCGGCATCCGTCGCTATCCGCCCATCCGACCGTGCCGGTGCTCGCGGCCGACCGGGCCGAACTGACACTTTCGATCTAGGTCGGCTGGGGGGACAGGTCGGCCGTCGAATCGGCCAAGGTGAGAAGCCGCGCAGGGGTCAACGTTCGTGGAAAGTTCGGATTTAGGGCCGGAATACTTGCGTGAACTCGTCGACGGTCAGGCTAGTAGCCGTGTGGGAAGCCGACTGCCGCACCGGCAGGTATCCTTTCGCCGCCGCAGGCAGCAGGATGTCTGGTTGGCCTGCGGCCACAGTGTGCTGGGATGTGTTGGTGGAGCATAGTTCTGAACGAAGATCTGCGAGAACGCCGATCCGTCGGTCGAGAACGAACAGGTGCGCGAGGCGTTGCCGACCCAGCTGTCGATCGAGCAGGCCAAGGGCATGCTGATGCTGCTGCGCAACTGCAGCGCTGCACGGCGCCGCAGCTCGTCCGCGCAACGTCGCGGTGCAGCTTCCCTGCCTGGTGGTGCGGTTGCCGCCGTGGAGCGACGTCTCGCCCTGGGCCGACCGAGGTCGCCGGATGATCCGCGCGCCGCAACGGCAACACCCGAACTGGTCGGAACCATCACGAGGTGACCGATGATCGACCAGGTCGGTGGAGCTGTCCGGTCAGGCGCATGTCGCGAGTTCGGGTGCGCTGATTGCGGTCCGACCGGCGGGCAGTAAGCCCGTCGTCTGCCTGCGTGACCACCGGCGGCTGCGGACGAGGCGAAGGAGCTTCACTCGCCTCACCCGCAGCGGAATGCGGTTCGTTCCTACTGCGCTTGGACGGGCAGCTGCAGGTAGGACGGGTGTTCGCCGCCGGTGTGGACGACATGCTGCCCACTGTTGGCGGGCTCGTATTCGCGCAGCCGCGGCATCATCGGCCCCAGCAGGCTGCGGCTACTGATGACGAAGCGCAACTGCTCGCCGGGATGGAAGGCGAGGCCGATCGGAAGCAGATCGATCTCGACGTCGACGATCTCGCCGGGTGCGAGCTTCTCGACCCGGTCGAAGGTGTGCGCCGGCACGACATCGGTCGACAGCGTCTCATCGAGGTGACGTAGCGAGACGCGCAGCCGTCCGTCGGATCCTTTGTACCGCAGGATCGAGGCGCCCCGTTCGGTGAGGTCGTGCGCCATCGCGCTGTGATTGGGTGAGGTGAACTGCTGCAGTGGGGTGCCGTAAGCATCGAGCTTCTGGACCAGCACGAACAAGTCCATGTCGTCCGCGCCCTGCGCTTCGACCCACAAGTGCGCCTTCGGGTAGCCGACCAGAACAGTCTCCTGGTCGAATCGCGTGACGAACGACACCGCGTCCGGGTTCGCCCCGACCTCGTAGGCTGCGGTCACCTCATCCGTCGGTGCCGTCGAGACCAAGGCTCGTGTGCGGCCGTCCAAGTAGTACTTCGTCGGCGTGACATCCGCCGGGGGGAACTCGTCGGCGGCGACGTCGACCCGATCACCGCCTTCGAGGTCGAGGACCGAGTAGCGGACGCGAGGCGTCTGCTCCCAGCCGTTGTCCTCATTCTTGAGGTAGTGGTCGAAGAAGCGGCGCAGGTCTTCCCGGTTCGACTCGTCGTAGTAATCCGGCCATTCTTGGGTTTTGTGGACTCGCAGCCACTTGTCCTGCGAGGCCATCCGCCGCCAGGCGCGGAACGTTCCCGCGGTGTGCAGAGTGTTGGAGTAGCTGGCCACGACGTAGGCCGGAACGGTGATCTGGTCGAAACGCGGGATCTTGTTCTCCCACAGTTCGGTCATCAGCGGGTAACGCTCCGCCTCGGCAATGATGTCTTCCTTGCGGTTCTTGCCCCAGAAGCTGTAGTCCCGCAGTTGCCGGGCGAAGCCGGTGTCGGGCATGCCGCCGCGCAACACGAGGTCGCGGTAGACGTCGCTGACGCCCTCCCAGGGGTTGATCGCGGCCAGGTGCGGCGGCCGTTCGGCGGCGGTGAACCACTGCGAGACCGCGAGGTAGGAGGTTCCGCTCATCGCGACCTTGCCGGTGCACCAGTCCTGCACGGCCAGCCACTCGATCAGGTCGTGGCAGTCGCGGCCCTCCTGGCGGTCCCACAGCACGCTGTCGCCGTCGGAGTCGACCACGCCCCGGATGTCCGGGTTGCAGATGGCGTAGCCCTGCGCGCACCAGTACGCCGGGTCCGGACCCTCGAACTTCTCCAACCCGGAAACGATCCCGTTGTCGAGTCCGACGATGCCGAACACGCCCATCACGCTGGTAGCGGTGCCCTGCCCCTTGCCGTAGGGGCTCCAGGCCACGATGACCGGCACCTTCTCGACCCCTGCGGGCCGAAGCACGTCGACGTGAATCGTCACGCCGTCCCGCAGGGTCACCGCGACGTCCTTCTCGAACACGATGTCGACCGGGATGGGCCGGAACGGAGGCGCGATCTGGAAGCCTGCTTCCAGAGTTCGCGTGCCGGGGTCGAACCCGCTCAGGATGCCGTACCTGTCACTGCCCGGCTCGAGCGGGTGGGACGGCATGAACACCTTCTGGTCATCGGTCATGACGAGCTCCTCACGTTTTGTCCGAGGACCGGCGCGGTGTCGGTTCGCGGAAGATCAAGGCGTCACTGCCTGTCATCAACTTACTGCCGCCGGCGGAAAATATCAACAGCGGTTGAGATAACTCGAACGTGTGAAGTCGAGATGCCAGACGAGGTTGAGGAAGGCGCTCGTCGACCATCTCGGGGAGCTCGCCGGGCTGACTTTTCGTGCAAAACCCAGGTGAAGCCGAGGTCTTGGCAGGTGGCGTTAGGCAACTCACCCGATGTCGATGTCATCTAATGGTCTGCCGCGGCTGGTGAGAACAGGGGTGGGCCGAGTCCTCAAGCACGCCAGCTGGGCACACACTCTGTGATATCCACGACCGTTGACAACGGTGTCGGTGCAGATCCATCCTGAGGCATGTCGTCAAGCCAGGAGGGGGCGCCGGCGCGGGGTCGGCGCGGCCGCAGGCCCGGTCACAGCGACACCCGGCACGCCGTACTCGAGGCGGCGCGGGCTCGCTTCGCAGCCGAGGGCTATACCGCAACGACGATCCGCAAGATCGCCGCGGATGCGGGGGTCGACGCTGCACTGGTCATGCAGTTCTTCAAGTCGAAGGATGAGCTGTTCGGCACCGTCATGTCCGTGCCGCCGGCCGCGCTCGCTCGCATGACCGACGCATGGCGGGGTCCCGAGGACGGCATGGGCGAGCGCGTAGCCCGGGCTTACCTCGAAGTGTGGGAAAGCGATCTGGAGGCGTCCGAGCCCTTGTTGGCGATGCTGCGCGGCGCGATCGCTCACGAGCAGGCGGCTGCGCAGCTCCGCGACTTCATCGAAGCGCGGCTGATGATCGGTGTCCTCGCTCACCTTCGAGACGACCATGTCACCCGCCTGCGCATCGGTGTCGCCTCAGCGATGCTGGTCGGCATCATCGTCGCCCGCAGCGTCGTTCGTGTGCCGACCGTCGCCAACGAGAGTCTGGACTCGATCGTCGCCACGGTGGCCGACGCATTGCAGACATTGCTCGCACCCGACGGCAACGGTCGCGGATCCGGTTGAGGTCGTCTCCGACACTTTTATCACCGAGCCAGGGCAACGCGCTCCTGCTGACTCAGGAGCTCAACATGACCGGCAGTTCCTTGAGACCGCGTACGACCCGGCTGTGCCGGTACCGCAATTGCGCGGGTGCCACGGCGAGGGTCGTGCCGGGGCGAGCCTCGATCAGCGCCTGAATTGCCTCTTGGCCTTCGACCCTGGCCAGCTGGGCGCCCAGGCAGTAGTGCAGACCGTGCGAAAAGGCCACGTGCCCGGATTCGGTACGGTCGATCCGCAACTCCTCCGCGTCAGGGAAGCGCTCCGGGTCGCGATTGGCGGCGGCGAGTGATAGGTGGACGACGGACCCGCCCGGAATGGTCACGCCGGAGTATTCGACGTCCTCGGTGGTGTGGAGGGTGGTGATGGAGTGAACCGGAGATTCCCATCGCAGGAACTCCTCCACCGCCGCCGGCAGCAGACCGGGGTCCTGCCGCAGCAGCGCGAGCTGGTCGGGATGTGTCAGCAGCGCGAGCAATCCGTTACCGATGAGGTTGACCGTGGTCTCGTGTCCGGCGATGAGCAACATCAGTGACATGCCGACGAGTTCGGCGTGGGAGAGCTTGTCCTCGTCTGCGTGGTTGATCAACGCGGTGATCAGCCCGGCATCCGGCGAGTGCCGTTTGGCGTCGATCAAATCGGACAGATAGCCATGCAGCCGCCCCATGGCGTCCGCCGCACGTCCAGGCGCAGATTCGTCGAGGACCGTGTTGGACCAGGCGGCGAAAACTTCGCGATCCTCCGGCGGTACACCGAGCAGCTCACAGATCACGAGTACCGGCAACAGAAACGCATAGTGGCCGAGGATGTCGACGGGTCCCTCACCGGGCAAAGCGTCGACCAGCTCATGGCTGATCTGCCGAACGCGGGGCCGGAGGCCCTCCATGCGACGCGCGGTGAATGCCACCGATACCAGTTTGCGCAGGCGCGTGTGGTCCGGTGGGTCCATGAGCACCATCATCGCCACGGAAGGGCCGGGCGCGTCGGCTCGCTCTTCGGGCGGAAGCGTGTAGCGCCAGTCCTTGGACAGGCGGGGATCGGCCAGTGCCGCGCGCACGTCGCGATAGCGACTGAGCAGCCAGACGGCATCGCCCCCTTGTTCGATGCGAGCGACCGGAGCGGCTTGCCGCAATTCGGAGTAAACGGGGTAGGGATCGGTCCAGAAGTCGCCGTGGAAAAGCTGACGGGTGTGCATCGAATCTCCATGTGGTGTGCGCGCTGACCGTCGGCTCTCGTCACGACTTCCGGTGTCGACGTCATCGCGGTGTTCTGAAACGCGGCGGAACCGCTGTGCGCTACCAGGTGACGGGTAGCTCGTGCAGACCGCCGGTGACCCGTTCGACGTGCAGGTGCAGCCGGCCAGGCTCGATCGCCAGCCGCAGATCCGGCAGACGGGTGAACAGGCTGGCCAAGGCGACCCTGAGCTCGGTGCGGGCCAGGCTGGCGCCGATGCAGTAGTGCGCCCCGTGCCCGAAGCTCAGGTGCGCAGCGGCGGCGGGTCGATCAGGGTCGAACGCTTCGGGATCGGGAAACGCCGCCTCGTCACGATTACCGGCCAGCGTGGCGATGATGACCGCGTCTCCGGCGGCGATCGTGACGTCGCCCAGCGCGATCTCTTCGCGTGCGTATCGAGCCAGGCCGAAGCTTTCCGGCGCGGCCAGACGCAGGACTTCTTCCACGATCCGCGGGCGGGAGGGCGGGTCGTCGACCAGCTGCCGGCGTGCCTCGGGGTTTTCCAGCAGCAGCAGGGTGCCGAGACTGATCCGGTTGACGGTGGTCTCGTGTCCTGCGAAGAGCACACCGGCCACGATCTGGGTCAGCTCGGCGGTGGTGAAGTCGGGATCGTCGCGCTGCGCCTGCACGAGATCACTGATGACGTCCGGGCCTGGGTCCCGGCGCTTGACCTCGGCGAGCTCGCCGGCGTAGGCGAGCAGTTCGATGATCGCGGTGAAGGGATCCTCGCCGGTCATGGTCGCGGCGCGCTCGGAGAGATCCTTGAAGTAGTCGCGGTCGCCGTAGGGCACGCCGAGCAATTGGCAGATGACGAAGATCGGTAGTGGCAGCGACAGGCGTTCGTGCAGGTCGACGATTTTACCGTCGCCACCCGCGGCGATCACGTCGTCCAGAAGTGAGTCGACGAGCGTCTGCATGCCGTCCTCGAGGCGGTGCATGCGTCGCGCGGAGAACGAGGGCACCAGAACCCGGCGCAGGCGGGCGTTGAAGGCTGGCTCAGCGTCGAAGCTGCCGACGGGGCCGCCGTTGAAGCCGGAGTTGGAGATGCGGGAGGCTTTCTCCGGATCGCGGTGCGAGCGGCCCAGCCGCGCGTCGCCGAACAGTGCCTTGGCTTCGGTGTAGCCGGTGACGAGCCAGGCCGGGTCACCGGCCGGGGTCAGCACCCGGGTGATCGGGTGCCGGGCCCGCAGATCGGCCCAGATGGGTCCGACGTCGAGTACGGCGGGGCGGTCGAACGGCAGTCGGGGAACATCCGCAGTGTCGGCCGGCATGGGCAACTCCAGAGGTAAGGCACTTGCTGACTCTGGCACCCTACTGTTAACTGGCAAGCATGTGTCACTTATCGGGCAGTGGCGCGAGTCACATAGGGAGGCGGGTGGTGGACTGACCAGTGACAGGCCGCTTGCAACAGGCATCGCCACCGTGACTTCGTGCAGAAAACCGAACATGGTGCTCGGTGTAAAGGAGTTGCGACCAGTCACAAAAGTATGTCAACGGCAGCGAAAGCGGATCACGCTCTTAGCACGGAAGCTCGCGCTCCTAGCTGGCTCACCTTTGCCTGAGGTTCCGCCCCGCGGATGCCGTGTGACCGCAGGGTACGGGTCACGCGACGGGCAATGGCCCGTCTGTTTTGCTCGCGCGGCACCCGTGCAGGAGGAGAGCGAGGTATCGGCGCCAGCGCGTCGGCTGGGCCGTGTCCAGATCAGGGACGGCGAGCATCGTCGCCACGACCATCGCGATGAGGGACGGGAAGTCGCTGGCGTCGAGATCAGCGCGCGCGACGCCGGCCGCCTGCGCGCGCTCCAGGGCTCGGGCCAACGGCTGGACGAAGCCCTCGGCCGTCGCACGAGTGACCAGCGCTGTGTCCCGCGCTGCGGTCAGCAGCGCGGAGTTGGCGGCGACGGTGACAATCGTGGTTTCCAGCCCGTCGGCCAGCGCGCACCATGGATCATCGTGAGCCACCGCGGCCTCGACCAAGGGTCGCACCTCGTCGGCGACATAGCGCTCGAACACGGCGCTGATCAGGTCTTCGCGTCGGGCGTAGCGCCGGTAGACCGTCCGCAGCCCGACCCCGGCGCGGGTCGCGACGTCGTTGACCCCGAACTCCGGGCCCTGTTCGGTGATCACCGCGCGCGCCGCATCGAGGATGCGCTCCTGGTTACGGCGCGCGTCAGCACGCAGGCCTGGTGTGCGCTCGGAGGTGTCGGCCATGCCTGACAGCATCCACGACCCGAGCCGGTATGGCTATTCTTCCCCCGGTAGCAGGGGCGAGGAAGCCTGGCTACTTCGCCGGAGCCGGCGCGAACCGGTCCAAAGTGGTGATTCCCGCGAACTGGTGTGGCTGGGTCCCGGCCATCAGCCGGCCGTGGTTCTCCGACAGTGCTTCGAGGTTGAGCGCGCCGTGCAGGGTGATGACCCGCGCGTCACGCCAGGCCCGCTGGATCGGCTCGAAGTCCATGATCGCGGTGGACCCGGAATTCCGCTGGAGAAGCTCGATCGCTTCCGCGCACCACCTGGCCGCGTAAGCGGTCTCCGCCAGGACGCGGGCGCTGAACCGCTGCAGATACTCCGGATCGGCCGGTGTGCCCGTGGCGGCCAGCGCGCCGAGCCGGTCGGTCTCCTCGGCGTTCGCGCGGGTCATCAGCGTCGCCGACTGGAGTTTCATGTGCACCTCGGTGAGCACCAGGTGCGTGAGCGGCGCCTCCAGTTGGTTCTGGTAACTGGTGCCACGGATGGGCCGGCCGGCAGACCGCTCCAGGAAACGGTCCAAAGCGCCCTGGGCGATACCGATCGACATCCCGGCCATGAGACTGAACGCCCAGCCCAGCGAGGGTGCTTTCCAGAGCGAGCCCGTGAGCCCGTTGTCGAGCGTGCCGCCCACGACGTCGCTGAAGACGACGCCGCGGTAGTCCGGTACGAACAGTTCGTCTTCCTTGAGCTTGACCGACACACTGCCGGTGGCGCGCATGCCGGCGACCTGCCAGTCGTCGAGGAACAGCAGTTGATCAAACGGTACCTGAACACCCACCAGGTAAGGGCCCTCGCCGTCATCGGCGATGCAGCCGAGGTTGGTGAACGGCGCCCAGAGCGAGTCACTACCGAAGGTCCACGGACCGCCGGAGACGATCCAGCCGTCCTCGACTCGCTTGACCCGGCCGCGCGAGGCTGGGAAGTGACTCGAGCCGGCGACCCGCGGGCCGACCCAGTCGCAGCCGTAGACCTCTTCGACGACGCGGGCGCCCGAGCCGGCGGGGATCCAGTTCGTCGACGCGCCGACCCAGACGCTCCACCCGCACGAGCCATCCCACTTGGCGACCTCGGAGACCACGTCGAGCTGCTGCCGAACGGAAAGCTCGTCGCCGCCGTACTCGGCCGGACTGCCGATGTTGAAAGCGCCGGCGGTGTCCAGGTCTTCGATGGTTTCGTCCGAAAGCCGGCCCGCGCGTTCCGCATCCAGCGCGCGGGTTCGCAAGGTAGGTCCGATTTCGCGTACGTTGTCGAGGATGGTCGCGAGCCTCGCCGACGAGTCGCTGGTCTCAGCCATCAGTGCTTTCTCCTGCATCGTTGGAAAGAGTGAGTCTGGATCTATTTCGCGGGCACGATCGGCAGCTGCACGAAGCTGGGATGATCGGGACCGGTGTAGATCGTGTTGGTCGCGTCGAGGTGGTAGCTCTCGTCGTAGGCGCGGACCGGCAACCCCGACGGCGAATAGGGCTGGACATCGATCCGGAGCCGGCTGTTCTTCCGGATGACCGCGCTGCTGGGATTGAGACCGACCTCGATCGCGACGATCTCGCCGTCACGGAGGGGCTGGTGGTCTGCCTCGAGGTGCGTGTGGACCGGCCAGTAGTTCGTGGACTTCGCCTCGTCGACCGCGCGGTGGGAGACCTTGAGGGAGCCATGCCCGATCGGGTGGAAGTTCGCGGGGTCGACCGGGTGGACCACCGCCTCGTAGCGGACCTCCCGATCATGTTAGTCGATTACCCGCAAGGAGATGAAGACGTCCATGTCGCTGCTGGTGGAGGCCACCCACAAGCCGGCCTTCATGTAGCCGACCAGCACCATGTCCTCGGGCACCGGGTCGCTGACGAACGACAGGCCTGCCGACCAGCGTGGGGTGCCGCCGACCGGACCCGTCGGGGCGATCGAGGGTTCGCCCAGTTCGAGGTGGGCCGCGTAGCCGGCACTGCTCGCGGCGGTTGGGGCATCTTCGCTGATGCGCAAGAAGTCCGTGCGGCGATCGTCGCCGTGCCAGTCCGATGGGCTCGCATCCAGGTACCAGCGGTGGTAGTCCGTCCGCGGGATGGGCCACTCCGGCTCTTCAAGTACGTAGTAGGCGCCGTTACCCGTCCGGACCTGAACCCGCACGGGCGCGTCGTCCATCACCGCGTTCTCTTCGCCTTTGAGCCAGTAGTCGAAGAACCGCATGTGCTCGGCGACGGTGGAGTCCTTGTAGCTGTGCGGGAACCAGGCGTCGACGAAGTCGAACTTGCGTGCCTTGGCTCCGGTGGAGCGGAGGTAGGTTTCGGTGCTGCCGAGCTGGTGGATCGCGGCGCCCGTCTGGGGGCCGACGATCCACACCGGCGCCGTGGCTTTCTCCAGCTCCGGGCGCATGAAGATCGAGCCTCGAGGCCCGTACGCCGCCGGGTCGTTGAACGGCGTCGCCAGCACGCGGGCCATCCAGTCGGTCTCCTGCCGCTTGCCGCAGAAGTTCTTCCCCGACCACGCCTTCCACCACCAGCTCCAGAACCCTTCCCCGAAGATCCCCCCGTTGTAGAGGGTCTCGCTGTAGGGGTCGGCGTCGGTACCGAGGGCGATCATCGCCTTCAGGTGCGGTGGCCGCAGGCTGGCGACGTTGTGCTGCGTCATCGCCAGGTACGACATTCCCCACAGGCCCACAATGCCGTTGGACCAGGCCTGTGTGCCCGCCCACTCGATCGCGTCGTAGTAGTCCTCTGCTTCTTGGACGCTGAGGGGCGCCTGCCGGCCGGGGCTTTTGCAGACACCGCGGGCGTCGACCCGGATGCACACGTACCCGTTCGGGACCCACGTCGCCGAATCGACGCTTTCGTGGTTCTCGTCCTGAAGGCCGTCGGGGTTGCCGGAGAAGAACCGGTCCTCGAGCTCTTCCTTTTTCCGCGCGTCGTCTTCGTCGCAGATGCACTCGTGGTAGAAGCGCTTGCCGTAGAAGCCCTTGTTCATGACAACGGGATGTGGGTCATCGTCGTCGGGGCGGAAGACGTCGGCGTAGACGAACGAGCCGTCCCGCAGCGGGACCTTCACGTCGGTCATCTTGACGATGCCACGGATGGTGCGCCGGAGTTCGTTGCGGGCGGCGGCGGGACTGCGCAGTTTTCGAGGCTTGGTCGTCGTAAAGACACCGGGAGTGCAGTTGAGCCTCTCCATGAGGTTCGCGACCAAAGGGTCGTGAGCGAACCCGTCGGCCTCGGATTCGGCGTGCGCGAAGTTGATGACGACGGGTTCGATGAGGTCATGCACGATCGGAGCGATCGATACGCCGCCCTCGGTGTTGCCGTCCCGGTCCAAGGTGTGGATCAGGCGGGCGAGATTGGTGACGATCGGATCGTGCAGCCGGTCGATCTTGCCCGCCACCCGGTTGACCAGCTGCGCCAGGTTCACCCGTGGGGCGCCTTCGATCGCGCCGAGGACCAGACCGCCGACGAGGAAGGTGACCGCTTCTCCACGCCGGTACTGGAACTCGCCACGGTCGTTCGTGACGCCCGCAATGGTCGGCGTCTGGTACTTCAGGCCGCGGATCGGGCCGGCGAAGACGCCGGTGGTGATGTCGGGTGCCGCATTGGCGGTGTTCAACGGGTTTTCGCGATCGCCGTGAGGTACCCGATCTTTCCGGCGTCGACGTGCTCGCGGAGAATGTTGGTGTCCATGTCGGGGTTGTGCTCGGCGTTCGGCTCCGGAACGAGCGGGTTGCCGGTCCAGGACACCAGCTTGCACACCCGATGCCGGATACGCCAACCCTGGTCGGTCCGGACGAGTTCGTCGTCGTACCAGCCGGTTCCCGTCCACGTCGATCCGCCCTCGGCGGCATCGCGGATCAGCACCCAGTTGCCGTAGCTGAACGTGTGGGCAGTGTCGCCGTCCACGTGAACCAGGTGGCCCATCATGGTGTGCTCGTGGTTGTCCAGTCCTTTGTGGAACTCGGCGAACGAGCGCTTGAAATTCGCCAGGCCCTGCCACGCGGCGCCGGCCGGACCGAATTCGGCGGTGATGTCCTCGGTGAAGACGAGGTCGAACAGGTCCCACTGGTGGGCGTCCAGCGCGAGACCGTACAGGTTCAGAACCTCGATGATCTCAGCTTTGTCGTATTGGCTCATGAGAGTGGTTTCCCTGTCTGTTTCCGTGCGGCCGCTTCGATGAAGGGGGTGGGATCGAAGTAGAAGGGGCGAATTTCGCATATCCGGTCGTCGCGGAAGCGGATCAACTCGGCCACTTGAACGGGCGGACCCTCATGGCCGGTCAGGGTGAACTCGACGATCTCGACGGCATAGCCGTCACCTACGGTCGTCGCCAAGAACTTCATGTCGGTCACGGACGACGTCTGGACCACGATCGGGATGAGTTCGCGGAAGGCGCCTTTGCCTCGATAGACGCCGGCAAACGGCATGTAGGGAGGTATTTCGATGAAAAAATCTTCGGTCAGTAAGTCCTCTGCCGCTGCATGGTCGCCGGCAGCGTTGAGGGCGTAGTGCTTGTCCACCAGTTCGAGCTGCTCTTCTGGAGTCACATCGATGTCCGATCTACGCAGGCCCTCAGGCAGGCCAGTCCTCTGTCGTCAGCGCCGTACCGTCGAATCCGCCGACTGGGATCAGGACCGGGTCGGAGCCGTCGCGCGTGCCGACGGAGGCGTCGGGGTGGTCGTCGAAGAAGCCTGCGGCGGGGTAGCGGTACATCCAGTCGACAGCGAGCTTGCGGCGCGCGATCAGCCAGACGCCGTCGCGCAACTCGAACCGGTCGAGGTAGCGCGCCCACAACTTGACGTAGTCACCGTTCCAGTGATGCCGGTCCGATGCTTGGTGATCAGCCTGCAGATAGGTTTCCACGTGCGCGACGGTGGGGCCGTCGAACTCGATGAGGCTGTTGCCGAGGAAGTGCATCGTCCGGACGAAGCGCGGCATCTCGTCGCTGAGGAACTTGACGAAGCCGTCCAGCGATCCGGCGTGCAGGCTTTCGGGGAATTGGACCCAGGCGTCGTCGTGGAAGGCGCCGCGGACGAGGAGCATGTCGACCCGGTCGAGGCCGCGGCAGTACCGCAGAAGGACGTCGTGGATCTCTGTTCGGGCGCTCAGTTCTTCGATCTTCATCGATCTCTTCCTGATGGGCTAGAGGTGTCTGGTTCGTAGCAGGTGATGCTGGGTTCCGCCGGGAGCCGTCACTCTGTCGTGGCGGCAGTGAGCCGTCGTTCGTTGCCGACGACGGAGTTGCGCAGCACGCCAAGGCGTTCGATCTCGACTTCGACGGTGTCTCCCGGCTGGAGAAGCTGAGGCGGGGTGCGGGCGTAGCCGACACCGGACGGCGTCCCGGTCGCCAGCAGGTCGCCGGGACGCAGCGACAGCGTGTGCGAGATCTGCGACAGCGTCTCTCCGACGGTGTACATCATCTGGTCGGTGCGAGCGTCTTGCACAGTCGTGCCGTTGACCCGGGTCTGCAGCCGTAGCCCTTGGCGCAGATCGCCGACCTCGGCGGCCGGGACGATCGGGCCGAGTGGTCCGGACCGGTCGGCGTTCTTGCCCAGCGTCCACTGAGAGGTGCGCTTCTGCGCGGTCCGGGCCGTCAGGTCGTTGAACGCGGAGTAGCCGATCACGGCAGCCAGAGCCTCTTCCGGGGAGGCGTCGACCAGCGAAGCGCCGACCCAGGCCACGACTTCGCCCTCCCAATCCAATCCCTGTTCGTTGGCTGGTACCGGAACTTCCGCCCCGTCGACAGTCAGCGACTGGGTCCACCGGGCGAACAGCGTCGGGAACGGCGGCAGAGTCTGGCTGCGGTAGCTGCCTTCGGCGACGTGATCGTGGTAGTTCAGGCCGATACAGATCACGCGTGCATCGGGCAGTACCGGCGGAACCTGCTCGAAGGCGGTGGCAGCGAACGCCGGTCCGGACGGCGGCTGAGCCAGATATCTCACCGGGTCGGCCCAGAAGTCGGCGAGTGGAGCGATGAGGGTGACGGTCTCGTCGCGTTCGCCCAGGGCGGCCACCTCCACGCTGGAGCGGTCGCGGGCTCGCCTGACGCCTACGATCCTCATCTGTTCCCTCTCCTGCTGCCGGTCTGCGAACGCGCGGCAGCGGTCGCCGGTGATGTCGCGGGGCCGTGTCCGAATTGCTCGGAGTTCGGCAGTTCAGCGTCGGTGGTGCGGCCGCGGTGGACGCGCGATGCTCGCGGGTGCGCCGGCGCTGGCATGGTCATCTGCTGACCGGCCTGATGACCAGCATGCTGGCGGGCAGGTGTGTGCGGTTGAGCACCTGACGCACCGTTCCGACGGTGAACCGCACCGAGTCGAACGGGCGCAGCGTCTCCTCGGCTCCGTCACTGATCATCACCAGCTCGCCGGCGATGACGACATAGACAGTCTCCGTTGGTTGGGGAGCCATCTCTGCCTCGCCGCCGGGCAGGTAGTGCGACAACACCACCGTCACGCCCCCCGGCGTCGTGCCGTGCTCGCCCTGCAAACGAACGGGTCCGACTCCGCGGTGCCCTGGCGGATCGAACGGCTCGGCGTCGGCGAGCCGGGTCACCTGCATTCCCATGATCGTCACCCTCCTGCGGTCGTGGCTGGTTGGAGCGCCTGACGCAGGCGCGTGAGGAAGCGCGGGATGTCACGGTGCGCACCGCCGGCGAAGACGTAGAAGTCTGGGCGCGCGAGAATCGCTTGGCACCCGTGTTCGGCGAACCAGCGCTGGTAGAGGCCGTCGACATCCTCGACGCGGCCTTGGCCGGCCACGTGCGCGGCGACGCCGCCGATCCGCCGGAACCAGGCCAGGTCCTCCGCGCCGCACAGCTCGGCTGGTTCACCATCGAGACTGATCAGCTGCCATTCGCCGCCGACGACATCGTCGAACAGGCCCTCCCGCCCACGGGCGCGAACCCGACCCTGCGGCGCCAACCGTCCGTCGGTGCCTTCGCTGGGGAAGGTCAGCGAAGGCCGGCCCAAGCGGGGGTGAGGTGGCTGGTGGGTAACGGCTTCGGGATCGCGTGCTCGGCTTTTCATGTCGGCGTCCCGCGCAGCCGCCCGGTCGAGGTCGAGTTCGCAGATCACCCGGCCGGCAGCGACGGCCTCGTCGATGATCACCTGGACGTGGCCGGCGCGTTCGGGCCCGTAGGTGTCGAGTACGACCGGGGCGGCGAGCCCGCGGTGCACCAGGCCAAGGCGCCAGGTCAACGCCCGGGCGTCGCGTAGTCCCGAGCACAGACCCTGCCCGAGGAAAGGCGGCATGACGTGCGCCGCGTCGCCGGCGAGGAACACGTTCCCCACCCGCCACGGGCGCGCCCACTGTCCCCGGAACGTGTAGACGGCGTGCCGTTCCAGCCGTGCGGTTTCCGGTGTCACACCCCACGGCGCCATGAGCCGCCACGCGGTGCTTTCCTGGTTGAGTTCGTCGATGGTCGTGTCCGCGCGGCGCATGAACTCGAACCGGCGCCGTCCCGGGCCGCTGTTGACCGCGGTCGCCGGTTGCGCCGGGTCGCAGTACTGGGTGACGAACGCGGTCCAGTTCTCCTCGACCAGCGGTTGGTAGTCCACCACCAGCCAGTCGGCGGTGAAGCCCGAGTCCTCGACGCCGATGCCGAGGTGGGAGCGCACGGCGCTGTTGGCGCCATCGGCGCCGACGAGCCACCGCGCCTCGACTTGCACGATCTCAACCGGCTCTTCGGAGCTGGTGAGGCGCACCGAAACTCCGTCGCGGCGCTGGGTCAACGCTCGGAATGACCATCCACGATGGACACTCACGCCCGGCGTCGTGACCGCGAGCTTCTCGAGGGCGGCCTCGAGGTCGGGCTGGTGAAAGCCGTTGGTGTTGGCCCAACCCGATTCGGCCGCCCGGTTCCAGTCGATGGCTTGTAGCAGCTCACCTGCTCCGTTGCGGAACTCGTAGCCACCGCGTTCCCCGTGGGACGGTTCGAACAGATCGGCGTGCTCGGCCAGGAGCCCTGCGGCCTGCAGGATGCGGATCGCCTCATGGTCGATGGTGCAAGCCCGGGGCAGCGGGTACCTCTGCGGCCAGCGCTCCACCACAGCGACCTGCAGACCGGCCTGCCCGAGGAAGACCGCCGTCAGCAAACCGACGGGGCCACCGCCGATTACGAGGCAGTCGACCGCCCGCCGCGGCGGCGCCGCCGGATTCCGCTCCAGTGACGTCGTCATGCGTTCCGTTCCCTCGCGCACTGCATCGCGAGCGGATCGCGGGCGATGATCCAGCCCGCATCCGCCGCGGAGAGCGTTCGAGACAGGGTTCGCAACATCGCAGGGTCGCCTCCTACCGTCGCCGTTGGCGGGCCGAGCACGGGGGGCGAGTCAGTTCACTCAAACACCCGTATGTTTCGGATGGTTTGATCCTGTCTTTGACTGCCGGTCGCTGTCAAGGGCTAAAATAGGCGTATGTTTTCCCGACCGCCTGGCCTAGCGCAGAATCTCGCCTCCGAGATCGAGGAGCTGATCAGTGCCCGTGGTCTGCAGGCCGGCGAGCGGGTCGCGACCATGGAAGAGCTGCGCGTGCAGACCGGCTACGGTCGCGCCACCATCGGAGAGACCTGCCGCCTCCTGGCCGAACGCGGCATCGTCGACGTCCGCCCCGGCCGTGGAGGCGGCTTGTTCGTAGCGAAGGTCAGCCCCGTGGTTCGGCTTCGCCAGACACTCCTGACGGTGCCGCAGGGCGCGACCACCGTCGCCCACGCCATCTCTCTTCGCGACGCGCTCGAAGAGCTCGTCGCACTCGATGCCGCAGCGCACCGAACCGATCGGGACCTGCGAGACCTGGACGTCTGCCTGGACGCGATGCGGCGCTCCGGTGACAACTACGAAGACTTCCTGCACGCGAATTGGTCGCTACACGAACGCATCGCGGCGATCACGTCGAATGATCTTGCCCGCGCGCTGTATGTCGCCTTGATCCGCGCCATCATCGAACTATCGGTCCGTGCCGATCCTGAGGCGGCTTCGACCTCGAGCGACTACCTGGCCGAGCGGATGGCCGTGCACGAGGACCTCGTCGAGGCGATCCGGCGCGGCGACGCAGATCGCGTCCGGGCAGCGGTCGCGGCTCATCGCGGCGACGCCACGACCGGCGCGCTGGATGGTTGCTCAGGGCTGTCGTCCACGGCCGGCGAGCACGCCCCGTCGCAGGTCAAGCTCCGTGCTCTCGGAGATTGAAGGCCGGGCGCGATGCTCTCCGGCCCGGTAGACGCGAAGGATTCGTCTGGAGGCGTGCGCTGTCAGGTACGACCACGCACTTTTTGTGAGGTGAGCTCCCCTGCGCGTGCCACGCGGCCGGTAGTTGCTCGAGCGAGACGGTGCTGACGTCGACGTGCAGTTCGTCGCGTAGCAGTGCGGTCCACAGCCAGTTCAGCGCTCCCTGCTTGTGCCGCAACGGAGTATGGAGGCCGGCGAAGCCGGACACGGTCAGTTGCTTGCCGCGCAAGAGCCCAGCCGGCACCGATGCCGTGGCGCCGGCGGCATTGCCGATGTTGACCACGCGCGCTCCTGGTGCACACGCCCGCAGCGCGGCCTCGAACGGACGTCCGTACACGCCGTCGAGGACGACGTCCGCCGGTCCAGTGGCGGCGACCATCCGCTCTGCCAGGTCGTCGGTAGTCTCGTCGGCACGCAGTTCGACCACGGCATCCGCGCCGAGGCTGAGCAGACGCTGCAGCGCTGCGCGGTCGCGCGCAACGCCGACCACGCGTTTCGCTCCGCTGCGGTGCGCGACCTGGACCGCGATCTGGCCGACCGCTCCGGTGGCTCCCAATATCAGCACCGTTTCCCCGGGACGTAGGCCGGCGCTCTCGAGCAGCGGCAAGAACGCCGCGGTGCCGGAGTTGCCGACAGCCGCGCCCAGGACCGGGTCGAGCTCGGGAGGCAGCGGCAGGAGGTTGTCGTCGGCGACGAGGACGTGCGTGGCGAAGGTGCCGGGTGTGGCGGGGGAGGCGTGACACTCGGCGTAGACCGTGGTGCCGGGCTGGTAACGGCCTGAGTCGAGCACGATCCCCACGCATTCACTGCCCGGGACGTAGGGGGCGTCATGCCGCATGGAGTGGAACGCGCCTGAGGCAATGGCCAGGTCCAAAGGGTTCAGCGGTGCGGCGATCACGGCCAGCAGAGTGGTGCCGGCCGTTCGCGACGGCAGCGGAACCGAGCCCAGCCACGGCTGAGCGCCGGGGGAGTCGATGATCGCCGCCGGCATCAGGTCGGCTTCGTCGATGGTTCCGCGAAGCGAAGCCTCGTTCGGGATCATGCCGCACCTCCGGATGTCGGATCAGCGGTGGTGGTGATCACCTCTACGTTCCTTTCGCTGACGGGGGCAACTGTCGGCCCGGCAGGTGTGCGCGAAGCACCCTGACTGGCGCAACACCAGCCTCATCTCAACTTGACAGACGGACGCTGTCGGATCAGAGTAGCAAAAGAAGCGAAAGATACGGGTGTTTTAGAGCTCGCGCCTCGACGAAGAGGAAGTGCCATGGTGTGTAAGGGAAAGTTCGCCGGACCGGTCGCGGGCCTGCGGTTCGACACCCCCACCTGCTCGGGTGTCACCGATCCTGCGGGAACCTTCCAGTACCGCGACGGCGAGATCGTCACCTTCTCGGTCGGTGAGGTCGTAGTCGGCGTAGCGCGCGGCGCGCAGCGGCTCACCATGGCCGACATCGTGCCCCGGGTCGGCGGCAACCTCGCCAAGGTGGCCGATCCCGGTCTGACCAATGTCGTTCGATTTCTGTTGACCTTGGACGAAGACGGCAACCCGGACAACGGCATCACGCTGACACCGGACATCCACGAGCTGGTGGGTGAGCGTGCTGTCGACTTTCGGTACCGGATCATGTCGCTGCCGGGCGCGGTAGCCGATCCCCTCCAGGGATTCACCGATGACCCGGTCATCGCGCAACTGCTCGAGGACCTGAACGAGGCCAAGGAGCTCACCGGCGCCACGCCGCGCACGCTCACCTCCCCGGCCGCCGCGCACAACGAAGTGCGCCGCCACATCCTCGGCATCCGCCGCTACCGCGACGTCAAGATCCCGCTGCGCGACGGCTCGTTCGTCTACGCGGACGTCTTCCGCCCGGACAGTGACGAGCCGGTGCCGGTCGTGATGAACTGCGGCGTCTACGGACGCGCGTTCGTCCACCACTCCATCTGCACCGCGGAAGACGCCGAACACCACGAGATCATGGAAGACCGGTACTTCCGCGGCAACCCCGACGGCTACGAGTACGAAAACCACGAAAGCATCAACACCGCGACCTGGATCCCACGCGGCTACGCTCTCGTCCGTGTCGACAGCCCCGGCGCGGGCAAAAGTCCAGGCACCCTGGGCATCTGGGGCATCGACGAAGCCGAGGCCTACTACGACGCGATCGAATGGGCCGGTGTCCAGCCCTGGTCCAACGGGAACGTCGGGCTGTGGGGCATGTCCTACTACGCGGTCAACCAGCACGCGGTGGCCAGCCTGAAACCGCCGCACCTCAAGGCGATGATCGCCATCGGCACCGACGCCGACCTCTACGAGGAGGTCGCCTATACCGGCGGCATCCTCAATGAAGAGTTCTTCCCCGGCTGGTTCGCCAACGGCATCGTCCCGGCGATCTGCGGAGACGTCGACGCAAAGGACTTCCTGGCGACCGCCCGGGCGAACCCGTTCAAGGACTCCGATCCCGCCGCCATCTTCGGGCCGCGGTCCGAGGTGCTGATGAGCCCCGACCTCAGCGACGTCTCAGTGCCATTGTGGACGGTCGCCGCGACGGCGCACCCGGGCAACTTCCACCAGCTGGGCAGCAGCGAAACCTACCTCAACACGCCGACGTCGAACAAGAAGATCGACTTCTGGGAAGACTGGTTCCTCAAGTCCTACTCAGCCACGGCGGTCGAGGACCACATCGCGTTCTTCGACCACTGGCTCAAGGGCGTCGACAACGGGATCATGGATACGCCCCCGGTCCGGCTGGAGATCCGCACCGGACGCGGCAGCTCGTACCTGCAGGAAGAGCACGAGTGGCCGATCGCGCGCACCGACTACGTCAAGTGGTACCTGGACGCCTCACCATCGGACTGGGACGGACACGCAGGCTGCGACAGCGTCGGAGGGCTGGCCCCCACCGCACCCGAGGTGGAACACTCGGTGACCTACTCCGCCGAGGTCGACCGGTCGGTGGCGTTCTCGGCAGAGATCGACGTGGCCGAATTCCGCAAGCCCCCGACAGAGGCAGCCGCACAAAACGACCGGAAGTCGGCTCCCTGCTCACCAGGTGCGACCTTCGTCAGCGCACCGTTCGAGGCGGACACGGTTCTCGCCGGCTACAGCAAGCTGGTGGCCTGGGTTTCTTCTACCAGCCAGGACATGGACATCTTCGTCGCCCTGCGCGTCCTGGACGAACACGACCGCGAGGTCGACTTCTGTGGCCCGGCGCTGATCCCCGGCATCTCCACCAAGTTCTACCCATTGGCCAAGGGCTGGCTCAAGGTGTCCCACCGCAAGCTGGATCCGGAGCGGTCGACCGGGTTCCGGCCGAAGCACACCCATCTTCGCGCGGATCACGCCCCGCTGCACGACGGCGAGATCGTGCCGGTGGAGGTCGAGATCATCCCGAACACCGGCCTGATCCGGAAAGGACAGCGCCTGCGCGTGGACATCCAGCCCTACACCGGCGCCGGGCACGGCATGCGCCACGCCTACGACCGCACCTACCACGACGGAGCCCAGAACATGATCTTCACCGGACCGGAATACCCCAGTTACGTGCAGCTGCCGGTCGTGCCGCCCGCAAAGTCATGAACACAGCAGCCCAAGCAGGAGGTGACGAACACATGACGACGAACAGCACCGTGGTCGTCGAACGGCCACAGGCGAAGGAAATCCTCGCCCGGATCGAGGAACTGACGCCCTGGCTGCGCGAGCACCAGGCCGAAGCCGAAGAGCAGCGCCGCATTCCCCAAGAAAGCATCGAGCGTCTGGACAAGGCCGGGATCTTCAGCTTGACCACGCCGCCGCGGTACGGTGGCGCCGACTTCAGCACGCGGGAATTGCACGACATCTTCCGGGCGTTCGCCGGTGGGTGCGGGGCCACCGCCTGGGTGGTCTGGGCGGCTGCCGGCGGCAACCTCTGGAGCTGCGCCTTCCCCGAGGACGTCATCGCCCCGGTGTACGAGTCGCCGTGGGTCGGCAACCGCACCTTCGCCCTCGGCGGCACGAGCCGGCGCATGTCCGGCACCGCCCGCCAGGTCGACGGCGGCTGGATGATCCAAGGCGTGTGGCCGTTCGCCACCGGCAGCGTCCACGCCTCCCACGGCTACCTCGCGGTCTTCTACGACGAAGCCGACGACAGCAAGGTCGGCATGGCACTGGTTCCGAAGGACCAGCTGATCGAGCGCGATGACTGGGAGGCGATGGGACTGGCCGGCACCGGCAGCCAGACCGTCGCCACCGACGGAGAGCTGTTCATCGCTGATGAACGCTTCAGCACCCCAGCCCAGCTCGAGGCACAGATCAACCAGCTCACCCAGCAGGGACGCGGCCCCGCACGCGGCGGGATCGTCCGCTCGATCACCATCAGCACCGGCCTGGCCCTCGGCATGGCCGACCACGCGATGGAGGCGTTCCTGGCCGCCATCGGCCGGCGCAGCCTCCCGTATTCCCCGTATTCGCGGCAGCTCGCCGCACCGGTCGCCCACCACACCGCCGGTCAAGCCCACCAACAGATCCGCGCCGCGGGCCGGGTCGCTGACGCCGCGGTCGCCGAGCTCGACCGCCATCAGGCCGAGGACAAGGACCTCTCGGAGCGCGAGGCGCTGCAGCTGCACACCGACGCCGCCTACGTCTGGGACACCTGCAGCCGGGCGGTCGAGACACTGTTCCGCGCCTCCGGTGCCTCGGCGATCATCAAACGGAACCCGTTGCAGCTGATCACCCGCAACTGCCTTGCCGGCAGCATGCACGCCGCCAACCACCTCGACACCTGGCTGGAAAACCTCGGCCGGGCCTTGTGCGGCGTCGACGCCGCAGCGTTGTCGACCAGCGTGCTCGAACGGCGACCGGCCTGACCAGCGCCTCGACGAGGAGGGCAGCATGTCCGAAAACATCGACCCGCAGCACTTCCGCCACGTGCTGGGGCAGTTCCCGACCGGGGTCGCCGCGGTGACCTCCTGCGATGAGGCCGGCGCCCCGGTGGGAATGACGGTCGGGTCGTTCATCTCCGTCTCGCTCTCGCCACCGTTGGTGGCGTTCCTGCCCGGCAAGCAGTCGCGCACGTCCGCGAAGATCCTCCGCAACGGGCGGTTCTGCGTCAACATGCTGGGAGCGCACCAGGAATCGGCATCCCGGTCCTTCGCCACCGGCGGCGAACGGAAATTCGACGGTCTTGACTGGACACGGTCACCCAGTGGCCTGCCGCGACTGGACAGCGCCGTCGCCTGGATCGAGTGCACCGTGGACGCGGTGCACGACGCCGGCGACCACGACATCGTCGTCGGGCGGGTGACGGCGCTGGACGCGCCGGAACCGTCGTTGCCGCTGCTGTTCTTCCAGGGCGGCTACGGACGGTTCGCCCCGCTGTCTCTGGCGGCCGCGGGCGAGCCCGACCTGGTCGAGCACCTCCGGCTGGTCGATGCGGCCCGGCCGATCATGGAAGAAGTCGCCGCACACAACCAGGTCGAGTGCCTGGCCTCGGCCGCGGTGGGTGAAGACATCGTCCTGCTGGCCACAGCCGGCACCCCCGCCGGTGGCCGCGCCTACAGCCGGGTCGGTCAGCGACTGCCGCACATCCCTCCCTTGGGAACCGCCCTGGTGGCCTGGTCGGGGGACGACGCGCAGGCATGGATAGCCCGAGCCGGCGACTGTTCCGAGAAGCGGTACGACCCTCAACAGCTGGTCGATCGGGTGCGCGCGCGGGGCTGGTCGGTCGCGACCTGGAGCGACAGCCTGCGCCGCCTCGAATCCAGCGTCGACCAGACCACCCTGCAAGGGCTCACACCGCACGGACGCCGTGCGGTGCGTCAGCTGGTCGAACAGCTGGGCAGCGAGCACGAGCCCGATGATCTGCACGACCAGAGCCGGCACTACCGGATCCGCAGCGTCTCCGTCCCCGTGTTCGACGCACGGCACCAGGTCGTGATGCAGATGACGGTCGATGGCTTGCCGCCCGAGGCAGGGCAGGCCGACATCGATCGGTACGTCACCCATCTGCGGCACGCGGCAGAGCGTGTGTCTCGAGCATTGCCCGATACCGGACGCGCGGCGTCGGTCGCCGTCGCAGGAAGGAACGGATCATGAGTTCCGCACCCGCGCCGACCGCCGCAGCGGCTGGTGTGCCAGGGCCGCTGGGCGATCTGCTCGTGGTCGATCTGAGCCGTGCTGTGGCGGGACCGCACGCCACGATGATGCTCGGCGACCTGGGCGCGCGAGTGGTCAAGGTGGAAGCGCCGGGTACCGGCGACGACGCCCGAGGCTGGGGCCCGCCGTTCGTGACGAGCGAGGCCGACCACCGCGAGTCGACGTACTTCCTGTCCGTGAACCGGAACAAAGAGTCGATCAGCCTTGATCTGAAGGACCTGGCCGACCTCGAGGTCCTTGAGCAACTGATTCAGCGCGCCGATGTAGTCGTCGAAAACTTCCGCACCGGCGTGATGGATCGCCTCGGGCTCGGTGACGAGCGGTTGCACGCGCTCAACCCACGTCTGGTGGTGCTGTCGATCACCGGCTTCGGCCACGACGGCCCCGAGGGCGGACGCCCGGGCTACGACCAGATCGCCCAGGGAGAGGGCGGTCTCATGTCCGTGACCGGATCAGGCCCCGACGATCCGCAGAAGTTCGGCACTCCCATCTGCGACCTGCTCGCCGGCATGTATGGCGCCTACGGCGTCCTCGCCGCGCTGCACGAACGGGCCCGCACCGGCCGCGGGCAGATCGTCCGAACTTCCCTGCTCGCGGCCGCCGTGGGCGTGCATGCCTTTCAGGGCACGCGGTGGACCGTGGCCGGCGAGGTGGGTCGAGCGGGCGGCAACCACCACGCCGCCATCGCCCCCTACGGCCTCTTTCGCTGCGCCGACGGCTCCGTCCAGATCGCTGTCGGCACCCAAGCCCAGTGGTCCCGGTTCTGTGCCGGCTTCGACATCGACCCGGCAACCCCAGGCATGGCCACGAATCCCGATCGGGTAGCTCACCACGACGAACTCGTCGCCGTCGTCGAGAAAGCCTTTTCGACGTGGCAGGCAGCCGACCTGCTCGATCACCTGAACGAGGTCGGAATTCCCGCCGGAAAGGTACGCAGCATCGACGAGGTGTACACCTGGGACCAGACCCGCAGCCAGGGCCTGCTCGTCGACGTCGACCACGACACGCTCGGAAAGATCACCTTGCCCGGACCACCGTTGCGGTTCTTCGAGCCGTCCGGTACCGAGCACACCCGAACCACCCACCGCCCGCCACCGCGCCTCGACCAACACGGATCCGCGATCCGCTGGTGGGTTTCCGATGAGCCGCTGCTGAACGTCAAGGACTGCTGATGCCGGAGAACTTCCGCGACTACCTGATGCCACCGGACACCGAAAAAATCGTCGGCATCAAGTACCTCGACGCCTACCAGTGGGTGGACCGGCACCTGGAGTACGACACGTTCCGCGGCGCGATCGAGGCGTGGACCGGGTTGTTCGCCGACACGTCCTTCCGCGGTATCACCAGCGACGGCACGCTGCGGGAGGGGCTGTACCCGCGGCGGTCGGAAGCGGCGCCGACCGCGGCGATGGTGGCCGCGGCGCAGCACCTGCTCGGGACGCTCGACGCTGAGCAGCAGCACGCCGCGCGGCAGTCGTTGAACAGCCGCGTTTGGCGGGCGTGGATGAACCCGGAGCTTTACGTCAACCGCTTCGGCCTGCGCCTGGACGAGGTTTCGCCCGAGGTGCGGGACGCGGTGCTGGAGCTGATGCGCGTGAGCCTCAGCGACGCCGGATTCGCCAAGGTGCGTGGGTGCATGTGGACCAACGACTTCCTCGGCCGGCTGGTCGGCGGGCCCGGTGTCATGAACGAGTTCAGCTACAACTTCAATCTCTTCGCCGAACCGAGCGAGACGGCTCCGTGGGGATGGTCGCTCTACGGACATCACGTCTGCGTCAACGTCATGGTGATCGGTACCCAGATGGTCGCCAGCCCAGTTTTCCTCGGCGCCGAGCCGAACTTCATCGACGACGGCCCCCACGCCGGGACCAGGCTGTTCGGCGAGCCGGACCGGCTCGCCTTGAACCTGTTGCACGGTCTACCCGACTCCATTCGCGAGGCGGTGGTCCTGTACCCCGACAAGCGCGACCCCGCCATCCCGCCCGGCCGTGAGGTCTTCGGCGACGAACTGCACCTCGGCGGCATGTTCCAGGACAACCGCGTCATCCCTTACGAGGGCGTCTGCGCTGTCAGCTTCCCGCCCTACAGCCGGGATCTGCTCTGCCGGCTCGCCGGGACCTTCATCGAGCACCTGCCGCCCGGGCCGTATCACGCGCGGCTCAACGACATCCGCGCGCACCTAGACGAGACGTGGTGGTGCTGGATCGGTGGATCGGGACCGGACAGCCCTTTCTACTTTCGCATCCAAAGTCCCGTGGTGCTCATCGAGTACGAACACCACGCCGGGATCATGCTGACCAACGAACATCCGGCGAAGTTCCACACCCACACGATCACCCGCACCCCGAACGGCAACGATTACGGAGCCGCACTCGTCGCGCAGGAGACCGGGCACCAGCTCACCCTCACCGACGAGGAGTAGGCGGTGGCAGTCCGACTCGACTGGGACAACCCGCCTCATAACTTCGGCTCTCACTTGCCAGGATTGTCGCGGCACCTGGAAGGGCAACCGCCGAGCTACTTCAGCCGCGTCGCTATCGACGGAGCAGACACCGTCCCTGCCGGGACGGCCGCCGCGGAGGCCAGCGCCGCAGTCGAGCAACCCGTTTCAACGCCTCCTTAGCCTCGTCGTGCTGCCGGAGCCCGGAAGTCTTCCGCGATGCCAGCGTCAACCACAACGCCGTGAGCTCCGGTGCAACTCGTGCATCCGGCTGCCACGGCTGCTCGGTCACCTCCGTTGCCTGATACGTCGTCGGCAAGCCGGTGACCTGGCCGGGTGGCTGGCGTCGTCGGACCGGAGCGCCCGCGCTCGTCACCGTCGGGGCAGCCGGGTTCTCCCGGCGGCAGACCTGCGAAGCTCGCGAGTCGCGTCGCCGGCGAAAGACAGGCCCACGCCGCCGAGGAGCACGTCCATCCCGCGAGGATGATGACTGATCACCGCTCGTGCCGGGGTCCACACCGCGATGCGGGTGGCCAGGCACAGGCCGGAGCGCTGTTCAGGGGGCGCCGGTGAGCTCTGCGAGCCGGGCAGCCAGTTCGTCGGCTCTGCCGTGCCGTTGCTGACGGCGGTACAGCCGCACCGCGTAGGTCCATGCTTCGATCGCCGACGAGGGGCGGCCCAGCCGGAGGTAGCACTCGCCGAGTCGCTCGCGGGTCGCGGGTTCGGCGTAGGCGTTGTCCAGTGCGGACAGCATGGCGGCCGCGTTTTCGTAGTGCGTCGCAGCTTCGGAGAAGTCGCCGGTCGCCACGGCTAGCTGCCCCAAGCTGTCCAGGGTGGCTGCCTCGGTGTCCCGGTCGGCGATCTCACGGCTGAGCAGCAGCGCCTCGTCGCAGCACCGCCGGGCCCGGACGAAGTCCCCGTTTTCCATGGCGTAACAGCCGATCGCGTTGAGGACCTGCGCGGTCCCGGCGTCGTTTTCCAGGGCCCGGTACAGCTTCAGAGCCTTATCCGCTGTGGTTTCCGCTTCGGGGAAGGCGCCGCGTTCGCCGGATGTCCAGGCGATGACCTGCAGGGTCTGCGCCTGGGCGAGCCGGTCGTCGTACTTCTCGGCCAAGGCCAGCGCCGCTTCGAGGTTCTCGCGCGCCCGTTCGTGCCGGCCGGCCCGGGTGTAGGCGCCCGCGAGCAGCCGGTGGGCGAGCGAGCGCTGCCCCAGGGTGCCGATGTGCGTGGTGGCCTGCTGTCCCCGCAGCCAGCTGGTGAGGTGCTCGTCGGTGAGACCGCGGCGGTGGTGGAAGGTGTGCATGGTCCAGGCCAGCTGCCAGGTTTCCTCGTGCCAGCCCGCCTCGGCTGCGGCACGCTGCGTGTCGAGCAGGCACCGGTGCTCGGCGTCGAACCACGCGGTCGCGGCACCGCGGTCGGCGAACCGCGGCGGCGCACCGGCGTGCGGCTCGAGCGGGATGCGCCCCCGCTGGGGGTGCAGCACCTGATCGGCGGCGTCGGCGGCGTGCAGGGAGTACCGGGTCAGCCGGCGCAGCGCCTTATGGATGCTGGCTGCGGGCAACGTCTCGGCGCACCGCTCGGCGAGGTAGGCCCGCACCAGGGTGTGCATGCGGTACCGGTCGGGCGACTGTTCCAGCAGGGAAGCGTGCGTGAGGGACCGCAGTTCCCCGTCCACCCGGTCCGCGGGAATGCTCAGCAGAGCGCCGGCCGCGCTTCGGCCGATGTCGGGGCCGGGCGCGAGCGCGAGGAGGCCGGCGAGCCACTGTTGCCGCGCGTCGAGGACGTCCCATGAACACGACATCACGGCGCGGAAGCCAGAATCGAGACTGGCCGAGTCGAGCGTGGCCAGCTGGTGCGCCTCGAGCTCTCCGGTGATCTGCGCGAGGGCGATCCGGGGCTGCAACTGGACGAGTCCGGCCACGAGGCACAGCGCCAGCGGCAGTCCCTCGCACGCCGCCAGCAGCCGTGCGACGGCGGCCGGGTCGCTGTCGGCCCGCTGTCCCACCGAGCGGCGGAGGAGGTCCCGGGCCGCTTCCCTGGACAGCGGGTCCAATGGCAGGTGGACCGCGCCGAGCCCGGCCAGCGCCCCGGCTAGCTGGCGACGGCTGGTGACCAGCACGCAGCACCACGCGCCGGCAGGCAGCAGCGAGCGGACCTGACCCGCGTTCGCGGCGTTGTCGAGCACGATCAGCAGCTTCTTGTCGTCCACCAGACCGCGGAAGAGATCCGCCCGGCCTCGGTGCCGGCGGGAATCTCTTCGGGCACTACCCCCAGCGCTTCGAGAAACCGGCGCAGCACGACGCCGGCCGGGGCCGGCTCGTTCTCCGGATCGAAACCGCGCAGGTCCGCGTACAGCGAGCCGTCGGGGAACTCGTCCTGGTGCCGCTTGCCCCAGCACAGCGCGAGGCTGGTCTTGCCCATCCCGCCGGGTCCGGCGATCGCGACCACCAACGGTCCGGTCGCCGCTTCCGGTCTTTGCTGCAGGCAGTGCGTCAGCTCATCCAGTTCGGCCTCCCGGCCGACGAAGTTCGCGGTCACCGGCGGCAGCGACCGCGGCGGCGCGGAGCGGCGTGGCGGTGCCGCCGGCGGTGCGGCGTGCAGCAGAGCGCGGTCCTGCTTGCTGATCCGGGCGTGCAGGTTCTTGAGCTCAGAAGTGACCTCGGCGCCGTACTGTTCTTCGAGGTTCTCCCGGAATGCCTGGTAGACGCTCGCTGCCTCGGTTGTCTCCCCGCTGCGGTAGAGCGCGATCATGAGCTGCCGGCAGAAGTACTCGCGCGTCGGCTCGCGTTCGGCCCACTGCCGGACCAGCGGAAGGACCTCTCGGTGCCGGCCCAAATCAAGCTGGGCGTCGACGTAGCGCTGGAGCGCCTGCCGGTGCTGCTCGGCCAGCCGCGCCCGCGGCGGCCCGAGCCCAGGGGCGGTGATGCCCGCGAACGGCTCACCACGCCACAGCGCGAGCGCTTCCTCGAGCCGTTCGGACCGGCCGCGGGCCGTGGTCTCCGCGCCGGCTTGCTGCAGGAGAGCGTCGAACCGGTGGAGGTCGACGGCCTCGGGTGGAACGTCGAGGCGGTAGCCGCTCCGGCCCACGGTGACGAGCAGCGTCTTGCCGGTGTCGTCCAGCGCGGTGCGCAGGGACCTGATCACCTGGTGCACGACGCCCGGCGGATTGCCGGGCTGCGTGTCGTCGTTCTGTTCCCACAGGTCGTCGACGAGGGCGCTCAACTGCACCGGGCGTCCTCCCGCGACCACCAGCAGCGCGAGCACGGCCTGCGGGTGCCCGGCGGGGATCGACACCGGTCCCGTCGCGGTCCGCACCTCGAACTCGCCCAGCAAGGCAAAGCGCGCTTCCATCGCCCCTCCCCGGCCTCGATGGCGACACACCTCGTTCCCATAGTGGCGAAGGGTGACCCGTTCGTCACCCTTTGTGACAAGATTCGCGAGAGTGTCACCCAGCGGTACATCAGCGCCGATTCATCGGAGACTCAGCGGCGCCGCTCAAGGTGGACATCAGCCGGGCTACCGAGGCCCGGCCGGTGCCCCGACGGTCCGCCGGCGCACCTCGTCCGAAACTGGAGTGATCATGAAGATCCCGACCTACCTCGCGTCGGCCGCGGCGGCCGGTACGGTGCTCGCCGCTGTCCTCGCCCCGGTGGCGAACGCCGCGCCGGCCCCGGCCGCGACGCACTCGAGCACCCTGGCCCGTCTGGGCACCGGAGACCCAGTGCGCGCCGGCCTGCCGACGCTGGGCACGGCCGTGCCCCGGCTCGACTCCGAAGAGCAGGCGGAATGGCGCCGGCTCACCGCCACGCCGGAAGGCCGCGCGCAGGTGGTCGCCGAGATGCAGGCGGCGTTCCAGGGCCTGGCTACGGTCGGCGCGGCCCGGCCCTCCGGCGGCGCCCACACCGACCTGGCGACGGGCATCACCGGCGACCACTTCTGGATCACGGCCTCGTACGCGGATGTGGTCAACGGCGCCATCGCGGTCGGCGTCCGGGCCTGCCAGACCAGGCTCCCGGGCTGGCTCTGCAGCACGGCGGGCACGCTGCTGACCAACTGGGCCTCCGGCTGGGGCTCGGCCAGCAACCACGGCGTGTGGGCGGCGATCTACTGGGCCCCGCCGCACGTCGAAGGTGGCCGCTGGTAGAGCCGGGTTACCGGGACGCCCCACGGTGCATCGTCACCGTGGGGCGTTCTCCGTGTTCCGGTCGCGCAGATCCTACGGCCAGCGCGAGGTCTGAAACTGCTCGCCCCGCTCTGGCTGCCGGCACTCGCGCTGTTCGTCATCGGCGCGGCGTACGAGGCCTTCGAGATCTACTTCCTCGTTCCTGGCGTGCTGGGGGTCTGACCATGGGGGAGTGGCGCCGACATCGCGCGATCAAACGCGTCAAGCCCGGCACAGGGCGGGAACTGCAGCCGTTCCGCTGGTGGCAGCCGTTCGCGCGCTCGCTGTACTCGACTTCGGCCGGCAGGTGTACACGGTCGACGTCCGCCATCGACGGCGGTTCTTCTCCGAAGACGGCAAGGGTACGGCTGACCTGTACCTTGACGGACGGCACCACGCCGAATCCAAGCTCCCCGCGGCCTTCCCCGTCCCGGACGGCACCATCGAGGTCGCCGACTCGCCGTTCGGACTGAAGCGCTGCCACTACGTCACCGAACGAGGCGAGGAACACCGGCTGACCCCGGATCGCGCCTCGGCCGAAGGACGCCGGGAGCACTTCGCCCGCACACACCCCGCGCTGAGCCGCACCGTCGCCATCACGTCGGTCTTGCTGCTGATGATCTCGGTGCTCCTGCTCGTCCCGCAGCTCACCGAGGTCGCCTTCAAGCTCCCGCCGGTCGCAGAACACTTCGGGACGTTCGTCTCGCCCGTCGCGCTCCCGGCGTGGCTCAACACCTTGCTCAGCGTAGGAGCTGTGCTGGCCAGCATCGAGCGCGCCCTCCGGCTGCGGCACAGCTGGTTTCTCGACCGGTTGGGATGATCCACCACCGGGGGTCGTCCTCTATGCCGTCATGACCTGCACCAAGGCAACGACCAGTGCGTGGCGTTGAGGGGCCTCTGCTCCGAGGTTGTCACGATCACGTCCTCGATTTTTCGCGCGTGATCGACGGCGGTCGGCCCGGCCGGTCCTCGTCGACCAGCCGTCCAATCGCTGCGCCACGAACCGGGACCGCCATGTGCCCACCGTCATCCGGTGAATTCCGCCAGCGCTTGGGCCGACTTCGCCCGCCGCTCCCACCGCAGCGACGTCGCACGCTCGTCACCGCTGAGAACCAGCTCGACCTTGGGGCAGGAGCAATTGCCGTAGGTCGACGCCATACGGACCAATCCGCCGAAGCTTGCGCATCGTCCGCATCGGGCGCGGGTACTTCCATGTGCGCGGGCCTGGTCGTTCCCTCCCCCGCGACCGGGCCCGTCGCCGAATCTGGCGACCACGGCCGCCGAAAACTTGCCCAGGGCGGTGTGGGGACAGGTGCGAGTGGCTCCGTCGCCAAGCGGTGTGCCCCACGCAGCATCAGCGCCTTCGTGCTCCCTGGGCCAGGGCTGCCGGGTTCGCCGACCCCCCAAGGCAGCGGCGGTGGATGCCGAACTGCCGCCGCTGCGACCCGGGTCGAGGCCTAAAGCCAGCCGTGGGTTTCGGCGAGGCGGGCGGCCTCGCCACGGGTGCGGGCTTCGGTCTTGCCGATGGCCGAAGACAGGTGGTTGCGGACTGTTCCCGGGGTGAGGCCGAGCGTCCTCGCGATATCGGCGACCGTACCGCCTTCGGCGGTTGCTCGGAGAACGTCGGCTTCGCGGTCGGTGAGCGGGCTGGTGCCGGTGGCGAGGGATTCGGCCGCCAGGGCCGGGTCGATGAACCGGAGCCCCGCGTGGACCCGGCGGATCGCGTTGAGCAGCTGCTCGGGCCGGGAGTCCTTGACCACGAACCCAGCCGCGCCCGCGGACATCGCGCGAGCGAGGTAGCCGGGACGGCTGAAGGTGGTGCAGATCAGGACCCGGCAGGCCGGCAGCGCGTGCCGCAGCTCGGCGGTGACCGCCAGCCCGTCGCGGCCGGGCATCTGCACGTCGAGGAGCGCGAGGTCCGGGTTCGTGCGCCGGGCGGCCGGAACGACTTCGGTGCCCGAGCCGACCTCGGCCACGACGTCGATGTCCGGTTCGAGGCGAAGCATCGACGCGAGCGCGCCGCGCACGAGAGCCTGGTCATCGGCCAGCAGGACGCGGATCACGCCGGCGCTGCCTCTACGCGAGCGAAGACCCGGTAGCCACGCGTGCCCGGGCCGTGCTCAAGACGGCCGGAGACCGCGGCCAGGCGTTCGGCCAGGCCGGTGAGGCCGTGCCCGGCCGCCGGTTCGCCGGTGGTCGTGCCGTCGTCGGTGACCTCGACCCAGCCGGGGCCGAGGCGGACCCGGCACTGTCCTGCGTCGGAGTGCCGGAGCACGTTGGTGACCGCTTCCCGGACGACGTAACCGAACACTCCCTGCAGCTCGGGTTCGACTTCGTCCGCCGAAGCCGGTAGCTCAGCCTGCACCCCGGCGGCACGCAACGCCAGCCGGGCGCCCGAAAGTTCGGTGGCCAGCGACACCTCCCGATACCCCGAGACGGTGGCCCGCACGTCGGAAAGCGATTGGTGGCAGAGGGTTTCGAGGTCGCGGACCTCGGCGAGGGCCGGCCCGGTGTCCGCGGCCGACTCGAGGATCCGCCGGGCGAGGCCCAGTTTGACGGCCATCGTCGAGAGGTTGTGGCCGAGGATGTCGTGGAGTTCGCGGGCCACCCGTTCGCGTTCGGCGTCCACGGCCGTCCGCCGGATCTGCGCGCGGGCGGCCTTCAGGTGCCCGGTCGTGAATGTCAGGGCGAAGACGGTGCCCACCGCGGCGGTGACCCCGCCGAGCGTGGCCACCTGGCTCCAGTTCACGTGCCCGGCACCGGCGAGCATCCACCCGAGCTGGCCGGCTGCCGTGGCGAACCCGAGCGGGAGAGAGCAATGCAACGGCAGCAGCATCAGGCCCATCGCGATGGCGAAAGTCAGGTCGGTGAGGTAGTCCGGCGACCCGAAGAGCACGGCCGGGGTGACGCCGAAGGCGAACAGCCCCGCCACCATCACCGCCCGCTGTCGCCGTGGCGCGGACGGCCCGAACCACAGCGCGAAGAGGTATCCGGCGCTGTAGACGCTGATGGCGGCGAGCGCGAGCACCGTCCGCGCCGCGGAGTTCCCCTCGTGGACGATCATGGTGATCCGCGGGATCAGCACCAGCACCGCGAGGCCGTTCACGACGACGGGCGCGACCCGGCGCCGCCGGTCCGCCCAGAAGCTCCAGTCCGGCCACTGCCGGACGGAGAACCGACCGGGATCACGCTCGCTCACCCGGTCACCCTAAGCACAGGCGGCGAGGGCCGCTCCATGACAGATGGCACGGGTCGGGCCGGCCGGGCGGTGGTGCGGTGAAGCCATGGAGCCGATGAGGAAGATCTGGCCGGCGGCGCTCGCCGCGGCCGTGGTGGTGTCGGGGGTGTCCGCGGCCGCAGCGACGGACCATACGCCGTTGACGTGGGGGCAATGCCCGGCCGACGTCGCCAAACCGGGTTTGCGGTGCGCGACCCTTGACGTGCCGCTGGACTACCGTCACCCGGACGGGCGAAAGATCAGTGTCGCGCTGTCGCGGCTGGCGAGCGCGAACCCCGCGCAACGCCGCGGCGTCCTACTGGTCAACCAGGGCGGGCCCGGCCTCAACGGTCTGGACTTCCCGGTGTCGCTCGTGGCCGCGGGGCTGCCGCAGCCGGTGCGGGACGCCTACGACGTGATCGGCTTCGACCCGCGCGGGGTCGGTCACAGCACCCCGGTAACCTGCGACATGACGCCGGTGCAGCGGGTGGAAAGCGTGAACCCGCCTTTCCCGTACGGCCCGGCGGACGTTGCGAAGGCGGCCGAGACCGCGAAGGCCGTCGCCCGGCAGTGTTTCTCGGCGGAGACGGCGGCGCTGCTGCCGTTCATCACCACCGCGAACACCGCGCGCGACATGGATCGGATCCGGGCGGCGCTGGGTGAGCCGAAGGTGTCGTACTACGGCGATTCCTACGGGACCTACCTCGGCGCGGTGTACACGACGCTGTACCCGGAGGGCAGCGACCGGATCGTCCTGGACAGCAGTTTGGGGCCGGAGGGCTACGACGCCGAGGCGCTGCGGAGCCAAGGGCTGGGCTTCGAAACGCGGTTTCCCGACTTCGCGAACCTGGCCGCGGCCGACCCGGCGAAGTACGACCTGGGTGCCACTCCGGCCGCGGTGCGGGCGAAGTACTTCGAGCTGGCCGAACGGCTGGACCAGGCTCCGGCGCAGGGGTATGACGGCACGACGTTCCGCACCATCACCGCGGCCCTCCTCCGATCGGACGCCGCGCTGCCGGCCCTCGCGACGCTGTGGCACAAGCTCGACGTGAACGAGCCGGTGTCCGCCGCCGCGGCCACCGAAGCCGAGGCCGGTGACAACTTCCCGGCGAGCTACCTCGCCGTGGTGTGCGGCGATTCGCGGTGGCCGCAGACGGTGGGGACCTACCAGCGCAACGTGGCGCTCGACCGGGTCAGGTACCCGATGTACGGCCCCTACGCGGCCAACATCCGGCCGTGCGCGTTCTGGCCGGCGCCGGTAGAGCCACCGGTGCGCATGACCGACCGCGGCCCGGCGAACGTGCTCATGCTGCAGAACTTGCGCGATCCGGCCACGCCGATGCCTGGCGCACTGCGCCTGCGCGCGGCGTTGGGCGACCGCGCCCGGCTGGTGACGGCCGATCAGGGCGGTCACGTGGCTTACCTCAACGGCGCGAACCAGTGCGGCAACACTGCAGTGAGCGACTACCTCGCCACCGGCCGCCGCCCGGCGCACGACAGTTTCTGCCAAGCCTGAGCCCGACGGGCCGCGGCGGGATAGCCGCGCCGCGGACGCCGGTACGGGCAACGGCCGGCTCGGCGAGCCGGCGACGGCGCACCCGCGTCGAACGCGACAGCGGCGTCGCTGACCTGCCCGCACGGGCCGCCCGCTATCGGCAGTGGCGCGCGGCAGTTTGAATCTGCTAGACCGCAGCCGTGGAGACTGTCTCGAGCAGCGCTGCCGCGGGACACCGCAACCGCTGATGCGATGGACTCCGTCGTCAAGCGTGCCGGCTTCCGCGGATGGGTCGCGGCCGCTGAAGGTCTGTTAATCGCACGGCGAGGGCGGCCGCCGGCCTGGGTGTTGACTCGCGGCTCTTGGTCGGAGTCGGGCAAGCTGTTTCGTGCGGTGCCGGGCCGCAGCACGACGAACATGGTGTCGCCATACCGTTCGAGCCTGGCCCGCTGGTGCCCTTTCCGCGCGTCCTCGACTGCGAGCGGATGCAACCGAATCGGGCCGCGGCGTCCACCAGTGTCTCGGGGAGCCGGTTTCCCGACCCGACCCGCCGACCGGCGGTGACAGCCGGTGCGCCGATCGCTACGGTTGGACAGAGTAGACGGCGGGGGCAGTCGCGAGGGGGCGTGTCGTGGGAGGTGGGCGCAGGCCGCGCCGGGCGGTCCCGCTCCTCGATCGGGTGGCCCCGCGGCAGCTGATTCATGACCACCTCGTGGCCGACCGCGATCCCGGGAGGCCCGGTCTGGTGTGCGTACACGCCCGAGCGGGCCTGGGCAGCTACAGTCTCGCCGCCGAAGTGTGCGATGATCGGCTGCGGGACCCCGGCTGTGCCTACGTAAAGGTGCAGGCGAGCGCCGCGGACGGCCAGGCCGTCCCGATGGGGGACGTGCTGGGCCAGGCGCTGCGTGGCCTCGGGCTCTCCGAAGCGGAGGCCTGGCGGTATAAATTCGGCTCGAGCACGATAAACCAGGCGGCCACCTTAGCCCGCGAGGTCGTGTCGAACGATGGCCTCGAACGGCACTCGGCATTGACGATCAGCCGCCGGAGGCGGCGCACTACATCGATTTCCTTAAACCGGCAGGACTTCAAGCAGCGGCCGTGAGCATCGCCATCGACTGCCTGTCCGTTTACGCTAGGGTCAAGAGCCGACCGCTGAGTCGATGAGCCATTGCTTCGGCCGCTGCGGCCGCAGTCGCAAAATAGTCGCGATCCAGTCGCGCCCTAGCAGAGGACCCATAGCCTGCTACTCTCCGCTGTGATCAGCTGCTATCCGACCAACAAACAGTGACGATGTCGACGCACCTCTCGTCTCTACGGTTAGTACCGCGACGACCGCCGACCGTCGAGCGTAACGGCTCGCTGAACCGCTGGGCTCGAGGTCTTTGCTAAAGCGGACGGTGACCTACGGCTGTGACGTACCGCCCCCGCAACTTCATTCTTTCGTTGGTTCTGCAGAGGCGATGATGTTGTCGGCGTAGCTGTGAGTCGTGTTGTCGTACGGGCCGCCGCACGTGACGACGATAAGCTCCGGTCTGCCAGTGGCACTGAACAAGGAGGCTGGCAGCCCATGACGTTTGTCGACGATGTGTAAAGCGGCAACGTGGTAACTGCTCGATTGGCCAGTCGCGACGGTGACGTCGATGCGGTCGCCGGACTCAACCCGGTCGAGGTGGTACAGCGCGCCCGGCCCGGACTTGATGTGGTCGACGTGCCCGACCAGCACCGTCGCGCCGGCAGCTGATCCCGGGGCGGCGCCGGCGACCCACCATCCGACTGTTGTCGGATCCTCCGGTACGTCGATTTGACCTCGACCTGACGCCACGGCGGCGATCGGCGCATCAATGTGCAGTCGCGGTATCCGTAGCCGAGTGGGCGGGCTGCTTCCGTCGGGTCCATCCTCGCGTTCGGCGGCAGCAGAACTAACGGTCTCCGTGGGTGGGCTGGAGGTAGTAGGCGGTTCGACAACGCGAGTGGCGTTGTCGAATTCCCTCGGAAGCGACCGCGGCTCCGAAGTGAGCAGGTGCGCGCCGCTCGTCGCTACGAGGGCGGCGCCGGCCAACAGCGGCACTAGCCTGCCCCACCCCTTAGTTCGAAACCATGTCATCGGGTGACGGTGGTGGCGCGTCGACGGTAAATGAACGCGACGACGCCTCCGGCAAATAGCAACAGTCCGGCACCGAGTGCGAGGCTCCAACCGGCGGAATCGGGGGCGGCCGTCGTCGCTGCGGTGCCGCCGCTGCCGGCTGGGACGCCGGCGGGTGATCCGCCGAGTGCGGTCAGTGCCTGCTGTGCCATGGTCAGGTGCATGGAGGCGACGCCGATATAGAAGGTGGTGTAAGCCTTCACGTCTGCGTTCTGAGTACTGTTTTGCGCTCGACGAGCGAGCGTGAGTGCTTGCTGATGGGCGCCAACCTGGACCTGGGCGTAGAGAAGGTCGAATGACGCCGGTGAGGCAGCCTTGAGTTTTGCGGCCTGGCTTAGCTGCGTCGCGTTCGGCTGCGATGGCAGCGACACGTCCATCATTTGCGCAACTTCGCTCAGCTTGGTCTTGGCCTGGGTGTGATCGTTGACGGTCGTGTCCGCGAGTTCTTTGATGCGCGCATTGCTGCCCTTGGTCTGAGCAAGCTGACCGATGCTGATCTCCGCCAGGTTGGATTGTTCGTTGGCTTTGATGAACTGTGCGTCGGAGGTGGACGGCGCTGCGGCTGCAGGCCCGGCCCACCCTATTCCGGTCACCGCGGCGGCCACGCTGATGACAGCCGCGTAGGTGGCGCGACGACAAGACGACAAAGTACTGGTCATGGCATCTCCTTGATCAAGGTGTGTCCGGTTGCGCAGGCGTTCGAGCGTTGACGTGCTCGCGACGCCGACCATTCGACAGCTTGGCCACGGCACGTGGTCGGCGCTCGATGAGGCGTCCGGCCTGCGTGTTTCGTGGTCGAGCCAGCGCTGCATACCCAGCGTTCAGTGCGCTAACCCTTACTCGACCGCCGACGTATCGGTTGTGCAGCGCTTGGCGCAGCCCTAATACTGCAACGGCAGTTAGGTGAGTGGGTAGCCGCGGCGTTTGTAGTGACTGAGCCGGGCTTGGTGTTGTCGTCGTCGGCGGAAGCATGACCAAGCCCAGATGTGCTCGGCGGTGTCGGTGACA
>JAEBEK010000012.1:0-298652 GCA_049998055.1 Amycolatopsis sp. cmx-4-37 | reverse complement strand
GGACGGCGTGGTAGATGAGCGCATCGGGACCGGGCTCGATGCGCTTCTGCCGCTTCGCGCGCACGCCGAACTGCTTGCCCTGCGCGGGCTCGTCCGGGCCGTGGAGCGTCTCGCGCAGCGCCTTAGTGTACGCCTCGATCTGAAGCAAGCCGTGGACGTAAAGCCCGCCGACCTCCTTCATCAAGGCCGCAACGGCGGTCTCGTACACGAGCCGCCGAAACGCCGAGGGTGCGCCAGACGGGAGGCGAACAGGCTTCGGCTCCTGCTTCGCGGCCTCGTACAGCTCCTGGATCTTGCGGAACTGCTCGTCGGTCGCTCCGTAGTAGTTCGTCAGCATCACGACGACGGGCCACTTCGGTCGAAGTCGGCCACCTTCGTATCGGCTGACGGTGCCCTGGTTCTGGTCGATGTGCTCCGCCGCCTCCTCGATGGTGCGGCCAGCGTCCTTGCGCAGGTCCTTGAGTGCACCGCCGAGCCGACGTGAGCCTTGAGTGACGAGTTCGGGCATGACCCGGAGCATATCGCCTCCTCTAATCAACGCTTTTGCGTTGTTTGGTGTTGCCATACGCGTGTGGCGCACTCTACTCTTGCGCGTGTTGGTTCGACGACTACGAGTAGGCGGGCGATCAGGCAAACCGCTGCCGCCCCTCGTCAGAACCAGCCGAAGGCAGGTAGGGGCCGCCTGTCACAAGGAGCCCCTACCTGCTGGGTCGACGACGACATACCGCCGGTGAGCTGTAGCGATCCGGCGCTGAGGGGTTGATCAGCGTGTGGACAGGTGCGTCAGTACTTGCCGTCTGGACGGTCGTAGCCGTGGTGGTTGGGTTGGTGACGGTGTGTGTCATCTTCTGGGCGATACAGCAGGCCAAGGAAAGCCGTGACGACCGCTTCCGCAAGGAGACCGCTCGCCAAGGCCGGGTGACCGTGGACGACATTCAGGCCAAGATCGAGGCCGGTCGGCGGCAGGTCCACCAGCAGCTCGCCATGGACACCGTCATCAGACACGACCGCGAGTTCGACGCGGAGAACGCGGCAGCGACCACGACGCGCTTCGCCGCCGTCGCCGACGTGCCGGAGCCCGAAGAGCGGGACGTTTGTGTCCCGAAGCCGCGCTCGGCGCGCCGACGGTTGCCCGGTCGCCTACTTGAATGTCGCGCCGCCGTGGGCCGAGGCGGGGACGAGCGATGAGCACCCACGTCTTCGGCACCCGCGACCACAGCCCGCTGTGCCGTCAGCGCGCCGGCCGACCGCCGGTCCTGTGCGGCTGCCAGACCCTCCCTATCCAGTCGGCTCCTGCGGGGCAGCGCCTGGATGCCGAGGTCGGGCACACGCGAATCGGCAGTGCTCTCCGTGCTCTCTTCAACCCGATCGACAGGGACGCCGCATGACTCACTCCGCCGACTGGCCCACCTGGCTGTCATCCGCCCAGTTCAACGCCATCCAGGCGCTCGCCGCGACGAACGCGTTCGCGTGGTCCGTCCGCCACCAGGTCGACGACGTCAGGACGGCGGTCTACGGCAGGTGCGTGCGCGGACTGGAGGAGGAGATCAACGTGATCCTCCGCTCCTCCGCCTACGACGGGAAACGGCAGAACCTTCCAAGGTCGCTTGTCGGTGTCTATCTGCTCGGCAGGGGCTTTTGGCAGGGCGGTCGGGAGCCCGGGATGGTCGTCCCGATTACCTCCGCCACAGGCACTGCCGACGAGGTTCTGGATGTGGCAAAGGCGTGGGCGAAGGGGCGTCGCTCATGAGCGGCACCCTTGATGGCGGAGTCCCTGCGCGCCGCTTCCGCGTCATTCCGGGAGGTGGGCAGGCAGACGCCCCGCCACCCCCGCAAGCGGCCATCTCCATCACGCTCGGCGGCGAGATCGCCACGGACGTGTTCACCAGCTACCTGGGCGCCGGCCAGACCTCTCGCGAGGTCGTGGATGCCGTCGCGACGACCCTCGTCGCAGTAGAGCTGCGCCTGGGCGCGGAGCTTGAGGTGAGCTTCCGGCTTCGAAGAGTCCTGGGCGTCCCGATCATCACGGCGCAGATGGTCGCGCCAGCTCTCGCGGAACCTCCGCCACGTCAGCCTCGGTGCGAGTGAGAGCGCAACCCCTTTCATCGCCCCGCGCTCTCCGCACCCTCATGCCTGTCCCGGCTCGGCACCCCTAGGACCCGCGGGCCGGGACAGGCCGCGAAACCCCCGGCTTCGCCCCTCCTCCCTCGGGGCGGGGCCGGGCCCAACCGATCGCCGACAGGAGCAACGACATGGCCGACGAAATCCGCTTCGTGGAGGGGCTGAGGGACGTCGCCCTCATGATCGGACGCGGGCTCGTGGCTGTGTACGCGTGGGACTGGGGCCAGGAGGACGGCTCCCGCGAGGAGTGGCAGGCCCGCCTCGACGACGCCGCCCTCGACGAGGACATCGTCATCTACTTCCTGCCTCTGCCCGCGAAGCGCATGACCGTCGCCTACAACGCCGACAACCCGCCTCCGAAGGGCCTGGTCGAGATGGCCGTGCGAACGGTGGAGAGGCTCCGCGACCTGGATCAGGCCGTCCCCAGCGCGCAAGACGTCGCACTCGTGCATCAGCACGTCCCCAGGCCGGCGCTCTAGATCACGCGGATAACGAGCGCCGTAGGCGCGGGTCCCAGGCGGGCGACAACGCTCGGGCCTCGCGCGATTTCCCCACCCCAATAAGGAGAAGGGCAGAGCCATGTCCAAAAGAGGTTGGAAATTAGTACTCTGCATAGCTTTCGCGGCTGTGCTCACCCTCACCGGCTGCTCCGCGCTCGGGGGCTCCGGCGACGAGCCGGCCAAGCCCGGCGCGGGCGGCCTGGAGAAGACCTCCCTAAAGGTCGCCATCCAACCCAGCGTGGATGCCGCGCCGTTCTGGCTGGCGCAGGACGGTGGCTACTTCAAGGCCGAGGGCCTCGACGTGAAGGCGGTCAACGTTGAAAGCGGCACCGTCTCGCGGGACAAGGCGGTCTCCGGTGAGGTGGACGTCGCGGAGATCACCTACCCGACACTGTTCGTCGCGCTCCAGAAAGGGGCGGAACTTCGGCTGGTCGCCGATGGCACTTCTGCTACCCCAAAGAGCAACGAGCTGGTCACGGTTCCGCGCTCGCCGGTGAAGACGATCAACGACCTCCCCGGCAAAAGGATCGCCATCACCGCCCCCGGTGCGGCCTCCCAGATCCTGACGCAGTCCCTCATGACCGACCACGGCCTCGACTTCAAGGAGGTCAAATGGGTCCCCGTACCCCTGCCGAACATGCCCGCCGCCCTCCAGCAAGGGCAAGTCGACGCGGCGTACCTCCCCGAGCCGTACCTGACGCAGGCCGCCCGCACGGTCCAGGCAACGCCGATCATCGATGTCTCCACCGGCAGCACGCAGGACTTCCCCATTCTCGGCTACAGCGCCAAGACCGAGTGGACCGAGAAGAATCCCAACGCCATGGCCGCCTTCCAGCGCGCCATGCTGAAGGCGACTCGCGACGCCAACGCTTCCCGTGCCAACTGGGAGCCCCTGGTGGTCGAGTACGCCAAGGTGCCGGACGACATCGCGAAGCTGATGACCCCGCCGGGCTTCAAGTCGACAGCCGACGAACTGCGTCTCCAGCGTGTCCCGGACCTGCTGGCACAACTTGGCATCATCCCGCGCGGCCTCAAGGCGGCGAACTTCATCGTCAAGCAGGTTTCCCCGTAGCAGTTCTCCGCGCACTCGCGCGACGGGGGAGATAGCGAGTAAGGGTCCCGCCCTTCCAGGGACGGGACCCTCCTCATTTCAGGCACCACAACAAGGAAGGGATCAGTGAGCCCATGTTCGAGCCGCTGACACTCCGCGTCGCCACGTTCAACCTCAAGGGCGGCGGATACGACAAAGGCACACGGCAGCACGACCACGGCAAGCTGCGGACCATGCTGTCCACTTTGGATGAACCGCCCCACATCCTGTTCGCGGCAGAGTGCACCAACTACGACAACTCCACCTACTACTACGAGCCGCTGTTCGACGCGGAAGAGACCCTCAACTCCCTGTGGGGCTTCCGCACCGACAGCGAGGGACGCGACTTCCCCGCAGTCCAGTACTCTTCCCGCATCTCCAAAGTGCACGGCTCGGTCAACGTGCCGGGGCTCTTCTTTGACCGCCGCGTCGTCCGGCCGGTGCGGTGGTACGACGAGACGCAGCGCCGCAGCCTGGCGAACTCGCTCCTGGCGCAGATCAACGGTCATCAGATTCAACTCAAGTCCGTGCACTGGAACGGATCTGAGGGGCCGTCGCTGTTCGATCAGCAAGCCTGCCGGGACGGACAGATGGCCCAGCACGCCGCCATCATCGCCGGCGACTTCAACGCCACGTCCTCGCACCCGAAGGAGTCGATCCCCGAGGACTGGCAGGAGCGCTGCTACACGGCCGACGCCCCGCAGAAGGTGAGCCAGAAGGGATACCGCACACCTGACGGCCACTGGCACGTCTACACCGGAGCAATCGACGCGTTCCTTGACCACGGATGGCGGGACGCCGGCGCGGAGGCCGACGACTTCACCATCACGGTGAACCCGTGGGTGGACGGCGGCTCCGGCCTGCGGATCGACCGCATCATGGTCAGCAACCGCACGCCCGCGCGGCTCATCCCCGGTTCGTACCGGGTGCACGTGCCGCCGAAGGGGACGGAGGTCTCCGACCACCGGTTGGTCTCCTGTTCGTTCGAGATCGACCCCGTGGGAGGCGAGACACGATGACCGCGAGGCGCGGACCCTGCGGCCACATCGTGATCGTGCTCGCTCTGCTGGTGTGCGCGGGCAGCCTGGCGTGGATCACGCGGGCGGCTGTATGTGACCTGGTGGCCGGACGTACCTGCTAGGAGAGAACAGGACCATGCTGAACTTCGTCACCTTCAACCTGCTCAACTACGACGGGGTAGACCATTCCCAGACCCTCCGCTACGACCAACTCAGCTCACTCATCATTGGACTCAAACCCGACATCCTCGCCGTGCAGGAGCTGATCTCATCCGGCCCGGACGGCAACACCGGTGACCGGTCGAAACGAGCTGCGGCCGAGTCCGCGCTGTGCACACTGGCGGACGCACTCGGCATGAACTGCATCGCCGGCACCAGGCCGACCGTCGCGGTCAGCAAGACCCGCCATCACACCGGCCTCCTGTGGGCGCCGGGCATCGAGGTCGTCCCGGGCGGCTTCATGGCCTACGACGGCGGGCACTTCGGCATTTCCCACGGAATGGCGACGGCCGTGTTCGATGTCGGTGGGCCGCTACTGCGCGCCGGCTCGGTCCATCTGAGCCCATTCGATCCCGGCCTCTCCGGTGGATGGAAGGACGCCGGTCAGGTGCACCGCGCGTTCCACCGCGAAGATGGGATTCCGGGCCTCGTCGGCGGTGACTGGCAGGGCATCGGGTCGAACCACCGCTACGACCCCGATCCTTACGAGAACTTCGAGTGGAACCCGGCCATCGCCTACCACTTCGACCTCTACGGCCAGCCCGACCGGCACGCCGCGATTCGGATGGAGCGCTGGTTCAGGTTCCAGGACTGCGCCATCCTCGCCAACGCGACGCGCCACTCGACCACCGGGCACCACAAGACCGATCGCCAGCCGCCTCGCAGGATCGATCGTATTTACGCGACGTACGACTTCCCGAGGGAGGCCATCGCCGGCTTTCGCGCGGTCGACCCGGACTTGGTCGGCCAGTGCAGTGATCACTGTCCGGTGCTCGTGGAGGTCGACGAAGCCACGCTCGAACGCTGTTGACGTACCCAAGCCACGGCCAACTTCATTTCAAAGACAGCAGAGAAAAGAACCCGATGTCGCCCACGCGGAGGCTGAGCCTCTCCGATCAGCGGTTGCGCGACAAGCTCATGGTGGCCGACTGGGAGAGCGGCCGGATGATCGCGGCTATTGCGTCGAAGTACGGACTTTCTCCACATTGGACTGCCAGAATACTTCGCAACAACGGCGCAGCCTTGCCGCAAAAGGGGCGCGGCATCCGCGTTAACCTCGACGAGGCAGCCATTGAGCGCGCCTACCTTGTCGAGCGGAGAAGTACCTATGCGATAGCCGCCGACCTCGGCGTCTCGCACAAGACTGTGTCCCGCATACTCGCAAGGAGGAATGTGCCGATAAGACAAAAGAATCGCCTGAGGCGGAGGGTCGGGGTTGCCGTCGAGCTGGACGGTGCTGGCGTCGAGGCCGACTACACCCTGGCGGAAATGTCAATCCGTGCCATCGCGGAGAAGCGCGGGGTTTCTTATGGCAAGGTGTACGCCGCCCTGCGTGAAAGAAACGTCTCCTTGCGTCGGCCAGGTCGGCCAAAGAAAACGCCCCAGCCGCGCCGGTCCGGTCCGCGCGGGAACTGGAAGGAAGGGTTGATCATGCCGCGTCCGAAACGCTCGCAGGAGGAAGTCGACGAATGGGCCGCCCAGTACAACAGCGGCAAGAGCCTTCGCAGGATTAGCGCGGACGCCGGTGTCGCCTACTCCACCGTGCACCTTCACATCACCGGCCGCCCCGACGTCGAGATGCGCGGCCGCGACGGCAAGCCGCAAGGCCGGCCAACTGGGCGCACCGTCTGAACACAGGAAAGGCCCCCGCCGCTCAACCCGGGGTGACGACGACACCGGGGAGCGGCGGGGGCCGCTCGAGAGCAAGGTCAGGGACAGCAGTGAACGATGTGGCGCGGGCAGCCCGTGAAGCGCGCAACCGGCAGATGGTGGAGAGGTCGCGTCGCGGCGACTCCATCGCGACTATCGCCGCTCGGCACGGCCTATCGGCGAACTGGACCGGCGCTCTCCTGCGGATGAACGGGGTCGAGCTGCCGACCTCGGGGCGCGGGTTCAAGTGCGACCTCGACGGCGACGAAGTCGCGTACAGCTACGAATCCGGGCTCACCGTTCGGGAGATCGCGGAGGCAACGGAGACTTCCTACGGCAAGGTGTGGCGCCTCCTTCGAACTCAGGGAGTCCAGATGCGACCTCGCGGTCTCGGCCGCTACTGAGCCACAAACGTACAGAGACCTCGCCGCTCAACCCGGTGACAACGACCCCGGGGAGGCCGAGCCTCTTGGCGGACCGGCGGATGGACGCGCCGGTCCGTCTGTAGTGGACATTGGAACGGTGACGATGGTTGAAGAGGGTGCACGGTTGCCTGTACCACCGAACCCTGGTCCGGTCTTCAAGCGACTGTACGTCGAGGACGGCAAGGCGCTTATGGAGATTGTGGCGATGTACGACGTTGGTTACCAGCGGCTCCGGGAAATCCTGCAACGCGAGGAGGTTGAGTTTCGGCCGCGAAGTCCGCGAGTTCAGGAGCCGCGGCCAGCAACCCGCGAGATGGTTGAGGATTACTCCCGCATGAAGTTGGACGAGGTTGCGCGGAAGTACCACACCGACGCGTCCAAGATGCGAGAGCGTCTGGTCCTCGCGGGCGTCCAGATACGCCCAAGGGGGCGGCCTGCGCTGGAGCGACCGAGGGCTCCCCAAGATTCCGAGACCAAACGGCGGCGACGGTACGGACGGAGTGCCAACGATCCATGGGCGCAGCCCACGCCGGCTACTTCCGCCCTGACAACAGTGATCGTGGGGAAGTTCGACGCTGGCATGCCGATTCCCGTGATCGCAGAGTCGCTCAGGCTGAGCGAGACGACTGTCATAGCCCGTCTCGCCCGGGAGGGACTGGGGCCCGAAGCCTAACGACGGTGCGGCAGCGCAGCCAGACGGAACAGTTCAACGAAGGGAGGTGATTAGGATGGCCGACCCTGAGACGACGAATGCGGAGCAAGCATTGCGCGAACACATCATCGGGGACCGCTTCGGTATCGATCCGGACGACTAGTCCTTGAACGACGGCAGAACCCACTTGGTGGGGCCGGCGGATGAGGATAGCGCCGGCCCCACCGCGGAATCAATGTAGATACGGAAATCGTCTGATGGTCACAGGAGATCCTGAAAGTGTCGATATCGCGACGCGGCTTGCTCGCGGGGACTGGGTGATCCGCCTGCACACACCCACACCGGCGGACGGCATCACCGTTGCTGTTTGGCGCGACTCCGTCGCGCGTCAATGCGAGGACGCACGGGTGCCCTACTCGTTTCAAATTGACCTGCTCGGCGGCGTCACGGTGGCGCTCAACCCCGAACTACCGCCAAGTGACGAGGCCATCGAGGCGCGGATTGCATGGCTCCGGCAGTCTGGTGACGTAGGCAGCGACGACGGCGCATGAGGTCGAGCAGTGCTCCCTGCCGGCGAGCTTCGCGTCGGCTCGGCGGCCATACCGTTGCGCTTTCCACGGCGACCAAGCGTGACCGCGTAGGTCTGTCCGGGTGAATCAATCGCCAAGTGTTCGACTGGTTGGTGATCTCCTTTAGGCTGCGTTGACTGGCGTGAAGGCCGACTATATGTTCACGAGGATCGAAGGAATGGCTGGTCAGAGGGGGGCCCGGCCGGACCGGGCGCGCTTACCGCGCGGTGGTGAGTTCGCCGCTGTGTGGTTGGGCGAACTCGGCTCGGTCGCAGGGGATCAACTGGCCAAGGTCTCTATAGCTCTACTGGTCTTCGACCGTACCGGGTCGGCGGCATGGACGGGCGCGGCCTACGCAGCCGGCTTCCTAGCGCCACTGGTCACCGGACCTCTGTTGTCTGGGCTGGCAGACCGGTACCGGCGACGCGAGCTGATGGTGGCCTGCTTGCTCTTGCAAGCGCTCGCCGTGGCCGCGATGGCCATCCCGCACGTGCCGATAGCGGTGCTGTTCGCCGGAACGATGGTGGTCGCCGTACTCCAGATTCCTTTCAAGGGCGCACAGGGCGCGGTCGTGCGCCAAATACTCGCCGATCACCTGATCGAAAAACGCGGCGTCGCGCCGAATGACCCCAGTCGAAACGACCTGAATGCACCTGGGCGAGCGCAGCTGCTCATGATCCGGGAGATCGGGCAGCTTGTCGGCCTCGGTGGTGCCGCAGCGGTTGTCCTGGCGATCGGCAGCACCTGGGCCCTGGTAATCGATGTCGCCACCTTCGGGATCGCCGCAGTCCTTCTGCGGAGCCGCCTGCGCGATCGGCCGGCAGCGACCCGCGCGGACTCCCGAGGGTCGGTGGCCGGAGGCCTGGCGACGCAGCTGCGAACCGCAGGGAGCCTGGTCCGAGATGACAGTGTCGTGCGCCTGCTGCTGGTCTTCATCGCGCTGATCGGCTGCACGGCTGCAGCCGACGCCGTCATCGTGCCGCTCGTCGCAGAACTCGGTGCACCACGTTGGACAGTCGGTCCCCTGCTGGCGACGGACTGCGTCGGGATGATCATCGGCGCTCGGTGGATGTCCCGGCAGTCGGGACGCCGTCAGAGAAGCCTGATGGGTCCACTGGCGATTCTCAGCTTTGCGCCGCTCGTGGTGTTCTGGCTCGTGCCTGCAGGATCGCGGGTGGTCGCCCGCGACCCGAGCGCGTGGCGATGGCTGCTCGTTGGCGCCGGCATCCTGTTGATCGTCTCCGGCGCGTGCAGCTGTTACTACAATGCCGCGACCGCTGATCTCACGGAGCGTGTTTCCGAGGGCATCGCAGGTACAGTGAATGGCCTAATGAGCACGATTTTGCGCGGGAGTCAGGGGATTGGGGCGCTTGCAGCGGGTGCCATCGCGCAGTTTCTTAGTGCCGGAATGGCTGTTGCGCTGATAGGCAGCCTCGGGGTACTCCTGACAGGGGTGTGCGCTGTCCAATGGCGACGGTCCCAGCGTGTACCGCAGGTCAGGAGTACCGCGGAGGCGTGATTGGCTCAGGTCTCGCGGTCGCCAGGTTCGCGGACAGGGGACATGGTTCACCTCCGCACGAAGGAGAAAAGGAGTCGCCAGCGGGCAGAAACAGGGACTCAGGATTCCCTCGTGGGCTCAGGTTTCGCGGTCGCCGAAGCGGGCCATGAGGCACCTCCACATGTCGATGGACCAAGGGGAGGAAACCGGCATGAAGAAGTCCCGGGCTGATGGCCCGGTTGAGTCGACGTCGTCATCACCTCCGCGAGTGGGCAGACCCGCGGTCCTCCGGCAGCCGAGCAGGGCAGGGGCGTCCACCCGGCGTGCTGCGCTCAGGGTAGTGCAGACCGTGGCAATCTGTCTTACCCGCGTGTTCCACCAGCTGCTTTATGCCGCGCGCGTGCTGTCTCATCCACGCTCGATGTGGCGAATCTGGGAATGGGGCCGGCGCCCGGTGACCTGGGCGCTGATCGCTGAGCCGCTCGTGCTCGCGTGGGCCGCCCTCGAATCCGTCCGCGCTTTCGACGCCGGTATCGACGCGTCGGCATGGTTCCGCTTCACCTTGCTGATCGCCGCTGCCGCTACCTACGTCATCGGCACCAACGTCGCCGAGGAACGGCGGCGCGGCCGAGACGGCGATAAGACCCACGTCGACCACACCAGCCTTGCGTTCTTCGCCGCTGCCCTTGTCCTGCCGGTGCCGCTGGCGATTCTGCTGATTGCTCTGGTGCGCTGTCATCGCTGGTGGATCGCCAGAAAGCCGGTGTACAAGTTCACCCACAGCTCTGTCGCAATCTGCTGCTCGGCACTCGGTGTCCACACCGTTGGGAATCTGACTCCGCTGCGTAATCTGGGCATGACCGGGCCGGTGGCGCTCGGCGCGCCGGTCGCGCTGGCCCTGCTGGGCGGCGTCGCGGCCTACTACCTCGCGCAGACTGTGATGGTCGGTGCAGCGCGCGGGCTTGCCTCACCAGTCTGGGATCAGGAAACCGGCGAGCGCGAGGAGGGCTGGCAGCGCGACTTGCGGATTCACATGATCGGCGACCGACACGACAACGTCGAGATCATCGTGACTCTGCTGGTCGCCGCGCTGATCGCATGGCTGGGTTTCGCCTGGTCGCCCGCACTACTGCTGATCGTGCCCATCGGCGCCTACCTCACCATCCGCGGCCAGCGCCTCGAGGAACTCCAGCAGGACATCGACCAGAAGACCCGAACCGCGGAGATCGACGGCCGTACCGGACTGTTGAGGGTCGAGGCGTTCAAGGACGAGGCGGCGAGGGCTGTCGCCCGAGCCTTGCACGTCGGCTCTGGGCTTGCGCTGCTGATCATCGATCTTGACCTCTTCAAGAAAGTCAACGACACGTTCGGGCATATCGCCGGCGACGAAGTGCTCGCGGCCGTCGGCGGCCTGCTACGCGAGCTGTCGAGGCCGGGCGATCTCGTCTGCCGATGGGGCGGCGAAGAGATGGTTCTGCTGCTGCCCGGCACTGATCTTCCCGCCGCGCTGGTGGTCGCCGAGCGGATCAGGGCGGCCGTCGAGCAGATGACGATCCCGATCACCAAACGGGCCGGCGGTGACGTCTGGGTCATGGGCCAGGCCGACAAGAACGGCGTTCGGAAGCCGAACGAGATCCGGACGGTGTCGATCGGCGTCGCGACGATTCCGCAGCACGGCGTCGATATCGACGCCGCGTTTGCATGCGCCGACGAGGCGCTATATCGCGCCAAGGCGGAGGGCCGCAACCGCGTACGTGCTGCCTCGGATTCCTGTTCCGTCAACTCGGAAGACTCGACGACGGCGTAGCGAGACGGAGGCTTTGTCCCTTGTGCGACAATCCTCGCTTTTGTTCGGCTGGCCGGTGGCGGCGCGCTATCACTCGGACGTGGGGGAATGACGCTCGCCCCTCCGCCTTGTAACTCGCTGTACTCAAACACTGCTCCGAAAGGGTGGTTCGACGGATTCGACGTCGGCGCGCCCGAACTGCCTGTATCCCGTCGGCGGGGTTGTCGGTTAGGCTTTCACTAGATAGCTCAGCGCGCGGTCTGTGCAGCTCACATGACTTGCACCGAGCTTTCGTCAAGATCAGGTTCAGAGGCAAGGCGCCCCGAACGCATCCTGTTGTCGCGCCCTGTCGATGAACACACTAAGTAATCGATCGTGTGAACGGTTCGGCCGGACTGGGCGGGGCTGTACGCGATCGGTGCAAGGGGCGTGCGAGCGTTCTGGCCGAAATCCGGCCGGACATATCGGCGGCGAGAAGCCGGACCGCCGACTGCTCGCCGGCACGGGGCGGGGACGAATGATCGACGACGGCAACGACGCCAGACCGGCGCATGCCAGCGATGAACAGGCAACTCGGCGCGGATCGGCAGGTCCGGCCAGCTACGACGCGAACTTAACCAGCTTTGTCGGTCGAGCGGACTTGATCAGCGAAGCCAGGGCGTTGCTGGCTGACGCCCGGCTGCTAACGCTGTTCGGCTTCGGAGGAGTCGGGAAAACCCGGCTCTTGCTGCGCCTGGCAAACGTACTTGCCGCAACCGACGACTACCCGGACGGAATCTGGGTCGTCCAGCTGCTCGACGTCTCCGCCCAGGACGACGACTTGGTGGCAGCCGCCTGCGCGGACCAGCTCGGGATCCTCGACAACGCCGACGGACCACCGCTGGACAGGCTGACCGAGTTTCTTGCCCCGCGCCGCGCTCTGTTGATGCTGGACAACTGCGAACACCTCGTCGGTGACGAACCCGGTTCGGGCCCGGTTGCGCGGCTGCTGGCCACGCTGTTCCGGAACGCACCGAACCTGACGGTGGTGGCGACCAGCCGCGCCCGGGTCGGTGTCTCCGGCGAACACGTCCTGAGGATTCATCCGCTTCCTCCATCCGATGCATTGCGCCTGCTGCGCGACCGGGCTCAGGCCGCCGGCACCCCCATCGCCGAGGAGGAGCTGCCGCTGGCGGCTCGCCTGTGCGAGATCACCGACGGTTTGCCTCGGGCCATCGAGCTGGTCGCGGTGAATCTCGACGTCGTTGCGACGCTGCAGGAGATGGTCGCCGACCCCAAGCTGATCCGGAGACTCCCCGGCCCGTCCGAGCAACAGCACCACCGGACGATGGATGCGGTCATCAAGTGGTCTTTCGACCAGCTGAGCGAACGCCAGCAACGCACGCTGGAGTTGGTGTCGGTATTCCAAGGAGGCTTCGACCTCGAGGCCGCCACGGCAGTGTGCGCGGACGACGGCATCGACAAGTCCGACGTCCGCGATCTGCTGACGTCCCTTACCGAGAAGTCGCTGTTGCTGACCGAGCCCGCGCGCGGACGCATCCGATACAGGATGCCCGAACTCTACCGACAGTTCGGCTGGCAGGTCATCGTCGCCGCTGGAGAGGAGGCCGGCGTCCGCGACGCGCATGCCGGCCACTTCCTCGATGTCGCAGCCCGTGGTAGCACGCAGTGGTTCAGCCCCGACGAAGCCGACTGGATGCACCGGCTGCGCACCGAGCTGCCCAACTTCCGAGCAGCCCAGGAACACCTCCTCAGCTCGCCGCAGACCGCAGCGGACGGGCTTTCGTTGGCCGTGAACATCACCGCCTCCCGGGCCACCGTCTTCGCCGGCGTGCTCAACGAAGCGCGCCGCATGCTGAACCGCGGCCTGAGCCACCAGCGAGCCCCACTGTCGCTGGATCACGTCGCCGCGCTTGCCCAGATCGCCTGGATAGCCCAGATCCAGGGCAGCGACGCCGCCGGCCCCGCCCAGGCCAAAGCCGAGGAGGCGGGACATGAACTCGGGTGCGCCGACTCATGCGGAGCGCTGGTCTACAGCCGCGGAACGCGGCTGTGGCTGGCTGAACCCGATCCCCGGCGCGCGCGAGAGAGCATCGCTGTGTTCGCCAGAGCCGAACAGGCATTCCGCGAGTGCCATTCGTCCGGTTATAGCTGGTTCATGCCCGCGCTGTACGGAGCGATGGCCACCGTCTTCTACGGCGATCCCGAAGAGGCGTTCGCCGCGAGTGCCCGCGTACTGGAGGTCGCCGAGGGCGCGGAAGCTCCCTGGTGCATCTCCTGGGCGCAGTGGACCAGCGGTCTGGCCGAGCTGCTGCACGGAGATGCGCGAGAAGCCGCGCGCCGCGCTCAACGCGCCCTGCAGACTCAGCTGAGCATCGGCGACCGGTGGGGACCTCCGTGGTCGCTGTGGCAGCTTGCGCTGGCTGCGCTGTGTCTGGGTGACGGTGAGCGCGGTGCCCGCTTGCTCGGCGGCGCCGGCGTTGCGCAGCAGCTGACCCAGACGAACGTTCTTGGGCTGATCCCATTTCTGCGCGTACAGGACCGCATCGTGTCCGCCGCACGCGAGCGGTTCCGCGACACGTTCGACGAACACGTCAAAGGCGGGGAGTCGCTTGCACGATCGATGGACACGGTCTATGCCCTCGCGCAGGAGCCCTTCGATCTGTCTCGGCCGCTACCGGCGAAGCCGCACCGCGTCGGCACGCTGACCGAACGGGAGCAGGAGGTCGCGGATCTGGTGGCCGAGGCCCACGATGACAAGACCATCGGCAAGGCTCTGTCTATCAGCCCGCGGACAGTTCAGAAGCACGTCCAGAACATCTTGCTGAAGACGGGCTTGACGAAACGCGAGCAGATCATCGTCATGATGTTGCGCGCCGCCCCGCGAGTCGACCGCTGACATCACCGGCCGGTGGCAGGACGTGAGGGCTGGTCGACTAGCCGCCCAAGACGACTGGCAGCGACTCGACTCCATTCATCACCATGCTCGGCTTATGACGCAACTCGTTGCTGGCAACCGCCAAACGAGCACGAGGGAACTCGCGGACCATGGCGTCGAAAACTACCTGTGTCTCCAGCCTGGCCAGCGGGGCACCGAGGCAGTAGTGGATGCCGTGTCCGAAACCGAGGTGTGTCGCGTTGCGGTGAATGTCCAGCCGGTCGGGATGCGGGTACTGGTGGGGGTCGCGGCCTGCGCTGAGCAGCGATACGAGCACGATCTCCCCGGCCGGAATCGTGACGTCGCCGTAGCGGACCGGCGTCTCGGTCCATCGCATGGGTGCCATCCGGATGGGGCCGTCGAACCGGAGAAACTCTTCGATGGCGGACGAGACGAGGCTCGGGTCCGCGCGGAGGGAGCGCCAGGTCTGCGGTTCGGCCAGCAGATGTCGGAGGCCGTTGCCGATGAGGTTCGTCGACGCTTCGTGGCCAGCCACGAACAGCAAGATGACCATGTCCATCAGCTCCTCGGCGCTGAGGTCGCCCCGGTCGTGCAGCTGAACCATCGTGGAGAGCAGAGCGTCGTCGGGCTCCGCGCGCTTGGCGACGATCAGCTTGCCGAAGTAGTTCTCCATCGCGTCCGAGGCTTCAAGGACCCGGTCGGGATCGTCCTCCATCATCGCGGCCGTCCAGGCACGAAACGGTCCACGCTCCTGCGTGGGTACGCCCAGCAACTCGCAGATGACCAGCAGCGGCAGCGGGAACGCCAGGTGGGCGATGAGGTCGACCGGCGTGTCGCGCGGCAGGTCGGCAAGCAGCTGGGCCGTCAGCAATTCGATTCTCGGGCGTAGGGATTCGATCGGTCGTGGCTTGAAGAGCGCGGAAACCAGACCTCGAAGTTCATCGTGGCGCGGGTTGTCGAGGAACAGGATGCTCGATCCGTACAGGCGTGAGGTGCGTGAGCTCTTACCCAGCCGGGCCAGCTGCCCACCCAGGATTCGCCGGAGGCCGGCGCCGTCCTTGCGCAACCGCTGGTCCGCTAGCGCCGCGAGCGCGTCGTCGTAGCCGCCGATCACCCACACTCGTACCCCGTTGGGTAGCGTCGCCTGGTGCACCGAGCCCTGCTCGCGCGCCGCGCGTGCCGACTCGTGCGCCCGCTCCCAGTCGAAGAGGTTCACTGTCATGGGTTCCACCTCGTTCATCGCCTGATTCCACGCATCGCCCCCCCGCTCGCGTTGACGCGCGGAGCCGTCGTCGCTAGACGTGTGCGCTCTTTCTGCCGCGTTCTCCGGCCACAGCATGGCTTCCCGCGAGAGCGGTGTCATCAGCGCGAACGCGTAGATCAGAAGGCTTTTCCACTAAGGAAGGTAGTGCAAACGCGTAGTTGTCACGGTGCTGGTAAGCGGATGCCGTGAGCTGACAACCGCTTCATGGATCGCTGCGGCACATTCGGTGGAATTGGTCGTCCGATCGAAAACGACCGGTCTTTCAACGGAATGCCCGTCGTGCCCGGTGGCAGCACGTTCTACGCGCTGGCACGTACGCGTCAGCGCGTACTTCGGATGCGCTACGCGACCACGGGCGGTGACAAATACGGGTTCACGCGTATTGAACAGTCGTTCGTGACTGACTTACTGTTGGCTAGTCGATGGAAATCCTCTTCGGCTCACCACCGAGCAGGACAAGGATCCTCACGTGGCGGCACACGCCGGCACAGGACACCTTCCACGGCAGGGGAGCACGACAGGGAGAAGCAACCGGTAGCGCCACCGACACCAGGGCTGGGCAGGCCCGTCGGCGCCACCGGTCGGCGACAGCCGCACCGCGGCACTCCCAAGGCGTGCGCACACCTCGCAGGCCGACACCTTCGCGCCGCGAGACCGCGCCGGACGGCGCTGCTCGGGCAGAGCGCGCCGTCCGGTCACGCGAACACCGCCACCCCGACCGACCACGGCCCCGCAACGGCGACGGATGGTGCACCCACCTGCACCAGGTCGCACGCCGGAGGCTCGCGAACGAGGGATGGAAACGAGGCACCACATGACAACCCGCGATCCCCACCCCAGCGGACACCCTGACGTGTCCACTGTGCTGCTGGTCCGCGACGACGAAACAGGCTGGGCGCACGTCGCCTACGACATCGATCCACGGCGACGACCACGCTGCGCCGGCTTCATCCACGTGGAGACCGAACACGCACTAGTCCGCGCCATGGACATCCAGGACTTCCGGCTGGCCGCCGCGTACCGGGTCGAGGACGGCCTCACAGCCTTCCTCTTCGGACGAGCCGCAACCAGTACCAGCCCACCGCCCACGCTGGTCAGCACTCGCACTGGCGCTGACGCCGAGCGCGCATGAAACCCTGACAAGTAGAGCCCAGCTCGCACATCCCGAACCGCGGCCAGAGACAGGCCGACGGTTGTAAATAGCCTGTTCCTACGACGGAAACAGGCTATTTGTGCTGCGCGAAAGACGCCCAAATAGATACTGGAAAATATCCCACTGAAATCCTTGACATCTACGCAGAGTGACATGCACTCTGGTGACAGATCAGCCGGAAAGCCCAGCTAGAAGCATCAGGCAGGCGCCAGTCGGCAAGGTCGACTGTTCTGTCCGGTAGCTGACAGTAGCGAGACGGCTGGGAACCCGTGACAACCGATGTCAGCCCTCATTAGTCGGCGAATCCGCACGCTCAACACTTGGAGCAAATCATGGCGATACACCATTTGCCGGCGAAATCGGCACTGCTGACCAGTAACTCGCACTTGGCTGCGCGACTGGCGATCCTGGTCATCGGCACCACCGCGATGGGCGGCGGCATCGCGCTACTCGTGTGGTCACGCCTGGGGCTCACACCGATGGATGTCCTGCACGCCGGAGTGAGCCACGCAACCGGCTGGACATTCGGCAGCGGCATCATCATCTGCCAGCTGGTACTCGCCACGACGTTCGTCCCGCTCCGACTCAAACCTGGAATCGGCACTATTGCCGCCTTCGCGATTCCCGCGGCCGTCGCCGACGGGGCGCTGACGCTGCTGCCCCCTGTCGACGTGGTTCCGATGCGGGTTGCCGCCCTCGCGGTCGGTGGACTGCTCTTCGCCACCGGCGTCGCGGTCTACCTATCCGCCGGCCTCGGTGCGCTGCCGCGCGACGGCCTGATGATGGCCTTCGCCGGTCCTCCCGGTAAGGACCCAAAAATCCGAGCTAAGCGCGTGGCGCTGACCCGCATCGCCATCGACACCGCGTTCATTGCCGGAGGAGTCGCTCTCCTTGGTCCGGCGAACGCCATCCACAGTGGAGCACTATCGCCCGGCACGCTCCTGCTCGCGGCCGGCTCCGGACCTTTGATCGCCTACCTCTCCGCCAAGCTATCCGGCGACAAACCCGGCCAAGTCAACACATCTTCCGCGCTCAAGCTGCAGCGCTGACGCGATCGTCTCCGCCTGCCACGTCGCAGCATCAAGCCACCCGCGCGCTCCCGCGCGGGCGTCAGAGAACAACACCGCGGCCCGATGCCGCAACCCACCGGAAGGAACCATCATGCAGAAGAGTCAGATCGTGCGCGCCATCGTCCTCGGCGGCTTCATCGTCACCGGAGCCCTGGCGGGAACCGGAGCTGCGACCGCGGACACCGCGCACGACGCCGCCACGTCCAGCAACGCAGTCGATCCCGGCACCCGCGAGGGCTCCATCACCGCCACATCCCCCAGTGCCGCAACAGCACTGGCGCCGGACGGCACCCGGATCTGGTGGTAAGCCGACTCCAGTACCTCTGCCGCCCAAGGCATCGGTGTCCGCCCCGTCGTGGGCGGGAAAACTGCCCGAGCAGTGTCGACTCCCCACGTCGGACACGCTCGTGCGGTAGCAGGTGGCTGAGGTGTCTCGTTCGAGACCCGTTGCCTTTATCGGCAGTGGCTATTCCGCCGTTGGTCACTCTGGTTAGCGATGGTTAGTGAATGCTGTCTAAAAATATGTTCGGCTCGCAGTAATTAAAAAGTCCACGATCTTCCTTGACTCTGACTGTTTCTTCGGGAAGCGTGGATGGCATCAGCAACACAGGCGCTGATCGTGGGGTCGCCACACTAATCCGAGATGCGGCATGCTCCGACAGGTTGGGGAACCTGGCAACACGAAGCACGCATCGAAGACGGACCGCTACCGAGGTTAATAGGTAGCCTTCTCCGTGACTTCAGCTCGGGTGGCACTCCTCGAATTTCGTTCAAGAAATTCCAACTGAGGAGCAGAAATGAATTTGTCGCATCGAATCCGTCTCGGGGTCGTCACCGCCGCCGCGGCGGCGGCCGTGGTCGGCAGCGCCGGCCTCGCCGACGCCGCCACCGCCCACACCCCGCAGCCGTCGCCCGCCGCACCCAGCGCGCACCGCGACGTCGGGGTGCCGAGCGAGATCGATTCGTCGGCACCGGCGATCGCGCCGGACGGTACCCGGATCTGGGGCCTGACGGCCCTCCCGTTCGGCGGACACGCCACCCGGGCACCCGGGGCGAACCGAGACGGCCGAGCACTGTCGACGCAGAGTTCGGTCGAGGTCGACATCCTCGCCTCGGGCGCCCGGCTCCGCACGTCGGTGCCCAGCGGCTCGGTGGTCGGGCTGGCCTACCCCGGACAGACCGCGTGGGGCGGCTGCCAGATCCCGGGCCGAGACGGCTGGGTGTGGGGCTGGCTGACCGTGCAAACCTCGGCCGGCTGGCGATCAGGCTGGATGCGCCACGACCTGTGGAGCATCACCCAGCACACCTACCCCGGTGGCGGCGGGGATCCGAGGAACCTGCCCTGGTGCTGACACCCCGTGAGGACGGCGCGCCGCCGAACGCGGTGACGCCCACCCGAGGGAACTGAGCCCGCGGCCACGTCCTCCCCTGGTGACGTGGCCGCGTCCCCTGGGGAGGCGGCCGGCAGATCTACCTCCCCACGCCGGCCGCCTCCCTATCACCCACATCGCGACGAAAGCGCAGCCATGACCAACCACCCCGACCGCCACGCGTGCGGACACCGAGCTGGTGTGCCGGAGAACGGTTCCGGCAGCTGGCCGCTGCGTCGCCGGGGAGCGGTACTCGATTCACCCGCTCAGCAGGACGACCACCAAAGCACTGCCGAGCAGACACGGCCCGAACGGCACGGCGACAGCGCCGCCCTCGTCCCGGCGATGGCCGCCAGGGACCACGACCAGCAGCAGGGCCGGCAGCGACGCCAAAAGGAGTGCTCCTGCCACCTGGGGCCAGCCGATCCAGCCGGTCACGGCGCCGACGATCGCCGCGGCCACGATGTCTCCAGCGCCCATGCCTCCATTGCTGGCCACCGCCAAGACCAGGAACAGCACACCGGCCGCCAGAAGACTGGCACCCGCGCGAACGCCCGGCTCGACATCGTGGCGAGCCACGCACAGGGCCGCGAAGCCGACGACGACGCCGCCGAGCAGAGGCCAGGACAGCGCGCGCGGCAGCCGGTGCTCGCACCAGTCGATCACCGTCAACGGCACGGCCAGCACTGCGGCGAACGCGTACACCAGGCACGCGCCGCGATCATCGACCCGCCACGCCAGCAAGACCACCACCGCGGCGGTCAGCGCGGCGCCCAGCCACCACGACCCAGCCACCGGACGTCGCTCGTGCAACAGCCGGCGGGTGAGCGCGCTCGCCGCCGCGCCGAGCAGCAGACCGACGGCCGCGGCGCCGCCCAGCCACCAGCCGCTCGCCAGCTCCCGCACGATCACTCCCCGGTCCAGTCGATCAAGGACGGCACCATCATGCACTTGCCACCGCGACCCGCGCTCGGAATAGCCGCGCTGGCGGTCATCGGCGGCGCGATGGTGAGCGCCTGCTCGGCACCGGACTCCGCCAACGGCCCAGCGACACCGCAGACCTCGCCGACGTCGGCCTCCGGTTCCGCCACCCCCTTGGCTGACGCGGTCGCCCAGCGTCGGGCGGTCGACGCCTATCGTGCGATGTGGAAGGACGTCGCCGACGCGGCGACGACATCGGACTGGCGCTCGCCTGCGCTGGCCCACCACGCCACCGGCGACGCGCTGTCAGTGCTGTCGGGCCAGCTCTACGCCGACCACTACAACGGCCTGGTCAGCAAAGGGACACCGGTCAACAACCCAGCCGTCGAGGCGGTGACAGCGCACGATCCACTCACGGCGATCCGGATCCGGGATTGCTCTGACGCCACCGGGTGGCTGAAGTACCGGGCCGACACCGGCCAGCCGGCGGACTCTTCGCCGGGCGGCACGCACCTGATCAACGCCGAAGTGCGGCTGTCGGTCGATGGCGCCTGGCGGGTCACCCGGTTCGCGGTCGGGGAGACCGGATCATGTTGACCCGCACCCACATCGGCGCGATGGTCCTCGTGGTCTCAGCGGTGCTGGTCGCGAGTGTGTCGCCTGCTGTGGCGGATGACTGGTACGGCGACGTGGCCTGTGGGCAGAACCCGCATCCGGGGTGTGAGCTCGGGGCCGGGCAACGTGGCACTGCCACACCCGCACCGCACCCACCGGTGGCACCGGGTAAGCCGTCACCATCGCGCGGGAAACCCGGCGCACCGGCCGATCCGTGGGGCGATCGTCTCCTCGGCGAAGGCGGGCCGCGTGCCGACTGTTCGTACGTGCGCAGCGACTATCAGCCGCCGACCAACGGGGTGCAGACCATCAGCCACCGGTCACGCGCGGCCGCGGGAACGCAGTTCGCGTCGGCACGTCGCAGGCTGGATCGGAGCCCCGTACTGGGGCAGGCGCCGGGGCAGGGCGGAGCGTGGTACGTCTATCGCTGCACCGGCGCGGGCGAGCGCGACGCGCTGTACCGGGCGCCGGTCTGGATCCCTGACGGCGACGTCCCGGGCGCGGGCACCGCCCCGTCACCAGAGCAGCTGGCCGAACAAGCCCGCGCCCAGCTGCGCCTGCCGCAGCCGGTGATCGTGACCAGCCCGCCGGACACGCAGCTGGTGGGAGTCCCGACGTGGCTGTGGCTGGACCGCGCGATGTGGCGTCCGCGGTCGGCGACCGCATCGGTGCCCGCGGTGGTGGTCACCGCGACCGCCACGCCGACCTCCGTGTCCTGGTCGACCGGGGACGGCGCGACCGTCACCTGCGCAGGACCCGGAACCCCGTTCTCTGCCGGTGTTGATCCGCGATCGCCCTCACCGGACTGCGGGCACACCTACCGGCGGTCTTCGGCCGCAATGCCCGCCGAACAGTTCCCTACGACGATCACCGTGTCTTGGCGGATCACCTGGGCCGGAGCCGGTGCAACAGGAGCCTTCCCCGACATGACCACCTCGGTCACCGCGCCCGAGCGCGTCGCCGAGGCCCAAGCCCTCGGCACGAAATAGCCCCCCTGACTCACCGCACACCCGGAAGGAGCCTCCCGTGGCCACCACCGATACCCCCATTCACGAGCGCGACACGTCCACCGTGACCCGCCCGGCCCGGTGGCTGGACTCCACCGGGACTCCGTCGACGCCCTCGGCGCGGCGCGGGCGCCGGGAACTGCCGCGGCTGCTGGCGGGACTGGTGCTGGTGCTCGGCTGTGCCGCTGCCGGCATGTGGTGGGTGACCGGCCTCGACAACCGCACCTCCGTGCTGGCCCTCACCCGGCCCGTCGCGATCGGGCAGACCCTGACCGCAGGTGACCTGCGCGCCGTGGACATCTCCACCGCCGACGGCGTGACGCTCGTGCCCGCCGACCACGCCTCGACAGTGCTCGGCCGGCCCATGGCGACCAACCTCGGCCCCGGCGCGCTGCTGACCCCCGCATCCGTCGGCGTCGCCGCAATCCCGGCGGCAGGCCAGGCCCTGACCGCGATCGCCGTCAAGGCGGGGCAGTTCCCGCCCGAACTCTCCCCAGGGGCACCGGTAAGCGTGATCGTCACCGCCGCAGGCCCAACAGCCACCAGCACGTCAGCGGGTGGCCCGGCACCGGGCGCGTCCTGGCCCGCCACCGTCGTCAGCGTCAGCCACCCCGGGACCGAACAGACCACCGTCGTCTCGCTGAGCCTGGACACCGCCGCCGCCACGGCGCTCGCACAGGTTCCTTCCGGGCAGCTCGCACTGGTTCTGCAGGCCGCGGGCGGTGCTCGCTGATGCTGATCGCGCTCTGTTCGGTCAAAGGGTCGCCGGGCGTCACCACCGTGACGTTGGCCCTGGCGGCGCACTGGCCGGACGCCGAGAACACCCGGAGGCTGGTCGCCGAGGTCGACCCGTCCGGCGGTGATATCGCCATGCGGCTCGGATTACCGCTTACCCCTGGGCTGGCCACCCTCGCCGCGGCCGCGCGCCGCGCCCACGACGCCGCCGTGGTCTGGGAGCACACCCAGACACTGACCAGCGGCGCGCGAGTGCTGGTCGCGCCGCCGGGCGACATGCATGCGCGCGCCGCGCTCCACACCCTGGCCGGCGCACCCGAGGGGGCGTTGCTGGCGGCTGCCGCGCGTGAACCCGAGGTGGTCGTGCTCGCCGACTGCGGGCGCGTCGCCCCCGGCTCGCCAGCTGAGGCGCTCGCGCGCCGTGCCGCCCTTCTGCTGCTGGTGACCGGCACCGGCATCGATGCCCTCGCCCATTCCGCCGCACGCCTGCAAGACCTTGCGCGCTGGGCACCGCGGTCCGGCCTGCTGCTGACCGGCGACGGCTATCCCACCAGCGAGGTTGAACGGGAACTGGGTGTCCCTGCCATCGGCCGCATTCCCCACGATCCCGCCGCCGCGGCAATCCTCAACGGCCGCCGTCCGCGGCGACTTCGCGACCGCGGCGGCGGACTCGCCCGGGCCACCAGCGCCCTGGCCCGCACCCTGGCCGCGACGCCGCCCGTGGCCGGTGCGGCACCGCCGGGCCGCACCGCCGACGACGCGACGACCGGCCGCCGCGGACTGCACGTCCAGCCCCCCGCGCCCGTCGCTACCCACGCCCCGCCACGCCAACCACAACCGGCACGAAAGGACGGCCCGACGTGACCACATCCGACCCGGTCGCCGCCGACTCCGCCGGGGCCGACGAAGCAGCGGTGGACCGGCTGCGCGCCCGGCTCCGGCACGCGATCACCGCAACACTGCCGACTCGTGTCGAGGCTGTACCGCAAGGCGACGACGGTCTTGCGCCGGTGGCGCACCGCCGCACGATCGCCCGCGAGGTGCTCGACGAGGCGATCGCGGCGCACGCCGAGGCAGAACTGCTCGCCGGCCGCAGATTGCTGGACTCGGCGACCGAACACGACGTGGCCGAGCAACTGCTGGATGAGCTGTTCGGGCTCGGCGGTCTGCAGCCACTCCTGGCCGACAAGGACGTGGAGACGATCGCGGTCAACCGCTTCGACCGGGTGGTCGTGCAATACAGCGGCGGGCGCCGAGCCCAGGTCGCCCCTGTGGCCGCGTCGAACGAGGAACTCACCGATCTCGTACGGACGCTCGCCGCGCGCGCCTCGAGCGAGGAACGACGCTTCGACCGCGGGTCACCCGCGCTGAACCTGCAGCTTCCCGGCGGCGAGCGCCTGTTCGCGGTGCTCGGACTCACCGCCGGCGGGGTCACGGCCTGCACGATCCGCCGCCATGGCTACCTCACCGCATCCCTCGGGCAGCTGCGCCGCCGAGGAACCATCGACGTCGGGCTGGAACGTTTCCTGCGCGCACTGGTGCGCGCCCGCAAGAACATCCTGATCACCGGAGGCACCGGCGCCGGAAAAACCACCCTGCTGCGGGCGCTGGCGGCCGAGATGGACCCGTTGGAGCGGCTGGTCACGATCGAAGACGCCTTCGAACTGGGCCTCGACCTCGATCCAGCCCTCCATGCCGACGTGATAGCGCTGCAGGCCCGCGAGGCCAACATCGAAGGCGAAGGCGCCATCTCGCAGGCCGAGCTGGTCCGCTGGGGCCTGCGGATGTCCCCGGACCGGGTCATCGTCGGCGAGATCCGCGGACCCGAAGTCATCCCGATGTGCAACGCCATGAGCCAGGGCAACGACGGCAGCATGGCCACCCTGCACGCGAGCAGCTCGAAGATCGCGTTCACCCGGCTCGCCTCCTACGCCGCCCAGGGCGCCGAACGCCTGCCGTTGGAGGCCACCGCCCTGCTTGTGGCGTCCAGCGTGCACTTCGTCGTCCATCTCGACCGCGCCACGGACCGCAGCACCCGCGTGGTCGCCTCCATTCGCGAGGTCGTCGACGCCGACGGAGACACCGTCGTCTCCAACGAGGTGTACCGCCGCGGCTCCGACCGCCGCGCCGTGCCGGTGCCCGGAGCGCTGCGCGCCGACACCCTCGACGACCTGGTGGCCGCCGGATTCGACCCGCAGCTCCTGGCCAGCCCGCACGGGTGGTGGTCGCCGTGATGACCGACTCCGCCGTCGTGGCCGGTGTCCTCGGTCTGGGCACTACCGGCGGGTTGCTGCTGATCGGCACGGCCTGGCGACGTCGCACCCGAGCGATTCCACCCCCGCGCGGTCCAGCCCTCGTGAGTGCCGTGCGCGGGCGCATCGGCTCCCGCCGCGCCGTGCTGCAGGCCGCCGCATCGGCTGGGGCCGGCCTCGTGGTCGGCGTGGTCACGGGCTGGGTGGTCGGCGCGCTCCTGGCAGCGACCACCGTGTGGCTTCTGCCGCGGCTGATCGGGCCGGACCGTGTCCACGCGCAGCAGCTGGCGCGGATCGAGGCGATCGCGGCGTGGACGGAGATGCTGCGCGACGTGCTATCCGCCGCAGCCGGACTGGAACAGGCCATCCTCGGCACCGCGCCGCTGGCGCCCGCTGCCATTCGCGATCAGATCACCGGGCTGGCGAGCCGGCTGGAAAGCGGCCAGCGGCTGGCCCCGTCGCTGCGCCGGCTGGCCGGACAGCTCGCCGACCCGACCGCCGACCTCGTGCTCGCCGTCCTGGTCCTCGTGGCCGAGCACCACGCCCGTCAGCTCGCCGACCTGCTCGGGTCACTCGCCGCCACCGCGCGCGAGCAGGCCGCCATGCGCATGCGCGTGGAGACCGGCCGCGCGCGAACCCGAACCACGGTGCGGGTAATCGTCGCCACCACCCTCGCCTTCGCCGCCGGGGTCGTCGCGTTCAACCGCACCTACCTCGAAGCCTACGACTCCGCCGCCGGACAGGTCGTGCTGTTGCTCATCGGCGCCGTGTTCGTCGCCGGGTTCGCCTGGCTGGCCCACATCACGGGCTCCGGCGCTCCTGCCCGGTCGCTTGCGCTGGACACCAATACCGACCAGGGAGCATAGCGATGATCGTCGGTCTGCTGGTAGGAACCGGAATCGGCGCCGGGGCGTGGCTCCTGGTGGCCTGGGCTCGCCCGCCGCGCCCCGCGCTCGGATCTCGCCTGGCCCACAGCACACGACCAGCCGGAACGGCGAGCGAGGATCCGACCGGTGGTTCGTGGCTGACGGCGTGGGGCCAACCGATCGTGTCCGTGCTACGTGCGGCCGGGCTGCCCGGAGCGAAGCTCCGCGCTGACTTGCGGATTGCCGGGCGCGGAGTCGACGCGCACCTCTTGGCGAAAGTGCTGCTGACCGTGGCCGGACTGCTCGCGCCCTGGCTGGTGCAGCTCGTCCTGGGTCTCGGCGGGCTCGCCGTCGCCGTTGAAATTCCGCTGCTGGCTGCGCTCCTCCTCGCCCCCATCGGATTCGTGCTCCCGGACATCCTCGCCCGTGCTCGCGGGACCCGGCTGCGCCGGGAGTTCCGCGCCGCACTCTCCGCCTTCCTCGACTTGGTCTCGATCTCGCTCGCCGGCGGATCCGGCGTGGAGTCCGCACTGGGCGACGCGGCAGCCATCGGCCACGGGCCGGCGTTCGAGCAGATCCGCCGCGCTCTGCAGACCGCACAGCTCAACCGCACCACCCCCTGGTCGGCCCTGCACCGCCTCGGCGACGACCTCGACATCTCCGCTCTCACCGAACTGGCCGCCTCCCTCTCACTCGCCGGAACCGAGGGAGCCCGCATCCGGGCGTCACTGAGCGCAAAAGCACAGACCTTGCGCACGCACCAGATGACCGACGCCGAGGCGGAAGCGCAATCCGCCACCGAACGGATGGCGCTACCGGTCACCTTGCTGTTCCTCGGGTTTCTGACCTTCATCGCCTACCCGGCACTCCTGCAAGTCCTCAACGGACTGTGACAAGGAAGGGATTTCGTTATGTGGAACTACATCCGTGTTCTCTGGTTGCTGATCTGGGCACGCGTCACCGCGCTGCGGACCGAACCGGAACGTGGTGAGGTCAGCGGCTTCGTCATCATCACCGCGCTGATGGCGATCGCTGCCATTGCCATCGTCGCGATCATCATCGCGAAACTGACGGCGAAGGCCAACTCGATCGACCTGGGCGGCTGACATGATCGTCGCCAAGCTCTGTGCCTCACGTCGCCGACCGGGTCGCCTGCGCGCACTGCACGGCGACCGCGGCAGCGTGGTCGTCGAATTGGTCATCGCGACCCCGCTTCTGCTGCTGGCGTTGCTGACGATCATCCAGCTCCTGTTGTGGTCGCACGCGACTCACGTCGCCCAGGCTGCCGCGTCGCAGGCGCTGGCCGCCGCGCGAGCGCAGGACGGGACCCCCGATGACGGCGAAGAGGCCGGTGACCGGCTCCTAGCCGCCCTCGCTGCGGGACCACTGAGAGATCCCCGAATCGACATTTCGCGGGATGCCGACCGGGTTCTCGTGGTTGTCCGCGGCGAGGCCGCCGCGGTCCTGCCGGGCATCCACCTTCCTGTGCACGCCGAGGCCGCCGGGTCAGTCGAGCGGTTCATCCCCCTTGCTGATGAGTTCGGGAATTCTGAGGCAGCCTCGGCAACGAACCGAAAGCGTCCAGTCTTAGTGACGACGTCGGCGCAGTGCCTCCGCCGGGAACTGCCGGCCAAGGAGGCGGGAGGTTGCCCAACGTTTACCCGCTCACGATTGAGTGTCTCGCTGGTCCTGGTCAACCTCGTCAGCGGCTGGTGCACCCACCTCCGTGCTTTCAGGTTGCAACAGGACGGTGCGGCCAGTAGGGATCGCTGTGAGGCGTGTCTTGATGCTCGACACATGAGCACGGACAGCATTGGCGAAGTGCAACCGATCGGCGTCGATGATGTCGAGGGCCGCCGCCCAGCTTTCTTCAGTGATCTCACCACGGTTGATTCGCGCGTTCTCCTTCCAGAAAGTCTTATCCATGCTCAACGCCGCCTCAACAACTTCCGGCTCACCTACAAGCCAGATCGCGGCGAGCGCTTGGTTCCAAGTCACCCAGTCGATCGGTGTACCGCGTCTCCACTTGGCTGCCATTGCGTGGTAGACCCTGGTGGACTCGGCGAGGATGTCGGCGCAAACGTCGATCTGTTTACTTCGATTCCACAGTCGCCGCTGCGTGCGTCCGGAAAGAGCGGCGCCCACAAAGACGCCTATCAAGGTGATCAATGCGCCCGCTGCGCTCGAAGTCGCAACCTGTAATGGAAATGGCACGTTTTCTCCTCCACATCGGCGCACGAGAGCTGGACTTGTAGTGAACAGGTTGTCGTCGACTAAACATCCCTCCGCCTCTATTTCGAAACCTGACGGACGTCAGTCCGTAATACCGAGAAAGGCCGAACAGCGTGAAACCAAAAGCAACGCCCCGTCCGGTGACCAGCGGCCTCTTCCCGGAGGGAACGGACCTGCTGATCTGGAACCCACTGCTGCCGCCTCATCAGTGGCGCCGCGAAGCCGCGCGTGCCTCGTTCGACGGCGCCTCGATGCGCTGGAGCATGTACGGCCTCGCTGCCGTCGGACTCGGGCTGGGACCCATGTCCGGGATCGCCGCACTCCTGGTGATCGTGTTCGGTCTGGCGTGGCTGGGACGCGCCGCCGTGCGCGTCTCCGTCAGCTATTCCTGCTGGGAGATCGAGCACGACCATGCCAAGGGAAAGCGGTGCCGGCTGGAGCGGCGACCGGGGGAGTTCTTCTACCGCAAGCGTGACTTCGCCGACCTAGGCTCTCGCGTCACCTCTGCGGTCAACTACCTGATCGACGCCGCCTCCCACCTTCACGGCACGCCCGCGCGCGTATGGCTCGACCCGGAACTGCCCGACCGCGTACACCAGGTGGTGTGGGAGGCACTGTGGTGCGTGGACCGCACCCGCGCTGCGCGCGCCCTCGCCACGAAATTGGCCGCCGAGCCCGACGAAGAAGAACTCGCGGCGGCAGCCCGTGTCGCGATCGCCGCGCTCGACGACGCCCTCGACGACCTGGTCGCGCACCTGCAAGCATGCATCACCCTGATCGTGGCCTGGGAACGGAAGCTCCGCCACGCCGACTTCGCCGACCGCGTCGAGACCACCATGCAGGCCCTGCAGCAGATCCCGCTTCAAGCCGCCGCGGACGATGCCGCGGAACTTCCACAGGCGGTGTACGCGTGGCTCACCGCCGCACGCGACCTCACCGACGCTGGCCCGTTCGCCTGGGAACTTGTCAGCCCCGCGCCACCCCCGCAACGACGCGACGCCGACTCCGCGACAGCGATAGAGCCGCGACGATGAACTCGCCACCACGCCGCCGACCAGGTGCGCGATGGTGGCGGGCCGAGCGCGGATCCGTCACCGTCGAGGCGGTCATGATGGCCCCGGTTCTCGTGCTTCTGCTGCTCGTTGTCGCTGTCGTCATCCACCGGGGCGTCGACGCCCGGCTGCGGCTCGATGATGCCGCACACCAGGCCGCGCGCGCCGCCAGCCAACAACGAAGTCTCCTCGCCGCTCGCGTCGCCGCCCAGTCTTCAGTCGACACCGCTTTGGCGTCCGCCGGAGCCGCATGCCGGGACGCCACCGCCGGCTTCTCGGGGAGCCTCACTCCCGGAAGCACGGTAACCGTCACCGTCCGCTGCCTCGTGGACTTTCGGCAAGCTGGACCCCTCGCGCTGCTCGGCGCGAAAGTCTTGCAATCGACCGCCACGGAAGTCGTCGACAGCTACCGATCCCAGCCCGATGGAGCAGGCTCATGACTGGCTCCGTCCAAAGCTGCTACACGTGGTCGGGATGGCGGACCAGCGACCGAGGCAGCGTCTCGGCGTTCGTGCTCGTCCTCGTTGTCGGATTGATCATGCTGGCCGGTCTCGGTCTGGATGGAGGCCTGGCTCTGGCGGCGAAGGTCCGTGCTACCGGCCAAGCCGAGTCCGCCGCGCGCGCCGGCGCGCAAGCACTGGACTTGGCGACCTACCGAGCGACCGGGCAGCTGCGCCTCGACCCGGCGCGCGCGCAACGCCTGGCCTACGACTACCTGAGCACCGTCGGCGCCACCGGAACCGTGGAGGCGACAGGGGACACCGTCACCGTCCAGGTCGAGGAGACCTACCACACGCAGCTGCTGTCGCTGGCCGGAATCGACACGATCGCAGCGCACGGGGTGGGCGCGGCACATCCGCAACGCGGAATTTCGGCGGTGCTCCCATGATCAACCGTCTAGCCCAACCCGAACGACGAAGGAGCCCAGGATGGTGACATCCGATGAGATCGAACGGCGCATCGAGGAAGCGGACACCGCGCGTCGTGCCCGCCGGACCGCAGCGGCCAAGCGCCTCGGCAAACTAGCGCAGGAACGCGCCGACTTAGCCGAGAACCTTGCCGGGATTGAACGCGAACTCGGCGAGCTGCTCGCGGAGGCCAGCCCCGACATCACCATCGACGAGCTGGCCACCTTCACCGGGGTCGCCGTTGCCGACCTTGAACACTGGCAAACCACGCGCAAGCCGACACGGCACCGGCGCAAGCGAGCGACCGCCGCGTCGGTGCGAGCCGGGTCAGCTCAGCCGCCGACAGCGGAGACGGCAGCGCGGGGTCGCGGCCCGACACCGGTGCAAGCCGGGCCGACTCCGGCAGGGCGCGGCGAATCCTCGACGGTCATGCGCTGATGGCCGGCCATTGCCCGCGCGTATCGGCCGGTGGCTCCCGGACCGCGGTGAATCCGACGAGCTGTAGCCGAAGCGCCAGGGGATAACTCCGTCGTGTCCGCACGCTCACTTCGATCGAGCCGGATGTCGGGACAGTCGCCGAGAGGCCGCGGCCGTCCGGTCGTCGCCATCACGCTCCCGCTGCTCCGGGTCTTGATTGCGTCCGTGACCCTGCTGGTGCTCGTCGCAGGGGTGCCTTGGGCGCTGGTTCACTTCGTGGGTTGGCCACTGCCGGACCACATGCCGACCTGGGATGAGGTCCAGATCACGGTGCTCGGCCCTCCGAGTTCCCGGTTCCTGCTCAATGCACTGGCCGTGGCGCTCTGGATCATCTGGGGTGTATTCGCTCTCGACATCGTGCGTTCCGTCATCGACGCAGTACACGGGATGTCCTGGTCACAGGCACGCTCGTTCGGACCACGGAACGGGATGGCCGCGGCACTGGTCGGCACAATCGTGCTGGCCCTGCTCGGTAACCGAGCAGCCCAAGCGACAACGGATCGGCCTGTCATGCTGCCCGGGGTGCCGGCGCCGACCGCGGTCGTCGCGCCTCAGATACCTGGGCCACCTACCTCGGCCGCCGTGCGTCCGGTCGCCGCGACCTCACCGATCACCACGATCATCATCGATCCGGCCGCACCTGCCCCGCCGGGACTGGTCCTGGCCACGGAGCAGGTCCGAACTCCCCAGGACGGGATCCACGACAGCCTGTGGCGGATCGCCGAACGCATCTTCGGTCCTGGAGGTGGCCATCGCTGGCCCGAGCTGTTCCGGCTCAACCGCGGCGTGCCCCAACACGACGGCCAGGCGCTCACCGTGCCGACTCTTGTCCGACCCGGCTGGATGATCACGGCATACATCCCCCAGCCACCGCCGGACGAGCATCCGCCGGGCATGCAGCCACCACCGCATTCGCCTCCTGCTCCGCCGCCACCCTCGGCATCCGGCACGTCGGCGGTTCCGACCGCGCAGGGGCCTGCTGAGGAGCCTGGCGCGGCCAACGACACGGCCGAACCCGGGCTCACCCCCACAACGGGCGTCTTCGTCAGCCTGACCCTCGCCGTGGCGATCACCACCGCAGTGGTGTCGGCTCGGATGTGGCGCCGACGCAGCTACCGAATCGGCAGCGGAGACCGCGCGGACCTGCGCCGCCCGGCCGCTCCCATTATCCGCAGCCTTCTCGCCGCCCACGATGACACCCTGGGCAGGCCGCCGGCCGACGAGGTCGAATCCGTCGACTTGACGCCCACAGCCGCAACCGGCGACGCCACGGCGACCACAGACGGCGAGAGCCGCGCCGAGGGCGACCACGCATCCAGCAAGATCGGCGTCCGCAACGGACACGAACTTGCCCTGAACCTCGCGAGCGCTCGCGGCCTCGGCCTCGCCGGCCCCGGAGCCGCCTCAGCGGCTCGTGCACTGATACTGCACCTGCTGACCGACCCGCCCGCCGGCGACATCAGCGTGCTCATCCCCGCCGACGACCTGCACACGCTTCTCGGCCACCCGGACGTCGAGACCCTGCCGTCCGCGGTGCAGATCACCGACACCCTCGAGGACGCCATCACCGAGATGGAAGCTGCTCTGCTGGCCCGAATGCGCAGACTCGCGGAGGCGCCCGAGTGTGCCACCACTCCGCCCTCGCTGGTGCTCCTTGCCAGGCCAGATCGGCACGCCGAAGGCCGCCTGCAAGCCGTCCTCGACACCGGCTCCACGCTGGGCCTGGCGGGGTTACTCCTCGGCCAATGGCGCCCCGGCACCACCGCGCTCGTCCGCGCCGACGGCACGATCGGCGCGACCAGCCCCGGCCCCGGAGAAGCGCTCGCCCAGACGCGCCTGTTCACCCTGCCGGCCGCCGACGCCACCGCCCTGCTGGCCACACTCCACGACGCTGAACACTGTGCCGGGCCCATCGACGGTGATCAGGTTCGCGTGGACGGCTCCTCGCCGACGACGCGCCGTGGCGACGCGAAAGGCCCCGCCGCCAACGCAAGGGGTGTGCCCGAGCAGCGTCCGGCCGAGACGGTCCTGCAGCTCGAGTCCGGTCCGCACACGGCGCCGAACGGGACGCCACCCGACGAGGACACCAGCGATCGAGCTGCGGATCGCCCAGGTGCCGGTGATGGCCAGTCCCAAGGCCGGACGAGCGTACCTGAGCCGCCGCCGGCTCCGCTGCATCTCAAGGTCCTCGGCCGCGTGCAGCTCAGCTTGAACACCGAGCCGCCGGTTGCGCTTCTGCACTCACTTGCACCTCGGCAGCGCGAGATCCTGATCTTTCTCGCTTGCCATCCAGACGGATGCCGCCGCGACACGCTCGCCGCGGCCCTATGGCCGAACGCGCCGGGCGACCGGCCCTACAACAGTTTTCACGCCACGATGTCACAAATGCGTCGAGCGCTGCGCGTTGCCACCGATGGCGCCATCGGCGATGTCGTGATCACCGAAGACGGACGCTACAGGCTCGACCAATCCGTGGTGACCGTGGATCTCTGGGACGTGCGGAAATTCTTGAATGATGCGAAGAATGCCTCCTCGGTCAACGCCCAGCGAGAGGCATTTCTGTGCGCCACTGAAATGTATGGTGGCGACCTCGCGGAAGACTTGTCGGGGGAGTGGATCGAAGCGCCGCGAGAAGCCATTCGGCGCAGTATTCTCGATGCCTATAGTCGGCTCGTCCGCGCGCTGGGGACCGACGACCTGGACCAAGTCTTGGACCTGCTTGAACGAGCGCGTGAGCTGGACCCGTTCAACGAGGCGATCTACCGCGACATCATGCGTGTCCAGGCGCGGCTGCGTCGCTTCGACGGCATCCCGCGCACGATGGCCATCATGACGCGGTCGTTGCGAACGATCGGGGAGCACCCGGGACGGGCGACAACGGAACTCGCGGAAGCGCTGGGGCAAGGCCGGCCGGCTGGCCGGTGACGGGGAACCGACCTGGGCGCGGCAACGGGGTCTGTTCTTCGCCTCCGTCTCTTCCTCCGCCCCTTCCTCCCTGGCTTCCTCCGCGTGCTCCTTCTAGAGGGGAAGTCCCCTGAGCTGCTCCTGTCGCAGGTCAAGGATCCGTTTTGTGTTCCTTCGTGCCCCCCGACTTCCGGTGCCGGCAGGCATGTGAACAGTCGGTGTGGTGGGTGGTCGCCTTTCGGGCGTTGAACCTCGTGGTTGCGTCGCGTCGTTGCGCTCCTGTTCTCGTGCACCGGGCTCTCCGACGTGGACTGTGTAGTGGACGTGTCTGCGCTTCCTGCGCTGCCGGCGTGCACCTCGTCGTGGTCGTCGTGAGCCGCCTGTTCGTGCGCGCTGTGCTTCACACGCCTGAGCGAGTGTGACCCACGTCACATACGGGGGATCTTGCAGCACCACGTACGGGGTGGTTGCATAGTTGACGTACCGCAGAGGCGGACCGGGGAACTTGAACCGGAACGCTGGAGGCGGTGCCGCAATATGGGAAACGATCTTCCGGACTGCATGTACGACTAGACCACCCTCTGGGCTGAGGATCGCCGATTTCAATCGGTAAACCGCTTGCCGGTCAAGATGGGGAGCGCATTCCTGCCGTGTCACGCAACGCGCATTGTCGCGTGATGTGGGGAAGTAGCTCCAGCTAGCCGCAAGGGAAAGGGTGCGATCACGACGCATTCTCGCCGAACCATTGTTCGGTGGGAATGAAAACCCATCGTGACGTCCGGTCGTGCAACGCCTAGCCGCGTCTTGTGCAGTAGGCAGCTTGAGAACTACATAGTGAGCTAGCTTTCACCGCTCCGCGTTCGGCGTGACAGACCGGACGTGCAAAAACGTTAGCAGGGTTGCGACCTGCGCATGGTATGCGCTGTTGACTTGTCCAGCTGAGGAGACCAGGCGTGTGCGGTGAAAGCGAAGTGCCTTCCCCTGGGAACCGGCTCGCGTGTTGGTGGTGACAGCGCCGACCGCACAGACGAGAGACGTGTGGACCGTATGCACGGCTACACCTCGCGCCCTTTCGGACGCGCAACGCGAGCACGGGCCAGGCGTGTGACAGGTACTCGACCGTCGGCGTATCGCCGACCAAACCAGCCCCGGGCGCACCGTGAGAGGGTGCTCCGGGTGGGCGACGGCACGGATTCTCTACGCGCCAATTCGACCGCAGTACGTACGCGCCACTCTGGCGAACCGTTGACCTAGGTGCGCACTTTTATGCGCCCGTCCGGTCCGCTGCGCATCTCTGTCGAATTTCTGGAGTAAGAGAGGTATGCCGTTTTCACAAAGAGCACGGTCGGGTGTGGACGCTCGCGCCCACACCCGCGCCGTGCCCGTTGTGCACAGCCTGAAGGGAAATAAACAAGCGGAGATCAATTGCTGATTCGATTTGGCGCTACGCGGGTCGCCCGCGTAGCGCCATGGGAACCAAGTCAGAGTCTGAAGGTGGGGAGAGAAATTAATGACGCACGCAGCAGAAAGCATCCGCGAAGCGGGGCTCAACAGCGGGTGGAACGCGGCGAACTACGCGAACGCCTACGCGGGCGACCCGATGGAAGGAGTGGACGACCACGTGTACTCGGGTGCGCCGGGGTTCCGTGAGGCGTTCCGGGAAGGGATCGAGCGGTTCGGGAACGGCCAGAACCCCGACGGCACGACCGATCACGACGACGACTGGTGCTAGCGGCTTTGGTGACGCGCGGGGAACCGCGCGTGCGCCATGGCCGCTAGGCCGAATCACCCGAAACAGAAAGGAAGCCATCCGATGGCACGTAACCACACGCTCGTGCATGAGCACCCGGCGGAGTTCAAGGCCGCACCGTTCGACCGTCCCGCGTGGCATGTCGGACACTGGCAGAGCAGCACCACGGAGTCATACGCGGTGAGCATGCTTGCCGCCGGCCTGCTGGCGGACGGCTGGCGAGAGCTGGACGAGTACGACCACCGTCGGGCGTTCCCCGACGGGAAGACGGGCGGGGTTCCCATCGACCGCGCATTCATTCGGAGTGAGAACGGGTCGCGATTCGGGCACGTCGTCACGCTTACGGATCGGCGAAAGCTTCGCGCGTCCTAGCGCTTTCGTTGGCGCGCATAGGGGTGCGCGCTCGCCGTGACCGCTAGGTCTAGGCAAAGGAAAGGAAATCCAATGTACGCAACGGAAATCGTCGGCTACACCTACCAGGCAGACATCTACTGTCCGCCGTGCATCATCGAAGAGCTTCGCGCAGGTGGGTTCACGAAGATCGCCGCGACGTCCATCGGGGTTGACCAGGAGCTGGACAACGTCGCGGACCGGTTCGGGATCAACCGCGCGGCGGAAGACTCGTTCGACTCCGGCGACTTCCCGAAAGCGATCTTCGCGAACCAGGTTCACGACGGTTGCCACGCGGACAACGGATACGAGCCGGGGCAGTGTGGCGACCGGTGCGGCGGTTGCGGGGAGATTCTCGCGGAGAGCTGCCCGAACGTCGCGGCGTGAGCGTGTGCCATCGGTGGGCACCGTCCCACATGGACGGTGACCGCCGTGACCACACCGTCAAGGAAAGGGGCAGGAATGAGAAAGACGACGACAGAACAGGCTCGCAGCATCGCGGCCGGGTACATCTCATCCGCCAACAGCGACGCGGAAATGATCCGCTTCGCCACCACTGGGCACGCGGATGGTTGGCGGCTGCTGAAATGCATCGAACGCAACGCCAAGCTGTTCGCCGACACGGCGGACCAGTACGGGCGGGCACAGCTCGCCGAGATCACGCGGGAGCTGGATTACCTGCGGACGTGGGTGCGCGAGTACCACGGCCGGTACACGCTGTGCGTCGAAACCGAAGTGTGGCACGAACACGCGGACGGTTGGTGCGACAACGGCGAGGAGACGACCGAATACCTGATGTTTCACAACCTCTCCGAGGTCGCCGACCACATGGCGCGGCAGCTGCTCGCCGACCGCGTGGAAGACGACGTGTGGAACGTCAACACGATGGTGCGGTCGGACGTCTCCGAGTACTACGTGGCGGGCATGAGTGACGGCGTCGCCGTGCCGGTCCCTCGGGCGGACCAGCACACAGTGAGCGCGGCGCACGGGTTCACCGACCGTACCTGGTGCTGGGTGATCTTGTCGGTGCGCGGCTACTTCGCCCGCATCAGCGGTCGCTGAGCATGCGCCATCGGTGGGGAGCGTCCCGTGTGGACGTTCCCGCGCCGTGACCGCATGGTCAAAGAAAGGGGCAGGGCATGACGACAACTACGGCGGTTGCCGCACTGGACGCGGAGGCGCTGGCCGCGCTCCGTGCGGCTGACAGCCTCTCATTTCACACCCACGACGGCCGGGCGTTCATCCGGGCGTACCGGGAACGCGGGTCCGGCGGCGTCTACACGGCGCGCGAGCAACGGCTGTTCCCCGACGCGCGGGACTTCGCCTGGTCGAGATTCCGGGAAATCGAGACCAACTTCTTCGCGAGCGGCTACGGAGACGGCTCGACCTCGTGGTCTACCGGTTGGGGTGAGGGTGCGCCGAGACTCGCCGCGTACGCATCGATTAGCGGTAAGGACTACGGAGACGGGACGTGGCCGACCATCGCCCAGGCGTTGCGCCCGGGAGACACGCTGTCCCTGTCCTGGGTGGCGGACAACAACTCGGACGTCATCCGTGACGCCGGTCTGCACACGGACCGGCTCACGCTGCGCGTGACGCGCGGCTACGGGGACAAGCGCAAGCAGTACGCATTCCACGTGGACGAGCGGACCAGCCTGGACAACTCGGCCCGCATGATCCGGCGTAACGGCTAGCAAGACCCGTGCGCCGTCCGTGGGGAACGTCCACTCCGGACGTTCCCGCGCGGTGACTGCACGGTCAAACGGAAGGAAGGGCAGCGATGGAGACGGAGCAGGACGGGTTCACGTTCGAGGCCCACGAAGACGGCACGGGCACGCTCGCGGGGCCCGATGGCGCCCGCGTCGACCTTGACGCGGAAATGCCGGTTACGGACTTGAGGCCCGGCATGGTTGTGACGTCCGCTCACTGGCCGAGCGACGCGGAGATCCTCCGGCCGGCCGAGGACTGGCAGGACACTTTCGGCCGGGACATGCTCCGCTTCTGGGCTAAGCGGCTCGACACGGAGCAAGAGGGTTACGTGTTCTTCGGGCCGTCCGCATACGTCCACGTACGGAGCAAGTAGACCGTGTGCCCTCGGTGGCGTCCATCCACCTCGGACGGACGCACGCCGTGACCACACGGTCAAGACGAAACCATAGGAGACGCAACATGTCCGGTACGTATGCCTGGATCGTTGACCACACCTACTGCCAGAACCTCGACGCGGACGACCCCGACACGGCCCCCCTCCTGGAGGACACGGAATCCAGCCGCAACGGCATGACCGGGCCGGGAAACGCGCCCGCCGAACTCCTCGCCCGCCTCGCGAACGGTGAAGGCCGCGAGTGGCGCACTCTGGTGGACGTCGACTTCGACGGCCACGCCGCCGACAACCGCGTCATTCACGCCGGGCGAATCCTCGACATCGGCGACAACGCGGGAGCTGAGGACGACTTCGGCCCGCTTTACGACTTGTCACAGCCGGACTCGGGATGCGTCGAAATTCAGTACCGACGGGAAGACGGGTCCTGGGAAACGCTGTAGCGCCCGTGCGCCATCGGCGGGGCGCGGTCCACTTCGGCCCGCGCCCGGCCGTGACCGCATGGTCAAGCGAAAGGAACTGATATGGCGTACACCCTGGAACGGCACCCGGCGGGTGGAACCGTCCGCGTGTTCCGCGACGGCGAACAGATCGGCCACTTCTGGCCGGACTCCCGGTCGAAAGGCTTCGCCGCGTTCGTCGCCACCAGCTCGAAGCCCATCGCGCGCCCCAAGACGGAACGTACGTGCATACGGAAGATCACCGGCGGCGAATGGGACGGCGCGGACCAGCTGTAGGCGACGCACAACCTACGAGAATGGAGGGCAGGGTTGCATCGTCGAAAAGTGGAACACCGGGATTACCCGGGCATCGTGTGGACCGAACACGTACCCGCTCTGTCCCTCGGGGACCACCTCGGCGACGGGTGGTTCGCGCAGACGATACGGCATGTCCGAAAATACGAGGAAGGAGTAACCTGTCACGCTCCGGGATGCGATTGGGACTTCTTCCCGCGGACTGCTCGTGTGCAGCGAGTCGTGACGCCGCGCGGAATTGTCGAGATGCACGAAACCTGCGCTATCCGCATGTACGTTCAGGCGGCCGCGGTTGTGTTGGAGCCGTGGCACGCTAACTGCCTCGTCCGTTGTGACACCCCCTGGCCACATGAATTGACGTTCGGGGCGGCGACCCGCACCGAGTTGTTCGAGACTCTCGAAGAAAATCCATGGTTCGAGCTGATCGGAATTATCCGCGTCGTTCGCCCGAACTGGAAATATCCGGATGGTCACACATCCTTCGTTCCGGGCACTTGGTTATCGCCAGACCTGTTCTGCGAACACGCCGACGTTCCCATGTGCGAGATGCCGGCATCGAATGGAACGTTGTGCATCCGGGAGGCCGAACACCAAGTAGAGGCCGAGGACGGGCGGCGAATCCCGCTGTGCGTGACCTGCTACATGCGGATTCAAGACCTTATCCATCGGAGCCGGTAGCCGTGCCCACATGGTCAAACGAGGAAGGGTTAAGGCAATGGAAAGTAGCGAACGGTACGCGCGCATGGTGATGGCGTCGTTCGACCGCGGCGACCGGGTGATCGTCACCCGGGACGGCGTCGAGACACGAGCCGTCGTGGCGAAGCGCGTTTACAGCATCCACTCGGACGCTCCACTCACGCTGACCGGCGAGCACGGCCTGCCGCTCGAGGTCACCACGGAGGACCTCGCAACAGAACGCGTGCGGATCCGGCTCGAACCACTGTTCGTGGAGAGACAGGACCAACCCATGCCGGGCGACGCCGTGCGTCTCGCCTCGCCCTGGCGCTGGGCCGGATCGCTGGTCAAGCCGGACACGCTCGGCGTGATCGGCGGCATGGTCGGCCAGTACCCCGATGACGGGCACGCGTCCATCACCTTCAACGCCAGTACCCACCGGACGGAAACCGTCGTGTCCTGCTCGGGGGGACCCGCCACGATCGCCACCGACCTGAGCAAGCTCACGCCGACCGACGACCGCGTAACCCTGACGGTCTGGCGGTTCCGAGGAGGTCTCCCCCAGCGTGGTGGCGGCAAGAATTACTCGGTGGACGTGCCCATCTGGAACTGGAGCCCGGACGATTGAGGCGCGGCGTACAGGTCGCGTGGTTCGCGGGCACTGAGGCCGGCACCGGGCGCAAGATCCGCGGGCTTCACCTGCCCGCAATCCCTGTCGGGAAGGGGCGAACCGTTCTCTACGACCCGTACAGGCGGGCGCAGCACACGGTGGATGCGGGGACACTCCGCCCGATCGCCGCCGTCCGCCGACCACGGGTCGTCACGGTGAACCGCCCCAAAGGTGGCATCGTGACGGGTATGGCCCGGATCTGGCATCGGGAGCTGGGCGGCAAGCTGTACAAGTTTCATGCCGTGGTTATGCCCACGGGCGAGCTACGAACTGCCGTCTACGAGTACACGGGTGATCCGGACGGGCCGGTGGACCGCATCGGTTGCTGGGATGCCCTCCGATATTCGGTCAGGCCTCCACGCAAGCGGCTTACATGCTCGTCCTGCGGCACGGTTCACAAAGTAATTGGCACCTGTGCCGTCTGCCGCAATCTGGTGTGCCGAAGCTGCGATGGCTCGGTGATCCACGCCGACGACGTCGAGATTTACGCGCGCCGATATGGCGAGCACGGCGCCAGGTGGCTTCAAGCGCCTGGCGTCGAATTCTTGTTCCAAGCGGCTCGCTCGCCTCAACCGCGGACCGCGTGACGCTTCCGGGTGGCATTCCCGGACGCGGAGGTGGCGAGAGCGACACCGTTGACGTACCCGCATGGGCGTGGTGCCCGAAGTAATGAATGTGAACGGCCATGTAATCCAAGGCAGGTGGCGGTCGCCGATTAATCGTTGACAACGCGCAGCGGTGCGACGGGGGAGGGCCGGGTCGCGCCGTGTCTGTTGTGGACTAACAGGAAGGTAAGGCAGTGTCGGTGGAAAATAATGGTTATGTCACCATTCGCGGAATCGACCCGACCGCGACGGGCGAGAGCGACGTCTTCCCTGCAAACGTCGACCACTCGCGCGGCGTACCAAACCCGTCGTTCGATCGTGCGACGGCCCGAAGGGTCGTCAAGTGGACGAACGTCGCGAACGAGGACGCCACCTGCGGCGACCGCGCGGAGTGGCGTGGGCGGAACATCGTGCTCACCCGCTTCGACGACTACGCACCCGACGAAGACCTCGGTACGCAGGTGATCGAACCGGACGAACACGGTCGCTATCACATCTGCGGCATCGGCGGTGACTGGATCTGGGAGACGGTGGAGAAGTTCACCACGCCGTCGAAGCGACGCGTCACGTACTGGCCGGTCCAGCGTGACGGGTTCCTCTGGGCCACCACGTTCAAGTACGGCGGCAAGTTCAAGGTGACCGACGACGGGGTGGTCGTGTTCGAGTCGCCCCACGTCCCGAGCGAGACCGTGGCCGAAGTGCAGGCGTGGATTTGTGACAACGACTGAGGAATACGACGGGTTCGTGACTATCGGGATGGAGGATGACCCGCCGAGCTTCTGGGCACACGTCATCCGCACGTACTACCCGCCGCCGCCTCCCGGCGCGACGGATGAGGAGTTGTATTCCATCTCCGCAGGGTTCGACCGGGTGACGGCCCAACAGGTCGTCGCGTGGGCGAATCGGATCAACGCCGGACAGCAGGATGACGGGGCCGCACTCGCAGAATGGGACGGCGACGCCATCACGCTCACCTACATCACGGGTGTGGACGCAAGCGGCGAACCGACCACCGAGGTTGAACGGGTCGAGCCGGACGACGCCGGCCTGTACTGGATCGGAGCAGGTTCGGGGTGGATGTGGGAAGAGAGCACCCCATAGTCCGGTATGAGACCAACAACGACGGGAGAACAGCTGTGGCCAATGCGTTTCCATTCAAGACCGGCCAGGCCGTATGCGGTCTGGTGTCACCGGGACCGGCCCTGTGCAACGGCACCGTAACCGCCGTCGGTAAGCCGGGCCTGCACGGCTACCGCAGAGTGCGAGTCTCCTTCGGCCAGGACGGCGAACGCGAGTACGACGTCAGCAGCTCCGGCGCGAGCGATTACCTGCTCCCGAGGCCGATGCGGCCGACCATCAACGACGATCGGGTGACGCCCAACGAGGCATACACCGTCGAACCTGGCAACGACGGGATGTTCCTGACAGCATTCAACGGCGATCCGGTGGGCACGTTCGCGACGGAAGCCGAAGGGTGGTCGGGCGCGCTGACACACGACTGGAACGCCCGAGAGTCGCTGCGATTGTCGAAGTTGAATCCCACGGACGTCGTCATCGGGTGCTTGGCGTGCGACCACGAGTACGCCGCCTTCGCTGCGGCGAAGAGCGGCGCCGAAGCACTGGAACGGTTCGCCCGCACGACATTGACCGTAGTTCCGCCCTGGGCCGCGTACGCCACCGAGACCGCCGCGCGCGACATGCGCGCGCTCGGGCTCGACAACGTCGACTGGCCGAAGGTGTTCGAGCGATTCGCACGCTGACCTCGCAGCCACCTGTGCGGGCGTCCGTACCCGGTCAAGGCAGAGACCGAGCGCTGCGGAAGATCCGGGCCGTGGCTGTACGGGATGAACTGGAGCGACCACATCATGACGACCATTCCGCGCAACCACAGACGCAAGATCGCCGCGATTAAAGAACGCGCGACCTGCTGTGAAGTCTTTAGTCTGCAGAACGACTTCGCGGCGGAAGCTTGCGCACCGTCCTATGCGTGGGAGGAGCTTGAACGCTATCACTTCGCACGCCTGACCGAGGACGCCGACGACAAGTGGACCATCCACGTTCACGGGAACCTCTGGTACGTGCTGAGGCCCAAGTCGTAATCGACTGTGTCGCACGCGGCGCCGGTGCCGGTCGGCCAGATGGCGAGCTGTTCCCGGCACGTCGCAGCCTTGGATGCGTGGCTGGGCTGACCTGAGGATCGAGCCAACGCTCGATTCCGCCGCTGGGCGTGCGTGACATCGGTGCGGCGCAGTACGGGCAGTCCTGCGCCGACGCCGTGACCGTACGGTCACCGCTAATCTGCATTCGAAAGGTGATAAGCCATGCCCAAAAACGACGCGTTGACGACAATCGCAGAGAAGTTCGCCGAAGCGATCCGCACGAACGACGTCATGGCGCGCGACGTCCTTATCGATCAGATTCCGTCTAACCGCTATTGCTGGGGAAAGGGATCCGAATTTGCCGAGAAGTACGCTGAGTTCAGCGCCGACTACGGCCGTGTCCTCGAAACGGGATGGCACGTCGAGACAGACGCCGAGCGCTGGCTCTTCTCCTACGCCGTACAAGACGCAGCCGCGGTGCACTGCGGTATGCCCGAAGACCAGCAGATCACCTGCGTCGAGCATCGGGCATGGAAGACGGCCGATCACCTGACGAAGCACCACGCACACGCAACCAGCACCGAGCCGAACCCGCCGGCGATCGCCCCGGATCCCGCATGGCGTGTACGCGTTCTCACCGGGCACGTGTCGCCGGAGACGGCCTACGTCGTCGACGACTACCCCTACGGCCGCGTCCTGCGCTGCAAGATCCGGTACTGGATCGAGACGCCCACGAAGGGCGCGAAGAAGGGGCAGCAGCGCTTCGTCTCGCAGACCACCAACCCGAAGAAAGCCGGCGAGCCCTGGAACAAGCCACACCCGGGAACCTACGCCTCGCTCCAGGTCCTCTACCTCGACGAGGTCGACCACGTGCAGCACTGGGACGCGGGACTCTACTTCGACCCCGTCGACCACGCCCGAGCGCAACTGATGGACCTGCCCGCCCAGCTGACCGAGCACGACCGGCGCGTGTACGACTTCCTGCTGAAGGCGTCGAGGCGCTACCCGGAACCGTGGGATGAGTTCGACCGTGCCGTGACCGCCCTGGCCGACCACATCCGGCAACACGGGTGCGACCCCGAGACGCCGAACAGCGTGTTCGAGACGCCAGCCGAGCGCTGGTACCTCCGCGCCCCGGACGTCTACCTGGCCGTCGCGCGGCAACGAGCCGCCACCCCGAACTCGTGACCTGTGCCGCACTTGGTGGCGGCCGTCCCCACGGACGGCCGCGCGCCATGACGGCACGGACAACACGATGGGAGGCGTCATGCCCGGGAAGTGGATCACGCAAGCGCCCGACGGCGACGGAACCGCACGAACCTACTCCGACGACGAGATGGCCGCGCACCTGCGGCAGAGCCGTGGACGCTCGCCCGACAATCACCAATGGTTCCGCGTCGACCGCGTGACCGTGGGTTTTGCGCCCGAGGGTGGCCCGCTCAAGGCGATCTACCGATGGGAGTTCGATGTATTAGAAGGACTCCCACGACAGGCGCGGTCGCCAGAACTGGGCGAGGTCAACGCGGCCAAGCACCTAGGAATGCCGCTCATCGACTTCCTGAGCGAGCCAAGCTCGGTTCGCTCGCGCGCTTACAACGAGGCGACGGCAAACCATGGCGCGGCCATCCGAGCCGCCGACGCGCTGCTGCACGTGCTCCGCCAGCTGACCGATGCCCGCGACGACGGCATGAGCGGCGACATGCGGGCGTTCCTCAGCGTCGACAACGGTCACCGGTTGGACGGCAGTGGGCTGGTGGAGCCATCCGCGTACCTGAGGACCAAGACGGCACTGCTGTCAATCCTCACCCAGTTGGCCCATGGTGACCAGGAGCGGGCTCTGCAGGCCTACATCGATGTGTGCGAGCACGGCCGCACGATCGCGCACGTCCTGCGGGCGTGGCAGCAACGCTGGCTCGAGGACGACTACGAGCGGCACCTCCGGGGCGCGTGACGTCGCTACCGGCCGGTTCGCACCCGTGCCGGCCGGTTGCGTGGCCACACGGACAGGAGGAGCAGGAGTGACCGCACCGAAACCCCCGCGTACCCGCGCGCGGATCGCCGACTGGGTCCGCGCGCACCCGGGGAGGACGCCGACGCAGATCGCTGCAGGCCTCGGCCTCACCGTCGACCAAGCCAAGCAAGCCTGCCGCCGGATGGCCCGGGACCGCCAGCTGCGGAGTACGCCCGGCGGCACGTACTACCCGGGACCCGTTACCGTGTCACCGGAGGACAGCTGACCAGGTCGAACAGCGCACCCCGGCCGACGTCAACGCCTCGGAGACCGATATAGCGAGGGTGGTGCCGCGACACGCGGCCCGAGGAAGCGCAGGTGATGACGCGGTGGAGCCACTGGAGGTGACGCCGGAGGTTCAGGCGGTCATCGAGGCATGTCGTGAGTTCATCACCGTCGGAAGCGGCAGCTCGGTTGAGTCGCTGTACCGCGGAACAGAGCTGTCAGAGGTGCAGGCATCGGTCCGAGCACAGGTGGACTTACTGGTTCGGCTCGCACGCGCCGGCCAGCTGGTCGGGGTCGAGGTCGAGCGGCCGATCGACCCGATCGACCCGATCGAGTCGGACGACCCGGTCGAGCGATGTGCGCGTGCGGTGGCTCGCTGGAGTGCCAGCCGAGAGCTTCACAAGGCGCTCAGGGACCGCACTGCGCAGGCGAAGCAGCGAGAGCGAGATGATCAGCAGGCGCGCGACAAGGCTGTAGTCGACCTCGCGATGGCCCGCCCCGATTGGGGCACGCAGAGGATGGGCAAGGCGGTCGGCCTGCCCGAGAAGACGCTCCGGGACATCCTGGCAAAGAGGTAACTAACTAATAAGGTGCAACCGTCTTACGTTAATTAGTGGCTATTTGCTGCCGAATGAGGTTCCACATCGAGCGTAGTTTATCCTTGCAAGAGACCGAGCCTGTGGAAAAAATATCTGCCTTGCTTGTACCTGCAACTTGATCGGTCCGTGCTCACCGTGTGTCACGACGCGGGTCCGTGCTTCGCCTGTTCGTAGTGTAGTGTGCACCGAACAGATGATGCTACGTTGCGGACTCTTGGGGTAGGCCCGGATGGCATTCAGGCCGTTGATCGCGTTAGGGATCGTGCTTGCCAGTGTTCTTGCAGCTCTAGCTAACTTTGTCTCGTGGCCGGTCGCTGCCCTCCTTGGTGTCGGATCTGGAGTGCTCACTCTTATTGGCACCCTGTGGTTGCAGCGCCGCTCCAGTGATCCACCTTTGGCTGCTTTGTCCGAGCGTGTGCGAGAGCAGTGGAAGAATGAACTGCAGGCGCGTGGAATCAGCCTATCGGCGCCATTGAGAGTTCGTTGGGTGAGCACAAACAGAGATGTGTCCGCGCCCGCGCTGAATATCGTGGGCAATGCAGTAGCTGGCAGGCCGGTTCGAATACGGGCCAGCGGAGACCTGCACGATCTGGCAGTCAAATTTCAGCGGCTTCCGCGGCAGCAGCTGGTTATCTTAGGTCCACCGGGTGCGGGCAAGACTGTCATGGCGGCGTTCATGGCGTTGAACTTACTTTCTGACGGCTCACGTGTGCCAGTTGTGCTGTCGCTGTCGTCGTGGGACCCCCGGCGGTCGCTATATGACTGGGCTGCCCATCAGCTCGGTCGCGACTACCCAGAATTTGGCGCGAGCGCGACTTGGCGTGCACTTCTTGCTTCTGGTCGCCTGATTCCAATTCTTGACGGATTAGACGAGATACCTGATGCGCATCGAGCGCGGGCTCTTGTAGAAATTAATACCTCAACCGACGGTGGAAATCCGTTTGTGTTGACGTGTCGGGTCGATGAGTACGAGGAACTTGTTCGCAATAGTAGTCATGTTCTTGCATCCGCTCTGGTTGTCGAACTTCTCCCTGTAACGGCGGATGAAGTAATCTCCTATCTTCATCGGCCGGCTCAGGGTGACCGCTGGTCCGCCTTCTTTGCTGCTCTACGTGCTGGCGGGCCATTGTTGGAGGTTTTGTCTGTTCCGTTTATGGCTGCACTTGCACGGTTTTCCTATGCTCGGCCGGACACGGATCCAGCGGAACTGTGTGCAATCAATGATCCGCGGGAAATTCGTAGTCTCCTACTTGGCTCCCTGCTGCCTGCGGCTTATTCGAAAACACCCCATCCGGACCTTTATTTATCTCACGATTCTGTCTATACGGCTGATCAGGCGACCGAGTGGCTGTCATTTATTGCTCAATATATGACTCGATCTGGCGCTGTCGAGTTCGCCTGGTGGCGATTGCACGAGATGCTAACTGGGTGGCGTCAAATCTTGTTACGGATATTGCTTCCGGCGACCTCCTTTGGAGCACTGGCGGGGAATATTGTTGGAGCCATAGTTGACATTGAAATCCAGAGTGGCGTCGCTTCGATGTTCTGCACGGTAGTCGGTGGATTTATCGGCTTCTTATTTCCGACTCGACCTCGATTGCCCGTGTGGGCTGACCCTACTGTGCAGAAAGAGTCAATAAAGGTCGGCGCGGCTGCATCTGCTGTAGCTTTCCTGTTGTTTGGAAGCGTGATGGCATTGATGTTATGGCTTGAAGTTTATAGCAAGCCGCAAATTATTACTCATGACCTCAGATTTCTGACCACTTTAATTACGATATTCATCGTTGTCTACTTGAGTATTGCACTCGGTTTATTGGTTTCGGAAATGTACGTGCGGACTCGACTTGCCGCAAGGGATCTTCCGGATGTTGGCGATTTGCTTGGCTCGGATCGCCAGGTTTTCCAAAGAAATATATACGTCAATGTTGTTCTGTGGTCATTCTGTTTGATCGCATACTTGACATTCTTCAGTGATGAGTTCAATCTTTTCTCCGGCTTTGTATTCCTTGTTGCTCTGGGGGGTGTCAATGCACGCTATGCGTCATCAACATTCTGGATCACAACTCGGTTGCTACGCGGGCGCTTGCCGCGTTCGCTTATTCTGTTTCTGGAGGACGCGCACGATCGAGGAATCTTGCGTAAAGTAGGTGCCGTCTACCAGTTTCGACATGTGCTGCTTCAGCAGTATCTATCTGGGCCGATGGCAAATATTGGCTCTCAATTGTGATTTGGTGAAGATTCTGTCATTGGTTACGCTTGTCGACACGCGATTGCGTGCGCGGGTTATAGGTAGGTTCTCCCGTCGTTGATTACGCGTTTTCTGGAGTTGGCCTAGGTGTCCGTCCGGATTGAATTTACAGTTCCCTTTGCGACAGAGCGGTTTGATGATCGGCCGGCATGCAGATTGCTGGGGGGTGCGGGTTTGTGACCCATCGATTCGCGGGATTACTTCCGGCGAGGCCCGGGGTTGACACAAAACCGGCGAGAGGCCGAGAGGTTCATTGAGGACCTTGTAGATAATGTCTACATGCTCGGTCGAGTCGCCCCGTAGAAGTCGTCGCCTGCGTGGCGATAAGGTTGTACTTGCACAAGCTGTCCGAAATCGGGTGCGTCGATCATCTTGTCGCCGCCAATGTACAAGCCAACGTGGTGGACCCGTCCTGCTGTAGCGTAGAAGACGAGGTCGCCAGGCTCTAGCGCCTGGTCGCTCGGGACGTGCGGCCCGGAGGCGTACTGAGCGGGCGACGTGCGCGGCAACGTGATGCCGGCAGCAGCGTAGGCCGCCTGTGTCAGCCCGCTGCAGTCGAATCCGCGGTCGCCAGCTAGAGGGCCATTGCCACCCCACAGATACGGTAGGCCGCGCTGACCGCACGCGAACGTGATCGCGGCCAGGACTGCCGAGTTGGGCGCCTGGATGGAGTCACAATTTCCGCCCCCCGGAAGTGGGCACGTCGCTCCCTTGATGGCGCCGACGATCTCGCGAGCCTCCTGCTCGTGAGTCCCGTATCGGTCGGGAAAGCCCGATCGCTGCACGGCCTGGGCTGCGTCGGTGACGGTGAGGCTTTGCCAGTTCCGTATCGCCAGAAGATGGCGGTAGAACTGCTCGCTGCTATATTCGGGGTCCATGATCTGCGCGGCGGTTCCCCAGCCTTGCGATGGCCGCTGCTGGAACAGGCCGACGCTGTCACGATCTCCGTAGTTGAGATTCTGCAGCCGGGACTCGGTGATGGCCGTGGCGATCGCGATCACCCAGCCCGGCTCCGGGACGTTCAGTCGTCGTCCTACCGCGACGATCGTTGCTGCGTTGTCCATCTGTTGCGGCCCGTATCCCGCCGCCGAAGTGGCCGTCGCGCCCGCGGGGGCGCAGTTGACGCCTCCACCGGAGGTCGCGAACACGGACTGGACGACTGCGATGGCGCCGCCTGCGACGGTGAGCATGAGCACGACGGCGAATGCGATGCAGGTGGTGGCGAACTTGGTCATGAGGCGTCACCTCGTCCGGCGCGGCGGAGCGGGGGGAGGGATCGGCGAAGGCGCCTCCCGTTCCTGGGAGACGGACGCGTCAGCTGTCGGGCGTCGGCCGGCTGTGCTGGGCGCGGGGGAACGCAGGCCCGGCCATAGGCCGGGCAGATCCGCGAGTGCTGCACGCCCTCCGTTCGCCGGCCTGTCGAGGCGGCACCAGCGCGTCGCGGCCATGTCGAGTGCATCGGAAGCTGCGGCGCTGCTGGTGGTCGCCACCGGGACCCGCGCGGGACGGGTAAGAGCGTGGAGGGCGTCGGACAGTGCTCGGCGCGCGTTGGCCTCACGCTGGGCCGATGGTAGCCAGATCAACACCGGCGTCGTAATGCCCGTCGTCTCTGCGAGCCGTTCGTATCGCACGAGCTTGCCTGCGAGCCGCGAGAGCTGCTCGGTGCCGAAGTCGAACTCGACGAACCACTCGATGTCCCGGCCGGCCTCGCGCCAGCGGCCGTAGCCGTCGGGGGTGACGATGTCCCCCCAGAGCCGCTTGCAGCGGGCGGCCGACCACCAGGCCGTCAGCGTCCCGCTGGCGCCGGGCTGACGCCCTCGGCGGATCAGGTTCGTGAACAGTTCGTTGCAGCCGACGGTGTGGGCCAGCTGCATCGAGAATGCGCGCCCGATCTCGCGTTCCCGCTTGTATCGCAGATCTTTCGGATCGATGCCGTCTTCGCGCGCGAGGGCGACAGCTCCGGCGGTATCGAGGACGTAGTGCATCGGATGAGAGCCGTGGTCCCGATGAGGCTGGAATCGGTGGACGACGCCCCACTGGTACAGGTTGCGCAGACGCAGGTTCGCCGACCGTCGTCCGGAGAAGGCGATGTCGACGATCTGGGTGCTGGTGAGGACGTGATGTTCGAACAGCATCCGGCACAGCCAGCGGTCGCGGTCGGTGAGATGCCCGGCCAGCCACGCATGGTGCTCTGAGGAATTGAGTACGCGTGGCGCTGGGCGCTGTGGTCGGCTCGTGCGCAGCTGCCGCTGCGGGGTGAGATTCGAGACCATCGGGTCGAGACCTCCAAGTGCGGAAGACATGCCTGCGCGTCAGGGACGAGCAGGGCCAGGTTGGGTGTCAGGCCGCGCGCCGCGGGTCAGACCTGATGGCCTGCTCGTTTTCGGCGACTGCGGGCTCTGTTCGGAGCTGGGCATTCGCGCGTGCGAGGCGCCGGATCTCTCGCGCTCGCCCGGGGATCGCCGGTGGCAGCTTCTCGGTGACGCCGGTGAACGAGGGCGCCTCTTCGCTGGAGACGACCAGGCGTGCGGCGATGTGGAACTTGCCGAGGTTGGCTAGGTCGTGTTCCGAGAGCTGCGGCGTGGTGTGCCGGGCCAGCTCGCGCGCGTCTTCGGGCGACGCTGAGAAGATGACTTTCGACCGTGCGTTGGCGGAGATGCCTTCTTTCAGGTCGGGCGGCAGCTGGCGCAGGTACTGGTGTGCGAGGGTCATCGACATCCGGTAGCCGCGGGCCTCGGCCAGCATGTCCTCGATGGGGTAGGCCAGGTTCAGGAAGTTGTGGCATTCATCGAGGTAGAGGGCGGCGTCGCGGCGTTCGCGTTGCGGTATCCGGGCTCGCCGGGTTGTGGCCTGCCACGTGCGCGCGACGATGACCGATCCGATCAGGCGGGTGGTGTCGATCCCGAGCGCGTCCTTGCTCAGCCGCACCAGACAGATCCCGCCATCAAGGACCGTGTCCATGTCCACCGTGGATTCGCCGCCGGAGAGTGCGGCGCGGACGAACGGACGCAGCAACAGGCCCCGGAGCTTGTTCATCAGCGGCGCGACAACCTGGGCTCGGCTGGCCTCGGACAGCTGGTCATACCAGCTCCAGAACCCGACGAGGATCTCGTCGGAGAGCTGGTCGACCGCGCGATGCCGGAACGCGGGAACCGTCAGCAATTTCGGCAGGTCGGTCAGCGTCGGGGTGCCGGGTAGCTCGCGCAGGGTCAGCAGCCCCGAGCGCAGGATGTCCTCGGTCCGCGGCCCCCAGCTGGAGGCGTAGACGTGGGAGAAGATGGAGACGAGATTGTCGACGGTACGGGCGGTGTCGGCGCCCTCGAGCGGATTGAGGATCGGTGGGCGGGAGCGGCTGTCGGCGTCGAAGAGTGTGACCTTCTCGCCGAGCCGTCTCGGTAGCCGCATGAGCAGGTCGGACACGAGGTCGCCTTTCGGGTCGATCACGACCAGGCCGCGGCCGGCGTCGGCGTCATCGAGAATCATCCGGGCCATCAGCTCGGACTTGCCGGAGCCCGTCGCGCCCAGGATGTGCAGGTGATGCCGGGCGTCGGCCACCCGCAGTCCGATCGGCCGCGCGTGACCGGAGTCGGTGACGCCGATCGGCTTGATCTCCGGGCCCTTGGTCGCGATCCCGGGAGGCGGTGGAACTGCTTTCGCCCCGGCGCGCTGCAGCCCGGTCACGGTCTCGTCGGTGGGAACGTGCGCGAGTGCGGACAGCTCGGGGATCGAGAGCAGGTCGCCAGACCCGAGCCGGCGTTCAGCGGCCGCTCGGATCGGGTCGGCGAGCCGGACACGTCGGTAGTAGTTGTGCTCGCCGTAGACCGCAAACGCGCTGGCGATGGCGTGACCGCGGCCTGCCAGGTGTTCCCGCGCGGGCGCTCGGTGGGCACTGGTGGTGTGCTCGTCGACGAGCGTGGCCACTGCGTACCGGATTCGGGTCTCGTACTGGGAGCCTCTCTGCTTGGCCACGATGACCCGATCCTCAGCTGCGCTTTCCAGCGACGTTTGATTGTCCGTCACCGGCTTCCTGGTGACCGCGCCCGGTCGGCGTGAGCCGGTGTGCGGCGTGATCAGGTCCAGGAGGCGGCTGATGCGCGTGGCGGAGCCGCCGGCGCGGATGCGTCGAGCGGCCCGCCGAGCGGTCCGGACGCGCGCGCCGGTGACGGGCCGCGCGAGGATCTGCACGACGGCACGCTCGTGAGCTGCCAGCCCGACGGGCGCACCCAGCAGCGCCCGGACCGGGTCGGCGGGGAAGTCCGATCGGATGGGTAGAGCTTCGCTGCGCGCCAGCCGCAGCTCACCACCGACGGCTTCGACCGCCTTCCCCGGCGGAACGGTCGTGGGTATCGGAGGTTTCGCCGGTGTTGTCCGCGTGTGCGCTCCCGGCCAGGCTGCCTCGACCGCGCGCTCGGCCATGCCCGGCGGCACGACTCCAGGCACCCACAGCCGAAGGACGACCCCAGAATGGGAGAACACGTACTCCCACACGACGTGCGGCTGACCTCGTACCCGGCGCTTCCACCCGGAGCGCAGCAGGCCCACCAGGTTCGAGTAGAGGGCCGCCGCTCCATCCGGATCCACACTCGGCGGCGCCAGCACCGTCACGATCCGCGCATCGGTGGCCATCCGGTCATGGCAGCGACGCATCCACCACCGTCGGCCGATGCGGACGCCGGCGAGCGTGAGCACCAGTGCGGGCACCAGGACGGGCCCCCACGATGCCAATCCTTCCCGAAGCGCGGCGAGGACCGCACGGACCACGGCGCTCGGGTCACGCAGGTAGTCCTGCACCACCGATGTCGGTGCCAACGGCTGAGCAGACAACATCAGACCTCCCTTCTCGACAACGCACTGCAGGGCGGACGGGCAGCTCACGCTGCGCGCCGTCCTCGCTCGCTTGGGGACTCCGCGTTGTCCGGGCGTTCGGTTGCGACGTCGCGGGTGTGCGAGACCAGTCGCAAATGACGGCTCCGCTTGCGTATCCGGTCGGCGTCGATCTCGGCCTGCCAGTCCGACAGGCGTCGACCGGCCATCTTCTTGAGGAAATGGGGGATGCGGTTCGCGGGAACCCCGACCAGTCGCGGGCCGAGCACGGCCAGCAGGTCTGAGGCTTCCTGTGACGACCATCCCGCTTCGGCGATGGAGTTCTCGTCGGGGAATACGTCGGCGACGCGGTCTCGATCAGCATCGATGAGGGCGTCTTCGCGGCCGCCGTAGCTGTACACCCACAGGAAGTTGCCGGGTGGGTCGGGCTCGATTAGTCGCTTGAAGCGCCGAATCTCCTTGGTATAGGCGTAGAAAGTGACCTGTGGGCACGAGCGCATCACCTGGCACCACGCCAGAGTGTAAGCATCGCTGAAAAAATCGCCAGCGTCATGGACTCGGACGAATTTTCCGTTGAACCGCGGCGCCGACAGCTCGCGGATCATTGCCTCCGTCCAGCCGGGCAAGTCGTCCATGACGTACGCGAGATTGGCGATATGCTTGGCTTTGACTGTCGGGAAGAGATAGGTTCCGTTGCGGGCGTAGCAGATGTGGGTACATGCTGAGGCGGCCGGGCAGGTGATCTGGGTTCGGCCGTCGGGCAGCCGTGCGGCGAGCGCGGGTAGCGTCCAGTTCCACACGCCGATCGCGCGCAGTTCGCGGTTCTGTGTCAGGAGTCGGCGCGGCCGTGAAGCAGCCGCCGGTGATGGATTGTGCGAAGGCATGACTACCTCATAAGACTGAACGTCGGGATATAGAGGGAAACGGCGGGTGACCTGTTGTGGCCGCCTCTACTCGGCGATGCCGGTTTCGAGCTAGTCGACGGCGTCCGCATCGAGGACGATGTCGTCATCGCCGCCGAGGTCGACGAACGCGCTATCACCGGTGTCGGGTGTGTACTCGGCCGCTGCCGCCAGCTCCGCGGGGTCGGTCGTGATCAGGGCATTTTCCTGAGGAGATGCCAGAGACTGGAATGCGACCCGCTGAGTCCCGGTGCTGAGCAGACCCTGCCCCTTGTCCGCGGAGATCAGAAATTGCTTCTCTCCTTCAGAGAGGTTGAAGGTTGCGACGACTTCGTCGATCACCTGCGGCGCTTGACGCAGAAGAATCTGTGTCGAGGCGTTGGCCACGATCGCGGTTCCCAGTTCGGTGCCGAGGACGTCGCTGACGTCCGGGGTTGCGATGGTCAGGCCGGCCCAGCGTTTCCGGCCGGATTTGGCCAGGCGGTGGAGGAACTGCGCGCCGGCCGGGTCCTGCATGAGCAACCACGCCTCGTCGACCGTGATCAGCCTCGGTCGGCGATTGGCCGGGTCGGAGACTCGCCGCCACACCGTGTCCAGGGTGAGCAGCATGCCGATCGGGCGGAGTTCGTCGGGCAGGTCGCGCAGGCTGAACACGGTCAGGTGCCCTTCGGACCTGGTCGTCGTCGGGCCCGAGAACATCGCGGAGAACGCGCCCTCGACGAACGGATGCAGCCGGGAGCCGAGATCAGCCGCGGTCGGATCGTCGGTGCCGATGAGGACTGCGGCAAGGTCGGCCAGCAGCGGCGCCCGTCGGCTCCACGTCCGCGGGTCGCTGGTGATCCCGGCACGCCGGTAGGTGTCCAGGATTGCCCGGTCGAGCACGGCGCGCTGCGGCGCGGCCAGCTCGGTGCCGATCAGAACGCCGATGACGGTGTGCAGGAACAGCGCTCGGCGGGTCAGCGCGTCCTTGGGCGCGGTGCGGCGACCGTCCGGGAGCATCGTGATCGGCAGGTCGAACGGATTGATCCGGACTGCGGGATCGCCGAGGTGCACGTAGGTGCCGCCGACGGCCTCGCACAGTCGCCGGTACTCGTCCTCCGGGTCGATGATCGCTATCTCGACGCCGCGGTAGAGACTGCGCAGCGTCTCCAGCTTCACCAGGTAGGACTTGCCCGCGCCGGACCGGCCGAGGATGACCGAGTTGTAGTTGTCGGCGGAGAAGCGGTCCCAGTGAACGAGACCCTGGCTGCCGACGTTGAACCCGTATAGCACCCCGGCCGGCGCCGTGACGCTCGTCGGGTCCGCCGGCGGCAGGTCAGGACTGGTGAACGGGAACGCGGCGGACAGCGCGGCGGTGTCGAAAGTGCGGCGCATCCCGATCAGGTCCAGGCCCAGCGGCAGTGTGGAGACCCAGCCCTGTAGCGACCGGTAGGTGGTCGGCTGGGCGTTCATCAGCAGCGACGCCGCCAGCGCCCGCACTGCCCCGACCTGTTCGGCGAGATCCGCTTCGCTGGCCGCGTGGACGGTCAAGTACAGGCCGAGCCGGTAGAGCTTCCCTTCGCCGCGGGCGACGCGGGCGGACAGGTCGTAGGCGTCCTCGGTGGCGGCCTCGACCATCGGATCGAGCAGCCGTCCTTTGCCGCTGGCGTGCTGCCGCCCGGACTCGAACTTGGACAGCTGGCGCTTGAGCCGGTTTGCCGCGGTGACCGGGTCGATCGGTTCGATGTGCAGCGAGACGTCGACACGGCCGGGGTAGGTCAGCAGCGGCTGCAACCAGCCGGGGTACACCTCGCGCGGGTAGCCGGTGACCGCGAAGGAGGCCACCCACTCGCCGCCGATCTCCAGGTGCCGGGGCGCGACCGACAACGAGTCCGGGGTGAACGCACTGGCCCGACCTCGTGCCGTGTCCGTGGGTGCGGCCCCGCGGCCTCGAGTGCGGCCGAATGTCTTCCTCACAGCTCGCCGCCTTCCCAGTCATCGACGGCCGTCGTCATCGCTGCCGTAGCGCCACGCGGACGGCTCTGAGCCGCGAAGGATGGCTCGTCGTCGAGGTCGGTGACGGCTGTGGTGACTACGTCGTCTGTGCCGGCAAGCCCAGCCGCCGGAGGCACGAGGCTGTCGGGATTGCAGGCCGTGGCGAGCACGGCGGTGGCCTGGCCGGCGTCCAGCGGGGTGATCGTGATTCCGGCGGGGGACAGCAGTTCGATCGCTTCGCCGAGACGCCGAGCGAGCCGGTTCTCCGCGGCCCGACGCGCGGTCTCGGTCACCTGGTCGGTTCGGGCGCGGTCCCGGCGAGCACGCAGGACAGCCAGTGGCGAGGCGCCGCCGAGTCCGTCGGCCGGCATGGCGGCGCGGACGGGTTCGCGCAGCACGAGCAGCACTTGGCGGCGGAGCAGGTCCGTAGAGCGGGTCAGCTGGTTGAGGTAGGCGGCGTGCTCCCGCGCCGCCGCTTCGAGCATCGGGTGCGGCAGCCCGGGAGCTGCGTCGGTCAGGTCGCTGATCTGCTGGCTGAGGTCCAGCCGTTCGGCCCGGATGAGCACCTGCACGGGTGCGGAGATCGAGTGCAGGTACCGGCCGAACGAAGCCACCAGCGCCTCCTGCTCGCCGGGCGTGCGCAACGCGAAGTTCACGGTGCTGGCGACCGCGACCATGGCCACCCCGTCAGCCCCGAGGTCGATGACACCGGCGTCGGTGACGCCTTCGGCGGGGAGCCGCAGCGGCGCCGGCGACACCTGCGAACCGTCCACGAGTCCCTCGTTGTCGACGGCGGCGGCCTGGCTGGTCAGCCACTCGGGCGCGTCGCGGATGCCTTCGGGTGCGGCCACCTGGTGGCGCGGTTGCAGCCGCTGCCGGACCGCTGCGAGCAGGAGCCGGTCCAGGCTCATGCCATCCCGCTGGCCCAGGGCCAGCACGGCGGCGATCACGCCGACCGGCACCGCCAAGATGAGAAACACCGGCAGCGGCACGACGTGGCGGGACAGGGTCCAGGTGCCGTAGAGAACGACCCCGGTGACCGCGAGGATGGCCAGTTGCCGCGCTGTGAGGTTGGCCAGGATGCGGTCTTCGCGATCGACATCGGACGGGATGCGCACGGGCTGGGTCATGACGTCTCACCTCCATGTGGCGGGGACTTCGGAACGGACTTCGACCCGGTCGTCGACGAGGGCGGCGCTCGGAACGCGAGCGGCGGCACGGACTGCGTGCGCCGTCGGGCGTCGCCGATTCGCTGCTCGGGGTGCGCCGGCCGGAATGCCGGAACTGCATGCGCCGGTGCCGGGGGAGTGATGGGCTGGGACACGTGGCCGGGTTCGGGTGTGGGCGGCTGGAAACGCAGGTGTGGCGGGACAGAGGCGACCGCGACCGGCCGTGCCGGCGGTGCGCCGCCGCCGTCGGGGCGTTGCGGCGAGCCGGCGGTCTGGAACCGGGGCATGCCGACTGGTGGCCGCGCGCGGCCACGCTGCGGCATCGGCGCGGCGGGCCGGGGAGCGGAGCTGAATGCCGGCGCGGTGGGTTTGCCGAGAACGGGAGGGATGACTGCTGGGTCGTGGGTGGTCGCCTGGGGGTTGGGTTGTAGGAAGCGCGGTTCTTGGGAGGGCAGGCGTGTGCGCCGTGCGGCGCGCAGCCGTTCTGCCTCGTAGTGCTCTTGCATGCGCCTGTTCACCACCTCGGGTGTTGGGGCCATGCGCGGCTGCGCGGGCCAGGGTGGATCGGCGACTCCGGGACGGCTGCCTCCGGCACGAGGGGCGGCTCCCGCGCCGACGGCTGCGCGGGAGGGGCCGAAACCACCGGAGCGTCCGGCGATGGCACCGAAGGTCTTGGCCGCGACGAAGGCTTTGACCAAGCCGCCGAGGAAGGAGCGGCCTGTGCCGAGCTTGGTGGCGGAGAGGAACCAGAACGGGATCTTGAACAGGATGTAGAGCAGTCCGAGGACGGCGAAGAGCATCATCAGTCCGCCGCCGATGGAGCTGAACAGCCGCACGCCGCCGTTGAGGAAGGTGTTGACGGCGGTGATCAGCGTGAGCGACTGGGCGACCTCGATGCCGAGTGTCGCGCCGAGCGCTCGCCAGCCCCAGCGCGCGATGCCGTCGGTGTGCGGGAGGGCGTGGCAGGCGACCCACATCGGCGCGGAGGCAATCAGAATCAGCGTGAGGATGACGCGCACCACGTAGACCAGCAGCAGCGCGATCATCGCGGTCACCAGCGCCAGTTGCAGCAGCACCAGGAACAGCCCGCCCGACACGGCCGCGGAGTAGGCGCCGTTGATTTGCTCGGTCAGGGTGTCGCCGAGCTTGGGTGGATCGACGCCGTCGGTGAGGACTGCGGCCGACAGTGCGTTCGCGAGCCGGATCGCTTTGTCGATGAGGAACAGCGACAGCATCGACGCGAAGAACGACACGACGAGCCGGGGTGCGATCTCCTTGAGCGAGTAGCGGCTCTGCACCGACTCGTGTGACATCACGATGATCCCGCCGATCATGATCAGCCCGCTGTAGCAGGCCATCACGATCAGCCAGGAGTTGTTCCACACGTTTGCCACGCCGGGTAGCGAGTCGAGGGTCGGGGTGGTGAACGCGGTGGTCCCCAGCAGCTTGAGCAGGGGATCGAGCGCGGACTTGACCAGGTCGCGGAAGACGGCGTTGATGGCCTTGTTGATGCAGCCTTCGATGTTGGTGATTCCGCAGTCCGCGGTGACCCCGTCGATGCCCGGACCGACCTCGCCCGGACCCGTGGACGGTGGGGGCGTGCTGGGTTGCGGAATGCAGTCCTCGCCGGCACACGGTGCGGGCGACGTGGTGCTGGGCGCGGAGGTCGGGGTGCTCGGCGTGCACCCGATCAGCTCGGGTGCGCAGCTCGGCGGCGGGGGCAGTTCGGTGATCGGTGGTAGCGGCGTCGCCGGTATTGACGGGCGCGGTGAGGCGGTCGGAAAGTGGCAGGCTGGTTCCGGTGACTCCGGTGTGCAGTCGTTGTTCGGGACAGTCGGCAGAGGCAGCGGTGGCTGCTGTTCCTGTGCGGGTGCGGATGCCGGCCGCTGCGTGCCGGGCTGCGCAGGCGGCTCGGGCGCGGCCCACGCGTTGACCGCGAGCAGGCCGACGACCGTCACGATCAAGCCGACAACCGACCGCCCTAACAGCCGTCGCCACGACCCACGGGTGGACCGTTGCGGTGACGGCGGTGCGAGCAGGACCCGCGCTCGACGCGCCGAGGCAGCAGGGCTCACGTCGATGCCGGCTTCGCCGCGAGCGGGCCCGGGCACACGGGGACGTCGGGTCTCGGCCATAGCTCAGCCCCCGACAATCCCGCGCAGGATCTCGACGACCAGCGGCGCCAAGGCCGCCAGTCCGTAGCCCCAGGCAGCCGACTTGAACGCGCCCTTGGCCTTCTCACGTTCGCCGGGGTCGCCGCCGGCCATCAGGTACCGGACACCACCGGCGGTCAGGAACACCGTCGCCAGCCCAGCCAAAATGCCGACCAGCCAGTTGCGAACGTTGTCGAAGACCTGTCCGACGCTGGTGGCGAACGCGAGAACCATCGTCGACGCCTGCGCGGAATCGGCGGTCAAGATGGCGAGCCCGATCGTCGCCACGGCCGCTGCGGCGATCGACCGGCCGATGTGCCTGCGCGCGGCCGATGCTTTGGAGATCCGATGTTTCGGCTGCGTGCGCTGGTCCGTCGTAGTGGGTTGGGCAGCAGCCTCCGACGGCCTCGGCAGCTGTTGCGAGCAGGCCGCGGCGGGAACATCGGGTGTCGGTGGCGAGGCGGTGTGTTGGAACGGTGGCGGTGGTGTCAGGCGCATCGGCGCACCTCCGAATTCGGCTCGTTCTCGGCGGTACGCGGAGAGCTGGATGGGGTCTCCCCGCGCCCCAAGAGGCCAGATTTCGGGTCGTTTTTCGACACCGAGCGTGAAGATTTGTTGGCCTTGGCGGGCCGGCCGTTGCGCAGACGGCCGCTTACGGCGCGTGACTTCGTTGCCGACTCAGCGGCCCGATCGTCAGCGGCGTAGGTGCGGAGGGTGGACAGCGCGACGTCGGCGACCGGGTCGTCGGAGTCGGTGTCGGTCACCTGCTCGCGCAGCCAGGCGACGAGTCGGTCTTCGGCTCGATCGCGGGCTTTGAACGCTGTCTTCAGGACCGTGCCGTGGTCGCGGGCCCACTCCGTCATCGAGGTCTCGCCCAGGCGCGTGGCCGAGATCAGCTCCGCCTCGGCGGGGGTCAGGATCTGCTCACCGACTGCTCGGGCGAGCACCAAGTCGGGGTGACCGTAGGGCGGACGGGGCACCGTGGATCGGTAACTGGAGCCGGCGGGCAAGGGCGCGTCCAGCGACTCCTCCAACGCCGCTTGACCGGCGCGGCGGGCAGCGAAATGCAGCCGGACCACGATGCCTGGATCGGCCAGATCCACGGTCGTCAGCGCCTGGACGAACCCGGCAAGCACGGCTGCGTGCACGTCCGCGCGATCACCGCGGTAGCGGGCGGCCAGCCACCGCGCACTCGAGGCCAGCGACGGCAGCGCCATACCGACGCATGCCACCGTCCATGCACCTCCGCGGGCGCGGGACTGCAGCACCAGATGTGCCCACACGTCGTCGCGAGTACGGGGTGGGCACTGCTTGCTCATCACCCGGTCACGCAGCTCGTCCAGCGGTACCGGTCGCCGCGGCAAGCCGGCGAACCGGGACCCCTGAACGGCCATCGGCTTCGGCCCTGTCACCAGCCAGCTGAAGGCGGAACGCGCCGTGTCCAGAGGCAGCCACTCATGGCCGTCGTAGTCTCCCCGGATGGACGCGGGATAAGTCTCTTTGCTCGTCATCGCCCTGCTCCTGTGTGTGGTCTGCGGAATCAGCTCCGCCAGGCCACCATGATCCCGACAAGAAAAAGGCAAGCAGTGAACAAGAAAGAACTAAATCTGCACCTTAGGTCGACTAAATAGGACCCGCAAAGCGACTACAAGTGCGCGATTTCAGGCAACTATCGGCGTTCGTGAAGCGGTGCTAAACCAGGCTCCTGAGCTGCGTATTTATGTCGTTCTTGGTGGTTGGGTGGTCACCGGCGACGCCGAGGATGCCTCTCGGTGCATCAAACTCTCTGCGCAATTTCTTGCTCGGCTGACGCCGCCGTCCGGGCGTATCTGGCAGACGCCTAAGGTCGCTTCTTTGGCCGGTCACGGTGGTCGGTGGTGTCATGCGGCAAGGAAGAATTTCACTCCGGCCTAGGCAAGCTGTTCTCCCGTGGCCGATGTTGGGAGAAGTTGACGGTCTGGTGTCGAAAATCGGGCCGTAAACCCGCCTCTTGGATGACTCGGCGACCCGCGCCGATCACCCGTGAGGAAGGACCCCGATGACTTCCACGCCGACACCGGAACCGGACAACCAGTCCCACCAGGCCTCGCGGCGCCGGACACAGACGCTGGTCCCGTGCAGTGGCCTCCGCCGACGCGCGGCGCGGTCCCGCGCAACCGCCGCCCGCGGCCTCCGAGTCGCGCGCCCGTCCGGCCTCTGGCCCTTCGCTGACGCCGAGACGCTGCCCGGCACCGGACTGCTCGCCGGCTGGCTCGGGCGCACCCTCGTCACCCTCGTCACGACCTACACCCGCCCCGGCGAGCGTGTCCTGCTCCTCGCCCCGCCCGAGCCGACACGTCCGCTCCCGCGCACTGCCGGCCGCCCCGGCGACCACCGTCCCTATGCCGGACTCGCCGAAGCGGTCTGGACCGTCATCAGACTCGGCCGGGGCGTCGAGACTGCGACCGCAGCTCCCGCCCCCGACTCACCGGGCGACGGTACCGACTCCACGCGGCGCCAGAGAGCCGAGTCGGTGTCCGGACCCCGACGCCGTCGCCTCGACCCGGCCCCACCGACCGATCCGGACCGCGACCCCCCGCCCTCGGCGAGCCGCCCGGGAAGTAGTCCGTGCGGCGGATTCGATCTGATCATCACCGCGGTCGACCCCTGCGCGACCGACTGGCTCGGGCACACCGACTGGGCATCTGAACTGACACCATCCGGCCTCGCCGCGGTCATAACACACAGTGACGTGCACGCGGGACGGCTGCGTGACCCGCTGCCCCTCGTGACAAGCACGCTCGGTAAGCACGGACTGCGATGTATCGACCGGATCGTCGTACTCAGCGCACCCATGCCCAGCCCGGATGCCGGCTCCGCGCGGGGCGGGCCGGACATGATCGCCGAACGCTCGCACAGCCGGATGTCGACCGTGGACATGTCCGGCCCACCGCCGCTGCGTCGGGCACACCATGACCTCGCACTGTTCGGACGACAGCCAGCCGCCGCGCCCGCCGCCAGCGCCGCCGACGGAGCGGAGACCTCGGATGCCTGAGCGCACCCACTTGCAGAATTCCGCGAAGGTCAAGGACGGCTCGGAGGGCCTCGTGCTGACGTCGGTGTGGCCGACCGGGGCGCTCGGCGTCGCGACTCAACTGGCCGAAGGCGGATACCACGACGCCACCGGTGCCGACCCCGCGCTGATGCCACCGGCGATCGCGCGCCACGCCATCGCGACGTTCACCCGGCCCGGTGACGTGGTGCTCGACCCGGACTGCGGAACGGGAACCACCATCGTCGAGGCACTGCGCTGCGGACGCCACGCGATCGGCTTGACCGGGCAGCGCCGATGGTGGCGCCTCGCGCGAATGAACGTGACCGTCACGAAGGCACGAGGCGCGTTCGCCGACGGCATGGTCCTGATCCTCGATCGCCGGCCCGGCACCTCTGCCGCCGCCACAACAGCAGGGTTGACCAGCCGTGTCGGTCTTCTGCTGACCACCCTGCGTCTCACCGCGCCCAACACGGACACGGCCGCGGCCGTCGAGCGCGTGCGCCACCTGCTGACGCAGTACCGCCCGCTGCTGCGGCCCGGCGGCCACGTGGTCATCACCTGCCCGCCATGGCGCCACTCCGTCCAGCACGATCTGCTCGATCTGCCGGGCCAGATCGTCGCAGCCGGCAGTGCCGCCGGGTTGGCACCGATCGCACGATGCGAAGCCCTCACCGCCACGGTGCGGCGCGGCCGCACCCACACCCGCGCCAGCCTCGGCCAGCGACGGATCGCAGCCTGCGCGGAACGCGCGCTCGGGCACCCGATCACCCTGCCGGCTCACCACACCGTCCTGGTGTTCCGAGCCGATCCTGACGCCGGAATCCAGCACCCGGCCCAGCACATCCCCCTGCGGTCGGCGCCGACACGACCGGCCCACTTCGCTCGCCGAAACGCCCGGATCCAGACGGCTGTCGGACCTGCCGCGCAGCGATCCGTCGATGGCAGCAGGGAGGCCGCATGAACCCGCGAATCCCTGGCACCACGCACTACTGCGACGACGCCATCACGCTGTACACCGGCGACGCCACCACCACCCTGGCCGGGCTACCCGAGGACTCGGTGGACTGTGTGGTCACCAGCCCGCCCTACTGGGGACTGCGCGACTACGGAACCGGACAGTGGGTCGACGGCGACCCCAACTGCCAGCACCGCCGCGCAGACGGCGACGGGGGAGCGGCACGGCGATGCCGGCGTTGCGGGGCTCGGCGCGAAGACGATCAGCACGGCTTGGAACCGACGCCCCAGGACTACGTGGACCGGCTCCGGGGCGTCTTCGCGCAGCTGCACCGAGTCCTGGTCGACACCGGCACGGTGTGGCTGAACCTCGGCGACTCCTACGCCGCGGGACCACCACCGGGCCGCACCCGAGACCCGATGCGCACGAGCACCCTGTCAGGGCGTGCTGCGGCGGCGACGCTACGGGAATCCGTGCGTCGTGCTGGGGTGGCGCGCACCCAGTCGCTACCCCGCAAGAACCTCGTGGGCATGCCGTGGCGAGTCGCGTTTGCGCTGCAGGCCGACGGTTGGATTCTGCGCAACGCGATCGTGTGGCACAAACCGAACGCCATGCCGGAGTCCGTGCGCGATCGCCTGTCGAACCGCTACGAGATGCTGTTCTTGCTGACCAAGCAACAGCGGTACTTCTTCGACCTCGACGCGATCCGCGAACCGCTCGCGCGCCCAGCAGCGCTGGACGAGAACATCGTCATCGGTGGCTCCCGGAAGGGCACCCGCGGTGGCATCGACGGGACCGCCCGACGCCGCGGACGCACCGTGTACGGCAAGTACCGTCATGCCGAACCGTTCGCCGGGCGACATCCAGGCGCGGCGATGCAACCCACTGGAGCACAGCACACCGCCGGGCATCCGCGCGGCAAGAATCCCGGTGACGTCTGGCCGATCACCACCCGCCCCCTGCGCGAGGCTCACTTCGCCGCGTTTCCCATCGACATCCCACTGCGGTGTATCGCCGCCGGATGCCCTGATGGCGGACGTGTACTCGACCCGTTCAGCGGCGCCGCCACCACCGGCATGGCAGCCCGCCAGCTGGGTCGTTCCTACGTCGGCATCGACCTCAACCCGGAGTTCCACGACATCGGCCTTCGACGCCTCGGGCTCGCCGCCGACGATCAGAGGAGCGCCGCGTGAACGCGCCGAAACGTAGCTCGGACCGGCAGCAGAACGTCACCCTTATCACTGCCGACGCCGAGGCCGGCATCGCACGTCTTCCTGACGGCTCGGTGGATTGCCTCGTGACCAGCCCGCCGTACTGGCGGCTGCGCGACTACGCACCCGACACCTGGACCGGCGGTCGGCCCGAGTGCCGTCACCGCCCGGCCGGCATCGACACCGGTGACGATCGCAGCCACAGGTGCCGATGCCGGGACTGCGGGGCGCAGCGAGAGCACCCGCAGATCGGGCTTGAGCCCACCGCAAACGACTACGTCGGCACCCTGCAAGCCGTATTCGCCTCCGCGCGCCGCGTGCTCACCCCTCGGGCGACGGTATGGATCAACCTAGGCGACAGCTACTCCACCAACTCCGACGGCTACTGGTGCACGACGCCCGGCCAAGCCGGGCAACCGCACTACCGGCCCGTTGCGGACGTGCCGCACAAGAACCTGCTCGGCATGCCGTGGCGCCTCGCCCTCGCCCTGCAAGGTGACGGGTGGATACTGCGGTCCGCGATCGTCTGGCACAAGCCCCATGCGACCCCGACACCGATCCGGGACCGGCTCGCCACGTGCCACGAGATGATCTTCCTCTTCGCCACCGAGCCGGACCACTACCTCACACTCGACCCGATCCGCCAGGCTCACATCCGCCACCCATCTCGCCACGCTGAGCGCGGCGCCGGCACACCGAGTACTGCTCACCGAGCGCGGACGTGCGCTTCTGCCCAGCAACCCCGCGGACACGATCTGGGCGACGTGTGGACCATCCGGCCGGATCGGTCGCGGGAGGGGCATCCCGCCCCTTCGCCGCTGGAGATCCCGCGTCGTTGCATCGCCATCGGCTGCCCGCCAGGAGGGCACGTTCTCGACCCGTTCAGCGGTGGCGGCACCACCGGCGTCGCGGCCCGCGCTCTTGGCCGCCGCTTCACCGGCATCGACACCAACCCCGACTACCACCGGATCGCGCGGCGCCGACTTGCCCACGTCCCCGGCGCCGAGCATCGGGGTGCGCGATGACGCGACCTGCAGACACAACAGTCAGGCTGAGCGTGGGCGATGCGGTGGAGGTGGTCGCCGCGATGCCGCCGGCGTCGGTGAACTGCGTGGTGACATCGCCGCCGTATTGGGGCTTGCGTGACTACCGCGTCGCCGGCCAGTACGGAACCGAGTCCACTGTAGATGGCTACGTGTCGCACCTTGTCGGATTGTTCGACAACCTGCGTCGAGTCCTCTCCCACGACGGGACAGCATGGCTGAACCTGGGCGACTGCTTCGGCGGCTCGTGGGGCAATTACGTCGCCGACGGATCGGTGGCGCGGACAGCGTCAGCGCGAGCCGCAACCGGCTACGGCGTGCATCGGCCGCCCCAATCGGCTCACCGCAGCAAAGACCTGGTCGGGGTCCCCTGGCGGGTGGTGCACTCGTTGCAGCAGCGAGGCTGGATCCTCCGCAACGCTGTGGTGTGGGAGAAGCCGAACGCCCGACCGGAGAGCGTGCGTGACCGCCTTGCTCAGCGCTACGAGCTGGTGTTCCTGCTGACGCAATCGGAGACGCACTGGTTGTCCCCAGAGGTCCGCAGCGCCGACGGGATGACGGACCTGTGGACGGTTCCGGCGGGGCGTTCTCGTACCGGGCATCCGGCCGCAGGAACCCTGGAGATCGCGCGACGCTGCGTCCGCTTGGGATGCCGGCGCGGTGGTGTCGTGCTCGACCCGTTCTGCGGCAGCGGAACCACGGGCCTTGCCGCGCTGGAGCACGGATGTTCATTCATCGGGATCGACCTGGATCCCGCCTGCCGCGATCTCGCGCATCGCCGCCTTGCCGAATTTGTGGAGGCGGCGTGAAAGCAGAGAAGAGCGTCAGCGACGTGATGACCGCAGCTGAGGTCGCGGCACTGCCGGCCGTGGTCGATCTCATGACGGCCGCACGGGCGTTGCGAATCGGGCGGACCACCGCCTACGCCTTGGCCCGCGACGGGGACTTCCCGTGCCCGGTTCTGCGAGTGGGTGGGGAGTACCGCGTCCCGACCGCTGGGCTCCGGCGGGTGCTCGGGCTGGATTCGTCCACCGGCTGAATTTTCGAGGCTCGGGCTTCCCCGAGGGCTGTCTGCAGCGCGAGGATCCCGGCAACCCGCTGATTCAACGAAGGGATGGTGCCAGAGGTGGCAGAAGGATCGGTGTACAAACGCTGCTCCTGCAAGGACGGCAACGGCCGAAGCCTGGGTGCGGAGTGCCCGAGGCTGGAGCAGAGCAAGCATGGGCAGTGGTGCTACCGGATCGAGCTGCCCGCCGACCGTGCGGGAAAACGCAGGCCCAAGCGGCGCAGCGGGTTCGCAACTGCGAAAGAGGCGCAGAAGGAGCTGGATCACGTCGGCGATCTGCTGGCTATCGCCGGAGATGACGACGAGGACACGCTGGGCAAGATCGCCGACGTGATCGCCGCGGCAATCACCGCGCGGAAGACGCTGCCGGAGCTGGAAGATATGCGTCGCCTGGTGCGCGCTGGGGCCGAGGTTCTGGAGCACCCGCTGATGGGTGATGTGTTCACCGCGTTCCTGGCGAAGAAAAAGAAGACTCGCAGCCGCAACACCTACCGCTCGTACGAGTCGCACGTGCGGCTCTACCTCCAGCCCCACCTCGGGCATATCCGCCGGGACAAGCTGCGCGTGGCCCACCTGGAGGGGATGTTCGACGCAATCGTCGAGCACAACGACGTGATCGCCGAATACCGGGCCAGTGGAGACCCGCGCAAGGTCGCCGCGGTGAAGTGGCAGCGCCCGGTCGGACCCACCTCGATCCGGCGGATCCGCGAGACGCTGCGAGCGGTGCTGAGCCCTGCGGTCAAAGAGGGCCTGCTGACGGTGAATGTGGCGTCGCTGGTGGAGCTGCCGCCGGCGGTTCGTCCGACGCCGAAGGTGTGGACCGAGGAGCGGGTGGCGCGGTGGCGGCTGACGGGGGAGATCCCGTCTCCGGTGATGGTGTGGACTCCGGTCCAGACCGGCCGGTTCCTCGACCACTCGGTCAACGACCGGCTCTACCCGTTGTTTCACCTGATCGCGCACGTCGGGCTCCGTCGCGGGGAGGCGTGTGGGCAGCGGCGTTCGGACACTTATCTGGATGCGGCCACGCTGGAGGTGGCGAACCAGATCGTGCAGTACGGCTGGGAGACCGGCGAGTCCGCGCCCAAGACCACCTCGTCCGAAGGGCTCGTTGCCTTGGACGGTGACACGGTCGTCGTGCTTCGCCAGCATGAGGCCAATCAGGACGCGGCTCGTGCCCGGCTCGGCAGTGACTGGGTCGACACCGACCTGCTGTTCACCCAGCCCGATGGCAGCCCGTTGCACCCGGCCGACGTCACTGCCCGGTTCCAGGAGCTGACTCGTCAGGCCGGGCTGCCGCCGATCCGGCTGCACGATCTGCGGCACGGCGCTGCGACGCTCGCCCTAGCCGCGGGCGCGGACATGAAGGTCGTGCAGAACATGCTGCGGCACTCGTCGATCACCGTGACGATGGACACGTACACCATCGTGCTGCCCGAAGTCGCGCTGGCCGCGGCCGAGGCAACCGCCAAGATCATCCCGCGGACGGCATCGCGACCGCTCGGGCACATCTCGGGCTCTTCACCGACCATTGTGGACGGAAAGGAAGCGGAAGAAATGACTCCAGATAACACAAATCCCCAGGTCGAAGAAGCCTTCGACCTGGGGAGTGGGGGTGCGCCATCAGGGACTCGAACCCCGAACCCGCTGGTTAAGAGCCAGCTGCTCTGCCAATTGAGCTAATGGCGCCGGTGTCTGCCGGAGGTTTCCCTCGGCGACGTGGAAAACATTAGCACCCGGTTCCGAGGCCCGTTCCAGGGGGGTCCCGTTGGCGACTTCCGGCGTTGCCGCCCCGCTGTCGAGGCTGGTCGGGCACACTGTAGTCGGACATCGACGGCGAAACAGGCGGGTGGGCATGACGAGTGTGGGGGTGCGGCTGCTGGTGGCCGCGGGCGTGATCGGCCTCACGGTGGCCGGCTGCAGCAGTAGTAACCCTTCGGGTGAACCTCCGAAGGCGACGCCGTCCTCGAGTGCGCCCAAGCCCGCGCCGAAGCCCGCCGTGCTCACGCTGAGCCCCGCGAAAGATGCCAAGGACGTCGCGCCCGGGGAGTCCGTCAGCGTCGCCGTTGCCGACGGGAAGGTCGGGGACGTGAAGCTGACCGGGTCCGATGGCAAGGTCGTCGCCGGGAAGGCGCGCGCCGATGGCTCGGGGTGGGACTCCGCCGAGCCGCTCGGCTACCACAAGGCCTACCGGCTGACCGCCACCGCGACGGGCTCCGACGGCAAGCCGGTCAGCGCCGAGTCGAGCTTCACCACCGTCAAGCCCGCGCGGCAGCTCGGCGTCTCGGTGAACCTCGACGAGGGCGAGACCGTCGGCGTCGGGATGCCGCTGATCTTCACCTTCAGCGGGAACGTCGCCGACAAGGCCGCCGCCGAGAAGGCGCTCAAGGTCACCGCCGAGCCGGCCACCGAGGGCGCCTTTCGCTGGTCCGGCGACAAGCAGGTGACCTGGCGGCCGAAGGACTACTGGAAGAGCGGCACCAAGATCAAGATCGACGCCGCCGTCTACGGCAAGGCGCTCGGCAAGGGCACCTACGGCCGCGAGGACAAGAAGATCACCGGCACCATCGGCGACAAGCTCGTCGCGGTCGCCGACGGCCAGACGCACCAGATGACCGTCTCGATCAACGACAAGGAGGTCAAGACCATGCCGACCTCCATGGGCAAGCCCGGCCACAACACCCCGGCCGGCACCTACACCGTCATGAGCGAGCACACCGGCTACACCATGAACTCCGCCACCTACGGCGTGCCGGAAGACTCGCCCGGTGGGTACAGCACCTTCGTCCAGTACGCGATCCGCCTGTCCTACAGCGGCATCTTCTACCACTCCGCCCCGTGGTCGGTGCGGCAGCAGGGCCACAGCAACGTCAGCCACGGCTGCCTCAACCTGTCCACCGAGAACACGAAGTGGCTGATGGACACGTCCAGGAAGGGTGACGTCGTCACCGTCCAGAACAGCGGCGGCCCGAAGCTCGAGCCGACCGACGGCTGGAGCGTCTGGCAGCTGTCCTGGGACGAGTGGCGGACCGCCGCGAACTAGCGCTCGTCGTACTCCGCACGGGCCGCCGCGATGAGCGGCAGGTGCGTGATGCTCCACTCGAGCAGCGGCGCGGTGGCCTCGCGCAGGGTCCGGCCCATCGACGTCAGCTCGTAGCTGACGTGCGGTGGCATGACGGCGTGGACCGTGCGGGTCACGATCCCGTCGCGCTCGAGGTCGCGCAGGGTCACGGTGAGCATGCGCTGGCTGATCCCGTCGATGGCGCGCTTGAGCTCGGTGAAGCGCCGAGGCCCGTCCTTGAGCATCCGCACGACCAGCAGCGCCCACTTGTCCCCGACGATCCCGAGGACTTCGCGGGCCTGGCACGCGTCCTGCACGGTTACCTCCTGAGAACCGGGGCACAAAAAAGTGCCGTATTGTCCGGCGTGCCTCGCGTGATCACGATGGTTCCATGTCCACGTTCCTACTGGTACACGGCGCCTGGCACACCGGGCGGGCGTGGGACCGCGTCGTCCCGCTGCTGGAGTCCGCCGGCCACCGCGTGCTCGCGCCGTCCCTGACCGGCTACGGCGACCAGGCCCACCTGCTGAGCCCGGAGGTCGGGCTCGGCACGCACATCGACGACATCGTCAGCCTGCTCCAGGACGAGCACGACGTCGTGCTCGTCGGGCACAGCTACGCCGGGATGGTCATCTCGGGAGCCGCCGACCGGCTCCCGGAGCGGATCGCGCACCTGGTGTTCCTCGACGCGATGGTCCCCGAAGACGGCGAGGCCGCCGCCGACGTCATCCCGCTCACGAAGCAGCTGATCGACGCCGCCGTCGACGGCTGGCGGGTGCCGCCGATGGGCCTGTTCGGCGTCACCGACCCCGACGACGTCGCCTGGCTGCACTCGATGCTGTCCGACCAGCCGGTGCGGTGCCTGACCGAGCCCGTGCGGCTGGACAATCCGGCGGCGAAGGCGATCCCGCGCACGCACATCCACTGCGTCGGCGGCCAGCCGTCAGGTATCGCCCGGCGTCCCGTCCCGGCGGACGAGCCGGTGCGGGAACTGCCGACCGGCCACGACTGCATGATCACCACGCCTGCCGAGCTGACCGGGCTGCTGCTCGAGGCGGCTTAGGCCGTCGACTCGCGCACCAGCTCCCGCGCCTCCTCTTCGGTCGCCACCGCGGGACCCGAACCCCAGAGCGGCTTGTTCGCCGTCTCCCGGCTGAAGTAGACGGCGACGGCGCCGACCGCGCCCGCCGCCATCAGGTACCACGCGGGCCAGAAGTCGTGGCCGGTGGACGAGATCAGCGCCTGCATGACCAGCGGCGTCGTACCGCCGAAGAGCGACACGGAGATGTTGAACGCGATCGACAGCGCGCCGTAGCGGATCGCGGTCGGGAACAGCGCGGGCAGCGCCGCGGGCATCGAGACCTCGAAGCAGAGCAGCAGCAGGCCGAGACCCATCAGCCCGAGGAAGGTGAGCACCAGGCCGCCGTCGTGCACCAGCAGCATCAGCGGCCAGGAGAGCACGAGGTAGCCGAGGCAGCCGGCCATCATCACGGGCTTGCGGCCGACCTTGTCGGTGATCCGGCCGCCGACCAGGATGATCAGCATCATCACGACCATGACGACGATGATCAGCAGCAGGCCGTGGGTCGCGTCGAGGTGCAGCTGCTCGGACAGGTACGTCGGCATGTACGACAGCAGCATGTAGTCGGTGACGTTGAACACGAGCACCAGGCCGACGCAGATCAGCAGCGCGGGCCAGTAGTCGGTGAACATCTTCCAGAACGGCTCGCCGGAGCGGCCGCGCTTCTCGGCCTCCTCGGCGTGCTTCTGGAACGCCGGCGTCTCCTCGAGCTTGAGGCGCATGTAGAGGCCGATGACGCCGAGCGGGCCGGCGATCAGGAACGGGACGCGCCAGCCCCAGTCGAGCAGGGTCTCGTGGGGGACCCAGGCCTTCATGCCGGTGACGACGGACGCGCCGAGCACGTACCCGGACAGCGTCCCGAACTCGAGCCACGAGCCCATGAAGCCACGGCGTTTGTCAGGGGAGTACTCGGCGATGAACGTCGTCGCGCCGCCGTATTCGCCGCCGGTGGAGAAGCCCTGCACCATCCGGGCGACCACGAGCAGGATCGGCGACCACACCCCGATGGAGGAGTAGGACGGGATCAGCCCGATGCAGAGGGTCCCGATGGCCATCATGATCATGGTGACGGCGAGGACCTTCTGCCGCCCGATCCGATCGCCGAGCGGCCCGAAGACGAGCCCCCCGAGCGGCCGCATGAGGAAGGCGGCGGTGAAGGCGCCGAACGTCCCGATCAGCCGGACCCCGGGAGAGATGGTGGGCGGGAAGAAGACCTCGGCGATGGTGTCGGCGATGTAGGCGTAGACGCCGAAGTCGAACCACTCCATGGCATTCCCGAGAGCGGCGGCACCCACCGCCCGCTTGAGGAGCGACCGGTCGACGACCGTGATGTCCTCGTACCGCAGCTTCTTCTTCCGCCTGGTCTTCGGTGCTGAACGTGCCACCAAGACACGGTGCACCGCCGATCGGACGTTCGCACGCTGAGCCATCCGGTCGTGAGGGTTACCACCGATGGCCGGAGGGTGCGAAAAGCAAAAACCCCAGTTCGGCCCGAAGATCCAAACTGGGGTGTTGGGGTGAGCGACGGGTTTCGAACCCGCGACCTCCTGGACCACAACCAGGTGCTCTACCAGCTGAGCTACGCCCACCATCAGCGAGGGAACCGCGTGCGATCACCTCGATGCAAGCAATCGTAGCGGGTGCCCTCAAGCGGATTGCAGGGGGTTACCTCTGCTGCACCTCGGCGGCCGCGGCCTTCGCTTCATCGCTGGTCGGGCCCGGTTGCGGGACGAAGGCGACGCGCCGGTAGTAGTCGAGTTCGCCGATGGATTCCTTGATGTCGGCCAGCGCCCGGTGCGCGAGGCCCTTCTCCGGCTTGGCGTAGTAGATCCGCGGGTACCAGCGGCGCACGAGTTCCTTGACGGAGGAGACGTCGACCAGGCGGTAGTGGAGGTGGGCGTCCAGCGCCGGCATGTCGCGCGCGATGAACCCGCGGTCGGTGGCGATGGAGTTGCCGGCGAGCGGCGCGGTGCCCGGCTCGGGGACGTGCTCGCGGATGTACTCGAGCACGCGGCGTTCGGCTTCTTCGAGCGTGACGCTCGAGGCGCGAACCTCTTCGGTGAGGCCGGAGTGGGCGTGCATCTCACGGACGACTTCGGGCATGCCGTCGAGTTTTTCCTCGTCGGCGTGGATGACGATGTCGACTCCTTCGCCGAGCACGTTCAGCTCCGCGTCGGTGACGAGGGCGGCGATTTCGATCAACGCTTCCTTGCCGAGGTCGAGCCCCGTCATCTCGCAGTCGATCCAGACTAGGCGGTCGGTCACCTGGTGACCCTAACCCGACACGGGGATAAGAGGGGCGTTACCTGCGCGTACGGCGCGTTACGCTCCGAGTGTGGTGCAGGACACACGAACGGGGAGTTGAGAGTGACCGAGCAGGGGTCGCCGGCGGGCGAGATCGCCGCTGGTTATGCGAGTGAGGGTGCCGCGCTGGAGCTGGGCGCGGTGGTGCTCGACGGCAAGACGGACGCCGCGGCCGCGGTGCGCCTGCCGCTGGCGACGCTGAACCGCCACGGCCTGGTGGCGGGTGCGACCGGGACGGGCAAGACGAAGACGCTGCAGCTGATCGCGGAGCAGCTGTCGGCGGCCGGGGTGCCGGTGGTGCTGGCGGACGTGAAGGGCGACCTGTCCGGGCTGGCCGCGGCCGGCGAGGCGAACGACAAGGTCGGAAAGCGCTCGCAGGAGCTGGGCGACGACTGGGCCGGGACGGCGTTCCCGGTGCAGTTCCTGTCGCTGGGCACCGGCGGGAAGGGCTCGCCGATCCGGGCGACGATCACGAGTTTCGGGCCGGTGCTGCTGTCGAAGGTGCTTGGTCTGAACGAGACGCAGGAGTCGACGCTCGGCCTGATCTTCCACTGGGCCGACCAACGCGGCCTCGCGTTGCTGGACACCAAGGACCTCCGGTCGGTGATCACGCACCTGACCAGCGACGAGGGCAAGGCGGACCTCAAGGGCATCGGCGGGGTGTCGGCGGCGACGGCCGGGGTGATCCTGCGCGCGCTGTCCAATCTGGAGGCTCAGGGCGGCGAAGACTTCTTCGGCGAGCCGGAGCTGGACGTCCACGACCTGATGCGCGCCCGCGACGGCAAGGGCGTCGTGACGCTGCTCGAGCTGGACAACCTGCAGGCGAAGCCGGCGTTGTTCTCGACGTTCCTGATGTGGCTGCTGGCCGAGCTGTTCGAGGAGCTGCCCGAAGAGGGCGACCTCGACCAGCCGAAGCTGGTCTTCTTCTTCGACGAGGCGCACCTGCTGTTCAACGACGCGTCGAAGGCGTTCCTCGAGCGCATCGAGCAGACCGTGAAGCTGATCCGGTCGAAGGGGGTCGGCGTGTTCTTCTGCACGCAACTGCCCACCGACATCCCGAACAACGTGCTCTCGCAGCTCGGCGCGCGGATCCAGCACGCGCTGCGGGCGTTCACGCCGGACGACCAGGCGGCGCTGGCCAAGACGGTCAAGACCTACCCGAAGACGAAGTTCTACGAGCTCGACACGGCGTTGACGTCGCTGGGCATCGGCGAGGCGATCGTCACGGTGCTGTCGGAGCGGGGCGCGCCGACGCCGGTGGCGTGGACGCGGCTGCGGGCGCCGCGGTCGAAGATGGGCTCGATCGGCCCCGACGCCGTTGCCGCCGCCGTCGCTTCGTCGGACCTGCACGCGAAGTACGCCGAGACGATCGACCGGGAGTCCGCCTACGAGAAGCTGGCCGCGAAGGTCGCTCCTGCTCCGGAAGCGGCTCCTGCTCCTGCTCCCGAAAAGGCGAAAGACGACCCGGGGTTCATCGAGTCGGCGATGAAGAACCCGGCCGTGAAGTCGTTCATGCGCTCCGCCGCGAGCGCGCTGGGCCGGGAGATCACGCGCGGGCTGTTCGGCAACCGGAAGCGGTGAGGAATACCTGACGCGATCTGTCAGGTGTGGCTGCCAAACTCGGCTCACCATCGAGACAGGGGAACCAGCCATGACCAGCACTGCCACCGCGTCGTTCGTCCTCGACGAGTGGGCGCCGCAGGCGACCGACGAGGCCGCGGGCACGGAGTTCGCCCGGGTGGCGATCGCCAAGACGTTCAGCGGAGCGGTCGAAGGGACCAGCACCGTCGAGATGCTGACGGCGTCCAACGCGACTTCGCGCGCGTACGTCGCCTTCGAGCGTCTCGCCGTCTCGGTCGACGGCCGCAAGGGTGCCTTCGTCCTGCACCACTCGGCCGACGAGTCCGGCCTGACGCTGAAGATCCTCACCGGCTCGGGCTCGGGCGAACTGACCGGGATCTCCGGCACGGCGAACATCGAGATGGACGCCGAGCAGAACCACACGCTGGTGCTCACCTACGACCTGTAGACAGCGCGAAGGCCGTTTCGAGAGCCCCCGATCGACTCTCGAAACGGCCTTCGCCGTGTCCACCGCTCCCCGAAAGCGGGTGGACTGGAGGGACCGCCCCGACCACGGCCCGTCCGCGTTTAGTTGTTCACGATCTGGTCGACGATCTTCTTGGCGTCGTTGATCGGGATGGCGAAGCCGATCCCGACGCTGCCGCCCGAGCCGTTGGCCGAGGCCGTCGGGCTGTAGAGGGCCGAGTTGATGCCGATGACGTTGCCCTGGGCGTCGACCAGCGCGCCGCCGGAGTTGCCCTGGTTGATCGAGGCGTCCGTCTGGATCGCGGTGTAGCTCGGCGAGTCCTGGGTCTCGTTCGACGTGCGGTTGAACGGCGACTGCTGTTGCTGCTCGCCCTGGCCGATGTCGGACAGGTTCCGGTTCAGCGCGCTGACGATGCCGGTGGTGACGGTGTTCTGCAGCCCGCCCGGCGAACCGATCGCGACGACCTCCTGGCCGACGGCCAGCTTGCTCGAGTCGCCCAGCGTCGCCGCCGTCAGGCCGCTCGCGTTCTGGGCCTGGACCACGGCGATGTCCGCCTTGGTGTCCGCGCCGACCACACTGGCCTGGTACTTCTTGCCGTCGGAGGTGGTGATCACGACGCTCTGGGCGCCGTCGACGACGTGCGCGTTGGTCAGGATCCGGCCGTCCGAGGTGAGGATGACACCGGAGCCGATCGCCTCGCCCTGGTTCGTGGTCACGTTGATCTGGACGACGCTCGGCGTCACCTTCGCCGCGACGCCGCTGACGTCGCCGGAGGTCGAGTTGGAGACCGTCTGCCCGCTCGCGGCCGGCGCGCTGACCGACGTCGTCGCGCCGTCCGCCGAGTTCGTGGTGAGCCCGACGATCGCGGCGCCGCCGACGCCACCGACCAGCGCGGCGCCGAGGGCGGTCGCGCTGACGATCATCGCGACGCGGCCGCCCTTGCGCGGCTTGGTCTTCAGCGCCGTGGGCGCCGGCGGCTGCTGCGTGAAGAGAGGGTTCGGCGCGGCCTGCTGCTGGTAGCCGTACTGCGGCTGCTGCTGCGGCTGCGTGTACGGCCCGTACTGCCGGGTGCTGTGGTGCGGCTGGTGCCCACCGGGTGAGGCGGGGCCGGGCCGACTCTCGTTCTCGGTCATGCACCCAGGTTCGCGCCCGTGCTTGTGAACAAGCTGTGGAAATACCTCAGGCTTTGCTGAGAAGAATCAGCTGAGAAAACTCAGGCGATCCTCAGGCGTCAGGCGAAGAACGACGGCACGTCCAGGGCACCTCCCGCGGCTTCGAACTCTTCGTGGACGGCCGTCCGCAGCTCGGCGTCGCCCAGGTAGTCCGCCGCGGTCAGGGCCAGGCCCAGCGCGCCGTCGCGGACGCCCGCGTCGCCCGTCTCCGAACCGGCCGCGGCCGCGAACTCCTTGGTGTGCAACGCGACCGTCGGCCCCGAGACGGCGAGCATCGGGTGCAGCGCGGGCATCCGGTAGGACAGGTTGCCCAGGTCCGTCGACCCCGTGAGCGACTCCGGGACGATGCCCGGCGGGAGCGGCTTGCGGCCGGTGCCCGCCTGGTTGACCGACCAGCGGCCGGCGAGCGCGGTGTTGAAGCGGATCGGCAGGTAGGCGGCCTGCGCGTCCCAGGTCAGCTCGACGCCGCAGCCGGTCATCGCCGCCGCGCCCTCCGCGATCGACGTCATGCGCGCGGCGAGGTCGCGCAGCGTGTCGGGGGATTGGGAGCGGAGGTAGAACAGCAGCGCGGCGCGGGCCGGGATGACGTTCGGCCGGGCGCCGCCGTCGGTGAAGATGCCGTGGACGCGGTCGCTCTGCGGGAGTTGCTGGCGCAGCGCCGAGACGCCCTGGTAGGCCGCGACGGCGGCGTCGAGCGCGTTGCGGCCCATGAACGGCTGCGCCGAAGCGTGCGCGCCGACGCCGTGGAAGACCATCTCCAGCTGACGCCGGCCCAGGAACGGGTGCAGCGCGATGTCGTGGCTGAACGGGTGCAGCATGATCACCGCGTCGACGTCGTCGAACACGCCGGCGCGGGCGAGGATCTCCTTGCCGCCACCGCCTTCCTCGGCCGGCGTGCCGATCAGGCTGACCCGGCCGCCGAGGCGTTCGGCGACGGTGGCGGCGCCGAGGAAGCCGCCCGCGGCCGTCGTGCAGATGACGTTGTGGCCGCACGCGTGGCCGAGGCCGGGCAGTGCGTCGTACTCGGCGAGGACGGCGATGTGCGGGCCATCTCGTTCGGGCGTGCCGACCCGCAGCGCGGTGTCGAGCCCGCCGACGCCGACAGTCGCTTCGTGGCCGTGGCGTTTCAGAAGGTCCGCCAGGGCTTGCACCGAACGGTGCTCGGCGAACCCCTCCTCGGGGTGGGCGTGCAGATCTTGGCTCAACGCCACCAGATCGGGTGAACTGCGCTCGACCGCGGCGGTCACCTCCGCCCGCGTCGCCTCGTCCGCGCCGGTGTGCGGCGAGGACAGCGGTTCGGCCGACGCGACGGCGTCGGCGGTGGCCTCGACCAGGGAACGCAGGTAGCTGTCGTCGGGCGGGAGGGGGTCGTGGTGGGTCATGGGGCGATGCTAACCGCAGGCTCCGACATTCCGCGGTGCTCAGCTCAGCCGGCCCGCCACGATCTGCGTGACGCCGGCGTACCGCTCGGTGATCCCGGTGAAGCCGCGGGCGCGCAGGGCCGCCGCGATCTCGCCGCGGTCGAACATCCGCTGCCCGCTCAAGATCCCGCCGACGGACTCCGCTACCCGCGCGGGTTGCCAGCCGCGCCGGGCGCTCGTCAGCAGCACGATCCGGCCGCCGGGCTTCAGCACGCGCGCGAAGGAGTTCAGCGCGGTCTCGGGCTCGGCGAACATGTGGAGGGCGGCGAAGCAGCAGGTTCCGTCCACAGTGGACTCTTGCAATGGCAGGTGCACGGCGTCCGCGCGCAGGTAGGCGACGGAAGCCGGACCGTCTTCGGCGAGCATAGTGCGCGCGCCGTCGAGGCCGATGGCGAGGCCGTCCGGGCCCACGGCCGCGCCGAACGCGCGCGTGAACCGGCCGGTGCCGCAAGCGACGTCGAGCGCGGTGTCGCCGGGCTTCAGGTCGAGGAGTTCGGTCGCGAGTCTTGTTTCGCCCGCCATGCTCGGTCCGAGTGGCCCCTTGAGCGCGCGGCCGAGGACGGGACGCCAGTACCGCTCGTAGACCCGCGGGAGGAGGCTGGTGCGCATCAGGCGCTGGGTGAGGCCGGTCGGCGGCCCGGCCGGCGGCGCCCAGCAGGTCGAGGTAGCCGTCCTCGGTCTTCGCGGGTGTCTCGAGCAGGTCTTCGAGACGCTCGGTGGCGGTCTTGGGTGGCATTGCTCTCCTCTCGGATACCGGCAGTATGTCAAATGTCGGCCACTCGAACGAGTGAAGAATCCGCGCGCTCAGGCGTTCGAGGCCCGGAATTGTCGGTGCCCCCGCCTAGCGTCGCCGGCGAGGTCCCGATCCGAGGAGGACAGATGACGATTTCCATGCTGGGTAGCGAAATCACGGTGCGCGGCGAGTTCGACCTGGCCGCGGCGGCCCGGTTCCTGACCGGGTTCGCGCCCGCGGGCCGGCCGGAAGCGGAGCCGGGCGCGCTCCGGGTGGCGTTCCCGCTCGACGGCGAGTGGACGCCGGTGGGAGCGGTGCTGCGGCAGAGATCGCCCGGCGAGGTCGTGGTGGAAGTCCACGGCCCGCCCGGGCACGCCGGCGCGGTGCTGGCGCAGGTGGGGAGGATGTGCTCGCTGGACGTCGACGGCACCGGGTTCGGCGAGGTCGGCGCCCGTGACCCGGTGGTGTCCCTGGTGCAGGGGATGCACCGGGGGTTGAGGCCGGTCCTGTTCGCGTCCCCGTACGAGGCGGCGTGCTGGGCGGTGCTGAGCCACCGGATCCGGATGACCCAGGCGGTCCGGCTGCGCCGTCGTCTCGCCGAGCGCCACGGCACGGAGGTCGACGTCGGCGGCACGGTGCTGACGTCGTTCCCGGCGCCGGCGGTACTGGCGGAGCTGGAGTACCTGCCGGGCTTGTCGGGTCCGAAGATGCAGCGCCTGCGAGGAATCGCCGAGGCGGCGGCCGACGGCCTGCTCGACGCGGCGACGTTGCGGGCGATGCCGGCGGACGAGGCCCTGAAACAGTTGCAGCTCCTGCCGGGGATCGGCCGCTTCAGCGCCGAGCTGGTCCTGATCCGCGGCGCCGGCCACCCGGACGTGTTCCCCCGGGCGGAGACCCGGCTCCACGAGATCATGCGCGACGCGTACCACCTCCCGGAGGCGCGGCTCGACGAGCTGACGGACATCGCCGAGGCGTGGGCACCGTTCCGGAGCTGGGTGTCGTTCCTGTTCAGGGTGGAAGGCGAGGCCCGGATGAGGGAGTCCCGATGAACTGACTTCGTGGCAGGTCCGCGCCGGCCCACGCACGAGTCCCGGCCCCCATCACGTGAGTCCCGGCTTCAATCACGTGAGTTCCGGCCTTGATCACGCGAGTTCCGGGCCCGGGCACGCGAGTCACGGCTGCGGTCCCGTGAGGCCGGCTCACCTCGCCGGAAGCCGACGCTCGCCGACGGCACAGTGCGGCCGGCCGCGCCGTGCCGAGCGTTGAGTCATCCCTCTCACCGCGAGCCCGGAACCGGCATCCCTCCCACCCACGACGAAAGGAGACCGCATCGACCAATACCGCAGCCGCCGGAACCCCCAGCGGCGGGGACTCACAGGAGCCAGATATCACCTGTGGTGAGGTGTCCGGGTGAGCTCGCCCGTTCAACTCGCGCTCGGCAGTCCTGCCGCCACCACGCCGACGCTGCTCGAGCAGGCCCAGACCCCGGCCGTGATCACCCTGGTCGCCGGTGGGGTGGCGCTGCTGGTCGTGCTGGTCGGTGGCAGCCCGTGGCGGCTGGCGCGCAACGGCGTCACCATCGTGCACGAGGCCGGGCACGCCCTGGCCGCCGTGCTGGTCGGGCGGCGGCTGCAGGGCATCAAGCTGCACTCGGACACCTCGGGCGTCACCGTCTCGCGCGGCAAGCCCGAAGGGCCGGGCATGGCCTTCACCGCGATGGCCGGCTACCTGGCGCCGTCGGTGCTCGGGCTGCTGTTCGCCAGCCTGCTGGGCGCCGACCTGATCGGCACGGTCCTCGTGCTGATCGCGCTGCTGCTGCTCGGTGTGCTGGTGATGGTCCGCAACGCCTACGGGGTGTTCAGCGTCGTCGTCAGCGCCGTCGTGCTGGCGCTGGTCGCGTTCGTCGCGCCGGTGGAGGTGCAGGCTCCGTTCAGCTACCTCGTGACGTGGTTCCTGCTGTTCGGGGGCGTGCGGCCGGTGGTCGAGCTGCAGGTCAAGCGGCGGCGGGGCCGCGCCCGCGACTCCGATGCCGACCAGCTGGGCCGGCTCACCGCGGTGCCGCCGGTGCTGTGGGTGCTGGTCTTCGCCGTGGCGACGGTCAGCTGCCTCATCGCCGGCGGGCTGTGGCTGCTGGAGCCCGTGGCCGCCTAGCCGCGCCCATGCGGCAAACTGGTCTCTCGCTGGTCCGCGCGGAGGGAGCCGAACGATGGACGAGGTCGCCAAGGCCGTGGAGGAGTGCGCACGGGCGGCGAAGCTGGCCGCGCCGTCGCTCGCCGCCGCTTCCCCCGAGGCCGTCGACGCCGCATTGACCGGGATGGCCGAGCGGCTGCTCGCGCACCGCGACGAGATCCTGGAGGCGAACCAGGCCGACGTCGAGCGCGCGAAGGCCGAGGGGATGAGCGCCGGTCTGCTCGACCGGCTCACCATCACCCCGGAGCGGCTGACCGGCATGGCCGAGCAGCTTCAGCTGCTCGCCGGCGCCCCGCACCAGGAGCGCTCGGTCGACGTGTCCACCCTCGACGGTGGGCTGAAGCTGGTCGAGCGGCGACGTCCGGTCGGCGTCATCGGCGCGAACTACGAGGCGCGGCCGAACGTGACCGTCGACGTGGCGTCGCAGCTGGTCAAGTCGCGCAACGGCGGCGTGCTGCGCACCGGCTCGGCCGCGCTCGGCTCGGCCCAGCGGCTGCGCGAGGTGGTCATCGCCCCGGCGCTGACCGAGGCCGGCATCGACGCGGACTGCGTCCAGCTCGTGCCGCGGGTGGAGCGCGAGGCGGCGTCCGCGCTGGTGCGGCTGCCGAACCTGGTCCCGCTCGTGATCCTGCGCGGCAGCGGGGACAGCACCCGGGCGCTGGCCACCGAGGCGGCCGTCCACGGCGTGCGCACGCTGGCCCACGCCGACGGCGGCGGCGTCCTCTACGTCGATCGCGGGGCGGACGTCACGAAGGCGCGTGACCTCGTCTACGCGAGCCTCGACCGGCTGGGCGTCTGCAACCGGCTGAACCTGCTGCTCATCCACGAGGGCATCCACGACGACGTCTGGCCGGGCATCGCCGACGCGCTGGCCGAGCGGGGTGTCACGCCTTCGCTGGCGCCGCACGAGCACGCCATCGGCTACGAGTGGGCGCTGGACTCCGACCGCGAGGCGACCGTCACGGTGGCCAAGGTCGGCGCGCTCGCCGACGCCGTCGAGATCGCCAACGAGCAGACCTCGGGCCTGGCGGCGGGCATCGCCACCGACGACGCGTCGGCCGCCGACGCCTTCTTCGACGGCTACACCGGCACCGGCGTCTTCTGGAACGCCCCCACCCGCCTCCTCGACGGCTTCAAGCTGCTCGCGGTCCCGGAAACCGGCATCAACCTGGACAAGGTCCCCGGCCCCCGCGGCCCGGTGACGTACACGGACCTCTACGTCCGCCAGTACGCGGTCCTGCCCGCCTGAGGCCGCCTCAGATCCGCGGCGGCACGCTCGCGAGCCGCCGCAGTTCCTTCACGGTCTGCTCGGTGTTGTCCAGCAGTTCGGTCCGGTCCTGGGTCTCGCCGGCGTGGCGGAAGATCGCGGTCGGACCGTCGCTGATCGCGATCGCCGCCACCAGCCGGCCTTCCGGGTCCCGGGTGAGCCCGGTCGACACCTGTACCTCCCGGCCGACGGTGTCGACCGTGGTGAGGGTCCGTTCGTGGTACCAGCCGCGCGTGCCCATGCCGGATAGACGCCGCGATCGCCGGGCGTGTTACGGCGCGGCATACTGGGGCGGGTGATCACCCGGCCGCACGTCCTGCTGTCCGCCGCGCAGTCGCTCGACGGCTTCCTCGACGACACCTCGCCCGAGCGGCTCGTACTGTCCACAAAGGACGATTTCGCCGTCGTGGACCGGTTGCGGGCCGAGGCCGACGCCATCTTCGTCGGGGCGGGGACCGTCCGGGCCGACAACCCGCGGCTGCTCGTGCGCTCCCCGCGACTGCGGAAATGGCGGCGGGATCAGGGGAAACCCGAACAACCCGTCAAGGTCGCCGTGACCACCCGCGGCCTCGACCCGGACGCGCAGTTCTTCACCGTCGGGGACACCGAAAAGATCGTCTACGCGCCGCCCGGGGCCGCTGACGCGCTGAGGCACGTCGCCACCGTCGTCGACGCCGGGGATCCGTCCGACTTCTCGCGCGTCCTCGACGACCTCGGCGCGCGCGGCATCGGGAACCTGCTGGTCGAGGGCGGCGGCGGGATCCACACCCGGTTCCTCACCGAAGGCCTCGCCGACGAGCTGCGGCTCGCGATCGCGCCGTTCTTCGTCGGGCAGCCGGACGCGCCGCGGTTCGTCGGGCCCGGGCTTTACCCGCGTCCGCTCACTCTTGTCAGCGTGGAAGAGCTCCAGGGGATGGCGATCCTCCGCTACCGGGCCGCGGCCGAGCCGACCGGCCGGGACGTCCGGCGCCTGCGGGAAGCCATCGCGCTCGCCGCCGAGTGCCCGCCGAGCCACACCTTCCGGGTCGGGGCCGTCATCGCCGACGCCGACGGCGAGGTCGTCGCGACCGGGCATTCCGGCGAGGGCGACCCGCTCAACCACGCCGAGGAAGCCGCGCTCGCCAAGTGCGCCGGCGACCCGCGCCTGGCCGGCGCGACGATGTACAGCTCGCTGGAGCCGTGCAGCAACCGCAGCTCCCACCCTCGCAGCTGCACACAGCTCATCCTCGACGCCGGGATCCCGCGGGTCGTCTTCGCGTGGCGCGAGCCGCCCGTCTTCGTCGACGCCCGGGGCACCGAGCTGCTGCGGGAAGCCGGGCGGCACGTCGTCGAGGTGCCCGCGCTCACCCCGGAGGTCCAGCGCGAGAACACCCACCTCGAGTTCTGACCAAAGCCGTGAATGGCACATCGAGGGACTTCAAGTCCCTCGATGTGCCATTCACGGACGTCGATCTAGCAGGCGCCGTTGTCGGCCCAGACGCCCCATTCGCCGGTCGTGCCCGGCTCTTCGCCCTGGGTCCACCACTTCGCGGTGAACTTGTGGCTGTTGTGCTTGACCACGTCGTCCTTCACGTAGACCTTGGTGCGGTCCCACTCCGCCGCCGTGCACGAGCCGCCGGTCGGGGTGGTCGGCTTCGTCGGGGTGGTCGTCGGCGTCGTCTGCGGCGGCGTCGCGCCGGCGAACCGGACGCTGAACTTCGTGAAGTCCCAGTCGTTCTGCGGGACGTTGCTGCAGACGCCGTTGTCGGTCGTCCCGACGCACGCGCGGTCGCGGTTGACCGACCAGAACGTGAAGCGGCCGAGGCCGTGGCTGGTCGCGTAGTCGTAGACCGTCTGGAAGTCGGCCGTGTAGAACATTTCGGAGGCGTCCGACTTGCCGTTCATGCCGGAGAAGCCCTCGTGCGAGTAGGCGGTCGCGCTGTCCCAGCCCAGGTGCGACATCAGCAGGCCGTGCAGCGCTTCCAGCGCCGACACCTGCGACGAGCCACCGCTGAAGCCGCCGTCGAACGGCATGATCGAGAAGTTGTTGGGCGTGAAACCGATCGACTTCGCCTGGTCGAGCAGCTGCGTGCCGAACCAGCCGGTGCCGGCCGCGGTGCCCGGCATGGTCACCGACACGAACAGGCCGGGGTTGTTGGCCTGCAACGTCTTCGCCGCGCCGAGCTCGTTCGCGATGGCGGCGGTGTTTTCGTACTCGGGCTCTTCGAGGTCGAAGTCGATCGCCTTGAGCGAGTACTTGCTGATGACCTGCTGGTACGCGGCGGCGGTCGCGGCCACGTTCCCGCAGGTCTGGCCGAGCTTCGTGCCGCCGTAGCCGCCGACGGACACGGAGACGTCACCGCCGTTCGCGCGGATCCGGGAGATCACGTTCGCGACGGTGGTGTCGGAGGAGACCGCGTTGGTGCCGTCCCAGGTCGGGCTGCAGCCGCCGCCGTTGGGCGCCAGGATGAAGGCGAGCTGGAAGGCCTTGAGCCCAGTCGCGTTCATCACGGTGATCGGGTCGGGCGGGTTGTTGCTGACGGGCATCAGGTACGGCGCCGCGGCGTACCAGTTGTTGCCGAGCGCCGCTGTCGCGGAGGGTGCGCCGATCACGAGACTCACCGCTGTACCGATGAAGGTGGCGGCGGCGAGCCCGATGGCGGCCAGTCTGCTTCTGCGCATGAGCTGTCCTCCCGGTGGGGATCGAGGGTGGACAAACTATTGGACTAGACCATTGATGAAGTCAAGACGCGAAGGTCGGGTAGGGGTGATCGGCGGGCGAAAAGCGCCGGAATATCCGATATTTGTCCGAGGAAAGGCAACGCGCGGGTGAGCAGGAAAGCCCTCGACGCGGCGAACCAGCGACACGGTACGGCGATGGCCGCGCTCCCGCGCGCTGGTTGCCCGCTTGTCCGGCCATCGTGCCCGCGATGCCAGGTGCGGCGAGCGAGTGCTTTCATCCCGCGGGCAGCGTCACGACCACCACCAGCCCACCCTCCGGCCGCGCCCTTGCCTCCACCTCCCCGCCGTGCGCGTGCGCCACCGAGCGGACGATCGACAACCCCAGCCCCGCCCCCTCCGCCGCCACTCGCGCCCGCCGATGAAATGGGTCGAACAGCGCCGGCACCTCCGCCGGGGGGATCACCGCACCGCTGTTGGCCACCGACAGCTCCACCCGGCCCGTCGGCAACGTCCGGGTCGTCACCCGCACCCAGCCACCGTCCACGTTGTGGCGGAGGCCGTTCTCCACCAGGTTGTGCGTCAACCGCTCCAGCATCAGCGCGTCGCCCAGGGCCGTCGCTTCGCCGAGGTCCTGGAGGACCCCCGGCGGCGCCACGTGCGCCACCACCGCCGCCAGGTCCACCGGGCAACGCTCGGTCAGCGCACTTTCCGACCGGGCCAGCAGCAGCAACCCGCTGATCAGCTTTTCGTGGCGAGCGTTGATCCGCAGCAGCTTGCCGCCGAGCTGCCGGACGTCGTCCGAGGCCGTGCGGCGGTGCATCGCCACCTCGACCAGCGATCGGTTCAGCGTCAGGGGCGTGCGCAGCTCGTGCGACGCGTTCGCGACGAACCTGCGTTGCGCGTCGAACGAACGGTCGAGCCGCTTGACCATCACGTCGAACGCGTCGGCGAGGTTCTTCACCTCGTCGTCCGGGCCGCGCAACGCGATCCGCGCGTGGCCGCCCGGGTCGGCCGCCGCCGCGATGCGGCGCGCCGTGTCCGTCACCTGCCGCAACGGCGCCAGCGCGCGGCCCGCCACCAGCCAGCCCAGCCCCGCCGCCAGCACCGCTACCGCGCCGAGGGCGATCGCTCCCTGGGTCAGCAGCGACGTCGCCGCCGCTTCGCGCACCTGCCGCGCCTGCTCGTCGAGGGACTCCATCGAAGGCAGCTGCGGCAGACCGGCCGGCGCGGTGCCCGCGATGAACGTGACCCGCCGCCCGACCTGCTGCGTGAACAGCAGGTACGTGACGCCCAGCAGCGCCCCGCCCGCCAGCAGGAACAGGCCGCCGTAGAGCACGGTCAGCCGCAGCCGGAGGCTCATCGGAGCCGGTAGCCGACCCCGGTGACCGTCTCCACCAGCGGTGGGTCACCGAGCTTGCGGCGCAGCTTGAGGATCGTGAGCCGGACCGCGCCGGTGAACGGGTCCGCGTGCTCGTCCCACGCCTTCTCCAGCAGGTGTTCCGCGGACACGGCGGCGCCGTCCGCGCGCAGCAGCTCGGCCAGCACGGCGAACTCCTTTTTGGACAGGGGGAGGTACCGCCCGTCGCGGAACACCTCGTGCCGCGCCGGATCGAGCGTGACGCCGGAACGCCGCAGGATCGGCGGCGCGGCCGGGCGGCAGCGGCGCCCCAGCGACTGGATGCGCGCGGCCAGTTCGGGGAAGGCGAACGGCTTCGACAGGTAGTCGTCGGCGCCGAGGGACAACCCGTCGACGCGGTCGACGACTTCGACGGCCGCGGTGAGCATCAGCACCCGCGTCGCCGCTTCGGAGGCGACCACCCGCCGGCAGACGTCGTCGCCGTGCACGACCGGCAGGTCCCGGTCGAGCACGACGACGTCGTAGTCGTGGACGGCGATCCGCTCGAGCGCGGCGCCGCCGTCATGGGCGATGTCGACCGCGTGCGACTCGTCGCGCAGCCACTCCGCGATCGCGTCCGCGAGCATCGGCTCGTCCTCCACCACCAGGACCCGCATGCCGCCATGATCGCCGCGGCGGTGTTTCCTCGCCGTTAGCGGCACTGGTAGAGCGAGTCGGCCCGCATCGGCCCGGAGCCGCCGTACGCGCCGGGGTCGACGACCGTGCAGTGCCCCTCGATCCAGCGTTGACGCTCTTCCTGCGCCGGACTTCGGGCCGGCCCGGGCCGGGTCCTCGCGCCGCTCAGCACGAACCGGAGCTTGCCCTCGGCGAGCCAGCGGTCGAGCTGCGTGACCGACGGCGCGTCGTCCCGGCCGCCGAAGCCGCCCATGCCGATCACGGTCGCGTCCGAGCCGATGAGGAACGGCGCGACCGCACCCGCTTCGGCGTTCACCGCCAGCGTGATCTCGGTGCCGTTCCGGCGGGCGTAGCCGAGGATGCGCCGTTGCTCGTCCGACAGCGTGGTGGTGCCGTCTCCGCCGGAGAGCATGAGCCGGGGCTGTGGCCCGCCGGGTGACGTCGGCGGGGGCGGCGCACCGGGACCGGTGGCCGGTCCGGCGGCGGGCAGCGTCCCGGCGGACGTGCTCTGCGCGGCGGCGAACGACCACACCGCCGGCGTGAGCAGGAGCGGCACCAGCGCGGCGACGAACGCGCGTCGATGAGGCGCCACCACCAGCCAGGCGATCGCGACCACCGCGGTGCCGATCGCCGCCCAGCGCGTCCAGCCGTGGAACGACGTGTCGCGCGAGGTCAGGACGAACGCCCAAGCCGCGCTGAGCGCGATGACCAGGGGGAGCAGGGTCCGCCGATGCTGCCGCCACAGCAGCGCGAGCCCGGCGGCGGAGACCGCGGCGACCGCGGGCGCCATCGCCGTCGTGTAGTACGGGTGCCAGATGCCCCCGGCGAAGCTGAAGACCGCGGTCGTCACGAGCAGCCAGCCGCCCCACAGCAGCCAGCCGGCGTCGCGCCAGCGGCGTCCGAGGACGATCAGGACCAGCAACGCGAGCGGCAGCAGCCACGAGATCTGCCCGCCGACGAGGTCGTTGAACATCCGGCCCGGCCCGGGGTCGCCGCCGAACGACGACATCGTCTGCTGCCCGTTGCGCATGATCATCATGCCGCCGCCCTCGCCGTCGCCGGAGAGGCGGCCGAAGCCGTTGTAGCCGAAGACGAGGTCCCAGGCGGAGCCGTCCTCGCTGCCGCCCGTGTACGGCTTGGCGCCGGGCCACCAGTCGTGGAGCGCGATCCACCAGAACGACGAGACGACCAGGACCGCGCCGGCGCCGAGGACGTCCAGCAGCCGGCGCTTGAGCGGCCCGGTGGTCCCGGCGAGGTAGGCGGCCACCAGCGCCGGAACGATGATCCACGCCTGCAGCATCTTCGTCAGGAAGCCGCAGCCGACGAAGAAGGCGCACCACCACAGCCATTTCCGGCCGTCTTCGAGCGCGCGGGTCAGCGCATACGCGGCGGCGACCAGGAACAGGACGAGCAGCGTGTCCGGGTTGTTGCCGCGGTTGATGACGACGGTGACCGGCGTCAGCGCCAGGATCGCCGCGGCCAGCAGGGCGACGTTTTCGCCGGCCCAGAGGCGGACCGTGCGGTGCAGCAGGAACACCGCCGCGACGCCTTCGAGGACCTGGGGCAGCAGCAGCGCCCAGCCGTGGAAGCCGAAGACCAGCACCGAGAGCGCCTGCGGCCACAGGGCCATCGGCGGCTTGTCGACCGTGACGACGCCGTAGGGGTCGAAGGAGCCGAAGAGGAAGTTGGTGAAGCCGCTGGTCATCGACTTGACGGCGGCCGAGTAGTAGGTGTTGCCGAGCCGGCCGTCGCCGATCTTCCAGGCGTAGAGCACGGCGGCGCCGAGGCAGACGAGCGGAAGCGCCCAGGAGCGGGTCTTCGGAGGAGCGGCGGTGATCATGCCCGCCACCCAACTCCGGCCCGCGTTTCCCGGGCGTTTCCGCTCAGCTGTTGTCATTCAGGAAAGAGCAGACGTGTGGTCATGGCCCTAGAATGGCCACGGTGACCACGCCCGGCGATCTGCCTCGTACTCCGCTGTCCCGCTTGCTGGAGGAGATCTCGTGGGAGGGCAAGACAGTCGTCAAGTACCGCGATGGCGGCCGCGGCAAGGAGAACGTCCTCACCGCGGAAGTCCTCACCGCTCTCGATTACCTGCCGCGTGGCGCTTATCTCGGCAACGTTCTTCGACATGCGCACGGTACCGCCGCTGTCCGGGCCGCCGACGAGGTCGAGGATGCCGAGATCGTCTTCCTGCCCGAGGAATTCGCTCTCAACCCCGCGGCCCAGGGACGCGGCGATCGGCTGATCGTGCAGCCTGACGCGACGATCACCTCGCCGAACACCTTGGTGCTCCTGGAAGCCAAGGCGATTCGGTCCGGCACCTTCGGGCCGGAACAACTCGCGCGCGAGTACCTCGCCGTCACGGCGATGGCTGGAGCGCGGACGCCTCTGCTTCTCCTCGTGCTGGGAACCCCGCCGCCGGTCGCGATCAGAGGACGGACCGGACGGTTGGAGATCGCCGACGCGGTCGCCGTCAACCTGGAATCCGTCTATGCGAAAGCAGCCCCGCACCCGTGGCCGCTCGCCGAACTTCAGGCTCGGGTGGCGGAATCCTGCGCTTGGCTGACGTGGTCCGAGCTGGCCGACCTCGTCACTGCCGAACAGTTACGAGGTCGGCACTCCGGGACATTTGCCGAGGAGACCATCGATCGTCTCGTCGGCACGATCACCCGAGCCGTCCGATGGCACGGTTGATTACTCCGCTTCGAGGTCGCCTTCCAGGGACAGGTAGACCTCACGCATGCGAGCCAGCAGCGAGGGGTCCGGCTCCTCCCACAGCCCCCGGTCCGCGGCCTCGTTCAGCCGCTCCACGATCCCCCGCAACGCCCACGGGTTGGCCTGCCGCAAGAACTCCTGGTTCACCTCGTCCAGCACGTACGACTCGGTCAGCTTCTCGTACATCCAATCGCCGACCACGCCCGCAGTGGCGTCGAAGCCGAACAGGTAGTCCACTGTGGCCGCCAGCTCGAACGCGCCCTTGTACCCGTGGCGTCGCATCGCCGCCAGCCAGCGGGGGTTCACCACCCGGGCCCGGAACACCCGCGCCGTCTCTTCGCCCAACGTCCGTGTTCGCACCGAATCCGGTGACGTGCTGTCGCCCACGTAGGAGGCGGGGGCCGTGCCCGTCAACGCGCGGACCGTCGCGATCATCCCGCCGTGGTACTGGAAGTAGTCGTCCGAATCCGCGATGTCGTGCTCGCGCGTGTCCGTGTTCTTCGCCGCCACCACGATGCGCTTGTACGAGTTTTCCATGTCCTCGCGCGCCGGGCGGCCGTCCAGGTCGCGGCCGTAGGCGAACCCGCCCCAGACCGCGTACACCTCCGCCAGATCCTTGTCGTCGCGCCAGTTCCCGCTGTCCATCAACGGCAGGAGACCCGCGCCGTACGCGCCCGGCTTCGAGCCGAAGATCCGCGTCGTCGCGCGGCGGGCGTCCCCGTGGGCCGCCAAGTCGGAAGCCACGTGCGCCCGGACGAAGTTCTCCGAGTCAGGCTCGTCCAACGAGGCCACCAGCCGCACCGCGTCGTCCATCAAGGCGATCACGTGCGGGAAGGCGTCCCGGAAGAAGCCGCTGATCCGGATCGTGACGTCGATCCGCGGACGGCCCAGCTCCGCCGGCGGTATCGCTTCGATCCCCGTCACCCGGCGCGATGCTTCGTCCCACACCGGCTGGACGCCCAGCAGTGCCAGGACCTCCGCCGCGTCGTCGCCGGACGTCCGCATCGCCGACGTCCCCCACACCGACAGCCCGACCGAACGCGGCCAGTCGCCGTTGTCCTCGCGATAACGGCGAAGAAGCGAATCCGCCAGCGCCTGCCCCGTTTCCCAAGCCAGCCGGCTCGGGATCGCCTTCGGGTCGACCGTGTAGAAGTTGCGCCCGGTCGGCAGCACGTTCACCAGCCCGCGCAACGGCGACCCGCTCGGCCCGGCCGGGATGTAGCCGCCGTCCAGCGCGTGCAGCACGGCGTCGAGCTCGGCCGACGTCCCCGCGAGCCGCGGGACGATCTCGGTGGCCGCGAAGGAAAGCACCCGGGCGACCTCCGCGTCCGGCGCCACCGACTCGACCGCGGTCGCGTCCCAGCCCCGCATCTCCATCGTCTGGACCAGCTCGCGCGCCGTCTTCTCGACGGCGTCCACATCGGACATCGGCGCGTCTTCCTTCAACCCCAGCGCCGACCGCAGCCCCGGCACCGCACCCTCGCGACCGCCCCACATCTGCGACGCCCGCAGCATCGCCAGCACGAGGTTGACGCGCGCCGCGCCGACCGGCGCCGCGCCGAGGATGTGCAGCCCGTCGCGGATCTGGGCGTCCTTGACCTCGCACAGCCAGCCGTCGATGTGCAGCAGGAAGTCGTCGAACTCCGCGTCGTGCGGACGCTCGCCGATGCCGAGGTCGTGGTCCAGCTTCGCCGCCTGGATCAGCGTCCAGATCTGGGCGCGGATCGCCGGCAGCTTCGCCGGGTCCATCGCCGCGATGTTCGCGTGCTCGTCCATGAGCTGCTCGAGCCGCGCCATGTCGCCGTAGGACTCCGCGCGCGCCATCGGCGGGATCAGGTGGTCGACGATCGTCGCGTGCGCCCGCCGCTTCGCCTGCGCGCCCTCGCCCGGGTCGTTGATCAGGAACGGGTACACCAGCGGCAGGTTCCCCAGCACGGCGTCCGGCGCGCACGACGCCGAAAGCCCGGCCGTCTTGCCCGGCAGCCATTCGAGGGACCCGTGCTTGCCCAGGTGGACGACGGCGTGCGCCCCGAACTCCTCCTCCAGCCACCGGTACGCGGCCAGGTAGTGGTGGCTCGGCGGCAGGTCCGGGTGGTGGTAGATCGCGACGGGGTTCTCGCCGAACCCGCGCGGCGGCTGGATCATGATGATGACGTTGCCGCTCCGCAGCGACGCCAGCACGATGTCCCCGTTGTCGACGTACAGCTCGCCCGGCGCCGGGCCCCAGTGCTCCTCCATCGCCGAACGCAGCTCGGCCGGCAGGGTTTCGAACCACGAACGGTACTGCGCCGCGGGCACCCGGATCGGGTTCCCGGACAGCTGCTCCTCGGTCAGCCACTCCGGGTCCTGCCCGCCGGCGGCGATCAACGCGTGGATGAGCGCGTCTCCGTCGGGCTGGTCGGTGCCGGTCGGCTCGACGCCCGGGAACGCGTCGACGCCCAGGTCGTAGCCCTGTTCTCGCATCCGCCGCAGCAGCTCGATCGCCGACGCGGGCGTGTCCAGCCCGACCGCGTTGCCGACGCGAGAGTGCTTCGTCGGGTACGCGGACAGCATGAGGGCGATTCGCCGGGAAGCCGGAGGCGTGTGCCGCAGGCGTGCGTGCGCCAGCGCGATGCGAGCGACGCGGGACGCGCGTTCGGCGTCCGGCGCGTACCGGGGGAGGCCGTCGGCGTCCAGCTCCTTGAACGAGAACGGGACCGTGATCAGCCGTCCGTCGAACTCCGGGACGGCCATCTGGTTCCCGGCGTCGAGCGGCGAAAGCCCGTCGTCGCTGGCGGCCCACGTCTCGCGGTCGCTGGTCAGGCAGAGCGCCTGCAGGATCGGGACGTCGAGCGCGGCCATCTCGGCGACGTCCCACGCCTCGTCGTCGCCCCCGGCGCCTGCCTCGGACGGCCGCGTGCCGCCCGCCGCGAGCACCGTGACGAGCAGCGCGTCGACCTTGCCCAGCTCGGCCATCATCTCCGGCTCGCGCGTACGCAGCGAAGCACAGTAGATCGGCAACGCGCGCCCACCCGCGGCTTCGATCTCGTCGGCGAGCGTGTGGACGAAGTTCGTGTTCCCGGACAGGTGATGTGCCCGGTAGTACAGGATCCCGATGACCGGGCCCGTGGCCTGCGAAGACCGCTCCAGGATGCCCCACGCGGGTTGCTCGGCGGGCGGCTCGAAGCCATCGCCGGTGAGCAGGAGCGTGTCGGAGAGGAACCGGTGCAGCTGGGTGAGGTTCGCCGGGCCGCCCTGCGCGAGGTAGGTGTGGGCCTCGGCGGCGATGCCGGCCGGCACGGTCGAGAGCTTCATCAGCTCGGCGTCCGGCGTCTGCTCCCCACCCAGGACGACGACGTGCGCGCCCGACGCCCGCAGCGTGTCGAGACCCTCCTGCCAGGTCCGCGGGGTGCCGAGGATGCGCACGACCACGATGCGCACGCCGTCGAGCAGACCCGGCAGTTCGGCGACGTCGATCCGCGCGGGGTTCGCCAGCCGGTACTCGCCCTCGGCCGACCGGGCGCTGAGCAGGTCTGTGTCCGAAGTGGACAGAAGCAGGATCACGAGGTTCCTCCTCGGGGTCCGCGCCCCGGGTCGACGGTCGCGCCGGCCGGAGTTCCTGGCTTCCCGGAGACGGACGTCTCCGGTGACAGTGGCGGGACCGCCCCGGACTCTCACCGGGTTCCTCCACCTGCCGACGCGTGGGTATCGCCCTCACTCTCCGGTGCGCGGCAGACGGCGTCAAGGTGACGTTGGCCGGGTTGCGCCGGGGGCAATCGATGGCCCGTTCCGGTGGCGCGGCCGTGTTGCTGGCCGGCGTCGTGACCTGCGGGTTTTAGCGTGGGCGGCATGGAGTACGTGACCACCGTGAAGAGCCGCGAGCTGGGTGAGGGGCTGCGCCGGGTGCTGGCGGCGGCCGGGCTCAGCGGCAAGGAGGTGGCGGACCAGCTGGGGTGGACGCCGCCGGACGTGTCCAAGATGCTCAACGGGCGGCGGGCCATCCGCGAGACGCAGGTCGCGCTCCTGCTGGGGATCTGCAAGGTGCGGGGCGCGGAGCAGCGGCGGTTGCTGGCGTTGTGCCGGGAGGCGAACCGGCCCGGGTGGTACCAGCAGCACGGCTCGCACCTGCCACTTCAGCTGCGCACGCTGCTCGACCACGAGGACAAGGCCACCGCGATCTCCGCCTTCGCGGCGAACCTGCTGCCCGGCGCCCTGCAGACCGCGGACTACGCCCGGGCGGTGATCAGCCGCATCGTGAACGTGCCGGCCGACGAGGTGGAGGAGCGGGTTGCCGCACGAGTGGCCCGCTCGGCGATCTTCCGCCGGCCGGCCGCTTTCACCTACTTCGTGCACGAGTTCGTGCTGCGACTGCCGGTCGGCGGTGCGGAGGTGATGTCCGACCAGCTGCACCACCTGCTGCGGATGTCGGTGCGGCCGCGGATCTCGCTTCGCGTGGTTCCCGCATCGATAGGGGCACACGCGGGAATCGTCGGTTCGTTCATCTTCATGGAGTTCGCCGAGATCAAGCCGGTGGTCTACCTGGAAAGCGAGACCACGGCCGCCTTTCTGGAGGAGGACGAGGAGGCCACGGCCTACCGGCGAATCATCGGGAGCCTGGCCGGAACTGCGCTCAGCGAGGGACAATCCAGGGAGCTGATCAGTAGAGTTGCTCTCGAGCAGTTCAACCTCGGAGAGGACCGGCATGAATGAGCTGACCTGGCGGACCAGCAGCTATTCGGGTGGCAACGGCGACTGCGTCGAGGTGGCCTCTTCACCCACTGAGGTGCTGATCCGGGACACCAAAGACCGCCCCGGTGGCACCCTGACCTTCACTCCTGAGCAGTGGCGCGCCCTCGGGCGGAAGCTCTCCTGACCGCTTGGATTCCCTCCTTCGCGCCTTCACCGCCGCACAGTCGACCCGGCAGCCCTACCGCACCCCGACCGCGGCCGAGCTGGCGACCGCCGAAGCGGGGTTCGCCGCGCTCCTCGACGGTGCCCCCCACCGCCTCGCTGAGCTGGGGTTTTCCGTCGACGACAACCTCGTCGTGCAGGAGCCGGACTCGGAACGCGCCTGGGGCCTGTACGCCATCGACCGCTCGGCGCCGCCGTCGCTGGTGATCGAGGTGCCGCACGCGTCCTCCGACCTGCGCACCGAACTGCTCGGCCTCGGGCTCTTCCGGCGCACCCCGGGCGCGATCCTCGCGGTCGGTGGTGCCCACCGCCGCCGCGAAGACCCCGCGCACGACACCGGGACCGTCTTCCACGCCGTCACCACGCTGCTCGCCCGGCGCGGCCTGCCGCAGGTCCAGCTGCACGGCTTCAAGGACCGGACGCTGCCCGCGGCCGAGGTCGTCCTCTCGGGCGGGGCCACCGAGGCCGGGGACGCCGCCCGCCGCGCGGCCGACCGGCTCGCCGAGGCCGGGTTCCGGGTCCGGCGGGCCTGGGCCGAGCCGTGCCGGGGCCTGGCCGGGACGACGAACGTCCAGAGCCAGGCCGCCGGCGACACGCCGTTCCTGCACGTCGAGCTGAACCGGAAGGTCCGGGAGACGCGCCGCGACGACGTCGTCCGGGCGCTCGCCGAGGCCGACCTCACCAAGCCCTAGGCGGACTGCTCTCCCAGCCGCGGGAACGGCTTGGTCGAGAACAGGACTTCCAGCGGGACCTCGAAGAACTCCGCGATCCGCAGCGCCACGAACAAGCTCGGGCTGTACTCGCCGCGCTCCAGGTAGCCGATCGTCTGGTAGTGCACCCCCAGCGCCTCCGCCAGCTGGCGCCGCGAGATCGACCGTTCCGCGCGCAGCATCGCGATCCGGTTGTAGACGACCTCGCTCATGACTCACCCCACACGCTGCATGGCCTTCTCCCGGCGCTCGGCCAACGACGACCCCGCTTCCCGCCGCGCCATGCGGCGAAGCAGCACCGGGGCCAGGGCCAATCCGATCACGGACCACGCCACGAGCACGGCCAGGGTCGGCAACGGCCGCCACGACTGGCCGATCTCGACGACCACCGCGCTGTCGGGCAGCAGCGCCGAGCGCATCCCGAGACCCAGCCAGTACATCGGGAACACCTGCGCGATGCCCTGCACCCAGTCCGGCAGCGCGGTGACCGGGTAGAAGATCCCCGAGATCGCGCCCAGGCCCATGATCGGCAGCGTGATCAGCGCGATGGACCGCGGGCTGCTGGTGAGCGACCCCAGCGCGGCGCCGAGCGGCAGGGTCGCGACCAGCCCGAGCGCCAGCACCCACAGCAGGTGCACGTACGACCAGACGCCGTCCGGGGCCAGTGCGTCGAACACGAACAGGCACGGGATCAGCACGAGCAGGATGCTGGTGACCTGCGCCATCGCCACCGCCGTCGTCTTCCCGACCAGGTAGCCGAGCATGCCGTTCGGCGTCGCCTTCGCGCGCAGCAGCGTGCCGTCCTCGCGGTCGATGGCGAGGTAGCCCGCGGTGCTGTTCAAGCCGTTGAACACGATCCCGGCGCCGAGCACGCCGGGCACGGTGGCCGCGCCGAGCGAGAACCCGGTGCCGGGGAGGGTCGCGTTCCGCATGAAGAACAGTGTGCCGAGGAAGAGCGCGACGAAGACGAACTGGCCGAACACGTCGTCGCGGTTGGTCCAGGTCTGCTTGAACTCGATCCAGCCGCGGTCCACCCCGGCCCGCAAGGCGGCGGTGTGAGCGTTCATCGCGCACCTGCTTCCTGGAGGCCGAGCTCGGTTTCGCCGCCGGCTTCGGCGCGGTGGACCAGCGTCATGTAGGTGTCCTCCAGCGACGCCCGCCGGACCTCGAGGTCCGAGACGGCTTCGCCGTGCTGCTTGAACAGGTCGTACACGTACTTCGTCGCTTCGGTCGTCGAGTGGACGAAGCGCTGGCCGTCGACGGTCCAGCGGACCTCGGCCTCACCGGCGATCTGCCGGGACAGCGCGTCGGCCGAGCCGTCGGCGATGATGCGCCCGCCGTTGAGGATGAGGATCCGGTCGGCCAGCTTCTCGGCCTCGTCGAGGTCGTGCGTGGTGAGCAGGATCGTGGTGTCGAGCTCGTCGGACAGGCGGTGCACCAGGTCGTGGAACTCCCGCCGCGCCTCCGGGTCGAAGCCCGCGGTCGGCTCGTCGAGGAACAGCAGCTCGGGCCGCCCGACGATGCCGATCGCGACGTCGAGGCGCCGCCGCTGGCCGCCGGAGAGGTTCTTGATCTTCTGCTGCGCGTGTTCGGCGAGCCCGACGGCCGCGACCAGCTCGTCGGCGTCCCACGGCCGTGGGTGCGCCTCCGTCGAGTACGGCGCGTAGTAGCGGCCGAGGTGCGCGAGCAGCTCCCGGACGCGCCACTTCCCGTGGTCGCGCCAGGACTGGAGCACGACCCCCAGCCGCGCCCGCCAGTCCTCACCGCCGTGCGCCGGGTCGGCCCCGAGGACCTCGACCTCGCCGGCCGAGCGCATCCGGAAGCCTTCGAGGATCTCGATCGTCGTGGTCTTGCCCGCGCCGTTCGGCCCGAGCAGGCACACGACCTCGCCCCGGTGGGCCTCGAACTCGACGCCGTGGAGCACGTCGTTCGTGCCGTACCGCATCCGCAGCCCGCGCACACGGACCACGGGAACCGCTGGATCTCTCATCGTCACACCCCCATCGAACTGGTGCGATCGAATGTAGCACACCTACTACATTTGATCAGACTTCTGCTGTGGCGGGAGTGGGCGGCTGGGGTCGGTGACGTCATGAACGGGTCGTTCATGACGTCGGGCGTCATGAACGAGTCGTTCATGACATCTCGGTGGCGACCCGCGTCGGACCGCCGCCGCACCGACCGACTTTGCCGGGGCCCTGGCGCCCGACGTCATGAAAGACCCGTTCATGTCGTCGGGCGTCATGAAAGACCCGTTCATGTCGTCGGGCGTCATGAAAGACCCGTTCATGTCGTCGGGCGCCCTGAAAGAGTCGTTCATGTCCTCCGGGGCCGGCAGCGGCTCGACCCGGAGTGCCGCGCGGAGCCGGTTCGAGAAACCTCGCCGAACCGGGAACTTGACCCGCGGTCATCCGGTTCGCCGGGCATGGGTACTTGGCTGGGGCTGGCTCTGCCGGGCGGTGTCGTGATCCTGCTGGTCATGGCCGCGATCGAGCTGCGGCCGCGCAAAAACGGCTCGCGGTTCAAAGCGCGCCTGTCCGCGACGTACATCGAGGAGACGACCGCGTTCCTCTACGGCACCAAACGGCGTGAGCTGGAACACCGGGAAACGATGTCGATGCTCGTCGAGCAGGACGCCGAGGGTGCGCCACCCCGGCATGACGTGGACCTCGACCGCGGAGTCGCGCGAATCCGCCCCCGATCGGACCCGCCGGAGCCGGAAAACCGCCAGCTACAGTGACCCCATGCCGACCCCAGCACGTGTGCGAGCCGACGCGTGCCCGGGTGTTTTCGCCCCTCACGACGCCGCCGACGGTCCGTTGGCCCGCGTCCGCCTGCCCGGCGGCACGATTTCCGCGGTGCAGCTGCGCGCGCTGGCCGACGCCGCCGAGGCGTGCGGCGACGGCGACCTCCACCTCACCTCGCGCGGCAACGTCCAGCTGCGCGGCGTCGTCCGGCCCGGCCTCGCGGCGCGGCTGACCGACGCCGGCCTGCTGCCTTCGCCGTCGCACGAGCGGGTGCGGAACGTCCTCGCGTCGCCGTCGAGCGGGGTGCGCGGCGGGCTCGCCGACGTCCGGGGCCTGGCGGCTTCCCTCGATTCCGTTCTCTGCGCGACCCCGGACCTCGCCGAGCTGCCGGGCCGGTTCCTGTTCGCCTTCGACGACGGACGCGGCGACGTCGCCGGGGAAGGCGCCGACGTCTGCTGGCGCGCGCTCGACGCGGACGAAGGAACACTGCTGCTCGCGGGCGGCGACACCGGACGTCGCGTGGCTCGCGCCGACGCCGTCGCCGTGCTGGCCGAGGTCGCGCTGGAGTTCCTCCGCGTGCGCGGGTCCGCTTGGCGCGTCGCCGAACTCGACGACCCGGCCTGGCGCGGGACGCCGGTTCCCCGCGCCGGCGTCGAAGTTCCGGTCGGGCTGATCGAACGCGACGACGGCGGCCTCGCGGCGGGGGTGGTGCCCCGCTTCGGGCAGCTGAGCGCCGCTCGAGCGCGGCCGCTGGCCGAGTTCGGCCCCGCGCTGGTCACGCCGTGGAAGTCACTGGTCCTGCCGGACGTGCCCGCCGACGTCTTCGAGCGGCTGGGCTTCGGTGGCGTGCCGCTCGGCACGAGCGCGTGCATCGGCCGGCCCGGCTGTGCGAAGTCGCTTGCCGACGTCCGCGCCGACGCTGTTTTCCGGCCGGGGCTGCGCGCACACTTCTCGGGCTGTGAACGGCGGTGCGGAAAGCCGTCGCAGTCCCATGTGGATGTCGTCGCCGAAGCGGGCGGCTATCGCATCGACGGCCGGTGGGTGCCGCTCGACGAGCTGGAAGGGAAGCTGTGATCGACTACCTGCGGGACGGTGCCGAGATCTACCGGCATTCGTTCGCCACGATCCGCGAGGAGGCGGACCTGGCGATCCTGCCCGACGACGTGGCGGGCCTCGCGGTCCGGATGATCCACGCCTGCGGCATGGTCGATCTGGTCGACGACCTGCGCTACACGCTCGACGTCGTCGAGTCCGGCCGCGCCGCCCTCGAAGCCGGCGCGCCGATCCTGTGCGACGCACAGATGATCGCCAGCGGCGTCACCCGGCGTCGCCTGCCCGCGGACAACGAAGTCGTCTGCACGCTCTCGGACCCGAGCGTGCCCGGGCTGGCCGAGCGGATGGGTACGACGCGCTCGGCGGCGGCGCTGGAACTGTGGCGCGACCGGCTGCCCGGTTCGGTCGTGGCGATCGGCAACGCGCCGACCGCGTTGTTCCGCCTGCTGGAAATCCTCGACGAAGGCGTCGGCGCGCCCGCGGCGATCATCGGCGTGCCGGTCGGGTTCGTCGGGGCCGTCGAGTCCAAAGTGGAGCTCGCCAAGCGGGCCCCGGCGCCCTACCTGGTGGTGCACGGCCGTCGTGGCGGCAGCGCGATGGCCGTCGCCGCGATCAACGCCCTCGCGAGCGCCGAAGAATGACCGGGACGCTCTACGGCGTCGGGCTCGGCCCCGGCGACCCGGAACTGATGACGGTCAAGGCGGCGCGGCTGATTTCCGAGGCGTCGGTGATCGCCTACCACTGCGCGCGGCACGGGCGCAGCATCGCGCGGTCGGTCGCGGAGCCGTACCTGCGCCAAGGGCAGGTCGAGGAGAAGCTCGTCTACCCGGTCACGACCGAGACGACCGAGCACCCCGGCGGGTACGAGGGCGCGATCGCGGACTTCTACGAGCTGAGCGCGAAGCGGCTCGCCGAGCACCTCGACGCGGGACGCGACGTCGTCCTGCTCTGCGAAGGCGACCCGTTCTTCTACGGCTCGTACATGTACATGCACGAACGGCTTTCCGGGCGGTTCGACGCGGTCGTCGTGCCCGGGGTGACGTCGGTGAGCGCGGCGTCGTCGGTGCTCGGGCGGCCGCTGGTGCAGCGCGACGAGGTGCTGACCGTGCTCCCGGGCACGCTCCCGGCGCCGGAACTGGCGCGGCGGCTGGCCGACACGGACGCGGCGGCCGTGCTGAAGCTGGGCCGCACGTTCGGCTCGGTGCGCGAGGCCTTCGAGGAGGCCGGGAAGCTGGACGACGCCGTCTTCGTCGAGCGTGCGACCTGGGGACAGCAGCGGATCGAGCCCCTGGCCGACGTGGATCCCGCTTCGGTGCCGTACTTCTCGCTGGCGTTGCTGCCTTCGCCCGCTTATGCGTCCCGGGTCTCGCTTGCCGCGTCTCCTTCTCCGGTTTCGGAGACTTCGGGCGAGGTCGTCGTGGTCGGTCTCGGTCCGGCCGGCCCGGAATGGCTGACCCCGGAGGCGGCGGCGGAGCTTTCGGCCGCCGAGCACATCGTCGGGTACGGGCCTTATGTCGCGCGGGTGCCGCAGAAGGCGGGGCAGCAGCGGCACGCGTCGGGCAACCGCGTGGAGGCCGACCGGGCCCGCGAGGCGTTGTCCCTGGCCTCCGGCGGGTCCCGGGTGGCGGTCGTTTCCTCGGGTGACCCGGGGGTGTTCGCGATGGCGTCGGCGGTGCTGGAGCAGGTGTCTTCCGGCCACGGCGCGGGTGTCCGGGTGCGGATCGTCCCGGGGGTGACGGCGGCGCAGGCGGCGGCGTCCCGCGTCGGCGCGCCGCTGGGACACGACTACTGCGTGCTGTCGTTGTCGGATCGGCTGAAGCCGTGGGAGATCATCGAGAAGCGCCTCGACGCGGCGGGCGCGGCGGATCTGGTGCTGGCGCTGTACAACCCGGCGTCGCGCTCCCGGACGACTCAGCTGGCGTCGGCTCGGGACGTGCTGCTCCGCCATCGCGCTCCGGAGACCCCGGTCGTGGTGGCGCGGGACGTCGGCGGCCCGGAAGAGGACATCCGCGTCACGACGCTGGGCGACCTCGATCCGTCCACAGTGGACATGCGGTGCCTGCTGATCGTCGGTTCGTCGAAGACGCGCGCGGAGGACGGGGTGGTGTGGACTCCGCGCAGCTATTGACGTCCGACGTGCGCCGGGCGGAGCCGGCCCTGCACCGCCGGACGGCGATGGCGTGCGAAGCGGCGTCGGCCGCCGGAGTGCCCGGTCGCTTCCGGACGTGGGGGCGGGCGGGGTTGCTGGCGGTGCTGGCGACCGATCCCGCGTTGGCGTACCTGTCGACGGTGACCGGCGTGACGCGGGAGACGCTGCCCGAGGTGGCCGGGTTGCTGGGTTCGCCCGACTGGACCGGCGTCCACCCGACCGTGGTCGCGCCGGCCGGCTTGCCGGTGCCGGGAATGGTGCCGGCGGGCGAGCGCGTCTTGGCCGTCAAGCGGCTCTCGCCTGCTTCGGCGACGTCTCCGGGCCAGGTCGATGAAGACACCTTCGTGCGGGTCTTGCTGGCGGGCTTCGAGGTGCACGGGGCGATCGCGGCGTTCATGGCCGCGGAACACCGGCTCCCGGCCATGCGCCGGTTCGTGGTGCGCGAGGGCGAGACGCCGGTCGCGGCCGCGGGCATGACGATCCACGACGACGTCGCGGTGCTCGGAGCGGCTTCGACGTTGCCCGCGCACCGCGGCCGGGGAGCGCAGCCGCGGCTGCTGCGCCGCCGCCTCGAGGTGGCGGCGGCGGAGGGCTGCACGTTGGCGGTGGCGACGGCCCGCCCGGCCTCCCCGAGCGCGGCCAACCTCGCCCGGGCCGGTTTCCGGCTGCACCGCCGCACGGCGTGGACGAAACCCTAGCTAATCCGCGCCGTCGCCCGAACGGGCTATTTCACCGGAAGCGATTCACGGCCCCGGAAACAGGGTCAGAACACTAATCCCCCTGTCGAGTGGAATTCTACTGGTCCGTAACACTCAACCGCGCGTAAACGATCCGCTACGGTGATATGCGCGTCTGATCAGAGGGGGCCGGGAGAAGGTGACAGATCCGAGCGGGCTGGGCACGTACGCCGCGGCGGCGCTGCATTACCGCCAGGAGGCGGACAGGCTGGGTGTGCGGGAGGCGACGAGCCGGGCCGCGGGCGGACGCGCCGGGTTCACGCTGGATCGCCGGCAAGCCGACGCGATGCTCACCGAGGTGAACAGCGTGCTCGACGAGCTGCGGGACATCCGGGTGCAAACGGATACGCTGACGCTCTTGAAACCGCCGGCCGAGGACAGCGTGAGTACCGGGTACAACAAAAAGCTCACGGATCGGTCCGCGTCGTTCATCGCCACCGCGTCGCCGTGGGATACCGCCGCGGCGGCGTTCGACGCGGCGAGCAATCAGATGCAGGCGTTGATCGATTATCTCACCACGTTGCAGGGCAAACTCAACAAAGCGCTCGGTAAAGTCCAGGCGACCGAGCAGGCCAGCAAGGAGGCCGTCGACCAAGCGGCACCCGAGGACGGGGGGTACATGTGATGGGGCGTCGCTCGTTCGTCGCGGGGTGCGCGGTTCTGGCGTTGACGGCGTGCTCCGGCGGAGGCACCCCCGGCCCGGCCGGGAGCGCGTCCGGCTCGGAAAGCACCTCGTCGGAGTCATCCGCCGCGTTGCCGTACGCCGGTGCGCCGAAGGTCTCCGATCCGCTTCCCCCGTCGGTGCTGTCCGGTGATCCCTGCGCGGACGCGCTGACCCCGGACCAGGTGAAAGCGGCTCTCGGCTCGCCGGTGCGATCGAAGCCCGACACGCTTGGCGGTATCGGTCCGTTCTGTTCGTGGACGAACACCGATACGACCTCGGCCGCGAAGATCAGCGTCGCGTTCGACACGACCACCCATCAGGGACTCAGTGGCGCTTATCAGAACTCCAAGCCGCAGTCGAAGGTGTGGCAGGAGTCGACCGTCGACGGCTTCCCCGCGGTCACGCACGTGTCCGAGCGCGATCACTGTCAGATCTTCGTCGGTCTGGCCGACGACGCGGTGATCGACGTCGGCGGCTACCCCAGCCTGGGCAAGATCGGCAAGGTCGACCCGTGCGAGACGACGAAGAAGGTCGTGTCCGCTGTGGTGACCACGCTCAAGCAGAAGGCGACGTCGTGAGCCTGTGGGAGGACGCCCGGAACGCGGTGGGCCACGCTGTTCACGCGGTGGAGAGCGAGGTCGGGCGTGGGGTGCACGCGGCGAGGGACTGGACCCGGAACCTGATCTCCCCGAACGGCGGAGTCGTGGGGGTTCAGCCGATCGAGCAGGAGACCCCGAAGATCTTGGCCGGCTCCAGCCAGCCGTGGCACGACGGTGCCGCCACGGCGAAGGCGCTGGCGGGCCGGACTCGCGCCCTCTCGGACCGCGTGCTGGACGTGTCCCGGGTGTTCGAGTCGGCGTGGACCGGGCAGTCCGCGGACGCGGCGAACGCGCACGTGACCAAGGTCGGGCGCGTGCTGGATTCGACCAGCGCGACCCTGGACGTGAACTCGGGCAACGTGTCGTCGGTGGCGGAGAGCTACGACCACACCAGGAACAACATGGTCCCGTTGCCGTCGACGCCGCCGGAAGCGGGATTCTGGGACCGGGCGGCTCCGTGGGACACCGACACCGAAGACGCGGTGAACAAGTACAACGCCGACGCGCAGCGCAACCTCGAGCTTTACCGGACCTACGCCGCGTCCACCGAGCAGCACGGCAGCGCGCTGCAGAGCGACTACGGCGAGCTGGGCATGTTCGACGGCGGTGACATCACGCTCACGAAAGAACCAGCGACCTCGCCGAGCGCGCACGGCACGACCGGGCGTCTCGGCGAGCAGCCCCACCAGGTCTCTCCGCCGCCGTCCACGGTGACGCCGCCGGCGGTCTCGTCGATGACACCTCCGGTCACGGTGCCCGGCGGTCACGACACCGGCGGCTTGCCGTCACCCGAGCTGTCCGGCGACGACACGACGACAGCGGGCTACGTTCCGCCCGCCGCCACTCCGCCGGGCCTCGGTTCGATCGCGAACCCGCCGCCCGGCTCGAGCGTCCCGAACACCCCGAGTCCGACGCCGTCTCCGGGGGGAGGGTTCGGTTATCCCGGAGGGCCTGGCGGCGGTGGCCCCGGTTCGGGCGGCGTCCCCGGTGGTGGTCGCCGGTCCGGAGCGCGCGGTGGCCTGGTCGAAGAGCCCGTTCGAGGTGGTTCGGCCGGCGCCGGGCGGACCGGGGGCAAGCTGAACGGTTCGCCCGGCGGCCTGGCCCCCGGCGGTCGTGGGAAGACCGAGGAAGACCGCGAACACCAACGCAAGTACGTCCGGGACGACGACACCTTGTTCACCGACGACGACCGCGAAGAGCTGGATCCGGTAACGGGTTTACCGGCCGTGCCGCCGACCATCGGCGAGTGAGTCGTTCGGTGAGCGTGATCGACGCGGAAGTGGTCGTGCCGCGGCTGGCGTTCCTGGCCGCCTGGGACCTGCTCGACCTGGGTGAGGTTCCGGCGGTTTTCGGTACCGGCAAACACTTTTGGCTGGACGAAACCTCGCGCCGAAAGCTGGAGAGTTCGACCCTCGGCTGGTTGTCGGAACACGGCCTGGCTCGCGGTGGGCGGGTGAACCCGCTGTGGCGTAACACCCTTCGAGTCGTCGCCGAGGCCGACCTCGAGTTCTACGCGTGGTCGAACTATTGCGACGAGTCGCACGGCGGAGTGCTCGTCGCCGTGCGAGACGACTCGGCCGTCCGGGTGTGGGCGGACCGGGACACCGTTGTCCTGCAACCGATCCCGGCGAAATGGCCGGCTACCTCCTTGGTGGACGCTTTGCCGCAAGTCGACGGCGCACCCGTTCGTGCCGTGACCGTGGCGCAAAGCTTCCACGACGACCCCGAGAGCGCGCGAGGCGGCCCGCTCGACGAGCCGGTCGACACGCGGGACCTCGACCACCTCGACGAGGTGATGGCGCGACCCCGGGACGCCGTGCACCAGCTCTACACCGCGATCCGGGCCGGCGACCGGGGCCGGGTGCGGAGTTCGCCGATCAGCGCGATCGACCTCGCCGGCCAGGGGCGAGTGCTGACGTACGTCACGGGAGACGCCCGGATCGTCCTGACGCCGGGCACGCCCCGCGAAATCGTGAAGACCTTGAACGACACCGCCGGTTCGTTACGGCTCGGCTAGCGGGTCGGGTCCTTGCCGTTCGGCTGGCCCGGGCCCGGGCCCGGGGACCACCACCCCGGCACGGTCTTCTCCCCGTGCACCACGGTCGGTGCGATGCCCTCGGTGAACGGCTCGATCTGCAGCAGCTGGCCCCACGACTGGCTCGGCTGCCCGATCAGGTAGCTCGGCACCTCGGGCTCCTCGGCCAGCTCCTCCAGCCACCCGATCGGCCCGCCGTTCGTCGAGGACGCCCACTCCGCCTCGTCCGCCAGGCCGCCCGCCGTGATGCGGTACTCCGGCACCTGGGAAATCCCGTCGTGGGACGTCACCGGCTGGACGCACGGGTACACGAACGAAGCCGGCCAGTCGACGTACACCGGCTTCGAGCCGATCTTGTCCGTCAGCGTCGTGAACGTCGGGACGCGCGGGGCCGAGGCCGCGATCCAGCCGTCCTCCGTCAGGTCGTTGTCGACGATGTTGATCCGGACCGCGTTCGTCTCCGGGGGGAGGTCGCGCAGGTTGATGCGCGTGTCGTTCCAGCCGCCCGTGCCCGAGCCCGGCGGGAGCACGAACTGGCTGCGCAGCACCTTCACGCCCTCCGGGGTGTCGACGCCGTAGTCGAGGCTGACCGACGTCGGGCGGCGGGCCGCGCCGGCCGTGGCCACCACGATCTGCCCGTCCGCCGGCTTCTCCGGCAGCGCGTACCAGTCGCTGCGCAGGCGGCCCGCGCGCGTCTCCGGGTCGAGGTAGCTCGACCACATCGGCACGGTCTCCGGGGTGAACCCGTGCGGCGGCTCGGCCAGCGGGTCCTTGTCGTCGACCGAGCGGGTGTGGAAGCCGGTCTGGACGCGGCCGTTGTCCTGGTCCGGGTTGGGCAGCGGCGAGTTCGGTTCCTTCGGCTTCTCCGCGACCGTCCGCTGCTCGGACTGCGGGTGCAGGATGCTCGTCGCCGCGTCGCGCTCCACCATGACGTGGTCCGACAGGTTGCAGCTCTTGCCGAACAGGTGCCCGACGTTCGCCGCGCCCAGGCTGTAGCTGCCGGCCTGGTTGTGGATCGCCCACGCCATCGTGACGAACTCGCCCGCCGCCACCAGGCCGCAGACCACCACCAGCGACAGCGACCCGAGCCGCAGCGCGCGCAGCCTGCCTTCCTGGGGTTGCGCGGGCAGCCCGGGCCGGTGCGCGCGGACGTTCTCGACGAACGCGTAAATTCCTGCGATCGCCGCCGCCGCCAGCAGGATCGTGGACAGGCCGATGCCGCCGATCGAGGGCGCCACGTTCGTCCACTGAACGCCGAGGCGCGAGACGAACCAGTACGTGTTGGGCCCGGTCGCCGCCAGCGCGCCGACGACCAGCAGCCCGGCGAGGAAGGCGGCGCGGTTGCGTTTGGACCGCAGCACGGTCGAACTGGTCGCGAGCGCGGTCAGCGCCGCCATCGACGCCCCGACCGCGGCGAACGCGCCGAAGTGGTGCGTCCACTTCGTCGGCGTCAGCGCCAGGAGCAGGAAGAACAGCGCCGTCGTGCCGATCAGGCGGCGCGCGGGGCCGAGCGACGCGCCCTGGATGCGGCCGCGGCGCAGCAGCATCACCAGGCAGGTGGCGGTGCACAGCACGACCAGCAGCACCGGGAACCGGCGCGGCGCCGAACCGTCCGGCAGGTCGGCGAACAGCAGCTGGTAGCGCGCGAGCTCCTGGAACCACGACAGGTTCGGGCCGACCTGCGTGCGGATCCGGGTCGCCTCCTGGACCGTGGCGAAGGTCTGGTCGGCGAACACCACGACCAGCACCAGCAGCCCGGCCGCGGCGACCGGCGCGAGCACCGGCAGCCAGCCGTTCTCGTTGGCGCGCTGGCGGATCAGCTTGAACAGCGGGCGCGCGGCGACCAGGTACGGCGCCACCGCGATCAGCCCGGTCGGCGTCGCGGCCAGGGTGAACCCGGCCGCGGTCAGGCCGAGGCACAGCGGCAGCAGCCGCCGCGTCACCAGGGTGCGTTCGACGGCGCAGATCGCCAGCAGCGAGCCGAGCGCGGCGACCGGTTCGGGCCGGACGCCGTTGTTGTAGGGCATCCACCAGACCAGGAAGACCGTCGCCGCCGCCCAGCTGGCCGGGCGGCTGGTGCGCACCTGGGCGCCGAGGCGCGGCATGACCTCGCGGCTGATCAGCAGCCAGCTCAGGACGCCGAGCAGGAACGACGGCAGCCGGATCCACGGTGGCACCACGCTGACGTGCGCCATCAGCTCGAACACGTGGTAGAACCAGCCGAACGGCGCCTCGGCGACCCCGAACCAGCGGTGGTAGTTCGTGAGGAACCCGGTCTGCTCGGTGACCCGGGCCATCGTCAGGATGTAGCCGTCGTCCGAGGTCACCGGCCCGATGAAGACCCACGCGCCGAGCGCGGCGATCACCGTCGTGTCCCGCAGCGTCAGCCGCCACCAGCCGACCGGCGCCCAGCGCGGCGCGCGTCTCGCGGAGCCGGAGTCGCGGCGCCAGACCGCGATCAGGCAGCCGATCAGCGACAGCACGGCGAGCACGCCGACGCCGATCTTCAGCGCGGTCGGCGACGTCTGGTAGCGCGTGTCCGGCACGACCGAGACGTGCAGGCCGGCGATCGGGTCCCGGCTCGAGTTGATCGAGGAGTAGATGCCGACCACGCGGGGCCGGACGTCGCCGCCCGCGTGGAAGATCGGCGTCCCGGCCACGGCGAGCGTCATCTGCGTCGCGTCGACGTCCAGCTCGACGTCGCACTTTTCGGCGGGCAGCGGCTGCTGCGCGATCTGCTGGCCCTGGCTGGAGGCGAACAGCACGCCGTTGTCGATGCGCAGCTGCAGGCCGACGCCCTTGCCGGAGTTCGGGTCGGTGCGGCCGTCCGGCACGGTGGCGAACAGCAGGCCCGGGCCGGAGGTGCGGGCGTCCACCGAGCGGATGGCCGCGCACGGCAGCTCGGCGCGCAGGTCCTGCGCCCAGTACCCGGTCAAGGGCGCGTTGACGGAGCGGGTGTCGCTGCCGGTCGGCCAGACGACCTCCGCCGTGTCCTGCACCACCGGCAGGAAGGGGAAAGCCAGCGCGCACAAGGCCGAGAGCAACCCCAGCGCTACGGCAATCAGACGCATCGGCGCAACGCTAACGGGTCAGACGTCGGCGGCTGACGCAACCCCCGGATCACGCGGCGTGAAGCGCCCGTGGTGTAAAGCCGCCGTCAGGGGGCGGCGGCTGCGCCAGCCGTGGCGCTCCAGGTCCGGCACGGGTTCGAGCTTGCTCACCGGCCCGACGCAGAGCCAGGCGACGGGCCGGATGCCGGCCGGGACGCCGAGCAGCTCGCCGAGGAACGGCTCCCGGTAGAAGCTGACCCAGCCGACGCCGAGGCCCTCGGCGGTGGCGGCGAGCCAGAGGTTCTGGATCGCCAGGCACACCGAGTAGAGGCCGGCGTCGGCGATGGCGTGCCGGCCGAGGACGTCGGGCGCGCCGCGGGCCGGGTCGTAGGTGACGACGATGCCGAGGCTCGCCTCGAGGATGCCCTCGATCTTGATGTTCGCGAAGGTGCTCGCGCGGTCTTCGGTGAGCTGGTCCGCGAAGACTTCGCGCTCCTCGTGGACGTGCTTCGCGAACTTCTCGCGTGTCGCGTGGTCGTCGACCAGCACGAAGTCCCAGGGCTGGGTGAGCCCGACGCTCGGCGCGGCGTGCGCGGCCTCGAGGATCCTCAGCAAGGTGGCTTCGGGGACCGGCTCGCCGGTGAACTCGCCGCGGACGTCCCGGCGTTTGCGCAGGACTTCGTAGAACTCTTCGATCATCGGTTCAGGACCCATTCGACGGCTTCGGCCACGGTCCCGGCGGTCTCCGTGCTCGGTCTCGCCGGCCGCCGGACCAGGAGGACGGGTTTGCCCAGTTCGCGCGCCGCGGTCAGCTTCGCGCTGGTCTGGGTGCCGCCGGAGTCCTTGGTGACCAGGACGTCCACCCGCGCGAGCAGCTCGCGCTCGACGGCCACCTCGTACGGCCCGCGGGCGAGGATCAGCTCGTGGTGGCGGGGCAGCGGCGGCTCGGGCGGGTCGACGCAGCGGATCAGGAACCACAGGTCGTCGAGGTGCGCGAAGGCCGGCAGGCCCTGGCGGCCGCTGGTGAGGAAGACACGCTCGCCCAGGTCGGGAAGCTTCTTCGCGGCGGCTTCGAGGTCGTCGGCCCAGTGCCAGACGTCCTTTTCGCCCGGTTCCCAGCCCGGCCGGGCGAGCCTCAGCAGGGGAGTTCGCGTGGTTTCGGCCGCCTTCGCCGCGTTCGCGCCGATGCGCTCGGCGAAGGGGTGCGTCGCGTCCACGACGGCCTTCACATCGTTCTCGCGCAGCCAGGCCGCGAGACCTTCCGGGCCGCCGAAGCCGCCTACGCGTACTTCGCCGACCGGGAGCCTCGGCCGCGCTACACGGCCGGCCAGCGAAGACACAACGTCTACTTCGCTTCTTACGAGCTCTTCGGCGAGCTTCCGCGCTTCGCCGGTCCCGCCGAGGATGAGCACCTTCGCCCGGTGCGCGCCGCCCATCCGCCCCAATGTGGCCTTCGGTGCGTCAGACGCACCGAAGGCCACATTGGGTGCGTCTGACGCACCCAATGCCACATTGGGGCGCTCGGTCACTGCGGGCGTCCGTACCCGACGGCTTCGCGCCACCGGTCCAGGGTGCGCAGGTTGGCGAGCGTCTCGGCCCAGGTCAGCTCGGGCGCCTGCCGGTCTTCGACGTGCGCGGCGACGTGGTCCGCTTCGCGCGCGAAGACGCCCTGGGTCGCTTCGACCTCGATGACCTCCGGCTCGCCTTCGGCCGGCGTCAAGATGATCTGCGAGACGCCCGGCTTCCGCAGCGGGTGGATCCACGCGGGCCGCGGCACGGACAGCTGCCCGCGCGTGCCGAACACGTGGATGCCGTCCTCGCGGGTCAGCCGGATGCCGCAGGAGATCGTCGCGAGGATGTCGCCCGGCAGCCGGAGCAGGCCGGTGGCGTACTCGTCGACGCCTCGCGGACTCAGGTGAGCCATGCCGCTGACCTCGGTGGGCTCCACGACGTCCTGGCCGGTCGCGGCCTGGGCGACCAGCCGGGCCAGCGAGGTGCAGTAGCAGCCGACGTCGAGGATCCCGCCGCCGCCGAGCGCGGGGTCGGACAGGCGGGCGGTCTCCTCCGGGTTGCTGTCGAAGGAGAACGTCGTGTCGACGGCGCGGACTTCGCCGATCGCGCCGCTCGCGATCAGCTCGACGAGCCGCCGCGTCTGCGGGTGCAGGCGGTACATGAACGCCTCCATGAGGAAGACGTCGTGCTCGCGAGCGGCGGCGATCACCTCTTCGGCGTCGGCGGCGGTGAGCGTCAGCGGCTTCTCGCAGAGCACGTGCTTGCCGGCTTCGGCCGCGGCGATGGCCCATTCCTTGTGCAGCGCGTGCGGCGTCGAGACGTACACGGCGTCGACGTCCGGGTCGGCGAGGAGGTCTTCGTAGCTGCCGTAGGCCTTCGGGATCTCGAAGCGGGTGGCGAAGTCGCGGGCGCGGTCGCCGTTCCGCGCGGCGACGGCGGCGAGCGTGCCGTGCTTGCTCTCGTCGACGCCCGCGGCGAAGTGGGCGGCGATGGTCCCGGCGGCCAGCAGGCCCCAACGCAATTCCGTCACAACGACTCCGGTTGGTTCGCCCGGTCGCGGGCACTGGAATAGAGGAAGCTGTCCGGAAAGCCCGCGGCGGCGAGCACCCGGCCGACGAAGATGGTGGCGGCCCGGGTCATCCCGGCCTCACGGACCAGGTCCGGCAGTTCACCGAGCACGCCCCGCACGACGGTCTCCCCGGGCTGGGATGCCAGCGCGACCACGGCGATGGGGCAGTCGGCGCCGTAGTGCGGAGTGAGTTCGTCGGTCACGCGCCGGACGTGGTTGATCGCGAGGTGCAGCGCGAGCGTCGCCTCGGTGGCGGCGAAGGCGGCGAGGGTTTCCTTGGGCGGCATCTTGGTGGAGCGGGCCTGGACGCGGGTGATCACCAGGCTCTGCCCGACTTCGGGCACGGTGAGCTCCCGGTTCAGTGCGGCGGCCGAAGCGGCGAAGGCGGGTACGCCGGGTACGACGTCGTAGGGGACGTTCTCGGCGTCGAGCCGCCGGGCCTGCTCGGCGACGGCGCTGTAGAGGGAGGGGTCACCGGAGCAGAGCCGGACGACTTCGTGGCCGTTCTCGTGCGCCTCGACGAGCTTTCCGACGATTTCTTCGAGACTGAGGTCCGCGGTGTCGATCAGGGTCGCTTCGGGCGGGCAGTAGGCGAGCAGGTCGGGCGGGGTCATGCTGCCGGGGTAGAGGCAGACGTCGCAGCGGGCGAGCAGGTCCCGGCCCCGCACGGTGATGAGGTCCGCGGCGCCGGGTCCCGCGCCGACGAAGTGCACGCTCACCGGCCGTCACCCCCGGACACGGCCGAGCGGTCTGCCGCGGCGGGTCGTGAGTGTGAAACAGGGTTAGAACACTGTTTCTCACTCACGACCCCTCCGGCGGTCATCGGCTGCTCCACTGCGTCACGGTCCGGGCCGGGGTCCAGCCGGTGAACCCGCCGAGCGGTGCCGCGCGCTCCACCGCGATCCGCAGCAGCTCGCCGCCCCGCTCCGCGTACACGTCACCGAGGATCCGCTCCGCCTCCAGCGTCACCCCGTGCGCCACCAGCCGCGCGCCCGTGGCCAGACATGCGTCCAGCACTCCCGGGGCCGTCAAGCCGCCGCCGATGAAGATCGCGTCCGGGGGCGGGAGCGCCGTCAGCGACTCCGGGGCCGGGCCCGTCACCACCTGCAGCTCCGGTACGCCCAGGTCCAGCGCGTTCCGGCCGATCCGCTCGGCGCGGTCGGGGTCCTGTTCGATCGCGATGGCGCGGTTCATCTCGTGCAGCCGCGACCATTCGATCCCGACGCTGCCCGCGCCCGCGCCGACGTCCCACAGCAGCTCGCCGGGGCTCGGCGCGAGCCTCGCCAGCGCCGAGACCCGCAGGTCGCGCTTGGTCAGCTGGCCGTCGTGGGAGTACACGTCGTCCGGGATGCCGATCAAGGGCAGCGCCGGGCCCTCGCACGTCAGCGCGAACACCGTCAGCGGGCCGGGTTCGCCGGCCCAGCCGTCGGTGATGCGCTCGTCCGGCCCGCCCAGATTCTCCAGCGCGAACAGCTCGCTCTCGCCGTACCCGCGCACGGTCAGCAGCGAGCGCAACGCCGCCGCGTCGGCCCCCAGGACGAGCACCCGCCGCCCCGGCGCCAGCACCCGGGCGACGCGGGCCGACGACCGGCCGACGAGCGTCACCACCTCGGTCTCCTCGGCCGACCAGCCCAGCCGCGCCCGCGCCAAGGTCACCGACGAGACCGCGGGCAGCGCCTCGACCTCGTACCCATGCGCCACCAGGGTGGTGCCGACCCCCGACAAAAACGGATCACCGCTGGCCAGGACACAGATCCGGGCCCCGACGTGCTCCGCGATGACCGCGTCGAGCCCCGGCAGCAACGGCGACGGCCACGGCTCGCACGGGACCTCGGAGGGCAGGTAGGCCAGCTGCCGCGGCGCACCCAGCACGACGTCGGCGCCGAGCACCAACGCCTGCGCCTGCTCCGACAAGCCGGACCAGCCGTCAGCCCCGATTCCCACCACCGTCAACCGTGATTTTTCGCGCACGATTTCCCACCCTAAGCGAGCCGGGCGCTGTGCGATGATCGGCCGGTCGCCGACCTGGAGGAGTGCTGTTGAAGCCGTACCCGTTCACCGCCGTCGTCGGGCTGCCGGACCTGCGCCTGGCGCTGGTCCTCTCCTCGATTTCCCCCGCGGTCGGCGGCGTGCTGGTGCGTGGCGAGAAGGGCACGGCGAAGTCGACGATGGTCCGCGCGCTCGCGGGTCTGTTGCCGGGTGTCGACGTCGTGGACGGCTGCCGGTTCTCCTGCGATCCCGCGGCCCCCGACCCGCTCTGCCCGGACGGCCCGCACGACGGCGCGAACAGCCACCGGCGCCCGGCGAAGCTGGTCGAGCTGCCGGTCGGCGCCGCCGAAGACCGCGTCGTCGGCTCGCTGAACCTCGAACGCGCGCTGGGCGAAGGCGTCACGGACTACCAGCCCGGTCTCCTGGCCGCCGCGCACCGCGGGCTGCTCTACGTCGACGAGGTCAACCTGCTCCACGACCACCTCGTCGACACCCTGCTCGACGCCGCCGCGATGGGCCGCGCGACCGTCGAGCGCGAGGGCGTCTCCGTCTCGCACGCCGCGCGATTCGTGCTGATCGGCACCATGAACCCCGAGGAAGGCGAGCTGCGCCCGCAGCTGCTCGACCGGTTCGGGCTGACCGTCGAAGTCGCCTCCAGCCGCGACCCCGAGCAGCGCGTCGAGGTCGTCCGGCGCCGCCTCGCCTACGAAGCGGACACGGACGGCTTCGCGGCGGAGTACGCGGCCGAGGACGCCCAGCTCGCCGCGGACATCGAAGCGGCGCAACGGCTTCTGCCGGCGGTGAAACTCCCCGACGACGCGTTGCGCCGGATCGCCGAGATCTGCGCGTCCTTCGAGGTCGACGGCATGCGCGCCGACATCGTCACCGCGCGCACCGCGGTCGCGCACGCGGCTTGGGCCGGTCGCGACGAGGTGACCACCGACGACGTCCGCGTCGCCGCGCGGCTCGCGTTGCCGCACCGGCGCCGCCGGAACCCGTTCGACGCACCCGGAATCTCCGAAGAGCAGCTGGAGCAGGCCCTTCAGGACGCCCAGCCCCCGGAGCCGGGTCCCGAGGACGACGGTCCCGGCTCGGGTTCGACGCCGGACGAAGCGCCGCAAGAAGTTCCGCAGGGAGACGCGCCGCAGGGTCAGCCCCAGCAGAAGCAGAACGGCGGCCAGCAGAAGACCGTCGGCGCCGGCGAGACGTTCAAGGCGCGCGTGTTCCGCGTCAAGGGCATGGGCGAAGGCGAGCGCGGACGCCGGTCGCGCGCGATCACCGACAGCGGCCGCACCATCGGCGTCCAGCCCCCGAGCGTGCGGGACGGCCGGCCGCACCTGGTCGCGACCGTGAAAGCCGCGGCGCCGCACCAGAAAGCCCGCGGCCGCGACGGCGCCGGGTTGAAGCTGCGCCCGCAGGACCTCCGCTTCGCGCTCCGCGAAGGCCGCGAGGGCAACCTCGTGCTGTTCTGCGTCGACGCGTCCGGCTCGATGGGCGCGAAGGCGCGGATGCGCGAAGTCAAGTCGGCGGTGCTGTCGCTGCTGCTCGACGCCTACCAGCGCCGCGACAAGGTCGGGCTCGTCACCTTCCGCGGCAACGCCGCCGAGCTCGCGCTGCCGCCGACCATCAGCGTCGACGCCGCCGCGTCCCGCCTCGACGGTCTGCCGACCGGCGGCCGGACCCCGCTCGCGGAAGGCCTCTTGGAGGCCGCGCGGGTGCTGCGCGTCGAGGAGATCCGCGACCCGCGGCGCCGTCCGCTGCTGGTCGTCGTCACCGACGGCCGCGCCACCAGCGGCCCCGACGCCGTCGCGCGCGCCCAGGCCGCGGCGGGGCTGCTCGCCGGGGTCACCGCCGTCGTCATGGACTGCGAAAGCGGCAAGATGCGGCTCGGCCTCGCCGCCGACCTGGCCGCCCACCTCGGCGCGGAGCACGTGCCCCTCGCCGACGTCGCCGCCGAGTCCCTCGCGAGCGCCGTCCGCGCCCGGACCGGGAAGGCCGCCTGATGCCGCAGGGGAAACCGGAAGTCGTCCCGAAAGATGGCCTGACCACGCGCCAGCGCCGCAACCGGCCGCTGCTCGCCGTGCACACCGGCGAGATGAAGGGCAAGTCGACGGCCGCGTTCGGGATGGCGCTGCGGGCCTGGAACCAGGGCTGGTCGATCGGCGTGTTCCAGTTCGTCAAGTCGGCGAAGTGGCGCGTCGGCGAGGAAGCCGCGTTCCGCGCGCTGGGAAAGTTGCACGACGACACCGGCGAGGGCGGCCCGGTCGAGTGGCACAAGATGGGCGAGGGCTGGAGCTGGGCGCGCAAGTCCGGCACGGTGGAAGACCACGCGGTCAACGCTCGCGAGGGCTGGGCGGAGATCAAGCGCCGGCTCGCCGCCGAGACGCACGACTTCTACGTCCTCGACGAGTTCTCCTACCTGCTCAAGTGGGGCTGGCTCGAAGTGGACGACGTGGTGTCCACTTTGGTCTCGCGGCCGGGCCACCAGCACGTCGTCATCACCGGCCGGTACGCGCCGCCGGAGCTGGTCGAGGCCGCCGACCTCGTCGCCGAGATGACCAAGGTCAAGCACCCGATGGACGCGGGCCAGAAGGGCCAGCGGGGGATCGAGTGGTAGCGCGCGTGGTCGTCGCCGCGCCCGGTTCGGGGCACGGCAAGACCACGATCGCCGCCGGGCTGATGGCGGCGCTGCGCGAGGCCGGGCACCGCGTCTCCGGGCACAAGGTCGGGCCGGATTTCATCGACCCGAGCTACCACGCCCTCGCGACCGGGCGTCCCGCGCGCAACCTGGATCCGTTCCTGCAAGGCGAAGACAAGCTGATTCCCTTGCTGCGGCACGGTTCCACCGGCGCCGACATCGCCGTCATCGAAGGCGTGATGGGCCTGTTCGACGGCGCTTTGGGCACCGAGGGCTACGCCTCGACCGCGCACGTGGCCCGGCTCCTGGACGCACCGGTCGTGCTGGTGGTGGACGCGTCGGCGGCGTCGCGCAGTGTCGCCGCGACCGTGCTCGGGTTCGCGTCCTACGACACGCGCGTGCGGCTGGCCGGGGTCATCCTCAACAAGCTGGGCTCGCAGCGGCACCTCGACGAGATCGCGACCGCGCTGGAGGCCACCGGCGTCCCGCTGCTGGGAGCGTTGTACCGCAACGAAGAGATCCACGCGCCGAGCCGGCACCTCGGGCTCGTCCCGGCGGCGGAACGGGCCGCGGAGTCTTCCCGGGTGCTGCCCGCGCTGGCCGCGTGGGTGCGGGACGGCGTCGATCTCGAAGCGGTCGTGCGAATCGCTTCCGCGGCGTCTTCTCTGTCCGCTCCGGCGTGGGAGCCGTCCGGTGTGGACGGTCCCAAGGTGACGGTCGCGGCCGCCGGGGGACCGGCGTTCACGTTCCGCTACACCGAGAACATCGAGCTGCTGGCGGCCTGCGGGGTGGACGTGGTCGATGTCGACCCCTTGCGCGACAAGGCTTTACCCGACGGGTGTGCGGGGTTGTACTTCGGCGGCGGGTTCCCGGAAGTGCATGCGGCGGAGCTGTCGGCGAACACGGCGTTGCGTGCGGAGGTGGCTTCGGCGATTTCCCGGGGGATGCCGGTCGGTGCGGAATGCGCGGGCCTGCTGTACCTGTGCCAGTCGCTGGACGGCCTGCCGATGGTCGGCGCGGTGCCCGCGGACGCGAAGATGACCGCCCGCGGCAAGCTCGGCTACCGGCGCGCGGTCGCCGTCGAGGACAACGTCCTGGCCACAGCGGGGCAGCGCGTCACCGGGCACGAGTTCCACCGCACCGAGGTCACGCCGTCGCACGGCGCAACGGCTGCGTGGGGCTGGGACCGGCAGCTGGACGGCTTCGCGTCGCCGACGCTGCACGCGTCCTACCTGCACGTCCACTGGGCCGGGTATCCGGAGCTGGCCCGGCGGTTCGCTTCGCGCGTCCGTGAATTCGGCCATGGGTGACTACGACCTGCACCACCACGGCGACCGCGAGGTCGGGCCGGGGCTGGTCGACCTCGCCGTGAACGTCCGGCTGCCGCGGCCGCCCGAGTGGCTGCGGCGGGAGCTGGCGTCCGCTTTGGACTCCCTGGCGGCGTATCCGTCCACGGTGGACGCCTCGCGGGCGGTGGCCGCGCGCCACAGCCGTCCTCCGTCGGAAGTCCTGGTCACCGCGGGCGCCGCGGAAGCGTTCACGCTGCTGGCTTCCGCGCTCCGGCCGCGGCACGCGGTGGTCGTGCACCCGCAGTTCACCGAGCCGGAGGCGGCGCTGCGAGCAGCCGGCCACGCCGTCTCGCGGGTGATCCTGTCCGAAGAGGACGGTTTCGTGCTGGATCCGGCGCTGGTCCCGGACGACGCCGACCTGGTGTTCGTGGGCAACCCGACGAACCCGACGTCGGTGCTGCACCCGGCGGCGTCGCTGCGTTCGCTGACGCGGCCCGGGCGTCTGCTCGTGGTCGACGAGGCGTTCCTGGACGCGGTCCCCGGCGAAAGCGAAAGCCTGGCGGCGGGAGTCCCGGGCGTCGTCGTGCTGCGCAGCCTGACGAAGACGTGGGGCCTGGCCGGGTTGCGGGCGGGGTACGTGCTCGCGGCGCCGGACGTCCTCGAGCGGCTGCGGGCGGTGCAGGTGCCGTGGTCGGTGTCCACTTTGGCCGCAGTGGCGACGGTGGCGTGCTGCCGTCCGTCCGCTGTGGAGGAAGCGGAAAAGCTGGCGATCGCGGCGGAGGCCGACCGCGAGTACCTGGTGTCCGGCTTGACGGACGCGGGTGTGCCGGTGCTGGGCGACCCGCGCGGCCCGTTCGTGCTGGTGCGGGTTCCGGGGGGTGCTTCGCTGCGTGTGCGGCTGCGAGAAGCGGGCTACGCGGTGCGGCGAGGGGACACGTTCCCGGGGCTGGGCCCGGACCACCTGCGGTTGGCGGTCCGCGACCACGCGACGACCGACGCGTTCTTGACCGCGTTGCGGGAAGTTTCGTAAACACCGACAGGGGGCTGTCGCCACCACCGCCGAGAGTGGGTGTCGCCGCCGGGAACTGCCCGGCGGCGCAGCGGAAGGAACGACATGCCCCGATTCAACGACGTCGCCTGGTTCGAGATCGGCGCCGAGGACCCGGCCGCCGCCGAACGGTTCTACGGCGAGGTCTTCGGCTGGACCGTCGCGCAGGACGACTCGGCCAGCACCGACGCGGCCTACCGGGTCATCGAGACCGGCGGATCGCGCGGCGGGCTCTTCGCGACCAAGGGGGAAATGCCCGATTACGCGGTGTTCACCGTGCTCGTCGAGGACGTCGAAGCCGCTTGCCACCGGGTCGAGGCGGCGGGTGGCCGGGTCCAGCGGCCGCCGGCCGTCAACCCGGTCGGCGTGACGTTCGCGCACCTGCTCGACCCGGCCGGCAACCACTTCTCGGTGTTCACTCCGCCAAAGTGAGCCGCTGGACGACGCCGTACGGGATGTCGAGGTCCTCGCGCCGCAGCGGGCGGTGCGGGGGCACCTCGGCGGTGACCGAGACCGAGGTGATGCGGTCGGTGCGGAAGGCGCGGACCTCTTCGCGCAGCCGGCACCAGGCCACCAGGTACCAGTGGTCCGGCTTGCCGACGTAACCGAGCGGCTCGATCTCCCGCCGCGTCTCGGCGCCTTCGCGGTCGCCGTAACCGATGCGCAGGACGCGGCGGGTGACGAGCGCGTCGGCCAGCGGGCGGGGGATCGGGGGCACTTCGGCGGCGTCGTCGAGGAGGTGGACGCGGCCGGCCAGGGCTTCGGCCGCGGCGGCGTCTTCACGCTGCATCGCGGCGACGAGCTTGCGCAGCGCCGAGCCGGCTTCCGCGCGGAACGGCGTGCCCGCCAGCCGGCTGAGCGCCAAGGCCATCGCGACGGCCTCGCCGGGGGTCAGGTTGACCGGCGGCAGGGTGCGCGCCTTGTCGAGGCAGTACCCGCCGGTGCGGCCGGGCTCGGCGTAGATCGGCGTGCCCGACTGCTGCAGCGCGCTGATGTCGCGCTCGACGGTGCGGGTGCTGACCTCGAACCGGTTCGCGAGCCAGCGCGCGCTGCGCGGCCGCGGCGAGACGGCTCGCAGTTCTTCGACGAGGGCGTAGAGACGGTCGGTCCGGTTCACGGTCCGGACCTTAGGCGGGGGGTACGACGTTTTACGCGAGGGCGAGCAGCGAGGCGGCGACGGCGACCTCGACCCCGGCGCCGAGAACGTCACCGGTGACGCCGCCGAGGCGCCGGGTGCACCGGGCGAGCAGCGCCGCGGTCACGGCGTAGGCGATGGCGACGGACAGCGGGCCCCGCCACCAGTCCATGCCCGGGATCAAGGCGGCTAGGGCGGCGGCGCCGACGGCGATCGCGATCGCGACGGTTCTCGGGACCGAGCCGGCGACGGTGGCACCGAGCCCTTCCGGCCGCGCGGAGGGAACCCCGCGCGCGCAGGACATCGAGAGGGTGCAGCGTCCGATGAGCACACTCGCGACGACGGCGCCGATCGGGTGTTCGGCTCCGGCGAGCGCGCCGACCTGGACGAGCAGGACGAGGACGAGCGTGGCGACCCCGGTGGGGCCGGAGTCACCGCGGCGCATGACGTCGAGGGCCTTGGCGCGGTCGTAGGAGGCCCCGAGGCCGTCGGCGGTGTCGGCGAGCCCATCGAGGTGCAGGCCCCGGCTCCCGAGGGCGACGGCCCCGAGCGCGAGGGCGGCGGTGGCGACGGCGGGGAGGTGCAGCACATCGCCACCGGCAACGACGAGCCCGGCGGCCGCGGCGAGCGGAACAGCGGCGAGGGGAGCGAGCACCATGGCGCCCCCGGCAACGCGCCGATCGATGACGCGCGGCGCGGGGACGGGAACGGTGCTGAGGGTCCCGACGGCCATCCGCACGGAGTCACCCCAGCGGCTCACGTGGGGTTGTCCACAGGTGCCCCGGCGCGGGTGGAGTTGTCCACAGATCGCCGAGCGGCGGGTTTTGCCCGGTGGGGGCCGGTAGACTGGACCAGGGACGCCCCCCAGGGAGTGGCGGGGGCTGCCCTCGTGCCAGGTCCGCCCGCAGGCCCATGTTCGCGGGGATCGCTCGCACCGAAGGCCACATTGGATGTGCTCGACGGACTGAAGGCCGCTTTGGGTGCGTTCGATGCACCGAAGGCCACATTGGGTGCGCTCAACGCACCGAAGGCCACATTGGGTGCGCCCGACGCACCGAAGGCCACTTTGGTTGCGCCCGACGCACCGAAGGCCACATTGGGTGCGTTCGACGCACCGAAGGCCACCTTGGGGCGCTCGGGCCCACCCGTCACGAGAGGTCCGCCAGCAGGCCCATATCGGCGATGATCGCCCGCGCCGCCCGCAGCGTCGGGACCGCCTGGACCGCCCCGCTCCCTTCCCCGAGCCGCAGCCCGAAGTCCAAGATCGGCTCCAGCCCCAGCGCCTTCAGCGCGAACGCCTGCGAAGGCTCCGTCGACCGGTGCCCGGCCAGCCACCACCGCTCCGCCCCCGGTGCGATGTCCCGCGCGACCAGGGCCGCCGCGCCCGAGAACACGCCGTCCAGCAGCACCGGGATCCGCCGCAACGCCGCCTCCACCAGGAACCCCGCCGTCGCCGCCACACACGCGCTGCCCAACGCCGTCAACCGCGAGAACGGGTCCTCCACCCGGCCCGAAGTCCGCACCAGCGCCGCCGCGACCGCCGCCGTCTTGCGCTCCAAGCCGGACGCGTCGACGCCCGTTCCCGTGCCGACCACCTCGGCCGCCGGCAGCCCCAGCGAGGCCGCCACCAGTGCCGCGCACATCGCCGTGTTGCCGATCCCCATGTCGCCCGGGATCAGCACGTCCGCGTCCGCCTCCTCGCGGGCGATCGCGCGGCCCGCGTCGAACGCCGCCTGCGCCTCGCCCGGCGCCAACGCGTCCTCGACGTCGATCGAGCCCGAGCCGCGGCGGATCTTGTGCGCCGTGACGTCGGCCGGGACGTCCGCGCCGTCCCAGTCGACGCCCAGGTCGGCCACCCGGACCTTCGCGCCGACCTGCGCCGCGAGGACGTTCACGCCGCTCTTGCCGGCCAGGAACACCCGCACCATCGCCGCCGTCACCTCGCGCGGGTACGCCGACAGCGCCGACACGCCGTGGTCGCCGGCGAAGACGACCACGCGGACGTCGTCCAGCGGGCGCGGCGGCACGCTCCCGTGTGCCGCGGCCAGCCAGGCGGCGATCTCCTCCAGCCTGCCGAGCGCGCCGAGCGGCTTGACCAGGCCGTCGAGCCGCTCGAGCGCGGCGGCGCGGGCGGCCGGGTCGGGCACGGGAACGTCGAACACGGGCGCCTCCTGGCTACAGGTCGAGCGCCCGGCCCGCGACGACCAGCACGACCCGGTCGGCGTCGGCGGACACCCGGTTGTTCAGTGCCCCCAGCACATCACGGAACAGCCGGCCGGACGACGTCGCGGGCACCACACCGCTGCCGACCTCGTTGCTGACCGCGACCACCGGCACCCGCGCCGCGGCCCACGCCGCCAGGAAGTCCTCGAGCCGGTCGTCCAGCCGGTGCTCCCAGCCCGGCTGCTGCCGCCACGCGCCGACGTCGTCCAGCACGCGGGACAGCCAGGTGCCGAGGCAGTCGATCAGCAGCGGCTCGGTCGCCGTGCGGAGGGTGCCCGCCAGGTCCGTGGTCTCGACGGTCTTCCAGTGCGACGGCCGCCGTGCCTGGTGCGCGGCCACCCGCGCGGCCCATTCGGGGTCGTTTTCGCCGGCGGGGAGGCCCGGCGCGACGTAGACGAGGTGCGCGTGGCGGGCGACCAGCCGCTCGGCGTGCCGCGACTTCCCGGAGCGGACGCCACCGAGGACCAGCACCTTGTCCTCGTCACGTCCGTATCGGCGAAGGGCGCGAGCGAAGTTCTCGAGAGAGCTGGCGAGCCGGTGGGTCAGCTTGGTCATACCCGGCATTGTGGTGCACGCGCTACCGTGCGCCACGTGCCACTCCGTCTAGGGACAACCGCGGCCGGACTCGTTACCGGATACGTCGTCGACACCCTGTTCGGCGACCCTCGACGGGGGCACCCGGTGGCGATCTTCGGATCGGCGGCCGCGCGCCTCGAACGCGTCCTGTGGGCGGACTCGAAGCCGCGCGGAGCGGCGTACGCCGGGTTGTGCGCCTTCGGAGCTGTCGGCCTCGGCGTCGCGCTTCAGACGGCGACGCGGCGGCGTCCCTTCGCGCGCTTCTCGCTCACGGCTGTGTGTACGTGGGTAGTGCTCGGCGGACGCGGTCTCGCCGCTGAAGGCGCCGAAATGGCCCGCCTGCTCGAAGCGGGCGAAGTGCCTTCGGCGCGTACACGGCTCTCGCACCTCTGCGCGCGCGACGCGACGACGCTCGACTCCGCCGAGCTGACCCGCGCGGCGACCGAGTCGATCGCCGAGAACACCTCGGACGCCGTGGTCGCGCCGTTGTTCTGGGGCGCGGTCGGCGGGATGCCCGGACTGCTCGGCTACCGCGCGCTGAACACGCTCGACGCGATGGTCGGCTACCGGTCACCGCGGTACCGGAACTTCGGCTGGGCCGCCGCGCGGGCCGACGACGTGGCCAATCTGGTGCCTTCGCGGATCGGCGCGGCGCTCACGGCGCTGTGCGCGCCGCTGGCGGGAGGCCGGGCACGGAGTGCGTGGCGGGTCTGGCGGCGCGACGGCGGGCGGCACCCGAGCCCGAACGCGGGGCAGGTCGAGGCGGCGTTCGCGGGGGCACTGGACATCCGGCTCGGCGGGACGAACAGCTACGGCGGCGAGGTGGAGAGCCGGGCCCGGCTCGGCGAGGGACGCGACCCGGAGCCGGTCGACCTGAGGCGGGCGGTGCGGCTCTCCCGGCTGGTCGGCCTGGCCGCGGTGGTGGCCGCCGCGACCGCAACCGCCGCCTGCGCAGCCCCCGCCACTCCCTGGGGGGCGTCCCCTGTCCAGTCTATCGGTGCACCCCCGGGGAAAGGGGCCGTTCGGCGATCTGTGGACAACTCCGCCGTCGCGCGCCCGGCTGTGGACAACTTCCGGTGAGCGGCCTCCTCATCGCCGGTACGACCTCCGATGCCGGGAAGAGCCTCGTCACCGCCGGTGTCTGCCGGTGGCTCGCCCGCGACGGCGTGCGCGTCGCCCCCTTCAAAGCCCAGAACATGTCCAACAACTCCATGGTCTGCGCCGACGGCGCCGAAATCGGGCGCGCCCAATGGCTTCAGGCCCGCGCCGCGCGGGTCGAGCCCGAAGCCGCCATGAATCCCGTTCTGCTGAAGCCCGGCAGTGATCGGCGCAGTCACGTCGTCGCGCTCGGCAAGCCCTTCGGGACCCTCGAAGCCGGCGAATACGCCACCGGCCGCGCCGGGCTCGCCGAGATCGCCTTCAAGGCCTACGAAGACCTCAGCGAACGCTACGACGTCGTCGTCTGCGAAGGCGCCGGCAGCCCCGCCGAGATCAACCTGCGTGGCGGCGACTACGTCAACCTGGGGCTCGCGCGGCGGTTCGGGCTGCCCGTGCTCGTCGTCGGCGACATCGACCGCGGGGGCGTGCTGGCCGCCATGTTCGGCACCCTCGCCCTGCTCTCGGCCGAGGACCAAGCGCTCGTCGCGGGCTGGGTGGTCAACAAGTTCCGCGGCGACGTCGGCCTGCTGCGCCCCGGCCTGGAGAGCCTCGAGAAGGTGACCGGCCGGCCGGTGCTGGGCGTGCTCCCGTGGCTCGACCGCGTCTGGATCGACTCCGAGGACGCCCTCGCCGCCGCGGGCTGGCGCCGGGAGGCCCACGGCCGCGGGCTGCGGGTCGCCGTCGTGCGCTTCCCGCGCGCGTCCAACGCCACCGACGTCGACGCCCTCGCCGCCGAACCCGGCGTCACCGTGACCCTCACGGCCGACCCCGACACCGTCGCGGCGGCGGACGTCGTGGTGCTGCCCGGCTCGCGCGCCACCGTGGACGACCTGGCCTGGCTGCGCGACCGCGGCCTCGACACGGCGGTGGCCGCCCGCGCCGCGGCGGGCCGGCCGGTGCTCGGCATCTGCGGCGGCTACCAGATGCTCGCCGAGTCCATTGTGGACGACGTCGAGTCCGGCGCCGGCGAGGTGCCGGGCCTGGGTCTGCTGCCGGCGCGGGTGACGTTCGCCGCGGAGAAGGTGCTCGGCCGCCCCTCGGGGGACTGGCGGGGCCACCGCGTCGACGCGTACGAGATCCACCACGGCTCGGTGACGGTGCCGTCGGCGCCGGAGTCCTTTTTGGACGGCGTACGCCAGGACGCGCTCTGGGGCACGATGTGGCACGGCGCCTTCGAAAACGACGCCTTCCGCCGTGCGTGGCTCATCGAAGCGGCGGCTCAGGCCGGGGTCGAATGGACCCCGGCCCCGGACGCTCCCGGCTTCGCCGACCTGCGCGAAGAGATGCTGGAGAAGCTGGCCGACGCCGTCGGCGAGCACCTGGACACGGCGGCGCTGCGCACCCTGCTGGACCAGGGTGCGCCCGAAGGCCTGCCGTTCATTCCGCCCGGCGCGCCCTAGCGGCGTCCCGGGTCACCGCGACACGGGCCGGTCAACCGCCCGGCGCAAGCCGACGGTGAGGATCACCAGGAAGATCGCGATCGGGACCCCGGTGAAGATCAGCACGAACACGTGGCCCCGCGACGCCGCCCCGGTGACCAGGCCGCTCACGCCGAGGACGACCGCCGGACCGCTCATCCAGAGCGGCAGGAACTGCCGCCAGGACGACCGCAGACCGGTGCGCCGCCGGTACGGAAAGCCGATCAGCAGCACGGCGAAGGGCGCCGCGGCCACCGCCCAGACGGCCGTCCACTCGCCCACGCCGACCGAGGTCAGCCAGTCGGCGCCGATCATCCCGAGGTTCGAGCTCGCCCAGGCCATGAACACCACCTGGATCGTCATCCGGGTCTTCGCCGGGTCCGTCATCGTTTCCCCTCGCGGTCGTCGTCGGGAGCAACACGCTTGAACCGGCCGGACGGTTGCCCCGCACGGCCGGGCGAGCGCGTGGACGCCCTCGACGGGTCCGCGGATCGTCGTGGCTGGACAGCGTCTACCGGACGCTGCCGATCACGAGCTCACGACCCGGCGGCGGCCACGGCCTTCTTCGTCAACGCCTTCTCCGCGAAGGCGCCGAAGGCCAGGCCCAGCGCCAGCCACAGCACCGCCTGGGTGCCGACCGAAGCCGTGCGGAAGCTCCAGAGCGTCGAGGCCGGAAAGTCCGCCGGGACCTCGTCGACCACCGGCATCAGCCAGGCCACCACGCCGAGCACGACGAAATAGCCCGCCGCGGCCAGGAGGAAGCCGTTCCACGCGCCGAAGCGGTCCGCGAGCTTGCGGCCGAACACCGTCGCGAAGATGCCCACCAGCAGCGACACCGCGACGAACCCGAAGTACAGCTCGGTGCGCGAGCCGATCGTGCCCGGCTGGCCCACCGCCGGCGGGTTGGCCGGGTACTTCAGGAACGGGATCAGGAACACCACGGCGAACGCGCCGCCGGTGAGCAGCAACGCCGTCACGCGGGGGCGAAGGCTGCTGAGGCGGCCCTGGGCGAACGCGAAGGCGAGCGAGAGCAGGCCGCCGATCGCGACGCCGTAGACGACGACGCCGGTGAGCAGCCCGACGGTGCTCTGGATGTCCCGGGGGACCAGCTCTTCCTCGTGTTCTCCCGCGGGCGCGGCGCCCGCGTCGTGGGAATGGGTGTGGTCGCCGGACTCCTCGAGCCCGATGGCGGTGTTCACCGACGGCTCACCGAAGGCGTAGGCGAATCCGAACGCGAGCACGCCGGCGATCAGGCCCGCGAGCATGCCGCGGACCAGCAGGGTCTTCATCATGGGAGGTCGTGCCGCCGATCAGTGGCAGGGGAAGGCCAGCAGGTGCCGGCCGTCGTGCACGAACTCGTGGACGTACATGTTCGCGAACACCGCGGTCGCGCCCTGCTCGGCGCTCACGAAGTACAGCGCGATCAGGGCCAGGAGCACCACGAACACCGCCCACGGCACGATCTCACGGATCGGGATGCGGATCGGGAGGGGAACAGCGGGAGCTGCGGTGGGGGACATGAGCGTGGGCCTCCTCGGGCTTTCGCGGCCTCATCGGGGACTGCACGAAGGGGTCCGGGTCTGGCTTCCCCCTGGCGGGGGTCACAGTGGCGCGACCGCGCGGACTTGCACCGCGTTCCGGAATCTCCTCGTCTGGCCGGTTGAGCGTAGGTCCGCCGTTCCGGCCGCGTCAATGTGACAATGCCGCGGTGACTCGAATGGTGGCGGCCCTCGATGTGGGCGGGACGACGATCAAGGCGGCACTGCTGGACGAGCAGCTGCAACCCAAGGCGACGCTGCGCGCGGAGACGGCGCGCAGCGCGGACGGCACGGCGCTGGCCGCGCAGGTCGCGGACATCGTGGCCGCGCTGGCGGAGCAGGCCGGGACCGGAGCACCGGACGCGGTCGGGGTGGTCGTGCCCGGGATCGTCGACGAGGAGACCCGCATCTGCCACTTCTCGGCCAACCTCGACTGGCGCGAGGTCCACTTCGGCGAGCTGCTGGAAGGGCGGCTCGGGCTGCCGGTGGCGTTCGGGCACGACGTCACCGCGGGCGGCATCGCCGAGTTCCGCGTGGGCGCGGGACAGGGCGCGACGAACGCGGCGTTCATCCCGGTCGGCACCGGGATCGCGGCGGCGCTGCTGCTCGACGGCCGGATCCACCGCGCGCACGGGCAGGCGGGCGAGGTCGGGCACATCGACGTCGGCCACCCGGGCAAGTGCGGTTGCGGCGCGATCGGCTGCCTGGAGGCGATCTCCTCGGCGTCGGCGATCGCCCGCCGCTACACCGAGCGCACCGGCCGCGCGGCCGACGGCGCCCGCGAGGTGGTCGACCTGGCCCGCCGCGGTGACGAGGTGGCGGTGGCGGTGGTCCAGGACGCGCTCGACGGCCTGGGCCACGGGATCCGGACGTTGCTGACGCTGCTGGGGCCGGAGGTGATCATCCTCGGGGGCGGGTTGTTCACCGCGGCGGACTATGTGCTGGAGCCGGTGCGGGAGTGGCTGGCTTCGCACCTGACTTTCCAGCGGATGCCGGAGTTGCGGATCGCGAAGCTGGGCGATGAAGCCGGGCGGCTGGGGGCGGGGCTGCTGGCCCTGGACCTGCTGGAAGCCTGACCCGCCCCGAGTCCGTGAATGGCACATTGAGGGACTTCAAGTCCCTCAATGTGCCATTCACGGACTTCAACCGGACGACAAACGTGGTCAGAGGGCGCGCAGGAAAGCCAGTGACGGCATGAAGAAGTACTCACCGCCCCGCAAGGTCACCGACTGCGGCACCGGGCCGGCCGTGCGCTGCGCCGATCCGCCCCACTCGACGGTGTAGTCCGACGTCCCGCGCTCGCCCTGCCCGATCACCGGGTCCAGCCCCGGCGTGACGCCGTCGACGATCGGGAAGCCCGGGTTGTCCGCCCAGATCGCCTGCGTGAACTCGAACTGGTTGCCCAGCACCGAGTTGAACGCCATGAACAGCAGCCCGACCCCGCCGCTCGGGCGCGCGGCGGGCGGGACGTCGGCGTTCGGGTCGTCCGGCCGCTCGCCGTAGGTGACCCCCCGGCGCGCCATCAGGTGCAGGCGCTCGCCGGGTGGCTCCTCGGCGCCGCCGGACCCGCGCGGGTTCGTCTTGCGGATGTGCGCCTGGAACGGGCACTTCAGCGCCGCGCGGTCGCTGTCGTAGGTGAAGTTGTTCGACACCGGGCTTTCCGCGCCGTCTTCGCGCTGGGTCGTCAACGGCGTGCCGTCCTCGAACCGGCCGATGATCATCGCGCCGGCGCGCTCCCGGTCTTCACCGGTGAGGCCCAGCGTGTCCGCCAGGTCCGATTCGGCCTGTTTGAACCGCCGCACGTTCTGTTCCAGCTTGCGGAAGACGAAGTAGCTGCCGAAGTGCACGGCCGGATCGGGGGCCGCGGTGTCCGGCACCAGCACCTGGGACAGCGGCTCCGCCGGGTTCCACACGTTGATGCCGTCGGTGTTGTTCTTCTCCGCGTCGACGTCCTCGGTGAGGAACAGCGGCTGGCTCCGGCCGTCGACGTACCCGAAGTGCTCGATGCCCTCGCCGCGCGCGTTGACGCGGCCGAGGCCGGTCTCTTCCGCCAGTACGGCGGCGGAATCCGGCAACAGGCCGAGAATTTCGTTGCGCCGCGCGACCATCGCCTTGTCCGTGGCGTCCCCGACGAGCACGACGGCGTGGATTTCCCCGTGGTAGCCCGGATCGAAGGTCGAGCGCGGCGGGTCGTTCAGCTTCCGCCGCGTGTCCGGCGCCGCCATCCCGCGCAGGAACGCTTCGTCCTGCGGGAAGTTCTCGACGCCGAGGGCGCGGTAGCCGGCCGCCGTGAGCCCGACGCCGACGTACGGCGTGCCCGCCGCGCCGCCGTCCTTGAACGCGCCGACCTCGTCGAGGTGGGCCTTGGCGGACTTCATCTTCCCGGTGACCGAAACCAGGAACGCCCGCGCCTCCGCCGCGTCGCCGAAAGTCAGCAGCAGCGCGGAAAGGTGGTCGCGGACGTGGGCCTTGAGGATGTTCGGCTGCAGTTCGCCGAGCATCGCCGCGGCGTCCCCGGTCGCCGTGGTCCAGGACAGCGTGGTGGACAGATCGACACTCATCTTCGGGCTCCCCTCCCGTGTGGATTCACCGCCGGACGGCGGTGCACGGCCGGCCGAGGTCCCCCCTCGCCGGCCGTGTCCCCTGAACCCAGGTTGCCGGGCCGGCACCCCCGCGTGCCACCGATTCCCGCGATTCACACGAAAGATTAAGTTGAACGCCGAATCGTCCGCGGAAAGCGAAACGCGGGCCCGGACCGGACCCGCGTTCCGCCGTCACCGGATCAGAACCACCACTGCGTCGTGCCGCCCGCGATGAAGTCCCACAGCTGCAGCCGCGTGCCGTTCGCGCCGACCGTGCCCTCGGCGGTCAGGTAGCGCGGGCTGGCCGGGGTCTGCAGCCGGAGGTAGCCCTCGGGGATCGAGGTGAGGGTCCACCACTGGTTCTTGCCACCGGCCATGAAGTCCCAGAGCTGGACCTTGGTGCCGTTCTTGCCGATCGTGTTCGAGTCGGCGTCGAGGTACCGGCCGCTCTGGTAGTTCTGGAACCGGTAGTAGCCCTCGGGGTTCTGCGTGAGCCAGAACGCCTGGTTCGGCGCGTACTCGTTGCAGTCCCACAGCTGCATCTTCGTGCCGTTGGCGTTGATGGTGTTCGTGTCGGCGTCCCAGCAGCGCCCGAAGCCCGCGGACTCCAGCAGGTACGGGCCCGGGTCGACGGGCTCCGCGGCCGTCCCGTTGGTGGAGCGCTGCTTCGCCGCACCGGCCACCTTGGACGGCCGCAGCTTGAGGTCGCCGATCGACGCGACCTTCGTCCCCTTGCCGTCGGCCGGCGCCGCGCCGGCCTGCGGGACGGCCACCAGGCCGAACAGCCCGGCCGCCGCGGCGACCGTCACCATCAGGCGCTTCAAGTTCGTCATGGTTCCCCTTTTCGTCGGTCCACCCGTGGTCACGAAGGGAGAAGGCAGGCGCGAACCGGCTCCGGGCCACTGCGGACCCGGTGCGTGGACGTGCCGGCGAATCCCCCTCGCGGAGACCGTCAAACCCCCGAATGCGGTCTCCGAAAACCATCATTCAGTGCGCTCCCGCCGTCGTCGAGGTCATTTCCGCGAGGGGACAGAACGCACGTCAGCCGTGTAACGGAACGGAACCGGCGCCGATAGAGGGGCAGACACCGGGGGGTGACCGTGCGCATCGAACTGACGATGCGGGACCTCGTCCGCGTCGGGCTCGCCGCCGCGGCCGATCCGATGGGCGAGCTCGCCGCGAGCCTGCAGGTCCTGCAACGGCGCGACGGCGGCCGCGCCGCGCCTTCGGCGGCGTTCAACCGGTGGCGCTACCGCGTGTGGCAGAGCCTGCCCGACTCGGCCGCGGTGCTGATGTGGCTCTGCCGCCCGGACGCGCCGGTCCCGGGGTTCCTGCTGCCCGCGGCGGGGCGCTACGAGCTGGAGTCCGGGCTCGCGGCGGTGCTGAACACGGAACCACTGAGCCTGAAGACGGCGTTGCGCACCGCGCCGGCCGGGCCCGACCTGCCGTCGTGGGCCGCCGCGCTCGCGGACGGCGACCCCGCGGGCCTGCCGCGACTGGTCCAGGCCATGCGCGACTACCACGAGCTCGCGCTCGCCCCGGGCTGGGACACGGTGTCCGGCCAGGTGGACGCCGACCTCGGGATGCGCACGCAGCTGCTGCTCCACGGCGGCGTCGACGCGCTCCTGACCGGCCTCCGCCCGCTGGTGCGCTGGGAGGCGCCGGTCCTGGAGACCGACGACCGGATCCCGGGCACGGTGCCGTCGGAGGGCACCGGCCTGCTGCTGGTGCCGACGTACTTCTCGGTGTGCCCGGGCCTGGTCCCGGCGGCCCCGGGCGGCACGCCGCGGCTGCACTACCCGTGCGTCCGCCAGGCCGCGCCCCCGGCGGGCTTCGGGCGCGGGGCGCGCAAGGCGTCGGTCCGGGCACTGGCGGATCTGCTGGGCCCGACCCGCGCGGCGGCGCTGACGGTACTGGCGGTCGGGTGCTCGACGTCCGAGCTGGCGGCGCGGCTGGGGGTGACGCCGTCGGCGGTCAGCAAGCACACGACGGTGCTGCGGCGCGCCGGGCTGATCATCACGCACCGGGAGCGGAACACCGTGCTGCACTCGCTCACGCCGCTGGGAAGCGCTCTCTTGGATGGCTGAGGGCGGGGGTTGGCGACGTCATGAACGACTCTTTCATGGCGTCAGGCGAGGTGAACGACTCTTTCATGACGTCGGCGAGGTGCCGGCCGAGCCTCAGCCGAGTTTCGCCGTCGCCTCCACCAGTTCCGCCAAGGCTTCCCGGGCCACCTCGCCGAAGCCCCGTTCGGTCGCCGGATCCACCCACCTCGCGAAGCCCGTCGTGAAAGCCAGCCCGCCGATTTCGGCGGCCAGGCTCGCCGCCGGGTCGGGGACGCCTCGCGCGCGCAACGCGTCGGCCATCGCGGCCCGCAGCTTCGCCCGCTTGAGGAGCTCGCGCTCACGCAAGTCGCTGTGGTCCGCGACCACCGCCTGGACCTTGCGCGCGAACTCGCGGTGGTCCGGGCCGAACGTCGTCTCCGTGGCCGTCAGCGCCGCCGAGATCGCCTCGAGCGGGGTCGCCGACGCCGGTGCCGCGGCGATCGCCTCGGCGAACGTGCCGCTCAGGATGTCCTGGCCCGCGAACAGCACCTCGCGCTTGTCGGCGAAGTGCCGGAAGAACGTCCGCTTGGTCAACCCGGCGCGCTCGGTGATCTCCGCGACCGTCACCTCGTCGTAGCCGCGCTCGAGGAACGACTCCACCGCGGCGCGCACCAGCCGCTCGCGTGCGTTCGGCTCCCAGCGGCTCATGCCCCCAGCTTAAGCGATGACACCCGGTGTCGTCATATGTGCTAGGTTGATGGCACCAGGTGTCATCACAGGGAGGTTCTCATGCGTGTCTTCGTCACCGGGGCGAACGGCTGGATCGGCTCGGCCCTCGTACCCGAACTGCTCGACGCCGGCCACCAGGTCGTCGGGCTCGCCCGGTCGGACGCCTCCGCGGCGGCCGTCGAACGGATGGGCGCCGAGGTGCTCCGCGGCGACCTGGACGACCTCGGAACGCTCGAAACCGGCGCGACGAACGCCGACGCCGTCGTCCACCTCGCCTTCGGCCACGACTTCAGCCGGATGGACGCCGCGATCCGGACCGACGCGGCCGCCGTCGACGCCATGACGGCCGCGCTCGAAGGCAAGCCGTTCATCGCCGCTTCCGGGACGCCGTTCGTGGCCGGGCGAGCGGCGACCGAGCAGGACGACGCCGTCTTCGGGGGCCCGGTGGCCGGCCGGGCGGACATCGCCCGCGCCGTCCTGAAGTCCACGGAACGCGGCGTCCGCGCGTCCCTCGTCCGGCTCCCGCGGTCCGTGCACGGCGAAGGGGACGCCCACGGGCTCATCGCGCGTCTCATCGACGCGGGGAAGCAGAAGGGCATCGCGGCTTACGTCGGCGACGGGACGGCCCGCTGGCCGGCGGTGCACGTCCTGGACGCGGCGCACCTGTTCCGCCTGGCGCTGGAGCAGGCACCCGCGGGTTCGGTGCTGCACGCGGTCGGCGACGAGGGCGTCGCCATCCGCGACGTCGCGGAGGTGGCCGGCCGCCGGCTCGGCCTGCCGGTCACGTCGGTCGAGGCCGACGAGCTGGGCTTCCTCGGCGCGCTCCTGGCGATCGACCAGCCGGCGTCCGCGCAAAAGACCCGGGAGCTGCTCGGCTGGCAGCCGACGCACCCGGGACTGCTCGACGACCTCGAAAAGGGTTACTACGGCTGAAGGTGGGACAGCGCCGGCGGAGGTGGCGACAGTGACACCTCCGCCGGCGCCGGGCTCTTACGCCATCGGCCGGTCCGTCGGCGCGATCGGGCGGGGCAGCACCTCGCGCCCGGTCAGGTAGGCGTCCACGCCGGCCGCGGCGCTGCGGCCCTCCGCGATCGCCCACACGATCAGGGACTGGCCGCGGCCCATGTCGCCGGCCACGAACACGTTGTCCAGGCTCGTCTTGAACGCCTTGTCGCGCGCCACGTTGCCGCGCGGGTCCAGCTCGACGCCGAGGTTTTCGAGCAGACCCTTCTTCTGCGGCCCGAGGAAGCCCATCGCCAGCAGGACGAGCTGCGCGGGCAGTTCCGTCTCCGTGCCGGGCACCGGGACGAACTTGCCGCCCTCGTTGCGCACCTCGACCAGCTTCAGCGCCCGCACGCGGCCGTCGGAGTCACCCAGGAACTCCTGCGTGTTCACCGCGTACATCCGCTCGCCGCCCTCTTCGTGCGCCGAGGACACCCGGTAGATCATCGGGTACGTCGGCCACGGGTGGGCGTCGGAACGGGCCTCCGGCGGCTTGGGCATGATCTCGAGCTGCGTCACCGAACGCGCGCCCTGGCGGTGCGACGTCCCGACGCAGTCCGCGCCCGTGTCGCCGCCGCCGATCACGACGACGTCGAGACCGGAAGCGGAGTACGGCGAGACGTCGAGGTCCCCGGACGCCACCCGGTTGGCCGGCGGCAGGAACTCCATCGCCTGGTGGATGCCGGCCAGCTCGCGGCCGGGGATCGGCAGGTCGCGCCAGTCGGTCGCGCCACCGGCGAGCACGACGGCGTCGTGGGCCAGAAGCTCGGCCACCGGAAGGTCGACGCCGACGTTCACCGACGTCCGGAACTCCGTGCCTTCGGCCTCCATCTGCGCGAGCCGGCGGTCGAGCCGCTGCTTCTCCATCTTGAACTCGGGGATGCCGTAGCGCAGCAGCCCGCCGATCTTGTCGGCCCGCTCGAGGACCACGACGCTGTGGCCCGCGCGCGTGAGCTGCTGCGCCGCGGCGAGTCCCGACGGGCCGGACCCGACGACCGCGACCTTCTTGCCCGTCTTGGCAGACGGCGGCTGCGGCGTGATCCAGCCCTCTTCGAAGGCGCGGTCGACGATCGAGATCTCGACGCGCTTGATCGTCACCGGGTCGTCGTTGATCCCGAGCACGCACGCGGTTTCGCACGGCGCCGGGCACAGCGTGCCGGTGAACTCCGGGAAGTTGTTGGTCGCGTGCAGCCGTTCGATGGCTTGGCGCCAGTCTTCCCGCCACACCAGCGTGTTCCACTCCGGGATGAGGTTCCCGAGCGGGCAGCCCTGGTGGCAGAACGGGATGCCGCAGTCCATGCAGCGGCCGGCCTGCTTCTCCAGCTTCGTCGACGCGAAGTCCTCGTAGACCTCTCGCCAGTCCATCAGCCGCAGGTCGACCGGACGGCGCTTCGGCTCTTCGCGGGTGGTGGTCAGAAAGCCCTTGGGGTCAGCCATGTGCGGCCTCCATGATCGCCTCGTTCACGTCGCGCCCATCGCGCTCGGCCTGCACCTGGGCGGCGAGCACGCGCTTGTAGTCCTTCGGCATGACCTTCCCGAAGCGGTCGACGCCCGCGTCCCAGTCGGCCAGCAGTTCCCGCGCGACGGCGGATTCCGTTTCGTCGTAGTGCTTTTCCAGCGTCTCGCGCAGGAAGTCCGCGTCCTCGGAGTCGAGCGGGTCGAGGTCGACCATCTCCGGGTTGACGCGGTGCGCGGGCAGGTCCAGCACGTAGGCGATGCCGCCGGACATGCCGGCCGCGAAGTTGCGCCCGATCGGGCCGAGCACGACCATCCGGCCGCCGGTCATGTACTCGCCGCCGTGGTCGCCGACGCCTTCGACGACGGCCAGCGCGCCGGAGTTGCGCACGCAGAACCGCTCGCCGACCTTGCCGCGGATGAAGATCTCGCCGCTGGTCGCGCCGTAGGCGATCACGTTGCCGGCGATGATGTGGTCCTCGGCGGCGATCCGCGCCTCCTTCGGCGGGCGCACGATCAGCCGGCCGCCGGAGAGGCCCTTGCCGACGTAGTCGTTGCCGTCGCCGTAGAGCCGAAGCGTGATGCCCTTCGGCACGAACGCGCCGAACGACTGGCCGGCGGTCCCGGTGAAGGTGACGTCGATGGTGTCGTCGGGCAGGCCCTCACCGCCCCACCGCCGGGTCAGCTCCGAGCCGAGCATCGTGCCGACGGTCCGGTTGACGTTGCGGACGGGCAGTTCCAGCCGCACCTTGTCACCGGAGTTCAACGCACCCTCGGCCAGCTGGATCAGCGTGTTGTCGAGCGCCTTCTCGAGCCCGTGGTCCTGCTGCGTCTGCTGCAGCCGCAGCCCGGCCGGGGCCATCTCGGGCACGTGGAAGATCGGCGACAGGTCCAGCCCGGCCGCCTTCCAGTGGTCGACGGCCTTGCGCTTGTCGAGGAACTCGGCGTGGCCGACCGCCTCGGCGATCGACCGGAAGCCCAGCTCCGCCAGGTACTCGCGCACTTCCTGGGCGATGAACTCGAAGAAGTTGACGACGTACTCGGCCTTGCCGCTGAACTTCTCGCGCAGCTTCGGGTTCTGCGTCGCGACGCCCACCGGGCACGTGTCGAGGTGGCAGACGCGCATCATGATGCAGCCGGACACGACCAGCGGCGCGGTCGCGAAACCGAACTCCTCGGCGCCGAGCAGCGCGGCGACGATCACGTCACGGCCGGTCTTGAGCTGGCCGTCGGTCTGCACCACGATCCGGTCGCGCAGCCGGTTGGCCAGCAGCGTCTGCTGCGTTTCGGCCAGACCGAGCTCCCACGGGCCGCCCGCGTGCTTGATGGACGACAGCGGTGACGCGCCCGTCCCGCCGTCGTGGCCCGAGATGAGCACGACGTCGGCGTGCGCCTTCGAGACGCCCGCCGCGACCGTGCCGACGCCGACCTCGGACACCAGCTTCACGTGGATGCGGGCCTTCGGGTTGGCGTTCTTCAGGTCGTGGATCAGCTGGGCGAGGTCCTCGATCGAGTAGATGTCGTGGTGCGGCGGCGGCGAGATGAGCCCGACGCCCGGCGTCGAGAACCGCGTCTTCGCGATCCACGGGTACACCTTCGCGCCGGGCAACTGCCCGCCTTCGCCGGGCTTCGCGCCCTGCGCCATCTTGATCTGGATGTCGTCGGCGTTGACGAGGTACTCGCTCGTGACGCCGAACCGGCCGGACGCGACCTGCTTCACGGCGCTTCGGCGCTCCGGGTCGTAGAGCCGCTCCGCGTCTTCGCCGCCCTCGCCGGTGTTGGACTTCGCGCCGAGGCGGTTCATCGCGATGGCGAGGGTCTGGTGCATCTCCATGGAGATCGAGCCGTAGGAGATGGCGCCGGTGGCGAACCGCTTGACGATCTCCGAGACCGGTTCGACCTCCTCGATCGGCACCGGCGCGCGCTTGCCGTACTTGAAGTCGAACAGCCCGCGCAGGGTCAGCAGCTTCTCGGACTGGTCGTCGACGGCCTTCGTGTACTCCTTGAAGACGTCGTACTTCCCGGCGCGCGTGGAGTGCTGGAGCTTGAACACCGTCTGCGGGTTGAACAGGTGCGGCTCGCCCTCGCGGCGCCACTGGTAGTCCGCGCCCGTCTCCAGTTCGCGGTGGGCGGGCCGGACGCCGTCGGCCGGGAAGGCGTAGGTGTGCCGCTTCGCCACTTCGTCGGCGAGGGTGTCGAAGCCGACGCCGCCGAGGCGGGACGTCGTGCCGGTGAAGCAGTTGTCGATGACTTCTTCGCCGAGCCCGATCGCCTCGAAGATCTGCGCGCCGGTGTAGGACGCGACGGTCGAAACGCCCATCTTGGACATCGTCTTGCGGACGCCCTTGCCGAGGGCCTTGATCAGGTTGTACGTCGCTTCCTTCGGCGTCACGCCCGGGATCAGGCCCTGGTGGGCCATCTCCTCGACGGTCGCCATCGCCAGGTACGGGTTCACCGCGGCGACGCCGTAGCCGATCAGCAGCGCGATGTGGTGCACCTCGCGCGCGTCGCCGGCCTCGACGATGAGGCCGACCTGCGTGCGCGTCTTCTCGCGGACGAGGTGGTGGTGCACCGCGCCGGTGAGCAGCAGCGACGGGATCGGCGCGTGGTTCTCGTCGGTCCCGCGGTCGGACAACACGATCAGCCGCGCGCCGTCCTCGATCGCCTCCGACACCTCGGCGCGGATCTCGTCGAGGCGCTGGACCAGCGCTTCGCCGCCGCCGTGGACGTTGTAGCGGCCGAGCACGGTGACGGCCTGGAACTCCGGCAGGTCACCGTCGTCGTTGACGTGCACCAGCTTGGCGAGCTGGTCGTTGTCGAGCACCGGGAACGGCAGCGCGATCCGGCGGCACGACGCGGCGTCGCCGTTCAGGAGATTCGGCTCGGCGCCGATCTGGGTGCCGAGGGCGGTGACGAGCTCCTCGCGGATGGCGTCCAGCGGCGGGTTGGTCACCTGGGCGAACAGCTGGATGAAGTAGTCGAAGAGCAGCCGCGGGCGGCTGGACAGCGTCGCGATCGGGGAGTCGTTGCCCATCGAGCCGATCGGCTCCGCGCCGGTGCGGGCCATCGGCTCGAGGATGGTTTCGAGCTCTTCTTCGGTGTAGCCGAACGCCTGCTGGCGGCGGACGAGCGCGGCGTGCAGCGGCACCTCGCGGTCGCGTTCGGGCAGGTCTTCGAGGTGCAGGAGGCCGGCTTCGACCCACTCGTCGTACGGGTGCGCGGTGGCCAGCCCGGTCTTGACCTCGTCGTCCTCGACGATCCGGCCCTCGACGGTGTCGACGAGGAACATCCGGCCGGGCTCGAGGCGTCCCTTGCGGACGATCGTCGCGGGGTCGATGTCGAGTACGCCGACCTCGGAGGCGAGCACGACGAGGCCGTCGTCGGTCACCCAGTAGCGCCCGGGGCGCAGGCCGTTGCGGTCGAGCACCGCGCCGATCTGGCTGCCGTCGGTGAAGGCGACGAGCGCCGGGCCGTCCCACGGCTCCATCAGAGTCGAGTGGAACTCGTAGAAGGCGCGTCGCGCCGGGTCCATTTCCTGGTGGTTCTCCCAGGCTTCCGGGATCATCATGAGAACCGCGTGGGGCAGCGAACGGCCGCCGAGGTGCAGCAGTTCCAGGACCTCGTCGAAGCTCGCCGAGTCGCTGGCGCCGCGCGTGATCACCGGGTAGATCCGCTTGAGGTCGCCCGGGATCAGGTCGGTTTCGAGGAGGGCCTCGCGGGCGTCCATCCAGTTGCGGTTGCCGCGCAGGGTGTTGATCTCGCCGTTGTGCGCGACGTACCGGTACGGGTGCGCCAGCGGCCACGACGGGAAGGTGTTGGTGGAGAAGCGGGAGTGCACCAGGCCGATGGCGCTGGTGACGCGCTCGTCGGTCAGGTCGGCGAAGAACCGCTCGACCTGGGGCTCGGTGAGCATTCCTTTGTAGACGATCGTCCGCGACGAGAGACTCGGGAAGTAGACGTCGTCCTCGACGAGCTCTCGCTCGGCGCGCTTGCGGACGCAGAACGCGCTGCGCTCGATGTGCAGCGGGTCCGAGTGCTCCGGCTTCGGGCGGCGCGCGGCGAGGAACAGCTGCGTGAAGTGCGGCATGGTCTCGGCGGCGGTCGGCCCGCAGTGCTCGGTGTGCACCGGCAGTTCGCGCCAGCCGAGGACGCGCATGTCCTCCTCGGCGGCGATGCGCTCGATGGTCGTCATGGCCCGGCCGCGGCGCTTTTCGTCCTGCGGCAGGAAAGCCGTGCCGACGGCGTAGGTGCCGGGCTCGGGGAGCTCGAAGTCCACGACCTCGCGGTAGAACTCGTCCGGGATCTGGATCAGCAGGCCGGCGCCGTCGCCGGTGTCCGGTTCGGCGCCCCGCGCCCCGCGATGTTCCAGGTTGCGCAACGCGACCAGGGCCTTGGCGACGATCGCGTGATCGCGTCGGCCGGTCAGGTCGGCGACGAAGGCGACACCGCAGGCGTCGTGTTCGTAGTCGCTCCGGTAGAGGCCCTCGGCCTCGGCGTTGCTGAGCTGCTGCCCCGCGCGGGGCAGGGAACGGGCACGGTGGGTCACGGCTGGCCGCCTCCCAAGGCGTTGGCGCGACCGGTACTCACTCCATCGAGTGGTTCGAGCTGAACCGGTTAACGAAGTGGTCCGGTACCGCGATGGTCAGTCGAGAACAGTTGCTGTTGTCGGCGTTGTCGGTGTCGCGCTGTTGATGTCACAGTGCAAGATGCCGCGAAGCGTCGGCCGAGCCTCGATGCTCGGAAACCGGACGCGGGTCATCTGGGAGGCCGCACAACGCTGGGCAGCCGAACGAGTCGGTCCTGCGTGCGCGCACAGGCGGACGACTGTGGTGGGGGTCAGCCGGAGCGCGCGGTGTTACTCCCGGGTTCGCCGGGTCTTATGACGATAGTGTGAATTCGCTGTTATCGACATACGTCGTTGTCCCCGGGTGGGAAATGCCACGCTTGCGTTGACGTGGCCCAGGGTAGTCCCATATGCCGGGCCGGCGCTCCCATCGCTCGGGCTGTGAGGCTTCTGACCTGCGGAAACGTCTGTCCCAAGTGGTCTGGGGCACGTGTCGTGATCCCTCGGCGGGGTGGCAAGCTGAGGGCATGGCGGACTCGTCCGATGACTGATCGTTATCTCTCCGTGGCTCGTTCCGGCGGCTGCGAGATCGAGATCAAGCGCTCCCGGTTCCTCTGCGCGCTGGCTCCGGTGACGTCGGAAGAGGCCGCGCGCGAGTTCATCGCGGCCCGCCGGCGCGCCGAACCGGGCGCGCGGCACCACTGCCACGCGTTCGTTTTGGGGCCTGACGGGCGTACTCGGCGATCCAGCGACGACGGCGAGCCGGCGGGTACGGCGGGCACGCCGATGCTGGAGGTGCTGCGACGCCGTTCGCTCACGGACACGGTCGCGGTGGTGACGCGCTACTTCGGGGGAGTGCTGCTCGGCGCGGGCGGACTGATCCGCGCGTACGGTCAGTCCGTTTCGGACGCGCTGGAAGTGGTTGGTGTACTAGAACACCGGCGTCTCAGGCTCGTGGAGGTGGCGGTGAGTTACGACCGCGCGGGCCGGCTGGAGAACGACCTGAGGGCGTCGACGTACTTGGTACACGCGACCCGCTTCGACACTTCGGCCCGCTTCGAGATCGGGCTGGCGCCGGAGGAGGGGCCGGCGTTCGAAAGCTGGCTCGCGAACCTGACGAACGGCGAAGCCACGACGACCGAACTCGGCGACCACTGGGTGGTCCACCGACGCTGAGTGGTCCGGTCTCGGAACCGGTTGGCGCACAACGGACTTTTGGTGCTTCCGCGACAGGCTCCCGTCGTGGCACCATGTCGTGCCACCGAGTTCCGGTACCACTTCGATCGCCACAACGTCGTCGATGCGGCTCGCACCGAATTGACAACGTTGTCAGAAACGCTTGTCCGACAACGTTGTCGCCCGGCGGAAGCGTGCGGCAAGGAGGGAAGGTTCCATGTCCGGACCACTCGCCAGACGGCTGCGCGGAGCCGCGCTCGCCGTCGTCCTCGCGGGAGCGGGGCTCGTCACCACGCCCCAAGCCGACGCGGCGACGCTAGCCCTTACGCAGTACGTGAATCCCTTCATCGGCACGGACAACAGCAACTCCCCGAACCCCGTGCCCGGCGGCGCCGGGGGCAGCACCTACCCGGGTGCCTCCGTTCCGTTCGGGATGACGCAGTTCAGCCCGGACACCCCGACCGGGTCGCCGTCGGGTTACCGCTACAGCGACACCAGCATCGAAGAATTCAGCCTCACCCACTTCAACGGCGCCGGCTGCCCCAACAACGAGGACCTCGGCCTGCTGCCGATCACCGGCGCCATCGGCACGTCGCCGGGCACCGGCTGGACCGGGTACGCCGGGCGCTACACCAAGGCGAACGAGTCGGCCGCGCCCGGCTACTACAAGAACAAGCTCGACAACTACAACACGACCGTCGAGCTTTCCGCGACCAAGCGGTCCGGCTCGATGAAGCTGACCTACCCGAACACGACGTCCGCGCGGCTGCTGGTGAACCCCGGCCGCAGCGCGACCGGCAACCGCAACGGATCGATCAGCATCAGCGGCAGCCAGCTCACCGGCTCGGCGACCGGCGGCGGTTTCTGCGGCTCCTCGAAGACGTACCAGATCTTCTACGTGATCCAGTTCGACCGCGCGCCCAGCGGGTTCGGCACCTGGCTCGGCGGCACGGTGAACGCCGGGTCCGCGAGCTCCAGCGGCACGAACGCGGGCGGCTACGTCACCTTCGACACCTCCAGCAACACCACCGTGCAGGCGAAGGTCGGCATCTCCTTCGTCAGCCTGGCCAACGCGCAGGCGAACCTCGCCGCCGAGAACCCCGGCTTCGACTTCGCCGCGACCCGCGCCGCGGCCGACACGAGCTGGAACACGATCCTCAACCGCGTCCAGGTGACCGGGGGCGCGGCCGCGGACCTGCAGAAGTTCTACACGGCGCTCTACCACGTGTTCCAGAACCCGAACATCGCCAGCGACACCAACGGCCAGTACCGCGGGTTCGACCAGGCGATCCACACCGCGTCGCACACCGTCTACCAGAACTACTCCGGCTGGGACATCTACCGGTCGTGGGCCGCGCTGATCGGGCTCGTCGCGCCGGCCGAAGCGAGCGACATAGCCAAGTCGATGGTGCTGGACGGTCAGCAAGGCGGCTTGCTGCCGAAGTGGTCGCACAACAACAACGAGCACTTCGTGATGACCGGTGACCCCGGGCCGATCGTCGTCGGCAGCATGTACGCCTTCGGGGTCCGCGGCTTCGACACCGCGGCGGCGCTCACGTTGATGGACAAGAGCTCCAACGGCGGCACCGCGCAGGGCCAGTCGATCCGCGGGCGTCAGTCCGGGTACGTCAGCCGGCACTACGTCACCGAGGACCCGTCGGACTCGCTCGAGTACTCGGCGTCGGACTTCGCCGTCGCGCAGTTCGCGAAGGCGGTGGGTGACACCACGAAGTACAACACGTACATGCAGCGCGCCCAGTGGTGGCAGAACGTGTTCGGCCCCGACTCGGGCTACATCCAGCCGCGCGGCAGCACCGGCACGTGGGCCTGGCCGGTCGTGCCGTCGAGCAACAGCGGCTACACCGAGGGCAACCCCTCGCAGTACACGTGGATGGTGCCCTACAACTACCAGGGCCTGATCAACCTGATGGGCGGCGCCAAGACCGCCGTCCAGCGGCTGGACCACCACTTCACGCAGCTCAACGGCGGCCTGACCCAGCCGTACTTCTACATCGGCAACGAGCCCGAGCACGGCGTGCCGTGGGCGTACAACTACGCCGCCCACCCGCAGGGCACCAGTTCGGCGGTGCGGCGCGTGATGAACGAGTCGTTCACCACCGGCGCGGGCGGCGAGCCCGGCAACGACGACCTCGGCGCGACGTCGGCGTGGTACGTCTTCGCCGCACTGGGCATGTACCCGGCGACGCCGGGTGCGGACGTGCTGGCCCTGCACGGCCCGCTGTTCCCGTCGGTCTCGATCATCCGCCCGAGCGGCACGATCCAGATCAACGGCACCGGCGCGGGCCAAGGCGCGCAGTACGTGCAGAGCCTCAGCGTCAACGGGACTTCGACGACCAAGTCGTGGATCCGCTACGGCGACATCGCGGGCGCGTCGACGCTGAACTACACGATGGGCTCGTCGCCGAGCGCCTGGGGCACGAGCGCGTCGGACGTCCCGCCGTCGTACAACGACGGGTTCACGCCGCCGGCCACCGCGCCGGACCTCGGCACGAACCTGGCGCAGGGCAAGGCGGCCACGGGCTCGGCGGCGTGCGCCTCGGCCGAGGGCGCGGCCAACGCGGTCGACGGCAGCCTGGCGAACAACAGCAAGTTCTGCTCGACCGCGGCCACGAAGTTCCTGCAGGTCGACCTCGGGTCCGCGCAGAACGTGTCGTCGTTCGTCGTCACGCACGCCGGCCTCGGCGGTGAGACGACCGGCTGGAACACCGGCGCCTTCACGATCCAGACGTCGACCGACGGTTCGACTTGGACGACGGTCGCGTCCGTCACCGGTTCGCGGGCCAGCCGCACGTACAGCCCGATCACGACCCGATCGGCCCGGTACGTGAAGCTGAACCTCACCACCCCGGCCAACGACGGCAACGGCGCGGCCCGGATCTACGAATTCGAGGTCTACCGCTGACCCACCGGTCGTGAGTGAGAAACAGTGTTCTAACCCCGTTTCTCACTCACGACCGGCTGCGGCAGACCACTGTTCGCGCGTGATCGCGTACTCGACCTCGCCGTGTTCGGAACCCGGCGCGGGGTCGTGGAAGTCTTCGAAGTACGTGCGGACGAGCGTCATCCCCAGTTTTTCCATCACGCGGCGCGACGCTTTGTTCACCACCATGGTGCCCGCCGTGACGCGGCGGACCCCCAGCTCCGTGAAGCCCTTGGCGAGCAGCGCCGCCGAGCCTTCGGTCCCGTAACCCTTGCCCCACGCCTTCCGGTGCAGCCGGTACCCCAGCTCGGGCTCGTCCGGTGGGTCGTGCGGGCGGGGGCGGAAATGGAACCACCCCAGAAAATCGCCGGTGCTCTTCTCGATCGCCGCCCAGAACCCGTAACCGGGGAAACGCTCGTAGTAACCGAGGAACGCGGGGAGATCCAGTGTGACGATCTCGGTGCGGTCCGCCGGCTGTCCCCCATTGAGGTACTTCATCACGGCCGGGTCGTCGTAGAGCGCGAAGAGCGAGTCGGCGTCGTTCTCGGTGAACCGGCGGAAGATCAGCCGCTCGGTTTCGAGGAATACGTGCATCGGATGATGCTGTCAGTCACCCCGGTGCGGGGCAACGCGATTACGCGGCGGCGGCGAAGACCTCGCCCAGCGCCAGCGAGCCGGCCTCGGTGAGCACGGCGAGCACGCGATCGCCGCACTTGCCGGGACAGGCGGGTGCGATCAGGCCGAGCCGCGCGAGGCGGTGCACGGTGGACTGGTCGCAGCAGCTCAGGCCGTCGATGAACAGGTCGGGCTCGCAGCTGCAGCTGATCTCGGCGTGGCCTCCGGCCACGGCTCTCAATGTGGCCCGCTCACGGTGGTTCAGTTCCGTTGTCATGGCGGTGCCTCCTTCCCGTCGGACTCATTAGACGCCTCACCACCGACAGTTTCCGCCTTTGAGGGTGCGAACCCGGGTATTTCAGGGGAACACTTAGGGGTGGCGTGTCGTACCCACCAGGGTTACCCCGGTGGGAGAGGCTCAAGCGTCGTCTTCCGGAGGTGGCGGAAAATGATCGACGTCCGGAATCCGACGATCTCCCGGCGCAGGGCCAGCCGGTCGGTCAGGAATGCGTGCAGGCTGTCGATGTCCGGCGTCGTGACTTCGATCAGGAAATCGTCACTCCCCGCGGTCACGTACACCGAAAGCACCTCGGGCAGTTCCGAGATCGACCGCTGGAACTCGTCGATGACCACCCGGCTCAACGGCCGCACCTGCGCCGCGACGAGCGCCCGGACGCCGCGGTTGAGGCTCGCCAGGTCGATGTCGGCGTGGTAGCCGCGGATGACGCCCCGCTCCCGCAGCAGCCGGATGCGTTCGAGGCACGTCGAGGGCGCGATGCCCACCTTCCGGGCGATGTCCCGGTTGGTCTGCCGGGCGTCCTCCTGCAGGTGGCGCACGATCGCCGAATCAAGTTCGTCCAGCATGAGGGCCTCCGCGGTGCCGCCGAATTTAGTTCGGCGACCAGTCGACAACGTCGATGTTCACTCTAACTTCGGTCCACATGACCGCACATGAACAGCTCGTCGCCCGGCGTGGCCGTCGTTCCGGCGTCACCACGATGGTCGCGATCCACTCGACCGCCCTCGGCCCGGCCGTCGGCGGCTGCCGCCTGAAGCCGTACGCCGACCTCACCCAGGCCGTCGACGACGTCCTGCGCCTCTCGGCCGCGATGACGGCGAAGTGCGCCGTCGCGGGGCTCGCGTTCGGCGGCGGCAAGAGCGTGATCGCGCTGGAGCCCGGACGCGTCCTCTCGCCGGCGGAGCGCCGGGACGTCCTGCTCGACCACGCCGACCTCATCGCCGACTTCGGCGGCACCTACCAGGCCGGCCCGGACGTCGGCACCGGCCCGGCCGACATGCTGGTGCTGCGCGAGGTCTCGGCGTTCGCGTTCTGCACGCCCGAGTCCGCGGGCGGCACCGGCTCCTCCAGTGGCCCGACCGCCGTCGGCGTGCTGGCCGCGCTCCGGGCCGCCGCCACGGCGGTGTTCGGCAGCGCGGACATGGCCGGGCGCCGAGTGGTGGTCAGCGGCTACGGCTCCGTCGGCGCCCACCTGGCCGCGAGCCTCCAGCAGGCCGGTGCGGACGTCGTCGTCTCCGACATCGACCCGGCGAAGCGCGCCGAAGCCGAGCAGCGCGGGCTGAGCTGGACCGAGCCGGAGAAGGCGCTCACGCTGACCGCCGACGTCGTCATCCCGGCCGCGGTCGGCGGCGTCCTGAGCGCGGAGACACCGCTGGACACCCCGCTGGTCGTCGGGCCGGCCAACAACCAGCTCACCGACGACGCCGTCGCGGCCGGCCTCGCCGCCCGCGGTGTCCTGTGGGTGCCGGACTACGTCGCGAGCGCGGGCGGGATCCTGTATACACTCTCGCGCGAAGCGGAGGGCCTGGACCACGAAGCCGCGCTGGCCCGGGTCGAGACGATCGAGAAGACCGTCACGGACCTCCTGAGCGCCGCGAAGGCCAACGCGACCACCCCGCTGCACGAAGCGGCCGCGCTGGCCGAACGCCGGCTCACTTCTGGTGCGGCGCCACGTACTCCTTAGCCTCGGGCGCTTCGAACAGCGGCTTGACGTACCGGACGCCGCCCTCGGCGGAGGCGTCCGGCGTCGCCGCGTAGACCTGGCGCGTCGCCGGCGTCCCCGGCTTGGAGAAGTCGAGCGCCGCGACCAGGTCGTCGGTGCTCGCCGACGTCGTCTGCTTCAGCGCCGCGGCGATGCCGTCACGGCTGAGGTCTTTGTCGTCGCAGGCCTTCTTCAGCACCGCGCCCCACACCTCGCCGACCGCGTAGCCGTAGGGGACACCGCCGTTCGGCGTCTCCTTGTACGCGGCCTTGAACTTCGCCGCGACGTCCTTGGCCTTCGGCAGGTCGGCCGAGAACGGCACGCTGCTGGCGACGATCGTCAGCTTGTCCAGCGCGTTCGCCGCCGGGCTCTTCAGCAGCACCGGATCGAACGTCGGGTTGTTGCCCAGCACCGGCACGTTCAGCCCGAGCGCCTTGTTCGCCGCGAGCGCGGACCCGGTCTGGGCCGGCGTGGTGGTCAGCGCGATGGCCTTCACCCCGGCGCCCTTGAGGCCGGTGACGACGTTCGTGAGGTCACTGTCGGTCGAGGTGATCTTCACTTCCTTGACCGACAGGTTGTGCTTCTTCGCGTAGAACTGCGAGCCGCGCAAGCCGTTCTTGCCGTACTCGCCGTCGATGTAGACGTGCCCGATCGGGTCGCCGTCCTTGAGCTGGCCCTGCTCCTGCAGGTACGCCAGGCCGTCGACCATCTCCAGGTCGTAGGTGGTGCCGACGATCATCACGTACGGGTTGTCGAGCAGTTCCGACGACCAGGACGCGGGCGCGGCGATGGCCTTGTCGGTCGCCAGGTTCTGCTTCAGCGCGGCCACCACCGGCGAGCCGAGCAGCTGCACGAACCCGAGCACCTTCGGCTCGATCTGCGGGTACAGCGTCTTCGCCGTGTCGGCCTTGTAGCCGTGGTCGACCTCTTCGAGCTTCACCTGCCGGCCGCAGACGCCGCCGGCGGCGTTGAAGTCCTTGGCCCACAGCTCGTTGCCCTGCGTGACGCCGAGGCCGAGGTTCTTGAAGACGCCGGACTTGTCGGTCATCACGCCGAGCGTCACCTCGGTGGCGGTCACCCCCTTGCCGGTCTTGACGCCGGAGCTGTCGGAGCCCGACGAGCCCGAGTCGTTCGCTTTCGTGCTGCAGGAGGCGAGCGTCAGGACGACCGCCAGCGCCGCCGCCAGGTGTGTTCGCTTCATGGTTCCTCCGGGGGTTGACGGCGAAGACGGGTGATCCGGCGGCCGATCGCGGCGAGCCCGCCCGGCTCGAACAGCACGACGAGGATGATCGCGGCGCCGTAGACGAACGAGCTGACCAGGATGGGGGTCAGCGCGCCGTCGCCGGTGCCGGCGAACCAGCCCAGGTCGGCGGAGTACAGGGCGAGCACCTGCGGCAGGCCGTTGACGATCAGCGCGCCGACCAGCGCGCCGGGGACCGAGCCGAGCCCGCCGATGATGACCATCGCGAGGTAGGCGATGGACACGTTGATGCCGTAGGTGCCGAACTCGCTCTCGTCCGGCTTGAGGATGTCGAACCACAGCACGGTCATCGCGCCCGCGAGGCCGCCGTAGGCCGACGAGACGGCGAACGCGCCCGCCTTGGCGCGCAGCACGCTGACGCCCATCACCGCGGCCGCGGCCTCGTTGTCGCGCACCGCCCGCCACGACCGGCCGACCCGGCCGCGCACGGCGCCGCGCGCGATCACGAACGCCAGCACGGTCAGCAGCAGGAACAGGTACCACGTGCGCTCGGCCTGCCGGATCGGGACGCCGAGGAGGGTGATCTCGGGGCCGTCGCCTGCGAAGGGGAAGCCGAACAGCGAGAACGGCGCCGGTGCCCGCCCGGTCGACGTCCCGCCGGTGAGCTCCTCGGCCGACTGTCCGAAGTAGAGGCCGAGGAACACCAGGGCCAGGGAGGCGACACCGAGGTAGATGCCACGCAGGCGTCCGGCCACCGGCGCGAAGGCCAGGCCCAGCAGGGCCGCGACGACGACCGCGCCGACCAGCGCCAGTCCGGGGTCGAGGCCGAAACCGATCACCCGCTCGTCACCGGCCGGTCCGGAAAGGACGGTGTAGGCGGTGCCGCCGGCGAGCAGGAAGAACGCGTGGGCCAGGGAAAGCTGCCCGGCCTGCCCGACCACCAGCGTCAGCCCGATCGCGCCGACGCCGCCGATCATCATGTACTGCCCGGCCTTGAGCCACGCCGCGTCGAGGTAGAGCGGCAGGGCCAGCAGGACGACCAGCAGCGCCAGCGAAGCGACCCGGCGCACCAGCTTCGCCAGGTCACGGCGCTTCGGCGGGACGGGTTCGACGGCCGGCGGGCTGTCCACTTCGGACACGGCGCTGTCAGACACGGGTGCGCTCCCTCGTGCCGAACAGCCCCGAGGGCCGCACCACCAGGACCACCAGCATCACGAGGAACACCGCGCTCTTCGAGAAGTCGAACGAGACGTACTGCGCGGACAGCGCTTCCACGAGGCCGACGACCAGGCCGCCGACCACCGCGCCCGCCGTCGAGTCGAGGCCGCCGAGGATCGCCGCGGGGAAGGCGGCCAGCGCGATCGAGTGCGTGCCGCGCGAGAGGCCGGCGCCGGAGAAGTCCTGCGTCGCGATGAACAGGACCGCGACCCCGGCCAGCAGCCCGGCGACCAGCCACGCGGTCGCGGTGACGCGGGAGCTGCGGATGCCCATCAGCGCGGCGGCTTCGCGGTTCTCCGCCTGCGCCCGCATCGCCACGCCCCAGTTCGAGTACTTGAAGGCGAGCCAGAACGCCGTGATGAGGACCGCGGCCACGCCGAGCGCGACCAGGTGGGTGCGGAACAGCGTGATCCCGCCGAGCTGGAACGGCTGCGCGTCCCAGGCGCCGCCGAGGAACGGCAGCGTGACCCCGAGCCGGCGCACGATCTCTTCGGTGACGATCACGTCGACGCCGATGGTGAGCAGCGCCAGGCTGTTCGCGTCGGCGTGCCGGGAGCGCGACAGCAGCAGCCGCTCGACGACCAGGCCGAGCAGCCCGGCCGAGACGATGCCGACGAGCGACGCGCCCACCCAGCCCAGCGCGTCCCGCGTCACGACGACGAGGTAGCCGCCGAACAGCACGAGCGAGCCGTGCGCGAAGTTGACCACCTCGGTGGCCTTGAAAATGATCACGAACCCCAGCGCGAGCAGCGCGAACACCGCGCCCTTGCCGAGGCCGTTCACCGTGAGCTGCAGGAATGTGTTCACGCCGCCTCCGTGCCCAGGTAGGCCTTGATGACGTCCGGGTCGGCCTGGACCTGCGCCGGGGTGCCGTCGGCGATGCGGCGGCCGAAGTCGAGCACCGTCACCCGGTCGGCGATGTCCATCACCAGGCCCATGTCGTGCTCGACGAGCAGGATCGAGATGCCCAGCTCGGCGCGGATCCCGCTGATGGTGCCGGCCAGCTCCGCGGTCTCGGCCGCGTTCATCCCGGCCGCGGGCTCGTCGAGCAGGAGCAGCACCGGCTCGACGGCGAGCGCGCGGGCCAGGTCGACGCGCTTGACGACGCCGTAGGGCAGCGCGCCGACGGGGGCGTCGACGACCGCGCCGAGGCCGAGGAACGCGCAGATCTCCCGCGCGCGTTCGGCGTGCCGGCGTTCGGCGCGGACGGTCCACGGCAGCCGCAGCCCGACCTCGAGGAACCCGCCGCGGGTCAGCGCGTGCCGGCCGAGCATGACATTGTCGAGCACGGTCGAGCCGGCCGACAGTGCGGCGTTCTGGAACGACCGGCCGACGCCGAGCCCGGCGAGCTTGTGCGGCGCGAGCCCGGTGAGGTCGGTGTCGCCGAGCCGCACGCGGCCGTCGCCGGCCCGGTAGAGGCCGCTGATCACGTTGAAGCAGCTGGACTTCCCGGCGCCGTTCGGCCCGATCAGCGCGTGCAGCGAGCCGGGGGCGACGGTGAAGCTCACGCGGTCGAGGGCGCGGATCCCGCCGAACCGCAGGGAAACGCCCTCGACGCACAGCTTTTCGGGAGTCCGGGTGGCGAGGCCCCCGGCCCGAGGCGAAGCCTCGGTTGGCACCGGCAGCTCCGGCGGCGTCATCCGGCCCACCTCGACAGGGTCCGGCCCGCGAGGCGTTCGCGCGCGGTCTCCGCCTCGGCGTCGGCGGCCTCCTGCGACTCGGCGTGCCCACCGAGGTACAGCCGCTGGACGTCCTGGCTGGCGGCGAGCTCGGCCGCGGTCCCGGCCAGGGCCACCCGGCCGACCTCCAGCACGACGGCGTGGTCGGCGACGCCGAGCGCCATCACGGCGTTCTGCTCGACCAGCACCACGGCGGTGCCCTGCTCGTGGATCTCGCGGATGGTCCGGGCGATCTGTTCGACGATCTTCGGCGCGAGCCCCAGCGACGGCTCGTCGAGCAGCAGCAGCTTCGGCGCGGACATCAGCGCCCGGCCGATCGCGAGCATCTGCTGCTCGCCGCCGGACAGCAGCCCGGCCCGCTGCTTCGCGCGCTCGGTCAGCACGGGGAACAGCTCGTCGACGCGCTCGCGTGCTTCGGTTCGTTCGGCGGCGGTGCGAGCCCCGATGCCGCCGGCGCGCAGGTTCTCCTCGACGGTCATCCGCGCGAAGACCTGCCGTCCCTCCGGCACGCCGACGACGCCGAGCCGGACGATCCGGGCCGGGTCGAGCTTGCCGAGCGCGTGGCCGGCGTAGCGGATCTCGCCGGCGTCGATGGCGCCCCGGTGCATGCGCAGCGTGCCGGAGACGGCCCTGAGCAGGGTGGACTTCCCGGCGCCGTTGCTGCCGAGCACGGCGAGGACGCCGTCGGCGGAGACGTCGAGGTCGACCCCGTGCAGAGCGGCCGTCGACCGGCCGTACCGCACCCGCAGGCCACGCACGGTCAGCACGGACTCACTCCAAAGCGCAAGACGCCTCCTCCACTCGTGTGACGTGAGTCACGGTCGGTGGCGGTCATCCTGCGGTGGGGCCGGTCGCGCGGACACCCCCACGTGGAGAGGTAACCGGCTACAAAACGGACACGGCGGAGCGGTCCACCGCGGCTGGTCGTGAGTGTGAAACAGGGTTAGAACACTGTTTCTCACTCACGACCGCCGGGCGCGGAGGGCGGCGAGGACCTCGGGGGACGTCGTGCACTCGCCGAGGCGGACCGGCTTGCGGTCGCCGTGGAAGTCGCTGGACCCCGTCGCAAGCAACCCCAGCTCGGCGGCCACCTCACGCAGCCACGTGCGGACCTCCGGCGGCTGCTCCGGGTGGTCGACCTCGACTCCGGTGAGCCCGGCTTCGGAGAGGGCCGCCAGCTGCGTGTCCGAGACCGAAGCGCGGCGCTTGACCGACCGCGGGTGGGCCAGCACCGCCGCACCCCCGGCCGCGCGGACCAGCGCGATCGCGTCCACAGTGGACAGGACGTGCTTGGGCACGTCCGCCCGGCCGCCGTCGGCGATCCAGTCGGACGTGAAGGCGTCGGCGATGCCCACGGCGGCCAGGGCCGCGGCGATGTGCGGACGTCCCAGCGGTGCGCCCGCGGCGATCGCCTCGACCTGCGCCAGGGTGATCGGCGCGCCCAATTCCCGGCAGCGCTCGACCATCCGCACCGCGCGCCGCGTGCGATCGGTGCGGATCAGCTCCAGCTCAGCGGCCAACGGCACGTCGAGAGGGTCGACGAACAGCCCCAGCAGGTGCACCTCGGCGTCGTCGAGCCGGCAGGAGATCTCGACGCCGGGGACGATTTCGAGGTCCGAGACAGCGGTGGCCGCCGCCAAGCCCGCGAAGGTGTCGTGGTCGGTGAGGGCGAGCACCGTCAGCCCGGCCTCGGCGGCCAGCCGGGGAAGAACGCCGGGCGGTGTCGTCCCGTCGGAAGCCGTGCTGTGCGCGTGCAGGTCGATCGTCACCTGAGGGACGATCTCACAGCAATCCGGCTTCGCTGGCCTTGCCGATGGCCTCGACGCGGTTGCGCGCGCCCAGCTTGTGCAGCGCCGACTGCAGGTACGTCTTCACGGTGTTGCGCGCCAGCCCCGTCGACTCCGCGATCTCCGGGTTCGTCTGCCCCTGCGCGGCCAGCCGCAGCACCTCGTACTCCCGGCGGGTCAGGCCGCTGCGGGCCAGCGCGTCCGACCGCTGCCCGGCGTCGGGCAGGATCCGCGGGTCGACGACGCGCTCGCCGCGCAGCACCCGCCGCAGCTCGGTCACCAGCTGCGCGCCGGCGGCGTCCTTGAGCAGGCACCCGTGCGCCCCCGACTCCAGCGCCGCCAGCACGCCCTGGTGGTCGCCGTGCGCGGTGAACACGACGATCTTGCCGTCCGGGTGCACCCGCCGCAGCTCCGTGACGACCTCCGGCGCGAGCATGTCCGGCAGGCGCAGGTCGAGCAGGATCAGGTCCGGCGCCAGCGCCGCCACCCGCTCGATCGCCAGCCGCCCGGACTCCGCGGACCCGACCACGCTCAGGCACGGGTCCGAGCGCAGCAGCAGCGTCACGCCGTCGCGGACCACCGGGTGGTCGTCGACGACGAACACGGTCGCGGGCATCGTGGGGGTCACCGTCGCACCAGCGGCACCCACGCGCGCAGGGTGCAGCCGTCGTCGTCGTCCCGGACCAGGCTGACCCGCCCACCGAGCCGCAGGGCGCGCCCGGTCAGCGTCCGCAGGCCCATGCCCGTGCCGGGGACGGCCGCCGCGCCGGTGCCGTCGTCCGCGACGACCACCTGGACGCCGTCTTCGCTGGGCAGCAGGCTGACGATCACCGACGACGCCCGGGCGTGCTTCTCGACGTTGAGCAGTCCTTCGCGGACTGCGGCCACGAGCAGCGCGGTCCGTTCGGCGTCCAGCGGCGGCACCGCCGCGAGCTGCACGAACCGGGCCGGGACGCCGCAGCGTGCCTGGAACGAGCGGCAGTGCTCGGCCAGCTCGACCGGCAGCGCCCGCTCCGGGCTGGACTCCGACAGCGCCAGCAGCGACTCCCGCAGAGCCCCGGCCGCCGCCGAGACGTCCCCCTCCAGCCGCCGCAGCCGCGCCTCCAGGCCGGGGTGTTCGCGGACGTCGTCGTGCAGGTCGCGCACCTGGACGCCGATCGAGAACAGCAGCGCGCCGACGGAGTCGTGCAGCGCGCTCTGCATCCGCAGGCGTTCGCCGGCCACCGCGGCCGTGCGGTCGGTCTCGGCGACCTTCGCCAGCTGCAGGGCCGTCCCGGCCTGGCAGGCGACCTCCTCCATCCGCCGGACGGCGTCGTCGCCGAAGTCGGCGGGCTCGCGCATGGCCGCGTACGCGATCGCGACGGTCTCGCCGCGCGCGACGACCGGGACGGCGAGCATCGCGGCCAGGCCTTCGCCGCGCACTTGGGCGTCGAACTGGTGGGTGATCGTGGGCGAGCTGACGTAGTCGGTGACCCGGACCGGCCGGCCCAGGGCGAGCACCCGCCCGCCGATGCCCTGGCCGACGGGCACTCCGAGGTCCTGCAGCGAGTCCGTCCGGGTGCCGGACATCCAGCGGATCACGGCGAGCCCGGGCTGGTCGAGCTCCGCGACGAACCCGGCCTGCGCGCCGACCGTCTCCCGGACCAGGCGCGCGGTCCCGTGCAGTGCGGCGACGCGGTCGAGCGTGCCGAGCAGCTTTTCGCGCTCGCGCAGCAGCTCGCCCAGCACCGCGCTGTACTCGGCGACGTGCTCCTTTGCCGTCACGCGCCCACGATCGCACACGGAGTGTGGTTTCGGACATACCCGGCTGGAGAGGTACGGACGGCCGCCGTCGACTTGAATGGGGGCGTGGAGATCCTCACCGACGCCGCCACGCTCGCGCTGTACACGACGGACGCGTCCAACTACCGCCACGTGCCCCGGGGCGTGGTGCTGCCGGAGTCCGTCGACGACGTCGTCGCCGCGGTCGCCGAGGCGCGCGCCCGTGACCTGCCGGTGATCGCGCGCGGCGGCGGCACGAGCGTCGCCGGGAACGCGTGCGGGCCGGGCCTGGTCATCGACACCTCGCGCCACGTCGGCGGGGTGCTCTCGCTCGACCCGGAAACGCGGCTCGCGCGGGTGCTGCCCGGCACGGTGCTCGACGACCTGCAGGCGGTCGCCGCGCCGCACGGGCTGCGGTTCGGGCCGGACCCGTCGACGCACAGCCGCTGCACGCTCGGCGGGATGATCGGCAACAACGCGTGCGGCTCGCACTCGGTGGCCTGGGGGCGCACGGTCGACGTCGTCCGCTCGCTCGACGTGCTGCTCTACGACGGCACGCGGCTGCGAGTCGGGCGCGACGAGCCCGCCGAAGGCCGGGTCTTCGACGAGCTGCGCGCGCTCGTGCGGGACAACCTGGCGTTGCTGCGCAAGGAACTTTCGACGTGGCCGCGGCGCGTGTCCGGCTACGGGCTCGAACACCTGTTGCCGGAGAACGGCTTCGACGTCGCGAAGGCGCTCGTCGGCTCGGAGGGCACCTGCGTCACGATCCTCGAAGCGACGGTCGAGCTGGCCGAGCTGCCTCGGCGGCGGGTCCTGGCGGTGCTGGGCTTCCCCTCCGACATCGCCGCGGCCGACGCGGTGCCGTCGATCCTGCCGTGGTCACCGCTGACCGTCGAGGGCGTCGACGCCGAGCTCGTCGCGATGCTGCCGGGCCGCGCGGGCGACCTGCCGCCGGGTGGGGCGTGGCTGTTCGTCGAGCTGGCCGGTGACGACCCAGCCGAGCGGGCTCGAGCGCTGGCGGCGTCGCTGGAGCTGACGGGGTTCGCGATCGTGGACGACCCGGCCGCGCAACGCGGGCTGTGGCGCATCCGCGAGGAAGGCGCGGGCCTCGCGACCCGGCTCGCGGACGGCTCGGAGGCCTGGCCGGGCTGGGAGGACGCGGCCGTCCCGCCCGAGCGGCTCGGCGCGTACCTGCGTGAGTTCAAGGATCTCATGCGGGCGCACGGGCGGCGCAGCGTGGTTTACGGCCACTACGGCGAAGGCTGCCTCCACCTGCGGCTGGACTTCGACCTGCTGTCCGCCTCCGGCGTGGCGGACTTCCGGCGGTTCCTGGAGGAGGCCGCGGACCTCGTCGCGGCGCACGGCGGTTCGCTGTCCGGCGAGCACGGCGACGGCCAGGCGCGGTCCGAGCTGCTGTCCCGGATGTACAGCCCGGAGATGATGGACCTGTTCGGACGGTTCAAGGCGATCTTCGACCCGGCCGGGCGGATGAACCCCGGCATCCTGGTCGCGCCGCGGCCGGTCGACGCCGATCTTCGGGTGCGTCCGGCACCACCGTCCATTGAGGACGCGGTGTTTCTCGGCTACCCCGAGGATCGCGGGAGTTTCGGCCAGGCGATGCGGCGGTGCGTCGGGGTGGGGAAGTGCCGCAACACCAGCGGCGGCGGCGTGATGTGCCCGAGCTACCGGGCCACCCGCGAGGAGCGGCACTCGACGCGCGGACGCGCGCACCTGCTGGCCGAGATGATCAACGGCGAAGTGATCAAGGACGGCTGGCGATCGCCGGAAGTGCACGATGCCTTGGACTTGTGCTTGTCCTGCAAGGGATGTCTGTCCGACTGCCCGGTCGACGTCGACATGGCTACGTACAAGGCGGAGTTCCTGCACCAGCACTACCGCCGGCGGCTGCGCCCGGCGTCGCACTACTCGATGGGCTGGCTGCCGCTGTGGCTGCGGCTCAGTGCCCGGGCGCCTCGGCTCGCCAACTTCGTCGGTCGGTCCCGGTTGGCGGGCTTGGTGAAACGGCTCGGCGGTATCGCGCCGGAACGCGATCTGCCGTCGTTCGCGCCTTCGCCGTTCACGTCCTCGCGGGCGGACCTGCGGCGCCGGGCTTCGGGGGAGCGTCGCGTCGTCCTGTGGCCGGACTCGTTCAACAACTACCTGACGCCGTCGGTGCTGGAGGCCGCCCACGAGGTGCTGACCGCGGCGGGCTACGACGTCGTCCTGCCGGACCGCGGAGTCTGTTGTGGACTGACGTGGGTGTCGACGGGCCAGCTCGGCGTCGCGCGCCGCGTCCTGAACCGGACGCTGGACGTGCTGGCGCCGTACCTCGAAGAGGGTTACGAGGTGGCCGGGCTGGAACCGAGCTGCACGGCGCTGTTCCGCGGCGACCTGCCGGCGCTCCTGCCGGGTGACTCGCGCGCCTCGCTCCTGGCTTCGCGGACGTTCACGTTCGCGGAACTCCTCGAACGGGCCCCGATCCCGTTCGCGGCGCTGGACGTCGACGCGATCACGCAGGTGCACTGCCACCAGCACGCGGTCCTCGGCTTCGGCGCGGACGAGTCGGCGCTCGCGGCGGCCGGGGTGCGCAACACGACGCTGGACTCGGGCTGTTGTGGCCTGGCGGGCAACTTCGGCTTCGAGCGCGGCCACTACGAGGTGTCGAAGGCGGTCGCGGAGGACCGGATGCTCCCGGCGATCCGCGCGACGTCACCCGAGACGGTGGTGGTCTCGGACGGCTTCAGCTGCCGCACGCAGATCGCCCAGGAGTCGGGACGCACGCCGGTGCACCTGGCCGAGCTGCTTCGGCGCGCGCTGCCCGGTCGTGAGTGAGAAACAGTGTTCTAACCCTGTTTCTCACTCACGACCCGCGGTAGGGGGAGAATCCGCTGGTCCGCGGCCTGGCATCCCCCGGAACGGGCGCACCCGAGTGGGGCGCGAGGCGCAACGGCTACCCTGGTGGTTCGAAGGCCGCACGAGCAGCAGGAGGTGCGGGTGAGCCAGGAGCTCGACGCCGCGGTGCCCGCGAAAGAGGGCGCCGAGCAGAACGGGCAGGCGGCGGCCCAGCCGCCGAGGCCGAACGGTGCGGCGCCGAACCCGTCCGCGACCCGGCGGGTCCGGGCGCGCCTGGCCCGGCGGATCACCGCGCAGCGGGCCGCCCCGGTCAAGCAGGTCCTCGAACCCCTGGCCGTCATCCACCGCGAGCTCCACCCCAACGCCGACCTCGGGCTGCTGCAGCGCGCCTACGACGTCGCCGAGGAGCTGCACCGGAACCAGCGGCGCAAGTCCGGCGACCCGTACATCACCCACCCGCTCGCCGTCGCGACCATCCTCGCCGAGCTGGGCATGGACACCACGACCCTCGTCGCCGCGCTGCTGCACGACACGGTCGAGGACACCGGCTACGCCGTCGAGAGCCTGAAGGCCGACTTCGGCGAGAAGGTCGCCGAGCTCGTCGACGGCGTCACGAAGCTGGACAAGGTCAAGCTCGGCACCTCCGCCGAGGCCGAGACCATCCGCAAGATGGTCATCGCGATGGCCAAGGACCCCCGCGTCCTGGTCATCAAGCTGGCCGACCGGCTGCACAACATGCGCACCATGCGCTTCCTCCCGCCGGAGAAGCAGGCCCGCAAGGCCCGCGAAACGCTCGAAGTCCTCGCCCCGCTCGCGCACCGGCTCGGCATGGCCACGGTGAAGTGGGAGCTCGAAGACCTCGCGTTCGCCATCCTGCAGCCCAAGAAGTACGACGAGATCGTGCGCCTGGTCGCCGACCGCGCGCCTTCGCGCGACATCTACCTGCGCTCGGTCATCACCGACCTGACCAGCAACCTCGTGTCGTCGCGGATCACCGCGAAGGTCGAGGGCCGGCCGAAGCACTACTACTCGATCCACCAGAAGATGATCGTCCGCGGTCGCGACCTGGACGACATCCACGACCTCGTCGGCGTCCGCATCCTCGTCGAGGACGTCCGCGATTGCTACGCGGCGATGGGTGTCGTGCACGCGCTGTGGCAGCCGGTCCCCGGCCGCTTCAAGGACTACATCGCCCAGCCGCGGTTCGGCGTCTACCAGTCGCTGCACACCACGGTGATCGGCCCGGACGGCAAGCCCCTCGAGGTGCAGATCCGCACCTACGAGATGCACCGCACCGCCGAGTACGGCATCGCCGCGCACTGGCGCTACAAGGAAACCAAGGGCACGCACAACGGCAACGCCGTGGACGTCGACGAGATGGCGTGGATGCGCCAGCTCCTCGACTGGCAGCGCGAGGCGGCGGACCCGGGCGACTTCCTCGAGTCGCTGCGCTACGAGCTCGCCTCCCGCGAGATCTTCGTGTTCACGCCGAAGGGCGACGTGATCACGCTGCCCGTGGACTCGACGCCGGTCGACTTCGCCTACGCCGTGCACACCGAGGTCGGGCACCGCTGCATCGGTGCCCGCGTCAACGGCCGCCTGGTCGCGCTCGAACGCAAGCTGGAAAACGGCGAAGTCGTCGAGATCTTCACGTCCAAGGCGGAGAACGCGGGGCCGTCGCGGGACTGGCTGCAGTTCGCGGGCTCGCCGAAGGCGCGCGCGAAGATCCGGCAGTGGTTCGCCAAGGAACGCCGCGACGAGGCGATCGAAGGCGGCAAGGAAGCCATCACCAAGGAGATCCGCAAGGTCGGCCTGCCGATCCAGCGGCTGGTCTCCGCGGAGTCGATGGGCGCGGTCGCCACCGAGCTGCGCCACGCCGACATCTCGTCGCTGTACGCGGCGGTCGGCGAGGGCCACACCAGCGCGAAGCACGTCGTCCAGCGGCTGGTCGCGCTCATCGGCGGCGTCGACGCGGCGGAGGAGGAGCTCGCCGAGCGCGCGACGCCCTCGACCGTCACCCGGCGCCGCGGCTCCAACGACGTCGGCGTGGTGGTCAAGGGCGCCAGCGACGTCTGGGCCAAGCTCGCCCGCTGCTGCACCCCGGTGCCGGGCGACGAGATCCTCGGGTTCGTGACCCGCGGCGGCGGCGTTTCGGTGCACCGCACCGACTGCACGAACGCCGGCGACCTCCAGTCCCAGCCCGAGCGGCTCGTCGAGGTCGAATGGGCGCCGTCGGCGTCTTCGGTGTTCCTGGTGGCCATCCAGGTCGAGGCGCTCGACCGCCACCGGCTGCTGTCGGACGTCACGAAGGTGCTGGCCGACGAGAAGGTCAACATCCTCTCGGCGTCGGTGACCACGTCCCGCGACCGCGTCGCGGTCAGCCGGTTCTCGTTCGAGATGGGCGACCCGAAGCACCTCGGCCACGTCCTCAAGGTGGTCCGCGGCGTGGAAGGCGTCTACGACGTCTACCGCGTGACGTCGGCTTCCTAGGGCGTCCACGAGCCGTCGAGGGCGATGCCGGCCGCCGCGGCGATCCGGTCGCGCGACTCCAGCAGCCGGGCGCGCAGGGCGGCCACGTCGACGCCGAGCAGCTTTCCGTCGCGCTTGACCGGCTTGCCGGCGACGAAGACGCTGTCCACCAGGCCGGGATGGCCGGCGGCGACGATCGTGCCGACCGGGTCGCCGACGGGGAAGACCGAGAGGTCCTCGGCGTCCAGCAGGATCAAGTCGGCGTCGCGGCCGACGGTGAGGCTGCCCGTGTCCCGCCCGCAGGCCCGGGCACCGTCCACAGTGGCGAACCCGAGGACGTCCCGGGTGGTGACGCCGCCACGTTCGGCGGCCAGGGCGGTGCGCATGGCGCCGAACAGGTCGCCACCGGCCGACAGGCAGTCGTCGACCGACAGCGACGGGCGGATCCCGGCGGCCAGTGCCCGGCCGGTCACCAACGGCGCGAAGCCCATCTTCAGCTCGACGTCCGGGCTGATCGACACCGAACACCCCGCCCCGGCCAGCAGCACGAGCTGGTCGTCGGAGAGGTCGTTGCCGTGCACGACGGTGGTGCGGTCGTCGAGCAGCCCGCGCTCGGCCATCCCCGCGATCGGCCGGTCGCCGTGGGGCCACCCGCCGGTGCCGTGGACGTGCACGCTCACCCGCAGCCCGAGTTCCCGTGCCAGTGCGACATCCGCGGCGGTCTCGTCCAGTGTGGACACCACCGGGCCGCGCAGGCCCAGTGCCAGGTCGTCGCCGGGTACCAGCGCCCGCACCCGCCGGATCTCCGGCGCGATGTCCGGACCGTCGGCGCCGTAGCAGAAGATCGAGTGGCCGGGTGCGTCGTGCAGTCCCGCGATCGCGGCGTCGGCGTTCTCCGGCCGGCCGGCGCAGTGGAACCAGTCGAGCATGGTGGTGACGCCGGAATTCAGTGCTTCGAGCCGGCCGAGGAGGTTGCCCAGGTACACGTCCTCCGGTCGGTAGTGCGGCTTGAGGGTGCCGTGCGCGGCGCCGCGGTACTGGTCGAACGTCCAGTCCGCGCCGAGGCCGCGGAACGCCGTCTGCCAGGTGTGCCGGTGGGTGTCGACGAACCCCGGCAGCACGATCTTCCCCGTCGCGTCGACGATCTCGGCGTCGGCGTCGAGCGTGGCGCCGATCGCGGCGATCCGGCCGCCGTCGATGAGCACGTCGCCGCGGGGGAGATCCCCGACGGCCGGATCCATGCTGACCACCATGCCGCCGCGCAGCAGTGTCTTCATCGCTCCTCCTAGAGTTGACGCGTCAACTCGGTATGCTACGCCCATGGTGGAGCCCCTGGAGCCGGCGGAGTGGGAGTTCTGGGACACCTGGATGCGCGCGCAGCGGCTGCTCGTCCGGGAGCTCGACCGCGGCCTGCAGCGCGACTGCGGCGTCTCGAAGGCCGAGTTCAGCGTGCTGATGACCCTGACCCGGCCGATGCGCGTCGGCGAGCTGGCCGACGCGCTCGGCTGGGAGAAGAGCCGCGTCGCCCACCTGCTGACGCGGATGGAGAACCGGGGCCTGGTGGCGCGGACCGAGGACGGCGCCACCGGCCGCCGCACGGGGATCGAGCTGACCGGCGAAGGCCGGGACGTCGCGGCACGCGCGACCCGCGCCCACGGCGGCAACATCCGCCGGCTCGTCCTCGACCGGCTCACCCCCGAGCAGGCCGCGGCCATCCGGGCCTGGAGCGAGCAGCTGGTCGAGCTCGACCGGCGCGGCGCGAGCCGGTCCACTTAGGACAGCGCGGGCCGGCGCTGGCCGGTGTCCGAAATACCGTCACTTGTCCCGGATGTGCATGCTACGGTCGGCAACTTGCAAGGTGGGTATTCCGGATATCCCGAGGGAGCGAGCATGTCCCCTGGCTCCGCCGACGACACCACGCGCTACCTGTGCGCGGCCTCCTACCTCGACCCCCGATACAGCACGCGGGCGATCACCGAGTTCCTCGTCGAGCCGACCCGGCCGGTCCCGCCGTCGCCGGGCCTCGACGCGGGCCGCGTGCTCACCGAGGCCGTGCGGGCGCGGGCGCGGCGGAAGAACTACGACGGCTTGCTCGTGCTGCTCATGGCCGTCGTCGTCGGGCTGTCGTGGGACAACCCGCTGCTCTACGGCTGGATCGTGCTGTCGGTCGTGCTCGTGGTCGCGCGAGCGGGGAAGAACGCCTACGCGACGGAGCGGCCGTTCAACCCGAAGACGCTCACTTTGGTGGCCGTCGCCGTCGTGGTCGCCTGGCTGCTGCTGGCGTACTCGGACGAGATCTTCAGCTCCGGCAGCAGCTATTCGTCGCGCTACTACGACGACGTCGAGTTCGACGACTCGTCGGGCGGCGACACCGCGCGGCACGTCATCGGCATCGTGCTCGCCGTGATCGTGCTGATGGTCGTGACCTTCGAGCGCTGGTCGCTGTGGAACCTGCTGACGACGCGCTTCAAGCGCTTCGCCCCGCCCGCCCCCGACAGCGGCAGCCTCAGCGGCTTGTTCACCGAAGACTTCCGCGCGCAGCTCGGCCGCTACCAGCGGACCGACGAGTTCGCCGGCGCACCCGGCGCGCCCCTCGTGGTCTACCGCGGCTACAAACCGTTCGTGGGCGCGGGTTTCCGGCGCGACGCCTGGTCCATGGCGATCCCGCTGGAGCGCCTCGAGGACGCCGATACCGAGCCGGCGAACCGCCGCGAACTCACCACCGAGACGCTGTACGAGGAGATCCGCGGCGCGATCGGCGACCTCCGCCGCTCGGCCGCGCTGTCGCCGGACCGCAGGCTCGGCGGGCTGACGGTGACGGAGGCGGTGTTCACCCCGGCCGCCGAGCTCGTCGACCACCTGGGAGAGGGCGAGGCCGCCGCCTACCTGCCGGACATCGAGTACCCGCCGCACACCCGGCTGAGCGCCGCCGACGTCGAGCGGATCCGGCAGGAGTCGAAGGAGTGGGCGCGCTACTACCTGTGCTTCCAGGTGGAGACCTGGGAGCGGGACCTGGTGCTCACGACGTTCCTGCACCTGGCCGTGGACGACACGACGCTCTACGTCGAGTGGACGCCGTTCATGCTGCCGCCGGTCCGGGCCGACTACCGCGTCGTGGACAAGATGCGGCAGGAGTCGTTGCGCCCGTTCGGCCAGGGGCTGCTCGGCTGGCTCGAGCTGCCGGCGAGCCTGCCGGGCCGGATCGCGAACCTGGCGTCGTGGATCCGGCAGCCCAAGCGCGAGGCCGGTGTCCTCGACCCGGAGCGCTACGGCGCCGCGAGTACCCTGCGCGAACTCGCGTCGGTCAACCTGTTCACCGACTACTTCCAGCTCGTCGACGTCGAACGGTACGAGAAGATCATCGAGAGCCGGCTCCTGCCGACGATCGGCAAGCTGCTCGGCGACGCCGGGTTCTCGACGGCGAAGTTCGACGAGCAGGCGGCGGTCGTCATCACCAACGACATCACCATCGGCGGCGACAACCGCGCCCCGATCACCCAGACCGGGCAGCGCGGCCCGCGCTCGCGCCCGCCCCGGACGACCGGCCGCCCGGCCGGAGCGGAGGCCTGATGGGACACCGGATCACGAACAAGGTCAGCATCGGCGGCGACAACTCGGGCCGGATCACCCAAACCGGCATCGAGGGCGGCAGCGCCGACGCCACGGTCTCCTCGCTGCTGGAGCTGGTCGAGCGGCTCACGACCGAGGTCCGCGGGAAGGACCTCGCGAAGCAGGAGGTGCTGGAGGACACGCTGACCGACCTGGCCGGCGACCTGCGGGCCGGCGACGCGGCCGAGCCCGCGGTGGTGCGCAGCCGCTGGGAGAAGGTCAAGGGCCTGCTGGGCGGGGCGGTGCAGTTCACCGAGCTGGTCGCGAAGATCTCCGACCAGGTGCAGAAGATCTTCACCTGAGGCGGGTCACAGGACCTTCCGCAGCAGCGCGGTGACCTCGTCCGGCCGTTCCATCGACGGCAGGTGGCCGGTGTCGGGCAGTTCCACCAGCTCCGCGTCCGGCAGCGACGCCGCGAGGTGGTGGGACAGCTCGACCAGACCGGGCGCGTCGGCCGTCCCGATCACCACGAGGGCGGGGGTCGTGATCTCGCCCAGCCGGTGCCGGGTGGCCGGGATCCGCTCCGTCCACTGTGGAGCGGTCCAGTCGTGGCGGTACACCTGCTCGCACATTTCCCGCACCAGCGCGAGCATCGCGGGCGGCAGCACCGACACGTCCCGCGCCGGGCCGGCGACGAGGTAGCGGATGTTGGCCTCCGTCATGGCGCGCACGTCCGCCGGGTCGACGTCGCCTTCCCGCGCTTGGTAGCGCGCGAACCGGTCGGCCGGGACGGCCTCGGCGGTCAGCCGCGCGAAGTCCGCCAGCATGTGGTCCGGCCAGGTGTGCCCGGTCAGGCCGGAGCCGAGCAGCACCAGCCGGGTGATCCGCTCCGGCGCGGCCAGGGCGGCGTCCAGCGCGCACGCCCCGCCCATCGACGCCCCGACCAGCGCGGCCTGCTCGATCCCCCGGGCATCGAGCAGGGCCAGCAGGTCCTCGTAGTGGGCGTACTCGCCGGGCCCGTCGGCGGTTTCCCCGAAGCCGCGGCGGTCGTAGCGGATCACCCGGTGCGTGGCGGCGAGCGAGGCGAACTGGGCGTCCCACATCCGCCGGTCGCCGATGGCGGCGTGCAGCAGCACGACCGCGGGCCCCTCGCCCGCTTCGTCGTAGCCGAACGCCGTCCCGCCCACCTCGATCATCGCCATGGCCCCAAGCTAGCGACTCGACCGGGTCACACACCGCAGGTTTCGCTCAGGGCGAGAAGCTAGGGTGCGGTTCATGACCGACGGATTCGACCTGACCCGCGACGGCGAAGTCGCCCGGCTCACGCTGACCCGGCCGGAGAAGATGAACGCGATCACCTACGGCATGTGGTCGGCGATCCCGGACGTGGTGGCCGCGGTGGAGGCCGACCCGGCGCTGAAGGTGCTCGTGATTTCGGGCGCCGGGAAGCACTTCTCGGCGGGCGCGGGACATCAGCGAGTTCGGCGAGCTGCGCACCACGGCCGACGGCGCGGCGAGCTACGACAAGGCGGTCGAGGGCGCGATCGCGGCGCTGACGGCGATGCGCAAGCCGTCGGTGGCGATGATCCAGGGCAACTGCATCGGCGGCGGCTGCCAGGTCTCGGTGGCGTGCGACTTCCGCTTCGCGGCCGAGGGGTCCCGGTTCGGCATCACCCCGGCGAAGCTCGGCATCGTCTACCACTTCGACTCGACGCGCCAGCTGGTGTCGCTGGTCGGCCCGGCGCACGCCAAGTACTTCCTGCTGTCGGGCGAGCTGATCACGGCGGCCCGGGCCCGCGAGATCGGGCTGCTCAACGACGTCTTCCCGGCTTCGGGCCTGGAGGAGTCGACGCTGGAGTTCGTCTCGACGCTCTGCTCGCGGTCGCAGGCGTCGATCCGCGGGATGAACCGGATCATCGAGAAGATCGTCGCGGGGCAGGAGACCTCGGACGCGGAGGTCGAGGAGATCCGGTCCGAGGCGCTGCACGGCGTGGACTACGCGGAGGGCGTCGCCGCCTTCCTGGAGCGGCGCCCGCCGCGCTTCACCCACCGCTGAGTCAGGGGCAGGTCACCGTCGCGCCGGCCCAGTCGGCGTGGTCGAAGTCGGTGTCGTCGCCGCCGTCGGTGACCTCCAGCGTCAACCGCCGGACGCCCGTGACGCCGGCCGTCACCGGCACCGCGCCGTCGGCGTCCCGCACCACCGGGGTCTCGGCGAGCACCCGGCCGTCGCCCACGACCCGGAAGGCCACCGAGCCCTCCTCGCCCACTTCGTCGTCGAGGCCCGTCACCGCCGAAAACGCCGTGCACGCGCCGCCGAGCCAGACCGTCACCGAGCTGGGCGAGTTCGTGCCCAGGCCGTGCGCGTAGGTCGTCCCGGCGATGGTGAGCGGCTGCCCGTCGCCCTCGGCGGTGTCGCCGTTGGACCGGTCGCGCTCCACCGGGCCCCAGCCGTTCGACTGCGCCAGGAACGGCAGCCCGCTGACCTGCGCGGTGCCGGTGGGCGCCGGCGGCGGGATGAAGGCACTGGTGGCGCCCTCGACGTGCACCGGCCGGGCCGCCGGATCGCCGCGGAAGCGGTAGGTCGCCGCGACCGGCAGGTCCGTCGTGCCCGCCGGGCCGCCGGTGAACCGCCAGGTCCCCGACATCGTCTGGCCTGCGGACAGCACCGGCCGGTGGACCGGCTCCCCGGTCACCCGCCAGCCGGCCGGGGCGATCGGCGCCAGTTCGACGTCGTAGAGCGACGCACCGCCGCGGGGCAGCTCGAAGGTCGCCGAGACGTCGACGCTCGTGCCCTCCGCCGTTTCCGGCGTGACGCTCAGCCGGGTCGCGGGCACCTGCCGAACCTCCTGGTCGCAGGACGTCCGGCCGGGCTGCGCGGGGCAGAGGACCGTCACGAACCCGCCGTTCGCGGCCACCGGCACGGTCAGCTGCCCGCCCGCGGTGACCGTCGACTTCTCGCGCAGCAGCCCGGACGGCCCGTCGCGCAGGGTGTCGGCGAGCCAGCGGCCGTGGCCCAGGAAGTCCAGCGACGCCGTCACCTTCGTGGCCGGCCCCGCCTCGATACCACCGACGAACCAGCGATCACCCGACCGGCGCGCGAACACCGCTTCCCGCCCGGGCCGCCCGGACAGCAGCCTCGTCTCGTCCCAGACCGTCGGCAGCTGGTCGAGCGTGTGCAGGGCCTCGGGGCGGGCCTCGTAGTTCTCCGGCTTGTCCGCGCCGTGCTGCCAGCCCGACTCGTAGACGAAGAACGTCGCGACCTCGTGCGCGTCGGTGGTGTCCCGATCGGACACGACGAACGCGGTCGGCGTGTAGTCCATGCTGCCGACGACGTTGCGGGTGAAGGGGAACATCGTGTTGGTGGCGGCCCGCGTCTTGAACTGCTCCGCGCCGCGGACGGCTTCGAAGCTCATCACGTGCGGCCAGGTGCGCTGGAAACCGCGGGGGATGGTCGCGCCGTGGAAGTTGAGCATCAGGTGCCGCGCCGCGGTCGCCTTCGCGATGTCGTCGTAGAACCCGAACCGCGCCTGCGTGTCGGAGTCCATGAAGTCGACCTTGATCCCGGCCGCGCCCCACGACTCGACCAGCGGCAGCCACTTCGCGCGTTCGGCGTCCGTGTCGAGGGTGTTCCAGCGGAACCAGAGGAGCACGTCGACGCCGCGGGCGCGGGCGTAGCGGATGACGTCCGGGACCCAGGATGCGTCCCAGCCCTCGTCGATGAGCAGGTACGGCCAGCCGTTGCGCGCGGCGAAGTCCGCGTACTGCTTCTGCCGCACGGGATCACTCGGACTGTCGTGTTCGGACAGCCACGACCAGGCGACCTTGCCCGGCCGGACCCAGGACGGGTCGGCCGGCTTCGACGGCGGCGCGAGGTCGTCGACCAAAGTGGACTCGGTCACCGTCGCGAGGTCACCGGTGATCGCCACCCGCCACGGCGTGGTGAACGGGCCTTCTCCGGTGACGGTGGGGTCGGCGAGCTTGATGGCGTAGGTGGCAGTCCCGGCCGGGTGCGTCAGGCGGGCACCCGAGTATCGGCCGTCCACATCGGACTCCGTCAGCAGTGTGTAGCCGCCGTCGCCGGTGTCGAACAGCGACGGGAAGCCGTAGTCGGCCGCCGCCGCGCCGCTCGCGGTGGTCTCGACGCGGACCTTCTCGTAGTTGGGGGAGTAGGGCAGCAGCCACGCCGGCGCCGCCGCGGGCGGGGTGAACGACGACGCCTCGCCGGTGATCGTCCCGCCGGCGGGCAGCACGTAGCGGTAGGCGACGCCGTCGGCCGCCGCGCGCACGACGACGTCGAGCCGGGTTTCGCCCGCCCCGCTGAAGGACAAGGTCGTCTCGGCCGTGCGCGCGTGCCGCCGCAAGCGCTTCCCCGTGGTCATCGCGTAGCGCTCGTCGACGACGCGGTCGGTGCGGCGGAGGAACCGCAGGTCCCGGGTCAGGTCGGCGGCCTTCGTCCGCAGGCCCAGCGGGGCGGGCGCGAGCACGGTCGTGGCGCCGCGGGACACCGCGAACGTCAGGCCGCCCTCATCGGTGGGAGCGACCACGGCGGTCACCGCGCCGGTGAGGCTCACGCTCCAGCGCTCGGCGGCGTCGGCGGGCGTCGTGGTCACGGCCGTGGCCGCCAAGGCCAGCGCGACGGCGAACCACAGCGTTTTCCCGAACACCAAGGAAGCTCCTTCACCGCGTGCGCCGGCGTGTCGATCACCGATCTTCGGTGATCGTCCCGCATTCCGCCCACGGTGGCATCAGGCATTCAGGTATTCGCGGAAGTGGTCGGCGACCAGGTCGGTGACGCCGGCCGGATCGAGCCGGCCGTCGATCTCGATGACGCGGATGCCGAGCTCCCGCGCCGAGCGCACGGCCTGCGCGGCGAGCATCCGGTCGCGCGTCAGCCGGGTCCGCTGCCGCGGGATCGCCGGCTCGTCCGGCCGGTGCCGCAGCTGGTGCTGGCGGAACAGCTCGGTCGGCACCAGCACGACCATCCGGCTCGGCGAGTCCACGAGCGGGGCGACCAGCTCCGGCCGCAGCCCCCGGCCCTCGGCGACGATCGGCCGGGGTGAGGTCAGCGCGCGCAGCTCGTCCAGGGCGCACTCGAACCGCTGCCGGAACTCGGCCAGCACCGCGGCCAGCTGGTCGGCGGCCGGGTCGTCCTCGGCCGGGGTGGTGCCGGCCCGGGTGCGGTCGTCGTGGTGGTAGGTCGTCAGCCCGTGGCGCGCGGCCAGCAGCCGGGCGACGGTGGACTTCCCCGTCCACGGGGCCCCACCGATCCAGAGCGTCTTCCGCAGCGTCCCGAACGGATCCGAGGTCATCGTTCGACTATCGCGGCACCGGCGCCCCGATGGCCAGCGTTCGGGCGCCGGTTGATCCGTTCAGCTCAGGGGCCGCTCGTCATCGCCGTCGACGACGAGCACGGTGGAGCTGTCGGCGAAGTCCGGTTTCCCGCCGAGCCGGAAGTGGAACCGCGAGCCGGGCCGGACCGCGGCGACCACCTGGGTCTCGGCGGTGTCGAGCACGATGATCGCGAGCTCGGTGGTGACCGGTTCCGGGTACAGCACTTCGGGCGGCACGATCGGGATCGGCAGGGTTCCGCTCACCGAGCCGGACCCGTCGTCGGCGGCGTCGTCCACGTCGTCCGCGTCGTCCGCGTCGTGCTCGACCGGCGCGAACTCCGGGTCGATCCGCGGGCGCCGTCGCCACCAGAGCCCGGCGAGCAGGCCGGTCAGCAGGCCACCGGTGCCGCTGACCGCCGAAGCGAGCCCGACACCCAGGCCGGCGGCCTCTTCGGTGGGTTTCGCCTGCGGCGCGGCCGGGGGAGTGGCCGGCAGCGGGCCGAACCGCACGGCGGGGTCCTCGGCGTCGTCGGGCAGCTGCAGCACCTGGCCGGGCTCGATGGCGGTGGGGTCGGTGAACGGCGTCCCGTCCGGGCGCGGGCGGCCCTGGTTGAGGCGGAAGATCTCGGAGAACCGGTTCCCGTCGCCGAGGGCCCGTTCGGCGATCTTGAACAGCGTGATGTCGTCGGGGTTGTCGGCGTGCGGGACGACGTAGTACTTGACCGGGGGCGGCGGCGTGGCCTGCGCGAGCGCCGGGCCGCCGGCGAGCACGGCGAAGAGGACCCCGGCGGCCCCGGCCTGCCCGGCCCGCCCGAGAACGCGGCGCACCGCGGGAACCCGGTTTCCGGCCATGGTTCTCCCACCCTCTCCCCGGTGACCCCGGCGGGTTCCGGTGTTGCCCCTCTACACGGGGCGGGAGCGGGCGCGGTTCAGATCCCGTGGGTGCGGGAGTCGGCGGGGGTCGGCGACGTCATGAACGACTCTTTCCTGTCGTCCAGCGTCATGAACGACCCTTTCATGACGCCCCGCCCCGGCAACCGCGGCTCAGATCTCGTCCCAGGGCACGGTTTCGTACGCCTTCGCGAGCAGCTCCACCGCGCGGTCCGCGGGCGGCAGCACCAGGTCGTCGACCGAGGCGACCGCCCGTCCCGGCGTCTCCGAGTTCGTCACGAACATCGCGTCGAACTCGCGGAGGTCGGCGGGGCGGACCTCGCGCGTCTCCTGCGGGACACCGAGCCGGCGCAGGGCTTCCTTCTGCGCCAGCATCGTGATCCCCGGCAGGACCGCGGCTTCCGGCCACACGACCGTGTCGCCGGCCAGGAACCCGGCGTTCCAGACCGAGGCCTCGCTGATCCGGCCCGCGGGGTCGATGAACAGCGCGTCGTCGTAGCCGGCCAGCTCGGCCTGGCGGGAGTGGTAGATCAAACCGAACGTGCCGAGGTGCTTCACCTGCGGCAGGTCCCGTTGGTAGCGCACGGTTCCCAGGCGCAGCGGCGCCGGGTCGGGCGGGTGCGGCGGGAGCGTCCGGACCAGGATCTCCGGCCGCATCGGCTCGTCGAAGGAGCGCGTGAGCACCAGGACCCGCACCGAGAGCGCGGGTTCGCCGGCGATCGCCTGCCGGACGTGGGCCCGGACGAGGTCGACGTCGAGGTCGGCGCCGAACAGCAGGCGGGTGCTCGTGGCCAGCCGCTCGAGGTGGAACGCGAGCCCGCGGACCCGCCCGTCCCGGACCTGCATCGCGGTGAAGTGACCGTAGGAGGTCATTCCCGCGACGAAGGCGTCCGGGCCGAGCGGATCCCCGTTCAGCTCGATGCGCCGCGTCACTAGGAGACGGTGACGCCCGTGAACTTGACCTGCTTGGTCGGTGCCCCGGTGCCGTCCTGCGGGTTCGGGTTCGCGATGCCCGCCTTGGCGACCGCGTCGAGCACCTTCAGGCCCTCGTCGCTGATGCTGCCGAACACCGAATAGTCCGCCGGGAGGCCTTCGGCGCTGCCGTAGACCATGAAGAACTGGCTGCCGCCGGAGTTCGGGGCGGACGTCTTCGCCATGGCGAGGATGCCGCGCCCGTACTTGATCTCCGGGAACGCCTCGTCCGGCATCGTGTAGCCGGGGCCGCCCTGACCGTCCTGGGTCGGGTCGCCGGTGGCCGACGGGTCACCGCACTGCAGCATCTGCAGGCCCTCGGTGCCCAGCCGGTGGCACATGGTGTCGTTGTAGAAGTTCTGCTTCGCCAGGCTGATGAAGCTCTGCACCGCGCACGGCGCGAGCGCCCGGTCGAGCGTCAGCGGGATGTCGCCCGCGGTGCTCTTCAGCGTTACGTTCACCGTGCCGGTCGACGCGACGTTCTTGCCGTCGGGCAGGTTCACCTTCTTCGGCGCCTTGCCGGTCGTGTCGGCCTTGAAGTCGCACGTCGTCGGGTTCGGCAGTGCCGTCGCCCGCTTCGGCAGCGCCGTGCGCTGGGTCGGGATCTGGACCTCGGTGGGCGTCGGGGCGGCCGACGAAGACGACGCCGCGGCGTCGGTGGTGTCCGCGCCGTTGGAGCTCACGATCCAGACCACGATGCCGGCGATGACGAGCACCGACACGGCCGTCACGCCGATGCCGATCTGCTGACGCCGCTTCCGCTGCTCCTTACGGCGATCGAGCTGTCGCTCGAGTTTGCGCTTCGCAGCTTCGCGGCGCTGCTGGTTGGTCGCCACCCCGTACCCTCCAGGTTTCCGCTCGTGTCACACGTCTGAGGTAGCGGCAGTGTATGGGCACAGCCTGTGAGGACCATGTACAGGGCCCGCTAGTCTCAACCCGATCGTGATCGGCGCCATCCGGCGCGGATGTCCGGGAGGCGTTCGGTGCTCGTCGTCGGGTTCGGCAGCGGCCCGCTGCAGGCCAACTGCTACCTGCTGGCGGAGGCCGCGGGCGGGCCGTGCGTGGTCGTGGACCCCGGGCCGGAGGTGGCCGCGCCCTTGGCCGCGGCGCTCGCCGAACACCGGCTGGTCCCGGCGGCGCTGGTGGCCACCCACGGGCACCCCGACCACGTCGCTTCGGCGGCCGGCGTCACCGCGGCCCACGGCGTCCCGCTGCACCTGCACCCGGCCGACGCGCGGCTGTACGACGGCGACAGCGTGCCGCTCGAGACGGGTGCTTTCGCCGGGTTGGCCGTCGATGTCCGGCACCTGCCCGGGCACACGCCGGGATCGGTGGTGCTGGGCCTGGAGACGGCCGAGGGCGGGCGGCTCGCGCTGACCGGCGACACGCTGTTCGCGGGTTCGGTCGGCCGCGGTGCCGACGCGGAGGCGGTGCGCGGCCTGCTGGCGAGCCTGCCGGACGACACGGTGGTGCTGCCGGGCCACGGCCCGGCGACGACGATCGGCCGGGAACGCGCGGGCAACCCGTTCCTCGCCGGGACGGGGGCGTGAGCATGGCGCAGGAGACAGAGGGGTCATCGGAACGGCTGGCGCTGTTCGAGGAGGACCCGCGCGGCCGCCGGCGCCGCGGGATCTCGGGCCTGATCGGCGTGGTGATCGTCGCCGCCGCGTTCGGCGGCGTCGCGGGCCTGATCGGCGGCACGCTCATCGGGCTGATCGTCGCGGTGGTGTTCGCGCTGCCGCTGCTGTACGTGATGGCGGTCAGCATCCGGCGCCGCGTCTGGCTGGAGGGCTCGACGCTGCTCGTGCGCACCTGGGGCCTGCGCCGGGTCGACCTGATCACCGCGACGCGCCTCGACCTGGTGATCGGCGACGTCCGCGGCTCCCGCACGGTGAGCCTGCTGGTCAACGCCGGCCAGCGCGGCAAGGTGGGGAAGGTGGACCTCGCGGTCTTCTCCGGCACCGGCGGCCGCGAGCTGGGCGTCCTGCAGCTGCGGAAGCTGGCGAACGCGCTGATGAACAACGTCGAGGCGAACGGTCTCGTGTTCGGGGAGCTGCTGGTCGCCGAGCTGAAGGCCGAGGCGCGCGGCACCGGCGTGGCCGACCGCCCGCTCTACCGGCTGGCGTCGGTGGCGCCGTCCGGCAAGTACGTGCAGCGGTTCACGATGGAAGCCGTCAGCCGGTTCGTGGCGACTCTCGACTGAGCTCGCTTTCGCGCACCTGCTTCAGGTGTCACGGGTGGGACGGGACGGCCTTCGTGGTGCTGCTGAGGTACCCGACGGGCTCACGGGAAGCGATCAGCGCGGCCAGGACCGTCGTCACCGGGACGGCCGCCACGATGCCCACGCTGCCGGCGAGCGTCCGGATGATCTCCTGGGCGATCTCTTCGCTGCCGAGCAGCGCACCCAGCCCGACGCCGGAGATCGACGAGTACAGCAGCACCGGCAGCGCGGCCCCGGCGTAGGCCATGACGAGCGTGTTGACCGCCGAACCGACGTGGTCGCGGCCGATCCGCAGGCCCGAGCGGTACAGCTCCTGCCAGCTCAGGTCCGGGTTGGCGCGGCGCAGCTCCCAGACGGCGCTCGTCTGGGTGACCGTGACGTCGTCGAGCACGCCGAGCGCGCCGATCACGACGCCGGCGAGCAGCAGCCCGCGCGAGTCGATGCCGTGGCCGAGCGACCCGATCAGCGTCGACGTGCTGTCGTCGAGCCCGGTCAGCGAAGCCGCGGCGGAGAAGATCGCCGACAGGACGCCGATGAGGGCGAGGCTGGCGAGCGTGCCGAGCACGGCCGCGGACGTTCTCGCCGTCAGGCCGTGGGTCAGGTACAGCGCGATGAACATGATCGCGCCGGCCCCGGCGATGGCCACGACCAGCGGGTTCTCCCCGGCGAGGATGGCCGGGAGGATGAACAGCGCGATCACTAGGAACGACAGGCCGAGCGCGACGAGCGCGGCGAGGCCCTGCCAGCGGCCGAGCACCAGCACGGCGACCGCGAAGAGCGCGGCCAGCACGAGCAGGGGAGTGCCGCGCTGGAAGTCGACGAGCTGGAAGCTCGCGGGGTCGCCGGCGTTCCCGCCGTTGTAGGCGAGCACGACGGCGTCGCCCGCGGAGAACCGCGGGGTGCTGGGCTCGATCGGCACGGTCAGCTTGAGCTGCTTCCCGCTCGCCGGGCCGTCGGTCATGGTGAGGTCGGCGGTCAGGCAGGGTTTCGCGTTCGGGTCGGTCTGGTCGCCGACCTGGACCTGGCCCTGGGCGAGGCAGGGGCCGGTGGTCGTGGCGGTGATGTTCGCGGCCACGGGCGTGCCCTGCGGGACGACGCTCGTCGGGTCCGGCTTGCCCCACGGGTAGAGCACGATCATGCCGGCGACGGTGGCCACGGCGAGCGGGGCGAGCAGCCAGATCAGCAGCAGCCGGACGCGCTTCGAGGCCGGGGCGGCGGGGCCGTGCCCGTGGCCGTGGCCGTGGCCGGTTTCGGGCTTCGTCGCGGGGCGCGGCTTGGCCGGAACCCGCTGGGGCCCGGTGTCTGTTCGGCGCGCGGCGCGCTGAGGCCCGGTGTCGGTCCGCTTGTCACCGGGGACGCGCTGAGCGCCGGTGTTCGGGACCCGCTGCGGCCCGGTGTCCGTGCGGCGGCGAGCGCCTTCGGGCGCCGTCCGCCGGACGGGTTTCCGGGGCGTTCCGCCCGGCGAAGGGGACACCTCGTCCGTGATCCGGCGAATCGGGCCGGTTGCGTCGTCGTCCAGGTCGGGGCGGTCCACGCGCACATCCTGACAGCGGGATTCCCGGCCCCGCCCAAGGGGCCGCCGACGGCCCGGTTCGTCCCGAACTGCCGTGTCGACCCTTGGATCACGCGTGTCGACCCTCCGGACACGCGAGTCGACCCGACCCGCCCGATCGTTCGCGTGATCAGAGGGTCGGCACGCGTGATTGCGGGGTCGACACGGCGTCAGCCGTAGGACTGGCGGACGTGGACGCGGCGGTAGGCCGACGGCGGGGTGTCGAAGTGGTCGAGGAAGGCCTGTCGCAGCGTCTCCGTCGAGCCGAAGCCGCAGCGGCGGGCGATCGTCGCCAGGGGGAGGTCGGTGCCGGACAGCATCCGGGCCGCGTGCTCGGTGCGGACCGTGCGGACGTACTTGCCCGGCGTCGCGGCGAGGTGCGCGTCGAACAGGCGGGTCAGCTGGCGGGTGCTGATCCCCGCGCGGGCCGCCAGCGCCGGCGTGCCGAGGTCCTCGTCGAGGTGCTCGGCGATGTACGCGGTCAGGTCGCGGACCTCGCGGTGCTCCGGCGGCGGGCCGGCCAGGAGCAAGCTCACCTGGGCCTGGTTCCCCGGGCGCTGCAGGTACGTCACCAGCGACCGGGCCACCTCGCGGGCCAGCGTCGGCCCGTGGTCGGCCTCCACGAGCGCCATGGTCAGGTCGAGCCCGCTGGTCACCCCGGCGGCCGTGTAGACGTTGCCGTGCTGGATGTACAGCGGCACCGGATCCACCGTCACCGCCGGGTAGTTCTCCGCGAGCCGGGCCGCCCAGCGCCAGTGGGTCGTCGCGCGGCGGCCGTTGAGCAGGCCCGCCGCGGCGAGCACCTCCGCGCCCGTGCAGACCGACGCCACCCGCCGGCTGGTCTGGGCGAGCCGGCGGAGGTGGGCCAGCACGCGCTCGTCGGACGCCGCCGTCGTGCTGCCCCAGCCGCCCGCGACGATCAGGGTGTCCAGCTCCCCCGCCACCTGGTCGAGCCGCAGGTGGGGCTGCAGGATCAAACCGGAGCAGGTGCGGATGGCCTGGCCGTCGATCGTGGCCAGCCGGATCTCGTACGGCGGGCGGGCGCCGTGGCGGTTGGCGGCGTCGAGGACGTCCGCCGGGCAGGCGACGTCCAGCAGCTCCACGTCGGGAAATCCGACGATCGTGACCCGTCTGGGTGAGCCGGCCATGATCGCACGCTAGCAGCCGGACCGGCCTTCGGACGCGGTTCGCAGGATTCCGGACATCCGCGCCCACCGCGCCGGCGCTCCCCGCCAGGGTGAGGGCCATGACCGCTGAGCCGAAGACCCTCGCTTTCGTCGTCTACCCGGGGCTGACCCCGCTCGACCTGGTGGGCCCGCTCCAGGTGCTGAGCGCGCTCGCCCAGCTGGACCCCGGCTACCGGACCGTCGTCGTGGGCGCCACGAAGGACACCGTCGGCACCGACACGCCGCTGAGCATCGCCCCGAGCCACACCTTCGACGAAGTCCCGTCGCCCTACGCGGTGCTGGTGCCCGGCGGCACCGTGCCGACGCTGCGCGCCATGGCGGACGAGCGCCTTCTCGCCTGGCTGCGCACCGCGGCCGCCGGCGCCGAGCTGGTGACGTCGGTCTGCACCGGCTCGATGATCCTCGGCGCGGCCGGGCTGCTCGAAGGCAAGCGGGCCACGACGCACTGGATGTTCCGGGACCTGCTGACCGGCCTCGGTGCGACGCCGGTCGCCGAGCGCTGGGTCGAAGACGGCCGGGTGATCACTGCGGCCGGCGTCTCGGCCGGCATCGATCTGGCCCTGCACCTGGTCGAGCGGCTCGCGGGACGGCAGATCGCGACGAACGTCCAGTTCGCCATCGAGTACGACCCGGAGCCGCCGCAGGGCCGCCTGGACTGGGAGAACCAGCCCTACGGCGACCTCAAGCCGCTGCGCGAGCACACGCTGCGGGCCGGGCTGGCCGACCACCCGGAACTGCTGGGCAAACTGTTGGCAAAAGCCTGAACCAAGGTCGTCGGCCATCCGGGTGATCCAGGGGAATGCCAGGCTCCGGGCAGCTACATTCACCCCGCTCGATCAGGTGATCTCGCGGGTGAGGTGTAGCCGTGCGGTTCCAGGTCCTCGGCCCGATGACGGCCTCCGTCGCGCTGCCCTCGGCGGCCCAGCCACGGCGGCTGCTCGCCGTCCTGCTCGCGTGCGCCGGCCGGTTCGTCGGCCGTGACACCCTGGTCGACGAGCTGTGGCCGGACGGCGCGCCGTCCAGCGCCGCGGCGATCGTGCAGGTCACCGTGTCGAAGCTGCGCAAGACGCTCTCGCCCGGCCTCGGGTCCGCCGAGGCCGGGCAGCGCCTGCTCTCCGGGCCACGCGGGTACGCGCTGGCCGTCGAGCCGGGGGAGCTGGACGCCGACGACTTCCTGACGCTGCTGTCGGCCGGCGCCGACGACCGGGCGCAGCGCCGCCGCGCCCTCGAACGGGCGTTGGCGTGCTGGCGGGGTGACGCGTTCGCCGACGTCTCGGGCGGGCCGCTGCTCGAAGCGCACAAGCTGTGGCTGGAGGACCGGCGCTCCGCCGCGCTGCTGCAGCTGGTCGAGCTGGAGCTCGCCGACGGCGACGGCCGGTCCGTCGTGGAGCGGCTCGACCCGGTCGTCGCGGCCCGGCCGGCCGACGAGCGCTTCGCCGCCCGGCTCGCGTCCGCGCTCGGTGCCGTCGGCTCCCGCGAGTCGGCGCTGGAGGTGCTCCGCCGGACGCGGCGGGCGCTCTGGGAAGAGGCCGGTGTCTGGCCGGGCGACGACCTCGTCGCGGTGTACCGCCGGATCGCCGGCACCGACTGGACGACCCCCGGGCCGCCCGCTCAGCTCCCGCCCGCGGTGCCGGACTTCACCGGCCGCGCGACCGAGCTCGCCGACGTCGCGCGGGCTTTGCGCGCACCCGCCCCGGTCGTGCTGCACGGGACGGCCGGGGCCGGGAAGTCCGCGCTGGCCGTCCAGGCGGCCTGGCGGGCGCGCCGCCGGTTCCCCGACGGCCAGCTGACCGCCTCGCTGCGCGGCGCCGACCCCGCGTCCGTGCTGACCGGGTTCCTGCGCCTGCTCGGGGCGACCCCCGCGGAGCTGGCCGACCACGCCGGCCTGACCGGGCTCTGGCGCAGCTACACCGCGGACCGCCGGCTGCTGGTGCTGCTGGAGGACGCGGCGAACGAGGCCCAGGTGCGGGCGCTGCTGCCGAGCGGGCCCGGCTGCGCGACGCTGGTCACCGCCCGCCAGGAGCTGCCCGGACTGTGCGGGGCGCGCCCGGTCCCGGTCACCGGACTGTCCACAGAGGACGGCTGGACGCTGCTCGCGGCGATCGCGGGTGAAGCGCGGCTGAGCGCGGAACCCGAGGCGACGCACCGGCTTCTCGGCCACTGTGCGGGCCTCGCGCTCGCCGTCCGGATCGCCGGGGCGAAGCTCGCGGCCCGGCCGAACCAGCGCGTCGCCGACCTCGCCGCCCGGCTCGCCGACGACCGCCGCCGGCTCGACGAGCTGACCACGGGCGACCTCGGCGTGCGGACGGCCGTGACGTCGGCGCTGCGCGACCGGCCCGCGCCCGACCGGTACCTCCTGCGCCTGCTCGCCGCCTTCGCCGGCCCGGTCCCGGACTGGTGCGCCGCGGCGCTGCTGGACCGCCCCCTCGACGAGGCCCGCGACCGGCTCGAGGCCCTCGCCGCCGCCCACCTGCTCGACCGGGCCGCCGAAGCACCCCGCGGCGGGCTCGAGCCCCCGGACGCCGCCGGGCCGGGCTGGGCGGTGGCCCCGTTCGCGCGGCTCGTGCTGACCGAAGGGGCGCGGCCGGAGACGGACGGGAGCGCGCTGCGGCGCGCGTGCGAAGTCACCCTGGCCCTCGCCGAGCACGCCCGGGGCCGGCACCCCGCCGGGCCGGTGAAGCCGGATCCGGCCGCGCTGCGCCGGGTTTCGGCCGATCCGGTGGCCTGGGCGGCCGAAGAGTCCGCGCACCTCGCCGCGGCCGCGCGGCTGGCCGGCGCGCACGGCTGGCACGACCTCACCGAACGCCTCGCCGACGCGTGCACCGCGCTGGCCGGCACGCCGTGGCTCGGCCACGCCGCCCGCGCCGTGTCGGTGCTCGGCCTGGCCGCGGCCCGTCGTCGCCAGGACCCGCACGCGGAAGCCGAAAAGCTGTACAACCTCGGTTCGGTGCACTGGCAGCACGGCCGCGGACGACAGGCGCGCAACTACTTCGTCATGGCCGAGAACCGCTTCCGGCAGCTGGACGACCCGCAGGGCACGGGCGCGGTGCTGGCCGCGCGCGCCGACGTCGACCTCGACGGTGGTGACCCGCGGGCCGCCGAAGCCGCGCTGCTGGAGGCCCTCGACCTGCTGCGCGTGTGCGGCGACCGCCACGGGCAGGCGGCCGCGGCGGCGCAGCTGGGTTCGCTGGCCGAGGACGTCGGGGACGTCCGGCGGGCCGTCGAGAGCTTCGAGGTCAGCATGCTGCTCGCCGGGGAGTGCGACGACGGCCGCGGGCACGACCACGCCGCCAAGCGCTACGCCGACGTCCTGCGCCGCCACGGCGGCTGGGACCAGGCGGCCGACCTGCTCACCGGCGCGCTCGGCGGCGCCGTCCGCACCCGCGAGCGGCACTGGGAAGCCCACGTCCTGCGCAGCCTCGGCGACCTGCACACCGAGGCGGGGGAGCTCGTCGACGGCGAGCGCTGCCTGACGCGGTCGCTGACGCTGTTCGAGCAGCTCGGGCACCGGCACGCCGCCGCCTACACCCACCGCTGCCTCGCCGAGCTCCGCCGCCGGGCGGGCGACGCGGCCGGCGCGCGGTGGCACCTGCGCGTCGCGATGGGGGTGTTCCGGGAGCTGCGCGACCGCCGCGGCGCCGGGTACACCCTGCTCAGCCTCGGCCGGACCCACGCGGACGAGGGCGCCGGGCAAGAAGCCGCGCGGCTGCTGCGGACTTCGGCCGGCCTGTTCGAGGAGCTCGGGTTCCCGCTGTGGGAGCTGCGCGCGCTGCGGGAGCTCACCGCCGTCACCAGTGAATCCCCGGCACGGGACCGGACTCGTGAAGTCTTGACGAAGATCAGGACCTGACCCGCTCCCGCCCCGGTCCGCGGCCGCACTGTTTGGCGAAGTTATGGCCGTCCCGATTTGGCTGCCGCCGTTCGAGATCGTCGCAGGAGAAGGAGCAAGGCATGCCGGGACAACGGATGCTCGCGCGCGTGGCAGTGGGATTGACCGCTTCGGCCGCGACGGTGGTCTTCGCGACCATCGGCACGGCGTCGGCGAGCGTCGAGGTCACCAAGCTCAGCCAGTCGGCCGCCGCGTCGCAGCTGTCCGCCGCCGGGGTCACGCACTCGTCGAGCGGGGGCTGCACCACGCGGTCGAACTCGACGTGCACGTCCTACGAGCAGATCAACCAGACCACGGTCACCGGCGTGATCACGCTGAAGCGGGCCAGCGGCTGCGCGGTCAACATCACCGGCGGGACCGAGGTGGGCCACGCGTCGGGCACCTACAGCCACTACAACGGCTACAAGGTGGACATCGCGCACAACAGCTGCATCGACAACTACATCAAGAACAGCTTCGCCTACATCGGGCTGCGCGGGGACGGCTACCCGCAGTGGCAGGCCGGCTCCGGCAACCTCTACTGCGACGAGGGCAACCACTGGGACATCACGTACTACACCTGCGGCTGCTGACATCCGGTGCCGGGGCCTGCCCGTCTCGAGGGCTGCGGGCAGCCCCCGGTCACCGGCAGCCGGCGCGGCGGGCGTGGTCGTGCTCGTAGCCGGCGGCCGCTACCTTGCGCAGCCGGGGAGATGAGCCCACCGCCTCGCGGTTCGTACGGTCGGTCGCACGATCGGAACGAGCATGGGAGCGCGGATGACCCTCGCAGAATCGGCGCGGCCGGACTCGGCCGCGCGGCCGGCGGACCCCCGCCGCCTGGCGGCGCTCGTCCTGCTGTGCGCGGCCAACTTCATGGTGATCCTCGACGCCCAGAGCGTGATCATGGGCGTGCCGGTGATCGCGGCCGACCTCGGGCTGTCGCCGGTCGAGGCCCAGTGGATCCTCTCGGGCAACCTGCTGACGTTCGGCGGCCTGCTGCTGCTCGGCGGCCGGGCGGCCGACCTGCTCGGCCGCCGCCGCGTGTTCATGCTCGGGACCGCCTTGTTCCTGCTGGTGTCGATCCTGTCCGCGCTCGCCACGGCCGCGCCGCTGCTGCTGGCGGCCCGGGCCCTGCACGGCGTCTCGGCGGCCCTGATGGCCCCGACCGCGATGGCGATCCTGACCGACACGTTCCCGGAGGGCCGCGCGCGCAACCGCGCGCTGGCGACGTGGTCCGCGATCGCCGCGGTGGGCGCGACGACCGGGCTCCTGCTCGGCGGGTTCCTGCTCGACAAGCTGGGGTGGCAGTCGCTGTTCTACGTCAACGTCCCGGTCGCGATCGTGATGCTCGTGCTGAGCCCGGTGCTGCTGCGGGAGAGCCGGGACGCGGCGGCGTCCCGCACGTTCGACGTCGCTGGCGCGGTGCTCGGCACGGCGGCGCTGGCGCTGCTGGTGTACCTGCTGGTCGAGGCGCCGCAATGGGGGTGGACGAGCTTCCCGGTCCTCGGGCTGGGTGCGCTGCTCGTGGTGCTGACCGGCCTGACCGTCCTGGTGGAGAAGCGCTCGGCGAACCCCTTGCTGCCGACGCGGTTGTTCCGCTCCACCACCGTGCTGGGGGCCAACCTGCTGACGATCGTCGCGCTGGTGCCGGGCTTCGGCATGTCGGTCGTGCTTTCGCAATACTCGCTGGGGGTGCTGGGCCACACGCCGATCCAGTTCGGGCTCAGCCAGTCGGCGATGCCGATCGCTTCGGTGGTGGGGGCGTTCGCCGCCCAGGCCGGCCTGGCCCGCCGCGGCGTCCGGCCGGTCGCGGTGACGGCGCTGCTGCTGCTCGGTGCCGGCTGCGCGCTGCTCGTCGGCATCTCGCTCGACGGCGCGTACCTGACGACGGTGTTCCCCGGCCTGGTCCTGTTCGGCCTGGGGCTCGGTGCGGGCCCGGTGGCGCTGGCGGCGGCGGCGCTGGCGGGCGCGACTCCGGCCGACGCGGGCATCGCGTCCGGCACGAGCACCGCCGCGTTCCAGATCGGCGGCGCGTTCGGGGTCGCGGTGGTGTCCACGATCATCGCCTCGAGCATGGCGGCGACGCCCGGGCCGGACGGTGCCCTGGCCGGGTTCCACCAGAGCCTGGTGGTCTGCGCGGTGGTCGCCGTGGCCGGGGCGGTGCTGGCCGTGGCCCTGCTGAAGAAGGCGCGGGGCGGGCAGATCGCCGTGGTCCCGCGGGTGCACTGACGCTTCAGCCGTCGATGAAGAGCCAGTCGCCGGAGCCGTCGCCGGGGCGGTACGGGCTGTCCGCCCGCTTGGCGACCACGCCCGGCAGGCCGTGCTGGCGGCTGGCGCCGAGCACGTCCTCGCCGCCGCCGAGGTAGTAGCGGGGGACCTGCCAGTGGCGGTCGGCGACCGGCAGGTCCGCCAGCAGCTCGCGGCGTTCGGTGTAGGGCAGCTCGAGCGTCGGCTTGCCGTCGAGGTGGAGGACGTCGCCGGCGAAGAAGAAGACGGGGCAACTCGTCTTCAGCCGCTTCGCCGCGGCGCCGTCCGCCCGGCGGCGTTCTTCGAGCCCCCGCGGATACGGCTTGCCGTCCTTCACGACGACCACTTCGCCGTCCAGCAACACTTCCGTCGACCCGAGCTCTTCGCCGAGCTTGTGCAGGTCGGGGTAGCGGCCGGTGACGTCGGCGCCGGTTTCGTCGTGGGCGATGACGCGGCCGCCGGAGACCAGCAGCATCGTGCGCAGGCCACCCCACGCGAACTCGTAGGCCCACTCGCCGTCGTCCGCCGGCAGCTCGCCCGGGACCGCCGTCATCGGCTCGAGGAACTCCGGCGCGTCCTCGTGCCCCGGCTCGGCCGGGTCGAGGCGCCGCAGCATCCAGTCGCGGTCGTCGTCGGCGTTGTGCCGGTTGAGGAACAGGTACTTGCCGCGCGCCCGCTCACCGTGGAAGACGACCTCGACCTTGTGGTCGTTCCAGTGCAGGGTTTCGTACTTCCCGGTGTCCCACACGGTCATCCGGCCACCGCCGTACTCGCCCGCCGGGATCTCACCGGAGAAGGTGAGGTACTCCATGGGGTGGTCCTCGGTGTGCACGGCGAGCCGGTTCACCCCGGGTGCGAGCGGCAGCCCCCGCGGCACGGCCCACGACACGAGCACGCCGTCGCGTTCCAACCGGAAGTCCCAGTGCAGCCGGGAGGCGTGGTGCTCCTGGATGACGAAGAGGTCGTTGCCGCCCGGCTCCGGCGGGCCGTCGGGCCAGGGTTCGGGGGTGCGGTCCTTCCCGCGTTTGCCGCGGTACTCCTCGAGCCGGTCGGCCATCGGTGCCCGGTACCCCTTCCGCTCGGGAGCGTCCAGGGTACCGGGCAGCCGGTGGGCCGGATGTCTTGAGTGAGTCGTTCGCTACGTTGGGCAGGGGTCGGCGACGTCATGAACGACCCTTTCCTGTCGTCCAGCGTCATGAACGACTCGTTCATGACGTCCGAGGACTCCGGGCACCGGACTCAGTCGGCCTCCGCCATGGCTTCGGCGAACTGCGCCGCATACAGCCGCGCGTAGGCGCCGCCGCTGCCCAGCAGCGTCTCGTGGTCGCCCTGCTCGACGATCTGCCCGTGCTCCATCACCAGGATCACGTCCGCGTCGCGGATCGTGGACAACCGGTGCGCGATGACGAAGCTCGTGCGCCCGCTGCGGAGCGAGTTCATCGCCCGCTGGATCAGCACCTCGGTGCGGGTGTCGACCGAGCTCGTCGCCTCGTCGAGGATCAGGATCACCGGCTTGGCCAGGAACGCCCGGGCCACCGTGATCAGCTGCTTCTCGCCCGCGCTGACCGTGCCGCCCTCGTCGTCGAGCACCGTCTCGTAGCCGTCCGGCAGCGTGCGGACGAAGCGGTCGACGTGGGTCGCCTTCGCCGCTTCGATGATCTCCTCGCGGCTCGGGTTGTCCGCTCCGTACGCGATGTTCTCCGCGATCGTGCCGCCGAACAGCCACGCGTCCTGCAGCACCATGCCGGTCTGGTCGCGCAGCTCCTCGCGGTTCATCTTCGCGATGTCGACGCCGTCGAGCGTGATCCGGCCGCCGTCGAGCTCGTAGAACCGCATGAGCAGGTTGACCAGCGTCGTCTTGCCCGCGCCGGTGGGGCCGACGATCGCCACCGTCTGGCCGGGCTCCACCGACAGCGACAGGTCGTCGATCAGCGGCTTGTCCGGCAGGTAGCGGAACGAGACGTCCTGGAACTCGACCTTTCCGCGGATCACCGGCGGCCGCTCCGGGTGCTCGGGCTCCGGCGCCTGCTCCTCGGCGTCGAGCAGCGCGAACACCCGCTCGGCCGAGGCGACGCCGGACTGCAGCAGGTTCGCCATGCTGGCGATCTGCGTCACCGGCTGGCTGAACTGGCGCGAGTACTGGATGAACGCCTGGACCTCGCCGAGCGTCAGGCTGCCCGACGCGACGCGCAGCGCGCCGATCACCGCGACCAGCACGTAGCTCAGGTTGCCGATGAACATCATCGCCGGCTGGATCATCCCGGAGATGAACTGCGCCCGGAAGCTCGCCTCGTACAGCGTGTCGTTCTGCTTGTCGAAGATCGCCGCGGCCTCGTCGCGGCGGCCGAACACCTTGACCAGCGAGTGTCCGGTGTACATCTCCTCGACGTGCGCGTTGAGCTTCCCGGTGGTGGCCCACTGCTTGATGAAGTTCGGCTGTGCCCGCTTGCCGATCTTCGCCGCCACGACGGCCGACAGCGGCACCGTGAGCAGCGCGATCAGCGCCAGCAGCGGCGAGATCAGGAACATCATGATCAGCACGCCGATGACCGTCAGCAGCGACGCGACGATCTGCGAGAGCGTCTGCTGCAGCGACATCGCCAGGTTGTCGATGTCGTTGGTGACCCGGGAAAGGACCTCGCCGCGCGGCTGGCGGTCGAAGTACTTCAGCGGCAGCCGGGCGAACTTCTCCTCGACGTCCTGCCGCAGCCGGTACACCGCCTGCTGCACCAGCGTCGTCGTCAGCCGGGCCTGGATCAGCCCGAAGAACGACGCGATGACGAACAGCGCCAGCACGGTCAGCAGGATCTGCCCGACCTTGTCGAAGTCGATGCCCACGCCGGGCACGAGGTCGACGCGGCCGTAGATGTCGGCGAGCGTGCCGTTGCCGGCGGCGCGCAGCCCGGCGACGACCTGTTCCTTGGTGACGCCCGGCGGCACCTGCTTGCCGAGCACCCCGGCGAGGATCGCGTCGGTGGCCTGGCCGAGGATCTTCGGCCCGATCACCGTCAGCGCGACGCTCGCCGCCCCGAGCACGAGCACCCCGATCAGGTACAGCCGCTGCGGGGCGAGCATCCGGAGCAGCCGCTTGAGGGAACCCTTGAAGTCGAGGGCTTTCTCCGGCGGCGCGCCACCGGCCATCCACCGGCCGGGCCCGGCGGTCGCGGCCCCGGTGTTCTTCTGCCGTTCGGCGGTCGGCCGTTCGCCCGCTTCGGTGACGGCGGCCTTGGCGTCCGTGGTACTCACGCCGCCTCCTGCTCGGTCAGCTGGGACAGCACGATCTCCCGGTAGGTTTCGTTGCCGTCCATGAGTTCGTGGTGGGTGCCGGTGCCGACGACGCGGCCCTCGTCGAGGACGATGATGCGATCGGCGCCCCGGATGGTGCTGACGCGCTGCGCGACGATGATCACCGTCGCGTCGGCGGTCTCCGAGACCAGCGCGCGGCGCAGGGCCGCGTCGGTCGCGTAGTCCAGCGCCGAGAACGAGTCGTCGAAGAGGTAGATCTCCGGCTTGTGCACCAGCATCCGCGCGATCGCGATCCGCTGCCGCTGCCCGCCCGAGACGTTCGTGCCGCCCTGGGCGATCGGCGCTTCCAGGCCTTCGGGCATCGCTTCGACGAAGTCCTTGCCCTGCGCCACTTCCAGCGCGCGCCACAGCTCTTCGTCGGTCGCGTCCGGGTTGCCGTACCGCAGGTTGCTCGCCACTGTGCCGGCGAACAGGTACGGCTTCTGCGGCACCAGCCCGACCGCGCGGGCGAGCACCGCCGGGTCGAGGTCGCGCACGTCGACGCCGTCGACCTTCACCGTGCCGCTGGTCGCGTCCATCAGCCGTGGGATCAGGTTGAGCAGCGTGGTCTTCCCGGTACCCGTCGACCCGATCACCGCGGTCGTCTCACCCGGCCGCCCGATCAGCGAAATGTCCTGCAGCACCGGCTTTTCCGCGCCGGGGTAGCGGAACTCGACGCCGGACAGCTCCAGGTGCCCGTGCAGCTCGCCGAGCGTGATCGGCGAGACCGGCAGCCGGACGCTCGATTCGGTGTCGAGCACCTCGCTGATCCGCTCGGCGCTGACCTCCGCGCGCGGCACCATCATGAACATGAACGTGGCCATCATGACCGACATCAGGATCTGCAGCAGGTAGGACAGGAACGCCGTCAGCGCGCCGATCTGCATGCTGCCGGAGTCGATGCGCTGCCCGCCGAACCACAGCACGGCGACGCTGGAGGCGTTCATCACCAGCATGACGATCGGGAACATCAGCGCCATCAGCCGCCCCACCCGCAGCGACACCGTGAGCAGCTGGTCGTTCGCGGCGTCGAAGCGCTCGCGTTCGTGCTTGTCGCGGACGAACGCGCGGATGACGCGGATGCCCATGATCTGCTCGCGCAGCACCTGGTTGATCTTGTCGATCCGCTCCTGCATCAGCCGGAACGCCGGGCGCATCTTGGTGATGATCGTCCCGACCGCGACGGCGAGCACCGGCACGATCACCAGCAGCAGCGAGGAAAGCGGCACGTCGAGGTTCAGCGCGAGGATGATCCCGCCGACGCACATGATCGGTGCCGACACCATCAGCGTCAGCGTCATCACGACCAGCATCTGGATCTGCTGGACGTCGTTGGTGGTGCGGGTGATCAGCGACGGCGTGCCGAACTGGCCGACCTCACGGGCCGAGAAGTCCTGCACCCGGTGGAAGACGCCGGCGCGGATGTCGCGGCCGACCGCCATCGCGGTGCGGGCGCCGTAGTACACCGCGCCGATCGAGCCGGCGATCTGGGCCAGCGTCACGACGAGCATCACGGCGCCGACGCGCACGATGTAGCCCATGTCGCCCTTGATCAGCCCGTTGTCGACGATGTCGGCGTTGAGCGTCGGCAGGTAGAGCATGGCGATCGTCTGCACGAGCTGCAGCGCGACGATCACCCACAACGTGGTTCTGTACGGGCGCAGGTGACCGCGCAGGAGCTTGACTAGCACAACGGTTCCCCCAGTGATGTGGTGGTGGTGTTCGGTGCGGTGCCGCCGGTCAGGGTGGGCATCCCGGTGGACAGCTCGTCCAGCAGCCGTTCCAGGGTCGGGAGGAACGGCTCGCCTTCGGTCATGAACCAGTTGACGAAGGCGACGCGGACGGCGCTTTCCACCGTGGAGGCCATCAGCCGGCACAGGAGGTGGTCCGCCCCGCCCGCCCGCTTCGCGATGGTCTCGGCGAGCACGCGTTCGACCGCCGCGTGGGCGTTGAGGAACTCGCCGCGCAGCATGAGCTGGCCCATCAGCTCCCGGATACGCGCAACATACGCGCGATCCGGCTCGCCCTCACGCGAATATTGCTCGATCACCGCCTGCTTCACGGACTCCCAGAGCGGCTCGCCCTCCGGCCGGGCGAGCAGGGCGTCGCGCATCCCCTCGTGGCGGTCGACGACCATCGAGCAGACCGCCTGCTCCTTGCTGGAGAAGTAGTTGTTGAATGTGCGGGGCGAGACACCGACCTCGGTGGCGATGTCCTCGACCCGCACGTTCTCCAGCCCGCGGTCCAGCGAGAGCCGCAACGCGGCCTGCGCGAGGGCGCGGCGCGCCTCGCGCTTCTTGCGTTCCCGGAGCGTCAGCTTCGGTGGCTCGTCGGGCGGCATGAACGGAGTGTAGCGAAAAACTTGCGTGGCCCGCAAAAAAGTGCGTGGCCCGCAAAATTAGGGCGAACCGGACACGGTCCGGAATTCGCCGTGCGGACCCGCGCGACCTGCGGTATCGGAGCCCGTGTGCGCTCCGTTGCGACCCGCAAATTGCAAAAATGCACCGAATGGCCTAACGCACTGCGCTCACCAGCAGCGACGTCGCCGATCCGTGCTCACGCGGCGCGATCGCGCGGGGACGGGTTGTGGACACGTCAGGAGGCTTTCTGCTTGCATGTCGGTCGTCGCCGCCGGGGGTCGGCACGTCGTACCGCGTCCGAACCTGAGCAAGGAAGAAGTGGAACCACATGGCCAGCCGGGCCCGGGAACTCCTGGATCGATCACGCGTCCTGCTGGACCGCTCGCGGGTCGCCGCCGCGCAGTACCTCACCGCGCCGCCGAAGCACCCTGGGTACGCGCCCGCGGCCGGACCGGCGATCGCCGCGCTGCCGCCGCTGGAGCCCGTGGCGGTGCCGGAGGCGACGGCGGACGACGCCGTGCTGGCGGAGATCTGCGCCAGCGTCGCCCTGCGTGACCTCAACCTGCTGGACCAGCTCCTCGCCCGGCTCGAAGAGCTGGAGGCGGGGGAGGAGGACCACCACCGCCTCGCCGAGCTCTACCAGCTCGACCACCTCGCGACGCGGCTGCGGCGCAACGCCGAGAACCTGCGCGTCCTGGCCGGTCAGGAGACCGCCGACGACGCCGCCCGCGCGACCACGGTGCTCGACGTCATGCGCGCGGCGATGTCCTCGATCGACCACTACGCCCGGATCACCATCGGCCGGGTCGTGAACCTCGGCGTCGTCGGCTTCGCCGCGGAGGACCTGGGCCGGGTGCTGGCGGAGCTGTTCGACAACGCCGCCAACCAGTCGTCGCCGAGCTCGCCGGTGAACGTCAGCGCGCACCTGACCGAGCAGGGCAGCGTGCTCGTCCGGATCGAGGACGAGGGCATCGGCATCCCGGCCGACCGCGTCGACGGCCTCAACGCGCGGCTGGCCGCCGGCGGCGACCTCGACGACGCCGCGGCGCGCCACATGGGCCTCGCGGTGGTCTCCCGGCTCGCCGCCCGTCACGACGTCACCGTGCGCCTGGACCGCCGCAGCCCGCACGGCACGGTCGCCACCGTGCTGCTGCCCACCGGCATCGTCACCGAGCTCGCCGAGCACGCGTGGTCCGGCACGCGCACCGTCACCGCCGAGCCGGTTCAGGCACCGGACGGTGCGTTGACCGGCTCACTCCCACGCCGCCGCCCGGGCGCCTTCCCCCGCGAAGAGCCGGTCACGCCGATCCCGCGCAGGCCCAGCCCCCGTCCGCGGCCGCCCGAGCAGACCGGCGGCATGACGGCCAACGGCCTGCCGCGCCGGGTGCCCGGCAGCATCCGCGGTGCCGCCCCCGAACCCCCACCGCCACCCCCGGCGCCGGCTTCGCCCGGCTCCGGCCACGACCAGCTGCTCGCCGACCTCGGCGCGTTCGCCGACGGCGAGCGGGCCGCGCTCGCCGAGAACCGCACCCAGCAGGACGAGACGCCCGGAGGAACCGCCTCGTGAGCGCCCCCCACCCGGCCCCGGCGAACTTCGCCTGGCTGCTCGACGACTTCGTGCGGAAGGTCCACGGGGTCAGCCACGCGCTGATCATGAGCGTGGACGGCTTCCCCCTCACCGCGTCCGACTCGGTCGGCCAAGCCGAGGCCGAGCAGCTCGCGGCGATCTCGAGCGGCTTGCTCTCCCTGGCCGGCAACAGCGCGGCGCTGTTCGGGAAGGGCAACTGCGAGCAGATCATCATCCGGCTCACCCACGGCTACTTCCTGTTCATGGGCATCGGTTCCGGTGCCGGGCTCGCGGTGCTGACCTCGGGCGAGGCGGACATGAAGGTGGTCGCCTACGAGATGACCCAGTTCATCACCAACGCCGGCCACGCGCTCACCCCCGAGGTGCGCGCCGAACTGCGCCAGGTGCTCACCGCGCGCCGGCCCAGGGTGTGATGGGTATGCCCCATGAATCTTTCGGGGGTCCGGGTGGCGAAGCCCCCGGCCCGGGGCGAAGCCCCGGAATGCAGCACGAGGATGTGATCTCAGTGTCCGACAAGGACACCGCCTTGCCGCGGCGAAGCCGCCGGATCCGCGCGTACGCGCTCACCGGCGGCCGCACCAGCACCCGCCACCAGCTGCTGGTGGAGACGCTGGTGTCGGTCCCGCAGTACGACCCGGCGCTGAGCGGCACGCTCATGCCCGAGTCGCGCTCGCTCTACGAACGCGCCCGGGCGCGCTGCTCGATCGCCGAGCTGTCGGTCGGGCTCGACCTGCCGCTGGGCGTGGTGCGGGTGCTGATCGGCGACCTCGCGTCCCAGGGCGCGGTGTTCGTCCACCCCACGGCGCACGCCTACCACCACGACACCAACGTGCTCGAGAGGATCCTTGATGGGCTCAAGCGGCTCCCCGCCTGAGGGCGATCTGCTGACGATCTCCGCGAAGATCGTCGTCGCCGGGGGCTTCGGTGTCGGCAAGACCACCTTCGTCGGGGCGGTCTCCGAGGTGCCGCCGATGAGCAACGAGGCGTGGATGACCGAGGCCGGCGAAGGCGTCGACGACATCCCGCCCGGCGGCAAGTCGACCACGACCGTCGCGATGGACTTCGGCCGCATCACGCTGCGCCCGGACCTGCTGCTGTACCTGTTCGGCACGCCCGGCCAGGCGCGGTTCTGGTTCCTCTGGGACGACCTGAGCCGCGGCGCGCTCGGCGCGGTCGTGCTGGTCGACACCAGCCGGATCGACGAGTCGTTCGCGGCGATCAACTACTTCGAGAACGACTCGGAGCTGCCGTTCGTCGTGGCGGTCAACCAGTTCGAGGGCATGCCGGTGCACGACCTCGAGGAGGTGCGCGACGCGCTCGCGCTCGACCCGAGCGTCCCGCTGGTCACCTGCGACGCCCGCGACCGCGCCTCGACGATCGCCACCCTGACCGAGCTGGTCAGCCACACGTTGTCGCTGGCCGTGCTCTCCGGCCCGGCGGGCCGCGAGCTCGCCGGCAGTGCCCCGCACGCCTGAACGAGGAGAGAAGAGCTTCATGCGCAAGGTCCTGATCGTGGGCGCCGGGCAGTCCGGGCTGCAGCTGGCGCTCGGGCTGCTGGCGAAGGACTACGACGTCACGGTGATGTCCGCGCGGACGCCGGAGGAGATCCGGCACGGGCGGGTGATGTCGACGCAGTGCATGTTCCACGACGCGCTGCAGCACGAGCGGGACCTCGGGATCAACCAGTGGGAGGCCGACACCGTCAACGTCGAAGGCCTCGGCGTGTCCGTGGCCGCGCCGGACGGCGGCCGCGCACTCGACTGGTTCGCCGAGCTGGACCACGTCGCGCAGTCGGTGGACCAGCGGGTGAAGATGGCCGGCTGGCTCGAGCTGTTCGAGGACCGCGGCGGCAAGCTCGTCATCCACGGCGTGATGACGTCCGAGCTGGACGCCCTGGCGAAGCTGTACGACCTGGTGATCATCTCGGCCGGCAAGGGCGAGCTGGTCCAGCTGTTCGACCGCGTCCCCGAGCGGTCGCCGTACACGAAACCGATGCGCGCGCTGTCGCTGGCCTACGCCCACGGCGTCCGGCCGCGGCCGGAGCACCCGGACAAGATGGCGGTGCGGTTCAACATCGTCCCCGGGGTCGGGGAGCTGTTCATGATCCCCGCGTACACGCTGACCGGGAACTGCGACATCCTCTTCTTCGAAGGCGTGCCCGGCGGGCCGCTGGACTGCTTCGACGACCGCCCCGGGCCGGCCGAGCACTTCGCGCGGATCTTGGACCTGATGCGGCGGTTCGTGCCGTGGGAGTACGAGCGCAGCCGCGACGCCGAGCTGACCGACGCGAAGGCCACGCTGGCCGGCGGCTACACACCGGTGGTCCGCAACCCGGTCGGCACGCTGCCCGGCGGGGCGATCGTGCTGGGCATGGCCGACGTCGTCGTGGCGAACGACCCGATCACCGGGCAGGGCTCCAACAACGCGAGCCACTGCGCGGCGACCTACCTGGACGCGATCGTCGGGCACGGCGACCGGCCGTTCGACGCGACGTGGATGGACGCGACGTTCGAGCGCTACTGGGAGTACGCCCGGCACGTCACCGAATGGACCAACGCGCTGCTCATGCCGCCGCCCCCGCACGTGCTCCAAATCCTCGGGGTGGCCGGCCAGAACCCCGCGGTGGCGCGGCGGTTCGCGAACGGGTTCACCGATCCGACGGACTTCCAGAACTGGTTCATGGACCCCGTGCTGTGGGAGAAGTACCTGGCAGAGGTCTAGATCAGACTGTCGCCGGGGGACGATTCGGGCTACGGTAATTACCGAGCGTGAAGTCTACCTCGGAGGTACGTGGCATGCGGGCGATGTGGAAGGGCTCGGTGTCGTTCGGGCTGGTGAGCATTCCGATCCAGCTGTACGCGGCCACCGAGAACAAGAACGTCTCGCTCCGCCAGGTGCACGAGGCCGACGGCGGCCGCATCCAGTACAAGCGGTTCTGCACGATCGACGGCGCCGAGGTGCCCTACGCCGAGATCGCCAAGGGCTACGAGCTGCCCGACGGCGAGATGGTCGTGATCACCGACACCGAGATGGCCGACCTGCCGCTGTCTTCGCAGCGCACGATCGACGTCCTGGAGTTCGTGCCGCTCGAGTCGATCGACCCGATCCAGTACGACCGGACGTACTACCTGGAGCCGCAGAAGAACGCGGTGAAGCCGTACGTCGTGCTGCGGGACGCGCTGCACAAGTCGAGCCAGGTGGCCATCGCGAAGGTCGCCGTGCGGCAGCGGGAGAGCATGGCGGTGCTGCGGGTGCACGCCGACGTGCTGGTGATGACGACGATGCTGTGGCCGGACGAGGTCCGCGAACCGGACTTCCCCTTCCTGCGCGACGACCCGCCGCAGATCCGGCCGCAGGAGGTCACCATGGCCGGGTCGCTGATCGACTCCCTGGCCGAGCCGGTGTTCGAGCCGGAGAAGTACCACGACCACTACCGCGAGGCCCTCGAGGAGATGATCGAGGCCAAGGTGGCGGGGGAGGAGACGACCAAGCCGGCGGCGGTCACCGCGAAGGCCGACGTGGTCGACCTGATGGCGGCGCTGCAGGCCAGTGTGGACGCGGCGAAGAAGTCCCGCGGGGCGAAGTCCACTTCGGAGGAGTCCGATGAGGACGAGGAGCCGCCGGCGGCCGCGAAGAAGAAACCGGCGGCGCGGAAGCGAGCACCGAAGTCCGCCTGATCCCGACGTTCGGCGCGGGTTGGCGACGTCATGAACGAGTCGTTCATGACATCCCGCCCAGCAAACGCGACTTTGCCGAGGCCCTGGCATCGGCCGAGCGTGCCCTGATCCCGTTCGCGTGACCGGGCCGACACGCCGCCGCCCCTTACCGCGTCCCCGCGCTTCCCGGTGGTACCAAGGAGTGCGAGCACACCGGGCACGAAAGCGGAAGGCGGGCCGGTCATGGAGTGCCCTCGGCAGCGGGTGCGGCTGTGCCGCCGCGCCGGGAAAACCGCTGCTGCGCCGAGCTTCCTGAGCCTCCCGTCAGGATCCGCGAAGGCCTTCCCGGTCGGCTTCACCGCCGGCCGGGGAGGCCTTTGTGGCGTCAGGATCGCGTCAAGCGCGTAACACGATCGTGTATGCAGCTGTGTACACGGGCTTGGCGATGTGCTAACACTAACGGGGTCCTTCGGCTCTCCCTCCCCCTCGGAGCCGGAGGACCCTTTAATTTTCGCAGTGTCCCGTGTGGATACGTCAGCCTTCGATGTACAGTTCGCTTCATGGTGACGTGTGAGACGCGAGAGTCGGCGCTGGCCCGGATCGGGCGCGCCCTCGCCGACCCGACCCGCTGCCGGATCCTGACCGCGCTGCTCGACGGGCCCGCCTATCCCGGCCGGCTCGCCGGTGAACTCGGGCTGAGCCGCTCGAACGTCTCGAACCACCTCGCGTGCCTGCGGGGGTGCGGGCTCGTCGTGGCGGGCTACGAGGGCCGTCAGGTGCGGTACGAGATCGCCGACGCGCACCTGGCCCGGGCGCTGCACGAGCTCGTCCAGGTCGTGCTGGCGGTCGAACCGCGGGAAGAGTGCGAGCCGGCGTGACGAGCGCCGAGTGCTCGGACGGCTGCTGCGCGCCGGTCACCGTGGCCCCGGACCGCCGGTCGGTGCTGGTGCGGCGGGTCCGGTTCCTCGTGGCCGCGACCATCACCTACAACGTCGTCGAAGCCGCCGTGGCGTTGACAGCCGGGACGGCGGCTTCCTCGGGCGCGCTGGTCGGCTTCGGCCTGGATTCGGTGGTCGAGGTCGCTTCGGCGGTCGCGGTCGCCTGGCAGTTCTCGGGCCGTGACCCGGAAGCCCGCGAACGGCGGGCGCTGCGGCTGATCGCGCTGTCGTTCTTCGCGCTGGCCGCCTACGTGACGGCGGAGTCCGTACGGACGTTCTTCACCGCGGCGGCACCGGAAAGCTCGCTCACCGGGGTCGTCCTCGCAGCGGTCTCGCTCGTCGTGATGCCCACCCTGTCCGCCGCGCAACGACGAACGGGACGGGAGCTGGGTTCCGCCAGCGCGGTAGCGGATTCGCGGCAGACTTTGCTCTGCTCTTACCTTTCCGCGGTCCTGCTGGCGGGATTGCTGCTCAACACCCTCTGGGGCTGGTGGTGGGCCGATCCGCTCGTGGCCCTCGCGATCGCCTTCGTGGCGGTGCGGGAAGGCCGAACGGCCTGGCGTGGCGAGCATTGCTGCTGACGCCGTGCCAGGCCGTTCGCGAGTACCGATCAGTACCAGTGCGCGCGCCCACCGATCCGGCGGCCGGTGCCGCCCAGGATGGCCAGTGCCACACCGGCCACCGCGAGAATGATGCCGATGGTGTAAAGCACCGGGATACCCACGATGAACCCGATGACCAGAAGAATCACACCGAGGACGATCACTTGACACTCTCCTTCGCACGAGACCCGGCCCGGCTCCGTGCCGTCCGGGCGGATGCGCTCTCGTCGTGAGGATGGCCAGTTTGCGGATAAACCAAACTGCGGCAAATGGAGCAACTTCGGATCAGTACCGATAGTGATCGAGCTTGTACGGACCCGCGACGTCGACGCCGATGTAGTCCGCCTGGGCCTTCGAGAGCTTGGTGAGTTTCACACCGAGCGCGTCGAGGTGCAGCCGGGCCACCTTCTCGTCGAGGTGCTTCGGCAGCCGGTGGACGTCGGTGGCGTACTCGCCGGGCTTGGCGAACAGCTCGATCTGCGCGATGGCCTGGTTGGTGAACGAGTTCGACATCACGAACGACGGGTGCCCGGTCGCGTTGCCGAGGTTCATCAGGCGGCCCTCCGAAAGCACGAGGATCGCGTGGCCGTCCGGGAACGTCCATTCGTGCACCTGCGGCTTGATCTCCTCCTTCACGACGTCCGGCAGCTTCGCCAGCCCGGCCACGTCGATCTCGTTGTCGAAGTGCCCGACGTTCGCGACGATCGCGTTGTGCTTCATCCGGCTCATCTGCTCCGCCGAGATGATCCCGAAGTTGCCGGTGGTGGTGATGAAGATGTCGGCCGTCTCGACGACGTCGTCCAGCTCCACCACGTCGAGCCCGTCCATCGCCGCCTGCAGCGCGCAGATCGGGTCGATCTCGGTGACCGAGACCCGGGCGCCCTGGCCGCGCAGCGCCTCGACCGCGCCCTTGCCGACGTCGCCGTAGCCGCAGACGAGGACGCGCTTGCCGCCGATCATCACGTCGGTGGCCCGGTTAAGGCCGTCCACCAGGGAGTGCCGGATGCCGTACTTGTTGTCGAACTTGGACTTCGTCACGGAGTCGTTGACGTTCATCGCGGGGAAGAGCAGCTCGCCGTCCTTGGCGAGCTTGTAGAGCCGCTTGACGCCGTTGGTCGTCTCCTCGGTGACGCCGCGGATCTCCTTGGCCATGCGGGTGAAGCGGTCGCCGTCGGCGGCGAGGCTCGCGCGCAGGGTCTCGAGGACGATCCGGTACTCCTCGGGGTCCTCTTCGGACGGCTGCGGCACCGCGCCCGCGGCTTCGAACTCGACTCCCTTGTGGACGAGCAGGGTGGCGTCGCCGCCGTCGTCGAGGATCATGTTCGGTGCCTGGCCGCCGGCGAAGGCGAAGAGCCGGTCGGTGCACCACCAGTACTCTTCGAGCGTCTCGCCCTTCCAGGCGAACACCGGCGTGCCGGCCGGGGCGTCGACGGTGCCCTCGGGGCCGACGACGACCGCGGCGGCGGCCTCGTCCTGGGTGGAGAAGATGTTGCAGGACACCCAGCGCACCTCGGCACCGAGCGCGACGAGCGTCTCGATGAGCACGGCGGTCTGGACGGTCATGTGCAGCGACCCGGCGATGCGGGCGCCCTTCAGCGGCCGCGCGGCGGCGTACTCGCGGCGGATCGCCATCAGGCCGGGCATCTCGTGCTCGGCGAGCCGCAGCTGCGTGCGGCCGGCCGCGGCCAGGGACAGGTCGGCGACGGCGAAGTCGAGACCGTTGCGGCTCTGCGCTTTGTCACTCATTGTCGGTGCACTCCGGAGCTCGTTTGCGGAACGCTCGGGAGTGTTTGCGCCACACCAAGAAAGGCACCTCCCTCGCGGGAGGCGCCCTTGGAGTCGTGGTCCGGGCCGAGCGTGGCGGAAAGAGTTCCGTCGCAGCGCCCCTCGGCCCTCGACCAGGATGGCAAAGCCGCCGGGAAGCTGTCAAGCGAGCCGGCGGGCCATGAGAACGTCGTCGACGTCGGTGCCGTCGACGTGGAATTCCGCCCGCAGCACGCCTTCCACGACGAAGCCGCAGCCCTCGTAGACCCGCCGGGCGGCGGTGTTGTGACCCAGGACGCGCAGCGTCACCTTGCGCGCGCCACGCTGCCGCGCCTCGGCCACGGCGGCGTCGACGAGCTGCCGCGCGATGCCGAGCCGGCGGCGGTCCGGGTCGACGGCGAGCCCGCCGATCACCCGCACGTGCCGGTGGGCGGGGATGGGGAACCCCTCGTCGAGGCGGACGTAGCCGGCGACCGCGCCGTCGTGCTCCGCGACGAGGACGTCTTCGGGGCGGAGGCCCTCGTCGAAGAACGGGGTGCCGGGCGGGGGCGGGGGAGCGGGGGACACCGCCGAGCTCCAGGTGCGCTCGTCGAGTTCGGCGAGCGCGCTTTCGTCGTCGGCGCGGGCCACGCGGACGGTGCTCAATCGAGCTCCCGCCAGGCCTGCTCGACGATCCCGGCGAGCTCCCGGGCGTCGTGGTTGCCTTCGGTGCCCAAGCTCCGGACGGTGACAGTGAGGCCCGGCCCGGTGCGCTGGCAGTTCAGGACGAACGAGCGGTCCGGGTCCGGGGCCGAGCCGGGCGCGGCCGGGTCGTTGTGCACCAGGCACTGGACGGCGCCGACGCGCACGAGCTCGGTGCCGGGCTTGGCGATGCCGAGAGCCTGGACGTCCTCGTACGGCGCGAACAGCTCCGGTGAGCGCGCGCGCACGGCGACCAGCTGGAAGGACCGCAGCAGCCGCTCGTCCTGGTACTGCTGCACCACCGCGCCCGCGCCGTCGTAGGCCGCCGACACCCGGGACGCCGTCTCGCGGTCGGTCTTGTCGATGCGGTCGATCTGGGGCTTGCCGCGTACGGCGTCGAGCTTCGCGATCGCGTCCTGGGCGCGGCCGAGCCCGCCGAGGTTCGCCGGCGCGGCCGGTGCCTGCCCGCTCGGGCCGCCGAGCAGGCTCAGCGTCAACCACGGCACGCCGACCAGGAACGCGCCCACGAGCACACCGGCGAGGCCGGCGACGACGGGCCGGGCGAACGGCGGGCGCCGCTGCGGTATCGCGGTGCGCGGCGGCCCCGGTGCGGGTTCGAGCGGGAATTCTTGCGAGAAGCCCTCGGTCACCCGGGAATCGTGGCGCAGACCGGCCCCACGCGGGAAGGCAATTTTGCGGTCAGCGCGTCAGAGCAGGTGCGCGCGCCGCCAAACGCCCTCGGACCGGCCGCCGATCAGCCCCGCCTCGCGCAGGAACGGCACGATCTTCCCGGCCATCCAGCGGCGCGTCTCGTGGAAGTGCGGGTTCGCGAGCGCCGCGGCCCGGCCTTCGCGGGCGTCGATCCCGACGCTGCGGTAGATCCGCGGGTCGACCATGCTGTCGATCACGCCGAACGCGACGAGCGCGGTCCGCAGCCGGTGCCGCTGCAGCGCCGCCTTGGACAGCTTCGGCGTCTCCCGCAGCACTTCCTCCTTGGCGAACCGGACGTGCCGGGCCTCCTCGACGACGTGGATGCGGTTGACCGAGCGGATCAGCGGCTGGATGCCGTCGTCGTCCATCATCGAGCGCTGCAGCCGGTCGGTGGTCTCCTCGGCGACCAGCACGCTGGCGAACATCGACGGGCCGGCGGCGGTCGCGCCGAACACCTTCGCGGCGCGGTGCACGACCTTCGGGACGCCGTAGCGGGGCACGCCGAGCCGCTCGGCGGTGCGGGCGAACATCACCGAGTGCCGGGTCTCGTCGCCGATCTCGGTCATGGCGTACTGCGCGTGCTCGGTGCGCGCGTCGAGGTCGAAGACGTACCGCGCGAGCAGCTGCATCAGGACGATCTCGAACCAGAGGCCGACGCTCATGATGCTGGCGATCTCGTGCTTGGACAGCTCGATCCGCTGCTCCGGCGTCAGCTTCGCCCAGAGGTCGGTGCCGTAGAGGGAGACGCGCTCCAGCGGCATGTACGCCTTGCCCTCGACCAGCGGCGCGCTCCAGTCGATGTCGACGTACGGGTCGTAGGAGTTCTTCGCGGAACTCTTGAGCAGGCGAGCCGCGGTCACGTCCCGGTCCTGGGCCTCGACGCCCATGGCGATCCTTTCGGAAGTAGGGGGTACACGTTGTACTAGTTACTTCGGAGCGTACACCGGCTCGGGGGCCGTGAGTAGGCTTTCGCCGTGACCAAGGTCGACGGGCGGGCGGCGCGCTGGGCGGGCCAGCAGGAGCGGCGACGCGCCGAGTTCGTCGACGCGGCCCTGGAAGCGATCGCCGAACACGGCCCGGACGTCTCGACCGAGCAGATCGCCGAGCGCGCCGGCGTCGCGAGGACCCGCCTGTACAAGCACTTCGACGGCGCGGCCGACCTCCAGCGGGCGATCGCCGAACGCGCGGCCGAGCTGGTGACGGCCGAGCTCCAGCCGCTCTGGCACCCGTCGGGTTCGCCGAACGAGATGATCTCGACGGTGATTTCGACGCATCTGCGCTGGCTGACCGAGCACCTCCCCCTGCACCGGTACCTGGCGCGCGCGGCCCCGGGACCGACGGACGTCCGCGGCACGATCGCCCGCCACCTCAGCCGCCTGTTCACCGGCTACCTCACGGCGTTCGGCCTGGACCCGGCCCCGGCGGACACGATCGCGTTCGGCTTGGTCGGCTACGTCGAGTCGGCGACGACCCGCTGGCTCGACCACCCGGGCACGCTCAGCCTCGGCCAGCTGACCGGCCAGCTGAGCGGCACGATCTGGGCGATGCTGGACCACACGCTCCGGGCGGGCGGGGTCGACCTGGATCCGGACCGGCCCTTACCGCTGCCGGAGGGGCTTTAGTCCTCCCGCGGGAACTCCGCCCGCACGCCGAGCAGCCGCACCGCGCGGGTCAGCTCGAACATCCCCAGCACCTCCTGCGCCGCGCGGTCGATCTCGTCGGCGTCCGACGTCGGCTCGGGCAGGGTGACGCTGTGCGTGTGGGTCAGGAACGGCACGAACCGCACCTTCACCGCGACCCGGGCGGCCGGCCGGCCTTCGTCGAGGACGTCCTGACTCACGCGCTTGGCCAGCGCCGACACCTCCGCCGCCATCTCCGCCGGGTCCGTGAGGTCGCGCTGGAACGTCGTCTCGCGGCTGCGGGAGCGGGCCACGTACGGCGTCGCGCTCACCTCCGCGTCGCCGATGCCGCCGCCGAGCAGGCGCAGCCACGGGCCGGTCTTCGGGCCGAACCGCGCGGCGAGCTCCGCCGGGTCGGCGCCGGCCAGGTCGAGGACCGTGGCGATGCCGAGCTCGGCGAGCTTCTTCGCCGTCTTGCCGCCGATGCCCCACAGCGCGTCGGTCGGGCGCGCGGCCATCACCTCCCACCAGTTCGCCTGCGTCAGCCGGAAGATCCCGCCCGGCTTGCCGAACCCGGTGGCGAGCTTGGCCCGCAGCTTGTTGTCGCCGATCCCGACCGCGCACGACAGCCCGGTCTCGCGCGCCACGGCCTCCTTGATCGACGCCGCCAGCGCCTCCGGGTCGTCGGTCTCGGCGCCGACGAACGCCTCGTCCCAGCCCTGCACCTCCACGACGACCGGGAACTCGCGCACCGCGGCCATCACGTGCTCGGACACCTCGAGGTAGGCCGGCGGGTCACTGGGCAGGAAGACGGCGTCCGGGCAGCGCCGGGCGGCGATGCGCAGCGGCATGCCGGACTGGATCCCGAACTCGCGGGCCTCGTACGACGCGGTCGCGACGACGGCGCGTTCGGTGGGGTCGCCGTTGCCGCCGACGACCACGGGCTTCCCGCGCAGCTCCGGCCGGCGGGCGATCTCGACCGCGGCGATGAACTGGTCGAGGTCGACGTGCAGGACCCACTTCACGGGTCCAGTCTGCCTCAGCCGCGGTGCCGCGCCACGTGGGTCCAGACGGTGCCGGTCAGGGCGAGGATCCCGCAGAGCGTGACCCCGGGGTCCGGCAGGACCAGCCCGAGGACCAGCAGGGTCACGGCGACGACGTCGACGGCGATCAGCAGGGCGCTGCGGAGCGCGCGTGACTTCGGGCGCCGTCCGTCGCGCAGCGCGGTGGCGAGGCCGGGGTCGCTGAGCTCGAGGTTCCGCTCGATCTTCTCGAGCTCGGTGCGATCGTGGTGACTGAGCATCGGGGTACTCCTTCGGCGCCGAACCCGCCGTATCGCCAAAGCGAATACCCCATCGTCCTCCCGGCTAACCGCCGAACGCCTTCTCATTTTGCGCTTTTTGCTGCTCCGACCGGGTGATCTGCGCTCGGTAACCGCTCTCGATCACGCTACGTTCGTCGAGCACGAGGCCGGTGAGGCCGGCCCCGCGCCGGTCGAGGCCGGTCAGGACCTTCAAGCACGCGGAGGACTCGATGACCCTGCCCACCGAACCGATCGGCAGCATTCCGCGCCCCGACTACCTCGTCGAGGGGCTCGGCGCCTTCGCCGCCGGACAGATCGACGCCGCAGCCCTCGCCGAGCTCGAGAGCCGCGCGCTGGCGGACACGATCAGCCGGTTCGAAGAGACCGGTTCGCCGGTCGTGTCCGACGGCGAGCAGGGCAAGCCGAGCTTCGCGACGTACCCGCTGGCCGGGCTGACCTCGCTGGCGCCCGACGGCGTCGTCATCCCGTTCGCCGACGGGCACACCCGGCAGCTGCCGCGGCTGACCGCGGGCCCGTTCCGCTACGCGACCTACGCGGACTCGTACCTGACCCGCGCGAAGGCGCTCACGGGCAAGCCGGTCAAGCAGGCCGTGATCGCCGCGTCCGCCATCTCGCTGATCTACCCGGGCGACGGTATCGACGGGTACGCGCAGGAGCAGTTCGCCGCCGACCTGGTGAACGAGGCCGAGGCCGACATCCGGCGCAGCCTCGAGGCCGGGGCGCACGCCGTCCAGATCGACTTCACCGAGGCGCGGCTGTCGCTGAAGCTCGACCCGTCGGGCGGCCTGCTGCGGCAGTTCGTCGACCTCAACAACGCGGTGCTCGAACGGTTCACCGCCGAGGAGCGCGCGAAGATCGGCGTCCACACCTGCCCGGGCGGCGACCAGGACTCGGTGCACAGCCTCGACGTCGACTACGCGGGCCTGCTGCCGACGCTGTTCGAGCTGAAGGCGGGGAACTTCTACGTCCAGCTGGCCAGCGAAGCCGACCCGGACCGGGCGCTCGGGGTGATCTCCGAAAACCTGAAGGCGGACCAGCGGATCTTCGTCGGCGTGATCGACCCGATCGACCCCCGGGTGGAGACGGCGGAGGACGTCCGCGACCGCGTGCTCGCGGCGGCGAAGTACCTGCCCGCCGACCGGCTCGGCACGTGCGACGACTGCGGGTTCTCGCCGTTCGCGGACGACACGTCGACCTCGCGCGACATCGCGTTCGCGAAGGTCCGGGCGCGGGTCGAGGGCACGCGGCTGGCGGCCGAGCAGCTGTGACGGTGCCTGAGGGTCCGGCGCGCCGGGCCCTCAGGCCGTTTCGGCGGCGACCTTCACCCCGAGCGCGACGAGCACGCTGCCCAGCACGGCGTCGAGCCCCCGCCGGACGCGCCCACGGCTGAAGAACCGCTTCAGCGCGCCGACCACGAGCGCGAGGGCCGCGAACCAGAGAACGGTTCCGCCGGTGGCGATGGCGGCCAGTTCGAGGGTCTGCGCCGGGGAGCCGCCGGCCGGCAGGAACTGGGGGAGCAGGGCGAGGAAGTAGACGGCGACCTTGGGGTTGAGCAGGTTGGTGAAGAGCCCCTGCCGGAAGGCGGCGCCGGCTTCGAGAGTGGCTTTCCCGTCGGTTTCGCCGAGCTCCCGGTAGTCGCCGCGACGCACGGCCAGCCAGGCTTTGACCCCGAGGAAGACGAGATAGCCGGCCCCGACGAGCTTGACGACGCCGAAAGCGATGGCCGAGGCGGTGAGCACGGCGGCGACCCCGAAGGCGATGGCGACCACCCAGGCGAAGACCCCGAGCGAGATCCCGACCCCGGCGGCGATCCCGGCCCGCCGGCCGCCGGTGAGGGACGAGCGGGTGACGACGACGAAGTCCGGCCCGGGCGACATCGCCCCGAGGACGACGACCAGCAGGAACGACGCGGCGGTGGCACCGGGGATCATGCGCCGAGGATACGACGGTGCCGCCACCGGTTTTCGGAGCCGATCGGGAAGATCTCGTGCGCCACCGGTGTTGGCCCCAGTGATGTTCGGCGCGAAGACGATGTTCGAATTTGAACTTCCGGTAGGGTCGATCACGTGGGCGATCCGAGGGGAGACAGCATGACGGCCGAGGTGCGGACGCGGGTCCGGATCCCGCTGCGGCTCGACGGCGGGGTCGCGGTCGAGGCCGAAGCCGTCACCTTCCGGGGCCTCGCCGACGGGGGTGAGCACCTCGCCTTCGTGCTCGGCACCCCCGGGGACGTGCCGCTCGTGCGGCCGCACTCCGAATGCCTCACCGGGGACGTCTTCGGGTCCGCGCGCTGCGATTGCGGTCCTCAGCTGGCCGAGGCCGTCGAGCGGATCTCCGCGACCGGCGGCTACCTGCTCTACCTGCGCCAGGAAGGCCGGGGGATCGGCCTCTACAACAAGCTCGACGCCTACGCCCTGCAAGACCAGGGCCTCGACACCTACGCCGCCAACGCCGCGCTGGGCCTGCCCGAGGACGCCCGCGACTACACCGTCGCCGCGCAGATGCTCGAGGCGCTCGGGGTGGACGAAGTAGACCTGCTGTCGAACAACCCCGACAAGGCCGCGCAGCTGCGCAAGGCCGGGATCGTCGTGCGGGAGCAGGTTCCGACCGGGGTCTTCGCCACCGAGAACAACGTCCGGTACCTCCGTGCGAAGGCCGAGCAGACCGGGCACACCCTGCCCGGGCTGGCCAGCTAAGCCAATCGCTGGGCCGCCGCGGCCGCCGGGCTCGTGGTCAGCTTCTCGAGCAGTCCGATGAGGACCGTCTGTTCCGACGCCGTCAGCGACGCTGCCCACGCCTGCTCGCGCGTGTTGTGCGCCTGGTAGGCGTCGGTCACCGCGTGGTGGCCCGCCTCCGTCAGCGCCAGCCGGACGGCCCGGCGGTCCTCCGGGACCTGCGTGCGCGTCACCAGGCCGTCGCGTTCCAGGGTTTTGACCAGCGCCGAGACCGCCGCGCGGCTCATGCCGGCCAAGCGCGCCGCGTGGCGGGACTCCAGCGGGCCGGACAGCCACAGCACGAACAGCACCCGGAACCCGCCCCAGCTCAGTCCGCGCGGCCGGTGGACCGTCGACTCCCAGTCGTAGACCAGCGCGCCCGCCAGCCGGTGCAGCGTGAGGCCGAGGCGCATCGCGACGGGGTCCGTGTCCGGCAGCTCCGCCTTCGCCTTCCCGATCGCGTAGTCGACGAACGAGAGGTAGTCGAGGTCTTCGGCCGGTCGGTCGGTCATGCGGCCAGGTTAGGCGAAGGGGTTCCGCGCGCCGCCCCGGCGGGTTAGTGTGATCGGCGAGATAGTCAAACCTTTGACGATCAGAAGGAGCGCTCGCCGTGACGAAGAAAGCCTTCGCCTCTTCGGCCGACCTGGCGGAGAAAGCGCAAACCCTCGAAGTCCTGGCCGACGGCGTCTACGCGCTGACCGCCGAGGGCGATCCCAACATCGGCGCCATCGAGGGCGAGGACTTCCTCGTCTGCTTCGAGGCACTGGCCACGCCGGTCGCCGCGGGCGAATGGCTCGCGAAACTGCGGGAACACACCGGCAAACCCGTGCGCTACCTGGTGCTGAGCCACTACCACGCGGTGCGCGTGCTCGGCGCGTCCGCGTTCGACGCCGAGGTCATCGTCGCGCACGAGAACACCCGGGCCCTCGTCGCCGAGCGCGGCAAGGAGGACTGGGAGAGCGAGTTCGGCCGGATGCCGCGGCTGGCGAAGGGCGCGGACTCCGTGCCCGGCCTGACCTGGCCGACGCTGACCTTCTCCGACCGGCTCACCCTCGATCTCGGCGGCGACCGCGGGGACCTGGTCCTGCAGTACTGCGGCCGCGGCCACACCGAAGGCGACATCGTCGCCTGGCTGCCGCGCCAGAAGATCCTGTACGCCGGCGACCTGGTGGAAGCCGAAGCCGCGCTCTACACCGGTGACGCGTTCCACCGCGAATGGGCGTCGTCCACTTTGGACCGCGTCGGCGCCTTCGGGGCCGAGACGCTCATCGGCGGCCGCGGCGGCGTGAGCCGCGGGGCGCGGGCGGTCGAGGCCGCCATCGCGCAGACCCGGCACTTCCTGGACACGATGATCCGCGAGGTCGGCGCGGCCCGCGACGCCGGCGGCACGCTGAAGGACGCCTTCGAACGCACGCACGCGGCCCTCGTCGGCCAGTACGGCCAGTGGCCGATCTTCGAGCACTGCCTGCCTTTCGACGTCTCGCGGCTGTGGGACGAGCTGGGCGGCATCGAACGGCCGGTGGTGTGGACCGCCGAACGCGACCGCGAAGTCTGGGACCAGCTCCAGGACTGACGCGATGACCGTCGCCGTTCTCGGCAGCGGCCCGGTCGGTCAGACGGCCGCGCTGCTGCTCGCGCGCTGGGGCGTACCCGTGGTGCTCGTCGACGAGCACGAGGTGCGCGACCCCGTGGGGTCGAAGGCCATCTGCCAGCAACGGGACACCTTGGACGTCTGGGCGTCGCTCGGCGCGGGCCGCCTCGCCGAGGAGGGCCTCACCTGGACGACCGCGCGGACCTTCCACCGCGACACCGAGCTGTTCTCGCTCAAGCTGCCCGACGGCGGCTCGGCGCTGCCGCCGTTCGTCAACCTTTCCCAGGCCCGCGTCGAGGAGGTCCTGGACGAGCTGATCGCCGCGCAGCCGCTGATCGACGTGCGGCGCGGCCACCGCGTCCGGGCGCTGACCCAGCCCGGGCGGGTGGTGGTCGAGTGCGCCACGGCGGACGGGCCGCGCCGGATCGAGGCCGACTACGCCATCGCGTGCACCGGCTCCCGCGGCGACACCGTGCGGCGGGCGCTCGGGCAGCGTCTCGACGGGGTGTCCTTCCGGGACCTGTTCCTGATCTGCGACATCCGCGCCGACCTGCCCGGCTGGGCGGCCGAGCGCCGGTTCTACTTCGACCCGCCGTGGAACCCGGGCCGCCAGGTGCTCATCCACCCGTGCCCGGACTCGCAGTTCCGCATCGACTGGCAGGTCCCGGCGGACTACGACCTCGCGGCCGAGGAGTCGGGTGGGGCGCTGGAAGCGCGGGTCCGCGCGATCATCGGCTCGGCCCCCTACGAGGTCGGCTGGCGCTCGGTGTACCGCTTCCACACGCGCCTGGTCCCGCGGATGCGCGTCGGCCGGGTCCTGCTCGCCGGGGACTGCGCGCACCTCTTCGCGCCGTTCGGGGCGCGCGGCCTCAACTCCGGCGTGGCCGACGCGGAGAACGCCGCGTGGAAGCTCGCCCGGGTCCTGCGCGGCGAGGCGGGGGAGGACCTGCTGGAGAGCTACCACACCGAGCGGCACGCCGCGGCGGTGGAGAACGCGGCCGTCACCACGGCGACGATGGATTTCCTGGTGCCGCAGGACGACGAGCGGCACCGGCACCGCCTGGACGTCCTCACGCGCGCGGCGCACGACCCGGCCGCCTGCGAGCAGGTCGACTCGGGCCGGCTCGCCGAACCGTTCTGGTACACCGATTCGCCGTTGACCACGCCCGATCCGCGACGGCCGTTCGCGGGACGCCCGCCGCGCGGGGCGGTGCCGCCGCCGGGCCCCGGGATCCTGCTGCCCGATGTCACCGTCGTCCCGGGTGGCCGGTTGCGCGACCTGGCCCGGCAAGGGTTCTTACTCCTGACGACGCCGGGCGTCGACGCCGCCGGGATGCGCTCGGTGGAGATCCCGGTGGGCGGCGCGCTGGGTGCGCGCCCGGGCGAAGCCTGGCTGGTCCGCCCGGACGCGTACGTCGCCGCTGTGCTGCAGGACCCGGCGCAGGTCGGCCGTGCCCTGCAGCGCGCCGCTTTCACGTGAAAGCTCCGGTCCCAGGTGGGAGCTTTCACGTGAAAGCTCCGGTCACGGGTAGTTGTTCAGCGGGCTCACCTGGTGGGCCGTGTTCGCCGGGTCACCCGTGTCGTTGATGACGTGGGCGATCGTGCCCACGCCGCCGAGCGACACCGAGACCAGGTTGTGGAACCGGACCCCGCTGGTGTTCGGCACCTCGAACGAGTGACTGGCCACAATGGACGGGTTGGTCTGGAAGAAGCAGTAGCTGCCCAGCCCCCAGCCTTCGTGGCTGGTCACCGAGTCGGCCACCTTGTACGCCGCCCAGCCCTGCCGGCCGCCGCCGCTGGACCAGGAACCCTGGTCCGGCGGGTCGTACGGCATTTCGTTCTGGAAGAAGTACGTCCGCCCGCCGTTGCCGTTCCAGAGCACCTCGTACTGCTGGTAGTGCTCGACGAACAGGCCGTACATCGTGACGTTCGCCCCGTTGACCACCAGGCCGTTCGCCGCGGTGTTGACGTTCCAGCCGACGCCGTTCGAGTGGTCGCCGCGCCACAGCCACATGTGGTCGCCGATGACGTTGTTCGAGTTGACCACCAGCGTCTGCGTGGCCTTCCCGACGGCGGCGCCGCCGATCCGGAAGAACACGTCGTGCAGCGACGTCGGGTCGGCCGCGTGGTTCGCGGTCGAGCCCGGCTGGCCGACCTGCACGAGCACCGGCGAGTTGACCGCGCCGGCGTCGATCAACAGCCCAGCGATCTTCACGCCGTCCACATCGGACGTCGTGATCGCCGCGGTGCCGTTGGTCGGCTGCAGCGTCGCCAGGCCGAGGCCGAGCACCACGGTGTCCGGGCGCGTGACGTTCAGCGCCTGGTCGAGGTGGTAGACGCCCGGCGTGACCAGCAGGTTCTTACCCGCCGCCAGTGCCGCGTTGATCGTCGCGGCCGAGTCGGACGGGTGCGCGACGTAGAACTCGCTGAGCGAGATCGACTGCCCGGCCGGGGCACCGTGGCCCCAGCTGGTGCCCGAGGAGTTCTGCCGCAGCGCCGGGACGAACACGTTGTAGCTGCCCGAGCCGTCGACGTAGAGGAACGGCTTCTCGCGGATCACCGGCGTCTGGCCGACGACCGTCTCGGGCGGGTTCGGGAACGACGCCGGCGGGGTGCCGGTCGAGCCGACGAACACCATGTTCCACACGCCGCCCTGCCAGCCGCCGAGCTCGCTGTTGCGGGTGAGGAACTGCTGCTGCGAACCGGACACGGCCACGCCGTCGATCTTGCTGTCGGCGATCAGGCCACCGCTGGCCCAGCCGTCACCGCCGTTCCACAGCTGGATCTGGCTGCCCTTGAGGTGCATCCGGCGGTACGGCGCGGCCTGCGCCACGGCCCAGCGTTCGACCTGGCCGGCCGGCAGCGTCACCGACAGGTTCTCCGCGGAGCGCCAGAAGTTCTGCGTCGCGTTGCCCTTGTTGGCGGGGTTGTCGCCCTGCTGCAGCCAGTCCGCCTCGACGCGGACGTGGCCGTTGAGGTTGACGTCGTCGGGGGAGAGGCCGAGGCCCGCCACCTGCTCGTAGAAGCCGAGGTTGACGTCGGCGGTGTAGTTCCCGGGCTTGAACAGCACGGCGTAGCGCTCGTTGCCGAACTGGTTGGTGTGCTGCTGGTTCGCCAGCTGCGTCAGCCGGTTCTGGATCGTGGCGGCCGGGGTCGACGGGTCGAACACCGACACGTTCGGCCCGAGGTCCGGGTTGCGCGGGTCGGTCGGCGGGATGGTCGTCCCGCCGCCGGTGCCGTGCACGGCGACCTCCCAGAGGGAGTAGCCGTAGCCGGTGGCCCGCTGGGTGCCGTAGACCCGCAGGTAGCGGGCCGTGCCGGTGAGGGACACGGTCTGCGTGCCGCCGGTGGAGGTGGTGGTCGAGTACGCGGTCGTCCAGGTGTTCGCGTCCGAGGACAGCTGGACGGAGAACGCGGTCGCGTACGCGGCTTCCCACGTGAGCACCGCGTCGCAGAGCTGCTGCGCGGAACCCAGGTCGACCTGCAGCCACTGCGGGTCGCTGAACGCGCTGGACCAGCGCGTCCCGGAGTTGCCGTCGACCGCGGCGGACGCGAGGGTGCCGCCGTTCTCGCTCGAGGACGCGGTCGCGGTGCGGCCCTGCGCGAGGTTCGTGCTGCCGCACGCGGCGGCCTGGGCCGGTGCGGAACCGACCACCACGGCGGTGGTGACCGCGGTGGCGAGGGTGGTCGCGAGGACGAGAAGGCGGTGTACGGGGGAGAACGTCGTTGATCTCATCTGCCTGCCTGCTGATCGAGGGGGAGACGCCGGGAAGGGACCGCGCGGCGGTGCCGGGCGGCGGCGGACCGGGCGAGCCCCACAGCTCGCGTCGGCATCAGGTGGTGCGACGGGTTCGCGGCCGCCTCATCGCCCCGGCGCCGTGAGCCGGTGGAGCGGTGCCGAGGCGGGTGCGACGGCGCGAACCGGTCAACCCGAAGAGGTGCGTGTCGCGGCGGAACGATCCCGGGTGGCGGTCACGGAACCGGTTCCGACCGGCGGTTCGCAGTTAACAGCGCGCGTGTCGGCGGAGTCAAGGCCCCGACGCGGATTCGTTCTCCCGGACCAGTCTCCCGCGTGGTCCGCGACCGTCCGGCGCAGCGTCGTTGACATTTTACGGCTCTTTATTTATATCCTGAACTAAGAGCGTGCCGACGCGCGGGACCCACACCCGCGCCGAGGACCACGTGAGCCGATCCGCGCCGGGGCAAGGCCGTCCCGGCGCCGGTTCGCCGTGGAGGTGCCCATGCAACGCCGCATGCCGAGAACCCGGGTTCTCGCCGTCCTCGTCCTGACCCTGGCCGCCCTGCTCACCGCACCGGTCGCCCAGGCCGCCCCCGTCCTGCTCTCCCAAGGCCGTCCGGTGACGGCGTCTTCCAGTGAGTCCGCCGCCTTCCCGGCGTCCGCCGCGGTCGACGGCGACCCCGGGACGCGCTGGTCCAGCGCGTTCGGCGACCCGCAGACCCTGCAGGTCGACCTCGGCTCGACCCAGCAGCTGTCCCAGGTCGTGCTGAACTGGGAAGCCGCCTACGCCAAGGCGTTCACGCTCCAGGCGTCCACCGACGGCGCCACCTGGACGTCGCTGTACTCGACCACCACCGCGAACGGTGGCACGCAGACGCTGAACGTCACCGGCAGCGGCCGGTACGTCCGGCTGACCGGCACCCAGCGCGCGACGCAGTACGGCTACTCGCTCTGGGAGTTCCAGGTCTACGGCGCGGGCGGCACGACCCAGCCCGGTGACGTCCTGCTGTCCTACGGCAAGTCCGGCACGGCGTCCTCGTACCAGGACGACGGCAACTGCCCGGGCTGCCTGCCGGCGAAGGCGTTCGACCACGACCCGGCCACGCGCTGGGCGACCAGCGCGACGACCGGCTGGGTCGACCCGGGCTGGATCACCGTCGACCTCGGCGCGGTGGCGGCCGTGCACCAGGTCGTCCTGCAGTGGGACCCGGCCTACGCCGTCGCGTACCAGCTCCAGGTGTCGAACGACAACGCGAACTGGACGTCGCTCTACTCGACGACGACCGGCAAGGGCTTCAAGGAGACGCTGACCGTCAACGGCAGCGGCCGGTACGTCCGGATGTACGGCACCGCCCGCTCCAACGGCTACGGCTACTCGCTGTGGGGCTTCGACGTCTACGGCACCGGCGGCAACCCGACGCAGCCGCCGCCCGCGCCGCCGGCGCCGCACTTCCCGGGCACGCTGGTCTGGAGCGACGAGTTCAACGGCGCCTCCGGAGCCGGCCCGGACGCGAGCAAGTGGACCGCCGAGACCGGCCCCGGCGTCAACAACGAGCTCGAGTACTACACGAACAACAACAACGCCAAGCAGGACGGCCGCGGCAACCTCGTCATCCAGCTCCGCCGGGAAGCCACTCCGGGGAGTGCGTGCCCGGTCGACCCGATCAGCGGCAGCGGCACCTGTCAGTACACCTCGGGCCGGATCAACACCGCGGGCAAGTTCAGCTTCACCTACGGGCACGTCGAGGCGAACATCAAGGTGTCCGGCACGCAGGGGCTGTGGCCCGCGTTCTGGTTGCTGGGCGCCAACTTCTTCAGCGGCACGCCGTGGCCGAACTGCGGTGAGATCGACATCATGGAGCACGTCGGGAAGTCGCCGAACCTGGCCTACTCGACGATCCACGCGCCCGCGTACAACGGCGCCGGCGGTATCGGCGCGCCGCTGGACCTCGGCCAGGACGTCGCCGCCGGGTTCCACAAGTTCGGGCTGGACTGGGACGCGTCGCACATGACGTTCTCCGTCGACGGGAACGCGTTCGAGACGATCAACCGCGACACCGTCGAGAGCACGCGCGGGCCGTGGGTCTACGACCACCCGTTCTTCCTGATCCTCAACAACGCCATCGGCGGGGACTTCCCCGGGCCGCCGGGGGCCGGGACCGTGCTCCCGCAGGACATGGTGATCGACTACGTGCGGGTCTATCAGTGAGAGCTGGAATCCGGCGGCGGCTCGCGCTCCTCGCGGGCGCGTCCGTCGCCGCCGGGCTCCTCACCGCGCCCCTCTTCACCGCCGAGGCGGCCCCGGCCCTGCTCTCGCAGGGGCACACCGTGACCGCCTCCTCCACCGAAAACGCCGCCTTCCCCGCTTCGGCGGCGGTCGACGGCGACCCGGCACCCGATGGTCCAGTCCGGCGGCCGACCCGCAGACCCTGCAGGTCGACCTCGGCAGCTCGCACCCGCTCAACCAGGTCGTGCTCCAATGGGAGTCGGCCTACGCCAAAGCGTTCACGATCCAGGCGTCCGCCGACGGCAGCCAGTGGTCCACTGTGTACTCGACGACCACGGGCACCGGCGGCACGCAGACGCTGCCGGTGTCCGGCACCGGCAGATATGTCCGGTTGACCACCACCCAGCGCGCGACCCAATGGGGCGTCTCGCTCTGGGAGTTCCAGGTCTTCGGCGACGGTTCGGCGCAGGCGTGCGGCAGCGCGAACGCGGCCCTGCGGCAGCCTGGGACCGCCTCCAGTGTCCAGTCGGACGCGTTCCCGGTGTCGGCGGCCTTCGACGGCGAGGCCGGGACGCGCTGGTCGAGCCTGGCCGCCGACCCGCAGTGGATCCAGGTCGACCTCGGCAGCTCACGTCCGGTTTGCGGCGTGGACCTGACGTGGGAAGCCGCGTACGCGAGTGCGTACACGATCCAGCTGTCCACCAACGGTTCGTCGTGGACGACGGCGGCGACCGTGACCGGCGCGGGCGGCACCGAACACCCGGCCGTGTCGGGGACCGCCCGGTATGTCCGGCTCACCGCCACGGCCAGGGCGACCCAGTGGGGAGTCTCGCTGTGGGAGTTCGCGGTGCACACCAGCGACAGCGCCCCGCCGACGACCACGCCGACCAACCCCGGTGGCTGCCCGTGGGTGGGCTCGACGGCGCCGGTCGCCGACCGCGTCACCCAGCTCATGGCGGTGATGACCGCGCAGCAGAAGATCAAGGTGCTGCACGGCAACGGCGCGACCGGGCCCTACATCGGCAACACCGACGCCGTGCCGGAGCTGTGCATCCCGGCGCTCGGCCTGCAGGACGGGCCCGCCGGGGTCGGTGACGGCCTCGACGGCGTCACCCAGTTCCCGGCGCCGGTGTCGGCCGCGGCGACCTGGGACACCGGCCTGATGAACCGGTACGGCTCCGCGATGGGTGCCGAGTTCGCCGGGAAGGGCGTCGACATCGCCCTCGGCCCGACGATCAACCTGGTCCGCGACCCCCGGTGGGGCCGCAACTTCGAGACCTACGCCGAAGACCCGTACCTCGCCGGGGCGGCCGGGACCGCGACGATCCAGGGCATCCAGAGCCAGGGTGTGATGGCGCAGGCCAAGCACGCGGCCGCCTACAACGTCGAGGCCGGGGCGTCGCGCGGGACGCCGTCGGACAACGTGATCATCGACGACCGGACCCTGCACGAGCTGTACCTGCCGGCGTTCCAGCAGGTGGCGAGCCAGGGCCAGGTCGCGTCGATGATGTGCGCCTACAACCAGATCAACGGCGTCCCGGCGTGCCAGAACAACGGTGTGCTCACCACGGCGATCAAGCAGGACGCCAATTGGGGCGGCTTCGTCGGCTCCGACTGGGGCTCGGCGACCGGCGGTCCGCGGCAGCTGGCCGACGGCGGGCTCGACATGGAGATGCCCGGCGGCGCCTTCTTCGGCCAGGGCCTGCTCGACGCCGTCTCGCGCGGTGAAGTCACGCAGGCGCGCGTCGACGACATGGTCCGGCGGGTGCTGACGCAGATGTTCAGGTTCGGAGTCTTCGACCGGCCCCGGCGGGGGACGCCTGCTTCCGTGGTGACCAACGCGGCGAACGTCGCCACCGCGCGGGACGTGGCGGCGGCCGGGTCGGTGCTGCTCAAGAACACCGGCGTCCTGCCGCTGACCGCTTCGACGAAATCGATCGCGCTGTCCGGTGGCGACGGCATCGACCCGCAGAACATCGGCGGCGGCAGCGCCAAGGTCAACCCGTCGCCGGCGTCGGTCAACCCGATCAACGGCATCAAGGCGCGGGCCGGCTCCAGCGTCACCGTGTCCTATGTGGACGGCGCCGGGGAGCACGTCCAGACGCCGAACATCCCGGGCGCGGTCGCGGCCGCGAAGGCCGCCGACGTCGCGGTCGTGTTCGCCAGCTACGGCGAGTCCGAAACCCAGGACCTCGACACGATCGACCTGCAGAACCAGCAGAACGACCTGATCGACGCGGTCGCGTCGGCCAACCCGCGCACGATCGTCGTCCTCAACACCGGGTCGGCCGTCACGATGCCGTGGCTGTCGAAGGCCGCTGCGGTCATCGAGGGCTGGTACCCGGGCCAGGAGAACGGCAACGCGCTCGCGTCGCTGCTCTACGGCGACGTCAACCCGTCGGGCAAGCTGCCGGTCAGCTTCCCGAAGCAGCTCGCCGACCTGCCCACGGCGAACGTCCAGCAGTTCCCGGGCGCCAACGACCGGATCGAGTACTCGGAGGGGCTCAACGTCGGGTACCGCTGGTACGACAGCCGGAACATCGAGCCGCTGTTCCCGTTCGGCTATGGCCTGTCCTACACGACGTTCGGGTTCTCGGACCTGGTCGTCACACCGCAGGGCGGAGGCGGAACCGCGACCGTGACGGCGACGGTGACCAACACCGGCACCCGCGCGGGCGCCGACGTCGTCCAGCTCTACGTCGGCCAACCCGCGGGGAACGGCGAGCCGCCCAAACAACTGAAGGGATTCAAGAAGGTGCAGCTCAACCCCGGGCAAAGCGCTCAGGTGTCGTTCCCGCTCACCCCGCGCGACCTCGCGCACTGGACGGGATCGTGGACGACGAACGCGGGCCAGTACCGGGTCTACCTCGGTGACTCCTCGCGCAACGTCCCGCTCTCGGCGGCGCTGACCGTCTCCTGAGTCGACTCCCGGATCACCAGGGAAGTCGGGACGATCAGCGGCTCGTCCGGCTGGGGTGCCCCACCCAGCTGGGCGAGCAGCTGCCGGGCCGCCGTCTCGCCCATCTGCCGCAGGGGCTGGCGGATCGTCGTCAGCGGCGGCTGGGTGTGCGCGGCCAGGGGGATGTCGTCGAAGCCGACCACGGCGACGTCCTCCGGTACGGAACGCCCGGCCTTGCGCAGCCCGGCCAGCACGCCGGCCGCGGTGAGGTCGTTGTGCGCGAAGACCGCGTCGAACTCCGGGCCGGTGGCGAGGAGCTGGAGGATCGCCGCTTCTCCGCTTTCACTCGTGAAATCGCCTTCGATGACCAGATTCGAGTCCAGCACGAGTCCCGCTTCGCGGATCACGTCGCGGAAGCCGTTGAGCCGGTCGCTCGTGCAGCCGAAGTCGCGCGGGCCGGTGACGGTCGCGAGCCGGGTGCGGCCGGTTTCGAGCAGGTGGCGGGCCGCGGCGCCGCCGCCCTGCCGGTTGTCCGTGCCCACCGACGGGAACGCGGGCCGGCGGCCGCGGTCGTCGATCACCACCACCGGCAGGCCGGAGTCGTGCAGCACGCGCAGGTGCCGCACCGCGTCCGGCGGCTCGACGAGCAACAGCCCGTCGAACGCCTTCGCCGACACCTGCCGGGAGAACTCGTCGAGGGAGTCGACGCCCCGGTTGGCCGTGGACAGCAGCAGGCCGTAGCCCTTGGCCTCCACGACGTCGGCGACGCCCTGCAGCACCTCGCCCATCCACGGCCAGGTCAGCCCGGGCACCAGCATCCCGACCGTGCGGGTCACGCCGCGGGCCAGCCCGACCGCGCCGGCGCTCGGGATGTACCCGGTCGCCGCGATCACCTCGCGCACGCGGATCGCGGTCGCCGCGTCCACATCGGCCTTGTTGTTGAGCACCCGCGACACGGTCGTCTTGCTCACCCGTGCGCGGCGGGCGACCTCGGCGATCGTGACGCGCATCCGTCCTCCCGGGAAGCCGAGACCTGTGGTGCCAAGGTACTCGTTCCGGGGCCCGCCGCGAGCGGTGCGAGATCGATCAAGTCCGGACAGAAACCCGCGTGAGGCTCGCGTCGCCGGTTCGCCAGGCCGTCCGGACCGCCACGTACCGGGCCGGCCCGGCGCTCGCCGCCCGGTAGGTGAGGCCGTCGACGCTGGTTTCGACGCTCGCCTCGGGGCGGCGGCCGGGTGTCCAGGCCAGTTCGACCGCGGAAACCGCCGTCACCGCCCCGAGATCGACGACCAGCCGGCCGTCCGGGCCCGGTCGCCAGGCCGTCGCGGGATCGTCGTCGACGGCCGCCGCGGGGCTCGACATCCCCGGCGGCAGGGGTTCCGCGGGGAAGGTGGTCCGGCCGAGCGCGGCGTCGGCCAGCGGGTAGGGGCGGACGTCACCGAAGACGACCGGCACGGTCCGGCGCGGCGGCAGCACCACCGGCCGCGACCGGCCGCCGTCCGGCGTCACCGTGACGAGCGCCGGGAGGAACCCGGCCGGCATCGTCAGGTCGACCCGGCTCGCGTCGCGCACGACCGCCTTCAGCCCGGCCGGCCCCCGCACGGTGAACCGCGGGGGTTCGATGCGGCCCTCCGCCGCGGCCAGCGCGTAGGCGACTTCGGTGCCGGTCCCGGTGAGGGTCTGCTCGCCGCGGTACAGCCGGAACGCGCCGCCGTCCGGCGGGAGGGACGCCGTGCCGCTCGCCGCGGCGCCGGACAGGTTGAGCAGCACGAGGAAGCCGTCGGTGACGGTCGCGCGGACCGCGGTGGTGCCGGTGGTGACCCGAGCGCGTCCCGGCTTCCGGGGAGCCGGGTACAGCTCGGCGAGCAGGGGCGCGGCGGGCCCGTCGGAGAGCGTGACGCGGTCACCGGTGACGGTGAGCGGGTTCGGGCTCTCGACGAGGATCCCGGCCCGGCCGTCGATGTCCAGCCAGCCGCCGGTGCTGCGCAGCGCGGGCACGGGGTAGGTCGCCGCGGGGGTCCAGGTCACGCCGTCCGGGGAAGTCTCCATGCGGTACTTGCGCCCGGCGGCCGCTTCCCAGCTCAGCCTGACCCGGTCGAACGTCGTGGGCGCGCCGAGGTCGATCGCGTGCCAGCTGTCCGCTCGTGGCCGGTCCGAAGTGGACACTGCCCAGCGGGTGGCCGCGTTCCCGTCGTTCGCGTACTTGGCTTCCTTGCCCGAGGTCGCCGACGAGGCCGACGCGGTCCCGGTGCGTGCGAGATCCGGGCCGTCGCCGTCGCGGACTTCGAACGCCCAGAGCGAATAGCCGTACGTCGGGTCCGGCTGGACGCCGAGCATGCGGACGTGGCGGGCGGTGACCGGGGCGAACGTCAGGTCGTCGGTCCGGGCGCCGGTGGGCGCGGCCTGCGCTTTGAGCGTCACCTTGCCTTCGGCGGCGGTGTACGTGCGGTCGCCGTCGAGGCCGGGAACGCCCGGCATGGCGAGGTTGTAGACGTTCAGGACGCCTTCGCTCTCGGCGACGCCGGTGCTGGCGTAGACGGCGGCGCCGGTCGGGAGGGTGGCGAGCGCGGCGTACCCGGCGTCGAACCGCAGGACGCCGACGGTGCCGTCGAAGCCGTCGCGGACCTTCTCGTAGGTGGTGGCGTGCCGGTCCTTGACGGCGATGTTCGTGGCCGGGAGCAGCATCGGGTTGGCGCCGCCGAGCACGAACAGCCAGTCGTCGTGGTGCGGCTGCCAGGCGAACTTGACGAAGCCGGGCTTGGTCACGGTCGCGGCCCACGCGGCGGGGGAGCGGTGGGCCAGCAGGCCGGGTGCGGCGCCGAAGTCGGCGACGCCGGCGGCGTGGGCGTCGAACTCGGTGGTGCTTGCCGGCGTGAGGGGGCCGTGGTGCTGGGCACGCCACTCGTGGAGCAGGTAGCTGATGGCGAGCTCGGCCCGGGCTTCCGGCTCGTACTTCGGTTCGCCGGAGAACTTCGTGATCCGGTCGGCGGGCGCGTAGGCCTGGTAGGGCTCGAGCCGCGCGGCGAGGTCGGCTTCGGCGCGGGCGGCGTGGCGGTCGCCGAGCACCTGGGCGCGGAAGGCGAGCGGGATGACGTCGCGGCCGTAGAGGTGCTCGCGGTCGGCGACCATCGGCATCAGCGGCTCGCCGGCGTCGCTGGTCATCAGCAGCATGGTGCGCCAGAGGAGTTCGCCGTTCGGCTGCGCGGTGAGGACTTCGGGCAACGGGACGCCGGCCGCGAGGAAGTGCGTGGAGTTGCGGCCGGAGGTGCGCCACAGCTCTTCCTGGTAGTGCGGGCCGAAGGAGCCGTGGTTCTCCACGAGGAACGTGTCGTAGAGGTTGGTGGCGGTGTTCGCGCTGATCGGGACGCCGTCGACGAGCCGCGGGTTGGCGAGATCGGCCGCCGGCAGCCCGGTCTCGTTGCGGCTCCACGCACCGAAGGCGGCTCGCCAGTCTTTCGCTCTCGCGTCTCCTGGTGCCCACGCGAGCGCGGGGGCGAGCGACTGGGCGTAGACGCCCATCTCCTCGAGCTTGGTGTCGCCGACGAAGCCGCCTTGCAGGCCGTTCGGGGTCCAGCCGCCCGAGGCCGGGTCGTCCCGGGTGCCGAGGGCGGTGGTGTAGGCGGCCTGCTCGGTCGTGATGCGCTCGACGTTCTGTTTCGTGGCGTCGTCGAGGTCCGTCCACAGGAGACGCGCGGCGAGCAGGAAGTACGACTGGAAGGTGGTGTCGAAGAACAGCTTCCGGCCCCACTCGGTGCCGCCGGTGAGCAGGTTCGACGCGGCGAAGTGCTCGATGGTGGCGAGGGTGTGGGCTTTGAGCGTCGCTGGGCTGACGCCGGCCGCGGTCTCGTCGTAGCCGGGGCGGGTCAGGAGGAGGGCGTTGCCGAGGACGACGGCGAAGGTGAAGTCCTTCGCGGGGTAGATCCCGGTCGAGGCGTCGAACTGCTGCTCGGCCCACCGGGTGTGCCGCAGCAGGACGCGCAGGTAGGTGGCGGCGACGGGGTCGGGCGGCCCCTTCGGCCCGCCGTCGGCGGCGCCCGTCGCCTGTGCGATGCCGGGCACCAGTCCCGAGGCCAGCAGGGCCGCGACGCCGCCCGCGCCCAGGAGGGCCTTCCGCCGGTTCAACTCACCCATGGTCCGGTCTCCGCTCGATGACAACCTTGTCAGCGCGGATTCTGGGACGGCTCGCGCCGCTGGGGCAAGCCCGGCGCCGGAACCCGTCCGGTTTCGGACAAGACCGGGGTAATTCGTATAACGACCTATATCGCCGTCGCCGGTGGGAGCAATCTCACCGCGGTCCACCACCCCGGCCGTGTTGAGATGACAACGTGATCACGGACCCCGGCGTCTTCCTCCTGCTCGTCCTCGCCGGGGTCGGTGCCGGCCTGACGGGGTCCATCGCCGGGCTGGCCTCGCTCGTCTCCTACCCGGCCCTCCTCGCCGCCGGGCTCCCGCCCGTCACCGCCAACATCACCAACACCGTCGCCATGCTCGGCACCACCGCCGGGGGTGCCGCCGGCGCGCGGCCCGAACTCGCCGGCCAGCGGCGGAACATCGTCCCGCTCTGCGCCATCACCACCGTCGGCGGGGCGTGCGGCGGGCTCGTCCTGCTCCTGACCCCGTCCGGCGCCTTCACCGCGATCGTGCCGTGGCTGATCGGCGGTGCCTCGGTCGTCCTCATGGCGGGCCCGCGCCTGCGCCGGCTGGCCGAAGGCGCCGAGCACCGCGGCCTCAGCCCGGCCACCGCGGTCGCCGCCTTCTTCATCGGCATCTACGGCGGCTACTTCGGCGCCGCGGCCGGCGTGCTCATGCTCGCCCTGCTCGTCTCCGTGTGGAGCCAGCCGCTCGCCCGGACGAACGCCGCGAAGAACCTGGTCACCGGCTCGGCGAACCTCCTCGCCGCGATCATCTTCGCCGTCACCGGGAAAGTCGACTGGCCGGCCGCCCTCGCCGTCTGCCTCGGCTCCCTCGCCGGCGCGTGGCTGGGCTCGACCCTCGTGCGGCACCTGCCGGCGACGCCGTTGCGCATCGGGATCGGCCTCGCCGGCCTGGCACTCGCGGTGGTGCTGGCGTTCTCCTGAAAACAGGGCATGATCGGCGGGGTATCGGCGAGCAGGAGACCAGATGAGCATTGTCGGGACCCGGGTGGTCCGCCAGGAGGATCAGAACCTGATCACCGCGGGCGGCACCTACGTGGACGATCTTCGGGAGGAAGCGCTTTCCGGCGCCGCGCATGCGGTGTTCGTGCGCAGTCCCGTCGCGCACGCGCGGATCGAAAGCATCGATGTCAGCGAGGCGAAGGCGGCGCCGGGGGTGCTCGGCGTGTTCACCGCCGCCGACCTCGGCCTCGACCCGCACGACGCGGGGCCGGTGAAGGAGCCGTGGCTGGCCGACGGCGTGGTGCGCTACGTCGGCGAGCCCGTCGCGCTCGTCCTCACCGAAGAGCGCTACCAGCTGGCGGACGCGGCGGAGCTGGTCGACATCGACTACGACCCGCTCGCCGCCGTCGCGAGCATCGACGCGGCGCTGGCGGACGAGACACTGCTGTACCCCGAGACCGGCAGCAACATCATGCAGGTCAACGGGGCGAAGGAGTTCGACGACGAGATCTTCGCGGACTGCGACGTGGTCGTCTCGACGACCATCGTCAACCAGCGCGTCGCGCCCGCGCCGCTCGAAGTCCGCGGCGCGTCGTGCGCCTGGGGCGAGGACGGCAGGCTGACGGTCTGGCTTTCCACGCAGAACGCCCAGATCGCCCGCACGCAGGTGGCCATGAGCCTCGGCGTCGGCGAGGACAACGTGCGCGTCATCGCGCCGGACGTCGGCGGCGGCTTCGGCGCGAAGATCGGTGCGGACCCCGAAGCGACCGTCCTCGGCTGGGCCGCCAAGGAGATCGGGCGGCCGGTCCGCTGGGTCGAGTCGCGCAGCGAGAACCTCACCTCGATGACGCACGGCCGCGCGCAGCAGAACACCGTGACCGTCGGCGGCAAGCGCGACGGCACCGTCCTCGCGTACCGCCTCGACGTCATCCAGGACGCCGGCGCGTACCCGCGGACGCTGTTCCTGCCGACGCTGACCGAGCTGATGGCCGTCGGCGTGTACCGGTTCCCGAAGGTGGAGACGCGCAGCCGCGCCGTCGTCACGAACACGACGCCGATCGCGGCCTACCGCGGCGCGGGCCGCCCGGAGGCGACGGCCGCGCTCGAGCGGGCGATGGACCGCTTCGCCGGCGAGCTCGGGCTGGACCCGGCGGAGGTCCGCCGGGTCAACTTCATCCGGCCCGAGGAGTTCCCCTACCAGACGCCGACGGGCGCGTCCTACGACACGGGCGAGTACGCGGCGGCCCTGGACAAGGCGCTCGAGGCCGCCGGCTACGCCGAACTGCGCGCCGAACAGAAGCGGCGCCGGGAAGCCGGTGACCCGATCGAGCTCGGCCTCGGGATCGCGGCGTACGTCGAGATCACCGGCGGCGACTCCGGCGGGGAGAGCGGCCGCGTCGACCTCTTCCCGGACGGCTCGGTCGTCGCCTGGACGGGCAGCTCACCGCACGGGCAGGGGCTCGGGACGTCGCTGGCGATGCTCCTGGCCGACCAGCTCGGCGTGCCGCTGGAGAAGATCACCGTCCGCCACGGCGACACCGACGAGGTGCCCAAGGCCGTCGGCACGTTCGGCTCCCGGTCGCTGCAGCTGGGCGGCTCGGCGATCCGGCAGGCCGCCGACGAGGTGATCGCGCAGGCCCGCGAACTGGCCGCCGAACTGCTCGAAGCCGCGCCGGACGACCTCGAGCTGGACGCCGAGCGCGGCGTCTGGCAGGTCCGCGGCGCGCCGTCGAGCACCGTGCTCAGCTGGGCGCAGGTCGCCGAGACGGCGTCCGGCGGCAAGCTCACCGCCGACGTCTGGTTCGGCGGCGGCAAGCCGACGTTCCCGTTCGGCGCGCACCTCGCCGTGGTCGAGGTCGACACCGAGACCGGCAAGGTCGTGCTGCGCCGGATCGTCGCCGTCGACGACGCCGGTCCGATCGTCAACCCGCTGACCTTCCGCGGGCAGCGCCACGGCGGGCTCGGCCAGGGCGCCGCGCAGGCGCTGATGGAGGTCGTCACCTACGACGAGGACGGCAACCCGACGACCGCGACGCTGGCGGACTACTCGTTCATCACGGCCGTCGAGCTGCCGGACTTCGAGCTGGTCGACATGGCCACCCCGACCGACCGGAACCTGCTGGGCGTCAAGGGGATCGGGGAAGCGGCGACGATCGGCTCGACGCCCGCGGTGCACAACGCCGTGGTGGACGCGCTCAGCGCGCGCGGCGTGCACCACCTGGACATGCCCACGACCCCGATCCGGGTCTGGGCCGCACTGGAAGATGCTTCGAAGGGAAACGCGCGGTGAAGGTTTCGATCGAGGTCAACGGGCAGCCGGTGGCCGAGGAGGTGCCGGATCGGACGCTGCTGGTGCACTTCCTGCGCGACACCGCCGGGCTGACCGGCACGAACATCGGTTGCGACACGACGTCCTGCGGCGCCTGCACGGTGCTGCTCGACGGCGAGGCGGTCAAGTCCTGCACGGTGCTGGCCGCGCAGGCCGACGGCCACGCCGTCACGACCGTCGAAGGACTGTCCTCTTCGGATGGTTCGCTGCACCCCGTGCAACGGGCGTTCCGCGAGCAGCACGGCCTGCAGTGCGGGTTCTGCACCCCGGGGATGATCATGGCGTCGGTGTCGCTGCTGGCCGACAACCCGAAGCCGACCCGCGACGAGGTGCGGGCCGGGATCGAGGGGAACCTCTGCCGCTGCACCGGTTACCACAACATCGTGAGCGCCGTGATCGACGCGTCGGGGCAGGAGGTGGACCGGTGATCCCCGCCGAATTCCGCTACGAGCGGGTGTCCACAGTGGACGAAGCGGTGGCGCGGCTCGCGTCCCTGGGTGACGAGGCGAAGGTCCTCGCCGGCGGGCATTCCCTGCTGCCGCTGATGAAGCTGCGGCTGGCCGCCCCGGAGTACCTGATCGACATCGGGCCGGTCGACGAGCTGCGCTACGTCCGCCTCGACGGCGACGACGTCGTGATCGGCGCGTTGTCCCGGTACAGCGACCTCACGAAGGACCCGGTGCTGCTGGAGCACGCGCCGCTGCTGGCGCACGTGTCCGGCGAGGTCGGCGACCGGCAGGTCCGCCACCGCGGCACGATCGGCGGTTCGCTGGTGCACGCCGACTCGGCGGCGGACCTGCCCGCGGCCGTGCTGGCGTCGGACGCGGTGCTGGTCGCGCGCGGCCCGGCGGGGGAGCGGCGCATTCCGGCGTCGGAGTTCTTCCTCGGCCCGTTCACGACGCCGCTGGAGCCGGACGAACTGCTGACGGAGATCCGCCTGCCGGCGCAGACCGGGCAGGAGTGGGGCTTCGAGAAGTTCACCCGCCGCGCGATCGACTGGGCGATGGTCGGGGTCGCCGTGGTCGGCGGGCGGGTCGGGCTGGTCAACATGGGCGGCGTCCCGCTGCGGGCGACGGCTACGGAGTCGGCCCTTTCCTCGGGGGCGTCGGTCGCTGACGCCGCCGCGTTGGCGGCCGAGGGGACTTCGCCGCCCGACGAGCCCCACGCGACGGCGGAGTACCGCCGTCACCTGGCGCGCGTGCTGACCCGGCGGGCGCTGACCCACTGAGTCGTCGTCGCGATCACCGGTGTCTTGTGCGACACCGGTGATCGCGACGGCCGATTCCCGCGAGTCTTCTGTGCACGGCCGCGGCAGGATCGAAGGCGTGAAGACGGAAACCCTTGCGCACACGCCCATCGAGCCCGGCATCCTGTACTTCGGCACGCCGGTCGTCTTGATCTCCAGCGAGAACGAGGACGGCTCGGCCAACCTGGCCCCGATGTCCTCGGCATTCTGGCTGGGCTGGCGCGCGATGCTCGGGCTCGGTGCTCGTGCCAAGACGGCCCAGAACCTGCTGCGCACGCGCGAGTGCGTGCTGAACCTGCCCTCGGACGCACTAGCTGCGGCCGTCGACCGGCTGGCGTTGACCACCGGTGCGGATCCGGTCCCTCCCGGGAAGGTTTCGCGCGGGTATTTCCACGTCGCGGACAAGTTCTCGCGGGCGGGGTTGACTCCGGTCGCTTCGGAGACCGTTTCTCCGCCTCGGGTTGCCGAGTGTCCCGTGGCGATGGAGGCCGTTGTCGAGGCTGTGCATCCTGTTGCCGATGAGGATCCTTCCCAGCGCGGGGGGATTGTCGCCATCGAGGTTCGGGTTCAGCGGGTGTTCGTTCATGGGGACATCCGGGTTCCCGGGAGTTCGGACCGCATCGATCCTGATGCTTGGCGGCCTCTGATCATGAGTTTTCAGAAGCTTTATGGCTTGGGGCCTCAGGTTCATCCTTCCACCTTGGCTCGGATTCCGGAACGGCTTTACCGGGGGCCGGATATTGATCGGGCTCGGGCTGTTTCTTCTCTTGGTGTCAGTGAGTTTTAGAGATACGGCTTCGTCGGGGCGTGGGAAATCGGCGCTTGCTGTCCTTGCTTACCGCTCGGTGCCAGAGCGCCGATTCCCCACGCTACGGTGCCCCTGCCGGGCTGTCGCTTCCACCTGATCGAGTGATGAACATGCGTTCGTCTGCCGGTAATCTTGATGTGTGGACAGCGATGCGGTGGTTCGAGCGGATGCGGTGGCCCTGGCCGACCGCATCTCCGCGCTGCTCACTGTGGTGCGGTCTGCTGAGGCTGAGATCGGTGCGCTGCTGATGGAAATCGAATCGCGCGGGGTCATGGAGTTGTTCGGATATCGTTCTGTGGCGCGGTTGTTCGAGCATCTGGCCGATGTTCCGAAGGCTGCTGCTGAGTCTGTGGTGAAGCGGGCTCGGGCTCTTGTGCCCGGCCGGAATCTCGACGGCACACCCGGTCCCGCTGTTGCTCCCGCCACCGGCACTGCTGCGCTCGAGGGCCGTCTGAGCGCGCCGATGATCGACACGATCGTTGGGGTTCTGGGGCAGGTTCCGCTCGAGCACCGCGACGAGGCTGAGCAGCATCTGCTGTCCTTCGCCGCCGAGGCCGGGCACAAGCAGGTCGCGGCGCTGGGTGCCCGGATACTGGCTCACCTCGACCCGGATGGCGCCGAACCCGACACCGCCGAACCGGCCACTCCTTCGCGGGAGCTGTCGTTGCGGCGCAAGAGAACCGGGGTGTGGGAGCTGAACGGCCGCTTCGACGACGAGACCGGCTCCCGCGCGAGCGCGCTCCTGGACTCCCTCGCCCAACGCCGCACGACGGATGAGGGCGCGGACTTGCGTTCCCCGTTGGAACGCTACGGTGACGCGTTCTCCGACGCGGTCGACCTCGCGTTGAACTCTCCGGACCTGCCGATGCAGGCTGGCGAACGAGCCCACGTGATGGTGGCGGTGTCGTTGCAGGACTTGAAGTCGGGCATCGGCCAGGCCACCCTCGGCGACACCAGCGCCACGCCGCACGCCTCTCTCGGCGGCATCGCGACCACGCCCAAGCCGCGCGCCGGTCGGGCCACCCTCGGCGACCTCGGCAGCATCTCAGCGGCCGAAGCCCGACTCCACGCCTGCGACTGCGTGGTCATCCCCGCAGTCCTAGGCAGCAAGAGCGAACCGCTCGACCTCGGTCGCCAACGCCGCCTGATCTCGCCCGGACTCCGCCGCGCCCTGTACCTGCGCGACCGCGGGTGTGCGTTTCCGGGCTGCCACCGCCCACCGAGGCACTGTCAAGGCCACCACATCCGCCACTGGGCCGACGGCGGCCCCACCGACCTCGCCAACCTGGTCTTGATGTGCGCCCACCACCACCGGTTGCTGCACCGCTCCGGCTGGCAGGTCCGCATCGCCGCCGACGGTCTTCCGGAGTTCTTACCACCGGTGTTCCTGGACAAGCACCGAAAACCCAGGCGCAACAACCTCCACCAACCGTTGCCGTTCGCGGCGTAGCCAATCGAACACGGGAAAGGCCCGCAGCCACCGGCTCCGGGCCTACACCCACGTCCCATCTTCGCCGGCCGAACGTTCCTACGTGGGACGAGCGCCCGCGGCATCTCCAGGCTTGGGGGTCCGTGCACCTTGGTCACATCTCAAATCCCGCGAGGCCCTGCTGCTTTCCGGGCGCTGTGTCCTATCGCATCGCCAGGTCGACCGTCGGTAAACCTTTCCGAGCAGCCTTCTGCGTCCCTCGCGCCACCACGGTGGACTGCCCGGCGGGCGGCCGATGCCGCTACGGCACCACCGGGCACGTCCAGAGCAATACGGCGGCGGTCACGGCCGCACGCAGAACTCGTTGCCGTCCGGATCCGCCAGTACGACGGCGCCGTCGTCCCGGGCGTCGAGCCGAGCGGCGCCGAGGGAGACCAGCTCCTCGACCGCCGCTCGCTGGTCACCGTCTGCCGGGAGCAGCTCGAAGCGCTGCCGGTTCGGGGCCACGGGCGTGTCATCCCATGTGTCCCACGCGACTTTCGTGCCGCCGTGCGGTGACTGGATCGCGGTCTGCTCGCCCCGGTCCCACACCAGGGGCCAGCCCAGCGCCTTGCTCCAGAACCGGCCGACTCCCCGGGTGCCGGCGCAGGTGAGCTCGCCCAGTGGGCCGCACCCGGCGAGGTAGCCGTTGCCGGGCTCGATCACGCAGAACTCGTAGCCTGCCGGGTCGGCCAGGACGACGTGGCCCTCCTCGGGGCGCTGCCCGACGTCGACGTGGCGGCCGCCGAGCCTGAGTGCCGTGGCCACCGTGTGCCGCTGGTCGTCGAGGTCGGTGCTGGTCAGGTGCAGGTGCATGCGGTTCGCGCCGAGCTGCCCGGCGCGGCCCGGTACGAACCGGAGGCCGAGCTGGGTGTCCTCGCCCGGTAGCAGCACGCCGCCGGCATCCTCGATGACCTCCCGGCCGAGCAGGCCGGCCCAGAAACGGGCCGGTTCAGCCGGGTTGTCCGCCTCCAAGGTCACCGCCAGCAGTCGCGAACGCATCACCGGAACGTAGACACCGCCCCCGTGGGGCGGCAAGGCAATATCGAACCCGCGGAAACCGTCCCCGTTGCTCGGAATGGCTCACTGGCCTTGCCGCCGGGCCGGCCCATGTGGTCGCTGGCGAGGCCCGGGTCCGCGCGAACTTACTCCCCGGGCCGCACCTCCTGAGCGCCGTGCGAGCCCACCGATCTCCAGGCCGCAGCTGCCCTGCCCCGAAACCGCTGGATCCCGCGCCGCCGAACTCACGTAGCGTCGAGCTGAGCCAACAGCGGTGCCAGGGTCTTGATCCCCGCCGTCACCGCGGCCCTCCCGCTCGCCGAACTCACCAACGGCTGCTGCGTCATCAGCACCACCACATACCGCCCGCCCACGACCCCCGTCGTGTTCAGCACCAGCGCGTTGCGCAGGATCATCCACCCCTGCTTGATCTGCCACGGCCGACCCGGCAGACCGTCCGGGATGCCGAAGTACTGGTCCCACCCGTCGTCCGCCGGGTTGCGGGCGTTGCCCAGCGCCGCCAGCAATGGCGCGGCCACCTCGTCCGGGATCACGTCGGTCAGGTACTCGTACGTCGCCACCACGTCGCTTGCGCTCGTCTTCGCCATTCCCCACTGGGCCGGGTCGGTCGGTGGTGTCGTGTGCTCGAGACCGATCAGGGCCGCCGTGCGGGTCACTATCGCGTTGCCGCCGTTCTGCTCCCAGAACGCCGAGGCGATCGCGTCGTTGCTGCCCTCCAGCATGTCCGTCAGGTCCTCGGCCGCGTCCGTGTCCGGGAGGGCCCAGCCGTCGTTCGAACGGACCTCGTCGATCGCGATCAGGAGCTTGACCACCGATGCCGTGTAGTACGGGGTGTCCGCGTCCACCGCCGCCAGCTGCTTGCCGGACTCGCGGTCGTACAGGACGAATCCGACACTCGTGCCGCGGGACGCCGCCGTCACCGCGTCGCTCACCTCGCTCGCCACCGACGACAGATCCGGGTACGGGACCTCGGACGTCGATGCCGCCGGGCTGACCGAAGGCGACGAGACAGACGACGAGACCGACGACGAAGCAGCCGGCGGGGCCGAGGTCACCGCCACCGTCGTCACCCGGTGCCCGTCGACCGCGACCACCGTGCCGGCCGTCAGCACGGCCGCCGCCAGCCCCGCGCTCGCCAACGTCCACCGGATCCGTCTTCCCATGCCTGGTCAACGGCCCGCGTTCCCGGATCGACCTGTCGTTTCGCTGTGTCTTGCTGTGGGAATACTGTGGCCGCCGCCGGGCGTAGGTCATGGTGTGAGCGACTTGAAGATCCTGGTGGTGGGCGCCGGCGCGACCGGCGGGTACTTCGGCGGACGGCTGCTGCAGGCCGGCCGCGACGTCACCTTCCTGGTCCGGCCGGCCCGGGCGAAGCTGCTGCGGGAACGCGGCCTGCGGATCACCGGCCTCGGGGAGGACACCGTCCTCGCACCGCCGCTCGTCGAGACCGGAACCCTCGACCGGGTCTACGACCTCGTGCTGCTGGCGGTCAAGGCGACCGGCCTGACCGCGGCCATCGACGATTTCGCCCCCGCGGCCGGACCCGGCACGCTGATCCTCCCGTTCCTCAACGGACTCGCGCACGTCGACGCCCTCGACGCGCGGTTCGGCAAGGACGCCGTGCTCGGCGGGGTCGCCAAGGTGCAGACGACCGTCGACGACGAGGGCGCGATCCGGCGGCTCGGCCCGCTGCAGAGCCTGGCCTACGGCGCTCGGACCGAGCCCGCGCCCGGCAAGCTCGCGGACGTCGACGCCGCGCTGAAGAACGCCGGGTTCACCGCCGCCCTGGACGAGCGGATCACCGAATCGATGTGGGCGAAGTGGGTGTTCATCGCCGCGATCGGCGCGGTGAACACGCTGATGCGCGGCACGATCGGCGACGTCGTCGCCGTCCCCGGTGGCGCGGACTTCGCCGAAGCCGTCGTGGCCGAGGCGGCCGCCGTCGCCGAGGCGGCCGGGTACCCGCTGCCCGCCGGCGATCTGGCGGCCACGCGCAAGACCGTCACCGACCCCGGCTCGGGTGGATCTTCGCTTTACCGTGACCTGCTCGGCGGTCACCCGGTCGAGGGGGACCAGATCTTCGGGGACCTCACCGCGCGTGCCCGTGAGCTGGGCGTTGCCGTGCCGCTGCTCGATCTCGTCACCCTGCAGCTGCGCGTGCACCAGCACCGCATCGGGTGGTCCGGTCACCGAGAGCGCTTTGCCCGCACGGGCCGGGGATCGTGGTCTTTCGGGCATCGGCGTGGCGGCGCTGACGCGGTGTCACCGGGCACTGATAGCCTTCGGCAGGAAGGTTGCTTGAGGGTTTGACAAAGAAGCAGCGAGGGGAAATGGCGGACAGGTTCGAGTTCGTCCTCGAGGTCGTCGAAGCCCTCGTCGTCGGCCGGGCGACCGGTGGCGACGTCCGGCGCTACCCGTTGCGCGCGGGCAACCTCCCGGCGGACCCGGTGCGGTTCGTGAGGGTCGCGCGCCAGGTCTACGACGCGCTCGAGGAGCGACGGCTTTCGGTGTCGGGCGAGCTGCACCCCGGGGTGCGCGCGGCGTTCGAGCTGCTGGCCGAGCCGCGCGTTTCGGTTGCGGTGAGCGGGATCGACGGCCTCGGCGCCGACGTCGCCGTGCTGGTGGTCACCGACGGCGCCCAGGCGCTCGGCATCACCCAGGCCCCGGACACCGACGAGCTGCTGTTCTCGCTGTTCGCCGACGAAGACCTGGTCGAGGTCGTCACCGGCGTGCTGCCGCCGGCCCCGGCCGCGACCACCGGCAAGCACGTCGTGCACCGCGCCGCCGGACGCGAGGTCTCGGCCATGACGGCGAAGCGGATCGCGGACGCCGAGTTCGACGAGGAAGAGACCGACGCCTTCGGCATGATCGAGGTCAAGGCCGTGGTGCGGCCGGGCCGCCGTCCGCCGGCGCCGAAGCCGTCGGACGTCGCGGTGCTCGAACGCGTGCTCGCCGAACCGCGGCTGGGTGGCGGCCACATCGCCGTCACCGCGCAGGGCCGGCGCGGCGAGCGGCTCGCGGGCGAACCGCTGAGCTGGCTCGACACCGCCGACGGCCGCTACCTGGTCCACACCAAGACCGGCGAGTCGGGCGAGCTGACGGCCGAGTACGTCCCCGCCGGGCGCGCCGACCTCGCGCGCGCGATCCGCGACGCGATCGCCGCCGTCTACTGACCGGGAAGGGAAGACAGTCCTGATGACCGACGACACGGCGAAGGCCGCCGAGGTTCTTCAGCCGGCGTTGCAGGCGCAGACCGTGGCCGAACCCGCGCAGAAGGCGCTGCTCGCGGCCCGGGTCGGCCTGGCGGGCGGTGAGCTGAAGCGGCTCGCGCAGTCCGGCGGCTTCGCCATCGACGACACCACGGGCAACCAGCTGATCGAGGCCCTCGAAGGCGTCCTCGAGTCCCTGGAGCAGCGCTGGGCCAACCTCCAGCGGTTGCACGACGCGCCCGCGATGAGCCGGACCGCGACCGGTCAGTGGGTATCCGCGCAGATGGTCAGCACCGCGGCCGACGAACACGGCCTGGTCACCCAGCTGCAGGCGGCGCGCCAGGAGTTCCCGACCTACATCGAAGCCATCAAGCTGGCGAAGCAGAATTACAAGTCGAGGGAAGAGACGACGCGCTCGACCCTGACATCGCTCCCGACCGCCTCCGACCCGAGCTGAGGGACATCGTGGCTCGCAACGCCTTCAACGGCCACCACCACGGCGCACACCAGAGTGCCCAGTCCGTGTCGGACCCCGGGTCCCCGGACTACAACCCGCGCAGCCCGCTCTACGACGTCACGCTCGACAACTCGTCGAAGTACTACGTCGGCCCGCTGAGCACGGACAACTCGCCCTCCGGCGACGAGATCCGCAACATGGCCACCCAGCAGGTCGACGACGAGATCCGGGCCGGCTGGCTCGGGCCGGCCGTGGACCCGGTGCTGCGCGACCAGAAGATCCAGGAGATCTACCAGCAGCACCTCGACGAGTCCCGGAAGGGCCTCGACGAGGGCTTGACCATGCGCGAGAACGGCAGCGCGCCGAAGACGCTGTGGGCCAACGCCAGCCACGAGCAGATGAACGAGGCGATCACCCAGGACGCCAACCCGGCGACCGTCGCGGAAACCTCGGAAGAGTGGGTGCAGGTCGGCAATGACCTGGGGACGCACCAGCAGAACCTGGCCGACGCGATCAACGCGAGCACCAGCAATTGGCAGGGTGACGCCGGCGACGCCGTCCGCGAGCACCTCGCCGGGGTCGGCAAGTGGCTGGGCGCGACCGCGCAGGGCGCGACGCTGGCCGGCCGGCAGCAGGAGATCCACTCGCAGGCGCTCAACGAGACCCAGCGGCAGATGGCGGCGAACCCGCCGGTGCAGTTCGACCTGCAGAGCACCAACCAGCGCCTGATGTCGATGACCGACCCGGTGCAGTACGCGGCGGCGGCCGGCGAAGCGATGCAGACCTACCGGGCGCAGACCGCGGCCCGGGACCACGCGGCGCAGATCCTGACGCAGTACGACGACACCATCGGCGGCGCGGTCGCGACGCCGAGGTTCCCGGCTCCGCCGAAGCTGCCGTCCGCGACGGCGCGTTCGGCGAACAGCGCGGCTTCGGGCGGCGCCGGCGCCGGGGCGGACGGCTCCCAGCCGCTGATGGCGCGCACGGCGATGGACCAGGCTTCGGCGCGGATCCCGGCCGAAGGGACCCTGAGCGCTCTCGACGGCATGAACGGTCCGGGCGGCGCGGGCACCGGTGCGCCCGGTTCCGGCATCCCCGGTTCCGGCATCCCTGGTTCCGGCATCCCCGGCGACGGCTCGGGCGCCGGTGGCTCCGGGTTCTCCGGCAGCGGCATCCCCGGCGGCGGATCCGGCGCGGGCGGTTCCGGGTTCTCCGGCGCGGGCATCCCCGCCGCGTCGGGCGGCGGTGGCGCCGGCGGCATCGGTGGCGGCGCGGGCGGCGCCGGCTTCACCCCGCCGAACTTCGACGTGCCCGACACGCCCGGCGGTGGCAGCTTCAGCGGCGCCGGCATCCCCGGCTCGTCGATGCCCGTCGGCGGCGATTCGACGACGTCCTCGGGCTTCTCGCCGTCCGGGATCGGCGGCGGCGGGGGCACCGGCGGCAGCGGCTTCACCCCGGGATCGATCCCGGGTATCCCGGACACCTCGGGCGGGGGCGGCGGCAGTATCCGCGGCGGCGGGATCCCCGGGTTCACCCCGCCCGGCATCGACCCCATCACCGGCCTGCCCACCGGCACCGGCCCGGGCGGCATCCCCGGCGGCGGCATCGGCGGCGGCAAGCTGCCGACCATCGGCCGCGGCGGCGGGATCAACGGCGAGAGCATCGCGAGCCGCCTCGGCGGCATCGGTGGCGGGGGTGCCGGCGGCGGGTCCCTCGGCGGGATCGGCGGCGGTGGCTCGGGCGCCGGTGGCGTCGGCGGTGGTGTCGGCGGCGGCGTGCGCGGCACGGGCGCGGGCAACCTGAGCGGTGGTGCCGCCTCCGGCGCGGCCGCGGAGGCCGAAGCGGCGGCGGCGCGCAACGCGGCGACGTCGGGCCGGGCCGGCGCGGCGGGCAGCCCGGGCATGGGCGGCATGGGTGCCGGCAAGGGCGGCAAGAAGGAAGACGACAAGGAACACAAGGCCGCCGATTACCTCGAGAGCGACGACCCGAACTTCTTCGCGGGCGAAGAAGCGGTCGCGCCCCCGGTGATCGGTGACTGGAAGAACCAGGATTGGAAGTGAGCGCATGACGGCCGGCGGCTTCGAGGTCGAGCCGGACGAGCTGGTCGCGCACGCGAGCCACGTCGAGAGCCTGGTCGACCGGCTCGCGACGGCGGCTTCCGCGGCGGACTCGGCGATGTCGGACCACGCCTACGGGCTGCTGTGCGCGTTCCTCCCGCCGATCATCCGGCCGACGGGTGAGAAGGCGAAGGAAGCGCTGGACGCGTCGAGCGAAGGTGTGCGCGGGCTCGCGGACAACGTCAAGACGGCCGCGCAGTCCTATCGCGACGGCGAAGAGGCCAACGCGCAGCCGTTCGAGCGCCAGATCGCGGCGGCGCCGCGCACGGCGGAAGCGAAGGTGCAGGCATGACGAGCCCGAACGGCCTCGGGGACCTGATGCGGGACCCCGACGAGGCGATCCGCCGGATGGACGACTGGGCGGCCGGCTTCGCGGCGAAGGCGGAGCGCTACCAGGCGGCGCAGGAGCAGACCGAACGGCTGCGGCTGACCGCGAGCAGCAGCGACGGCGCGGTGAGCGTCACCGTCGGCGCCGACGGCACGGTCACCGACCTGACGTTCAGCAACAAGATCAAGTCGTTCCCCCTGGACGAGCTGTCCCGGACGATCCTGACGACGATGCGCCGGGCCCAGTCCGGCATCGCCGAGCGGGTCGCCGGGGTGATGTCGGAGGAGCTCGGCGACGAAGACCGGAAGACCCGGACGTTGCTGCTGGACAACCTCCGCGGCCGGTTCCCCGACCCGGACGAGCCGGACGAGCCGGTGCCCGCCGACCCGCCGCCCGCGCCGCCGCAGCCGCCGTCGCCCGCCGCGGGTGCCGGCGCGCCCCCGGCGTCGCCGCCGCGCCGCGCGGGTGCCACCGACCCGGACGAGCAGGACAACAACCCGTGGTGACCAGGCCCGCCGCGGCGGGGGGCTGACGAACCGGCCCTCCGAGCGGCGTGGCCCGGCCGGGCGGTACTGCTCGACAGACGGCCTCCGGGGGTCGACACTGAGCCGATGACCGGCCTGATCACCGGAAGCCGTGTCCGCCTGCGCCCCGCCGCAGCCGCGGACGCCGCCCGGTTCGAGGAGATCCTGTCGCACCCGGACGTCGCCCGCTGGTGGGCGGACGCCGAGGAGCCGGTGGCCGCCCAGGTGTCCTACTTGCTGGACCCCGACGAGGGCACCACGACCTACGCCATCGAGCACGAAGACGTCGTCGTGGGCATCGAGCTGGCCTTCGAAGAGGCCGACCCGCAGTACCGGCACGCCGGGATCGACATCGCGATCCACCCGGACTGGCAGGGCCGCGGCCTCGGGTCGGACGCGATCCGGGCGCTGGCCGAGCACCTGTTCGGCCAACGCGGGCACCACCGGGTCGTGATCGATCCCGCGGCGGACAACAAGTCCGCGATCCAGCTCTACCAGTCGCTCGGCTTCCAGCCGGTCGGCACGATGCGCTCCTACGAGCGCGGTCCGGACGGCAGCTGGCACGACGGGCTGCTGATGGACCTGCTGGCCGAAGACCTCGTCCCGGCGTTCGCCGGCTCGTGAGCGCGGAAGCCCCGGCCGGGGCGGCCCGGCAGCTGCGGCGGGTCGCCGTGGCGAGCGCGATCGGGACCACGATCGAGTGGTACGACTACTTCATCTACAGCACGGCGACGGCGCTCGTGTTCGGCAAGCTCTTCTTCACGACGCTCTCGCCCGCTTCCGGCACGCTGGCCGCGTTCGCGACGCTCGGCGTCGGGTTCCTGGCCCGCCCGGTCGGCGGGATCCTCTGGGGCCACTTCGGCGACCGCGTGGGCCGCAAGGCGATGCTGGTGCTGTCGCTGCTCTTGATGGGCGTGGCCACGGTCGGCGTCGGCCTGCTGCCCACGTACTCCGCGATCGGCGTCTGGGCCCCGATCCTGCTGCTGGTCCTGCGATTGCTGCAGGGGCTGAGCGCCGGTGGCGAGTGGGGCGGCGCGGCGCTGATGGCGGTCGAACACGCGCCGGAGGGACGGCGCGGCCGGTACGGCGCCTTCTCGCAGATCGGCGTTCCGGCCGGGCTGATCCTGGCGCAGCTGTTCTTCTTCGTCCTCGGCCGCACCATGACCGACGCGCAGTTCGCGGCGTGGGGCTGGCGGGTGCCGTTCCTGGCGAGCATCGTGCTCGTCGGCGTCGGCCTGGTGATCCGGCTGCGGATCGAGGAGACGCCGGTGTTCGCGCGGCTGCGGGAGTCCGAGGCGCGCAGCAGCCGGCCGATGGTCGACGTCTTCCGCGAACGGCCGCGCTCGGTGCTCGTCGCGTCGGGCAGCTTCATCGCGAACACCGCGATCGGCTACATCTTCCTGGCGTACCTGCTGTCCTACGGCACGTCGGTGCTGAAGATCGATCGCACCACCCTGCTGGTGGTGGTCATCGTCGGCAGCGTGACGTGGCTGGTGAGCATCCTGGTCACAGCGGCGTGGTCGGACCGCGTCGGCCGCAAACCGGTGTACCTGGCCGGATCGGTGCTGCTGGTCGTCTGGCCGATCCCGTTCTTCCTGCTGGTGGACACCAAGGCCGCGGTCTGGCTGATCGTGGCCGTGGTGGTGCTGAACATCGGTCTCGGCGCGACGTACGGGCCGCAGTCGGCGTTGTTCGCGGAGCTGTTCGAGCCGCGCTACCGCTACAGCGGCGCGTCGTTCTCGTACGCGGTGGGCGCGGTGCTCGGCGGCGGGTTCGCACCGCTGATCGCGACGGCGTTGCAGACCTCCACCGGGACTTCGCTTTCGGTGTCGCTCTACCTCGTCGCCGTGGCGCTGCTCAGCTTGGTGGCGGTGCTGTTCATCCCGCGCTCACAGCCGGTCTAGGCGGACCGCGGCGGCCATCCGCTCGTAGCCCGCGTCGCCCGGGTGGAGGTGGTCGCCGGAGTCGTACGCGGGGAGCATCCGGAGCGGGTCGGCCGGGTCGCGGACGGCGGCGTCGAAGTCGACGACTCCGTCGAAGACGCCGCTGGTGCGGATGAACGTGTTCACCGCGCTGCGCGTCGCTTCGAGGGTTTCGTCGTAGACGCCCCAGCCCTTGAACGGCGTGAGCGTGCCGCCGAGGACGCGGATGCCGCGCGCGTGCGCCTGCGTCACCAGCTGGCGGTAGGCCGAGGTGATCGCGTTCGGGTCGGTCTGGTGCGGGTCCTGCTGGATGTCGTTGATGCCTTCCAGCACGATCAGCGTCCGCACGCCGCCGACGCTCAGCACGTCGCGGTCGAAGCGGGACAACGCGTTCTGGCCGGCGCCGGAACCGGGCACGTCGAGCAGCAACCGGTTGGCGCTGATGCCCGCGTTGAGGACGCCGAAGCGGCCGTGCAGCCGGTCCGCGAGGTAGTCCGGCCAGCGGTGGTTGGCCCCGGCGACCGAGCCGACGCCGTCGGTGATCGAATCGCCGAGCGTCACGATCGAGGCCTCGGCCCCGCCCTGGACGTCGACGCCGGAAACGTAGTGCCACACCGACGTCTGCTCGGTGTAGGGCGCACCCGACTCGCTGCCGGCGAAGTCGCCCGCGCGGGTGAAGTACGACGTCTGCGACGCGGCCGGGTGGTAGGTGACGGGCCCGGACTTGGTGGGCACGTAGGTCGTGACGAGCAGGTTGGCGTCGGCCGGGATCCGGACGTTCACCGGGTCGCTCAGCGCCTCGGCGCCGGCCGGGACGACGACGCTCGCCGCGCCGCCGAAAGTGAGGGACCGCAGGGTGCCGGGCACCGCGTCCGGGCCGGTGCCCTGCACCGCGACGGTGACGTGCCCGAAGGTCAGGGGAGAGGCGCCGAAGGCGTTCGACAGGTGCACGCGCGCCCGGTTGCCACCGGCGCTGCTGTGCACGACGTTGCGGATCGAGTAGCCCGGGTAGCCGTCCGGGGTGTTGGCGACGGCGGACGCGGGCGAGGCGGCCCACGTGCCGACCCAGCCGCCGACGGCGTGCTCGGCGACCACCGGGACAGCGCTTTCCGGATTCGCGCTACCGGACGTCGTGAGGATGCCGATCCCCGCCAGTACTGCCGCGCCTAGAGCCAGAAAGCGTCGCATGTACTCACAGTGGCGTGACTGCTCCGGACCAGCGACCGCTGATCAGGTGACCGAATCGGACAAGATCCCGGACAGTGCACACGGCGGGCGGAGCGGGCCCGTCCGGGATTCTGGGGATGCCGGACGGGCCCGCGCGAGGTGGCCGTTGCCGCGACGGCCGCTCGCCGGAGTGGCCCGGTCCCGATCGGGCGGAGGCTGGCCCGGATCGTTGCATCATGGCGACTCCGGAGGGCGTGTGCGAGACGCCCTCACCCAAAGCACGGCCACCGGCCCGGCCCGGTTCAGCGCATTTCCGAGGTTTCTGCCGCGGTCCCCGGCTCCGGACGGACTTCGAGCGGGAGGCTCAGGCTGCGGCGGCGGGAAGATCCGAGCCGAGCGCGCGGTGCCCGGCTTCGGTCAGTTCGGCCGGGGCCCACTGGCCGACGACGGTGACGCCGACCGCGCGGATCAGCCCGGCGCGGGCGAGGTCGTGGGCGGTGTTCTGGTCACAGCAGGACAACCCGTCCACGCGGAGGTCGGGTTCACAGCTGCAGCGGAGCTCGGCGCGGCCCTCGCCGATCGCCTTGAGCATGGCGATCGCGCGGCGGCTCAGCGCGCTCGGGTAGGGGGACATCGGTCTGGCCTTTCGACGCGGCTGGTTCTGACGGCGAGTGCTGCAGCTCGTTACCGAGGACTACGGGCCGGACACGGACCCGGTTCAGTTCGATCGCTCCGGTTGGCCCCTTGACAGCGGAAGGCGCAACGAGCAGGGTCAGTCATCGGATGAATCAGCTCCGTCAGTGATAGATCGGCCCGCAAGGGACGAACTCGGTCGTCATTCCGCCGTAGTCATCCGATCCCTGGAGGTTCAGTGACGACCTTCCCTCGCCGTCAAGCCCTCGGCATCGCCCTGGGAGGCGCCGTCGCGCTCAGCGCGGCCGGTCTCGGTCCCGCCGGTGCGGCCGTGCCCGGGGGCGCCGCCCCGGACAGCCCCGGCACGCCGATCGTCCCGCCCCCGCCGCCCGTCCCGGTCGCGCTCGACGCCTGGTTCTCCAACGACGGCATCGACAGCGCCGCGGCCACCGGCGGCGACTTCGACGGTTCCGGCTACACCTTCCCGGCCGAGCACCTCCCGGCCGGGCAGACCGCGACCGTCGGCGGCGTCCCGTTCAAGCTCGGCTCCGCGGCCGCCGGCGCCAAGAACAACATCGCCGCCACCGGCCAGACGATCGACCTGCCGAAGGGGCGGTACTTCGTCGCCTACTTCCTGGTCGCCGCCAGCTACGGCACCACCGGCGGCACGGCGACCGTGCACTACGCCGACGGCAGCACGAGCACCGGCTCCCTGTCGGGTCCCGACTGGTACACCGGCAGCGGCGCCCTGGTCTCGCCGTCCCGCTACGCCCCCGGCGGAGTCGTCGACGAGAACCCGGTTTCCCTGGCCACCGGCCAGGTCTGGGTCGACCCGGCCCGCGACGCCGTCGCCCTGACCCTGCCCACCACGGCCACGCCGGCGCCGAACGTCTCCAGCCTGCACGTCTTCGCGCTCACCCTGCAGCCGGTCGCCGTGGGCCGCTCGGCACTGATCCTCGACGGCCGCTCGACGGCCAACCTGCTGACCGACGGCGGTCCGCAGGCCGCCGAGGCGACCGTCGTCAACGCGGGAACGGTGTGGCTCGGGGCCCGCGACAAGATCACCGTCACCGTCGACGTCCCCGGCGGCCGCACGACCGTGCCGGCGACCATCCGCGCACTGGCACCGGGGGAGCAGGCGACGGTCCGGCTCGGGCTCGCGCCGAACGCGTCCGTGCCGCCCGGGACCACCACGAACGGCCAGGTCCGCGTCACGGCCGGGCGCGGCACCCTGGCCACCCAGCAGGTCCCGATCACCCTCGGCGTCCCGGACTTCCGGCCGACCGACGCGTCGCTCTCGACGCACCGTGCGCCGTACTGGTTCAACGACAGCAAGTTCGGCATCTTCATCCACTGGGGCGTGTACGCCGTGCCCGCCTGGGCGCCGGTCGGGCAGCAGTACGCGGAGTGGTACTGGCAGAACCAGCAGGACCCGAACGGCGCGACCTACGCCTACCACAAGGAGAAGTACGGCGAGGACTTCGCCTACGACGACTTCATCCCGATGTTCACCGCGGCGAAGTTCGACCCGCGCACGTGGCTGAAGCTGATCGCGGACGCGGGCGCCGAGTACTACGTCCTGACGTCCAAGCACCACGACGGCTTCGCGTTGTGGGACACCAAGGTCAGCGACCGCAACTCCGTCAAGCTCGGCCCGAAGCGCAACATCATCGACGAGCTCTTCACCGCGTCGCGCAAGTACACGCCGCAGCTGCGCAACGGCCTGTACTTCTCCCTGCCCGAGTGGTTCAACCCGGACAACCCGTGGATGGGCCACGCGCCGCGCAACCCGTACACAGGCGCGCCGCTGCCCTACACCGGTTACACGGCCGGGAAGGACTTCGTCCGCGACTACCAGGCGCCACAGGTGCTCGAGCTGATCTCGGAGTTCGACCCGGACGTCCTGTGGTTCGACATCGGCGGCGTCAACGACAGCCGGACCGTGCTCACCGAGTACTTCAACCACGCGAAGAACCGCAAGCGCCCCAAGGACGTCACCTACAACGACCGCGGCGGCATCCCCGACCACGATTTCACGACGCCGGAGTACACGACCTACCCGAACACCGTGGTGGCGAAGTGGGAGGCGAGCCGCGGCCTCGACCCGTTCTCCTACGGCTACAACCGCGCGACCCCGGACGACCGGTACATGACGGCGGAGGAGGTCGTCCGGACCCTCGTCGACATCGTGTCGAAGAACGGCAACTTCCTGCTCGACATCGGCCCGGACTTCGACGGCACCATCCCGGACGTCATGCAGAAGCACCTGCGCGACGCGGGCGCGTGGCTGAAGGTCAACGGCGAGGCGATCTACGGCACGACGTACTGGTCGCGGATGGCCCAGCTCGGCGACCTGCGGTTCACGGTGAAGCAGAACGAGGCGTTCTACGTGCACTCACTGGTGGCGCCGGGCAGCCGGCTGGTGGTCGACGCGCCGGTGCCGATCCGTTCGGGGGACCGGGTGACGCTCTTGGGCTACCGCGGAAACCTGCACTGGACGGTGGAGAACGGCTCGCTGGTGATCGACGTCCCGGCCGCGGCCCGGCAGGCGGGCCGCTTCGCCTGGGTGTTCAAGGTCGCCTGGAGCTGACGCTGTGTCTTCCTAAAGATCGGCGTTCTTGCCGATGTACAGCTCCGCGAACGCCGCCGCGGCCGCGGGCGAACCCAGCAGGCGGCGCATCCGGGCCTCCGCGATGCGCGCCGCGAACGGGTTTTCGCCCGTGGCCGCGGTGTTGTGGAAGATGTCCGACAGCCACAAGGAGAACTCCTGGTACTGCCACACCAGCGGCAGGCACGCGTCGGAGTACCCGGCCAGCCGGGTGGGATCGCCCGCGTAGTGCGCCTGGTAGGCCTCCGCGAGCAGGAACGCGTCGTGCAGGGCGAGGTTCATGCCCTTCGCCGCGATCGGCGCGACCAGGTGCGCCGACTCGCCCGCCAGGTGCAGGCGGCCGTGCGCCATCGGCTCGACGACGTAGTTGTGCATGTCGAGGATCCGCTTCTCGATCAGCTTTCCGGGGATGATCGGGCCGTCGGGCACGGCGAGCCGGGCCTGCAGTTCCGTCCAGACGCGCTCGTCGGGCCAGTCCGCTTCGGTATCGCCCGCCGCGGTCTGCAGGTAGAACCGCGTCACCGCCGGAGTGCGGGCCATGTGCGCGCCGAACCCGCGCGGGTGGATGCCGAACAGCACGCCGTCGGCGGAGGGCGGTGCCTCGGCGAGCAGGGCCAGCCAGCCGATTCCGTAGTCGTGGTGGGCCTTCACGGTGGTTTCCGGAGGGAGGTGGCCCTGGGAGACGCCGCGGGCGCCGTCGCAGCCGGCGATGAAATCGCAGTCGATCCGGTGCTCACCATCGGCGGTGCGGAAGGTGACGGCGGGGGAGCCCGACGTCAGGTCGTGCAGCCGGACGTCGGAGACCTCGAAGACCGCTTCGCCGCCCGCCTCGGTGTACTGGGTGACCAGGTCGGTGACGAGAAGCTGCTGCGGGTAGACGAAATGCCGTTGCCCGGTGACGTCGCCGTAGCGGAAGGCGTGCCGCCGCCCGGCGAACCGGAACTCGAACTTCTCGTGCCGCGGCGCCTTCGCGACCAGCTGCTCGCCGAGCCCGCGCTGTTCCAGCCCGCGGACCGCCCACTCCTCGATGAACCCGGCCCGCGGCCGCTGTTCGATGAACGCCCGGCTCTCCTGCTCCAGCAGCACGCAGCCGATTCCCGCGCGCCGCAGGAGGTTCGCCACCGTGAGTCCGGCCGGGCCCGCCCCCACCACGGCCACCGCCGTGCGCCTCGCCACCATGCGCCAGAGGGTAGCGCGAACCGGGCTCAGTAGAACTGCCGCAGTTTCGGCCACGCGGTCGACCACGGCTCGGTCAGCGTGCACAGCGAGAGCACGGTGCCGTTCTCGTCGTTGTCGACGCCGCCGGCCGTGCGGTTCTTGGCCACCGCGTGGCAGCCGGTGATCAGGTGGGCCGCGGGTGAGTCGCGCTCGAAGCCGCCGACGAGCAGCACCGGGCCGACCAGCCGGTCCGGCGGCGGGCCCCAGTCGGCGTAGGACATGTGCGGCGAATACGGCTGGGGCAGCCCGCGTGCGGGCCCGTAGTGCTCCAGCGCGCCGGCTTCGCCGTAGTTCCCGGCGACGATCACCGCCGTGTCCCGTTCGGTGGCCGGGATGCGCGCCCACGCGCCGGCCACCGTGTCGGTGAACTCCGGCCAGCCGACCTGCTCGCCCGGTTCCTTGTTCATCGCCAGCAGCACGCCGTCGAGCGCCGAGGGCGGCACCATCGGGAGTCCGATGAGGACGGACACGACCAGGCACACCGCGGCCGCCGCGCCGGTGAGCGCCCGCCGCACCGTCCCGCCGCGCCGCAGCCAGTGCAGGGCCGGATCGGCGCCGAGCGCGACGAGCGGCAGCAGCAGCGGGATCGCGTAGTACGGCTTCCCGCCCACGGTCAGGAGCTCGACGCAGACCACCGGGTAGGCGATCGCCGGCGCCCGGGCCCAGCGCAGCTCCGGGTCCCGCCACGGCCGCACGAGCCCGGCGATCCACACCGGCACCAGCACCGGCGAGAGCAGGACCAGCTGCATCGGCACGAACAGCGCCCGGTTTTCGCCGCCGTCGTCTTCGCTGATCCCGCCGGCGACCGTGAGCATGGGCCAGCCGTGCGACGCCTGCCAGAGAACGACCGGCGCGGCGAGCACGACGGCGACCCCGATCCCGCCCGCGAGCCACCACGTCCGCAGCGCCCGGCGCGGCCCGGCGATCGCCACGCCGATGCCGAGGCCGGACAGCAGGAGCCTCGGCGTGCCCGGATGCTACGCCGGTGATCATGCTTCCGGGAGCGCTCCGACGTACTCGCCGCCCGCGTCGGCGACCAGCTCGGCCAGGGACTGCGCGCGGCGGATCGGCGTGAACCGGACGTCACCGCGTTCGGACACCGTGAAGCCGTGCACGGCCGGGCGCGGCAGCGTGTTGTAGGCGTAGTGCGCGCCGAAGTAGTAGGCGCCGGTGTCGTGCGCGACCACGAGGTCGCCCGGCTCCAGCAGCGGGAGCGGCCGCTCCTTCGCCAGGAGGTCGCCCGCGAAGCAGAGCGGCCCGGCGATGTCCTGCGAGACGTCGGGTCCGGTCTTCGCGCGGCCCGCCGCGTCGAGCGCGGTCAGGCGCAACGGCCAGTGCTCCGGCTGGAGGACCGTGCGGGCCGCGACCTGCGCGCCCGCGTGCGTCACGGCGATGGGGCGGCCACCGGCGACCTTCGTGTACTCGACGGTGCTGACCAGGAAGCCGTTCTTCGCCAGCAGAGACCGGCCGAACTCCGTGACGAAGGTGTAGCGCCCGTCGGCGAGGGCCGGGACTTTCGCCAGCAGCGTCGCGACGTAGTCGGCGTGTGTCGGGCCCGGGTCCTCGGACGCGAAGTTCACCGGCAGGCCGCCGCCGAGGTCGAGGCTCGTGACCTGTCGGCGCCCGGCCGCGGCGTTGATCTCCTCGGCGAGGGCGTGCACCGCGGCGACGCCGTCGGCCATCAGCTCGGGCGGGCAGCCCTGCGAGCCGACGTGGACGTGCAGCCGGGTCAGCCACGGCCGCTGCGTGAAGGCTTCGAGGACTCGATCCCGGTCGTCCCGCAAGGGAATGCCGAACTTGGACGTCGAGGTGGCGGTGCTGGTGTCGCCGATCCGGCCGGCGCCGACCTGCGGGTTGATCCGGAGCCCGAGCACCGAGCGCGGATCCTTCCCGACGAGGTCGTCGAGGCGGGCGAGCTCCTGGAAGTTGTCGGCGTTGATCGCCGTGCCCTCGCGCAGGGCGTGCGCCAGCTCGGCGGTGGTCTTGGCGGGGGAGTCGAGGACCAGCCGCGGGCCGCGGACACCGGCGGCTTCGGCGACCGCCGTCTCGCCCGGGCTCGCGACCTCGGCGTCGACCCCGAGGTCGGCGAGGTACCGCAGGACGGGCGCCAGCCCGCACGCCTTGGCGGCGACGGTGTGCTGGACGCGCCCGAGCGGCGCGAACGCCTTGGTCAGGTCTTCGACGGCTTCGCGGATCCCGGCGAGGTCGACGAACCCGGCCATCGGGTCGAGGAGGTTCGCCGCCGCGGCGGCGGCGAGGGCGTGGCGCTTGCGGTCGGTGCGGTTCACGTCGCCAGTCTCAGGCGGACCGCGCGAGGCGGTCCAAGACTTCGTCTCTCTTGATCTATAGGCCCGGCCTATAGTGACTGGGTGGACCTGCGCCGATGGCACTACTTCGCCGTGCTCGCCGAGGAGATGCACTTCACGCGGGCGGCCGCGCGGCTGTTCGTGTCGCAGCCGTCGCTGAGCCAGCAGATCCGGGCGTTCGAAGCGGAGCTGGGCGTGGCGCTGCTCGACCGTTCGGGTCCGCGGTTCGGCTTGACGGAGGCGGGGCGCGTCGCGGCGGCGGAGGCGGGGGAGCTGCTGGAGCGCCTGGACCGGGCGCGCGGCGTGATCGCGGCGGCCGGCCGCGGCGACGTGGGCCGGCTGCGGATCGCCTACACGCGTTCGGCGCCCGGCCCGCTGGCCGGCGACCTGGTGGCGGCGTACCGGGCGCGGCACCCGGACGTCTCGCTGGCGCTGGAGACGGGGTGGACGAGCTTGAACCTGGCGCGCCTGGCGGCGGGCGAGATCGACGTGGGGTTCGTCCGGCCGCCGGTGGTGGCCCCGGGCATCGAGGTGGCGGTGGTGGGCGCGGAGGAGGTGCTGCTCGCGCTGCCCTCCGGGCACGCGCTCGCCCGGCGGCGCGGCCGGTTGCGCCGGACGTGGATCGCGGCGGAGCCGGTGGTGTTCTGGCCGCGCGAGAACGGGCCGGGCCAGTACGACGCGATCAGCGCGCAGGTCTGGCCGGGCGGCGTGCCGCGGATCGTCCGCGAGGAGCCGGAGGACGAGCAGCTGATGCGCGCGGTCGCGGAGGGCGCGGGGGTCGCGGCGGTGCCGGAGCACCGGGCGCGCGCGTTGAAGCGCCGCGGCGTGGTGCTGCGACGGCTGGCGGACCCGGTACCGGTGATCGACCTGGGGCTGGCTTGGCGGGCCGGGGCGGTGGCACCGGTGGTGCGGGGGTTCGTGGAGCTGGCCCGCGGCGGCGCGCAGGCGTAGGCGGAGGTGGGTGCGTGGGGTGCACTGAACGCCGCGTTGGGTGCGTGGGCGCACCGAACGCCACATTGGGGCGCTCGCAGTCGGGCCGTGCGTCGCCGGTGACTTCGCGCCCTCGCGCGATCCGGATCACCCGGGCGGGGCGGCCCGCGCGGCGTATGCTCGCGGGCGGACAGGAGGGGATTTCCCATGGCAGGCCACGAAATCACCGATCGCATCGCCGACCTGGTCGACGAGGAGTACCGGCTGCGCAAGGGCGCCCTCCACCACGGCGGGCTGACCGCGGAGGAGCGGCTCCGGCTCAAGGACCTCGAACACCAGCTCGACGCCGCCGTCGACCTGCTGCACCGCCGTCAGGCCCTGTCGGTCTTCGACGAAGACTGAAGACCACGACCGGCCTGCCGAAGAACCGGCCGGGCTAAAGGTCGCCGAGCGCCGAGCGGACGGCCGCCACCACGTCCGGGTGACCGAGTGGCAGCGGCGGCGGAACGCGGTCCTCCGGGCCCCCGGTGGTCGACGCGACCACCCGCACCTCGGTGCCCGCTTCGCGCAGCTTGGCCACGACGTCGTCGCGCTCGGCCAGCCAGGCTTCGTCGGCCTGTGCGGCGTCGCCGGACGGGTGGGAGGCGTCCGATGCCGGGTCGACCAGCAGCAGGTGCGTGGCCGCGCCCGCGTGGCGTTCGACGAGCTGGAGGGCTTCGGCGGCGAAGGGACCGCTCGCCACGACGGCGATGTCGGGGTCGCCCGGCCCGTGGTCGCCCACGAGGTCGTCGGCTTCGGTGAGGGCGCCGCCGGCGGGCACCCGGCACCAGAAGATCCCGCGCTTCTCGGCCAGCGGCCGCCAGGTCGCCGGCAGCTCGTCGTGCCGCGCGGCACTGGCCGGGTCGAGCACGATGATCTTGGGGCCGGACGGGTCGCCGGCGGTGACGACGGACGGGCCCTCGGAGCGGACGGGGTCGGGTTCGGCGGTCATGGGTTTCCTTTCAGCGGCGCGGGAGTTCGGGGGAGTCGGTGTCGAGCGGCACCGCGCCGGAGCGGACGAGTCCCAGCTGGACGGTCTGGCGGCCGGTCAGCCGCTCCAGGATCCAGTCGACGGCCGTGCGCACGCGGTTGCCGGGCATCGCCATGAGGTGGTAGGCGCGGGTCACGGCCTTCGCCGGGAGCCCGGAAAGCGGGATGTGCAGCGGGTTCGCCGCGGCGGCGCCGGCGCCGAGGTCCACGACGAAGCCGAGGTCGTGGTGCCGGTAGGTGCCGCGGCGGCCGTACCCGAGCGAGGCCGCGACGTTGCGCCCGGCGAGCTTCCCCTGCCGCTCGGCGTGCTGCGCGGTCATCGCGGTGTACTGGCCGGGGCGGGTGAGGTCGGGCACCGCGGCCGCGTCGCCGCAGGCGAAGACGTCGTCGTGGCCGGGCACGACGAGCTGGGTGTCCACGCAGAGCCGGCCCTTCGCCGTCTCGAGCCCGAGTTCGGCCACCAGCGGGTCCGGCCGCACGCCGACGCACCACACCAGAGTGCGGGTGGGCACCGGCGTGCCGTTCGTCAGCGTGACGCCCTTCTCGTCGGCGTGGTCGACCGAAGTCTTCATCAGCACCTCGATCCCGCGGGCGCGCAGCACCTCGTCGGCCGTCTTGCCGAGGCGTTTGTCCAGCTCGGGCAGCACCTTTTCGGCGACGTCGAGCAGCAGCCAGCGGATCTTCTGCCCGGCCAGCTCAGGGTGGCGCTCGGCGAGCGCGGCGGTGAACGCCGGCCCCTGCGCGGCGACCTCGGTCCCGGTGTAGCCGGCGCCGACGACGACGAACGTGCAGCGCGCGTCGCGTTCGGCGGGGTCCTCGGCCGCGGCGGCCAGCTCGATCTGGCGCGTGATGTGGTCGCGCAGGTAGAGCGCCTCGGGCACCCCGCGGAACCCGTGCGCGTACTCCGGGACGCCCGGGATCGGCAGCAGCTTGTTGACGCTGCCCGCGGCGAGCACCAGCCGGTCGTACCCGATCCGGTGCTCTTGATCTTCCGGATCCGTGTAGGTGACGTGCCGGGCGTCGAAGTCGACGCCGGTCGCGACGCCGAGCACGAGACGGACGCCGGGCAGCGTCTCGGGGATCGAAACGGCCACGCGGCGCGGGTCGAGGATCCCGGCCGCCACTTCCGGCAGCAACGGCAGGTAGAGGAAGTAATCCGTCGGGTTGAGCACGACCACTTCGACGTCCTCGCCGGCTTCCTTCCGCAGGCTCTTGGCCGCGTGGTAACCGGCGAAACCACCGCCGACGATCACGACTCGCATGGATCTCCTTCCGGGCCGGACCTCGGTCGTCCGGCGGTTACCCGAGGTAGCGACCGGGAAACCGGCGGGCTTGACCTGAGGACGCAGACGCGTACGGTCAAGGGGTTGGCTGTTGTTCAGACACACGTGCTCCGGTCAGCGCCCCTGCACGCTGCGTTAGGGAGCGCCATGTACGGCTTTCGCACGATCGACCAACCGTCCGGCCTGACTTACACCACCACCGAGCGACCGGGCGGCATCCGCGTGGTCACTTTAGTGGGTGACATCGACGTCGCCACTGCCGAAATCTTCGACGAAGCCCTCGCCGCGGGCGAGCGGCTGGTCGTCGACCTCACCCGGGTCGCCTTCCTCAGCTGCGCCGGCGTCCGGTCTCTGCTCGAGGCGAACAGCCGCGCCGAGCTCACGGTCGTCCTCGGCGGCCACGCGGTCACGCGCGCGCTGGAGGCCACCGGCGCGGACGTGCTGCTCGCCATCCACTCCGGGGTCGGCTCCGCGCTCGCGGGCCTGACCCCGGTGCCCGAGCCCGGCCGGGAGGCGTGACCGCCCGGCGGACCCGCCTCCCGCCGTCCACAAGGGACACTGTGATCAGTCGTCCGGCCAGTCGCCGGTCGCTTTCTGGTAGCCGATGGCGCCCGCCCGCTCGGTCGCGGCCTTGACCGCGGCGAAGATCGCGCCCTGCACCGCCGCCGCGATGATCACCTGCCGCCAGGTGTAGTCGCGGTCGGTGGCGTCGGGCGCGTCCTCTTCGCCGGCCACGCGCTTCCAGACCTGCTTGAACGCCTGGGCGGCCAGGATGCCGCCAAGGGCGCCGGCGACCCAGCTCAGCGGCTTGTACAGGACCTTGTTCACGAGTTGTTCCTCCGTCGCAGGATCAGCCGGATCACGATCACCAGGCCCAGCACGCCGACGAAGACCGGCAACGGGTTGCTCCGCACGATGTCGGCGCCCTGGCGGAACTTGACCGCGGTCGGCTCGTTCGTCACGTCGGCGACCTTCGCCGTCGCCTGGTCGAGCTTTTCGTCGACGTTCTCCTTGACCCGGCTCTTCACGTCGAGCTTCTGCCCGAGCGCTTCCAGGGTCTCGCTCAGCTCCTCCCGGGTGGTGTCGCGGTCGAGCCGCGCCTCCTCGGCGTTCTTCGGGAAGTCCCCGCTCATGTGTGCACTCCCTGCTTCACGGTCTCCACGTCCTCCCGGACGCCGCTGATGGCTTCTTCCGGCACCGGCGGCACGCCCTGCGAGACCTCCTTCTTGCCGACCAGCGCGGCGATCCCGGCGACCAGGAACAGCGCGACCGCGACGATCACCGCCGCCAGCCAGCCGGGCACGACCAGCGCGAGCGCCAGCACGGCGGCCGCGACCAGGGTGCCGGCGCCGAGCAGCGCGAACAGGCCCGCCGCGCCGAACAACCCGGCGCCGAGGCCCATCTTCTTGCCCTTGCGCTGCAGCTCGAAGACCGCGAGCCGCATCTCGTCCCGGACGAGCCGCTTGACCTCGTCGGTCAGGTCCGTCACCAGCTCGCCGACCGAGCGGTCGGCCGCCGGCTTCTTGTTCACTTCTTCGATCACGGAACACCTCCTTGCCTGGCCGCCGTGTACCCGGCCCCGCCCGGGGTCAACCACGCCGGGTTTGACCGGTCCGGCACCGGGTAGCCGAGCCGCACCACCACCGACGAGGAGGAGAGTGCATGAGCACGATCACCGAAATCGTGGACGTGGAAGTCCCCGTTTCGACCGCGTACAACCAGTGGACGCAGTTCGAGGAGTTCCCGCGGTTCATGGAAGGCGTCGAAGAGATCCGTCAGGTCGACGCCACCCACACCCACTGGGTGACCCGGTTCGGTGGCGTGACGCGCGAATTCGACGCGACGATCACCGAGCAGCACCCCGACGAGCGCGTCGCCTGGACGTCGGACTCCGGTCCGGACCACGCCGGCGTGATCACGTTCCACCGGCTCGACGACGCGCGCACCCGGGTGACCGCCCAGATGGACATCGACCCCGAGGGCTTCGCCGAAAACGTCGCGGACAAGCTCGGAGTGCTCGACCGCCGGGTGAAGGCCGACCTGAAGCGGTTCAAGGAGTTCATCGAGCAGCGCGGCGGGGCGACCGGTGCGTGGCGCGGTGACGTGGACCGCCCGGGCACGTAGGCACTACACGATCGGGTGACACGGCGGGGCGGCTGCGCCCCGCCGTGTTTCGCGCCCGGAGGCCTCGGGTAGGCGGCTGGCATGACTACCCCCGACGTCCCGGCCGTGGAGCTGGGGAACGGCGTGCGGATCCCGCAGTTCGGGTTCGGCGTGTTCCAGATCCCGCCCGAGGAGACCGCCCAGGCCGTGCGGACCGCGCTCGAGGCCGGCTACCGCCACATCGACACCGCGCAGATGTACCGGAACGAGGCCGGGGTCGGCGCCGGCATCGCGCAGTCGGGGGTCGCGCGGGACGAGGTGTTCGTCACGACGAAGCTCGCGAACGACGCGCACGGCCACGACAACGCGATCACCGCGCTCGAGGGCAGCCTGCGGCGCCTCGGCTTCGACCACGTCGACCTGTACCTGATCCACTGGCCGTTGCCGCACAAGGACACCTTCGTCCGCACGTGGCAGGGCTTCGAGGACATCCTGCGGGCGGGCAAGGCCCGTGCCATCGGCGTCTCGAACTTCCAGCCCGCCCACCTCGACCGGCTCGCCGAGGAGAGCGGCACGGTGCCCGCGGTCAACCAGATCGAGCTGCACCCCGCGTTGCAGCAGACGGAACTGCGCGCCTACCACCAGGAGCACGGCATCGCCACGGAGGCGTGGAGCCCGCTGGCCCAGGCGGAGGTCCTGGAAGACCCCGTGCTCGTCGAACTGGCCGGGAAGCACGACCGGACGGCCGCGCAGGTGGTGCTGCGCTGGCACCTGCAGCTCGGGAACATCGTCTTCCCGAAGTCGTCGTCGCCGGAGCGGATCAAGCAGAACATCGACGTGTTCGGCTTCGAACTCGACGACGAGGACATGACGGCGATCGGCAAGCTCGACGACGGCCGCCGCACGGGCCCGGACCCGGACACCTTCACGGGGTGACGGCGGCGTTTCCCTGCGCAACCGGCCGGGTACTCACCCGAAGAGGTCCCCCCAGGAGAAGGAGCATCCCGGCATGACCACGAACGCGTACCTGTCGTTCCTCGCGATCGGCGTGGCGCTGGTCCTGATCGACGGGCAGATCATCTACCGCAGCGGCCGCCGCTACCTGGAGAGCTCCTACGGCGATCCGGCGGCAGGCGCCTCGATGACCCGGCTGGTCACGGTGTTGTTCCACCTGGCGACGCTGGGGGTGCTGGCGCTCGTCTCGACCATCGACATGGGCGGGAGCGACCTGCCGGGCGTCGTCGGGCGGCTCGGCGTGCTGCTGCTGATCCTCGCCGTGGCCCACGCGATCACGCTCGCCGCGCTGTCGCGCATCCGCGGCGAGCAGGAGGTCGAGGCGGTCGTCCAGCGGGGCTCCCGGCAGCAGCAACCGCAGCAGCGGGTCGAACCCGCGCCGCAGGCGACGGTGACCCCGGTGCCCGGTCAGGACGGTCAGTACCCGGCCGCCGGCCCGTCGCTGGAGCACCGGTCCCCGTACTCGGCCCAGTAAGACGGTTCGAGGGCGGGCACCTTCCCCCGGGAAGGTGCCCGCCCTCGTTCGTGCCCGGGGTCAGGCCTCGGCCAGCGGCAGGTCGACCTCGGTGTGCCGGGTGGCGAGCGCCCGGGCCACGTCGGCCAGCTTGACGTTGAGGTCCTGCGACGCGCGGCGCAGCACGTCGAAGGCCTCGTCGGCCGTGATGCCGCGGCGCTGCATCAGGATGCCTTTCGCCTGGCCGATGACGTCCCGGCCCTCGACCGCGCGGCGCAGGTGCGCCGTCTCCAGTTCGGCCGCGGCGACGGCGTCCGTGTGCGCCAGCGCCAGGGACGCGTGCGTCGCCAGCAGCAGCGCCAGGTCGACCGCCTGGCTGTCGAACGCGCCCGGCCGGCTCGAATAGATGTTGAGCGCGCCCGAGCGCCGCGACGGCCGGGCGTCGGGGAGCAGGGCCGTCGCCAGCACCGAGTGGTAGCCGTAGCCGGCCGCGGCCGGGCCGAACGACGGCCAGCGCGGGTCGTTGGCGAGGTCGGTGGACCGGCCGATGGCCGGGCCGTCCGGGCGGGCCGACTCGACGCAGGGGCCTTCGCCGTGGTCGTACTGCACCTGGTCCAGCCGCACCGCGACCGGATCGGTCTCGACCGGCGTGTGGAACGTGCCGTCGGGTTCCCGCAGGGTGACGCTGACCAGGTCGGCGTCCGGGACGATCGCGCTCGCGGCGCCGACGACCAGCCGGAGCACGCCCCCGACGGTCGGCGTCACGTCGAGCAGCGTGCGCGTGAGGTCGGCGAACTGGCCGACCAGTTCGCCCTCCGGCCCGAACCGGGCCCGGTCCCGCGCCCACTCGTCTTCGCCGATGCTCATGCGTCTCCGTCGTCTTCGGGGATGGGCTTCCAGTCAACCCCATCCCGGTGCTCAACCGGGGGAGCCGGCCGCGCGGCGCAGCGCGTCCCGCGCCCGGTCGACGAAGCCCGGCCCCGGCCACAGCTGGTCGGCCTGCGGCACGCGGTCGGACAGGTCCGGGTGCGGCAGCGTCGCCGCGGCGTCCCGCACCGCGAGGACCTCCTTGCCCAGCTCCACCCGCCGCTCGGGCGAGCAGGTGAGCCCGACCTGGCGCTCGGCCGCCGGGCCCTCCTCCCGGACGTGCCGGCGCACGGCGCGGATCAGCCCGCCCAGCAGGCGCTCGAACCGCGTCTCCTGCGGTCCCACTCCCTCCAGCTCCCGCATCAGGCCGTCGGTCTCCGCGAGAGCGCCGTCGCCGTCGAGAAAGGTCTCTTCGGCGACGGCGTGGCGGACGAGCTCCGCGATCAGGTGGTCGGCGAGGTCCTTGCGGTTCTCGGGACTGCCCTGACCGAGCTCGATCTCGGTGCACAGCCGGTCCAGCTCCCGGTGATCGCCGGCGAGGACGGTGGTCAGGTCGGTTGCGGGCTGGCTGCCGTTCATGCACGCTCCTGGTCCGGGGCTCGGGTTCCCCGGACGGATACCCGCTGCTCGCCCGGCGAATCCCCGTGTCGGGCCGCCCGCGGCCGGGTATCCGTCAGGTAAACCGGCCCCCGAGGAGGATGATCATGGCAGCGCCGTCGTCGGTGATCGAGCGCGAGCGCAAGTACGAGATCGTGGCGGGCAGTGGCGTGCCCCGGCTCGTCGGCGTCGCGGGCGTCGAGACCCAGGACGACCCGGTCGAGCAGATCCTCGACGCGTCCTACTACGACACCGAGACCTTCCGGCTGGCCCGGAGCGGCATCACGCTGCGCCGCCGCGTCGGCGGGCACGACGCGGGCTGGCACCTCAAGCTGCCGGTGTCCGCCGACGAGCGGCAGGAGATCCAGCTGCCGCTGGGCGGCGACCCGAACAAGGTCCCCGGGCGGTTCCGCCGGCTCGTGCGCGCCTACACCGTGGGGGAGAAGCTGGTGCCGATCGCGCACCTGCGCACCGACCGGTTCGCCCACCGGCTGGCCGACGGCGACGGCCGGACCGTCGCGACGCTGACCGACGACCACGTGACCGGGGAAGCCGGCGGCGAGAGCGCGCGGCTCGACGAGTGGCGTGAGCTGGAGCTGGAGCTCGACCCCGGAACCGACCCCGGCCGGCTCGAGGAGTTCGACCGGGCGCTGGCCGAGGCCGGTGCCTCGGCCTCGCCGTGGCCGTCGAAGCTGCGGCGGCTGATCGGCGACCGCGTCCCCGCGCCGCCCCGCGGCCGCAAGAAGCCGACCGCGGGCCAGGTCGTGCTGACGTCGTTGCGCGAGCACCACGCCCGGCTGCGCCGCGCGGACGTCGGGGTCCGGCTGGACGTCGAGGACTCCGTGCACCAGATGCGCGTCGCCACCCGGAAGCTGCGCAGCTCGCTCCGCACGTTCGGGTCCATTGTGGACAAAGACGTGACCGCGCCGCTCGCGGCCGAGCTGAAGTGGCTCGGGCAGCAGCTGGCGCCGGCCCGCGACGCGGAGGTCAGCGAGCAGCGGCTGCGCGAGCAGCTCGACGACCTCCCGTCGGAGCTGGTGTTCGGGCCGCTGCGCCAGTACCTCACGCGGTACTTCGCCCGCGAGACCGAGGAAGGCCGGACCCGGGCGATGGCGGCGCTGACCGGCAAGCGGTACCTGAAGCTGCTGCGCGCGCTGGACGCCGTGGTGGAGGAACCGCCGCTGACCGCCCGGGCGCGCAAGCCCGCGAAGTCCGCGTTGCGCGAACCGGTGCGCAAGGCCGCCGCGAAACTGCGCCGCGCCGAAGCGGCGGCGAGCGGCCTGGCCGGCCACGAGCTCGAGACGGCGCTGCACGAAGTCCGCAAGAAGGCGAAGCGGGCCCGCTACGCCGCCGACACGGTGAAGCCGGTGTACGGCAAGAAGCTGCGGCAGTGGCGCAAGAACGTCAAGGCCGTCCAGGGCACGCTGGGCGAGCACCAGGACACCGCGGTCGGCCGGGACGTCCTGCACCACCTCACCATCGCCGGGCACGGCGAAGGGCAGAACACGTTCACGTTCGGGATGTTGTACGCGAGGGACGCCGAGACGGCGGAGAAGCTGCGCGAGCGGTTCGCGGGCGAGTGGCGGCGGCTCCGGAAGGGCGGGCGCCCGGGCTGGCTCCGCTGAGCGGCGCTCGGAACGTCTCGAACGACTCGTTCAGGGCCGGGGAAGTCCTGAACGAGTCGTTCAAGACGTCTGCGGAGGGGCGCTGGGCTCAGCTGTCGCCGGTGAGCTTTCCGCGGAGCTGCTCCAACGTCTGCGACAGCAGCCGGGAGACGTGCATCTGGGAGATGCCGACGCGGTCGGCGATCTGCGTCTGGGTCAGCCCGCCGAAGAACCGCATCACGAGGATCGCGCGCTCCCGCTTCGGCAGTTCCTGGAGCAGCGGCTGGAGGGCCTCGTGGTTCTCGACCATGGCCATCTCGTGGTCCGGTTCCCCCATGGTGTCCGCCAGCGACAGCGCCTCGGCGTCGTCGTGCACCGGCTTGTCGACGGACAGGGCCTGGTAGGCGTTACCCGCCAGCAGCCCTTCGCGGACTTCGTCGACGTCCAGGTTCAGGTGCTCGGCCAGCTCGGTCGGCGTCGGCGCGCGGCCCAGGCGCTGGGACAGCACCGCCGAGCCCTGGCTCAGGGACAGGTGCAGCTCCTTGAGCCGCCGCGGGACCCGCACCGACCAGCCGGTGTCCCGGAAGTGCCGCCGCACCTCGCCCATGATCGTCGGCACCGCGAAGGACAGGAAGTCGTGGCCGCGGGTGGGGTCGAACCGGTCGACCGCGTTGATCAGGCCGATCCGCGCCACCTGCACCAGGTCCTCACGCGGCTCGCCACGGCCCGAGAAGCGGGTGGCGATGTGCTCGGCCAGCGGCAGCAGCTCGGTCACCAGCCTGCTGCGGACGACCTCGCGCCGCGGGTCGGCGGGGTCGAGGGTGCCCAGCTCCTCGAACAGCGGCTCGCAGTGGGCGTATTCGTCCGGGCGGTGGAGGAGGGTTTTGCGCTCGCTGCTCACGCGCTCGTTCCCGGGTTGAGCACCAGCTCGATCGTGACGATGCCCGCGCCTCCGCCGGGAAGGACGTCGCAGTGCGCGGTCACCGACCGGCTCAGCGTGGTGAGCACGTGCCAGCCGAAGGTGCGGTCGCTCGGGGGCCGCGGGTCGCTCGACCGCGTCGAGACGGTCACGCGCAGCCCGTCGGGAGCCAGCCGGAAGCGGCAGTGCAGCTGGGTGCCCAGTTCGGCCAGCTGGACGAGCTGGGCACACGCTTCGTCGACGGCCATCTTGGCGTCCGCGATGGCGTCCAGCCCGAAGTCCGCGCGCGAGACCACGCCGTGGGTGAGCATCCGGACGAGGGGGATCTGCTCCGCCATGGCGGGCAGGCGCAGCTCCACCAGTTCTTCGAGCAACTCGTCCAGCGTCGGCTTGCCGCTGTGCGAGCTACCGCTTCGTGTTTCTTCCATGCGGGAGGTACTACCCATCTGGGGGAATGACGACACTTCGTGGTCAGGTGATTCCGGCCTGGTCACCGGCTCAGCGCCCGTTCGAGTTCCTTCTTGGTCATCGACGAGCGGCCGTTGATGTTCCGCTTCTTCGCTTCGTTGTACAGCTGGTCCTTGGTCGGGCCACCGGGACCCTTCCGGTTTCCGGACCGCTCGCCGCCGCGCTGCTGCGGGGACTTGTCCTTGACCGAAGACTTGCCGGCCTGCCGGGATTCACCCGATTGCGCGCGGTTCTTGTTCACGGTCCGGGCCGCGATCTCCTTGGCCCGGTCCGGGCCGGCTCCCCGGTCCTCGGCCGAGTCCTTGACGTGCTCGTACTGGCGCTCGCGCTTCTTGCTCCACGACTGAGGCACGACAACTCCCTTCGTCCCGTGGGATGAATACCCGGTCGATCATCGGGTAAACGTCACTTCCGGGCGATGAGCAGCGGCGATCAACTCGCCGGCCGTCGCCCGGTTACCCACCCGGAGAGCGGGTACGCGGGGCGTGATCGAGAGGAGGCGCCGATGCGGATCGGCTACACGCTGATGACCGAGCAGACCGGGCCGAACGAACTGGTCCGGTACGCCGCCGGTGCGGAACAAGCCGGCTTCGAGTTCGAGGTCATGAGCGACCACTATTCGCCATGGCTGACCGAACAAGGGCACGCGCCCTACGCCTGGAGCGTGCTCGGCGCCGTCACCCAGGCCACCGACCGCGCCGAGCTGATGACGTTCGTGACCTGCCCGACCATGCGCTACCACCCGGCGGTGGTCGCGCAGAAGGCGGCGACGGTGCAGGCGCTCTCGGGCGGCCGGTTCACCCTCGGGCTCGGAGCGGGCGAGAACCTCAACGAGCACGTCGTCGGCCGCGGCTGGCCGCCGGCGAACGTCCGGCACGACATGCTCGCCGAGGCCGTGCAGATCATCGGCGGGCTGTTCGACGGCGGGTACTTCGACTACGAGGGCAAACACTTCCGCGTCGACTCGGCGAAGCTGTGGGACTTGCCGGAGAGGCGGACGCCGATCGGGGTCGCCGTGTCCGGCTCGCAGTCGATCCAGCGGTTCGCCCCGGTCGCCGACGCGATGATCGCCGTCGAGCCGAAGCCGGAGCTCGTGAGCGAATGGGACGCGACGAAGCCGGGTTCGCCGACCCGCAAGATCGCTCAGCTGCCGGTGTCGTGGGGCACCGATCGCGACGCCGCGGTGAAGCGCGCGCACGAGCAGTTCCGCTGGTTCGCCGGGGGCTGGAAGGTCAACGCCGAGCTGCCGGGGCCGGCCGGGTTCGCCGGCGCGACGCAGTTCGTCCGCGAGGACGACGTCGCCGGCTCGATCGCCTGCGGCCCGGACGTCGAGCCGATCGTCGCGGGCGTCCGCGAGTTCGAGAAGGCCGGCTTCACCGACGTCGCCCTGATCCAGATCGGCGGTGACCAGCAGGAAGGCTTCCTGGACTTCGCCGAGAAGGAGCTGCTCCCGGCGCTGCGGGCGTAGCTCCACCCGTTCGGGGTAACGCGGATCGGCGTCGGCAGGAGTAAGACCCGCAGTACGGACAGTCCGGCGGCGGGAGTTGCGGATGACCGAGGTGAAGCCGGCACCGAGCCTGCGGGCGGTGCCCTTGGCGGTGGCGCGGCGCGGGCCGAAGGGCGGCACGCTGCTCGCGCTGCTGCGCACCACCGACCCGAAGCAGATCGGGTTGCTGTACCTGACGACGTCGTTCGCGTTCTTCATGGCGGGCGGCGCGATGGCGCTGCTGATGCGCGGCGAGCTCGCCCGCCCCGGGCTGCAGTTCCTGTCGCCGGAGCAGTACAACCAGCTGTTCACCATGCACGGCACGATCATGCTGCTGCTGTACGCCACCCCGAACCTGTTCGGGTTCGCGAACTACATCCTGCCGCTGCAGATCGGCGCCCCGGACGTCGCCTTCCCGCGGCTCAACGGGTTCGCCTACTGGCTCTACCTGTTCGGCGGGCTGATCGTGCTCAGCTCGTTCCTCACCCCCGGCGGCGCGCCCGACTTCGGCTGGACGGCCTACACGCCGCTGTCCAACGCCATCCACTCGCCGGGCGTGGGCGGCGACCTGTGGATCATGGGCCTGATCGTGTCCGGGCTCGGCACCATCCTCGGCGCGGTCAACATGGTCACCACGATCGTCTGCCTGCGCGCGCCCGGCATGACGATGTGGCGGATGCCGATCTTCACCTGGAACATCCTGTTCACCGCCATCCTGATCCTGCTGGCGTTCCCGATCCTCACCGCCGCGCTCTTCGGGCTCGAAGCGGACCGCCGGCTCGGGGCGCACGTGTTCGACCCGGCCAACGGCGGGGCGATCATGTTCCAGCACCTGTTCTGGTTCTTCGGCCACCCCGAGGTCTACATCGTGGCGCTGCCGTACTTCGGGATCGTCACCGAGATCGTGCCGGTGTTCAGCCGGAAACCCCTCTACGGCTACCGGCTGATGGTGTTCGCGACCGTCGCGATCACCGGGCTGTCGGCGGTCGTGTGGGCGCACCACATGTTCGCCACCGGCGCCGTGCTGCTGCCGTTCTTCTCGATCATGACCTTCTTCATCGCCGTGCCGACCGGCATCAAGTTCTTCAACTGGATCGGCACGATGTGGAAGGGCCACCTGAGCTTCGAGACGCCGATGCTGTGGTCGGTCGGGTTCATGGTCACGTTCCTCTTCGGCGGCCTCACCGGGATCATCCTGGCGTCGCCGCCGCTGGACTTCCACGTGACGGACTCGTACTTCGTCGTCGCGCACTTCCACTACGTGCTGTTCGGCACGATCGTGTTCGCGACGTTCGCCGGGATCTACTTCTGGTTCCCGAAGATGACCGGCCGGATGCTCGACGAGCGGCTCGGCAAGTGGCACTTCTGGACGACGTTCATCGGCTTCCACACCACCTTCCTGGTCCAGCACTGGCTGGGCGACGAGGGCATGCCGCGCCGGTACGCGGACTACCTGACCAGTGACGGCTTCACGACGCTGAACACGATCTCGACGATCGGCGCGTTCATCCTGGGCGCGTCGACGCTGCCGTTCATCTGGAACGTGGTGAGGAGCTACCGCTACGGCGAGCAGGTCCTGGTCGACGACCCGTGGGGCTTCGGCAACAGCCTCGAATGGGCGACGACGTGCCCGCCCCCGCGGCACAACTTCCTGGACCTGCCGCGCATCCGGTCGGAGCGGCCCGCGTTCGAGCTGCACCACCCGCAGGCGGTCGAGCAGATGAAGGAGGAGCGGCACGTCCGCTCGAAGCGGGCCCAGGCCCGGGCCTTGGACCAGGGTGCGGACCCGCCCCGGTCGCGGGAAGGGCACGCGGGCGCAGCGGGCTCGTCGCGCTGACGGCCCACCGCGCCGGTTCGCGGACCGGTCAGGCCGGTGCGGGTTCGGGCCGCCGGGCCGACAGCGTGAGCCGCTGGTCGGCTTCCGTCACCCGCAAGGCCCGCCGGACCATCGGGTTCGGGCCGGTGATCACGAGCAGCTCGGTGTCGTTCTGTTCGGCCTGCAGCGCCGCGTGCAGCAGCACCCGGACGCCCGCCACGCCGAGGAAGTCCACTTCGGACAGATCGAGGGTCAGCCGCTCCGGGACCGCCCACAGGCGGTCCGAAACCAGGGCGCCCAGGGCGCCGGCCGTCGCGGTGTCGAGGGCTCCGCTGACGGTGATCAGCACTGTGTGCGGAGCGGGCCACGTCGTGCGCAGCCGCAAGGGGGGATTTCGTGGTCGGGGGACCATCATGCCGGTTCGCCGCCGTCCTGGTACCGCGCGGGCCGGGGCGCCGCGCTCGAGGTGTTCCGAGCCGGCTGCTGTGTTGAACCGATGACCCGAGCCTAACCGTGTGCGAGCGACTCGCAACCGCCGTTGCTCCGTTCGGGCGCGTGGTCGCCGCGGCGGTGACCGCTTGTGCCTATGCGGACCGGGATGCAGTAATCTCGCGCTGGACCCGTTAAAGCGCTAGCGGCCCACTAGTGGCGCGCGCCCGGGTCCTCCCTGGTGAAGAGCGCCCGCACACCGAGAAGAGGGGCGTCACCAAGGATGACGGGCGGCCATGAGCAGCTCACCGCGCGGCTGGACGAAGTCACGGTGGCGATGGAATCGCTGACCGCGATGCTGGACTCGGAACTCGATCTGGGCCAGATGCTGCAGGCGGTCTGCGACCACGTGGTGCAGGTGGTGCCGGGAGCCGACATGGCGAGCATCACGCTGGTGCGCGAAGGCGTGCCGGAGACGGTGGCCAGCACCGACCAGCGGGCGGTGAACTTCGATCGCGAGCAGTACCGGATCGGGGACGGTCCGTGCCTGCGCGCGGCCGAGACGGGGCAGCCGGTGCGCGTCGGCGTCGGGGCCGTCGGCGACGTGTGGCCGCAGTTCGTGTCGAAGGCCGAACAGCTGGGTGTGGCGAGCTTCCTGGCCGCGCCGCTGACGGTGGACGACGACATGTCCGGCGCGGTGAACCTGTTCGGCTTCGGCGAGCACGGCTTCAGCGAGCTGAGCACGAAGATCCTCGAGCTGTACACGGCGACGGTGGTGATCGGCCTGCGCAGCGCGCGCCGGTACTTCGCGGCCCGCGAGCTGATCGACCAGCTGAACCGCGCGCTCGAGACGCGAGCGGTGATCGACCAGGCCAAGGGGATCCTCATGGCCGCGCACCGGATCACCGCGGAGGAGGCGTTCCAGCGGCTGGTGAAGCGGTCCCAGGACGGCAACCGCAAGCTCCACGAGGTGGCGGCGGAGTTCGTGGAGGCGGTGGCGACCACCACGGCATGAGCCGGCCCCCGTACCCAGCCGGTCGGCTCACGTACCCAGGCAGTCGGCTCACGCACCTGGGCAGTCGGCTCACGAGCCGACCCGCTGGGTACGCGAACTGACCCTCTGGGTACGTGAGCCGACCCGCTGGGTACGGCTAGCTGGTCGGCACCTCGTCCGGTGGCGCCTCGGTCTCGGCCACCTGGCCGGGCCGGTGTCTGCCGAGCTGGCACGTCGTGCAGACCAGCGTCCGGCCGAGCACGGTCCCGTCGTCGGCCACGACCTGGGCCACGTGCATCGTCGGGAAGCCGCAGACCTCGCAGGGCAGCGACCCGTCCTCGCGGCTGATGCGGAGCTGGGTGCCCATCCGGCCTCCTGTGTGACGTGGGTCTCACCTACCTTGCCGGGTTCCCGGTCCGCGTCCGTCGAATTCACTCGTTCGGCCTAGCGTCGGATGTCTCCGGGAACCCGTTCGGTACCTCTTGTGTTGGGTGGGATGAGACCGGGTACACGCCCCGGCGACAGCTTGACCGGGGATTGGCGGAGGGGAGCGAACATGCGAGACAAGCGGAACGACCTGCGACCGGTGGCGGACCTCCTCCTGGAGGGCGAGGACACGCCCGCGCAGGCCACGACGCGGCGCAAGGCGGCCCTGGCCGTCGCGGCGAACGCCAAGAACCCCGAAGACTGCGCGCAGCTGCTCGACATGCTGGGCCTGCACCGGTCCGGGGGCCGCAGCAGCGAAGTCGCCTGACGCACGACGCACCGGAGCCCGCCGAGACCACCCCGTCGCGGCGGGCTCCGGCGCGTCACCCTCCGCTACGACGCCGCGTTTCGCGCGCCGGCCGCGCGGGTATCGCTGCCGGTGAGGAGGTCGAGACATGGCCAGACCGGTGTGGAGCGGCGCGCTGAGCCTGGGGCTGGTCACCGTTCCGGTGGAGCTGTACCCGGCGGTGGCGGACCACACGATCCACTTCCACCAGTTCGAACGCGGGACGTCGGACCGGATCCGCAACCGGCGGGTCAACGAGCGGACCGGCGACGAGGTGACCCAGGACGAGATCGTCAAGGGCTACGACGTCGGCGGCGGCGACCACGTGCTCGTCGAGCCCGACGAGCTGGACGAGATCGCCCCCGAGCGGTCCCGGCGGATCGACATCGAGCAGTTCGTCGAGCTCGACGAGATCGATCCGTGGTTCTACGACCGCACGTACTGGCTGAAGCCGGCGAAAGAAGACTTCGCCAAGGCGTACGGGCTGCTGTTGCAGGCGATGGACCGCAGCGAGAAGGCCGGGGTCGCCAAGTTCGTGCTGCGCGGCAAGGAGTACCTCTGCGCGATCCGCGCCGGCGAGGACGTCATGGTGCTGAACACCCTGCACTTCGTCGCCGACCTGCGGAAGCCGAAGGACGTCATGGGCGGCCTGCCCAGCCTTCCGAAGCCGCGGCCCAAGGAGCTGGACATGGCGCTCGCGCTCGTCGACGAGATGACCGCGCCGTGGAAGCCCGGCGACTACCGCGACGAGTACTCCGAGCGCGTCGAGGAGCTGATCGAGGCCAAGAAGCAGGGCAAGGAGATCGCCCACGAGGAGGAGCCGGAGCCCTCGGCCGACGTCGTCGACCTCTTCGAGGCGCTGTCGCGCAGCGTGAAGAACCGCAAGGGCGGTGGCAAGAAACCGAAGACGACGAAGAAGAAGGAACCGGACCTCACCGACCTGTCCAAGTCCGACCTGGACAAGCTCGCCCGCGAGCAGGGCGTCAAGGGCCGCTCGAAGATGACGCGCGCCGAGCTGGAAAAGGCGCTGAAGGCGTCGTGACGGGGCCCGGCTGGCGCGAGCCGACCCTGGCCACGCTCACCGACCGGCGGTTCTCCGACGACGACTGGATCTACGAGCGCAAGCTCGACGGCGTCCGGGCGATCTGCGTGCGCGACGCCGGCCCGCCAACGCTCTACTCGCGCAACCACAAGGTGATGGACAACGCCTACCCCGAGCTCGTCGAGGCACTCGCCGCCCAGGGCGGGCCGCGGTTCGTGGCGGACGGCGAGATCGTGGCGTTCGACGGCGCCACCACCAGCTTCGCCGCGCTGCAACCCCGGATCCACGTCAGCGACCCGGTCCGCGCGCGGGCCACCGGGGTGCGCGTGTACTACTACCTGTTCGACCTGCTGTACTACGACGACCACGACACGACCGGGCTGCCCCTGCGGCAGCGGAAGGCGTTGCTGCGCGACGCGTTCGACTTCGCGGACCCGCTCCGGCTGTCGGCACACCGGAACACCGAGGGCGAGAAGTTCTACGCCGAGGCCTGCCGGCGCGGCTGGGAAGGCGTCATCGCGAAGCGGGCGGACGCGCCGTACCACCACGGCCGGTCACCCGACTGGCTGAAGTTCAAGTGCGCGCGGGGTCAGGAGCTGGTGATCGGCGGCTTCACCGACCCGCAGGGCGCGCGGCACGGCTTCGGCGCGCTGCTGCTCGGCTACCACGAGGACGGCGGCCTGAAGTACGCCGGCAAGGTCGGCACCGGGTTCGACGAAAAGCTGCTGGCGTCCCTGCACGCCCAGCTGCGGGAACGGGAGACCGGGCGTTCGCCCTTCGCGGGACCCGTCGAGGAAACGGGGGCGCACTGGGTCCGGCCGGACCTGGTCGCGCAAATCGGCTTCTCCGAATGGACGCGCGACGGGCGGCTGCGGCACCCGCGGTTCGCCGGGCTGCGCGAAGACAAGAAAGCGGCGGACGTGGTGCGGGAGCGGGCGTGAACGACGAGATTTCCCATGCGGACAAGGTGTACTACCCCGGCGACGGGCTGACGAAGGGTGACGTCGTCGAGTACTACCGCGCGGTCGCCGACGTCATGCTGCCGCACCTGCGCGGCCGCCCGCTGACCCTGCGGCGGTTCCCCGACGGCATCGACGGCCAGGGCTGGTTCCAGAAGCACCCGGGGGAGCACTTCCCGGACTCGATCCGCGTCGAAAGCGTCCCCCGGCGCGGCGGCGGCACGGACGACTACGTGGTCTGCGACGACGCCGAGACGCTGGACTACCTGGCCCGGCAGGGCACCCTGGAGTTCCACCTCTGGCTGTCCACAGTGGACGCGCCGGAGCGGCCGGACCGGCTGGTGCTGGACCTCGACCCGCCGGACGGCACGGACATCGCCGAGCTGCGTGCCGTCGCGCGGCGGATCCGCGACCACTACGAGCGGGTGGGGCTGACGCCGTTCGTGCAGGCGACCGGCGGCCGCGGCTTCCACGTGCTCGCGCCCCTGGACGCGAAGTCGGACACCGAAGTCGTGCTCGAGCTGTCCCGCGCGCTGGCCGACGCCGTGGCCGCGGACGACCCGGACCGCCTGACCACGGCCCAGCGCAAGGACAAGCGCGGCGACCGGATCTTCCTGGACGCCAACCGCAACGGCTACGCGCAGACGTTCGTCGCGCCGTACTCGCTGCGCGCCCGCCCGGGTGCCGCGGCCGCGACCCCGCTGGACTGGCGCGAGCTGGGCAAGGCCGAGCCGGCCGGCTGGAGCCTGGCCAAGGAGAAGCAGCGCCTGGCGCGCAAGGACGACCCGTGGCGGGACCTGGACGAGCACGCGGGATCCGCGGAAGCGGCGCTGAAGCAGCTCATTTGAGCGTTTTGCCCGCCGCCTTCAGATCGGCGACGAAGGCCGCGTAGGCCTCATCGCGGTCCGGCGCGCGCAGGACCGCCGACGGGTGCACGGTCGCGACCGCCGAGGGCACCAGCTCGGTCACGTCCTCGGGTGCGTCGACGGGCTCGCCGCGATGGGCGGTGAGCCGGAACTTCGGGCCGAGCAAGGACTGCGCGGCGGTGGCACCCAGCAGCAGCACCAGGTCCGGGCGCACCGCGCGCAGTTCCGCCAGCAGCCACGGCCGGCAGGCGACGACCTCGGTGCGGCCGGGCTTCTGGTGGATGCGCCGCTTCCCGCGTTCGTCGCGCTTGAACTTGAAGTGCTTGACGGCGTTGGTGACGTACAGCGTCGTCCGGTCGAACCCGGCCTCCTCGAAGGCCCGGTCGAGGAGCTTCCCGGCGGGGCCGACGAACGGTTCGCCCGCGAGGTCTTCCTTGTCGCCCGGCTGCTCGCCGACGACGAGGACCTTCGCCTTCTTCGTCCCTTCGCCGAAAACGGTCTGCGTCGCGTCCTGGTACAGGGCGCACCCGTGGCAGCCGGCCGCCGCCGACCGCAGCTCGTCGAGATCGGTGCTGTCCGGCGGCTCCGCGCCGAGGGTGTCGGGCATGTGCCGGAGTTCCCCCGTTCCACGGCCGGGTAAACCCGCGGCGGCCGGTTAGTCCTCTGTGGACGGAGCCGCGCGGGCTCAGTGCGAGTCGGCGGCCGGGGTGGTGCCGTCCGGGGCCGGCCTGCGGGCCGTCTCGGTGCGGGCGATGTGCCACGCGACGAGCGCGCCGGCGCCGACCGTGCCCCAGAGCACGAGCCCGGCGTCACGGGCGAAGAGACCGACGACCAGCATGAGCGCCGCGGTCACGTCGCACAGCACGAGCAGCAGGCTCCACCGCTTGGCTTCGCGGAGGGTGCGGCCCGCGAAGGCGGCCGCGAACACGGGGTCGCTCGCCTGCAGCTCCAGCTCGATTTCGCGCAGCGCGTGGCGTTCGCGATCCGGCAGCATGGTGGGCCTCCTCGCCTCGGCTACCCGGGTGGTACCCGTTCCGCGTCCTTTCGAAGCGGCACTTTCCGGGGGAAAGTCAGTGGTTGTCGCGGGGAATGCCCTTCGTCTTCGCGATCCGCTGGTAGGCCACCGCCGGGCGCAGCACCATGCCGTCGCAGAGCTGGTCGACCAGCGACCGCTGGATCTCCTGCCACGGCGTCTGCGCGTCCGGGACCGGGTAGCCGCCCGCCTCCGCCAGCTCCTTGTGGCGCAGCGCGAGCTCCTCGTCCGGGATCAGGACGTCCGCCGTGCCGGCGGCGAGGTCGATCCGTACCCGGTCGCCGCTCCGCAGCACCGCGAGCCCGCCGCCCGCCGCGGCTTCGGGGGAGGCGTTGAGGATCGACGGCGATCCGGACGTACCGGACTGGCGGCCGTCGCCGAGGCACGGCAGCTCGCGGATCCCCTGCTTGATGAGCGCCGCCGGCGGCCGCATGTTCACCACCTCGGCCGAGCCCGGGTAGCCGAGCGGGCCCGTGCCGCGCATGACGAGCAGCGAGTGCTCGTCGACGCCGAGGTCCGGGTCGTCGATGCGGGCGTGGTAGTCCTCGGGGCCGTCGAACACGACCGCGGTGCCCTCGTAGACGCCGCCGGCCAGGTAGCGGCGCCGGAACTCCGGCGAGATCACGCTGGACTTCATGATGGCCGCGTCGAAGAGGTTGCCCGTGAAGACCAGGAACCCGGCGTCCTCGGTGAGGGCGGTGCCGAAGGTGCGGATGACGTCGCGGTCGCCGGCTTCGGCGGCGCGGCAGTTGTCGCCGAGCGTGCGGCCGTTGACCGTCGGCGCGTCCTCGTGGACGAGACCGTGCCGCATCAGCTCGTGCACCACGGCCGGGACGCCGCCCGCGCGGTGGAACTCCTCGCCGAGGTACTTCCCGGCCGGCTGGAGGTCGACCAGCAGCGGGACGTGGTGACCGAGCCGCTGCCAGTCGTCGAGGGGCAGGTCGACGCCGATGTGGCGGGCGATCGCGCCGATGTGGATGGGCGCGTTGGTCGAGCCGCCGATCGCCGAGCTCACGACGATGGCGTTCTCGAACGCCTCGCGCGTCAGGATGTCCGACGGCTTGAGGTCCTCGCGCACCATCTCGACGATCCTTCGCCCGGTCAGGTAGGCCATCCGCGCGCGGTCGCGGTGCGGCGCCGGGATGGCGGCGCAGCCGGGCAGGCTCATCCCGAGCGCTTCGGCGAGCGCGTTCATCGTGGAGGCGGTGCCCATGGTGTTGCAGTGCCCGGGCGACGGCGCGGACGACGCGACGAGCTCCATGAACCCGGCGTCGTCGATCTCCCCGGCGGCAAGCAGTTCGCGGGCCTTCCAGACGATGGTTCCCGACCCGGTGCGCTCGCCGTTGTACCACCCGTTGAGCATGGGACCGCCGGACAGCACGATGGCCGGGATGTCGACGGTGGCGGCGGCCATCAGGCACGCGGGCGTGGTCTTGTCGCAGCCGGTGGTGAGGACGACGCCGTCGATGGGGTAGCCGTAGAGCGTCTCGACCAGGCCGAGGTAGGCGAGGTTGCGATCCAGGGCGGCGGTCGGGCGCTTGCCGGTCTCCTGGATGGGGTGCACCGGGAACTCGATGGCGATCCCGCCGGCCTCGCGGATGCCCTCGCGCGTGCGGTCGGCGAGCCGCAGGTGGTGCCGGTTGCAGGGCGACAGGTCGGAGCCGGTCTGCGCGATGCCGATGATCGGCCGCCCGGACTGCAGCTCCTCCCGGGTCAGGCCCCAGTTCATGTACCGCTCGAGGTAGAGGGCGGTCATCCCGGGGTCGGCGGGGTTGTTGAACCAAGCTTCGCTGCGCAGTCCCATACCGGCCAGTCTGTCAACGGGACTCGCGAAATGCACCCCCCCGGCGGGCTGCGACGTCCGGCGGGCGTGCGAGCGGCCGGGCCCGGATCCCTCGGGCCCGGCCGCACCCCTAGCCGGGCTCGTGAAGGCCACCCGCGCCGGTGGCCTTCACGAACCCCCGCCTCAGCCGAGCCCGTTCAGCCCGATCACCCGGGAGTACCAGTGGGCACTCCGCTTCGGCGTCCGGCGCTGCGTCGCGTAGTCGACGTGGACCAGGCCGAACCGCTTCGCGTACCCCTCGGCCCACTCGAAGTTGTCCAGCAGCGACCAGTAGAAGTACCCGCGCAGGTCGACCCCGGCCGCCAGCGCGTCGTGCGACGCCCGCAGGTGGGAGTCCAGGAACGCCACGCGGTCGGTGTCGACGATCTCGCCGCCGTCGGAGACGACGTCCGGGTAGGCCGCGCCGTTCTCCGTGATGTACAGCGGCACCGAGCGGTAGCCGCGGTGGACCTGCAGCAGCGACTCCGTCAGCCCGGCCGGCTGGACCTCCCAGCCGGAGTCCGTCCGCGGGGCCGCCGGGTCCGGGACGAAGTGGACGTCGCCCGCGCCGACCCACTCCGGGCCCGCCGGCTCGCTGCCCGGCACCGGGCGGCCCGCGACGCGGTAGTCGCGGTAGTAGTTCACGCCCAGCCAGTCGACGTGCGCCGCGATCACCGCGGCGTCCTCGTCCCGCACGACCGAGCCCAGCCCGAACGGCTCGAGGTCGGCGACCAGGTCGTCCGGGTAGCCGCCGCGCAGCACCGGGTCGAGGAACAGCCGGTTCTGCAGGCCGTCGATCCGCCGGGCCGCCGAGACGTCGGAGACGTTCGCCGGGTCGTGCGGCACCACGGGGTAGAGGTTGAGCGTGATCCCGGCCGGGACGCCCGGCGCGTGGCGGCGGATGGCGTCCATCGCCAGCCCGTGCCCCAGCAGCAGGTGGTGCGTGGCGGCGACGGCGGCCGGGTGGTCGGTGCGGCCGGGCGCGTGGATGCCGCCCGCGTAGCCGAGCATCGCCGCGCACCACGGCTCGTTCAGCGTCGACCAGCTGGCGACGCGGTCGCCGAGGCGCGCCAGCACCGTCTCGGCGTACTCGGCGAACCGGTAGGCGGTGTCCCGCGACGTCCAGCCGCCCTGCTCCTCCAGCGCCTGGGGCAGGTCCCAGTGGTAGAGCGTCGCCCACGGCTGGATCCCGGCTTCCAGCAGGCAGTCCACGAGCCGGTCGTAGAACGCGAGGCCGGCGGCGTTGGGGGCGCCGCCGTCCGGGCGCACCCGGGGCCAGGCCAGCGAGAAGCGGTAGGCGCCGAGGCCGAGCCGGCGCATCAGGTCGACGTCCTCGGAGTACCGCCGGTAGTGGTCGGCGGCCGGGTCGCCGGTGTCGCCGCCCACGACCGCGCCCGGACGGCGGGCGAAGACGTCCCAGACCGAGTCGGTGCGACCGTCGGCCGTGGTGGCTCCTTCCACCTGGAACGCCGCGGTGGCGGCGCCCCAGACGAAGCCGGGCGGGAACATCAACGCGGTCTCCGCCCGAACGTTTTCCGCCCGAACACTGTCGGGATGTACGGACATGTTCACCCTTTCACGGCACCTTGCATGATCCCGGCCACGATCTGGCGGCCGAGGAGGACGAAGACGATGAGGATCGGGATGGTGGCCAGGGTCGTGCCGGCCAGCACCAGCGAATAGTCGACGTAGTAGCCGCTCTGGAGTTTTTCCAGCGCGACCTGGACGGTCGGGTTGCCCGCGTCCAGGACCACCAGCGGCCACAGGAAGTCGTTCCACGACATCATGAACGTGAACATCGCGAGGATCGCCGCGGCCGGGCGCACGGCGGGCAGGCAGACGTTCCAGAAGATCCGGATCATGCTGCAGCCGTCGACGCGCGCGGCCTCGATCAGCTCGTACGGCAGAGCGTCCACTGTGTACTGCCGCATCCAGAAGACGCCGAACGCGGTGACCAGGTTGGGCACGATCACCGCCGTCAGGGTCCCGGTCCAGCCCAGTTCGGACATCGCGATGAACAGCGGGATGATGCCGAGCTGGGTGGGCACCGCGAGCGTGATGACGATGAACACGAACAGCTTGTCGCGTCCCCGGAACCGCAGTTTCGCGAAGGCGAACCCGGCCAGCGAGGAGAACAGCACCGTCGTCAGGGTCACCGTGCCGGACACGATGACGCTGTTGGCCAGCGCCTTCCAGAACGGCACGGTGTCGAAGACCCGCGCCGCGTTGGCGAAGAAGTTGCCACCGGGCACGAACGGCGGGATGCGCTCGGTGAGCATCCCGTTGTCGCGGCTGGCCACCAGGAACGACCAGTAGAACGGGAACAGCGATCCGAGCACGAAGATGGCGAGCACCCAGTAGGTCGCCTTGCGCGGCTTGCCGAGCGTGGCGACGGACTTGCGGAGCCCGCCTTGGAGTGTGGTCATTTCTTCTTCACCGCCGGGGTACGCGCCAGCCGGCCGGTGAGGAAGAAGTTCACCAGCGCGATGAGCACGATGATCAGGAACAGCACCCAGGCGATCGCCGAGGCGTAGCCGAGATCGGCGTTCTGGAACGCCGTCTGGTAGAGGTACAGCGTCACGGTCTGGAACTGGTTGGTGGAGCCGCCGTTGTTCGACCCGGGCATGGCGTCGAACAGCTTCGGCTCGGTGAAGATCTGCAGGCCGCCGATCGTCGAGGTGATGGTGACGAAGATCAGCGTCGGCTTCAGCAGCGGCAGCGTGACGTTGAAGAAGCGGCGCCACGTGCCCGCGCCGTCGATCAGGGCCGCCTCGTGCAGCTCCTTGGGGATGGCCTGCATGGCCGCCAGCACGATCAGGGCGTTGTAGCCGGTCCAGCGCCAGTTCACCATGATCGCGATCGCGACGTGGCTGCCGAACCGGTTGGCCTGCCAGTCGACCGGGTCCAGCCCGATGGTCTGCAGTACGCCGTTGATCAGCCCGTACTTCGGGCCGAAGAGGTTGGCGAAGATGATGCCGATGGCGACGAGGCTGGCCGCGTACGGCAGCAGGATGCCCACTCGCCAGCCCGTCGCGCCGCGCAGCCGGGCCCCGAGCAGCGCCGCCAGCAGCATCGCGATGATGAGCTGCGGGATGCTGGAGAGCAGGAAGATGCTGATCGTGTTCGTCAGCGCGTTCCAGAACTGCGCGTCGGCGAAAAGCTCCTTGAAGTTGTCGAGGCCGATGAAGTCGGGGTCGTCGCTGCCGGCTTCCCACTTGAACAGCGACACGTACGCGGTGTAGAGCAGCGGGAACAGCCCGACGATCCCGAAGAGGATGAAGAACGGCGCGATGTAGAGGTACGGCGAGACCTTGACGTCCCACCGGCTCAACCGGTGACGGAAGGTGGGCCGGGGAGACACCCGCTCCCCGGCCTTGCTCCCTTCCGGCGCGATCTTGTCGATGACGGTCATCTGCTCAGCGCGTGATCTTCTTCGCGGCTTCGACCATCTGGTTCCAGCCGTCCGCCGCCGGCTTGCCCTGTTCGACCGCCTGCAGGGCCGGGCTGGACGCGTTCTCCTGGATCTGGCCGTCGCCCGGGCCCTTGTACTGCGGCTTCTGGACCTTCTTGGCCTGCTCGGCGAACAGCTCGCCGACCTTCGTGCCGCCGAAGTAGTCATCGGTCTTGCTCAGCAGCGCGGGGTCCGTCAGCGCCTTGACCTGGCTCGGGAAGGTGCCCTTGGCCTGGAACGCCTTGATCTGCTGCTCCGGGGCGGTCAGCCAGGCCGCGAGCTCGGCGGCCTCCTTCGGGTGCTTCGACTGCGTCGGCACGGTCAGGTACGAGCCGCCCCAGTTGCCACCGCCGCCGGGGAAGGCCGCGGTGACCGCCCACTTGCCGGCGTTCTCCGGGCCCGCCTGCTCCTTGATCACGCCGAGCATCCAGGCCGGGCACACCTTCGTGGCGAACGCGCCCTGCTTGAAGCCGGTGTTCCACTCGTTGCTGAACGCGGTGAGCTTGGCCGACTCGCCCTTGGCGACGGCGTCGGTGACCTTGGTCCAGGCGTCCTTGATGCCCTGGTTGTTCTCGACGGCCAGCTTGTCGTCGCTGCCGATGTAGCCCTGGGGGAGCTGGTTGACCATGGCGTTGAAGTTCTGCGCGGCCGAGTCGAACCAGGCCTTGCCCTTGCTCTTCTGCACGAAGTCCGCGCCGGCGGCGAAGTAGCTGTCCCAGGTGGCGAACAGTGGCTTGACCGCTTCGGGGTCCTCCGGCAGGCCGGCGGCCTTGAACATGTCCTTGCGGTAGCACATGGCGAGCGGGCCGATGTCGGTCCCGTAGCCGATCAGCTTGCCGTCCTTGGTCTTGGCGGCTTCGTACTTCCAGTTCAGCCAGCGGTCGGGGGAGGCGTCGGCCGGACCGATCTTGCTCAGGTCGTTGAACTTGGAGCCCTTGTCGAGGAAGTCCGACAGGTGGCCCTCTTCGAGCGCCGTCACGTCGGCGAGGCCCGAGCCCGCGGCCATCTTGGTGACGAGTTCCTCGTGGTAGGGGCCGCCCTGGCCGGTCTTGCGGTGGGTGATCTTGATGTTGGGGTGCAGCCGCTCGTACTCCGGGATGAGCGCCTCGTAGCCGAACTCGGTGAACGTCGACAGCGTGAGATCGACGTGTTCGTTCGGACCCGCCGCGGCCGGCGTCTCTTCACCGCCGCCACCGCAGGCCGTGGCGCCGAGCGCCGTCATCGTGATGCCCAGTGCGAGGACCAGGCCGTTCCGGATCGTTCTCACGTGTTCAACCACCTTGTTGACGGGAATGAGCGCTCTCACTGCTGGGAGCCGATCTGGGAGCGCTCCCAGGTGTCGCAGAGTCTGCTGGGGCCCTTCACCGGTGTCAAGGGGTCGTGACCGGAGTGTTTCCTGCGAGGAGCGCTCCCGGACTTCGCGCGCGAGTGGCGGTTAAGCTGTCGACGTCCGGGTGGTTGTGGGAACGAGGGCGGTACCGTGGGGCCTCGAGCAGGGGATGAAGAGCGGCCGACGCTGGAGGACGTCGCGGCGTTCGCCGGCGTCTCGCGGTCGACGGCGTCGCGCGCGCTGAACGACGACGCGTACGTCAGCGCGGCGGCGCGCGAGAAGGTCCAAGCCGCCGCCCGTGACCTGGGCTATTCCCCGAACCAGGCGGCCCGCTCGCTGGTCACCCGCCGCACCGGCGCGATCGCCGTGGTGCTCTCGGAGCCGGAGGCGCGGCTGCTCGACGACCCGTACCGGACCGCCGTCATGCGCGCCGGGTACCGCGAGCTGGCCGACATCGGCCGGCAGATGGTGCTGATCTTCAGCGACACCCGCGAGGACCTGAGCCGGACCGTGCGGTTCCTCGAAGGCGGCCACGTCGACGGCGCGCTGGTGTTCGCACCGCACCGGGCCGACCCGCTGCCCAAGGCGCTGCGGCTGCTGCGCATCCCGGTCGTGTTCGGCGGGCAGGCGGCCGGCATCCGCCGCGGCGTGCACGTCGTCGACTTCGACAACGAGGGAGGCGCCCGGCTCGCGGTCGAGCACCTGGTCGCGGCCGGGCGGCGGCGGATCGCCACGATCGCCGGGCCGCAGGACCAGAGCGCCCCGATCGACCGGCTCGCCGGCTGGCGCAAGACCCTCCTGGACGCGGGGTTCGACCCCGCCGACTTGGCCGAAGAGGCCGACTTCACCCTGTCCGGCGGAGCGAACGCGATGTCCGCGCTGCTGGCCCGCCGGCCGGACCTCGACGCGGTGTTCGTCGCCAGCGACATGATGGCCGTGGGCGCGCTGCGCACCCTCGACGCCGCGGGCCGGCGCATCCCCGAGGACGTCGCGGTGGTCAGCTTCGACGACAACGCCACCCTGGCCCCGGCCATGGACCCGCCCCTGACGTCGGTCCACCAGGACCCGCGCGAGCAGGTCCACGCGATGGTCGAGACGCTGATGCAGGTGCTCGACGACCAGAGCCTCAAGCCGCGCCAGCACGTCCTCCCGGTCTCCCTGGCGGTCCGCGCCTCGAGCTGACCCCGTGTCGACTCGCCCATCACGCGTGTCGACCTCCTGATCACGCGTGTCGACCCTTGTCGCACGGACCCGGCGGCGAACTGACGTGCCCGGAGGGTCGGCTGGCGTGCCTGGAGGGTCGGCTGGCGTGCCTGGAGGGTCGGCTCGCGTGCCTGGAGGGTCGGCTCGCGTGATGGGGGAGCCGACACGCGTGATCGAAGGGTCGACATGACGTCGGGCGCCGGTGGCTGGGAGCGGTCCCGTTTCAGGTGCACACCTTCGGCGCTAAACGGCGTTTCCTCGGTACTGCGCGTGACCGAATCGCTGGGCCGTTCGAGTGACGGGCCGACGATCGACGGCGGCTGTTCAGGAGCGTTCAGCGGCTCTCGCTCCGCCGCGCGCTTCGCTGTGACGTTTTCCGCCGCGGTGTCCTTCTGACTCGATTCTTTACATCCACGTTTCCGGCTGGCTACCGTCTGCGCCTGGAAGCGCTCCCAGATCGCTGGCTCCCTACGGACAAAGGAGTTCCGCAGCCATGCGTTCCTCTCCCCGATGGCGCCGATCGCGCCGAACCCGCTGGTTGCGCGGCCGCGCGACGGCCCTGGCTTCGGCCGTGGTCGCGTTCACCGCCGCGCTGGTCGTCCCATCGTCGGCGCTCGCCGCCGACGTCGCCTGCTCCGTCACCTACACCACCAACGACTGGGACACCGGGTTCACCGCCAGCGTCTCGCTGCGCAACGACGGCGCGGCGCTCGACAGCTGGAAGGTCGGCTGGACGTTCCTCGACGGCCAGAAGGTCCAGCAGGGCTGGAGCGCCACCTTCGCCCAGACCGGCACCGCGGTCACCGCGACGAACCTCTCCTACAACGGCCACCTCGACACCGGGGCGAGCACGAGCTTCGGCTTCAACGGCTCCAAGGGCTCCGCCAACCGCCCGCCCACCGACTTCTCCGTCAACGGCACCGCCTGCACCGGCGCCAACAAAGCCCCCACCGTCAGCCTGACCTCGCCGGCGTCGACCGGCACGTACTACGCCCCGGCCACCATCCCGCTCGCCGCCACGGCCGCCGACACCGACGGCACGGTGAGCAAGGTCGAGTTCTACGCCGGCGACACACTGCTGGCGACCGACACGGCCGCGCCGTTCGAAGGCAGCTGGGCCAACGTCCCCGCCGGGACGTACTCGGTCACGGCCAAGGCCTACGACAACAAGAACGCGTCCACGTCGTCCAGCCCGGTGAGCGTGAAGGTCCTTTCCGGACCCACGATCGTCGCCACCCCGGCGACCGCGCAGGTCAAGCAGGGCGGCACGACGACGTTCGCCGTCAGCCTGGCCGGCGCGCCCACCGCCTCGGTCACCGTCGGCGTGGCCAAGACGGCGGGAAGCGCCGACCTGACCGCGAGCCCCACGAGCCTCACCTTCACGACGGCGAACTGGAGCACGCCGCAGAACGTCACCGTGAAGAGCGCCGACAACGGCGGCGAGCTGGGCAGCGCCACCTTCACCGCGAGCAGCAGCGGCTACACCGCGGCCACGGTGACGGTGAACGAGATCTCGTCGTCCACATCGGACTACCAGCTCGCGTTCCTGACCCAGTACAACAAGATCAAGGACCCGAACAACGGCTACTTCCGCAAGTTCGGGAACATCCTGGTGCCCTACCACTCGATCGAGACGCTCATCGTCGAGGCCCCGGACCACGGCCACGAGACGACGTCGGAGGCGTTCAGCTACTACCTGTGGCTGGAGGCGTCCTACGGGCGGATCACCGGGGACTGGTCGCCGTTCAACCAGGCGTGGACGTCGATCGAGACGTACGCGATCCCGTCGGCGGCCGACCAGCCGGGCAACTCCGGCTACAACGCGAGCAAGCCGGCCACCTACGCGGCCGAGTACCCGAGCCCGAAGTCCTACCCGTCGCAGCTGCAGTCCGGCGTGTCCGTCGGCGCCGACCCGATCGCGGCGGAGCTCAAGGCGGCCTACGGCTCGGCGGACGTCTACGGCATGCACTGGCTGCTCGACGTCGACAACATCTACAAGTTCGGCCACTGCGAGGACGGCACGAACACCGCGCCCGCGTTCATCAACACCTTCCAGCGCGGTTCGCAGGAGTCGGTCTGGGAGACGGTGACCCAGCCCAGCTGCGACGTCCTGAAGTTCGGCGGCAAGAACGGCTACCTCGACCTGTTCACCGGCGACACGTCCTACGCCAAGCAGTGGAAGTACACCGACGCGCCCGACGCGGACGCCCGCGCCGTGCAGGTGGCCTTCCAGGCCGAGAAGTGGGCCGGTGCGCAGGGCAAGAGCGCGGACGTCGCGGCCGTGGTCAAGAAGGCGTCGAAGATGGGCGACTACCTCCGGTACTCGCTGTTCGACAAGTACTTCAAGAAGATCGGCAACTGCGTCGGCGCGTCGACCTGCGCGGCCGGCAGCGGCAAGGACAGCGAGCACTACCTGGTCTCCTGGTACTACGCCTGGGGCGGGTCGATGGACTCGTCCAGCGCGTGGGCGTGGCGCATCGGGGACGGCGCGGCCCACCAGGGCTACCAGAACCCGCTGGCCGCGTACGCGCTGTCGGCCGACCCGGGGCTGAAGGTCACTTCGGCGACCGGCGCGCAGGACTGGGCGACCAGCCTCGGCCGGCAGATGGAGTTCCTGCAGTGGCTGCAGTCGTCCGAAGGCGGGCTCGCCGGCGGCGCGACCAACAGCTGGGAAGGCCAGTACGGCACCCCGCCGTCCGGCACGCCGACGTTCTACGGGATGTTCTACGACCAGCAGCCGGTCTGGCACGACCCGCCGAGCAACCAGTGGTTCGGCTTCCAGACCTGGGGCATGGAACGGATCGCCGAGTACTACCAGGCGACCGGCGACGCCCGGGCCAAGAAGATCCTCGACAAGTGGGTCCCGTGGGCGATCGCGGGCACCACGGTCGGCTCGGGTGGCTCGTTCCAGATCCCGTCCGACCTGACCTGGAGCGGCGCGCCGGACACCTGGAACGCCACCAGCCCGGGCTCGAACACCGGCCTGCACGTCACGGTGAAGAACTACAGCAACGACGTCGGTGTCGCCGCGTCCCTGGCCAAGACGCTGCTCTACTACGCGGCCGGCTCGAGCAACGCCCAGGCCAAGACCGTGGGGGAGCAACTGCTCACGGCGCTCTCGGCCAACACCGACACCAAGGGCATCGCGGTGCCGGAGACCCGGACGGACTACAACCGGTTCGACGACGCCTACAACGCCACCACCGACCAGGGCCTGTACGTGCCCACCGGCTGGACCGGCACGATGCCGAACGGCGACCCGATCAACTCCAGCTCGACGTTCGAGTCGATCCGCTCCTTCTACCAGAGCGACCCGCAGTGGCCGAAGGTCCAGGCCTATCTGGACGGCGGCGCCGCGCCGACGTTCACCTACCACCGGTTCTGGGCGCAGTCGGAGATCGCCACGGCGTTCGCCGCGCACGTCGCCCTGTTCGGCTGAAAGGCACTCGATGAAGCGACTGCTCGCCCTCGCGGTCGCCGCACTGGTCGGGGGCGCCGTACTCACGGCGTCCCCGGCCACCGCGGCCCCCGCCCCGGAGCTTTCACGTGAAAGCTCCGCCCTCGGGACCGGCACGGGTTACTGGCACGCCAATGGATCCCAGCTCGTCGACGCCACCGGCGCGCCGGTCCGGATGACCGGCGTCAACTGGTTCGGCGCCGAGACCGGCAACTACTCGCCGCACGGCCTGTGGAGCCGGAACTACCAGGACATGCTCGACCAGATGGCGAGCCTCGGCTACAACACGCTGCGGCTCCCGTACTCCAACCAGCTGTTCGACCCCGGCGTCAAGCCCACCAGCATCGACGCCGTCCAAAATCCTGACCTCCAAGGGCTTTCCGGGCTGCAGGTGCTCGACAAGATCATCGCGTACGCCGGCACGAAGGGCATGCGCGTCATCCTCGACCAGCACCGGCCGGACTCCGGTGCGCAGTCCCCGCTCTGGTACACCAGCGCGTACCCCGAGAGCCGCTGGCTGTCCGACTGGACGATGCTCGCCCAGCACTACCGGGGCAACACCACGGTGATCGGCGCCGACCTGCACAACGAGCCGCACTCCATCCAGGGTGGCGGCGGCGCGTGCTGGGGCTGCGGCGACACCGCGACCGACTGGCGCCTGGCCGCCGAACGCGGTGGCAACGCCGTGCTCGCGGCCAACCCCGACTGGCTGGTCATCGTCGAGGGCGTCGACTGCGTCAGCGGCACCGGCGACCCGCAGTGCGGCTGGTGGGGTGGCAACCTCTCCGGCGCACGCCAGTTCCCGGTGCGACTGTCCGAACCGGACAAACTCGTTTACTCGGCCCACGAGTACGCGACGTCGGTGTTCGCGCAGCCGTGGTTCTCCGACCCGGCGTTCCCGGCGAACCTGCCGGCGCTCTGGGACCACTTCTTCGGCTACCTGCACAAGCAGAACATCGCGCCGGTCCTGCTCGGTGAGTTCGGCACCACGCTCGCCGACCCGCGCGACAAGGTCTGGCTGCAGGAACTGATGAAGTACTCGGGCACCGGCACGACCGGGATGAGCTTCACGTACTGGTCGTGGAACCCCAACTCCGGGGACACCGGCGGCATCCTCAACGACGACTGGACCACGGTCAACCAGGCCAAGCAGGCGATCCTGCAGCCGTACCTGATCCCACCCGTCGGCGGCGGTGGCGGGACGACCGACCCGCCGCCCGCGGTGAGCTGCGCGGTCACCTACCACGTCGACAACGCGTGGCAGGGCGGCTTCGTCGCCTCCGTGACGCTGAAGAACACCGGTACCTCGCCGCTGAAGACCTGGGCGCTCGGCTGGACCGTGCCTTCGGGGACGCAGATCACCGGCGGCTGGGGCGCCACCGTCACCCAGTCCGGGCAGCAGGCGAGCGCCAAGGCGCCGTCGTGGGCGCCCGACCTGGCCGGCGGCGCTTCGACGTCGATCGGCTTCCAAGCGACCGGCTCGTCCACCGGCAGTCCCGGCGGTTTCGCCGTCGGTGCCACCCCGTGCAGCGCCTGACCCGACAACACGAAGGAGCACACTCGATGAAGAGTGATTTCTGGTCCGCGAAGAGGAAGTCGCGGCTCGCCGTGGCGTCCTCGGTGACGGCCGCGGCCGTCGTGGCCGGCCTGGTGGTGGCCGGCGGCAGCCCGGCGGTCGCCGCGTCCGGTTGCAAGGTGACCTACACCGTCAACCAGTGGGACACCGGGTTCACCGCGAACGTCGCGGTGACCAACCTCGGCGACGCCGTCTCGAGCTGGGACGTCCAGTGGGACTTCGCCGGCAACCAGCAGGTCCAGCAGGGCTGGAGCGCCACGTTCAGCCAAAGCGCCAAGCACGTGAGCGCGAAGAACCCGTCGTGGGGCGGCGCGCTCGCGTCGAACGCGACGGCGAGCTTCGGCTTCAACGGCTCGTACTCCGGCACGAACGCCATCCCCGCGTCGTTCTCGCTGAACGGTGTCACCTGCGACGGCGGCACCACCACGACTACGACACCGACGACCCCGACCACGCCGACGACCCCCACCACACCGACGACTCCCACCACCGTCACGACCACGCCCCAGCCCGGAACCCACGTCGAAAACCCGTACTCCGGCTCGAAGGGGTACGTGAACCCGGACTGGTCGGGGGAGGTCAGCGCGGCGGCCGCCGCCAAGGGCGGCACACTCGGCGCGCAGATGGCCAAGGTGGCGAACACCTCGACCGCCGTGTGGCTCGACCGGATCGCGGCGATCGAGGGCACCTCGAGCGCCCGCGGCCTGCGAGGGCACCTCGACGCGGCGCTGAGCCAGGTGAGCGGCGGCACGCCGGTGACGATCCAGATCGTCGTCTACGACCTGCCGAACCGCGACTGCGCGGCGCTGGCGTCGAACGGTGAACTGCAGGCCGGCTCGAACGGCCTGGCCCGGTACAAGAGCGAGTACATCGACCCGATCGCTTCGATCCTCTCGGACTCGAAGTACGCGCCGCTGCGGGTCGTGGCGGTCGTCGAACCGGACTCGCTGCCCAACCTCATCACCAACACCGCGACGGCCAAGTGCGCCGAAGCGCAGTCGACCGGCGCGTACACCCAGGGCATCCAGTACGCGCTGAACAAGCTCCACGCGATCTCCAACGTCTACAACTACCTGGACATCGCGCACTCCGCGTGGCTGGGCTGGGACAGCAACTTCGGCCCGTTCGTCAACCTGGTCAAGCAGACGCTGCAGGGCACGACGGCCGGGGTGAACAGCATCGACGGCTTCATCAGCGACACGGCGAACTACACCCCGCTGACCGAGCCGAACCTGCCCGACCCGAACCTGACCGTCGGCGGCCAGCAGCTCAAGTCGGCGACGTTCTACCAGTGGAACCCGTACTTCGCCGAGGTGCCGTTCGCCACGGCGATGTACAACGCGTTCGTCTCCGCGGGTCTGCCGAGCGGCATCGGCATGCTGATCGACACCTCCCGCAACGGGTGGGGCGGTTCGGCTCGTCCGAGCAGCGCTTCGGGGTCCACTGTGGACAGCTACGTGAACTCCGGCCGGATCGACCGGCGGCTGCACCGCGGCAACTGGTGCAACCAGAGCGGGGCCGGGCTGGGCTTGCGTCCGACCGCGTCCCCCGCGGCGCACTTCGACGCCTACGTCTGGATCAAGCCGCCGGGTGAGTCCGACGGCGCGAGCTCGCAGATCCCGAACGACGAGGGCAAGGGCTTCGACCGGATGTGCGACCCGACCTACCACGGCAGCGACCAGGCCAACGGCGGCAACCTGACCGGCGCCCTGCCGAATTCGCCGTTGTCCGGCAAGTGGTTCCAGGCCCAGTTCGAAGAGCTGGTCCAGAACGCCTACCCGCCGGTGCAGTAGCAGTCTCCCGGGCCGGGCGGTGCCGCGCAGCCGCCGTCCGGCCCGGGTCTCCACCTTCCCCTTCGAGCAGAGGAGCTCCCATGAAGAACCGGCTACGGGCCACACTGGCGTCGTTCGGAGCCGCGACCGTGCTGCTCTCCGGCGGCGTCGTGCTGACCGCCCCACCGGCCGCGGCGGACACGCAGCTGTGCGACAAGTACGGCTCACTGCGCATCCAAAGCGGCAAGTACATCGTGCAGAACAACAACTGGGGTGACGACACGACCCAGTGCCTCTCGGTGTCCACCACCGGCTTCACCGTCACGACGGCGTCGCACAACCGGCCGACCAACGGCGCCCCGGGCAGCTACCCGTCGGTCTACGCCGGCTGCCACTACGGCAACTGCAGTTCCAACAGTGGTCTGCCCCGCCAGGTCCGGTCGCTCGGCTCGCTGACGTCCCGGGTGGACTACACGACCGTCCAGTCGGGACAGTGGGACGCCGCCTACGACGTCTGGTACGACCCGACGCCGAACCCGGCGGGCCAGAACACCGGCGCCGAGGTGATGATCTGGGGCAACCACCGGGGTGCCCCGCAGCCGGTCGGCAGCGTGATCGGCACGGTGCAGCTCGCCGGCGCGACCTGGACGGTCTGGTTCGGGAACATCGGCTGGAACGTGATCTCCTACGTCCGGAACTCCGGAACGGACAGCCTCAGCGTCAACCTGTCCGACTTCACCCGGGACGGGGTGAACCGCGGCAAGATCAGCGACGCCTGGTACCTGACGAGCGTCCAGTTCGGGTTCGAGCCGTGGCAGGGCCAGGCCGGGCTGGGCGTGCGTTCGTTCAGCGTGTCGGGCTAGAGGTCCTTCCGGAAGGACAGCCGGTCCAGGCCCGGCCCGTCGTAGTCGGGCTGGACCGGCAGGCCGTCGACCTCCTTCGGCCCGGCTTCGGTGACGAAGCCCATCCGGGTGTGGAAGGCGTGGGAAGCCTGGTTGACCGGCGACGTGATGGCGCGGACGGTGGTCCGGCCGTTGGCGCGGCTGTAGGCGAAGAAGCGCTCGTACAGGGCGGCCCCGAGGCCTTTGCCGCGTGCGGCGGGGTCGACGCCGACGAAGTGGATGTAGCTCTCCGCCGGCCGGGACGGCGACAGGAAGCCGATCAGGAACGCGACGATCCGGTCGTCGCCGGTCACCAGGAAGCTGCTGCCGGTGAAGTGCTGGAACATCAGCTTGGGCAGGAGCAGGGCCCGCTGGCGGGAGCCTTCGCCGCCGCCGAGGCCGCCCCACCAGGCGTCGAGGACCGCGAGGACGGGCAGGTGGTCGTCCGGGCCCGGGTGGCGGACCGGGTGGCCGGCGAGCGGGGTCAGGTCGGGAGTCGTCACGCGGCCAGAGTGCCAAACGGGGGAGCGGCGCGCGAGCGGGTTTCCCCGCCTCGGGCGGCTGTGTCCATTGTGTCCGGACCACCGACAGGAGTTCACCGGATGCCGGTCCCCGAAGAAAGTCCGCTCCGGTCAGGGCACCACCTGGTGCACCCCGACCAGCACCTGCTGCCAGACGGCGGCCGGGTCGGCCCCGCGTTCGACCGCCTTGAGCGCGGGCGCGACCACCGTCTCCTGGATCTTGCCGTCGCCCGGCCCCTTGTACTGCGGCTTGCCGACCTTCTGGGCCTGGGCGACGAAGACCTGCCCGCTCAACGCGCCCCCGAAGTAGCCGTTCATCTCGCTGAGCAGGTCGGGGGAGGTGAAGGCGTCCACCTGGCTGGGGAAGGTCCCGCTCACCCGGAACGCGTGCAGCTGCTGCTCCGGCGCGGTCAGCCAGGCGGCGAGCGCGGCGGCCTCCTTCGGGTGCTCGCTCGCCGCCGGCACGGTGAGGTAGGAGCCGCCCCAGTTGCCGCCGCCGTCCGGGAACGCGTCGGTGATCGCCCACTTCCCGGCGTTGGCGACCCCGGCCTGCTGCTCGATCACGCCGAGCATCCACGCGGGACAGACCTTCGTGGCGAAGGCGCCGGTGCGCAGGCCGTTGTTGCCGTCCTCGGCGAAGGCGGTCAACCCGGCCGACTGGCCCTGCTTCACGGCGGTGGTGACCTGGTTCCACGCGTCCCGGAGCGCGGTGTTCGTCTCGAGCGTCGAATGGTCTTCGCGGTCGAGGTAGCCGACCGGGAGCTGGTTGACCATCGCGTTGAAGTTCTGCGCCGCGGAGTCGAACCACGCCTTGCCCTTCGAACGCTTGACGTACTTCTCGCCGGCCTTGAAGTAGCTGTCCCAGGTGGCGAACATCGTCTTGACCGAGCCCGGGTCGGTCGGCAGCCCGGCCGCCTCGAGGAGGTCCTTGCGGTAGCACATCGCCAGCGGGCCGATGTCCGTGCCGTAGCCGACGAGCTTGCCGTCCTTGCTGCGGCCCGCTTCGTACTTCCACTCCAGCCACCGGCCGGGTTTGACGTCGGGCGGGCCGGCCTCGGCCAGGTCCGTGAACTTCCCGGACTGCGCGAGGACGTCGGAGAGGTGGCCTTCTTCGACGGCCTGGACGTCCGCGAGGCCCTGCCCGCTCTGCAGCTTGGCCAGCAGATCCTGGTGGTACGGGCCGCCCTGCTCGGTCCGCACCTGGCGGATGTCGATCCCGGGGTGGGTGAACTTGTAACCGGGAATCAGGTCGTCGTAGCCGAATTCGCCGAACGTCGCCAGGGTGAGCGTGATGCGCTCGGGCGTGTCGGGGCCGCAACCGCCGGTCAAGACGAGCAGGACGATGGCGACGGCGAAGGCCAGCCGTCTTCGGATCAGCCTCATGCGCTCCCCCTTCGCGGCTCACTCCCTCGTGATTGGGAGCGCTCCCGGACGGAGTGTCGTTTCCGGGACCGCCGGGTGTCAAGGTGCGCGACGGCGGGTGTCCGGGCGGACACGCTCCCGCGCGGGGAAGGATCGCGATGAAGCGGCCGACGATCACCGACATCGCGCGGGAGGCCGGCGTGTCCAAGGGTGCGGTGTCGTACGCGCTGAACGGCCGCCCGGGCGTCTCGGAGGCGACGCGCCACCGGATCACGCGGATAGCGCGGGAGCTGGGGTGGTCGCCGAGCAGCACGGCGCGAGCGCTGTCCGGCGGCCGCGCGGGGGCGATCGGGCTGGTGCTCGACGGGCCGTCCGAGCTGGTCTTCCCGGCGCTGCTGGACGGTTTCGAGCCGGAGCTGCTGGTGCAGGTGGCCGCCGGTCGGGAGGCGTGCCTGGCGGTCTACCGGCGGTGGCGCGCCGAGCGGAAGGTGGACGGGGTGCTGCTCACCGGCTCGGGCCCGGCGGCGGAGCTGCTGCGGATCGGCCTGCCGGCGGTGGTGCTCGGCGGCCCGGGCGGCCTGGGCGTGCCATCGGTCCGGGTGGACGACACCGCGGGGGCGGCGGAGGCGCTCGAGTACCTGGTCGCGTTGGGGCACCGCCACGTGGTCCGCATCCCGGGGCCGGCGGCGTTCGCGGACGCGCGGGAGCGGGAGGAGGCGTTCCGGACCGAGACGCGGCGGCTGGGGCTGGCCGGGGTGTGCGCTGGGGAGGGCGGGGATCGCCGGGGGAGTGGGGTGCCGGTCGGGGTGTGGTCCGTGGGTTCGAAGGACCGCAGTGGGTGGAGCGGCAGCGCGGAACCGACCGGCCCTCGAGGGGGAAACCTCCAGGCCCTCGGCCGGCTTCCCGGCGCATGTCCCGCCGGCCCCGGGAACAGGCTCACCTATCCCGCCACCGTCCACATCGAACCCTCGGCCGATGCGGTCCGGCAGATCCTCACCGCCCACCCCCGGCCCACCGCCCTCCTCTGTGACACCGACTCGCTCGCCGTCGCCGCGCTCGTGGCCGCGCGGGAGCTCGGGCTCGCCGTGCCCGGCGATCTCTCCGTCGTCTCCTGGGACGACTCCGAGCTCTGCCGGCTCGTGCGCCCGGCTCTCACCGCCGTCCGGCGCCCGCTGCCCGAGCTCGGTGTGCTCGCCGCGTCGATGCTGCGGGACCTCATCGCCGGCGAAGAGGTCGGGGACGGCTGGGCCTCCCGGCCACGGCTGATCACCCGCGGCAGCACCGGCCCCGCCCGCTGACCGGGCCGGTGCTGCCGTCCACAAGGGACGCCTCAGCTGCCCTGGCAGCTCGGCGACGGCTGGGCCGGGTTCGCCCCCGGCGCGTTCACCACGAGCCCGAACGTGGTCGATCCGCCGGGCGCGACGGCGCCGTTCCAGCCGGCGTTGCGCACCGTCACCACCGAGCCGGACTGGCTCAGCGTGCCGTTCCAGACGCTGCCGATCGTCTGGCCCGACGGCAGCGTCCAGCCCACCTGCCACCCGCGGTAGGCCGAGGTGCTGTGGTTCATCACCGTCACCGTGGCCTGGTAACCGCCGCTCCACGCGTTGGTCACCTCGTACATGGCCATGCACGAGCCGTCCGGCGAAGGGGTCGTCGTGGGCGTCGTGGGCGTCGTCGTCGGCGTCGTCGGCGTCGTCGGCGTGGTCGTCGGGCTGCCCGGCTGGTGCACGCCCGTCACCTCGCCGTGCCCGCCGTCGAACGTGACGTCCGAACAGCCGTAGAACGTCTCCGCGCTGTCGGAGCGCTTCCACACCGAATAGATGATGTGCCGCCCCGACTTGTTCGACGGCAGCGCGCCGGTCCACTTGTACTGCCCGTCGACCGTGCCCACCTGCCCGGTCACGGCCGGGTGGTCCACGGTCAGGAACGGCTGGTCCTCCAGCGAGTCCCAGGTCAGCGGGCTCGACGGGTCCCAGCCGTCCTTCGTCACGTACGTGTAGAACCAGCCCGGGTGCGCGGCCCACGCGTTGTACGAGAAGTCGAACGAGGCCCCGGCGGTGAGGTGGGTCAGCGGCCAGTCGCCGACCTGGTCGAACCCGGCGTAGCCCGGGTTCCCGCCGGAGCACAGCCTGCCGTCGGGGATGAAGCCGCGCGTGCGGCCGGCACCGTCGGAGCGCAGCACGGCGAACCAGTTGTACAGCGAGTTGGCACCGCTGGTGTTCACCGCGGATGCGCAGGCCGGGTTCTGCGGGATGATCTGGCCGGTCGAGCTGAGCCCGTCCTGCCAGCACAGGAACGTCCGGCTGCCCGGTTTCATCATGGCGCCGTGCGCTTCGGCCGTGCCGGTGTTCAGCAGGATGGCCGTCAAGCTCGCCAGCAACACGGTGACGGCGGCGAGGATCGTACTTCGTCTCCTGGTCACGTCTGTCCCTTCGTCGGGTAGCGTGCGTCGAAGACTGGGAGCGCTCTCACGATCAGGATACGCGGTGGTGGTGACTTCCGGAATCCCGCGGTGACGACGGGGGGTGCCGTGGCCTACCTTGGCGGAGGGAGCCGATCACCGGGCCGGCCGTGGAGAAGGGCAGAGAGTGGACAGTCCGTCATCGGTTCCCGGCTGGGTGCGCGCCGAACCCGCCCGGCTCCTCGGCTTCGCGGCCGACGCAGCCCACCCCGCCGGCGGCTTCGCCTGGCTCGACGACGCCGGGCTGCCGGTCCTCGACCGGCCCGTGGAAACCTGGATCACCTGCCGGATGACGCACGTCTTCGCGCTGGCCCAGCTCCAGGGAGCGAAGACGGGCGAGCAGGTCGCGCACGGCGTCGAAGCGCTGACAGGCGTGCTTCGCGACCCCGACCACGGCGGCTGGTATGCGACGACAACGTTGTCAGAAAAGCGCGCCTACGAGCACGCCTTCGTCGTCCTGGCGGCCGCGAGCGCGGTCGCCGCCGGCGCCGAGGGCGCGGAACCGCTGCTGGCCGAAGCACTGGACGTCGTCGAACGCCGCTTCTGGGAGCCGGGCCCGGGCCGCGTCGCCGACGTCTGGGACCGCGGCTGGACGCACCTGGAGGACTACCGCGGGGCCAACGCCAACATGCACACGGTCGAGGCGTTCCTGGCCGCGGCCGACGTCACCGGTGACCGGGTCTGGGCCACTCGCGCGTTGTCCATTGTGGACCACCTGGTGCACGGTGAGGCCCGTGCGCACGGCTGGCTGCTGCCGGAGCACTACGACGCGGGCTGGCACGTCGAGCTCGAGCGCAACCGGGACGAGCCGGCCCACCCCTTCCGGCCGTTCGGCGCCACCATCGGCCACTTGTTCGAGTGGGCGCGGCTGGCCGTGCACCTCAAGCGCGCGCTCGGTGCCGACGCGCCCGGGTGGCTGGTGCCGGACGCGGAAGCGCTGTTCGCGACCGCGGTGCGCCACGGCTGGGCCGTCGACGGCCGCCCGGGATTCGTCTACACCACCGACTTCGCCGGGACGCCGGTCGTGCGCACCCGCCTGCACTGGGTCGTGGCGGAGGCGATCGCCGCCGCCTGGACGCTGCACCAGGAGACGGGCGAGGCGGCCTACCTCGACCGGTTCCGGGAGTGGTGCGACCACGCCGAGGCGTGCTTCGCCGACCTCGAACTCGGCTCCTGGCACCACGAGCTGGACCCGGAGAACCGCCCCGCGGCGGCGGTCTGGGCGGGCAAACCGGACATCTACCACGCCTACCAGGCGACGCTCCTGCCCGCGTTGCCGCCCGCCGCGTCGTTCGCCGGTGCGTTGATCACGCGCGGTTAGACTGCGTCAGAGCCCACGCCGATGAGGAGAACCATGTCGCCTTACGCCGCCGCCGAAGACCGGTACGCGGGCATGCCGTACCGGCGGGCCGGGCGCAGCGGGCTGAAGCTGCCCGCCGTGTCGCTCGGCCTCTGGCACAACTTCGGGGACGACAAGCCCCTCGACGTCCAGCGCGCGGTGCTGCGCCGGGCGTTCGACCTCGGCGTGACGCACTTCGACCTGGCCAACAACTACGGCCCGCCGCCCGGCGCGGCGGAGGCGAACTTCGGCCGGCACTACGCCGCCGACTTCCGCCCGTACCGCGACGAGATCCTGGTGTCGTCGAAGGCCGGCTACCTGATGTGGGACGGCCCGTACGGCGAGTGGGGTTCGCGCAAGAGCGTCCTGGCCAGCCTGGACCAGAGCCTCGCGCGCACCGGCCTGGACCACTTCGACGTCTTCTACTCCCACCGCCCGGACCCGGAGACGCCGATCGAGGAGACCATGGGTGCCCTCGACACCGCGGTCCGGTCCGGAAAAGCGCTGTACGCGGGCATCTCCAACTACTCGCCGGAGCAGACGACGGCCGCGCTGGCCGCGCTGAAGGAGCTCGGCACGCCGCTGCTGATCCACCAGCCGTCCTACTCGATCCTGAACCGCTGGGTGGAGGACGGCCTCCTGGACACCCTGGACGAGCACGGCGTCGGCTCGATCGCCTACTCGCCGCTGAGCCAGGGCCTGCTGACCGACCGCTACCTCGACGGCGTCCCCGCCGACTCGCGGGCGGCGGGTGCCAGCCCGTTCCTCACGGAGGACCGGCTCACCGAGGACACCCTGGCGACTATCCGCGCGCTGAACGACGTCGCGAAGCGGCGCGGGCAGACACTGGCGCAGCTGGCCATCGCCTGGGTGCTGCGCCGCGGCCGCGTCACCTCCGCGCTGATCGGGGCCAGCAGCGTCGCCCAGCTCGAGAACACCGTCGCGGCGACCGCGAACCTGGACTTCTCCGCCGACGAGCTGGCCGAGATCGACCGGATCGTCGCGGCCTAGCAGCCGATCCGGCCGGAGCCGACGGCCACGTCGTCGAACCACAGCGTGTCGGCGTCTGAGCCGTAGCTTTCCCAGCCGAGCCGCAGGTCCGTCACCGCCGGGTGCCAGGCCCGGCCCAGCCACTGCTGGTCGACGTCCGGGGTCGGGACGCCGTCGACGACGAGCCCGGGCACCTCGGCGGCGCCCAGCCACGTCCGCAGCTGCCCGGCGGCGCCGTCGATCGCGAACTCGAAGCAGGACCAGGTGCCGGTCGGCAGCGGGACGCTCTGGGCGACACCGGCCGGGCTCTGCGCGGGCAGCGTCGCGTCGTCGGACTCGCGGTTCCACTGCAGGGCCTGGTTCTGCCCGCCCGCGCGCAGGTCCCGGCCGCCGTCGGCGGTGTCGCGCAGCGCCATGAAGGTGACGTGCCCAGCGGGCAGTGGGGTGGTGTGGCGGACCCAGAACCGGCCGTACAGCACGCCGGAGCCGGGCACGCTCGTCCCGAAGAAGGCGTGGTTGCAGTAGTTGCCACCACCGGCGACCTTGACCGAGCGGGTGCCGGAGTGCGCGACCGCGGTGTCGACGTTGACCGTGCCGGTGCCCTGGCAGTTCGCCGCGCCGACGGTCCACCGGCCGGCCGGGGCGCTGCCCGTCTGCTGCTCGAAGTCGTCGCAGAACGTCGCGTCCGCGCACCCGGCGGGTGGCGGCGTGGACGTCGTGGTGGTCGGTGTGGTGGGCGTGGTGGGCGTGGTCGTGACCGGGGGAGCGGTGTCCCCGCACGCGACGCCGTTGAGCGCGAAGTCCGCAGGCTCGGCGTTGGTTCCGCTGGAGGTGCCCTGCAGGCCGAACGAGACGGCGCCGCCGGCGGGCAGCACGGCGTTGTAGGGCAGGCTCTCCGCGGTGACCGCGGTGCCGGTCTGGCGGACGGTGGCGTTCCAGGCCGACGTCACCGACTGGTTCCCGGCGTAGTGCCAGGTGAGGGCCCAGGACGTGAGCGCGGCGGCGCCGTTCGTCACGGTGATCTCGGCGGTGAAGCCGGTCTGCCACTGGTTGACGCGGTAGCCGACCTCGCAGGCCGGCGCGGCGGTGGCGGGCCCGGCCGCGACGACGGCGGTGGTGCCCGCGACGGCGAGGCAGAGCCCGGCGAGGGCGGCGGCGAACCTGTGCATCGGGGCCTCCCGGGACGCGGACAGGGGCGCCGTGGTGCGAACCACGGCGCCCCTGGGTGGTGGCCGCGTTCTGATGAGGCGACCTGGCATGGGAGCGCTTCCAGCCGCCGGAAAGGTAACCCCGGCGTGTCGTGCTTGTAAAGCGCGACCCGGCCGCGAGCCGGTCCGGTAGTCCGTTTTCGGGTGCGTCGGCCGGGACCTTCGTCAACTGAACGCTCCTGAACGGCCGAAGCCGTTGGGAGGCAGAGCATCCCGTAGTCGCGCTGCGCCATCGGCCAGTGGCGTCGGATGCGGCCGTTGGAGTGGATTCCGGGAATTCCTGTCGAAGATCACCGCGGGGTTTACAGCGCCCGACGGCGCCGGGTACTGTCCAGCGCTGCTGGGAGCGCTCTCACGATTTCCGTCCTGCCCCAAGGGAGTGATCGATGCGTTCCGGACCAGCACTGCTCGGCGCCGTCAGCGCGCTCGCCGTCGTCGGCGCGACGACGGCGTTCACGCTCGGCACACCATCGCCCGCGTCGGCGGCGACCGCCTGCGAAGTCGGCTACACGGTGAACGACTGGGGAAGCGGTTTCACCGCCGATCTCAGTCTCAAGAACCTCGGGACGGCGCCGCTGTCCGGGTGGCGGATCAGCTACACCTACACCGGGAACCAGCAACTGCAGCAGGGCTGGAACGGCACGTGGGCGCAGTCCGGCAAGACCGTCACCCTCACCCCGGCGACCTGGAACGCCACGATCGCCCCGAACGCATCGGTCACCGCCGGCGCGAACTTCGGCTACAGCGGCGCCAACGCGGCGCCGACGTCGTTCAGCGTGAACGGCGAACCGTGCGGGGGCACGCAGCCGCCGACCACCACACCGACGACGCCCACCACCACCACCACGCCGACGCCGCCACCGGGTGGAGCGCCCCAGCTGCACGTCTCGGGCAACCGGCTGGCCGACGCCGCGGGCACGCCGGTGACGTTGCGTGGGGTGAACCGCTCCGGCGGCGAGTTCGCGTGCGTGCAGGGCAACGGCCTCTTCGACGGCCCGATGGACGCGGCTTCGGTGGCCGCCATCAAGAGCTGGCACGCGAACGTCGTGCGGGTGCCCTTCAACGAGGACTGCTGGCTCGGGCTGTCCAACGTGGACCCGCGGTACGCCGGCGCCACCTACCGCGCGGCCCTCAAGTCCTATGTGGACCTGCTGCACGAGAACGGCCTGGTCGCGATCCTCGACCTGCACTGGACGCACGGCGTCTACACGGGGAACTCCTCGGCGTGCAGCGACGTCAACGCCACCTGCCAGAAGCCGATGACCGACACCGAGCACTCGGTGGACCTCTGGACGTCGGTCGCGAACACGTTCAAGGGCGACAACGCCACGATCCTCGACCTGTTCAACGAGCCCTACCTCGACCGCGCGGTCTCCGGCTCGGCCCAGGCGTGGACGTGCTGGCGTGACGGCGGCTCCGCGTGCACCGGCATCGGCTACCCGGTGGCGGGTATGCAGACACTGGTGAACGCGGTGCGCGCGACCGGCGCCACCAACGTGATCATGCTCGGCGGCCTCGCCTACTCCAACGACCTCACCGGCTGGCTGCAGTACAAGCCGAGCGACCCGGCCGGCAACCTGGTCGCGTCCTGGCACTCGTACAACTTCAACACCTGCAGCTCGTCGTCGTGCTGGGACAGCCAGCTCGCGCCGGTCGCCGCGGCGGTGCCGCTGGTGGCCGGGGAGATCGGCGAGAACGACTGCGCGAGCGGCTACGTCACCGGCCTGATGGACTGGCTCGACCGGCACCAGGCGTCCTACCTCGGCTGGACCTGGAACACCTGGAACTGCACCACCGGCCCGGCCCTGATCTCGGCCTACGATGGCACGCCGACGGCGTTCGGCGCGGGCATCCGCGCCCACTTCCTCGCCGCCGGCTGACCGTTCCTCAAGTCCGTGAATGTCGCATCGAGGGACTCAGAGTCCCTCAATGCGACATTCACGGCTTTCAGCTGGTCGTGCAGGGGGAGCCGTTGAGGCTGATCGTGGTGGGCTTTCCGTTGGTGGTGCCGGACGTGCCCGTGAAGCCGAACTCGGCGCTGCCGCCCGGCGCGATCGTCTTGTTCCAGCCCGCGTCCGCCGCCGACACCGCCGTGCCGGTCTGGGTCACCTGCGCGTTCCAGGCCTGCGTCACGCGCTGGCCGTCGGCGAACGCCCACGTGACCGTCCAGCCGGCCACCGGCGTGATGCCGGTGTTCCCGACCTTCACCCCGGCCTGGAAGCCGCCCTGCCACTGGTTCGTGACCGTGTAGGCCGCCGTGCACGACGAAGACGGCACCGGAGTGGTCGTGGTCGTCGGGGGAGAAGTGGTGGTGGTCGTCGTGGGCGGCGGCTGGTCACCGCCGGACTCGCCCACGATCACGCCCCGCCCGTTCGTGCCCACGTACACCCGGCCGTACACCCGCGGATCCCCGCTCAGCGCCGCCCCGATGTTGCCGTACTGGTGCTTGTCGTCGTTGATCCTCGTCCACGACACCCCGGCGTCGTCCGACCGGAAGATCCCGCGCACCCCACCGATCTTCGCGATGGCGTATAACGCCGCATACGTCCGGCCGGGAGCGGCCTTGCCGAACCCGATGTTGTCTGCTTCGGTGACCCCGCTCAGCTTGGTGAAGGACGCTCCGGAGTCGGTCGAGTGCCAGAGACCGTACGTCGTGCCCGAGCCGCCGGCCAGCCAGACGTCGCCGGTCACGCCCGTCATCGCCTTGAAGTGCGCCGAGGCACTGGGCAGCCCGGTGGCCGCGGTCGCGGTGAACGTCGCGCCGCCGTCGGTGCTGACGTAGAAGCGGCCCGCCGCGAACCCGTAGAACCGCTTCGGATCCACGCGGTCGGCCTCGACCACCGCGCCCGCCGGGATGCCGGCCGACGCCGTCCACGACGAGCCGAAGCCGACGGAGTAGCTGACGCCGGTGCCGTCCGGGCTCCACACGAACCGGCTGCCGTCGGCGGCCGCGGCCACCGTCCCGCCGCTCGCGCCGCCGCCCGGTTCGGCGCCCTGGAACCAGTTCTTGCCGCCGTCGGTGGAGAAGGCGATCCGGTTGTCGGTCGGCCGGGCGGATCGGTCGAGCGTGCCGGCGCGGACGATCGTCGCCGGGTTCAGCTCGGCGTAGTCCAAGCTGGTCGTCGTCGTGAACACCGGCGAGGTGAACATCGTGGCCGGGACGGCGTCGAGACTGTCGTGCCGGAACCCGCCGATGTCGCCGAGCCCGGAGAGCAGCGGCGCACCCGACGGCGGGCTGATCAGGTCCAGCACCGCGGTCTCTTCGAGGCCGCCGACGACCGGCTTCAGCGTGATCTTCCCGCCGCTGTCCCACTTCGTCAGGTCGGAGGTGCCGTAGATGGTCGCGCCGGTGCCGTAGAGCAGGTGGTTCGAGTCGAACGGGTCGATCTCCACCGACTCGGTCATCCAGCCGAGCTTGGGCGAGGGCACCGGGGGAGCGGCCTGGACGCCGAAGGTCAGCCACGGCACCGCGGAGATGTCCTGCGTGTAGCGCAGCGAGCGGTCGGGATAGCTCGTGAAGTCCCAGATCCGGGTCCAGGTGGCGCCGCCGTCGGTGCTGCGGAAGAAGATGACGTCCGGCCACCACGACACCTGCGTCGCGACCATCAGCGTGTTCGGGTGCTGCCGGTCGATCGTCAGGCCGCTGTAGCCGAAGTAGTCGTCGGCGCTGTCGGAGGCGATCGGGCTGATCCGCGTCCACGCGCCGGTCTTCGTGGCGTACTTCCAGACGTCGCCCTTCGCGCCGTCGTAGGGGCCGCCGGTGTCGCTGGTCGCGAGGTAGAGGTAGCCGCCGACCGGGTCGAGGACGCCCTTGTGCGCGAGGAACCCGGTGGGCTGGCCGGCCAGCCGCGCCCACGTCGTGCCGCCGTCGGTGCTGCGGTAGACGGTGTTCGCCTTGTCCGCGACGCCGACGTAGATCGTCTGCGTGGTGCTGCCGCGGGTGCCGGTCGACGGGTCGAACGTCACCCAGGTGACGCCTTCGTTGTCGCTGGAGTAACCCGACGGGTCGCTCGGGTCGGGTGCGTAGTTGCCGGGGTTGGGGAAGGCGGACACCTTCGCCCACGTGACGCCGGAGTCCGTGCTGCGCCAGAGCCCGTTGCCGCTCGGCGCGCCGAGGTAGAGGACGCTGTCGCGGTTCGGGTCGATCGCGAGCCGCTCGCCCATGCCGCGGCCGGGCATGTTGCCGCCGAGCTTGAACGGCAGCGTCGAGGCCTGCCAGGTGGCGCCGCGGTCGGCCGAGCGCAGGACGGCGCCGGGGTTGGGGTCCCAGCTGTTGGTGTACATCCCGGCCGCCACGTACACCCGGTTCGGGTCCACGGGGTCGGTGGCCAGGCTGACCACGCCGTTGTGGCCCCAGTCGGTCCAGCCGACCGAGTCCAGCAGCGGGACCCAGCGCCCGGTGCCGGGGTTCCAGCGGTACGCGCCGCCGATGTCGGTGCGGGCGTAGGCGAGGCCGGGTTCGGTCTGGTTGAAGACGATGCCGGGGACGAACCCGCCGCCGCCGATCTCCGCGTTGCGCCACGTGGTGGCCGCGGGGGCGGCGGGGGACGCCGGCGCGGCGGCGACGGTGACCGCGACGGCGGCCGGTACGACGAAGGCGAGCGTGCCCGCCAGCAGTCGTCTCGGTGATCGGGAACCCGTGCTGCGCACGTCTGCCTCCAGAGGTTGTCTCGACAATTCTGGGAGCGCTTCCAGGGCGACCGTAAACCAGGGATCATGCCTGGTCAAACGCTTCGACGATTTCACCGAAGTGTTCTGTCTACAGTGGAGTGAGTGCCTCGGGGCAAGGGCGGCGTTGTGCGCCAACCGGTATCACATATGTGAACGGCGATCACGTTTCTGAATCGTTACCAACAACGGTCTTGCCCGGCTTTTTCCGGCGTGTGAGTGTGGTGGCCGCTGGCTGGACTGGACCTACGAAAGAGGCGACCCGGCAATGACGCAGACAGCCCCGGCGCGGCACATCAGCCGAACCACCCTGTACTTCTTCGGCGCGCTCGGCGGCATCCTCTTCGGTTACGACCTCGGGGTGATCTCCGGGGTGCTCCCGTTCATCGGGAAAGCGTGGTCGCTGACCGCCTGGGACAAGGGCGTGATCACCGCCAGCCTGTCGGTCGGTGCCATCGTGGGCGCGCTGTTCTCCAGTCGCATCAACGAAGCACTCGGCAGGCGGCGCACGATCATGGTCGCCGCGGTGATCGTCATCGTGGGCACGCTGGCGGCGAGCTTCTCGCCGACGTTCGCGCTGCTCGTGATTTCGCGGCTGATCATCGGCCTCGGCATCGGCCTTTCGTCGTCGACCGTGCCGACGTACTTGTCCGAACTGGCGCCCGCGCGGTTGCGCGGCGCGATGGGCGCGCTGAACCAGATCTTCATCGTGCTCGGCATCCTGATCGCGTTCCTGGTCAGCTACTGGCTCGGCCCGATCTCCGCGTGGCGCTGGATGTTCGCCGGCGCGATCGTGCCCGCCGCGATCCTGCTCGTCGGGCTGGCGTTCCTGCCGGAGACCCCGCGCTGGCTGCTCAAGAACGGCCAGGAAGAGGAAGCCCGGCGGGTCCTGGCGAGCGCGCACGGCACCACCGTGAACCTCGACGACGAGATCGCGACCATCCGCGAGGTCATCCAGATGGACACCGAGGCCAAGCCCCGGTTCCGCGACCTGTTCTCGGGCTTCGTCCGGCCGATGATGGTCGTCGCCATCCTGCTCGCGGTCGGCCAGCAGTTCAGCGGCGTCAACGCGATCAACGCGTACTTCCCGACGATGCTGATCGGCCTCGGGTTCGCCACGCAGGCCGCGCTGCTGTCCGGCGTGCTGCTGGGTGTCACGAAGTTCCTGTTCACCGCGTGGGTCGTGTTCGTGGTGGACCGCTGGGGCCGCAAGCCGCTGCTGCTCATCGGCAACGTGATCATGGTGATCACGCTGGTGGCGGCCGGGCTCGTGGTGCTGAACGTCCACGACACCAGCACCCGCGGCATCCTGATGCTGGTCATGATGGTGCTGTACCTGGTCGGGTACGAGCTCGGCTGGGGCGCGGTCGTCTGGGTGATGATGGCCGAGGTGTTCCCGCTGAAGTACCGCGCGGCCGGCATGGGCGTCAGCAGTGTCGTCCTCTGGGCGGCGACCGGCATCGTGAGCGCGGTGTTCCCGCTCATCTCCGCCGTGGGATCGCTCGGCATCGGCGGGTCGATGTTCCTGTTCGCCGGGATCAACGTGGTGCTCTTCGTGCTCACGAAGTGGCTCGTCCCGGAGACGAAGGGCCGCTCGCTGGAGCAGATCGAGCTCGACCTCCGGGCGCGGCAGGGGGTCGCGGCCAAGAGCTGACCCCGCGGGGTCTTCGCGGCGGGGCACGACGGTGACGTCGTGCCCCGCCGTAATTGGTTTGCCCCGGCCGCGCCGGGGATGCACTGTGCCCCGATGGAGATCCGTTCCACGACCGAGCAGGACCGCGACACGTTCGCGGAGACGCTGTACACCGCGTTCGCGCGGTTCCCGGAACCCGGGTCCGGGCTTTTCTCGGCGCTGGAGATGGAGCGTGGCGTGCTGGCGGTGGCGCCGGACGGGCGGCCCGTCGGCACCGCCGCCGCGTACAGCTTCGAGCTGACCCTGCCCGGGGAGATCGTCGTCCCGGTGGCCGGGGTGACCGCGGTCGGCGTCGTGCCTTCGCACCGGCGCCGGGGCGTCCTCACCGCGATGATGCGGCACCAGCTCGCCGATGTCCGGGCCCGGGGCGAGGCCCTGTCCGTGCTGCTGGCCTCGGAGGCGGGGATCTACCGCCGGTTCGGCTACGGACCGGCGACCTACACCGAGCGCCTGACGGTGTCCCGCCACCAGGCCGCGTTCGCGCCCCCGCGCGCGGGTGGCGCGGCCGCGTCCGGCTCGATCGAAGTGCTGCGGCGGGCCGGCTGCGGCGACGTCCTGGAAGACGTCTACGACCGGTACCGCCGCGCCCAGCCCGGGGCCCTGTCCCGGCCGCACCACTGGTGGGCCGGGGGCGCGGGCCAGCCGCCGGTCTCCTCGGCGCCGCGGTACGTCGCCGTCCACCGCGACGAAGACGGCGTCGCGGACGGGTACGCGAGCTACGTGGTGGAATCCGGCACGTTGACGGTCGACGAGACGATCACCACCGACATGACCGACACCGCTGTCGCGACGGCGCTGGCCCGGTTCGCGCTGGAGCACGACCTGGTCACGCAGGTGGTGTTCAAGCACTGCCCGCCCGGGCACCCGCTGCGCTGGCAGTTCGCGGACTTCCGCGCCGGCCAGGCCGGGGACGAGACCGACTGGCTGTGGGTGCGGTTGCTGGACGTCCCACGCGCGCTGACGGCACGCGGCTGGGCGGCCGACGGCGAGCTGGTCCTCGACGTCGACGACCCGTTCCTCGGCGAGCGGGGCCGGTACCTGCTGACGGTCCGGGACGGCAAGGCCGAGTGCGCCGCGACGGACCGGGAGCCCGACCTGTCGCTGGACGTGAGCGACCTGGGCTCGCTCTACCTCGGCGGCCTCGCCCCGGGCACGCTCGTGCGGGCCGGGCACATCCGCGCCCACCACCCGGACGCGGCGGCGCTCGCCGACGCGCTCTTCCGCGCCGAGCGCGCGCCGCACTGCCTGCACTGGTTCTGAGGGTGCCTCAGCGCGCGGAAGCGGTGACGAGCCCGAGCTTGCCGGCCAGCCGGCCGATCCAGGCCTCGACCTCGTCGGCCGCCCGGTCCGGCAACCCGAAGATCGTCTCGGTCACGCCGAGGGAATCCAGGTGCGCCAACCGGTCCGGGTCGGGTCGTTCGCCGAGCGCGCAGATCCGCGGCGCGCCCGACCGGCCCTCGGCGGCCCAGATCTCCTTCAGCAGAGCCACGTGCCCGTCCAGGTCGGAGTCCGCCGGCGTCGTGATCCAGCCGTCCGTGTGACGGGCGATCCAGCGGAACGTCTTCTCCGTCGGGCCCGCGCCGAGCAGCACCGGGATGTGCGCCTGGACCGGTTTCGGCCACGCCCAGCTCGGGCCGAACGAGACGAACTCCCCGTCGTAGGCGGCTTCTTCGGACGTCCACAGAGCATTCATCGCTTCGAGGTACTCGCGCAGCGCCGTGCGGCGGCGGTTGCCCGGGACGCCGTGGTCGGTCAGTTCGTCGACGTTCCAGCCGAAGCCGGTGCCGAGCGTGACGCGGCCGCCGGAGAGGTGGTCCAGGCTCGCGATCGTCTTGGCGAGCGTGATCGGGTCGCTCTCCACCGGCAGGGCGACCGCCGTGGACAGCCGGATCCGCGACGTCACCGCGGCCGCCGTCGCCAGCGCCACCCACGGGTCCAGCGTGCGGCTGTAGCGGTCGTCGGGCAGGGACGCGTCGCCGGTGCGCGGATGCGGTGACTCGCGCTTGACCGGGATGTGCGTGTGCTCGGGCACGGAGAAGGTGGCGAACCCCGCCGCTTCCGCGGCGCGCGCCGCCGAGGCCGGGGTGATGCCGCGGTCGCTGGTGAACAGCACGATTCCGTAGTCCACGCGAGGAGCGTATTAGAACGTGTTTCAGTTTTCAAGGCCGCCGGCCAGTACGAAAAGTATCCACGCCGAACGCGGAGAGTAACGTCGCGGCGCGCTCGAACGATGATCGAGGCGACCCCGGCTGCGCAGGCGGGGAGCAGACCGCCGGCGCGCGACGCGTCAGGGTGAGCCCGAGGACGACACGAGGCGGAGGCACGGGTGGACCCAGCAATCCATTGTGGACTCACGGTGTCCCAGCCAGTGGACGCACCGGCGGGGCGGGTTGGCGTGCGTATGCCCGTTTCCAGTACCGTGGACCACAGGTCGAGAGGCGCTGCAACGGACCGCCGGGTCCGCCACGCTCGACCGGGAACCACCGATCAAGGGCGCCTCCCGGATGAGGGAGGCTGCCGGTGAACCCGATCACCCCGCGAGAAACCCCCAGCGAACCCGAAGCCACCGCGCGCCTGCGCGAGCTGCTCGGGCAGCGGGTGGCGGTGCTCGACGGCGCTTGGGGCACGATGCTGCAGGGCGCCGGGCTGACCCCGGCCGACTACCGCGGCGACCGCTTCGGCGAGCACACCCACGACGTCACCGGCGACCCCGACCTGCTCAACCTCACCCGCCCGGACGTCATCCTCGACGTGCACCGCCAGTACCTCGCGGCCGGCGCGGACATCACCACGACGAACACCTTCACCGCCACCAGCATCGGCCAGGCCGACTACGGGCTGCAGGACCACGTCCACGAGATGAACGTCCGCGGCGCGCAGCTGGCCCGCCAGGCCGCCGACGAGCTGGGCGGGAAGTTCGTCGCGGGGTCGATCGGCCCGCTGAACGTCACGCTCAGCCTCTCGCCCAAGGTCGACGACCCGGCGTACCGCGCGGTGACGTTCGAGCAGGTCAAGGCCGCCTACGCGGAGCAGATCGCCGGGCTCGCCGAAGGCGGCGTCGACCTGCTGATGATCGAGACGATCTTCGACACGCTCAACTGCAAGGCGGCCATCGCCGCCGCCCGCGACGTCGCGCCGCACCTGCCGCTGTGGATCTCCGTCACCATCGTCGACCTGAGCGGCCGGACGCTCTCGGGCCAGACGGTCGAGGCGTTCTGGAGCTCGATCGAGCACGCGAAGCCGCTGGTCGTCGGCGTCAACTGCTCGCTCGGCGCCGAGGAGATGCGCCCGCACGTCGAGGAGCTCTCGCGGATCGCCGGCACCTACGTCGCCTGCCACCCGAACGCCGGCCTCCCCAACGCCTTCGGCGGCTACGACGAGACGCCGGAGGAGACCGCCGGGCTGGTCGGCGGGTTCGTTCGCGAAGGCCTGGTCAACCTGGTCGGCGGCTGCTGCGGCACGACCCCCGCCCACATCGCGAAGATCGCCGCCGCGGCGAAGGGCGTCACGCCGCGCGAGGTGCCCGAGCCGCGCACGCACACGCGGTTCAGCGGGCTCGAGCCGTTCGGCATCGGCGCCGACACCGGCTTCGTGATGATCGGCGAGCGCACCAACGTCACCGGCTCCAAGCGGTTCCGGCGGCTCATCGAGTCCGACGACCACCAGGGCGCGGTCGACGTCGCGCTGGAGCAGGTCCGCGGCGGGGCCAACCTGCTCGACGTCAACATGGACGCCGACCTGCTCGAGTCCGAGCAGGCGATGACGACGTTCCTCAACCTCATCGCCACCGAGCCCGAGGTGGCCCGGATCCCGGTGATGGTCGACAGCTCCAAGTGGAGCGTGCTCGAAGCCGGCCTGCGCTGCCTGCAGGGCAAGGGCGTGGTCAACTCGATCAGTCTCAAGGAGGGCGAGGAGCCGTTCCTCGCCCAGGCCCGCGTCATCCGCAACTACGGCGCCGGCGTCGTCGTGATGGCCTTCGACGAGCAGGGCCAGGCCGACACCGCCGACCGCAAGGTCGAAATCTGCGGCCGCGCGTACGACCTGCTCACGCAGGAGGCCGGGTTCGCGGGCGAGGACATCATCTTCGACCCGAACGTCCTCGCCGTCGCCACCGGCATCGCCGAGCACAACGGCTACGCGAAGGCGTTCATCGACGCGCTGCCGCGGATCAAAGAGCGCTGCCCGGGCGCCCGCACCAGCGGCGGCATCTCGAACCTGTCGTTCTCCTTCCGGGGCAACGACATCGTCCGCGAGGCGATGCACTCCGCGTTCCTCTACTACGCCGTGGCCGCCGGGCTCGACATGGGCATCGTCAACGCCGGCCAGCTCGCGGTCTACCAGGACATCCCGAAGGACCTCCTCGAGCTGGTCGAGGACGTGCTGTTCGACCGCCGCGAGGACGCCACCGACCGGCTCGTCAGCTTCGCCGAGAACGTCAAGGGCAGCGGCACCAAGCGCGTCGTCGACCTGTCCTGGCGCGAAGGCACCGTGGAGGAGCGGCTCTCGCACGCGCTCGTCCACGGCATCGTCGACTTCATCGAGGAGGACACCGAAGAGGCGCGCCAGGTCAAGGCCCGGCCCCTCGAGGTGATCGAAGGTCCGCTGATGGACGGCATGAAGATCGTCGGCGACCTGTTCGGCTCCGGCAAGATGTTCCTGCCGCAGGTGGTCAAGAGCGCCCGCGTGATGAAGCGTTCGGTCGCCTACCTCGAGCCGTTCATGGAGGCGGAGAAGGAGGAGGCCCGGCTGGCCGGCCGCGCGGCGGCGTCCACCGGGCAGGGCAAGGTCGTGCTCGCCACGGTCAAGGGCGACGTCCACGACATCGGCAAGAACATCGTCGGCGTGGTCCTCGGCTGCAACAACTACGAGGTGATCGACCTCGGCGTGATGGTGCCGGCGGCGAAGATCCTCGACATCGCCGTCACCGAAGGCGCCGACGCCGTCGGGCTGTCCGGGCTGATCACGCCGTCGCTGGACGAGATGGTCAACGTGGCCACCGAGATGCAGCGGCGCGGGCTGAAGATGCCGCTGCTGATCGGCGGCGCGACGACGTCCCGCCAGCACACCGCCGTGCGCATCGCGCCCGCGTACGACAACGCGACCGTGCACGTCCTCGACGCGTCGCGGGTGGTCGGCGTCGTGTCCGACCTGCTCGACCCGGACCGGTCGATCGTGCTGGCCGAGCAGAACCGCGCCGACCAGGAGGTGCTGCGCGAGCAGCACGCGAGCAAGCAGCGCCGGCCGATGCTCACCCTGGAGCAGGCCCGCGCGAACCCGGAGAAGGTGTCGTTCGCGGATCTGCCGACGCCGGTGTTCACCGGCGTCCGCGTCGAAGAGCCGGGCATCGCCGCGCTGCGCGAGCTGGTCGACTGGCAGTTCCTGTTCCTGGCCTGGGAGCTCAAGGGCAAGTACCCGGCGATCCTGGAGCAGCCGGTCGCGCGCGAGCTGTTCGACGACGCGAACACGCTGCTGGACCAGATCATCGCGGACGGCAGCTTCACCGCGAAGGGCGCGTACGCGTATTGGCCGGCCCACTCGGAGGGCGACGACATCCTCCTCGACGGCGAGTTCTCGCACATCCGGTTCCCGATGCTGCGGCAGCAGACGTCGAAGCCGATGGACCGGGCGAACCGCTGCCTCGCCGACTACATCGCCCCCGAAGGCGACCACCTCGGTGGCTTCGCGGTCGCCATCCACGGCGCCGAGCAGCTCGCGGCCCGCTACGAGGCCGAGCAGGACGACTACCGCGCGATCATGGTGAAGGCGCTGGCCGACCGGCTCGCCGAAGCCTTCGCCGAGTACATCCACCTGAAGGCCCGCCGTGACTGGTTCGAGCCGGACGCCGAGCCGAAGCTGGAAGATCTGCACGCGGAGCGCTTCCGCGGCATCCGCCCGGCGCTGGGCTATCCGGCCAGCCCGGACCACAGCCAGAAGCGCGAGCTGTTCGAACTCCTGGAGGCCGACGAGCTGGGCATGGCCCTGACCGAGTCGTTCGCCATGACGCCGGCGGCGAGTGTGTCCGGGCTGATCTTCGCCCACCCGGAGTCGAAGTACTTCACCGTCGGCAGGCTCGGCCGCGACCAGATCGAGGACTACGCGCGCCGCAAGGGCGTCGAGCGGTCCGAGGTCGAGCAGTGGCTGCGGCCGAACCTGGCCTACGAGCCCGAGGCGTAGTCCTTCAGTTCGATGTCGGTGGCGAAGTTGTCGGTCGCCTCGAGCATCATGCGGAGCAAGAAGCGGGACTTGAACGTCCAGTCCCGCAGCTTGATCCGCAGCCGGGACGGCGGCGCGAGGAACGGGCCCGCGCTGCCGCGCTGCGAGACCTTCGCGTAGCCGCGGAACTGCTCCTCGTAGCGGGCGAAGGCGGCGCGGTGGTCGCCGTTCGCTTCGAGGAGTTCGCCGGCGAGCACGTACGCGCCGACGATCGCCAGGCCGGTGCCGAAGCCGCCGAGGGTGTTGCCGTAGGCGGCGTCGCCGAGCAGGACGACGCGGCCGCGCGAGTAGTGGTCGATGGTGACGCGGGCGAGCGAGTCCAGGTAGAACTCGCGGGCCTGCGGGAGCTTCTCGATCAGTTCGGGCACCCGCCAGCCGGCGTCGCGGTAGGCCTCGGCGACCAGCTTCCGCTGCGTGTCGGTGTCGGTGCGGTCGTAGTCCAGCTCCGGCGAGGCGAAGACGAAGAACGCCGACGCCTTCGGCCCGCCGACCGCGGCCATCCGGCCCGGCTCGTTGTACATCACGGCCTCGCCGCCGCCGACCTGCGCGCCGAGCTCGGCCAGGGCGTAGTAATGGCCGAGGAAGTGGACGTAGTCGCCTTCCGGGCCGAAGGCCAGCCGCCGGACGTTCGAGTGGATGCCGTCGGCGCCGACGACGACGTCGAACCGGCGCGGGGCGGCGTGGGCGAAGGTGACGTCGACGCCGTCGGCCGTCTCGGTCAGCGAGGTGATGGTGTCGCCGAAGAGGTACTCGCAGTGCGGGGCGGTGCGTTCGTACAGGAGGTCGGCCAGGTCACCGCGGCGGAGCTCGATCTCGCCGCCGGTGAACTCGCCGGGGATCACCGCCTGGGGACGCTCTTCGGCGTCGATGATCGTCTGGTCGGTGCCGCCGGTCTGGCGGGCCACGACGTCGTCGAGGATGCCCATGCGCTCCAGCACGGCCCGGTGGGTCGCGCCCTTGAAGTCGACGGCCTGGCCGCCCGGGCGCACCGACGGGGCGCGCTCGACGACGGTGACGGTGCAGCCGTAGCGGCTCAGCCAGAGGGCGAGGGCGGGGCCGGCGATGCTGGCGCCGGAGATCAGGACGCTGAGGTTCTTCAAGCCGTGGTTCTTCAAGCCGTGGTTCTTCATGTCGCCGAGCTTCGCCGGACGGGCTTACCGGTCCCTGGCGAACCGCTGACGGCGGTCGTCAGCGACAGTCGCGAATGGACCGCGCGCGGACCGTGACGGCGGAAAATTCCCGGCCGTGACCAGGGCTTTCCCGCCGGTTTTCGCACGTTGACCCCGGCCGGTCGCGCGGGCACCATTTCCCCGGGGAGAGGGGGCGGCGATGCTGGACAGCGAAACGCGACCGGCGGCCACCACGCTCGGCGAGCTGCTGCGCAACGGGGAGCGCGCACTCGAGGCCGACGGCGACCTGCGCGCCGGCCGGGAGTGGTTCGACCGGGCGTACCGGGCCGCGGAGGCCGGGTGCGACGGCGCGGGGATGGCGCGCGCCGCGCTGGGCATGGGCGGGCTGTGGGTGCACGAACACCGGAGCGCGCCGGCGGCGGCGTTGCTGCAGGCGCGGCTGCGCAGCGCGCGGACCGCCGTCGACCCGGGGTCGTCGCTGGCCCTGCGGCTCAAGGCCCGGCTCGCGGGCGAGGCCGACTACGTGGCGGGGGAGAGCAACGAGATCCTCGCCGTGCTCGAGGAGGCCAAGCGCGCGGGCGACCCGGTCGCCTGGGCCGAGGCCGCGAGCCTGGCCCACCACTGCCTGCTCGGGCCCGATCACGGCGGCCAGCGCCGCGCGCTCGCCCACGAGCTGATCACCGAGGGCTTCCGCACCGGGCGGCGCAGCGACCTGCTGATGGGCCTGCTCTGGCGCACGGTCGACCTCTTCCTCGACGGCGACCCGCACGCGCAGCGCGGGCTCGCCGACCTGCGGGGCCTGCTGGCCGAACGCGATCACCTCGCGGTCGGGTTCGTGCTCGACGCGATCGACGTCATGCTCAGCATCCGCGCCGGCCGGTTCGCCGAAGCCGAAGCGCGCGCGGCGGCCTGCGCGCTGCGCGGCGAGCAGGCCGGGGACGCCGACGCGATCGGCTGGTACACCGCGCAGCTCGGCGCCATCCGCTGGTATCAGGGCCGCGTCGCCGAGCTGCTGCCGGTGCTGCGGGAGACGGTGCACTCGCCGACGCTCAGCGTGGTGGACAACGCGTTCGTCGCCGGGCTGGCCGTCGCCGCCGCTTCGGCCGGGGACGAGCGCGAGGCGGCCGGTGCGCTGGCCCGGCTGCGCGGGCCGGACCTGGCCCTGCTGCCGCGGTCGAGCAGCTGGCTCGTGTCGATGTACGGGATCGTCGAGTCGGCGTACCTGCTCTCGGACGTCGATTCGGCTCTCGCCGCGTACGCGCTGCTCACGCCGTTCGCGCGGCTGCCGATGATGGGCAGCCTCGCCGTCGCCTGCTTCGGCTCGGTGCAGCACGCCCTGGGCGTGGCGATGCTGACCGCGGGCGAGACCGAGCGCGCCACCGAGCACTTCCGGGCGGCGGTGCGCGACAACCTCGCGCTGGCGCACTGGCCGGCCGCGGCGCTGTCCCGCGCGCGGCTCGCGCAGGCGCTCGGGCCCGGCTCGGCCGAAGCCGGGCGTGAACTGGCCGCGGCCACGCGCGAGGCCGGGCAGCTCGGGATGGCGCTGCCCGATTTCACCGCCCGCGTCGCGGACCGGCGGGTCACGTGCCGGCGTCAGGGCAGTCACTGGCTCTTCGCCCTGGACGGGCGGTCCGCCGTGGTCGAGCACAGCGTCGGCATGGGCTACCTGGCGACGTTGCTGGACAACCCGGGCCACGAGCTGACCGCGGTCGAGCTGGCGCACGGGGTGGTGGCCGAGGGGACGTCCCCGCAGCCGATGCTCGACCAGGCGGCGACCGCGCACTACCGGCGTTGGCTCGCCAACCTCGAGGCCGAGCTCGACGAGCACGAGGCCAACCACGACGCCGGCCGCGCGGAAAAGGTGCGCACCGAACGCGACTGGCTGCTGGGCGAGCTGTCGGCCGCCGCGGGGCTGGCGGGCCGGGTCCGCGAGTTCGCGGGCGCGGAGGAGAAGGCACGGATCGCGGTGGGCAAGGCGATCCGCCGCGCGCTGACCCGCATCGCGGCGGCGGACGCGGTGATCGGCGACGTCCTGCGCGACGGCGTGCACACCGGCACCCGCTGCTCCTACCACCCCGGCTGAAAGGTCATGAACGACTCTTTCATGTCTGGGTTTGACCCGTTTGGGCAGACAGGGTCGATGAGTGCTCAGGCTATCCGAGGTTCGGTAGCCGGGTGGGTGGTTGTTTCGTAGGCGCTGGGGCTGAGGTAGCCGAGGCTGGAATGCCGGCGGCGGGTGTT
>JAEBEK010000011.1:0-331489 GCA_049998055.1 Amycolatopsis sp. cmx-4-37 | reverse complement strand
ACTTATCGCGACCTCCGACGCCCGGAATGAGTCATTCGCGACGGTCAGATCCCCAGCCACGCAGAGATTCGCGCCCGGCGCCGTTCGCCTGGCACGTCGACAACCGACTTTGCCGGAACCCTGCCCTTCCCTGGGGGGGCGTCCCCAGGTCCAGTCTATCGGCGAGGTGCGACCAACCCGCGGAAAACGCGAACCCGGCGCCGACTTGTCCACATCCGAGCCGGGCTGTGGACAAGTCGGGGGGTCCGGGTCAGCCGAACAGCGCCGGCAGGGTCTTCTCCCAAGTCTCCCGCAGCTCGTCCAGCGTGAACTCCGTGATTCCCTGCAGTTCCAGCGTTCCCGACTCCGGGTCCACCACGCCCGTCTTGCGCCACGGCAGACCACGCGCCGTGCACATCTCCGTGAAGCGGAGCTCCTCCGTGCGCGGGACCGCCACCAGCACGCGGCCGGCCGACTCGGAGAACAGCTGGACGAACGGGTCCTGACCGTCGTCGAGGAAGACCCGGGCGCCGCACTGTCCGATGAGGACAGTCTCGACCAGCGTCTGGATCAGGCCGCCGTCGGACAGGTCGTGCGCCGCCGAGATCATGCCGTCGCGGGAGCCCGCCACCAGGATCTCGCCCAGCAGCTTCTCGCGCGCCAGGTCCACGCGCGGGGGCACACCGCCGAGGTGGCCGTGGAGCTCGCGGGCCCACGCCGAACCGTCCAGCTCGTCATGCGTTTCCCCCAGCAGCAGCAGGGTTTCGCCCGCCTCCGCGCCGATGCCCGTCGGGATGCGGCGGGTCACGTCGTCGATCACACCCAGGACGCCGATCACCGGCGTCGGCAGGATCGCCGTCGAACCCGTCTGGTTGAAAAAGCTCACGTTGCCGCCCGTCACCGGGATGCCCAGCTCGACGCAGCCGTCCGCGATGCCGTGCACCGCCTGCTCGAACTGCCACATCACGCCCGGGTCGGTCGGCGCGCCGAAGTTGAGGCAGTCCGACACCGCCACCGGCGTCGCGCCGCCCGTCGCCACGTTGCGGTACGCCTCCGCCAGCGCCAGCTGCGCGCCGCGGTACGGGTCGAGGTAGACGAACTTGCTGTTGCAGTCCGTCGCCACCGAGACGCCGCGGCCGGACGACTCGTCGATCCGGATCATGCCGGAGTCCGACGGCTGCGAGAGCACGGAGTTGCCGCGCACGTACCGGTCGTATTGCGACGTCACCCATTCCTTCGACGCCTGGTTGGGCGACGCGATCAACCGCAGCACATCCCCGCGCAGCTCGTCCGGAGTGGACGGACGCGGCAGCTTCGAAGAGGTGTCCGCGATCAGCGCGTCCTGAGTGGACGGACGCTCGATCGGCCGGTCGTAGACCGGGCCCTGGTGGGCGACCGTGTGCGCCGGGACGTCGACGACGACCTCGTCGTGCCAGGTGATCACCAGGTGCTCGCCGTCGGTGACCTCCCCGATGTCGGTGGCGATGACGTCCCACTTGCGGCAGACCGCCATGAACGCCTCGACGTTCTCCGGCGAGACGACCGCGCACATGCGCTCCTGCGACTCGCTCGAGAGCACCTCCGCCGGCGTCATCCCGGTGGCGCGCAACGGAACGCGGTCGAGGTAGACGTGCATCCCGCCGTCGCCGGCCGCGGCCAGCTCGGAGGTCGCGCAGGACAGCCCGGCGCCGCCGAGGTCCTGGATGCCGACGACGAGCTTCTGCTCGAACAGCTCGAGGCAGCACTCGATGAGCACCTTCTCGGTGAACGGGTCGCCGACCTGGACGCTCGGCAGCTTCTTGCGGCCGCCCGAGGACTCGTCACCCGAAAAGGTGTCACTCGCCAGGACGGAAACGCCGCCGATGCCGTCGAGGCCGGTGCGCGCGCCGAACAGGATGATCTTGTTGCCGGTGCCGGACGCGAACGCCAGGTGCAGGTCCTCGACGCGCATCGCGCCGACGCACAGCGCGTTCACCAGCGGGTTGCCGCTGTACGACGGGTCGAACACCAGCTCGCCGCCGATGTTCGGCAGGCCGAGGCAGTTGCCGTAGCCGCCGACGCCGGCGACGACGCCGGGCAGCACGCGCTTGGTGTCGGGGGCGTCGGCCGGGCCGAAGCGCAGCGCGTCCGAGACCGCGAGGGGCCGGGCGCCCATCGCCATGATGTCGCGGACGATGCCGCCGACGCCGGTCGCGGCGCCCTGGTACGGCTCCACATAGGACGGGTGGTTGTGGCTCTCCACCTTGAAGGTGACCGCCCAGCCCTCGCCGATGTCGACGACGCCCGCGTTCTCGCCGATGCCGGCCAGCATCTTGGCCTTCATCTCGTCGGTGGCGGTCTCCCCGAAGTAGCGCAGGTGCTTCTTCGACGACTTGTAGGAGCAGTGCTCGCTCCACATCACCGAGTACATGGCCAGCTCGGCGTCGGTGGGCCGGCGGCCGAGGATTTCCCGGATGCGGGCGTACTCGTCGTCGGCGAGCCCGAGCTCGCGGTACGGCTGGGTGTGGTCCGGGGTCGCCCCGGCGCGCTCGGTGGTGTCAACGGTGCTGGTCACGGTGTCCGTGTCAGGGTTCGCCACGGCCGCCAGGATACGGGGCGCACCGGGGCGCTCCGGACGGTGGGCCACCGAAATCCGCCCGTGCTCGACACGGTGTGAGCGAGCCGACATCGCGGGTGGCCCGCCGGTTGCGGGAGCCGGGGAGTGGCGGCGCTCGGGTGCCCTGTGGACAACTCCGGTGCGCGCGCCCGGAATTGTCGGTCCCCGCGAGTAACGTTGAAACCGGGGGTCCCCCGACAGGCTCAGGTGCGCGCGCCGGAAAATCGGTCGCCTTTCGCTGGTCGGCGGCTTACCGTCGGGAATCGTGCTTTCCGCCACGTATCCCTTTCCGCCGCTGCGGCTGCCCGCGCGGCCGAGTGCGAGCCGCTTCCTGCTCGCCGTGTTCCGGGCCCGGCTCGCCACGGTGCTGGGCGCCGCCGCGCTCGGCGTCGTCTGGGCGCTGCCGGGCGCGCTGGTGCCGCTGGTGATCGGCCAGGGCATCGGCGCCGTCAGCGCGCACGACGGCGCCGCCGTCTGGCGCTGGGCGCTGGCCGCCGCCCTGCTCGGGGTGGTGCAGACGCTCACCGGAACCTGGCTGCACTTCCTCAACTACGGCCTGTGGCTGCACGGCGCGGGCTCGACGCAGCGCGCTGTGTCGGCGCACACCACGCGCGTCGGCGCCGGCTTGCGCGAGAAGACGACCACCGGCAACCTCGTCGCGATCTCCACGACCGACATCAACCACATCGGCAACACCATCGAGATGACCGGCCGGGCGTTCGGCTCGCTGCTGGCGTTCGTCGTGGTCGCCGTGTGGCTGATCTCGACGTCGCCGCTGCTCGGCGTGGTCGCGCTGGTCGGTGTGCCGGTCGCGGTGCTCGGCATCGGGCCGCTGCTGGCGCCGCTGCAGAAGCGCAAGGCGAGCCAGCGCGAGAAGCGCGGTGACGTCAACGCGCTCGGCGCGGACATCGTGTCGGGCCTGCGGATCCTGCGGGGCATCGGCGGCGAGCGGCGGTTCCTCACCCGCTTCCGCGAGACGAGCCAGCGGGTGCGCCGGGCCGGCATCGAGGTCGGCAAGGCCGAGGCCTGGCTGGCCGCGGCCGAGATCGCGATGCCCGGCCTGGTCACCGTGGTGATCACCTGGCTGGGCGCGCGGCTGGCCGTGTCGGGGGAGATCGGCGTCGGGCAGCTCGTGGCGTTCTACGGCGTCTCGGCGTTCCTCGTCTGGCCGGTCACCGCCGCGACCGAAGCGGTCGGGGCGATCACGTCCGGCCTGGTCGCGGCGCGGAAGGTGGTGACGCTGCTGGCGATCCACCCGAAGCTGCCGGACCCGGCGACGCCGGTCCGGCTGCCCGCGGGGCCGCTGGAGCTGGTCGATACCGAGTCCGGCGTGCGGGCCGCGGCCGGGCGGCTGACGGTCGTCGACTTCGGCGCCGACGGCGAAGCGGTGGCCGACCGGCTGGCGCGGTTCGCCGACCCGGCCGAGGGCGAAGAGGTGCTGGTCGGCGGCGTCCGGGCGGACCACGTCGCGCTCACCGAGCTGCGGCGGCGGGTCGTCTACGCGCACAACCAGGACATCTGGTTCTCCGGCGTGCTGCGCGAGCAGCTGACGCCGGCGCGGCCGGGCGGCGTCGGGATCACCGAAGCGCTGTACGCGGCCGACGCCGACGACATCGTCGAGGCGCTGCCCAACGGCGTCGACGAGGTGATCGGCGAGCGCGGGCGCGAGGTGTCCGGCGGCCAGCGGCAGCGGCTGAACCTGGCCCGCGCGCTGGCGGTCGACGCCGACGTGCTGGTGCTGGACGAGCCGACGTCGGCGGTCGACGCGCACACGGAGGCACGCATCACCGAGCGCATCGCGGCCCTGCGCCGCGGCAAGACGACGGTGGTGTTCAGCCAGAGTCCCTTGTGGACACACGTGGCGGATGAAGTTTTCACGGCGAAGGTGGTGACGGTGTGAAACGGCTCCCCACGGCGTCCCGGCGGGACGTCCGGCGCTGGGCGCTGAAGACGGCGGCGACCCACAAGCGCGAGTTCGGGCTGCTGCTCGGCGCGCTGTGCGGGTCGACCCTGATCGGGCTCGCCGGGCCGCAGCTGCTCGGCTCGCTGGTCGACGCCGTCGCGGCCGGCACGACGACGGGCCGCGTCGACGTGGTGGCGGCGGTGTTCGTCGGGATCCTGGTGCTGCAGGCGCTGGCGCGGAAGGTCGCGCGGATGCGCGGCGCGGTGTTCGGCGAGCTGGTGCTGGCCGAGACGCGCGAGGAGTTCGTCGGGACGGCGCTGCAGCTGCCGCTCGGCACGGTCGAGGCGGCCGGCACCGGCGACCTGCTCAGCCGCGCCACCACCGACCTCGGCCGGATCGACCACGCGGCGCGGTTCGCGGCGCCGGAGATCCTGATCGCGGCGGTGACCGTGGTGTTCACGGTCGTCGCGATGGTGGTGACGTCGCCGCTGCTCTCGCTGAGCCTGCTCGTCGCGGTGCCGCTGCTGCTGTGCGTGAACGTCTGGTACCAGCGGCGGATCCCGGCGCTGATGCAGTGGATGCTCGACCGCTGGGCGGACCTGACCACCAGCGTCCACGAGACGGCGGAGGGCGCGCGCACGGTCGAGGCGCTCGGGCTGACCGAGCGGCGCGTCGGCGCGGCGTACGACGCGCTGGACCAGAGCATCCTCGGCGAGCGGCGGATGCGGGCGCTGCAGCTTCGGTGGCTGCCGTCGCTGGAGATCAGCTACGTGCTGCCGCTGGCGGTGATGCTGCCGCTCGGGCTGCTCGCGTACACGCGCGGCTGGGCCGGGCTCGGTGAGATCACCACGATGCTGCTGTACGTGCAGGCGATGTCGGCGCCGCTGAACGAAGCGTTGTTCTGGCTGGAAGACCTGCAGGTCGCGGCGGCCGCGGCGCGCCGGATCCTGGGCGTGCGGGAGGTGGCCGTCGAGGAGTCGCCGAAGGTGACCGAGGTGCCGCGCGGGCGCGACATCGACGTCCACGGCGTCCGGTTCGCGTACACCGCCGACCGCGAGGTGCTCCACGGCATCGACCTGCGGGTTCCGCGCGGCGAGCGGCTGGCGATTGTCGGCCCGTCCGGCGCGGGCAAGTCGACGCTCGGCCGGCTGCTGGCGGGCATCGCGGCGCCGTCGTCGGGCTCGGTCCGGATCGGCGGGCAGGACGTCTCGTCGCTGGCCGACGACGTCCTGCGCGGCGAGGTCCTGCTGCTGACCCAGGAGCACCACGTGTTCTCCGGGACGCTGCGGCAGAACCTGGCCCTCCCGGCGCGGCGCGCGGGCGGCGACTGGACGGACGACGAGCTGCTGGCGGCCCTGGCCTCGGCGGGCGCGTCGGAGTGGGTGGCGTCGCTGCCGTCCGGGCTCGACACGAAGCTGGGTTCGGGCGAGCACCCGGTCCCGGCGGCGATCGCGCAGCAGCTGGCGCTGGCCCGCGTGGTGCTGGCGGACCCGCACACGCTGGTGCTGGACGAGGCGACGTCGCTGCTGGACACGGGTTCGGCGCGCGACCTGGAACGGTCGCTGAACAGCGTGCTGGCCGGGCGCACGGTGATCGCGATCGCCCACCGCCTGCACACGGCGGCGGCGGCCGACCGGGTGGCGGTGGTCGAGGGCGGCCGGATCACGGAGCTGGGATCGCACTCGTCGCTGCTGGCGGCCGGCGGTTCGTACGCACGTCTGGTGGCGGCGGCTTCGTAGTCCGGAATGTCCGGAGTTCAGGGCGTGTTGCTCCTCGGGTGGCGGATCTTCTACCCGGGGAGTGACATGTCGTTCGTGATGACCGAGGCCGAGCGCGAATCGTTCTTGAGCGGGGTGCACGTCGGGGTGCTGGCGGTGGAGCGCGCCGGCCGGGCACCGCTGGCGGTCCCGGTTTGGTACGACTACTCGCCCGGCGGCGAGCTGCTGATCTGGATGGAGCGCGACACGGTCAAGGATCGCGCGATCACGACGGCGGCCCGGCTGAGCCTGGCGGTCCAGGACGAGAACCCGCCGTACAAGTACGTGACGGTGGAGGGTCCGGTGGTGGCGAACGACGAGCCGCCGACGCGCGAACAGGCGTTGCGGATCGCCGGCCGCTACTGGCCCACGGCCCAGGCGACGGCGTACGTCGACTCGGCGCTCGGGGAGCGATCGGTGCTGGTGCGGGTCCGGCCGGAGAAGTGGCTGTCGAACGACCAGAGCAAGAGCTGACCTGTGGACAACTCACGTCCGTAGCCCCGGAACTGTCGGTGCCCCTCGGTAGCATGGTTAACCGGGGGCGCCGCCCAGCCTCAAGCCTTGATCAGCGCGTCCACCGCGCTGTAGAACATGCCGAGCCCGTCGTCCGACGGCCCGGTCAGCGCGTCGATCGCGTGCTCCGGGTGCGGCATCAGCCCGACGACCCGGCCGTTCTCACTGCGAATCCCCGCGATGTCGTTGCGCGACCCGTTCGGGTTCCCGCCGACGTACCGGAACACGACGCGCCCCTCGGCCTCCAGCTCGTCCAAAGTGGACTGCTCGGCCACGTAGCACCCGTCGATGTTCTTCATCGGGATGAGGATTTCCGCGCCGGACTCGTAGCGCGACGTCCACGCCGTCGCGGTGTTCTCCACCCGCAGCCACTGGTCGCGGCAGATGAAGTGCAGTCCCTGGTTGCGGATCATCGCGCCGGGCAGCAGGCCCGCCTCGCAGAGGATCTGGAACCCGTTGCAGATGCCGAGCACCGGCATGCCCGCGCGCGCCGCCTCGATCACCGGCGTCATCACCGGCGCGAACCGGGCGATCACGCCCGCGCGCAGGTAGTCGCCGTAGGAGAAGCCGCCCGGGACGACCACCGCGTCGACGTCGTGGAGGTTCTCGTCCGCGTGCCACAGGGGCACCGCCTCCGCGTCGGCGTAGCGGACCGCGCGGGCCGCGTCGCCGTCGTCGAGCGTGCCCGGGAAGGTGATGACCCCGATGCGCGCGCTCACGCGTCGACCCGCGTGATCGTCCACTGCTCGATGACCGGGTTCGCGAGGAAGCCCTCGGCGATCTTCTCGAGCGTCGCGTCGTCGACCGTGTCGTCGACCTCGAGCTCGAAGTGCTTGCCCTGGCGGATCTCCTTGATCCCGGTGAAACCGAGACGACCGGCGGCGCCGAGCGCGGCCTGTCCCTGCGGGTCGAGGATTTCGGGCTTCGGCATGACGTCGACGACGACTCGGGCCACGGCAGGCTGCTCCTTATTCACGCAGGTCGTGGGTACCCCGCGAGCATAGTTCACCCAGTTCGGCGGGCTGCGGGGGCCGCCGGGAAAACTAGACTGGCCGACGGCGCGCCGCTGCGCCATGATGAGTCGTTGACATCGCGCCAACAGCTGTGGAGGCACCGTGGACTCCTACGACTACGTGATCGTCGGCGCCGGGAGCGCCGGGTGCGTGCTGGCGAACCGGCTCACCGAAGATCCGTCGGCCCAGGTCTTGCTGCTCGAAGCGGGCGGGGAGGACACGGCGGACGAAATCCACATCCCCGCCGCGTTCCCCAACCTGTTCAAGACCAAGTGGGACTGGAACTACGAGACGGTCGAGCAGAAGCACACCGGTAAGTCCGCGTACTGGCCGCGCGGCAAGGTGCTCGGTGGCTGCTCATCGATCAACGCGATGATCTACATCCGCGGCAACCGCGCCGACTACGACGGCTGGCGCGATTCTCATGGCGCCGAAGGCTGGGGCTGGGACGACGTCCTCCCGTACTTCAAGCGCGCCGAGGGCAACCAGCGGCTCGATGGGCCGCTGCACGGCACCGACGGCCCGCTGAACGTCGAGGACCGCCGGTCCACCCACGAGCTGTCGAGCGCGTGGGTCGACTCGGCCGTCGCGTGGGGGCTCAAGCGCACCGACGACTTCAACGGCGAGAGCCAGGAAGGCGCCGGCGTCTACCAGGTCACCTGCAAGAAGGGCCGCCGCTGGTCCACCGCCGACGCGTACCTGCGGCCCGCGTTGGAGCGGCCGAACCTCACGGTGAAGACGAACGCGCCCGCCACCCGCGTCGTCTTCGAGGGCACGCGCGCGGTCGGCGTGTCCTATTTGGACAACGGCGTCGAGCGCACGGTGCGGGCGTCGGCCGAGGTTCTGTTGAGTGGCGGCGCGGTCAACTCGCCGCAGCTGCTGATGGTGTCCGGCGTCGGACCGGCCGAACACCTGCGCGAGCACGGCATCGACGTCGTCTCGGCGCTGCCGGGCGTCGGCGAAAACCTGCACGACCACCCGGCGTGCGGGATCATCTGGTCGACGCGCGGCACCACCGACCTGGTCGACGCGGCCACGCCGCGCGGGCTCGTCCGCTACCAGCTGACGAAGCGCGGGCCGCTGACGTCGAACATCGGCGAGGCGGGCGCGTTCTTCCCGACCACCGACGGACTTCCGGCGCCGGACATGCAGATCCACGTCGCGCCGACGCTGTTCTACGACAACGGCATGCGCGAGCCGACGGTCCCCGGGTTCACCTCGGCGGCGACGCTGGTGGACGTCGCGAGCCGCGGCCGGCTGCGGCTGAAGTCGGCGAACCCGGCGTGGAAGCCGGAAATCGACCCGGCGTACTACGCGGAGTCGTCGGACATGGACAAGATGGTCGCCGGGTTGCGGGCGCTGATCGAGATCGGTCGCGCCGGGCCGCTGAAGCGATTCCTGGACCAGCCGTTCCTGCCTTCGCGACACGACCTGAGTGACGCCGAGCTGGCCGACCACATCCGCGAGAACACGCAGACGCTCTATCACCCGGTCGGGACGTGCGCGATCGGCTCGGTGGTCGACCCCCAACTGCGGGTTCAGGGGGTCGAGGGGCTGCGGGTGGTGGACGCGTCCGTGATGCCGGTGGTGCCGCGGGGGAACACGAACGCGCCGACGATCATGGTGGCGGAGAAGGCTTCGGATTTGATCCGGGGGCGGTGAACTGGGGCTGCCGCGACGTCATGAACGAGTCGTTCACCTCGCCCGACGTCATGAAAGAGTCGTTCATGACGTCGGGCCGCTGGGCGCTTTCTGCGCACCGAGCGGCGACGTGCCGAATTCGCGACCTCACCCGAGCTGCCGGCCTCGTGCGAACGTCATGAACGAGTCGTTCATGTCACCAGACGCCGTGAACGAGTCGTTCACGGCACTCGGGCGCGGGGAGACGCTGCCGAGCCGAAACGGCCGGGATGGGCCGCGGCCCCCGGTATCCACTTTACCGAGGACCACCGACAGTTCCGGGGCTGTGGACGCGACTTGTCCACAACCCCGGGCCGCCTCAGCGCTTGCCGTGGAGGATGGTCACCAGCTTGGCCACCATCGCGTCCGTCGAAGGCTTGCGGCTGAACGATGTCAGCGTCAACGGCGCCGTGAAACGCTGGCGGGCGATCGCCTTCGTGCGGGCGAACTCGCGTAGGCCCTCCGGGCCGTGGATGCGGCCGAAGCCCGAGTCGCCCACGCCGCCGAACGGCAGGGAGGCGATGCCCGCGAACGACAGCGGTGCGTTGATCGAGGTCATCCCCGTGCGCAGCTTCTCGGCCAGCTCCACGCCGCGGGACTTCGAAAACACCGTCGACCCCAGGCCGTACTTCGTGCTGTTCGCCTTCTCGACCGCTTCGTCCATGGAACGGACCTTCGCGATCGTCACCGTCGGGCCGAACGTCTCCTCGGTGACCGCCTCCGAGTCCTCCGGGACGTCCACCAGCACCGTCGGCTGGGCGTAACGGTCGCCGACCGCTTCCTCGCCGCCCAGGACCGCCTTGCCGCCGCGGGCCAGCGCGTCCTGGATGTGCCTCTTGATCACGCCCAGTTGCGACGGCATCGTCACCGGGCCGTACTGCGCCGCCTCGTCCGAGCCCGCGCGCACGTCCTTCGACTTCTCGACGACCTTCGCCACGAACTCGTCGTGGACCTTCTCGTGGACGTACACCCGCTCGACGCCGATGCACGTCTGGCCGGAGTTGGAGAACGCGCCCCAGACCGTCGCGTCGGCCGCCGCGTCGAGGTCGGCGTCCGCGTCGACCAGCACCGGGTCCTTGCCGCCCGCCTCGATCACCACCGGCGTCAGCGTCTCCGCCGCCGCGGCCATGATGCGCTTGCCCGTGGCGGTCGAGCCGGTGAACGCGATCTTGTCGACACCCGCACCGACCAGCGCCGCGCCCGTCTCGCCGAAGCCCGTGATCAGCTGCAGCACCGGCTGCTCCGGCACGATCTCGGCGAACGCGTCGACCAGCCACTTCCCGACGCCCGGCGTGTACTCGCTGGGCTTGAACACCACGGCGTTGCCCGCCGCGAGCGCGTACGCGACCGAACCGAGCGGCGTGAACACCGGGTAGTTCCACGGGCCGATCACGCCGACCACGCCCAGCGGCTGGTATTCGACGGTCGCCGCCTGGTTCGACATCAGCAGCCCGGCCGAGCGCTTCTGCTTGCCGAGGATCTTCTTGGCGTGCTTGCCCGCCCATGCGATGTGCTCGATGGCCAAGATGCTCTCGAGCTGCGCGTCGGCGATCGGCTTGCCGGTCTCGTCGCGGACCACCTGGCACAGCTGCGGGAGGCGGCGCGTCAGCACGCCCTTCCAGCGGCGAAGCCGCTCCGCGCGCCCGGCGAAGCCCAGGTCCTCCCACCACGTCGCCGCGACACGCGCTCGCTCGACGGCCGCCTGGACGTCCTCGGCGGAGTGCACGGGGTAGGTTCCGACCACCTCGTCGGTCGCCGGGCTCAGCGAGTCGAAAGTCTCGCCGACCGACGTCGGCTTCGGCTGGACGGCAGTCATCGGCGTCTCCCTGGAGGTCGCGGGTCAGCCCAGGTTACGACGTTACTGACATCGTGCCAATAGCTCTCGCGGGCTTCGCCACCAGCATTGCACCCGCGATCGCCGCGGCAAAGACACCGAACAACGGTGCGAGCCACAACGGCAGCACGCCGACGGCCAGCGAACCCAGCCCGAAGCCGGCCGCTTGGACCGTGAACGAGAGCGAAAACCCCGCTGACCTGCGGTTCTTCGGCAGGACGCGCTGCAGGTTGACCGACGTCGCGGCCACCAGCGGTCCCGTGCAGGCCCCGATCACGGCCACCGACCCGAGCAGCCCGGCCCAGCCGAGGTCGGCGGCGAGCGCGAGCCCGCCGACCACGAACCCGGCGAGGAACAGCCGCGGGTCGCCGGTCTTGCCGCGCCACGCGTAGAGCGCGCTGCCCGCGATGCTCGCCCCGCTCAGCACGGCGATCACGATCGGCGCGGCCGTCTCCGGCGCGCCGAGGCGCTGGACCAGCGGCAGCGGCGCGACCTCGATCGTCGAGAGCAGCAGCCCGACGGTGAACGCGCAGCACAGCCACGGCAGGTAGGTGACGAGCCGAGCGGGCGGGACGTCCTTTCCGGATTCCACCCGTTCGCGCTCACCCGCGCGGCGCGGGACGAGCGCGGCGGCGACCACGCAGGCGGCGGCCATCGCGGCCACCGGGACGAAGGTGCCGGCCAGGTCGAGCAGCGCGACCAGCGCCGGACCGCCGATCAGCACGCCTTCGAGGATCATCGCGTCGACGGAGATGGCGCGCGGCAACAGCTCGTCGTCGACCGTGTCCGCGAGCAGCGTCCGGAAGCCGCCGGACAGCGCGCCGCCCGCGACGCCGGGCAGCAGGACCACCGCGAGCAGGACGGGAGCAGCAGCGTCGGCAGCCATCGCGACAGCGCCGAACCCGGCCGCGGTCAGCAGCAACAGCGCAGGCAGACCACGCGAAGGACCGACGCGGTCGAGCAGCCGCCCGACCGGCACCGCGCAGACCATTTCGGCGGCGACGTAAACCGACATCAGCACGCCGCCGAGCCGGTAGGAGCCGGTCGTCGCGGTGGTCAGCAGGGTGAACGCGAGCGGCGCCATGGTCGCCGGGAGCCGGGCGAACTGGACGCCCGCGGACCAGCGCCAGTAGGCGCGATGGGTGAACAACGACATGCTCATACGCTCGTCCGTGGCTCGCGCAAGGCACACTGATTCGGATGCGGGCGAATCACCCATGATCGAGCTGGTTCTGACGGCGGCGGGCGCGCAACGCGTCCGGTTCGCGATCTCGCCGCTGGAGGAGGTGCTGGGCGCCGTCCAGACGCTGCTCGGCGTCCGGCGGCACCCGGCGCACCTGCCGTGGCTGTCCGACGCTCCCGACGTGCCCGAGCTGGCCGCGGTGCTGAGTGCGCGGCACTACATCACCGAGTTCCTGAGCCCGCCGCCTGAGGGCCCGGAGACGACGGCGGAGGCGCAGCTGCGGGCCGTGCGCGCCACGCCGCCGGCCCAGGTGGCGCTGGAGCTGGCGATGGTCGACGCCGACCTCTCGCTGCTGCCGGACGACCCGGCGACCGCGCGCGACCTGCTGGCCGGCCAGCTCGAGACGGTCTGGCACACGCTGCTCGCCCCGGAGTGGCCCCGCCTGCGCGAACTGCTGGCCGCGGACATCGCGTTCCGGACGCGGCAGCTGGGTTCCGGCGGGATCGCGTCGATGCTGGCCGGGCTGCACCCGCGCGTGCGGTTGTCGGACACGTCGGTGCTGGTGGACATCCGTTCGCGCGAGCGGCTGGAGCTCGATTCGCGCGGGTTGCTGCTGATCCCGGCGGTGTTCGCGTGGCCGAACGTCGGCGTGGTGACGGTGCCGCCGTGGCAGATCTCGCTGCTCTACCCGGCTCGAGGCGTGGCTGCCCTGTGGACGGCTTCCGAGGCGCCGCCGGAACCACTGGCCGAGGTCCTCGGCCGGACGCGGGCGCTGCTGCTGGCCACCCTCGACCGCCCCGCGGCGACGACGGAGCTGGCCCGGCGCCACAGCTTGGCACCGGCGACCGTCTCGGCGCACCTCACGGCGTTGCGCGGGGCGGGGTTGCTGGCGTCGGAACGCCGTGGTCATCGGGTGCTGTACCGGCGGACGGAGCTGGGCGACGCGCTGCTCACCGGCAAACTGTGACGCATGGACAGAGCGGTGACTTGGGAAGGCTTCCACAACACCCGGGATCTCGGCGGCCTGCCGACCGCGGCGGGACGCACGACCCGCCGCGGTGCCTTCTTCCGGGCCGCGGACCTCCGGTTCGTGACCGAGACGGGCTGGGCCCAGGCGCGGGAATCCGGCGTCCGGACCGTCATCGACCTGCGCAACGCCGACGAGATCCGGCCGACGGCGGACGCGCCGACGGCGCTGGCGGGTTCCGCGCAGTTCGCCGCCGCGACCGGCCCGGCCACCCCGGCGGACATCGACCGCGTGGAGGTGCCCCTCGACGACATCGACGACCTCGAGTTCTGGCGGTTCGTCAACCGCGAGCGGCTGAACGCCACCCCGCTCTACTACCGCGTGTTCCTCGAACGGAAGGCCGAGCGGTGCGCCGCGGTCATGACCGCGATCGCCCGGTCCGCCCCCGGCGGTGTCCTGTTCCACTGCGGTGGCGGGCGCGACCGGACCGGTCTGGTCGCGCTCCTGCTCCTGGCGCTGGCGGACGTCACCCCCGACGCCATCGCCGCGGACTACGACCTGTCCGCCGAAGCCGTGAAACCGCTGTACGCCGCGATGGGCGCCGAAGACCAAGGCCCGGTCATCGCGGCTCTCCTCGCCGAGCGGGGCACGACGACCGCGGCGGCCATCCGGGAGACGCTCGACGGATTCGACGTCGAGCGGTACCTGCTGGGGGCGGGGGTCGGCAGCGCGCACCTCGACGACGTCCGGCACCGGCTGACGAACCGGGACTAGGCTGGAATCGACCACCTGCGAAGGAGAACATCGATGCGTATCGTCCATTTCGGACACGCCTGCCTGTTGCTGGAGACCGGCTCCGAGCGGATCCTGATCGACCCCGGCGCGTTCTCCACCGGGTTCGAGGGTGAGCGGGAGCTGTCCGCCGTGCTGATCACGCACCAGCACTTCGACCACCTGGACGTCGACCGGCTGCCGAAGGTGCTCGAAGCCAACCCGGACGCCAAGCTGATCGTCGATCCCGGCTCGGCCCCCGAGGTCGAAAAGCTGGGCCTGCCCTTCGACATCGCCAATGTGGGTGATGCGTTCGCCGTCGGGGACACCTCGATCAAGGCCGTCGGCGGGGAGCACGCCGTCATCCACTCCGACATCCCGATGATCCCGAACATCGGCTACGTCTTCGACGACGGCGCGTTCTTCCACCCGGGCGACTCGTTCTTCGTGCCCGAGCAGAAGATCGACGTCCTGGGCCTGCCGACCGGCGCGCCGTGGCTCAAGGCCGGCGAAGCCGTCGACTACCTGCGGGCCGTCGCGCCGCGGGTCGCCGTGCCGATCCACGAAGCCGTGCTGGCCAACCCGGCCATGCACTACGGTTTGTTCGGCAACCTCGCGCCCGAAGGCACCGAGGTCAAGGTGCTGGAACGCGCCGAGCCCGCGAAGTTCTAGGCAGCGTGGCGTGCTGGTCAGCCGACCGGCACGCCGCACAGCTCCGCCGCGCCACGCCACAGTTCCTCCTCCCGCTCCTCGTCGTAGGACTCCGCCGACGACGGCACGACCCGGCCGCGGTCCAGGTAGGCCCCGGACTCGGCCGGCCGGGGTGCCGTCATGGCCGCGGCCAGCCGGACGCCCGCGGTCTGCGGGCTCGACGCGATGGGTGTCGCCCACAGCAACGGAAGCAGGTACCGGAAGCCGAAGCGCTGGATCGCGCCGGCGTCCCTGGCGAGGCCCGTACCGGGGACCAGCCCGGGGGTGAAGGCGTAGCAGTCGATCTCGGGAAACCGCCTCGCCAGCTCGTGCACCAGGTACTGCACGCCGAGCTTGCTGGTCGAGTAGGCCCGGCGCCCCGCGGTCACGGTTTCGGCTTCCGGGCCGGCGCCCGGCCGCGCGAGGCTTCGCGTGCCGGTCCACCGAGGTGCCGGGACGAGACCCAGGTTGTGCCGGAAGTCGCCGAAGTGCGACTCGCTGCCGGTGATCACCACGCGCGCGCCCGGCTCGAACCGGTCGGCGAGCAGGCGGAGCAGCAGGTAGTTCGCCAGGACGTTGATCCCGAACGTGGCTTCGAACCCGTCCGCCGTCGTCTTCGTGACCGACGCCATCTGGACGCCCGCGTTGGCCAGGAACCCGGTCAGCGGCGGGATCTCCCGCGCGTCGAGCAGTTCTCGCACGGCTTCGGCCGCCGTGCGGACCTCCGCCAGGGAGCCGAGGTCGCACGCCACCACCTGGACGTTCGCGTTGCCCGTGCGCGCGGCCAGTTCCCGCGCGAGCCGGCGCCCGGCCTCTTCTCCCCGCACGAGAACGAGCAGCAGCTGATCCGGCCGGTCCCGCAGCAGCCGTTCCGCCGCGGCCCGGCCGAGCCCCCTGCTGGCGCCGGTCATGAGCACTGTCGTCGTCGGTTCCGTCATCGTCTTGCCCCTTCATCCGATCGGGTACTCGATTCGAAATGGTACTCGGTACCGTAGCGGACTTGATACCGGTTCCACTACTGTCGGCTCATGGGACAACGCCCCTCGCTGCGGGAACGCAAGCAGAAACAAGCCCGCGAGCAGATCGTGGAGGCAGCCTTCGAGCTGTTCGCGGAGCGCGGCTTCACCGATGTCACGGTCACCGACATCGCCGAGCGCGCAGAGGTGGGGCGCACGACGTTCTTCCGGTATTTCGGCGACAAGCAGGAGGTGGTGTTTTCGGACGAGCAGCAGCTGCTGGACCACCTGGCGGAGCGGCAGCGGGCGCTACCGGGCGAGGCGCCCCGGGACCTCCCGACGGCACTGGAGCAGGTTCGCCCCCTGGTCCTGGAGGTGTGCGCGGAGGCGACGGCCGACCCCAGGCACTACGAGATGCACCAGCGGCTACTGGAGGAGAACCCGGAACTCAAGGACCGGAGCGCGCGGAAGCTCCAACGGTTCGCCGAGCTGGGCGAAGCGATCCTGTTGGAGCGCGGCACGCCGCGGGAGGTCGCGGTGCTGGCGGCGCAGATCGCCGTGGCCTGTTTCCAGGCGGGCAGCCGGCTCGCCGGTACCGACGCACCCGCGCTCGCGCCGGCGGTCGATGTGGCCTTCGGACGGCTCGACGTGCTCCTCGACCCGGGTCCGGCGCACGGAAGCCCGGCTCCCGGCCGGGGTGTTGGTTGACGATTGCGTTGTTTGACAATTCCAGAGTGCAGCGAAAGCCGGAGCGCGAGGCTCAGGCCGCGACCGTGCGCAGCGAACCGTAGGTGGCGCCGAACGCCCGGTTCTCCAGCGCCACGTCGACGGCGTCGAGCAGGGCCTGGCGGAGGCCGGGGCGGGTGAGGTCCGTGGCGTCCACCCCCAGCCGGACCAGCCCGCCCCGGCGGGCCGCGCGGGCCGCCGCCAGTACCAGCGCGAAGCAGCGCACCGTTTCCGTGCGGTGCGACTGGCTCGTGAACTCGCTCACGCGCGCCCGGCGGATCTCGCCCGTGACGAGGTCGCGGACCGCGCCGAGGTCCGCGCACAGGCGGAACCCGTGCTCCGCCAGCGCCTGCAGCGTGCCCTGGGAGGCGATCCAGCGCGGGGGCGCGAAGCCGTCGACCGCCAGCCCGGTGCTGTCCAGCGCGGCCTTCGCGGCGATCAGCCGCAGCCGCGCCTCGTGCGCCGGCAGCGTCGCGAACTCCGCCTTCTTGCCCAGGTACACCGTGCGGTGCGTGGGCGTGACGGTGTGGTCGTAACCGTGCAGCAGCACCGAATCACCGGCCCGGGCGCGCGTGCGCACCCACTCCGTCACCGGGCCGCCGCCGGTGCGGGCGGCGTACAGCACCGAGAGCGGCACCCGGCGGCGGTCGAGCTCGGCCGCGAGGTCGGCGCACCGGTGCAGCGTGCGCGGGGTGATTCCCGACAGCGAAACCAGCAAGCGAGCGTCCACGTCACCATTGGGACGCACGCGTCTGACCGGCCCGTGAACTGCGCAGAACGGGCGGACGTCCGTTGCCGGAAGGGTCAGACGCCTTCTCGCAAGCGCTGGACGGCCACCGCGATCCGGCCCCGCAGATCAGGATCGGCGACCTGGCCATCGGCGACGTCGGCGCGGGACACCGGGATCCGCACGCACGCCTCGTCGACGATCTTCGCGCCCGCGTACGTCAGGACCTTCCGCAGCGAGTCGTGCGCGTCACGGCCGCCCGTCGGCGCCGCCACCGAGGACGCGTTGATCCACGCCACCGGCTTGCCGTAGATCTCGCCGCCGCCGACCGTCCAGTCCAGCAGGTTCTTGAACGAGCCCGGTAGGCCGCCCGCGTACTCCGGCGTGCAGATCAGGATCGCGTCCGCCTCCCCGATCGCCGCCCGCAGCGTCGCGACCTCCGGGTGCAGCGGGTCGCGGTCGTCATCCGGGTTGAAGTGCGGCAGAGCGCCGAGGCCGGTGTACGTCTTGCTCGCGGTGAGGGTCGCGACGGTCCCCAGCACCGCCGCATTGCCCGAGCCTGCTCGCAGGCTGCCGCAGATCAGCAGGATCACGCGGCCAGTCTGCCAGGGAAAGCCCGGTGATGCGGCGGTACGCCTCGAGGTACCGGTCGCGCGTGGCGGTCACCACTTCGGGTGGCAACGGCGGCAGCGCGGACACGCAGTCCCAGCCGGAAGCCGGGTCGACCAGCCAGTCGCGCACGTGCTGCTTGTCGAACGACGGCCGGGAGCGGCCGGGGTGGTGGCCGTCGGGGAGCCAGTAGCGCGCGGAATCCGGCGTCAGCAGCTCGTCGGCGAGCACGAGCCGGCCGTCCGCGCCGAGACCGAACTCGAACTTCGTGTCGGCCAGCAGCAGGCCCTGCTCCGCGGCCCGCGCGGCGCCCCGGCGGTACAGCTCGAGCGACGCCTCGCGGACCTCTTCGGCGAGTGCGCGGCCGAGGACCGTCACGAACGTGTCGAAGTCGATGTTCTCGTCGGGCTCACCGGGCCGCGCTTTGGTCGACGGCGTGAAGATCGGCTCCGGCAGCCGCGCCGACTCGGCCAGCCCGCGCGGCAGCTCGAGGCCGCACACCGAGCCGGACCGGCGGTAGTCCGCGTAGCCGCGGCCGGTGAGGTGGCCGCGGACGACGGCCTCCACCGGCAGCATGTCGAGCCGCTCGACCAGCAGCGCCCGGCCGCGGAAGGCCTTCGGGATGAGGGGCCCGTCGCAGGCCATCAGGTGGTTCGGGAGGACGTCGGCCAGCTCGCGGAACCAGAACACGCTCATCGCGGTGAGCACCCGGCCCTTGTCCGGGACGTCGGTCGGGAACACGCGCTCGAAGGCGGAAATGCGGTCGGAAGCGACGATCAGCAGGTGGTCGCCCGCGGCATAGAGGTCACGGACCTTGCCGGAGGCGAGTCGCTCGGGGGTGGGGAGGGGTGTCACGCGCTGAACCCTAACCGGCACCCTCCGCCACCATGGATGATGCTCGCATGGCGTACGACTGGATCTCGGTGACGACCGACTACGGCCTGCGCGACGGCTTCGTGGCGGCCTGCCACGGCGTGATCGCGCGGCTGGCGCCCGCCGTGCGGGTGCTCGACGTGACGCACGAGGTGCCGCCCCAGGACGTCCGGCACGGGGCCATGGCGCTGGCCCAGACCGTGCCCTTCCTCCCGGAAGCGGTGCACGTCGCTGTCGTCGACCCGGGCGTCGGCACGGCCCGGCTCGGCGTGGTCGTCGTCGCCGAGGGCGGCCTGCTGGTCGGGCCGGACAACGGCCTCCTGCTGCCGGCCGCGCACGCGCTGGGCGGGGTCCGGGCCGCGTACGAGCTGGCCGAGCCGTCGCTGCGGCTGCCGGTCACGTCGGCGACGTTCCACGGGCGGGACGTCTTCGCGCCCGCGGCGGCGCACCTGGCCTTGGGGGTCGCGCCGGCCGACTTCGGCTCTCCGGTGGACGACCTGGTCGAGCTGCCCGAACCGTTCGTGGCGGCGTTCCCCGGGAAGCTGGTGTCGGAGGTGCTCACGGTCGACCACTTCGGCAACGTCCAGCTCGCCGCGACCCCGGCCGATCTGGAGCTGTCGGGGTTGTCCGGCGCGGTTTCCGTGCACAGCGAGCGGGTCGCGGTGACCACCGAGATCGGCCGCACCTTCGCCGACGTGCCCGCCGGCGCCAGCGTGCTCTACACCGACTCCGCCGGACGGCTCGCCGTCGCCGTCAACGGCGGTTCCGCCGCGGCCGTGCTGGGGCTCGGACCCGCCCAGGAGTGCACGATCACCTCGTCGCCGACCGCCACCTGACCGGGCCGCACCACCGCGGCCTTCATCCCGAAGACCACCCCGCCGTCCGGGTGCCGCCGGTAGCTCGCGAGCGTGCGGATCGGTTCGGGGCCGGCCTTCCGGCCCGTCTCCTGGTCGACCATCGGGACTGTGCAGCGCACGCACTGCTTGGCGTAGCCGAACCGCGCGGTGCCCGCGGTCATCGCGCGGACCTCGTCCTCGGTGTGCGGCTCGGCCCAGCCGGAGACGATCACGTTGGGCCGGAAGCGGTCCATCGGCACCGGCTCGCCGCCGCGTTCGAGGATGCGCGCGTTCAGGTCGTCCAAAGAGGACTCGCCGGCGACGAGCAGCGCGTGCCCGTCGGCGAACGCGGCCGTGCCGGGCGTCTCGCCGCCCGTGACGCGCTCGTGGTCCGGCGCGACGCCGATCAGCACCGACGGCAGGCCGAGCAGGTCCGAGAACCACTCGGCCGCGGCTCGTCCTTGGTGCACACCGTCGCCCTGCCAGGAGAACGTCGAGCCCGGGTGGCGCGGGCCGTCACGCCGGATGTCGAGTTCGAGGTCGGCGAACCCCGGTGCGGACAGCGCGAGCCGGTCACCGAGCACGCGCGGCCGGACCGACGCCAGCACCGGGTAGCGCCGCTGGCTGCGGAAGTCGCCGTCCGGCGCGACGACCTGGAAGACGCGGTCGTGCGCCAGCCCGGCCGGCCCGACCTCGGCGACCGGCACCGAAGTGCCGGCACAGCCCTTGACCGGGTAGTACGTCAGCCGCGCGATCCTCGCCATGTCCGCAGGCTACCCGGGCACCGGACACTGAATCGTACGGTTTTCAGAGCACCTGAGATAGGAATCGCCGGAGGCGAGGGCTCTGCGGGTCGTCGAAGATCCGCGCCGGCGGCCCCTGCTCGACGATGCGACCCGCGTCCATGAACGCCACCTCGTCGGCCACGCTCCGCGCGAACCCCATTTCGTGCGTCACGACGATCAGGGTCAGTCCCCGCGAAGCCAGGCCCGCCATCAGGTCCAGCACGCCCTTGACCAGCTCGGGGTCGAGCGCGCTGGTGGCCTCGTCGAAGAGCATCACCTCGGGGTCCATCGCCAGCGCTCGCGCGATCGCGACGCGCTGCTGCTGACCGCCCGAGAGCGCGCTCGGCCGGTACGGCGCCTTGTCCGCGAGCCCGACGTCGGCGAGGCGGGCCCGGGCGATCGCCGATGCCTCCTCCTTGCTCAGCTTCTTCACGCTGCGCAGCGGCAGCACGATGTTGTCCAGCACGCTGCGGTGCCCGAAGAGGTTGAAGTGCTGGAACACCATGCCGACGCGCCGGCGCAGGGCATCCGGGTCGGCCTTGATCACGGACTCGCCGTCGAGCAAGAGGTCGCCGGAGTCGGGTTCTTGCAGGCGGTTCACGCACCGCAGGAGCGTCGACTTGCCGGAGCCCGACGGCCCGATCACGCACGTCGTCTTGCCGCTCTCGACGCGCAGGTCGACCCCGCGCAGGACTTCGAGGGTGCCGAAGCTGACGTGGATGTCCCGAAGCTCCACACTGGACGATCGCACCGCCGTCGTCACGAGCCGGCCCTTCCGCTGGCGACGAGGTCCAGCTCGCCGGTGTCCGGTTCGGCGGCGCGCACCTTGCGGCCGGTCCGGAGCTTCTTGTCGATGAAGTTCACCAGGTGCGTCAGCGGCACGGTGATGACCAGGTAGACGAACCCGGCGGCGACCAGTGGCGACAGGTTGCCGGTGTTGGCCGCGAGGTCCTGCCCGATGCGGAACAGCTCGCGCTGCTCGGAGAGCAGGCCGAGGAAGTACACCAGGCTGGAGTCCTTGATCAGCGCGATGAACTGGTTCACCAGCGCGGGCAGCACCCGCCGCACGCCCTGCGGGATGACGACCAGCAGCATCGCCTTGCCGTAGCTCATCCCCAGCGCGCGGCTGGCTTCCAGCTGGCCCTTTTCGACGCTCTGGATGCCGGACCGGAAGATCTCGCCGATGTAGGCGGCTGCGATCAGGCTCAGCGCCAGGATGCCCAGCGGGTAGGGGTTGGTGCCGACGACGTCCCGGGCGAGCGTGCCGAGGCCCTGGCCGATCACGAGGATCGTGAGGATCGCCGGCAGCCCGCGGAAGACGTCGGTGTACACCCGCGCCGGCCAGCGCAGCCACCGCTTGGTGGACAGGCCGAGCACGGCGAGCACCATGCCGAACACGATGCCGATCAGCCCGGACGTGAGCGCCAGGACCAGCGTGTTGAGCAGGCCGGTCTTCAGCAGGTCGGGGACGACCTGCCAGATGTACTCCCAGTTGAGGAAGGTGTCGAGGAACTGGTCCATCTACGGTCCCGGCTTGAATCCGGCCGCCACCGGCACGGTCGGCAGGAACTGCTGGTGCAGCTTCAGCCAGGTGCCGTCGGCGATCGACTTCTTCAGGCCTTCGTTGATCTTGCCGAGCAGGTCCGCGTTGCCCTTCTTCACCGCGAAGCCGTGCGGCACATCGCTGACGAAGCTCTTCACGACGACGAGCTTCGCGTCCGGGTTGTCGGTGACGTTCTTCTCGGCGATGCTCTGGTCGAGGATGTAGGCGTCGACGGCGCCGGTCTTCAACGCGGTCAGCGCGGCGGCGTAGTCCGGGAAGCGCACGGCCTGCGCGGTCGGCACCGTGCTGGTCAGCCAGTGGTCGCCGACGGTCGCCTGGATGACGGCGACGCGCTTGCCCGCCAAGTCCTGCTCGCCGGTGACCGGCGTGCCCTGCTTGGCCTGGATGCTCATGGTCTCGAAGTCGTAGGCCGCCGAGAAGTCGACCGTCTTCTTGCGCTCTTCGGTCTGCGCGATGGCCGAGCTGGCGATGTCGTACCGACCGGACGCGACCTGCCCGAGCAGCCCGGAGAAATCGGTCGCGGCGAACTCCAGCTTCAGGTTCTGCTTGGCCGCGATGTCCTTGAGCAGCTCGTTGTCGAAGCCGGTGTAGACGCCGTCCTTGAGGAAGATGTTCGGCGGCGCGTCGCTCAGCGTGCCGACGCGCAGGGTCTGGCCGCTGCCGCTGTCCGAGCCGCCGCACGCGGTGAGGGAGAGGGCGGCGGCCAGCACGGTGATGATCAGTTTCTTCACGTCACGCACCCACGTTCTTCACGGGCAGGCCGGGGCCGCCCTGCTGGAGTTCCTTCGACAGCGGGGTCGTCTTGTAGAACTGGCCGTAGATGCGCGCGACCGAGCCGTCCGCAATGGCCTTGGCGAGTCCGTCGTTGAGCTTCTTCAGCAGGTCAGGGTGGTTCTTCGCGACGGCGAAGGCCGACGGCGTGTCCTTGTCCTCGACGGTGTAGCCGAGCTCCAGCGGGACCGCGGGATTCTGGTCCAGGTACTTCTGGCCGATGTCCTGCGGCACGACCCAGCCGTCGAGGGTGCCGTTCTTCAGCTGCGCGAAACCCGCGTTGTAGTCCGGGAAGCGGACGACCTGGGCGCTCGCGACCTTGCCCGCGAACTCGTCCTGGACCGAGCCCTGGACGACGCCGAGGCGCTTGCCGGACAACGCGGCGACGTCCTTGAGGTTCGCGCCCTTCGCGGTCACGACCGTGGTGAAGCCGGTGTTGTAGCCGTTGGAGAAGGCGACCGTCTTCTTGCGCGCCTCGGTGCTCGAGATCGTCGAGCTGCCGATGTCGAACTTGCCGGTCGCGACGCCGGCCAGCAGGCCGGAGAACTCCGTGCCGACGAACTCGACCTCGAAGCCCTCCCGTTTCGCGATGTCGCGCAGGAGTTCGTTGTCGTAGCCGGTGAACCGGCCGTTCTCCAGGTAGATCGACGGCGGGGCGTCGCTCAGGGTGCCGACGCGCAGGGTCTGGCCGGCGGCGGAGGAGTCCGATCCGCAGGCGGCCAGGCTCAGCGTCAACGCGCCCGCGGTGACGACCGCGGCGATTTTCGGCAGCGTGGATCTCATCGCTTCTTCCATGGGTTGAGCGCGCGGGGGCGCGGCACAAGCGCGCCAGGCCGCGGGATGGGCGGCCCGGCGCTCCGGGGTTCAGCGATCGAGATTAGGGATTTGGCCCGTTCGTGTGGATTCGTTCCAGTCCGTGGACGGGTGCGTCAGCTCACAAGATCGGTTGCGGGGCATAGCCCGCGGCCGCGGGGAACCGCTCGAGCACCCGCGCCACGCGCTCGGCCACCTGCTCGACCTGGCGGCCGGCCGTACCCGTGAAGGAAATGCGGTCGGCCAGGAGCTTGTCCAGCTCACCGCGGTCGAGCGGGATGCGCTCGTCGGCGGCGAAGCGGTCGAGGAGGTCGTTCTCGGCGCGGCCTTCCCGCATCTCCAGCGCGACGGCGACGGAGTGCTCCTTGATCGCCTCGTGGGCCGTCTCACGCCCGACACCGGCGCGGACCGACGCCATGAGCACCTTCGTCGTGGTGAGGAACGGCAGGTAGCGATCCAGCTCACGCTCGATCACCGCCGGGAAGGCGCCGAACTCGGAAAGGACCGTGAGGAACGTCTCCAGCAGGCCGTCGAGGGCGAAGAACGCGTCCGGCAGGGCGACGCGGCGGACGACCGAGTCGGAGACGTCGCCCTCGTTCCACTGGTCGCCGGCCAGCTCGCCGATCATGGAGAGGTAGCCGCGGAGCACGACGGCGAGGCCGTTCACGCGCTCGCACGAGCGGGTGTTCATCTTGTGCGGCATGGCGGACGAGCCGACCTGGCCCGGCTTGAAGCCCTCGGTGACCAGCTCGAGGCCGGCCATCAGCCGGATCGTCTTGGCCAGGCTGGACGGCGCCGCCGCGAGCTGGACCACGGTGGACAGCACGTCGAAGTCGAGCGAGCGCGGGTACACCTGGCCGACGCTGACGAACCGCCGGTTGAAGCCGAGGTGCTGCATCACGCGGTCTTCGAGCTGGTCCAAAGTGGACTCGTCGCCGAGCAGGTCGAGCATGTCCTGCGCGGTGCCGACCGGGCCCTTGATGCCGCGCAGCGGGTAGCGCTCGATCAAGTTGTCGAGCCGCTCGAAGGCGACGAGCAGCTCGTCGGCCGCGGTGGCGAACCGCTTGCCGAGGGTGGTGGCCTGCGCGGCGACGTTGTGCGAACGGCCGGCCATGACGGTGTCGGCGTGCTCGACGGCGAGGGCGGCCAGCCGCGCCAGCACGGCGGCGACCCGCGTGCGCACGAGCTCCAGCGAGCGGAGCAGCTGCAGCTGCTCGACGTTCTCGGTGAGGTCGCGCGAGGTCATGCCCTTGTGGATGTGCTCCTGCCCGGCGAGGTCGCTGAACTCCTCGATGCGCGCCTTGACGTCGTGGCGGGTGACGCGCTCCCGGGCGGCGATCGACTCGAGGTCGACGGTGTCGATGACGCGCTCGTAGTCCTCGACGACGCCGTCGGGCACCTCGACGCCGAGGTCCTTCTGCGCCTTGAGGACGGCCAGCCAGAGCTGCCGCTCCAGGACGACCTTCTGCTCCGGCGACCAGAGCGAGACCAGCTCCGCCGAGGCGTAGCGGGCGGCGAGCACGTTCGGAATGCGGGGCTTGTCCGTCACGCCCTCACGATACCTGTGCAGGTCAGGGCAGCTCGGCCCCTGGTCACCGCATGCGCCACGGTCAGGCGAGGACTGCCCGGACCGTGAGGGCGGTCGAGGCACCCGGGGCCAGCGCGGTCAGGGGGCCGAGCACCTCCAGCTCGACGATCCGCGCGGGCGGGTCCAGGTCACCCAGCTCCGCGAGTGGCTCCGGGAGCGGGTGCTCCAGCCAGATCTCCAGCGGCGAGCCCCGGTCCGGGTACTCGCCCGCGGGGTCCACCTCGAAGGAGAGCGTCAACGCGCCGTAGGTCACCCAGCCCGACGAGCCCGGCACGCCCAGCTTGCCGACCACGTCCTGGGGCGGCACGACCAGCCGGTCACCGTCCACTGTGTACTCCGGCGTTCCGGTCCCGGCCACCAGCGCGACGACGGCGGGCCGCCGGAGCCCAGCGGTGATCGAGCCGCCGCCGGGGAACTGCGTCACGTTCCACAGCGCCCAGCGGACCACCCGAGAGGACACGTTCTCCGCGCGCAGGTCCAGCCGGTAGCCGTCGTCGAGGATCGTGACCGCGCGCGTGAACCGCAGGCCGGTGCGCGGGTCCGGCGCGCTGGTCATGGTGACCGTATCGTCGTCGGCGGCCACCGAGTACGGCCCGGAGTCGAGAACCGGGTCGGGCGGGCCGGCCCACTCGTCCGGACCGGACCAGCCCTGCGGCGCGGGCCACGTCTTGTCGCCGCCGTAGTTGACCCAGTCGCCCAGCTGCCCGGAGTTCGGCGCGTACTCGCCGCGCAGGTCGTCGTCGAGCAGGTCGGCGTTGCGCCACAACAGTTCGACGCCGCGGTGCCGCACCGACAGCAGCCGGCCACCGAGTTCCGGGACGAGCCCGAGCCGCAGGTCGCCGCGTTCGAGCCAGGTCACCATTCGGCGAGACCGCCGTCGTCGTGGCGCCACACCGGCGAGCGCCAGGTGTGCCCGACCTCGTCCGCGCGGCGGACGGCGGCCTCGTCGACCTCGATGCCGAGACCGGGCCCGAGCGGGCGGGCCGCGTAGCCGTCCTGAAAGGCGAAGATCGACGGATCCGTGAGGTACGCGTGCTCGCGACCCTCGTGGTAGTGCATGCCGACGCTCTGTTCCTGGATCAGGAAGTTCGGCGTCGCGAACGCGACCTGCAGCGACGCGGCCAGGGAGATCGGCCCGAGCGGGCAGTGCGGCGCCAGCGAAGCGCCGTAGATCTCGGCGAGCGCGCCGATCCGCCGCAGCTCGGAGATGCCGCCGGCGTGCGACGGGTCGGGCTGCAGCACCGCGACACCCGCGTCGAGCACCGGCTTGAACTCCCAGCGCGAGTACAGCCGCTCGCCGACCGCGATCGGCACGGTCGAGGCCTCGACGATCGAGCGCAGCGCGTCGCCCTGTGTCTCCGGCAGGATCGGTTCCTCGACGAACATCGGCTGGACGTCTTCGAGGAGCTTGACCAGCCGCCGCGCCATCGCGGGCGAGACGCGGCCGTGGAAGTCGATCGCCAGGTCGCGGTGCGGGCCGAGCACCTCCCGCGCTTCCCACGCGCGCGCCACCGCGGCGTCGGCCTCCGCGGGCGACGCGATCGCCGTCAGCGGACCGGCGACGTTCATCTTCACCGCCGTGAACCCGGCCTCGACCTGCGCGGACACGGCTTCGCGGATGCCGGACGGCCGGTCGCCGCCGACCCAGCTGTACACCCGGACGCGGTCGCGGACCGGGCCGCCGAGCAGCTCGTGCACCGGCGCGTCGCGGACCTTGCCGGCGATGTCCCACAGCGCGTGGTCGAACCCGGCCAGCGCGCTGGAGAGCACGGGGCCGCCGCGGTAGAAGCCGCCGCGGCGCAGCACCTGCCAGTGGTCCTCGATGCGAAGCGGGTCTTGGCCGATGAGCAGCTCGGACAGCTCGTGCACGGCCGCGCGCACGGTCTCCGCGCGGCCCTCGACCACGGGCTCGCCCCAGCCGCTGATGCCCTCGTCCGTGCTGACCTTGAGGAAGAGCCAGCGCGGCGCGACCAGAAACGTTTCAACCCCGGTGATCTTCACCCTTGTCACCCATCTACGCGGAATCCTTGGCGGCGGACCAGCCACCGTCGACGGTCAACTCGGCTCCGGTGACGAACGACGCGGCGTCCGAGAGCAGGAACGCGATCACGTCCGCCACCTCTTCCGGCTTCCCGAGCCGCCCGGCCGGCGTCGCTTGGGCACTGCGTTCGCGGTCCGCCGGCGAGATGCGGTTCCAGGCTTCGGTGAGCACCGGTCCCGGCAGGACGGAGTTGACCCGCACGCCGGGGGCGTATTCGACGGCCAGCTGCCGGGCCAGCGCGACCAGTGCGCCCTTGCTCGCGGCGTACGCGGGGTGGCCCGGCAGACCGAAGTGCGCGTGCACCGACGAGACCAGCACGACCGCGCCACCGCGGGCCCGCAGCGACGGCAGGCAGGCTTTCAGGGCGAGGTACGTGCCGGTCAGGTTGACGTCGAGCTGGCGTTCCCACTCGGCGCGGTCGATCTCGTGCAGCGGCCCGGTGCTCGGCACGTAGGCGTTGCTGACCAGGGCGTCGACTTCACCGAGGTCCGCCCAGGTCGTCTCGTCGCTGACCGAGCCCCGGATCGGGACGACACCGTCGGGGAGTTCGGCGATGTCCACGCCCAGCACGCGATAGCCGTCGTCGAGCAGCTTCCGGGCCGTGGCCAGCCCGATCCCGGACGCCGCTCCGGTCACCACCGCGGTGCGCGTGGACATCGCCTCTCCCGTTCCTAGAACTTCGCTACGTGCACATGGTCGTCCGGCCCGCGGGCGGCGAACCACAGCGACGCGCCGTCGGACGCGGCGCCGAGGGTTCCCACGATGCTCCCGCTCGGGTACTCCGGCCGTTTGAACCAGCCCGCCCAGGTGCCGGACCACTCGTTGGCCCACAGCGAGTAGTCGCTCGCGGACGCGGTGAGCGCGACCTTCGCGCCGACCGCGACGAGCGTCGGGCTGCTGCTGACCGTGCCGCCGATGCCGGTCCAGTCCGACCACGTGTCGCCGGTCTTCGTGCGGGCCCAGACGCTGTCGTCGGCGGTGCGGACCGCGACGACCGTGCCGCTCGTGGACGTCGCCGCGCCGGGCCGGCCGAAGATCGGCTTGCCGCCGGGCGCGCCGAGACCGGACCACTGACCGGCGCTGGTCCGCTGCCAGACCTGGCCGTCGGCGCCTCGTGCGAAGACCGTGCCGTCGGTGGTGACGGACGGCGAGTCGGTCAGCGTCCCGCCGAGCCGCTTCCAGTCGCCCCACTTCTTCGTGTAGCTGCGCTGGTAGAGAGCGTTGTCGAGGCCGCGGACGTAGACGTCGACGCCCTTCGCCGTGACAACCGCGGCCGGCTGGCCGAGGAACTCGCCGCCGACCTGACGCGGCCCGTCGAGGCCCTTGACCTGCAAAGAACCGTCGCGGTCGCGGAAGAACGTCACGGTCTTGCCGCCGGTCCGGACGATCGCTGGGCTGGCGGACGCGTCGCCGCCGAGGTCGTCACCTGGGACGAGGTCAGTGCCGTGCAGGCGGAGGAACGCGGTGCCGTGCGCGGGGACCGTGACCGGGTACGAACCGGTCGCGCTCCCGCGGTCGGCGCGGGCGCGGAGGTCGCGAATGGACACCCGCCCCTTCAGCCCGGCGTCGGCGAAGTTCAGCGTCATCTGCGTGGGCGTCTCGCCGCGGTTGAGCAGGACCACCGCGCGGTCGCCGTCGTGGGAGAGGACCTTGCTGTAGGTGTCGGTGCTGCCGTTCGTCGCGACCCGGACGCCCTGGATGCCGAGGCGGTCCTGGTTGACGCCGACGATCTCCGGGTTCTTCAGCGTCTTGAGCATCGACGCGGGGAGCGTGCGCGGGTCCGAGCCGAGGATCAGCGGGGAGGCCATCTCCGCCCACATGACGAACTGGGTGGTCGACTCCTCCTCGTTCAGCTCGTAGGTGCCCTGCTCGGTCTTGCGCATCGGGATGAGGTAGTCGGGGTCGTTGTAGTGGCCCGGCCCGTTCGCCTCGGGGTGCGCGGCGTTGGCGTCCATGTTGCGCAGGACGTCGGTCCAGATGCCCTCGTACGGCGTGCCGAACGCGATGTCCGTGCTGGTGCGCCACGAGTCGGCGACGAGCGGGCCGTAGCTGTAGGCGATCCCGGCGACCTGGTCGGGCCCGTGCGGGGTGCCCCACTCGTCGGTGACCGGGTTGCAGACGTTCAGCACCATCGGACGGCCCGCCTTGGCGAGGGCCTGGCTGAACTGCGTGAACGCCTCGGCGGGTTTGAGGTTCTGGGCGATGCCGCAGAGGAAGTCGACCTTGACGGCGTCGAACTTCCAGTTCGCGAACCGCTTGGTGTCCTGCTCGTAGTAGCCGCCGGAGCCGGCCGCGCAGTTCTTGCCGTCGGAGGCGCCCGCGTCGGTGTAGATGCCGGCTTTCAAGCCCTTGCCGTGCAGGTAGTTGACCAAAGTGGACAGTCCACTCGGGAACTTCGCGCTGTCCTCGTGGAGGTTGCCCTGCGCGTCACGGGGATCCGGGGCGGTCCAGCCGCCGTCGATCCAGACGTAGCGGTAGCCGGCGTCGCGCAGGCCGCTGGAGACGAGGAAGTCCGCGACGGACTTGACCGACGCCTCGCTCGGCGCACCCAGGCCGTAGTAGGTGTTCCAGCCCATGTACGGGGTTTTCGCGACCCCGCTGTCGTAGTAGTCGGGAGCGCCTTGGTCCACGGCCGGGGTTGCTTGTGCCGGGATCGCTACGGCGGTCAGCGCGGCCGCGGCCGCAGCGATGACTGCTAGGGATCTCTTCAGGAGCATGTTGCCGGACACCCTTCTCCAGTGAAACAGCGTCGAGCCAAGCCGGGAGCAGCATGCCGGGACGTCTCGGCTTCCGTCAAGAATAAATCCTAAATTAAGATTTCACGCGCTATGCTGTCGGCGATGAACACCGAAGTCGTCACTCTCGGCGAGGCGATGCGGCTGCTGCTCGCCGAGCCCGGCGTCGCCCTGCGGCGCGCCCGTACCTTCACGTCGTCCGTCGCCGGCGCCGAGACCAACGTCTCCGTCGGCCTGGCCCGGCTCGGCCACCGCGTCCGCTGGCTGAGCCGCGTCGGCGACGACCCGTCCGGCGCGCACGTGCTCGCGACCCTGCGTGCGGACGACGTCGACGTCTCGCGCGTCGAAGTCGATTCGGACGCGTACACCGGGTTCCTGATCCGGGACACCGAGACGGTCGAGTACCACCGAAGCGGTTCCGCTGCTTCGCGCCTCTCAGCCACATACGTACGCGAAGCGGGTCTCGACGGCGCTCGGCTCGTCCACGTCTCCGGCATTACGGCGATGCTGTCGTCAGACGCCCGCGAAGCCGTCGAAGCGCTCTTCGCGCTGGCACGCTCTTCGGGCGCTTGGGTGTCCTTCGACCCGAACGTCCGGCTGAAGCTCGCGAAGCCGGACCGCTGGCGCGAGACCGTCGGTCCGCTGCTGACCAGGGCCGATCTCGTCTTCGCCGGAGAGGACGAACTCGAGCTGCTCGGGCAGACGCCGGACACGCTGCTCGCGGGCCGGGCGCAGACGGTGGTCCTCAAGCAGCGGAACAAGATCGCCCGGGCGGTGACGGCGGACGGGTCGTGGTGGCAGCCGAGCCTCGTCACGCGGGTCGCCGATCCGGTCGGGGCGGGTGACGCGCTGACATCGGGGTACCTGTCGGCGTGGCTGCGGGGCGCGTCGCCGGAGGAAGCGCTGCGGGCGGGCGCGACCTGCGCGGCGCTGGTCGTCGGCACGCGGACGGACCTGGAAGGCCTGCCCGACCGGGGCGAACTCACCAAGGCACTGCTCGGCACGGAGGTGGACCGATGACCTATCGCTGGGAGATCACGGCGGACGCGCTGCGCCAGGGCGTCGTCGGAATCGTGCGCACGCACGACGCGGAGTCGGCGGTTTCGGCGGCCCGCGCGGCCCTGGAGGCCGGGCTGCGCTCGATCGAGCTGCCGCTGACGAACCCGGGGGCGCTCGACGCGATCTCGGGACTGTCGGCGGCCTACCCGGACGCGACGATCGGGGCCGGCACGGTCCTCGACGAGGCGTCGGCGGTGCTGGCGATCCGCGCGGGCGCAAGGTTCCTGGTGTCGCCGTCGGTGGACGCGGCGGTGATCCGTACCGCTCACCGGTACGGCGCGGCGGCGTTCCCCGGCGCGGGCTCGGTGACCGAAATCGTGCGGGCGCTGGAGGAAGGTGCCGACGCGGTCAAGGTGTTCCCGGCGTCGGCGCTGAGCCCGTCGTGGGTGTCGGACGTCCGGGCGGCCCTCCCGCAGGCGCCGCTGGTGCCCACCGGCGGCATCGGACCGGCGGACGTGCCACAGTGGCTGGCGGCGGGCGCGGTGGCGTGCGGGATCGGCTCGGCGCTGACCCGCGGCACCGCCGCGGAGATCTCCGCCCGGGTCGAGACGCTGTTGAGGAGCGCGCATGGCTGAGCTGGTCTTCGTCGGGTGCTACACCGGCGACGCGGGGAACGGCACCGGGATCACGACGTTCTCGCGGTCCGCCACGGGCGAGCTGACCGAGGTGGCCACGCTTCCGCTCGAATCGCCGTCGTGGCTGGTGCGGCACCCGTCGCTGCCGGTGCTGTACGCGGTGAACGAGACGTCTTCGGGTGGCGTCACCGCGCTTTCGATCTCTCCTTCCGGGACTCTTTCGGTCTTGGGCACGTTGGCGACGGGTGGTGCGCACCCGTGTCACCTGGCGGTGACGCCGGACGGCCGGTTCCTGCTGTGCGCCAACTACACCGGCGGCAGCCTGGCGGTGTTCTCGCTATCGCCATCGGGCGCTTTGGAGTCCCGGACCGCTCTGGTGCAGCACAGCGGGAGCGGCCCCGACGCGGACCGCCAGGAGGCGGCGCACGTCCACATGGCGGTCCCCGGCGATGGCATCGTGAGCGCGGTCGACCTGGGGACGGACGAGATCCGCAGCTACACGCTGTCTTCGTCGGGTGCCTTGGAGCCGCTGGCCGTGTCTTCGCTGCCGCCGGGCACGGGCCCGCGCCAGCTGGTGCGGCGGCCGGGTACTGATCTCGCTTACGTGGTGGGCGAACTGGCGGGAACGGTGGTGACGGTCCGCGAGACCTCGCCGGGCGCGTTCTCGGAGGTGGCGGTCACCGCGTCGACGCTGTCGTCGGTGACGCCCAACCTGGTGGCCCACCTGGAGCTGGCGGACACGCGGATGTACGTGTCGAACCGCGGCCCGGACTGCATCACGGAGTTCGCCCTCGACGACGCGGCCGCGGTGACGGACCAGCCGTGCGGCGCGAACCCGCGCCACTTCGCCCTGGTGGACGGGACTTGTTACGTGGCGGCCCAGTCGGAGGACGCGATCACGGCGTTCACGCTGACCGCGTCGGGCGAGGTGGAACTGAAGCACTACCCGACGGGCTCACCGACGTTCGTGCTGCCGGTGTAGGACGACCACCTCGGCGTCGCGATCTGCCGTCCAATCGAACGGGAGGCCCGCGTACTTCAGGTGCGCCCCCGAGTACCGGGCTCCCGACTCGTCCACATAGGACGCCTCCGCGCTCACCTCAAGCCGGACCCGGGACGATCTGCCCGGCACCAGCGGTGCCCCGGTCAACGCTCCGGTGCTCCAAGCCAGCACGACGACCGTGTCGCCGTCCTCGGACGTGTACTGCGTCGCCGCCGTCGGGGCTGATGGGCCGGCGAGGACCCGAGCCGCGCCGTGGTGGATGACAGAGCGGATCGACTTGTAGACCGCGATCAGCGACGCCGCCTCGGCGTGCTGTGAAGAAGTCCACTGCGACAGGTCCGCGCCGATGCCCAGCACCCCGGCCATCGCCGTCACGAAGCGGAACCGCAGGGACCGGGGCCGCGGGTCGAACACCCCCGGCGAGTCCGTCACCCACGAACTCATCAGGTGCGGCGCGTGCATCAGCAGGAACCCGTCCTGGATCGCCAGCCGGTCCAACGGTCCCGTGTTGTCACTCGGCCACACCACGTCCGTGCGAGCCACCGTCGCCAGGTCCGTTCGCCCGCCGCCGCCCGCGCACGCCTCGATCGTGACGTGCGGGTGCGCCGAACGCAGGTGATCCAGCACCGACAAGTACCCCGCCACGTGCTCGGCGTCCAAGTCCGCGGAAGGTGCGCCCGGGCGGCCGCGTTCCGTCGGGGGACGGTTCATGTCCCACTTCAGGTACGAGATCGGGTACGTCGTCAGCAACGAGTCCAGAGTGGACTTCACGAAAGAGACGACCTCGGGCAGACCCAGATCGAGCAGGAGCTGGTTGCGGATCAGCGTCAGCGGGCGGCCGTCGATGCGGTACACCCACTCCGGGTGCGAAGCGTAGAGCCGCGACTTCGGGCTGACCGCCTCCGGCTCGACCCACAGGCCGAACTCCAGACCGAGATCCCGCACCGAGCCGACGAACTCCTCGAACGACTCCTCCGCCGGGGTCCAGTCGCCGAGGCCGCCGGTGTCGTCGTCGCGGCCGGTGAACCAGCCGTCGTCGACCACGAACAGCTCGGCACCGAGGTCCGCCGCCCGCTTCGCCAGTTCCAGCTGGTGCGCGCTCCGGACGTCGAAACCCGTCGCTTCCCAGGAGTTGTAGAGCACCGGCCGCGGACGTCGCCACCGCGCGCCGGCCAGCACGCGATCGTAGTCGTGCCAGACGGACGCCAGGCCGGGTAGACCGTCCACACTGGACGCCAAGGCCACCGGCGGAGTCGCGAGGGAAGCACCGGGCTCCAGCCGGACCGGCCCCGGCGAAGGCAGCCGTCCGGCGCGGACGCGGGTCAGCCCGGACGGCTCCGCATCGGCGGAGATTTCCCACGAACCCGGCCACTCCAGGGAGACCCCGTACGCCGGACCACCGGCCGCGTCCTGCACGGCCAGCCACGGCACATGAGCGTGCCCCGGAACGCCGAAGCGGCTCTCCATCCGGAACCCGCCCGCGGGCAGCGAAACGGACTGGCGCGTGAACTCCTGCGACCACTGCCCGGTCAAGTACGTCAGCCGGGCGCCGGACACCGTCGGAACGCACACGCCCGCCGAGCCCAGCCGGTCGAACTCCAGGGTCGACGAGCCCGTGTTCTCGAACTCGACCCAGCGGGTGAGCACGTCCGTCTCCGGCACCGGCCGGTAACAGAGCACGGCTCGCAGCCCGGTCAGTTCATCCACAAAGGACACACGTAGATCGCCGACTGAAGAGGCGCCGTCGAACCGCCACCACGAACCGCCGCGGACCGAGACGTCCGCGCCGGAGAACGGACGCAGACCCAGCGGCGCGTACTCCACCGGCGCCGCGTCGGCCTCGGTGGTGAAGTGCACCGAGCCCGCGTTCGTGAACACCGACGGCCCGTCCTCGACGCCGTGCGGCCCCCAGGCGACGAGTTCGGCCCATCGAGAAGAAGGGTCCAGCGCCACCGTGTACGAAGTGGACTTCATGGCCACGGTCCACGTCATTTGATCGCCCCGATCGCGAGCCCCGAGATGAAGTGCTTCTGGAACCGCAGGAACACCGCGACCGTCGGCACGGCGGCGATCACCGAACCCGCCGCGATCACGTTCCAGTTGGACACGTACTGCCCCTGCAGGCCGAGCAGTGCCGGCGTCACCGGCATCACCGTCCCGGTGCGCAGCACGGTGATCGACCACAGCAGGTCGTTGAACGTCCAGGTGAACGCCAGCGCGCCGAGCGCGGCCAGCGCCGGGCGGGTCATCGGCAGGATGATCCGCCAGAAGATCTGCGCGACCCCGGCGCCGTCGATCAGCGCCGCCTGCTGGATCTCGCCCGGGATCGACCGCATGAACCCCTGCAGGACGAACATGTAGAAGCCGAGGCCGAACCCGACCTGCACGACGATCAGCGCGGTCAGCGTGTCGTAGATGCCCAGCAGCTCCGACAGCTTCGCCACCGGCACGAGCAGGATCTGCGGTGGCAGCAGGTTCCCGGACAGCATCACCAGGATGATCGTGCGGCGGAACGGGATCGCGTACCGGCTCAGCGCGAACGCCGCCGCCGACGCGAGCAGCAGCGACAGCAGCACGGTCGGGATCGTCACGATCAGGCTGTTCAGCATCGCGTGCCCGCCGCCGCCTTCGCCCCACGCCTGCCCGAACCCGCCGAGCGAGAACGAGCCGGGCAGCGCGCCGAGGCCGTTCGACGCGATGTCGTCGAACGACCGGACGCTCGTCGTCAGCACGAGCAGGATCGGCAGCAGCCACAGCACCGCCAGCCCGCCCGCGAGCAGGTGGAAGCCGAAGGTCCGGGCCCTCACTGGTCATCCTCCCGGAACGCGCGCACGAGGTAGGTCACGATCACGCCGAACGCCAGCACGAAGATCACCACGGCCAGCGCGGACGCGTAGCCGAGGCGCAGCGACTGGAACGCCGTCGCGTACATGTAGGTGCTGAGCACCTCGGACGAGTGGTACGGCCCGCCCTTGGTCATCGACCAGATGACGTCGAACGACCGCAGCGAGTCGATGATGATCACCGACAGGACCACCGAGTTGACGCTGCGCAGCTGCGGCCACGTCACGTTCCGAAACTGCTGCCACGCGGTCGCACCGTCCAGTTTGGCCGCTTCGTACAGCGCCGGGTCGATGCCCTTGAGCCCGGCCAGGTACAGCACCATGACGTACCCGAGCTGCCGCCACAGCGCCGGCACGAGCACCGCGTACAGCGCGGTCTTCGGGTCGGCGAGCCACGCGTGCTGCCAGCTGCCGAGCCCGACCGCGCCGAGCAGCTTGTTGAAGACGCCGTCCGGCTGGTAGATCACCTGCCAGATCAGCGACGTCGCGACCAGCGAAAACACCACCGGCGTGAACAGCGCGGCCCGGTAGAACCCGACGCCGCGGCGCTCCTTCTGCAGCAACGTCGCCAGCGCGAGCCCCCCGACGGCCGAGAGGCCGCCGAAGAGCACGAGCCAGATGACCGTGTCCCACGCCGCCGTCTTGAAGATGTCGTCGGAGAACATCTCGGCGAAGTTCCCCAGGCCGACGAACGTGGGCGCCGAAACGCCGTCCCAGTTCGTCAGCGCCAGGTAGAAGCCCTGCAGCGCCGGCCAGAACACCCAGAACCCCTCGACGACCAGCGGCACCAGGACGAAGGCCAGCAGCACGGGCGAGACCCGGCGACGGCGCTTCGGGGCCCGAGCCGCCGTCTTCGGCCGATCAGCGGTCAGCACCGCCATCTCAGGACTGCCAGACCTTCTGCGCGGCGGTCTGCCAGTCGCTCAGGATCGAGTCGAGCTCGTTGGGCTTCTGGATGAACCGGATCAACGCGGCGTCGGCGGTCGGCTGCAGCGCGTCGGAGGAGTCGCGGTTGAAGAACTGCGTGATCTCCTTGGCGTCGGTGAGCAGCTTCCGTCCTTTTTGGACCAACGGTGTGCCGTTGTCCTTGGCCTTCGGGTTGGTCGGCAGGACCGTGCCGGAGGAGTTCTTGATGTAGAGCTCCTGCGCCTCGGCCGTCGCGACGTACTTGAACCACTCCTTGACTTCGGCGACGTGCGGGGTGCGCGCGCTGGCGAAGAAGCCGTCGGTCGGGCCCTCCTCGGCCACCGGCACCGCCGGGTCGAGGATCGGGAACTGGAAGAAGTCGAGGTCGTCGAGCGCGTCCTTCGGGGCGGCGTCGGCGAAGAACGTGCCGGTCAGGACCATGCCGGTGCGGCCCTGCAGCAGCACGGTCGTGGCGTCCTGGAACGCGATCGCGGTGCCGTTCGGGTCGAAGTACGGCAGGGCCTGGCGCCACGGGTCGAAGATCTTCTTGACGCGCGGGTCGTCGAAGCGCTGCTTGCCCGCGAGCAGCTCGCGGTGGAAGGGCGCGCCGTTGATCCGGATGTTCAGGTAGTCGAACCACGCCGACGCGGTCCACGGCGTGTTGCCGCCCGCACCGAGCCCGATCGGCGCGATGCCCTTGCCCTTCAGGGTTTCGCACAGCGCGAGGAACTCGCTCCAGTTCGTCGGCGGCTGCACGCCCCACTTCGCGAAGTTCGACTTGCGGTAGAAGAAGCCCCACCAGTAGTAGGACGTCGGGACGAAGACCTGGTGGCCGGCGCCGTCGCCGGAGAGGTTCCGGAAGGCGGCGCTGTAGTCGCCCATGGTCTGCCAGACGTCGCCGACGTCGAGCAGCAGGCCCTTGCGCGCGTAGCCGGACAGCAGCGACCCCGGGTACCACGTGTAGGTGTCCGGCGGGGTGGCCGCGGTGAGGTAGCTGGGCAGCTGGGTGCGGAAGGTCTCCGACGCGACGGTGTTGACCGTCGCCGTCGCGCCGCCCTTCGCGCCGAACGCCTGGGCCAGCGCTTCGATCGCCTTCTTCGCCTCGGGCGAGGACAGGTTCGACTGGACGGTGACCGCGCCGGCGGCCTGCTTGACCGGGCCGGAGTTCGCGGAGGTGGCGCAGGCGGCGAGGAAGCCGGACGACCCGATCGCGCCGAGGCCGGCCAGGCTCGTGTTGCGCAGGAACCGGCGGCGGGACAGGCCTGCACTCGTCATGTCGTGACCCCTTTGTCGTGGTGCCCGCTCAGGGCGTGACTTGCTGCCAAAGAGTGCAACCGGGCGACGCCGGTGTCAAGATGTATTCATAATTTATGACGACTTAGCGAGCAGCGTAGGATGTCCCCGATCACGACCTGCCAGCTGAGAGGCCCCTCCATTGACCGAACACCGGCCACGCGGGTTGCACGGCCAGACCGTGGAGGCACTGGCCAGCCGGATCCTCTCCGACGAGTGGGGCGAGGGCACCGTCCTGGACCTGCCGGCCCTGCGCGAAGAGCTCGACATCAGCCTGACCGCGCTGCGCGAGGCGCTGAAAGTGCTGGCCGCGAAGGGGATGATCGACGCCCGCCAGAAGCGCGGCACGTTCGTCCAGCCGCGCGAGAGGTGGAACATGCTCGACGCCGACGTCATGCGCTGGCAGACCGCGGCCGCCGACGACCCCGGCCTGCTCGACGAGCTCACCGAGGTCCGCACGGTCGTCGAGCCGGCGGCGGCGCGGATCGCGGCCGAGCGGGCGTCGGAGGAGGACCTCGACTCGCTGCGGGAGGCGCTGGCCGACATGGCCGCGGCCGACGACGCCGAAGCGAGCGTGCAAGCCGACCTCGCGTTCCACCGGCGGCTGATGGGGGCCACCCACAACAACTTCCTGATGCGGATGGAACGCGTCATCGCGATCGGGCTGGCCGAGCGCGACAAGCTGGTGCACGGGGCGTCGGCGGCGGAGGACCCGGTGCCGAGCCACCGGAAGGTGTTCGACGCGATCGTGGCGGGCGATCCCGTGGCGGCCGAGCAGGCGATGCTGGCGCTGGTCACGAAGTCCCGCGAGGACTTGGCGAAGGCGCAGCGGAAGGCGTAGGACAAGTGCACGGCGGTAACTCGTCGATTAAGTAGATTGCATTTGAATCAGGGTGCTCGCCGTGCCGTAATGGGTTCATGACGAACGTTCTGACAGCAGTGGTCCAGGCGGCCGAGAAGGCCGGGCAGGCGTTGCTGGCTTCGTACGACCCGGCGAGCAGGCCGGCGGACCGGGCCGAGATGTACGAGGCCGGCACCCGCCTCGAAGCGGCGTCGACGGCGATCGTGCGCGAGGCGCTCGACGGCGTCGCGCCCGGCGTGGGCTGGTGGGACGAAGACGAGACCGGCCGGACCGTGCCGGCCGGGCGCTGGTGGGTGGTCGACGGCACCGAAGGCGCGGTCAACCACGTGCACGGCCTGCCGGAGTGGGGCGTGACGATCACGCTGGTCACGGACGGGCAGCCGGAGCTGACCGTCTTCCGCCAGCCGATCGGCGACCTGACGTACACGGCGGAGCGCGGGCAGGGCGCGTTCCTCAACGGGCAACGGCTGCGTGCCTCGGCGAAGACGGACCTCTCGGCCGCGGCGGTGACGGCGAGCCAGGGTGGCAACGACGACGCCGTCTACGAGCGGTTCGCGGGCGCGTTCGCGGCGATGGCGTCGCGGGCGTTGCTGGTGCGCAACACGATTCCGACGGTGTTCCCGTTGCTGGGCCTCGCCGCCGGGCAGTACGACGTGTTCTGGCAGTACGAACCCGACCTGCCGGGCTCCGCGTCCGGCGCTCTCCTGGCCGGGGAGGCGGGCGCGATCGTCACCGACCTCACCGGGGCGCCGTGGGACGTCAACGCGTCCGACATCCTGATCGCCGCACCGGGTCTGCACGCCGCGGCGCTCGAGGTGCTGAAGTGAGCCGGGTGGCGGTGCTCGGCGCGTCGGGCGCGGTGGGCAGCGAGCTGGTGCGGCAGGCGCTCGAGCGCGGGCACGAGGTGGTGGCCGTCAGCCGGAACCCGTCGCCGTCTTCCACCGACCGGCTGACCACGGTCGCGGCCGACGTCCACGACGCCGCGGGGATCGCGGACGCGTTGCGGGGCAGCGAAATCGTGCTCGACGCACTGGGATCGCGGAAGGGCGACCCACCCGGAGTGCTGACCGCGGGCGCTCGCGCGGTGGTGGCCGCGGGACCGTCGCGGGCGGTGTCGGTCGGCGCGCTCGGGACCGGACCGTCGGCGGAGGCGGCGGACTGGCTGTCCCGGACGTTGGTGGCGCGGCTCTTGAAGGCCGAGCTCCCGGACAAGGTGGCCGCGGACACGGCGATCCTCGGCATGGGCGGCACGGTGGTCCACGTGGGCCCGATGAAGAGCGGCCCGATCAGCCCGGCTCGGCAAAGCGTGCGGCTCGACTCCGTGCCCCGCCGGCTGTTCCCGCCGATGATCAGCCACGCGACGGTGGCCGCGGCCATGCTCGACGCGGCCGAAAACGGCCCCCGCGGCGAAGTCCTGGTGGCCCTCCCCAAGTGAGGTCGTGAGTGAGAAACAGTGTTCTAACCCTGTTTCTCACTCACGACCGGCCACGGCGGGCCCGGCCAGTACGTCGGTCACCGCGGTGCGGCAGTGGGCGCGCAGCCATTCGTGGGCCGGGTCGGTGTCGTAGCGGCTGTGCCAGCTCAGCACCACCGGTGCGCTGGGCGGGTCGAACGGCAGTTCCGCCGCGCTCAAGCCGACGTCGGCGCGGGCCTGGGCCGTGGACCGGGCCGCCATCACTCCCACGACGTCGCTGTGCGCGATCGCCTGCATCGCCAGGGCCGCCGTCGGGAGCGCCGCCACCACCCGGCGGCGCAACCCCACCTCGGCCAGCACCTTGTCGATACCGTCACGCAGCCGGCCGCGCCGCGACACGATCACGTGCTCCGCCGCCGCGAACTCCCCGATGTCCAGCTCGCGCCCGGAGCGCGTCACCAGCACCAGCCGGTCCTCGCCGACGACCTCGTGGCTGATCTCCGGCGACGCCGGCACCGTCGCCCCGAGCTCCAGGTCCACGTGCCCCCGCGCGAGGTCGGGCGTGTCCACCGGCGCCTCCGCCAGCAACCGCAGCCCCATCCCGGGCGCCTCGGCCGACGCCGTCCGCAACAACGCGGGGAACAACGCCGCGAGCAGCGCGTCGTGGCCCTGGATGGTGAACGTGCGCCGCAGCGTCGCCGGGTCCACCGTGCGGGCCGGGGCCAGCACCCGGTTCGCGCGGGCCACCAGGGTCCGCACCTCGTCGCGCATCGCCAGCGCGCGGGGCGTCGGGGTCATCGTCCGGCCGGTGCGCACCAGGATGTCGTCCCCGGTCGTGGCCCGGATCCGGGCGAGCGTGCGGCTCATCGCGGGCGGCGTGAGGTGCAACCGGTCGGCGGCCGCCTGCACGGAGTTCTCCTCCAGCAGCGCGTCCAGTGCGGTCAGCAGGTTCAGATCCACCTGCACGACATTACTAATCCGACCAAAAGCAGGCCGGCCCTCGAGCGGTACGTGCGCCATTGCCACGAAAGCCATCCGGCCGTGACTGTGGTCGGATTAGTAACGAACGGCACAGTAACGACTCAGGTGCCGTCGAGTGCGTTCCGCAGCATCCGGGACGCGGCGGCGCGCGGGGCCGGGTCGATCGCGATCAGTGCGTTGACGACGGCGCCGTCGACCAGGGCGATCAGCCGTTCGAGTTCGTCGGCGGACACCGGCGTGCCCGACCGCGCGAAGATCGCCGTCAGCAGCTCGTCGAGCTGGGCCGACAGCGTCCGCATCAGCGGCCGCAGGTACGGACGGCGACCGGTCGCCACCAGGCGCTCGTAGCGCAGCAGCACGGCTTCCGCATCGGCCTCCGGGTCGTCGGTCTCCGGCCCGAGCAGCATCTCCAGCACGAGGTCGACGGTCGCCTGCACCCCGCGGTTGCGGGTCGCCAGCTCCTCCAGCCGGCGGCGGCCCGCCGTCAGCTCCGCGTTCGAGTGGTGCTCGACGGCCGCCGTGACCAGGTCTTCCAGCGAGTCGAAGTAGTAGGTCGTCGAGGCGAGCGGCAGTCCCGCGCGCTCGGCGACGGCCCGGTGCCGGACGGCGTCGAACCCGCCCTCGACGAGCAGTTTCGCGGCGGCCTCGACGAGCGCGGCGCGCCGTCGTTCCCCTTTGGGAGTGGTCGCGGCGGTCATGACCGGTCATTCTGCCAACCGGCCGCACCGGGGCTCAGAAGCGGGGCGCGAGAGCGCGCGCGAACGCGTCCACCTGGCCGGCGTACGGCGCCGTCGCACCGGACGAAGGCACGCTGACCAGCACCAACCACCCGCCGGACGCCGTCGCGACCCGGGCCGTGACCGTGCCGGCCGGCTGGGACTTGAAGACCACCGGGATGCCCTTCGGGTACACCGCCGCGGACACTTCGCCGCCCGGAACCGGGAACCCGGCGGATCGCGAGCCCGTCGAACAGGCGCCGCCCGGCACAGCCGGGGTACCGGCGACGTGGCCGGGGAGCTCGCCAGCGAGGGCGATGGCGAGCTCCCCGTCCACCTGTTCGCACCCGGAGGCGCCTTCGGCCAGCTGGCCGGTCTTCCCGCCCTGGTCACCTCCCTGCCGAGGTGGTTCGGACGAGAAGTTCGGTGACCCCCCACCGACTTCAGGACGTGCCGGGCTCAAGCCGGGTTGCCCCGACCCCGGCCCGGATTGCGACGACAGCGCGCCGTTGTCGGCGGACGTCAGTGACTCGGGGGTACCCCCGGACAGCACGCCGTACGCGCCGAACCCGACGACCACCAGCACCGCGGCGCTCACCCCGGTGGTGATCCGGTTGCGGCGCCGCACGCTCTGGCGGCGGGATTCGCGGACGACGTCGTCCTGCGTGAACGTCGGCGTGGGCGCGTCGCCGGGCGCGGCGGAGAACAACGAGCGCAGTTCCTGCTCATCCATTGGTCTCCACCTCCCGTTCCAGCACCTGCTTGAGGTTCGCCAGCCCGCGCGCGGTCTGGCTCTTCACGTTCCCTTCGCTGCAGCCCAGCTCCTTCGCCGCGCCGGTCACGTCGAGCCCTTCGAAGAACCGCAGGACCAGCACCGCCCGCTGCTTGGGCGGCACTTCCTTCAGCGCCGTGAGCAGGTCTTCCCTGGTCGCGACGAGGTCGTCGAGGCCCGGCGTGTCGTCGGCCGGCTCGGGCAGCGTCTCGGTCTGCCACTCACGCCGCCACGGACGTCGCGATTCGTCGATCGACGCCCGGACGAGCGTCTTGCGGACGTACGCGTCGGTCGCCGCGCGATCCCTGATCTTCTTCCACCTCCGGTGCAGCGCGACGAACGCCGTCTGCGCGAGGTCGTCCGCCCGGTGCCAGTCGCCGCAGAGCATGTACGCGGTCCGGCGCACGGCGTCCCGCCTGGCGGCGAAGTACTCCGCGAACTCCTCCTCGTCGCGCTGGTCCACGCGCTGTCGTGCTCCGCTCTGCTGTCGTCGGTGGGTAGGACGGAATCAGGGGCGTCCACGGTTGCACGGACCGAGCAGGTTCGACCACCCGAGGCCTCATTGATCCTCATCCGGTGAGTGTGATGTGATCGCTCTGTGACCTTCACGCTGCCGCCGCTGGACTTCCGTTCCGACACCGTCACCCGTCCGGATGACACGATGCGCGCGGCGATGGCGTCCGCCGAGGTCGGGGACAACGTCCTCGAGCGCGACCCGACGATCCAGGCGCTGGAAGAACGCGCCGCGCACGTCCTGGGCATGCCGGCCGCTCTGTGGGTGCCGAGCGGGACCATGGCGAACCTCGTCGCGCTGAGCCTCCACCTGCAGCGCGGCGACCGGTTCCTCGCCACGCGGGGCGCGCACGTGCTGTCCAACGAGCTCGGCTCGGCGGCGTGGCTGGCCGGCGGGATGCCGGACATCCTGGAGCACGACGGCGGCCCGGGCCGCCCATCGCCCGACGCCCTCGCGGCCGCGATCGGGCAACCCGGGCCGTACTTCACATTACGGACATCGCTCCTCTGCCTCGAGAACACGCACAACGCGGCCGGGGGCGCGGTGACGCCGCCCGACGAGCACGCCCAGCTGCTGTCCGTCGCGAAGGAAGCCGGCCTGACCGTGCACCTCGACGGCGCCCGGCTCTGGCAGGCCGCCGTCGCGCTGGAGGTGCCGCCCGCCGCGCTGACCGTCGGCGTCGACACCGTGTCGGCCTGCTTCAGCAAGGGCCTCGGCGCGCCGGTCGGTTCGGTCGTCGCGGGCAGCGTCGCGTTCGTCGAGCGGGCCCGCCGGATGCGGCAGATGCTCGGCGGCGGCGTCCGGCAGGGCGGCGTCCTGGCCGCGGCCTGCCTGGTCGCGCTGGACCGCCTCCCCGAGCTGGCCGAGTCGCACGAGAACGCGCGACGGCTCGCCGAGGGCCTGACCGAATACGGCTGGGCCACGAACGCGCCGGACACCAACATCGTGCTCGCCGAGGTACCCGACATCCCGGCCGCGCTGGCCTGGCTCGACTCGCTCGGGATCCGGGCGGTGCCGATGGCGGGCCGGGTCCGGTTCGTCACGCACCGGGACCTGAGCGCGACCGACGTCGAAGAAGCCTTGCGCCGGATCAAGACCGGCGCGTGACGAGTACTGGGGACACCGTGAACTGGATCGTGTTCGACTACGGCGACGTGCTGAGCAAGCCGAGCCTGGCCCGCCCGGACCTGGCCGCGGCGATGGGCGCGCCGCTGCCGGAGTTCGAGAAGGCGTACTGGGACTACCGGATCCCCTACGACGCCGGGAGCACTCCGCTGGAGTACTGGCAGACGGTCGGCAAGGCCTTGGGCGTCCCCGTCGACGAAACGCTGTCGGCCGAGCTGACCCGCGTCGACGTCGAGGGCTGGGCCCACCTCGAACCCTCTTCGCAGGCGCTGTTCGAAGCGCTTTCCGAGGCCGGTGCGTCGCTGGCGCTGCTGTCGAACGCGCCGGTGGTGTTCGGCGAGTGGGTCCGCGCGCAGGAGTGGGCGCGCCACTTCCGCGTGACGCTCTTCTCGGGCGACGTCCGGTGCGTCAAGCCGGACGCGAAGATCTTCCGCCTGCTGCTCGACGAGCTCGGCGCGGAGCCGGCCGACTGCCTGTTCTTCGACGACCGTCCGTCCAATGTGGAGGGAGCCCGCGCGGTCGGTATGAAGGCCGAGGTGTGGAACGGCGCCGACGCGGCGAAGGCGTGGCTCGAGTGAGCCACGCCCGCCGGCCGGTCAGTAGCGGTTGATGCGCCTGGGGTCCTTCTTGCCGCCGCTGATCGCGCGGTAGCCGGCGGCGCCGAGGAAGGCGATGCCGCCGATGATGGCGATCCACAGGACGGCCTTGAACACGAAGCCGATCACGGCGCCCAGCACCATGAACGCCACCCAGGCGACGATCAGGCCGCCGACGATCTTCCAGAACATGGCTTCCTCCGTTTGCTCCCGTGGCCGCTGGCGGCCCGATGCCTCCACTGTGGCACCTCGGCCGGGGAAACTCCCCTCGTCGAGCCAACGTTCAGGGATGAATCAGGGTTCCCCCTGGCCGAGCCACGCCCCCAGCCGGCGGACGCCTTCGTCGATGTCTTCCGCGCTGCCGGCGAAGGAGAACCGCACGTACTTGCCGCCGTCGACCGGGTCGAAGTCGACGCCGGGCGTGATCGCGAGTCCCGTGTCGGCGAGCAGCCGCTGGCACCAGCTCAGACTGTCCTCGGTGTACGCGCTGACGTCGGCGTACGCGTAGAAGGCGCCGTCGGCGGGGGCGAGCTTGTCGAGGCCGATGCTCTTGAGGCCGGTGAAGAGCCGGTCGCGGTTGGCGCGGTAGTGCTCGACGTGCGCGTCGGCCTCCGCGTACGCCTCCGGCGTGAAGGCGGCGAGCGCGGCGTACTGCGAAACCGCGGGCGGGCAGATGGTGAAGTTGCCGGTCAGGACGTCGACGGCGCGGTGCAGACGCTGCGGCACGAGCATCCAGCCGAGCCGCCAGCCGGTCATCGCGAAGTACTTCGAGAAGCTCCCGAGCACGAGCGGCTCGCGCCCGAACTGCCACGCGCAGTCGAGGTCGGCGCCGTAGGAGATGCCGTGGTAGATCTCGTCGCTGATCAGCTGCACGCCGTGCGACGAGCACCAGCCGGTGATCGCGGCGAGCTCCCCGGGCGGCAGGACGGTCCCGGTCGGGTTGCTGGGACTGGCGACGATCAGGCCGTCGATCGGGCCGAGCTCGTCGAGCAGGGCGACGGTCGGCTGGAAGTTCGTCTCGGCGGTGGTGGCGAACTCGACGACCTCGCAGCCGAGGACGGACAGCAGGTTGCGGTAGGCGGGGTAGCCGGGCCGGGCCATCGCGACCTTGGCGCCGGGGTCGAAGGCGCTGAGGAAGGCGAGCAGGAAACCCCCGGACGAACCGGTGGTCATGACGACGTCGTGCGCTTGGACGTCGACGTCGTACCGCTCCCGGTAGTGCCCGGCGACGGCTTCGCGCAGTTCGGGGATGCCGAGCTGCTCGGTGTAGCCGAGGGTGCTGCTCCGGAGGGCCTTTTCCGCGGCTTCGAGGACGGGTTTCGGCGCGGGCGCGGAAGGCTGCCCGGCGGCGAGCGACACGAGATCGCCGTGACTGCGCTGCCGGGCGCCCGCCGCGGAGAGGACGTCCATGACGTGGAAGGGCGGCACACCGGCCCGCAGCGCGGGACCCGCCTCGAGGTCGGCCATGGGGCCAGGCTAACGCGGGCGGGCCGCGCTCCACTTCACCGAAAAGCCGTGAAGGCCCCCTTCACGGCATCTTGGGCCGGTAACGGGACGCCGGAGGTCCCGAATGAGTCATTCGCGACGTTCGGCGACGTAATGAACGACTCTTTCCTGTCGCCCAGCGTCATGAACGATCCTTTCATGACATCCCGCCCGGCAAACGGCAATTTGCCGGAGCCCGGGCATCTTGGGGTCAGTACCCCTGGTAGGCACCACCGTGGGCCATGGCCTTGATGCCGGGCACGTTGCCGAGGCCGCCGTAGCGGTCGAAGGAGTACCGCACGCCCGCGATGATGTTGTCGACCGGGTTGTAGATGTTGTCGTGGCCGGGGAGCTTGTGGGCGTTGAACGTCCCGTCGATGCACTGCATGAGCCCCTTGGACGGGTGCCCGGCAGCAGCATTCGAATTGCCGGTCAGGAAGAGGTGGTCGTCTTCCTGGGCCGTCCACGTGCCCAGTTCCGTGGTCACGCACCACACGTCGCCCCGCCCGGCGTCTTCCTTCCGCAGGAAGGCCCCCGTGACGACCGGGTTGTTCAGGTGCACGGAGAACTCCCGGCGCCAGGTTTCCGGCCGGTTCGCCCGCTCCACCGGGAGTACGCGAGGCCGCGATCCGGACAGGTATCCCGCCAGTGCGATCGCCTCGAGGACGGCACCGGGCGCCTGGTAGACGACCGTCTGAGGTGCGGAGTAGCCGGGGCGCACGTAGCGGGTGCCCTCGGCGTCGATGATCGCTTCGAGCCACGCCGCACGCTGGGCGGTGGACATCGCCAGCACCTGGGCGACCGCGTCGGACCTGGGATTCCCCGCTCGCACCAGCAGGTCCTGGGCGTAGTCGTGGTCCAGCCGGAACTGGTGCCGGGGTCCGCACCCGCCGCGGTCGTCGACGTACAGCGCGTGCGGCACGCCGTCGAGAAGCCGGCTGATCTTCTCCACCATTTCGGGCTTCGACTGCGCGATGGACATGGTCGGGCGGTGCTGTCTGGTCTCGATGTGACCATCACCGGCGATCCACCCGAGGATCGCCGCTTCCGCGACGCTGATTTCCAGCGACGACTCCGTCTCGGCAGGCGCAGTCAGGAGAATCCGGTCGCGAGAGCGGACGTCGTCGGTGGTGACGAAGCGAGGCTCGGTCTCGTACTGGTTCTCCTGCTTCGGCGAAACGAAGCCGTGCTTCTTCCGCCGATGCACCGCGACACCGTTCGCCGGCTGCTGTGCCGCGCGCGGCTCCCAGCCGCACTCCGGGCAGACCACCGGCAGGCCGGTGCGCCGGACACCGACCCGCGGCAGGGTGAGCCAGCGGTGGTTCGGCGTCGTGGTCGCCTGCCAGCGGGAGTTGCTCATCCGGACCAGCGGGGCATCCTCGTGGTGGACGACCCGGGTGATCCGCGTCCACTCGCTGCGTCCGGTGGCGGGGTTGAAGCCGATCGTCTCGTCGCCGACCTCGACCGCGTCATGCTTCAGGAGGCCGCGTTTGGTCACGATCACGGTGTCCAGCGGCACGCAGTCCCAGTTGTTGATGGCGTTGGGATTCCCGCCCGACTCGTGCTGGATGATCGCCCAGATGTTGGGGATGTCGGCGTCCGTCACCGGCACCCCGGCGGCCTGGAGGGCCTTGATGGCCTCCTGGATCCACTGCTGGACGTTGCCCGGGGGCGGGGACGACGGGGGGCCGCCGCTGGGACCGAGGCCGCCGCCTCCGCCGCCACCACCGCCTCCTCCGCCACCGCCACCACCGCCGTGGGACGCCCCGTTGCTGTGGATGCCGCCCGTGCTCTTGGGGGCCGCGGGGGTGCTGCTCGGCAGGGGGACCTGGTCGTAGCCGCCCTCGATCTGCTGGGACATCAACGTCTGCGAGGCCTTGATCGCCGTGTCGGCCTGGGTCTGCAGGCTGGTGACGTCGGCGTCGAAGCCGGCGGTGATGGTGTGGATGTCGGTCTTCGCCGTGGCGAGGATCTCGGCCGCGTTCGGGCTGGGGCCGGGTTTGCCCTCGTCGTGCGCCGTCTTCGCGGCCGCCATCGCTTGCTGGATGGCGGTCTCGGCCGTGGCGTTGCGGCTGTTGACCGCGGTCTCGGCGGAGTTCTGCTTGTCCGAAACCTTGCGCTTGATCTCCGCGAGGTTGGTCTGCAGGGTGTCGAGGTCCTTGGCGACGTCCTCGAGGTGCGTCTGCACCTTGGTACCGGCGTCACGCACCTGGCGGACGTAGGTGAAGAACTGGTCCGCCGCCGGGCCGGCCCACACTCCGCCGTTGAGCGCGTCCGTCGAAGACTTCAGCGACGCGTTGTGGTCGCCCGCGTTCTTTCCGGCCTCGCGGAACTGCGTGGCCGCGTCCGTGATTTTCTGCAGGTTGACCTTTTCGACCTGGTCGACCTTCTTCATGAAGGCGTCCCAATTGTCCGGCTTTCCGGCGCCGCCCTCGTTCAGTCCCACTTTCGTGCCCCCTGCTCAGTTCACTTGTCGACGTGCAGCTTGAGGTCGCTCGCCCCGACCTCGTCGGTCTCGGCGATCAGGCCGGCGGCCTTGCGCATGGCGAACCCCAGCGCCTCCATGTGCTTGCCCGCGGCATCGAACTGGCTGTGCACGCCGTCCTTGAACTTGCCGACCGCGCCGTGCGCGTCGCCTTTGTCGTCCATCCCGCCGAAAGGGCTTTCGTGCTCGTGGTCCATGCCGGTGACCTTCTGCTTGGACTTTTCGAACTCGTCCTTCAGCTTCTCCACCTGGCCGGCCGCGATGGCCATCGAGTCGGCGTCGTAGACAGGCACGGTTCGTCATCCCCTTCGCAAACTTGCGTCCGCCCGATCAGACGTCGGCATGACCCGGACGGTTCCCGCGCTTACTTTATGACTTCCCGCGCGCCGCGCGTACCGTTCCCGGCCAACTTCCCCCCGGCGGGGCTCAGGCCTCCGCCATCAGTTCGCGGATCCTCGTCGCCAGCAGGGCGTTGTCCGCCGGGGTCACCGTCGCCCACTCGCGGCCTTCGCGGTCCGACACCACCTGGAACAGGTAGCGCCCCGCGTCCGTGTCGAAGAACGCCACCACGCGGCCCGCCCGGTGCGCCATCGCGTCGCGGCCGACCCGCTCGGCGCCGAACTGGCCGCGAGCCTCCTGGCCCAGCAGCATCCCGGACAGCTCCTGGGCCTGGAACAGCTCCACGCCCCGGTCCTCCAGCGACGTGACCAGGGCCTTCGCGTCGCCCTTCGCGGCGGCGTCGGAAGACCGGAGCACGTCGTACGGGATGCTCACCGTCTGGCCGATGCCCGCTCCGAGCTCTCCCGCCACCGAGACCGCCGCTTCCGGGAGGCCGTCCTCCGTGGCCGGGATCAGCCAGACCTCGCCGTCGTCCACCACCGCCAGCACCGCCTGGCTGCGGACGCTCACCGCGCGGCCGCGGATCTCGCGCTCGGCCCACACCCACACGTCGATGCCGAACTGCGGGCGGGCCAGCAGGTGCAGCTGGTCCGCCACCTCGCCCGCCACCCGGCCGTTGCGGGCCAGGCGCCGCTCGCTCAGCGACGCCCACGCCGCCTCCACCACTTCTCGCCGCTCGGTGCGGGTGGTTCCTTCGCTCGGCACGTCCAGCGCGACGTGCTTGCGCGGCAGTTCGAGCGACTCCCAGAGCACGTCGAACTCACGCGCGGACAACACCAGCGACACGGTCAGCGCCCGTCCCCGCCGTGGTCGCCGAGCACGTCGGGGGAAACCATCCGCTGGTCGGCGAAGAGGTCCTGGTCGTCGACGCCGTAGCGGCGGACGTGCTCGGCGTCGTCCTCCTGCGGGGCCGCCTCGGACAGGAACTTCGCCTCGCCGGGCCGCTGCTTCGGGCTGATCTGCTCCGACTTCCGCAGCGCGGCGGCCTCCTCCTCGGGCAGCTCGCCGACCGGCAGCGGCCGCACCGGGCCCTTCGCCTGCCCCTTCTCGCGCCGGATGCGCTCCTTGTCGCCGCTCAGCGCGCCGCCGGCCGCACCCGCGCCGATCGCCGCCGCGCCCGCGCCGATCTCGCCCGGCGTCGCGCCGGGCTTCGCGACGAAACCGCGTTCGGCCGTGAACTGACCCGGGGAGAGCGGGGCCTGCGGCATCGAGCCGACCGTGCGGCCCTTCGCCAGCAGGCTGTCGGGACCGCGGTTGGTGCCCGCGTGCGAACCTTCGACGCCGGTCGAGCCCGCGCCGGACGTGCCACCCCCGCCGAGCGACTTGATCGGCGCCGTCGCCGGCGACGAGCCGGGCGGCAGCGATCCGGGCGCTCCCGGCGGGACGAACTGCTCGCCACCGCCCCCGGTGGCCAGGCCGGGCGAGAAGTGGGACGGGTCGCCGGAGGACGGGCCGCGGCCCGGCGCGTTGACCCAGCCGGGCCCGGGCGTCGACGTCGGCGGCTTCGCGCTCGCGGGCGTCGTCGACGAAGGCGTCGTGTGCTGGGCGGGAGCCGTGCCCCCGCTGCTGCCGGTCTGCCGCGGCGGCTGCGCGACGGACCGGGCCGGCTGCTGCGCCGCGACGCCGTAGACCGGGGTCGGCGGGTCGGCGTGGACCGTGTGCGAGACCGGCTGCACCACCGGCGGCTCGACGCGCACCGACCGGACCTTGTCCGACGCCGGCCGCACGCCGCCGTCCGGCGTCACCGCGACGGACGCGCCCGCGACGTCCAGCACGCCCGGCGTGACGCCCGGGGCGGCCAGCTTCAACGACTCGGGGTCGGACAGCGACTGCGTCGAGAGCAGGTTGGTGCCGCTTTCCTGCGCGTACTCGTTCAGCGCCTGCTTCGCCTGCTCCTTGGCGTCGTTCGCGGCTTCGACCTGCCGGGCGTGGTCGGTCTCGAAGCCGATCAGGCTGAGCAGGAGGCCGTCGGTGAGCGTGTAGCCGCCCGCGCCCTTCCGGACGGTCTCGGCGTCCGGAAGCTTGTACTTGGTGCGGTTGAACGACTCGCCCTGCTCGAACACCATTTCCGCGGCGTGCGCGACCTTCGTCGTCGCGTCCTGGGAAAACCCGGCCTGCTCGGTGAGCACCTGACTGGCCGCACCGCCGGCCTGGCTCTGCCACTCGACGCCGAGCTTGAGCAGCTGCGCGCGCAACGTCTGGTCGGTGTGGGCGAGGGCGGTCGCGACGGCCTTCAGCGCGTCGACGGCCGTGCCGATGCTGCCGGTGCCGTCGCCGTTGACCATCCGCGTGATCTGGTCGGCGATCGCGGTGTTGGTCCAGCCGTCGAACCGGTGGTTCTGGATCCCGGCCGCGAGCTCGGAGAATTCCACGCGCCCTCCCTAGTTGCGTGCTTTCAAGGACTGCAACGCGATGTCGGCGGCGTGCACCGACAGGTCGCACAGCTGCGGCTGCGTGAGCCGGCCGCGGGTGATGGCGAAGGTCTGGACGGCCAGCGTCTGGCCCCTCGCGACGCCGACGAGCGCTTCGCAGTCGGCGGGATCGCCGGCCGCGCGGTAGTTCGTCAACGCCGGGTAGCCACCGATGGTCTTCGGCTCGGTGGTCATGCTGTTCTTCTTGCGAGCGCCCGTGATCCACGCGTCGAGGTCCGCCGACACGGCGCGCACGTGGTAGGCGTGCACCGGCTCGGCGCCGTCGGCGTCGAACACGCAGGTCGGCCCGTCTTCCGGTGGGGCTTCCCGGGGCGCGCTGGTGATCTTCATGGCGTCGAGCTGCACCTGCGGGAACACTTCGCACAGGTTGACGCCCTGCAGGGTCAGCTCGGCGGGTCGTTGCGGCAGCTGGGCGGCCTTGGCGCTCTGCGACGCGGCGGTCGCGGCCGTCTCGACCGGGTAGGGCGTGCCTTCGGTGCCCGCCGAGCAGCCGGCGAGCGCCGCCGTCGCGAGCACGCCCCCGGTCACGATGCGCACCTTCCGGCTACGCACCGTGCCTGCCGCGGTCACCGAACACCGCCGCCTTCTCTTCGTCGCTGATCTGGTAGTCCTTGGCGGCGTCCCGCAGCTGCGAGACCAGGCGCTTCAGGCCGGCGACGTACTCGCGGACCTGTCCCGCGTAGGAGCGGTCGCCGTCGGCGATCAGGGTGTTCCAGGCGTCGATCGACTGGGTGCTGATGACGTCGGCGGACGGCGCGTCGATCCGCAGCTGCCCGAGCTTGGTCAGCAGCTGGTCTTCGAGGGCGTTCGCCTGCTCTTCGACGATCCGGGCGACGTCCAGGAGCTTGTCCGGGTGGACCAGGACGTCCGCGGCCGCCGGCGCCACGGGAACGGCCGAGCTGAGGTCGTACGAGGGTCCTGACATGCGCTCCCCTGACGTCATACGGACAGTGACCGGCCGACTCCCGTCGAGGCTACCAACCCGGGTGTGACAGCAGGCTGAGATGGGACGAACATCGTCGGCCGCCGGTTCCCGATCAGGCGCGCTGTTTGGCCGTCGGGGCGCCGACCTCGCCGTTCGCCGCCTTGAGCGCGATGTCCGTGCGGTGGTGCGAGCCCGCGAGGTGGACCTTTTCGACGGTCTCGTACGCGTGCTTGCGGGCCGACTTGAGGGTCTTGCCGGTGCCGACCACCGACAGCACGCGGCCGCCGGAGGAGACGACGGCGCCGTCGTCGCGACGGCGGGTGCCCGCGTGCAGCACGCCTTCCAGCTCGGCGCCGGCGATGACGTCGCCGGTGCGCGGCTTGCCCGGGTAGCCGTCGGCGGCGATCACGACGGTGACCGCGGCGCCGCCCGCCCACTCCAGCGGCGGGTGCTCGGCGAGCTTGCCGGTGGCGGTGGCGTGCATCAGGCCGGCGATCGGGGTGCGCAGCAGGGCCAGCACGACCTGCGTCTCCGGGTCGCCGAAGCGGCAGTTGAACTCGATGACCTGCGGGCCGTCGGACGTCAGCGCGAGCCCGGCGTACAGGAGACCGGAGAACGGCGCGTCGCGCGCGACCAGCTCGTCGGCGACCGGCTGGACGACCTTCTCGACCAGCTCGTCGACCAGGTTTTCGGGCGCCCAGGGCAGCGGCGCGTAGGCACCCATGCCGCCGGTGTTCGGGCCGGCGTCGTCGTCGCCGACGCGCTTGAAGTCCTGCGCGGGCAGCAGCGGGACGACGGTGTGGCCGTCGACGAAGCAGAACAGCGACGCCTCCGGTCCGTCCAAAAAGGACTCCAGTAGGACCGGGTGGCCGCCGTCGAGCAGCATGATCGCGTGCTTGCGCGCGACGTCGTAGTCGGTCGTGACGACGACGCCCTTGCCGGCGGCGAGGCCGTCGTCCTTGACCACCCAGGTCGGGCCGAAGCGGGCGAGCGCGGCGTCGAGGCGGGCCGGGTTGTCGACGACCTCGCTGCGCGCGGTCGGCACGTTCGCCGCGGCCATGACGTCCTTCGCGAACGCCTTGGAGCCTTCGATGCGGGCCGCCGCGGCCGAGGGGCCGAAGCAGGCGATGCCCGCCTTGCGGACGGCGTCGGCGACGCCGGCGACGAGCGGGACCTCCGGCCCCACCACCACCAGGTCGGCCTGCCAGCTCTTCGCGAGCGTGGCGACCGCTTCCGGGTCGGCCGCTTCGACGCCGAGCTGCTCGGCCATGGCGGCCGTCCCGGCGTTGCCGGGCGCGCAGGCCAGGGCGGTGACCGTGGGGTCGCCGGAGGCCGCGAGGACGAGAGCGTGCTCACGGGCGCCGGAGCCGATTACCAGTACGCGCACGCCGCACAGCGTATCCGCCCGTGTTCGCCCCGGACATTTCGCCGTCCTCCGGCACCCGGCGTGAGCAGGAGTCCACGCGTCGTTTACCGAGGTGTTCACCCAGGTACCGCCCGGAGACGCTTGCGGCGGTGAGGGTTGCGCGAGTAGTCAGGGTCAACCCCGTGTGAAAAGAGGTCATCAGATGAAGCGCAAACGTGTCGGCGTGCTGGCACTCGCCGGACTGGCGTTGCTGAGCGTCACCGGACTGGCCGTCGGGTCGGCGAGCGCGTCCGCAGCGTCCTCCCGAAGCGGGGGGTCCGCCGATGCGGCCGCGCACGGACGGGGCCACGATGACCCCGTGATCATCGGACACCGCGGCGCGCCCGGGTACCGGCCGGAGCACACCCTCGCCTCGTACGAGCTCGCCTACCGGATGGGCGTGAGCTGGGTCGACGTCGACCTCGTCCCCACCAAGGACGGCCAGCTGGTCGCCCGGCACGAGCCGGAGATCGGCGGCACCACGGACGTCGCGAAGCACCCGGAGTTCGCGAACCGCAAGAAGACCCTGGTGATCGACGGCGTCTCGACGACCGGCTGGTTCACCCAGGACTTCACGCTCGCCGAGCTGAAGACGCTGCGCGCGGTCGAGCGGATCCCGGCGAACCGGCCGCACAACACGCTGTACAACGGGCGCTACCAGATCGCTTCCTTCCAGGAGGTGCTCGACCTGACCCAGCGGCTCGGCAAGGAGCTGCACCGGACGCTCGGCACCTACCCCGAGGTCAAGCACTCGACGTTCTTCCAGTCGATCGGCAACCCGGTCGAGCCGAAGCTGGTGCCGATCCTCAAGCGCAACGGCCTCGACCGGCCGGACGCGCCCGCGATCATCCAGTCGTTCGAGGTGTCGAACCTGATCGCGCTGCACAAGCAGGTCCGGACGCCGCTGCTGCAGCTGACGTCGGCTTCGGGCGCTCCGGCGGACTTCGTCGCGAAGGGCGACAAGCGGACGTACGCGGACATCGTCACGCCGCAAGGGCTGCATGACGTCGCGAAGTACGCGAAGTACCTCGGGCCGGACAAGGCGCAGATCATCCCGCTGGACGCGGCCGGCAACCTGACCAAGCCGAGCGCGATCGTCGCGGACGCGCACAAGGCGGGCCTGAAGGTGCAGCCGTACACGTTCCGGAACGAGAACCCGTTCCTGCCGGCGAACCTGCGCTCGTCGGCCGAGCCGGACGCCTACGGCGACGTCTTCACCGAGGAGGCCGCGTTCCTCAAGGCCGGCGTCGACGGCTTCTTCGCCGACCAGCCGGACACCGCCCTGGAGTCGCTGCACGCGTTCCTGGGCCGGTAATCGCTTTGCCGTGCGGGGCGCTTCCGTGGACGCTGAGGCCATGGAAGCGCCCTTTTCCGGTGTCGTGCTGGTCAGCCGCGGCGACGAGACGCTGCTCGCCGAGGCGGCCGGGTACGCGCACATCGGCTACGCCGTCCGGAACACCGTCGACACCCGGTTCGCGATCGCCAGTGGCACCAAGGGGTTCACCGCGCTCGTCGTCATCGGCTTGGTCGCCGACGGGCGGCTGAAGCTGGAGACCACCGCCCGTGAGGTCCTGGGCGACGACCTGCCGCTGATCGACGACCGCGTCACCGTCGAGCACCTGCTGACCCACACGTCCGGCATCGGCGACTACTGCGACGACGAGAACCCGCCCGAGACCCCGCCCGGTCTCGTCACGTCGGCCGACTACCTCGCCGCGCTCGACGGGTTCCCGCAGCAGTTCCCGCCGGGCGAGCGATTCCACTACAACAACGGCGCGTTCGCCGTCCTGGGCCTGATGGCCGAACGGGTCGCGGGCAGACCTTTCCCGGACCTCGTCCGGACCCGCGTGACCGAGCCCGCGGGGATGACCGACACGGCGTTCCTCCGGTCGGACGCGCTGCCCGGCCGGACGGCCACCGGCTACCTGGAAGACGGCCGCACCAACGTGTTCAGCCTGCCGGTCGTGGGCTTCGCCGACGGCGGGATCTACAGCAGCGCACCGGACTTCCGGAAGTTCTGGCCCGCCCTGCTCGACGGCCGGATCGTGCCGCGCGAGTGGGCCGACCGGGCGCTGCGCCCGCACGCGGACGGCTACGGGCTCGGTTTCTGGCTGCCGCGGCCGGGCGTGCTCCGGCTGGAGGGCGGCGACCACGGCGTCACGTTCGTGAGCCTGCACCAGCCGTCCTCCGGCGTCACCGCGACGCTGATCTCGAACGACCACCGAGGTGGCGGGCCATTGCTGCGGCGGCTGGACGAGTTCTTGACGAAGGCTTGACACCCTCCGGGCCCGGGGCTACTTTCGGCGAATTCAATGGTCTGGCCGCATACCTTTCAAGAGGTGCCCGAATGGACGTTTCCGACCAGCAGACCACTCCCGACCACGATGACGACAGCGCGCGGCTGCACCAGCTCGGCTACGCGCAGGAGCTCAAGCGGACGATGTCGGGGTTCTCGAACTTCGCCGTCTCGTTCACCATCATCTCCATCCTGTCCGGCTGCCTGACGCTCTACGGATTCGGCATGAAGACGGGCGGACCGGCCGCGATGATCTGGGGCTGGCCGCTGGTCGGGATCTTCGTCATCCTGGTCGGTCTCGGCATGGCCGAGGTCTGCTCCAGCTACCCGACCGCGGGCGGGCTCTACTACTGGGCGGCGCGGCTGGCGCGGAAGAACGGCCCCGCGTGGTCGTGGTTCACCGGCTGGTTCAACCTCGTCGGGCAGATCGCCGTCACCGCGGGCATCGACTTCGGCGCGGCCCTGTTCCTCAACGCGTTCCTCGACCTGCAGTGGGGCTTCGCGGCGACGCCGGGACACACGATCCTGCTGCTCGCGATCATCCTCGTGGTGCACGGCCTGCTGAACACCTTCGGCGTCCGGATCGTGGCGATCCTCAACAACGTCAGCGTGTGGTGGCACCTCATCGGCGTGCTGGTGATCGTCGGCGTGCTGGTGTTCGTGCCGGCCAAGCACCAGGACGCGTCGTTCGTCTTCGGCAGTTTCGTGAACCAGACCGGCTGGGGGTCGGCGTTCTACGTCTTAGCGATCGGGCTGCTGGTCGCGCAGTACACGCTCACCGGCTACGACGCGTCGGCGCACATGACCGAGGAGACCAAGAGCGCGGCGACGGCCGGGCCGCGCGGCATCGTGATGTCGATCGTCGTCTCGCTGGTCGCGGGCTGGATCCTGCTGATCGGCCTGACGTTCGCGATCCAGGACTACGACGGCGCGGTCGGTTCGGCCACCGGCGTCCCGCCCGCGCAGATCTTCATCGACGCGACCGGCGCGGTCACCGGCAAGTTCCTGCTGCTGATCTGCATCGGCGCGCAGCTGTTCTGCGGCATGGCGTCGGTGACGGCGAACTCGCGGATGATCTACGCGTTCGCCCGCGACGGCGCGATCCCGGGGTCGAACTTCTGGCACAAGATCAACAAGCGGACGCAGACGCCGACCAACGCCGTCTGGCTGGGCGCGGGCGGCGCGCTGATCCTGGCGCTGCCGTACCTGTGGAGCTACACCGCTTACAGCGCGGTCACTTCCATCGCCGTCGTCGGCCTGTACGTCGCCTACGTGATCCCGGTGTTCCTGCGCGTCCGCCTGGGCGACAACTTCGAGCGCGGGCCGTGGCACCTCGGGCGCTGGGGCAAGCCGGTCGGCATCATCGCGACGACGTGGGTCGTGCTGATCTTCGTGCTGTTCATGCTCCCGCAGGCGTCGCCGGTGACGGTGGACTCCTTCAACTACACACCGATCGCGTTCTTGGTCGTGCTCGGCGGCGCGGGGCTGTGGTGGGTCGTCTCGGCGCGGAAGTGGTTCAAGGGCCCGAAGGTCCAAGGTTCGGAGGCCGAACTCGCCGCGGTGGAAAAGGAACTGAAGGAACTCGGCTGAAAGTCCGTGAATGTCGCATTGAGGGACTCTGAGTCCCTCAATGCGACATTCACGGCTTCAGGTGGTCGCGGGGCGGGATTCCGCGGCTGGGGCGGAGGTCTCGGCCGGGGACTGGTGGCCGGGGCGGACCACCGTGACGGCTGCCGCGCCCAAGGCACCCACCGCCGCGAACGCGTAGAAGCCCCACGGGTACGCGATCCCGGCCGTCAGCAGCGCGCCGCCGAGGAGCGGGCCGGAGATCGCGCCGATCCGGCCGATGCCGGCGGACCAGCCGAGGCCGGTCGCGCGGATCGCGTCCGGGTAGATCCGGCCGATGTAGGCGTACACCAGCACCTGCGCGCTGAACACGAAGCAGCCGGTCAGGAAGACCGCCGCGTACAGCCCCACCGCCGGCAGCTTCACGCTCAGCAGCGCCAGGAACACCGCGCCCAAGCAGAACCAGACGATGGCCGACGGGCGGATGCCGACGCGGTCGGCGACCCGGCCCGCGACGAGCAGCCCGGCGATGCCGCCGACGTTCAGCGTCAGCAACAGGCTCAGCGCGGCGCCGAGCGGGTAGCCGGCCTGGCGCATGATCTCCGGCAGCCAGGTGTTCAGGCCGTACACCAGCAGCAGGCCCATGAACGACGTCACCCAGAACGCGATCGTCGCGCGCAGCAGGCCGCCGCGGAACAGGCCGGCCACCGCGTGCCCGGCCGACCGCTCGGTCTCGCGGACCCGCTGGAACGTCTCGGACTCCGGCAGGAACTTCAGCATCAGCGGGATCAGGAAAACCGCGGGAACTGCTCCGGCGACGAACATCGCGCGCCAGCCCAGCGGCGCGATCAGCACGATGCCGAGCAGCGCCGTCAGCACCGCGCCGACGTGGTAGCCGGTCATGACGGTCGTGGTCGCGCTGCCGGACTTGCCGCGGCGGGCGTACTCCGTGACCAGCGTGATGGCCGTCGGCAGGCAGCCACCGAGGCCGAGCCCGGCGACGAACCGCAGCAGGCCGAAGACGAACGTCGACGGCGCGAAGGCGCACAGCAGCGTGCACAGCGAGAACAGCGTCACGGAGATGATCAGCGACTTCCGGCGGCCGATGACGTCGGTGATGGTGCCGATCGCCAGCCCGCCCAGCATCATCCCGGCCAGGCCGACGGTCGAGACGACCGACGCCGTGGCGGGCGTCAAGCCCCAGACGTGGTCGCGCAGCAGCACGGGCAGCACGGAGCCGAGCACGACCAGGTCGAACCCGTCGAGCAGGACGGCGGTCCAGGCCAGGGGCACGACCCAGGAGCGGGTGCCAGGGGACATGGGAGAACCTCCGGATGTGCGTCGGTGCACGTGTTTCGCACAGGTGTGCGGATTGCGCACAAGTATGCACGGCGAGTACGACGTAATCCAGGTCACTTCCATTGAACGGAAGCCGAGCGTAGGGCCGCCACCTGCGGGAAAATCGCGCGGGTGGAACTCCTGACGCTGATGGGCGTGCTCGCCGGGTCGCTGGCGCTGACGGCGCTCGCCCGCCGCTACAACCTGTCGGCGCCACTGCTGGTGGTGGTCGTCGCGCTCGGCGTCGCGCTGATCCCCGGCGTGCCGCGGTTCGAGCTGGAACCCGAGCTGGTGCTCACCGTCGTGCTGCCGCCGCTGCTCTACTCGACGTCGCTCGAGAGCTCGCTGACGCACTTCAAGCGGGCGCTGCGGCCGATCGTCGCGCTGGGCGTGGTGCTGGTGGCCTTGACCGCCGTCGTCGTCGCGTTGGTCGTGCACCTGCTGCTGCCGGAGGTGCCGTTCGCCTCGGCCCTGGTCCTCGGCGCGGTCGTGGCGCCGCCCGACGCGGTGACGGCGGTGGCGATCGGCCGCAAGCTGGGCCTGCCCCGGCGGGTGATGACCGTGCTGACCGGCGAAAGCCTGGTCAACGACGCCGCCGCGCTGACCCTCTACAAGGTCGCGCTCGCCGGCGTCGCGGGCACCGCCGGCTCGGCCGGGCACGGGTTCGCGGTGTTCGGCGTCGCGACCGTGCTGGGCATCGCCGTCGGGCTGGCGATCGGCGCGCTCGTGGTGCTGATCCGGCGGCTGCTCGACGACCCGCTGGTGGAGTCGGCGTTCGGCATCATCGTGCCGTTCGCCGCGTACGTCACCGCCGAGCACCTGCCCCCCGCCAGCGCCGACTTCAGCGGGTCCGGCGTGCTCGCCGTCGTCACGGCCGGCCTCTTCCTCGGCCACCGCACGATCTACGCGTCCCCCGCGACGCGCATGCAGGACAGATCCGTGTGGGCGTCCATCGACGTCCTGCTGGAAGCGCTGGTGTTCGCGCTGATGGGGCTGCAGCTGCCGTTCGTGCTCGAGGGAGCGCAGCACGCGGCTCGCGACAACGGGACGCTCGCGCTGGTCGCCGTGGCCGTGCTCGCGGTGACGATGCTGGTGCGGGTTCCGGCGGTGTTCGGGTCCGCGTACCTGCCGCAGACGGTCCGGTTGTTCGGCCGTGACCGCGTGGCACCGTCGTGGCGGACCCTGGCGGTGGTGTCGTGGACCGGCATGCGCGGCGTCGTGACGCTGGCCGCGGCGGCCGGCGTCCCGGCCGGCACCCCGGGACGCGAGGAGATCCAGCTGTTCGCGTTCACCGTCGCGATCGGGACGGTGCTCATCCAGGGCCTGACGCTGCCGCCGCTGATCCGGGTGCTGAAGGTGCAGGATCCGTCGGAGGCTTCGCGGGACGAGGCCGAAGAGCTGGCCGCGCGGGAAGTCGCGAAGAAGGCAGCGCACGAACGGCTGCGCGAGATCACCCGAGAGCGGCTCGCCACGCTCGATCTGCCACCGGAGAAGGTCGAGCGGCTGAAGCAGCGTCTGGAACGGCTCGTCGACACGCGCTACCGGTTCGCCGAGGCCACGATCAAGCTGTCGGGCGAGGACCGCTCCGGCACTCCGCAGGCGCAGTTCGCGAAGGCGCGGCGCGAGCTCCTGATCACGCAGCGCTCGGCGATGATCGAGGAGAACCAAGCCGGCCGCCTCGACGACGAAATCCTGCAGAAGGTGCTGCGTGAACTGGATCTGGAGGAGATGTCGGTGACGACGACCCTCACGAACCGAATGAGCTGATGACCTCCCAGGTCCGCCGCCGCTCTTCGCTCGATCGGATACCGGTCTGCGAGACGAGGACGTCGGTCGCGCCGGCGTCGTAGTAGCGCTGGAGCCCCGCCAAGACGGTCTTCTCGTCGCCGATGATCGCGAGGTCGGCGGCGTGGCCGACGCCTTCCGCGTCGAGGATCCGCCGGTAGGACGGGATCCGGCCGTAGAAGGACATCTGCTCGACGGCCTTCGCGCGGACGGCGTCGGGATCGTCGGTGACGATGGCCGGGACGGCGGCGAGGATCCGCTTGCCGGCCAGGGCCGGGACGATCAGCTCGGAAAGCGCTCTCGGTCCGGCGAGGAACGGCAGGGTCCCGTCGGCCAGCTCGGCGGTCACCTTCAGCGCCTGCGGCCCCATGGCGGCGACGAGGACCGGGATGTCGTTCCCACCGGCCACTGTGGACGGTCCGAGGGACTTCGCGGTCACGGTCTCACCCTCGAAGTCGACCGCTTCTCCGGCGAAGACCCGTTTCAGGACGGTCAAGTACTCGCGCAGGTGCCGGATCGGCGGCGGGTACTCCACGCCGTAGACCGGGCCGAGGAAATCCTTCGACCCGAGCCCGACGCCGAGGGTGAACCGGCCGCCGGTGGCGGCTTGCGCGGTCTGCGCGGCGCTCGCGACAAGCAGCGGGTGCCGCGGGTAGGTCGGGACGACGGACGTCCCGACCTCGATCCCGGCCACTTCCCGCCCGGCCAGGGCGGCGATCGCGATGGCGTCTTGGCTGAGCGGGAGCTGCGAGAACCAGACGGACTTCAAGCCCGCCTCGGCGGCTTGACGGGTCTGGGCGATCAGCTCGTCGACGAGGTTCGGCGAGGACCCGGTATCCCCCGAGGGGAGCGTGACTCCGATGGTCATGCTCCCAAGCTAGCGAGCGCGGCCCCCGATTTCCGGCTTCCCAGCGTGTGAGAGCCCCGTCAGCGCCGGCGGCCCAGAAGCCGTTGGAGGGAACGCAGACGGCGTCGCGGCTGGGTGGTCCCCGCCTGCAGGACGAGCTCGAGCACCGCGGCTCGCTGATCGACGTGGGCCCGGGCGTACCCGGGCGACGCGGCGACGGCGCGCCGGAGGTCGTCGGGATCGGCGGTGGCGGTGCGGAACCCGGCGACCCGGGTCACGTCGATCGGACCACGGCTGGGCGTCTCCACGCTGTGCGGTTCCAAGAAAGGCTCTCCTGCGGTGTGGCTGCGGTGTCCGTCCTCTCGTTATCGCTCCGTTACCGCGGGCGTTACCGCTCCCGTGTCGCCCGGTCGAGTGCTTCCGCACACCGGACACCCGCGCTCCCAGGACTTGAGAAGCCGAGCACACCCCGCCGGATTCGCCCACCCTGTGGCGAAATACCGATCACCGAGGAGCCCCCATGTCGCTGACCGACGTCATCGAAGGCACCCGCAAGGCCGTCGACGCCGACCCGCACAACGCCGCCGTCTCCTTCAGCGTGGCCCACACCCTCAAGCCCGGTACCAAGACCGAGGTCCTCGTCAACGTCCGGGACCACAGCTTCACCGTCGACGAGCCGCCCGCGCTCGGCGGGACCGACCAGGCCGCGAACCCCGTCGAGTTCGCGCTCGCCGCCCTGGGGTCCTGCCAGGTCATCACCTACCAGTTCTGGGCGGCGAAGCGCGGCATCCCGCTCGACTCCGTCAAGGTCACCGTCGACGGCGACCTCGACCTGCACGGCTTCTTCGGCTTCTCCTTCAACACCCGCCCCGGTTTCGGGGACGTGCGCGTGTCCGTCGAACTGGAGGGCCCGGCGAGCCGGGAGCGCTACGAAGACCTCAAGCGCGAGGTCGACGAGCACTGCCCGGTGCTCGACCTCTTCCGCAACGAGACGCCGGTCAGCACGAAACTGACCTAGACGACAGCGCCCTATACAAACGTGTGCCGGACGATCGTCTGCTCGCGGCCCGGGCCGACGCCGATCGCCGAGATCCGGGCGCCCGACAGCTCTTCGAGGCGCTCGACGTACGCGCGCGCGTTCGCCGGGAGCTCCTCGAACGTGCGGCACGCCGAGATGTCCTCGAACCAGCCCGGGTGCTCTTCGTAGATCGGGATCGCGTGGTGCACGTCGGTCTGCGTCATCGGCATGTCCTGCGTGCGGAAGCCGTCGACCTCGTAGCCGACGCACACCGGCACCTTCTCCAGCCCGGACAGCACGTCCAGCTTCGTGAGGAAGTAGTCGGTGATGCCGTTGACGCGCACCGCGTAGCGCGCGATCACCGCGTCGAACCAGCCGGTGCGGCGCGAGCGGCCCGTCGTCACGCCGAACTCGCCGCCCTGCTTGCGCAGGTACTCGCCGGACTCGTCGTGCAGCTCGGTCGGGAACGGGCCCGAGCCGACGCGGGTGGTGTACGCCTTGAGGATGCCGAGGACCGTGCCGATCCGGCCCGGGCCGATGCCGGAGCCCGCGCTCGCGCCGCCGGACGTCGGGTTCGACGACGTCACGAACGGGTAGGTGCCGTGGTCGACGTCGAGCAGCGTGCCCTGTGAGCCCTCCAGCAGCACGATTTCGCCGCGCTCGAGGGCCTGGTTGAGCTGCAGCCGCGTGTCGGCGATGCGGTGCGCGAACTTCTCGCCGGCGGCCAGCACCTCGTCGGCGACCTCGTCCACGTCGAGGGCCTTGCGGTTGTAGACCTTCACCAGCACCTGGTTCTTGAACTCCAGCGCCGCTTCGACCTTCTGGCGGAAGATCTTCTCGTCGAGCAGGTCCTGCACGCGGACGCCGACGCGGGCGATCTTGTCCTGGTAGCACGGGCCGATGCCGCGGCCGGTGGTGCCGATCTTGCGGCTGCCGAGGTACCGCTCGGTGACTTTGTCGATGGCCACGTGGTACGGCATGATCAAGTGCGCGTCGGCCGAGATCAGCAGCTTGGACGTGTCGACGTCCCGCGCTTCGAGGCCGGACAGCTCGTCGAGCAGCACACCGGGGTCGACGACCACGCCGTTGCCGATGACGTTGGTCACGCCCGGGGTGAGGATGCCGGACGGGATGAGGTGCAGGGCGAAGTTCTCGCCGTTCGGCAGCACCACGGTGTGCCCGGCGTTGTTGCCACCCTGGTAGCGGACGACCCACTGGACCCGGTCACCCATCAGGTCGGTGGCCTTGCCCTTGCCTTCGTCCCCCCATTGGGCACCGATGAGCACGATGGCCGGCATGTGACACTCCAAGGTGGTCGACGACGTGAGGTTTAGTGTCCCGGACGGACACCGGTGGCGCTGGTAAATGCCGGTGCATGACTGTAACGGAGGACCCGCGGGTGCGCGGAATAGTGGTGGCCTGTGGCGAGGGCGCGGCGGGCTTCGAAGATGTCGATGATGTCGAATCGATCCGCGTGTCCAGCCGTCCCGGCAAGGCGGAAATCGATCCCTTGCTGGGCGAACACGATCACTTGGTCGTGTCGGGCACGGACGCGGATCTCGCCGCGGTCGTGTTGCGGCTGCTTCGCAAGGAGGCGCTCTCCGGCGTGTCGGTCGGGTTCGTGCCGGCTTCGCCGGACTCGGCCGTCGCCGCGCTCTGGGGGTTGCCGAAGACGCCGTTGCAGGCCGTCGCCCTCGCTCTGCGCGGGGAAGTCGACCCCGTGCCGCTGATCCGCGACGACGTCGGCGGCGTGCTCGTCGGGCGCGGGGTGCTCCGGCTCGTGCGCGGCGTGGCCTACGCCGACGAGCAGGTGGCGCTGCGCGGGCCGGCCTCGTCGATCGAGGTGACGCCGGATCCGGGCGGGCCCGGCCTGGCCGTCCGCGTCGTGAAGGGGACGATCTTCAAGCGGCCGACGACGCTCTACTCGCGCGCGTTCCAGATCGGCTGCATCCCGACGCGGCCCGTCCGCGACGACGTCGTCCACGAGCGCGCGGTGAGCAAGTGGACGTGGTACCGGCACACCCAGGATCTCCGGCTGGTCCGCGGTCCGGCCTGACCTGCGGTTTCATCCTCGGGTGCACGCATGGCAACGCAGCGTTCACCAACGGGCAGCAACATGTCACCTATACGTGTTGCACTCGCCACTCCGGTGTATCAGGGTGAGCTGTCCCCACACCTGACACGGAGGCAGCAAAATGCCAACCAGGCTTGCTGTTCGTCATTCCTTGACCGTTCTCGCGGCCACCGCCGTGTTCTCCGGGACGCTGGTGAGCGTCGCCGGGGCCACCCCGCCGGGCATCCCGTCGGCGACCACGGCGAAGTCCGAGCTCGCATCCCTCACCGTCAAGGCCGACGGTTCGCAGACCGGCTACAGCCGGGACAAGTTCCCGCACTGGACCGACCAGGGCAACAGCTGCAACACCCGCGAGCTGGTCCTCAAGCGCGACGGCACCAACGTGGTCACCGGGTCGGACTGCGCGGCGACGTCCGGCAGCTGGAAGAGCCCGTACGACGGCGAGACCTGGACCGCCGCGTCCGATGTGGACATCGACCACGTGGTGCCGCTGGCCGACGCGTGGCGCACGGGCGCGTCCGGGTGGACGACCGCGCAGCGCCAGGCGTACGCGAACGACCTCACCGACCCGCAGCTGATCGCCGTGACGGACAACGTCAACCAGGAGAAGGGCGACAAGTCGCCCGACCAGTGGAAGCCGCCGCTCACGAGCTACTGGTGCACCTACGCGAGGATGTGGGTCGCGGTGAAGTACAAGTTCAAGCTGACGATCACCACCGCCGAGAAGTCCGCGTTGACGGACATGCTCGGCCGCTGCTGACCCCGGTCACCGAGCGCAAGTCAAGGGCCAATCCTGGTGGTGTCAGAGGGTGGGACCGCGGTTCGTCTGATGGGACGGCCTTCAGCGCGTGGTTAGCGTCGCTGGTTGAAGACGCAACCGCTCCCCGCTGGAGGCCGTCCGGTGTCCCCACTCTTCCGCGCCCGCAACGCCGCGGCCCTGCTCGCCCTGCCGATCCTGCTGACCGCCTGCTCCGCCGCCGGCACCGAGCAGGCCGCTTCCGGTCCGCCGAAACCCGGCGGCACGCTCCGGCTCGGCATCTCGTCCGCGCCCGACTGCATCGACCCGCAGCAGACCGCGACGAACGCGTCCATCAACGTCGCGCGCCAGCTGGTCGACTCGCTCACCGACCAGGATCCGAAGACCGGTGAGATCAAGCCGTGGCTGGCCGAGAAGTGGGAGGTCAGCGCCGACTCGACGGCGTTCACCTTCCACCTGCGCGCCGGTGCCACGTTCTCCGACAACAGCCCGGTCGACGCCGCCGCCGTCAAGACGAGCTTCGACGGCATCAAGGCCCTCGGCACGAAAGCCCAGCTCGGCTACGGCTACCTCGCCGCGTACAAGGCGTCGACGGTCGTCGACCCGCAGACCGTGCGGATCGAGTTCTCCGCGCCCAGCGCACAGTTCCTGCAGGCCAGCTCGACGATGTCGCTCGGCGTCCTCGCGCCCGCGGCGTTCAAGAAGACGCCGGAACAGCGGTGCCAGGGCAACGGCCTGATCGGCTCCGGGCCGTTCGTCTTCGAAAGCCTGAAGCAGAACCAGGAAATCGTCCTGGCCAAGCGCACGGGCTACGCCTGGGGCTCGTCGCTGTTCAAGCACCAGGGCGAGGCCTACCTCGACAAGATCGACTACAAGATCGTGCCGGAGCCCGGGGTCCGCACCGGCAGCCTCGCGTCCGGGCAGCTCGACGCGGCCACCGACATCCAGCCGGTCGACGAGCCGCAGTTCAAGGGCAACGGCTTCAGCGAGAACATCCGGCCGAACCCCGGGGTCGTGTTCAACCTGCACGCCAACACCGCCCGCGGCGTGCTCGCCGACGAAAAGGTGCGCCAGGCCGTGCTCAAGGGCGTCGACCGCACCGAGGTCGTGGACACCGTGCTGACGGCGTCCTACAAGCCCGCCACCAGCATCCTCGGCTCGGCGACGCCGCTCTACGACGACCTTTCGCAGCAGCTCGCGTACGACCAGAAGGGCGCGGCCGCGCTGCTCGACGCCGACGGCTGGGTGCCCGGCCCGGACGGGATCCGCGTCAAGAACGGGCAGCAGCTCAGCGCGTCCGTCGTGTTCTCGCCGGTGTTCAACCAGAACCGGAGCGTGCTGGAGCTGGTCCAGCAGCAGCTCCGCAAGATCGGTTTCGACCTGCGGATCGAGCAGCACACGACGGCTGAGACCACGCAGATCCAGCTGTCCGGGAACTACGACTTCCTCTGGTACAACGTGACTCGCGCCGACCCGGACATCCTGCGCGGCCAGTTCTCCACCAAGGCCGGCAACCGCAGCAAGCTCACGCCGGGCAACCCCCTGGATGTGGCCCTCGACGCCCAGTCGTCCACTGTGGACAACGCCAAGCGCAAGCCGTCCGCCGACGAGGTGCAGAAGCTGATCGTCGACCACGCCTACGCCATCCCGGTGTTCGAGCTGACCCAGGTCGTCGCGCTGAGCTCGCAGGCGCACGCCGTCGACTTCGAGGCGTCGTCACGGCTGCAACTCTTCGACGCGTGGCTCTCGTGAGGCGATACCTGCTCCGCCGCGTCGGGCAGGCGGTGTTCGTGCTGTGGGCGGCGTTCACGCTGTCGTTCCTGATCCTCTACCTGCTGCCGGGCGACGCCGTTTCGGCGAAGCTCGCCAGCGGGGAGGCGGGTTCGTCGGCGACGCCCGAGCAGCTCGCCGCCGCCCGCGCGGAGTACGGCCTCGACTCATCGTTACCGGTGCAGTACGGGAAACGGCTGGTCTCGGCGCTGCACGGCGACTTCGGGCGCAGCGTCGCGACCGGTGACGACGCGACGCACATGGTCGTCACGGCGTTGCCGCCGACGCTCGCCGTGACGAGCCTGGCGCTGGTGTTCGCGGTGCTCTTCGGCGGCGGGTCGGCGTTCCTCGGTACGTTCACGCGGTTCCGCTGGCTGCGGCAGGCACTGTTGTCGTTGCCGTCGCTGGCGATCTCGCTGCCGCCGTTCTGGGTCGGGCTGCTGCTGATCCAGTTCTTCTCGTTCCGGCTGCGGCTGCTGCCCGCGCTCGGCACGCAGGGCTTCGAGACGATCATCCTGCCCGCGATCACCCTCGCGCTGCCGACCGGCGCGATCATCGGCCAGGTACTGGCGAAGAGCCTCGCCACGCAGCAGGAGGAGCCGTACGCGGAGATAGCCGCGGCCAAGGGCGCGAGCCGCTGGCGCGTCCACTTCGGACATCTGCTGCGCAACGCCGCCGTGCCGACGCTGACCGTCGCCGGCGTGGTGGCGGGCAACCTCGTCGCGGGTTCGGTGATCACCGAGACGGTGTTCTCGCGCGACGGCGTCGGCCGGATCACCGCGGCCGCCGTCACCGCGCAGGACGTCCCGGTGGTGCAGGCGGTGATCGTGCTGGCCGCGCTGGTGTTCGTGGTGCTCAACCTGATCGTCGACCTGCTCTACCCGCTGCTCGACCCGCGCATCGCCCGCACCCCGGAGGTGGCCCGTGGTTGACCTCGCCCCTTCGAGGCGGAGCTTTCACGTGAAAGCTCCGCCCGGGCTGGTGCTCGCGGTGGCGGTGCTGGCGTTCGTGCTGCTCGCGGCCTTCGTGCCGGGGCTGCTGACCGGGTACGACCCGATCACCGGCGTCCCGGCCGAGCGGCTGCAAGGGCCGTCACTGCACCACCTCTTCGGCACCGACGAGACCGGCCGTGACGTCTACGCCCGCGTGATCCACGGCGCGTCGCTCTCGCTGCGGGCCACCGCGATCGCCGTCCTCGTGGCACTGATCGCGGGCTCGGCGCTCGGCCTGCTGGCCGGGTTCCGCGGCGGCTGGGCGGACACCGTGATCATGCGGGTCGTCGACGTCTTCCTGGCCATCCCGCCGATCCTGCTGTCGCTGGCCCTGGTCACGGCACTCGGCTTCGGCACGACGAACGTCGCGATCGCCGTCGGCATCGCGAACCTCGCGTCCTTCGCGCGAGTCATGCGCGCGGAGGTGCTTCGCGTGCGAAACGGCGTGTTCGTCGAAGCCGCGCGGGCTTCCGGAGTGCGGTGGTCCGGCGTGCTGCTGCGGCACGTCCTGCCGAACGCGGCGGGCCCGGTGCTCGCGCTGGCGACGCTCACGCTCGGCACGGCCGTGCTCGAGGTGTCGGCGCTGAGCTTCCTCGGCTTCGGCGCGACGCCGCCGACGCCGGAGTGGGGCTCGCTCGTCGCCGGCGGGCGCAGCTTCCTGGCCACGGCCTGGTGGATGACGACGTTCCCGGGGCTGACGGTCGCGGCGGTGGTCCTCGCCGCCAACCGGCTGTCCCGCGCGCTGGACGGAGGAGACCGATGACCCTGCTGCGCATTTCGGACCTGGCCGTGTCGTACAAGAAGGTCCCGGCGGTACGGGACGTCGGCCTGGACGTCGACGCGGGCGAGGTGGTCGCCGTCGTCGGCGAGTCGGGCTCGGGCAAGTCGACCACGGCCCACGCGGCGATCGGCCTGCTGCCCCGCGGTGGCCGGATCGACGGCGGCTCGATCACCTTCGACGGCCGCGACCTGCTTTCCCTGTCGGACAAGCAGTGGCGGGGCGTGCGCGGCCGCGAGATCGCGCTGGTGCCGCAAGATCCGGCCGTGTCGCTGAACCCGGTGCACCGGATCGGCGACCAGGTCGCGGAGGGGCTGAAGATCCACGGGCTCGCGGACCGGCGATCCGCTTCGGTGCAGGCGATCGAGCTGCTCGAACGCGCGGGCGTGCCGCAGCCCGAGCTGCGGGCGCGGCAGTACCCGCACCAGCTGTCCGGCGGGCTCCGGCAGCGCGTGCTGATCGCGTCGGCGCTGGCCGGGCGGCCGAAGCTGATCATCGCGGACGAGCCGACGTCCGCCCTCGACGTCACCGTGCAGCGCCGCATCCTCGACCACCTGACGTCGCTGGCCCGGGAAACGGGCACGGCGATCCTGCTGATCACGCACGACCTCGGCGTCGCGGCTGATCGCGCGTCGCGCATCGTGGTGCTCTCGCAGGGCTCGGTCGTCGAAGAGGGCAAGACCGCCGAAGTCGTCAGCGCGCCTTCGCAGCCGTACACGCAGCAATTGCTCGCGGCGGCGCCGAGCATGACCAGCACCTCACGCCCGCCCGCGCCTGCCGCCGAGCCACTGGTGTCGGTACGGGACCTCGCGAAGACGTTCGACGGCGGGATCCGCGCGGTCGACGGCGTTTCGTTCGACATCCCCCGCGGTCAGACGCTGGCGTTGGTGGGCGAGTCCGGCTCGGGCAAGTCGACGACGGCGCGGATGGTGCTCCGGCTGGAGACGCCGTCGGCGGGATCGGTGGAGTTCGACGGCCAGGACATCACCTCGCTCGCCGGTCCTGAGCTGCGGCGGCTGCGGCGGCGGATGCAGATCGTGTACCAGAACCCGTACGCGTCGCTGAACCCGAAGTTCTCCATCGAGGACGTCGTCGGGGAGCCGTTGCGGGCGTTCGGTCGTCCGCGCACCCGGGTCCCCGAGTTGCTGGAGCAGGTCGCGCTGCCGGCATCGGTGGCGCGCCGGAAACCGGCGGAGCTGTCGGGCGGCCAGCGGCAGCGGGTGGCGATCGCGCGCGCGTTGGCGTTGCGGCCGGACCTGGTGGTGTGCGACGAACCGGTGTCGGCGCTGGACGTCTCGGTGCAGGCCCAGATCCTGCGGCTGCTGGCGGAGCTGCAGTCGGAGCTGGGGCTGTCGTACCTGTTCATCTCGCACGACCTGGCGGTGGTCCGGCAGCTCGCGGACCAGGTCGGCGTCATGCGCGAAGGCGCGCTGGTGGAGCTGGGGCCGGCCGCGCAGGTGCTCACGGAACCTCAGGCGGAGTACACGAAGGAACTCCTGGCCGCGATCCCCGGCCGGTCGGTGCAGGTGGTCGGCTGAGACAGGAAACCGGACAGAACCGACGGTGGGTGTTTCCCCAACCACCCACCGCGACTTATGGTCTGGACCATGCGGAGGATCGGCGTGGCCTTCGTGGCCTTGGTGCTGATGATTTCGGGTGCGGTGCCGGCTTCGGCCGCCGCCGGACGCAGGGTTGTCGTCTACTACCAGACCATCTACAACGGCTCCACCTACGTCTCGCCGCTGCCGCTGCGCGACGCGGGAGCCACGGACGTCGTCGTCGGGGCCATCCACCTCGACTCCGGCAGTGTCGTGCACCTCAACGACGATCCGCCGAACGCGAGCAAGTTCACGCGGATGTGGCAGGACCTCGCGACCCTGCGCAGCCAGGGCGTGCACGTCCTCGCCTTCGTCGGCGGGGCCGCCGCGGGCAGCTTCCAGCGGCTCGAAACGCAGTTCGACACGTACTACCCGCTGCTGCGGAACCTCATCCGGACGTACTCGCTCTCCGGCATCGACCTCGACGTCGAAGAGCACATGTCCAACGGCGCGCTCAACAAGGTCATCGACGCGCTGCGAGCCGATTTCGGCAGCTCCTTCCTCGTCACCCTTGCTCCGGTGGCGACCGAACTGAGTGGCGGCGGCGGGCTCTCCGGCCTCAACTACGACACGCTCTACCGCGACCGCGGCTCTCAGATCTCCTGGTTCAACGCGCAGTTCTACTGCGGCTGGGGCTCGCTTGCGAGCACGTCGGGCTACGACAACATCATCCGCCGCGGGGTCGTCCCGGCGAGCAAGGTCGTCGCCGGGACCGTGACCAACCCCGCGAACTGCAGCGGGTACGTCACCATGTCGACACTCCAGTCGACCGTGCGGAGCCTCATCGGCAAGTACGCCGACTTCGGCGGGATCGACGGCTGGGAGTACTTCAACTCCCTGCCCGGCGGGACGTCGGCGCCGCAGCAGTGGGTGCAGCAAATCGCTCCGGTGGTGAAGGGCTGACGAGTACGCTCAGGGCGGTGCGGATCCTGTTCACGTGCCGCCCGGCGTACGGCCACCTGTTTCCCTTGCTGCCGCTGGCGAACGCGGCCGTCGAAGCCGGGCACGAGGTCGTCTTCGGCACCGGCGAAGCCTTCGTGCCCAAGGTGCGTGACCTCGGCTTCGAGGTCCACCGCGCAGGGATCGGCATCGGCGAGGCGGAGGCCGAAGCCAAGAAGCGGCACGGCGAGGACGCCGGGTTCATGGACGTCGGCATCACGATGTTCGCCGAGCTGCTGCCGCGGTCGCTGCTCGACGACCTGACGCCGCTGCTCCCCGAACTGCGTCCCGACCTGGTCGTCTACGAGATGAGCGACGTCGGCGCCGGGATCGCGGCGCGGCGGGCGGGCCTTCCCGCGGTCGCGGTCGTGATCGGGCGGTCGATGCCACCGGAACTCCTGGCCGTCGCCGCCGAACGGCTGCGGCCGCTGTGGGGCACGCTCCCCTCGGACGCGCTCTTCGGCGACGCCTGCGTCGACGTCTGGCCGGACAGCGTCCGCGACCCGGGCCCCGCCGCCGTGCCGACGGTGTTCCGGATGCGCCCGACACCGTTCGACCCCGACGTCCCGCTGCCGCCGCTCCCGGCCGACGGCTTCGTCTACCTGACGCTGGGCACGGTGGTCTTCGGCGCGACGGACGTCCTGCGCGGCGCGATCCGCGCGTTGTCCCAGCTGGACGTCGACGTGCTGGTGGCGCTCGGCCCCGGCGATCCGTCGGCGCTGGGCTCACTGCCTTCTCGCGTCCAGGCCGCCGGGTTCGTGCCGCAGGGCGAAGTCCTGAAGCACGCGGGCCTGGTCGTGCACCACGGCGGCACGGGCACGGTGCTCGCGTCGCTCGCCGCCGGGCTGCCGCAGCTGATCCTGCCGCAGGGGGCCGACCAGTTCGCCAACGCGGACACGCTCTCGACCCTCGGTGCCGCCCGCGCACTGGTCGGGGACGCGATCCGGATCCCCGCGATCGAGGCGGCGGCGCGCGAACTCCTCACCGACCCGAAACCCCGCGAAATCGCGCGAGGCATCGCGGCCGAGATCGCGGAAATGCCCCCACCGGCGCAAGTCCTGGCCGAGGTGGTCGCCTGGGCGTCGTGAGTGAGAAACAGTGTTCTAACCCTGTTTCTCACTCACGAGCGCCAGGATCTCGCGTGCGACGGCGTCGTTCTGGCGGAAGCTCGACGCGTTCGTCCGGGGCCGGGTGAACGCCGCCGCCGAGCGGGCGCTCGTGTGGGGGCCCACCGCGAACCGGTGCGGGTGCGGTTGGCCGGTGCCGTCGAGCAAGCGGGAGTCCGACACTCGCGTGTGGATCCGGCCCGACGGCAGCAACGCGCCCGTGACCGGGTCCGCCACCGTCTCCTCCGCCAGCTCACCCGTGTCGCGCAGCTGCCGGAGCAGGCCGTCCGCGGCCCGCGTGACGCTCGGGCCCGGCAGCCGCGCCTCGACCAACGTCCGCGCCGAAATCGTCCCCGGGTAGCTCGCGCTGGACGCGACGAACGCCTCGCCGTTCGCCGTCACCTGCATGTCCGCGCCGGCGAAGGAAACCACGCCGGCTTGGTGCAGAGCCAGCAGCTCCTCCAGCCGGCGCGGCGGTGGTCCGCTGGCGTAGTAGGAGAAGAACCCGTGGAACCAGCCGTCCATATCGGACACTTGCGATGACGCGTCCAGCCGTCCTTTTTGGACGAGGATCGGCAGCTGGCTGTACACCGACAGCAACGCCATGAACGCGCCCAGGTCGGCGCTGAACTCCTGGTCCGCCCGGCGCGCGAGGTCAGCTTCGACGTACTCCCGCAGTTCCTTGCCGAACTCCTCCGCCGAGCCGAACTCGCGGCCCGCCATGGGGCGGTCGAGCCGGTCGAGGTCGAGGCGGTCGGCCTCGGCGGGCACCGCCCGCGTGACGAGGTCCCGCATGCCCGGTGAATCCCAGGGCAGGTCGGCGAAGGCGTCGGCGAACACGACGAAGTCCATCCGCACGCGGTCCGGGTGGCCGGTGAACAGCTCGCTGTAGTAGCCCCAGGCCAGTTCCTTCGCGATCAGCGGCCAGACGTCCGCGCGGAAGTCGAGGGATTCCCCGGCGAGCCCGTCCATGGCGTAGGCGTCGAAGAACCTGGGCAGCCGCAACGCTTTTCCGCGCAGCCGGTAGCCGATCTTCGCGTGGTAGGGCACCCCGCGCCGCGAACCGACGTGCAGCACCGGCTCGGCGCCGCTCGGGTGGTAGCGCAGCCCGCCGCACGGGAGGTCCTCGAACCGGCCGCCGCGGCCCTCGGTCAGCAGCAGCATCAGGTCGACGAACGCCAGCCCGAACCCGCGCACCAGCACGGTTTCTCCCGGCGCGATGCCCGAGTAGTCGACGTCGGCGGTGTATCCGGCCGGGTAGTAGGCAAGCCCGTGCCGCGCGGCGAACGTCACGAGCTCGCGCTCCCGGTCGTCCGGTTCCGCGTCGAGGTGCCCGACGGTGAAGACGACGGCGTCCGCCGCGACGGTCGTACCGTCGGACAGGCTGACGGTGTGACCGTCGACCCCGACCGCCCGCGCCGCGTGCTCGACGACGTCGATGCCCTCGGGCAGGTCGTCGAGGATCCTGCGGTAGACCCAGGTCAGGTAGGCGCTCTGCAGCCGCCGGGTCGGGAAGTCGAACGCGTCGAGCGCGGTCAGCTCGGCGACGACGTCGGGCGGGACTTCGGCGTCGAGCGCGCCTCCACGCACCTTCCGCGCCCACTCGAGCAGTGTCGGCCCCGGCCGCACCGGGCCCGCCATCTTCACCGAGTCGTCGGTGAACATCGTGACGTCCTCGGGCATGGAGTTCATCCGCAGCAGCGGCGACTGGTCGTAGCGCCAGACGCGGCCGGGCCCCGGCGGGAACGGGTCGATCAGGTGCACCTCGAGCCGGCGATCGCGCAGGAGCCCGGAATTCGCGCCGAGCCGCTCGAGGACGCCGACCCCCCGGGGTCCGGCGCCCACGACGGCGAGGGTGAACGGCGCGCGTTCGGCCATGGACCCGAAGCTACGCCCGGGCCCCGGACCAGGGCGTCCTTCCCATACTCCGGAATTCCGGGAATAAATCGCGAGTTCCACCCTCCGGACCTCATTGCCGCCCACCGAGCGAGAGGCGTAGCTCTGGCGGTACCGAGGCGAGAGAAGGTGGGCGGAATGCCGGTGGAGTTCCTGGGCATCGGAGGCACGCACGACGGGTCGGAGACGCACGCCCGTTCGGGCGGGGTGTTCGACAAGGAGTACACGCTGCGCCTGGCCCGCGCGCACGAGGACTTCGGCTGGGACCGGGTGCTGTTCGCCTACGGCTCCGGTTCGCCGGACCCCGCGCAGGCGGCCGCGTACGTCGCCACGAAGCTCGACAAGCTGCAGATCCTGCTCGCGCACCGCCCGAACGTCTCGTACCCGACCTTCGCGGCGAAGACGTTCGCGTCGCTCGACCAGATCTCCGACGGCCGCCTGACCGTGCACTTCATCACCGGCGGCAACGACCACGAGCAGCAGCGCGAAGGCGACTACCTCACGAAAGACGAGCGCTACGGACGCACGCGCGAAGCCATCCAGATCATCAAAAAGGCCTGGACGTCCGACGAGCCCTTCGACTTCGAGGGCGAGTACTACCGCTTCGCGGACTACGTCAGCGACGTGAAGCCCGTGCAGAAGCCGCGGCCAGGCGTCTCCTTCGGTGGCTCGTCACCCGCCGCGTACGCCGCCGGCGGTGCCGAAGCGGACATCTACTGCCTCTGGGGCGAGCCGCTGGCCCAGACCGCGGAGCAGATCGAGTCGGTGAAGGCCGCCGCCCTGGCGGCCGGCCGCACGGACGTGCCGCGGATCCAGGTCGCGTTCCGGCCGATCATCGCGCCGACCGAGGAGCTGGCCTGGGAGAAGGCGTACGCGACCGTGGGCGCGATCAAGGACCGGACGAAGGGCGGGCAGCCGCTGACCCGGCGGCACAAGCTCACCGAGCCCGAGAACACCGGCTCCCAGCGGCTGCTGTCGCTCGCGGCCCAGGGCGAGCGGTTCGACCGCGCGCTGTGGACCCCGACGGCGGCCGCGACGGGCGGCGCGGGCAACTCGAACGCGCTGGTCGGCACGCCGGAGACGGTGGCACAGGCGCTGCTGGACTACTACGACCTCGGCGTCGAGATCCTGTCGGCGCGGGGCTACGACATGCTCGGCGACACGATCGACTTCGGCCGGTACGTGATCCCGATCGTCCGGGAAGAGGTGGCCAAGCGGGACGCGGAGCGCGCGTCCGGGGCGACGCGGGCGCCGGCGGAGGACGCCCTCGCCGTCGACGGCTGAGCCGGATCGCCGCTCGGGACCACCTCGCGGGAGCGCGCGGGGTGGTCCCGACCTTTTTCTCCCGAGTTACCCGATCAGGTGACACCATTGGTGACTCCGGAGCGTGCGTCCGTGCACGGCGGGCTATGGTCTGCACGCGCCGGAAAGATCCGTGACACGTTAGATACCAGCTAAAGAACCTAGAGATTCACCTACCGTCACGGGACACTGGCCTGGGTAACTCACGTATCGTGATCGCCCGTGACCAGAGGGTTTGAGCGTCGCCACTGGTCACCGGTGTGACACGGTCTGCGCACGAACTCGGGAGTGAAGGTATGGCAGCACCGCCGGCTCGGGTCACCTTCGGCGAGGTGTTCGGCATCGCGGAATTCCGGGCACTGTGGTTCGCGGAACTGCTGTCCATGGCCGGCGACCAGCTCGCGAGAGTCGCGCTGTCCGTCCTCGTCTTCACCGGGACCGGTTCGGCCGCGCTCACCGGCCTCACCTACGCGCTGACGTTCGCCCCTTCGCTGCTCGGGGGCGTCTTCCTGACCGGCCTCGCCGATCGCTTCCCCCGCCGCACGGTGATGTTCGCCGTCGACCTCGGCCGCGCCGCGCTCATCGCGCTCGTCGCCCTGCCCGGCATGCCGTTCTGGGCGATGTGCGTGCTGGTCGGCGGCGTTTCCCTGCTCAACCCGCCGTTCAAGGCGTCCCAGCTGGCCCTGCTGCCGCAGGTGCTCGAGGGTGACCGGTTCGTCGTCGGCATGGGCATCCGCAGCATGACCGTGCAGTCGGCCCAGCTGATCGGCTTCGCCGGCGGCGGCGCGCTGCTGCTGGCCGTCGACCCGCGCGTCGCGCTGGCCATCGACGCGGCCACGTTCCTCCTCTCCGCGACCTTCGTCCGGTTCGGACTGAGCGCCCGGCCCGCCGCGGCGACCGGCGAGAAGCGCAAGAAGTTCTTCGCGATGATCAGCACCGGCGGCAGCGTGGCCTTCCGCGACGCGCCGCTGTGCTCGCTCGTGCTGTTCACCTGGCTGATGGGCCTGCTGCCGGTGTACGAGGGCATCGCCGCGCCGTACGTCGCCGCCGCGGGCGGCGGCACGGCCGCGATCGGTCTGCTGCTGGCGGCCGATCCCGTCGGCAGCGTGATCGGCACGTTCATCTACACCCGCTGGGTGCCCGCGCGGGTCCGGCCGCGGCTGATCGGGCTGATGTCCCTGCTCTGCGCGATCCCGCTGCTGCTGTGCCTCCTGCAGCCCGGGCCGTGGGTGTCGATCGCGCTGTTCGTCGTCTCCGGCGGGTTCGGCACGATCGCGCTGCTGCAGGCGACGGCGTCGCTGACGCTGGCGGTGCCCGACGAGACGCGGGCGCAGACGATGGGCCTGTCCAACACCGGGCTGACGACGATGCTCGGCATCAGCCCGCTGCTCGGTGGCCTCCTGGCCGACCACGTCAGCCCTCAGTCGACGGTCGGCATCTTCGGGCTTGTCGGAATCGTGATGACCCTGCCGCTGGCCTTCGTCTGGCAGCGGAGCCTCAACGGGAACCCGGGGCGATGGGTCGACGAAGGAGCCGCACGCGCCGAACATGCTTGACATGTCCCAGCGCGTGGGCTTGACCAGCGCGACCTTGGCGGTGCGGCTAGTCGGTCACTGCTCCTTCGTGCGCATCGCTGGTCACCCTTCATCCGGCGTCAGAGAAAAGGTACACACCTAAGGCCCTTGTGGACAGGCGGCAAACGGGCTGAAACTGTGCGTGAGTACTTTGTCACGGCACCATTGCGCAAGCCACTGGGGGAAGAATGATTACATCGGGGGAACAGACTGGACAAGTCTCGGTTTCCATGATTCGCCACTGGGCGCTGTGGGCGCGTCCACGGAGGTGGATCGCGGTCACCCTCACGGCGATGGCCGTGCTGGTGGTCTGGACCTTGGCCACCGTCGTGGTGGTTCCGGTGACGAGCGGCGCGCTGGGGATGTTCGCGCTCATCACGGGGCTCGCCGTGGCGCAGACGGAAATCAGCCGGCGGATCGAGCGCCAGCGCCGCAGCCTGAGCCAGGGCCCGCACATCAGCACCACTTCGGTGTGGCTGGTGCCGGCGAGCCTGCTGCTCCCGCCGCAGCTGGTCGCCGCCACCGGTGTCGTGCTCTACATCTACCTCGCGTTCCGGAGCTGGTCCGGCACGCGGCCGGGGCAGCCGCACCGCGTCGCCGCCAACATGACGACGGCGATCCTTTCCGGACTGGCGGCGAACCTCGTGGGTCCCGTGGGGAGCGGGCACACGGTCGCGACGGTCTCGGCGGCGGCACTCGTGTTCTTCGTGGTCAACACCGCGCTGACCGGCCTCGGCCTGTACTGCGCGGCACCGGACAAGGCCACCGTGGCGTCCTGCCTGGGCACCATGGACGACAACCTGCTCGAGCTGGCGCTGCTGTCGGTCGGCGGGCTGCTGACGATGATGCTGGCCGACGAGCCCTACCTGTCCGTCCTCGTCATCCTGCCGCTGTACGTGCTGCAGCGGTCCGCGCTGATCAAGCGGCTCGAGGAGCTGGCCACCACCGACCAGAAGACGCAGCTGCTCAACGCCACCACCTGGCAGGACGGCGCGCAGCGGGAGATCTCGCGCGCGCAGCGGGACAACGGCAGCTTCGGCGCCATGATGATCGACCTCGACCACTTCAAGCGGATCAACGACACCTACGGGCACCTCGCGGGGGACGACGTGCTCAAGGCGGTGGCCGCCGTGGTCAAGCAGGAGACGCGCGCGCACGACCTGGTCGGCCGGTTCGGTGGCGAGGAGTTCGTCGCGCTGTTGCCCTCGACGTCCAAAGAGGACGCGATCGTCACGGCGGAACGGATCCGGCAACGGGTCAGCGAGCTGGTCATCAGCACGAAGACCAACGAAGGCGCCGCCGTCGCCATCGAACGGCAGACGGCGTCCATCGGCGTCGCCGCCTACCCGCTCGACGGGTCGTCGATCGAGGAAGTGATGGCGTCCGCCGACGCGGCCGTCTACGCGGCCAAGCACGGCGGCCGCAACCGGGTGGTGGGGTCCGTCGAAGCGGCCTTGGCCGCCGCTTAGCTGCGTTCACCGCAGCCGGTCGATGACGTCGCTCGCTTTCGTCTGGAGGCGGGCCACGCCGCCGACCGTGAATTCGGTGAGCAGGTCGATCAAGGCTTCCTGGTCCGGCGGCGCGCCGTCCCAGGTCGCCTGCACCAAGGACTCCGTCATCGCGAAGAAGAGGGTGACGAGCGCGCGGTCGGCGCGGCCGGAGTCGATGCCGTGCGCGGCCCACCGCTTGCGGCTCGCGCCGGCGTAGACGACGGCCAGCCTCTCCCTCAACCGGGTGAGAGCGGGGTCGCCCGCGCGCTCGGCCGCGCGGAGCACGCCATAGGCCTCGGGGCTGTCGGCGACGAAGGTGACCATGTTGGCGTAGTTGGCGCGCGCCCAAGCACGCAGGCCGGGCTGCGGGTCGGTCACCGACGGGCCCGCGATCGCGGCGAACGCGCGCTCCTCGGTTTCCGCCACGACCTCGGCGAACAGCGTCGCGCGGTCGCCGAACTGCTCGTAGACGGCTTGGCGTGAGACGCCGGCTTCGCGGGCGATCTGCTCGATCGTCGCGCCCTGCATCCCGTGCTGCGCGACGACCCGCGCCGTCGCGCTCAGCACCCGTGCGCGCTGCTCCCCGACCGGGAGCTTGCGCGGCCGCCCACGCGGAGCCGGGCTTGACATGGTGGTCCACCTCACGTGATTCTTTTTCCGACACCTCTGTCTAAAAAGGTGTTCCCCGCGCACTAGTCCTGCTCAACGAGGAGCAAGCATGCGTATCTTCTCTCGCCGCGCCCTCTCCGCGGCGGTCGCCACGGTTTCCGTCCTGGCGCTGGTGGCCCTCGGCCCGCCAACCGCTTCCGCAGCGTCGTTCTACGACCCCCCTTCGCCCCTGCCGGCCGGGGACAACGGCGACGTCATCCGGCACGAGGCGTCGACGTTCTACATCGACCCGATTCAGCTGATCAAGGCCGACGCGGGCGTGCAGCGGATCATGTACCGCAGCACCGACACGCACGGCTCACCGATCGCGGTCACCGGCACGGTGCTGACGCCGCGTTCCGCCTGGCCCGGATCGGGCGTGCGCCCGATCGTTTCCTACGCCGTCGGCACGCAGGGCGAGGGCGACGACTGCGCGCCGTCGAAAGCGCTTGCGGCGGGTTTCGAGTACGAAGGCCCGTTCATCGCCGGGCTGCTGGCGCGGGGCTACGGCGTCGTCGTGACCGACTACGAGGGACTCGGCACGCCGGGCGACCACACCTACGTGAACCGCGCGTCGGAAGGGCACGCGGTGCTCGACGCGATCCGCGCGGCCCAGCGGCTGCCGGAGGCGGGCCTGCCGGACGACGGCCCGGTCGCGATCGCGGGCTACTCCCAGGGCGGCGGCGCGTCGGCCGCGGCGGCGGAACTGCAGCCGAGCTACGCGCCCGAGTTGGAGCTGAAGGGCGCGTACGCGGGCGCGGTGCCGGCGGACCTGGCTTCGGTGGCCAAGAACCTCGACGGCCACTACGCGGTCGGGTTCCTCGGGTTCGCGCTGGTGAGCATGAACTACGCGTACCCGGAGCTGGACATCCCGGCGCTGCTGAACGCGCGCGGCAAGCAGCTGTTCGAGCAGGTCCGGACTGAGTGCACGGTGGAGGCGATCGCCGCGCACGCGTTCACGCGGTCGTCGACGCTGACGACCGACGGCCGCTCGCTCACCGCGTACCTCGGCGAAGAGCCGTACGCGTCGCGGGTGGCCGAGCAGAAGATCGGCTCGCTCAAGCCGACGGCGCCGGTGCTGATCGTCCACAGCGCCCTCGACGACATCGTGCCCTACGCGCAGGACCGCGACCTGGGCCGGACGTGGTGCAGCAAGGGCGTGAAGGTGCGCTTCAGCACAACGCTGGTGCCCACGCACGTGCTCGCCGCGGTGCGCGCGTACCCGGAGGCGTTCGCCTGGCTGGAGGCCCGCTTCGCCGGCCTCCCGGCGCTCTCCAACTGCGGCCTGTTCTGACCCTGCCTAAAGCCGTGAATGTCGCATTGAGGGACTCTGAGTCCCTCAATGCGACATTCACGGACTTGGGTCACTTCAGGCCGGTGGCCTCGGAAGCGGCGGGGTCGGAGTCGGCGAGGAACGTCCGGCAGCGGTCGTACTCCTCGGTCTCGCCGATCTTCCCGGCCGCCTTGCCGAGGACGGCGAGGGCGCGCAGGAACCCCTGGTTCGGGCGGTGCGCCCACGGCACCGGGCCGAAGCCCTTCCAGCCCGCGCGGCGCAGCTGGTCGAGACCCCGGTGGTAGCCGGTGCGGGCGTACGCGTACGCGGCGACCGTCTCACCCGCGTCGAAGGCCTTCTCGGCCAGCGAAGCCCACGCCTCGCTGTAGTCGGGGTGTTCGGCCGCGACGGCGGCCGGGTCGTTCCCGGCGTCGAGCGCGGCCTGGGCGGTGGTGTGCTCGGGCAGCAGCGTCGGCTCGGGGCCGAGCAGGTTGTGCGTCATGACCCCATTCTGCCCACGCCCGCGGATCAGAAGAACAGGCCCGCGAGCACCCCGCCGCCGGCCAGCACCAGCGCGCCGATCAGGACGGCGGCCACAACTCGTTTCGGCATCATGGCGGCACACCATGCCAACCGATGCACGCCGGTGGCAAATCGTCCACCCGTAGGGGTGAACCCGGGTTTTTCGACGTCTTTGCGCGCTCGTGACCATGACCGGCCATGATGTCCGGCATGGCCAAGGCAGTCGACGTCCCCGTGGACGTGATCCCGCGCAGCCCCGTCGGCAAGACGCGGCTGTTCTTCACGCGGCACTGGCACCGCGGCGCCCCTGGGCAGCCGACGCCGGACTGGGTGCTCCGGTTCTGCTACGGGATGTGGCTCGCGGCGTTCGCGTTCAAGCTGGTCGGCTCGTCGTGGGACATGTCGTGGCACTTCATGTGGCTGCGCGACGACCTGGCGCCGCCGCACCTGATCAACACCGTCGGCACGGTGATCATCGTCGTGCTGGTGGCGATCCACAGCTACACGGGCCTCGGCGCCGACAAGACGTCACTGCGCCTGATGCAGATCGGCTTGCTGGTGTTCCTGGTCGCGGCGCCGCTGGACGTCATCAACCACCGCGTCAACGGTCTCGACCTGACCGCGTGGAGCCCGTCGCACATGATGCTCTACCTGGGCACGGGCATCATGCAGGCGGGCGTGCTGCTGGGGTGGCTGCGGCTTTCGCCGCCCGGGCGGTTCCGGACGGGCGTGCTGCTCGCGCTGTGGGCGTTCTTCCTGGAGAACACGTTCTTCCCGAACGGCCAGCAGGAGTACGGCATCCTCGGCCTGCGCGCGTGGGAGCGCGGCGCACCGGAGGCCGAGCCGTCGCTGCTCGACTTCGCGGCGAACCAGATCGGGCACCCGGTCGACCGGGCCGCGGTGATGCACTTCACGATGCCGATCCCGGAGTGGGTGTACCCGCTGTGGGGCATCGGCGTGATGGCGCTGATCCTGGTCCTGGCCCGGCGCACTTTGGGTTTCCGCTGGTCGGCGTCGGCGGTGGCCGTGGCGTACATCGCCTACCGCGGCGTGATGTGGCCGCTGCTGCTCGGAATGGGCTTCCCGGTCTCGACGATCCCGTTCTACCTGCTCTTCGTGGGTCTCGCGGTGGACCTGGCGTTCGCGATGAGCTCCGGCGTTCTGCGAGCCGGCGCGGGGGCGCTGCTCGTGACGGCGTTCGGGTACGGCGCGCTGTGGCTGCAGTCACAGTTCCGGCCGTGGGTCCTGGGCGACGCGCACACGGAGTCGGCCCCGCCGGTGGCGTACTGGACGGCGTTGGTGGTGCTGGTCGGCGTGTTCGCGCTGTGGGCGGCCGCCGGACCGGCCACACGCCGCTGGACCGCCCGCCGAAGCATCACGCCGGCCACCTGACCGCACTGCGCTGAAGGCCACCATCCGGGCACTAGATGCCCTGATGGTGGCCTTCAGAGACCTCGCGGCTTACTTGACCTTCGTGCCGGCCGAGCCGAGGGCCTGGCAGGCCTCCACCACACGGGCGGCCATGCCCCCTTCGGCGGCCTTCAGGTACGAGCGCGGGTCGTAGACCTTCTTGTTGCCGACCTCGCCGTCGATCTTCAGCACGCCGTCGTAGTTCTTGAAGAAGTGGTCCACGATCGGGCGCGTGAACGCGTACTGCGTGTCCGTGTCGACGTTCATCTTCACCACGCCGTAGGACACCGCCTCGCGGATCTCCTCCGGGAGCGAGCCCGAGCCGCCGTGGAAGACCAGCTCGAACGGCTTCGAGCCGGCGTCCAGGCCGAGCTTCTTCGACGCCGCCTCCTGGCCGCCCTTCAGCACGTCCGGGCGCAGCTTCACGTTGCCCGGCTTGTACACGCCGTGGACGTTGCCGAACGTCGCCGCCAGCAGGTAACGACCGCGCTCGCCCGCTCCCAGCGCGTCGATCGTCTTCAGGAAGTCGCCCTCGGCGGTGTAGAGCTTCTCGTTGATCTCCGCCTCGACGCCGTCCTCTTCGCCGCCGACGACGCCGATCTCGACCTCGAGGATGATCCTCGCGGCCGCCGTCTTGGCGAGCAGCTCCGCGGCGATCTCGAGGTTCTCGTCGAGGTCGATGGCCGAGCCGTCCCACATGTGGGACTGGAAGAGCGGGTTCTGGCCGTTCTTGACGCGCTCCGCCGAGAGCTCGATCAGCGGGCGGACGAAGCCGTCCAGCTTGTCCTTCGGGCAGTGGTCGGTGTGCAGCGCGACGTTGACGTCGTACTTCGCCGCCACGACCTGCGCGAACTCCGCGAGCGCGGCCGCGCCGGTCACCATGTCCTTGACCTTCTGGCCCGACGCGAACTCCGCACCGCCGGTGGAGAACTGGATGATCCCGTCGCTCTCCGCCTCGGCGAACCCGCGGATGGCGGCGTTCACGGTCTCGGACGAGGTCACGTTGATGGCCGGGTAGGCGAACTCGTTCGCCTTGGCCCGGTCGAGCATCTCCGCGTAGACCTCGGGGGTGGCGATGGGCATCGGTATTCCTCCTAGGCAGGGATGGGTCCCGACCGCATCGTACGAGGTGTACCGCCGTCGCACACCGGTCCCCGCGCGGAAACTTCTCCGCACGTCGGATCGGTTCAGAAGGAGTGCGTCCGGCCGCCGGGTGACCGGCGGCCGGACGAGGATCACCGCAGCGCCGAAGCCAGCTCGCGATAGCCCGGCCACGGGTCTTCGTTCAGCACCTGGACGACGACCTGGTCCGCCCCCGCCTCCAGGTGGGCCGACAGCCCGCGGGCGATCGTCTCCGCGTCGCCGTGCAACGCCAGCGCGTCGATCAACCGGTCGCTGCCCTCACCCTCGAGATCCTCGTCGGTGAAGCCGAGTTTGCGCAGGTTGGCGACGTAGTTCGACAGCCCGAGGTAGTACTTGACGGTGTTCCGGCCGATCGCCCGGGCCTCGGCCGCGTCGGTCGACAAGACGACCTTGTGCTCCGGCGCCAGCAGCGGGCCCGCACCGAGGATCTCGCGTGTCGAGCGGGTGTGCTCCGGTGTCGTCAGGTACGGGTGCGCGCCCGCCGTGCGCTCGCCCGACAACGCCACCACCTTCGGGCCGAGCGCGGCCAGCGCACGCCCGGACACCGGGACACCCGCCGCGTCCAAGCCGTCGAGGTAGTCGACCAGGGCCGCGTACGGCTTCTTGTACTCCTTCGTCGCTTCGCGGTGACCCGCGCCGACGCCCAGCAGGAAGCGGTCCGGGTACTTCGCCGCGATGCGCTCGTACACGCGGGCGATGTCCGCCGGCTCGTCCTGCCAGATGTTCACGATGCCGGTCGCGATGACCAGCGTGTCCGTCGCTCCGAGGAGGTCGTCGACGGATGCGAGGTCGCCGGCGCCGGGCGAGCCGCCCAGCCAGATCGCCCCGTAGCCGAGCTTCTCCGCCTCCGTCGCGAACTTCGCGTCGACGTTGGCGTGGTACCGCCAGATCCCGAGCTTGCCCAGTTCGATAGCCATGGAACACTCCAACGCGTGGGACGGCGATTTTCCTCCCGGGATCGGCGAACTAACGTCGGAAGCATGACCAAGCTGGGCAACACCGACCTCGACGTGTACGGACTCAACCTCGGCGGCAACGTCTTCGGCTGGACGGCGGACGAGCCGCAGTCCTTCGCCGTCCTCGACGCCTACACCGCGGCCGGCGGCAACTTCGTGGACTCCGCCGACCTCTACGGCGGAGGCGGCGGCTCCGAGGAGATCCTCGGCAACTGGCTCGCCGCGCGCGGCAACCGGGACGACGTCGTCGTCGCGACCAAGGTCGGCATGTGGGACGGGCGGCCGGGCCTGTCCGCGAAGAACATCCAGGCCGCGGCCGAGGACTCGCTGCGCCGTCTCAAGACCGACCACATCGACCTCTACTACGCGCACCGGGACGACCCGGACACCCCGCTGGAGGAGACCCTCACGGCGTTCGACGCCCTGGTCCGCGCGGGCAAGGTGCGCCACCTCGGCGCGTCCAACTACAGCGCCGACCGGCTCGCCGAAGCACTGTCCATTTCGGACCAGAGTGGACTGTCCCGCTACGCCGTCCTGCAGCCGCACTACAACCTCGTCGAGCGCGGCTACGAGCGCGACCTCGCCCCGCTCGTCGAGCGCGAAGGCCTCGCCACGCTGCCGTACTTCGCCCTCGCCAAGGGTTTCCTCACCGGCAAGTACCGCACGAAGGAAGACACGGTCGACAGCCCGCGAGCGGCCCGCGCATCGTCCTATTTGGACGGTAACGGCGAGCGCGTGCTGGCCGGGCTCGACGAGGTGGCGGCGGCCCACGGCGTCTCGGTGGCCACGGTCTCGCTGGCCTGGCTGCGGCAGCAGCCGACGGTCGCGGCGCCGATCGCCAGCGCCCGGACGCCCGAGCAGCTCACCGACCTCATCGCGTCAGTGAGCCTCGAGCTGACTCCAGACGAAGTAGCGTCGCTTTCACGTGAAAGCGACGGTGCCTAGGCGGAGCTTTCACGTGAAAGCTCCGCCTACTCTCGGGTAGCTTACTGCGGGTAAGTTGGGGTACGGTGCCCTCAAGTGACGTCTAGGAGGGCACCGTGGCCAACCCGTTTTCGCTGCTGAGCGGCACCAAGAAGGTCGACGGCAAGGTCGTGCTGATCACCGGCGCCGCCCGCGGCATCGGCGCCGGGCTGGCCGGACGGCTCGCCGCCCGCGGCGCGAAGGTCGCCCTCGTCGGCCTCGAAGCCGAGGAGCAGCAGAAGGTCGCCGACCGGATCGGCCCGAACGCGCACGCCTGGGAAGCCGACGTCACCAGCTGGGACGCCCTCGAGGCAGCCACAAAGGGAGTCGTCGAGCACTTCGGCGGGATCGACATCGTCATCGCGAACGCCGGCATCGCGACCGCGGGCTTCGTCCGCTCGGTCGACCGGGCCGCGTTCGAGAAGGTCATCGAGGTCGACCTGCTCGGCGTCTGGCGCACGTTCCGCGTCACGCTCCCGCACGTCATCGAGCGCAAGGGCTACCTGCTGGCCATCTCGAGCCTCGCCGCGATCACGCACGCGCCCGGCATGGCGAACTACTCCGCCGCGAAGGCCGGCGTCGAGGCGTTCTCGAACAGCCTCCGCGCCGAGGTCGCCCACCTGGGCGTCAAGGTCGGCGTCGCGCACCCGACGTGGATCCGCACCGACCTCGTCGAAAGCGCCGACGCGCACCCGGTGTTCGGCAAGCTCCGCGCGTCGATGCCCGGCCTGATCGGCAAGACCTACCCGCTGGACGTCGCGCTCGACGACCTCGAGGCGGGCATCCTCAAGCGTGCCCGGACCATCCACGTGCCGCGCTGGGTCGGCGGCCTGAAGCTGCTCCGCGCGTTCCTCCCGCCGATCATCGAAATCGGCTCCCGCAGCCGGGTACCTTCGGCGGACAAGGCCGCGCTGGCCGACATCGAGGCGCGCGGCGCGTTCGAGTCGGCGGTCACCGGCCACGGCGGCCGGGCCGCCACCAAGGGGTGAAGATGTCCCGTCGTGACCAGATCCGGATGACCGAGGACGAAGTGCGCGCGTTCTTCGCCGAGCAGAAGGTCATCAACGTCGCCAGTGTCGGCCCGAACGGCCGCCCGCACCTCGCGCCGCTCTGGTACTACCCGCACGAGGACGGTGTCGCGACCTGGACGTACGGCACGTCGCAGAAGGCGAAGAACCTCCGGCGGCTGGCGGAGGCGACGGTCCTCATCGAGGACGGCGACAGCTACGAGAAGCTGCGTGGCGTCTCACTCGAGGCCGACGTCGAAATCATCGAGAACACCGTCGAGGTCACCCGGATGGGGATCACGCTCATGCAGCGGTACGCGGGCGCCAAGCCGGGCGACCCCGTGCCCGACGAGCTGAGCAGCTTCATCGCCGGTCAGGCACCGAAGCGGATCGGCCTGGTCTTCCGCCCGACGAAGATCGTCAGCTGGGACCACACGAAGCTCGGCGGGACGTACTAACCAGTAGGGAGTACTTCCAAGTAACTGTTACTTGAGGTAACGTCATCTGGGCAGCATCCTCGAGGCAGCGGAGGCCGACAGATGACCGAGCGGTTCAAGGTCGTGATCGTGGGCACCGGGTTTTCCGGGCTCGGCCAGGCGATCCAGCTCGAAAAGGCCGGCATCCGGGACTACGTGATCCTGGAGAAGGCCACCGAGGTGGGTGGCACCTGGCGCGACAACTCCTACCCCGGGTGCGCGTGCGACGTGCAGTCGCACATGTACTCGTTCTCGTACGAGCAGAACCCGGCCTGGTCGCGGTCGTTCTCGCCACAGCCGGAGATCTTCGAGTACCTCAAGGGCGTCGCCGACAAGTACCGGCTGCGCGAGAAGATCCGGTTCGGCGTCGAGCTCACCGGCGCCCACTGGGACGAGCGCGAGCGTCGCTGGACGGCGACCACGAAGGACGGCCGCGAGTTCGTCGCGCAGTTCCTCGTCTCCGGCGTCGGCGGCCTGCACATCCCGCAGGTCCCGGAGCTGCCCGGGATCGCGGGGTTCAAGGGGCAGACCTGGCACTCCGCGCGGTGGAACCACGAGTACGACCTGCGCGGGAAGCGCGTCGCCGTCGTCGGTACGGGCGCCAGCGCCGTCCAGTTCGTCCCGAAGATCGCTCCCGACGTCGCCGAGCTGACGCTGTTCCAGCGGACGCCGCCGTGGATCATGCCGAAGCCCGACCACGCGATGCCGCGCTGGGCGCAGACGCTGTTCAAGCGCGTGCCCGGCACCCAGCGCCTCTACCGCAACGCGCTGTACTGGTTCCTCGAAGCACGCGCCATCGGCTTCAACGGCCACCCGGCGATCATGAAGGCCGGCGAGCTGATCGCGAAGCGCAACATCGCGAAGGGCATCAAGGACTCCGCGCTGCGCAAGAAGGTCACGCCGGACTACACGATGGGCTGCAAGCGCGTCCTGATCTCCAACGACTACTACCCGGCGCTGAGCCGGCCGAACGTCGACGTCAACACCTCCGGGATCAAGGAGGTCAAGGCGCACTCGATCGTCGACTCCACCGGGGTCGAGCACGAGGTCGACGCGATCATCTACGGCACCGGGTTCAAGGTGACCGACGCGCTGGAGTACCTCGACATCACCGGCGTCGACGGCCGCGACCTCGCCAAGGAGTGGGCCGCCGAGGGCATGCAGACCCACAAGGGCATCGCCGTCTCCGGCTTCCCGAACCTCTTCTTCCTGCTCGGCCCGAACACCGCGCTGGGCCACAACTCCGTCGTGTTCATGATCGAGTCGCAGTCGAGGTACGTCGTCGACGCCATCAAGCTCGCCGACTCGCGCGACGCCGCCGCGCTCGACGTCCGGCCGGGCGTGCAGGACAAGTTCCAGCAGGAGATCCAGGACAAGCTCGTGAAGGGCGTCTGGACGCAGGGCGGCTGCAAGAGCTGGTACCTCGACGCCAAGGGCGTGAACCGGACGATCTGGCCCGGCTTCACCTGGCGCTACTGGCTGGAGACGCGAAAGGTGGACCCGGCCGACTTCGAGCTGTCCGGCCGCGCGTCATGACCTCGCCGGACGAACACGCACACGATGAACGTGCTTGCACCTCGCGCTGCCGCAGGGCGAGCGCTGGTTCGTCGAGGTGGTCAAGCAGGCGGTCCCCGGTGCGCAGCATGGCGGCGGTGACGCCGGTGCTGGCGTGGGTCTTCTCCCGCGGCACGCGCTACCTGATGCGCAACGACCCGACCCGCCCGGGCCGCGCGTCGCTGCGGGCTTACCGGCGGGCCGCGAGGCGGGCTCTGCCGCCGACCGGGCGTCCACTGGTGCGCGAGATCCGGCCGTACTTCCGCAAGGGCTACCACCCGACCGAGACGGGGAACACCGAACAGGCGGTGGCATACCTGGCGAGCTCCCCCGCCGCCCGGGCGACAGGGTGAAGCTTTCACGTGAAAGCTCCCACCTGGGCGCGGAGCTTTCACGTGAAAGCTCCGCTCTTGGCCGGCCCACCCGGCTCGACGGGAGTGACCGGACCGATCGGCCGGCGACGCCGTATTCGTGCCGCCAGGGGTTCTGCGGGACGTGCGCGGTGCCGGCGGCCGACGGCCGATCCGCGCGGATCTGCGTCGACCGCGGCACCACCGTGCTCGACCTAGGACTCCTGGGGGACCCAGGCGCCGATGACCGGCTTGAACTCGCGGATGGTCCGTTCCGCGATGGCGCCCTCCAGCAGGTACGGGTCCTGGTCGATCGTCGCCTTCAGGTGCGCTTCGTCATCGGCCTGGTACAGCGTGATACCGCCGGAACCGTCGCCGAGCGGGCCGGCGACCGCGACACGCCCGTCCGCGGCCAGGTTCCGCAGGAATTCGCGGTGCCGGGGCCGGACCTCCGGCATCTTCTCCTGGACGTAGGTGATTTCGACGAGGTACCAGGCCATGTGGATCTCCGGGGTCGGGCAGGGGCGGGACGGGACCGACGCTACCCGGGTCGTCGCCGCGTCCCAGCATCCGATCTGTGGCGACGGGAGGCCAACCCGATAGGCTGGCCGTGCGTCAGTACCTGTGTGAGCGCTGTGAATACCGTGAACCTGCTGACGCGACGCACCGTGCAAACCGGGGTCGAGGACAGGCAGGGGTTCATGCTCGAGGGCAATGCGGAACGCAGTGTCGAGGCAACCCTCGGCCACCTGCGGGTCATGGACGGTCCGGCCCCGGCGCAGGCGCCGACACCGCTGACCCTCGAAGACCTCTACCGCCAGCACCGCATGCGGCTGGTCCGGCTGGCGATTCTGCTGGTGGACGAGCCCGCGACAGCGGAAGACGTCGTCCAGGAGGCCTTCACCGGCCTGCATCGCAACTGGGGCCGCCTCCGGGACGCCGCGGCCGCCGTCGGCTACCTGCGCACCGCCGTGGTCAACGGTTCTCGCAGCGTGCTGCGCCGGCGCAAGACGGCCCGCGAGTACGTGCCGCCGCACGCGGTGAACGCGCGGTCCGCGGAGAGCCTCGCGATGCTCTCCAGCGAGCACCAAGCCGTGGTCAGCGCCCTGTCCAAGCTGCCGCCCCGCCAGCGCGAAGTGCTGGTGCTGCGTTACTACGGTGGGCTGAGCGAGGCCGAAATCTCTGAGGCCGCAGGCATTTCCAAGGGTACCGTTAAGTCGACCGCCAGCCGGGCGCTCGAGGCACTCCAGAAGGCCATGCAGGCCCCACAGTGACCCGGGTGGACCATTCCGATCACTGAGTCGTATCACCATGCTTGGTCCAGACCAATATATGCTGGGGTGCGTGAGAGGCGCCGGAGATTTCGTGATCATGGGCGGCCGGGTCGCTGCCCCGGACCGTGTACTCGACGACGGCTGGGTGGCCGTCTCCGACGGGCGGATCGCCGGCGTGGGTTCGGGGACCCCGCCGTCCGGCGAGCACGTGGACGTCGGCGGGGCACTGGTCGTGCCCGGGTTCGTCGATACCCACTGCCACGGCGGGGGAGGTGCTTCGTTCACCTCCCTCGATCCCGAGGAACTCCTGACGGCGGTGCGAGCGCACCGCCGTCACGGCACCACCACCATGCTCGCCAGCCTGGTGTCCGACCCGGTGGACATCCTGCGTGAGCAGGTCGCGGCGCTGCGTGAGCTCGTCCAGGACGGCGAGGTCGCGGGCATCCACCTGGAGGGACCCTTCATCTCGAAGGCCCGCTGCGGGGCGCACGACCCGGAGACGCTGCTCGAGCCGGACACCGGCACGGTCGACAAGCTCCTGCGCGCCGGCCAGGGCGCGATCCGGATGGTCACCATCGCGCCGGAGCTGTACGGCGGGATCAAGGCCGTCCGGCAGCTGGCCGAATCGGGCGTCATCGCCGCCATCGGGCACACCGACGGCGTCGAGGAGCAGCTGCTGCCGGCCATCGACGCGGGCGCTTCGGTGGCAACGCACCTGTTCAACGGGATGCGGCCGCTGCACCACCGCGAGCCCGGGCCGGTCGGGGCGCTGCTCGACGACGAGCGCATCACGATCGAGCTCATCTGCGACCTGGTGCACCTGCACCCGACGGTCGTGCGGCTGGCCGCGAAGCACGCGGGCCGCAACCGGACGGTGCTGATCACCGACGCGATGTCGGCCACCGACGCCGCCGACGGCCGCTACACGCTGGGCCGCCTCGAGGTCGACGTCCACGACGGCGTCGCGACGCTGGCCGACAACGGCTCGCTGGCCGGCAGCACCCTGACGATGGACACCGCCTTCCGCAATCTGGTCCGGGGTGCGAAACTCGGCATCCTCGACGCGGTGCACGCGACGTCGCAACGGCCCGCCGAGCTGCTCGGCATCGCCGACCGCACCGGGATGCTGTGCCCGGGTTACGTGGCCGACATCGTCGTCCTCGACCAGGACCTGCGGCCCGCGAAGGTGCTGCGCCGGGGTGAATGGGTCGCCGAGGTGGGTACGGCTACCTTGAGTACCTGATTTCCGGGACGAGGAGACGGGCGGAGATGAGCGAGCCGAAGGACCCCGAGCAGTTGCTGGCGGACGCCCTTCGCGCGCAGGCGGTCTTCGCCCCGTCGGCGTCACCCCCGGCGCCGGCCCCGGCTCCGGCTCGCGAGTCCGAGCCGGGCACGGACGCGGTCCCGACCAGCGCGATCAACGAGCTGCCGTCGGCGTACGGCCTGCTCTCGGGCGCGAGCGCGGACTCACTGGAGCGCGAGCGCGCGGCCCTGGACCCGGCACCCGAAGCGCCCACGGCGTACGTCCCGCGTCCCCCGGAGCCGCCTCGGCAGGGCGCGCAGCTGCCCGCGTACTGGATCCTGCTGCTCGCGGTGCTGCTGGGGCTCGCCGCGGGGTCCGTGGTGGGCTTGCTCACGCTGGTCTGACCGGGTCTCAGTAACGACTCAGGGTGACCCTGTACCGTTTTTGGGGTGATTCTCGCCCAGAGCACGGTCAACACGATGTCCCTGCTGCCGTCATGGCTCGACCCGCAGCACCTGCTGAGCGGCCTGACCACGCCGGTCATCGCGGTGCTCTGCCTGATCATCTTCATCGAGAGCAGCGTCTTCCCGGTGCTGCCCGGTGATTCGTTGCTGTTCACGGCCGGCCTGTTCATCGCGAACGGCACCCTCGACGCGCCGTTGTGGCTGGTCTGCGTGCTGGTGACGGCCGCGGCGCTGCTCGGCAACGTGGTCGGCTACTACCTCGGCTACTTCGTCGGCCCCAAGCTGTTCAACCGGCCGGATTCGAAGATCTTCAAGCAGGAGTACGTCCACAAGACGCACGAGTTCCTGGAGAAGCACGGCCCCAAGGCGGTCGTGCTGGCCCGGTTCGTGCCGTTCGTCCGGACGTTCATCACGTGGATCGCGGGCATCGGCCGCATGGACCCGAAGCGTTACTTCACGTACACGGTGCTCGGCGGCATCCTGTGGGCCGCGGGCATCACGGTGCTGGGTTCGCTGCTGGGCGGGGTGTCGTTCATCGCGAACAACGTCGACGCGATCTTCGTGCTGATCGTGCTGATCTCCGTGGTGCCGATCGTGATCGAGTACCTGAAGGCCCGTCGGGAGAAGAAGGCCGTCGCCCCGGTGGAGACCGACGCCGAGGTCACGCAGCGGATCCCGCGGGTGCGGGACTGAGGTTTGCTCGACGGGAAGGGCCCCACCGGTCGGCGGTGGGGCCCTTTCTCGTGCGGCGGGGCCCGGCGGCGGCGCCCGAATGTCATGAACGGGTCGTTCATGACGTCAGGCGAGGTGAAAGAGTCGTTCACGACGCCGCGGAGCGCCCAGCCAAGACCGAGCCGCCCGAAACTGTCGTACCCCCGCGGTAACGTGAAAACAGGGGTCCCCCGGGAGGGGACCCCTGCGGGCGCGGCTCAGGTCATCGAGAACATCGAGCCCGGGTTGAACAGGTTCTCCGGGTCCAGCGCCGCCTTGATCCGGCGGTGCACGCGCATCCCCACCGGCCCGATCTCGCGCTCCAGCCACTCCCGCTTGATCTTGCCGACCCCGTGCTCCCCGGTCACCGTCCCGCCAAGGGACAACCCCACCTCGAGGATCGCGTCGAACGCCTTCTGCGCCCGGGCGAACTCATCGGAGTCGTCCGGCTGGTAGACGATCGTCGGGTGCATGTTGCCGTCGCCCGCGTGGCCCACCACCGCGATCCGCAACCCCACCTCGGAGCTGATCTTCTCGCAGCCGCGGATCAGCTCCGCGATGCGCGTGCGCGGCACGCACACGTCGTCGGTCAGCCATTGGCCGTACGTCTCCAGGGCCGTCAGCACCACCCGGCGGGCCTGCAGCAGCATCCGGCCCTCTTCGACGTCCTCGGTCGTGTACGCGAGGTCCGCGCCGCAGTCGGTGCAGATCTGCTCGATCGCCGCCAGCTCGCGGCGGGCCACCTCGCCGCCCGCGTCCGACTGGCCCAGCAGCAGCGCCTGGCAGTCCGAGCCCGCCCCCAGATCGGTCTTCAAGTACGTCTCGGACGCCTTGATCGACGACGCGTCCATGATCTCCAGCAGCGACGGCACGAGCCCCTCGCGCACGATCCGGGCCACGGCCTCCCCGGCGGCTTCGGTCGTCGTGAAGCCCGCCACGAGCGTCGCCGGGGCCTGGGGCAGCGGCTTGAGCTGGACCGTCGCCTGCGTGATGACGCCCAGCGTGCCCTCGCTGCCGACGAACAGCCGGGCGAGGTCGTAGCCCGCGACGCCCTTGACCGTCCGCCGCCCGGTCTTGAGCAGGGAGCCGTCGGCCAGGACGACCTCCAGGCCCAGCACCGAGTCCGTCGTGACGCCGTACTTCACGCAGCAGAGGCCGCCGGCGTTGGTCGAGAGGTTGCCGCCGATCGTGCACCAGTCGTAGCTCGACGGGTCCGGCGGGTAGAACAGGCCGTGCTTCTCGACGGCGTTGCGGAAGTCGAGGTTGACGACGCCCGGCTGCACGACGGCGAGCCGGTTGCCCGGGTCGATCTCGACGATCTCGTTCAGCTTCATCAGCGACAGCATCACGCAGCCGTCGATGGCGTTCGCGGCGCCGGACAGGCCGCTGCCCGCCCCGCGCGGCACGATCGGCACCCCGGCTCCGGCGCACGCCTTGACGACGGCCTGCACCTCCTCGACGTTCGCCGGCAGCACGACGGCGAGCGGCCGGCCGGAGGGCGCCAGCGGCATCATGTCGCGCGCGTAGGAGGCGGTGACGTCGGAGTCGGTGAGCACGGCGCTCTTGCCGAGCAGGTCGCGGAGCCGGGTGACCAAAGCTTCGTCGCTCATGGCCTCATGGTAAGCCCGGTCAGTCCGCACTGCGGAACTTCTATTTCAAAACCGCCGGTTCAGCGCAGTGCGGACCGGAAGGTCAGCGGACGAGACCCAGCAGCTTGTCGATGTGCACCCGCAGCAGCACCCGCTGGTCGCTGACCATCGCGTCGCGGTACTCGTCCCAGTCGGGGTGCTCGCCCGCCGCGCGGCGGTAGTAGTCGACGAGCGCCTCGACCGTCTCGTCGTCCCGCGAAGCCGCCGGTGCCGTGAGCGAAGCCCGCCCCTCCGCGACGACGTAGCTCCAGCCGTCCTCGCTGCCCACGTGGTAGGTCACCCGCGGGTCGCGGCGCATGTTCTTCGTCTTCGCCCGCGTCTCCGTGATCGACGCGGTTATCGTCCCCGTTTCCGGGTCATACAGGTGCGTGATCGTGGAGAGCTGGGGCCGCCCGTCGCGGCGGATCGTGGCCAGGACGCCGTGGCGGCGCGCCGCGAGGAAGTCCTTCAACGCTGTGTCGTCGGTCATACCCCTACCAACCCGTGTCCGCCGCCCTTGTTCCGGGGAGCCGCCGGAAATCTGCTTGCATACGACAACTAAAGTGTGTTCCGACACATCGACCGTGCCTCCGCTTGCATAACCGCTAGTGAAGGCACATCCTTGCCTGAGGCAACTAGTTGCAGCCGCCAACCAACGCCGTTGAAGGATCCCTCATGGCACCGAACAGCTCCGCCACCCGGCCCAAAGCCGAACTGGACCTCGCCGACCAGCTCGGGCACGAGCTCGTGCGCTTGGTCCGGTTGATCAACAAGGCGAAGTCCCAGGTGTCCAAGCAGGGTCCGGACGGGATCGAGCGGGCGGCCTACGCGATCCTCTTCACCCTCATCCACGAGGGCCCGCAGCGCACCAGCCGGCTCGCCGAGTCGCTCCACTCCGAGATCTCCACGATCAGCAGGCAGTCGAGCTCACTCGTCCAGCACGGCCTGGTCGAACGCCAAGCCGATCCCGAGGACGGCCGGGCCTGCCTGCTCGCGCCGACGACCGAGGGCATGCGGGTGTTCGAAGAGAACCGCAAGCAGCGCAACCAATGGCTGGCCGAAGTGCTCGGGGACTGGACCGAAGGGGAGATCCAGACCCTGAACAAGCTGTTCGGCCGACTCAACACAGGTATCGAGAACCACTCTCCACAGCTGGCTGACGCCCAGGCGTCCGCCGCTGCTCCGGCCAAGGGGGCCACTGCATGAGCACCACCGTTGAAAAACCCGATCTGCCAACGCCGTCGAAAGGGCTGCCGCAGCTGAGCCACCGCCAGATCGTCACGATCCTGAGCGGCCTGATGTGCGGCATGTTCCTCGCCGCGCTCGACCAGACGATCGTCGGCACGTCGATCGTCAAGATCGCCAACGACCTGCACGGCTTCGACCTGCAGGCGTGGGCCACCACGGCGTACCTGATCACCTCGACGATCGTCACGCCGATCTACGGCAAGCTGTCCGACATCTACGGCCGCAAGCCGTTCTACCTGGCCGCGATCACGATCTTCGTCGCCGGTTCGCTGGCCTCGAGCTTCTCGACGTCGATGTACGAGCTGGCCTCGTTCCGCGCGGTCCAGGGCCTCGGCGCCGGTGGCCTGATGTCACTGGCCATGACGATCATCGGTGACGTCGTCCCGCCGCGGGAACGCCCCCGGTACCAGGGTTACATCCTCGCCGTGTTCGGTCTCTCGACCGTGCTGGGCCCGGTGCTGGGCGGCTTCTTCGCCGGCTTCGACACCCTGGCCGGCATCTCCGGCTGGCGCTGGGTCTTCCTGATCAACGTCCCGATCGGCATCATCGCGCTGTTCGTCGTGGCGAAGGTGCTGAACGTGCCGCACGAGCGCCACGACCAGAAGATCGACTGGTGGGGCGCGCTGGCGCTGGTCGTCGCGGTCGTGCCGTTCCTGATCGTCGCCGAGCAGGGCCAGAAGTGGGGCTGGGGCGACGGCAAGGCGATCCTCTGCTACGTCGTGGGCGGCGTCGGCGTGATCGCGTTCATCCTGATCGAGCGGCTGATGAAGGACGCCGCGCTGATCCCGCTGCGGCTGTTCAAGAACTCGACGTTCACCGTGGCCATCATCGGCGGTGTCATCGTCGGTGTGGCGATGTTCGGCGCGATCACGATGATCCCGCAGTTCATGCAGGTCGTGCAGGGCTACACGCCGACCGAGTCCGGGCTGCTGATGCTGCCGCTGATGGCGGGCATCATGACCAGCTCGATCGTCTCCGGCCGGATCACGTCCAAGACCGGGCACTACAAGATCTTCCCGATCCTCGGCACCCTGCTGATCGCGGTCGGCGCGTTCTTCTTCGCGCAGGTCGAGTACAACTCGGCGCTGTGGCACCCGCTGGTCGCCGCGGCCATCATCGGCCTCGGCCTCGGCCAGTGCATGCAGACGCTGGTCATCGCGGTGCAGAACGCCGGCCCGCGCAGTGACATGGGCGCCTCCACCGCGTCGGCGACGTTCTTCCGCCAGATCGGTGGTACCGCCGGTGTCGCCATCTTCCTGACGATCCTGTTCAACACGCTGGGCCCGAACATCACCAAGGCCTTCGGCGGCAAGCTGCCGGCCGGCGCGGGTGCCGGGATCGGCAACCTGTCCGAGAACACCAGCGGGATCCAGGACCTGCCCGAGGCGATCAAGACCCCGGTGCTGATCGGCTTCACCGAGTCGATCACCACGGTGTTCTACGTCGCGGGCGCGGTGGCTCTGCTGGCCACGATCGTGCTGCTGTTCATGAAGGAGATCCCGCTCGCCGGGATGAACCCCGCCGCGGCCGCGGTCGAGGGTGGCGAGGCGCTGCTCGACGAGCACGAGCACGACTTCGCCGACGAGCCCACCGAGATCGTCGAGCCGGTCCGGCCGATCGACCGCGAGCCGGCTCTGGTCGGCGGCGGGAAGCACGCCCTGAGCAACGGGCACGGCGACTACCAGGCCGTGTCGGGTGCGCTGCCGATGCCGATCACGAACTCCGTCGCCGACTCCGAGCTGGACATCCCGGTCGGTGCGGGTGGCGTGCCGGTCGTCGGGCACGTCCGCCGTCAGGACGGCAGCCACGTCTCCGGCGCGGCGCTGACCCTGATCGACCAGCGCGGCCGCCAGGTCGCACGGGCCACCGGGTCCGCGGACGGCAGCTACTCGGTGCCCAGCCAGGGCCCGGGCGCGTACGTGCTCATCGTGTCGGCCCACGGCCACCAGCCGCAGGCCTCCAGCGTCGTGATCAGCAACGGGCCGGCGACGGTCGACGTCACGCTCACCGGGTCCGGCGAGCTGACCGGCACCGTGCGGGCGGCCGCCACCGGCTCCCCGCTGGCGAACGTCACGGTGACGCTGACCGACGGCCGCGGCGAGGTGAACGGCGCGTTCATCACGACCACGGACGGCACCTACGCCTTCGTCGGGGTCGGCGCCGGGGCCTACACCCTGGTCGCCAGCGGCCCGGGCTACCGGCCCGTCGCGGTGACGCTGACCGTGCCGGACAGCGGCGTGCTGCGCCACGACGTCGAGCTGTCCAGCTCGGTGCAGCTCACCGGCATCGCGCGGACCGAGGGCGACCGGGTCGTCCCGGACGCGCGGATCACCGTCCTCGACACCGAAGGCAACGTCGCGGCCGTGGCCCGGACCGACGGCGAAGGCCGGTACCTGGTGAGCGACCTGCCCGCGGGCGCGTACACCGTGGTCGCGAGCGGCTACCCGCCGGCGACCAGCCAGGTGGAGCTGACCGGCGGCGAGGCCGGCCACGACGTCCGGCTGAGCTACGACCAGGCCCTCGACGAGCTGGTCGACCGGTCATGACCGGTCTGCGCGCGACCTTCCGCACGGCCGAGGGCTGGGCGGTGGAGCACGCGGTGCTGACCGTCACCGACCCGGCCGGGCGGCAGGTCGCCCGGCAGGCGGCCGACGTCCGCGGGGAGGTCGTCACCGACGGCCTCCCGGCGGGCACCTACACCGCGGTCGTCACGGCGGCCGGGTACACCCCGATCGCCCGGATGACGCAGGTCGCCTCGGACGGCTCCGGCTCGCTCGGCGACGTCGTGCTGGCCCCGGTCGCCGAGGCGATCGACCTGCCGCCCGCCGGGCCGTGGGTGATCGACCCGATGCACTCGTCGGTGGTCGCGACCGCCCGGCACCTGGGCATCGCGAGCATCAAGGCGCGGTTCCCGGACGTGTCCGGCCGGATCGAGATCGGCCGCCCGGCCGAGCGGTCGTCGGTGCACGCCGAGATCAAGGCGGCGAGCATCGACACGAACATCCGGATGCGCGACGACCACCTGCGGTCGCCGGACTTCCTCGACGTCGACGTCCACCCGGTCATCACCTTCACGAGCACGGGGATGCGCCAGCGCGGCGTGGATTCGTGGACGCTGCTGGGTGACCTGACGCTGCACGGCGAGCGCCGCGAGATCGAGCTCGAGCTGACCTACGGCGGCTGGGGCCCGGACCCGTGGGGCGGCGTGCGCGTGGCGTTCCACGCCGAGACGACGCTGCACCGGAACGACTTCGCGATCAACTACAGCGCGATGGTGCGGGCGGGCGTCGCGGCGGTCGGCACGGTCGTGAAGATCGAGCTGGACGTCGAAGCGGTCCAGGGCGAGTCGCTGCCGCAGTTCTGAGATCTTGGTTCAGGAAGGCCCTCTCACCGCTGGTGAGGGGGCCTTCACCGTTCGTAGATCTGAATATCCCGGAGCGCTCGATTCGACCGTTCGCCGTGGGCCGTTCACCTCGGCCACGTAGGCTCGGGGTGTGAACGTCGTGAGCTTCGAGGCCGCGGGCGTCGGCGTGAGCTGGCTGGACACCGCCGGTCCGCTGCTCGTCTGGGTGATCGTGCTGAGCTTCGTGCTGGTCGAATGCGCGCTGATCATCGGGCTGTTCCTGCCCGGTGACTCCCTGCTGTTCGGGGCCGGCGTGGTGCTGGCCCAGCACGGTTCGGACGCGAACGCGTGGTTCCTTTCGGGCGCCGCCCTGATCGTCGCTGTGCTCGGCAACCAGATCGGCTACTACATCGGCCGCACCGGCGGAACCAAGCTCATCGCCCGCCGCGACGGCAAGGTGCTGAACCGCCAGGCTCTCGAGCGCGCGCAGAAGTTCTTGGACCGGCGGGGTTTCTTCGCGATCGTGGCGGCCCGGTGGATCCCGTGGATCCGCACGCTGGCCCCGCTGATCGCGGGCGCGGCCCGGATGGACCCCCGCCGCTTCATGGCGGCGACGGCCTTGGGCGGCCTGCTGTGGGTGCCGACGCTGGTGCTCCTCGGCTACTACGGCGCGGGTCTCCTGGACACGCTGCCGTGGCTGAAGACGGCGGCGCTGTGGATCAGCATCGCGTTCTTCGTGTTCGGCACCGGGTACGGCGTGCTGCGCTACCGCCAGGAGATGCGCCGCCCGGTCGAAGAGCGGGACGACGCGCGGGCCTGAGTCAGAGTTCCGGGTCAGCCCAGATTTCGAGCTGGATGCCGTCCGGGTCGCGGAACACGACGACCTTCGAGCCCTCGAACGTCCGCGAAGGCGCGGCCGGCAGGTACGACACCCCGAACTCCGCGAGCCGGCACTCCCATTCGGTCAGCTCGGCGGTCGACCGCACCCGGAACGCGACGTGGTCGAGCCCGGTCCTGCGTTCGTCGAACCCGCGTCTTCCGGTGTCCGCGTGCTGGACCAGCACCACGGAGAACTCGTCCCCGGCGGACCGGAGCACGACCTTGCGCAGTCCCGTGTCCGGCTCTTCGCGCCGGATGACCTCCTCGAGGTCGAGGACGCGGACGTACCAGGGCACGCTGCGGTCCACGTCGGTCACGGTGAGCGCCAAGTGGTGCACGGACATGAGTTTTGCCATGGCTTTCGAAGCCGTCCTTTCGAGTGGCGGCTCCCCAGAGTTGCACAGCGTTCGCCTACCGAAACGAGGGTGACCAAGTTCCCCGTCCGATCGTGATCTCGCCGTCTCCGGGCGTCTCAGCAGGCGGACGCCGGTGACTGAAGGTCATTCGCCTTTGCCGGACCGTACTCGACCGATCACCGGCCGCCACCGACGTCGAGCACCGCGCCGGTGGTGAACGACGACGCCGGCGACAGCAGGAACAGCACCGCTTCGGCGATTTCGGCCGGCTCGCCGGCGCGCCCCATCGGGATCTGCGGCGCGTACTTCGCCATCCGGTCCGGCAGGCCGGCGGCCTCGTGCAGGCCCGTGTGGATCATCCCGGGCGCGACCGCGTTGACCCGCACACGCTCGCCCGCGACCTCCTGGGCGAGCCCGAACGTCAGCGTGTCGACGGCGGCCTTCGACGCCGCGTAGTGCACCCACTCCCCGGCCGAGCCCGTCCGCGCGGCCGTCGAGGAGATGTTGACGATCGCGCCGCCGTCGCCGCCGTAGCGCGTCGACATCCGGCGGACCGCCTCGCGGCAGCACAGGAACACCCCGGTCACGTTGACGTCGAGGGTCCGCCGGACGACCTCGACGTCGTAGGAGTCGAGCCGCCCGGGCGTGTTGCCGACGATCGCGGCGTTGTTGACCAGCGCTTTCACCGGCCCCAGGGCGGAGGCGGCATCGAACAGCGCGCGGACGTCGTCCTCGCACGCGACGTCCGCGCGAACCGCGACCGCCTGCCGGCCGTGCGACCGCACGTCGTCGGCCACCGCGAGCGCGGGCGCCGGATCGCCCGAATAGTTGACGACGACGTCGTACCCGCGCTGGGCCGCCAGCACGCAGATCGCCGCGCCGATCCCCCGGCTGCCGCCCGTGACGATGAGCGTCAAATCGCGAAGTTCGCCAGCGGCAGGTTCTCCAGCACCAGGTCCGCGCGGTCTCGTGTCTGGGAGATGAGGTCGGCGTTGCGCTGGTCCGAGCCGAGCGCGCGTTGCTTCGCCTCGACCAGCGAACGGCCGTAGCGGCGGTGGCGCGACACCAGCCGTTCGATCCGCTCGGGCTCGTCCGGCGCGAGGAACCAGGCCTCGGTGAGCAACGGTCGGATGCCGCTCCACGGGTCGTCCGGCAGCAGCAGGTAGTTACCCTCGGTGATCACCAGCTGGACCTCCGGCGGCACCGCCACGGCCCCGGCGATCGGCTCCTCGATCTCGCGGCGGAACTCCGGCGCGTACACCGTCTCGCGACCTTCGGCCAGGCGACGGATCAGGTGGTAGTAACCGGCCGCGTCGAACGTGTCCGGCGCGCCCTTGCGCTCGGTGCGCTCCAGCCGGCGCAGCTCGACCTGCGCGAGGTGGAAGCCGTCCATGCCGACCACCGCGGCGCGCGAGCCGAGCGCGTTGGCCAGCGCCCAGGCCAGCGTCGTCTTGCCGGACGCGGGCGCGCCGATGATGCCCAGCACGTTGCGCTGCCCGCGCACGGTCAGGCCCTCGGCCCGGGCCAGCAGGTCGTCGAACCCCGTCATGTCCTGTTCCTTCCTGCGATCGCGGTCGTCCACGACCGCGGTCCCACATGCCGCACCCGTTCGGCGGCCACCTCGTTGGCGAAGCGGATCAGCTCCGTCACCGCCGGTTTCCCCGCCACGGCGACGGCAAGCGCGCCGTGCCAGACGTCGCCCGCACCCAGTGTGTCCCGCGCTTCCACGTCCGCGACAGGCACCTCACCCGACCTGCCGTCCGCAGTGGACCACCGCACCGGGCCGGGCCCGGCGGTGGTGATGACGGTGTGAACGCCGCGCTGGTGCAGACCCGGTTCCGGCGCGGTGAAGTGCGCGGAGCACGCGGCGATGTCGACCAGCGGGAGCAGCTCGTCGAGCACGGGCTTCCAGCTCCCGGCGTCGAGCACGACCGGCGCTTCGGTTCCCCGCGCCACCGCCAGCGCGAGTTCCGGGTAGTGCCCGTCCACCAGCACCACATCAGCCCCACCAGCCTCGAAAAGCGGAGCTTTCACGTGAAAGCTCCGGCTTGTGGCGTTGCGGGAGACGACGGTGCGTTCGCCGTCGCGGTCGCGGACCGCCACCGCGCTGACCGGTGGTGGGTCGAGCTGGTCGGGAGCCAGGTCGATCAGCTGGACACCACAAGCTTCGAGGTCGGCGCGGGCGAGCGCGGCCAGCGGGTGTGCGCCGAGGACGGTCAGCAGGGTCGCCTCGGCACCGAGCGCGGCGGCGGTCACCGCGGCGTTCGTCGCGGGCCCCCCGGCCGCGACGTCGACCGACAGCGACTGCACCTTCTCGCCCGGTGCCGGCAGCTCGTCGACCCGCTGGACGACGTCCACGGTGCACAAGCCCGCCAGCAGCACCCTCACTAGCTGAGCCCGGCCACGTGGGTCGCCGCGGCGGCCTCTTCCACGTCACCGTTTTCGTTGAGCCGCAACGCACCCGTGAGCAGGCCGACGACCTGGTTCATCGAGTGCGTCTTCGGCGAGACGACCGCGACGCGCTTGCCGAGGCGGTGCACGTGGATGCGGTCGGCGATGTCGAACACGTGCGGCATGTTGTGGCTGATCAGCACCACCGGCAGGCCGCGGTCGCGGATCCGGCCGATGAGGTCGAGCACCTTGCCGGACTCGGCGACGCCGAGCGCGGCGGTGGGCTCGTCCATGATCACGGCCTTGGTGCCGAACGCGGCCGCGCGGGCCACGGCGACACCTTGGCGCTGACCACCGGACAGCGTCTCGACGGGCTGGGAGATCGACTTGATGTTGATGCCGAGCTCGTCGAGGATCCGCTGCGCCTCGGACCGCATGGTCGCGGTGTCGAGCTTCCGGAACAGCCCGAACGGTCCCTTGAGGCGCTTTTCCCGGCCCAGGAACATGTTCGACGCGATGTCGAGCGCGGGCGCGACGGCGAGGTCCTGGTACACCGTCTCGATCCCGTAGTGGCGAGCGTCCAAAGGGGACTTGAAGTGGACGGTCTCACCGTCCACTTTGATTTCCCCTTCGTCCGGGATCACCGCTCCGGAGAGGGTTTTGATGAGCGACGACTTCCCGGCGCCGTTGTCGCCGACCACGGCGAGCACCTCGCCGGGGAGCAGGTCGAAGTCGGCGCCGTCGATGGCGGTCACCCGGCCGTAGCGTTTCACCAGGCCGCGTGCCTGCAGGATGGGTTCACTCATGACTGCTGCTGCCTCCTCGCGATCCGGTCCACCACGACGGCGGCGATGAGCAGGGCGCCGGTGGCGAGGTCCTGGTAGTTGCCGTCGACGTTCATCTGCGTGAGCCCGGATCGCAGCACGGCCACGACCAGCGCGCCCATCAGCGTCCCGAGCACCGAGCCGCGGCCGCCGAAGAGGCTCGTCCCGCCGAGGACGACGGCGGTGATCGAGTCGAGGTTGCCGAGCTGGAACTGGTTCGGGTCGGCGTTCGGCGTCCGGCCGAGCGCCTGCCACGCGGCGATGCCGAAGGCGAGGCCGGCCACGATGTAGACCGACAGCACCGTGCGGTTGACCTTGATGCCGGACAGCCGCGCGGACTCCGGCGCGTTGCCGACCGCGTAGACGTGCTTGCCCCACGCGGTTTTCGTGAGCGCGTACCAGACGCCGAGGTACATCAGCAGCGCCAGCGTCATGCCGTAGGTGATGGGGATGCCGCCGAAGAGGTAGCGCTTGGTGCCGAGCCACTGCAGCAGCCCGTCGGTCACCGGCACGGCCTGGCCGCCGGCGATCAGCTTCGACACCGCGGTCAGCATGGTGAACGTGCCGAGCGTGATGATGAACGCCGGGAGCTTGACCCGCGTCGCGAGCCCGCCGATGAAGATGCCGACGATGACCGTCAGCACTACGCCGGCGAGCAGCGCGATGAAGCCGTTCGTGCCGGCCGCGGCGAGTTTCGCCATGATCAGCGTCGCGACGACCATCGACGACGCGTTGGACAGGTCGATGCCCGCGATGAGGATGACGAGCGTCTGGCCCAGCGCGAGCGTCCCGACGACCAGCGACTGCTGGACCACCGTGGACAGGTTGTCGAGGTCGAAGAACGTGTCCGTGGCCAGCGAGAACACCACGATCGCGACGACCAGCGCGAGCGCCGGGCCGACCGCCGGGGCGCGGAGCAGGAACTCGCCGAGCGACTCACGTTCCTTGGTGTCCCGTGTGGACACTGTCGCCGTCGTCGCGTTTGTAGATGTCACTGCGTTCCTCCCCAGCAGTTCTGCAGGCCCCACGCGGTGTCGTGGCTTTCGACGCCGGGCAGGGGCTTGTCGGTGATCACGGCGGACCCGGTGTTGACGAAGCCGGTCGGCTTCTTCCCGGTCTTCGCGTAGTCGACGGCGGCGAGGACGCCCTGTTCGGCCATCTTCTTGGGGAACTGCATGACGGTCGCGGCGTACTGGCCGTCCTTGACGTTCTGGACGCCTTCGCAGCCGCCGTCGATCGAGCCCATCACGATCTGGCCGGTGAGCCCGCGGGCCTTCAGCGCCGCGTACGCACCGCGGCCCATCGGCTCGTTCATCGAGTAGACGGCGTTGATGTCGGTGCTGCGCTGCAGCAGGTTCTCCATGCCCTGCTGCGCGAGGCTCTGGTCGCCGTTGGCCGCGGTGTGGCCCTTGATCTCCGGCGAGCCGTCGGTCAGCCCGATGCCCTTGAGGAAACCGCCGTGGCGCTGGGTGTCGACCGAGCTGCCCGCCGTGCCGTCGACCATGAGCAGCTTGGGCGGGACGCCCTTGAGCGCGGCCTTGACGTAGGCGCCCTGCTGCTCGCCGGCGGCGAAGTTGTCGGTGGCGAACGTGGCGTCGACGGCGTCGGGCGGTTCGGTGGCGGTGTCGAGCGCGATGACCAGGACCCCGGCGTCGCGGGCGTCCTTGATCGCCTTGAGCACTCCGGTCGAGGAGCTCGGCGTGATGAGGATCGTGGTCACGCCCTGCTGCATGAGGTTCTCGATGGCGCGGACCTGGCCGTCGTTGTCCCCGTCGAACTGGCCGGCGAGGGCGTTGAAGTCGGCGCCGTTGGCCTGCGCGGCCGCTCTGGCGGAGTTGCGCAGTTCGACGAAGTAGGGGTTGGTGTCGGTCTTGGTGACCAGGCCGACCTTCGCTTTGCCACTCCCGCCGGTGTTCGTGTTGCCGCCCCAGTGGCGTTCGACGGTGCAACCGGTCGTCGCGGCGAGTACGGCGGCCAGCGTGAGTGCGGTGAGACTTCGCTGTCTCATGGATTCCCACCCTTTTGTTCGGGGTCGAAGCTTGCCGATGGACCGGAAGGTAGACAGACTGCACCGTGGACGCAAGCGTTTGCGCAAACGCTTGCCGGAAAGGATTGGCATGCCCCAGCCGAGATCATCGCGGCCGACCCAGCGGGACATCGCCGAGCTCGCCGGCGTCTCGATCACGACAGTTTCGCACGTCGTGAACGGAACGCGCGCGGTTGCCGAGGACACCAAGGCCGCCGTGCTGCGGGCGATCGAGACCACCGGCTACACCGGCGACGCGATAGCGCGGTCGCTGGTCACCGGCGGCACGCGATCGATCGGGATGGCGATCTCGCTGGTGGCCAACCCGTACTTCGCGACGCTGATGCAGGCGATCGAGCGGGAGGCGTCGGCGCACGGGTACACCGTGCTGCTGGCCGATACGCACGACACCGCGGACACGGAACGTGACACGGTTCGGGCGCTGCGCTCCCGGCGCGTCGACGGCCTGCTCATCACGCCGGCCCCCGGCGACGGCCCGGTGATCGGCGAGCTCGTGTCGCTGGACGTGCCGACGGTGCTGATCGACCGGCTGACCACCCGCGCCGACGTCGACCAGGTCGGCACGGAGAACATCCAGGCGACGTCGGCGCTGACCGCGCACCTGGCGACGCTCGGGCACCGGCGGATCGGGATGATCAGCGGCACGCCCGGGCTGTCGACGAGCGAGGAGCGCGTGCTGGGCTACCGGCTGGGCCTCGGCCGGTCGGGCCTGACGTGGTCGGCCGACCTCGTGGCCTGCGGGAATTCGGCGCGCGAGGGCGGGGCACTGGCGTTGAGCACGCTGCTGGCGCTGCCCGAGCCGCCGACGGCGCTGGTCGTCGGGAACGACACCATGATGGTCGGGGTGCTGCACGAGGCGCGGCGGCGTGGGCTGAAGATCGGGCGTGACCTGCCGGTGGTGGTCTACGACGACGTCGAGTGGGCCGACCTGGTCGACCCGCCGCTGACGACGATGGCGCAGCCGATCGAGGAGATCGGGCGGCAGGCGGTGCGGCTGCTGCTGGCCCGCATCAACGACCCCGCGCGCAAGGCCGAGACGGTCCGGCTGGCACCCACTCTGCGTCACCGCGAGTCGTGCGGCTGCCCACCGGTTCACTCACATCAGTGATTCTGGGGGCGGGGCGCCTCGGCCGGGCCGCTCAGCCGATACCTTTCGGCTGAGCGTCTGCGAGGGCTTATGACGGCACTATCGCCAGAGCTCCGGTTCTGGGACCCCCCGGTCACCTACCGGATCGGCGTCGCGATGGGTACGCACGCGAACCCGTACTCGGGCGAGCTGCTGCGCTCGATCAGGGCGGCCGCGGCGCAGGCGGGGTGCGACGTCATGCTGGCCGACACGGGCGACACGGCGCGTGAAGAAGCGACGCTGGTGCACGCGCTGCGAGCGGACCTCGTGGACGGCGTGCTGCTGGTGCCTTCGGCCGGCGACGAAGCGGTGATCAACGGCCTGGTCCGGATGGGCGTGCCGACGGTGCTGGTCGACCGCGTCGCCGCCCGCAACGACGTCGACCAGGTGGGCACGGAGAACGTGCACGCGGTGGCGTCGCTGGTCCGCCACCTGACCGAGCGCCGCCACCGCAAGATCGGCCTGATTTCGGGCGACGAGAGCCTGGACATCAGCCGCGAGCGCGTCCGCGGTTACCGGCTGGGGCTGGAGCAGACGGGGCTGAGGTTCAACCGCGAGCTGGTGGAGAGCGGGCTGTCGACCTCGGGCGGAGCGGCCCGCGCGACGGCCAAGCTCCTGGACGGCTGGCCCTCCCCGACGGCGCTGGTGGTGGCGGACGAGTCGATGCTGGTGGGGGTCCAGTACGAAGCGCACCGCCGCGGGATCCGCATCGGTTCGGAGCTGGCGGTGGTCGGCTATGGGGATATGGAGTGGGCGCGCCGGGTGAGCCCGGCGGTGACAACGTTGGCCCAGCCGGTGGCGGACATCGGACACCGGGCGGTCCAGCAGCTGCTGTCCCGGATGGCTGACCCGGACCGGCCGGCGGAGTCGGTGTCGCTGACGCCTCGGTTCCTGCACGGCGCCTCCTGCGGCTGCTGACGCCTGGGGTCCCAGCGCGGGAGAATGGCCCGGTGATCCGACTCGCGCACACCGCCCAGCTGCCGGAAGGCGAACTGCTCGCCGTCCGGGCTCTGCTCGAGTCCGCCTATCGGGACTTCGATCTGCCCGGCTGGGAGAACACCCTCGGCGGGATGCACGCCCTGACCTTCGACGGGGACGAGCTGGTCGGTCACGCCTCGCTCGTGCAACGTCGGCTGCTGCACGGCGATCGCGTGCTGAACACCGGTTACGTCGAGGGCGTCGCGGTTCACCCGGACCACCGGCGGCGGGGGATCGCCAGTGCCTTGATGGCGTCGATGGAGGAGCTGCTGCCCGGGTACGAGGTCGGCGCGCTGAGTGCGTCCACCGCCGGGGCGCCGCTGTACGCGGGCCGCGGCTGGCAGCTGTGGCGCGGGCCGACCTTCGCCTTGACGCCGCAAGGGGTCCAGCGCACCGCAGACGACGACGGCGCGGTCTACGTCTTCCCCGGCCGGGTGCCGCTCGACCTCGACCTGGACGGGCCGCTAACCGCCGACTGGCGGGCCGGCGACGTCTGGTGACAGCGTCGCCGCGGCTTCCAGCAGCATCCAGCCGCCCACCTGCACCGACATGTCACGCTCCGGCACGTCCGCAGGCAAGGGCGACGACGGCGCCGGGCGGTCCCAGAACGCGCTGAACACCAGCCCTTCCGCGGCTCCGGACCAGCAGGCCGAGGCCGACGCAAGCACCAACGACCGCGCCACCGAAGCCTCCGGCTCGGGCAACGCGTGAGCCGCCAACGCCAGGTACCGCGCCAGGATCGCCCCGAACAACCCGCCGTCGCCACCGCCTTGGCCGCGGATCACCCCTCCCGGGGCACAATGCGACGCCACCGCGCGGACCGTCCGCGCCGCATCGTCCATCAAGGACAATTCCAGGCACGCTCCCAGATAAACACCCTGGCAATACGTGAAGATGTGCTTCACCAGCTCGCCCGTGTCCGCACGAATCCCGTCCCAGACCAGGCCCGATTCCGGATCGACCAAAGTGGACGTCATCCAGTCCGTCATGGAGCGGGCGCGCGTGAGGTTCCCGGACCGGGCGTGGAAGATCGCCGCCGGACCGTTGGCCGGGGCGTTCTTGAAGTCGTCTCCGCGACGCCACCAGATCCCGCCGCCCGCGGCCGGCGTCCACCCCGACAGCAGCTGCGTGTCGATCGCCGCGAGCGCCGGGCCGACGTCGATGCCGAGTGAAGAAACCCGTTGCAGCGCAAGGCCGAGCCACGCGATGTCGTCGTAGTAGTCGTTCGTCCAGCGGCCGAAGTTGCGCAACCGCACCGAACGCACGAAAGAGCGGATCAGGGCCAAGCGCGAAGCAGCCGGAGAACGCAGCTGCGCGTCGACCAGCGTGTCCAGCAGGTGGGCCTGCCACCAGTAGTTCCAGTGCCAGTGCACCCGCTGGTCGAGGGACGCCGGCCAGCGGCTGCGGCCCAGTGCCGTCCCGGGCAGGCCCCAGACGCGGCGGAGGTGCCGGGCAGTCACCGCGCGTTCGGCGGCCGAGACGTCCATGGCGCAATCCTGCCTTGCCCATCGACATACCGCTCGGTATGTTGAAGGACCCCGATGGCTCGCGAGGTGCCCATGACCACCGCTCACGTCACCTGCCCGCTCTGCGAAGCCACCTGCGGCCTCGAGGTGACGCTCGACGAAAACCAACAGGTCACGCGTGTGCAGGGCGACGAGAACGACGTCTTCTCGAAGGGCTACATCTGCCCGAAGGGAGCCTCGCTCGGCGCGCTGCACCACGATCCCGACCGGCTGACCGCGCCGCTGCTCAAGCGCGACGGCGAGTTCGTCGAGGTCAGCTGGCAGGAGGCCTACGACGAGATCGACCGCCGGCTCCCGCCGATCCTCGAGGAGCACGGCCGGGACGCCGTCGCCGTCTACGCGGGCAACCCCGGCGTGCACAACATCGCGCTCACGCTCTACGGCCGCGTGCTCTACAAAGCCTTGGGCACCAAGAACTTCTACAGCGCGACGTCGGTCGACCAGCTGCCGAAGCACTACTCGTCCGGCACGATGTTCGGCGACCCGCTCGCCATCCCCGTGCCCGACCTCGACCGCACGCGGCACCTGCTGATCCTCGGCGCCAACCCGCTCGTCTCGAACGGCAGCCTGATGACCGCCCCGGACATCCGCGGGCGGCTGCGCGGGATCCGCGACCGCGGCGGCAAGATCGTCGTCGTCGACCCGCGGCGCACGCGCACCGCGCAGTTCGCCGACGAGCACCACGCCATCCGGCCCGGCACCGACGCGCTGCTGCTGTTCGCGCTGGTCAACGTCCTGTTCGCGGAAAACCGGGTCCGGCCCGGACGCCTGGCGGACCACCTCAACGGCCTCGACGACGTCCGCGAGCTGGCCCAGCCGTTCACCCCCGAAGCCGTCGCGTCGCGCACCGGCATCGCCGCCGCCGACATCCGCCGGATGGCGCTCGAGCTGGCCGACGCCGAAAACGCCGTGGTCTACGGCCGGATCGGCACCACGACGCAGGCGTTCGGCACGGTCGCGAGCTGGCTCGTCGACGTCCTCAACGTGCTCACCGGCAACCTCGACGAGCCGGGCGGCGCGATGTTCCCGCTGGCCGCGTGCCAGCCGACCGGGAACCGGCGGCCGTTCGCCGTCGGGCGGTGGCACAGCCGCGTCCGCGGCTACCCCGAGGTCGTCGGCGAACTACCGGTCGCGACGCTCGCCGACGAGATCGAAACCCCGGGCGAGGGCCAGGTCCGCGCGCTGATCACCGTCAGCGGCAACCCCTGCCTGAGCACGCCGAACGCGGGACGCCTCGCCGAAGCCTTGAAGAAGCTCGACTTCATGATTTCCGTCGACGTCTACCTCAACGAGACGTCGCGCCAGGCCGACGTCATCCTGCCCGGCCCGTCGCCGCTCGAACGACCGCACTTCGACCTGGCCTTCTACCAGCTTTCGGTGCGCAACGTCGCCAACTGGACGCCGGCGACGCTGCCGTCGACGCTGCCGCAGGAGTGGGAGACGATGCTGCGGCTCACCGGCATCGTCACCGGTCAGGGCCCCGAAGCGGACGTCGCCGCGCTCGACGACTTCGTCGCCGCCGACGTCGCGCGCCGCGCCAAACTCGAGGTCACCCGCGACCGCACCGGCCCCGCACGGCTCGTCGACCTGATGCTGCGCGCCGGGCCCTACGAGGTCACGCTGGCCGACCTCGAAGCCGCGCCGCACGGCCTGGACTTCGGGCCGCTGAAGCCGCGGATCCCCGAGGTGCTGTGCACCGCGTCCGGCCGGATCGAGCTGGCGCCGGAGCCGATCGCCGCCGACGTCCCCCGGCTGCGCGCCGAACTCGCCAAGCCGGAAGACGACGGCCTCGTGCTGATCGGCCGACGGCACCTGAGCTCGAACAACTCGTGGATGCACAACCTCGCGCCGCTGATCCGCGGCGGCAACCGCTGCACCGTCCTGGTCCACCCGGCCGACGCGACGCGCCTGGGCCTCACCGACGGCTCGCTCGCGTCGGTGACCTCGCGCGCCGGCAAGCTGGAGGTGCCGGTGGAGGTGACGGACGAGGTCCGGCCGGGCGTGGTCAGCATCCCGCACGGCTGGGGCCACGACGTCGACGGCTCGCGGACCCGGGTGGCGCGTGCGAACCCCGGCGTCAACTCGAACCTGGTCGCGGACGAGACGCTGCTCGACGTACCGTCGGGGACTTCGGTGCTCAACGGCATCCCGGTGGAGGTCGCCCCGGCGTAGTCAGTAGTTGAACTGGATGTAGCCGCCGATGCCGGCGTCCCCGCTGGGGTTGGCGCGCTGGCACTCCAGCTGGATCGCCGGGTTCGCGCCGGTGTTGCCGAGCCAGGTCCACAGCGTGTAGGTGGGCGCGATGGTCCTGATGTCGAACCGGCCGCCGTCGACGATGATCCGGCAGTACTCGCCGCCGGCGGCGTGGTTGAGGACCTGGATGTGCGCGCTGACCGCGGTGCCCGGAAACCAGGTGGTGTGGTAGGGGAACTGGTCGGAGGTCAGGGAGCACCTGCTCCACGTGTCGGCGGACCCGCAGTAGAACGTCGTCTTCATGGAGCCGGTCGGCGTGGCCGCGGCCGGCACCGCCGCGGCCAGCATTCCCGCCGCGGTCGCCGCGGCCGCCGTCAGAGCCAGTCCGATACGTCGTTTCACCGAAACCATCGCGAATCCCCATCCCGCTGGTGAGCTGGTTGCGAGTGCCACACGCGCGGCTCGCGGAATCGGTTTAGGCGGCTACCAGGCCGTCGACAGGTCGGCGTGCTGCCGGACCCAGGCGTGCATGACGATCCCCGCCGCGACGCCCGCGTTGATCGAGCGCGTCGTCCCGAACTGGGCGATCGACACGACCAGCGACGCCGCTTCCTGCGTGCCCGCCGACAACCCCGGCCCCTCCTGACCGAACACCAGCACGCACTCGCGCGGCAGCGACGCCGTCTCCACCGGCTCGGACCCCGGCGTGTTGTCCACCGCGACCACCGCCAAGCCCCGTTCGGACGCGAAAGCCACCAACCCGGAGACGTCGTCGTGGTGCCGGAGGTGCTGGTAGCGGTCGGTCACCATCGCGCCGCGGCGGTTCCAGCGGCGGCGGCCGACGATGTGGACCTCCGCGGCCGCGAAGGCGTTCGCCGTGCGGACCACCGTGCCGATGTTGTGGTCGTGCTGGAAGTTCTCGATCGCGACGTGGAACGGGTGCCGTCGGCTGTCCACATCGGACACGATCGCCTCGCGGCGCCAGTAGCGGTACGCGTCGACGACGTTGCGGCGGTCACCGTCGCGCAACAGGTCCGGGTCGTACCGCTCGTCCGACGGCCAGTCACCCGGCCACGGGCCGACGCCGACCTCTTCGCGGCTGACCCACTCGGTGGGTCCGGCGTCGGGGGAGGTGCTCACCCCCCGATTGTCGCTCAGCCCAGGCGCACCCGGTGCGTCCGGGCGTCTTCGCTGTGGTCGCGGTGGCGCCAGCGGTGGTAGACGCCGACGTAGGAATAGACGACCACCGCGATCGCGACGACGCCGATCACCGGCAGCCACGACTGCGGGAACACCGTGCCGTACAGGTAGTAGGCGTTGAACCCGCCGGGCAGGTCACCGAGGCCCTGCTGGTGGCGGAAGAAGTTTTCCAACGCGGTGAACGGGCACGGCACCGGCGCCACGTTGACCAGGATTCCCCAGGCGACGGCGAGCATGTGGACGAAGATCAGCTTCGGCCAGCGCCAAGCGACGAACCCGCCGAAACCGATCAGCAGCAGGGCCAAGATGTGTACCGCGACAGTCGCTTCCGCCAGGAACTTCGCCACCACACGCCCCCTTCACCGAACCCCCTACCAGCGACTTTACTCCGCTGATCGAGTTCGGCCGCCCCTGAGAATGCCCGGCTGTGTGATGTTCAACCCACCGGAGCAACCCGTTCACCCCGGCGGTGACGGAGGCGTCACACCCGGTGGGAATTCCGGTGGGCGTTTTGCCGGGTACTTCGTCGGTTCCTCGTGTGGGTACTGCTCCGGCGGCGTCTTCCACGGGGGCTGGTGCCCGGGCCGCTTCGGCGGCTCGTCGGGCTTCGACGGCTCGTCCATGCCCTCGACGGTACGCCGGTGCCGCTCGTCCGGGGAGGTCAGGCGAACGCCGCGCCGTCGAGGTCGGTGACGACCAGCCGCAGCCGCGCGTTCTCCCACGCCGTCCCCACCAGCACCGGACGCACCACCGCCGCGGCCCGGTCCAGCAACGGCGGGATCGGCAGCCGCGTCGCGATCAGGCGGACCTGGACGACCTCCGTCGACAAGTCGACCGCCGAATCCGCCGACAACCACGTCGCCGGGCGGAGGCCGTCCACGGCTTCGAGGGCGCCGACGATCTTCTCGACGGCTTCGGCCGCGGTCACCGGTCCTCGATGTCCATGACGGACACCGAAACCTCGTCGACGACCAGGCCGGTCTGCTCGGTCACGAACCGGCCGACCGCGCGCTGCACCGCCCGGCCCACTGCCGCCGCCTGGTCGGTCGAGGCCGTGACCAGGTCGATCTCGACCGTCACGCGGCCGTCCGCCGTGCGGACCCGGACGCCGTCCGCCGGCGCCGGGTCCAGGCCCTTCCAACGCTGGCGGACGGCGCGCGTCCACGCCGCGACCAGGCCACGCAGGCCCGGTTCGAGCCGCACCACGCCCGGCGTCCCGAGCGCCGCCCGCGCCGCCACCGACGCGATCACCGGATCGGCGATGACGTAGTCCACGCTCATTCCCCTGGCTCCCCGACGGTGTCTTCCGCAGCAGTGTCTTCCTCGAAGATGTCGTCCACCAGCAGGTCGAGCTTCGCCAGCGTCAGCCCCACCCGCGCCGCGGCCGCCGCGGTCACCCGCTCCCGCACCAGCGCCAGCGCCGCACCGCCGGTGACGTTCCGCAGGCTCACCGCGAGGGTGAGTTCCACCTCGACGGTGCCGTCGGCGCCCGTCCGCACCCGGCAGCGTCGCGCCCGGACGCCGTCGACCGTGTCCGCCGCGTACCGCAGCACGGCCGCGACGGCCTGCTCGCTGATCTCGACGAACCCGGGTTCCGGGGTCGGCAGCGCCACCATCGAGCCGCGCCGCACCTCGGCCCGCACCGCCGACATGATCCGGCCGAACAAGGCCGGCGGCACGTCGTCCTCGGCCACCAGTTCCGTGGTGGCCTCGCGCAGGGCCAGCAGGCTTTCGCGCGCGGCCCGGCAGTGCGGGCAGGTCAGCTCGTGCTCGTCGGCCAGCCCGGCGCCGACCGCGTCGAGCCGCTCCCACACCTGCTCGACATCGCGTTCGCAGGGCAGTTCGTAGTCCGTCATCGCCACGGCTTCATCACCTCCGCCAGCTGAGCCCGGGCCCGCGCGATCCGGCCGCGGACCGCGGTCGCGTTCGCGCCGACGACTTCGCCGATCTCCTCGTAGGACCGGCCGTGCACTTCGCGCAGCAGCCAGCACGCTCTCTGTTCCGGCGTCAGCTGCGCCAGCGCCGCGTTCACCGCCGCGAGCTGGCCGCTGACCTGCGCGGCCCGCTCCGGCTGGAGGTCGGCCCGCGGCGACTCGGTGGTGTCCAGGTCGACGTCCGCCTGGGGTTTCCGCGCGCGGATCGTGTTGAGGCAGCGGTTCGTGGTAGCCCGGTAGAGCCACCCGACGAACGCCGCGTCCTCGCCGAGCTGGCCGAGCTTGCGCCAGGCGTTGAGGAAGACCTCCTGCACGACGTCCTCGGCGTCGCCGCGGTGCGCGAGCATCTTCACGGCGAGCCGGAACATCGGGCCCTGGTAGCGCAGCACGAGCTGTTCGTACGCCCGGACGTCGCCATCCTTCGCGCGCGCGACGAGGGTCGCGTCGTCGAGCGGTGTAGCGGCGGTCGTCACGGCACCTCCTCGGGAAGAGGACACCGGCGAGCGGAAAACGTCACGGGGTGATTGTCGGTGATCTGGGTCACCGAGGCGAATCAGTCCAGGCCGAGGTCGTCCTTGCCGAGGACGTAGCGGTACTCCAGGCCTTCCTTCTCGATGGCCTCCCGCGCCCCGGTGTCGCGGTCGACCACCGTCACCACGCCGATCACGTTCGCGCCCGCTTCACGCAGGGCCGCGACCGCTTCGAGGACGCTGCCGCCGGTCGTCGACGTGTCCTCGACCGCCAGCACGCGCTGCCCCCGGACCTCCATGCCCTCGATGCGCCGCTGCATGCCGTGTTCCTTGACGGACTTCCGGACGACGAACGCGTCGAGCACGACCCCGTCGGTCGCCGCGGAGTGCAGCATCGCCAGCGCGACCGGGTCGGCACCGAGCGTCAGCCCGCCCGCGGCGACGTAGTCCCAGTCCGCGGTGAGCTGGCGCAGCAGCTTGCCGATCAGCGGCGCGGCCGCGTGGTGCAACGTCGCGCGCCGGAGGTCGATGTAGTAGTCGGCTTCCTTGCCGGACGCCAGGGTCACTTTTCCGTGCACCACGGAAAGATCGGTGACCAGCCTGGCCAATTCGAGTTTCGCCGCTTGATCCAACCCGGGGTTCGCCACGGCCGAGAGTCTTACACACGGCCGTTCTCACTCACCGATGGATGTGGCGTCGACCGCACGCCCGCGCGTCGCCGCCCAGGCCGGCACGAGGATCGCGACGAGCGAGAGCACCACGGCGATCGCGAGCACCACCAGGTAGATCGCGATCGGCCCGGACGGCAGCACGGATCCGCTCACCACCAGGCAGAACGGCACGATCGAACCCGCCGAGACCAGCGTCCCGAGCAGCACCGCGATGGCCGCGATCAGCCCGCCTTCGACACCGGCCATCCGCAGCACCTGGCCGCGGGTGAACCCGCTCAGCCGCTGCAGCCCGAACTCCCGGCGGCGCTTGGCCGTGGCCATCACCAGCGTGTTGACGACCGAAATCACCGTGTACGCGATGATCATCCCGACGAGCAGGTAGTTGACCCACGCGCCGATTTCGTTGCCCTTCGCGTGTGCCGCGATGAGCACGTCCCGATCACCGACAGCCACCGGCAACCCGGCTGTCGCCTCGCGAAGCCGCGAAGTCAGCGTCGCCGTGTCGACGCCTTCGGCCGCCCGCACCAACAGCTGCGGGGCGAGTCCGAGGGTCGTGTGCGGAGCCAGCAGCGACGCGGGCAGCACGAGCCGTTCGAACCCGGCGCGCTGGCTCACGACCGCGGCCACCCGCACGTCCACCGGCGTGCCGTCGCCGAGCCGCACCGACAGCGTGTCGCCGACCTGGCGGCCGAGCGTGGTCGGTACCTCGACGGCGTTGCCGGTCAGCTCGCTGACGCCGAGCGCGGGCCAGCCGTCGTCGTCCTGGTTGGAGTCGTAGGGCTGCTCGACGAACACCGTGCTGGTGACGTACTCGGACGCACCGGCGACCCCCGGCGTCGACCGCACCCGCCCCAGCACCGACGGGTCGAGCCCGCCCGGCCCGGCGACGACCGCGTCCGCCCGGAGGTCCTCGGTGTACGCCTGGTTCGAGACGGCTTCCTGGGTGGTCTGCAGGTAGATGTTGGCGGTCGCGATGCCGACAGCGAGCATGATCGGGGTGACCGCGCCGGCCGTCCGGACCGCGCCGACGCGGGTGTTGAGCAGCGCGACCCGGCCGGTGACACCGCTGAAGGCCTGGACCGGCCAGCGCAGCAGCATCGCCGTCACCTTGGTGACGCCGGGACTGATCGCCGCGAGCCCGAACGCCCACAGCATCACCGCGGGGCCGGCCGTGCTGGCCGCGACCGGGCCGGTCATCACGGCGACCGTGACGATGGCCAGCGCCGTTCCGCCCGCGAAGCACAGGATCGCGGTGATCACCCGGATCGGCGTCAGCCAGCGCCGTTCGACGGCAGCCTCGGCGAGCGCCTCGGTCGGGCGGACCTTCGACGCACGGCGTCCGGCGACGAAAGACGCGGCGATGACCGCCAGCAAAGACGCACCCGCGGCGACCGTCGCCGGGAGCCAGCCCTGCTCGAACCGCAGCACGTCCGGCACGACGTGGTTGGCCGCGAGCTCGCCGAACAGCCACTTCCCGAGCACCGGGCCGAGCACGACCGCGACGGCGACCGCGAGCACGCCGACGACCAGCGCCTCGCCGAGGACCATCCGCCGCAGCTGGCGGGGGGTCGTGCCGATCGCGCGCAGCAGCGCCAGTTCGCGCTGGCGCTGCTGGGTCGACAGCGTGAGCGTGCCCGCGACGACGAACACCATGACCATCGCCGACAACCCGCCCGAGACGGCGGCCAGCACGATCAGGTTCTCGCCGCTCTTGCCCACCTCGGGGAACTCGAGAAGACCACGGTCGGCGCCGGTCATCACGACCCCCGCGTCCCCGACCACCGCCGACACCGCGGCGGCGTCACCACCGAAGACGCCGATGGCGTCGAACTGCCCGGGGTGTCCCGAAAGCCGTGAAGCGTCCGAAGCCGCGAAGAACACCGCCGAGTCCCGCATGGCCTGCGGCGCTTCGGCGATGCCGGAGATCCGGTACTCGCCGACGCTGCCGTGCGCGGCGACCGGCAGCGTGTCCCCGACGGCGAGCCCGAGCCCGGCGTCGACCACGACTTCGCCCGGCTTCGGCGCTTCGCCCTTCAGCGCGTACGGCGTCAGCGCGGCGGAATCCCACGCGTGGCCGAGCGCGCTGCTGGCGCCGATCTGCGCGGGGAAGCTGACCTCGCCGACCACGTCCGTGACGCCCGGGACCGCGCGCAGGCGGTCGGCCAGAGACGCGTCGACCCGGACGCGCTCGGGCAGCGTCGCGTTCTTGAACTTGTGCTTGTCCTCGGGGTCGAGGGTCGCCGGGTCCTCTTCGGGCAGTGCGAGCTTCTGCTGCCCGCCGACGACGATCGGCGCCGCGGCCAGCCGCTGCACCGGCGTCTCGGACCGGATGCCCGTCTCCATCAGGCCACCGCACGCGGAGACGATCAACGCGCCGAAGAAGACCGCGACGAAGGTCGCCAGGAAGCCACCCTTGCGCAGGCGGAGGGTGCGCATCGCGAGCTTGAACATCAGGCCCGCACCGCCGTCCGGTCCCAGGCCCCGAGGTGGGTCATCCGCTCGGCGACGGCTTCCGCGGTCGGCCGGGAGAGCCGCCCGGCGATCCGGCCGTCGGCCAGGAACACGACCTCGTCGGCGTAGGACGCGGCGACCGGGTCGTGCGTCACCATGATCACCGTCTGGCCGGACGTCCGGACGGAGTCGCGGAGCAGGCCGAGCACGTCCGCGGCGGTGCGGGTGTCGAGCGCGCCGGTCGGCTCGTCGGCGAACAGCACGGCCGGGTTCGTGACCAGGGCGCGCGCGATCGCGACGCGCTGCTGCTGGCCGCCGGAGAGCTGCCCGGGCAGGTGCTTGCGGCGCCCGTCGAGCCCGACGTGCGTGAGGATCCGCGCCACGAGCCGCTTGTCCGGGCGCTTGCCGGCCAGCTGCAGCGGCAGCACGACGTTCTGCTCGACCGTCAGCGCCGAGAGCAGGTTGAACGCCTGGAAGACGAAGCCGACGCGGTCGCGGCGCAGCTTCGTCAGGTACGTCTCGCTCTTGCCGTCGAGGTCCTGGCCGTCGAGCACGACGCGGCCCGACGTCGGCCGGTCGAGGCCGGCCGCGCAGTGCAGGAACGTGCTCTTGCCCGACCCGGACGGGCCCATCACCGCGGTGAACCCGCCGCGGGGGAACGAGATCGAGACCCCGTCCAGCGCGACCACGCCGTCGTACTCCTTGCGCACGGCCTCGAGCCGAACCGCCTCATTCGTCATGCGTAAAACGCTAGGGAGACAGCCCCTCGACCACCCTGGTGCGCACGCGCGTCTTCGGGGTAGGGACAGCCCTACTCCGGAGCTTTCACGTGAAAGCTCCGGCTCAGGTGCGGCCCTTGCCGCCGAAGCCGCCGCTGATCCGGCGCAGCACCGCACGCGGCAGCAGCCCGCCGATCGCGACGACGGCCTTGTACTGCAGGCTCGGCACCGAGATCACCTTGCCGCGGCGCAGGTCCGCGAGCGCCTCGCCGACCACCTGTTCGACACCCAGCCAGGCGATTTTCGGGCCCGGCTTGCCGATGCCGGCCCGCTGGTGGAACTCGGTCGCGGTGAAACCCGGGCAGAGCGCCATCATCCGGACACCCTTCGGCAGCGACGCGGCGATGCCTTCGGTGAACGACGTGACCCAGTTCTTGCTGGCCGTGTACGTCGAGCCGCGGCCGCTGAAGAACCCCGCGACGCTGCTGACCTGGATGATCTCGCCGTGGCCGCGCTGGATCATGCCGGGCAGCACGGCCCGGGTCAGCCGCAGGACGGCGGTGACGTTGACGTCGAGCTGGCGCTGCAGCGCGTCGGGCGGGATCGTCCAGAAGTCGCCGTTCAGCCCGAACCCGGCGTTGTTCACCAGCAGGTCGACCGGACCGGCCGCGAGCCGCTCCTCGACCGCCGTCCGTCCGTCCACTTCGGACAGGTCGGCGGGGAGCACCTCGACGGCGACGCCGTGCTTTTCCCGCAGCTCAGCGGCATAGGCCTCCAGCCGCGTGGCGTCGCGGGCGACGAGGACCAGGTCGTACTTCTCGGCGGCGAGCGTGCGCGCGAACTGCGCGCCGATGCCCGCGGTGGCTCCGGTGATCACGGCGGTAGTGGTCATGTTGGTGAACGATACCCACAGGTCAGGGCCTGCGGGTGCAGCCGTTGCGGGCCCGGGTTATCGTCCCGGACATGGGTAAGCACAGCAGGCGCAGGAGCGGCTACCTGCCCAGGGTCGCCGCCGGCGCGGCACCCGTGGCTCTCCTGTTCGCGGCCCCCGCGGTGGCACTCGCGGCCCCGCCCGACCTCCCGCTGCCGATCGGCCACCGCCACACGACGACGCTCGACAGCGACGGCGACACGCTCTCCGCGAGCCGTCGCGACGTCGTCGTCAAACAGCTCGGTGACACCCGGCTCGCGTCCGACCTCACGGAGGCCGTCGCCACGCGCGGCGACCGCGCGGGCGTCGTCGAGCGGGGGCACCAGGGCGTCTGGCTCACCAAGGGTGTCGACGTCCTGAGCGAGAACGCCGAGCAGCTCGACGCCGGGCTGTTCGCAGAAGACCTCACGGGCGGGATCGCGGCCCGCCACTCGTCCGGTCAGGCCGTCGACCTCGGCCGGCTGGGTGCGGTCGGCACGGCGTCCGAGCAGCACGTCGTCGGCAACTTCGCCGGCGACCTCGACGTGGGCCAGGCGCACGAACTCGGCGGCCAGCTCGGGCCGGCGTCGGGCCTGGTCAAGACGTCACAGAGCCGGGCATCGGGCTCGTTCAGCGGCGACCTCGGAGTCGACCACGTCGTCCACGTCCAGGGCGCCACGACCACCGTGCGCGGCGCCCTCGACCAGCACCCGGCACTGACGGCGAGCGTGCTCGACCAGCGGGTGCCCGGCCTCTAGTTCTGCGGCGCCGGCGGTTCGGCGGGCGGCTGCTGGACCGGCGTCCCCGCGGCGGGGGTCGGCGGGGTGCCCCCGACGGACGGGATGGGCGCGCTCGCCTGGTGGCGGCCCGCGTCGTAGTCCTCGTCGAACGGGTCGACGATGTCCGCGATCTCGCCCAGGTCACGCAGCAGGCGCTCCAACCGGGACGGGCCGGCCGTCGGAACGACGCTGGCGAGCACCCACTCGGCCTCGAGCCAGGCCACGCCGACGTCGCCGCCGAGCTGGTCCGCCGCGTCGACGAGCTCCTGCGTGATCACCGCGCGGGCGCCGTCGGCGTCGTCCGCGAAGGCGTAGCGGGAGCCGATCGGGCCGAGCATCTCGGGCATGTCGGCGCGCTGGAACGGCACGCTGGACAGCCACATCTCGATCGGGATCCGGTGCTTCTTGTTGCAGCGCACGGCGACGACGACCGCCGGGATCTGCCCCTCGGACTCGATGTCGAAGATGAACACGGGACGGCGGCCGTCGGAGGTGAAGGTCGAACCCGCGACGACGTTCACCGCGGCGTCCGCGCCGAAGTAGCCGATCGCGCCGTTGGACCACTGCTGCGGCAGCCGTTCGTCCTCCTCGACGAACTGCCAGCCGCGCAACTGCGCCCAGCGCATTCGCTCGCGATTGCGCGAGCCCTCCTTCGCCCGGTCGGCCGCGAGCAGCCCCAGCCCCGCCACCAGCGCGACGGCGGCGATGACGAACCAGATCCACGCCGGAATACCCACGACGTGCAGGGTATCGCCTGCTACGCCGAAGAGATGATCGCCGGTACCCGTGTCGCCGGGCCCGTTCGGATCAATTCCCGCCTCCCGAGTCGACAAGTCTCCACAACTCACCACTGTGGACGCCCGGTGAGCCGGTGGAGAAGCCGTGAATGTCGCATTGAGGGACTTGAAGTCCCTCAATGCGACATTCACGGACTTGCGGGTCAGACGCGGGTGACCGTCAGCGCGTCGCCGGCTTCCAGCGCCGGGATGTCGACCCGGACCGTGTCGCCGTCGCGGACCTCGCCGGACAGCAGCTCCTTCGCCAGCTTGTCGCCGATCGCCGACTGGATCAGCCGCCGCAGCGGGCGGGCGCCGTAGATCGGGTCGAAGCCGTTGAGCGCGAGCCACTCGCGGGCGCCGTCGGTGACCTCCAGGTTCAGCCGGCGCTGGGCCAGCCGCGAAGCCAGCCGCGCCACCTGGATGTCCACAATGGACGTCAGCTGCTCGGTGCCGAGCGAGTGGAACACGACGATGTCGTCGAGCCGGTTGAGGAACTCCGGCTTGAACTGCCGCTGCACCACCGACAGCACCGCGTCTTTCCGCTGCCGCTCGTCGAGCGACGGGTCGGCGATGGCCTGCGAACCGAGGTTCGAGGTCAGGATCAGGATGGTGTTGCGGAAGTCCACCGTCCGGCCCTGGCCGTCGGTCAGCCGCCCGTCGTCGAGGACCTGCAGCAGCACGTCGAAGACGTCCGGGTGGGCCTTCTCCACCTCGTCGAGCAGCACCACCGAGTACGGCCGGCGCCGGACGGCCTCGGTCAGCTGCCCGCCCTGGTCGTACCCGACGTACCCCGGCGGGGCGCCGACCAGGCGCGCCACCGAGTGCTTCTCGGCGTACTCGCTCATGTCGATGCGCTGCATCGCGCGCTCGTCGTCGAACAGGAACTCGGCCAGCGCCTTCGCCAGCTCGGTCTTGCCGACACCGGTCGGGCCGAGGAACAGGAACGAGCCGGTCGGGCGGTCGGGGTCGGCGACGCCGGCCCGGCTGCGGCGCACCGCGTCCGAGACGACCTGCACGGCTTCCTGCTGCCCGATGACGCGGCGGCCCAGCTCGTCCTCCATCCGGAGGAGCTTGCCGGTCTCGCCTTCGAGCAGCCGGCCCGCCGGGATGCCGGTCCACGCGGCCACGACGTCGGCGACGTCGTCCGCGCCGACCTCTTCCTTCAGCATCACGTTCTGCTGGCTGGCCTCGCTCGCCGCGGTGGCCGCTTCGAACTCCTTCTCCAGCGCCGGGATCCGGCCGTAGCGCAGCTCGGCGGCCTTGCCCAGGTCGCCGTCGCGCTCGGCGCGCTCGGACTCGCCGCGCAGCTGCTCCAGCTGCTCCTTGAGCTCGCGGACCTTCTCGATGGAGCCCTTCTCGTTCTGCCAGCGCGCGGTCAACGCGGTCAGCGTCTCGCGCTTCTCGGCCAGCTCCGCGCGCAACGCGGTGAGCCGGTCCTTCGAGGCGGCGTCGCTCTCCTTGGCGAGCGCCATCTCCTCGATCTCCAGGCGGCGCACGGCGCGCTCGACCTCGTCGATCTCCACCGGCCGCGAGTCGATCTCCATGCGCAGCTTGGACGCGGCCTCGTCGACCAGGTCGATGGCCTTGTCCGGCAGGAAGCGCGCGGTGATGTAGCGGTCGGACAGCGTCGAGGCAGCGACCAGCGCGGCGTCCGTGATGCGGACACCGTGGTGCACCTCGTAGCGCTCCTTCAGCCCGCGCAGGATCGCGATGGTGTCCTCCGGCGACGGCTCGCCTACGAGCACCTGCTGGAAGCGCCGCTCCAGGGCGGCGTCCTTCTCGATGTGCTGGCGGTACTCGTCGAGGGTGGTCGCGCCGACCATCCGCAGCTCGCCGCGGGCGAGCATCGGCTTGATCATGTTACCGGCGTCCATCGCGCCCTCGCCGGTCGCGCCGGCGCCGACGATGGTGTGCAGCTCGTCGATGAAGGTGACGACCTCGCCCGCGGAGTCGGTGATCTCCTTGAGCACGGCCTTCAGCCGCTCTTCGAACTCGCCGCGGAACTTCGCGCCGGCCACCATCGACCCGAGGTCGAGGGCGACGACGCGCTTGCCGCGCAGCGACTCGGGCACGTCCCCGGCGACGATGCGCTGGGCCAGCCCTTCGACGATGGCCGTCTTGCCGACGCCCGGCTCGCCGATCAGGACCGGGTTGTTCTTCGTGCGCCGCGACAGCACCTGCACGACGCGGCGGATCTCGGTGTCGCGCCCGATGACCGGGTCGAGCTCGCCGGCGCGGGCGCGCGCAGTGAGGTCGACGCCGTACTTCTCGAGCGCCTTGAACGTGCTCTCCGGGTCTTCGCTGGTGATCCGGGCGGAGCCGCGGACCTTGACGAACGCCTCGCGCAGCGCGTCCGGCGTGGCGCCGTGGCGCTTGAGCAGGTCGGCCACCTGGCCGCCTTCGGTGGCGAGCCCGACGAGCAGGTGCTCGGTCGAGACGTACTCGTCGCCCAGCTCGGTCGCCAGCTTCTGCGCGTGCGTCAGCGACTTCACGGCGAACGTGTCGAACTGCGGGCTCGACACCGTCGCGCCGGTCGCGGACGGCAGCGCCGCGATGAGCGGTTCGAGCTCCTTGTGCACCACCCCCGGGTCGGCCCCGACCGCGGTCAGCAGCGGTGCGGTCAGCCCCTCACCCTGCGCCAGCAGGGCGCCCAGCAGGTGGGCGGCCGACACGTGCGGGTTGCCGGCCATGGTGGCCGCCTGCGCCGCGGACGAGATCGCCTGCTGGGTCTTCGTGGTCGGGTTGAAAGCGTCCATCCCTCACCTCATGCTCAGTACATCAAAAGTCCTGGTGACAGGCCTGACCGAAGCCTGACACTATCCTTAACGCACGAAAACTTGAGTCTGTTCCGCTCAACTCTGACCAGGTGCGACGGCGCCCGCCGGCAACCGGTGGCCCAGCGTGCCGAGCCCGGCCACGGCGAGGCCGGCGCACGCCCCGACCAGCACCCAGGGTAACCAGTCGGCGACCGAGAACAACGCCACCACGGCGGGCGCGAGGACCTGCGCCACGGTGAACGCGTACTGGTACGCAGCGAGATAACGGCCGCGGGCCACCGGAGGTGCCGCAGCTTCGGCGAGAGCACCCGAACGCGGGCCGAAGACCAGGTCACCGGCGGCGAAGACCAGCGTTGACGCCAGCAGGTACCCCACGCGCCAGCCGTCGGGCACGAGCAGCACGCCGAGGCTGACCAGGCACCACGCGGCGAACAGCGCCGAGCCGGCTCGCATCGCCGCGATCCGGGTCAAGCGGGCGGTGAGCCGCAGCGCGAGCGTGCCGCCGACGCTCGTCAGCACGGTCAGCAGGGCGAGGATCGCGCCGGGCAGCCACGCCGGGCCGTGCAGCCGGTCGAGCACGAACACCGGCGTACCGATCAGGAAGAAGTCGAGCGAAAGCCCGAAGAGCCCGCTGAACAGGATCAAGGCGAGGTACGGCCGGTCGCGGAGCACCTTGACGGACCGCTCGTCGTGCTGCCGGTGCGGCCGCGCGATCCGGCAGAAGAGGGCGAGGATCGACGCCGCCACGAAGAACGTCGCGACGTCGAGGACGAGCGCGACCCGGTACCCGCCCGCACCGAGCCACGTCAGCAACGCACCCGCGACGAGCCCGCCGAGGCCGAAGCAGCCGGCCCGCACCATCCCCACCTCGGCGAACGGCCGATCCTTCGGGACGTCGCCCGCGACGTCGGCGATGAGCACGAACAGGGAGCTGTAGAACAGCTGCTGGCCGGCGGAGAGCAGGACCGCGGCGACGACCACCAGGCCCGCGCTGTTCGCGAGCAGGTACGCGCCCGCACCGGCGGCCTGCAGCAGCTGGGCGCCGATCACCACCGCGCGCGGCCCTACGCGGTCCACGAGGCGACCGGCCAGCGGCGGCACGACGAGCCCGCCGACGGTACCGAGCGTGACGGCCGTGCCCGCCACGACGAGTGGCATGCCGACCACTTGCGTCACGTAGACCAGCGCCAACGGGAGAAAAAGACCTGAGCCGAAGTTGTCGATCCCCAACGCGCACAGCAGTGCGACCCGGCTACGCGTCACCCACCGACGTTAACCCTGGGGCGCACCGCCAAGTCAGGACCGAACGGAGACATTCCGGCGGGCAAAATGCCACTGCCGGTGTTACCGCGAGGGCACCGCGTCACTTGGTCGTGTCGGCCAGGCAGGCGGCACTGCCGAGGGCGCGGCGGAGGTCGGCGTTCATCTCGGCGAGCCGGCCGATGAGGTCGGTGACGCGCTCGTCGTCCCAGCCGCCGAGCGCGGTCTCCATGAACTCCAGGTAGTTGGCGCGCCAGCGGGCGAGCTCGGACCGGCCCTTCTCGGACACGCTCACCAGGGACGCGCGGCCGTCTTCGGGCGCGGGACGGCGGTCGACGAGCCCGGCCGCGGACAGCTGCGTGATCTGCCTGCTGACCACCGACAGGTCGACGAACCGGCGCTTGGCCAGCTCGGACGGCCGCGCTTCGCCGTTCTTCGCGAGGTCCGACAGCAGCATCGCGGCCGCCGGGTGCAACCCCGGCTGGTCCTGCCAGGCCTGCATGATCCAGGCGTGCTGGAGCTGCGACGCGGTCTTCAACTCGCGCATGAGCTCGACCCGGACATCGTCGTCGGTGTCGTCGAAGCCCATCGGGACCCTCCTGCAGCGCCGTACCGGGGCTCCGCCCCGGGCCGGGGGCTCCGCCACCCGGAACCCCCCAAAACGTACTACTTGTGCAATACAAGTTTATTGCCGATCGCTTGCGCGAGCAAGGATCCTCCCGGTGAGGTCGCCCACGCCGTGGCCGGGGGCAATACACCCGGTCGGAGCAACAATGCGGGCAAAAGGCTGCCCGGCGGCTACCCTGCGGGTGGCTCGCGCGCGGGCCGGACGAGTAACGAGGTGGCAGCAGTGGCGATGGATCCAGGAGGCGGCAGTGAGCGCGAACGCCGTCCCCGTGTCCGGGCCGGCCGTGGCTGACCGGGTGCCGTCGTCCCTCCGTCCCCAGCGAGCGAACACCACCCCATGACAGCCGATTCCGTCAGCCCGTTCCCCCGGTCCTCGGCCCCGCGTGAAGCCCCCGCGGCCGTCGCGGCGATGGTGCAGCTCATCCGGGACAGCTGGGCGAAGTCCGAGCCGTACATCGCGGAGATCTCCCAGTTCTTCTACGGGATGCTGTTCACCCTCGCGCCGACCACGCGCGACTTCTTCCCGATCAACATGGAGATCCAGCGCGGCCGGCTGGTGCGCGCGCTGGTGCACATCGTGCAGATGGTGGACCGGCCCGAAGACCTCGCGCCCTTCCTGCGCCAGCTGGGCCGCGACCACCGCAAGTTCGGCGTGGTGCCCCGGCACTACGAAGCCGTCGGCACCGCGCTGCTGGCGTCGCTCAAGAACCACCTCGGCCCGGAGTGGACGCCCCAGGTCGAACGCGCCTGGGCGGAGGCGTTCACCATCGCCGCGCGGGCCATGCAGGACGCCGCCGCGTCCGACACGAACCCGCCGTCGTGGCAGGCCACCGTGGTCGAGCACCGGCGGCTGACCTGGGACCTCGCGCTGGTGCGGCTGATGCCCGACCAGCCCGTGCCCTACCACCCCGGCCAGTACGTGAGCGTCGAAGTCCCGCAGCGGCCGCGGCTGTGGCGCTACCTCTCGCCGGCGAACGCGCCGCGCGAGGACGGCGGCATCGAGTTCCACGTCCGCGCCATCGACGGCGGCTGGGTGTCCAGGGCGATCGTCAGCCACACCCAGCCCGGCGACGTCTGGCGCCTCGGCCCGCCACTCGGCCGGATGACCGTCGACCGCGAATCGTCACGAGCCGTGCTGATGGTCGCGGGCGGGACGGGCATCGCGCCGCTGCGGTCGATCCTCGACCACCTCGCGCTGTGGGGCGAGAACCCGAAGACGTGGCTGTTCTACGGCGGCCCGGCCCGCGAGGACCTCTACGACCTCGAGGAACTGCGCGCGCTCGCGTCCACCAACCCCTGGCTGCACGTGACGCCGGTGGTCGAGCGCGGCGGCGACGTCCCCGGGTTCGAACAGGGGACGCTGGCCGAGGCGATCACGCGCTACGGCGCCTGGCCGAACCACGACATCCTCGTGTCCGGCTCGCCGGCGATGATCCGCGCGACGGTGTCGCGCATGCTGGTGGCGGGCAGCGCGCTCGACCAGATCCAGTACGACCCGTTCACGATCGACTGACACCTCCCATTGCGGACGCACCGGTTCCGGTGCACGAATCGAACGAACCGCGAGAATTGTTACGCCGCTCGGCGAATCCCTTCAGGTGATCGTTTTTACGCTGTGCCAGACGGGGTTGACCCGGTGTGGCGAAATTGCTCCGTTCGAGCGGACCGCGCGGAATCACGCGCATCTGCACGGGAATTCGCCTACAGTCGGAAACCCTCGGGGGCGGTACCGCCACAGCGACGCCGCATGCACGGCGCGAAAAAGCCTTTGCACGACTGGAGATTACCGTTCCCGATGAGTGCTGAATCACTGAAGATCTCCACCCCGCCCCAGACTGTTCCCGTTTCGGCTGCGGAAGGTCGCGAACTGGCCAGGCTGATCCGTGAAAGTTTTGCGGAGATCGAACCGAAAGCCGGCGAACTGGCGCAGTACTTCTACGGCGCGTTGTTCGTCATCGCGCCGGATTGCCGCGATCTGTTCCCGGCCTCCATGGCCAACCAGCGGAGCCGGTTGTTGCGCGCCCTCGTGTACGTGGTGCAGATGGTCGACCGGCCCGACGAGCTGACCACGTTCCTCGGGCAGCTGGGCCGCGACCACCGCAAGTTCGCCGTGGTGTCCCGCCACTACGACGCCGTCGGCGTCGCGCTGCTGTCCGCGCTGAAACGGTTCCTCGGGCAGAAGTGGACGCACGAGGTGGAGTGCGCGTGGACGACGGCGTACGGGATCATCGCCAAGAACATGCGCGAGGCCGCGCAGGCCGAGACCGGGCCGGCGTCGTGGGCGGCGCGGGTGCTCGACCACCGCAAGCTGTCCCGCGACGTCGCGGTGGTGCGGGTGCAGACCGAAGGACTGCTGCCCTTCCGCGCCGGCAGCTACGTGAGCGTCGAGGTGCCGCAGCGGCCGCGGATGTGGCGCTACCTCTCCCCTGCGACCGCGCCGCGCGGCGACGGCCAGCTGACGTTCCACGTGCGCACGGTGCCCGGCGGCTGGGTCAGCGGCGCCATCGTCAACCACACCGAGCAGGGCGACGTCTGGCGGCTCGGGCCGGCGATGGGCACGCTCAACGTGCGCCCGACCGCGACGCGCAAGCGGCTGCTGATGATCGCCGGCGGAACCGGGGTCACCCCCTTCGTCTCGATCCTCGACGACCTCGCGCGCTGGAAGCGCAACCCGCCGGTGCACCTGTTCTTCGGCGGCAAAAGACCCGAGGACCTGTACGCGCTGGACGACCTCCGGCGGCTGACCGCGGTGTCGAAGTGGCTGACGGTCACCCCGGTGACCGAGGAGGGCGCGATCCCGGGCGGCGACCGCGGCACGCTCGCGCACGCGGTGACCCAGCGCGGTTCCTGGAAGGACCACGACATCCTCGTCTCCGGCTCACCCCCGATGATCCGGGCGACGATCGCGAAGCTGCTGACCGCCGGCGTCGAGCTCGAGCGCATCCGGTTCGACCCGTTCACCCTGGACTGAGGACACTCGGCAGGCCGCGCGGATTCTCGCTATCTTCGCCGATATGGAGATGACTATTCCGGTTTCGGACGGGACGATCGGCGGCTACCTGGCGGAGCCCGCCGGTGAGGGACCGCACCCGGGTGTGGTGCTCATCCACGACGCGTTCGGGCTGAGCCAGGACACGAAGGACATCACCGACCGCTTCGCCGCCGAGGGCTACCTCGCGCTCAGCCCGGACATGTACGCGCGTGGCGGTTTCCGCCGGTGCGTACGTCGCGTGTTCTCGGACATGTTCGCGAACCAGGGCCGGTCGTTCGACGACATCGAGGCGGCCCGCGCACTCCTGGCCGGCCGAGAGGACTGCTCGGGCCGAGTCGGCATCGCCGGGTTCTGCATGGGCGGCGGCTTCGCTCTCGTCGCGGCGTCACGCGGCTTCGAGGCGTCGGCGCCGTACTACGGGCAGCTGCCGAAGAACCTGTCGGTGCTCGACGACGCGTGCCCGATCGTCGCGAGCTTCGGCAAGAAGGACTTCTCGCTGCGGGGCGCGGCGGCGAAGCTCGAGACGGCGCTCACCGAGCGTGAAATCCCGCACGACGTCAAGGAGTACGACGGAGCGAGCCACGGGTTCGCGAACAAGATCGAGGTCGCACCGCCGTTGAACCTGCTGCTCAAGGTCGTCGGGTTCACCTACCACCACGAGGCGTCCGGGGACGCGTGGCGCCGGGTGACGTCGTTCTTCGGCGAACACCTGCAGCAACCGGCCCGACCTTCGCACTGAGCCGAGCGGGCTAGCTTTTTCGCTGAACGGCTGTAGTTCGTTGACCGTTGTGCCCGATTCGACTTATGGTCTAGACCACATCTTCCCCGGATGTGCTCGTTCGTCCTCCCTCCGGAACAACGCTGTTCCCCCTCGAGGAGCCGAAATGACCTGGAAACGCAAGCTCTTCGCGGCCGCTGCCGGTGTACTGCTCGCCCCGGTGCTGGTCGTCGTCCTCCCCGCCACCAGCGCGAGCGCCCACGGATACATCTCGGACCCGCCCAGCCGGCAGGCCAACTGCGCGGCCGGGAAGGTCCCGAACTGCGGCCAAATCGTCTACGAACCCCAGAGCGTCGAAGGGCCCAAGGGCCTGCGCAGCTGCAACGCCGGGCTGGCGCAGTTCACCGAGCTGACCGACGAGTCGAAGCCCTGGCCGGCCAAGTCGGTCGGCACTTCGGTGACGTTCAACTGGGTGTTCACCGCCCGGCACGCCACGAAGAGCTACGACTACTACGTCGGCAACACGCTCGTCGCGTCGATCAACGGCAACAACCAGCAGCCCCCGGCGACGGTCCAGCACACGGTGAACCTGGCCGGCTATTCCGGCCGGGTGAAGGTGCTGGCGGTCTGGAACATCTCCGACACGGCCAACGCGTTCTACAGCTGCGTCGACCTCCAGATCGGCGGCGGCGGCGGTACTCCGCCGCCGACCACCACCCCGCCCCCGACGACGACCCGGCCGCCGACGACGACCCCCACCAAACCGCCTTCGAGCGGCACGTGGGCGGCCGGAACGGCGTACAAGGCCGGCGACGTGGTGACGTACGGCGGCGCGAGCTACCGCTGCCTCCAGCCGCACACGGCGATCGCGGGCTGGGAGCCGCCGAACACGCCTGCCCTCTGGCAGCGTCAGTGAGAGTGCTGCCGGCCGTCGTCGCGCTGCTGCTGCTGGCCGGCTGCAGCGCGACGGCGGCCCCACCCGCGCACAACGCGGCCGACGTGATGTTCCTGCAGATGCTGATCCCCCAGAACCAGCAGGGCATCGAGATCGTCCGCCTCGCCGCGGACCGCCCGCTGCCACCGGCGTTGAAGGAGCTGGCGGCGGCGATCGAGTCCACCCAGCGGACCGAGATCGACGACATGAAACGCTGGCTGCACGACTGGGGTCAGCCCGAGACGATGGACATGAACCCCCAAGCCCACGCGGGGCACGGCGGCATGAAGATGACCTCGCCGGACCTGGTCGCAACGCTCCGGACGGCTCCTTCGGGTGAGTTCCCGCGCAGGTTCCTCGACGTGGTGACCGGCCAGCAGCAAGGAGCGGTCGAGCTGGCCCGGACGGAGAACGGCGCGAGCGGTGGCGTCAACGCCCAGGCCCGCGACCTGGCCCGGCGGGTCATCGAGTCGAGGACCGCCGAGGTGAAGCAGCTGTTGAACTTCAAGGTGTGACGTCCCCGCGGCCCCGGGGTGCCGACCGCGAGCAGCCCCTGCCCGGCTGCTCGCGGTCGGTGCGTTTATTCGGTTGGCCGCCCCTGCGCGCCGGGTTAGCCTCGTGATCATGAGGTTCTCCTGCGCCGTTTTCGCGAGGTTGCGTACCCGCCGCTGACGGCGGCGCACCGATCTCTTCCCTGCCCGCCGTTCCGGCCTTCGCCGGGCGGCCGCACTCGTGCTGCCCGGCTCCCTCCAGAGCTGCGGAGCATCCCTTGACTTCCCTCGTACCCGAACACGCCCACCTGCGCGCGGACCGCGTCGGCGTCACGCTCGGCTCCCGCCGGGTCCTGCACGACGTGAGCGTCACCGTCTCGCCCCGGTCCCGGCTGGCGATCGTCGGCGAAAACGGGCGCGGCAAGACCACCCTGCTGCAGGTTCTCGCCGGACTGCGAGCGCCCGACCACGGCACCGTCCACCGGACCGGCACCATGGGCGTCGCCCGTCAGACCATGCCGTTCCGGTCCGGCGAAACCGTCGGCACGCTGACCACCGAAGCCCTGCGCGAAGCCCACAACGCCTTGCGCGCGCTCGAAGCAGCGACCGAGAACTTCGCCGAAGACCGTTACGCCGCAGCGCTCGACGCGGCCACGCGCCTCGACGCGTGGGACGCCGAACGCCGCGTCGACGTCGCCCTCGAAGCCCTCGACGCCTGCGCCGACCGGACCCGCGAGCTCAGCACGCTCTCCGTCGGGCAGCGCTACCGCGTGCGCCTGGCCTGCCTGCTCGGCGCGCGGCACGACTTCCTGCTGCTCGACGAGCCCGGCAACCACCTCGACGCCGGCGGCCTCGCGTTCCTCACCGACCGCCTGCGCGGTCATGACGGCGGCGTCGCCCTCGTCAGCCACGACCGCGCGCTGCTCGGTGACGTCGCGACCGAGTTCCTCGACCTCGACCCCAGCCAGGACGGCCGCCCGCGCAGCTACGCCGGCGGCTACCAGGCCTGGCAGGACGGCCGCCGCCGCGACCGCGAACGCTGGGTGCAGGAGTTCGAGGAGCAGCAGGACACGCACCGGCAGCTCACGCTCGCGGTGACGCAGGCCCGCGACCGGCTCAGCACCGGCTGGCGGCCGGACAAGGGCACCGGACGGCACCAGCGTCAGTCCCGCGCACCCGGCGTCGTCCAGGCGCTCAACCGGGAGCGGGCGGCGCTGGAGGCCCACCGCGTGACCGTGCCCGAGCCGCCGTTGTCGTTGCGGTGGCCCGCTCTCGGTACCGGTCCTCGCCGGTCGCCGGCCGGCCTGCACGGCGTCGGCGTGGCCGGTCGCCTCGCGGGCCCGGTGACGCTGACCCTGGACCTCGGCGACCGGCTGCTCGTCACGGGCGGCAACGGCGCCGGCAAGTCGACGCTGCTCTCGGTCCTCGCGGGCGAACTGGCGCCGACGACCGGCACCGTCCACTGCGCTCCCGACGCGCGGATCGCGCTGGTGGGCCAGGAAGTCCCGGCGTGGCCCGAAGACCTGACCGCTCGGCAGCTGTTCGAGCGGGCGGGCGTCCCGTTCTCGGGCATGGGCTTGCTCGACGCGGAAGCCGTGCGCACCCCGGTCGGCCGCATGTCCCAGGGCCAGCAACGCCGGCTCGACCTCGCCTTGTGCCTGGCCGGGCGCCCGGACCTGATCGTCTTCGACGAGCCGACCAACCACCTGTCGGCGGTGCTCGTCGAGGAGCTGACCGAGGCATTGCTCGAAACCCCGGCCGCGGTCGTCGTGGCGACGCACGACCGCCGGATGCTGCGCGACCTCGGAGCGTGGCCGCGGCTGGACCTCTGACGCACGAAGGCCTCCCCGGTCACCCGGGGAGGCCTTCGGTGCACAAAACGTCAGCGGCGCTTGGGCCGCCACACCACCATCGCCGTCTGCTGGTTGAGCGGGACGAGGTCCCGGCGGTAGGACGCGTGCGCCGCCGCCGCGGCCCGTTCACCCGCCACGTAAGCCGCGGCCAGTTCTTCGGTCAGCTCCGCGAGGCGAGCCCGCAGCGCGTCGACCTGGTTCTCCAGCTCGATGATGCGCTTGATGCCGGCCAGGTTGACGCCGTCCTCCTGCGACAAGCGCTGGACTTCGCGCAGCAGCGCGATGTCCCGCATCGAATAGCGCCGCCCGCCCCCGGAGGTGCGGCCCGGCGACACCAGTCCCTGCCGGTCGTAGGTGCGCAACGTCTGCGCGTGCATCCCGGCGAGCTGGGCCGCCACCGAGATGACGAACACCGGGGTCTCTTCGTCGCCTTCCTGGGGGATCCCGCCGAACATCCCGCTCACCTGCCTTCGAGCAGCTCAGTGATCTCGGGCCGGGGGTCGTGCCCGGCCATCGACTCGGCGTACGTCTGCAGTGCTTCGCGCGCCTTGTCGTCCAGTTTGGCGGGAATCGCCGCCTGGAGGGTGACGAGCAGGTCACCCTGCGAACCGTCGCGCTTCGCGATGCCCTTGCCGCGCACGCGCAGCACCCGCCCGCTCGCGGTGCCCGGCGGCACCTTGAGCGAGACCTTGCCTTCGAGCGTCGGCACCGTGATCGTGGTGCCGAGCGCCAGTTCGGTGAAGTCGACCGGCACGGTGATGGTCAGGTCGAGCCCCTTGCGCCCGAACAACGCGTGCGGAGCCACGTGCACCCGGACGTACAGATCGCCCGCCTGCGCGCCACCTCGGCCGGGCTCGCCCTGGCCGGCCAGCCGGATCCGCTGGTCGTCGTCGACGCCCGGCGGGATCCGGACCGTCAGCGTGCGGGTCCGCGTGCTGACGCCTTCGCCGCCGCACTCGGGGCACGGGTCGTCGATGATCTGCCCGCGCCCGCGGCAGTCGCGGCACGGCTCCGAGAACGCGAACGCGCCCTGGCTGCGGCTGACCAGCCCCGAACCGGAACAGGTCGGGCAGGTTCGCGGCGACGTGCCCGGCTTCGCGCCGTTGCCGCCGCACGTCGAACAGGTCGCCGGGCTCGAGAGCCGCAGCGGCAGGGTCGCGCCCTTGACCGCCTCGACGAAGTCGATCCGGACGTCGGTCTCGACGTCGGCGCCGCGCTGCGGCCGGTTGGCCGTCGCGCCCGCCGTCGTCCGGCCGCGGCCGAACAGCCCGCCGAGGATGTCGCCGAGCCCGCCGAAGCCGCCCTGCTGGGCGGCGCCGGCCTGGCCGAAGATGTCGCCGACGTCGAAGCTGCCGGTGCCGCCGCCACCGGGGAAGTTGAACCCGCCCCCGCCGCCGAACAGCCGCCGCGCCTCGTCGTACTCCTTGCGCTTGCTCGCGTCGGAGAGCACGCCGTAGGCCTCGGAGACCGCCTTGAACTTCTGCTCCGCCTGCGCGTTGCCGGAGTTCGCGTCCGGGTGGTTTTCCTTGGCCAGCTTGCGGTAGGCCTTCTTGATCTCGTCCGCCGTGGCGTCGGAGGAGACGCCCAGCTCACGGTAGAAGTCCTTGCCGACCCATTCCCGAGCACTCATCGGGCGCCTCCTCCTTTCACCTGAACCGGATACTGCTTACTGCTGCTGGTCATCGAGTCCGCCGCCGAGTGGCAGCTCGCCACCGACGGGCGGGTGCTCCGCCGGGCCGCCGGGCTCGTGGTCGGTGACCCCGACCAGCGCCGCCCGCAGGACCCGGTCGCCGAAGCGGTAGCCGCGGCGCATGACCACGGTCACCGTCGGGCCCGCCACGTCCGGCGAGGTGTTGTGCTGCACGGCTTCGTGCACGCTCGGGTCGAAGGGCTCGCCTTCGCTGCCGAACGACTCGAGCCCCGCGCGCTGCAGGCCGCTGATCAGCTTGTCGCCGACGGCCTTGAACGCCCCGGTGAGGTCACCGTGCTGCTCGGCCCGCTCGAGGTCGTCGAGCAGCGGCAGCAGGTCGTTGACCACCGTCGCCTTCGCCCCGAGGACGACCGCCTCGCGGTCGCGCTCGACCCGCTTGCGGTAGTTGGCGTACTCCGCCTGCAGGCGCTGGAGGTCGGCGGTGCGCTCGGCCAGCTCCTTCTCGACGTCGGAGACGACCGCCACCGAATCGTCCATGATGGACTCGCCGAGCGAGGGGCCCGCGTGCTCCACGGGCGCTTCCTCCGGCTCCGGCGCGGCGTGGGCCGGACCGGGCGGGCGAACCTGCCCGGTCTGGGGGTCCACCCGCCGCCGATCCCGCACGACCACCGGCTCCTCGGGGCCGCGGCCCTGGTTCTCGGATTCGTCGTAGCTGTGGGTCACTTCTTCTCGTCCTCTTCGACGATCTCGGCGTCCACCACGTCATCGGCCTTCGCCTGGCCACCCGCCGCACCGGCGTCGCCACCGGCCGCACCGGAAGCGCCGGCCGCACCCGCGGCCGCGTCGGCGTTCGCGTTGGCGTACAGGGCGGTGCCCAGCTCCTGCGAAGCGGTGTTCAGCTTCTCGATCGACTCGCGGATCTTCGCCGAGTCGGTGCCCTTGAGCGCCTCGTTCGACTCGTCGATCGCGGACTTGACCTTGCCCTTGAGGTCCTCGGGCAGCTTGTCGTCGTTGTCCTTGAGGAACTTCTCGGTCTGGTAGACCAGCGTCTCGGCCTGGTTGCGGGTCTCGGCCTCTTCGCGACGGGTCTTGTCCTCCTCGGCGTGCGCCTCGGCGTCCTTGACCATCCGCTCGATGTCGTCCTTCGGCAGCGCGGAGCCACCGGTGATCGTCATCGACTGCTCCTTGTTCGTGCCGAGGTCCTTGGCCAGGACGTGCACGATGCCGTTCGCGTCGATGTCGAAGGTGACCTCGATCTGCGGCACGCCACGCGGGGCGGGCGGGAGACCGGTCAGCTCGAACATGCCGAGCTTCTTGTTGTGCGCGGCGATCTCGCGCTCACCCTGGAACACCTGGATCTGCACCGACGGCTGGTTGTCGTCCGCGGTGGAGAAGATCTCCGAGCGCTTGGTCGGGATCGTGGTGTTGCGCTCGATGAGCTTGGTGAACACGCCACCCTTGGTCTCGATGCCCAGCGACAGCGGGGTCACGTCCAGCAGCAGGACGTCCTTGACCTCACCCTTCAAGACACCGGCCTGCAGCGCCGCGCCGACCGCGACGACCTCGTCCGGGTTCACGCCCTTGTTCGGCTCGCGGCCACCGGTCAGCTCCTTGACCAGGTCGGACACGGCCGGCATGCGGGTGGAACCACCGACGAGCACGACGTGGTCGATGTCGCCGACGGCGATGTTCGCGTCGCGGATCACGTTGTTGAACGGGTTCCGGGTGCGCTCGAGCAGGTCCGAGGTGATCTTCTGGAACTCGGCGCGGGACAGCTGCTCGTCGAGGAACAGCGGGTTCTTGTCGGCGTCGACCGTGATGTAGGGCAGGTTGATGCCGGCCGAGTTCGAGCTGGACAGCTCGATCTTCGCCTTCTCGGCTGCTTCGCGGATGCGCTGCAGCGCCATCTTGTCCTTGGTCAGGTCGATGCCGTTCGTGGCCTTGAACTTGTCGACCAGCCACTTGACGATGCGCTCGTCCCAGTCGTCACCACCGAGGTGGTTGTCACCGGAGGTCGCGCGGACCTCGACGACGCCCTCGCCGATCTCCAGCAGCGAGACGTCGAAGGTGCCACCACCGAGGTCGAAGACCAGGATGGTCTGCTCCTTCTCGCCCTTGTCCAGGCCGTACGCCAGCGCGGCGGCGGTCGGCTCGTTGACGATGCGGAGCACGTTCAGGCCGGCGATCTGCCCGGCCTCCTTGGTGGCCTGCCGCTGCGCGTCCTCGAAGTACGCCGGGACGGTGATCACCGCGTCGGTGATGGTCTCACCCAGGTACGCCTCGGCGTCGCGCTTGAGCTTCATCAGCACGCGGGCGCTGATCTCCTGCGACGTGTAGTTCTTGCCGTCGATCTCGGTCTTCCAGTCGGTGCCGACGTGCCGCTTCACGGACCGGATGGTCCGGTCGACGTTCGTCACGGCCTGGTTCTTCGCCGGCTGGCCGGTCAGCACTTCGCCGTTCTTGGCGAAGGCGACGATCGAAGGGGTGGTCCGGGAGCCTTCCGAGTTGGCGATGACCGTCGGCTCGCCGCCCTCAAGGACGGCGACGACCGAGTTGGTCGTGCCGAGGTCGATGCCGACCGCTCGCGCCATGGTGCTTTCCTCCTGTGTAAGCCTGCTGTGTACGTGACCTGCACGTTCTTCCTCGCCTTGAGCGAGGCTCTGGCAAGTTTAGTCGGGCCCTCGTGCGCCTCGTCAAGTCGGACTTGAGTCGACCGCACTCAACCTTCGTATCCAGCCTAACGAGCCGGTCCGGGTTCTTGTTCCCGGGTTCAGCGGCAGATGTGGCCCCGAGCGGGTGTGACTCCACTCACCAGGTAGTCCACCTCCGCCGCGCGGGCGCACGCCGAGTTGAACAACCCGGTGTGGCCGTCGCCGGTGCGGGTCAGCAGCGCCGCACCGTCGATGCTCGAGGCCAGGCCGCGGGCCCAGGCCAGCGGCGTCGCCGGGTCGTGGGCGCCGCCGACCACCAGGATCGGTGGGGCGCCGTGGACCGGGTGGGGTTGTGGTGGGTTCTTCGGCGGGACCGGCCAGCCCGTGCAGCCGCTGGTGAAGTCCCAGTACTCCGAGTACCGCCAGCTGTGCGGCGCCACCGCGCGGAGCAGCCCCGCCATCGCCCCCAGGTCCGCCGGCCCGGTGAACGGCGACGGGAAGTCGTGGCAGCCGATCGCCCGGTACGCCCCGTAGATCGGGGAGAGGAACTGGTTCCGCTCGGTCAGCCCCTTGGCGTCCGGGAACTCGCCACCGGCCGCGGCCAGCGCCTTGCCCAGCGCCGGCCACTCCTCCCGGAGGTAGAGGTGGTTGTAGACGCCGGCCGAAATTTCGTCGGCCGTCGCCGGGCGGCCCAGGTCGCTCGCCCACACCGTGCCACGCGCCGCCCGGGCCACGACGTCGTCGTAGAAGCGGAGGACGTCTCGGCCCCGCAAGACGCAGTCGGCCGAGCCGCGGCACCAGTCCGCGAACCGGACCAGCGCGTCTTCGGTCGCCGCGGCCTCTTCGAGGATCGCCAGGCGCAGCGGCCGGGCGTGGTCGACGGCGCCGTCGAGCACCATCGTGCGGACCCGGCCGGGGTGCTTCGACGCGTAGACCGCACCCAGCTCGGTGCCGTATGACAAGCCCAGCCACGAGATCTTCGGTTCGCCGAGCGCCGCGCGGATCGTCTCGATGTCTTCAGCCGCGCTCTGCGTGTCCGCGTTCGCCAGCAACGGCCCGGTGCGGGCCAGGCAGTCCTCACCCGCCGCTCGGTTGTGTGCCACCAGCGCCTCGAACCCCGGCCGGGACGACGGGAACCGGTCGAGCGCCGGATCGAACAACGTCGACGGGTCGCACGTGATGCGAGGCGTGCTGAACCAGTCGCCACGCGGGTCGAAGCCCACGACGTCGAACCGCTGCCGCAGCCGCGCGAGGTCCGGCGAGGCCAGGCCGCTGAACTGCACGAACCCGACACCGGAGCCGCCCGGCCCGCCCGGGTTCACCAGCAGCGAGCCGATCCGCCGGCCCGGATCGAGCGCCGGCAGCCGGGCCAGCGCGAGCCGCGCCGACCCCAGCTCCGGCCGTGCGCGATCGATCGGCACGTCGACCGTCGCACACTCGGCCGTCGGCTCTTGTTGTGTCGCGCACGGCCGCCACGTCAGCGAAGACGCTGAAGCGACCGCCGGTAGCGCTGCCATGACCACGACCGCCGCGATGACCGCGACGACCCGGCGCACATCCATGACCTGTTTCCTCCCCCTGCACGCCGACCTTCGGCGCACCCCATTCCTAACAGCGACCACCGACGGTTCAGGAGCGGCGGCCGGTCCAGGAAGAAAGGAAGAAATCCGGGTTTCCTTGCTGCACAACGACTTTCGTTCCGGTGCCGACCCAAGAAGTCACTCGATAGTGGGAATCCGCGGCGACCGGCACCCCCTGCGCCGGCGCCGCGGGCCCCTCCCCCCGCGCGAACCCCACGACGCCGAACATCGCGACGGCCCCCAGCAGCGCGGCCGCCAGCACGCGCCGTTCGATCTTGCCCATGGTGAAAAAGCCCCCGTAGTAAGGAAAAGGTCAGGCCGCGCGGACCGTGACGCTACCGCTGTCGGTCGTGAGGTCGAGCGTGTTCGGCGCCGAACCGTCGGTCGGGACGTCGATGTTCCGGCGCCCGCTGTCGCTGTCCCCGACGACGCGGTACGGCCCACCCGGCACCTCGACGTCGACGCTCCCGCTGTCGGCCTTGATCTTGACGTTGTTCGCCTGCGCCAGCGTGAAGTCGACGCTCCCGCTCGACGACGTCACGTCGACCGGTCCGCGCACCCCGGCGCCCTTGATGCTGCCCGAATCGGCGTGCACCTGGACCTCGCCGACGTTCCGCAGGTCGATCCCCCCGCTGTCCAGCCGCAGCTTCACCAGTCCCGGCACGTCCTCGACGCGGGCGTGGCCGGAGTCCGACTGGACGTCCACACTCGCCGCCCCGGCGACGTCCAAGCCGCCCGAGTCCATCCGGCCGGTCACCGGCACGCCCGCGGGCACGACCACCTCGAAGTCGACCGAGCAGTTGTTCCCGCAGTCGGTGAGCACGAGCTGGTCGCCGTCGACGCGGAAGAACGTGTCGCCCGGCTTGCCGCGCCAGTGGTAGTTGATCTTTTCGTGGACCGTCGACGGTCCCGTGCCGGTGCGGATCTTCACCGACCCCGAGTCGCCTTCCAGCTTCACGCTGCGGATGGTCTCCGAAAGGGTCTTGCTGTTGTCGAAGTCCGATCCCCAGCCCCAGCCGAACGCGGTCGCCAGGCCGACGCCGATCAGGACGATGCCACCCAGAGCCAGAAGCGGGCGCGCCATGGTCGTTCCCCTCAGTTGTTTCCTCTGCGTGAGAAACGTTATGGCCGGGTGAGGGGCGCGCACATGGGGGTAACCCCCCGAAAGAACCCTGAGATCCGTCCCTGACACGCGGGGGCGGGTCGAGGGGCCTAACCTGGCGCCAGGCTCAGTTCCGTGATCAGGAGGATCCATGCCGCAAGCACCCGGCCCGTACGAATCCCTGCCCGACGTGCCGTCCTTCACCCTCCGCAGCAACGACGTCGCCGACGGCGAAACCCTGGCCACGCCCCACCTCTCCGGCATCTTCGGCGCCGGCGGCGAGGACCGTTCGCCGCAGCTGGCCTGGGAAGGCTTCCCGGCGGAGACGAAGAGCTTCGCGGTGACGTGCTACGACCCGGACGCCCCGACCGGCAGCGGCTTCTGGCACTGGGCGGTGTTCAACGTCCCGGCGTCGGTGACGGAGCTGGCCTCCGGCGCGGGCGACGGTTCCGGCCTCCCCGACGGGGCGGTCACGTTGAAGGGCGACGGCGGGGTCAAGCAGTTCCTCGGCGCGGCGCCCCCGCCCGGGCACGGCCCGCACCGCTACTACTTCGCGGTGCACGCGCTGGACATCGACAAGCTGGACGTCCCAGAAGACGCGACTCCGGCGTTCCTCGGCTTCACCATGTTTGGCCACACCTTGGCGCGCGCCGTGATCACGCCGGTGTACGAGAACAAGGGCTGAGTTTTTCGAAGAGGGCCCGGCGCTGTTGCGGATCGGCAACGGTGCCGGGCCCGTTTTTGTCGGTGCCCGATGACACACTGCGGTCATGTCACCACCGATAGCGACACCCCGGTCGAGAGCACTGGGGTTCGGGTTGCGGAAGACGCGCCAGGAGCGCGGGTTCGGGCTGCGCCAGCTGGCCCGGGCCACCGGCGTGCACCCGGCGGAACTGTCCAATTGGGAGCTTGGGTTGCGGGTGCCCAAGCTCGAAGAGGTCGCGCTCCTGCTCGGGCAGCTGCGGGTGGACGTGGCCGAGCGGGAGCGGCTGTTCGAGCTGGCCGAGCACGCCCGGGAACCGAACTGGCTGGAGAAGGAGATGCCGGACGCGCCGGCGATCCTGACGACGCTGGCCGAGTACGAGCGCACAGCGGTTTCGATCTTCAGCTGGCAGCCGATGGTCGTGCACGGGCTGCTGCAGACACCCGACTACGCGCGGTCGATCCTGGCGTACGGCGGCTCTCCCGCGCAGCTGGTGGAGCAGAGGCTGCGGGTGCGCACGATCCGCCAGGCGGCGATCCGCGAGTACCGCGCGCCCGAATGCTCCATCCTGCTCGGCGAAAGCGCGCTCCGGCAGCCGATCGGCGGGCCGGAGATCCACCTGGACCAGCTCCGGCACCTGCTCGGGCTGCCGCGCAGGCTCGCGGTGCGGATCGTCCCCTTCGGCGGCGGCTTCCACCCCGGTCTCAACGGTTCCTTCAGCGTCTTCGAGTACTCCGACCTGCCCGCGATCGTCTTTTTGGACCAGCATCGCGGCAGCGCCTACATCTACGATGACGATCAGGTGGCGGACTACAAGTCGGCCGCGAAAACCATGGCATCCCTCGCCTTGGGCGCAGATGAATCGCGCGCGTTCATCGAGGGGGTGATCGCCGAACTGGAGGCCTGAGGTGACCTGGCAGAAGTCGAGCTACAGCGGGCAAGAAGCCGAGTGCGTCGAGGTGGCGCTCGCTCAGGTGGTGCGGATCCGTGACACGAAGGACCGCCCGGGCGGAACGCTCGAAATATCCACCCGATCGTGGGACGCCTTCCTGAAGCTCAGCGCAGAGCTTCCTTGTTGACGCCCTCGCGCTCCAGGTAGCGGCCCTTGGTGTGTTCGCCGAAGCCGAACTGCCGGTACAGCCCGTGCGCGTCGGCCGTGTGCAGCATCCAGCGGAAGCCGGCGCCGGGCCCGTTGTCGATCATCTCCCGCACGAGCTCCTTGCCGAGCCCGGTGCCGCGGGCGGAATCGACGACGAACACGTCCGCCAGGTAAGCCGAGCCGACGCCGTCGGAGAAGGCCCGCGCGAAGCCGACCAGCTCGTCACCGCGGTGGGCGCCGACGACCCGCCAGGAGCCGTCGATCGCGGCTTCGACCTGCGAACGCGTCCGCCACCGGCCCCAGTAGGCCTCGGTCGACAGGAACTTCCACACCACATCGAGGTCCAGCCGCGCGCGATCGTCGTCCAGCTCGTATTCACCGAAGGTCCGCATGATCCGAAACTAAGCCAGCCGTCAACGCGGTTTCAGGAGGTAGTCCACCACCGGACGCAGCTCTTCCGCCGACGGCGGCTCGTCGTCGATCAGGCCCTGGATCAGCAGCCCGTCGATCCCGGCCAGGAAGACCCGGAACGCCACCTCGTCGTCGTGGCGGACCATCGACGTCAGGACGTCCAGCCAGCGACGCGCGGCCGGGCGCAGCTCCGGCTTCCGCGCCGCCAGCAGGTACAGCTCGTACTCGGCCATCGTCCGCCCGCGCCGCGGGCCCAAGGCCTCCGCGAGCAGGCCCGCGACCTCCGAAGCGCCACGCGAACCGCGTGACCGGGCCCGGTCGATCATCCAGTAGACCTCGGTGGCCATGTCGCGGGCGCACGAGATGAGCGTCGCGATGAGCAGGTCGTCCAGCGAGGAGAAGTGGTAGGTCGTGGACGTCGTCGGGACGCCGGCCTCGGCCGCGACGATCCGGTGCGTGACGCCGGCGACGCCGTCCCGCTCGATGACCCGCAGCGTCGCCTCGATGATCTCCGCGCGCCGCTTGTCGCCACGGGCCTTGCGGCCGTCGACCTGCAGTTTCACGTCGAAGCACTCCCGATCTCGATCAGCACGACACCGCCGATGACCAGCGCCAGCCCGGCGATCATCGCCGCGTTGACCGGCTCCTTGAGGAACACGACGCCGATGATCGCCACCAGGGCGACCCCGGCCGCGGCCCAGATCGCGTACACGACCCCGACCGCCAACCCCATCTTCAGGACCCGCGCGAGCACGATGAACGCGACGGCGTACCCGAGCACGACAACGATCGACGGCCCGAGCTTGGAAAAGCCCTCGGAGAGCTTCAACGAGACCGTCGCGGAGACCTCGGCGGCGATCGCCAACGCGAGGAGAAGGTACGCACCCATAGGGTGAAAACTACCTGAACGATCGTCCCGAAACAAAGAGCGACGTACACCACATCGGTGGGACTTAGGCCCACTCAACGGGTTACTCATCAGTAAGGAAGGTTAGTCTCCCGACACCACCACTGATCCACCCGGACGAAAGGCACCCGAACGATGGGCGCTCTGCAACTGACGCTCGGCGGAATCTCCGTCGTGCTGGGCCTCGTCGCCTGGGGCATGTTCGCCGCGACGATCGCCCGTTTCGTGCGGGTGATCCGCCTCGGGCAGCCCGACTCGACGCGCAACGGGCCCTTTGTGCCGCGCATGAAGACGCTGATCAAGGAGTTCGCCGCGCACACGCGGATGAACCGCAAGCGCAGCGTCGGTCCCGCGCACTGGCTCGTCATGTGGGGCTTCCTGCTCGGCTCGCTGGCCCTGTTCGAGGCGTACGGCGAGGTCTTCGTCCCGACGTGGGGCTGGCCGTACCTCGACGACTTCCCGCCGTTCCAGCTGCTCATGGAGCTGCTCGGGCTCGGCACGATCGTCGGCATCCTGGTGCTGATGGCGATCCGCCAGCGCAACCACCCGCGCCGCGCCGACCGCCAGTCACGCTTCGCCGGGTCGAGCTTCAAGTGGGCTTACTTCGTCGAGGCTGTCGTCCTCATCGAGGGCATCGGCATCATCGGCGTCCGCGCCGCGAAGTCTGCGCTGAACACGCACGAAGGACCGCTGTGGGCGTCCTTCGTCTCCAACCCGATCGGCCAGCTGCTGCCGGCCAGCCCGAACCTGGTCACGGTGTTCGCGTTCGTCAAGCTGATGAGCGCCACCGTCTGGCTGATCGTCGTGGCGCGCACGATGACCATGGGCATCGCCTGGCACCGGTTCAGCGCGTTCTTCAACATCTACTTCAAGCGCGAGGCCGACGGCGGCGTCGCCCTCGGCGCGCTCAAGCCGATGATGAGCGGCGGCAAGGTCCTCGACCTCGAGGAAGCCGACCCGGACGAGGACACCTTCGGCGTCGGCAAGGTCGAGGACTTCAGCTGGAAGGGCTGGCTGGACTTCTCGACGTGCACCGAGTGCGGCCGCTGCCAGGAGCAGTGCCCCGCGTGGAACACCGGCAAGCCGCTGTCGCCGAAGCTGCTGATCACGCAGCTGCGTGACCACGCCTACGCGAAGGCGCCGTACCTGATGGCCGGCGGCAAGCGCGACATGGCGGGCGACGAGGTCGGTTTGTCCGGCGACAACATGTACGCCGGGATCGACGTCCTCGCGATCGCCGAGTCCCAGAAGGCGCTGATCGGCGACGACGGCGGGGTCATCGACCCCGACGTCCTGTGGTCCTGCACCAGCTGCGGCGCCTGCGTCGAGCAGTGCCCGGTCGACATCGAGCACGTCGACCACATCGTCGACATGCGCCGCTACCAGGTGATGATCGAGTCGTCGTTCCCCAGCGAGCTGAACGGCATGTTCAAGAACCTGGAGAACAAGGGCAACCCGTGGGGCCAGAACGCCAAGGACCGGCTGGCCTGGACCGAGGACCTCGGCTTCGAGGTCCCGGTGTTCGACGGCGACCTGGGCGACGCCGAATACCTGTTCTGGGTCGGCTGTGCCGGCGCGTTCGAGGACCGCGCGAAGAAGACGACGCGCGCGGTCGCGGAGCTGCTGCACATGGCGGACGTGAAGTACCAGGTGCTCGGCTCGGAGGAGTCGTGCACCGGTGACCCGGCGCGGCGCGCGGGCAACGAGTTCCTCTTCCAGATGCTGGCCCAGCAGAACGTCGAGGTCCTGAACTCGGTGTTCGAGGGTCGCGAGCGGAAGGCCCGCAAGGTCGTCGTGACCTGCGCGCACTGCTTCAACACCCTCGCCAACGAGTACCCGGAGCTGGGCGGCCAGTTCGACGTCGTGCACCACACGCAGCTGCTGAACCGGCTGGTGCGGGAGAAGCAGCTGGTGCCGGTGGCGCCGGTCGCCGAGGACGTCACCTACCACGACCCGTGCTACCTCGGCCGCCACAACAAGGTGTACGAGGCGCCGCGCGAGCTCGTCGGCGCGACCGGCGCGAAGCTGCGCGAGATGCCGCGGCACGGCGACAAGTCGATGTGCTGCGGCGCGGGCGGCGCGCGGATGTGGATGGAAGAGAAGATCGGCAAGCGGATCAACGTCGAGCGCGTCGACGAGGCGCTCGGCACCGCGCCGACGAAGATCGCGACCGGCTGCCCGTTCTGCAAGGTGATGCTGAACGACGGCCTGACGGCCCGCCAGGCCGACGGCAGCGCGAGCGAGAAGGTCGAGATCGTCGACGTCGCGCAGATGCTGCTCGAATCGGTCAAGCGCAAGCCGGAGGCGAAGCCGATCGCTCTCGGTGCGCCGTCACTCGCAAAAGAGTGACGTAGAGATCGAAATGCGCGCGGCCCCGGTCAGAATTCCTGGCCGGGGCCGTTTTCATGGCGAAATGCGCATTGTTGGCGCATTTCCGTAGCCAGGAGGCTACCTGTCGTCACCGAGCCTGACGTCCACTAGCTGGGATTTTGTCACGGCAATCGATTTCCCGAATAATGTTCATGATATTCACCGAAATGGCCCATCAGGCCAACAAGAAACGTTGGCCAAAAGCCCTGTCCTCCGGCGTATCCTGACCTTTCCTCGCCGCCACCGCTGCCAGCGAGGCCACTTCGACGATGACGGAATCAGGGGGCAGCGAGGATGGGCGAGGACCTCCGGACCATGGCCGGCGGACGCGGGGAAGATCGTCAACCATCGGCCGGCCGGCACGCCCTCCGGGACCTCCCGCCCCTCGAAGAACCCCGGATCGCCGAGCAGGTTCCCAGCCAGCGGACCCTGGTGCGCCCGTACGTCCTCACGCGCGGCCGGACGCAGTCGCGGCGGCACCTGGCGATCGAGGCCCTCGTTTCGACCCGGGCCGGCGCCCACTGGAACGGCGCCCGCCTGGCCGGCGAGTTCCGCTCGGTGCGCACGCTCTGCCACCACCCGCGCTCGGTCGCCGAGGTCGCCGCCCGGCTGTGCGTGCCGCTCGGCGTCGCCCGGGTGCTGCTCGACGACATGGCCGAGCAGGGCCTGGTCACGATCCACGACACCCGCGTGAACACGGACGGCCGTCCGGCCGTCGCGCTCATGGAACGCGTGCTGCACGGCCTGCGCCGCCTCTGACCATTACGCTCACCAGGGTGAGCGAGGAATCCGAAAAGCCCGGTGGCGAAAGCACGCTGACCGTCCTGCTCGCCGGTGGGGTGAACCTGGCGATCGCGATCATGAAGCTGATCGCCGGCATCATCACCGGCTCGGGCGCGATGCTGTCCGAAGCGGCGCACTCGGTGGCCGACACGTTCACCGAAGCCCTGCTGCTGACCGCGTTGAAACGTTCCGACCGCCCCGCCGACCGCGTGCACCCCTTCGGCTACGGCAAGGAGCGCTACTTCTGGTCGCTGCTCGCCGCCGTGTCGATCTTCGCGTCGGGCTCGATGTTCGCGCTCTACGAAGGTGTCTCGACGCTCTTCGGGCACGGTGAGGCGCAGAGCACGTCGATCCTCAGCTACATCGTGCTGGCGGTGGCCTTCCTGCTCGAGGGCACGTCGTGGGTGCAGGCGGTGCGCCAGACCGTCCGGGAGTCCAAGGCCGAAAACCGGTCGTTCTGGGCCTACCTCCGCCTGATCGACGACCCGACGCCGAAGACCGTCCTGTTCGAGGACTCCGCCGCGCTGATCGGCCTGCTGGTCGCGTTCGCCGGCATCGGCCTGCACCAGATCACCGGCTCGGAGGTCTGGGACGGCGTCGCGTCGATCGTCATCGGCGTGCTGCTCGCCTTCGTCGCCTACCTGCTCGGGCGGACGAACCGCGGCCTGCTCATCGGCCGCCAGGCCAACCCGGAGATCGTCCGCGGCATCCGCGAGCACCTCTCCGCCGCGCCGGAGATCGAGGCCGTCGTGGACCTGCAGACGATGCTGATGGGCACCGACCAGGTCCTCGTCTGCACCCGCGTCGACTTCGACGACTCCCTGAGCGCCGGCGACCTCGAACGCGCGTGCGTCCGGCTGGCGAGCGAGCTGACCGGGTCGTTCAACGACGTCACCGAGGTGTTCATCGAGCCGGTGCCGCGGACGGATCCCGAGCTGCGCGCGACCGTGCTGGCGCGCTACGGCGAAGTCGCGGAGCGGTGGAACACGCCGGGGCAATAGCGCTCAGTACCCGAAGTCCTGGACCCAGTACCAGCCCTTCGTGGTGACGCCGACGCCGATCTTCGTGAGTGAGCAGTTCAGGATGTTCGCGCGGTGGCCCTCGGAGTTCATCCACGCGGTCATGACCTGCGACGCGGACGTCTGGCCCTTCGCGATGTTCTCCGCGCCGGGCTTCGAGTTGCCGGCGTTCTTGATGCGCTGGTCGAACGTGACGCCCTCGGGGTTGGTGTGGGCGAAGAAGTTCCGGGCGGACATGTCGTCGCTGTAGTCCTGCGCGGCCTTCGTCAGGTGCGATTCCTCGGTCAGCGGCTTGCAGCCCGCCTGCGCGCGCTCGTCGTTGACGAGGGAGATGACCTGCTCGGCGGTGGAGGAAGCCACCCGGGCCGCGGGTTTGGTGCTCGGCGGCGGGGCCGCTTCCGACGTCGTCGGCTTCGGCGCTTCGGACGTCTCGGTCGGGGTCGGTGCCGCGCTGGACGTCGTCGGCGCGGGGGCGCCGGTCGTCGGTTGTTTCGGGGTCTGCGCCTGCCCGCCCGCCAGGTCGGTGCCGCTGCCGCCCCCGGAGCCGGCCGGCGCGTCCGGCAGCACCAGGGCCGCGGCGCCGAGCTCAGCGGTGTTTCCTTCGGCGGTGGCCATCCAGGTGCCGGTCGCGGCGGAGAAAACGCCGAGCAGCACACTGAGTGACACCATCACCACGCGAGCACGTTCACCAATGGGGGACACGGCGCGAGAACGTATCACGGAACGATTACAGCGAGAACCCTCCTAACGCACTGGTCACATTCCTCCGGCCCGGCATTCGACGACCGACACGGATTCAACGGCAATCGGACGCTCCAGCGTTAGACCGTTCAGCCGCTTCGGACTTCGAAGGTGGCCACGCCGGACGCCGTCACCGGGCGGCCGGTCGGGTCCTGGCCGGTGACGGTCGCCTTGCCGGTGAAGCCTTCCTTGCCCGCGATCGTCGTGCAGGTGTAAGTGATTTCGGCGTCGGCGGCCAGGTCCGGCGCGGTGTGCGCGCACGACGTCGTGTGATCGTCGACGACGGACACGGCGGTGAGCGGCACGTCGCCGGTGTTCTTGACCAGGATCGAAAACGTGACGGTGTCGCCTTGGCGGACTTCGTACGGCGTCGCGTCCTTCATCAAGGCGATCTCGGGGTGGACAACGTCGACTTTCGCTTCGGCTTTCGATTGCACGGAGCGATTGAGCGGGTCCATTCCGGTTACTTCGGCGGTGGCGGTGAAGTCGTCGTCCGGCGCTTTTCCGGTGCAGGTGTAGGTCTGCGTCGCCGCCGTTTCGAGCTTGTCGAACTTCTTCGCGCAGGATTCGCCGACCTTGACGTCGGTCAGGGGGACGTCGCCGGCGTTGGTGACCGTGATCGTGAACGTGACGTCGTCGCCCGCGCGGACCGTGCTCGGCTTCGCTTCTTGAGTGATCTTCACGGCCGGGTGAATGACGTCGAGCTCGTCGGCGTCCTCGGCGGCGACCGGCGGGCCGATCGGGGGTATGGCCGTGGCCTTCGCGGTGCTCACGACGTCGTTTGGCGGTGCGGTCGTGGCGCAGTCGAACTTCTGCGTCGTACCGGGTTCGAGGCTGTCGAAGGCCTTCACGCAGGGCTCGCTGACCTTGACGTCGGTCAGCGCGACGTCACCGGTGTTGGTGACGGTGATCGCGAGGGGCACGGTGTCGCCTTCGCGGAAGGGGCCCTTCGCGACCTGGATGATCTCGAGTGCGGGGTGCTGGACGGTGTAGGACGCGTCGTCGCTGGCGCTGACCTGGCGGTTCGTCGGATCGGTGCCGATCGCGGTGGCGGAGCTCACAAAACTGTCGGTGCCGGCGTTTACCGTGCAGGAGTGGTGCTGGGAAGCGCCGGGAGGGAGGGTGCCGATGGTCTGAGCGCACGCCGGAGTGCGACTGTCCGCGATGGAGACGTCGGTCAGTGGGACATCGCCGGTGTTCGCGACGACGAGGGTGAACGTGACGGTGTCGCCTTGCCGGACCTGCGCAGGCGTGGCGTCGTTCGTGATGGTGACCGCCGGGTGGATGACATCGACCGGTTCCCCGGCGGTGGCGGTCACGGGACGGTTCGTGGCGTCGGTGGCGGTGACTGCCGCGGTGGCGGTGAAGTCTTCTTGGCTCGCGCTTTCGGTGCAGGTGTAGGCCTGCTTCGCCTGCGGTTCCAGCTGGCCCAGGGATTTGGCGCATGCCGGTGCGCCGGGATCAGCCACGGAGACTTCGCGCAGCACGCTGTCACCGGTGTTGGTGACGGTGATCGTCGAGGTGACGGTATCGCCGGGCCGGACGGTCTTCGGCTCGACGGTCCGGCCGATCGTGACGGCCGGGTGCACGACGTCGACGGTGGCTTCGGCCTTCGCGGTGACCGTGGAGCCGATGGGTGGCGTGGCGGCGACCAGGACGGCCGCGGTGACGTCGTCGGCCGGTGCGGTGAGGGTGCAGCCGAAGTCTCGGGTGCCGCCGGGTTCGAGGGAGGCTTCGAGAACCTGGGCGCAGCCGGTGGCTCGCGCCTGCGGTCCGGTGGGCCGCGGGGTGGCGGCTCGGGTGGCCGGGGTTGGCGTGCTTGGCGCTGGTGTGGCGGCAGTCGGCATGCCTGCCTTGGCGTGCCCACCAGGCACCTGCGAGTCCGTGACCCGCACGCCGGTCAGCGGCACGTCACCCGTGTTGCGCACCGTGATCCGCAGGGGCACCGCGTCGCCCTCGCGGAACGGGCCGGCCGTGACCTCTGCGGTGATCGTCACGCCCGGGTGCTGCACGGCGAACGCGGCCTCGGCGCTCGCCGTCACCGGCCGGGCCGTCGGGTCCGCGCCCGTCACCGCCGGCTGGTTCGTGAAGCCGGTCGCGCCCGCGAGCGTCGTGCACGTGTACGCCGAAGTCGCCTGCGGCTGGAGCGTTCCGAGCGGCTTCGCGCACCCCGCGACCTGGTCGTCCGCGACCGTCACGCCGGTCAGCGGCACGTCGCCCGTGTTGGTGGCGGTGATCGTCCACGTCACCGTGTCGCCTTCGCGGACAGCCGCGGGCGAAGCCTGCGCGGCGAGCGCCACCCCCGGGTGGATCACGTCGACCACGGCGTCGTCGGTGACCTTCACCCTGCGGCCGAGCTCGTCCTTCCCCGACGCGGCCGCCGTGTTGGTGAAGTCGTCCGGCGGGGCCGGCGTGGTGCAGGTGTACGTCTGCCTGCCCCGCGGCGGCAACGCGCCGATCGTGCGCGCGCACGCCGGCGTGCGGTCGTCGGTCACGGCGACCTCGGTCAGCGGCGCGTCGCCGGCGTTGGCGACCGTGATCGTGAACGTGATCGGGTCGCCGACGCGCACGGTGCCGGGCGCGGCGTTCTTCGTGAGCGTCAGGGCCGGCGTGATCACCGTGACGGTCGCCGACGCGGTCGCGGCCACCGGCTGCCCCGCGAGGTCGGTGCCGGTGGCGGTCACGTGGGACGTCGTCGTCGTGGACGGGTTCGCCGTGCACGTGTACGTCTGCGTCGCGCCCGCGGCCAGGCCGGCGAACGTGCGCGAGCACGACGTCGTCGTGTCGTCGGTGACCTTCACCGGTGCGAGCGGGCTGTCGCCGGTGTTCTTGACCGCGACGGAGAACGTGACGGCGTCGCCCGCGTGGACCACCGGCGGGTCCGCGGTCTTCGTGACCTCGACGGCGGGCGCGATCGTCGGTGCGGGGGCGTCCGCGGTGGCCGTGGCCTGCTTGCCGAGCTCGTCGGCGGCGACCGCGCTCGCGGTGTTGACGCCGTCGGCGATCGGGGCCTTCGCCGTGCACGTCGTCGTGCGGCTTTCGCCGGGGGCAAGAGCCCCGGCGAGGGCGCACGTAGGCGCCTTCGGGTCGGTGACCCGCAGGTCGGAAAGCCCGGTGTCGCCGGTGTTCGTGACCTTGATCGTGAAGGTCGCGGTGTCACCGGCGCGGTAGGCGGGCTGGTCGGCCGTCTTCGTCATGCCCAAGGACGGGTGCACGACGTCGACGGCGGCGGTCGCGGCGCCGTCGAGCGCGTCACCGAGCGCGCTCGTGCCGGTCGCCTTCACCGTGTTCGTGAAGTCGTCGGCCGGGGCGGGGCCGGTGCAGTCGTAGGTGACCGTCTGACCCGGCGTCAGCGTGCCGAGTGGCTTGGCGCAGGCCGGAAAGTTCTCGTCGGCGACCTGCACCCCGGACGCCGCGACGCCGCCCGGGTTGGCCACGGCGACGGCGAACGTCACGGGCTCGCCGGCGTGCGCCTTGGGCCGCGTCGCGCGCAGGGCGACCTGGAGTTCGGGCACCGGCACGGAAAACGCCAGGTTCTGCGCGAGGTAGGTGTCGCCGCTGGTGACGAAGCCGAGCTTCGCGCTCGTCGCGCCCGCGGGGATGCTGTCGACGTTGAACGCCTTCGCGTCCACGCTGAAGTTGTTCTTCACGCCCGGGGCGGCCGCGTTGTCGGCGTTGGCGATGAAGAAGTTCGACGTCCCGCCGGTCGCGGGCTCGGCGGCCGGGGTGCCGTCGACCAGGAACTGGTCGCCGGAGCCACCCCAGTCGCCGTCGTACGCCGTGACGCCGAGGTGGGCGTCGGCGGCCGCCGCGCGGAAGCCGGTGATCGTCGTTTCCGTGGAGACGTCGGCGGTCTGGCGGACGTGCCCGTCGTAGACCACCACCTTGCGTTTGTTCGGCGCGAAGTCGGGATTGCGGGCCGGGTACGCGTAGACCAGGGCGATCGACCAGCCGCCGACGCAGTCGAAACCCTTGGGGGCCCAGACGTTGCCGACCGTCACGTCGAGCGCGGCGGCGGTCGGCGCGCCCGCGAACTGGCTGGTCACGTCCGCGTGGGCGGAGTAGTACGGGCCGTCTTCGGCGAACGCCGCGGGCTTGACGTCGACGGACTTCGCGCTGCCCACCGAAAGCCGGACCTCCTGCGTGGCCGGGTTCCCGGGCGGCGGAACGGCGGGAACGCCCTCGCGAAAACCGCACGTCGTCCCCGTCGTGTTGCCCGCCCAGTTCAGGCGGGCGAAGGCGATCCTGGCGCCGGGCGGGATGCGCACGGACGCGCTCGCGGAATCGAACGTGCCCGGGTCGGCGTCGACGTCGGCCCACTGCAGGAAGAAGTCGTCGTTGACCAGGGTGTCCTTGCGGTCCGCGGTGTTCGCGCACGCGGCGGGGGTGTCGACCGCACTGGCGGTGGGCGCGTGGTCGGCGGTGACCGGGCAGCGCAGGACGCCGTTGCCCGCGTACAGGAAGTCGCCGTAGACGACGTCGTCATAGCCCACCGCGAAGGCCGGGGCGTCGGCCGCACCGGCTGCCGGCGGCACCGCGGCGACGAGGAAAACCAGGGCCAGAACCCAGCGAAGCGGTCTATCGGGCAACCGCATTCCGCGCTACCTCCGGGGGCCGGGACGACCTGTCGGAGCTTGGCACGAAAGAGGGGTTTACGCCCCAATACTCACCCGTCCGTGGCGTCGGTCAGCTTCGCCGTCGACTCGTGGGTGAGGGCCGTGGCTCCCTCGACGAACCCGATCACCGTGCGGAGCTCGTCATCGGTGTAGCGGTCGCACAGCTCGTACATGCGCTTGACGAGGTTGTCCCACAGGTGGACGCCACTCGCGATGGCCTGTTCGTCCAGCGCGATGAGGACGCGGCGGCGGTCGTCCGGGTGCGGCCGGCGGTCGACGATGCCCTTGCGCTCCAGCCGGTCGATCATCGCGGTCACCGACGCGGGCGCCAGGCCGGAGAGCCGCGCCAGGTCCTTCGGCGTCTGCGGCCCGAACCGCGCGAGGTAGTCCAGGACCTTGCTGTCGACCGCCGACAGCCCCCGCGTCTCGGAGATCGCGGTGTGGAACATGACCGTCTCCGTTGACAGCTCCCGGGACCTGAGCAGGACTTCTTCGACCAGGTGCGCTCGCTCGCTTGACACGGGACCCAGCCTAGCCCACTCTTTAGTTCGACAGAACGAATTAGTTTCTAAGATATTCGAGGGGACGAACGAGATGACCAAGGCACTGATCATCGGGGGCGGCATCGCAGGCACGATCACGGCCATCGCGCTGCACGAAGCCGGGCACGAACCCGTGCTGTTCGAGGCGTACGACCGGGGCGCCGAGGGCGTCGGCGCGTTCCTCACGCTGGCGGTGAACGGCTTGGACGCGCTGCTGCCGCTGGGCCTCGAGGACGTCGTCAAGAGCACGGGCTTCGACTCGCCCCGCATGTCGATCGGGCTCGGCAACGGCACCCGGCTGACCGAGTTCACCCTCGGCGGCACGCTGCCGGACGGCACCGTGACCCAGACCGTGCTGCGCTCCGACCTCTACGTCGCCTTGCGCGAAGAGGCCGCCCGACGCGGGATCCACGCCGAGTACGGCAAGCGCCTGATCGGGGCGAGCCAGACGTCCGGCCAGGTCAGAGCGGATTTTTCGGATGGCTCACAGGAAACCGGCGACCTGCTGATCGGCGCCGACGGACTCCGGTCGCGCGTCCGCACGATCATCGACCCGGGCGCGCCGGCGCCGCGGTACGTGCCGCTGCTCAACACCGGTGGGTTCGCCGAAGGCCTGACCCTGCCGGACGAGCCGGGCGTGCTGAACATGGTGTTCGGCAAGCGCGTGTTCTTCTGCCACGTCGTGAGCCCGAAGGACGGCCGCGTCTGGTGGTTCGCGAACCCGGCCCGCAAGACCGAGCCGACGGCGTCCGAACTGGCGACGCTGGCCGGCGAGAAACTGCGCGCCGAGCTGCTGCACCTGGTGGCGCGCGACCGGACGCCGGCGGCGGAGATCATCCGCGCGACCCGCGAGGTCTACCCGGCGTGGCCGACGTTCGACTTCCCGACGGTCCCGGTCTGGCACCGCGGCCGCATGGTGATCATCGGCGACGCGGCGCACGCGACGTCACCGGCGGCGGGCCAGGGTGCGTCGATGGCCATCGAAGACGCCGTCACGCTGGGCAAGTGCCTGCGCGACGTGCCGGACGTCGAGCGCGCGCTGAGCACGTACGAGAGCCTGCGGCGCGAGCGTGTCGAAGCCGTCGTCGCGGCGGGAAAGCGCAACGGAGACCAGAAGGCGATCGGCCCGGTCGGGCGCGTCGTGCGCGACTTCTTCATCAAGCGGGTGTTCTCGAAGCCGTTCGACGAGGACCCGAACGCCTTCATGTGGAACCACCACATCGACTGGGAAGAAGAAGTGGCGGTCTAGCGACCGAGGCACTCTTTCCCGCCGAGGGCGAATCCACTACCGCCAGGTGTCGACGCGGTGGAAGTTCTTGTACGCCCGGCTCGGGGTCGGGCCGCGCTGCCCCTGGTAGCGGGACCCGGCCTCACTCGAGCCGTACGGGAACTCGGCCGCGCTGGAGAGCCGGAAGATGCACAGCTGGCCGATCTTCATGCCCGGCCAGAGCGTGATCGGCAGGTTCGCGACGTTCGACAGCTCGAGCGTGATGTGCCCGGAGAAGCCCGGGTCGATGAACCCGGCGGTCGAGTGCGTGAGCAGCCCGAGGCGGCCGAGCGACGACTTGCCTTCGAGGCGGCCGGCGAGGTCGTCGGCCAGGGTGACGAGCTCGAACGTCGAGCCGAGCACGAACTCGCCCGGGTGCAGCACGAAGGGCTCGTCGCCCTCCTTCTCGACCAGCGAGGTCAGGTCGTCCTGCTGCAGCTGCGGGTCGATGTGGGTGTACTTGCTGTTGTTGAAGACGCGGAAGTACCGGTCAAGCCGGACGTCGACGCTGGACGGCTGGACCATGCCGGCGTCGAAGGGGTCGATGCCGAGCCGGCCGGCGTCGAGCTCTTTGCGGAGGTCACGGTCACTGAGCAGCACGCCGGGCAGCCTATCCGGTGGGTTCAGGCGGCCCGCATGTGCTGCGCGTAGGTCGTATCGGGCGCGAAGATCTTCTCCAGTCGCTTCACGTACCCGCGGCGCCCGGCCTCGCCGATCCGTTCCTGCAACGCCGTGGCGCCGGGGATGAACCGCCGCACGGTTTCGGCGGCGAAGTTGACCCCCGCCACGGCGACGATCGCGGCCTGCGCGACGGGGTCGTTGGGAAGACCGAGGAAGTCGGCGTTGGTCTTCCCGAGCACGAGCCGGCTGATCGACGAGTGCACGGCGACGGAGACGTGCGAGAGCACCTTTCCGACGGCGCCGCGCCCCTCGCCGACCGCGGCGTTGGCCTCGATCAGTGCCTTGGCGAGGCGCTTGGAGTCGTCGTCCGGGATGAATTCGGTGGCGGCGAGCAGCCAGAGGAGGCGCCAGGCGTCTTCTTCGGAGGTGGGCAGCAGCTCGTCGTCGACGCCCATGAGCCAGCCGATGTAGCGCCAGAGGTGCAGGATGTCGCCGCGCTCGCGGGCGGAGTAGCGGAGGCCGAGCAGCTGCGTGCCGAAGACGTAGACGAGCGAGAAGAGCAGGAGCGTGCCGGCGGTCTGGACCTGGTTGACGGGCCGGTCCCAGGCGTCGTAGTCCCAGTCGTCCCGCCGGTTCATGGCGGCGCGCACGTGGGCGTGCACGAGCCGGATCCGCAACGCCGAGGCGTAGCCCTGCTCGCCGTGCTTGAGGGCGCCCGGCGTGGTGACGTCGATCCACCAGGCGGCGGTTTCGACGAGCCGCCGCGTAGCCTGGTACTCGATCTCCCCGGTCCCGACCAGGGATTTCGTGGCGCGGGACGCGAGGTAGCCGCCCATCAGCGACATGTCACCGAGCGGGAAGAGGCCGAGCAGCCCGGCCCGGGTGATGGCTTTGGCGCCGCGTTCGAGGCGTTCGTCGTCGACCCAGTAGGGCTTGGCGTCGACCTCGTCGAAGAAGGCCTTGAGCGGCCCTTCCGCGGCGGCGCGGTTCTTCAGCGCGTCCTCGAAGAGCTTCCGGCCTTGCCCCTTGGGCTGCTGCGCCATCCAGGCGACGACGTCGTCGGCAGGCTGGTCCTGCACTTGGGCGAACTCCCGCAGCCGCGCGACCTGCCGCTCGTCCCCCCGGATGTCCCCGTCGATGAACAGCCACCGGCCCAGCCGGAACCCACCTTGGCGGAACAGCTCGGGCTCATCCATGGCGCTCACCTCCGAGGTCGACAACAAGTGTTGTCACTTGAGGCGCGAACGTCAAGGAGGGAGGGGTCTGGACATGGGGATCACGCCGCCGTGTATGCTGGCGACGCACTGCGGATGTAGTTCAATGGTAGAACATCAGCTTCCCAAGCTGAATACGCGGGTTCGATTCCCGTCATCCGCTCCAGTAGTCGAAAAGGGTGTCTCCCGAATCGGGAGGCGCCCTTTCGCGTTTATTGCGTGAAGCGGCTGTAGAACAGCACCGGGTCGGTGATCTGGGAGAAGTTGCGGTCGGACGCGAACAGGTCGACCGTGTTCTCGTCGAGAACTTCCGCGCCCGCGCCGAAGCGGAAGTGGACTGACTGCGACCAGGTGTTCTTGGGGCAAAACGGCCGCCGGTCGGTTTCGGTCATCGTCTGCTGGGCGAGGTCCACCTTGTAGAGGATGACCCAGTCTTCGAACGAGACTTCGCCGCTGGACGTCAGCGACAGCAGGTAGACGTCGTCCTTGAAATCGCTCAGCAGCGCCAGGCTGTCGGGGCCGGGACTGCCCGTGTCCGTGGAAAAACGGTACGTGAACTTACAACCCCCATCGCTCAGGTGCTTCGTGTTCGACTCGTAGAACCGCACCTCCCCCGACGCGTAGACGCCCATCAGGTACCGCCGCGCGGGGCCGGCGCCGATGTCGGTGATGCCCACGGCGTTCGCGGCCTTGCCGGTGTCCACGCGCAGGTCGAGGCATTTCGGGTCGGCGCTGTCGGTCAACGTGCTGAGGTCGTAGAAGCGCACGCAGCCCCGGGTGGTTCCGTGGTCCTCCAGTGCGACGGCGAGGTAGTCGCCGATCGTCTGGGCACCACCCGGGTGATTGAGGCCCCGCTCGGGAATCAGGACCTTCCTGGTGCGCATCTTCCGTTCGCGGTCGAGGATGAAGATGACCCCCTGGTTGCCGAGCCACGCGTTGTAGGGCAACAGGAACCAGTCGCGGTAGGGCACCATCGACTGGATGTGGTCGAACAGCGCGAAAATCGCGCCGTCGACGGGACAGGTTTCGCTCAGCCCCTGCTTGCCGATGGCCCGGATCGTCCCCCGGACGTCGGTCAGCCGCGTCGACCATTCGCGGCGCCAGGTGGCCCTGAACGCGGCGATACCGGTGCCGTCGTGTTTCGTGGACCGGTAAGCGACGTCGAGACCGAAATCGTCGGCCAGCACGGCCAGGTCGCCGTCGGCGCCGGCGTGGTTGCGCTCGGAGATCCGGATTTCCGAACCCCACGTGCCGTTGTCGTCGTCGCGCACGCAGAGGTCGACGTGGTGGTTGTCCGAAGTGCCGATGAAGAACAGGAGCAGCTGATCGTCGTAGACCGCCGGGGCGGGCTGCCGGCGGCTCCTGGTCTGCCCGTCGCGGATGTGCTGCCGCTTGCGCCAGCTCCGGCCGTCCGGGCTTTCGACGACGGTGAGCAGATCGCTGTAGCGGTAGAACGCGAACAACGTGCCCTGGTGCTGGCAGAGAACGGGTTTCGCCGACGTCGGAAAGTGCGGATCGGTCACGGTCGCGGCGACGTGCCAGCTGCGGCCGTCGGTGCTGTAGACCGTGTGGATCTCCGACGTCGCCCGCCGCCGGTAGGCGACGACCAGCTTGTCGGCGAGGGCGGCCACGGCGAGCTCGTCCTGCAGGTCGGCTCCGGTCTGCTCGGTGATGTCGACCAGCAGCCAGTCGTCACCGTTGCCGGTGCTCGCGACGCCCAGGTCACCGACCGCGTCACGGTAGAAGACGCACAGCTCGCCCCGGTGGTGCACGGCGACGGGCTGGCACGACGTCCCCATGCCACCCGGGAGGATCACCACCGGCGGGAACCACTCGCTGCCGTCGGGCGACTGGCACAGCATGAGTTTCGAGGGGTCCGTCCGGTCCCGGTAGAGCAGGAAGAGCTTTTCGAACACGACGATCGGCACGAGCGGACCGGCACTGCGGGCCTTGTTCTTCGCGGTGAGATCGGTCTTTTTCGACCAGTCACTCCCGTTCTCCGACGAGCAGTACTCCACCGTGCCGGCGGCGGAGGTGCCCACGGTGAACAGGTACAGCCGGCCCCGGAACCGCACCGGTGCGGGCGAACCGTGCGTCCGGATGCCGTTCTTCTTCGTGATGTCGCTGATCGACGACCAGTCCACATCGGACGCGCCGTCGGTTTCTGGTCCCAGCTGGGTGGTTGTCATCTCGCCTCTCCCCGGATCTCCGCCACGATCCAGTGTCGAGCCGAAATCGCCATCGGGAAAGCGGCCATCCGGCGGTCGCCCGAAACGGTGACGTCGACGACTACCGCGGATTCAGCCGATTTCGCAAATGGGTGGCGTGCGCGGCGGGAAGACCGGTCGCCACCGCCCGGGAAAGCGCTTCCGCGGCGGCTTCGGCGGAATCCAGGCGGTGCAACAACTCCGCTCGGGACGCGTGCCACCAGGGGTACTCCGCCAGATCGGGCAATTCATCCACCAGTGCCAAAGCCGCGGCGGGTCCGTCGCGCTCCGCGACGGCGGCCGCGCGGTTCAAGTGGACCACCGGGGTGTCCTGGACCGACAGCAGCACGTCGTACCAGGAGATCACCGCGTCCCAGTTCGTCTCCGCGTACGACGGCGCCAGGTCGTGGCAGGCCGCGATCGCCGCCTGGACCACGTACGGGTTCGGGATCGACGGCGTCCGGCGCAGCCCCACGCCCACCAGTTCGACGCCCTCCTTGATCAGCGAACCGTCCCACGCCGAACGATCCTGCGCGGACAGCAGCACCGGCGAACCGGACGAATCGAACCGCGCCGCACGCCGGGCGTCCTGCAGCAGCACCAGAGACAAGAGCCCCAGCGCCGTCGGTTCGTCGGGCATCAGGGAAGCCAGCAGACGCGCCAGGCGGACAGCTTCGGTGATCAGCGTGACGCGGCCCGTGTAGCCCTCGTTGAAGATCAAGTACACCGTCGACGCCACACCGGCCAGGCGCGCGGGCAGTTCCTCGGCCGGGGGCACCCGGTACGGAATGCGAGCCTGGGCGATCTTCTGCTTCGCGCGCGTCAGGCGCTTCGCCATCGTCGCTTCCGGGACCAGCAAGGCCCGGGCCACCTCCGCCGTCGACAAACCGCCCAACGTCCGGAGCGCCAACGCCACTTGGGCGTCCAGTGACAACGCCGGGTGACAGCACGTGAAGACGAGCCGCAGCAGGTCGTCGCGGACCGAGACGGGGTCCGGGCACGGGTCGAAGGCGGGCATCGCGTCCGCCTCCTTCCCGAGCCGCTTCGCTTCGCGGCGGACGACGTCCACCGCGCGACGGCGGGCCGCCACCAGGAGCCAGCCGCGCGGGTTGCCCGGGACGCCGTCGCGCGGCCACGTCTCCAGCGCGCGCACGACGGCGTCCTGGACGGCGTCCTCGGCCAGGTCGACGCTGCCGGTGACGCGGACCAGCGTGGCCAGTACCCGGGTGCCCTCGTCCCGGACCAGCCGTGCGACCGCGTCCCCGGCGTGGGTCACTGGCCGAAGTCGACGACCGGCCGGACCTCGATCGCGCCGTCCCAGGCGCCCGGGATGCGCGACGCGACCTTGACGGCTTCGTCGAGGTCGGCGCACTCGATCAGGTAGAAGCCGGTCAGCGCTTCCTTGGTCTCCGCGTACGGGCCGTCGCTGGTGACGAGGTCGCCGCCCTTGCCGCCGGTGACGCGGACCGTCGTCGCGGTGGCGGTCGGGTACAGCGCCGCCCCGCCGCGGATCACGGCCTGGGCGCCGTCGTGGAACTCGTTGTAGTCCTTCATCATGTCCGCGGCCTCGGGCTTGGTCGGGTCGACGTCGGAGGCGTAGATGATCGCGGCGTACTGGGGCATGGCTGCTCCTCACAGGTCCTCAACCGGCGCCGATCGCCGGCTCTCACTGTAAGGACGAACGGCGCGGACGTCCGCTGGACAACCGCGCCGGACTTTTTCTCAGCCTTCGACGAGCTCCCACTCGGCGTCCGGGGTCTCGCGGTCGTAGACCTGGCCCGGCGCCGCCTTGAGCACCGTCCGGACGTCCGGGTACAGGTTCGCGACGTGCTCCAGTTCCAGGCCCTCGACCTCGAAGTCCTCCGCCTCGGGAACCTCGAAGCCGACGAACAGCCACGTGCCGTCCTGCTCGCGGACCACCTGGCGGACCGCGCGGACCGGCCGCTGCGAGCCGGTCGGGATCTCCGTCAGGCCGCTGCTGATCTGGGCTTCGTCGTCCGGTGAGCCTTCGAACTTCCAGGCCGCGCGGCGCTGGTTCAGCAGCCGGAGGTCCTCGTCTTCGTCGTCGGAACCGGTCACCGACGACAGGAGCCACGTGCGGCGCTCGGGGTCCCAGTCGGCGGCCATGCCCGTCGGCAGCTCGGCCAGCGCGGCCAGCTGCGGGAGCAGCTCGAGGGCCTCCCGCACCGACAGCTTGCCGAAGCTCTCGCGGTTGACCAGCACGTCGTCGGACAGCTCGGTGCCGTCGCTGATGAAGAAGTCGTCCTCGTCGTCCAGGACGACGAAGCCCAGCGCGTCCGGGTCGTTGACCAGTGCCAGTGCGATGATCACCGGCGCTTCCGGGTCCTGGCGCAGCGGCCATGCGGTCGACATGCGCCATATCCCACCATCGGGGCACCCGGCGCGCAGATCCGGGGTCACCCGAAAATCGCGCGAACCCCGCCGCGACGTCGGGCACCATGGACGGATGCTCAAAGGTGACCTGGTCCGGCTGCGCGCCCTCGAACCCGAAGACGCCGAGATGATCCACCCGTGGCTGAGCGACCCGGAGGTCGGCCGGTGGATGAACAACAGCCACCCGCGGTCGCTCGCCCAGGTCCGCAAACGCGCCGAAGAGCGCCCGGTCAACAGCTACGAGCTGGTCGTCCTCGGCATCGAGACGGTGGCCGACGGCCGGCTCATCGGGATCGTCGACCTGCGCGACGCCGAGCCCGAGGTCGGCAACGCCGAGCTGGACATCTACATCGGCGACGCCGAGCACCGGGGCGGCGGCTACGGCACCGAAGCCCTGCGCCTGATGTGCCGCTACGGCTTCAACTCGATGCGGCTGCACATGATCACGCTCTGGGTCGTCGCCGAGAACGAGCGCGCCCGGCACGTCTACCGGAAGGTCGGGTTCGCCGAGGACGGGCGCCACCGCGAGGCGTTCGTCGCGCCCGACGGCGAGCGCCACGACATGATCCTGATGAGCATGCTCAAGGGCGAGCTCAAGTGGTGAGCCGCTTGGGCGCCTTCAGCCGCCACGCCTCCTCGAGCAGCTCACGAAGCTGATCGACCTTCACGCGATCGAGGTCGACGATGATCGAGCCGTACCCGTCGTAGTGCGCGGTCGTGAAGAAGGCCGCGTCGCCGGAGTCCAGCAACGCGGCCTTCTCGTCGAGCCCGCACAGCACGACCAGGCCGCCTTCGGCCTCGGTGCGCAGCCGCGCGAACCCCTTGCCCGCCACCTTCAGCGCGGGCGTGCGGTACCAGGTCGACGCCTCGACCTCGGGCAGTTCCGAGGCCAGGCGTACGACGTCTTCCCAGGTCGTCATGGATCCATTGTCGACCTGGCGTCTTGGAGAAACCGGATTACGGCAGCCGCGTGATCCGGTCCGCCGCGGGCGGGGCCAGGTTCGGGTGGGCGCCCAGGTACGCGATCAGCGCGTCCAGGTCCACCGGTCCGCCGGCCAGGTTCGTGCCCTTGGTGAACTCGGTGAAGCCGTCCCCGCCGGCGGCGAGGAAGTTGTTCACCGACACGCGGAACGTCGCCGCCGGGTCGACCGGCGTGCCGTTCACCGTGATGTTCGAGACCCGCGAGCCCTGCGGCGCGGACGCCGACCAGCTGTAGTGCAGCGAGCTCGAGATCTGCAGGAACTTCGGGTTCAGGCCCGGCGCCCACTGCTGCTCCAGCACGTTCTTCAGGTTCGCGCCGGTGAGCGTGATCGTCTGCATGATGTTCGCGAACGGCTGGACGGTGAACGCCTCGCCGTAGGTCACCACGCCGTCGCCTTCGTTGTTCGCGGACGACTTGTACGTCAGGTCGGCGCGGATGCCGCCCGGGTTGGTCATCGCGATGACCGCGTTGTTCGACGCCGTACCCGCGAGCTGCGCGTCGGCGATGACGTCACCGAGCGAGGACTCGCCGGCCGCGTTGCCCGCCGCGGGCAGGTCCGCGGTGATGGTGCCGACCTGCCGGTTCGCGATCGGCGCCGACTTCGCCTTGGCGTCGGCGACCAGCGCCGTCACGGCCGGGTCCGGCGTGACCGTGCGCGTGACGATCTCGTTGTGGGCCTGCGTCGCCGACCGGACGACGTCGCGCGTCTTCAGGTTGATCTTCAGGTCCACGACAGACAGCAGACGGCCGAACGACGCGCCCTGGATGACCGTGCGCGGCTGGCCGGCCGGGTCGTTGATCACGCAGTTGTACTGCTGGTGGCTGTGGCCGGTGAAGATCGCGTCGACCTTCGGGGTCACGGCCTTCGCGATCGCGGTGGCCGGCCCGGGCAGGACCCGGCAGTCGTTCGGGCCTTCGACCTCGGTGCTGTCACCCTGGTGCAGCAGCACGACCTGGGACTTGACGCCGAAGAAGTCGAGCAGGTTCGCGGTGCGGTTGATCGCCTCGACCTCGTCGCCGAACTTCAGGCCCTTGATGGCCTCCGGCGTGACGACGGTCGGCAGGTCCTTCAGCGTCGCGCCGATGACGCCGATCGGCACGCCGCCTTCGAACTTGACGGTGAACGGCAGCAGCGCGGGCAGGCCGTTGGTGAAGTACACATTGGACCCGAGGAACGGGAAGTCCGCACCCTTGAACTTCTGGTCGAACTGGCAACCGTCGGTCGGGTGGCAGCCGCCGAACTGCATGCGCTGCAGCTCTTTGTAGCCCTCGTCGAACTCGTGGTTGCCGACGACCGACGCGCTGACGCCGAGCTGGTTCAGGAAGTCGATGGTCGGCTCGTCGTGGAACAGCGCCGAGACCACCGGCGACGCGCCGACGTTGTCCCCGGCGGACAGCACGAGCGAGTTGCGCACCTGCGAGCGAAGCTGCTTCACGTGCGTCGCCAGGTAAGCGGCGCCGCCGGCGTCCACAGTGGTCCCGTCGGACTGAGTCACGCGGCCGCTGGAGCCGGCCGGCGGCTCCAGGTTCCCGTGGAAGTCGTTGAACGTGATGATCCGGACGTCGGTGGTGGCGTCCGGGCGCTGGCCCGCGGACGCGGGTGCGGTGGTCACCGCCGTCGTCGCCAGCGCGGCCGCGGCGAGCACCGCGAGCCGGGTTGAAAGCCTCATGCGTGTTTCCTCCGATTCGCGCCCAAGGTCCCCAAACGGGCGCACGGCGGAGGATTCTGCCTCGCGAAGCGGTCAACTACCAGGGTCAAAAGACGGACGTAGAGCGAATGTCACCTAACGGCTTCCCTGGAGCAGCACCCGCGCGACGAGCGCCGGGTCGTCGTTCATCGGCACGTGCCCGCAGCCCGGCAGCAGCCGGAACGTCCCGCCCGGAGCGACCTTCCGCAGGTCGGCGACGCGCGGCCGGGCGAGGATCCGGTCGTGCTCGGCCCAGGCGATGGTCACCGGGACCCCGGTGACCGGGCCGGTGAAGCGGAAGTCCCCGCGCGACTGCGCGGCGGTCGGCTCGAAACCCGGCGCGGTCGCGAGCGCGTGGGCGTCCTCGACGACGGCGTCCGGGGTCAGCAGCCCCGGCTTCCCGACGATCATCCCGACCAGCGCCCGGCGCCCGGCCGGCGTGGCGGCGATGCGCCGCACGACGTGTGGCGGCGTGCGCTGGGCGAGCGCGCGGTGGGCCTTGAGCGTGGCGATCGCGTACATCTTCTGCGTCCGGTTCCACAGCCCGGCCGGCGACAACGCCGTGACGCTGCGGACGAGCCCCGCCTGGCCGAGCGCCAGCGACAACAGGCCGCCGAGCGAGTTCCCGGCGACGTGCGGCCGGTCGAGGCCCAGCTCGGTGAAGAGCTCCTTGAACATCACCAGCGCGGGCTCGACGCCGTATCCGCCGGCCGGCTCGGGCGATTCCCCGAAGCCGGGCAGGTCCACGGCGATGACGTCGCGATGCGGCGTGAGCAGCGGAAACACCGGTGACCACGCCTGACGACGGTGGCCGATGCCGTGGATCAGCACCAGCGGCTCGCCCCGGCCCGCGCGGTCGTAGACAACGTCGTCCATTACCCGAGAGTAGGTCCGAGCCGGCGGAAAAGCTACAACCGCCGGTAACAGTTACTCTGCGTCCGGGTGAACGCGGGTGCCGGCGTCGGCGGACCGTTGGACGGCGTCGAGCACGCGATGCACGCGCAGGGCGTGCGCGAAGTCCGGCAGGTCGCCCTTGAGGTGCCGGGCGTAGGCGTGCGCGACGTTGTACGACGGCTCGGCGGCGCGTCCGGCCAGCTGAGGCAGCTCGTACCGGGTCGGCACGGTGAGCTTCTCCAGCGTGCCGGTCCGGCTGCCGCGCAGCGTCAGCTTGGCGATCCAGAAGAGCGGGTCCGCGGCGGTGACGACGAGCGTGCCCTCGGTGCCGTTGATCTCCCAGCGGAAGTCCGTGGCGGGCGACGACCCGCCGCGCAGGTGCAGCGAGGCGACGGCGCCGCCGTTCACCACGCCGCTGACGGCGATCTGGTCCGGCGCGGTCATCGGGACCGAGTCGCCGGTAACCTCGTCGCGCACCCGCGACCGGACGGTCGCCATCGTCGCCGACAGTTCCGAGAACCGGCCGAGCACCATGTCGAACGCGTCGACGGTGTGCGCGAACGGGATCGTCAGCATGGTCGCCCCGCCGCCGGGGTGCAGCTGGTAGTCGCGCCCGGCCCGGACCGACGGCCCCCAGTTCCCGCCCGAGCCGATCAACGACGTCGAGAGCACGCGGCCTACGTACCCGTCCTTGATGAGGTCGCGCAGGTAGCGCAGCGCGGGCGCGGACCGCCCCTGCAGGCCGACGGCGGTCGGTTTCCCTCGAGCGGCCTCGGCCAACGCCTCCGTGTCGGCCAGGCTCATGCCGAGCGGCCACTCGCTGAGCACCTGCTTGCCCGCGGCCAGCGCCGGCTCGATCAGCGCCCGGTGCTCGGACACCTTCACCGCGACGACGACCAGGTCGACCTCCGGGTGCCGCGCCAGCTCCCCGGCGTCGCCGAAGGTCAGCGGCACGCCGTACTTCTCCCCGGCCACCCGCGCCGACTCGGCGCTGCTGCCGCTCAGCGCGCGGAGTTCGTAGCCGTCCACCGCGGCCAGCGCGGGCACGTGCGCGGTGGCGGCCCAGCCGCCGTTCGCGCTGAGCCCGACGATGCCGACCCGGACCGGAGCCATGAGCGTTCCTTTCGTTGCCCCTGCACAAGACTTCGACGTGCCGAGCGTCGTGGTCATTCCCGGGTCAGCGCAAGCCGCATCCGGTTACGTCTCCCTTTGCCGGCGATGACTTCGAACTCGCCGGTGAGGACGAAGCCGAGTCGCTCGTAGACGCGTCGCGCGCGGTCGTTCCCCTCGAAGACGTGCAGGCCGATCGCTTCCGCGCCGGCTTCCCCGGCCGCCGCCCGGACGGCGCCGATGAGGTCGGCGGCCACTCCGCGGCCGCGCGCCTGTGGCGCAACCCACATCGAGAAGACCAGCCATTCCGGCTCGGCGGGCCAGCCGCAGACGAGCGCGACGGCGGTTTCCCCCTCGAACGCGGCGAACCAGGCGCGCTCACGCAGCCACGCCCGCCAGTCGTCGTCGGACTTGGCGCGTTCGACCGCGACGAGCGAGCCGAAGTTCTCGGGCGTGTCCGCGAGCGCGCGAAGCCGGATTTCGCGCAGCACGGGGACGTCGTCGGGAGTCAGCCGTCGCACGTGGACCATCCGGGCAGGCTCGCACGCACCGAGGGTTCGGTAACACCCATTAACCCGGGCGCGATGAGGCGATCGATCCGGCAAGTGGGGGAAACATGGGCATCGAGGTCGTACTCGTGGTGCTGGCCGTCGTCGTGCTGCTGGTCGGCGGCACGGTGTTCAGCGCGTGGCGGGCCGAGCGCTCCGAGGACCCCGAGGACGACTGACCGATCGGCCCGGTGCCGGTCGGCCGGGTGGCCGATGGGGTCCGGCTCTTCGACCGAAGCGGCTCCCGGGTCAAGATCCATAGCGTCGGTGGCATGACGAACGCACAGGTCACCGCCCTGCAGTACGGGTTCATCAGCTTCCTCGCGGTGTGGACCGTGGTGCTGGTTCCGCAGCTGATCACGCAGCTGGCCCGGCACGGCGGCCTGCGCCCGCGCGGCATCGCGGCGACCGGCGCGGTGCTGCTGTACGGCTGCCTGACCCTGGCGGTCGTCTTCCTGCCGCTGCCCGGCCCCGGCACGCGCCGGCTGAGCCAGACGGTGCAGCTGCACCCGTTCCAGTGGATCACCGACATCCACACGGAGCTGCTGAAGCACGGCTCGCAGTGGTTCGCGACGCAGACGTTCCAGCAGGCTTGCCTGAACGTGCTGCTGTTCGTTCCGCTGGGCGTGTTCGCCAGGGTGCTGTGGCGCCGCGGCCTGACCGGCACGGTCCTGATCGGCTTCGCCGCGTCACTGCTGATCGAGCTGACGCAGGTCACGGCGAACTTCGGGACGGCGCCGTACGTCTACCGCATCTTCGACGTGGACGACCTCATGAACAACTCGATCGGCGCGGGAACCGGCTGGGTGTTCGGAGCGCTGTTGCTGGCGCTCCTGCGTTCACCGGTCGGCGTGCAGCCGGCCCGGAGCGAGCGGATCCACCTCGCCCAAACGCGCTAGCCGCGCCTTCCGCTGCAGGGCGGCCCGCCTGGCGGCCCGGCGATCCTCGAGGACGACGACGAGGACGGCGACGGCCAGCACGAGCGCGACGAGCCCGAGGACGATCGCAAGCTGCACGAAATCCTCCTCGGTACGGCGCTGTGCGGGAGATCACAACAGGTTACGCAGGTCCGTGGTGAATTCGCTACCCCCGGCGACGGGTCAGCGGTGAACTCCGGGCGGACAGGCCGGAAACTGAAGGCGTGAGCACCCGACCCACGAAGGACCAGCTGGCCGCCGCGCAGGACACGACCATCCCGGACGTCATCGCCTCCGGCCTCGACATCCTCTTCTGCGGCATCAACCCCGGCCTCTACTCCGGCGCGGTGAAACAGCACTTCGCCCGCCCCGGCAACCGCTTCTGGCCCGCCCTCCACGCCGGCGGATTCACGCCGAGGCGATACCGGCCCGACGAACAGGACCAGCTGCTCGACCTGAAGCTCGGCATCACGAACGTCGTCGCGCGGACCACGGCTCGCGCCGACGAACTCACCGGCGACGAGCTCCGCGAAGGCGGCAAGCTCCTGGAAGCGAAGGTGCTCCGGTACCGGCCGCGATGGCTGGCCGTCGTCGGGATCACCGCCTACCGGACCGCGTTCGACTTCCCGAAGGCGCGCGTCGGCCGCCAAGAGCACCGGATCGGCGACACCCACGTGTGGGTGCTGCCCAACCCGAGCGGCCTCAACGCGCACTGGACGCCGGCCGGGCTCGCGGCGGAGTTCGCGGAGCTGCGGGCCGCATCCGGACATCGTCGAAATCGTTGAACAAGGGCGAGCCACCCTCAGTAGCACCCACCGCCCCATCAGGTCCTTTCCCGCCCGGTCGAGACGCCTTCCCGCGAAGGTTTTCTACCCAGAGTTTGCTGTGACCGGGCGATTAGGCCATGAGGGGGAGATGGCGTCATGAGCTGCGCAATCGCGACTCGTACCCGATAGGAGGAGTCACTTTTGGCCGGTCCCGGCAGGGGGAACCGGACGGTGCCGGGCGCGTGAACCGAGGGGTCGCGTCGGGCGTCCCAAGAGCGACGGCGCAGAGACGGAGGCCCACGATGCACGGCATCGAGCCCACCCGCAGGCCCATCGGGCCGGCCGGACCCGGCGGGCGCAGTCTCGGCGTGGCGGTCGTCGACCCGGTCCCGATCTTCCGCGACGGCCTCGCCGCGCTCGTCCACCGCAGCCAGGGGCTGCACTGGGCGGGCCAGGCGGCCAGCCACCACGCGGCACTGCAGCTGTGCGAGCAGGTCAAACCGGACGTCGTCGTGCTCGACTCGGCCCTCGACCCGAACTGCCACCTGACGAAGCTGCTCAACGCGGGCGACCCGGCGCTGATCCTGGTCACGCTCATCCGGGACACGAACCGCACGCAGCAGTACCTCGCGGCCGCGATCGCCGCGGGCGCGCACGCGATCGTGCCGCGGTCGATCGACTCACGACGGCTCGCCGAAGCGATCCGGCGCGCCCACACCGAGCGCCGGTACATCGACCCGGCGCTGGCGGCGCTCACCGCCCGGCCGAAGCGGTCAACCGTGCCGAAGGGCGACCTCGCCCACGACAGCCCGCCGTCGCCGCGCGGCGGGATGCCGCTGTCCCGGCGCGAGTACCAGGTGCTCCAGCTCGTCGCGGAGGGTCTCGAGAACTCGGCGATCGCGAAGCTGCTGTTCCTGTCCGTCGAGACGGTCCGGACGCACGTCAAGAGCATCCTGCGCAAGCTCTCCGCGCGGGACCGGACGCACGCCGTCACGATCGCCTTCCGCGGCGGGATACTGGTCGCCCGCGCGGAGGACGGCCACGTGCCGGTGACAGCCGACACAACGGCGCTTCCGGGGCAGCGCTGACCCCTGAAGTAGCCCGGATTTCCGTACTCGGAAGTGCGGATCTGCTTGCTCCAGTTACCCGCAGGTAATATCCTGAAGTTACCGGCGAGTAAGGCGACTGTGTGCCCGGCCGGGGAGCCGAACACATTGGAGTGACGACATGGGCCACTACAAGAGCAACGTCCGAGACCTGGAGTTCAACCTCTTCGAGGTCCTGGGCGTGCAGGAGCGCCTGGGCAAGGGGGTGCTCGCCGAGTCCGACGAAGAGACCGCCCGCGGTGTGCTGTCCGAGCTGAACAAGCTCGCGACCGGTCCGCTCGCCGAGTCCTTCGCCGACGCCGACCGCAACCCGCCCGTGTACGACCCGAAGACCTTCAGCGTCAAGATCCCCGAGTCGTTCAAGAAGAGCTACCAGCAGCTCCTCGACGGCGAGTGGTGGCGCCTCGGCCTGACGAACGACCTCGGCGGCTTCGGTCTGCCGCCGACCGTGCAGTGGGCCGCGTCCGAGCTGATCCTCGGCGCCAACGCCCCGCTGTTCATGTACCTCGCGGGCCCGAACTTCGCGATGATCGTGAACAAGAACGGCACCGAAGAGCAGAAGCACTGGGCGCAGCTGATGATCGACCGCGCCTGGGGCGCGACGATGGTGCTGACCGAGCCGGACGCCGGCTCCGACGTCGGCGCGGGCCGCACCAAGGCCGTCCAGCAGGAGGACGGCTCCTGGCACATCGACGGCGTGAAGCGGTTCATCACCTCGGCCGAGCACGACATGAGCGAAAACATCATGCACCTCGTGCTGGCGCGCCCCGAGGGTCCCGGCATCGAGACCAAGGCGGGCACCAAGGGCCTGTCGCTGTTCCTCGTGCCGAAGTTCCACTTCGACTCGAAGACCGGTGAGCTGGGCGAGCGCAACGGCGCCTACGTCACGAACGTCGAGCACAAGATGGGCATCAAGGCCTCGACGACGTGCGAGCTGACCTTCGGCCAGCACGGCACCCCGGCCAAGGGCTGGCTGCTCGGCGAGGTGCACGACGGTATCGCGCAGATGTTCCAGGTCATCGAGTACGCCCGCATGATGGTCGGCACCAAGGCCATCGCGACGCTGTCGACCGGGTACCTCAACGCGCTCGAGTACGCCAAGGAGCGCGTCCAGGGCGCCGACCTGCCGAACATGCTGAACAAGGCCGCGCCGCGCGTCACCATCACGCACCACCCGGACGTCCGCCGCTCGCTGATGCTCCAGAAGGCGTACGCCGAGGGCCTCCGCGCGGTCTACCTGTACACGGCGTCGTTCCAGGACCAGCTGTGGACCGGCGAGGGCGACCAGAAGGTCGCGCACGGCGTCAACGACCTGCTGCTGCCGATCGTCAAGGGCGTCGGCTCCGAGCGCGCCACCGAGCAGCTCGTGCAGTCGCTGCAGACGCTGGGCGGTTCCGGCTTCCTGCAGGACTACCCGATCGAGCAGTACATCCGCGACGCCAAGATCGACTCGCTGTACGAAGGCACCACGGCGATCCAGTCGCTGGACTTCTTCTTCCGCAAGATCGTCCGCGACAAGGGCGCGTCGCTGGGCTTCATCGCCGGCGAGATCACGAAGTTCATCGAGTCCGAGGCGGGCAACGGCCGGCTCAAGAACGAGCGCGGGCTGCTCAAGCAGGCCCTCGAGGACACCCAGGGCATGCTGGGCTCGATGATCGGCTACCTGACGACGTCGCAGGAAGACCCGCAGAACATCAACAAGGTCGGCCAGCACACGGTCCGCCTGCTGATGTCGGTCGGCGACCTGGTCATCGGCTGGCAGCTGCTCAAGCACGCCGAGGTCGCCATCGCGAAGCTCGACGCGGGCGCGTCCGCCAAGGACGTCCCGTTCTACGAGGGCAAGATCGCCGTGGCGTCGTTCTTCTCGAAGCAGGTGCTGCCGGAGCTGACCTCCCGCCGCGCGATCGTCGAAGCCGCCGACAACGCGCTGATGGAGCTCGACGAAGCCGCGTTCTGATGGTCACGAAAAGGGCTCTCCTCGCGTGAGGAGGGCCCTTGTCGTGTTTCAGGGTCGCTCGGTGCGGGCATACCGCTCACCGAGTCCGACGGACCCGAGTGGCCGGGTTCGCGGATCCTTGAGAGGAGAAAGTGATGACTGTCGCCGGCATCGTCAGCGCCATCATCGTCGGGCTGATCATCGGTGTTCTGGGCCGGCTGGTCGCACCCGGCAAGCAGGGCATCCCGATCTGGCTGACCATCGTGATCGGCATCATCGCCGCGTTCATCGGCACGGCCATCGCGCGCGGGCTCGGGTACGCGGACACCAACGGCATCGACTGGCTGGAGATTCTCACCCAGGTCGTCCTCGCCGCCATCGGCGTGAGCGTGGCAGCGGGGCTCTACGGCCGCCGCGGCGTGACGAGGTAACCCCGTTCAGGGCCGATCCGGCCCGGTTCGCCTCTGCGGCGAACCGGGCCGGATCTTTTTTGCGCTCACTCCATCGGGGGTCTGCGCGGGCGACGCGGCGGGATCGGTGCCACCGTGGCGCTCACCGCACTATCCGAGGAGGCAGCTGTGCTCGGCGGACTTTGGGGCATCATCTCGACGATCATCGTGGGCCTGGTCCTGGGCGTGCTCGGCCGGCTGTTCGCGCCGGGGGACCAGAAGATCCCGATCTGGCTGACCATCGTCGCCGGCATCGTCGCCGCGTTCATCGGCAACTGGCTCGCCGGCGTGTTCGGCGTCAAGGACACGTCCGGCATCGACTGGATCCGGCACATCTTCCAGATCGTCGCCGCCGTCGTCGGGGTCATCGCGGCCTCGGCGATCTACGCCAAGGTCAAGGGCGGCAGCCGCACTACCGCCTGAGGGCCAGGCCCGCCCCGGCGAGCAGCAGCACGGCGGCGCAGGTCATCGTCGCGGTGAGGGCGTGCGCGGACGACGTCGTGGCGAGCGTCAGGAACAGGCTGCCGAACGTGGCCACGCCGACGACCTGGCCCAGCTGCAGCGTGGTGGTCAGCAGACCGCTGACGTCCGCCGCGCGGTCGAGCGGGACGTGCGTCAGCGCGTTCACCATCAGGGAGCCGAACGCGGGTCCCATCGACAGGCCGAAGAGCAGCAGCGCCACGAAGAACAGCGCGCCGCCGTCACTTCCCAGGGCGAGCAAGGCGTAGGCGACCGCGGAACCGACGTAACCGCACGGGGTCAGCCAGGCGTGCACGCGCTGGGGCAGCCGGTTCCAGAAGAACCCGCACAGACCGAAGACGACGCCGCCCGGCGCCATCGCCAAGCCGGCGGCCGGCGCCGTCTTGCCGAGGCCCGACTGCAGGTGCAGGGCCACGCAGAAGAGGAACCCGCCGTAGGACGCGACTCCCGCCCCGAGCGTGGCCAACCCCGGCGCGACGCCACGGATCTTGAGCACGGCGAGGTCGACGAGCGGGTCGCGCACGCGGCGTTCCACGAAGACGAAAAGCACGGCCAGCAGCACACCGACGGCGATCGAGCCGAACGTCCAGGCGGGCCAGCCCGTTTCGTGCCCGAGCACCAGCGGCAGCACGACGAGCACCACGGCCGGTACGGCGATCGCGAGCCCGCAGAAGTCGAGCCGACGACCGGCTTTCGCGGCTCCGGCGGGCACCAGCTTGCTCGCGAGCGCGGCCACGAGCACGCCGATCGGGACGTTCACCAGGAAGATCGGCCGCCAGCCCGCCCCGAACAGATCGGCGCCGACGAGCACCCCGCCGACGACCTGGCCCGCGACGAACGCGACCGAGATGACGGCGGTGTACGCGCTGAGCGCCTTCGCCCGCGCGGCGCCGGTGAACTGCGCCTGGATGACGCTGATGACCTGCGGCATCATCAACGCCGCGCCGGCGCCCTGCGCGATCCGGGCGACGACCAGCGTCGCGGGGCCGGGGGCGAGTCCGCACAGCAGGGAGCAGACCGTGAAGGCGATCGTGCCGGTGACGAACAGCCGGCGCCGGCCGAACAGCTCGCCGAGGCGGGCGCCGGTGATCAGCAGCATCGCGTAGCCCACGGTGTAGCCGGAGACGACGAGCTGAAGCGCGGCGCCGGACGCGTGCAGGTCGGTGCGGATGTCGGTCATGGCGACGTTCACGACGGTGACGTCGAGCAGCGCCATGAACTGGCCGAGCAACAGGACGGCCAGCATGAACCACGGCCGCCGGTCCGGCCGGGCTTCCCGGTCCGTGGCCGGGGCAGGGGTGGTCAGTGTCATGCCTCTGACCTTGCTTTTCCCGGTGCTCCGGCGGAGAGAGCCTGGTGATGCTGGTGCTGGGAGTACCTGCTTCGTCCGCTGAGCCGTTCAAAACTGTCGTACCCCTCCGGCACCATGTCCGCATGGCCCAGACGCAGGTCCGCACGAACCGCCGGGAGGAGCTCGGCGCGTTCCTCAAGGCGTGCCGGGCGCGGATCGGCCCGGCGGAGGTCGGCCTCGCGCCCGGCCCGCGCCGACGTCTCAGTGGGTTGCGCCGCGAGGAGGTGGCGCTACTCGCCGGCGTCGGCGTCACCTGGTACACGTGGCTGGAGCAGGGGCGGCCGATCAACGCGAGTTCCCAGGTGCTCGACGCGGTGGCGCGCACGCTGCGGATGGACCACCCGGAGCGGGAGCACCTCTACCGGCTGGCGGAGCTGACGCCGTCGCGGCTGCCGTCGTCGTCGGAAGTGGTGCCGGACGCGGTGCGCGAGGTGCTGCGCGCGCTGGACCCGGTCCCCGCCACGGTGGTCAACGGCCGGTTCGACGTGCTGGCGTCGAACGCGGCGCAGGAGGAGCTGTTCTGGGAGTGGCACAGCATGCCGTGCCTGCACAAGAACCTGCTGTGGTGCTGCGTGACCGAGCCGAACGCGCGGGCGTTCCTGCTGAACTACGACGAGGAGGTGCCGCACATGGTCGCGCGGATGCGGGCCGAGTACGGCAGGCACGTCGGCGACCCGTGCTGGGAGGAGGACATCCGGCGCTTGTCGGCGCTGAGTCCCGAGTTCGTCGGGCTGTGGGAGCGGCACGAGGTGGCCGAACCGCGGGCGCGGCTGCGCCGGTTCGACCACCCGCGGGCCGGGCGGATGACCTTCCGGCTGACCGAGCTGGCGGTGTCGGAGGTGCCGGGCCTGCGGATCCAGGTGTCCACTCCGGACGACACGGCCACCTGGGCGTTGCTGCCTTCGACGCGGCGGCCGTCATGACGTCACTCGACCTGAGCCGTCAGGGGCTGACCTCGTTCCCCTCGCTGCCACTCGGGGTGACTCGGCTCGACCTGTACCTGAACTCGCTCTCGTCGGTGCCTTCCTCGTTGTGGGAGCACACCGAGCTGGAGGTGCTCAACCTCGCGTCGAACCGGCTGTCTTCGCTGCCGCCGGGGATCTCGGCGCTGAAGTCGGTGCACACGCTCGACCTGGCGCACAACGAGTTCGCTTCGCTCCCGGACGAGCTGGGTGAACTGGCCGGGCTGACCGAATACCTGTACGTCAGCGACAACCGGCTGACTTCCTTTTCGGACGCTTGGTGCCGCCTGGGCCGGTTGCGGTACCTGGGCTGCACGGACAACCGGCTGAGTTCGCTGCCCGCGGATCTGTCGGGGCTCACGTCGCTGCGCGAACTCCGGTTGTACCGCAACGCGTTGACCGCGCTACCGGAGTCGATCGGCTCGCTGGGTGCGCTGCGGGAGCTGCACCTGCGGGGGAACCAGCTGACTTCGCTGCCCGCGTCGATCGGGTCGCTCGGCGAGCTGCGTCAGCTCGACCTGCGGGAGAACCTCCTGGTGACGCTGCCGGATTCCGTGGCTCGATTGTCCAAACTGGACAAGCTGGACCTGCGGTGGAACAAGTACTTCCGGGAGCCGGCCTGGTTGCGCGACTTCGAGGAGGCGGGGTGCATGGTCCTTCGCTGACAACTCAACAGAGGATGGTCGGGCGCGGGCCGTAGGTCGCGGTGTGCGTCGTCCGGCGGACCTCGGCGCCGCTCGCGACGTCGTAGAGCACGCGGGTGTCGGTGACGCTGAAGCCGGGTGCGCCGATCGTGGCCTGGCACGGGCCGGTGCCGCTTCCGCCGAACTGGACCGGTGGCGGGTCGCCGGGCGTCTGGGCGCCGGTCTGGCTCTCGACGCGGTAGTGGCGGGTGCCCCAGATCCGGACCGTCACGGAGTCGCCGGAAACCGTGGCCTGCACGGCGATCCCGGTCGGCGAGTCGTTGGTCAGCTTGAGCTCGACGGGGCTGCCGTCGGCGTTGACGGCCTTGGCGTCGCGGCCGGCGGGGTAGCGGTCGAGGTAGTGGTCGTGCTCGAGGTGACCGCCGTCGGCCAGGCCGGCGAGGTAGCCCGCGTTGTACAAAGTGGACGCGAGCTGCGAGACGCCACCGCCGGCGACGGTCGCGCCGGTGCCGTCTTCGCCGGCCGGGGCGGGCACGTAGCCGTTGTCGGCGGTGCGCGGGCCGGAGCGGGCGCCGAGGCTGAACGTCTCGCCGGGCTTGACGATCGTGCCGGACACCCGGGCGGCGAGCGTCCGGTTGTTCGTCGCGGCCGGGCCGGCCAGGCCGCCGGTGGTGAACTCGCCGACGACCTCCTTGATGCCGAGCGCGCCGGCGGCGTCGGTGGTCACGCCGGGCTTCGACGCGCTGTAGACGACGGGCAGGTCCCGGCCGCCGGTCTTCTTGAGCACGTCGATGAGCGGCAGGAAGGTCTTCTCCCAGTTGACCTTCCGGGCGTCCTCGGAGGGCTCGACGGCCGGTTGGTCGCCGGTGAAGACGATCTGGGCGTCCTGGCCGTCGGTCTCGGTGCTCGCGAGCCCGTCCTTCAGGGCAGCCTGCAGCTTGCCCTGGTCGATGCGGACCTCGACGGCCCCGCCCTCGACCGCGGCGAACTGGAACGACGACGCGATCGTGGCCGGCGTGAGCGGGACGTCCTTGCCCTGCCCGCGCACGACGACCGGTTTCGCGACGGCGGGCACGACGATCTGCTGGTAGGCGGCCTGCACGCCGGCCGCGGTCGCCTTGACGGGCGTGACCGCCATGCCGAGCTTGACGCCGCCGGGGTCGAGCCAGTGGTCGGTGACGCTGTGCACGGCGCCGGCGAGGTCGGTCAGCTGCTGGCCTTGTCGCGGCAGGACCGGGTACGGCGTGACGCCGCCGTCGCCGACCGCCGTGAACCCGACCGCGCCTTCGGTGGCCGGGTGGTTCAGCCGGCCCTCGGCGAGCTGACGCACGGCTTGGGCGATCTGCTGGGGATCGGTCTGCGTGGCGACGCCGACCTCGCGGCTGGAGAAGAAGGACATGATCCGCGTGATCGGGCTCAGCGGCTGGTGCCCGGCGAGCCCGAGGGTGTTCGGCCAGTCGAGCCCGAGGCCGGACTTCGAGGGCACGAGTTCGGCCTGGACATCGCCCCCGTGGACGACCACGGGCCGGGTGAGCCGCGGCTCGAGTTCCTTGCGCAGCTTGGCTTCCGCCTCGGCATGGGTCAACCCGCCGACATCGATGCCGGCGACGGTCACCCCACGCGGAACGTCGCCGGCGCTGGCGAGGAGATCGATGGCGTAGAGGATGACGAAGACCCCGAGTGCGATCCCGATGGACATCATGGTCCGGGCGAGACCCTTGCGCAGCTTCCGCGCGGGAGTCTCGGGGGCGGGCGGCGGAGTGGGGGTTTCGAGGAGTTCGCCGAGCAGGTCATCGGCGAAGAGATCAGTGGTGACGGGTGGCGCCGCGGCAGATCCGGGTTCGGCGAGCGACTCGGCGGGTCCGGCCGCGGGAGACTCGGCCACGGCGAGCGGCTCCGCGGGCGCAGGCTCATCGGCAAGCGATTCGGCAGGCGTGACCCCAGCCGCCGGCTCCGCAGCGGTCTCGGCCACGGCGAGCGGCTGCGCAGGCTCGAGCTCCCGCACCTCGGCGGGCTCGCGCGCCTCGTCGTTCTCCACGCCCCCGCCCTACAGGTAGAGCCCCGTTCCGTGCTCCGTGCGCTCCGTCGCCACCGCGTGGATGTCGCGTTCGCGCATCACCAGGTGGCCCTCGCCCTGGATCTCGACCTCGAGCTGGTCCTCCGGGTTGAAGAGCACGCGGTCGCCGATCTTGACGTTCCGCACACTGTTCCCGACGCCCAGTACATCACCCCACGCGAGCCGGCGCGCGACCTGCGCCGTCGCCGGGATCACGATGCCGCCGCTGCTGCGGCGCTCGCCCTCCTCCGGGGACAGCCGGACCAGCACCCGGTCGTGGAGCATCTGGATCTCGAGTTTCGCCTCGTCAGACACGGTCCGCATGCTACTCGGCCGGCTCACCCGCCATGACCAGGCTCAGCTCCCGCGCCCCGTCCGCCTGGATCCGCACCGGCACGCCCCAGTCCTGCCGGGTGATCCGGCACGCCGGGTGCGCACTGCCGCTATCGTCACTGTCGCAGCTCGCGGCCTGCGCGACGACCTGCAGCACGCCTTCGGTGACACCCTCGGCCAGCAGGATCTTGCGCGTCAACCCCGTGCCGGTGCCGACACCCTCGGCCAGCAGCGAGGGCGGCGACGCGCTGATCTCCAGCCGCGTCGACGGGCCGAAGCGGTCGTCCAGCTTCTCGCCCGGCGGCGCCGTGAACACCACCGAAAAGTCGATCTCGCCCGGTGCGAGCACGGTCGGCGGCCGGCGCACGGCGTGCGCGTCGCCCGAGACCAGCGTCGGCTCGCCGGCGGGCAGCGGGCCGATCCGGTTCCCCGCCGACTCGACGACCAGCAGCTCGCCGTCGTGCAGCAGCAGGCCCTGTGGCTCCGAAAGCCCGGTGGCGATCGTCGTCACTTCGCGCGTGAAGACGTCGAAGCGGCGTACGGCGCCGTTGTACGTGTCCGCGATCGCGATCTTGTCGCCGGGGAGCACCGCGAGGCCGAGCGGGTGCTGCAGCAGCGCCTGGTCGGCGGGGCCGTCGGTGTGGCCGAAGGAGAAGAGGTCGACCCCGATCGCCGTGTGGACCGTGAACGACTCGCCGGCGGGCTCGATCCAGCGCAGCGCCGACGTCTCCGCGTCGGCGAGCCACAGCTTGTCGCCGTCCGCGGCGAGGCCGGACGTCTGCGCGAAGAACGCTTCGCCGACGTCGCCGTCTCGGAGGCCTTCGACGGTCGTCCCGGCGAAGCGGCGGATCGTCCCGGAAACCGGGTCGAACACGCTCAGCGTGTGGTTGCCCGCCATCGCGACGACGACCCCGCCGGCCGGGCCGTACCAGGCGACGTCCCACGGGCTCGTGAGGTCGACCTCGACGCCCTTGCCGGAGTCCGGTCCGGTGCGCCACTGCGCGCCGGTGCCGGCGACCGTGGTCACCTCGCCGGTGATGAGGTCGAGGCCGCGCAGCCGGTGACCGGCGGTGTCGGCGACGACGGCGTGGTAGCCAGCGCGCTCGGCGACGTCGTAGGGCAGCAGCGCGATGCCGGACGGCTCGGCGAACGTCGCGATGTCGAACGGCCCGTCCTGACCTCCGCGCTCCCCGCTGCCGAACCGCCGGATGACCGTCTCGCCGTCCGAAGCGAACTCGACGACGGAGTGGTGCCCGGTGTCCGCGACGAGGACGCGTCCCTCGGCCGTCGCGACGGCCTTGCTCGGGAACCGCAGCTCGCTGACCTGCTCCTCGACCGGGACGTACGGGCTGCCGCCGCGGCGAAGCGTCCCCTTCGCCTCGTGCTTCTTCACGAGCTCCGCGATGACGCGGCGAAGCGCCTCCGCGTGCCCTTCGCCCGCGGCGACGTGCACGACGTACCCCTCGGGGTCGACGACCGCCAGCGTCGGCCACGCGCGGACCGCGTACTGCGACCACAGCTCCATTTTCGGGTCGTTGACCACGGGGTGGTGGACCTCGTAGCGCCGGACCGCGGCTTCGATCGACACGCGCTCGCCCTCGTGCAGGAACTTCGGCGAATGGACGCCGATCGTGACGAGCACGTCCGCGAACTCGGCTTCGAGGGGGCGCAGCTCGTCGAGCACGTGGAGGCAGTTGATGCAGCCGCTGGTCCAGAAGTCCAGCAGGACGACGCGCCCGCGCAGCTCGGCGAGGGTCAGCGCGCGGCCGCCGGTGTTCAGCCAGACGTCGCCGCGCAGCTCGGGAGCGCGCACACGGGCCTGCGGTCGGGGTGCAGTCACGGCAAGAGTGAACTACATGTGTTCACGCTCTGTTCCGGAGTTCAGCCGATGAGAGAACAAACTCACCCCACGGAGGTGCCCCGTGAAGACGGCGGAAAAGAACGCGCGGCGGGGTGAGCCGCCGCTTAGGCTCGGGTCATGACCCCCGTCCAGCCGGCCGGCGCCCTCACGTTCGAGGAGGCACGGCACCTGCAGGAGAACCTCCGGGAACCAGTGCGTCCCGGGCTGACCGGACCCGAGCTCGACGACGTCGAGCGCCGGTTCGGCTTCCGCTTCGCCGCGGACCACCGCACGTTCCTGTCCGCCGGCGTCCCGATCGGCGACCGCTGGCCCGACTGGCGCTGCGGCAACCCCGAACAGTTGCGCAAACGGCTGGCCTGGCCGGTCGACGGCGTGCTGTACGACGTCGAGCACAACGGCTTCTGGCTGCCGGACTGGGGCACGCGCCCGGTCGGCCCGGAGGACGCGGTCCGCGAAGCCCGCCGGCGCCTGGCCGGCGTGCCGCAGCTGGTGCCGGTGTGCGGGCACCGGTACCTGCCGGGCTTCCCGGAGACGGCGGGCTACCCGGTGCTGTCGGTGTACCAGACGGACATCATCGTGTACGGCTCCGACCTGCGGGACTACCTGCACCGCGAGTTCGCGACGGGCGGCATCAGCACGGCCCCGCCGGACGGGCCGAGGTACATAGATTTCTGGTCCCGCTTCATCGACTAGCCGACTCTGCCGCTTTCTAGCGCGAAACCTAGAGAAGCTTAGAAGCTGCTAGCTCTCCCGCCGCAGCATGCGGCTCACGCCCGCCGCCACCGTCGTCGCCAGGATCCAGCCCGACGCCGTGAACCCGGCCGCGACCCAGTTGTCCGGCCCGTGCATGTACCAGCGCGACTTGTTGCCGAAGTCCACGATCGGCACCAGCAGGTCCGCCGTGTAGATCACCGGGTTCCACTGCAGGCCCGTGTCCTGCTGGTTGACCACGCAGCGTGGACCGTTCGCGATGATCTGGTGCGTCTCGTCCGACTTCCAGGTGGTGCAGTCGTCCGTTCCCAGCCCGAACCACAAGCTGCCCAGCACCAGCAACGTGAACAGCCAGCCCAGCGCGCGGACCGGCCGGTAGCCGTAGCCCACCATCGATCGCTGCAGCCAGCTCCACAGCCGGACTCCCGGCCCGAAGAACTTGAACCCGCGCGCCAACGCCTCGTACCTGAACTGCTGTTTGCGCAACGCCACCGTCGACGCGTGCTCTTCGTTGCCCGCCGCGCGGAGCATGTGCGCGAGCTGGTCGTACGGGCCCGGACGATAACCGCGCATCGCCTGGCGGAGCAGCTCGATGCGGTGGTCCAGCGCCTTGTCGTCGGCCAGCGGGATGCCCTTGCCCAGGGCGTCGTAGCGGAAGTCCTCCAGCTCGATGCCGCCGGACGCGGCCCAGAACGCCTCGTTGTCGGTCAGCGTTCCGCAGTGCGCGCGGCGCAACACCACCCGGCCGGCCGGGGGGACGGCCGGCGTCAGCGTGAACTCGTCCGCCGCGACGTCGCCCGCGTCGAGCGCCACCAGGAACGGGGACAGCGAACCCAGCTCCGAACCGCGCAGGTCGACGCGGCGGGCGACCTGCGCGCCGTCGAGGTTCACGCCGCCCTCCGCGACGAACGGGCGGCTGTTGTTGTCCCGGAGCGTCAGGTCGCGGCCGATCCGGCCGGTGCGGATGTCGAGGGAGAAACTGCTGGTCGCGCGCAGCCCCGGCTCGGTCAGCCGCGTCCCGGCCAGGTTGATCGAGCCGCCGACCTCGACGCCCTGCAGCCGCAGCGTGCCGTGGATCGTCGCGTCCGTGAGCTGGAAGTTGCCCGCGATCTTCGACCGGCGCGCCGAGAACACGTCCCGGCCCGGGTGGCGGAACATCGAGTTCCAGGCCAGGAAGTTGCCGCCGACGGTGACGTCGGCCAGCCGCAGCTGGCCGGCCGGGACGCGCAGGCTCGTCGCCTCGATGTCGCCGCCGATCTCGGTGCCGTCCAGGTGCAGCGCGCGGTCGTAGTAGGGCTGGGACTTGCCGCGCACCACGCTGATCTCGGCGCCGGCCAGCCGCAGCGATCCGCCGATCCGGGCGTTGACCATGCGCAGCGTGCCGAGCGCCTGCAGGCCGTCCGACAGCTCGACGTTGCCGTCGACGCGCATCCGGTCGGCGACCAGCGCCGGCCGCGGGTCGAGGTACGGGTCGTTGGACTTCCACGCGTCGACGGCGATCGGGCCCTGCTGGGACACGGTCAGCTTCGCCTCGCGCAGCACGATGTCGCTGTCCACCGTCGCGCTCGGCAGGTACACGATGCCGGTGGCCGAGAAGCGTTTCCGCTGGCTGGCGGGCCCGTAGTTGTCGACCTCGCAGAGCAGGCTGCCGCCGATGTGCAGGCCGTTTCCGTTGAGCGCGAAGCCGTCCGGGTTGTTCAGCGTCGCGCCGGAGAAGTTGACGTTACCGCCGGTCCGCAGGCCGGGGAGCCGGACTTCGCCGTTCGCGACCATCCGGTAGGCCAGCAGCGCGCCGTTCAGCACCAGCCGGTCGGCGTGGATCGCCTTGCCGTGCGGGTGGGCGATCACCGTGCGGGTCAGCACCAGCGACCCTTCGATCACGGCGTCGGTGAGGTTGACCGCGGCGTTCGGCATCCCGCGCTCGCGGTCGTCGCCGCGCTGGACGGTGGTCTCCTCGATCTCGCGGTCGGCGCCGTCGACCTGCACGACGCTGCGGATCAGCCGGACGTCGTTGCGGCTGCGCATGTTGCGGGCCTTGAGCCCGGGCAGCCAGCACTTGCGGAACACGAGCCCGAGCAGGTGCGCCTCCCGCACGTCCGGCGGCTGCTCGAACCGGCAGCGCTCGAAGCGGAAGAGGTACTTGAGGTCCGCGGCGCGCAGGTCGAGCGTGCCGGTGATGTAGGCGTCCTCGACGTAGACGATCGGCGCGTTCGTGGCTGTCCGCCGCCAGCGCAGCAGCCCGCCGTTGCCGGGTTTCAGCAGGTCGGACGCCTTGACCTCGTAGCGGCGGTCGGGGATGCCCGCGAACGGGTCGAGCGGGGGCAGCGCGCTTTCGGTCGTCATGGAGCTGCCTCCCCCTCCTCACCCACTTTCAAAGTAGCGAACGCGAACGGAATTCGCAGGCGTTTCCCTAGCCCTCGAGGCCCGCGCTGTTCGTCGGATCCAGGACACGCGCGAGGAACGACTTCGTGCGGTCGTGCTGCGGATCGCCGATCACCTGGCTCGGCGGGCCCTGCTCGACGACCACCCCGCCGTCCATGAACAGCACGCTGTCGGCCACCTCGCGGGCGAACTGCATCTCGTGCGTGACGACCAGCATCGTCATGCCCTCTTCGGCCAGGTGGCGCATCACGGCGAGCACGTCGCCGACGAGCTCCGGGTCCAGCGCGGACGTCGGCTCGTCGAACAGCATCACGTCCGGGTTCATCGACAGCGCCCGCGCGATCGCGACGCGCTGCTGCTGCCCGCCGGACAGCTGCCCCGGCAGCGACGTCTCCTTCTCGCTCAGGCCGACCTTCTCGAGGTTCTCCCGGGCGACCCGCTCGGCCTCCTCCTTGCCGCGCTTGAGGACCTTCCGCTGCGCGACGGTGAGGTTCTCCAGCACGGTCAGGTGGGCGAAGAGGTTGAACCCCTGGAACACCATGCCGATCTTGCGGCGAGCGCCGTCGATGTCGACGTCCTCGTCGGTGATCTCGTTGCCGTTCACCACGATCTTGCCCTGCTGCGGCTCCTCCAGGAGGTTCACGCAGCGCAGCAGCGTCGACTTGCCCGAGCCGGACGGCCCGATGATGCACACGACCTGGCCGCGTTCGACCTGCAGGTCGATGCCCTTGAGCACCTCCAGCGGGCCGAACGCCTTGTGCAGACCGGAGATTTCGACGATGACGTCGGTCATGTGGCACCCCCGCCGGACACCCCGGCACCGTATTTCTTTTCCAGCCGCTGCTGCAGGATCGACAGCGGGATGGTGATGACGAGATAGCAGAGGCCCGCGACGACGATCGGGGTGAGCCCCTTCGCCTCCAGCAGCGCTTGGCGGCTGAACTGCGCGAGCTCCTGCTGCGCCGGCGTGGTCCCGAGCAGGAACGCCAGCGACGAGTCCTTCGTCAGCATGATCAGCTCGTTGGCCAGCGGCGGCAGCACGATGCGGAACGCCTGCGGGATGACGATCGTGATCATCGACCGCGTCGGCGACATCCCGAGCGAGCGGGCGGCCTCGACCTGCCCGCGCGGCACGGCCTGGATGCCGGCCCGGATCGTCTCGGCCATGTAGGCCGAGGACACGATGCCCAGCGCGATCATGATGGACACGTTGCGCGGCAGGTGGGTGTCCGGGAACGCGATCGGCACGCCGACGCCGACCGCGAGGAAGATCAGCAGCGCGGGCAAGCCGCGGAAGAACTCGATGTAGGCGCGCGCGAACCACCGGTAGGCGCCCACCGAGGACAACCGCATCAGCGCGAACACGAGACCCAGCCCCAGGCCCAGCGCGAACCCGAGCGCGGTGAAGATGATGGTGTTCTTGAGCGCGACCGTGATCACGTCGGGGAACTGCGCCGCGGCGACGTCGAGGTCGAAGAACGCGCGCCCGATCTGACCCCAGTTGGCCAGGAACGCGAAGACCACGACGATCACGAGCAACAGGACGTATTGCGCACCCCGGAACGCCGATCGTCGCCGGCGTCGGCTCAGTGCCATTTCACTCCTCTGGCAAGCCCGGAAAGGGCGGTTGAGACACCACTGGAAACACCGCTGTGGCCGGTGCCGAAGCACCGGCCACAGGCGGGGGGTCTTACGAGGTGGGGTTACCGGGCAGCCAGGTCGGCGCCTTGCCGAACCACTTCTGGTAGATCTGCGCGTAGGTGCCGTCGGAGACCGACGCCTTCAGCGCGTCGTTGGTGGCGGTGACCAGGGCGGTGTTGCCCTGCTTGATGCCGATCCCGTAGAACTCGTTCGTCTTGAACTCCTTCACCACGGCGGTGTCGGGGTTCGTCTTCACGAAGTCGTAGAGCACGCCGTTGTCGTTGACGCCCGCGTCGACCGTGCCGTTCTTGACCGCCTGCTCCTCCAGCGCCAGGTCGTCGAAGGTGACGATCTCGGCGCCCTTCGCGTTCTCCTTGGCGTAGTCGGCGCCGGTCGTGGCCGACTGGACGCCGATCTTCTTGCCGGCGACGTTGCTGAAGTCCTTGATCGGCGACCCGGCCTTGACCAGCAGCGCCTGGGTGGCCTCGAAGTACGGCTCCGAGAAGTCGAACTTCTGCTTGCGCTTGTCGGTGATCGTCATGCCCGCCGCGGCGAGGTCGCACTGGCCGCTGTTCATGGCCTCGCCCGACTCGATGTTCTCGAACGCGATGTCGACGATGTTCTGCTGGACGCCGAGCTTCTTCGCGACCAGGTCCACGAGGTCGACGTCGAAGCCGACGATCTTGTCGCCCTGCTTGACCTGGAACGGCTGGTAGGGCAGGTGCGTGCAGGTCGTGAGCTTGCCTGACGCGATCAGCTGGACACCGCCGGCCGCCGTGCCGCCTTCGTCGCCGCCGCACGCGGTCAGCGCGGCGGCCGCCAGGGCGAGCGCCGGGATCAGGGCGAGCGCCTTGAGTTGGGGTCCTCGGGCCACGTCGTCACTCCTCGTAGTTCTCAGTTCGTGAGAGCACGCATATTGCCACTCATCCATACCAAAGCACAGCACTGTCGAGTTACAGCGACGTTTCGCGCCGCGCCAGCCCGTAAAGGAGTGTCGCGCACGAAGGGGCACGAGGGTGAGGAGGTCGTTCATGAACGCGGCTGGTGGGGGGTGGGCAGTCCACTTTGGACGTCTCGGTCCACCTGACCCGGCCGGCCTGAGCACCCCAATGTGGCCTTCGGTGCGTCAGACGCAACCAAGGCGGCCTTCGGTGCGTCAGACGCAACCAAGGCCGCCTTCGGTGCGTCAGACGCAACCAAGGCCGCCTTGGGGCGCTCGTCAGCCGCGGGCGTGGGCGTCCAGGATGTGCGCCACGGCCTCCGTGACCCGCTGCGCGTAGTCCAGGTGCAGCCACTCGTCCGGCACGTGGATGTTCGAGTCGGACCCGCACGCGCCGGTGACCAGGAATTGCGCCTCCGGGTACTTGCGCGACAGCAGGCCCATGAACGGGATCGACCCGCCCATGCCTGTCGCGCGGTGGGGCTGGCCGAAGACCTCGTCGCTGACCGTGCGCAACGCCGACGTCAGCCACGGCGACTCCGTCGGCGCGTTCCAGCCGTCCTCCGCCTGCGGGTTGCCGCCGAAGGTGACCTTCGCGCCGTACGGGACGTCGGTGGTCAGGGCCTTCTTCACGGCTTCGAGGCCCTTCGCGGCGTCGGCCGTCGGCGGGAGGCGGAAGCTCAGCGTCAACGTCGTGCTCTCGCGCAGGACGTTCCCGGCGTCGGCGGGCTTCGGGAAGCCGTCGGCGCCGATGATCGACAGCGTCGGGCGCCACGCGTTGTTGAGCATCAGCTCCAGCGCGTCTTCGGTGATCACGCGACCGCCCTCGACCAGCGGGAACGCCGTCGACAACGCCTCCGGGAAGTCCTGCGAGACGGCCTGGAGCTCGGCCAGCCGGTCCGCCGGGACGTCGACCTTGAGCTCGTCGAGCAGCAGCTCACCGGTCTCGCTGTCCTCGAGCCGCTCGATCAGCCTCCGCAGCACGCGGAACGAGCTGGCGACGACACCCGAAGCGATGCCCGAGTGCTGCGCCGAGTCCAGCAGCTGGACCGTGACGTCGAGGTGCAGCATCCCGCGCAGGCTCGTGACCAGCCACAACCGCTCGTAGTCGCTGCCGCCGGCGTCGAGGCAGACCACCAGCGAGACCTCGCCGATGCGGTCGGCCAGGTGCTCGACGTACACGGGCAGGTCGGGGCTACCGGACTCTTCACCGGTCTCCAGGAGCACGACGATCCGGGCGTGCTCGCCGCCGGCCGCGTGGACGGCTTCGATCGCCGTCGTCGCCGCGTAGCCGGAGTAGCCGTCGTCGACGGACCCGCGGCCGTACAGCCGGCCGTCGCGGATCACCGGCGTCCACGGGTCGAGGCCCTCCGACCAGCCACCCACCGGGGGCTGCTTGTCGAGGTGGCCGTACATCAGGACGGTGCCCTGGCCCGCCGCGCCCGGGGTCGCCGGGACGTCGACGAGCAGCAGGGGGGTGCGGCCCTCGAGCTGCACGACGTCGAGGGTCGCCCCGGGCAGGTCGCGCGCGGCGATCCACTCGCGGACGTGCTCGACGGCGGCGGCCAGGTGACCGGTCGTCGCCCACTCGGCGTCGAAGGCCGGGGACAAGGCGGGGATGGCCACCAGCCCGGACAGGCTCGGGATGACGCCGTCGGTCCACGACGTCACAACGGATTCACGAACGGATTTCTGCTCCACGAGCCCATCGTGCCACGGGGGTCCCGGCGTGCGGCACATCACAACGGCGTCCCCGGATCGGGTGATCACGCGGGCGCACGGCCGCGTGCTCGTGCGGCCACGCCTGGTGAGCGCCAGGAGCGACTCCCTACTCTCGTAGGTCCGACGCTCGGGCTTCCAAGCGTTTTCCCTGTTCAGACCCCCTTTCTCAGCAACAAATCAGCAACCGCGTCTGACCAAAGCCACGACCTTCGTGCCAGGATGACGGCGTGAACCGTCAACGCCGACGGTGACCGAGCGCTTCGGAGACCCGAGACGCTGGTCCCCGCCGGTGCAGTCGCTGTGGTCGCCACAAGCGGCCGCCAGAGGCACCGACACCGAGGAGTACCGCCCATGCCGTCCGAACAGTGGACGCACCCGGAGCCTGGAGACGGGCCGGCCGCCGTCGCGGCCCAGCCTTCGCCCGAGCAGGTGATCGCCGGATTGCGAGCGACCAGCGAAGGTGGCGCTGAGCTGACTCAGCTGCTCACCCCCGAAGGCGAACGGGTCCCGTCGCCCCAGTTCGACAAGTACGTCGACGACATCGACGACGAAGCCCTGCGCGGCCTGTACCGCGACATGGTGCTCGTCCGCCGCGCGGACCGTGAGGCCAACGCGATGCAGCGCCAGGGCCAGCTCGGCATCTGGGTCCCGCTGCTCGGCCAGGAGGCCGCGCAGATCGGGTCGGGCCGCGCGCTGAAGCAGAACGACATGGCGTTCCCGAGCTACCGCGAGCACGGCGTCGCGTACGCGCGCGGGGTCGACATGAAGGACCTGCTCGGCATCTTCCGCTGCACGGACCACAGCGGCTGGGACTACCAGGGCACGGGCTTCCACCCGTACACCATCGTGATCGGCAACCAGGTGCTCAACGCCGCCGGCTACGCGATGGGCCAGAAGTTCGAGGGCAAGGTCGGGGACGACGACGGCGAAGCCACGATCTGCTACTTCGGTGACGGAGCGACCTCACAGGGCGACGTCCACGAAGGATTCGTCTGGGCCGCGGTCTACGACGCGCCGCTCGTGTTCTTCTGCCAGAACAACCAGTGGGCGATCTCCGAGCCGACCGAACGCCAGTCGCGCCTGCCGCTCTACCAGCGTGCCCGCGGCTACGGCTTCCCCGGCATCCGCGTCGACGGCAACGACGTCCTGGCCTGCCTCGCGGTGTCCCGCTGGGCGCTCGACGAGTGCCGCCACGGCAACGGCCCGGTCCTGATCGAGGCGTTCACCTACCGGATGGACGCGCACACGACGACCGACGACCCGTCGCGCTACCGGCTCTCCGACGAGCTCGAAGAGTGGAAGCTCAAGGACCCGATCGAGCGCGTCCGGGCGTTCCTGGCCCGCAAGGGCGGCGCCGACCACGACTTCTTCGACCAGGTCCAGGCCGAGGCCGACGCCTTCGCCGCCGACCTGCGCGAGTACACGTTCAACATGCCGGAGCCGCCGCCGGAGCGGATCTTCAGCAACGTCTACGCCGAGGGCAACCCGGTGCTGGACGCGCAGCGCGAAGAGTTCCTGTCCTACCTCGACGGTTTTGTATCGGCGGGTGAGCACTGATGACCGACCTCCAGAAACTCACCATCGGCAAGGCGCTCAACCTCGGCCTGCGCCGCGCGATGGAAGAGGACCCCAAGGTCCTGATCATGGGCGAGGACGTCGGCAAGCTCGGCGGCGTCTTCCGGATCACCGACGGCCTGCAGAAGGACTTCGGCGAGCAGCGCGTGCTGGACACGCCGCTGGCGGAGTCCGGCATCATCGGCACCGCGGTCGGCCTGGCCGTGCGCGGCTTCCGGCCGGTGTGTGAGATCCAGTTCGAGGGTTTCATCTTCCCGGGCTTCGACCAGATCTCCTCCCAGCTGGCGAAGCTGCACTACCGCACGCAGGGCAAGATCAAGATGCCGATCGTGATCCGGGTGCCGTTCGGCGGCGGGATCGGCGCGGTCGAGCACCACTCGGAGTCGCCGGAGTCGCTGTTCGCGCACATCCCGGGCCTCAAGGTCGTGTCGATTTCGAACGCCGTCGACGCCTACTGGGGCATCCAGCAGGCGATCAAGTCGGACGACCCGATCCTGTTCTTCGAGCCGAAGCGGCTGTACCACTCAGGTGCGCTGCGCGCGGAGATCGACGTCGCGGGCACGCCTTCGCCGGTCTTCTCCTCGCAAGTCGTCCGCGAGGGCACGACGGCGACGGTCGTCGCGTACGGGCCGTCGGTGAAGGTCGCGCTCGACGCGGCCGCCGCGGCGGAGGACAGCGGCCAATCGCTGGAGGTCATCGACCTGCGCACGCTCTCGCCGCTCGACCTCGGGCCGGTGTTCGAGTCGGTGCGCAAGACCGGCCGGCTGATCGCGCTGTCGGAGGCGCCGTCGGAGTCGTCGCTGACCTCGGAGATCGCCGCACGCGTCCAGCAGGAGTGCTTCTACTCGCTGGAAGCGCCGGTCCTCCGGGTGACCGGGTTCGACACCCCGTACCCGCCGGCCAAGCTCGAGGAGCACTACCTCCCCGACCTGGACCGGGTGCTGCACGCCGTCGACCGCTCGCTCGCCTGGTAAGGGGGATCTCCGCGCAATGCCTACGTACAAACAGTTCCCCCTGGCCGACACGGCCGAGGGGCTGACCGAAGCCGACATCCTTTCCTGGCACGTGAAGCCGGGCGACACAGTGACCGTCAACCAGATCGTGGTCGAGATCGAGACCGCCAAGGCGGCTGTCGAGCTGCCGATCCCGTGGGCCGGTGTGGTCACGGAGCTGCACGTCGAGCCGGGGCAGACGGTGGAGGTCGGCACGGCCATCCTGACCATCGACGTCGACCCCGGTGGGGCTTCGGCTGCCGCACCCGCGCCCGTCGAAGAGCCCGCCGAGGAGGAGATGAAGCCGCTGGTCGGTTACGGCTCCAAGACGGTGGTCACGCAGCGGCGCGCCCGCAGGGGTTCGGAACCCGCTCCGGCTCCGGCCGCCGCGGTCGCCGCTCCTGCTCCCGCTGCTCCTCGCGGCGGGTACGTCCCGCTGGCGAAGCCGCCGGTGCGGAAGCTGGCGAAGGACCTCGGCGTCGACCTGCACGCGCTGACCGGCACCGCTTCGGGCGGCGTGATCACGCGCGACGACGTCGAGCGGGCGGCCAACGGTGCTGTCGTGGCGGCTCCTGTGGCCACTGTGGACAGTGGTTACGACCCGGCGACCCGCGAGCGGCGCGTGCCGATCAAGGGCGTCCGCAAGATGACCGCGGCGGCGATGGTGCAGAGCGCCTACACCGCTCCGCACGTCACGGAGTTCCTGACCATCGACGTCACGCCGATGATGGAGTTCCGCGAGAAGCTGAAGAAGTCGCGGGAGTTCGCCGGGGTGAAGGTCACGCCGCTGACGTTCGCGGCGAAGGCCGTGTGCCTGGCGGCGAAGCGCACCCCGGACATCAACGCGGTCTGGGACGACGCGGCGCAGGAGATCGTCTACAAGGACTACGTGCACCTCGGGATCGCGGCGGCGACGCCGCGCGGCCTGATCGTGCCCAAGGTCCGCGACGCCGACTCCCTCTCGCTCAAGGAGCTGGCACAGGCGCTGACGACGTTGACCGAGGTCGCCCGCGAGGGCAAGACGTCGCCGGCGGACATGGCGAACGGCACGATCACGATCACGAACGTGGGCGTCTTCGGCGTCGACACGGGCACGCCGATCATCAACCCGGGCGAGTCCGCGATCCTGTGCCTCGGCGCGATCAAGGACCAGCCGTGGGTGGTGGACGGCGAGATCAAGGTCCGCAAGGTCCTCCAGCTGTCGCTGAGCTTCGACCACCGCGTGGTCGACGGCCAGCAGGGTTCGGAGTTCCTGGCCGACGTCGGCGCGCTGCTGGCCGACCCGGCCATGGCGATGACTTACTGAGTTTCCGCAGGTAGAGGGCCGTCTCGGAGCTTCCGGGGCGGCCCTCAGTGCCTTTCGCCCACGGCATACTCACTTGACGGAGTGAGTACTCACTCCGCACACTGGTCGCATGACACCAGCACCCGAAACCCGGCGGAGAGCGCCGGGCATGAGCGTCGAGGCCCGGCGCGACATGATCGTGCACGCGGTGCTGCCGCTCCTGATCGAGCACGGCGCCGGCGTGACCACCAGCCAGATCGCCCGCGCCGCCGGCATCGGCGAGGGCACCATCTTCCGCGCGTTCAAGGACAAGGACGAGCTGTTCGACGCCTGCACGGCCGAGGCGTTGCGCCCCGACCACGTGCTCGACGCGATCGCCGAAATCCCCATCGAGCAGCCCCTCGAAGACCGTCTCGTCGAGGCCGCCGACGCGCTCGGCGCGCACCTCGAGCGGATGGGCGCGCTGATGGGCGCCCTGCACGCGTCCGGCCGGCACAAGCACCGCGACCCCGAGCAACGGCTCAAAGACCGGCAAGCGGGCAAGGGCGGCCGCAGCGAGTCGATGGCGGCCATGCGCGGCGCGATCACCGAACTGTTCGAACCCGAGAAGGACCGGCTGCGGCTCACGCCCGAGCAGCTGGCCGCGCTGTTCCTGACCCTGTTGTTCGGCGGCCGGCGGATGGCGCCGGTCGACGACCCCGCCACCACGCGCCAGGTGGTCGACGTCTTCCTGCACGGCGCTGTGGAGGCCCGATGATCCCGGGCGGTGGGGGCGGCATGGAGTTCATGCTGGCTCGGCGAGGAAGACGGCGGCACGCCTCGACGGTTCCGGAAAGCGGCCTCACCGGGCCGGTCGAGATCCCGGAGCCCAAGCCGGAAGACCAGCCGAAGGACCTTCGCTCGCGGCTCAAGCGCGCGAAGACGTCCGTGGCGGGCACGGTCCGCGGCCTGCCGAAGGTCGTGCGGCTGACGTGGCAGGCCAGCCCGGTCCTGACGATCCTCCTGGCGCTGATCACGCTGCTGTCGGGCCTCTTGCCGACCGCGACCGCGTACATCGCGAAGCTGCTGCTCGACTCCGTCGTCGCGGCGATCCAGCACCGCGGCACCACGGCCGACATCGTCAACGTCGCGTTGTTCCAGTTCGGCGTGCTCGCCGCGACCGCGATCAGCAGCGCGTTGACGTCGATCGCGCAGTCGCTGCTGCAGGAACGCATGACGCTGACCATCCGCCACCAGGTGATGGCGCACGCGAGCGAGCTGCACCTCGCGTACTTCGAGGGCTCGACGTCCTACGACATGCTGCGCCAAGCCGCGCAGGAGGCGCCGACGCGGCCGTTGTCGATGATGAACTCCGCGCTGGGGCTCGTCCGGACGCTCATCACGTTCGGCAGCATGATCGCGCTGCTGGTGGCCGTCAGCCCGCTGCTGGCCCTGGTCGCGCTGCTGGCGCCGATCCCGGCGTTCATCTCGCAGTCGAAGTACGGCTCGCGCGCGTTCTGGCTGACGTTCCTGATGTCGCCGATCAAGCGGCGGATGGACTACCTGTCGTCCCTGGTCACGACGGACACGTACGCCAAGGAGACGAAGCTGTTCGGGCTCGGCCCGTACTTCGTCGACCGGTTCCGCCGGCTCGGCCTGGTGTCGTACGAGCGGCAGCGGAAGCTGACGATCAACCGCAACCTCAGCTCGACGTCCTGGGGGCTGCTGAGCACGTTCGCGGGCTCGGCGATCGCGTTGTACATCGCGCTGCAGGCGGTCGGTGGCCAGCTGACGCTCGGCGACCTGGCGCTGTACACGGCCGCGGCGACGTCCGTGCAGACGTCGGTGTCCGGGCTGTTCACGGCCTTTTCGGGGATGTACGAGAACAACCTGTACCTCGACACGCTGTACCGCTTCCTGGACACGAAACCGGAGATCACGGCACCGCCGTCCCCGCGCCCGATGCCGTCCACAGTGGAGGGTCACATCGAGTTCGACGCGGTGACCTTCGCCTACCCGGGTGCCGAGGAACCGGCGTTGGAGGACGTCAGCTTCGAGATCCGCCCGGGCGAGACGGTGGCGGTGGTCGGCCGCAACGGCGCGGGCAAGTCGACGCTGTTCAAGCTGCTGTGCCGGCTCTACGACCCGACCGCCGGCCGGATCCTCCTGGACGGCGTCGACATCCGCGAGTACGACCCGGTCGAGCTGCGAACCCGGATCAGCGCGATGTTCCAGGACTACGTGACGTACCAGGGCACGGCGGCGGAGAACATCGGTTTGGGTGATCTTTCGCGGTTGGAGGACCGCCCGCACATCGAGGACTCGGCCCGCCGAGCGGGCGCGGACGAGCGCATCGAGCGGCTGCCGAGCGGCTACGACAGCCCGTTGGGGCGCTGGTTCGACCAGGGCGTCAGCCTGTCGGGTGGGGAGTGGCAGAAGATCGCGCTCGCGCGGGCGTTCCAGCGGGAAGCGCCTTTGTTGATCCTCGACGAGCCGACGTCGGCGCTGGACGCGCAGGCGGAACATGATCTGTTCTCGCGGCTGCGGGAGTTGTCCGAGGGCCGGACGACGCTGTACATCTCGCACCGGTTCTCGACGGTCCGGCAGGCGGAGCGGATCCTGTTGCTGGACCACGGGAAGGTGGCCGAGTACGGGACGCACGAGGAGCTGATGGCGGCGAAGGCGGGGTACGCGGAACTGTTCACGCTTCAGGCGCAGGCGTACCTGGACGAGGTGCCGAGCTAGGCCGTCAGGTAGTGGCCGGGCAGCGAGGTGCCACCGCGCAGCTCGTTGTTCGGCCACGGGTGCGCCTGCGGGTACTCCCCGGTGTCGGCGATGGTCACGGTGTCGAGCACGCAGTCCGCGAGCTTGACCCCTTGGCCGCCGCGGCCCAGCTCGATCCGGCACCGCTCGAACCGGCAGTTCTCGGCGAGCACCGGCACCAGGGAGAACGGCTGGGCGTCGAGACCGATCGAGAGGTCGAGCTCGAGGTCCGCGAAGTCGCACCGGTCGAACAGCAACCGGCCGAAGGTGAAGTCCAGCTGCGAGAAGTCGACCCGGGGCGCCGCGAACCGGCAGCGGAAGAAGGCCACCGACGAGGACTGCAGGAACCCGTCGGCGAAGTCGACTTTTTCTCCGGCGAACTCGGCACCGACGAATTCGGCCTTGCCGCCGGTGATGGTCATTCCGGCGAAGTTCGTTTCGGTCGCGGAGAACCGGGCGCCGTGGAAGCTCAGCTTCCCGAACACGGCGCCGGCGAAGGAGGCCACGCCACCCACGAACTCGGCGCCGTCGAACAGGACTTCGCCGCTGAACGTGCGACGCGCGAAATCGGCGTTCTCGATGGTGACGCCGGTGAAGTCGAAGTCGAGCGCGGACCAGGACAGTTCCCCGCTCTGCCGGGTGCGGTCGCGGATCACGCGCAGGATCGCCTCCCGCACCTCGACCTCGCCGGCGGCTTCGCGGATGATCCGGAGGTAGCCGCACAGGACATCGACGCAGACCTGACGCTTGTCGGCCCAGTCGTCGGCGAGACCGGCCATGGCGTAGACCCCGGCGAGCCGGACGGCCGGGCTGTCGTGCGCGAGCTGCTCGGCCGCGCTGCCGAACCGTTCGTTGAACTTCTGGACGACCTCGCGATCAGCCCGCTGGATGGCCAGGTCGTGCTCATCTTCGGCGACGCGCTGCTTCCGGTAGTTGACGGCGAGCAGCACAACCCCACCGAATCCGGCGACGACCGAGAGAGCGATCTTCAGCAGGTCGAGCACCTGGGCGACGTCGAACTGGCCGGCGTCCGGCAGCCGCGGCCAGCCGAGGAACCAGAGCAGACCGCCCCCGGTGGCTCCGGCGACGACCAGGGCCACGACCAGCCAGCCGAGAACGGAGCCGACCATCCCGCGCCGGCCGCGTTCCCGCTTGCGCCGCGTCCAGGTGACCCCGGGGAACAAGGCCCGCCGACGCCCCCCGCGCCACAGCACGAGCAAGGCCGCGACCAGGCACAACGCGATGAGGAGCCAGCGGAGCCAGTCGGACACGAAGGGTGAGACTAGCCGGTGGCCCTCGATGGCGGGAGCAAATCGGACAGGTCGTTCGTTGTGTAGGTATGGCTGTCGCGTTCTTGTTGTACGTCTTCGCCGAGATCGCCGCGATCTGGGCGGTGGGCTCAGCCGTCGGCGTGCTCGCCACGCTGGGCCTCCTCCTGGCCGGCGCGTTCATCGGCTCCTGGCTGGCCCGCCGCGAGGGCGCCAAGGCGATGAGGGCGTTCCTGTCCGCGACGCGGGCCGGGCAGCCGGCGGAGAAGGAACTCACCGACGGGATGCTGGTGGCGCTCGGCGGGGTGTTGATCCTGGTACCGGGGTTCGTCAGCGACGTGCTCGGGTTGCTGTTGATGCTGCCGCCGTCGCGCGCGGTGGCTCGGCGGTTGTGGTTGAAGCGGATGGAGAAGCGGGCGGTCCGGTTCGCCAACCAGCGCCGGGGGCCGGTGATGGTGGTGGACAGCGAGGTGGTTCCGCCGAAGGAGAGCCCGCGCCGCGACCAGCCGACGGTGATCGAGGGCCGGATCGTGGAGAACTAGTCCACGCTGGGCTCGCCGGCTCGAACCTTGCCACAATGTGCGCGTGGAGCGCTTGAAGACCACGTCCGCGATACGCGTCCGGATGAGCAAGCAGAAGTCCCGGAACACCGGGATCGAGATGATGCTGCGCAAGACCCTCCACCGCGCCGGCTTCCGCTACCGAGTGCACCGGCGACCGGTCAAAGGTGTGCGACGGGAAGCGGACCTGGTTTTCGGTCCTGCCCGCGTAGCGGTCTTCGTCGACGGGTGTTTCTGGCACAGATGTCCGGAGCACGCGACTTGGCCGAAAAACAACGCAGAGTTCTGGCGCGAGAAGATCGAAACCAACCGCAGACGGGACGCCGACACCGACGCTCGCCTCGAAGAAGCCGGCTGGCTCGCGCTTCGAATCTGGGAGCACGAGACCGCGGAGGCCGCGGCCGACCGGGTCATCACCGCGGTCCGGGAACGCCGCTGAACGTCAGCGCTCGTCGGCCTCCTTCAGCAGTCCGTCGACCCCGTTGCGGGTGTCCTTCCAACTTCGCTTGACGCACCGGTTCAGCTTCGCGACGTCGAGCTCTTTGCCCATCGCCGCGGCTAGGACGTGGGCCGCCAGCCGCGGCGGGATCGCATTTCCGATTTGTTGGGCAATGCCCCGCCCGGACCAGGGGTAATCAGGTGGAAAGGTCTGCAACCTGCCCGCTTCGTGGTCGGTGAAGCGGTCGGGTTGCCCCTTCGATCGATTGATCAGACGGTTGCGGGAGACCTTGCCGGTGACGGTGAAAGCGGGCTGATCCGACAACCGTTCGCCACGCGCCTTCGGGTCGCCACCGGTTCCGTAGTTGGACACCACGGTGAACTGCTCCGACCAGCCGAGCGCTTCTCCCATCGTCTTCCATGGACGCAAGCGGGGATCGCCTTCGCCGCGCGCTACCCCCTTGCGATAACGCCGGTGTGTGGGTTTGGGGAGCTTCGCTTCGCCGTCACGTCGGGCGATCAAGATCGCCCGACGTCGTGTTTGCGGCACCCCGAATTCCTCGGTGTGGAGGATTCCACAATCGACGTTGTACCCGCGTCCTTCGAGCACCCGCGCGTATGCCTGCCACACCGGCAGCACCGCAGGGACCTGCTCGAGAACAATCGCTTCGTACGGAACGCCCGCATCCAGCGCCCACCGCAGGGGCTCCAGCACCAAGCCGGTGCGCTCGTCGTCCAGCTGCGCGAGGTCCTCATCGCTGACGCCATTGCCGTCAGCTACGGCATCGACGAAGGAAAGCACCTGCTCCAGAGCTCGTCGTCCGGTCCCCTGCCCGGCGACCGTGTACGTCTGACACGGGGGGCCACCGCTCAAGAAGCGGGCTTTCGGATAGTCGGCGGGCTTGGAAAGACGGACATCACCCTGCTTGGTGTGCAGCCCGGCTCGCTCGCGAGTGACGCAGGCGTCTTCGTCCCATTCGATGCCGGCGACGGGCACGCCGAGCCAGTGGGCGGCGACGTCCAGACCACCCGGACCAGCAAAGAGGTCCACCATCTCGACCTGCGCTGGTAACGGCAAGGCCAACTGTCCGTCGGTCATGGACGGAAGTCTATAAGGCGGGTCTGACAACCCACGCCGCACCGAACCCGACACGCCGGCCGGTCTTCCGAGCAGCTAGTCCACGGATGGCCTGGGGATGTCGAAGTAGCTGGAGAACCTCACCGCCGGTGCGTACTCGCCCTTCACCTTCACCCGGCCCGTCACGAACATCGCTGCCACCGCCGCGTTGCCTGTGGCCATGCGGATGAAGTCGTCCACCGACAGTGTGATCGTCGTGTCCGGGGTGCGGGACAGGTCTGTTGAAGAAACGCACACTCCGTCCTCGATCACCGTCTGGAAACGGTCGAACCCGTCTTCGCCGGAGCCGTCGGAAAAGCGCCACGAAACCACGAATTCCATGTGGCGTGCGCGCTCCGGGAGGAAATGCTCGGACATTCGGCGGAAAATCTCGTCCAGGAACACCGGACGCAGCTCCGGGTGGTCCGCGATCGCCTTCAGCTGGTCTCGTGAACTGCGCCTGACCACGTCCACCAGGACGTCCGTCGACAGTGAGCTCAGCTCGATGCCCGCGCCCGCGGAGCCCAGCATGTGCAGGGTTTCCAACACCTGGATGAACTGCGCGGGTGTCAGGTTGGCGAGGACCAGCTTGTCCGCGAACGCGTTGACCGCGTGGCCGGCACGAACACCGCGGGGCCGGGAAAGGCGCCACTTCGCTTTTCGGGGCACGGCGACGAACTATACGGGGTGCGGGAGGTCGAAGAATCCGATCAGGCCCGCCGCGAAGGCCAAATCGCCCTTGACCTTGATTCTTCCCGTGACGAACAACACCGCCGGCGTCGACTGGTGGGTGATCAGGCGGAAGAAGTCGGCGGGGGCGATCGTGATCGTGACCCGGGGAGCGGAGCGTATGTCCCGGGTGACCGTGCACGAGCCGTGCGAAATCACCGTCTCGTAGCGATCGTAGCCGCCTTCGCCGATGCCGCCCGACAGGCGCCAGTGGACCACCGCGTGCAGGTCACGAGCCCGGTCGGAGCGGATGTGCGCCCCCATGCGGGCGAAGATCTCGTCCAATACCCGCTCTCGCAGGGGATGCTCCGCGACGACGCTCTCGAGCTGCGCGCGGGACGCCGACGACACCAGGGACGCGAACCGCGCCGGTTCGACCTTGCTCAAGTCGAACGCGGGGGCGCGCGACGCCAGCGTGAGCAGCGCCTTCAGGAAACGGCGGAAGTCGTCCTTGCCGAGTTCGCGCGGGTTGACCGCGTCGGCGAGGGTGTTGACGTCGAGGGCGTGCGCCTCGGGGCTCAGCGGGTCGAGCCGCTCCAGCGCGCTCAGCAGCGCCGCCCCACGGAGCTCCGCGACCTGATCTGCGCTGGTCATCCCGGCGTTGTCGGCCATGGTCACTCCCTCTCAAGTTACTCACCCGTAGGCTACCCGCCAGTAGGTAGGCGGGCAAGCGTGCCGAAATCACCCTCCCGGGGCAGCGCCCGGTACCGTCTCCGGGCAGCAACAGGGAGGTCCAGCGTGTCAGAGGATGATCAGCGTCCGCCCGAACGGGCTCGGCGGCTGCCGCGCGCCGTTCGCGAGCGGCAGATCTTGGACGCGGCCGTCCAGGTTTTCTCGCGCCACGGTTACCACGCGGCCTCGATGGACGAGATCTCCGACGTCGCCGGTGTTTCGAAGCCGATGATCTACACCTACCTCGGCTCGAAGGAGGACCTCTTCGGCGCGTGCATCCGCCGCGAGGCGACGCGGCTGCTCGAGGCCATCCAGGCCGGCGTGCAGCCCGACCTGCCGCCGGACATGCAGCTCTGGCACGGCCTGCGCTCGTTCTACCGCTTCGTCGCCGAGTACCGCGAGTCGTGGACGGTCCTGCACCGCCAGGCACTCACCGTCGGCGGCGCGTTCGCCGCCGAGATCACCGACATGCGGGCGCGCGCGATCCAGCTGGTCGCGGCGCTCGTCGTGTCCGCCGGCACGCGCAAGGGCGTCGGCGAGCAAGCCGAGTTCTCCGGCGAAGGCCTGTCCGCGGCGCTGGTCGGGGCGGCCGAGTCGCTGGCCGACTGGGCCCTCGACCACCCCGACATCTCCGACGGCGTGCTCGCTTCGTGGCTGATGAACCTCGTCTGGCTCGGCTTCAACGACCTCATCGAGGGCCAGGTCTGGAAGCCGTCAGAGTGAGCTGATCGTGCCTTCCAGGTGCGGCTTCGAGCCGCTCCACAGCTCGAACGCCCAGCCCTCCGGCGTGGCCCACGACGTGAACGCCGCCTTGGCTGGCAGCAGCACCGGCTGCTTGAAGCGGACGTCCACCGCGAACGCCGCGGGCAGCCGGCCCTCGAACGCCGCCAGGGCGTGGGCCTTCGTCCACATCCCGTGGGCGATCGCGCGCGGGAAGCCGAACAGGCGAGCCGTCAGCGGGTGCAGGTGGATCGGATTGCGGTCGCCGGAGACCTCCGCGTAGCGGCGGCCGATGTCGCCCGGCACCCGCCAGATCGCGTCCGGGGTCGGCGGGGCCAGCTGGTCGCGACGGCCGGCGGAACCCGACGAAGAGCCGCGACGCAGGTACGTGCTGACGTCGACCCACACCCGGTCGTCCCCGGCCCAAGCTTCGCTGACGACGTCGAACTGACGGCCCTTCTCGTGCGCGCGCAGGTTCTCCGCGCGCACCCGGATCGTCAGCGGCTCGCCCAGGCGCAGCGCGCGGTGCTGGGTGATCCGGTTCGTCACGTGCACCATGCCGAGCAGCGGGAACGGGAACCCCGGCTCGGTCATCAGCGCCATCTGCAGCGGGAACGCCAGCATGTGCGGGTACGTCGCCGGCAGCTCGTCGCTCAGCCGGAAGCCGCACACCGTGTTGTACGCCGCCAGGTGCGCCGGGTCGACGACGACACCCGTGCGGACCAACTCGGTGTCCGGCAGCGATGAGCCCGTTTTGCGAAAGCCGAGCAGGGCCTTCGGGTACAGCGTCGCCAGGCTCGGCGTGCTGTCGAGTTCGCGGATCGCCACGCCTCACGCCCCCAGCAGGGCCTGGCCGCAGACGCGGACCACGTTGCCGTTGACCGCGGCCGACGCCGGGTTCGCGTACCAGGCGATCGTCTCGGCGACGTCGACCGGCAGCCCGCCCTGGCCGAGGCTGGACAGCCGCCGCCCGGCCTCGCGGATGAACAGCGGGACCGCCGCCGTCATCTTCGTTTCGATGAAGCCCGGCGCCACGGCGTTGATCGTGCCGCCGTACTCCGCGAGCTGCGGCGCGCCGACGTTCACCATGCCGATCACGCCCGCCTTCGACGTCGCGTAGTTCGTCTGGCCGACGTTGCCGGCGATGCCCGCGATCGACGAGACGCCGATGATCCGCCCGTTCTCGTTCAGCACGCGGTCGCCGAGCAGCTTGTCGTTCACCGCGAGCTGCGAAGCGAGGTTGACCGCGATCACCGAGTCCCACGCGCTCTCGCTCATGTTGCCCAGCGTCTTGTCGCGCGTGATGCCCGCGTTGTGGACGACGACGTCGACGCCGCCGTGACGCTCCTTCAGGTACTCCGCGAGCTTCGCGGGTGCGCTCGGCGAAGTGATGTCGAGCTGCAGCGACGACCCGCCGATCTTGTTCGCCACCTTCGACAGATCAGCACCTTGGGCGGGAATGTCGAGCGCGACGACGTGCGCGCCGTCGCGGGCCAGCACCTCGGCGATCGCCGCGCCGATACCGCGGGACGCGCCGGTGACCAGCGCGACCTTGCCGTCGAGGGGCTTCTCCCAGCTCGCGGGCGCGGTCGCCGTCTTGCCCTCGGCGCCGATCCGGATGACCTGCGCGTCGACGAACGCGGACTTCGCGGAGAGCAGGAAGCGCAGCGTCGACTCCGTCGCTTCTTCGGCACCTTCGGCGACGTACACGAGCTGAGCCGTCGCGCCGCGCTTCAGCTCCTTAGCGACGGAGCGCACGAAGCCCTCGAGAGCGCGCTGAGCGATCCGCTCGCGGCCTTCGACCTGCTCCGGCGGCGTGCCCAGGACGACGACGCGGCCGGACGGCCCGACGCTGCGGATCACCGGGTGGAAGAAGTCGTAAACCTCGCGCAGGCGCGAAGGGTCGGCGACGCCGGTCGCGTCGAAGACGAGCGCCGCGTGCCGGTCGCCCGAAGTGGCGACGACGTCGACGCCGGCGTCGGCCAGCTGGTCGCGAAGGGTTTTCTCGAGCCGTCCACCAGGCGCGGCGCCGAGAAGTGCGGGACCCTCGAGGGCGGGTTGGCCTGGCTGGTACCGGCGCAGCGTGGCGGGGTTGGGCAGGCCGAGCTTCGGCACCACGAACTTCCCCACCGGGGTTTTCGTGAACTGCTGGTACCTGTCAGCCATCGATTGCCTCCCGTGCAGTCTGCGTCACGTCGCAGTCTAACCTACTCGCTAGTAGGTTACAGTGTGAGGGACACGACCAGAGAGGTGGAATTCATGCCGCCGAAGAAGACTCCTGCCGTACGCAAGGTCGCGATCATCGGGGGCAACCGGATCCCCTTCGCGCGGTCGAACGGCCCGTACGCGAAGGCGTCGAACCAGGACATGTTCACCGCGGCGCTCGACGGCCTGGTCAGCCGCTTCTCGCTGCAGGGCGAGGTGATCGGCGAGGTCGCCGCCGGCGCCGTGCTCAAGCACTCGAAGGACTTCAACCTGGCCCGCGAGAGCGTGCTCGGCAGCAAGCTTTCGCCCGCGACGCCCGCCTCCGACGTCCAGATGGCGTGCGGCACCGGTCTCCAGGCCATCGTCAACGTCGCCAACAAGATCGCGCTCGGCCAGATCGACTCGGCCATCGCCGGCGGCGTCGACACCACGAGCGACGCGCCGCTGGCCGTCAACGAGGACCTGCGGCAGATCCTCATCCAGCTCAACGCCGCCAAGACGCTCGGGGACCGGCTGAAGCTCGTCGCGAAGATCCGCCCCGGCCACATCGTCCCGGCGATCCCGCGCAACGAGGAGCCACGCACCGGCCTCTCGATGGGCGAGCACGCGGCGCTCACGGCGAAGATCTGGGAGATCACGCGCGAGGCGCAGGACGAGCTGGCCGCCGCCAGCCACCAGCACCTCGCCGCCGCCTACGACCGCGGGTTCTTCGACGACCTCGTGACGCCGTTCCTCAAGCTCGCGCGCGACCAGAACCTGCGCGCGGACTCGACCGCGGAGAAGCTCGCCAAGCTCAAGCCGGCCTTCGGCGGCCCCGGCGGCACGATGACCGCGGGCAACTCGACACCGCTGACCGACGGCGCGTCGACCGTCCTGCTCGCCACCGACGAGTGGGCGAAGGCGCACAAGCTGCCGGTGCTGGCGTACCTCACGTTCTCGCAGACTGCCGCCGTCGACTACGTCCACGGCGAGGAGGGCCTCCTGATGGCGCCCGCGTACGCCGTGCCGCGGATGCTCGCGCGGGCCGGGCTTTCACTGCAGGACTTCGACTTCTACGAGATCCACGAGGCGTTCGCGTCGCAGGTGCTGGCCACGCTCAAGGCGTGGGAGGACCCGGCGTTCGCCAAGGAGAAGCTGGAGCTGGACGAGCCGCTCGGTGCGATCGACCGAGCGAAGCTCAACGTCAACGGCTCGTCGCTGGCGGCCGGGCACCCGTTCGCCGCGACCGGCGGCCGGATCGTCGCGACGCTGGCGAAGCTGCTGCACGAGAAGGGATCCGGCCGCGGCCTGATCTCGATCTGCGCGGCCGGCGGCCAGGGCGTCACCGCGATCCTGGAGAAGTAGGCCCCAACGCCTCTGAAGGCCACCATCAGGGCATCCAGTGCCCTGATGGTGGCCTTCAGAGGGTTTTACGTCAGTTGGGCAAAGCCTTCTGGGCCCGCTTCGCGAGCTTGTTCGCGCGCTTCTCGGCCTTGCGGCTCAGCTTCCCGGCCGCGGCGCCGACGTCCTTCGCGGCGTGACGCGCACGCCAAGCCGCCGACGGCTTGCCGTGGGTGTCGCTGACCGCGAGCAGCAGGCCGCCGGCCAGGCTCGCGTTCTTGAAGAAATTGACCTGCTGCTGCTGGCGCTCGCCCGGGTCCTTGATGGTCCAGAAGCTGTGCGTCGCGAGCGTCGTCGGCACGAGGCTGCCGAGCAGCAGCCCCGCCGCGAGCCGCGGCGCCTTGCCGGACGCGAGCGCGAGGCCGGCGCCGATCTTCACGGCGGCGTCGATCCGGACGAGCGTCACCGGATCGCGCGGAACCTGCTCCGGCACAACGTCGCCGACCTTCGCGAACGCGCTGTTGAGGAAGGGTTCCGCCGCCTTCGCGTGCCCTTCGGCCTGCCTCAGCGCATTGATTCCGCCCGTCACGAAGATCGTGGCGAGCAGGGGACGTGCCACTCGACGGAGTATCACGGTCGTTGCCTTCCTCGTACGGGCCGCTGCCTGGTCGAACTTACCGCTTGGGTGCCCGCTCGGCCTGCCCTCGAACCCTCATCGGTGTTTCTGCGCGAATATCGCTGGATGGCTAGAGAGCGCTAGAAAGCGTTAGCGGTTGACCTTGACGCGACGTCAACTTCTATCGTCGACGTCATGGAGTGGTCGATCCAGGACATCGCCCGCTCGGCCGGGACCACGAGCCGGACGCTGCGCCACTACGGCGCGGTCGGCCTGCTCGAGCCCAGCCGCGTCGGCAGCAACGGCTACCGCTACTACGACGAGCAGGCGCTCGTCCGGCTGCAGCGGATCCTGTTGCTGCGCGAACTCGGCCTCGGGCTGCCGGCCATCGCGGAGGTCCTGGACGGGCAGCGCGACCGCGTCGCGGCGCTCGAGACCCACCTGGAGCTGCTCGAACAGGAGCGGCAGCGGATCGGCCGGCAGATCGATTCGGTCCGGACCACGCTGCGGAAACTGAAGGGAGGTGAACGACTGATGGCAGAAGAAGTCTTGGACGGCTTCGACCACACGAAGTACGAGAAGGAAGTGACCGAGCGCTGGGGCGCCGAGGCCTACCGCCGCGGTGACCAGTGGTGGAGCTCGCTGACGGCCGACGAAAAGCAGGCCCACCAGCAGGAGCAGCGGGACATCGCCGCCGCGTTCGGGTCGGCCCACGCGGCCGGGCTCGCGGTGGGCTCCGACGAGGTCCAGACGATCACGCGCCGGCTGCACACGTGGCTCGAGCCGGCGGTGTCGTCGGTGTCCGCGGGGTACTTCGCGGGCCTGGGCCGGCTGTACGTCGACGACCCGCGGTACGGCTTCGAAGGCGCGGCCGCGGAATTCGTCCGCGACGCGATGAAGATCTACTCGGAACGGAACCTGACCACCTAGCGCGACGTCGTAGTGCGCGCTGGGGGTAGGGACGAGCAGGGCTGCAGACCTGTTCGTCTCTATGTAGGGCCATCCGGTCGAACCTCGGCGACACGCCTAGCCGTCTATGGCGGAATATCGGGCTCGCGCTAGATACGTCGATAACTTGGCAGAGTGGACCCCATCCGCAACCCCTTCGCACCGGGCGCCGGCCAGCGGCCGCCCGAGCTGGCCGGGCGCGAGCGTGAGCTCAAGGCGTTCGAAGTGGTGCTGGAGCGGGTGGCCCGGGGGAGACCCGAACGCAGTCTCGTCCTGACCGGGCTGCGCGGGGTCGGCAAGACCGTGCTCCTCGGGGAGCTGCGCGCGATGGCCGTCCGGCACAAGTGGGGCGCGGGCAAGATCGAGGCGCGGCCGGACGCCGAGCTGCGGCGGCCGCTCTCCGCCGCGCTGCACCGGGCCATCCGGGACCTCGCCGTGCGGCACCGCGCACCCGACCGGGTCGAAGAGGTGCTCGGCGTGCTGAAAGCGTTTGCACTGCGGGCCAACAAAGCCGACGCGAAGCTGCGCGACCGCTGGCAGCCGGGCATCGACGTGCCCGCCGCGCAGGGCCGCGCGGACTCCGGGGACATCGAGATCGACCTCGTCGAGCTGTTCACCGACGTCGCCGAGCTGGCCGCGGACGTCGGGACGGGCGTCGCGGTCTTCATCGACGAGATCCAGGACCTCCAGCCCGACGACGTCTCCGCGCTCTGCGCCGCCTGCCACGAGCTGTCGCAGTCCGGGGCGCCGCTGGTCGTCGTCGGCGCCGGGCTGCCGCACGTGCCCGCCGTGCTTTCGGCGTCCAAGTCGTATTCCGAGCGGCTCTTCCGCTACGCGCGCATCGACCGGCTCGAGCGCGAGGACGCCGACTTCGCCGTGATGGCGCCGATCGAACGCGAGGACGCCGGCATCGAGCCGGAAGCCCTCGACGCCCTCTTCGACGCCTCCGGCGGCTACCCGTACTTCATCCAGGCCTACGGCAAGGCGGCCTGGGACGCGGCGCCGTCCGACCCGATCACCGTCAAGGACGTCCAGGTCGCGGCACCCGAGGCGGAGTCCGAGCTGGCGGTCGGCTTCTTCGGTTCGCGCTACGAGCGCGCGACCCCGGCCGAGCGGGAGTACCTGCAGGCGATGGCCGAGCTGACCCAGGGACGCGACGAGCCCGCCGGCACCGCCGACGTCGCCGTGTTCCTCGGGCGGAAGCCGTCTTCGCTGTCGCCGGCCCGCGACAGCCTGATGAAGAAGGGCCTCGTCTACTCCGCCGAGCGGGGCCAGATCGCCTTCACCGTGCCGCACTTCGGCCACTACTTGCTCGGCCGCGACTGACCTGGGCTTTTCCGGCTGTCTCACGGTCTATGAGCGTCACTACGGCTCTATTGAAAATTTGCTATACCGATGTAGAGAGACTTAGCGGGTTGCTTGGCCGTGACCGCCGCCACCCACGATCTCTCCGGCGCATACCCAAGTTTGCCGACGATTCATCGGCAAGTGCGCCAAGTAACCGGACATTCATTGGAATCCTTGTGAAAAAAGGTGCATACTAGAAGCACAAGCCACCAAGACCCTCGAAGGGGATGCAGAAACCGATGAACAACATCGCCGCCAAGCTCCGTGCCCGTCGCGCCGAGGTTCGCACTCGCCGGGCGCTGAACCGGGCGATCGACACCGCCGCGACCGCGACGGTCCGTCAGGAACTCATCGCGATCGCGCAGGCTCGCTCGGGCTACATGCGCTGACCCCAAGCCCCACCTGTGGCGGTCGCCCATTCGAGTGACCTATGCCACAAAGTGCTGAGGCTGTAACGCCACCCAAAGTGGCGTCGATACCCCCTACGACCCCGTGATGCTGGCGGACCCCCGACCTGGCAGCATCGCGGGGTTTCCCATGTCCGGGGTACGAAAATCTCCTTGCCGTCGCCGGCTTCCGCGATATTCTTTGACTTCGTCAACGAGTTGTTTGAGGTGGTCAATGAACGACGCACGGGTGGCCGAGGTCCGCGCCTTCAACCGGCTCTACACCGGAGTCATCGGCGTGCTCGACGAAGGACCGGCGGACGCCGAGTACTCGCTGCCGGAAGCGCGCGTGCTCTTCGAGCTCGCCCACCAGGACCCGCTGCCGGTGACCGACCTGCGCAAGCGCCTCGACCTGGACGCCGGCTACGCCAGCAGGCTGCTCGCCCGCCTCGAGTCCCGCGGGCTGATCGAGCGCGAACGCTCCGACGAGGACGCCCGCCGCCAGCTCGTGCACCCGACGGCGGCCGGCCGGGACGCGTACGCCCTCCTCAACCGTCGCTCCAGCGAGCAGATCGGCGGGCTACTGGGCCGCTTCGCCGACGAAGACCAGCAGCGCCTGCTGGCCGCGATGCGCACGATCGGCGACCTGGTCGGCGAGCGCCGTCGCGACCCGGTGCTCGTCCTGCGTCCGCCACGACCGGGGGACCTCGGATGGGTGGTCGAGCGACACGGTGCGCTCTACGGCCGGGAGTACGGCTTCGACGACCGGTTCGAGGGCCTGGTCGCCCGGATCGTCGCCGATTTCGTCGAAACCCGCGACGACCCGCGCCAGGCGTTCTGGATCGCCGAGCTGGACGGCGAGCGCGTCGGCGGCATCGCCTGCACCCGCGGGAAGGACGCGGACACGGCGAAGCTGCGGCTGCTGCTGCTCGAGCCGTCGGCCCGCGGCCACGGCGTCGGCAAGCGGCTGGTGACCGAGTGCGTTTCCTTCGCGAAGGCGCACGGCTACCGCGGGATGGAGCTGTCGACGGTTTCGATGCTGACGGCGGCGCGCTCGATCTACCGCGCGGCCGGGTTCGAGCTGGTCCGCGAAGAGGATTTCGACGGCTGGGGCCCGAAGCTGACCGACGAGACCTGGCGCCTGGCGTTCTAGCGCGCCGGCCGTGGTTGGCTGTGCTCGTGACGGACTACGTCGACGGGTACTGCGAACGGGTCGCGCCCGGGCTCTGGGGTGAGCCGCTCAACAGTCTCGGCAATCTTGCGTTCCTCGTTGCCGCCGTGCTCGTGTGGCGGCTGGCCGCCGGCCATCGCGTCGGGCGGGTGCTCGCTGGGCTGATCGGGCTGGTTTTCGCCGCCAGCACGGTGTTCCACCTGGTCGCGACGCGCTGGGCGGGTGTCGCGGACTCGGTCAGCATCCTCGTTTTTGTGCTGGTCTACGTCGTCCTCTTCGCGCGCGTCTTCTACGGCTGGCGATGGGCCTGGCTCGCCGCGCCCGCGTTCCTCGCGCTCACCGTGGTCACCGCGTTGCTGGGCGGTGGCCTCTACCTCTCCGCGCTGATCGGGCTCGGGATCTTCGCCGGGCTTCTCGCCTTCAAGCGCGACGCCTACTGGACGCACTTCGCCGTCGCAGGTTCGGTCTTCGCGCTTTCACTGAGCTTGCGCACGCTCGACCGGGACGTGTGCGACTACGTCCCGGCCGGCACGCACTTCCTCTGGCACCTGCTCAACGGGCTGGTGCTCTACCTCGTCTCGCGGACGATCATCCGCAAGCTGTCCACAGTGGACTAGTGGGCCCCGATGGGGCGCAGGTCCTTGTCGTTCTCGTCGGCGTGGTAGTCCTCGGCGTTGGTGTCGTCGGTGCCGTTGAACACCTTCAGCTGCCGCGCGATCACCGTGACGATCGCCGCGACCACCAGGTTGGCGACCAGGGCGACGAAACCGACGTAAATCTGGACCTGGGAGCCCGAGAAGGGGTGCCAGCCGAAGATCGACATGTTGCCCAGGGCCAGCGCCGAACCGCCGAAGTGCTGCTTGCCGTTGGCCGGGTTGGGGATGCCGTACAGCATGATCAGGCCCCAGCCGATGCCGACGACCCAGCCCGCGATCAGGCCCCAGCGGTGGAACCAGCGCGTGTACAGCGCGAGCGCGACCGCCGGCAGCGTCTGGAGGATCAGCACGCCGCCGATGAGCTGGAGGTCGATCGAGAACTGCGGGTCGATCAGGATGATCACGGCCACCGCGCCGAGCTTCACGACCAGCGAAGCCAGCTTCGCCTGCTTCGCCTCTTCCGCCGGTGTCGCGTTCTTGCGGATGTACTCCTTGTAGATGTTGCGGGTCCACAGGTTGGCCGCGGCGATCGACATGATCGCGGCCGGCACCAGCGCGCCGATGCCGATCGCGGCGAACGCGATGCCGGCGAACCACGAGGAGAACTGGCTGTCGAACAGCACCGGGACGATCGTGTTGCCGTCCGCCTTGCCGGTGGCCGCGTTCGTCAGCGGCTTGACGCCCGCCGTGATCGCCACGTACCCGAGCAACGCCAGCAGGCCCAGCACCAGCGAGTACGCCGGCAGCGCGACCATGTTCCGCTTGATGACGCTGCGGCCGCGCGACGCCAGCACGCTGGTCAGCGAGTGCGGGTACAGGAACAGCGCGAGCGCCGAACCCAGCGCCAGCGTCGCGTACTGCAGCTGGTTGTTGGCGGTCAGCAGGATCGACCCGGCCGGCTTGCCGGTGGTCGGGCTCGGCGTGCCGAGCTTCTTCGCCGCCGTGTCGAAGATGTGCGACCAGCCGCCCAGCTTCGAGGGCAGGTAGATGATCGCCACGAGGATGACGATGTAGATCAGGATGTCCTTGACGAACGCGATCAGCGCGGGCGCCCGCAGGCCGGACTGGTAGGTGTAGACCGCCAGGATGACGAACGCGATCAGCAGCGGCAGGTGGCCGACGATGCCCGAACCGTTGATGCCCATGGTGCGCAGCACGGCTTCGAGGCCGACCAGCTGCAGCGCGATGTACGGCATGGTCGCGACGATGCCGGTGATCGCCACCAGCAGCGCGAGGATCGGCGAGCCGAACCGGCCGCGCACGAAGTCGGCCGGGGTGACGTAGCCGCGCACGCGCGACACCGACCACATCCGCAGCGCCGGGAGCAGGACGATCGGGTAGACGACGATCGTGTACGGCAGCGCGTAGAGGCCGAGGGCGCCGGCGCTGAACACCAGCGCGGGGACCGCGACGAACGTGTAGGCCGTGTAGAGGTCACCGCCGAGCAGGAACCACGTGATCCACGAGCCGAACTTGCGGCCGCCGAGGCCCCACTCGTCCAAGTGGTCGAGGCCGCCGCCGCGCTGCCAGCGCGCCGCCAGGAAGCCGAGCACGGTGACCAGCAGGAACAGGATCGTGAAGATGATCAGTTCCGGCCACTGCAGGTTGCTCATCGAGCGTCCCCCTCGTCCAGGTCGTCGACGCCCAGCCGGTCGGGCGCGTCAGCGGTCGGCTTGTCCCGCGTCATCAGGTAGACGATCCAGGTGCTGAGCACCCCCACGGCGACCATGAGGAACTGGAACCAGTAGAAGAACGGCATCCCGAACAGCCGTGGACCGTCCATGTTGAACAGTGGCGTGACCAGGACCAGCAGCGGGACGATCAGGAGCAGGTTCCACGGGCTGAACCGCAACCCGCGCACCTTCCCGTCGTGCTTCACAGTCGACATCGGACCTCACCTAACACTCCCGTAACCGACCGCCTGACCTTAGAACCTCGGTGACGGCGCGTCACGTCTGTCCGATATCGATTTGATCGCCGCGGTCCGCGTTGCCGACCAACGTCGGTTGCCGCGCCCCCACCCGGCCTATATCAATAGCCGGACTCCGCACGCGAACCCGATAAGAGGCAACCGCATGACACGACTCCGCTACGCGGTGGTGATCCCGGCGATCGCCGGCACCCTGCTGGCCGGGTTCACCCCTGCCTTCGCAGGCCAGGAGGTCGCGGCCGCCAAGCAGCCGCTGAACTCGACGAACATCCCGGCGCAGTACGCGAACCAGAAGCTGGACTGGCACCTGTGCGCCGTCCCCGCCGAGCTGCCGACGGCCCCGCCCGCGGGCGCCGGGGACATGGAGTGCGCGACCTACCGGACGCCGCGCAACTGGTACCAGGCGAACGCCCGGATCGACCTGACCATCGCGGTCAGCCGCCTGAAGGCGACGAAGGGCGCGACCGCCAGCGTCGTCACCAACCCCGGCGGCCCGGGTGCGCCCGGCCGCAACTTCCCGGCCCGGCTGCGCAACCAGCCGAAGCTGCGCGAGCACCAGGAGATCATCGGGCTGGACCCGCGCGGTACCGGCAAGAGCACGAACATCACGTGCGGCGGTGCCATCGGCACCGGCTCGGACCTGGACCCGCGTGACCGCGACCGCCAGAACCTGAACCTGATCGTCGCGGCGACGAAGTACGCGGCGCTGTCCTGCCAGCAGAAGTCCGGCGAGCTCGGCCCGCTGATCAACACCGACCAGACGGTCAAGGACATCGACCTGCTGCGCGTGCTGCTCGGCCGCGACAAGATCAATTGGGTCGGTTACTCCGCGGGCACCTGGATGGGCGCGCACTACGCGCAGGCCTACCCGACGCGCACCGGCCGGTTCGTGCTCGACTCCTCGACGGAGTTCACGACGACCTGGCAGAAGTCGTTCGACTGGCAGCCGCTCGGCTTCGAGCGCCGCTTCCGGCAGGACTTCCTCCCCTGGGTGGCGAAGTACGACAAGCTCTTCCACTTCGGCACCACCGGCGAGGCGGCCCGCCAGACCTACGAGCAGGTTCGCTACGTCCTGACCCAGGGCGCGGTCACCCTGCCCGACGGCTCGTCCGTGTCGGCGAACGGCCTGGACGCCTACATCGCGTCGAGCCTCTACTCGAAGTCCGACTTCCCGGATCTGGCCGACTACCTGGTCAGCGTCCGGACGCTGACCCAGGGCACCGCGTCGGCGCAGGCCAAGACGTCGGCCGCGCAGAAGGTCAAGGCCGCGGACAAGAGCACCGACACCTCCGGCGCGCAGCCGCTGATGGTGCCGACCGACGGCGACGCCTACGACGCGTCGTTCTGGACCATCCCGTGCAACGAGGGCCCGTGGACCGGCTCGGTCAACAGCGCCATCAAGGACTCGCAGAAGCTGATCGACAAGCAGCAGCCGCTGCTGGGCGCCGGCTGGTTCATCCAGCCGTGCCTGTTCTGGAAGAAGACCCCGGTGCCGCTGCCCGTGCTGAACGGCAAGGGTGTCCCGCCGGTGCTGATCGTCGAGTCGGAGCACGACCCGGCGACCCCGATCGAGGGCGCGCGGCGCGCGCACAAGGCGTTCGCGAACTCGCGGATGCTGACGATCACGAACGAGGGTGACCACGGGATCTACGCCGGCGGCAACGCGGGTGTGGACAAGGTCGTGGAGGCCTACCTGGTCGACGGCGTCGTGCCGAACGACCAGAGCCTGCCGGGTGTGGCACTTCCGGTGCCTCCGGGCGCCTGACACCACAAGGGCTAGTGGGGCCCCGTCGGACTTCGGTCCGGCGGGGCCTTTTCCACACCTGTGCACAGAGTTGTCCACAGGAGGTGGACAACTCGGGTGGTATTAGTATTGGCCCCATGGTGCGGGTACCGCTGACAGACGATGAGCGCGAACGGGGCGAACGCCTCGGCCAGGCGCTGCGGGCGGCGCGCGCCGGCCGGAGCATGGTCGACGTCGCCGGCGAGGCCGGGATCTCGGTCGAGACGCTCCGGAAGATCGAGACCGGGCGGATTCCCACGCCGGCTTTCTTCACGGTCGCGGCCATCGCGGACGCCGTCGGGCTGCCGCTGGAGGAGCTGCGGGCGGCGGTCACGCCGGCGGGGTCGCCACCGCTTTCCCAGGCCAGTTAGGTGCAGCCCCGGAAGGACGAGGTCGCGTGCTCGGCGAGCAGGACCGGGCGGACGTCATCCGCTGGTGCGGCGAGTTCGCCGCCGCGGTCGGGGAAACGGTGGGCTCCTGGGCCGGCTCACGCTTCGCCGACAAGCACTTCACCTTCTGGGAGACCGAAGGCCCCGTCGCCATGGCGGGCTCGACTTCGATGGTGGCCGGGATGGTCCGGGTCGACCCCGTCTACACGCCGGCCCGCTTCCGGGGGCGTGGTTACGGCGGCGCCGTGACGGTCGAGGTGAGCCGGGCCGCGCTCGATGCCGGGGCGACCGATGTCGTGCTGTTCACGGATCCCGCCAACGTCACCAGCAACGCCCTCTACCGGCGGCTCGGCTACGTCCCGATCGCCGGCTTCACCGGGTACGACTTCGCCTAGACCGGGCGCAGCCGGTTCAGGATGTGCTCGCGGTCGTTGAGGAACGCGCACCCCGCGACCGGGAGGTCGTAGCTGTTCAGCAGCTTCTCGAAGTCGGAGAACTCGTCCGCCGACAACCCGAGCCCGACCTTGACCGCGTGGGCCGCCAGGACGTCGGCCAGTTCCTCCCACTCGCCGGACCACAGCAGCATCCGGTAGTGGTTGTACTCCTCCGGGGACAGCCGGTTCGCGAGGCTCGTCAGCACGCTGTCCGCGAAGAAGCTGATCCGGTTCTCCTTCAGATCCGCCACCGTCGGGTTCGCCGGGTCGCGGGCCGCGTCGGGGTTGCGGGTCACTCCCGGGCCCGACACCGGGTACGCCGTGTGGACGTGGCCGTTGTCCTCGACCAGCACGACCAGGTGCACGGTGAACCGCTCGCCCGCGCAGCGCCAGCGGCCGTTCAGCTGCTGCCACCGGGCTTCGCCCGGGTCGTTCGCGACGTCCTTGACCACCGAAATGATGTGCTCGTCGCTCCAGCCGGGCGGGAACTCGCTGGTCGCCCTCCGCCCGACGCCCGGTGCGTGTCCGCCGCCCACCGCTGCTCCCTTCGTCGGAAACGAGCGTAGGTCAAACGGCGGCGGACAGCACCACGATGCCGACGACGAGCAGGTCCGGACCGCGGAAGAGCTGCCGGGTCAGGTTGGCGGGCATCGGTCCGACCGGGGTGTCGACGAACCCGGGATTCGCGTAGTCGACGGCGGTCCGCGTCACCGTGCGCAGGATCGACAGGACCGCCAGCGGCACCGCGAGCCACGCCGACAGGGCGAACGACGTCCCACCCGGGAGGGTGACCACGGCGAGGACCCCGGCCCAGGCCGAACCGGCGACGGCGAGCACCACGCCGTGCGCCAGCACCAGCTCGCGGTTCGACGAGCCCAGCCAGCGGCGACGGCCCGGGTTGCGCCACAGCTCGCCGAGCCCGGCGCCGAACGGCGTCAGCGCGACGTACGCGCCGAGGCCGGCCAAGACCGCGCCCGGCATCGTCGGCAGCGCGATGTGCGCGACGACGACCGCGAAGCCGACCAGCACCGCCGCCCCCGCGTAGCGCGACCGGCCGAGCGTGCCCGCCACCGCCAGCCGCAGCACCGTCGGACGCCGCAGCGAAAGCCCGATCGGCGCGGACGGCGGGAGCAGCATCATCGGATCGAGGAAGGTGACGGCGACCGAGCGCAGCACCCGGCCGTCCCACCCGGCGAGCAGCGCGGACCGGCCCGCGCGCGGCACCGGTTCGCCGCCGAACGCCAGCGGCAGCGCCGCGACCAGCACGCCCGCCGCGCCGAACTGGACCGCCACCGGGCCGACGCCGAACGAGGTGACCGCCAGCCCCAGGACCGCCAGCACCAGCGGGCCGAACGCGTCGAACCGCAACGACGTCCGCCGGGCCGACACGAACGCGACCACCGCGGTCGCGGCCACGACGGCGATGCCCGCGCGCCACTGGTCGAGCCCGGCCCCGCCGACCGCGAGCATCAGCGCGGCCAGATAACCGGTCACCGCCACCACGCCGGTCCAGGCGCCGAGCAGCCGCAACGTGACGACGTGGCCGCGGTCCACCGGCGCGAAGTCGAGCCAGGTCAGCTCCGCCGGCTCGACCCACACGAACCCGCGGCGCAGCAACCCGCGCCAGGCCACCGCGCAGCAGAGCGTGAGCAGGCCGAGCACGGCCGGGAAGTCCACGTGGGACGAGCCGTAGACGGCCTTGCGCCAGGCGTCGACGTGGAAGAACGCGGTGAACAGGAACCCGAAGCCGAACAGGAAGACGAACGAAGCCGTGTCGCCGCTGAAGATCCCGCCGAACCGCTTGCGACCCGGGATCCGCATCCGGCGCGGAGCCGGATCCACCACAGTCACCACAGTTCGAGGACGCTGTCCGCGGCTTCGAGCAGCGGCGGGTGGTGCGTGGCCACCACGACCGCCGCGCCGGCCGCCGTCGACCGGGCGATCACCTCGACCAGCCACTCCTTGCCGGCCACGTCCAGCGCGCGCTCCGGCTCGTCGAGCAGGAGCACCCGGTGCGGGCGCGCGGTGACGCCGAGGAGCAGCAGCCGGCGCCGCTGGCCCGCGGAGAAGTGCCCGGACGTGACGCGCATGCGCGTCCCCAGGCCCGCGTCGCGCAGCAGCTCCTCGTGGTCACCGAGGTCGGCGCCGAACGAGCCGGACAGGAGTTCGAGGTGCTGCACCGGCGTCAGTTCGGCGAAGAAGTCGGAGTCGTCGAACAGCACCGACACCTTGCGGCGGAACTCGACGTCGCGCTCGTCCGGCACCTGGCCGTCCACCAGCACGCGGCCCCGCTGCGGCTGCTGCATGCCGTAGAAGCAGCGCATCAGGGTCGACTTGCCGACGCCGTTGGGCCCGACGATCGCGGCGCATTCGCCGGGGTCGACGGTGAAGTCCAGGTCGTCGAACAGCCACAGTTCGCCGGCCCGGACGCCGATGCCCCTAGCGTCGATCACCGGAGTGCTTCGAGCACCGGGGCGAACTGCTCCATGTTCTGCTCCAGCACGGTGTAGTAGGTCAGGCCGAAGCGCTCGCGGTGCGCGTGGAGCTGCTCGGCGACCTCGGCGGGCGAGCCGATCAGCGCGGTCGGCAATTCGGCGAGCTGCCCGGCGGACTGCTGACCGCCCACGAGCTTTTCGAGGTCTTCGAGGCCGGCTTCGCGGTCTTCGGTGATGTTCACGAAGTGGACGAGCAGGTTGAACTCCGCGTCGCGGCCACCGAGCTTCGAGCGGACGAACCCGACGCGCTCCTCGATGTCCTCGGCGGTGGCCAATCCGAGCGGGGCGCCGTCCGCCGTCTTCGACGTGCCGGTGAAACCGATGGTGGCGGCGTGCTCGGCGGCGAGCGTGAGGATCCGGTCGCCGCGGCCGCCGAGCAGCAGCGGCGGGCCTTCGGGACGCACCGGCGCCGGCTTGTGCTCCGGCTCGGCGTACCGCCGCTTGAGTTCGAGGATCGTCCGCTCGAGGTGGTCGACGCGCTCGCGCGCGGACGGGAACGGCAGCCCGGCCGCCTCGAACTCCTCCTTGACGTACCCCGCGCCGAGCCCCAGCTCCAGGCGGCCGCCGGTGAACTGGTCGGTGCCCGTGACGTCGCGCGCGAGCAGCATCGGGTTGTAGAAGGGCGCGTTGAGCACGAAGGTGTTGAGCTTGACGCGTGACGTGACCTCGCCGGCGAGCACGAGCGCCGGGAACGGCGGCGCCATGCCGAGGTGGTCGGCCGCGGACAGCACGTCGTAGCCGAGGTCTTCGACCTTGCGGCACTTCTCGACCCAGGCCGCGCGCCCGTCCGACACGACCATGTTGACCCCGAAGCGGAATTCCCCAGTCATGCGACCAACGTACTCACCGGAGCTTTTCGATCACCGGGGCCAGCCTGGTCAGGTCGTCTTCGATCACCGTGAAGTAGCTGATCCCCAGCGTCTCGCGGGTGCGCAGCAGCTGCTCGGCGACGGCGTCCGCGGATCCCACGAGGACGGTCGGCAGCGCACCCAGCTCGTCGACGGGCAGATCGGGCACGCGCCGGTGGACGGCTTCGAGCGCGCCGCGCCGGTCATCGGTGACCCGGGTGACGTGCACCAGCAGGTTCAGCTCGGCGCCCCGGCCGGCGAGCGCCTCGCGCGCGAACTCGACGCGCCCGGTCAGTTCGGCGATGCCGGCCAGCGACATCCGGCCTTCGACCTTGGTCGCGGCGGTACCGGTGAACCCGACGATGTCGGCGTGCTTCGCGGCGAGTTTCAACACGCGGTCGCCGCGGCCGCCGAGCAGCAGCGGCGGGCCTTCGGGACGCACCGGCGCCGGCTTGTGCTCCGGGTCGGCGAAGGCGCGCTTCAGCTCGGTGACGGCGCGTTCGAGCCGTTCGAACCGCTGCCCGGGCGTACCCCACTCGATCCCGGCCGCGCGGAACTCCGCTTCGACGTACCCCGCGCCGATGCCCAGCTCCAGCCGGCCTTCGGTGAACTGATCGGTGCCCGTGACGTCCCGGGCGAGCAGCACCGGGTTGTGGAAGCACGCGTTGACGACGAACGTGTTGAGCCGGACCCGCTCGGTCGCCTCGGCGGCGAGCACCAGCGCGGGGAACGGCGGCGCCATCCCGACGTGGTCGGCCGCGGCGACGACGTCGTAGCCGAGGTCTTCGGCCTTCCGGCACTTGTCCACCCAGTCGGCCCGTGAGCCGGGCACCACCAGGTCGACCCCGAAGCGGAACGGTCTCATGGACCCGAAAGTACAGGCCGCAGGGGACGTCCCGAGGGACGTCCCCTGCGGCTCGGGAGACTCAGGCGAGGCGCTGGGCCAGCGCGTCGAGCTCGTCACGCAGCGAGGTCGGGACCTCGCCGATCTTCTGGAACCACTCCTCGATGAGCGGCAGCTCCGCGCGCCACTCCTCGGGCTTGACGTCCAGGGCGGCCTGGATGTCCTCGATCGGCTCGGTGAGGCCCTCGGTGTCGAGGTCCTCGGCCCGCGGCACGAAGCCGACCGGCGTCTCGACCGCGTTGCCCTGGCCTTCGACGCGCTCGATGACCCACTTGAGGATCCGCGAGTTCTCGCCGAAGCCCGGCCACAGGAACCGGCCGTCGTCGCCGCGGCGGAACCAGTTGACGTAGAAGATCTTGGGCAGCTTGTTCGCGTCCGCGTTCTTGCCCAGGTTCAGCCAGTGCTTGAAGTAGTCACCGGCGTGGTAGCCGAGGAACGGCAGCATCGCCATCGGGTCGCGGCGCACGTTGCCCACGGCACCGGCGGCCGCGGCCGTCGTCTCCGACGACATCGTGGCACCCAGGAACACGCCGTGCTGCCAGTCGCGGGCCTCGTTCACCAGCGGCACCGTCGTCTTGCGGCGGCCACCGAACAGGATCGCCGAGATCGGCACGCCCTTCGGGTCGTCCCACTCCGGCGCGAGGATCGGGCACTGCGACATCGGCGTGCAGTAGCGCGAGTTCGGGTGGGCGGCCTTCTCGTCGGAGTCCGGCGTCCACTCCTGGCCCTTCCACGACGTCGCGTGCTCGGGCTGGTTCTCCATGCCCTCCCACCAGATGTCGCCGTCGTCGGTCAGGGCGACGTTCGTGAAGACCGTGTTGCCCTTCTCGATCGTGCGCATCGCGTTCGGGTTGGTGTGCCAGTCGGTGCCCGGCGCGACGCCGAAGAAGCCGAACTCCGGGTTGACCGCGTACAGGCGGCCGTCCTCGCCGAAGCGCATCCAGGCGATGTCGTCGCCCAGGGTCTCGGCGCGCCAGCCCGGGATGGTCGGCTGCAGCATGGCGAGGTTGGTCTTGCCGCAGGCGCTCGGGAACGCGGCCGCGACGTAGTGGACCTTGTCCTCGGGCGAGATCAGCTTGAGGATCAGCATGTGCTCGGCGAGCCAGCCCTCGTCGCGGGCCATCACCGAAGCGATGCGCAACGAGTAGCACTTCTTGCCCAGCAGGGAGTTGCCGCCGTAACCCGAGCCGTAGCTCCAGATGGCGCGCTCCTCGGGGAAGTGCGAAATGTACTTCGTCGTGTTGCAGGGCCAGGAAACGTCCTTCTGGCCCGGCTCGAGCGGCGCACCCACGGAGTGGAGGGCGGGCACGAATTCACGCTCGCTGCCATCCGGCGCGACGAACTTGTCGAGGGCCGCCTTACCCGCGCGGGTCATCACGCGCATCGAAGCGACAACGTAGGCGAAATCGGTGATTTCGATACCCAGCTTGGGATTCTCGTCGGCGAGGGGACCCATGCAGAAGGGGATGACGTACATCGTGCGGCCGCGCATCGAGCCCCGGAAGAGCTCGGTCATGGTGGCCTTCATCTCGGCCGGGTCCATCCAGTTGTTGGTGGGACCGGCGTCCTCGGGACGCTCCGAGCAGATGAAGGTCCGGTCTTCGACGCGGGCGACGTCGTTGGGGTCGGAAGTGGCCCAGAAGGAGTTGGGCTTGGACTTGAGCTGCACGAACGTCCCGGCCTCGACCAGCTCCTGGTTGATCCGGGCGGCTTCTTCGGCTGACCCGTCGACCCACACCACGCGGTCCGGGTTGGTCAGTTCGGCGACCTCCCGGACGAAGGACAGCACGCCGGTGTGCGTCGTCGGCGCGGTGTCCAGTCCGGGGATGGCGACTGCGGTCATCTCTGCTCCTGACTTCCGACGACGAACAAGCCCGCACCGGAACGACGCTGTCCTGGTGCGGGCTTCTTTGCCGGCGACCGAATGGCTTCGCACACCGGCTGGGAACCGGTGTGCGGATTTTGGGATTCTTCGAGAGTAACCGCATGACCGGCAGGTAACAGAGAGCTGACGTGTACGTTCTCTCACAAGACCGATAAGGGAATCGATTCAGAAGGCACCTTTCTTTTTATTGACGACATGAAGAAAGCCCGAGGCCGAAGCCTCGGGCTTTCAAACTGTGACCTGAGTTACGTTCAGTTGGGGGAGATCCACTGCCCCGTGCCGGAGTCGATGCGCGCGACGCCTTCGAGGGTCTGCGTGCCGGCCGCGCCCCAGGCGGCGTCGTCGGCCGGGTCGCCGAGCTGCTCACCGCTGCCCGAGTCCATCAGTCCACTGTTGACCTCGGTCCACTGGCCGGGTCCGCTGTGCTCGGACGTCGTGGTCGTCCCGTCCGCGTCGGTCTGCACGGCGATGTCCGCTTCGCCGTCGCCGTCCTTGTCGGTGAAGGCGATCGTGCCGCCGCTCTTCGTCTCGACGATGGCGGTGTCGTTGTGCCCGTCGTGGTCGGTGTCGATCGTGGCGGAACCCGCGTCGACCTCGCCGTCCGGCATGTCCGCGTGGATGTGGCCGCCGGAGCCGTCGTCGCGGCCGCCGGTGTCCGAGTCGTCGTGGCCGCCCCCGGAGGCCTCGACCCATTGGCCGCTGGCCTCGTCGTAGACGGCCTGCTCGACGACGTGCCCGGTGTCGTCCAGCACGGCGTACTGGTCGGCTTCACCATCGTGGTTCGTGTCGATGAAGGCCTGGGCGGTGCCGTCGTCGTGCTCGACGATCGCGGTGTCGTTGACGCCGTCCTCGTTCACGTCGTAGTTGACCTCGGCCTGGTACTCCTGGCCGTCGACGTGGACGGTCATCGCCTCGGTGCCGCCGGCATCGGTGTCGCTGCCACCGCTCTCGTCGACCCACATGGGAACTTCCCCCTTTGAACCGGGTTGCGCCGTCTCTGACCTGCTGTCGGAGGGTATGACTCACCGTAGGCCCGTTCGGTTCCGCTCCACAACCGGACGGACGGTCAGGCCGTCTTGTCCCGCAGTGCCCGGATCCGCGTCAGGAAGGCTTCGGCCCGCTCACGGCCGTCGCTGACCTCTTTGAGCCGCTTCGACACGATCGCGATCTTCTTGGCGCGCTCCTGGGCACCCATCTTGATCGTCTTGTCGACTTCCTTCAGTTCGGCCTCGATCGCGTCGATGCGCCGGCCCAGCGCTTCGTCCAGCGCCATCGACAGCTGCTGCTCGGCCTCGATGAGCTGCTCGGCGACGAGCTGGTCGAGTGTCGAGCGAGCGTCCGCGATGGCCTCGACCAGCCACTGCTTCATGTGCTGCTTGTCGGCCGCGTGCTTGCGCGTGCGGGCCATCCACCAGCCGGCGCCGAGGCCGATGATGATCGTCGCGGGCAGCACGACGGGGTTGAGGATCGCGACGCCGGCCAGCGGCAGCGCGGCCACCTTGCCGGCGCCGACGCCGCCCGAGATGCCCATGAACACGAGCAGCTTGTCCTCGGCCGTCGGCGGCTTCTTGTCCGGCGGGCGCAGCACCACCGGCGGGCCGCCGGCCCGGGCGAACTGCGCGCGGATGACGTCGAGCTCCTCGGCGGAGAACAGCTCCGACAGCGAGACGTTGGTGACCTGGTTCAAGCGCTGGGAAAGCAGCATCGAGATCCGCTGCGACGTCGTCTGCAGCGCGATGTCGACCTGCTGCGGCAACGCGGTGAGCTCGTCGCGCTTCGCCGCGTCGATCAGCTGGCGGAAGTGCGTCTGCGCGTCCCGCATCTGCCGGCTGCTTTCGTGCAGGACCTCGACGCGCGTGCGCTGCACCTCGCCGCGCAGCTTCAGCTGCCAGCCGCGCGTCGAGGTCCGGCGTTCGGCCTGCAGCCGGTCACGGCGTTCGCGCAGCTGCTCGGCCTCGGCCTCGCCCGCCGACAGCGCCCGGCTCTCGGCCTGCAGCTTCGCCTTCAGCTCGCCCAGCGCGCTGGAGAGCGCGCGCAGCGTGTTCGCCTCGCCGAGCATCGCCGACCGGCCGACGAGGAGTTCCTGCAGCGCCATCTGCACCGCGGCGACGCCGGACTTCTCCCGCAGCATCGCGGCCATCTGCTCGTTGGGCGCCTTCGCCGCCGTCTCGAACATCCGCGCCGACACCGGGTGGAACACCGAGTCGGCGAAGCGCGGCGCGTAGTCGCGCAGCAGCTGCCGGTCGGCCTCCATGACCTCGCGCCAGCCGCGGAACATGTCCACCTTGGTCAGCGCGAACACCACGGTCTCGACGCGCTCGCCGACGTCGCGCAGGAACTGCAGCTCGGTCGAGGTGAACGGCGCCGACGCGTCCACGACGAACAGCAGCGCGGTCGCGCCCGCGGCGGCTTCCTTGGCCAGCTCGCCGTGCATCGAGTCGAGCCCGCCGACGCCGGGGGTGTCGACCAGCGAGAGCCGTTCGAGCAGCGGCACCGGCCCGGTGACCTCGACGTACCGCGGCGGGATCTGGCCGGCCGGCAGCTCGTGCGCGGCGGAGACCCAGTTGATCAGCTGGCCGAGGTCGATCGGCACCGGCGCGAGCTGGCCGGGGTAGCAGGCCTGCGCGCCCCACGCGTCGGCGTGGTCGAACACCAGGTACGTCGCGGTGGCGACGTCGGCGTCCACAGGGGACAGTCCCGGGGTCGCGAGCAGCGCGTTGACCAGGGAGCTCTTCCCGCGGTTCGTCTCGCCGACGACCACGACGGCCGGCTTCTTCGGGCGGGCCCGCCGGACCGCGTCGACCCACTTGGCGGCGTCCGGGTCGGCGTCGCGGACGACGGTCAGCAGCTGGTCTCGCGCCGCCGCGACCTGCGCGGGCAGGGTCGGCGCGGTGGGTGCGCTCACGGGGTCTTCTTCGCGTAGACGGTGACGATCGGCGGCCGCAGCAGCCGATCGTGGTCGGCGAACCCGGTGACCTCGGTTTCGGCAACGAAACCGTCGAGCGCCGGGTCTTCGGTGGGGATCGCGCCGCCGGCCTCGTGGCGGGCCGGGTCGAACCGCTCGCCGTCGGGCCGCAGGGCCTGGACGCCGATCGCGGCGAGCCCTTCTTCGAGCCGTTCGACGACGCCACCGCTGCGGGCGCGGTCCAGCGCGTACAAGCACATCTGGATCAGCGCCTGGCGATCGGCGAGGGCGCGCTCCAAGTCGGTGACCTGCTGCAAGGGGTGCACATCGGTGTCCGACGCACCTTCGGCGGCGGCGGTTCCCTTTTCGGCTTCGGCGATGCTCACCGCCGCGATCTGGCCGGTGGGAGTGTCGTCGGGATCGACGGATCCGTCCCTGCGAAACCACGCCATGAGCACCACCCCGTCCCGGTCCCGCCAGATTCCACCAGTTTGGCGGACTCAGACGCCAGCCGGGGGCGAAACGGGACGAAGGAACCGGACCAGGATCGTCCGGAGGATCGCTTGCTCCGCCGGGAGATCGAGGTCCGGGTCGAGCGTGGCCCGCGAGATCATCGCGTCGATCAGCCCGGCGACCCAGCTCGCCGCCGCGCGCGAGGGGACGCCGGGGTCGATCAGCCCGGCGCCGGCGGCTCGCTCGACCAGCACGGCGAGGCCGTCGCGGAGGGCACCGTCGTTGCGCTGGATCAGCTCGGCGAACTCGTCGTAACGCGCGGCCTGCGCCGCGGCTTCCAGGACCAGCCGGGCGACGGCGGGGTGCGCGACCTGGCCGGCCAGGTCGGTGACGACGTCGAGCAGCGCGGCCCACGGGTCCTCTGCCTTCGCCGCGGTTTCGAGGCGTCCGGCCGTCTCGACGGCGTCGTCGGTGAAGATCGCCGTGAACATCGCGCGCTTGTTCGGGAAGTAGTGGAAGAGGCTGCCGGAGCTGATGCCCGCGGCGCGGCAGATGTCCGCCGTCGTCGTCCGCTCGAAGCCCTTCTCGGCGAAGCAGCCGGCGGCGGCGTCGACGATCGAGGCGCGCTTGGCCGCGTGCTTGGCCGGGTCGACCGTCCTCATCGCTCGACCGGCGGCTCGTCGCGCCAGGGGTAGCCGTGCTCGGCGAAGGCGGGCGCCAGCTCGTCGTTGCGCAGGTCGGTCTTCTCGCGGGCGATCTCGCGGCCGTCGGTGGTGCGCAGGAGGAGCTCCTTGCCGTCGAGGTAAACGGCGTCGAGGTCGGCCTCGATGCGGCGCGTCTTGTCGCCGCGGACCAGCGTGACCCGGGTCGGCGACACCGTGACGACCAGGCGCTCGGCCGCCCAGACCACGGCGAACACCAGCCCGAGCACGAGCCCGCCGGCGACCGCGGCGAGCGTCGCCCACGGCTGCGGCAGTTTCGTGAGGACCTTGAACACGCCCTGGAACGGGAACGCGTCGAGACCGCTGACCCACGCGGCGATCGCCCAGACGCCGACGCCGAGGGCGCCGCCGGCCAGCGGACAGCCGATCCAGGACGCGGTGCGCAGCCACGACGGCTCGTCGACGGTCGTCTCCATGCCACCTATTATTAGACCGCGTGCGCGGTTTATGAAAGCCGGAGGGTCAGACCAGCTCGTCGATCACCCCGCGGAGCACGGCCTCGAGGCCGGGACCGTCCTCGGCGAGCCGGGACGAGACGAGCACCTGGTCCTCGGCCGTGCGCAGCCAGATCGACCCGGCGACGGAGATCTCGATGACGTTCAGCCGGAACGGGTACGCGCGCCGCCCCAGCCGCACCTCGGCCTCGCGCACCAGCTGACCGAGCCGTTCGCCGGCCACGATCTGACGCCGGTAGAAGCCGGGCGCCCACGGCGTGCCGCCCGACGGCTCGCCCGCGCCGCGCAGGGCGGGGCCGCGCGCGTTGGCGAAGTGGCGGGCCGCGGCCGGGCCGAAGAACTCCAGCGCCTGCCGCATCGCCGAACCCTGCGCGAGCGCGGGCCTGCCGTAGCGGGAGCGCGGGCTCCGCGGGTCCGGATCCTCGCGGTTGCGGAGGAAGGCCAGGAGGTCGATCCACCAGTCGGCCCACTGCGCCTGGACGGCCGCGCGATCGATCTCGGGCGGGACGTGCACCGGGACCTGCGGCTCCACGGGCGGCAGCACCTGTCCTTCGGAAACGGACAGGGCCAGGGCGTCACGGATGTACAGCGCGACGTCGATCTCGTTCTCGCTGCTCCAGCCGGCTCGCCAGGATGTCGTGTTTTCTAGGCGCACGGGTCAACAGTACGCGGAAACGCGCGCCGACCAGCGAGAGTCGGCAAGCAGAAACAAACTCACGTCTGCGGCTCGCGGACCTGTTGCCAGATCAAGAAGTACGCCCGGTGTACTACGTGCGCGACGCGGCTCTGCGCCGGCGTCGCACCGAAGGACGCGAAGGACCGCCACCAGCCCGCGCGTTCGAGCGCGTGCGCGGCCAGCTCCGGCCGTGGCGCGCCGGGTTTGCCCAGCTGCGCGCCGATGTCGGCGTTGCTGCCGACCCGCAGCACCTCCTCCGACAGATCCTCCGGCATGTCGACCGCGCCGGAGGCGACCAGCGTCAGCGCTTCGAGCAGCCGCAGCTGGTGGGCCTCGGGCTTGGCGAGCAGCACCTCGATGGCGTCGTGCACGCGCTGGCGTTCGCCCGGGTCGCCCGAGGCGTGCGCGAGCGCGGTGACCGACGCGAGGGCGGCGGCCGCCTTGATGCCGTCGGCGCGGGCGGCGAACACGATCGACAGCCGCTGCCGCACCGCTTCCAGGCCGGACGCGTCGAGCAGCGAGCGCCGCAGCGCGCCCGCCGTGAGCTCCGGTTCCTTGCGGAGGGCCTCGACGGCGTGCGAGATGCCGAACAGGTCGAGCTTCTCCAGCAGCCGCAGCCGGGTGCCCGACGGGACGTCGCACTCCCAGCTGGTGAAGATGTCGGCCGAGATGAGCATGGTCTGCAGGACGTCGTCGTCGAGGTCGGCGACCTGCCGCAGCGCCTCGGCGTCGGCGGAGGTGAACCCGCCGGACTCGGCGGACTCGGCGATCAGCCCGATCACCGGCAGCACGTCGGCGACGCGCGGCTTCAACGTCGACGCCTGCTTCTCCGACAGGATCGTCGCGGCCTTCCAGATGTCGCCGTCGGCGCCTTCGACCGACTCGGGCGCGATGGTGTCGGCCTTGTTGAGCACGGCGATGGCGTTGACCGGGCCGGCCTCGCGGCTCGCGGTGGCCGCGGTGAAGGCGGCGAGGGCCTGCTGATCGTCGGCGCGGACACCCTGGGTGACGACGTAGAGCACGGCTTCGGCACCGGCGACGGCGTTGCGCGAAGTGTCGTCGAGTTCGTCGGAGCCTTCGTCGTCTTCGTCTTTGCGGTGCTTCGCGGCGCCCAGGAGCTGCTCGGTGCGCGACACCGAAGCGGCGTCCAGCGAACCGAGGCCGGGGGTGTCGATCACCGTCATGCCCTGGAGGACGGCGTTGGTCAGGTACGCCTCGATGTGCGACACCGTGGGGATGTCGACGCCGAGCTCCGCCGGGATCGCCCCGTCGGCGGCGAAGGGGAGCACCTGCTTGCGGCCGTCGGTGAAGACGATCTCGACGCGGTCGACCGTGCCGTACTGGAACCGGGTCACCAGCCGCGTGCACTCACCGATGTCGGTGGGCGCGACCCGGCGCCCGATCAGCGCGTTGACCAGCGTGGACTTGCCCGACTTGATCCGCCCGGCGACGGCCACCTGCAGCGGCGCGCCGAGCCGGCGCAGCACCTCCGCGAAGCCGGCCGCGGTGCGCGCGGAGACCTGCGACTGCAGGCGGTGACACAGGTTGGCCACCGACATCGACAGCGGACCCGCGAGCCGGCCCTGCTCCGGTGACGTCACGGCCCCCAGCCCTCCCGTCGTACGGACAACCCCCTGAATCGTGCCATGCACCTCATCCGGAGGTCGCACCGAAGGTGGTACCGACGACCGACGCGCGGTCGCCGCCTCGCGACCTAGTGTTGTGTGGTGCGACGGCTGAGCCTCTGGATGCGTGCCCACCCCATGGCGGGCGACACGGTGCTCGCCGTCCTGCTCGGCCTGGTCGACATGCTGCTGTTCGTCGCCGACGGCTTCGCCGAGCTGCCGGAGCTGCCGCCCTGGTACGTCGCCGTGCCGGTCAACCTCGCGATGGTCGCGCCGCTGGTGTTCCGCCGGAAGTCACCGCTGTGGTCGGCCTACGTCGTGCTGGTCGTCAGCATCGTGCACGCGACGCTGATGCTCGGCATCGGCAGCGCCGCCGGGCTGGCGATGAGCATCTACTCCGTCGTGGTCTACGCCGGGCGCCGGCAGGGGCTGATCTTCGTCGGCGCGGTCGTCGTCTCGTCGGCCGTGCAGCTGGCGCTGGAACCGCCGGACGACGAGCTCGTCATCGCGATCCTGTTCCTCGCGTTCGGCATCGCCCTGTGCTGGACGCTCGGCGAGTTCGTCGGCGCCCGGCGCGCCTACGACGTGGAAGTGGAGGCCCGGTTGCACCTGCTCGAAACCGAACGGGACCAGGCCACCCGGATCGCGGTGGCCGAGGAGCGCGGGCGGATCGCGCGCGAGCTGCACGACGTCGTCGCGCACGCCGTGAGCGTCATGGTGGTGCAGGCCGACGGCGCGTCGTACGCGATCGAGAGCAACCCCGAGCTCGCCCAGCGGGCCCTGCAAACGATTTCCGAGACCGGCCGCGGCGCGCTCGGCGAGCTGCGGCGCCTGCTCGACGTGCTCCGCAGCGACGACGCCGACGGCGAGCCCCGCGTCCCGCAGCCGGACGCGCACGCCCTCGGCGAGCTGGCCGACCGGATGCGCGCCGCCGGGGTGCCGGTGGAGCTGGAGACCGACGACCTCGGCGACCTGCCGGCCGGCGTCTCGCTGGGGATCTACCGGATCGTCCAGGAGTCGCTGACCAACACGCTCAAGCACGCCGGCCGCGGCGCGACCGCGGCGGTGCGGGTGCACCGCACCGGCGACCTGGTGGAGGTCGAGGTGTCCGACGACGGCGCGGGCCGGATCCCCCAGCTGACCCCGGTCGGCGGGCGCCTGCCGGGCGGCAACGGCTTGATCGGGATGCGCGAACGCGCGCACGTGTACGGCGGGACCTTGGACGTGGGCCCGGCTCCGGGCGGTGGGTGGCAGGTCCGCGCGGCCCTGCCGGTTAGGTTGGACAAGTGATCCGTGTCGTGGTCGTCGACGACCAGGAACTGATGCGCGTCGGGTTCCGGATGGTGCTGGGCGCGCAGGCCGACATCGACGTCGTCGGCGAGGCCGGCGACGGCGCGCAGGCCATCCGGCTGGCCGAGGAGCTGCGCCCCGACGTCGTGCTGATGGACGTCCGGATGCCAGTGCTCGACGGCGTCGAGGCGACGAAGCAGATCGTCGCCGCCGGCACCGCGCGCGTGCTGGTGATGACGACGTTCGACCTCGACGAGTACGTCTACTCGGCGCTGCAGGGTGGAGCGAGCGGCTTCCTGCTCAAGGACACCCAGCCCGGCCACCTCGTGTCGGCGCTCCGAGCGGTCGCTTCGGGCGACGCGGTCGTCTCGCCGTCAGTGACCCGGCGGCTGCTCGACCGCTTCGTCGGTACCGGCGGCGCGCCGATGCGCGACACCGCGGAGCTGGACGTGCTCACCGACCGCGAGCGCGAGGTGCTCGTGCTGATCGCCAAGGGCATGTCGAACCTGGAGATCGCGGAGGCGCTGTTCCTCTCGGAGGCGACGGTGAAGACGCACGTCGGGCGGATCCTGGCGAAGCTGGAGCTGCGAGACCGGGTGCAGGCGGTGGTGCTGGCCTACGAAACCGGTCTCGCACGCCCCGGCCTGGCTTAGCTCAAGCGGAGCTTTCACGTGAAAGCTCCGCACGGACCGCCGCGACCACGGCCTTCGGCGCTCCGTACAGCTCGGCCTTCGTGACGATCACGAAGCGCCAGCCCAACGCACGGATGGCACTCCGGCGTGCCTCGTCGCGCTCCGGTTGGTCGCCTCCCCGGTGCCAGTCGCCGTCGTATTCCACTGCGAGTTTCCGGTCGGAGAAGGCCAGGTCCAACCGGCCCACGAACGCACCTTGCTCGTCGAAAACCTGGACCTGGAGGTCGGGGACGAGGCCGGCCACGGTCAGCCAGACCCGCAACTCGGACTCCGGGATGCTCTCCGCACGGGGGTCGGCGAGCTGGAGGGCTTTTCTCGCGCGGACGATCCCGTTCTCCCGGCGGCCTTTCAGGTAGGCCGCCATCGCCGTCGCGTCGATCTCACCGGCCCGGAGCAATGCGTCGAGGTAGCCGACGACCCTCGGAAGCGATCGGTGCAGCTTCGTGTCGGTCAGGATGTCGAACACGAGGCGGACCGACGACGCCAACCGGATTTCCCGCCAAGGCTCGCTGTCGATCCGTCCCCGGCTGGTCCGCCGGATGTGCACGCCGTCCTGCACGGCGAACAGCACGCTTTCCGGCACGACGAACTCGACCGGGTCATGCGCTCCGGCCATTTCCACGCCGCGGACGGTCGAGGCCGAGCAGCCGGTGAGAACCGCGCACGGCGGCGCCAGGAGCGCAGCGGCTTTGCACCGCAGCACATGTGTGACCTGGGTCGTCGAAGCCACGTAGACGTTGCGGAAGAGCTTCGTGAAAAGCGGTGATCGCAGGGCCTGTTCGGTCACCGCGCCCGCGGCGATGGCATGGCTGCCCAGGAAGGGCTCAGTGAACTCGAACTCGGCAGAGGTGGAAAACACGGCCCCGAGCCTGCCGCACGCCCGGCCGCAACCCCCTCGCTTCAAGATCAACCAGCCCGAGTTGTCCACACCCACCCCAAATTGTGGACAACCCCCGCTTTCACGTGAAAGCTCCCACCTGGGGCCCGAGCTTTCACGTGAAAGCTCGGGACTAGCGGTAGTCGTCCGGTGGGGTGGTTGCCGGGTCCTTGCCCGCATTGCGGACTTCGGTGATCCAGCGGCCGAAGTCCGGGCGGTCGCCGTCGATGTCCGTGTAGCCGTATTCCTTCATCAGCGTCCAGGACGCTAGCGTCTGGCCTGCGAAGCGGGACACGGAAGGGTCTTGCGCCAGGGCCGCGACGCCGCGCGCGAGCAGGTACGGCGTCTCGGAGATCTTGAAGTCGACCGGGGCGAGCTTGCCGACCGCGTCGCGCCAGTTGTCCTCGGTCACCTCGAAGTGGTCGAGCATCGACTCCGAGCGCAGGAAGCCCGGCGTCACCGCGAGCCCGACGCAGTCGTTCTTCTTCAGCTCCACGCCCAGCGCCCGGCCGAGCGCGCGGATACCGCACTTGGCCAGGTAGTAGGGGAGGCCCGCGCCGACGTAGTCGTCGTTGTCGCCGTCGGTCACCTCGAGCACGAGCCCGCGGCGGGCCACCACCAGCGGCAGCAGCTTGTGCAACGCGATGAGATGCGTGTCGAGTGCGTTGTGCGTCAGGTTGAGCGCGTCCTCCAACGGCGTCTCCCAGAACGGCGCGTCGAAGTGGAAGTACATGTCGCCGCCCCAGACGTCGTCGACCAGGAGGTCGATTCCGTCCACTTCGGACTCGATGCGGGCCTTCAACGCGTCCACATCGGACACCGACGTGAAGTCGCAGCGGACGACCACCGCGCGACCGCCCGCCGCCTCGACCAGTTCGCCCGTCTCTTCGATCGTTTCCGGGCGCTTCAGCGGCGACGCCGTTTCGCGCGTCGTGCGGCCGGTGACGTACACCGTCGCCCCCGCGCGGCCCAGCTCCACCGCGATCGCCCGGCCGCAGCCCCGGGTCGCTCCCGTGACCACGGCTACCTTGCCCTGCAAGCTCATGCGTCCTCCCGTCCCCGCCACGCGGACAGCACCGCGTCGACGTCCTCCGCCAGCCGGTCGGCCAGCCGCCCGTGCGGCCGGATCGACCAGTCGATCGACACCCCGTTGATGATTCCGAGCACCGCCCGCGCGGCCCGCGGCACGCTCGGCGCGTGCGGCAACGAGGAAGCCGCCGCCCGCACCAGCCGTCGCAGCTCTTCCTCGACCGCCGTGAAGTGCTCGCCCAGCAGCGACCGCAGCACCGGCTCGCCGATGTCCACGCCGAGCTGGCCCAGGTGGTTCGCCGCCTCTTCGGCGTCACCCAGCACCGCGTAGACCGACACCGCCGCGGCGCGCAGGCCGTCGACCGGGTCGTCCACCCGCTCGGCGCACGCCCGCATGTGCTCGACCGCCCGCCGCGTGGCCCGCCGGCTCATGGCCTGCAGCAGGCCGCTCTTCGAGCCGAACCGCTGCGCGACCGTGCCGACCGAGACGGTCGCCTCCGCGGCGACCTGCGCGAGCGTGAAACCGGGGCCGCAGCGGCCGATCACGGTCTCCGCCGCACCCAGCAGCCGCTCGTCGGTGATGCTCCTCGGCCGGGCCACGCCATTATTGAACCACAGTTCATTAATTACCGCGAATCAGGGTCGGCTCAGGGTCATCACCCATCGCGCATCGGCCGAAGAGCCAGCAAGGTACTACTCAGGTAGGGGGCCCGGTTCGGTCTACAGGGTGACGCGCGAACCGCCTCCGACCCGCGACGATGAACGCGTCGTAAGCGAGGGGCGGAAGAGGAGCAGTCATGATCGAGGCAACCGGCCTCACCAAGCGGTACGGAAAGACACTGGCGGTGAACAACCTGTCGTTCTCCGTGGCCGCGGGTCAGGTCACCGGCTTCCTCGGCCCGAACGGGGCGGGCAAGTCCACCACCATGCGCATGATCCTGGGCCTGGACAACCCCACGGGCGGCCAGGTCACCATCGGGGGCAAGAAGTACCACCAGCTCAAGGAACCGCTGCGCACCGTCGGCGCGCTGCTCGACGCGAAGTGGGTGCACCCCAACCGCTCGGCGCGCGCCCACCTGCAGTGGATGGCGAAGTCCAACCGCATCCCGGTGGCCCGCGTCGACGAGGTGCTCGACACCGTCGGCCTCACGAACGTCGCGGGCAAGCGCGCCGGCGGGTTCTCGCTCGGCATGTCGCAGCGGCTCGGCATCGCGGCCGCCCTGCTCGGCGACCCCGAGGTGCTGCTGTTCGACGAGCCGGTGAACGGCCTGGACCCCGAGGGCATCCTCTGGATCCGGAAGTTCATGCACCGGCTGGCCGAAGAAGGCCGGACCGTCTTCGTGTCGAGCCACCTGCTTTCGGAGATGGCGCTGACGGCGAGCAACCTCGTGGTGATCGGCCGCGGGCAGCTGATCTCGCAGTCCACCACCGAAGACTTCGTCTCCCGCGCCGCGGAGAACACCGTCAAGGTGCGCTCACCGCAGCTGGCCGAGCTGCGTGAGGTCCTGCAGCGGGCGAGCGCCGGCGTCGCCGACGAGGGGAACGCGCTCGTGGTGTCCGGGATGGACAGCGACAAGATCGGCGAGATCGCCGCGTCGAACCGGATCGTGCTGCACGAGCTGAGCCCGCAGACCGGCTCGCTCGAGCAGGCCTTCATGCAGATCACCGGCGACTCCGTCGAGTACCACACCGGTCTCGACGCCGAGGCGCAGCACGTGCTCGAGTCCGCCAAGTAACCCGGGGAAACGAAGATCATGAACTTACTCGCGGTAGAACGCATCAAGCTGTTCTCCACTCGCTCGCCGTGGTGGTGCGCGCTCATCACCCTGGCCCTGACCATCGGCTTCGCCGCCATCATCGCCGGCGCGACGCCGGCCGACTCGCAGCTCACGCTGTCCGCCACCCAGTTCGGCGGCTCCCAGTTCGGCATCGCGGTCGTCATGGTGCTCGCCGCGCTCGCGGTGACCACCGAATACCGGTTCAACACCATCCGCACCACGTTCCAGGCCGTGCCGCACCGCTCGCCGGCGCTGATCGCCAAGGCGGTCGTCGTCGCGCTCGTGGCCCTGGTCATCGGCGAGATCGCCGCGTTCGGCGCGCTGGGTCTCGGCATGCTCATGCGGCCGGACGACAACCTCGGCCTGCACACCGCGCAGGACTGGATGAACGTCGCGGGCCTCGGCCCGGTGTTCGCCATCAGCGCCGTGCTGGCCGTCGCACTCGGGATCCTCATCCGGCACAGCGCCGGTGCCATCGCACTGCTGCTCATCTACTACTTGGCCGTGGAAGAGCTGGTGCAGCTGATCCCGAAGATCGGCGCCCACATCCACGAGTGGATGCCGTTCAACGTGGCGAACAAGTTCCTGCGCGGCTCCGCGGTCGTCGACGGCCCGGCGCCGTCGGACTCGCCGCTGAGCCCGGGCTGGGCGCTGGCGTACTTCGCCGGCATCGCCATCGTGTTCCTGCTCGTCGCGCTCGGGGTCGCGAAGAAGCGGGACGCCTGAGGGGATAAAAGGGGAGAGAAACGGGAATCCGGGTCGCGCTGTCGGGGGGCGACCCGGATTCCCGTTTCTCGGTAGGCTCCTCCGGACGGGACAGGGGAGCGCATGATCGAAGCGAACGCACTGACCAAGCGGTACGGCGCCACGACCGCGGTCAACGAGCTCACGTTCACCGCGCGGTCGGGGCGCGTCACCGGCTTCCTCGGCCCGAACGGCGCCGGCAAGTCCACGACCATGCGGCTGATCCTCGGCCTCGACTCGCCCGACGCGGGCACGGCGCTCGTCGACGGCGTCCCGTACCGGCAGCTGGAAGATCCACTCAGGACGGTCGGCGCGATGCTGGACGCCACCTGGCGCCACCCCGGCCGCAGCGGTCGCGACCACCTCCGCTGGCTGGCCGCGACCAACGGCCTCCCCGAGAAGCGCGTCGACGAGGTGCTGGCGCTGGTCGGGCTGACGAGCGCCGCCGGCCGCCGCGCCGGGCAGTACTCGCTCGGCATGCTGCAGCGGCTCGGGATCGCCTGCACGCTGCTCGGCGATCCGCGGGTGCTGCTGTTCGACGAGCCGGTGAACGGCCTCGACCCCGAGGGCATGGCCTGGATCCGGCAGCTGCTGCACACGCTGGCCGCCGAGGGCCGGACCGTGTTCGTCTCCAGCCACCTGCTGCCCGAGATGGCGCAGACGGCGCAGGACCTCGTCGTGATCGGTCGGGGCCGGCTGATCTACCAGGGCACGATGGACGCCTTTGTGGCGCAGACGAGTGAACACGGCGTGCGCGTGCGCACCCCGCACGCGGCCGAGCTGCGGGCCGCGCTGACCGGGCAGGCGGAGTTCACCGAGGCCGACGGCGCCTTCATCGTGTCCGATTTGGACAGTGACCGGATCGGGCAGCTCGCCTTCGACGCCGGAGCGACGCTGCACGAGCTGAGCCCGATCACCGGCTCGCTCGAGCAGGCCTACCTCGACCTCACCCGCGACGCCGTGGAGTTCGCGATGCCTTCTTCGGCTCCCTCGGAGGCCACCCGATGATCACCAACCTGCTCCGGGCCGAGCGCATCAAGCTCTTCAGCACCCGGGCGCCGTGGTGGTGCCTGGCCCTCGCGTTCGCCGCGCCGCTCGGCTTCACCGCGCTGTTCTTCGCGCTGGCCGGGCCGGAGATCCCGCCGACGGTCGGCAACACCCAGCTCGCGAGCGGCAACGGCCGGACCGTGCTGGTGGTCCTCGCGATCCTCGCGACGGCGTCGGAGTTCAACTGGGGCACGATGCGGCTGACGTTCCAGGCCGTGCCGAGCCGGGTGCCCGCGCTGCTGGCGAAGGTCGTGGTCGTCGGCGCGGTCGGCGCCGGGCTCGGGCTGCTCGTCGGCTTCGGCTCGTGGGGCCTGGCGACGGTGGTGAACCCGGACGCCGACCTCGCGCTGCACTCGGGCGCGGAGTGGCGCTCGGTGCTCGGGCAGAGCCTGGTGTTCCTGCTCGCCGCGGTGGCCGGGGTCGGGGTCGCCCTGCTGCTGCGCAGCGTCGCGTTCGCCCTGACCGTGGTGCTCGTGTGGACCCAGGTCCTCGAAGGCGTGGTGGCCTTCATCCCCGGCCCCGGCAAGCACATCTACCAGTGGATGCCGTTCCACGCGGCCGACCAGTTCGTCGGGGCCGGCGGGTTCGGCGGGGGTGCGCTGCAGCTGCCACCGGCTCCGCTCGGCCCGTGGGGCTACCTCGGTTACTTCGCGGCGATCTGCGTTGCACTGTTCGTGGCCGGGGTGCTCGTCACGGCACGGCGCGACGCCTGAGCGTGACAGTCATCTCATTAGTGCAAAAAACTGCGTTAAGAGAAGATGAAGAGCCTGTGGCTTCTCTCACAGGCACCGGACATAATGCTATGACCAGGCAATATTCGTAAGAGAGCGCACCGGACCCGTCTGAACTCCCCCCTGGAGGTGAATCTTGACGGTGGACACCGGGCAAGAATTGGGTGGCACGATTCCCCGAGCTCGCGTCGAAGACGACGCGCCCCGGCTCGAACCCATGCTGGACCTCGAATGGTCGCGGGCGATCGATCTCCCGCAGGCCGCCCTGGCGGCGACGACGCCCGCCGAACTCCGCCGCGCGTGGGTGCACCGCGCGCCCGAAGACCGTGTCCTGGCCCTGTTCCGCGCCTCGGCCGGGATGGCGGGGCAGGTCCCCGCGCCGTGGTGGCTGCGGGCGGTGGCCGACGGCACCCTCGATTCGCGGGAACAGGGTTTCCGCGTCGAGGACCGCATCGCGCAGCTGCTCGGCAGGCGCCCGGGGTGGGAATTCGTCCCGTGGGCGGCGGACGGCGAATCCGGCTACTGGGAGTTCATGCCGTCGGAACGCGGAAAATCGGGACACGCGATTCCCACGACGGTGATGAACACCGACCGGCACGCCGGCTGGATCGACGTCCTGCCGGCGCACAGCGGGCGGACACCGGATCCGATCGCGATCGCCGGGCTGGCGGGCCTGCGGTCTCGTCTCGGGGAGCTCGAAGCCGTTCGTTAATCCATCCATGCCCCCGCCACCACCCTCAACGGAGGCGCTGCGCGCCCAGCTACATTCCGTGGGTGGAAAACCAGGACCAGCCCCGGCTGCGCAGCGTCGTCAGTTACGTCAAGCGCGGTGGCCGGATGACCGTCGGGCAGCAACGCGCGTGGGACGAACTGTGGCCGGAAGTGGGCCGCACGGTCGGCGAGCTGCCCGACGGGAAGCTGGACTTCACCGCGTGGTTCGGCCGTGAGGCGCCGGTGCTGGTCGAGATCGGCTCCGGCATGGGCGAGACGACGTCGCAGCTGGCCGCCGCCGCGCCGGAGCTGAACTACGTCGCGGTCGAGGTCTACGACCCCGGCCTCGGGCAGCTGATGCTGCGCGCCGAAAAGCTGGGCGTCGAGAACCTGCGGCTGCTGCACGGCGACGCCGTTGTGCTGCTGACCGAACACGTCGAGCCGGGGACGCTGCACGGCGTCCGGCTGTTCTTCCCGGACCCGTGGCCGAAGAAGAAGCACCACAAGCGGCGGATCGTGTCGCCGTCGTTCGCCGCGCTGGTGGCGTCGCGGCTCGCGCCCGGCGGCACCTTCCACCTGGCGACCGACTGGGAGAACTACGCCGAGCAGATGCTCGAGGTCTGCTCCGCGGAACCCGCGCTGCGCAACCGGTACGACACCTGGGCGCCGCGGCCGGAGTGGCGGCCGGTGACGAAGTTCGAGCAGCGCGCCGACGTCGAAGGCCGCGTCTCGCACGACCTCATCTTCGAAAAGCGGTCGTGAGTGAGAAACAGTGTTCTAACACTGTTTCTCACTCACGACCTCCCTCTTACCCCCGGGTGCTCGCCCCTCCCCCGACAGAGGGGCGAACGTCCTATTCCTCGGCCAGCGGTTCCGCCTGGACCCGCTTGAGGGCGGGCGTGCAGACCGACGCGCCGAGCAGGGCCACCCCGACCCCGAGCACCACCGGTGCCAGGAGCCACGGGCTCAGCACGATCCCGCGTGGGTCGACCATGCTGTAGAGCCCAACGCCGACCAGTACCCCGACGATTCCCGCGCCGATGGTGGCGACCAGCGCGGGCAGCGCGGCCTCCATCCGCAACGCCCTCGACAGCACCCGCACCGGCGTGCCGGCGGCCATCAGCGCCCCGAACGTCCGGCGACGGTCCATCACCGAGCCCGCGGTGGCGACCGCGGCACTGCAGCCGGCCAGGATCCCCGCCGCGACCAGCCCGATCACCGTCACGCGGCGCAGGTCGCCGAGCTCGGTCTGCTGGTTGAACAGGTACTGGTCACGGCTCCCGATCTCCTCGCCGGCGGCCGGCGCGGCCAGCGCCGTCCGGACGACCTCGCGGTTCGCGTCGGTGGTCGGCGCGACGACGGTGACGTACTTCGGCGTGAAGCCGTCCGGCAGCGCGGCCGGGTCGATGATCGACGTGCCGGCCAGGTCCGGGTCGGGCAGGTGGACCGCTTCCGCCCGCGTCCCCGATTTGACGGGCGAGACCGGCCCGTCCCAGTTGTCGGCGACCTGGTACTGCGCCAGGTCGAGCGCCGAGTCGCCGAAGACGGCCGGACCGCCGGTGCAGTTCTCCGCGGTGAGCCCGAACCGGGTCAGCTTGACCGCGTCGGCGCAGGTCATCACCAGTGCCCGGTGGCCGGTGCGGTCCCGGCCCTCGCCCTGCACGAGGTAGACCTCGCCGACCGCGACAGCCTTCTCGGACCGGCCGTACTTCTGCAAGGACGCGTTGGCCTGGTCGACGATCTTGCCCGCGTGCTGGTCGTCGGTGTCGACGTAGAGCGCCGAGTCGACGAAGGATCGCCCACCGCCGGCCATCGACTCGAACGTCGGCAGCAGCGTCAGCGCCATCGACCCGGCGAACACCGCGAGCACGATCCCGGCGGACGCCCGGTAGGCGCTCTTCGGGTCGTCCCGCAGGCGGCGCCCGGCGAGCAGCGAGGACGGCCGGCGCCAGATCCGGACGAACGTGCCGCCCACCGCCGACGTCACCCACGGCCCGACGATCGCGGCCGAGCCGACCAGCAGGAACAGCCCCGCCATGACCATCGTGATGCCGCCGGAGTCCTTCGCCGTCGTCACCGCGACGAGGAAGAACAGCCCGGCCGCGGGCAGGGCCAGCAGCCGCCACCAGTGCAACGGCTTCTTCGTGTGGCCGCCGGTCGCGAACAGCGGGTTCTTCAGCACGCGGCGCAGGCCGAGGATCCCCGCCAGTACCACGAGCACCGGGATGGCCACGACGATGAACACCGTCAGGCCGACCGGCAGCGCGAAGTCGGACGCGAGCCAGGTACCGCCGGCCCACGGCACGAACGACGCGAGGCCGTGCAACGCCGGGCTGATCAGCAGGCCGAGCACGGCGCCGATGCCGGCCGACAACGTCGTCTCGGCGGCCACCATGTTCGTGACCTGCCCCGGCGTCGCCCCGGCCAGCCGGATCGCGGCCAGCCGCCGCTCGCGCCGGGCCGCGGTCAGCCGCGCCGACGACGCGACCAGCACCAGGCTCGGCACCAGCAGCACGATGATCCCGACCCAGGACAGCAGCATGAGCAGGCCGTCCGCGCTCGCCTTCCCGCTGGGGAAGCCCGCGATCGGGTCGGCGCGCACCGGCATCGCGTCCGGCGCGTGCCCGACGAGCGCGACGAGCTGCTCCGGGAAGCGGAGGCCGTCCTCCCCGAGCGCGCCGACGGGCTTGCCGAACCGGTCGCCGAGCTGGTCGGCCGAGTGACCCTGCAGCAGCCGGCCGAGCGCCGGCGAAACGACGGTCTCACCCGGCCCGGGCAGCTGCGGCACCCCCGCCGGCAGCGCGACCGACCCGGGGGTGGCGCCACCGGTCAGCGCGACGTCGACCCGCATGATCTGCTTCCCGTCGAAGTAGTCCGTCGACGAGCTGTAGAGGATCTTGGCCGGGGCGTCGGCGGCGAGACCGCTGTAGAAGTGCTCGCCCTGCCAGAGCGCGCGTTGCTCGCGGTGCTGCGTGGCGAACGGCAGCGTCGCCAGCAGCAGCACCAGCCCGGTCGCGACGGCCACCCCGATCGCGGTGAGGATCGCCGACGTCCGGGTCCGCCGGTCGACCCTCAGCACCCGCAGGGCGATCTGGAGCGAGTTCACGCCGCCTGCCTCGTCGCGATCAGGCCGTCGCGGATGGCGACGGTCTTCGGCATCGACTCGGCCAGCTCGCGGTCGTGGGTCACCACGAGCACCGCGGCGCCCGTCTCGTGGGCGGCGCCGAGCAGGGCGTCCATCGTCTCGCGGCCGGTGCGCGTGTCGAGCGCGCCGGTCGGCTCGTCGGCGAAGATCACCTTCGGCCGGTGGGTCAGCGCCCGCGCGATCGCGACGCGCTGGGCCTCGCCGCCGGACAGCTCACCGGGGCGGCGGCGCTCCTTGCCGGCCAGGCCGAGGCGCGAAAGCCACTGGCGGCCGGCGTCGATGGCTTCCTTGCGGCCGAGCCCGGCCAGCAGCGACGGCAGCGCGACGTTCTCTTCCGCCGACAGCTCCGCGACCAGCATCCCCGACTGGAAGACGAATCCGAACTCGGTGCGGCGCAGCTCGCTGCGCTTCTTCTCGCCGAGGTGGTCGATCCGCTGCCCGGCCAGGAAGATCTGCCCGTCGTCGGCCCGGAGGATCCCGGCCAGGACGTGCAGCAGCGACGTCTTGCCGGAGCCGGACGGCCCGACGATGGCGACGGCGTCGCCCGGCTGGATGTCGATGTCGATGCCGGCCAGGGCGTACTGCGCGCCGTAGCGCTTCACCAGCCCGCGGCCGGACAGCACCGGCCCATTGGTCCACTGTGGAGTGTTCGGGTCCACGGAGTTCTCCCTGTCGGTTCGGATCTTGCTGCCGAGAGCTTCGCGGAGATCGGGGGGTGTCCACTTCGGGCAGACGGCCAGTCACGCGCCGCGCCGCATCGGCCGATCGGCCGAGGGAGCGCGGGCCACTCGGCCAAGGTGCGAACGCGTGCTGATCCTCTAACGTCACGTTGTGACCGCCGCGCCCCCGCCGAACACGCTCTACGCACGCACCGCCGCCCTGGTGCGGCGCATCGGCGTCCCCTCGGCCGTCCTGTACGCCGCCCTGCTCTTCGACGTCGTCTTCACGACGCAGGCGGCGCTCGACGACAACGGCCCGAAGTTCGTCGACTTCGGGCTGCTCCCCGGCATGTTCGCGATGACGGCGTGCGCGGTGTGGGCCCAGAAGCGCGCGGCCGTCGCCGGCGTGGCCGGCGCGGCCGTGCTGGTGTTCTCGACCCTGTTCATCCACGCGTTCCACGTCCCGCCCTACTCCAGCGTGCTGCCGAAGGTGACCATCACCGAGGTCGTGGCCGGGGTGCTGATGGTCTACTACGTGGCCCGCCGGGCCCGGGCGGGCGTGGCGTTCTGCGTGGTCAGCGTCCTGGTCGTCGGGGGGCTCATCGCCGTCTTCGGCCGGTACGCGGGCGTCAGCGAGATCGACGGCGGCACGGCCTCCCAGGGGCTGCTGTTCGGCCTGCTGCTGCTCGTCGGGCCGCTGGTGCCCGCGATCGCGGCCCGCGACCGCAGCCCGAAGGCCGACCCGCGGGCGCGGCGCCTGCGGCGGGTGAACGAGCTGGCGATGGGCCAGTGGCCGCTGATGGGGCTGCTCGGGTTCGCGCTGATCTTCGAGTTCGGCTACACGTATTCGAGCAACGCGCGCGGGTTCCCGATCCTGTTCTGCTCGCTCGCCGCGGCCGCCGTCGCGGTGCTGTCACCGCGGCGGCCCGCGGACGCGCTCCTCGGCCTCGCCGGGATCCTGCTGGTGTCGGCGGTCGTCACCCCGTTCCTGCACCTGCGCTACGACTACCCGATGCCGGCCGGCGTGCCGGTCGTGCAGATCATCGCCGGGATGGGCGTGGTGGTGAACCTGACGCGCGCCCGCGGGCTGAGCCTGACGTGGCCGCGGATCGGCATCCTGTCGGCCGTCGTCGCGCTCGCCGCGATCCTCAACTCGGACCGGCCCGAGGGCCTGCAGACCGACCCTCAGACGCTGTCCATCCTCGCCTTCACCGCGGCGCTGATGCTCGGTATCTCGATCGCCGTCGGCCTGATGCTGCGGTCGCGCGACTCCGAACGCACCACGGTCGTCCAGTCGGCGGTGGCCGACGCGCAGACCGCCGAGCGGATGGCGCTGGCGCGCGAGCTGCACGACGTCGTCGCCCACCACGTCACCGGGATCGTGGTGCAGGCGCAGGCCGCGCGGCTGATGGCCGAGCAGAACCCGCAGATCGCGGTCGAGGCGATGGGCCGGATCGAAAACGCCGGTGTGGAGGCCCTCGCGGCGATGCGGCGGCTGGTCCGCTCGATGCGCGGCGACGCGCCGGCCGGGTCGAGCGAGTTCAGCGAGCAGGCCACCACGGATCTCGGCGCCGACCTGCGGAAGCTGGTCGAGGGCGCCAACCACGGCGTGCCGACGTCGATGCACCTCGACCTGCCGCCGGACCTGCCGCACGAGGTCGGCCGCTCGGCGCTGCGGCTGGTCCAGGAATCGCTGACGAACGTCGGCAAGCACGCCTCGGACGCGACCGACGCGTTCGTCCTGGCGGAGGTGAGTGGCGCCGAACTGCACCTGCGGGTGACGGACAACGGGCACGAGACGACGCGACGGCCCGCCGGCGGGTCGGGCGGCTACGGTCTGGTCGGGATGCGCGAGCGCGTCGCACTGCTCAAAGGACGGCTGTCGGCCGGGCGTGGCCCGGACGGTGGCTGGCGGGTCGAAGCGTGGCTGCCGCTGGCCGCCGGAGAAGACACGGAAGGGGACGAGTGATCCGGGTACTGATCGCCGACGACCAGGAGATGGTGCGGATGGGCTTCCGCATGATCCTGGACGCGCAGGACGACATCGAGGTCGTCGCCGACGTCGCGGACGGCGTCTCGGCGGTGTCGAAGGCCCGCGAACTGCGCCCGGACGTCTGCCTGCTCGACATCCGCATGCCCGGCCTCGACGGGCTCGAGGTCACCCGGCAGCTGGCCGGCCCGGACGTGAACGACCCGCTGAAGGTGGTCGTGGTGACGACGTTCGACCTCGACGAGTACGTGCACACGGCGTTGCGCAACGGCGCCCACGGCTTCCTGCTCAAGGACGCGGGCCCGGCGCTGCTGATCGAGGCGGTCCGCGCGGCCGACCGCGGGGACGCGCTGGTCTCCCCGCAGATCACCATCCGGCTGCTCAAGCACTTCGACGGCGGCTCGGCTCGTTCGCAGGCGGTGCCGCCGTCGGAGCCGCTGACCGCCCGGGAGATGGACGTCGTCAAGGCGGCCGCGCGCGGGCTGACGAACACCGAGATCGGCGCGGAGCTGTTCCTGTCGCTGTCGACGGTGAAGACGCACCTGGCGTCCGTGCAAGGCAAGATCGGGGCGCGCAACCGCGTGGAAATCGCCGCCTGGGCGTGGCGGAGTGGAGTCGTGTCGTAATCCAGGGTGCGTAGTATCCAGAGATGCAACGCCGTTTCCACGCCCCTGTCGTTCTCCCCGCCGACGCGTCGTGTTCGCTCCTGCGTGACGCGGTCGTCGATGTGGACAGCGATGGGCGCATCTCCTACTGCGGACCGGCGGCCACCGCCCCCGGGTCCGCCGCACCGGTCACCACCCTGACCGGCATCCTGCTCCCCGGCCTGGTCAACACGCACGCGCACAGCCCGATGACGCTGCTGCGCGGCATGGGCGGCGACCTGCCGCTGCTGCCCTGGCTCAACGAGATCATCTGGCCCGCGGAAGCGAAGCTGCGGCCCGAGGACGTCCGCACCGGCATGCTGCTGGGCTCGGTCGAGATGCTGCGCCACGGCGTCACGACCAGCGCCGAGATGTACTTCGAAGGCGAGCAGCTGGTCGACGCGGTCCTCACGACGGGCGGCCGCGTGCTGGTCGCGCCGCCGGTGATGGAGCTGCCGGGCCTCGACTGGCGCGCCCAGCTGGCCGCGATCGAGCGCTGGATCGACACGGACGGCCTGCGCTTCGGCCCGGGCGACCGCATCGAGCTGGGTTACGGCCCGCACTCGGCGTACATGCTCTCCTCGGACGGCCTCCGGGCGACGGCGGAATCGGCGGCCTCGCGCGGAGCGCTGGTGCAGATCCACGTCGCCGAGGCGGCCGCGGAGGATCTTTCCGTCCGCGAAGTACACGGCTCGGTGCCCGCGTTGCTGCAGAAGCTCGGCATGCTCGACGGCCGGGTGCTCGCGGCGCACGCGATCCACCTGTCGGATTCGGACATCACGCTGTTCGCGGCGCACGGCGTCGGCATGGCGCACTGCCCGGGCTCGAACGCGAAGCTGGCCTCGGGGATCGCGCGGATCGCGGACCTGCGTGCCGCGGGGGTCGCGGTCGGCCTCGGCACGGACGGGCCGGCGTCCAACGACGACATCGACCTGTGGGAGGAGCTGCAGCTCTCGGCGATGTTCGCCCGCCTGGCCACCGGCGACTCGACGATCCTGACCGCGGCCGACGCCTTCCTGCTGGCGACGCGTGGCGGCGCCGCGGCGCTGGGCCGCGACGACATCGGGGCGCTGGAGCCGGGCCGGTGGGCCGACCTGGTGCACATCGACCTGGACGACCCGGCGTTCGCGTGCGGCGTGGACGTGCCGGACGTGCAGCTGCTGTCGAACCTCGTGTGGGCGGCGGGATCGCGGCGGGTCCGGGACGTGTGGGTCGCGGGCGAGCAGGTCGTGGCCGACGGGGAGTCGCTTCGCGTGGACCGGGCGAAGGTCCAGGCCGAGGTGGCCGAGACGGCCGCGCGGCTGCGGGCTTGATCCACAGGCTCGCGCGGATGTGGACAACTCCGGGCCGCCGACCTCGGCGAGCCGGTTTTGTCCGCCACCGCCGGTAAACTGGGCATGGGCACGCCCCCCAGGGAAGGGCGGGGGCCGGCCTGGTCAGCGTGGGCGGAGGATGACCTCGGTCTGGTGGGCGTCCGGGGTGGCTGACACCGCCGTCACCACCGCGGTCGCCACCGAGTCCGCCTTCAGCAGGTGCGACGTGTCGTAGTCGCGGCCCTCGCCCTTGAAGATCTCCTGCTGCATCTCCGTGTCCGTGCGGCCGGGGTAGACCGAGGTCACGCGGAGCTCGGGCTCCTCCTCGCGCAGGGCGTCGGCGAACGCGCGGACGGCGAACTTGCTCGCGGCGTACGGCGACCAGCCCGGACGCGCGGTGCGGCCGGCGCCGGAGTTGAGCACGACCACGTGCCCGCGGGCCGCGCGCAGGGCCGGGAGCAGCAGGCGGGTCAGCTCGACCACGGCCAAGGTGTTGACCTCGAAGTTGTCGCGCCACACCTCGGCGGACGCGTCCTCGACGCGGCCCAGGCGCGCGACGCCGGCCGAGTGGACCAGGACGTCGAGTGACGTGATGTCCGCGACCGCTCGCTCGAGGGAAGCCAGGTCGGTCAGGTCCACCGGCCACGGCTTCGCGCCTGGAAGCTCCTTCGCCAGCGTGGCCAGAGCCTCCGCGTCGCGGCCGCCGAGCAGCAAGCGGTGCGTCGGGGCGAGCTGGTGGGCGACCGCCGCGCCGATCCCGCGCGAGGCACCGGTGACGAGGGCGAGGGGAAGATCCGTCATGCCCCCACCGTAGCTAGGCGAACCCCACATCGACCGTCTGGTCGTCGCGCTGGTCCTTGCCCAGCTGCCGCGGGTCCGCGCAGCCCGTCGCCGGGTCCGCGTCCGAGTCCTTCGCGTCGTCGCCCGCGTCCTTCTTCGTCGGCTGGTGGCCCTCCGACGTGAAGCACACCTGGTAGCTGCCGTCTTCCAGGCCGGTGAAGGCGTACGCGCCGTCCGGGCCGGTGACCACGCTCGTGCCGTTGCTCAGCGTCACCTTGACCCCGGCCAACCCCGGCTCGCCGTCGTCCTGCACGCCGTTGCCGTCGGTGTCCGACCAGGCGAAGTCGCCGATCCGGTTCGTCGGCGGGGCCAGGCCCAGGTCCACCGTGAAGTCCTCGCGGGCCGAGCCCCCCAGCGTGCGCGGGGCGGTGCAGCCGTCCGGGGCCGCGTCGGAGTCGCGGTCGTCGGCCGTCGCGTCCTCGCGGGTCACCGTGAACTCCGCCGGGACGGCGAAGCACACCTGGTAGGTGCCGTCCTTCAGCTTGTCGAAGCCGTACTTGCCCTTGTCGTCGGTGGTCGCGGTGCCGACCGTGCCGCCCGCGCCGTCCTTCAGCGTCACCTTCACCCCCGCGACGCCCGGCTCGTCCGGGTCCTGGATCCCGTCGCGGTTGCGGTCGTTCCAGGCGAAGTCGCCGATCTTCGCGATCGCGGGCGGCGGCTGCACGGTGATCGTCGCCGACGCCGTCTTGTCGCCCAGCGTGCCGCCCGCGTACTTCACGCCCGTCACCTTCGCCGTGTTGACGTGCCCGGTGTCGGCGACCGTCAGGTCCGGGTGGTCGCAGGTCAGCTGCTTGTCCGCGCCCCCGGCCAGCGCGAACGGCTCGAACTCGCCGGTGCACCACGGGTCCTGGACGGTGATACCGGTGAGGTCCTGCGTGCCGTCGTTCGTCACCGTGACGCGGTAGTGCGCGGTCTCGCCCGCGGTGACCGTCGCGAACGGGCCCCACGCGCCGGTCGCCGGGTTCTGCACTTCCTCCTTCACCGAGTACGCCGCGAGCTGCAGGGCGACGCAGTCCCAGTGCAGCCGTTCGACGCTCGTCGTGGCGAAGAACTTCACCGCCGCCGCCTTCGCCGGGGCGGTCGCCGCCGGGAAGTCCTGCCGGACCAGGCGCCCGTCGCCCGCGTCGTGGTCCGCGACCAGCTTGGTCTCCTGGACCTGGGCGCCGTTCACGTCGTAGAAGCGCAGGCCCGTCGCCGGTCCGGCGGCCGGCACGTACGAGCCGGTCGACACGCTGAGCGTGTACACGCCGCCGGGGACGAACTTCTCGGTCGAATAGGCGGTGCTCGCCTTGCCGTCCGGCGTCTGGATCACCGCCGCCCGCTGCCCGTCGACGGCGAAGGCCTGCTCGGTGAGCAGCCTCGGCACCTTCGCGGCCGGGGTGCCGGGCGGGACCGGCGCGGCCGGGGTGAAGACGTAGCTGTCCGGGGCGCCGTTGCGCGCCGTCTCCTCGACGCTCGGGTTCGCCGCGATCCCGCCGCACTCGGGCGCCGGATCGGCGGTCGCCGAGGGCACCACCGCGCCGGACAGCGCCACCACCGCCACTGCCACCGCGCGCGCCGAACGGACCATGTCTCGACTATGACGCGGCGCCGGGACCCGCACCGGCCGAGAACCGTCCACTTAAGAGTGAATCTCGGCCGGGTGCGGGTCCGGTGCGTCAGCGTTCGCCGATGCGGCCGGGCCGGCCGAAGCGGCCCTTCTTCCACACCGAGACGAGCGACGGCCGCGGCTGCGCGGTGCCGCCGTCGGGCCAGTGCGACGCCGGGTTGGCCGAGCTCGCGGCGTTCTCGCCGGGGTGCTGGACCGCGACGAGCACCACGTGGTCGGTGACGTTCGGGCCGCACGTCTCCGCGCCGACCGGCACCGAGAGGAACTGCTTGACGTGCCCGCGCTCCGGCCCGGTCACCGGGACGGAGAACAGGCCGTCGTTCGAGCCGAGCGCGTTGCCGTCGGTGGAGATCCACAGGTTGCCGTGGCGGTCGAAGGTCACGTTGTCCGGGCAGGAGATCGGGCTGACCTTGCTCTTGTCGAAGCCGCCGTAGTAGGTGTCGGCCGCGGCCGGGTCGCCGCAGACGAGCAGGAGCCGCCAGGAGAACTTCGTCGACGCCGCGTCTCCGCGGGCCTCCTCCCACTCGAGGATCTGCCCGTTCTTGTTGGCCACGCGCGGGTTCACCTCGTCGACGCCGGCCTTGCCCGCCGCGCCGCGGTCGGAGTTGTTGGTCAGCGCCGCGTAGATCCGGCCGTTGACCGGGTTCGGCTCGATGTCCTCCGGCCGGTCCATCTTCGTGGCGGCGACCTTGTCCGCGGCTTGGCGCGTGAAGACGTAGACCTCTTCCGCGGTCATGCCGTCCACGAAGGACTTGTTGCCGCTCGCCAGCGGGAGCCACTCGCCGGCGCCGTCGAACTCGCCGTCGGCCGGGAGCTTGCCGGTGCCGTCGATCTCCGGAACCGGGCTGTCGCCGGTGAAGCGGGCGACGTACAGCGTGCCGTCGTCGAGCAGCGCCGAGTTGTGGCGACGCGCGTGCGCGCTCTTGCCCGGCTTGTACTTGCCCTTCGAGACGAACTTGTAGATGTACTCGAACCGCTCGTCGTCCCCGGTGTAGGCGGCGACGCGGCCGTCGGCGGTGATCTTGATGTTCGCGCCCTCGTGCTTGAGCCGGCCGAGCGCGGTGTGCTTGATCGGCGTCGACGCCGGGTCGTTGGGGTCGATCTCGACGACCCAGCCGAACCGGTTCGGCTCGTTCGGCTCCTGGGCGACGTCCCAGCGCTTGTCGAACCGCTCCCACTTGCGGGTGCTCGTGCCGGTGCCGATGGCGTAGCGCTTCAAGCGCGCGGCTTCGACCGGGTCGGCGACCTTCTCGGAGTTGGCGAAGTACTGGTGGATGTTCTCCTCGCCGGAAAGCACGGTGCCCCACGGCGTCACGCCGCCGGAGCAGTTGTTCTGCGTGCCTCGGACCTTGCGCCCGCTCGGGTCGGCCGACGTCTTGAGGTACTTCGAACCGGCGGCCGGGCCGCGCACCTCGAAGATCGTGTCGAGCGTGATCCGGCGGCCGTACCGGCTCGGCACGACCTCGAGGCCGCCGTGGACGGGGTCACGGCGGGTCAGCAGCACCGAGAGGCCGTGCGCCGCCCAGGCGATCTTCACCTGTTCTTCGGTCGGGTTCGCCGGGTCGTACTGGTCGGCCGGGAACAGGTGGACCTCGGTCGTGTACTCGTGGTTCACGACGAGCAGGTTGAGCAGGCCCAGCGGGTCCTGCGGGATCAGGCCGACGAAGTCGTTGTTGTAGCCGAACTGCTTGGCCTGTGCGGCCGCCGTCTGCCGGGTGAAGTCGAACTTCGGGGCACCGGCGACGACCGGGTCGCCCCAGCGGATGAGGACGCGCTGTGCGTAGCCCTCCGGGACGGTGACCGCGTCGAGCTTGTTCGGCGGGACCGGGTCGAAGTCGGTGCCGGGCACCGGACGCGGGTGCGGCCGCTGAGCCGGCGCGGCGGCCGCGGTCCCGGACAGCGCGGCGAACCCGCCCGCCGCGGCGGCCAGCACGGCCCCGGCCTTGAAGGCCCCGCGGCGGGAGATGTCCTTCACGACGTCGCCGAAGTACTCGTTCCCGGACTCGTTCGGCTCGGGGTGGGCACAGGCGTTGCCACAGCGGTATTCGCAGGTGATCGGGGAGCGGCCGCCCGGGTGGACGGGCAGCAGCGGGAGCAGACGGTCGGGCACGAGGCCTCCATGGTGGGAGTTCGGGAACGAACCGACCGTAAGCCTCCCAAACCAGCCATTCCAGACATTCAGATGAACGGCGGGTGTACTGCTAGCCCGAACGGCGGGTCAGAACTCCTCGCCGACGAGCGCCGCTTCCTTCGGCACCGTGTGCGGGTCGGTCTTGCGCTCCCGCAGCGAGAGCAGTGCACCGGCGATCACGCACAGCACGGCGGCGGCGACGAACGGCGCCTGCGGCGAGCCGAACCACTCGGCGACGTGCCCGACGAGCGTCGCGGCTACGGCGCCACCCAGCCAGCGGCAGAAGTTGTAGCCCGCGCTGGCGACCGGGCGCGGCGCGTCGCTGATCGACATCGCGGTGCCGGTGAACAACGTGTTCAGCAGGCCGGACACCAGCCCCGAGACGATGATCCCGGCGACGAGGACCGGCCTGCTCGGCACGGCCAGCACCAGCATCAGCACGGCGTACCCGAAGACGGCGGCCGCGGCGGCGTGCCGCTCACCGAGCTTGGCGGCGAGCCTCGGCGCGAGGGCGACCCCGGCGACGGCGACGCACAGGCCCCAGCCGCAGAAGATCAGGCCGACGGCGATGGCGCTCCAGCCGAGGACGAACGGCGACCAGGCCAGCACCGCGAAGAACGCGGCGGTGTACAGCGCGGACGCGACGGAGGTGCGCAGCAGACCGGGGTGCTTCAGCGCGCGGATCGGGTCGAGCAGCTTGATCGGATCGCGCTTCTCGTGCTTGTCGCTCTTGAGGAACACCGCGCACAGCACGAGCGCGCCCGCCATCAGGACCGCGGTGCCGAGGAAGGGGCCGCGCCACGAGATGCTGCCGAGCAGCGCGCCCAGCAGCGGGCCGACCGACAGGCCGACGCCGAGCGCGGCCTCGTAGAGCAGGATCGCGCCGGACTGGCCGCCGGTCGCGGCCCCGACGATCACCGAGAGCGCCGTCGCGATGAAGAACGCGTTGCCCAGGCCCCAGACCGCGCGCAGCCCGACGAGCTGCTCGATCGAGCCAGCGGCCGAACACAGGGCGGTGGCGGCGACGATCAGCGTCAGTCCGACCAGGACCGTCCGCTTCGGGCCGAACTTGGCGCTCGCCGCACCGGTGACCAGCATCGCGATGACCTGGACGCCGAGGTAGGACGAGAAGAGCAAGGTCACCTGGGACGGCGTCGCGTCCAGGCCTTTGGCGATGGAAAGCAGGATCGGGTCGACCAGGCCGATCCCCATGAAGGCGATGACCGCGGCGAACGCGGTGATCCACACCTGCTTGGGCTGGCCCTTGACGGCGTCCAGCAGGCTCGAGTGGTGTTCAGCGCTCATCGCTGATCAGTTCCTCCTTCTTGGTGTCAGCCTCTTTGGAATCAACGAGCAACTTGGCGAGAGCCGGAAGGGCGGCTTCGATCGCTGCGCGGTCGGCGTCGTCCATGGCGATGAGCCGCTCCCGGAGGAACTCCTCGCGGGCGGCGACCATCTCGTCGTAGAAGCGACGACCCTCGTCGGTGACGTCCACGAGCACCGCCCGCCGGTCGGCGGGGTCCGGCGTGCGGGTGGCCAGGCCGAGGCGTTCGAGGCGGCTGACGACGTCGGTCATCGACGGCAGCTTCACCCGCTCGAACTCCGCCAGCGCGCTCATCCGCCGCGGCCCGCCGTTGACGAGCTCGCTCAGCACCGAGCCCTGCGTGAGGGTCAGCGTCAGCTGCGGGGTCTGGCGGCGCACCTGGTGGTACAGCCGGAAGACCAGCGGCCGCAGCCGGTGGGCGAGATCGGCGATCGCGGAAGTCACTTAGCTATGCTAACAACTTTTAGTAAGGGTAGCTAAGTAACTCGCCTCACAAGCTAGGCTCGGGGGATGGACGCGGTGATCTTCGACCTCGACGGCGTACTGGTGGACTCGGAGCGCATCTGGGACGAGGTGCGCCGCGCGGTGGTCGCCGAGCACGGTGGCACGTGGCTTCCGGAGGCGACGCGGGCGCAGCAGGGGATGAGCACGCCGGAGTGGGCTCGTTACCTGGTGGAGGAGCTCGGTGCGCGGCTCTCGCCGCCGGAGATCGCGACTTTGGTGGTCAAGCGCATGGCGGCGCGGTACGCCGAGGAGCCGCCGCTGATCCCGGGCGCGGTCGAGGTGGTCCGCCAGGTGTCGGCGCGGTGGCCGGTGGCGATCGCCAGCTCGTCGCCGGTGATCCTGATCAAGGGGTTCTTGGACGTAACGGGGTTGCCGGTGGGGGCGGCGGTGTCGTCGGAGCAGGTGGGGGCGGGGAAGCCGGCGCCGGATGTGTACTTGCGGGCGGCCGAGCTGCTGGGGGTGGCGCCGGGCGACTGCGCGGCGGTGGAGGACACGACCAACGGGTTGCGGTCGGCGTTGGCGGCGGGGATGGCCGTGTATGCGGTGCCGAACCCGCACTTCCCGCCGGATCCCGAGGTGCTGAAGCAGGCCACGGCGGTGGTGGAGAAGATCACCGACTTGCCGGGTGCGCTCGGGCTCAGCTGACTTCGGCGCGCACGGGCGGCGAGCCGGGAACGACGTCGGCCAGGAACACCTGGTACCTGGATGCCACCCGGTCAACCAGTTTGCCCTGGCTCAGGTCACCCTGCGCGTTGTAGAGCCGCAGATGCTCCATCGTCGACGAGAGCAGGTAGACCGCCTTGCCGGGGGGCAACGGCCCACCGGTCTCGCCGACGTATCCGGCCAGGACGGTCTTCCCGTTGTCCGGGAGGAGCGCCATGCACTGCGGGGATTTCGTCCCGTACTGCGGAGCGTCCGAGGTGAGGTTCGCGCCCACGGGGATGGCCGCGACACAGAACAACTTCCGGTCGGAGGCATTCGACCGCACGCCGGTGTAGGCCCACGCCCGCCACCGATCGGTCTGTCCCGCGAACTCCGTGAGTATCGCCATGTGACCATCGGTGAGCATGGTGTGGTCGAACGGCTGGTACTCCGGCTTGGCGAGCTTCACCTCCAGGCCGGGGTCGGCCGGCTGAGCGGGAGGCGGAGCGTCGTTCACCCGGGTCGCCAGCAGCACGCTGGTCAGCACCACCAGCACCGCGGCCAGTGGGGCGAGCCACACCGTCGCGCGGCGGCGGCGTGGCCTCCGCTGCCTTCGCATCTGCTCCGCCCAGGCCGCGTCGAGGTTCGGCGTGACCTCCTCGGCCTGTCCGCGCAGTGCTTCGGCCAGCTTGCGTTCGAGGTCGGTCATCGCTCACCTCCCAGGTCGTCCCCCAAGTGTTTGCGCAGATTCTCCATCGCGTGGTGGGTGGTCGCCTTGACCGTGCCCGGTGAGATGCCCAGCGTCTCCGCGATGCCCGCGGTGCTCAAGTCCAGCCAATAGCGAAGCACCAATACCTCGCGTTGCCGCCGGGAAAGGTTCCCGAGCACCCCGCGCAGCTGTTCGTGCTCCCAGTTGGCCACCGCCCTGACCTCGGCCGACAGCTCGTCCGTGGGCCTTTCCTGCGGTGTGCGCCGGACGACCCGCAGGTGCCGCGTGCGCGACCGGGACATGTTCACCACGGTCGTGCGCAGGTAACCGGCCACCCGCGTGTGGTCGGTCAGCGTGTCCCACCGCTGGTGGAGCTTGACGAAAGCCTCCTGCGCGACGTTCTCCGCGTCGTCCGCGCCGAGCAGGTGCGCCAGCCGGGTCATCTGGGCGAAGTACTCCCGGAACAGGTCGTGGAACGTCGGCGCGCCCAGGTCCCCCGGCGCGCTCTCGCCCACGCTCGCACTCACACCCCGCCAACGCACACCCCGCCCCATCGGTTTACCCATCCGACCAAAAAGTAGGCCGCCCCCCGTATGACACGTGACCTCCACTCCCAAGCCATCGGCCGTGACTGTGGTCGGACGGGTAAAGATCGGCACAGTGTCCACCATGTGAAGAAGGCCGCCACCAGCGGTGACGGCCTTCCTCAGTGATCTTCTTACCGCTCGACCTCGCCACGGATGAACTTCTCCACGGCGTCGCGGGCGGTCGCGTCGTCGTACTGCTCCGGCGGCGACTTCATGAAGTACGACGACGCCGACAGGATCGGGCCGCCGATGCCGCGGTCGAGGGCGAGCTTCGCCGCACGCACCGCGTCGATGATGATGCCGGCCGAGTTCGGCGAGTCCCACACCTCGAGCTTGTACTCCAGGTTCAGCGGCACGTCGCCGAACGCGCGGCCCTCGAGCCGGACGTAGGCCCACTTGCGGTCGTCGAGCCACTGCACGTAGTCCGACGGTCCGATGTGGATGTTGGCCTTGCCCAGGTCGCGGTCGATCTGGGAGGTGACGGACTGGGTCTTCGAGATCTTCTTCGACTCGAGGCGCTCCAGCTCCTTCATGTTCAGGAAGTCCATGTTCCCGCCCACGTTGAGCTGCATCGTCCGGTCGAGCTGGACGCCGCGGTCCTCGAACAGCTTCGCCAGCACGCGGTGCGTGATGGTGGCGCCGACCTGCGACTTGATGTCGTCGCCGACGATCGGGATACCCGCGTCGGTGAACTTCTGCGCCCACTCGGGGTCGGAGGCGATGAACACCGGCAGCGCGTTGACGAACGCCACGCCGGCGTCGATCGCGGCCTGGGCGTAGAACTTGTCCGCCACCTCGGAGCCCACGGGCAGGTACGACACGAGCACGTCGGCCTGGACCTCGCGCAGCGCGGCGACGATGTCGACCGGGATCTCGTCGGACTCCTCGATCGTCTCGCGGTAGAAGCGGCCGAGCCCGTCGTGGGTGTGGCCCCGCTGGACGGTGACGCCGAGCGGGGGCACGTCGGCGATCTTGATCGTGTTGTTCTCCGAGGCGAAGATCGCCTCGGACAGGTCGCGGCTGACCTTCTTGGCGTCCACGTCGAACGCGGCGACGAACTCGATGTCGCGGACGTGGTAGCCGCCGAAGTCGACGTGCATCAGACCCGGGACCCGCGTGGCGGGGTCCGCGTCGCGGTAGTACTGGACACCCTGGACCAGCGACGCCGCGCAGTTGCCGACGCCCACGATGGCCACCCGAACGCGGCGGTTCTCGCCCATGGGGGTTTCTCCTTCAATCCGTGTCTGTTCAGTAGGTCTGGTGCCGCGACGCTGCGGCCCGGCCGCGCGGCTCAGGTCTCCGGACCCTGCCGCTCGGCTTGTTCGTGCGCGATCAGCTCGTTGAGCCAGCGCACCTCCCGCTCGCTGGTCTCCAGCCCCAGCCGGTGCAGCTCGCGGGTGTAGCGATCGATCTTCTGCTCAGCCCTGGCCAGCGCCGCCCGCATGCCCTCGCGGCGTTCTTCGACGCGGCGGCGGCGGCCCTCGAGGATCCGCATCCGCACGTCGGCCGGGGTCCGCGAGAAGAAAGCCAGGTGGACGCCGAAGCCTTCGTCGTCCCAGGTCTGCGGCCCGGCGTCGCCGAGCAGCTCACCGAAGCGCTCCTTGCCCTCCGCGGTGAGCTTGTAGACGCGCCGTCCGCGCCGCGACCACGCCCGGTCGTCGGCCTCGTCCAGCTCTTCGACCAGGTACCCGGCCCGCAGCAGCTTCCGCAGGGTCGGGTACAGCGAGCCGTACGAGAACGTCCGGAACGTGCCGAGCGTCTCGTTCAGCCGCTTGCGCAGCACGTACCCGTGCATGGGCGCTTCGTGCAGAAGACCGAGGATCGCGAACTCCAGCACACCGCACCCCCTTCCGGGAACAAACCGAGGAGATCGGCGTTGCTCCGAACGATCGCCTCGATCCAACCTACTCAGCCACTATATCGCGCCGATACATCGAAGTGGCGAAGCCAACAGACCTGGTCACTCTGGAGTGGGCGAAATTCACCGGAGAGTTATCGAACGTCCGGCGTGTCCCCGCGGGGCGGGCCACCGGCCGCGCTAGGGGGCGTGGACGACACAGGAAGAGCCCGTACTCTGTCCTGGTGATTAACCAGCGGCAGGTCGTGGACTACGCGTTGCAGCGCCGTGCGCTGCTCGCCGAAGTCCGCTCCGGGCGCGTCGGCAGCTACGAAGCCTGCGACGCGAGCCCGTACCTGCTGCGGGCGGCGAAGTTCCACGGCAGGGCCGGTGACCAGCCCTGCCCGATCTGCCGCCAGGAACCGCTGACCCTGGTGTCCTGGGTCTACGGTGACGAACTCAAGCACGTCGCGGGCTCGGCGAGGACCCCCGAAGAGCTGGCCAGGATGGCCGGCCGGTTCGCCGAGTTCACCGTGTACGACGTCGAAGTGTGCCGGGCGTGCCACTGGAACCACCTGGTCCGGTCGTACGTCCTCGGCACGGGGGAACCGGCCGACGGTCCACGAAGGACCGCGGGCCGGTGAGCTGTATCACAACCGCTGAAGAGCGCAGAACGGCGCACTACCGGGCGCCGGTCTGGGAGGCCCATTCGTGAACGACGACCGCAACCGCTCCTGGCCCGGCCAGGAGCCAGATGCACCTCGCCGTGCCCAGTCGGGCTCGTGGCCGGGAGAAGACCCCGGTCCCGCCTGGCCCGGCGAAGAAGCCCCCCGCCGGCCACGCGGTGATTCGGCGCAGCGCGGCACGCCGCCCCGGGGCAACCCGCGCGGTGGCTCGCCCGAATGGCCGTCCGGCGACGAAGGCAGCCCCCAGTGGCCCGGCGAAGAGCCGGCGCGGCGCCCGCAGCGCCCGCGTCAGCAGGGCCAGCAGGGCATGCCGCCCCGCCGCGCCGTCCCGCCGCCCGGCCAGCGCGACCGGCAGGGTCCGCCCGGGTCTCCGCCGCAGGGCGTCCGCGCGCCCGGCAACCGGCCGGTGCCGCCGCCCGGGCGTGAGCCGGACCTGATCACGCACCACGCGCACAACGGCACCGACGACATCGGCCGCGACCCGTACGACGACGGTTACGACGACGCTGCTTTCAACGAGTTCGCCGACGACGTCGAGCCCCAGGACGAGCTCGACGAAAACGGCAAGAAGGTCCTCACGCCGGCGCAGCGCAAGAAGCGCCGGTGGAAGATCACCCGGCGGGTGGCGTACGCCTTCGTCGGGCTGTTCTTCGTCGTCCCCGCGATCGCGTTCGTCATCACCTACTTCCTGGTCGACGTGCCGACGCCGGAGAGCATCAAGTCGCTGCAGAACCAGCCGATCACCTACTTCGACGCCAACGGCCAGCAGCTGGGCCGGGAGCTGCCGCCGGGCGGCGACCGCCAGCTGCTCAAGCCGGGCGAGGTGCCCGACGTCGTCAAGCGCGCGGTGTACTCGGCGGAGGACGCGACGTTCGAGACGAACTCGGGCTTCGACGTCACCGGCATCCTGCGCGCGGTCTGGAACCAGGTCTCCGGCGGTCAGGGCGGTGGTTCGACCATCTCCCAGCAGTACATCAAGCAGGCGACGCAGAACGACGCCCCGACGCTGACCCGCAAGTGGACCGAGCTGGCCAAGTCGTTCAAGATGAACAACCAGCAGTCCAAGGAAGAGATCATCACTTCCTACCTGAACATCGTCTACTTCGGCCGCGGGGCGAACGGCATCCAGGCGGCCGCCAAGGCCTACTTCAACAAGGACGCCAAGGACCTGAACGCGTCCGAGGCCTCGCTGCTGGCCGGCCTGATCCAGGGCCCGGGCCGCTCGGAAAACGAGGCCTACGCCCAGAAGCGCTGGGCGTACGTGATGGACCAGATGGTCGCCAACAAGTGGCTGCGCGCGGACGAGCGCGCCACCTTCCAGTACCCGACGCCGATCGCGAAGAACGCCAACAAGGAGCAGAACTCGGGCAAGATGACCTACCAGCTCCAGCAGCGGATCAAGGACGAGCTGGCGGCGAAGGGTTACGACGAGAACAAGCTGTTCTCCAGCGGCGCCAAGATCTACACCACGATCGACCCGGCGGCGCAGGACGCCGCGGAGCAGGCCGCCGCGCAGGGCATGAAGGGCCAGACCGACGAGAACCTGCTGAACGCCCTGGTCGCGGTCAACCCGAAGACCGGTGGGGTGATCGCCTACTACGGCGGGCCGGAGCTGGTGAAGGACGCCAACGGCAAGGACCAGATCGGCCAGGACCGCGCCAACCAGGCGAGGAACCCGGGTTCGTCGGTGAAGGCGTTCGACCTCACGGCGTTCCTCAAGATGGGCAAGGGCCTCGGCGAGACGTTCGACGGCTCGAACAACCGGGTGCTCGGCGGCCGCACCGTGCGGAACGCGGGTGACAGCGCCAGCTGCGGCAAGGACTGCACCGTCGCGAAGGCGATGGAGATCTCGGCGAACACCGTGTTCTACGACATGGTCCTGAACGTGACGAAGCCGTCGCGGGTCGCGGAAGCGGCGAAGGAGGCCGGGGTCAAGATCGCGCCCGACGGCAAGAGCGTCCTCTACACCGACGACAACAACATCTCGCTCGGTGGTGGTGGCACGGCCGTGACGCCGGAGGACATGGCGGCCGCCTACGCGTCGTTCGCCAGCGGCGGCACGTACCACGAGCAGCACTTCGTCGCGAAGCTGACGAACGCCCAGGACGAGGTGGAGTTCGACGAGCACAACATCAAGACCAACCCGGCGTTCGACGACGACGCGTCCAAGAGCCAGCAGATCGCGGGCAACGTCACCGAGGCACTGGTGCCGGTCATCGACCACTCGAAGCTGAAGTGCCCGAGCGGTCACGAGTGCGCGGGCAAGACCGGTACGCAGCAGTACACGGCGAAGGCCGACGATCCGAAGGGGTACGCCGACCGCAACGCGCAGACGTGGATGGTGGGTTACACGCCGTCGGTGTCGGCCGCGGTCTGGGTCGGCGGCGACGGCAACAAGCCGCTGCACGACCCGAAGAACAAGCCGATCTTCGGTGCGACCATCGCCGGTCCGACGTGGCAGAACTTCATGAACCTCTACCTCAAGGGCAAGCCGGCGGAGAAGTTCGACAAGGTGCAGGCGATCGGCAAGGACGTCAACGACGTGACGACGACGCCGCCGAAGCCGTCCGAGACGCCGAGCGTCACCACGACGCCGACCACCCCGGAGTCGTCCGAGAGCACCGAGCCGTCGGACACCGACACGACCACGACCCGGACCGGCCGGCCCACGCGGCCCGGACCGGGCGAGACCCCGACGTTCCCGCTGGGCAACCCCTCGGGTGGTGGTGGCGGGGTCGCCCAGCCACCGGGCGCCGGGCCCGGCTAGAAACGTCCTCCTTCAGGGCCCTCCGCGAACGCGCGGAGGGCCCTGAAGCGTTTCAGGAAGATCGTTTCGGCAACCCCCGCGTTTCTCGCGCGTCCCTTCCAAGAGGGGTGGCGTCCGCTGCCCGCGCTGACTGGAGGACTGCCCCGTGCCCGACGATCGATCCCGCTCCTGGCCCGGCCAGGGTCCCGATCCGCGCCGTCGCGCACCCCAGGGTCCGCCCGGCCAGGGTCCGCGCCGCCCGCAGCCGCCCCGGCAGCAACAACAGCCGCCGCAGCAGCCCCCGCGGACGCCGCCGCCCGGGTACCGGCCCGAGCCGCCGCCGATGAGCGGCGGCCCCGAGCTGATGACGCACCACTCCTACGAAGAGCCGGACGGCTACGACGACGTCGAGCACGACGACGACAAGCCGGTCCTCACGCCGGAGCAGCGCAAGAAGCGACGCTGGAAGATCATCCGGCGGGTCGCCTACGCCTTCGTCGCGCTGTTCTTCGTGGTCCCCGCGATCGCGTTCGTCATCACGTACTTCCTGGTCGACGTCCCGTCGCCGACCGAGGTCGCGCAGAACCAGAGCCAGGCGGTGACCTACCTCTTCGCCGACGGCTCGCCGATGGGCAAGGACGTCCCGCGCGGCGGCAACCGGGTGCTGCTGACGCCGGAGCAGATCCCCGACGTCATGAAGCACGCGGCGATCGCGACCGAGGACGACTCGTTCGAGACCAACTCCGGCTTCGACGTCGGCGGCCTGCTGCGCGCGGTCTTCAACCAGGCCACCGGCGGTAGCGGCGGCGGTTCGACGATTTCGCAGCAGTACATCAAGAAGGCCACCGACAACGACGCGCCCACGCTGACGCGCAAGTGGACCGAGCTGGCCAAGTCCTTCAAGATGAACCAGACGTACGAGAAGAAGGACATCATCACCGCGTACCTGAACATCATCTACTTCGGGCGCGGGGCGTACGGGGTCGGCGCGGCGTCGCAGGCCTTCTTCCACAAGGACGCGAAGGACCTGAGCTTCTCGGAAGCCGCGTTGCTGGCCGGGCTGATCCAGCAGCCGGGCCGATCGGAGAACCCCAAGGTCGCGCAGGACCGCTGGAACACCGCGCTCGACCGGATGCTGAAGAACAACTACATCTCCGCGGCCGACCGCGCGGCGGCGCAGTTCCCGACGCCGATCCCGCTGGAAGACAGCAAGCAGCAGGCCGGCGCGCCGCCCGCGTTCGTCGTCCAGCAGGTGAAGGACGAGCTGGCCGCGCACGACATCCCGGAGGACCGCTACTACTCCGGCGGCTTCCAGGTGCAGACGACGATCGACCCGAAGGCGCAGCAGGCCGCGGAACAGGCCGCCACGGAAGCGATGGAGGGCCAGGTCGACGACAACCTGCTCAACGCGCTCGTCGCCGTCGACCCGAAGACCGGCGGCGTGCTCGCCTACTACGGCGGCAAGCCGATCGTGCAGGTCAACGGGCAGGACCAGGCCGGGCGCGACTGGGCGGACACGCCGCAGAACCCGGGCTCGTCGATGAAGCCGTTCGACCTGACGGCGTTCCTCAAGATGGGCAAGGGCCTCGACGCGACCTTCGACGGCTCGAACAACCGCACCTTCGACGGCCGCGTCGTGCGCAACGCCGGCCCGGGCAGCAGCTGCTCGCAGCAGTGCACGGTCGCCGAAGCGATGAAGCGGTCCGCGAACACGGTCTTCTACGACATGGTCCTCAACCAGACCCACCAGGCCCCGGTCAAGGACGCGGCGCGGGAAGCCGGCGTGAAGACCAAGAACGACGACGGCGGCCAGTCGATCATCTCCACCAAGGACAACAACATCTCCCTCGGCGGTGGCGAAACGCAGATCACGCCGCTGGACATGGCTTCGGCGTACGCGACCTTCGCGGCGAACGGCCAGCAGCGCAGCCGCCACTTCGTGCAGAAGGTGACCAACGGGCAGAACGAGATCGCCTACGAGGCGTCGGCCGACGCGAAGTCGGCGTTCGACAGCGACTCGGACAAGAGCCGCCAGATCGCCGGGAACGTCACCGAGGCACTCAAGCCGGTCATCGGGTTCTCGAACCTGAAGTGCCCGAACGGCCACGAGTGCGCCGGCAAGACCGGGACGCAGCAGCACACGAAGGTCGCCGGCGAGCCGTCCTGGGCGGCGAACGCGAACTCGCAGACGTGGATGGTCGGGTACACGCCGTCGGTGTCGGTGGCGGCCTGGGTCGGCGGTGACGGCAACAAGCCGTTGCACGGCAAGAACAATTCGCCGATCTACGGCTCGACCATCGCCGGCCCGATGTGGCAGAAGTTCCTGTCGCTGTACCTGACGGGCAAGCCGGGCGAGCGGTTCGACAAGGTCGAGCGCATCGGCGGCGAGGTGCCGCCGCCGTCGTCCGACGTGGCCACGACGACGGACGTGACGCCGACGAACGAGAACCCCGGCGACGGCGGCGACCAGGGTGACAACGGCGACGGTGGCGACAACGGCGACGGGCACAACCAGTCGTCTTCGAAGGAAAGCACGCCGAAGCACACGAAGACGCCGACGTCGAAGGAAACACCGACGAAGTCCGACGAACCGGAGAACTAACCGCCCCGGGTGAACCACGGTGGGCCGCGGTCCGTGTCCTTTCGAGAGGACTGCGTCCGCAGCCCACCGTGGAGGACGGCCCGTGAACAACGACCGCACGTCACCCGGCCGGCGGCCCGACCCACGTCGTCGTCGTGCCCGGCGGCCGGTGCCCCGCGCCGGGCTGCTGGGCGCCGAGCCGGAGCTGATCACCCACCACGCGCACAACGGCACCGAGCCGGACGTCGATCCGCCGACCGTGCCGATCCTGCGGCCGCGCCCCGGTCAGCCGCCGCGGCGGCCACGGCCGCTCACCGACGGGGACCTGCGGAAACGGCGGTGGCGGCGGGTCCGGCGGATCGCCTACGTGGCCGCCGGGTTGTTCTTCGCCGTCCCCGCGGTCGCGTTCCTGATCACCTACTTCGCCGTCGACGTCCCATCGCCGGAGACGGTCGCGCAGGCGCAGGGCCAGGCCGTGACCTACCTCTACAGCGACGGCACCGAGATGGGCAAGGACGTGCCCACCGGCGGCGACCGGCAGATCCTCGTGGCGAACCAGATCCCGGACGTCGTGAAGAAGGCCGTGATCGCGACCGAGGACGCGTCGTTCGAGACCAACTCCGGCTTCGACGTCGGCGGCATCCTGCGGGCGGCGTACAACCAGGCCACCGGCGGGTCGGGCGGCGGGTCGACGATTTCGCAGCAGTACATCAAGAACGCTTCCGGCGACGACGACCCGACGCTGACGCGCAAGTGGGTCGAGCTCGCGAAGTCGTTCAAGATGAACCAGACCTACGAGAAGGCGGACATCATCACCGCCTACCTCAACATCATCTACTTCGGCCGCGGCGCCTACGGGGTCCAGGCCGCCGCGCAGGCCTACTTCGGCAAGGACGTCGGGCAGCTCGACTACTCGCAGTCCGCGCTGCTGGCCGGGTTGATCCAGCAGCCGGGCCGCTCGGAGAACACCGCCGTCGCGACGAGCCGGTGGAACACCGCGCTGGACCGGATGCTGAAGAACGGCTACCTGACGCAGGCCCAGCGCGCGGCGGCGAAGTTCCCGGCGCCGATCCCGCTGCGGGAGAGCCGGGACGCGGGTGCGCTGAACCCGTTCATCAAGAAGCAGGTCAAGGCCGAGCTGGCCGCGCAGGGCATCGACGAGAAGCAGTACTACTCGGGCGGGTTCCAGGTCTTCACGACCATCGACCCGGTGGCCCAGCAGTCGGCCGAGAAGGCCGTGGCCGAGGGCATGGACGGGCAGACCGACGACCGGATCCTCAACGCTCTGGTGGCGGTCGACCCGAAGTCCGGCGGCGTGCTCGCCTACTACGGCGGCGACGCGATCGTGAAGGGCCCGAACGGCGAGGACCAGGCCGGCCGCGACTGGGCCGACGAGCCGCACAACCCGGGTTCGTCGATGAAGGCGTTCGACCTGGCCGCGTTCCTCAAGCTGGGCCGCGGCCTCGACGCGCGGTTCGACGGCACCTCGCCGCGGACGTTCCCCGGCGTCGACCTGCCGATCCGCAACGCCGGCGACAGCAGCAGCTGCTCGCAGCAGTGCACGGTCGCCGAAGCGATGCAGCGGTCCACGAACACGGTCTTCTACGACATGGTCCTGAACACCACGAAGCCGTCCGGGGTGGCGGAGGCGGCGCAGGAAGCGGGCATCCGGACCGACGAGAACGGCGGGCGCAGCAAGCTCTTCACCGGCGACAACAACATCTCCCTCGGCGGCGGTGGCACCCAGGTGACGGCGGCGGACATGGCGTCGGGCTACGCGACGTTCGCGGCGAACGGCGTCCAGCGCGACCGGCACTTCGTGCAGAAGGTGACCAACGCGAACGGCGAAACCGCGTACCAGGCCAAGGACCGCTCGACCGACGCGTTCGCCGACAACGACGCCCAGAAGAGCGCGCAGATCGCGGGGAACGTGACGGCAGCTTTGGCGCCGGTGATCCAGTTCTCCCGGCTCAGCTGCCCGACCGGCCACGAGTGCGCCGGGAAAACCGGTACGCAGCAACACACCCCGCAGAACGACGAGCCGGCGTCGGCGGCGAACGCGAACTCGCAGACCTGGATGGTGGGCTACACGCCCTCGGTGTCCGCGGCGGTCTGGGTGGGCAGCGACGGCGACAAGGCGTTGCGCGGCCCGAACGGCGCGCCGCTGTTCGGCTCGACCCTGGCCGGCCCGATCTGGGACCGGTTCATGCAGCTGTACCTGTCGGGCCGACCGGGCGAGCGCTTCGACCGCGTGGCCGCGATCAGCTCGCCGCAGGACCGGGTGCAGGTGCAGGTCCAGCAGCCGCAGCAACCGGACCAGCGGAACCAGCCGGACCAGCGCGGGCCACAACAACAGCAGCAGCCCGGGAACCGGCAGGAGCAGCAGCTCGACCAGTTCCGCCAGTTCCAGCAACGGCTGCAGGAGCTGCAGGACCAGCAGCGCGGCCGAAGGAGGCCGTGACGTCGGCGCTGGGGGACACCGGCGTCACGGCCAGATCGGGGGTCAGAGCAAGATGGCCGTTCCTTCGACTCCGGAGCGGTGCGCGGCCTCGATCACGCGCAGCGCTTCGACCGACGACTCCTGATCGACCGGGAAGCCGCCTTCGCCGCGCAGCGCGTCACGCACCTGGGCGTAGAACTGCTCGTAGCGGCCGGTTTCGGTGGGCACCGTCTTGAGGTCGTTGCCGATGCCGATCTTGCCCGCGTCCGACGCGGGCTCCACGCCCCAGCCGTCGTCGCCCGGGCGCACGCCCGACTTGATCTGGGGTTCCTGCACGTCGAGGCCGTACTTGGTGAACGTCGCCTGGTCGCCGAGCACCCGGAACCGCGGGTTCTGGGTACCGGCGAGCGCCGAGGCCCACAGGTGCGACCGGACGCCGGTGGCGTGCTTCAGCGCGACGAACACGTCGTCGTCGACCTGGACACCGGCGCGGCGGCGGTCGGTCTCCGCGTAGACCTGCGTAACGGGGCCGAACAGCTCCAGCGCCTGGTCGACGATGTGCGCGCCCAGGTCGTAGAGCAGGCCGCCGGCTTCGGCCGGGTCGCCGAACTCGCGCCAGTTGTCCTTCGGCTTGGGCACCCAGCGGTCGTAGCGGGACTCGAAGCGGAACACCTCGCCGAGCTTCCCGGACTCCAGGACCTTCCGGACGGTGAGGAAGTCGGAGTCGAGGCGCCGGTTCTGGAAGACCGTCAGGCCGACGCCCGCCGCCTTCGCCGCGGCGACGACCTGCTCGGCCTCGAGCGCGGTGGGCGCGAACGGCTTGTCGACGACCACCGGCAGGCCGGCCTCGATCGCCCGCAGCGCGAGCGGCACGTGCGTGCGGTTCGGCGTGCTGACCACGACGAGGTCGAGGTCGCCGGCCCGTTCGAACAGCGCGTCGGCGTCCGGCACGATCTCCGCGCCCGGGTGGTCGGTGCGCGCCAGAGCGGCGTTGCCCGACGTCGTGATCACGGCCGGCGTCAACCCGGGCGTCGCCGCCACCAGCGGCGCGTGGAAGACGCGCCCGCCGATGCCGTACCCGAGGATGCCCACGCGCAAGTCGCTCATGCGGCCATTAAACAACACTGTTGCGTAATTGACCAGACGTGGGAAGATCCGGTCATGGCGGACATCGGGGTGAACCTGCGCGACGTGCGCGAGCACAACCGCGCCCTGCTGCTCACGCACATCCTGCGCGCCGGCGGCCTCAGCCGCGTCGAGCTCGCCGAACGCACCGGGCTCACCCAGCAGGCCGTCTCCAAGATCGTGCCCGAACTCCTCGACGCCGGCCTGCTGGACGAGCAGCGTCAGCCGTCGGCGGGGGTCGGCAAGCCCCGCACGCGGCTGACCATCCGCGCCGGCGCCCGCCACGCGCTCGGCGCGCGCCTGGACCGCGACGAGTTCCGCGTGCTGCGCACGAACCTCATCGGCGAGGTCGAGGAGACGGCAGGCGGCCCGCTCCCGGCAGGCTTCGCCCCCGAGCAGGCCGTCGAGGCCATCGGCGCGACCGCGCTCGAGCTCGCCGACGGCTTCGACGTGCTCGGCCTCGGGCTCGGCGCGGTCGGCCCGCTGGACCACCTCGCCGGCCTGGTCCGCGACGCGACGAACATGCCCGGCTGGCACGACGTCCCCCTGCGTGACCTGCTCGAGAAGCGCACCGGCCTGGCCGTGACGCTCGACAAGAACACCCATTCCGCCGCGTTCGCGCAGCTCTGGCCGCACGGCGAGCCGACGGCGACGGCGGTCGTGCTCGTCGGCACCGGCATCGGCGTCGGCCTGCTGATCGACGGGCGGCTCTACCGCGGCCCGCGGACCAACGCGGGTGAGTTCGGGCACACCACGATCGCCTACGACGGGCCGGTCTGCGCCTGCGGGCGGCGCGGCTGCGTCGAGATCATGGCCAAGCAGGCACCCGACACGCGGACCGCCGCGGGCTTCCTCGGCATCGGGCTGGCCGATCTTGTCCAGGTGCTCGACCTGGAGCGGATCGTGCTGGCCGGACGCGCTGTGCGGGACGAACCGGGCACGTACCGTGACGCCGTTTCGGAGCGGCTCGAGGAGCTGCTGCCGCTGCCGCACTGGCAGCGCATCGAGGTCGTCGAGGACTCCTTCGGCGAGGAGATCGTCACGCGCGGAGCCGCCGCGGAGGTCCTGGCCTCGTACTACGCGAATCCGGCATGATCACCGCCTTCACCTCGGTGGCGGCCGCCGACCGCTAACATCCGCACTCGTGCCAGAGGAGACCACGCGCGAGCCGGACCCCGGCCCCGTGACGCTGAGCCGGGCAGACCGGGTCGTTCCCAGCTGGGACGAGCCACTCGCGGCGGCGGTCACCAGACCCATCGGCGGCCCGCTCGGCGAGCACGCGGCGGTCGGCAGGCACTGGTTCTGGTCACCCCAGCGCGTCGGCCTGCTGCTGGCCACCCTCGCGCTGATGCTCTGCTGGTTCGGCAAGGGCTCCTGCATCCAGCAGTACCAGGACTCCAGCGGCGCCAACCAGCTCGACTGGCGCGCGGGCCGCCCGTTCGTCGCGATGTGCTACTCCGACATCGTGCCGCTCTACAGCTCCGAGCGGCTCGACCGGCCGGGCACCTTCCCGTACTACACGTCGTGGAAGGAAAGCTCGCAGACCGCGGAGAACGACACGCGGTACATGGAGTACCCGGTGTTCACCGGGCTCTTCCAGTGGGCGAACGCGACGCTCGCAGCCGGCTGGTACAAAATCGCCGAGGCCGGCTGGCTGCCCGGCGGCCTGCCGGTGGCCATCTACTTCGACCTCACCGCGCTCTTCCTGGCGTTCGCCTGGCTGGTCACCGTCTGGGCGACCGGGCGGACGATGAAACGCCGGCCGTGGGACGTGGTACTGGTGGCGGCCTCGCCGCTGGTGCTGGTGCACGCGTTCACCAACTTCGACGCGATCGCGACCGCGTTCACCGCGACCGGCCTGCTGGCCTGGGGGCGCAAGCGTCCGCTGCTCGCCGGGCTCCTGCTCGGCCTGGGCGCGACGGCCAAGCTCTACCCGCTGTTCCTGCTCGGCGTCCTGTTCGTGCTGTGCCTGCGCGCGGGGAAGCTGACGCCGTTCTGGAAGACCGCGGCCGCCACCGTCGTGACGTGGCTGGCGGTGAACGCGCCGTTCATCCTCACCGCGACCCGCGGCTGGTGGGAGTTCTTCCGGCTGAACACGCTGCGGCCGATGGACCCGGACTCGCTGTACAACGTCGTCTCGTACGCCACCGGCTGGACCGGGTTCGACGGCGTGCTGCAGAAGAACCAGAACCCGGCGTACCTGAACCTCACGGTGGCCGTGCTCTTCCTGGCCTGCTGCGCGGGCATCGCCTACGTCGCGCTCGCCGCGCCGCGGCGGCCGCGCGTCGGCCAGCTCGCGTTCCTCGTCGTGGCCGCGTTCCTGCTGACGAACAAGGTGTGGAGCCCGCAGTACTCGCTGTGGCTGGTGCCGCTGGCGGTGCTGGCGATCCCACGGTGGCGGCTGCTGCTCGGCTGGATGCTGCTCGACGCCCTGGTCTGGGTGCCGCGGATGTTCTACTACCTCGGCGTCGACCACAAGGGCCTGCCCGAAGGCTGGTTCCTCGGCACGGTCGTGGTCCGCGACCTCGCCGTCGCCGCGCTGTGCGTGCTGGTGGTGCGCGAGATCTACCGCCCCGGCACCGACCTGGTCCGGGCCGCGGGCGACGACGACCCGGCCGGCGGCTTCCTCGACGGCGCCCGCGACGTGATCGTCCCGAACGCCGTCCGCCGCCGCGGGAAGGCCGTGGCCGCCTAACCCAGCTGTTCGCGCAGGTAGGCGATGTCGGTGGCCTGGCCGTCGGCCGGGGTCTCGACGACGACCGGCGCGCCCGCCTCGCGGGCGACGGCGACCAGCACCTCGGGGTCGATGGTGCCTTCGCCCTCGACGACGTTGGCGTGCCGGTCGCGGGTCGAGCCGAATTCGTCGCGGGAGTTGTTCAGGTGCACCAGGTCGATCCGGCCGGTGATCGCCTTGACCTTTTCGACGGCGGTCGCGAGGTCCCAGCCGGCGGCGAACGCGTGGCAGGTGTCCAGGCAGAACCCGGCGCCGAACTCGCCGACCTTGTCCCACAGCCGGGCGATGACCTCGAGGTCGCGGGTGATCGCGTTCTCGCCGCCGGCGGTGTTCTCGATCAGGATCGGGACCTTGAAGCCGCCCTTCTCCTGCTCGCGCTCGAACAGCTTGCGCCAGTTGTCCAGGCCGACCTCGACGTCGTCGGTGTCGCCGACGTGCCCGCCGTGCACGATCAGGCCCTTCGCGCCGACCGCCGCCGCGCCGTCCGCGTGCTGCGTGACGTTCTTGCGGGAGGGGATCCGGATCCGGTTGTTCAGCGAAGCCACGTTGATGAGGTAGGGCGAGTGGATGAACACCTCGACCGGGTCGGCCGCGATGGCCTCGCCGTGGGGGTGCGGCTTCGGGGCCTTCCAGCCCTGCGGGTCCGAGAGGAAGAACTGGACGACGTCGGCTTTGCGCTCGGCGACCGCGGTCAACGGGTCGTCGTCACGGACATGGGCGCCAATCAGCATGCCGAGCACGCTACTCCGGGGCTTCTTTTCGCCTGAGGGTCCGGTTGGTGACGCTCGTGGAGTACCGTGAGCGCGTTCCGTGATCCAGATTGGTCCGACTGCCGGAGGGCATCGATGGGGAAGCAGCTCACACGGATCACCGCAGTGGGGTTCACGCTCGCCGCTTCGGCCGCTTTCGCGATGCCGGGTGTGGCGAACGCCGACCCCAGCCCGACCCTCGGCGGCGACTGCTCGGCCACCCTGCAGAACGGCCAGGGCCGCGACGCGAAGACCGGCCTGCTCCTCGACGCCGGCGCCCCGCTGAACGCCCCGGACCGGCTGACCGTCGGGCTCGACTCCAGCGCGAGGAACACGGACGGCTCGGCCCCGCTACTCACGCTGCCGGTGGGCGACACGGTGCGGGCGCTCGGCATCGGCGACGTGCCGGTGGTCGGCGACGCGGCGGCCAAGGCCGTCTGCCCGACCGCGCAGAGTGTCGTGAACACCGTCGGCGGGGTGACGCAGAGCCTCGACCTGCCTCCGCTGCCGCTCCCGCCGGCCCCGAACCCGCCCGCGCCCCCCGCACCGCCGGCCCCGCCCGCGCCGCCGGCCCCGCCCGGTCAGACGCCGCCGGGGCAGACCCCGCCCGGCGACAGCACCGGCCCGGTGACCACCGGTCCCGGCAACGCCGGCCTGCCGGGTGACGCGATTTCCGGCATCTTCACCAACTCCGCCCTGCTGCCCGGCAGCCTGATCCAGGCGCCGGTGATCGCGCAGGTCATCCCCGGTCAGCAGATCCCGACGGTCGACGAGCAGCGGTCCGGCACGGCCGAGGCGCTCCCCGCCGTCACGCCGCCGGCGAAGCTGCCGATGCTGCTCGCGGTGCTGGCGCTGGCGATCGTCGCCGCGGCCCTCGTCCGGGCGTGGATCCGCCGCAACCCCGCCTGAGTCTCACCGACGGTCACGCCGTTCCACTCGAATGCCGGATATTTCTGAGCGAGCGGGCGTCACCGTGCTGCCTTAACGTCGTTGGTCTGGGTAGAGGCGACGAAACGGGGGCGGCGAGCATGCAGGATCGGACACGGAGGGCAACGGCGGTCGGCGCGACGGCGTTCGTGCTCGCCGGTTCGGCTGTGCTCGGCATGCCCGGCACCGCTTCGGCGGCCGAGACCAAGACCGTCCCGTGCGGCAGCACTGTGGACGCGAAGCCGGGCGACAAGATCCAGGGGACGCTGCTCGGCCTGCCGCTGCCGATCGACCTGGGCATCGTCGGCCAGGCGACCACCGTGCTGACCTCCACCGTGAGCGGGCTGCTCAACACGGTCTGCAAGGTCACCGTGAACGTGGTGAACACCGTCGTCTCGCCCGTCCCCGTGATCGGTGCGCCCGCAGCGAGCGCGATCAACCAGGGCGTCGGGGGCCTGACCAGCGGCGCCCAGCAGGGCCTCAGCGCGGTGAGCGGGGGGAGCAAGCAGGGGTCGCCGCAGCCCGGCACGGGCGGCAACCAGCAGAACCCGCCGTCCGGTGGGACCGGGGGCGCGCCGCAGGGTGGGACCCCGCAGGGCACCACCCCGATCCCCGATGCGAACAGCCCGCTGCTGCCCGGCTTCTCGGACAGCCCGGTGTTCGGTGGCTTCCCGTTCAGCATCGGCACGGGCTACGCGCCGATGCGGGACTACAGCGGCATCCCGTTCGCGACGGCCGGGTTGTTCACGCCGTCGCCCGCCATCCGGTACGGCAGCCAGATCCCGGGTTACGCGCCGCAGTACGGCCTCACCGGGCCCGACCAGGCCGCGGACGGCAACTCCGGCATCCAGACGGCGGGTCAGGCCGAAGCGCTCCCCTCCGCGTCCGACGGTTTCACGGACGGGTCGAACCTGCCGCTGCTGATCGCGGTGCTGGCCCTTTCCGGAGTCAGCGCGGGTCTCGTGCGGACGTGGGTGCTCCGCCGAATGGCCGCTGCGAATTGACCCGACTGCCGAGTATCTTTCACGTATCTTCTTCGTTGAGCCTGGTGTTCAGGACGACGTCTCGATAACCCCACGGAGGACAGTGCTCGTGCGGAAGTTCTTGACCGTGACCGCCCTTGCCGCCTTCGTCACCGGTAGCGCATTCCTTTCCGCGAGCCCGGCCTCGGCCGCGACGACACTCGCGGGCACCTGCTCGGGCTCGGTCAGCGGCAACATGGGCGACACGGTCGCGATCGCCGGCAATTCGCTCAGCACGATCGTGCAGGCGGCGGCCAAGAAGAACGAAATCTTCCTCCACCTGAACGGGGTCGACCCGGCCAAGCTGGGAAGCGCGATCGCCGCTCGGGGCACGCTGACGATCGGCCAGGTTCCGAACTCGGCCGGCGGGTCGATCGATGGCGCGAGCATCGCCTCGGTGGTCACGCAGTCGCTGCAGAACGAGGGCGCGCTCGGGGAAGCCCTGCTCGGCACCAAGGCAAAGACCCTGCAGTTCATCAAGGACGGTGTGACCAGCGCCTGCGGTCTCACCGCCATCGCCGGCAACTACACGCCGCCCACCACCCCGGGCGCGGGTGGCACCGGCACCCCGCAGGGCGGTACCCCTGGCGGCACCTCCGGCAACCTCTCGAACCTGAACCCGGGCACCGCCGGCGGCACGGGCGGCAGCGCGCCCATGCGCGACTACGGCGGCATCCCCACGGCGACCGCCGGCACGGCCGTCGCCCCCGGTGCGCGCTACCCGGCGAACGGCACCCTCCCCGGCGACGCCTCCGCGCCGCAGGGTGACACCGGTGCCCAGAACGGCCAGGGCGCCGACATCCGCGACGCGGGCAACGCCCAGTCGCTGTCCTCGCCCGCCTCCTCCAACGACGTCCAGCTGCCGATGCTGCTCGCGGTGATCGTGCTCGCCGGCGTCACGGCCGGGCTCGTCCGCACCTGGGTCCTGCGTCGCGCGAGCTGACCCCGCCGTCGGGTCCCCGAGGCCCCTCCAGGTAGCCTTACCTGGACAAACCCTCCTGTCACGGACAGTCCGTGGCCGCGAGCCCATAGGAGGTGAGTGGTTGTGTCACGCCATTACGAGGTAATGGTCATCCTGGACCCCACGCTCGACGAGCGCACTGTCGCTCCGACGCTGGACACCTTCCTCAACGTGATCCGCACTACCGGCGGTTCCGTGGAGAAGGTCGACGTCTGGGGCCGGCGCCGGCTTTCGTACGAGATCAAGAAGCACGCCGAGGGCATCTACGCGCTCCTGGACCTGAACTCGTCTTCGGACGCGGTGAAGGAGCTGGACCGCCAGCTGTCGCTGCAGGAGACCGTGCTCCGCACCAAGGTCATGCGTCGCGAGATCAAGCGCGCCGCGGCCAAGCCCGTCGCCGCCAAGGCCTGAGCCGAAGGGTATTCCCGATGGCTGGAGACACCGTCATCACGGTGATCGGCAACCTGACGTCCGACCCGGAACTGCGCTTCACCCCGTCCGGTGCGGCGGTCGCGAACTTCACCGTCGCGTCCACGCCCCGCACGCTCGACAAGCAGTCGGGCGAGTGGAAGGACGGCGAGGCGCTGTTCCTGCGCTGCAACATCTGGCGGCAGGCGGCGGAGAACGTCGCCGAGTCGCTGACGCGCGGCGCCCGCGTCGTCGTGCAGGGCCGCCTGAAGCAGCGGTCGTTCGAGACGAAGGAAGGCGAGAAGCGGACCGTCGTCGAGCTCGAGGTCGACGAGATCGGCCCCTCGCTGCGCTACGCCACGGCCAAGGTCAACAAGGTCAGCCGCGGTGGCGGCGGCGGTGGTGACTTCGGCGGCGGCGGTGGCGGCGGAAACCGCGGTGGCGGCGGCGGAGCACCGGCCGACGACCCGTGGGGCTCCGCCCCGGCCGCGAGCAGCGGTGGCGGCGGCGGCTTCTCCGACGAGCCCCCCTTCTGATCTCGTACACATCCACACAGATTTGAACTTCCAGGAGTAACCAGTGGCCAAGCCACCCATTCGCAAGCCCAAGAAGAAGGTCTGCGTGTTCTGCAAGGCCGAGAAAAAGGGCCGTCCGGAACTGATCGACTACAAGGACACCAACCTGCTGCGGAAGTACATCTCCGACCGCGGCAAGATCCGTGCCCGTCGCGTCACCGGCAACTGCAGCCAGCACCAGCGTGACATCGCCATCGCGGTCAAGAACTCCCGCGAGATGGCGCTGCTGCCCTACACCTCGACCGCGCGCTAAGGGAGGGCACTGACATGGCGAAGATCATTCTCACCACGGACGTGGCCAACCTGGGCGGCCCCGGCGACATCGTCGAGGTCAAGGACGGTTACGCGCGCAACTACCTGCTCCCGCGGGGCTACGCGATCGTGGCCTCCAAGGGCGCGGAGAAGAACGTGCGCACCATCCAGCGCGCGCAGGAGAGCCGTCGCATCCGCGACCTCGACCACGCCAAGGAGATCAAGGCGACGCTGGAGGGCCTCGGCGCCATCCAGCTCACCGGCAAGGCGGCCGAGGGCTCGAAGAAGCTCTTCGGTTCGATCACCGCCGGCGAGATCGTCGACGCGATCAAGGCGGCCGGTGGCCCGCTGCTCGACAAGCGCGTCATCGAGCTGCGCGACCACATCAAGACCGTGGGCAAGCACTCGGTCGGCGCCCGGCTGCACCCGGACGTGAAGGTCGACGTGCGGCTCGAGGTCAAGGCCTCGGCCGCGCAGTAACGCAAGTACGTCGTGGAAGGCGGGTCGCTCCCTGGTGGGCGGCCCGCCTTCACGCGTTTCGGGGGAACCCCGGACACAGGGGCGTCGTCGTAGGACAATGGAGCGGGACGCGAAGGGAGCGCACTCGGATGGGTAACGAGGTCAACATGTCCGCGCCGTCCGGCGGAGGGGGCTTCACGTTCGACGCCGACAAGATCGACGGCGTCATCAAGAAGTGGCAGGACCTGCAGACGGACCTGCAGAACGACGCCGCCGACGCCAACCTGATGGCCGACGTCAAGGCGCCCGGCAAGGAGTTCGCGAGCGGTGACTGGGAGAAGCTCGCCAACCCTTCCGGCAAGGCGTTCCTCGAGCAGAACCAGAAGATGCAGGAATACGTGAAGAACTACATCCAGGCCCTGCTCGACGCGAAGAAGAAGATCACCGCCGCGGACGCGGACCACACCGGCGACATCTCGAAGGCGGGGACGCAGGCGTGAACCGACGTCTCGTGCTGCCCGGGCTCGCCCTCGCCGCGCTCGCCCTCGCCGGCTGCACCTCCACCACCGGCGGCACGGCCAACCCGGCCGCGTCGGACGCCCCGGACTCCGCGAGCAGCAGTTCGGACGGCGGCGGTGGCGACGGCGCGCCCAAGGTGTCGAGCCCGCTCGACCCGGCCAAGCTGAAGTCCGACCCGTGCTCGGTCCTCTCGGCCTCGCAGCGCTCGACGCTCGGCCTCGAGGACGGCACGCCCCGCACCAGCGAGGCGGGCGCGACCTGCGCGTGGATCTACACCGCCGACGAGACCCGGAGCAGCCGGATCGACATCGCGGCCGACCCGAACACCGACGGGCTCGCGGGCATCTACGACCTCTACGCCAAGGGCGGCAAGGACCAGTACGAGTACTGGGAGCCGGCCGACGTCTCCGGCTACCCCGCGGTGTACGCCGCGACCAAGGACTTCCGCGCCCAGGGGCAGTGCAAGCTGCTGGTGGGCGTGACGGACACCCAGGCCGTCCAGGTCTTCACGCAGATCGGCAACGGACCCGGGGCGACCCAGCCGTGCCCGTACGCGGAGAAGGCGGCCGAGGCGATGATCCAGACCTTGAAGGAGGGCTGAGATGCTGGAACTGGTGCTGCTCGGCGGGTTCGCCGCGTACAACATGGCGACCACGCACTCGGACGACCACACCTCGCAGCAGGGCGACCGCAAGATCGACTGTTACGACATCTGGCACCAGATCACCACCGGTCCCGGCACCGGCTCGATCCAGAACGGGCAGGCGGCGGCCAGCCGGCTGAAGGGCGCCTATTCGGACCGGCTCACCACGATCGACACCCTCGCCAAGGAGATGGACGCGGCCTGGACCGGCGGCGGTTCGGAAGCGGCGCAGAACGCCGGCGCGCACCCGCTGCGGGTGTGGATGGAGGACTCCGGCACCAAGCTGACCGACTCCGACAAGTACCTCGGCGAGCAGAACAACGCGTTCACCACGGTGCACGCGCAGGTGCAGGAGGTCCCGAAGGACCCGCCGAAGAACAACCTGCTCAACGCGGTGACGCCGTGGACGACCGACACCGACCGGGCGATCCGCGACTACAACACCAAGGGCCAGGCCAACGTCGACGCCTTCAACACCTACTACAAGGCGAGCAACGACAACGGCCAGAACATGCCGACGTACTCCGCGCTCAAGGGGCAGCAGGAGAACGTCAACGTCGACGACGGCAAGAAGAAGCCGGACGACGGCAAGGGCAACGGCAACGGAAATGGCGACGGGAACGGCAACGGCAGCGGGACCGGCACGGGTCCCGGCGGCGTGAACATGCCGGGGCCGGGCGGCGTCCCGTCGTTCACCGGCCAGCCGCCGAACACCCCCGGCGGCAGCTTCGACCCGTCGAAGGTGCCCGGTGGGAGCTTCGACCCGTCCCAGGTGCCGGGCTTCGACCCGTCGAAGGTGCCGAGCGGCAGCTACGACCCGTCGAAGATCCCGGGCGCGGGCACCTACACCCCGCCGAACTTCAGCGACGGCACCAACGCGTCGGGCTTCTCGCCTTCGGACGTCCCGGGGGTGCCGAGCTTCGGCCCCGGCAGCACGCCGAACTTCTCCGGCGGCGGGGGCGGCGGAGGAGGAGGCGGCTTCGGCCCCGGTGGCTCGGGCGGCATCGGCGACCCCACGGCGGGCTTCGGCCCGGGCGGCGGCGCGGGCTTCGGGCCCGGCGGCTCGACCGGCGCGGCCGTGCCGGGTGGCGCCGGCGGGACGGGCGCGGGCCGGGGCGGCATGGGTGCCGGCGGCGGCGCGCTGGGCGCGGGCGGCGCGGCGGCCGGGCGCGGTTCCACCGGGATGGGTGGGATGGGCGGCATGGGCCACGGCGCGAAGGGCCAGGGCGGCGGCGACGAGGAACGCACGTCGAAGTACCTGCTCGGCGAGGACCCGAACGACATCTTCGGCAGCGACGAGCTGACCGCTCCGCCGGTCATCGGCGAGTAGCGAACGCGAGCTCACCGGGCGCGTGCCAAGATGGGCGCGCCCGGCTCCTTCGGGCTCACGAAGCTGATCTTCACTGGATTCGATCTTCACTGGGGGAAGAGCGGTGCTGGACAGGCAGGTCACCATCACGACCGGCACCCTGATCAACCTGATCCGGCGCCGGGGCGGCGAGCCGCACACGGTGTTGTCCGACAAGCCGACCTGGTACAGCGACGAGGCCCAGCGCGCCGAGGACGAACGCGTCAACGCCGAGCTGGGCAAGCTGGGGCTGTTCGGGCCGCGCGGCATGCAGCCGGGGTTCGTCGCGACGGTCGAAGCGATCGCGCGGCCGCAGCTGGAGTACTACGGCTGGGTCGACGGCGGGTTCCAGGGCAAGCCGGTCAGCTACCGGCTGCTCGCCGGCAGTGCCGGCGGCGAGGCCTTCGTGCTGGCCAAGCACGAGGAGCTGGACGTCGTCGTGCTGGAGTCGACGCAGCCGCACGAGCTGCTCGACGGCTTCCTCGGCCAGATCCCGAAGCTGGCGCCCGGGCGCGGGACGCCGCTGGCCGTGCCGAAGAGCCAGATCGAGGGGTCCGCCCGCGGCGACGAAGGCGGGTACGCGGTGCTCCGCAACGACCGTCCGGCCGAGGGCTCGCAGGAGGTCGACGAGCTCCGGCGGATCCTGGCGCTGCGCCGAATGGGAAGCGGCAGCCTCTACGTCGCGGCCCGCAGCCGCACCGGGGCCTGGCACCGCATCGAACGCCCGGTGAACTACATCGATACCTCGGAAGGCCGATGGCTGACCGAAGAGGTTCCGGGACGTGGCGAGAACCGGATCGCCTTCACCCCGGCCGACCAGCGCGTTCTCGCTGACCGGTTACGCAGCGCACAGGGCCGGCTCACCACCGCTTGAGGTGACGGCCGTTCAGCCGACCGTGTGACGGCTCTACTCTCGGTGATATTCATCCACAGGGCGTGGGGGTCAATGGGCTCCGGCTGGTCCACGACACGCCGAACAACGGACTTCGCGCGACACGCCGCACGAGTTTTCGGGAAGTTCTCCACACCTTGTTCACAGCCTTTGACCTGGGGATTCGATGAACCCGATCACGTTTGTCCCCAACTTGTCCACAGCTCTCGCGGCCCCTGTGACTGGTTACCCCCATTCATCCCCAGGTTGTCCACAGAAGGGTCCCCATCCGGAATTGCCTTCGGCCTTCCGGGGGATCTAGCGTGCCCGCTCGGGCCTGTACTCACGGTGGCGCCCGGCGTGCCTCCGAGAGTCGGGTGACGTTCTCGCCGATCATCGGGGGACGCACCCGAAATTGTCAGAGCACGGGCCGGGCCGCGTGCTTCGAGAGCGAAGATCCGGCATACTCGAACGGGTGTTCGACACGATGAGGAGGTGTCCGAACCGGTGGCGCTGACCGACGACCGCAGTCCGATGTATGCGGAGAACGACCCGGGTCCGAGCGACCCCGGCTCCGGCGGCGGGTTCGACCGCCAGCCACCGCAGGACATCGCGGCCGAGCAGTCCGTGCTCGGCGGCATGCTGCTGTCCAAGGACGCGGTCGCCGACGTCATCGAGGCGCTCGGCCCCGACGACTTCTACCGCCCGGCGCACCAGGCGATCTACGACTGCGTCCTCGACCTCTACGGCCGCGGCGAGCCCGCCGACCCGATCACCATCTCGGCGGAGCTGGAACGCCGGGGCGAGCTGGGGCGCGTCGGCGGCGCGCCGTACCTGCACACGCTGATCGCGACGGTGCCGACCGCGGCGAACGCGGGCTACTACGCGGAGATCGTCGCGGAGAAGGCGGTGCTGCGCCGGCTCGTCGAGGCGGGCACCCGGATCGTGCAGTACGGCTACGGCGCGGCCGCGGCCGACGGCGCGAACATCGACGAGGTGGTCGACCGCGCGCAGGCCGCGATCTACGACGTCACCGAGCGCCGGACCAGCGAGGACTACGTCGCGCTGGAAGAGCTGCTGCAGCCGACGATGGACGAGATCGACGCGATCGCTTCGCGCGGCGGCCAGTCCCAGGGCATCCCGACCGGGTTCACCGACTTCGACGAGCTGACCAACGGCCTGCACCCGGGCCAGATGATCATCGTCGCGGCCCGTCCCGGTGTCGGCAAGTCGACGCTGGGCCTGGACTTCGTCCGGTCGGCGTCCATCAAGCACGGGCTGACCAGCGTCATCTTCTCGCTGGAAATGAGCCGGACCGAGATCGTCATGCGCATGCTCTCGGCCGAGGCGAAGATCCGCCTCTCCGACATGCGCGGCGGCAAGATGTCCGACGACGACTGGACGCGGCTGGCCCGCCGGATGAGCGAGGTGTCCGAGGCGCCACTGTTCGTCGACGACTCGCCGAACATGACGATGATGGAGATCCGGGCGAAGGCGCGCCGGCTGAAGCAGCGCAACGACCTGAAGCTCGTCGTCCTCGACTACCTCCAGCTGATGACGTCCGGCAAGCGCGTCGAGTCGCGGCAGCAGGAAGTCTCGGAGTTCTCGCGGCAGATGAAGCTGCTGGCCAAGGAGATCGAGGTCCCGGTGATCGCGATCAGCCAGCTGAACCGTGGTCCCGAGCAGCGGACGGACAAGCGCCCGATGCTGTCCGACCTGCGTGAGTCCGGCTCACTGGAGCAGGACGCCGACCTCGTCATCCTGGTCAACCGCCCCGACGCGTGGGAGCGCGACGACCCGCGCGCGGGCGAGGCGGACCTGATCATCGCGAAGCACCGTGCCGGCCCGACCGCGACGATCACCGTCGCGCACCAGCTGCACTACAGCCGCTTCGTGGACCTTTCCCACGACTAACCGAGAGCGCTGTACCCGCGGACGAACGCCGTGAGGAGCCGGCCGAAGTTCGCGCGGTCGTCGTCCGGCCAGTCCGCCATGACCTCGGCGAACACCGAGCGCCGGAAGGCGTGCAGCTCGTCGAGGCGCGCCTGACCGGCCTCGGTCGGCACGAGCACCGCACGCCGTCCGTCGCGCTGATCGGCTTCGCGGCGCAGGAGCCCTTGCTCGACGGCGCGCGCCACGAGCCGGCTCGCGCGCGGCTGGTCGACGCCCATCGCCGCGCTCAAGGCCGTCACCGTGCTGGGTTCGCCGCGTTCGGCGAGCTCTTCGACGACGTCGAGCAGCTCGTGCACCGGGTCGTGCGCGCCCTGGCCGCGGGCCTTGCCGATCCGGCTCAGCGCCCGCCGCTGCTGGCTGCGGCGGATCGCGATCATCGCGCGCTCGACGTCGGCCACCGCGTCCGTCATGGTTGCTCCTCCCGCCTCACTGGCAGGTACTCAACACGATCGCTCCCGGAAGGAATATCCCGGTGGGCGCGGGCGTCGGGTATCCTAGTAGTTGAACTTTCAATCACTGGAGCCGTCGATGACCCGCACCCCGGTCCTCTACCTCAGCCACGGAGCGCCGCCGCTCGCCGACGACGCCACGTGGACCCGCCAGCTCGCCGCCTGGTCGGCCGCCCTGCCCCGGCCCCGCGCGATCCTGGTCGTGTCGGCGCACTGGGAGGAGGCGCCGCTGACCATCGCGGCCACGACGACCGTGCCGCTCGTCTACGACTTCTGGGGCTTCCCCGAGCGCTACTACCAGGTGAAGTACGCGGCGCCGGGCGCGCCGGAGCTGGCGGAGAAGGTGCGGAAGCTGCTTCGCTCGACAGACACGCCCGTGCACGACGCGCCGGAGCGCGGGCTCGACCACGGCGCCTACGTGCCGCTCGTCGAGATGTACCCGGACGCCGACGTCCCGGTGCTGCAGGTGTCGATGCCCTCGCTCGACCCGCGGGAGCTGTTCGACCTCGGCCGCAAGCTCGCGCCACTGCGCGACGAAGGCGTGCTGATCATCGGCAGCGGCTTCTTCACCCACAACCTGAGCGGCATGGCCCGCGCCACCGACGGGACACCGCCCGCGTGGTCGGCCGAATTCGACCACTGGGGCGACGAGGTGGTGCGTGGCGGCGACGTCGACGCGCTGCTCGACTTCCGGCACAAGGCGCCGGCGGCGGCGCTCGCCCACCCGCGGATCGAGCACTTCGCGCCGCTGTTCGTCTCCCTCGGCGCGACCGCGGAGGAGAAGTCCGGCCGCACGGTCATCGACGGCTTCTGGCACGGCCTGGCGAAGCGGTCGCTGCAGTTCTCCTGACCCACCCCGAACACGAACGAGCCCCAGGAGCCGGTGTCGGCTCCTGGGGCTCGTCGTCTCCAGGGAAGGAGCTTTTTTCGATCGTCAGGCACTCCGTGCGAGGAGACCTCGCGGCGCGTGGAGCGCCTGCCGGGTTGGGGGCCGGGCGGGTTCTGGCTGAACCCGCCCGGCGTCACCGAACTACTTGCGCTTGACCAGACCCATCAGCTTCGCGAGGAAGCCGGTCGAGTCGAGGCCCGACATCGCCGGAACCTGCGCGGCCGGGGCGGCGCTGTCCAGCACCGGCAGCTTCGCGTTCACCGGCAGGGCCGGGGCGGCAGGCAGCGCGGCCGGGGCGGCCGGCAGCGCCGGGGTCACCGGCAGGGCGACCGGCAGAGCCGGGAGGCCACCCGCGGTGGGCAGCACCGGCAGCGCGACGGGCAGGCCGGCGGTCGGCAGGTCCGCACGCTTGGTGCCGGACAGGGCACCCAGGGCCGGCAGCGCGGGCAGGGCCGGCGCGGCGATCGGCAGGCCGGCGGTCGGCAGGTCCGCACGCTCGGTGTGCCCGGGCAGGGCACCACCCAGCGCCGACAGGCCGGTCACCGCGGGCAGCGCCGCGGTGTTCGGCAGGCCCGGCTTCGGCAGCGCCGAGGCACCGGACAGGCCGCTCGCCGGCAGCTGGGCCAGCTTCGTCAGGCCGGCCAGCGGGTTGCCCCCGGTCGGCAGGTCGGCGCGCTCGGCGCCGAGCGGCACGGCGACCGGCAGCGCGGGCAGGCCCTGGGTGGGCAGCCCGCCGGTCGGCAGCAGGCTGGTCAGCCCGTCCAGCGAGGGCAGACCCTGAGTGGGCAGCCCGGCGGTCGGCAGGCCCGCTGTCGGCAGGCCGCCGGTCGGCAGGCCGCCGGTCGGCAGCAGGCCGGTCAGGCCCGCCAGCGAGGGCAGCCCGTCAGTCGGCAGGCCGGCGGTCGGCAGCCCCGCGGTCGGGAGCCCCGCGGTCGGCAGGCCACTGCGGAGAGCGGCGAGCGAGGGCAGCTCGTCGGCCGCCAGCTCCGAGCCTTCGACCGGGAACGCGATGGCGTCCTCGGCCTCGTCGATGCTCGTCGTGTCGACCGCGTCCGCGGTCGCGACCCCGAGCAGCTCGAGGGGCACCCCGAAGATCTGCACCGGCAGCGCGAACGCGTGGTAGAAGTTGTAGCCCGAGAGCGCGGACCCGTCGCCCGCGGTGAGGGCCTCGCCACCGTTCTGCGTGGTGAGCGTGTTGTCGCCGAAGGCGTGCGCGACGCCGCCCACGGTCACCGCGTCGCCGAACAGCTGCGCGATCGCCGTGGCCGGGATGTCGAGGATGTTGCCGGAGATGGCGCCCTCGACACCCGAGGTGGTGTCGTCGCCCGCGTTCTCCACGGACGTCGTGTTGATCCCGGTGCCGCTGGCGACACCCGCCGCGCTGACGGCGTCACCGAAGACCTGCGCCACCGGCAGCGCGTCCACGCCGACGATGTTGCCGGCCACGCTGCCGCGGTCACCGTTGGTGGTGGCGTCGCCACCGGCCTGCGACATCGTGTCGCTGGTGCCCCGGCCGTGGCCGAGGGCCGCCGCCGCGACACCGTCGCTGAACAGCTGCGCGGCACCCGCGACCGGGGCCTTCACGATGTTGCCGGCCAGCGCGCCGTCGTGCCCGTCGGTGAGGGCGTCGCCGCCCGCCGAGGAGTCGGTGATGTTGTCGTTCTCACCGGTGCCGATGCCCGCGAGGGCGGCACCGCTGCCGGCGGCCAGCACCGGGAGCGAGACCGGGGCCTCGATGATGTTTCCGGCGCCGGCGCCCGCGGGGCCGTTCGCCGTGACGTCGCCGCCCGCGTTGGACGTCGTGTCGGTCGAGCCCTTGCCGTGGCCCTGGCCGATGAGCGCGCCACCGATGTTGGCGACCTGCACCGGCAGCGAAGCCGGCACGGTGCCCAGGTTCGAGCTCAGGAAGCCGTTGTCGTCGTGGGTGCTGCCACCGCCGCCGCCGGAGACGACCTTGGTCTCGTCGGCCGAGCCGACGCCCTGACCGATGAACGAGCCGCCCACTCCGAAGACCTCGGCGGGCAGGCCGACCGGCACCTGGACGACGTTGCCCGAGCCGGACGAGTCGTTGCCCTGCGTGCCGTCGTACGCCCCGGCGGTGACCGTCTTGTCCTCGGTCGCCGCGCCGGACGCGTTGCCGATGTGGCTGCCGCCGATGCCGAAGACCTCGGGCGCGCCCGCGGCCTGGGTGTTGACGATGTTGCCGCCGAGGAACGAGCCGTTGCCCTTGGTGTAGCTGCCGTTGCCCGCGTTGGCGTCGGTCGTGTTGTCGTGCGCCGCGTTCGCCTGGCCGATGTAGGTGCCACCGATGCCGAAGGCCTCGACCGGCAGCGCGACCGACGGGTTCAGGACGTTGCCCGAGCCGCTCGCGTCGTCGCCGGCGGTCTTGACGAAGCCACCCGAGTCGACCGTGCTGGACGAGCTGCTGCCCTCGTACTCGCCACCGCGGCCGGGGAGCGCGTCGCCGGACATGGCGTTGCCGATCCACGAGCCCGCGACACCCGCGACGTTCGCGATCGGGGAGAGCGAGGCCGCCCCGCCGTTGCCGGACAGGAACGAGTCGTTGCCGCTCGTCTCGAGGTAGGTCGGGATGCCGAGGCTGCCCTTGCGGGTGTTCCCGGCGGTCGCGTCGGCGGTGGTGTTGCAGCCGTTGGAGTTCGACAGCGAGCCCCACACGGCGCCCGAGTTGCAGTTGAACTTGACCGGCAGGGCGATCGGCGCGCCGATCACGTTGCCGGAGCCGCTCGCCTGGTCGCCGGAGCTGAACAGCGAGCCGCCCGAGGTCGCGACGGTGTCGGCGGTGTAGCCGTGGCTCTGGCCGTTGCCGAGCAGGTACGAAGCGGCGTTGCCGGTCACCTGCACCGGGGTGGCGAACTGGCCCGCGACCACGTTGCCGGAGAGGGACGAGCCGTCGCCGTTGGTGTCGACGTCGCCGGTCTCGGTGGTGCTCTGGCTGGCCGAGCCGCCGATCACGCGGCCGGTGCCGCCGGCGACGCCGCCGCCGTTCCCGGCGATCTGCACGGGGAGCGCCCAGTCGAGGGCGACCGCGTTGCCCGCGAGGCTGGAGTCCTTGCCCGTCGTCGCGATGTCCTGGTCGTGGTTCCAGGTCTGCGTGTGGTCGCCGCCGTGGACGGTCGCGTCGCCGAGCACACCGATCGCGTTGTCCACGATCTGGATCGGGACGACGACGTCGCCGGTGACCTTGTTGCCCTTGAGGTTGTTGTGGCTCGGGGTGAACTTGGCGCCGAAGGCGCTCTGGCTGACCGGGCTCGCCTCGTCGAACTGCTTGGCAGCCTCGTTCGCGGCGTTGGTGACCGGCTTGGTGCTCAGCTCCGTCTGCCCGGCGGGCAGGTCCAGCTGGCCGAAGGGGGTGCCGACCGCGTTGTTGGCTTCCTGGATGGGAGCCGTGACGTTCAGGTCGAGCGGGGAAGCCGGGGCGTCGGGGTTGACGTTCTCGTCAGCCGAGGCGATGCCGGTACCCAGCATCAGCAACCCACCCGTGACAAGTGCGGTCTGGAGTCCGCGCTTTGCCCACGTCTGCATGGGGTTTTCTCCTTTATTTCGGTTTCCCTTGCGGGCTTATGGGGGTGCGCTCGTCGAAGTCGAAACGGGTCCGAGCCGCACCGAAGGGGAAAGAACTTCTTGCGGGCGCGAGAAAGCGCACCGCCGTGTCACGGGTGTTTCGCGGACGCGGGCGCCGTCAGAAGAAGACGGGCTTGGGCGCGTCGGCTACCCGTGGAAGGGAGGTGTTCAGTCGGGAGTGACGCCGGGCTGCTCGCCCGGGGTGCGCGACGTGTTCCGCAGGCCACCGCGGTAAGCGCTGGCGGCGGCGTCGCTGACGGCAGCGGAGACCCACGAGGGGACGCCGAAGTTCAAGCCGTCGAGGTGACCACCGGGGGCAGAGCTGCCACCCGGGGCGGTGGGAACGAACGGTGCGGCCGGAAGCTGCACCGGAACCAGCGGCGACGGCAGATCGCGGTGCCTGTCGCGGGACTGGCCCGCGGCACCCGTGCTGTCGTCGTGCTGGACACCCGTCGGCATCGCGAGCGCGGCTCGCAGTGCGGCGGGGAGCTGGACGGTCGAGACGGCGACCGGGTCCGTGGCCTGGGCGGCCGGCGTGGTCACCGGCTCCGGCCCGGCCGGGGTGAGGCCCGGGAGCGAGACCACGGCGCCGCGGCCGGCCGGGTCGAGCAGCTGCCACACCCGGTGGCCGAACTCCTTGGCCGGCTCGGGGGCGACGGTCTCCTCGATGACCTGGCGGGTGTCCTCCGGCTTGCGGGCGATGTGCTCGACCGCGCCGAGGGTGCGCCGCACCGGGCTGACGACGGCGTCCTGGCTCAGGTCCGCGACCGAGTCGCTGACGCGCTCGGAGACCTTGTGCTGGAAGACGCCCGGCCGGCTCCACGACGTGGCGGCCTGGTGGGAGTCCGCGACGTTGGCCGGGATGCCCGAGACACCGTGGTTCACGTCGCCGAGGTCCCCGGCGGTCGCGGCCGTCACCGGCGTGACGGAGGAGGGGCCCACCTCGACGGTGTCCGCGGAGGCGGCGGCACCGGAGACGAGCCACGCGGCGGCGGTGCCGGCGACGGCCCCGCCGAGCACGAACAGCGCACGCGACACGAGACGGCCGGCGCGCTTGGCGCCCTGCCCCTCGTTCGTCGCGGTGTCCGCCACTCGTGCTCCTCGTACCGGGTGATCGTTCGGCCACAAGCCGTTGCGGAAGCGACCTAACCAAATCCGGGACACGCCGCGCACCTTCGACACGACTTGATGCCCCCATCGTGTGAACGACGCGCTGTGGTGCCCGGTCTGACGGCGGGTGATCACGCCTGGCAGCGATCGGCGCCGGACGCGGCCGAGGGAAAGCGGCCGAATCGGACGGTCCAGCCAGTACGGTGGGTCGGTGAGCCACGCGCGACGCGAAGACCCGTTCCTGCCGGAGCACGAGGACATCACCGGAGTCATTCCCCGGGGGCTGCGCATCAGCGCGGCCCTCGCGTGGCGGTTCATCGTGGTGGTCGCCGCGCTGTACGCCGTGATCTGGGTGATCGGCTACCTGTCCGTCGTCATCATCCCGCTGTCCATCGCCCTGCTGCTGTCCGCGCTGCTCGCGCCGGCGGTGCAGAAGCTGGTGGCGGTGAAGTTCCCGCGCGGGCTGGCGACGGCGATCGTGCTGGTCGCCGGGCTGGCGGTGCTGGGCGGGCTGCTGACGTTCGTCATCACGCAGTTCTCCTCCGGCCTGCCCCAGCTGCAGAAGCAGCTCAACGACAGCCTCAACCAGATCAAGGAGTGGCTCCTCAACGGGCCGCCGCACCTGCGCCAGGAGCAGATCCAGGACTTCATCAACCAGGCGATCGGGTTCATCCAGAACAACCAGGCGTCCATCACGACGACCGCGCTGACGACGGCGAGCACCGTCGGCGAGATCCTCACCGGCTTCCTGCTGACGCTGTTCATCACGATCTTCTTCCTCAGCGGCGGTGAGGGCATCTGGACGTTCCTCGTCCGCGCCGTGCCCCGCCGGGTCCGCAACCGCGTCGACGTCGCCGGGCGCCGCGGGTTCGCGTCGCTCGTCAGCTACGTGCGGGCGACGGCCGCGGTCGCCGTGGTCGACGCGGTCGGCATCGGTGTCGGCCTGTGGATCGTGGGCGTGCCGCTGGTGATCCCGCTGGCGACGCTGGTCTTCATCGGCGCGTTCATCCCCATCATCGGCGCGGTCATCGCCGGCGGGGTCGCGGTGCTGATCGCCCTGGTGACGAACGGGTTCATCGGTGCCGTGATCGTGCTGGCCATCGTGATCGGCGTGATGCAGCTGGAGAGCCACATCCTGCAGCCCTTGCTGCTCGGGCGGGCCGTGAAGCTGCACCCGCTGGCCGTGGTCCTGGCCATCACCGCCGGTCTGGTCGCGGGCGGGATCGCCGGCGCGCTGCTGGCCGTGCCGCTGCTGGCCGTGCTGAACGCCGGCGTCCGGTCGCTCCTGCACGAAACCAACCCGGACCCGGCCGAGGTCGACGTCCTGAAGGACCAGGCCGCGCAGCCGAACGACGCCAAACCCGGGTCGTCGACGGCCGAAATCGCGACGGTCGGCGAGGCCGAAAGCAACGCTTCGACGGACGAGCCGCCCAAGCGCGACCAGCCGTGACCGTCCGGCGGACGCCCGACCCGATCACGCCGATGTGGCGTGGGGTGCTCGCGTTCCGCGTGCTCACCTGGGCGTTCGCCTGCGGCACGGTGATCGTCCAAAGCGGGCACTACCAGCGCGAGTGGCTGGCCTGGACGGTCCTCGGCGTGATGGCCGCGTGGTCGGTCGTCAGCAGTTTCTTCTACCTGCGCGAGCGGACGCGGCCGCCGGTGCTGGTCGTCTTCGACCTCGTGCTCACCACCGCGCTGCTGCTGACGTCGCCGTGGGTGCTCAGCGACGCGCAGTTCACCTCGAACGTCCCGCTCATCACGACGGTGTGGGCGGCCGTGCCCGCGGTCGCCGCCGGCGCGCGCTTCGGCGCGAGCGGCGGCGTGCTGGCCGGGCTGGTCCTCGGCGTGGCGACCGGGCTGGCGCGGGAGAAGTTCGACCTCGACGTCGCCCGCGACGGCGTCCTGCTCGCCGGCGCCGGGCTGCTGGTCGGCATGGCCGCGACGATGGGCCGGCGGTCCGCGGCGCGGCTGGAGCAGGCGCTGCGGAAGGAAGCGGCGACGGCCGAGCGGGAACGGCTGGCCCGGTCGATCCACGACAGCGTGCTGCAGGTGCTGGCCCGGGTCCGCAAGCGCGGCAACGAGGTCGGCGGCGAAGCGGCCGAGCTGGCGAAGCTGGCCGGCGAGCAGGAGATCGCGCTGCGGTCGCTGGTGACGACCGAACCGCTGAGGCCGAACGACAGCGGCACGGCGAGCCTGCGCGCCGCGCTGCAGCTGCTCGCCACGTCGTCGGTGCAGGTCTCGGCGCCGGCGGACGACGTCGAGCTGCCCGCCCACGTCACCGGCGAACTGGTCGCCATAACCCGCGAAGCGCTCTCGAACGTGGAGAAGCACGCGGGCCCCGACGCACAGGCGTGGGTGCTGCTGGAGGACCTCGGCACCGAAGTGGTGGTGAGCATCCGCGACGACGGACCGGGCATTCCGGACGGAGTTCTCGAGCGAGCGGCCGCGGCCGGGCACCTCGGTGTGGTGGAATCCATCCGGGGGAGGGTGCGCGACCTCGGCGGGAGCGCGACCCTCGACACCGGGCCCGGCCGGGGCACCGAGTGGGAGGTCAAGGTGCCGAGCACGAGGGGTGCGAAGTGAGCGACGAGCGGATCTCGGTGATGGTGGTCGACGACCACCCGATCTGGCGCGACGGGGTGGCACGCGACCTGACCGAGCACGGCTTCGACGTGCGAGCGACCGCCCCGGACGCCGACGCCGCGCTGCGGATCGCGCGGACCGTGCGACCGGACGTCGTGCTGATGGACCTCAACCTCGGCAGCACGTCCGGGGTGGACGCCACCCGCGAGATCACCTCGGCGCTGCCGTCGACGAAGGTGCTGGTGCTGTCCGCGAGCGGCGAGCACCAGGACGTCCTGGAGGCGGTGAAGGCCGGCGCGTCCGGCTACCTGGTCAAGTCGGCGTCCGCGGCGGAGCTGGTGGACGCGGTGCACCGGACCGCGGCCGGCGACCCGGTGTTCACCGCGGGCCTGGCCGGGCTGGTGCTCGGCGAGTACCGGCGGATGGCCGACGCGCCGGCCGAAGGCGCCGAGCCGCCCCGCTTGACCGAGCGCGAGACCGACGTCCTGCGCCTGGTCGCGAAGGGGCTGACCGCGCGGCAGATCGCCGAGCGGCTCGTGCTGTCGCACCGCACGGTGGAGAACCACGTGCAGTCGACGCTGCGGAAGCTGCAGCTGCACAACCGCGTCGAGCTGGCCCGGTACGCGATCGAGCACGGCCTCGACGAGGAGTAGCCCTCAGGGCAGCACCGCGAAGCCGGACCAGGCGGTCGTCGGCAGCGCCGCCTTGCCCATCCGCCACGCCGGCTCGCCCGGGTGCCAGGCGGCGAGGACGCCGTCGGCGAGCACGAGGTCACCGTCGGCAGACCAGTCGAAGCCGCCGCCACGCTTGAGGTGCTCGGTGATGAACGGCATCGCGGCGACGTGTTCCCAGTCCGGCCCGTCCAGGCGAAGCAGCCAGAGGTCGCGGGTCTGCGTGCTGGTGCCGCGGTAGGCGGGGTTGCCGAAGTCGACGGCCCAGATGCCGCCGTCGCGGGAGGGCACGACGGTGGGTGTCCTCGCGACCACCGGCCGGCTGAGCTGCTGGCGGCTGTTGGCCCGCAGGTCGACGAGGGTGAACTCGGTGAGGCCGTCGAGGAGCATCCGGTCACCGGCGACGCCGAGGATGCGCGGCGCCTGCTGGACCGTGCGGCCGGTCTCCGGGTCGATCAGCGCGTCGGTCGACTCGGCGGCGCCGGAGTTGATGGTGATCAGCAGGCCGTGCGGGGTCCCGGCCCGGACCTGGGTGTGGCAGCTGGCGGACTGGCCGTGGGCGAACTCGCCGCCGGAGAGCGAGACGCGCTGCAGCCGGCAGGCGTCGGGCGCGTCCTGCCGGATGACCCACACGCTTTCGCCGTCGACGGCAGGCGCCACCGACCAGGCGCGGCCGAGGGAACGCGGCGGGCTCGTGGGTCCGGTGTAGACGAGGATTTCGAACGGGTCGTCGCTGCCGGCGCCGGACGGGTAGGCCGTCAGGACCGCGTGCGTCCCGACCCGGACCACGCTCAGCCCCAGGTCGCCGCCGGGATAGCCGGGCGGCGTGGCGACGGGTCCGCGGTCCGCGTCGAAGAGGGTGGGACCAGTGGTGGGGACGAGGGCGGTGATGCCGATACCGCCGGTCGCCGGCACGCCGGAGAGGCCCTCCGGCGGGGCGGACGGGGTGGTCGGCGGTGCGCTCGTGGCGCTCGGGCTCGGCGGCGGTGGCTGCGCTTCGCCGGTGCACGCGGACAGCAGAAGCAGCGCCGCGCAGAGGGCGGCGCCGCGGAATCCGGGTCCGTTCAGGGTTTTCCCCCGATCTCCCTGGTGGAATCCGGTTCTACCATCGTGGGCATGGGCGAGGAAGAGACCGCGGCGGCGGAACCGGTGACCGAGACCAAGCCGTTGGGCGAGCGCGATCTTCGGGTGTCCGACGACGAGCGTGAGCACGTCGTCGGGGTGCTGCAGAAGGCGATCGGGCGGGGGATGATCGACCTCGACGAGTTCACCGAGCGCACTGACCGCGCGCTGGCGTCCCGCACCCGCGGCGAGCTGAACGCCGTGCTGGCCGACCTCGCCGGGCTCTACCACCCGGCGGCCGCGGTGGCCGCCGCGCCGTCGTACGCGGCTGCTCCGCCGGTGGGCTACGGCGGGTACTCGTCCGGACGGCGTTTCGAGCTCAACGCGAAGTACTCGTCGCTGGTCCGCAGCGGGCCGTGGGTGGTGCCGCCCGAGATGGTCGTGCGGAACAAGTACGGCTCGACGAAGCTCGACTTCACCGAGGCCCAGGTGCAGTCGCCGGTGGTGCACATCGAACTGGACGCCAAGTGGGGTTCGGTCGAGGTGATCATCCCGGAGCACGCGGCGGTCGACGTCAACTCGATCACCGACGTCAAGTTCGGCTCGCTGGAGGACAAGACGCGCAGCAACGGGCACATGGGGAACCCGCGCTTCGTGCTGAGCGGCCGGGTCCACGGCGGTTCGCTGGTCATCCGGCACCCGCGGCGCGGGTTGTTCGGCTAGCCGGGGTCCCTCTGCCCCCGGCGTCAAGGAGGCCTCCCCACCCAGGCATCGGGTGGGGAGGCCTTCGCGCTGTTCAGGCGGTCCGGAGGTTCCTCGCGACGAAGCCGACGAGCACGGCGAACGCGACCGCGGCGAGCCCGGCGACGACGTGCAGCCCGCTGGGCAGACCGTGCGCGCCGGCGACGGCGTTGCCCAGGGTCCCGACGGTCGCGATGCCGAGGGCGTAGCCGAACTCGTTGACGGTCTGCGCCAGCGACGCGGCGGCACCGGCCTTGCGCTGCGGGACCGAGCCGACGACGAGATCGGTGCCGAGCGCGACCATCGGGCCGACACCCACCGACGTCACGGCGAACCCGAGCGCGGGCCACGCGGGCCCGGCGGCGGGGTCGGCGAGGGCGAGGATCGCCATGCCGGCCGCGGCGATGGCGACGCCCCCGGCGATCAGGACGTTCGGCTTGAAGTGCCGGGCGAGGGCGGGCGCGACGGTGAAGCTGACGGTCGAGGCGGCCATCCCCGGCAGCAGCCCCAGAGCGGCCCCGACCGGCGAGAGGTGCTGCGCGACCTGCAGGAACTGTGCGACGAACAGCATCGTGGTGCCGCCGAGCATGCTGAACAGGAGCATTCCGCCGAGCGTGGTGCGGAAGGCCTTCGCGGCGAAGAGGCTGAAGTCGACCAGCGGGTCCTGCAGGGTGCGCTGCCGCTTCACGAAGACGTACCCGACAGCCAGGCCGGCAAGCAGCGCGGCCAGGGGACCGGGGTGGACGCCGTCGCGAGCCAGTTCCTTGACGCCGTAGACGGCGGGGAGGATCGCGGCGAGCGAGAGCGCGACGCTGGGCAGGTCGAGCCGGCCGGCCTGCTCGTCGCGGTATTCGGGCAGCAGCTTCGGGCCGATGACGAGCAGCAGGACCATGGCGGGCACGCCGAGGAGGAAGACCGAGCCCCACCAGAAGTGCTCGAGCAGGACCCCGCCGACCATCGGGCCGATGATGGCGCCGACGGTGAAGCAGCCGGCCCAGATCCCGATGGCCTGGGCTCGTTGCGGCGGGTTCTTGAAGAGGGTCCCGATGAGGGAGAGGGTCGACGGAGCGAGCGTCGCCCCGGCGACCCCGAGCACGGCCCGAGCGGCGATGAGCATGCCGGGCGTCGTGGCGAAGGCGGCTCCCACCGAGGCGACGCCGAAGGCGGCGGCCCCGATGAGCAGCAGCTTCCGCCGTCCGATCCGGTCGCCGAGCGTTCCCATGGTGACCATGAACCCGGCGACCATGAAGCCGTAGGTGTCCATGATCCAGAGCTGTTCGGTGCCGTCGGCGTGCAGGCCGGCGGCGAGCTTCGGCAGCGCGAGGACGAGGACGAAGACGTCGAGCGAGACGAGCAGGGTGGGCAGGGCCAGCACGGCCAGGCCGATCCACTCCCGACGCCCGGCCCGCGCGGTTCCGGCCGGCGCTTCGGCGGTGATGGTCATGGCTGCTCCCTCTCGGCTCGGTGGTGCTTTCACCACTTCGTCGAGCGGGGTACGCCGGAATCGACAAGCCCGGTCGTACTTTTTGCCGAGAAGTCCGTGAGGCCGGCGGCCTCACGGACCGACGTCAGGTTGTCCACACCCCTCGTGCGTTGGGGACAACTCCGCGGATCCAGGTTCACACCAGCCGGCACTGTCGGTGACAACCGATAGACTGAAAGTGGGGGGGCGCCCCAGCGGTGCGGTCAGGGGCGAGTTGCCGCCCGCGCCGCCGCCGGGTTCGACGTGGCCAACGCCGCCTCCGCCAGCGTCTCGCACTCCGCGAGCGTCGCCGAGGCCAGGCTCGCGCCCACCGCGCGGATCGCCGGGGCGTTCATCGACAGGCTCGTCAGGCCCAGGCCGGCCAGGACGAGCGCCAGCCGCGGGTCCGCCGCCGCTTCGCCGCAGACGCCGGCCGGCTTGCCCGTGGCCTTCGCCGCGTCGCCGATCAGCTTCAGCAGGCGCAGCAGGCCCGGCTGCCACGGGTCGTTCAGCTTCGCGACCGCGCCGAGCTGGCGGTCCGCCGCGAACGTGTACTGGGCCAGGTCGTTCGTGCCCACCGACACGAAGTCCACCGCTTCGAGGATTTCGCGGGCGCTCAGCGCCGCCGCCGGGATCTCGATCATCACGCCCGCCCGGGCGATGCCCGCCGCCCGGACGCGCTCGGCGAACCAGGCGGCTTCCTCGACCGTCGCGACCATCGGGGCCATCACCGAGACCTCGGCGCCGGAGTCCTCCGCCGCACCGGCGATCGCCTCGAGCTGCCGGTCCAGAATCTCGGGGCGGTCGAACGCCACGCGCAGCCCGCGGACGCCGAGCGCCGGGTTCGGCTCGGCCTCCGGCGAAAGGAACGCCAGCGGCTTGTCGGCGCCCGCGTCCAGGGTCCGCACGATCACCGGCTTGCCGCGGAACGGCGAGAGCACCGCCGTGTACGCCACGCGCTGGTCGGCCACCGACGGCTCGTCGGAGGCGTCCAGGTAGCAGAACTCGGTGCGGAACAGGCCGACACCTTCCGCGCCCGCGTCCGCCGCGGCCCGCGCGTCGGCCGGGGAGCCGACGTTGCCGTAGACCTTCACGCGGTGGCCGTCGGACGTCGCGCCCGTGCCGTTCCAGTCGGCCAGCTGCGCCACCGTCGCCGTGACGACCGGCGCCGACGGGTCCGCGACCTCGACCGTGCCCGCGTCGCCGTCGACCGCAAGCGCTTGCGCGTCCAGGCCCAGCAAGCCGCGCACCGCGACGACGGCCGGGATGCCGAGCGCGCGGGCCAGGATCGCGGTGTGGCTGGTCGGGCCGCCTTCTTCGGTGACGAGGGCGAGCACCTTCGCCGGGTCGAGGCCCGCGGTGTCGGCCGGGGCGAGGTCGCGGGCGACCAGCACGCTCGGCGAGGCCAGCTCGGGCACCCCCGGCGGCGCGATGCCGAGCAGCTCGGCGACCAGCCGGTCGCGCACATCGCGGACGTCGCGGACGCGCTCGGCCATGTACCCGCCCGCGGCGGCCAGCGCTTCGGCGAAGCCTTCGGCGGCCTGGTGGACGGCTCGCGCGGCGGGTAGTCCCTGCGTCTTGACCAGCTGCTCGGCCTGGGAGGCGAGCGCCGGGTCGGCCGCCATGGCGGCCGTGGTGATGAGGATCGTCGCGGCCTCGCCGGTGGCGGTCTCGGCCTGCTTTTCCAACCGCCCGGCGACGACGGCGGCCGCGGGTGCGATCCGCGCGGCTTCGGCGGCCGGATCGGCGGGGGCCGGGGTGGCGGCGGGCTCGCCGAGCGGCTCCGCGACGCGGACGACGGGACCACTCGCACGGCCGGGGCTGACGGCGACCCCGGACAGAAGCTCCGCCGACGTGTTCTTCCCAGCGGAGGCGGCATCGAACTCAGACGACATGGTCTAGACCATAGCTCAGATACGTCTGGATCTCTCGTGGTGGCGGGCGCAAGCCTCGCTGACGCACCTGTTCGAGCACCGGCCGGACCTCCTCGTGCCACCAGGCTTCGGCCAGTTCGCCGCGGCTGCGCACCGGCCGTCCGGCCAGCATACGGCGGAAACCCCAGGCCTCGGCCGAGTCGGCGAGCCGGAACCAGTCGGCCGGGTCGTCGAGCCAGAGCCCGAGCCGGACGTCGTCGGGCAGCGGGACGCGCTCGAGGAACATCCGCTCGGCGGTCTTCGACGGCAGGTCGGCGAGCGTCAGGCAGCGCAGCGCGCAGGCGACCGTGCTGATCCAGCGGACCCGGGCGCGGATGGTCGTGGCGCCGCGGGCGCGCGCGATGGCGACGCGGTGGTGACCGTCGTCGACGAAGAACATGTCGGACAGGCGCACGAGCCGCACCGGCGGGAGGTCGGCCGACGTCCGCGTCAGTCGGTCCCAGCGATCGCGCAGCGCCCGGTTGCGCGGCCGGAACTCACGGTCGAAGTCGCCGGCGCGAGCGACCGTGCCGACGATGCCCTCCAGCGGAACGTCGTAGACGCCTTCGTCGACCTCGGTCTGCTTGCCGAGCGCCTTCAGGGTTTCGCCGAGCGGCATGATCGCGAGGTGGTCGGGTCGGCGTGCCTCCGCTATCGCCCTCAACTGAGCGGCGTAGCCGCGCCACCAGGCCGAACCGAACGAGTCGCCCATGTGAGGTGCAACACGCGCCTCGCGATGGTCATTCCCCCAGGTCGGCGGCGGTGGGATAGGACGGCTGCGCGCCGGACCGCGTCACGCTGAAGGCCGCGACGCGCACCGCGCGCTTCGCCGCGGAGACGAGGTCGGCGCCATCGGCGAGGGCCGCGGCGAGCGCGCCCGCGAAGGCGTCCCCGGCACCGGTGGTGTCGACGGCTTCGACCTCCGGCGACCCCACGTTCGTCGTGTTGTCCTTCTCCACGACGACCGCACCCGCCGCGCCGAGCGTGACGACGGCGGCTCGCGGCCCGAGGTCGAGCAGCTGCCGGAAGTCCGCGCCGGGCCCGGTGAGCCAGGCGGCTTCGTGCTCGTTGACGAGGAGGACGTCGAGCTTGGCCAGCGTCTCCGGAGAGAGCGTCGCCGCCGGCGAAAGGTTCAGCAGCACCTTGACGCCCTTTTCGGCGGCCCGCGCGACGGCGTGCTCGACGGTCGGCAGCGGCACCTCGAGCGACGCGACCATGATCTCGACCCCGTCGAAGACGGCGTCGACGTCGGCGGGCTCGAGGCTCGAGTTGGCGCCGGGGGAGACGAGGATGGCGTTCTCGCCGTCCGGGGTGACGGTGATGTAGGCGATCCCGGTCGGCCGATCGCTGGTGCGGACCAGCCCGGTGTCGACACCGGCGGCCCGCAGCGAATCGAGCAGCAGCCGGCCGTACGGATCGTCCCCGACGGCGCCGAGGAGCGCGACGTCCGCCCCGAGCCGGCCCGCCGCGACCGCCGTGTTGGCTCCCTTGCCGCCCGGCGAAAGCACGGTGTCGCCGCCCAGCACCGTCTCGCCACCGGCCGGCCGCCGGTCCACCGCGACGACGAGGTCGGCGTTGGCGGATCCCACAACGAGGACGTCGGAGTTCATCCCCGCACTGTGCCACGAAAGCCGTCCGACCAGGTCGGGAAGGGTGCGGTCGGGGAAAGTGAAGGTTTTTGTAACTTATCCGGCGTTGAGTGCGACAATCATGCGAGCAGCGGATGCCCGTCACTCGATCGGGGGATGTTTTACCCCCGGCCGTCACTATGCGGACCGGTCCCGCTCTCCAGGTGCGTCATCACGCGAAGACGTGGTGACGTTGCCCGACCGGCGAGAGCCGGACAGGGCATCAGGTCGCCGGCGCCGATCACGTAGCCCCCCGAGTGATCGGCGTCGGCGGCGCCCCGCCCCGCCCGACGGTCAACCCGACTTCGCGGGGAAGCAGGGTGGGCGCGCACGCGCGGAACTTCCGCGCCGCTGCCGGGCTCAACGCCCGCGGCAGGCGGTACCAGCCGTCGTCCAGGGCGAGCGCTTCGAAGTCGCCGTGGCGCAACGGGAAATCGAGGTCGACCGGCCGGAATTCCAGGCGACCGGTCGTGAGCAGCCGCAGTTCGGCGACCTCGCGCCAGCTCAGTTCGAGCGATCGGTAGTACGTCTTCCACCGGAAGCCCGCCGGCGAAAGCCGCAGATCGGCGCGGACCTTGCGCTGGGCGACGTTGATCTCGAAGACGTGGACCACGGTGACGAGCACGAAGGCCGCCCCCAGCAGGATCCGGCAGACGGTGTGCAGGAAGCCGGCCGGGCCGAATTCGGCCCCCGCATAGGCCCCGGCACCGAGGAGGACCACGGCCAGGTCGAAGAGCCACAGCTTCCGGCGGTCCAACCCGTTGACGTGGATGTTCACGTACTCCGGCTCGACCACGGGTACCGGCTCGGGGACGAAGCGGGCCGCCCGGGGTGGAGCTGCCGGCGCGACCCGGGTGACGGGTCGTTCGGTGACTCCGGCGTACTTCCCGGCGACATCGCGGACGCGGTCGGCTTCGGTGACCGACAACGTGATCCCGGGAACCAGGAAATCGGTCCCGGCCAACGGGGTCAGACCCCGGTGACGCTCCACGAACCGGGCGTCGGCGGGCGTGAGGACGACCCGGAAGGACCCGTCGCGGCCCGGTTCGGCCGGGACGGCGACGGCCCCCAGCTCGCCCCAGCGCACGGCCCAGACCACTCCGCCGACGATGCGCGTGATCCCCGCTGCGTCGAAAACCAGTTCGTTGACGACGGGTTTGCGCAGCGAGCGAACGGCCAGGATCAGCCCGAGCAGGCCGAAAGCACCGCCGAAGACGTAGCCGGCCACTCGCGGGCTCTGCTGGGACGCCGAAGAGCCCATCCAGACGAACCCGGCGCCGATGGCGAGCAGCACCGCGGCGAGGATCCAGTGCCGCCCGGCCGTCCGCGAGACGACAAGACGGTCGCTCACTCGATCGACCCCGATATGCGCCTGGCGCCCTGGTTGTCGAAGACGGGCTGCCGAGCCGCGGTTTCCTTCTCCGGCGACTCGTCATCGTCGTCGCCGTCCAGCCCCTCGCCCACGTGCTTCAGGACCTCCTTGCCGCTCTCCTTCTTGACCGCTTTCTTCTGCTTGTCGGCGAACGACTTCGCCTCCTTCGGCTCGAGCACGTCGCCGACTCGCCGCAGGGGGCCGGGCAACCTTTCGGCGCCCCTTCGCAGAACGTCCCGCACCCGGCTGAAGATGCCGCTGATGCGGTGGAAGAGGTCCTGCGCCTTCTTGAAGGCCTTGACCAGTTTCTTGATCCACTCCATGCACTTGCTGCCGGTCTTGACGGCTTCCGCGGTGCCTTCGGTGGCCATGCCCGCCGGGAGCGCCGGACCCGGGTAGCGGCAGGCGATGCTGATGAGCTTGCCGACGCACTCGGAGATCAGGTCCCGCACGATCGAGCGCACGACGCTCAGGATCGTCTTGCAGATCTCGACCAGCTTCGAAATCGCGTTGGCACCGGTCGCCACCCCGGCGTACGTCGCCGCGCGGTCTTCGGCGAACGCGCGATAGGCGTCCGCCGAGGGGCCTTCCCAGCGTTCGCTGTCCTTCTTGACGGTGTCCTGGAGATCGGTGCTGATCTTCTCCAGTTCCTTGCCGACGTTCTCCCAGGTGCCGACCATGTTCTCCAGCGCCGTCTGGTCACCCGTGAGCCAGTCCAGCGGCTCGCGCAGCCACGGGAAGAACTCGATCGCCCAGCCGACGGCCGCGGAAGCGAGGGTCCCGATGGGATCCGCGACGAGGCCCGCGATGCCCGTGGCGCCGAACCCGGCGTTCACGAGGCCTTCGGCCCAGTTGCCGTCGGCGACGGCGGTGCCCGCGTCCCAGAAGTCCTGGAAGAGGCCGGCGCCCTCGAGCGCGCTGCGGTCGTCCGCCGCGTCCGTCTTGATCAACGGGTTGTCGGCCACGGCTCAGTCCTCCACCTTGAACAGGTCCTCGAACTCCGACTCGTCGGCTTCCTTCATCTGCTGCCAGAGCTGGATGCGGGCCGAGTGGTCGTACGACGACGTCGACGCCGATTCGATCGCGATCTCCGCCACCTGCTGGGCGATGGCGCAGATGGCCGCGAGCGGGATACCGAGCAGACCGAACGCTTCGGGGTGCTCGGTCGCGCGAGCGGCCTCCTTGCACCGGTCGATCCGGTCGGTGAGCGCCTCGATGTTCTCGCGGTGTTTCTGCAGCTCCCGCGGATCGACCGCGAAGCCAGGGCCACTGAGTCCGGCCATGGTTCCCCTCCCTCGCCCGCGCTTCAGCGCAGGTAATCGCCGTCGCCGAAGTAGTCGTCGTCGTGGCCTTCATCGGCCGGTGGTCGCGGCGCACGCGGCGGTTTCGGCGGCGGCTGCTCCTCTTCCGGCACGAACCGGTCACCGTCGTCGCGCGCCGGGGCCTGCGCCGGCGCGAACCCTTCCGGTTCGGGTGCCGGGAACGTCTGCTCGAGCCGGCTGACCAGCTGGTTCATCACTTCGGGACCGACCGGATCGGTGACCCCGGCCTGCACGGCCGCGGCGAGCTTGCTCTGGGCGGCTTTGACCGTGCGGAGGATCTCCTCGGCGAGCTCCGGCTTGTCACGCACGCTCAGGCCGATCTCCAGGCCGACGAGGTTGCCGGCGTGGTCGACCTTCACCCCGATCTGGCCGTCCTTGCTGCGCTCGGAAACCGAGACCGCCTCGATCTCGCCGACCATCCGTTCAGCCTTGCGCTGGGACTCGGCCATCCGGGCTTCGAAATCCGCGATCAACTGCTCAGGGTTCGTCACGCGAACCTCCCCGTTCACGTCAGTAGCCGTACGGCGACCGAGTGTGGCACACGGCACCGACAGTCGTGGGGGGTTCAGCTCTTTGTGACGAAGACCCTCGGGGTCGTTAATGCAAGACTTGTCGTAGTAAGCACCTAGACTGTTCGGATGAGCCACCCCACGCGAAGGGGTCGCGCGCGTGCGGCTACCGAACAGGACATCCGGCGGACCGCCCGGAAACTGCTCGTCGAGCAGGGGCCGGAGGCGGTCACCCTGCGTGCCATCGCGCGGGAGCTGGGGATCACCGCGCCCGCGCTCTACCGGTACTACGAATCCCGCGATGACCTCGTCGAGAACCTGCGGCTGGACGTCTGCGCCGATCTGGCCGACGAGCTCGCGGAAGACATCGCCGAGCTGCCGGACGACGGGATCATGCAGCTCTTCGCCATCTGCAAGGGCTTCCGGCGCTGGGCACTCACCCACACGAAGGAATTCACGCTGGTCTTCGCGTCGCCGACCGGGGGTGTCGGGTCCGCCGCCGGGTCCGCGCTGAGCCGGGTCGACGAGCCCTTCGGACGCATCTTCCTGGCCGCCGCCGGGCGGGTGCTCGCGCGGACCGACATCGTGCTCCCGTCGGCCAGCGGGGTGCCCGACGAGCTGCGCGACGACCTCCAGACATTCCAGGAATCGCTGGTCACCGTGCTCGCCGAGTCCGACCGGGCCGTGCCGGTGGAGAAGATCGACCTCGGCGTGACGTACCTGATGATCCAGTTCTGGGCCCGGCTCTACGGGCACGTCACGCTCGAGGTCTTCGGCAACTACCCGATCCCGATGTCCAAGCCGGACGTCCTGTTCGAGGCGATGCTCATCGACCTCGCCCGGGAGATCGGGCTCTACTCCGGCTAGGCCGCGTGGCCGCCGTCCACCGACAGGGTCGCGGCCGTGACGTAGGCGCTGCTCGGCGCGGCGAGGTACGACACCGCCGAGGCGACCTCCGAAGGCAGGCCGTAGCGGTCGAACGCCGTCAACGCCCGCTGGTCCGCCGCGTACGGGCCGTCGGCCGGGTTCATGTCCGTGTCCGTCGGGCCCGGGTGAACGAGGTTGACCGTGATGCCGCGCGGGCCGAGCTCGCGCGCCAGCGCCTTGGTCAGGCCGACCATCGCCGCTTTGCTCGTCGCGTACAGCGCCATGCCCGGGCCGGGCACGCGGTCCGTGACGCAGCTGCCGATCGTGATCACGCGGCCGCCGTCGCCCAGGACGGCGGCCGCGGCCTGGGTCGCCGCGAACACGCCGCGGACGTTCACCGCCAGCACGCGGTCGACGTCCTCGAGCGCGGTTTCGGTGAAGGCGCCGACGAAGCCGACGCCCGCGTTGTTCACCAGCACGTCCAGCCGGCCGAACTCGGCGACGGTCGCCGAGACGGCCGCCGACACCGCGTCCGCGTCCGCCGAGTCCGCCTGGATCGCCAGCGCGCGACGGCCGAGGTTCTTGATCTTGTCGACCACCTCGGCCGCCCGCGCGGCGTTGTGCTGGTAGGTCAGCGCGACGTCCGCGCCGTCCTCGGCGAGCCGCAGTGCCGTGGCCGCGCCGATGCCGCGGCTGCCGCCCGTCACCAGCGCCACCTTGCCGTCGAGGGTCATCCCCGGTTCTCCTTCGATCGAACGGAATTCCTTGACCGTTCAATCAAATCGAGAACTCAGCAAAAGCACCGGCGGCTTTCCGACAGCGCGCTACAAGACGATGTTGACCAGCTTGCCCGGCACCACGATCACCTTGCGCGGGGTGCCGCCGCCGACCAGCGCCGCCACCTTCTCGTCCGCCAGCGCGGCCGCCTGGACCGCGTCCGAAGCGGCGTCCGCCGGCACCGTGACGCGGGAGCGGACCTTGCCGTTGACCTGGATCGGGTACTCGACCGAGTCCTCCACCAGGTACTTCTCGTCCACCACCGGGAACGGGCCCTGCACCAGCGAGTCCGCGTGACCCAGCCGGTGCCACAGCTCCTCCGCCAGGTGCGGGGCCAGCGGCGCCAGCATCAGCACCAGCGGCTCGGCCAGCTCGCGCGGCGTGGCCGCGGCCACGCCGTACACCTTCGTGACGTGGTTGTTCAGCTCGATCAGCTTCGCGCCGGCCGTGTTGAACCGCATCTCCGCGTAGTCCTCGCGGACGCCCGCGATGGTCTTGTGCAGCACCTTGCGGTCCGCCTCGGAAGCGTCCTCAGTGGACACTCGCAGCTCGCCGGTCGCCTCGTCGACGACCAGGCGCCACAGCCGCTGCAGGAACCGGTGCGACCCCACGACGTCCTTCGTCGCCCACGGGCGCGACATGGCCAGCGGGCCCATCGCCATCTCGTAGAACCGGAACGTGTCGGCGCCGTAGTTTTCGGCCATCTCGTCCGGCGTGACGACGTTCTTCAGGCTCTTGCCCATCTTGCCGTACTCCCGGGTGACCTCTTCGTCGTCGAAGAAGTACTTCCCGTCGCGCTCCTCGACCTGCTCGGCCGGGACGTAGACGCCGCGCGCGTCCGTGTACGCGTACGCCTCGATGTAACCCTGGTTGAACAGCTTGCGGTACGGCTCCTTCGACGTCACGTGGCCCAGGTCGAACAGCACCTTGTGCCAGAACCGCGAGTACAGCAGGTGCAGCACCGCGTGCTCGACGCCGCCGATGTACAGGTCGACGCCGCCGGTGTCGTCCACGCCGTGCTCCGCCGCGCGCGGGCCCATCCAGTACGCCTCGTTCTCCGGCGCGCAGAACGTCTCGCTGTTCGTCGGGTCCACGTAACGCAGCTGGTACCAGCACGAACCCGCCCAGTTCGGCATCGTGTTGATGTCGCGGCGGTAGGTCTTCGGGCCGTCGCCCAGGTCCAGCTCGACCTCGACCCAGTCGGTGGCGCGGGCCAGCGGGGACGACGGCATCGAGTCGCGGTCCTCCGGGTCGAACGTCACCGGCGAGTAGTCGGCGACCTCGGGCAGCTCGATCGGCAGCATCGACTCGGGGACGGCGTGGACCTCACCGTCCTCGTCGTAGACCACCGGGAACGGCTCGCCCCAGTAGCGCTGGCGCGAGAACAGCCAGTCGCGCAGCTTGTACTGCACGGTGCCGACACCGGCGCCCTTTTCGGTCAGCCAGTCGATGATCGTTTTCTTGGCCTCGGCGACGTCCATGCCGTCCAAGAAGCCCGAGTTGATCGCCGGGCCGTCACCGGTGAACGCCTTGCCGTCGAAGCCATCCGGGGGCTGCACGGTCCGGATGATGTCCAGCCCGAACTTCTCGGCGAACTCCCAGTCGCGGACGTCCTGACCGGGAACGGCCATGATCGCGCCGGTGCCGTAGCCCATCAGCACGTAGTCGGCCACGAAGATCGGGATCTGCTTGTCGTTCACCGGGTTCGTCGCGTACGCGCCGGTGAAGACGCCGGTCTTCTCCTTGTTCTCCTGCCGGTCCAGCTCGGACTTCCGCGACGCCGCGACGCGGTACTCCTTGATGGCGTCGGCCGGGGTGGGGGCGTCGCCGGTCCACCGCTTGTCGACGCCTTCGGGCCAGGTGGCCGCGGTCAGCTCGTCGACCAGCGGGTGTTCCGGCGCCAGCACCATGTACGTGGCGCCGAACAGGGTGTCCGGCCGGGTCGTGAAGACGTCGATCGCGTCTTCGCCGGCCTTGAAGGTGACGCGGGCGCCGTGCGAGCGGCCGATCCAGTTCCGCTGCATGGACTTGACCTTCTCGGGCCAGTCCAGCAGGTCCAGGTCGTCGACCAGGCGGTCGGCGTACGCGGTGATCCGCATCATCCACTGCCGCAGGTTGCGGCGGAAGACGGGGAAGTTGCCGCGCTCGCTGCGGCCGTCGGCGGTGACCTCTTCGTTCGACAGCACGGTGCCCAGGCCCGGGCACCAGTTGACCGGCGCTTCGGAGATGTACACCAGCCGGTTGTCGTCGATCACCTGCTTCCGTTCGACGGCGGACAGCGCCGCCCAGTCACGGCCGTCCGGCGTGGGCCGGGTGCCGTCCGCGAACGCGGCCTCCAGCTCGGCGATCGGCCGCGCCTTGCCCGCTTCGGTGTCGTACCAGGAGTTGAAGATCTGCAGGAAGATCCACTGGGTCCAGCGGTAGTACTCGGGGTCGATCGTGGAGATGCGACGGCGTTCGTCGTGGCCCAGGCCCAGGCGCCGGATCTGGCGCAGGTAGGTCCGGATGTTCTCCTCGGTGGTCTTCCGCGGGTGCTGCCCGGTCTGGACGGCGTACTGCTCGGCCGGCAGCCCGAACGCGTCGAAGCCCATCGTGTGCAGCACGTTGCGCCCGATCATCCGGTGGTACCGGGCGAAGACGTCGGTGCTGATGAAGCCCAGCGGGTGCCCGACGTGCAGGCCGGAGCCCGACGGGTACGGGAACATGTCCTGGACGAACAGCTTGTCGCTGGGCACCGGCTGCCCCTCGACGGCGAGCGGCCCGACGGGGTTCGGCGCGTGGAAGGTCCCCTGGTCGGCCCAGTGGTCCTGCCAGCGCTGCTCGATCTGCCCCGCCAGCGCGGCCGTGTAGCGGTGCGCCGGGACGTCGGTCCCTGTTGTCTCGGTCATCGCCGTCTTCCTCCGTGGGAGCTAACTCGAGGCACGTTTTCCCGCCGAGAGTTCATTCAATACCGCCAGAAACAACTCGACCCCCCAGCCACCAGGGCATGAGGGGTCGCCGCGCCGGCCGGGCCGGGCCCGGTCAGCGCGGCAGGCTAAGGAGCAGCCGAGCCGTGTTCACACACTCATCGTAACTTGCTGGTCAAAGCCGTTCCGAGGGGACCGCCAGTGCCGCGAACTGGGTGACCTGGGTGGCCGAGAAGTTGTTGTCGCTGACGATGATCAAGCTGCGCTCGCCGTTCGGCAGCTTCGGGCCCCAGGTCATGCCCTCCAGGTTGTCCACAGTGGACAGGCCGAGGTCGGCGGCGTCGAAGAGGAACCGCTTCTTCACCGGCTTGACGTGCTTGGCGTCGGCCAGGGACTGAACGTTTAGGACGTTCGTCGCGCCCTTCGTGTCGATCTCGTAGACGCGCACCTTGTTGCCGACACCGGTGACGAACGAGCGCTCCATCATCAGGAACTTCGTCGGGTCGGCCTGGTCGACGGCCAGCATGGAGGAGACACCGGTGGTGGCGAACGCGCCATCCGGGACCGGTGACGCGAAGATCGGCTCCTGCGGGTACGCGTACTGCGCCAGGACCGGGCCGAACCGCGACTGCAGGGTGATCCGGGAGACGCCGCCGGTGGTGCGGGTCGACTCCGGGCCGTCCTGCAGGAGCGGGCCTTCGACGTCACTGGCGATCAGCGAGCCGAACCCGGTGAAGGTGAGGCCCTCGAGCACGAGGTTCTGGCGCGGGCCGGTGGTCGGCGTCATCTTCTCGTTCGCGGGGATCGGCAGGTCGCGGACGTACTTCCCGTCGCGGCGCGCCTCGCGGATCGACGGGTCGATCAACGTCGTCGCGGTGCGCTCACCCTCCTGCGACCAGTAGTAGTCGCCGGTCCACGGGTCGACACGCAGCTCTTCGGGGTCGATCGTCTGCTCGTTCTGCGGCTTCGAAGGGTCGTTCCGGGTGAGCGGCGGGTACGGCGTGCCGTCCGGGCGCAGCAGCGGCTTGGTGCCGGTGAAGGTGACCGGGCCGACGCCCTTCGCCGAGACCGGGAAGGTCGCCGTGTAGAAGCGGGCGGGGTCGATCGCGGACCGGTCGTCGCAGATCAGGGCGTAACCGCCGGTCCGGGGGTCGTAGTCGATGCTGGAGAGGCCGCCGACCACCGTGCCCTGGAACAGCAGGGAGTTGGGGACGATCTGCTCGCCGAGCAGCCGGATCGGCCGCTCGTGACTTCCGGTGGCTTCCGCGGGCGTCGCGGCGAAGATCCCCCCGATCAGAGCAGTGGCCAACACTGTGGGCAGTACACGTCGTGACATGGCCTGTAGCACAGTCGGTCAGGGTATCCGCCAGGTTGCCAGGACGTCACGCTTATCCTTGACCTCGTGTTCGCTATCGCGCTGGTTCCGGTCGTGCTGGGTCTGCTCGTCGGCTTTGGTGGGTTCCTCGGGTTCCGCGAGCGCTTGACGCGCGAAGGCGGGACCGGCGTGCGCACGCAAGCCGCGTTGCGCAGCGAAGAAGCGTTCAAGCTGGCCAACCGCGTCGCGGGGCTGCCGACCATGGCCGGCGGCGCGATCTCCGTGCTCACCGGGCTGGCCGGGCTCGCGATGCCGACGTCCGCCGGCCTGATCTCGGCCGCGCTCGCCGGTGTCCTGGCGATGCTCGTGCTGGTCGCGGGCGGTGGAGTGCTCGGCAACCGGGCCGCGCTGACCGTGCCCGCGCCGGCTCCGGCCGCGCCCGCGGGCTGCAGCGGCTGCGCGTGCGGCGCCGGCGGCTGCGGGGTCTTCAAGAAGGAAGAAGCTTAATTCCGCTGGAGGTCGCCCGGGTGGGTGGCCAGCAGGGCCAGCGGGATGCCCTGCCGGCGCAGCACCTGGCTCCACAGGTCGCCGCTCGGCGAAGCCAGGATGTCGCTCGGCAGCGCGGGCACGATGAGCCAGTCGTCGCGCTCGATCTCGCGGGCCAGCTGACCGGAATCCCAGCCCGCGTACCCGGCGAACACGCGCACGCCGCGGACCTTCGGCACCAGCACCTCGGGGTCGGTGTCCAGGTCGACCAGCGCGACGGGGCCGCGGACCGCGATCACGCCCGGCACGCTCGCCGCCGTCTCGCCGGTGCGCAGCGCGGCCAGGCACAGCGCCGTCTTCTTCTCGACCGGCCCGCCGACGAACACCGCCTGCGGCTCGGCGACGTGCCCGCCCCAGTTGGGCAGCACGTCGTGCACGGCGACGTCGCTCGGCCGGTTCAGGACCACGCCGAGCGTGCCTTCGTCGCGGTGATCGATGACGAACACGACGGTCCGCTGGAAGTTGGGGTCGACCATCGTGGGGGCGGCGACCAGGAGCGTTCCCGGTTCAACCTCGGCGTCCGCTGGCACGCGACCCATGATCCCACCCCCGGCCCGGCGAATTACTTCGGCTCGGGAACAATCGCCTCAGCAGCCTCGTTTGAAACAGTGGTCGGCGCACTCCGTGTCCCCCGGGCTCACTGAAGAACCGCCTTTGTGGAATACCGTCCGGCAGGAGCCACACTGCGCATAGCCGCCGAGAGGCGAGGCTGAGTGCGCCGGCCACCCTCTACTCTGGCTCCGTGACGATCAGCACCGGTGCGGCTACCGCACGCAGAGGGCCGCGGGAGCTGCTCAAGGACCCGGACTTCCGCCGTCTGCTCTTCACGCGCTTCGCCGCCAGCTGGGGTGACGGCGTCTTCCGCGCGGGTCTCGCCGGAGCCGTGCTGTTCAACCCCGAGCGCGGCGCCGATCCGCTGGCCATCGCCGGTGGGTTCGCCGCGCTGCTGCTCCCGTACTCGGTCGTCGGCCCTTTCGCCGGTGCGCTGCTGGACCGCTGGGACCGCCGGAAAGTCCTGATCTTCGCGAACCTCCTCCGCGGCCTGGCGATCATCGCTTCGGCCGCCGCCGTCGGCTTCGGACTGGGCGGTGTCGGCCTGTTTTCGCTGGCCCTGGCCGCGGAAGGCATCTCGCGCTTCATCGGCTCCGGGCTTTCGGCGTCGCTGCCGCACGTCGTGGAAGAAGAAAGCGTCGTGACGGCGAACGCCTTCGCCACGACGCTCGGCTCGTTCATGGCGGTCATCGGCGGCGGCTGCGCGATCGGTCTGCGCGCGCTGTTCGGCAGCAACGACCTCGGCTCGGCCGAGGCCACGGCGTTCGCGGTGCTCGGCACCCTCGTCTCGGCGTTCATCGCCCGTGGTTTCTCGCGCGGGGTGCTCGGGCCGACGGTGGTCGACGAGCCGACGAACCCCGTGCTGGCCGTCGCACGCGGGCTGGCCGACGGTGCTCGGCACGCGTGGCGGGCCCCCAGCGTCACCGCCGGGTTCCTCGCGCTGTTCGCGCACCGGGCGTCGTTCGGGGTGTCGCTGCTGGTCACCGTGCTGATGATGCGGAACTACTTCACCGACCACGGGATCTTCCGCGCCGGCCTGCCCGGGCTCGGGCAGATGGCCGCGCTCGCCGGGGCCGGCATCCTGATCGCCGGGCTGCTGACCGCGCGGCTGATCCGCAAGTTCGGCCGCCTGCGCGCGGTGCTCGGTTCGCTGCTGCTCGCCGCGATCGCCCAGTCGGCGCTGGGCCTGCCGATGGTGTTGCCGCTGGCGCTGCTCGCGTCGTTCGTCATCACCGGGGCCGGGCAGGTGCTCAAGCTCTGCGTCGATTCGTCGATCCAGCTCGACGTCGCCGACGAAGCCCGCGGCCGGGTGTTCGCGCTGTACGACACGCTCTTCAACATCACGCAGGTCGCGGCGGTTTCGCTGGGCGCGCTGGTCGTGCCGGACGACGGGCGTTCCCCGGGTCTGCTCATCGCCGCGACCGTCTGCTACCTCGTCGGCGGAGCCGGGTACGTGGTCGCGCGACGCCGCGCGATTCGCTGAGGCAAACACCAGAACCGGTCACGACCACTGCTCCATTGGCATTAGGGTGACGGCAAGTCATTAGTAGGTTCGAGGGACACCGGGGGCACCTGTGACCACCGCGGGCGACGACCGTGCACGGCTCGAAGCACGCAATGCCGCGATGAAGGACCAGATGGACACCCTCCTGGAGAACTTCGAGCGGCAGACCGCGCAGCTGCGTGACGCGCAGGCCGCGGCCGCGGAAACCACCGCCCACGTGCAGTCCCCCGACGGTCTGGTCCGCGCCACGATCGACGCCGGCGGCAACCTCGCGAAGCTCGAGTTCGCGTCGAACGCGTTCGAACGCACGACACCCGCGCAGCTCGCGAACACCGTCCAGACGGTGGTGCGTCAGGGATCCCTGCAGGTCAAGCGGAAGATCGCGGACCTCATGGCGCCGATCACCGAGGGACTGCCCGACCTCGCGGACCTCGTCGAAGGCGCGCCGTCGCTGGCCGGGCTGGTGCCGCAGATCCCCGACTTCATCGAGGAAGAGGCGCCGGCGCCGCGGCCCTCGTACGAAGAAGGCGGCTCGATCCTGCGCAACGAGGCCGTGCCGCCGCCGATGCCCGCCCCCAAGCCGGCTCCGAAGCGCGTCCGCCCGCCGCGTGACGAGGACGAGGAGCCGCCGACGTCCTGGATGACGAGGGGCGACTGATGCCCGAAGGGGGCTCCGGCTTCACCGCGGAACCCGACGCGGTCCTGCGCGCTTCGAACGGCCTGACCACGGCGGCGGACGGGCTGGACAGCGCGCTGAAGACGTTGCGGGGCGCCCTCGACGCGCAGGGCGCGTGCTGGGGCGACGACGACTCCGGCAAGGAGTTCGCGAAGGACTACGTGCCCGGTTCGCAGGGCGCCGTCGAAGGCTTCGCCAACCTCGTGCAGGGGTTGCGCGGGATGCGGCAGAACGTCGCCAAGTCGATGAAGGCGTTGTCGGGCGCCGACGAAGACGTGACTTCGCAGCTCGGCAAGGGGCAATGACCCGTGGGTATGGAGATGCCCGACGCGGTCAAGTGGCTGCTGCCGATCGTCGTAGGGGAGAGCTGGCCCGAGGGCGACGAGACCAAGCTGCGCGCCCTGCGCGACGCGTGGCACACGGCGTCTTCGGCGATCGCCCCGGCGTCGGAGGCCGGTAACCAGGCGGCGTCCGGCATCCGCGACAACTGGACCGGCGACGGCGCCGACGCGTTCGTGGAGCAGTGGAAGAAGTTCGTCGAGGGCGACGAGGCGTACTTCAAGCAGCTGGCCGACGCGACGAAGGCGCTGGGCGATTCGTGCGACCAGACGGCACTGGACGTCGAGTACACGAAGTACATGATCATCATTTCGCTGATCGTCCTGGCCGCCCAGATCGCGGCGATGATCGCGGCGGCGGCGGTGACGTTCGGCGGCTCGACGGCGGGCATCGCGCCGGCGCAGGTGGCCACCCGGATGACCGTGCAGATGCTGTTCCGGCAGCTGCTCGAGAAGCTGGCGCAGCAGGGGTTCAAGCAGGTCGCGAAGGAGCTGCTGGAGAAGCTGCTCAAGCAGGGTCTCAAGAAGATCGGCATGGAGATCCTCAAGAACGAGGCCATCAACCTGGGGATGGACGCGGGCATCCAGGGCCTGCAGATGGCGAAGGGCGATCGCCAGAGCTGGGACTGGTCGAAGACTTCGGACGCGGCGATTTCCGGCGCGGTCGGCGGCGCGGTCGGCGCGGCTTCCGGCTCGATCGGGCGCGGGGCCACCGAGGGGCTTTCGCATTCCGCTGGTGGCCAGGTCGCGGACGCGGCTCTCCGAGCGGGGGCTCGGGGGGCGGTCGAGGGGGTCGCGCAGACGGTCGGCCAGGCGGCGGTCACCGGGGATTTGGGGTCTTTGACGCCGGAGCAGCTTTTGACCGGGGCTTCCAGCGGGGCGGTGGGCGGGGCGGTCGGGGGCGCGAAGGAGCAGATGCACTCGGTTCACGAGGCGAACATTCCACGGGAGCCGGGTGGGGGTTCGGGGGATGGGGACTCCGGTGGGTCGGGGGAGTCTGGGTCTCGGTCTGGGTCTGGTTCGGGGGAGGAGCCGGGGTCGGGTTCGGAGCCTGAGACGCGGTCGGAGCCTGAGTCGCCGCAGGAGCCTGAGCCGCAGGGTGAGGAAGCCCGGAGGGAGGCGTCGGCTGAGTCCGGGCCGCGGGGTGAGGAGCCGTCGCGGGAGCCGGCGGCCGAGCCTGAGTCGCGGGGGGAAGAACCGTCGTCGGGGCCCGAGTCGCGGCGGGAAGCGGCTGCCGAGCCTGAGTCGCGGCGCGAGGAGCCCTCGTCCGGACCCGAGTCGCGCGGCGAGTCGCGAGAACCGTCGCCTGGACCTGATGAGGCGCGGCGCGAGCCGGCGGCCGGCCGGGAGCCGGAACGTCAGACCGTCGAGCCACGGCATGCGGGGGATGAGCCCCCGCGTCCGAGTGCGGACCACGTCCAGCAGGCAGAACGGCCGGAGGTCAGGGCAGCGGCCGACAGTCCGGCGCCTCAGCAACCGGCCCCGGCGCCGAGCCAGCCGGTGGGCGAGGGCAGGCCGGCACCGATGTCGTCGCACGGTGCGACGCCGAGTTCGGCGGGCGCACCGTCGAGCGGCGGCTACGGCATGGCCCCACCGGAACCCGGCCGCCAGACCGGTGGCCGCCCCCAGGACAACGTGGGTGCGGCCGGCTTCACGGGCGGCACGAGCCGGCCCTTCGCGGCCGATGGGGGGACGGCGCCGTTCCAGAGCGGACCGTCGCCACAGCAGGCCCCGCCCCCGGGCGGACTCACGCCACCCCCACCGACCGGAATGCCGAACGGCGCTGGTCAAGGACGTGCTGGCGGCCCAGGTGCCCCGACACCACAGGCCCCGATGCCCCCGCGCGGCGGCCAGCCACCGCACGAGCAGCGACGGATCCCACCGCAGGACCCGCGCCGGATGCCGCCGGGCGGCCAGCCGATGCGTGGGCAACCACCGGTGGGTGGGCGGCCGCAGGGTGGCCAGCCGCCGCATGGTGGCCAACCACAGAACGGCCAGCCACACGGTGGGCAGCCACCCCACGGCGGGCAGCCGCAGAGCGGGCCGCCGCACGGTGGGCAGCGGCCGCCGGGGGGTCAGGTGCCGATGGGCGGGCAGGCGCCTCGGGGTGGGCTTCCCTCTCATCGGGGGCAGCCGCCGCAGGGTGGGTTGCCGCCGAACGATCCGCGGTGGATGCCGCCGCGGTCGCCGGGTGGTCCGCCGCAGCCGGGGATGACTGGCGGGCAGCGTCCCGCGGGGTACCCGAACCAGCCGCGCGGGCCGCAGGGGCCGGGTCCGCACCCCGGCGGACGGCCGCCGACGCCGCCACCGCCGACGGGCCGGCCGCCGATGCCGCCGCACGACCCGCGGCTGGGTCCGCCGCGCCCGATGGGGCCGCCGCAGGTTCCGCCGCCGCGGTTCGGTCCGGCGCAAGAGCGCCTTCCCCGCGGTCCGCAGGGTCCCTTCGAGCCGCCGCGACCCCTAGAGCAGCCGGCCGCGAGGCCGCCGGAACCGAACCTTCCCGTGGCCGAGCAGCCAGGGCGGGACTCGGCCGCCGTCGAGCGACCCGCCGAGCACGTGCACGAGCCGTCGACGGGCCAAGAGCACGTCGGTGGACCAGAGCACGAGCCGGCCCTCCCCGAACACCCGTCCGAGCAGACCGGCTCACGCCCCGACGAGCCCTACCTCGCTGATCCCGGGTTTCGGACCCGAGATCCCGTCGGCGTCACGCGGATCGAGGACACCTTCCTGGACTCCGGGCGGCAAAGCCCGGAAACCGGCGAATGGCGGCACGAACAGGTCCGCCGCGAGGCCCTCGCCAAGCGGGACGAGTTCCACCCCGGCATGTCCGACGAAGGCGCCTTCGCCGTGCACGCCTACACGCGGCACGAGCTGGTCGGGCCGCTCAACCGCGCCCTCCGGCTCGGGGGCCCGGAGCTGCTCGACCTCGCCCCCCAAGCCGGGGCGCTCGTCTCCGGGCTCAACGAACTGCCTCCGCACGTCGGCACCGTCTCGAGACGGGTCGACTTCCACGGGGATCCCTCGCGGCTCCAGGCCTTCCTCGGACGGTTCCACGAGCGCGCGCACATCACCGAGCCCTCTTTCCTCAGCTCGTCGAAGGTCGACGCGGAGCATCCGCGTAGCACCTTCGCCGGTGAGGTCGAGATGCGGATCGAGTCCCGGACCGGCCGCGACGTCGAGTCCATGGCCAGCATCGGGCGCGAGCGCGAGGTGCTCTTCAAGGCCGGGGCGCAGTTCGAGATCACCTCGGTCGAAAAGGGGCCCGGGCACCCCGATTTCGAGAACCGTCCCGGCGCCCGGGACCAGCCGCAGTGGATCGTGCACGCCGAAGAGATCGCGCCCGGGGATCCGCGATACCGCGATGACACCCGGGACGCGATCGACGAACACCGTGCCGCCGAACGCGCCGACGAAGAGCGCTTCGAGCGTGAACAGGCCGAGAAGGACGCCCAGTTCTACGCCGAGTACCCCCACCTCAAGCCGTCCGGGGACCTGTTCAAGCTCCTTGGCGGGGACGAAGAAGCGCCGCCGCCCGCCGAAAAGCGCCCGCCCGCCACGAACGCGCCCGAAGGTGGCTGGTCGCAGCTCGCCGAGCCGCTGACGCCGGGTGGCCCGCCCGTGCTCCACGCCGGGTCCGTCGAGACTCCGCAGCAGCACGCGCGGCTCATCCGGGACGCCGTTCCCGAACTCGCCGCCGTCAACACCCGCAACCACTACCGCCCGGGCGAACACGGCTACCGCACCAACGCCGCCGAGTGGAGCGGCAGGGGCAGCTTCGACGACGTCGCGCGCGACCTCGGGGAACGTCCCGTCGGCGCGCGGACCGCCGTCGCCTTCGAGCACGCCGGCGAGGAGCGGCTGGTCGCCGCCGTGCACACCGAGCACGGGGTGCTGTTCGCCGACCCCGTCACCGGACGGCTCGCCGAGCTGCCGCACGACGCCACCGGGATCCGCGAACTACCCCTCGGCCCGCACGAGACGCCGTCCATCGCCGACCGCCTCAGCCCCCCGTCCGAACGGCTGCCGCACGACGAGGGCTACCTCTTCGACGACGGCCACCGCGGGACCCCGGCCGACCACGAGAGCATCCGCCAGGCGGTCGGCGACGAGGGCATCTACCAGGACATCCACGACCGCGCGCTCGCCCGCCGGGACGCCGCCGGGCTGCCCCTGACCGACGACGGCGCCGTCGCGGTGCACGGCTACACCCGCGGCGAGTACGCCTACGACGTCAACGAGGCCCTGCGCCGCGGCCCGGGCCACCCCGGCTTCGACCTCGCGCAGGCGAACGCCCGCGCCATCACCGACGGCCTCAACCAGGTCCCGCGCACGTCCGGCGAGACCATCCGCGCCTTCGACGTCAGCGGCGACCCGCGGCTCGCCGAGCTCGTCGCCGGGCCCTACCACCCCGGTGACGTGGTCGTCGAGCCGTCGTTTTCCAGTGCGTCCATCAAGTCCGGCGAGTTTTCGACCAGCAAGTTCGGCGACGACGTCGAGCTGCACGTCCGCTCGGACAACCTCCGCGACATCTCGAAGCTCGCCGAGAACCCGTCCGAGCGCGAGTCGCTGTCGCCGCCCGGGACGCAGCTGCTGGTGCACGAGCGACGGTTGGAGACCACGCCCGAGGGCCGCCGCAAGTGGGTCATCGAGGCCGAGGAGATCGGCCCCGGCCACCCGCGCTACCTCGATCCCGAGGCCGCGCGGCAGAAGATGGCCGAGCGCCGCGCCGAGAACGACCACAACGCGGCCGAGTTCGAACGGCGCAAGCAGGCCGCGCTGAGGGAACGCCTCGGCGGCTTCGGCGAGCCCGAGCACGTCACGCAACCGGAACCCGCCAAGGTCAGCGACGTCCTCGACAGCCCGGCCGAGCCGCTCACCCCCGAGCCTCAGCAGGACTACGGACACCTGGCGCGCGCGACGAACCCGCCGTCCGAGCCGGCCATCCACGCCGGCGCGGCGACCCCGGCGGAGCGCGCGGCCTACGTCCAGGACCGGCACCCGCACCTGCGCGAGGTCAACCCGGGCTTCCACCAGCCGGGCGCGCTGGAGAACGGGTACCTGTCCAACTGCACCCGCGCGCCCGAGGCGTACCTGGACCGGCTGCGCGGCGGAGCCATGACGGCCGAGCCGATCCTCTTCCACGAGATGGGTACCCGCGGCACGCTCGAGCACCTCGAGGGCCGGTTCGGCGAAACGTTCTCCGAGCGCGGCAGCTACGACGACGTCATCCGCGAGATGCGCGACAAGCCGCTGGACCACCACGCCGTGGTCGCGGTGAAGTACGAGGGCCCCAACGGCGTCGAATACGGGCACGTCGCGATGGTCGTGCACACCCGCGACGGCGTCGCGTTCATCGACCCGCAGTCCGGCGACCTCATGCACCTGCCGCAGCCGCCGAAGGGCATCAAGCTGATGCACGTCGGCACGCCGGACGAGGTGCACCTCCAGCCCGAGCACGCCGGGACGACGGACCACGGCGGCTACGGCAGCGCCCCGCAGTCCCGGCTCGACGAGCTCCTCGCGCAGCCGCGGGTCGCCGAAGCGCTCGACGGCGCTACCACCGACCTCGTCGTCAAGGACCACGAGGGGAACCCGCAGAACCTCGGGCCGGTCGGCGAGTTCGTCCGGACGCGGCTGGCCGGGCACCCGGAGCTGGTGGACCTGCTCCACGACCCGGCCCACGAGTTCCTGACGCGGTCGCTGCTGCGCAAGCCGGAGACGATCGCGAGCCTGCTGGTGCACGACGAGGCCATCCCGATCCTGGCCGACGCGGTGCACGAGGTGCACCACCCGGACCCGGACGCGGAACCGGTGGGCCCGGACGCGGAGCCGACCCCGCTCACCCCGGACCAGGCCGAGACGTCCCACGAGGTGATCGACCAGGCGGAGGGGCATCCCCAGCAGCACCGCCGGCAGGCCGAATTCGACTTGAGCAAGGCCGGGGACGAGGCTTACACGCGCGAGTACCTCGCCGAGCGCTACGCGGAAGCGGCGCGGGCCGACGCGAAGCTGAAGGAAATCCTGCCGCCGCTGGCGGCGGAAACCGGTGGCCACGCCGGGTTCCGGCCCGGACCGAAGTCCGAAGGCCGGGCGATGGACAAGATCAACACCAACTACGACGGTGACGCGTCGCGGCTGGTCGACCTCGCGGGCGCGATGATCCAGTTCGAGCGCGTGCAGGACGCGTACGCCGCTTTGGAGCGGATCGCGAACCATCCCGACCTGGAAATCGTCGACTTCGACGACCGCTTCGCGAACCCCGCGCCGGCGGGTTACCGCGACCTGCAGATGAGCGTGCGCATCGACGGGCACGTCGCCGAGCTGCGCCTGCACCTCAAGGCGCTGGACGACGTCTCGGCGTACGAGCACTCGCTTTACGAGGTCCGACGCGATCTGAAGGCGCTCGCGAAGGCCGAGGGCCGGACCTACACCGACGACGAACGAGCCCTGATCGACGGGCTGATCAAGCGCGAACGAGAGCTGTTCTGGAACGCGCTGCAGGGGAGTCTCTAATGGTCCAGACGCCGTCCTACTTCGAGTACTACGACCACCCCTACGTGGTCGACAGCACGCCCGACGGCGGTCTGACCGGTCGCATCCTGAACTGGCAGACCGGCGCCTTCGAGGAAAAACCGGAACACGTCACCGATGTGCTGTTCGACCACGGCCCGGACATCCGGAGCCTCGACCGCGACCGGTTCGTCCGCCGGACCGAAGAGGAGCGGAAGCACTACCTCCGCGGTGACGGGCCGATCTTCGCGCTCTACCAGACCATCGACGCGATCTGGGGCGCCACGGAAGAGGAGCACCGCAAGATCACCGAGGAAGAGCGGGCGCTGATCGATTCGCTGTACCGGCGCACCTTCAAGATGTGGGAGGACGAGTTCGCCCGCCGCGCCGCCGGCGAGGCTCCGACCTTCACCTTCACCTCGGTGCTGGCGCGATGATTCACGTGGAACATCGACTTTCGCCCGAAGAGCAGCGCACTGTCCTGGTGCAGCTGGGAAAGCTCGTCCGCGAGCTCCGGACCGACGCCGCCGGGCCGGCCGCGATCGACTTCCGGCAGGTCGGGACGCACACCGAACTCCAGGGCCACAACGCGACGACGTCCGACGCCGTCGCCGAGCTGTTCACCGAGCTGCGCAAGGGAATGTACGCCGAAGACCGCGGCACCTGGCTGCAGGCGCGGTTCACGCTCACCCCGGACGGCACCTTCGACTTCGACTTCGCGCTCGACGACGATCCGGTGTGGACGGACGCGCCGCCGTCGGCCGCCTACCCGGACGAGCTCGCCGCGTTCCCGCGCGCCGAGGAGCACATCCCCGACTGGTGGCGGCTGCGCGCGCAGCTACCGCTGGGCGTGGTGTTCCGGCACGCGGACGTCGGCGGTCCGGGCGTCGAGCGGCCGCCGCTGACCGACACCGAGGTACCGCTCGTGCTGCAGTACCTCGAGCGGGAAGCCGTCGTGCACGAAGACGGCGACGAGCGCTTCCACACCGACGGCGCCTGGATCTGGCCCGAGTCGGTGGCGCGGCTCCTGGCCGAGGACGGGCTGCCGCCCGAGCCGGACCTGGTCGCGCACATCCGCCGCCACCACTACCAGCCGCCGTACGTCGAGCCGCTGGTCCGGCGGACCGCCGAAGCGGACCTGCTGGGCGAGCCGCGGCCGAAGCCGAGCCGCGCCGACGTGAAGAAGACCAGCGGTGACGTCGTCGCGGAACTGGAGACCACGCCGGACCCGAAGCTCGGCGACGAAGAACTGCTGATCGTCCTGGTCCAGCGGCTGGGCGAGCACGGCGTCTGGCCGGAGGCGTACCGCGTCGGCGGCCGGGCGGACGGCACGTGGTGCCTCAACTTCACGCCCGACGGCTGGGAGGTCGCCGCCCACGCCGGCGGGAAGCCGCAGGAGCCGAAGTACTTCGAGCGGCTCGAAGACGCCGCTCAGCAGCTGCTCGGGGCGTTGCTGCTGCACCCCGCCCGGATGACCGCCGGCCACGAAACGCCCTTGGAAACCGCCAGGGAGCTCGACGACTGGCCGGTCCACCCGGCTCCGGGTGAGCCTCCCCTCACCCTCCTCCGCAACAAGCGCATCACCCGGCTCGTGGCGGGTACGGTCGTCCTGCGCTTCGGCGAGGAACCCGGCAACCTCGTCCACCACGGGGAGGTACGGTTCGCCACGACGTCGCTGCCACTCGAACGTGAGCGGGAACGGCGGAGCTACCGGCTCAGACGCCCTCTGCACGTGATCACCGGCATCACGGTTCCGTGGGCGAACCTGCCGGGTGGCGCGGTGGCCTTCGTGCTGCCGAAGACGATCGCCGAGCACGAGTCCGACGGAAGCCTGGAGAGGATCGAGTAGGTGGAAGCGGCGGAAGCGATTGCCAAGGTCGGCCAGTGGCTGCGGGCGGTGCACGGCCCGGACGTCTCCGGTCCCGCCGGGCTCCGGGTGGACACCGAGAAGGTGCTGCGCATCCCCGAGGGCTGGTCGGTGCCCTACAACACCATCGCGTTCCTCGACGAGGGCCGGCCGGAGAAGGAGATCTTCCCGCCGCCGTCGGTCGTCGTCCGCGAGCCGGACGGCGAGCTGCGGCAGGCGCACCCGCACCCCGGCGGGCTGTCGGTGCCGGTCGCGTTCCCCGGCCAGGAGAACTGGCGCGAGGTCGTCGACCCCGAGTACGTCAAGGCCGGGCTCGGCGAGCTGGGCGTGCCGCTGCAGGCCGTCGCGGGCTGGGTGAAGGTCGACGCCGAGGGCACCCAGACCGGCGAAGAGCGGGAGAACCCCGAGTACAAGGCGGGGCCGATCCGCCGCGGCTACCCGAAGCCCGAGAACGCCCTCGAGACGCTGCTGTCGTTCGCCAGCGTCGGCTGGCTGACCCGGGAGCTGCTGCTCATCGGGCTGATCCGGTGCGAGGTGTTCGTCCCGCTCGACCTGGAGACCGGCAAGACCGACCGGTTCTACTTCGCCGAGGAGCGCAACGAGCTCAAGGTGTTCAGCTCCACCCGGAACCTGCCCTCGCGCGAGCACGGCTGGTGGAAGGTGGACGTCGCGACGCTGGCCGAGTTCGAGCACCCGCCGAACCTGGTGATCAACGGCGGCCCGACGACCATCGAGGACGTCTCCAGCGGCGAGCTCGCCGGGATCGTCCAGCGCTTCCCACGGCACGAGCCCCGCATCGACGTGCACGGCCGCTGCCCGGAGGCCGAGGAGGACCTGATCCGCGTCGCCTCCGACACGGCGTCGCGGATGGGCCTGCCGGATCCGGTCAAGCCGCCGCTCGCCGCGGCCGAGAAGGCCCGCAAGCGCGGCTACGAGCTCACCGCCGAGGAGTGCGCGAAGACCGTGCTGGGCGAGTCGTGGCTGAAGCGGCTGCAGATGCCGGAGCCGCCGCGCAGCAAGCCCAACGACCTGCGCGCGAACGGCTTGGCGCCGACCTACGACAACGCCGGCCGCGCGACGCCGCGGCTCGACACCTTCGGCAAGTACTTCGAGCGTGACCTCGACGGCTTCCGCTACGGCTGGCAGCGCGTCACGGGCGCGTACGTCGGCTTCGCGCTCGGTGAGGCCCTCGGTGCGGCCGTCGACCGGATGATGCTGCACGACATCCACGCGAAGTTCGGCATCGAAGGCGTCACCGACCTGGTGCCCGCGTTCGACCAGCCGGGCCGGATCGGCTCCCTCACGCAGCGGCTGCTGTTCTACACCGAGGCCGCGATCCGCAGCCCGCACCGCGAGCAGCCGGAGTCCCGCGAGGCCGAGCAGCTCTTCCCCGGCGTCGTCCGCGGCGCGCTGCAGCGCTGGCTGCGCACGCAGGGCGCGCCGCTGGAGGACGCGGACGGCTGGCTCGTGCAGGTCGCGGACCTGCACGCCCGCCGCGACGCGGACGACATCGAGCTGAACTCCTACCACCAGCTCGCGACGGAGGCCGGGGGCGCACCGCCGATGACCGGGCCGGCCGCGCTGATCCCGGCGCTGCCCGCGGCGCTGACCATGGCCGGCCCCGGGAGCGGGCTGAGCGGCGGCGCGCGTCAGGCGGTGCGCGACCTCGCCGGCGTCACCCACCCGACCGAGCCCGACCTGGCCGCCGCGACCTACCTGACCTGGCTGTTCGAGCACGCGCTGACCAAGGAGGCGTTCAGCTTCCCGATCTGGAACCTCAGCCGCGAGGTGCTCAACCCGGACAACCAGTACCAGCAGGGTGCGGAGTGGACGGACATCAAGGACATGGTCGCCGAGTCGGTGCCGTTCTTCGGCGAGCACGGGCTGCCCGACCTGCGGATGCCCGAGCTGATCGGCGACGGCAAGTCGACGCTCTCGGTCCTCGGCCGCGCCTTCGCCGCGTTGTCCGGCTTCGAGAACTACCCGGAGCAGGCGCTGCTGCGGGCCGTCAACCACTCCGGCCGCAGCGCGCTCACCGGCGCGATCGCCGGCGCCCTCCTCGGCGCACGCACCGGTATCCCCGGGCTGCCGCAGAAGTGGGTCGACCAGCTGGAGCTGCGCTACCTGGTCGAGAACGTCGCTTCGGACGCCTACTGGCACTTCGACCGGCACTCGGCGCTGAGCGCGCTCGGCGGCGAGTGGATCGAGCGGTACCCGCGGCATTAGCGCGAGGATGGGGAGCATGACAGACAGCGACGAGGGCTTCGTCGAATGGCGGCCCGACGTCGACCCGGAGTTCGACGAGAAGGCGTTCCCCGAGCTCGGCATCCCGGTGCGCGCCATCCGCGGCTGGGCGCAGTACACGCTGTTCGGGGAGCCGACGGGCCCACGCCGCACCAACGAGCAGTACCGCCCGGGCCCGGTCTGGCGTGGTTTCCCGGTGCCCACGACGGACGCCGAGAAGCTGCTGGGCTACCTCGGCGCGAACTGGATCAGCCGCGCCGAGTTCGTGACCGCGCTGCTCGACTGCGAGGTGCTGGCGCCGGCGCCAGACTGCGAACCGGTCGTTCGGCCGGTACCGGGTGGCCACGAGGTCGTCGCCTACAGCTCGTCGGCGAAGGTGCCCGGGCGCTACCCGCGGCGGTGGCGCGTGACGGTCCGCGAGCTGCTGGCCGGCCGTCCGTCGACCGGGCTGACGCTCGACCCCGGTACCGGTCTCGTCCGCAGCCTGACCGCCGCCGAGCTGGGTGACGTCGGCGCCGTCGAGCCGCGGCCCCAGCTCGACGAGCCCGCGCCGGAAGCCGGGCCCGAGGTCGCCGAGGCGCTGCCCGCGCTGGTCGCGGAGTTCGGCGTCGAGCCGCCCGACCTGCTGGAACGGCACCTGCGGTACGCCGTCGACCACGCCCGCGACCACCACTTCGAGCTTTCGCCCGACGACTGCGTCCGGTACCTGCGCGGGTTCGCCTGGCAGTACCGCAACGGCGTCCGGCGGCGGGCGGGCCAAGAGCCGCGGTGGCCCGCCGACCTGGGTGCGCACGGCCTGATCGCGCACGTCGGCGAGGACGCGCGCCCGCGGCCCGTGCCGTGGACGTTCGGGAAGTTCTCCGCCTTCGGCACGACGGCCGCGCGCTTCGCCTGGCACCGGATCGTCGGCGCGTACGTCGGCTTCGCGCTCGGTGACGCGCTGGGAAGTGGTGCCGCCGGCGCGCTGGGCGGGCTGACGCGCCACCTGCTGTTCCACACCGACATCGTGCTGCGCGGCCTGCCGCCGGTGCCGACCGGCGAGGTGCCGGCCACGCTGCCGGATCCGGACCCGGTCGGCTGGCTGGCGGTCGCGACGCGGCACGCGGGTCCCGCACCCGACGATCTGTCGACGTTGCTGGCCACCGCACTGGCCGCGACGCCGGCGGGAGCGGTCGCCCTCGACGGCGTCGACGGCGAGCAGTACGCGAAGGACGTCGCCCACGCGCTGACCGGCGGCGACACCGAAGTCGCGGAGGGCGTCGAGCTGCTGATCGCGCTCTTCCAGGCCCTGCTGACCCGCGACACGTTCGCGCTGCCCGTCCACCTGCGCCTGCGGGAGATCGGCGGCGACCTGGCGACCTCGACGCTGGCGTTGCGCGAGGACCGCGACGCCGACGACGTCACGCAGCTGGAGAGCATCGGCGACGGCCGGAGCGTCCGGTCGGTGCTCGGCCGGGCGCTGTTCGCCGCGGCCAAGCGCGGCCACGACCCGGAAGCGGCGATCACGCTCGCCGCGCGGTCCGGCCCGGTCGCGGGCGCGATCGCCGGGGCACTCGTCGGTGCCCGGCTCGGCGTGCCCGGCCTGCCCGCCGCGTGGGTCGCCGCCCTGCCGGACCTCGGCCTGCTCGACGACGTCGCCGGCGACGTCTTCTGGTACTTCAACCGCAACGGCCTCCAGACCGAGACCGCGGAACACCCGCGCTGGGAACGCCGATATCCCAGTGGCCGCTTCAGCCCGAAACCGAAGGGACCGGACTTGCGCTCACGACTGCGGGGGAGCCTGCTGGCCGGGGCGATCGGCGACGCGCTCGGCGCGAAGACCGAGTTCGACTCGATCGACCGGATCCGCGAAATCGCCGGACCGGCCGGCATCACGGACTTCATCCCGGCGTACGGCGGCATCGGCCGGATCACCGACGACACGCAGATGACGCTGTTCACGCTCGAAGCGCTGATCCGGGCGCACGCCCAGCGGCGGCGGACCGGCTCGGCGGACGTCGTGCACTCGCTGCAGCTGGCCTACCAGCGCTGGCTGCACACGCAGGGCGTCGCCTGGGACCGGGCGCGCGGGCCGCAGTCGACCGTCGAAGCGCCGGACGGCTGGCTCGTCACCCACCAGGAGCTGTTCAGCCGCCGCGCGCCGGGCCTGACCTGCTTCGGCGAGCTGGAGGCGTACGGCCGCTCGGGCGTCCGGGGCACCATCGAACGCCCGGTGAACAACTCGAAGGGCTGCGGCGGCGTGATGCGCGCGGCGCCGGTCGCGGTGTGGTCGGACGACCTCGCCGAGGTGTTCCGGCTCGGCGCCGAAAGCGCCGCGCTGACCCACGGTCACCCGAGCGGGTATTTGTCCTCGGGTTGTTTCGCCGTGCTCGTCCACAGGTTGCTGCACGGGAAACCGCTGCTCGACGCCCTGGCGGCCGCGCGCGACGAGCTCGTCGAGCACCCGGGTCACGAAGAGCAGAGCGCGGCGCTCGACGCGGCTCTGGCGCTGGCGGAGCAGGGACCGCCGACCCCGGAGAAACTCGAGTCGCTCGGGCAGGGCAACGTCGGCGAGACCGCGTTGTCGATGTCCGTGTACGTCGCGCTGACCACCACGGACGCCGACACGGCGTTGCTCGCGGCGGTCAACCACAGCGGGGACAGCGACTCGACCGGCTCGGTCTGCGGCAATCTCGTCGGCGCGATGTACGGCGAAGAGACGCTGCGGCGGAGCTGGCTGGAGCAGCTGGAGCTCCGCGATGTCATCGTCGGCCTGGCGGACGACGCGCTCACCGAGTTCGGCCCGGCCGCGCCGGGTGACGACGGGTGGTTCGCTCGCTATCCGGTCGACTAGGTTTTCCGGTGTCACTGGGGTCAGGGGAGGACGAAACGTGCGTTACCGGGTAGAGGTGGCCGAACGCCCGGACGGCCTGTACGCGACGTGGGGCGAGGGGACGTTCCGCGCGCAACGTTCGACGACCGACGGCACCGTGCTGCTGTCGGTGCTGCCGGAGGAAGAGGCGCCGGAGGGCTTCGACAAGGAGTTCGAAGACCGCCCGGCGCGGGTCGTACCGGCGAGCGAGGTGCCGGCGACGTTCACGCTGCGCACCTTCGGCGAGTACGACGGCGAAGTCTTCGAGGTCGCGCCGGGCGCGCGACCGGAGCTGACCCTGCGCTGGGTCCGGGACGACGCCACCCGCGCGGCGCAGCTGGGCCTGACCGACTTCTCGGTCACGGTGCCAGCGAAGCAGGTCACGGCGCTGTGGCAGACGCGGCTGGACTTCACCGAGACGCCGGAAGCGCGGCCGCAGCCGGGCACCGGCGACCAGAACGCGCTGCTGCGCGCCATCGGCCGGACGCTGCTGCACACGGTGCCCGGCGGCTGGGTCCGCGTCGGCGCGCAGTTCCGGCAGGTCGGCGACTACTCCGAGATCGAGGTCCGCGCGGTCGGCGACGAGGACGGCCCGGTGTCGGTCTCGCTGCCCGCGGCGCCCCGGCTCGGCGGGCTCTTCGCCCGGTTGCGGGCCGCGATGTTCCAGCCCGAGGTGGGCACCTGGTTCCAGGGGACGTTCACGCTCGACGCCCAGGCGCAGTTCGACTTCGACTTCGACGCCGACCGCGAACCGGACTGGCGGGTGCCGCCCAACGAGGGCGGCCGCCCGTCGACCGCCGCTTACGAGCTGGAGCTGGCGACCTTCCCGCGGGCGCCGAAGCACGTGCCGGCGTGGCTGACGGCGAAGGCCGGCCTGCCGCTGGACGTCACGTTCCGGCTCGCCCGGGCCGCCGACTCGCACACCGAGGGCGAGCGGCCGGTGGTCAACCGCCCGCCGGTGCCGCCGGACCAGATCCGCGGCTTGCTCGACTACCTGTTCCGGGCGCCGGTCGCGCTGCACCGGCCCACGCCGCTGCCGGACATCTTCGGCGCGCCAGGTGCGAAGCCGGACGTGCCGAACGCCTTCCACACCGACGGCACCTGGATCTGGCCCGCCGCCGTGCCGCACTACCTGCGCAAGTACGGGGTGCCGCCGGAGCCGGAGCTGGTCGAGCACGCGCGCGCGGCAGGCTTCCGCCCGCCGTTCGTCGGCGACCTGGTCCGCGCGACGGCGGAAGCGGAGGTCTCTGGCCGGCCGCGGCCGCCGCAGACGACCGCCGACCTGCCGGACGAGCGCGCGCTCGTCCGGGTCGCGCGCGGGGAAGACGTGCGCGACCTGCGGGGCGCGGAGACGCTGGAGCTGCTCCAGCAGCGGCTCGCCGAGCACGGCGTGCCGGCCGCGGCCTACCGGATCGGCGCCAAGGAGATCCCGGCCGACGGGGTCTGGACGCTGCGGCGGGCCGAGAACGGCTGGGAGGTCTCGCGGCCGCCCGCCGACGAGCCGGTGGCGTTCGGCTCGCTCGGCGACGCGGCCCGGTTCCTCCTCGGCGTGCTGCTGATGCTGCCGCCGCGGCCGGCGGAGGAATCCGACCAGCCCGCCGACTGGCCGATCCTGCCGATGCGCGGCGAACCGCCGTTGAACTTCTACCGCGGCAAGCGCGTGATCGTGCTGCCGCCGGGGACGACGGTCGTCCGGTTCGGCCCCGAGACCGGCAACCTGGTGCACGCCGAAGGCTCGCGGTTCGTCGAGACGTCGCTGGCGTTCGAACGCGAACGCGAGAAGCGGCTCTACCGGGTGCAGCGCTCGGTGCGGGTGCTGACCGGCGTCACGGCGCCGTGGAGCACGATGCCGGGCGGTGCCGTGGCCTACCTGCTGCCGCGGCCGCTCGCCCAGCACCTCGAGACGGGGTCGCTCAGCAGGCAGTGATGAGGACGGCGGGTGACCACCAGTAGTCGGCGAGCGGTTCGACGCCGACGTCGGTGAAGCCCGCCGTCTCCAGCTGCTCCACCCAGCCGGCGGCCGGGTGCTCCCAGTTCGTGCGCTCGTGGCCGTCGACGATCCCGAGCAGGACCGGCAGCAGGAAGCCCTGCGCGACCAGCGACGCGTCTTCGCCGTACTCGGCGACTCCGCGCTCGTAGCGCTCGGCGAGCGAGCGAAGGTGCTCCGGCGACCCTTCGACGTACTCCGGGATGTCGAACTCGGCGAGCACCAGCGCTCCGGTGCGCAGCTGAAGCGCGCGAAGCACCTCCGCGCGCTGCTGCGGCTCGATGGACTGCAAGGCGAACGTCGACTGCGTGAAGTCCCAGCCGAGGTCGTCGCGCGCGAGGAACTCCTGCGCGGTGGCCTGCCAGCACTGCGCCGACGGCACCCGCTCCCGGACGCCGTCGAGCAGCGCGGCGGACGGCTCGACCAGGTCGATCCGGCTCGGCACGTGCGTGGCCCGCGCCAGCGCGGGCACGACCGCCAGGCCGTCACCGCACCCGAGGTCGAGCAGCGCCTCCGGCTTCGCGTCGTCGTAGCGGGCGGCGAGGGCGGCGCTCAGCGCCCGGTACAGCTCGACGTTGCCGCCGCCGCGGATGAACGTCGTGAACGCCTCCGGCTGGTCGTACACCGCTGCCGGGCCTTCTCCGGCCAGGTGGATCCGCAGTTCGCCGGCCAGCGGCGAGCCGGACCGGCGGGCGAGTTCGGCGGCTTGGTCGCGGTCACCGGAGCGGTAGGCGGAGAGAGCGTCGGCCAGCAGGTCGATCGAGGTCATGCTCAGGGGATATCAGAACGGGACCCACAACGTCACCCGCGTGCCGCCCCCGGCGAGTCCCGACTCGACCAGCGACGTCCCGCCGACCTCCGCCAGCCGCGCGGTGATCGACTCGCTGATGCCGAACCCGGCCGGGTGGTCGGCCGCGCTGAAGCCGGCGCCGTGGTCGCGGGTGATCACCGCGATCCCGCCTTCGCGCTCCTCGACGCGGACCACGACCCGGTCGGTCCCGGAGTGCTTCATGGTGTTGCGCATCGCCTCGCGCACGGCGTCGCGGATGGCGATCTGCCGGACCTCCGACAACGTGTCGTCGTCCAGCTCGGCCACCACGAGCTGGGCGCGCAGCCCGTCGCGCGCCATCTCGGCGGCGAGCGCGGCGAGTTTCTCGCCCAGCGGCCGCGCGCCGTCCTCGGCCCGCTCGGACGCCGCCGACTCGATCGTCTGCCGGATCTCCATCGCCTGCGCCCGGGCGAGCCGCTGGATCTCGACGAGCCGTTCTTCGGCGTTCGAAGTCCCGGACAGCGCCATCGCCTCGAGCGTCTGCAGCACGGTGTCGTGCAGCATCCGGTGCTGCTGGGCGCGCTCGGCCAGCCGTCCGTTGCGGGTGCCGTAGGCCAGGGCCAGCCGGGTGCCGAGCCCGGTCAGCACCAGCGCGGCGGCGGCCAGGAAGAGCTCGGCGAGCAGCGCCGAGAAGGTCGAGAACGCGGCCCCGACGTGGAACAGGCCGCTGTTGAGCCAGTTCGCGAGCATCCGCAGCGGGAAGCTCGCGAGGCCGAACACGAGCCCGCTGGGCACCCCGAGCGCGAGCGTCAGCAGGCCGGCCTCGCCGAGGAGGTGGACGCTGCTGACCACGAGCGCGTCGAAGTACACCTCGGTCGGGACGGTCAGCGCGAGGACCAGCGGCGAGAACACCGTGAAGACCAGATCGACGGCGAGGAGCTTCCCCGCGTCCCGGCCGCGGAACGGCGCCGAGCGGAACATCCAGCGGAAGCCGATCACGTTCAGCGCGACCGAGAGCAGGGTGAACACCCCGACCGGCAGCAGCCCGCTCGTGCCGTTCCGGATGGCGTAGACGCCGAACTGGCCGGGTACGGCGAGCAGCCGGAAGGCCAGCGGGATGAGCACGACGTACCGGGTGGCGCGCAGCAGCAGGCCGTCGCGCCGGCTCGGGTCGATCGGCCCGGCCATCCTCGAGATCCGCTTCAGCGCGTGGATCGGGGTCGGGTCGCCGATCTCGTCCGAGAGCTCGCTGGTGGCCGTCGCGATCGCGGGCGCGCCCTGCCTCAGGAGCGCCACGAAGAAGCTGCCCCCGGTCGCCGCCTTCGGCGGGTCGGGCGCTTCGGTGGACATCGCGCGGACAACCCCCTGGTCACGTCGGTGAACCGAGGTTAGGGAGTATCACCGATCCGCGACGGCCAGGTCCAGCCTTCCACGAAATTCACAGCAAGGTGGTCAGAAGTTTCCGATTTCCTGCTCGGCGGCCCACTTCTTCAGCTCCGCGACGGCGTCGTCGTGCTCCAGCGGCCCGCGGTCCAGGCGCAGCTCCTTGAGGAACTTCCACGCCTTGCCGACGTCCGGCCCCGGCCCGATGCCGAGCAGCTCCATGATCTCCTCGCCGTTGAGGTCCGGCCGCACGCGGTCGAGGTCCTCCTTGGCCTTGAGCGCGGCGATGCGGGCCTCGAGGTCGTCGTAGGTCGCCTGCAGCGCCGCCGCCTTCCGGCGGTTGCGCGTGGTGCAGTCGGCGCGGACGAGCTTGTGCAGCCGGGTCAGCAGGGGACCGGCGTCGGTGACGTACCGGCGGACCGCCGAATCCGTCCACTCGCCCTTGCCGTAGCCGTGGAACCGCAGGTGGAGGAACACGAGCTGGGAGACGTCGTCGATGATCTCCTTGGAGAACTTCAGTGCCCGCAAACGTTTGCGGGCCATCCGCGCCCCGACCACCTCGTGGTGGTGGAAGCTCACGCCGCCGCCCGGCTGGAACTCCCGCGTCGCCGGCTTGCCGGCGTCGTGCAGCAGCGCCGCCAGCCGCAGGATCAGATCGGGCTCCGACGTCGGCTCGTGCGACTTCTCCAGGTCGATCGCCTGGGCCAGCACGGTCAGCGAGTGCTCGTAGACGTCCTTGTGCTGGTGGTGCTCGTCGATCGCCAGCCGCATCCCGGGCACCTCGGGCAGCACGCGGTCCCCGAGACCGGTGTCGACCAGCAGCTCCAGCCCGGGCCGGGGGTCGTCCGCGAGCAGCAGCTTCGACAGCTCGGCCTGGACGCGCTCGGCGGTGATCCGGTCGATCTCTTCGGCCATCGACGTCATCGCGTCGACCACCCGCGGCGCGGCGGTGAAGCCGAGCTGCGCGGCGAAGCGGGCGGCCCGCAGCATCCGCAGCGGGTCGTCGGCGAACGACTCCTGCGGCGTCGCCGGTGTGTCGAGGACCTTCTCCCGCAGCGCGCTCAAGCCGTCGTGCGGGTCGATGAACGCCTTGGACGCCAGCTCGACGGCCATCGCGTTGACCGTGAAGTCACGCCGGAGCAGGTCGCCCTCGATGCTGTCGCCGAAGGTGACCTCGGGGTTGCGGCCGACGCGGTCGTAGCTGTCCGCGCGGAACGTCGTGATCTCGAGCTGCATGCCCTTCTTCGTCACGCCGACCGTGCCGAACGCGATGCCGACGTCCCAGACCGCGTCACCCCAGTCGCTGACGATCTTCAGCACCCGGTCCGGCCGCGCGTCGGTGGTGAAGTCGAGGTCGCCGGAGCGCCGGCCGAGCAGTGCGTCGCGCACGCTCCCGCCGACGAGGTACAGGCGGTGCCCGGCCCGGGCGAACCTCTCGGCCAGCTCGTCCGCCAGGGGGGAGAGCCGCATCAGCTCCACCACCGCGTTCTCCTTGGCGACCACGTCGTTCACGAAAATCCCACTGGGTTCGGGTGCGGTTACTACAGGTACCACCGGACAGGACACGGAGAGCCAGCCTACCGGGGCAACCGTTTGCTCTAGCATCGCAGCATGTCTGGATCAGCCGGCCGCCCCGGCGCCTCGAAGCCGCGGAGGCGGCGGAGGCGTCAGCGCGGCAGGCGCCTGACCACGGTCGACGAGACGTCGGCCGGAGGCCTCGTGGTGGACGCCGAGCGCGAACAGGCGGTGCTGATCGGCCGGCTCGACCGGCACGGCAGACTGCTCTGGTCGCTGCCCAAGGGCCACATCGAGGACGGTGAGACGGTGGAACAGACGGCCGTGCGCGAGGTCGAGGAGGAAACCGGCATCTCCGCGCGCGTGCTGCAGCCGCTGGGCACCATCGACTACTGGTTCGTGGCCGAGCGGCGGCGCATCCACAAGACCGTCCACCACTTCCTGCTCGAAGCGCTCGGCGGCGAGCTCTCCGACGAAGACGTCGAGGTCACCGAGGTGGCCTGGGTCCCGCTCGCCGAGCTGGAGACCAAACTCGCCTACTCCGACGAGCGCAAGCTCGTCCGGAAGGCCAGTCAGATGCTCAAGGAACTTTTCGCGCGCCCGGACGTCCACGGACGAGACGAGCACGCCCCTGAGGGAGCCCCCGAGTGAAGCGGTTCGCCGCAGCCTTCCTTTCCGTCCTCTTCCTGGCCGTCCCGGCCCTCGCCGGCGCCACGGTGGCCCAGGCCGAGGCGGGCGCCCGCCTGCGTGTCGAGCTCGACGAGCTCAACCCGCGCGTGATCACCGGTTCGACGACGACGCTGACCGTGTCCGGCACCGTGACCAACACCGGCGACCGGAAGGTCAACCGGCCGCAGGTCCGGCTGCAGGTCGGCGAGCGGCCGACGACGTCGCGCGGGATCGACGACGTCCTGTCGGGCGCCGTCATCAAGGACGCCCCGCTGACCGACTTCACCTCGCTCGCCGACGCGCTCGAGCCCGGGCAGAGCGCGCCGCTGCGCATCACGGTGAACCTGACCGGCTCGAAGGCGGCGCAGTTCGGCCGCCCCGGCGTCTACCCGCTGCTGGTGAACGTCAACGGCACGCCGGAGTTCGGCGGGCCCGCCCGGCTGGGCGCGGTCAGCATGCTGATGCCGGTGCTGGCCGGCCCGGGCAAGTCCACCGGGCACTCGTCGGCGGGCGCGCCGAGCCTGACCCTGCTCTGGCCGCTGACCAGCAGCGTCCCGCCGGTCTACGCGGCGCCGTACGGGCAGCCGCTGGTGCTGCGCGACGACAAGCTGGCCGACGAGATCGGCCCCGACGGCCGGCTGAACGCGCTCGTCACGGCCGCGGCCACGGCCGTCCAGGGTGATTCGAGCCTCGCGAAGTCGATGTGTTTCGCGCTCGACCCGGACCTGCTGGCGACCGTCGACTCGATGAGCCGCGGCTACCAGGTGCACACCGAGAACGGGAACATCGACGGCAAGGGCGTCCAGACCGCGAAGACGTGGCTGACCTCGCTGCGGTCCCTGCTGACCGGCCGGTGCGCGGTGGCGCTGCCCTTCGCCGACGCCGACCTCAACACCGTCTCCCGGATCCGGCCCGGCGATCCCATCCTGGTCGCCCAGGCGGCCGCGGCGGCGGCCACGATCCAGCAGCTGGCCGGCGTCACGCCGCAGACCGGCGTGCTCTGGCCGGAGGGCACGCTCAACGAAGCGGTGCTCACCGCCCTGACCCAGGCCGGCGTCAAGACCGTCCTGACGGACGCGGCGAAGCTCGCGCCCGCCGGTGCCGGCGGCGGGGTCACCGTGCAGGGCAGCACGGTGTGGGCCCAGCCGACCGACTCGCTGATCTCCGCGGCCATGACGGGGGTGCCGAGCGTGCCCGACTCGGTGACCGTCGCCGCGAACACCGAGCGGGCGATCTCCAGCCAGAACGGGCTGGGCGCGCTCGCCTTCCGGGCCGGCCTCGGCCTGCCGGCCGGGCAGGAGCGCCCGAACCACCTGCTCGTCGCCCCGCCCCGGCGGTGGGACGCCCCGGCCGCCGAGCTCACGGCGTACCTGCAGCAGGTCGGCGACTTCCTCAACGCGGGAGTGGTCACGGCGGCGTCGCTCCCGTCGCTGCTGGCCGCGGGCCCGGCCAGCTCCGGCGCGGTCGGCGACGGCGGCCAGGACCCCGGCGCGGCCGTCGACCCCGCCGTCGTCTCGACGCTGGCGAAGCTCGACGACCAGGCCACCGGGATGGCGTCCGCGATGCAGCTGGACCCCACCAAGCGGGTGAAGCCGGAGGACGTCGTCGCGCCGGTCCGGCTGGCCGAGCTGCGCGGTGCGTCCACCGGCTGGCGGGGCCTGCCCGCCGACGCGGCGACCATGAACGCGCGGGCCGAGATCGGGGCCATCAGCGACCGGGTGAGCGTCCAGCAGCCGCGGCAGACCATCGCGCTGGCGTCCGGCAACTCCCCGCTGCCGGTGTACGTGGTGAACGACCTGCCGGTGGGGATCAACGCGCGGTTCACCCTGAACAACAACATCGGCCTGCGCGCGGACGACCGCAAGGAAGTGTCCTTCCCGGCGGGCGGCGGACGGCAGTACTTCCTCCCGGTGGAGGCGCTGCGGGCCGGCCGGTTCAGCGTCGATGTGTCGTTGAGCACGCCCACCGGTACCCCGCTCGGGTCATCCGCGCGGTTCGAGCTGACGTCGACGGAGTACGGCGCGATCACCATCATCGCGACCGTCGCCGCAGGTGTGGCCCTACTTCTGCTGGCCTCCCGGCGTATCTACCGGCGGGTGAAGGACGCCCGGACGGGTCGCGACTTCGTGGACTGATCTCTCGCCCTTCGCGTGTTGCGGGCGGTTCCCGATTACTCTTGGTCCGCACGTGCGGCGGCACCCGGCCGCGGCACCGGACCGAGCACCGAGGATTGGGCACGCGTTGGAGAGAGAGCCGGGCTTACCACCCGAGCGTGCGAGTCGTCCTCGGCGCGAAGGCGCTCCGCCCCCGCAACGGGGTGACGGACCTCCGCGCGCGTCGCAGCCGGTCCGCCGTCAGCCGCCACCAAAGCAGCCCCCACCCCAGCAGCCGTCACCTCAGCAGCCGCCTCCTCCGGAGCGCGGTCGCCGTCAGCCGCCCCGCAACGGCCACACCCGCCAGATGCCGGCCCCGGACGCGACGGTCCGTGACCAGCGCCCGGTCCGCGACGACAGCCCGCCCCGCCGGCCCGCACGGGACGACGCACCCCGGCCCGCCCGCGACGACGCACCGCCCCGGCGACCGGCTCGCAAAGACGGCCCGCCTCGCCGGCAGGCCCGCGACGACGCACCCCCACGCGACGGGCGGCCCGTCCGCGACGACGGCCCAGCCCGGCCCGTCCGCGACGACGCACCTCCGCGCGACGGGCGGCCCGTCCGTGACGACGGCCCAGCCCGGCCTGTCCGCGACGACGCACCTCCTCCCGACGCCTGGCCCGTCCACGACGAAGCCCCGCCCCGCGAGCAGCGGCCGGCCCGGCGCGTCCCGCCTCCGCAGGGCCCGCCCCCGCAGGGCCCACCCCCGCAAGGACCACCGCCCCAGGGTCCGCCGCCTGCGGGTCCGCCTCCGCGTGGCGGGCAGCCGCCCCGCGCCGCCGGCGGGCCCGCGCCCACCCGCGTCCAGCCGGTGCCGCCGCCGGCGGGACCGCCCGGCCCGCCGTCCGCACCGGCACGGCTGCCGCAGCCCGCTCCGCCGGTCGCGACCCCGCCACCCGCGACCCCGCCCCCGGGCAACCCCGCCCCCGGCACACCGCCGCCCGGCATCCCGGTGCCCCCGCGCGGCCGCGGGTCCCGGCGTCCCGCACCGGTCCGGCCGTGGCAGGAAGAGGCCCAACGTCCGCCCGACCCGGAGGCCACGCGGTTCATCCCGCGCACCGCCGGCGTCCCGATGAACTCGCGCTGGCCGGTCGCCGACCCGGACGTCATGCGCCCGTACGACGCGCTGGCCACCCAGGTCATGCCGGCGCTCAAGACGCCGCTCGTCAAGCCGGTCGAGCCGGGCGCGGAAGCCCCGGCCAAGGCGCCGTCGCTGGCGAAGGCGTCCGGCCGGATGGCGATCGCGTCGCTGATCAGCCGGATCACCGGCTTCCTCTGGAAGCTGCTGCTGGTCGCCGCGATCGGCCAGGGCATCGCGAACGACTCGTTCAACGTCGCCAACACGATGCCGAACATCATCTTCGAGCTGCTGATGGGTGGCGTCCTCGCCAGCGTGGTGGTGCCGCTGCTGGTGCGGTCCCAGGACGAGCCCGACGGTGGCACGGCCTACACCCAGCGGCTCATCACCGTGGCGTTCTCGCTGCTGCTGGTCGGCACGGTGGTCGCGGTGCTCGCGGCCCCCGCGTTCACCGGCCTCTACGTCGACGGCTCCGGCAAGGCCAGCTCGGCACTGACCACGGCGTTCGCCTACCTCCTGCTGCCGGAGATCTTCTTCTACGGCGTGTTCGCGCTGCTCTCGGCGGTGCTGAACGCCAAGCAGATCTTCGGCCCGACCGCGTGGGCTCCGGTGATCAACAACCTGGTGGTCATCTTCACGATCCTGGTCGTCTGGATCATGCCGGGCGACATCGACACCGCCCACCCGTCGATCACCGATCCCAAGGTGCTGACGCTCGGCATCGGGGTCACGGCCGGCATCATCGCCCAGGCCTTCCTGCTGGTGCCGCCGCTGCTGCGCTCGGGCTTCCGGTTCAAGTGGCGCTGGGGCATCGACAAGCAGATGAAGGAGTTCGGCGGCCTCGCGCTGTGGATCCTCGGCTACGTCGCGGTGAGCCAGGTCGGCTACACGATCAACACGCGCGTGCTGACCAGCGGTTCACCCGGTGGTGTGACGGCGTACAGCAACGCCTGGCTGCTCTTCCAGCTCCCGTACGGCGTCATCGGCGTCTCGCTGCTGACGGCGATCATGCCGCGGATGAGCCGCGCGGCCGCCGACGGCGACCACAAGAAGCTGATCGGCGACCTCTCGTACGCGTCCCGGATGTCGACGGTGCTGCTCATTCCGATCTCCGCGGTGATGACCGTGATCGGCGGCTCGATCGGCATCGCGCTGTTCACCTTCGGCAAGGGCACGATCGACACCGCCGAGCGGCTCGGCGACGCGCTGGCGATCTCGGCGTTCGCGCTGCTGCCGTACGCGCTGGTGATGCTCCAGATGCGCGTGTTCTACGCCATGAAGGACGCCCGCACGCCGACGCTCATCATGATCGTGATGACGCTGGTCAAGGTGCCGCTGCTGTACCTGTGCCCGGTGCTGCTGTCGCCGGACAACGTCGTGCTCGGCGTCATGATGGTCAACGCGCTGACGTTCGTCGTCGGCGCGATCCTCGGCCAGGTGTGGCTCTGGGTGACTTTGGGCAACCTGCGCAGCAAGCGGGTGATCGGCGTGATCCTCTTCACGGTCGTGGCGAGCGCCCTCGGCGTCGGCGCCGCGTGGCTGGCCGGCCAGATCGTGCCGGACGCGTTCGGGCCGAAACTGGGGGCATGGGCCAAGCTGTTCCTGCAGGGCATCGTGGGGATCGTCGTCTCGTTCGGCGTGCTCATGGCGTTGAAGGTCGAAGAGCTGAAACCGGCGACTTCGAGGTTCACCCGGTTGATCAAGCGGGGGTAACGATTCCGGTACGGATGGCGACGACTCCCGCGTCGTATTCTGGGTAACCTTGGTGCGGGGAGCTAACGGGAGCGTGCGGGTGGACACGAGGCGGAGCGAACAGGCGGGGGGTGCGAACCACGTGGGCAAGGCCCAGGTCGGATCGCTGGCCCCCGGGCGCGTGGTCGGCGACGGCCGCTACCGCCTCCTCGCGCAGTTCGGCGTGGACGAGCGGGGTGACGCGCACCTTTGGCGTGCCCGTGACGGGCAGCTCAAGCGAGACGTCGCGCTGACCCTGCTGGTCGGCGACCCGGCCGACCCGGAAGCCGCGCGGCTCGCGCGGCGCACCCTCGAACGCGCCACGCACGCGTCCAAGTTCGGCCACGGCGGCGTCGCCCGCGTGCTCGACGTGCTCGCGCTCGGCAGCGGCATCACCTCCAGCGAAGGGCTGCTCGGCGTCGTCGTCGCGGAGTGGACCAAGGGCAGTGACCTGGTCGACCTCGTCGCGCAGCGGCCGGTGGCCCCCGCCGCGGCCGCGCGGATGGTGCAGGCGCTGGCCGAAGCCGTGGAGCAGGCCCACCAGAACGGGCTCGTCCTCGGGCTCGACCACCCCCAGCGGCTGCGGCTGACGCCGAACGGCGCGCTGAAGCTCGCGTTCCCCGGCCCGCTGCCGGAGGCGACGCTGCGCGACGACGTCAAGGCGCTCGGCGCGGTCCTCTACCTGCTGCTGACCGGACGCTGGGCGCTGCCCGGCGGGCCGCCCGCGATCCAGCCGGCCCCGACCACGCCGCAGGGGCGGATCGTCCCGCCGCGCCAGCTCATCCCCACGGTGCCCGCCGACCTCTCGTCGCTGGCCGTCCGCACGATCGAAGACGGCGGCAACGGCGGCATCCGCACCAGCGCGGCCATCCTCCGGATGCTCGACCAGGTGGCCGAGGAAGAGGAGCGCACCCAGCTGATTAAGGCCGTCGGTGGCGACGCCGCCGAGGCCGAAGGCACGGTCTGGACGACCAAGAAGCCGGTCAAGGACGTCGCGCGGCGGCGCAAGCTCGCGCTCGGCGTCACCGTGCTGGTGGTCGCGACCGTCGTCATCCTCGCCTGGGGCGGGCTGATGCTGATCAACGTCTTCCAGGGCGATTCGAAGGCGAGCGGCCCGACGATCAACGTCGCCGCGCCGCCGGCGTCGAGCCAGCCGGCCGGGCCGCCGCCCGCGTCGAGCCAGCCGGCGCCGCCGCCGTCGCCGACCGTGGGTGCCGCGGTGAAGCCGCAGGCCGTCGCGGTCTACAACCCCGAGGGCAAGGGCGACAACACCTCGCGGGCGAAGCTGGCGACCGACGGCAAGGCCGAGACGCAGTGGCGCACCGAGCAGTACAAGCAGCAGTTCCCCGCCATCAAGCCGGGCGTCGGGCTGGTCGTCACCTTCAAGGACCCGATCAACCTCAGCCAGGTGCAGGTCGTGGGCGGCACCGCGGGCACCAAGGTCGAGATCCGCTCGGCGACCGAGAAGAACCCGGACCTGGCCGACACGAAGGTGGTCGGCAACGGCGACCTCAAGGACGGCGACACGACGATCCCGCTGGCCCAGCCGACGCAGGGCGAGTACTTCATCGTCTGGATCACCCAGCTGGGCGGCGGCGACGGGAAGTTCCAGACCGAAATCGCGGACCTGGCCTTCCTGCCTGCGGGGTGACGTACCCGACAGGGTCAGTAGGCTCTGCCGGGTGACAGCTGCAGCTCCCACGGATGCGGATCTGATAGCGGCTCACGCCGCGGGGGACCCTCATGCGTTCAGCGAACTCGTCCAGCGACATCGCGACCGCATGTGGGCGGTCGCCCTGCGCACGGTCCGTGACCCGGAAGAGGCCGCCGACGCGTTGCAGGACGCGTTCATCTCGGCCTTCCGGGCGGCCGGCAAGTTCCGCGCGGAGTCGCAGGTCACCACGTGGCTGCACCGGATCGTGGTGAACGCCTGCCTCGACCGGATCCGCCGCCGCCAGGCGCGCCCGACCGTCCCGTTGCCGGAAACCGGCTTCAACGAGCCCGCGTCCCCGCGCGACTCGATGGCCGAGCGCGAGACCAGCCTGCTCGTCCGCGAGGCGCTGGACCAGCTGCCCGAAGACCAGCGCGCCCCGATCGTGCTCGTCGACGTCGAGGGCTACTCCGTGGCCGAGACGGCGAAGATGCTCGGCATCGCCGAAGGCACCGTGAAGAGCCGGTGCGCCCGGGGCCGCGGAAAACTCGCGAAGGTTCTCGGACACCTGCGGAACCCCGATGCGATTGCGAACGTCCCAACTCACGAAAGCAAACGGGCCGGGCGTCAGCCGGGTAGCGGGGAGGGACGATGACGGACGAAAGCCGGGGGATCGGGGGGACCGTCGGTCCGCCCTGGTCTGTCGACGTGCTCGCCGACCTCCACGCCGGTGTCCTGGACGACGCCGAGACCTCGCGGCTGTGGCCGCTGGTCAACGCCGATCCGGAGGCCCGCGCGATCCTGGACGCCCTCGACGCGACGCAGTCCGACCTCGCCTCGCTCGCCGACACACCCGCCCCGCCGATGCCCGCCGAGTTCGCGGCCCGGCTCGACGCGGCGCTGGCCGCCGAAGCAGCGGCCGCCTTTCCGTCCCGCGGGGCCACGCCGGCACCACGGCAGGCCGGGTCCGGGGACGCCCAGGTGGTGGACCTCGCGGCAGCCCGGCGGCGCCGGAACAAGCGGCTCGGCTGGGCCGCCGGCGTCCTGACCGCGGCCGCGGCGGCGGTCGTCGCCGTGACGATCGCGATCCCGGGCACTTCGCAGCAGACCGGCACCCCCGGTGTCGCGGCCCCGCCGCCGTCCGGTCCGTCGGTCGGCAGCGACGGCAGCGGCGCCCAGGCCCTGATCGGCAAGGCCGTCGGCGTCCGCGACTTCGGCCCGCTGCGGACCGAGGACAAGCTGGACGCGTGCATCGCGGCCGCCGGGCTCGACCCGAAGGTGCGCCCCGAGGGCATCCGCCCGGTGAACGTCGGCGGCAAGTCCGGGGTCATGATCATCCTGACCACCGGCAAGCTCGCCCAGTTCCGGCTCGTGGCCTTCGGCGCGGACTGCGGACCCGGCAACCCGGCCGTCCTGTTCGACAAGGTCGTCGGGGAGAAGTAGCGGCTGTCACCGCTGGGAACACGGCAACCTACGATCGTGTTGAGCCTGGTACACGGGTCACTACGAGCGGAGGTCACGGGTGGCTGCCGAGGAAATCAGGAACCTGATCATCGTCGGGTCGGGTCCTGCCGGATACACCGCTGCCGTCTACGCGGCACGGGCCCAGCTGGAACCGCTGGTGTTCGAGGGCACGCAGTTCGGCGGCGCGCTGATGACGACGACCGAGGTGGAGAACTTCCCCGGGTTCCGCGACGGCATCATGGGTCCGGACCTGATGGAGGAGATGCGCAAGCAGGCCGAGCGCTTCGGCGCGGAGCTGCGCGCGGAGGACGTCGAGTCGCTGGAGCTGACCGGGGACGTGAAGTACGTCCGCGCGAACGGCAAGCGCTACGCCGCCCGCGCGGTCGTCCTCGCGATGGGTGCCGCTGCGCGGTACCTGAACGTGCCGGGTGAGCAGGAGCTGCTGGGGCGCGGTGTCTCGGCTTGTGCGACCTGTGAT
>JAEBEK010000010.1:0-347836 GCA_049998055.1 Amycolatopsis sp. cmx-4-37 | reverse complement strand
GAACACCCGCCGGGGTCGTTGACGGGCACGCGGTTTCTTCTTGGCCATGGGTTCCATGATGAGCGACATCCCTTCTCAGGGGCTTGCGTCCCTGATGAGAGGTGTCCGCCAAACCGGGTCAAGCCCATGTCGTCTGGTGACAGGAAAGAGTCGTTCATGACGTTCGCCGGGGCTTACTCGACGGCGCCGGCCACCAGGGTCTGGTACCAGGCGTCGTACGGGTGGTTCGTCGCCGGGTAGTTCGCCAGGGGTGTCGTCGCGTCGCCCGCCGAGTCGAAGTCCCAGCCGCGGACCAGCTTGCCCGACTGGCGGGCCGAGGTGATGAACGCCGACTCCGTCGCGGGTGCCCCGTAGAACAGCGCGCCCTGCTGCAGCTCCGCGCTGTCGCCCTGCTGGAACTCGTCGAACGCGACCTGCCGGTAACGGATCCGGTCGCCGGTCACGCTCGCGGTGTCCACGCGCAGGGTGTTCGACGGCGTCGGGCCGTCCGCACCGGTCCACACCTTCACCCGCCGGGTGCCGTTGGCGGCGGTGTCCTTGGCGAACCGCGCGTCGGACGTCTTGGCGTTGCCGGTCCACGAGACCGTCGTGCCCGACAGCGCGCCGGTCCAGCTCCAGTTCTGGCTGCCGCTCTGGCTCTGGTGGATCTCCCGCAGGTGGGTCGCGTCGGTGAAGGCGACCGTCGGCTGGACGCCGTTGTCGTACTGGTGGCTGGCCTGCCAGGTGATCTCGCCGTCGCTGCCGAGCTTGCCGACGTGGTACCAGAGCGTCGACGCGGTCTGCGACTGGTGGACCTCGACGAGGTCGCCGTTGTCGTTGAGCGCGACGGCCGGCGTCTGGCCGCTGTCGTACTTCCCGTGCCGCAGCCAGGTGACGCGGCCGTCGGCGCCGTAGGTGCCGGTCCAGTACCAGAGCGCGCCGCCGCCCGAGTCGTGCACCTCGACGATCTGGCCGAGGCCGTTCAGCGCGACGGCCGGGTGGTACCCGACGTCCCGCTTGTACTCGGAGCGGCTGCCGCCGTCGCCCGAGAGCAGCGGCAGCACGCGCCCGCGCAGCGCGTCCACGGTCGGCGAGCCCGCCGGGTAGTCCTGCGCCCGTAGCAGCCGGGCGCCGAACACCGACTCCAGCTCCTGGTTGACGGCGACGAGGTTGCCGGCCGCGAAGTTCGCGTTGTCGGTCAGGTTGTCCTTGAGGTCGAGCATGACGACGATCGGTGCGGCCGCCGGGTGCGCCGCCGACCACGTGTTGACCGTGGCCAGCCAGTCGCGCAGGTTGTTCGACGCGGGGTTGCCGCCGCTGTGGTCGACGGCGTTGCCGGGCGAGTCGTGCCCGACGCCGTAGTCGTGGCTCGTGGCGTAGCCGTTGTCGTGGATGTCGTACTCGATGAACCGGACGCCGTGGTCGAGCTGGTAGGCGATCGAATTCTTCGCGCCGTCGACGCTGCCCGAGTAGCTGTTGTGCGTGGCGCGGAAGACCGAGCCGGCGAACGGCGGGCTCGCCGCTTCGGCCGGTCCACCGGTCAGCAGTGCGGCGGTCGTCAAAGCCGTGACGGCCAGTGCGGGCAGTCGGGTCATCCTCGGGTCCTCACGTCGGGAGCGGGGCGGTCCCCATCCTGGCCCGGGCCGCGGAACGGCGGGTGGAACGTCGTGGAACACGGGTGGAACGCCTAGAAGGCGACAGCTGGACGTTCGAGGGAGGAAACGCCATGACCCAGACGGGTGGACCCCAGTACCCGGACCCGACGAGACCCGGGCCGCCGCAGGCCGGGATGCCCGGCCCGCCGCCGCAGCCCGCCGCGCCGAAGAAGTCGAAGCGACGGCAGAAGATCGTGCTCACCGTGTTCCTGATCGTCGTCGCCGCGGTCCTCGCGCTGGTCTGGGTGGCCACCCGGTCCAACGGCGAGAACGCCCAGGCCGGCAACTGCGTCACCGAAAGCGGCGAGAACTACGTGAAGATCGTCGACTGCGGGACGCCCGAAGCGACGCTCAAGGTCGTCGCGCGCGTCGAGGACAAGACGCGGATCGAGGCGCAGATCAGCGCGTGCACGCCGTACCCGGACGCCGATCAGGTGTTCTGGCAGGGCAAGGAAGGCGAGACCGGCGTCGTGCTCTGCCTGGCGAAGACCGGCAAGTAGCCCGATGGCGGGCGGGAAGTTCTCGTTCACCGGCTCCGGCGAGGTGCGGGTCTCGAGCGGCGGGCGCACGCTCGCCGCGGCGGGGGACGTGATCGTGATCGGTGACCGGATCTTCCGGCTGGCCGAGGTGGACCGGGTCGCCTATCACGCGGCGGCCCGGCCGAACCAGGCCAGCTACGCGCTGGGCCTGGCCCGCGGGCCGCTGCGGAGCCGGTTCGTGTTCGACGCCTTCCGCCGCGGCAGCGAGCTCGAGGACGCGCGCGAAACGTGGCGGCGGCTGGTCGAGCTCGTCGAATCGGTGGCGTGCCCGCGGATCGCGTGCGCCGCGGTCGACGCCATCACGGCCGGCGCCACCGCGCGGTTCGGCGGGGGCGGCCACCCGCGGATCGACGCGGACGCCGCAGGGCTGCGCCGCCGGTGGTTCGCGCCGAAGGTGCCGTGGGCCGGCGTGCTCGGCACCGACCTGCGCGCCGGCCAGGTGCGCGTGTGGACCGGCGGGCCGGAGCCGGAACTCGTCACCGCCATGGCGGGCTGGAACGCCGTGGTCCTCCCGCGCGTCGTAGGAATGATGGTGGCAAAGGAAAAAGAATCACCGGAAAACCGATGATCACGATATTCCGCTAACCACCGGTAAATGCTCACGGAATGCGAGATCGACTGTCCGTTGTGTCGCTTTTGCGGCACCGTTCGTCGATTCATGCCAAATCGCCGCGCGGATTCGGTACTCGGCCGGGGCGGGCGTAGTCATTGTCCGAGGAACGAGTGTGCGCGGGCACCGGAACGCCCGTGAGGGGTCGGGGAGGCAGTGGGTGTGGCGAACGACTGGCCGCTGGTCGGCCGCGAACAGGAGCTGGCGTTCGCGCGCCGGGCGCTGGCCGATCCCGAGGTGTGCGGGCTGCTGCTGACCGGGCGCGCCGGTGCCGGCAAGACCCGGCTGGCCAAGGAGCTGCTGGCCGAGCTGGCCGGCGGCGGGGCGCGCACGCACTGGGTGCGCGCGATGTCCTCGGCCTCGACGATCCCGTTCGGCGCCTTCGCGCACCTCCTGCCCGGCAGCGCGGACGGCACGGGGGACCGCGCGCACCGGCTCAACCAGGTCGCCGGCCACCTCACCCGCGGTGCGGAGGGGCGCCGGCTGGTGCTCTGCGTCGACGACGCGCACCTGCTCGACGACCTGTCCGCGACCCTGGTGCACCAGCTGGCCGCGACCGCGTCGGCGTTCGTGATCGTGCTCGCGCCGCACGGGGTGAGCGTGCCCGACCCGGTCTTCGCGATGTGGAAGGACCGCGTCGCCGAGCGTCTCGACGTCGGCGAGCTGACGCGCCCGCGGACCACCGAGCTGATCACCGCGGTGCTCGGCGGGCGGCTCGACGACGGCGCGGAGGACCGGCTTTGGCACCTCACCCTGGGCAACCCGCTGTTCCTGCGCGAGCTCCTGCAGGGCGGGCTCGACAGCGGCTCGCTGTCGGCCGAGGACGGCGTCTGGCGGTGGACCGGTGCCCTCATGGCGACCCCGCGGCTGGTGGAGCTGATCGAAACCCGCACCGACCGGGTCGACGCCGACGAACGGCGGCTGCTGGAGCTGCTCGCCTTCGGGGAGCCGCTGGGCAGCGAACCGCTGGTGCGCCTCGGCGCCGGGCACTTGCTCGCCTCGACCGAGCAGGCCGGGCTGGTCGTCTCCGAACGGACCGGGCGGCGGCTGAACGTCCGCCTCGCGCACCCGCTCTACGCCGACGTGATCCGGCGCCGGACGTCGCCGTTGCGCCAGCGCGACACCTACCGGATCCTCGCCCGGACCCTGGACCTCACCGGCGCGCGCCGCGCCGAGGACAAGCCGCGGCTGGTGCGGTGGCGCCTCGCCGCCGGGCTGCCGACCGATCCGCAGCTGGTGCGCGCCGCGGCGGAGACGTTGTTGCGCAAGGACTTCCCGCAGGCCGAGCAGCTGGCGGCCGAAGCCGTCCGGATGGGGGGCGGCTTCGGCGCGAAGTTCCTGCTCGCCCAGGTGCGGGTCGCCGGCGGCCGGCACGCCGACGCCGGCTCGCTGCTTTCCGAGCTCGCGGGCGAGACGGTGTCGGACGCGCAGCACGCCCGCGTCGCGGCGACCCGGGCCCGGAACCTGGCGTTCGGCCTGAACCGGTTCGAGGAGGCTGCCGCGGTCCTGGACACGGCCGAGACGGCGGTGTCGGGGACTCTCGACGATCTCGTGACGGCCCGGGCGGCCCTGCGGGCGGCGGCGGGTGCGTCGAGCGAGGCCCTCGACCTGCTCGGACCGGTGCTGGACCGCAACCGCCGCGGCGACGCCCTTCGGCTCGCGGCGCTGGTGGTCGCGGCCGGGGCGCTCGCTTCGACCGGGCGGACGGCGGCGTGCCTCGGCGTCGTCGACGAGGGACTGGAGATCGCGTCGCGGATCTCGGACGCGTCCGCGCCCGGCGCGCGGGTCCGGCTGGAGCACGCCCGGATCGTCGCGCTGTGCCGGGCGGGCCGGCTCGAGGAAGCCGAGGACCGGGCCGGTGACGACTACCGCGACGCCGTCCGGGACCGGTGGGGCCCGGCGGTCGCGGGCGCGGCGGCGTCCCTCGGGACGGTCGCGCTCGCCTGCGGCAACGTCCGCGGGGCGATCCGCTGGCTGCGGGAGGCCCTCGCCGCGGACGCGCACGACCAGGCGCACGAGTTCCGCCCCGCGGTCGCCGCGGCGCTGGTGCGGGCGACGGCGATGAGCGGACGGGTGGCGGAGCCGCTCGGCGACTGGGACGGCGCGTGGGTGGCCGCGGCGCGCGGCGAGCTGTCCCGGGCGTTGGCGCTGGGTGCGTCCGCCGCTTCGGCCGCTTCGGAAGACGGCCGGTTCGCGGTCGCGGCGGAGATCCGGCACGACCTGGTCCGGTTCGGGGGCGCGCCGGGGGAGATCCCGTCCGCGGGCGGGATGGCGGAGCTGTACGCGGCGCACGCCGCGGCCGTCTCGGACGCTTCGGCATTGGATGCGGTTGCTTCGTCCTTCGCCGACACAGGTGCCCGGCTGCTGGCCGCGGAGGCCTCGGCCCAGGCAGCGCGGATATATCGCGCGGAGGGCAAGAACGGCAGCGCGGCGATGTCGGCCCAGCGGGCACGGGCGTGGCTGGCGTCCTGTGAGGACGCCGCGACGCCGGCGCTTTCCTCGCTGGACACGCCCCTCGACCTGACGGTCCGCGAACTGGAGATCGCCCGCTTGGTGGCCACGGGCTTGACGAGCCGCGCGGTCGCGGACCGGCTCGTGGTTTCGGTGCGCACGGTCGACAACGTGCTGCACGGCGTTTACGCGAAGCTGGGTATTTCCGGGCGGCGCGAGCTGGCTTCGGTGGTAGGCCCGCTCGCCTCGGGGAGTAGTCCTGGGGATGGCCCATAGGTAGTCCCGGAGTGGGGTCGTGCGGAAGCCGAGTAGGCCGCTACTCATGACCCGCGCGCCGTCCGGCCCAAGACTGGATGACAACGGAGGGGCGCGGGCTTCACCGATCCGAATGTCAGGAGTACACACGATGACGACTTCATCGGGCGACGTTTTCCAGAACGAGCAGGGTTCCGGCCGGGGTGGGGACCAGTTCAACGAGCAGGCTTCGACTGGTGGGCGTGGGGACATCTTCCAGAACGAGCAGGGCTCCGGCCGCGGCGGGAACCAGTTCAACGAGCAGGCCTCCGCCGGCCACCACGGTGACGTGTTCCAGAACGAGCAGGGCTCGGGTGGCCACGGTGGCAACCAGTTCAACGAGCAGGCCTCGACCGGCGGCGGTGTGGGAGACATCTTCCAGAACCAGCAGGGTTCCGGTGGTCACGGTGGGAATCAGTTCAACGAGCAGGCGTCCACGGGCGGTCGCGGGGACATCTTCCAGAACGAGCAGGGTTCGGGTGGTTCCGGGGGGAATCAGTTCAACGAGCAGGCGTCGACCGGTGGCCGCGGCGGGGACATCTTCCAGAACCAGCAGGGTTCCGGCGGTCACGGTGGCAACCAGTTCAACGAGCAGGCTTCCACCGGCGGTCACGGGAGCATCTTCCAGAACGAGCAGGGCTCGGGTGGCCACGGCGGCAACCAGTTCAACGAACAAGCCTCGACGGGCGGCCACGGCAACATCTTCCAGAACGAACAGGGCCAAGGCCACGGCGGCAACCAGTTCAACGAGCAGGCCTCCGCAGGCGGCCACGGCAACATCTTCCAGAACGAACAGGGCCAAGGCCACGGCGGCAACCAGTTCAACGAGCAGGCCTCCGCAGGCGGCCACGGCAACATCTTCCAGAACGAACAGGGCTCGAGCGGCCACCACGGCGGCGACCAGTTCAACGAGCAGGCCTCGACCGGCCACCACGGCTACGAGAGCCACGAACACGAGCACCACCACCACGGCGGTGGGCACGACCACGACCACCACGCCGACCACCACCACGACGTCGACCACTACTGAGCCGGCGTAACGAACGAGGAGCGGTCATGCAGGAGCCGAGCGGCGGGGGGCACATCGCCCTCGACACCCTCGACCTCGCCGTCAAGGGAGCGAAGGCCTACGGGCGGGACGATCTCGTCCAGCGCCTCACCGACGCCCGGCGCCTGCTGTCCGAGCCCGACGTCACCGTCTACGTCGTCGGGGAGTTCAAGCAGGGCAAGAGTTCTCTCGTCAACGCCCTGCTGACCGCGAAGATCTGCCCGGTCGACGACGACATCGCGACCGCGGTGCCGACCGTCGTCCGGTTCGCGCCGGAGTCCGGGGCTCTGGCGACCTACGAGCCGGCCGACCCGTCGTCGCCGCCGTGGACCGAGCGGATCTCCCTCGACGACCTGCCGACCCACGTCAGCGAGGCCGGGAACCCGGGCAACGTCCGCAAGCTCAAATCCGTCACCGCGTCGATCAGCCGCCAGCTGCTTTCCGGCGGGCTGGTGCTGGTCGACACCCCCGGCGTCGGCGGCCTCGGCTCACTGCACAACGCTGTCACCGTCAGCTCCCTCCCGCGGGCGCACGCCGTCCTCTTCCTCTCCGACGCCTCGCAGGAGCTGACCGCCGCCGAGCTGCGCTTCCTCCGCACCGTCAAGGAACTCTGCCCGAGCGTCTTCTTCGTCCTCACCAAGATCGACCTCTACCCGCAGTGGCGGCGCATCCTCGAGCTCAACGCCGGCCACCTCGAAGCGTGCGGGATCGCCATCGACACCGTCGCCGTCTCCTCGGAGCTGCGTACCGTCGCGGCGCGCTCGGCCGATCAGGAGCTGAACGTCGAATCCGGCTTCCCGCAGCTGGTCAAGCGCCTGCAGGCGGTGGTCGGCGACGCCGAACGGTCCGCGCTCAACGCCGTGGGCCTGCACGTCGGATCCGCCGTCGGCCAGCTGCGCGCCGCCCTGCGCGCCCGCCGCACCGCGCTCGCCCACCCCGAGCAGTCCGCCGCGCTGGTCGCGGAGCTCACCCGGGTCAACGACCGCGTCGACGCGCTGCGCAGCCAGTCTTCCAAGTGGCAGCAGCTGCTCTTCGACGGCTTCGCGGACATCTCGTCCGATGTGGACTACGACCTGCGCGCCCGCTCGCGCGGTGTCCTCCACGAGGCCGAAGAGGCCATTGAGGACGGTGATCCCGCCAAGAACTGGGCCGAGTTCGAGAAGTGGCTGCGCCAGCGCCTCGCGAACGAGACGCTCGAGAACTACGCGACCTTCATCAAACAGGCCCGCGGCCTCGCGGCCCGCGTCGCCGAGCACTTCGAGCTCGCCGAGGCCCAGGCCGTGCTGCCCCGCGAAGTGCAGGCGCCGGTCCAGGTCGTCGAGGAGATCGACATCGACTCGTCGTTCACCGGTGTCAAGACCCGTGGCACCACCGGGATGGCCGCGTTCCAGAAGGCTTACAGCGGCTTCCTCATGTTCTCCATGCTCACGAAGATGGCCGCGCTGGCCATCCCCACGCCGTTCGGGGTCGCGGCCGGCCTGCTCATGGGCCGCTCCGGCTTCCTCGACGAGCGCAAGCGGCAGCTGGAAAAGCGCCGCGGCCTGGCCAAGACCGCCGTGCGCCGGTTCGTCGACGAGTTCAACCTCCAGGTCGGCAAGGACTCCCGCGACGCGATGCGGACCGTCCAAAGAGAACTCCGCGACGCCTACAGCGCGCGCGTCGAAGAACTGCAGCGGTCCCTCACCGAAGCCTTGGCGAACGCGAAGAAGGCGGTCGTCGACGACGACGCCGAGACGGGCGAGCTGAAACGCCTGGAGGCCGACATCGAAGCCCTCGAAGTGCTCGGCCGCCGCGCCGACGAGCTCCTCCTGCGCAGCGCCTCCAAAGCCGCGCCCGCGCCCGTCCCGGCGGTGACGCGATGACCCCGCTCCACGTCCAGGTCCGCGGGTTCGTCGCCCGCGCGCGCGCCGGGTACGCCGGCACGCCGGCCGAGCCGCAGCTGCGGCAGATCGCCGGGCGGCTGGCCGAACCGCTGCGCGTCGCCATCGCCGGCCGGGTCAAGGCCGGCAAGTCCACGCTGCTCAACGCGCTCGTCGGCCAGGAGCTGGCGGCGACCGACGCGGGGGAGTGCACCCGCGTCGTCACCTGGTACCGCAACGGCCCGACCTACCGGATCATGCTGCACCCGGTCCGGGGGATCCCGCGCCAGCTGCCGTTCGGGCGCCTGTGCGGCACCCTCGGGCTCGAGCTCGGCATGGCGCCCGGCGACGTCGACCGGCTCGTCGTCGACTGGCCGTCGCCGGCGCTGCGCGTGCTGACGCTGATCGACACGCCCGGGCTGGGCTCGGCGCGCTCGGAAGTCTCCGGCCGCACCGAAGCGGCGCTGGTCCCCGAGGGCGACGGCGTCGGCACCGCGGACGCCGTGGTGTACCTGATGCGCCACGTCCACGGCGACGACGTCCGGTTCCTCGACGCCTTCCACGACGACCCGGCGCAGCGGCGCCCGGTGAACACGATCGGCGTGCTGTCGCGGGCCGACGAGGTCGGGCACGCCCGCACCGACGCGCTCGACTCGGCGGCGAAGATCGCCGACCGCTACGCCCGCGACTCGCGGGTCCGCGGCCTGTGCCAGACCGTGGTCCCGGTGGCCGGCCTGCTGGCCAGCTCCGCCGCGTCGCTGAAGGAGTCCGAGTACCGGGCGTTCCGGCTGCTGGCCGCCGCGCCGGAGGCGGAGGTCGCGCGGCTGCTGACGTCGGCCGACCGGCTCGCCCGCGCGGAGTCCGAAGTGGACGTTCCGGCGGCGGAACGCGCGGAGCTGCTGGGCCGCTACGGCCTGTTCGGCGTCCGGCTGGCGGTCGAGCTGACCCGCGGCGGCCTGGTGACCGGCGCGCGGGCGCTCTCGGGCGAGCTGCTGGCCCGCAGCGGCCTGCACCGGCTGCGGTCCCTGCTGACCACCCAGTTCGCCGCGCGGGCCGACGTCCTCAAGGCGCGCTCGGCCCTGCAGGCGGTGGAACACGTGCTGCGCGCCTACCCGGATCGCACCGGCGGCTTGCTGCACGAATGGGAGCGGATCGTCGCGGGGGCGCACGAGTTCGCCGAGATCCAGCTGATCGACTCGATCCGGCTCGGCGTCGTGCTCTTCACCACCGACGAGGCGCGCGACGCGGAACGGCTGCTCGGCGCGGCCGGGGTGGACGTGGCGAGCCGGCTCGACCTGCCGGTCGACGCGGGCCGCGCCGCGGTCCGGCAAGCGCTCGGCGCGCAGCTGCTGAGGTGGCAGCGGCGCGCCGAGCACCCCGCGTCCCCGCGCGACGTCCGCGACGCCGCCCGCGTGCTCGTGCGCACCTGCGAAGGAATTCTGCTCAGCGAAGCCCGGGCGGAGGTCTTGTCGTGAACGAACTGCCGAAGAAGATCAAGCGGGCGGCCGCGGCCGTCGCCGGTGCCGTCGCGTCGGAGGTGGCGGGCAACGCGCTCACGCCCGGATCCCCCGGGATGCCGGCGCCTCCGCCGCGGCCGGAGCCGGCCGCGGCGGAGACCCCGCACGACGCCCCCGCGCACGAGTACGTGCCCCAGGTAGAGACCAGCACTGTCACCCGGGGCGAAGACGGCTCCGTCGAGGCGCGGACCGGCACGGTCTGGCACCCGGAAACCACGGACGGCACGCCCCTGGCGAACCTGCCGGCCGTCGAGGAGTTCGAGCAGATCGACGTCCGCGAGGACGAGTTCGGCAACTTCATCATCGACGCGACCGAGCGGTTCGTGGTGCACAACCACGGCCGTGACGAGGTCTACGTGGACCACCAGCACATCGTCGTGCCCGGCGACGGGACCCCGGGCGACACCGACATCGACATCGTCCAGGACGCCGACATCGTGATCCACGAGAACCCGGACGGCACGATCACGGTGGAGCACGAGGGTTCGCTGACCTACGAGCTCACGCCCGACGCGCCGGGGCACGGCGACATCGAGGTGTTCCAGGAGGAGACGGTCGTCCTCGACGAGGCCGAGACGGGGCCGCCGGGGATCGACGTCGAGGTCGGCGTGGACGAGCAGGCCACCGCCGAGGACCCGTTCGGCGAGCCGGCCGGGCCGACCATCCACCAGACCGAGGTGATCACCGACAAGGGCCGCGGGGCCACGGTGATCGCGTCGGTCACGGCTCCGGCGCCGTCGCTGCCCGGACCGCCGTCCCCGCCGGTCGTCACGTTCGCCCGCCAGCCGTCCACGATGGACACCGCGCTGGCGGCGGTCGAGACCACGCTGCCGGCCTCGGCCTCGGCCTCGCTCGCCGGCCACCCCGCCGCCCGGCACAGCTTCGCCACCGAACGCGCACCGGCGCACCACGACGCCGGCGAGGTCACCGGCTCGCGGCCGCACCCGCCGGCGGAGGAGAAGCACCCGTTCGAGCCGCCGCGGCACCCCGAGCCGGAGGCGCACGGCGTTCCCGGCGAACCGCCGCCGGAGCCGCACGACGGACCCCCGCCGCCACCGGAACCACCCGGTCCGCCGGAGCACGAAGACCACCTCGAGGAACCGGAGCCGGTTCCGGAAGCACATCCGACTTTTGATCACGCGCACACCGCCGGCGGAGGCTGACATGGGCTACGGACTGGGCATCGACCTCGGCACGACCTTCACGGCCGCCGCCGTCGACAGCGCCGGCCACGTCGAAATGGTGTCGCTCGGCGACCGCACGGCGGCCATCCCGTCGGTGGTGCTGCTGCGGCCCGACGGCGGCGTGCTCGTCGGAGACGCCGCGAGCCGGCGCGCGGCCGTCGAGCCGGATCGCGTGGCGCGGGAGTTCAAGCGGCGCCTCGGCGACCCGACGCCGGTGCTGCTCGGCGGTGCGCCGCATTCGGTGGCGTCGCTGATGGCGCACCTGCTCGGGTACGTGGTGCGGACGGTCGCCGGGCAGCAGGGCGGCCGGCCCGACCGGATCACGCTGACGCACCCGGCGAACTGGGGGCCGTACAAGCGGGAGCTGTTCGAGCAGGTGCCACGGCTCACCGGCATCGACCGGGTCGGCCTGATCACCGAGCCCGAAGCGGCGGCGGCGCACTACGCATCGCAGGAACGGCTGGACGACGGCGCCGTCGTCGCGGTGTACGACCTCGGCGGCGGCACGTTCGACGCGACCGTGCTCCGCAAGCGCGGCACCGGCTTCGAGATCCTCGGCACGCCGGAAGGCATCGAAGGCCTCGGCGGCGTCGACTTCGACGAAGCGGTGTTCGGGCACGTCGACCGGGCGCTCGACGGGAAGCTGTCGCAGATCGACCCGGACGACGCGGGCGCGGTGGCCGCGGTCGTCCGGCTGCGTCAGGAATGCGTGCTGGCGAAGGAAGCCCTGTCGGCCGACACCGAGACGGCGGTGCCGGTGCTGCTGCCGTCGGTGCAGACGGAGGTGCGGCTGACCCGCGGCGAGTTCGAGGAGATGGTCCGCCCGTCGATCACCGCGACGATCGGCTCGCTGCACCGGGCGCTGCGCTCGGCGAACCTCCGGCCGGCCGACCTCGGGGCGGTGCTGCTGGTCGGCGGCTCGTCGCGGATCCCACTGGTGTCCCAGCTGGTTTCGGCGGAGCTGGGCCGCCCGACGGCGGTCGACATCCACCCGAAGTACGGGGTCGCGCTGGGGGCGGCGGCGCTGGCGTCGGGCCGGTCGGGGCCGGTCCAGGCGACGCGCTCGCAGCCGGCGATCCGGCCGGTGCCGCCGCCGGTCCCGGTCCCGCGCGGGCCGGCGCCGCGCGAGGAGACGAAGGAGCTGGCGACGCCCGGGTTCGGCGCGGGCGCCCCGCCGCCGTCGCTGGGTCGCGCGAAGACCGAGGCGAGCCCGGGACGGCGGGCCTCGCGCCGCGGGGTCGTCGTGGGACTGTGCGCGGTGGCGGTGGTGGCGATCGGCGGGGTGGCGGTGGCGGTGGCGAGTTCGGGCGGGAGCCCCTCGGGCGGCACCCCGCCGGCGACGAGCCCGGCGACCGAGACGCCGACGTTGGTGACGTTGCCGCCCCCGGAGACGCCGGAGACGACGCACGCGACGGTCGCGGCCCCGCACACGACCGCCCCGCCGACCCGGCGCAAGACCCCGCCGAGGACGCCGACGCCGACCCGCACGACCACACCGACGACGACCACCACACCGACGACCACGACGACCAAGTCCACGACTTAGGAGTTCCCGGCGGCGCAAGGGTTCCGCCGGGGTCGCGGGGGCGAGGGGGCCGGGTCGGCGGCGCAGGCGGTTCGGGGGCCGGCCCGGCCGCCGGGAACCGGCCGGGGTTCTGCCGAGGGGGCGGGTGCGGCGGATCTTCCGCGCGCGGCGCGGTGAGCGGCTTCCCCGCTAGCCGCGCGCCGCCCACACCGCCGCGGCTGCCGGCGCCCGCGGTCGCCTTCCGCTCAGTGCGGCCGCCATCCGCCTGTTCCCGTTCGCCGCGGCCGCCGCGTTCCGGCACCCGCGGCTCGGACTCGCCGCGAGCGGCTCCCTGCTCACCGCCGCGCGCCCGCACCGCCGCGGTTGCCGCCGGCGTCCCGGCACCCGCGGCTCGGACCCGCCGCGACGGGCTTCCCGCACCGCGCTGCGGCGGTCCTAGAGCCGGGACTGGGTTGCTCGGGACCCGCGGACGTCATGAACGAGTCGTTCACCGCGCCTGACGTCATGAACGACTCGTTCATGACGTCGGGGCCGCGCGCCCACACCGCCGCAGCTGCCGCCGGCGTCCCCGCACCCGCGGCTCGGACCCGCCGCGAGCGGCTTTCCGCTCACCACCCCGCCGCCCCCACCGCCGGTAACCTCACCGCATGGCGGCAGAGCACGTGATCGTGACGTCCACGACCGACTCCGAGACTGCGGCCCGGGACCTGGCCGCGAAGGCGATCGAAGAGCGGCTCGGGGCCTGCGCGCAGGTCGTCGGGCCGGTGACCAGCGTCTACCGCTGGGAGGGTGAGGTGCGGACCGACCGGGAATGGCGCGTCGAGATCAAGACGACCGCCGCCCGGGTGCCCGCGCTCACCGAGCGCCTCAGGCAGCTGCACGGCTACGACCTGCCCGAGGTGATCGCGACCCCGATCGAAGGCGGCAGCGCGGACTACCTCGCCTGGGTGACCACCGAAACCGGGAACGGTGGTTAGCTTCGAGGCATGGATCTCAGCACCCGCTTCGCAACGCTCACCACCGCCCACCTCGCCGACGCCTGCATCCGCGCCGGCCTCCCGGTGCGCTGCGCCCCGGCGCCGACGCGCGCGGTGGTGCCCGGTACCCGCCTGCTCGGCCCGGCCGTCCCGGCCCGGCACGTCGGCAGCGTCGACGTCTTCCTCGAGGCCTTCGAACACGCCCCCGCCGGCGGGGTCCTGGTGGTCGACAACGGCGGCCGCCTCGACGAAAGCTGCGTCGGCGACCTCGTCGTCCTCGAAGCGCGCGCGGCCGGGCTCGCCGGGGTCGTGATCTGGGGCCTGCACCGCGACACCGCCGACATCCGCGCGATCGGGCTGCCGGTGTTCAGCCTCGGCTCGATCCCCACCGGCCCGCTGAGCCTCGGTCCGCGCGTCGACGGCGGCGCGGTCGTCGGCACCTGGCGGATCGGGCCGGCGGACCTCGTCGCCGGCGACGACGACGGTGTCGTCTTCCTCCCGCGGGATCGCGCCGATGAGCTCTTCACACTCGCCGAAGGCATCCGTGACACCGAGCGCCGCCAGGCGGAGCGGATCCGGGGCGGCGAACCGTTGCGCGAGCAGGTCCGCTTCTCCGAGTTCCTCGCCGCGCGCGAGGCGGACCCGGCGCTGACCTTCCGCGCGCACCTGCGAGCCGTCGGCGGCGCGATCGAGGAGTGACCCGAGAGTGTGATCTTCGCCCGAAGGGGGTATATCGGCCCTGCGGCGGCGTGGGAGGCGAGATCATGAACACCCTCATCGACTTCGGCAAGGACATCGAGTATCACTTCACCCGCGGTCTGCGGGCCTACCTCGCCCGGGTCGCCGGCGCCGTCGGCGTCGGGTTCGAATCGTGTTCGCTCGACCTCGACGTGCCCACCTCCGGTTACGTCGCCCTCGACCGTGAGCTGCCGGACCTGCCGGGGCACGACCTCGCGCTGATCTGGGACGAGGTGCACGGCTGGTCGGCGGTGGTCGAGCCCGGGGGCGGCGGCGAGCCGACGGTGCTCGCCTACCTCGGCGGGGCCGAAGTCCTGCCGTCGCCGCGCGCGGTCGCGCGGTTCCTGGACGTGCTGCGGGTCGCCGGGCCGCCGCCGGGATCGTTCCGGCCGCCGGTGTTCCGGACGGGCGGCCACCACGAGGACCTCCTCGACCGGCTGCCGGTCACCGGGCCCGAGGGACTGCTGCGGCAGAGCTCGCCGGCGTGGTGACGGACGTCCGCGCCCCGGTGCGGACGCGCCTAGGATGGACCGGCACCGATCCGTCCAGCGAGGGAACCCCGTGAGCAGCGCCGATGAGCCCCGTCCCGTCCGAGTCCTGCTCGTGGAGGACCACGACATGGTGGCGGAGGCGCTGCAGCTGGCGCTCGACCGCGCCGACGGGATCACCGTGGTCGGCCGCGCCCGCTCCCGCACGGAAGCCGTCGCCGACGCGCGCGAACACGAACCGGACGTCGTGGTGCTGGACCGGCGCCTCGCCGACGGCGACGCCCTCGGCGTCATCGCGGAGCTCGGCTCCGGCGGCGCGCGCGTGCTGGTGCTGACGGGGGACGCGACGCCGTCGGTCGCCGTGCAGGTCGCGAAGGCGGGCGGGGCCGGGCTCCTGCTCAAGTCGTCGCAGCTCGGCGCGCTGGAGTCCGCGGTGCGCGACGTGGCCTCGGGCGGCGTGGTCTTCGACCCGGAGCTGCTGCCCGAGATCTTCGACCGGCTCACCGGCCGGCTGCCCGTTCGCGGCGCGGAGCTGACCGCGCGGGAGCGCGAGACCCTCGACCTGCTCGCGGAGGGCGCCACCACCGAGGAGATCGGGGCGCGCCTCGGCGTCTCCCGCAACACCACGCGCAACCACGTCCAGCGGGTGCTGGAGAAGCTCGGCGCGCGGTCGAAGCTCGAAGCGGTCGCCGTGGCCCGCCGGGAGGGCCTACTCGGCTGATGCACGTGCATCAGCCGCGCGGTCCCGGTTTGCATCTCGTGCGGTTGCACGCCGTCCGCCACGCTTGACCCCGTGGACGTCCCGGTGCAGCCCGTCGCGGAGTGCCGCCTGACCGATGCGGCCGGCGGCCTCGCCGTCGTGCGCCGGTTCGCCCGGCTCACCTTGACGACCTGGGCCTGCGGCACGCTCGTCGACGACGCGCTGCTGGTCGTCACCGAGCTCGCCACCAACGCCCTGCGGCACGGGGCCGGCCGTCCGGTCCTCCGGCTGAGCGCCGGAGCCGGGCACGTCCGCATCGAGGTCTTCGACGACGACCCGGCGCCGCCCGTGCGGCGGGCGCCCGGCGCCGACGGCGGCTGGGGCCTGGCCCTCGTCGAGCGCCTGTCCCTGGCGTGGGGGAGCACGCGCCACGGCCCGGGAAAGGTGGTCTGGTGCGCGTTGCCCGCCCCGTCGGCCGAGCTCGCCGGCTGACGCGCCGTGCCGCCCGGGCCCGCATCCGGCACAGTTGCCGCATGGACGACCGCGCGCTCGTGACGCTGGACCCGGAAGGCCGCGTGGTGACCTGCACCGCCGAGGCCGAGCGCAGCACCGGGTGGCGCGCGGAGGAGCTGGCCGGGCAGCACTTCTCGGTGCTGTCCCCGGCCGAGGCGGGGACCGCCGGGAAGCTGGAGATCGCCGTCGAGCAGGGGCGCCTCGAGCACGAAGGCTGGCGGGTCCGCAAGGACGGCACCCGATTCTGGGCGAACGTCGTGATCACGGCGTTGTTCGACGAGCAGCACCGGCTGCGGGGGTTCGAGACGGTCACGCGTGACCTGACGGCCCACGAAGCTTCGGGCGACAGCGAGGCGCGGTTCCGGCTGCTGGTGCAGAGCGTGCAGGACTACGGCATCTTCATGCTGGACCAGGGCGGGCACATCTCGAGCTGGAACGCCGGGGCCGAACGCATCAAGGGCTGGACGGCGGCGGAGGCCATCGGGCGGCACTTCTCGATGTTCTACCCGCCCGAAGACGTCGCGGCCGGAAAGCCGGCGCGGGAGCTGGAACTCGCGGTCGAGGAGGGGCGCCTCGAAGACGAGGGCTGGCGGGTCCGCAAGGACGGGTCGCGCTTCTGGGCGAACGTCGTGATCACGGCGTTGTTCGACGACCAGCGCCGCTTGCAGGGCTTCGGCAAGGTGACGCGCGACATGACCGAGCGCCGCGACGCCGAGGAAGCGTTGCGGGAGAGCGAAGAGCGGTTCCGGCTGCTGGTGCAGAGCGTGCAGGACTACGGCATCTTCATGCTGGACCAGGGCGGCCACATCTCGAGCTGGAACGCCGGGGCCGAACGCATCAAGGGCTGGACGGCGGCGGAGGCCATCGGGCGGCACTTCTCGATGTTCTACCCGCCCGAAGACGTCGCGGCCGGAAAGCCGGCGCGGGAGCTGGAACTCGCCGTCGAGGAGGGGCGCCTCGAAGACGAGGGCTGGCGGGTCCGCAAGGACGGCACCCGCTTCTGGGCGAACGTCGTGATCACGGCGCTGTTCGACGAGCGGCACCGGTTGCAGGGTTTCGGGAAGGTCACGCGCGACATGACCGAGCGCCGCAACGCCGAGCGGGCCCTGCGCGAACGCCGCCGGCTCGTCGGCCACCTCGTCGACGCGCAGGAGGTCGAACGGCGCCGGATCGCCTGGGACGTCCACGACGAGTCCATCCAGTCCATGGTCGCCGTCGGCATGCGCCTGCAGCTGCTCGCCGCCCGCCTGCCGGAGCCGCACGCGAGCGCCGTCGGGGGGCTCGACGAGGCGGTGCGGGCCGCCACCGGCAGGCTGCGGAGCCTGGTTTCCCGGCTGCGGCCGCCGGAGCTCGACCGGCACGGCCTGGTCGAGGCCGTCTCCGGCTACGTCGACGAGGTCGCGGCCCGCTGGGGGCTGGCGCACACGCTGCGGGACGAGCTCACCGCCGAGCCGTCGCCCGCCGCCGCGATCACCGTGTACCGGATCTGCCAGGAGGCGCTCAGCAACGTCCACAAGCACGCCCGCGCCACCCGGGTCGACCTTCATCTGTCCACAGTGGACAACGGGACGCTCGTGCGGATCACCGACGACGGTGACGGCACGGCGGCGGACGAGGCCGGCGCGGGCCACTTCGGCCTGGTCGAGATGCACGAACGGGCCGAAGCGGCGCACGGCTGGCTGTCGGTGACGAGCGTGCCCGGCCGCGGCACGGCCGTCGAGTTCTGGCTGCCGTTGCTGCCCGACGCGGCGGGGTTCGAACCGTGACCGAGGTGCGGGTGCTGATCTCCGACGACGACGAGATGATCCGCGCCGTCCTCAAGGAGGTCCTCGACGAGGAGCCCGACATCGCCGTCGTCGCGGTCGCCGTCGACGCCGACGAGGCGATCCGGCTCGCCGAGCACCACCGGCCCGCCGTCGCGGTCCTCGACGTCCGGATGCCGGGCGGCGGCGGGGCCCGGGCCGCGCGCGAGATCGCCCGGCGCAGCCCGGACACCGCCATCCTGGCCTTCTCCGCCTACGCCGACCGGGCCTCGATGGCCGGGCTCGCCGCGGCCGGCGTCACCGAATACCTGGTGAAGGGCGTGCCGAACGCGGCGATCGTCGAGGCCGTCCGGCGGCTGGGGCGATCGTCGTCGTGAGGGTCAGCCGACCGGCCGGGGGCTGATCACGCCGTAGAAGTCCATCGGCAGCAGCGTGAACAGCCGCTGCACGGCGCGCGAGCGGCCGGGGTCCACCGTCAGGCGCGCCCCGGCGGCGTCGGCGAGGAGCTGGGCGCGCAGCAGCGAGTTCAGCCCGGCGACGGAGAAGAACGTGACGCCGGAGAGGTCGACGACGACCTCCCCGACCGGGCCGCGGATGCGTTCGCGCAGGACTTCGTCGAGCCTGCGCGCGGTGCTCAGGTCGACCTCGCCGGACACCTGGACGAGGACGGTGCGCGGGGTGGGGCGCGAGACGCGCAGGGACATCCGGCCGCCGGCGTTCAGCCAGTCGGCGGTGGTGGCGAGCTCGTGGTCGGCCGAGCGAGGTTCAGGAACCATCGCGGGCACACCCTTTCGTCGGGCAGCGGGGGCGGGCCGGACGTGGGTCGGAGCGGTGCCGGTGAAGGCAGCCTGCCGGCCCGGGCGCGGAACGTCCGGCAGCGGCTGACGGCTCAACCGTGAACCCTCAGCATAGTGCACATGCACTAGGCGGACCACCGGGCGTACCCACCGGGTGCGGCTTGGTGATCGGCCGGCGGTCAAGCTGCCGTGACCTCCCGCCTGGCGCCCCCGGTCCCGGGCCGCCAGGCTGGGCGGCGAGGAAGGAGCCCGCATGCCCACCACCGTCGTCAACCTCAAGGGCCACCGCGACGACCCGGAGTACGCCGACGTCGTCTACGTCGGGCGGGCGATGCACCGCGGCGGCTGGCGCCTCGAGGGGTCGAAGCTCGCGAGCCCGTTCCGGCCCGGTCCGGACGGCACCCGCGAGGAGGTCGTCACGAAGTACCGGGCGCACCTGCTTTCCCGGCCGGACCTGCTCGCCGTGCTGCCTGAGCTGCGCGGGAAGCGGCTCGGGTGCTGGTGCGTCCCCGAACTGTGCCACGCCCAGGTGATCGCCGAGCTCGCGGATCACGGGCCGTAACGAAACGCACCCCCTCCGCGAGTAACCTGGCGACACGAGGGGGTGATCGACGGTGCCCGCGCGACGTCACGGCGGCTTCGATCAGGCTGAACTTCCGGCGGCTCACCGGATCAGGTGGTGGTTCGCGGCGGTGACGGCCGGGCTCGTCGCGACCGGCTTCGCCGTCGTCCCGTACCTGCCGTTCTTCCAGGGCTGGACCTTCGTCCGCGACCCGAAGGTCGCGAGCGTCATCACCTGGACCGTGCTGCAGACCTCCGTCGTGATCATCTCCGCGGTGCTCACGCTGTACTTCATCGGCCGGGCCCGGCTGGAGGCCGCCGCCTTCCGCGCCAACCAGATCGACATCCGCCTCTTCGCCGACGAGCGCCCCGAAACCAGCCACGACCGCGAGATCGACTCCGCCGTCGAGCTGACCGCCGCGTTCAAGCGGATCCTCAACGACTCCCGGCTCTACACCCCGACCCCGGTCCCGGGCGCGGGGAGCTCGTACGACTTCATCCAGATCGTCGAACACGCCGGCGACTCCGCGGAAGGCTGGTGGAAGGCCGCCACGAAGCTGGTCCGGCTCGTCCAGCCACCCGCCGCTTTCACCATCACCGGCACGGTCCGGCCCGGCAACACCACCGGCCGCTACCAGCTGATCCTGGAGCTGGTCCGCGTCCCGCGGTTCGCCGCCGGCCCGCTGGTGATCGAGGACGCGAATTGGCCACGCGTGCTGCACCGCGCGGCGAACGCGGTCGCCGCGCTCGTCATCCCGCGCAGCGCCTACGTCCGCACCAACATCCACTGGGCCGCCTGGCGAGGCGCGAAGATCCCGTACGAGCTGTTCGACGCCTACCAGCGCGCCAACCACTTCATCACCTACCGCCGGTACGACGAAGCGCTCGCCGAGTACTACCGCGCGGTGAGCCTCGACCCGTCGAACGTCTACATCAGACTCGAGATCGCCGCCCTGCAGGAACAGCTCGACCTGCACCTCGACGCGCTCGCCACCTACGACGACGTGATCACCGTCTGCAGCCGGGGGCACCCGAAGCTGGCGCGGTGGTGGATCGGCCCGGACTTCGCGCGCCAGCCCCGCCACGCCGGCCGCGGGCGCGCCGTCGCGCTGCTGATCGCCCGCTACCGGCACGCGCTCGTCCTCGGGCACGGCGACTCCGTGGCCGGCTCGTGGTGGGTGCGGCGCACGACGGCGGGCGCGCCCGGCGACGCGCGGGCCCGGCGCCGCGCCGAGCTGCGAGAGGCGCTGGAGCTGCGTTTCCGCCGTTACGTCGAACTGGACGTGCGCGTCCGGCCGGCGGCGATCCCGCCGGAGGAGCGGCTCGAGCTGCACCGCCGCGTCATGCGGGTCCCCGCCGAGGAGCTCGTCGTCCACGACGCGACGCCGGCGCAGCTGGCCGAGTACAACCAGCGGGCCGCCGAGATGCGCTCGTACTTCTGCGCGCTGTCGCAGTACGAGATCGAGCGGCTCGTCGCGGACTACCGCCGGTTCTGGCGGCGCTGGCGCGGCAGCTGGCAGCAGCTGACGAACCGCGCGCTCGACCTGTCGCTGGTCTGGGCGGTGGTCCGGCGCGCGATGGCCGACGTCGAGCCGGTGACCGGCGCGGTCCCCGCGCCCGCGGTCGCGTACCCGGGCAGTCGCGTGCGGCTCGCCGACGTCTGCCCGGACCGGCACTGGCCGCCGCGGCCGCGGGCGATCGACGAAACCGTCGAAGCCGCGGGCCCGCGCAAGACGTGGGAGGAGTGCTACAACGCGGCGAGCGTCTACGCCATCGCGATGTGCGAAGTGGGCCCGCGCGGCGAGCGCGACCTCCGCGCCCACGCCCGCAATCCGCGTCTCGAAGGCAAAGCACTGGACGAAGTGGCCCGCCGCGCGGTCCGCGAGCTCTACCACGCGGCGACGATCAGCCACAGCGGGCGGCTGCCGGAACGCCGGTCGTGGGTGATGGAGGAGGACCCCGACCTCGCCGCCCTGCGCGGGCACGAGCTGTTCCGGGTCTTCGAGATGGTCACGTTCTCCCCGGACCGCGCCGCGCCGCGGCGGCCGCAGCGCGCCCACGTCTGGGAACAGGTCAGCTACGTCCGGCAGCTCGTCGGGGAGATCGCCGCCTGCCGCGCACACTTCTGGCGGGCCCGCGTCCTCGACACCGGACCGGCGCCGGACACCCGGACGCGTGACCGCTGGCGCGCGGCCGACCGCGACGCCTGGCGCAAGCTGACCGAGCTGGCGACCGGCAAACAGGACTGGTACACGCGCTACCAGGCGATCTGCGCGTTCCGCGCGTGGGCGTCCGACTCGGGCTACCCGGGGTCGATCTCGGGCTTCCCGCCGTACCACGAGGAACGGCTGCACGCCCAGCTGCGCGGCGTCGCCGGCCGGCGGGTGAAGACGGGCCTGGACGCGAACATCGTGGTCCGCGAGTACGTCCGCCAGTGCGACCAGCGCCTCGACCAGCTGGCCGCCGACATCGCCGAGCTGGAGCAGTCCCTGGTGGCGGAAGACGGCTTCGGAGCCCGCGCGGAGCTGTGGGCGGCGCTGTGTTCGTGGTTCGACGACGACATCGCCGACGGCTCGTCGGCCGGCGAACGGCGCGAGCGGTTCCGCAAGCTCGCGCAAGCCCAGGCGTGATGTCTAGGAGGGCCGTGTGTAGCGGTGCTTCACCCCGGCCGGGAAGTACTCCGGGTCGCCGGGCGGGCGCAGGACGACGTCGGGCAGCTGCCGCCCGGCCGGGACGTAGTGCGCGAACTCGCTGTTGAGCCGCACGAGCTGGTCGCGCACGGCTTCCGCGATCCGCCCCGCGTCGGCGGCCGCCCCCGGCGCCGTCTCGACCGTGATCCGCAGCCGGCGGTCGCGGTCGGCGTCTTCGACCGACTCGACGACGAACTTGCCCGTCACCGTGTCGCTGATACCGGGCTGCTCCAGGCCGACGGTGACGTTCTCCGGGTAGACGTTCGCGCCGAAGAACGACACGGTGAACAGCGACCGGCCGAACACGTACACGAACGGCAGCTCCGGCCCGGGCGGCGGCGTGAAGCCGTGGCGGGCGCAGAAGTCCAGCAGCTCCGCGTGCGGCAGGAGCCCGCCGTCGTCGGCGATGTGGTAGCGGATCAGCGGGATGCCGCCGTCGCCGGTGAAGACGAGCGTGCCTTCGTGCTCCTCGAAGAAGCGGCTCGCCGGGTCGTACTGCACGAGCGTCGGGAGACGCGCGTCGCCGAACACCTCGCGGGCGAGGTCCGGGTGGTCGGCGAAGAACCGGCGGATGCCCGCCGACCGCGGGGTTTCGGTGCCGAGCACGCCCGCGTCGGCCGTGCCGTAGAGCGACGCGATGTCCCGGACCGGGTCGGCGACCCCGGCGCGCCGCGCCACGAGTTCGCGCCATTGCTCGGAGAAGACTTCGCCCGCCAGCACGAGCTTGATCGCGTACGCGGGCCAGTCGACGCCTTCGGCGAGACCGGTGTCGACGACGTCCTTGACGAACGGCGGGTAGCCCAGCAGCACCACCTGGTCGAAGTGCGGCGCGAGCTCGGGGAGCACGCGCAGGATCTCCGCTTTGTTGTTGCCCGGCGCCACGACGGTGATCGGGCAGCCCTTGGCCGCGAGGTGGCGCACGCACGCCGTGGTGAACAGGCCGCCCACCCAGGTGCCGAGCGGGAAGCAGACAACGGCGAGGGTGCGGCGCCGATCGGCCTCGAAGGCGTCCACCAGGACGGTTTCGAACCGGCGGGCGACGTGCAGCTCGTCTTCGAGCGCGCGCGGCCAGATCGTCGGCCGGCCGCTGGAGCCGGAGGAGACGGCGATCATGTCGAGCTCGTCGAACGTGCCGCCGCGGCACAGCTCGGGCAGCGGGTACTTCCGGTGGTAGCCCGCCTTGTCGAGCAGCGGCAGCTGCCGGAAGTCCGCCATGGTCTCGATGTCGTCGGGCGCGATGCCGTGGTCTCGAAGGAACTTCCGGTAGGCGGGCACGGTCTCGGCGGTGCGGCGGAAAAGGGCGAGGACGTGGTCTGCTTCCGGTGGCTCGGGCGGGCCGAAGAAGGTGTCGAACGCGTGCCGCACGCGGGTCTGCCGACCGAGGTCCATGATCGGAGCATAGTCGCGCGCACGTGCCATGATGAGCGGCGTGAGCACCTCCGCGGAGCAGCAGCCGGCCGGCTCGCCGTTGACTCTCTACCTGGTCAAACGCCTCGAGCTGGTGATCAGGGCGCTGCTCGACGACGCGCTGCGGCCGCTCGGGCTCACGACGTTGCAGTACACGGCGTTGACGGTACTGGAGGCCAGCGGCGCGCTGTCGTCGGCGCAGCTGGCGCGGCGGTCGTTCCTGCGTCCGCAGACCATGCACGAGATGGTGCTGGCGCTGGAGAAGCGCGGCCTGATCGCGCGGACCCCCAAGCCGGACAACCGGCGCGTCCTGCTGGCCGGCCTGACGGAGACCGGGCACCGGCTGCTGGCCGACTGCGCGCCCGCGGTGTCGAAGGTGGAAGAGGCACTGCTCGCCGACCTGAGCCCGGCCCAGCGCGCGACGTTCCGCGAGGGACTCCAGCACGGTGTCCTGGCGCTGGGAGCGTTGTCTTCCCAACGGCGCTCTCACGAAGCCTGACTGCCGGCTGGGGGAGGGGCCTCCACCAAGTGGCGGCGCCGTTCGGGCGTGCCGACCCCAAAGCACTAGGCCGGTCGAGTGGTCGCGCCAGGCGGCGCGTAGCGCGCGTGTGGAGACGGCCGTTGGAGGGTAGGTCTCAGACCTGTTTCTCACATTCTGGAGGTTCGCCGACCGTGACCAGGGCCCGCGACGAGGGGGGCGCGCACATCGCCGCCCGCCGTTTGCTGGTCTTGGCCGGTGCGCTGGCGGGTTTCTGGCTGGTGTCGTGGTGGGTATCGGGCCACGCCCAGGCGGCAACGCGCCCGCCGGCCCCGGTCGGCGAAGTGGTGGCGGGAGTCCTCGGGGGACAGCCGGGTGGGGTGAGCCGGGCGCCGAACGGCGACCGCCCAGGGGCGGCTGGGGTGGTGGCTCCGGTGGCTGGGGCGGTCGCGCCGGTGGTTCAGCCGGTGTTGCAGGTGGTGCGCTCTGCCGCACCGGTGGTAAAGCCGGTCTCGCAAATGGTGCGTTCCACCGCGCCGGTGGTCGAGCCGGTCTCGCAGGTGGTGCGTTCCACCGCGCCGGTGGTCGAGCCGATCACGCGGATCGTCGACTCTGTCGTGCCGGTCGTTGAGCCGGTGTCGCAGGTGGTGCGTTCCACCGCGCCGGTGGTCGAGCCGATCACGCGGATCGTCGACTCTGTCGTGCCGGTCGCTGAGCCGGTCGTGCGCACCGCTGCGCCCGTGGTCGAGCCGGTGTCGCACGTCGTGCGCTCGGTCGGTCCCGTTCTCGAGCCGGTCAGGCACGTCGTGCGGACCACCGCTCCCGTGCTCGATCCGGTTCTCGGCGCGACCCGTGCCGTCGTCTCGCCCGTGGTCGGTTCCGTCGGCGGGCTGGTCGAGCCCGTCGCCGATGTCCTCTCGCCCGTTACCCGGCCCGTCGGCGATGTCGTCACCCCGGTCGTCGAGCCCGTGGGGCAGCCGATCGTCGCGCCGGTGGCCGAGGCCGCCGACCCGTCCGTGCTCGAACCGCCGGTCCGGCCCGCCCGCCCAGCGGACCCCGCGCCGCCGCACCAAGGAACCACCCCGAGCACGGTCCACGGCACCGCGCGCACGCCAGCCCCAGCCCGGACGGACGATCGGCCCGGTCCGAGCGTCGAACCTGCCGCCGCGAAGCCTCGATCCGGCGGCCACCACCACGCCGCGTCGCAGCCGGTCCGCCACCCGCGGCAAAGCCCGGACCACACCCCGTTGCCGCGGTCGCCGGCCCCGGTCGACGCCGCCTGCGGGACCGCCCTCACGATCCCGGCCGCCTTCCTCACCGCCGGGCACGGACCCCGCGCCACCCGGTCGTCCGTGCCGCCGCACGGGGACTTCCGCCCGCTCTGGCGGGCCTGCGAGCCGGGCACCGGCCCCGGCTGACCTCGCCCCGCACTCCCTCCCGTCGCGTTCCGCGGCGCGATCCGCGCTGCCCGCGGCACAGAACTCACGACAAACCAAGCGTCGAATGGGGCGAAATGGAAGCGAACGTGTTCGATCTCGGAAAGGTGCGAAGAGACGCGGTGGTCACCATCCGCCTGGAGGCGAAGGCCAACGTCAGGTTGCTGACGGAGGTCAACTTCCAGGCTTACCGGCGCCGGCAGTACTACCGGATGCACGGCGGGGTGGCCACCGCACCGATGTTCAAGATCCACATCCCGGCGAACGCGCACTGGTTCCTGGTGCTCGACGTCGAGGGGCTGGAGAACCTGCCGCTGCGCCCGCGGGTGAGCGTCGAGCCCGAGCGGGCCGTCATGGCTCGTGGACGCACCGGCCCCCGGTGAACGTCATCGCGACCTTCGCGGCCCCGATCTCCCGGTCGGGGCCCGCGAAGGGGTCGCGATCGAGCACCACCAGGTCGGCGCGGTGGCCGGCCCGGATCGCGCCCGTGTCGTCGAGGTGGTTGACGTAGGCCGAGCCCGCCGTGTACGCGGCGATCGCCGCGGCCAGGCCGATCCGCTGCCCGGGCAAGAACGCGGGCACGTCCTCGCCGTACGGGATCCGGTTCACCGCCACGTGGATGCCCTGCAGCGGGTCGGGGCTGCTCACCGGCCAGTCGCTCCCGGCGGCCAGGGTGGCCCCGGCCCGCAGCAGGGCACCGAACGGGTACTGCCACGACGCCCGTTCGGCACCGAGGAAGGGGATGGTCAGCTCGTCCATCTGAGGTTCGTGCACGGCCCACAGCGGCTGGATCGTCGCGGTCGCGCCGAGCCGCCGGAACCGCGGGACGTCGTCGGGGTGCACCACCTGCAGGTGCGCGAGGTGGTGCCGGTGATCCGTCGCGCCGTTGGCGGCGCGCGCGGCCTCGACGGCGTCCAGCGCGTCCCGCACCGCGCGGTCGCCGAGCGCGTGGAAGTGCACCTGGAAGCCGTGCGCGTCGAGCAGCGTGACGTGCTCGCGCAGCGCCACCGGGTCGACGAAGCTCAGCCCGCGGTGGCCGGTGCGCAGGTACGGGCCGAGCAGGGACGCGGTGTGGTTCTCGGCGACGCCGTCCAGCATGATCTTGACGGTGCCGGCGCGGAAACCGCTGTCGCGCAACGACTCCCGGCGCTCCAGCAGCTCCGGGAGCTGTTCGGCGCCGCGGGCGCGGTCCCACCAGAGCGCGCCCGTGACGCGGGCGGTCAGCAGGCCGCGGTCCGACGCCGTGGCGTACGCGCGGGACGGGTCGGGCATGCCGCCGTACTCGCCGAGCAACGGGTCCTGCCAGGCGGTGACGCCGAGTGAGTGCAGCAGCCGTTGCGCCCGCAGCAGGCCGGTCAGCTCGTCCACCTCGGTGGCCGGTGGCAGCAGCCGGGTGACGAGGTCCATCGCGCCTTCCTGCAGGACGCCGGTGGGGCCGTCGTCGTCGCGCTCGATGCGGCCGTCGGGCGGGTCGGGGGTGCCGGCGGTGATCCCGGCGCGGGCGAGCGCGGCGCTGTTCAGCCAGGCGCCGTGGTGGTCGCGGTTGACCAGAACGACCGGTCTTTCCGCGACGATGGCGTCGAGCAGCCGGCGGTCGGGGAGGCCGCCCGCGAAGGTGTCGAGGGACCAGCCGCTGCCGGTGAGCCACTCGAGCCGGGGGTTCGCGCGCGCGTACGCGGCGACGGCGTCGAGGCAGCTCACGATGGTGGTCGCGCCGGTGAGGTCGCAGCGGCCGAGCTCGATGCCGCCGCCGACGGCGTGGACGTGCGCGTCCTGGAAACCGGGCAGCAGCAGGCGGCCGCGGAGGTCGACGACGTCGGTGCGGGGGCCGATCAGCGGGCCGGGATCATCGCCGACGGCGACGATCCGATCGCCGCGGACGGCCGCGAACCCGGCCCGGCCGCCGGGGGTGAGCACGGGGCCGCGGGTGAAGACGAGGTCGGCGTGCATGTCCCCGATCCTCCCGCATTCCCGGGCTCGGGTGGGGTACCCGGCCGGGATGCAAACGTTCCTGCCGTGTGCCGACTTCACCGCCAGCGCCCGCACGCTCGACCGCCGCCGGCTCGGCAAGCAGCGCGTGGAGGCGCTCCAGGTGCTGCGCGCGCTGGTGGTGCCGGGCTACGGCTGGCGCCACCACCCGGCGGCGAAGATGTGGACGGGGTACGAGGAGGCGTTGACCCGCTACGGCCTCGAGGTGTGCGCGGTGTGGTGCGCCCTGGGCGCGGCCGACACGTGCGCGGTCAAGCTGGTCGACGAGTACGCGAAATCGCTCGGCAAGACCGCGGTTCGCGCCCAGGCCGAACTCGCGGTGACCGGCGACCTCCCGCCCTGGCTGGGCGACGAGGCCGTCCACTTCAGCCACCAGTCCGCGCTCGTGCGGAAGGATCCCGGCCACTACGCCGCCCAGTTCCCCGGTGTGTCGCCGGACCTGCCGTACGTCTGGCCACCTTCGGACCGGCCTCCCCGCACGACCTGAGCAGGGCCGACCGGACCGCGCGTTCCCGCACGGCCGGAATCCGCACCGGACCTGCGCCCCCAGTGGTCCGCAAAGGATTCACCAACTCCGGCCAACGGCGGATTTACAACGTTGTACCAACGATGTAAAAGTTGTTCCCGCACCGGCTCGCACGCCGTGGAAGGGGCCACCGATGTCCTCCCGAGAACTCACCCGCCGTGATCTGGTCCGGCTCGCCGGGGGTACGGCCGCCGCCGTCGCCGCGGCACTCTGGCTGCCCGGCACAGCCGCCACCGCCGGCACCTTCGGCCCGATCCGGCCGCCGGCGACCCCGCTGATCGTCCGCTCGCCCTACCTGTCCGCCTGGCAGCCGGCCGACAACCTCCCCGGCACCTGGTCCAGCTTCTGGACCGGGCACACCACCGCCCTCTGCGGCCTCGCCCGCATCGACGGCGCCGCGTACGTCTTCGCCGGCTCGCCCGCGCTGCCGTCCGGGCCCGCCCTCACCCCGATGACCCAGGTCAGCCTGCAGGTCACCGGCACCCGCTCGACCTACGTCCTGACCGGCGGCGGGGTGAACCTGACCGTCACGTTCTTCTCGCCGGTCGACCCGGCGAACCTGCAGCGCCAGTGCGTGCCCTTCGGCTACGTGACCGTCCAGGCGGCCAGCGCCGACGGCCGCGCGCACGCCGTCGACCTGCACTTCGACACCTCCGCCGAGTGGGTGCACGGCAACACCGCGACCCCGGTCACCTGGACCCGGCAGCAAGCGGGCGGCTACACCCTCCTGACCTGCACCCCGGCGAGCCCGGGCGTGCTGCAGGAGAACGGCGACCAGGCCGGCTGGGGGCAACTCGTCCTGGCCGCGCCGACCGCCGGGACGACGTGGCAGATCGGGCAGGACACCGTCGTGCGCGCCGCCTCAGCCGGGCAAGGCACACTGCCGAACACCAGCGACACCGCGCAGCCGCGCGCGATCAGCGACCGCTGGCCGGTGCTGGCCTTCACCAAGAACCTCGGCACGATCCCGGCCGGTGGCTCGTCCACCCCGTTCACGCTCTCGATCGGGCACGTCCGCACGCCCGCCGTCCGCTACCTCGGCACCGAGCTGCGCCCCTGGTGGACGCACTACTGGGGTAGCTGGCAGGACATGGCGGTCTGGTTCGCCAACGACTACGCGAGCGCGCTCAGCGCCGCGACCGCGATCGACCAGCGCCTGCACGACGACGCCGTCGCGGCGGCCGGTGGCGGCAGCACCGGCGAGCACTACGCCGGGATCTGCGCGCTCGCGCTGCGCCAGGCCTTCGGCGGCACCGAGCTGGTCGACCGCGGCGGCGCGCCGTGGGCCTTCCTCAAGGAGATCTCGTCCAACGGCAACATGTCCACTGTGGACGTCACCTACCCGGCGTTCCCCGCCTACCTCTACCTTTCCCCGGCCTACCTGCGGCTGATCCTGGAGCCGCTGCTCGACTACGCCGAGCGGGGCGGCTGGCCGATGCAGTTCGCCGAGCACGACCTCGGCACGCACTACCCGGACGCCACCGGGCACAACGACGGCAACGAGGAGAGCATGCCGGTCGAGGAGTCGGCCAACCTGCTGATCATGGCCGCCGCGCTGGTGCAGCGGCTCCCGTCGGCGGAGGCGAGCGCGTTCGCCACCACCCACTACCGGATCCTGCGGCAGTGGGCCGAGTACCTCGTCGGCACCACCCTCGACCCCGGCTTCCAGAACCAGACCGACGACTTCACCGGCTTCATCGCCCACAGCGCCAACCTGGCCCTGAAGGGCATCATCGGCGTCGGCGCGATGGGCGTCATCGCCGCCACGACCGGCAACGCGGCCGACGTCCAGCGGTACCGGTCGACCTCCCGCAGCTACCTCAGCCAATGGGTGACGCTCGCGCAGGACTCGTCGAACCAGCACCTCAAGCTCGCCTACGACCAGCCCGGCACGTGGAGCCTGAAGTACAACGGCTTCGCCGACCGCGTGCTCGGCCTCGACCTGGTACCGCTCGGCGTCGCCGCGCAGGAGGCCGCCTGGTACCAGGCCCGCGCGGGTGCCCACGGCGTCCTGCTCGACCCGCGCAACAACTACACGAAGGCCGACTGGGAGCTGTGGACCGCGGCGTGGCTCACCGACCAGCCGAACATCCGGAACACCCTGGTCGAAGGCGTCTACAGCTACGCGAACACCACTCCGCAACGGGTGCCGTTCTCCGACTGGTACGTGGTCGCCGACGCCACCCAGCGCGGCTTCCAGGCCCGCCCGGTCGCCGGTGGCTACCTGGCCCTGCTGACGCGCCCGGCGGCGTCGGCGACGGTCTGGCGCAAGCTCCAGAACCAGCGTTCGGGCAAGGTGCTCGCCGTGTCGAACATGTCGCTGGCCGACACCGCCGAGGTCACGCAGTGGTCGGACAACGGCAGCGCCGACCACCTCTGGGCCGTGGTCGACAACGGCGACGGCACCATCCGGATCGTCAACCGCAACAGCGGCAAGGTCCTGGCGGTGCACGACCAGAGCCTCGACAACGGCGCCCACGTCCAGCAGTACCAGGACAACGGCACCCCGGACCACAACTGGCGGATCGTCGACGCCGGCGGTGGCTGGTCCAAGCTCGTCAACGTCCGCAGCGGCAAGGTCATGGCGGTCGACCAGCAGTCCACGGCGGACGGCGCCCAGGTGACCCAGTGGGACGACAACGGGTCACCGGACCACCTGTGGCGGTTCGTCTGACCCCGTTTGCGAGACTGGCGGAGTGTGCGCCGAACCCCTCCGCCGGTTCCTCGAGGACCGGGACCCGCCGACCCCGTGCCTCGTCGTCGACACCGACGCCGTCGCGGCCCGGGCGCGCGAGTTCCGCTCGGCGTTCCCGGGCGCGCTGATCCGGTACGCGGTCAAGGCCAACCCGGCGCCCCCGGTGCTCGACGCGCTGGTGGCCGCCGGGGCCGGCTTCGACGTCGCCGGCCCCGGCGAGCTCGCGCTGTGCCTCGAGCGCGGCGCCGACCCGGCCGGCCTCGCCTACGGCAACCCGATCAAGAAACCCCGTGACATCGCATACGCCTTCGAGCGCGGGGTCCGCGAGTTCACGTCGGACGCGCCCGGCGACGTCGACCACCTGAGCCGGTACGCGCCGGGCTCGGCCGTGTCGATCCGCGTGGTGCTCGACGCGCCGGACTCGGTGACGCCGTTCGGCCGGAAGTTCGGCTGCGAACCGGCCGAGGCCCTGGATCTGGTGCTGCGCGCGGCCGCGCTCGGGTTGCGGCCGGGCATCGCCTTCCACGTCGGGTCGCAGCAGCCGGACGTCGCCGCGTGGGAGATCGGGATCGCCACGGCGGCGAAGCTGTTCGCCGAAGCCGCGGCGCAGGGCGTCGCGATGACGCGGCTCAACCTGGGCGGCGGCTTCGCGACCGCGCACCGGACCGCCGTCCCGTCGTTGGCCGCGTACGCGACGACGATCGCGACGGCGCTCGACACGTACTTCCCCGGGGAGCGGCCCGAGCTGATGCTGGAGCCGGGCCGGGTGCTCGTCGCCGACGCGGGCCTGCTGCGGACCGAGGTCGTGCTGGTCGCGCACCGCGGCGAGCGGCGGTGGGTCTACCTGGACATCGGCCGCTACAACGGCCTGGCCGAGGCCGAGAACGAGGCGATCGCCTACCGGTTCGAGCCGGTCGGCGCGCACGACGGCCCGCGCGGGCCGGTGGTGCTCGCCGGCCCGACCTGCGACGGTGACGACGTCCTCTACCAGCGGACGCCGTACGAGCTGCCGCTGTCGGTGCAGACCGGTGACCGGCTCGACCTGCCGGGTACCGGGGCCTACACCGCGAGCTACGCGTCCGTCGGGTTCAACGGCATCGAGCCGCTGCGCACCTACTGCCTGGGGACGTGGGGCGATGCCTGAGATCGGCCGGTTCACCGGGCGTCACGTGCTGGCCGAGCTGCACGGCGTCGACCCGGGTCTGCTCGACGACGCCGCGCGGCTCGGGGAGCTGCTGCGGGCGGCGGTGACGGAGGCGGGCGCGACGGTCGTCGACGTCGTGGCCAAGCGGTTCGCGCCGCAGGGCGCCACGGTGATCGCGTTGCTGGCCGAGTCGCACGCGTCCGTGCACACCTACCCCGAGCACGGGTCGCTGTTCGCCGACGTCTTCACCTGCGGCGAACGCGCCGACCCCGAGCACGCGGTGCGGTTGCTGGCGAAGTCGCTGGACGCCGCCTCGGTCCACCTGTCCGTCCTGCACCGGGGAGAACGCTGATGCCCACGATCCACGAACCGGTCGGCGCCGGCCTCACCCGCGGCTGGGAGGTCGACGACGTCGTGTTCAGCGCGCGCACGCCGTACCAGGAGGTGCTGATCGGCAAGACCGCGCAGGGGATTTCGCTGTTCTGCGACGGGGAACGCCAAAGCACCGAAGCGAGCCAGCTGGTCTACCACGAGGCGTTGATGGTGCCCGCGCTGCTGCTGGCCGAGCAGGTGCGGCGGGTGCTGGTCATCGGGTCGAGCGAAGGCGTCGCCTCCGAGCTGGCGGTGGCCGCCGGGGCTTCGCGCGTCGACCACGTCGACATCGACGAGCAGGCGGTGCGGGCCTGCGCCGAACACCTGCCCTACGGTTACACGCCCGCCGATCTGGCGCGGGCCCTGGAAGACGACGGCCCGGTCCGGGTGTCCTTCGAGGACGGCTGGGCGTTCCTGGCCGCGGCCGAAGCCCGGGGCGACACCTACGACGTGGTCGTGATCGACCTGCCGGACGAGAACACCGACCCGGACGCGCAGCACAACCGCTTGTACGGCACGGACTTCCTCGGCCGGTGCGCCCGGCTCCTGGCGCCCGGCGGGGTGGTGACCTGCCAGGCGGGCTGCCCGACGCTGTGGCGCAACGAGACGCTCCTGGCATCGTGGCGGCGGTTCCGCGCGGTGTTTCCGACCGTGCTGTACTTCGGTTCCGACGAGCACGAGTGGGCGTTCCTCTCCGGGCGCGCGGACCACGTCGGCGAACCGGGTGCGCTGGTGGCGCGGCGGTTCGGGGAGCGGGGGAGCCGGGCTTCGACGCTGGACGCCGAGGCCCTGCGCGGCGGCGCGACGCCGCCGTACTCGGTCCGGCGCGATACTGGTCTGGACCAGCACTGACCGTCGGTTTTCCGATATGTGTGACAGCGGAAGAGTGAAATAACGGGAAATGGATTTCCCGCACTCCGCGTCGTCGTATTACTCCGTTCAGTGGCCGTCGAATAGGTTGTGCTCGCGCTAGGATCCGTTCCGCGCGTGATCATCGTGATCAAAAAGGCACCGTGGCCCATTTGGAGGAGCGTCATGCTCGGTATGGTGGTCGTAGCCGGAATGATTCTGTCCGCCCTCGCCGCACCCGTCGATTCCGCGGCGGCGTCGGCTCCGACCGAAAAGATCACGCTCGACATCAAAACCATCAACGGGTCCGGCTGCCCGGCCGGCACGGCCACGGCGTCGGCCGACGTCGCGGCCGACAACACGTCGTTCACGGTGCACTACACGAACTTCACCGCCAAGGCCGGTGGCGGCGCGTCCGCGCTCGACGCCCGGAAGAACTGCCAGATCAACGTGCTCGTCCATGTGCCCCAAGGGTTCACGTACGCGATCGCCGAGGTCGACTACCGCGGCCACGCGCACATCGAGAGCGGGGCGAGCGCGCTCGAGCAGGCCAACTTCTACTTCGCCGGCACGTCACCGACCGCGCGGGTCCGGCACACGCTCCCAGGCCCGTTCCACGGCGTGTGGCGCGCGACCGACACCACCGACGTCGCGGCGCTGGTGTTCGCCCCGTGCGGCGAGGACCGCAACCTGAACATCAACGCGGAACTGCGGGCGGACGCGGGCACCTCCTCGGCGACGAGTTACATCGAAATGGATTCCGAGCACGCGAGTGTCGACACTGTTTACCACTTCGCGTGGAAGACCTGCTGAATTCGGCGGAATTGCCCGGACGGCCCGCTCGCCGGAACGTCTCCCGGTGAGCGGGTTTGTGCGGGTTATACGTGCGTGACCAGAAGTGTCACTCCGGCCTCGCCGCCGCAGTCGACGAAGACCGGGCCGACGCCGTTGCCGATGTGCTGCGCCACCGTCGCCTTGGCGACGAAGTGGTCCGGCCCGGCGTCGAGGATCCGGATGTTCTCCAGTGCCGGGTGCTCCGGGAAGCCGCCGAGCACGGACTTCAGCCCGGTGCCGCCGCCGCAACTGCCGGTGACGGTAACTTCCTGGCCCCGCTCGGTCGTCGGGTTCGGGCTCACCTGCACGGTGGCCCGGGCACCCTGAGGCGGCTGCTCGTGGTTCGCGTTCGTCATGGTCCCCTCCGAAGATCCCGCTGCTGCCGACGCGCCGCCGGCCGGCCCGATGCTCACCGCCGTGACGAGGCCGGCCGCGGTGGCCAGGCCGATCAGCGTGCGGGCGGACTTGCTGCGCATGGTCTGCTCCTCCCTGGACCCGGAGTTCGCCGGATCTGCTTCGTCAGTCGCCGCGGGGCGGGCCCGGGGTTCTCGACGGGGAAGAATGAGACGTGGATCACACCTGGGAGTATCGAGCGATACCGGAGGGGGAGTCGCTCGACCGTCCACAAGGGACGAATGAAGCTAGTCGAGCGCGGCGGTGGCGGGGAATTCGGCGGGCTCACCCTGCGCGGTGGGCGTCAGGGTGCATCGTCGCTCGAACCGCTCCATCAGGACGGTAGCGATCAGGAGGGCCACTGGGGTGCTCACCGCGATCCACATGGAAGAAGACTTACCCAGCCCCGCGGGAGATGAATCGCCGGGATGACCGCGGCGAGGGCCTTCGGCACCGCGCGCACGGCCGCTGCCTGGGGCGGGCCGGTCAGGTCACCGGTTGGTCTCGATCCTGCGCGGACAGCCGGGTGATCACGTCCAGCAGCCCGGCCCGGAAGGCGTCGTCCTCGCCCAGGACGCCGAGCACCGCGGGTTCGGCCCGTACCGCCTGCTCGTGCACGGCCCGGCCGCGCGGTGTCAGCCGCGTCAGGTGCCGCCGCGCGTCCGCCGGGTCCGGCGCCCGGGTGACGAACCCCGCCTTGGCGAGCCGGTCGAGGGTGCGGCTCATCGTCTGGTCGGTCACCTGGCAGCGCTGGGCCAGCGTCCGCTGGGGGAGTGGCCCGTCGCGCAACGTGTGCAGTGCGATCAGCCCCGCGTGGGTGAGCCCCATGCCGTCGAGCACGGCCGCCCAGCGGTGTTCCACCAGGCGCGCGGCGACCGCCAGCAGCCGGCCCGTCGGCCAGGTGCTGAGGTCGGGTTCGGGGGTTGTGCTCACCGTCACTCCGGGTCGTCGTGCAGAATGTTCAGCTTGCTGAACAATTGGGCGTGTTCGCCCTCGAAAGGACCTTAGCGACCATGAACGAGAAGCCGCGCCGCCTCCGTTGGCTGATCCCCGCCCTCCTGGTGATCGCCTGGCTGGGGCTGGGCGGGTTCGGCGGGCCGTTCGCCGGGAAGCTCAGCGAAGTCGCGAAGAACGACAACGCCGCCTTCCTGCCGCGCTCGGCCGAAGCCACCGAGGTCTCCGACGAGCAGAAGGCGTTCACCCCGCGTCAGGTGCTGCCCGCGACCGTCGTCGCCGAGCGCACCAGCGGCCTGACCGCCGAAGACCGCCGGTTCCTCGACGCCAAGGCCCAGGAGCTGGGCGGCATCCCCGGCGTCGTCGGCCCGCTCGGCAAGCCGCACCAGGCCCCGCGCGACGACCAGGCCGTGCAGCTGGCCGTGCCGATCCTCGCCGACGGCAATCCCGGCGACGTCGTCAAGGAGGTCCGCGCGACGCTCGAAGGCGCTCCGGCCGGGCTCACCGTGCTGGTCACCGGGCCGGCCGGGCAGATCGCCGACCTGGTGAAGGCGTTCGGCGGCATCGACGGCATCCTGCTGCTCGTCGCCGGCGGGGTCGTCGCGTTGATCCTCATCGTGGTCTACCGCAGCCCGCTGCTGCCGTTCCTGGTGCTGCTCTCGGCGGTGTTCGCGCTCGGGCTCGCCAGCCTCGTGGTCTACCTGCTGGCGAAGAACGACGTCCTCGCGCTCAACGGCCAGAGCCAGGGCATCCTCTCGATCCTCGTCTTCGGCGCGGCGACCGACTACGCCCTGCTGACCGTGGCGCGGTTCCGCGAGCAGTTGCGAGACACGCCGAGCCGGTTCGACGCCCTGAAACTGGCGTGGCGCGCGACGCTCGAACCGATCGCGGCCTCGGCGGGCACCGTCATCCTCGGCGTCCTGTGCCTGCTGTTCAGCGACCTGAACTCGAACAAGGGCCTCGGTCCGGTGGCGGCGATCGGCATCGGCGCCGCGCTGCTGGCGTCGACCACGTTCCTGCCTGCCGCACTGGCCCTGTGCGGGCGCGGCGCGTTCTGGCCGTTCAAGCCGGCGCTCGGCTCGCCGCACCCGGAGACGGCCGGGATCTGGGGCCGGGTGGCCGGCTTGGTCGGCCGTCGCCCGCGCACGGTCTGGGTCGTGACGGCACTCGTCCTCGGCGTCGGCGTCGCCTTCCTGCCGCAGCTCAAGGCGTCCGGCACCGCGCAGTCCGACGTCTTCCTCACCCAGGTGGAGTCCGGGACCGGGCAGGAGGCCCTCGGCCGGCACTTCCCGGGCGGCCTCGGCGCGCCCGCGATCACGGTCGCCGACGCCGACGCACTGCCCGCCGTGCTGAATGCGTCCACAATGGACGGTATCGCGCAGTCGTTCCCGTTGCCCGGCCCGGACGGCAGGCCCAAGGTCGTGGACGGCCGCGTGCAGATCCTGTCCGTGCTGAACGATCCGGCGGACTCCGAGGCCGCGGTGGCGACCGTCGGCAAGCTGCGCGACGCCGTGCACGCGATCTCCGGCGCGGACGCGAAGGTCGGCGGCCCGACGGCGATCCAGCTCGACACGCAGAAGACCTCGGAGCACGACCGCGCGCTGATCATCCCGATCGTGCTGCTGGTGATCTTCCTCGTGCTGGCCCTGCTGCTGCGGTCGTTGCTCGCGCCGCTGCTGCTGATCGCGACGGTGGTGCTCTCGTTCGCGGCGACCATGGGCGTGTCCGCCGTGGTGTTCAACCACATCCTGGACTTCCCGGGGGCGGACCCGGTCGTGCCGCTGTTCGGGTTCGTCTTCCTGGTGGCGCTGGGGATCGACTACAACATCTTCCTGATGACGCGGGTCCGCGAGGAGGCGCTGACCCGCGGCACGCGCGAAGGAACGCTGCGCGGGCTGTCCCTGACCGGCGGGGTGATCACCTCGGCCGGGGTGGTGCTCGCGGCGACGTTCTCCGCGCTCGCGGTCATCCCGATCCTGTTCCTCGCCCAGATCGCGTTCATCGTCGCGTTCGGCGTCCTGCTGGACACGTTCCTGGTGCGCTCGCTGCTGGTGCCGGCGTTGACCGTCGACGTCGGGCGGCGCATCTGGTGGCCCTCGAAGCTGGCGAAGGCTACGAAATAGCCTGCTTGAAGTCCGGGCACTCGACCAGCGGCACGTGGTCGCAGGTCGCGGCGTGGCGGAGGCTGTCGCGCATGCGGGTGAGCCGGTCGATCGTGTCGTCGAGCTCGGTCGCCTTGACCGCCATCCGCTCGCGCAGGGCGTCGTCGCTCGGCGTCGCCACGAGGAACCGGGCGATCTCCGCGATCGTGAACCCGGCCCCGCGGGCGCAGGCGACGAGGTCGAGGCGGCGCAGGACGTCCGGGTGGTACGTGCGGCGCAGGCCGTTGCGGCCGGCCGGTTCGACCAGCCCGCGCTTCTCGTAGAACCGCAGCGCCGACGGCGCCAGCCCGGACTTCTCGGCGACTTCGGCGATGTCGAGCAGGGTCATCGTGGCCTCCTTGACTTGAAGCGTAGTTCAAGTCGGACGATGACGGACATGAAGATCCACCACCTCAACTGCGGGTCCGTGCGGCAGATCGACGCCCCCGGACTGCCGGCCGCGCACGCGGTCAACCACTGCCTGCTCGCCGAGACCGAGCACGACGGCCTGGTGCTCGTCGAAACCGGCCTCGGCCTCGACGACGTCCGGGACCCCGAAGCCACCCTGGGCGGTGACTGGGTGACGATGGCGCAGCCGTTGCTCGCCGAAGCCGAGACGGCCGTCCGGCAGGTCGCCCGGCTCGGCTTCGCGCCCGAGGACGTGCGGCACGTCGTCGTCACCCACCTCGACGTCGACCACTGCGGCGGCCTGCCCGACTTCCCCGAAGCGCGGGTCCACGTCCTCGCGGCGGAGCTGGACGCGGCGCTGGCCGAGGCACCGAGCTTCCGGTACCGGCCGGCGCACTGGGCGCACGGCCCGAAGTGGGAGACGTACGAGCCGCCGGCCGGGGACGACTGGTTCGGCTTCGCTTCGGTGCCGCTGACGGGTGTCGCGGCGGACGTCCGGCTCGTCCCGTTGGGCGGGCACACGGCGGGCCACGCGGGGGTGGCCGTGCACGACGGCACGCGCTGGCTGCTGCACTGCGGCGACGCCTACTACTACCACCGGGAGCTGACGGCCGAGCCGGAGCCGCACCCGGTGCTGGACGTCGTCCAGACCGGCTCGGAAGTCCACCACGACCTGCGGGTGGGCACCCAGGCGCGGCTGCGCGAGCTGGCGAGACGGCACGGCGACGAGGTGACGCTCTTCAGCGCCCACGACCCGTGGGAGCTCGACCGCCTACGAGTCGCGGCGAGCGCGTGAGCCGACGGACTCGCCGGTGAGGTAGGCCGTCGTCCCCGTCAGGGCCAGCAGGCGCTCGAGGGCGGGCGGCCGGTTGTCCAGGTGCGACCGGGCACCCGCGCCGGTGACCGCGCGGTGGACCAGCAGCAAGGTGGACAGCCCGGACGAGTCGCAGAAGGCGATCTCGCCGCAGTCGAGCCGCACGTCCCGCACGTCCGGGTGGTCGGCCAGCCGGTCGGTGACCAGCTGCAGCAGCAGGGCGGCCGTCGCGAACTCCAGCTCGCCGACGATCAGGACGCGAGCGGTGGTGGCGTCCGACGCGGTCCAGGTGCAGGTCAACCGGGTGGTCATGCCGACAGCCCCGATCCGGCGGCCGGCTCCGCCAAGTGCGCGCGCGCCGCACGGAGCAAGCCCGTGGCCCGCGGGAAGTCGCGCAGCTCCGCCTCGAGCAGCTCGAGGGCGGGCACCAGCGACGCGGCCGGGCCGGGCGCCCGGCGCGCGGTGCGCACCCGGTCAGCCACGGGCGCCCGCGGGGTCGTCGGTGGCCAGCTCGGCCCACAGCGTCTTGCCGCTGGGCCGGCGCAGCTGGCCCCAGGCCGCCGCGCAGCGCTCCACCAGCAGAAGACCGCGGCCGCCCTGGTCGGACGGCGTCCGCCGGCGGGCCGGCTCGCCCCCGCCGTCGTCGACCTCGATCCGCAGCTTCGCGGCGCCGGTCAGCAGCCGCACGTGGTAGGGCGCGTGGCCGTGGCGCAGCGCGTTGGACGTCAGCTCGTCCACCACCATCACGGCGGTGCTGACGACGTTCGCCGGGAGTCCGCCCAGGACCGTGCGGACCCAGTGGCGGACCTTGGCCAGCTCGGTGAGCTCGGCGGTGATGCCGAGCTCGTGCCGGATCGCTCTCAGGTTCACGTCCGCCTCCTTCGCCGTGCCGGGCCCCGGGGAGAAGCCCTCCCCTTCTTCATGCCCGGATCCGGCCCCGTCGACACGGGTATCGGAGGCCGTCATGCTTCTTTCCAGGACGCGCGCGCCTCGGCGACACTCGGGTGGAGCGGCATGACGTCGCCGAGGCCCAGCAGCTCGATCGGCCGGACCACGACCGGCGCGGTCGACACGACGGCCAGCCGGCCGCCCGCCTCGCGCAGCCGGCCGCCCAGCCGGAGCAGGACCTGCAGGCAGCTGGAGTCGCAGTAGTCCGTCTCGCTCATGTCCAGCACGACGCGGCGGGCGCCGGGATCGGCCGGGAGCACCTCGGCGAGCTTGGCGGAGACCGCGAAGTCGAACTCGCCGCGCAGGGTGTAGATCTCCAGGTCGCCGGCTTCGTGGACGTCCACGGACCAGCCGGTACCGGAGAACCGCTGCCGGGGCCGCAGAGCGTCGGTGGTCATGCAGGCTCCAGGAAGGGGGATCGGGAACGCGGGCTGGCGGCTCAACCTGCTCCGGACAAACTACCAGCGCCGCCGATCCCGGGCAGCACGGTGTCCCGTCACCGTCCTTTAAGGACTTCGTCCGGGCGGGCCGGTTCGGCCGCCGGTTCGGGTGCCGGGGCGCCCGGGGGCACGATGGCGACGTTGACCGTGCGGGTCAGCCGTTCGTAGGGGGCCCGGTGCTCGCCGTCGAGCAGCACCGCCAGCGGCGTCCAGACGCCGACGACGAACACCGACGCGGCCAGCGCGACCGGCAGAAGCAGCTGCTCAGGGTGCCGGCCGAGGTCCCAGTGGTCCAGGTCCAGCAGCAGCCAGGCGAGCCACAGGGGCGAGAGCAGCACGCCGTTGCGGACCAGCAGCGCGATGGGCCCGGCCCGGCGGCGGCCCCGCCGCACCACGCGCAGGAGCATCGCCCGCTTCCCGGGCGTCGAACCGGTCACCGCCGGCAGCACCACGAACCAGACGAGCGCGAGGATCACGACCGGCGTGTCGCGGTGCGCCAGGTCCTCGCCGAACAGCGTCAGCAGGCCGAACAGGAAGCCGAGCAGCGCGGCGAACCCCAGCAGGTCGGTGACCAGCGCGAACAGCCGGCGGGTGAACGTGACCTTCTCGGCGTACCGGCGCCGGTCGTGCTCGGGCGCCGGCGAGGGCAGCAGCCGGCCGAGCGGACCGGCGGCCAGCAGCCAGCCCACGACGACACCGGCGGTGTTGAGGATCAGGTCGTCGACGCTGAACAGCCGGTACGGGCACGGGTAGGCGAACCACAGGCCGGTCAGCTGCGTCAGCTCGAAGAACAGCGACACGCCGAAGCCGATCAGTGTCGCGGGCACGAGCCGCATCCGCTGCGCGTAGCGGACGTAGAACCCGAAGGGCGCGAGCATCACGACGTTGAGCGCGGTGGTCCAGACCGCCGGGTTGTGCAGCAGCGCGCCGGGGCCCCAGTGCCCGCGGGCGCGCTGCGAAACCACCTCGACGAAGTAGAACGGCCGCAACTGCGGGGAACTCGCGTACGTGTGCCCGGCGCAGTAGGCCGGGTCGGCCGGCAGCGGCAGCACCGTCTGCGTGGCGATCGCCAGCAGGTAGAAGAGGAACGCGTAGAAGACGAAAGTCGGCCACCCGCCGGCGCGGCCCCGGCGGCGGTAGCTGACGAAGGCGGCCGGGAGCATGACGGCCAGCACGAGGAACGGGAACAGGATGAGGGCCGTCCGGACGGGGACGAGGTAGGTGGCGACCACGGAGCCGGTGGTACCCAGCCGAGCCGGGAGCGAAGCGTGCTTCCCCCGGACGGCTGGGTGATCACCGGCCGCGGCTCACTGCGGAGGGGCGTCCTGCTGGCCGCCGCCCTGCTTGCGCAGGAAGTCCTTCGCCTTGTCGGAGCCCTGGTCGATCTTGTCGGCGTGGTCGCCGAACCGCTGCTTGGCGGCTTCGGCGGCCTTGTCGACACCTTGATCGGCCTTGTCCGGGTTCTTCCCGATCGCTTCCTTCGCCTTGTCGAACAGGTTCATCGCTCGGCCTCCGTTCGGTAGCTGATCTTCGGATGTTCCGAGGAGAACACCGCCTCGGCCCACCCGCAACCGAACAGCCGCTTACCCTCACCTGTCCTGGTTATTCCTCGCTCTTTCACGGGTGAAAGCCGCGGTCAGGGGTTTGAAGCCGGCTTCGGCGGGTAGGACCGATTCCTTTCCGGGCCGCGCCGGGTCGGTACGGGCATGAGCACTTCTTCCACCGGCGAACGGGTGGTCGCCGTCGTCGGCGCCACCGGGCGGCAGGGCGGCGGGCTGGTCCGCTCGCTCGCCGGCATCGCCGTGGCGGACATCGGCCGCTGCGCCCACGCGATCCTGCGCCGTCCGGAGCTGGCCGGGAAGACGATCAGCGCCGCCGGCGAAAACCTCACCGGTGCCGAGCTCGCGGCCGGGTTCGCCGCTTTCCTCGGCGAACCCGTGCGGTTCGCCGACGTTCCCCCGGACGTCCTCCCCGCCGAACTGGCCACCATGTTCCGGTTTCCCCCGGTACTTCGAACCCGTCCACGCCGGCGCTCGCGACCCCGCCGAAATCCGGCGGCTCCACCCCGGCCTGCTGACCTTCTCCCGCTGGCTTTCCGAAAGGACCTCTCGATGACCCTGTCCCTGACCGCGGCCCGCGAAGTGCTCGACGGCCCGCACACGGCGGTGCTCGCCACGGCGAACGCCGACGGCCGGCCGCAGTCGTCGGTGATCTTCGTTAAGCGCGACGGCGACACCGTCGTGTTCAGCACCATCGAAGGCCGGCTGAAGACGCGGAACATGCGGCGCGACCCGCGGGTCAGCCTGCTGGTGTCGAGCCACCCCGGCCGGTACGTCGAGATCCGGGGCCGCGTGGAGCTCGCCGATGATCCGGAAAAGGTGCTGCTGCACGAAATGTACGACCGGTACATGGGTGGGAAGACGCCTCCGCCGGAGCCGGAGGCGCACCGGCTGATCGTCCGGATCGTCCCGGAAAAGGTGTACCTCTGGCCACCCGCGGCGTGAGCGGCCGCGGCGGCGTGAACCATGCGCCGCCGTGACCCGTATATGCGGGTGAGGACCGCCGGCCCCGCCGCAGGGGCCCGGCGGTCGACCCGTGAACCGTGATGTGAGGCCGCACCATGATGGGAACCACCGGTCTGCCGCTGCCGCGGCGTGCCCGCCGCCGCACCCCGGAGGGAGGTGCACCCCTGCCCGACTTCGGACTGCCCCGGGCCGCCCGGCGGCACGCCGTCGCGGGCGTGGTGCTCACCGTCCTGGCCGCGCTCCTGGTGCTGTTCGCGCTCCTCGCGCCGGACGACCTCAACTCGTTCTCGCCGGAAGCGCTGGTCCGCGTGCCGGTGGAAGGCCTGCTCGTCGCGGCCTTCGTGCTGGTCCTGCCGCCGCGGGCCCGCCGCGTCGTCGCCGTGCTGGTCGGGCTGCTGCTGGGGCTGCTCACCGTGCTGAAGGCGCTCGACACCGGCTTCTACGCGACCCTCGAGAAGCCGTTCGACCCGATCTACGACTGGAGCTTCTTCTCCGCGGGCATCGAGTTCCTCGCCGGGGAGATCGGCGACGCGGGCACGTACGCCGTGCTGGCGGGCGCCGTGGTGCTGGCGATCGCGATCGTCGTCTTCATGGTGCTCGCGATGCTGCGGCTGACCCGGATCGCCGCCGGCCGGCGGACCGGCGCGACGCGGGTGGTGGCCGTGCTCGGCGTGATCTGGATCGGCTGCTCGCTGTTCGGCGTCGAGATCGCGCCGGGCCAGCCGGTCGCGGCCCAGAACGCCGCCGCCCTGGCCTACGACGACCTGCGCCAGGTGAGCACGGACCTGCGGGAACAGCGGCCGTTCGGCGAGCTCGCCGCCGAGGACGCGTTCCGGGCCACCCCGGGTGACCAGCTGCTGACCGGGCTGCGCGGCAAGAACGTGATCCTGACGTTCGTGGAGAGCTACGGCCGCGTGGCGCTCGACGACCCGGGGTTCGCACCGAAGATCGGCGCGACGCTCGACGCGGGCACCGCCGAGCTGAAGGCGGTGGGCATCGGCGCCAAGAGCGCGTTCCTGTCGTCCTCGACGTTCGGCGGCGGCAGCTGGCTCGCGCACTCCACCGTCGAGTCCGGCATGTGGATCGACAACCAGCAGCGGTACAACAACCTCCTCGACAGCGACCGGCTGACCCTCGGCGGCGCGTTCCAGAAGGCGGGCTGGAAGACCGTCTGGGACGTCCCCGCGCACACGAAGGACTGGCCGGAGGGGCAGCGGTTCTACCACCCGGACGCCTACTACGACTTCCGGAACATCGGGTACCAGGGCCCGGGTTACGCCTACGCGACGATGCCGGACCAGTACACGTTCTCGATGCTGCAGCGCAACGAGCTCGCGAAGAGCGCGCAGCAGCCGGTGATGGCCGAGGTGGATCTCGTCTCCAGCCACGCGCCGTGGTCGCCGCGGCCCTGGCTGGTGGACTGGAACCAGGTCGGCGACGGCTCGATCTTCGCGCCGCAGCCGGGCGCGGGGGAGGCGCCGGAGTCGGTCTGGAAGGACCCGGCGAAGATCCGTGACGCCTACCGCGACGCCACCGACTACTCGCTGAAGACGCTGATCTCGTTCATGCAGCACTACGGCGACGACAACACCGTGCTCGTGTTCCTCGGCGACCACCAGCCGCCGGTGGTCACCCCGCAGGGCGCGGTGCACGACGTGCCGATCACGATCGTGGCGAAGGACCCGAAAGTGCTGGACCGGATCTCCGGCTGGGGCTGGACGGACGGCCTGCACCCGGCCGCGCGGGCCCCGGTCTGGAAGATGGACTCCTTCCGTGACCGCTTCCTGACCGCGTTCGCCCACTGATCGTCCACTTCGGACACTCCGTCCGGTGGCTTCCCGATGGCGCCCGGTGCGCCTATCCTGGAGCGGCCGGGCAGGGGAGCCCGGCTGATCCACGGACACGGGAGGGTAAGTGGATCCGCAGGGGGAAGTCAGCGCCGGGCACCCGTCCCGGGCCGAACGGCTGCGCAGCGCGCCGGCGGGCGTGCTGCCGTACTACCTGGTCGTCGAAGCCACCGCCGTCGTGCTGCCGTTCGCGGTGCGCTCGGCGGCGCCGGCCCCGCGGGAATGGCTCTACCTGGCCATCCTGCTCGGCTCGGCCGTCGTGCAGACCGAGCTGTCCGCGAAGGCCGAGCGGATGCAACGGTTCCTCGCCGGGAACCCGCACGTCAGCGTCAGCTCGGTCTGGTTCTTCGCCGCGACGCTGTCGACGCCGCCGGCGCTCGCGTCCGTGCTCACCGTGCTGATCTACGGCCACCTGTGGCTGCGGATGGCGAGCGTGCCCGGCGCGCGCCTCTACCGGCTGACCTGCTCGGTGGCGACGTACGTGGTCACCATTTTCGCCGCCCGGGGCGTCGCCGACCTGTTCGGCACCGGCCCCGGCGCGCCGGGCGTGGCCGCGACGGTGGCCGCCGGGCTGACGTTCTTCCTGGTCAACACCCTGCTGGTGATGGTCGGGTTCAAGCTGCACGAGCCGGACCGCCCGCTGCTGTCGCTGGCGGGGTCGGTGCCGGAGAACGTGCTGGACGCGGCGACGCTGTGCCTCGGGGCGGTGGCCGCGGTGCTGCTGACCGCGCGGCCGTGGCTGGTCCCGCTGCTGGTGCTGCCCATCGTCCTGCTGCGGCGCGGGGAGCTCGGGCGGCGGCTGGAGCTGCGGGCCGGCCGCGACCACAAGACCGGCCTGCTGACCATGGCGGAGTGGCGGACGCGGGCGGAGGCCGAGCTGAGCCGGGCGGCGCGCGCCGGGGGCGACTGCGGGATCCTGATGCTCGACCTCGACCACTTCAAGCGCGTCAACGACACCCACGGGCACCTGGCGGGCGACGACGTCCTGCGCGCGGTCGCCGGAGCCGTCCGGGGCGAGGTGCGGATCTACGACTCGGTCGGCCGGTTCGGCGGCGAGGAGTTCGTCGTGCTGCTGCCCGGCATCGGGCGCGTCCACTCGGTGGCGGTCGCCGAGCGGATCCGCGACGCCGTGGCCGAGCTGACCGTGGTGACGGCGGACGGGACGCGGATCGCCGGGCTTTCGGTGTCGATCGGGGTGGCGGTGCACCCGGACGCGGGCCGCGAGGTGGACGAGGTGCTCGGGGCCGCGGACAAGGCCGTCTACGCGGCGAAGAACGCCGGCCGGGATCGGGTTTGCGTCAGCCGTTGAGGAAGTGCGCGCCCGGCCGCCATCCGTCCGGGGTGGCGGGCTAGCCCGGATGGAGCAGCGCGGCGACTTTGCGCTGCACCGCATTCACTGTCCCGATGAATTGCCGGTAATTCTTCCGCGATCCATGCGCGACCGAGTAGAGCGACTCGCCGACGGCGGTCGCGGCGGCGAGCGGGTGACCTGCGTGCCGCCGAGAGGGACGCTCATGCACGTCTGCTGCCCCGCAGACTCTGGTTCCGCTCACCGCCGGTACCCGCGTGCTCTACTTGGTCCAGACCTTCGTCGACGCGGACCGGTGGCACCTGTCCGCGGTTCTTCGCGTTCTCGAAACACGTTGTCCGGCAAGCGATATGCTCACAGAGTCCACATCGGACAGACGTTCGCCTCCGCGAATTGCGGACAGAAGACCGGACAAATCTGGACCTCTCCACGGCCCGCCCGCACACTCGGCGCACGGTGAGTTTCTTTCCCCCCTGCCTCGAAGGAGACCTCATGCGTCGAAGAATCGCCCTCGCCCTCGGCGGCGCCGCCGTCCTGACCGCGTCCCTCGCTTCGTCGTCCCTCAGCCCGGCCGTCGCCTCGCCCGGGCTGGTCGCCGCCATGCAGCGGGACTTCGGCCTGACCGCCGCCCAGGCCGAAACCCGGCTCGGCCAGGAGGTGACCGCCGCGCGGGTGATGCCGGCCGCGCGGCAGGCCGCCGGGGCCGCGTTCGGGGGTGCCTGGTTCGATCCCGCGCTCGGCAAGCTCGTCGTCGGCGTGACCGATCCCGCCGCGGCGCGAGCCGTCCGGCAGGCCGGCGCCGAAGCCGCGCCGGCCAAGGTCAGCGCCGCGAAGCTCGACGCGGCCAAGGCCGCGATCGACGCCTCCACCAAGGCCGCCCCCGCTCCGGCCGCCGTCAGCGGCTGGCGGACCGATCCGCGCGCCGGCAGCGTCGTCGTCACCCTACGACCCGGCGCGCACGGTGCCGACGTCGACGCCTTCCTCGCGAAAGCGCGCGAAGCGGGCCCGGTCACGGTGGCGACCGCACCGGCCGCCGAGCCGTTCTCCGCGGGGACCGTCGGCGGCGATCCGTACTACATCAACGGCAACACCCGCTGCTCGATCGGCTTCTCCGTGCAGGGCGGCTTCGTCAGCGCCGGCCACTGCGGCGGCGTCGGCAGCTCGGTGGTCGGCTGGGACGGCTCCGCGATGGGCAGCTTCGCCGGCTCTTCCTTCCCCGGCAACGACTATTCGTTCATCCGCATCGGCAACGGCTGGTGGACCGCGCCGGTCGTGCTCGGCTGGGGCACGGTCAGCGACGCGCTCGTCCGCGGCTCCTGGGTCGCGCCGGTCGGGACGTCGGTGTGCCGCTCGGGCTCGACGACGCACTGGCACTGCGGGGTCGTGGAAGGGCTCAACGAGACCGTCAACTACTCCCAGGGCGCCGTCTACCAGGTGACCCGCACGAACGTCTGCGCCGAACCCGGTGACTCCGGCGGCTCCTTCATCACCGGCGACCAGGCCCAGGGCGTGACCTCGGGCGGCTGGGGCAACTGCGGCTCCGGCGGCGAGACGTGGTTCCAGCCGGTGAACGAGATCCTGCAGACCTACGGCCTCTCGCTCGTCACCGCCTAGGAAACTCCGCCGGCGGCGGCCGATGAATCCGGCGGCCGCCGCCGGTAGGTACCGGTGAGGCCGCGCCACCAGGGCGCGGTGCGAACCCACCGGGAGTGGTCATGAGCGTGATCGTCGTCGAGTTCCTCACCCTGGACGGTGTCGTCGAGGACCCGGACGGCTCCGGCGGCACGGCCACCGGCGGCTGGGCCTTCCGGCACGGCCCGGAGGCCGTCGCGGGGGACAAGTTCCGGCTCGGGGACCTCCTCGAAACCGGGACGCTGCTGCTCGGCCGGACGACGTGGGAGCTGTTCTCGAAGCTCTGGCCCGGCCGCACGGACGACTTCTCCGTCCGGCTCAACAACGCCACGAAGCTGGTCGCTTCGCGCACGCTCGACGACGTCTCCGCCTGGCAGAACTCGTCGCTGCTGCCCGGAGAGCTCGTCGACGAAGTCACGCGGTACGAGGGCGACCTGATCGTCATCGGGTCGATCGGGATCGCGCAGGCGCTCGGTCGCCACGGCTTGGTCGACGAGTACCGCGTGCTCGTGTTCCCGAGCGTCGTGGGCGCGGGCCGGCGGCTCTTCGAAACCCCCGTGGACCTCGCGCTCGTGTCCACGACGCGGGTCGGGCCCGCGGTGCTGAGCACTTACCGGACGCGCTAGGTCCGCAAGAGGCTCGCGAGCCAGCCGCCGAGGACCTGCTGGACCTCGGCGCGGGTCCGCGCCGGATCGTCGGCCGCGGCGATCATCCGCGCCGCCTCCAGCACCGCGCTGAGCACCAGCTGCGCCAGGGCGCGGACGGGCAGCTCCACGATCAGCCCGTCCGCCCTGGCCTGCTCCAGCACGGCGACGATCAGGCCGAGGCCGTACTCCGCCTCGATCTCGCGCCAGACGTCCCAGCCCAGCACGGCCGGCGCGTCGGTGAGCGAGATGCGGTGGACCTCCTCGCGCAGGCAGGCGTCGAGGAAGACGCCGAGGCCCTGCAGCATGCCGGTCAGCGGGTCCGCGCCGCCGGCGAACGCGGCCTCGACCTCTTCGGTCAGCTCGCGTTCCAGCTCTTCGACGACGGCGCGGAACAAGCCCTGCTTGTCGGCGTAGTGGTGGTACAGCGCGCCGCGGGTGACGCCGGCGGCGCGGGTGATCTCGTCCGCCGGGACGGCCTGGTAGCCGCGGGCGGCGAACAGTTCGCGCGCGGCGGCGACCAGGGCGGCCTTCGTGCCGGCGGAACGGTCCTGCTGGGTACGTCGCACCCGCTCAATCTGCCACGACGCCCGCGAACTCGACGATGTGCCCGGCCAGCGCGGCGGGCTGGTCTTCGGAGACGAACGTGTAGGAGTCGGGAACTTCGACGACCTTCGCGTCCGGCAGCAGCGCGGCGAGCCGGTGGGCCAGCGCGATCGGGAACAGCTTGTCCTCCGGGGCCCACGCGAGCAGCACCGGCCGGTCGAACGTCCGCAGCGCCTCCGCGGCGGCCAGCGTGTGCCGCGGGTGCACGTCCCGCAGCAGCTTGCGCAGGTCGCGGCGCACCCCGGCGGACTTCCGCAGCGGCGAGAGGTAGGCCTGCGCGACGGCGTCCGGCAGCGGCCGCTTGGTCACCCAGCCGAAGAGCACGGGCAGCGGGTACAGCGCGCGGATCCGCAGCAGCTGCCCGAGCACCGCCATCGAACCGGGGATCCGGGCGATCGGCGGCAGCGCCTTGAAGATCGGCGGGAAGAAGTGCTCGAAGCAGTCGGACGGCGTGAGCACGACCCGCCCGACGCGCTCCGGGCGGCGGCTGAGCAGGATCTGCGTCAGCGCGCCGCCGGTGTCGTTCGCGACGAGCGTGACGTCCCGCAGGTCCACTGCGTCGAGGAAGTCGGCGATCAGCTCGGCGTTGCCGACGGGGGAGAGGTCGGCGTCCGCGCGCATCGGGAGGTCGTGCGAGCCCAGCGGCAGGTCCGGGGCCAGGCACCGGAACCCGGCGGCGGCGACGTCCGGCACCACTTTCCGCCACAGCTCGGCGTTCGTCAGCACCCCGTGGACGAACACCACCGGGGCGCCCTCGCCCTGCTCGAAGTACCGCACCTCGCCGGCCGGCAGCCGGACCCGGCGCTCCTGACCCAGGGATTCGCTCCGCTTCGCCATGCGACGAGAATACATACGTGGTGTATGTATGTAAATTGGCGCGACCAGGAGTACGTCGGGCGATCACGAGAGGGTAGGGCGGCGCCATCGGCCGGGAAAGTGCGGTGGTGCCCCGGGACTTGGCTTCGGGGAAAGGTCGGCTCCGGGGGCACCACCGCCCGCGGGACAGCTGACACGGTGTCCTGCGGTGAAACCACCCTACGAACCGCCGGGGCGGCTGACCAGGGCCTCGATGCGGTGTCGAAGGTTTGTCGCCCGGTCGGTCACCGGAGCTACCGAGAGTGGGTCTCGGCTCGACGGCGCGTGGTAACCTTCAGTTGAAACTTCAACCGATTTGTGTGCCGCGCGGGGAGCCCCGATGTCGATCTTTCGCCTGAACCACGCCGTGCTCTACGTCCGCGATCTGGCCGAAAGCGTCGCGTTCTACCGGGACGTGCTGGGCTTCGGCTACATCGAAGGCGGCGACGTGCACCGCGGCGCGGCGTTCCTGCGGGCCCCCGGATCGACCAACGACCACGACCTCGGCCTGTTCGAGCTCGGCTCCCACGCCGCGGCCTCGGGGGCGGGGGAGACGTCGGTGGGGCTGTACCACCTCGCGTGGGAGGTCGACACGCTCGGTGACCTCGAACGGCTCGCCGGCCGGCTCACCGAGGCCGGCGCGCTGGTCGGCTCGTCCGACCACGGCACCACGAAGTCCTTGTACGCCAAGGATCCCAGCGGGCTCGAGTTCGAGGTCGTCTGGATCATCCCGCGCGAACTGCTGACCGACGACGACCGGTCGAAGAACGGGCGGCTCGATCTCGCGGCGGAGCTGGCGAAGTACGGTCCCGACGCGCGCAGCGGCGTCGGGATCTCGCGCCCCTAGGCGGTGACGCGGGCCCGCGCCGGTTCGGACGCGCGGTTCAGCGCGGGAAGGTTGGCGAGCGCGAAGCGGCCCGGGCCGACGAAGGCCACGACGAGCAGGCTCCAGCAGAACAGGGTCGCCGCCTCGCCGCCGTTCTGGATCGGGAGCAGGCCGTCCGGCAGGTGCGCGGTGAAGTACGCGAAGGCCATCGAGCCGGAGCCGAGCACGGCGGCCACCCGGGTGCCGAGCCCGAAGCAGACCAGCGCGCCGCACACCAGCTGGATCACCGCGGCCCACCACCCAGGCCACGCTCCGACGGCCGCGGGCGCCTTCGCGCCGAGCACGCCGAAGAGCGTCTTCACGCCGTGGCAGGCGAACAGGAAGCCGATCACTATCCGGTAGAGCCCGACGACGTGGTCGCGGGCCGGGTCGAAGCGGTGCATGGGTGCCTCCGGAGGGGTGCGGGCAGCATCGAACCGGCCGGTGCTGCGGCCGGCCACCGCGGATTCGGTGGATTCAGATATACCGCCCGTGAAGAGTTGACACACCCCCCGAAAGTTGCTTAACCGGTTTTCCGAATCGAATTGGGGTACGCTGTTGTGTGATGGTCTGGACCTTTGCTTTTCTGCTGCGGTGGAACGGGAAACCGCCAGACGGGTGATCTTCGCCGGTGGTCCAGACCAGTTGACGGACTGGTCCGGGTTTCGTGAATGTTTCCGATTCTTTTCGATTAACTGCGCGGCAGTGCGGGCGGGTGATCGTCGCCTCGTACACGCTCGGGCGGGCCACGGGATGGTGACGGACGCCGCACGAACGTGTTCGTCACGAACATGTTCGCTATAGTGGACGTATGGCTCCGGAAAGCACGTACAACCGCCGGGAGCGTCCGGCGAAACCGGCCTTGACCCGCGAAGGCATCGTGGCGACGGCTGTCGCGTCGGCGGCCTGGGCGGCCTCACACCGGCCCGCGTCCTGAACACCCGCGGCATCGCGTCGACCGTCTGCGAACTCGACGCTTCACCCACCGCCCGCGACCACGGCGGCACGCTGGACCTGCACGAGGAGTCCGGCCTGCGGGCCCTCGCCGAGGCGGGCCTGACCGAGCAGTTCCGCGCCATCGCGCGGGAAGAAGACGAGGCCCTGTGGATCCTCGACCGCGACGGCGCGTGGTCGAAGGTCCGGCCGCCGTGCCGGTCCACTCCGGACTGTCGTTCGTGGCGGCTCGTCTGTCCGATGTGGACGAAAAGCACCCGGCGCCGGCCGCACTCGTCGGCCCGGGTTCGCTGTTCGCGCCGGCCTATGGGAAGGGCTTGGGTCGAGCAGATGCTCGCCCACACCGCAGACCACTGACCGAAAGGAACCCGCCATGACCCGGACCCTGCGTCCCCACCCGGGCTTGGACATCCCCCTCGTCGACACCGGCCGCGGCGACCGCACCGTGCTGGTCCTGCACGGCGGCGCCGGCCCGCGGGGCGTCGAGCCGATCGTCGAGCACTTCGCGCCGCGCGCCCGCGTGCTCGCGCCGACGCACCCGGGCTGGGCCGGCACGCCCCGCCCGGACTGGTTCTGCGGCGTCGACGACCTCGCCGTGACCTACCTCGACCTGCTGGACGACGAGGACGCGGACGACGTCCTCGTCGTCGCCAGCTCCTTCGGTGGCTGGGTCGCGTCCGAAATGGCCGTTCGCGACCGGGGCCGCCGGATCGGCCGGCTGGTCGTGCTCGACGGCATCGGTCCCGACGTCGAGGGCCACCCGATCAGCCTGCCGCAGCCGCCGCCCGGCGCGCCGGGGCCGGACCCCGCGGACATGGCCGCTCTGCGGGTCTACGGCGGCCCGCGGATCGCGGACCCGAAGCTGCTGCGCCGGCTCGCGCGCGTCCGGATCCCGGCGCTGCTCGTCTGGGGTGCCGACGACGTCGTCGTGCCCCCGGAGTTCGGCAAGGTCTACGCGGCCGCGTTCGCCGGCGCCCGGTTCGAGGTCGTCGCCGGCGCGGGCCACGTACCCCACGTCCAGGCGCCGGCCGAAACGTTCGCCTTGCTCGACGAGTTCGCCGGACGAGCTTGATCGTCCACCCCGTAGAGTGGCTCCATGGTGGACGAAGAGGTCGTCTCGGACCGCATCCGGCAGATCGCCGCCACGCTCGCGGACCGGGCGGCCGAGCTGACCGGGGAGCTGGTCCAGCTGTACGCGGCCGACCTGCCGCAGCTGGTCAACGACGACGAGCGCATGGTGAGCCTGCTGTCGGCGAGCGTCTACCAGAACATCGAGACCGCCCTGCAGATCTTCCAGCACGGGATCGACCCCGCGAACGTCGAGCCGCCGGCCGCGGCCATGGAGTACGCGCGCCGGCTGGCCCAGCGCGGCACCCCGGTGTTCGACCTGATCCGCGCGTACGACCTCGGGCAGGCCGCGATGCTCGACTTCGGGTTCCAGGAGTGCACCCGGCTCGTCGACGACGCGGCCCTGCTCGGGGCCATGATGCGCCGGCTGCTCAAGGTGGCCTACGAGTTCATCACGCGGGTGGTGCGCCAGCTCGTGAGCGTCTACCAGGACGAACGCGACAAGTGGCTGCTCAACCGGAGCGCCGCGCGGGCGGCGAAGGTGCTGGACCTGCTGAGCGAGAACGGCGGCCCGCCCGACGTCGACGCGGCCGAGGCGGTCATCGGCTACCGCCTGCGCGGCACGCACGTGGGGATGGTCGTCTGGCACGCGTCCGAGACCCACGACGTGCTGTCGCTGCTGGAGTCGGTCGCGGGCGCGGTGCTCGAGCGCGCCGGCGGCGAGGGACGGCCGCTGTTCGTGCCCCGCGACGAGGCCGGCGCGTGGGCGTGGCTCCCGGTCGCGTCGGTCCGCCGCGAGCACCTCGACGCGGTGCTCGCGGAGGCCGACCCGGGCGTGCGCGTGACGCTCGGCGACCCCGGCAGCGGCGTCGCCGGCTTCCGCGACACCCACCAGCAGGCCCGCCGCGTGCACGCCCTCGCGCTGGCCGCCGGCGAGCACTGCGACCGCGTGCTGACCTTCCGGGACGTCGGCACGGTCGCGTTGATGACGACCGACCTCAACGCGGCCCGGCTGTGGGTCGCGAGCACGCTCGGGCCGCTGAGCGCCGACGAAGAGAACTGCGCCCGGCTGCGTGACACCCTGCGCGTGTTCCTCGCGTCCGGCGGCAGCTACACGGCGGCCGCGGCCGAGCTGACGATGCACAAGAACTCGGTGCAGTACCGCGTCCGCAAGGCGCAGGAGCTGCTGCCGCGCGAGCTCGCCGAAAGCCGCCTGGACGTCGAGCTCGCGCTCAACCTGAGCCATCGCCTGGGTGCGGCCGTGCTGTCGCAGGCGTGACTTTGGTACCCCGGACCACCCCCGCCGAAGATCGTTGGTGCGCGGGCACGAAGCCGGGATGAGCCGATCGGCCTACGTTCTGCATATGGGTGAAAACGGTGGGATGCTCGCGTTGGTGCGGCTACGCCGAGGTGTCGTCGGCGAAAGCAGACGCGTCTGTCACCTGATCCCCGTCCCGCCCGCCGGCGCGGTGCCGGCGCGGCTGACGGCGCTGTGCGGCGAGGACATCTTCCCCGGCGAAGCCGAAGTGCTCGACGGGCTGCGTGGGATGCCGTGCCACGCCTGCCTGATGCAGAACGCGCCGTCGGGGCCGGGCCTGCTGGCGAACGCGGGCTGAGCCGGCCCGACGCCGTGGCAAGCTGACGCGGTGATCGACGAAACGTCCCGGCCGGTGGTGGTGCTGCTGGCCCACCCCCGGCCGGGCAGCTTCAACCACGCGCTCGCCGCGAGGGTCCGCGACGCTCTGACCCGCGCCGGGCGGCGGGTGCTCTTCCACGACCTGTACGCCGAAGGCTTCGACCCGGTGCTCACCGCGGCCGAGGCCTACACGAGCGGGACCCGGGCGGAGGAGTTCCTCGCCGGCGAACCGGATCCGCTGGTGCGGCGGCACCGGGAGGAGCTGCGCGAAGCCGGCGGGCTGGTCGCGATCCACCCGAACTGGTGGGGCAAGCCGCCCGCGATCCTCGCCGGCTGGCTCGACCGGATCCTCGTCCCCGGCGTCGCCTATCGCCTGGACGACGCCGGCGGCGCGCCGGAGCCGCTGCTGTCGCTGCGGCGGCTGCTGGTGGTGAACACGTCCGACACCACCGAGGAGCGCGAGCGGACGCTCTTCGGCGACCCGCTCGACGCGATCTGGAAGCGCTGCCTGGCGCCCTACCTCGGCGAGCCGGACGTGCGCCGGCTGGTGCTGCGGGTGGTCGGCGACGCGGACGAGCCGCGCCGGGCCGCGTGGCTCGACGACGTCGAAGCCGAGGTCGGGCACCTGTTCGGTGGTCACTGACCGGTTCCGGCCACTTCCGGTGAGGCCCTTGAGGCGGTTTCGCGCGGCGTGCGATTCTCGGCTCGACCGGCTACCGGACGCACCGAGGGGGACCCGTGAGCATGCTCGAGCGGATGGCCGAAGAACGCCGGCTGCGACAGGAGAGCGCCCAGGAGGCGCCGGCCGGACAGCAGTGGGGCAAGTGCGTGGGCGTCCACGAAGTCGGGGACCGGCGCCGCAAGATTGCCAGGGTGCTGCTGGCCAGCGGGATGGTGATCACCGCCTACCTGCCCCTGGGCGCTGTCGCACCGGCTGTCGACGCGCCCGCCCTGGTGCAGACCAAGGCGATCGGCGACTGCTGCGGTGAGCACGTCGTGGTCCTCGCGATCGGCGACCGGCCGCCGGGTCACGCCGAGATCGTCGCGGACTGACGGCGTGCGCACCGTCTCCCTGGTCACCCTGGGCTGCGCGCGCAACGAAGTCGACTCCGACGAGCTCGCCGCCCGGCTCGGCGATTCGGGCTGGCGTCTCGCCGAACCGGGGGCAGAAGCCGACGTCGTCGTGGTGAACACCTGCGGCTTCATCGAAGCGGCCAAGAAGGAGTCGATCGACACCGTCCTCGCCGCGTCCGGCAAGGGCGCGAAGGTCGTCGCCGTCGGCTGCATGGCCGAGCGCTACGGCCGGGAGCTCGCCGATGCGCTGCCGGAGGCCGACGCCGTCCTGTCGTTCGACGACTACCCGGAGATCGGCGACCGCATCGAGGACGTCCTGCACGGCCGGACCCCGCCCGCGCACACCCCTCGCGACCGGCGCACGCTGCTGCCGATCACGCCGGTGCGGCGACCCGCGGCGGCCGTCGCCCACGTGCCCGGGCACGGCCCGGCGAGCAGCCCGCGGGTGCTGCGGCACCGGCTCGGCGGCGGTCCGATCGCGCCGTTGAAGCTGGCGTCGGGCTGCGACCGGCGGTGCACGTTCTGCGCGATCCCGAGCTTCCGCGGGGCGTTCGTCTCGCGGCCGCCCGCCGAGATCCTCGCCGAAGCCGGGTGGCTCGCCGGTCACGGCGTGCGGGAGCTCGTGCTCGTCAGCGAGAACTCGACGTCCTACGGCAAGGACCTCGGCGATCTCCAGGCGCTGGAGAAGCTGCTGCCGGAGCTCGCCGCCATCGCCGGCCGGGTCCGGGTGAGCTACCTGCAGCCGGCCGAGCTGCGCCCGAGTCTCGTCGAGGCGATCGCCGGGACGCCGGGCGTCGCGCCGTACTTCGACCTCTCGTTCCAGCACGCGAGCGGCCCGGTGCTGCGCCGGATGCGCCGGTTCGGCGACCGGGAGCGGTTCCTGCAGCTGCTCGAGCGGATCCGGGCGATCGCCCCGGACGCGGGGGTGCGCTCCAACTTCATTGCGGGCTTCCCGGGCGAGACCGAGGCCGACTTCGCCGAGCTGAAGCGCTTCCTGGAGCAGGCCCGGCTGGACTCCATCGGCGTCTTCGGCTACTCCGACGAGGACGGCACCGAGGCCGTCGGCCTGCCGGACAAGGTTCCGGCCCCGCTGCTCGCCGAGCGCGTCGAGGAGCTGTCGGTCCTCGCCGACGACCTGGTCTCCCGCCGCGCGGAGGACCGGGTCGGCGCGGTCGTCGACGTGGTCGTCGGCACCACTGGAATCGGCTGGGCGGCCCACCAGGGACCGGAGGTCGACGGGCACGTGACGTTCGCCGGGGCGGCGCCGGAGCCGGGTTCGCGCGTCCGGGCCGAGGTCGTCGGCACGCGCGGCGTCGACCTCGAAGCCCGCGTCCTCACCGGAGACCGCTGAGGGCGAGCTTCGCCGCCTGCGCGATGAGCCGGTCGTCGGGGGAGGCGTCCGCCGCCTTCTTGTCGGACAGGACCACCAGCACGATCGGCGCGCGTCCCGGCGGCCAGACGATCGCGATGTCGTTGCGCGTCGCGTAGTCGCCGGTGCCGGTCTTGTCGGCGACGGCCCAGCCCGCCGGGGTGCCCGCCCGGATCACGGTCGCGCCGGTGGTGTTGGCGCGCATCATGTCCGTGAGCACGGTGCGCTTCTCCGGTGGCAGCGCGGTGCCGAGCGTGAACGCGCGCAGGCTGGTGGCCATCGCGCGCGGGGTGCTGGTGTCGCGGATGTCGCCGGGCGCGAGGTCGTTGAGGCCCGGCTCGGTCCGGTCGACGTGCGTGGTCGTGTCGCCGATGCCGCGGAGTGCGGCGCCGAGGCCCGGCGGGCCGCCGAGCTCCGTGAACAGCAGGTTCGCGGCGGTGTTGTCGCTGTAGCGCAGCGCCGCGTCCATCGCGTCGCGCAGGGAAATGCCGGTGGTGACGTGCTTTTCGGTGACCGGGGAGTTCGCCTGGAGGTCGGCGCGGGTGTACTTCAGCACCTTCGCCAGCCCGTCGAGGCTCGTGCGCTGGAGGACGGCGGCGGCCGAGAACGCCTTGTGCGTCGAGGCGTAGCCGAACCGTTCGTCGGCGCGGTGGGCGAGTTCGCGGCCGGAGCCGGTGTCCAGGGCGTAGACGCCGAGGCGGGCGTCGAACTCGCGCTCCAGGGGCGTGAAGTCCGCCTGTGGAGCGGCCGCCGCTGTCGACGGCGACGGTGTCGTCGTCCGCGCGGCTGGGGCGGGGGCTTCGGCGGTGCAGGCGGTGAGAGACAGGAGGGCCAGCGCGGCGAACGCGGCCCGCCGGACGTGGGGGAACGGCACGAGGCAACCTTTCCGATCTTGATCGACCTCCGCAGTCTCACCGGGTTCGCCCATGCTGTCCAAGACGGAAGTACACGGTTCGATGCACTATTCGCATAGAGTGGGGTCGTGGACCTGGTCGGCGGCTGCAGGGCGTTCGTGAGCGTGAGCGAGGCGGGGAGCTTCACGGCAGGCGCGGCCGTGGCGCGGATCCCGCAGCCGGTCGCGAGCCGGCGCATCGCCGCGCTGGAAGCGCACTTCGGTGAACGGCTCTTCGACCGGACGACCCGCCGGGCGCGGCTCACGCCGTTCGGGCGGGACGTGCTGCCTTCGGCCCGGCGGCTCGTGCAGCTGGCCGACGCGCTGGAACACGACGCGCGGCGCGCGCGGCTGCGCCCGATGCGCGTGGCCGTCCCGGACACCTGCGGCGTGCGTGCGCTGGCCGAGCTGGCCGCCGAGGCCCGCGCGCTGGAGGTCCACCTGGAGTTCCGCGTCGCGCCGCCGGGGGAGCGGGCCGAGCTCGTCCGCACGCAGGAGGTGCGGGCGGCGCTCGTCGCCGTCCCGGCCGACGAGGGCGTGTGGTCCGTACCGCTGGGGCTGGCCGGCGTGGCGCCGCCGCAGGCGCGGGTCGTGCACCTCGAGACCTTGCGGGCCGGCCGGTCCGGCGGCCCCCGGCGGCACGTCCGGATCCAGCCGGAGGACGACGTCCCGCACGTCCGCGACCCGTTGCTGCGAGTGCGCGATGCCGTGGGCCTGCCGCCCGCGCAGGTCGCCGTGGCCGGCTCGCTGACCGCGGCGGCCGCGGCGGTGTTCGGCTCGGCGGACCTGCTGCTCTGCTCGGCCGCGCAGGCCGGCGAGCTGGGGCTGCACTGGCGACCGGTCGGGGAGGTCTCGCTGGCGCGCGGCTTCGGCGTCGCCGCGGGGCTGGGTGAAGACGCCGACCGGCTGCGCGGCCTGTCTTCGGCGGTCGCACGGTGCCTGGGAGCCGAGGCGTGAGCGCCGAAGCGCTGGTCCGGCGGCTGCGGACCGAGCTGGACGAAGGGGGGCTGCGCGGGTCGTTCCTGGTCCGCGACCTGCGGTCCGGGCACGAGCTGGGGATCGACCCGGACCGGGTGTACCCGATCGCGTCGCTGGTCAAGGTCCCCCTGGCGGCGGCGACCCTGGAGCGCATCCGCCGCGGCGAACTGGACGGCGCGACCCAGCTGGCGGTCGCGCCCGGCGGGGTCACCACGCCCGGGCCGATCGGGCTGACGCGGTTCCGCCACCCGGCCCGGATCGCCGTGGACGACCTGCTGTACCTGAGCACGGCGCTGAGCGACGGCGTCGCGGCCGACGTCCTGTTCGGCCTGACCCCGCCGTCGGCCGTCATGCTTTCACTCGAGAACTGGGGCTTGGCCGGCATCGCGGTGCGCCACCTGATGGCGGACCTCGTCGACACCCCGGCCGAGCGGTTCGACGCGGGCGAGGTCGACCTGGCGCACGCGCTGGCGATCGGCGCGGGCACGGCGGGGCAGGGCCACCGGCTGGCGCAGCTCGACGTCACGCGCGCGAACGCGGCGTCGGCGCGGGCGGTCCTCGAGCTGCTGCAGGCGCTGTGGACGCCGTCGCGGATCGACCCGTCGGTGGCCGCGGGGGTCCGGGAGCTGATGGCGCACAACGTGATTCGCCACCGCCTGACCCCGGACTTCGCCTCGGACGCGGCCCGCTGGTCGTCGAAGACGGGGACGCTGCTGAACCTGCGGCACGAGGCCGGCGTCGTCGAGCACGCGGACGGGCGCGTGTTCGGAGTGGTGGCGCTGACGGAGTCCCGGGTCCCGGCGGTCCTGCAGCCCGAGGCGGACGTGCTGATGGCCCGGGTGGCCCGGGCGCTGCGCGATCACCTGCGCGGGGCGTGAAGTTCGGTTCGGTCTCCCGGACGAGCGCCGACGGTCCCGAACGTCATGAACGACTCGTTCATGTCGTCACGCGTCATGAACGAGTCGTTCATGACGTCCGCAGCGGTGCGAGCCCCGCCGGAGCGCCCGCCCGACCGCGCGCGCGACGACGTGCCCGGCCCCGGCCACGCGGGCCAGCTGCCGGAGCGGCCCGACCGGGCCGCCCGACCGACCGGCCCGTCGGAGCGGCCTGCGGCCTGCCGGAGCGGCCTGCGGCCTGCGGGACCGGCCGGCCTGCCCGGCCTGCGCGCCCTGCCCGGCCTGCCTGCCCTGCCTGCCCGGCTGCTCGACCGGCCCGCCCGCCCGACCGGCCCGCCTGTCCGACCGGCCCATCCGAACGGCTCAAGCCGGTGCCGTCACCCCGAACTCGACCTCCGAAGTCCGCACCGTCCCCGCCGTCCGGCCCGGTGCCGTGTGGAACTGCCAATACAGGTTCGTGTGCGCGATGACCGCGCCCGGCTCCGGAGCCCCATACGCCGACAGATCCTCCGTTGTGTGCGCGTCGGCCACCAATGTCGCGTCGTAGCCGCGGGTGATCGCGCCGTGGAGGGTGGATCTGATGCACGCGTCCGTCTGGGCTCCCGCCACCAGGAGCTTGCCGATGCCGCGCGCCGCCAGCACCGCCTCCAGGTCCGTGTCCTCGAACGAGTCGCCGTACTCCTTGTGCACCAACGGTTCCGCCTCGCGCCGGACCAGCTCCGGCACGTACTCCCACACCTCGCTCCCGCGGGGCAGCTCCTCGCTCGTGTGCTGCACCCACACCACCTCGGCCCCGCTCGAACGCGCCTTTTCGACCAAGGCAACGAGGTTCGCGAGGACGGCCGAACGGTCGTGCGCCCCCTGCATCACGCCGTTCTGCACGTCGACGATCACCAGCGCGGTGTTCGGGCGGTCGGTCAATGTCGTCATGCCGCCCACCCTAAACGCGGGCACCGACAGTTTCCGCGACGTAGCATGACCCGCCATGGACTACGGGATGCTGCTGCTCGGGGTCGTCCTGCTCATCACGGTCGTCGGCCTGGGCTCGTCGGCCACCGAACGCAGGCTCAGCCGCCGGCTCGAACGGATGGAACGGAAGCTGGACGCCATCGTCGCGCAGCTCGGCGTGACCGTCGAAGAGCCGGGGCTCGCCGAGGTCACCGCCCTGCTGCGCGAAGGCAAGAAGATCCACGCGATCAAGGCCTACCGCGAGAACACGGGCGCGGACCTCAAGGAGGCGCGCGACGCCGTGGAGCGGCTCGCTTAGGGCGCCCCGCCGACGTGCTTCGCCGACACCGCTTCCCACACGGAGTCGAAGTCGGCGTAGCGGTCTTCGTGCGGCAGGCCGCCGAGCGAGCCGAGCACGGAGTCGCCGCCGCCGGCCGCGGCCGCGCGCCGCAGGAGCTCCTCCCGGCCGCACGGGTATTCGGTCTCGGCCAGGTGCTGTTCGAGGCTGGAACGGTCCGGTGCAGGCATGAGCCCCGCGTACCCGCCGCGAACGGCCCGAAAACTCAGCCTGCGACGATCGTGTGGTCCCCGCGCGGCACGAGCTCCCCGATCACCGGGTGCCCCGGCAGCTCCCCGGCGACCAGCAACCCACCGGACGTCTGCGCGTCGGCCAGCAGCAACGCCTCGTCCTCGGCGATCCGGGACAGGTCGACGTGCGGGCGGACCCAGTCGAGGTTGCGGCGCGTGCCGCCGCTGACGTACCCGTCGCGCAGCGCCTCGCGCGCGCCGTCCAGGTAGGGCACGGCCGCCGGGTCGAGGCGGGCCGTGACCCCGCTGGCCCTGGCCAGCTTGTGCAGGTGGCCGAGCAGGCCGAAGCCGGTGACGTCGGTGGCGCAGACGGCCCCGGCGGCGAGCGCGGCGCGGGCCGCGTCGTCGTTCAACGTCGTCATGACGTCGATCGCCTGCGCGAACCGTTCGCCCGTGGCCTTGTGCCGCGAGTTCAGCACGCCGACGCCGAGCGGCTTGGTCAACGTCAGCGGCACGCCCGCCCGGCCGGCGTCGTTGCGCAGCAGCCGTGCGGGATCCGCGACGCCGGTGACGGCCAGCCCGTACTTCGGCTCCGGGTCGTCGATGCTGTGCCCGCCGGCCAGGTGGCAGCCCGCTTTGCCGCAGATGTCGAGGCCGCCGCGCAGCACTTCGCCCGCCAGCTCGAACGGCAGCGTCTCGCGCGGCCAGCCGAGCAGGTTGACCGCCACCACCGGCGTGCCGCCCATGGCGTAGACGTCGGAAAGCGCGTTGGCCGCGGCGATCCGCCCCCAGTCGTAGGCGTCGTCGACGACCGGGGTGAAGAAGTCGGTGGTGGCGATGAGCGCGAGCGATCCGGAGATCCGGACCGCGGCCGCGTCGTCGCCGGTCTCGAGGCCGACGAGCAGCTCGCCGGCCGGGTTGGTGGGGGAGCTGCCGGTGAGGCCGCGCACGGCCTCTTCCAGCTCGCCGGGCGGGATCTTGCACGCGCAGCCGCCGCCGTGCGCGTACTGCGTTAGTCGGAATTCCACGGTGTTCATCGTGCCCCCCGGGCGCAACCTTGGCAGGATGGCCGCATGGTGCAGGGAGGCGTATCCGGCCTGGTGACCGGCACGGTCTTCAAAACCGGTGAACGGCAGGTCCTGTCGTTGGCGGGTTCGATTCCCGTCCGCCTCCGCCATGCCTGACCCCCGCCGGGCGATCCCGCGGACCGACGCGGTGCTGGCCGAGCCCAGGATCGCCAAGTTCGCCGAGACGCTCGGGCGGGACCTGGTCAAATCCGTCGTCACCGACGTCCAAAACGCCGCCCGGGCCGGGGAGATCGGCCCGCCCGACGTCGTCGACGTCGTGCTCGCGCGGCTCCCGGCGAGCGCGGCGTCGCTGCGGCCGGTGGTCAACGCGACCGGGGTCGTCGTCCACACCAACCTGGGCCGGGCCCCGCTGTCCGCGGCCGCGCTCGACGCCCTGGTCGCGGCCGGGGGCGCCACCGACGTCGAGTTCGACCTGGCGACCGGCGAGCGGGCGCGGCGCGGGCGGGGTGCCCTCGCGGCGCTGGCCGCCGCCGTCCCGGGCGCCGGGGGCGTGCACGTCGTCAACAACAACGCGGCCGCCCTGCTGCTCTGCGCGCTCGCGCTGGCCCCGGGCCGGGAGATCGTCGTCAGCCGGGGCGAGCTGGTCGAGATCGGGGACGGCTTCCGCATCCCCGACCTGCTGGCTTCGACCGGCGCCCGGCTCCGCGAGGTCGGCACGACGAACCGGACGTCCATCCGGGACTACGCCGGCGCCCTCGGCCCGGACACCGGGTTCGTGCTGAAGGTGCACCCGTCGAACTACCGGGTCACCGGCTTCACGTCGGAAGCGACGCTCGGCGAGCTGGCCGGCCTCGGGGTGCCCGTGGTCGCCGACATCGGGTCCGGCCTGCTGGCCCCGCACCCGCTCCTGCCGGACGAACCGGACGCCGCGAGCGCGCTGCGGGCGGGCGCCACGGTCGTCACGGCCAGCGGCGACAAGCTGCTCGGCGGCCCGCAGGCCGGCCTGCTGTTCGGCGCCGCGGACGTCGTCGAACGGCTGCGGCGGCACCCCGCCGCGCGGGCGTTGCGCGTCGACAAGCTGACCCTCGCCGCGCTCGAAGCGACCCTTCGCGGGCCCCGGCCGCCGGTGCGCGCGGCTCTCGACGCGTCCGTCCCGAGTCTCCGAGAGCGGGCGGAGGCCCTGGTCGCGGCCCTGGACGGCGTCGACGCCCGGGTGGTCTCGGCCACCGCGGCCGTCGGCGGCGGGGGAGCACCCGGCGTCGAGCTGCCCAGTGTCGCGGTGAGCCTGCCCGCGCGGTACGCCGTCGCGCTGCGGACGGGCGAGCCCGCGGTCGTCGGCCGGGTCGAACGGGACCGGTGCCTGCTCGACCTGCGGACCGTGCGGCCGGAAGAGGACGCGAAGCTCCGGGAAGCCGTCCGCCGATGCGGGTGATCGTCACCGCCGGGCACGTCGACCACGGGAAGTCCACGCTGGTCCGCCGGCTGACCGGGATGGAGCCGGACCGGTGGGCCGAGGAACGCCGCCGCGGGCTCACCATCGACCTCGGGTTCGCCTGGACGCGGATCGGCGGCGAGGACGTCGCGTTCGTGGACGTGCCGGGCCACGAACGGTTCGTGCCGAACATGCTGGCCGGCGCCGGGCCCGCGCCGGCGGTGCTGTTCGTGGTCGCGGCCGACGAGGGCTGGATGCCGCAGTCGGCCGAGCACCTCGCCGCGCTCGACGCGTTCGGCGTCCGGCGCGGCCTGCTGGTCGTCACCAAGGCCGACCGGGCCGATCCGGCGGCCGCGACCGAGGCCGCCTTGCGCGCGATCGGCGAGACATCGCTGGGGGCCGTGCCGAGCGTCGCCGTCAGCGGGACCACCGGCGCGGGCTTCGATTCGCTGCGCACGGCGATCGCCTCGCTGGCCGGCGGGCTGCCGGTGCCCGATCCGACTGCCGACGTCCGGCTGTGGATCGACCGGGCGTTCACCGTTACCGGGTCGGGCACGGTCGTCACGGGCACCCTCGCCGCGGGGACGATCGCCGTCGGCGACGAGCTGCTGCTCGGGGACGCGCGGGTGAAGGTGCGCGGCCTGCAGGCGCTCGGCGAGCCGCACGACCGGGTGCCGGCCGTGGCCCGGGTGGCGGTGAACCTGCGCGGGACCGCGCGCGCCGGCGTCGGACGCGGCGACGTCCTGCTCACGCCGGGCCGGTGGCACGCGACGGCCGAGTTCGACGTCCGGCTGCGCGCCGAGGACGTCCACCGGAACCTGGTGCTGCACTTCGGTACCGCGGCGGTGCCGGTGCGCGTCCGTCCATTGGGGACGGACACCGCGCGCCTCACGACGGCGTCCGCGCTGCCCCTGCGCGTCGGCGATCGCGGGCTGCTGCGCGACCCCGGCGAGCACCGGATCGCCGCCGGGTTCGACGTCCTGGACGTCCGGCCGCCGTCGTTGGCTCGCCGGGGTGCGGCACGGGCCCGGGGCGCCGAGCTGGCTTCGCCCGACCTCGCCGCGTCTTACCTGCGCCGTAACGGTTTCGTGCGGGCCACGGACTTCGCGGTGATGGGGCTGCCCGAGACGGGCGACCGGGTCGGTGACTGGCGCGCCGACCCGGCCCGGATCGCCGAGCTGCGCGTCGAGGCCGCGGAAATCGTGCGGGAGTGGGACGCGCTCGCCGCGGGCGTGCCGGTGGAGGCGCTGCGGCAGCGGCTCGGCGTGCCCGCGCCGGAGCTGCTCGGCCCGCTGCTGGCGGGCACCGGGTTCGAGGTGGCGGGCGGGCTCGTCCGGCGCCCCGGCGCGGGTCTCGCCCCGGCGGTCGAGAAGGCCTTGGAAGCGGTGGCGAAGCGGCTCGCCGAGCACCCGTTCCGCGCCCCGGAGGCCGACGAGCTGCGAGCGCTGGGCCTGGGCCGCCGCGAGCTGGCGGCGGCCGTCCGCCTCGGCCGGCTGACGGCGGTGACCGACGGCGTGGTGCTGGGGCCGGACGCACTCGAGCGAGCGGCCGCCGAGCTGCGCTCGCTGCCCGGGCCGTTCACGGTTTCGGAGGCCCGGCGGGCGCTGGACAGCACGCGGCGGGTGATGATCCCGCTGCTGGAAAGCCTCGACGCGGCCGGCTTCACGGAGCCTCTCGGCGACGGAACCCGCCGCGCTCCGGGGTGACGTCGGCCGGGGCTGCGGCGGTGCGTCGGAACGTCGTGAAAGGGTCGTTCAGGTCGTCCGGCGCGGTGAACGACTCTTTCATGACGCCGGGCCGGGAAACGCTGAAACGACGAACTGCCGCACCCCGGGAGCCGGGGTGCGGCAGCGGAAGGACGGGTCAGTCCTTGTTCGTCACGCCCTTGACGGCGTCCTTGACCTTCTCGCCTGCCTGCTTGAGCGAGCCCTTGGCCTGGTCGGTCTTGCCCTCGGCCTGCCACTGCTCGTTGCCGGTGGCGTTGCCGACGGTCTCCTTGGCCTTGCCCTTGAGCTCTTCGCCCTTGTTCTCGATCTTGTCGTTCACGGGTGCACCTTCCGTCGCGGGCGACATTTCCGGATCGGCCAGTCGCCAAAAGGGCCTTGAACCAGAAATACCCACTCGTCCGCCGCATACACATCAAAGCCAGATGACCCCCGTGAGGAGGGTCACGCCCACCAGGAGCCACGCCACGTAGTCGCCGACGTGCCCCGAATGCGCGCGGTGCAGCGCCGCCAGCGCCGTCCGGACCGGCCGCGGCCAGGACGGCAGCCGGTGCGGCCACAAGGCCGCCGCGGCGAGGCCGAGCGCCAGCAGCACCGTCAGGCCGCTGAACAGCAGACCGGCCGACGTCCATTCGGCCGCCACCGGAGGCAAGTGCCCGGCGGCACCGGAGGCGGGCAGCACGTCGTGCAGGTACCCGCCGCGGTCGGCGTCCTGCCGCCCGGCCGTGACGGCGATATCACGCAGCGAGGGCACCGCGAGCGCGGCGGCCAGCACCGCGACGATCGCGCCGGTCATCGTCGCCGGGGTGCGCTCGATGCGGCCGCCCGTCTCCGGCTCTTCGCCGGTCCCGTCGGTCCGCTCGCCGTCGTCCCGGCGCGGGGGCCGGCCCAGTCCGAAGTAGACACCCAGGCCGGCGCGCAACACCGCGGCGGCCGTCACCGCGGTGACGACCACGGACACCGCCACCACCCAGCCGTACCCGGTGTGCTCGAGCGCGTGGTCCGCGATGTCGTTCCCGAACGCGACGCCGAAGGGCGGCAGCCCGGCCAGCACCAGCGCCGCCAGGACGAACAACCCGCCTTCGAACCGGGAATGCCCGCACTTGCCGAACAGCTCGTCCTCGTCGACGCTGCCGTAGCGGTCCTTGAGCACGCCGACGAGCAGGAACAGCGCCGCCTTGGCCCCGGCGTGCCCGGCCACGGCGAGCACGAACCCCGCACTCGACCCGCCGTCCGCGGCGGCCAGGCCGCACAGGAACAACCCGGTGTGCGCGATGGTCGAGTAGGCCAGCAGCCGTTTCAGGTGGCGCTGGGTGAAGCACAGGACGGCGCCGAGCAGCGCGCTGCCGATCCCGAGCACCAGCAGCACCCGGGCGAACGCGCCGTCGTCGAGCACGCCGCCGAACACCGTGCGCCGCACCCGCAGCACGCCGTAGACGCCCAGCTCCACCATCACACCGGAAAAGAGCACGCACACCGGCGTCGGCGCGACCGCGTGCGCGTCGGCCAGCCAGAAGTGGAACGGCGCCGCGGCCGCCTTGACCAGCAGACCGGTGCAGACGAGCACGAACGCGGCGAGCACCAGCGCGTCCGCGGGCTTGCCGTCGAGGGCGACGCCGAGCTGCGCCAGCCCGAGCTGCCCGCCGCGGGCGTAGAGCAGGCCGATGCCCATGAGCGTGAAGTACGCGCCGAGGGAGTTCACGACGCCGAAGTTCAACGCGCCCTGGACGGAGTCGGCCTCCTCGACGCGGTACCCGGTCAGCGCGTAGGCGACGCCGCTCATCAGCTCGAAGAACACGAACAGGGTGAACAGGTCGCCGGTGAGCAGGAAGCCGAGCATGCCGGTGAGGAACAGCAGCATCATCGCGTGGTAGCGGGCGTCGACCGCCTGGAAGTAGCGCCAGCTGTAGACGAGCCCGCACGTCGTCAGGAACGACGCCAGCAGGGCGAGGGTGGTGTTGAGGCCGTCGGCGGCCATGACGATGCCGAGCGACCGCGTGCCCTCGGGTTCATGCCCGCCCAGCCAGTTCACCACCCGGCCGTGCTGGACGCTCACGAGCAGCACCGCGGTCAGCACCGTGACGCTCAGCGCCGCTGCGGTCGCGACGACGTCGGTCACCACGCGCGGCAGCTTCGCGCCCAGGCCGAGCAGCACGCACGCGGCCAGCAGCGGCAGGGCGACGACGAGGGCCGGGAGCGCGGTCATCGCCTCAGCCGCGCAGCGCGCGCAGCTCGTCGGGATCGACCGTCCCGTGGCGCTTGGCGATCTGGATGGTCAGCCCGAGCAGCAATGCGGTGATCGTCGCCGAGACGACGATGTCGGTGAGCGTCATCGCCTGCACCATCGGGTCGACCACGGGCTGCCGCTGGTCATGGACCACGATCGGCGCGCCGGCCCGGTCCTGGTAGCCGATCCCGAGCAGCAGCACGTACGTCCCGGCCTGCGCCACCGAGAGCGAGACGACGGTGTGCACGAGGTGCCGGCTGCGCACGATGCCGACCGCGCCGATCAGCAGCAGCCACGCGGCCACGCCGTAACAGGCCATGCCGACCATCACGCGTCCTCCTCGCGGATCAGGCCCTGGCCGAGGAACTGCGCCAGCAGCACCACGAGCCCGGCGGCGACCTCGATCCCGACCAGCACGCTCAACACGGGCACGGTGCCGGCCGACAGCAGCGAGCCGAACTCGCCCTTCGGCAGCACATTGGCGAGGAACGTGCCGCCGGCGACCAGCCCGGCGAGCCCGGCGACGACGTACAGGCCGGTCGCCGCCGCCTCGGCGTACTCGCACCAGTCGATCGGGCGCAGCCGCGCGAGTGCCGGGTAGCTGCCGGAGATGTAGAGCAGGTGCCAGCCGGTGGCCAGCACGACCCCGCCCTGGAAGCCACCGCCCGGGGTGAGGTGGCCGTGCGCGACGACGTCGACGCCGAGCAGCAGGGTCACCGGCAGCATCAGGTAGCCGGCGAGCTTGACCACGGGCAGGACGTAGCCGCGCTGGGGCTCGATCCGCTGTCGTTCCTCTTTGGACGGTTGCAGCAGCGAGAGCGTGCCCACCACCGCGGCGGCGACGATGGTCTCCTCGCCGAGCGTGTCCAGCGCGCGCAGGTCGAAGTTGACCGACGACACGAGGTTCGGCGTCGCGCGCGCGATCGCGGCGGGCAGGGCGAGGTCGCGGTAGACGTGCAGGGAGCCGCCGAACTCCGGCATCCGCAGGAACGCCGTCACGAGCAGCACGGCCACGCCGAACGCGCCGGCCGCGCACAGCCACGTCCGGGCCCGCAGCGTCATTTTCCGCCCACCTTCCGGATGGTGAGCAGCACGAGCAGCGGCACCACGGCCGACCCGATGGCCAGCTCGGACAGCGCGACGTCCGGGGCCTGGAGCGCGACGAACAGCAGGGCCAGGGCCAGGCTGAACAGCGAGAGCGTGCTCGCCTGCCGCCGCGGGTCCGGGGTGGCCACCACCGCGAACCCCGCGACGGCGACGAACGCGAGGGCGACGAGCAGCACGACCGTCGTCACGACGGCAGGTCCTCGTCGATCGCGCCCCGCCGCTGCGCCTCGACGCGTCCGGCGGCGGACTGCAGCACCGGGCCGGTCACCGCGAGCAGGACGACGGTGAGCAGGATGGCGCCCGACGTCAGGGTCCAGCCGTTCGCGAGCGCCAGCCCGATCCCGACCAGCGGTCCGCCCAGCGTGGTCACCGGGGCGAGCAGGTGCAGCCGGGTGAGCAGGGTCCGGGCCCGCAGCATCGCCAGCGCCGAGACCACGACGACGGCGACGCCGGCGAAGACGAGGACCTGCGCGACGACCGTCATTCCGTCGTCCCCAGCAGCCGGATGAACAGGAGCGTGCCGGCGAAGGCCAGCACGGTCAGCGTCAGCGGCAGGATCACCGCGCTCGACGGACCGTAGGCCTGCACGAGCAGCAGCAGGGTCAGGACGGTGACCGGGCCGGCGAGCTGCAGCCCGGCGAGGCGCCCGATGGCGTCGCCGCGCGCGGCGAGCCACAGCGCCGGGCCGAGACCGCCCGCCATGAGCAGCACCGCGGCGACCAGCCAGCCGGTCACCGGCGCACCTCGTCCAGCACGGGCGAGTCACCCTCGAGCAGCCGGTGGACGACGAGCTCGCGGTCGGCTGGGTCGTTTGCGGGAGTGGCGACGACCATCGTCCCGGGCGTGCTGCCGACGACGACGGCCGCGCACGCCGCCCGGGCTTCGTGGACCGCGTCCGGCTCGGCCGGCAGGGACACCGTGTCGAACCGGCCCGCATCCGGGTGCCGCGCCACCGTGACCAGGGCCTGGACGGACTCGCGGACCGCGGCCGCGGGGACGGCGAGCAGCCAGCGGACCCAGCTTGCCCGGGGCCGCCACGCGCCACCGACGGCCTTGCGCGCGGCCCGGGCGGCGAACGCGCAGGGCACCGCCGCGACGGCCGCGGCCACGACCTCCGGCACCGACGGCGTCGACAGCGTCAGGACCCACAGGCCGGTCAAGCCGAGCCACCAGGGCAGCACCTCGGACAGCACGCCGGCCGGATACCCCGCGACCGGGCTCGCCAACCCGGTCAGCGGGCGGGCAGGTGGCCGCCCATCCGCTCGATGCGCTGGATGGCCGGTTCCGCGAGGATGCCGTGGACCAGCACCGACACGGCGACGGCGAGCGCGCCGACCCGCCACAGCACGTCCTGGTGGTCCACCGGCAACCGGTTGATCGCGTAGGCGAGGTAATAGAGCGTGCCGATGCCGCGGACGCCGAAGAACGCGATCGCCAGTGCCGCCGGCCGTCCGGCGGAGGACCCGAGCAGTGACACCCAGCCGACGACGGGCCGCACCACCAGCACCGCCACCACCGCGATCACCACTTCGAGGGGGCGGAGGCCGAGCAGCAGCCCGTCGCCGATGGCCAGGCCCAGCCCGAGCAGGGCCAGCGGCACGAACAGCCGTTCGAGCTGGTGGCCGAAGGCGTGCAGGACCCCGTGGTAGTCGTGCTCGCGCTCCTGCTTGCGGACGACGACCGCGGCGGTGAACACGGCGACGAAGCCGTTGCCGTGGGCCAGCTCCGCCAGCGCGTACGGCAGGAAGGCCAGGGCCAGCAGGACCAGGCCGTCGCCGTACTCGGCGAGCCGCAGCCGGTCCGACGAGGTGTGGAAGATCGCCCAGCCGAGCCCGCGCCCGGCGACCAGGCCGATCACCGCGCCGATCGCGACGGGCAACAGCAGGTCCACGAGCACCCAGGAGAGGTCCAGGTTCGGCCTGCTGCCCGCCATCGCCAGCCCGAGCAGGACGAACGGCATGGCCAAGCCGTCGTTGAGGCCCGCTTCGGTGGTCAGCGTGAAGCGGATTTCGTTGTCCCTGGCCAGTTCCGGCTCGACGTCGGGGTGCGGCACGCCGATGTCGCCCGCCAGCACCGGGTCGGTCGGCGCCAGCGCCGCGGCCAGCAGCAGCGCGACTCCCGGCGCCAGCGCGAGCCACCAGTACCCCAGCGCGGCGATGGCGAGGATCGACAGCGGCATGGTCAGCGCGAGCAGCCGCCACGTCGAACCCCAGCGCTTCAGGCCGAACGGGCGGTCGACGGACAGGCCGGCCCCGGCGAGCGCGACGAGAATACCTACCTGGGTGAAGGATTCGACGCCCTCCAGGTGCGCGGCGGGATCGCTCCAGCCGTTGCCGTAGGGCGCGGGCAGCGGCAGCAGGCCCAGCACGATCCCGGCGATCAGCATCACCAGCGGCACCGAGAACGGCCGGTCGGCCACCAGCTTCGGCACGATCGCCGCGGCCAGGGCGAGCAGTCCGGCCACGCCGAACAGCACCGTCAACGACGACAAAAGGTCCTCCTGCCCGCTCGTGCCGTGCCGCCCGGGCGGGAGGTCCGTGAGGGCGGGCCCGGCCGAGCGCGAGCCGGGTTCCGCCGACGCCCCTGCCCGGCCTGATGCGGGTAGCGTGACCGGGAGGTGGCGTCGCGGCCCGGGTTCCCGGTGCGCGCGCGGCGAAACCGGGAGGAGGCGCCGTGACGGCGGCGAACGGGGCCGGGCGGCCCTGCCGGTTCTGCGGCACGGTGCGCGGCCCGCGGGTCCCCGGCAAGGCCGGGCCGATCTGCGTGGACTGCGTGCGCGCCGGGTTGCGGGTGGCGCGCGACGGCGCCGACCGGGAAACCCCCGGCGGGGACGTGCTGGCGGCGGTGACGTCGCCGCTGGCCGCGGTCTGCGAGTTCTGCGGCCGCCGCGAACGCCGGACGTTCCTCGGCCTGCGGCGTCCGCTGCTGCGCGTCACCAGCGCCCAGCGAGACGCCGTGATCTGCGTCGACTGCCTGGACCACGCCGGTGACGTGCTGAACCTCGCGCTGCGTCGCTGACGGCGTTTCCGCCCCGGCGATCACGGGTAGCCGGACGCCCATGACGTCCGCTCGGGAAAAGCTCGCGCGTCCGGCGACCGCTTCGGTGGCCGAGACCCTCCAGGTCGCGCTCCGGGTGGCGTTGCCCACGCTGGCCGGTGGGGTGATCAAACGCCGCCCCGCGGCGATGGCCCTCCTGGGCAAGCTGCGGGCCGACCGTGCGGCGGTGAAGCTGCTGGCCCGGCTGCGCGCGAAGCACGACGGGCGTCCGCTGAAGCTGCGCGTCCCCGGCCGGTCGGTCGGGCTGGCCCTCGCGCGCGAAGACGTGGAGAAGCTGCTCGCCGGCGCGCCGACGCCGTTCAGTCCGTCCACAGTGGAGAAACGAGCGGCGCTGGGCCACTTCCAGCCGCACGGCGTGCTGGTCTCCTCGCCCGGCGACCGCTCTCCGCGACGGCGTTTCACCGAAGCCGTCCTCGAGCCGGGACGCCCGCTGCACGAGCTGGCGGCACCGTTCGCGTCCGCCATCGCGGAGGAAACCGCCGTTCTGCTCGGCGAAATCACCCATGAGCTCGACTGGGACACCTTCACCGTCGCTTGGTGGCGGCTCGTCCGGCGGGTGGCCCTGGGCCCGGGCGCCCGCGACGATGAAACGCTCACCGACCAGCTGGAGCGGCTGCGGCTCGACGCGAACTGGGCGTACGCGCACCCGCGGCGCAAGCGGCTGCGGGAGGAGTTCCGCGCCCGGCTGACCGCGCACCTCGACCGGGCCGAACCGGGCAGCCTGGCGGCGGCGATCGCCTCCGTGGGCGACGACGGCACGGCCGCGGACCAGGTCGCGCACTGGCTGTTCGCGTTCGACGCGGCGGGCATGGCGACCTTCCGGGCCCTGGCCCTGCTGGCGACCCACCCGGCCGAGCTGGAGCGCGTCCGCACCGACGTGGCCGGCCTGGACCTCACCGAGCCGCACCAGTTGCGCTTCCTGCGCGCGTGCGTGCTGGAGTCGGTCCGGCTGTGGCCGACGACGCCGATGATCCTGCGGGAGACGACGGAAGACACGTCGTGGGGCCGCGCGGGGACGACCGTGCTGGTGTTCACGCCGTTCTTCCACCGCAACGCGGGGCTGTCCTACGCCGACCGCTTCGACCCGGACCTCTGGCTGGACGGCCGGGCGGCGGAGAACCCGGCGCTGGTGCCGTTCAGCGCGGGCCCGGCGGTCTGCCCGGGCCGCGACCTGGTCTTGTTCTGCGCGAGCACGATGCTGGCAAATCTGGTGCGGCAGCACGGTTTCGAGCAGGCGTCGGGGCCGGTACTGGCCCCCGAGCGCCCGCTTCCGGCCGGCCTGGACAACTTCCACCTCAAGTTCCGGCTCCTCCCGGCCTGAAGCGCCCCAATGTGGCCTTCGGTGCGTCTGACGCACCCAAGGCGGCCTTCGGTGCGTCTGACGCACCCAAGGCCGCCTTGGGGCGCTGGTCAGCCGGTCACGCGGACGCCGTGAAGACGTACGAACCCGCGGGCACGAAGTACGATCCCGCCGACGACGGCACCGCTTCCGGCGGCGCCACCACCGAACCCGGCTGTGACGTCGGCACCTGCACCGTCGCCGACGACCCCGCCGGCACCGTGACCCGCAGCGTCAGCTTCCCGGCCGAGACGGACCAGTCGCTGACCGCGCCGCCGTAAGGCGTCTCGTACGCCGACTTCGCCGACGTCAACCCGCCGCCCGGTCGCGGCGCCACCAGCAGCGACGCGTACCCCGGGGACGCCGGGGAGAGCCCGCCGACCGAGCGGTACAGGAAGTCGCCCACCGACCCGAGGCCGTAGTGGTTGAACGAGTTCATCCCCGGGTCGTTGAACGAGCCGTCCGGCTTGATCCCGTCCCAGCGCTCCCAGATGGTCGTCGCGCCGTGGCCGATCATGTAGCCCCAGCCGGGGAAGCCCGGCTGCAGCAGCACCTGGTAAGCGATGTCCGCGTGCCCGTGCGCGGCCAGCACCGGCAGCAGGTTCTCCACGCCGAGGAAGCCGACACTGAGATGACCACCGGACGCCGCGACCTTCGCGGCCAGCTTGTCCGCCGCCGGCTGGACGCGGGACGCGGGCAGCAGCCCGAACGCCAGCGCCAGGACGTACCCGGTCTGCGTGTTCGCGCCCACCGTGCCGTCGGCCTGCGAGAAGCGCGAAGTGAACGCCGCTCCGATCTGGTCGGCCAGAGTCCCGTACTTCGTCGCCTCGGTCGGGTGCCCGGTGGCCGCGGCCATCCGCGACACCAGCCGCGACGACCACGCGAAGAACGCCGTCGAGATCAGGTCCTGCGCGGTGTTGTCGTTGACGTTGAGCCAGTCGCCGAACGTCTGGTGGTCGCGGATCAGGTCGGCCCCGGACGTCGAGCGCAGGTACTCGACCCACTTGACCATGGCGTCGAAGTGCTCGGTGATCACGCCGGTGTCGCCGTAGCGCTGCCAGAGGGTGTAGGGCACGATGACGCCCGCGTCGCCCCAGCCCGCCGTGCCCGAGCCGTCGAGCACGCCCGGCGCGACGTCGGTGAACGACCCGTCGGCGTGCTGGGCGTCGACCAGGTCGTCGCTGAACTTGCCGAGGAAGTTCGCGACGTCGAGGTTGAACGTCGAGGTGCCGGCGAAGATCCCGATGTCGCCGGTCCAGCCGAGCCGCTCGTCGCGCTGCGGGCAGTCGCTCGGCACAGACAGCATGTTCGAGCGCTCACCCCACAGGATGTTGTGCTGCAGCTGGTTCACCAGCGCGTTCGACGTCGTGAACGTGCCGGGCTGCGCGCCCGCCGTCCACATCGCCCGGCCGGTCAAGGTCGACGCCGTCGGCGCTGACGGCAGGCCCGTCAGTTCGACGTACCGGTAGCCGTGCACGGTGAAGCGCGGCTCGTACGTCTCCGCGCTTCCGGTGCCGGCCAGGGTGAACCGGTCGGTGGCTTGCGCCGCGCGCAGGTTCGTCGTGTAGATCGTGCCGTCGGGGTTGAGCACCTCGGCGTGCCGCAGGGTGACCGTGGTGCCGGCCGGGCCGGTCACCGAAAGCCGGTTCCAGCCGCTGAAGTTCTGGCCCAGATCGGCCACCCACACCCCGGGCTTGGGCTGCGTCCACGAAACGGGCTTGAACTCCTGCTGCACCGTGACGCCGTTGTCCACTTGGGACACCAGGTTCGGCTTCGCGCCGGTCTTGACCCGGGGCGCCGCCCACGCGCGGTCGTCGAAGCCGGGCCGGTCCCAGCCGTTCGCGAGCCGGGCGTCGTACGTCTCACCCTGGTAGAGGTCGTCGGCGCGGATCGCGCCGTCGCCGGTCTTCCAGGTGCCGTCGGTCGCGACCGTGGTGGACGTGCCGTCGGTGAACGTCAGCTTCAGCTGTGCCGAGTACCACGGCTCGGTGCCGTACTTCTGGCTGCCGGCGATGCCGATGCTGCCGGAGTACCAGCCGTTGCCGACCAGCGCCCCGAGGACGTTCTCGCCCTGGCGAACCTGCCCGATGACGTCGGAGACGCGGTACTGCAGGCGTTTCGTGTAGTCCGTCCACCCGGGAGCGAGGACCTCCCCGCCGACCTTCGCGCCGTTGAGGTGGGTCTCCTGCAGGCCGAGCGCGGTGGTGAGCAGCCGCGCGCTCGCGACCGGCTTCGAGACCGTGAAGCTCTTGCGCAGCAGGGGAGCGGGGGCGCTCACGGCGACGTTCGCGCCCCACGGCCCGGTGCCGTACGCGGTCAGCGCCCGCGCCGCCGGCCAGGAGCTGTCGTCGAACCCGCGCTGCTGCCAGCCGTCCGGGCCGGCCTGGCTCGCCTTCCACGTGCCGTCCGTGCTCACGGTGGGTCCACCTTGGACGGTCAGCTTGGCGATCATCCCGGCCGGGCTCTGCGTGGTGTTCTCGGCGCGGACGGCGACGGTGTTCGGCCCGGCGGTCAGCAGGCCGCCGACGTCGATGACGGCAGCGGTCTTCCACGAGTCGGTGACGCGCGGCGAATCGCTGACCTGGGTGCCGTTGACCCAGACCGTGGCGGTGTCGTCGCCGGTCACGACCAGGGTGGCCTTCGACGGCGCCGCGGCCAGGTCGACGTTCTTCCGGAAGAACCGCGTGGCCGGGGGCACGCCGCCGGCCGGATCGCCTTCGGGGTACCAGACCCAGCTCGCACCGGCGAGGTCCGGACCGGCCGCGGCGCGGCCGAGGAAGGCACCGGTCCACTCGGTGCCCGCGTCGCGCAGCGCCGTTTCGAAGCGCTGCACCGGGCTCCAGTCGCTCATCCGGCCTTCGCCGTCCCAGACGCGGACCTTCCAGGTGTAGGCGGTCAGCGACGCGAGCGCCGGGCCGCCGTAGGCGACGTCGGCCTGCTGCGTGGACGCGACGCGGCCGCTGTCCCAGAGATCCTGGCCGCCGGCGGACACCACGAGCTGGTAGGCCGACTGCCGTTGCTGCGCGGCCGAAGACGCCAGCTTCCAGCCGAACCGGACCTGGGCCGGGTCGACGCCGAGGGGGTTCACCCGCTGCCCGGTCGTGGCGCTCGCGACCGAAAGCGGCGTCTTCGCCGAGCCGTTCGGAGTGCTGACGCCGCTGCCCCACGGCGCGGCGCCGTAGGTGCCGAGATCCGCGGCCGCCGGCCAGGTCCCGTCGGCGAACCCGGGCTGTTCCCAGCCGTCCGCCGCGGTCGTCGCGCTCTTCCAGCCGGCGCCGGTGGTCAGGTCGGTGGTGCCCGCCGCGGTCGTCACCCGCAGCCGCCCGAGCAGACCGGCCGGGCCGCCGGCGTTGCGGACGGCGACGGCGAGGGTGTTGACGCCGGGAGCCAGCGCGGGCCGCAGGTCCACCGGCAGCGCCGTCCGCCACGAGTCCGTGGTGCGGGCGGAGGAGGCGAGGGGCTTGCCGTTGAGCCAGACGTCGGCGGTGTCGTCGCCGGTCACGACGAACTGGGCGTCGCTGACCGCGCCGGCGGGCGCGGTGAACGTCGTGCGGAAGTAGCGGGTCGCGGCCGGCGCGCTCACCCGGGCGTCGCCTTCGGGGTACCAGATCCAGTGCGCGCCGGCCAGGTCGACCGGGGGAGCCGCGCCGGCCGGGGGAACCGAGGCGGCGGACAGGACGAGGATCGCGGCGAGCGTGGTGGTGGTCGCGCGCCAGAGCTTCGAGGGCAGCATGCGGGCTCCCTTACGGCGGGGATGGGGCGGCGATACTTAAAACGTTTCAATACAGCGTGATACGTGACTGTAATCACGAACTCACACGTTGGCAATACTCCACCGGGACGCATACCTGGTGAATCGCTTCGACGATCGAGCGGATTCCTAAATCGTTTTAGGGCAGCCGCTCGTCCGATTCGCGGCGAATCGGAGCGTTGACGAACCGCGGGCCGCGCTGCATAGTGCCCGTGGTAACGCTCACATCAATGGGTCCCGCTCTGGAGGCTTTTATGTCTCAACGTCGAGACAGTAAGAATGTTAGCGCTAACAGTCGATCAAGAACGCTCCTCGCCTTCGCCGGTGCCGCGGTGGTGGCGCTCGCGAGCGTCACGACGGCGTCGACGGCTTCGGCCGCCGCGTCGCTGCCGTGCGACATCTACGGCGCGGCGGGCACGGCCTGCGTCGCCGCGCACAGCACCACGCGAGCCCTCTACGGCACCTACAACGGCCCGCTGTACCAGGTCCAGCGCGCGTCGGACGGCGCGAAGACGAACATCGGCCTGCTGGCGGCGGGCGGCTACGCGAACGCCACGGCCCAGGACTCCTTCTGCGCCGGGACGACCTGCCTCATCACTGAGATCTACGACCAGTCCCCGCGGCACAACGACCTGACGATCGAAGGCCCCGGCGTCCGCGGGCGGCCAGGACACCGGCGTCCCCGCGGACGCCCTGCCGGTGACCGCCGGCGGCCACCAGGTCTACGGCGCCTCGTTCTCCGGCCGGATGGGCTACCGCGACAACACGACGACCGGTGTCGCCCGCAACGGGCAGCCCGAGGGCATGTACATGATCACCTCCGGCACGCACGTCAACGGCGCCTGCTGCTTCGATTACGGCAACGCCGAGACGAACAACCAGGACACCGGCAACGGCCACATGGACGCCCTCAACTTCGGCACCGAGTGCTGGTTCCAGCCCTGCTACGGCGCGGGGCCGTGGGTGCAGGCCGACCTGGAGAACGGCCTGTTCCAGTCGAGCGCCGGCGGGAGCCAGAACTCCGCCAACACCGGCGTCACAGCACCGTTCGTCACCGCCCTGCTGAAGAACAACGGCCAGAACTTCTTCGCGCTCAAGGACGGCAACGCGCAGTCCGGCGGCCTCCGGACGACTTACTCGGGCCCGGAGCCGACGCGCGCCGGCTACGCGCCGATGCACCAGGAAGGCGCGATCGTCCTCGGCACCGGCGGCGACAACAGCAACGGCTCGATCGGGTCGTTCTTCGAAGGCGTGATGACCGCCGGGCTGCCGACCGACGCGGCGGACAACGCGGTCCAGGCGAACGTCGTCTCCGTCGGCTACGGCGGCCCGACCGGCTCCACGGGCACGCTGAACCCCGGCTCCGAGATCTCGGTGCGCGCGACCACCGCGTGCTGCACGAGTGACTACCTCCGCCACCAGAACAACAACACGGTCATCTCGCCGGTCAGCTCCACTTTGGACAAGAGCGACGCCACGTGGATCGTCCGGAAGGGACTCGCCGACGCCTCCTGCGTGTCGTTCGAGTCCCGGAACTACCCCGGGGACTTCCTGCGCCACTTCGACTTCCAGGTGTACCGGCAGCCGATGGACGGCAGCGCGGCGTTCCGCGCGGACGCGACGTTCTGCCCGGTCGCCGGGAAGAACGGGCAGGGCACGTCGTTCCGTTCGTACAACTACTCCGGGAAGTACCTGCGGCACTACGACAACACCGTCTACATCGCCGACACGAGCGGTGCGCACGCGTTCGACGCCGCCGGTTCGTACAACGACGACGTCAGCTGGGTGATCGCCCAGCCTTGGGCGCCCTGATCCGGCGTACGACGACCACGGCGGCCACGCCCAGCAGGACCAGGGCGATCGGCAGCGCCGTGGGCAGCCACGGCCAGGCCCGGCCTTCGAAGACGACGCGGTCGGTGGGCAGCTCCAGGACCTTGGCGGTCCAGCGCGCGGTCGCTACGTCCGTGCGCCGCGAGAGCGCGTTCACCGCGGTGTCGTAGGCGAATCCGGGCCGGTCGTGGACGTACTCCGGAGCCGGGCCGCCGGGCGGGGGAGTGACCCCGCGCGTCGCGCCCGGCACGATCAGCCGGTCGAGGTCGGCCGAAGCGAGTGACGCCCGCGGTACGAAGGTCAGGCCGTGGCGCGAGCGGATCGGGGCGCCGTCGGCGCTCACGGCCAGCGTCCGCGAAGACAGCGACTGGCCTTCGGTGTCGAACACCGACGCCAGTTCGATCTCGCCGACGCCGTTCGCGAGCAGGACGCCGATCTCGTCCGGGTTCCACCGGAAGGCGGCGTTGACGATCGCGGCCGCGTCCGGCATCGACGCGGGCTCGTGCACCGGAACCGTGGTGCCGTAGCGAGTCCAGCCAACCGCCTTCGCCGCGTCCGCCGCCACGGCGCGACCGGCCAACCGCTCGACCCAGTGCAGCGTCCCGTCGATACCGGAGAGGATTCCGGCGGTGGTGACGACGTCGCCGTCGTCGACGAACCGCTGGTCACGCACCCAGTGCACGGCCGGGTAGTCCGCTTCCCAGGTTTCGAGCTTCAGCCAGTGCGCGGTGGCCGGCCGGCCGTCGAGCAGCCCGGTGGAGGCGAGCACGCCGCCGCCGTTGCAGACGCTCAGCAGCTTCGCGCCGTGGGCGGCCTGCGTGCGCAGCCAGCTCTTGACCGGCTCGGTGCTCGGCTCGCCGACGTCCGGGAGCGCGGGGACGACGACGAGGTCCGGGGCCTTCGGGCCGAGCCGGGCGGCGAGGTCGTCGAAGCTCAGGTCGGGGACGAGGTCGAGGCCGCCGGTCAACGGCTTCGGCTCCCGCTCCGACGCGACGGTGTAGACGTTGAACCGGCCCGTCGCGGCGAGGATCTCGTACGGCGCGAGGGTGTCGGAGACGACGGCGCCGCGATCGCCGACGACGACCACCGCGGTGGGCTTGGCCGGATCGTGGACCGGCGGTGCCGCGGCGGGCAGGGGCCGGTCCGGGCCGGGGGAGTAGAGCGCCCCGAACGCCGAGAGGGCGGCGATGGTCGCGCCTGCGGCGGGGACGGCGAGCACGGCGACGACCAGGGCGAACCATTTCAGGACGGTTCGCACGTCAGTGCCAGTACTCGGCGCGGCGCCACACCATGGCGGCCAGCATCAGCGGGAACATGAGCACGTGCCCGGTGGCCATCAGGGTGCCACCGTCGATCGCGCCGAGCCAGAACGGCACGAGCAGCAGGACGAACGGCAGGTACATGGCGGCGGCCATCTCGGCGATCCGCGGCCACGAGTGCCGGCGCAGCAGCATGGCCGCGGTCATGGCGACGGTCATGTTCGTGGCCATGACGAGCGCGCCGACGTCCGCGCGTTCCAGCCAGGACGACGGCCAGAGCGGGTGCAGCACGACCATGCCGACGAGCATGGCGGCGACCATCTCGACGTAGTGCCCGGTGAACCGGGCGAGCTTGCGGGTGGTGGTCCGGGGTGGGGCGGCGGTGGTCATCTCGGGTTCCCTCCAGTGCGGTTTCGCTCCTGGACGAGAATCCCGGGTGCCGGCCCTGCTGCCAGGTGCCGGAAGTCATGACCCGGGTCATGTGACCGCGCTCAGAGCAGGCCGAGGTCCCGGGCGCGCAGCGCGGCTTGGGTGCGGTCGCGGGCGCCGAGCTTCCCCAGCACGTTCGTCACGTGGTTCTTCACCGTGCCCTCGGCGAGGAACAGGTTCGCGGCGATCTCGCGGTTGCTGCGGCCGTCCGCGAGCAGGCGCAGTACTTCCCGCTCCCGCTCGGACAACGGCACCACCAGCGGCTGGGGAGCCGGCTCGGGCAGCTCGGCGAACCGTGCGACGACCTTCGCGGCGACCGACGGCTGCAGCACCGACTCGCCCCGTGCGGCCGCCAGCACCGCCTCGATCAACCGGGCCGACGAGACGTCCTTGAGCAGGTACCCGACCGCGCCCGCGCGCAACGCCGCGAAGACGTCCTCGTCGTCGTCGAAGGTGGTCAGGGCGATGACCTGGACGTCCGGGTGCGCCAGCCGCAGCCGCCGGGTCGCGGCGATGCCGTCGAGGACCGGCATGCGCAGGTCCATCAGGACGACGTCCGGGGTCAGCTCCGACGCGCGGCTCAGCGCCTCCTCGCCGTTGCCCGCCTCGCCGACGACGTCGATGCCGTCGTCGGTCGCCAGCAGCGTGGCGAGGGCCTCGCGGAACAGCGCCTGGTCGTCGACGAGCAGGACGCGGACCGGTGTCATCCCGGGACCTCCATGCTCAGCGCGCTGCCCTCGCCCGGCGCCGAGGTGAAGTCGAGCTTGCCACCCAGCTGCTCGGCGCGTTCCCGCAGCCCCAGCAGCCCGAAGCCGGGGGACGCGCCGCCGTCGCTGCCGGCGCCGTCGTCGCGGACCACGACCCGGACCGACGCGTCGGTGTAGTCCAGCACGAGATCCACGTGCGCCGCGGCCGCGTGCTTGCGGACGTTCGTCAACCCTTCCTGCGCCGTCCGGAATAGCGCCTCGCGGTGGTGTTCCGGCAACGGCCGCTCGGTCCCCGAGACCGTGATGTCGGCCGGGACGCCGGCTTCCGAGGCCAGCGCCCGCAACGCGTCGGCCAGCGGCGTCGACCGCGGTTCGCGCAACGCCTTCACCGAGCGACGCACTTCGGAAAGGGCGTTCTCGGCCTGTTCCTGGGCCTTCGCGAGGACTTCGTCGGCCTTGCCCGGGTCGGTCGGCAGCACCGCCCGCGCGGCCTTGACCTGCATCTGGACGACGGTGAGCGCGTGCCCGAGCCCATCGTGGATGTCGCGCGCGACGCGGTTGCGCTCCTGCGCCGTCGCCAGCCGTTCGGCCTGGGTGGCGTAGTCGCGCAGCTTTTCGTGTGCTTCGGCGAGTTCGCCGCGCGAGCGCTGTTCGCGCAGCAGCAGCTCGGTGATGACGGCCGCGAACAACACCGACACCAGCGTCCCGAGCCCTTCCCGCAGGCCCTCGCCCAGCGACATCCCGAGGTGCACCAGGGGCACCACGGCGATGACGAGCGCGATCACCGGGAGCGGCAGGCGCAGCAGCACGCACTGGCTGACCAGCACGACGAGGAACAGCGTCGCTCCGACGCCGGCGCTGATCGTGAACGTCACGAAGGCCAGCGGCAGCTGGACACCGACGTACGCGGCCGGCCACGCCCACCCGCCGCGGGTGCGCACCCAGCCGAAGCCCGCCGTCGCGATCACCGTGAAGACCGCGCCGAACACCGACGCGAGCACGGGCTCCCCGGAACCGAGGACCCCGAGCACGATCGAGAGGAAGGCGCCGCAGGTCAGCACCCCGAGGGCCCGGTTCACGGTGCCACTCTGCGGGGTCCGGCGCCCGCGGTCAACCACTCGCTCACGCGGCCGCCCCGAGCCCCGCCGCTTACGCTGGGAACGACGGCGAAGCCGAGACGGGAGTCCGACATCGATGTCAGTCCTCTGGGGCGTGTCCTTCGACGCCACTCCGCTCTCCGGTGTCGTGGTCGAGTTCCTCAAAACGGCGCGCCGGTTCGCCGGGCACCGCGTCCACCTCGACCTCGGCTACGACATCAAGGCCGACAAGGGCGCCTTCTTCCGGCCCTACCGCGACGAAGCCGGGCTGCTGCCCGGGTGGGTCACCCTCGACCGCGTCGAAGGCGTCGACGGGATTCGCGGCTACGACGGCCAGTTCGTCGAGCGGGTCCTGCACGAAGTCGTCCAGCACGGCGACGAGACGCTGCGTCCGGAGATCGACCGGATCGCCGGTGAGCTGGCGGGGAAGATCGTGGCCACCTGGGAACGCCTCGGCGTCACGCTGGTGATGGTCGAGAACGGCACGCTGCCCGAGAACATCGCCTACACCGAGGCGCTCTACCGCGCGATCGACCGCTACGGCACCCGCCACCGCCTCGGCCGGTTCGTGTTCTGGCGCGACCACGACCTCATGTGGCAGAGCGAACCGGGCATCGCCAAGTACGGCCGCTTCCCGTACCCGGGCGTCCCCGCGCCGCGGAACTCGCCGCACATCCACTACTTCGCGTTGCACGAGCAGGCTTGGGCGAAAACCCTGGAGTGGGTTCCCGGGCTGCGGAACATCGACGTCCTGCCCAACGCGTTCGCCATCGCGCCCGCGCGGGTCGGCGAGCGCAACGCGGGTTTCCGGCCCGACCACGGCATTCCCGGCGGCGTTCCGCTGCTCGCCCGGATCACGCGGATCATCCCGCAGAAGCGCATCGACCGGGACCTGCACCTGCTCGCGCTGCTGCCGGACGCGTGGCTGTTCGTCGCCGGCGACGTCGACGAGACCCCGGCCGAACACGCGCGGCTCACCGACCTCGCGACGCGGCTCGGCGTCCGCGACCGCGTCGTGTTCGGTGGCTGGCTGACGCCGTACGACACGGCCGTGCCCGGCCGGTACTCGGTGCGGGACCTGCTGGCCCACGCGACGGTCGTGTCGTTCCTGACCTCCTACGACTACGAGAGCTACGGCAACCCGGTCAGCGAGGCGATCGCCTCCGGGACGCCGTACATCACGAGCGGGTACGAGCTGTACGACGTCGTCTACGGCCGCAAGGGGTTCCGGGCGCCGGTGCTGGACATCCGGGCCCGCGACCTGCCGGACGCGGCGTTCGCGCGCGAAGTGGCCGAGCTGATCACCGACGAAGGGAAACGGACGGACGTGGTGCGGACGAACTCCGAACTCGGGCAGGCGCACTTCGGGACCCGGGTCGTCGGCGACCTCGTCGACCGGCTCTACCCGCCCCCGATGGGAGCCGGCACGCGGCTGTCCGTCGTCCTGCCGGTCTACAACGAGGCCGCGAACCTCCCGGAAGTCCTGCGGACGCTGCACGAGCAGCGCGACGGCGACGCGCCCCTGGACAAAGGCCGGTACGAGGTCGTGCTCGTCGACAACAACTCGACCGACGACACCGTGGCCGTCGCGCGCGCTTTCGCGGCTTCCCACCCGGACCTGGCGCTGCACGTGATCGCCGAGTCCGAGCAGGGCGTCTCGTGCGCGCGGCGGGCGGGCATGGAGTTCGCCGCGGCGCGCAGCCGCAACCGCCCGGACACGGATCCGGGGGAGCGGTTCTACCTCGTGTCGGCCGACGCGGACTGCCGCGTCGACCCGCACTGGCTGAGCGAACTCCTGAACGCGATGGAAACGACCAAGGCGGCCATCGGCGTCTGCGACTACTACTACAACGCCGGGCACTTCACGGGCCGGCCACGGCTGTGGGACGCGATCCAGCGAACGCTGCGGTGCCGCGCCGTCACGTTCTCGCTGTTCGGCGGTTTCCCGGACGGCAAGGGCTTCGCGGTGGAGCGCGACGCCTACGAGCGCGCCGGCGGCATCGAGATCTTCTACCAGCTGCAGGACGGCAAGTTCGTCAGCCACCTGTCCGACGACTGGGACTTCGGCATCAAGGTCGCCAGTGGTGGCGACGCGATCACGTACGCGCCGCGCTCGCGCGTCGAGATCAACCCGCGCCGCGTCGACCACGCCATCGACGAGGTCATCGCCGGGCGGGCCTACGGCTCCGACGGCATCATCGTCATGCGCGACATCCGGCCGTCGGTGCCCGCCGCCGTTTCCGATCTGACCGAGGCCGAAGCACGGCAGGCGTGGGAGTTCTCGATCAAGGACTTCACGCCGAAGAACACGATCCTGCCGGTGCTGCTGACGCCTGCGCTGCTGGAGGACGACGCCGTCATCGCGTTCTTCGGCGCCGATCTGGCGTCCCGGCTCGCGCGGCGGATCGCCGAGATCCGCGCCGAGATGCGCGTCGTCGACTTCACGCCGATCCACGCGTACAAGACGCCGTCGTACCGGCTGTACTTCGAGTTCGCCGACGAGCTGTTCGCCTGCCTGCGGCGGCACGTCGGCGAGGACATCGGGTTCCCGCCGCCGCTGCCGCCGTGCCTGGCGGAGATCCCGGCGGAGCGCTTCGCGGAGTTCGTCCACTACTACTGCGAAGACCGGGAATCCGGAGAGGCCCACAACTACTTCGGCAACGGAGGGGTGTTCTGATGACCCTCGCCTACGAAGAGGCGATCGGCTCGCTGCACACGCTCGACCCGGCGTGGCCGCGGCCCGCGGTGCTCGACGTCCTCGAAGCGCCGGAGAACCGGCACCTCCTCGACTTCGTGCAGGAGGACCCGTTCGGGGCGCACGTCTTCCCGGGCAACGTCCCCGGCTCGCCGTCGGACTTCCTGCGCGACCTGGACGCGCAGCTGGCTTCGTCCGGGCCCATCCACCTGTGGTCGTACATCCCGACGTGCGCCTACCGCTGCCGGTTCTGCCAGTACCCGGTGGTGCTGGTCAAGGGCAAACCCGAAGTGCAGTACGAGAAAGCGAAGCACTGGGTCGACCTCAACATCGCCGAGGCGCGGCTGTGGCTCGACGCCGTGCCGCACCTGGCCGGCGCCGAAGTGGGGGAGTTCAACGTCTTCGGCGGCACGCCGTCGCTGCTGCCGGAGCCGGAGATCCGCCGCCTGCTGGAGTTCTACCGCGCGCACTTCGGGTTCACCGCGGACACGACGATCCGCTTCGAAGGTGATCCGAGCACGTTCACCCCGGCCAAGCTGGAGCTGCTGCGGGACCTGGGCTGCACCAAGCTGTCCAGCGGCGTCCAGTCGTTCGACGACCACGTCCTGCAGCTGTGCGGCCGCGAACACAGCGCCGAAATGTGCGTCGACTTCGTCCGCAACGCGGCGTCGCTGGGCTTCGAGTGGGTCAGCATCGACCTGATGTACGGCCTGCTCGACCAGACCCTGGACAGCGTCCGCCGCGACCTGGACGTCGTGCTGGAGAACGAAGTCACGGCCGTGGTGTGCACGAAGCTGCACCTGGCGTCCTACAGCGACACGCGCACCGGCGTCACCGGCGAGAAGCCGGCGGCGTGGCAGCTGCCGGCCTACCGCGACAAGCTGGTGCGCGACGGCCACCGCTGGCCGACGCTCGGCGAGCAGTACCAGATGCGCGAGCTGCTCACCGACGGCTTGCGCGCCGCGGGCTACGCCGAGCACCCGACGATGTACTTCGCGCGCGCCGGTCTCGGGCCCGAGAAGTGGAAGGCCATCATGGTCGACCAGGACAAGCAGGAAGCCGAAGTGGCGATCGGTCTCGGCGGCAGCTCGAGCTGCCGCGCGTCCGAGGCGATCACCGACGTCAACTCCCGCCGCTACCCCGAAACCGTTTCGGCAGGCCGCATTCCCTTGGGCTCGGCGACGCGGTTCACGCCGGAAGCGCAGGAGGCGCGGGCGGTGAAGATGGCCCTGACGACGTTGCAGCCGTTACAGGATTCGTTGCACGCGTCGCGGTTCCCGGGGCGTTCGCTGTTCGCGGAACCGTGGCTGGGGAAGTTCCGGTCCCTGGCCGCGCGCGGGCTCGTCGAGCTGCGACCCGACGACGGAGTGATCCAGCTGACCCGATCGGGCGAAGTGCTGGTCGAGGCCATCATCACCACCGAGCTCTGACGGCCAAGATCACTACATCGGGTGACAGAAGGGTCGCGGAACGCGACCACGCGAGGCAGCATGGGAGCCGGACGTGCCCGTACCGAGATCGGAGCCCCGATGAGCCGAACCGTTGCCGGACACGACGAACGGCGGTGGCGGCCGAGGCTCGCCGCGGCGGGTGCGCTGGCCGCGTTCGCCTCGGTGGTCGCCGCCGCGCCCGCCGAAGCCGCGCCTGACTACTCCCTCGCGGCCACGAACTTCGCCGGCACGCAGATCGCGCTGCACGAAGGTGTGCAGGGAACCGCCCGCGTCGACCCGGGCGGGCAGACGCTCGGCCACGACGTCAGCGGGCACCAGGGGCCCATCGACTGGGCCGCCGCGGCCGGCGCGGGCGCGAAGTTCACCTACGTCAAGGCGACCGAGGGCACCGGGTTCCTCAACCCGCAGTTCATCGGGCAGTACAACGGCGCGCACGCGGCCGGCCTGATCCGCGGCGCCTACCACTTCGCGCGCCCGGACATCTCCGGCGGTGCCGAGCAGGCGGAGTACTTCATCGCCCACGGCGGCGGCTGGGGCCCGGACGGCAAGACGCTGCCCGGCGCGCTCGACATCGAGTACAACCCGTACGGCGACGTCTGCTACGGCAAGAGCCCGGCCGACCTGACGGCGTGGATCACGGACTTCACCCGCACCTACCTGGCGAAGGCGAAGCGCAGCGCGTTGATCTACACGAGCACGTCCTGGTGGAAGCGCTGCACCGGCAACACGAACCGGTTCGGGAACACCGATCCGCTGTGGCTGGCGCGCTACGCGCCGGAAATCGGCGAGCTGCCCGCGGGCTGGGACAAGCAGAGCATCTGGCAGTTCGCGCGCGGCGGCGGGCTGCCGGGGGACCAGAACTACTACAACGGCCCGATCGGCCGCGTCGAGGCGCTGGCGAAGGGCTGACGCTGACAAGATCGGACAAGCTGCTTGCCGCTTTCGTGACCGGCTCCCTACGATCGGTCGGGGGAGTGGTGACGCCGATGTCGCCACGAAGTCCTTTGTGGACCGGGAGGCACCGTGCGAGCAGCCCATCGGATCGCTGTACTGGCCACGATCTCCGCGGTGGTCGTCGCCTCGGCCCCGGGAGCGGACGGAGCGGGACACGCCTGGTTCACGTCGTGGGCGCAGTCCCAGGACGGCCATGCCGACGCGCCGGTGTCCGGCCAGTCCCTGCGCATGATCACCCACCTGAGCCAAGGCGGCGACGCCGTGCGGGTCCGGCTCCAGAACACCTTCGGCACCGGCCCGCTGACCATCGGGCACGCCACCGCCGGGCTCAGCACCGCCGGCGCCGGCGCCTCGGGCGTGCGCGACCTGACTTTCGCCGGCCGGCCGTCCGTCACGATCCCGGTGGGCGGCGACGTCTGGAGCGACGAAACCCGGCTCGTGACGCGCTCGGACACGAACCTCGCGGTGAGCATGTTCGTCGCGGGCACGGCCACCCCCGGCCGCCACGGCGCGGCTTTGCGGGACAACTACCTGACCGCGCCGGGTTCGGGGGACCACACGGCCGACGGTTCCGGCGGAGCCTTCACCTCCACGGTCGGCTCGACGTACGTCGTGAGCGCCGTCGACGTGCACAACACGTCCTTGAAGGGCACGGTCGTCCCGTTCGGCAGCTCGGTCGTCGACGGCATCGGCAGCACCAACTGCGGCCCCGGCTGCACGCAGCTCGGCGCGGACCGCCGCTGGACCGACGACCTGGCGCGCCGGATCGTCGCCGAGGCGCCCGCTTCGGCCCAGCTGGCGGTCGCGAACGCGGGCGTCTCGGGAACGACGAGCGCTCCTTCGTGCCCGGGGATGCCCCCGTCGGTGGCGGGCCTGGACGCGGGGAGCCGCCTCGACCGCGACGTCCTGGCCCTGCACGGCGTGACGTCGGTGATCTACTACTACGGCACGAACGACCTCGCGTACGGCTGCGAGGGCGAGACGATCCTGGCGAGCTACCGCGCGGTGTTCCAGCGGTTGCGGGCGGCGGGGATCGCGGTCTACGTGACGCCGAGCACGCCCAGGCCCGGATACGACGACGCGGCGAACCTGGCGCGCCACGAGATCGGGTTGTTCGTCTCGCGCTGGTCGTCGTGCGGCGGCACGTGTTCCGGCGTGGTGAACTTCGACGAGGTGCTGAAGGACCCGCTGAAGCCGAACACGATCCTGCCGGCGTACGACAATGGCGACGGCATCCACGCCAACGCGGCGGGGCAGCAGGCCTTGGCGGACTTCGTGTCGCTGCCGATGCTGGCGGGCTCCGCGCGTCGATGACCCGATCCGGGACGGTTCTTCACACGATCGCGTGACCCCGCGAGTCGGAACGGCAGGACTGTGCCCGCGGGTCCCCAAAGTACGTCCGGTGATGAACAACTCGATGGACGACGCCGGCTGCTGCCTGCTGTCCGTGGCCTGGAACGTCGCCCCGCTGACCGAAGGACGGCCGGACTCCCGGCGTGGTGACCTCCGGCGCACGGTGGTGGCGGTGTGCCGCACCGCCGGGCACGGCGCCCGCGACTGGGCCACGCGCAACGGTACCGGCACCGAAGCGGAGTACCGCCCGTTCCTGCAGCTCGCCGACGTCGCCTACGAGATCGCCACGTTGCTGCAACTGGTCGAGGACTTCCTGGTGCCGGACCTGGAGCGTGAGCACCGCCGCTGGGCCGAGATCGAAGAGCTGAAGTCGCGGCTGACGGAGCTCGCCGAATGGACGTCGGCGTTCTTGAGCTTGTCAGGGTCCGCCTTACGCGCGTAAGGTCAGCCCTGACAAGGGAGGCCTGATGGTGGTGATCGCACGATGTTCTTTCTGCGCGAAGCCGAACACGGAAGTGGACACGCTCGTCGGCGGTCCGGGGGTGTTCATCTGCGACGGGTGCGTCCAGCTGTGCGTTTCGGTGATCGACGGCAAGCCGTCGGACGCACCGATGATCGCGCCGTGGGAGCACGACCTGCCGCTCGAGCAGGTGCTGCAGAACCTCGCCCCGGTCGCGGCGGCGACCTCGCAGGTGCAGCAGAACCTGGCCGCGTGGGTCGGCAAGGCACGCACCCTGGGCGGCACGTGGGCGCAGATCGGCGACGCGCTGGGGATGACCCGCCAGTCGGCGTGGGAGCGCTTCGGTTCGACTACGGCTTGACGCCCACCCCGGCGTAGAGGCCGTCCTCTTCGGGGTCGACAACGGCGGCGAGCCGATCCGGCCGCCAGTTCGCGGAGGTGGTCAGCCCGGGTTCGACGAGCTCGAAGCCGTCGAAGAGAGCGAGCACCTCGTCCCGCGAGCGCGGGTAGATGCGGTCCTGCGTCGAGCGCATGGTCTCGGCGATCTTGGGGTCGCGCAGGATCGCGAAGTCGTTGGTGAGGTGGGTGAGCGCGAGGTGGCTGCCGGGCGCGAGAGCGTCCCGGTAGGCCCCGAACACGCCCCGGACCTCGGGCAGGTAGTGCCCGAGGGTGATGGCCAGCAGCCCGACGGGTTTCTTGAGATCGAGCAGGTTCTTCACGGACTCGGAGCCGAGAACGGTTCCGGTGTCGGTGGCGTCGGCCTCGAAGGCCTCGGCGTTCGGGTTGTCCTTGAGCAGCATGAGGCTGTGCGCGACGGCGACGGGCTCGTAGTCGACGTAGACGACCTTGGCGCGGGGATCGACGGCTTGGGCGACTTCGTGCACGTTGCCGACCGTCGGGATCCCGGAGCCGAGGTCGAGGAACTGCCGGATGCCCTGGTCGAGCATGTACCGGACCACTCGGCGGAGGAAGGCCCGATTGCGCCTGGCCACGGTGGCCACCTGGGGCTGGATGGCTTCGAGCCGGTGCGCGACGGCCCGGTCGGCGGCGAGGTTGTGCGCCCCGCCGAGCAGGTAGTCGTAGATGCGCGCGGCACTGGGCCGGGAAAGGTCGGCATCGGGCGGGATCCAGTCCGCGCCTTCCTGATCGGTCATCGCATCCCCTCGAATCGGCTCGGCCCACCTTAGCGGTCGTGGCTTGCTCCTGGGTCACGTCCGGATGATCAACCCGTTCCGGATTTCGATCCCCACCGGCAATCGAGCGCCGGTGAAGTCGGCACGGGTGACCGTCGTATCCCGGAGCTCGGCGCCGTCGAGGTTCGCGTGCCGGAGGTCCGCGCCGGTGAGGTTCGCGCCGTAGAGGTTGGCGCTGTTCAGGTTCGCATGGGAGAGATCAGCGCCCACGAGCGAAGCGTGGGAAAGGTCGGCTTCCGCCAGGAAGGCGCGAGACAGCAGCGCGCCGTCCAGTCGTGCTGCGGAAAGGTCGGCGTCTTCCAGGTCGATACCGGCGATGTTCGCGCCGGTCAGGTCGACGGCGCCCGCCCAGTAGTCCTGTCCCCACCGGTCGAAGACGTGGTCGCGCAGGATGCGCTGTGCGGTCAGCCGGACCTGGGCTTCCTGAAGGTTCTGCTCATGGCGGTCGAGCTCGTCGGGCGTCGCATCGGCGGTGGGCGTGTCGCCCGGTGTGCAAGGCATGCGCAAGTAGGCGCACAGCACGTTCAAGATGGTTTCTTGCTGGCTTTCATGGCTTTTGCCCAGCCGTTCGAGGGCATAGAGCCCGGCGAGGCGGACCGCGGCGTTGCCGGAGCCGAGCTGGTCGGCGGCCTTGGTGTAGAGCTCGGTGACCCGCTTCTCGGCAGCATCGAGACTGACGTCGGCGGCGGTGTGTTCCTGGTGGACCTGCCGCCGGACGGCGAGCAGCAAGGCAAAGATGCCGGCGGTCCCGGCACCGACTCCCAAGCCGGTCTTGATCGCTTCGACGCGCGCGGCCGAGCGATCGTTCGCGTGGTCGGCCTCCGACAGGAGCCAGTTGGTCACCCCGGCGACAGCGACAACGACGAACGCGGCGGCCGCCACGACAACCCACCAGCTCAGTCCAGGCGACCGGTTTCGGCCGGCCGGCTCCTTGAGGGCTCTCAAGCAGCCGATGGTCACGAACACGACCGCGACGCCGAACAAGGTGAGGGCGAGCGCGAAGGATCGTGCCCACTGCGCGATGGCCTGCCAGTCGATCGAGTCGAACCAGCCGGCGACGAGCCCGGCTCCCAGAAGGCCGGCAAGCCCCGCCGCGACGACAAACCACCGCGCGCGCTGCCATCGCGTCATCAAGTCCACGGTCGGATAGTCGCCAACTCGCCGAACGTCGCTACACCTGTGAGATCAGGTGACCATCGGTGGTTGGCGGCACGAGTAGCCCCGGATACGACGAAAGCCACGTCTACCTGCGTAGACGTGGCTTGTCCGTCGGGCTGACAGGATTTGAACCTGCGACCCCTTGACCCCCAGTCAAGTGCGCTACCAAACTGCGCCACAGCCCGGACCCGCACTCGCTGAGTGCGTGAGAAGTACTCTAGCGTGCCCGCCAACCCGCCCTGCACTCGGGGCCTCGGTCCGCCTGACCTGCGGAAACAGGCCAGGCAGATCGAACGGCCTCACGCAGCGTTGCCGGCGTGGGTCAGCGTCTGCCACGCCACGAACAGGTTGTTCGAACCCGCCGGGCGCTGGCGCTCCGTCAACGTCTGCGTGTTCGTCATCGCGATGCCCAGGCGGGTGTTCAAAGCGTTGAACCCCACCTCCGTCACCGGGCCCAAGCCGAGGTTCAGGTGACCGCCGCACAGCCAGGACGGCGCCGCCGTGCCCAGCTGGTACCTCGACTGGAACCCCAGCGCCTGGCGCAGGCGCTCGCCCACGTCCGTTCCGTACACGTCCTGGCCCTGGATGCGCAGCGTCTCCGCCACGTCCGCGATCGAGGCGATGCCGTAGCCCGTGTGGGTGAAGTCGCGGCAGGTTTCCTGGGTCAGGCCGTCCGCGAACGTTCCCTGGCCCTGCCAGTAGCCCACGATTTGGTCGCGCGTGGACAGTCCGCTGCCGGGGACCGTCTTCGGCAGCGCGCCGTCAGATGACAGGTAGACATAAGCCGCGACGCGGTTCCGGTAGCGCGTCACCGCCTTGTCGAAGTTCGTCTTGTCCTCCAGGAACACCGAGATGCCGATCGCGGCCTCCATCATGGACAGTTCCCAGTTGCCGTTGCTGTTGCTGCCGTTGATGATTTTGCTCAGGTACACATTGCGCAGCATCGTGCCGAAGCGGCCCGAGTTCGGCCAGCTCGGGTACGCGTACTTGATGATCTCCGCCGCGCGGGGCCAGGACGAGCCCGCCCAGCCCGTCTGCAGGGGCGCGTTGCTGTTGGTGTGACTCGTGATCGTCGCCGACCACGCGTCCATCAACGCGATCGCCTTCTGCGCGTAACGGGCGTCGCCGGAGATGTACCAGATCAGGGCGTCCGTGTACGCCGCGATCGCGTCTTCCCGCTCGTCGGTGCAGCCGTAGTTCGGGTTCGAATACGAGCCGCATTCGACGACCGCGCGGGGTTTCGGGGTCCGGGAAAGTGCTGCGTAAGAACTGGAATGAGCCTGGTCGTAAGCGGCTTTCCACGGCTGGGCGCCGGCGTTCACCTTCGCCTTCACGAAGTCCAGCTGCGGGCGGCTGACCAGCACGCCCGGATGCGTGAACGTCGCCGGCGCCGCGGGTGCCGGGGTGGCCACCAGGCCCAGGGCGAGCGGGACCGAGACGGCGAGGGTCAGGACTTTTCTCAAGCGGGACATGGCTCTCCTCGAGACGGCGTTGTCACTCCAGAGCGCGCTGTCCCGACAGTTTCATGGTCCAGACCATCGAGAGTCAAGACCCGGTGCCGCCCTTTGTTCGCCTCCTGAAGAAAAGCGGCTAAAATGTTCAGCCCGCTGAACGGAAGGCGTTTTCCGTTCAGCGGGCTGAATCGCTGTACCGTCAGCCGAGTCCGGCGCTGACCGCGTTCAGCAACGTCCCGGTGTCTCCCGACATCTCCCACGCCATCACGCCGAGCAGGCCGCGCTGCTTCAGCCACGTCGTCTTCAGCCCGATCGACCAGGCATCGTCGAACGTCCACCACTGGCCGCCATTGCCCGTGTAGCACGACGTCGCCACCGCGGCCGTGTCGTGGTGGACCGTGCACCCCGGCACGCTCGCCACCAGGTTCGCGTAACCGCGCGTCCCCGCTTCCTCGGCGAACTGCCCCGGAGCGGCGCCGGTCGCCGACTGCCACTCGCCGCTCTTCCCGCCGTCCGCGACGCCCTGCCAGCCGCGCCCGTAGAACGCCAGCCCGAGCGTCAGCCGGCGCGGATCGACGCCCGCGTTCGTGTACGCGTTGATCGCCGCCTCCGCGCTGAAGTGGAAGTTGCCCGGGTCGTCCACGTCCGCGTACAGGTTGCCCTGGTGCCCGGTGCGGTTCGGCTCCCACGAGTTGTCGCTGCCCGAACCGTGGAAGTCGTACCCCTGCACGTTCGCCACGTCCAGGTAATCGAACACCTTCGACAGGTCCCACCCGGACGCGACCTTGGCCGGGTCCGCCGGAGTGAAGGCGTGCAGCTGGTAGCGCTTGCCGGTCGTCGCGCCGTACGCGTCCAGCTGCGTCCGGAACTCCGCCAGCAGCGCCGTCAGGTTGTTCTTGTCGTTCGGGCTCCAGTGGTTGCCGGGGTGGCCGTCGGCGCTGGCGGGCCACTCCCAGTCGAGGTCGATGCCGTCGAAGAGGCCGGCCGCCGTGCCCGGGCCGCCCGCGCCGCCGTAGGCCGCGATGTTGCCCTTGATCCACGTGTCGAGGCACGACGAGACGAACTTCTTGCGCGACGCGTCCGTGGCCGCGACGTCCGAGAAGTACTTCGAATACGTCCAGCCGCCCAGCGAGACCAGCACCTTCAGGTCCGGGTGCTTCGCCTTGAGCTTCTTGAGCTGGTTGAAGTTGCCGCGCAGCGACTCCCAGCCCGTGTCGGCCACGCCGTCCACCGACTGCGCCGCCGAGAACGGCCGCGAGTAGTCGGCTTCGGCGTCCCCCGCGCCGTCACCCTGGTTCGGGTCCTGCGGGTTCGCCGTCGTGCCCTTCGTGACCCCGGAAAGGCACGTCAGGTTCACCGGGTCGATGTTCTCGAACGCGTACAGCAGGTGCGTCAGCTTCGCCGCCGCGCCCGACGTCTCGAGGTTCTTCACGAAGTACTGGCGCCCGTAGATGCCCCACTGCACGAAGTAGCCGACCTTCGCGTAGCCCGACACGATGTCACCGGTCTTCACGGAAACCGCGATGCTGGCGGCGGAAACGTTGTCGTAGCCGTCCCGGGCGCGCACCGTGAAAGTGTACGAAGTGGACGGTGCCAGCCCGGTCACGACCGCGCCCGTCGTCGTCACCGTGGTGGCGAGGGTGGCACCGCGGTAGACGTCGTAGCTGACGACGCCGGTGTTGTCGCTCGACGCGGTCCACGTGAGCGACACCGAGGTCGCGTCGGCGGCGGTCGAACGGAGGGAACCGGGAGCCGAGGGTGCCTGCGTGTCGTCGGCCGGGTTGTTCGTCGTGACGGCCAAAGCGCCGCTCGCGGGCGAAGTCGTCCCCTTGGCGTCCTTGGCCTTCACCGTGAACGAGTACGCGGTACCCGGCTTGAGCCCGCTGATCGTCGCGCTCGTCCCGGTCACCGACGCGGCCAGGGAAGTTCCCTGGTAGACGTCGTAGCCGGTCACCGGCAGCGATCCGGCGGCCGAGGCGTTCCAGGCCAGCGCGACCGTCTTGGTCGTCTTCGCGACCAGCCGCAGGTTCGCGGGTGCGCCCGGGGGAGTGTCGGGTGAACCGTCGCAGTTCGCGTTGTCGACGCGGCACTGAGCCGGCGTCGCCGCGGTGCTGAGCCGGAAGGTCGGGCTGTACGGGTAGGTGGTGCGGCCCGGCGCCAGCGTCGCGATGTAGTACGCGGGGGTGAGCGTGACCTGGGTGCCGTTCTGCGTCACGGTGCCGTTTTCACCGGTGCCGGCGGTGACGCCGGCGGGCAGCGTGAAGGTGATCGCCCAGTTGCTCACCGACGCGGTGCCGGTGTTGGCGACGGTGTAGGTGCCGGTCGTGCCGCTCATCGCCAGGGTCGCGGTCAGCGAACCGGCCGCGGCGGCGGGGGGCGCTAGCGCCGCGACGCCGCCGGCTGCTATCAGCACGGCGGCGAGCGCGGATCGTAGTCGTGCGGGAGTGCGTCTCATGGCGGTTCTCCAAGCGGCACGAGGGACGAGGTGGTCTAGACCAAGTCCGAAGGTAACCCGCGCCGGGATAACCGGTCCAGACCACATCGATCAAGACGAGACGCGCCCGCGCCCGAACGGCGGAAACCGTTGTCCGAACGGCGGTTCAGCGCCCCGTGAAGGTCGCCTTCCCGGGGCCGTCCGCGAGGAACGACTTCACGGCGTTGCGGAGGTCTTCGGTCTCGAAGAGCGCGGCGGCGATCGACGTGATGTGCGCGTTCGCCTCCGGGACGCCGCCGGCGGAGAAGTGGTCGAGCACCTGCTTGGTCGCGGCGTGGGCCTGGGTCGGGCCCTCGGCCAGCCGTGCGGCGAAGGCCCGGGCCGCGGCGTCGAAGCCGTCGTCGGGCAGGACGCGGTTGACGACGTTCCAGCGCTCGAGCGCCGCGGCGTCGTACGTGTCGCCGGTCATCACGAACTCCTTGGCGCGGCCGACGCCGGCGCGAGCCGCGAGCCGCTGGGTGCCGCCCATGGTCGGCGTCAGCCCGACGACCTTCTCGACCAGCCCGAACTTCGCGCGCGACGCGGCGAGAACGAGGTCGCACGCCACGGCCACCTCGAACGCCCAGGTCAGGCACAGGCCGTGCGCGGCGAACACCGTCGGGAACGGCAGCGCGGCGATCCTGTCCGGCACCGCGAGCATCTCGTCGAAGAGCACCTTCGCCTCGGCGGGCGACCCCTGCGCGTCGAACAGCGAGACGTCCACCCCGCCGCTGACGACCTTGCCTTCGGCGCGGATCAGCAGGGCCCGGGCCGGCCTTTCCTCCAGTGCAGCGATCGCCGAAGACAGCGAGGCCTGCAGGGACGCCGTGTAGAGGTTCAACGGCGGAGCGTCGATCGTCAGGACGGCGAGCCCGCCGTCACGGTCGAGGCGGGCCTGGTCGGTCATGTTCACCCTGCTTCTTCGGCGGCGACGATGTCGTCCCAATACTGCTGGGCCTCCGGGCGCCAGTCGACGTGTTTGTGATGGAACAGTTCCGCCGCTTTCGTCCCGCTCCACTTCGCCGGCAGGAGCTCGGCGGGCAGCTGCGGGTCGAGGAACGGGAACCGCCGCCACTCGTGCACCAGCTCGGTCTGCGCCCGCAGCACCGCCCGGCCGCCGGTCGGGTGCAGGCCGGTGAACCGGTCGATGAAGTCCTCGTAGCGGTCCTTCAGCTCGGTGAGGTCCCAGGACCGGGCAACCATGGTCTCCTGCTCGCCGACCTCGCCGTAGCCGGCGGTGAAAGACATCGCCTGGGCGTCGAGGCCGAGCTCGTTGACGATCTGCTGGGCCTCCCGCTGGCGGCTCAGGTCCGGGCTGACCCACACGCCGGCGACGGGTGAGCCGAAGCCCGCCCAGGTCAGCCGCGTGCGCAGGCGGTGCCGCAGGTCGCGCTTGGCCTCCGGCACGGAGACGATCAGCATCAGCCACTGGCCGTTCCAGGGGCGCTCTTCACGGCCGAACGCGTAGATCCGCTCGGCGCCCTCGGTCAGGAGCCGGCGGCCCGGCGGCGTCAGCGACCAGCGCACCCGGCGCCCGACGCGCTCGGAGACCATCCAGCCCTCGGCCGCGGAGCGGGCCAGCGCCTGCCGCGCCGACTTCTCCTCGATGTCGAGGATGCCGAGCACCTCGACCAGCATCGACGTCCAGACCGGCGTGTCCCGGGGCAGCGTGTACTCGCCGAGCACGGTCATCAGCAGCGACCGCGCGCTGGCGTGGCTGACCTCGCGGCGCCGGCTCACCGTGGGCCGCGGCGCGGATGGGCGGCCTTCCCTCGGTTTCGGCCTTCGGCCGAGGGTGACCGGGGGAGCGGATTCGCCCATGCTGTTTCACCTCACTGTGCGGGGGTAGCGACAACCGAACAGATTACCCACACTGAGTGATCAAGGCGCCACCGGACACACACCGTCGGTGGCTTTGACCAAGATCTGACAGTTCAGCACGTGGCCGTAGACTTGGCCACCTCATGAGCGCAACTCTCGTCGCGAAGGACCTGGCCGCGGGCCACGGTGACCGCATCCTCTTCTCCGGCCTCGATCTCGTGGTCGCACCCGGCGACGTCGTCGGCCTGGTCGGCGTCAACGGCGCCGGCAAGTCGACGCTCCTGCGGACGCTGGCCGGGCTCGCGAAACCCGACGACGGCGAGATCCGGCTGAACCCGCCGACCGCGACCGTCGGGCACCTGCCGCAGGAGCCCGAGCGGCGCGAAGGCGAGTCGGTGCGCGCGTTCCTGGCCCGGCGCACCGGCGTGTCGGCGGCGCAGGCGGACCTCGACTCGGCGACTTCGGCGCTGACCGCGGGCGAAGCCGGCGCGGACGACCGCTACGCCGTGGCCCTCGACCGGTGGCTCGACCTGGGGGGCGCCGACCTCGACGAACGGGCTGCCGAAGTCGCGGCCGACCTGGGGCTCGCCGTCGACCTGGACCAGCCGATGACGTCGCTGTCGGGCGGGCAGGCCGCCCGCGCCGGGCTCGCGTCGCTGCTGTTGAGCCGCTACGACGTCTTCCTCCTCGACGAGCCGACCAACGACCTCGACCTGGACGGGCTCGCCCGGCTGGAGCGGTTCGTGTCCGGGCTGCGGGCGGCGACCGTGCTGGTCAGCCACGACCGCGAGTTCCTGGCCCGGACCGTCGACCGCGTCGTCGAGCTCGACCTGGCGCAGCAGCAGGTCAACGTCTTCGGCGGTGGTTACGAGGCCTACCTCGAAGAACGCGAGGTCGCGCGCCGGCACGCGCGTGAGGAGTACGACGAGTACGCCGACACGAAGGCCTCCCTCGAAGCGCGCGGGCGGATGCAGCGGGCGTGGATGGAGAAGGGCGTCAAGAACGCGCGCCGGAAGCAGCCCGACAACGACAAGGCCGCCCGCAAGTTCCGCACCGAGGCCACCGAGAAGCAGGCGTCGAAGGCCCGGCAGACCGACCGGATGATCGAGCGCCTGGACGTCGTCGAGGAGCCGCGCAAGGAGTGGGAGCTGCGGATGGAGATCGCCGCGGCCCCGCGGGCGGGCGCGGTGGTCGCGACCCTGCGCGGCGCGGTGGTCCGGCGCGGCGGGTTCACGCTCGGGCCGGTCGACCTGCAGATCGACTGGGCGGACAAGGTCGCCATCACCGGCGCGAACGGCTCCGGCAAGTCGACGCTGCTGGCCGCGCTCCTCGGCCGGGTGCCCCTGGCCGACGGCGACGCGGCGCTCGGGCCCGGCGTGGTCGTCGGCGAGGTCGACCAGGCGCGGCAGCTGTTCCTCGGCGACGTGCCGCTGGCCGAGGCGTTCGCGCGCGAGGTGCCGGAGCTGGCCGACGCCGACGTCCGGACGCTGCTGGCCAAGTTCGGGCTCAAGGCCGCCCACGTGCTGCGGTCCGCCGCGACGCTCTCGCCGGGTGAACGCACGCGCGCCGCATTGGCCCTGCTGCAGGCTCGTGGGGTGAACCTGCTGGTGCTCGACGAGCCGACCAACCACCTCGACCTGCCGGCGATCGAGCAGCTCGAGGCGGCGCTGGACAAGTACCCGGGGACGTTGCTGCTGGTGACACACGATCGGCGGATGCTCGACGCGGTGCACGTCGGTCGCCGGCTCGAGGTCGACGGTGGGAAGGTCCGCGAGTTGTGACGTGTGGGCTGTCGCGGGCCAGGGAGTTGTGAGCAGTGCTCTCGACTGTGAGCGCTGCTTCGAGGGTGCGCGCGAGCGGTGCTCTCGACTTGGAGCGGTGCCCGGTAAGCGTGGGTGAGCGGTGCTCTCAGGTGTGAGCGCCCCGGCGGGATGGCCGCGAGCAGTGCTCTCGGAATTGAACGGTGCTCGCCGCCGGATGAGAGCAGTGCTCTTGGATGTGACGCCTGCTCGCCGCCGGGCGTGAGCGGTGCTCTCGGTTGGGAGCGTCGCGCTGAATTGCTCGAGAGCAGTGCTCTCGACTCCGAGCAGTGCACCCATGCGCTCGTGAGCACTGCTCTCGAAACTGAGCGCCGCCTGCTTTCGCGGGTGAGCGGTGCTCACCCCTTCGTCGCGCCGCCGGTCAGGCCCTTCACGAACTGCTTCTGCAGCGTCAGGTAAAAGATCAGCACCGGCAGCGTGGCCAGGAACATCAGCGCGAACACGCTCCCGAGATCCGCCTGGTACTGCCCGATCGAGCGGTAGATGCCGGTCGTGATCGTCGTCCCCTGGCTCGGGCCCAGGATGATCAGCGGGTCGATGAAGTCGTTCCAGATCCACACGCCGAGGAAGATCAGCACCGACGCCGTCGCCGGGCGCAGCAGCGGGAACACCACGCGCCAGAACACCTGCATGCGGCTCGCCCCGTCGAGCCGGGCTGCCTCCTCCAGCTCCACCGGTACCCCGCGGATGAACCCGGTGAACACGAACACGCCGAACGGCAGGTAGTACCCGACGTTGAACAGGATCAGCCCCTGCAGCGTCGCCATCAGGTGCGTGACTCGCAGGACGTCGGTGATCGGGATGAGGATGACCTGCGGCGGGATCATCAGCCCGGCCAGCAGCACGAGCGTCAGGACCTTCGTCCACCGCTTGCCCGAGCGCGCCAGGTAGTGGCCGAGCATCGCCGACAGCACCGTCAGCACCAGGATCGACAGCACCGTGACGACGACGCTGTTGGTCAGGCTCACCCAGAACAGGCCGTCCGGGCGGGTCAGCACCGCGTGGATGTTGGCCAGCGTCGGCGGCAGGGGCAGCGACGCCGGTTCCGCGGCGATCCGGTCGCCGTGCTTGAGGACGTTGGTCAGCACCAAGTACAGCGGCACGAAGAACACCGACCCCACCAAGAGCGCGACCGACGGCCGCAGCCAGGCCCGGGTCACAGGTCCACCTCCCGGCGCCGCAGGAACCCGAGCACGACGGTCGTCACGACCGCGACGATCACCAGCATCAGCACGGCCATCGCCGACGCGTAACCGACGTGGTTGGAGTCGAACCCGGTCTGCAGGACGTCGAACGCGATGGTCGCCGTGGCGCCGGACCCCGGGCCGCCGTTGGTGATCACCTTGACGTAGTCGTAGGTCTTGAACGCCGAGATCAGCAGCACGACCGTGGTGATCGTCAGCGACGGCGCGAGCAGCGGCCAGGTGACGGCGCGGAACCGGCGCAGTGGCCCGGCGCCGTCGATCTCGGCCGCCTCCAGCAGTTCCGTGGGCACGCCCTGCAGCCCGGCGAGGTACACGACGACGCAGAACCCGAGCATCTGCCAGCACACGATCGACGCGACCGAGTACAGCGCGACGTCCGGATCGGACAGCCAGCCCGGCGGGTGCTCGATGCCCACCGCCCGCAGCAGGGCGTTCAACGGGCCCTGGTCGTCGAGCAGCCGCGACCAGACGATCGACACGACGACCGAGCTGAGGATCACCGGCGTGAAGAACACGCTGCGCAAAGCGTTGTAGAGCCAGCCTTTCCGGTCCAGCAGCAAAGCCACACCGAGGCCCAGCACGTTCGGCACGACCACCACGATCAGCGTCAGGATCGTGGTGACCTTCAGCGCGGTCAAGAACTGCTCGTCGGTGAAGAGCAGCCGGTAGTTGTCGAAGCCGACGAACTTCACCGGCGGGTTGAACGGGTTGTAGTTCGTCAGGCTGTAGCCGAAGCTGATCAGGATCGGCGCCATCACGAAGCACAAGTAGACGAGCACGCCCGGCGCGCCGAACGACGCGAAGTGCCACAACCGCGGCAGGATCGGCTTGCGCCGCCGGCCTCGGGCGGGCGCGCGGCGGGCCGCCGGGGGAGCGGGAGGACTGACGACGGCGGACAAGTGCGTCAGCCCGCCTTCGCCCACTCGGTGTCCAGGAACGCGCACGCGTCGGCCACGGACTTGCGGCCGGTGATGACGTCCTGGGCGGCTTGGTCGACCTTGTCCTTCATGCCGGGCAGCAGCCCGTCGTCGGCGGTCTCCCAGCGGAAGGCGTGCACGACGGCGTGCTGCTGCACGGCCTGGGTGTAGAGGTCGTAGCCGGCCTCGAAGGCCGGGCCGACGTCCGCCGGCGGGGTGTAGCCCTTGATCGCCGGGAACAGGCCGTCGGCCTTGACCGAGGCGTCGAGCTGGTCCTTGTCTAGCTGGAAGCCGAGGGCGAACTTCTTGGCGGCGTCGAGGTTCGCGGCCTTGGCGTTCACGATCATGCCGCCGCCGGTGTAGGCCGGGACGACGAGCTTGCCGTCCTGGGTCGGGAAGTTGAAGACACCGACCTCGAAGTCGTGCTTCTTGGTGTCGGCGTTGGCGGCGAACCAGTTGCCCATCGGGTACATCGCGCTCTTGCCGTCGAGGAAGGCCTGCTCGGTCGCCGCGTAGTCGCGGGACACGCTGGTCTTGTCCACGTACCCCTTCGCGGCGAGGTCGGCGAGCTTCGAGAACGCCGCCTGGAAGGCGGGGTCGGTGAACTTGACCTTGCCGGTGCGGCGCTGGGTCAGCCAGTCCGGGGTCGTGGCGTAGACCTCGGTGCTGACCAGTCCGGAAAGGATCATCGACGACGGGAAGCCGTCCTTCCCGCCGCCGATCGTGAACGGTGCGATGCCCTTCTCCTTCAGCTTGCCGGCGTCGGCTTCCAGCTCGGCCCAGGTCTTCGGCGTCGACGCAATGCCCGCGTCGGCGAACAGCTTCTTGTTGTAGTAGATCGGCGGGATGGTCTGGGTGTTCGCCGGGAGCTGGAAGTACTTGCCCCGCACCGGGTTGGCGTCGGGGAACTGGAAGTCCTTGAGCTCACCGGGTGTCCAGGCGTAGAGGTTGCCCGCTTCGGCGAAGCCCGCCGAGTCGACGGCGATCATCACGTCCGGGAACTGGCCGGACTGCAGGAGCTGCTTCGCGTACGACGTCCGGCCGTCGGCCGTCGGGGCGACGAGCTTCTTGACCTTGATCCCCGGGTTCTTGTCGGTGACGCGCTTGATGGCGGCGTCCCAGTAGGCGGGGGTGAGGTTCGGCGTTTCGAAGGTGAGGAAGGTGATCTCCTCGCCGCCGCTGCCGCCGGTGTTCGAGCCGACCGAGCATCCGCTCACGGCCAGGAGCACTGCCGCTCCGAGCGCCAAGGACCGCCTCATCATTCCTCCCGCATGCCACCCACCATATGTGATGTACGAGGCATTTGATCGGACCTCTGTTGCGGTGTCAAGCGTCGAACTCCGTCGAATCCCCCGATGATCCGGGGAGAGATCAGATCTTTCGACGCAATCGGACGACCACGCTCGCGAAGTCGCCGGTCGGCAGGCCGAGCGGCAGCCCGCGGGCGAGCAGCACGGCGCCGCGGTACGTGGTGCCGGAGTCCGAATCGACGTACCGGTCAGCGGGATCGAGGCCGTCGAGCCGCAGCGGGCGCTCCGGCGCGTTGAAGTGCGCAGCCTGCCGGTAGGCGAAGACGACCGCCCGATCCTCGTGGACGTACTGGAGGGCGACGACGCCGTCGTCGACGGGCGGCCGCAGCCGGTACAACGCGCCGTGCTGGACCACGGGCCGGATGTCTTTGTAGAGCGCGATCAGCTCGCGGGCCGGCGCGAGATCGTCCTCGGGCCACCGGATGATGTCGCCGCCGACGCCGAGCACGCCGGCCATGGCGACGTGAAACCGGAATCGCAGCGGCGCCGAGCGGCCCGTGACGAAGTTCGGGTTGTCGGTGACCCACGCGGACATCGCGCGGGCCGGGTAGAGCTGGCTGTAGCCGTGCTGGATCCGCAGCCGGTCGAGGACGTCGGTGTTGTCGGATGTCCAGACCTGGTCGGTGCGGGCGAGCACGCCGAGGTCGATCCGGCCGCCCCCACCGCCGCACGCTTCGATGCGCAGGGCGGGGTGATCGGCTCGCAGGCGGTCCATGAGCGCGTACACGGCTCGCGTGTGCTCGACCCACAGGCGGTCCGGGTCGGCGTCGCCGGGCCAGCCCGCTTCGCTGAATGGGCGGTTCATGTCCCACTTGAGGAAGTCGACGCCGTGGTCGCCGACGAGCCGGTCGAGCCAGTCGTGGGCCCACTCGCTCACGTCCGGCCGGGCGAAGTTGAGGACGAGCTGGTTGCGCAGCTGCGACCGGCGCCGGTGCGGGTGGTGCTGGACCCAGTCCGGGTGGGCGCGGTAGAGATCGCTGTCGGGGTTGACCATCTCGGGTTCGACCCAGATGCCGAACTTCATGCCGAGTCCGTGCACGGCGGCGACCAGGGGCCCGAGGCCGTCGGGGAAGCGGTCGCGGTTGACGTGCCAGTCGCCGAGCCCGGCGTGGTCGCCGGTGCGGGCACCGAACCAGCCGTCGTCCATCACGAACAGCTCGACCCCGAGCGCGGCGGCGCGCTCGGCGAGGGTGCGCTGTTGTCCCGCGGAGACGTCGAAACCCGTTGCCTCCCAGGAGTTGTAGAGCACCGGGCGCAGTTCTCGCGGGTGCGGCAGGACGTGGTCCCGGACGTAGGCGTGCCACGTCCGGCTGGCGGCGCCGAACCCGCCGTCGGTGTAGAGCGCGGCGGCGACCGGCGTGGTCAGCGGCCGGCCGGGCCCGGTGCGGTGCACGACGCCGTCCTGGCCGAAGCCGCCGCTGACGGTCAGCCGCCCGGTGGAGGAGCGGGTGACGGTGAGGCGCCACGACCCGCTCCAGGCGAGGGCGAAGCTGTAGACCTCGCCGTGGCGCTCGGTCGCCGTGCCGTCGTCGACCATGACCCACGGGTTGGCGTGGTGCCCGGTGATCCCGCGCCGGCTCGCGAAAGTCGTCTCACCGTGGGGCGCGGTCGTCCGGTGGAGTTGCGTTTCCGCGGCCCAGCGGCCGGTGACGTGGCTGAGCCGGTAGTCGTCCAGCACGGGCAGCGCCCACGTGGCGGAGTCGGCCCGGAGGACCTCGACGTCGGTGTCGGCGGCCAGTTCGAGCCACCGCTCGAGGACGTCGGCGCGCCGGCGGTAGTGGAGGGTGATCCGGAGGGGGTAGTGGCGGTCGGCGAAGTGGATCTTCAGGTGGTCGTGGTCGATCTCGTGGGTGTGGTAGCGCCATTCGAGGGCGCGGGTGCCGTCGGCGAAGCGGATTTGCAGGGCGGGGGTCCAGTACTTGGTCCCGCCGTCGGCGGCGAGTTCGTCGAGCCCCTCGTTCGGGTCGTTGAAACCGTCCCACCAGGGGAGGGTTTTCCCGATGAGTTCCGGGATGTCTTCGGCCGGCAGCTTCGGGCCCCAGTAGACGTGGGTCGGGACGTCGTCCTCGTCGAGCCGCAGGGCGTAGGTGCTCGACGCGCCGGTGAGCACCCAGGTGCGGTGGTCTTCGAGGAAGCTGATCTCGCCCATGAGGGCCATCCTGGCGCGGCCGCGACCCGCGGCCAAGGAATGCTCCGGTCACCGGGCACGGCCCAAGCGTGACACCGACGCAGCTGGCGCGTTATTTCCTGCGGCCGTTCGAGTGGCCTTGAATCAATGACATTGGTGCCGCCGGGTGGCTGCCGTAACAATGGGTGATATCGGAGGGATTTGAGGGGTGGCGACGTGGCGGCGACGCCTCAGTCGTCGACGAGGGGAGATCGCCGTGGTGGTCAGCAGCAGGCAAATAGGAGTACCGGCGGAACCGGAGCCCGGAACCCGGGTCACGTGTCCGTCCTTGCACGACCTCATCGAGGCCTACCGGAAACCCGGGCGTCCGCGATTCGCGGAGTTGCGCGCGCAGTACGAGGCCGGCCAGGGAAAGATCGTCGAAGAGTATTGCGCTCTGCATTTCGAGGCGGCTCTGCTGCTCGTCGCCGAATCCCAGGCCGGGCCGGACGGCGACGTGAAGTGCGTCGTCTACAAGTTGCGGCTCTTCTACGACCCGGTCGAGGGCACCTCGGACGTCGACGACGTGTTCCGGTCGGTCCGCCGGGTGGAACGGAAGTACTCGGTGCTGCTCGGCGGTCAGGCGCAGGAAATCCTGGTGCGCGGCCTCTACACCGCGGCCGTCGCGCTCCTGGGTCTGCTGGACGCGAGGGTGGAGTCCGGGCAGAAGAGCGCGCGGGTGGCCGCCGCGATCCTTTCGGCCCGCAAGGAGATTCGCCAAATCGAGCAGAACGCTCGCGAGGCGGCGCTCGACCGGGCCCTCGTCCGCTATCTCGGCGGTCTCGCCGTCGGGGTTTTCGCGGCCGCCGCCGTCGCCATGGTCGTCTATTTCCTGCCGTTGCCGGGGGAAATCCGCTGGCAGTTGCTCATCTGCGTGGTGTGCGGTGCCATCGGGGCGGTGCTCAGTGTCATGACACGCACGGCGAACCGGGAAAGAGTGCGGGTGAGCCTCGACCAGGGCTGGCTCGTGATCATTCTTTCCGGGTGTTTCCGGCTCATCATCGGCGCCGTTTTCGGGGCGGCTATGCTGGTGCTCGTCCGGGCCGGGTTGCTCCCGCTCGCCGTTCCGGATTCGCCGGAACAGGTCACGTTGTTCTTCGCCGGTCTCGCTTTCCTCGCCGGGTTCAGCGAACGGCGGGCACAGGACACGATCGTCCGCACCTTGCCCGGCGCCGTGGAGCAGAACGTCGCCGAACCGGCGCGGGGCAAGGACGGCTGAGCGGTCAGGGGCGGTCGGTCAGGTACCCGCCCATGGTCTTGAAGTACTCGGCCGCGGGCAGGTCCGTGCCGTCCGCGGTGCGGACCCGCTCGACCACCAGCCCGGGCGCCCGGCCGCGGCGCGCGCCCGGCCCGGCGACGATCACCACGCCGTCGCCCTCGCGGATGAAGATCCGGCCCGGCGTGCCGCCGTAGTGGCCCGTCGACACCGACGCCTTGGTGATCCGCAGCTCTTCGCCGCGGTGGTGGGTGAACGCGTTCGGGTACGGATCGGACAGCGCGCGCACGAAGCGTTCGATGTCCTCCGGCGGCGATGTCCAGTCGATCAGGCTGTCGCGCGCCGCGCGCTTGTGGAAGAAGCTCGCCTTCGCGCGGTCCTGCGGCACCGGCGTGTAGCCCGTCTCGATCTTCGCGATCGCCTCGGCCGTGATCGGCGCGATCAGGTCCACCGTGCGGTGGAACAGGTCGGTCGTCGTGTCCGCGGGCCCGACCGGGATCGCCCGCTGCAGGACGATGTCGCCCGCGTCGAGCTCGGCGTCCATCAGGTGGGCGGTTACACCGACCTCCGGCTCGCCGTTGATCATCGCCCAGATCAGCGGCGAGAAGCCGGCGTACGACGGCAGGAGCGAGTCGTGGATGTTCAGGGTGCCGTGGCGCGGCAGCTCGAAGATCTCCGGCGACAGCCACGTGCGCCAGTTGTTCGCCACGATCAGGTCGAGGTCCGCCGTCTTCAGCTCGGCGAGCAGCTCGGCGTCGTCGGGGCGGGCGCGCAGCAGGACGCGGATGCCGTGGGCTTCGGCGAGGTCGGCGACCGAGTCGGCCCAGATCCGCTCGTAGGCGTGGTCGCTCTTCGGGTGCGTGACCACGAGGGCGACCTCGTGGCCGGCGTCGATGAGCGCCTGGAGGGTCCGGTGCCCCCAGGTCTGGTAGCCGAACATCGCCACGCGCATTCGAGAGTGCCCTTTCGTGATCGGGGACGAACATCACCACGAACGTACTAGGCGAGGCTCGCCTAAGTTAGGTTAGGGTTCCCTGAACGGTACCGGAGCGCGCAAGGGAGCACCATGACTGCAGAGGCCGGCGAACAGATCCCGATCTACGACGTCGTCGGGGTGGGCTTCGGCCCGTCGAACCTGGCCCTCGCCCTCGCTCTCGCCGAGCACAACACCGGCCCGGGGGAGCCGGTGACCGCGCACTTCCTGGAGCGGCAGCCGCGCTTCGGCTGGCACCGCGGGATGCTGATCGACACCGCGACCATGCAGGTGTCGTTCCTCAAGGACCTGGTCACCATGCGGAACCCGACCAGTGAGTTCAGCTTCCTCAACTACCTCCACTCGGTCGACCGGCTGGTCGACTTCATCAACCACAAGAACCTGTTCCCGCTGCGCGTCGAGTTCCACGACTACTTCGAGTGGGCGGCCGCCAAGGTCGACGACGTCGTCTCCTACGGCACCGAAGTCGTCGCGGTGAAACCGGTGTACGACGGTCCGGAGGTCGCCTACTTCGACGTCGAGGCTTCGGACGGCTCGTCGCTGCGCGCCCGGAACCTGGTGGTGGGCACGGGCTTGCGGCCCCAGCTGCCCGAGGGCGTCACCGCCGGCGACCGGATCTGGCACAACAGCGAGCTGCTGTTCCGCGTGGAGGCCTTGCGCGCCACCGATCCGAAGCGGTTCGTCGTGGTCGGTGCCGGGCAGAGCGCGGCCGAGGTCGCGGCGCTGCTGCACGACGAGTTCCCGCGCGCCGAGGTGTGCGCGGTGTTCGCGCGCTACGGCTACAGCCCGGCCGACGACAGCTCGTTCGCGAACCGGATCTTCGACCCCGACGCCGTCGACCAGTTCTACCGCGCGGGCGAGCCGGTCAAGGACCGCCTGATGCGCTACCACGGCGCGACGAACTACTCGGCCGTCGACATCGACCTGATCGACGAGCTGTACCGCCGGGTCTACCGCGAAAAGGTGCTCGGGATCGAAAGGTTGCGCCTGTTCAACGTCTCCCGCCCGATCGGGGTGACCGACACGGGGACGGTGACCGTCGAGTCCTTGACGACGGGTTCGCGGACGGTGCTGGAGGCCGACGCGGTCATTTACGCGACGGGGTACCGGCCCGCGGACCCGACGCCGCTGCTGGGCGAGCTGGGCGCGCGCTGCTTGCGCGACGACGGAGGCCGCCTCCAGGTCGAGCGCGACTACCGGCTCACGACGGATTCGCCGCTGCGGGGCGGGATCTACCTGCAGGGTGGCACCGAGCACACGCACGGCATCACGTCGTCGCTGCTGTCGAACACGGCGGTGCGGGTGGGGGAGATCCTGCAGTCCATTGTGGATCGAAGGGTGGTCGCGGCGCCCGAGGGGGAGTACGCGGTCAGCGCGCGCTGAGCTGCTCGCGGAGGATGTCGCCGTGGCCCGCGTGCCGGGCGAAGTCCTCGATCAGCAGCAGGTAGACGAACCGGAGGTTCACCTCGCCGAGGACGTCGTGGGTCCACGTGTCGTCGAGGTCGAACTGGACCGCGATCTCGCGCGAGCGAGCGCTGGCCCGTTCGAACTCGGCGATCACGTCGTCGAGGGTTTCGCTTTCGGCGACGACGAAACTGGCGTCGCCGGGGGCGGTGGGGCCGTCGCACTCGGACTCGGCCAAGCCCAGGAGGACGAGCTGGAACCACCGGCGCTCGGCCATGGCGGCGTGCTTGACGAGGCCGATCGGCGTGGTCAGCGACGTGACCAGCCGCTCCCGGGCGTCGGTCTCGGAAAGGCCGCGCGCGGTGTCGATCACCGCGCGGCGGTTGCGGTCCATCGTCGCCTCCAGTAGGCGGCGCTCGGGTCCGGTGGTGGTTTCGGGCAGCACGAACACAGGTCAGCTCCAAATCGGGGACGGTGGCCGGACGGACCTCGGGACGACACGAGGCGGGCCACGCCCAGGATAGCGCTAGTTCACCGGCGCCGGGTGGTGGCGGCTGATCGGGATCACCATCGGCGTGCCGCTGACCGGGTCCGGCGTCACCTGGCAGCGGACGTCGAAGACCTCGTCCACCAGCTCCTCCGTGATCACCTCGACCGGCTTGCCCGACGCCACGACCCGCCCGGACTTCATCGCGATCACGTGGTCGGCGTAGCGGCACGCCTGCGGCAGGTCGTGCAGCACCATGACCACCGTGCGGCCTTCGCCGCGGTTGAGGTCGACCACCAGGTCCAGCACGTCGATCTGGTGGGCCAGGTCGAGGTACGTCGTGGGCTCGTCCAGGAGCAGCACCGGCGTGTCCTGCGCGACCGCCATCGCGATCCACGCGCGCTGGCGCTGGCCGCCGGACAGCTCGTCCACCGGGCGATCCGCGAGTTCGGTCATCGAAGTCGCCGCCAGGGCCGACGCGACCGCACCTTCGTCCGAAGTGGACCACTGCCGCCACCAGCTCTGGTGCGGGGCGCGGCCGCGGCCGACGAGGTCCGCCACCGTCATGCCCTCGGGCGCCACCGGGGACTGCGGCAGGATGCCGAGCCGCTGGGCGACCTGGCGGGTCGGCAGGTCGTGGATCGAGCGGCCGTCGAGGTACACCCCGCCGGACTTCGGGGTGAGCAGCCGGGCGAGCGTGCGCAGCAGCGTCGACTTCCCGCACGCGTTCGGCCCGACGATCGCGGTGATCTGCTCCGGCGGGATCTCGAGGTCGAGGCCGTCGATGACGACCCGGTCGTCGTAGGCGACGCGGAGGTCCTGCACGCGCAGGGATGGGGTCATGGGTCAGCCTCCGGAGCCGGATCGGTTGGCCCTGGCCAGCAGCCAGAGCAGCAGCGGGGCACCGAGCACGCCGGTCACGATGCCGACCGGGAGCGCCGACGCCGTCAGCGAGCGCGCGATGATGTCACTGCCCAGCACCACGACCGCGCCGGTGAGCGCGGACGCCGTGATCGGCGGCGACGAGAGCCGGGCGAGCCGTTGCGCGATCTGCGGCGCGGTGAGCGCGACGAACGAGATCGGGCCCGCCGACGCCGTCGCGAACGCGACCAGGCCGGCGCCGGCCAGCAGCAGGCCGAGCCGGACCGGCTGCACCGGCGTGCCGAGCCCGGCGGCCACGTCGTCGCCGAGCAGCAGCGTCTGCATCCAGCGGGACAGCGCCAGCACCACCGGGAACAGCACCACCAGTGCGAAGAACAGCGGGAGGACGTGCTCCCAGCCGCGGTTGGCGAGGTTGCCGACCAGCCAGCCGATCGACGCCTGCGCCTCGGTGATCTGCGCCTTGCTCAGCAGGTAGTCCGTGAGGCTGGTGCACATCGCGAAGATCCCGATGCCCACCAGCAGGATCCGGTACCCGGTGGTGCCGCGCCGCCACGCCAGCGCGTAGACGAGCAGCGCGGTGAACAGGCCGCCGAGGAGGCCGAGCGTCGTGGTGCCGAGCCCGCCGCCGAACCCGAACGCGATCCCGGCGACCACGGCCGTCGCCGCGCCCGCGTTGATGCCGATCATGTCCGGGCCGGCCAGCGGGTTGCGGGTGATGGTCTGGAACACCGCGCCGGACGCGCCGAACGCGAAGCCCGCCAGCAGCCCGGTCAACGCCCGGGGCAGCCGCAGTTCCCGCACGATGTAGCCGGTCCCGCTGTCGCTGCTGCCGAACAGGCCGGACAGCACGTCGGACACGGTCATCGGGACGTCGCCGATCGTCATGCCCACGCAGAACAGGACGAACGCGAGCACCGCGAGGACCACGGAGACGAGCAGCAGCCGCGGCCGGACCCGGCCGGACACCGCGCCGGCGCGGAAGGTCACGCGGTCGCTTCGGATCCGCAGCAGGCTCACCTCAGGACTCCACGAGCTTGCGGCGGCGGACCAGGTAGATGAAGAACGGCGCGCCGAGGAACGCGACGATCACGCCGGCGCGGATCTCGCCCGGCCGCGCCACGACCCGGCCGAGGAGGTCGGCGGCGAGCAGCAGGCACGGCGCGAGCACGGCGGTGTAGGGCAGCAGCCAGCGGTGGTCCGGGCCGAGCACGAACCGCACCGCGTGCGGGACGATGAGGCCGAGGAACACGATCGGCCCGGCGACGGCCACGGCGGCGCCGGTCAGCAGGGTGATCGCGAGCGCGCCGCGCAGCCGCAGCGGGCCGAGCTTGCGGCCGAGCGCGACCGCGACGTCGTCGCCGAGGGCCAGGCTGTTCAGCGCCGGGCCGCTCGCGATCGCCAGCACCACCCCGGTCACGAGGAACGGCAGGACCTGCAGCAACGCGTTCGCGTCCACACCGGACAGCGAGCCGGCCGACCAGAAGCGGTAGCGGTTGAGCGCCACCGGGTCCGACAGCACCATCGCGCTGGTGAACGAGGAGAGCAGGGCGGTGACGGCGGCGCCGGCGAGCGCGAGCTTGACCGGGCTCGACCCGGCCCGCCCGCGCGTGCCGAGGTAGTAGACGACGGCCGTGGCCAAGAGCGCGCCGGCGAAGGCGAACCAGATGTATCCGTAGAGCGAGCTGATCCCCAGCACGGTGATCGAGAACACGATCGCGAACGCGGCCCCGGCGCTGACGCCGAGCAGACCCGGGTCGGCCAGCGGGTTGCGGGTCAGCGCCTGCATCACCGTGCCGGCGAGCCCGAGACCGGCGCCGACGAGGACCGCGAGCAGCGTCCGCGGCAGCCGGACACTGTGGATGATCACGGCGTCGGCGGAGCCGTCGTCGTGCCACAGCACCTGCCAGACGGCGCCGAACGAGATCTCCTTGGACCCCAGCCAGATGCTCAGCAGGCACAGGAGGACGAGGACACCGAGGGCGGCCAGGAGGCCGAGGGCGCGGCCCGTGTGTGGCGGGCGTCGCGTGAGAGCGATCCCTCCGGGGTCTGTTCGCACCGCACCTCCGACTGGTACTCATTTTAGGTAAGGCTAACCGATGGTACAGCAGTGCATTCTCACCCTCGGTTTGTTAGGTTGCCCTAAGTCGACGCCGATTCGGTGCGTCTTGAGCAGCGGGAGGCTGGTCTACCGGTGAGCAACGGTGACGCTGTGCAGCAGGTGGCGGAGCTCGGTTTCTGGCGTGCCCGCCTCGCCTCGGCGCCGAAGGAGCTCGCCCTGCCGGTCGACCGGCCGTACTCCGCGGAGCCCGTCGTCGCCCGGCTCGCCCGGCCGTTGCCGGCGGCCGACGAACTGACGCTCCTCGCGGCCTTCACGGTGCTGCTGTCCCGGTACGCGGGAACCGCCGACGTGCTGCTCGGCATCGGCTCGCTGGTGCCCCTGCGGGTCGACCTCGGCGGCTCGCCCGGTTTCGCGGACGTCGTCGTGCGGGTGCGCGAGGCGCGCGAAGAGGCATTGAGCCACGAAGTCCCGTTCGACGACCTGGTCGCCGAGGTAACGCCCGAGCCCGGCCGCGGGGGATCGGTGGTCGTCAACGTCGGCTTCGGTGCCGAGACGGACCTGCCCCTGGATCTGAACCTGACCGAGGAAGGCGTCCACTACCGCGCCGACGTCTTCGACGAGTCCACTGTGGACCGCATGCTCGAGCACCTTGGCCACCTGCTGGCCGACGCGCGGGAACGTCCACAGTGTCCGATCACGCGGTTGCGCCTGATGCCGGAGCCGGAGCTGCAGCGGCTTCTCGAAGAGTGGAACGACACCGACCTCGACACGCCGCTGTCCACCCTGCCGGAGCTGTTTGCTGCCCGTGTCCGGGAGGCTCCGGACGCCGTGGCGCTCGTGTTCGAGGACCAGGAACTGACCTACGCCGAGCTGGACGCCCGCGCGAACCGGCTCGCGCACGTCCTCATCGGACGCGGCGCCGGGCCCGAGCGCGTCGTCGCGCTCGCCGTGCCCCGGTCCCCGGACATGATCGTCGCCGAGCTGGCCGTCCTCAAGGCCGGTGCCGCGTACCTGCCGCTGGACCCGGACTACCCCGCCGAGCGGATCGCGTTCATGGTGTCCGACGCCCGCCCGGTCTGCGTGGTGACCACCAGCGAACTGGCCGACCGCTTCGACGGCGACGTCCTGCTGCTGGACGAAGTCTCGTGGGAGCCGGCGCCGGACCCGGCCGCGGCGATCGTCCCGGCGAACGCGGCCTACGTCATCTACACCTCCGGCTCCACCGGACGCCCCAAGGGCGTCGTGGTGTCCCACGCCGGTGTCGCGAAGCTCGTCGCGACGCAGGTCGAACGGTTCGGGATCGGGCCGCACAGCCGGGTGCTGCAGTTCGCGTCGCCGAGCTTCGACGTCGCGTTCTGGGACCTCTGCCTCGGCCTGCTTTCGGGCGGGCGCCTGGTGGTCGTCCCCGCCGAGCGGCGGGTGCCCGGCCCGGAGCTGGCCGATTACGCGCACGCCAAGGGCGTCGACTTCATGATCCTTCCGCCCGCGCTGCTCGCCGAGTTCCCCGACGACTGCGACCTCCCGCGCGACAGCGTGCTGCTGGCCGGTACCGAGCGGGTGTCGCCGGAGCTGGTGCGCCGGTGGGCACCGGGCCGCCGGATGTTCAACGCCTACGGCCCGACCGAGGCCACGACCAACTCGACGCTCGGGTTGTGCGACCCGGAGATCGCGCCCGGTTCGGCCGTACCGATCGGTGTCCCGGACCCGGGTACGCGCGCGTACGTCCTCGACGCGTCCCTCGCGCCGGTGCCGGTCGGCGTCGTGGGCGAGCTTTACCTCGCCGGATCCGGGTTGGCGCGCGGGTACCTCGGGCGGCCGGGGCTGACGGCGGAGCGGTTCGTGGCCGACCCGTTCGGCTCCGGCGGACGTCTCTACCGCACCGGCGACCTGGTGAAGTGGCTGCCGGACGGCCGGCTCGTCTTCCTCGGCCGGGCCGACGACCAGGTCAAGATCCGCGGCTACCGCATCGAACTCGGCGAGATCGAATCGGTGCTCGCCGAGCACCCGCGCGTCGGCCAGTCGGTCGTCGTCGCGCAGGACGGGCAGCTGGTCGCCTACGCCGTGCCGGTGCCCGACCGCTCGTCCGAACCGGGCCACGTCGCCGAGTGGCACGCCGTCCACGAGGAGATGCTCGCCGGGTCCACCGGCATCGAGGAGAACTTCGCCGGCTGGAACTCCAGCTACGACGGCTCCGACATCCCCCTGGCCGAGATGCGGGAATGGCACGCGGCGACGATCGAGCGGATCCGGGCCGTCGCCAAAGCGCCACTTTCACGTGAAAGTGGCGCTTTCGGGCGAGTGCTGGAGATCGGCGTCGGCAGCGGGCTGATCCTCTCGCGGATCGCGCCGGACGCCGAGACGTACTGGGGCGTCGACCTTTCCGAAAGCGCGATCGAGAACGTCCGGCGCGAGGTCGCGGCGATGCCCTTCGCCGACCGGGTGCACCTCGCCGCCCGCCCGGCGCACGACCTCGGCGAACTGCCCGCCGAGCCGTTCGACACCGTGATCATCAACTCCGTCGCGCAGTACTTCCCGAGCGCGGACTACCTCGCCGAAGTCGTCCGGACCGCGGCCGGCTTGCTGCGTCCCGGCGGCACGATCTTCCTCGGCGACATCCGCAACCTCCGCTCGCTGCGCGCGTTCCGCACCGCCGTCGAGCTGCGGCACGGCCGCGCCGACGTCGCGGCGGTCGACCAGGCGATCGCGCGCGAAGGCGAGCTGGTGCTCGACCCGGACTTCTTCCCGGCTCTCGCCCGCGGTCTGGACGGTTTCGACGACGTCGACCTGTGGGTGAAGCGCGGCGAGGCGCACAACGAGCTGACCCGGCACCGCTACGACGTCGTCCTCCGCAAGGCGCCCAAGCCGGACGCGGTCGACGAGCAGGTCGTCGCCTTCGGGGATCTCGGGGCGGTGGAACGGTTCCTGGCCGCCGAGACGCCCGGCCGACTGCGCGTCACCGGGATCCCGGACGCACGGCTGTCCGGTGAACTGGCCGCGGTGCGCGCCCTGGACGAGGGCGATCCGCGGGCGTTGACCGCGCTCGAACGCCGGGACGGCATCGACCCCGAAGCCCTGCACCGGCTCGGCGAGCGGGCCGGGTACCGGGTGGCGGTGACCTGGGCCGCCGAGGGCGGTGAGCTGGAGGCCGTCTTCTCGAGGGGGGAGGACGGCCCCGCTTACCGCCCGGGGCGGCAAACCGGCACGCCCGCGTCGTACGCGAACAATCCGGCGGCCCGGCGGGAGACCGGCGCGCTGGTGGCGTCGCTGCGCGCGCACGTGCGGGATCGGCTGCCGCTGTACATGGTGCCCTCGGCGTTCGTCGTGCTGGACAAGCTGCCGGTGCTCGCCTCGGGCAAGCTCGACCGCAAGGCCCTGCCGAGCCCGGAGCGGTTCACCGCCGGGCCGGGCCGCGCGCCGCGCAACCCCGTCGAACAGCTGCTCTGCGAGATGTTCGCCGACGTCCTCGGGGTGCCGCAGGCCGGCCCGGACGACGACTTCTTCGCCCTCGGCGGGCATTCGCTGCTGGCGACGCGCCTGATCCAGCGCATCCGCGCGGCGGTCGGCGCCGAGGTGCCGGTGCGGGCGGTGTTCGACGCGCCGACCCCGGCCGCGCTGGCGGAGCTGCTGGCCGGGGCGGTGACCGGCACCGAACGACGTCCGCTCACCCGCGTCACCGAGCGGCCCGAGCGGCTGCCGCTGTCGTTCGCGCAGCAGCGGCTCTGGTTCCTGCACGGCCTGGAAGGCGGGTCGGCGACCTACAACGTCCCGCTCGTCATGCGGCTCGCGGGCGAGCTGAACGTCGAGGCGTTGCGGACGGCCCTGCACGACGTCCTCGACCGGCACGAGGCGCTGCGGACGGTGTTCCCGACCGCGGACGGCGTGCCCTACCAGGAGGTTCTGGCCGAAGCCGAGGTGGAGCTGACCGTCCGCACGGTGTCCGATGTGGACGTTGCGGTGGACGACCTGGTCCGGGGCGTGTTCGACCTCGGCGCCGGGGTGCCGGTGCGAGCCGCGCTGCTGACCGTCGACGCGCGGCGGCACGTGCTGGTCCTCGTCGTGCACCACATCGCCGCCGACGGCTGGTCGCTCGCCCCGCTCTGGCGGGACATCGCCACGGCCTACCGCGCCCGGCTGCGCGGCGAAGCTCCTCAGTGGACACCGCTGCCCGTCCAGTACGCCGACTACACGCTCTGGCAGCGTGATCTGCTGGCGGCGGAAGAGACCGGCCAGCTCGACTACTGGCGCGCGACCCTCGACGGGCTGCCCGAGCGGATCCCGCTGCCGCTCGACCGGCCGCACCCGGCGGTGTCGGCCTACCGCGGCGGGTTCTTCACCTTCGCCTGGGACGCCGGCCTGCGGGCCGGGCTGACCGACCTGGCCCGGGCGTGCGGCGCGAGCCCGTTCATGGTCGTGCACGCGGGCCTGACCGCCCTGCTCTCGCGGCTCGGCGGCGGCACCGACATCCCGATCGGCACCCCGATCGCCGGCCGGACCGACCCGGCGCTCGACGACCTCGTCGGCTTCTTCGTCAACACCCTGGTGCTGCGAGTGGACGCTGGCGGCGACCCGTCGTTCCGCGACCTCGTCGCCCGCGTGCGGGAGCGCAGCCTCGACGCCTACGCCCACCAGGACGTCCCGTTCGAGCGGCTCGTCGAGGCGCTGAACCCGGCGCGGTCCCTCGCCCACCACCCGCTGTTCCAGACCATGCTCGCCTGGCAGAACACGCCCGGCGCCGGTGTCGAGCTGCCCGGGTTGACCGTCACCGAGCGACCCGTCGGCACCGGCACGGCGAAGTTCGACCTCTGGTTCTCCTTCGCCGAACGCGCCGACGGCCTCCACGGCCAGGCCGAGTTCAACGCCGAGGTCTTCGACCACGCCACCGTGACCGGCCTGCTCGACCGGCTCGAAGTCCTGCTGCGCCAGGTCGTCTCCGCTCCGGACCGCCGGCTGGGCAGCCTGGACGTCCTCACCCCGGCTGAACGCGACCGCCTGCCCACGGTCTGGTCGGGGACCGTCGAGGACGTCCCCGCGGTCAGCGTGCCCGAGCTGTTCGCCGCCCAAGCCGCGCGGACGCCGGACGCGACGGCGCTCGTCTTCGAAGACGAGGAGCTGACCTACGCCGAGCTGGCCGCCGTCTCGAACCGCCTCGCCCGCGTGCTGGCCGAGCGGGGTGCCGGGCCCGAGCGCGTCGTCGCCTTGGCGCTGCCACGCTCGACGCACCTGGTCACGGCCATCCTCGCCGTGCTCAAGACCGGCGCCGCCTACCTCCCGCTGGACCCGGGCTACCCGGCCGAGCGCATCGCGTTCATGCTCGAAGACGCCGCTCCCGCGCTGGTCCTGGCGACCGGCGACGACCTGCCGCACGCGGTCCGCCTGGACGACCCGGACCTCCTCGACGGAGTTTCGGACGCTCCGCTCGATGTCGTACCCCGGCCGGAGAACCCCGCGTACGTCATCTACACCTCCGGGTCGACCGGGCGCCCCAAGGGCGTCGTCGTGCCGCACGCGGGCATCGTCAACCGGCTGCTGTGGATGCAGGACGAATACGGCCTGACCGGCGACGACCGCGTCCTGCAGAAGACGCCGTCCAGCTTCGACGTCTCCGTCTGGGAGTTCCTCTGGCCGCTCATCACCGGCGCCACCGAGGTCGTCGCCCGGCCGGACGGCCACAAGGACCCCGCCTACCTCGCCCGGCTGATCCGCGAGCGCGGCGTCACGACCGTCCACTTCGTCCCGTCGATGCTCCAGGTGTTCCTGCAGGAGCCGGCCGCGGGGGAGTGCACGAGCCTGCGCCGGGTCCTGTGCAGCGGCGAAGCCCTGCCCGCCGACGCGGTCGTCCAGTTCGGCTCGGTCCTCGACGCCGAGCTGCACAATCTGTACGGCCCCACCGAAGCTTCGGTCGACGTCACGTCGTGGCGGACGTCCACCGAGGACACGACCGTCCCGATCGGACGTCCGGTGTGGAACACCCGGACCTACGTCCTCGACGCCGCCCTGCGCCCGGTGCCGCCCGGCACCGCCGGTGAGCTGTACCTCGCCGGCGCCCAGCTGGCCCGCGGCTACCTCGGCCGCCCCGGGCTGACCGCCGAACGGTTCGTCGCTTCGCCGTTCGATCCGGGGGAGCGGATGTACCGCACCGGCGACCTCGCCCGCTTCCGCCCGGACGGCGTCCTCGAGTTCCTCGGCCGCGGTGACGAGCAAATCAAGATCCGCGGCTTCCGCGTCGAGCCCGGCGAGATCGCCGCGACCCTCGCCACGCACGACGACGTCGCGCACGCCGTGGTCGTGGCCCGCGAAGACCGGCCGGGCGACGTCCGCCTGGTCGGGTACGTCGTGCCCGCCGACACCGCCGGCTCGGCCGCCGACGAGTCCGACCAGGTCGGCGAGTGGCGCGAGCTGTACGACTCGATGTACTCGGGCGCCGAGGACGAGTTCGCCGGCTGGAACTCCAGTTACACCGGCGAGCCGATCCCGCGGCCGGAGATGCGGGAGTGGCGGGACGCGATCGTCACGCGGATCCGGTCGCTGAAGCCGAAGCGGGTGCTGGAGATCGGCGTCGGCACCGGTCTGCTGCTGACCGAGCTGGCCCCGGAGTGCGAGACGTACTGGGGCACCGACTTCTCCGCCGAGGTCATCGCGTCGCTGGGCCGCCGGGTCGAAGCCGACCCCGCGCTCGCCGACCGCGTCGAACTGCGTACCGGCGACGCCGCGGACCTGTCCGGACTGCCGTCCGGCTTCTTCGACACCATCGTGCTCAACTCCGTCGTCCAGTACTTCCCGAGCGGGACGTACTTGCTGGAGGTGCTGCGCACGGCCCTCGAGCTGCTCGCGCCGGGTGGGTCGCTGTTCGTCGGCGACGTCCGCGACCTGCGCCAGGTCCGCGCCTTCCACACGGCGGTGGCCGAAGCGCGCGGGGGCGACGTCGAGCAGAACCTTCTGCGGGAGAAGGAACTCCTCGTCGCGCCCGAATTCTTCGCCGGGCTCCCCGGGGTCACCGCGGACATCCGGGTCAAGCGCGGCCGGGCGGTCAACGAGCTGACCCGATACCGCTACGACGTGGTCCTGCGCCCCGGTTCGGCCGTGGCACCCGAGGTCCCCACCCTCGTGTGGGGCACCGATCTCTCCACTGTGGACGAGGTCGCCGGTCCGAGCCGGATCGAACGCGTGCCGAACGGCCGCACCGCACCGGGCGGGGTGAACCCCGAAGACTGGTACGAATTCGGTGACGCGCACGGCTACCGCACGGTCGTCACCTGGTCCGCCGAGGGCGACGGCTCCGTCGATGTCGTGTTCACGACCGGCGGGACCGCCGGCGCCTTCCGGCCGGGGACCGGCCCGCTGCTGTCCTACACCGGCAACCCCGGCCGTTTCCGCCGGATCAGCACCCTCCCCGCGGACCTGCGGACCCTCGCCGCCGAGCGGCTGCCGGAGCACCTGGTCCCGTCGGCGATCGTCGTCCTCGACGCGATCCCGGTGACGGCCAACGGCAAGCTCGACCGCCGCGCCCTGCCGTCGCCGGACCCGGTCGCGCCGACGTCCGACCGCGCGCCGCGCACGCCCGTCGAACGGCAGCTGTGTGAGCTGTTCGCCGACGTCCTCGGCCTGCCGCGGGTCGGTCCGGAAGACAGCTTCTTCGCCCTCGGCGGCCATTCGCTGCTGGCCACCCGGCTGATCGCCCGCATCCGCACGACGCTCAACGCGGAGCTGGAAGTCCGGTCGGTGTTCGAGACACCCACCGCCGCCGGTCTCGCCGCGCTCGTCGGCGCCGGCACCGGGACAGCGCGGCCCGAACTGGTCCCGATGGCCCGGCCCGCGCTCGTGCCCTTGTCCGGCGCGCAGCAGCGGCTGTGGTTCCTGCACCACCTCGAAGGCCCGTCGGCCACCTACAACGTCCCGCTGATCATGCGCCTGGACGGCGAGGTCGACGTCGAGGCGCTGCGCACCGCACTGTCCGATGTGGTCGCCCGCCACGAAGCGCTGCGGACGCGGTTCCCGCAGCACGACGGCGTCCCGTACCAGGACGTCCTCGCCGCCGGTGAGGTCGACCTGCCGGTCCGGGACGTCACCGAGCTGGACACCGCGCTGACCGGTCTCGTCCGAGGCTCGTTCGACCTGGCACGCCACGCGCCGATGCGCGTAGAGCTGCTGCGGCTGAGCGAGCGTGCGCACGTCTTGGCGCTGGTGTTCCACCACATCGCCTCCGACGGCTGGTCGATGGCCCCGCTGTGGCGCGACATCGCCACGGCCTACGCGGCCCGGCGCGCCGGAGAGGCTCCACAGTGGACGCCGCTGCCGGTGCAGTACGCGGATTACACGCTGTGGCAACAGGATCTGCTCGGCGCGGAAGACGACCCGGACAGCGTGCTCAGCACGCAGCTGGAGTACTGGCGCGACACCCTGGACGGCCTGCCCGACCGCATCGAGCTGCCCCTGGACCGGCCGCACCCGGCGACCGCGACCTTCCGCGGCGAGCTGCACACCTTCACCTGGGACGCCGAGCTGCACGCCCGGCTCACCGAGCTGGCGCGGGAATCCGGCGCGAGCGTGTTCATGGTCGTCCACGCGGCCCTCGCCGCCCTGCTCACCCGGCTGGGCGCGGGCACCGACGTCCCGATCGGCTCGCCCATCGCGGGCCGGACCGATCAGGCCCTCGACGACCTCGTCGGGTTCTTCGTCAACACCCTGGTCCTGCGCGTCGACACCGGCGGCGAGCCGTCGTTCCGCGACCTCGTCGCGCGGGTCCGCGAGCGCAACCTCGACGCGTACGCCCACCAGGACGTGCCGTTCGAACGGCTCGTCGAGGTGCTGAACCCGGCTCGATCGCTGTCGTACCACCCGCTGTTCCAGGTGATGATCGCCGGCCAGAACACCACCCGCGCCGACGTCTCCCTGCCCGGGCTGACCGTCACCGAGATCCCGGTGACCACCGGGACGTCGAAGTTCGACCTGGCGATCTCCCTGACCGAGCGCGACACGGGGATCGCGGGCGTCCTTGAGTTCAACGCCGACGTCTTCGACCACCTGGGCGCGGACGCGATCCTGCGCCGCCTCGAAGTGCTGCTGCGCGCGGCACTGGCCGAACCGGACCGCCCGGTCGGCGCACTGGACCTCTTGGACGGCGATGAGCGCGACCGGGTCCTCACCGAGTGGGCCGGATCCCTCGAACCGGCGGGCACCGAGACGTTCCCCGGGCTGTTCGCCCGCCGCGTGGCCGAGGCCCCGGACGCCGTCGCGCTCGTCTTCGAGGACGTCGAGCTGACGTACGCCGAGGTGAACGCGCGTGCCAACCGGCTCGCGCACCTGCTGCTCGAACGGGGGGCCGGGCCCGAGCGCGTGGTCGCGCTGGCTGTGCCGCGGTCGGTCGACATGATCGTCGCGGAGCTGGCCGTGCTCAAGGCCGGTGCCGCGTACCTGCCGATCGACGTCGACTACCCCGGCGACCGGATCACCTACATGGTCGAGGACGCGCGCCCGGTCTGCGTCGTGACGACCCGGGAGATCGGCGCGAAACTCCCCGCCGATGTTCCTCGCGTGCTGCTGGAAGACCCGGCACTTCACTCGATGTCCACCGAGGACCCGACGGTCGTGGTGCAGCCGGAAAACGCGGCCTACGTCATCTACACATCCGGCTCGTCCGGGCGGCCCAAGGGTGTCGTGCTCCAGCACTCGGGCGTCGCGAAGCTGGTCGCGACCCAGGTCGAGCGGTTCGGCATCGGCCCGCACAGCCGGGTGCTGCAGTTCGCGTCGCCGAGTTTCGACGTCGCGTTCTGGGACCTCTGCCTCGGCCTGCTCTCCGGTGGACGGCTCGTCGTGGTCCCGGCCGAGCGCCGGGTCGCCGGGCCCGCGCTGACCGAGTACGCGCACCAGCACGGCGTGGACTTCATGATCCTTCCGCCCGCGCTGCTCGACGCCATGCCGGCGGACTGCGACCTGCCGCGCGACAGCGTCCTGCTGGCCGGCACCGAGCGCGTGTCGCCCGAGCTGATCCGGCGGTGGGCGCCGGGCCGCCGGATGTTCAACGCCTACGGCCCGACCGAGGCGACCACCAACTCGACGCTCGGCGAGAGCGACCCCGTCGAGCTGGCGGACGCGACCGTCGTCCCGATCGGCATCCCCGACCCCGGCACCCGGGCCTACGTGCTCGACGCCGGGCTGCGGCCGGTCCCGCCCGGTGTGGTGGGGGAGCTGTACCTCGCCGGCTCCGGCCTGGCCCGCGGCTACCTCGGGCGCGCCGCGTTGACGTCGGAGCGGTTCGTCGCGGACCCGTTCGGCTCGGGTGGACGGCTCTACCGCACCGGTGACCTGGTGAAGTGGCGGCCGGACGGGCGGCTGGTGTTCCTGGGCCGCGCGGACGACCAGGTCAAGATCCGCGGCTACCGCATCGAACCGGGCGAGATCGAAGCCGTGCTCACCGAGCACCCGGCCGTCGGGCAGTCCGTCGTCCTCGCGCAGGACGGCCGGCTCATCGCCTACGCCGTCCCGGCCGCCGGTCGCGACGAAGAGGCGGAGCTGGACCACGTCGGCGAGTGGCGCGAGCTGCACGAAAACGTCTTCACCGAAGCCGCATCCGGCGGACTGGAGGAAAACTTCACCGGCTGGAACTCCAGCTACGACGGCACCGGGATCCCCCTCGACGAGATGCGCGAGTGGCACGCGGCGACGATCGACCGCATCCGTTCCCTGAAGGAACTGTCGCTTTCACGTGAAAGCAGCGGCTTCGGGAGGGTGCTGGAGATCGGGGTCGGGTCGGGGCTGATCCTTTCCCGCATCGCGCCGGACGCCGAGGAGTACTGGGGCGTCGACCTCTCCGAACGGGCCATCGCCAACCTGCGGCGGGAACTCGCGGCGACGCCGTTCGCGGACAAGGTCCACGTGGCGGCCCGCCCGGCGCACGATCTCGGCGACCTGCCGGACGAGCCGTTCGACACGGTGATCATCAACTCCGTCGCGCAGTACTTCCCGAGCGTCGACTACCTCGCCGAGGTCATCCGCACCGCCGCGGCGCGCGTCCGGCCGGGCGGGGTGATCTTCCTGGGCGACATCCGGAACCTGCGGTCGCTGCGGGCGTTCCGGACGGCGACCGAGCTGCGCCACGGCCGCCGGACCGCGGCCGCGGTCGACCAGGCCATCGCGCGCGAGGGCGAACTCGTGCTGGACCCGGACTTCTTCGCGGCTCTGGCTCGGAGCCTGGACGGCTTCGACGACGTCGACCTGTGGGTCAAGCGCGGGCACGCGCACAACGAGCTGACCCGCCACCGGTACGACGTCGTGCTGCGGAAGGCACCCAAGCCGACACCGGTCGAGGAGGACGTCGTCGCGTTCACGTCGCTCGAGGAGCTGGAGCGGCTGCTGGCCGAGCGCCCGGCCCGGCTGCGCGTCACCGGTGTGCCGGACGCCCGGCTTTCCGGGGAACTGGCGGCCGTCGCCGCGCTCGCCGAGGGCGACGCCGACGCGGCACTGTCCGCGTTGGATGCCGAGCCGTCCGGGCTGGACTTCGAGAAGCTGCCGGATCTCGGCTACCGCGTCTACGCCGCGCCCACGCACCCGGGCACGCTCGAGGTCGTCTTCACCACCGGCGAGCCGGTGCGGATCCACCGCGCGCGTCCGGTGCGGGCCGCGCTCGCCACGCTGGGCAACCACCCGGCCGGGCAGCGCGACACCGGTGCCCTGGTCTCGGCCCTGCGGGCGCACGTCCGCGATCGGCTGCCGCAGTACATGGTGCCGTCGGCGTTCGTCGTCCTGGACCGGCTGCCGCTGCTCGCCTCGGGCAAGCTCGACCGGCGGGCGCTGCCGAGCCCGGACCAGCAGGCCGGCACGGCCGGCCGGGCGCCGCGGACGCCGGTCGAGGAAGTCCTCTGCGGACTGTTCGCCGAGGTCCTCGACACCGCGTCGATCGGCGTCGACGACGACTTCTTCGCCCTGGGCGGCCACTCGCTCATGGCGACGCGCCTGGTCGCGCGGCTGCGCGCGTTGTTCGGCGTCGAGCTGCCGGTGCGGTCGGTGTTCGAGACACCGACCGTCGCGGGCCTCGCCGCGTTGCTGTCCACTTCGGACTCTGCGGTCGCCCGGCCCGCGCTGGAACGGGTCGAACCGCGGCCGGAGGTGCTGCCGCTGTCGTTCGCTCAGCAGCGGCTGTGGTTCCTCCACCGCTTGGAGGGCCTGTCGGCGACTTACAACATGCCGACCGCGGTCCGCTTGACCGGCGACCTCGACACCGATGCGCTGAAGTTCGCCCTGTCCGACGTGGTCGAACGGCACGAGGCCCTGCGCACGGTCTTCCCCGAGATCGACGGCGAAGCCCGGCAGCGGATCCTCGACGACGTCACGATCCCGCTGCCGATCCGCACGGTCACCGGGACCACCCTCGCCGACGCGGTGTCGGAAGCGGCCGGCACGGTGTTCGAGCTGGAGTCGGAGATACCGCTGCGGGCCGAGCTGCTCCGGTTGGGTACCCGCGAGCACGTCCTGGTGCTGGTGTTCCACCACATCGCCTCCGACGGCTGGTCGACCGCGCCGCTGTGGCGCGACCTCGCCACGGCCTACACCGCCCGGCAAGCCGGTGAAGCTCCACAGTGGACGCCGCTGCCCGTGCAGTACGCGGACTACACGCTGTGGCAGCGAGACGTTCTTGGCGAGCCGGTCATCGAACCCCAGCTGGCCTACTGGCGGGACACGCTCTCCGACCTTCCCGAACGCATCGAACTGCCGACCGACCGGCCGCACCCGGCGGAATCGTCCTACCGGGGCGAGCAGTTCGCGTTCGGCTGGGACGCCGACCTCCACAGTGGACTCGTCGAGCTGGCCCGCGCGTGCGGCGCGAGCGTGTTCATGGTCGTGCACGCCGGGCTCACCGCCGTGCTCACCCGGCTCGGCGCGGGCACCGACATCCCGCTCGGCACGTCCATCGCCGGCCGCACCGACCAGGCCCTCGACGACCTCGTCGGCTTCTTCGTCAACACTCTCGTGCTGCGCGTCGACACCGGCGGCGATCCGTCGTTCCGGGACCTCGTCGCCCGCGTCCGCGACCGCAGCCTCGACGCCTACGCCCACCAGGACGTGCCGTTCGAGCGGCTCGTCGAGGCGCTGAACCCGGCGCGCTCACTGGCGTACCACCCGCTGTTTCAGACCATGTTGGCCTGGCAGAACAACGCCGTCGCCGACCTCGCGCTGCCGGGCCTGACCGTCGCGGAGGAATCGGTCCGCACCGGCACCGCCCGCGCCGACCTGACGTTCTTCGTCGGCGAGCGGCCCGGTCACCAGGCCGGGATCCGCGGCACCGCGGAGTACAACAGCGACGTCTTCGACCGCGCGAGCGTGGAAGCGATCCTCGACCGGCTCCGGATGCTGCTGCGGGCCGTCGTCGCCGATCCGGACACGCGGATCGGCGCGGTCGACCTGCTCACCGACGCCGAGCACGACCACCTGACCGCCGCGCCGGCGACGCCCCTTCCCGCGGAGACGACGGCGGAGCTGTTCGCCGCCCAGGTGGCCCGCACGCCGGACGCGACTGCGCTGGTGTTCGGTCCCGAGCGGCTCACGTACGCGGAACTGGACACGCGGGCCACGACCCTCGCCCGGGCGTTGCTCGCGCGGGGCGCGGGGCCGGAACGCGTGGTGGCCGTCGCGCTGCCGCGGTCGGCCGACCTGGTCGTCGCGCTCTTGGCCGTGCTCAAGACCGGAGCCGCTTACCTGCCCCTGGACCTGAACCACCCGGTTGAGCGCGTCGAGCTGATGCTCACCGACGCCGACCCGCACCTCGTCGTCGCCGAAGACGGCTTCGGGGATCGGCTGGTCCGGCCGGGCGACACCGGACCCGAACCGGCGTGGCCGTCGATCAGCCCGGACAACCCGGCGTACGTCATCTTCACCTCCGGCTCCACGGGACGCCCGAAAGCGGTCGCCGGGACCCAGCGCGCGCTGGCCAACCGGCTGCACTGGGGCCGGGACGTCGCCGAGGGCGTGCGCGTGGCCAAGAGCGCGCTGACCTTCATCGACGGCTCGACCGAGCTGCTCGGCGGGCTCGTCGCGGGCGACCCGGTGGTCCTCGCCGACGACGCGACGGCCACCGACCCGCACGCGCTCGCCGAACTCGTGCGGACCTCCGGCGCCCAGGTGCTGACCGTCGTCCCGAGCCTGCTCGACAGCTTCGCCGAGGACGCCCCGGCCGACGCGTTCGCCTCGGTGACCACGTGGATCACCAGTGGCGAGCCGCTTGCCGCCGCGCTGGCCGAGAAGGTGGCACGGCGGTGGCCGGCGGCGAAGCTGGTCAACCTGTACGGCTGTTCCGAGGTCGCGGGCGACAGCCTGGCCCAGGTCTGCGGGCCGGTGGCCATCGGACGGCCGGTCGCGAACACCCGCGTGTACGTCCTCGACGCGGCGCTGCGGCCGGTCCCGCCGGGTGTGCGCGGCGAGCTGTACCTGGCCGGTGCGGGGCTCGCCCGCGGCTACCTCGGCCGTCCGGCGCTGAGCGCCGAGCGGTTCGTGGCTTCGCCGCATCAGCCGGGGGAGCGGATGTACCGCACCGGCGACCTGGTTCGCCGACGTGCGGACGGCGCGCTCGAGTTCGTGGGCCGGGCCGATCAGCAGCTCAAGATCCGCGGCTTCCGCGTCGAGCCGGGCGAGGTCGAAGCCGCGCTGACGGCCGACGCCTCGGTGGCGCGCGCGGTCGTGCTCGCCCGGGCCGACCGGCTGATCGCTTACGTCGCGCCGTCGGGCGACCCGGCCGCGCTGAGGGCGTCGCTCGCCGCGCGGTTGCCGGAACACCTGGTGCCGTCGGCGATCGTGGTGCTGCCGGAGCTGCCGGTGAACGCCCACGGCAAGCTCGACCGCGCCGCGCTGCCCGACCCGGAGATCCGGACCTCCGGCCGCGTCGCGCGGACCCCGGCCGAGCAAGCGCTGTGCGACCTCTTCGCCGACGTCCTCGGCGTCCCCCGGGTCGGCCCGGACGACGGCTTCTTCGCCCTCGGCGGGCATTCGCTGCTGGCGACGCGGCTGGTCAGCCGGATCCGCGCGCTGCTCGGCGTCGAAGTCCCGCTCCGCGCGGTGTTCGACGCACCCACCCCGGCCCGTCTGGCCGAACTCCTGGATCCGGGGCGGCAGAGCCGTCCGGCGCTGGTGCCGGCCGAGCGGCCCGAGGTGCTGCCGCTGTCGTTCGCCCAGCAGCGCCTGTGGTTCCTCGACCGCCTCGACGGGCTGAGCGCGACCTACAACATCCCGTGGGCGTGGGAGCTGACCGGACCGGTCGACGCCGGTGCGCTGCAAGCGGCGGTGGGCGATGTCGTCGCCCGGCACGAAATCCTGCGGACGATCCTGGTCGAGGAGCAGGGCACGCCGTCGCAGGTGGTCTTGGCGGCGGATGACGACCGCGCCCGGTCGGTGCTCGTCACGGAGACCTCGGGCGCCCTAGAGGAGAGCGTCACCGCGGCGGCGTCGTACTGCTTCACCCTCGACGCCGAGATCCCGGTCCGCGCGACGCTCGTCTCGGCCGGGCCCGACCGGCACGTGTTCGTGCTCCTGGTGCACCACATCGCCGGCGACGGCTGGTCACTTCCGCCCCTGAAGCGCGACCTCGACACCGCCTACGCCGCGCGGCTCCGCGGTGAGCGTCCACCGTGGACGCCGTTGCCGGTGCAGTACGCGGACTACACGCTGTGGCAGCGCGAGATGTTCGGGCGCGCCGACGACCCGGACAGCCTCCTCGGCCGCCAGGCGGCGTTCTGGCGGGACACCCTCGCCGGGATCCCGGACGAACTGGCGCTCCCGGCCGACCGGCCACGCCCGGCGCGCTCGACGAACCGCGGCGCCGCCGTGCCGTTCACCGTGCCCGCCGCCGTCCACCGCGGCCTGCGGGACCTGGCCCACGGCAGCGACACCAGCACGTTCATGGTCCTGCAGGCGACCCTCGCCGCGTTGCTCACCCGGCTCGGCGCGGGCACCGACATCCCGCTCGGCACCCCGGTCGCCGGTCGCACCGACCACGCGCTGGAGGACCTCGCCGGATTCTTCGTCAACACCCTGGTCCTGCGGACCGACACCGGCGGCGACCCGACTTTCCGCGAGCTCCTGGACCGCGTCCGCGAGGCCGACCTGGCCGCGTACGCCCACCAGGACCTGCCGTTCGAGCACCTCGTCGAGCTGCTCAACCCGGCCCGGTCGCTGGCCCGGCACCCGCTGTTCCAGGTCATGCTCGCGGTCTACCACTCGGGTTCGGAGCCGGAGCGGCTGCTCGGGCTCGACGCGGCCTACCGGGACACCGGGCTGCGGCAGGCGAAGTTCGACCTGTCGTTCGACCTGGTCGAAACCCCCGACGGCCTCGACGGTGACCTCGAATTCAGCCTCGACCTCTTCGACGAGCCGACCGCCCGGACGCTCACCGAGCGCCTGGTGCGGCTGATGACGGCCGTCGTCGCGGATCCGGACCGGCCGCTGAGCCGCATCGACGTCCTGGACGCGGCCGAACGGCACCGGATCGTCGCCGAGTGGGGTCGTGGTGAGCCGCTGACGACGTCCGCGCCGACGGTCGTCGACCGGCTGGCCGCGCAGGTGGCGGCGACGCCGGGTGCGACGGCGCTGAGCGACGCTTCGAGCAGCGTCACCTTCGCGGAGTTCGCGGCGCGGACCGACCGGCTGGCCCGGTGGCTGGCTTCGCACGGCGCCGGTCCTGAGCGAATCGTCGCTTTGGTGCTGCCGCGGTCCGCGGCGGTCGTGGAGGCGATCTTCGGTGTGTTCAAAGCGGGTGCGGCCTACCTGCCCGTGGATCCGGACCAGCCGGCCGAGCGGATCGACGCGATTCTCGCGGACGCCGGTGCCTCGCTGGTCCTCACCAGCCGCGAGCTCGCCTCGCCGGTTCCCGGGGCGCTGTTCGTCGAGGACATTGTGGACACTCCGGCGGCGCTGACTCCGCCGTCGCCCGCGAACCCGGCATACGTGCTCTACACGTCCGGCTCCACGGGCAAGCCGAAGGGTGTCGTCATCCCGCATTCCGGGCTGGTGAACCTGTTCCACAGTCACCGCGAAACGCTCTACCGCCCGGCGGTGGCCGCCGCGGGCGGGCGACGGCTGCGGGTCGGGCACGCGTGGGCGTTCTTCTTCGACGCTTCCTGGCAACCGCAGCTGTGGCTGCTCGACGGGCACGAGGTGCACGTCGTCGACGACGACACGCGCCGCGACCCCGACCGCCTGGCCGCGGTGGTGCGCGAGCGCGGGCTCGACTTCCTGGAGCTCACGCCGTCGCACTTCACGCAGCTGGCCGCGGCCGGGGTCGTCGAAGACGGCGAGTGCGCGCTCGGCGTCGTCGGCGTCGGTGGCGAAGCGGTGTCCCAGACGCTGTGGGAGTCGCTCCGGTCGATGCCGGGAACCGAGGCCTACAACCTCTACGGCCCCACCGAGGCCACTGTGGACGCTCTGGTCGGCCGGTTCGCCGACGCCGACCGGCCGGTGGTCGGGCGTCCGGTGCACAACGCCCGGGCGTACGTCCTCGACGGCGGCCTGAGCCCGGTCCCGGCCGGCGTCCCCGGCGAGCTGTACCTGGCCGGCGCCGGGCTGGCCCGCGGCTACCACGAGCGTCCCGCGTTGACCGCCGCCCGGTTCGTCGCTTCGCCGCATCAGCCGGGGGAGCGGATGTACCGCACCGGCGACCTGGCGCGGTGGCGGCCCGACGGGCAGCTCGAGTACCTCGGCCGCACCGACGACCAGGTCAAGGTCCGCGGCTTCCGGATCGAGCCGGGCGAGATCGAGACGGCCTTGGCGCGCCACGACGACGTCGAGCAGGCACTCGTCGTCGTCCGCGAGGACCGGGACCAGCGGCTGGTCGCCTACACGACCCCGGCGACGGCGGACCCGGCGCGGCTGCGGGAGTTCGTGGCCCGGTCGCTGCCGGAGTACATGGTGCCCGCGGCGATCGTCCCCCTCGACGCGTTCCCCGTTACGCCCAACGGGAAGCTCGACAAGGCCGCCCTGCCCGCGCCCGAGTTCGAGAGCCGGGGCCGGGTCCCCGAAACGCCGCTTGAGAAGACCCTCTGCGAAGTGTTCGCGGAGGTCCTGGACGTCGCCGCCGTCGGCGCCGACGACGACCTGTTCGCCCTCGGCGGGCATTCCCTGCTGCTGGTGGTCCTGCGCACCCGGATCACCGAGCGGACCGGGACCGAGCTCCCGATCGCCGAGTTCTTCCGCACCCCCACCGCGGCCGGCCTCGCCGCCCTGATCACCGAGACACGAGGAAGCTGATGCAGCGCACCCTGATGAACGCCAAGATCCACCGCGCGACGGTGACCCAGGCCGACCTGCACTACGTCGGGTCCCTGACCATCGACGCGGACCTGATGGCCGCCGCGGACATCGTCGAAGGCGAGCAGGTCCAGATCGTCGACATCACCAACGGCGCCCGCCTGGAGACCTACGCGATCACCGGCGAGCCGGGCACCGGCGTCATCGGGATCAACGGCGCGGCCGCGCACCTCGTGCACCCCGGCGACCTGGTCATCATCATCACCTACGCCCAGGTCGACGAGGCCGAACGCGCCGGGCACCGGCCGCGCGTGGTGCACGTGGACGCCGACAACCGCCAGGTCCACCTGGGACACGACCCCGCCGAGCCCGTACCGGGCGCGGAAGCCCAGCTTTCGGGCCGGAACTGACCCGGGTGGGGGTGGACACAGGACGGTTGCGGTGGTTGCTTTTGCCAGGCTTACCTAAATAAGGTGTGCCTATCCTAAAGGCTTGGCGAGAGGTTCTCATGTCCGTGTTTCAAGGCGGTGCCGGGCTCAGCCGGCGTGGATTCCTGATCGGCACCGGCGGGCTCGCCGCGAGCGTGGTCCTCGCCGCGTGCGGCAGCAGCGACGACAAGGCCGCCCCGGCGTCCTCGGGCCCGTGGGAGTTCGCCGACGACCGCGGGCAGAAGGCCTCGCGCGACCAGCGTCCGACCCGGGTCGTGGCCTACGTCAGCTCCGCGGCCGCGCTGTGGGACTACGGCGTCCGCCCGGCGGGCGTGTTCGGCCCGCAGAAGACGGCCGACGGCGGCAAGGAGATCCAGGCCGGCAACATCGATCTGAACGCCGTGACGTCGATCGGCAACGCGTGGGACGACTTCAGCATGGAGAAGTTCGCCGCGACCAAGCCGGACCTGGTGATCACCGGCCTCACCGGCGCCAAGCCGACCGACCTGTGGGTGCTCAAGGACGACCTCGGCCCGAAGGTGCAGGCGATCGCGCCGATCGTCGCGCTGTCGGAGTACAAGGTCACGCTGCCGAAGGTGATCGAGCGCTACGAGCAGCTCGCGGTGGCGCTGGGCGGCGACGCGAACTCCGACGTCATCAAGAAGGGCAAGGACGACTTCCGGAAGGCGTCCGACGACCTGAAGGCGGCCATCAAGGGCAAGCCGGGCCTGAAGGTGCTCGTGGTGTCCAGCGACAAGGACAACCTGTACGTCTGCAAGCCGGAGTTCTTCGCCGACCTCGCGTACTACCGCGACCTGGGCCTGGACATCATCAACGGCGCCGGCACCGACGACTACTTCGAGACGCTCAGCTGGGAGCAGGCCGGCAAGTACCCGGCCGATCTGATCCTGACCGACAGCCGCACGTACGCGCTGTCGCGCCCGCAGCTGGCGGCGATCCCGACGTGGGCGCAGCTGCCCGCGGTCAAGGCGAACCAGCTCGCCGACTGGTCGACCGAACCCCGGTTCAACCCGGTGCTCGCGGCCCCGGTCATCCGGAAGCTGACCGAGGTCGTCAAGGGCGCCCGCACGGACATCACCGCCTGAGGAGGCCTGGCATGACCAACCCGTTCGAAGACCCCGCTGGTACTTATCTGGTGCTGGTCAACGCGGAGAACCAGCACAGCCTGTGGCCGGAGTTCGTGGAGGTCCCGGCCGGCTGGACGGTCGCGTTCGGCCCGGCGGGGCGCCAGGAGTGCCTGGACCACGTGGAAGCGAACTGGACGGACATGCGGCCGAAGTCCCTGGCCGACGCCATGGACAACTGACCCTTCTCCGAGAAAAGTGCCGGGAGCGTGCTCGCTCCCGGCGCTTTTCGCTGCGGTCAGGGCCAAAGTCGAGTTCTGCCGGCCGGTTCACGCTGGTGCGCGGAGCGCCCCGATGTGGCGTTGGGTGCGTCCCATGCACCCGATGTGGCGTTGGGTGCGTGGGCCGCCTGCGCTCTGGGGACAGTACGGCGCACCTTCGCCACGCCTGACCGCCGCGGGAAGACCGCGGTGAACGACTCTTTCATCGCGCCGGACGCGATGAAAGAGTCGTTCACCACCTGAAACCTCGCCCCAACTGGCGGCCGAGCGTCGCCAATGACTCATTCGCGACCTCGGGGGTGCCCAGCCCGCGCAGCCCGGCCTCAGGCGCGCTGGCCCGACCAAGCCGCCCAGAGCTTCGCGTACTGGCCACCCGCGGCCACCAGCTCGTCGTGCGTGCCGGACTCGACCACCGCGCCCGCGTCGAGGACCACGATCCGGTCGGACGCCGCCGCCTGGGTGAGGCGGTGGGCCACCACCAGCGCCGTCCGGCCTTCGAGGGCCGCCGCGGCCGCTGCCTCCAGGACCCGGGAACCCGCGCTGCCCGCCTCCGCCGTGGCCTCGTCGAGGATCGCGATCGGCGGATCGGCCAGCACCAGCCGGACCAGCGCCAGCTGCTGCGCCTGCGTCACGGTCAGCTGGTGACCCCCTTCGCCGACCACCGTGGCGAGCCCGGCCGGCAGACTGTCCACCCAGGACAGCGCGCCCACCTTCGCCAGCGCCGCCCGCAGGTCCGCGTCCGACGCCGACGGGCGCGCGAGGCGGAGGTCTTCGGCCAGCGGTCCCGCGAACACGTGAACCTCCTGGCTGATCAGCGCGACGGTCCGGCGCGTGGCCTCCGGGCCGAGCTCTTCCAAAGCCACTCCGCCGAGCGTCACCGAGCCCGAGGACGGCCGGTGGATCCCGGCGATCAGCTTGGCCAGCGTCGTCTTCCCGGCCCCGCTGGCCCCGACCAGCGCCACCCGTTCCCCGGCCGCGACGCCGAGGTCGACGTCGCGCAGCACCGGGTGACCGTCCACATAGGAATAGCCGGCCGCCGCCGTCTTCACCGACGCGTCGACCGGACGCGCCGGCTGCGAAGGAGACTCTTCGACGGGCAGGTCCGCGACGCCGATCAGCCGCGCGAGGCCGGCCGCGGCCGCCTGCGCGTCGTCGACCAGGGCCAGCGCCGTCGTGATCGGCCCGAACAGGCTGTGGAAGTACAGCGCGGCGGCCGTCGCGACGCCGACCGTCACCGCGTCCGCCCCGACCAGCAGGAACCCGACGGCCAAGACAGCGGACAGCCCGACGAACTCCGCCAGGTTGAGCCGCGCGTAGAACCGCGTCACCAGCCGGATCCCGCGCAGCGCCAGGTCGACGGCCGTGTCGGACCGCGTCCGCACCCGGTCCAGGTGCGTGTCCGCCAGCCGGAACGCCCGAACCGTCTTCGCGCCGCCGATGGTGTCCAGCAGCTGCTGTTGCTGCGCGCCGACGGCCTCGCGCTGGCTCGCGTACAGCGGCTTCGCGCGCGGCACGTACCAGCGCACGGTCCACAGCTGGATCGGCACGGCGACCAGCGCGGCCAGCAGGAACCGCCAGTCCAGCACGGCCAGCGCGCCGAGCGTCAGGACGACCGTCAGCACCGAGCGGCCCAGCTCGGGCAGCGCCTGCCGGACACCTTCCGCGACGACCGAGACGTCGTTCGTCACGCGGGTGGTCAGGTCGCCGGACCCGGCGCGCTCGAGCCGTTCGAGCGGCAACCCGAGCGCCCGCTCGACGAAGCGTTCGCGCAGCTCGGCCAGGATCGTCTCGCCCAGCCGCGCCACCAGCGAGACGCCGATCGCGGTCGCGATCGCCTGGCCCACCGCGACGAGGACCAGCGCGACGACCGGCGTGAGCAGCTCGGCCGCCGGCCGCCGCGTCGCGACGAGGTCGACGACCCGGCCGAGCAGCGGCGCGGTGAGCAGCCCGATCGCGGTGGCCGCGACCAGCATGGTGAACGCGGCCGCGGCGCGGCCCTTCGACCGGCCGACGAGCTCGCCGACGACGGCGCGGATCCGCCGGCCGTCGGCCACGGGGAGGAGTTCACGGGTCACGACAGCACCGCCGCCCGGTAGTCGGCGCGACCGGCCAGCTCGGCGTGGCTGCCTTCGCCGGCGATCCGCCCGTCGTCGAGGAGGACGACGCGGTCGGTCGCGGCGAGCAGCGCCGGGCTGGTGGTCACGAGGATGGTCGTGCGGCCGCGCCGCAGGGCGGCCAGGCCCGCGGCGATGCGGGCCTCGGTGACGGTGTCGACGGCGGTCGTCGGGTCGTGCAGGACGAGCACCGGCGCGTCGACGGCGAGCGCGCGGGCGAGCGCGACCCGCTGGCGCTGCCCGCCCGAGAGCGAGCGCCCGCGTTCGGTGACTTCGGTCGCGACGCCGTCGGGCAGCGCGCCGGCCACCTCGTCGACGGCGGCCGCGGTCAGCGCTTCTTCGCTGAGCGGACCGGTTTCGAAGTTATCGGCGACGGTCCCGGCGAACAGGTCCGCGTCGTGCGCGGCCACCAGCACCACCTCGCGGACCCGGCTCGGGTCCACAGTGGACAGGTCGACCGCGTCGACCGACACCGAGCCGGTCGCGGGGTCGGCGGCGCGGCCGAGGCAGTCCAGCAGGTCGGTCGCGGCGGCCGGGTCGGTGGCCACGACGCCGAGCAGCTCGCCCGGGCGGGCTTCGAAGTCGACGTCGCGCAGCGCGCCCCGGCCGAGCGCGGAAAGCCGCACGTGCCCGGCGGCCGGAACCGGCAGCGTGGCCTCGCCGGTGCCGACGGCGGGCGGTGCGTTCAGCACGTCGGCGATGCGCGCGGCCGACGCGCGGCCCTGCGCGAGCTCGCCGTTGACCCACGAGAAGATCGAGAACGGCGTGATCAGGTACTGCGCCAGGCCGACCGCGGCGACGAGGTCGCCGACGCTGATGTCACCCGCCGCGGCGAGGTTCCCGCCGACGAGCGCGACGACGGCGATGAAGATGCCGGTCAGCGCCAGCAGCGCGCCGTTGTGCCAGGCCTGGGCGCGGGCCGCGCGGAGCGTCGCTTTGAGCGAGTCCTGGCTGGTGCGGCGGTAGCGGTCGACGGCGGCGCGTTCGGCGCCGACGCCCTTGAGCACGCGCAGCCCGGCGACGAGGTCGGTGGCGATGCCGGAGGCGAACGCGGATCGCTCCTGCTCGGCCTCGCTGCGGCGTTCGAGGGGCTTGCCGATGAGGTGGGCCAGGTACAGCATCGGCGGCGTGCCGAGCAGCACCAGCAGGCCGAGCGGGATGCTCATGGTCAGCAGCACGACAGCGCTGACCAGCAGCCCGGCCAGCCCGGCGACGCCGAACGGCAGGACGCCGTTGACCTGCCCGACCCGCTTCGCGTCCGACGTCCCGATGCTGACGAGCTCGCCCGCGAGGTTGCCGGCCTCGGCGCCGCCGCCGGGGTGCAGCACCCGGCGTCCGACGTCGAGGCGCAGGTCGTGGGCGGCGCGTTCGGCGGCGCGCTCGCCGAAGCGGGCACCGAGGCGGTAGCTGGTCGACAGCGCGGCGAACAGCACGCCCAGCACCACCAGCCAGAAGATCAGCGTGCCTGCCGAGCCACCCGCGACGGCCTGGTCGATCACCACGCCGATCACCACCGGCACCAGCGCTTCGCCGCCCTGGTGGCCCGCCGTGAGCAGCGCCGCGAGGGTCACCGATCGTCGTTGCCCGGTGATCGAACGGCGGAGGACTTCCCGTCCGGTCGTGCTCACCCGCGCCTCCCTGTCCTGGTCGTGGGATAGGTAAGGCTAGTCTAAGTAAAGGAGTTACGGGAGCACGGTCGGCTTCGTCTCATTTCCCTCGGTCGCCGGCTCTCCGAAGCGGGCCAGGGCGAGCGCGGCGGCCACGGCGAGGACGAATCCGGCGATCGCGACGACGGCGAACCCGGGCCGGGTCCGGTCGCCGAGGACGACCACTCCGACCAGCGACGGGAAGACCGTCTCACCGAGCACCATCATCGCGGTGCTCGTGGTGACGCTGCCGCGTTGCAACGCCGTCGCGTAGAACAGCATCGCCATGCCGCCCGCGACGGCGACGGTGTAGGTGGCCGGGTCGGTGAGCAGGTCCAGCGGGGCGAGGCTGGGGATGACGCGGCCGGCGATGGCGACGACGCCGAAGCTGAGACCGGCGACGAGCCCGAGCGCCGGCGTCCGCACGCGGCGGCTCGCCTTCCCCGCGACGATCCCGGCGGCGGCCAGCACGACGACGGCGCCGATCAGCCCGAGCCGGAAGCCGAGGCCGACCGGGTCGGAGCCCTCGCTCTCGGCGGCCGCGCCGAGCAGCCCGAGCCCGGCGCACACGACGGCCACGGCCGTCCATTCCCGGGCGCCGAGGCGGATACCGAGGAACCGCGCGGCGACGGCGGTCACGGCGAGGCTCGCGGCGAGCGCGGCCTGCACGACGAACAGCGGCAGGACGTGCAGGGCGGCGATCTGCGCGACGAACCCGAGGACGTCGAGCGCCAGGCCGAGCACGAACTTCCACTGGCCGAGGACGCGGACGAGCAGCTTCGGGTCGACCCCGCCGGCGCCGCTGTCTTCGGTCGCCTGGGCGGCGACCGACTGCATCACCGAAGCCACGCCGTACGCGATTGCGGCGCCGAGGGCGCAGAGCAGTCCCCACCACATGGCGATCACTCTATTTTGTCGGTCCGGTGGGGTACCTTTCCGGTCATGTCGAACACGAGTTCGAAGACGCGGCGGTCCTGGCCCGCCCGGCTGGCCTGGGACGAGTTGCGCCTGCAGCTGGAGTTCCTGCAGTTCCTCCGGGCGACGGCGGTGAACAAGCTGGCGGGCCTGCCGGTTTCGCAGGCCGCGGCGGCGCCGTTCTCGACGTCGCCGCGGCTGAGCGCGCTGGGGGTGGTGAAGCACCTGACGGCGGTCGAGCGGTGGTGGCTGTCGATCGAAGCCGGGGGAGCGGACCTGCCGTCGCTGTGGGCGGGATCGCCGGACCCGAGCTGGGACTTGTCGCCGGACGACACGCCGGCCTCGGTGGTGGCGGCGTACAAGGCCGAGTGGGCGCGGTCGGAGAAGTCGCTGCGCCGGCTGGGCCCGGACGACCGGACGCGGCGCCGGTCGGAGTTCACGGTCAGGTGGGTGGTGGCCCACGTGGTCCAGGAGACGGCCCGGCACGTGGGCCACCTGGATCTGCTGCGGGAACTGGCCGACGGGGAGGTGGGCGAGTGAGAAATCCGCGTGACAGGCCCGGTTAACTGGGTTCGTGGCCGTCGTTGCGGAGTACCGCCGATTTACCGGCCCCCTGGCCCTTCGCGGGTGCCAGCGGGGTTCCGGTGCCACATCCGCGGTCGGCGCTGCCTGAACGGCACCGTCGGGCGGTGACCTGACTGTGCGCCGCCAAGAATCTCGCCTGGTGTCCGGGCCAGGGGGAGCAATCACCCCACCCGTTCACCCAGGAGGCCCTGCCATGCCCGAAACACTCACGCCCACCCAGCTCACCCGAGACCTCGCGATCCGCGATCTCACCGATCCGGCCGCCGGTCCGCACGCTCTCCAGCTCGTCGTCGAGCGGGCCGTCGCCGCCGCCAAAGGACCACGCACCGAGGTCCGGTGGTGGCCCGGCGATCGGATCGTCACCGTCGCCGACAACTACGACAACCTCGGCTACCGACCCGACGACGTCACCCGCGACGCGCGCTACACCCGGTACGTCGACGCCGACCACGTCCTGCGCAGCCATTCCAGCGCCCTGGTGCCCGCCGCGCTGCGGGCGCTCAAGGCGTGCCCGGCCGACGACGTCCTGCTCGTCTGCCCGGGCGTCGTCTACCGCCGCGACAGCATCGACCGGCTGCACACCGGCACCCCGCACCAGCTCGACCTCTGGCGGATCACGCGCACGGCGGAGCCGGACCTCGGCCGGCTCGTGGAAGGCCTCGTCACCACGCTCCTGCCGGGACGCCGGTGGCGGCTCGAACCCCGTCGTCACCCGTACACAGTGGACGGTGCCCAGCTCGACGTCCGGCACCGCGGCGAATGGGTCGAGATCGCCGAATGCGGCCTCGCCCACCCCGCCGTCCTCGCCCGGGCCGGGCTCGGGACAGGGTGGTCCGGGCTCGCCCTCGGCCTGGGGCTCGACCGGATGCTGATGCTGCTGAAGGACATCCCGGACATCCGCCTCCTGCGCTCGGCGCACCCCGCCGTCGCCGCGCAGCTGACCGACCTCGCGCCGTACCGCCCGGTCTCGTCCCTGCCGCCGGTGCGGCGCGACCTCTCCCTCGCCGTGGCGCACGACGACCGCGCCGAGGACCTCGGCGACCGCGTCCGCACCGCCCTGGGCGACGACGCCGACGTCGTCGAGTCGGTCGAAATCCTTCAAGAGACTCCGTGCGCGCAGCTGCCACCCCAGGCCCTGGCCCGGCTTGGTGCCACCGAAGACCAGAAGAACCTGCTGGTCCGGCTGGTGCTCCGCCCACTGGACACGACGCTGTCGGACGGCGAGGCGAACGTCCTGCGCGACCGCGCGTACGCCGCCTTGCACCAGGGGTCAGGCGCGCAACCCCCGAAGCGCGAGCGCGGCGAAGCGTCGTGAAGCGACAAGACGGGCCGCCGGCGTCGGCGCCTGGATGCCGCTGTTGGCCATGATCACGAGGAACACGTCGTCCAGGACGACGTCGGGGCGCAGCGCACCGGCCTCCCGCGCGCGGCGGATCAGCTTCGCGATCGACCGCGTCGCCCGGGCGCGGTCCGCGGTGAAGTCGATCGCGTGCGGGAACGTCGAGGTGAAGGCCGCGGTGAAGCCCCGGTCGCGTGCGTGCAGCTCGCAGAGCTTCTCGACCACCGAGGCGAATCCGCGCCACGGATCGGGGTCGGCCAGCCCCTCGTCGACGATGGCGTAGCACGCCCGCATCTGGTCCGTGAACGCCGCGGTGACCAGCAGTTCCTTGGTCGGGAACCGGCGGTACAGGGTGGCCGGCCCGACGCCGGCCCGCCGGGCGATCTCGCGCATCGGGACGTCCAGGCCGTCGGCGGCGAACACCGCGCGAGCCGCGTCGAGGATGCGTTCGCGGTTGTCGCGGGCGTCCGAGCGCAGCTTGTGAGGCAAAAGATCGGCCACGCTCTCAGTTTAGCCAAGTGGACGCCGGCGTCCACTACCGTCGGGCCCATGAAAGCAGTTGCGGTACAGACCTTCGGCGCCCCCGAAGGTCTCGCGGTCATCGACCTCCCGGATCCCGAACCCGCCGAAGGGCAGGTGCTGGTCGCCACCGAGGCGATCGGTGTCGGCGGCGTGGACGCCGTCATCCTCAGCGGCGCCCTCGGTGCCTACGGCTTCCGGCCCGGCCACGTCCTCGGCCGCGAAATTGCGGGGATCGTCACCGCGGCCGGTGACGGCGTCGACCCGGCGTGGCTCGGCCGGCGAGTGTGGGCGTTCTCCGGCGGCAGTGGCGGCGGTTACGCCGAGCAAGCCGTCGCCCCCGTGGAGTCGCTCGTCCCCCTGCCGGAGCCGCTGACCCCCATCGACGCGGTGACGCTCGGCAGCTCCGGCATGGTGGCGCACTTCGCGCTACGCCGAGCCCACTTCACCCCGGGCGAGTCGGTGCTGGTCCGCGGCGCGGCCGGCGGGATCGGGATCATGACGGTTCAGCTCGCGGCCGGCGCCGGCGCGATCGCGGTCACGACGTCGTCGCCGGAGCGCGGGCAGCGGCTTCGCGAACTCGGCGCGACGCACGTCCTGAACCGCGCCGGCGACGGCCCGGACACCTACGACGTCATCGTCGACGTCATCGCCGGCCCGGGGTTGCCCGGGTTCATCACCAAGCTGAAGCCGAACGGCCGCATGGTGGTGGTCGGCGTGGTCGCCGGCGAGCCGCCGGCCGACTTCGGCAGAGAACTCATCACGGCGTTCCGCAAGTCGCTGTCGTTCGCGACGTTCAGCGCCGACACGATCCCGTGGACCGACCGGCGCGCGGCGTTGACGGACGTCTTCACCGCCGCGAACCGCGGTGAGCTGACGTCGGTCGTGCACGAGGTGCTGCCGCTGGAGCAAGCGGTACTGGCCCACCGGAAGATGCAGGCCGGGGAGGTGTTCGGGCGGATCGTGCTGACCCCGTCGGGAAGCTGACCCGTAGGGTGTGGCCATGGCAGATCGGCTCTACTTCCGGCAGCTGCTCGCCGGGCGGGACTTCGCCGTCGGCGACCCGGTCGCGACGCAAATGGTGAACTTCGCCTACCTCATCGGCGACCGGGACACCCGGGACGCGGTGATCGTCGACCCGGCCTACGCCGTGCAGGACCTGCTCGATGTTCTCGAGGCCGATGGCATGCGGCTCGGCGGCGTGCTCGCCACCCACCACCACCCCGACCACGTCGGCGGGGAGATGCTCGGCTTCTCACTGCCCGGGATCGCCGAGCTGCTCGCGCTCCGGCCGGTGCCGATCCACGTCAACGGCGCCGAAAGCGAGTGGGTTCGCCGCGTGACCGGGGTCGAGGACACCGACCTGCGCGCGCACGACCACGACGACGTCCTCGAGGTCGGGTCCGTCCCCATCCGGATGCTGCACACCCCCGGCCACACGCCCGGCAGCCAGTGCTTCCTCGTCGAGGACAAGCTCGTCTCCGGCGACACGCTCTTCCTCGAAGGCTGCGGCCGCACCGACTTCCCCGGCGGCGACGCCGAGGAGATCTACCGCAGCCTGCAGGCCCTCGCCGGCCTGCCCGGCGACCCCGTCGTCTACCCCGGGCACCAGTACTCGGCCGAGCCGTCGGCCGCGCTGTCCGACGTCAAGCGCAGCAACTTCGTCTACCGGCCGCGGTCCCTGGACGAGTGGAAGGTCATGTTCGGCGGCTGACCCGGGTTCCACGGGGTGAAACCCGCCGTGTTCACGGACTGGGAGTGATCGTCCACGGATTGACTTCCCCGCCGACGGGCTCGAAGCTCGGGATCACGCAAGCCCGAACATCCCCGTCCCCGGGAGAAATCCGTGTCGATTTCCACCACGGGCGTGCTTCCCCGCGCCCGGAAACGCGCCGAAGGGCCACCGCGCAAGACCGCGTGGCGGCCCGATCTGCGGCGCTGGATCAGCCCGGTGGTGCTCGTCGCCGCCTGGCAGATCGCCGGCGCCACCGGCGTCCTGCCGCCCGACAAGCTCAGCTCACCGTGGACCGTGGTGCGGGCCGGCGTCGAAGTCGCGCGCAGCGGCGAACTCGGGACCGCGTTCGCGGTGTCGCTCGGCCGCGTCGGCGCCGGGTTCGCGATCGGCGCCGTCGTCGGGGTGGTGCTGGGCATCGTGTCCGGGCTGTCCCGCTGGGGTGAGGTGCTGGTCGACCCGCCGGTGCAGATGCTGCGGACCCTGCCGTTCCTCGGCCTGATCCCGCTGTTCATCCTGTGGTTCGGCATCGGCGAGGAGACCAAGATCGTGCTGGTCGCCCTCGGGGTGGCCTTCCCGCTCTACCTGAACGTCCACTCGGCGTCTCGAAGGCCCGCAACCGCGCGCTGGCCGAGAAAGCGCTCGCCGAGGTACACCTGACCGACCACGCCGACGACTGGCCGCTGACCCTGTCCGGTGGTGAGGCGCAGCGCGTGTCGCTGGCCCGCGCTCTGGTGCGCGAACCCGATCTGCTCCTGCTTGACGAGCCGTTCGGTGCGCTGGATGCGCTCACGCGGATCGCGATGCACGGGCTGGTGCTGGACCTGTGGCGGCGCCACCAGCCGGGTGTGCTGCTGGTGACCCACGACGTCGACGAGGCACTGCGGCTCGCCGGGCGGGTCCTGGTGCTCGACGGTGGCCGGATCGTGGCCGAGCACCGGCCGAGCGAAGCCGACCACGACGACCTCCGCCGGCGCGTACTGGCGGACCTGGGGGTGACCGAAGATGCTGTGGCGTAAGGGAATCGCGGTCGTCGCGACGGCGCTGGTGCTGGCCGGGTGCGGCTCGGCGACCGGTACTGACCCGGCGGCCGTGCCAGGCTCGGTGAGCGCGGCGGACCTGGCGAAGGTGACGCTCAAGGTCGGCGACCAGAAGGGCGGCGTCAAGTCGCTGCTCACTGCGGCCGGCCTGCTGGAGGGCACGCCGTACAAGGTCGAATGGGCGACGTTCACCTCGGGCCCGCCGCTGCTCGAAGCGGCGTCGGCCGGTGCGATCGACACCGGCCGGGTCGGCAACACCCCGCCGATCTTCGCGGCCGCGGCGAAGGCGAAGATCAAGGTGATCAGCGTTTCGCGCAGCAACGTCGAGCGCGAAGCCGTCCTCGTCCCGCCGGACTCGCCACTGCAGAACGTCGCCGCCCTCAAGGGCAAGACGATCGGCGTCGCCAAGGGCACTTCGGCGCACGGGCAGCTGCTGAACACCCTGCACAACAACGGACTGTCCACGAAGGACGTCAAGCTGAACTTCCTGCAGCCGTCCGAGGCTTACGCCGCGTTCACCCAGCACACGATCGACGCCTGGGCGATCTGGGACCCCTACACCGCGCAGGCCCAGATCGAAGCGCACGCCCGGGTGCTGGCCGACGGCCGCGGCGCCTCGAACGGCCTCGGCTTCCTGACCGCGAGCACCGCGGCGCTGGCCGACCCCGGCAAGAACTCGGCACTGCGCGACTTCGCCGTCCGGGTCGTCAAGGCGCAGAAGTGGGCCGACACGCACCGGCCCGAGTGGGCGCAGGCGTGGGCGAAGGAGACCGGGCTGAAGCTCGAGGTGGCGCGGAAGACCGTCGACGCCGGGCGTGACCTGCCGATCCCGCTGGACGACTCCGTCGTGGCCTCCGAACAGCAGCTCGCGGACGCCTTCACCGACGAGAAGACTCTGCCGGGCAGGGTGGACTTCGCCGCGTTCGCCGACCGGCGGTTCGCCCCCGACCTGGATCAGGCGAGGAGCAACGGATGAGCATCAGCCTGCACTGGTTCCTGCCCACCAGCGGCGACGGCCGCACGATCGTGGAACGCTTCCACGCCAACCGGTCCCAGGGGCCGTCGGCGCAGCGCGAGCCGGACCTGGACTACCTGGCCCAGGTGGCCCGCGCCGCCGAACGGCAGGGTTTCGAAGGCGTCCTGACCCCGACCGGCACGTGGTGCGAGGACGCGTGGCTGACCACGGCCGCGCTGATCCGCGAGACGACCCGGCTGAAGTTCCTGGTCGCGTTCCGCCCCGGCGTGATCTCCCCGACGCTCGCCGCGCAGATGGCCGGCACGTTCCAACGGCTGTCGGAAGGGCGCGTGCTGCTCAACATCGTCACCGGGGGCGACGCGGTGGAGCAGCGGCGCTTCGGCGACTGGCACGACCACGACGCCCGGTACGCGCGCACGGACGAGTTCCTCACCATCGTCCGCGGCGTCTGGTCCGGGCAGCCGTTCACCTTCGAAGGCGAGCACCTGCGCGTCGAAGGCGCGACGACGCTGGCCGCGCCGGACCCGGCGCCGCCGATCTACTTCGGCGGCTCGTCGCCGGCCGCGCTGCCGGTCGCGGCCCGGCACGCTGACGTCTACCTGACCTGGGGCGAGCCGCCGGCGCAGGTGGCGGAGAAGATCGGCAAGGTCCGCGAGCTGGCCGGTGACCGGCCCATCCGGTTCGGCGTCCGGCTGCACACCATCTCGCGCGATACGTCGGCCGAAGCGTGGGCGGAGGCCCAGAAGCTCCTGGACGCGCTGAGCCCGGAGCAGGTCGCCAAGGCGCAGGCGCAGCTCGCGGCCAGCGAGTCGGTCGGGCAGCAGCGGATGGTCGCCCTGCACGGCGGGCGAACCGACGGCGGTGTCCGCGGGCTGGAGATCCACCCGAACCTGTGGGCCGGGGTCGGCCTGGTCCGCGGCGGCGCGGGGACCGCGCTGGTCGGCAGCCACGCCGAGGTCGCCGACCTGATCGAGGAGTACCACAGCGTCGGGGTGAGCGAGTTCGTGCTGTCGGGCTATCCGCACCTCGAAGAGGCGTACTGGTTCGGCGACGGCGTCCGGCCCGAGCTCGCGCGGCGCGGGCTGCTCAAGGAGTACTAACCCCAGCGGGTCGAGGCGTAGACGACGATGTTGTCGCGGTAGGACCGTTTCGCCGCGTCGAAGCTGCCGCCGCAGGTGATCAGCCGCAGCGCGCTGCCCGGCGCGGGCCCGTACACCGCGTCGGTCGGGAAGGCGTTCTTCGGGTAGCGCTGGACGGTGTCCACGACGAACCGGGTCTCCTGGCCGTCGGAGCGCGCGACGAACACTTGGTCGCCGTCGCGCAGGTCGCGCAGCCGGAAGAACGGCGCCGGTCCGGACCGGGAGTCGACGTGCGCGGCGATCACCGCCGGCCCGGCGTCTCCCGGTACCGGGCCGGCGGCGTACCAGCCGACGTCTTCGAACTTCGCGGGTGCTTCGAGCTCGTGGCCGGCGCCCAGCCCGAGCGGGACGAGCGCGGACGCGTCCACGCCGATGGCGGGGATCCGCAGCCGCACCGGGCGGACGTCGGCCGCCGCGGGCAGCGGCCGCGGCCCGCTCGCCACCGTCGTCGTCGGAACCGAGGACGATGGCGAAGCAGCGGGCCGGGCCGGCGCCGGCGCCGGAGAGCAGCCCGCGGCCAGGAGCGCCGCGACGAGCAGTGCGCCGAGGTCAGCGCGCACGAGCCAGCCGGCGCCCGACCACGAACGCGGCCAGCAGCCCGGCCGCCGCGAACGCCGGCCAGAGCGGGATGCCCGGTGACGGCGCCGTGCCGCCGCCCCCGGTCTCGACGCCGAGCTTCGGCGGCTCGGGCAGCGACCCGCCGTCGGCGATCGGGTTCGCCTTGAGCGCCCCGGCGTTCTCGGTGATCAGCAGCGTCGTCGACGTCCCGGCCTTGACGTCGACGTCGGCGGTCGACTGCACCGTGCCGCCGGTGAGCTGCAGCGGCCACCGTCCTTCCGGGACGTCCACATAGGACGACGTCTGGCCGTAGGCCGCGTCCTTGGCGATCGACACGCCGGTCGGCCCCGCGACGCTCACCGGCGCGATCGCCGCCGAGCCTTCGACCACCCGGACCCGGCCCTTGCCGGCGGCCGGCGCGGCGAGGTCGTCGGTGACGAGGTCGCCCTTGAGCGTGCCGTCCGGGCCGTTCGCGAAGACCAGCAGCGAGTAGGCGCTGCGCTCGGCGACGTCGATGGTCGCCGACAGCGCCGGCGGGGTCTCGGCCGCGGCGTCGGCGGGCCGCATCGACAGCGTGTACTTGCCGGGGTCGAGCGACGAGTACGGCGTGACCGCGCCGTAGCCGGCTTTGCGGATGACGACCTTCTCGGCCTGGCCGAACGGCGCGAAGTAGATGTCCACCGGCGGCACCTTGGGGGAGAGGTGGCCGACCCGGATCCAGCCGACGCCCGGGCCGGGGGCGGTCGCCGCCTCGGCCGTCACCGGCGTCAGCGCGACGAGCAGGAGGGCCGCGGCGGTCAGCCCGCCGGGTCTGAGCAGGACGTGGGGGAGAGTGCGCATCGGAGGGCCTTTCACGGTCAGGGGGAGGAGAACGGGATGAGCAGTCCCGGGGGCGCGAACAGCGGGTAGGTGACCAGCACGCCGCCGCCGGTCCGGACGACCGACGAGGGGCGGAACAGGTCGCGCTGGCCGGTGTAGAACGCGGCCGCGCCGTCTTCGCCGCCGGTCAGCAGGACCCGGCGGCGGGGTTGCCCGGCGGGGTCTTCGCCGGGGACTTCGGGGAACGCCGCGACCCGGACCGGCTGCAGGGCCGCGAGCGCGGCGATCGTCGCGATCAGCCGGGGGTCGGCGCGGCCGGTGCGGAGCACGGTGGCGGCGTCCGGGGTGAAGGTGATGCGGGACGAGGCCTGGAGGGCCTCGCCGGCGTGGGCGCGGGCCGACGACTCCGACGGCGCGGCAGGGTCGGCGGGCGGCAGGCCGAGGCGCGAGACGGTGACTTCGCCGCCGGGGCCGGTGCCGAACCTCGCGGTCGCGCCCGCGTCGTCGAGGGCGGCTTCGAGGGCCGGGTAGCGGCGGCGGAGGTCGGTCGCGTCGTCGCCGAAGACGGCCCACTCGGCGGGCGGGCAGGTGGCCGCGCACGCGGCGGGCGCGACGAGCATGCCGGTCGGCCAGCCGGCCTTGGCGAGCTCGGCCCAGGCGGCGTCGTCGACCAGTACGCGAGAGCCGGAAGCGTTGGCCCGCAACCACTCCTGCGCGTCGGACAGGGGCCCGCCGCGGTCGGTCGAGGGACGCAGAGCCGGGTAGCCGTACACCCAGCCGACGGCGACCACCGCGACGAGGACCACCGCGGCGAGCGCGACGCCGGTTCCCCGCTTGACCTCCCACCGGTGGGAGGGGACGCGCTGCCGGGTCAGGGCCTGGACGACCCCGGCCAGCAGCAGCGGCGTCACCGGCAGCAGCAGGGCGAGCACGGCGGTGTCCGGCACGCCCGGCACGGCCAGCGTGGCCGCGAGCAGCAGGCCGGACACCGCGAACGGCCGCAGGGACGTGACGGCCAGCGCGGCCACCAGCGCGACGGTCGAGAGCACCGCCCACGCCGGGTCGAGCGCGACCCAGTCGGCGACCGACGGGCGGCCCGCTGCCGCGAGGTGCGGCCGGAGGAGCCCGGCCGCCGGCCCGAACGCGATCCCGAGCCCGAGGTTGAGCAGCACCGCGACCAGCGCGGCCCGCACGGGCGCGCGCCGCACCAGCAGCCACCCGGCCGCGGGGAGGAAGAACAGGGCGAGCGGCGAGGTGAGCACCGCGGCCAGCAGGCAGACCGCGGCCAGGACGTCGTGCCGGATCCGGGCGTCGGGGCGGGTGACCAGCACGAGCGCGCCCAGCGCCCACACCGCCGCCAGGTGCTCGACGACGACCAGCCGCTGCAGGCCCAGGGCCAGCGGAGACGCCGCGAGCAGCAGCACCGCGGCCGCCGACGCCCACCGCGTCAGGCCGAGCCGGCGGGCCAGCACCCACAGCAGCACCACCCCGGCCACCGCGGCGACGAGCATGGTCTCGCGGACCGCGGCCAGCGCCGTGGCCGAGCGGCCGAACGCGTCCGAGACCATCGTGTAGGCCGAGAGCTGCCACCAGCCGAACGGGCTGACGCCGGCACCGCCCGCGTCGGTGAACGGGGTGAGGTGGCCGAGCGCGTAGGCGTGAGCGACGTTCGCGGCTTCGGCGGGCAGCGCCGGGGCGGGCGCGGCGAGGTAGAGCACCCGCAGGCCGCCGGCGAGGGCCAGCAGGGCGAGCACGATGTCGAGCGACAGCAACCGGTGACCGGCGGCCGGCTCGGAGTGCGTCGCGGGGGAGCGGCCCGGAAACGTCGTCCCCCGGCTGTGCTGGGCCATTCGACGGATCGTAGCCGCTCCCGATCACCGGTCCAGCTCGGGACGGTTACGTCAGCCGGACGGCCTAGGGACCGGAAAAGCCTTGTCCCGCAAGATTATTTCCGACTGTCCCGAGTGGATCCGGAGAGTGTCCGGGTCAACGCGAGTGCGACCGTGCGGACGGCGGGCGCGACCCGTTCGGTCCGCATCCGGTTGGCCCAGCCGGAGATGGAGACCGCGGCGACCGCGATGCCGCGGGCGTCCAGCAGCGGGCTCGCCGCGCACACGACGCCGACGCCGGACTCTTCGCGTTCCAGCGCGATCCCGTCCTCCCGGACCCGGGTGAGCTGCCGGCGCAGGAGCCCGGGTGCGGTGATCGTCTTCGGGCTCAGGCGGGGTAATCCGGCGTCGATCACCTGGTTCACCACGGATTCCGGCGAAAACGCCAGGATCGCCTTCCCGACCCCGGTGGCGTGCGCCGGGAACCGGCCGCCGATCCGCGACGGCAGCGTCGGCGCGTCCGGACCGCGCAGCACGTCGAGGTAGACGACTTCGGTGCCTTCGAGAATGGCGAGGTGGACGGTGTTGCGCGTCGCTTCGCGCAGGTCGGCGAGGTACGGCCGGGCGGCTTCGACCAGTCCACGGCGGGGTGAGGCCAGTTGGCCGATTTCGAACAGCCGCAGCCCGAGCCGCACCGCGCCGTCCTCACGGGTCAACAGGCCGGTGCCGGCGAGGTGCCCCACCAGCCGGTGGACCGTCGTCTTCGCCAGCCCGGTCCGGCGAGCCAGCTCGGAGACGCCGAGGGCCTCGTCGCCCGGCCGGAAGGCTTCCAGGAGCGCGGTGAGCCGGGCCGCGACGAGACCGTCGCCGCTCGCGCCGTCGTTCCGCCCAGCGGTACGCATGGGTTGAGTGTGCCCGATCTTCCCCGTCACTGTCACGAGCACTGTCACCAGGTCGGCGGAGGTGAGGTCAGTGGTCGTCGGCGCCGAGCACGAGCCGCACGCAGTGGGCGACGAGCCGTTCGCGGGAAACCTTCAGCGAGCCGTCGAGGTAGGCGATGAAGACGTTGCTCAGCGCGCCGACCAGCCCGACGGCGACCAGCTGCCGCTCGGTCTCGTCGCCGTGGGACAGCTGCTCGCCGACCAGTGCGGCGAACACCGGCAGCAGGTGCAGGCCCCGGCGGGTGAGCGCGGGGTCGGTGAGCGGGGCGAGCAGCAGGACGCGGCCCTTGCGGGGGTCGTCGACGATCAGCTCGACGAACGCGCGCACCGCGTGCCCGGCCCGCAGCGGGGGGTTCGGCGCGTCCCGGACCGCGTCGACCAGGGCTTGCCGGGCTTGCTCGCCGACGTGCTCGTAGACGGCCGCGACGAGCTCCTCGCGGTCGGCGAAGCTCTCGTAGAAGTACCGCTCGGTGAGCTTCGCGTGCCGGCAGACCGCGCGCACGCTCGTCCCGGCCGAGCCTTCGGTGCCCAGCAGTTCGAGGCCCGCGGACACGAGCTGCTCGCGCCGCAGCGCCTTCCGGTCGTCCAGGGTCGTGCCCGCCCACGTGCGGCCCGGCATGGTGGCTCCTCGGTTGACTACATGTGTTGTCAGATCCTAGCCTGACAACAGCCGTAGTCAGTTCCGACTCGACGAGGAGCGCGCAGATGACACGGGAGCCGCTGGGCCCGGACTCACTGACCTGGAAGTACTTCGGCGACTGGCGGGGACTGCTCATCGCGTTGTGGGCGGGCTCGATGCAGAACATGCACCCGGGCCTCGGCGCCGGCGTCGAGCAGCACTCGCGGTTCTTCGAGGAGCGCTGGCAGCGCCTGTTCCGCTCGCTCTACCCGATCGGCGGGGTGGTCTACGACGGCCCGCGCGCGCATCGGACAGCGCTGGAAGTGCGCGGCTACCACGACCGGATCAAGGGCGTCGACGCTCAGGGTCGGCGGTACCACGCGCTCGACCCCGACACGTACTACTGGGCGCATTCGACGTTCTTCGTCAGCACCATCCTCATCGCCGACCACTTCATGGGCGGCATCGGCGAGGCGGAGAAGCGGCGGCTGTTCGACGAGCACGTCACGTGGTGGCGGATGTACGACCTGACGATGCGGCCGGTGCCGGAGAGCTGGGAGGACTTCCAGCGCTACTGGAAGCACATGTGCGCCGAGGTCCTGGAGGACAACAAGGCCACCCGCGACGTCCTTCAGCTTCGCGGGATCGCGAAGCCGCCGTTCCTGCCCTGGCTGCCGGATCTTCTGTGGCGGCCGGTGAGCGCGGTGATCGCCCGCGACTTCGTCTGGCTGACCACCGGGTTGTACGACCGGGAGGTCCGGGACCTGCTGGGCCTGCGCTGGTCCGAGCGCGACGCGCGCCGGCACCGGCGGGTCGGCAAGCTGATCAACGCCGTGTTCAAGCTCGTCCCGCACGACCGCCGCTACCACCCGCGGGCGCGCGCCGGCTGGCGTCGCGTGCGCGGCGAGGTGGCTCCGGAGGCCGCCTTGGTCGAGACTCCACGAAGGAACCTGCCGCCGCTGTCCGAGCGGGGCAAGCCCGAGCACTACGCGCCGAACGTCTAGGAGGCATTCGTGAAGCTGGGATTCCACGTCGGGTACTGGGGCAGCGGCCCGACCCCGGGCGCGCTGGAAGCGGTGCTGAAGGCCGAGGAGCTCGGCTTCGACTCGGTGTGGACGGCGGAGGCGTACGGCTCGGACGCGTTCACGCCGCTGGCCTGGTACGGCTCGTCGACGAGCCGGATCCGGCTCGGCACGAACATCGTGCAGATGGCGGCGCGCACCCCGACCGCGACGGCGATGAGCGCGCTGACCCTCGACCACCTCTCCGGCGGCCGGATGGTGCTCGGCCTCGGCGCGTCCGGGCCGCAGGTTGTCGAAGGCTGGTACGGCCAGCCGTACCCGAAGCCCCTCGCGCGGACGCGGGAGTACGTGGACATCGTCCGCCAGGTGATCGCCCGCGAAGCTCCGGTGACCTTGGACGGCCAGCACTTCCAGCTGCCGTACAAGGGTGGCGCGGGCCTCGGCAAGGCGCTGAAGCCGACCGTTCACCCGCTGCGCAAGGACATCCCGATCCACCTGGCCGCGGAGGGCCCGAAGAACGTCGCGCTCTCCGCCGAGATCGGCGACGGCTGGTTGCCGCTGTTCTTCTCGCCGAAGAGCAACGCCTTCTACCGCGCCGCCTTGGAAGAGGGCTTCGCGCGGCCGGGCGCCCGGCACACCCTGGAGACGTTCGAGGTGCCGTGCTCGATCCCGGTGATCGTGCACGACGACGTCGAAGAGGCGGCTTCGTGGATCAAGCCGTCCCTGGCGTTGTACATCGGCGGGATGGGCGCGAAGAGCGTCAACTTCCACCACGACGTCTTCGCGCGGCTCGGCTACGAGGACGTCGCGGACAAGGTGCAGGAGCTGTACCTGGCGGGCCGCAAGGACGAGGCGACCGCGGCGATCCCGACGTCGCTCGTGGAGGACACGTCGCTGATCGGCCCGGCGGCGAAGATCCGCGACGAGCTGCAGGCGTGGGAGGAGACGGTGGTGACCCAGCTCCTGCTGCGCGGCGACGCGGCGACGCTGACGAAGATCGCCGACGCGCTTTCGTGACCGCGTAGCGCGGGTCGCTCCGTGCTCCAGGTCACGACGATGGCACGATTCCCCTCGACCACTACCGGGTGCCCGCCGAGATCGAATACTCATGCGGGCACTCGGTACGCCTTCGAGGAGGACCATGGCGACGCTGTCCGGCCGGACGAGGTTCCGCTATTCGCTCGGCTCGTTCGTCACCGGGTCCTTCGGCACGGTTCCCGGCCTGGTGCTGGTGAAGTACCTGACCGACACGATGGCCGTGCCGGCGGGCTGGGCCGCCGCGATCGTGTTCGTGCCCAAGGCCTGGGACGTGGTGTTCAACCCGATCGCGGGCCGGCTGTCCGACGCCGACCTGATCAAGACCGGCAGCCGGCGGCGCTTCCTGCTCGTCGGCGGCATCGGCGTCGCGATCCTGTTCGCGGCGATGTTCGCCCACCCCGGGTTCGGTGGCCCGCTGCCGGACGCGCTGTACGTGGCGATCATGTTCGCCCTCTGCGCCACGGCGTACGCGCTGTTCCAGGTGCCGTTCAACGCGCTGCCCGCCGAGCTGACCGAGTCGGCGACCGAGCGCACGAAGCTCACCAGCGTCCGCATCGGCGTGCTGGCCGTGACGATCCTGATCTGCGGCGGCGGCGCCCCCGCGATCACCGCCGCGATCGACGGGGTCGCCGGCTACCGCGTGATGGCCGTGGTGATCGGGCTGATCGTGCTGGCCGCGACGCTGCTGGTGTACTTCGGGCTCAAGGACGCACCGGTCGGCTCGCTGCGGCCGAACACCGTGAACCTGAAGGAGCTCATCGGCACGCTCGCCGGCTGGCGGCCGTTCCGGTGGCTGCTGGGCACGTACTTCATCCAGGCGCTGGGCATCGGCACGGTGCTCGCCGCGATCCCGTTCTTCGCGCAGCGCATCCTCGGCGACGACGGCTACGGCACGATCCTGTTCGTCATCTTCGTCGGCCCGGCGCTGGTCACCATGCCGCTGTGGCCGCGACTGGGCGACCGGGTCGGCAAGCTGAACGGCTTCCGCCTGGCGACGGCGACCTTCGCGATCGGCCTGCTCGGCCTGGTCTTCGCCCAGTCGCTGCCGCTGGTGCTGACGTTCGTCTTCGTCGCCCTGTGCGGCGTCGGGTACGCGGGGATCTCGGTGTTCCCGCTGGCGATCCTGCCGGACCTGATCACGGCCGAGGAGGAGCGCACCGGCGAGACCCGCGCCGGGATCGCGGCGGGGGTGTGGACCGCGGGGGAGACGCTCGGCCTGGCCTTCGGCGGCGGCCTGTGGGCGTTGATCCTCGCCTTCGGCGGGTACGTGTCCAGCACCGACGCGACGACCGCCCAGCCGCACAGCGCGATCGTGGCGATCCTCATCGGGGCGTCGATCGTCCCCGGCGTGCTCATCGCGCTGGCCCTGCCGCTGCTGCGGCGCAAGGTGCTGGAGCCGCGCCATGAACCCGCCTGAGGACGTCCTCGCCGCCCTGCGGGAGCTGCTCGCCGGTGACCTGCCGACGCACGGCGGCCGCACGCTCGCCTACGTCTACGACAGCGGCCTGTCCGAAGTGGACTCCCTCGGGGCCGCCGCGCACGCGCTGGCCTCGTCGGCCAACGGCCTCGACCCGACGGCGTTCCCGAGCCTGCTGCGGATGGAGAACGACCTCGTCGCCGCGGCTTCTTCGTTGCTGGGCTCAGTGCCGGGTGTGGTCGGTTCGGTGACGTCGGGCGGCACGGAGTCGTGCCTGCTGGCGGTGCTCGCCGCGCGGGACGCGCACCCTTCGATCGCCTCGCCGTCGATCGTGCTGCCGACCACCGCCCACGCCGCGTTCCACAAGGCGGCGCACCTGTTCGGGCTGCGCCGGATCGACGTCCCGGTCGACCCGGTGACGTTCCGCGCCGACCCGGTGGCCATGGCGGCGGCGATCGACGACTCGACGGTGCTGGTGGTGGCGAGCGCGCCGTCGTACGCCCACGGCGTCCTCGATCCGATCGCGGAGATCGCTGGTCTTGCTCTCGAACGCGGCGTCCGGATGCACGTCGACGCCTGCATCGGCGGCTGGGTGCTGCCGTACTTCGCGAAGCTCGGCGCCGATGTCCCGCCGTTCGACTTCCGCGTCCCCGGCGTCACGAGCATTTCGGTGGACCTGCACAAGTACGCGTACTGCCCCAAGGGCACGTCGGTGCTGTTGCACGCTTCGGCGGAGCTGCGGCGCTCGCACTACTTCGCGAGCGCGGCCTGGCCGGGCTACACGATGCTGAACACGACGATCCAGAGCACGCGCTCCGGCGGGCCGCTGGCCGCGGCGTGGGCGGTGGTCCGGCACCTCGGCCCGGAGGGCTACCTCTCGCTGGCCGGCTCGACGCGGGAAGCGGTTTCCCGGATCCGGTCCGGCATCACCGAGATCGACGGCCTGAGCGTGCTGGGCGACCCGGTGTCGACGCTGATCGCGTTCACGGGTTCCGGTGACTTCGACCTGTTTACCGTGGCCGACGAGATGAAGGCGCGCGGCTGGTACGTCCAGCCGCAGTTCGCTTTCGAAGCGTCGCCGGCGAACCTCCACCTGACGGTGACGGCGGCCAACCACGGCAGCGAGAAGGAGTTCCTGACGGACCTGGCGGCTTCGGTCGACGCGGCCCGGGCGGCCGGCCCGGTGGTCATCGACCCGGCGGTGGCGGAGTTCGTCGCGGCGCTGGACCCGGCGACGCTGACGTCGGAGCAGTTCGCGGGCCTGCTGGCCGCGGCGGGTCTCGGCGGCGCTTCGGGCTTGCCGGACCGGATGGCACCGATCAACGCGCTCCTCGCCACCGCGCCCGGACCGCTGCGTGAGCGCCTCCTCCTGGAGTTCCTGGGCGCGCTTTACACGCCGTGAATGTCGCATTGAGGGACTTAGAGTCCCTCAATGCGACAGTCACGGACTGGGGCTACTGGTTGCGGGAAGCCAGGCCTTCCGGCGCCGACTTGACGGCCGCGACGATCGCGTCCGCCAGCGCCAGCGCATCCTCTTCCGTCAGTTCCAACGCGACGCGGGCCGACGCACCCAGTCCCGGGTTGCGGAAGTCGATGTTCACCGTGTGCCCGTACGGCGCGTGGACCGGGTGGTCCACGTAGACGGTTCCCTCGTTCAGGCGGAACCAGCCGCGGGCGCCCTTGCCGCTGCCTTCCAGCGCGAACTTCTCGGTCAGGTAGGTGCACATGAGCGGGGTCCTCTCAGGCCGTGAGCGTGCGGGAGTAGAAGTCGAGGATGCGTTCCCAGCCGTCCTTCGCGGCTTCCGGCCGGTAGCTCGGGCGGTCGACGGCGAAGAACGAGTGGCCCGCGCCGGCGTAGGTGTGGAACTCGTGCTCCTTGCCCAGCTTCTCCAGCTCGGCCGCCAGGACCGCGACCTCGTCCGGGCTGGGGAACTGGTCGTCCGCGCCGAAGATGCCCAGCAGCGGGCACGACAGCTGCGGGGCCAAGCCGAGGAGCGGCTTCATCTGCTTCATGGCCTCCGGCGGGTCCGCGACGACGAACGCGCCGTAGCAGTCGACCGCCGCGTCGAGGTCGAGCGAACAACCGGACAGGAACGCCTGACGGCCACCCGAGCAGTGCCCGATGACCCCGATCTTGCCGTTCGCGTTCTCGAGGGCGCGAAGGTAGTCGGCCGCGCCGGAGACGTCGCCGACCAGGCGGTCGTCCGGAACGCCGCCCGCCGCGCGGACCGTCGCGGCCGCGTCGTCCGGGTCCGCGCCCGGCGCTTCGCGCGTGTACAGGTTGGGGCAGAGCGCGTTGTAGCCCTCGACGGCGAAGCGGCGCACCATCTCCTTCGTCGACGCGTCGTAGCCGGGCATGTGGTGGATCACCACGACGCCGCCGCGCGGGGTCTCGTCGGTCGGCTTGGCCAGGTAGGCCTCGAGCTCGTCCCCGCCGTGGCCGGTGATGGTGACGGTCCCGGCGACGATCTCGTCGGTCATTGAGACTCCTTCGATCCTTCGGGGGTGTGGAAGTAACGCGCGCCGCGCGAGGCGGACGCCACCGCGGCCACGACGGCCATCACCGCGGCCGCCGTGAACACGACCACCAGGCCGTGGTGGAACGGACCGGACACCAGCTGCGGGAAGAACTCCCCGCCGGTCAGGGCCGAGCGGTCGGCCGGGGAGAGCCCGGCCAGGACCTCCGGGCCGAGCAGGTGCCCGACCGGGTTGCTGCCGAGGAACGCCGCGAACAAGGTGCTCACCGGCGGCAGCCGGGCGACGCCGTCGGCGACCGACGCCGGGACGCCGTGGGCCTGCAACCCGCTGGTCAGCGTCTGCGGCAGCGACGAAGCCAGCCCGGCGATCATCAGCGAGAAGAACACGCCGATCGACAACGACGTCCCGGAGTTCTGGAACGTCGCCCGCATCCCGGAGGCCACCCCGCGCTGCTCGGTCGGCACGCTGCTCATGATCGCCGATGTGTTGGGCGCGGAGAACATGCCCTGGCCGATCCCGCTGACCACGAGCAACGCGGCGAACAGCGGGTACGGGAAGTCCACCGGCAGCGCGAGCAGCCCGAGGAACGCCGCCGCGACCAGCAGCAGCCCACCGGTGGAGAACGCCCGCGCCCCGAACCGGTCGGACAGGTAGCCCGACACCGGCCCCGCGACGAGGAACCCGACGGTCAGCGGCAGCAGGTAGATCCCCGCCCACAGGGGCGTCCGCTCGTAGTCGTAGCCGTGCAGGGGCAGCCAGATCCCTTGCAGCCAGATGATGAGCATGAACTGCATCCCACCCCGGGCGACCGCGGTCAGCAACGCGGCGATGTTGCCCGCGGCGAAGGCGCGGATCTTGAACAGCGAAAGCTGGAACATCGGCGCGGCGACCCGGGTCTCGATCACGCCGAAGAGCAGGAGCAGCAGCACACCCGCGCCGATCCCGCCGAGCACCCACGGGCTGCCCCAGCCGGTCGCGGCGCCGCCGTAGGGCTGGATGCCGTAGGTGATCGCGGCCAGCAGGATCGCGGTCCCGGCGGCGAAGGTGACGTTGCCGCCCCAGTCGACCTTCGCGCGCTTCGGCGTGCCGACCTCGCGGAGGCTGCGCATCGACCAGATCGTGCCGAGCAGCCCGAACGGGACGCTGACCCAGAACACCGCGCGCCAGTCGATCTCGGCCAGCAGCCCGCCGACGACCAGGCCGAGGAACTGCCCGGCCAGCGCGGTGATCTGGTTGACGCCGAGCGCCATGCCGCGTTGTTCGGCGGGGAACGCGTCGGTCAGGATCGCGGCCGAGTTGGCCGTCAGCATCGAGCCGCCGACGGCCTGCACGATCCGCCAGCCGATCAGCCACAGCGCGCCGCCGCCGGCGTGGAACGGGTCGAACGAGAGCGCCACCGACGCGACGCTGAACACGACAAAGCCCAGGTTGTACATCTTGACCCGGCCGAACATGTCGCCGAGCCGCCCGAGCGTCACCACCAGCACGGCCTGCACCAGCAGGTAGCCGAGGATCATCCAGAGCAGGTAGCCGATGTTGCCCGGGGCCAGGGGATCGAGGCCGATGCCGCGGAAGATCGCCGGCAGCGAAATGATGACGATCGAGCCGTCGAGCGCGGACATCAGCACGCCGAGCGTCGTGTTGGAGAGCGCGACCCACTTGTAGCGGCTGTTCGTGGTCTGCGTCGTCGTCACAGCTCGTCCGCCAGCCGCTCGATCAGCGGGACGGCCGCCCTCAGCTCGCGCTGCTCGGCCACGGTGAACTTCTCCGCCAGCGCGGTCGCCATCTTCTCGGTGGTCCGCGAACGGCGATCGGTGAGCAACTTGACGCCCGTTTCGGTGACCGACATGAGCACCTTGCGGCCGTCGGAGTCGTCCTTGCGCCGCTCGACGAGCCCGCGGTCGACGAGCCCGGCGAGCGTGACGCCCATGGCCTGCGGTTTGACGCGTTCGAGGTCGGCCAGGCAGCCCGGCGTCGCCGGACCTTCGCGGTCGAGCCGGGACAGGACCGAGCGCTCGGGCAGGGTCAGCTCGCCGACGACGTACCCCTGGCGCAGCCGCCGGACCAGCCGGCCGAGCGCGACGCGCAGGTCGGTGCTCACCTGGAGCAGTTCCTCGTCCGTCACGATCGTCAACCTAGACTGATAAACCTGGGTTGATCAACTCGGACGTTTCGCCCGACCCGAGCGAAATCGACCGCCCAGCACGGAATTGTGCTTAGCTGGAGCGGACAGCAGGATTCACCTGGGGGGTTTCCGATGCGAGTTCATCGTAGAGTCACCGTGCTCCTGGCCGTCGGGGCGATGGCGCTCGGCGCCGTACCGGCCCAGGCGAGTGCCGCCACCCCGATCGCCGAGCCGACCGTTACTTCGGCCGAGTACCCCGACGACGGTGCCTGGCACCCCGGTGCCGGCGGGCCGGGCTCGTTCACCTTCGACGCCGCCGGCGAAGACGCGGTCGTCGGGTTCTACTACGGGAACACCGATCCGGCGGGCACCTTCGTGGCGGCGGATCACCCCGGCGGGTCGGCGACGGTTTCCTACACGCCGCAGGCATCCGGGCCCGACGATCTCTACGTGGCGAGCGTCGACAACGCGGGCAACCGGTCGCCTCAGCACATCCACCACTTCTACGTGCAGTCGACGGAGCCTCGGGTCGACGCGCCCCGGGAAACCGGGGTCGGAGTCCCGGCCGAGGTTCGCTTCTCGCCCGGCATGGCCGATGTCGTCTCCTACACCTACCGGATCGACAACGGGCCCGAGACCACCGTCGCGGCCTCGGCCGACGGAACCGCGACCGCGAACATCGTCACGGCGAACCGGGGTTTCCACCGGCTCAACGTGTGGAGCACGACCAGCACGGGGTTGACGTCCGGCACCGCCAGCCCGAGCTACACGGCCAGTGACGCTCCCCTCGTGGCGAGCACCGACTACCCGGACTTCGTGGGCAGCGGCGGCCCCGGCATCCCCGGCGTCTTCACCTTGACCCCCCGCACGCCGGGCGTCGTCGACTACGTCTACTACTTCTACGAGGACTGGGACAACCCGACCGTGGTCCCGGCCGACGCCGACGGCCGGGCGAGCTTCACCTTCACCCCCGAAGCGTCGGGTTTCTACCCCATGCAGGTCTACAGCCGGACCGCCGACGGCACCCAGTCGAACCTCGGCCGCGACTACTTCATCGTGGTGAACTAGGGCACCGGCTCCCAATGCACCCGTTGGCCAGCTCCACGAGATGCTCCTGCGAGCGCACGAGCGCGGCGTCGATGTTGACCTCGCTCATGTCGTTGACGATCACCGCCACCCGCAGCCCCGCCCCGTTGGCGAGGAGGTGGTCGACAGCGTCGTCTTGCCCGCGCCGAGGAACCCGGACAGCACCGTGACCGGGACGGTCACGAGTGGAAGAACCGCATCAGCCGACGGGGGACGAGCTTCGTCTCGCCGTCGACCTTGATCGGGACCAGGTCAGGGACGGCGGCCTTCCACTGAGAGCGCCGGGAACGCGTGTTGCTGCGCGACTTCTTGCGCTTCGGGACGGCCATCAGCGCGTACCCCGCTTGCCGTAGCGGCGGTGGAACTTCTCGACCTGGCCGGCGCTGTCCATGATCCGCTGGGTGCCGGTCCAGAACGGGTGCGACCACGAGCTGATGTCGACCATGACGAGCGGGTAGGTGCGGCCGTCGGACCACTCGACGGTCTTGTCGGAGGTGAGGGTGGAGCGGGTCAGGAACGCGTCACCGGTGGACGAGTCCTTGAACACCACGGGGTGGTAGTCGGGGTGGATGCCGTTCTTCACTGGTTTTCCTTTCGGTTCGCCGCGGTCGCGTTGTGCCGCGCTGGCGGGCAATTCTTCCTCGGTCAGTAAAGCGCCGCGCAGGGCTGCGTCGATCTCATCGGGCGTTGTCTGGTCCGTCACCACGCTGACGAGGACGAGCGGGACGCGGGGGTGAGGGGTCACGAGTGCTCCAGGAATACGGGCGGGGTACGGTGCGTAAGAGTAGATGAAAACGAAAACCACTATCAACTCGGGAGGGTCCGTGTCCGCCGTGTGCCAGGTCACCGGCCGCAAGCCGGGCTACGGCAAGCAGGTCTCGCACTCGCACCGCCGTACGTCCCGGCGCTGGGAGCCGAACCTGCAGAACCGTCGCTACTTCGTGCCCGGTGAAGGCCGCTGGGTGCGGCTGCGCGTATCCGTCAAGGGCATGAAGACGATCGACAAGCGCGGCATCGAGGCCGTCGTGGCCGAACTGAAGGCAAGGGGAGTGAAGCTGTAATGGCGAAGAGCACCGACGTCCGCCCGATCATCAAGCTGCGGTCCACCGCGGGTACGGGCTACACGTACGTCACCAAGAAGAACCGGCGGAACGACCCCGACCGGATGGTCCTGCGCAAGTACGACCCGGTCGCGCGCAAGCACGTCGAGTTCAAGGAAGAGCGCTGATGGCGAAGAAGTCGAAGATCGCGAAGAACGAGCAGCGGAAGGTGATCGCGGCGCGGTACGTCGAACGGCGTCGCGCGCTCAAGGCCGTCATCGCTTCGCCGTCGTCATCGCCGGGGGAGAAGGGCGAGGCCGTCGTCGCGTTGCAGAAGCTGCCGCGCGACGCCAGCCCGACCCGCATCCGCAACCGGGACGCCGCCGACGGACGTCCGCGCGGCTACCTGCGGAAGTTCGGGCTGTCGCGGGTGAAGACGCGCCAGGCCGCGCACCGCGGCGAGCTGCCCGGCGTCACGAAGTCGAGCTGGTGAGCCGGATGCCGAAACCGAACCGCGACCGTCCCGCCAAGCGGAGGGTGAACTTGTTGCGCGCCAACAAGATCACCCACGTCGACTGGAAGGACGTCGACCTGCTGCGGAAGTTCGTCTCCGACCGCGGCAAGATCCGCGCCGGCCGCGTGACGGGTTTGACGCCGCAGCAACAGAAACAGGTCGCCACGGCGATCAAGAACGCACGCGAGATGGCCCTGCTGCCGTATCCGGCGTCAGGCCGCGCGAGCTGAGCTCCGGGTGGGGGCCGCCGGGCGGCTGCGCTCGCCCCGCTCGGCGGCCCGACCGGCCGTCGGCGCTCGGCACGGCGGCGCGGTCCGGCACCACGGACCTGCTCGAACGGTGACTCTTCGCACGCCCGGCTGGTGCGGGCGCGCACCGTCAATAAACTCCCGCCCATGGACGACCCGCACTACCTCTCCGGCCTCCAGCTCACGGGCCGCCGCGTCGTGCTGTTCGGCGGCGGTTCCGTGGCCCAGCGACGGCTGCCCCGCCTGATCAGCGCGGGTGCCCGCGTCGAACTGGTGTCACCGCACACGACGCCGTCGGTGCAGGGGATGGTGGACGCGGGCGAGCTGGTCTGGCACGAACGCCGCTACGCCGAAGGCGACCTTCGCGATGCTTGGTACGCGCTGGCCTGCACCGATGACCCCGACGTCAACGCCGCGATCTGCGCCGAGGCCGAGCGTGAGCGGGTGTTCTGCGTCCGCGCCGACGAGGGCGAGTCGGGTTCCGCGGTGACCCCGGCGGCCGGCCGGCACGGCGGCCTGCTGTTCGGCGTCCTGTCCGGCGGCGAGCCGCTGCGCTCGGCCGCGGTCCGCGACTCGATGCTCGACGGCCTGCACAACGGCACGCTCGAAGACGGCCGCCGGCCCCACCCCGAAGGCTCCCTGCCCGGGGTGGCGCTGGTGGGCGGCGGTCCCGGCGACCCGGAGCTGATCACCGTCCGCGGCCGCCGGCTGCTCTCGCGCGCGGACGTCGTGGTCGTCGACCGGCTGGCGCCGCGCGAGCTGCTCGACGAGCTCGCGCCCGAGGTCGAGATCGTCGACGCGGCCAAGATCCCCTACGGCCGCGCGGCGAGCCAGGACGTCATCAACCAGACGCTGGTCGAGCGGGCCAAGGAGGGCAAGTTCGTCGTCCGGCTCAAGGGCGGCGACCCGTACCTGTTCGGCCGCGGCTTCGAAGAGGTGCTGGCCTGCGCCGAGGCGGGCGTCCCGGTGACGATGGTCCCGGGCATCACGAGCGCGTTCGCGGTCCCGGCGGTGGCGGACGTCCCGGTGACCCACCGCGGCGTCGCGCACGAGGTGGTGGTGGTCTCCGGCCACGTCGCCCCGGGCGACGACCGGTCGCTCGTCGACTGGGAGCTGCTCGCCCGGATGCGCGGCACGATCGTGCTGATGATGGGCGTGGAGCGGCTGCCGCAGTTCGCGAAGGCGCTGCTGGACGGCGGCCGCCCGGCGGACACCCCGGTGGCGATCGTCGAGGACGGCACGATGCGCACCCAGCGGACGTTGCGGTCCACTTTGGACACGGTGGTCGCGGACGCGGCGGCCTCGGGTGTCCGGCCGCCGGCGATCATCGTGATCGGCCCGGTGGCCGGACTGGCGCCGGTCCGGCCTTCGTAGGGGACAGCCGGCCGGCCGCGGCGAGGATCGCGTCGGCGACTTCGGCCAGTGGCTTGCGGCCGTCGACGATCGTCGCGCCGAGCCGCCGGTAGGCGGCCTCGGAGCCGGTGTTGTCGTCGAGTGCCGCGGCCAGCTCCTCCGGGTGCTTGCCGAAGGAGTTGGTGGTGCGGGTCAGGAGCCGGTGCCGGAGCGTGTCGTCGTCGACCACCAGGCAGATCACGAGGTCGAAGAGATCCCGCACGTCCTCCTCGTTCTCGGGGCAGCCGCAGAAGAACGCGATCTCGCCGGGCGTGCTCGCCGCCAATGCCTCGACCTTCGCCCGGCTGATCCGCCACCCGAAGCGGTCGAGCCAGCCCGCCGGCACCGGATCGGGGGGATCGGTGACGACCCGTCCGCTGGTCCGGTCGACCCAGTGGTGGTAGCCCTCCCAGTCCGCGTCGACCGCGAGCTCGCCCCGGTCCTTCAGGAGCGCACAGACCGCTGACTTGCCGACGCCGGCGTTGCCGGTCACCCACACCAAAGGCATGGGTTGAGCATCTCAATCCTCGTAGCAGCTCGCGGCGAATTCACGGATCGCGTCGGACAGCCGGGTCGGGTCGAGCCGAAGCTCGACCGGGCTGCGGGCCTGGATGAACTCCGCGTCCGGCAGGTCGACCGCCAGGGTGTCCGCGTCGCCGAACGGGTGGATGGGGTCACCCTGGTGGCCGATCACCAGGGCGCGCGTCGTGATCTTGCGGCGCACCGACTTCGGCGGCGCGATCCGGCCGAACAGGACGCCGTGCAGCAGCGCCGCCATCGGGGCCGGGCGCTGGGACAGCGTGTCCGTGACGACGTCGACCCACTGGTTGCCGTGCGGCACCAGCGACGCCGCGACCGCCACCGCCTGCACCGTGAACGGCAGGAAGCGGGCCGCCATGAGCAGCGGGGCGAACGTGATCAGCCCCGCCACGATCGCGTTGTCCAGCACCGGCATCTCGACGATCAGCCCGCGCGCCCGGTCCGGGGCCAGGACCGCGGCTTCCAAGGAGACGTTCGCGCCGAGGGACGTCCCACCGAGGACCGCCGAGCCGACCTCGAGGTGGTCCAGCAGGGCCAGGGTCTGCTCGGCGAACGACGGCATCGAGTAGCGCCACGACTCGGTCGGCCGGTCGGAGTCGCCGTGGCCGAGCAGGTCGAGCGTGACCACCCGGAACCCGGCACGGGCGAGCCGGCGCGCGAGCGGGGCGTGCATCCGGCGGGTCAGCATGATGCCGTGGGTGAGGACGACGACCTTGTCGCCGCTGCCGAACTCGGTGTACCAGAGCCGGTGGCCTTCGTGGTCGAACGACCCGGTCAGCTCGATCGGCCGGGACTCGCGCCGAGCCGGCGCGGACGGCGGATCCGGTTCGATCAGGGTCGCGCTGCTTGCCGGGCTCATGTGCCACCGTCCTCCCCGTGTCATGGTCACCTGCGTTCAGGAAAACATCCCCTGATCACGTTGGCACGGTGACCCTCGCGTCAATTGACAACGTGCCAATGGCGGCTCGTCGCGGCCATGGGTGAAGATGACCCCATGACCGCTACTGCTGACAGTCTGCCCGACCTCGTCTCCCTGAAGGTCGACGTCGACGGCCCCGTGGCCGAAGTGACGCTCCTCGGCCCGTCGAAGGGCAACGCGATGGGGCCGGACTTCTGGCGCGAGCTGCCGCTGGTCTTCCGCGCGCTGGACGCAGACCCGCAGGTCAGGGCCGTGGTGCTGACCGGCAGCGGGTCCCACTTCTCCTACGGCCTCGACCTGCCGGCGATGATGGGCGACTGGGCGCCGATGCTCGGCGGGGACAACCTGGCCGGTCCGCGGACGGCGTTCCTCGACCAGGTCCGGTCGCTCCAGGCGGCGGTCAGCTCGATCGCGGAATGCCGCAAACCGGTCATCGCGGCCGTTTCGGGCTGGTGCATCGGCGGCGGGGTCGACGTCGTCGCCGCCGCGGACATCCGCCTGGCCAGCGCCGACGCCAAGTTCAGCGTCCGCGAGGTGCGCGTCGCCATCGTGGCCGACCTCGGCAGCCTCCAGCGGCTCGCCTCGATCGTCGGCGAAGGTCACCTGCGCGAGCTCGCCCTGACCGGCAAGGACATCGACGCCGCGCGGGCCGAGAAGATCGGGCTCGTCAACGACGTCCACGCCGATCAGGAAGCGCTGCTGAAGGCCGCGCGGGAACTCGCCGGGGAGATCGCTGCGAACCCGCCGCTCGTGGTGCAGGGTACGAAGCAGGTACTGGCGACGAACACCGAGCGCCAGGTCGCCGACGGCCTCCGGTACGTCGCGGCGTGGAACTCGGCGTTCCTGCCCAGCAAGGACCTCGGCGAGGCGGTCCAGGCGTTCATGGAGCGGCGCGCGCCGGAGTTCAAGGGCGAATGAAGGAGGCAGCGTGACCGCTTCGGAAGTCCACCACGCGTTCCGCGTCGCGCGGGACTACCTGCAGACCCACCGCGAGGACTACGACACGGCGTATCGCGACTTCGCCTGGCCGGAGTTCGACGAGTTCAACTGGGCGATCGACTGGTTCGACGTCGTCGCGCACGACCCGGACAACGCCGAGCGGTACGCGCTGTGGATCGTCGAGGAGGACGGCACCGAGAACCGCTGGACCTACCCGGAGATGTCCGGCCGGTCCAACCAGGTCGCGAACTGGCTGCGCTCGCTGGGTGTCCGCCGTGGCGACCGGCTGATCCTCATGCTGGGCAACCAGGGCGAACTGTGGGAGACCATCCTCGCCGCGATCAAGCTCGGCGCGGTCATCATCCCGGCGTCGACGCTGCTCGGGCCGGCCGACCTGACCGACCGCGTGGAGCGCGGCGCGGCCAAGCACGTCGTGGTCCGGTCGGTGGACGCGCCGAAGTTCGCCGGCGTCGAAGGCGACTACACGCGGATCGCGGTGGGGGAGCCGGTCGACGGCTGGCAGCCGTACTCCGCCGCGTTCGCGCAGTCGCCGGAGTACACCCCGGACGGCCCGACGAAGGCCACCGACCCGCTGCTGCTCTACTTCACCTCGGGCACGACGGCGAAGCCGAAGCTCGTGCAGCACACCCACGTCTCGTACCCGGTGGGCCACCTGTCCACGATGTACTGGATCGGGCTGGAGCCCGGCGACGTCCACCTGAACATCTCTTCGCCCGGCTGGGCGAAGCACGCGTGGAGCAACTTCTTCGCCCCGTTCAACGCGGAGGCGACGGTGTTCCTCTACAACTACAGCCGGTTCGACGCGAACGCGCTGATGGCCCAGATGGACCGGTGCGGGATCACGAGCTTCTGCGCGCCGCCGACGGTGTGGCGGATGCTCATCCAGGCCGACCTGACGGCGCTGAAGAACCCGCCGAAGAAGGTCGTCGGGGCGGGGGAGCCGCTCAACCCCGAGGTGATCGAGCAGGTGCAGAAGTCGTGGGGCGTCACCATCCGCGACGGCTTCGGCCAGACCGAAAGCAGCGTCCAGATCGCGAACACCCCGGGTCAGGACGTCGTGCCCGGCTCGATGGGCCGCCCGCTGCCCGGGTTCGTGGTGGCGCTGGTCGACCCGGTGAGCGGGGAACGGGCGTCGGAGGGCGAGATCTGCCTCGACCTGCAGCACCGCCCGGTCGGCCTGATGACCGGCTACACCGGCGACGACGAGCGCACGTCCGCGGCCTTCAGCGGCGGCTTCTACCACACCGGCGACGTCGGTTCGATCGACGAACGCGGTTACATCACCTACGTCGGGCGCACGGACGACGTGTTCAAGGCGTCGGACTACCGGATCTCGCCGTTCGAGCTGGAGAGCGTGCTGATCGAGCACGAGGCGGTGGCGGAGGCGGCGGTGGTCCCGGCCCCCGACCCGATCCGGCTCGCGGTGCCCAAGGCGTACGTCGTGCTGGCTGCGGGTTTCTCCCCGGACGCCGCGACGGCGCGGTCGATCCTCGCGTACTGCCGCGAGCACCTGGCACCGTACAAGCGGATCCGGCGGCTCGAGTTCGCGGAGCTGCCGAAGACGATCTCGGGCAAGATCCGCCGCGTCGAGCTGCGCAGCCGCGAAAGCGACCCGAAGCGCGCCGCGGAGACCGAGTTCCGCGAAGAGGACTTCCCGGACCTCAAGTCCTGACTGGGACGGGTCGGCGGCGTGCCGCGACGTCATGAACGAGTCGTTCACCGCGCCGGACGTCATGAACGACTCGTTCATGACGTCCGAGCCGGGCGCCAATCAGGCGCGGGTGCCCTCGACCTGGCGGCCGTCCTCCGTCGAGCACGCCGTCACCGGGTCGTTCGGGCCGCTGCCGCACGTCCACTCGTCGACGACGACCGGGCCCGGGCCGTCGGCCGACGCCGCCTCGGCCGGGGTCAGCTTCGCGAAGTAGTCCTTCAGCAGCTTCGTCGCCGCGGCGCAGTCGACCTGGCCGTGCGCGACGACCGCCGTCTTCGCGCCGCCCGTGCCGGTGACGTCGCCGCACGGCACGCCCGGTGCCGTCGACCCGGCCGCGGCAGCCGCGGCGGGGACGGGAGCGGGCTCGGCGGAGGTCGGCGCCGCGGGCGCCGGGTCGCCGCCGCAGCCGGCCAGCACGGCGGCCGCGGCGACGAGCAGCAGGGGGTAGGCGAGTGTCTTCATGGGCCCTTCAGGAACGAAACGGATCAGGAGGGTTCACTCGGACGGCACGACGGCGGCGAACACCGTCTGCTCGCCCTTGGTGCAGGTGGTGCCGCCCTGGGCGGCCGGTGGCCCGGACGTGCACAGCCAGCCGTCGACGGTCTCGTTCACCGCGTCGTTCGAGCCGGCGCCCTGGCGCCCGGCGATCTTGCGGTGGAAGTCGCCGACGAGCTTCGTCGCCGCGACGCAGCTGACGCCGGCGGAGCCGCTGTCGAACACGTAGAGCGTCAGCCCGCTGGCGGCCGTCACCGTGCCGCAGGACCCGGGCACCGACGGCGGCGCGCCGGACGGCTTCGTCACCGGCGCGGGCGCGGACGAGCTGCCGCCGGCGGGCGGCGGGGGCGGCGTGCCGGTGGACGTCGGCGCGGCGGGGGTGGTCGCCGCGGAAGGCGACGACGGCGGTGCTTGGGCGGCCGGCTCGCCGGAGCAGGCCGCGAGCGCGGGCACGGCGAGGCAGGCGGCGAGCAGCGGCCGCCACGTCCTCGTGGTGGTCGGGTGGGGCACCGCGATCGTTTCCTCCCCGGTCGGCCTGATCCGGTCATCCTGGCCCATCCGGGCCGGGGCCCCGTGGACCGACTCGCCCACAGGTGTGCGGCAGATTACTCCAGCCGGGTGGTGGTCCCGCCCGGTGGCCGCCAAAACACCGTCCACAATGGACAATTAACATTCCGTTCACGCTCCGAAACCTCATCCTGCCATCAAGAATCGATCGGTCTAATTCCGGCCGCGCCGGTTAACAATCCGGCCCCGCGTGCCGAAGATCTTGGTGGAGGCCGAAGAGCTTCCCGTCCCCGACACCCGTCCCGAGCCCGTGAGAGCGATGAACGCCGACGCTGTGACCAGCCCCGAAACCAGCACCGACGAGACCGCCGGCCCGTCCGGCCCCCCGACCGTCCCGAGCAGCGTCGTCTGGTGCTGCGGGCGGCCCTACGTCCTCGAGGCGCGCCCCGGCCGCGCCCGCTGGATGGGCACCGACTACCGGGGCCGCCCCGAGGCGCTGAGCAGCGCCGAGCTGCAGCGACGCGGCTGGAGCCGCCGCCGCGCGTGCTGACTACGCTGGGCGAGTGAGCACCGCCGCACCCGAACCCGCCGCTCAGGCGAGCGCCGCCGAGCCGTCCCTGCTGAAGCAGGCGTTCAACGTCCCCAACATGCTGTCGCTGCTGCGGCTGGCCGGCGTGCCGGTGTTCCTGTGGCTGCTGCTGGGGCCGGAGGAGGACGGCTGGGCGCTCGCGCTGCTGGTCTTCAGCGCGCTGACCGACTGGCTCGACGGCAAGCTGGCCCGCTGGCTCAACCAGATGTCCCGGCTGGGCCAGCTGCTCGACCCGGCGGCCGACCGGCTCTACATCCTGGCGACGCTCATCGCCTTCCTGGTCCGCGACATCATCCCCTGGTGGGTCGTGGTGCCGCTGGTGGTGCGCGAGGCCGTGCTCGGCGTCTGCGTGCTGACCTTGCGCCGCCGCGGCTTCGCCCCGCCTGAGGTGACCTACCTCGGCAAAGGCGCGACCTTCGTGTTGATGTACGCGTTCCCGTTACTGCTGCTCGCGCAGGGTGGCTCGGACGTCGCCGCGGTCGCCCGGCCGATCGGCTACGCGTTCACCATCTGGGGCGGGGTCCTCTACGTCTGGTCCGGCGTGCTCTACGTCGTCCAGGCGCGCAACGCGCTGCGCGGCGCCGCTTCTCCGCGAGACTGAAGCGCCGCTCGCCAGCCCCCCTCGCAGGTGAGCCACCGGTCGGGAATGTCGTCGCGCTCTGGCGTGAGCGGGTCCGCGGCGGTGTTGCCCGACGTCGTGCGGGCTCGTTACGCGCGGCGCTGCCTCTCCGCGAGACTGAGGCGCCGCTTGCCGTCGCTCGCGCAGGTGGGACGCCGGTCGGGGACATCGGCGCGGTGTGCCGTGAGCCGGTCTCCTCGGACGTCAACGCGCTGCGCGGCGCCGGTGACGACTGAGCGCGACCACTTTCCCCGGGTCGTGCCCGGCGGCTGCGCCGTGTGGGTGTAAGACTTCGCGCAACACGTTTTCGCCAGTGAGGGCATGAAAGGGGACCGGCGGTGTCCGCTCCTGAAGAGCTTCGCTACACCGAGGAACACGAGTGGGTCGCCACCCGCGGCGAGGACACCCTCGTTCGCATCGGCATCACCGAGTACGCGCAGGACCAGCTCGGCGACGTCGTGTTCGTCGACCTGCCGGAGGTCGGCCGCCAGGTGAGCGCGGGCGACGTCTTCGGCGAGGTCGAGTCGACGAAGAGCGTGTCCGAGCTGTTCGCGCCGGTCGACGGCGAGGTCGTGGCGGTCAACGACGCCGTCGCCGACTCGCCGGAGCTGATCAACAGCGACCCCTACGGCGAGGGCTGGCTGATCGAGATCCGGCTCGACGACCCGGCGGGGCTCGAAGCCCTGCTGGAAGCCGAGGCGTACGACGCCCTGACCAAGGGCTGAGGTCCGCTCCGAGCCGCCCGGACCGGCACTGCGCCGGTTCGGGGAGCCGGGGCTCGGAGAATCGATCAGGCACGGTACGTTGGCAGCTACACGTTCTTGAGTACTAGGCAACACAGCATGTGTGGAGGAGAGCTCAGGTGAGCACGAACGACGGGCCCGGCGGCGTTCCCCCGGAGCAGTCTCCGGAGCGGACCTCTGTCTTCCGGGCCGACTTCCTGGCCGAAGCCGAAGGCCACGAGTCCGCCCCGGCCGCGGAGGCGCCGGTCCAGGGCGTCGACGCCCTGCCCGCGGGTTCGGCGCTGCTGGTCGTGAAGCGCGGCCCGAACGCGGGTTCGCGGTTCCTGCTCGACCGCGACACGACCAGCGCCGGGCGCCACCCGGACAGCGACATCTTCCTGGACGACGTCACGGTCTCCCGCCGGCACGCCGAGTTCCGGCGTGAGGGCGGCGAGTTCGTCGTCATCGACGTCGGCAGCCTCAACGGCACCTACGTCAACCGCGAGCCGGTCGACCAGGCCGTCCTCGCGGGGGGCGACGAGGTGCAGATCGGGAAGTTCCGCCTGGTCTTCCTGACCGGCCCGGGTCACGGGGGCCAGGGGGCGCAGTGACGGCGGCCGGGCGGCCACAGAACCACGGACTGAGCATCGGGGCCGTCCTGGCGCAGCTGCGCTCGGACTTCCCCGACGTCACCATCTCCAAGATCCGGTTCCTCGAAGCGGAAGGCCTGGTCCAACCGGGCCGGACGGCTTCGGGGTACCGGCAGTTCGCCGCGGCGGACGTGGAGCGTCTGCGGTTCGTCCTGGCCGCCCAGCGGGACCACTACCTCCCGTTGAAGGTCATCAAGGAGCAGCTGGACGCGGCGGACTCGGGTGCCGGGCCCGTCGCGGACCTGCCCCGCCCGCCGCGCCGGCTGGTGCCGATCGACGCTCCGGCGGAGAACGTCGGCCTGCCGGTGGCGGACGACTTCACCACCGGCAAGGAGCTGCGCCTGACCCAGGAGGAGCTCCTGGAGCAGGCCGGCATCGACGCGGAAGTGCTGGCCGAGCTGCAGCAGTACGGCCTGGTCCGGCCCGGTCCCGCGGGGTTCTTCGACCCGGACGCGGTGCTGGTCGCGCGGACGGTGAAGGCGATGACCGAATTCGGTATCGAGCCGAGACACCTGCGTGCCTTCCGCGCCGCGGCCGACCGCGAGGTCGGGTTGCTGGAGCAGATCGTGACACCGGTGTATCGGCACCGTGACCCGGAGGCCAAGTCGAGGGCCGACGAAGTGGTGCGGGAGCTCGCGGCACTGTCCGTGACCCTCCACACGCTTCTCGTCAAGGCGGGAATCCGCGGCGTCGCGGGGTGTTGATCCGCAACGGGGCAGTGAGATCCTCTTTGCGGTCCCATGTCAATGACTGAATGTTCGGCACCGCATGCCGTACCGTGAAGGTAAGGGTTTGCGGCAGGCGAACCGAGATAGTCTCGACAGCGAGCACAGAGCAGGGATGACGGGTAGCGTCGCCACTGGCGGCGTCGAGCCGGTCCAGGGTCTGGGTCCGTGTGCACGAGAGGGAGGCGAAGCCCGATGAGCGAGATGCGCGTCGTCGGTGTGCGGGTCGAGCTGCCCGCGAATCAGCCGATCTTGTTGCTGCGGGAGACCGAGGGCGAACGGTACCTGCCGATCTGGATCGGCTCGGTCGAAGCCACCGCCATCGCCTTGGAGCAGCAAGGGGTCCGGCCCGCCCGCCCGCTCACGCATGACCTGCTCAAAGAGGTCATCGGGGCGCTCGGCCGGGAGCTCGAGCAGGTCGTCATCACCGACCTCAAGGAAGGCACGTTCTTCGCGGAACTCGTCTTCGACGGCGACATCCGGGTCTCCGCGCGGCCGAGCGACTCGGTCGCGCTGGCCCTGCGCATCGGCGTCCCCATCCACGCCGTGGACGCGGTGCTGGAGGAGGCCGGCCTGATCATCCCGGACGAGCAGGAGGACGAGGTCGAGAAGTTCCGCGAGTTCCTCGACTCCGTGTCGCCCGAGGACTTCCGGGGAGCGGATACCTGATCCGCGTGCGAGTGTGCTCGCGGAGAGCGCTCGCCTCGGCGGCCAGGTATGTGTCTTCTGGGGGCGCAGCCCCCAGACCCCGCCCGGGGGCACGCCCCCGGACCCCCGAGATCTCCCGCAGTGAGCTGAGAACTTGCCTTGACGCGGACGTCAACGTCTAGCGTCGGGAGTGTGCGGATCGGAGAGCTTGCGCAGCGCACGGGTGTCACCACCCGTGCGCTGCGTTTTTACGAGGCCCAGGGCCTCATCGAGGCCCGTCGTTCAGCCAACGGTTACCGCGAGTACGACGAAGACGACCTGCAGCTGGTCCAGGAGATCCAGACCCTGCAGACGGTCGGCCTGACCCTCGACGAGACCCGCCCCTTCGTCGACTGCCTGCGCAGCGGTCACGAGACCGGCGACTCCTGCTTGAGCTCCCTCGAGGTCTATCGCCGCAAGCTCGAAGAAGCCGACGCGCTGCTGGCCCGGCTCGGCGGCATCCGGGCCGAACTGGCGGCGAAGCTCGCCGGCGCGCTGGCCCGGCAAGCGCCCGATCCGTGTGTCGTGCCCGATGCCCCGCGCCCGTGAAGGAGCCCGTCATGTCCGAAGACACCACCGTTGCCGAAGTCACCGACACCACGTTCCCCGAGGTTCTCGGCAGCGACGTGCCCGTGCTCGTCGAGTTCTGGGCCACCTGGTGCGGCCCGTGCCGGATGGTCGGTCCCGTGCTGGCCCAGCTGGCCACCGAGCGGGCCGGGGAGCTCGCCGTTCGCAAGATCAACGCCGATGAGAACCCGGAGACGACCCGGTCCTACCGGGTCATGTCGCTGCCGACGATGATCCTCTTCCGGAACGGCGAACCGGTCGAGACGATCGTCGGCGCGTTCCCGAAGGCCCACATCGAAGAGCGGCTCGACCGGGCGCTCAAGGCGCCGTCGCTTTGACGAACGCGTCCGCCACTTCGCGCCCGTACTTCTCCAGGTCCAGCGCCGGGTCGGCCGCGTAGGCCGCGGCCACCCCGTCGATGGCCTGGGCGATGGACATCGCCATCACCTCCGGCGTGAAGCCGCCGAACAGCCCTTCCGCCTGACCCTGCTTGAGCTGGCGGCTCAGCCCGTGCACCCGCATGTCGTCGACCAGGATCTTCGTCATCACCCAGCCTTCGGCGTCGTCGGCGTTGGCCGCCAGCTCCGTCAGGACCCGGACGCACTCCGGGTACGCGCGCAGGAACGCGATCGACGTCTCGATGTGGGCCCGCAGGTAGCCGGCCCGGTCCGCCGGGTCGAGCCCGCCGCCGGTGCGCTCCTTCAGGAACTCGTTCTTCGTCTCGACCACCGTGCTCAGCACGGACTGCATCAGGCCGGCTTTGTTCGTGAAGTGGTACGAGATCATCCGCGTGCTGCTGAGCCCGGCGCGTTCCTTGATCTTGGCGAACGTGGCTTTCCGGTAGCCGAGGTCGGCGATGACGCCGATGGTCGCGCCGATGATCTGGGCGCGGCGGGCCGCCTCGGCGGCGCTGAGCCCCATCTCGGCCATGAGGTCGGTGTTTACTTGCATGAGTAAAAAGTTACCCGGCTGAGTAAAAGACGTCAAGAGGTTTGAACCACCGCGTCCGGGGTACGGCGAACGGCGCAAAGGCTCATCCGACCGTTGAGGCTTGCCGCGCGTCGCGTTGACCGGTGTTCTCCTGGCGCTTACCGTCGGAGGAGGTAAATCGCCACGGTGTGATTCACGGTCTGGGGCCGGATCGTGGTGATTGATCTCCGGCGGGTCCCACTCTGGGACCGTCCGGCTGTCATTCGCCGGCCGTCCGGTCGGGCGAGGGGAGGCTTGCGTGGTCGAGGCTGGTTCCGAGAAGCAGCCTGTTGAAGTCGCGGCTGGCGAGCAGGGTGAACTGTTCCCCGACAACTCGCTGCCGGACGAGCTGGTGGGTTACCGCGGTCCGGCCGCGTGCCAGATCGCCGGGATCACCTACCGCCAGCTCGACTACTGGGCCCGGACGAAGCTGGTCGCACCCAGCATCCGCACGGCGCACGGCTCCGGCTCGCAGCGGCTGTACTCGTTCAAGGACATCCTGGTCCTCAAAGTCGTCAAGCGGCTGCTGGACACCGGGGTATCGCTGCACAACATCCGGGTCGCCGTCGACCACCTGCGCGTCCGCGGAGTCCGCGACCTCGCGCGCGTGACGCTGTTCTCCGACGGCACCACCGTCTACGAGTGCACCTCGCCGGAGGAGATCGTCGATCTGCTCCAGGGCGGCCAGGGTGTCTTCGGCATCGCGGTCAGCGGCGCCATGCAGGAGATCAGCGGCACCATCCACGATTTCCCGGCCGAACGCGCCGACGGCGGCGTCGTCGAAACCCACGAGCCGGACGAACTCACCCAGCGCCGCAACGCCCGCAAGACCGGGTGATCACCACTGCGGCGGACGGAGTAAGGTTCCGCGTGCGGTCGACGAATCCGCGCGGGAGAGTCCGAGCCACACCTTGAGCTCGGCGCCGAAGGAGCAAATCCTCCCCGGAACCTCTCAGGCACCCAGGACCGCGCGGACGAGACGCCTCTGGAAAGCGGGTCGTCAGGACACAACCTGACGGCCCCGCCGACGGTGCAAGCCCGGCTCAACCTCGGGTGAAACTCTCAGGCGCCCCGCAAGTGGTACGGACAGAGTGGGGAGGGTTCCTCCGGGTTTGGGTGAGCTGTGCTCGCGGACAGCGCTCGCCCGAACCCTCCGGAGTGTCCTGTGGGGGTGCAACCCCCACACCCCGCCCGGGGGCTCCGCCCCCGGACCCCCGTCGTGGTCACCTTCGCGTTTACAGTCGGGTTGGGCAGACGCTGCCGTTCGGAGGAGGCCACCGTGGATCTGTCGCTTGCCTCGCTCGAACAGGGCATTCCGTTCGTCGAGCGGCACATCGGGCCCGGGCCCGACGAACTTCGCCGGATTCTCGACGTCGTCGGCGTCGCTTCTCTCGACGAGCTCTCCGAGCGTGCTGTTCCCGCGTCGCTGCGTGCCTCCGCTCAGCCGCTCGAGCTGCCGCCGGCCGCCACTGAGGCCCAGGCGCTCGCCGAGCTGCGGACGCTCGCCGCGCGGAACCGGCCGATGGCGCAGATGATCGGACTCGGCTACCACGACACCGTCACCCCGCCCGTCATCCGGCGGAACGTGCTCGAGAACCCCGCCTGGTACACCGCGTACACGCCTTATCAGCCCGAGATCTCCCAGGGGCGGCTCGAGGCGCTGCTCAACTTCCAGACCATGGTCGCCGACCTCACCGGGCTGCCCGTCGCCAACGCCTCGATGCTCGACGAGGCCACCGCGGCCGCCGAAGCCATGACGCTCGTCCGGCGCGCCGGGAAAGCCGCGTCGAACCGGTTCGTCGTCGACGAGGACACCCTGCCGCAGACCCTCGCCGTGCTCCGGACGCGCGCCGAGCCCCTCGGCATCGAGCTGGTCGTCGAGGACCTCTCCCAGGGCCTGACCGGCCTCGGGCTCGGCGGCGACTTCTTCGGGATCCTGCTGTCCTACCCGGGCGCTTCCGGCGCGGTGCGCGAGTTCGACTTCACCATCGCCGACGCCAAGAAGCACGGCGCCGCGGTCATCGTCGCCGCCGACCCCCTCGCCTTGACGCTCCTGCGGCCGCCGGGGGAACTCGGCGCCGACGTCGCCGTCGGATCGACCCAGCGGTTCGGCGTCCCGCTCGGCTTCGGCGGCCCGCACGCGGCCTACCTCGCTGTCCGCGAGGGCCTGGAGCGGCAGCTGCCGGGCCGGCTGGTCGGCGTCTCGACGGACGCCGACGGCGCGCCCGCCTACCGGCTCGCCCTGCAGACCCGCGAGCAGCACATCCGCCGCGAGAAGGCGACGTCGAACATCTGCACCGCGCAGGTCCTGCTCGCGGTGATGGCGTCGATGTACGCGGTGTACCACGGGCCCGAGGGCTTGCGCGGCATCGCGCTGCGCGCCCACCGGATGGCCACCGTGCTCGCCGCCGGCCTCGCCGAAGGCGGCGTCGACGTCGGGCACGGCGAGTTCTTCGACACGATCACCGCGACGGTGCCCGGGGGAGCGCACGCGGTCGTCGCGGCGGCCCGCGACCTCGGCGTGAACCTGCGGCTAGTCGACGCCGACCACGTCGGCGTCGCCTGCGACGAGACGACCACGCGTGAACGGCTTTCGTGCGTGTGGAAGGCGTTCGGCGTCTCGGTGTCCGATGTGGACGGTCTCGACGCGGACACGGCGGACGCGCTCCCGGCGCCGCTGCGGCGGACGAGCGACTTCCTCACGCACCCGGTGTTCCACGCCCACCGCTCGGAAACCGCGCTGCTGCGCTACCTGCGGCAGCTGGCCGACAAGGACGTCGCACTCGACCGCAGCATGATCCCGCTCGGCTCGTGCACCATGAAGCTCAACGCCACCGCCGAAATGGAGCCGGTCACCTGGCCGGAGTTCGCCGGGCTGCACCCGTTCGCCCCCGCCGAAGACGCCGCCGGGCTCCTGGAAGTGGTCGCCGACCTGAGCGCGTGGCTCGCGCGGATCACCGGCTACGACACGGTTTCCCTGCAACCGAACGCGGGCAGCCAGGGCGAGTTCGCCGGCCTGCTGGCCATCCGCGCCTACCACCGCTCGCGCGGCGACGGCGAACGCGACGTCTGCCTGATCCCGGCGAGCGCCCACGGCACGAACGCGGCGAGCGCCGTGATGGCCGGCCTGCGGGTGGTCGTCGTCCGCTGCGACGACGACGGCGACATCGACCTCGCGCACCTGCGGTCCACTGTGGACGAGCATCGCGGCGACTTGGCCGCGATCATGATCACCTACCCGTCGACGCACGGGGTCTACGAGGACACCGTCGGCGAGGTGTGCGCGCTGGTGCACGACGCGGGCGGGCAGGTGTACGTCGACGGCGCCAACCTGAACGCGCTCATCGGCGTGGCGCAGTTCGGCCGGTTCGGCGCCGACGTCTCGCACCTCAACCTGCACAAGACGTTCTGCGTCCCGCACGGCGGTGGCGGGCCCGGCGTCGGGCCGATCGGGGTCCGCGCGCACCTGGCGCCGTTCCTGCCGAACCACCCGCTGCAGCCGGCGGCCGGCCCGGCGACCGGGGTCGGGCCGGTCAGCGCGGCGCCGTGGGGGAGCGCGTCGATCCTGCCGATCTCGTGGGCCTACGTCCGGATGATGGGCGCGGCCGGCCTCCGCCGGGCGACGCTGGTGGCGGTGGCCAACGCGAACTACGTCGCGCGGCGGCTCGAGGAGCACTATCCGGTGCTGTACGCGGGCCGTTCGGGCTTCGTGGCGCACGAATGCATCCTGGACCTGCGGCCGCTGACGAAGGCGACCGGTGTGACGGTCGACGACGTCGCGAAGCGGCTGGCGGACTACGGCCTGCACGCGCCGACGATGTCGTTCCCGGTGCCGGGCACGCTCATGGTGGAGCCGACGGAGAGCGAGGACCTGGCCGAGCTGGACCGCTTCTGCGCCGCGATGATCGCGATCCGCGCGGAGATCGACCGCGTGGCCGCGGGGGAGTGGGCCCTGGCGGACTCGCCGCTGCGCCAGGCTCCCCACACGGCTCGCTGCATTGCGGGTCCGTGGCACCGTGCGTACAGCCGGGAGGTCGCCGTGTTCCCGGCGGGTCCGGCCGCGGCGAAGATCTGGCCACCGGTCCGTCGCATCGACGGCGCGGCGGGGGACCGGAACCTGGTGTGTTCGTGCCCGCCCCCGGAAGCCTTCGCTTGAAGGCCGTGAATGGCCCATTGAGAGACTTCAAGTCCCTCGATGGGACATTCACGGCTTTTCCGTGACCAGGTGGGCCATGAGCTCGGTGCGGCTCGTCAGCCCCAGCTTCCGGTAGATCTGCTGGAGGTGCTTCTGCACCGTCCGCGGGCTGATGCCGAGGTGACGGGCGATCTGCCGGTCGCAGGCCGCGCGGGTCACCTGCGCCGCCACCTCACGCTCGCGGGCCGTCAGCACTTCGGCGGTCACCCCGGCGACCGGGGTGACCGCCGGCCGCTCCGCCCGGGCCAGGGCCTGGGCCAGGTGCGGCGCCAGCAGGTCCACCAACGCCCGGTCCCGCGGCGAGAACCCGGGCCGCGACCGGCTGAGCGTCAGGACGCGCCCGGCCCGGTCATCCACCTCGACCACGCACAACAGCTGGTCGATCGTCCCCCGCGGGCGGTAGAAGTCCGTGTACAGCGGCAGGGCCCGCAGCGTGCGCAGTTCCGCCAGGTCGGTCAGCGCAGCCGACGTCCCCAGCGGCAGCCGCCCGGTGCGGTGCGCCGCGAACGCCGGGTGCTGGTGCGCCTGCGCCCGGAACTCCGGGGGGCGCAGGAGGTTGTGCTCGGGCTGGTCGGTGACCGCGCCGGTCAGCCGCCGCGTCGTGTGCTCCGCGCTCGTGCACGAGACGAAGTCGCAGCCGACCAGCCGGCCCAGTCCGGCCAGCCCGGCCGCCGGGCCCGCCGCCCGGAACCCGGCTGCGACTTCCAGGGCGCGGTGCAGGTGCCGCGCCGTCAGTTCACTGCTCACCCGTGCTCCCCCTCGGTTCGTCCGGTGAAGAAAGACCCGGACGGGCCGAGGGAGATACGAACCGGTCGTTACCGGGCGATCCGGACGTTCAGCGTGGTGTTCGAACCGGCGCTCACCATCGACTGCGCGATGCTGCTGATCCCGGCCGGCGCGCTGTAGGAGTTGTTGTTGCTGTCGTCCTCGTCGTCGGTGTGGAAGAAGCCCGACGAGTCGACCCCGGAGAACACCAGGTAGCCGAAGCCGACGTTCGGGAACGCCGTCGTGGTGGCCACCCCGGGCGCGAACAGGCAGAACCGCAGCAGCGTGTTGCTGTCGCTCACGTTCGGGAAGATGTTGCCCGAGAACGAGTTGTTGTTGCTGTCGTCCTCGTTGTCGAACCGGCGCGAGAACTCCTGCGAGCCGTTCGGGCAGTTCGCGCCGAGCTTCAGCACGGCGTAGGGCCGGAACGAGCCGGACCGCGTGACCCCGCGGAACGCGGCGCCGTTGACCCGGCAGAAGAACATCTCCGTGTTGCTCGTGCTGCCGACCGCCCCGATGAACCCGCCGCGCGAGTTGGCGTTGCCGGAGTCCTCGTCGTCCATCCGGATGACGATCGCCTCGGTCCCGACCGGGCACGACCGGCTCGACGGGATGACGCCGACGTCGGTCGTCGCCGCCTGGGCGGGCGCCGCCGACACCGTGAGGACCCCGGCGAGCGAGGCCGGCAGCAGTGCCGGAACGGTGAAGAGTCGTTTCATGGTGAGCCTTCCTCCCCAGTGCTTTCTGACCCGTCAAGGACACCAAGCCGGCCGGGTGGGGGGCCATCCGCAGTAGTGCGTACGCCGGGCCGGGCCCGCCCAGGAACGGGAGGTAGGTTGACGCCATGGCGAGTGCGCACGGTCCTGATCGGACGTCCGTGGTCGTGACCGGCGGCAGCGGCTTCATCGGCCGGGCCGTCGTGCGCGCCCTCCGCGACCGGGGTGTCCCGGTCACCGTCGTGGACCGGGTCCCGTTCCCGGACGACGACGGCGACGTCCGGGTGGTGACCGGCGACCTCCGCGACGCCGCCGTCCGCGAAGAAGCCGTGACGCGCGAGACCGCCGGGATCGTGCACCTCGCCGCGCTGACGTCGGTGCTGAAGTCGGTCGAGCTGCCCGAAGACACCTTCGCCGACAACGTCCTGGTGACCCAGGAGCTCCTGGAGCTCGCCCGCCGCCGCGAGGTGCCGAAGTTCCTGCTCGCCTCGACCAACGCGGTGATCGGCAACGTCGGCACCGCGACGATCACCCCGGACCTGCCGCTGCGGCCGCTGACGCCCTACGGCGCCACCAAGGCGGCGTGCGAAATGCTGCTGTCGGGCTACGCCGGCGCGTACGGCATGACGACGTGTGCGTTGCGGTTCACCAACGTCTACGGCCCGGGGATGTCCCACAAGGACAGTTTCGTGCCGCGCATGATGCGCGCCGCCCTGACCGGCGGCGGGATCAAGATCTACGGCGACGGCCGCCAGCGCCGCGACCTCGTGCACGTCGACGACGTCGTCCGCGCCCTCCTGCTGGCCCTCGACAGCGGCCACACCGGCCGCGCGATCGTCGGCGCCGGGCGCTCGGTGTCCGTGCTGGAGATGGTCGAGGCCGTGCGCGAGGTGACCGGCGCCGAGCTGCCGGTCGAGCACGTCGAAGCGCCGGCGGGGGAGATGCCCGCGGTGGTCGTCGACGTCTCGGCCAGCGCGGAGACGATCGGCTACGAGCCGTCCGTGTCGCTGGTCGACGGATTGGCGACGGCCTGGAAGTACTTCTCCGGCCTCGACCGTCCGAACGCGACACCGTGAGTGGGTTCTTCCGGCGGCACTGGCCGCTGCTCCTGCTTCTCGTCCCGGCGATCACGCTGCGCGTGCTGACCTGGCTCGCCTACCGGCCCGCGCTGCTGTACATCGATTCGTTCCGCTACATCGACAACCTGCACGCGCTGCGCGCCGATCAGCTCGACCCGATCGGCTACGACCTGGTGCTGCGCCCGCTGCTGGCCGTCGGCGGACTGGCCTGGGTCGCGGCCGTGCAGCACGTCGGCGGTCTGCTGATCGCGATCGGCGTGTACGCGCTGGTGCTGCGCCTCGGCGGCCGTCCCTGGGTCGGCGCGCTCGCCGCGGTGCCGGTGCTGCTCGACGCCTATCAGCTGCAGATCGAGCAGAACATCATGTCCGAGGTCGTCTTCGAGGCGGTGCTGCTCGGGCTCCTCTGGCTGCTGCTCGGCTGGGGCACGCCGGGCTGGAAGCGCGCCGGCGCCGCCGGGCTGCTGCTCGGCTTCGGCGTGCTGACGCGGCTGGTCGGGATCTCCGTCGCCCTGCCGCTGCTGGTCTTCCTGGTCGTCGCCGGAGGAGCGTGGCGGCACTGGGCGGCCTGGCGCCGAGCCGGTGCCGGTGTCCTGGGCCTGCTCGTCGTGCTCGTGCCCTACTCGGCGCGGGTGCACTCGGAGACCGGCAAGTGGGGGCTGACCGGGCCGTCCGGGAACATGCTCTACGGCCGCACCGCCGCCGTCGCCGACTGCGCGACCCTCCACCTCGACCCGACGCTGCAGGTGTTCTGCCCGACGGAACCGCGCGAGACCCGGCTGGTGGACAACTACACCCACGCCGACCTCGACCCGAACTGGCCGGGCCCGCTGCCGCCGGGCGCGGACAAGGCCGCGCTGGCGCACGCGTTCGCGATCGACGTCCTGAAGGAGCAGCCCGGCGACGTCGCCGAAGCGATCCTGAAGGACTTCTCCAAGAGCTTCGCCTGGACGCGTGAGCAGGACCCGACCGACGTCCCCCTGGACCGGTGGCAGTTCCAGCTCGGCTACCCGCAGTGGGCCGACCAGTCCCTGATCGACCTGGTCACGCAGCAGAACGACGGGGTGAACGCGAGCGTCGACCAGCCGCTGGCCAAGTTCCTGCGCGACTACCAGCTCGGTGGCGGCTACGTCCCCGGCGCGGTGCTCGGCATCGGCGCGCTGCTGGGCCTGCTGACGGTGTTCCGCCGCAAGAAACCGCTGGACCGGGCGCGGGCGGGCGCGCTGCTCGCGGCGTCGAGCGGCCTGGTCCTGCTGTTCGCCTCGGCGGTGTTCCAGTTCTCCTGGCGCTACCAGATCCCGGCGCTGGTGCTCTTCCCGGTGGCCGCGGCACTCGGGTTCACCACGCTGACGTCGGCCAGCCGGAAACGCCTCGCCGCGTTTCCCGACGACGTCGACCAGGGCGCGCTCGACGACTTCCGTGTTCGCCACCCCGAGCTAGAGCTGGCGCCGCTGACCGTCGTCATCGCGGCCTACAACGAGGCCGGCGGTATCGGCGAGGTCCTGGAGAAGATGCCGGACGAGTGCCTCGGCATGCGGGTCGACGTGCTCGTCGTCGTCGACGGCGGCACCGACGACACCGCCGCGATCGCCGAGGACCACGGCGCGTACGTCTGCGTCCCGCCCCGCAACCGCGGCCAGGGCGCCGCGCTGCGCCTCGGCTACCACCTCGCGGCGGAGGCCGGCGCGACGTACGTCGTGACGACCGACGCCGACGGCCAGTACGACAACAGCGAGCTCGAAGCCCTGGTCAGCCCGGTCGTCGACGGCACCGCGGACTTCGTCACCGGCTCCCGCCGGCTGGGTCACGAGGAGGCCGACAGCCGCGTCCGGTGGCTGGGCGTGCGCGTGTTCGCCGTGCTGGCCTCGGTGCTGACCGCGCGGCGGATCACCGACACGTCGTTCGGCTTCCGCGCGATGCGGGCGGACCTGGCGTGCTCGGTCCCGCTCAACGAGCCGCAGTACCAGTCGTCGGAGCTGATGCTCGGCGTGACCGCGCGCGGCGCCCGGGTCGTGGAACTGCCGATGAGCATGCGCCTGCGCAAGGCGGGCAAGAGCAAGAAGGGCGGCAGCGTCGTCTACGGCGCCAACTACGCCCGCGTCATGACGGGGACGTGGTGGCGGGGGTACGTGCTGCGCCGCGGCCGAACACGAGCCGGTCGAGCAGGGTGAACTTGACGACGAACACCAGCGCGTAACTGGCGACGTACGCGCCGTCGACGAGCACGACCCACCAGACGTGCGGCAGGTCCAGCGGCGTCAGCAGCGAGCCCGCCAGGGTCGTCAGCCCGATGGAGGCGAGCCCGCCGAGGCCGATGACGACCAGGTAGGGCAGCAGTTCGCGGCGGACGCGCGGGCGTCCGGTGCGGCCCCACACCCAGCGGCGGGTGACCACGAAGTTCAGCACCGCGCCGGCCGCCCAGGCGAGCGTGCTCGCCAGGGCCGCCGCGCCGCCGGTGCCGAGGACCGCGAGCAGCACGACCTGGCTGAGGACCGTGGCCGCGACGGACGTCGCCGCGGCGCGCGCCAGCCGGGCCCAGCCGCGGCGGCGGGTCTTCTCCGTTGTGCGGGGCCGCACGCCGTTGGTTACGGTCGTCATGCCCCCATCCTCCCCGCGGGCCCGGAGCGCCGCCGTCCGGGTCCCCTACGCATAGGAGATTCACAGCTCATTGCCAGGTGCTGATAAGCACGTGATCGATAACGTCGGGTTCTCGCAAGCCTCTGCTCGTTCGTGGGATCAGCATGCTTGTTGCGTAAACGAGCAGGAAAGGCGGCACAATGCGAGTGCTGGTTCTCGGCGGTGACGGATATCTGGGCTGGCCGACCGCTTTGCACTTATCGGACAAAGGCCACGAGGTAGCCGTTCTCGACAATTTCGCCCGCCGCGGTTACGACGTCGAACTGGGTGTCGAGAGCCTCGTCCCGATCGAGTCACTGGCCGACCGGATCGCCGCTTGGCACGAGGTCTCCGGGCGCACGATCACCAGCTACGAAGGCGACCTGCTGGACGCGGAGTTCCTGTTCGGGGCGGTGCGCGACTTCCGGCCGGACACGGTGGTGCACTACGCGGAACAGCGGTCCGCGCCGTACTCGATGATCGACCGCGAGCACGCGGTGTACACCCAGCACAACAACGTGATCGGGAACCTGAACCTGCTGTACGCGATCGCCGAGATCGACCCGGCGATCCACCTGGTCAAACTGGGCACGATGGGCGAATACGGCACGCCGAACGTCGACATCGAAGAAGGCTGGCTGGACCTCGAGCACAACGGACGTTCCGACCGCGTGCTGTTCCCGAAGCGGCCCGGGTCGTTCTACCACCTGACCAAGGTCCACGATTCGCACAACATCGAATTCACGTGCCGCGCGTGGGGGCTGCGCGCGACGGACCTCAACCAGGGCATCGTGTACGGCCAGCGGACGCCGCAGACGGCGCTCGACCCGCGGCTGGCGACCCGCTTCGACTACGACGCCGTGTTCGGCACCGTGCTGAACCGGTTCGTCATCCAGGCGGTGCTGGGCCAGCCGCTGACCGTGTACGGCAAGGGCACCCAGACGCGCGGCCTGATCGACATCCGCGACACCGTCGAATGCATCCGGCTCGCCGTGGAGAACCCGGCCGAGGCGGGGGAGTTCCGCGTCTTCAACCAGATGACCGAGAGCATGTCGGTGGCCGGCATCGCCGACCTCGTCGCCGAGCGGTTCCCCGGGCCGGTGCAGATCGAGCAGCTGGAGAACCCGCGCACCGAGGCGCCGGAGCACTACTACAACGTGAAGCACACCGGGCTGGTCGGGCTGGGGCTGGAGCCGCACCTGCTCTCGGACACGCTGATCGAGTCGATGTTCGACATCGTGGGCGCCAACAAGCACCGGGTGAACCCGGAGAAGCTGCGCCCGACCGTGCGCTGGCGGGGCGCGCTGAAGGGCTAGCGGTGCGGTGGCGTGCGGGCTCCCCTGCCCGGGAGCCCGCACGCTCTTCATCAGCCCGGGATCTTGTCCAGGAAGCCGTGCACCTGGGCGATCTTCCCGTCCTCGAGCTCGACGACGTCGAACCCGATGGCGACCGGCTCGGCGCCGGGCGTCCCGAGGTACCACTGGAACCGCGCGAGGTCGTGGTGCGCGTCGGGGTCGGCGGGCAGGCTGAAGGTGAGCCCGGCGAACTGCTGCTGCGCCCCGCCGACGAACTGGTCGATCCCGTCGTGCCCGGTGACGGCCCCGAGCGGGTCGGTGTAGCCGGCGGTGTCGGTGAAGAGGCCGGCGATGAGGGCGCGGCGCTTGTCCCCGTCGGTCTCGTTCCAGACGGCGATGTACTGCTCGACGACGGTGCGGACGTCGGTCATGGGGTGCTCCTTCGGTTGGGGGACAACGGTTTGCGTCGTCCTGCGCTGAGACCCACTCTGGCGGCGCGGCGGCGGCCCGTCGATTACGTGCGGGGTAATGCCGCGGCGGCCCGGATGACATGAAAGAGTCGTTCGCCTCGTCCGACGACATGAAAGAGTCGTTCACCGCATCGCAGTGGTGCGGCCCAGCCCCCCCCCCACCGGTGCGCCGGCCCACAGGACCCGGGCCGGTCGCGCGGGATCTGCCCGCCTGCGAGCATTACCCCCGAAGTAATGGCAGCCACCCCGTGATCGTCGTAGCGTCGCTCGCGTGACGACTACGGTGCAGGCCGCGCGGCAGCGGCCCGTCGGCGAACTCCTGCGGGAATGGCGCGACCGGCGCCGGATCAGCCAGCTGGACCTCGCGATCTCGGCGGACATCTCCACCCGCCACCTCAGCTTCGTGGAGACCGGGCGCTCCAAGCCGAGCCGGGACATGGTGCTGCGCCTCGGCGAGCACCTCGACGTGCCGCTGCGCGAGCGCAACCGGCTGCTGCTCGCCGCCGGGTTCGCGCCCGCCTACACCGAGAACGCGCTGGGGGACCCGGGGATGAGCGCCGTCCGCCAGGCCGTCCGGCAGCTGCTCGCGAGCCACGAGCCCTACCCGGCCGCCGTCGTCGACCGGAACTGGGACCTCGTCGACGCCAACGCCGCGACCGGCCTGTTCGTCGCCGGGATCCCGGCCGAGCTGACCACCAACGTCCTGCGCGCGACGCTGCACCCCGACGGCATGGCCCCGCACGTCCGCAACCTGGGGGAGTGGCGCGCCCACCTGCTCGGCCGGCTCCGGCGCCAGGTGGGCCAGACCGCCGACCCCGGGCTCGCCGACCTCCTCGACGAGCTGCGCGGCTACCCCTGCGACCAGCCGGTGCCCGAGGTGGAGGTCCCTGGACCGGGTGACATCTTCGTGCCGCTGAAGTTCCGGCACGAGGGCACCGACCTCACGTTCTTCAGCACGGTCGCCACGTTCGGCACGCCGCTGGACGTCACGGTCGCGGAGCTGGTCATCGAGTCGTTCTTCCCGGCCGACCCGGTCACGGCCGCATACCTGCGCGAGCGGGCCGCGTCGGTGGAATGATGGGAAGCACCCGCGCAGCATCCGACGTGAGGATCACCGGCAGATGGCCGTCCCGCCTTCGCTCGCCCTGTCCGACGGAGTCCGCATCCCCCAGCTGCTGTTCGGTGTCGCGGGGCTGACCGCGGCCGAAACCGGCCGCGCCGTCCGCATCGCCCTCGACACCGGCTACCGCGGCTTCGACACCGCGCCGGAGACCGAGGCGGCGGTGGGCGACGCGCTCGCCGGAGTCCCCCGCGACGAGCTGTTCGTGAGCTTCAAGGTGCCCGCCCAGGGGTACGACGCCGCCCGCCGCGCCGCCGACCGGTCGCTGGCCGCGCTCCAGCTCGAGCGGGCCGACCTGTGCCTCCTGGACGGCACGAAAGGCGCGTTCACCGACACCTGGCGGGCCCTGAGCCGGCTGCGCGCCGACGGCCGCGTCCGCGCGGTCGGCGTCGCCGGGTTCGGGGTCGCGGAGCTGCGCCGGCTGATCGACGCCACCGGCGCGGTGCCCGTGCTGAACCAGGTCGAGCTGCACCCGTGGCTGCAGCAGCTCCCGCTGCGCGAGTTCCACGCCGAGCGCGGCATCGTGACCGCCGCGTCGAGCCCGGCCGCGAACGCCGGCCTGCTGGCCGACGAGACGGTCACCGCGCTCGCGGCGAAGTACGGCAAGACCCCGGCTCAGATCGTGCTGCGGTGGCACCTGCAGACGGACACCGTCGCCGTCGCGGCTTCGGCCACGACGACCCGGACCCGCGAGAACTTCGGCGTCTTCGACTTCGAGCTGGCCGACGACGACGTCGCCGTGGTGGCCGAGCTCGACAACGGCACGCGCGTCTAGGCCGTCTTGATCCCGGCCGCGACGAAGTCGGCCTGCTGGGGCGGCTGCTCGAGGTACTCGCGGAAGGTCTGCGCCGCGCGGAGCACGGTGTCGTCGATGCCCTGCCCGGTGAGCCCGATGAACGGGTAGTCGGCCGAGCGGGCGCTCGCCACCGACTGGGCGGGGGAGCCGATCATCTCGGGTTTCTTCGTGGTCAGCTCGCTGACCCAGTACGACGACTCGGGCAGCCACGCCGCCGGGAGCCCGCCGATCGAGTCGAGCGTGGTCCGGCCGACCAGCGCGTCGAGCACCTGCGAGGACGGTTTGGCCTCGATCATCACGTGCACGCACTGGCCGTGGACGACGGTCGCGGCCTGGTTCCAGCGGTCGGCCGCGGCGGTGAGGGGCTTCTGCGCGCTCGGCGTGACGAGGATCCGCATGTGGGAGGTGCCGCCGGAACAGCTGGCGGCCTGCGCCTCGGCGCGGCTGTTGAGCTCGCTGTCGGCCCAGTTCCAGCCGATCACGCCGAGCCCGATCAGGGCGGCGAGCACGGCGCAGGCGATCGGCCAGCCGGCGATCCGGCGCCGCGGCGCCTTCTTGCCGACGATCCGGTGCGACCCGGTGGCCTCGCCCTTGCCGAGGGTCCGGTGCGAGCCGGTGGCCTCGCTTTTGGCCGGCGGCGCGGTGGTGTCGTCTCGGCCGGGGACACGACGACGGCCGGGGCTCTCGGTTTCGGTGGTCTCGCTGCGACGGCGGCCGCGGCGCGGGGTGCTTTCGCTGTCGGCTGCTTCGCGTTCGAGGGTGCGGCGGGAGCCGGTGTTCTCGCTCTTGCCGGCGGTCCGGGCGGTGATCGGGTAGTCGCCGGAGGTCTCACCGTGCCGGGTGATGACCTCGGTCCGCTCGGCCGCGGATTCTTCCGGGCGAGCGGGGGCTTTCCCCCGGCGGCGGCCGCCGCCGGATTCGCCGCGGCGGACCGGGTGGGCGCCGGTGGCCGCACCGCGATCGGCGACGGGGTGGGCGCCGGTGGCTTCGCCGCGGATTCCTGCGGGGGCCTCGCCGCGCCCGGCGGCCGGGTGGGCACCGGTGGCTTCGCCACGGCGGCCTGCGGGTGCCTCGCCGCGGCCGACGACCGGATGAGAACCGGAAGCCTCGCCGCGGCGGCCCGCGGGAGCCTCACTGCGCCCGGTGGCGGGGTGCGAGCCGGACGGCTCGCCACGTCCCGCGACCGGGTAGGAGCCGGAGGCTTCACCACGGCGGCCTGCGGGAGCCTCACCGCGGCCGGCGGCCGGGTGGGCACCGGTGGCTTCGCCGCTGCGGCCGGTAGCTGCCTCACCGCGCCCGGCGACCGGATGAGAACCGGAAGTCTCGCCGCGCCCGGCGACGGGGTAGGAGCCGGAAGTATCACCGCGGCGAGCGGCGGGGTGCGAGCCGGTCGGCTCGCCGCCCCCGGAGACGAAGTAGCCCGACGACTCGCCGCGCGCGGCGCCGCGGCCGGCGATCCCGAAAGCGTCCGAAATGGAGCTGCGCTTCGGCGTGCCCGGGCCCTGGCCGGCGACCGGGTAGGCGCCGGAGGCCGCACCCCGGCCCGCGGTGCGCGGGGCGTCGTCCGGGTGCGGACGGCGGCCGCCCGGCGCCCCGGCACGGTCCTGAGGGTGCGGCACGGGCTCGTCGTCCCGGGCGTGTCGCCCCATGGTCGTCCTTTCGGCGTCTGCGCATGTCAAGCACGCGCTGCGATGCAATGAAACCGTTATCACCCTAACAGGTGAGTATCGGTGAGAGAATAATCTGACTCACAGTGGCGCGTGATCAGGGTGCTGCGCTGACCAGGCGATGGCAGTGCGCGATCAGGCGGGCACGCACCGGTGCCGCCCGCCGGGCGAACTCACCCTGCGCCCGGGCGTATTCGGCGCGTCCCTCGGCCGTCTCGATCCGCACCGGCGGGTAGCCCAGCGCGGCCAGGTCGTAGGGGCTCGCCCGCATGTCCAGCGTCCGGATGTCGACGGCCAGCTCGAACCCGTCCGCCACGAGCTCCGCGGGCACGAACGGATCGAGTTTGTATGCCCATTTGAACAGGTCCATGTTCGCGTGCAGGCACCCCGGCTGCTCGAGTGCGACCTGCGTCTCGCGCGACGGCGTCAGCTCGTTGCGCGGCCGGGCGTCGGCGGTGAAGAACCGGAACGCGTCGAAGTGCCCGCACCGGATGTCCAGGGACTCGACGACCTCGTCCGTGCCCGCCGACCCGAGCCGCAGCGGGACCTGGTCGTGCCGGACCGAGTCCGCCGGCTCGCGGTAGACCATCGCCCACTCGTGCAGCCCGAAGCAGCTCAGCCGGGGCGCGCGGGACGCCGTCGCGGTCAGCAGGCCGAGGACGAACTCGGCCGTCCGCGCCTTGCCTTCGGTGAAGCCCGCGGGATCCAGCAGCACCCCGTCGGCGGTCTCGACGTACCCCTTGCGGTCCAGGAAGCGCCGCGCCGCGGGCCCGGCGAGCGCGACCCCGGGCCCGGGCTGCCACCGCTGCAGGTGCGACGGCCGGTGCGAGTAGTACGTGAACAGGAAGTCCAGCACCGGGTGCTTCTCGCCCCGCGAGCGCCGCTCCTGGTGCGGGACCGTCCACCGCCGCATCCGCTCGACGTGCGCCGCCTCCCGGGCCAGCCAGTCCGGTTCGGCGAGCACGTCGACGGCGCTCATGCGCCCACGTGGGTTCCGTCACGCACCGTGCCCACGTACTCCTCGACGAGGTCTTCGAGCGCGACGACGCCGACGGCGCCGCCCGCCGGGTCGAGCGCCCGCGCCAGGTGGCTGCCTTCCTTGCGCATGGCCGAGAGCGCGACGTCGAGGCGGGCGTCGGCGCGCAGCTCGGTGAGCGGGCGGGTCTTGGCGTCGGGCACGATCGTCGCCGGGTCGTGCCCGGCGAGGTCGAGGACGTCCTTGACGTGGATGTAGCCGGTCAGCCGCCCGTCGTCGGTGCACACCGGGAACCGCGAGAAGCCGGTGGAGGACACCGCCCGCTCGACGTCGCCGACGGTCGGCCCGCAGGGCAGGGTCGTCAGCTCCGCGGTCGGCACCAGCACGTCGGCCACCGTCTTCTGCACCGACGACAACGTCTGGGTGAGCCGCCGGTGCTCGGACTGGTCGATCAGGCCTTCCCGCCGCGACTCGCTGAGCAGCTCGGCCAGCTCGTCGGAGGTGTAGGCCGTCTCCAGCTCGTCCTTCGGCTCCACCTTCACCGCGCGCAGCAGCGAGTTGGCGACGAAGTTCAGCAGCCAGATGAACGGCCGGGCGAGCTTGACCCAGCCGACGTGCACCGGCACCAGCCACAGCGCGAGCCGCTCGGGCTCGGCGATCGCGAGGTTCTTCGGCACCATCTCGCCGATCAGGACGTGCAGCACGGTGATGAACGCCAGCGCGATGGCGAACGAGACCGCGTGCAGCAGCGCCTCGGGCAGGCCCAGCAGGTCGAAGAACGCCGACAGCCGGTGCGCGATCGCGGGCTCGCCGAGGCGCCCGAGCAGCAGCGAGCAGATGGTGATGCCCAGCTGCGCGCCGGCGAGCATCAGCGACACGTGCTTGCTCGCGTTGATCACGATCTTCGCGCGCGTCTTGCCCTGTTCCAGCAGCGCTTCGAGCCTGTCGCGCCGCGAGGAGATCAACGTGAACTCCGCGCCGACGAAGAAGGCGTTGGTCAGCAGCAGGACCACGACGAGGGCGATGTTCAGCCAGTCGCTCACGAGGCCACCTCGGCTACGGCGGGTTGTTCGGACGCCTGGACCGGGGCCACTTCGACCTCGGCGATCCGGAGCTTGTCCATGGTGGTGACGGTGAGCCGCCAGTCGTCGACCTCGGCGGCGTCACCCTCGGCGGGGATCTTGCCCAGCCGTTCGAGGATGAGCCCGGCGATGGTCTCGTAGTCGCCGTCGGGCATCCGGAACCCGGTGACGTCGGTGACTTCGTCGGCGCGCAGCTGCCCGGACACCAGCCAGCTGTCGGTGCCGACCTGCTGCGACGCCGGGCCCTCGTGGTCGTCGTGCTCGTCGCGGACGTCGCCGATGATCTCCTCGACGACGTCCTCGAGGGTCACGAGCCCGGCCGTGCCGCCGTACTCGTCGACGACGATCGCCAGCTGGAAGCGGGAGTCGCGCAGCCGGTTGAGCAGGTCGTCGCCGGGCAGCGACTCGGGCACGGTCGGCACCGGCCGCATGACCGAGCCGATCGGCACGGCGGCGCGATCGGCGGCGGGCACCGCGAAGGCCTGCTTGACGTGCACGGCGCCACGGACGTCGTCGAGGTCTTCGGCGTGCACCGGGAACCGCGAGAAGCCGGTGCGCCGCGAGATGTCGATCAGGTCCTCGATGGTGTCGTCGACCGCGAGCGACTCGAGCTGCACGCGCGGGGTCATGAGCTCCTCCGCGGTGCGCTCGCCGAACCGCAGCGAACGGTCCAGCAGTTCGGCGGTCGAGGTGTCGAGCGTGCCGCTCTCGGCGCTGGAGCGCACGATCGAGCCCAGCTCCTGCGGCGAGCGCGCGGACCGCAGCTCCTCCTGGGGCTCGACGCCGAACTTGCGCACGAGGAAGTTCGCGCTGTTGTTCATCAGCGTGATGAGCCACCGGAAGAGCGCGGAGAACCGCGAGTGGTAGCCGGCGACGGCGCGCGCCGTCGGCAGCGGCCGGGCGATGGCGAGGTTCTTCGGCACCATCTCGCCGAGGATCATCGACAGCGACGTGGCCAGGACCAGGGCGAGCACGACGGACGCGCCCGAGGCGAACGCTTCGGGCAGCCCGACGCCGGTCAGCAGAGGCCGGACGAGCTCGCCGATCAGCGGCTCGGCCAGGTACCCGGTGATCAGCGTGGTGAGCGTGATCGCGACCTGGGCGCCGGAGAGCTGGAAGGAAAGCGTCCGGTGGGCCTTTTGGACGGTCAGCGCCCGGCGGTCGCCGACCTGCCGGACGTTGGCGTCCACGGTGCTGCGCTCGAGCGCGGTCAGCGAGAACTCGGCCGCGACGGCGAGCCCGGTGCCCACGGTCAGCAGCACGAAGACGAGCACGCCGAGCACGGCGAAGAGGATCTGGATCATTCCGCACCCGCCCGGTCGGCGGGGGATGAACCTATCGGACAGCCGGGTCGGTCACCCGGCTCGGTACTGTCACCAGGTGACTGCGCTGCGCGCACGAAACGGTCACTCCTAGCAGTGAATCGGTGTGTACTGCGATTGTGCGGACAATCTTAACGGTTCCCCGCCTCCGGGCGCGGCGGATATCGGTGTGTCGGCGCGCTCACCTCGGCGGGGGATCGAGCGCGAGTCTCTTTCGGGTGAGGTCGCGGGGCCGGGTTGCGGGGTTTGGACCTCGCTGGCCGCGGCGGCGGTCGAGTGGCCTGGCGCGCTCACTTCACCTCGGCGGGGGATCGAGCGCGAGTCCCTTTCGAGTGGGGTCGCGGGCCGGGTTGCGGCTACGGACCTGGCCGGCCTCGGCGGTGCGGGTGGCCCGGCGCGCCGAATTCACCTCGGCGGGTGACTCACCGCGGCTCCCGCCCGAGCAGGGCCACCAGCCGCGCGGCGGAGCCCGCGCCGCGGGGGACCGGGACCGGTGGGTCGAACGTGCCGAGCCCCTGCCACTCGTCCACCCACGGCCGGACGACGTCGAGGAGGCGTCCGGCGAGGTCCTCGGTCACCGGGCAGGGGAGACTCAGCGCCGTCGCGAGGTCCCAGGCGTGCACCGCCGCGTCGATCGTCATCTGCCAGCCGTACTCGCGGGCGGGCAGCAGCCCGGTCGACACGTGCACCGCGCGTTCGAGCACGCCGTCGTCGAGGAAGGCCTCGCGGGCGGCTTCGGCGGCCGTGTCCCAGGCGGACACCGGGTCGTCGCCGAGCACGTCGCCGTCGAAGCGGTCGCCCACGTCGTCCAAAGTGGCCCCGGCCAGCAGGGAGGGCGCCCACAGCTGCTCGGCGACGACGTGGTTCACGAGGTCGCGGACCGTCCACTCGGTGCACGGCGTCCGGCGGCCCCAGCCGGCGTCGCCGGCCGCGTGCACCGCGTCGCCGAAGGCCCGCAACGCGTGGCCGTGCGCCTCGAGGAGATCCACGCGGGCCATTGGACCACGACGGATCAGGTGGTGCCGGGCCGGTGCCGCCGCACCGTCTCCTCGACGAGGTCGAGCACCGGGCCGAGGCCGGCGGCCGGCAGCCCCATGGCCAGGTGCGAGACCAGGCCTTCGAGGACGAGTTCCAGGAACGCGGTGAGGACGTCGACGTCGACGTCGTCGCGCAGGATCCCGGCCTCCCGCTGGCGCAGCAGGCGCAGGCGGGTGGCGGTGGTCAGCTGCTCGGACCGCTCGGCCCAGCGGCCGCGGAACTCCGGATCGGTGCGCAGCCGCCGGGAGACCTCGAGGCGGGTGCCGAGCCAGTCGGCCGGGTGGTCGCCGCCGGCGAGGAGGTCGCGCATGACCTGGACCAGGCCCTGCTCGGCGACGACGTCGGCCATCCGGATGGCGTCGTCCTCGGCGAGGGCGAGGAAGAGCGACTCCTTGTCGCGGAAGTGGTGGAAGATCGCGCCGCGAGACAGTCCGGTGGCTTCCTCCAGGCGCCGGACTGTGGCACCTTCATAGCCGTAGCGCGCGAAGCACACGCGCGAGCCGTCGAGGATCTGGCGCCGGCGTGCGTCGAGGTGATCCTGGCTTACGCGTGGCATCCTGAAATCCTGGCACCGCGGACCGGCATCTCGCAATCCGTACGTACGTACTGTGACCCGGCGTGCCCGGGAACCGAACCGGAACCCCCATCGTCGGAACGTTGCGGCGATTCGCTGACACGGCGTGAGACAGTTGGCTAATCTTTGCACCATCACGGTGGGTGAACTGAGGGGAAGGTGCGGAGCGTGATCATCGGCGAAGCCGGGCAAGCGGTCCAGGCGGTCTGGGGTGGCGACATCCTCGGCCAGAGCGGCCGCGTCTACGGCGGCGGGGGCGGCGGGGGCGGCCAGTTCAAGATGGACCCCGACGAGCTCGCCTCGGTGATCGGCCTCTGGGAAGACGAGCTGGACAAGATCGTCGCCGACGGCGAGACGATCCAAGCGCTCTCGGTCGCGTCCGTGGCGCCCGGCCAGGACCCGGCGAGCGGGAGCTTCGCTTCGGCGAGCAGTGCGTCGATCGCTTCGCTGCAGGCGCAGAACGACTCCATGTTCAAGTACGTGCAGGGCTACATCAAGAAGCTCAAGGAAGCACAGACGAAGACGGTCGCGACCGACCAGGGCATGTCCGAGACCTTCGGGCAGGCGACGTGATCCTGGGCAAGATCACCCGCGCGAGTGCTCTCGGCGGGGCTGTTCTCGTTGGGTGCGCACTGGTGGGCGGCTGCACCTCGGAGACTGGCGGCACGGCCAACCCGGCGTCTTCGGCGGGAACGTCGTCGGAACCGGCTTCGAGCGCGGACGTCCCGAAAGTCGCAGCGCCGCTGGACGCGACGAAGTACATCGGCGATCCGTGCGCTCTGGTTCCTCAAGCCGAACTGGCTCGGCTGAAACTCACCGACCCCGGTGAGCCGCGCCCGGCCGACACCCCCGAAGGGCAGGCAGGTCCCAGCTGCGGCTGGAAGATCCGCGGCGTGGGGATCAGCCTGCAGGTCATCCTCGGGACCGGGAACCGCGACGCCGGTGCGGGCGGGTTGGCCGGCATCAAGGCTGCCTACGAGCGCCCGAACAACGTGCTCAAGTTCCTCGAGCCCGCGCCTGATGTCGAGGGATACCCGGCCTACTACGTCGACATCCGCGACCGCCGCGCGAACGGTGACTGCAGCATGGCGATCGGCATTGCCGACGACCTGGCGGTTTCCGTCTTCTCGGCGGGTTACGAGGGGCAACAGGATTCGTGCGACGCCGCGCAAAGCGCCGCGGCCGCGATGGTCAAAACACTCAAGGGGGCTTGACGAGTGGACGGCAAGCAGATCTACGACAACTTCAAACAGGGCGACACCGGCGGACTCCAGCGGATGTCCGAGTCGGTGAACAAGCTGTCGGAGGCCTACCAGGCTCGTGCGGAGGGCATCAAGGCGCTCCAGAGCCGGATGACGCAGGCCTGGACCGGGTCGGCCGCCGACGTGGCCAACGCCGGCGCGGGTCCGCTCGAACTGGCCTTCGCCGAGACCGCGCTGCCGCTGGACGAGACCAAGGCGTCCGTCGACACCCAGACCGAGGTCTTCGACCACTCCGGCAACACCGTCGTGCAGGTGCCGCCCAAGCCCGAGAAGCCCAGCCCCTGGAGCGTCGGCCTGAAGGCCGCCATCCCGATCGCCGGGCCGTTCATGGCCAAGGACGACATCGACAACTACCAAGAGGGCATCGCCAAGTACAACGCGGCCAACGAGACCAACGTCCGCGTGATGGACCAGTACAACGTCGTCACGAACGGCACGAGCGCCTCGCTGCCCGCCAACTACGGCGTCCTGGAGTCCGACGGCGCCGCCATCGCCGTGAACAAGCCCGACGGCCCCGGGCCGATCATCGTCGACCGGCACCGGTGGTACCGGGAGGGCCCGGACGACCCCGGCGGCGACGACAGCACCTCGACGACCAGCGTCGACACCACGCACACCGGCGGCTCCGACAAACCGGGGCAGACCGACGACCCGGGCCGCCCGACGGACACCGGCCGCCCGACGGACACCGGCCGCCCGACGGACACCGGCCGGCCGACGGACACGACGCGCCCGACCGACACGACCCGGCCGACGAGCACGACCCGGCCGACGAGCACGACGTGGCCGACGACGTCGCTGCCGACCGACCAGCGGACCACCGACCGGCCGGGCAAGACGCCGCCCGGTACCGGTGGGGTCGACTTCTACCCCACCAACACCGGCGGGGGCGGCGGCCAGAACTACTCGAACACCTTCGGCAGCGACCCCAGCTCGAGCACCGGCGGCCGCGGGCCGAACAGCGGGAACGCCGGCAGCCGGCTGCTCGACTCCAACGGCCGCCCGATCGGCGGGACCGGCAGCGGCGCGGGCGGCAGTGGCTCCGGCGCGGCGGGGGAGCGCGGGCTCGGCGGCGGCCGCGGTTCCGGCATGGGCAGCCTCGGCAACGCGGCCGCCGCGGAGGCCGCCGCCGCGCGGTCGGCGGGCGGCCGGTCCGGGCAAGCGAGCCCCATGGGTGCCGGCGGGCGGCGCGGCGAGGGTGAGGAAGATGATGAACACCAGCGGCCGGACTACCTGATCGAAGCGGACCCGGACGCGATCTTCGGTACCGACCAGCGGACCAGTCCGCCGGTCATCGGCGAGTAGGCGGGTGCACGTGGCAACAGACCGGGTGGACGTTCCGGTCGAGGCTCTGGCCGCCCTGGCCGAGCGCGAGCAGGTCGGTCAGCTGCACATCACGTTGCGCCCGGAGCCGCTGTGGCTCTCGGACGAGGAGCGCGCCGAGGCCGGCAAGCGCGTCGACGCCGCGCTGGCCGAGGCCGGGCTGGTCGACGTGCGCGGCCGGGCCACCGTCGACTTCCTCGACTGGCTCCCGTTGCTGGTGAACCCGGCGCGGGAGTGCTACGGCTGGGTCGGCGTCGACGGCCGGACCTACGGCGTGCTCGCCGCCGCGAAGGGCCTCCAAGCGATCCTGGCGGTCTCCGACGGGACGTCGGTCGGCGTCCAGGAGATCGACCGGAACCGGCTCGCCGAATCGCTTGTCGAGCAGCTGCCGCCGATCGGCCCGGGCGGCGGCCACCCGCGCACCGTCCGGGTGGCGGACCTGACCGAGGCGGCCCGCCGCGGTCAGGACGCCTACCCGCTCGACCCGGCGATCGCCGACGTCGTGAGCCTCGTGCAGCGCCCGGTCTCGGGCAGCGGGGAGCTCTACGTCGGCCGCCGGGACGACGTCGGGCGCCACACCTGCCTGCGGCAGCCCTTGCACTACGCCGACACGGACTGGGGCCGCTACCTCAGTTACACCTCCGGCACGGGCGACGACGCCGTCATCCACATCGGTCCGGCCGGCCCGCGCGAACTGGCCGACACGCTGACGGAACTGGCGGTCGCCCTCGTCTGAGCGGCGGCGCGAGGCGGAAAAGCCCGCGCGCCGCGAGCCCTCCGACGCTAATGTGACAGCGCTGTTGCATTCCGGTGGAAGGACGCGCTGATGCTCTACCCCCCGATCGAACCGTACGAACACGGCCTGCTCGACGTCGGCGACGGGCACGAGATCTACTGGGAGACCTGCGGGAACCCCGACGGAAAACCGGCGCTGGTCGTGCACGGCGGCCCCGGCTCCGGTTGCTCGACGAACCTGCGCCGCTACTTCGACCCGGCGCGCTACCGGGTCGTGCTCGTCGACCAGCGCGGCTGCGGCCGCAGCACCCCGCACGCCGGTGCCCCGGTCGCCGACCTGTCCGCCAACACCACCGACCACCTCGTCGCGGACTTCGAACTCCTCCGGACGCGCCTCGGCATCGAGAAGTGGCTGCTGTTCGGCGGTTCCTGGGGCGCCGTGCTGAGTCTGACGTACGGCCTGCGGCACCCCGACCGGGTCAGCGAAATGGTCCTCATGGGACTGGCCACCGACCGCTTCATCGAGATCGAAATGCTCATCCGTGGCCTGGGCGCGTACTTCTCGGAGGCCTTCGAAAGGTTCCGTGAAGGAGTACCGGAGAGCGAGCGGGACGGCGACCTCTCCGCTGCCTACCACCGGTTGCTGATGGATCCCGACCCGGCGGTCCACCGCAAGGCGGCCGACGACTGGTGCGCCTGGGAAGACGCCATGCTGCCCGGCGTCCCGCCCCACGACGTGTTCGAAGACCCGGCCTACCGGCTCTGCTTCGCGCGGCTGGTCACGCACTACTTCAGCAACCGGGCCTTCCTGCCCGACGGCGAGATCCTGCGCGACCTCGGCAAGCTCGCCGGCATCCCCGCGGTGCTCGCGCAGGGGGTGCTCGACACGAGCAACATCGTCGGCACGCCGTGGCTGCTGCACCACGGCTGGCCGGGCAGCGAGCTGGACATGCTCGACAACGTCGGCCACAGCACCCAGAACGCGTCGATGCAGGACGTCCTGGTCGGCGCGACCGACCGCTTCGCCCGCTGAAACGCCTCTGAAGGCCACCTTCAGGGCACTAGGTGCCCTGAAGGTGGCCTTCAGAGGCCGTTGTCCTACGGGATGAGCAGCGCGGGCTCACCTTCCGGCGTGAGTGCCGCCTCGGCCCGCTGAGCGCGGGTGGTCTCGGCCAGCCGCAGCCCGGTGATGCGCAGCGGCAGCCGGTCCATGGTCCACTCGGCCAGCAGGAGCGCGACCTTGGCCTGCATTTCCGTGCGCAGCCGCAGGAACGAGTCGGCCGGGTCCGCGCCCACCTCGCCCAGCAGCAGCCACCACGCCCACGCCGCCGCGCCCGCGTTGGCGACGAAGTCCGGCACGACCGCGACACCCCGTGCCGAAAGCGCCGCCTCCGCTTCCGGTGTCGTCGCCGCGTTGGCGGCCTCGACGACCACCGCCGCCTTGACCAGGTTCTCGTTGTCCGGCCGCAGCGCGTACGAGATCGCGGCCGGCACGAAGATGTCCGCGTCGATGCCGACGACCGTCTCCCGGGGCAGCGACCGCACTCCCTCGGGCAGCCGGGACCGGTCGATCTCGCCGAAGCGGTCGCGCAGCTCCAGCAGCGCCGGGACGTCGAGCCCCACCGGGTCGTAGAGCGTGCCCGCGGCGTCGGCCACCGCGACCACCTTCATCCCGGCTTCGTGCAGGTGCCAGGCCGCGCCGCCGCCCATGGTGCCGATGCCCTGGATCGCCACGGTCGTCTCGCGCACGTCCCAGTCCCACGCCGCCGCGACGCCGAGGCACGCCTGCGCCACGCCGTAGCCGCCGACGACGTCGCCGAGCAGCAGCCCGCCGGGCACCGGCGCGTTGAGGCCCGCCTGCACCCGGCGCAGAGTCCGCGCCGGATCGGCCGAACGGGCGATCGCCGCGTGGTACGACTGCTCGAGCCCGAGCTCGGCGAACACCTCGTCGATCAGGTGCTGCGGCACGCCGAGGTCCTCGGCGGTCACCCAGTGCGCGTCCAGCCACGGCCGCAGGAACGCGCAGAACCGCTTCAGCACGTCGAACGCGCGCGGGTCCTTCGGGTCGAAGTCGATGCCGCCCTTCGCCCCGCCGACCGGCAGGTTGAAGGTCGCGGTCTTGTTGGCCATGCCCCGGGCGAGGTCCTCGACCTCGCTCATCGTGCAGCCCGCCCGCATCCGGGTGCCGCCGGTGGCGACGCCGGAGACCAGGCTGTGCACGACCAGGTAGCCGTTCGCGCCGGTGATGGGATCGGTCCACGTCAGTCGCATCAGCGGCTCGGCGTTGCGCGGGGTCATCAGGGCCACTCACCTCCAGGGAAAGTCCGGGGCGGTCCGGCGACCGCCTCTCCCGAGCGTGCGCTCCCGGTGGCCCGCCCGTCCATTTAACGAACCTGCACGATCTCGTTTAGGTTTGGTGCATGGAGCTCTCGTTGCGCCGCTTGCGGATGCTTCGCGAGCTGCACCGCCGAGGCACTGTGACAGCGGCCGCCGCTTCACTGCACTACACCGCTTCAGCGGTATCGCAGCAGCTCGCGCAACTCGAACGCGACGTCGGCGCGAAGCTGTTCGAACGGCTCGGCCGGCGCGTCCAGCTGACCGAGCTGGGCAACCTGCTGACGGAGCACGCGGAGGAGATCCTCGGCTCGGTCGAGCGCGCGACGCTCGCCCTGGAAGAGGCTCAGGAGTCCCGGACGGTCCGGCTGGTCGCCGGTGTGTGGGCGTCGGTGGCGTCCGGCCTGCTCCCGACGGCGCTGACCGCGCTGGCCGGCGAGCACCCCGGCATCGAGGTGCGCACCCGCGAGCTGGCGCCGGAGGACACCGCCGAGGCCGTCCGCGACGGCACGCTCGACCTGTCGTTCGTGATCGACTACTCCGACGCGCCGACGACGTGGGACAGCGGCCTGGAACGCGCGGTCGTGGCCGTGGAGCGGCTGCACGCCGCGGTGCCGCGAGGCGCGGTTCCGTCGGGGTCGGCGTCCCTGGACGAGCTCGCCGAGCACCCGTGGATCCTGGCCAGCCCGAAGTCGCACTTCGGCCGGGCGATGCGCACGGCGTGCCGACGGCACGGCTTCGCCCCGAAGATCAACCACGAGGTCGAAGAACAGTCCACGGCGATGGCCATGGTCGGCGCCGGGCTCGGCGTCACCCTGGTCTCGGACCTGGGCCTGCGGCTGCTGCGGCCGCCCGGGATCGACGTCGTCGCGCTCACCACACCCCTGCTGCGGACGGTGTCGATCGCCTACCGGCGCACCGCGTTCCGGCGGCCGGCGTTGCACCTGGTGATCGACGCCGTCCGGGCCTCGGCGGCCGAGCTGGGCCTGGGCACCGAGTCCGCTTTGCCCTGATCCGGGACTTCTTACGGAGTGGTGAACCCGTCCTGCAGGACAGGATCACCCCTGATTTTGTCGTACCCCGCGTGTAGCGTCCGAAGTCAAGAAGTTCCACCACACGGAACAAGGACGGACATGACAGAAGCGGCTGAAGTGTCTACGGCGCACCATTTTCCCGAGAAGTCGGGTAGTGCGTCGAACCGCACCGCGCGGGTCCTGGCGGACCGCGCGGCCGGGGAGGCGTACGTGGCATCGGTGTGCTTCAAGCACGGCCCACCTCGCCTGACCGGCGTCGAGCTGGAGTTCACCGTGCACCACGCCGACGATCCGGCCAGACCCCTCGATCCCGACAGTCTCGCCACGGCGCTGGGTCCGCACACCCCGCGGACGCTCCGCCCCGACAGCCCCGCTTCGCCGCTCCCGGCAGGTTCACCAGTGAGCCTCGAGCCCGGGTGCCAGGTCGAAATCTCCGCTCTTCCCCAGGCCTCCCTGCGCGACCTCGCCGCAGTGGTCACGGCCGACCTCCACCACCTGCGTGACCGCCTCGCCGGGCACGGTCTCGTGCTGGGCGAAACGGGCATCGACGCCCACCGGCCGCCCCGCCGGATCCTGCACACGCCGCGCTACGCGGCGATGGAACGCCGGTTCGCCCCGATCGGCCCGGGTGGTATCACGATGATGGCCGGCACCGCCGGCCTGCAGGTCTGCCTCGACGCGGGAGAGCCCGAGCACTACGCGGCCCGGTGGGCGGCGGCCCACGCGATGGGCCCGCCGCTGCTCGCCCTCTTCGCCAACTCCCGCGTCCACGCCGGCCGCGACACGGGCCACGCCTCCGCGCGCTGGCTCGCGGTGCACGACACGGAGCCGGTGCGCACCCGGACCGCGCGCGTGACGGGCGACGACCCCGCGAAAGCGTGGGCCGGGCGCATGATGGACGTCCCCCTGATGGCGCTGCCGCGCGGCGACCGGCCGTGGGACGCGCCGGAGGGGCTGACGTTCGCCGACTGGATCGACGGCCGGGGCGCGGCCGCCCTGCTGCCGCGACCGACGGTGGCGGACCTCGACTACCACCTCACCACGATGTTCACCCCGGTCCGCCCACAGGGGTACCTGGAGATCCGGTACCTCGACGCGCAGTCGCCGGACGAGTGGCTGCCCCCGGTGGCCCTGGTCTGCGCGCTGCTCGCCCGTCCGTCCACGGTGGACAAGGTGCGGGACCTCTGCGCACCGGTCGCGGACCACTGGACCACCGCGGCGCGGCGGGGCCTGGCGGACCCGGAGCTGGCGGCGGCCGCGGCCGCGCTGGCCGATCTCGGCTGCGCCGAGCTGGGCGCGACGGGGCTCGCGGAGGAGTCGATCACCGAGATCAGCGAGAGCGTGCAGGGGCGCGCGTACCGATCGAGGAGCGAAGCATGAGCACGGAAGCACTGGGCGAGCTGAGCGCGCAGGACCTGCGCGCCCGGGCCGCCGAAGCACTGACCCGGGCCCGGGCGCGCAGCGTCGCGCTCACCGACGCGGTCGACGACGAGGACCTGGTCCGCCAGCACTCCAAGCTGATGTCGCCGCTGGTGTGGGACCTGGCGCACATCGGTGTCCAGGAGGAGCTGTGGCTGGTCCGCGACGTCGGCGGCCGCGAACCGCTGCGGCCGGACATCGACGACATCTACGACGCGTTCCAGCACGCCCGCGCCGACCGGCCGGAGCTGCCGCTGCTCGGCCCGGCCGAGACGCGCGCGTACGTCAAGCAGGTCCGCGAAAAGGCCTTCGACGTGCTGGAACACGCCCCGATGGAGGGGCGGCGGCTGACCGAGCAGGCGTTCGCGTTCGGCATGATCACCCAGCACGAGCAGCAGCACGACGAGACCATGCTGGCCACCCACCAGCTGCGCAAGGGCGACCCGGTGCTGCACGCGCCGGAGCCGCCGCCCGCGCGGCCGGGCACCCTCCCGGCCGAGGTGCTGGTGCCGGGCGGCGCGTTCACGATGGGCACGTCGGCCGAGCCGTGGGCGCTGGACAACGAGCGCCCGGCGCACGAGCTCGCCGTCGAGGCGTTCTGGCTGGACACGACACCGGTGACGTGCGGGGCCTACGCCGAGTTCCTCGACCGTGGCGGGTATGCCGACGAGCAGTGGTGGAGCCCGGCCGGCTGGGCCTACCTGCGCGAGAGCGGCGTCACCGCGCCGCGGTTCTGGAAGCGGGAGCAGGACGGCTGGTGGCGCACCCGGTTCGGCGTCTACGAGCGCGTCACGGCCGACGAGCCGGTCGTGCACGTGTCGTACTTCGAGGCTGAGGCGTATGCGGCCTGGGCCGGGCGGCGGCTGCCGACCGAGGCGGAGTGGGAGAAAGCCGCCCGGTACGACCCGGCGACCGGCCGCTCGCGGCGGTTCCCGTGGGGTGACGAGGAGCCGTCGGCCGAGCACGCCAACCTCGGCCAGCGGCACCTGCGCCCGGCGCCGGCGGGGGCCTACCCGGCTGGTGCGTCGCCGACCGGCGTGCACCAGCTGATCGGGGACGTCTGGGAGTGGACGAGCACCGACTTCCACGGCTACCCGGGCTTCGCGCCGTTCCCGTACCGGGAGTACTCGGAAGTCTTCTTCGGACCGGAGTACAAGGTGCTGCGCGGCGGTTCGTTCGGCACCGATTCGGCGGCGATCCGGGCCACTTTCCGCAACTGGGACTACCCGATGCGGCGGCAGATCTTCGCCGGCTTCCGCACCGCCCGCGACGCGGCACCCGGCGAGGTGGGCTAGGCGTCATGTGCCGGCACCTCGCTTACCTCGGCGAGCCGCTTTCGCCCGCCGAGGCGGTCTTTCGCGCGCCGCATTCGCTGCTGGTGCAGTCCTACGCGCCGGCGGACATGCGCGGCGGCGGCTCGGTCAACGCCGACGGGTTCGGGCTGGGGTGGTACCCCGGGCCGGGCTCGGTTCCGCTGCGCCACCGCCGGTCCACTCCACTGTGGACGGACGAGACGCTGCCGCCGCTGGCCGCGTCGGTGACCTCGGGCGCGTTCGTCGCCGCGGTCCGCAACGGCACCACCGGGATGCCGGTGACCGAGGCGGCCGCGGCGCCGTTCAGCGCCGGGCGCTGGCTGTTCAGCCACAACGGTGTCGTCCGCGGCTGGCCGGACTCGCTGGCCGAACTGGCCAAGTCCCTGCCCGTCACCGCCCTGCTGACCCTGGAGGCGCCGACGGATTCGGCCGTCCTCTGGGCCCTGCTGCGGGCCCGGCTGGCGGCGGGGGCGGACCCGCTGACGGCGGTGGCGGGGCTGTCCGCCGCCGTCGAGGCGGCCGCGCCCGGTTCCCGGCTCAACTTCCTGCTCACCGACGGCGAAACCCTCATCGGTACCGCCTGGACACACGCGCTGTCCGTGCTGGAGACCCCGGCCGGCGTGCTGCTCGCGTCCGAACCCCTCGACGGCGATCCGCGCTGGAAACCCGTCCCCGACCACCACGCCGTGCGCGCCACCGCGGCCGGCGTCGACCTCCTTCCCCTGACCCAGGAGCTCTCATGACCGAAGTCGACCTCGACCACCACCGCTCCGGCGACGCCGTCACCGCGGAACTGCGCGCGGACGTCGTCGCCGGGCTCACCGCGGTGCAGAAGTGGCTGCCGCCCAAGTGGTTCTACGACGCCGAAGGCAGCGAGCTGTTCGAGAAGATCACCCAGCTGCCGGAGTACTACCCGACCCGCAGCGAGCGCGAGGTGCTGGCCGCGCACGCCGGCGACGTCGCGGAGCTGACCGAGGCGCACACGCTCGTCGAGCTCGGGTCCGGGTCGAGCGAAAAGACCCGGCTGCTGCTCGACGCGCTGACCGGGCACGGGACCCTGGAAGCGTTCGTGCCGCTCGACGTCTCCGAGTCCGCGCTCGCCGAAGCCGCCGAGGCGATCTCGAAGGACTACCCGGGCCTGGCCGTCCGAGGGGTCGTCGGCGACTTCACCCAGCACCTCGCCCTGCTGCCCGGTGGCCAGCCGCGGCTGGTGGCCTTCCTCGGCGGCACGATCGGCAACTTCCTGCCCGCCGAGCGCGCGGTCTTCCTGCGGTCGGTGCGGGACGTGCTCGACGAGGGGGAGTGGCTGCTGCTCGGCACCGACCTGGTCAAGGACCCCGGCATCCTCGAACGCGCCTACGACGACGCGGCCGGCGTCACGGGCGAGTTCGACAAGAACGTGCTGCGGGTGATCAACTCCCGGCTGGGCGCGAACTTCGACGTCGACGAGTTCGAGCACGTGTCGCACTGGGACGCGGAGAACGAGTGGGTCGAGATGCGGCTGCGGGCCCGGCGCCCGCTGTCGGTCGACATCCCCGGCGCGGAGCTGACGGTGGCCTTCGCCGAGGGTGAGCACATCCGGACGGAGATCTCGGCGAAGTTCCGGCCGGCCGGCGTCGAAGCCGAGCTGGCCGCGGCCGGGTTCGCGCTCGACCGCTGGTGGACCGACTCCCAGCAGCGGTTCGGGGTGAGCCTGGCAAGATCGGTGCGTGGCTAATCCTCTCCGGGCGCTCGCCCGGGCCGTCGGAACCCGGCCGTGGCTGATGCGCACGGCCGGGTTCGTCGTGTGGGCGGACAAGAAACTGCACAAGGCGTTCGGCGGCCGGGTGAGCCTCGTGGCGCTCGCCGGGCTGCCGTCGCTCCGCCTCACGGCGACCGGCCGCAAGAGCGGCCTGCCGCGCGCGACCAACCTGCTCTACTTCCCGCACGGCGACGACCTCGTGCTGACGGCGTCCAACTGGGGCCGCCCGAACGACCCGGCGTGGGCGCTCAACCTGCGCGCGAACCCGAAGTGCCAGGTGGCGCTGGCCGGAAAGCCGGCCGACGTCGTCGCCCGGGAGCTGCACGGCGAGGAGTACGACGCCATGTGGCGGGAGCTGCTGGAGTTCTGGCCGGGGTACGCGATGGAGCAGCAGGAGGCGGGCCGGCCGTTGCCCGTTTTCCTGCTCACCCGGGTGCGCTGACCCCCGGGCGGGCCTCGTGAACGACTCGTTCATCGCGTCCGGCGTCAGGGCCCCGGCTAAGTCACGGCCGCGCGCGGATTCGGGTGTCGCGAATGAGTCATGGGGACGCCGGAGGCCCGGTTGAGTCATTCGCGACGTTCGGCCGGGGTGGGCGACGTCATGAACGACTCTTTCCTGTCGTCCAGCGTCATGAACGACTCTTTCATGACATCCTGCCCAGCAAACGCGACTTTGCCGAGACCCGGGCGTCCGGCGTCATGAACGGGTCGTTCATGACGTCCGGGCCGTTGCCCGTTTTCCTTCTCGCCCGACCGGATCGGTAGGTTCCCACCATCCTTTTGGCCGGTGACGGGATTCACCGTTTTGTGCCAGTCTCTCCCGGGTAACGCGCCGTGATGTCTTGATCGCGCGGCGCTGTGCACATCCGAGGGATGTGCGTGACCTAGGGAGGAGATGTCTTGCCGAGATCCACACAGGGCCGGGTGCGGTCGTTCGCACTGGTGGGGGCGCTCGTGGCCGGCGTGGGACTGGCCGGGACGGCCGGTGTCGCCGCGGCGGCCGAAGACACCGTCGTCAAGCCCGCTGTCGTCGGCGCGACCGCCGCCGTCGCCTGGGGCACCTGCTCGAGCGACACCCTCGCCGGCGTGCCGGCGGACCAGGTGAAGTTCTACAGCTGCGCGCGCTACCGCGTGCCGATCGACCACGACAACGCCTCGCTGGGCACCATCGACATCGCCCTGCTGAAGCGCGCCGCCCGCACGCCGGACGCGCGCGTCGGCTCGCTGTTCCTCAACCCCGGTGGCCCCGGTGGCTCGGGCCTGCGGATGCCGATCAGCGGCCAGTACTACTTCCAGCCGCAGGTGCTCGACCGGTTCGACCTCGTCGGGTTCGACCCGCGCGGCGTCGGCCAGAGCAACCCGCTGCGCTGCTTCACCACCCAGGAAGACGCGGACGAGGTCTTCGGCGCCCAGATCCCGGTGCCGCTGAGCCGGGCCGAGATCTCCGGCACCCTCGCCGGCTACCGCGACTACGGCAAGTTCTGCAAGAACAACGCCGGTTCGCTGCTGAACCACATGTCCACCAAGGACGTCGTGCGCGACCTCGACACGCTGCGCGCGGCGGTCGGCGACAAGAAGCTGACCTTCGTCGGCTTTTCCTACGGGACGCTGATCGGCTCGACCTACACGTCGATGTTCCCCAAGCAGTCCCGCGCGATCGTCATCGACGGCAACGTCGACCCTGCGCTGCGCACCAGCGACGGCGTGCAGTACGACCGGGAACGCGCGCAGGGCTTCGAGATCTCGCTCGACGGGTTCCTCAAGCGCTGCGACCAGGTCGGCGCCAAGTGCGCGTTCAGCGACGGCACCCCGCGGGCGAAGTTCGACGAACTGCGCGAGTACCTGCGCAAGCAGCCGATCACCCTCCCCGGTGGCGGCACGGTGGACATCAACTCGTTCACCGGCGGGGTCTCGAGCGTCCTGTACTCGCCGTCGGCGTTCCCCGGCCTGGCCGAGGACCTGCAGGCGCTCTACACCGCGATCCACCCGGCGGGCGCGCAGGCGCAGACGCTGCAGGCGAAACAGCTGAAGGTGCTCACCGGCGGCAAGCAGGGCCTGGCCGACCAGAACCCGGACAGCCCCTACACCAGTGACGACTCGTACTTCGCCGTCAACTGCTCCGACAAGCCGTTCAAGATCAAGCAGGAGCAGGTGCCGGACATCGCCGCGAAGTGGGAGCGCGAGTCGCGCACCTTCGGTCGCTACCAGGCGTTCGCCGACACGGCGGGCTGCCCCGTGTGGCCGGCGAAGAAGCCGGACGTCTACCGCGGTCCGTGGCGGGCCAAGACCGACGTCCCGGTCGTCGTGGTCAGCAACTACTACGACCCGGCGACGCAGTACAAGTTCGGCCAGCGGATGGCGGCCGAGCTCGGCAACTCGCGGCTGCTGTCGGTCGACGCGTTCGGCCACTGCATCCTCGGCGACGCCCTGGGCGTCGACAAGGCCGTGGCGGACTACCTGACCGACCTGAAGGTGCCGGCGAACGGGCAGGTGTTCCAGCCGAACGTCCAGCCGTTCGAAACCGCGTAGGGCAAGGAGAGTGGGCCGGGTGACGCTGTCGCCCGGCCCACTCTTCGATGCACCCGGTCACGTCCGCAGCAACCGGTCGAGCAGGTCCGCGGCGGCCGCCTCGGCCTCCACCGCGGCGCTCGCCCGGTCGTCCGCGCGGGCGACCAGCATAGCGATCTCGTTCAGCCCGGCCAGGAGCACGTGCGCGAAGTAGTCGACGCGCACCGGCTCGAGGCGGCCCGCGAGCCGCAGGGCGACCTTGAGCTTGCCGAGCGTGCGCGCCTCGTCGCCTTCGCGCCAGCGCTGCCAGCCGAGCACGGCCGGTGCGTCGATCAGCATCACCTGCCGCACCACGGGGTCCGCGGCGCTCCGGATCCACGTCAGGCAGGCGGCGCGCAACGCCTCCGCCGGATCGGTCATGCCCTCGACGGCCTTCGCGCCCTCGGCTTCGACCCGGTCGTAGACGGTGTCCAGGACCGCGGCGAACAGCGCGTCCTTGCCGGGGAAGTGGTGGTAGAGCGCGCCCCGGCTCACCTCGGCGGCCCGCAGGACGGCCTCGATCGAGGTGCCGTCGTAGCCGTGTTCGGTGAACAGGCCGGTGGCGACCGCGACGAGGTGCTCGCGGGTCGCCTGGCCGCGGTCGATCTTCTTGTTCATGCGGGTCGGCTGTCTCCGTCGTTGACAAACCGACTGACGGTCTGTTCATACTAGACCGTCAGTCGGTTTACTTCTGGAGGGACCTTAGACCATGGATCTGCGAACCTGGGAGGACCAGCGCGGGCGCGTGTCGACGGCGTCGGGCGAGGTGAGCTACGTCGACGTCGGCGAGGGGCCGGTCGCGCTCTTCGTGCACGGCGCCGGAACGAACAACCTGTTGTGGCGCAAGGCGATCACCGAGCTGGCGGGGCAGCGGCGGTGCGTCGCGCCCGACCTGCCGGGCCACGGCGCCTCGCCCGTGACGCCCGAACAGGACCTGAGCCTGAACGGGCTGGCGCGCCTGCTCGGCGACTTCTGCGAGTCGCTGGAACTCGGCGAACTCGACGTCGTCGCCAACGACACCGGCGGCGCGGTCGCCCAGGTCTTCGCCGTGCACCACGCCGACCGCCTGCGCACGCTCACCCTGACCAACTGCGACACCCAGGGCAATCTGCCGCCCGAGGCGTTCCGCCCGGTCGTCGAGCTGGCCGAACGCGGGCAGCTCGCCCCCCTTTCCGTCCAGCTCGCCGCGGACCTCGAGCGGGCGCGCGCCAGCGCCCTCGGCGGCGGCTACGAACGTCCGGATCGGGTACCGGACGACGTCGTGGAAGCCTTTGTGCGTCCGGTGTTCGGGACCCTGGAGGCGGCCCGGCAGTTCGAGCGCCTGCTGACGTCGGTCCGCGGCGAGGAGCTGGACGCGATCGAGCCGCTGCTCAAGGAGTTCCGGGTACCGACGCTGCTCGTGTGGGGTACCGGCGACCCGAACTTCGGCATCGAGTGGGCGTACCGGTTCCGGGACGCCGTCCCCGGCGTCACCGAGGTCGTCGAGGTACCCGGCGCCAAACTCTTCTTCCCCGACGAGCGACCCGAAGACCTCGTCCCGCACCTGCGCCGGCACTGGGCGTAGCGATCATCACAGCGCGCGACGGGCGCCCGGCGCTACAGTGGTCGGGTTGATCGACCACGAGCAACGGAAGCGAGGTGAGCGGCACATGCCAGCGGACAGTCAGCGGACGACCGGGCATGCGCTCACCGGAGGCTTCCGGCTGGGCTGACCTCGTCCGGTCTCCTCCTGTCCGGCAGTGCGCGCACGCCGGAAAAGAGCCGGATCATGACCCTCTTCGAAATGCTGCTGCGCGTCGGCGCGGGCGTCGGCCTGGGCGCCGTCATCGGGTTCGAGCGCCAGTTCCGCGCCCGGATGGCCGGGCTGCGCACCAACGCACTGGTCGCGGTCGGCGCGACGCTGTTCGTGCTGCTGTCCGCCCACGGGTTCGGCGGCCTGAGCACGAGCGGCGACGCCGACCCGACCCGGGTGGCGGCGCAGATCGTCTCGGGCATCGGGTTCCTCGGCGCCGGCGTCATCCTGCGCGACGGCCTCAACGTCCGCGGCCTCAACACGGCGGCGACGCTGTGGTGCTCGGCCGCGGTGGGGTCCCTCGCCGGGTCCGGGCTGTACGCGATCGCCGCGTTCGGCACCGCCGTCGTCGTCGGGGTGAACGTGGTGCTGCGGCCGCTGGGCCGGGTCGTCGACCGCCGCCCGGACGCGGGCGACGAGACGCCGGCGAGGTACGCGTTCCAGGCGGTGACCCGCGACGCGACCGAGGCACACGTCCGGGCGTTGCTCGTGCAGTCGTTGAACCGCACGGACTTCCGGCTGCTGTCGGTGCTGAGCACGGACCGCGAGGACCGCACGGTGGAGGTGCGCGCGGAGCTGATCGGCGACCAACGCGACGACGCGCAGATGGAAGCGGCGGTGTCGCGGCTTTCGCTGGAGCCGTCGGTGTCCAGCGTGCGCTGGGAAGCCGTGCCGGCTTAACAGGTGTGGAGAAACTCCCGCAGCAGCCGGTCGAAGCGGGCGGGCTGCTCGAGGTTCACCATGTGCGCGGCGCCGGGCACCCGGGCCCGGCGTGCGTGCGGGGCCCCGCGGTCGACGAGATCGGCCACGGTGAAGATGTCGGTCGAGTCCAGGTCGCCCGTCACCAGCAGCGCCGGGTCGTGGATCGCCGCGACCCGGCGGATCGCGCCCAGTTCGACGCCGAAGTCCGGCGCCCCGTGGCCCTTCACGTAGTTCTCCACCACCATGGCCTGGCAGAACTGCCGGACCTCCGGGGCGACCTCGGCGGGCGTGCGGTGCGGGCCGTCCACCCACATCCGCAAGAGCAGCTCCACGACCAGCGCGCCGTCGCCGGCGTCGGCCGCCTGCTGCTGTTCGGCCTGCAGCCGCACGATGTACGGGTCGCGGAACTCCATCCCGCTGATCCCGGGCGAGCTGAGGAACAACCCGGCCGCGCGACCGGGGTGGGCCACCGCGAAGTCCAGGAACACGCGGCTGCCGAACGAGCAGCCCACCAGCACCGGGTGTTCCAGCTCGAGTGCGTCGAGGAGTTTCTTCAGGTCTTCGTAGTGGGAGTACCGGCAGGGCTGGCCCGGCGGGTTCGACGAGTCGCCGCTGCCGCGGGCGTCGTAGCGGATCACGCGGTGGTCGCGGGCGAAGCGGGCGAACTGCTCGTTCCACATCGCGCGGTTCATCCCGCCCGCGTGCAGAAAGACCAGTGGCCGCCCCCGGCCACGTTCTTCGTAAGAAAGCTCGCCGCCGTCGCCGAGGTCGACCGTGCCGATGTTTTCGCCCATGCGGCCACGGTAGTGAAAAAGAAAGCCTCCCCGCCGGAACGACGGGGAGGCCCTCCTAAAGGACGAATCCTTACGCCTGCGTCATCTTCCGCAGCACGTACTGCAGGATGCCGCCGTTGCGGTAGTAGTCCGCCTCACCCGGGGTGTCGATGCGGACGTCCGCCTCGAACTCCACCTTCGTACCGTCCGCCTTGGTGGCGGTGACGTGCACCGTGCGCGGGGTCTCGCCGTCGTTCAGCTTGGTGATGCCCGAGATGTCGAACGTCTCGGTGCCGTCCAAACCGAGCGACGAGGCCGACTCGCCCGCCGGGAACTGCAGCGGGATGACGCCCATGCCGATCAGGTTCGACCGGTGGATGCGCTCGAACGACTCGGTGATCACCGCGCGCACGCCCAGCAGCGAGGTGCCCTTGGCCGCCCAGTCGCGCGACGAGCCGGAGCCGTACTCCTTGCCGCCCAGCACGACCAGCGGGGTGCCCGCCGCCGCGTAGTTCTGCGCCGCGTCGTAGATGAACGCCTGCGGGGCGTCGTCCTGGGTGAAGTCGCGGGTGTAGCCGCCCTGCACGTCGTCCAGGAGCTGGTTGCGCAGCCGGATGTTCGCGAACGTGCCGCGGATCATCACCTCGTGGTTGCCGCGCCGCGAGCCGTAGGAGTTGAAGTCCTTCTTCTCCACGCCGTGCTCGGTGAGGTACTGCGCGGCCGGGGTGCCCGGCTTGATCGCGCCGGCGGGGGAGATGTGGTCGGTGGTGACCGAGTCGCCCAGCTTCGCCAGCACGCGCGCGCCGGTGATGTCGGTGACCGCCGCCGGCTCCGGCGTCATGCCCTCGAAGTACGGGGGCTTCCGGACGTAGGTGGACTCGGCGTCCCACTCGAAGGTCTTGCCCTCCGGGGTGGGCAGCGCCTTCCAGCGCTCGCCGCCGTCGAAGACGTCGGCGTAGTCCTTGGTGAACATCTCCTGCGTGATCGCGTGGTCGATGGTCTCCTGGATCTCCTGCGCGGTCGGCCAGATGTCCTTGAGGAAGACGTCGGTGCCGCGGCTGTCCTGACCCAGCGGCTGGTTCGCGAAGTCGAAGTCCATCGTGCCGGCCAGCGCGTAGGCGATGACCAGCGGCGGCGACGCGAGGTAGTTCATCTTCACGTCGGGGTTGATCCGGCCTTCGAAGTTCCGGTTGCCCGAGAGCACCGAGACCGCGGTGAGGTCGTTCTCCTGGATCGCCGCGGAGATCTCGTCCGAGAGCGGGCCCGAGTTGCCGATGCACGTGGTGCAGCCGTAGCCGACCAGGTGGTAGCCCAGCTTCTCCAGGTACGGCCACAGGTTGGCCTTGGTGTAGTAGTCGGTGACGACCTGCGAGCCCGGCGCCATCGACGTCTTGACCCACGGCTTGACCGCGAGGCCCTTGTCCACGGCGTTGCGCGCGAGCAGCGCGGCGCCGAGCATGACCGACGGGTTCGAGGTGTTGGTGCAGGAGGTGATCGAGGCGATCACCACGGCGCCGTGGTCGAGGACGAACTCGCCGCGGTCCGGCGTCGAGACCTTGACCGGCTTGCTCGGGCGGCCCTCGGCGGCCTTGCCGGTGTGGTGCGGTGCCGGCTCGCCGCCGCCGTTGCCCGAGGCGGTGTGCGCGGGCGCGTCACTGGCGGGGAAGGACTCCGCCGACGCCTCGTCCACAGTGGACTCGACGCCCTTCGGCTGCTCCTGCTGGGGGACGCCCGGCTCGCGCACGGCGGACCCCTCGACCTCGTCGGTGACGTAGTCGGCGAGCGAGACCCGGAACGACGCCTTGGCGTCGGTCAGCTCGATGCGGTCCTGCGGGCGCTTCGGGCCGGCGATCGACGGGACGACCGTCGAGAGGTCCAGCTCGAGGTACTCGGAGTAGGTCGCCTCGTGCGAAGAGTCGTGCCAGAGGCCCTGCTCCTTGGCGTAGGCCTCGACCAGCGCGACCTGCTCCGCGGACCGGCCGGTCAGCTTGAGGTAGCGGACGGTCTCCTCGTCGATCGGGAAGATCGCCGCGGTGGAACCGAACTCCGGGCTCATGTTGCCGATGGTGGCGCGGTTGGCCAGCGGCACCGCGGACACGCTCTCGCCGTAGAACTCGACGAACTTGCCGACCACGCCGTGGCGGCGCAGCATCTCGGTGATCGTGAGGACGACGTCGGTGGCGGTGACGCCGGCCGGGATCTCGCCGGTCAGCCTGAAGCCGACGACGCGCGGGATGAGCATCGACACCGGCTGGCCCAGCATGGCGGCCTCGGCCTCGATGCCGCCGACGCCCCAGCCCAGCACGCCCAGGCCGTTGACCATGGTGGTGTGCGAGTCGGTGCCGACGCAGGAGTCGGGGTAGGCCTGCCCGTTGCGGCTCATCACGGTGCGCGCGAGGTGCTCGATGTTGACCTGGTGCACGATGCCGGTGCCCGGCGGGACGACCTTGAACTCGTCGAAGGCGCCCTGGCCCCAGCGCAGGAACTGGTAGCGCTCGCGGTTGCGCTCGTACTCGATCTCGACGTTGCGCTCGAAGGCGTCGGGGCGGCCGAAGACGTCGATGATCACCGAGTGGTCGATGACCAGCTCGGCCGGGGCGAGCGGGTTGACCTTGTCGGGGTCGCCGCCGAGGTCGGTGACGGCCTCGCGCATGGTGGCGAGGTCGACGACGCAGGGGACACCGGTGAAGTCCTGCATGATCACGCGGGCGGGCGTGAACTGGATCTCGATCGACGGGTCGGCCTTCGGGTCCCACGAGCTCAGCGCGCGGATGTGGTCGGCGGTGATGTTCGCGCCGTCCTCGGTGCGCAGCAGGTTCTCGAGCAGGATCTTCAGGCTGTACGGCAGGCGCTCGGCGCCCTCGACCTTGTTCAGGCGGAACACCTCGTACGAGGCGTCGCCGACCTTCAGCGTGTCTTTGGCGCCGAAGCTGTCCTTGCTGGCAGGTGCGGTCACGTCTAACTCCAGTGGCATGGACTTCCGCGCCGGTGCGGCGGTCGAGTCCTGAGGTCAGTTCGGTCGGGTTCGGTGGTGGCGAGTCTTGCGCACCCCCACCGTAGGACCGGATTCGGGATGGCACACCTCGCGGTGCCTCAAACAGTACGCGCGTCCTGTTTACCGGACAAGACGACACGCGGTGTGGGCTGCGCCATCCGCGCGGGGGGTCCCTCGATAAGGGGAATTGGTGCCTACGGTGTGTAAGTTTCCGGTGATGCTTGTGATAGTGGTGTGACTGCAGTGACGCGCGATGTGCGCAGGTGAGCGGAGGTGGCGGTCGTGCCGGAACGGCGCAGGGGCGGGAAGGTGCCGGGCGCTCGCCGTGGACTGACCGTGAGCACGCTGGCCCTGGTGATCTTGTTCGGCGCCGGCGGCACGGGCCTCGCCGCGCCCCCGCCGCCGCCCAACCCGAGCGACTCGGAGCTGAACAACAGCAAGAACGAGGCCACCGCGAAGGCCGGCGAGGTCGGCCGGCTGACCAACCAGCTGGCCCAGGCCGAGCAGAAGCTGTCGCAGCTGCAGGACGACGTCGAGCTCAAGCAGGAAGAGGCCAACAAGGCCCTGGTCGACCTGCAGTCGGCGCAGGACGCCGCCGCGCAGGCGGAGAACGACGCGAAAGCCGCGCGGACCGAGGCGGACGCGGCGGCCGCGGCCATCGAGAAGGCGCGGAACGACCTCAAGACCTTCGCCGCCGCGAGCTTCCAGCAAGGCAGCACGGTCGGCTCGCTCTCGGCGTACCTGAGCGCCGACAGCCCCAAGGACATGCTGGCCCGCGCGCAGCTGCTCGACGCCGTCGGCGGCGACCGGCTCAACGCCCTCGACCGGCTCCAGCAGGCGCAGACCGAGAAGTCGAACAAGGACTCCGCGGCCCGCAAGGCCGCCGAGATCGCCCAGCAGAAGCAGGACGCCGCCCGCCAGGCGAAGACCAGCGCGGACTCCGCGCAGTCCGCCGCGATCAGCGCGCAGGACAGCCAGGCGTCCCAGAACACCCAGCTCGAGAAGAACAAGTCCGACGTCGAGCAGCAGCTCTACACCGCCCAGTCCAAGGTCAGCGGCCTGCAGGGCCAGCGGCAGCGCTACCAGGACTGGCTCGCCCAGAAGCAGCGCGAGGACGACGAGCGCGCCCGCCAGGCGGCGCTCGGCTCGTCCGGCGGGGGCGGCGGCCGCCCGGCGAGCCGGCCGCCGGCGGGCCCGGCCGGGTCGTCGATCGAGGCGATCATCGCCCGGGCGCTGTCCAAGGTCGGCCTGCCCTACGCCTGGGGCGGCGGCAACGCGAGCGGCCCGACCCGCGGCATCCGCGACGGCGGCGTCGCCGACCGCTACGGCGACTACAACAAGATCGGCTTCGACTGCTCCGGCCTGATGATCTACGCGTTCGCCGGGGTCCGGGGCCTGCCGCACTACAGCGGCTACCAGTACACGGCGGGGCGCCGGGTCCCGCTGTCGCAGATGCGCCGCGGGGACATGCTCTTCTGGGGCGGCGCCGGCGGCATCCACCACGTCGCGCTCTACCTCGGCGGCGGGCAGATGGTCGAGGCGCCGCAGTCCGGCCTGCGGGTCCGGGTCGCGCCGGTGCGCTACGGCGGGATCATGCCCTACGCGACCCGGTTGATCGGCTGAAACTCGCTCGACGCGGGCTCGGCCGGCCGCCAGGATCGGCCGCGTGGACGACGAACTGAACGCGCTGCGGCGCTCACGGATGCGCTGGAACGCGCCCCTGTCCGAGACTCACGCCGAGGTGCTGCTCGACCGGCTGGCCCTGGGGCCGGGGCACCTGGCCGACCTCGGCTGCGGCTGGGGTGAGCTACTGCTGCGGGCGGTCGGCCGGACGCCGGATCTGCGCGGAACCGGCGTCGACACCGACGCGACGGTCCTGGAGCGGGGGCGCGCGGCCGCCCGTGACCGCGGGCTGGCGGCGCGGGCCGGGTTCGCCGAGGGCGACGCCGCGACCTGGGACGGCCCGGTCGAGCGGGCGATCTGCATCGGCGCCTCACACGCCTTCGGCTCGGCGAAGCTCGCTCTGGAGCGGCTCGCCCGGGTGGTGCCGTCGGGGCGCCTGCTCTACGGCGACGGCTACTGGGCGGCGGCGCCGAACCCCGCGGCGCGCGAGACCTTCGGCCCGGACGTGCTGCCGCTGCCCGAGCTGCTCGACGCCGCCGACGCGACCGGCTGGCGGGTCCTGCACCTCAGCACGGCCGATCAGCTCGAATGGGACGACTTCGAGTCGACCTCCCGCGCGGGCTGGCAGGAGTGGCTGCTGGCGCACCCGGCCGACCCGCGGGCCGCGCAGGTGCGGGAGTGGCTCGACGAGCGGCAGCGCCAGTACGTCCGCGACTACCGGGGCGTACTGGGCTTCGCCTACCTCGTGCTGGGCCGCTGAGGCAGGCGTTTCTCCGCCGTTCGTCGCGTCGCCGAAACGGCGTCGTGAGCACGGGCGCGTCGATGCTTCCGCCCCGGTGGACGGCGACCGTGCCCGCGGTGCCGGGCGGGCTTCACCTGCCTCGCGCCGGGCGGCTAGCCTCCCCGGATGCGGTACGCGGGGATCGTGGTGGCCGGAGGATCGGCCCGCCGGCTGTCCGGTGTGGACAAGCCGGCCCTGTCGGTGGGCGGGAAACCCTTGCTCGTCCGCGCGATCCACGCCCTGGACGGCGCCGAGCGGGTGATCGCCGTCGGCCCGCGGCGGCCCGGCTTCGACGTCGTGTGGACGCGGGAACCGGTGCCGGGGACCGGGCCGGTGGCGGCGCTGGCCGCGGGGCTCGCGTTCGTCCCGGCCGACGTCGACGTGGTCGCCGTGCTGGCCGCCGACCTGCCGGGCGTCCGCCGGTCCACTGTGGACCGTCTGGTCGCGGCGATCGGCGACGGCGACGGCGCCGTCCTCGTCGACGCCACCGGGTCCCGGCAGTGGCTGCTCGGCGCCTGGCGGGTCGCCGCGCTGGAGGCGGCGCTGCCGGAGCGGCCGGAGAACGCGGCGCTGCGGCGCACCCTGACCGGCCTGCGCATCACCGACGTGCCGGCCGAACTGGGCGAAGCGGACGACATCGACACCCCCGAGGACCTCGAGCGCCACCGCTGAGCCTGCTTCACAGATGTCACACCGGGGGAGGTGTTGGCTACTGACGGGCCAACCCGTGCGTCCGCGTGCCGGATGAGACGGACGACCGGGGGACGCAGTACGGTCGCACCGCGTGATCACCGTCGCGGGGGCGGCGCACGAACTTTCGAGGAGGCAGAGTGACCGAGCCCGGCTACGCCGAGGGCGGGAACGGGCAACAGCCCGGCACGCCGGCCCGGGACGCCCAGTTGCTGGAGCGGACCGTGTTCGAGGTCAAGCGGATCATCGTCGGCCAGGACCGCCTGGTCGAGCGGATGCTGGTCGGCCTGCTGGCCAAGGGCCACCTGCTGCTCGAAGGCGTGCCCGGCGTGGCGAAGACCCTCGCGGTGGAGACGTTCGCCCGGGTCGTCGGCGGCTCGTTCTCCCGCGTCCAGTTCACCCCCGACCTCGTGCCCGCGGACATCCTCGGCACCCGGATCTACCGCCAGGGCGCCGAGCGGTTCGACGTCGAGCTCGGTCCGGTCGTGGCGAACTTCGTCCTCGCCGACGAGATCAACCGCGCGCCGGCGAAGGTGCAGTCGGCGATGCTCGAGGTGATGGCCGAGCGGCACGTGTCGATCGGCGGGCAGACGTTCCCGATGCCCGACCCGTTCCTCGTCCTCGCCACGCAGAACCCGATCGAGAACGAGGGCGTGTACCCGCTGCCCGAGGCGCAGCGCGACCGGTTCCTGTTCAAGATCCTCGTCGAGTACCCCTCCGCCGAGGAGGAGCGCGAGATCATCTACCGGATGGGCGTCACCCCGCCCACCCCGCACGAGGTGCTCAGCCCGGGCGAGCTGGTCCGGCTGCAGGGCGTCGCGGCGCAGGTGTTCGTGCACCACGCCCTCGTCGACTACGTCGTCCGGCTCGTGCTGACCACCCGGACGCCGAACGAGCACGGCCTCGCCGACGTCGCCGGCTGGGTGTCCTACGGCGCCTCTCCGCGCGCGAGCCTCGGCATCATCGCCGCTGCCCGGGCCTTGGCCCTGGTCCGCGGCCGCGACTACGTGCTGCCGCAGGACGTCGTCGACGTCGTGCCGGACGTCCTGCGCCACCGGCTCGTGCTGTCCTACGACGCCCTCGCCGACGGCGTGCCCATCGACCACATCATCACGCGCGTGCTGCAGACCGTGCCGTTGCCGCAGGTCTCGGCCCGGCCGCAGGGCGGGGCCGGCCAGGGCGGCCCGGTCCCGGCGGGCGCGCCGGTCAGGTAACCGGCGATGGCGAAGAACGAGAAGGGCACCCGCCCTTCGTGGGCGCCGCCGGTCCTGCGCGGCGACCGGCTGGAGGCCGGGCTCCGGACCCTGGAACTCGACGTCCGCCGCCGGCTCGACGGGCTGCTGCAGGGCAACCACCTCGGCCTGGTGCCGGGGCCGGGGTCCGAGCCCGGCGAGGCCCGCCCGTACCAGCCCGGCGACGACGTCCGCCGGATGGACTGGGCGGTCACCGCCCGCACCACGACCCCGCACATCCGCGAGACCGTGGCCGACCGCGAGCTGGAGACGTGGGTCGTCGCCGACCTCTCGGCGAGCCTCGACTTCGGGACGGCGCTGTGCGAGAAGCGCGACCTGGTGGTCTGCGCGGTCGCGGCGGTCGCCCACCTCACCGGGGGCGGCGGCAACCGGCTCGGCGGCCTGATCTCCACCGGCGCCGAGACGACCCGCATCCCGGCGCGCGGCGGCCTGGCGCACGCCCGCGGGCTGGTGCGGAAGCTGGCCGAGACGCCGCGGGCGCCCGAGGGCACGCGCGGTGACTTCGCCCAGGCGCTGGAGGCGCTGCGCCGCCCGCCGCGGCGCCGTGGCCTGGCCGTGGTGATCTCCGACTTCCTGGGCGACGCGTCCTGGGAGCGGCCGCTGCGGGCGCTGGGCGGGCGCCACGAGCTGATCGCGATCGAAGTCCTCGACCCGCGCGACGTCGACCTGCCCGAGGTGGGCACCGTCGTGCTGGCCGACCCGGAGACAGGGAAACAGCGCGAAGTGCATGCGTCGGCCTTGCTGCGCAAGGAGTTCGGGGCCGCGGCCCACGCCCACCGCCAGACGGTGGCGGCCGGCCTGCGGCGCGCGGGGGCGGCGCACCTGACGCTGCGCACCGACGCCGACTGGATCGCCGATATGGTGCGGTTCGTCGTCGCTCGCAAGCGTCGCTGGTCGGGGGGTGTGGCGTGAGTTTGACGGGATTCAGCGCGCCGTGGTGGTTCCTGCTGCTGATCGCCGTCGCGGCGGTCGCGATCGGGTACGTGCTGGCGCAGCGCGCGCGGCGGAAGCGGACCATGCGCTTCGCCAACCTCGCCCTGCTGGAGAAGGTCGCGCCCAAGAGCCAGGGCTGGGTGCGGCACCTGCCGGCGGTGCTGATCGTGCTGTCGCTGCTGCTGCTCACGGTCGGGCTGGCCGGGCCGACCGCCGAGCAGAAGGTGCCGCGCAACCGGGCGACCGTGATCCTGGTGATCGACGTTTCGCTGTCGATGGAGGCCACCGACGTCGCGCCGACGCGGCTGAAGGCGGCGCAGGACGCGGCGACGCAGTTCGCGCGGAACATGACCCCGGGGATCAACCTGGGCCTGATCTCGTTCGCGGGCACGGCGACCGTGCTGGTCAACCCGACCACCGACCGCAACGGCGTGATCAAGGCGATCGAGAACCTGAAGCTGGCCCAGTCGACGGCGACCGGGGAAGGCATCTTCGCGGCGCTGCAGTCGGTGGAGAGCTTCTCCAGCGTCGTGGGCGGGGCCGACGGACCGCCGCCGGCCCGCGTCGTGCTGATGTCCGACGGCAAGCAGACGGTGCCCGAAGACCTGTACGCGGCCCGCGGCGGCTACACGGCGGCGCAGGCGGCGAAGCAGGCCGGCGTGCCGATCTCGTCGATCTCGTTCGGCACGACCCACGGCTCGGTCACCATCGACGACAAGCCCCAGCCGGTCAGCGTGGACGACGAGTCCCTGCGCGAGATCGCGCGGCTGTCGGGCGGCGACTTCTACAAGGCGGCCAGCGCCGAAGAGCTGAAGAAGGTGTACGCGGACCTCGGCGAGCAGATCGGCTACGAGCTGAAGGACGCCGACGCGAGCAAGCCGTGGGTGGTGGTCGGGACACTGATCCTCATGATGGGCGCGGCGGCCAGCCTGTTCTTCGGCCAGCGGCTCCCGTGACTCAGGCTCGGCGGACGCCGTAGAGGCTTCCGCCGAGCAGGGTCACCCCGGAGAGGACGCCGCTGACGAACGGGACCCACGTTACGGCGCTCCCGAGCAGGGCCAGGCCGATGACGCCCAGCCCGGTCAGGACCACCCCGACCACCAGGATCGACCGCGTCTTCCACGCCGAGGCCAGCGCGACGAAGTGGAGGCCGACGATGGTCGCGATCCACGCGACGTTCGCCTGCACCGGCGCGTCCAGCAGGCTGAGCACGAAGAAGCCGGCGACGAGCAGCACCACTTCGCCGAGGACGATCACCCGGTAGCTCGGCCCGAACATCGGCCGTCCCTCGAGGGTCGGGCGGCCGCCGGCGCGGACGCCGAGGAGCACCACCGCCGCGAGGGCGGCCACGGCCAGGGCGCGCAGCACCCAGCCGATCGCCGCCGGGAGCGGGGCCCCGGAGTTGACGAGGACGAACACGGTGCCGAACGCGGCGCCGATGAGCGCCCCCAGGAACTGCTGTCGCATCCGGCGAACCTACCGGAGGGTGATCAAGCGCCCGCGAAGCCGTTCTGCCGCCAGGCCTCGTAGACCGTGATCGCCGCGGTGTTGGCCAGGTTGAGCGACCGGCTCGTCGGCACCATCGGCAGCCGCACGCGGTCGGTCACCTCGGGTGCCTCCTGGACCGCAGCGGGCAGGCCTGCCGACTCCGGCCCGAACATCAGCACGTCGCCCGGCGCGTACGAAACATCGGTGTACAGCCGCGTCGCCGACGCGCTGAACGCGTAGACCTTCGCCGGCAGCAACACTTCCCACGCCTCCGGCAGCGACGCGTGCACGTGGACGCGCGCGAGGTCGTGGTAGTCGAGCCCGGCCCGGCGCAGCTGCTTGTCCTCCAGCGTGAACCCCAACGGCTCGACCAGGTGCAGCTCGCACCCGGTGTTCGCCGCGAGCCGGATCGCGTTGCCCGTGTTCGGCGGGATTTCGGGCTGGTGGAAGAGAATGCGGAACACGGCTCAGTCCTCGAGCAGGGCCGCGTACACCTTGCGGACCGGGTCGGGTGGCGCCGCCGGACGCAGGGTGGCCGGGTCGATGAACACGTACCGGAGGGTCGCCGCCGCCACGAGGACCTCGCCGCGGCGGATCTCGAAGTCGAAGATCAGGGACGTCGTCCCGAGGTGGGTCAGGTACTGCGAGACGACCAGCTCTTCGTCGTACCGCGCCGGCGAACGGAACTTCAGGTTCGCCTCCGCCACCACGACGTCGGTGCGGTGGGCCAGGAACTCGTCGTGCGAACCGAACAGGACCTTCTCCGCCTCGAAGGCGCACATGTCCACATAGGCCAGGTAGTGGGCGTTGAAGACGATGCCCTGGCCGTCGCACTCGTGGTAGCGCACGCGCAGCGGCAGCTCGGCGATCGGGCGGCGGGGTTCGGTCACCGGCCCAATCTAGCGCTCAGCCGTGCAGCGCCCGGTACGCGGCCGCCGCGCCCGGCTGCAGCGGCACCGGCTGCGTGCCGATCAGCGTCCGGACGTCGAGAAATTGCGTGCCGACCGCCTCGGCGGGCACGAGGTCGGTCGCCCGCTCGACGAGCAGCCGGACGACCGCGGCGGCGACGTCGTCGGGCAGCGCGGGGGAGCAGACCAGCAGGTTCGCCACGCCGATCGTGCCCAGGGCCCCGACACCGCGGTACGCGCCGTCGGGCACCTGGACCTGGTCGTACACCGGTCCGTACGCGGCGCGCAGCGGCGGGACCAGCGCGTCGAGCGGCAGCAGCGCGATCGGCGTCGTGCGGGTGAGGTCCGAGAGCTTCGGTGTCGGCACGCCCCCGGACCACAGCATGGCGTCGATCCGCCGGCCGGCCAGAGCCTGGACGGCGTCGTCGAAGAGCAGGTGCCGGGCGTCGACGGCGACTCCGGCCTTCGCGAACAGCCGCTCGCCGAGCTGGGCCGCGCCGGATCCGCCCGCGCCGAGCGACACCGGGCGGCCCGCCAGGTCGGCGAGCCGGCGCACCGGCCCGTCCGCCCGGACCACGAGCTGCAGGTAGTTCTCGTAGACGCGGCCGAGCGCGAGCAGCGGCACCGTCCCCGCGAACGGCGCGTTCCCGGCGAGCGCCGTCTGGGCGACGTCGGCGAGCACGAGCCCGAGGTCGGCTTGCCCGTGCCGCACGAGGCCGACGTTCGCGACGCTCGCCTCGGTCGGCACGGCGGTGGCGTGCAGCCGCGGCTCGGCCCGGTTCAGCTCGGCGGACAGGAGCTCGGCGAAAGCCAGGTAGAAGCCGCCGCGTTCGCCGGCCGCGATCGTGACCGTCCGTTCGGGACCGCCGTAACCGGACGTCGAGCAGCCGGCCAGGGCCAGCCCGAGGCCGCCGAGCAGGACGCTTCGCCGCGTAAGAGTCGTCATGGCGCCTCCGAGAGGGGCAGCGTGACGCGGACTTCGAGCCCGCGCGGGACCGCCTGGCGCAGTTCGAGGGTCCCGCCGCGGGTACGCACCTGCTGGTGCGCGATGGCCAGCCCGAGCCCGGTCCCGCGCGGGGCGCCTTCGCCGCCGGCGCGCCAGAAGCGCTCGGTCGCCCGCGCACGGTCCTCGGTGGACAGTCCGGGGCCGTCGTCGCGGACGACGAGAGTGGCCGTTTCCCACCCGCTTTCCCAGTCCGTGGTGATCTTCGCGCCGCGGCCGGCGTAGTGGACGGCGTTGTCCAGCAGCACGTCGAGGATCTGCGCCAGTTCACCTTCCGGGCAGCGGACGGTGACCGGCTCGTCGTGTCCGGGCGGCGGCACGAGCGTCGCCCCGGCGTCGTCGGCGGACGGCCGCCAGGCGTCGACGCGTTCGGCGAGCACGGAAGCGAGGTCGCACGACTCGTCCGCCCCACCGGCCGCGACGCGGGTCGCGGTGCTTTCGGCCAGCGCCAACGCCAGCATCCCGTCGAGGAGCCGCTCCAGCCGTTCGACCTCGGCGACGGTCGCGCGATAGGTGGTGCTGCCGCCCTCGACCTGGTTGGCCAGGGAGTCCACCCGCAGCCGCAGCGCGGCCAGGGGGTTGCGCAGCTGGTGGGAGGCATCGGCGATGAGCCGGTGCTGCTGGTCGGCCGCTTCGAGCACGGCCTCGGACATCCGGTTGACCTCGCCGGCCAGCACCCGCAGCTCCCGCGGCCCGGTGCGTTCGGGGACGTGCGCGCGGTGCCCGGCGGCGACGGCCAGGACGCCGGTCTCCAGCTCGTGCAGCGGTCGCACCATCCAGCGGGCCAGCACCACGGCGAGCAGCACGAACACCACCGCGACCAGCAGCGCCCCGGCGCCGATGGTGCCCCAGCGGGTGGCGACGTCCGCGGCCGCCGCCGTCACCGACGCTCGCAGCACGACGACGCCGGACACCCGGGTGCCGGTGCCGACCGGCCGCGCGAAGTACGCCGGTTCGCCCGACCACGGGCCGAGCCGGCCGGCCTGCGGCGCGGGCTCGTTGCGCATCGTCGCCTCGACCAGGGCGTGCACCGCCGGGTCGGCCACGGTCAGCCCGCCGGCCTGCACCAGCGGTGCGCGCCGGGCGTCGACGATGACGACGCCTTCGCCGTACAGCTCGGCGTAGCGGGCCGCGTCGGCGGCGAGCGCGGCCGGGTCGCGCGTGTCGACGGCCTGCTGGGCCAGCACCACGAACCGGTCGACGTCGGCGGTGCGGGAGATGACCAGCTGCTGGGTGCGCTGCTCGGCGGTGGACACGAGCAGCGGCACCGCGAACGCGGCGACCACCGCGAGCGCGAGGGCGACCAGGACCACCAGCAGCCGGGTGCGCACGGGGTCAGTCCCGGCCGAGCCGGTAGCCGAAGCCGCGGATGGTGGTGAGCAGGCCGGGCCGGTCCAGCTTCGCCCGCAGCGCGGTCAGGTGGACGTCGAGCGAGCGCGACACCGCGAGGTAGGCGTCGCCCCACACCTCGTCCATCAGCTGCTGGCGGCTGACCGCGGTGCCGGGACGGGCGGCGAGCACGGCCAGGACCTCGAACTCCTTGGTCGTCAGCCCGATGTCGCGGCCGGCGACGAGGACCCGGCGGGCGCCGAGGTCGATCTCGACGTCCTCGATGCGCACTACGTCGCCGGCGGGTGCCTCGCGGGCGACGGCGCGGCGCACGACGGCGTCCATCCGGGCCAGCAGTTCGGCCAGCCGGACCGGCTTGGTCAGGTAGTCGTCCGCGCCGAGGCGCAGGCCGCGCACGACCGAGCGTTCGTCGCCGCGGGCCGTCAGCACGATCACCGGCACCGGTGACACGGCGCGGATCTTGCGCAGGACGTCGAGTCCGTCGAGGTCGGGCAGGCCCAGGTCCAGGAGGACGAGGTCCGCGTCGCGGTGGCGGTGCAGGGCGTCGGCGCCGCGGCCGACGCTGGTGACGGGATGACCGCGCGCGTGCAGCGACTCGGCGAGCGCGCCCGCGACCCCGGCGTCGTCTTCGACGAGGAGCACGCGCACGGCCATCCCCTTCTCAGTGTTCGTTTTCTCGGCGATCCTCGAGTTCAGAGGACTTCGAGGTTTCCCGCATTGTGCCGTAGACGATCAGGGAAACCAGGACACAACCCGCGACGTACCAGAAGAAGACCGACTCGTGCCCGGCGCTCTTCAGCGCCTGGGCGATGAGCTCCGCGGTGCCGCCGAAGATCGCCACGGTCAGCGCGTAGGGCAGCCCGACGCCGATGGCTCGGATCTTCGTCGGGAACAGCTCGGCCTTCACGATCGCGTTGATCGACGTGTAGCCCGCCACGACGAAGAGCCCGGCCAGGACGAGGAAGAACGCGCCGACCGGGTTCCGGGTCGAGCCCATCACCGTCATGATCGGCACGGTGAGCAGCGTGCCCGCGATGCCGAAGAACAGCAGCAGCGGGCGGCGGCCGATCCGGTCGGACAGCTTGCCCGCGAGCGGCTGCAGGATCGCCGCGAGGAGGATCGCCGAGAACAGGATGATCGTGACCGTGCGCCGCGGGATGTGGGCGGTGTTCTCGAGGAACTTCTGGCTGTAGGTGGCGAAGGTGTAGAACGCCACCGTGCCGCCGAGGGTCAGGCCGACGACGAGCGCGATCTCCTTGGGGTACTTGGCCAGCGCGCGCAGCGTGCCGCGTTCGCCGGTCTCCTTGCTCTCGTCCGCCGCGCGCGTGAAGCTCTCGGACTCGTCCATGCCGCGGCGCAGCCACATGACGCTGAGCGCGGCCACCGTGCCGACGCCGAACGCGATCCGCCAGCCCCACGACGTCAGCTGCTGCTCGGTGAGCAGCCCCTGCAGGACCAGCTGGAGGCCCAGCGCCAGCAGCTGGCCGCCGTAGAGCGTCACGTACTGGAAGCTGGAGTAGAACCCGCGCTTGCCGGGAGTGGCCACTTCGGACAGGTAGGTCGCCGACGTGGAGTACTCGCCGCCGACGGACAAGCCCTGGATCAGCCGGGCGACCAGCAGCAGGATCGGCGCCGCGAGGCCGATCGTGTGGTAGCTCGGCGTGACGGCGATGAGCAGCGAGCCACCCGCCATCAACGTGACCGACAGCACCAGTGCGCTGCGCCGGCCGAAGCGGTCGGCGAACCGGCCGAGCATCCAGCCGCCGAGCGGGCGCATGAGGAACCCGACCGCGAACACCGCGGCGGTGCCGAGGAAGGCCGCCGTCGTGTCGGTCGTCGGGAAGAAGGACTTGGCGAAGTACGTGGTGAACGCCGCGTAGGCGTACCAGTCGTACCACTCGACCAGATTGCCGATGGAGCCGCGCAGCACGTTGCCGATCACGCGTTTCTCGCTGACGGCCCCCGTGGTGGCGCCGCTGATCCGGGTTGTCATCGTCGACCTCCTGTGTTGCGACTCACGGTGACCAACCAGCGGGTAACCAGCAAGGTCGGGAGGCAGTTCCTAACACCCGCTTAGGACGGTCGCGGGCACCTCCGGGCGCGGGTGCGCGAGGCCGCGGCGCTGCCGATAACCTCGTGCCCGACATCAGCGCACGGTCGACGAAGAGGGAGAACACTGTGGGACGGTCGGTTCTGGTCACCGGGGGCAACCGGGGCATCGGTCTGGCGATCGCCCGGGATCTCGCGGAGCAGGGACACCGGGTCGCCGTCACGCACCGTGGTTCGGGGGCGCCCGAGGGGGTCTTCGGGGTGCAGGCGGACGTCACCGACACCGAACAGGTCGACGCGGCGTTCAAGCTCGTCGAGGAGCACCAGGGCGCGGTCGAGGTGCTGGTGTCCAACGCCGGGCTGACCGACGACACGCTGCTGATGCGGATGAGCGACGAGCAGTTCGAGCGCGTCATCGACGCGAACCTGACCGGCGCGTACCGGGTCGCGAAGCGGGCTTCGCGCGGCATGCTGCGTGGCAAGTGGGGCCGGTTCGTCTTCATCTCCTCGGTCGTCGGGCTCTCCGGCTCGGCCGGCCAGGCCAACTACGCGGCGTCGAAGGCGGGCCTCGTCGGCTTCGCGCGTTCGCTGGCGCGTGAGCTCGGCTCCCGCAACATCACCTCGAACGTCGTCGCCCCCGGCTTCGTGCACACCGACATGACCGACCAGCTGTCCGAGGACCGCAAGAAGCAGGTCCTCGCGCAGGTGCCCTCCGGCCGGTACGCCGAGCCGTCGGAGATCGCCGCCGCGGTGCGCTACCTGGCCTCCGACGAAGCCGGCTACGTCAACGGCGCGGTGCTGCCGGTCGACGGCGGCCTCGGCCTCGGTCACTGACGCTTTTAGAAGACACAGCGTTCCCGTTCACCGAACCAAGACCTGGAGGACCCGTGCCCGGACTGCTCGAAGGCAAGCGCCTGCTGATCACCGGCATCATCACCGACGCCTCGCTCGCCTTCCACGCGGCCAAGATCGCACAGCAGGAGGGCGCGAAGGTGGTGCTGACCGGCTTCGGGCGCATGTCGCTGGTCAAAACCATCGCGAAGCGGCTGCCCGAGCCCGCGCCGGTGATCGAACTGGACGTGACGAACCAGGAGCACCTCGACACCCTCGCCGACCGGATCCGCGAGCACGTCGACGGCCTCGACGGCGTGCTGCACTCGATCGGGTTCGCCCCGCAGACCTGCCTCGGCGCGCCGTTCCTCGACGCGCCCGCCGAAGACGTCAAGACCGCGGTCGAGGTCTCGGCGTACTCGTTCATGTCGCTGGCGAAGGCGTCCCTGCCGCTGATGGGTCGTGGTGGGTCGATCGTGGGCATGGACTTCGACGCCCGCGTCGCGTGGCCGGTCTACAACTGGATGGGTGTCGCGAAGGCCGCGTTGGAGTCGGTCAACCGTTACCTGGCGAAGGAACTGGGCCCGCAGGGCATCCGCGTCAACCTGGTCAGCGCGGGCCCGATGAAGACGATGGCCGCGAAGTCGATCCCGGGCTTCTCGGACCTCGAGGACGGCTGGGGCGACCGCGCGCCGCTCGGCTGGGACAGCTCGGACCCGGACCCGACGGCCAAGAGCGTCTGCGCGCTGCTGTCGGACTGGCTGCCGGCCACCACCGGCTCGATGATCATGGTCGACGGCGGGGTCCACGCCCTCGGCATCTGATCCTCACGCGAGCACCGGTTCGCGGTCGTCGTTCCGCTGGACGACGACCGCGACCGTGAGCGCGACCAGCGTGGCGGCGCCGAGGGCAAGGCCCGTCCACGCGACGCTCGGGAAGCCCAGGCCGGCGCCGATCGCGACGCCGCCGAGCCACGGGCCGATCGTGTTGCCGACGTTGAACGCCGCCGTCGTGCTGGCGCCGACGAGCGTCGGCGCGTTCCCGGCCACGGCGTACGTGCGCACGTTCAGCGCCGGGTTGGCGCCGAACCCGGCGGCCCCGAAGACGAGCACCGCCGCCACGGCGACCACCGGGTCCGTCGTGAGGGCCAGGACGAGCAGGGCGGCCAGCGCGAGCGCGACGCAGCCGTAGAGCGTCGCGAACGGGTGCCGGTCGGCCAGCCGCCCGCCGGCCGTGATCCCGGCGAGCGCGCCGACGCCGAACAGGGCGAGGACACCCGGGACCCACTCCGGCGGCAGGCCGTCGGTCTCGGTCAGCAGCGGCGCGAGGTAGCTGAACGCGGCGAAGATCATGGCCTGGCACAAGGCGATCACGCCGAGGGCGAGCCAGACCCGGCCGCGCCGGTACAGCCGCAGCTCGGTGCGGACGCTCATCCCGGCGCCGGTGGTCTCCGGCACCAGCGCGGCCACTCCGGCCGCCGCCAGCAGGGTCACGGCCGCGACCGCCCAGAACGCCGTCCGCCAGCCCGCGTGCTGGCCGATGAACGTGCCCGCGGGGACGCCGGCGATGTTGGCCACGGTCAGCCCGCCGACCAGCACCGCCATCGCCCGGCCGCGGCGCTCGACGGGCACCAGCGCGATCGTCGTCGCCACGGCGACGGCCCAGAAGCCCGCGCAGGCGAGCGCGGCGACCACCCGGGTCGCGAACAGCAGCGCGTAGCCGGTGGAGAGCGCACCCACGACGTGCGCCCCGAAGAAGACCGCGAGCAGGGCGAGCAGCGTCCGGCGGCGGGGGAGCCGCAGGGTGCCGATGGCCAGCAGTGGAGCGCCGACGACCATGCCGATCGCGAAGGCGGAGATCAGCAGGCCGGCGTCGGGGATGGTGACGCCGAGGTCGGTGGCCATTCCGGGGAGCAGGCCGGTGATCATGAACTCGGACGTGCCCAGCGCGAACACGCTGAGCCCGAGGACGAAGACGGCCAGGGGCACGGGTCCTCCTTGGTTGTGTATCGGTCAGTACAAAATTCGGGCAGCGGTTCGTCTGGTCCGGGCCGGCTGCTAGGCGGTGACGGCCGAGAGGGCGAGGTCCGCGACGGCGTGCATGGCTTCGGGACTCGCGCCGCGGCGGGACATCACCCGGAGCCCGGAGATGGTGCTGAGCAGGAACTCGGCGACGTCGGCCGGGGTGCGGCCGTCCCGGAGACTGCGGTCGAGGACGCCTTCGCGCACGCACTCGCCGAGCAGGGCCAGCTGCTGCTCGGTGTCGCGGCGAAGGGCTTCGCCGACCTCGTCGTCGGGGGTGCCGAGTTCGGCGAGGGTGTTGACGACGAGGCAGCCGCGCCGGTCGTGCTCCAGTTCGTCGTCGATGAGGCCGTCGAACATGGCCGCGAGGCGGTCGGCGGCGGTGCCCGGCCCCTCGAGGACGGTTTTCCGGCCGGCGAGACCTTGGGCGCTGTAGTGCGTCAAGGTGCGCTGGAACAGCGCTTTCTTGCTGGTGAAGGTGTTGTAGACGCTGCTGCGCCCGAGCCCGGTGGCCTCGCACAGGTCCTGCGTCGACGTCGCCTCGTAGCCGCGGGTCCAGAACGCGTGCATCGCGCTCTCGACGGCGGCGGTCTCGTCGAACTCCCGTGGCCTGGCCATGGGCACGAGCCTACCAGGGTTTTGGACCGGTCGATTCATAACCGGCCCGCGTCAGCGTGCGGGCCGCCACATCGGCAAGATGACGGGGTGGGATACGACGCGTTGCTGTGGCTTTCGTTCGGCGGTCCGGAAGGACCGGACGACGTCATGCCGTTCCTCGAAAACGTCACCAAGGGCCGGGGCGTGCCGCGGGAACGGCTCCTCGAGGTCGCCGAGCACTACCAGCACTTCGGCGGCGTCTCGCCGATCAACGAGCTGAACCGCGACGCGATGGCCGCGGTGGAAAAGCGGCTCTCGGCCGCCGGGATCGACCTGCCGGTGCACTTCGGCAACCGCAACTGGCACCCGATGGTCGAGGACACGCTGGCGTCGCTGACGACGTCCGGTGCTCGCCGGATCCTGGTGTTCCCGACGAGCGCGTACGGCGGCTACTCGGCGTGCCGCCAGTACGACGAGGACATCGAGCGAGCCCGCGCGGCGGTCGGTCCGGACGCCCCCGAACTGGTGAAGCTGCGCCAGTTCTTCGACCACCCGCTGTTCGTCTCGGCGGTGGCGGACGGCGTCCGCGCGGCGCACGCGTCGCTGGGTGACGTGCCCGGGATCCGCACGGTGTTCACGGCGCACTCGGTCCCTTCGAGCGCCGATCGTGCCTCCGGCCCGCCGTCGGAGGGCGGCCACCGGTACTCGCGCCAGATCGCGGAGGCGGCGCGGCTGGTGGCGGCCGAGGCGGGCATCGATGCCTACGACGTCGTCTGGCAGTCGCGCTCGGGGCCGCCGCAGGTCCCGTGGCTGGAGCCGGACATCGTCGACCACATCGACGCGCTGCACGCTTCGGGGGTGCGCGGAGTCGTCGTCTCGCCGATCGGGTTCGTGTCGGACCACCTCGAGGTGATCTGGGACTTGGACAACGAAGCGGCCGAGCGCGCGGCGGAGCACGGAATGGCCTTCGCCCGCGCGGCGACGGCGGCTTCGGACCCCCGCTTCGCGGAGCTGGTGGTGGAGCTGGTGCGCGAGCACACGCACGGGGTGGAGCCGCGCAAGCTGTCCCCGTTCCCGGCGGCGGGTTGCACGGTGAACGGGGCACCGTGCGCGGTGGGGTGCTGCGAGCCGGCCAAGCGCCCGGCCCGGTAACCGGCCCCCGCCCTCCCTGGGGGCGTGCCCTTGTCCAGCGTATCGGCCCCCACCGACGAAAAGCCGGAAGAGCCGTAGGTGCGGCCTCGTTGTCCACATCACGGCCGGGCTGTGGACAGCCGGCCTCAGCCCTCGCGGGCCGTCTGCTCCGCGAACACCCGCACTGCCTCGTTGACCGCCGCGCAGCGGGCCGTCCGCACCGCCTCCGACAGCGGCCGCAGCGCTTCGGCGCGCAACGACGAAGCGGAGGCCGACAGCGCGCCGCCCGGGTCGTCGGACGATGCGATCGCCAGGATCGCCGCGATCTCCTCCGCCCGCTGCAGCACCCGCAACGCCCGCCCCGGCGTTCCCGCCGGCCAGTCGACGTCCGGGCGGGATCGCAGGTGGGCCGACAGCTCCGCCCGCACCCCCGGCCGGTCCGAAGCCACGTCAAGCGCCTGCAACGCCCCCGCGCTGTTGCGGATCGCGTCCGTCAGCCCGTGCTCGGCTTCGCCCAGCCCGATGTACTCGGGCGTGGCCGCCGCGGGCAGCGAGAAGACCGTCCAGCGCACCAGGCCTTCGGCGATCGGCTGCGGCACCAGCCCGAAACCGAGCTCCGGGAGGACCACCGCGTCGCCCGCGCGCAGCGCCGCCTCCGCGAAGGGACCCGCGCCGCCGAGGCCGCGGACGTCGCCCGGGACCGGGAGCAGCAGCCACAGGCTTTTCGCTCCTTGCGAACGCAAGGCCATCAGCAGCTGGACCGGGGTGGCCGCGCGGTTGAACGCGAGCGGCAGGGTGAACGCCTCCGCCGCGGCCGCGTCGGCCGCGACGACATCATGGGCTTCACCCCACGCGAGCAGGGCGTCGAGGACATCGTCGGACGCGGCGGCTCCGTTCAGCCACGCGGCGGACCAGACGGCGAAGGTCGCACTGGGACGGCACACGACGCCCTATTTTACCGGCCCGCCCGCGACTGCGGCAGCGCGCCCACGCTGGAGTCGCTCCACGTCGACGCACCGGCGATCCGGCAGTAGCGTCGAACGCGTGAACGCAGTTCCAGACGCTCTTCCCCGCACCGCCGGGGCCCTGCGCGCGGCCGGGTACGAGCCGCGGCCCATCGCGCAAGAGATCCACGACAACCTCCTCGACGCCCTCAGGACGGGCGAAGACGCCTGGCCCGGCATCGTCGGGTTCTCCCGCACCGTGCTGCCGCAGCTCGAACGCGCGCTGCTGGCCGGCCACGACGTCGTCCTGCTCGGCGAACGCGGCCAGGGCAAGACCCGCCTGCTCCGCACCCTCGCCGGCCTGCTCGACGAGTGGACGCCCGTCATCGAAGGCTCCGAGCTGGGCGAACACCCGCTGCAGCCGATCACGCCCGCGTCGATCCGGCGCGCCGCCGAACTGGGTGACGAGCTGCCGGTCGCCTGGCGCCACCGCTCCGAGCGCTACACCGAGAAGCTCGCCACGCCGGACACCTCGGTCGGCGACCTGATCGGCGACGTCGACCCGGTGAAGGTCGCCGAAGGCCGCAGCCTGGGCGACCCCGAGACCATCCACTTCGGGCTGGTCCCGCGCGCCCACCGCGGCATCGTCGCCATCAACGAGCTGCCCGACCTCGCCGAGCGCATCCAGGTGGCGCTGCTCAACGTGATGGAGGAGCGCGACATCCAGGTCCGCGGCTACACGCTGCGGTTGCCCCTGGACGTCCTGCTCGTCGCGACCGCGAACCCCGAGGACTACACCAACCGCGGCCGGATCATCACCCCGCTCAAGGACCGCTTCGGCGCGGAGATCCGCACGCACTACCCCCTCGACGTCGAATCCGAGGTCGCCGTCGTCCGGCAGGAGGCCCACCTCGTGGCCGAGGTGGGCGAGCCGCTGCTGGAGGTCATCGCCCGGTTCGTCCGGAACCTCCGGGAATCGCCGGTCATCGACCAGCGCTCCGGCGTCTCGGCGCGGTTCGCCGTCGCCGCGGCGGAGACCGTCGCGGCCGCGGCCCTGCGGCGTTCGGCGCTGACCGGGGAAGAGCCCGCGGTGGCCCGCCCGGTCGACCTCGACGCCGTCCCGTCGGTGCTGCGCGGCAAGATCGAGTTCGAGCCCGGTGAGGAGGGCCGCGAGATCGAGCACCTCGTGCACCTGCTGCGTCGCGCGATCGCCGAGACCGCGCGCGAACGGTTCGCCGGGCTCGACCTGCGGCCGCTGGCCGACGCCGTCGCCGACGGGCACCTCGTCGCGACCGGCGAGCGCGTGCCGGGCGAGGACGTCCTCAAAGCCCTGCCGGAGCTGCCCGTCCTGCACCAGGTCGCCGAGCGCGCCGGCGTCTCCGCCGACGAGCCCGCCGGCCGGATCGCGGCCGCCGTCGAACTCGCCCTCGAATCGCTGTTCCTGGCGCGAAGGCTGGCCAAGGACTCCGACGACGCGACGACCGTCTACGGCCGATGACCGCGGTCCCGCTTCCCGACGGCTACTCCTACGGCCCGTGGCACGACGGGCCGGACCCGCTCGCGCCGCCGGCCGACCTGCGTGACGCGCTCGACGAGATCGGCCGCGAGGTCATGGCCGGGTCGTCGCCGCGGTCCGCGCTGGAGGAACTGCTCCGGCGCGGCACCGAGCGCACGTCCGGCTTGGACGAGCTGACCCGGCGCCTCTGGCAGCGCCGGTCGCAGATCCAGCGCCGCAACAACCTCGACGGCACCCTGCAGGAGGTCCAGCGCCTGCTGCAGGAGGCCCTCGACGCGGAGCGGCGCGAACTGTTCCCCGACCCGGACGACGAAGCCCGCTTCCGCGAGGCGCAGCTCGACGCGCTACCGCCCGGCACCGCCGCGGCCGTCAACGAGCTTTCCGAATACGACTGGCGCTCGGAACAAGGCCGCGAGAACTACCAGAAGATCCGGGACCTGCTCGGCCAGGAGCTGATGGAGTCCCGGTTCCAGGGCATGAAGCAGGCGCTGCAGAACGCCGGGCCCGAGGACGTCGAGCGGATCAACGAGATGCTCTCGGACCTCAACGATCTCCTGGCCGCACATGCCCAAGGCGCCGAGGACATCCAGGAGCGCTTCGACGACTTCATGGGCAAGCACGGCGAGTTCTTCCCGGAAAACCCACGGAACGTCGAAGAGCTGATCGACGCGCTCGCCGAACGCTCCGCCGCGGCCCAGCGGATGCTCAACTCGATGTCGGCCGAACAGCGGGCCGAACTGGCCGAGCTGACCCAGCAGGCGTTCGGCGACCCGCGGCTCGCGCAGCAGCTGTCCCAGTTGGACAGTCAGCTGCGAGCCGCGCGGCCGGGCGAGGACTGGACGGGTTCGGAGCGCTTCCGCGGCAAGAACCCGCTGGGGATGGGCGAAGGCGCCCAGGCGATGGCGGATCTCGCCGAGCTGGACGCGCTGGCCGAGCAGCTCGGCCAGTCCTACCCGGGCGCGCGGCTGGAGGACATCGACCTGGAGTCGCTGGAGCGCCAGCTCGGCAAGGACGCCGGCGTCGACGCGCGGCGACTGTCCGAACTGGAGCGTGAGCTGCGCCGGCAGGGCCTGTTCGAGCGGGCCGCCGACGGGACGCTCCGGTTGTCGCCCAAGGCGTTGCGGCGTCTGGGCGAGACGGCGCTGTCGGACATCGTGAACGCGTTGCGCGGCAAGGCCGGCGACCGCGAGACCGAGTCGGCGGGCGCGGCCGGCGAGCCGACGGGTGCGTCGCGGCCGTGGCGGTTCGGGGACATGCAGCCCTGGGACGTGCCGCGGACGATCCGCAACGCCGTGCTGCGGTCGGTGTCGGTGGGGGAGTCTTCGGTCCGGCTGGACGTCGAGGACGTCGAGGTGGTCGAGACCGAGCACCGGTCCCGCGCCGCGGTCGCGTTGCTGGTCGACACGTCGTGGTCGATGGTCTCGGAGGGCCGCTGGCTGCCGATGAAGCGCACGGCATTGGCGCTGCACCAGCTGATCAGCACGCGCTTCCGCAACGACGCGCTGCAGCTGATCACCTTCGGGCGCCACGCGATGTCCGTGGAGCTGCCGGAGCTGATCGGGCTGGAGGGCGCGTGGGAGCAGGGCACCAACGCCCACCACGCGCTGCTGCTGGCCGGGCAGCACCTACGCCGGCACCCGGACGCGCAGCCGGTGGTGCTGATGGTCACCGACGGCGAGCCGACGGCGCACCTGGAACCGGATGGCGAGGCGGTCTTCGATTACCCGCCGCAGCCGAGGACCCTCCACAAGACACTGTCCGAAGTGGATCGCTTGGCCAAGCTGGGCGCCTCGGTGACGGTGTTCCGCCTCGGCGACGACCCACGGCTGACGGCGTTCGTGGACGTGATCGCCCGCCGCTCGGGTGGCCGGGTGGTCGCCCCGGACCTGGACGGGTTGGGTGCCGCGGTGGTCGGGGATTACCTGCGTACCCGGCGTCGCTGAGACGGGCCGGGCGGCGCGGCGGGGGAACCTGCCTGCCCGCCCGCCCGGCCGGCGAGGAGTGTCGTGGTGTCGGCCACCAACCACGCATCCCGCGTGGCCGGATCCCGGCCCGGCGAACCTGCCCGGCTCGGTGTCGTGGTGGCGGGCCGGGTGGTCGCGCCAGGCCTCGGCGACTTGCGCGCCGCGGTGGTCGGGTATCGCCTGCGCGCTCGGCGGCGCTGATTGCCGGTCCGGCGAACTTGCTCACCCGCCCCCGGTCACCCGGCCCGGCGAACCCGCTCGCCCGCCCGCTGAAGGCACTGCGCGGCGAGGGCGGTGTCCTCGTGCCCGGCGGGCAAGTACGCGTGGTGGTCCGCGAGCACCTCACGGCCGAGCGCGCGGGCCTGCGCGAACGCGCCCGCCTCGGCCAGGAGGTCCACCGAACGGCGCCGCAGCCGCAGGATCCGGGCGAGCCGCGGGGCGAGCGCGGCCGATGGCAACGCGCGGAAGTGGCGCCACAGCGCGGCGGAGTGACCGACGAGGTCCACCGCCGGGTCGCCCGCCTCGACCACGCCGAACGCCCGGTCCAAGGCCGGCGCGAGCCGCTCCTCCGCGTGCAGCCGGCCGAGCACCGCCCGCTGGGTCAGCCGGTGCATCACGACCGTGCCGCCGCGGACGTCGAACTCCGCCAGCGACGCGCCCGCCAGACCGGCGAGCGCCGCTTCGACCGCCACCGGGTCCGGCCCCACGCGGTGCACCAGCTCGCGGCGCGTGCCCCGCGAAGCGAGCACCGCGAGCAGTTCGGCGACGACCAGGGCCCGGCTGTCCCGGGCCGCCACGATCCGCAGCGCGGCGAGCGTCGTGTCCTCCACGCAGGCCGGGTGGACCTCGCCCGGCTCCCGCTCCAACGGTGGCGTGTGCGGCAGCCGGTCCAGGTAGCCCGCGAAGCCCTGCCGCCGGATCACCGCGCCCGCCTGGGCCAGCGCGAACGGCAGGCAGGCCAGCTCCCGCACGACGTCGGCGGTGGCCTCGTCGGTTCCCCGGCCCGCTCGCGCGCCGAGGAACCGGATCGCTTCGGCCTCGTCGAACCCGCCGACCGGGACCGTGCCGCCGAGGACCTCGAAGTCCGGCACGGTGGTCGTGACGAGCACCCGGGCGCGGGCGGGCAGCCAGCGGATGAGCGCGTCCGGGTCGGTCGCGCCGTCGAAGACCACGACCGCGCCCTCGAGACCGTTCAACCACGCCAAGCCCGCGCGGGCGGCCGCTTCGGCGTCCGGACCGGCCGGCCCGGCCAGCTCCGCGTACGCCAGGAGGGCGTTCGCCGGGTCTTCCGCCGCGACCCAGACCACGGGGGAGCGGCTGCCACGGGCGAACGCGGCGGCCAGGTGGGTCTTGCCGACGCCGCTTCCGCCGTGCAGGACGCAGAACCGGCCCTGCTCGAACGTCTCCTCGATCCGCGCCAGCAGCGCGCCGCGGTCCACGGCGGACAGTGGCTCCCGGGGGACGTCGCGGGGCACCGTCCGGGGCTCGGGAACCGGCCGCGCCCGGCGCGGGCGCAGGTACAGGACGAGCGCCGTGACCAGGGCGATCACCGCACCCGCGATGCCCACCGCGACCTCCGTGCTCATCGGGTCAGGCTAACCGCGCTCGCCGCGGTGCGACGGCTACGGAAGGGTGACGCTTGACCCTCACGTCGCGTGAGGCACCACCGTGGTCACCGCAAGGGCCACCCGGCCGGAGAGGAAAAGGGGGAACCGATGGGGCATCCCGTGGGCAAGGTCGCCGCACTGGCCGGGATCACCGTCCGGACGCTGCACCACTACGACGAGATCGGCCTGCTCAGCCCGAGCGGGCGGACGAGCTCGGGGTACCGCAGCTACGACGACGACGATCTCGACCGGCTGCAGCGCATCCTGTTCTACCGGGAGCTCGGGTTCCCCCTCGAGACGATCGCGACCCTCGTCGACGACCCGGGCACCGACGCCGGCGCGCACCTGAAGAGGCAGCGGGAGCTGCTGGTGGCGCGCATCGGCGAGCTCGGGCGGATGGTCGCGGCCGTCGATCGCGCGATGGAGGCGAGAGCCATGGGCAACGCGTTGACGCCCGAGGAGAAGTTCGAAGTGTTCGGCGGGTTCCGCGAGCCGGACGGCTACGCGGAAGAGGCCGCGCGGCGGTGGGGCGACACGCCCGAGTGGCAGGGCGCGACCCCACCGTCCAAGGAGGACCTGGCGGCCGGCGAAGCGGCCCGCCGGGACTGGGTGCGCCGCCTCACCGCGTTGAGGGACGCGGGCGGCGCCCCGGACGGCACCGAGGCGATGGACCTCGCCGAGGAGCACCGCACGATGCTCGCCAAGGTCATGGGCGAGTGCTCGTACGAGACGCAGCGGCGGATCGGTGAGCTGTACGTCACCGAGCCGGTGCAGCTCGGGTTCCTCGTCCGGGAGGACGAGCAGCGGCCGGGCGTGGGCGAGTTCGTCCGCGACGCCATCGTGGCGAACGTCGCACGCCGGCCATAACCACTGCTCCACGTGGGGGAGGAGTCCCACCGGGCGGGAGGGTGGCGGAGGCAGCGCTTACAGTCGAGGGCATGCAGACTTGGTCATCGGTCGACGTGCCCCGCATCCCCGGCACCCCCCGCCCGCTGCGGCTCCACGACACGGCCACCGGGCAGGTCCGCCCGACCGCGCCCGGCGCCACCGCCCGGATGTACGTCTGCGGCATCACGCCCTACGACGCGACGCATCTGGGGCACGCCGCGACGTACCTGGCCTTCGACCTGGTGAACCGCGTTTGGCGGGACAACGGGCACGACGTCCACTACGTGCAGAACGTGACGGACATCGACGAGCCGCTGCTCGAGCGGGCCCAGCGCGACCAGGACGACTGGGTCGTGCTCGGCATGCGCGAGACGGCGCTGTTCCGCGAGGACATGGTGGCCCTGCGTGTACTGCCGCCGAAGCAGTTCGTCGGGGCGGTGGAGAGCATCTCCGAGATCGTCGAGGTCATCGCGAAGCTGCTCGCGGGCGGCGCCGCCTACCGCGCGGACGACCCGGAATTCCCGGACGTCTACTTCGACCACACGGCGACCGGCAAGTTCGGCTACGAGTCGAACTACGACGAGCCGACCATGACGAAGTTCTTCGCCGAGCGCGGCGGTGACCCCGACCGCGCCGGCAAGCGCCACCCGCTCGACGCGCTGCTGTGGCGCGTGGCCCGCGAGGGCGAGCCGTCGTGGGAGTCGGAGCTGGGTGCGGGCCGCCCGGGCTGGCACATCGAGTGCAGCGCGATCGCCGTCAACCGCCTCGGTCTCGGGTTCGACCTCCAGGGCGGCGGCTCCGACCTGATCTTCCCGCACCACGAGTACAGCGCGGCGCACGCCGAGGCCGTCGCGAAGGACGGGCCGTTCGCCCGCCACTACGTGCACGCCGGGATGATCGGCCTCGACGGCGAGAAGATGTCGAAGTCGCGCGGGAACCTGGTGTTCGTCTCGCGGCTGCGGGCCGACCAGGTCGACCCGGGCGCGATCCGGCTGGCGCTGTTCGCCGGCCACTACCGCGCCGACCGCGCGTGGACGGCCGACCTGCTGACCCAGGCCGAGGCCCGGCTGGCCCGCTGGCGCGAAGCCGTCTCGCTGGCCACCGGACCGTCCGCGGAGGACACGATCACCCGCCTGCGCGACCACCTTTCCGACGACCTCGACACGCCGAAGGCCCTGGCGGCGATCGACGCGTGGGCGAACGACGCCCTGCGCCGCGCCGGCACGGACCCGGCCGCGCCTGGCCAGATCCGCACCGCCGTCGACGCCCTCCTCGGCATCACCCTCTGACACGCAGAGGCGGAGCTTTCACGTGAAAGCTCCGCCTCTGTATAACGGCCTATACTGCGGCGGGTTCGCCGGCGGCCAGCTCCAGGTGGTCGCCTGTCCAGTCTCGGCGCAGCCACCGGTCGTGGGACGCGATGACGACCGCGCCCGGCGCCGTTTCCAGCGCTGTGAACAGTTCTTCCGCCAGGGTCAGCGAAATGTGGTTGGTCGGCTCGTCGAGCAGGAGCACGTCCGGCGGTTCCGCCAGCAGCACCGCCAGTGCGAGCCGCCGGCGCTGGCCCACCGAAAGCGCGCCCACCGGCTGCCGCAGGTCCCGGGACGCCAGCAGGCCGAGCCGGCTCAGCGGGGGAGCGTCCTCGCCGAGCGCGTCCCGGTAGACCCGGGCCGCCGACCGGTCCGGCTCGGCGAAGACGACGTCCTGCTCCAGCAGGCCGACGCGCACGCCGTGTCCGAAGTGGACGTCACCGCGCGCGGGCGCGAGCTGCCCCGCCAGCACGGACAGCAGCGTCGACTTCCCGGCGCCGTTCCCGCCGGTGACGAGCAGCCGGGCCGACGCGCCGACGTCGAGGCGCGGCAACCGAAGCCGTCCCGGCACCTCCAGCGAACGCACCGAGATCGCGGGTCCGTCGCCGGCCGCGTGACCGGTGAGCTCCGCCCGGAACCGCAGCGGTGCCGGCGGTTTGCGCACCTGGTCGCGCTCGAGGTGCTCGAGCCGCTGCTCGGCGTCGCGGACCCGCCGTGAGATCGTCTTCTGGACGCGGGCGCCCTTGAACTTGTGGATGAACTTGTCGTTGTCGCGGGGAGCGCGGCCGTGGGCGACGTCGCGCGCGGTGACCGCGACGGTCTCTCGCAGCTCTTTCAGCTCTTCCTGTTCTTCGGCGAAGCGCTGTTCCCACCGCGCGCGCTCGGCCTTCTTGTGCCCGAGGTAGTCCGAATAGCTGCCGCCGTAGCGGACCGCGCCGCCGGCCTGGCGGTCGGCGGCGGCCGGGTCGAGGTCGACGATGTCGGTGCAGACGGCGTCGAGGAACACCCGGTCGTGCGACGACAGCACGACGATCCCGGTCAGCTCGGTGAGGTGGCGTTCGAGGAAGTCCATCGCGGCGTCGTCGAGGTGGTTGGTCGGTTCGTCCAGCAGCAGGGTTTCCGGCCGCCGGATCAGCAGCGCGGCCAGCCCGAGCCGCGACCGCTGGCCGCCCGACAGCGTGCCGAGCCGCCGGCCGGGTTCGACGCCGCCCAGGCCGAGCCCGTCGCAGACGAGCTTCGCGCGGCGGTCGGCGTCCCAGAGGTCGTGGGCCTGCGCCCACTCCAGGACCCGGCCGTACTCGTCGAGGACGGCCGGATCGTCGGGCCGGTCGGTCATCGCCGCGGTCAGCTCGTCGAGCCGGTCGGCGGCCGCGCGGATCTCGGCGAGCGCGTCGTCGAGGACGCCGGCGAAGGTCGTGTCCAAGCCGAACGGCAGTTCCTGCAGCAGGAACCCGACGTCCGGGCCGCGGCGGACCTCGCCGGAGCGCGGTTCCTCGAGGCCGGCGAGCAGCCGCAGCAGCGTGGACTTGCCGGTGCCGTTCTCGCCGACCAGGCCGAGGCGCTGCCCGGCCGACGCGGTCAGCGTGACGCCGTCGAGGACGACGCGGGTGCCGTAGCCGAAGACGACGTCCTTGGCCTGCAAGGGAAAGAGAGGAGACATGTGCGATCACCGGGCCCGGATGAGAAGAAGCGGGAATCCCGCCGGGCGTCGTGGCACGCGGGAGCGTCAGGCTCGACCGGGTGCCGCCTCGGAAGCGGGATGGGCGCGGTTCAGTTCCTCATAGTGGAACCAGGTTAACGCAACATCCGTAGAGTTAGTCAACTGGTTATGGCTTGGGTCACATCCGGCAGGTTCGCCGACGCCTGTTCGGCGGCGGCGGTGCCGTCGGCGAGGAACCCGACGAGCGCGGTCAGCTGACGGCGATCCAGGCGCGCGAGGCGCTCGGCGACGAACCGGGCCATCGGCGCGTACAGCTCGGCGAGCTCGGCCATCCGGTCGGGCTGGGGCCGGACGACGAGCCGGCGGCGGTCCGCCGGGTCCGGGGCGCGCTCGGCGAGGCGGTGGCGTTCCATCCGGTCGAGCAGCCGCGTGAACGCACCGGTGGAGATCCCGAGCAGCCGGGCGAGCTCGGTCGGGGAGTCGCTGACGCCGCCGTGGAGCAGGTGCAGGCAGTGCAGCTCGGTCGGGGTGACGCCCATCCGCTCGGCGACCGCGGCGTGGAAGAGCGCGGTCGAGCCCACGAACCGGGGGAGGGCGAGGGCGGCGGCGGTGGCGAGTTCGCGCTGGTCGGGCAACGTCCATCCAAGGTCGGGTGACGACGCAGTCACTGCCCTGCGCAGTGACTGCCCCGCGAACGATAGCGGAGCCGCTTGACAAACCCGCAGCCGGGACCAACTATGAAAGAGAACTTTCGAAATGACTCTTTCAGATAAGGACGACCCATGGCCGAGCTGCCGCCGCGCAAGCGGATCGAGGACGTCGAGCTGCTGCGCGCCCTGTCCCACCCGCTGCGCTCGGCGCTCCTGAACCACCTGACCGCCGTCGGCCCGCGCACCGCGAGCGAATGCGCCGAGGCCGTCGGCTCGACCGCGTCCAACTGCAGCTGGCACCTGCGCCAGCTCGCGCAGTACGGACTCGTCGAGCGGGCGGACGCCGAGGACGGGCGCGAACGGCCGTGGCGCGCCCGCCAGGTCGGGCTGGAGATGGGGGAGCTGGCCGACGACCCGGCGCACCGGGCCGCCCAGCTCGGCATGGTGGGCGCGACCCTGGGGCACGAGCAGGAGCTGACCCAGCGGTACCTGGACTCGCTCGACGGCCTCGACCCCGCCTGGCGCGCGGCGTCCGGGCTGATCACGTACGCGCTGCGCGTCACGCCGGAGGAGCTGACCCGGCTGACCGACGCGATCGACGCCCTGGTCCGGCCCTACGTCGGGGCCATCCGGACCGACGCGCCGGCCGGGGCCCACCCGGTGCACGTCGGCCTGCGGGCGTTCCCGCGCATCGAACACTCGGGGAAGGCGGAGGAATGAAGCAGCTGCTGGGGGTGCCGGCGTTCGCGCGGTTGTGGGTGGCCGCGTTCTTCGGCGAGACGGCCGAATGGATGTTGCAGGTGGCGCTGCCGGTGTACGTCTTCCAGCGCACCGGCTCCGCCGCGACGACGGCGCTGAGCATCGTGCTCGGCCTGCTGCCCGCGGTGCTGCTGAGCCCGGTCGCCGGCGTCGTGGCCGACCGCTGGAACCGGCGGGCGCTGCTGTTCGGCGTCTGCTGCGGGCTGGCCGTCGTCGCGGTGCCGCTGCTGGCCGAGCCCGACGTCGTCGTGGTGTACGCGGTGATGGCCGCGCAGGCGGCGCTGGCGTCGGTGTTCGAGCCGGCGCGCAACGCGCTCGTGCCGGAGCTGGTCGGTGTCGAAGAGGTCACCGGGGCGAACGGGCTGATGAGCGTGAACGGCAGCGTCGCGCGGCTGGCCGGCGGCTGGGCCGGCGGCGCGCTGCTCGGTTTCGGGGGACTCGCGGACGTCGTCACCGGCTACCTGGCGGTCTTGGCGGTGGCGGCGGCCTTGCTGGCCAAGCCGTTCCGCCGGGTGAGCGCGCCCGCGCCGGCCGCCGCGCCCGAACCGGTGGTGCGCGCGTGGTTGGACGGCCTCCGCGAGCTGACGCAGAACCGCCGGCTGTGGCGCACCGGGCTCGCGCTCGTGTTCACCTCCCTGGCGCAGGGCATGTTCCTGGTGCTGTTCGTGGTGTACGTCCTGGACGTGCTGGGCGGCAGCGAAGCCGACGCGGGCCTGCTGCGGGGCGTGCAGGCGATCGGCGGGCTGGCGGCCGGGTTCGCGCTGGCCACGGTGGCCCGGCGGGTGGCGCCGGCGGCGCTGCTCGGCTGGGGCTCGATCGGGCTGGGCCTGGTGTCGGCGGTGATCTGGAACCTGTACCTGGTGACGACCGCGCTCGGGCTGTACGTGGGCTTGTTCGTCCTGGTCGGCGCGCCGGGCGTGGCCGCGGGCGCGGGGGTGCTGTCGGAGATCCAGAGCGCCGTGACGCCGGAGCGGGCGGGCCGGGTGCTGAGCACGGCGTTCGCCGCGATCGCGACCTTCACGACGGTGGGCGCGCTGCTGGCCGGGACGTTGGTCGCGACGACCGGGCCGGCGCTGCTGCTGGACATCCAGGCCGGCGTGTACGTGCTGGCGGGGGTGCTCATGCTGGCGCGGCGCCCCGGGGCCGGGCGAAAACACCCCAGGATCCGCAGGTTTCGCGAAGATCCCGCGACGCCGGTGGTTACGGTGGAGGGGTGCCGCACCTCTTCGCGACCAGCGACCTCCACGTGACCCACGAGGGCAACGGCCCCATCCTCGACGACGTCGTCCCGGAGACGCCCGGCGACTGGCTGCTCGTCGCCGGGGATGTCGCCGAGCGGGCCGAGGCGACCATCGGGACCCTGAAGACCCTGCGCGAGCGCTTCGCGAAGGTCGTCTGGGTGCCGGGCAACCACGAGCTGTGGACCACGAACAACGACGAATGCCAGCTGCGGGGCCAAGCCCGCTACGAGTACCTCGTCGAGCAGTGCCGCGAGATCGACGTGCTCACGCCCGAAGACGAGTACCCGGTCTGGCGCCACGGCGCGCGCCCGCTCACGATCGCGCCGCTCTTCCTGCTCTACGACTACAGCTGGCGGACCCCGGAAGCCGAGGGGCAGTCCCTGGAGGAGGCCCTGCGCCAGGCGCGGGCCGCCGGGGTGGTCTGCACGGACGAGTACTTCCTGCACCCGGACCCGTACCCGAGCCGGCAGGCGTGGTGCGCGGACCGGCTCAAGGTCAGCACCGAGCGCCTCGACGCGATCCCCGAGGACCACGGCACGATCCTCATGTCGCACTGGCCGCTGCACCGCCACCCGACGGCGCCGCTGTACTGGCCGGAGTTCGCGTTGTGGTGCGGAACGACGAAGACCGAGGACTGGCACCTCCGCTACCGCGCGGAGATCGCCGTCTACGGCCACCTGCACATCCCGCGGACGACCGAGGCCGACGGCGTGCGGTTCGAAGAGGTGTCGCTCGGCTACCCGCGCGAGTGGCGCAAGCGGGCGCGGGGCGCGGTGCCGATGCGCCGGATCCTCTGGCCGTCATGATTCCGCGCGACGCCGCTCCCTGAGTGCGCGCACCCGGCCCCGGCTGGCGCACGCGGGGGCCGGGCACCAGCGCCGCCGGCCGCCCGGGTCCGCGAACACGCCCCGGCAGTGCTGCTCGGGGCAGGCTCGCAGGTCGTGCCGCAGCGGCCCGGTGAGCCAGTCGGCCGCTTGGTGCGCCAGCCGCGCCAGTGCGTCGGCCGCGGTGGGCGGGGCACTGCGGTGGAGCCGGTCGAGCGCATCCAGGTTCAGCGGTTCGGAAGCGAGGAACGGCGTCAACGCCCGCACCTGGGAAGCCGTCGGCGCGACGCCGTCGACCGCGCCCAGGGCCAGTGGCCGCACTGCCTCGCGAAGCCGATGAGCCGCGTCGATGTCCAGGTCGGTGACCGGGGTCAGTGGGGTGAGCTCCGTCAGCGCCAGCCACTCGCGCAGCCGCTCGACCGTGGGCAGCCGTTCGACCGGTTGCGGCCCGAAGTGCCGGCCGCGGGTGGCGAGCAGGTTCAGCCAGGGTGCGCCCATGTCGAGGCGGAAGTCTTCGGACACCTCACCATTGTAACGGTTCAGGCGTTACACTCGGCGGCATGACCGGGGAACCACGGGTGCGGACGGTGCTGGGCGACCTCGACCCGGCCGAACTGGGCGTGACGAACGCGCACGACCACCTCTTCTTCGCCTCGAAGCTCCTTCCGGGCCAGGAACTCGACGACCCGGCCGCGGCAACGGAGGAACTCCTCCGCTTCAAGGCGGCGGGCGGGACCACACTCGTCCAGTGGACGCCGCACGGGCTCGGCCGCCGGACCGGGACCTCGCCCGGATCTCGCGCGAGACCGGGGTGCACCTCATCGGCGCCACCGGCCTGCACCGGGCCGAGCACTACGCGCCGGACGTGCTGGACCGGGTCGTCGACGACCTGGCCGGCGTCTTCGTCGCCGACCTGACCGAGGGCACCGGGCCGCGCGCCGGGCTGGTCAAGGTGGCCGGCGCGTTCCACACGATCGACCCGCACGCCCGGCGGACGCTGACCGCCGCCGCGGTCGCGCACCAGGAGACCGGCGCGACGATCGCCGTGCACCTCGAACTGGGTACCGCCGGACTCGAAGTGGCCGAGCTGCTGTGCGGGCAGCTCGCAGTTCCGCCCGACCGGGTGATTCTCGGGCACCTCAACCGCAACCCGGACCCACGGATCCAGCGGGCGATCGCCGAGACCGGCGTGTTCCTCGGCTTCGACGGACCGTCGCGGGCCAACCACGCCACCGACTGGCGGCTCTTCGACGGCCTCGAAGCACTGGTCGCGGCCGGGCACGGCGGGCAGATCCTGCTGGGCGGCGACACGACCACCGCGGCGGCCCGCCACCAGCCCGGCGCGTCCTCCCTGCTCACGACCCTCGCGCCGCGGCTGACCGAGCAGCTGGGCAGCGACGTCGTCACGGCCATGCTGGTGGCGAACCCCGCGCGGGCGTTCGCCACCAGCTGGCGCGCGTGACTCAGCGCAGGCCGAAGCCTTCCTGTCCGCCGCCTCGGCCGCGGCGGCGCAGGTAACGCTCGAACTCCGCGGCGATCTTGTCGCCGCTGACGTCCTGCTCCGCGACTTCGGTCTGCGCGTCCCCGCGCTCTTCGAGGCTGCGGACGTACTCGCTGATCTCTTCGTCCTCGTCGGCCATCTCGCTGACGGTGCGCTGCCACTCCTCGGACTGCTCCGGCAGCGCGCCCAGCGGGATTTCGACGTCGAGGATGTCCTCCAGCTTGTGCAGCAGCGCCAGCGTCGCCTTCGGGGACGGCGGGTGCGACACGTAGTGCGGCACGGCGGCCCAGATCGACACGGCCGGGATGCCCGCCTGCACGCAGTAGTCCTGCAGGATCCCGACGATGCCGGTCGGGCCCTGGTAGTTGTTCATCTCGAGCCCGTAGAGCGACGCGGTGTCCTTGTCGTACGCCGTCCCGGTCACCGGGACCGGGCGCGTGTGCGCGGTGTCGGCCAGCAGCGCGCCGAGCGTCACCACGGTCGCGACGTCCAGCTGCTTGATGTGCTCCAGCAGCTCGGCGCAGAAGGCGCGCCAGCGCATGTTCGGCTCGGGGCCCTGCACGAGCACCACGTCGCGGTCGAACCCGTCGGGGCGGCACACCGACAGCGTTGTCGTCGGCCAGTCCACCCGTCGAGTGACGCCGTCCACCATCCGGACGGTCGGGCGGCTCACCTGGAAGTCGTAGTAGTCGTCGGGCTCCAGTTCGGCCAGCGGCGTGGCGTCCCAGTTCAGCTGCAGGTGCTCGACCGCCCGGCTGGCCGCGTCACCTGCGTCGTTCCAGCCTTCGAAGGCGACCACCATCAGCGGCCGGGAGGGTTCGGTGCGGTCGCCGGGCGGCCGCGGGGTCTCGTCGACGGGCTCACTCACCGGACCAGCCTACGACCACCGGCCTTACCCTGTTCAGCATGTCCGACCGGGTGTCGTCGCCGTTCCTCGAAGCCCTGCGCTCGCGCGTCCTGGTGGCCGACGGCGCGATGGGCACCGCCCTGCAGGCCCACGACCTCAGCCTGGCCGACTTCGCCGGTCTCGAAGGCTGCAACGAGATCCTCAACGTCACCCGGCCGGACGTGGTCCGCTCGGTCCACCGGGGCTACCTGGAGGCGGGCGCGGACGCCGTCGAAACCAACACTTTCGGGGCCAATTTCGCCAACTTCGCCGAGTACGACATCACCGGCCGGATCTTCGAGCTCGCCGAAGCCGGCGCGCGGCTGGCCCGGGAGGCCGCCGACGAGTTCGCGACGCCGGACCGCCCGCGGTTCGTCCTCGGTTCGGCCGGCCCCGGCACGAAGCTGCCGACGCTGGGCCACGCGCCGTTCACCACGCTGCGGGACGCCTACCAGGAAGAAGTCCGCGGCCTGCTGGCCGGCGGCGTCGACGCGGTGATCGTCGAGACCACCCAGGACATCCTCCAGACCAAGGCGTCGATCATCGGCGCGAAGCGGGCGATGGCGGCCGAAGGCCGGTCCGTGCCGATCATCGCTTCGATCACCGTCGAAACGACCGGGACGATGCTGCTCGGCACCGAGGTCGGCGCCGCTCTGGCCGCGCTGGAACCGCTCGGCATCGACCTCATCGGGCTCAACTGCGCCACCGGGCCGGCCGAGATGAGCGAGCACCTGCGGCAGCTGGCCAAGCACGCCCGGGTGCCGCTGTCGGTGATGCCGAACGCCGGCCTGCCCGAGCTGGGCCCGGCCGGCGCGGTCTACCCGCTCGGGCCGGAAGCGCTGGTCGAGGCGCTGACCGGGTTCGTGCGCGAGTTCGGCGTCGGCCTGGTCGGCGGCTGCTGCGGCACCACCGACGAGCACATCCGGCAGCTCGCCGCCGCCGTGGCGGCCACCCCGCCGGTCGCCCGGCGGCCACGGCCGGAGCCCGGCGTGTCCTCGCTGTACCAGGCGGTGCCGTTCAAGCAGGACGCCAGCTTGCTGATGATCGGCGAGCGCACCAACGCCAACGGCTCCAAGGCGTTCCGCACCGCGATGCTCGACGGCCGCTGGGACGACTGCGTCGAGATCGCCCGCGAGCAGACCCGCGACGGCGCCCACCTCCTCGATCTGTGCGTCGACTACGTCGGCCGAGACGGCACCGCGGACATGGCCGAGCTGGCCGGCCGGCTCGCCACGGCCTCGACCCTGCCGATCATGCTCGACTCCACCGAGGTCCCGGTGCTGCGAGCCGGACTGCAGCGGCTCGGCGGCCGCTGCGCGGTCAACTCCGTCAACTACGAGGACGGCGACGGCCCGGAATCCCGCTTCACCCAAGTCATGGAGCTGGTGAGCGAGTACGGCGCCGCCGTCGTCGCCCTCACCATCGACGAGGAGGGCCAGGCGCGGACGGCCGCCAAGAAGGCCGACATCGCCTCCCGGCTCGTCGCCGACATCACCGGCAAGTGGGGCGTGCGGACGTCGGACATCATCATCGACGCGCTGACCTTCACCATCGCCACCGGCCAGGAGGAATCCCGCCGCGACGGGATTGAGACCATCGAGGCGATCCGCGAGATCAAGCGGCGCCATCCCGAGGTCCAGACGACGCTCGGCCTGTCGAACATCTCCTTCGGGCTCAACCCGGCCGCGCGGCAGGTGCTGAACTCGGTGTTCCTGCACGAGTGCGTCCAGGCCGGGCTCGACACCGCGATCGTGCACGCGTCGAAGATCCTGCCGATGGCGCGGATCCCGGACGACCAGCGCGCGGTGGCCTTGGACCTCGTCCACGACCGCCGCCGCGCAGGCTACGACCCGCTGCAGGAGCTGATGGCCCTGTTCGAGGGCGTGAGCGCGGCGTCGTCGAAGGCGTCCCGCGCGGAGGAGCTGGCCGCGCTCCCGCTGTTCGAACGCCTGGAACGCCGGATCGTCGACGGCGAGCGCACCGGGCTGACCGCCGACCTCGACGCGGCGCTGGAGCAGCGCCCCGCCCTGCAGATCATCAACGACACCCTGCTGTCCGGCATGAAGACCGTCGGCGAGCTGTTCGGGTCCGGGCAGATGCAGCTGCCGTTCGTGCTGCAGTCCGCCGAGGTGATGAAGGCCGCCGTCGCGCACCTCGAGCCGCACATGGAGAAGGAGGACGACGCCGGCAAGGGCCGGATCGTGCTGGCCACCGTGCGCGGCGACGTGCACGACATCGGCAAGAACCTCGTCGACATCATCCTGTCCAACAACGGCTACGAGGTGGTCAACCTCGGCATCAAGCAGCCGATCACGACGATCCTCGACGCGGCGGACGAGCAGGGCGCCGACGCGATCGGGATGTCCGGGCTGCTGGTGAAGTCCACGGTGATCATGAAGGAGAACCTCCAGGAGATGAACTCCCGGGGCGTCTCCGCGCGCTGGCCCGTGCTGCTCGGCGGCGCGGCGCTGACCCGGTCGTACGTCGAGAACGACCTTTCGGAGCTGTACTCCGGCGACGTCCGCTACGCGCGGGACGCGTTCGAGGGACTGCGGCTGATGGACGCGATCATGGCGGCCAAGCGGGGCGAGTCGCCGCTGGTGGACGCCGATGCGGAGAAGAAGCGTCAGGAGCGCAAAGAACGCCGCGAACGCTCGCTGCGGATCGCCGAGGCGCGCAAAGCCCGCAAGGCGGACGAGGAAACCCTCGAAGGCCCGCCGCCCGCGCGCTCCGACGTCGCCACCGACGTCCCGCTGCCGGTCCCGCCGTTCTGGGGTTCGCGCGTGGTCAAGGGCGTCGCCCTCGCCGACTACGCCGCGATGCTCGACGAGCGCGCCACCTTCATGGGCCAGTGGGGCCTCAAGGGCGCCCGCGGCGGCGCCGGTCCGACGTACGACGAACTCGTCGAGTCCGAAGGCCGCCCGCGGCTGCGGTACTGGCTGGACCGGCTGACCGCCGACGGCGTCCTGGCCCACGCGGCCGTCGTCTACGGCTACTTCCCGTGCGTCGCCGAGGGCGACGACCTCGTCGTGCTCACCGAAGCCGAGCCGGACGCGCCCGAGCGGCTGCGGTTCACCTTCCCGCGCCAGCGTCGAGACCGGCGGCTCTGCCTGGCCGACTTCTACCGGCCCCGCGAGACCGGCGAGGTGGACGTCGTGCCCTTCACCGTGGTCACCATGGGGCAGCCGATCGCCGACTACGCGAACGAGCTGTTCGCCGCCGACGCCTACCGCGACTACCTCGAGGTGCACGGCCTCGGCGTCCAGCTCACCGAGGCGCTGGCCGAGTACTGGCACCGCCGCATCCGGGGCGAGCTGACCTTCCCCGGCGGTGTGGCGGTCGCCTCAGAGGACCCGGACGACGTCGAGGACTTCTTCAAGCTCGGCTACCGTGGGGCGAGGTTCTCCCTGGGCTACGGCGCCTGTCCCGACCTCGAGGACCGGGCGAAGATCGTCGCGCTCCTCGAGCCGGGCCGGATCGGCGTCAAGCTGTCCGAGGAGTACCAGCTGCACCCCGAGCAGTCGACCGACGCGATCGTCTGCCACCACCCGGAAGCGAAGTACTTCAACACCTGATCTCGGAGGGGAATCCACTGTGGACGGACTCGATGCCGTGTTGTGGGACATGGACGGCACGCTGGTCGATTCCGAGAAGCTGTGGGACATCGCGCTGTACGAGACGGCGGAGTGGCTCGGCGGCAAGCTTTCCGAGGAACAGCGGATGACGCTCGTCGGGTCCAACATGGACGACACGTCGGCGTACCTGCTGGAGGTCGTCGGCCGTCCGATCACCCCGGAGTCGGTCGCCTCGACGGGGGAGGAGATCCGCCGTCGCACGGCCGGTCTGTTCGACGACGAGCTGCCGTGGCGTCCGGGCGCTCGCGAGGCACTGACCGCCGTGCGCGAAGCGGGATTGCGCTCGGCTCTGGTCACCTCCACCGAGCGGGATCTCACCGAACTGGCGCTGAACACGATCGGGCGGGACTTCTTCGACGTCACGGTGTGCGGCGACGAGGTCGACGGCTTCAACAAGCCGCACCCGCGCCCGTACCTCAGAGGGGCGGAGCTGCTCGGCGTCGACCCGGCGCGGTGCGTCGCGGTCGAGGACTCCCCGCCCGGCACGGCGTCGGCGGTCGCGGCGGGCTGCACGGTCCTGGTCATCCCCAACGACGTCCCGGTCGAGCCGGGGGAGCGGCGCGTGTTCCGCGACTCGCTCGTCGGCATCGACGTGCCGGCGCTGGCGGCCCTGCTGGGCTGAGCACGCCCCTGTCGCTTTTCCGCTAGCCCTCGTCGGCGCGCTCGGCGATGCTGGGCAGGTGCATGAGGATTTCGAGCGGTGCGTGCGAGCCGTGCAGGGGAAGGACGCCCGGTTCGACGGGTGGTTCTACACCGCCGTCCTGACGACGAAGATCTACTGCCGGCCGAGCTGCCCGGTGGTGCCGCCGAAGCCGCGGAACATGAGCTTCTACCCCAGCGCCGCGGCCGCGCAGCAGGCCGGGTTCCGCGCCTGCAAGCGCTGCCGCCCGGACGCCAGCCCCGGGTCGCCGCTGTGGAACGAGCGCGCCGACCTCGTCGCCCGGGCCATGCGGCTGATCGCCGACGGCGTCGTCGACACCGAAGGCGTCCGCGGGCTGGCCACCCGGCTCGGCTACAGCGTCCGGCAGGTCGAACGCCAGGTGTTCGCCGAGCTCGGCGCCGGCCCGCTCGCCCTGGCCCGGGCCCAGCGCGCGCAGACCGCGCGAACGCTCATCGAGACGACCACCCTGCCGATGACCGAGCTGGCCCTCGCCGCCGGGTTCGGCAGCATCCGGTCGTTCAACGACACCGTCCGCGAGGTCTTCGCGCTCACGCCGACGGAACTGCGCGGCCGCGCGAAGGGCGCGCCCTCCGCCGGGGCGATCCTGCTGCGGCTGCCCTACCGGAAGCCGCTCTGCCCGGACAACCTGTTCGGCCACCTCGTCGCGACCGGGGTGCCGGGCGTCGAGGAGTGGCGGGACGGCGCCTACCGCCGGACGCTGCGGCTGCCGCACGGCCACGGCGTCGTCGCGCTGCGCCCCGAGAACGGTCACATCGCGTGCCGCCTCAGCCTGACCGACCTGCGGGACCTGCCGGCCGCCACCAGCCGCTGCCGCCGGCTGCTCGACCTCGACGCCGACCCGGCCGCCGTCGACGACCAGCTCGCCACCGACCCGCTGCTCGCGCCGCTGGTCGAGGCCGCCCCGGGCCGCCGGGTCCCGCGGACGGTCGACGGCGCCGAGTTCGCGGTGCGGGCCGTGCTGGGCCAGCAGGTGTCGACGGCGGCGGCGCGGACGCACGCGGCCCGGCTCGTCGTCGCGCACGGCGATCCGGTCGACGATCCCGAAGGCGGGCTGACCCACCTGTTCCCGTCGCCGGAGGCGCTGGCCTCGCTGGACCCCGAGACGCTGGCCATGCCGCGCAGCCGCCGCCGCACGCTGCTCGCGCTGGTCTCGGCGTTGACGGACGGGCTCGACCTCGGCGCGGGCAGCGACTGGGGCGAGACCCGGGCCGCGCTGACCGCGTTGCCCGGCTTCGGGCCGTGGACGGTCGAGAGCATCGCGATGCGCGCCCTCGGCGACCCGGACGCGTTCCTGCCGACCGACCTCGGCATCAAGTACGCGGCGGAGGCGCTCGGCCTCGGCGGCCAGGCCGCCGTCGTCGCCCGGTCCGAGGCGTGGCGCCCGTGGCGCGCGTACGCCACCCAGCACCTGTGGGCCACCGGCGACCACGCGATCAACCGGATGCCCGCGGCGTAGGAGATCCCATGCGATCCCACACGGTCGTGGACAGCCCCTGCGGCCCGCTGACGCTGGTCGCCGAGGACGACGCGCTCTGCGGGCTGTACATGCGCGAGCAGCGCCACCGCCCCGCCGAGCAGACGTTCGGCTCGCGCGGCGCCGGCGAGGTCTTCGAGCGCGTCCGGCTCCAGCTCGAGGAGTACTTCGCCGGGCTGCGCCACGAGTTCGCCCTGCCGCTGGCGTTCCGCGGGACGCCGTTCCAGCGTTCGGTGTGGGCGGCGCTGCTCGAGATCCCGTACGGCGAAACCGTCTCCTACGGCGAGCTGGCGCAGCGGCTCGGCAAGCCGTCGGCCGCGCGGGCGGTCGGGCTCGCGAACGGCAAGAACCCGATCTCGATCATCGTGCCGTGCCACCGCTTGGTCGGGTCCACGGGCGCGCTGACGGGGTACGGCGGCGGCCTCGACCGCAAGCGGTACCTGCTCGGCTTCGAGCGCCTGCGTCCCACATCGCGGGAGCAAGTGTCCACGGAGGTGTGAGATCGGCGGCACGCGGGCCATCCCGGGGCGGCGGTCGCGGGCCCGGGGTGGAAGGATCTGCAGACCGTGAAGACCTTCGATGAGCTGTTCGCGGAGCTTGCCGAGCGCGCGCGTACCCGTCCCGACGGGTCCGGCACCGTCGTCGCCCTGGACGCCGGGGTGCACGCCCAAGGCAAGAAGGTGCTCGAAGAAGCGGGCGAGGTGTGGATCGCCGCCGAGCACGAGTCCGACGAGCGCCTCGCCGAGGAGATCTCCCAGCTGCTGTACCGGCTGCAGGTGCTGATGCTCGGCCGCGGCCTGTCGACCGAGGACGTCTACCGCTACCTGTGACGGGGTTTCGCGCGGTGCTGGATCGCGCGAGGAATCGAGGAGAGAAGCGAAATGCTGCGTGTTGCCGTGCCGAACAAGGGAGCCCTCGCCGCCGCGGCGACGGAAATGCTCGGCGAGGCGGGCTACCGGAAGCGGCATGAGCAGCGCGACCTGACGGTGCTCGACACCGTCAACGAGGTCGAGTTCTTCTTCCTGCGCCCCAAGGACATCGCGATCTACGTCGGCTCCGGTGACCTCGACCTCGGCATCACCGGCCGCGACCTCGCGCTCGACTCCGGCGCGCCGGTGGAGGAGATCCAGGCGCTCGGCTTCGGCGGCTCGACGTTCCGCTACGCCGCCCCGGCCGGGCGGGACTGGAAGCCGGCCGACCTGCACGGCAAGCGCCTGGCGACGTCGTACCCGCGGCTGGTCCGCGACGACCTCGCCCGCCACGGCGTCGAAGCCGAGGTCATCCGGCTCGACGGCGCGGTGGAGATTTCGATCCAGCTGGGCGTGGCGGACGCGATCGCGGACGTCGTCGAGTCCGGCCGGTCGCTGCGGCAGAACAACCTGGTCGCGTTCGGCGACCCGATCTGCGTGTCGGAAGCGGTGCTGCTGCAGCGTCGCGGTACTCCGGAAAGCAAGGCGAAGTCGCAGGTCGCCGCACGCCTGCGCGGCGTCGTGTTCGCCCAGCAGTACATGATGCTGGACTACGACTGCCCGCGGACGCTGGTCGAGCGGGCGATCGCGATCACGCCCGGCCTGGAGTCGCCGACGGTGGCGCCGCTCGCGGACGACGAGTGGGTGGCCGTGCGCGCGATGGTGTCGCGGAAGAAGGTCAACCTCATCATGGACGAGCTGGCCGACGTGGGCGCGAAGGCGATCCTGGCGTCGGACATCCGCTCCTGCCGCCTCTGACCCGCACCGGTCGTGAGTGAGAAACCGGGTTAGAACACTGTTTCTCACTCACGACCGGCTGCGGCAGACTGCCTCACCGAGGCCGGTTGGGTTTCTTCGGCAGCAGGTCGTAGAGCCCCTTGCGGGCGCCGTTGTCGTTGACGTTGCGGGCCACCGCCACCTCGGAGATGAAGTCCTCGAAGACGAACTCCTCGTCGGCGGGCACCACGGCCGGCGCCTGGTTCTGCTCCAGGTAGCTGTCCAGCGTCCCCGCGATCTCGCGGAACGAGAGCGCCTGCAACGTCTCCGGGGCGTACGTCGTCACCGGGACGCCGTGCGCCGCCGCCTCGTTCATCACCACGCCCAGCGGCAGGTGCGAAAGCATCGGGATGCCGAACTCGTACATCTCCTGCAGCGCCGCGGCCGCGTAGTGCGAGATCGGCCGCCGGTAGAGGCTCGGCACCAGGCCGAACCAGGACAGCGGCTGCCGCCCGACCGTCTGCTCCACGTACCGGACCTGGTCGGCCAGCAGCCGCAGCGCGCGGATGCTCGTCTTGTCCGGCTGGACCGGGACCAGGATGCCGTGCGACGCCGCCAGCGCGTTGTTCGTCAGCACGTCCAGCGCCGGCGGGCAGTCGATGACGCAGTGGTCGTAGTTGGCGAACTGGATGACCCGCGCCAGCTGCCAGCCGGGCACGCGGAACGAGTCGAGCCGCCGGATCAGGTCGAACATCCCCGGCGACGTCGGCACGACGTCGAGCGCGCCGCCCTTGCCGAGGTTGCTGCGCGGGTGCGGGACGATCAGCTCCTCGATCGCGCCCTTCCACGTCTTGGCCAGCGCTTTCGCCAGGCTGGGCCGGTCCGCGGGTACCTCGGCCAACCCGAGCATCTCGGTCGTCGCGTGGCCCTGCGGGTCGAGGTCGACCAGCAGCACCCGCCGGCCCCGCTCGGCCAGTGCCGCCGCGGTGCCGACGCTCAGTGAGGTCTTGCCGACCCCGCCTTTCTGGTTGACCACCGAGGTGATCTGCATGCCGGAGCGCTCCTCAAGTCGGTCGTTCCGCGAAGGTTATTGGATGCGGGCCCGTTGTGGGTGGCTATCCGCCCCCGGCCTGTCGCGGTCGCACCATCAGCGCCTGTGCGCCGGTGGCCACCGGGCCCTCGCCGTCGTGCAGGATGCTCGTCGCCGTGCCGACGCCGTGCTTGCCGACCAGCGTGACCGCGTCCAGGCCGATCCACTCGCCCGACGGCGGCCGCCGCAGGTGCACGGTCAGCTCGGAGTTGATGAACCACCACTTGCGCGGGTCGAGGTAGTTCGACACGCCGTTGCCGGAGTCGGCGACGGCGAACAGCCGCTGCAGCCCGCTCGGCTCCTCGCCGTCGACCAGCGGGACGCGCTGGCGGGCCCAGACGGCGGCCGGGCCGGGCGCGTCCATGCCGCCGCGCACCGCGCGCCACTCCACCGCGTCGAGGTAGCCGGCCTGCCAGCCTTCGGGCCACAGCGACTCCGTGACGCTGTCCGGCGCGGGCAGCAGCGGCCCGCCGTCGGTGGCGACCTCGGCCGTGTCGGACGTCGCGATGCGCCACGCCGAAGCCCTCGCCACCACCCGATCCGCGCTGGCCAGTTCGGCTTGCAGCAGCTCGACCGACCGGCCGGGCCGTTCGATCCGGGCCCGCACGGCGAGCTCGGCGACCGGGGCCGGGCCGAGGATCTCCACGGTGACCCGCGCGAGCTCCGCCGGGTGCGCCGGTTCGACGTTTTCGAGGGCCCGGACCAGCAACGCCGAGGGCGGGCCGAAGTGCTGTGAGTCCGACGACCAGGGGCCGGCCGTGTGGGCGGTCGCGGTGTACCGGTCGCCACCGCGCGGGACGTAGAAGGCGTCGGCCATCAGTCGGCCCGGTCCAGCGGTGTCTCGTCGCCCGCGTCGGGCTCCGGCCAGCCGGGGTAGGCGGGTGGCGTGCCGCCGTACTCGGGGCAGTGCGCCTGGTGGTCGCACCAGTTGCACAGCTTGCTCTTGTTCGCCCGGAAGTCGCCGGTCTTGCCCGCCTTGAGGATGGCCTGCCAGATGGCTTCCAGCGTACGTTCGAAGCGGAGCAGCTCGGCTTCGTCCGGGGTGTAGGCGAGCGATTGGCCGTCGGTGAGGTACATCAGCTTCAGCTGGCGCGGCACGATCCCGCGCAGCCGCCACAGCACCACGGCGTAGAACTTCATCTGGAACATCGCCTTGGCCTCGCCGATTTCGCGCGGCGCGGCGCCGGTCTTGTAGTCGACGACCCGGATCTCGCCGGTCGGCGCGACGTCGACGCGGTCGATGTAGCCGCGCAGCAGGACCCCGGAGCCGAGCTCGATCTCGACGTGCAGCTCGCACGCCTCCGGCTCGAGCCGCCGCGGGTCCTCCAGCTCGAAGTAGGCGTCCAGCAGCTTTTCCGCCGAGCGCAACCAGTCCGCGTGGTCGTCGGGCTTTTCGCCGTCGAACAGCTCGGTCCACTCCGGACGGTCTTCGGCCAGCTCCGTCCACGCCGGACCGAGCAGCTCGCGCGCCTGGGCGGGCACGCGCTCGGCGGCCGGCAGCGCGAAGAGCCGCTCCAGCACCGAGTGGACGAGCGTGCCGCGCAGCTGGGCCTTGGTCGGGACCTCCGGCAGCCGGTCGACCGCGCGGAACCGGTAGAGCAGCGGGCACTGCTTGAAGTCGCTGGCCCTCGACGGCGACAACGCGGGCCGCCGGCGCACCTGCGTGGCGACGGCGGAGGCTGGGGGTTCCGTGTTGGAAGTAACGGTGACGGTGTCGGCGTCGGGCATGGGCAGAGCGTAACGCCGGGGTACGACAGTTCCGGCGACCGCAACGCCCGCCGCCCCGGACTGGTCCGGACAACCCGCGTACCGCGACGACGACACGCGTACGCGATGGACGACACGCGTACCCCAAGGGTCAGCTCGCGTACCCAGGCAGTCGGCTCGCGTACCCAGGCAGTCGGCTCGCGTACCCCGAGGGTCGGCTCGCGTACCCAGGTAGTCGGCTCGGCCCGGCACGTGAGCCGACCGTCCAGGTACGTGAGCCGACCGTCCAGGTACGTGAGCCGACCGTCCAGGTACGTGAGCCGACCGTCCAGGTACGTGAGCCGACCGTCCAGGTACGGGTGGCGGTCGTGGGGACGCCACCCGGACCGGATCACCCGGTACCCACACCGGGGGCTCTAGGCTCTCCCGCATGGCCGCGACCAGCGAGCAGGGCACCGGGGGCACCCGGCAGGCCGTCCACTCGGACGGCGGCCTTCTGCTGTTCCGGGTCGCCGGCGTGCCCGTGCTGCTGGCGCCGTCCTGGTGGGTCGGCTCACTCGTCGTCGTCGTGCTGTACGCGCCGCTGGTCGGGCGGCTGCTCCCGGACGCCTCGACGCTGACGTCGTGGCTGCTGGCCGGCGCGTTCGCGCTGCTGCTGGGCCTTTCGGTGCTGGCCCACGAGCTCGGGCACTGCCTGGCCGCGCTGCGGCTGGGGATCCCGGTGCGGCGGCTGCGCCTCTTCCTGCTCGGCGGCCTGTCCGAAGTGGCCCGCACGCCGAAGCGCCCGGTCCACGAAGGCCTGGTCGCCGCGGCCGGGCCGGCGGTGTCGTTGCTGCTGGGCGGGTTCTGCGGCCTGCTGATGTTCGCCGTCCCGCCCGACGGCGCGGTCTGGATGCTGGTGGCCGAGTGCGCGGTGGCGAACCTCGCCGTCGGCGTGTTCAACCTGCTGCCCGGCCTGCCTCTCGACGGCGGCCGGCTGGTCCGCGCGGGCGTCTGGGCGGCGACCGGGATCCGCGCGAAGGGCACGCGCGCCGCGGTGGCCGGTGGCGCCGTCGTGGCCGCGGGGCTGCTCGTGTGGGCGCTGTGGGGCCTGGCGACCGGGAGCCCGGACCGGTGGCTGCGCCTCGGCGTCTGCGTCGTCACGGCGTGGTTCGTGGTCCTCGGCGCGCGCTCGGAGCTGGCCGCGGAAGCGCGCCGCACCTGGCCGGAAGGGCTGGAGCTGGGCGAGCTGGTGCGGCCGGTGCTGCAGCTGCCCGCCGAGAGCCCGGTGTCGGACGCGCTGGCCGCGTCGGCCGGGCGGGGCGTGGTGCTGGTCCGCGCCGACGGCGTCGCCGCCGGCCTGCTCGACACGGGCGCGGCGGAGCGGCTGGCGGGCACGTCGCCGCACGCGCCGGCGGAGCTCGCGGCCGAGCCGATCCGGGCCGAGACGGTGCTGCTGGCCTCGGAACCGGGGGAGGACGTCGTCGAGCGCGTCCGCGAGACCCCGGCGTGGCAGTTCCTGGTGGTCGACGACGAAGGCCGTCCGGCGGGCGTGCTGCGCCGGGACGACCTGCGCGCCGCGCTGAACCGCCGTACCCGCTGAGCTACCGGCCCGGGCGGCCTGCGAAGATCGGTCGTCGGCCATTCGGGGTACTGGAGGAAGTGTTGTCGGTCAGCGGACCGTTTCGCGCGGGTGATCGGGTGCAGTTGACCGACTCGAAGGGGCGGCACTACACCCTGACGCTGGCCGACGGCGGGGAGTACCACACCCACCGCGGCGGCCTCGCCCACGACGACCTCATCGGCCGGCCCGAGGGCTCGGTGGTGACGTCCGCGGGCGGGTCGACGTACCTCGCGCTGCGCCCGCTGCTGCCGGACTACGTGCTCTCGATGCCACGCGGCGCGCAGGTGATCTACCCGAAGGACGCCGCGCAGATCGTGATGTGGGGCGACATCTTCCCGGGCGCCCGGGTGCTCGAGGCGGGCGCGGGCTCGGGGGCCCTGACGTGCTCGCTGCTGCGCGCGGTCGGCTCGGAAGGGCGCGTGAGCTCGTACGAGATCCGCGACGACCACGCCGTGCACGCGGAGCACAACGTCGTGAAGTTCTTCGGCGAGAAGCCGGCGAACTGGACGCTCACGGTCGCGGACCTGGCGACCCACGAGGGCGAGGTCGACCGGGTGGTGCTGGACATGCTGGCCCCGTGGGACCAGCTGCCGAACGTGGCGGCCCACCTGGTCCCGGGCGGCGTGCTGACGGTCTACGTCGCGACCGTGACGCAGCTTTCGCGCGTCACGGAGTCCCTGCGCGAGCAGCAGTGCTGGACCGAGCCCGAATCGTGGGAAACGCTGATGCGGCCGTGGCACGTGGTGGGCCTGGCGGTGCGCCCGGACCACCGGATGGTCGCGCACACGGCGTTCCTGCTCACCGCCCGGCGGCTCGCGGACGGAACCGTCTCCCCGCGCGTGTCGCGCCGCCCCGCCAAGGGCAAGGGCTGACGCACTGAGGTAGCCCGGCCCGCGCGTGGCGGGTGTCCGCGCGGCCGGTCGGAGTCGCCGCGACGTCATGAACGAGTCGTTCACCTCGTCCGGCGTCATGAACGACTCTTTCATGACGTCCGGACCGGCCCCGGCAGCGAGCTAACCCGGCACGCACCAGCGGCCGGACTCCTTGTGCAGCGGAAAGGGCGTGTCCTTCGTCCCGCCCGCGGCCTCGACGTGCACCTTCGCCGTCGCGGACTCGCCGCGGACCTCCGGGGGCTCCTTCAGGGTCGCCGTCACCGGGCCCGCCGCGTCCCACGTGCGCTGCAGCCCCGCCAGGGCCTCGGCGCTCTGGGGACGGCACGTGAGCTTGCCGAACGCCGCGGAGTCGTGGGCCGTGATCGCGTCGACGATCGCGCGGGCCAGCACGTTCACCGCGGCGGTGTCGACCGCGCTCGGTGCCACCGAAGCCGAAGTCCGGGCCGGCGGCGGAGGCGAGGCCGACGGCGCGGGCGAAGTACCGGACGGCGCGACGAGCAGCAGTCCCAGCACCACGCCCGCTCCGGCCACGCCGAGCAGCACGAGCCCGGCGGCGAGCGCCCGGTTCACCGCCGGCGCGGGCTCACGAGCCGTCCGCCTTCACGTTGGACAGGCACCACAGGCCGGATTCCTTCTGGGCCGACATCGTGCCGACCTTGGTCTTGCTGCCGTCCGTGGCCGAGTAGCGCACGGTGGACTTGTCCCCGGTGTCCTGCGGCGAGGCGGTCAGCTTCACCGTGACCTTCGGGATGTCGCCCGTGGTGCCCTCGAAGACGCTGCGGCAGATGGTGTCGCCCAGCGCCTTCTCGTCGCCCGCGTTGTAGGCGGCGATCGTCGTGTCGAACAGCTCCTGCGAGCTGCCCCTGCCCGCGGGGGCGGGGCCGCCGGCGGGCTTGCTGCTCTTCGTCGACGGGCTCGTCGGCGAAGTGGTCTTGCTCTTCGGCGTCGACGTCTTCGGCGCGGACGTGGGCGCCGCCGAGCTGCTGCCGGCGGGCGGTGCGGCGGTGGTGTCGTCGTCCCCGTTGGCCAGGACGAACCAGGTCAGGCCGCCGCCGGCGAGGAGCACCGCGGCGGCCGCGACGCCGACGATGAGCCCGGTCTTCTTTTTCTTGGGCGGGGGAGCGTCACCGAAGCCGCCGCCGCCGTACGGGTCGTAACCGCCTTGGTTCGGCGGCTGCTGGCCCCACTGGTCCTGCTGCCCGTACGGGTCCTGCTGCCCGTACTGCGGGTAGCCCTGCTGGGGCTGAGGGCCCGTCTGGGGCGGGTAGCCGCCCTGCTGCGGCTGACCGTAGGGGTCGGGCCGGCCGAACTGCTGGGTGCCGCCGTAGCCCGGCTGGGGCTGCGGGCCGCTCTGGGGGTAGCCGCCGGGCTGCTGGCCGTACGGCCCGGGCTGCTGCCCGTAGCCGCCGGGCTGTTGCCCGTAGCCGCCCGGTTGCTGCGGCGGGTAGGTCATGGGTGGTGCCCCCTCGCGTTCCTTCGACGGTGACCCCGGCCCCGAGACGGCCGACGTCGGCCCGATGCTAGCCATCGGGCGGGGCCGCCGCGCGGTTAGGGCGGAACTGGCCGGAATTGCCCGGCTCGGGCACGGTTGGCGCCTCGCGGGGGCGGGTACTCCCGACGTGCTTGGTTCGTCTTGGCCCCCACGGGACCGCGACGCGCCGGGGCCACGGCACCGAAATGGCCGCTTGCGCTGCGGGAATGTCCGTGCTGGACCAGGCGAGGAAACCGCGACGCGCCGATCTTGTGATCCGGAAAGGCCTTTTCTTGTCGGTGATCGCCGGTACCGTGGAATGAAAAGCACTCCGAGGAGGTGCCCGATGCATCATGACCTTCCCGGAGGTCGGCGCGAGGAGGCCGACCCTTCAGCAACATCCGGAGCTGGGACGACGGCGGACGAGCAGGCTCGGCAGATCCGTTTTCTCGAGGAGGAAGTGGCGCTGCTGCGCCGCAAACTGACCGACTCGCCACGGCAGAACCGAGTTCTCGAACAGCGGCTCGCCGAGGCGTCGGAAAGGGTGAGCCAGCTCACCGAACGCAACACCAAACTGGTCGAAACCCTGCGTGAAGCACGAGGACAGCTCCTCGCGCTGCGTGAGGAGGTCGACCGGCTGGCCCAGCCACCGTCCGGGTACGGCGTCTTCGTCGAGGCGTACGAGGACAACACGGTGGACGTTTTCACGGCCGGCCGGAAGATGCGGGTGTCGGTATCGCCCGCGGTCGAGCTCTCGTCGTTGCGCCGCGGCCAGGCGCTGCGGCTCAACGAGGCGCTCACCGTGGTCGAGGCCGGCGGCTTCGAACGCACCGGCGAGGTGTGTGCGTTGCGCGAGGTGCTCGCCGCCGACGTCGAGGGCGGCAGCCTTCGCGCGCTGGTGGTCGGGCACGCGGACGAAGAGCGGGTGGTCCTGCTCTCCGACCTGCTGGCCGAGCAGCCGCTCAAGCCGGGCGACTCGCTCCTGGTCGACTCCAAGGCCGGCTACGCGTACGAGCGCGTGCCGAAGGCGGAGGTCGAGGACCTGGTGCTGGAGGAGGTGCCCGACGTCCGCTACGAGGACATCGGTGGCCTCACCCGGCAGATCGAACAGATCCGCGACGCGGTGGAACTGCCGTTCCTGCACGCCGACCTGTACCAGGAGTACCAGCTGCGGCCGCCGAAGGGCGTCCTGCTCTACGGCCCGCCGGGCTGCGGCAAGACGCTCATCGCCAAGGCGGTCGCGAACTCGCTGGCCAAGAAGGTGGCCGCGGCCCGGGGCGACAACGAGGACGGGAAGTCCTACTTCCTGAACATCAAGGGTCCCGAGCTGCTCAACAAGTTCGTCGGGGAGACCGAGCGGCACATCCGCCTGATCTTCCAGCGGGCGCGGGAGAAGGCCTCCGAGGGCACCCCGGTGATCGTGTTCTTCGACGAGATGGACTCGATCTTCCGGACCCGTGGATCGGGCGTTTCGTCCGACGTGGAAACCACGATCGTGCCGCAGCTGCTGTCGGAGATCGACGGTGTCGAAGGCCTGGAGAACGTCATCGTCATCGGCGCCTCCAACCGCGAGGACATGATCGACCCGGCGATCCTGCGGCCGGGCCGGCTCGACGTCAAGATCAAGATCGAGCGTCCGGACGCCGAAGGCGCGAAGGACATCTTCTCCAAGTACCTGGCCGAAGGCCTGCCGATCCACGCCGACGACCTCGCCGAGTTCGGCGGCGACGCCAAGGCGACGTTCGACGCGATGATCCAGCACACGGTCGAGCGGATGTACGAGGAGAGCGACGAGAACCGGTTCCTCGAGGTGACCTACGCCAACGGGGACAAGGAAGTCCTGTATTTCCGCGACTTCAACTCGGGCGCGATGATCCAGAACATCGTGGACCGGGCGAAGAAGTCGGCGATCAAGTCGGTGCTGGAGACCCAGCAGCCGGGTCTGCGCGTGCAGCACCTGCTCGACGCGATCGTCGACGAGTTCGCGGAGAACGAGGACCTGCCCAACACCACCAACCCGGACGACTGGGCCCGGATCTCCGGCAAGAAGGGCGAGCGGATCGTCTACATCCGCACGCTCGTCACCGGCAAGAACCAGGACTCGGGGCGGGCGATCGACACCGCCACGAACACCGGTCAGTACCTGTAGGTTTCGAGTGCTCGATGGGGCGGCCGCTTCGGCGACCGCCCCATCGGCGCGTCTAGCGGCGGACGAGCTCGGCTCCGGGCTCGGCGGCCCGGCGCACGCGCAGGCGGCCGTGGGCGGCGAGGATGCCCAGCACCACCAGGAGCGCGCCCGCCGGCTGGTTCCAGCTCACCGGTTCGCCCAGCACGAGCACGCCGAGCAGCACCCCGACCATCGGTGTGAGGTAGGTCACCGCCGAAGCGTTGGCCGCGCCCCAGGCCGCGATGATCCGGACGTTCCAGACATAAGCGATGCCCGTGCCGAAGACGCCGAGCGCCACCATGCTCGCCACCACCGCGAGGTCCAAGTGGATCGGAATCGCCGCGACCGCCGGGGCCAGCAGGCCGAGGAGCACCGTTGCCGACCCCGTCTGGCCGAACGCCACCACCACGGGGTCCACTCCGCGCGGCGAGACGAAGCGGCGCATGTAGACGAAACACGCGCCGTAGCACGTCGTGGCGCCGAGACACGCGAGCTGGGCTGTCAGCTGGTGCGAGACGTCGACGCCGTGCCACACCCCGACGATCGTGAGCACGCCGAGGAACCCGAGCGACAGGCCGAGCACACGCGGTGGTGTGAACCGTTCTTCCGGCAGGGCCGCGGCGGCCAGCAACATCGTGATGAGCGGCGTCGTCGCGTTGAAGATACTGGCCAAACCGGACGAAATGTACTGTTCCGCCCACGAGAACAGCAGGAACGGCACCACGCACAACAGCACCGAAACCACCGCGAGGTGGCCCCACAGCACCGGATCCCGGGGGAGCGGGCGCCGGCGCGCGACCAGCACGACAGCCAGCGCGAGCGCACCCAAAGCGACCCGCGCCAGGGCGACCTGGCCGGGGGAGAGCCCGTTCAGGCCGACCTTGATGAACAGGAAACTCGCACCCCAGACCACGGCCAGCAGCGCGAACCGCACCGTGACGCCGAACCCCGTTGCTCCGAACCGCATGCCCGCAGTCAACCGGGGACGCCGGGTGCGAAGCCAGCGGGTTTCGGACGTCCATTGTGTATAACGACCTATACGTACGGGGGTAGGATGCCGCCCATGGCGTGGGGGGAAGAACCGTGGCAACGAGCCGTCGCGCACGTCGCGAGCCGCGTGTCGGGGCCGCCGCTGCCCGAAGACCTGGCCGTCACCGTGCACTTCCACCCGGACCGCCTGGTGGTCGGGGTGCCGTTGCTGCGGCACCTCGTCACCGACGGCGTCTACCGCTCCCAGTTCGAGACGGGCACGAGCAACGGCGGCCTGACCGCGCACGCCGGCGGCGACCGCCGGCGTTGGGAGCACCGGATGTTCGGCGGCGTTTACGACGACGTGCCGCCGGCGGCCCGCCCGAAGTACGGCTCGCTCGACTACCGCCGTCGTCCGGCCGGTGGCTCCGTCCGGTTCGGCTCGGCCCACCTGAAACTGAAGCGGGACGTCCTCGCGCGCACGACGTTCTGCTACCCGGACAGCTTCGGCGAGCCCGAAGACTTCGGGACGGCCGAGCACATGCCCCTGCTGACGCTCGCCGAAGCGGACACCCAGGACGAGCTCGACGACCACATCGAAGCCCACGTGCACGGCCCGCTCCGGCTCGCGACGGACGTCGAGGCGCTGGTGCTGGACCCGGCGTTCCGGGGGACCGACGTCGAGGCGGCGGCCGCCGGACTGCCGTTCCCCACCTTCTGGCACCACGGGTTCCGGCTGCCGGTCGACGTCCTGGTCGAGCACGCCGGCTACCGGGGCGAAGAGGTCGTGCGGGCCGGCCAGGAGATCGCCGAGGACGGGTGGCTGGACGCGCGGATCATCGGCGACGCCGTCCGCGCCGGCCGGCACGACCCCCAGGTGCTCAAGCGCGTCTGGCACTGCACCGCGCGGTTCGGCCTACGCGGTGACGCCGGCGGGTAGCAGCGCTTCGGCGAGCCGCCGCCAGTGCGGCATGGCCGAAGTGCCCGGTTCGGTTCCGATCACCTGGATGCCGACGTGGTCGGCACCGGCGTCGAGGTGGGCGCGCAGCTTGCCGGTGACCGTGTCGAGGTCGCCCCAGGCGACGAGGTCGTCGACGAGCCGGTCGCTCCCGCGGCCGCCGTCGATGTCCGCTTGCGCGTAGCCGAGCCGGCGGAACTTCGCGATGTTGTACTCCGAGGTGAGGTACCGGTGCAGGTGGGCGCGGGCGATCTCGCGTGCCTCGGCCGCGTCGGTTTCGAAGAGCACGGCTTGCTCGACGCCGAGGAACGGGCCGTCGCCCAGGACTTCCCGCGCCTGGGCGGTGTGCTCCGGCGTCACGTGGTAGGTGTGCGCGCCCGCCGAGCGGTCCCGGGCCAGCTCCAGCATCTTCGGACCGTACGCCGCCAGCAGGCGCCGCATCGGCGCGCGCGGTGCGGGGTTGGCGCTCGTGGCGGCGTCCAGGGCGTCGAGGTAGTCGCTCATCGCCTGGAGCGGCTTCGTGCCGGGCTTCCCGCCGCCGAGGCCGAGGCCGAGCAGGTGGCGGTCCGGGTACGCGTCGGCCAGCAGCAGGGCCGCGGTGCGGGTGTAGTGCGGTTCGCGCGACCCGATCCGCGCGATCCCGTTGACGACGGTGAGGCGTTCGGTGGCCGACAGCAGGAACCCGGCGTGCGTGAGGGCCTCCCGGCCGTCGCTCTCCGGGATCCAGACCGCCGGCCAGCCGAGTTCTTCCAGCTCCCGCACGGAGTCCCGGATCAGGCCGGCCGGCTGGTCCTCGAAGTCGAACGTCCAGATGCCATAGCGGCCGAGCCGCATGTTCTCGATCATGCCCATGCATCGAAGTATCGCAGAATCACGATATGAGTCAACCGGCTGTCCGGCGAGACAGGGGAGGGGAGCGGTCAGAGAGTGTGGCCGAGCACGGCGACGAACTCGGCGATCCGAGCTTCGTCGCGCTTGTAGTGCGTCCACTTGCCGACGCGGGTCGCGCGCACCAGTCCGGCGCGCTGCAGCTCGGCCAGGTACGCCGACACGGTCGACTGCGCGAGCCCCGTCTTCTCCTGGATGTGGCTCACGCAGACGCCGACCTCGACCGGGTCGGCGATGGCCCGGTCCACGGGGAAGTGTTTCGCGGGCTCCCGCAGCCACTGCAGCACCTGCAGGCGCACGGGGTTCGCGAGCGCCTTGAAGACGTCGACCAGCTGCTCGGCGTCCGGCTGGGATTCGGTGCGTGTCGTCATGGCTGGGTCCGAGTATATCGATGTATAACGACCTATACTTCGCGCCGTGAGCGAAGAAACCCGCCGCCCTCGCGCGCCGATCACCGAAAACGACGTCCTGGCCTGGCTGGAGACGACGGCCGCCGCCGTCCAGGCGGGGGAGGTGAGCGCCCAGGAGCTGATCGACATCCTCGGGGAGCTGCGCCGCGCCTCCGCCGCCTGCGCCGACGCGTCCGACTGGGCCCTGCTCGCCGCCCGCGAGGGCGGCGCGAGCCTCCGCCAGATCGCGCCGGTCTTCGGCAAGGGGTACGTCCGGGCCCCGGCCGCGCGGCTCGAGAAGCTGCACCGCCAGGCGCAGAACTCGGACCAGTGGCTGGCCATCCTGCGGCACAAGCAGACGGCGTGAACCGCATCGCGCTCGGCCTGGCCGCACTCGGTCGCCCCGCCTACATCAACCTGGGCCGAGAGGGCGCGCTGCCGCCGGAGCGGGACGTCGAGTCCATGCGTGCGGCGACCTTCGCGGTGCTCGACGACGCCTACGCCGCGGGGATCCGGCACGTCGACGTCGCCCGGTCGTACGGGCGCTCGGAGGAGTTCCTGGCCGGCTGGCTCGCCGAGCGGGGGCACGACGACGTCGAGGTCTCCAGCAAGTGGGGTTACGCGTACGTGGGGGACTGGCGGCTCGACGCCGACGTGCACGAGGTGAAGGAGCACTCGGCGGCGCGGTTCGCCGCGCAGTGGGCCGAAACCCTGGCGCTGCTGGGGGATCGGGTCGGCCTGTACCAGGTGCATTCGCTCACTGTGGACAGTCCGTTGTTCACCGATGAGCCGCTGGTCGAAGCTCTGGCGGAGCTGTCCGCGAACGGCGTCGCCGTGGGGTTCTCGACGTCCGGGCCGGCGCAGGCGGACGCGATCGAGCGGGCGTTCGCGCTGGAAGCGGCCGGGCGGCCGGTGTTCTCGGCAGTGCAGTCGACGTGGAACGTCCTGGAACCGTCCGCCGGGCCGGCCCTCGCCGCGGCGCACGCGGCCGGGAAGCGCGTACTGGTCAAGGAAACCCTGGCCAACGGCCGGCTCGCGGTCGAAGCGCCGAAGGCGGTCCGCGACATCGCGGCGGCGCACGGGAGCGGGCCGGACGCCGTCGCCGTCGCCGCGGTGCTGGCGCGGGACTGGGCCGGCACGGCCATCCTGGGCCCGGCGAGCCCGGCGCAGCTGGCGGCGAACCTCCGGGCCACCACGCTGTCGCTGAGCACGGACGAGGAAGCCGCGCTGGCCGGCCTCGCGGAAAATCCGGAGGAGTACTGGCGACACCGGTCCTCCCTGGGGTGGGATTGAGCCGCTGCACTACCCTTCGCAGGCACACGCGGACGACAGGAGGCCGGAGCAAAGTGCGTCATCGTCAGGTGGTCGCCCTGGCCGCGGTCGCGTTGGCCGGCCTCGCCGGCTGCGACGGGCCCGATCCGAACAACCTCGAGACGTACTACGACGATCCGGCTCCGGCGTCGGCGCCGGCTTCGGTCCCCGAAGCGCCGGTGAGCTCGGCGAAGGCGGCCCCGGTCACGCCGGCGGCGCCCGACCTGGGCCTGCTCGCGGAGCGGGCGCTGCTGTCCGACGCGGACGTCGCCGGGGAAGGCGTGCAGCCCGGGTCGGGCGAAGCCTCGGGGTGCCTGACGGACAACGTCTCGGCGAGCAGCCGGACCGCGTCCTGGCACTACCCCAGCGGTTCGGTGCTGCGCCACCGCGTCGCGGCCTACCCCGACGTGGCGGCCGCGCAGGTCGTGGCCGACGCCGACTGCGCGGGCCGGCCGGTGAGCGTCCCGGACCAGGCCGGGGTGGACCGCCAGCGGGCCTGGTGCGAAGGCAAGACGTGCACGGTGTTGCTGGCGAAGGGAAAGCTCGTGTCCGGGCTGACCGTCTCGGCGAGCACCGAGGCGCGGGCCGTGGACGCGGCCGAGCGGCTGCTGCCCGCGATGGCGGCGAAGCTCGCGGCTCAGCCGTAGCGGCGGAACCACTCCTGGACGCCCTCGCGGCCGTCGGGGATGAAGGGGAGTTCCGGCGCCGGGTCGTCGACCCAGGCGCGGAGCTCTTCGAGGGGGATCCAGCGGCCTTCGACGATCTCCTCGGCCTGGTGGCGGATCGGGCCGTCCCAGCGGACCTCGAAGGCGAAGTTGTGGCAGCGGTTGCGGCCGTCGTCGTAGACCTTGGTGAACAGCGGTACGGGTTCCACCCCGTGGACGCCGAGCTCTTCGGCCAGTTCGCGGCGGGCGCAGTCGGCCGGTGACTCGCCCGCGGCGACCACGCCGCCGGCCCAGCAGTCCCAGGTCGAGGGGAAGACGTCCTTCACCGCGGTGCGCAGGTGCACGTAGACGGCCTTTCCGTCACCCGAACGGACCAGCACGACGCCGGCGGCGTGCCACAGGCCCTCGGCGCGGACCCGGGAGCGGGTGGTCGTGCCGACGGCGGAGCCGGCCTGGTCATAGAGCGCAACGAGTTCGTCACTGCCTGGCATGGGTGCATCGTTCCACTAGGACGACCCCGTAGGGTGGTGGACATGCGGCGGATCATGGGAACCGAAGTCGAGTACGGCATCTCCGTGCCGGGCGACGCGACGGCGAACCCGGTACTCACCTCCACCCAGGTCGTGCTGGCCTACGCGGCGGCGGCCGAGATCCCGCGCGCCCGGCGGGCGCGGTGGGACTACGAGGTGGAGTCCCCGCTGCGGGACGCGCGCGGGTTCGACCTGACCGGCCCCGGCGGGCCGGGGCACGACCCGGACGTCGAGGACCTCGGCGCGGCGAACGTCATCCTGACCAACGGGGCGCGGCTGTACGTCGACCACGCGCACCCGGAGTACTCGGCACCCGAGGTGACGAACGCGCGCGACGCCGTCATCTGGGACAAGGCCGGCGAGCGGGTGATGGAGGAGGCCGCGCTGAAGGCGGCGTCCGTGCCCGGCCAGCCGCAGCTGCAGCTGTACAAGAACAACGTCGACGGCAAGGGCGCGAGCTACGGCACGCACGAGAACTACCTGTGCGCGCGGTCGACGCCGTTCACCGCGATCATCGCCGGGCTGACGCCGTTCTTCGTGTCGCGGCAGGTGGTGACCGGGTCGGGCCGCGTCGGCATCGGCCAGCAGAGCGAGGAGGCCGGGTTCCAGCTCTCCCAGCGTGCGGACTACATCGAGGTCGAGGTCGGCCTGGAGACCACGCTGAAGCGCGGGATCATCAACACCCGGGACGAGCCGCACGCGGACGCGGACAAGTACCGGCGGCTGCACGTCATCATCGGTGACGCGAACATGTCCGAGTACTCGACGTACCTGAAGGTCGGGACGACGGCGCTGATCCTCGACCTGATCGAGTCGGGCATCCGGTTCGACGACCTGAAGCTGGACGAGCCGGTGCGCGCGGTGCACCAGATCAGCCACGACCCGACGCTGAAGGCGCAGGTGGCGCTGGCGAACGGGAAGAAGTACTCCGGGCTGGACCTGCAGTTCGCCTACCACGAGATCGTCTCGCAGAACCTGGAGCGCACGGACGCGGACCAGGCGTCGAAGGAGGTCCTGCGGGTCTGGGGCGAGGTCCTGGACGCGCTGGCGCGCGACCCGCAGGAGTGCGCGGACCGGCTGGACTGGCCGGCGAAGCTGCGCCTGCTGGAGGGCTACCGGCAGCGGGACAACCTGGCCTGGGGCGCGCCGCGGCTGCGGCTGGTCGACCTGCAGTACTCGGACGTGCGGCTGGCGAAGGGCCTGTACAACCGGCTGGTGACGCGTGGGTCGATGAAGCGGCTGGTGACCGAGGAAGAGGTGCTGGCCGCGGTGACGACGCCGCCCTCGGACACGCGGGCCTACTTCCGGGGCCGGGCGCTGGAGAAGTACGCGACGTCGATCGCGGCGGCGTCGTGGGATTCGGTCATCTTCGACGTGGGCAAGGAGTCGCTGGTGCGGATCCCGACCCTGGAGCCCCTGCGCGGGACGAAGGCGCACGTCGGCAAGTTGCTGGACGAGTCGGCGACGGCGGAGGACCTGGTGGAGGCGCTCACCGGTTCGGACTAGGCGGGACGCACCAGCGATCGCGGCGTGACCCGAATGTCGGGGCCGCTGGGTAGGCTAGGAAACATCAGCCACACCGGGAGGCGAGATGGCCCAGGAAAAGATCGAAAAGCACGGCGGTGGTGACTCCGACGAGGAGTTCGACGACACCGGCGCGGCGGGTCAGGAGCGGCGCGAGAAGCTCGGCGAGGACGTGGACACGATCCTGGACGAGATCGACGACGTGCTCGAGGAGAACGCCGAGGACTTCGTCCGGGCCTACGTGCAGAAGGGCGGCGAGTAAGCCGCTCGGGCCCCCGTGCCCTTGCCGACCGTTCAGCCGGCGGCCGGGGCTCCGCGTGGTGGTGGTCGTGGCCCGGGTGGGCCGGGGTCGCCGGGCGCGGGGTCGCGGCCCGCACAGATGGGATTTTTGAGCACGTATGGACAACACCAGGGGCATCTCGGGTCCCGCGCTGCCGGCCGCGTACTTCTCGTCGGCGACGTCGTCGTTTTCGGACTTCCTGCGCGAGCAGGCGCCTGAGCTGCTTCCCCAGCGGAAGGTGTCACCGGGCGTCGCGGAGCTGGGCGTTCCGCACGGGACCACGATCGTCGCCTGCACCTTCGCGAGCGGCGTGCTGATCGCGGGCGACCGGCGGGCGACGTCGGGGAACCTGATCGCGAGCCGGGACATCGAGAAGGTGCACGTCACCGACGAGTACTCGGCCGTGGGCATCGCGGGCACGGCGGGCCTGGCCGTGGAGATGGTGCGGCTCTACGCCGTGGAGCTGGCGCACTACGAAAAGATCGAGGGCGTTTCGCTGTCGCTGGACGGCAAGACGAACAAGCTGGCCGGGATGGTCAAGGGCAACCTCGAGATGGCGATGGCCGGGCTGGCGGCGATCCCGTTGTTCGTGGGCTACGACCTCGAGGCCGAGGACGCCAAGCACGCCGGCCGGATCGTCTCCTACGACGCCGCCGGCGGGCGGTACGAGGAGAACGGCGGCTACGCGGGGATCGGTTCGGGTTCGCTGTTCGCGAAATCCGCGCTGAAGAAGCTGCACGACCCGGACGCCGACGTCGAGGGCGCGGTGCGCGTCGCGGTCGAGGCGCTGTACGACGCGGCCGACGACGACACCGCGTCGGGCGGACCGGACCTGGTGCGGCGGATCTTCCCGAGCGTCGTGACCATCACCGCGGAGCGCGGAGCCGTGCAGCTGTCGGAGGCCGAGACCGCGGCGGTCGCGGAAGCCGTGGTGGCGGGGCGGATCGAGCGCCACCAGAGCCGGCTCTCCTGACGCGGGGCTGAACCAGTGAACGTTGGAACACCGAAAGACGTGGAGCGCACACCGTGACGATGCCGTTGTATGCCTCTCCCGAGCAGCTGATGCGGGAGCGTTCCGAGCTGGCGCGCAAGGGCATCGCGCGCGGCCGGAGCGTGGTGGTGCTGAAGTACGCGGGCGGCGTGCTGTTCGTGGCGGAGAACCCGTCGGCCACGCTGCACAAGGTCTCCGAGATCTACGACCGGATCGGGTTCGCCGCGGTCGGGCGCTACAGCGAGTTCGAGAACCTGCGCGTGGCGGGGATCCGGCACGCGGACCTGAAGGGCTACCAGTACGACCGGCGTGACGTGAGCGCGCGGGCGCTGGCGAACGCCTACGCGGCTACCTTGGGCAGCATCTTCACCGAGCAGCTGAAGCCGTTCGAGGTGGAGGTCTGCGTGGCGGAGGTCGGGGCGAGCGCGGCGGAGGACCAGCTGTACCGGCTGACCTACGACGGCTCGATCTTCGACGAGCCGCAGTTCATCGTGATGGGCGGCCAGAACGAGAAGATCGCGGCGAAGCTGAAGGAGACGTTCGAGGACGGCCTGGACCTGCAGGCGGCGCTGGGGGTGGCGGTGGCCGCGCTGCGGACGCCGACCCAGCCGTCGACGTCCTCGACGACGTCGTCGAGTTCCTCGGCAGCGTCGTCGGCGTCGGCAGGGTCGTCGGCTTCGGCGAACGGCAACGGCGAGGCCGACCCGATCAAGCTGGAGGTGGCGGTGCTGGACCGCGACCGCCCGCGCCGCTCGTTCCGCCGCTTGACGGGCACGGTGCTCGATTCGCTGCTCCCGGTCCCGGACCCGCAGGGCGCGGAGCCGGAGAGCAAGCCGGAAGGCGAGTAGTACTTCGCGAGGGCGGGGGCGTGGTCGGTGACCGCGCCCCCGCCTTCGTCATGCGGGCCGTGCGCGGATTTCAGGAGGTCGCGGGGGAGACCCGGAAGTTCTGGTCGGCGAACGCCAGCAGGTACGGCAGTGTCGCGCGGGCGGTGTGCCACGTGTGGTTGAACCCGCGTTCGGCGTGGACGACCGCCTCCTGGCCGCGGGCGTGCAGGGCGTCGGCGATCCGGTGGGCTGTCGTGACGTCGGTGGGTGCGCCGGTGCCGACCGCGAGCATCACCGAGACCGGCGCGGAGAAGGTCATCGACGGCAGGTAGCGGCGCGGGGTGTTGGCGGCGATCGCGGCCCGGTCGCCGTCGAGGACGCCGACGGAGTCGTTGAGGTCGTCGTAGGGGAGGGCGATCAGCAGGGTGGCGAACTCGTCGACGTGGTGCAGGCCGATGTTGAGCGCCCCGAAGCCGCCGCCGGACATGCCGCCCAGTGCCCGGTGGCCGCGGTCGGCGATGGTGCGGTAGCGCCGGTCGATCGCCGGAACCACCGTGTGCGCCAGGTACGTCTCCAGCTGCGGGCCGCCGGGGACGTCGAGGCATTCCCAGTCGGTGGCGGGGTTGCCGGCGGTCAGGTCGACGCTGACCACGATCATCGGCTCGATCACGTTCGCCTGCTGCAGGGCCAGCAGCGTGCCGGGCGCGTCACCCGAGGTCAGCCAGTCGCGGGGGCCGCCGAACGGGTAGCCGTGGATCAGGTAGACGACGGGGTAGCGCCGCGCCGCGTCGGCGTCGTACCCCGGGGGCAGGACGACGTAGTTGCTGCCCGACGGGACGCCGTGGGCGGGGTCGGGCAGGTTCACGACGTCGATCCGCTGACCGGCGGCCGCCCGGCCCGCGCCCGGGTGCGACACCGCGGCGTCCGATGGCGCTTCCGTGCCGTCGTCGAGCAGGCGGCCGGCGAGGTTGACGACGCCGGGGCCGCGTTGCAGCAGGCGCGCGAGGTCGTCGGAGGTGCGCACGTACCCGACGTAGCTGTTCAGGGCAGTTACCGCCGCGAGCAGCAGCAGGACGCCGAAGGCGGTGAAGCCCCAGCGACGCGCCCGGCGCCGGTGCCACAGCGCGAACACGGCGGCGAGGACCGCGACGGCGGCCGAGGCGAGGGCGAGCCAGATGAGCGGCGACTCGAACGGGCCGAGGTCGCGGGCGCGCGCGGTGATGTCGCCGGGCAGCACCGGGTCCGTGGCGGCCCGGTGGATACCGCTCGCCAGGCCGTCCCCGCCCATTCGATCCCCGCTCGTCCCCTGGCCGCGGGCAGGATCGCCCGCATCTCGAGCACGACGCTAACCAGGGGACGCTGTGGGTTCGTTGAGAGAAGGTAAAGCGTCCTCAAGGTCGGTAGATGGTCAACGCGCTGGGGCAGGACCGGAAGCGGAACCGGTTGCCGAGCGGGCCGACCTCGCCGTCGGTGGCGACGCGGCGGTGGCCGTCCAGCAGCTCGACGTCCAGCTCGGCGACGTCGAGCTCCTGGTAGACGTGGCTGGCCGCGAGGGTGCGGGTGACCATCGCCAGCAGGAACCGGGCGCGGGAGTACGGCAGGTCGGCGCGCAGGTAGCGGACGTCGAGCAGGCCGGTGTCGAGCGCGGGCCGCCGGCTGGGCGCGAAGCCCTTCGGCGCGTACGTGCCGTTGCCGACGAACAGCAGCCAGACCTGGGTGAGCTTGCCGTTGAGCCGCACGGTCAGCGGTTTGGCGTGCCGCAGCGTCCGGGCCAGCGCGATCGCGGCCGAGGGCCACTTGGGGTGCTTTTCCTGCAGCTTCTCGCGCAGCCGGACCATCTCCGGGTAGCCGCCGAGGCTGGCGGTGTTGACGAACCAGCGGTGCGCGCTGCCGTCGCCGCCCTCGATCTCGACCTCGCCCAGGTCGATGCCGACGGCGTTGCCGAGCTCGGTCGCCGCGTCGGCGTCGGGCATGGAGCTGACGCCGACGTCGCGGGCGAAGTGGTTGAGCGTGCCCGCCGGGATCAGCGCGAGCGGGAGGTCGCGTTCGGCGGCGACCGCGGCGACCGCGGCGACCGTGCCGTCACCGCCGGCGACGCCGAGCGCGCGGACCGTCCCGCGGGCGTCGATCTCGCTTTCGAGCTGGGCGATCAAGTCCTGGGCGGGGTCCGGGTGGAGGATCTCGGCCTTCGGCCAGGCTTGCCGGGCGTCCTCGGTGGGGTCCTGGCCGTCGATCCCGGACTTCGGGTTGACCAGCACGAGCATGTCGTCGCCGTCGACCATCTCGGGCGCGTCCGCGTCGTGGGCGGTGCGGCCCGGGACGTCGTCGTGCAGCGGCCACCAGTGCCGGGTAGCCAGGCCCACGCCGACCCCGATGCCCAGGCCGACGCCGACGTCGGACGGCCAGTGGACGCCGGTGTGGACGCGGGAGTAGGCGACGGCCAGCGCGAGGGGCGCCACGGCGAGGCCGGCGCGCGGCGACTCCATCGCCACGGCCGTCGCGAAGGCGGCCGCGGAGGCGGAGTGGCCGGACGGGAACGACGACGACGTCGGGCGTTTCCGCAGGCGGCGACGCACCGGCGTCTCCTCTTCCGCCGGACGGCGGCGCGGGAACAGCGGCTTGCCGAGCACGTTCGCCGCGGCGCTCGCCCCGGCGATCGCGACGACCCCGCGCAGCGCGCCGCGGCGGGTCTCGCCCTTGCGGACGGCCAGCAGCACGGCGACCCCCCACCAGAGCCGGGACTTGTTCGCCGATCTGGACAGCGCCATCAGCACATCGTCGGCCCTGGTGGCGGGCAGGGCGGCGCTGCGCCGCATCAGGGCGCGGTCGGTCCGGCCTACCTGCCGGAAGGCCCGGATGAGCTCGTGTGCCAAGGAGTTACCTTCCCCGAGTAGTCAAGAGCAGTGCTCCAATCGTGCCTGAATCGGCGACTTTTCACCGTCTGTGGCACACCGGGGGCGTGTCGACGCCCGAACGGCGCACCGTCGAAGGGGGTCCAGCGCCTACTCTGGTGGCATGCAGCGGCGGATCTTTGGCATCGAGACCGAGTTCGGGGTCACGTGCACCTTCCACGGACAGCGCAGGCTCTCGCCCGACGAGGTGGCGCGCTACCTGTTCCGGCGAGTCGTCTCGTGGGGACGCTCATCGAACGTGTTCCTGTCGAACGGCTCCCGGCTCTACCTCGACGTCGGCTCGCACCCCGAGTACGCGACGGCCGAGTGCGACGACCTCGTCCAGCTGGTCACGCACGACAAGGCCGGGGAGCGGATCCTCGAGGACCTGCTGGTCGACGCCGAACGGCGGCTCGCCGACGAAGGCATCGGCGGCGACATCTTCCTGTTCAAGAACAACACCGACTCGGCCGGCAACTCCTACGGCTGCCACGAGAACTACCTGGTGACCCGCGCGGGCGAGTTCTCCCGGATCGCCGACGTGCTGCTGCCGTTCCTGGTGACCCGGCAGCTCATCTGCGGCGCCGGCAAGGTGCTGCAGACCCCGCGCGGCGCGGTTTACTGCCTCTCCCAGCGCGCGGAGCACATCTGGGAGGGCGTCTCGAGCGCGACCACCCGCTCGCGGCCGATCATCAACACCCGCGACGAGCCGCACGCCGACGCCGAGCGCTACCGGCGGCTGCACGTCATCGTGGGCGACTCGAACATGGCCGAGCCGACGACCATGCTCAAGGTCGGCTCCGCGAACCTGGTGCTCGAGATGATCGAGGCCGGCGTCCAGTTCCGCGACTTCACCCTCGACAACCCGATCCGGGCGATCCGCGAGATCAGCCACGACCTCACCGGCCGCCGCCAGGTGCGGCTGGCCGGCGGGCGCGAGGCCTCGGCCCTGGACATCCAGCGCGAGTACCACGCCCGCGCCGTCCAGCACCTCAAGGACAACGGCACGACCCCGGCGAACGAGCGCGTCATCGAGCTGTGGGGCCGGGCCCTGGACGCGGTCGAGCAGCAGGACTTCGGCAAGATCGACACCGAGATCGACTGGGCGATCAAGCACCGGCTGGTCGAGCGCTACCGGCACAAGCACGACCTGGACCTCTCCAGCCCGCGCATCGCGCAGCTCGACCTGGCCTACCACGACATCCGCCGCGGCCGGGGCATCTTCGACCTGCTCCAGCGCAAGGGCCTGGTCCGCCGGGTCACCGACGACGGCGAGATCGAGGCCGCCAAGGACACCCCGCCGCAGACGACCCGGGCGAAGCTGCGCGGCGACTTCATCGCCGCCGCCCAGGCCGCCGGGCGCGACTTCACGGTCGACTGGGTGCACCTGAAGCTGAACGACCAGGCCCAGCGCACGGTCCTGTGCAAGGACCCGTTCCGCTCGGTCGACGAGCGCGTGGAACGCCTGATCAGCTCGCTCTGACGCAGGTCCGTGAAGGACTCCTCACCGGCTCTTGTGGCCGGGAAGGAGTCCTTCACGGCCTTCCGGCGACACGACGAAAGTCGGTTCCCGGGTGCGGCAGGATCGGCGCATGCGTGTCGTGCTGCTCGTGCTCGCCCTGCTGGTCTCCGTCGCGGCACCGGCTTCGGCGGGGGAGCGCCCGCCGAAGTGGGAGCTGACGCCCACCGGCGTCACCGCCCAGTTCCGCGGCCTGGCCGCCGTCAGCGCCCGCGTCGCGTGGGTCAGCGGTACCCAGGGCACCGTCCTGCGCACCACCGACGGCGGGGCGACCTGGAAGTCCGTCGGCCCGCCGGGCGCCCAGACGCTCGAACTCCGGGACATCGAGGCCTTCGACGCCGACCACGCCGTGACCCTCTCGATCGGCCCCGGCACCGACTCGCGCGTCTACCGGACCGACGACGGCGGCGCGCACTGGCGTCAGACCTTCCAGAACACCGACGCGGCGGCGTTCTACGACTGCCTCGCGTTCTTCGACCCGTGGCGCGGGCTCGCGATGAGCGACCCGGTCGACGGCCGGTTCCGCGTGCAGGCCACCTTCGACGGCGGCCGCAGCTGGCACCAGGTCCCCGACAGCGGTTTCCCGCCCGCGCTGCCCGGCGAGGCCGGGTTCGCGGCCAGCGGCCAGTGCATCACCACGGCGGGGCCGTTCGACGCCTGGCTCGCGACCGGCGGCGGCGCGACCGCCCGCGTCCTGCACTCCGGCGACGGCGGCCGCCACTGGACGGTGTCCGACACGCCGCTGCCGAGCAGCCCGTCCGCGGGCGTGTTCGCCGTCGCCTTCCGGACCCCGGGCCAGGGGATCGCGATCGGCGGCGACTACGCCAACCCCACCGCGCCCGGTCCGGCCGTCGCGCTGACGAGGGACCGCGGCCGCACCTGGCGCACCCCGGAGCAGTACCCCGCCGGGTACCGCTCCGGGCTGGCCTGGCGCGGTGGGAGCGTCATCGCCGTCGGCCCGGGCGGCAGCGACCACAGCCCGGACGGCGGCCGGCACTGGACCTCGTTCGACACCGGCAGCTTCGACAGCGTGGACTGCGCCGGCGCGGCGTGCTGGGCCAGTGGCGTCCAGGGGCGCGTGGCTCGTCTGAGCCGCTAGAGCACCTGCCCGGTCGGGCGGACCATGATCTCGTTGACGTCGACCGACGGCGGCTGTGAGAGCGCGTAGAGCACGGCCCGGGCGATGTCGTCGGGCTCGAGGTGCGGTTTCTTGCGCTGGTCGTCGTTGAGGATGTCGGTGTCGGTGATGCCGGGGTTGATCAGCGTGACCCGGACGCCGGTGCCGACGGCCTCCTCGCGGATCGCCCCGGCCATCCCGGTGACGGCCCACTTCGTCACCGAGTACAGGCTGGCGTTGCGGATGTAGCGGCCGGCGACCGAGCCGGTGATCAGCAGGTGCCCGGACGACTCCTTCAGCGCGGGCAGGGCCGCGCGGGCGGTGTAGGCGGCGCCGAGGACGTTGGTGCGGACCATCGCCTCCCACTGGGTGGGGTCGGGGTCGTCGGTGCCGAAGAACGACGTCCCGACGCCGATCCCGGCGTTGGCGAAGGCGGCGTCGAGCCGTCCGAAGCGCTCGACGGCGGCCGTCACGGCGCCGGAGACGCTCGGCCAGTCCCCGACGTCGGCGCCGAGCGCGATGGCCCGGTCTTCGCCGAGCTCGGCGGCCAGCGCGGTGACGGACTCGGCCTTGCGGGCCACGAGGGCGACCTTGAACCCGGAGGCGGCGGCGAGCCGCGCGGTCGCGGCGCCGAGGCCGCGCGAGGCACCGGTGATGAGAAGAACGCGATCATCCATGGCCCCCACGCTAGGGAAGATTCACGGCGTCAGCACTATCCGCCCGCGCAGGCCGCCCGCCGCCAGCCGTTCGTGCGCCTCCGCGGCCTTCGACAGCGGCAGCACGGCGGCCACGCGCAACGGCAGCACTCCCTTTTCCGCGAGCTTCGCCAGCTCGGCCAGGCGTGCGCCGTCGGCCCGGATCCAGACGTGGCGCACGCGGACGCCGCGTAGCGGGAGCGGTGCGGCGCCCGCGGCGAAGGCGACGAACTCGCCGCCGCCGCGGACCGCCTCCAGCGCGTCCAGGCCGAGCAGGGCGGGGTCTCCTCACCCGGGCGAACCTTCCCCGCGAACGTATGGGGAGCTACTCTCCATCGGAAAGTACGCACCCGCAGGTTCCCCACCCACCAGGAGGTTCGCCCGGTGCCCACGCGCACGGCCGAACAGCAGAGGCAGGCCGAAAAAGCCGCCTACGACGCCTACCTCGCGGCCTGCCCCACGCGGAAGCTGCTCGACGAGATCGCCGGCAAGTGGGTCAGCCTGGTCCTCGTCGCGCTCGGTGACGGCCCGCGGCGCTACAGCGACCTTTCGCGACGCATCGCCGGGGTCAGCCAGAAGATGCTCACCCAGACCCTGCGCGTGCTCGAACGGGACGGGCTGGTGCGCCGCGAGGTGACCCCGGCGGTGCCCGTCCGCGTCGACTATTCCCTTACGCCGCTGGGGGAAAGCCTCCGCGCGCTGATGGCGGGGTTCAAGGACTGGGCCGAGACGAACTTCGCAGCGGTGGACGCCGCCCGGACCGATTACGACGCGCGCACCCCGGACCTCACGATCGGGCCGGGCGGCGCGGGCTAGGCTCTACCGGGTGTCCACCGCACGCGCCGAACGGCTGGTCAATCTGGTGCTGGCCCTCCTGTCCACCCGGCAGTACCTCACTGCCGAGAAGATCCGCGGCATCGTGCCCGGGTACGGCGACGCGGCCAGCGACGACGCCTACTTCCGGATGTTCGAGCGGGACAAGACCGAGCTGCGCGAGCTCGGCATCCCCCTGGAGACCGGCCGCAACTCCGCCTTCGACGCCATCGAGGGCTACCGCATCGCCCGCCGCGACTACGAACTCGGCGAGATCGACCTCGCTCCCGACGAAGCCGCCGCCGTCGCGCTCGCGTCCCGCCTGTGGGACTCCCCGGAGCTGACCGGGCAGGCGCAGGGCGCGCTGGTGAAGCTGCGCGCCGCCGGCCTGGAGGTCGACGACCAGGCGCCCACGATCGTCGAGCCGCGCGTGCGCGCCGAGCCCGCGTTCGGGCCGCTGCTGGCCGCGGTGCAGAACGGCCAGGCCGTCCGCTTCGAGTACCGCCGCAGCGGCTCGCCGGAACGCATCATGCGCACCCTCGAGCCGTGGGGCGTGGTGTCGTGGCGGGCCCGCTGGTACGTCGTCGGGCACGACCGCGACCGCGGCGCCACCCGGTGCTTCCGCCTCTCCCGCGTCACCGGCCAGGTCCAGCCGGTCGGCAAGCCGGGCGCGGTACGGCGTCCCGAGGGCGTCAACCTGCTCAAGCTCGTGTCGGTGACGGGGGAGTCCGAACCGGCCCCGGTCACCACCGCCCGGCTCTGGGTCGCCGACGGCCGCGCCGCCGGGGTCCGCCGCCGCGGCACCGTCCTGGGCCGGTGCGCGATCGACGGCGAAGAGGGCGACCTCGTCGAGATCGGGCTCTACTTCCCGGAGTCGGCGGCCGACTGGATCACCGCGCAGGGCCCCGACGTCGTCGTGCTCGAACCCGACGTGCTGGCCAAGACCGTCCAGGACCGGCTCGAAGCCGTCGTGGCGCGGCAGGGGAGCGCATCGTGAGCGGGTCCACCGACCGGATGCCGCGGCTGCTCGCCCTGGTGCCCTACCTGCTGGCGCGCCCCGGCGTCCGCGTCGACGACGCGGCCCACGACTTCGACGTGACGCCGAAGCAGCTGCGCAAGGACCTCGAGCTGCTGTGGATGTGCGGGCTGCCCGGCTACGGCCCCGGCGACCTGATCGACCTGTCCTTCGAGGGCGACACGATCGTCGTCACCCACGACGCCGGGATGAACCGACCGCTGCGGCTGACCGGCGGCGAGGCCACGGCGCTGCTGGTCGCGCTGCGGGCGCTGGCCGAGACGCCCGGCGTGCTCGACGGTGACGCCGTCCGCCGCTCCATCGCCAAGATCGAGTCGGCGGCGGGACAGGCCCAGCCCGCCGGCGTGGTCGTCGGCGGCGGGGTGCGCGAGGGCAAGAAGACCGCGCGCACCCGCGAAGAGGTCGCCCGGGCGCTGCGGGACGGGCGGGCCCTGCGGATCCGCTACTACACCGCGTCCAAGGACCAGATCACCGAGCGCGCGGTCGACCCGATGCGGCTGCTGATCGTGCAGGCGGTCGGCTACCTGGAGGCCTGGTGCCGCCGCGCCGAGGGCGTCCGGCTGTTCCGGCTCGACCGGATCGACGAGCTGACGGTCCTCGACGAGCCCTCCCGGCCGCCCGCGCACGCCCACCCGACCGACCTTTCCGAGGGCGTCTTCCGGGAGCGTCCCGACCAGCGGGAGGCCGTGCTCGTCCTCGACCCGGACGCACGCTGGGTAGCCGAGTACTACCCGTGCGAGGAGCTCGACGAGCTCGACGGTGGCCGGCTTCGGATCCGGATGCGCTACGCCGACCAGTCCTGGATGGTGCGCCTCGTGCTGGGCCTGGGCGGAGAAGCGCTGGTCGAGAGCCCGGCCGACCTCGCGTCCGACGTCGGACGCCGCGCGGCCGACGCGGTGGCCCGAGCCCGTCACCTTCCGTCAACCTGCGACCACTAGGGTGATCGACGTGCCGTACCTGCCCACCGTCGTGCTCGCCGCGATCGGCCTGCTGCTGCTCGTCGTCCTGCTGGTGCGGACCGTCAAGGTCTTGCGTGGTTTCCGGCGGACCGCGAGCATGGTGGCTGCGAACACCCAGGACCGGGCGGGGTTGATCCGTGCCCGGTCGGCCGCGCTGCGCGTCGCCTTCGCGGAGCGCCGCCGGGAACCGGAAAACCAGTAACATCCCTACCAGACGCAGATAGGAGGCCATCTTGTTCGCCAACGGATTGCAAGGATGGCATTTGATCATCTTGGTGCTGCTCGTCGTGCTGCTGTTCGGGGCCAAGCGGCTTCCCGATGCGGCCCGGTCGATCGGCAAGTCCATGAAGATCTTCAAGGCCGAGACCAAGGACCTCGCGGGCGACAAGAGCTCCTCGCACGAGGACGCCGAGCCCGTCGAGACCAAGCAGATCCCGGCCACGCCCGTCGTCCCGCCGGCGACCGCCGCGACCGACCAGCAGGTCGCCGACCTCCAGCGGCAGCTCGACGAGCTGAAGAAGCAGCAGGCCGACCAGCCGCAGAAGAACGCCAGCTGAGCGGCTGAAGCCACACCCGGTCCCTGGTCCACGGAGCGCGCCGGTCCGGCGCGCTCCGGCGGACTCCGACGAGAACGGAACATCCCGTGGCGGAACCCGCCTCCGGAAACGGTGACAGCCGCCGGTCGAAGCGGCGCAAGCGCAGCCGTCGCCGGAACCCCGACGGCACGATGACGCTCATCGAGCACATCTACGAGTTCCGCCGCCGCCTCGGCTTCGCGGTGCTCGCCGTCGTCGCCGGCGGCATCCTCGGCTTCATCTGGTTCAGCACCAAGGTGGGCCCGATCCCGTCGCTCGGCGAGATCGTCAAGGCCCCGTACTGCGCCATCCCGGCCGGTCGGCGGCTCGACGGCGAAGCGGGCTGCCGGCTGCTGCAGACCGTGCCGTTCGAAGCCTTCATGACGCAGCTGAAGGTCGGCATCGCGGCGGGGGCCGTGCTGCTGTCGCCGGGCTGGCTGTACCAGATCTGGGCGTTCATCGCGCCCGGCCTGTACTCCAAGGAACGCAAGTACGCGCTGACGTTCGTCGGCTTCGCGTCGGTGCTGTTCGCCGCGGGTGCCGTGCTCGCCTACATCCTCTTCCCGCACGCGCTCGAGCTGCTCATGGGCTTCGGCCAGGAGGAGTTCGTCACCGCGCTGACCGCGGACAAGTACATCTCCTTCATGCTGTCGCTGCTGATCATCTTCGGGATCAGCTTCGAGCTGCCGCTGCTCGTGGTGATGCTCAACCGCGTCGGCGTGGTCAAGTACCGGCAGCTGAAGAAGTGGCGCCGCGGCATCGTGTTCGGGCTGTTCGTCTTCGCCGCCTTCGTGACGCCCGGGTCGGACCCGTTCTCGATGCTCGGCCTGGCCGGTGCGCTGACCCTGCTGTTCGAGCTGTCCATCCAGATCGCCCGCGTCCACGACCGCAAGAAGGACCGCGAACGCCACGACGAGGGCTGGGACCAGCTCGACGACGACGAGGCCGCGCCGTTCGAGTACACGCCGAGCAAGGTCGACGACGAGCCGTCCGCGCCGACCGCGTCCGGCGGCCGCTCGACGACCGACGACATCACCTAGTGGGGATCCACGCCGCGCTCGCCGTGCACCCGGCTTCGGGGCACGGCGCGGCCGCGCGCATCGCGGACACCGTCGCCGAGCGGCTGCGCACCGCCGTCGACCGCCTCGACGTGCTCGTCGCCAACTCCGTCGACGAGTCCCGTGAGCTGATGCGCAGCTCCCACGCCGCCGGCCTCGACGTCCTGATCGTCCTCGGCGGCGACGGCGCCGCCCACCAGGGCGTCCAGTTCTGCGCGAACCACGACGTCGCGCTCGGCCTGGTCCCGGCGGGGACCGGCAACGACTTCGCCCGCGCCCTCGGCGTCCCCGGCGAGCCGCTGCCCGCGGTCGACGCGCTGGTGGCGGCCCTGCGATCGGGGGCCCGGCGGCGCATCGACCTCGGCCGCGCCGGCGACACCTGGTTCGCGACGGTCCTGTGCGCGGGCTTCGACGCGAGCGTGAACGAACGCGCCAACCGGATGCGCTGGCCGCCCGGGCCGCGCCGCTACGACGTCGCGATCCTCGCCGAGCTCGCGGCGTTCCACCCCCGTCCGGTCGTGGTGGACACCGGCACCGAACGGCTCGAGCTGACCGCGACCCTGGTGGCGATCGGCAACACCCGCTTCTACGGCGGCGGCGTCCCGGTCTGCCCGACGGCCGACCCCGAGGACGGCGTCTTCGACGTCACGGTCGTGGGGGAGATGACCCGCCGCGGCCTCGTCCGCCTGCTCCCCGGCCTGCGCACGGGCAAACACCTGACGCACCCGGCGGTCCGCACGCTGCGCGCCCGGTCGGTCTCGCTGACGGGCAACAGCTGGCCGGCCTACGCCGACGGCGAGCCCCAGGGGACCGTGCCGGTGACGGTCAGCTGCGTCCCGGGCGCGCTGACCGTGCTGGCCTAACGCTCGTAACCGCCGGCCCGCGCCACCAGCTGCCGGAAGTGCGCCGGCGTCAACAGCCGGCCCGCGTCGGTGAAGTAGACACCGCCGCAACGGTGGCAGAACCAGCCCTGCTCCCACACCTGCCGCGCCGCCGGCACCCCCCGCCGCTGCCGCCGATGCACCCGCACCCGCCGGACGTACAGCCACACCAGCACCCCGGCCCCGGCGAACACGCACAACGACGGCAACGAGATCAACACGACCCCCAGCACCTTGGACGCGGCACCACCGGGCGGCGGGTCGTCGACCGCCGACAACGGCAGCAGCAGGAAACAGCTCCCCACCAGCACCAGCAGGATCACCGCCGCCACCAGCCCGCCACCGCGGCGCGGGGGAGGGAAGGGATCCAGCGACCGGGCCACCGCGGACACCGAAACCCCGCTGACCTGGCTGCTCGAGAAAACCAGCCCGTCCCCGGCCGGCACCGCCAGCACCGGCCCCTGCCCCCGGTAGAACGAATGCCCGCCGTGATAGACGGCGGGCACGTGCTGCACCTGGTCCAGCTGTCCGCAGCCCGGACACGGTTCGGTCATACCGCCTCCGACGCCCCCAACCCCGCATCGGTTCCTGTGTATAACGACCTATACGGCGGCCGATCGTGGTGATCACCACGCGGCGTTACCCGATCAAAAAGAAGCAAAGGACCGGCGACCGTCACGCCGCGTGCGAACTGTCGGAGGCATGTGGAACCCTGACGAGGTGGCCAGTAGCCCTTCTCCCTCCCCGGCCGAGGCCTATGCGGCCGCTTCGCGTCGAGGGAAGTACCCCCAGCTGACGCGCTTCGCCGCGGAAGCGTCCTTCGAGTTCGACGATTTCCAGATCCGTGGGTGCGAGGCCCTCGAGGGCGGTCACGGCGTGCTCGTGTGCGCGCCGACCGGGGCGGGCAAGACCGTCGTCGGCGAGTTCGCCGTGCACCTCGCGCTGGCCGAGGGCCGCAAGTGCTTCTACACGACGCCCATCAAGGCGCTGTCGAACCAGAAGTACGGCGATCTCGTCGCCCGGTACGGCGCGGACGCGGTCGGCCTGCTCACCGGCGACACCTCGATCAACGGCAACGCGCAGGTGGTCGTGATGACCACCGAGGTGCTGCGCAACATGCTCTACTCGGGCTCGTCCACGATCACCGATCTCGGGTACGTGGTGATGGACGAGGTCCACTACCTGGCCGACCGGTTCCGCGGGGCGGTGTGGGAAGAGGTGATCCTGCACCTGCCGGAGCACGTCCGCGTGGTCGGGCTGTCGGCCACGGTCAGCAACGCCGAGGAGTTCGGCGAGTGGCTGGTCGAGGTCCGCGGCGACACGACCGTCGTCGTCGACGAGCACCGGCCGGTGCCGCTCTGGCAGCACATGCTCGTCGGGAACCGGCTGCTCGACCTGTTCGCCGGTGAGGACGTCCACGCGCCCGGGGCCGAGCTGCGGATCAACCCGACCCTGCTGCGCCGCACCGAGGAGATCGGCCGCCAGTACGCGCCCGCCGGGTTCCACGGGCCGCGCGGGCGCCGGGGCGCTCAATCGCGGATGCCGCGGTTCCGGCCGCCGTCGCGCGTCGAGGTCGTCGAGCAGCTGGACCGGGCGGGCCTGCTGCCGGCGATCGTGTTCATCTTCTCGCGCGCCGGCTGTGACGCCGCGGTCGCGCAGTGCGTCCGGTCGGGACTGCGGCTCAACGGGCCGGGCGAGGTCGAGGAGATCCGCCGGGTCATCGAAGCGCGCACGGCCGAGCTGCCCGAGGGCGATCTGGGCGTGCTCGGGTACTGGGAGTGGCGGGAGGCGCTGGAGCGCGGGATCGCCGGTCACCACGCGGGGTTGCTGCCGGCGTTCAAGGAGACCGTCGAGGAGCTGTTCGTCCGCGGCCTGGTGAAGGCCGTATTCGCCACGGAAACGCTGGCGCTGGGGATCAACATGCCGGCGCGGACCGTGGTGCTGGAACGGCTGGTCAAGTACAACGGCGAGGCGCACGTCGACCTGACGCCGGGGGAGTACACCCAGCTGACCGGGCGGGCCGGGCGGCGCGGGATCGACGTCGAGGGGCACGCGGTGGTGGCGTGGCAGCCCGGGGTCGACCCGAAGCAGGTCGCCGGGCTGGCTTCGACGCGGACCTACCCGCTGCGGTCGTCGTTCCGGCCCGGCTACAACATGGCGGTGAACCTGGTCGCCCAGGTCGGCGCGACGCAGGCCCGTGAGCTGCTGGAACAGTCGTTCGCGCAGTTCCAGGCCGACCGGTCGGTGGTCGGCACGGCCCGCCGGATCGAGCGGAACAAGGAAGCCCTGAAGGGCTACACGAACGCGGTGACCGGCGACTTCGCCGAGATGCTCGAGTACGTGGAGCTGCGCGCGAAGATTTCGACGCGGGAGAAGGCGTTGTCGCGGCAGAACACCGCCGTGCGCCGCGCCGGGACGGCCGAGTCGCTGGAGAAGCTGCGGAAGGGTGACGTGATCGCGGTGCCGGCGGGCCGGCGGGCGGGGCTGGCCGTGGTCGTCGACCCGGGGCTGGACCCGATCCGCGAGCCGCGTCCGGTGGTGGTGACCGAGGACCGGTGGTCGGGGCCGTTGTCGGTGGCCGACTTCCCGGCGCCGGTGGAGGCGCTGGGGCGGATCAAGCTGCCCAAGCACATCGAGCTGCGGTCGCCGAAGACGCGCCGGGACATCGCGACGACGCTGCGCAACGCCGGGATTTCGTTGCCCGGCAGGCAGAAGCGGCGGTCCGGGGCGAACGAGGACGGTGAGCTGGCGGCGCTGCAGCGGGCGCTGCGGGCGCACCCGTGCCACGGGCTGGCCGAGCGCGAGGCGAACCTGCGCTGGGTCGAGCGGTACGAACGGCTGTCGTCGGAGACCCAGCAGCTGGAGCGGAAGGTCGCGGCGACGACCCACTCGCTGGCGCGGGCGTTCGACCGGATCCTCGCGTTGCTCGGTGAGCGCGAGTATCTGGGGCCGGAGTCGGCGGGGGAGGGCGAGGACCGCGTCACCGAGCACGGCCGGCGCCTGACCCGGCTTTACAGCGAGTCCGATCTGCTGGCCGCGGAGTGCATCCGGCACGGCGTGTGGCGTGGGCTGGGGGCGGCCGAGCTGGCGGCGGTGGTCTCCACACTGGTCTTCGAGGCGCGCCGGGACACCGCGGGGGAGCCGCGGCTGCCGGGCGGTGCGGTGCCGGAGGCGTGGCAGGAGACGGTGAAGCTGTGGGTGGACCTCACCGAGGACGAGCGGCGGCACCGGCTCGACCGCACGCGGGAGCCCGACGCGGGGTTCGCGTGGCCGGTCTACCGCTGGGCGCGGGGCGAGTCGCTGGAGAAGGTGCTCACGGCGGCCGAGGCCAACGGGCAGGAGCTGTCGGCGGGTGACTTCGTGCGCTGGTCGCGGCAGGTCATCGACCTGCTCGACCAGATCCGCGACGTGCTCGGCAAGGGCGATCCGGTGGGTGCGGCGGCGGCCGAGGCGGTGAAACTGCTGCGGCGGGGCGTCGTCGCCGCGGGAGCCGCGTGAACTTCGTGTAAGGGCTGATGGACGGCGGGGCACCCGGTGGGCGTGGCACGTGTGCTCGGCTCCGACCTGTGGTTGGATCGCCTGCAAGACCGTGTGTACGCAGCTTTACGGCGGTTTCGGGGTGGACAGCGAGATGAGCGAAGCAGGCGGAGGCAGAAGATGAGCACGCCGTATGGCGGCAACGACCCACAGCAGCCCCAGTACGGGCAGCAGCCGGGCGGCGCGTACCCGCCGAGCGGCCCGCAGGAGCAGCCGCAGTGGGGTCAGCAGCCGCCTTCGTACGACCCGAACCAGCAGCAGTGGGGTCAGCAGCAACCGACCCAGCAGCAGCCGCCCTACGGCCAGCAGCCCGGCGGGTACACGCCGCCGCAGCAGCCGCAGTGGGGTCAGCAGCCGCCGCCGTACGGCCAGCAGCCGGGCGGGGGTTACCCGCAGAGCGGGCCGCAGGCCCAGCCGGGGTACGGGCAGCAGCAGCCCGGCGGGGGTTACCCGCAGAGCGGGCCTCAGCAGCAGCCGCAGTACGGCCAGCAGCCCCCGCAGGGCCAGTACGACTACGGGCAGCAGCAGTTCCCCGGCCAGGGCGCGCCGGAGGGGGAGCAGCCGGCGAAGTCGAAGAAGGGCCTGCTGATCGGCATCATCGTGCTGGTCGTGGTGGTGGCCGTGGTCGGCGTCCTCGGGTTCGTGGCGCCCGGGTTCTTCAAGACGCAGGTCTTCAACAACACGCAGATGCAGACCGACGTGCAGAAGCTGCTGACGGAGACCTACAAGATCGACGGCGTCACCGGTGTCACCTGCCCGGCCGAGCAGAAGGTCGAGGACGGGGCGAAGTTCGAGTGCACCGCGACCATCGCGGGCAAGCCGCAGCAGATCCCGATCACGGTGAAGGGTGACGGCGGCAACTACGAGGTTTCGCCGCCCGCCACGAAGTAGCTGTGCGCACGAGTCCGGCCGCCGCGGAATTGCGGTGGCCGGACTTCGTCGTTTCCGGAGATGATCCGGGGATGAGCGACTTCGAGATCCGGACGCTGACCGACGACGAGCTCCGCGGGGCGAGCAACCTGTTCCGCGCGAGCCTGCACGTACCGCCGAGCGACGACGCCGACTGGGAGCGCGCGGTCCGCGCGTTCCAGCCCGGCGGGACGATCGGGGCGTTCGACCCGGAGCTCATCGGCACCGCGCGCTCGTTCGACGCGCAGATGTCGGTTCCGGGTGACGCGCGGCTGCCGATGGCCGGCGTGACCGGCGTCGGGGTCCGCGCGGACCGGACCCGGCGGGGCGTGCTGCGCGCGTTGATGACCACGCAGCTGGAGGACTTCGCCGCGCGCGGTGTCGTGTTGGCGAGCCTGCTCGCCTCGGAGGCGCCGATCTACGGCCAGTTCGGCTACGGGCTGGCGACGCGGTACCGCACGTACAGCGTCGACCGGCACCGCGCGCGGCTGCGTCCGGACGTGCCGGCGACGGGGGAGATCCGGCTGCTCGAGCTGGAGGAGGCCCTCGAGGTCTGTCCCGGTGTCTACGAGCGACTGGCGGGGCGGCCCGGGATGATGTCCCGCCCGGAGGTGCTGTGGCGGCTCTACGAGAACCAGGCGCGCCGCAACCCCCAGCCGGTCAAGGCCGCCGTGCACCACGGCCCGGACGGGCCGGACGGGTTCGCGACCTTCTTCGTCAGTGGCCTGCAGGTGTACCCGTGGACGAAGAGCCTGGAGCTGGTGGACATGTTCACCGGCACGCCGGCGGCGTTCGCCGGGCTGTGGCGGTTCCTGCTGGGGATCGACCTGGTCGACCGGATCGTCGCGGAGGCCCGTCCGCTCGACGAGCCGATCGAGCTGATCCTCGACGACCACCGGCTCAGCACCGTCGAGCGGGTGGGTGACGAGCACTGGGTCCGGCTCGTCGACGTCCCGGCGGCGCTGGCCGCCCGCGAGTACGGGACCGCCGCGCCGGTCGTCGTCGAGGTCACCGATCCGGTGCTGCCCGCCAACTCCGGCGCGTACCGGATCACCCCCGACGGCGCCGAGCGCACCGGCGAGCCGGCGGCGCTGCGGCTCGACGTCACGACCCTGGCGATGCTCTACTTCGGGACGTGGCGGGCGTCCGCGCTGGCCGGTGCGGGCCGGATCGAGGTCCGTGACCCGGCCGCCCCGGCGGACGCCGACGTGCTCTTCGGGACGCGGGTGGCGGCGTGGAGCGGCACGCACTTCTGAGCCGCCGGGGTGCCCCGCCGGGGAAATGGAGATGCCGCGGCCGGGGGCGGACGGCAGGATCGGCGGCATGACCGACTTCGACGTCCGCCCGGTGGCCGAGGCCGAGCGCCGCGCCACGATGGACCTGCTGGGCCGTTCCCTGCACACCAACCGGATCAGTGACGAGTCCTGGGCCCAGTACGGGGATTCCTGGCCCGCGGCGCACAAGTTCGGCGCGTTCGACGGTGACACCCCGATCGGGATCGCCAGTTCCTTCGACACCGAGATCGCGGTACCCGGCGGCGCTGTCCTGCCGCTCGGGGCGGTCGACGGCGTCGGTGTCCGCGCCGACCGCACCCGCCGTGGGGTGCTCACCGCGATGATGGCGACGCAGCTGGAGGACTTCGCCGCGCGCGGGATCCCGTTGGCCGCTCTGCACGCCAGTGAACCCACCATCTACGGCCGGTTCGGCTACGGCTCGGCCACGCTCGGCAAGACGGTGTGGCTGCCGAGGCCCGCGGCCCGGCTCCACGAGCGCGTGCCGGTGGGCGGGGACGTCCGGATGCTCACGCCCGAGGAGGCCGTGAAGGAGATTCCGGGGCTGTACCAGCGGATCGGGCTGCACCGGGCCGGGATGATCGGCCGGCCCGCCGAGTGGTGGCCGATCGCGCACGACCGCCTCACCGGCCCGGCCGGCAGCCACGTCGTCGCCGTCCACAGTGGACCCGATGGCGACGACGGGTACGTCGTGTACGACACCGTGGACCGCCGCACGCTGGACTCGCCCGACGAAGGGGCCGTGCTGAAGGTGCGGGAGCTGCAGACCGCGGACCCGGTGGCCCACGGCGCGCTGTGGCGGTTCCTGCTGTCGATCGACCTCGTCTCCGGGGTGCGCTCCCGCTACCGCCCGGTCGACGAGCCGCTGGCCGCGATGCTGGCCGACCACCGCCACGCCCGCACCACCGACGTCGAGGACGACCTGTGGCTGCGGCTCGTCGACGTCGCCGCGGCGCTGGCCGCCCGCACCTACCGGGCGGCCGGCCCGGTCGTGCTCGCGGTGACCGACTCCCGGTTGCCGGCCAACACCGGGCACTACGAGGTCACCCCGGACGGCGCCCACCGGACGGACGCGGCCGCGGACCTGGCCCTCGACGTCGACACCCTGGGCATGCTCTACCTCGGCCAGTGGAGCGCGACGGCGCTGGCTCAGGCCGGCCGCATCGAGGTCCGGCGCCCCGGGGCCACCGCGAGCGCCGACGAGCTGTTCACCACGATCGCCGCACCGTGGTGCGGCACGTACTTCTAGGCGCCGGGCAGGGCCTTGAGCAGCCGCTCGACCGAGTTGCCGAGGTTCCACCGCTCGGCCAGCTCGGCGACGCGGTCGGGGTCGGCGGGCGTCGCCGGCACGGTGTCGGGTCGGGACTGCTCCACCGGCGCGTCGACGGCCACCCGGACCACGGTCGGCGCGACGGCCAGGTAGTCGGCGGCGTCGGCGAGCCGGAGGCGTGTCTTGAGCGGGACGCGGGGGTCGCTCGCGGCCGAGGCCTTCAGGAGCGCGTCGAGCGAGCCGAACTGCGTGATGAGCTTGGCCGCGGTCTTCTCGCCGATGCCGGCGACGCCGGGGAGCCCGTCGGAGGGGTCGCCGCGCATCATGGACATGTCCGCGTAGGCCGGGCCGGCGGTCTCGCGGGGGAGGCTGTAGCGCTCGGCGATCTCGGCCGGGCCGAGCACCTCGGCCTTGGCCCAGCCCTTGCCGACGTAGATCACCGACGTGGGCGTCGGCTCGGTGCGCACGAGCTGGAACAGGTCCCGGTCGCCGGTGATGACCTCGACGGGGTCCTTCTTCTCGCGGGTCGCCAGTGCGCCGATGACGTCGTCGGCTTCGTAGCCGGCCGCCTCCGCCGTGGCGAACCCGAACGCTTCCAGCAGGTCCAGGATGATCGGGACCTGCGGGGTGAGCGTGTCGGGCACCTCTTCGACGTCGGGGCTCGCGGCGACGGTCTCCTCGGCCACCCGGTGCGCCTTGTAGCTCGGCAGCAGGTCGGTGCGGAACTTGGGCCGCCAGTCCGCGTCGAGGCAGCACACCAGCCGGGCCGGGTGCCGGTCGGTGAGGATCCGCGCGATCGTGTCGGCGAACCCGCGCACGGCGTTGACCTGCGTCCCGTCGGCGGCGCGCATCGAGTCGGGCAGGGCGAAGAACGAGCGGAAGTAGAGGCTCGCGGAGTCGAGCAGGGCAAGGGGTCCGGTCACCCGCACAGCCTGCCACGCCCGGCGGGTCCCCGGGGCAAGCCACGCGCACGCGAGGGAGTCACCCGGACGCCGGGGGAGCGGCGTCACGCGGCCCGGCATGTCGTGGGCCCGGGCGGGCGGACCACCCGGCCCGCCCTACTAGGCTCGCTGTCATGTCGCGCCGTTCCCTCCACACGCCCGCCCCCGATGCCGCCGCCCTGCGCGCGCGTCTGGACCGCGCCCGCTCCGCCGCGGCCGCCGCGGACACCGACGCCCTGCTGATCGCGCCCGGCTCCGACCTGCGCTACCTCATCGGCCAGGCCGGCGGCTCGTTCGAGCGCCTCACCACGCTGGTCGTCCCGGCCGACGGCACGCCCGCGCTGGTCGTGCCGAAGCTGGAGGCGCCCGGTTACGCCGACGTGCCGACCGGCGAACTCGGCGTCGAGCTGCTCACCTGGGTGGACGGCGACGACCCGTACCAGCTGGTCGCCGACCGGCTCGGCAAGCCCGGGCGCGTCGCGGTCAGCGACTTCACCCCGGCCCTGCACGTCCTGGCCCTGCGGGCGGCGCTGCGCGAGGCCGAGCAGACGCTGGCCGGCCCGGTGGTGCGGGAGCTGCGGATGCGCAAGGACGCCGCGGAGATCGCGTCGCTGCGGGACGCCGGCGCGGCCATCGACCGCGTGCACGCCCGGGTCCACGAGTGGCTGCGCCCCGGCCGCACCGAGGCCGAGGTCGGCGCCGACATCGCCGCGGCCATCGTCGAGGAGGGCCACACCCAGGCCGACTTCGTGATCGTCGGGTCCGGCCCGAACGGCGCGAGCCCGCACCACGACGTCTCCGACCGCGTCATCGAGCGGGGTGACGTCGTGGTCGTCGACATCGGCGGCCCGCTGCCGGCCGGCTACAACTCCGACTCCACCCGCACCTACGCGGTGGGGGAGCCGCGCGACGCCGACGTCGCCGCGACGTACGCGGTGCTGCAGCGGGCGCAGGCCGCCGCGGTCGCGGCGGTCAAGCCGGGTGTCACGGCGGAGGCGGTGGACGCGGCCGCGCGCGACGTCATCGCCGAGGCCGGGTTCGGCGAGTACTTCATCCACCGCACCGGCCACGGCATCGGCCTGGACGTGCACGAGGAGCCGTACATCATCGCCGGCAACGCGCTGCCGCTGGAGCCGGGCATGGCCTTCAGCGTCGAGCCGGGCATCTACCAGCCGGGCCGCTGGGGCGCCCGCATCGAAGACATCGTGATCGTCACCGAAGACGGCGTCGAACCGGTCAACAACCAGCCGCACGAGCTCGTCGTGCTGAACGCATGACCGTCGGCGGCCTGGAGCCGCTGGACCAGTCGATCGTCCAGGAGCTCGCGGCCGACGGGCGGCGCAGCTTCACCGACCTCGCCGAGCGGGTCGGGCTGTCGGTGTCGGCGGTGCACCAGCGGGTGCGCCGGCTCGAGCAGCGCGGGGTCATCCTCGGCTACACCGCGCGGCTCGACGGCGAGCAGATCGGCCTGCCGCTGACGGCGCTGATCTCGCTGACGCCCAACGACCCCGGGGCGCCGGACGACTACCCGCAGCGGATCCAGCACATCAAGGAGATCGAGTCGTGCTACTCCGTGGCCGGCGACGAGTCCTACATCCTGCTGGTGCGCGTCCAGTCGCCGCTGGCGCTGGAGGACCTGCTGCGGCGGATCCGGGAGGCCGCGAAGGTGTCGACTCGAACGACGGTCGTGCTCTCTACGCCGTTCGAGGGACGTTCGCCGACGTTCTGACCTCGGCCTGCCGCCCGGTGACCGGGGCACTGGTACGGTAAAAGGTATGGCAACACGTAAGGTGACTCTTTCACTGGACAGCGGTGCCTTGGACTTCGCCGAACGCGCGGCGAAGGCCCACGGGATCTCGGTCTCGTCCTGGCTGTCGAAGGCGGCCAGGCGCGAGGCGGTTCGCACGGGCTACAACCCGCAGAAGCCGGAACCGGCCGTCGCGGAGTTCGACGAGGCCGAGCGCGCGGCGGCGGAGAAGGATCTGCGTGCGCAGGGGTGAAGTCTGGACGTACCACCCCCCGACCGAACCGGCCCGGCAACGCACCGTCGTGCTGCTGTCCTCGGACGGGGTGAACGAGTCCGAGCGCCCCTGGCTGCTCGGCACCGAACTGCTCGAACGCGACCCGCAGGACATCCTCGGCGTGGCGATCGACGCCCGGTACTGGGTGTCGACGCTCAACCTGACCCGGCTCTACCGCCCGTGGTTCGACGAGCGCATCGCCGAGATCGACCTGGACGTCCAGGAGCGCATCGACATCGCCCTGCGAGCCGCCCTCGATCTTTAACTGTATAACGCTCTATACAACCGGGTACGGTTGAGAAACTGCGGTCCGGTAACCAAGCACGTCACCACTCAAAGCCGCAAAGAGCGAGCGGTCAGCGGGCGATGACCTCCGGGGCCGCGTGCAGCTTCCCGTCCGCGCCCGCCAGGCAGGACGCGTTGCCGTCGCGGGCCGCGAGGAACTCCGTGAGGCAGTTCGCGATCGCCGCGTGGCCGGCCGCGTTGGGGTGGAACGACTCCTGCAGCGCGTGGCCGGCCCGGTCCGCTTGACCGAGGTCCGCCAGCTGCAGGGTCAGGCGGGTGAACCACTCCGTCGCCGGGTTGGCGCCGCCGCTGCACGCTTCGTGCTTCGCGCCGGCCTTCGCCAGGTCCAGGAACCGCGCGCCGGTCTGCTGGGCGGCCGCCTTCAGGCCGGCCGACAGCACTCCGATCCCGGTCTGGGAGATCCACCGCAGGTCCTCGACGCGGAAGGGGCAGCCGTTGAGGCTGCGCAGGTCTTCGGGGACGTCGGGTCCGATCGGGGCGGCGTAGGACTGCAGGATCAGCTGGTAGTCCGCCGGGACGTACCCGGCGGAAGCCAGCACCTTCCGCACGTCCGAGACGGCGGTGGCGACCTTCGGCACCATCGCGTCCACTTTGGACTGCCAGGTCTGCTTGAGCGCGGTGCTGCACGGCGGTCCGCCGACGTTGAACCACGCTTTGAAGCAGTCGGTGACCTGGTTGGAGAACTTCGGCTCGTCGTTCGCGCCGACGGCGATCACCACGGCGGCGACGCGGTGGTCCTTGACCAGGGCGGCCAGCTGCTGCGCCTGGGAGGGTTCGGTCCACTGCTTGACGTCGCCGAGGGCGACCTGTTCGGCGGGGGCGCCGGAGCAGCCGAGGTTGACGTGGGCGGTGATGCCGGGGGCGGTGATCTTGTCGACGAAGGCGTTGGGGGAGCGGTGGCACCAGTTGCCGCCTTGGCCGTTGGTGGTGGCGGTGTACTGGCCGGCGCCTTCGCCGGAGACGGTGCTGTCCCCCATCGCGACGACGGTGAGCGGTCCGGTGCCGGGTGGGCCCTGTCGGGGCTGGGGCTGCCCGTTTCTGCTTTCGGAGCCGAAGAAGACGAAGAGGCCGGCCAGCAGGGCCACGCAGGCGAGGACCAGGGCCCCCCAGTACCACTTGAGACGTCGCATCGTCGTCGAGTCTACGGATCAGTGATCGGGTGGGTGTGCGTCACCGGTCACGCCGAGCGCGCGATGGCTCGGCGGGGGACCAGTTCGACGGGCAGTTCCCGGACGCCGAAGATCATCGGCGAGGGGTAGCCGATCTGGACGCCGTCGCGGACGCGGATGTCGGTGAAGCGGTCGAGCAGTTGTTCGAACACGACGCGGCCTTCGAGCTTCGCGAGGGGGGCGCCGAGGCAGAAGTGGACGCCGCCGCCGAAGGCGAGGTTGGTTTCCTTGCGGGGGCGTGGGTCGAACTCGCCTGCGCGGGGGTGGTGGCGTGGGTCGCGGTTGGCGCCGAGGACCCAGGGGGTGACCATCGATTTGGCGGGGATGGTGACGCCGCCGAGTTCGACGTCGGTGGTGCTGATGCGCAGCAGGCGCATGATCGGGGGCCGGTGGCGGGTGACTTCGTCGAGGAGGCTGGGGATGAGGCTGTGGTCGCGGCGGACCGCGGCGGCGGCGTCGGGGAACTCGTGCAGGGACAGCACGGTGTTGCCGAGCATCATGGTGGTGGTGATGTGCCCGGCGGCCAGCAGCAGCGAGGCGAAGTTGAGGACTTCGTGGTCGGCGAGGCGTTCGCCGTCGACTTCGGCGTGGGCGAGGGCGCTGAAGAGGTCGTCTTCGGGGTTGCGTCGTCGCTGGGCGAGCAGGGCGGAGAGGTAGGCGTCCATGACCTCGGTGAGGGAGGTGCCGTCTTCCTGGGGGCCGCCGCCGGCGAGCAGGGCGTCGGCCCAGCCGCGGTAGAGGGCGCGGTCTTCGGGTGGGATGCCGATGAGGTCGCCGATGACCGCGACGGGGAGGGCGTAGGCGAGGTCGCGGATGAGATCGGGGTCGTCGCGTTCGGCCATTTCGGTGATGAGGGTGTCGGTGGCGGTGACGATCCGGGGTTCGAGGTCGGCCACGACTTTGGGGGTGAAGGCTTTGCTGACCAGTTTCCGGAGCCGGTGGTGGACCGGTGGGTCGACGGCCGCCATATTGCCGCGGACGGCTTCGGCGGTGTCCGGGAGCAGCAATCCGGGGTCGGAGGAGAATGTCTGGTGTTCGGTGAAAACGCGGCGGACGTCGGCGTGGCGGAATACGTGCCAGGTGTCGTCGTCATCGGCGATGACGGGGTGGTTCTCGCGCATCTCGTCGACCCACGCGAACAGCGCGGCGCCACCGTCTTCCAGGGACGGTGGGCGGACTTCGGGCGAGCTCATCCCGCGACTCCTTTGCTGAAACCGATTTCGCCGGAAAGAAGAAAATCATTCGTTGGTATTGAACAGGCTATTGGCGCTACCGGTTGGGCGTCAACAAGAAAAGGTGACGATATTCGTCAACGAAATGGGCTTGTCGATCAACTTTCGGTGTGAATGCGACCAGAGCGGGCAACCCGGACGAGCTATCCCGCTTCGGTCAGGTCGGTGGTGGCCGCCAGTTCGACGGCGACGTCCGCGATGACCGCGATCGCCGGGTTGTCGTGGCCGGGCAGCCACACGAGTTCGGTCCGGGCGACGTCGTCGTCCAGCGGTACGAAGGCGACCCCGCTGCGTCGGAGGCTGTGTGACGAGCGGGTCAGCCGCGTGACGCCGACGCCGGCGGCGACTAGGCCCAGCAGTCCTTGCACGGTGGCGGCCCGCTGGACGACTCGCGGGGTGAAGCCGGCGGCGGCGAAGTCGGCGTCGTAGCTGTGGTGCCAGGGTTCCCAGCTGGTGCGCGGGGTCAGGACCCATGGTTCCCCGGCGAGGTCCGCCAGCTTCAGCGAGGTGCGCCCGGCCAGCGGGTGGCCGGTGGGGAGGACGGCGCACACCTCCTCGGTCAGCAGCGTGCGGGTGGCGAGGCCGTCGACCAGCGGGGGCCGGGTGAACGCGAGGTCGAACCGGCGTTGGCGCAGGCCGTCGACGAGTTCGGCGATGGACGCTTCGGCCGTGGTCACCTCGAGGTCGGGGAACCGTTCGCGGACGGCGCGGACGATCGGGGGCAGCAGGTAGTTCGCGGTGGTGGTGAGGAACGCGAGCCGCGCGCTGCCGATTTCGCCGCGCCGCGCCCGGCCGAGCGTCGCGACGGCTTCGTCGGCGCGGGCCAGGACGGCGCGTGCTTCCGGGAGGAAGAGCTGTCCGACGGCGGTGAGGCGGGTGCCGCGGGCGTCGCGGTCGAACAGCCGGGCGCCGAGGCTTCGTTCGAGGACGGTGATCTGTTGCGAGAGCGACTGTTGGGCGATGTGCAGGCCGGCGGCGGCGCGGGTGAAGCTGGTTTCGTCGGCGACGGCGACGAAGTAGCGAAGCTGGCGCAGCTCGGGGGTCACAGGCTCGGACTGTAGCCCTGGCAGGAGATCGGTGTTGGCGGCGCGGTGGTGATCGTCCGCAGGATGGCGGGGAGGACACCACTGGGAGGAAGACGAAGATGACGAACACCGACGGCCGCGTCTGGTTGATCACCGGCTGCTCGGCCGGGTTCGGCCGGGAGATCGCGTTGGCCGCATTGGCCGCGGGCGACCGGGTGCTGGCCACCGCGCGGCGGCCGGAAGCCTTGTCCGAGCTGCGGGAACGTGGCGGTGACCGGGTCCGGACCGCGGCCTTGGACGTCACCGACGCGGGGCAGGTCGACGCCGCGGTGAAGACGGCGCTGGCGGAGTTCGGCCGGATCGACGTCGTGGTGAACAACGCCGGCAACGGTTCGGTCGGCGCGGTCGAGGAGCTGACGCTGGAGGAGCTGCGCGCGTTGATGGACGTGATGTTCTTCGGTGCGGTCGCGGTGACGAAGGCGGTGCTGCCGCACCTGCGGGCGCAGGGCAGCGGCACGGTCGTGCAGATCAGCTCGATGGGCGGGCAGCTGTCGATGCCCGGTTACGGCGCCTACTGCGCGACGAAGTACGCGCTGGAAGGGTTGTCCGAAGCTCTCGCCGAAGAGGTGAAGCCGTTCGGGGTGAAGGTGCTGATCGTGGAGCCGGGTGCGTTCCGCACGGAGTTCGGTGGCGGCCGGATGCACCGGTCCCGCACGATCGACGCCTACGCCGTGTCGACGTCGGGTACGCGGGACGCGGTCGAGTCGATGGACGGCACCCAGCCGGGCGACCCGGCCAAGGCGGCCGCGGCGATCGTGCGCGCGGTCGGCAGTGACGACGCGCCGCTGCACCTCGCGCTGGGCGCGGACGCGGTGGAGGCGATCCGCGCCCAGCACGAGTCCCTCGCGGCGGACCTGGCCGCCTGGGAAGACGTCAGCCGGGCGACTGCCCTCGATTAGTTCTGCGGGTCTTGCAGCAGGCCGAGGACGTTGCCGTCGGCGTCGGTGAAGGTCGCGACGAGGCGGCCGTTGCCGACGTCCTTCGGCTCGTCGTTCACCTTCGCTCCCGCCGCGGTCACCTCGGCCAGCTTGGCCTGGATGTCGGCGACCTCCCAGTAGGTGATCGGCGAGGTCATGCCGGAGTTCGGCACCAGGCCGATGTGCTGGCCGCCGGTGTCGTAGCCGACGTAGTAGGGCGAGTCGGCCTGGGGTTCGAGGCCGAGCAGGGCGGTGTAGACGGCCTTGGCGGCAGCGAGGTCGGTGACGGGGTGGAGAACGGTCTTGATCCCCTGGGTGCTCATCGCGGTGCTCCTGAAGTCGGTGGTGCGGTACGGCGATGACGCTATTCGCGGCCTGTTGACCAGCGCTTCTCGATTCCTGATCGGTTAGTCGAGCAGTGCGGTGAGCACTCCGTCGAGGAGGCGGACGCGGCGGTCGGCGATGCGGTGCACGTCGTCGTCGTGGGTCGCGACGATCACCGCGGCGCCCTCTTCGGCGCAGCGGCGCAGCAGCCGCAGGACGCGCGGTGTCGAGCCCGCGTCCAGGTGGGCGGTCGGCTCGTCGGTGAGCAGGACCCGGGGGCGGCCGGCGACCGCGCGGGCCAGTGCGACGCGCTGCTGCTGCCCGAAGGACACTTCGAGGGGGTAGCGGTCGCCGAGTTCGCCGATGCCCAGCTCGTCGAGCAGGTCGGTGACCCGTTGCCGGATCGCCGCGGGGGACGGGCGGGGGATGTCCGAGCGCAGCCGCAGCGGGAGGGCGACGTTCTCGGCGATCGTCAGCTCGTTGGCCAGCCCGAGGGCCTGCGGCAGCACGGCGCAGGTGTGCCACGGCGGGGCGCCGCTGATCGGGACGCCGTCGAGCAGCACGCAGCCGGAGTCGGGGGAGTCGAACCCGCACAGCAGCGCCAGCAGGGCGCTCTTGCCGGATCCGGAGCGGCCCGAGACCGTGACGAGTTCGCCGGCGGCGACGCGCAGTTCGAGGCCGCGCAGCACCTCGATGTCACCGCTGGGGTGGGCGAAGCTGCGGCGCAGCCCGACGGCTTCCAGCATGGACGGCGCGGCTTCCGCGGTCATGGCTGCGGCTCCCGTTCTTCGACGCCTTCGAGTGTGCCCTTGTGCAGCCGGGCCACGCGCGCGCCGAGGTCGATGAGGCGTTCGTCGTGCGAGGCGACCAGCACGGCGAAGTCCTGGTCCACGAGGTACTGCAGGGTTTCCAGCACGAGGTCGGCCGAGGCTTCGTCGAGCTGCGAGGTCGGTTCGTCGGCGAGGATGACCGTCGAGCGGGCGGCGAGCACGCACCCGAAGGCGAGCCGTTGCTGCTGTCCACCCGACAGCGCGGAGATCTTCCAGTCGCCGGTGCCGTGCAGGCCGAGCTGTCCGAGGATGTCGTCGGGGTTGCAGTCGGTTCCGGCGGCTTCGGCCGCGGCGCGCAGGTTCTCGGCGACCGACAGGTAGCCGAGCAGGTTGTCGGACGGGTTCTGGAACACCAGCCCCAGGTGGTGGCGCCGCAGGGCGCGCCGTTCGCGGTGCTTGAGCTTGCGGACGTCGGCGCCCTGGAAGGTCAGCGTGCCGCGCGCGGGCTGTTCGAACAGGCCCAGCACGCGCAGCAGCGTCGACTTCCCGGAGCCGGAGGGCCCGGCGAACACGGTCATGCCGCGCGCGGGGACGTCGAAGCTGACGTCGTCGACGCCGGTGACGACCCCGGCCGGGGTCGGGTAGTCGACGCCGATGCCGCGCAGGGAGAAGATCGGTTTGTCAGGCACGGATCAGCTCCGCGGTCCGGGCGGTGCGCACCGAGCGCACCGCGATCCAGCCGGCCAGGCCCACCACGAGCACGCCGACGACCAGCACGGTCAGCACGAACGGCAGCGGGTCGGGCAGTTCCGAGCGGGGCGCGAGGAAGGTCGCGGGGTCGAACCGCGGTACCGAGAGGCCCGCGACCGAGATCCCGCACACCACCCCGACGACGATCGCCAGGCCGCTCAGCGCGCCCAGTTCCATCAGGTGGCTCGCCAGCAGCGTCCGCGGCCGCATGCCCATCCGCAGCACCAGTGCCCCGGCGAGGGCGTTCTGCCGTCGCCGGACCTCGACCGCCACCAGCAGCGCGAGGATCGCGACGACCCCGAGCACCGCGCCGAGCAGCGCCACGAACGAGAACGTCCACGACACGACGAAGAACGGCAGGCCGTCCAGCGCGGTCTCGCGGCTGATCCGGTTCGGGATGAACACGCCCGCGGCGCGCAACGCGGCGGTCGCGTCGGCCATCGGCGCGCCGGTCAGGACGCTCCACTTCGGGACCCGGTCCAGCTGACCGTGGTCGAGCGCGGTGCGGGAGACGACGTAGCCGGGTGAGGTGCCGATCATCGGGAACACCGGCAGGTCGGCGACGGGGACGGCATCGCGCAGCCCGTCGGGCAGCTGGGCGCGTTGCTTGGCGGTGTGGCCGACGCGGATGACCGGGGTGCCCTGGGGGTTCGGCTGGGAGATCTGCCGCAGCAGCCCGTCGAGGTCGCCGGCCGGGACGTCGCCGACGGCGGCGCCCTTGGTGAACGTCGCGGGGTCCACGACCAGCACGACGCTGCCGGTGCCGGTCAGCTCGCCGACGACCGTGCTGTTGTGCGCCAGCGCGGGAGGCATCGCGACGGTGCCCATGCCGATCGGGCTGTCGGTGTCGAGGCGGGCGTTGCCGCCGACGAAGATCGCCGACTTCGTGTCGAGCGCGGCCTCCTGGCCGTCGGCGATGCCGATGCCGGTGGCCAGCGTGCCGATGGCGAGGGTGCCGATGACCAGGACGCCGGTGACCGGGGCACGGGCGCCGGCCAGCCGCCGGATCGCCAGCTGCAGCGCGGGGCGTGACCAGAACCGGGCCCGGTGGGAGGCGTGCAGGGCCAGCCACGCCAGGCGCGCGGTCAGCAGGCCGACGGTCAGCACGACGAACACGGGGTAGGTCAGGGCCAGCGGGTCGACCTGGGGTAATGGATTTCCGAGGCGGGAGCCGGTGCTGTAGTGGGCCAGGCGGGTCCAGCCGAGCCACGCCGTGCCGGCCGTCGCGAGCTCCCACGGGAAGTACCCCAGCAGCCGCATCCGGTTGCCTTCCCGGCGGACGCGGCCGAGTTCGAACTCCCGGTGCGCCCGCACGGCGACGACCAGGGCCAGCAGCGCGAGTGACACGACCAGCACGCCGGCCGCGACGACCCCGGCGCGCAGCTCGGCGTCGGGGTCGGGCGCGCCGGGTGGGCCGTAGACGCCGAGCAGCAGCCTCGCCGCGAGCGCGCCGAGGGCGCCGCCGAGCAGGATCGGCAGGCCAAGTTCGGCGACGGCGAGGCCGCCGAGGGCGCCCGGGCCGCTGCCGCGGGCCGAGAGCAGCCGCAGCTGGGCGTGGCGCCGCTGGTACCACTGCAGGGCGACGGTGCCGAGACCGGCGCAGCCGACCAGGACGCTGATCAGGGCGAGCGGCAGGATCGAGACGAACACGTTGTCCTCGGCCTGGCGGGCGATCTGCACCGAGCGGTCGAACGTGGGGACGTCGGCGGCGACCAGGTTCCCGAGCCCTTGGGCGGTGAGGTCCGCGCGGACGTCGGCGACGAGGTCGCGGGAGCGCTGCAGCAGGTCTTCGGCCGCGCTGAGGGTGGCCGGCGCCGGTTCGTAGAACGAGATGTGGAAGTACTGCATCGTCGGCAGGCCGATGGCCTTGACCGTGTCGTCGAACGTCTTGCGGTCGGTGGCGAACACGATCGAGTCGATGGGGTCGTTGGCGAGCCGGTCGACGACGGCGCCGGACTGCTGCGAGCACCACCACCGCGGCGGCGGGTCGAGCAGGTCGCCGTAGATGCCGGTGACCGGCGGCAGCGGGATGCCCTGGATGCTGGGCTTGGTGCCGATGCCGATGTGCTCGGCGTCGGCGACGACGTTGCCCAGCCACAGCCCGGGCGCGCGGGTGCCCTGCTGCAGCGTCAGGTTGTCCAGACCGGCCTGGTCGCGGTAGGCGAGGCGGATCTTGTAGTTCGGGTCGCCGTTGAACTGGGTGCCGGGCAGGACGGTGGTGTACTGGCCCACGACCGGTGCGCCGAAGCCGTGCGCGCCGGCGTGGCGCTGCACCGCGCTGGTCAGGGCCGGGATGTTCTGGACGGGGATGTTGCCCTTGCCGAAGACCGGGCCGTAGCTGTCGGGGCAGGTGATCCCGGTCTGGTAGGCGATCGTCGCGCCGCCGGCCGCGGAGGCCTGCAGGACCGCGGCGGTGCCGAGGAAGCAGGCGAGCAGCGAGGTCACCGCCGCGACGATCAGGGTGAGCGGGCTGGAGAGGGCGGCCTTCGGGGCCGCGCGCCACGGCTTGGTCACTCTGCGCTGTCCATTCTTCCCCCATTTCACCCGCATGGACGCGCACGCTACCGGCAGATCGCAGGACTTGGCACGTTTTTGTATCCGATTGTTGCTCACACGCGGTCATCGACGCACGAATCGGGAACGAGCAACGCGTGCGGCCATCCGGCCGGTTTAATGGTCTAGACCTTGACGTCGATATTGGTCTGATCCAATCCTGAAGACGTTCTCGCCGTGTTTCGCCGCGGCACGGCTCCCGCCGGCACTGGAGCGCAGATGCGTCGACGCAGACCTTTCTCCCGAATGTCCGTTTTACTTGCCCTGCTGGGGGTTTCGACCGGCTCACTGGTCGCCGCCGGGACCGCCCAAGCCGCGACACCGCTGCCCGCACACGTCTTCGCGCCGTACTTCGAAGCCTGGACCGGCGAGAGCCCCGCCGCGCTCGCGCAGCAGTCGGGGGCCAAGCACCTCACGATGGCGTTCATCCAGGCCGCCACCAAGGGTTCGTGCACCGTCTACTGGAACGGTGACACCGGGATGCCGATCTCCACCGGTGTCTTCGGCTCGGACATCGCCACCATCCGCTCGCGCGGCGGTGACGTCATCCCGTCCTTCGGCGGCTACACCGCCGACAACACCGGCACCGAGATCGCCGACAGCTGCACCAGTGTGGACTCGATCGCCGCCGCCTACGAGTCGGTGATCACCACCTACGACGTCCCCCGCCTCGACATGGACATCGAGGACAACTCGCTCACCAACTCCGCCGGGATCGACCGCCGCAACAAGGCCATCAAGAAGGTCCAAGACTGGGCCGCGGCGTCCGGGCGGTCGCTGCAGATCTCCTACACCCTGCCCACGACCACCCGCGGCCTCGCCGACAGCGGCCTGGCCGTGCTGCGCAACGCCGTCGCCAACGGCACCCGCGTCGACGTGGTCAACATGATGACCTTCGACTACTACGACAACGCCGCCCACCAGATGGCCACCGACACCCAGACCTCGGCCACCGGGCTGGTCTCCCAGCTCGGCGCGCTGTACCCGGGCAAGACGCCGGCGCAGCTGTGGGGGATGGTCGGGATCACCGAGATGATCGGCGTCGACGACTTCGGCCCGGCCGAGACGTTCACGACCGCCGACGCGGCCACCGTCTACAACTGGGCGGTCGCCAAGGGGATCAACGAGCTGTCGTTCTGGGCCCTGCAGCGCGACAACGGCGGCTGCCCCGGCGGCGCCGCCGCGGACAACTGCTCCGGCATCGCCCAGGACACCTGGTTCTTCAGCCACGCCTTCGAGCCGTTCACCGGCGGCACGACCGTGCCCGGCAACGACTTCTCCCTCGCGGCGAACCCGTCCTCGGCCGCCCTCGACCCGGGCGGCTCGGTCACCGCGACCGTCAGCACCGCCGTCACGTCCGGCTCTGCCCAGCCGGTGACGCTGGCGGTCACCGGCGCGCCCGCCGGCGTCACGGCGTCGGTCAGCCCGGGCTCGGTGACCGCCGGCGGCAGCGCGACGCTGTCGGTGAGCACCACCGCCGCCGCGGTCCCCGGCGTCTACGCGCTGACCGTCACCGGCACTGCGCCCTCGGCGAGCCACAGCGCCACGTTCACCCTCACCGTGAAGGGCACCCCGCCCGCGGGTGGCGTCGTCAACGGCGGCTTCGAGTCCGGCGCGTTGAGCCCCTGGAGCGCCGCGGGTGACGCGATCGTGGCCACCCCGGCCCACTCCGGGACCCACGCCCTGCAGGTGGTGCCCACCTCCTCGGCCACCGGCGAGGCCGCGCAGAACGTCACGCTCGCCCCGAACCACGCCTACACGCTCAAGGCGTGGGTGCAGGGCAGCTACGCCTACGTCGGGGTCCGGGGCGGCGCCACCGCCAGCACGTGGACCTCCAGCAGCGGCTGGACGCAGCTGTCGGTGCCGTTCACGACCGGCGCGTCGGGCGCGGTGACGGTGTACGTCCACGGCTGGTACGGCCAAAGTGCCCTCTACGCCGACGATTTCACCCTCGGCTGAGCCTTTCGGCGGCGGCCCGGTTGCGCAACGCGGAGGTTGGCCGGGCCGCCCTCGGCCGAAACACTCACAGGGAGATCTTTCGCCCGTTGAGGAGGACCTGATGCCGCACATCCCGCTCGACCCGCAGCTGCCGGGGATTTCGGCGCTCTTCGCCTACCGGCCGGAGACCGCGGCGCCGCTCGGGCAGCTGGCCCAGGTCCTGCTGCGCGGCCCCAGCACCCTGACCGTCGGCGAGCGCGAGCTGATCGCGACCGTCGTCTCCCACGGCAACGAATGCCGGTTCTGCACCGGCAGCCACGCCGCGGCGGCGGCCGAGACCATCGAAGGCGGCCGCGCGGTCGTCGACGCGGCATGTGGCGGGATCGACGACGCCCCGGTGTCGGCCAAGCTCAAGGCGCTGCTGCGGATCGCGCTGGCCGTGCGCGAGACGGGCCGCGCGGTCACCGGCGAGCTGGTCGCCGCCGCCCGCGCCGAGGGCGCGACCGACACCGAGCTGCACGACACGGTGCTGATCGCGGCGTCCTTCTGCCTGTTCAACCGGTACGTCGACGGCCTGGCCACCGTCGTGCCGGACGACCAGGCCGTCTTCGACCAGATCGGCAAGCAGCTGGCCGCCAACGGCTACGCCCGCTAGGGCACCAGCACGATCCGGCCGGGCCGGCGCCACGCGGCGCCGGCTTCGGCCAGCGGGACGCGCTCGTAATCGACCGTGAGCGCCCCGGCGATCGCGTGCTCCACCACCGTGAGGAGCGCTTCGCGGCGGCGGCCGGTGTCGAGCTCGTTGTTCGTGTAGCCGTGGATGTGCAGTGACCTGCTGCGCAGCCCGGCCGAGGACACCGGGAACTCGTCGCCGGCCGCGCCGCCGAGGTTGACCAGCCGCCCGCCCGGGCGCAGGGTGCGCAGCGCCGCCGCGGCCGGGATCCCCGACACCGGGTCGAGCACGAGGTCCACCGGAACGTCACCGAGCCGCCGCGCCAGCGAGTCGACGTCGTCGTCCTCCGCCAACCGCACGACGGCGTCCGCGCCGAGCCGCCCGGCGCGCTCCAGCGCGGCATCCGACCGCGCGCACGCGATGACGTGCCCGGCCCCGGCCACGCGGGCCAGCTGCACCGCCGACTGGCCGACCACGCCACCGGCACCGAGCACGAGCACGGTCTCGCCCGGGACGAGGCTTCCCTTCGAGGTCAAGCACATCCACGCCGCCACCGCCGAGAGCCCGAGCGCCGCGACCAGCGCGTGGTCCGCCCCCGGCGGCAGGACCACGAGATCACCGGGCGCGACGACGGCGTGCTCGGCCATGCTGCCGTCCCCGGGCCGCATGCCCGCGGTCGTGGCGAACCAGACCGCGGTCCCGGCCGGCCCGGCCGGCGTCGGGCGCGTCAGCACCCCGATCCCCTGGACCCCCGGCACGTACGGCGTCTCGGGCCGGCCGAAGTAGGACGTGCCGGACGCGCAGAGCAGGTCGAGCGGGGTGATCGGCGCCGCCGTGACCCGCACCGCGACCTCGCCGGTCCCGGGCTCGGGCGCCGGCCGGTCGGCCACCACCGGGGCACCCCCGGCCGTCCGGATCTCCGCCGCGCGCACCGGCGTCAGACGGGCTGCAGGACGAAGTCGTAGCGCGCCTCGAGCCACGGCTCGGCCGACTCGCCGCCATCGGGCGTCGACCCGGGTTCGCGGGGCTCGAAGGTGACGACCAGCTCCTGCTTGGTGCCGAACACGACGTCGCTGTCGAGGTACTCGGCGCCCTCCTCGAACAGATGGGTGATCAGCGGCTCGTAGCCGGCCGCGTTGATCAGGAAGTGCACGTGGGCCGGGCGGAAGTGGCTGATTTCGGTGCCGCCGATGAGCTCGCCGACCGGGCCGTCCATCGGGATCGAGTAGCCCTTCGGCGCGATGGTGCGCAGGCAGTAGGTCCCGTCGGCGCGGGTGGCGTACTTCGCGCGCAGCCGGGCTTCGTCGATGTCCGGGATCTGCGACTCGTACGCGCCTTCCTCGTCGGCCTGCCAGACGTCGAGGATCGCGCCGGCGACGGGGGAGCCGTCGAGGCCGGTGACGGTGCCGGTGACGTAGAGCGGGGTGCCGGGCAGGCCGTCGGACATGTCGCCGCCGAACTCCTTCTCCGGCGAGCCCTCGATGTGGAACGGGCCGAGCACGGTCGCCGGGGTCGCCTTGGCGTCGAAGGCGTGGTTCATCTGCACCACCAGCATGCTCAGGCCGAGCACGTCGGAGGCGAGGATGAACTCTTCGCGCTTCTCGTCGCTGATCTGCCCGGTCTCGGTGAGCCACCGCATGGCGGCCATCCACTCGGTCTCGCTGAGGCGCACCTCGCGGGCGAAGGCGTGCAGGTGCCGGACGAGGGCGGCCATGACCTCCGCCGTGCGCGGGTCGTGCGCGCTCGCCCAGCGCTGCGCGGCGAGCTCGGTGATGTTGTCCTCGGTGACGAGCTGCATCGTCGTTCCTCTCAGCGGTGCGGGTCCGGCGGGACCGGCCGGTTGTTCAGGTCGACCGACAGGAAGATGTCGTTCGCGACCGGGTGGCGCAGCTCCTCGGCGAGCTGGCCGATGAGCCCGGCGCTCCGGGCCAGCAGCGCGAACCCGCGCAGCAGCTCCAGCGGCAGCCCGAGGTCGGCCAGCGCCGCGCCGCAGACACCGGCGCCGTTGAGCGGCAGTGTCTTGCCGAGCACCTGCGGGTGCACGCGGCCGATGGCGGCGAACAGCTCCAGGTGCGGGCCGCGCAGGCCTTCCTCGGTGGCGATCTCGAACAGCCGCCGGGTGCGCGGGTCGCCGTCCTTGTGCACGTGGTGCCCGAGTCCGGGGATGAACTTCTTCTCCGCGCGGCGGTTTTCGACGGTCTGGAGCGCGAGCGCGTCCCAGCCGGCCTCGTCCGCCGGTGTGCTTTCGGCAGCCGCGAGGACGTCGTGCAGGAACCGGCCGCAGTCCTCGGTGACGCCGAGGAAGCGCGACCCGCCACCGAGCAGACCCGCGGCGAGCGCGCCCTGGACCGAGTCGGGCGCGGACAGGTACGTCAGCCGGGTGACGATCGCGGTCGGGGTGAAGCCGTGGTCGGCCAGCGCGGCCAGCACGGCCTCGAAGACCCGGGTCTCCCCGGGCGACGGACGTCGTTGCGTCGCCAGCCAGAAGGCCAGCTCGCCGAACCCGACGGTGCCCATGACGTCCTCGGCGAGGTCCTGGCCGAGCAGGGTGATCTTGTCCTTCGTGGACGATCCGAGGGCCGTTTTGTAAATGGGCGCAGTGTAAGCGGGGTCAGTCATCCGTCGTCTCCGTGAGCCAGGCGCGCAGCTCGGCGCCGTGTTCGTCGAGCTCCGGCGGTGGCAGCCGGTAGGCGGCCGGGGTCGCGGAGAACCGGATCGGGTGCCGGGTCGTGGGGACGGCGCGATCGCCGTCGCCGACCTCGACGATCGGGTCGAGACCGAAGCGTTCGGCCATCGCGAACCCGCCGTCGATCGTGTTGATCGGTCCACACGGGACACCGACTTTCGTCAGCGCGTCGAACCACTCCACCGCAGTCTTCTTCGCCAGCCGCTCGATGAGGATCGGCCGGAGCTCCTCACGGTTCTTCGTGCGGTCGGCGTTGCGGGCGAACCGCGGGTCGTCCGGGACGTCCGGCAGGTTCAGGACCTCGCACAGCCGCCGGAACTGCCCGTCGTTGGCCGCGGCGACGATCAGGTCGGCATCGGCGGTGGGCAGCGGCTCGTAGGGGAAGACGCTGGGGTGCGCGTTGCCCATCCGGTAGGGCACCACCCCGCCCGCGGCGTAGGCCGAACTGTGGTTGACCAGCCCCGTCAGCGCCGAGGACAGCAGGTTGACCTCGACGTGCTGGCCCGCACCGGTCGCGTCGCGGTGGCGCAGCGCGGCGAGGATGCCGATCACCGCGTGGTTGCCCGCCATGACGTCGAACACCGAGATCCCGGCCCGGTACGGCGGGCCGTCCGGGTCGCCGGTCAGGCTCATCAGCCCCGAGATCGCCTGCACCATCAGGTCGTAGCCGGGCACGTGCGCGCCCTCGCCCGAGCCGAAGCCGCTGATGGAGGCGTAGACGCTGCCGGGGTTGGCCACCTGGACGGAGTCGTAGTCCAGGCCGTACTTGGCCAGGCCGCCCGGCTTGAAGTTCTCGATCACCACGTCCGCGCGGGCCGCCAGCTCGCGGGCGAGCGCGGCGTCGGTCTCCTCGCGCAGGTCGAGCGCGATCGAGCGCTTCCCGCGGTTCACCCCGAGGTAGTAGGTCGAGACGTCGCCGCGCACCGGCGGCATCCAGGTGCGCGTCTCGTCGCCCTGGGGTCCTTCGACCTTGACGACCTCGGCGCCCAGGTCGGCGAGCAGCATGGTGGCGTAGGGCCCGGCGAGCACCCGGGAGAAGTCCGCGACCAGCAGCCCGGACAGCGGGCCGGCAGCGCTGTGGTCCACCCGGATCCTCACTTCCTGTCCGTCTGACGGACTCTTGTCCGCAGTCTCCTCTGTCGGCGCCGTGGCGGTCAAGACACCGTCACGTGCGGGACGTCGTGCAGCCGCGCGAAGTCGGCGCTGATCTCCCCGGCGGCCTGCAGCAGCAGCGGCAGGTGGTGCTCCAGCAGCCGCTCCACCGGCGTCTCGGCGGCGTGGCAGTTGACGTTGACCCCGGCGATCACCCGGCCCGAGCCGTCGCGCAGCGGCGCGGCCACCGAGCGGATCCCCAGCGCGAGCTGCTCGTCGGTGAGCGCCCAGCCGCGGGCGCGGACCTCGCGCAGCTCGGCGTCGCGCTCGGCCCGCTCCGGCTGCCAGCGCGGAATGAGCCCGGAGCGGGTCGGCTGGGCCAGCACCGCGTCCAGCTCCGCCGGCGCCAGCGCGGCGAGCTGGACCTTCCCCAGCGACGTCGGCAACGCGGGGAAGCGGGTGCCGATCTGGACACTCAGCCCGACGATCTTCGGCACCGCGACCCGCGCGACGTAGACGATGTCGGACCCGTCGAGCTGGGCGATCGAGCACGACTCGTTCGTGCGGGCGACCAGCCGTTCCAGGTGCGGCCGGGCGATGTCCCACAGGCCCATCGACCGCACGTAGGCGACGCCGAGGTCGAGCACCCGCGGGGTCAGGGCGTAGCCGCGACCGCCGGCGCGGACGTACCCGAGCTCTTCCAGGGTCAGCAGGATCCGGCGCGCGGTCGGGCGGGCCAGCCCGGCGGCCGCGGCCACCTCGGCCAGCGTCATCTCCGGCCGGTTCGGCCCGAACGCCGTGATGACCTCGAGCCCGCGCGCCAGCGCTTCGATGAAGTCGGGACCCGTTCCCTCGCGTGGCATGCGCCACCTCCCTCTGCAGTCCTGCCCGCAGCGTAGCGGCGGGGATCGACGGGGATTGACACCGGCGCGGCACTCGGCAAAGGTGACTGCACCCCACGAGTGTCCGTAGAGCGGACGAGTGTACGCAATCGGAGGCAGCGATGTCCGAATCGATCGTCCTGCGCGGCGGCACGGTGCTGACCCTCGACGACGCCCACCGCGTCCTGCCCGGCGAGGACGTCCTGGTCACCGGCGACCGGATCGCCGCGATCGGGCCCGCGCTCGAGGTCCCGGCGGGCACGACCGAGATCGACGCCGCCGGCGGCATCGTCATGCCGGGGATGATCGACACGCACCGGCACCTGTGGCAGACGGCCATGCGCGGCTACGGCGCCGACTGGACGCTGACCCAGTACTTCGTCTGGTACTACCTGGAATGGGGCAAGGTGTTCCGCCCGGAGGACATCCACGCGGGCAACCTCCTCGGCGCGTGGGAAGCCCTCGAAGCGGGTGTCACGACCACCGTGGACTGGTCCCACGGCCTGCAGACCACCCAGCACGCCGACGCGGCGGCCGACGCGCTCGAAGCCGTGCCCGGCCGGTTCGTCCTGGCCTACGGCAACATCCAGGACGCCCCGGCCACCTGGACCACCACCGCCGAATTCCGCGACTTCGTCTCGCGGCGCACCGGCGGCGACCTGGGGTTCCAGCTCGCGTTCGACGTCACGGGCGACCCGGCGTTCCCGGAGAAGCCGGCCTTCGAGGTCGCGCGCGAGCTCGGCGTGCCGGTGACCACCCACGCCGGCGTCTGGGGCGCGACCGGCGACGACGGCATCAAGCTGATGCACGACCACGGGTTCATGACCCCGGAGACGATCTACGTCCACAGCGCGTCGCTGTCGGCGGACTCCTACCACCGGATCGCCGCCACCGGCGGGTCGGCGTCGGTCTCGACGGAAAGCGAGCAGAGCGCGGGCCAGGGCTACCCGTCCACCTGGGCGCTGCGGCAGTACGGCATCCCGGTGTCGCTGTCGATGGACACGTCGGTCTGGTGGAGCGGCGACCTGTTCTCGGCGATGCGCACGACGCTGGGCGCGGACCGCTCGCGTGAGCACCTGGAGGCGCACGCGAAGGGCGAGACGGTGACGCACGCGGCGCTGCGGGCGGAGCAGGTGGTCGAGTGGGCCACCCGCGGCGGCGCCGCGGCGCTGGGACGCTCGGACATCGGCCGCCTCGAGGCCGGCAAGAAGGCGGACGTGGTGCTGCTGAAGAACGAGCACTCCCCGGTGTCGTTCCCGCTGCTGAACCCCTACGGCCACGTGGCGTTCCAGGCTCAGCGCGGCGACGTCCACACCGTCCTGGTCGACGGCCGGGTGGTCAAGCGCGACGGCCGGCTGGTGGGCGTGGACCTCCCGGCGGTCCGGCGCCGGGTGGAGTCGACCGTCGAGCACCTGCGCGGGCAGCTGGGCGAGGAAGCGTGGCTGAAGGGCATGAACCCGGACGTCCCCGAGGCGAAGATCCTCGACAACCCGTACACCTACACCGACTACCAGAGCGACACCACCCACGGCGGCTGAGGTCACCCACAGGAGTCGCACGCGGCACGCTCCGCACCCGGACCGTTGGGCCGTTCCACGGATCGTCGATCGCACCCGTGTGACCACCGGTGACAGGGCTGTTCCCCGTGGCTCACCGTGGAGCCGTGGGGAACGCGGTCCTGGACGAGCTCGCCGGGCGGCTGCTGATCCAGTGCCGGCCCGCCCAGGCGCGCGCCGCGGCGGAAATCGCCGAAACCTGGGACGCGGGCCTGGTGCTGACCGGCGCACGGCTCGAAGGAACCGTGCGAGCCGTGCGGGACAGCGGTTTCGCCGGTCCGCTGCTCTGCGACGCCGACCGGTACTCCGGCAGCAAGCGCGTCGGCGCCGCCCGGGGAACGCACCCGGCGTGGCTCGGGCGCCAGGCCGAGCTCGGCCTGCTCCCTCTCACCGATTCCGGGTACGTCGCCCTCTACGACATCCGGGGACTCCGCACGATCCTGCGGACCGCGGCGCGCCGCCGGTACCCGGTGGTAGCGGTGCTGCCGGTCGCCGCGCGCTGGTTCGCCACCACCCCCGCCTGCGACGCCCTGGTCCGCGAGATCAACCTCCACGGTGTGCCGATCGCGATCGCCGTCGAACACCGCGACGATCCGTTCGGCGTGCAGTACCTGATCCGGCGGTTCCTGCGGCTGCTGGCGGCCGCCACGGTGCCGGTGATCCTGCTCCGGTCCGACATCGCCGCAGTGGGCGCCCTGTGCCACGGTGCGCACGCGGCCGCGGCCGGCACGATCAGCGCGCTGAGGCACACGTACCCCCAGGTGCGGCGGCGTGGCGCGCCACGCCCCGGTGTCTCGGCGTTCGTCACCCCGCTGCTGGCCTACCACCGGCTCGAAACCCTCGACCGCGTCTTCACCGGGACTCCCGACCTGGCCCAGCTGTGGCCGTGCGGGTGCCCGGTGTGCGACACGCGGACCCCGGCCCGGCTCGGGTCCGCCGGCGACGCGGCGCGGCATTCGATGCACGCGTTGCTCGGGCTGCACGCGGACCTGAGGCGGGCCCGTACCCGGGCGGCGATGATGAGTTCGTGGCACGAGCACTGCAGCCACGCCCTGGGCGTGCACGAGCAGGTGGCCGAAGAGGTGCCGGGCTGGCGGGCGCCGCCGGGGGTGCGCGGCTGGGTCAAGGTCACCGACGACCCCCTTCCCACCCGCGACGGCATCCCCGCCCAGGAGCCGAGGGTGTCGCCGACGCGTGTGGTGGCACGCGAACCGTGACCGGGTACCGTTCGGCCGTGGTCCAAGTCTTCATCCAGCCCGCCTACGGCACCGCGGACGCGCGCCGGTACGGCGCGGAGTCGCTCGAGAAGACCGTCGACTTCCGCGCGCACGCCGACCTGCTCGACCCGGCCGACCTCGCCCGCCTGAACGCGCTGCATCCGAGTGGCCAGGCGCGGTTCTGGGGCGCCAAGGACAAGTACGACCGCCGGATGGACACCGTCACCACCGGCGACGTCGTCCTGTTCACCGGCCGCAAGCACGTCCAGGCCACCGCCGAGGTGGGCCACGGCTTCCGCAACCCCGCCTTCGCCCGGCGCCTGTGGAACCCGGACCCGGGCAAGTGCCTGTTCAGCAACGTCTACAGCCTGCGCCGCCACCGGCGCGCCGGGATCCCGTACGACGAGATCTGGGCGCTGCCCGGTTTCACCCCCGGCGACAACTTCATGGGCCTGCGATTCCTCGACGAGCCGAAGTCGGCCGCGATCATCGGCTTGCTCCGCTCGTAGAGTCGGATCATGACGTCAGATCCCTTCGCGCCGCAGACCGAACCGGCCGTCCTCGAAGACCTCCGCACGCGGCTGCGGGCCACCCGCTGGCCGGACGCGCCCGAGGACGCCGGGTGGTCGGCCGGCACCGACGTCGCCTACCTGCGCGAGCTCGTCGCCTACTGGGCGGACGGGTTCGACTGGCCGGCGCGGGAAGCGGAGCTGAACGCCATCCCGCGGTTCCGGGTCGCCGTCGGCGGCCACGACATCCACTTCGCCCACGTCCGGGCCGCGAACCCGGCCGGCCCGGTGCTCCCGCTGGTGCTCACCCACGGCTGGCCGGACTCGTTCTGGCGCTACACCAAGGTGATCCCGCTGCTGACCGACCCCGGCGCGCACGGCGCCGACCCGGCCGACGCCTTCGACGTGATCGTCCCGGACGTGCCCGGCTTCGGGTACTCCTCACGGCCCCCGGTCCCGCTCGACTCGATCGCCGTCGCGGGACTGTGGGCACAGCTGATGGAGGGCCTCGGCTACCCGCGGTTCGGCGCGGCCGGCGGGGACATCGGCAGCCACGTGAGCCGCTACCTCGCGCTCGACCACCCCGACCGGGTGGTGGCGGTCCACCGCACGGACGCGGGCCTGCCGATCTTCACCGGCGACCCGGCGGAGCTGACGGCGCCGGAGCGCGACTGGATGGCGACCGTGGCGGAGTGGGGCGCGGCCGAGGGCGCCTACGCGGCGATGCACCGCACGAAACCCCAGACCGCGGCCGCCGCCCTCAACGACTCCCCGGCCGGGCTGGCCGCGTGGATCGTCGAGAAGATGCGGTCCTGGAGCGACGGCTTCCGTTTCACCGAGGACGAGATCCTCACGAACATCACGCTCTACTGGCTGACCGAGACCATCGGCTCGTCGATGCGGATGTACCGCGCGAACGCCGCGATCCCGCCGGCCCAGCTGGCCCGCCGGGTCGAGGTGCCGTCCGGCTTCGCGCTCTTCGCGGGCGACATCGTCCGGCCGCCGCGAGCCTGGCTCGAGCGGACCGCGAACACGGTCCGGGTGACCGAACCGGCGCGCGGCGGGCACTTCGCGGCGTTCGAGGAGCCGGAGAGCTACGCGCGGGAGCTGCGGGAGTTCTTCCGCCCCTACCGGCGGGCCGCCGGATGAGCGGGCCGGCCGGGCGCCGTCAACAGCTCGAGTGCATCTTCAGGGACGCGATGTCGGCCCACAGCGCCACGTCGAAGCTCGCCCAGGCGCGGAACCGGTAGCGTTCCGCGCGGCTCGGCAGGGCCCGCACGAACTTGCGCCAGTCGCCCTCGACGGGGTGCTCGGTGGTCAGCGAACCCAGGATGGCCCCGGCGGCGTCGCACAGGTCGACGTGCCAGATGACGAACACCGCGCCGTCCTCGCCGCCGGACACCGTGGCGTCGAAGACGGCGGTGCCGTCGGGGGACAGGGTCCACCGGGCGCCCTCGGCCATCGTGCAGGTCCCTTGCGTGATCCGGTCCCAGGTGAAGGCCCACGGCGTCCAGCCGGTGAGCGGCTCCGCCGCGGCGCTCGCCGTCGCCAGGATGACCGTCGGGTCCATGCTCACGCGCCTTTCTGGCGATGGGTCAGCGGCCCGGTGTCGCGGGCAGCGCGAGCGACAGGGCGAGGTTGCCGTCGAGGAACATGAGCCCGCGCTCGGCGAACCGCCGGAACGCGCCTTCGACGGCGGAGACCGGCAGGGCGAGACCGAGCTCGTGGTGCACGGCCTTGGCGGTGCGCGGCCGGTCGACGCAGGCGAGGTAGAGGGCGGCGAGGGTGTCGTGGAAGGTGTGGGTGCCGGGGTTTTCGGGGTTCCGGTTGTCGTAGATCTGCAGGAAGCCGGGCGCGCAGCGGTAGACCAGCACCGGCGGCGAGTCCGCCTCCCAGGCCGTCTTCCACGCCGCGACCGCCGTCTGCAGCGGCGCGTAGACCGCCGCGGGCAGCTCGTCTTCCGGTGCGTAGTCGAAGAAGTAGGCGACCCGATCGATGTCCACCGACGGCGGGTAGACGTGGCGGTAGCTGGGCTCCGGTTCCCGCGCCCGCAGCGGGAACCGGCCGGGCTGGGTGAACAGCGGGCTGAACCGCTCCAGCCACAGCCGGTCCGCGCCGGCCGGCGGCTGGAGGTGGACCAGGTGCGGGACGACCGCCGCCTGCGCGGCGTACTCGTCGGCCGGCTCGCCCGGGAACCCCCACAGGATGTTCCAGCCGACGGCGATGCCGTAGTAGCGGGCCCAGCGCAGGAGGTTGACGTTCTGCGCGGCGCGGACCCCCTTGTCCATCAGCCGGAGCACCGCGGAGCTGAGCGACTCCAGGCCCGGCTGCAGCTGCGTGACGCCCGCTTCGGCCAGCAGCTTGAGCTGGGCCCGCGTCAGGTTCGCCTTCACCTCGTAGAAGATCTGGTACTCGCGGCCGGGCTCGGCGAGCGCCGGCAGCAGCTGCTTGAGGTAGCCCGCCTCCATGATGTTGTCGACGGCGTCGAACCGGAAGGTGCGGTACCGGCGCGCTTGCTGGTTCAGCTCGTCGAGCACCCGGGCCGCCGACTTGGCGCGGAACCGCAGGGTGGTGCCGTTGAGCCCGCAGAACGTGCAGTGGTGCTTTTCGCCCCACCAGCACCCCCGGGCCGACTCGAACGGGATCGCGACGTGCTCGGTCGGCAGGCCGAGGCGCGCCGCCCGGTCGAAGTACTCGCCGTAGTCCGGTACCGGCAGGTCGTCGAGCCGTTCGTGGGGTGGCTCGGCGGGGGTGACGGCGACCTCGCCGCCGACCCGCCGGGCGACACCGGGGATCCCGCCCGGGTCGGTGCCGTCGGCCAGCGCGCCCAGCAGGCGCGGGAAGGCGACGTCGCCCTCGCCGAGCACGGCGAAGTCGACGCAGGCGACGGACCGCACGAGCTCCCGGCCCATCTCGCCCTCGAAGTTGGCCCCGCCGAAGACGGTGACGACGTCCGGATCGCGGGCCTTCAGCAGGCGCGCGAGCGCGAACGACGCGGTGTTCTGCTGGAACGTGGAGCTGAAGCAGACCACCCGGACGCCCGCGAGTTCCTCGGCGATGGCCTCGAGGTAGGCGGGAACGTCCTGCTCGCGCGTGGCGAGCAGGCGCTCCGCGCCGTCCAGGCAGGACAGTTCGTCGCCGAGTTCGGCGAGCAGCTTCCCGTCGGGGTCCGGCGCCGCCTCGCCGAACGCCGCGACGGAGAAGAGCCAGTCCCCGATCTGCCGGCCGCGGTGGTCGGCGAGCCGCCGGTAGTGGTCGAGGCCGATCCGCACCGCGAAGTCGAGGTTCGCGTGCAGGGTGCGAACGGCGAACCCGTGCTGCTGCGCGATCGCCTTGAGCAGTCCGAGCTGGATGGACGGCCGATGGGCTTCGCGGAACGGCATGGACACGAGAACCACCGGCGGCGTGGTCACGGCGTGGTGTGGGATCGGATGGAGTCCCCGGTAGCCGCCTGGATGGAGCGCTGGGCGGCGAGAGGCGTGAAGTGGGGGACGAAGTGGACGGAGACGGCGGCGGCGTCGGGTCCGAACCGCTTGAGCGTCGCCACCTGGTCCGCGGTGAAGGACCCCCAAAAGCCGCTTTCGAGCTCACTGACGCGCGCGGTCAGGATCCAGGCGACGAAGAGGCCGGCGTGCAGCAGATCCCGCTCCGCATCCGACAGGTTCGGAGCGGCGGTCACCGCCTTGACCTTCTGCCAAAAATCGACGAACTCCTTCGATTCGTCTTCGGACATGGAATTCCTCCTGTTCGGTGACTATCCTTTGTGGACTTTGGCCAGTCTCGTGCGCACCTCGTCGGCGTCCGGGTGGGCGAGGCGCGCGAGGATGTCGTGGGCCCGCTGCCACCCGGCCCGGGCGGCCTCGACGTCGCCCAGGTCGCGGCGGAGGTTCGCGAGGTCGATGAGCATCCGCGCCTCGATCACCAGGTTCCCGTTGCGGTGCACCAGTTCCAGCGCCTTCTCGTAGCAGGCGACCGCCTCGTCGTGCTCGCCGAGCTGCTGGTGGGCGTAGCCGATGCTGTGCCAGCTCTGGGACGCGCCCATCTGGTCGCCGAGCAGCGTCTGCAGGTTCAGGGCCTGCCGGCAGTGGTCGATGGCCGACGCGTGCTTGCCGAGCAGGGTGTGGAACCAGCCGACCGCGTTGAGCGCCGTCGCCTGCCCGGCCTGGTGCCCGGCCGCGCGGAACAGCGCCAAGGCCTGCTCGGCGTGGGTGAGCGCGTCGGCGACGGCGCCCTGCCGATCCAGCAGCCACGCGAACTGCCGGTGCGCGTAGGCCTGCCCGACGACGTCGTCGCTCGCGCGGTACAGGGTCAACGCGGCTCGGAGGTCGTCGGCGGCTTCGGCGTGCCTGCCGAACCGGACTCGCGTCCCGCCCAGGTGCAGGTGCGCGAAGGCCTGCTTGCGCTGGTCCCCGAGCCGCCTCGCCGCCTCCAGCGCCGCCGTTAGCACCGTGCTCTCGTCGTGCCAGTGGCCCCGCATCGCGAGGAACCGCTGCATCGACCACGCCAGCTCCCACACCCGCGCGTCGAACCCGGGGTCCTCGCGGACGGCCTGCAGCAGCACCCCGTGCTCGGCCTCGAACCAGGACAGGGCCTGCCGCTGGTCGACGATCCGTTCGGCCTCGGCCCCCGCCGGGAGCGGCGTCAACGCGGGCGGCACCTCGAGGCGGGGGTCGATGAACCCGTCGGCGTGGTAGGCGGTGTGGGAGTAGTGGCCCAGCACCCGGTGGACCGCGGCGTCGCGCTCGGCGCCGGACTCCTCCTCGTGGACCAGTTCGGTGGCGTACGCGCGCAGCAGGTCGTGGACCGTGTAGCGGCCGGGGGCGTCCTCGGCGATCAGGTGGGCGTTCGCGAGCTCGGACAGCAGGGGCCGCGCCCGGCCGGCGGGCAGGCCGGCGAGGCTCGCCGCCGCGCGGGTGCCGATGTCGGGCCCGTGGTGGAGCCCGACGAGCCGGAACAGCCGGGCGGCCGCGGGGTCCAGCCGCAGGTACGACCAGGAGAACACGGCGCGCGCGTCGGTCACGGGGTCGGTGCCGGCGAACTCGTCCAGGCCGCCGCGCGAGTCTCGCAGCTGGCCGGCCAGCGCGGCGAGGCTGAAGGCGGGGTAGGTCGCCGCGCGCGCCGCCACCACGGCCAGCGCCAGCGGGAGGCGCGCGCACAGGCCGATGATCTCCGCCGCGGCGGCGGGGTCCGCCGTCATCCGCTCGGCGCCGATCCGCCGGCGCAGCACGGCGTGCGCCTCGACGTCGTCGAGCAGGTCGACGGCGAGCGGGTACGCGCCCGCCGTCACCAGGCCGGCGAGCTGGTCGCGGCTGGTCACCACCACCACGCTGCCCGGCGCGCCGGGCAGCAGCGGCCGCACCTGCTCCGCGTCGCGGGCGTTGTCGAGCACGACCAGGACCCGCCGGTTCGCCAGCAGCGTCCGGTACAGCCCGACCTGCGCCTCCAGCGTGGTGGGGATCCGTTCACCCGGCACTTCGAGCGCTTCGAGGAACCCGCGGACCGCGCCGGCCGGCGGCATCGGCGAGCCGGTCGGGTCGAACCCCCGCAGGTTCACGTACAGCTGGCCGCCGGCGAACCGCGCGGCGACCGAGTGCGCCCAGTGGACGGCCAGGGTGGTCTTGCCGACCCCGGCGGTGCCCGAGAGGACCACGATCCGCGCGGCGGGAGACGGCCCGCCGGTCACCTCGTCGAGCCGGCGCAGCGTGCTCTCGCGGCCCGCGAACCCCGGGGTGTCGGGCGGCAGCTGGGCCGGCGCGGACGGAGTGGCCGGCGGGGGCGGCGGCGCGGACGGCAGCTCGCCTCGCAGGATCGCGGTGTGCAGGGCGCGCAGCTCGGGGCCCGGGTCGGTGCCGAGGGCGTCGGCGAGCCGCTGCCGGACGACCGCGTAGCGCCCGAGCGCCTCGGCGTCGCGGCCCGCGGTGTGCAGGGCGCGCATGAGCAGCGCTTCGAGGGGTTCCGCGAGCGGGTACTCCCCGGCCAGGTCCGACATCGTGGCGATCACCGGGCCGGGGTGGCCGAGCCGCAGTTCCAGCTCGCCCCAGCGCACGGCCGCCTCGAGCCGTCGCCGGTGCCAGGTCGCGCGGACCCCCTCGGCCCAGTCGCCGTGGAGGCCGGCCAGCGGCGGGCCCTGCCAGCCCAGCAGCGCTTCGTGCAGCGCCGCGGCCCGCTCGGCGTCGGTGCGCAGAGTGTCGTTTCCCCGTTCGACCAGGTGAGCGAATCGGTGCAGATCGACCGCACCGGGATCGATTTCCAGCACGTAACCCGCGGTTCGCCGGGGGAGCCCGGCCGGTTCACCGGTCAGCTCGGTAACCCGTTTGAGCAACAGCCGTATTCGGCTCAGGTGGGAATACACCACATTGCGCGCTTCGGCCGGCGGATCTTCGCCCCAGATCCGGTCGACGAGGGTTTCGATCGGAACCGGGCGCCCGGCGTCCACCGCGAGCGCCGCGAGCACGGCCTGCTGCCGCGGCGTCCCGACGTCCAGCGACTTTCCCTCGACGCGGAGCCGCACCTCCCCGAACAGCAGGAACTCCATGCGGCGGGCTCCCCGTGATCGGCACGTCACGACCGGCCCAGTCGATGCTGCTCGCCCCGCAAGGTCTCTGCAAGGTCGGCGAGCAGGGCGTGGCGAAATCGTGAACCCGGGAAGAGCCGAGTCCGAGGAGGGGCCATGCAGGATTCGCCGGCGCGATTGCTGGAAAACGCCGCAGGGGGTGCCGAATGGGCGTGGCGGGATATCGTCGCCCGATATTCTTCGCTGGTCTCGTCGGTGTGCGCGCACTACCGGATCGGCGCGGCCGACGCCCAGGACGTCAGCAGTGCGGTGTGGCTCCGCCTGTTGACGAACCTGGCTTTCATCCGCGAACCCGAGGCGCTGCCCGGCTGGCTGCGGACCACCACCCGGCACGAGTGCCTGAGGCTGCTGCGGCACCAGCAGCGGCAGGTCCCGACCGACAGCGCGATGTTCGTCGAGCTCACCGACCCCCAGTTCGACTCCGTGCTGATCGGAGCCGAACGCCGCGACGCCGCCCGCCGCGCGTGCGCCCAGCTGCCCCGGCGGGACCGGGAACTGCTCGCGCTGCTGTTCTGCGACCCACCCAAGTCCTACCGGGAGATCAGCGCGACGCTGGGGATCCCGGTCGGCTCGATCGGCCCGTCGCGGGCCCGCTGCCTGGCCAGGGTTCGCCGCATGCCGGCGATAGCGGCACTGCTGGCCGACGATCGGCACGATTTCCCCGGGCATGTCGTCCAGAGCGAGCGGGCGACCGCTTGATACAGGCGCCTCGGGCGGAAGCTTCGGCAACACGAGCTGGGCCACCGCACTCGCCGGGACTGGAAGCACCACTGGCCTGGTCGCTGTCGGCACTGGCGATAGCCGACCTCGACGCCCAGCGGGACACCGCCACCGCGGCCGCGGCGCCGACGGCGCTGAGCAACTGGCTGAAGGCCGGTAGTTCTTCGTCCAGTAGGAAATCCCCAGCTCACGGTCATATCCGGCGAGCTGGTGGACCCAGCGTTTGCCGAGGGTGGGGGACGTCGCAGACGATGCGTGGGGCGGCCGTGCCGGTGCGCAAGACCGGATGAGAAGAGATGCACCTCCTGTCCCCCCTGCCTCAACTACCTCAGGTGCAGCTGTTCACGCATCAGTCCGGAGTGCGGCGGATGACGACGAAGGACAAGCTCAGGCCGCCCGCGGCGAGCACGGCTCCGGCCAGGCCGAGCCACGGCAGGTTCCCGGCGGCGACCATCCCGCCGCCGAGCATCGCGCCGATGGCCCCGGCGAGGTTGAACCCGCTCACGTTGACCGTCACCGACAGCATCGGCGCTTCCCCCGCGTGCCGCAGGATGATCCGTTGCAGCGGGGCGATGGTGGCGGTGCACAGCAACCCCAGGGCGAGGACGGCGGCCACCGCCCCCGCCGCCGAGCGGGCTGACCACGGCATCGTGCCCAGCACCACCACCAGGCAGCCGAACACGATCCGCAGGGTCGCCGCGGGCGCCAGGTCGGCATAGCGCCCGGCCAGCAGGTTGCCCAGCACGCTGCCCGCGCCGTAGACGAGCAGCAGGACCGAGACGGTGGTGGCGCCGAACCCGGTCACCTCCATCAGCAGGGGCGCGATGTAGGTGAACACGGTCCCGACCCCGGCCAAGCCGACCACGGTGGTGGTGATGGCGATCACGATCTGCTTGCTGGACAACAGTCTGAGCTCCGCGGCCAGAGTGGATCCGCCCGCGGGCCGCTTCGGCATGACCGCCGCCAGCAGGGCGCCGCCGGTCAGGGCGACCCCGGCCAGCGCGAAGAACGGGGCCCGCCAGCCGAACTGCTGACCGGTGAGCGCGCCGAGCGGCACACCCAGCACGGTGGCGACGGTGAACCCGGAGACCACCGTGGCGATCGCGCGCCCGGCCCGCTTCGGCGGCACCAGCGACGTCACCGTCACGAGAGACAACGCGAACAGCGTCGCCTGTGCCATCGCGGCGATCACCCGGCCGGTCAGCAGGAGCCCGAACGCCGACGTCGTCGCGCACAGCACGGTCCCGGCGGCGAAAAGGCCGACCAGGCCGAGGGTGAGCCCCTTGCGTGGCAGGCGGGCCGTCGCGACGGTGACGAGCGGGCCGCCGATGACCACACCGAGCGCGTACGCCGTGACGGCACCACCCGCCCCGGCCGTCGACACCCCGAACGCCACCGCGAGTTGCGGCAGCAGCCCCGCGACGAGCAGTTCCGCCGTGCTGACCGCGAAGACACACAGGAGGAACCCGGTCATGATCAAAGTGATCCGCGTGCGTCCGCCGGTTTGCGCCGACGCGGTGTGGTTCGCGGTTCCGGTGGTCATGTGGCCTCCGAGTGTCTACTGCGGACAGAATGGCTCAGAATCCCGAGGCGACCGGGATGATCTCCGAGCCGACGAACTCCAGCGGGGACAACGTCCAGAACTCCGGCACCCCGCAGATCGCCGTCTGCACCCCGAGTTCGGCGAGGTGCTTGAGTTCGGCGAGGGTTTCGTCGGCGGATTTCGTCAATTCGAAGTGGTAGTTGGCGGTCTTCTCGATGGTGTCGTAGTCGGTACCCTCGGTTTCGCAGTGCGCCCGCAGGACGTCGAGTTTGTGTGAAAACTCGGGCGTGACGAACATGTTGCACGCCTGGGCATACCGCGCGACGAGCCGCAGCGTCTTCTTCTCGCCTTCGCCACCGACCATGATCGGCGGATGCGGCCGGGACAGCGGCTGCGGGCTGTTCATCGGCCGTTCCAGCCGGACATGCCTGCCCTGGAACGGACTGTCGTCGTCGCTCCACATCCGCAGGCACACCTGCAGCGTGTCTTCGAGCTGTTCGAAGCGCTCGCGCAGCGACGGGAACGGGACGCCCAGGCCGCGTGCCTCCTCCTCGTTCCAGCCCGCGCCGAGGCCCAGCATGGTCCGGCCGCCGGAAAGGACGTCCAGGGTGGTCGCGATCTTCGCGATTACCCCCGGATGGCGGTAGGCCGCCGCGCTCACCACGGTCAGCAACGTGACGCGCTCGGTGTGCGCCGCCAGGAAACCGAGGGTCGTGTAGGCCTCCAGCATGTCGTTTTCGACCGGGCCGATCTGCGGGATCTGGAACAGGTGGTCCATCACCGACACCAGGTCGAATCCGCTCTCCTCGGCGGTTTTCGCGATCCGTCCCAACTTCTTCCCGAGCTCCGCGGGGCCACCGGGCCACGTGAAATCCGGTATCTGCAAGCCGATTCTCATAGCTCACCTCCGATAGTGAATGGTGGCAGCCGCCGGACGCCGTGGATAGGGCCCGTGGCGCGCCCTTGGTCGGTTCTTGGCCGATGTTTGATCAGGCGCTGCCAGAGTCGCTTCTCGACACCACCGAACGGCGAAAGGCAAATCCATGGCCGCGACCACCGCTTTCCTGCCGACCTGGGTGCGGCGACCGCGGGTGACCAGCGGCCCGCGGCTGGTGCACGTGAACACGCACTCGACGTTCGGCGGTGTCGCCGAACTCCTGGGCGGCCTGATCCGCGCGCAGCAGAGCCGAGGGCACGCGGTCGGCTGGGCCACCATCACCGGCGACGCCGACTTTTTCCTGCTGGCCAAGCAATTGCACTACCTGACGCACGGAAAGGGCGACCCTTCCGTGCTGCGCGATCCGGCGCGGGCCGAGTTGTACGCCGCCGTGCTGCGCCCGCAGGCGGCGGCGATCGCCGCGACCCTGCGCGCCGGCGACGTGGTGGTGCTGCACGATTCGCACACCCTCGGCATGGCCGGGGTGCTCTCCCGCGCCGGGGCACGGGTGGTGTGGCACTCCCATGTGGGCGCCGACGTGGACCCCGACGCGGTACTCGCGAAGGTCTGGCCGTTCTTCGCCGGCGACTTCACCTCGGTGGACGCGGTGATCACCACCCGGGCGGACTTCGCGCCACCAGCCGGGTTGTTTTCCGGCACCCGGCACGTCATCGCACCGGCGATCGATCCCACGTCGACGAAGAACCGGCCGATGAGCACCGAAGAAGTGGCCGGCTGCCTCATCGAAATCGGACTTTCCGGGCTGGAACCCGAAGGGGGCGGCCGCGGAGCAGCGGTCGAACACACCGCGCCGCTGCCCGAGGACGCCACCCTGGTCCTGCAGGTATCGCGCTGGGATCCGCTCAAGGACATGCTCGGCGCGTTGCGCGGCTTCGCGCGGGTCACCGGTCTCCCTCAGGCGCATCTCGCGCTCGCCGGCCCGGACCCGCGCGAGGTCGGCGACGACCCGGAGGGCCTGACCGTGCTCGACGAGGTCCGTGCCGCTCTCGCCGCGCTGCCGGCCGAGATCCGCGGCCGGGTGCACCTGGTGCTGCTGTCCATGCGGGACCTCGAGCGCAACGCCCGGCTCGTGAACGCCTTGCAACGGCGGGCGGACGTGGTGCTGCAGAAGAGCCTCGAAGAAGGTTTCGGGCTCACCGTCACCGAAGCCATGGCCAAGCGCCGCGCCGTCGTCGCGGCCGCGGTGGGCGGGCTGCGGCTCCAGGTCGAACACGAAAACACCGGCCTGCTCGTCGATCCCGCCGACGACACCGACGTCGCGGCCGCGCTGACCCGCCTGCTCGCCGATCCCGGGCTGCGACGGGAACTCGGCGACCGGGCAGCGGCCTCCGTCGCCGAGCGCTACCTGATGCCGCGGCTCGCCGACGACTATGACACGGCGACCGGCCTCGTCCCGGGCAAACCCTTGACCCGCACCACATCCGGCAGATTCACCGAATGAGGAGAACCGATGAGTAATTCCCGTACAACCGCCTTCACCCGCCGCACGCGCATCGCGGCGACCGCCGCGTGCGTCGTCGTGACGCTCGGCGTGGCGGTGTCGCCCGCTTCGGCGGAGACCGCGCAGCACCACCACGCCCACGGCCTCGTGGGCGCGTGGCAGCTCACCGGGACCGACGACGGCAACCCGGTCAACCCGAAGATCGTCTTCCACCCCGACCACACGCTGGACTTCACCCCGCCCGACAACTCCTTCGACGGCACGGGGCACTGGCAGGAGAAGCGCGACGGCAGCTTCACCTTCGACCAGGGCCACCCGATCAACGACGCGGCGGGCCGGCCCGAGAGCTACATCCACGCCGACATCACCGGTCAGCGGACCGGGGACACCATGACCGCCGGCGGCCACGCCGAACTCTACGACCTCGACGGCAACCAGCTCGCCGCCTACGTCATCCTCTTCGACGGCGTACGGCTGCCGCGCTAGCGAACACTCGGAACACGGAGCGAGATTTCGATGTCCCTGCAAGGAAGAACAGCGATCGTGACTGCGGCGTCCCGGGGTATCGGGCGGGCCGTCGCGGTGCGGCTCGGCGCGGACGGCGCCCGGGTCGCGGTGAACTACCGGGAAAACGAAGCGGCGGCGAAGGAGGTCGTCGACGTCATCAGCGCGGGGGGCGGCGAAGCGGTCGCGATCCAGGCGGACATGAGCGTCGCCGCGGACGTCGCGAAGTTGTTCACCGAGTCCGACCGGCACTTCGGCGCGCCGGACATCCTGGTCAACAACGCCGGCCTGACCGTCATCGGATCGACGGCGGAGATCGACGAAGACCTGGTGGACGAGGCGATCGCGCTGAACATCAAGGGCACCTTCCTCGCCATGCGGTACGCCGCGCGGACGTTGCGCGACGGTGGGCGGGTCATCAACATCTCCACCGGTTACGTGCGGGCGCCGAACCCCTACGTGGGTGTCTACGTGGGCACGAAGGCCGCCGTCGACCAGATGGGAAAGTCGCTGGCCAAGGAGCTCGGCCCGCGCGGGATCACGGTGAACTCGGTCGCGCCCGGGCTCACCGAGACCGAGGGCGTGGCGGCGGAGGTGATGGCGCAAGCCGAAACCTACATCGGCATGACGGCGTTGGGCCGCCTCGGGCGCCCCGACGACATCGCCGACGTCGTGGCGTTCCTCGCCGGCGACGGCGCACGCTGGGTCACCGGGCAGGTGTTGTCGGCGACCGGCGGACTCGCCTAGCCGTCCGCGTTTCTCCATCCCGAACGGGCATGGGCACGATTTCCTGTGCCCATGCCCGCTTTTGCGTGCCAGGTGTGTATCGCCGCACCAGTGTGTTCGGTCTTCTCCATCATCGCCCCTTCTTGGCTCGTTCTTGGCCGGTGTTTGAATGACTGGTGCGACGATGGACTTTCAGGTGGACCGTGGCGACCGGAACTCGGTACGCGGCTCTGGGGAGGGCGTTCGCGCGAAGACTTCAACGACTCTGTGCCGACGAAAGCCATCGACGTCGATCGGCTGGAGCGCGCCACGACAATTCGGCCGGCGAGATACTCGCGGCCGCGAAAGGACGTCCGGAATGAGCAGACGACAGGGGTCGAATTCCGATGAACGTACCCCGATCGCGATCATCGGCATGGGGTGCAGACTGCCCGGTGGGATAAACTCCCCGGAACAGCTGTGGCCGTTCCTGCTCGACGGCGGCGACGCCATCGGCACCGTGCCGGACGGGCGATGGGACCACCACGCCGAAACCGGGCCGCGCAGCGCCGCCGCCCTGCGCGCGGTCACCAGCCAGGGCGGGTTCCTCGACGACGCCTCGGCGTTCGACGCCGACTTCTTCGGGATCAGCCCGCGTGAGGCCGAATTGATGGACCCGCAGCAGCGGATGATGCTCGAAGTCGCGTGGGAAGCCTTGGAACACGCGGGGATCGCGCCCCTCTCACTGTCCGGTTCGGACGCTTCGGTGTACGTCGGAGTCGGTTCGGACGACTACGGCAGGCAGATGCTCGAAGACCTTCCCGGAATCGAGGCGTGGACCGGGATCGGCGCCAGCGTGTGCGCGGTGGCGAACCGGGTGTCCTATGCGCTCGATCTGCGCGGGCCGAGCATGGCCGTCGACACCGCCTGCTCGTCCTCGCTGGTCGCGCTTCATCTCGCCTGCCAAGGGCTGCGTGACGGGGAGAGCCCGCTGGCCCTCGTCGGCGGCGTCAACCTGATGGCCGGACCGGGCCTGTCCATGGTGCTGGACGCGGCGGGCGCGATCTCCCCGGACGGGCGCTCGAAGTCCTTCGACGCCGCCGCCGACGGGTACGGCCGGGGAGAGGGCCTGGGGGTACTGGTCCTGAAACCGCTGGCAGCGGCACAAAACAACGGTGACCGGGTGCTCGCGGTGATCCGCGGCAGCGCCGTCAGCCAGGACGGCCGCACCCAGGGCATCATGGCGCCCAGCGGCGCGGCCCAGGAGGCCGTGGTGCGCCGCGCGCTGCGCCAGGGGGCGATCGACCCCGCCACCGTCGGCTACGTCGAGGCCCACGGCACCGGGACCCGCATGGGCGACCCGGTCGAGGTCGCCGCGCTGAGCCGGGTGTTCGGCGAGGGCCGGGAGCCGGGGAAGCCCTGCCTGATCGGCTCGATCAAGGCCAACATCGGCCACCTGGAGGCCGGTGCGGGGGTGGCCGGGGTGATCAAGGCCGTCCTCACCCTGCGGCACGGCGAGATCCCGCCGAACGCCCAGCTGATCGCGCCCAACCCGGACATCCCGTGGGCGGAGAACGGGCTGGAGCCCGTGCGCGAGCGCACGCCGTGGCCCGAGGGCGCCGCGGTGCGCCGGGCGGGTGTGTCCGGGTTCGGCTACGGCGGCACGGTCGGGCACGTCGTGCTCGAACAGGCCCCCGAGCCGCTCGCGGAGGTCCCCGGCCAGAGTGCGGACGACTCCGAGAAGCCCCGCTTGTTCGTCCTGTCCGGTTCATCCGAGCACTCGCTGGGCGCCAACGCCGGGGAGCTCGCCGGCTGGCTCGGCGGCGCCAGGACGGCGAGCCAGGAGGCCGTCGCCAGCACGCTGTTCCACCGCCGTTCGCACCTGACGTGGCGCGCTGGGGTCATCGCGTCGAACCGTGCCGAGCTCGTCGGTGGACTCGAGCGGCTCGCCGCCGGGCAGCCGGACCGGGCGGTGTCCACCGCGCGGGTGCCCACCGCTCACGGCGGCGGCGCGGTGTGGGTGTTCTCCGGCCACGGGTCGCAGTGGTCCGGCATGGGTCGCGACCTGCTGGCCGCCGAACCGGTCTTCGCCGACGTGCTGGCCACCCTGGCGCCGGTGTTCGCCGCGGAGATCGGCTTCACCCCGGCGGACGTGCTGCGCTCCGGCGACCTCGACGGTGCCGAGGTGATCCAGCCGATGATCTTCGCGGTACAGCTGGGCCTGACGGCGGTCCTGCGGTCGAAGGGGCTGGAACCGGCGGCGGTGATCGGCCATTCGGTCGGGGAGATCGCCGCCGCCGTGGCGGCCGGGGTGCTCGGCCCGCTCGACGGCGCGCGCCTGGTGTGCCGCCGGTCCCGGCTTCTGGCGCGGGTCGCCGGCGCGGGCGCGATGTTCCTGGTGGACCTCCCGTTCGCCGAAACCGCCGACCGGCTCGCCGGAACCCCCGGGGTGGGCGCGGCCATCGCGTCGTCCCCACTGTCCACCGTGGTCTCCGGCGACCGGGACGCGACGCTGGAGATCGCCGACCGCTGGCGCGGCGAAGGACGCATGGTGCGCCGGGTCGACTCCGACGTCGCCTTCCACAGCCCGCAGATGGACCCGCTGCTCGACGAGCTGGCTCAGGCGGCGGCGGACCTGGGCGTCGGCGAGCCGGTGATCCCGCTCTACAGCACGGCGTCGCCCGACGCCCGGTCCGAAGAGGTACGTGACGGCCATTATTGGGCGGCGAACCTGCGCAACCCGGTGCTGCTCGACAACGCCGTGAGGGCGGCGGTGGAGGACGGCCACCGGATCTTCCTGGAGATCTCCACGCATCCGGTGGTCACGCACTCGATCTCGGAGACCCTCGCCGACCACGACGACGTGTTCGTCTCGCCACTGCTGCGCCGCGATCAGCCGGAAGTGGCGACCCTGCTGGGCAACCTCGCCGCGCTGCACTGCCACGGTGTGGACATCGGGGACGCGGGCCTGTCCCGGGACGAGCCCCCGGTGGACCTTCCCCGCAACCGCTGGCACCACCGGAGGTTCTGGCGCGAGCAGTCCGCTCCCGAAGGTGGTTCGGCCGGGCGCCACGACATCGACGCGCACACGCTGCTCGGCGGCCCGATCTCGGTGGCCGGGGCGTCGTCGGTGCGGATCTGGCAGACCCACCTCACCCGCGACTCCCGGCCCTACCCGGGTTCGCACCCCATCCACGGCGTCGAGGTGATCCCGGCCGCGGTGCTCCTGGAAACCTTCATGGCCGCCGGTGCCCGGCGCGTGCTGGCCGGGGTCGACCTGAAGGTCCCGATGGCGGTCCCCGCCGCGGACGCGGGCCACCGCGAGGTCCAGGTCGTGCGCCAAGGCGACCTCATCCGCCTCGCGTCGCGCGGGCAGGAAGAGGACGGGCACTGGCTCACCCACGCCGAAGCGTCGGTTCCGCCCGCCGTCGAGCGGCCCTCGGCCACGCTCGACCTGCCTGGACTCGCCGCGCGCTGCGGCTCGGCACTGGATCCGACGGCGGTCAACAGCCTGCTCACCGCCGTCGGGGTCGCGGCGGTTGGTTTCGACTGGCGGATCGACACCATCCTGCGCGGCGCGAACGAGATGCTCCTCTACGTCCGGCCGAAGCCTTTCCCGGCGGACGCGCAAGCCTCGGCTTGGTGGGCTTCGCTGTGGGACGCGGTGCTTTCCGCCGTCCCGCTGGTCCTTTCGGGACCGGAGATCCTGCGCATGCCGGCGCGGCTCGACCAGGTGGTGGCCGAAGGCACCCCGGTGTCCCGCGTGGCTGTCCACATCGGACGGTCCGCGAGCGACCCGGGAGGGACGGTCGACGTCGACGTCACCGACGAGTCCGGCCGGGTGCTGGGCACGGTCTCCGGCCTGCGGTTCGCCACCGTCGAAGGCGACTCCGGAGCGCCGGTCCGCCCCCGCCGGCTGGTGCACCGGCTCGCCTGGACCCCGGCGCTGCCCGGCCGTGCCGGACACGCTCGGCTGCGCGCGATCGCCCTGGTGGCCAAGGATTCCGAGAACAGCGCCGCCCTCGTGCACACCTTACGACGCCAAGCGGCCACGGCTCGGCTGCGGTGCCTGTGGGTGACCGACCCCGACGACCTCACGGCCCTGCTCGGCGAGCTGGGACCGGACGACGCCGTCCTGGTGCTGCCGGGGGAGTCCGCGGACCCCGGAACCGCCGCGGGGGAGGATGCCTGGAGGCTCGCTCGCACCGCGCAGGTGCTCGCCGACGGTGCCGGTGCGCTCGCACCACGCCTGTGGGCCGTGACCGCCGGAGCACATGAAGCCCGGGAGCGGCGCGACCTCGCCCAGGCCACGATGTGGGGTCTCGCCCGGGTGCTCGCCGGCGAACACCCCGAGCTGTGGGCCGGCCTCGCCGACCTGCCTGCCCAGCACACAGCCGAAGACCTGGACGTGTTGACGGACCTGTTGCGCGCACGCCCCGCCGAGCCGGACTTCTTCGCGATCCGCGCGGGCGAGCTGCTCGTGGCCCGGTTCGCCGCGGTCGACGGTGAGCTCGCGGACGAACTGCCACCGTGCCGTCCCGACGGCACCTACCTGATCACCGGCGGCCTCGGTTCGCTCGGTGTCGAGGTGGCCACCTGGCTGGCGGGCCGCGGCGCACGGCGCATCCTTTTGGCCGGGCGCAACGGAATCCCGCATCGGCGCGACTGGGACGGGGTCACCGACCCTGGCGCCCGTGCTCGCATCGACGCCGTGCGCGCGCTGGAAGCGCTCGGTGTCACCGTCCACGTGCGCGCGGTCGATGTCGCCGATCCGGAGCAGGCCCGGCGCGAACTGGACACCGCCGCGCTCGGCCTGCCGCCGATCGCCGGTGTGGTGCACGCCGCGGGGGTGCTGGACAACCGCATGCTCACCGACCTCGACGAGGACTCGTTGCGTACGGTCCTGCACCCCAAGGTGCGCGGCGCGCTGGTGCTCGACGAACTGTTCCCGCCCGGCAGCGTGGACTTCTTCGTGCTGTTCTCCTCGGTGGGGCAGCACCTCGGGCTCACCGGGCAGGCCAGCTACGGCGCGTCGAACTCGTTCCTCGACGCGCTGGCTCGGCACCGGCATGCGGCCGGCGACACCGGCGCGCTCAGCCTCGCCTGGACGTCCTGGCGCGGGCAGGGGATGGCGGTCAACGCGACGGTCGACGCCGAACTGGCCGATCGGGGGGTCGGCGACCTCGCGGTGGCGGACGCGTTCCGGGCCTGGGAGTTCGCGACCGCGCTGGGTGACCCCCAGGTCGCGGTATTCCCGGTGACCACCCGTGACGGGCAGGTGCTGCCGATCCTGCGCGACCTCGACGCCCGAGAGGTCGATCAGTCCGACATGGCCGAACTCGACGACCTCGAAGCGTTGCACAACCTGGATTCCGGGGAGCTCGTCGCGTTTCTCACCGAGGTGACCTGCGCCCAGGTCGGTGCCGAACTCCGGATGCCCGAAGCGGACCTCGACCGGCACCGCCCGCTGGCCGATTTCGGCATCGACTCGGTGATGGCGCTGACCATCCGGCGCAGGCTCGAGAAATGCCTGCACGTGAACCTTCCCGCGGCCGTGCTCTGGACGCACCCGACCATCGCGGCGGTTTCCGCGTACCTCGCCGAACTGCTGGGCGCGGTCGTCCCCGCCCAGCAGCCGGTCGCCCCGGACCCCGTGCTGGCCGGGGTCGCCGGGTAGCCGTCCCGCTGTTCACACCACTGTCCCATCCACACCACACCCGGGAGGAACACATGACGCGAACCGGTGTCGCGGCTTGGCCCGAGCATCTCGCTCAGCTGTACCGCGCACGAGGGTATTGGCGGGAGCGCACCCTCGGCTCGTTGCCCCGGCAGTGGGCACACAGCCACGGTGACCGGCCCGCGCTGATCGACGGCGACGTGACCCTGACCTACCGCGAGCTCGCGGAGAAGGTCGACGTGCTGGCCGTGCACCTGATCGCGCTCGGGCTGCGCGGCGGCGACAACATCCTGGTACAGCTGCCGAACTGCCACGAGCTGGTCCTGCTGGTACTGGCCTGCGGCCGGATCGGGGTGGCGCCGGTCCTGATGCTGCCGGCCCACCGGGAGCACGAGATGGTCGCCATCGGCAGGCACACCGAGGTGGCCGCGATCGTCACGGCGGACGTGGTGCGCGGCTTCGACCACCGGGCGCTGGCCGGCCGGGTGGCGGCCCAGGTGCCCAGCGCCGGGCCGGTGCTCGTGGTCGGCGGGGGCGCGCACCGGGGCGACGCGTCCACTGTGGACTTCGGCATGCTGCTCGGCGGCGCGTGCGACGAGGCCGATCGCGCGCGGCTCGCCGCCGCCACGCCCGATCCCGGTGAGGTGGCGCTGTTCCTGCTCTCCGGTGGGACGACCGGGGTGCCGAAGGTGATCAGCCGCACCCACAACGACTACGAGTACAACTCCCGGCGCAGCGCCGAAGTGTGCGGGTTCGGCCCGGACACGGTGTACCTCGTGGTGCTGCCCGCGGCGCACAACTTCACCCTCGGCAGCCCGGGGATCATCGGCACGCTGATGGCGGGCGGTCGGGTCGTGCTGCTGCCGTCGCCTTCGGTCGTGCCCGCCTTCGATGCCATCGCCGAGCACGGCGTCACCCACACCGCCGCGGTCCCCGCCGTCGTGCGGCGCTGGGCCGAGGCGGCGGAGGAGCTGACCCCGCCGCTGGAGAGCCTGCGCGTCCTGCAGGTCGGGGGGTCGCTCTTCGCGCCGGAACTCGCCCTCCGGGCGCGGGAAGCGCTGGGGTGCCGGGTACAGCAGGTGTTCGGCATGGCCGAGGGGCTGCTCAACTACACCCGGCTCGACGAGGACGACGACGTCGCCGCGCGCACCCAGGGCAGGCCGATCAGCCCGGACGACGAGATCCGCGTCGTCGACACCGACGGCGCCGAAGTACCGCACGGCCAGGAAGGCGAGCTGCTGACGCGCGGTCCTTACACCCCGCGCGGGTACTTCGCCGCCCCCGAGCACAACGAGCGCTCGTTCGCCCCCGGCGGCTGGTACCGCACCGGCGACCTGGTGCGGCTGGACCCCAGCGGCAACCTCGTCGTCGTCGGCCGGGCCAAGGACGTCATCAACCGGGGCGGGGAGAAGATCGCCGCGGCGGAGCTCGAACAGCTCGTCGCCACTCTGCCCACGGTCGCCGAAGTCGCCGCGATTCCCTACCCCGACAACGAACTGGGCGAACGCATCTGTGTCTACGTGCTGCCCCGCCCCGGTCACCTTCCGACCCTGTCCGACATCGAAGAACTCTTCGCCGAACGCGGCGTCGCCGACTACAAGGTGCCGGAGCGCCTGCGTGTCGTCGACGTCCTGCCCTACACCGAGGTCGGCAAGGTCGACAAGAAAGCTTTGTGCGCCAAGGAAGCCGCGACGGCGACCGACGTCCGGCCGGCCGGCTGAACCTTCCCGCGGCGACATCCGCGCGCCAGTACTGGAGGAATGATCATGCACAACCAGCTCGTCGCCTCGCCCTTCGAGGCCGACATAGAACGTCCACCCTCGGTCACCTGGACGGTGCAGTGCCACAAACCGGTGCGCTACGACGTGGTCGTGATGCCCAACCTGCTCGACCCGGCCAACCCCGCGTTGGCCGAAGCCGGCATGCACGCCAACACCGACCGTTCCGCGACACCACGCCGGTTCGTGGTGGTCGACGCGAACGTCGACCGCATCTACGGCGACAAACTGCGGGCGTACTTCACCCAGCGTGGCATCGTCTACCACCTGTGCGTGCTGCGCGCGTGCGAATCGACGAAGAACCTCGATTCGGTCCGCCGGATCTTCGGTGAGCTCGACGCGTTCGGCATCGACCGGCGGCGGGAGCCGATCATCGCCGTCGGTGGTGGTGTGCTGCTCGACATGGTCGGGCTCGCCAGCAGCCTCTACCGGCGCAAGACGCCGTACGTCCGGGTGCCGACGACCCTGATCGGACTGGTCGACGCCGGGGTCGGGGCGAAGACCGGGGTCAACTTCGGTGAGCACAAGAACCGCGTCGGGACCTACGAACCACCGGTGGCCGCGTTGCTCGACCGGTCGTTCATCGTCACGCAGAGCAGCCGGGAGCTGAGCAACGGGCTCGCCGAGATTCTCAAGATCGCGCTGGTCAAGGACAGTGTGCTGTTCGACCTGCTGGAGTCGTACGGCACCCGGCTGCTCGACGAACGCCTGCAGGGCCTGACCCCCGCCGGCGAGTCGGCCGCGCGGGAGGTCCTGCGCCGGGCGGTGCAGGGCATGCTGGAGGAGCTGCAGCCCAACCTGTGGGAACAGGAGCTGGAGCGGCTCGTCGACTACGGCCACTCCTTCAGCCCGGCGCTCGAGATGGCGGCGCTGCCGAGCCTTCTGCACGGTGAGGCCGTGACCGTGGACATGGCCCTGACCACGATCATCTCGTTCAACCGCGGCCTCGTCACCGCCGCGGAGCGCGACCGGGTGCTGGCGGTGATGCGGGAGCTGCGGCTGCCGATCTGGCATCCGGCCTGCGAACCCGGCCTGCTCCGCCGCGCGCTGGCCGAAACCACCAGGCACCGCAACGGGTTGCAACGACTCCCGCTGCCGTCGGGGATCGGCTCGGCGAAGTTCGTCAACGATCTCGGGCTCGACGAAGTGACCGACGCGGCGCTCGCCCTCGTCGGCTACGCCGAGAAGGTGGGAGTCCGATGAGCGGGGGACTGCTGCTCGCCTCCACCGAGCGCCCGGCGACGGTCTACGGCGTGCACGGCGCCGCCGGGCGCACGAACTGGACCTGCTTCGCCCGCCGCCCGGGCCTGCGCGGCACCTGGGAAGCCATCGAGTGGGCCTCGGTGCCGCCCGGTGGGGTCAGCGGCGAACACCGGCACACCCGCACCGAGGAGATCTACTTCCTGATCTCCGGCGAAGCGGACTTCGTGCTGGACGGCAAGGCACACCGGATGACCCCGGGCTGGCTCGGCCTGACCCGGGTGGGCAGCAGGCACGCGCTGCACAACGTCGGCACCGATCGGGTCGACTGGCTGGTCATCGAGATGTTCAGCCCGGCGACCGCGCGAGTGCTCGGCGAGCGTGTTCCGTCGGGAGAAGGAGAAACAGTGGACAGTGGAAAAGCCAGTACCGTGGTGAACCTGGGGGAGCGGGGGGAGTTCGACCCGCGCACGGTCTTCGACGGGCCGCTGGCGTCGATCAAGATCCAGCGGCTCGCGCCCGGCACCTCGCTCGGCGTCGTCTCCGACACTTGCGAGCACACCTTGTTCGTGCTGTCCGGCTCCGGGACCTGCGTCACCGACGACCAGCGGGTCACGGTCGGCGAGGGCAGCTCGGTCACCCTGCCGCTCGAAGGGGCGATGCGGGTCGAAGCCGGCGACGCGGGGCTGGAACTGTTCCACGCCACCATGGACGTGCCGGGGGCGGTCGCGTGATCGTGACCGATGCCGCGGTCGGCACCGGCGGTGCGCTGCTCGACGCCGGGGGAGGCGTGACCAGCTGGGTCTGCCTCGCCCGGCGCGGGATGCTGCACAGCGAGTGCGACGCCGTGGTCCACCTCCGGCTGCAGCCCGGCACCAGGCTGGCCGACGGCGGGCGCTCGGCGATCGGCGAGGCCTGGTTCGTGGTGCGCGGCGCCGGGCTGCTCGACGACGGCCGCCGCCTGCGCGAACGCGACCTTTTCGTGCACGGCCCGGGGCGGGTGCCCGTGCTGACCGCGCTCACCGGGCTGGAACTGATCATCATCTCCGTGCTGCCGGACGCCATCGCCCGGCGGCTCCCGACCCGGATCCCGTGCATGCGTGAGACCCCCTCCGCCGACACCGTCCCCTGCTGAGAAAGGCCGACGAACCCATGCGCTACGACGATTTGTACATCTCCGGAGCGGGTTCCTGGTACCCGGAGTCCATCAGCGTGGACGACGCCGTCGCGGACGGCCGGTACTCCGCGACCGTGCGAAGCCGCACCGGCCAGCGACGCGTGACCATCGCCGGCCCCGACGACGCGAGCCCGGACATGGCGGTGCGGGCCGGGATTTCGGCGCTCGGCCGGGCGGGGTGCGACCCCGCCGAGGTGAGCCTGCTGCTGCACGCGGTCGCCACCTACAACGGCATGGACGGCTGGAACTGCGCGTCCTACCTGCAGCACAGGATCCTGGCCGGGCACGGGGTGTCGTTCGAACTCCGCCAGCTGTCCAACGGCGCTGTCGGCGCGATCGAGCTCGCCGCCGCCTACCTGCGCGCGGGCGGCGGCGCCGGATCGGCCCTGATCACCACCGCCGACCAGTTCGCCCTGCCGGCGTGGAACCGCTGGGAAGCCAGCCCCGGCCTGGTTTTCGGCGACGGCGCGAGCGCGCTGCTGCTGTCCCGGGACTCCGGCTTCGCGCGGGTCGTGTCGTCGGTCAGCATCTGCGATCCGGAGCTGGAAGGGATGCAGCGCGGCACGCGGCCGTTCCGCTCGTTCGCCGACCCGGACTTCCTGCCGTCGAGCATCGTCGAGCGGACCAAGGAGTTCGCCGCCACGATCAGCATCGAAGAGGCGGTCGGCCGGATGGCCGTCGGGCTCAACCGCGCGGTGACCGAGGCGGTCAAGGAGGCGGGGACCAGCGTCGAGGACGTCGCCCACGTCGTGCTGCCGAACTTCGGCCGGGAGCTGCTGCACGACGAGTGCCTGGTACCGATCGGCGCGGACATCGAGCGCACGACCTGGCGGTGGGGGAACACCGTCGGGCACGTCGGGGCCGCCGACCAGTTCGGCGGGCTCGACCACCTCGCGACGCAAGGCCTGCTGAAGCCCGGCGAACGGGTGATGCTGGTCGGTGTCGGCGGCGGCTTCAACTGGACGTGCGTCGTGCTGGAGATCCTCACCGAACCGGGCTGGGCGCACCCGGCGGAGAACGGCGAGGCGCCGGCATGAACCGGGACACCGGCATCCCGACCGCCCGCAACGTCGACCACGTCGCCTACACCGTGCCTGACCTCGACCGGGCGATCGCGTTCTTCGCCGACGTCTTCGACGCACGGCTGCTCTACCGGCAGGGTCCCGTCGGCGATCCCGGCGGGGACTTCATGCGCACGCAGCTCGGGGTGCACCCGGAGGCATCGTGTTACGTGGCCCTGCTGCGGTTCGGCGCCGAGGCCAACGTCGAGCTCTTCGAGTACCGCGCTCCGGGGCAGCGGACGGTGCCGCCGGCCAACCACGATGTCGGCGGGCACCACTTGGCCGTCGCGGTGGTCGATCTGGACCGTGCGGCGAGGTGGCTGTCGGGCCGGTCGGACGTGGTCCTGCTCGGCGAGCCGCGCGAAGGCGCGCCCGGTTCCGGTGTGCGCCGGTGGATCTACCTGCGCACCGCGTGGGGGATGCACCTCGAGCTCGTCGAACCGGCGCCGCCCTGGGAGAGCCCCGCCCAGCGGTTCCGGGCTCGCCCGGCGCCCTCGGTACCGGGCGGCGGGCTGCCCGGCTTCCTCGGTCTGGACCACGTCGGCTACACCGTGCCGGACCTGGCCCAGGCGGTCGGCTTCTTCACCGGTCCCCTCGGCGGAGCCCTGGTCCACCACGCGGAACTGCCTTTCGACCGGGAGGCCGGCGAGACACAGTGGGGGGTGCCGGGGCCGGGGGTCCTGCACTCGACGACGATCCGGCTCGGCCCGGTCACGAACGTCGAGCTGCAATTCTTCGAAGTCGCCGGCCGTCGTACCGTGCTGCCGGAGAACAGCGACGTCGGCGGCCATCACCTGGCGTTCTTCGTCGACGACGTGGAGGCCGCAGTGGCCGCGCTGCACACCGTCGCGGGGGTGCGGGTACTGGGAACACCGCAGGTCGTCGACGAGGGCGGCCCGATCGACGGGGACCGGTGGACGTATTTCCGCGCGCCGTGGGGCATGCAGCTGGAGGTGCTGAACCTCCCGCCCGGCCTGCCGTACGAGCGGCAGACCACCGATCGCCGGTTCGGCCCGGCCCGGTCGTGGGGCACCAGGTTCGCCGCCGTGGCGGAAAGGGCGCTCGCGGTGGCCGCGGACTAGGTGGTTCCGCCGGCGAGTCCACTGCGGAATTCGACGGGTGGACCCACCGGCGATAAACAATTCCTCAGTGGTCGCGGACGTGGTCGGCGATCCGCGTACGGGAAATCGATGTCCTCGGGTGCGGGTTGCAGCTGGATCGTGCGGCGTTCCACGCGGCCGTGCCCGGTGTTCGTCGTGGTATGTGCGGGCAGGGGACCGTTGGGTGGGGAGGTCAGCGGCACTTAGATCGGCTTTAGTCGTCGGATTTAACCTGGCGCTATTCGAATTGCATGGTCACGACTACTGGGAGTAACCATGACCGATAGTGGGTTCTTGCCATCCACTGACGGCGAAGAAACGGCCGGTACTCTCTATTTCCGCGTACTCGGGCCATTTCAGGTCGAATCCCGGGGGACGGTGGTGACCCCCGGGGCACCCATGCTGGGAAGAACCCTGATCACGCTGCTCTTTCGCGCGAACAGCGTGATCACCGTCGGCGAGCTCGTCGGGGAACTGTGGTCCGATCCGCCCAAGCTGGCGAAGAAAACGGTCCAGACTTATGTCTACCAATTGCGCAAGCAGCTCGGCGCGATCAATCCCGATACCGGCCGGGAGCTGATCGAAACGCATCAGACCGGTTACTGTGTGCGTTTGGCCCCCAGCCAGCTGGATCGCTGGCGATTCGAGCGTCTCGTCGCGAAGGGGGAGCAAGCGCGCGCCGTCGGAGAGCACCAGTCGGCCGCGGAGGCTTTCGGCCAGGCGCTCGACCTTTGGCGCGGCCTACCGGTGGGCGACCTCGAATTCGGGCCGCACCTCACCGCGGAACTGTCGCTGCTCGAAGACCGGAGGATCGAAGCGCTGGAACGGCGGATCGAGGCGGATCTTGCCCTGGGCCGGCACCGCACCCTGGTGAGCGAACTCAAGGGGATCACCGCGCACTACCCGACCCGGGAGACGTTCTGCGCCCAGTTGATGGTGGCCGCCCAGCGTTCCGGCCTTCGCGCGGACGCGCTCGACGCGTTCCAGCGGCTGCGGCGGGCCATGGTGCGCGAGCTCGGCCTGGAGCCGTCGCGCAGCCTCGCGCAGATCCAGCGGGAAGTCCTCGAATCCGTGCCGATGACGGAGACCGCGCCCGCTCCTGCTGCCGCCCCGGCACCTGTCCCGTCGACGCGCTCCCCGGCCCAACTGCCGCTCGAAACGGCGGATTTTGTCGGCAGGAAGGAAGAATTTCAGCTGTTGCGTAGACTGTGCGGCGCGGATCCCGGCCGCACGTCCGCCAACGTGGTGCTGGTGACGGGCGGTCCCGGGGTCGGCAAGACCACGCTGGCCGTTCACTTGGCACACCGTCTCCGCGCGGATTTCCCCGGTGGGCAGCTTTTCGCGTCCCTGCACGACGGCCAGGGACGTCCGGTCCCGGTGGCGGAGGTGCTCACCGGCTTCCTGCGCGCGCTCGGCGCGCCGACCGAGGAGCTGCCGACCGGACTGGCGGAGCTCGGCGCGTTGTTCCGCACGTGGACGGCCGGCCGCAAACTGCTGTTCGTGCTCGACGACGCCGGCGCCACCCCGGACTTGCGGCATCTGCTGCCGGGGTCACCGGCCTGCTCGGTGCTGGTCACCGCGCCGGGAAGGATCCCGAGTTTGCCCGTGCGCGAGACGGTCGAACTCGAGCCGATGTCGATGGACGAGGGTCTTCGCCTGCTGACCGAAACCGCGCGAGCGGACCGGATCGGGAGCGACGAGGCCGCCGCGCGCGAGGTCGTCAAGCTGTGCGACAGGCTGCCGCTGGCGATCCATGTCGCGGGGGAGAAACTGGTGGCACGGCGGGCGTGGGGCGTGCGCAAGCTCGCGACCCGGCTCGCCGACCCGAACCGGCGTCTGCTGGAACTGTCGGTCGGATCGATGTCGGTCGCCGAGCGTTTCGAGACAGCGCTCTCACGGCTGGGTCGCGACGAACAGCACGCCCTGAGTGTGCTGTGCCGGCTCGGTGCCGGCTGGTTCGACCTCCGGGCCGCGGCGAAAGTCCTGGGGAACGAACCGCTCGCCATCGAGGGGCTGGTGGAATCGCTCGTCACGGCCAACCTGTTGCTGGTCACCGGTGTGGGGCACGGTGGCGGTGCGTCGTTCCGCTTTCCGGACCTCATCCGGCTGCACTGCCTGTCGCACGCGGTGGTGACGGAGCTCAAGACGGGCGCCTCCGGCCAGCATCAGCAACATGGATAATCCTTTAAGGACAGTCTGGTCGGTTGCGCTGAGAGGATACTTGCCCGCCCTTGAACGAGTCTTGGTCGGGCTGCGACAGGATAATCTTGCCGGTACCGCACAACGAATGCGGCCGGCGATCTGACTTCGTCGAATGACGTGAGGACGTGTGACACCATGGCATCGTTGAACCGCCGGGGCTTTCTCTCCGCCGCCGCAGCGACGGGTGGGCTCGCCGCGACCCAGCTCGTCCCGGGCACGGCCTTCGCGGGCGAGGCCCTCACCCAGCCGGCGCGGCCCGCGGCCGATCCCGGCACGCTGGGCGCCGCGACGGTGTACCCGGGCGACCCGCGCTACGGTGACCTCGTGCGCGGCGGGAACTTGCGCTTCGTGGGCAAGCCCGACTACATCCGCGTGGTCACCTCCGTGGATCAGGTGGTCGACGCCGTGCAGCAGGCCGTCCGAACGGGACGGAAGGTCGCCGTGCGCAGCGGCGGGCACTGCTACGAGAACTTCGTCGCCGACCCGGCGGTGGGCGTGGTCATCGACATGTCCGAACTGAACGGCGTCCACTTCGACCCGGGCCGGCGCGCGTTCGCCGTGGAGGCGGGTGCCACCCTCGGCGACACCTACCGTCGGCTGTTCAAGGGTTGGGGAGTGACCATTCCCGCCGGCAACTGCCCGACGGTCGGCGCGGGCGGGCACATCATCGGCGGCGGTTACGGCACGTTGTCGCGTCAGTTCGGGCTTGTGGTCGACCACCTCTACGCGGTCGAGGTCGTGGTCGTCGACCCGGACGGCCGCGCGCGGCTCGTGGTGGCCACCCGCGAACCCGGTGACCCGAACCGGGAGCTGTGGTGGGCACACGCCGGTGGTGGCGGCGGGAACTTCGGTGTGGTCACGAAATACTGGCTGCGGTCCCCGGGCGCGACCGGCGCCGACCCTGCCGAGCTGCTGCCCAAGCCGCCGTCCTCGCTGATCGTCAGTGCGGCGCAATGGTCGTGGGGCGACCTGGACGAGCCGGCGTTCACGCGGATCGTGAAGAACTTCAGCCAGTGGTACGAGCGCAACAGCGCGCCGGACTCCGTCTACACCCACCTGACCAGTCAGCTCAAGCTGCTGCACCGTTCGGCGGGCTCGGTGGGCATCACCACGCAGATCGACAACACCCTGCCCAACGCGGAAAAACTGCTGAACGACTACTATTCCGCGCTGACCGATGGCATCGAGGCAAAGCTGACGATCACCGAGCAGCGTGTCCTGCCGTGGTGGCACGCGAGCCTGTGGAACGGTTTCAACGGCGGCGACAGCCCGCTCACCCAGCGGTACAAGGCGAAATCCGGTTACCTGCGGAAGTGCTACTCCGATGAGCGGATCCACCGCCTGTACCAGGGCCTGAACGACATGACGTACAAGAACCCGGCCACCCTGGCGATGCTGGTCGGCTACGGCGGCCGCATCAACGCGGTGGGCGCGGCCGACACGGCGGTCTCCACGCGCAGCAGTGTGCTGAAGTTCCAGTACGCGACCTTCTGGATCAACGAGGCCGACGACGCGACGAACATCGACTGGCTCCGGCGCTTCTACCGTGACGTGCATTCGGACACCGGCGGCGTCCCGGTCGTCGACGAGCAGACCGACGGCGCTTTCATCAACTACGTCGACGTCGATCTCGCGGATCCGAAGTGGAACACCTCGGGTGTTCCCTGGTCCACGCTTTACTACGGCGACAACTACCCCCGGCTGCAGAAGGTCAAGCAGCGCTGGGACTCCCGCAACGTCTTCAACCACGCGATGTCCGTGCGCCTGCCCTGACCCGCCGAGACTCGCTGATCGGACTGCTCGGGGTTTGGGGGTGTGGAGTCTGACGGTGGCCGGGTCGGGGTGTCGGTGCAGCTGATCCTGTCTGGTGGTGCCAGGGCCGCCGGCGCACCGACTTCGACCTGTCCGCGCTGCTGCTGGACGCCGAGTTTCACGACGTACGACCCGTGCATCATGGTGCTCGGTCGCAACCGGTGCTCACCGGTCCTGAACAGCCAAAACGCCTGAGACGGCCGAAGGGGCGCTCGCGGTCCCGATCGGGCTCCGCGGCACCCCCTCGGGTTCCGTCTTGGACGGCGATGCGGCGACGTCAGCGGGAGCGGTTCGCCCACCAGGCCTGGCCGGCTTCGGGAAGGGTGGCGATCGGGTCGTAGTACGGGTACCGCCGCTGCAAGGCTTCCGGGTCCTCGAGTTCGATGCCGGTCCGGTAGTTCTTGGTCCAGTACGAGATCCCGAGCTCACGGTCGTAATCGGCCAGCTGGTGCACCCACCGCTTCCCGACATACGGCACGTCGCACACGATGCGCGGCGTCGCGTACCCCGGCAGGTACCCCATGATCGAATGCTGGAGTTCCTGGGCTTCCCAGACAGCAACCCGCCAGTGCTCCGCGTTCGGGATCATGTCGCACGTGTGTCAACGCTTCAAATTTCGAACGGTAGCACCCCGGTTGAGCTGCGACGTTCGCGACAGCGAACGTCCAGAGTGGACCTCTGGGCCATTTCTGGGCCATATGCGGAAGACGTCGGACAGTCCGCGTCGACGGCGCCAGGTCGCCGACCCGGCGTGCTGTGCCAACCTTGCCCGATGTCGGACTCTTGAAGCATAAGTCCGGCGGTGAGCTTGTACTATCGCCGGAACGGGTGCGGATGATGTCAGGAGTGCCTGTCTTCGTCGAAGGACTTGCCGTCAGCGGGCGTTCCGTGTGTGGCACGCAACGCCTGCTTGGGTGTTGGACGAATTGTCGTGGTCGCGTCTGTACGAGAGCGGACGGCGATTGACGTAGCTACGGAAAGTGGCGCACCTGTGCTGTCAGTATGAGTTGTGCCACATGAGTGGTTGCCACCTACGTCGCGGCCCGTTGCCGTGGTGACCGCGCTGCCGACCTTCCGGCAGCGGCCCGGCAGCTGTCCGGGTGAACCGCTGGTCAGCGGAACGTGGAAGGACACCTCGAGTGCGCCGGCGCGCTGGACGCAGCTCGAACCGTGCGTTGACGCCCCGAGGTTGAGCGCGGCGTCCGGCGGTGACTCGCCGGAGAGCTTGACGATCGGCGCCTCGACGTCCTGGTCGTTCCTGATGAACGGGCGGCTGCGCCGGGACAGAGGCCGTCCCGGCGCAGCCGCCGGAGCGGGTGAGGCCGGCTTTCGCCAGGCCGTTGAAGTCGCAATACCCGGTACGAGCAGGGCACAGTGACGTCGGCCTGGCCTCAGATCTGGCTGTGGCCGACACTGGCCACAGCGCCTGCGCGTTGGTCCTAGCAATCAGGGAGCCCACGGCGTACAACCCCAGCTGCTACTGGTCGTTCAGTGCGTGCGCTGCCGACGAGCTCGGCCGGCCCGGATCGCTGCCACCCGACGCCTTGACCTGCTGTTGGAGGGGCATCGCGGCGTACGGCGCGTCCAGGGTGTTGCTCGGGCGCCTGATTGCGCCAGTCGCGCTGGCGGCAGATCAGTCCACGGGCGGAGGCAGTAGCTGATCCAAGGTAGGGACGTCTGCGGAACTGCTGGACGCCAGATTTGCCCAGTGGCGCAATCGGGTGACGGCGTCCACGCGTTCCCCCACGCATGGCATGAGGTCCTCGTCGCTGGCGCCGCCGAGGGATCGCCTGCGGACTGGCAAAGCCGTGGGTGGCCAAGTCGAGATAGGTCTGCCGGGACAGGGCAGCGCCAGCGACGTGCGCGAGTGGAACAGCCTCCCCTGGTACGCCCAACTCGAGCTGCACGGGCATGCCACGCCGCCACGCAGGCACTGGCGCAGCTCCTGGCTGATGACGTTGGGGTCGCCGGTCGGCAACGCGTCGATCGCATCGGTGGCCGCGGGCAGCCCGAGAGCCTGGGACAAGTAGCCGGCGCTGCCGCGGGCAGTGCCGCGCTGGTTGCGGAAGACGATGACCTGCTGTCCGGCGGAGACCAGGGTGCTGACGAGCGGGATGAGGAAGTCTTGCGCACGTTGGCGGTACTGGGGTGGGAGCAGCTGTTCCTGCCGCTCTGCGCCGTCGTCGAGGAATCGGAAGGTCCCGTCGGCGCGGAGGATTCCTTCGGTGAGGGAAACGGGTCGTTTCGTCCACCTGAGGGCCTGGGCTTCGAGCCAGGTGTCGAGGCCGCCGAGATCGCCCAGCACGGCCGACAGGCACACCAGCTGCGGGAGGATGCCGTCTTCGCGCAGCGCTTTGATCGCGGTGAGCAGCAGTTCGAGCAGCGGACCGCGGCCTGTGTCGACGAGGGTCTGGACCTCGTCGACCACGATGACGGACACCAGCTGCAGGATGTGGGAGGAGGCGAGGGCGAAACCGGTGAACTTCTCGTAGGTCAGCAGTACGATGTCGAACTGGCCGCGCACGAACTCGGGAAGCTGGTCACTGATCTCGCCGGTCGCCCGGATCCCCAGGTCCTCGTACATGCGGGTGAACCGGTCGACCTGCTCGTTGACCAGGGCCCAGGTCGGCAGTAGAAACACCGACCGGCCACCGCGCTGTGAGGCACCTAAGGCAGCCAGCTCGCCGAGCATCGTCTTGCCCGAGGACGTCGGGGCCGATACCAGGACATTCTTCCCCGAAGACGCAGAGGCAGTCCTTCAACTACAGTGATCAAACGGCTCCCATTGACCAACGAGCGATGACAGCAAGTCGAATCAGAAAACGCACCCTGAAGGACCTATTGCAAAACGCGAGCAATAGAAGCAGACAAAATATTGCGCCTACGTCCAGGGAAAATATTGCTAGAGAAAATGGGACCGCCCCGCAGGTCATGACAACGTGAAACCGGATTCCCACAGGAAATCGGTTGATCCAGCGACTCCAGAATGACGGCGTCGTTCTCAATACCCTCGCCGTTCGGCCGGCGCTGATCATCTGCCCTGCAGCGAAGCCCACGCCACGCGCCAACCGCGTGATAGGGCGATCAGCCTCGCGCTCCATCAGATATCGCAGATCGGGCAGCCACCAGTCGTCATGCACATCTTCGCGAAGGTCCACCGGCAGGCGCCTGCGGGCCACTTTAAGCAACAGCAGTGGCAGCTGATCCAATCGGCCTTGGACTTCCTTGCTTGCAAGATCACCAAGAACCTTGCCCGCAACCAGTATCACCAGCGCCAACACGCTGCCCAGCAGCCACGTCACCGCACTCAAGTTAGGCCGCCATACGCCTGTCCCGGTGAGGGAGGCAAGAAAGCAGCACTCAACTCAGCCAGGCGTCGTTGCGCTACGCTAACGCCTTCACCTGTCATGCGAAAGTAACGCCGCGCCGGACGCCCCTTGGCCACCGGATCAATGTCCTCCTGGGCTCCGATGATCCAACCTGCCCGCTCAAACCTCGCCAAGATCGGATACAGCGAGCCGCTGGGCATACTCACCCGCTGCATCAAGTCGAAGCCGTAGTGTGGTTCGTCCGGGTTCTCCAGGAACACCTTCAGCACCTGCGCAGCTCGCAAGCTCAACCGGATGTGCTCATCCATGCAGCAAGCCTACATAGGCCTATTCTTGATCGCTACATAGGTTCTTCGGGCGCACGCGCCGCCAACTCCGCAAGTTGGCACATCCGGGGTTACCAATAGCGAGAAGTCCGGTGTCGTTGATGACCGCCTGCTGAAGGCTGTTGAGTCCAGGCAGGGATTGGGCCCAGCGGTCGATGACGGCGTCGGCGACCCCATGGCCTTTGAGGCTCTGAATATCCGCGGTCACCGGTGTGGTCGAGCGCTGCGGGAACAGGTCCTGGTAGAGCGGGCTTGGGGTGAAGATCGGCCAGGTCAGGGCGCCGTCCATCTGGCCGCGCAAGGTCGGTTCCTGACGGGCGACCATGGTCCCCGGAGGCGGAGGCGGTGGCGATGACGTTGGTGGTCACCTAAGCGAGCAGCGCGTAGATGGGGACCCGTCCGCGCTCGGTGACCTCGTCGGGGCCGAGCAGCGCCTGGAGCAGGTGGTGGGTCAGGAGGCCGTGCCCGACGACGGGGTCCTCGTAGGCTGGCTGGTCTGCGGTCGAGGCGGTCAGGATGAGCCGGCTTGTGCCGGCCATCTGGTCCAGCAGGGCGTCCGTCGACAGCAAGCCGCTATGGCCGGTCGGGCCGTGTGGGGTCAGTGGGGCGTGCAGGACCTTGGATCCGGCGCCGCCGGAGAAGCAGCAGTCGAGGACGACCAGAAGTTGCCGCGCCGGGATGGCGCTGACCCGGTCGGTCAGCTCCTCCGGGACAAGCAGGATCCGCTGAAGTCGAACGGATCGGCGTCGTAGGTGACCAGCTCGGGGCTGTCGGTTCCGTGACCGGAAAACGTGATCACCACGATGTCGTCAGGACCTGAGGTCGCGACGAGGGTGTCCAGCTCTGCCACCAGGCGATCGCGGGTGGCCGCCGCGTCGAGCAGCTTGACGTTCGTCCCGCCGAGGTTGTCCTCGAACAGGGCATGCAGGGCGTCGGCGTCCCGAACCGCGGACGCCAACGTCGGGATCCGGGATGATGCGTACCGATTGACGCCCACGGACAGTCCGCGCAGGCACGGCATGCTGTCGCGCTGGTGGGAGTCGTCCACGGTCATCGCGGATTGTCTCATCAGCTCCCAGCGAGTCCATTCGGGTGACTGGTGCCGCCGAGCGCAACCAGTACCGCCGCAGTTGGCCTTACGCACAGTGACGGACGATTCTCCCGCCTGGCATACGGACCAACCGTCAACGGCCGGCAGCTCGGGGCTACCTAAGTTGAGTGACTGACAAAAGGGCGTTCGCCACCGGTGTGGTTTGACATCGCGATACCCGGGCGAGGAGCGGGATACGGGCCTGAAAAATTGCCGCCGTACCGTGTGGTGCTGGTCGTGGACACGAAGGCGTTTGGCGGCCATTCCGACCGTGGGTCAGCGGTGCTCGCGGACGCCATCCCCGACGTGCTGGCGCTGGCTTTCGAACGTGCGGGTCTCGCCCAAGTCTGGCGGTTCGGTCCCGCGCGGTGGCCGGCGCGATGGCCGAGAAGGACCCGTTCCGCTTCTGGTCGTAAACTTGAGCCAGAGCCTCATTGACCAAGTCTTCGAGTTTCCCGGAGTCCCTTCGGGCCCGACGACGGCTAGTGCGTTCTCCGTGATCACGTTAGCTTCGTCGATCATGTCATGAGCTCACGTGACAGGCAGACTTCGTTGTAGCCGGCCAAGATCCCGAGTGACGGGACGCCCGCGGCGGGGAAGCGGGCTTGGCGCTCGGATGCCGAGGCGTGCATTGCTCGACCTTCCGGGTGCGCGCTGCGTCGGCGGAAGCATCGCGTCGATGGCAGTCCGTGCGCGTTCATAGCTGGTTGGTGTCAGGTGCACGTAGGTCTTGAGTGTGAACGCCTCAGAGGCGTGACCGAGGAACGCGGCGAGGTCTTTGAGGGTGACACCTCGCGAGAGCATGAATGACGCATAGAAATGACGTAACGCGTGCATTCCGTCCAGTTGCCTTCGGTATGCGATGCCGGCGCACGCAAAGGCGGGTCTCCACGCGGTATCCAGCCAGACGCTCGCCCGCCACACCTGCCCTCGCATGTCGGTGAGAAGAAGTGTCACGGTCTGGAATCGCGTACGTTCTTGTTCGGCCCAGGGAAGCGTGATTATGGTCGGCGGGTAGATGGCCATGTATTCATCCACCATCTCGATGATCTTTCCCGTGATGGGGATCGTCCTCGTTTTGTGATCTTTGGGTAGCTTGAAGGCCAAGGTGCCACGGCGGTACACCACCTGTCGATCGCAGTTGTAGACGAGTTTTTCGCGGTCGATGTTGTCCGGGCTGAATGCGAGTATTTCACCTGGTCGGAGGCCTATGGCGGCGCCGAGAGGTACGGCGATGTCGTGCTTCGGAGAGAGTGCGTGCCAGATGGCGTGCACTCGCCCTTCGGGCCAAGGTGTGATTCGGTTGATGATTCGTTGAGGTGGAGAAATCGACTTATTTTTGCAGGGGTTGATCTCGATGATATTGGCCTCGACGGCTGCGTCCAGCATTGAAGAGACGAGATCCCATGCAGCGGCCTGGTAGTTGACTGATATTCGCGCGGGTCGATCCAGCCAGACCTTCCATAGTCGCAGGGTGTCCAAGTCGATGTTCTTGAGCATTTTCAGGCCCAGAAAAGGTAATATCTGGTTTCGGATGAGGCTATCCAGGATGATCTGACTGGATTCGTCTTGAGAGCGCCCTTGTAGATACGTCGCACACCAGTCGGCGATAAGGATCTTTCCCGCTTCGGGGCTTCTGTACGTGCCCGCGTAGAGGTCGTTCTCCATCTTGGTCTTGAACCGACGTGCCATGCCAAGTTGTCCGTCAGGAAACGACTTCGAGCGGTGCGCGCCGTCCGGGTCGACGTAGCGCACTCGATATCGAAGCCCTATACCAAACCGGGCAGTCTTCGTTCGGTGTTGTGCCCCGCCGGCGCTGCGCACCCGTACGCCGGTAGCGGGGTCTCTCGTCTCGTCCCACCAGCGGTCCTCTATGGAAGCCATGTGCGTTCCCGTCACGCGTCAGTGCCGCTCGACGCAGGTGATCGTGGGTGTCTACACTCAGGTGCACTGCGGTCCAGACGGGCCTTCGAAGCTGGCGGGTCTTGTGGACGCCTATTCGACACGTTGCTCGCATCGGGCAAGCCTGGCTGACCTGCCCCGGCGTGACTGATAGCCGAGGGCTTACCTGAGCGTTCCGCCTCCTCGGACGACCAGCGCCCTTGATGATTTCAAGGGTAAGCCGCGCTGCCTGCAGCGACCTCCGCCCGATTCGGTGAATTTCCGTGACCCGTTCGGGTCGGAGGCCGGGCGCGGGCGGGCGCGCAAGCGGGTCGGCCCCCTAGGTCTGCGCTCGACCGGACCTGGCGGACATCGACGGTTGTGGCGCGAAGAAATAGCCAAACTCGATCGCCCGCCAGCTCGAGCTGAGCCACAGGGGGAGCAGCGCGTCCTGATCGCTTCCGGGCGCAGTGCCGCCCGGCGCAGCGAGATCGACCGGCCGAAGTCGCAGTCGAGGTGGGTCAGGCCGCCGACCGTGTTGAGGGCCACGATCAGCGGGGCGGCGTCGACGCCAAGCTGACGTGCAGGGGTCTGCCCAGGGTTTGGTTGACACCTCACGTGTGAGGCTTCGGCCTCGCCTGGAAGACATCCCAGGAGCTTGAATGTCAAGCAGCAGCCTTCTCAGCAGCCTTCTCTGCACGATGTGACCAAGCGGTCGCCTCGTCTTAGAGGGTGCGGGTTTTGAGGCAGCCGTGCAGGATGCCGACGAGCCGGTTGGCGAGCTGCCGCAGTGCGGCGTTGTGCTGGGCGCCGCGTGCGCGGAGCTGGTCGTAGTAGGCGCGGGCGCCGGGCGATGCGTTGAGTGCGCTGAACGCTTGAGTCATGAGCGCGTCGATGAGCCGGTCGTTGTGGACGAACCGGGCCAGCACGGCCGTCTTCTTGCCGGAGGCTCGGGTGATCGGGCTGGTGCCGGCGTAGTTCTTGCGGCGCTTGGCATCGGCGTAGCGGTCGGGGTCGTCTCCGAACTCGGCGAGCACCCGAGCACCGAGGACCGGCCCCAGTCCCGGCTGGGACAGGATGATCTCAGCGTACGGGTGTCGGCCAAAACGCGCATCGACCTGCCCCTGTAAGGCTTTGATCTGTTCATGCAGGACAGTCAGCACTGCCGCGGCGGCGCGCGTGGTGGCGGCGTAGGCCGCGGTGACCACGGCGGGCTGGCCCAGGTGCTCGGCGCGCAGCACGGCCTGGATCGAGGCGGCCTTGGCGGGGATGTCGTGGCGGCGAGCACGTTTGAGAGCGGCCGTGATCTGAGTGATGGTCAGCTTCGCGGCCGAGGCAGGGTCGGGTGCCTTGGCCAGCAGCTCCAGGGTGTCGGCGGCGTCGAGGTCGGTGAACGCCTCCAGCGCGGCCGGGAAGTAGTCACGCAGCGCGTGCCGCAGCCGCTGGGTGTGCCGGGTGCGTTCCCAGATCAGCGTCTTGTGCGCCCTGCTCACGATCTTGATCGCCTCAGCCTCTGCGGTGTCACCTGCGACTGGGCGCAGCTGGTGAGAGTCGGTACGGACCATGTCGGCCAGCGTGTGTGCGTCGGCCGCGCCGCTCTTGGCGCGAGACGCCGTGACGTTCACGGTAGCGGGCCACCGACAACGGGTTGACAGCGAACACCGTGTATCCGGCGGCGATCAGCGCCTGTACCCACGGACCCCGGTCGGTCTCGATCCCGATCCTGACCTCGAGGTCCTCGACATCTTCGCCGAGCTGCTCGCCGATCATCGCGTGCAGCCGGGCCATTCCCGCCACGCCCTCGGGCAGCCGGGCCTTGGCCAGCCGCCGGCCCGCTGCGTCCATCAACTCGACGTCGTGATGCGCCTCAGCCCAGTCGTCCCCTACGGACAGCACCCGTTCTCCCGTTCCCGTGGCCATGTCGGCAGCAGCCTGCGGGAGAACTATCAGCGACCTAATGAATCAGTGCTCACGCCACGCGGGCGGGCACGACATCCCATCAGCGATCAACTCTCCCGGCCCACCGGCAGGGGCACGATCTTCCATCAGGACTCAGCGTCCAGGATGTCCGAGTGCTCACCTGCCGGCGGCTACCAGACTCGAGTCTGCCCGACGGGCGACTCACGTCTCATTAGGATGTCATCGTGCCCAAGCCCTACCCCCGAGAGTTCCGTGACGACGTGATCGCCGTGGCCCGTCGCGGCGAGACTCCGCTGAAGCAGGTCGCCAAAGGATTTCGGGATCTCCGAGTCGTGCCTGGCCAACTGGCTGCGCGCCGCCGACGTCGAGGACGGCGCACGCCCCGGCGTGACCCGCGAGGAGTCCGCCGAGCTGCGCGAGCTGCGCAAGCGCAACCGGTTGCTGGAGCAGGAGAACGAGGTCCTGCGCAAGGCCGCGGCCTACCTGGCGCAGGGCAATCTGCCGGGAAAATAGCGTTCCTGCTCGTCCGTGAACTGGCCGCGGCCGGCGCCCCCGTGCGGGTGCCGGTCGCGGTGACGTGCAGGGTGCTGGGCATCTCCCGGCAGGCCTACTACCAGTGGTGCGCAGCCCCGGTCTCGCAACGGGACTACGACGACGCGCACCTGATCAACGCCGCGCTCGAGATCCACGCCGACGACCCGGCCGACGGATACCGGTTCATCGCCGACGAACTCGCCCGCCGCGGGTTCACCGCCTCGGAGAACCGGGTGTGGCGGATCTGCTCGATGCAGCAGATCTTCTCGCTGCACACCAAGAAGAAAGGCCGTTCCCGCACGGCGGGCCCGCCAGTGCACGACGACCTCGTGCGCCGGGACTTCACCGCCACCGCACCGAACACCAAGTGGTTGACCGATATCACCGAGCATCCCACCGGTGAGGGCAAGCTGTATCTGTGTGCGGTCAAGGACTGCTATTCCAACAAGATCGTCGGATACTCCATCGCCTCGCACATGCGGGCCTCACTCGCCGTCAGCGCGCTGCGCAACGCGATCGCGCTGCGCGACCCGAGCGGTGTCGTGGTCCACTCCGACCGCGGTGCCCAGGGCGAATTCAACCGGTCGTCGCAACACCTTGATCGCGGAGGTGTGCGATGGGCGGCAACACGAAGCTGGAGCGGGTGCCCGAAGGGGTGCGCAGGCAGTGGGCGGCGGACCGGGCGTTGCGGCCGC
>JAEBEK010000009.1:0-368007 GCA_049998055.1 Amycolatopsis sp. cmx-4-37 | reverse complement strand
CCCTGCCGAACGTCGCGAGTGACTTATCGCGACCTCCGACGCCCGGAATGAGTCATTCGCGACGGTCAGATCCCCAGCCACGCAGAGATTCGCGCCCGGCGCCGTTCGCCTGGCACGTCGACAACCGGCTTTGCCGGGACCCCCGCCCTCCCTGGGGGGCGTGCCCTTGTCCAGTCTACCGGCGGTGGCCGACAAAACCCGTGGCCGAAGCCTGGTTGTCCACAACCCCGCGGGTTGTGGACAACCAGGACTCAGCGGCTCGCGCCGACCAGCTCGCGCCGACCAGCTCGCGCTCGTCATCGTCGGGCGCAGTGTCCAAGTGCTTCGTCAGCTTCTCGCCCTCCACGTCGACGTCCGGCAGGATGCGGTCCAGCCACTTCGGCAGCCACCACGCGCCGCGGCCGAGCAGGGACATCACCGCCGGCACCAGCGTCATCCGGACCACGAACGCGTCCACCAGCACCCCGAACGCCAGCGCGAAACCGATCGACTGGATCAGCGTCGACTCGGCGAGGATGAACCCGGCGAACACGCTGATCATGATCAGCGCCGCCGCGACGACCACCCGCGCGCCGTGGCGGAAGCCGGTGACCATGGCCTCCTGCGGCTCCGCGCCGTGGACGTGCTCCTCGCGCATCCGCGTCACCAGGAACACCTGGTAGTCCATCGCCAGCCCGAACAGCACGCCGATCAGCAGGATCGGCAGCATGCTCATGATCGGCCCGGTCGACTCGACGCCGAGCAGGTCGGTCAGCCAGCCCCACTGGAACACCGCGACCACCGCGCCGAACGTCGCCGCGACCGAGCCGAGGAAGCCGATCGTCGCCTTCAGCGGCACCACGACCGAGCGGAACACCAGCATCAGCAGCACGAACGCCAGCCCGACGATCAGCGCGAGATAGGGGAGCATCGCGTCGGACAGCTTCTCCGAGACGTCGATGTTCGCCGCGGTCTGCCCGGTGACGGACAGCTTCGCGCCGGTCGCGTTCTCCAGCGCGCCGGACTCGGTGCGGATCGCGGCCACCAGGTCTTCGGTCCGGGTGCTGCTCGGCCCGCTCTTCGGGATCACCGTGAGCAACGCCGTGTCACCGGTCTGGTTGACCTTCGGCGGGGTGACGGCGGCGACGTCCGGCAGCTTCTGGATGTCGGCCGCGGCCTGGCCGAGCGCGGCCTGCCGGTTGGTGCTCGAACCGGTGTCGACGACGACCAGCAGCGGCCCGTTGGAGCCTTCGCCGAAGCTGCGACTGGCGATCTCGTACGCCTTGTGCTGGGTGGACTCCGGCGCGGCGGTGGCGTCGTTGGGCAGGCCGAGCTGCATGCCGAGGGCGGGCAGCGCGACGACGGCCATCCCGGCCACCGCGACGAGCAGCACCGGCCACCGGTGGCGGGCGACGAACCGCGCCCAACGCTCGCCGTGCGTCGTTTCGACCGGCTTGCGGCGCACGCGGATCCGCTCGCCGGCGACCCGGCTGCCGGCGAAGCCGAGGATCGCGGGCAGCAGCGTCAGGGCGATGACGACGGCGACCGCGACGGTGACCGCGGCGGCCACGCCCATCTGGCCGAGGAACGGGATGCCGATGACGGTGAGCCCGGCCAGCGCGATGATGACGGTGAGTCCCGCGAACACCACGGCCGAGCCGGCGGTGCCGGTGGCGCGGCCCGCGGCCTCCTCGGGATCGCGGCCGAGGCGCAGTTCGTGCCGGTAGCGCGACACGATGAACAGCGCGTAGTCGATGCCGACGGCCAGCCCGATCATCAGCGCCAGGATCGGCGTGTTCGAGTTCAGCTCCAGGAACCCGGAGGCGAGGAAGATGCCGCCCATCCCGGTGCCGACGCCGATCAGTGCGGTGAGCAGCGGGATCCCGGCGGCGATCAGCGAGCCGAAGGTGATGATCAGCACGACGGCGGCGACCGCGACACCCAGGCCCTCGGTCGCGCCGGTTTCGGGGACGCCCTGCACGGCGTCGCCACCGAACTCGACGGTGAACCCTTGCGCGCGGGCCGCGTCGGCGGTGTTCAGGAGGGCCTCGCGGTCACCGTCGGTGAGCTCGTACGCCTTCGCACCGTAGCTGACCTGGGCGAGCGCGACGCGCTTGTCGGGGGAGATCGACTGGGCCTGGAACGGGTCCACGACGACGGTGACCTTCGGCGCGGTCTTCAGCTGCCCGACCAGGGACTCGACGGCGGCCTTGCCCTTCGCGTCGGCCACGGTTGTCCCGGCCGGTGCCTCGATGACGACGCGTGCGGTGGCGCCACCGGCGTTGGCCTGCGGGAACTTCGCGGTCAGCTGGTCGACCGCGCGCTGCGATTCGGTGCCGGGGATCGTCACCGAGTTCGACAGCTGGCCGGACAGCGTGAGGGCGCCCAGCCCGAGCGCCACCAGGACGGCCGCCCAGACGGCGGCCACCAGCGCTCGCCGTCGGAAGGACAACCGGCCGAGCCGGTACAGGAAGGTCGCCACGAGTTAGCTCCGTTTCGCCCGAACGGGGTCGGTTCACTCCATCTAGTTATTCGCCACGCTAGCCGATCGGCAAGGAGACCTCCAAGCCGATCGGCAAGTATGTGACTTGCCGAACAGCAAGGTTTATCCCAGCCGATCGGCTAGGAAGCGGTTTGCCGATCGACAGGGAGTGACGTACGCTCCGACGGCTCGCTGAGGAGGAAGAATGACCGCCGGCCCGGCCGAGGACACCCGGACCCGACTGCTGCAGACCGCGTTGCGGCTGTTCACCGAACACGGGGTCGAGGGCACGTCGCTGCAGATGATCGCCGACGCGCTCGGGGTCACGAAGGCGGCGGTCTACTACCACTTCAAGACGAAGGCGGAGCTCACCGAGGCGGTGGCCGAGCCCGGCGTGCGTGACCTGGACGAGCTGGTGCTGCGCGCGGGCGCGCAGAAGCGCCGCGGCACGCAGGTGGACCTGCTGCTGGAGGGGTTCGTCGACCTGGTGATCCGGCACCGCGCGCTGGTGGCGCTGTTCTCGAGCGATCCGGGCCTGGTCCGCGCGATCGAGAAGTCGGCGCACGGCGGCATGGAGGGCTTCGGCCAGGCGCTGCTGGGCATCCTCTCGGGCCCGGACCCGACCCCGACGGCCCGGGTCAACGCGATGGTGACGTTGACGGGCATCGCGATGGCCGGCGGCTCCCCCGACCTGGCCCGCCTGGGCGACGAAGAGCTGCGCACGGAACTGCTGGACGTGGGCCGCCGCCTCCTCGGCCGCCCCCGCCGCCGCCTCCTCCCCACCCCCGTGTCGACCGCCTGATCACGCGAGATGCCCCTCCAGTCACGTCAGATGCCCCGCCAATCACGCGAGATGCCCTCCCAGTCACGCGAGACACGCGCTCGATCACGCGAGTTCCGGCTTCCATCACGCGAACCGACCGCCTGGGTACGTAAGCCGACTGTTCGGGTACGCGAACCGACTGCCTGGAGCGCGAACCGACCATCTCGGTACGTGAGCCGACCGTCTGGGTACGCGAACCGACCGTCCAGGTACGTGAGCCGACCGTCTGGGTACGTGAGCCGACCGTCCAGGTACGTGAGCCGACCGTCTGGGTACGCGAACCGACCACCCCGGTACGCGAGTTCCGTCTCAGCCGAGGCGGTGGAGGTACTCCGGCGGCACCGTCGCCGTCAGCCAAACGCCGTTCGCGCTCACCTGGAACGTGTCCCGCCGCGGTCATCGCCGCGGCGTCGACCCGGAGGAGCACCGGCTTTCCGCGTCGCGCACCCACCGTTCGCGCGGTGTCGAGCGCTGCCGAGAGGTGGACCGCGTGGCGCTTCATCGGGCGTAGCCCCTCGCGAAAGATCGTGTCGAGGAACTTCGCCACTGTGCCGTGGTAAAGGACGTCCGGCGGTGTCGCGTCCGCGAGGCCGAGGTCGACCGTGACGCTATGGCCTTGGCTCGCGCGGATGCGCGCGCCGGTCTCGTCGAAGGCGAAACGGCGCTTGGTGTTCGTCTCGACGACCTCGTCGAGCTGTTCGCGGGTGATCTTCACCGCTCGCAGCAGGGTGTCGACGTCGACCCAGCCGTCCGGGGAGAGGGTGAGGCCGGCGGCGGCGGGATCGTGGCGCAGGGTGCAGCGAGAGCCGTTTGGAGATGCGGATCAGTTCTTTTTCGTTCATTTCCTCCCCAGGATCCCGCGGCGGGCAAGCGATTTAGATGCCGCCCTCGACCGCCGGACGCAGTTTGCTCGCCCCCGGCCCGAAGCGCGCCAGGTCGTCGTCGTTGTTGTAGAGCGCGCAGCTGCGCAGGGACAGGCACCCGCAGCCGACGCAGCCGGTGAGCCGGTCGCGAAGGCGTTGCAGGGCGTCGATCCGCGCGTCGAGCTCGTGCTGCCAGTCGCGGGACAGCCGCGCCCAGTCGGCCTTCGTCGGGGCGTGGTCGGCGGGCAGCGACGTCAGCGCCGCGCTGATGTCCTCCAGGGAGAGCCCGACCCGTTGCGCGGCGCGGATGAACGCGATCCGCCGCAGCACCGAGCGTGGGTAGCGGCGCTGGTTGCCCGCCGATCGCTCCGAGCTGATCAGCCCCTTCTCCTCGTAGAACCGCAGTGCCGTGTGCGGCACCCCGCTGCGGTCCGCCACCTGTCCGATGCTGAGATGTTCAGCGAGCCTCGTCACCAGCTCAGGCTATCCTTGACTTCGAGTTTAGTCGAGGTTGCATCGTCGGGGTATGACCACTGCGACCGAACCGGGCTACGCCGAACTGCCGCGACTGATCTCGCTGATGACCGGCGACGACAAGCACCACGCCGCCGCGGAGTCCACTGTGGACGTCCTGTGGGTGCTCTACGACCGCGTACTGGACATCACGCCGGCCACGTTCCGCTCGCCGGACCGCGACCGTTTCCTGCTGTCCAAAGGGCATGGGCCGATGGCGTACTACGCTGTCCTGACGGTGAAAGGCTTTCTCGACGAGGCCGAGCTGCCGACGTGGTCGAACGCGCTGTCGCGCCTCGGCCACCACCCGGACCGGCGGCGCGTCCCCGGCGTCGAGATTTCGAGCGGCTCCCTAGGTCACGGCCTGCCGATCGCCCTCGGCACGGCGCTGGGCCTGCGCGCCCGCGGGCTGACGTCGAGGGTCGTGACGCTGATCGGCGACGCCGAGCTGGACGAGGGGTCCAACCACGAGGCGATGGTCGTCGCGGCGCGGTCCGGCCTCGAAAACCTGACGACGGTGGTGATCGACAACCGGTCGTCGACGCACGGCTGGCCAGGTGGCATCGCGCGTCGCTTCGAGGTCGAAGGCTGGGAGACGCGCACGGTGTCCGGCCGCGACCACTCCGCGCTGTACGACGCGTTCACGGGGTCGCATCCCGGCCGGCCGCTGGCCGTGGTCGCCGTCGTCGAACCGAAGGGCTGATTCCCATGAGGGAAACGTTCTTGAAGACGACCGAGGAGATCCTGGACGCGGACCCGGACGTGGCGGTGGTGCTGGCGGACATCTCGGCGGCCCAGCTGGCGGGCGCGGCGCGCAGGCACCCGGACCGGGTGATCAACGTGGGGATCCGCGAGCAGCTGCTGGTCAGCACGGGCGCGGGCCTGGCGCTGGCGGGGTTGCGGCCGATCGTGCACACGTTCCCGTCGTTCCTGGTGGAGCGCGCGTTCGAGCAGATCAAGCTGGACTTCGCGCACCAGGAGGTGGGTGGGGTCCTGGTGTCGTACGGGGCTTCGTATGACATGTCCACGGAAGGGCGGACACACCAGTCGCCGGGGGACGTCGCGCTGATCGACTCGCTGCCGGGGTGGACGGTGCACGTTCCGGGCCACGCTGACGAGGCTCGCCGGTTGTTGCTGGAGTCCGTTCCTGGGGATGGGCGGGTTTATCTGCGGCTTTCGGCTCAGACGAACGCTTCGGCTCATTTGGGGGTGGGCTTCACGCGGCTGCGGTTCGGGTCTTCTGGTGTCGTGGTGGCGGTGGGGCCGGTGCTGGATCGGGTGCTGCGGGCGTGTGCGGGTCTGGATGTGACGGTGTTGTATGCGTCTACTATTCGGCCTTTTGACTCCGCCGGGTTGCGATCCGCGGTGCTTTCGGCTTCGGGTTCGGTGGTTTTTGTGGAGCCTTATTTGGCGGGGACTTCGGCTTTTTGGGCTTCGGAGGCTTTGGCGGACTTGCCGCACCGGTTGCGGTCGCTGGGGGTGCGGCGGGAGGTGGAGGTGCGGACTTATGGTGGGATCGCCGATCACGACTTGGCGCATGGGTTGGACGCGGGGTCGTTGAGGCTGTCGATCAGGGAGTTCCTGGGGGAGTAGTCGGAGGGGCGGGGTGATGGTAACGCAATTTCACCTCTTCATCTCCGGCTAGCAACTCCATCAGCCTGGCGTTGTTCTTGCGCTCTTCGCTGGTGTTGCGCGGAGCCTTCATGTGCATGCTTTCGTACAGTTTGAATCGGTTGAGTTCCACTACAGTGCGAACGATTCCCATGTACTCATCCGCGGCTGCGATCGAAGCGCGATACGCGATGTAAGCGAGCAAGTATGGCGCCAGGGCGACGAGGAGCCACCAGCCATCGGTGAAAAGGAAAGCACACGTTTCGACAGTGGCTACAAGCGCGACGACGCACAGGCGAACCGAAGTGTCGAGCTGTCCTCGGGTGTCTTGAAGATAGTTCAGGTGGGTATCCGGCGCGATCAGGGCGATGTACGGCGTGGTGCGAATCGAATCGAGCGCGTACTGCCGGCCGATCGAGTCTTCGGCGGTGCGCAAGGTATTTCCGAGCCGGGTCGGCAGCATCCTGCTCGGGTCGGGATACCGGGCCAGCGCGTGCGGGATCGAAGCGAGTGCGGCGATCGATCCCCGCGCAGCGTGGGCCCCGTCGGTCGCGACCAGGCTGTCCAGTTCTTGTCTGAGACGGAACTCGTCCCAGGTCGCTGGATCATCGGCCGTCTCCGGGTCCTCGGTCAGCTCTCGCAGGTACCTCGCGACGAGCACTTTCGTCAGAACCCGGTCGCGTCGCTGCTCGAGCCGGCTCCTTCGGCGGGTGATTCGCACGACCCGCTTGCGGTGGTGCGTGATGCGGTGCCGCAGCAGCAATGTGGCGAGGTAGGAACTCCCCCAGTAGCCCTCCAAGAGCCGCGTCATCGCGAGTTGAAGCGGATGGAGGAACAGCGCCGAGACCACTGTGGCCAGCAGGAGCCAGGCGACTCCGCCCAGGGTGACGCCGGTCAGCGCACGAACCATCTGGTCGAGCCGAGGAGAGCCCGACCAGGAACCGCTCGCCACCAGCGCGAAGGTCCACGCCGTCAGGAACAGGGCGGGCACCATGCTGACGACGCTGAAGTACCGGCCGATCCGCGAGCCCAGTCCCACCGCCGTGTCGGGAAGAGAAGGCGTGGTCATGGGAGCCGGGAAGCCTTCGGGATGTACCTCTCACACGATGAGCACCAGTAGCCCCGTAAATGCTTCTCGAGGGTGATCCGGTGCTTCGGGCACCGACCGGGGCCCTTGCGCTGGCCCTCACCAGGAGGCGGTAGCGGAGCGTTGGTGGTGCCGAGCAGAGGCTGGGCCCGCAGCAAGGTGAGCACGAGCCGCAGTCTGTGCATGGCTCTCACCCCGCCCTCCAGGATTGGACCATGTTAGGCCAGCATTCAGGCCTAGTCGACAAGTCGGGACGAGGTGGTGATGGGCTCTTCGCCCTGGGCGATGCCTGCCGTGGGCATCGTGGTCGTGGCTCTGGCCGGGGTGTTCGGGCCGCAGTGGGCCGGGGTTGCCGCCGGGGTTCTGGTGGCGGTCGGGGTGGGCGGGCTCGCTTGGGGCGTGCTGCGGGAGCTGCGGGCCGATAGCCTTACCCGCATGGGGATCACCATCAGGCCGATCGCGCTCGGCATCATCTGGCGTGACCACGCTCTGCTCGTCTTCGAAGGGCGGGATGACGTCAAAGGCGAGACCTACTACCGGCCTCTCGGGGGTGGGGTCGAGTTCGGCGAACGCAGTGACGATGCCCTCCAGCGCGAGTTCCGCGAGGAACTCGACGCCGAGGTGCTCGTCAAGGAACGGCTCGGTGTCCTCGAGAACGTCTTCAGCTGGCGGGGCCGGTCCGGGCACGAGATCGCCTTCATCTACGACGCCGAGTTCGTCGACCCCGGGATGTACGCCAAAGAAGAGATGAAAATCCTCGACGATCCTGCCACCGCTCGGTGGGTCGAAGCCGAAGACTTTCGGAACGGCAGCAAGATCCTCTACCCCCGGGGGCTCACCGAACTGCTCTCAACGGAGTAACGACCGCGAAGTCGGTTCCAACGACTCGGCGCCAGAAGAAGCGACCCGGCTGAACGACACCGTGAACGGCCCGTCCGTGCGCACCGGCAGCTGCGGGAAGTTGTTCTCCGACGGCTCCGTCTCGAACACCGCGAACGCCGACGGCGACTCCTCGAAGGAGACGTACACCCCCGACCCCGGCGGTGGGGAAGCCAGCCCACGCCGGACCGGACGCAGCAGCAGCACGTTGTCCGAGTCCACCATCGTCGCGTTCGCCTCGTCGCGGAACCGGCGCCACGCCGGTCCCGTGTAGAACGCCGAAAGGGCCTCCGCGCGCGCAGCGAAGGAGGAGAACCCCCGTAGCCACACGAACTCCTCCGGCGAAGAAGGGACACGGAACAACCCGAACAGATGCGCGCCCAAGGCCTCCTGCGGCTCGACGAACTCGCGCTCGAACAACGCGATCAGCTCGTCACGCCGCCCGGGGTGCAGGGTATAGCGCCGTAGCTCGAGCACCGTCTCATACGAAGAAAAGTCCACGACCCGCACACTAGAGACCACCACCGACAAAAACGGATCAGCGGAACGCCGCCAGCCCCGTCACCGCCTGGCCCAGCGACAGCGCGTGCATCTCCTCCGTGCCCTCGTACGTCAGCACCGTCTCCAGGTTCGCCATGTGCCGCATCACCGGGTACTCCAGCGAAATCCCGTTCGCGCCCAGCATCGTCCGAGCCGTCCGGGCGACCTCGATAGCGGAGCGCACGTTCGCCATCTTGCCGAAGCTCACGTGGTTGTGGTGCAACGCCCCCGCGTCCTTGAGCCGCCCGATCTGCAGCGCCACCAGCCCGGCGCGGTTGACCTCCACCAGCAGGTCGGCCAGCTTGCGCTGCGTCAGCTGGAACCCGGCCAGCGGCTTGCCGAACTGCGACCGCGACAGTGTGTACTCCAGCGCCGACTCGTAGCACGCGCGAGCCGCCCCGACCACGCCGAACAAGATCCCGTAACGCGCTTCGTTCAAGCACGACAGCGGGCCGCGCAAGCCGCGGACCTCGGGGAATGCCGCAGACGCGGGCAGCCGGACGCCCTCGAGGACCAGTTCCGCCGTCAGCGACGCCCGCAGGGACAGCTTGTGCTTGACCTCGTTCGCCGTGAACCCGGGGGTCGATGTCGGGACGACGAACCCGCGGATCCCGTCGTCGGTCTGGGCCCAGACGACCGCGACGTCGGCGACCGTTCCGTTGGTGATCCACATCTTCGTGCCCGACAGCACCCAGTCCGACCCGTCGCGCACCGCCCGCGTGCGCATCGAGCCCGGGTCGCTGCCCGCGTCCGGCTCGGTCAGGCCGAAGCAGCCCAGCGCGTCGCCGGTGGCCATCCGGGGCAGCCACTCCTGGCGCTGCTCCTCGCTGCCCCATTTGTGGATCGCGTACATCGCGAGCGATCCCTGCACCGACACGAAGCTCCGCAGCCCCGAGTCGACGGCTTCCAGCTCGCGGCACGCGATGCCGTAAGCGACCGCGCTCGTGCCGGCGCAGCCGTAGCCCTCCAGGTGCATGCCCAGCAGCCCCAGCGAACCGAAGCCCTTGGCCAGCTCGGCCGCCGGCAGCGCGCCCGATTCGTACCACTCCGCGATCTGGTCTAGCAGGTTGTCCTTCGCGTACGCGCGGACGGCGTCGCGGATGGCGCGCTCCTCCTCGGCGAGCCCGGCGTCGAGGTCGAGGAAGTCGTGCGGATCAGGGGTGCGGCTCATGAGGGCTCCCGGGGGACGCGTCGATGCGGCCCTCGCAGGAAACCACAGTCAAACCACAGTCAGACGTCTGTCTTCCGCGTGGCGTTCGTCACGCGGACAGCAGACGCGGACGGCGAGCACCGCGACCGGACCTGCTGGCGAGGGATCAGCAGCTCGCTGAACTGGGGAAACGGCTCGCTCTCGATGTCGTCACACCAGGCGTGCAGCATCTGGGACAGCAGATCGTCCTCGGCCATCTTCGCCTCCCTGGCATCCGGTCGTGCCGGGGTGAGCCCACACGATCGGCTGATCTAATACCCGGTCGCCGGGACGCCGAAACGTCCTTCTCCAAGATTCTTCCGGCGGGCGACCCCGCCGTGGCAGAATCGCGTCGCCGCCGCCAAGGCCTCTACTCCCGAGGAGCGCACATGCGCGCGGCCAGTCTGCTCGCCCTCACCACCGCCGCCCTGCTCACCGCCACCGGCGTCGCCACGGCGCACGAGTCCCCCTGGCGGCAAACCGGCCACACCACCGCCGAGAACCGGGTCAGCGGCGAGGGCCTCACCACGCTGCGCCTGCCCGGCCACGCCCCCGAGCTCGTCTACCGCAACGGCGCCACCATCCCGCAGCCGCTCAAGGACGAGGGCTGGGGCCACGTCGGTGATCCGGACTCGCTGCGCGGCTACGTCTTCGACGTCTACCAGGACACCGTCACCCCGACGCCCACCAAGAAGATGTACCTGGTCACCCAGCCCGACGGGGCGACGACGGAGTTCGTCCACCCGCTCGCCGCCGACGAGCCCGCCCCGAACGCCAACGCCCAGGTCGCGGCCACCCCCGACGGCCGGTGGCTGGTCTCGGGCCCGCTCGGCGAGATCGACCGCCTCTACGTCTCGGCGACGCCGTTCCTCAACCCCCGCGGCCCGAAGCGGGCCGGCGACCTCCCCGTCGCCGCCCGCATCCACCTCGACCACCACATCCGCAGCGCCCAGGGCTGCGACTTCGTCAGCCCGACCCGCCTGATCTGCGCGACCAGCGACCCGAACAACGACCTGTACCCGACCAACCTGCAGCTCCTGCAGATCGACCTCCCGCGGCCCCTGAACGGCCACGACGTCACCGCGAAGGTGCGCGAAATCCAGCAGGTTCCGCTGGTCAGCACCTGTACCGGCACCTTCACCCCGGAAGGCGTCGACTACGACGCCGGCGTGCTGCGCGTGGAGGTCGTGCCGCCGGCGCCGTGCAACACGGTGACCGACGTCTATTCCTTCGAGCGCCGCTGACGGCGACGGCTACGCTGGGTGGCGTGTCTCGTGTGGTGATTCTCGACTACGGTTCCGGCAACCTCCGCTCCGCCGAACGCGCTGTGGCGCGCGCCGGGGCCGAAGTCGAGGTCACCGCCGACCCGCAGGCCGCGATCGAGGCCGACGGCCTGGTCGTGCCCGGCGTCGGCGCGTACTCGGCGTGCATGGCGGGGCTGCTGGACGTGAAGGGCCACCGGATCATCGGCAAGCGCCTCGCCGGCGGCCGTCCCGTGCTCGGCATCTGCGTCGGCATGCAGATCCTCTTCTCCCGCGGCGTCGAGCACGGCGAGGAGACCGAGGGCACGGGGGAGTGGCCGGGCGTCGTCGACCGGCTGAACGCCGACGTCCTGCCGCACATGGGCTGGAACACCGTGCGCGCGCCCGCGGACTCGCAGCTGTTCTCCGGCCTCGACCCGGACGAGCGGTTCTACTTCGTCCACTCCTACGCCGCCCGCAAGTGGGAGCTGGAGTCGGGGATCGGCCAACACCCCAAGGTCACCTGGGCCCACCACGGCGAAGACTTCGTCGCGGCGGTCGAGAACGGGCCGTTGTGGGCCACCCAGTTCCACCCGGAGAAGTCCGGCGACGCGGGCGCACAGCTGCTGAAGAACTGGCTTGCGACCCTCTGACCGGGTGACGGGGGTCTCCGCTTTAGAGTTACCGACGTGACTTTCACGCTGCTTCCCGCCGTTGATGTGGCCGATGGCCAGGCCGTGCGACTCGTCCAGGGCGAGGCCGGCACCGAGACCTCCTATGGCAGCCCGCTGGAAGCGGCGCTCGCCTGGGAGCGCGACGGTGCCGAGTGGATCCACCTGGTCGACCTCGACGCCGCTTTCGGCAAGGGCAGCAACCGCGAGCTGCTCGCCGATGTCGTCGGGCGCCTCGACGTCCAGGTCGAGCTCTCCGGCGGCATCCGCGACGACGCGTCGCTGAAGGCCGCGCTGGCCACCGGCGCCCGCCGCGTCAACCTCGGCACCGCCGCGCTCGAAGACCCGGAGTGGACGGCGCGGGTGATCGGCGAGTACGGCGACCGCGTCGCGATCGGCCTCGACGTGCGGATCACCGAGGCCGGCCACCGCCTTTCGGCCCGCGGCTGGACCTCCGACGGCGGCGACCTGTGGGAGGTCCTGGAGCGCCTGGACCGCGACGGCGCGTCCCGCTACGTCGTCACCGACGTCAGCAAGGACGGCACCCTGCGCGGCCCGAACCTCGAGCTGCTGCGCGACGTCGTCGCCCGCACCGACGCGCCGGTGATCGCCTCCGGCGGGGTGTCCAGTGTGGACGACCTCGTCGCGCTGGCCGGCCTGGCCTCCGACGGCGTCGAGGGCTCCATCGTCGGCAAGGCGCTCTACGCCGGGGCGTTCACACTGCCCGAGGCGCTGGCCGCGGTCGCGAAGGTCTAGTCCAGGACCGCCCGGATCCCCACCGGAGCACGCGTGCCTCCGATAAGGGGCTGACAGCGGCACTCGCTTCCCCTAGGTTGCCGCGGGTGGAGGAGATCGTCACCCAGCTCGAAATGACCGCCGCCGAGCAGCTCAACCCCGCGCCGGTCGTCGACGGCGTCGTGCTCGGAACCACCGCGGCGGGGCCGGTCATCCGTGACCTGCACGTCCGGATCGGGACGCCGTACCGGTGGCCGAGCGCGTCCCGGACCGACGACGACTGGGACCGCTGGCTCGCCGACCCCGGGCGCCGGTACCGGCTCATCGAGTACCGCGGCGAGGTCGCGGGCGCCGCCGACTTCGAGCCGGGGCCCGGCGGTGACGTCGAGATCACCACCTTCGGCCTGCTGCCGGAGTTCGTCGGCAAAGGACTCGGCGGTTACGCGCTCACCCTCGTCGTCGCCGACGCGTGGGCACTCGCCGGCGCGAAAAGAGTCTGGCTGCACACCTCGACGCTCGACCACCCGAACGCGCTGCCGAACTACCTGCGCCGCGGCTTCCGCAGCTTCAGCCGTCCAGCTTGACGGCGATCCCGACCGTCCGGTCGGCCGGGCCGCGCAGCTTCGAGAAGAACATCGACAGGCGCCCGAAGACGCCGTACTTGCGCCCGATCACCCCTTGGACCCGCCGGGTGTCGGCCAGGTCCAGCAGCCGGGCCTGCCCGCCGACCTTCGCGCCGTGGGTCTTCCGGCCGCGCAGGTCGCAGGCCTGCACCTCCACCCGGCCGCTGTTGCGGATGCGCTTGACCTTGCCGACGTTCCGCACCGAGTTGAAGACGAGCTCGCCGCCGTCGCCGGCCACCCAGATCGGGGTCGGCACCGCGCGCCCGTCGCGGCGGAACGTGGTCAGGACGACGTAGCGCTCGGCCGCGAGCCGGTCCGTTTCGGATGCCATGGCACCACGGTAGTCACGGCGTCCGGCGCCGCAACGTCGCCGCGCCGAGCACCAGCGCCAGCAGCGCGCAGCACCCTACGACCACGAGGTTCCGCAGGATCACCGCGTCCACCGTCGAAGAAGCCGTGACGCGGGTCAGCGCTTCGACCGCGTACGACAGCGGCATGACCTCGGAGAGCCACCGCAGCAGCCAGCCCATGTCGTCGCGTGGCACGAACAGGCCGCACAGCAGGATCTGCGGCAGCACGAACACCGGCATGAACTGGATGGCCTGGAACTCGGTGCGGGCGAACGCGCTGACGAACAGCCCGAGCGCCATGCCCAGCAACGCGTCCAGGACGGCGATCACCAGCAGCATCACGACCGAGCCGGCGAGGTCGAGGCCGAGCCACCACAGCGAGACGCCCGCCGCGAGCGCCACCTGGACGACGGCGATCGAGCCGAACGCCAGCGCGTAGCCGAAGAGCAGGTCGAGCCGGCCGATGGGGAGCGTCATCAGCCGTTCGAGGGTCGCCGTGGTGCGCTCCCGCAGCGTCGTGATCGACGCGATGAGGAACATGATCAGGAACGGGAACACGCCGAGCAGCGCGGGCGCGACGCGGCTGAACACCAGCGCCGAATTGAAGACGTAGCGCAGCAGGATCATCAGGAGCGTCGGCACCAGGATCAGCATCACGACGGTGCGCGGGTCGTGCCGCAGCTGGGTGAGGATGCGCCGCGTCGTCGCGAGCGTCAACGCGGGGTTCACGACGCGGCCCGCACGAGGTGCAGGAAGGCCTGTTCGAGGTCGGCGGCGCCGGTGCGCTCGCGCAGGGCGAGCGGTGCGTCGTCGGCCAGGAGGGTGCCTTCGCGCATGAGCAGGAGGCGGTCGCAGCGCGCGGCTTCGTCCATGACGTGGCTGGACACCAGCAGCGTGGCGCCGCCGTCGGCGAGCCGGCGGAAGAGGCTCCAGAGCTCGTCGCGCAGCACCGGGTCGAGCCCGACGGTCGGCTCGTCGAGCACCAGCAGTTCCGGCTTCCCGAGCAGGGCGACGGCGAGGTTCGCGCGGTTGTGCTGCCCGCCCGAAAGCGATCCGACGAGCTTCCCGGCGTGGTCTTCCAGGCCGACCTCGGCGATGACTCTGTCCACATCGGACGCCGGGGCGCGCAGGACCGCGGCGAAGTACCGCAGGGCCTCCCGGATGGTGAGGTCGGCGTAGATGGCCGGGTTCTGGGTGGCGTAACCGATCCGGCGCCGCAGCGGCGGACTGCCGGCGGGCAGGCCCAGCACGGTGACGCTGCCGCCTTCGACGATCTGCACGCCGACGATCGCGCGCATCAGCGTCGTCTTGCCGCAGCCGCTCGGGCCGAGCAGCCCGGTGACGGTGCCGCGCGGCACCGCGAAGCTCACGTCCCGCACCACCGGCCGGCCACCGCGCCGGACGCGCAGGCCGGTGACCTCGAGCGCAGAATTAGTCATGCGTTTAATTCTGCGCCCGACGAGTTCCCGGCGTCAAGAGGCGGGAAAAACGCCTAGTCCGTTCGCCGGGGCAACCCCACACGACCGGCGGAAGCGTTTCGACACCCGTGTCTGAAACGCTTTACGTTCCGGATCTGGAGGGAACGCCGATGTCCGTCACGCAGCAGGTACCGGTTCATCCGCAAGCACAGTTCTTCGGCGCGGGGCCCTATCCCGCCCGCCGCGCCGCGATCGCCGTCGTCGCGGTCCTCGCCGGCTTCGCCCTGACCGCGCTGTGGTCCGCGCCGTTCGTCGATTCCGTCATCGGCGACAGCGTCGCGAACGGCCTGCTCGGCTACGACGCGAAAGCCACGCCGATCAGCGGAGTCCTCGCCGGGACGCTCTTCGCGTTCGTCTCCGGTCTCGCGGGTTCCTTCACCGCCTGCAACATCGCCGCGTTCGGCGCGGTCGCCCCGCTGGTCGGAGGCCAGGCCGGCGAGAAGCGGCGCTTCGCCACCACGCTCAAGCCGCTGGGCTGGATCGCCGCGGGCATGCTGGCCGTGTCGATCGGCTACGGCGTGGTCGTCGCCCTGGTCGGGACGCGGATGCCCCAGTTCTCCACCGCGCAGACGTCCGGGCTGAGCCCGCGCAGCATCCAGTCGATGGTCGCCTTCGGCGTCGTCGGGCTGGTCTTCCTGGTCCTGGGCCTGATCGCGCTCGGCATCCTCCCGAACCCGTTCGCCGGGTTCGTCGCCCGCCACCCCGCGGCGCCGCTCGTCCTGATGGGCGCGCTGATCGGCGGGTTCCTCATCGGGCGCCCCTACCCGCTCTTCCGGATCATGTTCCGCAGCGCCGCCGAGCAGCACAACGTCTTCTACGGCGCGGCGGCGTTCGCCCTGCAGTCCCTCGGCAACATCGTGATCATGGGCGTGCTGTTCCTGCTCCTGACGCACGCCACGGGCGGGCGCGTGCAGCGCTGGCTCGCCGCGAAACCCGCCCGGATCGCCACGGTGACCGGCGCGGCGCTGCTCGTCGGCGGCACGTTCACGCTGCTCTACTGGGACGTCCGCGTGCTGGGCCGGCTGGGGATCATCTGGTTCCCCGTGGTCAGCTGGTAGGCCGCCCGAGCCACCGGTAGTCGGGCGAAGGGTCGAGCTGGACGCCGTCCGCGACGGCGACCAGCTCGGCTTCCGGCCGCGCGCCCGCCACCGTCAGCCAGCGCCCCGACGGGAGCTTGACCGCGACGAACGCTTCCTGTCCCGCCACGAAGAACCCCGGGCCGCCGCGCACGGTGACGGGGGCAGCGCCGTCCACGCCGGGGGAGCCGGCGCTCGCCGTGACGCGGACCGCGGGCACCGACGGCCGGGCCGGGTCGGCCGCGGTCAGCTCCGTGCTCGCGTCGGCCGGCCCGGTGCCCTTGACGGCGGCCGAGCGTTCGGCCAGGCCCGCCGGGAGCGCGCCGAACCGCAGCTCGCCGCGGACACCGACCGGGGTGGGCGTGACGTCCTCGGCGATCCGCCGGGCGGCCTCGCGCGCGTCCGGCACCCCGCCGACCCGCACGGTGAGCACGTGGTCGTCGTCGGCCAGCCAGGTGAGCAGCGCGGGGCCGCCGGTGTCGCCGGTGACCATCGCGACCCGGCCGTGCACCAGGATCTGGTCGCGCAGCGCCGCGATCCGCAGCGCCGTCTGCGACCACTCGGGGTCGGCGGTCGAGTACGCCGACAGCGTGATCTCGGCCGGTCCCGCGAACCACCGCCGGACCTGCGGCGCGGTGCCCGGCCCGCCCTCGCGGTACTGCTCGGTGAAGCCGCCGGGCAGCCGGCCGGGGCTGTAGCCGAGCACCGGCCGGCCCGCGGCCGGGACCAGGCCGGACGTCGTCGTGAACGCCTGCGTGCCGGCGATGACCCCCGCCACCACCGCGACCACGGCGGCGGCCACCAGCGCGAGCCGGGCCCCCGGCCGGTGCTTGCGGCCGGCCCGGGCCAGCGCGTCCCGGACCGCGTCGCCGTCCGGGGCGCGGGCGGCGAGGCGCTCGAGGCTGTCCCGGATCAGCGTCTCGATCTCGTGCTCGCTGCGGGTCATTCGGGGGCTCCGGTGAGGGTCGTGGCGTGCGGGGCCTGGCGGAGGGTCGCGAGGGCGCGGGAGATCTGGCTGCGCACGGTGGAGGCGCCGCAGCGCAGGACGGCGGCGATCTCGGCGTCGGAGTAGCCCTCGTAGTAGCGCAGGACGATCGCCGCGCGCTGCTTGCGAGGCAGCGTTTCCAGGAGGCCGAGCATGGCGTCCCGCTCGTCGTAGGCGGCCGACGGGTCGGCTTCCGGCGGGCCGAGCGCGTCGAGGACGTCGTGGCTGCTCGGCACCATCCGCCGCACCGCCCGCCGGCGCCACGAGAGGTACTCGTTGGTGATCATCCGCCGGACGTAGGTCGGCGGGGCGTCGATGCCGTCCCAGCGCTGCTGGGCGCGCAGCAGCACGTCCTGGACGACGTCCTGGGCCAGGTGCGGGTCGTTCGTCAGGACGGTGGCGTAGCGCAGCAGCCCGTCCAGCCGCTCCGCCACGAACTCTTCAAAGCGCACACGCGTCCCTTCCCTCTTCCCTTGGACGCGTGGGCGGCCCGGGGTGCTGCATCCGGGTGGGAAGTTTTCCGGGCGAGTTCACCGGGTCGGCCCAGTTCCTCGTGCCGGCGGTCACGGACGGCGTTCTTCGGCGCCCGGTCCCGGGGGCCGCGGCGTCGGCGTTCACCGCCCCGGGTGGCCGGTGACTCCGGTGCGTTCCCGGTCTCCTCGGGCACACCGCGGCGGCGGCGCGTCGCCCGGGAAAAGCTGTCGGTGGCCCGTGCTTTCCTGTTTCGGGAGGTTCGGTGACCGGAAGGAGGGGCGGTGGCGAAGGGGAAGGTGACCTCGCGGCTGGGCGTCGTGGCGGTGCTCGTGGCCGCCTTCGCGGTCGGGCCGTTGATTTTATCTGGTGACCGGCTTTCCTCAGCAGTTCGGGGTCACGCCGTCGAAGGACGCGCAGTCGTCCTGGTTCCACGGCTCGTTCTGCCACTGCTCCGGGGTGAGGGTGCGGGAGCTGTCGCCGGCGACGAACGTCCACGGGCCGACGTAGTCGTTGCTGTACCAGTAGTTGTCCTGGTCGTGGGTGATCGCGTCCTGCACGAGGGTCGCCCGGTACGGCGACCAGGCCGGGTAGGTGCCGTAGTTCGACAGCACCGCCATCCGGCCGCACAGGCCGGCGCAGCCCGGCCGGGCGGGGTCGAAGCGGAAATGGTTCGAGTGGATCTCGACCCGCTGGGTCTTCCAGCGGCAGTCGTCGTAGAGCGGCTCGTCCGCGATGCCCGGCGCCGAGCACCGGGTCCGGTCGGCGACCAGCTTGGTGCAGCTCGCGCTGGACGTGTTGGCCGGGCTGTTGCAGAAGCGGTCGGCGTTCTCCCACAGCGTGATCGCGGACCAGTTGTCCTCGAAGGTGTTGCCGTAGATGTCGAGGACGTCGGTGCGGGCCGGGACGCGCGGTTCGCCGCCGGACTCGGACAGGTACACCGCCGCGGACGGGAAGTTGTCGCCGCGGGACGCGCGCCGGCTGCCGGCCACCACGTTGTTGCGGCGGATGGCGTTGTGCCGGATGACGACGTTGTAGCTGATCTCGTAGAAGATCGCTTCGGCGTCATTGTCCTCGATGACGTTGTCTTCGATCAGGAAATCGTTGTCGTTGGTGTCGGCCCACAGGCCGGCGCCGTGGTTGTGGTGGATCCAATTGCCGCGGACGTCGGCGCCGTTCACGGCCCAGAACTTGATTCCGCCGCTGCACCCGCAGCCGGGGTTGCGCGTTTCCCAGTCGTCGACGTTGTTGTCCGAGATTTCGTTGCCTTCGACGACGAGCCCGGTGATCGCGTTGTCGGGGCGGTAGGCGTTCATCCCGTACTGCCCGTTGCCGCGCAGGCAGTTGGCGCGCACTTCCTGCCGGACGCCGGCCATCAGCGCGGCGCCGCCGTTGTGCTGGATGGTGCTGTTCTCGATCACCCAGTGCTCGCCGGAGTCGTGGTTGACCACGCCCTGGTCCTGCGGGGCGACGAAGTTCTGGATGGTGAGGCCGCGGATGACGACGTCCTTCGCCTGCTGGGTGAAGGCGGCCTGGTTGACCCCGCGGCCGTCGAGCACGGCGCCGGGGGCGCCCAGGTAGACGTCGCCGTCCTTCGGGATGACCTGGCCGAACTGGTCCGCGGCCAGGAGGTGGGTGCCCGGTGGCAGCCAGAAGGTGGTCCCGGGTGGCGCGGACAGCGTTTTCACGCTGAGGTCGCCCTCGACGGCGGGGTCGACGACGACAGCACCGGCCGGTGCCTGCGGGTTCAAGGCGGGCTGGTGATCGCAGACGGCGCCCGTGGCGGCGACGGCGGCGGGCGCGGCGGCCGGGAAAACCGGAATGACGAAAGCGGCCGTGAGCAGGACGACGAGCGCGGAATGGGGACGCGGCATGCCGTGAACTTACGCGAGATCGATGGGGGGAATACCGCCATCAGTGGACTATTCCGGTTGTTCGACAAGGGGCCGGTCACGGTTAAAGAATCACCGTGACCGGCCACTGGACAAATGTCGGACAATAAAATATCCCCTTACCGGGGGATGACGTCCTCGAGCCGGAGGAAGGCAAAGCCCGTGGTCGCCGAACCGCCGGCGGCCGGGCGGCGCTCGCCGTCGTGGACCACCAGCAGTCCGTGCGGGAACCGGCGGCCCAGGTACGCCGTGCTGATCGCCGAGCCGTCCGAATGCTCCACCGAGTCCGTCCCCCGGCCCGCGACGATCCGCAGGTCACGCGTCCGGGTGCCGCCGTACACCACGAACCGGGAGTCGCCCTGGCTGGAGGCGAACAGCTTGCCGTGCGCCACCGCCAGGCCTTCGGCGTCCGCGGTGAGCCACTCGCCCCCGAAACCCGGGTCGGTCCCGGAGGGCACGCACTCTTCGGCGACGGCGTCCCAGTGCGCCGGGACGCCGTACGAGCGCACCCGATCGACCAGCTCGGGCCGCCCGAACCCGGCCGGGCCGACCGGGATTCGCCAGATCCCGACGTCCTCCTGTGCGGTGTAGAGCGTCCGGCCGTCGAGCACCGAGCCCTCCAGCTGCGGACCCTCGCCCGGCTCCTCGCACGGCGACCACGACGTCCCGTCCGGCAGCCGGAACGACGACGGCAGGTCCACCACCCCCAACGGCGCCGTGCCGACCCCGCCCGGCTGGTCGACCAGCCGCAGCAGCGCCACCCGCGTCTCGTGGCGGCGGGTCACCGCCACCCAGCGGATGCCCGTGACCGGGTCGCGGCCCGCCGCCAGGCCGTACGCGGTGCGCTGCTCGTCCACTTCGGACTCCGGGAACACCCGGGGCGCGGCGGGATCGGTGACGTCGCGCAGCACGTGCGCCCCGGCCGCCGCGCCGCGCGGGTCGATCCGGTACACGCGGATCCGGTCCTGGCCGCGGTCGCTGACCACCGCCAGGTCGCCGACGACGTCGACGTTGTTGAACCGCCCGCCCGGGCCGGCCGGGACCAGCTGCAGCGTCCGCGCCGCCAGGTCGAACGCCGCGAGACCGCCCTCCTTGAGCGTCCCGAGCACGACGCTGCGCGACGGGTCGTGCGGGTGGACCCAGATGGCGGGGTCGTCGGCGTCGGCGGGCTCGGCGAACGCTTGCGTCTGCGCCACCGGCGAAGGAGCACCGGCGGCGGAAGCGGGGACGGCGGTCAGCAGGGAGAGGGCGGCCACGGCCACCGGAAGGAGTCTGCGCACGCGCCGCAAACTAGACGAATCGGATGGCCACGACGTGAACGCGCCGTGCTGAGCAGCCCCCGAACGCACAGCCTACGGGGGACCACCGACGGTTTCGCGGCCTTCGAGGTAGTACTGCGCCACCGGCGCGAGCAGGGCCACGATCTCCTCGTCGTCCGCCTCCGCCAGCGGGGGCAGCTTGATCACGTACCGCAGCAGCGCGACCCCCATCATCTGCGCCGCGATCCCCGTCACCCGGATCCGCGGCACGTCCAGTGCCTTCGCCACCTCGGCCAGCACCGTGCGCTCGATGAACTGGCGCATCATCAGCGCGACCTGCTCGTTCGTCGCCGCCGCGCGCAGCATCGCAAGGAATGGCGTGCGCCCCTCCGGCGCCGCCCAGACCGCCAGGAACGCGCGCACCAGCCGTTCGCCCACGCTCACGCGCGGGCCGGCCAGGATCGCCGGGACCAGCTCAGCCGGGTTCACCGGCAGGTTCATCGCCGCCGCGAAGAGCTGCTGCTTGCTGCCGAAGAAGTGGTGCAGCAACGCCGCGTTCACGCCCGCGTCCGCGGCGATCCCGCGGACTGTCGCGCCGTCGTACCCCAGCTCGGCGAACCGGTGCCGCGCCGCGTCGAGGATCTTCTCGCGCGTCTCGGTCTGCCCCGGCCGCCGCCCCGCCCGTGCCATCGGTCGAGCTTAGATGGCGCCTGACTACGCTAGTGGGCATGTCTGTCGCGGTGCGGGTGATCCCCTGTCTCGACGTCGACGCGGGCCGGGTCGTCAAGGGCGTCAACTTCGCCGGCCTCCGCGACGCCGGCGACCCCGTCGAGCTGGCCCGGCGCTACGACGCCGAGGGAGCCGACGAACTGACGTTCCTCGACGTCACGGCGTCCTCCGGCGACCGCGACACCACCTACGACGTCGTCCGCCGCACCGCCGAGCAGGTGTTCATCCCGCTCACCGTCGGGGGCGGCGTCCGCAGCAACGACGACGTCAACCGGCTCCTGCGCACCGGCGCGGACAAGGTGAGCATCAACACCGCCGCGATCGCCCGGCCGGAGTTCCTCCACGAGGCGTCCCGCCGGTTCGGCGCCCAGTGCATCGTCCTGTCGGTCGACGCGCGCCGCGTGCCCGAGGGCGGCGAGCCGACCGCGTCCGGCTTCGAGGTCACCACCCACGGCGGCCGCCGCGGCACCGGCATCGACGCCGTCGAGTGGGCCGCCCGCGGCGAGGAGCTCGGCGTCGGCGAGATCCTGCTGAACTCCATGGACGCCGACGGCACCAAGAACGGCTTCGACCTCGAGCTCATCGAGCTGGTCCGCAAGGCCGTGCGGGTCCCGGTGATCGCCAGCGGGGGAGCGGGCGCGGTCGAGCACTTCCTGCCCGCGGTGAAGACCGGCGCCGACGCGGTCCTCGCGGCCAGCGTGTTCCACTTCGGACAGCTCAAGATCGGCGACGTCAAGGACGCGCTGCGCGAAGGCGGGGTCGAGGTCCGATGAAGTCCTGGCAGGCACCCGTCGAGGTCAAGGTCACCGCCGCCCTGCTGGTCGGGCTGCCGGTCGCGTGGGCCCTGCTCGACCTCGTCCCGGTGCTCGGCGCCGGCTCCGGCCTGGAGATCTTCCGGATCCCCGCGCTCGCGCTCATCCTCGGCGGCGTCGTGACGACCGGGCTCGTGCTCAAGCTGGGCAGCGCCCGGATCGGCGGGCTGATCATCACCGTGGTGTTCGCGCTGCTGCACGCGTTCCTGCTGCTCGGCGCCGCGCTGTGGTGGAACAAGCTGTTCTCCGGCCTGTCCTTCCTCGGGTACGGCTACGCGTTCGTCCTGTTCAACTCGATGCCGTTGAAGCGGCACATCATGGGAGTACGGGCATGACCCTGGAAACGGCCGTTTCGGCGCGCCTCAAGCGCAACGCCGACGGCCTGATCGCGGCGGTCGTCGTCGAGCACGCCACTTCGGACGTGCTGATGATGGCCTGGATGAACGACGACGCGCTCGCCGCGACCCTCGCCACCCGCCGCGGCACCTACTGGTCGCGCAGCCGGCGGAAGCTGTGGGTCAAGGGCGAGACGTCCGGCCACTACCAGCACGTCCGCGAGGTGCGGATCGACTGCGACGGCGATACCGTCCTGCTGCGCGTCGACCAGACCGGCCCGGCCTGTCACACCGGCACGCACACCTGTTTCGACACCGAGGAGCGCCTGCTCCTGGCCGACGAGAAAGAGCACGCGTGACAATCGTCGCCGACGTCCTGGTCGGGCTGGTCGCCCTGATCCACGTCTACATCGTCGTCCTGGAGATGTTCCTCTGGACGACGCCCCGGGCCCGCGCGGCCTTCGGCACGACGCCGGAGTTCGCCGAGGAGTCCAAGACGCTGGCCGCGAACCAGGGGCTGTACAACGGCTTCCTCGCGCTGGCCCTCGTCTGGGGTCTGGTCGCCGGCCAGTTCCAGCTCCAGCTGTACGGCCTGGTGTGCGTGATCGTCGCGGGCCTCTACGGCGCCGCGACGGCGAACAAGCGCATCCTCTTCGTGCAGGTGCTGCCGGGCGCGCTGGCCCTGGTCGCGCTGCTGCTGGCCCGGTAATCTTCCTCCCCGCTGGGGGAGGGGGCCGTCATGCGGCTGCGTTGGGAATCCGGGTGCCGGCCGGGTGCGTGCCCGACGCCGTGGTCGATGGCCCGGCCGTGAAGGCACCGAAGCGGGACGCGGACTGGCTTCCGCCGCGGACGGGTCGCGAGCCACCGTGGGCGGCCCACGGCGCGGCGGTCCTGGAGCGGCGGTTCCAGGGGCTGGCGGTGGTGATGGTCCTGACGATCCTGGTCGCCGTCGCGTGCCTGTTCACCGGGCAGGTGGTGGCCATGGTCCTCGGCCCGGCGCTCGCGGTGACCGGCGGTTACGTCGGGTTCGCCGCCGAACGACGCCTGCGGGCGGCCCGCCGGACGGGCTGGCGCGACGCGACCGTCACGCTCGACCGGGTGGCCACGCTCGGCACCTCGGGAACCGTCGCCGTGACCTTCGCGGACGGCAGCCGGATCGACCTCCGGCCCCTGCGGGCCGGGCCCGCCGTGAAAGCCCTGTCGGAACTACCCGGCCTGCCCGCGATCATCGCCGGGCACGGACCGGCGATGACGGTGCTCGTCCCGCCGAACCCACCCCTGCGCGAGCGGCCGGTGCTGTTCCCGGCCCGCGCCGCGACCTACCGCTGGCGGCCCTGACCGGCCAGCACCGCGAGGACGGACTGCCAGGCAGCGGACGACACGGTGAGCTGACCGGCGCGCCGGGCCTTGGTGTCCCGCACGCCCACGACGGGCCCCAGCGCCACCTCGACACAGCTGCCGTCGTGGCCGCTGTACGACGACTTCCGCCAGACGCTCACGATGGCCTCCGTTACGGTGCGGTCTCCCGCAGCAGCGCGCGGGTGGCCTCTTCGCTCAGTGCTACACCGCAAATCAGTTTAGCCAGCTGCTTCTGCTCCGCGATCTGCGATTTTTCGTTGAGGAAGGCCGTCGAAGAGGTGTGTTCCACGGACATGATCGGTGGCGCGTCGGCGAACTCGTAGATGTCGAATGGCCCGATAAGACCGGGGTGGTAGCCGATCCCGGCGGGCACGATGCGCAGGCGGATGTTGGCACGCTCGGACATCGTCACCAGGTGGTCGATCTGGTCGGACATCACCCCCGCACCGCCGATGTTCTCGTGGTGTGCCTGTTCGCCGAGCAAGGCCGTGAACTGCACTGGTTCCGGACGCGTGAGGATCTGCTGGCGTTTGAGTCGGATCTGCAGTCGTGTGTCGGCCTGTTCGATCGTCACGGGAGCGTTGTCCATGATCGAACGGATGTAGTCCGGGGCCTGCAACAGGCCGGGAACGATCAGCGGTGACCATGTGGTGATGGCCGTCGTCGTGCTTTCGAGGTTCAGACGCGTGGTGAGCGCGAAAGGAGGGTCCACACTGCACGACGCGAGCCAGTTCGGTTCCCGCGCATGCCGTGCCAGCGTCCGGGTCCGGTCCCGTTTCTCCCCGGTCACCCCGAGCAGCGCGAGGATCGCCGACACGTCCTCGACGCTCGGCAGGCGCTGCCCCTTCTCCCACAGCGACAGCACCTGCGGCAGGATCCCCAACATGTCCGCGAGCCGGCGAAGGCCGACCTTGCGTGCTTCGCGTTCTTCGCGCAGAGAAGCGGCGAGCGTTCTGGCCGCCGGCCCCGAAGACGTTGGCTTCATGGGCAAAGGATACGAATGCCGTCGATTCCCCGAATGTGCGAACGGTGTCAGCGAAAGGTGACGGCCCGGCCTTTCCTCCGGTGTCCGGGTGACGCTTCGCCTGCTCACTTGCACGCCGGGCGCGGCCGTCCGGCTGCCCTGCCGTCCGGTGCCTTTTCTCGCACCGTTTTCCCTGCTGGGCGCGGCTAATCTCGGCCGATGGCGCTCTTCGGCGGCTGTTCCGGTGGCGGGCGGTGTGGCCGGCCGTCACGGCGGCGGGCGTGGTGATCTTCGGATTCTTCGTGGCGGCCGCGGCCCTTTATCTGCTGTTCGCCGCGGATCCCGTCTTCGGGCCCGGCGAACTCCCCGCCCTTTACGCCACGCCGGCGGTCTCGCTCGGCCTCGCGGTCGCCGGTGGACGCCGCCGCCGACGTCGACCGCCGGATCGACTTCGGCGCCGAAACCGTCCGGTTCGCGCGGCGGGCCGCGGCGCTCGTCTTCGTCTGGGTGGCCCTCGCCGGGGGCGGGGTCACCGGCATGGGTCCTGCTCGACCAGGCCGCCGGCCACCTGCTCGCGACCGGAGCCCGGGTCCACGGGGAGGTGGTGTCCGTCCAGCCACACCGACCGGCTCGCGTGGGTCGGCGGCTGGGGGCCGGACCTGGTCGTCCTCTTCACGAACGGCCCGAACGGCCCGAACGGCCCGAGCCGCCCGGGGCCGTACGCCGTGCCCGCGACCGCGCTCGTGCCGCGTCAGCCGATGTCGCCGGTGAGGTAACGCTGCAGGTTCGGCGCCACCGCCCGCACCAGCACCTCGACGTCCTCGGAGGCGAACGGCTCGAACTTCGCCACGTACCGGATCATGCCCATGCCGACCATCTGGGAGGCGCAGAGCGTCATGCGCAGCGAGACGTCGTCCGAGCCGATCGAGGAGATCAGCGCGGTGAAGAACTTCTGGAAGAAGTCGCGCAGCACGTGCCCGGCCTGCTCATTCCCGCTGACGCTGCGGATGAGCGCCACGAACACCCCGCCGCCCGCGCCGTCCCAGCGGGTGATGAAGGTGCGGACGATCCGCTCGCCGAGCTCGTCGTCGGGGCCGTTCCGGAGGACCCCCAGCAGTTCCAGGGGGTCGAACGGCAGCTTGAGCACCGCCTGGGCGAACAGGCCCTCCTTGCCGCCGAACCAGTGGTTGACCATGGCCGCGTCGACGCCCGCGCGGGTGGCGATCGCGCGCACGGTGGCCCCGTCGTAGCCGGTCTCGGCGAACACGGCCCGCGCGGCTTCGATCAGGGCCGTGCGGGTGTCCTGACCGGCGGGGCGCCGCCCACGGCGTCGCGAAGTAGGCTCGGTGGTGCTCACGGCTCCATCATGACGCACGTCCCGGTTGAATTCAACATCCATTGAATTCAAGGTCTGGGAAAACCCCTTCCCGGGGATGCAGCACAATGAGGGTCATGGTCAGCACCTCGAGCAGCAAGTCCGGTCCCGGCTCGGTCAGCCCGTCCCGTGCGGACTTCCGCGCCCTCGCCGAGAGCCGCCGCGTCATCCCGGTCGTGCGCCGGGTCCTCGCCGACGGCGAGACGCCGATCGGGGTGTACCGCAAGCTCGCCGCCGACCGGCCGGGCACGTTCCTGTTCGAGTCCGCGGAGAACGGCGCCTCCTGGACGCGCTGGTCGTTCATCGGCGTCCGCAGCCCGGCCGCGCTCACCGTCCGCGACGGCGAGGCGGTCTGGACCGGCACCCCGCCGGTGGGCCTGCCGTCCGAGGGCAACCCGCTCAATGTGCTTCGCGAAACGATCGAAGCGTTGCACACCGAGCCGCTGCCCGGATTGCCGCCGCTGACCGGCGGCATGGTCGGCTACATCGGCTACGACTCCGTGCGCTGGCTGGAAAAGCTGCCGGAGCTGGCCGAGCGCGACCTCGACATCCCCGAGCTGACGATGCTCCTCGCCACCGACCTCGCGGCGTTCGACCACCACGAGGGCACGGTCACGCTCATCGCGAACGCCGTCAACTGGGACGACTCGCCCGAGCGCGTGGACGCGGCCTACGACGACGCCGTCGCCCGGCTGAGCGCGATGACCGAGCAGCTGCAGGTGTCCGCGCCGGCCACGGTGGCGGCGTTCGAGCGGCCCACGCCCGAGTTCACGCGCAAGCGCTCCAAGGCGGACTTCCACGCGGCCGTCGAGAAGGCCGTCGAGGCGATCAAGGCCGGCGAAGCGTTCCAGATCGTGCCGTCGCAACGGTTCGAGATCCCCACGGCCGCCGACGCCCTCGACATCTACCGCGTGCTGCGGACGTCCAACCCGAGCCCGTACATGTACCTGCTGCGGCTCGAAGGCTTCGACATCGTCGGCTCCAGTCCCGAATCGCTCGTCACCGTGCGGGACGGCCGCGCGACCACGCACCCGATCGCGGGCACGCGCTGGCGCGGCGCCGACCCGGAGGAGGACGCGCAGCTGGCCAAGGACCTGCTCGCCGACGAAAAGGAGCGCGCCGAGCACCTGATGCTCGTCGACCTCGGCCGCAACGACCTCGGCAAGGTCTGCAAGCCGGGCACCGTGCGCGTCGTCGACTTCTTCCAGATCGAGCGCTACAGCCACGTCATGCACATCGTGTCGACCGTCACCGGCGAGCTGGCCGACGACAAGACGGCGTTCGACGCGGTCACGGCGTGCTTCCCGGCCGGGACGCTGTCCGGCGCGCCGAAGGTCCGCGCGATGCAGCTGATCGAGGAGCTGGAGCCGGTCCGCCGCGCGCTGTACGGCGGCGTCGTCGGCTACCTCGACTTCGCCGGCGACGCCGACACCGCGATCGCGATCCGCACGGCCTTGGTCAAGGACGGGATCGCGCACGTCCAGGCCGGCGGCGGGGTGGTCGCCGACTCGGTGCCGGACTACGAGGACACGGAGTCGCTGAACAAGGCCCGGACCGTGCTGTCGGCCGTGGCCGCCGCGCAGACGATGGTGGCGGCGGGCACCCTCGACCCGGCCGCGGACTCCGCCCGTGTCTGAGCCACCGGAGAAGCCGTCGCGCCGTCCACTGTGGATGATCGTGGGCGCGCTCCTGCTCGGCGCGCTCGCGCTGTGGGGTGCGTCACGGCTGACGTGGTTCGCCGAGTTCCGCGACGGCGGCGTGCGCGGCACGGTGCTCTACCGCGAGACCGGCGAACAGCGCGCGACGGCGCTCGTGCCGCTGGCCCTGCTCGCCCTGGCCGGCGTGGCCGGGGTGATCGCGACCGGCGGCTGGGCCCGGCGCGTGCTGGGTGTGGTGCTCGCGCTGGCCGGCGTCGCCGCGGTGTGGTCCGGCGTGTCCGGCGTCCGGTTTTCCGGCTACGCCGACGGGCTGCCCGTGACGCAGATGCTGCTGGGGCGCGGCCTGGCCGTGCTCGGGGGAATTCTCGTCGTCGCCGGCGGGTTGGCAGCCGTCAAGGGCGCCGGGCGGGCCGCGCGGCTCGGGGCCCGGTACGCGGCTCCGGCCACGCGCAAGAAGGCGCGCGATCCGGACGCCGAGCTGTGGGAAGCGCTCTCGGAAGGAGAGGATCCGACCGACGTCCGGGGGAGGCATTCGGAGTAACGCGCGCACCCGGAACCGGGCGCTCCAGATGCGGGGGTTAGCATCGTTTCGGCGGGAAGGGGAAGGTTTTTGTGAGCGACCTTGCGAAGGAAACCGTGAGCGTGCACCCGGGCGGGGGCGCCCGGTGACCGTGCTCGAAGACATCGTCGCCGGCGTGCGCGAGGACCTCGCGGCACGCGAGTCCGTGCTGCCGTTCGACCAGCTGAAGATCCGTGCGGCGGCCGCCCCGGCGCCCCGCGACGTGATGTCCGCGCTGCGCGAGTCCGGCATCGGCGTGATCGCCGAGGTGAAGCGGCGCAGCCCGTCCAAGGGCGACCTGGCCGACATCCCCGACCCCGCCGCGCTGGCGAAGGACTACGAAGACGGCGGCGCGCGCGTGATCAGCGTGCTCACCGAGCAGCGCCGCTTCGGCGGCTCGCTGGCCGACCTCGACGCGGTCCGCGCCGCGGTGGACACCCCGATCCTGCGCAAGGACTTCATCGTCAGCCCCTACCAGGTGCACGAGGCCCGCCTGCACGGCGCCGACATGGTGCTGCTGATCGTCGCCGCGCTGGAGCAGAACGCGCTCGTCTCGCTGCTCGACCGCGTCGAGTCGCTCGGGATGACCGCGCTGGTGGAGATCCACAACGCCGAGGAGGCCGACAAGGCCCTCGAGGCCGGTGCCAAGGTCATCGGCGTCAACGCGCGCAACCTGCACACCCTCGAGGTGGACCGCGACGTCTTCTCGCGGCTGGCCCCCGGCCTGCCGATGGACGTCTACAAGGTCGCCGAGTCCGGGGTCCGCGGGCCGGGCGACCTGATGTCCTACGCCGGTCACGGCGCCGACGCCGTGCTGGTCGGCGAGGGGCTCGTCGCCTCCGGCGACCCGAAGGGCTCCCTGATCAAGCTGGTCACCGCCGGTTCGCACCCTGCCTGCCCGAGGCCGTCGCGGTGACGGAAGAACACGACAAGCACGATCCGGACGAGCGCGGCTACTACGGTCCGTACGGCGGCCGGTTCATGCCGGAGGCGCTGATCGGCGTCGTCGACGAGGTCGCCACCGAGTACGACAAGGCCCGGCACGACCCGGAGTTCCTGAACGAGTTCAACCGCCTGCTTCGCGATTACGCCGGTCGGCCGTCGCTGCTCACCGAAGCCAAGCGCTTCGGCGAGCACGCCGGCGGCGCCCGGGTGTTCCTCAAGCGCGAGGACCTCAACCACACCGGCTCGCACAAGATCAACAACGTGCTGGGCCAGGCGCTGCTCACCAAGCGGATGGGCAAGAAGCGCGTCATCGCCGAGACCGGCGCGGGCCAGCACGGCGTCGCGACGGCCACCGCGTGCGCGCTGCTCGACCTCGACTGCGTCGTCTACATGGGCGAGGTGGACACCGAGCGCCAGGCGCTGAACGTGGCCCGCATGAAGCTGCTCGGCGCCGAGGTCATCCCGGTCAAGACCGGTTCGCGGACGCTGAAGGACGCGATCAACGAGGCGCTGCGCGACTGGGTCACCAACGCCGACACCACGCACTACCTGTTCGGCACGGCCGCCGGCCCGGCGCCGTTCCCGACGATGGTCCGCAACTTCCACCACGTCATCGGCACCGAGGCCCGCGAACAGATCCTCGAGCAGGCCGGCCGCCTGCCCGACGTCGTCGCGGCGTGCGTCGGCGGCGGGTCGAACGCGATCGGCATCTTCTCCGGTTTTTACGACGACCCGTCGGTGCGGCTGGTCGGCCTGGAGCCGGGCGGCGAGGGCATCGAGGGCAACCGCCACGGCGCGACGCTCACGAAGGGCACCCCGGGCACCCTGCACGGCGCGATGACGTACCTGCTGCAGGACGAGGACGGCCAGACGGTCGAGTCGCACTCGATCTCGGCCGGGCTGGACTACCCGGGCGTCGGCCCGGAGCACGCGTGGCTGAAGGACACCGGCCGCGCCGAGTACCGGCCGGTCACCGACGCCGAGGCGATGGACGCGTTCAAGCTGCTCTCGCGCACCGAGGGCATCATCCCGGCGATCGAGTCGGCGCACGCGCTGGCCGGCGCGCTGGTGCTGGGCCGCGAGCTCGGCCCCGAGGGCCTGATCGTGGTCAACCTCTCCGGCCGCGGCGACAAGGACATGGACACGGCGGCGAAGTGGTTCGGGTTGGTGGACAAGTGAGCGGGCTCGACGACCTCTTCGCCACGACGCGCGCGGAGGGCCGCGGTGCCCTGATCGGCTACCTCCCGGCGGGCTTCCCCACGGTCGAGGGGTCCAAGGACCTGATCGCGGCGTGCGTCGACGGCGGTGCGGACCTGATCGAGGTCGGCGTCCCGTATTCGGACCCGGTGATGGACGGCCCGACCATCCAGGCCGCGTCCGTGACCGCGCTGGACAACGGTTTCCGCCTCAAGCACCTGTTCGAGGTGGTCGAGTCGGTGTCGGCGCGCGGCGGCCGCGCGGTCGTCATGACGTACTGGAACCCGGTGAACCGCTACGGCGTGGACCGCTTCGCGCGCGACCTCGCCGCGGCCGGCGGGCTCGGCTTGATCACGCCGGACCTGATCCCGGACGAGGCCGGTCTGTGGATGGAAGCGTCTTCGGCCCATGGTCTGGACCGGACGTTCCTGGTGGCGCCGTCGTCGTCGGAGGAGCGCCTCGCCCGCACGGCCGCCGCGTCGTCGGGCTTCATCTACGCGACGGCGGTGATGGGCGTGACGGGCGCACGTGACCAGGTGGGCGCGGGCGCGGAGGAGCTGGTCCGCCGCACCCGGGCGCACACGACGTTGCCGATCGGCGTGGGTCTGGGTGTCCGGTCGGGTGAGCAGGCGGCCCAGGTGGCGGCGTTCGCGGACGCGGTGATCGTGGGTTCGGCCCTGGTCACGGCGGCGGCCGAGGGTCCCGCGGGCGTTCAGCGGTTGTCGTCGGAGCTGGCGGAAGGCGTACGCCGGGCGGTCGCCACCGCTTGACCTGGAGTGCGCTCCAGGTGCCACTCTGAGGCGGTGACGTCCTACACCCCGGCCCAGGTGACCGAAAAAACCGGTTTCACGATCGACACGCTGCGGTACTACGAGCGCATCGGCCTGCTTCACCACGTCAACCGCACCGCCGGTGGGCGGCGCACGTTCACCGAGCACGACGTGGAGTTCCTCCAGCTGCTGCGTTGCCTGCGCTACACGGGCATGCCGGTGGCGGAGATGCTGCGGTTCGTGGAGCTGCTGCGCTCGGGCGAGGCGACGCGCGAAGAGCGAGTCGACGTCCTGCGCGACCACGAGGCCCGGGTGGCGTCCCAGATCGAGCGGCTGCGGGAGCACCAGGAGCACATCCAGTTCAAGATCCAGCTGTACAGCGGCGCGGGCGAGCTGGCTGTCGCACCTGTGTGACGCCCTCACCTGATCCAGAACTGTCGGTGGCGGTCCGCATACTCCTCGTGTGATGATCCACAACGAGGGGACCGCGCGGACGTGCAACACTGGAACAGACCTGCGGCGATCGGCTGGAGCGGAGGTGAAGCGCGATGGCAGCACCCACTGAGCCCCAGCCCGGCATCCCACTACGGCCCGAGGGCTGGACTGCCGAGGATGTTCTCGCCCTGCCCGAGGACCAGACCTCCCTTCAGCGAATCGAACTCGTGGACGGGGTGCTTCTCGTGAGCCCCGCCCCGACCTCGATGCACCAGCGGCTTCTGCAGAAGTTGCAGTTCGCCTTCGCGCCCGCACTGCCGGACGGCACCGAGTTGCTGCCGGGCGTGAACGTACGTTTCGGCGGACGTCGGCTGCTGATCCCGGACCTGGTGATCTTGACCTGCGCCGAGGTCGACACCGTGGTCTACGCGGCGAGTGATGTCTTGCTGGCGGCGGAGATCGTGTCGCCTTCGACGAAGATGCAGGACCGGATCCTCAAACGGGCGATCTACGCCGAGGCCCTGGTCCCGTACTACCTCCTGGTCGAGCCGCCAGAGCCGGTCAGCGCCACGCTGTTCGCACTCGAAGGCGGTGAGTACGAGCCCGTCGCCAAGAGCGAGAACGGCGAACTCCACCTCACCCGCCCCTTCGAAGCCACACTCCACCTCTGAAAGCCGTTTGCACGAAAGCTGTACGCGGCCGGCCCAAGCTTCACGGCATGGACCTCAGCCACCTCCTCCCCGCCACCGCACGAGCTCAATGTAGGTACCGCATGAGCACGCACAGCTCGGCCGGCGGCAGGGAACCGAGCCGCGAGATCTCCCCGCGGCGCACGTCCATCAACGTCGTCGCGAACTCCTCGCCGAACGCCGAGGTCAGCTCCGCATCGGCCTCGAACGCCGCCACCGCGTCCACCAACGACGTCGGCAGGCGGACCGCGGAAGGCAGCGTCCCCGGGTCGACGTCCACCGGCTCCGGCAAGGAAGACGACGCGGAAAGGCCGGCCCGGCCCGCGAACAGCAACGCCGCCACCACCAGGTACGGGTTCGCGGTGAGGTCGAAGCACTTGACCTCGAAGTTGGCCGTCCGGTCGCGCTGCCCGGCCGGGCCCTGCACCAGCCGCAGCGGCGCCTCGCGGTTTTCCAGGCCCCACACCGAAAACACCCCGGCCCAGTGGTGCGGTTCCAGGCGCAGGTAGCTGACCACCGACGGCGCGCCGATCGCCAGCAGCGCCGGCAGCCGCGAAAGGATCCCGGCGCCGAACGCCTCCGCCGTCGGCGTCAGGCCGAACCGGCCGTCGCCGCCGGCGCACAGGTTGCGGTCGCCGTCCCAGAGGCTCAGGTGGACGTGGCCGCCGTTGCCGACGCCGTCCGGCGAAAACTTCGGCGTGAACGACGCCCGCAGCCCGTGCTGCTCGCTCACCATCCGGATCGTCTCGCGCGTCAGCACCGCGACGTCCGCCGCGCGGACCGGGTCGTCCGCGGCCACCGACAGCTCGAACTGCCCGGCGGCGTACTCGGGGTGGATCTGCTCCACCGCCACGCCCTGGGCGGACAAAGCGGACACCAGCGCGCGCAGGTAGCCGGCCTGCGCGGAAAGCCGCGCGAAGCCGTAGGCCGGTCCCGCCGTCGCCGAGCGCGGATCGTCCGGCGCGTCCGCCGCCGTGATCACCCACTCGATTTCGAAGGCGGTGCGCACGTTGTAGCCCAGCGACGCGAGCCGGGCCGTCGCGGTCGCGGCCAGCGCCCGCGCGTCCTGCGGGTGCGGCTCGCCCTCCTGGTCGTACCTCCGGGCCGGGGCCCACGCCCAGCCCGGTTGGGCGGCCAGCGGCACGAGCGCGTCGAGATCGGGGTGCAGCCGCAGGTCACCGACGGGTCCGCGCGAGTAGGAACCGTCGGTGATGTCGTCGGTGGCCAGGAAGAAGTCGAACGAGTTCGACGCGCCGACGCCCCACGCCGCCGCCGACCACAGCCGATCCACCGGGACGGCCTTGACCCGCGCGATGCCGCTGTTGTCCACGAAGGTCAGCGCGACCAGCTCGATGCCGGCCGCGCGCAGGTTGTCGGCCCGGAGCGCGCCCTGCTGTGCGAGTTCGGCCCGATCGAGCTGGCTCATCCTGCTCCCGTCGATGTTCACCGAGTACCTTCGGAAATGAGGTGGAGATCGTGTCAGACACCGTCGAAACCCGTCCAGCGCTGCGCCGTTCTCTGTCCGTCTGGCAGGCCGTCGGCCTGTCGGTGGCGTTGTTGGCCCCCCAGCATGGCCGCCGACATCAACCCCCAGCAGACCGCGGCCGCCGCCGGCCGCGCCGTCCTGCTCTCGGCGGTCGGCGTCCTGCTGGTCGCGTACGGCTTCGTCAAGCTCTGCCGGCACTACCGGCACGCCGGTTCGGTGTACGCGTTCGCCGGCGCGACGCTCGGCCCGCGCGCCGGCGTCGTCTCCGGCATCGGGCTCCTCGGCACGTACACGTGGTGCCCGCGCGCCGCGGCACGAGCACGCTGCTCGCCGTCGAAGGCGCGACCATCGCGGTGATCCTGCTGGTCACGGTCGTGATCCTGGTCCGGCTGCTCGCCGGGAACGCACCTGGCGACGCGCGGTTCACGATGGACGTCTTCGTCCCCGAAACCGGGTCGTCCGGTGTGTTTCTCGGCGCGGTGTTCGGCTTCCTGTCCTTCGCCGGGTTCGAAGCCGCCGCGACGCTCGGTGAAGAGACCCACGACCCGAAGCGCACCATCCCGCGCGCGATCCTCGGCACGGCGATCTTCGGCGGCGTCTACTTCGCCGTCGTCACCGCGGTCGAGATGATGGCGTTCGGCACGGACGCGGCGGCGTTCCACGACTCGCCGTCGCTGCTCGGCGACCTCGGCAGCCGGTAGGCGGGCGCGTGGGTCGGCGACGTCATCAGCGTCGGCGCCGCGATCAGCGCGTTCGGCTGCTGCCTGGCGTGCGTCGTCGGCGGCTCGCGGCTGCTGTTCGCCCTCGGCCGCGACGCGTTCGGCGGCCGCGGCATCGGCCGGACGTCCGGCCGCGGCACGCCGGTGGCGGCGGTCAGCGCGGTGACCGCCGCGGCGGTGCTCATCATCGGAGTCTGCGGGCTGTTCTTCGGCGCGACGGCGTCGGACACCTTCGCCTGGAGCGGGTCGATCGGGACGCTCATCCTCCTGGTGATCTACCTGCTCACGACGGTCGGCGCGATCCTGCTGCTGTTCGTGAAACGGCGGATGCGCCTGCCGTCGTGGCACCTCGTGTTCCCGATCGGTGCGCTTGCCGTGGTGCTGTCCGCGCCGGGTTTCGCTCGTAGGGTGGGGGAAAGGCTGACCGACGTGGACGGAGGCGCATGACCGGTTTGCTCCCGTTCGTCGCGGACCTGCCGCTGGTGGACCACCACTGCCACGGCGTCGTCACCGGGGACGTGACCCGCGCGGACTTCGAGGCGATGCTGACCGAGGCGGACACGACCTCGCCGCTCGGCACCAGCCTGTTCGACTCGCTGATCGGGCTGGCCGTGCGCGCCCGCTGCGCGCCGGTGCTCGACCTGCCGAAACACGCCCCGGCCGACGCCTACCTCGAACGCCGCGCCGAGCTGGGCGCGGCCGAGGTGGCGCGGCGGTTCCTGCGCGCCACCGGCACGACGGACTTCCTGCTGGACGGCGGGTTCCTGCCGGACGCCCTGACCACGACCGGTGAGTTCGCGGAGCTGGCGGGCACCCGCGCGCACGACGTCGTCCGGCTGGAACAGGTCGCCGAGGCCGTCATCCAGGGGACGACCGCGGCCGGGTTCGCCCGCGCGTTCGCCGACGAGCTGGGGAAACGCGCCGAGACCGCCGTCGGGTTCAAGTCGATCGCGGCCTACCGCGTCGGCCTCGGGCTGGCGGGGGAGCGGCCGACGGCGTCGGAGGTCGAAGCCGCCGCGGGCCGCTGGCTGCGCACCGGGAACGCCCGGCTGGCCGACGAGGTCCTGCACCGGTTCCTCGTGTTCACCGGCCTCGACCTCGGCTTGCCGGTGCAGTTCCACGTCGGGTACGGCGATTCCGACGTCGACCTGCACCGCTGCGACCCGCTGCGGCTCACGGGGCTGCTGCGGGCCACCCGCGACCGCGGCGTGCCGATCCTGCTGCTGCACAACTACCCGTTCCACCGCAACGCCGCCTACCTCGCGCAGGTCTTCGAGCACGTCTTCGTCGACGTCGGCCTCGCCACCCACAACGCGGGTTTCCGCGCGCCGGCGATCCTGGCCGAGCTGCTGGAGATCGCGCCGTTCGGGAAGGTCCTCTTCTCCACCGACGCCTTCGGCCTGGCCGAGCTGTACCACCTGGGCACGGCCCTGTTCCGCCAGGGACTCTCCGACTTCCTGCGCGCCGCGCTGGCCGCGGACGCGCTGTCCGAAGTGGACGCCGTCCGGATGTGTGCTTTGGTGGGACACGAAAACGCGAAGAGGATCTACCGCTGGGAGCACGGGTGAACGACCTTTGGGACCGCTGGGCGCGGGCCATCGACGAGGAGCTGCCGGCCGCGATCGAACTCCGGCACGCCGTGCACGCCGATCCGCGCGGCTCCGGCGACGAAGAGGACACCGCCCGGCTGGTGGCCGGCGCGCTCGGCGCGGGCGAGGGCACCCGAGTCGCCAAGACCGGCCGCGCGATCCCGCTGCCGGGCGGGGCCGGCCCGGTCGTGGCGCTGCGGGCGGAGCTCGACGCCCTTCCCGTGCTGGAGGGCACCGGCGTGCCGTGGGCGTCGGGCAACGAGCTGATGCACGCGTGCGGCCACGACGTCCACCTCGCCGCCCTGGTCGCGGTCGGCCGCGCGGCGGTGCGCGTCGGCGTCCCGCGGCCGATCCTCGCGCTGCTGCAGCCGCGCGAGGAGACGTCGCCGCCCGGCGCGCTCGACATCGTCGAGTCCGGTGTGCTGGCCGAGGCCGGGGTGGACGCCGTGATCGGCGCGCACGTCCAGCCGCGGATCGCGCACGGGGTCGTCGCGGCGGTGCCGGGCCCGGTGAACGCCTCGACCGACGAGTTCGAGGTGACGATGCGGGGCCAGGGCGGCCACGCCGGCTACCCGCAGCTGCTGCGCGACCCGATCCTGGCGCTGTCGCAGCTGGTCGTGAGCCTGCAGCAGCTCGCGTCGCGGCGGATCGACCCGGTCTTCGGCGCGGTCTGCTCGATCGGCCGGATCCAGGGCGGCGCGGCGGCCAACGTCGTCCCGAACAGCGCGAGCGCGTTCGGCTCGCTGCGCCTGATGCGGACGAAGGACCGCGAACGCGCGCTGGAGGCGCTCGCGGAGATCGTGCACGGCACGGCGAAGGCGCACGGCTGCACCGCCGAGCTGGAGATCAGCCCGTGCGAGCCGGTGCTGACCAACGACCCGGCGCTGGCGACGGGCGCGCAGCGCTGGCTGCGCCACGCCGGCTTCGCCGTCGACGACCAGTTCCGTTCGTTCGGCGCGGACGACTTCGCCCACTACTGCGGCGGCGCGACGCGGGGCCTGATGCTGTTCGTCGGCCTCGGCGACACCGCGGGCGTCCCCAGCCTCCACGACGACCAGTTCCTCCCGCGCGACCAGGCCGTGGTCCAGGTGGCGCACGCGCTGGTGGCGGGGTACCTGGCCGCCTTGGAGGCGCCGGCGCCTTAGCGCTACGGTGGCCGCGTGATGAGCGCCTACCTCGCGACGATCCCGAGCCCCGACCAGGGCGTCTGGCACCTGGGGCCGATCCCGGTCCGTGCGTACGCCCTGTGCATCATCGCCGGCATCATCGTGGCGATCTGGTGGGGGGAGCGGCGCTGGGCCGCCCGCGGCGGCACCAAGGGCACGATCATCGACATGGCCGTGTTCGCCGTGCCGTTCGGCCTGGTCGGCGGCCGGTTGTACCACGTCATCACCGACCCCGAGCTGTACTTCACCGAGGGCAAGAACCCCTGGAACGCGTTCGCGATCTGGGACGGCGGCCTCGGCATCTGGGGCGCCATCGCCCTCGGCGCGGTCGGCGCGCTCATCGCGTGCCGCCGCAAGGGCGTCCCGCTCCCGGCGATGGCGGACGCGATCGCCCCGGGCATCGTCGTCGCGCAGGCCATCGGCCGCATCGGCAACTACTTCAACCAGGAGTTGTACGGCGCGCACACGGACCTGCCGTGGGGCCTCGAGGTGTTCCAGCGCTTCAACCCGGAGGACCCGGAAAACCTGCTGAACGGCGTCGCGACGGGCCACATCCCGCTGCCGGAGAGCCCGGTCCACCCGACGTTCCTGTACGAGCTGATCTGGAACCTGCTGGTCGCGCTGCTGGTGGTGTGGGCGGACCGGCGCTTCAAGCTCGGCCACGGGCGCGCGTTCGCGCTGTACGTGGCGGGCTACACGGTGGGCCGCGGCTGGATCGAGATGATGCGCACCGACACGGCCAACCACATCCTTGGCCTGCGGGTGAACGTGTGGACGTCGATCCTGCTGTTCGTGGCGGCGGTGGTGTACTTCGTGCTCGCGGGCAAGCGCGGGCCGCGGGAGGCGCCGGAGACGCTGCGGAGCAAGGACGCGCTCACCGACGACGAAGTTCCGGTGGCGGCGGCGGACTCGGCTTCGGCTGCGGACTCGGCAGAGCCTGAGCACGCGAAGGTGGCGGCGGAGGCCCCGGCGCCGGAGAAGCCCGCTTCGGAGGACACACCGGCGGCCCCGGCTGAGGAGCCGAAGAAGACCGACGAGAGCTGACTTCATAAGCCTCTGACGGCCACCATCAGGGCACCTAGTGCCCCGATGGTGGCCTTCACAGCATTAGGCCCCGCCTTCGACGCGGGCCAGAGCGCCCCAATGCCACATTGGGTGCGTGGGACGCACCGAAGGCCACATTGGGTGCGTGGGACGCACCGAAGGCCACATTGGGGCGCTGGCAACCGGCCAACAGCGGCGAGCGCTCGGGGCGTGTCCGTGCGGTGAACGACTCGTTCAGCGCGTCCGACGTCATGAACGACTCGTTCATGACGTTCCCGCGTCCGAGGGCGGGTCCGAGGGCGCCGGCCGGACGTCGCGAATGACTCATTCGCGACGCGAGCGCCGGGCTGAGCAGCCCCCGTTTTCCACGCTACCGGGAGGCACCGACAGTTCCGGGCGGAAAGGTCAGGTGAGGTCGGGCAGGCCCAGCTCCAGGTTCGGTGCCTGCAAGCCGCCGTCGACCTCGAGGATCTTGCCCGTGATGTACCCGCCGGCCCGCGACGCCAGGAACACCACTGTCGCCGCGATGTCTTCCGCCTCGCCGATGCGGCCCAGCGGCGTCGCGCCCTCCATCTTCGAGCGCAGCTCCGGGTTGCCCACCACGATCTCCAGCGCCGACGTCGCCACCGAACCCACCGAGATCGCGTTCACCCGCACCTTCGGCGCCAGGTCGGCCGCCGCCAGGCGCGTGTAGTGGGCCAGGGCCGCCTTCGCCGTTCCGTACGCCGCGAAGCCGCGGCCGGACAGCCGGCCCATCACCGACGAGATGTTGACGATCGAGCCGCCCGTCTTCACCAGCGATGGCGCCGCCGCGACCGTCAGCGCGTGGGCCGTCGCCACGTTGAAGCGGAACGCTTCCTCCATGAAGTCCACCGAAGACTCCAGCAGGGGCCGCGGGTACGTGCCGCCGACGTTGTTGACCACCAGGTCGAGGCGCCCGAACTCCGACACCGCCGTCGACGCCAGTGCCGCCGCGGCCTCCGGTGAGGAGAGGTCGACGGGCACGGCGTGGGCGCGGCGGCCGAGCGCCGAAACCCGCGAAGCCACTTCGTCGAGCTGAGCGGAAGTGCGGGAGGCGATGACCACGTCGGCGCCCGCTTCGGCGAGGGCCACGGCGGTGGCCGCGCCGATCCCGCGGCCGGCGCCGGTGATCACCGCGACCTGGTCGGTGAGCTTGAACCGATCGAGGATCATGCGCGAAATGTAACACGTTCTAGTGACCGGCGACACATTTCCGGCGTGCCGCGTCGGGCCCGTCACGTTAGGCTTGACGAGAGTTTCCCAGCCGTATACTTAGCAGAACGAACTACCGGGAACCCATCAGGAACTACGTCGTTCCGCGCAGCCAGATCGTTACCGTCCGACGTCGCTCGGGGCGCTCTGAACGGGTGCTGGCATGTTTCCCAGGTGTTAAAGTCGCGCTAACAAGCGGGCCATCGTCGTCCCGTGCGCTCCCCGGCCGGTAGCCCGGCCCCGCACGACAAGACGACGAAGGAGGTCCCTTCATGATCTTCTCCGCCATTCCCGGCAAGCAGGGTCTCTACGACCCGGAGACCGAACAGGACTCCTGCGGTGTGGCCATGGTGGCCGACATCCGCGGGCGCCGTTCCCACGGAATCGTCACCGACGGCCTGGCCGCGTTGACCAACCTCGACCACCGCGGCGCCGCCGGCGCCGAGCCGACCAGCGGCGACGGCGCCGGCATCCTGCTGCAGCTGCCCGACGAGCTGCTGCGCGCCGAAGCCGGTTTTTTGCTTCCCGAGCCCGACGAGCACGGCCACCACGCCTACGCCGCCGGCATCGCGTTCCTGCCCGAAGACGCCGAGCAGCGCCGCAAGGGCGTCGAACTGGCCGAACGCATCGCCGTCGAAGAGGGCCTGGAGGTCCTCGGCTGGCGCGAGGTACCGGTGGACGCCGACCGCGCGGACATCGGCCCGACCGCCCGCTCGGTCATGCCGCACTTCGCCATGCTTTTCGTGGCGGCGGAAGGAAAAGCCGGCATCGAGCTCGACCGCCTGGCCTTCTGCCTGCGCAAGCGCGTCGAGCACGAAAGCGCCAACTCCGGCTGTGGCACGTACTTTCCGTCGCTGTCCTCGCGGACGATCGTCTACAAGGGAATGGTGACGCCGGAGCAGCTGCCCGCGTTCTTCGCCGACCTGCGCGACGAGCGGCTGGAAAGCGCCATCGCGCTGGTGCACTCCCGCTTCTCCACCAACACTTTCCCGTCGTGGCCGCTCGCGCACCCGTTCCGGTTCGTGGCCCACAACGGCGAGATCAACACCATCCGCGGCAACCGCAACCGCATGCGGGCCCGCGAGGCGCTGCTGGAGTCCGAGCTCCTCGACGGCGACCTGTCCCGGCTGTTCCCGATCTGCTCGCCGGACGCGTCGGACTCGGCGTCCTTCGACGAGGTCCTGGAGTTGCTGCACCTCGGCGGGCGGTCGCTGCCGCACGCCGTGCTGATGATGATCCCGGAGGCGTGGGAAAACCACGCCACCATGAAGCCCGAGCGCCGCGCTTTCTACCAGTTCCACGCCAGTCTCATGGAGCCGTGGGACGGCCCCGCGTGCGTCACCTTCACCGACGGCACGCTCGTCGGCGCGGTCCTGGACCGCAACGGCCTGCGCCCCGCGCGCTGGTGGCGCACGGCCGACGACCGCGTCGTGCTCGCCAGCGAGGCCGGCGTCCTCGACGTCGCCCCCAAGGACGTCGTGGCCAAGGGCCGCCTCAAGCCCGGCCGGATGTTCCTGGTGGACACCGAGGCCGGCCGGATCGTGGACGACGAAGAGGTCAAGTCCGCGCTCGCCGGCAAGCTCCCGTACGAGGGCTGGCTGCACGCCGGCCTGCTGAAGCTCGCCGAGCTGCCCGACCGCGACCACGTCGTGCAGAGCCACGACTCGGTGCTGCGCCGCCAGCTTTCCTTCGGCTACACCGAAGAAGAGCTGAAGATCCTGCTCGCGCCGATGGCCGAGAAGGGCGCCGAGCCGATCGGCTCGATGGGTTCGGACACCCCGCCCGCGGTGCTGTCGCAGCGATCCCGGCTGCTTTACGACTACTTCAAGCAGAACTTCGCGCAGGTGACCAACCCGCCGCTGGACGCGATCCGCGAAGAGCTCGTCACGTGCATGGCGCGGATCATGGGCCCGGAGCGCAACCTCCTGGCTCCCGGCCCGGCGTCGTGCCGCCACCTCAAGCTGCCGTACCCGGTGATCGACAACGACGAGCTCGCGAAGCTCATCCACATCAACGACGACGGCGACCTCCCCGGCTTCGCCTGCAGTGTCCTTTCCGGACTGTACGAAGTGGACGGTGGCGCCGAGGCGCTGGCCGGTGCGATCGAGCGGGTCCGCCGCGAGGCGTCCGAGGCGATCGCGGCCGGCGCGCGCACGCTCGTGCTGTCCGACCGCGACTCCGACCACCGGATGGCGCCGATCCCGTCGCTGCTGCTGGTCTCCGCGGTGCACCACCACCTGGTCCGCACCAAGGAACGCCTGCGCGTCGCGCTGGTCGTCGAATCCGGGGACGCGCGCGAGGTGCACCACATCGCGCTGCTGCTCGGCTACGGCGCCGCCGCGGTCAACCCGTACCTGGCCTTCGAGACGATCGAAGACATGATCGGCCAGGGCGCGGTCACCGGGATCGAGTCCGGCAAGGCGATCCGCAACTACGTGCAGGCGCTGGTCAAGGGCGTCCTGAAGATCATGTCCAAGATGGGCATCTCGACGGTCGGCGCGTACACCGCCGCCCAGGTCTTCGAATCCCTCGGCCTGGCCCAGGACCTGCTCGACGAGTACTTCACCGGGACGTCGTCGAAGCTCGGCGGCGTCGGCCTCGAGGTGCTCGCCGAAGAGGTCGCCGTCCGGCACCGCCGCGCGTACCCGGACAACCCGACCGAGCGTGTCCACCGTGGACTCGACACCGGCGGCGAGTACGCCTACCGCCGCGAGGGCGAGCTGCACCTGTTCACGCCGGAGACGGTGTTCCTGCTGCAGCACGCGTCCAAGACCGGCCGTGAGGACGTGTACCGCAAGTACACCGACGAGGTCCACCGCCTCTACCGCGAGGGCGGCACGCTGCGCGGCCTGTTCGCCTTCCGCGACGGCGTCCGCGAGCCGGTGCCGCTCGACGAGGTCGAGCCCGCCGAAGCGATCTTCAAGCGCTTCAACACCGGCGCGATGTCGTACGGTTCGATTTCGGCCGAGGCGCACGAAACCCTGGCCATCGCGATGAACCGGCTCGGCGGCCGGTCCAACACGGGCGAGGGCGGCGAGGACCCCGAGCGGCTCTACGACCCCGAACGCCGCAGCGCGATCAAGCAGGTCGCGAGTGGACGGTTCGGCGTCACGAGCGAGTACCTGGTCAACGCCGACGACATCCAGATCAAGATGGCGCAGGGTGCGAAGCCCGGTGAGGGCGGCCAGCTGCCGCCGAACAAGGTGTACCCGTGGATCGCACGCACCCGGCACTCGACGCCGGGCGTCGGCCTCATTTCGCCGCCGCCGCACCACGACATCTATTCCATCGAGGACCTCGCCCAGCTGATCCACGACCTCAAGAACGCCAACGAGCACGCCCGCATCCACGTGAAGCTGGTGTCCTCCTTGGGTGTCGGCACGGTCGCGGCGGGCGTGTCCAAGGCGCACGCGGACGTCGTGCTGATCTCCGGCCACGACGGCGGCACCGGCGCGTCCCCGATGAACTCGCTCAAGCACGCGGGCACGCCGTGGGAGATCGGCCTCGCCGAGACCCAGCAGACGTTGCTGCTCAACGGGTTGCGCGACCGGATCACCGTGCAGGTGGACGGCGCCATGAAGACCGGGCGCGACGTCGTCATCGCGGCGCTGCTCGGCGCCGAGGAGTACGGCTTCGCGACGGCCCCCCTCGTCGTCGCGGGCTGCATCATGATGCGCGTCTGCCACCTCGACACCTGCCCGGTCGGCGTCGCCACGCAGAGCCCCGAACTGCGCAAGCGCTACACCGGCCAGGTCGAGCACGTGGTGAACTTCTTCAAGTTCATCGCCGAAGAAGTCCGGGAAACCCTGGCGGCCCTCGGTTTCCGGACGCTCGACGAGGCCATCGGGCACGCCGAGCTGCTGAACACCGACGAGGCCGTCGACCACTGGAAGGCGTCCGGTTTGGACCTGGCGCCGATCTTCGAGATGCCGACCGAGACGCCGTACGGCGGCGCGAAGCGGCGGACCCGCGGCCAGGACCACGGCCTCGAGCACGCCCTGGACCGCACGCTCATCCAGCTCGCCGAGGCGGCCCTGGAAGACGCGCACCCGGTGCGGCTCGAACTGCCGGTGCGCAACGTGAACCGGACCGTCGGCACGCTGCTCGGCTCGGAGATCACCCGCCGCTACGGCGGTGACGGCCTGCCCGAGGGCACGATCAACGTCACGCTCACCGGATCGGCGGGGCAGTCGCTCGGCGCGTTCCTGCCGCGCGGCCTCACCCTCGACATGGTCGGCGACGCGAACGACTACGTCGGCAAGGGCCTTTCCGGCGGCCGGATCGTCGTCCGCCCCGACCCGGAGGCCGCGTTCGCCGCCGAGGCGCAGACGATCGCGGGCAACACGATCGCGTATGGCGCGACGGCCGGCGAGATCTTCCTGCGCGGCCAGGTCGGCGAACGGTTCTGCGTCCGCAACTCCGGCGCCACCGTCGTCGCCGAGGGCGTCGGCGACCACGCCTTCGAGTACATGACCGGCGGCCGCGCGGTGGTGCTCGGCCCGACCGGGCGCAACCTGGCGGCCGGCATGTCCGGCGGCATGGCGTTCGTGCTCGACGTCGACCGCAAGAAGGTCAACCAGGACATGGTGGACCTGCTCAAGCCGACCGCGGACGACCTGGCCTGGCTGAAGAAAACCGTGCAACAGCACTACGATCTCACCCGCTCCGCGGTCGCGGCCTCGCTGCTCGGCGACTGGCCGCGCCGCTCCGTGGCGTTCACCAAGGTGATGCCGCGGGACTACCAGCGGGTCCTGGACGCGGCGAAGGCGGCGAAGGCCGCCGGCCGCGACGTCGACGAAGCCATCATGGAGGCCGCTCGTGGCTGACCCGACCGGTTTTCTCAAGTACGAGCGCGAAGAGCCGCCCAAGAAGTCCTACGAGGAACGGCTTTCCTCGTGGGGCGAGGTCTACGCGGACGTCGACCCGGGCGAGCGCAACGAAAAGGTGCGCAAGCAGGCGACGCGCTGCATGGACTGCGGCATCCCGTTCTGCCACTCCGGCGGTTCCGGCTGCCCGCTCGGCAATCTGATCCCGGAGTGGAACGACCTGGTCCGCCGCGGCGACTGGGCCGCGGCGAGTGACCGGCTGCACGCCACCAACAACTTCCCCGAGTTCACCGGGAAGCTGTGCCCGGCGCCGTGCGAGGCGGGTTGCGTCCTGTCGGTCTCGCCGGCCTCCGGCGGGCCGGTGGCGATCAAGCGCGTCGAGCAGACGATCGCCGACCAGTCGTGGGAAGCGGGCTACGTCCAGCCGCAGGTGTCCGAAGTGGCCAGTGGGCAGCGGGTCGCCGTGGTCGGCTCCGGCCCGGCCGGGCTCGCCGCCGCGCAGCAGCTGACCCGCGCCGGCCACGAGGTCACGGTGTTCGAGCGCGACGACCGCCTCGGCGGCCTGCTGCGCTACGGCATCCCCGAGTTCAAGATGGAGAAGAAGGTCCTCGACCGGCGCCTCGCGCAGCTGCGCAAGGAGGGCACCAAGTTCGTCACCGGTTGCGAGGTCGGCGTCGACCTGACGGTGGAGGACCTGCGCGCGCAGTACGACGCGGTGGTCCTCGCGGTCGGCGCGCTGCGCGGCCGCGACGACAAGGTGACGCCGGGCCGCGAGCTGAGCGGCGTCCACCTGGCGATGGAGCACCTGGTACCGGCCAACAGGTTCGTCGAAGGCGACGGCCCGCCGTCGGTCGACGCGCGCGGCAAGCACGTGGTGATCATCGGCGGCGGCGACACCGGCGCCGATTCCTACGGCACCGCCACCCGCCAGGGCGCGCTTTCGGTGACCCAGCTGGACCAGTACCCGACGCCACCGTCCACAAGGGACGATGAGCGTTCGCCGTGGCCGACCTGGCCGTACATCCTGCGCACCTACCCGGCGCACGAGGAGGCGGGCGAGCGGAAGTTCGCCGTCGCGGTCAAGCGGTTCGTCGGTTCCTCCGACGGTCGCGTGACGGCAGTGGAGCTGCAGCAGGTCCGCGTCCAGAAGGACCCGGCGACGGGCCGCCGCGAGGTGATCCCGATCAACGACGAGATCGAGACGCTCCCGGCCGACCTGGTCCTGCTGGCGATCGGCTTCGAGGGCGTCGAGGAGATGCCGCTGCTTTCCGAGCTGGGCCTCTCGCTGACCCGCCGCGGCACGCTGTCGTGCGGCGCGGACTGGCAGACGGAGACCCCGGGGGTCTTCGTCTGCGGCGACGCCCACCGCGGGGCATCACTGGTGGTGTGGGCGATCGCGGAGGGCCGTTCGGTGGCCAACGCGGTCGACGCGTTCCTGACGGGCGCGTCGGACCTCCCGGCCCCGGTCCACCCGACGGCGTTGCCGCTCGTGGTCGTCTGACGTAGTTCTGCCGAAGGCCCCTCGCCGCTGGCGAGGGGCTTTCGACGGTTTCGCTATTTGGGCCGAACGGTGGCTGTGCTCTGCGTACACGGACAACTACTTTCGAGTAGCTGTGCCGGTTTTGCGACAATTCACTTTCGCGGAAGGTGGGGCGTCTTGAAGCACACATCGTTGCGAGCAGCGGTCGTCACCGCGGTCCTCTCCCTTGCGTTCGCCCTGGTCGGCGTGCCCGCCCAGGCCGCGCCGAAACCCTTCTGGACGCCCGAGGCCATGCGGTCGGCCGTCCCGATGGACACCCTCGTCAAGGCCCCCGCCTTCACGCCGAAGGACGTGGAACGCGGGCAGAGCGCGATCATCCGGAGCATTCCGAACGGCGGCGGCGTGTGGACCGGCGGCGGCCAGGTGACGCACACCGCCGGGCGCGTGTTCTTCGTCTTCAACGGCCAGAACGCCTCCTGCTCCGGTGACGCCGTCACGAGCACCAACGGCAGCGTCGTCGTCACCGCCGGGCACTGCGTCAAGTACCAGGGCACCTGGCACACGCAGTGGACCTTCGTCCCGGGCTACGACAACGGCAACGCGCCCTACGGCCAGTGGGCGGCCAAGACCACGCTGACCACGCCGCAGTGGGAAGCCAGTGAGGACATGAACTACGACGTCGGGATGGCCGTGGTGAACCCGCTCGACGGGCAGCGGCTCACCGACGTCGTCGGCGCGCAGGGGATCGCGTTCAACCAGCCGAAGAACCAGAGCATGTACACCTTCGGCTACCCGGCCGAGGCGCCGTACGACGGCACCAAGCTGGACTACTGCAGCGGCACGACGTTCACGGACTTCCTGCTGACCCAGGACCACGGCATGCGCTGCAACATGACCGGCGGGTCCAGCGGAGGCCCGTGGTTCCTGTCGTTCAGCGAGGCGACCGGCACCGGCGTCCAGGCCTCGGTGAACAGCTTCGGGTACGTGTTCCTGCCGGGGTACATGTTCGGGCCGTACTTCGGCACCGACGCGCAGAACCTCTACAACCGCGCGCAAGCCGCGTAACCGCCGTCAGCCCGGGGGAGGACCTTCCGGTCCGGCCCTCGGGCTGACGTCCGCGCGCTCTCGCCGGGCCAGGCTCGGGGCATGCGGAAACTGTTGATGCTCCTCGCTTTCCTGCCCCTGCTCGCCGCACCTCCGGCGGACGCGTCCCCGCGTCTCGAGTGGACGGTGCCCTGCCCGGACTACGGCATGACGCCGTCGCCCACGGCCGGGCTCGAATGCGCGAAACTGCGCGTGCCGCTCGACTACGCGCATCCGGACCGCACCATCGAGCTGACCCTGTCCCGGCACGCGGGGGTGCCGGGCCAGCGCCGCGGCGTGCTGCTGATGAACCCCGGCGGCCCGGGCAGTCCCGGGCTCGCCATGCCGGCCCAGCTGCAGCAGCGGACGGGCGGTTCCGGCCTCCCGGACGCCTACGACGTCATCGGGTTCGACCCGCGCGGCACCGGCTACAGCACGCCGGTGACGTGCGCCATGACGCCCGAGCAGCGTGGCGCCGTGCTCGGCCCGTACGCGGGCGGCCCGCGTGACGTCGTCACCACCGCGGCGAAAGCGCGTGTCGTCGCGAGACAGTGCGGCGAGGCGGCGACGGCGGATCTGCTGCCGCACATGACGACCGCGAACACCGCGCGCGACCTCGACCGGATCCGGGAAGCGCTGGGGGAGCGGAAGATCTCCTACTACGGCCTCTCGTACGGCAGCTACCTCGGCGCCGCCTACGCGTCGATGTTCCCCGCCCGCGGCGACCGGATCGTGCTCGACAGCGTCCTGGGCCCGCGCGGCCTCGACGTCCGCGCCAACCAGCGCTTCGCCGAAGGCTTCGACGACCGGTTCCCGGACTTCGCCGCCTGGGCCGCCGCGCGCGACGACGGCTACCACCTGGGGCGGACCCCGGCGGCGGTGACGGCGAAGTTCGCCGAGCTGGCCGCGGTGCGGGGGCCGGAGTTCCGCTCGGACACCTGGAACGGGCTCTACGACGACGCGTCCTTCCCCGCCCTCGCCGCCGAGTGGGCGGGCACCGCGCGCGTCGCGGCGGGGCCGCTCGACGGCGACACCCGCGCGGCGCTGCAGCTCCAGGTGATCTGCAACGACTCCGACTGGCCCGAGCGGGTCGGCTACTACCAGCGCGCGGTCGAGCGCGAGCGGGTGCGGCACCCGATGTTCGGGCCGGCCGCGGCGAACGTGAACCCGTGCGCGTCCTGGCCGGTCGAGCGCACCGAACCGCCGGTGCGCGTCGGCGGCCCCGGCCCGGCGAACGTCCTGCTGGTGCAGAACCTGCGCGACCCGGCGACCCCGCTGTCCGGCGCGCGCGAAACGCGAGCGGCGTTCGGAAACCGGGCGCGGCTGGTGACCGTCGACGCGGGCGGCCACGGCGTCTTCACACGGGAAAACGCTTGCGGGAACGCGGCGGTGCTCCGCTATCTGCGTGACGGGGTCTTCCCAGCGGTGGACAGTTCCTGTCAATCTGGAATGTGAGGGGGTTGTTCCCCTCACTGGGGAAAAGAGGGGAAAAAATCATGAAAAGAATGGCGCTCTTCGCCGTGTCCGCGCTGGCCACGATGCTGCTGACCGCACCGTCGGCGTCCGCGCGGACCACGGCGTGCATTCCGGAAAGCCTCGTCCTGGTGGGGTTCGGCACGAATGCGCTCTGCCTGTCGGCGCCGACGCCGTCGATCGCGCCGCCGTTCACCGCGGTCACCGAACAGAACGGCAGCCAGGATACGTGGTGCCTGTTCACCGGCGAGAAGTACACCGGCGTGCTGCTGCGGGTGCCGGCGTTCTCCCGCGTGAACGCGGTGGCGACGTTCGCGTCCGGACGTCCCTGCTGAGTGAGGTCCGCACGGCGGGTTCGCCCGCCGTGCGGGCTCGCACCCGGCCGGTCGGGAGCATGTCCCCAGCTCGGTGGGGAAATCTAGGCGCTTGCCAGCTCGGGGGCGAACCGGGCGAAGCGGAGCGGGGCGGGAACCCTATCCTGGTGTTCGTGAACTGGACTGTGGACGTCCCTGTCGACACGCTGCCCGAACTTCCGCCGCTGCCGCCCGAGCTGCGCACGCGGCTCGACGAGGCGCTGGAGCGGCCGGCCGCGCAACAGCCGGAGTGGCCGGACCCGGACGCGACCCGGCGGGTCCGGGCCGTGCTGGAGAGCGTGCCGCCGATCACCGTCCCGCCGGAGATCGACCGGCTGAAGGACCGCTTGGCCATGGTCGCCCGCGGTGAGGCCTTCCTCCTGCAGGGTGGTGACTGCGCGGAGACCTTCGAGTCCAACACCGAGCCGCACATCCGCGCCAACCTGCGGACGCTGCTGCAGATGGCGGTCGTGCTGACCTACGGCGCCAGCCTGCCGGTGGTCAAGGTCGGGCGCATCGCCGGCCAGTACGCGAAGCCGCGCTCGGCCGCGACGGACGCCCTCGGCCTGCCGGTGTACCGCGGCGACATCATCAACTCCCTCGTCGCCAAGCCCGAGCTGCGGGTGCCGGACCCCGGCCGGATGATCCGGGCCTACGCGAACGCGGGCGCCGCGATGAACCTCGTCCGCGCCCTCACCGGCGCCGGGATGGCCGACCTGCACCAGGTGCACGACTGGAACAAGGACTTCGTGTCGGCGTCGCCGGCGGCGCAGCGCTTCGAGGCGCTGGCCAACGAGATCGACCGCGGCCTGCGGTTCATGTCGGCGTGCGGCGTCACCGACACGTCGCTGCAGTCCACCGAGATCTTCGCCAGCCACGAAGCGCTGCTGCTCGACTACGAGCGTTCGATGCTGCGTCTGGACAACGCCGACGCGGCGAACCCGAAGCTGTACAACCTCTCGTCGCACTTCCTCTGGATCGGCGAGCGGACCCGGCAGCTGGACGGCGCGCACATCGCGTTCGCCGAGCTGCTGGCCAACCCGATCGGGTTGAAGATCGGCCCGACGACCACGCCCGACCAGGCCGTCGAGTACGTCGAGCGGCTCGACCCGCGCAACGAGGCCGGCCGGCTCACGCTGATCGCGCGGATGGGCAACGGCAACGTCCGCGAGGTGCTGCCGGGCATCGTCGAGCGGGTCGAGGCGTCCGGGCACAAGGTCATCTGGCAGTGCGACCCGATGCACGGCAACACGCACGAGTCGTCGACCGGCTACAAGACCCGCCACTTCGACCGGATCGTCGACGAGGTCCAGGGCTTCTTCGAGGTCCACAACCAGCTGGGCACCTACCCGGGCGGCATCCACGTGGAGCTCACGGGCGAGGACGTCACGGAGTGCCTGGGCGGCGCCCAGGAGATCTCGGACATCGACCTGTCCGGGCGCTACGAGACGGCCTGCGACCCGCGCCTGAACACGCAGCAGTCCCTGGAGCTGGCGTTCCTGGTCGCGGAGATGCTCCGCGGCTGAGTCGCTTGGGTCAGGAGGCGTCGAGCAGGCGGTCCGCGGACTTCAGGACCGCGTCGCGCAGGGAGCCCACGTCCGGCACCGCGGCGCCGTTGGCCTGCAGTCCGATGTGGACCGAGTCGCGGTACGTCGCCACCGCGATGCCGATCGCGTGGCGCGGGGCGAGCGGGACGAACGGGTAGATCTCCGACAGCGGCGCGCCGTCGAGCGACAGCCGGGCCGGCGGGACCGGCACCGTCGTGATCACCAGGTCGAACAGCAGCGGCGCCGCCTGGCCCGCGGCGCGGGTGCCCAGCCGGTGCAGCAGCGGCGGGACGCGGCCGGCGAGCAGCGGCAGCGCGCCCGCGCCGCGGCTCGGGCCCGCCGCCTTGTTGCGGGTCATCGCCCGGCGGACCACCCGGAGCCGCTGGACCGGGTCGTCCTCGCCGATCGGCAGGTCGCACAGGTACCCGGACAGCTTGTTGCCGCCCAGCGAGCCGCCCGCCCGGCCGCGGACGCTCACCGGGATCAGCGCGCGCAGCGTGCGGCCGTCGGCGCGGTGGCCGCGGTTCACCAGCCATTCGCGCAGTGCGCCGGAAAGCACCGCCAGCACGACGTCGTTGGTCGTGCCGCCGTGGGCCTTGCGCACCCGGCGCAGCTCGGACAGGGGCAGCCGCACGAACCCGAGCCGTCGCTCGGCCGAGACCGGCGCCGACACCGGGGACAACGTCGGCCGCGTCGCCCGCACCACCGACGACGCGATCCCGGCGGCTTCGTTCGCCTGGCCCCAGGCCGTGCCCAGCGCGTCCTTCATCGTGTCCAAAGTGGACCGTGGGGCCGGGATCGGCCGCGACGGCGTCCGCTCCGGCAGCTTGACGCCGTCGAGCAGGCCGGCCGCGACCGCGTACGCGCCGGCACCGTCGGTGAGGGCGTGGTGCAGCTTCAGCAGCAGCGCGAAGTTCCCGTCCGGCAGCCCGGTGACGAGGGTGAGGTCCCACAGCGGCCGGGACGTGTCGAGCGGCTCGGCGATCCACCGCGACGCGTACGCCCCGAGGGGGTCCGGCTCGTACAGCGAGCTCAGCGTCACGTGGTGGATGTGGTCCGTCGCAACGAACTCCGGGTCTTCGGCCCAGCTGGCCGACCCCGGCGGGAACAGCTCCGCGCGGGCCCGCTGGCGCAGCTTCGGCAGCCGGGCGGCGCGGTCGGCCAGCAGCGCGGTCACCGCGGCGGGGTCCACCGGACCGCGGGCGGTGAAGGTGACCACCGCCCCCATGTGCATCGGGGAGGTTTCGCTTTCCAGGCAAAGGAAAGCGACGTCGAGGGCGCTGAGCGGAGAGCCTGCCATGGGCGACCTTTCCGGGTTCGCGGGTGTGCACGGCCACGTGCGTCGGAAGGGTAGAACCAGCGTCTTGCGGGGGTCCGGGTGGCGAAGCCCCCGGCCCGGGGCGGCGCCCCGGTCACAGCACTGCACCAGCCCGACGTGACGGGCGGGTGGTCGAAGTGTTTCCTCGACGCTAACTACCCACCCCGTTCATCCATTCGAGATACCCCGGCCGCCGGTGCCCGGGGTCACAGATCGGGAAATCCGCTACTCCGCGGGGGTGGACCCGGGCTCTTCCGCCCGCACCACCGAGGTCCCCCATTCGGGGGTGAGCGCCACCTGCTTGCCGACGCGGCGCACCGGCAGGCCGTTCACCTGCCGCTTGCCGAGCCCCGGCCAGATCTCCGCGGCGTCCTTCGCCGCGGCCCGGATCGCGCCGCCGTCGAGCGTCGTGCGCGTCTCGGCGATCTGCCGGTCTGACCACTGCACGACCAGCTTCAGCGGACCGGCCGGCGGGAGCGGCCACAGGAACACTTCGTGCTCGACGGCGAAGCGCGTGCCGCCGACGGGCTGCGCCCGCAGCACCGGTTCCTCCGGTTCGGAGGCGGACGGCACCGAGATCGTCTCGGAGCTCGCCCGGCTGCCGTCGGCGTAGAGCACGCCGATCAGCAGCCCGTTGTAGTCGGGCTTGCGCCGGTGGTCGATCAGCCCCTCGGCGGGGTCGTCGACCAGGCTGTCGCGGGAGAACACCGTGATGCGCAGCGTCAGCGCCTGCGGCCAGACCTCGACCGACCGCAGCGCCACGATCGTGCGCTCGGACCGGCCCAGCGGCTGCGCCCACGGCAGCACCGCCGGGACGATGTGCTCGCGCGGGGGATCGGTCCAGTGTCGTCCGTTGAACGCGTAGAGCTCCTGCTCCGGCACGGGGAACAGGGGACGCTCGCGGGGACCGCCGGTGAAGAAGCTCATCGGACGGCCCGCGACACGCTGTCCGGCACCATGCGCCCACGGTAGGACAACCGCCCGGGAATTGCCGCCCCCGAACGGGCGTACGGCCCTTGCCTCCCGTGATCCGGGACACGAGGGCCGTACGCGGAGTGAACTACTGGTCGCTCAACTTGAGTTCGCCGTTGCGCCGGGCGGGCTCGTCGAGCTCCGGCTCGGCCGGCTTGCCCATGGCGTCCATCAGCTGCCGGGCCAGGCCGAGACCGGTTCCGCCGAGCGACAGCGCCTTGGCGAACATGTCGGACATGCCGTCGGCGCCGTTGAGCACGACCATGTGGTCGATGTTGCCGAACGCGCTCGCGCCCGCCTCGACGATCTCCGGCCAGCGCTCGGCCAGCTGCTGCGCGACGACCGCCTCCTGGTTCTCGGCCAGCGCCGCGGCGCGCGCCTTGATGGCGTCCGCCTCGGCCAGGCCCTTCGCCCGCGCCGACTCGGCTTCGGCGAGACCCTTCGCCTTCGCGGCTTCCGCGTCGGCGAGACCGCGTGCCTTGGCCGCGGCTGCCTCCGCCTCACCGGTCGCCCGGGTCGCCCCGGCCGCCGCCTCCGCACGGGCCTTCGTCGCCTGCGCTTCGGCCTCGGCCGCGGTCTTGACGCGGGTCGCGTCCGCCGCCGCCCGCAGCTCGGTCTCCTTCGCCTCGGCCTGCGCCTTCGCGATGGAAGCGTCACGGGCCGCGTCGGCCGTCGTACGCGTGTCGTACGCCTTCGCGTCGGCCGGCTTGCGGACCTGCGACTGCAGCCGCTGTTCCGCGAGCGCCGCCTCCAGCTCGGCCGCCCGCGTCTCCTGGACGACGACCTCCTGGCGCGCGGTCGCCTCGGCGAGCGGACCCGACTGGGACATCTTCGCCCGCGCCTGGTCGACCTCGGCCTGGTAGCCGGCCTGCTGGATCTGGCTTTCGCGGACCGCGGCCGCCTTCTTCGCCGCGGACATCTGCTCGACCTCGGCGGCCTCCTGGTCGCGCTGCGCCTCGGCGATGCGGGCCGACGCGGCGATCGCGGCGGCGTGCGGCTTGCCGAGGTTGAGGATGTAGCCCGACTCGTCGTCGATCTCCTGGATCTGCAGGGAGTCCACGATCAGGCCCAGCTTGATCATCTCCGTGGCCGAGGACTGGCGCACCTCACCGGTGAGCGCGTCCCGGTTGTGGATCATCTCCTCGATGGTCAGCCCGCCCACGATCGAGCGCAGGTGCCCGGAGAAGAGCTCGTGGATCGTGTCGTTCATGCCCTTCTGCTGGTCCAGGAACCGGCGGGCGGCGTTGGCGATCGACGAGAAGTCGTCACCGACCTTGTAGATCACCACGGCCCGCACGGTGACCGGCAGCCCCTGCCGGGTCACGCAGGAGACCTGCAGGTTGACGCCCCGGGTGTCCAGGGACAGCCGCCGGGCGGTCTGGAAACCGGGGATGACGTTCACGCCGCGACCGGTGATGATCTTGAAGCCCAGGCTGTCCGCGGTTTCGCTGCGCTCGACCCGGATCCCCCAGCCGGACACGATCAGCGCTTCGTTCGGCTCCGCCACCTTGTACAGGATCCGCAGCAGTCCGAAGATCACGATCACGCCCACGACGGCGATGCCGACGATCAGCAGGATGTTCATTGGCCTCCCACACCCCTCGCTCTTCTGTTGTGTTGGTAGCCCTTCGACGCCGCTAGCGGCCCAGCGGTTGCCACCGTTCGACATAAACCGTGCGAGGGGGTTCGAAGTCCACGACGAGCACCTGGGTGCCGGAGGAGAAGCTCGCGTCCGGGTCGGCCGGGTAGGCGTAGAACGCCTCCGTGCCGCCCCGGACGCTCAGGAGCACCTCGCCGATGAGGCCGGGGCCGATCGTGCCGGTCACGCGGCCTCGGCTGCCGATCATCCCCCGAAGCCCTTCAGCTTGACCTTGCTGCCCTTCTGCACGAACGTGCCCGGCTGCGGGTCCTGCTGGAAGACGAAGTCGAAGCCGCCGCCACCGCCGCCGCGGCCCCGGCCGCCGTCGCGGTCGGCCTGCAGCCCGGCCTGCTCGAGGATCTTCTGGGCGTCGTCGAACGAGCGGAACCGCACGTCCGGCACCTGGACGGCGTTGTTGACGAAGACGCCGATCCGCTTTTCCTTCGCCTGCGCGTTGGCCGGCGGGTCGGTCCGGGTGACGGCGCCGCCCGGGACGTCCTGCTTGAACTCCTCGCCCGCCTGGAACGGCTCGAAGCCGGCCTGCTGCAGCAGCTGGAACGCCTCGTCCTTGCTCCGCCCGGCGACGTCCGGGACCGGCGGCAGCGGGATCGGGCCCTTCGACACGACGATCGTGACCTGGCCGCCGATGTTCAGCTGGCTGCCCGCGGACGGCTCGGTGCGGATCACCGCGCCCTGCGGGACGTCGGCGTCGAAGTCGTCCGTCCCGCGGACCGGGGCCAGCTGCGCGGTCTTGATCGCCTGCTCGGCGTCGGGCAGCGCGGTGCCCGGCCGGATGTCCGGCACCGCCGGGCGGCCCTTGGACAGCACGACCGACACCGTCGAGTTCGGCGTCAGCGTGGTGCCTTCGGGGGGCTCGTTGCGCAGCACGGTGTTCGACGGCACCGTGTTGTCGAACTCCTGGCTGAACCGCGGCGTCAGCTTCGCCGAGCGCAGGGCGTCACCCGCCGCCGCCTGGTTCAGCCCGGCCAGCTTCGGCACCGTCGAGGTCTTGTCGCCGCCGGTGTCGGTGAGCATGAAGATGAACGCCGTGATCAGGCCGCCGAACAGCAGCACCGCGCCGGCGATGATGGCGATCCGCTTCCGGTTGTCCTTCGGCTTCTCCGGTTCCGCCTCGCTCCGGCGCCGCGCCACCGGCGGGCGCACGGGCGGGATCTGCTGGGTGATGCCCGGGGGCGGGGTGCCCGGGTGGCTCAGCGCCCGCGTCGCGTTCGGGCGGTGCACCGGCATGGTCTTCTCGGTGTCGGGCAGCACCTGCGGGATCCGTGGCAGCGTGCGCTCGGTGTCGGCGAGGTCGCCCTGGCCGTGGGAGACCGGGACCGGCACGGTCACCGGCAGCAGGCCCACCTGCGCGCGCACCGCCGTCAGCTCGGTCAGGAAGTCCCCGGCGTCGGCGGGGCGCAGCTCGGGGTCGCGCCGGGTCGCGCGCGTGATCAGCTCGTCCAGCGCGGGCGGCAGGTCCGGGCGCAGCTCGCTCGGCCGCGGGACGTCGTCGTTCACGTGCCGGTACGCCACCGAGATCGCGGTGTCGCCGGTGTAGGGCACCTGCCCGGTCAGCATTTCGTAGAGCAGGATGCCGGCCGAGTAGACGTCACCCCGCGCGGACGCCGCGCCGGTCTCGACCTGCTCGGGCGACAGGTAGGCGACCGTGCCCAGGATGACGCTCGAGCTCGTCGTGCCCGCGCTCGCCACGGCCCGCACCAGGCCGAAGTCGGCGACCTTCACGACGCCGCCGGTGTGCGGTCCGGAGCGGCCGATCAGCACGTTCTCCGGCTTGACGTCCCGGTGGACCAGCCCCGCCCGGTGCGCGGCGGCCAGCGCCGAGAGCACCGGCTCGGCCACGCTCAGCGCGAGCGCGACGTCCAAGGGGCCTTGGTCGGCCAGCAGGTCGCGCAGCGTGCCGCCGTCGACCAGCTCCATCACCAGGAACGCGAGCCCGGACTCGGCGCCCTGGGGCAGGTCGAAGCCCTGGTCGTGCACCGCCACCACGTGCGGGTGGTGCAGCTGCGCCGCCGACTGCGCCTCGCGCACGAACCGGTCGACGAACGACCGGTCGTCGGCGAACCGCGGGTCCATGATCTTGATCGCGACCGGACGGTCCAGCCGGGTGTCGGTCCCCCGGTAGACGGAGGACATCCCCCCGTGCGCGAGCAGCCGGTCCACCCGGTAGCGCCGCTCGAGGAGCGTGCCGACCAGGCCGGGTTGGGTGCGAGTCACGAGTATGGATCGTACGGAACCGCACACGGTTGGTGGAGGAGACCTCGCGGGTCACCCGTGCGCACTAACGGGCGTGCGTGCGGAATGTGGCAGAGTGTCACGTGTGAGTGGGATTCCTGTCGCCGACGACGTGCTCGACACCGCCATCGCGGTCCTCCCGGTGGGAGAGGTCGCGAAAGCCCTCGGGACGTCGGCCAACAAGGTTCGCCAGATGCTGCGCGACGGGCAGCTGATCGCCTTCCGGCGAGGCGGCGACCTGTGCGTTCCCGGTGCCTTCCTGGTCAAGGACGGGGTCGTCAAAGGCCTCGCCGGGACCATCACGGTGCTCGCCGACGCCGGGTTCTCCCGGACCGAGATGCTGCGGTGGCTCTTCGAGACCGACGAGAGCCTGCCGGGCAACACCCCGGTCAACGCCCTGCGCACCAGCCACGGCACCGAGGTGAAGCGGCGCGCGCAGGCGATGGCGTTCTGACCTGCCGGTCCGGGGAGCGCGCAGTCGGTGGGCCCGCGCCGAGCAGGGGATAACAGACGGTGACCGGTCCACCCGACGTCATGAACGGGTCGTTCATGACGCTGGACGACAGGAAAGAGTCGTTCATGACGTCGCCGACCCCGGCCGAACGTCGCGAATGACTCATTCGCGACGCCCGACTCCGCGTCAGCCGGTGGTCTTGTCGCGCCAGGCGATCCACGACTTGAGCGCGTCCAGGTCGTAGTCCGGGCCGCCCACGCCGACCGTGAACGTCGTGACGCCCAGGCCCAGCAGCTTCGGGCCCAGCTCGTCCGGCTCGCCCTGGACGCCGCACGAACGCTCGATCTCGGCCGGGTCGCGGCCGACGTCCGCGCAGTGCTGGTCGAGGATCTTCACCTTGCGCTCGACGACCTCCGGGTCGCCGAAGCCGTGCCAGATGTCGCCGTGCTTCGCGACCAGCTTCAGGGTCTTCTTCTCGCCGCCGCCGCCGATCAGCACCGGGATCTTGCGGGTCGGCGCCGGGTTCAGCTTGCCCAGGCGCGACTCGATGCGCGGCAGCGACTCGGCCAGGTCGTCGAGGCGGCCGCCCGCGGTGCCGAACTCGTAGCCGTACTCGTCGTAGTCCTTCTCGAACCAGCCCGAGCCGATCCCGAGGATGAGCCGGCCGCCGGAGATGTGGTCGACCGTGCGGGCCATGTCGGCCAGCAGCTCGGGGTTGCGGTAGCTGTTGCAGGTCACCAGCGCGCCGATCTCCACGCGCGACGTCGACTCCGCCCACGCGCCGAGCATGGTCCAGCACTCGAAGTGCGCGCCCTCGGGATCGCCGTAGAGCGGGTAGAAGTGGTCCCAGTTGAAGACGATGTCGGCGCCGAGGTCCTCGGCCGCCGAGGCGGTGCGCCGGATGGTGTCGTAGTCGGCGTGTTGCGGCTGGAGCTGCAGCCCGATCCGGATGCGTCGTTCGGTCATGAACGCAGCCTACGACCGCCCCGGAACGTCTCGCGCGCCCAAACCGTGGCCAAGGGTGGTAGCGCGACTACCAGCCTGCGCGACTTCGGCACCACCGCGCGCCGCGCGAGGATGTCGTAGTCCAGCGCGACGATCTCGTCCAGAATACCTGCGTACAGCGTCAACGCCGTCCGCACGCACGCCCGCGATTCGGGCCGCAGCAACGGAACCCCGGCTTCGGCCCGCCGGTACACCGCTCGCGTCCGCGCGACGAAGTACGCCAGTGCCGCCCGGATCCGCGGATCGGGCCGACGCTGCTCCAGCAAGGATCGCGAGACGCCGAACGCCCCCAGCTCCGAGGTCGGCAGGTAGAGGCGACCACGATCGAGGTCCTCGCCGACGTCGCGCAGGAAGTTCGTCAGCTGGAACGCCTCGCCGAGCGCGATCGCCCCGGGCTCGGCGCCGGCGCGCGGCCCGACCGTGCCGAACACCGGCAGCATCTGCAGCCCGATCACCGCGGCCGAGCCGTACGTGTACTCGCCCAGCTCGGCGAACGTCCGGTACTCGATCGGGTGGAGATCCATCCGCATGGACTTCAGGAACGCGTCGAACAAGTCCCGCGCGATGCCGTAGCGCCGCACGGTGTCGGCCAAGGCCACCAGCACCGGGTCACCCGGGGTGCCACCGTCGTAGACGACGTCCACCATCGCCGCGACGCGGTCCAAGGACTCGGCGGGGTCGCTGCCCGGCTCCGGGTTGTCGACGAGTTCGTCGGCCATCCGCGCGAACCCGTAGAGCGTGTGCGCGGCCGGCCGGGCCCGGGCCGGCAGCAGCCGGGTGGCCAGGAAGAACGTGCGCCCGTGGTGGGCGTTGATGCGGCGGCACTCCGTGTACGCGGCCCGCAGAGCGGGCTCGGTGATGCCCGCGGCGTCGAGTTCGTTCACCGGCCGGTGATCCTTTCCGCGGCCAGCCGTCCGGAGATGAGCACGGGCGGGATGCCGACGCCGGGGGTGGTGCCGCAGCCGGCGAGCACCACGTTGCCCGCCGCGCGCACCAGGTTCGCCGGCCGGAACGGGCCGGTCTGCGCGAACGTGTGCGCCAGCGAGAACGGCGTCCCGGCCGCGAGCCCGCGCGCCGCCCAGTCCGCCGGGGTGATCGTCTCGTCGACGGTGAACTCGTCGCCGAAGCCGGTCAGGCCGCGCGTTTCGAGCGTGCGAAGGAGCTCTTCGCGGTATGGCCCACGTACGCGCTCCCAGTCGATCGGCCCGCGACGCAGGTTCGGCGCGGGCGCGAGCACGGAGACGATCTCGCCGCCGCGCCCGGCCAGCCCCGGGTCGGTCGCCGTCGGGCGCGTGACCAGCAGTGACGGGTCGCTCATGAGCTTCCCTTCGCGGATGATCTCCGCGAACGTCCGCTCCCAGGCGTCGCCGAAGTAGATCGTGTGGTGCCCGAGGTCCCACTTTTCGGTGGTCCGGCCGTGCAAAACGACAGCCGATGACGAGTACCGCAGTGGCACGGCTCGCCGGGGCCGCGCGCCGATGAGCCGGTAGGCCGCGCTCAGCTCGGTGGCGAGGACGACGGCGTCGCAGGCGATCCGCTCGCCCGAGCGCGTCCGGACCGCGCGCACCCGCGAATTCACCCGTTCGAGCCACGCGGCTTCGGTGCCGAACCGCACGTCGGCGCCCGCCCGGCCCGCCGCGCCGGTCATCGCGCGGCCGATCTCGCCCATCCCGCCTTCGGGGTAGTAGACGCCGCCGACGGTGTCCATGTAGGCGATGACGCCGTACGCGCCGATCGCGCTCGCCGGGTCGAGACCGGCGTAGAGCGACTGGAAGGTGAAGAGCCGCCGGACCCGTTCGTCGAGCAGGTAGCGGGAGACGCGCGGCCCGAGCCGGCCGAACCCGCCCAGCGCGGCGAGCTTCGCCAGCTCGGGACGAGCCAGGTCGAACGGCGAGTCGAAGTTCGTCGCGAGGAACCGGTCCTTCTGCACGGCGTACAGCTCGCTCAGCCAGCGTCGCAGCGCCCGGTAGCCCGCCGCCTCGCGGGCGCCGGCGAAGGCGCGGATCTCGGCCTCCATCGCGTCGCCGTCCGTACGCAGCTTCAGCGAGCTGCCGTCGGCGAACCGGGCCTGGTAGGCCGGGTCCAGCCGGGTCAGGCGCAGGTTCTTGGCCAGCGGTTCGCCGACCGCGGCGAACGCCTCTTCGAGCAGCTCGGGCATGGTCAGCACGCTCGCGCCGGTGTCCACGGCGTTGCCGTCGAAGTTCGTCTGCCCGGCGCGGCCGCCCGGGACGTCGGCCTGCTCCAGCAGCGTGACGCGCCGGCCCGCGCCGAGCAGGTGCAGGGTCGTCGAAAGCCCGGCCAGCCCGGCCCCGATCACGACGACGTGGTCGGCCGGTCCGTCGATCGTCCGCACGTCAGTACGTCCGCTGGGTGGCCTTGACGACCAGCCCGGTCAGCGCGGCGGGCGCCGGCTCGGCCAAGTGCGCGCGCTCGAGCGCGGCCATCGCGGCGGTGGTCAGCTCGTCGATCCGGCGCTCGACCGCGTCGACCGCCCCGACCTGCTGCAACGCCATCCGGACGGTCTCGACGCCTTCGTCGGACAGGTCGGCGTCGCCGATGGCGTCCGCGATGACCGTGGCCGCGGCCGTCTCGCCCTTCTCCGTGGCGAGCTGCAGGCCGAGCGCGACGAGCAGCGTGCGCTTGCCTTCGCGCAGGTCGTCGCCGGCGGGCTTGCCGGTGACCGACGGGTCGCCGAACACGCCCAGGAGGTCGTCACGCAGCTGGAACGCGACGCCGACCTCGCCGCCGAACTCCAGCAGCGTGGCGATCAATTCGGGGGAGGCCCCACCGAGCGCGGCGCCGAGGTGCAGCGGCCGCTGGACGGTGTAGGCGGCGGTCTTGAGGCGGTCGATCTTCAGCGCGGCCTCGACGGAGGCGTCGCCGGTGGCCTGCGTGCGGACGTCGAGGTACTGCCCGGCGAGCACCTCGGTGCGCATCGCGCGCCACGCGGGGCGGGCCGCGGACAGCGTCTCCGCGGGCAGCGGGGCGTCGGCGAACATGTCGTCGGCCCAGGCCAGGGCCAGGTCGCCGACGAGCACCGCGGTGGCCAGGCCGAACGTCGCGGGGGAGCCGAGCCAGCCCTGGTCGGCGTGCAGCTTCGCGCCGGCGATGTGCACGGTCGGGAAACCGCGCCGGGAGTCGGAGGAGTCGATCAGGTCGTCGTGGATCAGCGCGCACGCCTGGATCAGCTCGAGGCTCGACACCGCCTGCAGCACGCCCTCGGCGTCCGGGCCGGCCGGGTCGCCGCCCGCGCCGCGCCAGCCCCACCACGCGAACGTCGGGCGCAAGCGCTTGCCCCCGGTCAGCACGAACCCGCTCAGCGCGTCGATCCCGGCCTTCACGGTCGGCTCGGTCGCCACGATTTCCGCGCTCGCCCGGCCGAGGAACCCGGCCAGCGCGCGCTCGACGTGGGCGGGCAGATCGGCGTCGGAAACGGGCGCGTTCATCTCGCCATCCTCGCGGAACCGAAGGGGGCGCGGGCTGCCGGGGCACCCGGATGTGGTGAATCAGACTCCGGCCGTGGCCGCCCAGAACGGCCCGGTCAGGCCCGCTTCGGCGAAGTACGCGACGGCGCTGTCCGGTTCCCGCCGCCGGTAGCCGCGCTCGAGCCGGCCCTCGTACCAGCCGCGCGCCAGCCGCCAGAGCGTGACGAGGTCCATGACGTACCCCTTGTCCTGCCCGGTGGCCGCCAGCCAGGCGTCCACGCAGGACTCGCAGCAGAACAGGCGCTGGTGCCCGCAGGTGTGCAGCACGTCGTCCCACATCCGCGCGGCGGGCACGAGGAAGTGCGCCACCTGCGCGCCTTCGGGCGGCACCGCGCGGTCCACGACCAGGGCGTGCGGCTGGCCGCAGCCGGGGCAGCGGGTCGCGACGAGCACCTCCGGCTCGCCGGCCACCAGGTGGGGGATGGCGAAGGAGTCCCACGCGCAGCCGCCCCACCACAGCGTGCGCGAGCCCATCACCGAGAAGCCGAGCGACCTCGCCGCGAACGGGTGGGCCAGCACGACGTGCTCGAACTCGTCGAGCACCAGGTGGTGCGCTTCGGCGAGCCGGTGCAGCGCTTGCTTGGCGACGGCCAGTGACCCGCCCGCCGCGTCGGCCAGCTCCGGCGCGGTCGGCGCGCGGCCGCGATCGGCGAACGCGTGGTAGACGGCGAGGCGCACGTCCTCGTCCCAGCTCGCGTCGTCGTCCCGCACCCGGCCAGTTTAGTCCTCGAACCTGACTCGAACGTCAGTCTCGCGACGCGGACGGGGGCTCCCGCATCGCGGGCGTCGGCCCTTAACATTCCGGGTATGACGTCGGTGATCGAGCGGTTGCGAGGAGACGGGCCGAAGTTCTCCATCGAGTTCTTCCCACCCCGGGACGTGGCGGACGAGGCCGTCCTCTGGAAGGCGATCCGGGAGCTCGAGCCGTACGACCCGGCCTACATGTCGATCACCTACGGGGCCGGCGGCTCCAGCCGCGACGGCACGATCCGCAGCATCGCGCGCGTCGCCACCGAGACCACGCTCGTGCCGATGGCGCACCTGACCGCGGTCAACCACACCGTCGCCGAGCTGCGGAACGTGATCGGCTGGTACGCCTCGGTCGGCGTCCGCAACATCCTCGCGCTGCGCGGCGACCCGCCGGGCGACGTCTACGGCGACTGGATCCCGCACCCGGAGGGGCTCACCTACGCCGAGGAGCTGGTGCAGCTGGTCCGGTCGCTGGGGGACTTCTGCATCGGCGTGTCGGCGTACACCTACAGCCACCCGCGCTCGCCCGACCTGGAGTCGGACACGAAGTACCTGGTCCGCAAGCTGCGGGCGGGTGCGGACTTCGCGATCGCGCAGCTGTTCCACGACCCCGAGGACTTCCTGCGGCTGCGCGACCGGGTCGCCGCGACCGGCTGCGACGTCCCGGTGCTGCCGGGCGTCATGCCGCTGACGACCATGCGGACCCTGCAGACGACGATCAAGCTGTCCGGCGCGCCGGCCCCCCGCAAGCTCCTGGACCGGCTCGAACCGCTGGCCGACGACCCCAAGGCGTTCCGCGCGGCGGGCATCGACGTGACCACCGAGCTGTGCGAGAAGCTGATCGCCGAGGGCGTGCCGAACCTGCACTTCTACACGTTCAACCGGTCGAAGGCGACGCGCGAGGTGATCGCGCGCCTCGGGCTCGTCCCGGCCCGCACTTAAGTCCGTACCGCACGCCACCGGTGGTTCGGTAGCGTGCGGCGCATGGCTTCTACTGCTTCCGAAGGCGTGCACGGGATCTGTGACCGCTTCGTCGACGACTACGCGGCCGCGGACCCGGTCACCGCGACGGTCGTCGGCATCAAGGGTCACGACCACCGGCTGACCGACTACTCGGCGGACGGGTTCGCCGAGCGCGCCGGGCTCGCCGCGCGGGCGCACGCCGCCGTCACCGCCGCCGAACCACGGGACACCGCGGAGCGCGCCGCCAAGGCCGTGTTCTCCGAGCGCGTCGGCTTGGAGAAGGAGATCCACGAAGCCGGCCTCGACGTCGCGAGCCTCAACGTCATCTCCAGCCCGGTGCAGGAGCTGCGGATGGCGTTCGACCTGATGCCGCTCGACACCGAACAGGACTGGTCGGTCGTCTCGGCCCGGATCGGCGAGGTCCCGCAGGCGCTCGCGAACATCCGCAACGGCCTGCTCACGGCGGCCGACGCGGGGCACGTCTCGGCGCTGCGTCAGGTCGCGAAGGTGGCGGAGCAGTGCGAGACGTGGGCCGGGCTGAAGGAGGAGACGGGGTTCTTCACCCAGCTCACCGGCGGCGCGTCCTCGCAGGGTGAGGCGCTTTCGGCGGACCTGGCGCACGGCGCGCGGGCGGCCGAGGAGGCGTTCGCGGAGTTCGCCGGGTTCTTGCGGGCCGAGCTGGCGCCGAAGGCCCCGGTCAAGGACGCCGTCGGCGAGGACGTCTACCGCCTGTGGTCGCGGTACTTCGTCGGCGCGACGCTGGACCTGCGCGAAGCCTACGAGTGGGGCTGGGCGGAGTTCGCCCGGATCGAGTCCGAGATGCGCGCGGTCGCGAACCGGATCAAGCCGGGCGCTTCGGTGGCGGAGGTCGCCGCGGTCCTGGACGCCGACCCGCGCTACCGCGTCCGCGGCCGCGCCGAGTTCGAGGCGTGGATGCAGCACCTGTCCGACGAAGCACTGAAGTCGTTGCGCGGCAAGCACTTCGACATTTCCGACCGCGTGATGGCGCTGGAGTGCAAGATCGCCCCGCCGGGCGGTGGCGTCGGCGCGTACTACACGGGCCCGAGCGAGGACTTCGGCCGCCCGGGCCGGATGTGGTGGTCCCTGCCGGCCGGCCGCGACGAGTTCGTCACGTGGCGCGAAACGAGCACGGTCTACCACGAGGGCGCGCCGGGCCACCACCTCCAGATCGCGACGGCGGTGGACCAGTCCGAGGGGCTGAACAAGTACCAGCGCCTGATGGCGTTCACCTCGGGCCACGCGGAGGGCTGGGCGCTGTATTCGGAGCGCCTGATGGAGGAGCTGGGTTACCTGTCGGACGACGGCGACCTGCTGGGGATGCTGTCGGAGCAGCTCTTCCGCGCGGCGCGCGTGGTGGTGGACCTGGGGATGCACCTGGAGCTGCCGATCCCGGCGGGAACGGGCTTCCACGAGGGGTCCCGGTGGACCCCGGAGCTGGGCCTGGAGTTCATGCTGACCCGCACGATCACGGACGAGGCCCACGTCCGCGACGAGATCGACCGGTACCTGGGCTGGCCCGGCCAGGCCCCGGCGTACAAGATCGGCGAGCGGTTGTGGCTGGCGGCCCGGGCGGAGGCCCGATCGCGGGCGGGTGCGGGGTTCGACATCAAGCGGTTCCACACGGAGGCGCTGAGGATGGGCGGGATGGGGCTGGACACGCTGCGGGAGCAGTTGGCTCAGCTGGACTGAGGTGTGCGGCCCCGCCGGCGGGCCCGTTTTCGACCGGGTGCCGCGCTTTCCGGCGGTTTGCTTGCGGGTGCCCGATCGGGCCGCCGCTTTCGGCTGGAGGCCCGCGCTTTCCGGCGGCTTCGCTGGCTCGCTTGCGGGTGCCCGATCGGCCGACCGGGCCGCTGCTTTCGGCTGGAGGCCCGCTGTTTCCGACGGTTTCCGCTGGCTCGCTCGCCGGTCCCCGATCGGGCGGCGGGCCGCTGCTTTCGGCGGTTTTCCGCCGTAGCCGAGAGTTCGGCTCCGGCCGCCCGACCGCAGCCGGGCCCCGCCCTTCCCCTGGCAGGGTCCCGGCAAGGTCGCGTTTCCGCCGGTGGCCGGGTCGCGGCTGGGTCCCGAGCGCCACATCGGGTGGGCGCCCGCAGCGGACAACGCCATCACGCCCCGGCGCCCGCCGAAAGAGGTGGTGAACGACTCGTTCATCGCGTCGGACGCGATGAACGAGTCGTTCACCACCCGAGATGCCGCCACGACCGCAAGCCAAGCGTCGCGAATGACTCATTCGAGACCTCCGGCGCCCCGAATAAGCCATTCGCGACCGTCGGGCCGGACCGCGCCACCACAACCCGCGTCACCACCCGGAAAAGCCGTCGCGCCACCGCCCCCTCCCGGCTAGGTTCGCCCCGTGCGCCGAATTCTCTTCGTCTCCCCGCCGCCCCGCGCCTGAGCGGGGTGGTCCCTCGCCGCGTGGCCTGAGCGCCCGCGGCTGATCAGTCGTGCACACCGCCCCGCGTCGTCGAACTCCCTTTTTCCTTCGACGCAGGAGCGTTCCTTTGACCATCCTGTCCACGCGCGCCCGGTCGTCGGCCGCGCTCGTCTTCGCCGGTGTCCTCTGGGGCACCGGTGGCCTCGCCGGCTCACTTCTCGGGCAACTGGCCGGCCTCCACCCGCTCGCCGTCGCCGCGTACCGGCTGCTCGTCGGCGGCGGTGTCGCGACCCTCTTCGTCCTCCTGAAAGGCGGCGCTCTCCCGCGCACGGCCGAAGCGGCGAAACGGCTTCTCGCCGTCGGCGGGCTGTTCGCGCTCTTCCAAGCGAGCTACTTCGCCGCCGTCGCGCTCAGCTCGGTCAGCATCGCCACGATGACCACCATCGGCGCGGCACCCGTCGTCGTGACCCTCGCCGCCGTGCGCCGGCCCCACCGCTGGACGGTGCTCTCGATCGCCGGCACCCTCGCCGGCCTGGTGCTGCTCCGCTGGTCGCCGGACGAACCCGCGCACCTCCTCGCCGGCCTCGGCTTCGCCCTCCTCGCCGCGGCGGGCTTCGCGACCCTGACGCTGCTCACCGCGAAGCCGGTCGACGGCCTGGACCCGCTCTCCACGACGGCGTTCGGCTGCGTGACCGGCGGCCTCCTGCTCACCCCGCTGGCGAGCTGGACGGGCATGGCGCTGCCGCTGCACGCGGACGTCCTCGCGGCGGCCTGCTACCTCGGCGCGGTGCCGACCGCGCTCGCCTACGCCGCCTACCTGCGCGGCCTGGCGACGGCGCACCCGGTCCTGGGTGCGCTGTCGGCGGTGCTCGAGCCGCTGACAGCCGCGGTCCTGTCCGCCGCGCTCTTCGGGGAACGGCTCGGCGCCACGGCCTGGTGCGGCGCCGCCGTCCTGGTCGCGGCGCTGGCGATCGGGTACTGGCGACCCGAACCGCGCTGACCGGCGCCGCCCCTCGGCTCAGCGCGGGTCGAGGGGCAGCGTCCGCCCGAGGATCGCGAACGGCCGCGGGTCGCCGGCGAAGTGGTAGTCGCGCAGGACGTCGACGAACCCGGTCCGGCGGTAGAGCTTCCACGCCCGGCTCGTGCCTTCCGGCGTCGACAGCAGGACGTTCGCGTTCGGCACGCCCTCCAGCAGGGCGCGCAGCAGGTCCTCGCCGATCTGGTGGCCCTGGTTCTCCGGCTTGACGTGGATCTCGGTCAGCTCGAAGTAGTCCGACAGCCAGCGCTCGGCCTCTTCGGGCCCGAAGCGGCGGCTCAGGCCGTGGCGCACCTGCTCGTGCCACCACTGCCCGGCCCGGCCGCGGTAGCCGTAGGCGAGGCCGAGCAGGACGTCGTCGGCGTCGAGCGCGGCCATGCAGCGCCAGCCCTCACGCAGCGCGTGGGTGAGCCACATCGGCGCGCGCTGCTCGGCGGTGCCGGCCGGGTACCGCATCGCCCGGACGTAGATGTCCAGCGCCTCGGGCAGGCGGGTGCGGAACTCGTCCGAGGAGAGCTGGACGTAGCGGGAGCAGCCGGCGGGCATCGCGGTCACGGCTGCTCATCTTCCTCCGCGCGGCCGAGCGCACCCGGAGTGCCCCCGGTCAACGCGACCAGCCCGGCGAAGGTGGTGGGGAACACGGTCTTGGGGTGCCCGGCCGCGGCCCAGACGACGTCGTGGGCGCGCAGCGCGGTGTCGACGAGCGTCGGCAGCGGCTCGGGGTGCCCGACCGGGGCGACCCCGCCGATCGGCTGGCCGGTGTGCTCGCGCACGAAAGTGGCGTCGGCCTTGCCGATTTCGGCCCCGGCCAGGCGTTCGAGGGTGGCCGGATCGGCCCGGTGCGCACCCGACGTGAGCGCGAGGAGCGCTTTTTTGTCGGACCCCAGGCGGAAGATGAGGCTGTTGGCGATGGCCCCCACGGGCACGCCGAGCGCTTCGGCCGCCTGAGCGGCGGTCCGGACCTCGGCGGGCAGCACGCGGATGCCCTCGGCGGCGGCGTGCTGCCCGGCTTCGGCCAGCGCGGCCGCCACCTTGGCGACGGCGGGGTGGTCCAGCGAACTCATGAACCTATGAGATCACGCCACCGACCTGGTGTCCCGCACCACGTCCGGGGATTCCACCCGTGGGGTTGAGCGGACACCGGGTCGGGGTTACTCTGGAAATTGTTCGAACAGACGTTCGACATCGGTGAGCGCGCATCGGTCAGGTGCCCGGCGGCGGGGCGGGGGAAGCGTCCGGCCGCCGGGTGCTCGATCGGGCTCACCCCGCGCAGGAGGAGGGTCGTCATGTCCGTCAAGGTCGTGTCCCCCACGGATTCCGGGCAGCCGCAGCTGCCCATGCCGCTGCGCCCGCCGGTGACCCCGGCAGCGACCGGCACGCACCACCGGCGACCCCGGCGGCACCCGTCGACGGCCGAGAGGAAGTCCGCGCCGCGCGGGTCGGCCCCAGCCGGCCCGGGTCAGCCCGAGCTGCCGATGTCGCACTCGTCGGTGCCGGACTCGGGGCGGCCTGAATTGCCCGCCTCGCTGCGCCCGCCTACTGCCGAGGGCGATCGCGCCGAGCTGCTGGCCTCGTTGCGCCCACCCACGGCCGATGGCGATCAGCCTGAACTGTCCGCCTCGTTGCGTCCGCCTACCGCCGATGCGGCTGACGGTCAGCCCGAACTGCCCGCCTCGCTGCTTCCGCCCACGGCCGAGGGCGATCGCAGTCAGTCCCAGTTGCCCATGACCCTGCGCCCGCCCGCTCAGCCGGTCGCCGCCGGCCTGCTTGGCCAAGCCCGGCGGGGGCTCGCCGAGGCCGAGCGGGAGACCGCTCCCGCCGAGCGGTTCATCGGCGCCTACCTCGCGGCGCTGCGGGGTGCCGCCGCCGTGCTCGCCGCCCGGGGGCGGCCGCACCGGGGGCGCGCGCGGCCGGCCAGCACCTGGGTGCTGCTCGATTCCGTCGCCCCCGAACTGCGGGAGTGGTCGGCCTTCTTCGCGAGCAACTCGGCCGCGCGCGCCGCCGCGCAGGCCGGGATCACCGGGAAGGTCACCGCCGAGTCGGCCGCCGAGCTGGTGCGTGCCGCCACGCCGTTCCTCGAACTGGTCCGCCGCTTGGTGCACGGCCTCCCGATCACCGGGGAAGCCCATGTCGCGTGAGCACGGCCCGGTCGACCAGGAGCGGCTGCTCACGGCGTTGGGAATCGAAGGCCGGGTGCTGGCCGAGGCCGTCCACGCGGCGCCCGTCGAAGCACCGGTGCCCGCCTGCCCGGGCTGGTCGCTCGGCGAGGTGGCCCGGCACGTCGGCAGCCTCTACCGGATGGTCCGGCACCGCCTGACCGACGGCCGCCACCCCGAAGACTGGCAGCGCGACCCCGAGCCGGGCCAGAGCCTGGCGGCGTACCTGGAGACCGGCCTGGCCGAACTGCTCGACGAGCTGGCCGCGCACGACCCGGAAGAGCGCGCCGACACCTGGTGGCCGGCCGACCCGACCTACGGGTTCTGGCGGCGGCGGATGCTGCACGAGACGCTGGTCCACCGCGTGGACGTCGAACAGGCGGCGGGCACCGCCGAGCGCGGCATCGACGAAGACCTCGCGATCGACGGCATCGACGAGGCGCTCACCCTGTGGTTCGGGCAGAAGCTGCCGATGCTGGGGCTGACCGGCACGAAGGCGGGCTCGGTCGGCGTCCGCGCCGGCGCGCACAGCTGGATCGCGCGGGCCGGACCCGAGGTGACGGAGGCCTGGCGCTGCTCGGCCGAGGAGGCCGAGTCCGCGGACGACGTCGTCACGGCCGCCGAACCCGGGCGGATCTACCTGTGGTTGTGGGGCCGATCGTCCCTGACCTCGGTGACCGTGCGAGGAGTGCACGACCAGGCGGCCCAGCTCTGGGCGCTGCTGCGGCTCGCGACCCGATGACTCCGGCCGGTGGGGAAGCCGAACCGGAACTGTCAGGGGTGGCGGTTAGCCTGCGGCGCATGAACACGCGCCTGGTGAACGTGGTGATCGACGCGGCGCGGCCGAGGGCCCTGGCGGACTTTTGGGCCGCGCTGCTCGGCTGGCGCGTCGCCCTTGACGAGCCGGACGAGGTCGACGTGCGCGCCCCGGAGACCGACGGCTGGGACCTGGACCTCGTTTTCGTGCCGGTGCCCGAAGCCAAGGAAGTGAAGAACCGGATCCACCTGGACCTGGCGAGCACGACGCTCGCACACCAGGAGGAGCTGGTCTCGCGCGCCTTGGAGCTGGGCGGCAGCCGGGTCGACCTCGGGCAGGGCGCGGTGCCGTGGGTCGTGCTGGCGGACCCGGAGGGCAACGAGTTCTGCGTCCTCGAGCCCCGCGACAGGTACGCGTCGGGCGCGGTGGCCTCGATCGTGGTCGACGCCCACGACCCGGAGCGCATGGCGGATTTCTGGGCGCGGCTCACCGGCTGGCCGGTCGGCGCCCGCGAGGACGACGTCTTGGTGGGGCTGCACGCGCCGTCGGGCCGCGGGCCGTGGCTGGAGTTCCTCCGCAACGACGACGGGAAGCGGGTCAAGAACCGGGTGCACCTCGACGTCGCGCCGCCGTCGGGCACCGACCACGCGGAGGCGGTGTCGGCGGTCGTGGCGGCGGGCGCGGCGCCCGCGGACCTCGGCGGCCCGGACCTGCCGTGGCGCGTGCTGATGGACCCGGAAGGCAACGAGTTCTGCGTGCTGACCCCACGCTGAGGCGTTTCGTCCGGGTTGCCGAGCCGCGGCGAACGCTGACCTGCGCGAAACACCCGCGTCCCGGGGCGGCAACAACCGCGGGGGACCGTGGGGGCATGGAGACCTCCAGAGCGTTGCCCCAGCTCCGCCCGGCGGCCGCCGTCGAGGTGACGGACGCGCCGCCGGTGTGGCGGGTGCGGGTCCGGATGCACGACCACCCCGGCACCCTGGCCCGCATCGCGATCCGCCTCGCCGACCTCGAGTGCAACATCCTCGGCCTGACCGTGCTGCCCGTGCCCGGCGGCGTGCTCGACGAGATCGTCCTGCGCCCGGCGACCGGCCTGCCCCGGCGGCACCTGGCCGACGCCATCCGCGCCGAGGGCTGCGAATGCACGGCGATCATCGACGCCGACGTCCACGAGCTGGTCGACCCGGCGTCGACGACGCTGCTCGCGGCCCGCCGGGCGATCGACGACCCGGCTCGTCTCGCCGAGGTGCTGAAGGACGTGCTGGCCGCGGACGTGGTCACGCGCGTCCCCACGGCCGAGGCGAACCCGGCCCGCACCGAGAGCGGGCACCGCGCGGTGTTCGGGCTGGGCGGCGGGGAGGCGCTGGTGGCGCGGCGCCGGTGGGCGCCGTTCGTGCAGCTGGAGCTCACCCGCGCCGAAGCACTGGTGACGTTGCTGACCGCGGCGGCCCGGAACGTCGCGGGCCCGGTGGTGCTGAACCGCCCGGACGGCGCGGCGATCGTCCTGCGCAAGGGCGTCCCGGCGGACGCCGAAGCGGTGTCGGAACTGCACCGCCGCTGCTCGACGGCAACGCTCTTCCGGCGCTACCACACGGGAGTCCGGACGGTCCCGCGCCGCTGGCTGCACCGGCTGCTGGTGCCACCCCGCGGCACGAGCGTGCTCGCGGTCTTCGGCCGCGAGGTGATCGGCCTGGCCCAGCTGATCCCGTCTGCGGCGGGCGGCGCCGAGATTTCCCTGCTGGTGGAGGACGACTGGCAGAGGCAAGGCATCGGCACCGCCCTGCTGGCCAGGGTGGCGGCGCTCGCGGAGGCCGGGGGCAGCACGGAGCTGCGGGCGGACTGCCTCCCCGGCGACGAGGTGCTGGCTCGCACGGCGGCCCGAGCGGGCTTGCGCACGGAACGCCCCACCGCGGACGGCACCCAGCTGCGGATGTTCCCGCCGGCTTGAGGTCGGCGACAGTCTGGCGAGACTCACCGGAAGCCGGGGTTCGCCGCACGCGAGTAGCGGCCGGCGGCAGGGACGGTCCGCGGCGGTTCCGCTGACCGCGGTGGTCGGTTGCGGTGGCCTGCCCGTGGGAGTCTCGCGGTGGTCGGTTGCGGTGGCCCACCCGCGTGAGTCTCGCGGTGGCGGTTGCGGTGGCTCGCCCGTGCGAGTCCCGCGGCGGAAGTGGCTCGCCCGGACCGGTGGTGGCCTGCGAGTGTCGATCCGTGGTTCCCGGCGCGGCCGTCGCCGCCTGCCTCAGCTGGTCAGCGCTTCCAGAACCAGTCCTTGTCGCGCGCTTCGCGCAGGGCTGTCTTCTTGCGCTCGGCTGTCAGGCGGTCCAGGTAGAGCACGCCGTCGAGGTGGTCGGTTTCGTGCTGGAGGCACTGGGCCAGCACGTCTTCGCCTTCGACCTCGATCGGCTCGTTGTGGATGTCGACGCCTCGGACCTTGGCGTGCATGGCGCGCTTCGTGGGGAACCACAGCTCCGGCACCGACAGGCAGCCCTCGTTGATCTCGTGCGTCTCCTCGGACAGCTCGACGATCTCCGGGTTGATGACGTAACCCGCCAGCCCGGCGACGTCGTAGCTGAAGATGCGCAGCCCGACCCCGATCTGCGGCGCGGCCAGCCCGGCGCGCCCCGCCGGCTTCACCGAGTCGACCAGGTCACGCACGAGCGCCTCGAGCTTCTCGTCGAACGTGGTGACCGGATCGCAGACGGACTTGAGGATCGGGTCCCCGAAATAGCGCAGTTCGCGCATCGCCATGAGCAGAACATCCTTCGTGCGTGTCGGACTGGCAGCTTAGGCCCGCAGGCGCAGACCTGAGGGCGTGGCCCGGAAACCCGCCTCCCGCAGGACCTCCGCCAGCTCCGACGTCAGGGCCTGCTCGCCGTCCGCGCGCTGGACCGACAACTGGCCCAGCCAGCCCTCCCGCACCGCGGTCGACAGCGCCTGCGCCGCGTCCGACAGGGGTTGCCGTTCCTCGGTGAAGCTCAGCAGCGACTTGCCTCCTCGCTCGACGTACAGCGCCGGAACCCCGTCCACCAGCACCGCCAGCGCTCCGGCCTTGCGAGCCGGACGGTGCTTCGTGTCGCCTGTCGCGGCCGGCCAAGGCAGCGCCGCGCCGTACGGCTGGGCCGGGTCCGCCGCCGCCAGCACCACCGCGCGGCCGGGCGCCGGACGGCCCGGGCCCGACAACGCGCGCAGCCGGTCCACCGCGCCCTTCGCCGCGAACTGGGCCGCGCCCAGGCCCTCCACGACGTAGCCGCGGATCACCTGGCCGGTGTCCTCCATGCCGCGCAGCACCTTGTAGATCCCCGAGAACCCGCCGGTGACGCGTTCGGTGTCGAGCGCGCCGCGGGTCAGGACGCCGTGACGCTCCAGGAACGCCTCCGTCCGCGCGTGGGCGCGCCGGGTCGCGTCGGTTTCGCGGGCCGGGGTCAGCGCCCAGCGGCCGGCGACCGTCGGTGGCCCCGACCGCGACGGCATCTGCGGCCGCCCCGCCCGCAGCCGCGCGTACCGGCCGCGGGGTGCCTGGCGCCGCGGTTTGTGCGCGCCGTGCCCGGCCACCTGGGCCCGCAACGGCCCCAGCGTGTCGCCCGTGACCAGCCCGGCCCACACCAGGTCCCACAGCGCGGCCACGACTTCGGCGTCGTTCGGTGCCTTGTCCACCAGCACGGTCGCACGGTCCACCAGCTGGCGGAAGAACAGCGCCCCACCCTCCAAAGTGGACACGAGCGCGTCGTGCAGCGGGCCGGTCGGGATGTCCTCGACCACTTCCGGCAGCAGCAGGTCGGCGACGTCGGTGGGGGCGAGGGCGATCCAGCCGTCCCCGCCGGACAGCGCGCCGCAGCCCGCCCACGTGACCTCGCCCGCGGTCGTCAGCTCGTCCAGCAACGCGGGGGAGTAGCCCGGCAGCCGGCCGGGCAGGATCAGCGACTCCACCGCGCTCGCCGGCAACGGTGCCCCGGCGAGCTGCTCGACCACCGACAGCACGTCGTCCGCCGTCGGCGCCGCCCGGACGCGGCCGCCGAACCCGTGCCACGAAGGCAGGAACCGGCCCAGCGCCGCCGGTTCGACCGGCTCCACCTCGGCCCGCAGCTTGGCCAACGACGCCCGCCGCAGCCGCCGCAGGACCGCCGAATCGCAGTACTCGACACCCACTCCATGGGTGTCCGGATGACCGATCGGGCTCAGCTCGCCGCGTACCAGGCGGCCTTCCCCGGTCAGCCGGTCGAGGACGCCGGTGACGACCGCCATGCCCAGCCCGAACCGCGCCGCCACGGTCGCCGCCGCGAACGGGCCCCGGCTGCGGGCGTAGCGGAACAGCAGGTCACCGAGCGGGTCCGCGACCGGTTCGGTGAACGCCTCGGGCACCCCCACCGGCAGCGCGGTGCCCAGCGCGTCCCGTACCTTGCCGGAGTCCTCGATGGCCAGGAACCGTTCCGTACCGCCGATCCGCACGCGGATCGCCCGCCGCGCGGCCTCCAGTTCGGTGAGCCACTCCGCCCGGATCCCGCGCTCGGCCGCCTCCTCGACGGTCAGGTCGCCGAGGAACCGCAACAGGTCGGCGGCGTCCTCGGCCGAGCGCGCGTGCCGATCGGGCTCGAGCCGCTGCAGCGACCGCTCCACCTCGCGCACGGCCTCCGGGTCGAGCAGCTCGCGGATCGCCTCGGTGCCCAGGAGCTCGGCCAGCAGCGCCGAGTCCAGCGACAACGCCGCCGCGCGCCGCTCGGCCAGGGGTGCGTCGGTCTCGTACAGGAACATCCCGACGTAGCCGAAGAGCAGGCTGCGCGCGAACGGCGACGCGGCCGGTGTCTCGACCTCCACCAGCCGGACCTTGCGCGCCCGGACGTCGGCCATCAGCTCCCGCAGCCCGCCCACGTCGTAGACGTCCTGCAGGACCTCCCGCATCGCCTCCAGCACGACCGGGAACCGCTCGTACTTCGACGCGACCGACAGCAGCTGCGACGCGCGTTGCCGCTGCTGCCACAGCGGGGTGCGGCGGCGCGGGTCCCGGCGCGGCAGCAGCAGCGACCGCGCCGCGCACTCCCGGAAGCGTGCGGCGAACACCGCCGAGCCGCCGACCTCCGCGACGATCAGCTGCTCGACCTCCTCGGGATCGAGCAGGATGTCGTCCGCGCCGATCGTGACGTCGCCGCCCTCGGCGTCGAGGGCGTCCGGCAGGCGCAGCACGATGCCGTCGTCGGAGTGCGCCACCTGCGCGTCCACCCCGCGGTTCTCCCGCAGCCGCGCGGCGATGGCCAGCGCCCACGGCGCGTTCACCTGCGCGCCGAACGGCGAGTGCACGATGATCCGCCAGTCGCCCAGCTCGTCGCGGTAGCGTTCCAGCAGGATCGTCCGGTCGTTCGGCACGTGCCGGGTCGCGGCCTTCTGCTCGGTCAGGTACGCGAGGAGGTTGTCGCACGCCCGCTCGTCCAGCCCCGCCGCGACGGCCCGCTCACGTGCCTTCGTGTCGTCCGATGTGGACAGTTCGCGGACGAACTTCCCCAGCGCCCGGCCGAGTTCCAGCGGACGGCCAGGTGCGTCGCCCTTCCAGAACGGCATCCGCGCCGGCTCGCCCGGCGCGGGCACCACGATGACCCGGTCGTGCGTGATGTCGGTGATCCGCCACGACGACGTGCCGAGCAGGATGGTGTCGCCGACGCGCGACTCGTACACCATCTCCTCGTCGAACTCGCCGACGCGGGAACCGGGCTTGTCGTCCCCGCCCGGCGTCATCACGGTGAACAGGCCGCGGTCCGGGATGGTGCCGCCGGAGGTGACGGCCAGCCGCTGCGAGCCCGGCCGCCCGCGCAGCTCGCCGGCGATGCGGTCCCAGGTGATCCGGGCCCGCAGCTCGCCGAACTCCTCGCTCGGGTACCGGCCCGCGAGCATGTCGAGCACCGCGTGCAGCGCGTCGTCCGGCAGCGAGGCGAACGGTGCCGCCCGCCGCACCAGCGAAGCGAGGTCGGTGACCGTCCACGGCTCCAGCGCCACCATCGCCACCACGTGCTGCGCCAGGACGTCCAGGGGGTTGCGCGGGTAGCGGACCGCTTCGATCGCGCCGGACGCCATCCGTTCGGCGACCACCGCGCAGGAGACGAGGTCGCCGCGGAACTTGGGGAACATCACGCCGGACGACACCGCGCCGACCTGGTGCCCGGCCCGGCCGACGCGCTGCAGCCCGGACGCCACCGTCGGCGGCGCCTCGATCTGCACCACCAGGTCGACCGCGCCCATGTCGATGCCCAGCTCCAGGGACGACGTCGCCACCACGCACGGCAGCCGCCCGGACTTGAGGTCTTCCTCGACGTGGGTGCGCTGCTCCCGCGACATCGACCCGTGGTGCGCCCGGGCGATCACCGGCGCCGCGCCGGTGCTCACCCCGGACTGGCCCACGGCCTCCGCCGGGAACGTGTCGGCGGAGGTCAGTTCCGTCTGCTCGGCGGCCAGCTCGTTGAGCCTCGCTGTCATCCGCTCGGTGAGCCGGCGCGAGTTGGCGAACACGATGGTCGAACGGTGGGACTGGATCAGGCTCAGCACCCGCTCCTCGACCGCCGGCCAGATGGACGGCCGCTGCACCGGGTTGCCGGCGATCTCCTCCAGCGTCCCCAGGCCGCCCGGGGCGATGGCGCCGGGCGGGAACGCCTCGGTCAGCGAATCCAGAGACTCCAGCATGTCCGGCGACTTCAGCGACTCCAGCGCGTCGAGCGGGCTCGGCGCCGGGCCGCCGCGCGGCGCGTCGAGGTTGCTCATGTCCTCGACCGGGACCTCGACGCGGACTTCGATGGTCTTCGCCAGCTTCGGCTGGACCACCCGCACCGGACGGCCGCCGGCCAGGAACGCGCTCACCTCGTCGACCGGGCGGACCGTCGCCGACAGGCCGATCCGCTGCGCCGGCTTCGGCAGCAGCGAGTCCAGCCGCTCCAGGGACAGCGCGAGGTGCGCGCCGCGCTTGCCGCCGGCGACCGCGTGCACCTCGTCGACGATCACGGTCTCGACGCCGCGCAGCGACTCCCGCGCCGACGACGTCAGGATCAGGAACAGCGACTCCGGCGTGGTCACCAGCACGTCCGGCGGGGTCTTGGTGAACGACCGGCGCTCGGCCGCGGTCGTGTCGCCGGTGCGCATGCCGACCTCGATCGCCGGCACCGGGAGCCCGAGCCGCCGCGAGGCCTGCGAGATGCCGGCGAGCGGCGCGCGCAGGTTCCGCTGGACGTCGACGGCGAGAGCCTTCAGCGGGGAGACGTAGAGGATCCGGCAGCGTTTCGTGGCCTCGGCCGGCGGCGGCTCCACCGACAGCCGGTCCAGCGCCCAGAGGAACGCGGACAGCGTCTTGCCGGAGCCGGTCGGCGCGACGACGAGGGCGTGCTCGCCCGCGTGCGCCGCTCGCCAGGCTCCTTCCTGCGCCGCGGTGGGCGCGGCGAAGGCCCCCGCGAACCAGTCGCGGGTCGCGGGGGAGAAGAGGTCGAGCACGTCAGTTGCCACGTCGTCCATGATGCGCGGTACCCCCGACAGTTTCCGGCGCTCCGGCCACGATCACGCTCTCGGCGAACTGCGGGTACGTGACGTCGACCCGGGGCTCGTCGGTGATCAGCCGGTAGTCGCGGTCGAGCGGTGTCCAGTAGGAAAAAGGGGCCTGGTCCAGCTTGGAGTGGTCGGCCAGCACGTACGCCTCGCCGCCGGCGTGGAGCATCGCGTGCTTGACGACCGACTGCTCGAGTGAGGGACAGCACAGGCCCCGCCCGGCCACCAGACCGTCCGCCCCCAGGAAAACCCGATCGGGTGAGATGTGCCTCAGCTGCGCCAGCACGCTCTCGCCCAGGATCGCTTCGTTCGGGTGCCGCAGGCGGCCGCCGAGGACGATGAGGTCGATCCCGGCGAAGCCGGCGAGCTCGCGGATGGCGTTGACGCCGTTCGTGACGACGGTCAGCCCCTCGCGGTGGGCGAGGTGGCGGGCGAGCCTGCCGGTGGTCGTGCCCGCGTCGAGCAGCACCACCTCGCCCTCGCGCACCAGCGCGGCGGCTTCCCGGGCGATGGCGTCCTTCGCTGCCGCGTGCTCGTGGTCCTTCTCGTGCGGGCTGCGTTCGGTGTCGAGCGCGCCGCCGTAGGTGCGGACGACGTGCCCGGCCCCGGCGAGCGAGGCGAGGTCGCGGCGGATCGTCGACTCCGAGACGCCGAACTCCTCGGCCAGTTCCGCGATGCCGCCCGAGCCGTCGCGGACGGCCTCCAGCAGCATCGCGCGCCGGTCACGGGTTCCTGGTCGCGGCTGGGACATGCGCCAAGCCTTCCACAGGGGCGGGTTTCAGCCCGAAGAACGCCAGCCCGGCGGCCACCGCGAGGAACGCGGCCAGCACGACGAACCCGGTGGTCGCGCTGCCGGTGACGTCGGTGAGCCAGCCGACCAGGTAGGGCCCGGCGAACCCGCCGAGGTTGCCCAGCGCGTTGATCAGGCCCATCGCCACGGCGACGACCTCGATGCCGAGGAGCCGGCTGGGGATGGCCCAGAACGGCCCGTACGGCATGTAGACGCCGGTCGCGACCACGCAGAGCAGCACCAGCTGCACCGCCGCCGGCCAGTGCACGAGGTTGCCGAGCAGCAGCCCGGCGATGGCGACGACCAGCGGCACCGCGACGGCGAGCCGCCGGTTGCCGGTCCGGTCCGACCAGTGCGCGCACGCCACCATCCCGGCCAGCGCGAAGACGTACGGCACGGCCGACAGGAACCCGACGGCGGTCGCCGACCCGCCGGTCATCGTCTTCACGACCGACGGCAACCACAGGCTGAAGCCGTAGAACCCGGTGATCCAGAAGAAGTAGACGCCGATCAGCAGGAGTACCTGCCGGTTCGCCAGCGCCTGCCGGTAGCCCTGCTTGACGAACGCGGGCTTCGCCTCTTCCTCGGCTCGCAAGGTGGTTTCGAGGTACTCGCGTTCCTCGGCGGAGATCCAGCGGGCCTTCGCCGGCCGGTCGGCCACCGCGAACCACCAGACGATCGCCCACAGCAGCGGCGGCACGCCCTGGAGCACGAAGACCCAGCGCCAGGACATGTGGTCGAGCATCAGCCCGGACAGCGGCGACATGACGATCGCCGAGATCGGCAGGCACGTCATCCACAACGCGTTCGCCCGGGCCCGTTCGGCTTGCGGAAACCAGGACGCCAGCAGGATCAGCACCGCCGGCCACACGCCGCCTTCGAACAGCCCGAGCAGCAGCCGGGCCAGGTGCAGCTGGGTCTCGTTGCGCACCAGGCCGCACAGCACGGCCGCGAACGACCACGCGATCATCAGCAGCAGCACCGTCTTGCGGGCGCTCCACTTCGCCGCCAGCACCGCCGCCGGGATCTGCAGCACCAGGTAGCCGACGAAGAAGATGCCGCTGGCCAGCCCCTTCGCGCTGGCCGACAGCGGGAAGTCGTCGCCGATGTAGGGCAGGATCACCGCGACGTTCGTGCGGTCGAGGTAGGCCAGCATGTACATGACCACCGCGACCGGGATGACGTACGCCCAGCGCTTCCGGGGGATCACCGGACGCCTGGTGGGTAGATGGCGGGCAGCTTCCGCGCGTACGGCGCCAGGGTCGCCGCGGCCTTGAACGCAGCGACCATCGTGCCGTGCGACGCCCGGCCGGTGCCGGCGATGTCGAACGCCGTGCCGTGGTCGACCGACGTGCGCAGGATCGGGAGGCCGACCGTCACCGACACCGTGCCGTCGAAGTCGTACGTCTTCGACGCGATGTGCCCCTGGTCGTGGTAGAGCGAGAGCACGCCGTCGAACCGGCCCTGGATCCCTTGGTGGAACACGGAATCCGCGGGGATCGGGCCGACCACGTCGAGCCCGGCGACCCGCGCGGCGGCGACCGCCGGCGCGATCGCGATGATCTCCTCGTCGCCGAACTTGCCGTTCTCGCCGCCGTGGGGGTTCAGCGCCGCCACGGCGAGTCTCGGTTTCTCCGTGCCGAACACCTCCAGCGCGGTGTAGGCCTCGCGGATGGCGTGCTCGATGTTCTCCCGCGTGATCTGGTTGATCGCTTCGCGCAGTGAAAGGTGCCGGGTGGCGAAGAAGATCTTCAGGCCCGACACCCAGAACATCGTGTTGAACCGGGTCGAGCCGGTCAGCTCGCCGAACATCTCCGTGTGCCCCAGGTGCTGCGAGCCGGCCGCCCAGATCGCCTCCTTGTTGATCGGCGCGGTCACGACCGCGTCGACCTCGCCGGCCAGCGCGAGCCGGGTGGCCACCTCGATCGCGCCCACGGCGGCGGCACCCGCGGTCGCGTTGACCTCGCCCCACGGCAGGTCTTCCCGGACCACGCCGAGGTTGAGGATGTCGATCACGCCGGTGGTGAAGCGCGCGTCGGCGACCGTGGCGATCGGGTTGACCTCCAGGTGCAGGCCCAGGTGCCGGACCAGGCGTTCCAGCACGATCGCGTCGCCGACCGCGACTCCGCGCGCCATCTGCAGCGACTCGGGCTCGGCGAGGGTCTTGAGGGTGATCTCGGGGCCGATGCCCACGGGGTCGCCGAGGGTGACGGCGAGGATGGGGAGGTCGCTCACGGGTTCTTCCTTCCGGTGGCCAGCACGTGGTTCAGGTGTTCCAGGCAGGCGACTGTGACAACCGAGGCTTCGCCTCGGGCCGGGGGCTTCGCCACCCGGACCCCCGAAAAGCGGCCGTGGCGTCGCGCCCGCCGATCGACCCGCCTTGGGTGGCGAAGGGCAGCCCGGTGTGCGGGCCGCCCGGCGATCGCCAGGGGCAGGACTTCGGTGTCGATCTCGAAGCCTTCGGCCCTGAGCGCCTTCGTGACCTCGACGGCGATGTCGCCGCCGGTGGCGTACATCCCGCCGATCCGGTGCGCGCCGAGGACCAGCCGGGCCGCTTCGCCGAGCGCCGGCGGGATCCGCGCCGCGACGACCAACGCGGGCGTCGGGCGCCGACGCCAAGACGGCCTCGGTCTCCAGGCCGACGTTGCCCAGGGTCGTATCGACGCGCTTCACCGTGAGCTCGACGGGCCCGGTCGGCTCGATCGCGGCCCGCACCGCCCGCGCGGCGTGTGGTGGCGAGGCGTGGCGGGTACCCAGGTTCACCACGAGGGCGTCGATCCCGCACTCCGCGCGGAAGCAGGGCGTGGAGCGCTCCGGTCGCGTTGCTGCCGGTCAGGTCGTCCCCGAGGACGAGCAGCTTCGGCATCGAACGCTCCCCTTCCTTCTGCGCGATTCGAGCAACTCGGATGATCGAACTGCGCAACTATCGTGCACCGTGATCACCGCCGAAGTCAAGGAGCGGTGACTTTCGCGGGTCCGCACGCACGGTGACCACGCGCATGGCAGCATCACGGCGGACGCCGTCAAGGCGTGTTTTTCGCAAAGGGGAGTGCAGTGCGGATCCTGTCGGTGGACCTCGGGACGTCCAACACCGTCGCCGTCCTTTCGGCGCACGGCATGCCGCCCCGGGTCGTCGAAGTCGACGGCTCGGCCAACATGCCGTCGGCGGTGTTCGCCGGCGAAGACGGCACGATCATGGTCGGCCGCGACGCCGAGCGCCGGGCCCGCCTCGACCCGACGCGCTTCGAGCCGAACCCCAAGCGCCGCATCGACGAGCAGACCCTGCTGCTCGGCACCGACGTCGTGCCGGTGACCGACGCGCTGGCCGCCATCCTGCGCCGCGTCCTCGAAGAAACCTCCCGCCAGCTCGGCGGCGACCAGCCCGACGAGGTCCGGCTGACCCACCCCGCGCAGTGGGGCCAGACCCGCCGCAACGTCCTGATGGCGGCCGCCCGGCTCGCCGGGATGGGCGGGAACATCCTGCTGGTGCCCGAGCCCGTCGCCGCGGCGGCGCACTTCGCGTCGTTCCCCGGCAAGTCGCTGGCCCCCGGCCAGGCGCTCGCGGTCTACGACCTCGGGGCGGGCACGTTCGACGTCGCCGTCGTCGGCGCCACGCAGAACGGGTTCACCGTGCTCGCCGAGGACGGCCTGCCCGACCTCGGCGGCCTCGACGTCGACCAGGCGCTGATGGTGCACGTCGGGCGCGAGGTCTCGCACTCCGACCCGCAGCGCTGGCAGCGGCTGCTGCGGCCGGAGTCCACGGGTGACCGGCGCACCCGCCGCGCGTTGCAGGAAGACGTCAAAGCGGCCAAGGAGGCGCTGTCGCGGCACCCGCAGACCGAGGTGCCGATGCCCGAGCCGTTCAAGGACGTCCTCGTCACCCGCGGTGAGCTGGAAGGCCTGGTCCGGCCGGCGATGCTGCGCAGCGTCGAACTGCTTTCGCGGACGCTGCGCTCGTCCGGGCTCACCCCGGACCGGCTGGCCGGCATCTACCTCGTCGGCGGGTCGAGCCGGCTGCCGCTGGTCGGCACGATGATCGCGGAGAAGCTCGGTGTCGTGCCCGGCAGCCTCGACCAGCCGGAGACCGCCGTCGCGCTGGGTGCCCAGCACGTCGCCCGGGACGGGCTCGGCGCGCGCACCCAGAACGTGGAAGGGGCGGTGGCCGCGGGCGCCCCGCACCGGCCGCAGTACGCGCCGCCGCAGTACCAGGGTTACGCGCCGGCGAACTTCCCGCCCAGCGGCCCGCAGCCGGTGCCGTCGAACTTCCCCGCGTACTCGCCCGCGCCGGAGCGGGCCGAGCCGAAGCCCGGCGGGAAGAAGAAGCTGCTCATCGGGATCGCGGTCGCCGTCGTGGTGGTGCTCGCGGCGGGGCTGACCTACTTCCTGACGTCGTCGTCCTCGACGGCCACCTTCACCGCCGACCAGTGCAAGACGCCCGGCCAGGCCGACGACAAGGGCCTCACCGGCTGCCTGCGCCAGCTCGCCGGGAAGATCGCCGGCACCGGCGACTGCAAGCCGGGCATGGGCAACGGCCCGGCGGCCCCGGCGCAGAGCCTCGGGGTGGCTTCGACCTGCTCGGCGCCGGGCCGCGCGGGCACGCAGGTGACCTACGTCCAGGGTGACGACGCCGGCAAGCTCAAGCAGTACACCGACGGCCTGCTCGCTTCGGCGGGCGGCGACCGCACCGAGGCGGACTGGGGCGGCAACGGGCTCGCGGGGCACTACTCGTCGGCCGCGGGCAAGACGGCGGCGGTCCTCGTGTTCACGGTGTCGGACCGGCCGCTGGTGGGCTTCATCTACCAGCTGAACTCGAGCGACCAGGCCGAGGCGACCACGCCGGACACGCTCGCGAACTACTTCGAGGCGAGCGTCCAGCCGGGCGGGTAGGCGGCTGGACGTGGTGAAGACTCTTTCACCACGTCTGACGCCAGGACTTCGGCAAAGACACGGCCGCGCGGGACGCCGGAGGTCCGGATGAGTCATTCGCGACGTTTTGCGGGGTTGGCGACGTCATGAACGACTCTTTCCTGTCGTCCGGCGTCGTGAACGACCCCTTCATGACGCCCTGCCCCGTTTCCGGGCCGGTGCCCGGCCTCCCGCCACCCGGTCCTGGCCGGGCGGGTAGCGAACGGACCGTTCGCGCCCTCCGGATAGAGTGGGTTCGATGCGGATCACGGTTTTCCGGCGGCTGATGGCCGACGAGTTCGGCCCTGGGCGGGCTCAGGTGCTGTCCAGGGACCACGTGCTCAGCGGGCTCGGGGGCCGCACCGTCGACCAGGCGCTGACCGCGGGAATCCCGGCCAAGGACGTCTGGCGAGAGGTCTGCGACGCCTTCGACGTCCCCCGCGAACGGCGCTGACCTGCGCGGATCCTCGCGGGGCCGACCCGGGTGGGCGAAAAATCATAGCGCAAGGGTGTGTCGCTGCCGACCTCGAACAGGTGTTCGTCTATGGTGTTGTCCACATCGGGTCCAGCGATCCACAGATTGGGCGCCGCGCCTGGAATTGTCGGTCCCCGCCGCTAGCGTCGGACCGGACAGCTGAAGAACCGACACAGAGCCCTCCAGACAGGGGCTTCGACCAGCGAGGTGGACTTCCATGCCTGCAGCACCCGACAAGGACAAGGCGCTCGAGCTCGCGCTCGCGCAGATCGACAAGCAGTACGGCAAGGGCTCGGTCATGCGGCTCGGCCAGGACGGCCGCGCGCCCGTCTCCGTGATCCCGACCGGCGCGATCGCCCTCGACGTCGCGCTCGGCATCGGCGGGCTGCCCCGCGGCCGCGTGGTCGAGATCTACGGCCCGGAGTCCTCCGGTAAGACCACGGTCGCCCTGCACGCGGTGGCTAACGCGCAGCGCGCCGGCGGCATCGCGGCGTTCATCGACGCGGAGCACGCGCTGGACCCGGAGTACGCCAAGAAGCTCGGCGTCGACACCGACGCGCTGCTCGTCTCCCAGCCGGACACCGGTGAGCAGGCGCTCGAGATCGCGGACATGCTGATCCGCTCCGGCGCGCTCGACATCCTGGTCATCGACTCCGTGGCCGCGCTCGTGCCGCGCGCCGAGATCGAGGGTGAGATGGGTGACTCGCACGTCGGTCTCCAGGCCCGCCTGATGAGCCAGGCGCTGCGCAAGATGACCGGTGCGATGAACAACTCCGGCACCACCGCGATCTTCATCAACCAGCTGCGCGAGAAGATCGGCGTCATGTTCGGCTCCCCGGAGACGACGACCGGTGGTAAGGCGCTGAAGTTCTACGCGTCGGTCCGGCTCGACGTGCGCCGCATCGAGACGCTCAAGGACGGCGGCGAGCCGGTCGGCAACCGCACCCGCGTCAAGGTCGTGAAGAACAAGATGGCCCCGCCCTTCAAGCAGGCCGAGTTCGACATCCTGTACGGCCACGGCGTCTCCCGCGAGGGTTCGCTCATCGACATGGGTGTCGACCAGGCGATCCTGCGCAAGTCCGGTGCCTGGTACACCTACGAAGGCGACCAGCTCGGCCAGGGCAAGGAGAACGCGCGGAAGTTCCTGCGCGACAACCCGGACATCGCCAACGAGATCGAGAAGCGGATCAAGGAGAAGCTGGGCATCGGCGCGCAGGTCGACGCCGAGGCCGTCGAAGCCGTGCCGGCGCCGGTCGACTTCTAGAGACGGGCGGTTCCTCGCCGCGACGGCGGTTCGCAGTGAGGTGCGCATGAACGACGAGGAGTGATCGAGGTGGCGAGGGCGCCGAAGATCCCGCCGGCGGAGCTGCCTCCCGAGGAGCGCTACAAGAAGGCCAAGGAGATCTGCTACGACCTCCTGGCCGTGCGTGCGCGCACTCAGGAGGAGCTCCGGCAGGCACTGCACCGCAAGGGGTTCGACGAGGAAACCAGCGAAACCCTGCTCGGCAAGCTCGACCGGGCGGGGTTGGTGAACGACGCCGAGTTCGCCGAACTGTGGGTGAAGTCCCGGCACGAGACCCAGGGGCTCTCCCGCACCGCGCTGCTGGCCGAACTGCGGCGCAAGGGCGTCGACGACGAAGTCGCCGCGCAGGCGGCGGGCGAGGTCGATCGCGAGTCCGAGGAGCAGATGGCCAGGGAACTGGTCCGCAAGCGCCTCGGGTCCCTCGGCAACGTCGACGAGCAGACGGCGCTGCGGCGGCTGCTCGGCTTCCTGGCCCGCAAGGGGTATCCGCAGGGGCTGGCGTACACGGTGATCAAGGAGGAACTCCGCGAGTACGGCGCGGAGTCCACCTTGCTCGACGACGCCTACATCGACTGAGCCGGGCCGGGCGTCAGTTCCGGAGCTTCTCCGCCTGGCCGCGCTCGTTCGATTCGCGGAATTCCGAGCCGTGGCAACGGCGTTCCGGGCCTGCGGGCGGGAAGCGGGACACCCCGCCTTCGGCGACGCGGGTCGGCGGCGGCGAAACCCGAGCGGACGGTGCGACCGGTGCTGGTACCCGCACCCGGCGGTCCGAGCGGTGCTTGCGGACCGCCAGCAACAGCACCGCCAGCAACCCCATCACCACGCACGTGACCACCGCCGACAGCACCAGGAACTCGTTCAGCTGCCCGGCCGCCAGGTACGCGCCCAGGGCCACCGCCACCAGCGCGCACACCGCGCGGTCCACAATGGACTCCATCGACAGCAGGGTCGCGCGGTAGCGGGAGTCCGGGATCGAATCGTTCAGCAGCTGCTTCTGCACCGGGAACGAAATCCCCGTCGCCACCGCGAAGACGCACAACAGGACCACCGTCGCGAAGGAACCCACGAACACGACCACACCGAGACACAGCGCCATCACGATCGTCAGCGTGAACACCGACCCCACCGGGCCGATCGCACGGCGGAGCCGGTGCGGGCGGGCCGCGCCCAGGGCCTCGAAGACCGTCATCGCGGCCAGCACCGCGCCGTACCAGTTCACCGACAGCGACTTCGACTCCAGGATCGGCTGGAACAGGTTCACCTGGCAGATGCGGACCAGCGTGAACATCGCGATGCCCTGCACCATCAGCAGCACCAGCCACCGCGACGATCGCAACGCCGACAGCGCGCCGCCGACGCCGGCGAGCAGCGAGGCCGTCTTGTCACGTACACGACGGCCGCCCGGGATCGCGGGGAGCTTCAAGGCGAACACGAGCGCGATGCCCGCGTTGATCGCCGTCAGCCAGTACGGGGAGGGGAGGTTCCACGTCATCAGCAGACCGATCACCGGCCAGTACACGATCTTGCCGATCAGGCTGAACGCGCGGCCGACGCCTTCGACCCGCAGGTAGTGCGAGCCGTCGCCGTGAGCGTGCAGGTATTCGTACAGGTACGCGCTCTGCGCGCCGGACACCAGCGACCGCGCCAGCGCGATCAGGATGAAGTGCAGCAGGAACCCCGCGTACGACCCGAGGAACACCGGCACGAGGTTCGCCGCCACGAGCACGCCGGCGCCCGCCGCCAGCGAGGTGCGGTAGTCGAACCGGTCGGCGATCATCCCGGTCGGGATCTCCAGCAGGCAGAACACGATGTAGTAGATGCTCTGGATGCCGAAGATCTCGCCGTCGGACAGGCCGGCGAGCTTCTGGTACTGGTAGAAGATCGGCACCCACAGCAGCAGGCCGAAGAAGAACTGGAACCCGTAGGTCAGCCGCACGGCGCGGCGGACGGCGGGGTTCGCGGGCAGGCGAAGGCCCTGCATGGTCGTGTCTCCCGGAAGCTCAAACAGAATACGGACGCAGCTGCACGAGGTGGAGGTGGTCGCCGTCGGCGAGCCACTCGACGTCCACCGGCGAGTCGAACGTGTAGTCGGGCGAGAAGTGCCCCTGCAGCAGGCGGCCGGCGATCGCGAGCCGCTGCAGCTGGTCGTGGGCCTGTGGGTCGAGGTCCGACGTCGCGTCGCCGAGCGACACCGTGCGGCCGCCGCCCTCGACCGTCGAGTACAGGTACTGCATCGGCAGGGCCGAACCGTCGACGACGTCGGTCACGCGAGGCGACACGTTGACGTACACCGTGCGGAAGTCCGCACGGTTCATCGGGTTCGTCGTCACCAGCACGCCGCCGAAGTCGGCCGCGACCTGCTCCTGGATCACCACGCCCATGTAGCAGTCGTCGAGGGAGATCCCGGCCTGCCGCCGCAGCCGGACGCTGCGCACCGACACCAGCGACGCCCAGACTTCCTTGACGCTGGCGAAGATCCGCTCGGCCGTCGTGACGTGGTTGAGCGACTCGTAGATCCCGGCCGCGGAGAACCCGGCCAGGTCTTCGGCGTTCGACGAGCTGCGCACGACGAACGTCCGCACGCCGGCCAGCTGCGAGACGAGCGCGGAGTCGATCTCGCCGGCCAGTGCGCCCGGCATCCGCGCCGACCGGATCAGGCCCTGCGGCTCGACGCACAGCGGCTCGATCTCCCGCGCGTCCAGCTCGCACGCCATCTTCAGCTTGCCGATGGCCTGCTGGATCCTCGGTGACGACTCCAGGAACCGCCGCTGCAGCGAGAACGGCAGCGCGATGCCGCGGGGCACGCGGACGTGGTCGTCGAACAGCCGCTGGGCCGCGGCGGCCAGGTCGGCCCCGGCCGGGACGTCCAGCAGCCGGGCCAGGTACGGCAGCAGGTTCTCCCGCGGCGGCCGCGGCACCTGGTAGAAGCCGAGCAGGCGTTGCGACCCGTGCGCCAGCACGTGGTGCAGTTCGCCGAGGTTGGCCGCCTTGGTGCCGTAGCGGTACCGGTCGGCCGCGCGCAGCCGCGCCAGGTTCACGATCGGACGGTGTTCGGACTCCGGCTCCTCCAGCGTGACGCGCTGGGCGTACCAGTTCGGCGGGACCGCTGAAGCCGGCTCGGGGACCTCCCGCAGCGAGAGCGCCTGGACGTCCACTGTGTACTCGACCCACTTGCCGTCGAGCCCGCGGCGCTCGATGTCGGCCAGGGCACCGAGCTGGACGGCGTTCGGGATCTGCCAGCCGGTGGCGAGCACGTTGGTGTGCGACAACGGCGTCGTGTGCCGGGCGTTGACGATGCCCGACAGTCGCGGGATGTCGTCGGGCACGCGGTCCATCACGATGATGTCCGACCAGTCCAGCGTCGCGGCCCGGTACTCGGCCTCGCTGCGGAACGCGCGCAGCCGGCCGGTGGCCGTGCCGGGGTTCAGCGCGACGAACGGCGCCGTCGAGAACAGTTCGTACGCGAACACACGGGGCAGCTCGCCCGGCGGGATCTCCCGGACGATCCGCTCCTGCCGCTGGTTGGCCGGCTTGAACACCAGCGGCAGCGCCGGGTCGACGTAGCGCGCGACGAAGGCGTGGAACTCGCGGATCAGCTCGGCCGGCATTGTGTCGACCTCGACCGTCTCCAGCGAAAGCATCTGCGGGTGCCGGGCCAGGATGCCGAGCAGGAACCGGCGGTCCGGCGCGTGGTAGAAGTCCTGGTTGTAGGCGTCGATCTCGGCGCGCACCCGTTCTTCGGGGACGCCGAGGATCTCTTCCCCGATATAGATCGCGTGAAAGGAATGGCGCGCGTCGTTCAGGAAGTGGATCACCGCATTTTCGCGGTCCACCACGACCTTGACGAAGGAATAGCCACCGAGGGTGCCGCCCAGCTGGTGGAGGGCGGACAGGGAAAGCCGTTCGCCGATGAGTGCGGCGACGTTCTCGGGGGCAGGACTGGGGGCGACCACATCGGTCAGGGACACCGGTTCTCCTCGCTCGAAACAGCGAGGGGGAACGATAACAGGGGGTGAATCACCGACCGTCAGGCAAATGGACCGATCACTGGCACAACCGGCGGAACCCATGACCGCCGCCACACCCGTTGGGAATACCGTTCCAGCGTTTGGGAACGGCACTCCCGGAATCCGGACGCCGATTCGGCCGTTCGGGTCCGGAATTCCCGGGGTGATCTCGGCTACAGCTTCGCAGCTTCGGCGGCCAGCTTTTCGATCACGGCGAAATCGAGCGAGGCCGTCAGCCACGAGCCGCCGATGCAGCCGACGTTCGGCAGCGCCAGGTAGGAAGGTGCCGACGCCACCGTGATCCCGCCGGTCGGGCAGAACTTCAGCGAGGGCAACGGGCCCGCGATCGACTTCAGGTACGCGACCCCGCCGGACGCCTCCGCCGGGAAGAACTTCAACGCTGTCAGCCCGCGTTCGGCCAGCCGCATCGCCTCGGACACGGTGCTCGCGCCGGGCAGGAAGGGCAGCCCGGTCTCGAAGCACGCGTCGACGACGGCGTCGGTGCAGCCGGGCGTCACGAGGAACTTCGCGCCCGCGTCGGCGGCCTGCTTCGCCTGGTCCGGCGAGGTGACGGTGCCGGCGCCGATGACGATGTCCGGTACCTCGGCCGCGACGCGCTCGATCGCCGACAACGCCGCCGGGGTGCGCAGGGTCAGCTCGATGACCCCGATCCCGCCGGCGAGCAGCGCCCGGGCCGTGGGAACGGCGTCGGCGGCGTCGTCGATCACCACGACGGGCATCACGGGGGACAGCTCGAGCAGGTCCTGACCGGTGGTCACTGACCGACCTCCTGGGTAGTGAAAGCGGGCATTCCGAAGTGCTCCGGCGTCAGGCCGCCGAAGACGGATGCGCCCTGGTCGGCGGGGCCGACGGCACGGCGCAACGCGGCGAACAGCTCTCGGCCGGTGCCGGTCCAGGATGCTTCGGACGGCGGCGAGTCCACAAGCTCACGCAGGGCGAGTTCTTCGTCACCGACCAGCACGTCGAGAGAGCCCGAAGAAGCGTCGAGCCGGATGACGTCGCCGTCCGCGATCCGTGCGATCGGGCCGCCCGCCGCGGCTTCGGGCGTCACCTGGATGGCGGCCGGGATCTTGCCCGACGCTCCGGACATCCGGCCGTCGGTGAGCAGCGCCACGGCGTGCCCGCGGTCCATCAGCACGCCCAGCGCCGGGGTGAGGCCGTGCAGCTCCGGCATGCCGTTCGCCCGCGGACCCTGCTGCCGGACCACCACGACGACGTCGCGGTCAAGCTCGCCCGCCTGGAACGCGGCCGTGAACGCCTCCTGGGTCGTGAACACCCGCGCCGGCGCCTGGACGACCCGGTGCTCGGGCGCCACCGCGGACACCTTCACCACCGCGCGGCCGAGGTTGCCCTCGACCATCCGCAGCCCGCCGTCCGCGGCGAACGGGCGCCACACCGGGCGCAGCACCTCTTCGTCGAGGCTGTGGGTGGGGACGTCGCGCCAGACCAGCTCGCCGTCGGACAGGATCGGCTCGGCCCGGTAGCGGTGCAGCCCGAACCCGGCCACGGTGTGCACGTCCTCGTGCAGCAGCCCGGCGTCGAGCAGCGTGCCGACCAGGAACTGGATGCCGCCGGCGGCGTGGAAGTGGTTGATGTCGGCGCTGCCGTTCGGGTAGACCCGGGCCAGCAGCGGCACGACGGCCGAGAGGGCGGAGAAGTCGTCCCAGGTCAGCTGGATGCCCGCGGCCGCGGCGACGGCGACCAGGTGCATCGTGTGGTTCGTCGAGCCGCCGGTGGCGAGCAGCGCGACGACGCCGTTGACGAACGCCTTCTCGTCGAGGATCCGCGAGACCGGCGTGTACTCCTCGCCGCGGGACAGAGCGACGACTCGGCGGCCCGCCTCCTCGGTCAGCGCCTGACGCAATGCCGAACCCGGCTGGACGAAGCTGGCGCCGGGCAGGTGCAGGCCCATCACCTCGACGACCATCTGGTTGGAGTTGGCCGTGCCGTAGAACGTGCAGGTGCCGGCGGAGTGGTACGAAGCCGCTTCGGCGTCCAGCAGGTCTTCGCGGGTCGCGAGACCTTCGGCGTACAGCTGCCGGACGCGCGCCTTCTCCTTGTTCGGCAGCCCGGAGTTCATCGGGCCGGCCGGGACCAGCAGGGCCGGCAGGTGCCCGAACGACAGCGCGCCGATCAGCAGGCCGGGCACGATCTTGTCGCAGACGCCCAGCAGCAGGGCCGCGTCGAACATCTCGTGCGAGAGCGCGATCGCCGTCGACATCGCGATGACCTCGCGGCTGAACAGCGACAGCTCCATGCCGGCGCGGCCCTGGGTGATGCCGTCGCACATGGCCGGGACGCCGCCGGCGAACTGCGCGACACCCCCGGCCGAGCGCACCGACTTCTTCAGCCAGGCCGGGTACTCCTGCATCGGCTGGTGCGCCGAAAGCATGTCGTTGTAGGAGGAGACGATCGCGACGCCCGGGGCGCGCGCGGCTCGCAGCGCTTCCTTGTCGCCGCCTTCCATGGCGGCGAAGCCGTGGGCGAGGTTGCTGCACGCGAGACCGCGGCGAACCGGGCCTTCTTCGTGCGCGGCGGTCATGCGGCCGAGGTAGGCGGTGCGCGTCGCGGCACTGCGCTCGGTGATGCGGGCGGTGACTTCGGCGACGGTCGTGTTCAGGGGGGTCGGGCTCATGTCCGGCTCCGGATCACTGGTGTGTGGTGGTCCGCGGGACGGCAGCGCTGGCGCCTCTGGGTCGTGACACTGGCCACAGTACCTCGGGAAAACGCCGAATCAAAATCGATTCAGAAGATCCACCCGCGTGACCCCGATCACCCCCGGAACCGTTAGTGTGCTAGTTGTCACACCTGCACGACGCGTGGCAAAGCCCTACGGCGAGCGATCGCCCGGCCGGTTCCCTGCCAGCCCCACCACCACCGGGAGGAATGATGTCCACCTCCGAGATCGCCGAGCTGCGGCGAACCATCGGCCAGCTCAGGCAGTGCGTCGGCGCACTGCGCTCTCGTTACGGCGACGCTTCCGCGGTCCGCCGGCTCGCCAACGACGTGGAGCGCCTCGACATCGACACCGCGGACCTCGACGGCACGCCGCTCGCGGTGCCGTCCCAGGCGAAGTCCGCCGAGCGGGTGCAAGTGCCCGACACGCCGTACGACCCCGCGCTGTGGCACGGCGCGGACGACGAAGGCGTCGGCGGCTACAAGCGCGACCAGCGGTGAGCGCTCCGGCTGACAACGGCGTCGGCACCGGCGTCCGGTCCCCCAAGCGGGCCCGGATCGCCGAGCGCACCCTCCGCACGGACCGGTGGTGGCTCCAGCCGCTGCTGACCGTGCTCGGACTGTCGGCGTTCCTCATCTACGCGACGGTCCGGTCGTTCGTGCGCACCGCGTACTGGGTGCCCGACTACCACTACCTGACGCCGTTCTACTCGCCCTGCCTGTCCACGTCCTGCGTCGAGGGCTCGAGCCACTTCGGCCACTGGTTCGGCGACCTGCCCGGGTTCATCCCGCTCGGGTTCGTCGTGCTGCCGTTCCTGCTCGGGTTCCGCCTGACCTGCTACTACTACCGCAAGGCCTACTACCGGGCCGTCTGGTTCTCCCCGCCCGCCTGCGCGGTCGCGGAACCGAAGGCGAAGTACACCGGCGAGACGCGGCTGCCGCTGATCATCCAGAACGTCCACCGCTACTTCTTCTACGTCGCGCTGGTCGTCTCGCTGGTCAACACCTACGACGCGATCACCGCGTTCCACGGGAAGACCGGTGGCTTCGGCTTCGGGCTGGGCAACCTCATCCTGCTGGCCAACGTCGTCCTGCTCTGGGCCTACACGCTTTCCTGCCACTCGTGCCGGCACGTCACCGGGGGCAGGCTGAAGCACTTCTCCAAGCACCCGGTGCGGTACTGGATCTGGACCCAGGTGACCAAGCTCAACACCCGCCACATGGCGCTGGCCTGGACGACGCTCGGCACGCTGGTGCTGACCGACTTCTACGTCATGCTCGTGGCCAGCGGGGCGATCTCGGACCTGAGATTCGTGAACTGACGCCCCGCCCATCCCGACAACGACGTCCCCATTTCCGAGGTGGAATTCCTACATGACCGAGGTCGAACGGCACAGCTACGACGTGGTGGTGATCGGTGCCGGTGGTGCCGGTCTGCGAGCTGTGATCGAGGCGCGCGAACGCGGTTTCCGCGTCGCCGTCGTGTGCAAGTCCCTGTTCGGCAAGGCGCACACGGTGATGGCCGAGGGCGGGTGCGCGGCGTCGATGGGCAACGCGAACTCGAACGACAACTGGCAGGTCCACTTCCGCGACACCATGCGCGGCGGGAAGTTCCTCAACAACTGGCGGATGGCCGAGCTGCACGCCAAGGAGGCGCCCGACCGCGTCTGGGAGCTGGAGACCTACGGCGCGCTGTTCGACCGCACCGCCGACGGCCGGATCAGCCAGCGCAACTTCGGCGGCCACACCTACCCGCGGCTGGCGCACGTCGGTGACCGCACCGGCCTCGAGCTCATCCGCACGATGCAGCAGAAGATCGTCTCGCTGCAGCAGGAGGACTTCGCCGAGACCGGTGACTACGAAGCGAAGATCAAGGTCTTCGCCGAGTGCACGATCACCGAGCTGCTCACCACCGACGGGAAGATCGCCGGCGCGTTCGGCTACTGGCGCGAGAGCGGCCGCTTCATCCTGTTCGACGCACCGGCGGTCGTGCTCGCCACCGGCGGCATCGGCAAGTCGTTCAAGGTGACCTCGAACTCGTGGGAGTACACCGGGGACGGCCACGCGCTGGCCATGCGGGCGGGCGCGAACCTGATCAACATGGAGTTCGTCCAGTTCCACCCGACCGGGATGGTCTGGCCGCCGAGCGTCAAGGGCATCCTCGTCACCGAGGGTGTCCGCGGTGACGGCGGTGTCCTCAAGAACTCCGACGGCAAGCGGTTCATGTTCGAGTACGTGCCCGAGGTGTTCAAGGGCCAGTACGCCGAAAGCGAAGACGAAGCCGACCGCTGGTACGCCGACGCGGACAACAACCGGCGCACGCCGGACCTGCTGCCGCGCGACGAGGTGGCCCGCGCGATCAACTCCGAGGTCAAGGAGGGGCGCGGCTCCCCGCACGGCGGCGTCTTCCTCGACATCGCGAGCCGGCTGCCGACCGAGGAGATCAAGAAGCGGCTGCCGTCGATGTACCACCAGTTCAAGGAGCTGGCGGACGTCGACATCACGGCGGAGCCGATGGAGGTCGGCCCGACCTGCCACTACGTCATGGGCGGCATCGAGGTCGACCCGGACACGGCCGCGGCGAGCGTGCCCGGCCTGTTCGCCGCCGGCGAGTGCTCGGGCGGCATGCACGGGTCCAACCGGCTCGGCGGCAACTCGCTGTCCGACCTGCTGGTGTTCGGCCGCCGCGCCGGCCTCGGCGCCGCGGAGTACGTGCTCGGCCTCGCCGACCGGCCCGCGGTCGCGCAGTCCGATGTGGACGCGGCCGCGAAGATGGCGCTCGCGCCGTTCGACCCGCCCGAGGGCGCGTCGGCCGAGAACCCGTACACCCTGCACACCGAGCTGCAGCAGTCGATGAACGACCTGGTCGGCATCATCCGCAAGGCCGGCGAGATCGAGCAGGCGCTGGAGAAGCTGGGCGAGCTGCGGCAGCGGATCCTGCGCGTGACCGTGGAGGGGCACCGGCAGTTCAACCCCGGCTGGCACCTCGCGATCGACCTGCGCAACATGCTGATGGTCAGCGAGTGCGTCGCGAAGGCCGCGTTGACGCGGACCGAGAGCCGTGGCGGGCACACGCGGGACGACTTCCCGGGCATGGACGCCGAGTGGCGGCACAAGCTGCTGGTGTGCTCGGCCTCCGAGGGCGACAACCCGGTCGTCCCGGACGTCGACGTCGTGGTTAAGGAGCAGGTGCCGCTGCGGCAGGACCTGCTGGAGCTGTTCGAGTTCGGCGAGCTCGGGAAGTACTACACCGACGACGAGCTCGAGGCGCACCCCGGGAGCAAGGCATGAGTTACAAAGCGAGTTTCCGGGTCTGGCGCGGCGACGACACGGGCGGCGAGCTGCAGGACTTCACGGTGGAGGTGAACGAGGGCGAGGTCGTCCTCGACATCATCCACCGGCTGCAGGCCACCCAGGCGTCGGACCTCGCGGTGCGCTGGAACTGCAAGGCGGGCAAGTGCGGGTCGTGCTCGGCGGAGATCAACGGCAAGCCGCGCCTGCTGTGCATGACGCGGATGTCGACGTTCACCGAGGAAGAGGTGATCACGGTGACGCCGATGCGGACGTTCCCGGTGATCCGCGACCTCGTCACCGACGTGTCCTTCAACTACACGAAGGCGCGGGAGATCCCGTCGTTCACCCCGCCCGCGGACCTCAAGCCCGGTGAGTATCGGATGCAGCAGGTCGATGTCGAGCGGTCGCAGGAGTTCCGCAAGTGCATCGAGTGCTTCCTGTGCCAGAACACCTGCCACGTGGTCCGCGACCACGAGGAGAACAAGGAAGCCTTCGCCGGGCCGCGGTACCTGATGCGCATCGCCGAGCTGGAGATGCACCCGCTCGACGTCGCGGACCGGCGTGACGCGGCGCAGGAGGAACACGGCCTCGGCTACTGCAACATCACCAAGTGCTGCAGCGAGGTCTGCCCGGAGGGCATCCACATCACCGACAACGCGCTCATCCCGATGAAGGAGCGCGTCGCCGACCGCAAGTACGACCCGATCGTGTGGCTGGGCAACAAGCTCTTCCGCCGGGACAAGTGACGCTGTCCCGTTCGACGCTCGCGAACCGCGTGCTCGCCGCCCTGGAGGCGGCGGTCGCCGGTTCGCGAGCGTCGTTACGGGGTTCGCTCGCGCACGGAACCGCGGACGCCTACAGCGACATCGACGTCGAATGGCTGGTGCCGTCAGGGGCGTTCCCGTCTTGTCTCGAGGTGCTTCCGGTGCTGTCCGACGTTCAGCCGGTGGCGTCGGTGCGGTTTTCTCCGGACTTCCTGCACTCGCCGGTGCGGCGGCTGGTCTTCGTGCGCTTCGAGGGCGTACCGCTGTTCTGGCGGCTCGATCTCGACGTCCGCACCGAAGCGGCCGACGACGTTCCGGTGCCGGCCGCCGATCACGAGTGGTCCCGTCCGGCCAGCGCGCTGGCCAACGCGCTCGGCGCGGTGAAAGCCGTCGCGCGCGGGCGGTTCGACGACGCCCGCGGCCTGCTCGACCGGGGCTTCGAGCGGATCGGTTCGGCCGACCGGGCCACCGGCGAGTGGGCCGCCGACGTCGGCCGGCTGGCCTCGGCGTGCTCGCGGCGTGCGCCGGAGCTGGCCGGTCTCGCGGCGGAGATCGCCGCGCTCGCGTGACAAGGTGGGGGCATGGAGATCGAGCTGCTGCCGCCGTCCGCCGGGCCCGCGGTGATCGCGCGGGTCACCGCGCTCGTCAACCAGGTGTACGCCGAGTCCGAGAAGGGGCTCTGGCTCGGCAGCACCGATCGGACGTCCACCCACGAGGTGGCCGGGTTCGTGCGGGCCGGGGAGATCGCCGCGGCGTTCGTGGACGGTGACGTCGCCGGCTCGGTGCGCATCCAGCGGCTAGATGAGGCGACCGGCGAGTTCGGCATGCTCGCGGCCGACCCGGCGCGGCGCGGGCTCGGCATCGGGCGGGAGCTCGTGACGTTCGCCGAGCGGGCGAGCCGGGACGCGGGCTGCCGCGAGATGCAGCTGGAACTGCTGGTGCCGCGCGAGTGGACGCATCCGGCGAAGCAGTTCCTCGCCGAGTGGTACGACCGGCTCGGCTACCGCGTGACGCACCGCGCCGACCTCGCCGAGGACTACCCGCACCTCGCGCCGTCGCTGGCCACGCCGTGCGATTTCCTCATCTACCGCAAAGAACTCGCGTGACGCTGCTCGCCGGAGCGCACGTGTTCGACCCCGAAACCGGGGAGACGACCCGGGCGGACGTCCGGCTGGACGGCTCGCGGATCGCCGAGGTCGGGCCGGGTCTCGACGGCGACGAGCGGGTCGACTGTTCCGGCGGCCTGCTGATCCCCGGGCTCATCGACTGCCACGTGCACGTCGCGTTCCGGCGGCCCGAGCCGCTGCCGCGCAGCGCGCGCATCCTCGAGGCCGTGCCGGTGCTGCGCCGGCTGCTCGCGCGCGGGATCACCACCGTGCGGGACGCCTGGGGCGCCGACGCCGGGTTCAAGCACGCGCTCGCTCAGGGGTGGATCACCGGACCGGACCTGCTGGTCAGCCTGCGTCAGCTGGGGCCGACCGGCGGGCTCGGCGACCCGTGGGACCCCGCCGCGGGCGCCGTCGACAACTACGGCGACCCGTCGCTGCCGGACCCGCTGTTCGACGGGCCGGACGCCGCCCGCGCGGCCGTGCGCCGGATGGTGCGGGCGGGCGCCGACTGGATCAAGCTCGGCGCGAGCGGCTCGATGCGGGCGGTCCGCGCGGGCGTGGACGTCCGCCCGACCGACGACGAGCTCGCCGCCGTGGTCGACGAGGCCGGCCGCTGCGGCCGCGACGTGCTGGCCCACGCGCACACTTCGGCGGCGGTGGTGTCGGCGGCCCGCGCCGGCGTGCGCAGCATCGAGCACGGCACGTTCCTCGACGACGCGGGCGCCGCGGCCCTGGCGAACGCCTGGTACGTGCCGACGCTGTCGCCGATGAGCGACACCGAGTTCGCCGGCACGCACCGGCGTTCGGTGCGCCTCGCGGTGGAGGCGGGCGTCCGGATCGCCGCGGGTTCCGACCTCGCCCCGCGTCCCCATGTCGACTTGACGACCGAGCTGCGGTTGCTGGCCGAAGTCCTCGGCGACGCGGCGGCCTTGACGGCCGCCACGTCCGAGGCGGCCCGCCTGCTCCGGCTCGACGACGACCGTGGCCGGGTCGAGCCGGGCCTGCGCGCGGACGTCGTCCTGCTCGACGGCACGGACCTGGACGTGACGGACCTGCCCGGCAGGATCCGTGCCGTCTGGCACGACGGGGAACGGGTCAGTGACCTCAACTCGCCATGAGATCGAACTCCTCGGCCAGCCGGATCAGAAACTCCCGGGACTCCCGTTCGGACAAAGCAGCTTCCTCCAGCCGGGTGCGTAGGACGTAAAAGGCCTCGACAGTCACGCGTTCGTCGATGAACAGCCCGGCGGCGAAGGTCTCTTCGTAGGCCACCGGTGGGTGTTCGGCGAACTCGAGGATCGTGAACCGGCTGCCGATCAGGTGGTACGGCGGCGCGGACGCGGGGACGACCCGGATCGTGCAGTGCGGAAGGTTGGTGGCCAGTACCAGGGACTGCAGCTGTTCGTGCATCAGTGCCGGGTCGCGCAGGATCGATCTCAAGGTGTGCTCGTAGACGAAGTAGAGGCATTGGGGCGGGTTCCGGCGCTGCAGCAGCTGTTGCCGGTCGATCCTCGCCTGGACGAGCAGCTTCAGCCGGTCCGTGGTGTACCGCCCGGCCAGTTCGTGGACGGTGCGCACGTAGTCTTCGGTCTGCAACATGCCGGGCAGGGCCATCGGGCTGTTCGAGATCACCGCCGTCGCCAGGTTTTCCTGGATGATGAGGGACTTCATCGGGTCGACGAGCTTGTCGAAGTACGGCCGCACCCAGTACAGCTCGCTCGGCGGCCGGGTCAGGTGCAGCAGCCGCTCGCGTTCCGGGGCCTCGGTTCCGCAGTGCGCGAGGTAGATCGCCGCGTCGATCGGCGAGATCCGGCGGCCGTTCTCCCAGCCGGACACCTTCGACGCCGACCAGTGGGCGCGCCGGGCGACCTCGCGCAGCGACATCTGTTTCGCCTCGCGCTGGGTCTTCAGTTCGGCACCCATCTCCCGGGTGCGCACCGTGCTCTTTTCGGTCATGCCCGCACGCTAAAGGCAACCACCGACAAAATGCCCTGTGCCGCGCAGGGGTTCACCGGAACGGATGTTGCTGTTCTGCCTGTGCGACAACGGGTTCCGCCCGCGAAGCGCTGCGAAGCAGCTTCGCATAATGAAGCGCGCTTCGCGCGTTAGTGAGCCACGCTGGCATTCATGACGTTCCTTTCCGGAATCGAACTGAGCCGCCGGTTCTACGCCGAAGCGGTCGCGCCGGTGGTGGGCGGCCCCCACAGCGCCGCGCTGGTCGGGCCCGGTTCCGAGGTCCTCGGCTTCGACCGCGGCACCCGGAACCGCGCGCGGAGTCGGGACGTTGGGCGGCGGTTGGCGATGTCATGAACGACTCTTTCCTGTCGTCCAGCGTTGTGAACGACCCTTTCATGACGTCCCGCCCGGCACTCGTCGCTGTCGGTGCTCGCGCGCTGACGGCGGTGCCGGCGTTCCTGGCGGGCGCGCTCGCCGGCGGGCGGCTCGCCCGCCGCGAGGACGACCACGACACCCTCCGTCAGGCGACCGCGGTCCAGGCGGCGCTGATCGCGGTGGCGGTGGTGCTGGCGGCGACCCTCGGCAGCGGCACGCGGCCGGGCAGCGAGCTGCTGGGCGCGGCGATGGGCGTGGCGATGGGCCCCCAGAACGCGGCCGTCCGCCGGATCGGCGCGCCCGACCTGACGACGACGGTCCTGACGATGACGCTGACGGGCTTCGCGGCGGACTCGAAGGCCGCCGGCGGCGAGGGGGCGCACCCGCTGCGGAAGGTGGCCGTCGTGGGCGCGATGCTGGCGGGCGCGTTCGCGGGTGGCCTGCTCCAGCTGCACGTCGCGATGTGGACGGCGCTGTCGCCGGCGTTGGTGCTCGTCCTCGGTGTGCTGGGGGCGTCGCACCTCGGCCGGAACCGGGACGGGATCAACCGAGGGCGCGGCCGCCGTCGACCAGGAGGCGCTGGCCGGTGATGAAGCCCGTGTCCTTCGACGCGAAGAAGCTCACCGCCGCCGCGACGTCCTCCGGGGTGCCCAGCCGGCCCACCGGCACCCCCGAAAGGTAGGCCTCGCGCTCGGCTTCCGGGACGTCCGCGTGGCGCTCCACCGGGACGAACCCCGGCGCCACCGAGTTGACCGTGATGCCGTCCGGGGCCAGTTCGCGGGCCCACGCGCGGGCCAGGCCGACCTGGGCCGCCTTGGCCGTCGCGTACGCCGAGCGGCCGGGTGGCGGGCGCTCGGCGACCTCCGAGTCGATGTGGATGATCCGGCCGTAGCCGCGGGCGCGCATGCCCGGCAGCACCGCGTGGCCCAGCAGCACCGGCGACCGCACGAAGAAGTCCAGGTGCCCCAGGTGGTCCGGCCAGTCCACTTCGGACAGGAAGACGTCCGGCTGCGGGCCCGTGGCGTTGAGGACCAGGACGCTGATCGAGCCCAGCAACGCGGTCACCGCGTCGACCAGCTCGCCGACCTGGTGCCGGTCGGTCACGTCGGCGGCGAAGGCGGCGGCCTTGCCGCCTTCGGCGAGGACGCCCTCCGCGGCGGTCTCGAGGTCGGGATCGTCGTGCAGCGCGTTCACCGCCACCGCGAACCCGTCGCGGGCCAGCCGCCGGGCGATGGTCCGGCCCAGCCCTCGTGAACTCCCGGTCACCAGTGCGACACCCATGGGCCCGACGCTAGGGGAGTCCCCGGGACAGGACAAGGCCCCCGGGACGGATCCCGGGGGCCTCGAACGGGTGACTCAGGCGGCGGCGACGGCTTCCTGCGCCGCCGCCGGCGGGGCGCCCACGACCTTCTTGCTGCGCCGGTTGCGCCGCTCCAGGTACGTCGCCAGCGCCGTCAGCAGCAGGCACATCACGACGTAGATGCCGGTCGCCACGATCGTCGACGGCACGATCGGCCGCCCGAACGCGCCCTGCGAGCCGATGTAGCGCGCGTAGTACAGCAGCTCCTGGAACGTGATGATGAAGCCGAGCGCGGTGTCCTTGAGCAGCACGACGAGCTGGCTGATGATCGTCGGCAGCATCGCCCGGATCGCCTGGGGCAGCAGCACCAGGAACATGACCTGCGTCTTGCGCATGCCCAGGGCGTACGCGGCTTCGCTCTGGCCCTTCGGCAGCGACTGGATGCCCGCGCGGAAGACCTCCGCGAGCACCGAGCCGTTGTACAGCGTCAGGCCGAACACCACGCCGAGGAACGGCGTCATCGGCACGCCGACCGTCGGCAGGCCGAAGTAGAACAGGAACATCAGGATCAGGGCGGGGATGGCGCGGAAGAACTCCACGACGAACCCGGCGATCCCGCGGATCCACGCGTGGTCGGACAGCCGCCCGGCCGCGAAGATCGCGCCGAAGATCAGCGCGAGCACGGCCGCGGCCGCGAACGCCTCGAGGGTCTGCAGCACCGCGTTGGCGAGGTCGCTCTGGACCTGCGCGTACTGCAGCCACTCCCACTTGCGGGCGGTGAACTGGCCGCTGTCGTAGAAGCGCCACCCGATGTAACCGAGAAACGCGAGGACCACGACCGTGCCGATGACGGCGTAACTGCGGTAGCGCAGCCGGGCCTTCGGGCCCGGGACGTCGAACAGGACGTTGCTCATCGGGCCACGCTCCAGCGCTTCTCCAGGCTGCGTTGGACGAACGACAGCACGGCGACCAGGATGATGAAGCCGAGGGCCACCCACAGCAGGCCGACCAGCTGGTTGTCACCGCGTTCGGACAGGTACGACCGGATCGCGCCGGCCTCCGCCACCGAGAAACCGGCGGCGATGGTGGTGTTCTTCAGCAGCGCGATCAGGGTGCTGATCAGCGGTGGGACGACCGACCGCAGCGCCTGCGGCAGCACGACCTGGCCGAGGATCTGGGTGAACGTCAGCCCCAGCGCGCGGCCCGCCTCGGCCTGGCCGACCGGCACGGTGTTGATGCCCGAGCGCACGACCTCGCAGATGAACGCCGAGGTGTACACGGTCAGCGCGATCACCGCGGCCGGGAAGTAGTCGACCTTGACGATGTCGAGCAGCGGGTAGGCGAACACGAAGAACGCGAACACCAACGTCAGCGGCGTGTTTCGGGCGATCGTCACGTACGCCGTGCCGATGGCGCGGAAGACGGGCACCGGGCTCACCCGCAGCATCGCCAGGATGGTGCCCCAGATCAGGCTGCCGACGGCGGAGAGCACGAACAGCTCGATCGTGCGGAGGAAGAACGGACCGAACAGGTCCAGGTTGTTGAGCAGGACGTCCATGGAGCCTTCCCCGCGGCCGTGGTCAGGTGCAGTGGTGGTGGATGAGGAAGGCCGGTGGACCGGGAAACCCGATCCACCGGCCTCGTGTCACGTCAGTACTTTTCGAGGGTCGGCTTCTTGGCGGCCGAACCGGACTTGCCGAGCGTCGCGGCGTAGATCTTGTCCCAGGTGCCGTCGTCCAGCGCCTTCTGCAGGATCTCGTTGACCTTGTCGCGCAGGACCTTGTCGTCCTTGTTCAGGCCGATGCCGTACTTCTCCGTGGAGAACGTCTGGCCGACGACCTTCAGGTTCTCCGGGTCCTGGGCCGCGTAGCCCTTGAGGATCGCGTCGTCGGTCGTGACGGCGTCGATGTCCTTCGACAGCAGCTTCTCGACGCACTGCGAGTACTTCTGGAACTCGACGATGTTGCCGGCCTCGGTCAGGTTCTCCGAGCGGATCTTCTGGATCGGGGTCGAGCCGGTGACCGAGCAGACCTTCTTGCCCTTGAGGGTGTCCTTGCCGGTGATCGAGCTGTCGTCCTTGCGCACCAGCAGGTCCTGGCCGGCGACGAAGTACGGCCCGGCGAAGGAGACCAGCGCCTTGCGCTTGTCGGTGATCGAGTAGGTGCCGACGTAGTAGTTCACGTCGCCGTTCGCGATCGTCTGCTCGCGGGCGCCGGAGTCGACCGTGCGGAAGGTGATCTTCTCCGGGTCGAAGCCGAGGCCGGCCGAGACGAGCTTCGCGATCTCGATGTCGAAACCGCCGAACTTGCCGGTGGTCGGGTCCTTCTGGCCCAGGCCGGGCTGGTCGTCCTTCGCGCCGACGGTCAGCGCGCCCGCCGCCTTCATCTTCGCGAACACCGGGGAGCCGGCCAGGTCGACGCCGGTCGCCACCGGGTAGGTCGGCAGCGCGGCGGCGTTCGTGCCGCTCTGGTCACCCGAGCCCGGCGTGGCCGGCGTGCCTTCCTTGCCGCAGGCGGTCATGGTGGTCAACGTCAGGCCACCGACGAGCAGTCCCACCGCGAGGGTGCGGATCCTCATGTGAATCTCTCCTGTGTGTCGTCACCCGCGACGCGAACGGCGTCGCGGAACGTTCTCTCAGTGGGTCAGGATCTTGCCGAGGAAGTCCTTCGCGCGCTCGCTCTTCGGCGCGGTGAAGAACTCTTCCGGCGTCGTGTCCTCGACGATCTCGCCGTCGGCCATGAAGATCACCCGATCGGCTGCCCGGCGGGCGAAGCCCATCTCGTGGGTGACGACCAGCATCGTCATGCCGTCCTTGGCGAGGCCGGTCATGACGTCGAGGACCTCCTGGACCATCTCCGGGTCCAGCGCCGAGGTCGGCTCGTCGAACAGCATGACCTTGGGCCGCATCGCCAGCGCCCGCGCGATCGCGACGCGCTGCTGCTGGCCACCCGAAAGCTGCGCCGGGTACTTGTCGGCCTGGTTGGCGATGCCGACGCGCTCCAGCAGCTCCATCGCCGTCTTGCGCGCTTCGGCCTGCGAGGTCTTGCGGACCTTCACCGGCGCGAGCATGACGTTCTCGACGATCGTCTTGTGCGCGAACAGGTTGAACGACTGGAACACCATGCCGACGTCGGCCCGCAGGGCCGCCAGGGCCTTGCCCTCGGCGGGCAGCGGCACGCCGTCGACGGCGATCTCGCCCGAGTTGATCGGCTCGAGCCGGTTGATCGCCCGGCACAGGGTCGACTTGCCCGACCCCGACGGTCCCAACACCACCACGACCTGGCCGCGAGGTACCTCGAGCGTGATCTCCCTGAGCACGTGCAGGTCGCCGAAGTACTTGTTCACGGCGGACGCCTTGATCATCGGCGCCGCCACTTCCGCGGTCATCTGGCCTCCAGGGTCGTTCGATGCGGCATGGGTCACCACGCGATGGCGAGAACCTACCGTTGCTTTACCGGCTGGCAAGGCCGCTTGAGCAATACTTAGGGTTTCAACTGCGTATCGATGTCCATTTTGGGGGGTATCGGAATGGCCGCCACCCGCGTCCCCCGATACTCACTGAGGGTGACCGTACGGGTGGCCCGTGCGCCGTGCGCCGGGAGGTCCTAGAGTTCGGCGCTACCGGCCGGTGGAGCAGGTCACCAGGGGAGGCGGACGGGTGCGGGTGCTGCTGGTGGAGGACGACGACCGGGTCGCGGGCGCGCTCATCCCGGCGCTGGCCCGCCGCGGCCTCGCGATCGCCCGGCTGGCCACCGGCGCCGGGGTGCTCGAACGCGTGCACGAGGTCGACGTCATCCTCCTGGACCTCGGCCTGCCGGACATCGACGGCGTGACCCTGTGCACCCAGATCCGCGCGGTCAGCGACGTCGCGATCATCGTGGTGTCGGCCCGCGGCGAGGTCGACGACCGCATTCGGGGCCTGCGCGCGGGCGCCGACGACTACCTCGTCAAGCCCTACGACGTCGAGGAGCTGCTCGCCCGGGTCGAGGCGGTGCGCCGCCGCCGTCCGGAGCACGCGGTCACCGAGCCGGCGGTCATCGAGGTGGGTGACGTCAGCGTCGACCTCGCCCGGCACGAGGTGCTGGTCGACGGGCGCGCGATCTCCTTGTCCCGCAAGGAGTTCCAGGTGCTCGCCCTCGTGGCGGGCGCGCGCGGCGCGGTGTGCTCGCGCGAGCACGTGCTCACCGAGGTGTGGGGGCACCGGGGTCCCGCGGAGAGCCGGTCACTGGACGTCCACGTCGCGACGCTGCGGACGAAGCTGGGCCGCCCGGCGCTGATCGAGACGGTGCGCGGGGTCGGCTACCGGCTCGGCGGCCAGACCGCCCGGAGCTGAGGGGCGTGCGCGTCCGGCTGCAGGGCATCGTGCTGACGCTGGTCGCGCTGCTGGTGTTCGGCCTCGGCATCCCGCTGGCGATCTCGATCGCCGCCGGCGCGCAGCAGGACCTGTTCCTCGACCGGCTCACCGACACCGCCCGCTTCGCGTCGCTGGCCCAGCGCCCGCTGCTGGACAACAAGCCGTACCTGATCGAGCCCGACGTGCGCCGCTACACCGAGGTGTACAGCGTCCAGGTCGTCGTCGTCGACCAGGACGGCAAGCCGGTCGTGACCTCGCTCGGCCCGGCCGCCGCGCGGATCGACCTGCAGGACGAGCGGATCAGCGATCCCGTCCACGAGGCGCTCGCCGGCCGCCGGTCGCAGCCGGCCGGCGTGCTGATGCCGTGGGACTCGACGCCGCTGGTGCTCGCCGAACCGGTGCTCGCCGACGGGGAGGTGCGCGGGGCGGTGCTCACCGTGTCCGCCACCGATTCCGAGCGCGCCGCCGTGCTGTGGTGGTGGCTGCTGCTCGCCGCGGGCGGCATCCTCGCCTTCGTGGTCGCGCTGGCCGTGGCGATCCCGGTGGTCCGGTGGATCCTCAAGCCGGTGAAGCGGCTCGACGACGCGACCGGCGCGCTGGTGGCCTCGGTGGTCAGCGGGCGGGAGGCCGAGCCGGTGGGGGAGGGCGGCGGTCCACCGGAGCTGCGGCAGCTCGGGCGCTCCTTCGACCGGATGGCCGAGAGCGTGTCGAGCGCGCTGGCCGCGCAGCGCGCGTTCGTCGCCGACGCCTCGCACCAGCTGCGCAACCCGTTGACCGCGTTGAAGATCCGGCTCGGGAACCTCGACGGCCACGTCGTCGACGACCAGTCCGCCGCCGACCTGGAAGCCGCGCGCGTCGACGCCGGGCGGCTGCACCAGATCCTCGACGGCCTGCTCTCGATGGCCCGCGCCGAGGCGTCCGGCGGCGAGCTGGACCCGGTGGTGCTGGACGAGGTCGTCGCCGAGCGGGTCGCCGACTGGTCGGTGGTCGGCGAGGCCCGGGACGTGCGGCTGGTCGTCGACGCGGCCGGCGACGGCGCCCGGGTGCGCGTGCCGCCGCGCGGCGCCGAGACGATCCTGGACGCGCTGCTCGACAACGCGCTGAAGTTCACCGCGTCGGGCACCGAGATCCGGGTCGCGGTCGAGCGCGACGGCGACCGGGTGCACCTGTCGGTCCGCGACCACGGGCCGGGGCTGCCGGCCGACGAGCTCGACCGCGCGCTGGACCGGTTCTGGCGCAGCCCGGCGCACCAGAACGTGCCGGGGTCGGGGCTGGGCCTGGCGATCGTCAGCGAGCTGACCGCGCATTCCGACGGCGAGCTGACGCTGGACCTGCCCGAGGGCGGCGGCCTGCGGATCACGATGACGTTCCCGGCCGCCTAGGTCTTCTTGTCGCGGTAGTACCGCAGCGCGCCGGGGTGCAGCGGGATCGGCTGGGTCTCGATGCCCGGGTGGACGTCGATCGACAGCGCCGCCGGGTTGGCCAGCGCCAGCTGCTGGCGCGCGTCGAACAGGCCGCGGACCAGCGCCTCGGCGACGTCGTCGCGCATCGACTTGGGGACGACCAGGAAGTTCGGCACCAGCAGCGTGGTCACCGGGCCCGGCTGGTTGTACGTGCTGGCCGGGATGGACGCGGTGCCGTAGACCTGGTTGACCTCCTGCATCTTCGGCATCACGTCGGCGATGTCGAGCAGGCGCAGCGACTGGCTGCCGTTGTACCCGGCCAGCACCGGCGTCGGCAGGCCACCGGACCAGAAGAACGCGTCGATGTCGCCGTTGAGCAGGGCCTTGACGGAATCGTCGAGCCCGCGGGCGCTCGTGGTGACCGCGCCGGTGAGGTCGGTCGCCTGCAGCAGCCGGCTCGCGATGTATTCGACGCCGGAGGACGGCGCGCCGGTCGCGACCCGGTGGCCGCGCAGCTGCTCGACGGTCCGGATGTCGGAGTCGCCGCGCACGACGATGTGCAGGTAGTCGTCGTGGATCCGGGCGAGGGTGGTCAGCCGCGGGTCGTCCTTGTAGCGGTCGGCGGCGACGTCGGCGGCGACGAACGCGACGTCGGCGGTCCCGGCGAGCACCTTGTCGATGTTGTCGGGCGAGCCCTGGGTCTGCAGCACGGTGGGCCGCTCGATGTCCAGGCCCGCGGCCCACGCGGTGGCGAGGGTCTGGGCGAGCTTGTCGTAGACCCCGCCGGGGTTGCCCGCGGCGATCCGCAGCTTCAGGCCGCCGAAGCCGGAGCTGCAGGCGGCGAGCACCAGGAGCAGGGCGGCCGCCATCGCCAGCGCTCGCCCCCGCCGCGTCCTGGCCACGGCCCGATCGTGCCAGATCCCGGGCCCCGGTGGTTGGCGGCGGCCGATCCGGGCACTCCCCGGAGGACGGAGGGAGACCGGAATGGACGTCGTCGTCGTGGGTGGCGGGCTGGCGGGGTTGAGCGCGGCGCGGCGGCTGCGCCGGGCCGGGGCGGAGGTCACGGTGCTGGAGGCGGGCGACGACGTCGGCGGCCGGGTGCGCACCGACGTCGTCGACGGGTTCCGCCTCGACCGCGGGTTCCAGGTGCTGCTGCCCGCGTATCCGGCGCTGCGGCGGCTGACCGACGTCGCCGCGCTGCGGCCGCGGCCGTTCACGCGTGGCACGATCGCGATGACCGGCTCCGGGCGCCGGTGGCTCGCCGCTCCGTGGCACGGCCTGCCGGCGGTGCGCGGGGCCGCGGGGTTCGTCGCGGGCCGGCCCGCGGACAGCGCGCGGATGGCGGCGCTCGCGGCGCGGGACGTGCTGAGGGCCGACCGCACCGACACCGGGCGCAGTACCGCCGAAGAGCTGCGCCGCTGGGGATTGACGCGCTCCACCACCGAAGAGGTGCTGCGGCCGTTCCTCGCCGGGGTGTTCCTCGACCCGGCCCTGGCGACGGCGGGGCGGATGTTCCACCTGATCTGGCGCAGCTTCCTGCTCGGCGGGGGCGCGCTGCCCGCCGAGGGCATGCAAGCCCTGCCGCGTCAGCTGGCGACCGGGCTGCCGGTCCGCACGGGCGTCGAGGTGGAGTCGATCACCGAGGACGGCGTCCGCACGCGGGACGGCGAAGACATCCGGGCGCGGGCCGTGGTGGTGGCGACCGACGGCGACACGGCCGCGCGGCTGCTGCCCGGGGTGGCGGCGCCGGGCTGGCACGCGGTGACGACCTTCTACTACCGCGCGGCGGTGAGCCCGCTGCGGTCGCCGACCCTGCTGGTCGACGGCCTCGACGACCTGCTGCTCAACACCGCGGTGCTCAGCGAGGTGGCCGCGGGCTACGCCCCGCCCGGCTCGGCGCTGATCGCCGCGTCGGTGCCCGACCGCACCGATCCGGGCTTGGAGCCGCGGGTGCGGCAGCGGCTGGCGCGGATCTACGACACGGACACGCGCGGGTGGGAGCTGCTGAAGACGTACGTGGTCCCGAAGGCGCTGCCGGTGTTCGGCCCGGACGCCCCGCTGCGGCGCCCGGTGCGGGTCGCGCCCGGGCGGTACGTCTGCGGGGACCACCGCGACACGCCGTCGGTGCAGGGAGCGTTGGTGTCCGGTCAGCGGGCGGCGAAGGCGGTGTTGGCCGACCTCGTGGCGTGATCACGCCGCTTCCGGGATTTCCGCGCCCCGCAAGGCGACCCGGTCCACCTTCCCCGAGGCGGTCCGGGGCAGCCGGGGCACGAACCGGACCTCGCGCGGGTACTTGTGCGGCGACAACCGCGACTTCACGTACTGCTGCAGCTCCTCGCCGGAGACCCCGCCCCGCGAAACGACGAACGCCCGCGTGCGGGTGAGGCCGTCCCGCTGGAACCCGACGAGCGCGCACTCCGCGACCGCGGGGTGGGTCGCCAGGCACTGCTCGATCTCCGTCGGGGAAACCCACAGGCCGCCCACCTTCAGCAGGTCGTCCGCCCGGCCCTCGTAGTGGAAGAAGCCGTCCGCGTCCTGCGACACCAGGTCACTCGTGCGGACCGTGTCCGGGGCCGGGAACGCTTCGGCCGTCTTCTCCGGGGCCTGCCAGTAGCCCGCCGCCACCGTCTCGCCGGTCACCTCCAGACGGCCCGTCGCGCCGCGCGGGACTTCGGTGCCCTCGTCGTCCACCACCCGGACGCGGTAGCCGGGGATCACCTTCCCGAGGGTGCCGGGCCGGGAGCGGCCGGGCGAGTTGGAGATGTAGCCGTGGTAGGTCTCGGACGCGCCGATCCCGTCGATCGTGTCCACGCCGAACGTGCCGGCGAACCGGCGGTGCAGGTCCGGCGGCAGCAGCTCGCCGCCGGAGACGCACAGGCGCAGCGAACCGAAGTCCTGCTCCGCCGCGGCCGGGTGCTCCAGCATCGCGTTCATCATCGTCGGGACGTTGACCAGCACCGTGGGGCGGTGCCGGGCGATCAGCGCGAACACCCGGTCCACCGTGCTGCGCTCCGGGAACACGACGCCCGCCGCGCCGATGCCGAACGGGAACGTCACCGCCATGTTGTTCGCGTAGCCGAAGAACAGCTTCGGCACCGGCAGCACGACGTCGTCCGGCCGGATGTCCATGACGGCGCGCGCGTACCACTCGAAGCTCAGCAGCGGGCTGCGCGCGCGGATCAGGCACGCCTTGGGGGCGCCGGTGCTGCCGGTGGTGAACCGCCACAGCGCGATGTCGTCGCCGCGCGTCGCCGCGGCGTCCAATGTGGCCGGCTGGGCCGCCGTCAGCGTCGCGAAGTCGTGCTCGCCCGGCCGCAGGAACTCCGGGGCCACGCCGACGACCAGCAGGTTCCGCGCGCCGGCCGCGCGCAGCGGTCCGATCGTCACCGCGTCCGCGACGACGACCGCCGGCCGGCTGTAGCGCAGGTAGTACCGGTAGTCGGCGGGCTTGAGGAACGTGTACACCTCGGCGGTCACGGCGCCGATCTTCTGCACGCCGAACCAGGTCGCGACGAACTCCACGCCGTCGCCCAGCGCCAGCAGGACCCGGTCGCCCCGGCGGACGCCGAGCTCCCGCAGCGCGTGGCCGGTCCGGTTGGCCAGCGCCTTCACCTCGCCGTAGGTGACCGGCCCGGCCGCGGTGAGCAGCGCCGTCCGCCCGTCTTCGTTGCGGTCGAGGAAGTGCTCGGCGAGGTTGAACCCGGCCGGCACGTCGGCGGCGCGCAGCGGTGCCATGTGGTGTCCTTTCCCCCAGCGGGCCGATCCCCATCGGCCCGGTCGTCGGTCAGTGGCCGGCCTGCTCCAGCGCGGCGGCCTGGCGCAGCCAGTCGCCGAACAGCGCCTCGTCGATGTCGTCCACCGAGCGGATCTTCACCTGGCCCATGCCGCCCGAACCGGGTTCGAGGCGGCCGGAGGAGTCCGAGATCGCCTGCCCGCGCCAGAACCCGAAGGTGACGTACGCCTTGTACGCCTTCAGGTACGTGACGAGCTGCTTGCCCGGGGTCTCGCTGTGGCCCCACCACGGGTGGCCGTAGTAGAGGAGCCCGTGGGCGTCGGGGAGGTTCGCGTCGATCAGCTTGGCCAGCCGGTTCGCGATCTCCCGCAGCGGTTCGGCCAGGTCGGCCAGGTATTCGTCGGTGTTCTGGGGCTTGCCCATGATCTTCCTTTCCTGGGGGTGGGTCAGGCGGTGCGCCGGACGTCCTCGAGCAGCGTCGTGCCGAGCACGTCGTAGCTGGTGTCGGCGATGAACTTGTGCTGCAGCGCGACCAGCAGGTCGCGCAGGATCCGCTGCAGCGGGTGGTCCAGCCGGATCGCCGCGGTGCCGGCGTACCGGTAGGCCATCGTCGTGACGTCGGTGGCGACCTCGGTCACGTACGTTTCGGCGGCGACCAGCTGCTGCACGAACAGGCGGTCCGGGCGGGGGCCCGCCCGCAGCCGGTCGCCGAGCGCGCCGAGCAGCCGCGCGGCGTGGTCGCGGGCCGCGCTCAGCCGGGTGTGGGCCTCGCCGAGGTCCCGGTGGAACGCACCGCGCGCGGCCAGCGGCGAGCCCGCGGACCGGGCGGCGGAGACGACCGCGTCGAGGGCTCGCTCGCCCGCGCCGAGCGCGACCCCGCAGTGCGCCGCGGCGACCTGGGCCGCGATCGGCGCGGCGAACCGCGGCCCACCCCGCAGGGGCCGCGGCCGGCCGAGGGGGAACCAGTACCCGTCGGGCACGAAGAGGTCCCGGACCGCGTAGTCGACGCTCCCGGACCCGGCGAGCCCGACGGCGTGCCAGTTGTCGAGGACCTCGACCCGCTCCTTCGGGACGACGAACGCCCGCCACTCGTCCTCCGGGGCCGGGGCGGTGAACCCGCCGAGCACCCAGGTCGCGTGGCTCATGCCGCTGCCGAAGCCGTAGCGGCCGGTCACCCGGACGCCGCCCTCGGCGGCCACGGCCGTCCCGCGGGGCGGTCCCTGGCCGGCGACCACGGCCGGCCCGCCGGAGCCGAAGATCTCTCCGACGGCGTCGTCGCCGAGGTAGGCGGCGGCCCACGACGAGTAGAGGCAGCCGGCCGAGAGGTTCCAGCAGGCCGCCGTGTTCACCCGGCTGACCGCTTCGTAGACCTCCATCTCCACGAGCGGCGGCACTTCCCGGCCGCCGAGCTCGGTGGGCAGCGCCAGCCGGAACAGGCCCGCTTCGGCGAGCGTGTCGAAGGCTTCCTCGGGCAGCATGCGCCGTTGTTCCGCGTCGGCCTCGGTCGCCGCGAGCACCGTCCGCACGCTCTCGACGCGCTCGGCGAGCTCGCCCTCCAGCCGGTACGGCGGCCACTGGTACCCGGTCACGGTCGCCTCCTCACGCCGCGTCGAACTCGACGGTGACGTCGTCGCCGACCGGCTGGGCCCGGCAGGTCAGCACGAAGCCCGCCGCTTCCTCGCCGGCGTCGAGCGCGAAGCCGCCGCTCATCCGGACCGAACCGCTCAGCACGCGCGCCCGGCAGGTGCCGCACACGCCGGTCCGGCACGAGTAGGGCAGCTCGGGCCGGACGGTCAGCGCGGCGTCCAGGATGGACCCGGCCCCGGTCATGTCTACTGTGGACACTCGACTGTCGTGCACGATCCGGACCCGCCCGCCGGCCGCGGCGTCCGGGACGGGGGCCACCGGCGGGACCGCGAGCCCGAAGAGTTCCGTGTGGACGGCGCGGGCGGGCACGCCCAGTTCCAGCAGGGTCCGCCGGGCCGCCGTCGCGAGACCGTCGGGGCCGCACACGAACCACTCGCGGCCGGGGGCCGGCGTGCCGAGGCCGGCCAGCAGCTTCGGCAGGGTGGCCGCGTCCAGGCGTCCCGCGGCCAGTCCGGCCGGCCGCTCTTCGCGGGAGAACACGTGCACCAGGTGCAGCCGCCGGGCGTGGGAGTTCTTGAGGTCGGCCAGCTCCTCGGCGAACATCGCCGAATCCGTGGTGCGGTTGCCGTAGTAGACGGTGAACGTGCTGAACGGCTCGGCCCGCAGCACCGAGTCCACTATGGACAGGATCGGCGTGATCCCCGAACCGGCCGCGACGGCGCCGTAGCGCCGCCGCCGTCCCGGGTCGGGCGTCGTGCCGAAGGAGCCCACCGGCGGCAGGACGTCCAGCGCGGCCACGCCGGCCAGCCGCCCGGACACGGTGCCGCCGGGCACGATCCGGATGCCCAGGCGCAGGTGCCCGCGGCGGGCCAGGTCTTCCGGCGTGGAGCAGACCGAATAGGACCGGCGCAGCTCGCCGCCGTCGTCGCCGGTGGCGCGCACGGTGACGTGCTGACCCGGCCGGAAGGCGAACGTCTCCCGCAGCGCCGGCGGGACGGCGCAGGTGAGCGCGACCGCGCTGCCGTCGGCCGCGACGCGCTCGGCGCCGGTGACGGCCAGGCGGTGGAACCGGGCGCCGGTCATCGTGGGGGCTCCGGCACTTCGGCGAGGTCGAAGCCGAACCAGGTGCGGTAGGCGTCCCGGCGGGCGGCCTCGCTGCCCAGCACGGTCTTGGTGCGCTGCCCCTCGTGCAGCCGCACCAGCGTGTCGCCGCTGATCGTGATCTTCCCGGTCTCGGTGTGCAGCGAGCAGAACAGGCCGGTGAGGAACGGGGACTCGGGCGCCGTCTGGAACCAGTAGAGCGTCGGCTCGAAGTCCTCGATCGTGCGCGGGTGCGGCTCGAGGCGGTACTGCGGCACGTCGCCGCGGAGGACGTCGAGGTCGCCGTCGGCGGCTTCGGCGATCCGGTAGACGCCCTGCGGGTCCTTTTGGGGCTCGCGGTCGTCCAGGCGCAGCGGGTACCGGAAGCTGCGGCCGTAGCCGACGTCGACCAGCCACGGCTCGGGGGAGTCCTCGGCGACCACGCGCAGCACGAGGTGGCCGAGCAGGGGACCGGGGACGTCGTCGAGGTAGACGCGCGCGCCGTAGACGGTCACGTCGTAGCCGAGGGCGCGCAGCACCTCGGCCAGGCAGCCGTTGAGCTCGTAGCACCCGCCGCCGCGGCCTTGCTCCACGATCTTGGGCAGGGCGGCGGCGCCGAGGGCGATCGGCTTGCGCAGCACGAAGTCGAGGTTCTCGAACGGCACGGTGAGCACGTGCCGCTCGTGGATCCGGCGCAGGGCGGCCAGGGTCGGCCGGCCCGGGTGGTCGACGCCGAGCCGGCGCAGGAACGCTTCGACCGCGATCCCGTCGGCTTCCGAATGCGCGCGTGCGTCCGCGACGGCGGTCATGGCAGCTCCTTCAGGTGGTCGAACGGCTCGAGGCAGGCGGTGCACCGCCGGATCGCCGTGCAGGCCGTGGCGCCGGAGCGGGCGACCTCCACCGAGTCCGGGGCGGCGCACCGCGGGCACGGCGGTGCCTCGACGTGCAGGGTGAGCAACGGGCGCGGCGGGGCGATCCCGGCGGCGGCGAGCTTGGCGCGGGCGGCCGCGGTGATCCGGTCGGTGGTCCACGGTGGGTCCCACGCGGTCACGACCTCGACCCGCGGCCACCCGGCGGCGCGGGCGGCGGCCCGGATGTCCGAGCGGATCGTGTCGAGCGCCGGGCACCCGAGGTAGGTCGGGGTGACGGTGACGACCAGGCGGCCGTCCGCCCCGGCGGTCACGTCCCGGAGAATGCCCAGCTCTTCGATGGTGAGCACGGGCAGTTCGGGGTCGGCGACGGCGGCGATGGCGGCCCGCACCGCCGCGGTCACCACCGGGCCCCCGGGTGCGCGCGGTGCAGGCCCTGCATCTCCTGGACGAGGTAGGAAAACGCTTCCGTGTGCTCGCCCCGCCGGCCGCCCATCGGCGTCCAGTCGTCGGCGGGGCGCTCCAGCGTCGCTTCCCGCAGCACGCTTTCGACGCGGTCCGTCCACGCCGCGCGCAGCGTCTCCGGGGCGAAGCCCGGCGCGCCCGGCTCGAAGAGCCCGTGCGTGAACGGCCAGACGTCGTCGACCGCGGCCTGCATCCGGTGCTTCGACTCGGCGGTGCCGTCCCCGAGCCGCACGGTCCAGGCGTGCGCGTGTTCGACGTGGTAGCGCGTCTCGACGGCGGCCTTGGCGGCGATCGCGGCCAGCGCCGGGTCGTCCGCGTCGCTCAGCGCGGGGTAGCGCAGGGACTGGAAGACCGCGAAGAACAGCAGCTTCGCGATGGTCGTCGCGAAGTCGCCGTTGGGCAGCTCCACCAGCTGCGCGTTGCGGAACTCCGCCGGCTCGCGCAGGTAGGCCAGCTCGATCTCGCCGCGGCCGGCGCCTTCGAGCTCGCCGGCGTGCGCCAGCAGCGCCCGGGCCTGGCCGAGCAGGTCCAGCGTGATGTTGGCGAGCGCGACGTCCTCCTCCAGCTGGGGCGCCCGCGCGCACCACTCGGACAGCCGCTGCGCGGCGATCAGCGCGTCGTCGCCCAGCTCGAGCACGATCCCGGTCACAGGTTCTCCACCCCCGCCGGCAGGGTGAAGAACGACGGGTGGCGGTAGGCCTTGTCGGCGGCGGGGTCGAAGTAGGCGTCCTTCTCGTCCGGGCTGCTCGCGGTGATCGCCTCGGTCGGCACCACCCAGATCGAGACCCCTTCGCCCCGGCGCGTGTAGAGGTCGCGGGCGTGCTGCAGGGCCAGCGTGGCGTCCGCGGCGTGCAGGCTCCCGACGTGGGCGTGGGTGACGCCGCGCCGGGCCCGGACGAAGACCTCCCACAGCGGCCAGTCGCCCGTCGCGCCGGTCATGCGGCCACCGCCACGGCTTCACGGCGCTTCGCGGCGTAGGCCGTCGCGGCCGCCCGGACCCACGCGCCGTCCTCGTGGGCGGCCCGCCGGTGGCGCAGCCGCTGCCGGTTGCACGGGCCGTGCCCGGCGACCACCCGCTTGAGCTCTTCGAAGTCCGGTGGGGTGAACACGTGGTGCCCGCTGCCGGCGTCCCAGCGCAGGGCGGGATCGGGCAGCTCGACGCCGAGCGCCGCCGCCTGCGGCACGCAGAGGTCGACGAACCGCTGCCGCAGCTCGTCGTTGCCGCAGCGCTTGATCCGCCAGGCCATCGACCGGGCCGAGTGCGTCGAGTGCTCGTCGGGCGGGCCGAACATCGCCAGCGCCGGGTACCACCAGCGGTCGACCGCGTCCTGCGCCATCTGCCGCTGGGCCGGCGTGCCGTGGGTCAGCGCACGCAGCGAGTCGAAGCCCTGCCGGTGGTGGAAGGACTCCTCGCGGCAGACGCGCACCATCGCCCGCGCGTACGGGCCGTAGGACGTCCGGCAGAGGGTGACCTGGTTGACGACCGCCGCGCCGTCGGTGAGCCAGGCGAGCGCGCCGGTGTCGGCCCAGGTCAGCGTGGGGTAGTTGATGAACGACAGGTACTTCTGCCGTCCACTGTGGAGCGCGTCGAGCAGTTCCGCGCGCGACACGCCCAGCGTCTCCGCCGCGGAGTAGAGGTAGAGCCCGTGCCCGGCCTCGTCCTGGACCTTGGCGATCAGGATGGCTTTGCGCGCCAGGTCCGGGGCGCGGGTGATCCAGTTCGCCTCGGGCTGCATCCCGACGACCTCGGAGTGCGCGTGCTGCGCGAGCTGGCGCACCAGCGCCGCGCGGTAGCCCGCCGGCATCCAGTCCCGGGGCTCGATCTTCCGGTCCGCCGCGATCAGCGCGTCGAAGTCCGCTTCGCGGCGGGCCGGCGGCCGGGCCGCGCGACTCCGGGAAAGCTCTTCTTCCGCCGTGCGCACGGTCGCGGCGAGCGCGTCCAGCCCGGGCGGAACCGGGACACCGGGATTTTCGGGCTGCACGAACGTCCTCCAGGAGCTCACCCGCGCACGCGGAAGCCGCGGTGATCGAATTCGAGTATGCGAGGGGCGCGCGGCGACGGGCATCTTCGCTCGTGCGCTCCCGGACTTCGTCAGAAAGTCCCGCGGATAATCCAGAGATCGGGAAAAACCGGCTTGAACAATGTCGTGTACAGATAGGACGCTCCGGCCGAGCCGCCGGTCCCGGGCAGCGTGCCGATCATCCGCTCGACGAGCCGCACGTGCCGGTAGCGCCATTCCTGCCAGGTGCGGTCGAAGTCGGTCAGGCGCTCGCAGAGCTGCGCGGGCAGGCCGTCGTCGTCGTAAACGCGCACCAGCACGCGTTGCACCGCCGCCGACGGCTCGGGCGGCGCCGCCGGATCGCGGCGCAGTGGGACCGGATAACCCTGGGTGCCGAGAAACTCGACGAACGAGTCGAAAAGGGACGGTCGGGCCAGTGCGGCCTCGATCCGCAGCCGGTCGGCGCCACCCGCGGGGTGACCGTCGGTGATGCGGCCGTCACGGCGGCCCAGCACGGCCTCCAGCTCCCGGAACTGGGCCGACTGCAGGCCACTGCCCGTGCCGAGCTCGTCTCGGAACCGCGCGAAGTCCCGCGCCGTCATCGTCTCGACGACGTCCACTTGGGACACCGCGAGCCGCAGCACGGTCAGGCAGCGGTGGAGGGTGTGCAGCGCCTGCGCGGCGCGGCCACCGGACAAATCGGACTGGAGCTTGGCGAGCTCGTGCAGCAGCTGCTTGAACCACAGCTCGTAGACCTGGTGCACGACGATGAACAGCAGTTCGTCGTGCTCCCCGGAAACCGGGCGCTGCGTGGCGAGCATTTCGTCCAGGACGAGATACGTCGAATAGTTCGGTGGTGCGGGTGCGAAATCATTTTCGAGCATGGCCGGTCATTCCCCAGTTCGTGCGAAAGCCGTTTCGCTCAGAGTAGGCGCGCTCGCGGCTTTCCCGGCGGTCGTCGCGGCGTCCCGCAATCCGGAAGAACCGGCGGGCAGCACGTTCGGAGATGCGGCGTCCCCGGCGCCCGTGGCAGCGTGATCTGCCGTGGTAGAGCGGGGATTCCGGGCCTTCGTGTCCGGTGGCACGGGAGATCTCGGTGCCGAGGTCGTACGCACGCTGGCCGGCTCGGGCCACGAGGTCTGGTTCCAGTACCGCTCGGGCACCGGCGCCGCGACGGCGCTCGCGGACGAGACCGGCGCGAAGCCGTTCCAGGCGGACTACACCCGGATCGACGAGCTGACCGACGTCGAACTGCTGCCCCCGGGCGGGTTCGACGTCCTCGTCTGCTGCGCCGGGGTGAACCTCGGCCGGGAGAAGCTCGCGGACGTGCCGGCGGACACCCTGCGCCGGACGCTCGCCGTCAACGTGCTGAGCGCCGTCCGGCTGACGCAGGCCTGCCTGCCCGCCATGACGGCGGCGGGCCACGGCCGGATCGTCTACCTCAGCTCGATCTTCGGGCAGGTCGCCGCGCCGGGGAACGCGCCCTACAACCTGACGAAGAGCGCGCTGCGCGGGCTGTGCCAGAGCGTCGTCGCCGACTACGCCGGCTCCGGCGTCACCGCCAACGAGATCCTCGCCGGGCCGGTCGACTCCACGATGTACCGGACCGTCGCCGCGGACCGCGCGCAGGCGCTCGGCCGCGACCCGGCGGTGCTGGAAGCGGCGATGGTGAAACGGATCCCGGCCCGGCGGCTCGGCACGCCGTCGGACGTCGCGCACGCGGTCGGCTACCTGGTTTCGGCCGGAGCGTCCTATGTGAACGGTGTGGCACTGCGCGTCGACGGCGGGGTGCTCAGCGTCCTTTAGCAACGTCCGTTGGCAACGAGAGGAAAATCCATGAGTGAGGTCACGTCCCGGGACGGCACCAAGATCGCCTACGACCGGTACGGCGACGGACCGCCGGTCATCCTGGTCGGCGGCGCCTTCCAGTTCCGCGCCTTCGACCCGAGCACCGCGCAGCTGGCGCAGCTGCTCGGCGAGCGGTTCGGCGCGATCCACTACGACCGCCGCGGCCGCGGCGAAAGCGGGGACACCAAGCCGTACTCGACCGAGCGCGAGGTCGAGGACATCGCGGCGCTGATCGACGCCGCCGGCGGGACCGCGTCGGTGTTCGGCATGTCCTCCGGCGCCGTGCTGGCGCTCGACGCCGCCGCGAAGCTGCCGATCGCCAAGGTCGCGGTCTACGAGGCGCCGTTCATCGTCGACAACCTGCGCCCGCCGCTGCCCGAGGGCTACCACGACAAGCTGGTCGAACTGGTCGAGGCGGGCCGCCCGGGCGACGCCGTCGAGCACTTCCTCGTGCACGGCGCGGCCGTGCCGCCGGAGTTCGTCTCGCAGATGCGCGGGGCGCCGATGTGGCCGGGCTTCGAGTCGGTGGCGCACACGCTGGTGTACGACTCGGCGCTGATGGGCGACGGATCGGTCTCGGCCGACCGCTGGGCCGAGGTGCGGGTCCCGGTGCTGGTCGCCGACGGCGGCGCCAGCGGCCCGGTGATGCACACCGCGGCCAAGGCGCTGGCCGGCGTGCTGGCCGACGCCCGGGAGCGGACCCTCGAAGGGCAGGGTCACGACGTGGCGCCGGACGTGCTGGCGCCGGTGCTCGCCGAGTTCTTCGCCGGCTGACCACGCGCTCCCCCCGACGTCCCCGGTGCCTGTGTGCCGGGGACGTCTTTTTTGTCCGAAAAGGACGCCGCCGGAAATTATCCACCGTCCTCAGTGGTCAGTGTATAAGGTTCTGAGCTGCGGTTTTCCCATGTGGACCGCACCAATGAAGATGAGTGTCCCGGCGCCGGAAGTAAACGATGGGCTTCTCTGGACTTCGAAGGGGTTCATCATGGGGAACGCAGTCAAGCCCGCCGGTCCGCTACCGGCACCAGGAACGAAAGTCCGCGTCCCGACGCTCGACGGCGTCCGCGGGCTCGCCGCGGTCGGGGTGCTCGTCTACCACGTCGCCTTCATCAGCGGCGTCAGCGCGTGGATGGGCCAGCCCGGCGCGGGGATCTGGGGCCTGGTCAGCAACGGGCTCGCCGTCTGCCTCGGACCGTTGTTCGTCCTTTCCGGAATGCTGCTGTTCCGCGGGTTCGCCCGGTCGGTCATCACGGGCGCGCCCAAGCCGGCCGTCGGCTCGTTCCTGACCCGGCGGGCGCTGCGGATCCTGCCGGCCTACTTCCTGCTCGTGGTCGCCGACCTGCTGCTGCTGAACCTGCGCAGCATCGACGGCGTCTGGTACGTGCTGCGGCCGTTCCTGCTCTTCCACTTCTTCTGGCCCGACGGCATTTCCATGGCCGGCATGGAGCCGACGTGGACGGTGCCCGCCGAGATGACGTTCTACCTGCTGATCCCGGTGGTGGCGTGGATCGGCGGCCGCTACGCGCGCAAGGCGTCGACGCCCGGCGCCCGCGCCCGCCGGCTGGTGCTGCCGCTGGCGGTCTTCACCCTGATCGGGTTCGCCTGGACGGCGATGGCGTACCTGCCGGCGCTCGGCACGGACGTGTTCTACCTGTCGTTCTGGCCGTTCGGGTACTTCTCGCTCTTCGCCGCCGGGATGTTCCTCGGCACGCTGTCGGCGTACTCGCAGGCCGTCGACCGGCCGCCGGCGGTGTACCGGCTGATCGTCCGGCACCCCAACCTGTGCTGGCTGCTGGCGCTGGGGGTGTACGTGGTCAACCTGCCGGAGTTCTTCGGGCACCCGGGCATGGGCGACTACGGCGCCCTCGCCCAGGAGATGCTGGCGCTGGTGTTCATCACGGTGTTCGCGGTGCTGATCGTCGCGCCGCTCACGGTGCCGGGCGTGAAGTCCCGGCTGATGGACGGGGTGCTCACCAACCGCCCGGTCCGGTTCCTCGGCCGGATCTCGTACGGGATCTACCTCTGGCACCTGCTGATGATCTACCTGTGGTTCGGCAACGGCAGCGTGTTCGGCAAGGCCCCGGACCCCCTGGTCGGCCTGCGCGGCCAGGTGGGCTTCTGGCCCCTGCTGGCCTTCGTCCTGGGCGGCAGCATCGTGGCGGCGACCATCAGCTACGTGCTGGTCGAGCGGCCGGCCAACGTGCTGGCGCAGCGCATCGGCCAGGACCCGGCGCCGGTGACCCCGGTCGTCGTCGCGCCCGAGGCGAGGCCGGAACCGGGCGAGCGCGCGGCCTGATCCGCGGGGCCACCTCGACCGCGGCCGAGGTGGCCCCCGGCGTCCGGCCGGGGGCGTTGCGCCGAGCGCGTCGGTCGTGGGGAGGGCACCGCTGAACATGGCTGACTCCGGTGAGCCGGCCTCCGAGCGGGTGGCGGCGCCACGCAGAGGGGTCGAGGTGGAACCGGTTCCGAGGATCGCTGCGCGGCGCCGAACTGTCAAGGGTTGACAGGCCGGGGGCGGTGGTATGAACCTTTTCACCGAACGTCCCCTGCCGGCCCTCGAGGGCATCCGCCCGGCGCTCAGGGGGCGAGCCGGACGACGCCGTCCCCTGACCGGCGGCGGGTCCGCCCCTTTCCCGGCCAGGGAGGAACCATGCCCTCGAACGCCCAGCCGCGGCCCCGTCGCCGCGGACCCGGAACCCGCTTGGCGACGCTCGCGGCGGCCCTCGCGGTCGCCGTGCTCGGCCTCGCCACCCCGTCGGCGAGCGCCGCCGACGCGCTCATCTCACAAGGGAAGGCCGCCACGGCGTCCTCGGTGGAGAACGCCGGGACGCCCGCGTCCGCCGCGGTGGACGGCAGCACCGGCACCCGCTGGTCCTCGCAGTTCAGCGATCCACAGTGGATCCAGGTCGACCTCGGCGGCGCGGCGACCGTCGGCCGCGTCGTGCTGAACTGGGAGGCCGCCTACGCCACGGCCTACCAGATCCAGCTGTCCGACAACGGATCCGCGTGGTCCACTGTGTACCAGACGACCACCGGGACCGGCGGTGCGCAGACGCTGAACGTGACCGGGGCCGGGCGGTACGTGCGCGTCGCCACGACCGCGCGGGCCACCCCGTACGGCGTCTCGCTGTGGGAGTTCCAGGTGTTCGGCACCGGCGGCGGGACCACGCAGCCCGGCGCCGGCGTCCCGCCCGACTCGTTCTGGGGCGACACCGCGAGCATCCCGGCCGCGCGCAACGTGCTCACCGTGAAGGTGCTCAACCGGACCAACGGCAAGTACCCGGACAGCCAGGTGTACTGGAACTTCGGCGGCCAGACCCACTCGATCGCCGAACAGCCCTACATCGACATGCCCGCCAACTCCGCCGGCCGGATGTACTTCTACCTCGGCACGCCGAACGGCCAGTACGCCGACTTCATCGAGTTCACCGTCGGCCCGGACGTGTTCAACGGCAACACCACCCGGGTGGACGCGTTCGCGCTGAAGCTGGCCATGCGGCTGCACGCGCACGACGGCTACGACGTCCAGGTGGGCGACGACTACGGGACCTTCCAGGAGGACCGGGCGGCCACGTTCGCCAAGTTCCAGGCCGAGGTGCCGACGGAGTTCAAGGGTCTGGCGACGGTGAACGCGCCGTACCGGATCCCGGCTCCGGGCAGCGCCCCGGACTTCCGCGCGGGCGGCCGGTACGCGAACTACTTCACCGCGTACGCGCAGTCAGTGGGCGTCAACGAACCGACGTCGAACATCACGGGGTGCGCCGGCTCGCTGGCGGGGAACCCGAACATGTGCGCGGCGCTGAACCGCCACACCGCGCAGCTGCCGGCGTCCCAGCAGCAGGACCCGGCGAACTACTACAAGGCCGCCCCGGCGAACTACTACGCGAAGTACTGGCACGACCACGGCATCAACCACCTGGCGTACGGCTTCCCGTACGACGACGTGGCGGGCCAGTCCTCGTTCGTCTCCCACGGCGACCCGCAGTGGCTGGTGGTCGCGGTCGGCTGGTGACCCACGCCCGGTGTGCCGGCTCGCGGGCCGGCACACCGGGATCGGCACACCGGGATCGGCACACCGGGATCGGCACACCGGGATCGGCACACCGGGATCGGCACACCGGGACCGGCACCTTTCGTGAGGTGCTCTTCCGCGCCGGCGGCGGTCACTGGTCGAACGAGGCCAGCCACACCTGCACCGGGCTCGCGCACCGCGGTGCGGTACCCGACGCGCAGTCCTGGTCGTTCCAGAGCAGGAAGCCGGCGGCCAGCAGGACGGCCAGCAGCCACGGCCGGATCGTCCGGGTCAGCGAGAGCTTGGGCAGCGCTCGCTTGAGCAGGTCGTCGATCCCCTCGACGACGGCCACCACCCCGGAGCCGTAGCCGTACACGGCTTCCGGCGGCGTGCGGCCGAACCGGCGCGCGAGCCGGCTGGCGCCGAGGTCGGGGAGCAGCAACAGGACCAGCAGCCCCCGGGTGAGCAGCGTCAGCGGGTGGACCAGCGCGCCGCCCAGCCACGGGAACAGCTTGGCCGTGAGCACGCGCAGCAGGACGAACGTCAGCACCACGGCGACGACCAGCTCCGCGAAGGTCCGGAGCCAGAACGGGAACCCGAACTGGGTGGCCGCGTCGTCGAGCAGGCCGACCAGGCCGCCGAGCACCGGCACGTCGGCTACCGGGCTGAGCACCTCAAGCCATGGCGCCATCGTCTTCGTCCTCGTCTTCTTCGTCGTCCAGGTCGGTTCGGCGGGACTTCGCCGTCACGGGTTTGGGCGGGTCCGGGACGCCGGCCTTGCCGACGAGCGTGTCGTTGGCGTCGGCCAGCAGGCCCGCGACGTCCCGCCGGGTCACCAGCCGGGCTTCCAGCAGCGTGTTGAGCACCGTCAACGAGCGGTCGTAGTCGAGCTGCTTCTGGTCCTTCCACATCTCCAGCACGTCCTGGACGTCCTCCTTGTTGCCCGCCAGCCGGAGGGCGAGGACGTTGATGTCGCCTTCGCGGAGCACTTCCGCGTAGAACCTCAGGCGCTCTTGCTTGAGTTCGAGGTCGTGCTTTTCCTTCATGTTCTCCAAGGTCCGCTGGTGCTCGGCGTGCAGCACGTTCAGCTCGTGCGCGCCGAGCGCGGTCTCCCGGTCGCGGATCAGCTGGGTCCGGCTCGCCATGTGCTCGCGCGTGCTCTTTTCGAGCGTCAGCACCGCCGAGCAGCTGGTGACGTCGACGACCTCGGAGATCCGGATCACCTGGTGGCCGAAGAGCTGGTCGATCTGCCGCTCGGCGCTCGCGCTGTGCTCGACCTCGAACCCGCGGGTGACGTCGCGCAGCCGCCGTTCGAGGATGTCGCGGATGACCGCGCGCGGCTCGACCTTCTGCGCTTTCACCGCGGCGATCGGGTCGTGGACCTGCCACGTCACCCGGACGCTCGCGGTGAAGTAGAACGCCTCTTCCTGGGACGGCAGCTCCATCGAATAGGACTCGTAGTGCGGTTGGACGTCGACCAGGAACATCTCGCGCGGAGTGGCCAGCCACAGCTCGCCCATGGTGAGCCGGCCGGTGCCGAGCCGGTACTCGCCGCTCTTCGTCACGTAGACGACGGCCGAGTGACCGGAGGTCGCCGGGTTGTCCTTGCGGAGCGAGGTGCGGCTCACCTCGACCGTCCGGACGATCGGCACGGCCGGCGGTTCGGGCGGGGTCTCCGGGGCCGCGGTGGGGGCCGGCTCGGGTTTCTCGGGCGCGGCGTCGTTCGGGGACGCCGATTGAGTCGTCATGAGTTCTCCCTTGTCTCGTCGAAGAGCCGGAGCACGGTCCGTGCGGCGGCGGTGGGGCCTTGCCGGGCACCGGCCCACTGCTCGAGGTCGTAGCGGATGCCGGCGAGGTCACCCGAGTGCCGGCCGATGTCGTGCAGCAGACGCGCCAGCGGCTCGGCGATCGTGCTGTCCTTGCCGGAGATCCGGACCCAGTCCTTGAACACCTGGTTCGTGTCGCGCAGGAAGTCGGCGGTCTGCAGCATCCGCGAGAACAGCACGAGGATCTGCGTCCGCCGGTCTGCGTCCTGGTCGGCCAGCCACAGCAGGACCGGCCAGCGCTCCGAGCTGGTCTCCACCCGGACCCGTACATAGCGCGACATGATCAGCACCGTCAGCAGGGCGGTGTCGCGCCGGTCGGGCGCGCGGCCGTCGTCGGACCAGCGGATGAGCGCGTGGAGGACCTGACTGGGATCGGCGCGCAGGAACAGGTCGGTCAACCCCACGCCGACCGAGTAGGCGGTGGCCCGGGTGGTGGCCTTGCGCAGCACGATCAGCGCTTGCTTCGTGCTGATCGTCGGCATGCTGCCCAGGGCTTCCGCGGCGGTCGCGCGCAGTTCGGGCGTTCCGCGCTCGGCCCAGTGCTTGAGCACCTTGGAGACCACGTGCTCGAGCTCCGGGAGCTGGCCCGGTACGCGGAGCGCAGCGACCGCCGCCCGCCGTTCCTCCGTGTTGCCGGAACCGGCCCAGCGGAAGATGATCCGGTTGAAGACGTAGGTGAAGTCGTACTGGCTCAGCGCCCCGATCGCCACGCCGACCCGGGCGCGGACCTCGTGCTCGTCGTACCCGCCGAGGTCGAACAACCAGTCCAGGACGACGTCGAGGGCGTCGGTGTACTGCAGCCGCAGCCAGTCCAGCACGCGGGCGGGGAACCGCTCGTCCCGGAACCGGAGCTTCCGGACCTGGACCCGGCCGTGGTTCGTGTCCTGCGTGCTGTCGACGAGTTCCGCCCTGGCCGCCTCGACCCGCTCGGAGAGCTGCGTGGCGAAGACCAGCCGGGCGCGATCCTCCCGGCGCGGTGCTTCCAACCGCCGGAACCGGTTCGCGAGCATCCGCGCGGCCGCGGACACCGTCTGGACGGACTCGTCGTTGAAGATGGCCAGCGCGATCACGAACGCGCGCTGGTCGGTGTCCGCCAGGGCGTCGAACCACCGGGAGAAGTCGACGGAACTGGCGTGCGAGTAGCGATCGCGGACGTAGGCGAGGTCGAGGCGGTTGTTCGCGACGTCGATCAGCAGCCGGCCCAGCCTGGCCAGTTCCCGCGGGGGCAGCTCATCGCCGAGCTGCTCCACGATCTCCCGGACGTCCGGCCGGGCCAGCAGCTCCCGGTCGGCCGTCGCGGAGTCGGCCAGTTCCCAGGCGAGGTACCGCTCCAGCAACGGCTTCGGGTGGATCCGGCCGAAGTCCGTCGCCACGAATTCGCCGATTTCGGTGTCGAGCAGGCGGACGGACTCGTCGACGATGACGACCAGCATGCAGCCTTGCTCGCGCATGGTCCGCTCGAGCTGTTCCGCGTGGAACGACCGGAACTCCGCGGCCTGGAGCGGGTCCAGCGACTCGAGGAGGTACCCGCACGCGGGCTCGAGGTCCTTGGCGGTCAGCTCCTTGAGCGGACGGTCGGGATTGAGCTTGCGGACACCGGCCCGGCACGTCTCGCTCAGCAGGCGCAACGCGGTCGTCGTCCGGCCGGTGCCCTTCTTCGCCTGGATGATGAGCAGCTGCCGCTGTTCGAGGCGGTAGCGCAGCTCGGCGTACCCGGCGGGCTCCACATAGGACTGCTCGATGCGTTCGAGCAGCGTCCCGGGCACCTCTCCGCTGCGGAGCCGCAGGTCGACGTCGTGGTACCCGGCGGCACCGTGCCGGTCGCCGACCTGGCCGACGGAGGTGTCGCCCAGGAAGAAGTTCGCGGTCCCGAAGGAACCGGCCAGCCCGCCGGCACCCCAGCCGAGCAGGGACCGCACGGCCGCGTCGACCTGGTCGCTGAACCGGCCCCACGACTGCGCGCTCTCCGGGTCGGCCGCCTTGTCCTGCGCGGCCCGGAGGTCGTCCTCTTCCTCCTTCTCGCCATCGTCCTTTTCGGACTTTTCGCCGGACTTCTTGTCTTTGTCCGCGGGCTTTTCCTGCTCAGCATCCTCGGGTGGGGGCTTGGCTTCGGCTTTTTCGGCCGGTTCCGGTTCCTGGTCTTCGGGCGGTTCATCGGTCATGACCGGCGCCTCCGTAGTTGTCGCCGATGTGGTGGGCGGTCGTCGGGCCGTTGAACTCGAAGCGGCTGCCGTGGTGGACAGACCTGGGTCCGGGCGTGGGCGTGGGCGGCGGGGAATCCGGGCCGGGCAGCCGGGGGTAGCCGGGCACCCGCACGTACAGAGCCGATCCGGTCGCGGTCGTGACGAGCGTGTACAGCGACGGGTTGCTGCCACCCCGGCCCCGGCGGATCACCGTGTCGTGGACCCGCTCGGTGACGACGATCGCGCAGTCCGCGTTCCGCACGCGGTCCAGGACATCGGTGACGGCGGCGGACAGAGCGGCCTCGATCGCGGTGTTGACGTCGAGCGTGGCCAGGTGGCCGGCAGGCGGGATCTCGCCGCGGTGCACGGCGATCCTGATGGTGCCGGCCCGCCGGTCGCGCGCCGCCCGCTCGATCGCGCCGGCCAGCGTCGTCACGACCTCGGCGGCCGGCAGCGCGGACTCCGGGACCACCGCGACCGTCCGGAAGGCCCCGGGGGACAGCTGGTCGGGGGCCAGCGTGACCCGGCACGCGGCCAGCGCGTGGTCCAGCACTTCGCCGAGGACGTCCGGCGATCCACCCGCCAGCACGACGATCGACGACGCGACCGGCGCGGGGCCGGCTCCGCTGCCGAGTTTGGCCACCAGCAGGGCGGCCAGGGTCGCCGGCGACGTCACGGCGGCGTCGACGTGCCCCGTGGTCGTGCGCAGCCCCGGGATCGCGGTGTCGTCGAACCGCACCGGCAGGAGGTAGCCGTCCCCGCTCCGGAACTCCCGGTCCTGCGCCGAGCGCCGTTCGTGCCGGGTCCACTTCCGGCGCGCGAACGCCGCGGAAGCGAACAGGACGCAGTAACGCGACCGGTGGTTGTAGATCTCGTCGAGCCGCGTGTAGAGATCCGCGCCCAGCAGGTCCGCGGTTTCGTCCGAGTCGAGGAAGACGCGGAGACCCGCGGCGACGAGGTGCTTGGCCACCTCCTCGACGTAGTCGCGTTCTTCGGCCGCGAACGACAGGCAGTAGTCGTACTCGTACTCGGATTCGTCGGTCATGGCTTCTCCTGTTCCGTTCCGGGACGCCACCTCATCGGCGCGTCACCTCGACGATCACCGTCCGGTTGCGCGCCGCGGCGGCCGGGATCAGCGAGCCGTCGGGGTTGTGGTCGGGCACGTAACCGTCGAAGTAGCTGCCGACGCCGGCGGTGGCGATCTGCGCACGCCCGGCGCCCCGCTCGACGAGGAGCCCGGCCACCGCGTTCGCCCGGGCGTCGGCCAGCGCGATCTGACCCGCCCGTTCGCCGGTGCGAGCGGTCGTCCCGGTCAGCCGCACGCCGCGGCTGCCCCGGGCGGCGAGCCAGCGGGCGACCGGCGCGATCACCTCGCCCGCCGCCGCGGCGTCGCGGAACTCCGCGCTGTCCGGCCGGAACCCGACCTTGCCGTCGTCGGGCAGGACGAGCTTCGTGAACCGGTCCGGGTCGAGGTTGTCGGGCGACGGGACCGGGACCGCGCCGACCGCCGGCACCCCGGCCGGGGCGGCTCCGCTGTGGGGCTCGGGCAGCACGGCGACGCAGTCCGCCTTCCCGGCTTTGGCGATCGCCTGGTACAGCTCGGTGAGCTGGGTGTGCCGGGCCGGGTCGAGGGGCGCCTGCGGGGCCGCCGTGTCGCCGATCCCGGCGAGCAGGACGGTCTTGTGCCGCAGGTCCGGGACGGCGTCGCCGAGCGCGGCCGCGACCTCGCCGGGGTCGGCGTCGAGCAGGCCCGGCGGGCGGAAGTCCAGCGGTGGCACGGTCTGCAGGCCGGAGTCGACGAGCACGACCGTGCCCGGGCCGTCCCCGGTCGCGTGGGCGGCGACGGCGAGCGCGCCGAGCACGTCCGCCTCGGCGACCTTCGCTCGCACGGACGTCACCGCGGTGGCGAACTTCCGGACGAATCCGGCCCGGTCGTTGTCCAGCCCAGCGGGGTTGTTGGCGTCGGAATAGAACTGCGCGGACGCCGTGACCTCGGGCCGACCGTCGACGCCGACCACCGAGACCTTGGGGCCGTCGGTGTGGTCCGGGACGGTGGCCACCGCGGCCTGGACGAGCCGCCCGACCTGGTCCGGGAGGACCGGCTGCGGGCTGCCGGCGCGGCCGCCGGCGGCGACGGCGAGCGGTCCCGCGGCGTGGCACGGCCCGGTCTGCGCGGGCGCGGGTGCCGCCGCGTCCGATTCGGGGTCGCACGCGGCCAGGACGGGCAGCAGCACCACCACGGCGAGCAGGACGCGGGGGAGACGACGGGATCTGAACACGGTTCCTCACAACTTTCGGATGTCGGGCCGGGTGGCGCCGGGGCCGAGGGCCGCCAAGCCGTGGCGGTCCCCGGGCCCGAACGACCCGGTGGCGGAGCCGGGGTGCATGACGGCGCCGGCCCGCAGGGCGTGGCCGAGGCCCAGCGCGTGTCCCAGCTGGTGGCGCAGGTGCGCGGCGGCCGGGTCGGGAGCCAGCACGCAAAGACCGCGGTCGAGGTGGGCGTCGCCGTGCGCCGCGCTGAGCCCGCAGCAGTCTTCGCCGGCGGCCGCGGGACGGACGACGATGCTGCCCGGGGCGACGTCGGCCGCCCGCGCCGCCGGCGGGTGCGCGGCGGCCGTCCGCAGATCGAGCCCGGTCAGCAGGCTCAGCTCGGCGACGACCTCTTCGAGGCCGGCCGGGGGCGGCCACCCCGCGGACTCGGCCGGCCTGACGGTGACGGGGAGCCCCGGCCGCCAGCGGACCGGGTGCCGTCCGCGGCAGCGGGCGAAGGTGAAGTCGACCCCGTGGGCCAGGGGCGGCGGCCCGGCCGGCCACCGGGTCGGCGGGAGCGGCGCGGGGTGCACCGGCGTGCCGGCCGCGCGCAGGGCGACGTCCGGATACCGGCCCAGTGGCCCGATCGACGTCCGGCGGCTTCGGGGGGATCGCATGCGTTCGCTCCGTTCAGTTCCAGGTCCAGTGCCGCCGGCAGGCCGGGCAGACGAGCCCCGACATGCACTCCTGGCACAGCCGGCCCGGGTCGTAGGCGCCCGAGCAGGTCGCGCACACGTCGAGCTCCTGGCGGCAGTGCGGGCAGCGGGGTTTCGGTGCCTGAGCGGCTTCCTGGCCGAGGAACCGCTGGTACCACCGGCTCATCCGGCCCGCCGCAGTTCCTCGTCACCGTCGTCGTCCGGCTCCGCGGCCGGGCCGGGCGACGGCAGCGGCACCGGTCCGGTCTCCGTCACGCCGGTCTTGGCCGGATCCTGCAGGTGCACGGCCATGAGGTGCCTCGCGTAGTTCGCGAGCTCGGCGCCGAGGGCCTGGCGCTCCCGGATCGCGGCCGTCATCCGCTCGTCCTCCCGGTCGAACTCCCCGACGCACTGGTCGACGACGGAGTCCGCGCGGACCTTCAGCGCGTCGAGCCGGGCGACTTCGGCGTTCTGCCGCGTCGATTGGCGGACGAAGCGACGGTGGGCGAAGTACACCGGGTTGTAGAGGCGTTCGGCTTCGAACGCGGTGCACAGCCCGCTCACGAGGTAGAGGGCGAAGAAGAACCAGGCGGCGTAGTGGCCGCGTTCGACCTTGGCGGCATCCGGTCCCGCGCCCGCGCCCACGCCGAACCCGAGCGCGGACTCGGTCAGCTCGGCGCTGTGCCAGCGGACCACCAGGAGCACGAGGCCCAGGGCCAGCCAGGCGATCGTGAGGACCACGATCGCCGGGACGACCCCGGTGCGGCCGTGGCGCAACCCGGCGAGCGCGACCCCCGCGGTGGCGGCGGCCATCAACGCCAGCGCGGTCGCGCCCAGCGCCATCAGCCAGGAGAAGACCTCGGCCTCGTTGAGCAGCAGGTCGAGCACGGCCTTGAACGCGGCGGTGTCGGTCAGCGCGCCGACGAGGATGAGCAAGCCGGCGGCGACGAGACCGAGTGAGCCGCGGCCGGCGAGCAGCTCCGGGGCCGCCCACCCGGCGGGCCGCTGCTTCCGGCTGCCGGAGATCCGCTTCATCGTCCGTCCTCCTCGTCGTCGTCGCGAACGGGCACCGGCCGGTCCGGTCCGGCGTCCCGCGGGCGGCCGGTGAGCTCGGCGCGGCACCGTTCGTACGCCTCGTTCAGGCGGTCCAGCTCTTCGGCCGCGTGACCGGCCTGCAGCTGCAGCTCGCGGCGGTACTGCGTCGCCTGGCCGAGGTGCAGCGCCAGCACGGTCTGGTGGTCGAGGTACTCGGTGCGCACGGACTCGATCCACGCCGCCACCCAGGACTCGATGACCAGGTCGAGCGCCGCGCCGGTGCCTTCGTCGACCGCGTCGCCCAGCTGTTCCACCAGCTGGCGCACGCGTTGGCGGCAGGTGCCCCGGTCGGGGGCGGGCGGCATGTCGAACGGCACCGCGCGCCAGCGGTCGATCTCGGTCAGCTGCAGGAAGGGCCCGGGCTCGTCGGCGGGCCCGGGCCGGTCGGGCATGACGTCCTGCCAGGTGGGCTGGGCCGGTTCGGATCTGGCGCGGCGGCGGAACATGAGGAATCCTTCGCGGTGGTGGGTTCGGGAACGTGCGGACGATCAGTGCCGCGCCGCGGGCTCGGGCGCGAGCGGGGTTTCGGGTTCGTGGATCCAGCTCGGCAGCCGGGGCCGGGCCAGTTCGAGCAGCGGGATGAGCGCGCCGCCGTCGGGGTGCCGGCGCACGAGGTGCCGCTCGTAGGTGCGGCACCGCCGCTGGGCGTGTTCGTGGTGCAGCTGGATCCGGGCCAGGGTCAGCCGCTTGCGGGCGACGATCGCGCCCAGCAGCCGGGCCAGCTCGACGTGGAGTGCGCGGGCCTGCTCCGCCGCGCGCTGTTCCTCCTGCACGAGCGGGTTGCGGCGCCGGTCGTGCTCCCGCTGCCGCCGGGTCCGGACCAGCTGTTCGTCCACTCCGGACTCGACGGCGTTGCGCCGGGTCAGCTCCGCTTCCGGCGGCACCGCCGGCACCGCTTCCAGCCGGGCGCGGGCGTCGGCCGCCTTTTCCTCGGCGCCGGCGATCTCGCCCTCGAGCTCTTCCCGCCGGCGCACGAGCGGGTGGATGTCCTCTTCCTGCCGGAGCAGCTCGCGGGCGGCGAACACGTTGAGGTGGTGCTGGCGCACCCCGTGGTAGGGCGTCGCGGCGAACTCGTTCTCCACCGGCAGCGCGGGGAAGCCCGACTTGCCGTCCTGGCGCCCGGCCCGCCGGTCGGCCAGCCGGGCCACGGGACCGTAGCGGAGCGCCTTCCGGCGCAGCTTTTCGGACTCTCGGTCCGGGTTCTTCGACATGACGGCTCCTGGCGGAAGGTGGCGTGGGGTGCGCCGGACAGCGGGGGCGGTGGTGCCGAGCTTGTCCCGGCTCCGTGGAACGGCGGTGGATCGGGAATGGACCGCGCGAAGCGTCCACCGTGGACTTCGGCCGAGCGGGTCAGCCGGCGCGGAACCAGCGGCGGATCAGGCTCCCGGTGGTGGCGAGCAGGAAGAAGAAGATGACGGCCCGGACGAGATCGCCGTGGTCGTCCGCGGTGCCGGTGTAGGCCGCGGCTCCGTAGGCGAAGAAGACGAGGTCGACGAGGACGATCGCCAGCACCCACCGGCCGGCGTACGAGCGGGCACGGGCGGCCAGGTAGGTGTTCCGGCTCTGGTCGACGTTGTCCCCGTTGTGGATCCGCTGCTCGCCCTGGTTGATGTAGTTCGTGCCACCTTCGGTGTGGGTGAACTGCCCGCCACGCGGGTCGTTGTCGCGATCGGGTGGGAACGTCATCGCCGGCCTCCTTCGGCTCCGTGGTGGTGGATCGTCTGGGTGCCCTGGCTGATGTAGTTGGTGCCGCCGGACACCGATGTGTACTGGTTCGGCCGGCCGGGTTCGCCGGGCGCGCTCTCCTCGTCCGCGCCGGTGAGCTCGGCGATCAGTCCACGGAGGTCGGTGGCGAAGCTGTGGTCGCGCAGCCGCCGGCAAGTCGACCGGGACAGCGACGCGATGTCGGCGGGCAGGTCCGCGCCGGACGGCAGCCCTACGTCGTCGAGGAGCACCGGAACCACCGGGATGCCGCGTTCGAAGGCCGTGCGCAGCTCGGCTCTGACCCAGTCCCGCGGATCGGCCAGCCGCGGTCGTCCGTGGTCGTCGTGGGCGGTGAGCCAGTGGGGTCCGATGATCGCGAGCACGAGATCGGCCGCGGAAACCGCGTCCCGGATGGATTCCGGGTACAGTTCGCCCGGCCGGAGCGAGTCGCGATCGCGGAAAACGCGGTGCCATCCGGTTTCCTTCGCGAATCCGGCCGCGACTTCCCGCGCCACGTGCACGCTGTCCTCGGTGCGGTAGCTGATGAATATGCGACGCATCGATCATTTCTCCTTCGGGATTCGACGGCAGTCGACAATCGAGTTCGAAGCGGAACCCGAACTCGCTCCCGGCGAATTCGACGTCCTAAGGATCGACGTCGGGCTCGTCCTCGTTACGACGTTTTTGATTCGTTACTTCCGGTGGGAGATGACCGTCGAGAGGTGGCGTCCCGACTTTTTCGCACGGCGGGAGCGATCGTGTTCGTGCTTCCGGCCGTCCGCCGGCGGCGGACGGGTACGCGGAGGCCACCCTCACCCGTTTGCGACGATGATGCGTGGCTTCGATGGATCGGGCGTGGATCGGATGTGTATCGCCGGGCGGGGCGGTGTGCTTGACTCGGGAAGTGATCGACGACAGGCCGAAGCACCCACCGCGCACCTGGTCGCGGCAGAAATCCACCAGCGTGTTCTCGTCGCCGTGGTTCGACGTCCGGCAGGACGCGGCGATCCGCCCGGACGGTTCCCCCGGCCGGTACGACCACGTCCGGTCCGGTGGTTCCGTGACGGTGGTGGCGCTGGCCGAGGACGGTCGCGTCGCCGTGACCCGGCAATGGATCTACACGCACGAGGAAACCCAGTGGCGGCTGCCCGCCGGCCGGATCGACCCCGCCGACTCCGGTCCCGGAGCCGCGGCGGCCAGGGAACTGCGGGAAGAGACCGGGATTTCCGCCGGGGACTGGCGTCACCTCGGCACCGTCAACTGCGCGGATTCCTTCACGAACCACCGCGACCACGCATTCCTGGCGACCGGACTGACTCGCGGCACCGCGCGCTTGGAGCCCGGCGAAGCCGACCTGCGGGTGCACCTGCTCCCCTTCGAAGAGGCGTTGTCGCTGGTCGTGGAGGGCCGGATGCCCCACGCCGGCAGCTCGTTCGCCTTGCTCATGGTTCGCGCGCTGGGTGTGCGCTGAGCCCGTTCACCGTTTCCGGAAACGCGGGAGACGGGAAACGCATTGTCCGTTCTCTTGCCTCGGATGAATCCTTGGGACAAGCGCAATCGCGCTTGCGGGGAATCAAATCCGAGGAGTCATCATGTCTGTTTCGTCGTCCTTCCGCGCCCTGGCCAAGGCCGCCGCCGTGGCCACCACGCTGGCGGCTCTCGCCGTCCCGGGTTTCGGTGTCGCCACGTCACTCGCCGACGACGGTTCCGTCTCGGTTCCGGTCGTGCCTTCGCCGCCTTCGGCGGCTCCCAACGGGCACTCCTGGATCGACTGAATGGCCCGGACGGCAATCCGGTTCTTCCGGTGGGTTTCCGACGAAGAAGCGGATTGCCGTCCGGTGCGTTGCGTTCGCCCGGCGACGGTGCTGTACTGCCCGCAGGGTGAACCTCGCGAAACGGGGAGGCGGGCGTGGTCGAGTCGTTCGGCGAAAATCTGCGGAAGCTGCGGCAGGGCCGCGATCTTTCGCTCGAGAAACTCGCCCGGAAGATCAATTACAGCAAGAGCTACCTGAGCAAGATCGAAAACGGGCTGAGCGCGCCGACGGCCGACATCGCGAAACGCTGCGACAGCGCCCTCGAGACCGGCGGCACGCTCGCCGCGATGATCGTTCCCGCGCAGCCGGAAGCGGCGGGAGTGCCGGAACCCCGGCCGGGCGCCGAAGCCGGCGATGGCGACGAGGTCTGGGTGATGGTGATGGATCCCGAAGGGACAGCCGGTTTCCACCGGCTCCCGCGGCGGCAGATCCTCGCCGGGCTCGGGATCGCGGTGGGGTACGCGCTGACCGGTGGGGCGCGGTCCGTGGCCGACCCCACGACGATCGCCGGTCTGCACCAGGCGTTCGAGCAGTACCGCAGGCTCGGTACCACGAGCCGTCCGGGCATCGTGCTGCCCCAAGTCGTCGCCCACGTGCACACCGTGCGTTCCCTCGCCGAAGGTGCGGTGGCGCCCGAAGTGCGCGACGAGCTGCTCGTCCACGCTTCGCGTGCCGCGGAGTACGCGGGCTGGATGAGCCAGGAAGCGGGCGACGACCGGGCCGCCGCGTGGTGGACGGCGAAGGCGGTCACCTTCGCCGCCTCCGGCGGAGATCACCACCTCGGCAGCTACGCGTTGGTGCGGCAGGCCGAACTGGCTCTGTACCAACAGGATTCCCTCACCACCATCGAGCTGGCGGTGCGCGCGCAGGCCGATCCGTCGGTGGGGCCGCGGATCCTCGGGCTCGCGGCCCGCTGCGAAGCGCAGGGACACGCGCTGGCCGGCGCCCCCGACGGCTACCTGCGCGCACTGGACCGCGCGCGGGCGTTGCTGACCGAAGGCGCGCCGCCCGGGGTGTCGCGGCCGGTGCTGGGGTCCGCCAGCGTCGTCGACGAAGTCGCCTTGGCCGAAGGCTGGTCGCTCTACGACCTCGGGCGTCCCGCCGACGCCGCGGAGATCCTCGACCGCGAGCTGCCCCGGATCGCCGCGGACGCCCGCCGGGCCCGCGCGAGGTTCGGGGCCCGCCGAGCACTGGCGCACGCGGGCAGCGGCGAAATCGAGCACGCCTGCTCGCTCACCCGCGAGGTGCTCGCGGACGCGGTGCACGTCGACTCCGCCACCGTCCGGATCGACCTCCGCCAGCTGTCGCGAACATTGGCGCGGTGGCACAACCACCAGGCGGTGCGCGAGCTATTGCCGGAGTTGGGTGCGGCGTTGCGGGTCGCCCGGGTTTCGCCCGCCTAGCCCGCCGCGGTGCACCCGCACCGATGCCGGGCCAGCTCGGCCCGCACGTCCCTCGCCTCCGACCACCCCAGTCCGTCGAACTCCTCGAGCGCGGCCCGCCAGTGCCCGGCAGCGGCGTCGTGTTCGCCGGTCCGGTGCAGCACCACCGCGGCGCCGCGGTGGGCGTGGGCCTGCTTGCCGTGGTCACCGGTTCCGCGGGCGAGGTCGAGCGCCGCGAGGTAGGACGTCAGGGCCTGGCCGTGGTCCCCGCGAACCAGCTGCGTCGCCGCCCGGTCCAGGTACAGCTGGGTGCGCAGGCCGGGCTCGGCGACGGTGTCGGCGACGGCGCGGGCGAGCTCGTGGTGGTGGACGGCGTCGTCGAGCCGCTGTTCGAGGCGGTGCACCACACCGAGGTTGTTGAGCGCGTAGGCCTCGCAGCTGCGGTCGCCCACCGCCACGGCCAGCGCACGGGCCTCTTCGTGGTTCGCCAGCGCTTCGGCGTGGCGGCCCAGCCGGCGCCGCACCACACCCAGGTTGTCCAAGGTGTGCGCGAGGCCCTGGGTGTGGTCGAGCCGGCGCAGCAGGTCCGTGGCCGCGACGAGCCGCACCTCGGCGAGCTCGAGATCGCCCTGCAGCTCGTGGAGCTGGCCGACGTTGCTGAGCACGTGAGCCTGGCCCCGGACGTCTTCGACGTGCTCGTACTTCGTCAACGCCGACTCGTAGCGGGTGATCGCCGAGGTGTTGTCGCCCCGGTCCGAATGGACGGACGCGATGGCGCACAGCGCGCCGGCCTGGCCGAGGTCGTCGCCCAGCTCGGTCCACAGGGTCAAGGCCTCGGTGGCCAGTTCGAGCGACTGCTCCGCCCGGCCGGCGGTCCGGTGCGCCCCGGCCAGCCGCAGCAGGACGTACGCGAGCCCCGGCCGGTTCGCCGCGTCGGTTTCGAGCGACTTCCGCGCGAGTTCGAGCGACTCGGACCACTCCTCGAGGAGACCGCCCGCGTAGTAGAAGCGCCACAGGAGCACGGCCAGCTGCCAGGTGTGCTCGGGGAAGTCGTGCCGCGCCGCGTACCTCATCACCGCGAGGAGGTTCGAGCGTTCGCCGGACAGCCAGGTCAGCGCCGCCTGGTTGTCGTCGAACTCCACCGCCGACGCGCACTCCCGCCGGACGGCCGGCTGGCGGTCCCGGTCGAACGGGTAGGCGGCCCGGATCGCGTTGGCCGTCGTGACGAGGTAGAAGTCGAGGAGCGGGTCGAGCAGCTCGGTGGCCGGGCCCGGCGGGTGGAGCCCGCCCGCGTACTCCTTGAGCGGATCGAGGATCCGGTAGCGCCCGTGGGCGGGTTCTTCCAGCAGGCTCGCGCCCAGCAGGCCTTCCAGCAGTTCTCGCGCCCGGGCGGGAGCCGTCCCCACCAGTGCGGCCGCGGCGGGCACGCTCAGGTCGTGCCCCGGCAACCGCCCGAACAGCCGGAACAACCGTTGTTCGAGCTCGTTCAGCTGCCCGTAGGAGACCGCGCAGGCACCGGCGGCGCGTCCGGTCAGCCCGGGCGCGTCCCGCCACGGTCCCGACTCGTCGAGCAGCGCCGTCAGTTCGCGCAGCGACCAGGATCCGTGCAACCGCAGCTGCGCGGCGAGCATCTTGATGGGCAGCGGGACGTAGCCGCAGCGCACCACGAGGCTGTCGACGAGGGCCGACTCGCCCCGGACCCGGTCGGCGCCGACGAGGCCGTGGAACAGCTCGATGGCCGCCTCGGGCCGCAGCGGGCCCAGCTGGATCTCGTCCGCGATGTCGACGCCGCCGGTCCGCCGGCTGGTGACCAGCGCGGCGCACCCGGGTTCGGCCGGCAGCAGCTGCTGCGCCTGCTCTTCGCCCGCCGCGTTGTCCAGCACGATGAGCGTGCGGGTGCCCGCCAGCGCGGCCTGGTAGCAGGCGATGCGCTGGCTGACCGTGGGCGGGTGCTGTTCGGGCGGCACCCCGAGCGCCGTCAGCAGGCCGGCCAGCGCCTCCTCGGTCGTCACCGGGGCCACCTCCGGGGTGAAGCCGTTGAGCTGCACCAGCACCTGGCCGTCGGGGAAGCGTTCGCGCAGGAGGTAGGCCGCCTGGACGGCGAGGGCGGTCTTGCCGATCCCCGGCATCCCGCTGATCCACAGGGTCGCCGACCGGCGGGCGGCGGCCGCGACGAGCAGCCGCGACTCGATCATCGCCAGCTGGTCGCCGCGGCCCCCGAAGCGGGGTGGCGGGCTGGGCAGCAGGACGCGCCGCCCGGTCAGCTGGGCGAACTTCGCGAGCCGCCGCAGCTCGACCGGAACGTCCATGCCGTACTCGTTGAGCGCCGCCCGGGTGTCGTGGTAGACGTTCATCGCGGGCACGCGGTCGCCGTTGGCCACCAGCGCGCGCATCAGCAGTCCCGCCAGCCGGTGCCGCGTCGGCTCCGCGGCCACCACCGGCTGCAGCCGGTCGCGGACCCACCGGTGGTTCCCTTCGGCGAGTTCGAGCTCGGCGAGGTCGCCGAGAACGTCGATGTAGGCCTCTTCCGGCGAGAACAAGCTGGTCGAGCCGACCCGATCGCGGTCCAGGTCTTCCAGGTACCGGCCCCGCCACAGCCCGGCGGCCTCGCGCAGCAACGCGAGCCGCTCGGCGCGGTCGGGACAGTCCTGCGCCCGGTCGCGCAGGGTGAGGAACCGTTCGAGGTCGATCCGCTCGGGCGCGATCCGCAGCACGTAGCCGGTCGCGACGCGGTCGATCACCGGCCGGTCGGCCGGTTCGCCCCGGTCGAGGATCTTGCGCAGCCGGGCGATGTAGCCGGGGACCAGGTTGGTCTTCGGCTTCTCCACGCCGTTCCAGACGATGTCGGTGAGCCGTTCGGCCGACACCGCGCGGTTCGCGTGCAGCACGAGGACCGCGAGGATGTACCGCTGCTGCAAGTCACCGAGCTCGACCGGTTGACCGCTCGTTCGTAGTTCGAACGGGCCCAACAGACGTACTTCCATGCCGTCTCCTCCGACGCGGTGTCACGACACTCTCAGTGAAACCGATCGCTCGGGAGGATGAGAACACGTTCGTGTTGTGGTCCATTTTTCGTCCACTTTTCGTCCTTTTGCGCCCGCGGTGATCCACGTGTGATCCACGACCGGTCCACGCCGGGGTGTGAGACTGCCCGGAAGCGCCCGCGCGGCCCCCTGAGGCGGCCCGGCGGAGCGGCGGGCGAGTCCCGCGTTCGCGGTGAAATCGCCGCCCTTCCCTTGACGAGGAGAACCCGATGCCCGACCGGATCCTGCCCTTCTACGTCGTCTGTGACGAGTCTTATTCGATGGCCGACCACTTGGACCTGGTGAACGACAGCCTCGACGACGTGTACCGGGTGGTGCGCACGGATCCGGCCCTGGCCGGCCGAGCGCTATTGGGGATGATCGGATTTTCGCGGGAAGCCCGCATCGTAGCCCCGCTCTCCCAGAGATCGGAAAGAATCGGCAAACCGGGCTTGCAAGGGGGCGCGGAGACCAATTTCGGCGCGGTGTTCACCACTCTGCGTGAAACGATCGAACACGACGTCGAACGGCTCCGCGCCGAATCCTGCTCGTTCCACCGGCCCGCTGTGTTCTTCCTGTCCGACGGGCAGCCGACCGATCACGCGGACTGGCCCGCGGCCCACGCGAGACTCGTGGACCGCAACTGGCCGGCCCGGCCGCGCATGATCGCGTTCGGCATCGGGGACGCCGACCGGGCGACGATGAGCCAGATCGGGACGTACCGCGCGTACCTGAGCCGGACGGGCGTGACGCCCCGCCGGGTGATCCGCGAGTTCGCGAAAACGCTGGCGAGCTCATTGATCCTGTCCGGCACAGCCGGCGACGACCTCCACGTGCCGGCGCAGGTGTCCGGCTTCACGGCGGTGGAGCGCACTCCGGTTCGAGCGAACGCGGATCTCCGGCCCGCTGATCGCCGGGCGGGGCGGAACGGCCAGGTAGGCGGCGGCCTCGGCCGGTCCGGTGGGGGGTTACCCTGAACCACGATGACCGAGACACAGGCACCCAGGGCGTACCAGATCCGCACCTTCGGCTGCCAGATGAACGTGCACGACTCCGAGCGGCTCGCGGGGCAGCTCGAGGACGCCGGGTACACCCCCGTCGCCGATGGGGCCAAGCCTGACCTGATCGTGTTCAACACCTGCGCCGTCCGGGAGAACGCGGACAACAAGCTCTACGGCACCCTCGGGCACCTGCGGCCGGACAAGGTGGCCAACCCCGAGCTGCAGATCGCCGTCGGGGGGTGTCTCGCGCAGAAGGACCGCGGGGAGATCGTCAAGCGGGCGCCCTGGGTCGACGTCGTCTTCGGGACCCACAACATCGGGTCGCTGCCGACGCTGCTGGAGCGGGCCCGGCACAACGCCGAGGCCGAGGTCGAGATCCTCGAGTCGCTCGAGACCTTCCCCTCGACGCTGCCCGCGCGGCGCGAATCCTCCTACGCGAGCTGGGTGTCCGTTTCGGTCGGGTGCAACAACACCTGCACCTTCTGCATCGTCCCCGCCCTGCGCGGCAAGGAACGCGACCGGCGCCCCGGCGAGATCCTCGCCGAGGTCGAGGCGCTCGTCGCCGAGGGCGTGCTCGAAGTCACGCTGCTCGGCCAGAACGTGAACTCCTACGGCGTCGAATTCGGTGACCGGCTGGCCTTCGGGAAGCTGCTGCGGGCGACCGGCGCCATCGACGGCCTCGAGCGCGTGCGGTTCACCTCGCCGCACCCGGCCGCCTTCACCTCCGACGTCATCGAGGCGATGGCCGAGACGCCGAACGTCTGCCACCAGCTGCACATGCCGCTGCAGTCCGGGTCCGACCGGGTGCTGCGCGAGATGAAGCGGTCCTACCGCTCGGCGCGCTTCCTGAAGATCCTCGACGAGGTCCGCGCGGCGATGCCGGACGCCGCCATCACCACCGACATCATCGTCGGCTTCCCCGGTGAGACCGAGGAGGACTTCCAGGCGACCCTGGACGTCGTGGCGCGAGCCCGCTTCTCCAGCGCGTTCACCTTCCAGTATTCGATCCGCCCCGGCACGCCGGCCGCGACGATGCCGGACCAGCTGCCCAAGGCCGTCGTGCAGGAGCGCTACGAGCGCCTGGTCGAGCTGCAGAACGCGATCTCCTGGGAAGAGAACAAGAAGATCGTCGGCCGCCGGGTCGAGCTGCTCGTCGCCGCGGGCGAGGGCCGCAAGGACGCCGAGACGCACCGGATGAGCGGCCGCGCCCGCGACGGCCGCCTGGTGCACTTCACCCCGGCCGGTGCCCAGGTTCGCCCTGGTGACGTCGTCGAGACGATCGTGACCTACGGCGCCCCGCACCACCTGGTCGCCGACGGCGACCTGCTGTCGCACCGGCGGACGCGGGCCGGCGACAACGCGGAGGCGGGGCTCCGGCCGAAGACGAGCGGCGTCACGCTGGGCTTGCCGGGCTTCGGTGCCCCGGCCGCGCAGCCTGAGCCGGTGAGCGGGTGTGCGCTGTGACGGAGTCCAAGGGCAACGGCGAGCTGGCCGAGCTGGCCGCCGAGATCGACGAGGTGGGCGACCGCGCGTCGCGCACGGTGGAGCTGGGCCGCCGCGGGTTCACCATCGCGGTGTTCGCGTTCGTGCTGCTGATCTGCCTCCTGCTGCCGTGGGTCGGCGAGCACGCGGGCTGGCAGGTGCTGGCCGGCGAGGGCGGCGGCATCCCGCAGCTGTTCGCGGCGACGTCGACCGCCGTGGGCATCGTCGCCTCGGCGCTGGCGCTGGTGACGCGCCGGTGGTGGCTGGCGTGGGTGTGCGCCGCCGGCGGCTGGTTCGCCTCGGTGGACGGGCTGCTGGCCATCTGGTCCCAGCAGTCGTCGCACGCCAGCGGAGCCGCGGGTGGCGGACCCGGGTTCGGCATGATCATCGCGTGGATCGCGATGATCTGCCTCGCGGTGTCGTGGATGCGGACGGCGTTCTCGCGGGACTAGGTCACCACGATGCCGAGCAGGCTCGAGACGACGCTGACGTAGCCCCCGCCCTCCCTGGGCAGGGGCTGGGCAAAGTCGCGTTGGCTGGGCGGGATGTCATGAAAGGGTCGTTCATGACGCTGGACGACAGGAAAGAGTCGTTCATGACGTCGCCAACCCCTGCGACACCCGACTCCGCGCGCGCCCACGACTTTGCCGGCCCCCGCCCTCCCTGGGGGGCGGCCCCGCTTCCAGCGTATCGGCGCCCACGGACGAAACCATCCGGAAAAGCCACCGGGCGGCCGGCTTGTCCACATCACGGTGGCGCTGTGGACAAGCCGGGCCGGCCTCAGCGGTCGGCGATCGCGGCCTCCGCCGCCTGCAGCCACTCGCGCCACTGCGTTGCCTGCTCGTCGGCCTTCTTCGCGCGGCGCTCGTCGCCCGCCGCGCGGGCCTTGGCCGCCTGGCTCTCGTACTGCTCCACGCGCTCGCGGAACTGCGCGGCCCGGGCCTGCGCCTCCGGGTCGGTGCGGCGCCAGCGGGTGTCCTCGGCGGACTTCACGCCGTCCTGGACGGCCTTCAGGCGGCCGTCGAGCTCGCGGATCCGCTCGCGCGGGACCTTGCCGATCTCGTCCCACTGCTCCTGGATCTTGCGCAGCGCGTTCTTCGCCGCTTCCAGGTTCGCCGCCGCGTCGATCTTCTCCGCCTCGACCAGCAGCTCTTCCTTGCGCGCGGCGTTCTGCGAGAACTCCGCGTCGCGCTCGGAGAACACCGAGGACCGGCGGGCGAAGAACTTGTCCTGCGCCGCGCGGAACCGCTGCCACAGCGCCTCGTCGCTGTCCTTGGGCGCGCGGCCGGCGGCCTTCCACTCCGTCATCAAGTCTTTGTAGCGGCCCGCGGTCTCGCCCCAGTCCTCGGACTCGCTGATGGCCTCGGCCTCCGCGATGAGCTCTTCCTTGCGCGTCTTGGCCGAAGCGCGCTGCTTGTCGAGCTCGGCGAAGTGCGACCCGCGCCGCCGGTTGAAGCCCTCGCGGGCCTTGGAGAACCGCTTCCACAGCTCGTCGTCGGTCTTGCGGTCGACGCCCTTGACCGTCTTCCACTCGTCGAGGATCGCGCGCAGCCGGTCGCCCGCCGCCTTCCACTGGGTGGAGTCGGCGGCGATCTTCTCGGCTTCTTCGGCCAGCTCCTGCTTCCGGGCGACGGCGGCCGCGCGGGCCACCTCGCGCTCCTGCTTCGCGCTGGCCAGCGCCTTCTCGGCGTGCCCGATGACGTACTCCAGCCGCGCGGCGAGCGCGGCCAGGTCGCCGACCACGGCGGCCTCGGCCAGCCCGTCCCGGATCTGCGTGGCGCTCGACAGCGCGTGCTTCGGGTCGCCGGCGCCGGAGGCCAGCCGGGTCTCCAGCAGCTCGACCTCGGTGCGCACGTCGTCGAAGCGGCGGGCGTAGTGCACCAGGCCCTCGTCGGGGGTACCTGCCTGCCAGACGCCGATCGCGCGCTCACCCTCGGCGGTGATGACGTAGACGGTGCCTTCGTCGTCGATGCGGCCCCAGGTGGACGGGGTGGACTCGGCGAGCGGCACGGGCGGGGCGGCGTGCCCGGCGTGCAGCGCGTGCGGCACCGGGTGCGGGGCCGGGGTACCGGTGGAAGTGTTCTCCTGGGCCATCGCAGGCTCCTTATCGCCTGTACGCCCGCTGGTGCGGGCGCCCCGCCGCGGAAGCGGGGCCGGGTAGTGCGGTCGTCACGGGCCGTGCTCGGATGCTACGGCCCCACGCGGCATTCAAGCAGCTCAGCGCGCACCGTGGTACTGGATGGGCCACTCGAAGCTCGTGATCCTACTTCCGGTGGACGCTCCGTGGCGGTCCGCCGGTATCGTCAGCCGCCGTGACCAGCCCCGCCCCACCGTCCGAGACCCGTCCCGTGGCGGTGGTCGGGCCGACGGCCACCGGCAAGACCGCGCTGGCCGTGGAGCTGGCCCTGGAGCTGGGCGGCGAGGTCGTCAACGCCGACGCGCTGCAGCTCTACCGGGGGATGGACATCGGCACCGCGAAGGCCACCGAGGCCGAGCGGCGCGGCGTCCCGCACCACCTGCTCGACGTCCTGGACGTCACCGAGACGGCGTCCGTCGCGGCCTACCAGCGCGACGCGCGCGCCGAGATCGAGCGGCTCCTGGCCGTCGGCCGGGTGCCGGTGCTGACCGGCGGGTCCGGGCTCTACGTCCAGGCCGTGCTCGACGACCTGCGGTTCCCGGGCACCGACCCGGTCGTGCGCGCCCGGCTGGACGCGGAGGCGATTTCACTCGGTACGCCCGCCTTGTACACCCGGCTGGGGGAACGCGACCCGGCCGCCGCGGCTGCGATCCTGCCGACCAACACGCGCCGGATCGTGCGCGCCCTCGAGGTCATCGAGATCACCGGCGAGCCGTTCTCGGCGAACCTGCCCAAGCCCGGCCCGGCCCGCTACGGCACCGTCGTGATCGGCGTCGACCGGTCGCCGGAGGAGCTCGACGAGCGCGTGAACGAGCGCGTCCGGCGGATGTTCGAGGCCGGTCTGGTCGACGAGGTTCGCGGGCTCGTCAAGGAGGGCCTGCGCGAAGGCAAGACGGCGTCGCGGGCGCTCGGGTACCAACAGGTGCTCGCCGAGCTGGACGGCGAAGGCGACTTCGAGGCGGCCGCCGCGGCGACGGCGCAGGCCACGCGGCGCTTCGTCCGGAAGCAACGTTCCTGGTTCCGCCGCGACAAGCGGATCCATTGGTACGACGGCGCCGAAACCGGGCTGGCCGCACGCGTCCTGCATACCCTGGGCAGGTAATCTTGCCCCTATGGGCGGAATCGAGTTCCTCAAGGGGCACGGCACGCAGAACGACTTCGTGCTGCTCCCCGACCCGGCGGGCCGCCTCGAGCTGACCGAGGCGAGGGTCGCCGCGCTGTGCGATCGCCACCGCGGCCTCGGCGCCGACGGCGTGCTGCGCGTCGTCCGCGCCGCGGCGCTGGACGTCGAGTCCGCGGGCGAGTGGTTCATGGACTACCGCAACGCCGACGGGTCGATCGCGGAGATGTGCGGCAACGGCACCCGCGTCTTCGCTCGCTACCTCGTCGAAGCGGGTCTGGCGACCGAAGGCGAGTTCGTCATCGGCACCCGCGCCGGCGACCGCCCGCTGGTCGTGCACCCGGACCGCTCCGTGACGGTGCGGATGGGACCGGCGACCATCACCGGGACGTCGGTGACGGTGGTGGCCGGGCGGCCGTTTTCGGGGGTGGCGGTCAACGTCGGCAACCCGCACCTGGTGTCGCTGATCGACGACGACGTCGCGGGCCTCGACCTGCGCGACCAGCCCGACTTCGACCACGACGTCTTCCCGCACGGGGTCAACCTGGAGTTCGTCAACCGCCTCGGCGAGGGCGCGCTGCGGATGCGCGTGCACGAACGCGGGGTGGGGGAGACCCGGGCGTGCGGAACGGGCACGGTGGCCGCGGTGGCGGCGGCGCTGCACCTGGCGGGCACGGACACCGGAGCGTCTACAGTGGACATCCCCGGGGGTCGCGTCGAGGTGACGGTGTCGCGCGGTGATTCGACGCTGTCGGGCCCCGCGGAGATCGTGGCGCGCGGCGAAATCGACGAAGCCTGGTGGGCCGCCGCCGGTTCCTGACGGCGACCCACCGGCGTCAAACGCGAGCTTCGAGCGCGAAGTCGCCTTCGCGCGTGGTGACGTCCGCGATCGCTCCCGCGATACGGATGTCCGGCTCGATCTCTGTGAACCGCGCCAGCACGTCGGCCGGGCCGGTCACCGTCAGCGTCTCCACCGTCGAGCGCATCGACACCTTCGCGTCCGTCTTCGCCCGGCGCACCGCGGCGATCACCTCACCCGCCAACGTCAGCAGTTCCGGGTCGCCGTCCGAAGCCGAAACAACCGGCCACGGCGCGCGGTGCACCGAACCGGACTGCCACCACGACCAGACCTCCTCGGTCGCGAACGGCAGGAACGGCGCGAACAGCCGCAGCACCGCCGACAACGCCGTCACCAGCGCCGCCTGCGCCGACGAAGCTCCCGCGGGACCGCTGTCGCCGTACGCGCGGCCCTTCACCAGCTCGACGTAGTCGTCGCAGAACGTCCAGAAGAACGTCTCCGTCACCTGCAGCGCACGCGCGTAATCCAGGGCCTCCAGAGCGGCCGTCGCTTGGGAAACGACGTCCGAAAGCGAAGCCAGCAGCGCCCGGTCCAGCGGCTCCACCGCCGCCGCGGAAGCAGAAGGCACCCCGAGGCCCAGGACGAACCGGCTCGCGTTGAGCAGCTTCGTCGCCAGCCGGCGGCCGACCTTCATCTGACCCTCGTCCACCGCCGTGTCGACGCCGGGGCGCGCGCTCGCCGCCCAATACCGCACCGCGTCCGAGCCGAACCGCTCCAGCAGGTCCACCGGCGTCGTCACGTTGCCCTTGGACTTCGACATCTTCTTGCGGTCCGGGTCGAGCACCCAGCCCGCGATCGACGCCGCCCGCCACGGCAGCACGCCGTGCTCCAGCTCCGCGCGCACCGCCGTCGAGAACAGCCAGGTGCGGATGATCTCGTGCGCCTGCGGCCGCAGGTCCATCGGGAAGACCCGCTCGAACAAGTCGTCGTCGAGGCTCCAGCGCCCGACGATCTGCGGCGTCAGCGACGACGTCGCCCAGGTGTCCATCACGTCGGCTTCGGCGACGAACCCGCCCGGGACCCCGCGCTGCTCCTCGGTGAAACCCGGCGGGACGTCGCTGCTCGGGTCCACCGGCAGGTCTTCCGGGAGCAAGCGGGCGTCGTAGTCCGGCTCGCCGGCGGCGTCGAGCCGGTACCACAACGGGATCGGCACGCCGAAGAACCGCTGGCGGCTGACCAGCCAGTCGCCGGCGAGGTTCTCGACCCACGACGAGTAGCGCACCTTCATGTGCTTCGGCACCCAGGTCAGTTCCTCACCACGCGCCAGCATCTTCTCCCGGAAGGAGGAGTCGGTGCCGCCGTTGCGCAAGTACCACTGCCGGCTGGCGACGATCTCCAGCGGCTTGTCGCCCTTCTCGTAGAACTTCACCGAGTGCGTGATCGGCCGCGGTTCGCCGTGCAGGGCGCCGGCTTCGCGCAGCAGGCGCACCATGATCTCGCGTCCCGTGTGGACGGTCTTGCCGACGAGCGGCGCGTAAGTCTCCGAAGGCACGCCGTGGGGCGCGTCGGGCAGGAACCGGCCGTCGCGGCCCAGCACCACCCGCGTCGCCAGCCGCAGCTCGCGCCACCACGTTACGTCGGTGGTGTCGCCGAAGGTGCACACCATCGCGATACCGCGGCCCTTCTCCGGGTCCGCCAAGTGGTGCGCCACGACGGGCACCTCGACGCCGAACACCGGCGTCCGCACCGTTTTCCCGAACAGCGGCCGGAACCGCTCGTCGTCCGGGTGCGCCACCAGCGCGACGCAGGCGGGCAGCAGCTCCGGCCGCGTCGTCGCGATCACGACGTCGGCGCCGTCGGGACCGGTGAACGCGAGGTCGTGGAACGCGCCCGGGCGTTCGCGGTCCTCCAGCTCGGCCTGCGCCACCGCCGTCCGGAAGGTGACGTCCCACAGCGTCGGCGCTTCGGCGTGGTACGCCTCGCCGCGCTCCAGGTTGCGCAGGAACGCGCGCTGCGAGATCAGCCGCGAGTCGTGCCCGATCGTCTGGTAGGTCATCGTCCAGTCGACCGACAGCCCGAGCTGCCGCCACAGCTGTTCGAAGGCCTTCTCGTCGGTCTCGGTCAGGGTTTCGCACAGCTCGACGAAGTTCCGGCGCGAGATCGCCACGACGTCCTTGCCCGGCTTCTCCGGCGGCCGGAAATCCGGGTCGTAGGGCAGCGAAGGCTCGCAGCGGACGCCGAAGTGGTTCTGCACCCGGCGTTCGGTCGGCAGGCCGTTGTCGTCCCACCCCATCGGGTAGAACACCTCGAGCCCGCGCATCCGCTTGAACCGCGCCAGGACGTCGGTGTGGGTGAAGGAGAAGACGTGCCCGATGTGCAGCGCCCCGCTGACCGTCGGCGGCGGGGTGTCGATCGAGTAGATCTCGTCCCGGGTCTTCGTCCGGTCGAAGCGGTACGCGCCGGTGGATTCCCATACGGGTACCCACTTGGCCTCCAGACCGTCGACACCGACCTTGTCCGGGACCTGTGGGCGCTCGTACGGAGTGTTCATGAAACAACTCTAGGCGGCCGGAGAACCGCTTTTCGCCGCGGTCGGCAGATCGCGCATGCGCCGCAGCGGCGAGCACACGACCCACAGCGCCGAGGCCACCTCGCCGGCGAGCGCCAGCCACAGCGCGCCGCGCAGCCCGAGCACCTCGCCGAGAACCCCGCCCAGCAGGCCGCCGAGCGGGATCGTGCCCCAGACGACGAACCGCACACTCGCGTTCATCCGGCCGAGCAGCCGGTCCGGGCAGATCGCCTGCCGGTAGGAGACCTGCGCGACGTTGTAGACGATGAACCCGAACCCGCTGACGACCAGGCCCGCCCCGGTGAACACCAGGCGCCAGCCCGGCGCGGCGAGGGGGAGCATGAGCTGGCCGGGCCAGGTGAACAGCGGGATCAGCCAGATCGCCCGCGACTGGCCGAGCCGCCGGGTGAGCGCGCCGGCGCAGAGCGCGCCGAGGATCCCGCCCGCGCCACCGGCCGCCAGCAGCACGCCGACCGCGGCCGGCGGCAGCCCGGCGACCCGCGTCAGGAACAGCACCTGCACGGCGGCGAGCGCGCCGCCGAAGAAGTTCGCCGTCGCCGTGCACGCCACGATCGCGCGCAACGGCTTGTCGGAGAAGACGAACCGCAGCCCTTCGACGATCTGCGGGAGCAGCCGGGCGCGGGTGCCGCGGTCCGGCTCGGGGTCCCGCGTGCGGATCCGGAGCAGGCACAGCGCCGACGTCAGGAAACCGAGGCCGGTGACGAGCACCGTGTTCGCCGCGCTGATGACCTGGACCAGCACGCCGGCCGCGCTCGGCCCGGCGATCTGCGCGGTCGACTGGACGGCCTGCAGCTTCGCGTTGCCCTCCACCAGGTGCTCCCGGCCGACGAGCGAAGGCAGGTACGACTGGTACGCGATGTCGAAGAACAGCGTCGCGATGCCGGCGAGCAGGACGACCACCAGCAGCTGCGCGAGCGTCAGCACTCCCGCCCACCAGGCGATCGGCACGCTCAGCAGCAGCGCGAACCGCGTGAAGTCGGCGGTGAGCATCACCCGGCGGCGGCTCAGCCGGTCGACCCACACCCCGGCGGGCAGCCCGAGCAGCAGGAACGCGAGCGTCTCGGCCGCGGCCAGCAGACCCATCTCGAACGGCGTCGCGGCCAGCGTCACCGCGGCCAGCAGCGGGACGGCGGTGTTGCCGACGAACGTGCCGAACTGGCTGGCCGTGTCGCCGGCCCACAACCGTCTGAAGTCCGCGTGGCGGAAGAGTGACCCCCTGTGCATGGTCCCCGAGTGTGGCCCGAGTGATTGGAAAGTGTCAATCACTGTTCGCCCTAGGCTGTACGCGTGCCCCCTGAGAAGCGACGTACCGCGACCGAAGCCGAGGCTGCCGCGCTGGCCTCCGGAATACGGCTGCGCATCATCCGGTTGACCTTTTCGGAGGCGCTGACGAACAAGGAGCTCGCCGAGCGGCTCGGGCGGGACCCCGCGACGACCCTGCACCACGTGCGCAAACTCGTCGAGACCGGGTTCCTGGCCGCGCAGCCGCCGCGCCGCGGAGCCCGGGGCGCCAAGGAAATCCCTTATCTTTCGACGGGGCTTTCGTGGACACTCGACTCATGCGGTGACAAGGACGTGGAACAGGCGGTGCTCGAGGCCTATCTGGCCGAGATCGCCGAAACCGGATTCGAGGGCGTGCACCAGTCGCGCCTGGTCGTCCAGGTGGCCCCCGAGGAGCGAGCGGAGCTCGATTCGCGGCTCAACGCCCTGCTCGAGGAGTTCCGCGCGCGCCCCCGTCGTCCCGGCGCCGAGCGCACCGCGATCTACCTCGCCACCTATCCCAGCACGTAAAAGTTCGGTTCCCGCGGCGAATCGTGGGAACATGGAGGCACGATGACAGAACAGACACACACCGAAGACCACGACGACGACCTGTACGACGGAGACCCGTCGACCGGCGAAATGGAGCTTGAGGACCGGGCGTCACTCCGCCGGGTCGCGGGCCTGTCCACCGAGCTCGACGACGTCACCGAAGTCGAGTACCGGCAACTGCGGCTCGAACGCGTCGTGCTGGTCGGCGTGTGGACCGAGGGCACCGCCCTGCAGTCCGAGGCGTCGCTGGCCGAGCTGGCGCGCCTGGCCGAGACGGCGGGCTCGGAGGTCCTCGAAGGGCTCATCCAGCGGCGGACCAAGCCGGACCCGGCCACCTACATCGGCTCGGGCAAGGTGCGGGAAGTGCGGGAGATCGTCGGGTCCACCGGCGCCGACACCGTGATCTGCGACGGCGAGCTCTCGCCGGGCCAGCTGCGGCAGCTCGAGGAGAAGGTCAAGGTCAAGGTCATCGACCGGACCGCCCTGATCCTCGACATCTTCGCCCAGCACGCCCGGTCCAAGGAGGGCAAGGCGCAGGTCGAGCTGGCCCAGCTGCAGTACCTGATCCCGCGGCTGCGCGGGTGGGGTGCTTCGCTGTCCCGGCAGGCCGGTGGCCGCGCCGGTGGCGCGAACGGCGGCGTGGGCCTGCGCGGTCCCGGTGAGACCAAGCTCGAGACCGACCGGCGGCGGATCAACAAGCGCGTGGCGAAGCTGCGCCGGGAGATCGCCGCCATGGACACCATCCGCGAGACCAAGCGCGGGCGGCGGGTGGCCAACGAGGTGCCCAGCGTGGCGATCGTCGGCTACACCAACGCCGGCAAGTCGAGCCTGCTCAACGCGCTGACCGGGGCCGGGGTGCTGGTGGAGGACGCGCTGTTCGCCACCCTCGACCCGACCACGCGGCGCGCGCAGACCCCGGACGGGCGCGGCTTCACGCTGACCGACACCGTCGGGTTCGTGCGGCACCTGCCGCACCAGCTGGTGGACGCGTTCCGCTCGACGCTGGAGGAGGCCGCGGACGCGGACCTGCTGGTGCACGTGGTGGACGGGTCCGACCCGGCGCCGGAGGAGCAGGTCAGCGCCGTGCGCGAGGTGCTCGGCGAGATCACGCGCGAGCGCAAGGAACCGCTCCCGCCGGAACTGCTGGTGATCAACAAGATCGACGCGTCCGACGAGGTCAGCCTCGCCCGGCTGCGGCACGCGCTGGCCGGCTCGGTGCCGGTCTCGGCGCGGACCGGGGCGGGCATCGCGGAGCTCGTCGAGGTGATCGCCGAGCGCCTGCCGCGACCGGAGGTCACGGTCGAGGTCCTCGTGCCCTACTCGCGCGGCGAGCTGGTCGCGCGGGCGCACGCGGAGGGCGAGGTCCTCGAAGAGGAGCACGTCGAGGACGGCACGCGCCTGCTGGTGCGGGTCCGCCCGGACCTCGCCGCGGCTTTGCGCGGGTTCGAGACCAACTCGACCAGGGCCTGAGACGTCTACATTCCAGTGTGCGACCAGAGAGGTCGCACACTGGAATGTCTTCGGAGGTGTCTGCGTGCGCTGGGTGGTCGCTTTCGCGGCGGTTTTCTTGGCTCTGCTGAGCGGGCCGGTCCCGGCGTCCGCGGCTCCGGCCGCTCCCGAGCCGTTGTGCGCGGTGAAGGACTCGCGGATCGGTGAGCTGTCCGGCCTGGTCTCCGACGGCTCGAAGCTGTACGCGATCAACGACGGCGGCAGCAAGGTCCAGGTGTTCGTGCTCGGCCGGGACTGCAAGGTCCAGAAGGTCATGACGGACAAGACCGACCCCTTCGACGTCGAGGACCTGGCCCGAACGTCCGACGGCCGGCTGTGGTTGTCCGACACGGGGGACAACAAGAAGGGCCGGCTGACGGTCGCGCTCCTGGAGCTGAGCCCCCAGGGCAAGCTCACGGTGCACCGGCTCACGTACCCGGACGGCCAGCACGACACCGAAGCGCTGATCATGGACAAGGCGGGGACGCCGTACCTGATCACCAAGGACATCCTCGGCGAGGCGAAGGTGTACCGGCCGTCGGGGCCACTGGCCAGCCCCGGGCCGACCAACCTGGAGAAGGTCGGCACGGTCAAGATCGCGGAAACCGACACCCAGGGCGGCCCGGTGGGCTCGATCGGCTCGGTGCTGGTGACGGGCGGCGCGACTTCGGCCGACGGAAGCGTGGTGGCCTTGCGGACGTACACCGACGCTTACGTGTATTCAGCTCCGGACGGCGACGTGCCGGCGGCGTTGCGGCGGACGCCGGTCCGGATCCCGCTGCCGGGGGAGAAGCAAGGCGAGGCGATCGCGTTCGACCCGGACGGGACGCTGTTGTCGGGAAGCGAAGGGGTCGGCGAGCCGATCCGCGCGGTGCACGGAGCGGCCGCGTTGGCGCCTTCGGCTTCGGCTTCGGCGGACGGGGATCCCGCTTCGAGCGCGAGCGGCGGTGGATCGTCCGACGGCGGGGGAGTGCCGATCCTGCCCGCGGCGGGGATCGCGGTCGCCGCGGTGGGGCTCGGGTGGTTCGGGTTCAACCGGCTGCGCCGCCGCCGCGGCTGAGCGCCGCCCACCGGTTCCGGTGGGCCGTCCTTCGCGCGGTGCGGGGCGCGGCCGCTCGGGCCGCGCAGTCCTGCGCACCGCGCGAAGGAACCTCGACCGGAGCGGCGGCGGACAGGGCCGGGCATCCTGTCCACCCACCGCGTCGCGTCAGGCTTGGTCCCGGATCCCGGCTCCCCACGGCCAAGATCATCCGATCCGGTGAACTCCCGCCACGCCCTGGCTGTGCGAACCTTCGCCTCAACGACGAAGGCGACCAAGGCGGGGGTCCGGGGCGTGCCCCCGGGCGGGGTCTGGGGGTGGCACCCCCAGAAGACACTTGGAGCGAGTGGTCCGCGCTTTCCGCGGACACACCTCGCCCCATCCGGCTCGTTACAACCGGCGCAGGACCGCGACCACCTTGCCGAGCACCGTCGCGTCGTCGCCGGGGATCGGCTCGTACGCCTCGTTGTGCGGCATCAGCCAGATGTGGCCGCCCTTGCGCTTGAACGTCTTGACCGTCGCCTCGCCGTCGATCATCGCCGCGACGATCTCGCCGTTGTCCGCGTCCGGCTGCTGCCGGACCACGACCCAGTCGCCGTCGGTGATGGCCGCGTCGATCATCGAGTCGCCCGTGACCTTCAGCAGGAACAGCTCGCCCTCGCCGACGATCTCCCGCGGCAGCGGGAACACGTCCTCGATGGCCTGCTCGGCCAGCACCGGGCCACCGGCGGCGATCCGGCCGACCAGCGGCACGTACGCCGCCTTCGGCATGACCGGCTGCTGGTCCATCTCGATGCCCATGGGGTTGTCGTCGGTCGCCGAGAGCACGCCGACCGCGCGGGGACGGTTCGCGTCCCGGCGCAGGTAACCCTTGCGCTGCAGTGCCCGCAGCTGGTGCGAGACCGACGACGTCGACGTCAGCCCGACCGCTTCGCCGATCTCGCGGACGCTCGGCGGGTAGCCGAACCGGCTCACCCAGCCGCGGATCACGTCGAGGACCTGCTGCTGGCGGACCGTGAGGGTCTCGTCCACGTCGTACACCTCCGGCATGGAGTGCACGCCGCCCCCGGGGGACCCACTGGTCCTGCCCGCCTTGTTCTCCTTCGCCACTGCGTCGCCTCCCAGACGTTCGCTGCACGTATCGCGCGCCGGCCGCCGCCCGCCGGGTGCGGGCAGGCTCGCCGGCGGCATCTGCCCGGCAGATGCCCTGGTCACCGACGTTAGCCCCCGGGCACGACGATTTCAAACATCTGTTCGATCGACACGCCGTGTCCGCTCGATTTTGTCGGTGGCAGGTGGTAGACCTTCGCACGGGCGTTCGATAGAACGCTTGTTCGACCTTGATCCACGGGCCGGCCCCGGCTCCGGATACGGGCGGACACCAGGGTTTCGAGGAGGTTCGGATGTCCATTCTGGCCGAACGCGGGCACGCCCGCCCGGCGACTCCGGTCCCGGCGCCGGTCCGTCCCGTCCGCGTCCTGCGCGGGCGCCGCGGCGAGGTGCAGCGCCCGCCGACACGCGCACGCGTCGTCGCGGGCCGCCGCCCGGCCGGTGCCCCGTGCGCGGCGCCCCGCCGGGTACCGGTGCGGTGGCCGTGGCTGGCCGGGCTCGCCGTCGCGACCTGCCTCGTGGTCGCCGGGCTGGGCCTTGTCGGTGGTGGCGCGGCCGCGGACGCGCCGGTGCCGGCGCGGACCGCCACGGTGTCGGTCGGTCAGGGCGACACCCTTTCTTCGCTGGCCGCGCGGTTCGCGCCGGGGAGCGACGCGAGCGCGGTCGTCGCCCGGATCAAGGAGCTCAACCGCCTGGACGAGGCCGTCCTGGTGCCCGGGCTGCCGCTGACGGTCCCGGTCGCCGACGCCGTTCCCGCGCCGTGACGCCGCCCCGCGCGTGACCGGCCGGCGAGAATCACCCGCTCCGGTGAATCCGCCGATCGTGCGGGAAGCGGGTGTCGTGGCGGCGGTTCCGCGGCCTCGACGTGACGGTCACGCTGCTCCACCAGGGTGACACCGCCCCGGCCGCCGGGCCGCCGCGGTCCGATCCGGGTCGAAGCGCACCCGGGCCTCCGTCCCGGAGCCGGCTCGCCCTCACCCGGGCGGGGTCGGCCGCCGCCGTGCCGCTTGCGCACGCCCCCGCCGAGTTCTACGCTCGCCCGCTATATGTAGTAGTTACACCGCTGTAGTTGGTCCACAGGTTGGGGTAGACTGGGCAGTAGTTGTCCACAGCTGGTCGGCTGTTACCCACCGGATGTCCACAAAACGATCACCAGGTGCAGGGGTGCGTGGTGGCCGCGGGACGTCGACCGGGGCGGCCGGCGATGAGGGGAAGGTGATCGGCGGATGAGGTGCCCGTTCTGCCGGCATGCGGACTCCCGGGTCGTCGACTCCCGAGAGGTGGACGAAGGCCAGGCGATCCGCAGGCGGCGCTCGTGCGCGTCCTGCGGACGGCGGTTCACGACGTCGGAGACGATGGTGCTCGCCGTCGTCAAGCGGTCCGGGGTCACCGAACAGTTCAGCCGGGACAAGGTGGTGAGCGGCGTCCGCCGCGCCTGCCAGGGCAGGCCGGTCGACGACGACGCGCTGCAGCAGCTCGCGCAGCGCGTGGAGGAGTCGATCCGCTCCGCCGGTCTGGCGGAGATCCCGAGTCACGAGGTCGGCCTGGCCATCCTGGGCCCGCTGCGTGAGCTCGACGGGGTCGCCTACCTCCGGTTCGCCAGCGTCTACCGGTCCTTCTCCTCGGTCGAAGACTTCGAGAAGGAGATCGCCGATCTTCGTGAGGCCATTGCGGGTTCTGCTGCCCCGGAGGAGAGCGATCAGCGAGCAGACGGCGACTGACCGTCCCGCTGCGGGAGTGAGGGTTCGACCGATGACCGAAACCGTGGGAACCGGCGCGGCCGCCGGCAAGAAGAGCAAGGCGGCCGGCGGGCTGAGCGTGAAGCGCGTCTTCACCACCGAGGGCAAGCACCCGTACGACCAGGTGACCTGGGAACAGCGCGACGTCGTGATGACGAACTGGCGCGACGGCTCGGTCAACTTCGAACAGCGCGGCGTGGAGTTCCCGTCGTCCTGGTCGGTCAACGCCACCAACATCGTCACCAGCAAGTACTTCCGCGGCGCCGTCGGCAGCCCGCAGCGCGAGCGCAGCCTCAAGCAGCTGATCGACCGCGTCGTGAAGACCTACGTCAAGGCCGCGCGCGACCACGGCTACTTCGCCACGCCGCAGGACCTCGAGATCTTCGACCACGAGCTCACCTGGATGCTGCTGCACCAGGTCTTCAGCTTCAACTCCCCGGTCTGGTTCAACGTCGGCACGGCGTCGAAGCAGCAGGTCAGCGCGTGTCAGCCGTACGACGCCCTGGTGAGCACGCCCGGCGGCGCCGTGCCGATCGGCCGCTTCGCCGAGCTGGACGCCGTCGGTGCCAAGGTCTACGACGCGCACGGGCTGACCAAGGTCGTCGCCACCAAGGCGAACGGCGTCAAGGAAGTTCTGCGGGTCACCACGAAGTCGGGCCACGTCCTCGACGTCACGGCCGACCACCTGGTGTGGCGCGCCGGCTCGACGAGCGGGAAGTTCGTGCCTGCGGGCGAACTGCGGGTCGGCGACCGGCTCGAATGGCACCGCCGCAGCGCTTTCGGTGATGAAGAGATCCGGGAAGCCGACATCGCCGAAGCCGCCCTCGCGGGCTGGTTGCAGTCGGACGGGTTCGTCGGTCAGTACCAGGGGACGAACCGCTCGCTCACCATCGAAGCGATGACCGTGAACGACGCCGAGCTGGCTTGGGTGCGCGACGCGCTCGACCGCGTCTTCCCCGGCGTCCACCGCGAAGAACGCACGGTCGAAACGCAGGACGAGACGCTCGACTGCCGCCGCACCCGGCTCTACGGCAACGTTCTCGAGAACTTCGTCGACGCCTGGGGGCCGCGCGCCCGGGGGACCGACATGGAGGTGCCGGCCCACCTGCACACGGCGCCCCTCCCGGTCGTGGCCGCCTACCTGCGGAGCATCTTCCAGGCCGAGGGTTACGTCTCGGCGCGCGAACGGTCCACGCTGGTCGCACTGGACATGATCGGCGAGGAGCTGGTGCGGGGCCTGCAGCACCTGCTGGCCCGGTTCGGCATCTTCGCTCGCGTCGGGCGCAAGAAGGAGAGCCGTCCGGACCGGCACGACCTCTGGGGCATCCGGATCCAGAACGCCGGCGACCGGCGGATCTTCGCGGACGAGATCGGCTTCGTCGATCCCGTGAAGACCGCGAAACTGGAGGCGTCGTTCGAGAAGCCCGGGATGGCCGCCCACGACACGAAGCGGCTGGAAATCGCCGCGATCGAGAGCCGCGGCGAGCTGCCGGTCTTCGACATCCAGACGGAATCCGGTGAGTACCTGTCCGGAAACCTCCGCGTCCACAACTGTTTCATCCTCGCCGTCGACGACACGATGGAGTCGATCCTCAACTGGTACCGCGAGGAGGGCCTGATCTTCAAGGGCGGCTCCGGCGCCGGCCTGAACCTCTCCCGCATCCGCTCCTCGAAGGAGCTGCTGACCTCCGGCGGCACCGCGTCCGGGCCGGTCTCGTTCATGCGCGGCGCCGACGCGTCCGCGGGCACCATCAAGTCCGGTGGCGCCACCCGGCGCGCGGCGAAGATGGTCGTGCTCGACATCGACCACCCGGACATCGAGGAGTTCGTCCAGACCAAGGCGCGCGAAGAGGAGAAGATCAAGGTCCTGCGCGACGCCGGGTTCGACATGGACCTCTCCGGCGCGGACATCTCCTCGGTGCAGTACCAGAACGCGAACAACTCGGTCCGCGTGTCGGACGAGTTCATGCAAGCGGTCGAGAACGGCACCGAGTTCGGCCTGCGCGCCCGGCTCACCGGTGAGGTCATCGACCGGACCGACGCGAAGAAGCTGTTCCGCAGCGTGGCCCAGGCCGCGTGGGAGTGCGCCGACCCCGGCATCCAGTACGACGGCACGATCAACGACTGGCACACCTGCCCCGAGTCCGGCCGGATCACCGCGTCGAACCCGTGCAGCGAGTACATGCACCTCGACAACTCGAGCTGCAACCTCGCCTCGCTGAACCTGCTCAAGTTCGTCACGCCCGAGGGCACGTTCGACGCGCCGCTGTTCGCGCGCGCCGTCGAGTTCGTCATCACGGCGATGGACGTCTCGATCTGCTTCGCGGACTTCCCGACCGAGCCGATCGCCGACACCACGCGGAAGTTCCGCCAGCTCGGCATCGGCTACGCGAACCTCGGCGCGCTGCTGATGGCGCTGGGCCACGCGTACGACTCCGACGGCGGCCGCGCGCTCGCGGCGGCGATCACGTCGCTGATGACCGGCGTTTCGTACCGGCGTTCGGCAGAACTGGCCCAGGTGGTCGGCGCGTACGAGGGCTACGCGCGCAACGCCGAGCCGCACCAGCGCGTGATGCGCAAGCACGCGGCGGCGAACGAGCTCGTCCGCACCTACCACGCCAACGACGCCGCGGTCCGCGCGCTGGCGACGCAGGAGTGGAAGAAGGGCATCGACATCGGCACGAAGCACGGCTGGCGCAACGCGCAGGCGTCCGTGCTCGCGCCCACCGGCACCATCGGCTTCATGATGGACTGCGACACCACCGGCATCGAGCCGGACTTCTCGCTGGTGAAGTTCAAGAAGCTCGTCGGCGGCGGCTCGATGCAGATCGTCAACCAGACGGTGCCGCGCGCGCTCGAGGCGCTGGGCTACCCGGCCGAGCAGGTCGAGGCGATCGTCGAGTTCGTGGCGCAGAACGGCCACGTCGTCGACGCGCCGGGGCTGCGGCCCGAGCACTACGAGGTGTTCGACTGCGCGGTCGGCGAGCGCTCGATCGCGCCGATGGGCCACGTCCGGATGATGGCCGCGGTGCAGCCGTTCCTCTCCGGCGCCATCTCCAAGACGGTCAACATGCCGGAGTCGGCGACGGTCGAAGAGGTCGAGGGGATCTACTTCCAGGGCTGGAAGCTCGGCCTCAAGGCCCTCGCGATCTACCGCGACAACTGCAAGGTCGGCCAGCCGCTGTCCACGGCCAAGAAGGAGAAGGCGGCCGCCGAGCCGGCGAAGGTCGTCGAGTACCGGCCGGTGCGCAAGCGCCTGCCGAAGAAGCGCCCGAGCCAGACGGTGTCGTTCACCGTCGGCGGCGCGGAGGGCTACCTGACGGCGGGTTCGTACCCGGACGACGGCCTCGGCGAGATCTTCGTCAAGCTGGGCAAGCAGGGCTCGACGCTGGCCGGCGTGATGGACGCGTTCTCGATGTCGATCTCGGTGGGCCTGCAGCACGGCATCCCGCTCGAGTTCTACGTCTCGAAGTTCTCGAACCTGCGCTTCGAGCCGGCGGGCATGACCGACGACCCGGACATCCGCATCGCGACGAGCGTGATGGACTACCTGTTCCGCCGCCTGGCGCTGGACTACCTGCCGTACGAGAAGCGTTCACAGCTGGGCATCCTGTCCGCGGACGAGCGTTCGGCGGAGGTGGAGGCCACCTACGGCGGCGGCGCGGGCGTCGACCTCGAGGCGCTGAGCTCCACAGTGGACTCCTCGCCCGAGCCGCACGCGGAGGAGCCGGAGCACCCCCACCGCGAAGCCCAGACGACGACGGAGCTGATGGAGCTGCGCCTCGGCAAGGCGGCGGACGCCCCGCTGTGCATGACGTGCGGGACGAAGATGCGCCCGGCAGGCTCGTGCTACGCGTGCGAAGGCTGCGGCGCGACGTCCGGATGTAGCTGACGGCCTCCGCTGACCCGGGTGGGTGCCACCCGGGTCAGCGGAACGCCTGCTGCAGCTCGGAAATCGGCGGCAGGTCGCCCACGAAACCGAACCGGCCCGCGCGCATCTCCCGGGCACCCTCCATGAAGGACTTCAACGCCAGCCGGGACAACGCCGCTCCGATGCTGACGCGCCGGACGCCGATCTCCGCCAGCTGGTCCAGGGTGATCGACGGGTCCGCGAACCCCATCACCACGTTGACCGGCTTGTCGACCGACGACACCACCGCGCGCATCTCGTCCAGCGTGCGCAGCCCCGGCGCGTACAGCACGTCCGCGCCCGCCTCGCCGAACGCCTGCAGGCGTCGGATCGTGTCGGCGAAGTCGTTCGCGCCCCACAGCTGGTTCTCGGTGCGGGCCGTGAGCACCACCGAGCGGGTCCGCGCCGTCTCCACCGCGGCACGGACGCGGTCGACCGCCAGACCGAAGTCGTAGATCGGACTTCCGGGGTCGTTCGTCTGGTCTTCGATCGACACGCCCACCGCGCCCGCGTCGGCGGCCGCTTCGATCATCTTCGCGGCTTCGGCCGGCTCGTCGGCGAAGCCGTTCTCGAGGTCCGCGTTCACCGGCAGCGGAGTCGCCCCGGCGATCTCCCGGACGTTGGCCAGGACCTCCGCCCGGCTCGCGCGGGTGCGGCCCACCACGTTGGCCACGCCGAGGCTCGTCGTGGCCAACGCCTCGAAGCCGAGCCCGGCCAGCAGCCGGGCGGTCCCGGCGTCCCACGGGTTCGGCAGCAGGAGGGGTTCGGGCCGCTCGTGCAGCGCCCGGAACTCGTCGGCGGTCGTCATGCGTTCAGCTTCCTCCCGTGTCGGCCGGCCGACAACGGCCCCGGTCAGCGGGCCAGGACGCGGGCCACCGCCTCGGGGAGCCCGTCCGGCCGCCCTCGCCAGGCGACGACGGTGCCGCCGCCGGCGATGAGCACGCGAGTCATGGTTCCCCCAGTGTGGCTACGGTGTTCTCACTACGGATACACCGTAGCCATTCCGGTACGCTGTTCGCAACGAACCCCGGGAGGACGACGATGGCGGAGGAGCCGGCGCTGGTCTGGGCGAAGGAGCGGCGCAGTCCGCGGCGCCAGGCCCCGAGCGTCGAGCGGATCGTGCGGACGGCGATCGCGATCGCGGACGCCGAAGGCCTGCCCGCGCTGTCCATGCGCCGGGTCGCGGCCGACCTCGGCTCGGGCACGGCGTCGCTCTACCGCTACGTCGCGAGCCGCGTCGACCTGCTCGACCTGATGATCGACGAGGTCAAGGGCACCGAAGACACCGACGGCACCGAGCTCACCGGCGACTGGCGCGCCGACCTGGCGAGCGTCGCCCGCCAGGTCCGCGCGACGCTGCTGCGGCACCCGTGGCTGAGCGGCGAGATCCCCGGCCGGCCGGCGCTGGGGACGAACTCGCTGCGTCGCCACGAGGCCGCCCTCGCGGCGGCGGCCCCGCTGACCGGCGACATCACGTTCGTGGCGGGCGCGGTGGACGCGGTGCTGGCCTACGTGTTCGGCACGGTGACGCAGGAGCAGGCGGAGCTGCAGGCCCAGCGCCGGTCGGGGCTGACGAAGGACCAGTGGCAGGCGAGCGTCGGGCCCTACATCCGCGAGGTCATCGCGAGCGGTGAGTTCCCGCAGTTCTCGCGCCGGGTGGTCGAGGGGGCCGACCGGAGCGCGGAAGAGGTCTTCGAATTCGGCTTGGGCTGCGTGCTGGACGGCATCGCGGCTCGCGTCGCGCTGAGCGGGAAGAACTGAGCGGGAAACCACTTCCGGGAGGCACTAAACCAGTTCCCTTCGTGCGGCGTTCTTCGTGCGGAACCGGGGAGGGAACCGCCGATGGCCTCACTTGTCGCGGATCAGCGCGCGCAGAAAACCGGGAGATCTCCGCACGGCGGGACGATGTCCCCCTGGTGGGTGCTCGGGGTCGTGCTCGCGATCTTCGCGGTCCTGGCCTGGCAACGCCGTTGGGTGTGCGACGACGGCCTGATCGTCCTGCGCACCGTGCAGAACGTGCTCGACGGGAACGGCCCGGTGTTCAACGCCGGCGAGCGGGTGGAAGCCAACACGAGCACGTTGTGGACCTACGTCCTGGCGCTCGGCGGGCTGCAGCCGTGGCTGCGGCTGGAGTGGGTGGCGGTCGTCGCCGGGCTGCTGTCCGCCGTGGGCGGTCTGTTCTTCGGGCTCGACGGCGCCCGGCGCCTGTTCCCGGGCCGGCACGTCGGGCCGGCCGGCGCCCTTGTGGTGCTGGCGCTGCCGCCCTTCTGGGACTACGCGACGTCGGGCCTGGAGACCGGGCTCGTCACGCTGTGGCTGTCGCTCGCCTGGTGGCAGCTGGTCCGGCACGCGACCGGCGGCCCGGTCCGGAGCCGGCCCACCCTGCTGCTGCTCGGCTGCGGCCCACTGGTGCGTCCCGAGTTCGCGCTCGTCTCCGCGATCACGTTCGCCGCGCTGGTGCTCGTGGTGCGCCCGGGATGGCGCCGCGGCTTCGGCTGGCTCGCGCTCACCGGCCTGCTCCCCGTGGCGTACCAGGTGTTCCGGATGGGCTACTACGGGCTGATCACGCCGAACACCGCGCTGGCCAAGGAAGCGACGCAGGCCCGCTGGGACCGCGGGTGGCGGTACCTCGTCGAGCTGGTCGACGCCTACTGGCTGCTGGTCCCGGTCGCGCTGCTGCTCGTCGTCGCCGTGCTCGCCCTGCGCGACCGGGACCGGACGACGCTCGTGGTCGTGCTCGCCCCGGTGGTCGCCGGCGTCGTGCTCGGGCTGTACGTCACCCGGGTCGGCGGCGACTACATGCACGCCCGGATGCTCCTGCCCGTGCTCACCTGCCTGCTCCTGCCGGTCATGGTCGTCCCGCTGACCCGGTGGACCACGCCGCTCGTGCTGGCCGTCGTGGCCTGGACGGTCACCAGCGCCGTCGGCCTGCGGCCGGTCTCCGCCGAGCAGCACAAGATCGGTGCGTACGGCATCAGCGACGCGCGCGTGTTCTGGGTGGACTCGACCGGTCACGGGCACCCGGTCACCGCCGAGGACGCCGCGCTGATCCCCGGCTACCTGCCCGAGCTCGCGGCGGCGCGCTCGCGGGTGAGCGGGCCCGTCGTCGCGGTCTCGGTGAACGGGGCGTGGGTGGTCTACCCGGCGACGCGCACGGTGATCTCCAGCCCCGGCGCGCTCGGGTTCCCGGGGCTGCTCCTGCCCCGGACCGAAACCGTGGTCGACGACCTGGGGCTCGCCGCCCCGCTCGCGGCGCACAGCCTGCCGGTCGCCGGCCGGGCGGCGGGGCACCAGAAGGAGCTGTCGGTGGCGTGGACGATCGCGGACGCCGGGGCCGGCTCTCCCGAGGAGCTCGCGGCCGCGGGGAACGACGTCGTCTCCGCCGGTGAGATCGCGGCGGCGCGGAAGTCGCTCGGCCGGCCGGAGATCCGCGAGATGCTCGACTCGGTGCGGGCGCCGCTGACGTCCGGCCGCTTCTGGGACAACCTCGTCCACGCCTTCGGCCGAAGCCGGCTCCGCTTCGCCCCCGACCCGCTCGACGCGCAGTTCGGACGCTGAACGCGACCGAGCCGGGCCCACGTCGGTGCGGGCCCGGCTCGGTCGCGGTTCGAGGGTCAGTCCTCGTCGTAGGCGTCGTAGTCGTTGTCGTTGTCGTCGGACCAGTCGTGGTCGTGGGCGTCGGCGACCGCGGTGGTCGAGTACACCGCCGTCCCGGCCGGGCCGGCCGCCGTGTACCAGTTGTGGTAACCGGCGTAACCCGGCACCGCGACCGCGTGGACGCCCTCGGACGACGCGCCGTCGGGGCCGGCCGCCAGGTGGCCCGACTCGTAGGCGGCGTGGTCGTCACCGGCGTGGCTCGCGACGTGCGTCGAGGTCGCGCCGTCCGGGCCGGCCGAGTGGGACTCGTGGGCGTAGGTGGCCTCGTCATCGTCGTCGTCGGTGTCGGCGACCGGCTGCGTGTAGGTGACGTGGTCGGCGGACTCGACCGGGTCGGGGTGGGACACGGCGTGGTGGTGGTTCACCGCCACGTCGGCGTCGTGGTGGCCGGTCCAGCCGTGCACGTGGTGCGTGCCGTTCCAGCCGTGGTCGTTGTCGGTCCAGCCGTCGTCGTCCCAGTCGTCGCCGGAGTCGGACTGCTCGCTGTGGGTCACGGCCGCGCCGCCGATGCCGGCCACCGCGGTGTCTTCCTCGGACCAGTGGTGGCCCCAGTAGTTGTAGCCCTCTTCGGTGTCGATGGTGCCCGCGCCGCCGATGCCGGCCCAGGTCGCCGAGCTTTCGGAGCTCCCGTAGCTCCAGGGCTCATACGGCCCGTCGAGGGTGCCGGCCGACGAAGGGGCGGCGATGCACAGCGAAATCGGCAGTGCGAATGCGCCCGCGAAAGCGAGTCGTCGCAATGTGGACATGGTTGATCGGGGTTCCTTCCTGGCTGCGGCGCCCGGCGAATTTCGGGGTTTCGGGCACCGGGACAGAACATCTGCCCACTTCGGACGATACCCGGCACTGCGGCCATCTGACCTGCGTGAATACCCGATCGGTGCGGGGAACCCGCCCAGTGGAGGACAACGGCGAAAGGGGATCGGAACAGCGTAGGCCCGGGCGCGCGGAGCTGTCGGCGTGAATGGTGCCGAATCACTCGCTCAGGTAGTTCCATGTTTACGCGGAAATCGCCCGGTTCAATTCGGCGGCCCCGAGCATTCCCGGTGGACGCCCGCGCGTCAGCTCCCGGCCTGGAGGATCCACTCCCGCCCGTCGGGGTCGCGGACGGTCATCTCCCGCGTCCCGAAGTGGGCGGCTTCGAAGGGGGAGACGACGTCGACATCGGGCGTCTCTTCGCCGTCGGTCTTCAGGACGAGCTTCATCCCGGTCGGCCGGCTCTCGGGCACCTCGGCGACGAAGACGTAGGGCCCGTCGCCGTTGCGCAGCAGCCCCGAGTTGTGGTCGGTCGCGAAGTCGAGTTCGAACCCGAGGGCCTGGAAGAACTTGGCCGTCTTGCCCCAGTTGTGCGTCTCGAGGTACACGGCTTCGATGGTCACGGTTTTTCTCCTTCGGTGGCGAGGTACTGGCGAAGCGCCTCGGTGACGAGCGCCGACAGCGACTGACCGGTGTCGACGGCGTGGTGCTTGACCTCCCGGACGAGGTCCACGGGGAGGTACACGTTGAACTGCTTGACGTCCTTGTCCGCCATGACAGGATGCTAGCATCCTAACTTGGTAGCGCGTCAACCTTCACCGGATCTCCACCGGAGCCGCTCGGGAAATCCACGGCCGGGCGGCATCATCGGGCTCGATGAACTGGTTGCGGGAATTCGAAGCGGAGGCGGAGCGGCGACGGCGCAGGGAGGAGCCGCCCTGGGCGCGCGGGGCCCGGCTGCACCCCGACGTCGCCAAGAGCGTGCAGCGCTTCCAGGTCGGCGAAGCCGGGGACGGCGCCAACCTCATCGCGAAGGCCGGCGACGGCGACTACCTCGCCGCCGTCAGGCTCTTCGTCGCCGAGGAGCAGAACCACGCGCGGATGCTGGCCGGACTCCTCGCGGCGGCCGGAGTGCCCACCATCGCGACGCACTGGTCCGACACCGTGTTCGTCCGCCTGCGGCGAGCGCTCGGGCTGCGGCTGGAGCTGATGGTGCTGCTCATCGCCGAGGTCGTCGCACTGCAGTACTACCGAGCTCTGCGCGACGGCGCCGACGACCCGCTCGTCACGCAGGTCGCCGCCCGGATCCTCGCCGACGAGGAGCGGCACGTGCCCTTCCACTGCCACCGGCTGCGGATCGGGTTCGCGGGCTTCTCCGCGCCGGTGCGCGCCGCGGTGTTCGGGGCCTGGCGGGTGCTGCTGCTCGGCGTCGCGGTCACCGTCGCCGCCGACCACGGCCCGGCGTTGCACCGGCTCGGCGTCGGACGGCTCGTCTTCGTCGCCGACGTCCTCACGGCTTTCGAAGCCGCCCTCGCGCGGATCCGGGGTGAAGAGCCGAAACCGAAGCGGGTGTACGTCCCGAAGCGGGCCCGGCCGCGAGGTCTCGATTAGAGGAGACCGGCCAGCTCCCGCAGCGACGCCGTGATCCGCTCCGGTGACACGCCCCGCGCCCGCTGGTGCAGGTACAGCTCCGGCGCGAGCGGTGCCAGCAGGACGTCGGCCAGCACGTCGGGGTCGGGTGCGCCCGCCGCCAGCACCTTGACGTGCGTGCGCCAGAAGCCGTACGCGCCCGTCGTGAAGCGGGAGTGACCGACCTCCGTGCCCAGCACCAGGTGCGCGTGCCGCTCCAGCAGCTCCACCATCGCCGCGTAGAACGCGGCCAGCCGCTCGGCCGGTGGCGCACCCGGGCCCAGCGGCGGATCGCCGCGCAGAAGCGACTCCTGCAGCTGCCGCTCGTGCTCGTCCAGGAGGGCGACGGCGATCGACGCGCGGTCCGGGTAGCGGCGGTAGAGCGTGCCGCGGCCGACGCCGGCCGCGCGGGCGATGTCCTCCATCGTCACCTCGGCCGCGCCACGGGCGGTGAACAGCTCGTCGGCCGCCGCGAGGATCTTCGCGCGGTTGCGGGCCGCGTCGGCGCGTTCGGGCATGGCGGCAGCCTAGGGAATAAGCGGACGGGGCGTCCAGTTGACTCCAAGCGGACACCGCGTCCACTTGAGGAGGAATCGTGAGCCACCTGCTGCACCTCGACTCCAGTGCCCGCCGGGCGTCGTTCTCGCGCGAGCTGTCCGCGCGCTACGCCTCGGCCTGGGCGGGCACCCGCACCTACCGCGACCTCGCCGCCGAGCCCGTCCCGGTGATCGGCGAGGCCTGGACCGAGATCTGCGACGCGCTCCTGACCGCGGGCATCACCGATCCCGCGCACTACGCCGACGTCGTCGAGACGCCCGCGCAGAAGCAGGCCTGGGCGGTCGTCGAACCACTGCTGGCCGAGCTGCTCGAAGCCGACGTCGTCCTGATCGGCGCGCCGATGTACAACTTCTCGATCCCGGCCGCGCTCAAGACGTGGATCGACCAGGTGACGTTCCCGCGGATGTCCTTGGCGGGCAAGGCGTTCGTCATCGCCGGCGCCCGTGGCGGGACGTACGCGCCGGGGACGCCGAGAGCCCCGTTCGACCACCACGAGCGCTACCTGCGCGACTTCATCGCCGGGCACTACGACGTCGACGACGTCCGGTTCGTGCACGCCGAGCTGACCAACGCCCTGGTCGACCCGCACCTCGCCGCACGCGACGGAGAGCGGGCGGCGTCGCTCGAAGCGGCGCTGAGGACGCTCTGATGGGCTGGGTGACGCTCGTCTTCGCCGGGCTCGTCGAGGTCGCCTGGTCGCAGAGCATCAAGCCGACGGAGAACTTCACGAAGCCGTGGCCGACGCTCCTGTGCTTCGTGCTCGGCGCCGCCGCCGTCTACCTGCTTTCGCGCGCGATGGACACCGTCGGAGTGGGCACCGCCTACGCGGTGTTCACCGGGATCGGCGCCGTCGGCGCGATCGTGCTCGGCGTCGTCGTGAGCAAGGACCCGGTGAGCCTCGGCCGGGTGGCCGCGCTGGCCCTGATCGTCGGCGGCGTCGTGCTCGCGCGCGTCACTTCGTGAGCTGCTCCCACAGGAATTCGAACACCAGCGCCCACTTGAACGCCAGCTGCTCGTTGTCGGCCGCGGCGCCGTGACCGCCTTCGATGTTCTCGTGGTAGCGGACGTCGTGCCCCTGCTCACGCATGCGCGCCACCATCTTGCGGGCGTGGGCGGGGTGCACGCGGTCGTCGCGCGTGGACGTCACGAACAGCGACGGCGGATACGCGCGTCCACTGTGGACGTTCTGGTACGGGGAGTACTTCGAGATGAACTCCCACTCGGCGGCCTCGTCGGGGTCGCCGTACTCGGCCATCCACGACGCGCCGGCCAGCAGCAGGTGGTACCGGCGCATGTCCAGCAGCGGCACCTGGCTGACGATCGCGCCGAACCGGTCCGGGTAGCGCGTCAGCATGACGCCCATCAGCAGGCCGCCGTTGCTGCCGCCCTGGATGCCGAGCTTCTCCGGCGTCGTGATGCCGCGCTCGGCGAGATCCGTGGCCACCGCGGCGAAGTCCTCGTAGACGCGGTGGCGCCGCGCCTTGATCGCCTGCGTGTGCCAGCTCGGCCCGTACTCGCCGCCGCCGCGGATGTTCGCGACGACGTACGTCCCGCCGCGCGCGAGCCAGCCGCGGCCGATCATCCCGCTGTAGGACGGCGTCAGCGAGACCTCGAAGCCGCCGTAGCCGGTCAGCAGCGTCGGGCCGCCTTCGGCATCGGACGGCCGGACGACGAAGTACGGGATCTTCGTGCCGTCCTCCGACGTCGCGAAGTACTGCGCGACGCTCATGCCCGAAGCGTCGAAGAACGCCGGAGCCTGCTTCAGCACTTCGACCTCTTCGCCGACGTGGCCGTAGCTCAGTGTCGAGGGCTGGAGGAAACCGCTGGAGTCCAGCAGGTACTCGTCGCTGACGTCGGGGTCGGTGTCGAAGATGTCCGCGCTGCCGAACTCCGGGCCGCCGGACAGCGGTTCCTCCTGCCAGCCGTCCGGGCCCGGCGTCAGGGTGCGCAGCTCGGTGCGGACGTCGCGCAGCAGGCCGAGCAGCAGGTGGTGGCGCGTCCAGGCCCAGTAGTCGAGCGAGGTGTGCTCGTCGGGCGTGAAGAGCGTGGTGAAGGCGCGGTCGCCGGCCATGAAGTCGTCGAACCGGATGCCGATCAGCGAACCGGCCGGGTGTTCGGTGCCGCCGGTCGTCCACGCCGTCCGCGGCCGCACCAGCAGCCATTCGCGGTGGACCGACGCGCTCGCGTCGTCCGGCACGTCGATCTTGACCAGCGCTTCGGGCGTCCGCAGGTACAGCTCGGAACGGTAGAAGTCGACGGCGCGGCTGACGAAGTCGCGTTCGAAGCCTTCGGTCGGGTCGTGCGACGCGCCGATCGAGACGTCTTCGGGCTTGCCCTCGTAAACCACTGTCGCGGCCTCGATCGGCGTGCCGCGGCGCCACTCCTTGGCCAGCCGCGGGTAGCCGGAGCTGGTCAGCGTGCCCTCGCCGAAGTCGGTGCCGAGGTAGACGCGGTCTTCGTCGATCCAGCCGATCCGCGTCTTCGCCTCCGGCACGGTGAAGCCGCCCTCGACGAACTCGTGCGCGTCGAGGTCGAACTCGCGCACGACGGTGGCGTCCGCGCCGCCGCGGGACAGCTCGACCAGGCCGCGCCGGTAGGCCGGCCGCAGCACGGTGGCGCCCTGCCAGACCCAGTTCTCGCCCTCGGCCTCGGCCAGCGCGTCGACGTCGAGCAGCAGCTCCCACTCGGGCTCGGCGCGCCGGTAGGACGCCAGCGTCGTGCGCCGCCACAGGCCGCGCGGGTGGCTCGCGTCCTGCCAGAAGTTGTAGAGGAGCTCGCCGCGGCGGCGCACGTACGGGATCCGGTCGTCGGCGTCGAGCACCTCGCGCAGTTCGTCGCGCAGTTCGGCGAACCGCGCGCCGCGGGTCAGCTCGGCCAGCGTCTCGTCGTTGCGGGCGCGCACCCAGCCGAGCGCGTCATCGCCGGTCACGTCTTCCAGCCACAGGTACGGGTCCTCGACACTCATAGCGACAGTTTCGTACGTCAACGGTCCCGATGGCCACCGGACGGTGTTTTCCATTCGTGATCCTGCCCTCTCCCGGTGTCCGTATGCTGGGGCCATTGAGCAGGGGGAGAACGTGACCGACACCGACGGACCGGCTCCGCCGGGGTACTCCGGGCCGCCATCACCGCCGCCGATGGTGGCCCGGTCACCGGAACCGGCGTGGGTGCCCGAGCCGAACCCGTGGGCGCCGAACTGGGCCGCCGCGCCGCCCGTTCCGATCGCCCCGCCGCGCAGCCGGCTGTGGGGCGCCGTCGCCGGGGTCATGATCGTCGTGCTGGCGATCTCGCTGATCGCGGCCACCATCCCGCGCCGGGTCGACGGGCACGCGTTCGTGGCGCAGGGCGCCGACACCGGCCGCGCGTACAGCGGCGGCTCGGACGGGAAGCCCGCGAAGCCCGTGCCGGAGCTGGCCCGCAACCCGCTGCTGTCCGACGCCATCACGCCCGGGCCCGCCACCTGCTCGCTGCCGGACCTCGGCCGGGCCGCCGCGCAGCTCAAGGCCTACTACGGGGCACTCGTCGACTGCCTGGAGCAGTCCTGGCGCCCGGCGCTGCAGAAGGCGAACGAGCCGACCCTGACCGCGACCGTCTCGGTGACCTTGCCCGAGCACAGCGCGTGCGGCGAGGCGCCGACCGAGAACGAAGCCGTCGCCTACTACTGCGGCGGCGACACCACGATCTACGCCCCGACCGACTGGATGCTGTCGGACGCCGGCCTCAACAAGGCCCGGCACATCGCGACGATCGCCCACGAGTACGGCCACCACGTGCAGCGCGAGAGCGGCATCCTGTCCGCGGCGGCGGACAAGATGACCTCGCCGGACGAGGACAGCGCGGCCGACAAGGAGGTCGTCCGCCGGATCGAGCTGCAGGCGAACTGCTTCGGCGCGCTGTTCCTGGTGGCGGTCGCCGGCTCGGGCTCGGTCAGCCGGTCGCTGGCCAACGCCGCCGTCGCCGACTACGGCCGCGCCAACGACAGCGACACCCACGGCTCGCGCGCGCACCAGCTGTCCTGGGCGAAGGCGGGCTACGACGTCAAGACGACGAAGGCGTGCGACACGTGGAGCGCGGCGCCCGCCGACATCAGCTGACGGTCCACGCCGGGTCGCGGCCGAGGAGGGCGAGGAACCGGTCGAGCTCACCGGCGTCGGCTTCGATCTCGACGCGGTGCGCGAACGAGCCGTTCTTCTCGCGGCCTTCGTCCGGGATGTGCTCGGCCAGTTGCAGCGCGACGTGCACGGCTTCGGCGTCCGGCTCGTAGGGCAGGCCGAGCGTGCGGGCCAGGTCCCAGCCGTGCGCGACGGTGTCGACGAGGTGCATGTGCGCGGCGATCGTGCCGGGGAACGTGCCGAAGTGGTTGATCGTGAGCTGCCGGTCCAGCACGGCGTCGTCGGCCATCGCGTCGAGGAAGTCGTCGACGGACGCCCGGTAAGCGGCGTCGGCGTCGTCGCCGAGGTCGCCGGCGTCCCAGTCCGGCGCCGAGCCTTCGCGGGCCGCGGTCGCGAACGCGTGGTTCTCGCTGACCTGGTGGCGGAGGAGGTCGGCCAGCGTCCAGCCGGCGCACGGGGTCGGCCGGGCGAGGTCGGCGGGCGTCACGGCGGCGACGAGCTTGTCGAGCACGAGCAGGCTGCGGCGGTCGAGTTCGCGGAGATCCATGCTCAGCACGCTAGGCGCGTGAGCGGACCACGAGAAGTGCCAAATCCGCCGCTTCAGGTGTGCCAATCTGGAGCGATGGACGTCCACATCGACCTGACCGGGACGCGCGGGCACCGCGACGCGATCTACCGGCAGCTGCGCGCGGCGATCCTGGACGGCCGGATCCGGTCCGGCGAGACGCTGCCGCCGACGCGGGAGCTGGCGCAGCGGCTGGCGGTGTCCCGGACGACGGTCAGCGCGGCCTACGACCGGCTCACCGCCGAGGGGTTCCTCACCGGGCGCGTCGGCGCGGGCACGTTCGTCACGGCGTCTTCCTTGACCCGCCCTGCGCCGTCCCTGGTGTCGGGTGTCCGCCCGCTGCGGGAGTGGGACGCGATGCCGTCGCCGCCCGCGCCGTTCGCCCCGGCGCCGGAGTTCGACTTCCGGCCCGGCGTTCCGGACCTCACGCGGTTCCCGTTCGACACCTGGCGCCGGCTCGTGACCCAGCGCCTGCGCGCGGGCCAGGCCGATCTGCTGACCTACGGCGACCCGCAGGGCCTCGCTTCGCTGCGCGCCGAGATCGCGCGGCACATCGGCGTCTCGCGGGACGTGCGGGCGAGCGCGGAGCAGGTCGTCGTCACCGCCGGGGCCCAGCAGACGACCGACCTGGTCGGGCGCGTGCTGCTGCGGCCGGGTGACCTGGCCGCCGTCGAGGACCCCGGCTACCCGCCGCCGCGGCTCGTGCTGGCCGCCCGCGGCGTGCGGGTCGCGCCGGTCCCGGTGGACGCGTCCGGAATCGTCGTCAGTGCCATCCCGGCGGGGACGCGGCTGGTGTACGTGACGCCGTCGCACCAGTACCCGCTGGGGCTGTCGATGTCGCTGGAGCGGCGGCTCGAACTGCTCGACTGGGCCGAGCGCACCGACGCCGTGCTGATCGAGGACGACTACGACACCGAGTTCCGCTACACCGGGCGGCCCCTGGAACCGTTGCACAGCTTGGATTCCCGCGGCCGGGTCGTGTACGTCGGCTCGTTCTCGAAGGTGCTTTCCCCCGCGCTGCGGCTGGGCTTCCTCGTCGCGCCGCCGTCGCTGGTGCCGGCCTTGGTGAAGGCCCGGTACCTCACCGACTGGCACGCGCCGAACGTCGAGCAGGCGGCGCTGGCGGCGTTCATGGCCGAGGGTGGCTTCGCGCGGCACGTCCGGCGGATGCGGAAGGTCTACCGCGAACGGCACGAACTGCTGTCCCGGTCGCTGGCTTCGTTCGGGGATTTCCTGACGCCGTTGCCGTCGTCCGCCGGTCTGCACCTGAGCGCGGCTTCGTCCGCGGATCTGTCGGGCCTGGTCCGCCGCGCCCGGCACGACGGCGTCCGGCTGTATTCGCTGGGGGATTTCGCCGTGGGCGAGCGGCGGCACGGGCTGGTGTTCGGTTACGGTGCGGTCGCGGCCGAGCGGATCGGGCCGGGACTGGCCCGGCTGCGGGCACTGGCGGACGGGGGAGCGGCATGACCGACGACGTGATGGTGGCGATCGACGCCGGTCTGCGGCAGCACATCGGCGGCGACCGCGCGGGCGCGCACGCGACGTTCACGGCGTTGTGGGCGTCGATCGGGCCGGACGGCGACCCGCTGCACCGCGTCGCGCTCGCGCACCACCTGGCCGACGTCTGCGACGACCCGGCGGAGGAGCTGGCGTGGGACCTGCGCGCGCTGGCGGCGGCGGACTCGCTGACCGACTCGCGGGCCCAAGAGCACCACGCGTCGCTGGCCGTGCGCGGGTTCTACCCGTCGCTGCACCTCAACCTGGGTGAGGACTACCGCAAACTGGGTGACACGGCGGCGGCTCGCGAGCAGCTGGAGCTGGCCCGCGCCCGCCTCGGCGCCCTGTGCGACGACGACTACGCGGCCGGCCTCCGCCTGGCCCTGGACGGCCTGGCCGAACGCCTCGGCTGAATCTTTTTCATACCACGAATTCGCCCCGTTTGCCGGACTTTCGCGCACGTCCCGGTGCCCTTACCCTGTGGTGATCCAGCTCACCGACGGGAAGGATCGCCATGCGGATTGCGGATCTGCTGCGCAAGAAGGGGTCGGCGGTCGCAACGGTCACCCCGGAGACCACGGTGACCGCGCTGCTGGCCGGCTTGGCCGAAAACAACGTGGGCGCGATGGTGGTGGTGTCCCCGGAAGGCTCGATAGCGGGCATCGTCTCCGAGCGCGACGTGGTACGCCGCTTGAACGAGCACGGCCCGGGCCTGCTGGACGGGCCGGTGTCGGAGATCATGACGAAGCTGGTGGCCAGCTGCGGCCCGGAGGACACGGTGGACCAGCTGTCGATCCTGATGACGGAGCGCCGGATCCGGCACGTACCGGTACTCGCCGACGGGCGCCTCGCGGGGATCATCTCCATCGGGGATGTGGTGAAGAACCGGATGGAGGAGCTGGAGAAGAGCCAGGAACAACTGGAGGCCTACATCTCCCAGGGCTGACGAAAGCCGGCGGCCCGGACCGGGCCGCCGGCCTTTCCGGCGGAGTTCAGGAGCACTTGCCCCATTGGCAGTTGTGCCGGGACGTCGGGATCCGGTGCGCCTCGGCTTCCTTGCACCAGGCGCATTTCGGCTTTCCGGCCTTGGTACACGCACATCCCATGGTTGCCTCCTTCGTCGGTGGGAACGGGTCTGTCGACTCAGGAACCACACGGCAGTCCGGCTCCTGATGACCAGGACAGGGTCGTGGAGCGGAAGCCGGCTGTTACAAGCCGGCCGTTCCGGAGCTGACGCTCACTCCCGCCAGCCGGAGAGTTCCACGCCCTTCGCGACATCCACCCGATACGACAGCGTCACCGTCTTGGTCTCACCCGCCGGCACCGTCAGCTTCCACGTGACCTCACCCAGCTCCGACGTCTCCACCGGCTCCGGCGACGTCTTCACGTCCTTCACCGTCACCGCGTCATCCCGTGAAACCGGCGCCTGATCCAGCACCGTCACCACAGCTTCCCGAGGCCCATGGTTCCCCACGGAAATCCGATACTCCGCCTCGCGCCGCTTCTGCCCGGACAAAGTCGCCTTCGACGCCGTCCGCCGTACCAGTTCGCGCTCCACCCGGATCCGGTCGTCCACCCCCAGCGCCAGCTCCAGCTCCTCCCCGGGAGCCCACGCCTCCAACGAAGTCGTCCCGACGAACTCCGCGTCGTGGAAAACCGAAGCCCGCCCCGGTCGCAAAGCGAACGAAGACGTATTGACCACAACAGCCCGCAAGTAAGCCTCCTCCGCCAACACCGGCGCGGTCACGTAACCCAAATCAGCCGTCAACGAAAGCTCGGCCAGCGTCGTCCGGTGTCCCTGCGCCCCCGACGGCACCGCCACCGGACGCGACGGCCGGTACGTCACCGCCGTCGTCCCCTGCTCCACCGACGCGAACTTCGGTGCCATCGCCGGAGCCGCCGCCGCGAACCGCATGCGGGAAACCTCCGGGATCCCGCCGCCGGAACCGCCGTAAGCGCCCGCGGGAGCCGGCAGCACCGGGTGGACGCGGTCCAGGTACCACGGCGAAAGCTCCGGCACCACCACCGAAACCGCCGGCCTCGCCGTCGACAGCGCCAGCTCGCACTCCGGCCAGTCCTCGCCCGTGTGCTGGCTGACCAGCCCGTACGACATCACCGTGACGGAAGTGCCGCGGACCCGGACGTCGTAGCCCGGCTCCCAGTTCGCGCCGGGGACCACATAGGACAGTTCCAGCTCCGCCGAACCGGAGGCATCCGAGATCTCCAGCTCCACCACCACCGACGTACTGTCCTCTTCGGACCGCGCGCTGTGCGCCTCGATCCGGCGGTCGAGCGCCGCGAGGTCCTCGCGCAACCGGGCGATCCGTTCGGCGAAAGCCCGCCGGGACTTCAGGGCCGCGGCCAGTCGCGCACTCAGCGCGTCGGTCACCTCGGCGACGCGCGACGGCTCGGCGGTCCCGGCCGCCAGCGCCTTCGCGAAGCTGCCGCCACTGCGCTTCGCGAGCGAAGTCAGCAGATCCACCTTCATCGCTTCGGCCGCTTCGTCGTCCACGACGCCGTCGAGCGTCGCCTGGTCCGCGCGCCGCTGCTCCACCAAAGCGCGCAACGCGGCGTCGGCCGGCGACGCGTGCCGTTCGGTGCGCACGTCGACGCCCGTGATCAGCGCGGGTCCGGTCCCGGTGACGCGCACCGAGCCCGGGTCGAGCGACAGGGGGAGCCCGGCGAAGGTCAGGCGCGGCCCGCCGTCGAGCGGGGCCGTGCCCCGGCGGGTGATCCGGGCCTGCTGCGGGTAGACGGTCACGGCGGCGATCGGCGCTTCGACGGTCGGCATGCCCCCGACGTTAGTCTCTTGACACCCCCGAGGCCGGAGCGGAAGTCTCGACACTCGTCCGCTTCGCCCGGCTTGGGGGTTTGAGTGAAAGCCGCAGTCGTGCTCGTCGCCGTCCTCGCACTGCCGTTCACGGCCGTCACCGCCGAAGCCGCCGACCCGCCCGGCCCGGTCTTCACCGGCGGCCAAGCGCAGCCGGTGTTCGACCCGGCGGACGTCGTCCGCGAGGACGTCTGGGTCACCGCCCCCGTCGACAGCGACCACGACGGCTCCGACGACCTCGTGCACGCCCAGGTCGTGCGCCCGCGCGCGACGCAGCAGGGGCTGAAGGTCCCCGTCGTCTACCAGGCCAGCCCGTACTTCGCCGGCGGCAACGACGTCGCTAACCACGACGTCGACGTAGAGCTGTATGCGCCCGGCCACGCCCGCGCCCCGGAAGGCCCGCGCGTCGCCGCGCACGGCGTCGGCCCCGCCACCCCGATCACCTGGCGCTACCAGGACTACTTCACCGCGCGCGGGTTCGCCGTCGTGTACGGCGAGTCGCTCGGCACCGGCCTCTCCACCGGCTGCCCGACCACCGGTGACGTCAACGAGACGATCGGCGCGCGCTCGGTCGTCGACTGGCTCAACGGCCGCACGGCCGCCCGCGACGCCGCCGGCGCCGCGGCGAAGGCGGACTGGAGCACCGGCAAGACCGGCATGATGGGCGTCTCCTACAACGGGACGCTGCCCAACGCCGTCGCGAGCACCGGTGTCGAAGGCCTCGAGACGATCGTGCCGATCGCCGCCATCTCCAGCTGGTACCAGTACTACCGCAACGACGGCGCCGTCGTCGCGGCCGGCGGGTTCCAGGGCGAGGACGCCGACGTGCTGGCCGAGTACGTCTACACCCGGGAAGACCGGCAGGTCTGCCGCCCGGTGATCGACGGCCTGACCCGCGACCAGGATCGCGTCACCGGCGACTACACGCCGTTCTGGGACGTCCGCAACTACCGCAACGACGTCGGAGGAGTGCACGCGTCGGTGCTCGCGGTGCACGGCCTCAACGACTGGAACGTCAAGACCGACCAGGTCGCCGAGTGGTACGAGGCGCTGAAGGCGCACGGCGTCGAGCACAAGATCTGGCTGCACCAGTCCGGCCACGCCGACCCGTACTCGCTGCGGCGCGATGTCTGGCTGGCCACGCTGAACAAGTGGATGTCCCACTACCTCTACGGCGTCGACAACGGGATCCAGAACGAGCCGAAGGCGACGATCCAGCGCGAAGACCTCTCGTGGACCGACGAGGCCGACTGGCCGGCGCCCACGACGTCCGACGTCCGCGTGTACCCGTGGCCCGGCGGCAAGGCGAAGGGTGCCATCGACACGCGCAGCCCGGTGCCGGGCACGGCGGCCGTCGAAACCCTCGCCGACGACTCGTCGAAGACGATCGAGCAGCTGGCCGGCCTCGCGTCGTCGGGTAACCGGCTGCTGTACGCGACTTCGGTGGCGAAGCAGTCCGTACGGCTTTCGGGCACCGCGCGCGCCGACCTGGCGCTGGCGTTCGACCGGCCCGCGGCGAACGTCTCCGCGATCCTGCTCGACCGCGCTCCCGACGGCACGTCCCACATCATCAGCCGCGGCTGGACCGACCCGCAGAACCGCACGTCACCGGCCCGGACCGAGCCGATCACGCCTGGCCAGACCTACCGGATCGGCGTCGAGCTGATGCCGAAGGACTACATCCTGGCGGCGGGGCACCGGCTGGAGTTCCTGCTGGCGTCCAGCGACCACGACTACACGCTGCGGCCGAAGCCGGGCGCGGGGCTGGCGCTCGACCTGACCAAGACGTCGGTGACGCTGCCGGTCACGGGCGGCAAGCCGGCCCTGCGAGCCGCGTTCGGCTGATGGTGCCGGAGCACCTCGACGCCGACGTCCGCACGTTGTGGGACTACCACGACCTGCGGCACGAACCACGGCGGTCCGACGCCGGGATCGGGCTGGGCAGCCGCGATCCCGGCGTCGCCGTCCACGCGGCGGAGCTCTTCCACGCCGGGCGGTTCCCCCTGCTGGTGTTCACCGGGGCCAACGCGCCGACGACGGTGGAGCGCTTCCCGCGCGGCGAAGCGGTCCACTACCGCGAGATCGCGCTGGAGCTCGGCGTGCCCGACGAGGTGATCCTGGTCGAGCCCGAGGCGCGCAACACGGGGGAGAACGTCGAGTTCACCCGCCGGCTGCTCGCCGAGCGGGAGACCCGGTCCGTGACGCTGGTGACGCGGCCGTACCAGCAGCGGCGGGCCTACGCGACGGCGAAGCGGCTCTGGCCCGGCGTCGACGTCGTGTGCGCGTCGAAAGCGGTGTCGTTCGAGGACCACCTCACCGGCGAAGAGGACGCCGACCGGGTGATCAGCATGCTCGTCGGCGAGACGCAGCGGATCACCGAGTACGCGGTGCGGGGCTTCGCGATCCCGCAGCACGTGCCGGCCGGGGTCGAGCGGGCGTTCGGCCGGCTCGCGGCAGCCGGGTTCACCCAGCGACTGCTCTAATCCGCGATGCCCGTGCGGTAGGCGAAGGCGACCGCTTGCGCGCGGTCCCGCAGCCGGGCCTTGGTGAACAGGTGGTTCACGTGGGTCTTCACGGTCGCTTCGCTCACCACGAGCGTGCGCGCGATTTCCGTGTTCGACAGGCCCGCCGCGATCAGCCGCAGCACCTCGATCTCGCGGGCGGTCAGGCCCTCGATCTCCTTGACCCGCTGGGGCGTGCTGCGGGTGGCGGCCTCGACGAGCCGCCGTTGCAGCTCGCCGTCCACAGTGGACTGACCGGCGGCCGCCGAGCGCAGCGCGCGGGCGATCGCCTCGGCGTCGGCGTCCTTGGTGAGGAACCCGCGGGCGCCGGCGCGCAACGCGGCCAGCAGCGACTCGTCGTCGGCGTACGTCGTCAGCACGACGACCTCGGTGCCCGGGTGCTCGGCGCGGATCCGCTCGGTGGTCTCCACGCCGTCGCAGCGCGGCATCCGCAGGTCCACGAGCACGACGTCGGGGTGGTGCTCGGCCACGAGCTCGAGGGCGGCCAGGCCGTCGGCGGCGGCGCCGACCACCTCGACGCCCGGCAGCAGCCCGAGCAGCGTGACCAGGCCTTCCCGGACCACCGCCTGGTCGTCGGCCAGCACGACGCGCAAGCTCACGCCGGCACCGTCAGGTGAATCCGCCATCCGTCCTCCCCCGGCCCGCTCTCGAAGCGCCCGTCGAGCAGCGCGACCCGTTCGCTCATCCCGCGCAAACCGTAGCCTGCCGCCGGCGCGTCCGGCGGCCGCCTGCCCTGCCGGTCGGCGACGGTCAGCGCGACGCTGCCGGACCCGTAGTCCAGGGTGACGTCGACCTCGGCCCGCGTCGCGTGCTTGCGCGTGTTGGCCAGGGCCTCCTGCACCGCGCGGACCAGCGCGGTGCCGACCGCCGGGGCGAGCTCGCGCGGCTCGCCCTCGACCGTCAGGTCCGCCCGGGCCCCGCTGTCCAGCCGGTAGGCGGCCAGGAGGTCGGCGATCGTGCGCTCGACCGGGACGGCGTCTTCGCGCAGCGCGGCGACGGCCTTGCGGGCCTCGGCGAGGCCGTCCGACGCCAGCTTCTGCGCCCGTTCGATCTGCGCGACGGCGTCCGGGCTCGCCCCGTCGCGCACCAGCATGAGCCGGGCGCCCTGCAGGTTGAGGGACAGCCCGGCCAGCGAGTGCGCCAGGACGTCGTGCAGTTCGCGGGCGATGCGGGCGCGTTCGGCCAGCGCCGCCGCGCGCGTGTGCTCCTCGGTGGCCGTCTGCGCGCGGGCCAGCGCCAGTTCGGTCTGCTCGATCCGGGCCAGCCGGGCCCGCCGGTTCAGCCCGAGCAGCACGATCACGGCGACGATCGCGTAGGTCGGCAGCGCGCCGCCCCACGCGTGGTGGTAGCCGGCCCAGAACGTGACCGCCGCCAGGTCGATCGCGACCGCGAGCACGATCGGGACCACCGGCTGCCGGATCACGACGAAGAAGGTGGCGGAGAACATCGTCACGGAGGCGAAGCTGTTCGGCACGACCGCCCACAGCGCGCCGGCGGCGGCGATCACGCCGATGACCGCCACGGACAGCAGGAGCCGACTGCCGGTGTCGTAGATCCACAGCAGCGGGAGCGAGAGGGCCAGCGTGACGCCGATCAGGATCCACACGAGCGTGTTCGCGCGGGGCATGGCGGCGAACATCGGCACCGCGACCAACCCCCAGCGGACCCAGTCCTGGGCCTGGGGGAGCCCGGGCCGTCTGGTGATCATGTTCGCGTCCTCCGCAGGGTGCTTGTACGGAAAATGTACCGACGTGGGCTTCGCTGTGTGGTGTCGAGATGTCCCGTTCGTCAGGAGGTTCTCCCATGTCCAGGTTGCGACGGCTCGCCGTGTTCGCCGCCGCCGCGGCGCTGCCGGCGCTCGGCCTCACCCTCGCCGGCTCGGCGGCCGCGTCGGCCGCGCCGAACTTCCAGGTGCCGTTCAAGTGCGGGGTCACCGTGACCGCGGCGACGTTCAGCGGCCACAGCCCGGAGTACTCGGTCGACTTCCAGAAGTCGGGCATCACGGGCATGCCGGTGCTGGCCGCGGCGTCCGGCACGGTGACGCGGGTCGCCGACGAGGGCAGCACGAGCTACGGCAAGTGGATCGAGGTGGACCACGGCAGCGGCTGGCGCACCCGGTACGCGCACCTGTCCGCCCAGGAGGTCTCGGTCGGGCAGTCCGTCGCCGGCGGCAAGGAGCTCGGCAAGGCGGGCGCGACCGGCGGGGTCACCGGCCCGCACCTGCACTTCGAAGAGCGGCTGAACGGCGTGGTGCAGAAGGCGAAGCTGAACGGCGTCGCCGTGCCGTACTACGCGCACACGAACTTCACGAGCAAGAACAACTGCGGCGGCAACCCGTACTCCGCCGAAGAGGTCTGCGGCTCGGGCTTCTCCGTCGTCGACCAGCAGGCGCTGGCCGGCTCGTCCGGCACCGCGTACCTGCTGTACAACGCCTCGACCAAGGCGAACTGCGTGACGACGCTGAAGGCGACGTCGCTCGGCACGGCGAGCCCGGTCTCGGCGTTCCTCGAGGTCCAGGGTTCGGCCCGGGTGACCGATTCCGGCAGCTTCACCTACTACGCCGGGCCGGTGAAGAAGACCGCCGGAGCGACCTGCGTGAAGTGGGGCGGCTCGGTGGGCGGCAACACCTACGAAAGCGGTTTCGAGCACTGCGGCTGAGCCGGGCCGGTCGGTGGGGCCGGGCACTCTAGCCCGCCCCACCGACAGGAATCCGCCGTCCGGCCGTCCGCCGGCCGGTTCCGTCCACATCGCCCCCACCCATCCACAGATTTGCCGCCACCGCCCCAACCGGCCCCGTCCTGCCCCACGCTGGAGGCATGACCACCACCACCCCGACCGGCCGTCCGCCGGTCGACCTCCGAAGCCCCGCGCAGCTGCTGGCCGCGCTCCCACACCTGATCGGGTTCCGGCCCGAGAACTCCGTCGTCCTGCTCGGCCACCGGGCGCCCGAGGGCAACCGGCTGGGCCTGGTGCTGCGCGGCGACCTCCCGCGCCGCGAAGACCGGGCGTACCAGGCCCGGGCGCTCGCCCCGCGGTTCACCCTGGCCCCGCACACGGGGGTGACGCTGGTGGTGGTCGGCGGCCGGCGAAGACCCGGCAGCCCGCCGCCGCACGCGGGCTTCGTCGAGCTGCTGGAGTCGTCCCTGGGCGAACTCGGCCTCCCGGTGCTGCACGCGATGTGGGCGGCGGACATCGCCGAAGGCGCGCCGTGGGGCTGTTACGCGGACCCGGATTGCGGTGGCGAGCTGCCGGACCCCCGGGCAACGGTGACGGCGGCGGTCGCGACGGGCGGCGGTTCGGTGGCGTTCGACAGCCGCGCCGAGCTGGAGTCGCTGCTCGCCCCACGTTCGCCGGAAGCACTCGCCCGCCGAGCCGAATCGCTGGCCCGGCTGCCGTCGCCCCTCGGTCTCGACGTCTCCGAAGCGGCGTCGGCGATCCGAGCGGCGTTCGATCGCCGGTTGCGCGGCTCGGGGCCGCCGACGGACGAGGAAGCGGTTGCGCTCGCTCGCGCCCTGTCGCTGCCGGAGATCCGGGACGCGTGCCTGGGCATGGCGGTCCCACCCCACAGCCCGGCCGCGCGTGAGGCGGAGCGCCTGTGGCTGACGCTGGTCCAGGAGCTCCCGGCCCCGGAGCGAGCGGAAGCGGCGGCCCTGCTGGGGTACACGACCTTCATGCGCGGCGACGGCACGTTCGCGGGCATGGCCTTGGAGAACGCGCTGGCGGCGAAGCCGGACCACGTGCTGGCCGGTCTGTTGAAGACGGTGCTGGACCAGGGCATGCCACCGGGGCAGCTGCTGGGCCTGGCGTTGGCGGCGGACCCGACGGGGCTGGCGGGTTTCGGCTTGACCCCAGCGGATTTCGAGGAGCCGGGTGCGTACTTGCCGATGGATGTCGCATGTGGACGTTCGGAGGCCGGCGTCGAGCCAGGGTGAAAGCCTTGCGCACCGGTCAGTTCTGGCTCTTCGCTCAGGCGCGCTGTGCGGCGGGCTACCGCCGCCCAGCGCGGCCGTCGCGAACGTCCGGCGGCCTCAGCCCTGTCGAGCCTGGGTGAACTGCCAAGCGTCCCGCACGATCCCGGTCAGCTCAGTCCGCTCCGGCTTCCAGCCCAGCTCTTCCCGAGCCCGGTCGCTGGCCGCCACGAGCACCGACGGGTCGCCCGCCCGCCGCGGCGCCACCTCGGCCGGGATCGGGTGGCCGGTGACCTCGCGGCACGCCTCGATCACCTCGAGAACGGAGAACCCCGTGCCACTGCCCAGGTTGTAGATGCGGTGCTGACCCGCCGTGGCGTGCTTCAGCGCCAGCAGGTGCGCGTCCGCGAGGTCCACGACGTGGATGTAGTCGCGGATCGCCGTGTGGTCCGGCGTCGGGTAGTCGTCGCCGAAGACCTTGATCTGTTCGCGGTCGCCCGTGGCGACCTGGAGGACGAGAGGAATGAGATGGGTTTCCGTGGTGTGGCGCTCCCCGAACGCGCCGTACGCGCCCGCGACGTTGAAGTACCGGAGGCTCACCGCGGCCAGCCCGTGCGCACCGGCGAAGCTGGTGATCGCGTGGTCGATGGCGAGCTTCGTCGCGCCGTAGGTGTTGGTCGGCAGGGCCGGCGCGGACTCCCGGATCGGCGACTGCTCCGGCTCGCCGTAGGTCGCCGCGGTCGAGGAGAACACCAGGCGCGGCGTGCCGTGCTCGCGCATGGCCTCGAGCAGCCGCAGCGACGTGACGACGTTGCCTTCCCAGTACTTCGCCGGCTCCGTCATCGACTCGCCGACCAGCGACTTGGCCGCGAAGTGCAGCACGCCGTCGAAGCCCTCGCGCAGCAGGCTGCCCGCCACCTCGGCGGCGTCGCCCTCGACGAACCGCGCATCCGGGTGGACGGCGTCGGCGTGCCCGGTGGACAGGTCGTCGACGACGGTGACCTGGTGCCCGGCCTCGATCAGCCGGGCGGCGCAGACACTGCCGACGTACCCGGCTCCGCCCGTCACGACCAGCTTCAGGGCGTTGCTCTGTTCCGACACGTCCGGGCCTTCCTGCCGAGGGTTGCTGTGCGCCCCAGTTTCCTCCCTCGGCGGCGCGCGGGTCCGCGCGGGGGTTGCCCCGGACGGACCCGCGCGGCCTCAGACCTCGTCGCGCCCCGCGCCGCGGGACGGCACCGCCGTGAACATCCGCGGCCGCCGGTAGCCGGCCCTCTCGTACGCCGCTTCGACGGCCGCCTTGACCCCGTCCAGGTCGGCGTCGCGGACCAGCGCGATCGCCGAGCCGCCGAAACCGCCGCCGGTCATCCGGGAGCCGAGCGCGCCGGCCTCCCGGGCCGAGTCGACCGCGAGGTCCAGCTCGGCCGTGGAGATCCGGTAGTCGTCGCGCATGCTGACGTGCGAGGCGTCCAGGTACGGGCCGATGTCGGCCAGCCGGCCGGCGCGCAGCAGCTCGACCACTTCGAGGACCCGCTGGTTCTCGGTGACGACGTGCCGCACGAGCGGCACCAGGTCGTCGGGCAGCCGGTCGAGGGCCGCGGAGAGCCCGTCGACGGTGATGTCGCGCAGCGCCTTGACGCCGAGCAGCTCGGCGGCCCGTTCGGTGCCGCGGCGACGCTCGCCGTACCCGCCCTCGGCGTGCGAGTGCTTCGTGCGGGTGTCCATGATCAGCACCTGCAGCCCGGCGTCGGCCAGGCCGAACGGCACCTGCTCCTGCTCGCCCGACCGGACGTCGAGGAACAGCACGCAGGACTCGGTGCAGCAGAGGGACGCCGTCTGGTCGAGCAGGCCGGTGGGCGCGCCGACGAAGTCGTTCTCCGAACGCTGGACCCACCGCGCGACCTCGGGCCGCGTCGGGACGCGGTCGCCGGGCGCGTCCAGCTCCAGCCCGGCCAGGCCCAGCAACGCCAGCGACACCGCGCACTCGAGCGCGTGGGAGGAGGACAGCCCCGCCCCCGACGGCACGTCCCCGGCGATCACCAGGTCGGCGCCGGCCGAAAAGCCCTGGTCGCGCAGCACCCAGGCGACCCCCGCCGGGTACGCGGCCCACCCGTCGACGGCGCCCGGCGCGAGGTCGGCGATCTTGAGCTCGCCGGAGCGCTGGACCTGGCCGTCGTCGCCCAGGGTGGCCACGGACAGGATGCCGTCTTCGCGGGGTGACGCCGCCGCGGCCAGGCGGTGGGGCAGGGCGAACGGCAGCACGAAGCCGTCGTTGTAGTCGGTGTGCTCGCCGATCAGGTTGACGCGCCCCGGCGCGGACCACACGCCGGCGGGCTCGCCGCCGTGCACCGTGCGGAACGCCGCCGCGGCCTCCGAAGCCGGGCTCACCTGGCCAGCGCCAGGACGGCGTGCAGCGCGGAGCTGGCGACCTGGGCGGTGGTTTCCCCGCCGGTGACCTCGACGGTGCCGCCGTTGGCCCGGCCGATGGTGACCGTGCCGCCCGGCACGATGCCGACGGACTTGAGCTCGGTCATCAGCGACTCGTCCAGCTGGACGTGCTCGGCGATGCGCCGGATCTCGACGCGGCCGCCGCCGGTGCGGGCGAACTCGTCGAGCCGGACGAGGTCGGCCTCGGCCGGCGGTGCCGGGTCGCCGTCGCCCAGCTTGTCCAGACCGGGGATCGGGTTGCCGTAGGGGGAGGTGGTCGGGTGGTCGAGCAGCTTGACCAGCTTGCGCTCGACGGCCTCGCTCATCACGTGCTCCCACCGGCACGCCTCGTTGTGCACGTGCTCCCACTCGAGCCCGATGACGTCGACGAGGAGGCGCTCGGCCAGGCGGTGCTTGCGCATGACGGCGATGGCCAGTTCGCGGCCGTGGTCGGTCAGCTGGAGGTGCCGGTCGTCGGCGACCACGACCAGCCCGTCGCGCTCCATGCGGGCGACGGTCTGGCTCACGGTCGGGCCGCTCTGCTGCAGGCGCTCGGCGATGCGGGCGCGCAGCGGAACGACACCTTCTTCTTCGAGCTCGTAGATCGTACGCAAGTACATCTCGGTGGTGTCGATGAGATCGTTCACGCTGTCCCCTTCGTCCGCGTTGCTCATCGTAGTCGTTGACCCCGACAGCGGCGGCGGGCCTGGGAGATACCGCGCCGATGGTTACCGAGCAAACCGGCAAACGCACCACAAGCGGATCCGCCGCGGTCCGGCTCCGCCTGCTTTCGGCCGGATGGGTGACAACGCCGCCGGTGCCGGATCTGCCCGCACCCCGGCGCGGCCGGGCGGGCGGCCGCTGGAAGATGGGAGGCATGCGTCCGCTGATCAGCACCACCGACCTCGCCGCCGCGCTGGCCAGCCCGGCCGGGGACCGGCCCGTCGTCCTCGACGTCCGCTGGCGGCTCGCCGGGCCGCCCGGCGCCGATTCGTACCGCGACGGCCACGTGCCCGGCGCGGTCTTCACCGACCTCGACCGCGTGCTCGCGGGCGAGCCGGGCGAGGGCGGCCGGCACCCGCTGCCCGACCCGGCCGGCCTGCAGCGCGACCTGCGCGCGGCCGGCGTGCGGGCGGGCTCGCCGGTGGTGGTCTACGACGACGCCGACGGCTCGGTGGCCGCGCGGGCGTGGTGGCTGCTGCGCTGGGCGGGCCACGACGACGTGGCGGTGCTCGACGGCGGTTACGCTGCGTGGCTCACCGGCGGTCACCCGGTGAGCACGGAACCGGCGCGGCCGGAGCCGGGCGACCTCACGGTCCGCCCGGGCGGCATGCCGGTGCTCGACGCGGACGAAGCGGCGGCGCTGGCCCGCGACGGCCTGCTGCTCGACGCCCGCGCGACCCCGCGCTACACGGGCGAGACCGAGCCGGTCGACCCGCGGGCGGGGCACATCCCGGGCGCGGTGAACGCCCCGTTCGCGGCCCACACGAACGCCGACGGCCACTGGCGCGCGCCCGAGGAGCTGGCCGCCCGGTTCGCGGACCTGGGCCTGCGCCCCGGCGAGCCGGTCGGCGCGTACTGCGGCTCAGGGGTCACGGCCAGTTCGGTGGTGCTGGCCCTGGAGCTGGCCGGCCACCCGGGCGCGGGCCTGTACGCGGGTTCGTGGTCCCACTGGTCCCGAGACCCCCACCGCCCCGCGGCGACGGGCCCCCTCCCCGGCTGACCGGCCCCGGCGGAACCCGGACGCTCGCGGCCACCGGCACCTGCCGGGCCGACCGGACCCGGCGGAACCAGGACGGCCGCGGCCACCGGCACCCTGCCGGGCCGGCCGGACCCGGCGGAACCCGGCCGCCCGCGGCCACCGGCACCCTGCCGGGCCGGCCGGACCCGGCGGAACCCGGCCGCCCGCGGCTACCGGGACCCTGCCGGGCTGACCACGCCCGGCGGGACCCGGACGCCCGCGGCCACCGGCACCCTGTCGGCTGACCGGACCCGGCGACAAGCCGTGAAGGCCCCCTTGACGGCCCAAGACGCCGCTAAGGAGGCCTTCACGGCTTTCCCAGCACACCCCGGGAGGTCCGCCAGTCCACAGACTCCCTCGATCGGCACTACAGTCGACCGCATGTCGCCGGCTGTCGTTTGGGACTCCGCTCTGCTGGGTTACGACCTGGGCGGGGACCACCCGTTCAACCCCGTCCGGCTGGAGCTCACCGTCCGGCTCGCCACCGAGCTCGGTGTGCTCGACGACGTCCCCCTCCTCGTCCCCACCGGCGCCGGGGACGAAGAGCTGCTCCGCATCCACGCCCCCGAATACATCGCCGCTGTGCGGGAGGCGCCGCTCGTCGGGTGGGACGTCGGGCACGGGCTCGGGACCTCCGACAACCCCGTCTTCTCCGACATGCACGACGCCTCCGCGCTCGTCGTCGGCTCGACGTTGCTCGCCGCCCGGAAGATCGCCGAAGGCGAGGCGACCCGGGCCGTCAACATCGCCGGGGGCCTGCACCACGCCCTGCGCGACCAGGCGGCCGGCTTCTGCGTCTACAACGACTGTGCTGTTGCCATAAGCTGGCTGCTCGACCACGGCTTCGACCGCATCGCCTACATCGACACCGACGTCCACCACGGCGACGGCGTCCAGGCCGCCTTCTACGACGACCCGCGCGTCCTCACGATCTCGATGCACCAGCACCCCTTCACGCTCTGGCCGGGCACCGGCTACTCCGCCGAGACCGGCCGCGGGAAGGCCGACGGCACCTCGGTCAACGTCCCCCTGCCGCCGCGGACCCGGGATCCCGGGTGGCTGCGCGCCTTCACCGCCGTCGTTCCCTCGCTGCTCGCCGACTTCGAGCCGCAGCTGCTGTTCACCCAGTGCGGCGTCGACTCGCACGAGGAAGACCCGCTGGCCGACCTCTCGCTGAGCGTCGACGGGCACCGCACCATCTACGCCACCCTCCGCGACCTCGCCGAGACGTACGCGGGCGGCAAGTGGATCGCCGTCGGCGGGGGCGGTTACCAGCTGATCCGGGTCGTCCCGCGGTCGTGGACGCACCTGATCGCCACCGTCCTCGACCGGGACGTCGCCCCGGCGACACCGCTGCCGCCGGGCTGGGTCGAAACCGTCTCCAAGGCCGCCCCGAACGCCGAACTGCCGCGAGCGATGACCGACGACCGTGAAACCGAGTTCAAGCCGTGGGGCGACGGCGAGGACGACCCGGTCGACGTCGCCGTCCGGGACACCCGCCGGGCCGTCTTCCCCTTGCACGGCCTCGACCCGGACGACCCCAGGGACTGACGATGGCCGGCCGGGACCCCTTCGACTACCCCCGCGACTGGGAGGCCGACGTCGTGCTGTCCGATGGCGGCACCGTCCACCTCCGCCCGATCGTCCCCACCGACGCCGACGGCCTCGTCGCCTTCCACGGCAAGCTGTCCGAGCGCACCCGGTACTTCCGCTACTTCGGCGCCTACCCGCGGATCCCCGAGAAGGACCTGAAGCGCTTCTCGACCGTCGACCACCACGACCGGGTCGCGTTCGCCGCCTTCCTGGGCGACGACATCGTCGCGGTCGGCCGGTACGAGCGGCTCGACCACGGGCCGTCGGCGGAGGTCGCCTTCGTCGTCAGCGACGCGCACCAAGGCCGCGGGCTCGGCTCGATCCTCCTGGAACACCTCGCCGCGGCCGCGGCGGAGTGCGGGCTGCGGCGCTTCGTGGCGGAGGTCCTCGCCGAAAACGCCGCGATGGTGCGGGTCTTCCGTGACGCCGGCTACCAGGTCAGCCGCGAGTTCGAGGAAGGCGTGCTGCACCTGGAGTTCGACATCGACCCGACCGAGGAGTCCCTCGCGGTCGCGCGCTCCCGGGAGCAGGCCGCCGAGGCGCGCAGCGTGCACAACCTGCTGCACCCGACGTCGGTCGCGGTGATCGGCGCGTCCGCCGAGCCGGGCAAGGTCGGCCACGTCGCCTTCGTGAACCTCCTGGCCGCCGCGTTCACCGGCACCGTCTACCCGGTCAACCCGGAGCACCGCTCGATCCGCGGCGTCCGCGCGTACCCGTCGGTGCTGGACATCCCGGACCCGGTCGACCTGGCCGTCGTCGCGGTGCCCGCCGAGGCCGTCGAGTCCGTTTTGGACGCTTGCCTCGCGAAGGGCGTCAAGACGCTGCTGATCCTCTCCAGCGGCTTCGCCGAAGCCGGCCCCCGCGGTCTGCACGCGGAACTGCGGCTGGTCGGCGAGGCGCGGGCGCACGGCATGCGCGTCGTCGGCCCGAACGCGCTCGGCGTGCTGAACACCGCCCCCGCCGTCCGGCTCAACGCCACCCTCGCCCCGCGCTTGCCCGTGCGCGGGCGCACCGGGTTCTTCTGCCAGTCCGGCGCGCTCGGCACGGCGATCCTCGCCGACGCCGAGTCGCGCGGCCTCGGCCTCTCGACGTTCGTCTCGGCCGGCAACCGCGCTGACGTCTCGGGCAACGACCTGCTCCAGTACTGGGAAACCGACCCGGACACCGACCTCGTGCTGCTGTACCTCGAGTCCTTCGGCAACCCGCGCAAGTTCGCGCGGCTGGCGAGGAGGCTCGCGCGGACGAAGCCGATCGTCGCGGTGAAGTCGGGGCGGCACGCGGTGCGCCCGCAGCTGGCCGCGACCTCGACGGAGATCGACGAGGCCAGCGTCCAGGCGCTGTTCGAGCAGGCCGGTGTCGTGCGCGTGGAGTCGCTGGCGCAGCTGTTCGACACCGCGCTCGTGTTCGCCCACCAGCCGCTGCCCGCCGGGCCGCGGGTCGCGATCGTCGGCAACTCCAGCGCGATCGGGCTGCTGGCCGCCGACACCGCGCGGATGCAGGGCCTGCGGCTCGCGTTCGACCCGGTGGACGTCGGCCCGCAGGCCGGGCCGGAGGACTTCGCCAAGGCGGTCGGCGAGGCCCTCACCTCGCCGGACACCGACGCGCTGGTCGTCGTGTTCGCGCCGCCGGTCGCCATCCCCGGCACGGCGTACGCGCGCGCCCTGCGCGAAGCCGTGGTCGAGCTGGGGCAGCACAAGCCGATCGTCTCGACGTTCCTGGCCGCCGAAGGCGTCCCCGACGAACTGGCGGTTTCGACCGGCGACGGCGTGCCGACGCGCGGCTCGATCCCGTCGTACCCGAGCCCGGAACGCGCGGTGAACGCCCTCGCCCGGGTCATCCGGTACGCGGCGTGGCGGCAACGCCCGCAGGGCACGCTCGTGACGCCGCCGGGGATCCACACCGAACAGGCGCAGGTGATCGTCCGCGAGCTCCTCGAAGCCGAGGACGGCCGGACGACGCTGCTGTCCGACACCGACGTCGTGCGGTTGCTGGGCTGCTACGGCATCGACGTCGTCCCGTTCCGCGTCGCGTCCACCGTGGACGAAGCCGTCGCGGCGGCGGCCGAGCTGGGTTACCCGGTGACGCTCAAGGCCGTCGACGAGCGGCTGCGCGGCCGGCCCGACCTGGCGGGGGTGCGGCTCGACCTGTCGTCGGCCGACTCGGTGCGCACCGCCTACGAAACGCTGCGCGAGATCTCCGATGACGACGACGTGTACGTCCAGCGGATGGCGCCGAAGGGCCTGTCGTGCGTGATCGGGCTGCAGGACGACCCGTCGTTCGGCACGCTCGTGTCGTTCGGGCTGTCCGGGCTGGTCAGCACGTTGCTGGGCGACCGCGCTTACCGGGCGGTGCCGCTCACCGACGTCGACGCGGCCACGCTGCTGCGCGAGCCGCGGACGGCGCCGCTGCTCACCGGCTACCGCGGCGACGAGCCCGCCGATCTCGCCGCCCTGCAGGACATGGTGCTGCGCGTCGCCGCGCTGGCCGAGGACAACCCGGAGGTGCGGTCCCTGGTGCTCGACCCGATCCTGGCGTCGCCGGACGGCGCCTTCGTCGCCAATGCCCGTCTCGTGCTGGGGCCGCCGCCGTCGCGGCCCGACACCGGCCCGCGGCGCCTGCGCGCCATCAACCCCCTGGACTGAACCGTGCTGACCGAACTGCTGACGCGGCACGCCGCGGACCTGCCCGGCGCCGTGGCCCTCGTCGCGCGCGGCGACCAGGTCGAGGTGGCCGCCGTGGGCTCGGCCGACGCCGAGGGCACCGTGCCGATGGCGCGCGACTCGCTGTTCCGCGTCGCGTCGCTGACCAAGCCGATCGTCGCCGCGGCGGTCATGCTGCTCGTCGACGAGGGCGAGCTCGCGCTGGACGACCCGATCGCGCGGTGGCTGCCGGAGCTGGCGGCGCCGGTGGTCGTGCGGACGCCGGCCGGGCCGGTCGACGACGTCGTGCCCGCCGTCCGCCCGATCACGGTGGCCGACCTGCTCACCTTCCGCTGCGGGTACGGCCTCGCGGCGGACATGACGCTGCCCGCGGTCGACCTGCTGCTCCAGGTGCTGGGCCACCCGGCGGCGGCCCCGCGGGCCCTGGCGCCGGACGAGTGGACGGCCGCGCTGGCGCAGGTCCCGCTGCTGCACCAGCCGGGGGAGGCGTGGCTGTACGACACCGGTTCGGACATCCAGGGCGTGCTGATCGCGCGGGTGTCGGGCCGGCCGCTGCCGGAGTTCCTGGCGGAACGGCTGTTCGAGCCGCTGGGCATGGCCGACACCGGGTTCGCCGTGCCGACCGCGGCGCTGGGCCGGTTCACCAGCGCGTACCGGCCGAGCGGGGCGGGGCTGCGGCTGATCGACTCGCCGGAAGGGCGCTGGAGCACCGCGCCGCCGTTCCCGTCCGGCGCGGCGGGCCTGGTTTCGACGGCCGACGACCTGCTCGCGTTCGGCCGGTTCCTGCTGGCCGAAGGCACGGTGGGCGACCACCGCCTGCTGACGCCGGGCTCGGTGCACCGGATGACGGCCGACCACCTGACGCCGGCCCAGCGCGAGGCCGGGCGCGTGTTCCTGCACGGCCAGGGCTGGGGGTACGGCGGTTCGGTCGACGTCGAGGCGAAGCAGCCGTGGGAGGTCCCGGGCCGCTACGGCTGGGTCGGCGGCGCGGGCACGTCCTGGCACCTGTTCCCCGCGACGGGCACGGTCTCGGTCCTGCTGACGCAGGTCGAGATGACGAGCCCGGAGCCGACCGAGCTGATGCGCGAGTTCTGGACCTACGCGGCAAAGCCGTGAATGTCGCATCGAGGGACTTGAAGTCCCTCAATGCGACATTCACGGCTTGGGGCTTCCGGCCAGCTCGTCGCCCAAGGCCAGGAGCTGCGGCGTGGCCGGGCCCAGCAGGAACTCCAGGCGCTTCGCCGCCGTGAAGTACCGGTGGACCTCGTGGTCCACGTCGATGCCGACGCCGCCGTGGACGTGGACCGTCGTGTGGGCCACCCGGTGGCCCGCTTCCGCCGCCCAGAACTTGGCCGTCGCCACCGCTGCTTCGACGTCCAAGAGGTCCGAGGCCAGCCGCCACGCCGCCTGCAGGGACGTCAGCCGCACCGCCTCCACGTCGACGTACGCGTCCGCGAGGCGCTGGCGGACCGCCTGGAAGCCGCCGATCACGTGGCCGAACTGCTCGCGCTCGGCCGCGTACGCCGCCGTCAGCTCCAACGCCCGCTCGACCACGCCGAGCTGCTGCGCGCAGACCCCGGCCGTCCCGCGCAGGCGCAGCCACTCGCCGATGTCGCCCAGCGATACCCCGGGCACGCCGGACAATTCGAGCAGACAAGCGTCCGCGTGGTCGGTCGTCTGCTGCGGCCGCACCGTCACGCCGGGCGCCGCAGCGTCGACCAGGAAGACCTCGCCGGACGCCGCCACGACGAGGAAGCCGTGGGCGAACGCGCCGAAGTGCACCGCGGACCGGGAGCCCGACACGAGACCGTCCGCGGCCGTGAAACCGGCCGGCGCGACCGCTAGAACGCGTTCTCCCCGCAGCACCGGCAGCACCCAGCGGTCCACCAGCTCCGGCGTGCCGAACTCGGCCAGCGCCGACGCCGCCATCGTGATCGACGGCAGGTAGGGGACCGCCGCCACCGCGCGGCCGATCTCGGTGAGCACGGCGCACTGTTCCAGCAGGCCGAACCCGCCGCCGCCCAGCGACGACGGCAGCGCCGCGTCGAGCACGCCGGCCTGGCCCAGCGCCGTCCACAAAGGAGCGTCGAAGCCGCCGGTGCCGTGCGGGTCGTGCGTCGCCTGGTCGGTGACGATCCGCCGGGTCAGCGCGGCCAGGTCGGCCGACGCCTCGGAAGGGGTGAAGTCCATGAGACGCTCCTAGCGCGTGACAGGCAGGCCGAGGGCGGTCGCGGCGATCATGTCCCGCTGGATCTCGTTGGTGCCGCCGCCGAAGGTGAGGATCAGCGCGGACCGGTGCAGCCGCTCGATCCGCCCGGCCAGCAGCGCACCCGGCGAGCCGTCGCGCACGACGGCGGCCGCGCCCAGCACCTCCATCAGCAGCCGGTAGGCCTCGATCGCGAACTCCGTGCCGTACACCTTCGTCGCCGACGCCTCCGCCGGCCCGAGCTCGCTCGCGGCGGCCGCCCAGGCGATCCGCCAGTTCCGCAGCTTCAGGTACTCCGCGCCGGCGTGCACCCGCGCGAGGTGCAGCCGCACCCATTCCTGGTCGATGGCGCCGGTCTCCTTCGCCCACGCCAGCACGTCGGCCAGCGCCTTGCGGACGGGTGCCGACGACGTCAGCGCGACGCGCTCGTGGTTGAGCTGGTTGGTGATCAGCGGCCAGCCCGCGTTCTCCTCGGCGACGCGCGCCGACACGGGCACGCGCACGCCGTCGTAGTACGTCGCGCTCGTCCCGGCGCCCGCGACCGTGCGCACCTTCGTCCACGAAAACCCGGAAGACGACGTCGGCACGATCAGGATCGACAGGCCGCGGTGCTTCTTCGCGTCGGGGTCGGTCCGGACGGCGAGCCAGACGTAGTCGGCGTACTCGATCAGGCTGGTCCACATCTTCTGCCCGGTGACGACGTACTCGTCGCCGTCGCGCACCGCGCGCGTCCGCAGCGACGCGAGGTCGGTACCGGCCTCCGGTTCGGAGTAGCCGATCGAGAAGTGCAGCTCGCCGGCGGCGATCTTCGGCAGGTAAAACGCCTTCTGCTCTTCGGTGCCGTAGCGCATGATGGTCGGCCCGACGGTGTTCACCGTGAGGAAGGGGACCGGCACCCCGGCGACGGCCGCCTCGTCGGTGAAGATGAGCTGGTCGAGCATCGGCCGGCCCTGCCCGCCGTACTCCGTCGGCCAGCCGAGCGCGAGCCAGCCGTCCTTGCCCAGCTGCCGGACGATCTCCTTGTACGCCAAGCCGTCGCCGTACTCGTCGCCCGCGCGGAGGCTTTCCCGCCGCTCGGGCGTCATCAGCTCGGCGAAGTACTCCCGAAGCTCCGCGGCCAGCGCGCGCTGCTCCGGTGTGTAGTCGATCCGCACCCGTCACCTCGATCCGGCGTTATAGTAGAACCTGTTCTAGTTGTACCAGGACTCACGCGGCGGAGGAAGCATGGAGATCGGCGTCGATCGTTCGCTCTGCGAGGCGAACGCGGTGTGCGTGGGGTTCGCGCCGGACGTCTTCGACCTGGACGACGACGAAGAACTCGTCCTCCGGCCGGGACCGATTCCGGCCGATCAGATAGAACATGTTACAGATGCCGTGAAAGGTTGCCCGAAGAACGCCCTGTTCATCGCTAGTTAGCGGTGTTCACTCAAGGGCTTGCTCTCGACAAGAACAGATTCTAGTGTAGGCCCGGTCACAGGACTCGATGAGGAGGCCGCGCGTGAGCCTGACGGGCAGGACAGCGATCGTCACGGGCGCCGCCGCGGGCCTTGGGCGGGCCGAAGCGCTCGCTCTGGCCGGGCGGGGCGCCACCGTCGTCGTCAACGACATCGGCGAGCCGAAGGACGTCGTCGAAGAGATCGAAGCCGCCGGTGGCAAGGCCGTGGCGGTCGCCGGCGATGTGGGCGAGCGGGCCACCGCCGACGCGCTCATGGCCGCCGCCCTCGACCTCGGCGGGCTCGACATCGTCGTGAACAACGCGGGCGTGCTGCGCGACAAGATGCTCTTCTCGATGTCCGACGACGACTGGGACACCGTGCTGCGCGTCCACCTGCGTGGCCACTTCCTGTTGTCCCGCAACGCCGCCAAGCACTGGCGCGACAAGTCCAAAGAAGACGGTCAGCCGGTGTACGGGCGCCTGGTCAACACGGCGTCCGAAGCGTTCCTGATCGGCTCGCCCGGTCAGCCCAACTACGCCGCGGCGAAGGCGGGCATCACCGCGCTCACCATGTCGGCCGCCCGCGGCCTGGCCAAGTACGGCGTCCGCGCCAACGCGATCTGCCCTCGCGCGCGGACGGCGATGACCGAGGGCGTGTTCGGCGTGGCTCCCGCCGAGGGCGCCGACCCGCTCTCGGTCGAACACGTCGCACCTTTTGTCGCCTATCTCGCCTCACCCGCGGCCGAGCACGTCAACGGCCAGGTGTTCATCGTCCACGGCGGCACGGTGTCGCTGGTCGAAGCGCCGCGGATCGCGCAGCGCTGGTCCCTCGACGAGCTCGAGACGTCGGTCAGCTCCTTCTTCGCCGACCGCGAGCCCGGCCGGATGTTCGCCGCCACCGAAATCCTGGGAGAGTCATGAGGCTGGACGGGAAGATCGCCCTGATCACCGGTGCCGCGCGCGGCCAGGGCGAGGCCGCCGCACGCGCGTTCGTCGCCGAAGGCGCGAAGGTGCTGATCGCCGACATCCTGGACGACGAGGGCAAGCAACTCGCCGCCGAGCTCGGGGAGCAGGCCGTCTACCAGCACCTCGACGTCGGCGACGAGGCCGGCTGGGTCACCGCCCTCGACCGGGTCACCACCGAGTTCGGCGCGCCGAACGTGCTGGTCAACAACGCGGGGATCCTCCATTTCTCGGAACTCGGCAAGACGAAGCTGGCCGATTACGAACGCGTCATCCGGGTGAACCAGATCGGGGCGTTTCTCGGGATGCGCTCGGTCGTTGAACCGATGACCGCCGCCGGCGGTGGCTCCATCGTCAACGTGTCCTCTGTGGAGGGACTGGCCGGGATGCCCTACCTCGTCGCCTACACCGCGAGCAAGTTCGCCATCCGCGGGATGACCAAGGTCGCCGCGATGGAGCTCGGGAAGAAGCACATCCGGGTCAACTCCGTCCACCCCGGCGCGATCGACACGCGGATGGTCGAGACCGCGGCGGGCGGGCAGAAAGTCGATATGTCGTACGTCGGGAAGAAGGTCGCGCTCGGCCGCGTCGGGCAGCCTGAAGACGTCGCGAAACTGGTGCTGTTCCTCGCCAGCGACGAAAGCGCGTACTGCACGGGGGCGGAGTTCGTCGCGGACGGCGGTGCCACGGCGTCGCACGCCCTCAACCTCAGCTTCTGACGATCAGTTAACACCGCTAACGAAAATCGGGCACCGGGTATGGAGAACACTCGGAGGTCAGCGACGACCTACTGGGAGGTGTGGTGAGCGAGAGCACGGGCACGCTCCCGGGAACCGCGGCCCTGACCCAGGTCGGCCGCCTCGCGACGCTCTCGTGGGAGGTCCTGCGCGCGATCTTCAAGCGCCCCTTCCAGGCCCGCGAGTGGATCCAGCAGTGCTGGTTCTTCGCCAGCGTCACGATCCTGCCGACCGCGCTCGTCGCCATCCCGTTCGGCGCGGTGATCGCGTTGCAGCTCGGCTCGCTGACCGCGCAGATCGGCGCGCAGTCGTTCACCGGCGCGGCCAGCGCGCTGGCCATCGTGCAGCAGGCCAGCCCGCTGATCACCGCGCTGCTGGTCGCGGGCGCCGGCGGTAGCGCCGTCTGCGCGGACATCGGGGCGCGCAAGATCCGCGAAGAGATCGACGCCATGGAGGTCCTCGGCGTCAACCCCATCCAGCGCCTGATCGTGCCGCGCGTGCTCGCCGCAATGGTCGTTTCGGTGCTGCTCAACGGCTTGGTCAGCGTCGTCGGCGTGCTCGGCGGCTACTTCTTCAACGTCGTCCTCCAAGGCGGCACGCCCGGCGCGTACCTGGCCAGCTTCAACGCGCTGGCCCAGGTGCCGGACCTCTGGGTGAGCGAGATCAAGGCGCTGCTGTACGGCTTCGTCGCCGGGGTGGTCGCCGCGTTCCGCGGGCTGAACCCGCCGCCCGGGCCCAAGGGCGTCGGCGATGCGGTCAACCAGGCCGTCGTCATCACGTTCCTGCTGCTGTTCCTCATCAACGTCGTGCTCACCGCGATCTACCTGCGGATCGTCCCGCCGAAGGCCATGTGATGACGGCGGAACCGCTGGAGCACGAACGGACGCTCGAATACATCGCGCGCCCGGGCCAGAGCCTGGAGGGCCTCGGCAAGCAGCTCGCCTTCGCCGCGAAGGCGCTCGCCTGGTCGCCGCGCACGATCCGCCGCTACAGCCGGGAAACGCTGCGGCTGCTCACCGAGGTCTGCTTCGGCACCGGCGGCCTCGCCGTCATCGGCGGCACGCTCGGCGTGATGATCGGGATGACGCTGTTCACCGGCCTCATCGTCGGCCTCCAGGGCTACTCCGCGCTGAACCAGCTCGGCACGGCCGCGCTCACCGGGTTCATCTCCGCCTACTTCAACACGCGCGAGGTCGCGCCGCTCTCGGCCGGGCTCGCGTTGAGCGCGACCGTCGGCTGCGGCTTCACCGCGCAGCTCGGCGCGATGCGGATCTCCGAGGAGATCGACGCGCTCGAAGTCATGGGCGTGCCGAACATGCCGTACCTGGTGACGACCCGGGTGCTCGCCGGCGTCGCCGCGGTGATCCCGCTGTACGCGGTCGGCCTGCTTTCGAGCTACCTCGCGTCCCGGCAGATCACCATCTGGCTCTACGGCCAGTCCGCGGGCACCTACGACCACTACTTCACGCTCTTCTTGCCCCCCGGCGACGTCCTGTGGTCGTTCGGGAAGGTGATCGTCTTCAGCGTGCTCGTGATCCTCTCCCATTGCTATTACGGCTTCACCGCCAGCGGTGGGCCGGCCGGGGTCGGCGTGGCGGTCGGCCGCGCGGTGCGGACGTCGATCGTGCTGATCTCGGTGCTGGACTTCTTCTTGTCCCTCGCGATCTGGGGCGCGAACACGACGGTGAGGATCTCCGGATGAGGCGCGAGCTCCGGCAGCGGCTCCGGTACCAGGTGCTGGGGCTCGCCTTCCTGCTCGTGGCCGCGCTGTTCATCGCCTTAACGCTCGCCGTCTACCACAAGGCCTTCACGCCGGTGACGCTGGTGAAGGTCGAAACCGACCACGTCGGCAGCCAGCTGCGCACCGGCGGCGACGTCAAGGTCCGCGGCATGCTCGTCGGCGAGGTCCGCTCGGTGCTGGCGAAGGGCGACCACGCCGAGCTGGAGCTGGCCCTCGACCCGGACAAGACGCACGTCATCCCGAAGAACGTCTCGGCGCGGCTGCTGCCGAAGACGCTCTTCGGCGAGCGGTACGTCTCGCTGCAGCTGCCCGAGACCTCAGCTGGTCCGATCAAGGCCGGCGACGTCATCCCGCAGGACCGCAGCAGCACCGCGATCGAGCTGCAGAAGGTGCTCGACGACGTGATGCCGCTGCTGCAGGCGGTGCAGCCGGAGAAGCTGTCGAGCACGCTCACCGCCGTGTCGACCGCGCTCGAAGGCCGCGGCAAGCAACTCGGGCAGACGCTCGTCGGGCTGTCGGACTACCTCGGCAAGCTCAACCCGTCGCTCCCGGACGTGAAGGCCGACATCACCGGGCTCGCGAACGTCGCGAACACCTACGACAAGGCGGCGCCGGACCTGCTGCAGGCGCTGTCCGACCTGACGACGACCAGCCGGACGATCGTCGACCAGCGCGCGCAGCTGACCGACCTCTACGCGACGGTGACGGCGGCCTCGGTGGACCTGACGAGCTTCCTGCAGGTCAACAAGGACAATCTGATCCGGCTGACGACGGCGGTGCAGCCGACGCTGGACGTCCTCGCGAAATACGCGCCCGAGTACCCGTGCCTGCTCGAACAGCTCGCCGGGGAGGTCGCGCCGGCCGAGCTGGCGTTCGGCAAGGGCACCACGCACCCCGAGGTCAGCCGGGTCACCATCGAGTTCGCCGCCAGCCGCGGCAAGTACCTGCCCGGCGTCGACGAGCCGAAGTACGAGGACAAGCGCGGGCCGCGCTGCTACCCGCAGGTCCCGAAGCCCGGCGTCTGGCCGCAGTACCCGCCCGACGGCGCGATCAAGGACGGCTCCAGCAAGCCCGCACCGCCGAAGTCGCCGTCCGGCGAGCTGCCCGCCGGGGGTGGTGCCCTCGGCGGCGACGGCTCGATCGTCGGCTCGTCCTACGAACGCGACCTGATCGACCTGCTCGCCTCGCCCGCGCTCGGGACGTCGCCGGGTGACGTGCCCGGCTGGGCGGGCCTGCTCGTGGGGCCGCTCTACCGCGGGGCGGAGGTGGAGCTGAAGTGAGGAGTTTCGTCCCGTCGCTCATCAAGCTCGTGGTGTTCGCCGTCGTCACCGTGCTGTTCACGGGTGTTCTCGCGGCCACGATCGCCAACACCAACTTCGGCGAGACGTCCGGTTACCTGGCGAAGTTCACCGACGCGTCCGGCCTCAAGGAAGGCGACGACGTCCGCATCGCCGGGGTCAAGGTCGGCCAGGTCGACACGATCGGCGTGGTCGAAGGCGAGCGGAACTTGGCCGAGGTGCGGTTCGATGTCGAGCAGGCCTACCGGCTGCCGGAGACGGTGACCGCGACGATCAAGTACCGCAACCTCGTCGGCCAGCGCTACCTCGCGCTCGGCACCGACGTCCCGGGCGAGAAGGCGCTGCCGGACGGCGGCACGATCCCGCCCGAGCGCACGAAGCCCGCGTTGAACCTCACCGTGCTGTTCAACGGCTTCAAGCCGCTGTTCAAGGCCTTGAGCCCGAAGGACGTCAACCAGCTCTCGGCCGAGATCATCAGCGTCTTCCAGGGCGAAGGCGGCACGATCACCAGCCTGCTGCAGCACACCGCGTCGCTCACCACGGCGATCGCGAGCAAGGACCAGGTGATCGGGCAGGTCATCGGCAACCTCAACACCGTGCTCGGCACGGTCAACGCGCACGGCCCGCAGCTCGGCGACCTCATCGAGCAGACCCAGAAGCTCGTCAGCGGCTTGGCCGAGCAGCGCAAGCCGATCGGCGACGCGGTCAGCGCGTTGGGCGACCTGGCGGTGTCCACGACCGGTCTGCTCGCCGACGCGCGCCCGGCGCTCAAGGACGACGTCGCGCAGCTCGGCGTGCTGTCGCAGAACCTCGGCGACTCCGGCGTGCTGCTCAACCACCTGCTCGAAGTGCTGCCGGGCAACCTGCAGAAGTTCACCCGGACCCTGAGCTACGGCAGCTGGTTCAACTACTACCTGTGCGGGATCACCGGCACCATCGGCATTTCCTCGCTCGACATCACCCTGCCGATCATCCCGATCCCGGGTACGCAACGCGCGGAGAGGTGTGGTCCGTGAAACGGCTGAAGGATCGCAACCAGGCCGCGGTCGGCGCGGTGACGCTCGTGCTGATCGTGCTCGTCACGGCCACGACGTACTTCTCCGACCAGCTCCCGTTCTTCGGCAACGGCACGACGTACTCGGCCTACTTCGGCGAGTCCGCCGGCCTGGCGCCGGACAACGAGGTCGAGGTCGCCGGGGTCAAGGTCGGCACGGTGTCGTCGGTGAAGCTCGCGGGCAAGCAGGTGCTGGTGCGCTTCCGCGTCAAGGACGTCCGGGTCGGCGACGCGACGACGGCGTCCATCGAGATCAAGACGCTGCTGGGGGAGAAGTACCTCGCGCTCGACCCCCAAGGCGGCGGCGCGCAAGAGCCGGACGCGACGATCCCGCAGGCCCGCACGCGCACGCCGTTCCAGCTGCAGGACGCCTTCGAGCAGCTGTCGACGACGGTCGGCGACATCGACACGAAACAGCTCGCGGACAGCTTCAACGCGTTGTCCGACAGCCTCAAGGACAGCCCGCAGTACCTCAAGGACACGCTGTCCGGGCTGTCTTCCCTCGCGAAGACGGTCTCGTCCCGCGACAACGACCTGCACACGCTGCTGGCGAACACGAGCCAGGTGTCGAAGACGCTGTCGGACCGCAATGCGCAGCTGCAGCGCGTGATCAGCGACGGCAACCTGCTGCTCACCGAGCTGCAGAACCGCAAGACCGCGATCCACGCCCTGCTCACCGGCACCCAGCAGCTCTCGCAGCAGCTGACGGGTCTGGTGCAGGACAACCGCGCGCAGCTCAAGCCGATGTTGGACAAGCTCGGGAAGGTGACCGACATCCTGCAGCGCAACCAGGGCAACCTCGACCAGAGCCTCCAGCTGATGGCGCCGTTCGCCCGGGTCGGCGCGAACGCGACCGGCAACGGCCGCTGGTTCGAGGGCTACCTGTGCGGGCTGCTGCCGCCGACGATCACCGCGGCCGGCCTGCACATCAACCCCGAGGGCTGCACCCCGCCGATCGCGGCGCCGAACCAGGGGGTGGGCGGCCGATGACCATCCGGACCTACCGCGGCCGCAGCCTGGTGACCTGGCTGGCGTTCGCCTGCGTCCTCGCGCTGCTCCTCACCGCCGGGCTGTTCCTGGTGTTCCGGGCCTCGACCGGCACGACGCTCTCGGCGTACTTCGGCAAGACCGTCGGGCTCTACGCGGGATCGTCGGTGCGGGTGCTCGGCGTGCCGGTCGGGCGGGTCACCGACGTCACGCCGCAGGGTGACGCGGTGCGCGTGGACATGCAGGTCGACGACGTGCAGCTGCCGGCCGATGTCGGCGCGGTCGTCGTCGCGCCGAGCCTGGTCAGCGACCGGTACGTCCAGCTGACCCCGGCCTACGACAGCGGCCCGACCCTGGCGACGGGCACGGTGCTCGCGAAGGACCGCACGGCGACGCCGGTGGAGCTGGACGACCTGTACTCGAGCCTGGACAAGCTGTCGACGGCGTTGGGCCCGAACGGCGCCAACAAGGACGGCGCGCTGTCCGGCGTCCTGGACACCGCCGCGGACACGTTGAAGGGCAACGGTGCCTCGCTGAACTCGACGGTCGGGCAACTAGCCGACCTCGCGAAGACCCTCGACGGTTCGAAGGACGACCTGTTCTCGACCGTGCAGAACCTCAACTCCTTCACCGGCGCCCTGGCCCAGAGCGACCAGCAGCTCAACGAGTTCTACGGCCGCGTCGCCGACGTCAGCCAGTTCCTCGCCGCGGACTCTTCCGACGTCGGGGCCGCGCTGCAGTCCCTCGGCGGGGCACTCGGCGATGTCCAGCAGTTCGTCAACGACAACAAGACGGCACTGGAGTCCAATGTGGACAAATTGGCGTCGCTGTCGAAGGTCCTGGTCGACCAGCGAGCCTCGCTCGCCGAGGTGCTCGACATCGCCCCGACCGGCGCCACCAACTTCATCAACTCCTACGACGCCGCTTCGGGCACCATCGCCGTCCGGGACAACCTGAACGAGCTGACCAACCCGCCGATCCTCACCGTGTGCCGGCTGATCAGCGCGGGCACGCCGAAGGAAGTCCCGGACACGCTGGGGAGCATCTGCAAGCAGCTCGCGCCGATCCTCGACGGCGCACTGAAGCTGCCGACGATCCCGCAGGTGCTCAACTCCCTGCAGAACGGCACCCTCCCGCCGCTGCCGCTTCCGCTCGTCGACGTGATGGAACAGCTCGCGGGCGGTGCGAAGTGAAGCGGCTCGCGGGAATGCTCGCCGGGGTGCTCGTGCTGGCGGCCTGTAGCGACGGTGGCTTCAACGGCCTCTACGGCACGCCGCTGCCGGGCGGCGCCGATGTCGGTGACCACCCGTACCACGTCACCGCGCTGTTCACCGACGTGCTGGATCTCGTGCCGCAGTCCAGTGTCAAGGTCAACGACGTCGCGGTCGGGCGGGTGGACAAGATTTCGCTGACGCCGGACACACGGTCGGCGCTGGTCGCGATGACCGTCAACGGCGACATCGCGCTGCCCGCGAACGCCCGCGCCGAGCTGAAGCAGTCTTCCCTGCTGGGGGAGAAGTTCGTCGAGCTGAGCGTGCCCACCGCCGAGCCCGCCGCCGGTCATCTGAGTGACGGCGCGCAGATCCCGCTCGGGCGCACCAACCGCAACCCCGAGGTCGAGGAGGTGCTCGGCGCGCTTTCCCTGCTGCTCAACGGCGGCGGCGTCGAGCAGATCCAGAAGATCAGCCACGAGCTGAACGACGCGCTGTCGGGCAACGAGCCGGAGATCCGCGCGCTGCTGTCCCGGGTGGACGAACTGGCGACCCAGCTCGACGGGCACCGGACCGAGATCCTCCGCGCGATCGACGGGCTCGGGAAGCTGTCGCACACCTTGGCGGGTCAGACGCAGAACCTGTCGACCGCGCTCGACGACCTCGCGCCGGGCCTGAAGGTCGTCACCGACCAGCGCGACCAGCTCGTCGGCATGCTCAACGCGCTGAACACGCTCTCCGGCGTCGCCACCGACACCGTGACCAAGAGCCGTGACCAGCTGGTCGCGAACCTCAAGGCGTTGCAGCCGACGCTGACCAAGCTCGGCGAGGCCGGGGCGAACCTGCCGAACGCGCTGCAGATCCTGCTCACCTACCCGTTCCCGGACTACGCGGGCAACGTGATCAAGGGCGACTACGCGAACGTCGAGGCGAACGTGAACCTCGACCTGGACACGCTGATCCAGAACTTCACGAACTCGTCGCAGCCGCCGATCGCGCTGCCGTCCGGGACGGGTTCGGCCGTCGCCCCGCCGCTCCCGTTACCGGACCTCGGGTCATCCGGGCAGACCGGCGGCACCGGGCTGCTGGGCGGCCTCCTCGGGCTGATCGGGGGCGGCAAGTGACCACCCGCAAGATCCGCATCCAGCTGATCGCGTTCGTCGTCATCGCGGTGGTCTCGGTGGTCTACGCCGGCGGCCGGTACGCCGGGCTGGACCGGCTCTTCGGCAACCGCGGCTACGTCGTCACCGCGCAGCTGACCGACTCCGGCGGCATCTTCGTCAACTCCGAGGTCGCCTACCGCGGGGTCACGGTCGGGCGGGTGACCGGGATGACGCTGACCGAGCACGGCGTCGACGTCGCGCTCGACATCGACGCCGGCGCCCCGGACATCCCGGCCGACGCGCACGCGCAGGTGGCGAACCGGTCGGCGGTGGGGGAGCAGTTCGTCGACCTCCTTCCCCTGCACAACGGTGGGCCGTTCCTGACGGACGGGTCGGTGATCACGGCGGACAAGACGTCGCTGCCGCCGTCGCCGGACACCGTGCTGACCCACCTCGACGACCTGGTCGCGAGCGTGCACCCGGAGTCGCTGCGCACGGTCGTCGACGAGACGTACAACGCGTTCGCCGGCGCGGGGCCGGAACTGCAGCAGCTGCTGGACAGCACGAGTTCGCTGACGTCTGTCGCCGCGCAGTACATCCCGGAAACGCAAGGCCTGCTCGCGAATTCGCGGGTCGTGCTGGACACGCAGGAACGTCAGGCCGCGAACATCACCGACTTCGCTTCCGGCTTGAAGACGATCGCCGGGCAGCTCAAGACGTCCGACCCGGACCTGCGGCGGGTGATCGCGCAGGCACCGCGGCTGAGCCGGCAGATCAGCGACGTGCTCGCCGCGTCCGGCACGGACCTGGGCGTCCTGTTCGCCAACCTGCTGACCACCGCGCAGATCACGACGTCGCGCAAGGACGCCATCGAGGAACTGCTGGTGGCGTACCCGATCATCTCGGCGTTCTCGCCGTCGACGTCCCCGGACGGCACCGGGCACCTCGGTGTGGTGCTGAACTTCTTCGACCCGGCTTCGTGCACGAAGGGCTACGAAGGGACGAAGCAGCGTCCGGCGAACGACGAGACCGAAGCGCCGGTAAACATGAACGCGTACTGCGCCGAGCCGCCGGGCAGCCCGACCGGGGTGCGCGGGTCGCAGAACGCGCCCTACGCGGGCAAGCCGCCGGCCATCCCGGCCGCGCCTTCGCAGCAGGCCGCTCCGGCTCCTCAGCAGCTTCCGGGGATGCTGAGCCTGCTGACCGGGCCATCGGCGGGTGGACTGGGCAAGCTGCTGGGCGCGCCGTGAGGGTTTTGGCCGTGGCCGCGGTGCTTTCCGTGCTGGCGGCGGGTTTCACGGGCTGGTCGTGGTGGCGGGCCGCTTCGGACGACTCGGCCGCTCGCGGCCGGGACCGGGACGCGGTGCTGGCCGCGGCGGGCCCGGAACTGGTCACGCTGAACACGATCGACTACCGCTCGGCGGGCGCGGCCGTGGACCGCTGGATCGCGGCTACCACGGGGCAGTACGGGAAGGACCTCAGCGGCGATCGTCAGGTGCAGATCGACCGGGCGACGACGGCTCGCACGGTGTCTTCCGCGTCGCTGGTGCAGGCGGCGGTGACCGAGATTTCCGACGGGAAGGCGCGTCTGCTGGCGGTCCTGGACGTCCGGGTCTCGACGGGCGGTTCGGCTGCTTCTCCTCGCCTGAACCGGTTGACGGTCGACGTCGCGCGATCCCCGGACGGCTGGAAGATCGCGGGAGTCCAGGCGGCGGGCTCATGAGGCGCGTGCTGGCGGCGATCGTGGTGGTGGCACTCGGGGGCGCGGTGTGGTTCGGCGTCGAGACGGCTTCGCTTTCTCCGGGTGACAATCTTGCTTTGGTCGACACTTCGGCCACTTCTTCGGTTTCCGCTGAGGTGAGTGACGCGGTGAAGGCGATTTTCTCTTACGACTACGCGAATCTTTCTCGTACCGAGCGGGCGGCTTCCGAGGTGCTGACTGGGGATGCCGTTGGGCAGTACCGGGATCAGTTCGCTTCGGCGCGTACTCGGGCTACGGCGGAGAAGCTGGTGCGTACTACGACTGTTCGGGCTGTGGGGGTGCGGACTTTGGTGGGGGACGATGCTTCGCTGTTGTTGTTCCTGGACCAGCAGACGGTGACGCAGGGTGGGGGAGCGCCGTCGTCTTCGGTGGCTCAGCTGGCCGTTACTGCTAAGCGGATCGACGGGCACTGGAAGCTTGCGACGCTGACGGCTCTGTAACGGGGGATTTCCCGGGTTTTCAAGATGCGGCTTCGCCGGGGCGTAGGAAATCGGCGCTTGCTGTTGTTGCTTCCTGCTCGGTGCCGGAGCGCCGATTCCCCACGCAACGCTGCCCCTGCCGCGCTGCCGCTTCTACCTGATCGAGTGATGACCATGCGTTCGACCGCCGGTAATCTTGGTGTGTGGACAGCGAAACGGTGTGGAAAGCGGATGCGGTGGCCCTGGCCGACCGCATCTCCACCCTGCTCACCGTCGCTCGGTCTGCTGAGGCTGAGATCGGTTCTGTGCTGGCGGAAATCGAGTCCCGCGGTGTCATGGAACTCTTCGGCTACCGGTCTGTGGCGCGGCTTTTCGAGCACCTCGCCGACGTCCCCAAGGCCGCCGCCGAGACTGTAGTCAAGCGAGCCCGCGCTCTCACGTCCAGCCACAATCTTGATGGCACCCCGATTCCCGCCGTTGCTCCCGCCACCGGCGCTGCCGCGTTGGACGGCCGGTTGAGCACCCCGATGATCGACACCATCGTCGGCGTCATGACCCAGGTCCCGCCCGAACACCGTGACGACGCCGAACGGCACCTGCTGTCCTTCGCCGAAGACGCCGGGCACAGACAGGTCGCCGCTCTGGGTGCCCGGATCCTGGCGCACCTGGACCCCGATGGCAGCGCACCCGAGGAGACCGAACCCGCCACCCCCAGTCGTGAACTGTCGTTGCGTCGCAAAAGAACCGGGATCTGGGAACTGAACGGCCGCTTCGACGACGAGACCGGCACCCGAGCCAGCGCCCTCCTGGATTCTCTCGCGCAACGCCGCACCACCGACGAAGGCCCCGACCTGCGTTCCCCGCAGGAACGTTACGGCGATGCGTTCTCCGACGCGATCGATCTGGCCCTCAACTCCCCAGAGTTGCCGCTGCAGGCCGGTGAACGAGCCCACGTCATGGTCGCGGTGTCGTTGGAGGACTTGAAGTCTGGTGTCGGCCGGGCCATCGTCGGTGACCTGGGCACGATGTCGGCGGCCGAGGCGCGGATCCACGCGTGTGACTGCAAGCTCATCCCCGCGGTGTTGGGTACTAAGAGCGAGCCTCTCGACCTGGGTCACCAGCGACGCTTGATCTCCACGCCGCTGCGCCACGCGCTGTACCTGCGCGACCGCGGCTGCGCCTTCCCCGGCTGCCATCGCCCACCCCGGCACTGTCAGGGTCACCACGTCCGCCATTGGGCTGACGGTGGCCCGACCGAGCTGGGCAACCTGGTCCTGATGTGCGCCCACCACCACCGGCTGTTGCACCGTTCCGGCTGGCAGGTCCGCATCGCGGCCGACGGGTTCCTGAGTTCCTGCCACCAGTGTTCCTGGACGAGCGCCGAAAACCCAGGCGCAACAACCTGCACCAGCCGTTGCCGTTCGCGGCGTGAACAGTCGACCATGGGAAAGGCCCGCAGCCGTCGGCTGCGGGCCTGCACGACGTCCGACCTTGCCGGACAAGCTGCATCGGCCACGTCACGCCGCCGCAGACCTCCGACCTAACCGTCCCAGACGGACGCGCCCTGCTTCAGAACCTCGACGTCCGACTCCGATGACGCCGGCCACATCTCCACCACGTACCGGTAGTGCTCCCCGTACTCGTGGTCGTTCCAGTCCACCGGCGGCGGCCCGGCCGGCATGTACGACACCCGCGCCCGGTACAACCCCGGCAGCACCGAAAAGAACTTTTCCTGCGACGGGTAGTCAGCCGGACCGGAAATCACGACTTTTCCGCTCGGAACCGGAAGATCCGCTTCCACCGCGTGCTCGGCGTCCGCCGCCAACGGGGGCGGCGAAGGAGCGAGCGTGATCGACGACTCCACCAGGTCCGAGCGGGCCGTGGCGATGGCGATGCCGCCCGGCTCCGCGCCGATCCGGTGGGACTCCACCGCGAGCGCCGTCCAGCCGCTGCCGTCCAGGCGGGAACCGGAGTCGCGCAACGAGAACTGCCGCTGGTCGGCGTGGACTACCAAATGCACACCAACCACCCTAGCCAGGACCCGCCCCGAAATGGTATCGACGCCGGGTTTAGCGTTGACGCCATGACCACTGCTTCCGTCGACGTCGACACGGCCCGCCGCGACTACGCGGCCCTGGTCGACCGCGGCCTCTCCCTCGACATCACCCGCGGCAAGCCCTCCCCGGAGCAGCTCGACCTCGCGAACGGCCTGCTGACCCTCCCCGGCGACGGCACCGTCAAGGCCGAGGACGGCACCGACGTCCGCAACTACGGCGGCCTCAAGGGCCTGCCCGAGCTGCGCCGCATCTTCGCGGGCGCGCTGCAGGTCCCGGTGGAGCAGCTGCTCGCCGCCGGCAACTCCAGCCTCGAGCTCATGCACGACGCCGTCGTCCAGGCGCTGCTGTCGAAGCTGCCCGGTGCCGAGCGCCGCTGGGCCGACGAGCCGGCCCTGAAGTTCCTCGCCCCCGTCCCGGGCTACGACCGGCACTTCGCGCTCACCGAGCGCTTCGGCATCGAGCTGGTCCCCGTCCCGATGACCGACCAGGGCCCCGACATGGACGTCGTCGAGCGCCTCGTCGCCGAGGACTCCGCCGTCAAGGGCATCTGGTGCGTGCCGAAGTACAGCAACCCCACCGGCGTCACGTTCAGTGACGACGTGGTCGAGCGGCTCGCCACCATGACCACCGCGGCGCCCGACTTCCGGATCTTCTGGGACAACGCCTACGCCGTGCACCACCTGACCGACGACGAGCCGGCGCTGGCCGACGTCCTCGCGCTGGCCACCGAGGCCGGGAACGCCGACCGCGTCTTCGTCTTCGGCTCGACCTCGAAGATCACCCACGCCGGCTCGGGCGTCGGCTTCTTCGGCGCGTCCGAGGCCAACCTCGCCTGGTGGGTCGGCAACACCGGCAAGCGCACCATCGGCCCGGACAAGGTCAACCAGCTGCGGCACGCGCGGTTCCTCAAGGACGAGGACGGCGTCCGCGCGCACATGCGCAAGCACTCCGAGATCATCGGCCCGAAGTTCGCGGCCGTCGACCGGATCCTCACCGAAGAACTCTCGGACCTGGCCTCCTGGACCAAGCCGACCGGCGGGTACTTCGTGTCGCTGACCGTGCCCGCAGGCACCGCCAAGGAGGTCGTGCGGCTGGCGAAGGAGGCCGGCGTCGCGCTGACCCCGGCCGGGGCGACCCACCCGCACGGCGACGACCCGGCCGACGCGGTCATCCGCATCGCGCCGACGTTCCCGGTGCTCGCCGACGTCGAGGAGGCCGTCCGCGCGCTCGCCGTGTGCGTCCGGCTCGCCGCAGCCGAACAGGCGTGACCTGCGGCTGTGACCTGCAAGAATAGAAACAGTACGAACTTTTTTCCGATTTGACCGAGCCGGGGGCCGTCCGGGTACGTATGACCGGTGGGTGAGGTGGACGAACTCGTCACGAGAGGACGTCCCCCGGTGTTCGGAAAACGCTACACACAGCAGCTCGTCGAGCGCAGCGCGGAGAACGCGACCGACCGCCGCCGCTTCCTCAAGGCTGCGGGAGCGGCGGGGCTCGGCGTCGCGGGTGCCGGCGCGCTCGGAACCGCGCTGTCGCTGGGCCTCGGCTCGGCGGGCGCGACTTCGCAGTACCCGGAGCAGAACGCGCAGGACGCCGCCGCCAGCGACGCCGCGGTGCTGAACTTCGCGCTCAACCTGGAGTACCTCGAGGCGAACCTGTACTCGTTCGCCGTCTACGGCTACGGGCTGAACGAGAAGTACGTCAACGGCGTCGGCAACCTCGGCAAGGTGTCCGGCGGGCACGCCGTGAAGTTCAAGAGCGAGCACACCAAGCAGATCGTCCAGGAGATCGCCGGCGACGAGGTCGCCCACGTCACCTTCCTGCGCAAGGCGCTCGACAAGGCCGCCGTCGCGCAGCCGGAGATCGACTTCCAGAACAGCTTCACCGCCGCCATGCAGGCCGCGGGGGTGATCAAGGAAGGCCAGACCTTCGACCCGTTCGCGAGCGAGAACAACTTCCTGCTCGCCGCGTTCCTCTTCGAAGACGTCGGCGTGTCGGCCTACAAGGGCGCGGCGCCGCTGGTGAACAACAAGACGTTCCTCGACGCGGCGGCGGGCATCCTCGCGGTCGAGGCCTACCACGCGGGCATCGTGCGCGGACAGCTGTTCGAACGCGGCCTCGGCGATGTCACGAACAAGATCTCCGACGCGCGCGACAGCCTCGACGGCAAGGCGGACGACGACGAAGGCGTCCTCAAGGACGGCAAGGCGAACCTCGTCCCCGCGGACGCGAACGGCATCGCGTTCGGCCGCTCCGCCGACCGCGTCCTCAACATCGCCTACCTCAACCCGGACAAGGTCTCCTCGGGCGGTTTCTACCCCCGCGGCCTCAACGGCGACATCGCCACCAGTGGCGCCAAGGAGTGAGCGCCGCGTGCCGCCGTCACGGTAACGTCGTGAGCGGCGGCACGCGGAGTTCACTGTGGAGTCTTCTGGGGGAATGCGGAGTGCGGGTACTGGTCGCGGGTGGCGGGATCGCCGGCACGGTCACGGCGATGGCGGCGAAGCTGGCGGGCCACGATCCGGTGGTCTTCGAGGCCTACCCGGCCGGCGGGGACGACGTCGGCGCGTTCCTCACGATCATGCACAACGGCATGGACGCCCTGCGCGCGATCGGCGCCGACCGGCCGGTGATCGACGCGTCCTTCGCGGCGATCGGCGTCGAACTGGTCACCCAGAACGGGGAAACCGTGGGGCGCCGGGAGTTCGGCACCGACGGCCTCGATGCGCCGCGCACGCTCACCCGCGCGGCGCTCTACCGCGTCTTGCAGGCCGAAGCCGCGCGCCGGGGCGTCCCGATCGAACGGGGCAAGCGGCTGGTCGACGTGAAGCCGGTCGGTACCGGCGTCGCGGCCGAATTCGCCGACGGCACCACCGAAACAGGTGACGTGGTGGTTGGCGCGGACGGGTTGCACTCGGTGGTCCGGAAGCTGATCGACCCGGACGCCGACGCGCCGCGCTACACCGGCCAGACCATCGTCTGGGGTTACACGCATGCGCCGGGGCTGCCGTCGGCGGCGGGGATCTACCGCATGGTCCGCGGGAGCAAAGCGGCCTTCGGGTTCACGACCGCCCCGGACGGCGCGACGTTCTGGTTCGCCCGCGTCCCCGACGCCGAGCGCTCCCACGAGGCGATCGCGGCGGTGACCCCCGAGGGGTGGCGCGAGTTCGCATACGCGGCGTTCGCCGGGGAACCGTTGCCCTGCATGGACATCATCGCGGCGACCGGCGACGAGGTGTTCGGCGGCCACTCCTACGACGTCCCGCGAACGCGGATCTGGTCGACGCCGGAGATGGTGCTCGTCGGCGATGCCGCGCACGCCGCGGCCCCGGCGGACGCGCAGGGTGCGTCGATGGCGATCGAGGACAGCGTCGTTCTCGCGCAGTGCCTGCGCGACCTGCCGGACCCGGCATCGGCGTTCGCGGCGTACGAAGGGCTTCGCCGTGAGCGCGTCGAGAAGCTGGTCGCGTCGAGTTCGGGCCAGGACGTCGGCGAAAAACCGGGCTGGGTCTACGAGCACCACATCGACTGGGACGCGAAGATCACCGCTTAGCGCCCGCTACGACCGGGAGCCGCAGGAGTCGCGGACCACCAGTTTCGTCGGCAGGTGCACGGGTTCCGGGGCGCCCGCGTTGTCGATCATGGCCAGCAGCGCGCCCGCCGCCGCGGTGCCGAAGCCCGGCTTGTCCTGGGCCACCGTCGTGAGCGCGGGGTCCACCAGGGACGCCACCTCGATGTCGTCGAAGCCGACGACGGCCAGGTCCGCCGGCACCGACAAACCGGCCGCGCGGGCCGCCAGCAGGGCGCCGACCGCCATCTCGTCGCTGGCCGCGAACACCGCCGTCGGCGGGTCCTTGCGGGCCAGCAGCCGCCGCATCCCGACGAACCCGCTCTCGCGGTAGAAGTCGCCGGTCACCACGAAGTCCTCGCGCGCCGGCAGCCCGGCCTCGACCAGCCCGCGCCGGTAGCCCTCGGTGCGGGCCGCGGCGGGGGCGTTGCCGCGGGGGCCGGTGATCGTCGCGATCCGGTCGTGCCCCAGCGCGGCCAGGTGCCGGACGGCTTCGGCCGCGCCCGCCGCGTTGTCCGAGGTCACGTAGGTCGCCCGCGGCCCCGACAGGGCCACGTCGACCGCGACGCACGGCAGCCCGGACTGGGCGAACGTGGCGAACGCGTCGGCGTCCGTCCCGCTGTCGATCAGCACCAGCCCGGCCAGGTGGTGCCGCCGGGTCATGCCGACGTACGCGATCGGGTCGGCCAGCGAAACGCCCGGGTTGCGGTCGCGGGCGTCGTCGCTCGTGGCGAGCAGCAGCAGGTGGTAGCCGTGTGAGCTGAGCGCGGACTTGAGGCCCAGCAACAGGTCCTGCAGGAACGGGTGCCGCCAGCCGGGCCGCCGGTGGTCGGTGTCCCAGACCAGCCCGACCATCGCCGAGCGCTGCCGCGACAGCGCCCGCGCCGACTCGTTCGGCGAGAAGTCGAGCTCCCGGGCGACGCGCTCGACGTTCTCCCGAGTCGTCGCGCTCACCGTGGCGGGGCGGTTGAAGACCCGCGACACGGTCGCGACCGAAACCCCGCAGAGCTGGGCGATCTCGCGGGCGGTAACCATGCTGGCCTCCTGTACTGCTTTCCGGGGGTTCCGGGTGGCGGAGCCCCCGGCCCGAGGCGAAGCCTCGGATGTCGCAGCTGTAACCGGTTACATTCTTAACATATGATCTCTGACTGCGTAAATGCCGAGGTACGTTACGATTTCGTTACTTGACGGATGTGGGCTGGGAGCGCTCTCATAGGTCCCGCGTTTTCCGATCGGCCCGCAGAACAACGGAGATCTCATGCGCCCGAAAACGACAACCCGCCGGATCCGCCTGCTCGCCGGCGTGGTGTGCGCCGGCCTGGCCGCGGTCACCGCGTTGAGCGCCTGCGGGAGCAGCGACGCCGGCGGCGGCGGGAAGGTCAAGCTCAGCCTCGGCCTCTTCGGCAACTTCGGCTACACCGACCTGATCAAGGAGTACCAGGCCGCGCACCCGGACATCGAGATCACCGAGCGGACCGCGTCGTACTCCGACCACCACAAGAACCTCGCCGCGCACCTGGCCACCGGCGGTGGCGCCGCGGACATCGAGGCGATCGACACCGGGTACGTCGCCCAGTTCAAGGCGACGCCGGACAAGTTCGTCGACCTCAACACCGTCGGCGGCGCCCAGCTCAAGGACCGCTGGCTGGGCTGGAAGTGGTCGGCCTCGCTGGCCAAGGGCGGCCAGCAGATCGGCTACGGCACCGACGTCGGCGGCCTGGCCATCTGCTACCGCCGCGACCTGTTCGAGCAGGCCCAGCTGCCCGCCGACCGCGACGCGGTCTCCGCGCTCTGGCCGACGTGGCAGGCGTTCTTCGAAACCGGCAAGCGCTTCCAGGCCAAGGCGCCGGGTGGCGTCAAGTTCATGGACGGCGGCCCGACCGTGCTCAACGCGATCTTCGGCCAGGCCCCGGTCGGCTACTACGACCAGAACGACCAGCTGGTCGTCGACAGCAACCCCGCGCTGCGCACCGGCTGGGACCAGGTCGTCGACGCCGTCAAGGCGAACCTCTCCGCCGGCCTGCTCTACAGCACGCCGACCTGGAACACCGGGTTCACCCAGGGCCAGTTCGCCACCGTCACCTGCCCCGCCTGGATGATGACCAAGATCAAGGACCAGGCGCCGGACACCGCGGGCAAGTGGGACGTCGCGACCGTGCCCGGCGGGGGCGGCAACTGGGGCGGCTCGTACCTGACCGTGCCCAAGCAGGGCAAGCACACCAAGGAAGCCGCCGACCTCGCCGCGTGGCTGACCGCGCCCGAGCAGCAGGCGAAGGTCTTCACCAGCCAGGGCCTGCTGCCCTCGACCCCGTCGCTCTACAACGACCCCAAGATCACCGGTTACACCAACCCGTTCTTCCACGACGCGCCCGTCGGCAAGCTCTTCACCGACGCCGCGAAGAAGCTGAACCCGCAGTACCAGGGCCCGAAGGCCGGCGACGTCCAGACGGAGTTCGGCAACGCGATGCAGCGCGTCGAGCAGGGCAAGCAGGACGGCGCGGCGGCGTGGCAGCAGCTGGTCGGTGACGTCTCGAAGCTGAAGTGATGGCCTCGAAAAACACGCTGAGCCTCGCCGACCGGCGGCACAAGTGGGACGTCAAGCTGTCGCCGTTCGGCTTCGTCAGCCCGTACTTCCTGATCTTCGGCGTCTTCGGGCTGTTCCCGCTGCTCTACACGGCCTTCGTGTCGCTGCAGAAGCGGAACCTGCTCGACGCCGAGGGCGCGGCGTTCATCGGCTTCGGGAACTACGAGCAGCTGCTGTTCCACGACCCGTACTTCTGGAACGCGATGGGGAACACGGTCAGCCTGTGGCTGCTGACCACCATCCCGCAGATCCTGTTCGCGCTCGGCATCGCGCACCTGCTCAACCGCCGGCTGCGCGGGCGCACGATGTTCCGGATGGGGATGATCCTGCCGAACATCACCTCGGTGGCGGCGGTGACGATCATCTTCGCGCAGCTGTTCGGCCGGGACTTCGGGCTGGTGAACTGGGTGCTCAGCTGGTTCGGCGGCGGGCACGTCGACTGGCAGGCCGGCACGGCCAGCTCGCACACCGCCATCGCGGCGATGGTGGTGTGGCGCTGGACCGGTTACCACGCGCTGATCTTCCTCGCGTCGATGCAGGCGATCCCCTCGACCCTGTACGAGGCGGCCACCCTCGACGGCGCGAAGGGGTGGCAGCAGTTCTGGCGGATCACCGTGCCGTTGCTGCGGCCGCAGATCATCTTCTCGACGGTGATCGCGACGACCGGGAACATGCGGCTGCTCGCCGAGCCGCTGCTGTTCAACCCGGGCACGGCCGCGGCCACCGGCGGGTCGGACCGGCAGTTCCAGACCGCCGCGCTCTACCTCTACGAGCAGGGCTTCACCAAGTACGACTTCGGCTACAGCTCGGCGATCGCGCTGATCCTCGCCGTGGCCACGATGCTCGTCGCGGGCCTGTCGTACCTGGTGACCCGGCGCATCCAAACGGACTGAGGAGCCGACATGACCACCGTGCTGACCCCGGCCGCGCCCGCGCCGCCGGCGGTCCCCGGGCGGGCGCGGCGCATCGTGCGCCGCGTCGCGAGCCCGTGGACCTACGCCGCGCTGATCGCGATCCTGGCCGGCTCGGCGTTCCCCGTGTACTGGTCGTTCGTCGTCTCTTCGCAGACGTCGGAAGCGGTCGGGAGCGTGCCGCCGGTCCTCGTGCCCGGCGGGCACCTGTTCGAGAACATCGCCCGCGTCTTCGACGAGACGGACTTCGCGCTGGCGCTCGGGAACTCGATGATCGTCGCGGGCACGATCACCGTGTCCGTGGTGCTGTTCTCGACGCTGGCCGGGTTCGCCTTCGCCAAGCTGAAGTTCCGCGGCCGGACCCTGTTGCTGCTCCTCGTGGTCGCCACCCAGGCGATCCCGACCGAGCTGGGCGTCGTGCCGCTCTACATGATGATGGCCGACTTCGGCTGGGCCGGGCAGCTGCAGGCGGTGATCGTGCCCGGCCTGGTCACCGCGTTCGGCGTGTTCTTCATGCGCCAGTACTTCGAACGGGCGCTGCCGCTGGAGCTCCTCGAAGCCGGCCGGATGGACGGCTGCGGCTCGCTGCGGCTGTTCTGGCACGTCGCGCTGCCCGCGGCGCGCCCGGCCGCGGCGGTGCTCGGGCTGTTCACGTTCATGCAGGCCTGGAACGACTTCTTCTGGCCGCTGGTCGTGCTGGTCCCGGAGAACCCGACCGTCCAGACCGCACTGTCCACCCTGGCCAGTGGCTACACCACCGACTACACGCTCGTGCTCACCGCCGCCACCATCGGCACCGTCCCCGTCCTGCTCGTGTTCCTGCTGTTCGGCCGCCAGATCGTCGGCGGCATCATGCAGGGCGCGCTCAAGGGCTGACCTCCGGGAGTTGACCGTGACCACCAGTTTCCCGCCCGGCTTCCGCTGGGGCGTCGCCACCTCGGCGTTCCAGATCGAGGGCGCGACCACCGCGGACGGCCGCGGGCCGTCCATTTGGGACACCTTCGCGGCGGTGCCCGGCGCGATCGCCGGCGGCGACACCGGCGAGCCGGCGGCGGACCACTACCACCGCTGGCCCCGCGACCTCGCCCTGCTCGCCGCGCTGGGCGTCGACTCCTACCGGTTCTCGGTCTCCTGGCCGCGGATCCAGCCCTCCGGCCGCGGGGGCGTCTCGGCGAAGGGGATCGGCTTCTACCGGCAGCTCGTGGAAGCCCTGCGGGAGCAGGGGATCGAGCCGTTCCTCACGCTGTACCACTGGGACCTGCCGCAGGCGCTGGAGGACGACGGCGGCTGGCGGTCCCGCGACACCGCGTCGCGCTTCGCCGAATACGCGGCGCTGGTGCACGAGGAGCTCGGCGACGTCGTCGACCACTGGACGACGTTGAACGAGCCGTACCCGTGCGCGGTCGCGGGGTACGGCGAAGGACGGCACGCGCCGGGCGTGCGGGAAGGCCACGGCGCGCTCGCCGCCGCCCACCACCTGCTGCTCGGCCACGGCCTGGCGGTGCGGGCGATGCGCGCGCAGGCGCCCTCGCGGCACCGGTTCGGGATCGTGCTCAACCAGTCGCCCGCGGTGCCGGTGACGGACTCGGCCGCGGACGCCGCGGCGGCGGCCCGCCAGGACACGCTGCTGCGGCGCCAGTTCACCGACCCGTTGTTCGGCGGCCGGTACGCGCCCGGGCTGGCGGTGATGTTCGACGGCGTCTCGGACTTCTCGTTCCGGGCCGAGGGTGACCTGGAGACGATCGCCGCGCCACTGGACTACCTGGGCGTCAACTACTACTACCGGCAGCACGTCGCCGACGCGCCGCACCGCGAGCCGGACCCGGCCCGCCGCACGGTGGCCGACATCGGCGTGGACACGACGCGCCTGCCGGACGTCCCGCGGACCGGCATGGGCTGGCCGGTCGAGCCGGAGGGGCTCACAGAAGCCCTGGTCGGCCTGCACAACCGCTACCCGGGGCTGCCGCCGCTGTACGTCACCGAAAACGGCTGCGTGTACCCGGACGTCCTCGACGAGCGCGGCATGTTCGCCGACGAGCAGCGCATCGCGTTCCTGCGTTCACACATCGAAGCGGCCCGGGCATCGGCGGCGGCGGGCGTCGACCTGCGCGGGTACTTCTGCTGGTCACTGCTGGACAACTTCGAGTGGGCCCACGGGTACAAGCACCGGTTCGGCCTGGTGCACGTGGACTACACGACCCAGCGTCGCACGCCGAGGGCGAGCTACCACTGGTACCGCGAGTTCATCGCGGCCCAGCGGCTCGAGTGACGCTTACTTCGTGTACAGGCCCTCGATGTCGTTCGCGTAGTTCTTGGTGACCACGTTGCGCTTCAGCTTCAAGCTCGGCGTGATCTCGCCACCGGCTTCGGTGAAGTCGTTGGCCAGCACCGTGAACTTCTTGATCGCCTCGGCCTTCGACACCTGCTTGTTCGCCTCGTCCACCGCGGCCTGGATCTCCGCGAGCAGGTCGGCATCCGAAGAAAGGTCGGCCACCGTGGCCGCGGCGGGCTTGCCGTGCTGGGACTTCCAGGACGGGAAGTACTCCTCGTCCACGGTGACCAGCGCCGCGATGAACGGGCGCTGGTCGCCGACCACCATCGCCTGGCTGACCAGCGGGGCCGCCTTGATGGTGTCCTCGAGGCCGGACGGGGCGACGTTCTTGCCGCCCGCCGTCACGATGATCTCCTTCTTGCGGCCGGTGATCTTGAGGAAGCCGTCGACGTCGAGCTCGCCGAGGTCGCCGGTGTGGAACCAGCCGTCGGTGAGCGACTCGGCCGTCGCCTGGGGGTTGTTGTAGTACGCCCGGAACACGACGTCGCCCTTGAGCATCACTTCACCGTCGTCGGCGATGCGGACCGACGTGCCGTTGACCGGCTTGCCGACGGTGCCGACGCGGAACGCCGTCTGGGTGTTGACGTTCGCCGCGGCGGACGTCTCGGTCAGGCCGTAGCCCTCGAACACCGGGACGCCGATGCCGCGGAAGAAGTGCGCGAGCCGCGCGCCGAGCGGGGCACCGCCGGAGACCGCGGCGACGCAGCGGCCGCCGAGGGCCGCGCGCAGCTTGCCGTAGACGAGCTTGTCGAACGCCAGGTGCTTCAGCTTCAGCGCGACGCCGGCGCCGCCCTTGTCCTGTGCCTCGCTGTAGGCGACCGCGACGGCTTCCGCGGCGTCGAAGATCTTGCCCTTGCCGTCGCCGTGCGCCTTCTGCTTCGCCGAGTTGTAGACCTTCTCGAACACGCGCGGCACCGCGACGACGAACGTCGGCCGGAACGTGCCCAGGTCGGCGACCAGGTTCTTGACGTCGGGGGTGTGCCCGAGGGTGACGCGAGCGGACAGCGCCGTCACGGCGATCGCGCGGGCCAGCACGTGCGCCAGCGGCAGGAACACCAGCAGCGAGTTGCCCTGCTCCATGAGCTGCGGGAACGCCTCGATGTCGGCGCGGATCTCGGCCAGCAGGTTGCGGTGGGTCAGCTCGACGCCCTTGGGGCGGCCGGTGGTGCCCGAGGTGTAGACGATCGTGGCCAGTTCGTCCGCGGTCACCTCGCGGCGGCGCGCGTGCAGCTCGTCGTCCGAGAGCGAAGCGCCCACCGCGGCCAGCTCCTCGACGGCGGGGGAGCCGCCCTCGATCTGCCACGTGTTGTCCAGCCCGGTGAGCCGGTCCCGGACCTCCTCGAGCGTCGCGGCGTGGCCGTTCGTCTCGACGAAGATCCCTTTGGCGGCCGAGTCGGAGAGGATCCAGTGCACCTGCTCGGCGGAGGAGGTGTCGTAGATCGGCACCGTGACCGCGCCCGCCGCCCAGATCGCGAAGTCGATCAGCGTCCACTCGTAGCGGGTCTTGGACATGATGGCGACGCGGTCGCCGCGGCCGATCCCGGCCTTGGCCATGCCCTTGGCCACCGCCAGCACCTGGCCGGCGAACTCCTTGGCCGTGACGTCCAGCCAGGTCCCGTCGACCTGGCGGCGGAAGCTCACCACGTCCGAGAACCGCTCGGCGTTCGCCCAGACGACATCGGACATGTTCTCGTCGTCGGCCACCGGCTTCCCGGCGGGAGCGCTGTATTCGCGCACGTGGACCTCCGTGTTCAACGCGTGCGGCAGGCGACACCGCTGTTACCCGCCAGTCAACTTAGCGTGGTGAGCACCTTAAGACCATGCTGATCGCCGTCGCACGGCGAGGGCGTGACATTCTTCGCACGTGAACGCGCCACCCTCACTCGACATCGTCGACGAGACGTTCCTCGCCGTTCCGCCGGCCACCGTGGCCGCGGTCTTCGCCGAACCGGCGTCCTGGCGGCGCTACTGGCCCGACCTGGTCCTGGAGGTCTACACCGACCGGGGGGACAAGGGTCTGCGCTGGACCGTGCGGGGCGCGCTCGTCGGTACGATGGAGGTCTGGCTCGAGCCGGTGCTCGACGGCACCCTGCTGCACTACTTCCTGCGGGCGACCCCCGCCGACGCGGCCGGGACGCCCCGTGCGCTGGCGCCACGCGACCTGCGCCGGGAGTTCGACCGGCGGGCCCGCGCGGCGAAGGTGATCGCACTCGGGCTGAAGGAGATCCTGGAGGACGGGCGCGAGCCCGGCGTTCCTCCGCGCGGCGAGAGGTAGGGGCCAGGGGTGCGGGTACACGTCGTCTCGGACGTGCACGGCAACGCGGACGCGCTGAAGCGGGCGGGGGACGGGGCCGACGCGCTGGTCGTGCTCGGCGACCTGCTGGACTTCGTCGACTACCGGGAGCACGACAAGGGCATCATGGGCGCCCTGTTCGGCGCCGAAAAGGTGGGCGAGTTCGCGCGGCTGCGCCGCGAGGGCACCCGTGACGAAACCGTTGCCTACTCGCGGACGCTCTGGGCGAGTCTCGACGACCCGGCCGGCGCCGTCGACGAGGCCATCCACGCCCAGTACGCGACGCTGTTCGCGGCGATGACCGCGCCCACCTACGCCACCCCCGGCAACGTCGACACCCCGGCGCTGTGGCCCGAGTTCGCCGGCGAGGGCATCCGGGTCCTGGACGGCGAGGTGGCCGAGATCGGCGGCCTGCGGTTCGGGTTCGTCGGCGGCGCGCTGCTGCCCGACGGCGTCGTCCCGCGCCGTCGCAAGGGCGCCGCCTGGCGCCCCTACCTGCGGGATCGCGAGGACTACGACGCGAGCGTGGCCGCGCTGACCGAGGTCGACGTGCTCTGCACGCACGGCCCGCCGGCCCTGCCCGAGCTGACCTACGACGTCGTCGCGCGCCGCAGCGAGATCGGCTCGACGGCGCTGCTGGAGCTGATCCGCGCCCAGCGGCCGCGCTGGTCGGTGTTCGGGCACGTGCACCAGCCCCTGGCGCCGCGGGCCCGGCTGGGTCTGACCGAGTGCCGCAACGTGGGTCACTTCAAGGAGACCGGGCAGCCCTACGTGCTGCGCTGGTGACCGGCCGCGGCGGCTACGCTTCGTCCCATGGCCGAGCAGTCCACACAGTCCATCGAGGTCGACGCCGAGCCCAGCCGGGTGATGGCCGTGATCGCCGACTTCCCCGCGTACCCGGAATGGGCCAAGGCCGTCCGGCAGACCGAGGTCCTCGACACCGACGGTGACGGGCGCGCCAAGCAGGTCAAGCTCACCCTCGACGCGGGCCCGATCAAGGACGTCTACACCCTCGAGTACGACTGGGACGGTGACGGCCTCGGCGTCAGCTGGCACCTGGTCAAGGGCCAGATGCAGAAGGCGCAGAACGGCCGCTACGCGCTCGAAGACCTCGGCGGCCGCACCCGCGTCACGTACACGCTGTCGGTCGAGCTGGCGCTCCCGATGATCGGCCTGCTGCGCCGCAAGGCCGAGAAGATGGTCATGGACACCGCCCTGAAGGAGCTCAAGAAGCGGGCCGAGGGGTAGCCGCGTGCGGATCCTGCTGTTCACCGGCAAGGGGGGTGTCGGGAAGACCACGCTGGCCGCGGCGACCGGCGCCGCCCTGGCCGCCCGCGGCAGGAAGACGCTCGTCGCGTCCACCGACCCGGCGCACTCGCTCGGCGACGCCTTCGGCCACCCCCTCGGCGCCGAGCCGTCCGAAGTGGACGCTCTCCTTTCCGCCGTGCAGATCGACTCGCGGACCCTGGTGGACACCACCTGGCACCGGCTGCGGGCCGAGCTGCGGACGGCCCTGTCCGGCGCGGGACTCGACACCTTGGACGCCGAGGAGCTCACCGTGCTGCCCGGCGTCGACGAGCTGCTCGCCCTCACCGAGGTCCGCCGGCTGGCCGAAGACGGGCCGTGGGAGACCATCGTCGTCGACTGCGGGCCGACGGCCGAAACGCTGCGGCTGCTCGCCCTGCCCGAAGCCGTCTCGGGTTACCTGAACCGCGTGTTCGGCCGGCGCGTCACGGAGTCGGTGCGCCGGCTCGGCGCCCACCTCGACGGCCTGCGCGCGCTGCTCACCGAGCCGTCGGTGACCACCGTCCGGCTCGTCCTGACGCCGGAGCGGGTGGTCGTCGCCGAAGCGCGGCGCACGCTCAGCTCCCTGGCCCTGCGCGGCATCGCCGTCGACGGCCTGATCGCCAACCGGCTGATGCCCGCGCCCGGCTTCTGGCGCGGCGGCGCCGCGTCGTGGCTGCGCACGCGCCGGACGCAGCAGGACGCCGTCCTGGCCGAACTGACGGCCGCCGGGTTCGAGGCGGTGTCCCGCGTCGAGCACCGGGCGGTCGAACCGGTCGGGCTGCCCGCGCTGCTGGAGATCGCCGCCGAGCTCTACCGCGGCGGCGATCCGCTGGACGGCGACGGCACCCCGGTCACGCCCCTGCTGCGCATCCGGCCGGCGCCGGAGGGCTACACGCTGCGCATCGCGATCCCGCTCACCCGGGACGCCGAGGTCGACCTCGCCCGCGTCGACGACGACCTGGCGATCACCGTGGACGGCTTCCGCAGGCTCATCGCCCTGCCGGAGCCGCTGCGGCCGTGCCGGATCACCGGCGCGGAATCCGACGCCGACGGCCTCGTCGTGAGCCTGGCCGGGAACCGGGGACGCGGGTGAGCGAAGAGGACGAGGCCGCCGGACCGCGGCTCGCGGAGGAGCTCCGCCTGCTCGTGGAGATGGTCGTGGAGAAGGCGGCGCCGTGGCTGGAGGGCGTCGTCGCCGCCGGGCACGGGGACCCTGACCAGGCGAAAGCGGACGGCTCGGCGTGCGGCTGGTGTCCGCTGTGTGCGATCGTCGCCGTGGTGCGGGGTGAGCGCCCAGAACTCGTCGCCCGCTTGCTGGAACAGCTGGCGCAGCTCGTGGCGTTGCTCCGAGCGGTGCTCGCGGACCGCTGGGAACCGGAGGAGGGCGTGCACATGCCCGGGTTCCGGCCCGCGCCGCGGCCACCGGCGGATGCTTCCGCGTCGGTGCGGGTGCAGCACATCGCCGTCCGCCGGCGCGACGAGTGGGAGAGCTGACTTGCGGACGATAGGGGTGGACGTCGGCGGGACGAGCGTCCGGGCCGGCGTGGTGGACGAGCGCGGCTCCCTGCTCGACACGGCACGCGTCGCGACGCCGAGCGAGGAGGGCGCCCTCGAGGACGCCATCTCCGGCGTGATCGAGGACCTGCGCAACCGGCACGAGGTGGCGGGCGTCGGCCTGGCCGTGGCCGGGTTCGTGGCGCGCGACCGCCGGTCGGTGATGTTCGCGCCGCACCTGGCGTGGCGCGGCGCGCCGGTCGCGGACCGGATCGAGAAGCGCGTCGGCTTGCCGGTGCTGCTGGAGCACGACGTCAACGCGGCGATGGTGGGCGAGCACCGCTTCGGCGCGGCCCGCGGCGCCCACGTGGCGGCGCTGGTCGCGCTGGGCACGGGCATCGGCGCGGGGCTGCTGCTGGACGGCAAGCTGTTCCGCGGCGCGTACGGCGTGGCACCCGAGCTGGGGCACCTGACGGTGGTCCGCGGCGGGCGGCCGTGCCCGTGCGGCAAGTACGGCTGCTGGGAGCGCTACTGCAGCGGAACGGCCTTGGCGGCGACGGCGGTGGAGCTGCTGGCCCGCCACCCGGGGCGGTCGACGGTGCTGGCCCCGCAGGTCGCGGGCGACCCGGGCTCGGTGACGGGCCGCCGGGTGGCCGGCGCGGCCCGCGACGGCGACCCGATCGCCCAGCTGGCGATGGCGGAGCTGGCCAAGTGGCTCGGCGAGGGCCTGGCGCTGGTGGCGGACGTGTTCGACCCGGAGATCATCGTGATCGGCGGGGGAGTGTCGGAATCGGCGCCCCTGTTCCTGGACGAGGCCCGCGAGCACTACGCGGGCGCGATCACGGGAGCCCGGCACCGCCCGCTGGCGCGGATCCGCACGGCCCACCTGGGCGACGACACGGCGATCGTCGGCGCGGCGGCCTTGGCGCTGGAGGCGGCCAAGACCCCGGTCTGATCCCGGCCCGGAACGTCATGAACGAGTCGTTCATGACGTCCGACGAGGTGAAAGGGTCGTTCACGTCGTCCCGCGCCGAGCCGGACGAAACCGTCGGTGCTCCCCGGTAGCGTGGAAAACGGGGGCTGCTCCGAACGTCCACCGCGCGGGATCACCGCTCTGCGCGGCGGCGAGCTGTGAAAAGCTGGACTCGTGAGTGCCCTCTCCGCGAGCGTCTTCGTCAAGTGTTCCTGCGGGCACCTGCACTGGGGCCGGTACGGCGCCGCCGGCCTGCTGCTCGTCGACCCCGCCCGCGGCGTCCTCCTGCAACGCCGCGCCTGGTGGGTGCACCACGGCCGGACCTGGGCCCTGCCCGGCGGCGCCATCGAGGCCGGCGAGACGGCGCAGGGAGCGGCCGCCCGCGAAGCGTTCGAAGAGACTTCCATCCCCCGCGAAGCCTTCCGCGCGGTGTCGGCGTCCGTGGTGGACCATGGGGAGTGGAGCTACACGACCGTCCTCGCCCTGGCCGACGGGGCCGAGGCGCGGGTCGCGAACACCGAAAGTGCGGAGGTGCGCTGGGTGGACCCCGACGACGTGCCCGGCTACCGGCTGCACCGGGACTTCGCCGCCGCCTGGCCGGACCTGCGCGACCGCGTCGGACAGGAACTGGTCCTGGTCGTCGATGGCGCCAACGTCGTCGGCTCGCGGCCGGACGGCTGGTGGCGCGACCGGCACGGGGCCGCCGAGCGCCTGCGCGACCAGCTCGGGAAACTCGCCGAGGCCGGCGTGCCGGATCCGGACGACGCCACCGTCACCTGGTGGCCGCGCGTGATCCTGGTCGTCGAGGGCAAGGCCAAGCACGTCACCGGGGTCCCGGGCGTCGAGGTCGTCGCCGCCGACACCGACGGCGACTCGAAGATCGTCGAGGTCGTGGGGCAGCAGCAGGCGAAGGTCCTGGTGGCGACGGCCGACCGCGAGCTGAAACGGCGCGTCGAAGCCCTCGGCGCGTCGATCCTCGGCCCGGGCACGCTTCGCACCCGGCTCGACCGGCTCTAACCCCGCACGACGCCGTCGCGCATCTCGGCGACCAGCGACGCCATCACGGCCTTGAGGCTGCCCTTGTGCGCCTCCGCGACCGCCCGTTGCCGTCGGTAGCTCGGCCCGTGGCGCAGGATCGTCTCCACGTCGCGCAGCTCGGCCACGCAGTCCAGGCGCCGCGCCACCGGCTCCAGCCGGTCCAGGAGGTCGGCGATGTCGTCGGTGACCAGCCGTTCGCGCCCGGCCGCGTCCAGGATGACGATCGCGTCGGTGCCGTAGCGGGCCGCGCGCCACTTGTTCTCCTGGACGTGCCACGGCGGCAGCGACGGCAGGATCTCGCCGTCGTCGAGGCGCTCGCTGAAGTCGTCGACCAGGCACTGCGTCAACGCCGCGATCGCGCCGACCTCCTGCAGCGTCGGCAGCCCGTCGCAGACGCGCATCTCGATCGTGCCCAGGTGCGGTGCCGGCCGGATGTCCCAGCGGATCTCCGAGAAGTGGTCGATCACGCCGGTGGTGAACATGTCCTCGGTGTAGGCCTCCAGCTCGGCCCACTTCCGGAACTGGAACGGCAGCCCGGCCGTCGGCAGCTGCTGGAACATCAGCGCCCGGTTCGACGCGTACCCGGTGTCCTCGGCGCCCCAGTACGGCGACGACGCCGAGAGCGCCTGCAGGTGCGGCGCGTAGTTCAGCAGCGCGTCGAGGATCGGCAGCACCTTGTCGCGGTGGTCGACCCCGACGTGGACGTGCACGCCGTAGATCAGCATCTGCCGGCCCCACCACTGGGTCCGGTCGATCAGCTTCGCGTACCGCTCCTTGTCGGTGACCTTCTGCTGGTACCAGTTCGAGAACGGGTGCGTCCCGGCCGAGAACATCTCGACGCCGAGCGGGTCGGCGACGCCGTGCACGACGTCGAGCGACTCCGCCAGGTCGGCCTTGGCCTCGGCGATCGTGTCGCAGACGCCGGTGATGATCTCGATGGTGTTGAGCAGCAGCTCCTGCTTGATCTTGGGGTGCTCGGACTGACCGTCGGGGCGGACGGCCTCGAGGATCCGCTCGGCGACCGAGGACAGCTCACCGCTGCGGCGGTCGACCAGGCCGAGCTCCCATTCCGCGCCGACGGTCGATCGCCGCGAAGGGCTGAACTCGATGTGCATCGCGCCTGCGTCAGACCTGGGCGCCGTTGCTGGGGTCGGCGCCGGGCGGCGGGCCCTGCCGGACGCGCAGCAGCAGCAACGCGATCGACGTCGCGAGCGCGAGGATGCCCAGCGGCGTCGCCACCGTCGGGCCCACGCCGATCGCGCCGGGCAGGATCAGCAGGAACAGCCCGGCCAGGAACAGCAGCAGGATGAGGAACGCGCCCATCTTCGGCCGGGGCAGCGGCGGCGGCTCCGGCGGGACGTAGTGCTCGTCGTCGCCGGCCGGGTCGTCGGAGAACATCGTCGCGTCCCACGACGTGCCCCCGGACCGCCAGCCGGGCTCCGGCGGGGTGTCCACGACCGGCGGCTCGGCGGGCCGGTCCGGCTTCCGGCGGGACTCGCTCTCGACGCCGAAGCCGGCGTCCGCGGTGCCGGCCTTGTCGGCCTTCTCGGCGGGACCGGCGGTGTCGGCGGTGTCGGCGGTGTTGACGGCGTCGGTTTCGGGGAGCCCGAACCCGTCGGCCCGCAGGTCGGCGACGATCTCGGCGAACGTCGCGTCGACGTCCTCCGGTCCGTCCTTCCCCCGGCTCATGCGGTCTCCTCGGGCTGTGCGGCGTGCGCCTTCGCGAACTCGACGCTACGCGTGAAGATGACTTCGGCGTCGTTGTCCTGCGTCGCGACGTGGTAGCTGTTCTCCAGCACGACCTCGGTGACGTCGGTGCTCGAGACGCCCTGCAGCACCAGCTGCGAGTTCACCGGCTCGACGACGTGGTCGACCGACGAGTGCAGCAGCAGCACCGGCTGGGTGACCTTGCCCAGGTCCGCGCGCACGAGGGCCCACAGCTTCGCCAGGCTCGCCGCGGCCCGCACCGGCGTGCGCGGGTAGGCCAGCTCCGTCTCGCCCGGCTTCTTGATGTCGTTCGCGATCGCCGGCACCGACGGCACGATCCGGCCCAGCACCGGCAGCAGCTTCGTGTCCCACTTCAGCCGCGTCACCGACGGGTTGACCAGCACGATCCCGGCGATCCGGTCGCCGAACTCCTCGGCCAGGCGCAGGGTGAGCGTGCCGCCCATCGAGAGGCCGCCGACGAACACGGTCCGGCACGTCGACAGCAGCGCGAGCAGCGCCTCGCGGACGGCGCCGTACCAGTCTTCCCACGTCGTGCGGTTGAGGTCCGGCCAGCGGGTGCCGTGCCCCGGCAGCAGCGGGCAGCGCACCGTGAACCCGGCTCCGGCCAGGTGGTCGCCCCAGGCCCGCATGCTCGCCGGGGTGCCGGTGAACCCGTGGCAGAGCAGGAACCCGGTCTCGGCCGAACCGGTGTGGCCGAACGGTTCCGCGCCGGCGAGCACGCCCATGCGATCGCCTTCCGTGTGAGCGGTGGATTCGTCCATGCTCTCACGGCTCGCGGGCGTTGTGGGGCTCCGCCCGGGCCCGGAATTCCCTGTGAGATCGATCGCGCCCGCGTGGTAACCGGGTGGTCTCCGTTGTGTGGCGGCCACCGGGCTTCGTAGGCTGTCTGGCGCGGGTTGATGGGGTTGAGCTGCGATGGAGGACTGAGGCACCGGTGCTGTACTGGCTCATGAAGTGGGTGTTCATCGGACCGCTGCTCAAGACGCTGTGGCCGACCAAGGTCGTCGGCGCGGAGAACATCCCCGAGAGCGGGGGCGCGATCCTCGCCGGGAACCACCTGGCGGTCGCCGACTCGTTCTTCATGCCGCTGCGCGTCAAGCGCAAGGTGACCTTCCCGGCCAAGTCCGAGTACTTCACCGAGCCGGGCCTCAAGGGCCTGCTCAAGAAGTGGTTCTTCACCGGCGTCGGCCAGTTCCCGATCGACCGCTCCGGCGGCAACGCCGCCCAGGCCGCGCTCGACACGGCGACCCGCCTGGTCAAGGCCGGCCACCTGCTCGGCATCTACCCCGAGGGCACCCGCTCCCCGGACGGCCGGCTGTACAAGGGCAAGACCGGCGTCGCCCGGATCGCCCTGGAGTCCGGCGGCGTCGTCGTCCCGGTGGCGATGATCGGCACGGACAAGGTCAACCCGATCGGCTCGAAGATGTGGTGGCCGCGCCGCCTCGAGGTCCGCTTCGGCAAGCCGCTGGACTTTTCGCGGTACGACGGTCTCGCCGGGGACCGGTTCATCGAGCGGTCCATCACCGACGAGATCATGTACGCGCTGATGGAGCTGTCCGGCCAGGAGTACGTCGACATCTACGCGGCGAAGGCGAAGGAACTGCTGGCCGCCGAGGCCGCCGGGGTGCGGCCGAAGGTGCCCGCCCAGCCGTCCGCGAAGGACGCGACCCGGGTGCCGGAGTTGAAGGTCGGCTGACCCACTACTGTTCACCAGTGCGTTTTTTCTACGACACCGAATTCATCGAAGACGGCGTGACCATCGATCTGGTGTCCATCGGTGTCGTTGACGAACGGGGCCGCGAGTTCTACGCGGTTTCGACCGAGTTCGACCCGGCGAAGGCCGGTCAATGGGTCCGGGACAACGTCCTGGACAAGCTGCCGTCGCCGGCCGACCGCGCGTGGCGCAGCCGCGAGAAGATCCGCGCCGACCTGCTGGAGTTCTTCGGCAAGCCGCCGGGCGGGATCGAGCTGTGGGCGTGGTTCGCCGCGTACGACCACGTCGCGCTCGCCCAGCTGTGGGGCCCGATGCCGGCGCTGCCGCGGCAGCTGCCGCGCTTCACCCGGGACCTGCGTCAGCGGTGGGAGGACGCGGGCAAGCCGAAGCTGCCGTCGGCCCCCACCGACCAGCACGACGCCCTCGCGGACGCGAAGCACAACCTCGCGCGCTGGGAGATCATCGAGGAGTACTTCCGGCGCCGCTGACGGTCATTCGACCGGTGTGACGACCGTCCGCCGGAAGTGGCTGAAGATCACCGACGTCCGGACGTCGACGATCTCCTTGCGCTGGGTCAGCCGGTCGAGGACGAACCCGCTCAGGTGATCGTTGTCGGCGACCGCGATGTGCAGCAGGAAGTCGTCGCTGCCGGACATCACGAACACCGAAAGCACCTCGGGCAGTCCCGCCACGAAGGCGCGGAACGATTCGATCACCGCGCGGTCGGGCGGGCGCAGCCGCACCGCGACCATCGCCTGCACCGGCCGGCCGATCTTCTTCAGGTCGACTTCGACGTGGTGCCCGCGCACGATCCCGCGCCGGGTCAGCTCCCGCACCCGTTCGAGGCACGTCGACTGCGCGATGTGCAGCTTGCGGGCCAGGTCCTTGTTGGTCTGCTTGGCGTCCTCCTGCAGCAGGGTCAGCAGCGCCGAATCCAGTTCGTCCATCTCGTTCGCGGTCTCCCTGTTTCAGTGTGGAATTCGGCATCTTGCGGCAGTCGCCGAACCTAGCACGGTGTTCGTCGGAAGCTCTCCGTTCATTGCTTAGCCTCGGGCCATGATCACAGAAACCCGTGGCCTTTCCGTGGCCGCCGTCCTAGGCGCCGCGCTGATCTGGAGCAGCTCGTACGCGGTCACCAAGGTGGTGCTGGCGGAAGTCCCGCCGATGACGCTCGGTGCGGTCCGGTTCGTCCTCGCCGCGGCCGTCCTCGGCGCGGTGGTGCGCGCCGGCCGCTTTCCGCTGCCGTCCGGCCGGCACCGGCTGGGCTTCGGGTGCGCGGGCCTGCTCGGGATCACGGCGTACTTCGCGCTGGAAAACGCCGGCGTCGACCTCGCGACCGCCTCCGACGCGACGCTGATCGTCGCGGCCTACCCGATCATCACGCTGGCGCTGTCCGGCCGCGCCGCGTTCTCCCCGGTCCGGCTGATCGGCATGCTGGTAGCGATCGCTGGGGTCTGGCTGGTGGTCCGCGGCCAGCCCGAGGGCGGCGGCGGCCACCGGCTGTGGGGAGACCTGCTCCTCCTCGCCGGCGGCTTCGCCTGGGCAGGCTACAACCTGGTCGTGCGACGGGCGGGGTCCGGCGCTTCGCCGATCGTGGTCACCTACTACCAGACGCTGGCCGGCGCGGGCGGATTCGTGCTGCTCTCGCTGACCGAGACGGACCGCTGGAGCGTCCCGTCCGGCGCGACCCTGCTGCGGATCGGCTTCCTCGCGGGGTTCTGTTCGGTGGCGGCCTTCCTGTTGTACAACCACGGGCTGCGCGGACTGGAACCGAGTGTCGCGGTCACCCTGCTGACGATCGTCCCCGTGGCGGGCCTCGGGTGGGCGGTGCTGCTGGCCGGCGAGACGGTGACTCCCGCGCAGCTGCTGGGCGGAGCCGTGGTGCTCGCCGGCGTCGCCCTCGGCAGCCGGCGGGAGGCGTGATGGCCCACCGGAAGTGCGTGGTCGTGGTCGGCGAGGAGCTGCCCGCGGGCTTGGCCGCCAACGCGGCGGGCGTCCTCTCGGTGGCCCTCGGGCATCGCGTCGACGGCCTGGTCGGCGCCGACGCCGAGGACGCCGAGGACGCCGAGGACGCCGACGGCGTCGCCCACCCGGGGATCATCCAGGTGCCGCTGCCGATCCTGACGGCTCCGCGCGAGGCCGTCGCCGCCATCGTCCGGGCGGCGGCAGGGGTGGGCGACGTCATGAACGACTCTTTCCTGTCGTCCAGCGTCATGAACGACCCGTTCATGACATCCCGCCCAGCAAACGCGACGTTACCGGGGCCCCGGGGGTCCCCGGTAACGTAAAAACCGGGGGACCCCCAGGCCGGGGACCTCTCAGCGGCGAGCCCGCACCGCCGAAGCCAGCTCGTCCAGCAGCGGGGCCGTGTCGTCCCACGCCATGCACGCGTCCGTGATCGACTGGCCGTACGTCAGCTCCTCCGCGTGCCCGAGCGCGAGCTCCTGCCGCCCGGCCGCCAGGAAGCTCTCCATCATCAGCCCGGCGATCCCGCGCTCGCCGTCGCCGATGCGCGAAGCCAGCTCGCGCACCACCGACGCCTGCCGCACGTGGTCCTTGCCGCTGTTCCCGTGCGAAGCGTCGATGATCACGCGCTCCGGCAACCCGGACTTCGCCAGCCGGGAAAGCGTGTCCGTCACCGTCGCCGCGTCGTAGTTCGGGCCGCCGTTGTGGCCGCGCAGGATCACGTGGCAGTCCGGGTTGCCCGACGTCGTCAGCAGCGCCGCCAGGCCGTCGGTGTTGATGCCCGGGAACACGTGGCTGGCCGCCGCCGCGCGGGTCGCGTCGACCGCCACCTGGACGTCGCCCTCGGTCGAGTTCTTGATGCCCACCGGCATCGACAGCGCGCTGCACAGCTGGCGGTGCACCTGGCTCGCCGCGGTGCGCGCGCCGATCGACCCCCACGTCACGACGTCCGAAATGAACTGCGGCGTGATCGGGTCGAGGAACTCGCAACCGACCGGCAGACCGAGCGCGGAGACGTCGAGCAGCAGCTTGCGCGCCATCCGCAGGCCCTTGTTGACGGCGAAGGTGCCGTCGAGGTCCGGGTCGTTGATCAGGCCCTTCCAGCCCAGCGTGGTGCGCGGCTTCTCGAAGTACACGCGCATCACGATGTGCAGCTCGCCGCGCAGCTCCTCGGCCTTGGTGGCCAGCCGGCGGGCGTAGTCGAGGGCGGCTTCCGGGTCGTGCACCGAGCACGGGCCGACGACCACGAGCAGCCGGTCGTCCCGGCCTTCGAGGATGTCGACGGTTTCGGTGCGACCCTGCCGCACGACCTTGGCGACGGCGGCGTCGACCGGATGGTCTTCGCGGAGCAACGCGGGCGAAATGAGCGGACTGATCGACGTGGTGCGCGCGGCGTCGAGGTCGCCGATGGTGGCGGGTCCGGCGGAGAGCGTCATCGCGGGGGTGTTCCTTCCTGGTGGACACCGACCCGCGCGGGGGACCCTCGCCGAGCCGGTTCGAAATCCGGCTCGGGGGTGGCGGTCAGCGCAGGTTCACGCCGCCGTGCCCACCCGGGGCCGGCTTCGTAAACCAGTAATAGCGCTGCACGTGGTCAAGCTAGCACACACCGGAGCCGAACCGATTCGGCAGGTGGTCCGGGCTGCACCGATCAAGACGAGAGCCGCTACTCTGGCGAGCGACGAAATGTGACTGCCATCTCCAGAGAACAGACGGAGGCTTCTCATGCGTGTCGGTGTGCTGACCGGCGGCGGCGACTGCCCGGGGCTCAACGCGGTGATCCGCGCGGTGGTGCGTAAGGGCATCGAGGTGCACGGCTGGGACTTCGTGGGCTTCCGCAACGGCTGGAACGGCCCGCTGACCGGGGACAGCCGGCCGCTCGGCCTCAACGACGTCGAGGACATCCTCACCCGTGGCGGCACCATCCTGCGGTCCTCGCGCACCAACCCGTACAAGGTCGAGGGTGGCGTAGAGAAGATCAAGCAGGTCCTGGCCGACCAGGGTGTCGACGCGCTGGTCGCGATCGGCGGCGAGGACACCCTCGGCGTCGCGAAGCGCCTGACCGACGACGGCATCGGCGTCGTGGGCGTGCCCAAGACGATCGACAACGACCTGGGCGCCACCGACTACACCTTCGGCTTCGACACCGCGGTCTCCATCGCGACCGAAGCGATCGACCGGCTGCACACCACCGCCGAGTCGCACCACCGGGCGCTGGTCGTCGAGGTCATGGGCCGCCACGCCGGCTGGATCGCGCTGCACTCCGGCCTCGCCGGCGGCGCGAGCGTCATCCTGGTGCCGGAGCGGCACTTCGACGTCGACCAGGTCGTCTCCTGGGTCGAGCGCCGCTTCGAGAAGGAGTTCGCGCCGATCATCGTCGTCGCCGAGGGCGCGCTGCCCGAGGGCGGCGAGGAGCGGCTGCTCACCGGCGAGAAGGACGCCTTCGGGCACGTCCGCCTCGGCGGCATCGGCACCTGGCTGGCCGACGAGATCGCCCACCGCACCGGCAAGGAGTCCCGCGCGGTGGTCCTGGGCCACGTCCAGCGCGGCGGCACCCCGACGGCCTACGACCGCGTCCTGGCGACGCGCTTCGGCCTGCACGCGGTCGACGCGGTGGCCGACGGCGACTTCGGCGTGATGGTGGCGCTGAAGGGCACCGACATCGTCCGCGTGAAGCTGTCCGAGGCGACGGCCGAGCTGAAGACGGTCCCGGTCGAGCGCTACCAGGAAGCCGAAGTCTTCTTCGGCTGAGTCTTTGCCCATGAGGGGCACTTCATGGCTCTCGAAGCCATGAAGTGCCCCTCATGGCTTTTCGGCCGCGGGTGGCTGCCAGGGCGGCATCGGCCAGTCCCAGTGCGGCACCGGTTCGTGGAGGTTCGGCTCGGCGCCGGGCGCCGAGAACACGACGGCCAGCCGGCTGCCCCACTCGAGGTAGCCGGCGAACGCGGCGCGGAACTCGGGGTCGGCGGGCAGGCCGGCCTCGTCGGCGGCGTCGAGCAGCAGGTTCACCCACCGGCGGCGCTGCTCTTCGGTGATGCCGCGGCCGAGGTGGCGGCCGACCATGTGGGCGTGGCCGCCGTGGCTCGCGGAGTAGGCGGCCGGCCCGCCGAAGACCTCGCCGAGCCAGACCGCGACGTGCTTCGGGTGGTCCGGGTCCATGCCGCGGAACACCGGTTCGAGCAGCGGGTCTTCGAGGACGTGGCCGTAGAAGATCGTCAGCAGCTTCACGAGGGCGTCGTGGCCGCCGGCCCAGTCGTAGAGACTGGGGGGCGGCGGTGTGTCCGGCGTGCTCACCCGGTCAGGCAACCAGTGGTCGCCCGGCCGGGCAACCACGTACTTTCCGGTGCGTAGGGGGAACGGGATGAAGCGGTACCACTGCGCGGTGGAGCTGGCGGTCGACCTGATCGGCGGCAAGTGGAAGCCGGTGATCCTGGCGCACCTGAAGGAGGGCGCGCACCGCTACGGCGAGCTGCGGCGCCGGATGCCGGGGGTGAGCGAGAAGATGCTGACCCAGCAACTGCGCGAGCTGGCCGCGGACGGCGTCGTCCGCCGCGTCGAGTTCGCCGGCCGGGTGCCGCACGTGGAGTACCACCTGACGGAGGTGGGGGAGGAGCTCCGCCCGGCGTTGCAGGCGCTGTACGAGTGGGGCGAGCGCCGCGCGGCAGCCGCGGGGATCACCTTCGAACCGGCTCCCGAGGCCGAGCGCTCCTGACGGCACGTCATGAAAGAGTCGTTCATGACGCCGGACGCCAGGGCTCCGGCAGAGTCGCGTTTGCTGGGCGGGATGTCATGAACGGGTCGTTCATGACGCTGGACGTCATGAACGACTCGTTCATGACGTCGCCAACCCCTGCCGAACGTCATGAACGACTCGTTCATGACGTTTCGGGGCCGTCAGCGGGGGTCGGTCTCGTCCAGGCGGCGTTCCAGCGCGTCGAGCCGGTCCGACCAGAAGCGCCGGTAAGGCGCCAGCCAGGCGTCCACTTCGGCCAACGGCTCCGGCCGCAGCGCGTAGCACCTCCGCTGGGCCGCCACCCGCACCGTCACGAGCCCGGCCTCCCGCAACACCCGCAGGTGCTTGGACACCGCGGGCTGGCTGAGGGAAAGCTCGTCGACCAGCTCGCCCACCGAACGCTCGCCGTCGCGCAGCAGGTCCAGGATCGTGCGGCGGCGGGGCTCGGCCAGCACCTCGAAGGTCTGCATCACCCCAGAAAGGTGCCCCGCACGGCATATTCCTGTCAAGGCATGCACCGGCATCCTTCTTGGTCTGAACCATTGACCTAATGGTCTAGTCCACTTACGGTGGTGTGGTCCCCACCACTCCGGCACCGTCGCCGTGAGTAATTCTCCGAAGGGAGAAGGCATGTCCCGTTTCCGCAGGAAGAGCTTCTCGGCGCTGCTGACCGTGGCGGCCGCCGCGGGCCTGGTGGCCGGCGGCTTCACCGCCCCCGCCGCGACGGCGTCGACCGAAGCCTCCGTCGGCAAGGTCGTCGGCTACTTCACCGAATGGGGGGTCTACGACCGGAACTACCACGTCAAGAACGTCGAGACGTCGGGCTCGGCGAGCAAGCTGACCCACATCAACTACGCCTTCGGCAACGTGACGAACGGCGGCTGCGCGATCGGCGACGCCTACGCCGACTACCAGAAGACCTACGACGCCGCGGGCAGCGTCGACGGCGTCGCCGACACCTGGGACCAGCCCCTCGCCGGCAGCTTCAACCAGCTCAAGAAGCTCAAGGCCAAGCACCCCGGGCTGAAGGTCCTCTGGTCGTTCGGCGGCTGGACCTGGTCGGGCGGCTTCGCGCAGGCCGCGCAGAACCCCACGGCGTTCGCGAACTCCTGCTACAACCTGGTCAACGACCCGCGCTGGGCCGGCGTCTTCGACGGCATCGACATCGACTGGGAGTACCCCAACGCCTGCGGCCTGAGCTGTGACAGCAGTGGCGCGGCGGCGTACAAGAACCTGATGGGCGCCCTGCGTGCCAAGTTCGGCTCGAAGCTCGTCACGGCGGCGATCACCGCCGACGGCACGAGCGGCGGCAAGATCGACGCGGCCGACTACGGCGGTGCCGCGCAGTACGTCGACTGGTACAACGTGATGACCTACGACTACTTCGGCGCCTTCGCCCCGCAGGGCCCGACGGCCCCGCACTCGCCGCTGACCGGCTACGCGGGCATCCCGACCGCCGGCTTCTACTCCGACGCGGCCATCCAGAAGCTCAAGAGCAAGGGAGTCCCGTCGAACAAGCTGCTGCTGGGCATCGGTTTCTACGGCCGCGGCTGGACCGGCGTCACGCAGAGCGCGCCGGGCGGAACGGCGACCGGGCCGGCGCCCGGCAAGTACGAGCAGGGCATCGAGGACTACAAGATCCTCAAGACGTCGTGCCCGTCGACCGGCACGGTCGCCGGCACCGCGTACGCCAAGTGCGGCGGCAACTGGTGGAGCTACGACACCCCGGCGACCATCGCCGGCAAGGTCTCCTACGCCAAGCAGCAGGGCCTCGGCGGCGCGATGTTCTGGGAACTGTCCGGGGACACCACGAACGGCGAGCTGATCACGGCCGTCGCCAAGTAGCACCTCCGGGGGCACCGGCAGAACTTGTCGGTGCCCCCGTTTATCGTTCCGCATCGTGAAGTTCAGCGGATTCGGCGAGTACGCCGTCGACTTCTACGACGGCCTCGTGGAAGACAACTCGAAGCCCTACTGGGACGACCACGTCGAGACCTACAAGTCCGACGTCCGGGCCCCGATGGAGGCGCTGCTCGCGGAGCTGGCGCCGGAGTTCTCCGACGGCTTCGGCGAGCCCAAGGTGTTCCGCCCCTACCGGGACGTCCGCTTCGCCAAGGACAAGACGCCGTACAAGACCCACTGCGGCGCGGTGATCGAGCAGGGCCGCGGCGGCGGCGCGTACTACGTCGAAGTCGGCCCCGAGGGGCTGCGCGCCGGCGGTGGCTGCTTCTACCTGGCGTCCGACCAGATCGCGCGCTTCCGGCAGGCCGTCGACACCGAATTGCACGGCGAAGCGCTCGAGAAGATCCTCAAGAAGCTCGAGAAGGCCGGCTGGGAGGTCCGCGGCGACCGGCTGAAGTCGAAGCCGCGGGGCTTCGACGCCGACCACCCCCGCCTCGACCTGCTGCGCTACCGCTCGGTGTACGCCGTCCGCGGCTGGGAGCCCGACGACGTCCTGCACGAGCGGGGCGCCCTCGAGCGGGTCCGGAAGGCCTGGCGGCAGCTGCGCGAGTTCAACGAATGGGCCCGCGACCGCGTCGGCCCCAGTGAGCTGCCTCGCCGCTAGCCCCGTCGACCCCAGTGCGGCAACGCAGGGGACAGCCCCTGGACGGGACGGGTTTCTGAACAGTTTTCTTGAACTTTTCGGGATCGGTACAGACGAACGCCTGGAGAGGGACTACGCTGTGCGAACGTGAGCCGACGCGCGAAGATCGTTTGTACCCTGGGCCCCGCTACCGCTACGCCGGAGAAGATGCGGGCCCTCGTCGACGCTGGCATGGACGTGGCCAGGATGAACTTCAGCCACGGCAGCCACGGCGACCACAAGGAGGTCTACGACCTCATCCGGGCCGCCGCCGCCGAGAGCGGCCGGGCGGTCGGCATCCTCGCCGACCTGCAGGGCCCGAAGATCCGCCTCGGCACCTTCGCCGGTGGCCCGGTCGAGTGGCACACCGGCGACATCGTCCGGATCACCGTCGAGGACGTCGCCGGTACCCACGACCGGGTCTCGACCACCTACAAGGGACTGGCGAAGGACGCCAAGCCCGGTGACCGCCTGCTCGTCGACGACGGCAAGGTCGGCCTGGTGGTCAAGGAGGTCGAGGGCCAGGACGTGGTGTGCGAGGTCACCGAGGGTGGCCCGGTCAGCAACAACAAGGGCGTCTCGCTGCCCGGCATGGACGTCTCCGTGCCGGCGATGTCCGAGAAGGACATCGAAGACCTCGAGTTCGCCCTCGAGCTGGGCGTGGACTTCATCGCCCTGTCCTTCGTCCGCTCGCCCGCCGACATCGACCTGGTCCACCAGGTGATGGACCGCGTCGGCAAGGGACGGCTGCCGGTCGTCGCCAAGATCGAGAAGCCCGAGGCCGTCTACAACCTCGAGGCCATCGTGCTGGCCTTCGACGCGGTGATGGTCGCCCGTGGCGACCTCGGCGTCGAGCTGCCGCTGGAGCAGGTCCCGCTCGTGCAGAAGCGCGCCATCCAGATCTGCCGCGAGAACGCGAAGCCGGTCATCGTCGCGACGCAGATGCTCGAGTCGATGATCAACAACTCCCGGCCGACCCGCGCCGAGGCCTCCGACGTCGCGAACGCCGTCCTCGACGGCGCCGACGCGCTGATGCTGTCCGGTGAGACCAGTGTCGGCCGGTACGCGATCGAGGTCGTCCAGACGATGGGCCGGATCATCGAGGCGGTCGAGACCGACTCGCCGGTCGTGCCGCCGCTGACGCACGTCCCGCGCACCAAGCGCGGCGTGATCTCCTACGCCGCCCGCGACATCGGCGAGCGGCTCAACGCGAAGGCGCTGGTCGCCTTCACGCAGTCCGGGGACACCGTCCGCCGCCTGGCCCGGCTGCACACGCGGCTGCCGCTGCTGGCGTTCACGCCGGAGGACTGCGTGCGCAGCCAGCTGTCGATGACGTGGGGCACGAACACCCACATCGTGCCGCGGGTGGACTCGACCGACCAGATGATCCAGCAGGTCGACCACGCGATGCTGGAGATGGGCAAGTACCAGAAGGGCGACCTGGTCGTCATCGTCGCCGGCTCGCCCCCGGGCACCGTCGGCTCGACCAACCTGATCCACGTGCACCGCCTCGGTGAAGACGACCACGCATAAGGGACGTCCCGCCCCCGCAGCACATAGGGTCTGGCCATGACTGAAATGGCCAGGACGGCCGCCACCGAGCTGGAGATCCCGGGTGGCGGCCAGCCGGTGCTGGACCGCCTGATCGCGCTGCTGGACCTCGAGAAGATCGAGGAGAACATCTTCCGCGGCGTCTCGCCCGCCCACTCGCCGGTGCGGGTGTTCGGCGGGCAGGTCGCCGGCCAGGCGCTGGTCGCGGCCGGGCGCACGGTCCCGGAGGAACGCCGCGTCCACTCGCTGCACGCGTACTTCATCCGCGGCGGCGACCCCAGCGTCCCGATCATCTACGAGGTCGACCGGATCCGCGACGGCCGCTCGTTCACCACCCGCCGGGTCATCGCGATCCAGCACGGCAAGGCGATCTTCTCGCTCTCGGCGTCGTTCCAGAAGGACGAGCCGGGCATCGAGCACGCCGAAGAGATGCCCGAGGGCGTGCCGGCGCCGGAGACGCTGCCGACGCTGGTGGAGCGCGCCGAGGGCTACGCGATCGGCGCCCACAGCCGGCCGCGGCCGATCGACGTGCGGTACGTCAACGAGCCGCCGTGGGTCACCCGCGAGACGGGGGAGCGGCCCGCGCGCAACCAGGTGTGGATGCGCGCCGACGGGAAGCTCCCCGACCAGCAGCTGCTGCACGTCTGCGTGCTGACCTACGCCTCGGACATGACGCTGCTGGACTCGGTGCTCGCGCGCCACGGCGTCTACTGGGACACCGACAAGGTGTTCGGCGCGAGCCTCGACCACGCGCTGTGGTTCCACCGGCCGTTCCGCGCCGACGAGTGGTTCCTCTACGACAGCGCGTCGCCGACCGCCTCCGGAGCGCGGGGTCTCGCCACGGGCCGGTTCTTCGGCGAAGACGGCACCCTCATCGCGACGGTCGTCCAAGAAGGACTCTTGCGCGTCCTCTGAAGCTTGTCGGGAAATCACCCTTACGGGCGACGAATAGGCGAAATAAACGTTCTGCCAATAAGGCGTGGAGGCGGCGGAAGAGGGCCGGGGCCGATCGGGGGGCGGCCCCGGACCTCTTCTCCCGATGATCACGCGGCGAGCCGCGGATCGATCGTCTACGCTGCTCACAGGCCCTCGGTGGGGCTGGGGAAGCAAACCCACCGCGTCCTGTCGCAGCGCAGGGTGCGAGCATACAGAAGCATTCTGCAAATTGCAGATACGACACCGGTCGCGTGGCGGTAATAGGTACCGTGCGATTACTCGAACGTCCCTGTTAGATACTGGGAGCAAGCGAACGGCTACGACGCCGTCGACATCCGGAGGTGCCGCGATGGCAAGGGGACAGAGCCCCACAGTGCGCCGCCGGCGGCTCGCGGGAGAGCTGCGCCGGCTGCGCGAAGCCGCGGACCTCACGATCGACGAGGTGGGCGAGAAGCTCGAGTGCTCCGCGTCGAAGGTCAGCCGCATCGAGACCGGCCACGTCGGGGTCACCCCGCGTGACGCCCGGGACATGCTGGCGCTCTACGGGATCACCGGCGACGAGCAGGAGGCGCTCGTCCAGCTGGCCAGGGAGGCCCGCAAGCGCGGCTGGTGGCACGCCTACAACGAGGTCTTCACCGGTACCTTCGTCGGGCTCGAGGCCGACGCCAGCTCGCTGCGCGCGTTCCAGGCCCTGCTGGTGCCGGGGCTGCTGCAGACCGAGCGGTACGCCCGCGCGGTGATCCGCGCGCTGCGGCCGGACGCCGAGGACGCCGAGACCCGCCGCCGGGTCGCCGCGCGGATGGCGCGCCAGGAGCTGCTGTCCGACACCCCGCCGCCGGAGTACTGGGCGGTGATGGACGAGGCCGTGCTGCGCCGCGTCGTCGACGGCCCCGAGGTGATGGCCGAGCAGCTCTACCGCATGGTCACCCTCGCCGAGAAGCCGAACGTGACCATCCAGGTCGTGCCGTTCGGGGCCGGCGCGCACCCGGGGATGGAGGGCCCCTTCCTGATCATGGGCTTCCCCGAGCAGGCCGACCCGGACGTCGTCTACGTCGACGACAGCACGTCCAGCGGCCTCTACCTGGAGGAACCCACAGACGTCCGGCGCTACGGGCTGATGTTCGACCATCTGCGCGCGGCCGCACTGAAGCCGGACGACTCGGTGGAGCTGATCGCCGAGGCAGCCGGGCGGTTCGCCGAACAGGCTGCCGCACCGGCTCCGGTGCACCATCCGGAACCGAGGACACAGTAAGGAGTGGGGACCATGGAAGCTGAACTCTCCGGGGCGCGGTGGCGCAAGAGCAGTCACAGCGGCGGCGGGAACGACTGCGTCGAGGTCGCGTTCGTCGCCGGCGGTGCCGCGGTGCGCGACTCGAAGGACCCCGAAGGTGGTGCTTTCCGCCTGCCCGCATCGGGTTGGCGGGGGCTGCTGGCCGCGGTGCGGCCCGGCGGCCCGGCGCACGACTGAGGCGCTATCGGAGACCCCTTACCCCCGCCGAGCTGGGCTCGACCGGGAGTAAGGGGTCTTTTCACGACCAGGGCTGCGTGATCACCCGATGCCTGAGGTGCCCCCTCAGGACGAACCTGAGTGCTACCAACCGGAGAACTCGGGGACAAGGGGAACACGATGCACAGCGATCTGCTGCTCGACGCGGTCCGGGCCGAAGCGGCTTACCGGGCCGAGGAACTGCGGAAGGCCGGGCGCAGCGCCTGGGCCGCCCGCGCCCGCCGCGCCGTCCGCCACCTGCGGGCTTCGCGGACCGACGTCGACGTGCCGGCGCAGGAGCGCCGCGAGGCCGCGCGGGAAACCGCCGGTGTCGGCAAGACCGCCCGGTAGGGCGGGGATGGTGTCCAACGCGATAAGCGTGCGGTTCCTGTCGGTGACATCTGGGGCTCCGCCCCAGGTCGGGGGCTCCGCCACCCGGACCCCCGAAAAGATGTCGGTGGGGTGAGCAACAATGCTCATCGTGCCCCGACTCGGCTCCGGAATCCCGCTCGTCGCCCGTACCCACGAGATGCGGCGGCTCCGCGCCGCCTTCGCCCGGGCTGAACGGGGCGAAGCCGGCGCGGTGCTGCTCTCGGGGGACGCCGGGGTCGGCAAGACCCGGCTGCTGACCGCGCTCGGCGAGCACGTCGAGGCGGGCGGTGGGCTGCTGCTCACCGGCCGCTGCATCGACGTCCGCGAAGGCGGTCTTCCTTATCTTCCGTTCGCCGAAGCGCTCGCCCCGCTGGGCAGCGCCGCGGACCCGGCGGTGGCCGCGGCGGTGCGGCTCCGGCCCGCGCTCGGGCGGCTGCTGCCGCAGGGCCAGGGCGTCGAGGAGCCCCGCGCGGCCGAACACCCGCCGATGACCTCGAACGACCGGGAGACCATGGTGCGTCCCCGGCCCGAGCAGGATCTCGGTCAGCTGCAGTTGTTCGACGCGGTACTGGGGGTGCTGACCGAGATCGCCGAGTCGCGCCCGGTGGTGATCCTCCTGGAGGATCTCCACTGGGCCGACGCCTCGACCCGCAACCTGCTGTCCTTCCTGCTCAGCAGGCTCCGGGCGCAGCGGCTGCTCGTCGTGGGCAGCTACCGCGAAGAGGACGTGCACCGGCGCCACCCGCTCCGCGGTCTCCTTTCGGAGCTGGTCCGGCTGGCCACCGTCGAGCGCGTCGACCTGCACCCCTTCGGGACCGCCGACGCCCGCAGGTTCGTCGAGGCGCTGGCCGACGAGCCGATGCCGGCGGACGTCGTGGCCGACATCGTCGCCCGGTCCGAGGGCAACCCGTTCTTCGCCGAGGAGCTGCTCGCCACCCAGTCCGAGTGCAACGACCTGCCCGCCGGGCTCGCCGAGGTGCTGCTGTCCCGGCTCGAGCGGCTCTCGCCGGACACCCGCCGGGTCGCCCGGGTGATCTCGGTGGCGAACGAGCCGGTGATGCACGGGGCGCTCGCCGAGGTCTCCGGGCTGGGGGAGCTGGAGCTCGACGAGGCGTTGCGCGAAGCCGTCCAGCACCACGTCCTGGTGGTGCTCGGGGACGGCTCCTACACGTTCCGGCACGCGTTGCTGCAGGAAGCGGTGTACGGCGACCTGCTGCCGGGGGAGCGGTCGCGCACGCACGCGGCGTACGCCGCCCGGATCCAGGCGCGGCCGCAGGGCCGCGGGCACGACGCGAAGCTGGCCTACCACTCGATGCAGAGCAGCGACCTGGTCACCGCGCTGCCGGCGCTGCTGCGCGCGATGGACGAGGCCGAGAAGCTCGGCGCGCCCGGGTCGGCGCTGCAGCACGTCGAGCAGGCACTGTCCATCTGGGACGCCGTCCCGGCCGCCGAGCGGCCCGAGGGGTTCGACGAGCTGCGGCTGCTGCACGAGGCGTCCTACTTCGCGGGCACGTCCGGCGAGCCCGAGCGCGCCGCCGCCTTCGCGCGGTCGGCCACGCAGGCCCTGAAACCGGACACGGCGGTCGATCGCGCGGCGAAGACGTGGCGGCGGCTGGCGGAGGCGCTGCTCGCCCTGGAGGGCACCCTCGAGGAGGCGACCGCGGCCATCGACCGGGCCTGGGACCTGGTCAAGGACGCCGAGCCGAGCGGGACGCGGGCCTGGGTGCTGGCCAGCCGGGCCGGGTTCCTGCGGATCCTCGAACAGCCCGGCGCGGCGCTGGACAGCGCGCGCACCGCGGTCGCCGACGCGCAGGCGGTCGGCGCGGCGGGCGCGGAGGCGTCGGCGCTGACCACGCTGGGAACGCTCGCCGACTCGGCGGGTGACGCCGCCGAGGCGCGCGAGTGGCTGCGCAAGGCCCAGCGGAAGGCGCGGGACGCCGAGGCCCCGAACACCGAAATCCGGGCGACCTACTTCCTCGCCCTGAGCTACGACGACCAGGCCGAGTTCGCCGAAGCGCTCGCCGAGGCCGGGCGCGGCGTCGCCCGGGCCGAAGAAGCCGGGCTGAGCTGGAGCGTCTACGGGCTGGAGCTGCGGGCGCGGCAGCTGATGCTGCGGTACCTCATGGGTGACTGGCCGGACGAGAGCGCCGGGCGTGCCGGGCGCGGCGTGTCCAGCGCGGTCGCCGCGCGGATCCTGGCGATCTGGTCGCTGTTCGTCGTCGCGCGCGGCCGGTTCGACGAAGCCGCGAAGCTCGTCGCCGGGCTGCGGCAGCACTGGACCGCGGACATGCAGATCCCGCTGTCGGTCGGGGACGCGGGCATCCAGCTGGCGTACTGGCGGGGCGACCACGCCGAGGCGGTGCGCCGGGCCGAGGACCTCATCGGCTGGCTGGAGCGGATCGAACCCGGCCTGCTGGCCGGCATCCGGGTGGCCGCGGTGGGCGTGACCGCCGCGGCCGCGCAGGCCGCCGACGCCCGGGTCCGCGGCGACCAGGCCGCGGCCGACGCCGCGGTGGCGGCGGGCGAGCGGATGCTGGCGCACGGGCGGATGAGCTCGGTCGTCGGGCAGCCGCGCTCGGGGAAGCTCGGGCCGGAAGGCCGGGCCTGGCTGGCTCGCCTGGAGGCGGCGGCGGCCTGCCTGACCGGCCGGGGTGACGCGCGGCTGTGGGCGGCCGCGGCGGCGGCGTTCGGCTACGGCGCCGTCTACGAGGAAGCCGTCTGCCGCTGGCACGAGGCCGAAGCGCTGCTGGCGGCGTACGAAGACGCGAAGCCGGCGCTCGAAGCGGCGCACGCGGTGGCGGTCCGGCTGGGCGCGATCCCGCTGCGGGACGCCGTCCGCGACCTCGGGCACCGCGCCCGGGTCGAGCTGGCCGGGGTCGAGCCGGCCGCGCCGGCCCGCACGGTCGCCAACCCGCTGACCGACCGCGAGCGCGACGTCCTCGAGCGCGTGGCCCTGGGCCGCACGAACCGCCAGGTCGGCGAAGAGCTGTACATCAGCGAGAAGACGGTCAGCGTCCACCTGTCCCGCGTGATGGCGAAGCTCGGCGCGAGCCGCCGCGCGGAAGCGGTCGCGATCGCCTACGACCGCGGCCTCCTAACGGCCCCCACCGCCGAACACGCGTGACGAAACGGTCGGCTCGCGTACCGGAAGGGTCGGCTCGCGTACCCAGAGGGTCGGACTGCGAACCGACCCTCCAGGTACGTGAGCCGACTGTCCAGGTACGTGAGCCGACCGTCCGGGTCAGCGGGGGAGACGGCGGAGGGCCTTGAGGCCCAGTGTCATGCCCTTCGACCACAGCGAACCCGGGACGCGGCGAGGCGGGCGGAGCGCCAGCCCGCGTTGCAGCGCGATCGACTGGGACTCCGTGTACTTCAGCAGGCCCTCGGCGCCGTTGCGGCGGCCGACGCCGGAGTCCTTCATGCCGCCCATCGGGACGCCGACGCTGCCGAACGTCGCCGCGTAGCCCTCGTTGACGTTGACCGTCCCGGCCTTGAGGCGCGCCGCGACCTCCCAGCCCGCGCGGCCGTTGCGCGACCAGACGCTGGCGTTGAGCCCGAACGGCGTGTCGTTGGCCCGGTCGATGGCGTCGGTGACGTCGGTGTAGCCGTAGATCGAGACGACCGGCCCGAACGTCTCCTCCGCGAACGGCACCATGTCCAGCGTGACTCCGGAAAGGACGGTCGGCTCGTAGAACAGCGGGCCGAGGTCGGGCCGGGCACGGCCGCCGGTGAGCACCGAAGCGCCCTTCGCGCGGGCGTCCTCGACGTGCGCCGACACCGTCTCGAGCTGCTCAGACGACGTCAGTGACCCCATCTGGGCGTGGTAGTCGAGCGCACCGCCGAGCTTCACCGCCGCGGTCCGCGACACGAACGCGCGGGTGAACTCCTCACGGATCGACTCGTGGACGTAGATCCGCTCGACCGACACGCACAGCTGGCCGGCCGAGGAGAAGCACGCGGTCACCGCGCCCGTCGCGGCCTTCGCGATGTCGGCGTCGGGCAGCACGATCATCGGGTTCTTGCCGCCGAGCTCCAGCGAGTACGACGTCAGCCGCTTCGCCACCTGCCCGGCCAGCTCCTTGCCGGTCGGCGTGGACCCGGTGAAGCACAGGTAGTCCGACTCCTCGACCAGCGCGGTGCCGATCTTCGAGCCGCGGCCGAGCACGATCTGCCAGGTCCCGGCCGGCAGCCCGGCCTCCTCGGCGAGCTCGTGCAGCCAGAGCGCGGAGAGCGCGGTCTGGTTGTCCGGCTTCTGCACCACGGCGTTGCCGGCCGCCAGCGCCGGGAAGACGTCCATCGCGGTCAACGCCAGGGGGTAGTTCCACGGCGAGATGACGCCGACGACGCCCTTGGGGTGCCGGATCTCGCCGGCGCGGGTCAGCCCCGGGATGACGCCGGCGACGCGGCGCGGGGCGAGCAGCTTCGCGGCGTGCTTGCCGTAGTAGGCCGCGACCAGCGCGGTCGCGCTGACCTCGTCGAACGCGTCGAGCCGCGCCTTGCCGGCCTCGATCTGGACCAGGTCGAGCACCTCGTCCTGGCGGGCCAGCACCAGGTCGTGCAGCCGGGTGAGAACGCGGGCGCGCTCGGCGGGGGAGCGCTCCGCCCACGCCCGCTGGGCCGTCCGCGCGCCGACGAACACCGCGCGGACGTCGGCGTCGGTGGCCTGGGGCAGCGTCGCGATCGGCTGCCCGGTGAAGGGCGCGTGCATGCGGATCGGTGCCGAGTCCGCGCCGCCGGCCACGCGGGCGACGAGCTGGGCCGCCCGCGCCGAGCCGGGCGCCCCGGCCACGCCGCCGACGGTCGCCGGCAACGGGGTGTCTTCGACGGCGTTCGCGGGGGTCGTGCTGGTCATGACGTCTCCGTTCCGCGGCGTCCAGCGTCCGCGCAGAGGTTACCGACGAGTACAACCATACCGTCGGTACGTCAGCTGTCCAGCTTGATGTGAATAAGTTTCACGTATTGGGCGGGTTCAGGGGCGGGAGCTGGTAGTTCGGCTCGGTCGGCGACGGCGACTCCGAGTGGCCGGGATGCGACTGGGCCTGCGTCGCACCGCCGTAGGGGTCGTCGAGCCGCGGGGAAAGCCCGCCGGACTGGGCGGGGAACGGCTGCGACGGCGGCCCGACCTCCCCGGACTGGGCCGGGAACGGCTGCGAGGCCGGCCCGCTCTGCGCCGGGAAGGGCTGCGAAACCGGGCCGCTCTGGGCGGGGAAGGGCTGGGACGACGGCGCGCCGGGGTACGGCTGCGGCCCGCCGGGGTACGGCGGGGCACCGGGATACCCCGCGAACTGCTGCTGGGGCGGAACCGGGTACGGCCGCGACTGCTGCTGGTACGGCCCGCCGTACCCGGGCGGCGGCCCCAGCGGCGCGGTGGCCGGCGCCCGCCGTCCGGCGAGCGCCGCGAGGACCAGCGTCACCACGCCGAGCGCGCCCCCGCCGAGCAGGATCCAGAACCCGATGCCGGTCGAGTAGAGGGAGGTGAGCGACCCGTCGTCGGCCTCGTAGCTCAAGGTCGCCGAGACGTCCATGCCGAGCATCCACACCGCCGCGGCGACCCCGGCGCCCCCGGCCACCAGGGCCGTCCGGGCGCCCGAGCGCACCCCGGCGCCCGCCGAGCGCCGCGCGCCCGCGAACGCCAGGCCGGCCCCGGCCAGCAGCACCAGTGCGCCGGCCGACAGCGGGATCCCGTAGCGCGCGACGTGGGTGTTCTCGTAGAACTTCTTCGCTTCCTCGCTGGGTTCGACGGCGAACGAGCGCGTCCAGGCACTGATCGTCTGGCTGCTCTCGGCCTTGCCGCCGACGACCTGCTCGAACTTCGTCTGCGGGAGGAACGACCCGGCCAGCACGAGCACCGCGGCGACGGCGCCGACGATCCCGGCGATCAGCCGGAGGCGCGCGCCGGCGTCGGTGGGCGGCCGGTACGGCGGTGGCGGTTGCTGGGCCGGGGGAGGGCCGTACGGGTTCTGGTACGGGCTGGCGGTCATCGGAACTCCCCTCTTCCGGGGGGATTGGACCACGAATCCGCCTGCGGGATAAGGGGTGTTCCAGCCCTTGCGTGGCTCGGCTGGTCAGCTTGGCGCAGTGGCTGCGTCCTGGTAGAGCAGGACGGCGATCCGCTTCCACTCCTCGAGCAGCTGCCGGCGCCGGTTCGGGTCGCCGCCGAGCTCGGCGTCCAGGGCCAGCCCGCGGGTCAGGTTCACGGTCAGCCAGAACAACATTTCGGCGCGTTCGGGCGAAAGCTCGCCGGCGACCTGGGTGACCTGCTCGAGCGTGGCGCGCCCGAGCGCGCGGTCGACCGGGCGGATGGCCGCCCGCAGCTCGGGGTCCGTGCGGGCGGCGACCCACAGCTCGGTGACGGCGGTCGAGAGCGTGCCCGAGTAGCCGGTCCAGAGCAGGTCGATCGCCGCGGCGACGCCGGTGCCGCCGCTGGGCAGCTCGTCCAGCGACACGGCGAGCTGGCGGCGCAGCTTCGTCGTGAGGTGCTCGACCGCGGCCGCCATCAGCTCGGCCTTCGCGGTGAAGTGGTGCTGCACCGCGCCCTTCGACACGCCCGCCCTGGCGCAGATCTCCTGCACCGAGGTCCGCGCGTAACCGATGTCCACCAGGCAGTCGATGGTGGCGTCGAGCAGCGCCGTGCGGGTCTGTTCCCGCCGTTGCGCCTGGGTCCGGTGTGCCGTCGAGGTCACTTCGGCCTCCCTGCTTTACGTACAGGCCGGTACGGATGTACATTCCGAAGTGAACTTACATGCTGATCGTCATGTTTTCCAGCAGGAGGTCCCGTGCCGCTTCAACTCCCGAAGAGCTCCTGGAGCACGACCGAGCTCGACGACCTGCGCGAGCTCTCGCGGTCGTTCCTGCAGAAGGAGGCCGTGCCGCACCAGGAACGCTGGGCGGCGGAGAAGAAGGTCGACCGAGAGCTGTGGACGAAGGCCGGCGAAGTCGGCCTGCTCTGCCTGTCCATCCCCGAGGAGTACGGCGGGGGCGGCGGCACCTTCGCCCACGAGGCCGTGCTCTACGAGGAGCAGGCGCGCTCGGGCGACAGCGCGTGGGGCGTGACCGTCCACAACGGAATCGTCGCGCACTACCTGAGCGCGTACGCCTCAGAAGAGAAGAAGCGCGAGTGGCTGCCGAAGATGGCCAGCGGCGAGCTGGTCGGCGCGATCGCGATGACCGAACCCGGCACCGGCTCCGACCTGCAGGGCATCAAGACCCGCGCGGTGCGCGACGGCGACCACTACGTCATCAACGGCGCGAAGACCTTCATCACCAACGGCTTGCACGCCGGCCTGGTGGTCGTCGCGTGCAAGACCGACCCGGACGCGGGCGCGCAGGGCGTCTCGCTGATCGTGGTCGAGACCGACACCCCGGGCTTCCGCCGCGGCCGCGTGCTCGACAAGGTCGGCCTCAAGGGCCAGGACACCGCCGAGCTGTTCTTCGACGACGTCCGCGTGCCGGCCGCCAACCTGCTCGGCGACGCCGAGGGCCAGGGCTTCTTCCAGCTGATGCTGCAGCTGCCGCAGGAACGGCTGATCATCGCCGTCACCGCGGTGGCCGGGCTGGAGGCCGCGGTCGACCTCACGCTGGAGTACACGAAGGAGCGCACGGCGTTCGGCCGGCCGATCTTTTCCTTCCAGAACACCAAGTTCAAGCTCGCCGAGGCGGCGACCGAGGCCGCGGTCGCGCGGGCGTTCCTCGACCAGTGCATCGAGCGCCACCTCAAGGGTGAGCTCGACGTCCAGGGCGCGGCGATGGCGAAGCTGTGGACCACCGAGCGGGTCAACAAGGTGATCGACGACTGCGTGCAGCTCTTCGGCGGCTACGGCTACATGACCGAGTACCCGATCGCGCGCGCCTGGGCCGACGTCCGGATCTCGCGGATCTTCGGTGGTACCAGCGAGATCATGAAGGAAATCATCTCCCGCTCGCTCTGAGAGGACCGACTATGAAGGCAGGTCCGCTCAGCGGCCTGAAGGTGGTGGAACTGGCCGGGCTCGCCCCCGGGCCGTTCGCCGCGATGATCCTCGCCGACCTCGGCGCCGACGTCGTCCGCGTCGACCGCGCGAAGCCGGGCGAGGACGTGCTCGGCATCCAGACCGACCCGCTCGCCCGCGGCCGCCGGTCGGTCGGCATCAACACCAAGACGCCCGAAGGCGTCGAGCTGGTGCTGAAGCTGTGCGACACCGCGGATGTCCTCATCGAGCCCTTCCGCCCCGGCGTCGCCGAACGGATCGGGCTCGGCCCCGACGTCGTCCACGCCCGCAACCCGCGGCTGGTCTACGGCCGGATGACCGGCTGGGGCCAGGACGGCCCGCTGGCCACCGCGGCCGGGCACGACATCAACTACATCGGCATTTCCGGTGCGCTCGAGCCGATCGGGCGCGCCGGTGAGCGGCCGGTGCCGCCGCTCAACCTCGTCGGCGACTTCGGCGGCGGCGGGCTGCTGCTGGCGATGGGCATCCTGGCCGCGCTGTACGAACGGAACACCTCGGGTCGCGGCCAGGTCGTCGACGCGTCGATGGTCGACGGCGCCGCGCTGCTCACCACGAGCCTGCACGGCATGGCCGCGGCCGGGCTCTGGGGCGGCGGCCGCGGCGACAACATGCTCGACGGTGGCGCGCCCTTCTACGACACCTACGAAACCGCCGACGGCAAGTACGTCGCCGTCGGCGCGATCGAGATGCGGTTCTGGGGCGACCTGGTGAAGGTCCTCGACCTGGACCCGGCGGAGCTGCCGCTGCACATCGACAAGACGCAGTGGCCTCGCCTCCGCGAGATCCTGGCGGCGGCGATCGGCAAGCACACGCGCGACGACCTCGTCGCGCGCGCCGAAGGTACCGACGCGTGCCTGACACCGGTGCTCGCGCCCGGCGAAGCCGCTTCGCACCCGCACAACGCGGCGCGCGGAACGTTCGTCGAGATCGGCGGGATGGTCCAGCCCGCCCCCGCCCCGCGGTTCGGCCGCACCCCGCCGGAGACGCCGGAAGCCCCACGCGCCAAGGGATCCGACACCGAAGCCGTGCTCGCCGAACTCGGCGTCACGGACCTCGGCGCGTTGCGTTCGGCGGGCGCGATCGCCTAGGTCTTCGCGAGGTCGGAGCGCACGACCGAGAAGATGACGCTGTCGCGCCACTCGCCGTCACGGAAGCAGTAGCCGCGAAGGATGCCTTCGCGCGTGAAGCCGGCCTTCTCGAGGGCGCGTTGTTCGGCGCGGTTGTCGACCTCGGTCGTCGCTTCGACCCGGTTGAGCTGCGTGTGGGCGAAGAGGTACTCGGCGAGCAGGCGCTGGGCTTCGGTGCCGTAGCCGTGGCCGCGCGCTTCCGGCACCAGGACGAGGCCCACGTTCCAGCAGTAGCACGTCGGCCCGGACCGGCTGCGGTGCCAGGAGACGAGACCGAGGACACGGCCGCCGAGCGTCGGCACGAGCATGCCGGTTTCGGCGGTGAGCATGCCGGTCTCCTGCCAGCGGCGGCGCAGGTAGCCGGGATCGTGCCAGCCGAACCACTGGTGCTCCCCGGCGGCGACGGGATCGTTGGTCAGCTGTTCCAGGAGGTCGAGATCGCCTTCGGCCACGGGCCGGAGCACGACTCTGGGACCATCGTCGTCCATCCGGCGACCTTATCGGCCGCTTGACCGGAATCGCCCCGGGATTCGGGGATCCACCCGGTCGAGCCACACCCGGTAACGGACCGGAACCCGTGACCCAGGGGTCGACACGCGTGATCGAAGGGTCGACACGGCGGGAACCACGCGCTTCGCCGTGTCGACCCCCCAATCACGCGAGATGCCCCTCAAATCACGAGTGATGCCCCGCTGATCACGCGAGATGCCCGGCTGATCACGGGTGATGCCCCTCCAGTCACGCGAGATGCCCGGCTGATCACGTGAAAGTGCCGTGCCGGCCCTCGCCGCCCGCGAACCGGGCCGCGCCGTCGACCGCCTCCGCCGCCAGCACGCCCGCGCCCATCGCCGCCCGGAACTCCGCCGCGAGCGCGTCCTCTTCGGACTTCCCCCACTGCTCGAGCGCCGAGAGCCGGTCGCCCCGCAGGCACGCCTGCGGGAACGCCGCGATCTGCCGCGCCAGCTCCTGCGCCGCGGAAACCGCTTCGCCGGCCGGCACCAGGCGGTTGGCCAGGCCCATCGAGAAAGCCTCTTCCGCCTCGACCGGCCGGCCCGTCAGGATCAGGTCCATCGCCCGGGACCGGCCGATCAACCGGGGCAGCCGGACCGTGCCGCCGTCGATCAGCGGTACGCCCCAGCGGCGGCAGAAGACCCCGAACACCGCCGTGGCGTCCGCGACCCGCAGGTCGCACCACAGCGCGAGCTCCAGCCCGCCCGCGACGGCGTGCCCGTGGACGGCCGCGATCACCGGCTTGCCGAGCCGCAGCCGGGTCGGGCCCATCGGGCCGTCCCCGTCCGGGTGGGTGCGGTTCACCCGGTCGGTGCCGATGGCCTTGAGGTCCGCGCCCGCGCAGAACGCGCCACCCGATCCGGTGAGGACCGCGACGGCGGCATCGGGATCGGCGTCGAACGCGCGGAACGCGTCGGCCAGCTCGGCCGCGGTCGGTCCGTCGACGGCGTTGCGGGCGGCGGGTCGGTCGATGGTGACCGTCGTCACTTCGCCGTCCCGCTCGACCAGCACGTTCCGGGTCATCGCCGCTCCTCGGGGCCGCTCGGGGTGATCGGGGGTTGGTCGGGGTGTCTTCGGGGCACGCCTTCCCTAGAGTATTGGCGTGGCCACTCCCAGGACGGGGACGGCGAGCCGGGGAGGAAGCGCATGTCGAGCGGCATGAAGAAAGTTCTCATCGTCGGTGTGGTCGCGCTCGTGCTCTTCTTCCTGATCACCCAGCCCACCCAGTCCGCCGACTTCGTGCACCGCGTCCTCGGCTGGCTCAAGGACGGCGCCGAAGCGATCGTGACGTTCTTCCGGTCGCTCTTCTCCTGACCCTCGTCCGGACCCCTGAAAAACCCGCCTGACCGGCGCCGCGACGGGCGGCACCGGTCGTCACCCTGCGTGTTAGCGGACGGTAAATCACCGAGTGTCACGAATCTCGGATTTCGGACCGAACACTCGACCATCCGGGTGGATTGCAGCCGAAAACGCGCAGGTCGGCGAATTCGTGCCTGCCGGGGTCTGGCGAAGGAGACCACCCCGGCCCTACGGTGCTCACATTGCGTGATCGGGTGGTTCGCCCTCCCCCCGGAGACCCCCGGTACGCAGGCAGTTTCCACTCAGCAAGGTGCAGGTTGGTGCGTGCGGCACCACCGCGTGGGACAGGTGTCAGGCCTGTCCGTCGGGGACCTACATAGGAGGCAGGGATGACCGGAGATCCCGGAGTGGACGCGCTGATCCGGCAATGGGCCGCCGAGCGCGAGCAGACCCCCGAAGAGCAGGAGGTCGACCGCATCGCGTCCGCGTGGCTGGCGGACGCTCCGGCGCAGGCCCCGGGCATCCCCGGCCAGCGTGCGCGCTCCGGGCAGCAGCGGTTCGTCCCGGTCGAATCGGCCGACCCCGGTTACCTCGACGCCATGCGCCGACGGCTGCCGGAAGTGCCCGAAGAGCTCCTCACCGCCGCCGCGGGCTGGTGGCAGATGGTCGGCGGCGTCGCCGAGGCCGAGGAGTGGTGGGACGCCGGTCTCAGCCCGCTCGACCAGCGGGCCCTCGACTACCGGGCGGCCGGGCTCGCGCCGTCCGACCTGAGCCGCCGGCTCGGGCCGATGACCGTCCTGCAGCACCTCCGCCGCGGCAGTGCCCCGGCCTGGTGCGTCGCGCGGCTCGCGCGGCAGCAGAAGTCCGCCTGACCTTCCACACGGCCGGGTGAACCGGCGTGGTGAGACGATCGCGACGACCCGCGTAACGCTAACCTGCGCGGGCTCGTTGACACTTCGTCGACACACGCTGGAGGACCGGAGTTTCGTGCGCACCAGGACCGGAAAGAACGAGGACGACCCGATCGACGCGAGCGTCGAGGAAGCCGCCCCCGCCGGACCGGCGCCGCGCTCCCAGGGCGTCGCAGTGCTCACCCGGCTGGTCGTGGTGCTCGCCGTGCTGGCTGTGGCCGGCGGCGGGATCTGGCTCGTCACCCGCGCGTCGACGCCGGAGGCGAGCCCGCTCACGACCGAAATCCCCGCCCTGCAGGTCAAGGCGGCCGACGTCCGGCCCGGGTCGGTCGCTCCGGCCGGCGGCGCCGTCGCGGGCGGGGCCGAGCAGCAGACTTCTCCCCAGCAGGCCCGCCGCACCGGTCCGGCGACGCTCACCCAGTGGGCGAGCCAGGTCGCGGCGGTCACCGGCGTCCCGGCGCGGGCGTTGCAGGCCTACGGCAACGCCGAGCTGGCGATGCGCGCGGACCAGCCGAAGTGCGCGATCTCGTGGGCGACGCTCGCGGGGATCGGCCGGATCGAGTCGAACCACGGCCAGTACGCGGGCGCGGTGCTCGGCGCGGACGGCCGCCCGTCGAAGCCGATCATCGGCGTCCCGCTCGACGGGTCCGCGGGCGTCCAGGCGATCGGCGACACGGACGGCGGCCGCTACGACGGCGACGCGGGGGTCGATCGCGCGGTCGGGCCGATGCAGTTCATCCCGAGCACGTGGCGCAAGTGGGCCGCCGACGGCAACGGCGACGGCCTCGGCGACCCCCAGCAGATCGACGACGCGGCCTTGGCGGCGGCGCGGTACCTGTGCGCGGGCGGACGCGACATGGCGAGCCCGTCGGGGTGGTGGGCGGGGATCCTGTCGTACAACAACTCGACGGAGTACGCGCAGAAGGTGTTCGGCTTGGCGGACGGGTACGCCAAGGGGGCGCAGTCGGTGCGCAAGCAAGGCTGAAACCGGGTAGTCCACAGGCAAGGGCGAATGTGGACAACCCGTGCGTGATCGCTTGCGAATCCGAGGATTGTCGGCGGCCGCCGATAGACTGGACTCGGGGACGCCCCCCAGGGACAGGGCGGGGGCCGGGGTTCTCTCAGCCGCTCAGTGCTAGCGTCGATGCCGTGCCAGCTTCCCCTCCGCCGGTGGCTTCCCCCTGGGGGCGCCGGATCGCGATCGTCGCGACCTGTCTGGTGAGCCTGCTCGTCTGCTGTGGGCTCGCCTGGTGGCAGTGGGACCGCTTCACCTCGGCGAACGGCACCTTCCAGAACCTCGGCTACGTCCTGCAGTGGCCGCTCTTCGGCCTGTTTCCGGCCTTCATGTTCTGGCGGATCCGCAAGCTCTCCCAAAAGGCCGAAGCCGCAGAACCCCCGGCGGAAGAGCCCGAGGTGCCCGCCCCCCGTCCCCGCCCCGACGCCGTGGAGGCGCCGCGGACGGACGAGGACGAGGAGCTGGCCGCGTACAACCGTTACCTGCGCGAGCTCAACGCCCGTGACCAGCAGGCCGCAGAGTGAGGACGTCCCGATGACCACCAGCACCGAAGGTGCCGCCCAGACCGCGGTGCCGCTCACCGGCCCCCTGGTCCGGTTCCGCACCGCCGCCTACGTCACCGGTGTCGGCCTGCTCGGCCTCTGCTTCGTGATGGTGCTGCGCTACGGCTTCGACAACCCCACCCCGTCGGCGGTCTACTCGCCGATCCACGGTGTGCTGTACATGATCTACCTGGTGCTGACCATCGACCTGGCGATCAAGGCCCGCTGGTCGATCAAGGGCACCGTGCTCGTGCTGCTGGCCGGCTGCGTCCCGTTCGTCTCGTTCCTCGTCGAGCGCCGGGTGACGCACCGGGTCAAGGCCGGGCAGAAGCTGTAACCCGCCGGAACGTCAGCGCCACCAGGCACGTGCCCGCCGCGAACACCGCGGCCGTGGCGAACGCCGCCGTCATGCCGTCGACCACGAGCTGGGGTCCCGTCGCGCCCGACGAGCGGGTCGCCGATCCGAACACCGTGATCAGGACGCCCAGCCCGAGCGTGCTGCCGACCTGCTGCATCGTCTGCAGCACGCCGCCCGCGGCACCCGCGTCCTCGGTGGGCACGGTGGCCATCACGATCACGTTCAGCGGCGCGAACGCGAGCCCGCCGCCGAGCCCCATCAGCAGCAGCGGCCCCAGCAACGCGGGGAAGTACGCGCTGTCCGTCGTGAGCAGCGCGAGCCACGCGACGCCGGCGACCATCAGCAGCGACCCCGTGACGGCCAGCGGCTTCGGGCCGTAGCGCGGGAGCAGCCGCGGCACGAGCCGGCTCATCGTGAAGATCAGCGCCGCCATCGGCAGGAACGCGAAGCCGGTGGCCAGCGCGGCGAAGTGCCGGATGTCCTGCATGAACTGGGTGAGGAAGAAGAACATCGACATCATGGCCATCGGGCCGAGGAAGAAGTTGACGTAGGCCGCGCTGCGGTTGCGGTCGGCGAACAGCCGGAGCGGGACCAGCGGCAGCGCGGTGCGGGCTTCGATCGCGACGAACGCGGTCAGCAGCGCCAGGCCGCCGGCCAGCGCGCCGAGCGTCACCGGGTTGCCCCAGCCGTCGGACGCCGCGTGGGTGAAGGCGAACACGAGCGAGCCGACGCCGAGGGTGCCGGTGACCGCGCCGGGCAGGTCGAGGTGCGCGGGCCGGCGCTCCGGTTCGGGCACGAACCGCGGCGCGAGCAGCACGATCGCCAGTCCGAACGGGACGTTGATGAACAGCGCCGCGCGCCACGAGATCCACTCGGTGAGCAGGCCGCCGACGATCAGGCCGATCGCGAACCCGCCGCTGGACATCGCGGAGAACAGCGCCAGCGCCCGGACGCGGGCCTTGGTTTCGGTGAAGGTGGTCGTGACCAGGGCCAACGTGCTCGGACCGGCCATGGCGGCGCCGACGCCCTGCAGGACGCGGGCGGCGATGAGCAGCGTGGCCGAGCCGGCGAGGCCGCCGGCCAGCGACGCGAGGGTGAACAGCGCGGTACCGGCGACGAACATCCGGCGCCGCCCGAACAGGTCGCCCGCGCGGCCGCCGAGCAGCAGCAGACCGCCGAAGACCAGGCTGTAGGCCGTCATCACCCAGGACAGGCCGGTGGCCGAAAACCCCAGGTCGGACTGGATGCGCGGGAGCGCGACGTTCATCACGGTCGCGTCGAGGATGAGCATGAGCTGGCAGGTCAGGATGATCGCGAGGACCAGCCCGCTGCGGCGGGCCGGGGCAGGCTCGACCGCACGGTGGATCGTTTGCTGGGACAAGAGATACTCCCCCGAGGAGTAAGAAGAGAAGCGGAGATGTTCTCCACTTGCGGGCGATCCGATAATATGGAGAGCGTCTCCGGATGCGCAAGTGAATTCGGAGAATCTCTCCGGTTAAGTGGCGAGGAGGCCGGGATGCCGGACACGGAGCGGCCGATGCGGGCGGACGCGCGACGCAACTACGAGCGCATCGTCGCGACGGCGAAAGACCTCTTCACCGCCCACGGCGCCGATGTGCCGCTCGACGACGTCGCCAAGAAGGCGGGCGTCGGAGCGGGCACGCTCTACCGGCACTTCCCGACCCGCGAGAAGCTGTTCGAAGCGGTCTACCGCGACGAGATCGCGGTGCTCGCCGACCGCGCGTACGTGCTGCACGACGAGCTGCCGCCGTGGGAGGCGCTCGAGGCGTGGCTGGTCGAGCAGGTCACCTGGGTCGTGGAGCGGCACAAGCTGGCCACGATCCTCAAGGAGTCGATCGACTCGGGCTCGGAAACCTTCCAGTACTGCCAGAAACGCCTGCGCGACGCGACCGGCGTCCTCGTCGACACGGCCCGGGACGCGGGCCTGATCCGGCCGGACGTCGTGGGGGCCGACGTCCTGCGCTTGGGCCACGGCGCCGGCATGGCGGTGCGCAACTGCAGCCCGGAAGACGGGAAACGCGTGCTGACCGTGATCCTGGACGGCCTGCGCGCGTGACGCAGGCCGCCCAGGCGGTCAGCTGCCGATCCCGGTGAGGGACCGGACCTCCATCTCCGCGTGCTTCTCCGCGTCCGCCTTCGGCTTGCCCACCAGGGTGCCGACGAACCCGCAGAGGAACGAGAACGGGATCGACACCAGGCCCGGGTTCTTGAGCGGGAACCAGGCGAAGTCGAGGCTCTTGAAGATCGCGTCCGGGGCGCCCGAGACGACCGGCGAGAAGAGCACCAGGAGCAGGCTCGCGGCCAGGCCGCCGTAGATGGCCCACAGCGTGCCGGTCGTGTTGAACCGCTTCCAGAACAGCGAGTACAGCAGCGTCGAGAGGTTCGCCGACGCCGCCACCGCGAACGCCAGCGCGACCAGGAACGCGATGTTCTGCCCGTTCGCCAGCACCCCGCCGACGATGGCCAGCGCCCCGACCACGATCGCGGTCAGCCGCGCCACCCGGACCTCGTCCGCCGGCTCCGCCTTGCCCTGCTTGAAGATGTTCGCGTAGACGTCGTGGGCGAAGGACGCCGACGCGGTGATCGTCAGGCCGGCCACCACCGCGAGGATCGTCGCGAACGCCACCGCGGCGACGATGCCCAGCAGCAGCGTGCCGCCGACGTGCAGGGCCAGCAGCGGGGCCGCCGAGTTCTCCCCGCCGGGCGCGGCCTTGATCTCGTTCGCGCCGACCAGCGCGGCCGCGCCGAAGCCGATCACCAGCGTGCACAGGTAGAACAGGAACATGCACGCCGTCGCCCACACCACCGAGCGCCGGGCCTCGCGGGAGTTCGGCACCGTGTAGAAGCGCATCAGCACGTGCGGCAGCGCCGCCGCGCCGAGCACCAGCGCCAGGGCCAGCGACACGAAGTCGAGCTTCGTGGTGGCGTTCTTGCCGTACGAGCCGCCCGGCTCCAGGAGCTTGTCGCCGAGCGGGCTGTTCTCCGCCGCCGAGGAGAGCAGGTTCGAGAACGAGAAGCCGAACTTGCCGAACAGGAACACCGTGAGCAGCGCGCCGCACAGCAGCAGGATGGTCGCCTTGATGATCTGCACCCACGTGGTGCCCTTCATCCCGCCGACCAGCACGTACAGCACCATGACCAGGCCGACGACGCCGATCACCAGCGCCTGGCCGAGCTTGGAGTGGACGTTCAGCAGCAGCGCCACCAGGCCGCCGGCGCCGGCCATCTGCGCCAGCATGTAGAAGAAGGAGATCACCAGCGTCGACGTCGCCGCCGCCGCGCGGACCGGGCGCTGCTTCATCCGGAAGCTCAGGACGTCGCCCATCGTGAAGCGGCCGGTGTTGCGCAGCAGCTCGGCGATGAGCAGCAGGTCCACCAGCCAGGCGACGAGGAAGCCGATGGAGTAGAGGAAGCCGTCGTAGCCGTGCATCGCGATGGCGCCGGCGATGCCGAGGAACGACGCGGCCGACAGGAAGTCGCCGGAGAGCGCGATGCCGTTCTGGCGCCCGGTGAACGCGCTGCCCGCGGCGTAGTAGTCGGCCGTCGAGGAGTTCCGGCTGCTGGCCCGGTAGACGACGTAGAGCGTGATCGCCACGAAGAGGGCGAACACGGCGGTGTTGACGACCGGGTTGCTGGCCGGCGTCCCTTCGGCGGCGAGCGCGGTCATCGGCGGGTTCCTTCCGGCAGGCCCGCGCGGGCCCGCAGCTCGGCCACGCGCGGGTCGACGTGGCGGCGCGCGTAGCGCAGGTAGAGCCAGGTGACCAGCGCGGTGCTGGCGAACTGGCCGACGCCGAGCAGCATGCCGACGTTGACCTGGCCGAACACCTTGGTGCTCATGAAGTCGTGCGCGTACGCGGCCAGCAGCACGTAGGTCATGTACCAGGCGAAAAAGGCGAAGCTCATGGGGAAGACGAAGGCCCGGAACCGCCGCCGCAGCGAGACGAACTCGCGGCTGGCCTGGATCGCGGGGTAGTCGGGGCCCGATCGGGGAACGGGACGGCCTGGCTGGCTGTGCTGGCGGTGCTGGCTGTGCTGGTTCGCGGACGGGCGGTCCCCGGTGAACAGGGCCGGCATCTGGCCGGTCTCTTCGAGGGGGTTGCCCGCCGCGGGACGCGCGACGTCGTACATGGCTGCCTCCGGCAGAGTGCCTCCGTGGCGGCGGGGCTCCGGGCGCCTGCGGACAGGGCGCGGGCCGCCCTTGCGGACTGCGAGGCGAACATCGTAACTAGGCCGTCCGGCGGACATCGAAGGCGGCCGGTGGAGTAGTGCGCGGAGAGGGCGGGGTATTCGGGTTCCTGTCGAAAGCGTCGAATGCCGCGTCGCTACAAGATCACGAGCGGATCACCCGTAATGATGAAAAGAATTGTGACGCCACGTTGTCGCATCCGGCGGATGCTGCGGCGAACGGGGTAACCCCGTCGAAGGACAGTTCGGGCTGGTCACCGGGGGTAGCCAAAGCGCGGGCGATGGCCCCGGAGAGTGTCGTCCGGGAGTGGGCGTGGCGGCGAAGATCCACTGGTCAGCAGCCGGTCTCGAAAGAAATCACCAGGTCGGGGCCAGGTGGGGCGCAACGCCACAACATCGGGCACACCTTGAGACTTGACCCACTCGATGGGGGTACAGAGTGTAGATCGTCCGAGGTACTATGCTGCCCTGCATGGGCTAACCGGGTGACGGCCGGATGCCTGGGTGAGACGATTCCGGTAACCGGAATTCCCTCTTCAGGGGCAGTGAGGTCGAATGTCGGCGGTGGTATCCGGCCGCGAAAGCACTTTTCGCAGGTCAGCGCCTGAGTGGGGAACAAAATTGACCGTCCGGGCATCGGGGGTACGATTCTTTGGCCCAGCTGACCGCAGCGATCGATTGGCGCCGATTAAGTTGATCTCGACGACCGTGCAGAACGCAAGTTGCGCCGTGCACGTGCACTGTCCCTTGCACGGGACTTCGGGACCAGCGCGACGGTGCCGGCCCGGTGACGGGCGCGCGGCCGGCCGGGCGGCCGGGGACGAGCGAGGGTACCGGGGACGCGGCAGGGCACGGGCGGCACGACCGTCCGGCGGCCCGCCGCGAGCCGGGACACCGAGCCGCCCACGCGGATCCACGACGCCGGACAGGGAGTCACTCACGTGACCGTTGCAGGAGAAGGTCAGGTGCCCGTGGGGGAGCTGCTCGGCCGAGCACCCCGGCGGTCCAAGGGAAAGGACGCGTGGCGCGCCCTCGTGCGCTGGCGCGACTGGAGCCTGCCCGTCAAGCTTTCGGCCGTCACCGTCGTCCCCATCGTCCTCGCGCTGGTGCTCGGCATCACGACGATCGCCGGCCAGGTCGGCCGCTCGGACGAGTACCAGCGGCTCGACCGGCTCGTCGCGCTCGGCGGCCAGACGCGGGCGCTCACCGGTGCCCTGCAGCAGGAACGCACCGTCACCGCGGCGATGCTGACCGACGGCACCGTCGGCGGCACGCCCGGGCTGACCGCGGCCCGCAAGGCGACGGACGCCGCGGCCGCGCCGTTCACCACGGCGCAGGCCCGGGCGTCCGAGGTCGAGCCCGGCGTCGCCGGTGCCGCCGGCGCGGCCACCGCGCAGGTCAACAACCTCGGCTTCCTCCGCCGCCAGGTCGACGGCGGCCAGCTCGACCCGGCCCAGGCCGTCACCGCTTATTCAGGGATCACCGGTTCGCTGATCGGCCTCGACACGGCGGCCACCGCGGGCGCCGGCGACGGCACCCTCGGCGGCACGCCCGCCGGGCTGCACGAACTGCTCGTCGCGGGCGAGCAGGTGTCGCTCAGCCAGGCGATGGTCTCCTACGGCATCGCCCGCGCCGCGCTGACGCCGAGCGAACTGGCCACGCTGCGCGCCGCCGAGCTGCGGCTGGCCGACCGGCTCGTCGACTTCCGCTCCGCGGCGGGCGACACGCTGCAGCGCGACTTCGCGGCGATCGCCGAAGGCACGCAGGCGCAGAGCCGGGCCCGGATGGTCGAGTCCGTGCTGAACGCCCAGGGCGAAGCGGTGGACGACGCCTTCCGCGCCTTGTCGGCGGCCGACTGGAACGCCGTGTCCACGGCGATGCGGGCGCAGATCGGCCAGGTCGCCGACCGGCTCGGCGCGTCGGCGTCGGCCACCTCGGCGCAGCTGGTCGACGACGCCAGCAGCGGCGCCGGCCTGCTCGCGGTGCTGCTGTTCGCCGCGATGGTGCTCGCCGTCGCGGTCGTCTTCCTCATCACCCGGCAGCTGCTGCGCTCGCTGAAGGCCCTGCGGCGCAGCGCCCTCGACGTCGCCGAGACCGCGCTGCCCGAAGCGGTCCGCAACATCCAGGAGGGCCGCGCGCAGGGCACCGCCGTCGTGCCGGTGCCGGTGCAGACCGAGGACGAGGTCGGCGAGGTGGCGCGGGCCTTCGACAAGGTGCACCACCAGGCGCTGCGGCTGGCGACCGAGCAGGCCGCGATGCGCACCGGCTTCGGCAGCGTCTTCGTCAACCTTTCGCGGCGCAGCCAGAGCCTGGTGCAGCGGCAGCTGCAGCTGATCGAGCAGCTGGAGCGGGACGAGGAGGACGCCGACCAGCTGGCCACGCTGTTCCAGCTCGACCACCTCGCCACCCGGATGCGGCGCAACAACGAGAACCTGATGGTGCTGTCGGGCGCCGAGCCGGGCCGCCGGTCCGGCAAGCCGGTCGGCACCACCGACATGCTGCGCGCCGCGGTGTCGGAGATCGAGCAGTACCAGCGGGTCCAGGTCCAGCCGCCGCCCCCGGCCCGGATCGTCGGCTACGCCGCGAGCGACCTGATGCGCCTGGTCGCCGAGCTGCTGGACAACGCGACGGCGTTCTCCGCGCCGGAGACCAGCGTGACCGTGGCGTCGCGGCTGGGCGAGGACGGCACGCTCGACATCGACATCCTCGACAAGGGCATCGGCATGAACGAGGCCGAGGTCGCCGAGGCGAACACCCGGCTCACCGAGGCCGGGTCGGTCGACCTGGCCACCTCACGCCGGATGGGCCTGTTCGTCGTCGGCCGGCTGGCCAGCCGGCACCGGATCGGGGTGTCGCTGCACGGCGGCAAGGACATCGTCGGCGTCCGCGCCACGGTCGTCGTCCCGGCGGAGCTGGTGATGCCGGTGACCGACGGCCCGCGGACCGGCCCGATCGGCGCGCCCCAGCAGCACCCGGCGAGCCCGGCGGCGGGCAACCGGCTGCCGCGCCGCCAGGTCAACGGCAACCACCGGCCGCGGCCGGTGGTCCCGCAGCAGCCGGCGATGGGGGAGGAGCGCTGGCCGTCGGCGAGCGACCTCGCCGGGCTGACGAACGGCCACGGCCCCACGGCCCCGCGCCCGCCGTCCGACTTGGAGATCTCCGGGACCGACCTGTTCGCCCCGCTGCCGAAGGACGACGACGTCCCGCCGCCGCCCGCGGTGCCCGCGGTCCTGCCGGTGCCCGACCCGCCCCGGTCCGGTGTGCTGCCGGCGGGCAGGGACCTGTTCTCCGCCAACGAAACGACGCTCAGCGACTGGTGGCGCCAGGCGACCGCGAAGCCGGAGTCCGCTCCGGCGCCCACACCGCCTCCGGCCCCGGCTCCGGACAGCTCGGAGACGACGCCGATCTTCGACGAGATGCTGTCGGCGTGGTTCCGCGAGGACAAGCCCGCCGCCGCTTCGGAAGAGCCGCCCGCGGCGGAAGAAGCCGTGCCGGAGAAGCCGGCCGTCCCGGAAGAACGACGCAGCTGGGACTTCGCCAGCGACGAGAACTTCCGCACGGTCCAGGCGGTCACGAAGTCGGAACCGACCGCGTTCACCGAGGCGGGACTGCCCCGGCGCCGGCGCGGCGAGCAGCTCATGCCGGGCAGCGCGACCCCGAACCCGGCGGCCCCGGCGACCCCGGCCCCGCCCCGCGCCGACCTCCCGGTCCGCGACCCGGCGGACGTGCGCGGCCGGCTGAGCAGCTTCCAGCAGGGCGTGACCCGCGGCCGCCAGCAGGCGCGCCGGGCCGCGGCGAACCCGCCGGCTTCCCAGGGCGCTCCCGCGGCCCCGGCTCAGGATGCCGCGGCACCGGCCTCCGGCGCCGCTCATCAGGCGCCGGGAGTGCGGCCGGGCGCCGGTGGGGCCGCGGCCCCGCCGCAGCCGAACGGTCTGCCGCAGCGGGGGCAGCACGGGGCCGCGTCCCCGGGTGGGTTCCCGCCGAACGGTTTGCCGCAACGGGGACAGCAAGGTCCTTCGCCCGCTTCGCAACAGCCTGGCGCGTTCCAGCCGAGCGGCTTGTCGGAGCCGGGTGAGCCCACGTCGCAGCAGTCGGCGGCCTTCCAGCCGAACGGCTTGTCGCAGCCAGGCGAGCCCGCGTCGCAGCAGCCGGCGGCCTTCCAGCCGAATGGCCTGTCGCGGCCGGGACAGGAACCCGCCCCCGACACCCCGGACCAGTCCGCACCGCAGAGTGCCCCCGCGACGCAAGGCGACCTCCGGCTGCCCGCCGCGCCGGAGGCCGGTGGACCGGCCGCTCGCCCGCGGCCCGGGGCGCTGCCGAGCCGGCAGCCGCGGCCGTCGCCCCGGCCCGCCGCCTTCAGCGCGCCGGACCAGCCGCCGCCGGCCTTCCAAGACCCGCCCGGCCCGAACACCGCCGGGCCGCTGTCCCGCCGGGGCACCCCGCCGGAAACCCCGGCCCCGCGCCGGGAAGAGAACGCCGTGGAGGCCACCGCCGAGTGGAACTTCGGCACCGATGCAGGCTGGAAAGCGGTGCAAGCGGTGTCCCAGTCGGCACCCGCCACGTTCACTTCGGCAGGATTGCCCCGGCGCCGTCGCGGGGAGCAGCTGCTCCCGGGCAGCGCCGGACCGCCCACCGGGGCCACGGCCCCCCGACCACAACGGGACGCACACGACGTGCGCGGCCGCCTGCGAAGCTTCCAGCAGGGCATCGAGCGCGGCCGCCACCGCACCGCGCGGGCCGAGACCAACCACGAGACACTGGAGGGTGAATGACCTCGCCGAGTAGCGCACAGCCGCCGCAGAACCAGTTCGGCTGGCTGATCAACGACTTCGCGGAGCGGGTGCCCGGCGTGGCGCACGCCGTGGTCGTCTCGGCGGACGGGCTGCTGCTGAGCGCGTCGAACCGGCTGCCGCTCGACCGGGCCGACCAGCTCGCCGCGGTCGCCTCCGGCCTGGTCAGCCTCACCCAGGGCGCCGCCCGGTGCTTCGAGGCGGGCGCGGTCAACGAGACCGTCGTCGAGATGGAGCTCGGGATCATGGTGCTGATGTCGATCAGCGACGGGTCCTGCCTGGCCGTGCTCGCCGCCCCGAACTGCGACATCGGGCAGGTCGCCTACGAGATGACGATGCTCGTCGATCGGGTCGGCCAGATCCTGACCCCGGAGCTGCGCGCCCAGCTCCAGGGCTCGGGTGGGTCGCTGATCGGCGAACCGGTGGGATGATGGCGCGATGAGCACGGGGTCCGGATTCGGCGGCGAACCACCCGAGGGGCAGCGGCCCCCCGGGCGAGAGGACGACGGCACCTTCGCCGACGTCCTCAACGGGTTCACCCTGGATTCCGGCCGTGCCCGCCGGAAGCGCAAGAAGAACAAGGAGTCCCCACCACCCCCGGCCGCCGGTGCGCACGCGGCCGCGGAACCGCCGGCGTCCGCGCCGTCGGCCGACCAAGGAGATCGAGTGACCTCTTTAGTCTCGCCCCCCGGCAGTACGGACGGGGACGGCCCCAGACCGGGCGGCCTGTTCGACCCGGGTCCGCCCAGCGGCGAGTTCCTCATGCCCGCGGTGTTCGAGCAGCCACTCGCCCCCGAGGACCAGACGGCGATCGTCCGGCCCTACGCTTTGACCGGTGGCCGCACCCGCGCGAACTACGCCCTGGAGCTGGAGACACTGGTCTCCGCGAAGGACTACGCTGCCACCGGTGGCTTCCCCGAAGTGGCCGCGGAGCAGATCGAGTGCATCTCGATCATGGAAGAGTGCCGGACCCCCCGTTCGGTCGCCGAGATCGTGTCGGCCCTGCGGGTGCCTTTGGGCGTGGCCCGGGTGCTGATCAGCGACGCGGCCGACGCCGGGCTGGTCACGGTGCACAAGACGATAACGGGCAATGACGGCGCCGAGGCACATCTGGTGTTGATGGAAAGGGTTTTGAGTGGACTCCGTCGGCTTTAAGGCACCGCGGGACACCGCGCCCCCGACCATGACATCCGCCAAGATCGTGGTGGCGGGCGGCTTCGGTGCGGGCAAGACGACCTTCGTCGGGTCGGTGTCGGAGATCGTGCCGCTCACCACCGAGGCGATGATGACCGACGCGAGCGTCGGCGTCGACAACCTCGATCACACGCCGGGCAAGTCGACGACCACGGTGGCGATGGACTTCGGCCGGGTGTCGCTGGACGCGGACCTGATCCTGTACCTGTTCGGCACGCCCGGGCAGCAGCGGTTCTGGTTCATGTGGGACGACCTGGTCCGCGGCGCGATCGGCGCGGTCGTGCTGGCGGACACCCGCCGGCTGGCCGACTCGTTCGCGCCGATCGACTTCTTCGAAGACCGGGGCCTGCCGTACATCGTCGGCGTCAACACGTTCGACGGCGTGCTGGAGCACGACATCAACGACGTGCGCGAGGCCCTGTCCATCGACCCGAACATCCCGATCGTCCGCTGCGACGCCCGGGACCGCGAGTCGACGAAGCAGACGCTGATCACGCTGGTCGAGTACGCGATGCGCCAGTGGATCGCCCTGCGGGCGGCCAAGAACCGCTGACGCCGCGGGAGCGGATGGTGCCGGGAAGGCACCAGCCGCCCCCAAGGCGTGCACCACGCCGGTCGATCGCGCGCGGGGAAGCGCGGGGTCGCCCCGGTGTGATCAGGTGTGCCTCGGGAACCTTCAGTACTCGTCGTGGCGGCGCCACCAGGAGCTCGGCGCGTCCACGCCGTGGCTGTCCTCTTCCCACGCCTCCTGACGTCCCAGCGGCGTGACGTCGAGGTAGCGGTGGGAGGCCAGGAACATCTCGCCGCCGCGGCCGGAGGTGAAGTACGTGCGATAGACGTCGTCGCCGTCGCGCAGGAACACGCTCACGCCGAACCCCGTCCCGACGCCGCAGTCTTCGGTGAACCCGCTGCCGTGCGCGGACACCCACGGCACGTCCCAGCCCATCCGCGCCCGGTACCGCTCGATCTCGGCCAGGGGCGCAGGCGCGACGACCTTGAGCGTGACGTCGCGGGCGTGCAGGTGCGCCAGGTGCGGCAGGTTGTCGACGAGCAGCGAGCAGCCGGGGCAGCCCGCCTCGTCGCCGGGGTGCAGCATGAAGTGGTAGACGATCAGCTGACGGCGGCCCTCGAACAGCTCGAGCAGGCTGACTCGCCCGTCCGGGCCCTCGAACGGGTACTTCGCGTCGAAGCGGACCATCGGCAGCCGCCGGCGCTCGGCGGCGAGGCGATCGGCCGCCTTCATGTGCTCCTTCTCCTTGACCAGCAGCGCGTCGCGCGCCGCCTGCCATTCCTCCGGCGAGACGATCTGGGGCGTGGAGGCGGTCATCGGTCGTCCTTTCCTCGGATGAAGCCGGTCAGGTCGTCGAAGGCCGACGTCCAGCCTTCGTGGTGGCCGTCGCGCTCGGCGGCGGTCGGGAAGCCGGTCTGGGCGAACGTCATTTCGGTCTTGCCGTCGAGGTCGGCGAAGCCGATCGTCACGAGCGTCTCCTGCCCCTGGGCTTCCCAGGTGAAGGTGAACACCAGTCGTTCGGGGGTGCGGACCTCGCGGTAGACGCCGTGCATCCAGTGGTCCTCGCCCTCGGGGGAACGGATGCAGGCCCGCCAGCGGCCGCCGGGGCGCGGGTCGACGGTGACGGCGGAGCAGGTGAAGCCCTGCGGACCGAACCAGCTCGCCAGGTGGTCCGGGTGCGTCCAGGCGGCGAAGACGAGCTCGCGGGGCGCGGCGAACACGCGCGTGATCTCCAGGTCAGGCATCGCCGGTCAGGCTCCTCAGGTGCTCCTCGAGGCGGTCGAACCCGCCGTCCCAGAACCGGCGGTAGGTCGCGACCCAGTCGGCGACGTCTGCCAAGGGTTTCGCCTCCAGCCGGCAGGGCCGCCACTGACGGGTGCGGCCGCGGGTGATCAGCCCGGCCTGTTCCAGCACCTTCAGGTGCCGCGAAACCGCGGGCAGGCTCATCGTGAACGGCTCGGCGAGCTCGTTCACCGTCGCTTCCCCGGCGGACAGCCGGGCGAGGATGGCACGCCGGGTCGGGTCGGCGAGCGCCGAGAAGGTCCGGCTCAACTGGTCAGTCGTCATTTCAGCACCTTGTTAATTAACGGATTTGTTAAACATAGCGCCGAGCTGGACGATGTCAAGGTCTCGCGGACCGCCCTGAGATCCGCGTCACGGGTCCTCGGGTTTCCGACAGTAGGAAGTCAAAGTATTCTGGTGCGATGAGCAGTGAGCTGTACCGCCCCGCGCACCCCGTCCGGTTCGTCACGGCGTCGAGCCTCTTCGACGGCCACGACGCGTCGATCAACATCATGCGGCGGATCCTGCAGTCGCAGGGCGCGGAGGTCGTCCACCTCGGCCACAACCGGTCGGTCGACGAGGTGGCCACCGCAGCCATCGCCGAGGACGTCCAGGGTGTCGCCATCTCTGCTTACCAGGGCGGGCACGTCGAGTACTTCTCCTACCTGGTCGAGCTGCTGCGCGAGCGCGGCGCCGGCCACATCAAGGTCTTCGGCGGCGGGGGCGGGGTGATCGTGCGCGAGGAGATCGACCTGCTGCACTCGCGCGGCGTCGCCCGGATCTTCTCGCCCGAGGACGGCTACGAGCTGGGCCTGCCGGGCATGATCAACCTGATGATCAAGGCCTGCGACGTCGACCTCGCGGCCGAGGCCCCGCCGCTGGACAAGGTGCTTTCCGGCGACGTCGCCGCCCTCTCGCGCGTCATCACGCAGCTGCAGGCGGAGCGGCTGCCCCGCGAGCTGCTGAGCGGCATCACCGAGGCCGCGGGCAAGCGCGAGGTGCCGGTGCTCGGCATCACCGGTACCGGTGGCTCGGGCAAGTCGTCGCTCACCGACGAGCTGATCCGCCGCTTCCGCCTCGACCAGGAGGACAAGCTGCGGATCGCGGTGCTCGCCGTCGACCCGTCGCGGCGCAAGGGCGGCGGCGCGCTGCTCGGCGACCGCATCCGGATGAACTGCCTCGACGGCTCCCCGGTGTACTTCCGTTCGCTCGCGACGCGCACGACGTCCGGCGAGATCCCGGCCGGGCTGAGCGAGGCGATCCAGGCGTGCCAGGCCGCCGGGTACGACCTGGTGATCGTCGAGACGCCGGGCATCGGCCAGGGCGACGCCGGCATCGTCGACTTCGTGGACGACTCGCTGTACGTGATGACGCCGGAGTTCGGCGCGGCGTCGCAGCTGGAGAAGATCGACATGCTCGACTTCGCCGACGTCGTCGCGATCAACAAGTTCGAGCGCCGCGGTGCCGAGGACGCCCGCCGCGACGTCGCGCGCCAGCTGGTGCGCAACCGCGAGGCGTTCTCGCAGGGCCCGGAGGACATGCCGGTCTACGGCACGAGCGCGGCGAAGTTCAACGACGACGGCGTCACCGCGCTGTACCAGCACCTGCGCGGCCTGCTCGCCGAGCGCGGGCTGACCGTCTCCGCCGGCACGCTGCCGCAGGTCGAGGGCAAGGTCTCGACCGACGCCTCGACGATCATCCCGGGCAACCGGTCCCGCTACCTGGCCGAGATCTCCGACACCGTGCGCGGCTACCACGCGAAGACCGAGGCGCAGGTCGCCGCGGTCCGCAAGCGCGAAGCACTGGCGCTGGCGCGCGACGAGCTGTCCAAGGTGGACGCGTCGACCGACGCTCTGGACGGGCTGCTCGCCGCCGCGGAGTCCGCTGTGGACGGCGAATCGACAAAGCTCCTCACGCGGTTCCGGGAGCTGGCCGAGGAGTACCGCCAGGACGAGCTGGTCGTCAAGATCCGCGACAAGGAGCTGCGCACGCAGCTGTGGCGCGACACGCTGTCCGGCAACCGGATCCCGCGCGTCGCCCTGCCGCGGTACGCCGAGTCCGGTGAGCTGCTGTCGTTCCTGCGCCGCGAACACCTGCCCGGATATTTCCCCTACACCGCGGGCGTCTTCCCGTTCAAGCGGGACGGCGAGGACCCGGCGCGGATGTTCGCCGGCGAGGGCGACGCGTTCCGCACCAACCGCCGGTTCAAGCTGCTCTCGGCCGACTCCGAGGCGAAGCGGCTCTCGACGGCGTTCGACTCCGTGACGCTCTACGGCCACGACCCCGACACGCGCCCCGACATCTACGGCAAGGTCGGCACGTCGGGCGTCTCGATCGCGTCGCTCGAGGACATGAAGGTCCTCTACGACGGCTTCGACCTGACCGCGCCGAACACGTCGGTGTCGATGACGATCAACGGCCCGGCGCCGACGATCCTGGCCTTCTTCCTCAACACCGCGATCGACCAGAAGCTCTCGGACTTCCGCGCGGAGCACGGCCGCGAGCCGTCCGACGCCGAGGCCGCCGAGCTGCGCGAGTGGGCACTTCGCAATGTGCGAGGGACCGTCCAGGCCGACATCCTCAAGGAGGACCAGGGCCAGAACACCTGCATCTTCTCCACCGAGTTCAGCCTCCGGATGATGGCCGACATCCAGGAGTGGTTCATCGAGCACGGCGTCCGCAACTTCTACTCGGTGTCGATCTCCGGCTACCACATCGCCGAGGCCGGGGCGAACCCCATCTCGCAGCTGGCTTTCACGCTGTCGAACGGCTTCACCTACGTCGAGTCGTACCTGGCGCGCGGCATGGACATCGACGACTTCGCGCCGAACCTGTCGTTCTTCTTCTCCAACGGCATGGACGCGGAGTACTCGGTGCTCGGCCGGGTCGCGCGGCGGATCTGGGCCGTGGCGATGCGCGAGCGCTACGGCGCGAACGAGCGGTCGCAGAAGCTCAAGTACCACGTGCAGACGTCCGGGCGGTCACTGCACGCGCAGGAGATGAGCTTCAACGACATCCGGACCACGCTGCAGGCGCTCTGCGCGCTGTACGACAACGCGAACTCCTTGCACACCAACGCCTTCGACGAGGCGATCACGACGCCGTCGGAATCGTCGGTGCGCCGCGCGATGGCCATCCAGATGATCATCAACAAGGAGTGGGGTCTGTCGAAGAACGAGAACCCGCTGCAAGGCTCGTTCGTCATCGACGAGCTGACCGAACTGGTCGAGGAGGCCGTGCTGGCCGAGTTCGACCGGATTTCGGAGCGCGGCGGCGTGCTCGGCGCGATGGAGACGGGCTACCAGCGCGGCAAGATCCAGGACGAGTCGATCCTGTACGAGCGCAAGAAGCACGACGGCTCGCTGCCGATCGTCGGCGTCAACACGTTCCGCAACCCGCGCGCGGGCGAGGACGACGTCGAGGTCGAGCTGGCCCGCGCGACGGAGGACGAGAAGAAGTCCCAGCTGGACCGCCTGGCGGACTTCCAGCACCGCCACCACGAAGAGGCCCAGCAGGCGCTGAAGGCGTTGCGCGAGGCGGCCACCCGCGGCGGCAACCTGTTCGGGGTGCTGATGGATGCCGCGCGGGTGTGTTCGCTGGGGCAGATCACGGAGGCGTTCTTCGAGGTCGGCGGGCAGTACCGCCGCAACGTCTAGCGGCGGACCGCTTTCAGCTGCCAGACCGGGACGAGCACCCGGCCGTCGTCGTCGGTGTCCAGCGCGTCGAGACCGGCCGGGTCTTCGGCGAGGATCGCCCGGACGCTCGCCGCGAGCTCTTCGGCCGTCATCGACGTCGTGTAGACGGTCGGTTCGAGTTTCTCGATCGTCCAGTCCTTGCCGACCGTCTCGCGCAGATTGGCCTCGCTGATCAGGTAGGGCGCCGGGAACGTGTCGGGCACTTCGGGTGAGAACGCGAACAGGTGCAGCCGCGCGCCCGGCCGGGTCGCGCGGGTCAGCGCCGCGAGGTACTGACGCCGTTCGTCCTCGGACAGGCAGTGGTAGAGCGCGCTGTCGAGGACCGTGTCGAAGCGTCCTTCGTAGCCTTCGAGCTTCGTCGCGTCGGCCACCGCGAAGGTGACGTCCGACGTGCGGGCTCGGGCCTGCTCGATCGCCGAGGGCGCGCCGTCCAGCCCGGTCACGTGCAGGCCGCGGGAGGCGAGGAACGCCGAGTTGTCGCCGAGGCCGCAGCCGATGTCGAGCACGTCGCCGGTGAACTCGCCGGCGTCGGCCAGCGCGACGATCGCGGGCTGCGGGCCGCCGATGTCCCACGGCAGCTTCCGGCCCATCGGCGTGCCGCCCCGGTAGAGGTCTTCGAAGTCGATGTCCTGCACGTCCATGACTACCCCCTTATTCAACGTATGATGAGATCACTTCATCCTGCACCCCCTGTCAACCTGGTGGTAGTCGTTGAGTATGAAATTCGGGATCTCGACGTTCGTGACCGACGAGGGCATCCGGCCGGACGTGCTGGGTGCGGCGCTGGAGGAACGCGGCTTCGACTCGCTGTTCCTGGCCGAGCACTCGCACATCCCCGTCAGCCGGGACAGCCCGTACCCCGGCGGGGGCGACCTGCCGGAGAAGTACAAGCGCACGCTCGACCCGTTCGTGGCGCTCACCGCCGCGGCCACCGCGACGTCGGAGCTGCTGCTCGGCACCGGCATCGCGCTGCTGATCCAGCGCGACCTGATCCACACCGCCAAGGAGGTCGCGTCGCTCGACCTGGTCTCCGACGGGCGCGCGCTGTTCGGCGTCGGCGTCGGCTGGAACCGCGAGGAGATGCGCAACCACGGCACCGACCCGAAGACCCGGGGCGCGCTGATCGACGAGCAGCTGGCCGCGCTCAAGGAGATCTGGACGAAGGACGAGGCCGAGTTCCACGGCGAGCACGTCGACTTCGACCCGATCTACGCCTGGCCGAAGCCGGTGCGCAAGCCGCACCCGCCGATCTACATCGGCGGCGAGAGCGAAGCGGCGTTGAGGCGTCTCGCCCGCTACGGCGACGGCTGGCTGCTACGCGGCCACACGCACTTCGACGAGGCCAAGCGCGTCCGCGGGTGGCTCGCCGACCAGGGACGCGAGGACGTCGAGTTCGCCGTCTTCGGTGGCGACACGAAGAGCAAGGTGATCGACGGCTTCCGCGAGGCGGGCGTCGAGCGCTACACGTTCCTGCTGGAGACGCTGCCCGAAGCCGAGACGCTCAAGGCGCTGGACGAGCTGGCCGAGGTGGTCGCCGCGCACCGCTGACCGGCCACGGTCCCAGTCCGGGCCGGTCGCCGGTCAGCTCGGTGCCGGCGGCCCGCCCGGACAGCCAGGCCGCGAGGTCGCGCACGGACCCGGTGACTTCGGTGCTGCCGGCGCCCCAGCGGTGGTCGCCGGCGCGGACCGCCACGCCGTCCGGCAGCCGGTCTTGGAGGAAGTCGACGGCGTGGCCGCAGAAGTCGTCGGGCCAGTCGGCGAAGCCGATGCCGACGTCGAGGTCGACGGCGTGGATCCAGACCTCGCGCCAGCGGGCGAAGACCGTGCTGGACAGCTTGCCGTCGCGGTAGTCGACGTGCTGGTCCCAGTCCGTGACGCGCGCCCACGCGTCTTCCAGCCGGACGGAGTGCCGCAGCAGGTCACGCCGGTGCTCCTCGGCGGTCCGGCCCGCGGTCGCCTCGATGATGGCGTCCCGGTCGTGCGTTCTCGGGTCGTAGAGCGGGACGAGCACGCCGCGCAGCGCGTTCTCGACCAGGTCGGCCAGCGCGCGTCCCGCGTCGGTGACGTGGGAGAGGACGTGCCCGCGCGTCCAGCCGGGCAGCGGCGACGGCTCGCGCACCTGCTCGTCGGTCAGCGGTTCGAGCGCGCGGTGCAGCCGGCTGTGCGCCTCGGCGACCGCCGCCGCCGGGATCACTTGTCCAGCAGCAGGTGCACCGACAGTTCGAGGCGGTTCGCGACGTCGGCCGCCGACGCGCGGCGCGTCACCCACGCCACCAGGTTCGCCATCCAGACGTCCGCGACGACGTGGAAGATGTCCCGGTCGGCCTCGGTGGGCTCGGAGATGCCCATCGCCTGGGCGAACATGTTCTCCATCAGGCGTCCGACCTGCTCGACCTCGGCCGCGGCGGAGGTGTCGGCGAACATGAACGCACGGACCATCGCCTCGGTCAGGTGCGGGTCGCGCTGCATCAGGCGGGTGTTGCGGCCGAGCACGAACATCAGCCGCTCGGCCGGCGTGTCGCCGGGGATGGCCTGGCGTTCCAGCTTCTCCTGCGCGCGCTCGAACTCGCGCGCGAGACCGGAGACGAGCAGGTGGATCTTGGAGGGGAAGTACCGGTACAGCGTGCCGAGCGCGACGTCGGCCTTCTCGGCGACGGCGCGCATCTGCACGGCGTCGTAGCCGCCCTTCGAGGCCAGCGCGAGGGTGGCGTCGATGATCCGGCGGCGGCGGTCGCGCTGGGCGGCCGAGCCGAGCTCGTCCGCGCCGATCGCGCTCAGGCCGTTCCCGCGTGCCTTCGCCGGCGCTTTGGCTTTGCCGGGCATCGGCATTCCCCCGTCCTCCGGAACTTGTTCCAGTTCACGACGTAGAGTACCTGTCCTGGCGAAACGTTCAACAATTGACCCACTGGCCGAAAAACTGTAACACGTTCTACACTCGCGAGTAGTGTTTCGTCGTCGCGAGGAGGGGCCATGTCGGTCGCGCTCACCGAGGAACAGGCCGCGCTGGCCGAGGCGATCCGCGCCTGGTCCGCCGCGCACCACCCGCGCGAGGCGGTGCGAGCGGCGGAAACCGGTTCCCAGGCCGGGATTCCCGCGGGCTTCGCCGACCTGGGCCTGTTCGGCGTCGCGGTGCCCGCGGCGGCCGGCGGTGCCGACGGCAGCCTCGCCGATCTCGCCGCCGGACTGGCCGCGGCGGCCGCAGAACTCGTTCCCGGTCCGGTGCTCGGTACGGCTTTGGCGGGCTTGCTGCTCGCGGAGATCCCTTCGGCGAAGGAGCTGCTCCCGGCCGTCGCCGAGGGGGAGGCCACCGTCGCGGTGCTGCTGGACGCGCTGTCGCTCGACGACGGCGTCAGCGGGCCGGTGCCGGGAGCCACGCCCGGATCCTGGCTGGTGGTGCCGGTCGACGGCGGCCACGTGCTGCTCGCGCCGGGGACGCCCGGGGTGACCGTCGAGCCGCTGACGCCGTTCGACTTCTCGCGCCCGCTGGCGCGCGTCCGGTGCTCCGGGGTTCGTGCCGACCTCCTGACCCTGCCGCCGGTCGCCCCGTTGGCGGCGACCCTGGCTTCGGCCGAGGCGGCGGGGGTCGCGCGGCGTTGCCTGACCATCGCCGTCGAGTACGCGAAGGTCCGCGAGCAGTTCGGCAAGCCCATCGGCGGGTTCCAGGCGATCAAGCACCTGTGCGCCGAAATGCTGTGCCGCGCCGAAGCGGCCGAAGCGCTGGCCTGGGACGCGGCTTCCGGGCAGCACCCGCTGTCGGTGGCGAGCGCGGCCGTCGTCGCCCTCGACGCCGCCGTCGCCAACGCGAAGGACTGCGTCCAGGTGCTCGGCGGGATCGGGTTCACCTGGGAGCACGACGCGCACCTCTACCTGCGCCGGGCCGTGGCGTTGCGGCAGTGGCTCGGCGGTTCCGGGCCGTGGCGGCGTGAAGCGGCTTCGCTGGCTCTCGCCGGGACCGAGCGGACGCTGGGTGTCGACGTCGGGGACGATCCCGTCTTGCGTGCCGACGTGGAGCGGATCGCCGCGTTGCCGGTGTCTTCGCAGCGAGTCGCTTTGGCCGACGCCGGGTTGCTGACCCCGCACTGGCCCGAGCCTTACGGTCGCGGTGCCGACGCCGCCGGACAGCTGCGGATCGACGGCGCGCTGGCGGCGGCCGGCGTCCGCCGTCCCGACCTGGTGATCGGCGCGTGGGCGGTGCCGACGATCCTCGAGCACGGCAGCGACGAGCAGCGTGCGCGGTTCGCCCGGCCCACCCTGCGCGGGGAGATCACGTGGTGCCAGCTGTTCAGCGAGCCGGGCGCGGGGTCCGACCTGGCCGCGCTGCGGACCGCCGCGCGGCGCGTCGACGGCGGCTGGCGGCTGACCGGGCAGAAGGTGTGGACGTCGTTGGCGCGCGAAGCCGACTGGGGGATCTGCCTGGCGCGCACCGACCCCGACGCGCCCAAGCACAAGGGGATCACCTACTTCCTGGTGGACATGCGCGCCGAGGGCATCACGACGCGGCCGCTGCGGGAGATCACCGGCGAGGCCGTGTTCAACGAGGTGTTCCTCGACGACGTGTTCGTCCCGGACGCCGACGTCGTCGGGGTCCCGGGCGGCGGCTGGCGGCTGGCGCGCACGACGCTGGCGAACGAGCGGGTGGCCATCGGGAGCGGATCCGCGGTGGGGGAGAGCGTGCAGTCCCTCGTGTCCACAGTAGACACTGCTTCGCTGGACGACGTGGCCCTGGACCGGCTCGGTTCGCTGGTGGCGTTCGGGGTGGCGGGTTCGGTGCTGGACCTGCGGGCGGCGTTGCGGCGGCTGGAGGGGCAGGATCCGGGCGCGGAGTCGAGCGTGCGGAAGCTGCTCGGCGTGCAGCACCGGCAGGAGGTCGCGGAGTTCGCGCTGGAGCTGGCGGGCGCGGGTGCGCTGGTCGCGGGCGATCCGGCGCAGCACGAGTTCCTGCTGACGCGCTGCCTGTCCATCGCGGGCGGCACGACCCAGGTCCTGCGTTCGTTGACGGCGGAACGCCTGCTGGGCCTGCCCCGCGGCTGATGCCCCTCCAAGCACGCGAGATGCCCGCTCAATCACACGAGATGCCCGCTCAATCACGCGAGTCACGTCCCCAATCACGCGAGTCCCGTTTCTGATCACGTGGGATCCGGCTCGGATCACGCGGATCCGGGGGCGCGAAAGGACCGTTCGCGCCGCCCGGGCCGAAACTGTCGGGGGCGTGTTCTAGCGTTGCCGTCGTGGAGTTCAGCACAGACACCCAAGCCACGTACCTTCCCGCGGACCCCCCGCGGGAGGGCGTGCTGGCCTTGTGGGGCGATGACGTGGCCGGCGGGACCACGATCGAGCTCGTGCTGCCCCGGGGCGGGAAGTTCGCGCGCACGAAGGTCGACGCCGAGCTCGTCCCGCTCGAACGCGCGCTGCCCCGTCTGCTCGCGGTGGGGGAGGAGGCCAGCCCGGCCGTCGCGGCGTGGTCGGCGGCCGTCAACGCGGGGGTGAACCTCGTCGCGCGGGGGCGGCTGCGGCCCGCCGTCTCGCCGGCCGGGTCGGCGGCGTGGCGGATCGGGCCGTTGGACGCGGCCGACGAAGAGCTGCTGCGGGGCTTGGCCGGTGCCCTGCCACCGGAGGCGTACGCGCTGCCGCTGACCGGGCTGAAACGCATCCGGTTGCACTCGCCGGACTCCCTGGTCCGCGCCCTCTGGGACGCGACGGCCGACCTGCTGGCGCGCAGCCCGGCGGCGCCGGTCGGGGCCGGCGACCCGGCGTTCGCGGCGCGCGAACCGGCGCTGCTCGGCCCGGACGGCGCGGCCTGGCTGGCCGAGCTGGAGGCCCGCGAACCCCGCGGCGTCCAGGTGCTGCTGCGCGTCGAAGGCCGGGGCGACGACGCGTTCGCCGGCGTGCTGGCGGTGCGCAGCATGGCGGAGGCGAGCCTGGTGGTGGAGGCGTCGACGCTGTGGGACGCGCCGGACGCGGTCTTGAACCGGCTCGGCGACCAGGTGGAGACGCAGCTGCTGCTCGGCCTGCGCCGCGGCGCGCGGGCGTGGGCGCCGCTGGGCCGGGTGCTGGCGCAGGCCGCGCCCGCGGAACTGCCGCTGACCGACGACGAGGTCGTCGACCTGTTGACCGACGGCAGCCGCGACCTGGGCGGCGCCGGCATCGAGGTGCTCTGGGCGAAGGGCCTGTTCGGCGGCGAGGTGAAGGCGAAGGCGAGCGCGACCCAGGCGCCGGCGAGCGTCACGGAGGCGGAGTTCGCGCTGAAGAGCCTCCTGGAGTTCCGCTGGCAGCTCAGCTTGGGCGGCGAGCAGCTGACCGAGGCTGAGGTCGCGGCCCTCGCGGAGGCGAAGCGTCCGCTGGTCCGGCTGCGCGGGCAGTGGGTGCGGGTGGATCCGCAGCTGCTCGCGCGGGTCCGAAGCCGCACTCGCAAGCTCGACGCGGGCGAGGCTCTGGCGGCGGCGCTGACGGGCGAGCTGGAACTGGACGGCGAGCGCGTCGAGTTCGCGGCGCCCCCGGCGCTGGGCGGGCTGGCCGAGCGGCTTCGCGACCGGGAGGGCGCTTCGGTGCCCCCGCCGCCCGGGTTGCGGGCGACGCTGCGGCCGTACCAGCAGGCGGGGCTGGCCTGGCTGGCGACGATGACCGGCCTCGGCTTGGGCGCGTGCCTGGCCGACGACATGGGGTTGGGCAAGACGATCCAGCTGATCGCCCTGCACCTGCACCGCCGAGCACTGGCCGCGTCGGCGGCTGCCGGGCCCTCAACCGCCGTTCACCCCCACCCGGCCTGCACCGCCGGGCCGACCCTGGTCCTCTGCCCGACCTCCCTCCTCGGCAACTGGGAACGCGAGTTCGCCCGCTTCGCCCCGGACATCCCGGTCCGCCGGTTCCACGGCGGCGGCCGCCACCTCGACGACCTCGCTCCCGACGAGGTCGTGCTCGCCACCTACGGCGTCCTCCGCCGCGACCGCGAGACGCTGTCCGAAGTGGACTGGGGGCTCATCGCCGCGGACGAGGCGCAGCACGTCAAGAACCCGCTGTCCGCCACGGCCAAGGAGCTCCGCAAGGTGCCCGCCCGGGCCAAGGTCGCCCTCACCGGCACCCCGGTCGAGAACCGCCTCACCGAACTCTGGTCCATTGTGGACTGGACCACCCCCGGGCTGCTCGGCCCGCTCGACCGCTTCCGCCGCACCGTGGCGCGCCCGATCGAGCGCGACCGCGACAAGGCCGTCACCGAACGGCTGGCCGCCACCGTCCGGCCGTTCCTGCTGCGGCGGCGCAAGTCCGACCCGGACATCGCCCCGGAGCTGCCGCCCAAGACCGAGACCGACCGGTTCGTCCCGCTGACCGCCGAGCAGACCACGCTCTACGAAGCCGTCGTGCGCGAGAACCTGGCCGAAATCCGCGAGAAGCAGGGCATCGAGCGGCGTGGGCAGGTCCTGCGGCTGCTCACCGAGCTCAAGCAGATCTGCAACCACCCGGCCCAGTTCCTCAAAGAACCGCACAGCGCGCTCACCGGCCGGTCCGGCAAGCTCGCCGCGTTCGAGGAGCTGCTGGACGTCATCCTCGACGAGGGCGAGAGCGTGCTCGTCTTCAGCCAGTACGTCCAGCTCTGCAAGCTGCTCGAGCGCCGGCTCAAGGACCGGGGCCTGCCCACCGAGCTGCTCTCCGGCGAAAGCTCGCCGGCGAAACGCCAGGACATGGTCGACCGGTTCCAGGCCGGCGAGATCCCGGTGTTCCTGCTCTCGCTCAAGGCGGGCGGGGTCGGGCTCAACCTGACCCGGGCCACGCACGTGATCCACTACGACCGCTGGTGGAACCCGGCGGTCGAGGACCAGGCCACCGACCGCGCGTACCGCATCGGCCAGGACCGGCCGGTCCAGGTCCACCGGCTGATCGCCGAGGGCACCCTCGAAGAGCGGATCGCGCAGGTGCTCGAAAAGAAGCGCGGGCTGGCCGAGTCGATCGTCGGCGCCGGGGAGGACTGGATCACGGACCTGTCCGACGACGAGCTCGCCGACCTGGTCCGGCTCGGGAGCGGGTGATGCCCCCGAGGCGGAACTTCGGCCGGACGTGGTGGGGCCGCGCCTGGGTCGACGCGCTGGAGCAGCGCGCGAAGCTCGACCCGAACCGGCTTCCTCGCGGGCGGACGTACGCGCGCCAGGGCACGGTCAGCGAGCTGCACTTCGGCGCCGGGGCGATGACGGCGCGGGTGCGCGGCAGCCGGCCGCAGCCGTACAAGGTGACCATCACCATGCGCACCTTCACCGACGGCGAGTGGGACACGCTGCTCGGCGTCGTCGGCACGCAGCTCGGGCACGCGGCCGCGCTGCTCGACGGCGAGCTGCCGGGCGCGCTCGCCGAGCAGGCCCGCGAGGCGGGCGCCGACCTGCTGCCCGGGCCGGGCGACCTGCGGCCGCGGTGCTCGTGCCCGGACTCGGCGAACCCGTGCAAGCACGTCGCCGCGGTGTACTACCTGGTCGCCGACGAGGTGGACCGCGACCCGTTCACGCTGTTCCTGCTGCGCGGGCGCCCGCGGGCGGACGTCTTGGCCGAGCTGAGGTCCCGTCGGGCCCCGGCGCGCGGCGAGAAGCCGAAGCTGCCGAAGCGCGTGGACGAGGGACTGACACCCCGCGCGGCCTACGCCCGCCGCCCGGGCGCGATCCCGGCGTTGCCGCCGCCCCCGCGGGTGGCCGGACCACCGGCGACCCTGGACCTCGACCCACCGCCGAGCACGGGCTGGACGTCGGCGGCGCTGTCGGTGCTCGCGGCGGACGCGGCTTCGTTGGCGCGCGACTTGCTGACGGGCGGGGTGACGGCCGCGGAGCTGACGTTCGAAGAGGACCTGGCGCGCCGGGCAGCGAGCCGGACCGGCTCGGAGTTCACCGCTTTGGCGACCGCGGCCGGGGTACCCCTGCGGGACCTGGTCCATTGGGCGGAGGCCTGGCGCGAAGCCGGCCGCGGCGGCTTGGCGGTCGTGCGCGAGACGTGGCAGCCGGGTCCGGGGCCGCTGGCCGAAGCGCAGGCAGTGCTGGCCGAGGCGGGCCTCCCGGGAACGCCCAAGGCATGGCGCAACCGCTTGACGCAGGGGGAGCTACAGCTGCGCTACGGCCGCGACGCCCGCTGGTACCGCTTCATCCGCGCGGGCACGGAGTGGCGCTTGGACGGCCCACCATCGGCAAGCCCGGTGGACCTGGCGTACTGACCGCGCCGGCCGGCGGGTTTGGCCTGTCGGCCGCCGGATGGAGGGACCGAGTGCCCCAATGTGGCGTTGGGTGCGCTCCACGCACCGAAGGCCACTTTGGGTGCGTGAGACGCACCGAAGGCCACTTTGGGTGCGTCCCACGCACCGAAGGCCACCTTGGGGCGCGGCGCCCCCGACCGCGTGGCGACCCCCGGCCCCGCAGGGCGCGAAGGGCCGCCGCAGCTACCGGTTCTCCGCCTTCCAGGCGTTGTACGTGAAGTCCAAGAATCGCGCCACGCCCCGCACGACATGCGCACTCCGCACCGAAGTGAACACGTCGAACGCGTGCTGCGCCCCGGCCAGCTCCGCATAAGCCACCGGCGCCCGCGACTTCTCCCGCAGCCGTCGCACGAACTCGCGGGCCTCCCTCACCGGCACCAGCGAATCGTCGCGTCCGTGGATCACGAAGAACGGCGGTGCCTCCGAAGAGATCCGGTCCAACGGAGACGCCGCCACGTAGTCGTCCAGGTGCCGAACCGGATCGCGATCAGCCGCGAACACCCGGCGCGCGATCAGGCTCTCCAGGCGGTACTGGCTCGCCCGGGACCCGGACGTCGCCGCGAAGTCGTACACCCCGTAGTGCGGCGCGCACGCCTGGACGCTCGTGTCCGCGTCCTCGAACTCCGGCTGCAGCGCCGGGTCGTTCTGCGACAACGCCAGCAACGCCGACAGGTGACCGCCCGCCGAACCGCCCGTCACGGCGACGAAGTCGGGGTCACCCCCGTAAGCGGAAATCGAAGAACGGATCCACGCCAGCGCCCGCTTCGCCGCCACGATGTGCGCCGGCCAGCGGTGCGTCGGGGACAACGGGTAATTGATCGCGACGCACACCCAGCCTCGACGAGCCAGGTAGCGCATCAGCGGCCGCCCCTGCTCCTCCTTGTTGCCGATCACCCACGCGCCGCCGTGGACCTGCAGCAGGACCGGTGCGCCGGTGACCGGCGAAGACGGCCGGTACACGTCCAGGAGGAACCGCTTGCCGCCCGGGGCGTACGCGATGTCGCGGTCGACCCGCACGTCCGGCGCGCCCATCCGGAACGGCAGCGCCAGCTCGCCCCACGGCAGGCCCAGGTCGGAACGGCCCAGCTCGGCCGCGTAGTCCTCGCCCAGAGCGTTGGTCAGCGCCGCCTCGATCTCCTCGCGGGCTCCGTGGCCCGTCCGGACCAGCGCCGCGAGCCCGGCGGCGGACGCCGCGGCCATCGCGAGCCCGGCCTGCGTCGACCGGTCGCGGACGCCGTGACGCGCCACGTGCAAAGCCGCATCCGCGGCCGTCAATGCCAGGAACTGGGGCGCGAGCTCCCCGGTCAGCCACCCGGCGAAGAACGCCGGGATGGTCGTGGACCGGGCCCGCAACGGGCGGAGCGCGTTCGCGGTGAGGCCGAGCTGGACCGCGCGACGGATCAGGAAATTCGGCTGCACCACCGCGATGGTACCGGCGAGTAGGGTGCCGCGCCGCGCACCGGAAGTGGCTTACGCTGATCGGCATGCAGAGACTGAGCGGCCTCGACGCGAGCTTCCTCTACCTCGAGACGCCGTCCCAGGTCCTGCACGTCTGTGGCCTGCTCATCCTCGACGGCTCGACCGCCCCCGGCGGCTACACCTTCCCGAAGCTGGCGGAAAAGCTCGAAGAACGCGTCCGGGTGATCCCGGCTTTTCGCCGCAAACTGCACAATCCGCTCTGGAACATCGGGCATCCCGTCTGGGTCGAGGACGAGGACTTCGACCTCGACCACCACGTGCACCGCATCGGCGTGCCGGCCCCGGGCGACCGCGCCGAGCTGGCCGAGCTGTGCGCGCACATCGCCGGGCAGCAGCTCGACCGCGCGCACCCGCTCTGGCAGCTGTACGTCATCGAAGGCCTGGCCGACGGCGAGATCGCCGTGCTGTTGAAGATGCACCACGCGAGCGTCGACGGCGTGAGCGGCGCCGGCCTGATCACCCACCTGGCCGGCCTGGAGCCCGACGGGCCGATGCCGGAGATCGAAGAGGGCCGCAACCCCGCGCTGCCTTCGCCGCTGCGCCTCCTGCGCTCCGGCGTCGAGAGCGTCGCGAGGCGTCCCGCCGAGGTCGCGCGGCTGCTGCCGGACCTGCTGGAGCTCGTGCCGCGGTGGCTCGGGAAAGCCTTGCGCGGCAAGGGGATGCCGATCCCGTTCACCGCGCCGCGGACGACGCTGAACGGCACGATCACCGGGCACCGCAGCGTCGCGTTCGCCCAGCTCGGCCTCGACGACGTCAAGGAAGTGAAGAACGCTTTCGGCGTCACGGTGAACGACGTCGTGCTCGCGCTCGTCGCCGGCGCGCTGCGGGACTTCCTCGAGGCGCGCGGCGACCTGCCCGAAGACCCGCTGGTCGCGACCGTCCCGGTCTCGGTGCACGACCGGACCGAGCGCGACCACGGCAGCAACAAGGTCTCGGCGTTCTTCGCGTCGCTGCCGACGCACCTGGCCGACCCGGCCGCGCGGGTGTTCTTCCTCGCCGAGGCCAACCGGCTCTCGAAGGACCACCACCACGACATCGACGCCGACATGCTGCAGGATTGGGCGCAGTTCTCGGCCGCGACGGCGTTCGGCCTGGCCGTGCGCGCGTACTCGGCGCTGCGCCTGGCCGAGAAGCACCCGGTGGTGCACAACCTGGTCGTCTCCAACGTGCCCGGCCCGCCGATGCCGCTGTACTTCCTCGGCGCGCGGATCACCGGCTTCTACCCGCTCGGCCCGGTCTTCCACGGCGCCGGGCTGAACGTCACCGTGCTGTCCAACGCCGGCCAGGTGCACGTCGGGCTGCTCGGCGCGCGGGAGCTGGTCAAGGACCTGTGGCCGCTCGCCGACGCGCTCCCGCACGCCCTCGACGAGCTGCTCAAGGCCGCGGGCTAACGCGGGCTCAGCACCACGACCGGGATCTCCCGATCGGTCCAGGCCTGGTACTTCGCGAAGTCGGCGTACAGCTCCACCAGCCGCGGCCAAAGCTCGGCGCGCTCTTCCGGCGAAGCCACCCGCGCCGTGACGGGGAGGTCGCGCCGGCCTTTGAGGTGGATGCGGGTTTCGGGGTGGGCCAGCAGGTTGCGGTACCACTGCGGGTCCCGGGGCAGCCCGCCCTGGGAGCCGACGATGACGACGTCCGCACCGGAGCGCAGGTAGAGCAGCGGCGTGGTGAACAGCCGGCCGGACTTGCGGCCGCGGTGCTCGAGCAGCAGCGTCGGCACCGGCTTGCGGAACCCGGCCCCGATCCGCCACGTGCTGCCGACGCGGCCGCCGGTCAGCCTGAACACCGCCACCTGGGCTTTCGCCCCGTACTTCATGACCGTGGCCGTCACCGGCGAGTCGAGGCCGTCGGGCTTCTGTTCCGGCAGGCTGAAGCGTCCCATCGTCAGTTCCTTCCTCGAAGCGAGCGGACCGCGGAGAGCAGGGCGGGCACCCAGCGATCCGCGGCGAGCACGCAGGCGGCGTGCCCGGCCGCGACCTCGTAGGTCGCCGCGCCGGGGAGGCGGCGGGCCAGGGACCGCTGGTGGCCGGGGGCGATGAACCGGTCCCGGGTGGTCACGACGACGGCCGCGGGCAGCCGCAAGGCCGGGAGCCAGTGCGTCGAGTCGAACCGGCCGATCTCGTCGACGGCCACCGCGATTTCCCACGGCGTGGTCGACCGGAACTCCCGCAGCCCCCACCGGTAGTCCTGGACGCGGTCACGCGGGACGGCGGCGGGCACGGCCGGCAGCTTCACGCGCTCGCGCAGCTGCCGCAGCGTCCGGCCGAACACGTCGAGCGCGACGCTCTGGCGCAGCCCGCGGCGGAAGTTGCTCGCGGTCGAGCAGAGCACCAATCCGGTAACACGTTCTGGTTCGGCGTGGGCGACGAGCTGGGCGACCATCCCGCCCATCGAGTACCCGGCGAGCGCGAACCGGTCGATGCCGAGCGCGTCCGCGACGGCGGTGACGTCTTCGGCGCAGTCGGCGAGCCGGAACTCCGGCGAGCGGATGCCCCGGCCGTGCCAGCGCTGGTCGAACACGACGACCCGGTGGTCGCGAGCCAGCCGGTCGAGGGCCGCGTACCAGGTCAGCAAGCCCGTGCAGGCCACCGAGTGCAGCAGGACGAGCGCGGGCGCGTCCCGTGGGCCGACGTCGGTGACCACGGTCCGCCCGCGCCCGGGCAGGTCGAGGGGGACCGGGTCCGGCACGCCCGCGGTCGGCGGCACGGTGATCCGCCGGCGCCGGCGCGCGCCGTCCGGTTCGGTCACCGCCACTGAAGCTCCTCCGCGGGGGTTGCCGTGCCGGGGGTTTCCGGTTAAGACTAGAACAGGTTTCAGTATTGCGTCGACCCGGAGGGCGGGCGTGGACTTCACCCTTGACGATACGCAGACGGAGATCGCCGCCCTCGCCGCGAAGGTGCTCGGTGCGGAAGACGATCCCTGGCGCGCCCTCGCGGCTTCGGGCCTGCTGGCGCTCGCCCTGCCCCCCGACCTGGAGGGCGACGGCCTGGGCATCGCGGAGATCGCGCAGGTCCTCACCGAGGTCGGCCGCGCCGCCGCGCCCGTGCCCGCCTACGCCGCCTTGGCACTGGGCGTCCTGCCGATCGAAACACTCGGCACGCCCCAGCAGCGCGCGGACCTGCTGCCCCCGGTCGCGGCGGGGGAGGCGCTGCTCACCGCGGCCCTGCACGAGCCGTCCGCGCCGCTGGTCGCCGAACCCGCGACGACCGCGCGGGCGAGCGACGGCAAGTGGCTGCTCAGCGGCGTGAAGACGGCCGTGCCGTACGCGAGCGAAGCCACCCGGATCCTGACGCCCGTGACCACGCCGCACGGCACCGCTGTGTACCTGGTCGACCCGCACGTCGACGGCGTCACGCTCGTCCCGACGCCCACTTCGGCCGGTGCGCCGGAGTACACAGTCCGCCTGGACGACGTCGCCGTCGAAGAGTCCGACCTCCTGTTCGACCGGGGCGCGGTCAGCGCGCTGCACCGGTTCGCGCTGGCCGGCGCGCTGGCGGTCGGGGACGGCCTCCTGGCCGGCGCCCTGGCCCTGACGGTGAAGCACGTCGGCGAACGCGCCCAGTTCGGCCGTCCGCTCGCGACGTTCCAGGCGGTGGCGGGCCAGATCGCCGACGTCTACGTCGCCTCCCGGACCGTGCACCTGGCCGTGACGTCCGCGGTGTGGCGGCTCGCGGCCGGCCTCGACGCGGACGCCGAACTGGACGTCGCCGCCTACTGGCTCGCCGAAGAGGCGCCCCAGGCGCTCGCGACCTGCCACCACCTGCACGGCGGCGTCGGCGTCGACGAAACCTATCCGCTGCACCGGTATTCGTCGGCGGTGAAGGATCTGGTCCGGGCGCTCGGCGGCGCCGCGCACCGGCTCGGCAGGCTCGGCGAACGAGTGGCGGGGTGAGCGGATGCACGTCGAACTGACCGCGGCGCAGAAAGCGCTGCGTGCCGAACTGCGCGACTACTTCGCCGGGCTGATCAGCCCCGAGGAGCGCCAGGCGATGCTGCGCGAGCGGCACGGGCCGGTGTTCCGCGAGATCGTCCGCCGGATGGGCCGCGACGGCCGGCTCGGCGTCGGCTGGCCGGTCGAGTACGGCGGGCAGGGCTTCGGCGGGATCGAGCAGCACCTGTTCGTCGACGAGGCCGCGCGCGCCGACGTCCAGCTGCCCTCGGTGACGCTGCAGACCGTCGGGCCGACCCTGCAGCAGTACGGCACGGACGAGCAGAAGGCCTTCTTCCTCCCCAAGATCCTGGCCGGCGAAATCCACTTCGCGATCGGCTACACCGAGCCGGAGGCCGGCACCGACCTCGCCGCGCTGCGGACGACGGCGGTGCGCGACGGCGACGAATACGTCGTCAACGGCCAGAAGATCTTCACCACCGGCGGCCACGACGCCGACTACGTCTGGCTCGCCGTCCGGACCGCGCCGGACGCGCCGCGGCACAAGGGCATCTCGATCCTCATCGTGGACACGAGCGACCCCGGCTACTCGTGGACGCCGATCATCACCTGCGACGGCGCCCACCACGTCAACGCGACGTACTATTCGGACGTTCGCGTGCCGGTCGACCGGTTGGTGGGCAAGGAGAACGAGGGCTGGCGGCTGATCACCACGCAGCTCAACCACGAGCGCGTCATGCTCGGCCCGGCCGGGCGGATCGGCGGGCTGTACGACCGCGTGCGCACCTGGGCCGCCGCCCACGGCCTGCTCGACCTCGCCGACGTCCGGGCCGTGCTGGCCGAGGCCATGGCGGTGACCCGGGTGAACGAGCTGCTGAACTGGCAGGTCGCGGTGTCCTCGGCGAGCGCGCCGGTGGCCGTCGGCGACGCGTCGGCGACGAAGGTGTTCAGCTCCGAGGTCATCCAGCGCATCGGCCGGAACCTCGAAGAGCTGGTCGGGCGCCACGGCGACCTGGCCGATCCGGACACCGCCGAGCTGGCGGAGTGGCTGGACGTCGCCGCGAAGCGCAACATCGTCCTGACGTTCGGCGGCGGCGTCAGCGAAATCCAACGGGAGCTGATCGCCTCGATCGGCTTGGGCCTGCCGAGGGTGCCGCGATGACCATCGAAGAAGCCGCCGCGCAGATCGCCGCGCGTGGCGAGTGCTCGCCCCGGCTCGCGCGCGACCCGGTCAACCAGGCCATGGTGAACAACTGGGTCGAGGCGATCGGCGACGACAACCCCGTCTACACCGACCCGGAGTTCGCCGCGAAGAGCGTCCACAAGGGACTGGTCGCACCGCCCGCGATGGCGCAGGTGTGGACGATGGGCGGGCTGAACGTCCCGCGCGGCACCGACGACCCGCTCGGCCTGATGATGGAACTGCTGGACGAGGCCGGGTTCACCTCCGTCGTGGCGACGAACTCGGAGCAGACCTACCACCGTTACCTGCGGCCCGGCGAACAGGTCGAGGTGCGGACGGCGCTGGAAAGCGTCGTCGGACCGAAGAAGACCGCACTGGGGGAGGGCTGGTTCGTCACGACGCGTGCGCGGTGGTACGTCGAGGACGAAGCCGTGGCGGAGATGATGTTCCGCGTCCTCAAGTTCCGCCCGCCCACCCCGAAGCCGCCGCCGGCGCCGGTGCTGCGGCCGGTGGTCAGCCGCGACACGGAGTTCTTCTGGGACGGTCTTCGCGAAGGCGAGCTCCGGATCCAGCGCTGGGGCGAGACGCTGCGGCACCCGCCCGGGCCGATGCCGCCCGACGGATCGTTGGACACGAAGCCGGACTACGTCGTGTCCAGGGGGCGGGGGACGGTGTTCTCCTACGTCGTGCACCACCACCCGCCCGTGCCGGGCAAGGAAATGCCGTTCGTCGTGGCCCTGGTGGAGCTGGAAGAAGGGGTCCGGGTGATGGCCGAACTGCTCGACGCGGCCCCCGAGGAGGTCCACATCGGACTGCCGGTGGTGGCCGCGTTCGTCCGCGTCGACGACGACCTGACGCTGCCCGCCTGGAAGGTGGCGCGATGACCGTCACCGAAGGGACCGAGCTGCCGCCGCTGACGATCGAAGCGACGCCGACGTTCGTCGTCAGCACCGCGCTGGCCACCCGCGACTTCCAGGACGTGCACCACGACCGGGATTCGGCGGTGGCGCGCGGCTCGAAGGACATCTTCCTCAACATCCTCACCGACACCGGCCTGGTGCAGCGGTTCGTGTCGGCGTGGGCCGGGCCGGAGGCGCTGATCCGGTCGGTCAAGATCCGGCTCGGTGTGCCCTGCTACGCCTACGACACGCTGACGTTCACCGGGCGCGTGGTTTCCCGGGAGGGCAACGACGTCGTCGTGGCGGTGTCCGGGGTGGACTCGCTCGGCGAGCACGTCGCCGGGACCGTGGAGGTGACGCTGCCGTGACGCTCTCGGGAAAGGCCGCCATCGCCGGGATCGGCGCGACGGAGTTTTCGAAGGACTCCGGGCGCAGCGAACTGCGGCTGGCCGCCGAATGCATTTCCCACGCCTTGGCCGACGCCGGGCTGAAGCCGTCCGATGTGGACGGACTGGTGTCGTTCACGATGGACGGCAACGCGGAGATCGCGGTGGCGCGGGAACTGGGGATCCCGGAACTGAAGTTCTTCAGCCGCATCCACTACGGCGGCGGCGCGGCGGCGGCGACCGTGCAGCAGGCCGCGATGGCGGTGGCGACCGGCGTCGCGGACGTCGTCGTCGCCTACCGAGCGTTCAACGAGCGCTCGGGCATGCGGTTCGGCCAGGTGTCCTCGGCCGCGGCCGGGCAGGTCAACTCGTCCGGCGTCGACAACGCGTTCCACTACCCGATGGGCATCGCGACGCCGGCCGCGACGGTGGCCATGGTCGCGCAGCGGTACCTCCACGACTACGGCGCGACGAGCGAGGACTTCGGGCGGGTCGCGGTCATCGACCGCAAGCACGCGGCGACCAACCCGAACGCGTGGTTCCACGAGCGGCCGATCACCCTGGAGGAGCATCAGTCGTCACGCTGGGTCGCGGAGCCGCTGCACCTGCTCGACTGCTGCCAGGAGAGCGACGGCGGGGTGGCGCTGGTCGTGACGAGCGTCGAACGGGCGCGCGACCTGGCCCAGGCGCCGGCGGTGATCGCCGCGGCGGCGCAGGGGAGCGGGCCGGACCAGTACGTGATGACCAGCTACTACCGCGACGACCTGGCCGCGCTACCCGAGATGGGCGTCGTGGGGCGGCAGCTGTGGGGCCAGTCCGGGCTCGGACCGTCCGATGTGGACGTCGCCGTGCTGTACGACCACTTCACGCCGTACGTGCTGATGCAGCTGGAGGAGCTGGGTTTCTGCGGTCGCGGCGAGGCGAAGGACTTCATCGCCGACGGCGCTTTGGAGCTCGACGGCGCGGTGCCGTTGAACCCGCACGGCGGCCAGCTCGGCGAGGCGTACATCCACGGCATGAACGGCATCGCGGAGGGCGTCCGGCAGCTTCGCGGGACGGCGGTCAACCAGGTCGCCGGCGCGTCCCGGGTGCTGGTCACGGCGGGGACGGGCGTGCCGACGAGCGGCCTCGTCCTGATGGGTGACTGAGGCGTCACCTCATTGACGGCTGGTGCCCGGCCGTCGTGGGTGTCACGGTGGAGACACCACCCGCGACGGAGAGTGAGGCCGACTGGCGATGGTCGTCGACTGGGCGCTCACCGCGGTGTTCGCGGCGCTGACGCTGCCGTGCGTGCTGCGGCTCGTCCGCCTCGACTACGGGCGGCTGGGCCACGGCGTCCGCCACAGCGACCTGGCGGAGCTGCTGCTGGTGGTCGCGATGGTGGCGATGCTGTCCCCGGTGGGCGGCCCGATCCCGGCGGCGGGCTGGCAGGCGGTGCTGGCGCTGACGGCGGGCTGGTTCGCGGTGGCGTGGTGGCGGGGCCGAGCGGGCTGCGCGCACCACGCGCTCTCGGCGGCGGCGATGCTCTACATGGTGACGGCGATGCCCCACGGCGGGATGGACCACGGCCCGTGGCTGACGATGTCCACAATGGACGCCCGGTTGGCGTTGCCGCTCGTCGCGGTGGCGGCGGCCGGCTATTTCGTGCTTGACGCGGCCTGGGCCGGGATGCACGCGGTGCGCGCGGGCTCGCCGGACGCGGAGGGAGCACCCGGGGCGGCGGGCGTGCCGGGTGCCGGACACGCTTCGCGCGCGGCCTGCCGGGCGGCGATGGGAGCCGGGATGGGCTACATGCTGCTGGCGTCGGCTTTGTGACGCTCGCGGCGGCTCGGCCTCGGTCGTCCGGCCGGCCCGGATGTAGTGAACGACCCTTTCATGTCGCCAGACGACAGGAAAGGGTCGTTCATGCCATTCGGCCGGCGCCGTCAGGCCTCGATGTGGCGGACCTCGCCCAGCGGGGTCTCGCCGGCCGCCGGGAGGGAAGCCGCCGGGTGCGCCGCCGTCCACTGGGTCGCCCTCGCGATGTCGTTCTTCAGCGCCGTGATCAGGTCCTCCGCCGAGGCGTACGCCTGCTGCTCCCGCAGGTGGGACCCCAGCCACACCACCAGCGTCTCGCCGTACAGGTCACCCGTGAAGTCCAGCAGGTGGGCCTCCAGCAGCCGGTACCCGTCCGCTCCGTAGTACGTCGGGCGGCGGCCGACCGAGATCGCCGCCGGGATGTGGGAGCCGTCCGCTCGGCCCACCCAGCCCGCCCACACCCCGTCGCCCACTGACCCGGCCTGGTCGCCCAGCGCAATGTTCGCCGTGGGAAAGCCCAGCTCACGGCCGCGCTGGTCGCCCGGCTCCACCTTGCCCCGCACCACGAAGTATTCCGAAGTCACCCCTCCACGTTAGCGGGCGGCCGCTGGGACCTTCTCACGAAGTGGGCACCAGCACCGTGTCCGCCAGCACCGGCGCGTCGTCGCGCTCCACCGCCGTCGTCGTCACCAGCAGCCGCTCCGCCGAGCGCCACACCCGGGTCCGCAGCGTTTCGCCCGGGAACACCACCCCGGCGAACTTCGTCCCGAACGACGCCACCCGCGACGGATCGCCGTCGAGGAACTCGTCGACCAGCACCCGCGCCACGATCCCGTACGTGCACAGCCCGTGCAGGATCGGCCGCTCGAAGCCCGCGGCAAGGGCGAACGCCGGATCCGCGTGCAGCGGGTTCCGGTCGCCGCACAGCCGGTACAGCAGCGCCTGCTGGGGCGACGTCGGCGTCTCGAAGACGAAGTCCGGCGCGCGCGTCGGCCACTCGATCCGGTCGGACGGACCCCGCGAACCCCCGAAACCACCCTCCCCGCGGGCGAAGATGCTCGACCGGGCCGTCCACAGTGGATCTCCGGCCGACGACGTGACCGCGACCTCCTGGACCACCACCGCGGCCTTCCCCTTGTCGAAGACGTCCGCGACCCGCGAGCGAGCCACCGCCTTCCCCGACGTCGGGATCGGCCGGTGCAGCGTGATCTCCTGCTTGCCGTGCAGCACCTTCGCCAGGTCGATCTCGACCCCCGGGAACGACACCGCCGGCGGGTCGAACACGCGCAGGTTCGCCGCGACCGTCGCGAACGTCGGCAGCACCACCAGGTCCTGCTCGTAGGTGTACCGCAGCTCGTCCGGGCCGGCGCCCAAGGCCAGGTGGTAGAGCAGCACGTCCGACGACGTCCAGGCGAAGGTCACCTCGCCGATCTCGGCGCCGATGGCGACCGCGGGATCGATGGGCACGCGGAAACTCCTATTCGTAGCTGACCGTGACGTCGTCGGTGACCGGCAGCGACTGGCAGGCCAGCACGATGCCGTCCGCCATGTCCTCGGCGTCCAGGACCTCGTTGTGCAGCATCTTCACCTCACCCGACACGATCCGGCACGCGCACGCACTGCATTGTCCCTCGCGGCACGAGTACGGCGCGTCCATCCCCGCGTCCAGCAGGTGGTCGAGGAGTTTCCGCTGCCGCGGCCAGGCCAGCTCCCGCGTCTCGCCGTCGAGCGTCACCGTCAGCGACGCGGGCGCTTCGTCCGATTCCGCGACCGGTTCCTCGGCCACGGACTCGAACGGGTTCCCCGTCAGCGACGTGAACTTCTCGACGTGCACCCGGTCGCGTGGCACGCCGAGCTGCCCGAGCGCCTCCCGCACGGCGGCCATGAACGGCGCCGGACCGCACAGAAAAGCCTCGTAAGCCGTGTACACGGAAGCCAGCCCGCGCAGCTGCGAGACGTCCGGGAGGCCCTGCACGCTCTCCAGCCAGTGCACGACGACCAGACGGTCTCCGTAGCGCTTCGCCAGCGAAGCCAGCTCACCCGCGAAGATCACCGAATGCTCGTCGCGGTTCGCGTAGACCAGCACGACCCGCCCGGAACCCTGCTCCAGCGCCGTCTTGAGGATGGCCATCACCGGCGTGATGCCGCTGCCGCCGGCGAACAGCAGGAAGTCCTCGTCCACCGACGTCGGGCAGAACACCCCGGCCGGCGCGAGCACGTCCACCGTCATCCCCGGGCGCAGCGAGGAGCAGACCCAGCTCGAGCCGTACCCGCCGTCGGTCCGCTTGACCGTCACCTGCACGCGGTTCTCGTGCGGCGCGCTCGACAGCGAGTAGCACCGCGCCACCGAGCCGGTCTGCTCGCTGGGGATCCGCAGGGTCAGGAACTGGCCCGCCGTATAGGAAAACGCCGAGGCGTGCTCGGGCGGGATCTCGAACACCACCGACCGCGCGTCCGGCGTCTCGACGACGACGTCGGCGACCGTCAGCGTGTAGACCCGCTCACCCATCGGCCACCGCCAGCTCGCCGTCGCGCACGGCGTCGCCGATGCTGTCCGCCAGCTTCGGGCACGTGTCGAGCAACGCCGACGGGCCGTCCGCGTCGGCGAACACCGGGCAGCTTTCCGCCGGTGAAGACGTCCACTGGATGCTCGTGTGCTGGATGCTGTTCTTCTTCACCAGCACGCACGTCCCGCAGCTGCGGCACTCGTGCGGCCGCAGCCCGCCGGTGAGGAACTCGACGGTCTCGGCGGTGGTCACACTTCCGCCTCGGTCTTCTGGCGGGCCAGGTTCTCCGCCACCTCGGCCGCCCACGCCTCGTTGGCCTTCGAAGTGTCCACTTCGAACTCGAACCGCCGGGTCATGTCCTCGGTGACGTCGGCGGCGTCGACGTAGAACTGCTGGTACCACCGGCGAAGCTGGTAGACCGGACCGTCCTCTTCGCACAGCAGCGGGTTGTCGATCTGCGTCTTGTGCTTCCAGATCTCGACGTCCTGCAGGAACCCCGCGCCGATGCCCTTGGCGAGCTTCGCCGCGATCTTGTCCGCGTGCTCGTCGGTCAGCCCGTGCTGCTTCTTGACCTTCATGCCGTACTGCAGCACGAACGACGTCGGCGTCACGGGGTAGTGGCAGTTGATGAGCACGCTCTCGATGTCATAGCCCTGGAACGAGTTCACCAGCTTGTTGATCATGTAGGACGGCCCGAAGTAGGACGCCTCCGACCGCAGCAGGTTGTCCTCGCCGCCGTAGTTCGACGCCATGCCCATGTCCGGGCGGCCCTTGGTGTTGAGGTACTGCGTGGCGATGTGGCCCTCGAACACGTTCTTGAAGTACGTCGGGTAGGCGTAGTGGATGTAGAAGAAGTGGGCCATGTCGACGACGTTGTCGATGATCTCGCGGCAGTTGGAGCCGTCGATGAAGATCGAGTCCCACGTCCAGTTGCTCCACTCGGAGCTGTCGGCGGCCTCGATGTGCGGGATGGCCAGCTCGGCCGGCGGCGGGTTGCCCTCCGGGTCGTGCCACACCATCAGCTGCCCGTTCTGCTCCTGCGCCGTCCACGCCCGCGTCCGCGCGCGCAGCGGAACCCGCTTGGCGTAGGGGATCGAGACGCACTTGCCCTTGCCGTTCCAGCGCCAGTCGTGGAACGGGCAAGCGACCTCGTCGCCCTTGATCGTGCCCTGGGTGAGGTCGCCGCCCATGTGCCGGCAGTAGCCGTCGAGCACGTTCAGGTCGCCGTTCGAGCCGGCGAACACGACGAGTTTCGTGCCGAACGCCGTGACGGCGTGCGGTTTCCCGTCGCGGAAGTTCTTCGCCAGGCCGAGGCAGTGCCAGCCGCGCGCGAAGCGGGTCGGCGGCTCACCGGCGTAGATGGTGCGTACGGACTCCTGCGTCATCGCTCGCCTCCCGTGGTCCCTTGATCTTCGTGCGCCAGCCGCGTGGCCGCAAGGTAGCCGAACACCATGGCCGGGCCGATGGTCGCGCCCGGTCCGGCGTACGTCCGGCCCATCACGGCCGCGCTGACGTTGCCCGCGGCAGACAGGCCCGGAACGACCGAGCCGTCCTCACGCAGGACTTGCGCGTGTTCGTCGGTGCGCAGCCCGCCCTTGGTCCCCAGGTCGCCCGGCACGATCTTCACCGCGTAGTACGGCGCTTTGTCCAGGGGGCCGAGGCTGGGGTTGGGTTTGTTGCGCGGATCGCCGTAGTAGTGGTCGTACTTGCTGACCCCGCGCCGGAAGTCCTCGTCGACGCCGTTGCGCGCGAAGCCGTTGAAGCGCTTGACGGTGGCTTCCAGGCTTTCGGCCGGGACGTCCATCTTCTCGGCCAGTCCGGCGAGGGTGGCCGACTTCACCGCCACCCCGGCCTTGAACCAGCGACCGGGCAGCGGCTGGCGCGGCCCGACGCCGGTGAACATGTACCGGTCCTTGTAGCGCTGGTCGAACACCAGCCAGGTCGGGATGTGCTCGCCCGGCCCGTCTCCGGCGCCGTACATCGCGTGCACGGCCTCGACGTAGGGCGCCGACTCGTTGACGAACCGCTCGCCGCGGGCGTCGACCATGATGCAGCGCGGCCGCGAGCGCTCGGCCAGCGCGAACCACGGGCCGCCGGTGAGCGGCAGCGACGGCCCCCACCAGGCGTCGTCCATCAGGTCGAGCGCGGCGCCGAGCTTGAGGCCGGCGGTGATGCCGTCGCCGGTGTTGGCGGCCGCGCCGACGGTCCACTCGGTGCCGATCGGCGCGCGCTGGTACTTCTCGCGCATCTCGAGGTTCTGCTCGAACCCGCCGCTGGCGAGGATCACCCCGCGCCGGGCCCCGACGACTCCGTCCGCGGTGACGACCCCGGTGACGCGGTCACCTTCGAACCGCAGATCGAGCAGGGGCGTGTTCAGCCGGACGTCGACGCCCGCCCTGGTCAGGCCCACCCGCAGCCCGGCCGCAAGCGCTTGCCCCATGCTCAGCAGCCGCTGCCCGCGCACCCGCCCGACGAGCCACTGGACGCCCAGCGACAGCATCCGGACGACCCCGCGCGGATGCCGGGCGAGGAGGCTCAGCCAGCGGTAGTCCGCCTGGGTGATGGGCACGCCGAGCGGGGGAGCGCTGTACGGCGGTTCGAGGTGGGCCAAGTCGGCGCCGAGCAGCTTGCCGTCGAAGGCCATCGGCTCGACCGAGCGGCCGCCGGGGCGCCCGCCGGGGGCTTCGGGGTGGTAGTCGCTGTAGTCGCGGACCCAGCGGAACTTCAGCGGCGTGTGGTCGCAGACGAACTTCAGCACTTCGGGGCCGTGCGCGAGGAACGTGTCGCGCCGGACGGCCGGGACGACGTCGCCGACGATCGAGGCGAGGTACTCGCGGGCCCGCTCGGGCGGTTCGTCGATCCCGGCGGCACGCAGCGCGTGGTTGCCCGGCAGCCAGACCCCGCCGCCGGAACGGGCGGTCGAGCCGCCGAAACAGGGGGCCTTTTCCAGGAGGACCACGCTCAGGCCGTGATGGGCCGCGGCCAGCGCGGCGGTCATCCCGGCGGCGCCACTGCCGACCACGACGACGTCGAACTGCTCCGTCATGCCACCTCACTTGCTGTATCGATGGTTATCGATCAGACCGGCAGTCACGGCGGAAACCGTCACCACGAGCGGTCCGTGGCAGCTCGTCTCCGCCTGCTTTCGGTCAGATCGATAACGTGTTCCACGAAATTAGTTACCAGTTGGGAGCCGGTTCCGTCACCATAGACGAGAACGTGTTCCAGTTCTAGGGTGGTGACCATGGACGAACTCGTCGCGGACGTCATCATCGTGGGGTTCGGGGCGGCCGGCGCCTGCGCCGCCCTGGAAGCGGCCGACGCGGGCGCCGACGTCATCCTCGTCGAACGGTTCGCCGGCGGCGGCGCCAGTGCGGTCAGCGGTGGCGTGGTCTACGCGGGCGGCGGCACCGCCCAGCAGCTCGACGCGGGCGTCGAAGACTCCGTTGACGCGATGTACGACTACCTGCGCCTGGAAGCGGGGGACGTCGTCTCGAAGGAGACGCTGCGACGCTTCTGCGAAGGCAGCCGCGAGATGATCACCTGGCTGGAGAGCAACGGCGTGCCGTTCGAGGGCAGTCTCTGCCCGCACAAGACGTCGTACCCCAGTGACAAGTACTACCTCTACTACTCCGGCAGCGAGGCCGCCGGCGGCTTCCGCGACACGGCGAAGCCCGCACCGCGCGGCCACCGCGTCAAGGGGCCCGGCACCTCGGGGAAGCTGCTGATGACGCGGCTCAAGGCGGCGGTGCGCGAGCGTGGGATCCGCGTGCTGACCCAGACGACCGCGCGCAGCCTCCTGCGCGACGACGCGGGCCGCGTCACCGGGCTCGTCGCCGACACTTTGCAGAACGCGCCCGCGGGAGTCAAAGCCCGGCACCAGCGCTTCGCGCAGTATGCGGCGAAGCCCGGGATCTACGTGCCGTCACTGCGGAAGTCGCTGCACCGGCGGGTCGAGCGCTTCGAGCGCGCGCACGGCCGTGAGTTGCGGATCACCGCCCGGCGCGGCGTCGTGCTCGCCGCGGGCGGGTTCATCGCCGACCGTGAGATGGTCCGCGAGCACGCGCCGGCCTACCGCGGCGGGCTCGCGCTCGGCACGTCCGCCGACAACGGCTCGGGCATCCGGCTCGGCGTCGGAGCCGGCGGAGCCACCGGTGAGCTGGGCCGGATCTCGGCGTGGCGGTTCGTCACGCCGCCGAGTGCGTTCCTCGGCGGGATCATCGTCGACGCCGGCGGGCGGCGGGTCATCGACGAGTCCCGGTACGGCGCCGCCGTCGGCGAAAAGCTCATCGAAGAGCACGGCGGCAAGGGCTGGCTGCTCGTCGACGCGCCGATCGTCGCCGAGGCGCGCCGGGACGGCCGCGCGCAAAGCCAGTGGTTCCAATGGCTGCAGCTGCGGTACCTCCTCCGGCGTGGCCGTGTCATCGGCGCGACGGTCGAAGAGGCGGCGCGCAAGGCCGGGGTCGATCCCCAGGGCCTGCGCGCGAGCGTCGAGGCCTACCACTGCGCCGAGGACCCGATGGGCAAACCCGCCGAGTTCACGCGGCGGCTGGACACCCCGCCGTTCTCCCTCATCGACATCTCGGTGCGGCCCAACCTGGGTTACCCCACGCCGATGCTGACGCTGGGCGGCCTGGTCGTGGACGAGGACACCGGCGCGGTGCGGACCGCGGCGGGGGAGTCGATCCCCGGCCTGTACGCCGCCGGGCGCACCGCGGTGGGAATCTGTTCCAGGTTCTACGTGAGCGGCCTGTCCCTGGCCGACTGCGTGTTTTCCGGTCGTCGGGCGGGGATCAACAGCGCTCTGGCGCAGGGTGTTCTCGACAGAAACGAGAACGTGTTCTAGTCTTGCGAGAGTGAACGCGAGAGAGGACTGCGCATGAGTGAGCAGGTGATCGCCGGGGTCCGGGACCTCCTGCCGGTCCTGCGGGAACGAGCCCAGGACACCGAGGACGCGCGCCGCGTCCCCGAGGAGTCCGTCAAGGCCCTGCAGGAGACCGGGTTCTTCAAGATGCTGCAGCCGAAGTCGCACGGCGGCCTCGAAACCGACCCGGTGAGCTTCTACACCGCGGTCAAGCTCATCGCGAGCGCGTGCGGGTCCACCGGCTGGGTCGCCTCCATCCTCGGCGTGCACCCGTGGCACGTGGCGCTGTTCGACGCGCAGGCGCAGCAGGAGGTCTGGGGCGACGACGAAGACGTGCGGATCTCCTCGTCGTACGCCCCGATGGGCAAGGCCGAGGTCGTCGAAGGCGGCTACCGGCTGAGCGGCCGCTGGAGCTTCTCCTCCGGCAGCGACCACTGCACGTGGGTGCTGCTCGGCGGGCCGGCGTTCAAGGACGGCAAGCCGGTCGACTTCTGCACGTACCTGCTGCCCGTCGCGGACTACTCCATCGTGGACGTCTGGGACACCATCGGCCTGCGCGGGACCGGCTCGAACGACATCCTCGTCGAGGACGTCTTCATCCCGCAGCACCGCGCGCTCAGCTTCATCGCGACGTCGAAGTGCAAGGTGCCGGGCCAGGTCGTGAACCCGGGACCGCTGTACCGGCTGCCCTACGGTTCGGTGCACCCGAGCACGATCACCGCGCCGATCATCGGGATGGCCCAAGGCGCCTACGACGCGCACGTCGAGCACCAGGGCAAGCGCGTGCGGTCCGCCTACGCCGGTGAACAGTCCAAAGAGGACCCGTTCGCCAAGGTGCGGATCGCCGAGGCGGCCAGCGAGATCGACGCCGCCTGGCTGCAGCTGACGCGCAACATCGACGACCTGTACGAACTGGCCAAGCGCGAGGAACGGCTGCCCGTGGACCTGCGGCTGCGCGTCCGGCGTGACCAGGTGCGCGGCACCGAACGCGCGATCGCCGCGATCGACCGCCTCTTCGAGAACTCCGGCGGCCGCGCGATCCAGCGCGGCACGCCGATCCAGCGCTTCTGGCGGGACGCGCACGCCGGCCGGGTCCACGCGGCCAACGACGCCGAGCGCGCGTACGTCATGTTCGGCACCGGCGCCTTCGGGCTCCCCGTCGAGAACGCGATGTACTGATGGCGCCCGAAGGGAAGTACGCCGAGGCCGGCGGCCTTCGCCTCCACTACCACGAAGCCGGTGCCGAACACGCCGAGACGGTCATCCTGCTGCACGGCGGCGGGCCCGGCGCGTCGGCGTGGAGCAACTTCGGGCGCAACTTGCCGGAATTCGCCAAGCACTACCGGACGATCGCCGTCGACCAGCCCGGTTTCGGGCGGTCGGACAAGCCGGCCGAGCACCCGCAGTACTTCCGGCACAGCGCGGACGCTGTGGCCGGCCTGATGGACGCCCTGGGGATCGAGCGCGCCCACTTCGTCGGCAACTCCCTGGGTGGCGGCGCGGCGGTCCGGCTGGCACTGAACCACGGAAAGCGCGCGGGCCGGCTGGTGCTGATGGGGCCGGGTGGGCTGAGCGTCAACGTCTTCGCGCCCGACCCGACCGAAGGCGTCAAGAACCTCGGTCGCTTCGCCGCGAAGCCGAGCCGGGAGCGCATGGAAGCCTTCCTGCGCATCATGGTCCACGACCAGGCGCTGATCACCGACGAGCTGATCGACGACCGGTTCGCCGCGGCGAACACCCCGGAGTCGCTGGCCGCGATGCGCGCGATGGGGAAGTCGTTCGCGCAACCCGGCACCTACGAAGAAGGCATGCTCTGGCGCGAAGCCCACCGGCTGCGCCAGCGCGTGCTCCTGATCTGGGGCCGCGAGGACCGCGTCAACCCCTTGGACGGCGCGTTGCTCGCGCTGAAAACCATCCCGCGCGCGCAGCTGCACGTGTTCGGCGGCTGCGGGCACTGGGCCCAGCTGGAGAAGTTCGACGAGTTCAACCGGCTGGCCCTCGACTTCCTCGGGAGTTCCTGATGGGCATCCGGTCACTGGGCTACCTCCGCATCGAAGCCACCGACATGGCCGCGTGGCGCGAGTACGGGCTCAAGGTGCTCGGCATGGTCGAAGGCAAGGGCGTCGACCCGGAATCGCTGTACCTGCGCATGGACGACTTCCCGGCGCGGCTGGTGATCTCGCCCGGTCCGGCGGACCGCTTGGCCGTCACCGGCTGGGAAGCCGCCAACGCCGGCGAGCTGGCCGAGATCCGGTCGCGGTTGGACAGTGCCTCGGTGCCCTACAAGGAGGGCACGCCCGAGGAGCTGGCCGACCGGCGCGTCGACGAGCTGATCAGCTTCGACGACCCGTCCGGCAACACCCAGGAGGTGTTCCACGGCGTCGCGCTGCAGCACCGCCGCGTCGTCAGCCCGTACGGCCACACGTTCGTGACCGGCGAGCAGGGTCTCGGCCACGTCGTCTTGTCCACAAAGGACGACGAGGCGTCCCTGCGGTTCTACCGCGGCGTCCTCGGCTTCCGGCTGCGCGACTCGATGCGCCTGCCGCCGCAGATGCTCGGCCGGCCCGCCGACGGCCCGCCCGCGTGGCTGCGGTTCTTCGGCTGCAACCCGCGCCACCACAGCCTGGCGTTCCTACCGATGCCGACGCCGAGCGGCATCGTGCACCTGATGGTCGAGGTGGAGAACACCGACGACGTCGGGCTCTGCCTCGACCGCGCGATCCGGCGGAAGGTGCCGATGTCGGCCACGCTCGGCCGGCACGTCAACGACCTGATGCTGTCGTTCTACATGAAGACCCCCGGCGGCTTCGACGTCGAGTTCGGCTGCGAGGGGCGGCAGGTCGACGACGAGAACTGGATCGCCCGCGAGAGCACCGCGGTCTCCCTGTGGGGGCACGACTTCTCGGTCGGCGCGCGGCCGCCCGCGTCATGACGGCGATGGCGGTCGACCAAGCCGGGTTCCGCAGCGTCCTCGGGCACTTCTGCACCGGCGTCACGGTGGTCACCGGCCGGGACGGCGACACGCTCGCCGGGTTCGCCTGCCAGTCGTTCGCCGCGCTGTCGCTCGACCCGCCGCTGGTGCTGTTCTGCCCGTCCCGGACGTCGCGGACGTGGCCGGTGCTCGCCGCGGCGGGCCGCTTCGCGGTCAACGTGCTGGCCGAGCACCAGCAGGAGGTCAGCGCGGTGTTCGGCGCCCGCGGCCAGGACAAGTTCGCCCGCGTCGGCTGGACGCCGTCACCATCCGGGGCGCCGCTGCTCGACGGCGCCCTCACCTGGATCGACTGCGAGCTGGAGGCGGTGCACGAGGCGGGCGACCACTACGTCGTGATCGGCCGGGTCACCGCGCTGGGCGCGCCCTCGGACGCCCGGCCGCTGCTGTTCCACCGGGGCCGGTACGCGGTCACCGAGCCGGCCCGGGACGCGCTGGCCGCGCTGATGCCGTGGCCGCGTCCGGACGACTGGCTCTGAGCAACGGCCGCCGGGCGACTTCCCGGGAATCGCCGCCCGCGGCGAAATCGCTCACGCGCTGTGGCCGGCGATCGCGACGAGTTGGCGCGACCGGGTGGTTGTGCACGGGTTCACAGGTGGGCCGCATCCCATTCGCGAGAGAAAGTCGAGCCCCTGCGCGCACACTGTTACCGAGATGACGTCTTCCCGGGAGGAGTGAGTCGCGCATGCGTGGGCCCAGCGGACGGATCGCCCGGTTCCGGCGCCGGGTGCACCCCGGCCACAACCCGCTGACCAGGTTCGGCGACCGCGTCGAGGCGGCCCTGCTGGTGCTGGTCTTCGCGGGCGCGCTCCTCGCGCTGCCGTTCGCGGCGGCGTTCGGTTCCGAAACCTATGCGTCGCAGACCGCCCGGGCCGAGCAGGAACGCACGACCCGCCACCCGGCGACGGCGGTGTCGCTCGTCGCGGCACCGAGCCAGACCTACAGCACCGACGGCGCGGGAGCCCCGGCCGGCCAGACGACGATCCCGGCCGCGTGGTTCGACGCGCGCGGCGCCCGCCACACCGGCGACGTCCTCGCCGACGCGGGCAGCCCGGCGGGCACGCACGTGTCCGTGTGGCTGGACCAGCGCGGCGAGCTGGCGAACGAGCCGCTCTCGCCGTCCACCTCGGCGGCCGACGGGGTCTTCGCGGCGATCCTGCTGTGGGTCGCGATCACCGGCGCGCTGGCGGCGGTGTACGGCGCCGGTCGCCTCGCGGTGAGCCGCCTCCACTCGGCGGCGTGGGACCGCGCGTGGGCCGAAGCCCGCCACGACAGCCGGTTCTGAGCACCGATCACCCCGTTTCGCCCGGTCGCACCGGGTTCGTTCGCTAGCATTCCGCTCCGTGACCGCTTCGTCCCAGGTTGATGCCGTACCCGGAAGTGACCACCCGGAGCCGACCGGCGAGGCACCCGACGAGCTCGTGGACGACCTCCGCGCCGTGGCCGGCGAGGTGCTCGACAAGCTCGGACCCCAGCTCGCCCGGGAGCGCCCGGAGCTCACCCTCGGCGAGCTCCGGCCCGATGTGCTCACCAGGGTGACCGGGGACTGGCCCGCCTTGCTCAGCGAGACCAAGGACGAGAGCGACGCACTCAGAAGTGCCCGCCAGGCGCTGCTCGCGCACGAGCGTCCGTCCGCGCAGCCGTCCGGCCCGCCGGAGCTCCGGGATGCGACGGCACACGCGGCGATCGGCGCCGCGCTCTGGCTCGGCGTGATCACTCCCTTGGCCTTCTGGCAGCTGCTCCAGGTGCCGTTGAGCCCCACCGGCCGCTTCTGGGTGTCCACGGCCGTCGTGGTCGCCGGGTTCGTCCTGCTGCGTCCGGCCTACGTGGCCGTGAAGCGGGCAGGCCGCAGGCTGACCGGCGTACCGGCCCACGGCGGCGCGGGCTGGCCGCTGATGACCGCCTTCGTCACGGTGTACCTGCTGCTGCTCTGGCGGTTCTGGACGCCTTTCGGTGACTTCGCGGGCCCGGTTCTCTCGGTGGCGGTCTGGATCATCGCGGCCGGCGGGACCGTCGTGCTGGTCATCGGGGCGTACGGGGCGGCCAACGAACCCACCCGGCCGGAGCTGAAGGCCCACCGCGTCCCGGCCGAGATCGCCGCCCGGGAGTTCCGCGTCACCGCGGTCGCCGTGGTCCTCGTGGCCCTCGTGCTCACCGGAGTGGCGCCGGTGCCGGGGCCGGACTGGGTCACCTGGCTGTCCGCCGATGCGCTGTCCTTGCTGACGATGGTCCTCGGTGGGCCACTGGTGCTCCGCGCCCGGCTGCCCCGGTGGCTGTCCCGGGACGTGACCCGCCTCCGGAGCCGCGGGTGGAAACGGCGGCGGAAACAGCTGGTCAGGGACTGCGCCGTGGCCGGCGAGGCGTGGCGGAAAGCCGCCGAGGGGCCCGTCCGGCAGCGGGTCTTCTTCCACATCAACGCGGCGCGCCACCCGCCCTTCAGCACGGTGTTGCCGGCCTACGACCCCGGTGCGCTCGGCCACATGCGCACGGACCAGCCGATCGCCCGCAAGACCGCGGCCGGCCAGCAGCTGGAGAGGGTGCTGAGCGGCATCAGCGGTGGCGCGATCGGCGTGGCCGGCCCGCGCGGCGCGGGCAAATCCACCTGGCTCGAGGCGTTCCGGGTCGGCAAGCTCCAGGACTACGACCGAGCGCACATCGCGTTGCTCGAAAGCGTGCCGGTGCGCTACGACGTGCGTGACTTCGTGCTGTACCTGTACGCCCGGATGTGCGGCGCGGTCATCGAATTCTGCGACAAACGCGTAGTCGGCGGTGCCGAACAGCCGGCCTTCTGGCCGGTCGTGCGAGCCCGGCTCCGCCGGTGGTGGCCGTTCGCGGCGATCGTCATCGGGTGGCTAGCCCTGGGACTGGCGGGCTCCTTGTCGTTGCGCGACCCCGAGGTCGACCTCCGGACGTGGCTCGCGTCGCTCTGGTGGCCCGTGGTGTCCTTGTTCGCGGCAGGCGGGTTGCTGGCCCTGGCGCTCCGCCACCGGCCGGTCGGGCCGGCCGCGTCCTCGCCGAACCGGCCGGGCGGCTCGAGCGGGCCACCACCGGACAGCCTGCCGGAGCTGCGGCGCCTGGCGGTGGAGCGGCTCGAAGAGATCGAATTCCAGCAGAAGCACACCGCGGGCTGGTCGGGGAAGGCCGGTCTGCTGGCGGGAGCCGAACTGGGTCTCAGCGGCTCCCGCGAGCTGACCCGGCAGCCCCGGACCTACCCGCAGATCGTCCGCGACTTCGGCCAGTTCCTCAAGGCGACGGTCCGGTGCCTGGACCAGGTTCCCGACGTCGCCACGCCCTCGGTGGTGATCATCCTCGACGAGCTCGACAAGATCGCCACGCCGGAGGCCGCCCAGGACTTCGTCAACGAGATCAAGGCGCTCGTCGACGTGGGCGTGCCGGGTTTCCTGCTGCTGGTCTCGGTGTCGGAAGACGCCCTCGCCTCCTTCGAGCGGCGCGGGCTCCCGGTCCGGGACGCGTTCGACAGCACCTTCGACGTCATCCTCCGGCTGGAGTACCTGACCCTCGGCGAAGCGCGGGAGATGGTGAGCAACCGCGTCCTCGGCCTGCCGGAGCCCTTCGCGTGCCTGGCCCACTGCCTGGCGGGCGGGCTGCCCCGGGAACTGATCCGGGTGACCCGGGAGATGATCCGCGAAAGCGGCTCGCTGCCCGACGTCGCCCGCCGGATGGTCGCCGCGGACCTGAGGAACAAACTCGGCGCGCTGCGCACGGTCGTCGCCCACGGCACGTACGACGACGTCGCCGTGAGCGAGCTGGTCCGGCACGTCGACGCGCACGCCGTCGCCGACCCCGCCGGGTTGCTGCGCGCGGTGCGGCAGCCACCCGCGACCGACGGGCCGTCCTCTTTGGACCGGCTGCGGCTGGAGACGCTCGGGTACCTCTACTACCTGGCCACCGTGCTCGAGGTGTTCGGTCCCGGGTTCGCCCCGGCGGACCTCGAGCGCGGCCGCACGGAAGGGGACACGTCCTTCGACACCCTCGGCTCGGTGCGCCAGCTCTTCTCCGTCAACGCCCGGCTCGCCTGGCTGACGGTCGGCGCGTTCCGGGAGGCGTGGGGACTCCCGGCCGTCCCGCCGCCCGGCTGATCACTTCCAGCGGAAGTGCACGAACACCCGGCCGAAGTTGTCCTTGTCCTTCTCGACCCGGTGGTAGAGCGCCTTGACGTCCTTGCGCTCGAGGAACCGCAGGACGTGCTTCTTCAGCTGACCCGACCCCTTGCCGGGGATGATCTCGACCAGCGGTGCCTTCTTCGCGACGGCTTCGTCGATGATCGCCTTGAGCGCCCGGTCGATTTCGCCGCCGCGGTTGTAGATGTCGTGGAGGTCCAGCTTCAGCTTCACAGCGCCTGCCACCAGCCGTCCACCGGCGGGGGCTCGCCCACGTCGACGCGCTCGCCCGGGCGGGGGATCGCCAGGGCCAGGTCCGCCGCCTTCGCCTCGCGCCACACCCGGTCCGCCGGCTCGCCCCACGGGTGCATCGCCAGCTGGAACGTCGCCCAGTGGACCGGGATCAGCAGTTTCGCCCGCACGTCGATCCCCGCCGCGACGCCTTCCTCCGGCGTCATGTGGATGTCGGACCACTGCGAGGCGTACGCGCCGATCTGGATCAGGGCCGCGTCGAACGGGCCGTGCGCCGCGCCGGTCGCGGCGAAACCATCGAAATATCCCGTGTCACCGCTGTAGAACACCCGGTGCGCGGGCCCCAGCAGCGCCCACGACGTCCACAGTGTGCTGTCGTTCGTGATGCCGCGGCCGGAGAAGTGCTGGGCCGGCGTCGCGACGAACCGGACGCCCGCCACCGTCGCCTCTTCGTGCCAGTCCAGCTCGATGATCCGCGACGCGGGGACGTGCCAGCGTTCGAGGTGCGCGCCCACCCCGAGCGGCACCAGGAAGGGGGCCGAGGTCGACGCCACCAGCGAACGGACCGTCGCCAGGTCCAGGTGGTCGTAGTGGTCGTGCGAGATCACCACGGCGTCGACCCGGCCGACCCCGGCGAGCGGCACCGGCGGCTCGTGCAGCCGCCGCGGGCCCGCGAACGCCGCCGGCGACACCCGGTCGCTCCACACCGGGTCCAGCAGCACGCGGGCGCCGTCCAGCTCGACCAGCGCCGACGCGTGGCCGTACCAGGTCACGTGCAGGCCCTCGGCCGACTCGACCGGCGAAGCGGCGACCAGCGGGACCGCCCCGGCGGGCTTGCGCAGCTCGCGGTGCTCGCCGAAGAACATCTCGCGGAAGATCGTCCGCATCGACGACGCGGTCATCGGCAGCCGCGGGGCGGCGTTGCGGAACACCTTGCCGTCGAACTGCGGCGAGGCGCGGACCCGCTCGGCCCGCGCCCCGGTGGCCTTCGCGCCGAACGCCGCCGGCAGGTCCCGCAGGGCCGCGATCTTCTTCCTCATCCCCCGAGTCTACGAACGGTTCCTGAGAGGTGCCCCAGCTTCATGCAGGTGGGTGAGGGCCTGCCGGTAGGACTCGACGAGGCTCGTCTGCAGGTAGGGGATGTCCAGCTCGGCGCAGTAGTCCTGGACGATCGGCTGCGCCAGCCGCAGGTGCCGCGACGGCATGCTGGGGAACAGGTGGTGCTCGATCTGGTAGTTGAGCCCGCCGAGGGCGACGTCGGTCACGAGCCCGCCGCGGACGTTGCGCGAGGTCAGCACCTGCTTGCGGAGGAAGTCGAGCTCGGGCTGCCCGGTCAGGGTCGGCATGCCCTTGTGGTTCGGCGCGAAGATCGATCCCATGTAGACGCCCCACAGTGCCTGGTGGACCACGAAGAACAGCAGCGCCAGGCCGGGGGAGAGCACGAGGAGCAGCGCGCCGAGGTAGACGACGACGTGCGTGGCGAGCAGCGCGGCTTCCACCCAGCGGCGGCGCAGGCCCGGCTTGCACACCGCGCGGATGCCCGACACGTGCAGGTTGAGGCCTTCGAGCGTCAGCATCGGGAAGAACAGGAACGCCTGGTAGCGCCCGATGAACCGGGCGACGCCGCTCGCTTCGCGGGCCTGGCCCTTCGACCACACGAAGATGTCCGGGTCGACGTCCGGGTCGAGCTCCTCGTGGTTCGGGTTGGCGTGGTGGCGGGTGTGCTTGTCCATCCACCAGCCGTAGCTCATCCCGATGCCGAGGTTCCCGACGAGCATCCCGGCGATCTCGGTCGGGCGCCGCCGCCGGAAGACCTGCTTGTGCGCGAGGTCGTGCGAGAGCAGGGCGATCTGGGCGAACATGACGGCCTGGAACGCGGCGACGGCCAGCTGCCACCACGAGTTCCCGAGCAGCGCGAAGGCGACCCACCCGGCGGCGAACAGCCCGCCCACGACGGCGAACCGGGCGGTGTAGTAGCCGGGGCGGCGCGTCATCAGGCCGGCGGCGGAGATGCGTTGGCTCAGCCGGGCGAAGTCGCTGCCGGTGTGCACGAGGTTCTCTGTGGTCACCGGCCACAGTCTTCCGGGTAGGGGGTTCGTCGTGGAACCCGGAGTGCCCCCGGCACATTCCGGGGGCCCGCCCTACCGCCGAGTCTGGTATGGAGTGATCAGCCGACGTACTCCGCGAGGTGCTCGGCGGTCAGCGTCTCACGCGATTTCACCAGGTCAGCGGGGGTCCCCTCGAACACCACGCGACCGCCGTCGTGGCCCGCGCCCGGGCCGAGGTCGATGATCCAGTCCGCGTGGGCCATCACCGCCTGGTGGTGCTCGATCACGATCACCGACTTGCCCGCGTCCACCAGCCGGTCCAGCAGGCCCAGCAACTGCTCGACGTCGGCCAGGTGCAGGCCCGCCGTCGGCTCGTCGAGGACGTAGACGCCGCCCTGCTCCGCCATGTGCGTCGCCAGCTTGATCCGCTGCCGCTCGCCGCCGGACAGCGTCGTGAGCGGCTGGCCGAGCGTCAGGTAGCCGAGGCCGACGTCGGACAGGTGCGTGAGAATCTTGTGAGCTGCCGGGAGCTTCGCCTCGCCTTCGGCGAAGAACTCCTCCGCCTCGGCCACCGACATCGCCAGCACCTCGCTGATGTCACGGCCGCCGAAGGTGTACTCGAGCACTTCGGCGTTGAACCGCTTGCCCTCGCACACCTCGCACGGCGTCGCGGTGCCGGCCATGATCCCCAGGTCGGTGTAGACGACGCCGGCGCCGTTGCAGTTCGGGCACGCGCCTTCGGAGTTCGCGCTGAACAGCGCCGGCTTGACGCCGTTGGCCTTGGCGAACGCCTTGCGGATCGGCTCCAGCAACCCGGTGTAGGTCGCCGGGTTGCTCCGGCGCGAGCCGCGGATCCCCGTCTGGTCGACCGTCACCACGCCCTCGCCGCCGGACACCGAGCCGTGGATCAGCGAGCTCTTGCCCGACCCCGCGACCCCGGTCACGACGGTCAGGACGCCGAGCGGGACGTCGACGTCGACGTCCTGGAGGTTGTGCGTCGAGGCGCCACGCACCTCCAGGAAGCCCGACGGCGAACGCACCGACGACTTCAGCGACGCGCGGTCGTCCAGGTGCCGCCCGGTGAGCGTCTTGCTCTTGCGCAGACCGTCCACAGTGCCCTCGAACACGATCTCGCCGCCGTCGGACCCGGCGCGCGGCCCGAGGTCGACGACGTGGTCGGCGATCGCGATCGCCTCCGGCTTGTGCTCGACGACCAGCACTGTGTTGCCCTTGTCCCGCAGCTGCAGCAGAAGGTCGTTCATGCGCCGGATGTCGTGCGGGTGCAGCCCGATCGTCGGCTCGTCGAAGACGTAGGTGACGTCGGTGAGCGACGACCCGAGGTGCCGGATCATCTTGGTGCGCTGGGCTTCGCCGCCCGAGAGCGTGCCCGACGGCCGGTCGAGCGAGAGGTAGCCGAGCCCGATCTCGACGAACGAGTCGAGGGTGCGCCGCAGCGCGTCCAGCAGCGGCGCGACCGACGGCTCGGCCAGCTTCGCCACCCAGGCGGCGAGGTCGCTGATCTGCATCGCGCACGCGTCGGCGATGCTGATCCCGTCGATCTTCGACGACCGGGCCTCCGCCGACAGCCGCGTGCCGTCGCAGTCGGGGCAGCTGGTGAACGTGACGGCCCGCTCGACGAACGCGCGGATGTGCGGCTGCATCGAGTCGACGTCCTTCGACAGCATCGACTTCTGGATCGCCGGGACCAGCCCCGAGAAGGTCAGGTTGATGCCCTCGACCTTGATCTTGGTCGGTTCCTTGTACACGAGGTCGTTGAACTGCTTCTTGGTGAACTTCTTGATCGGCTTGTCCGGGTCGAAGAGGCCGGAGCCGCGGAAGATGCGGCCGAACCAGCCCTCCATGCTGTAGCCCGGGATCGTGATCGCGCCTTCGTTGAGCGATTTGTCCTCGTCGAAGAGCGCGGTCAGGTCGACGTCGTTGACCTTGCCGCGGCCTTCGCAGCGCGGGCACATGCCGCCGGTGATGCTGAAGCTGCGGCGCTCCTTGATCTGCCGCCCGGCCTTCTCGATGGTCACCGCGCCCGCGCCGCTGATCGAGGCGACGTTGAACGAGAACGCCTGCGGCGAGCCGATGTGCGGCTGCCCGAGCCGGCTGAACAGGATGCGCAGCATGGCGTTCGCGTCCGTGGCGGTGCCGACCGTGGAGTGCGCGTTGGCGCCCATCCGCTCCTGGTCGACGATGATCGCCGTGGTGATCCCGTCCAGCACGTCGACGTCGGGCCGGGCCAGCGTCGGCATGAACCCCTGCACGAAGGTGCTGTAGGTCTCGTTGATCAGCCGCTGCGACTCGGCGGCGATCGTGCTGAACACCAGCGAGCTCTTGCCGGAGCCGGAGACGCCGGTGAACACCGTCAGGCGCCGCTTCGGCAGCTCGACGTGGACGTCCTTGAGGTTGTTCACGCGCGCGCCGTGGACGCGGATCAGGTCGTGGCTGTCGGCGACGTGCGGCGCGGGCTTCCTCGTGGGCTTGGTCATCGGGTCTCCAGCACTCGGTGGATGGTGGGGGTGCGGCCGTCCCGCACCGCCCGGGCGGCCCGCTGGTAGGCGTGCGGGGAAAGCCCGTACGCCAGCCGGAAACGGTGCACGAACCGGGGCGCCGGCAGGTTCGCCAGGTGCGCCAGGGCCTCGAGGTCGAGGGGGTGCGCGGGGTTTCGGTCGATGTGGTCGCGGACGCGCCGCAGCAGCGTCAGCTCACGGAAGTGCTCGCGGGCGGCGACGGTCAGGCCGAGGCACATGGGGGCTCCCCTCAGCGCAGCTCTTGGATGCGCAGGAGGTTGCCGGCGGGGTCGCGGAAGGAGCAGTCGCGCACGCCGTAGGGCTGCTCGACCGGCTCTTGGACGACCTCGGCGTTACCCGCCTCGAGCTTGGCGAAGAGCGCGTCGAGGTCCTCGGTGGCGAGGTTGATGCCGGCGTAGGTGCCCTTGGCCATCATCTCGTTGATGGTGCGGCGCTCGTCGTCGGTCAGACCCGGCGTCGCGGTCGCCGGCGCCAGCACGATCGCGGTGTCGGGCTGGTTCGGCGGCCCCACGGTGATCCAGGCCAGGTCGCCGTACTTGACGTTCATCCGGACCTCGAAGCCGAGCAGGTCGCGGTAGAAGGCGAGCGACGCTTCCGGATCGGTGTGGGGGAGGAAGCTCGAGTGAATGGTGACGTCCATGGCCGTCACACTATGTGTGCGCCGGCGGGGGCGCTTCTCGATTCCTGATCGGTCTGGTGACCTGTTTGGCCACGCACGGCGGCATGCCGACGGTGGCCTCGGCCTGCTGCTCGCGGTAGACGCTCGGCGGCAGGCCGACCAGCTCGGCGAACCGGGTGCTGAAGGTGCCCAGCGACGAGAAGCCGACGGTGAAGCAGACCTCGGTGACGCTCAGCTCGCCCTTGCGCAGCAGCGCCATGGCCCGCTCGATCCGCCGTGTCATCAGGTACGAATACGGTGACTCTCCGTAGGCCTTGCGGAACTGCCGGCTGAGGTGCCCGGCGGACATGTTGACGCCGCGGGCGAGCGCCTCGACGTCGAGTGGCTGGGCGTACTCCCGGTCGATCCGGTCCCGGACCCGGCGCAGCAACGCGAGGTCGCGCAGGTACTGGGCCGTGGCGGTGCCGGTCACGCCCCGATCGTGCCACATGGACGTCATGAACGAGTCGTTCATGACGTCGGACGCGGTGAACGACTCGTTCATGCGGTGCTGTTCGGCGCGGCGCTGCCCGGGGTTCGGTGGCCCGAACGTCGTGAACGGGTCGTTCATGACGCCGGACGCGGTGAACGACTCGTTCATGACGTCGGGAGTCAGCGGAGAGCGGCGCGGATCGTGTCGCGGAGCCAGCTCTGGGCCGGGTCCGCGTGCAGCCGGGCGTGCCAGGACAGCCGGACCTCCACCTCCGGCAGCTCCGCCGGGACCGGGAACCACCGGAGTCCCAGCGCCGGGCCGTGCTGCTCGGCCAGCCGCTGCGGGAGCAGCCCCACGTAGTCGCTGGCGGAAACCACCAGCGCGGCCACCGCGGACGTCGGCACGACCGCCGCCACCCGCCGGTGCAGGCCCGCCGCGGCGAGGACCTCGTCGAGCGGTCCGCGGGCCCGGCCCCGCCGGGACGCCGACACGTGCGGGTGGCGGCACAGCTGCGCCAGCGTCGGACGGCGGTGCCGGCCGAGCGGGCTGTCCGCGCGGACCGCGGCGACCAGGCGTTCGCGGTAGAGCGCCGCGCTGTGGATGTCCGGCGCCGCGTGCTCGCCCACGCCGATGTCCAGGTCGATCGAGCCGTCGCGCAGCGCCTCGGCGCTCTCGGTGCCCTCCGCGACGAAGCGCAGCGTGACGCCGGGAGCGGCCGCGGCCGTCGCTTCGGCGGCCGCCGTGGCCAGGGTGGCCGCCACGCCGTCGTTGATGCGGATCGTGAACGTGCGCTCGAGGTCGGCGATCGCCACCTCGGTGCTGATCAGCGCCGACGCCTCCTCCAGCAGCGACCGCACCCGCGGGGCGGTCCGCAGCGCGAACGGCGTCGGGGCCATCCCGCGGCCCGCGCGGACCAGGATCGGGTCGTTCATCGCGCGCCGCAGCCGGCCCAGCGCGCGGCTCGTCGCCGGGATGGACAGGTTCAGGCGCTCGGCCGCGGCCGTGACGCTCCCCTCTCGCAACAACGCGTCGAACACGCGCAGCAGGTTCAGATCCATTGTTGCATCGTACGCAAGCCAACCTTGACAAAGTTGCGTGGCACGCAGCAGCGACCGGTTCCTACCGTCGGGTTCATGCACTTCGAGAAACGAACCGGCCTGCTCACGCTCATGTGCGCCTGTGTGGTGCTCGTCGTGGCCGAATCGAAGGTGTCGCACGGGATCAGGACGAGGTGAAGGCCGCCTCGAGGGTTCCCGTTTCCCTCGAGACGGCCTTCGCCGGTGCAACCCCGAACCCGACTCATCGACCGTGCCGGCCTTTCCGGCGGCATACCCTTCCGCCGGAAAGGCCGGCACGGACGTGCACGCCCCGGCGGCGAAACCGCCGCGGCGCTCGACCCCGGGCCCCCGCCCGGTGCGCCGGAAGAAGGCCATCCCGGGGGCGTCGGGTTCCCTCGGGATGGCCCTCTCCTGGCCCGCCGGACGCTCGGTCTTCGACTCCGGGCGAAAAGCCCCGGTGGTCACCGGACGCGAGGCGGGCAGGGGGACGCTTGCTGTTCGGGGGTTCCGGCCGGCGGAGCCCCCGACCCGGGGCGAAGCCCCGGTTGTCACAGTGGGGGCCGGTCACCACACCGCCCAGCCGCGGAGGGGATGTGGTGACCGGCAAGGGACGATGGCCGCCGCGCGCAGCCACGTCCCGGCTTTCTACCTCCCCATCGGGATGGCCATCGTGGGTGGCGCCGCCCCGCCGGGCTGCGCCGCGAACGCCGTCGTCGGCGGGGACGCCAGGGCGGGGAAGGCCGTCGTGGGGATGTTGTTGGCGAACTCGCTCTCGAACTCGCGCTCGAAGGCCTGCTGGTCGAACCCGCTGTCGACCTCCGTCGGCACGTCGGCCGCCAGCGCGGCGAGCGCCGGCTCGACGACCGGGACCCCGGGCACTTCGGGGACCTCCGCGACGGGCGCGGGCTCCGGCTCCGGCACGTAGTCCGGGGCGGGCAGCCGGCGGTCGAGCTCGGCCATCCAGTCGAGCATCGCCCGGGGCTTGTCCCACGCGGAGATGCCGACGAGCCGGCCGTCGCGGATGAAGCCGGTGATGCCGTCGGCCAGCGTCACGGTGTCCTCGGCCAGGCTGGGCATCCCGCACATCTGCAGCCGGGTGTCGTACAGCGTCGACCACGCCCGGGGGAGCGGGGTGAACGGCTTCGCGCTCGACTGGCCCATCAGCAGGTTGTCCGCCGCGTGCCGGGCCGACTCGACGGCGTTGATCCAGTGCTCGACCCGCCGCGGGGTCTCGTCGAACCGCAGGTTCGGCCAGCGCGCGATGTCCCCGGCGATGACGACGTCGGAGGCGCCCTCGGCGAACAGCTTCGAGTCGCAGAGCACGCCGTCGCTGATGTCGAGGCCGGAGCCGCGCATCCAGTCGACCGACGGGACGCTGCCGATGGCGAGCACGACGACGCTGGCCACCAGCAGCTGGTTGTTCGTCAGGTGCAGCCCGACGGTGTCCTTCGTGCTGATCCAGTGCCGCACTTCGCTCTTCATCGCGAGTTTCGCGCGGTGCTCGTGGTGCGCCTCGACGATGCCGCTCGAGACGCGGTCGCCGAAGCGGTGCAGCGGCGCCTTCGCGTGGCCGACGAGGGTGACGTCCCGGCCGATGTGCCGCATGCTCGCGGCGAACTCGTTGCCGATCAGGCCGGCGCCGATCACGACGGCCGGCTTCTTGCTGGCGTTGAGGCAGCGCCGCACCGCCATCGAATCCTCGACCGTGCGCAGGATCCGCACGCGCGGATCGTGCCGCGGCGCCCCGGGCAGGTGCCGCGGGTAGACGCCGGTCGCGGCGATCAGGCCGTCGTACCAGAGGGACTCGCCGCCGGGCAGGTGCACGACCCGCTCGGTGGTGTCGAGGTGCGTGACCCGCGCGCCGAGCCGCCAGTGCACGTCGAGGTCCGGCAGGTAGTGCGAAAGGCCTACGTCGCTGGGCCGTTCGGTGCCCATCACCAAGGCCTTGGAGACCATCGGCCGGTGGTAGGGACGCCGGGCTTCGTCGCCGATGAGGACGATCTCGCCGTCGAAGTTCTGCTCCCGCAGCCGTTCCGCGGCGCGCAACCCCGCGACACCCGCGCCGACGATGACGATCCGGTCGCCGTCAGCCATCGAGCTCTCCTCTCATCACGACCGCCTGCATCGGGCAGCAGCGGGCCGCCATCTTCGCCTGTTCCATGGTGGTTTCGTCCAGCAGCCGCGTGTGGAAGCGCAGGCGACCGTCCTGGCCGAGGTCGAACACGTCCGGCGCCTCCATGGCGCAGATGCCGTAGAGCTCGCACCGGTCGTTGTCGACGCTGATCCGGGGCCCGCCACCGGGCAAACGGAAGGGCATGTCAGGCCACCTGCTCTTCCACGAGTCCGATGCGTTCGAGGGTCCGCGCGGGCATGAACCGCAGCAGCGACGTCGTGACCGCCGGGACGAGCAGCGTGATGCCGCCCAGCCAGACGACCGCGAGGTGACCGTTGGCGATCGAGCCGAACCACGCGTGCAGCGCGGTCAGCGCGACCGCCGGGTACGCGCAGCGGTGCAGCCACAGCCAGCGGCGGTAGGAGGTGAACCGCTGCAGGCCGGCGGTGAGCGCGATGGCCAGCATGACCTCGAAGCCGACGATGCCGATGCTGTGCCGGGTCTCCTGGCCCGACAGGAAGGGGAGGAACAGGTACTGCAGGCTGTACGGCTGGACCGTCAGGTAGAAGAAGCCCAGCGCGTGGACGCCGCCGAAGATCAGCGTCCCGGTGGCCAGCACCATGTGGGAGCTGCGCAGCGCCTTGCGGCCGGTGACCGAGCGCACCCAGCCGGTGGCGGTGAGCACGCCCCAGGTGAGCGTCAGCATCATCGCCGCGTAGGACGCCCGGGCGGCGAACGCCGCGAGGCCGCGGGCCGCCGGGTCGGTCTTCGGCTGGAACTGCTGCGTGAGGAAGATCGTCGCGTCGTGCCAGGTCTCAACCACGACTGCCCCCGGTGGTTCTGACGGTGACCGGCCGGCGCGAGGCCCGGGCGCGGCCGCGGTTGCCCTTGATCTGGCGCAGCACGTAGAAGAGGCCGCCACCGACCAGGAGGAACAGCGCCGCCACCACGGCGATCTGGGACGTGTCGAGGCCGAGCGGCTGCCCGACGGGCGCGGACGTGGCGGAGACGGCCGGCGCGGGAAGCGCGGTGTAGTCGACCATGCCGGTGCTCTCGAGCATCGTCATGTGCCGCATGACGGCCTGGTTGCCGACGGTCGCGAACGCCCGCACGTCGTCGTTGCGGGTACCGGCGCGCAGCTGCGCGAGGACGGCGAACACCGCACCGTGCGCCGAGCGCAGCCGGTTGGCGAAGACGCTGTCGAACGACGGGCCCGGGGGCGCGTTCATCTCTTCGAGGAGCCAGCCGCGCTGCTCGTCGGAGGGCTGGTCGGGCACCGGCGAGTTGAGCTTCTGCGACAACGCGCGGGTGGCGACGTCGAGGCGGCCGTGGTCCATCATGATCGCGAAACCGACCGCCTGGACCTTCGGGCTGCCCTTCTGCATCGCCATCATGCCCGAGGGCATCTCCCACAGCCCGGCCTGCCGGACCTTGGTCAGCAGGATGGAGTCTTCGGGCGAGATGGCGTTCGACTGGGCGATCGAGGCCGGTGACACCGACGCGAGCAGCGTCAGCACCGCGACCAGCACGAACAGGATCCGGACCAGCGGGCGGGAGCGCTCGAGCGGGGACGCCGGGGCGAGCTCCAGCCCGGTGAGCTCAGAGGCCGAAAGCATTTTCCCTCCACTGGTCCTGGGTCAGCGTGATCTTCCTGCCGTCCGGCGCGATCGGGTACCAGGCCTGGTCGGCGCCCTGACCGGACGTGTCGGCCGGCTCGCTGTCACCGACGAAGTGGTAGAGCGGCCAGCCGGCGAGGGTGGCCTGCTGGGTGCCGTCGTCGCGGGTGAGCTCGCCGATCAGCGACTGGTCGACGTCGATCGGCGCGGGACCGCCGGTCTTGACGGGGATCCACTTGGTCGCGCAGGCGTCGTTGCAGTTCGACCGCGGCGGGTTGGTCGAGTCGCGGTCGTAGCGGTAGATCGTGTAGCCGGTCCCGTCGACGAGCATGAGGCCGAGGTCGAAGGTCTTCGCGCCCCTGAGCTGGCTCTTCATCGGGTCGTTCGGGTTGGCGGTGATGGGTTGCGGCATGGCGAGGGTCATCGGGGCCTGCATACCGGGCATCTGCTGCATACCGGCTCCGTAACCACCGGCCGAGGTGGTCGCCGCGCCGGCGGTACAGGCGGTGAGCAGGGCGAGTGCGGTGAGGCACACGGTGGCGGGGACCACCGTACGGGGAATGCGTATCACTGCTCCTCCGGGGGCATGACTACGCGCAGTAGCCTGGGGTGAGGCGAAAATGCGCGCGAAAGATCCACTGTGGACTATCAATCCGGAGTGGATGCGGAGCGTTGCGGGGGACAACGCCTTGTCGGGGGTCTTCGGTAGGGGATACGGACACGGTCGGGAAACGGTTCAAAAAAGTTTTGCTCTCCGGGTTGCGGCATTTGGTACTAGACGTAGGCCGTCCGGCCCACCAGGATGTCCCGCGTGGGACGGCACACTCGAGCGCTGAGACCCGTCGAAGATCATCCGGAAGTCGTTGGTGGGACCGACGACGCCCATGACGATCTGGCGAAGGCGCTCTACCAGGAGTTCGGCGGGTCCCTGATGGCGTTCGCGCTGCGGCTGACCGGCCACGACCGGCAGTGGGCCGAAGACGTCGTCCAGGAGACCCTGATCAAGGCGTGGCGGAACGCGGACAAGCTCGACCGCCAGCCGGAGATGCTGCGCGCGTGGTTGTTCACGGTCGCCCGGCGGACCGTCATCGACGGCTGGCGCAGCCGGAGCGTCCGCCCCCAGGAGCTCGAGGAGATCGAGTCCGACGCGATCGCGGTGTCCGACGAGTCGGACCGCACGCTCGCCGCGATGATCGTCTACGAGGCGCTGCAGGGCCTTTCGCCCGAGCAGCGGGAGGCCATCCAGCAGACCTACCTGCGCGATCGCACGGTGAACGAGGTCGCCGCGACCCTCGGCGTGCCCCCGGGCACCATCAAGTCCCGCATCCACCACGCCGTCCGCGCGCTGCGCCGGGCCCTGCGCGAGCGGGGGTGAGCTGAGGGTGGCCGGGTCCGCACACACCGACGTCGCCGCGTACGTGCTCGGCGTCCTCAGTGAGGCCGAGAACACCCAGTTCGAAGCCCACCTCATGAACTGCCCGCACTGCCAGCTCGACCTCATCGAGCTCTACCAGCTGCCGGACGTCCTCGACCTCGTGAAGCGCAGCTGGCCGGAGCCCCCGATGCCCGCGCCCGGCCCGCGCACCCTCGCGCCCGGGCCCCGCGTGCTGCGCGGCCTGATGGAAGAGGCCTCGGTGAAGCGCCGCCGCCGCAAGCGGCTCGGCATCATCGCCGGCACCGCGGCCGCCGCGCTCGTCGTGGCCGGCCCGCTGGTGACCCTCGCGGTCCGGCCGGCCGACGCCGTCCCGCCCGCGTCGCTCTCCGCCCCGAGCACCAAGCAGCCGCCGCCCGTGACGAGCGTCCCGGCGACGTCCGCCCCACCGCCGTCCACCGGCACGCCGAGCCGGCCCGGCAGCGGCCAGACCTACGGCCGGGGCAGCGGCAGCGGCGGGTCCGCCGTCAGCGCCGTCGTCACGGTGTCCCCGGTGGAGTGGGGCACCCGCGTGGACCTCGAGCTGCGCGGCATCGTCGGACCGTTGAAGTGCCAGCTGTTCGCCGTCTCGACGACCGGCGACGACCGCGTGGTGTCCGGCTGGGCGGTGCCGCCCAAGGGCTTCGGCATCCCGGGCTCCCCGGACCCGTTGCGGCTGCAGGGTTCCATCTCGCTGGCGATGGACCAGATCTCCCGCTTCGAGGTCCGCGGCGACGACGGCACGGTGCTCGTCGTCGTGCAGCGCTGAGTTCTTCCTTCCCCGCCCCGCCCGCCCCGCCCCGAACGTCATGAACGAGTCGTTCATCGCGTCCAGCGCGGTGAAAGGGTCGTTCATGACGTTCCGGCGCCCGCCGACGAACCCGGCTCGGGTGCTCCGCGCACCGTTCTTGCCTGAACCGCGGCCGCCGCTTGGCCGTGGTTCAAGACATGACCGAGTCTTCGTTTTTCCACCCGAACCGCGATGACCTGGGTAAATGGCGTCCGGTTGCGCTTCGCTTGATAACGAACAGATAACGGGCTGGTCGCTTTTGAACCTCGGGGCGCTCACGTCCGTATCCCCCAATGCATCCCCCGATGCATCCCGACAGCCGGAACCAGAGCTCCCCGCGGGTTCCGTGCGATCTCGACCTCAACCAACGGTAGTTCTTGCCCGGGCCGCCGCGCTATTCGGCGTGCCCGGAAAAACGAACGAGGTGAACTAGTCTATGGCCCGGAATTCTCGGTCCCCCGTGACGGGCAAGCATCGCGTCGCCCGCCGTACCAAGATCGCCATGGGCGCGATCGGCCTGGCGATCGCGGTCGGCGCACTCGCCGTCGCGGTCAGCACGGGCCGCACGGGCGAGGCCAGCGCGGACCCCGCGGACCCGTCGTTCTTCATCGACATCAACAAGGTTCCCGCCGGCAACAACGTCAACGCGGCCTTGCAGAAGAAGGGTGCGCAAGGATCCTTCACCGTCGACTGTGGAACGAACGCGGACGGCGCGCACCACAACCCGGACAACTTCATCGCGCAGCCGGGGATCAAGAACGGCGCTCAGCACCTGCACGACTACGTCGGCAACGTGACCACCGACGCCGACTCGAGCCTCAAGAGCCTGCTCGCCGGCGACACCACCTGCAAGAACGGTGACCAGTCGGCGTACTTCTGGCCCGTCATCCGCATCGACCGCGAAGACGACGCGGCCAACGAGAACGAAAACCAGCAGGCCCAGCAGAAGCAGCAGGGCAAGACCGGCGACGTCCAGCAGGACCAGAGCGCCAAGGACGCGCAGGACGCCGACGCCGCCGGCCAGGGCCAGGACGCCCAAGGCCAGGACGCGCAGGACCAGCAGGGCCAGAACGCGCAAGATGAGAACGCGCAGGACCAGCAGGACCCGAACGCCCAGGACCCGAACGGCCAGCAGCAGAAGCGCCGGAACACCGGTGGCGGTGCGGGCCGTGGCGGCGACCAGAACGCCCAGCAGCAGGGCGACCAGGGCCAGCAGGACCAGCAGCAGGCCCAGGACCGTCGTCGCGGCGGCCAGAACGGCAACCAGAACAACGGCGGCCAGAACGGCAACCAGAACAACGGTGGCCAGAACGGCAACCAGAGCAGCTCGGCCGCCGCACCGCCGGCGGAAGAGCTCGGTGGCCCCGAAGGCGCAAACGAAGAGGTCGGCGACAACGACGGCGAGATCGTCGAGCCGGAGTCCGCGACGCTGAAGTTCATCGGCGGCGGCGCCCGCAACGTCGTCGCGATGCCGCTCGGCCTCCGGGTCCTCTACGGCGACGCCAAGCAGAGCACCAACGGCCCGGCCAACGCCCGGCCCAGCTGGACCTGCACCGGGTTCGAGGACCGGCTGACCGACCTCTACCCGATCTGCCCGCAGGGCAGCAAGGTCGAGCGCATCCACGCCTTCCCGAACTGCTGGGACGGCAAGAACACCGACAGCGCGAACCACCGCACGCACATCGTGTTCGCGAACCAGCAGGGCAAGTGCCCCCAGGGCTTCAAGAACGTGCCCCAGCTGCAGGTGACGCTGGTCTACGACGTCCCGCAGGACGTCCAGCAGAAGGGCCAGTACAAAGTGGACGCCTTCGCCCAGGAGAAGCACAACCCGCGGTCCGACCACGACGACTTCGCGAACGTGATGAGCAAGAAGATCATGGGTCGCCTGGTCAACTGCATCAACTCCGGCAAGGCCTGCGCGGAATAACCCCTTCCGTCCAGTCACTCCACGCCAGGAGGGAGAACGTCCGATGAACCGTGCTCGCTCGAGTGCCGCTGCCTCGTCCGCCATCGCCGGTCTCGCGCTGGTCGCGGCCTGCGGGACCAACCCGTACGCCACGTCCGGTGCCGTCCAGCAGTTGTCGCTCGGCGCACAGCAGCAGCTCTCGGCGAGCACGGTTCAGGCGAGCTCCGGGGCCGGCCGGGCCCAGCTGGTCACGTCCACAGTGGAGGGTCTCGGCACGGTGCTCGCCGACGCCGGAGGCCACACGCTCTACCGCTACGCCAGGGATTCCACGAAGCCGCCGAAGGTCGCTTGCGTGGACGCCTGCGCGGAAGCGTGGCCACCACTGCTCTCCGCGTCCCCGGCACTGGCCGCCGGGGTGGACGCGCGGCTCGTCGGCCTGGTCACCCGGCCTGACGGCCGCAAGCAGGTGACCGTCAGCGGCCGGCCCGTCTACACCTACGCCAAGGACACCGGCTCCGGCATCGCGCTCGGCCAGAACGTCAGCGCGGACTGGGCGGCGATCACGCCGGCGGGGGAGAAGGCGGCCGCGGCGGGCAAGCCCACCGCGCCGAAGACCCTCGGCACCACCGGCATCGGCGGTCTCGGCCCGGTCATGACGGACCAGGCCGGCCGCACGCTCTACCTCTTCACCCAGGACGGCAAGGACTCCGGAAAGTCCACATGCGACGGTTCCTGCGCCCGGACGTGGCCGCCCGTGCTCGTCGACGGCCGGATCACGGTCGCCGAAGACATCGACACCGGCCTGGTCGGGCAGATCACCCGCGCCGACGGGCGCAAGCAGGTGACCGTCGGCGGCTGGCCCGTCTACACCTACGCCAAGGACGGCGCGCCCGGCGAGGCGACCGGTCACGGCGCGGGGAACACCTGGTACGCCGTGGAACCCAACGGCTGCAAGGTCGACCCTTCGCGCCGGCCGGACAACTCCATCGCGACGGCCTCTTCCGGCGGGTACTGACCCGCCCCACGAACCCCGGCCCGGCGGACACTTCCCTCCACCTCACCCCCCAGTCCGCCGGGCCGGTAGCACCACCCGAAGTACCGCGGGACCCCCGTCCCGCGCCCCGAGCCCCGGCCCGGGTGGACGCTTCCCTCCACCTCACCCCCCCATAGTCCCCCCGGGCCGGGATTCCTCACCCCACACCGATCCGGCGTCGCCGGGTCAGCGAAGGAGGAAGACGGGCGGGCGCCTCCCCGCCCCGCGAGTTCCGGCCGGTGGACGTTCTTCCCTCCACCTCACCCCCCGAGTCCACCGAGCCGGAACTCCTCCACCAGCTCGACCCCCCCCAATCACGCAAGATGCCCTTCCAATCACGCGAGATCCGCCTCCAGTCACGCGAGATCCGCCCCCAATCACGCGAGATCCGCCTCCAGTCACGCCAATAACGTCCCCGATCACGCGAACCGACCCTCCGGGTACGCGAACCGACCTTTCAGGTACGCGAGCCGTCTCTCCAGGTACGCGAGCCGACCCTCCAGGCACACGAGTTCCGCCTCCAGCCACGCGAGATCCGCCTCCGATCACGCGAGTCACGACTCCGATCACGCGAGATCCGCCCCCCGACTTCACCGGCCCGGCGCCCGCCCCTCGGTCACCAGGCCGGACTTCCCCCCGAAAACCCCGGTCCGGTGGATGCTTCCCTCCACCTCACCCCCCTCATCCCCCGGACCGGCTCACGCCGCGGTCCCCGTGCTCCGGCACGGGGACCGCGGCCCAGAAGTCCAGCGGCACGCGCCCGATCCCGCGCCCGGCCGCGTCGAGCAGGCGGCCCATCAGCTTGACGTTCCGCAGCGTCACCGCCCGGCCGGTGATCTCCAGCCACGGCAGCTTCGCCGCGAGGACCGCCTCGAGCGCCACCGTCTCGTGCTGCGAAGGCAGCCACACCACCAGCATCAGGTTCGCCGCCCCGGTCAGCGCCGCGCACATGCGCACCTCCGGCAGCATCGCCAGCGACCGCGCGGTCGTCTCCAGCTTGTCCGGCGGCACCCGCAGCCACAGCGTCACGGTGACCGGTGCCGGCGACACCGACCGCGCGATCTCGCACCGGACGCGGATCGCGCCCCGGCCGAGCAGGGCGTCCAGCCGGCGCCGCACCGTCGTCGCGCCGACGCCGAGCTCGATCGCCAGCGCCGCCGCCGACGCGCGGGCGTCCGCGCCGAGGGCCAGGATCAGCGCCCGGTCCGCGTCGTCGAACCGCAGGGGCGCGCGGTTCTTCGCCGGCTTCGGCGAGAGGGCCTCGCGCTGCCCCGGCGAGATCGCCCGCACCCGCCACCGGCTGCCCTCGGTGAACATCCGCGGCGACAGCACCGTGCGCACCCGCGTCACCCCGGGCACCGCCGACACCCGGTCCAGCACGTGCGCGCCGAGCTCGCGCACCGTCGGCGCGACGACGTGGGCGAGCAGGTCGCACGGCCCGGCGACGTACTCGACCGTGACCACGTGCGGGTCCGCGGCCAGCGCCGACGCCACGCGCACGGCGGCCCCCGGCGAGCAGTCGATCTCGACGAACGCCAGCGCCAGCTGCGCGCTCAGCTCCCCGCCGACGTACGCGGTGAGCCACGCGTCCCCGCGCTCGACCAGCGTGTCCCAGTGCCGGGCGGCGGTCACCGCACCCAGGCCGAGCGCGCGGCCGAGCGTCGACCACGACGCCCGCGGCGCCGCCTGCAGCGCGTCGACCAGTTTGAGGTCCTGCTCGGTCAACATGGCGGATTCTTCGCTCATCGGCTCTCACAACGGTGGTTTCGGGGAATTCCTGCGGCCATTGTGCTCGACACTTGCATGATCTGCGGATGACCCTGCGCTCGGACGCCGCCGCCCTGCTCGACGACCTGGTCGCCCTCCGCCGCGACCTGCACCGCATCCCCGAGATCGGCCTGCACCTGCCGCGCACCCAGGAGCGGGTCCTCTCGGCCCTCGACGGCCTGCCGCTCGAACTCAGCCTCGGCAAGAACCTCTCGTCGATCACGGGAGTCCTGCGCGGCGGCAAACCCGGCGGAACCGTCCTGCTCCGCGGTGACATGGACGCCCTCCCAGTCACCGAAGCCAGCGGCGAGGACTTCAGCTCGACCCTCGACGGCGCCATGCACGCCTGCGGCCACGACCTGCACACCGCGGGGCTCGTCGGCGCGGCCCGGCTGCTCGCCGCCCGCAAGGATGACCTACCCGGCGACGTCGTCTTCATGTTCCAGCCCGGCGAAGAAGGCTGGGACGGCGCCGGCGTCATGATCGACGAAGGCGTGCTGACGGCGTCCGGCAAGCACGTCGACGCCGCCTACGGCCTGCACGTTTCGGCCGCCAGCTACGTGAAGGGCCAGTTCACCGCCCGGCCCGGCACGCTGATGGCGGCTTCGGGCGCGCTCGAGGTCCGCGTGCGCGGCGAGGGCGGCCACGGGTCGTCGCCGCACGACGCCCGCGACCCGATCCCGGCCGCCTGCGAGATGGTGACCGCCCTGCAGACGATGGTGACGCGCACCTTCGACGTCTTCGACCCGGTGGTGGTCACCGTCGGCTCGTTCCACGCCGGCACCCGGCGCAACATCATCCCGGACGACGCGGTGTTCGAAGCGACGCTGCGGTCGTTCTCGCCGGAGGTCGCGGCGCGGGTGGGGGAGCGGGCGGTGCGGGTGTGCGAGGGCATCGCCCAGGCGCACGGCCTCGACATCGACGTCACCTACGAGCCGGAGTACCCCGCGACGATCAACGACGCCGCCGCGTACGACTTCGTCGCCGACACGATCCGTGACATCTTCGGCGAAGAGCGGTTCACCGAGATGGCCGACCCGATCACCGGCTCGGAGGACTTCTCCCGCGTGCTCGAACGCGTCCCCGGTGCGTACCTGTTCCTCGGCGCGTGCCCGACGGACCCGGAAACCGCGGCGGACAACCATTCGCCGCGGGCCCGCTTCGACGACAGCGTGCTCGGCGACGGCGCCGCGCTGCTGGCCGAGCTCGCCGTCCGCCGCCTCGGGCTCCTGGCCGGGTGACGCCGTGCGCAGCTACCACTGGCCCCCGGTGCTCCCGGTCGTCGCGCTGGTCCTGATGCCGTTCCTGCCGTTCGTCAACACGACCGGGCTGTGGCTCGGGCTGCCGCGGATGGTCGTCTGGGGCGCGTTCTGGTGCCTCATGTTCACCCCGGCGCTGCTGCTGTCCGAACGCCTGCTGCGCGGACGGGAGGAGGAGCCGTGATCCTCACCTTCACCCTCGCCGGCATCGTCCTGATCGGTGTCCTCGGCTTCGTCGGACGCCGCAAGCCCGTCGCCGACCTCGCCGAATGGACCGTCGGCGGCCGCCGCTTCGGCGCGCTCACCATGTGGTTCCTGCAGGCGGGCGAGGTGTTCACCACCTTCACCTTCCTCGGCATGGCCGGGCTCGCGTTCTCCGGCGGCGTCGCGGCGATGTACGCGCTGCCGTACGTGCCGATCGCCTACGTCGTGCTGTTCTTCCTCGCGAAACGCCTCTGGACGCTCGGCAAGGAGCGCGGCTACCTCACGCAGGGCGACTTCCTCGAGGACCGTTACTCCAGCCGGGCGCTCGGGACGCTGTCCGCGGTACTCGGCGTGATCTTCGTGCTGCCGTACCTGCAGCTGCAGATCACCGGGCTCGGCCTGATCGTCCGGCTGGTGACCGGCGACAGCGCGTCCGGCACGCTGAGCATGGTCACCGGCAGCGTGCTGATCGTCGCGTTCGTGCTGTGGGCCGGGCTGCGCGGCGTCGCGGCGACGTCCTACTTCAAGGACGGGATCATGCTGGTCGCGCTGGTGGTGCTGATCATCGCCGTGCCGACGCACTTCGCGGGCGGGATCCCCGCGGTGTTCCACAAGATCGAACAGCTGCACCCGGAGAAGCTGATCGTCCACAGTGGAGCGAACGACCACGTCTGGTTCGTGACGAGCATGCTGGTCAGCGCGATCGGCGTCGGCCTGATGACGCTGCCGCACTCGTGGCCGGCGCTGATGTCCGCGCGCGACCCGAAGGTGCTGCGGCGCAACTACACCTGGATGCCGGTGTACGAGCTGTGCCTGCTGCTGCCGATGATCGTCGGGTTCGCCGCGATCATCGTGGTGCCGAAGGGGAGTGACCCGAACGGCGTATTGCTGACGCTGTCGAAAGACGCATTGCCGGGCTGGGTGACCGGCATCATCGTGGTCGCCGCGACGGCCACCGCGATGGTCCCGGCGGCCGGGATCCTGATCGGCATCTCGTCGCTGGTGGCGCGCAACATAGTCCGCGTCCGCAGCGGCCGCAAGCAGTTCTGGATCAACCACGGCACGGTTGTGCTCGCGAGTACCCTTGCCCTCGTGCTCGGCATCTTCCGGCCGGATCTGCTGGCCAACCTGCTGTTGCTCACCTACTCGGGGTCGGTCCAGCTGGCCCCGGCCAACCTGCTGGGCTTCCTCAAGCGGGTGCCCGTCGGCAAGGGCCCGGTGTTCGCCGGGCTGATCGCCGGCGAGCTCGTCGTCGTCTGGCTGACCTTTGTGGACACTCATTTCGCCGGAACCGTCAACGTCGGGTTGATCGGGCTCGGCGTCAACGTCGTCGTGCTGGCTCTGGCGGCGCTGGTGGTCCGGCGACAGACTTCTCCCGTGGAGGCGGCGTGACGCGCACGGTATTCACCGGCGGTTCGGTGTTCGACGGCACCGGCGCGGAGCCGGCGGCGGCCGACGTCGTCGTCGAGCACGGCCGGATCGTCGACGTCGGCCCGGACCTGGACGGCGACGAGGGCGTCGACTGCTCCGGCGCGGTGTTGCTGCCCGGGCTCTTCGACTGCCACGTGCACGTGACGGTGTCGGAGATCGGGCTGCTGTCGCGGGTGCAGAAGCCGTTCTCCTACCAGTTCTACGAAGCCGCGCGGAACCTCTGGGCGACGCTCGGCCTGGGCATCACGACGGTGCGCGACGCGTCGGGCGCGGACCTCGGCATCAAGCAGGCGGTGGACGACGGGCTGATCCCGGGGCCGCGGCTGCAGATCTCGATCGGGCTGATCAGCCAGACCGGCGGGCACGGCGACAGCTGGAACCCGTCGAGCATCTGCGTCCCGCTGCTGGTGCCGCACCCGGGCCGCCCGGACGCGACGGCCGACGGCCCGGACGAGATGCGCCGCGTCGCCCGGACGCTGCTGCGCGCGGGCGCGGACGTGCTGAAGGTGTGCACGACCGGCGGCGTGCTGTCCCCGCGCGACGACCCGCGGCACTCGCAGTACACGCCGGAGGAGCTGGAGGTCCTGGTCGCCGAGGCGGCGATGCAGGGGCGCCCGGTGATGGCGCACGCCCAGGGCGCGGCGGGGATCAAGAACGCGGTGCGGGCGGGCGTGCGCTCGATCGAGCACGGCATCTACCTCGACGACGAGGCGATCGAGCTGATGCTGGGCCACGGAACGTGGCTGGTCCCGACGCTGATCGCCCCGGTCAACGTGGTCCGCGCGGCCGACGCCGGGGTGGATTTGCCTGCTGCTGTCGTCGCCAAGGCGCGCGAAGTGGTGGAGGTCCACCGGGATTCGGTGCGTCGCGCTTATGCGGCAGGGGTCCGGATCGCGATGGGGACCGACAGCGGGGTCGGGCCGCACGGCACGAACCTGGAGGAGCTGGCCCTGATGGCGGCGTGCGGGATGACCCAGGCGGACGTCCTGGAGGCGACGACGTCCTCGGCCGCGCGGCTGATGGGGCTGGACGGGGAGCTGGGGCGGATCGAGCCGGGGCTGCGGGCGGATCTCGTGGTGGTGGCGGGGGATCCGTATGACTTCCCGGCTTTGGCGTCGAACATCCGGGAGGTCTGGAAGGACGGGGTCCGGGTGGTCTGACGCAGTGTCGTCCGGCTGGGTACGCGTTTCGTCTGCCCGGGTACGCAGGTCGTCCGGCCAGGTGCGAGTTTCGTCCGCCCGGTCACGCGAGGCGCGGCGGTAGGTGGGGTCGACGGCTGCCCGATCACGCGAGTTCCGCTTCTGATCACGCGAGATCGGCCCCAGATCACGCGAGTCGCGGCTTGGCGCCCGCGCGCGGACCGTCCGGGTGCTCGGATCGCTCCGGCAGGAAGCCGCCGCAAGGTCGGGATGCCTGTTCCGCGCGCGTTTCGTCCGGCGGGAGGTCAGTTGTGCACAGGTATCGCCGGATTTGGACAACTTCGGCGGTGGGGCCTCGGCTCGGACGTTTTGTCGCGGCCCGCCGGTAAACTGGGCATGGGCACGCCCCCAGGGAAGGGCGGGGTGTGCCGGGCGCAGTCAGAGCTCCGGGCTCAGCAGATCCTTCAACGCCGCCGCGAACTTCGCCGGGTTCCGCTGCGGTGCCAGGTGCGCCCCCGGCATCTCGGTGAACGGCAGGCCCAGCTCCAGCGCCAGGATCTTCGCCGGCTGGTAGTGGTACCGCCCCCGGCTGCCTTCGCCCGCCACCGGGATGATCTCCGTGCTCGCCCTGCGCAGCGCGCGCAGGTCCGGCAGGTAGTCGAAGAACTCCGTCAGCTCGCGGTCGAACAGGCGGATCCAGTCGGCCTCGTGCGGGAGGCGGAGGTTCGGCAGGTCGGGCAGGGCCGCGCCCGCGATCGCGTCGGCGAAGCGGGTCACCGCCGTCAGCAGCTCACCCGATCGGGCCAGCCGGACCTGTTCCGCGGCCGCTTCGAGCCAGCCGCCCGCGTCCGGCATCAGGTGCACCGCCGGGGGTTCGTGCGCGACCAGCGTCGTCACCCGGTCGGGAAACCGGGCCACGAGGTCGAGGCCGATCAGTGCGCCGGCGCTCGTGCCGAACACCAGCGCCGGGCCGTCGGTCGCGTGGCGCAGCACCGCTCGCGCGTCGTCGGCTTGGCGGGACACCGGGACCGGGCCCGTGGTGGTGTCCGTGCTGCCGAAGTGGCCGCGCCGGTCGTACGTGATGACCGTGTAGTCCGCGTACAGCTGCTTCGCCAGCGCGCGGTAGGAGTCAGCCGCCCCGGTGCCGCCCGCGATCAGCAGCAGCGCCGGGCCCTCGCCGCCGCGGCGGACGAGGAGCTCGCCGTCCTCCACCGGGCAACGGCTCTCCGAGATCATGCCGTGAAGTCAAGCACAGACAATGAAGTGGACGGCGCGGTGGTCGATCCCTAGCGTGCGGGCCATGGCTGAACGGCGAGCGATCCTCAGCGGGTCGACCTTCGAAGAGCAGATCGGCTACGCCCGCGCGGTGGTCGACGGCGACCGCGTGTACGTCTCGGGCACGACCGGCTTCGACTACGCGACCATGACCATCTCCGACGACGTCGTCGAGCAGGCGGCGCAGTGCCTGCGCACCATCGAGGCGGCGCTGACGGAGGCGGGCTGCACGTTCGCGGACGTGGTCCGCGTGCGCTACCTGCTGCCCGAGCGCGCGGACTTCGAGCCGTGCTGGCCGGTGCTGCGCAAGGCTTTCGCGGACGTCCGCCCGGCGGCGACGATGCTGCAGTGCGGCCTCGCCGACCCGCGCATGAAGATCGAAATCGAGGTGGACGCGCACCTCCCGCGCTAGAGGCGCTCGATGATCGTCCCCGTGGAGAGGGCGCCGCCGGCGCACATCGTCACCAGCGCCGTCGACGCGTCCCGGCGCTCCAGCTCGTGCAACGCCGTCGTCAGCAGCCGGGCCCCCGTGCTCCCCACCGGATGGCCCAGCGCGATCGCGCCGCCGTTGACGTTCACGCGCGACTCATCGGGCTCCGAAACCCGCTGCCACGACAACGCCACCGAAGCGAAAGCCTCGTTCACCTCGAACAAGTCCGGGTCGGCGATCGTCATCCCGGCGCGAGCGAGCACCCGCTCGGTCGCGCGGATCGGGCCGTCCAGGTGGTAGTACGGCTCCGCGCCGACCAGTGCCTGCGCCACGATCCTGGCCCGCGGCCGCAGGCCCAGCGAAGCAGCCCGCGCGGAGTCCATCAGGAGCAGTGCCGCGGCGCCGTCGGAGATCTGGGACGACGTCCCCGCCGTGTGGACGCCGTCCTCGACCACCGGCTTCAACCGCGCCAAGCCTTCGACCGTCGTCTCGCGGAGGCCCTGGTCACGGCTGACCAGCCGGGTTTCGCCCGTGGACGAGCCCGAGGCGTCGAGGACCGGGGCCTTCACCGGCACCACTTCGCGATCGAAGTGCCCGGCCGCCCACGCGGCCGCCGCCTTCTGCTGGGACGCGGCGCCGAACGCGTCGACGTCGGCGCGCGTCAGTCCGCGCCGGACCGCGATCCGCTCCGCCGCGCCGTACTGGTTGGGCAGGTCGATCGACCACGACGACGGCCGCGGCGAGCCGGAGCCCCGGTTCGTGCCGAGCGGCACCCGGCTCATCGCCTCGACCCCGCACGCGACGCCCACCTCGATGGCGTCCGCCGCGATCAGGCCCGCGACCAGGTGGGTGGCCTGCTGCGCCGAGCCGCACTGGGCGTCGATCGTCGTCGCGCCCGCCGTCTCCGGGAGGCCCGCGTGCAGCCACGCCGTGCGCGTCACGTTGCCGGACTGCTCGCCGGCCTGCGTGACGCAGCCGCCGATCAGCTGCTCGACCAGGGCCGGGTCGATCCCCGCGCGGTCGAGGAGGGCCAGCTGCGCGGCACCCAGCAGCTCGGCCGCGTGCAGGCCGGCCAGCAGCCCACCTCGCTTGCCGATCGGGGTCCGCACGGCTTCGACGATGACCGGCACGCCCATGTCGTCCCTTTCGTCGGGCAACATTGTCAGTTAAACAAAAACTAGAACAAGTTATCGTTCCGCGCAAGCAGTCCCAGGGTCGACGTGATCTTGATCTTCGTTCAGTGAGCGCTCACTCACCTGGCCTCATCGGTCAAGTTAACGGGTTTCACTAAACGTCTTCCGTTGGTTAACACCGTATGCTCTAATCGCCGTTAGAACGTGTTTCAACGGCGAACCGTGGGAGGCAACGTGGCCGCTCCGCTCATCCCCGCCGGTTTCGACTTCACGGACCCGGACCTCTACGCCCAACGGCTGCCCCTGGCCGAATTCGCCGAACTCCGGCGGACGGCGCCCGTGTGGTGGAACCCCCAGAAGACCAACACCGCAGGCTTCGGCGACGACGGCTACTGGGTCGTGTCGCGCCACGAAGACGTCAAGGAGGTTTCGCGCGACAGCACGCTCTACTCGTCCAGCGAGAAGACGGCGATCATCCGCTTCGACGAGAGCATGACCGAGGACCGCCTCAACGCGAACCGCCTGGTCCTGCTCAACATGGACGCCCCGCAGCACACCAAGCTGCGGAAGATCGTCTCGAAGGGCTTCACCCCGCGTTCCATCGCGAAGCTCGAGGACACCCTGCGCGACCGCGCGGCGCGGATCGTCCACGAAGCGCGCAAGAAGGGGACCGGCGACTTCGTCACGGACGTCGCGTGCGAGCTTCCCCTGCAGGCCATCGCCGAGCTGATCGGCATCCCCCAGGAGGACCGGCTCAAGATCTTCGACTGGTCGAACCAGATGGTCGCCTACGACGACCCGGAGTACGAGGTCGAGCCCCTGGAGGCGTCGGCACAGCTCATCGGCTACGCCTGGAACATGGCCGAGGACCGGCGCAAGTGCCCGATGGACGACATCGTCACGAAGCTGATCCAGGCCGACGTCGACGGCGAAGCGCTCGGCTCCGACGAGTTCGGCTTCTTCGTCATCCTGCTCGCCGTCGCCGGCAACGAGACCACGCGCAACGCCATCACCCACGGCATGAAGGCGTTCCTCGACCACCCGGACCAGTGGGAGCTCTTCAAGGAGCAGCGGCCGAAGACCGCGCCGGACGAGATCGTCCGCTGGGCCACCCCGGTGGTCGCGTTCCAGCGCACCGCGACCCGCGACACCGAGCTCGGCGGCGCGCACATCCGCAAGGGCGACCGCGTCGGCATGTTCTACAGCTCCGCCAACTTCGACCACGAGGTCTTCGCCGACCCGGAGAAGTTCGACATCCTCCGCGAAGACAACCCGCACGTCGGTTTCGGCGGAACCGGTTCGCACTACTGCATCGGCGCGAACCTGGCCCGGCTGGAGATCGACCTGATCTTCAACGCGATCGCCGACGTGATGCCGGGCATCACCGAGGCCGCGGCGCCGGTCCGGCTGCGGTCGAGCTGGCTCAACGGGATCAAGCACTACCCGGTGAACTACGCCTGAGGAACTCCGAGGCGCGCTGCCAGGTGAGTGCGGCGGCGGGCTCGTCGTGGTCGGGGCCGTCCGCGTCGGTGTAGAAGTGGCCGATGCCGGGGTAGCGGAACACCTCGGCGTCGGCGCCCGTCCGGGTCGCGGCGGTGAGCCACGCCGCGACCTGCGCCGGGGGCGCGATCGGGTCGGGGTCGGCGACGTGCACCTGGACCGGCAGGCCGGCGCGGCTCCCCGCGGGCAGCGCCCCCACGGCGTGCAGCAGCAGGACGCCGGCGGTGCCGGGCCGGTGCGGCAGCACGGTCTCGACCACGCCCGCCCCCATCGACACCCCCACGAGCACGGTCTCCGCGGGAAGGTCGTGCACGGCGTCCCGGGCTCGCCGGGTGATGGTCTCCCAGCCGACGTCGTCCTTCAGCGCGAAGCCCTCGTCGAGGGTCGACGCCGTCCGGCCGGCGTAGAGGTCCGGTGTCACGACCCGGTGGCCGGCCTCCCGCAGCCGGCCGGCGAAACCGAGTTCGACGGGCCGCAGCCCCAGGACGGAGTGGAAGAGCGCGATGTCGGTCACCGGACCATGACATCATGAAGTGGTGGCCCCGCGTGCGACCGTCGACGTCGAGTTTGTCCGTCCGCGTGACCGAACCCGAGCCGCCGGAGCTCTACTCGCTGAAGAGCGACAGGATGAAAGCCGACGCCATCGTCCGGCACGTCCACGAGCGACCGTCCTATGTGGTCGATTCCAGCCGGGGGGACCGACGACGCGAGCGACCCGCTCCTGGCCGGCGAAGGCGTCTGCCGCGACTTCGCGCACGTCTGCATCGCGCTGTGCCGGTCCCTCGACATCCCCGCGCGCTACGTCGGCGTCTACGCGCCCGGTGGACGACGGCAGACGGCTGGTCGTGCCGGCCTGAGGCCGATCGGATGGTCCGACCGCGTGTTGTCTGCGCGAAGAGGCCGTCCGCTGGGTAGACAGTGTCCGTGAAGAGTTCCCCCAAGGCCCCGAGCCCCTGGGCGCGGGCCCGTGCCCGGTACCGGTGGCTGGACCACATCGCCCGCGCCGCCGACCGCTACATCGACGCCGGCGGCTACCACTACATCGCGTCCATCACCTACTTCAGCCTGCTGTCGCTGGTGCCGCTGCTGATGGTCGCCTCGTCGGTCGCCGGGTTCGTGCTGGCCAGCCAGCCGCACCTGCTCGACACGATGGTCCACGCGATCGTGTCCACGCTGCCCGGCGGCCTCGGCGACAAGGCGACCGACCTGCTCACCGGGTTCGTCGAGCAGCGGACGAGCGTCGGGGCGTTCGGGCTGGTCATCGGCCTCTACTCGGGCTGGAACTGGATGAACGCGCTGCGGGACTCGCTGACCGCGCTCTGGGGGCAGAACCGGTCCGACCAGTCGCTGCTCCGGCTGATCGCCGTCGACCTGCTCGCGCTGCTCGGCCTGCTCGCGGCGCTGCTGGTGTCGTTCACGCTGACCATCTCCGGCACCGCCCTCGGCAGCTACCTGCTGCGGCTGGCCGGGCTGGACGACACCAGCTGGGGTCATCAGCTCGTGTCGGCGTCGTCCGTGCCGCTGGCGCTCGTCGCCGACTGGCTGGTGTTCCTGTGGGTGCTCACGCGGCTGCCGCGGCAGAAGGTGGGCGTGCGCAGCGCGGTGCGCGGCGCGGTCGCCCTGGCCATCGGGTTCGAGCTGCTCAAGCTGGCCGGCGGGTTCTACCTCCGGCTGATCGGCGACTCGCCGACCGGCATCGCGTTCGGCTCGGTCATCGGCCTCATCTTCTTCATCTCGCTCGTCGCCCGGCTGCTCGTGTACGTCACGGCGTGGACGGCGACGGGTTCCGACGCGCCGCCGAAGCCGATCCAGCCGCCGGCGCCGGTCGTCCTCGAGCCGGTGATCGTGGTGGACCCGCCGGTCGCGGTGCCGGCCACGGTCGGCGTCGTGACCGGGGTGATCGGGACGCTGCTGGCGCTCAAGTGGCGACGTTCGCGAGACTGAAGAGCCGGTCGAGCTGGTGGTCGATGAGCGCGATCACCGCCTCCGGCGTGCGCTGCCCCAGGATGATGCTGGTCTGCAGGCCGTCGACGCTCGACAGGAGCAGCTCGGCCTCCGGCAGCAGCTCGAGGTCCGGGGCCACCTCGCCGCGGTCGCGGCCCCACGCCAGCAGGTCCGCGGTCAGCCGTTCCAGCTCGGGCGGCGCCGCGCTGAACGCCGACGCCAGCCCGGGGTCCGAAAGGGACCGGACGAAGTAGGCGAGGTGCACGAGGTAGCGCGTGCGGCGCTCGTCGCCGACCGGCAGCATCCCGACGAGCATGGCCCGCAGCACCTCGCGCGGGGTCGCGTCCTCCTCCGGGCCGATGCCCGCGCGGATGCTCTCCCCGGCGTCCGCGTTGAGGATTTCGAGCGCGCCGAGCAGCAGGTCGTCACGCGTGCCGAAGTAGTACTGGACCAGCCGCAGCGAGACGCCGGCCTCGGCCGCGACCTTGCGCAGGGACACGTCTTCGAGCCCGCGCGCGCTCGCGATCCGCCAGACGGCTTCGGCGATCTGGCGGCGGCGTTGTTCGTGGTCGGCGAGTCTCGGCATGGTGGGTCGAGCGTATCAACGCGGCTTGGCGGCGCCGACGACCCACATCGAGAAGTACTGCGACCCGCCGCCGTAGGCGTGCCCGACCGCGATGCGTGCCCCGTCGACCTGGTAGTCCCCGGCCCGGCCCATCACCTGCTTCGCGGCTTCGGAGAAGCGAAGCATGCCGGACGCGCCGATCGGGTTGGACGAAAGCACCCCGCCGGACGGGTTCACCGGTAGCCGCCCGCCGATCGCCGTCTCGCCGGCCTCGGTGACCTTCCAGCCTTCGCCTTCGGGCGCGAAGCCCAGGTTCTCCAGCCACATCGGCTCGAACCAGGAGAACGGCACGTAGATCTCGGCGACGTCCACTTCGGACATCGGGTCCTTGATGCCGGCTTCGGCCCACAACGCCGCGGCGGCGTCCCGGCCGGCCTGGGGGTTGACTTGGTCGCGGCCGGCGAAGGTCGTCGGCTCGGTGCGCATCGCCGTCGCGTGGATCCAGGCGGCCCCGCCTTCGACGGCGTCCCCGGCGGCCTCGTCGCCGAGCACCATCGCGCACGCGCCGTCGGACGACGGGCACGTCTCGTCGTAGCGGATCGGGTCCCAGAGCATCTGCGACTTCTGGACGGATTCGACGGTGATGTCGGCCTGTCGCAAGTGTGCGAACGGGTTCAGGGCGCCGTTGCGCCGGTCCTTCGCCGCGACGATCGCGCCGACGTGCTCGGGTGCGCCGGACCGGCGGATGTAGGAGCGCACGTGCGGGGCGAAGTAGCCGCCCGCGCCGGCGCCGACCGGCATCTGGAACGGCGGCAGGATCGACAGGCCCCACATCGCGTTCGACTCGGACTGCTTCTCGTACGCCACGGTCAGCACCCGGCGGTGCACGCCGGACTGGATGAGCGTGGCCGCGACCAGCGCCGTCGAGCCGCCGACCGAACCGGCGGTGTGCACGCGCAGCAACGGTTTCCCGGTCGCGCCCAAGGAGTCGGCCAGGAACAGCTCGGGCATCATCACGCCCTCGAACAGGTCCGGTGCCTTGCCGAGCACGACGGCGTCGATGTCCGCCCACCCGACCTGGGCGTCGGCCATCGCGCGGTCGATCGCTTCGCGGAGCAGGCCCGGCATCGAGACGTCCTGCCGCTTGGCGCGGTGGTGCGTCTGGCCGGTGCCGAGCACGGCGGTGAGCTGCTTGGTCATCGGGCCTCCAGCACGGTCACCAGGTTCTGTTGCAGGGCCGGCCCGCTCGTCGCGTGCGCCACGGCCTTGCGGGATTCGCCGCTGTGGATCCGGGTCGCGGCTTCGCCGATGCGGGCGAGGCCGGCGGAGAACATCGGGTTGGCGGCCAGCGCGCCGCCGGAGGGGTTGATCTTCACGGTGTCGTCGAGCTTCAGGGCCGTCCGCAGGATCAGCTCCTGGTGCGTGAACGGCGCGTGCAGCTCGGCGAGGTCGGCGCCCTCGAGGTCCAGTGCCCGCGCCGCGATCTCGGTGGACGGGCTGCGGGTGAGGTCGCGGGCGCCGAGCACGGGGGAGTCGACGCGGTGCTCGATGCCCTGGATCACCGCGGGGTGCTCGACGATGTCCCTGGCTCGTTCCACTGTGGACAGTATGACCACGGCGGCGCCGTCGGTGATCGGTGCGATGTCGTGCTTGCGCAACGGATCCGCGAGGTAGGGCGTGTCGAGCAGCTCGCTGACGTCCTGGTCCGTGCCCCGGGCGGCGACCTCGGCGAGGTCCTTCTCGGACCAGAGCCCGGCCTCCAGGCCCAGCCGCGCCTGGATCCCGGCGATCGAGACCGAGTCCGGCCACAACGGCGTCACGACGTACGGGTCGAGCTGCAGGGCGAGCACCCGGCGCAGCTGCCCGGCGCTGGACTTGCCGAAGCCGTAGACGAGCGCGGTCTCGACCTCGCCCATCTTGATCTTCAGCCAAGCCTCGTAGAGCGCCCAGGCGGCGTCCATCTCGACGTGCGACTCGTGGATCGGCGGGAACGCGCCGATCGCGTCGACGGCGGCGATGAACGAGAAGGCGCGCCCGGCCAGGTAGTCCGACGAGCCGGAGCACCAGAAGCCGATGTCCTGTTTGGACAGACCGGTCTGCTCGAAGACCTCGGCGAAGATCGGGACGAGCATCTCCACGCCGTTGGTGGTGCCCGGGGTCTCGCGGACGTTCGGGGCCTTCGCGAAGCCCGCGATCGCGACGTCTGGCATCAGGACCTCACAGGTGGTGGGCGAAGGTTTCGTAGGCCGCGTCCGGCTCGCCGGTCGGCTCGAAGTGGTCGATGTTCTCCAGCGACGTCCACCACTCGTCGCGCGGTTTCCAGGCCGCGCGCACGCGCATGCCCATCTTGACGTCCTGGGCGTCGCAGCCGAGGACGAGGTGGAGGAAGGCGATGTCGGCGCCGTCGAGCAGGATGTAGGCGGCGACGTACGGCGGCTTGAGCCGCTGGCCGAGGAACGGGACGTTGACGATGCAGAACGTCGTCACGATGCCGGTGTCGGGCAGCTCGACCTCGTCGGTGGTCGGCACGCCGTCGGTCGGGCAGGCGCCGCGCGGCGGGATGTAGACCTTCTCGCACTTCGGGCAGCGCTGGCCGATCAGCTTGCCCTCGGCGAGCCCGCGCAGGTAACGGCTCTCCTCGGGGGACGCCGAATGCTGGTACTTCAGGTGGACCGGGGTGATGATCACGCTGACCGGAGCTCGGGGCTCCCGCTCGGCGACCGGGGGAGCGGGCTCGGTCGGGGTGGTGTCCTCGGCGGCCACGGGGAGGAAGTAGGCGATGTCGCGGATGTGCCCGACGGTGTCCTCGGCCCACTTGACCCGCACGCGCTGTCCACTGTGGATCTTCCCGGGCTCGCCCGCGTCGACGGCGTGGAGCATCGCGGTGTCGGCGCCGTCGAGCTTGACGAGTGCCCAGGCGAAGGGCCGGGACAGCGGCTGGCCGTCGAGCGGCTCGGGGCACCAGGACCACGAGACGACGGTGCCCTCGTCGGCCACCGGGACGAACTCGCCGAGCTGATCGGCGGTGACGGGGTCGTACTCGACCGGCGGGACGTGCACGCGGCCGTCGCTGCCCCGGATGCCTTCGATGCGGCGCTCCCGCAGCGCGTTCACGAACCGGCCGAGGACGGGCCCGGTGGAGCGCGTGTAGTCGAAGCCGACGTTGAGCGGTGCCGCCAGTGGTGTCTCGGTCACGTCCATGAGTGAAACATGTTCTTGTTCTGTCGACAAGGTTCCTCCGCGAGGCGGTCGGATATCGGTGGAACGCGTTCTAAGTCAGCGGCCGCGGAACTCCGGCTTTCGCTTTTCGCTGAACGCCCGCGGCCCCTCCTTCGCGTCTTCCGACGCGAAGACCTCGATCCCGTACTGCGAGTCGAGCTTGAAGGCCTCCTCCTCGTGCAGGCCTTCGGTGTCCCGGATCGTCCGGAGGATCGCCCGCACCGCGACCGGCCCGTTCGCGTTCACCAGCGCGGCCAGCTCCAGGGCCTTCGTGAGCGCGGTCCCGTCCGGCACCACGTGCCCGATCAAGCCGATCGCCAAAGCCTCGTCGGCCGACAGGTGACGGCCGGTGAGCAGGATGTCCGCGGCGAGGGTGTACGGGATCTGGCGCGGCAGCCGCACCGCCGACCCGCCCATCGGGAACAGTCCCCACCGGGCTTCGGAGACCCCGAAGCGCGCCGAAGCGCCCGCCACCCGGATGTCCGTCCCCTGGAGGATCTCCGTCCCGCCCGCGATCGCCGGCCCCTCGACCGCCGCGATCAGCGGCTTCGTCAGGCGGCGGCCCTTCAGGAGGCCCGGGATGTGCGCGGGGTCGAACTTGCCCTCGTCGAAGGCCTTGCTCGGCGAGTTCCGGGACATCGACTTCAGGTCCGCGCCCGCGCAGAACGCGCCGCCCGCGCCGGTCAGGACGCAGCTGCGGATCGAGTCGTCGGAATCGACGCGGTCCCAGGCCTCGACCATGATCGACATCATCTCGCCGGTGATCGCGTTGCGCGCCTCGGGCCGGTTCATCGTGACGACGAGGGTCTGGCCCTCCTGTGAGACCAGCGCGTGCGGTTCACCCACGGAAACCTCCTGAAGGAGCAGTGCCATTGCCCGAAACGATAACATGTTCTACTTTAAGGGCGTGGCACTCAACATCGCGGATCTTCTGGAGCACGCCGTCGACGCCGTGCCGGAGCGCGTCGCGGTCGTGTGCGGTGAACGGCGAGTCACCTTCGCCGAACTGGAGGCACGGGCCAACCGGCTCGCGCACCACCTCGCCGCGCACGGCGTGGGACGCGGGTCCCACATCGGGGTCTATTCCCGCAACTCGATCGAGGCCCTCGAGGCGATGATCGCCGCGTACAAGCTGCGCGCGATCGCCGTCAACGTCAACTACCGCTACGTGCACGGCGAGCTGGCCTACCTCTTCGACGACGCCGATCTCGTCGCCCTCGTGCACGAGAGAAGCTACTCGGACAAGGTGGCCGCCGTCCTGCCCGAGACGCCGAAACTGAAACACGTTGTCGTGATCGACGACGGCAGCGACGGCGACTATTCGAGCTACGGCGGCGTCGACTACGAAGCGGCGCTCGCCGAACAGAGCCCCGAGCGCGACTTCGAAGAGCGCAGCAACGACGACCTCTACATCCTCTACACCGGCGGCACCACCGGCTACCCGAAAGGCGTGCTCTGGCGCCACGAGGACATCTGGCGCGCGCTCGGCGGCGGGATCAACTTCGTCACCGGCGAGTACGTCCCGGACGAGTGGACGCTCGCCGAGCAGGGCAAGGCCGGGAGCCTGACCCGGCTGCCCGCCGCGCCGCTGATCCACGGCGCCGCGCAGTGGGCCGCGTTCGGCGCGCTGTTCACCGGCAGCCCGGTGGTCTTCGTGCCCCGGTTCGACGCCCACGAGATCTGGAAGGCCGTCCAGGAGCACCAGGTCCAGGTCCTCACGATCGTCGGCGACGCGATGGCACGGCCGCTGATCGAGGCGTTCCGCGAAGGCGATTACGACGCTTCGTCGGTCGTCGCGGTATCGAGCCACGCCGCGCTGTTCTCGCAATCGGTGAAGCAGGAGTTCGTCGAGCTCGTGCCGAACGCCGTGATCACCGACGCGATCGGCTCGTCGGAGAGCGGCTTCACCGGGATCGGCATGGTGGCCAAGGGCTCCGACCACAGCGCCGGCCCCCGGGTGAACTTCGGCCACGACGCCATCCTGCTCGACGACGACGGCCACCTCGTCGAGAAGAAACCCGGCGCGGTCGGGCTGATCGGCCGCCGCGGGCACGTCCCGCTCGGCTACTACGGCGATCCCGAGAAGAGCAAGACGATCTTCGTCGACATCGACGGCGTCCGGTACGTCGTGCCGGGCGACTACGCCCGCTACGAGGAGGACGGCACGGTCACCCTGCTCGGCCGCGGCTCCCAGTGCGTCAACACCGGCGGCGAGAAGGTCTACCCGGAAGAGGTCGAGGGCGCGCTCAAGTCGCACCCGGACGTCTTCGACGCGCTCGTCATCGGGATCCCGGACGAGCGGACCGGCCAGCGCGTCGCCGCCGTCGTCCAGCTCCGCGAGGGCGTCGAAGCCGACCTCGCGGGGATCGAGCGGCACGTCCGGGGCGAGATCGCCGGGTACAAGGTGCCGCGCACCGTCTGGCTGGCCGACGAGATCGGCCGCTCGCCCAGCGGCAAGCCGGACTACCCGTGGGCCGAGCGCTACGCCGCCGGCCACGAACCGGCCGCGGCCCAGCCCGTCTAGGAGGACACCACCAGTGCGGACATCCCTGTGCGACCGGCTCGGCATCGACCTGCCGATCATCGGGTTCACGCCCTCGGAGCACGTCGCCGCGGCGCTCAGCCGCGCCGGCGGGCTCGGCGTGCTCGGCTGCGTCCGGTTCAACGACGCCGCCGAGCTCGACCGGGTGCTCACCTGGATGGACGAGAACACCGGCGGCAAGCCCTACGGCGTCGACATCGTGATGCCGGCGAAGATCCCGGCCGAGGGCACCCAGGTCGACCTGGCCAAGCACATCCCGGAGGGTCATCGCGCGTTCGTCGACAAAGTGCTCCGCGACCTCTCGGTGCCGCCCCTGCCGGACGACACCGACGAGCGCGCGGGCGTGCTCGGCTGGCTGCACTCGGTCGCGCGGTCCCACGTCGAGGTCGCGCTCAACCACCCGATCAAGCTGATCGCCAACGCTCTCGGCTCACCGCCGGCGGACGTCATCGGCCAGTGCCACGACCGGGGCGTCCCGGTCGCGGCGCTCGCCGGCAAGGCCGAGCACGCGGTCCGGCACGTCGCGAACGGCGTCGACTTCGTGGTCGCGCAGGGTTACGAAGCCGGCGGGCACACCGGCGAGATCGCGTCCATGGTGCTGGTGCCGGAGATCGTCGACGCCGTCGACGTCCCGGTGCTCGCCGCGGGCGGGATCGGGTCCGGCCGCCAGGTGGCGGCGGCGCTCGCGCTCGGCGCGTCCGGCGTCTGGATGGGCTCGATGTGGCTTGCCACCGAGGAGTACCTGCAGACCATGGGCGAATCCGTGGCGATGCAGCAGGCGCTCGTCGCGGCGAAGTCGTCCGACACCGTCCGGACGCGGATCTACACCGGCAAGCCCGCGCGGCTGCTGAAGACCCGCTGGACCGAGGCGTGGGCCGCCGCGGACGCGCCCGAGCCGTTGCCGATGCCGCTGCAGAACCTGCTGGTTTCCCACGCCCACAACCGGATCCACGCGGCGAACGACCCGAGCGTGGTGTCGATGCCGGTCGGGCAGATCGTCGGGCGGATGAACGCGGTCCGCCCGGTCGCCGACGTCGTCGCGGACCTGGTGGCCGGCTACGAAGAAGCACTGTCCCGTTTGGACAAGACCCGCTGAAAGCCGTGAATGTCGCATTGAGGGACTCAGAGTCCCTCGATGCGACATTCACGGACTTGGGGCTACAGCGAAGCGGCGGCCGCGGCGATCTTCGACGCGAACGTGCTCACCTCGGTGTAGACGCCGGGGGCGTGCGGCCGGGCGCAGCCGTCACCCCAGGAGACGATGCCGACCTGGATCCAGGCGTTGCTGTTGTCCCGGCGGAACATCGGGCCGCCCGAGTCGCCCTGGCAGGTGTCGACCCCGCCGGCGGTCAGGTTGCCGGCGCAGATCTCGGCGCTCGGGATGAGGTCGGGGTAGCTGCCGCCCTGGGCCTGGCAGGTGCTGTCGGCCACGAACGGGACGGTCGCCTTGAGCAGGTACCGCTGCTGGGCGCCGCCTTCGCGGGCCGCGCCCCAGCCGGCCACGGTGAACGTGCCGGTGTTGTAGGTCGACGTCGTCGCGATCGGCAGCGTCGAGAGGCCGGTGACCGGGCTCGCGAGCTTGATCAGCGCCCAGTCGCCGCCGGTCGAGGTGCCGTAGGTCGGGGACTGGTAGACGTAGGTCGACTTGATCTTCTTGGCGCTCGTGCTCTGCAGGTCGACCACGCCGACGGTCGCCGTGATCGAGGTGTTCGACCCCGTCCGGCTGACGCAGTGGGCGGCGGTCAGGACGATCTGGTTCGTGTAGAGCGCCCCGCCGCAGCCCATCGACAGCCGGACCATGAACGGGAACTCGCCCTGGGCGGCCCGGGTCCCGCCGACGACGTCGGTGGAGGGCGGCTGGGCCGCGATCGCCGGGGTGGCGAACGACGCGGCCGCGGCGACCGCGGCCACGGCGGTGGTGACGTTTCTGAGCAGGGTGAACCAGCGCTTGGGAGCCAAGGGGATCAGTCCTTCCAGTGTCCACAGTGGAAGCCGAGCTCGAGAGTGGCACCCTGACTACACCAGGTGCTCACACACCCGGACAACCGACTTTCTTCGGATGTTTCGGGCGGTTGGGTGATTTCTCACCGGCGGACCGACGAAGGCCGTAGGCCGATGCGCGCAGTGGCAGCCCGCCGGCCGGCCCCGGAGTTCACCGGGCCTTTCCCGGCCGTAAACGTCGGTTACCGGCCGAAAGAATCGGACCGGGCGCATCCGGGTGATCGTCGGTGCGGCGGCCGTGTTGCGCGCCACAGCGAACCACGGCGCACCGGGAAACGAATAGGGTCGATTCCGTGCCCGCCCCTTCGCGCCATTACCGCCTGTCCGCCGACGGTCCCGTGCTCGACGGGATTCCCGAGCACGGCCGCGTCCCGCGTTACTACGCGGTCAAGGTCGAACTGCTGGCGGTGATCGCGGAACTCGGCGAAGGGTCGGTGCTGCCCACGGAACGGGAACTGTGCGAGCGGTTCGAGGTGTCGCGGGCGACCGTGCGGCAGGCCGTCGGCGAGCTGGTGCTCGAGGGCAGGCTCAGCCGGCGCCAGGGGAGCGGCACGTTCGTCGCCGGTCCGAAGCTGGTGCAGCCGCTGGCCCTGGTGAGCTACACCGACGGGCTGCGGCGACAGGGCATCCGGCCGGGTCGCACCGTCATCACGCTGGAGCGGCGCCTGGCCGGCAGCGCGCTGGCCGCCGACCTGCAGGTCACCTCGGACGCCGAGGTGATCCACATCGAGCGCGTGCTGCTGGCCGACGAGGAGCGCGTCGGCCTGGAGTCGACATATCTCCTCGCCGAGCGGTTCCCGACGCTGCTGGAGGTGTTCGACCCCGGGCAGTCGCTGTCCGCGTGCCTGCGCGATCAGCTCGGCGTGGTGTTCGACGGCGCCGAGGAGCGCGTCGAGACGGTGCTGGCGACGCCGCGCGAAGCCCTGCTCATCGGCACCAACCCGGCCCTGCCGATGCTGCTCTTGCACCGCATCTCGTGGGGTCCCGACGGCGCGCCGTTCGAGCGGGTGCGCTCGCTGTACCGCGGCGACCGGCTCAGCTTCATGACCCGCCTCGGCCGCGCCTGAGCGTCACGTTCTCCGTGGCGCTTTCCGGGCCGGGGATGCAACCGGACGGGGTCCTGCTCCGTCTGGCAGGTATGCGCACGACGGTGAAACTGCTGGGAACGGGCCTGCTGCTGCTCACGGCGACGGCCTGCGGAGCCGGTACGAGCGGCGCGGGGGCTCCGGCCGCGACCAGTACTTCGTCACCTTCGTCATCGGTGTCCGTTTCGCCTCCGGTCGCGCCCCCGCCTTCGCAGACGGTCGGGCGCCCGACGCAGGGCATCGCCCCGGGCGACGACGTGATCGCCGAGACGCAGGTCGACGCGCGGGGCGTGCCCGAGGGATACCCGCGCAGCCTGTTCCGCGCCACGGACGGCCGAACCCTGATCTTGCAGGCCGAGGAGGGCGGGTGCCGCCGCATTTCGGCCCGCGTCGGCGATCAGACGGCGCAGTCGGTGGTGGTGCTGGTGACCGTGACGCCGCCGCAGAAGGGCCAGATGTGCCCGGACTACATCAGGGAGATCCGCATCCCGCTGGCGCTGGCGGCGCCGCTCGGGAGCCGGACGGTGGTGCTCCGCCAGGGCTGACGGCGGTCCCGACGCTGGGAGGGCCGCCCCGGGATGCCCGGGGCCGCCCTCCCAGACCACGTCCGGGGCCGGTCCCGGAGGTCGCGAACGACTCATTCGGGACCTCGGAGGCGCGAATGAGTCATTCGCGACCCGGGCGGGGCACACCACCGGCGCCGTCCCCCCGTTCCGCGACCGGGCCGATCTTCCGTGCAACCCCGCACCGCCCCCCTTCCGTCTTCAGCGCATGAGGTACTTAGCGAAGGTGGCCGGGACAGGCGCGATCCTGCTGATGGCGACGGCCTGCGCCGGCCAGAACGTGCCCATCGGCCAGCCCGCCGCCGGGGGAACCTCCGCGGCCCCCACCGGCAGCGTGTCGACGTCGCCGAGTGAGTCGGTGCTGCCGGCGCCGCCGTCGGCCAACCCGCCGGGCAAGCCCCGGCTGACCGTGCCCGAGGGCAGCACCCCGGTGCCGCCGGACAAGGTCGACGCCGCGGCGCTGCCCGCCGGCTACCCGCGCGAGGTGTGGACGGCCGACGGCGGCACCATCCTCAACATCCGCGCGCAGGAAGGCGGCTGCGGCCACGCCCTCGGCGAGGCGGCCGAGCAGGCCGGCGACCGCGTCGTGGTCAACCTGAGCGAGACCAAGGCCCAGACCGGCCAGATGTGCACCATGGACATCCGGTACCCGGTGATCTCGGTCGCCCTGGCCGCGCCGCTGGACCAGCGCACCGTCGTGTTGAAGACGACCAAATGATCTAGGGTCGGGTGATGGGAACCCGCCAGGTCTCACGCACCGCGATCGTCGCCACGACCCCGGAGAAGATCTTCGGGCTCCTGGCCGATCCGGCCCAGCACCCGCTCATCGACGGATCCGGCACGGTCCGGGCCGCCCAGTCCGGCGGCCCGGACCGGCTCGCGCTCGGTGCGCGGTTCGGCATGGACATGAAGATCGGCGCGTCGTACAAGATCCTCAACACCGTGGTCGAGTTCGAAGAGGGCCGGCTGATCGCCTGGCGCCACTTCAACGGGCACCGCTGGCGCTGGCGCCTCGAACCCGTCGACGGCGGCCGCACCGAGGTCACCGAGACGTTCGACTGGTCGACGGCGAAGTGGCCGCTGGCCATCAGCCTCAGCCCGTTCCCGCGCAAGAACGCCGAGGGCATCGAGAAGACCCTGGCGCGGCTCGGGGAGCTGTTCCCGGCCTGACGAAGGCCGCACGCCAATTAGTTGTACAGTGCTTAATATTGTTCGTGCTTAATATTGTCTGTGCAACTAGTTTGGGAGTGCGGTGCCGCAGCCGGTGCGACGGCGGGTGGTCCTGGCCATCTGCTGCCTGAGCCTGTTCATCGTCGGGCTCGACAACACGATCGTGAACCTCGCGCTGCCGTCGATCCGCCACGAGTTCGGCGCGTCGGTCTCGAGTTTGCAGTGGACGATCGACGCGTACACGCTCGTGCTGGCGAGCCTGCTCATGCTCTCGGGCTCGACCGCGGACCGGATCGGCCGGCGCCGCACGTTCCAGACCGGGCTCGCGCTGTTCAGCCTCGGCTCGCTGCTGTGCGGGCTCGCGCCGAACATCGGGCTGCTGGTCGCCTTCCGCGCGTTGCAAGCGATCGGCGGGTCGATGCTCAACCCGGTCGCGCTGTCCATCGTCGCCAACGTCTTCACCGACCCCCGTGACCGCGCCCGCGCGATCGGCGTCTGGGCCGGGGTGAACGGACTGAGCCTGGCGGTGGGACCGGTGCTCGGCGGCGTCCTCGTCGCCTGGGCGGGCTGGCGCTCGATCTTCTGGATCAACGTCCCGGTCGGCTTGGCCGCCATCGTGCTGACGGCGTTGTTCGTGCCCGAGTCCCGCGCTCCGCGCCCGCGGCGGCTCGACCCGGTGGGGCAGCTGCTGGTCATCGTCCTGCTGGCTTCGCTGACGTACGGGATCATCGAAGGCCGCGGCTCGGGCACGCCGGTGATGGTGGGCTGCTTCGTGGCCGCCGTCGCGGCGCTGGCGGTGCTGCTGCCGTACGAGCGACGGCGCCGGGATCCGTTGCTGGAACTCAGGTTCTTCCGCAGCGTGCCGTTCTCGGGCGCGACGCTCACCGCCGTCGCGGGCTTCGCGGCACTGTCGGGCTTCCTGTTCCTCACCACCCTCTACCTCCAGGAGACGCGCGGCTTTTCGGTGCTGCACGCGGGATTGCTGACCCTGCCGATGGCCGTGCTGACCGCGGTGGGCGCGCCGTTGTCGGGCCGGATGACCGGGACGCGCGGCCCGCGGCTGCCCTTGCTGGTGGCCGGCGCGGGGATCGGCGCGTCCGGCGTCGTGCTGGCGGGAATCGGTCCGGAGACGCCGATTTCGCTGCTGGTGGCGGGTTACGTGTGCTTCGGCATCGGGTACGGCCTGCTCAACGCGCCGATCACGAACGCGGCGGTGTCCGGGATGCCGCGCGAGCAAGCCGGCCTCGCGGCGGCGGTGGCGTCGACGAGCCGCCAGGTGGGGACGTCGCTGGGGGTGGCGGTGGTCGGCGCGGTCGTGGCGGGGAGCGTGGGGACGCCGCCGGGAACGGGCCGGGCGGTGTGGCTGATCGTCGCGGGCTGCGGCGCGCTGGTGTTCGCGCTGGGACTGGTGACGACGGGCCGCTGGGCGCTCGCGACCGCGGCGCGCGTGAGTGGTCCGGACCACGACGACGCGCCGGCGGCCTGACCTCCGCGCGATCCCCTGCTGAATGCCACCTTTTCGCCGACTGGTCCGGACCATCTCGGACGACCGTCGTCGAAGTCGTCGAAAACTCTTTCGAAATCTCGGTGAACCGCCGCTGTTACCGAGCCGTATCCATCAGTGAGGTGGTGATCAGAGAGGAGGGGCCCATGCCCCGCTTGAGTAGTGGTCGGCACCGCAAGCAGGCGACCGTCGGTCTGGCCGCGTTGCTGGGGGTCGCCGGCGTCACCGCGACCGCCATCGCGTTGAGCAGCCCAGCGGGCAACGCGGCCGAAGCGCCGAAGGAGAACTGCGGCGGGCTCGACACGGCCCTGCAGAACAACCTGAACTTCATCGCGGGCCAGCAGGCGGCGCCGGACGCGCAGTCGGCCGCGCGGATCGCCAACCGCCAGGCGGTGGTCGACCTGATCCAGCAGCGGCGGCAGGTCGCGGGCTGCACGGCGAACGTCGCGGCGAACAACGGCCCGGCCGCGCCGGCCCCGGCCCAGCAAGCACCGGCCCAGCAGGCCCCGGCCGCGCAGGCCCCGGCGCAGCAGGCGCCCGCGCAGCAGAACCAGAACCAGGCCGGGGCGAACACCGGCGACCAGGGCGCGACCGGCGACGTCGTGTGCGCCGGCTCCACCGTGACGCTCTCGGGCGAAGCCGGCGCGCCGGCCGCGTCGAGCAACCAGTTCCCGGCGGGGACGAAGCTGAAGGTGACCAACCTGGACAACTCGAAGTCCACGACGGTCGAGGTGACCTCGGTGTCGGGCAGCTGCACGCTGCTCAACAACGCGGCCTTCGAACAGGTTCGGGAACCCGGAAAGTTCCTCATCCGGCGCGCACGGATCGAGCGCGTCGGCTGAGGGAGCAGGGAAGAAAGGGGGCACCGGCGGCGGGCCGGTGTCCCCTTCCCTTGTGCCCTAACGGAAGCTGATCTGCAGCACCGGGTCGCCGGTGCTGGCGAAGAAGTCGTTGCCCTTGTCGTCGATGACGATGAACGCCGGGAAGTCCTCGACCTCGATCTTCCAGACGGCTTCCATGCCGAGCTCGGCGTACTCGAGGACGTCGACCTTCTTGATGCAGTCCTGCGCCAGCCGCGCCGCCGGGCCGCCGATCGAGCCGAGGTAGAAGCCGCCGTGCGCCTGGCACGCGGCGGTGACCTGCTTCGACCGGTTTCCCTTGGCCAGCATGACGAGTGAGCCGCCGGCGGCCTGGAACTGCTCGACGTAGGAGTCCATCCGCCCGGCCGTCGTCGGCCCGAACGAGCCGGACGCGTAACCCTCGGGCGTCTTCGCCGGGCCGGCGTAGTAGACCGGGTGGTTCTTCAGGTAGTCCGGCATCTCCTCGCCGGCGTCGAGGCGTTCGGCGATCTTCGCGTGCGCGATGTCGCGGGCGACGACCAGCGACCCGGTCAGCGAAAGCCGCGTCTTGACCGGCAGCTGCGAGAGCTGCGCGCGGATCTCCGCCATCGGCCGGTTGAGGTCGACGTTGACGACGTCGTCGGAGAGGTCTTCCTCGGTGACGTCGGGCAGGAAGCGGGCCGGGTCGCGCTCGAGCTGCTCGATGAAGACGCCGTCCGCGGTGATCTTGGCCTTGGCCTGGCGGTCGGCGGAGCACGACACGGCGACGCCGACCGGGCAGCTCGCGCCGTGGCGGGGGAGCCGGATGACGCGGACGTCGTGGCAGAAGTACTTGCCGCCGAACTGCGCCCCGATGCCGAACTGCCGGGTCATCTCGAGGACCTGTTGCTCGAGGTCCCGGTCGCGGAAAGCGTGTCCCAGCTCGGAACCCTCGGTCGGCAAGTTGTCGAGGTAACGGGCCGAAGCGAGCTTCGCGACCTTCAAGTTGAACTCGGCGGACATGCCGCCGACGACGATCGCGAGGTGGTACGGCGGGCAGGCCGCGGTGCCGAGGCTGCGCAGCTTCTCGTCGAGGAAGCGCGCGAGCCGCTTCGGGTTCAGGACGGCTTTCGTTTCCTGGTACAGGAAAGTCTTGTTGGCGCTGCCGCCGCCCTTGGCCATGAAGAGGAACTCGTAGGTCGGGTCCCCCTCCTTGTGGTACAGCTCGATCTGCGCGGGGAGGTTGGTGCCGGTGTTGCGCTCGTCCCAGAAGTTCACCGGCGCCATCTGCGAGTACCGCAGGTTGAGCTGCTGGTAGGCGTCGAAGATGCCCTGCGAGAGGGCGCGCTCGTCGTCCCCGCCGGTGAGGACGCCTTCGCCGCGCTTGCCGATGACGATGGCGGTGCCGGTGTCCTGGCACATCGGGAGGACGCCGCCGGCGGAGATGGCGGCGTTGCGCAGCAGGTCCATGGCGACGAAGCGGTCGTTGCCGCTGGCTTCGGGATCGTCGACGATGGCGCGCAGCTGCTGCAGGTGTGACGTGCGCAACAGGTGCTGGATGTCGGTGATGGCGGTGCGCGCGAGGGTGGTGAGCGCGGCGGGGTCGACCTTCAGGAACGTCCGCCCGGCGGCTTCGACGGTCTCGACGCCCTCGTCGGTGACCAGCCGGTACTCGGTGGTGGTGTCCTTGCCGAGGGGGAGGACTTCGGTGTGCTGAAACGTGGTGGTGGACGGCACTGCCAGGCTCCTTTGCCAGCTCCGGGATCGGTCCACCCTACGCAGCGGAACGGGCCACGCCGAAGAGGCATGCGATCACTGTGGGCCACCCCACGCGCGCGCCGAGCCGGCGGGCTGAGTCTCGCGGCCCGAACGTCATGAACGAGTCGTTCATGTCGTCGGGCGAGGTGAACGGGTCGTTCATGACATCGCCGTGATTCCGGCCGACCGTCCGCGGGCGAAATGGTCGGGAGGCCGGGTCCACCCCGACGGACCCGACCTCCCGGGGAGAGCGGCCGGGTGCGTGCACACCCGGTCGCGTGGTCAGTGCCGCTACCGCAAGCCGCTCCACGAATGTGGCGTGACGAAGGTCATAAGTCAACGCGGCCGAACGGGTGTCGGCGAAGGGTTGCTACCCGGGCCCGGTGACCACGAAACCCCTTTTTCGTGGAGAATTTTCCGGGTCGGCCGCGCGAACCGCGGAAGTGCTGGTCGTGGGCATGCGAAAGGGGCGGGTGCGCAGTGCACCCGCCCCTTCGACAGAGAGCGATCAGAACAGAGCGATCAGAGGTATCAGCTGGCGTAAGCGCGGAGCCGGTCCGCGCGCTCGCCCTGGCGGAGCTTCGACATGACCTCGCGCTCGATCTGGCGGACGCGCTCGCGGGAGAGCCCGAAGTGCTTGCCGATCTGGTCGAGCGTGCGGGGCTGGCCGTCGTCGAGGCCGTAGCGCAGCCGGATGACCTGCTGCTCGCGGTCGTCCAGCGTCGAGAGGACCCGGCGCAGGTCGTCCTGGAGCAGGCTCGAGATCACGGCGCTCTCGGCGTCGGTCGCCTCGGAGTCCTCGATGAAGTCGCCCAGCGGGGCGTCCTCCTCCGTGCCGACCGGCATGTCCAGGCTTACCGGGTCACGCGAGTGGTCGAGCAGGTCCGAGATCTTGTGGGCCGGGATGCCCGACTCGGCGGCCAGCTCCTCGTGCGTCGCGTCGCGCCCCAGCTGCTGGTGCAGGTCGCGCTTGATGCGGGCCAGCTTGTTCACCTGTTCCACCAGGTGGACCGGGAGCCGGATGGTGCGCCCCTGGTCGGCCATCCCCCTGGTGATGGCCTGGCGGATCCACCAGGTGGCGTAGGTCGAGAACTTGAACCCCTTGGAGTAGTCGAACTTCTCCACCGCGCGGATCAGACCCAGGTTCCCCTCCTGGATCAGGTCGAGCAGCGGCATCCCCCGGCCGGTGTAGCGCTTGGCGAGCGAGACCACCAGGCGGAGGTTGGCCTCCAGCAGGTGGTTCTTGGCCACGTGGCCGTCGCGCACCAGAGCGGACAGCTCGGTGCGGCGCTTGGTGGTGAGGTTCTCCCCGGTGTCCAGCATGTGCTGGGCGAAAACGCCGGCTTCGATGCGCTTGGCGAGCTCGACCTCGTCGGCCGCGGACAGCAGCGCCGTCTTGCCGATACCGTTGAGGTAGACACGCACGAGGTCGGCGGCGGGGCTCGGGGCGTCGAGGTCGCCGTCGGCGAGCGCCCCCACGCTCACCGGCTCCTCGGACACCTGAGCCGGGATGCGCTCGCGAATCCCGCGCGACTCGCGTTCGAGAGTCTGGACTGACATTCTGCCTCCCCGGTCACGGGCTGAACGTGTTGCTGCGGTCGTCCCACCGGGTGCGTACCCGCGGACCGGGGCCTGTGGAACCCGGTACGCCGGTCCGGCCGGCTTGGCTGGACATCTGGCACAACGCTCCGGGTTCCCAAAACGTTCCCGGCTCGCCTGAATAGGAGACGGCTGCCGGCGCGCTCCGGTTGCTCCACCATTGCTGAGCTTTTGCTGAGAACGGTCCGTGACCGGACAACCTGAGAATCCCATGTGAATCCGGTCAGGATGTGAACCGCATCGCAGTGGTCTAGACCTCTACGAGAACGGTGAACGGACCGTCGTTCACGCTCGAGACTGCCATCATCGCCCCGAAACGACCCGTCGCGACGGTGGCGCCGCGGCCGCGCAGCTCGGCCACGACGGCGTCCACCAACGGCTCGGCGACCTCCGGCCGGGCGGCCCGCGTCCACGACGGCCGGCGCCCTTTCTTCGTGTCGCCGTAGAGCGTGAACTGGCTCACCACGAGCAGCGGCGCATTCGCCGTGGCGCATGATTCCTCGTCACGCAACACGCGCAGCTCGTGCAATTTGCGCGCCATCACCGCGGCCTTCGCCGCGTCGTCGTCGACGTGGATTCCCAGCAGCACAAGCAAACCCGGTTCGGTGATCGCGCCGACGACCTCGCCCTCGACGGTCACGTCCGCCCGCGTGACGCGGGCCGCGACCGCTCTCACCGGGCCGCCGGGACGAGCATGCCGTGCCGGACGAGCTCCCGGACGACGGGCAGCGCGGCCGCCGCCAGCTCCGAGGCTTCCAGGCCCTGCGCGGCCGCGAGGAGCTCGATCAGGTCCTCCAGAGGCAACGCGCCGCGGCAGCCGGCCAGCAGCCGGGCGGCCAGTTCGTCGACCTCGTGCTGCCAGCCCGGCCCGTCGGTGCGGTGCAGCCGCCGGACGGTCGTCGCCCAGCCTTCGTCGCCGGGTTCCTCGACGCTTTCCAGCAAAACCGTGTCCGGGACCACAAAGCGGACATCGAGCAACGAATCCCCCGATTCCCGCAGCCATTCCACGCGGTCCAGCCAGCCGGCCGCTTCGGGGCCCAGCGGGTCGTCGTAGGCCTGCCGGAGGTCCTCGCACACCACGGTCGGGGTGCGCCCGGCGGCGCGCCGCAGCGTGACGAAGCCGAAGCCGATGCCCCGGACGTCGTTGGCGGCGAACCAGTCGAGCCACGCCGCCGCCTTCGCCCGGCCCTCCGGCGAGCGCGGGTCGAGGCCCGCGTCCCGCAGCCAGGTGCCGACGTAGAGCGCCGGGTCGGCCACGTCGCGCTGGACGAACCACGCGTCGGTCTCGGCGGGCAGCCAGCGGCTCACCCGGTCGGCCCAGTCTTCGCGACCCGTGTGCAACCAGGAGGCGAGCAGCTGGCCGACGCCGCCGTCGTTGAGGAACCCCGGCAGCTGCCGGATGACCAGCGCGCTCGCGTCGTCGCCGGCCAGCCCGGAGTCGCGGTAGGTGTAGTCGACGCGGGCCGGGCCGACCACGAACGGCGGATTGCAGACGACCTGGTCGAACTTCCGGCGCGCGACCGGCGCGAACCACTCGCCGCGCGCCAGCTCGACGTCCAGCTCGTTCAGCCGGAACGTCGCCGCGGCCAGCGCGAGGGCCCGCTCGGAGACGTCGGTGGCGGTGACGCGCTGGGCGTGCCGGGTCGCGTGCAACGCCTGGACGCCGTTACCGGTGCCCAGGTCGAGCAGGGTGCCGACCGGGCGGCGGCTGGTCGCGCGGATCAGCGACAGCGACGCGTGGCCGACGCCGAGCACGTGGTCCTCGGGCACCGTGGTGCCGAGCACGTCGGCGTCGAGGTCGGACACGACCCACCACGAGCCGTCGTCGTCGCCGTGCGGCCGGATGTCGAGCGCCGCGCGGTAGCCGTCCTGGACCGCGGTCAGCACCCCGGCGCTGACCGCGTCCTCGGGGGAAAGCGGCGCGAAGGCGGCCTTGACCGCGGTTTCGGGCTCGGTCCCGCCCAGCAGGAACAGCCGGACCAGCGTGCCCAGGTCGCCCGCGTCCCGGGTCGCGCGTTCGGCCGGCACCGGCTCGCCGCGGCCCAGCGCCGCGTGCGCGGCCCCGCCGAGGGCGGCCACCACGCCGTCGGCGTCGTAGGAGGTGCGCCGGAAGGCTTCGCGCAGCCGCGCGCAGACGTCGTCGGACAGGTCGGGCAGTACGCTTCGCGTGCTCACGGTGGGTAATGCTGCCACGATGGCCCCCGTGACCCTTGAACGCGTCCTCGCCCCGCTCGACGCGGCGCTGCCCGAGCTCGAAGCGCTGTACATCGACCTCCACCGGCACCCCGAGCTGTCCTTCGCCGAAACCCGGACGGCGGCCGAGCTGGCCCGGCGGCTGGAGCGCGACGGTTACGAGGTGCACACCGGCATCGCCGGCACCGGGGTGCTGGGCGTGCTGCGCAACGGCGAGGGCCCGGCGGTGCTGCTGCGCGCCGACATCGACGCGCTGCCGGTCGAGGAGAAGACCGGGCTGTCGTACGCGAGCACCGCCCGCGGCACCGACGAGCACGGCACGGACGTCCCGGTCATGCACGCGTGCGGGCACGACATGCACGCGACCTGGCTCTCCGGCGCCGCGGCGCTGCTCGCGAAGGGCCGCGACACCTGGTCCGGCACACTGCAGGTGGTCTTCCAGCCGGGGGAGGAGGGCGCGGGCGGCGCGGTGCGGATGGTCCGCGACGGCCTGTTCGACCGCGCCGGGACGCCCGACGTCGTGTTCGGCCAGCACCTGGTGCCCGGCCCGGCCGGCTGGGTGCTCACCCGCCCCGGCGTGATCATGGCCGCCACCGACACGCTGCGCATCACCCTGCACGGCCGCGGCGGCCACGGCTCGCGCCCGGAGACGACCGTCGACCCGGCCGTGCTGGCCGCTTCCGTGGTCCTCAAGTTGCAGACGATCGTCTCGCGCGAGATCGCCGCCACCGACTCGGCCGTCGTCACGGTCGGCTCACTGCACGTGGGCACCGCGAGCAACGTCATCGCCGACGACGCCGTGCTCGAAGTGAACGTCCGGTCCTTCGACCAGGCCGTCCGCGAGCGCGTGCTCGCCGCGGTGGAGCGCATCGTGAACGGCGAGGCGGCGACGGCCGGCGCGCCGAAGCCGCCCGAGATCGTCCGGTCCGGCTCCTACCCGATCACCGAGAACGACGCGGCCGCCAACGACGCCCTCACCGAGGTCTTCCGCGCCCGCTTCGGGGCCGAGGCGGTGCTGCCGGCGCCGCTGGTCACCGGCAGCGAGGACTTCAGCGAGTTCGGCCGCGCGGCCGGCGTCCCGTCGGTGTTCTGGCTGGTCGGCGGCTTCGATCCGGAGACGGTGATCACGGCGATGACCGAGGGCCGGTTCGAGCGCGACGTCCCGTCCAACCACTCGCCGCGCTTCGCCCCGGTGCTGCACCCGACCCTGCGCACGGGCATCGAGACGCTCGTCACCGCCGCGCTGAGCCGGTTGTCCCACCCAGGTGTCGGATGAGCTCCGCAGGTGGGACGATGGCGAACGGAGGTGGTGCAGTGACCATGCCCGCCAACGACTCGGACCCGGTGCTGATCACCGGGGCGGCCCCGTCGTACGAAGAGCAGTTCAAGGCGCGCAAGCGCAAGTACGTGATCATGATGGCCTGCCGCATCCCGTGCCTGATCCTCGCCGGGCTGACTTACCACACATGGTGGCTGGCGCTGGGTTTCCTCGCGATCTCGGTCCCGCTGCCGTGGATCGCGGTCCTGATCGCGAACGACCGCCCGCCCCGCAAGTCCGAGAACGTCTCGACCTACCAGCACGAGGCGAAGGCGATCGAAAGCACCAGCCACCGCGTCATCGACGGCTGACAAGCGGAGCTTTCACGTGAAAGCTCCGCCTGCAGGTCGCCGCTTTCACGTGAAAGCTCCGCGTCAGACCGGCTGCGGGCCCACCTTCCCGACGGCCAGCGCACCGAGCCGCGTCCCGTGGCGGAGGATGTCCACAGTGGACTCGCCGGCCAGCCAGCCGGTGAGCACGCCCGCGTCGAACGCGTCACCCGCGCCCGTCGAGTCGACGCACTCGGCCTCGATCGCGGGCACGCTCGTGACGCCGTCCGCGTCGACCCAGCTGGCGCCGTTCAGCCCGGCGGTGACCACCACCGCGCCGACCGCTCCGAGCAGTTCCTTGGCCGACGCGGGGTCCGCCGATCCGGTCAGCGCCACCAGCTCCTCGGTGTTCGGCATCAGCAGGTCGACCCCGCGGACGTCGTCGAGGAACGCGGCCGGGTCGGTGATGTGCGCGGCGGCCTGCGGGTCGACCGAAGTCGTCAGCCCGGCCTCCTTCGCGGCGGCCAGTGACGCCAGCCCGGCCGCGCGCGACGGCGGGTCGAGCAGCACGTAACCGGACAGGTGCAGGTGGCTCGCCCCGGAGAGGGCCTCGGCGGTGACGTCTTCGGGCGCGAAGCGCTGGTTAGCGCCGCGGTCGGCGAGCATGCTCCGCTGCCCGGAACCGTCGACCAGCACCACGACGCAGCACGTCGGCGCCTCGGGGTCGACGGCGAACGCGCACCGCACGCCCGCCGCCTCCAGCTCGGCCTTGATCAGGCGGCCGCCCGGGTCGTCGCCGATCCGCGCGACCAACGTCGTTTCCGCGTCGAGGGAACGCAGCCACAACGCTGTGTTGGCGCCCGAGCCGCCGCCGGTGAAGCGGATCTTCGCGCGGGCGTCACCGCCGTGCGGCAACGGCTTGTCGTGCCGGGCGATCACGTCGAGGGCCGCGTCGCCGACCACCACGATGCCGGCAGTGGTGGATGATTCACTCGCAAGCTCGCTCATGCGAGCGCCACCGCGACCTCGGTCGCGAGCTTCGCGTTGTTGAGCACCAAGGCTTCGTTCGCGTCGATGCTCACGCCGCCGCTCGCGGTGTGGAAGTGCTCCAGCAGCACCGGTGTGACGTCGGCGCCGTGCACGCCCTGCTCGGCCACCAGCGCGAGGCCTTCGGCGAGCAACCGGTCGTGCAGTTCCTTGTCCATTTCGGACACTTCGGGGATCGGGTTCGCCAGCAGGACACCGGAATCCGCGTACGTGCGGTGCGCGGCGACCACGGCGGCGGCCTGCTTCGGGTCGTCGACCCGCCAGCCGACCGCGTGGCCCGACGAGCGGAGGTAGAAGGCAGGGAAGTCGTCGGTGCGGTACCCCAGCACCGGGACCGAGTTCGTCTCCAGGACTTCGAGCGTCGCCGGGATGTCGAGCACGGACTTCACCCCGGAGCAGACGACGACGGTCGGCACCTTCGCCAGCACGCCGAGGTCGGCCGAGACGTCCCACGACTGCGCGGCGCCGACGTGCACGCCGCCGAGCCCGCCGGTGGCGAACATCCCGATGCCGGCCGCGGCGGCCAGGGCCGACGTGCTCGCGACGGTCGTCGCGCCGGAGCGGCCGAGGCCGACGGCCGGGCCGAGGTCGCGCAGTGACAGCTTGTCCAGGCCCGCGTCCGGCGCGCAGACGCGCTCGAGCTCGGCGGGGGAAAGGCCGACGACGACGCGTCCGTCGAGCACCGCGATGGTGGCCGGGACCGCGCCGCCGTCGCGCACCACGCGCTCGAGGCGGCGGGCGACGTCGAGGTTGCGGCCCGGCGGCAGGCCGTGGGACAGGATGGTGCTCTCCAGCGCGACGACGGGGTGCCCGTCACGCAGCGCCGAGGCGACCTCTTCGTGCAGGTTGAGTGGGGTGGTCACGAGGAACCATCATCGGTGATCGCCCGGCCCGCGGCGCCAGTGGGTCAGCTCGGCCGCGAGGTTCGCCCGCGCGGCGCTCGCCCAGCGTGTCCGCGCGGCTTCGCTGCGGTAGAGCGTCCGGGCCAGCATGCCTTCGAGGACGGCGATGCGGCCTTCGCGCCAGACGTCGTCGGGGTACTTCGCGTACTCCTCGCGCACGGCCTGGGCGTACGCCGCGTACCGCTCCTTCGGCGCGCCGAGAATGGCGAGATCGGCGTCGAGGAGCGCGGTCGCGAGGCGGTCTTCCGGCGGGGCGTCGTGCTTGATCGTGGCGAGGATCAGGCCTACGACGCGCTCGACGTGTGCTTCGGCGACCCCGTCGAGCGCTTCGCGGGCCCAGGCGGCGCTCGCGCGTTCGTCTTCGCCGGGCTTCGCGTCGTACACGACGTCGTGCGTCCAGGCCGCGACGGCGACGATCGCGCGTTCGACTCCGCTGAGGCTTTCGGCCAGCCAGGCGGAGTCCCGCGCGACGGCGGCCGCGTGGTCGAGGGTGTGGTAGCGGCGGTGAGGCTCGGCGTAGCGCGCTTCGAGCCGCGGCCACGCATCGGGCACGCCGCCCAGGACGGTGATCGCTTCGGCCCACCTCACGCGAACCTCCAGCGCGTCGGCGTGCCGGGGTCGAGGAAGTCTTCCTCGTAGTCCGTCGCGTACTTCGCGTTCATCACGTCGAGGAACGACCGCAGTGCTTCGGCGTCGGTGACGATTTCGGCCGTGCCTTCGACCACGACGGGCTCGTACGGATCGTCGGTGGCGATCGACACCGCCGAGCCCGCGGCGACGTTCCGCGCCTTGACCGACCGCCGGGACGAGGAGAACCACAGCACCTCGCCGGTCCACACCGCCCAGACCGGCATCGGGTGCGGGCGCCGGTCCGGCCGGACGGTCGCCAGCCAGAAGTCGTGCGACGCCCGCAGCCGCGTCTCCGCCCACGACCAGGGCAGCAGCCCCGCCGAACCCGCCGCGGTCCCGTAGCCGGGCAGGTGCGGCCGGTCCGCGCGGGGCGTGGCCATCAGTCGAAGATGCCGCGCGGGCGGGCGATCTGGTCCAGCCAGTCGTCGAGCTGCTTCTCCCAGTTCACGTCCGGCTTCATCGTGAATATCCCGAGGAAGTCCTGGCCACGGCCGCCGAAGCCGCCGGTCTTGCTCACCCGGACCCGCTTGGTGACCTCCAGGACGACGTCGGTGCGCTCCGACGAGGCCAGGAACGTGACGGCGAGCTGGGTGAACACGCTCGCGAAGCGCGGCGAAGGCGCGAAGCGGATCTCCTGGAAGAAGGGGAGCTGCTGGTTCGCGCCGTTGATCCGGCCCTGCTCGAGGACCGCCTCGCGGAAGACGAAGCCGATCCGGCTCAGCGCGTCGAGGACCCGCTTCTGCGCCGGCAGCGGCTCGATCGCGACGGCGTCGGCGTCGAACGGGTCGGAGACGGCTGCGGCGAGGTCGAGCTCGGCCCGCGCCCCGACCGCCATCCCGGTGAGCGGCTTGCCGAAGACGCTGGTGATCGGCGTCTCCCAGGGCAGCGGCAGCTCGAACGGCAGCCGGACCTGCTGGCCGGCGCGGATGACCTCGCCGCCGACCAGGTGCTGGGAGCCGAAGGGGAGGTCTTCGGTCTTGTCCGTGCCGGGGACCTGGACGCGGGCCAGCAGCGTCACGGCGAGGCCCTTGATCTCCTGGTCGACCTCGCCGCCGGCCAGCAGCACCTCGCCGTGCAGGGGACGGCCGGGGGAGGCGGTCCGGTCGAGCAGGCGGGCGTCGATCTTCGCCCCGCCCGAGCCGAACGTCGCGAGCACCTTCTGGAACATGCCGCAGATCCTGCCAGGTCGAGGGGCTTTCGTACGAGGTTCGACGGGACTCGGGCACAATGGACGGGTGAGCACCGAGACGCTGACGAAGCCGGAAACCACGCCCGAGGGCACGGACACCACCGACGACGACACCCCGAAGATGTTCCACTACGTGAAGAAGAACAAGATCGCCGAGAGCGCGGTCATGGGCAATCACGTGGTGGCACTCTGCGGCGAGGTCTTCCCGGTGACGAAGTCGCCGAAGCCCGGTTCGCCGGTCTGCCCGGCCTGCAAGGAGATCTTCAACGGGCTGCGCCCGGGGGAGTGACCCCGGTCGTGAACCCCGGCTGACGTGCGTCCGCCGGGGTTCTCGCATGTCCGAAAAGGGACAGATCCCCGAACAAACGTGAAAACCCTTCATAAGACGGGTGTGCGCGGGGTGGGAGACCTGGTAAATCCAGCGGGCCAGGTTCCCTCACCCACCGGAGTCGCACATGCGCAGAACCGGGATCGTCGTCGCCGTCGTCGCCCTGCTCACGGCCTTCTCGCCCGCACTGGCGCAGGCCGTCACGGGCTGGTCCGAGGTGGGCCGGGACCAAGCCCGCGCCCTCGACGAGAGCCAGGGGCTCGCCACGATCGTCCGCCCCTCGGGCACCACCATCCGCTACACCGGGATCGGCACCGTCCCGGCGGACCTTTCGACCCAGGGGTGGAACCACGTCGGTGACCCGGGGTCCGCGCAGGGCTGGTACGTCGAGCCCTACCAGCGTGACGACCGGGGCGCGAAGCTCTTCCGCGTCCAGGCCCCGGACGGCTCGTGGAAGAACTACCGGCACAACCTCGAGTCCTGGGAAGCTTCGAACAACTCGTTCGCGGCGGTGTCCCCGGACGCCCGGTGGATGGTGGCGGGGGAGTGGGGCACGATGGACCGCCTCCTGGTCCACCCGATGCCCGGTGTGGTGGCCACCGACCCGGCGCAGAACCTGCCCCTCGCGGGGACGATCCGCCTCGACCACCAGGTCCGCGACGTCCAGGGCTGCGACTTCCAGACGGCGACCCGCCTGCTCTGCGCGTCCGACGACCCCGACGGCAGCCTCTTCGGCACGACGAAACCCCTGCTGCAGGTGGATCTGGCCGGTCCGCTGTCCGGCTCGGACGTGGCCGGGCACGTGACGTCGCTGGGTCAGCTGCCGCTGCGCAGCGGCTGCAGCGGCACTTTCGAGGTCGAGGGCATCGACTTCGACGAGCGCGACAACACGCTGCGGGTGATCGTGATGTCGCCGAGCATCTGCATCCTCTTCGACAGCATGACCTACCGCTTCAAGCAGTAGCCGTAACTCGCGTGATCAGACCCGTGACTGACGTGATCGGGGCCGTAACTCGCGAGTCACGGCCCCGATCACGCGAGTTCCGTCTTCAAGCCGCGTGATCGAAGGGTCGACTCGCGTGATCGAGGAGCCGACACGCGTGATCAGGCGGACGACACGCCGAAGCTGGCTGAGCGTCGGCGTGTCGACCCTTCAATCACGCGTGTCGGCGTCCTGATCACGGCCGGAAACGACGAAGGCCCACCACTTTCCCGGGAAAGTGGCGGGCCTTCGTCATGCGGTCAGGCCGTGGGGGCGGGGTCCAGGGACTCCGACTCCGGGGCCTTCGCCGGGGTCCGCTTCGCCTCGCGGCGGGCGCGACGACGCTCCTTGCGGGTCTCGACCATCGTGTACAGCGTCGGGACCAGCACCAGCGTCAGCAGCGTCGAGCTGACCAGGCCGCCGATCACCACGATCGCCAGGGGCTGGCCGATGAACCCGCCCTGGCCGGTGATGCCCAGCGCCATCGGGACCAGCGCGAAGATCGTCGCCGCCGCGGTCATCAGGATCGGGCGCAGCCGGCGCCGGCCGCCCTCGGTGACCGCGTCCGCGACGCTCATCCCGTCGGCCCGGTACTGGTTGATCAGGTCGATCAGCACGATCGCGTTGGTCACGACGATGCCGACCAGCATCAGCATCCCGATCAGCGCCGGCAGGCCGAGCGCCGTGCCGGTGGCCAGCAGCAGCCCGATCGCGCCGGTCGCCGCGAACGGGATCGACACCAGCAGGATCAGCGGCTGGATCAGGCTGCGGAACGTCGCCACCATGATCAGGAACACGATCGCGATCGCCGCGAGCAGCGCCAGGAACAGGTTCGAGAACGCCTCCTGCTGGTCCTGGCTCACGCCGCCGAGCGAGTATGACGCGCCGTTCGCGAAGGTCAGCCCGTCCAGTTTGGACTGGATGTCCGCGGTCGTCTTGCTCAGGTTGTCGCCGGTGTTCTTCGCCGTGACCGTCGTGCTCAGGTCGCCCCCGGTGCGGTGCACCGACGCCGGTCCGTCCACAGTGGACACCTTCGCGACCTCGTCGAGCCGGACGACGCCCGTGGGTCCCGGGATCGGCAGGCCCTGCACCTGCTCGACCGTGGCCGGCGCGGTGCCGGCGCGCAGCACGATGTCCGTGCGCTGGCCGCCGACCGGCAGCTGCGTCACCGTGCGGCCGGCGATCGCCTGGTTGGCGACCTGGCCGATGGTGCTCGCCGACAGCCCGTGCGCGGCGGCCGCGGCGTCGTCCACCTCGACCTGCACGCGCGGCGAGCCGACGGCCAGGTCACTGGTCACCTCGGTCAGCCCGGACACCCCGCGCAGCGCCTGCTGCACCTGGTCGGACGCGGGCTTCAGCGCGGCCTCCGACGGTGCGGTCACCGTCACCGAGACCTGGTCGGAGTTGAACCCGGACGCGTCCGCGCCGATCTTGATCTCGCCCAGCTCCGGCCGGGAGGTCAGCTTCGACCGCAGCCGGTCGGACAGCGCGTCGAGATCGGTGTCCTTCGCGACGGTGACGGAGATGCTCGTCGACGTGCCGCCGCCCCCGAAGCCGCCGAACGCGCCCCCGCCGCCGACGCTGACCTGGTAGGTCCGCACCGCGGGCTCCGCGGCCAGCGCCTGCTCGACGGCCGTCGCCGCCTTCTCCTTCGCCGCGATGCTCGTGCCCGCGGGCAGCTTCTGCGTCATGTTCAGCGTGGTGCCGCCGGACTGGTCGAGGAAGTTCGTGTTCAGCCGCGTCGCGAGCCCGACGGTGCCGGCGAAGATCAGCAGCGCCAGCAGCACGACGGTGAGCCGCCGCTTGGTCGCGAACCGGATCACCGGCAGGTAGGCCCGCTGCAGGAAGCCGCGGCGCTCCTTCTCGACGGCGGCTTCGCGCGCCCGCTCGGCTTCGATGGCGTCCGCCGGGACCTCCGGCCGCTTCAGGAACCAGTACGCCAGCACGGGAACCACGGTCAGCGAGACGAGCAGCGAAGCCAGCAGCGCCACCGTCACGGTGATCGCGAACGGCGAGAACAGCTCGCCGACGAACCCGCCGACGAACGCGATCGGCAGGAACACCGCGACGGTCGTCAGCGTGGACGACGTCACCGCGCCGGCCACTTCGCGGACGCCGTCGAGCACCGCCCGCTGCTTCTCTTCGCCGTAACCCAAGTGCCGCTTGATGTTCTCCAGCACGACAATGGAGTCGTCCACCACCCGGCCGATCGCGATCGTCAGCGCGCCGAGGGTGAGCAGGTTCAGCGACAGGTCGCCGGTCCACAGCGCCAGCAGCGCGACCACGACCGACAGCGGGATCGAGACCGCGGTCACCAGCGTCGAGCGCACCGACAGCAGGAACAGCAGGATCACGATGACCGCGAACGCCAGGCCCAGCAGGCCTTCGGTGGTCAGGCCGCTGATCGCGTCCTTCACCGGCGTGCCCTGGTCGAACACGACGCTCATCTCGGCGCCGGTCTTCTTCCCCAGGTCCGGCAGCTTGTCGCGGACCGCGTCGGAGATCGCGACGGCGTTCCCGTTGTCCACCATGGTGATCGAGAGGCCGAGGCTCGGCTTGCCGTTGGTGCGCGTGATCGACGTCGGCGGCGCGAACCCGCTCTGGACGTCGGCGACGTCACCCAGCTTCACCGGCCCGCGCGCCGGGGTGCCCGGGCGCGTCGCCCCGGACGCGGCGCCCGGCGTGAGGTACAGGTCGCGGAGGGTGTCCACAGTGGTCTGCCCGCCGCCGACCTGGACGGACAGCGTCTGGTCGCCCTCGGTCAGCGTGCCGGCCGGCACGGCGGCGCCGGCGGTCTGCAGCGTGGTCGCGATCGACGCCGGGTCGACGCCGGCGGCGGCCAGCTTCGCGTAGTCGAGCGTGATCGTGACGCGGGACTGCTGCACGCCGGTGACGGTGACGGTGCGGACCCCGTCGATCTTCCGCAGTTCCGGCGCGACCTGGTCGGTCAGCGCGGGGGCGAGCTTCTGCGGGTCGCCCGAAGTGCCCGCGGCGACCAGCACCACCGGCAGGTCGTCGGTGCTGCCGGCGGACACGGACGGCTCGGAGTTCTGCGGCAGCCGCGTCCGGACCTGGTTCACCGCCTGCTGGATCTGGGAGACGGCCGCGTCGAGGTCGGTGCCGAACTCGAACTGCGTGACGACGCGCGAAACACCGTCCGACGACGTCGAATTGATGTCCTCGAGGCCCTTCAACCCCTGCAGGGCGCCTTCGAGGGGCTCGGTGACCTGCCGGTCGACCGCGTCCGGCGACGCGCCGGCGTACGCGGTGACGATCTGGGCCTGCGGGAACTGCAGCGACGGGAACAGCTGCTGTTTGATCTGCGGCAGCGCGAAAGCACCGAAACCGACGACCACGAGCGCGAGCAGGCCGATCAGGCTTCGGTTGCGCAGGCTCAATCTGGCCAGCACGGACATGACTCTGAAAACCCCCTCGAGAACGACGCGGCGACCGACGCCTGCGTCAGTGACCCGGCGAGCTTCTCATGTCCGATCTGAGGGGCGACTCAGTCTGAGGGTGGATTCCGGGTCGTCCCTCGGGAGGAGACGCGACCCTGAGCAGCGCTGGGTGCCGGGTCGGGCGCGCTCGGTGACGACTCGTCCTCTTCGGACGGTCCGGGCGCTTCTTCCGGCGCGGCACCGGTGGCGGAGACCTCTTCTTCGGGGCGCGGGCGGCGCAGCGGCGTGGTCGTGCGCTCCCACAGCTTGCGGCCGTCCTCCGAGCGCAGCCGCTCGGCGGCGCGCTCCATCTCCAGCCGCCGCCACTTGCGCCGCTGCCGCCGGGTCGCCTTCGCCGGCCACAGCTCCTGGATCGCGCTGTTGAAGTAGGCCCCGCCGACCACGGCCAGGCCGATGAAGAACATCAGCAGCAGGAACGCGATCGGGGCGGCGAGCGCGCCGTAGGTGTAGCCGGTCTTGGTGATCCAGTTCAGGTAGATGCGCAGGCCGACCGAGGAGAGCAGGAACACGACCATCGCGAGCACCGCGCCGGGCAGCCCGCGGTGCCACGGCAGCTTCCGCGGCAGGGCGAGCTTGTACAACGTGGTCAGCGCGAGGGTGATCATCACCCCGAGGGTCGGGAAGTACAGCGCGCTCACCCACGACGTCACCGTCGGGCGCCAGTCGGTGGGGAAGAACTCCGGCAGCAGGTCGGGGCCGATCGCCAGCAGCGGCAGCCCGACCACCAGGATGACCAGGCCGCACAGGTACAGCAGCAGCGCGAAGATCCGCTGCCAGACGTCGTTGCGGACGCCGTACTGGTCGTGGGCGACGGTGATCGCGTCCACGAACGACGACATCGCCGACGAACCCGCCCACAGCGAGATCAGGAAGCCGATCGAGACGATTTCGCCCTTGCCGACGGTGAGGATGCTGTTGACCGTGGGTTCGATGATGTCGTGGACGGCGTTGCTGCTGAAGACCGTCTTGCAGAAGCCGATGATCCGGTCGTGCACCTGGGTGACGACGTCTTGGCCGAACCATTCGCCGACGAAGCCCAGGCTGCCGAGCAGCCCCAGCAGCAGCGGCGGCAGCGAGAGCGTCTGCCAGAAGGCCGCTTCGGCGGCCTCGGAGAAGATGTTGCCCTCCCAGGCCTTGCCGAGCGTGCGCGTGAGGAGGCGCCACGGCCCCCTGCGGGCCACCTTCGTCGCTGCGGACGGCTGCACCTCACCCATGACGTGTCCAGCATGGTCCATCGGTGCTGATTTGGCTCGTCACACCCTCTGCGGCCGGGCGTGTCGGGGGACATCACCCGTGCCGGTGCCCGGAACTGTCGGACCCGGCCGGTAGACTCGCTCCAGTGCCCTCACCGCAAGTCGCCGGCCGCTCAATGCAGCAGCAGTCGGTACCACAGTGAGGGTTTTCGCACGTCAAAGCACTTGAGCGAGGGGGGACCGGCATGACGGAGACGCAGCTCGGGGCGCCTCCCGCGGAGAAGGACTCGACCGCGCGCCCGCTGCGGGCGTGGCAGCGGCGGGCGCTCACCAAGTACCTGACGCGCAAGCCGAAGGACTTCCTCGCGGTGGCGACCCCCGGCGCCGGCAAGACGGTGTTCGGCCTGCGGATCGCCGCCGAACTGCTGAGCGACCGCACGATCGAGGCCGTCACCATCGTCACCCCGACCGAGCACCTCAAGCACCAGTGGGCGTCGGCGGCGGCCATGGCCGGGATCCAGATCGACTCGAACTTCCGCAACACCACGGGCGTGACGTCGTCGGACTACAACGGCGTCGCGGTGACGTACGCCCAGGTCGCGGCCCACCCGACGCTGCACCGGGTGCGCACGGAGAACCGCAAGACGCTGGTCATCCTCGACGAGATCCACCACGGCGGTGACGCGAAGTCGTGGGGCGACGCGATCCGCGAGGCCTTCACCCCGGCCGTCCGGCGGCTGTCGCTGACCGGGACACCGTTCCGCTCCGACGACTCGGCCATCCCGTTCGTCACCTACGAGCCGGACGCGGGCGGCTTCCAGCGCAGCAAGTCCGACCACTCGTACGGCTATGCGGACGCGCTGGCCGACGGCGTGGTCCGGCCGGTCGTCTTCCTGGCGTACTCGGGCGAGGCCTCCTGGCGCACGAGCGCGGGGGAGGAGTTCACCGCCCGGCTCGGCGAGCCGCTGACCGCGGAGCAGAACGCCCGGGCCTGGCGCACCGCGCTCGACCCGGCCGGCGAATGGATCCCGGCGGTGCTGCAGGCCGCCGACACCCGGTTGTCGCAGGTCCGCCAGGGCGTACCGGACGCGGGCGGCCTGGTGATCGCGACCGACCAGGAGTCGGCGCGCGCGTACGCGAAGATCCTCGAACGCATCTCGGGGGAGATGCCGACGCTGGTGCTCTCGGACGATCCGAAGGCCTCGGGCCGGATCAAGGAGTTCTCCGAGACGAACGAGCGCTGGATCGTGGCGGTCCGCATGGTCTCGGAAGGCGTCGACGTCCCGCGGCTGGCCGTGGGCGTGTACGCGACGAGCGCGTCGACCCCGCTGTTCTTCGCGCAGGCGATCGGCCGGTACGTGCGAGCCCGTCGCAAGGGCGAGACGGCGAGTGTGTTCCTGCCGTCGGTGCCGGTGCTCCTGGAGCTGGCGAGCGAGCTGGAAGCGCAGCGCGACCACGTGCTGGGCAAGCCGCACCGGGAGAAGGAAGGCTGGGAGGACGAGCTCCTCGCGCAGGCCAACCGCACCGAGGACGAGCCGGGCGAGGAGGAGAAGGCGTTCACCTCCCTGGGCGCCTCGGCCGAGCTCGACCAGGTCATCTACGACGGCAACTCGTTCGGCACGGCGGTGTTCTCGGGCTCGGACGAGGAGCAGGAGTACCTGGGCCTGCCGGGGCTGCTGGAGCCCGACCAGGTGCGGGCGCTGCTGCGGAAGCGGCAGGAAGAGCAGATCGCGGACGGGAAGCGCCGCAAGCCCGCGAAGGAAGAGGCCGCGCCACCGCCGGCCCGCCCGCAGTCGGTGAGCGAGCGCCTCGGAGCGCTCCGCAAGGAGCTGAACGCGCTGGTGGGGATGTACCACCACCGCACGAAGAAGCCGCACGGAGCGATCCACAACGAGCTCCGGCGGGTGTGTGGCGGCCCGGTGACCGCCATGGCGACGGTGGAGCAGCTCGAGGAACGGATCGTCACGCTCCGGACCTGGTGAGGCGCGGTCTCACTCGCCGGGGCGGGAGAAGCGGAGCGGATCGTCCTCCTCGCGTCGCGTCGAGCGCCCCAAGGCGGCCTTGGTTGCGTCCTGCGCACCGAAGGGCCCCTTGGGTGCGTCCAGCGCAACCAATGTGGCCTTCGGGCGCTGTGACCGAGCCTCCCTGGGATCGGCGGCGTCGGCTCGGCGGGCGATCGCCTGCTCGGTCTCGGAGTCGTCCGCTGCGGTCCGTCCCGGCCATCGGTGTCGCCCAGGAGGCTGAACCCGCTCGTCACCGTCCGTTCCGCCGGGGCCGCGCCGGACCTTCCACAACTTCGTGACGTTGCGTGCCCGATCGGTCGTCTCCGGCTGCCCGTGCGTCCCCCGGCCGGTGGCTCTTCGGGCACGTCCGGGTGCGAAGTTCGCAAGTCGGCGACCAATCCCGTGCGTTTGCCGTGGGTTCACCACCACTTCGCGCCGGATCGCACTCGGTGTACACCAGTGGAGTATCTTCACCCTCGCAAGAAACCTGGATGTAACACACGGTGAGTGCTGGCGATCACATCGTCAGCGGATCTACTCTTTCCGGGCGACCCTCAGCCCGTGTTGCCGAACCGTGTCCAATTGGTGTCATTTAATCGATCCAGCTATCTTCCCCGCAGCCGCTCAGCGGCATATGTTGTCGCCCACAACATATGCGCGACGGTGCGCCGGGACCCTCCGGATCACCGCCTCGCAGGGCCCGAGACGACGTCGACGGCCCATTCGTCACCAATGCTTGGATCCGGAAGGAACGAGGATGCGCAGCAGAACCCTTACCCTCCTCGCCGCGACGGTGAGCACCGGCCTGGTGCTGACCGCTTGTGGTGCCAACAGTTCAGACAGCGGGGGCACGGGGAGCAGCTCCGCTTCCTCCTCCGCGCCGGCCGCCGCCGGCGGAGCCAGCGGCAAGGTCGGTGTGATCCTCCCGGAGACCGCCACCTCGGCCCGCTGGGAAGCGTTCGACAAGCCGATGCTGCAGGCCGCGCTGACGGCCCAGGGCTTCGAGGTCGACGTCCAGAACGCCCAGGGTGACAACCAGAAGTTCGCCACCCTGGCCGACGGCTTCATCAGCTCCGGCGTCAAGGTCCTGGTCATCGCCCCCGGTGACCCGGCCGTCGGTGCCGCGGTCGAGACCAAGGCGAAGGCCGCGGGCATCCCGGTCATCGACTACGACCGCCCGAGCCTCGGCGGGTCCGCCGACTACTACGTCTCGTTCGACAACGAGAAGGTCGGCCAGCTGCAGGGCCAGGCCATGGCCGACGCGCTGAAGAGCAAGGCCGGCGCGGGTTTCGTCCAGATCGAGGGCGCCCCGACCGACAACAACGCCACGCTGTTCACCAGGGGCCAGGACTCCGTCCTCGACCCGCTGGTCTCGGCGGGCACGCTGAAGCGGCTCCAGAAGCAGCCGATCAACGACTGGGACAACCAGCTCGGCGGCACGACCTTCGAGCAGATCTTCACCAGCAACGGCGGCAAGGTCGACGGCGTCGTCGCGGCGAACGACGGTCTGGCCGGCGCGGTCATCACCATCCTCAAGAAGAACGGCCTCGCCGGGAAGGTCCCGGTCACCGGCCAGGACGCCACCGCCGACGGCCTGATGGCGGTCATGCGCGGCGAGCAGTACATGACGGTCTTCAAGCCGATCAAGGAAGAGGCCGAGGCCACCGCCAAGCTGGCCGCCGCTCTCGCCAAGGGTGACACCGCCGGCGCGGACGCGATCGCCACGGCCAAGCTGCACGACCCGAAGAACAACCGCGACATCAAGTCGGTGCTGCTCACGCCGACGACGATCCTGGAGAAGGACGTCAAGACGGTTGTCACCCAGGGCTACGTGAAGGCCGCCGAGATCTGCGGTGGCGACCTCGCCGCCAAGTGCAGCTCGCTCGGCATCTCCTGATCCGCCCGTAGTACCCACGAACAGCCGGGCCGGGACGCGCACCCCGACGGCGCGTCCCGGCCCGGTCCCCACTCCCCGCTCGCGGGGATCGCCTGGCCCTAGCGGCGGCACAGGGCATCAGAAATTCGGAGAAATGCCATCCATGAGTGAGCCCATCCTCGAGATCAAGGGCCTGAACAAGAGCTTCGGCCCCGTCCACGTCCTGCACGACGTGGACTTCGACGTACGTGCGGGCGAAGTGACCGCCCTGGTCGGCGACAACGGCGCCGGCAAGTCGACCCTCGTCAAGTGCATCGCCGGCATCCACCCGTACGACTCGGGGGCCGTGCGGTTCAACGGTACGGACGCCCACATCCGCGGTCCGAAGGACGCGGCCGACCTCGGGATCGAGGTCGTCTACCAGGATCTGGCGCTCGCCGACAACCTCGACATCGTCCAGAACATGTTCCTCGGCCGCGAGCGCGGCAACTCGTGGAAGCTGGACGAAGCCAGCATGGAGAAGGCCGCCCGCGAGACGCTGGCCTCCCTCTCCGTCCGGACCGTGAAGTCCGTCCGCACGCCGGTCTCCTCGCTGTCCGGTGGTCAGCGCCAGACCGTGGCGATCGCCAAGTCGGTGCTGTGGAACAGCAAGGTCGTCGTGCTCGACGAGCCGACCGCCGCGCTGGGTGTCGCGCAGACGCGGCAGGTGCTCGACCTGGTCCGCCGGCTGGCCGAGCAGGGCCTCGGGGTCGTGCTGATCAGCCACAACATGGCCGACGTGTTCGAGGTCGCCGACCGCATCTCGGTGCTCTACCTCGGCCGCCTCGTCGCCGAGGTGCACACGAAGGACGTCAGCCACGGCCAGATCGTGGAACTGATCACCGCGGGTCGCTCCGGTGACCTCGGCCTGGCCCGGCCCGAAGCCGTGGTCCTGTGAGCGGGAAGAAAGAACCGGAAATGACTGAAACCCCTGCCAAGCCCGAGGTCGGCACCCCCGCCGACGCGCTCGCGCAGACCCAGACCGCCACCGCGGCGATCACCGACTTCGGCATCGACACGACATCGATGTCAACCGGCGAGGCCGTCCGCGACTACTTCGCCCGCCTGCGGGCCGGCGAGCTCGGCTCGCTGCCGTCGCTGTTCGGCCTGCTCGTGCTGGTCATCCTGTTCAGCGCGCTGTCGGACAACTTCTTCACGCTGGCCAACATCGCCAACGTCTTCCCGCAGGGCGCGGGCGTGATCATCATCGCGATGGGCATCGTCTTCGTGCTGCTGCTCGGCGAGATCGACCTCGCCGCCGGTGTGGCGTCCGGCACCGCCGCGTCGGTGATGGCCCTGCACTACGTGCACGCCGGCAACCTGCTGGGCACCATGGGATCCGGCGTGTTCATCACGTTCATCGCGGTCCTCGCCGCGGCCATGCTGCTGTCGGCCTACCAGCGGATCTGGGCCGGCGCCGCGTTGTCGCTGGTCGGCCTGCTGCTCGTCGCGATCGGCGTTCCCGCCAACGCCTGGCTGGAGATCCTCCTGGCCATCTGCGTCGGCACCGCGATCGGCTGCATCACCGGCTTCCTGGTGTCGAAGATCGGCATGCCGTCCTTCGTCGTGACGCTGGCGCTGTTCATCGTGTGGCAGGGCGTCCTGCTGCAGTTCATCGGTGAGGGCGGCACGATCGGCATCACCAACTCCGACGTCCTGTACAAGATCGCCAACGGCAACCTGAACGTCCTCGGCAGCTGGATCTTCTTCCTGGTCGCCGCCGGCGGCTTCGCGGTGATCACGCTGCTCAGCCACTTCCGGCGGCTCCAGCGCGGCCTGGTCGTCCAGCCGACGGCGCTGGTGGCCGTCAAGGTCGCCGCGCTCGTGGTGCTGTCGGCCCTGGGCACGTGGCTGCTGACGGTCAACCGCTCGCCGAACAAGGCGGTCGTCACGATCGAGGGCATCCCGTACGTCATCCCGATCATGCTGGTGCTGCTGGTGGCCGGGACCTACGTGCTCAACCGGACCAAGTACGGCCGGTACGTCTACGCGGTCGGCGGCAACAAGGAAGCGGCCCGCCGCGCCGGTATCGACGTGCCGAAGATCCGGGCGAGCGTGTTCGTCATCGGCTCGGCGGTCGCGGCCATCGGCGGCATCGTCGCCGCGTCGAAGGTCGGCTCGGTCAGCCCGCAGTCCGGTGGTCTCAACACGCTGCTGTACTCCGTCGGTGCGGCCGTCATCGGTGGCACGTCGCTGTTCGGCGGCAAGGGCCGCGTGGCCGACGCCGTCGTCGGTGGCCTGGTGATCGCCGTGGTCATCAACGGCCTGGGCCTGCTCAAGCAGCCGGCCGCGGTGGTCAACATCGTCACCGGTCTGGTCCTGCTGCTCGCCGCCACGGTCGACGCGCTGTCCCGGCGCCGCGCGGCTGCGTCCACGCGCTGAACCAGCATGGAATGATCAGGTCCGTGACCAGCACACCCGTTGCACGACCGGACGAGGTGCGCCGGCACAACCGCACGACCCTGCTCCGCCTGCTGCACGTCGGCGGGCCGAGCACCCGGGCGACCCTGGCCGCCGAGCTGGGGCTCAACCGGAGCACGATCAAGACCCTCGTCGACGGGCTCGCCGAAGCCGGCGTCGTCGAGGAGAAGGTGCCGAGGCCGGGACGAGGGGCGGGCCGCCCCTCGCTCCTGGTCCTGCCCCAGCCGCACGCGGCGGTCGTGCTCGCGGTCGACCTGCAGGTCGAGCACGTCGCGATCGCCCTGGTCGGGCTGGGCGGCCAGATCCTCGGCCGCAACAGCTGGAACCTGCGTGGCCGGATGGGCCAGCCCGACGAGGTCATCACCCACGTCATCGAGTCGACGGCCGTCCTGGCCGGCGACCTCGACGTGACCCCGGTCGCGGCCGGGGTGTCGGTGCCGGGCGTCGTCCGGCGGGCGGACGGGTACGTGCACGAGGCCCCGAACCTGCGCTGGACCGACGTCGCCCTCGGCGAGCGGCTCGGCGGGGTGCTGCAGATCCCGATCCTGGTCGGCAACGACGCCGAATTCGGCGCGGTCGCCGAGCACCTGCGCGGCGCGGCCCGCGGGGCGTCCGACGTGGTGTACATCTCGGCGGACGTCGGGGTCGGCGGCGGCGTCATCGCCGAGGGGTCGGCGCTGCGCGGCGGCTCGGGCTACGTCGGCGAGATCGGGCACATGGTGATCCGCCCGGACGGGCGGGACTGCTACTGCGGCAGCAGCGGCTGCTGGGAGACCGAGGTCGGCGAGGCGGCGCTGTGCCGGGCGCTCGGGCTGCCGGAGGACACCCCGCGCGGGGCGATCCTGTTCGAGCTGCGCGAGCTCGGCCGGGACCCCGAGGCCGCGCTGACCCGGCTGGCGGAGTTCGCCGAGTGGCTGACGCTCGGGCTGATCAACGTCGTCAACTTGCTGGGGGCGCAGCTGGTGATCCTCGGTGACCTGCTGACGGTGCTGCCGGAGGCGGTGCTGCGGCACGTCGGCGCGGAGGTGCGGCGGCGCAGCCTGGTGAGCCGGGCGGTCGGCGGCACCCGGATCGTCAGCTCGGCGCTGGGGGCCGACGTGAAGCTGCTGGGAGCCGCGGAAGTCGCGTTCGAAGTCGTGCTGGATTCTGTCTGATTTCCTGTCCTGTTCCGTGTCCGGAATAGGGGTCTTTCGCGGCCTCGCCGTGATATTCGCCACGCACTTTGCAAGTTGCAGAAAAACGAAGGCGGCCGGTGCCTGTGCGCACCGGCCGCCTTCGGGCGTTTCGGAGTCGGTTACCGCTGGATGTCGGCGGACAGTTCCTTGAGCTTGGCCTCGTGCTCACGGGCGTGGTGCCCGCAGAAGAGCAGTTCGCCACCCTTGAGGATGGCTCGTACCTGAGCTGCAGCTCCGCACCGGTCACAGCGGTCGGCGGCGGTCAGTTCGGGGCGGGTGAGCGTCGGCGTTGTCATGGGGGTCTCCCTCCGTCCCGGCACCGGTTGCCCGGTGCCATCGATCCAGCTACGCCCACTTCGGACTGATGCCGGTGGCGGCGATCGCCTTCGGCTCCGCGGTGTTCGTGCTTCCACTCTTCCAGACGTTTCGCGGCTCGCAAGTGTTCCCGCGCCGGTGGGACCTGAGTCACGCCGATTTACCCCGGATGCCGTAGCCGCATCCCGCAATGCAGGAGACGAATACCCGGAGAGTTACGTTTTCCGTGGTCAGGCACCATGGGGTGGTGAGTACGGTGACTTCGCCTCGACGGGTTTCCCGGGTCCCCGCTCCGCTGTTGTTCGTTCTCAGCGGAATTTCCATGTACGCCGGAGCGGCCATCGCGGTCGGCCTTTTCGGCCACGCGACGCCCGCCGGGGTGGCGTGGCTGCGCTGCCTCGGCGCGGCGGTGGTGCTCCTGGTCTGGCGCCGCCCCGGGCGCGCGGCGTGGCGGGGCCGCCGGCTGGCGCTGGCGATCGCGTTCGGCGTCGTGACGGCGGGCATGAACGTGCTGTTCTACGAGGCGATCGCCCGCCTCCCGCTGGGGACGGTGGTGGCGATGGAGTTCCTCGGCCCGGTCCTGGTGGCCGCGTTCGGCTCCCGGACGGTCCGCGACGTGCTGGCGGTGGTCCTGGTGGCGTGCGGAGTGGTGGCGATCGCGGACGTCCAGCTCGCGGGTTCTGTTTCCGGGGTCGTGTTCGCCCTGGCCGCGGCGGCGGCTTGGGCGGGCTACGTCCTCCTGGGCAAGCGCGTGGCCTCATCCGAGGGATCGGGGATCGACAGCCTGGCAATCGGCTTCGCGGCGGCGACGGTGGTGCTGTCTCCACTGGCCTTCGGAACGGGCGAGGTGTGGTCTTCGCCACGGATGCTCCTGCTGGGGATCGGGGTGGGGGTGCTGTCGACGGTGGTGCCGTACGCGCTGGACCAGGTCGTGCTGCGACGGCTCGGACAGGCCCGGTTCGCGGTGTTGCTGGCGTTGCTACCGGTCACCGCGGGGGTGATGGGGTTCGTGCTGCTGGCGCAGGTGCCTTCGTGGCCGGAGGCCCTGGGGACGCTGGCGGTGGTGGGCGGGGTAGCGCTGCGGAGCCGGGATGAGGCCGTGCGGCCGGCGCCGGAGCCGCCTGGGTGATGGTTGGCGGGTGAGCGCCGCTGGGCTGGGCGCTTGCTGCTGAGCTGAGCGCTACCGGGGTGCGGGGTTGCCGGGGTGGGCGCTGTTCGGCAGGGGTTGGCGACGTCATGAACGACTCGTTCATGACGTCCAGCCTGGATCCACCGGTGAATGTGGTGTCAGGTGGTATGTCGTAGACGGGCAGATGCCCTCTGACCTGGGATGATTGTTCTTGTCTAGGGAACAAACAACCTTAAAGCGAGAGGGCATCTGCTGGATGC